>CAWECK010000001.1:0-764416 GCA_963807715.1 uncultured Planctomycetia bacterium
GGCCGAGGTGCTGCTGGACGCAGTCGATCGCGTGACCGGCACCCCCACCGACTTCAGCGGCTTGCCCCCCGGCACCCGAGCCATCCAATTGCCCGACACGAACGTCAATTCGTATTTTTTGACCGTATTCGGTCGCCCGGAGGGGAGCAGCGCTTGCGAATGTGAGCGGTCGGGCGAGGCCAACCTGGCCCAAAGCCTGCACCTCTTGAATTCGGCGGAGGTTCAGAACAAGCTATCTTCAGCCAGTGGCCGCGTCGCGCAAATTGGCGGCCGACAAGACCCACTCCCGCGAAGAGAAGATCCGCAACATTTACTTGGACGTCTATTCGCGCGAGCCAAAAGCGGATGAAATGGCCGTGGCCATCAAGCATATTGAAAAGATCGCGGTGGATCCGGACGACGCGAAGCGCCTGGCGGCCGAAAGAGCCGCCATGGAAGACATCCTCTGGGCGCTGATCAATACCAAGGAGTTCTTGTTCAACCACTAACTCGTAGCGAAATAAGAACGAATTTATAGGGAAGGCGGGAAAGGACTGGAGGAGGCCGTAAAAAGCCCAGGGACTGCGTCCCTGGGTTCCCAAGCGACCCAGGGACGCAGTCCCTGGGCTTTCGTTTTCCGTGCTTCCTTTCCTTATTCCATTCTTTTCCCGCCTTCCTCATAAAAACCTGTCCTTGTTGTTTCGAGCCGAGAATTCATCTCTTCGTAATCCCCGCCTTTATTTCCCGCCTGCCAGGAGTCCTTTCGTGCGAAACGCATTGCGATTTGCTCTCATTGGGTTGTTGGTCGCCGCGACGTTCATCGGTCTAACGGGCACCGGCCAGGCAGCCGATAAGGCCAAGAAGCCCGCCGGCGAGAAGCCAAAGCCCATTGCCATTGCGACCGTCAAGCACAAGGGACCAGTGAGCTTCGAAAAAGAAATTCGGCCGATCCTGTCGAAGAAATGCCTCTCGTGCCACAACACCACCACGCACGAAAGCCAACTCATCCTGGAGTCGCCGGCTGCGATCCTCAAAGGGGGCGAATCGGGCCCGGCCATTGTGGCCAAGAACGGCGCCGGCAGCCTGCTGTTGCAAGCCGCCAGTCATCAGGTCGAGCCGATCATGCCACCGGAAGACAACGACGTCGGCGCGTTGCCGCTGACGCCCGAGGAATTGGGGCTCGTCAAACTGTGGATCGATGAAGGGGGCCTCGCCGGAGTTGCCGCCGCATCCGTCGCCGTGAAATGGCAGCCCCTCCCGCCGGGCATCAATCCGATTTACGCGGTCGCCATGACCGACGATGGACAGTGGGGAGCCTGCGGCCGGGCCAATCAGATATTCCTCTATCACCTGGCTTCGGGACGCACGATCACGCGGATGACCGACCCGGCTCTATTGAAAGCCGGCCTGCGCGGCTGGCACCGCCCATTTGGACCTGGTCCACTCGCTGGCCTTCAGCCCCGACGGCGACTTGCTCGCCTCCGGCGGTTTCCGAGAAATCAAACTGTGGCGCCGGCCGCGGAAAACGCACAAGTTCGACCTGGCCGGATTGACCGAGCCGGTCACTGCGCTGGCCGCCAGCCGCGATGGAAAATGGTTGGCCACCGGTTTTGACTCGGGCACGATCAAGCTTTGGGACGCGGCAACCGGCAAAGAGGCAAAGACGCTGTCCGGCCATACCGGCGCGGTGAAGGCGTTGGAATTTTTTCACAGCGGCGATCAGTTGGCCTCCGGGTCGGCAGATAAGACGGTCCGCCTTTGGAAATTGGACGACGGCAGCGTCGTAGCGCAGAAAGAATTGCCGCAACCGGTGGCTGCCTTGGCAATCACCAGCGACGATAAACAGTTGGCCGCGGGCGGGGGCGACAAAACGATCCACGTGTGGAAACTCGGCACGGAAGAGATTAGCAAAATCGAATCGGCCGCCGCGCCGGTAATGGCCCTTGCGGCCGCGCCCGAACAATCCGCAGCGGCTGTTCTCCGGCCATGCCGATAAAACAATTCGCGAATGGAATCTGGCCGGGAACAAGCAAGTCCGGCAGTTGGACCAAGGCGGCCCGCTGACGGCGCTGGCTGTGCGGGGCGATGGCCTGCAATTGGCCTCGACCGGTGAGAATAACGTCATCAAGCTCTGGAAGGTCGACAATGGTCAGGCCTGGCCCGGACTGAACAATCAGCCGATTCCGGTCATGACCACCGGCGACTGGCAGGCTCAGTTGACCGTGGCTCGATTCGAGCGGCAGGCCGCGGGGGCCACGGCCAAGGTCGAAGCCGCAAAGCTGGCGGTCACGGCCGCCGAAGCCTTGGTCAAGTCCAGCGCCGAGGCCATCACGACCACCACCAAGGCGAAAGAAGCCGCTGCCAAGACTCTGACCGAAAAGAAAGCCGCCGAAAAAGGGCCGCTTGAGGCCAAGGCGGCTGCCGACAAAGAACTGGAAACCGCCGCCAGCGAAAAGACCGAGGCCGAGAAAAAGGCGACCGAGACGAAGGAGGCCGCCGATAAAGATGCGAAGAACGCCGAGTTGGTGAAGGCTCGCGATGAAGCCCGCAAGGCGGCCGACGCGGCCGTGACCAAGTTCACCGCGGCCGATAAGAAGGCCAAGGATGCCGCCACCGCGGCGACCAAGGCCACGCAAGAGCGCTCTCTGCCGAATCTGCCAACACGGCAGCCGAGCAAGGCGCCGCCGCGGCCGTGGTCGCCAATCAAAAGGCCATCGAAGCCGTCCCCGTGTCCCAGGCCGCTCAAAAGAGCGCGGCGGATGCCCTCACGGCCGCGCAAGCCGAACTGGAAACCGCCAAGTCCTATGCCAAGCGCAAGAGCTTCCCGTCAGAACGCTGGTCTACTCCCCGGATCAAAAGACTCTGGCCTGCGGCGGCGACAACAAGCTGGTGCGCACCTGGAGTGCCGACATCGGCGTTCCGCTCGATACCTACGCCGGACACCAGGCCGCTGTTTCGGCCCTGGCCTTCACGCCGGATGGCACGCTAGTTTCCGCTGCCGACAAAACGGCCACCGCCTGGAATTCGGATGCCAACTGGACGCTGGAGCGCGCCATCGGCAATGTCGACAATTCCTCGATCCTGGACGACCGCGTGTTGTCGCTGGCCTTCAGCCCCGACGGCAAACTCCTGGCCAGCGGCGGCGGCGAGCCCACTCGCAGCGGCGAACTGAAGCTGTGGAACGTCGCCGACGGCAAACTGGTGCGGGTCGTCTCCCCGGCGCACAGTGATACGATTTTCTGCGTCGAATTCTCGCCCGCGGGAACTTCCATCGCCTCGGCCGGAGCCGACCGCATGATGAAAGTGTTTGACGTGAGCAGCGGCAGCCTGCAGCGGACCTACGAAGGGCACACGCACCACGTGCTGGGCGTCAGTTGGCGGTCCGACGGCAAGTTGCTGGCGAGCAGCGGCGCGGACAACGCGGTGAAGATGTGGGACGTCGCCAGCGGCGAACAACCCCGGCCGGCGCACGCGCTGCCCAAGGAAGCCACGGCGATTCGCTTCGTGGCCGGCACCACCAAGGTGCTAGTGGCCGGCGGTGATAAGATCCTGCGTTTGTTCGAAACCAACGTCGGCGGCGGTCAGGATCGTGCGTACAGCGGCGCCGCGGACTTTCTTTATTCGCTCTCGGTAAGCGGTGACGGCAAGACGGTCATCGGCGGAGGCCAAGACAGCACGCTGCGGCTGTGGAACGTCGACAACGGCCAAATCATTCGCGAATTCCCGGCGCCGCCGGCAGACGGGGCGACTGTGGCGAAGCAGTGATCGCGGCCTTGCGTGGTGTTTCTTGCATAGATTGTCCACGCCGTTTCGGGACTCGCAGCTCCCCGCATCTGGCCCCGCCGGCCTCTCAGTTGCGGGGGTAGGAGCCACCGGTGTACATTGGTGTTCTCTATGCGTAGCCGAACACCCCCATAGATGCACCGCCGATGCTGGCCAAGCTGCGGACCTTTTCGCTCGTCGGCATCGAGGCGCTGCCCGTCGAGGTCGAAGTCGACGTGTCGGCCGGCGCGATCCCGAAGACGGTGCTCGTCGGCTTGCCCGAGGCGGCCGGTGCGCGAGAGCACGCATCGCGTCGAACGGGCCTTGGTCAACTCGGGCTTCCAGCGCCCGCACGACCGCGTGGTGATCAACCTGGCCCCGGCCGAACTGCCCAAGCAGGCCGCGTCGTTCGATCTGCCGATTTCGCTCGGCATGCTGGCCGGCAGCGGTCAGATCGCTTCGGAGCGGTTTCGGCGACTATGCCGTCGTCGGCGAACTGGCCTTGGACGGCTCCACCCGGCCGACGCGCGGGGCTCTGTCGATCGCCATGGCCGCGGCTCAGCAGCCGGGCCTGAAGGGGCTGGTCGTGCCCACTTCCAGCGCGGCCGAAGCGGCCGTGGTCGAAGAGCTGGAGGTGATCGCCGTCGACAGCCTGACGCAGGCGGTCGGTTTCTTCACCGGCGAATTGGACATCGACCCCACGCCGCCGCAATTGCAACAGTGGTTCGCCGAATACGCGAACTACGACGTCGACTTTTCCGACGTCCGCGGCCAGGAACTTGCCAAGCGGGCCATCACGATCTCGGCCAGCGGCGCCGCACAATCTGCTCATGCTGGGCCCGCCAGGCTCGGGCAAGACGATGCTGGCCAAGCGGATGCCGACGATTCTGCCGGAGCTGACGCCTGGCGAATCGATCGAAACCACGCGCATCTACAGCGCGCTCGGCCTGCTGCGGCCGGGCCAGCCGCTGTTGGCCACGCGGCCCTATCGGTCGCCGCATCACACGATCAGCGATGCCGGCCTGGTCGGCGGCGGCTCGACCCCGTCGCCGGGCGAAATCTCGCTGAGCCACAACGGCGTTTTGTTTCTCGGACGAGTTGCCGGAGTTCAATCGCCGCACGCTGGAAGTGCTGCGCCAGCCGCTCGAAGACGGGCAAGTGACCATCTCGCGGGCCCTGTCAAGCACGACCTTTCCGGCCAACTTTCTGCTGATCGCCGCGTTGAACCCTTGCCCTTGCGGCTACCGCAACGATCCGCGCCGCGACTGCCATTGCACGGTGCCGCAGATCGAGCGGTACATGAGCAAGATCAGCGGCCCGCTGCTCGACCGGATCGACATCCACATCGAAGTGCCCGCGGTGGCGTTCAAGGAGCTTTCGGCCGGGCAGGGCGGGCACGTCGAGCGTCGATATGCGGGCGAGCGTCGTGCGTGCCCGCGCGATCCAGCGCCGCCGCTTCGCCGGCACGCACACGCGAGCCAACGGCCAAATGACCCATCGTCAGATCCGCGCAGCACTGCCAACTGGACGAAGCCGGCATGAACCTGCTGCGGGCGACGATGACCGAACTGGGCCTCTCGGCCCGGGCCCACGACAAGATTCTGCGCGTGGCGCGGACGATCGCCGACTTGGACGCGAGTGCCGGACGACGGGCAGCGCCGGCCAACGAGTGCCGCGGCGAAGGGCGAAGAAACGAAGCGCCGATCCGACCCGGCGCACGTGAGCGAAGCAGTGAATTATCGGATGCTGGATCGGCAGATGTGGACGTGAGATGAATACGACGGAGGCAACAATGAGCTGCGTCCCCTTTGATTTCCTCGTCCCCTTTGATTTCCTGAACCGACTTACCCCGTAATCACACAGAAATGGGCCCTAGGAGAGGAGATGCGAGTTTTCAGTTAGCTGGTATGGTTCTTTTCCTCACACGTAGTCTGCAACATCGCAATTATCGACGCGCATTCGTTCTAAGAACTCCAATCGCCTTTTCTGACACAACCAGCCTACCTTCCTCGTTCACGCCAAAGTCGTCTGTCCCGGCTGCACCCGTAATGCCAAACCAAGTAAATGCCGGAAGCTCACGGTCGGGGTAAAGCTCACGGAACTGTTCTGAAGTGGAAACTTCGACAGGTTTCAATTCATACCCTGAAAGACGATGCTTTTGCAGTTCTTCTGCAAGCCGCTGCGTGACGACAAAGCATGGACTGCTTTCTAAAAGATCATCGCCTAACCATCCATCAAACTGATAATGCAGCTTGTGAACAACGACTGGCTTTCCTGGTGTTCTTGTGAACTCAGTATTCGGCCCCCAGCCGCCTGCTACCTCGGGATCAAGCTTGTAGAATCTCATGTTATCCTCCCACCGGGGGCGTAAACCGTGTACCAAACATATTGTCAATCTCCGTGGCCTTATCAAGCAACTGCTGCCGCGTCGGTACAGTTCCAGTTGAGTCAAACTGCCGGTAAAAGCTGTTCCACTCCTTGCGAATCTTGCTGAGGTGCAACTCCGAGTTGATCGCCTTCGGAATTCCCCGCAGGTTTTCAAGAGAATGAATCTCGGCCTCAGTGAGTACGCCCGGATATTTTGTCAACACCTGCTGTTCAACGCCATGGTGAACGACCACTTTGCCTTCCAACTCGGGATTAGCTTTGAAGAACGTTCCTTTGTAGTCGTTGGACGCAGCTTTACCAAATCGAGCGCCCAAATTACTTGGGGCAACAGAGCACGCTGAGGTCGTCGCTCAGCAAATATCGCGTGAAGATAAGAGCGTGTTCGCACTTACGTCGAGAATGTGCTGACGCGAGAACGCGTGGAAGAAAAAAATTCCTGATGCGAGTTTGCGCATAAATACAGCTACAACCCACGATCAGTTATTTTGGCCAGCCCAGAATCCACGAGACGCTTCGCCTCCGCTCCCATCCACACGGCGCTTTTCCCGACTGAGCTTGATACCAGATTGTCCTGCAAGACTTGACGAACCTGTTTGTAAAACGCGATCAATGAATCCGATGGCGGTTGCCATGTGTGAAACTCGTGATTGAAGTATTCTTTTGCACGAGTGAGACTGCCACTGCCAAGGCACGTGGTTCCGGCATTTTCAAAGCACGCAGGTAGAGTAAGTTCTAGTGTTTCACCAAGAAGATTTGGTTCAATGCGATGCCAACCAGTTTTTTCACCACTTCTTTGCGTTACTAATCCTGCATCGGTATTTAGTACAGCTCCTTCTGGAACCAAAAATACTCGCCGCTTTTGAGCAAGCTGCGCTTGCAACGCGGCGTCGACGTCCTTGTAAACGTCCAGGGTTTTATCCCGATACCATTTGTCTGGAACTAACGACATGGGTACGACGGAAAGCAGCTTTTGGATGAGCGCCCAGTCGTCGTTCCAGGTAGCGAAAAAGTCAAATTGGGTCACTTACTTAACCTCCTTAAATCTGCTCGGTATGCCAGCGTCATCATATTCGGTCTCTTTAAGCCGTTCGCGAGAGACAAAGCCACCATCCTTATTGGTCCGTGCCGCCTCGTATACTTTTTTCACTTCGCCTGTTGTGGCATCTTCGACCCAAACGTCGGGTTTTCGGTTCACCCCCGTTTTTGATCGAATGCTAGTGCCTTGATGTACGATGTCGTTGGGAAATTCTCCCGCGGCTTCATCAGCAAGTTCGGCTACCGTGTTTCGGTGGTCCAGCTTGCCGTGTTGTCCCGCAGGATTCGGGACATTACTTGGGGCAACAGAACACTCCGAGGTAGTCGCTCAGCAAACGCCGCGCGAAGATGAGAGCTGTTCTGCGTTTACGTTGAGGCTGCGTTGATGCAGAGCTGCGTCGAGAAAAAATCCCAGACGCGAGTTTGCGATTAGCTTTTACGAAGCCCCTACACGTCGATTTCAGGGAGGACGACTACCGCGCCGTCAAGTCGTGGACCATTATCCGACTTGTACTGAAAAACAACATGGAATGGTTTTGCAGGCCGGTCCCATGCTTCACCTGCGTTAACCGGTTCCGACCATGCTTCGCACACCTGGGAAAGAATATCCGTGAGCCAGGGAAACTCTTCCGGCTCGTCTTTCAAGAGATGCTCGCAGTTCGTAATGACAAAAACATAGCCGTCCGCGGGCAGCCAATCCAAGTCCGTCGCGCATTCATAGAACGCCGCGGAATTCTGACCGTAGTATTCGGGAAACGACAAAGCCACTCCGATTTCCTTAAGCACGCCAACAACAGTCCTCATCCTTTCGCCGTCCGCCGTGCGCAAAAGTGTTTTGGCCGAACCGGTGGAAGTAGACAGCCGTCGCTCGATTGTGTGCGTGTCGGCCGCCGCTCGTAAAAGCCACGGTTGCTTCGACGCCAAGAGTTGGGTTACATCAGCTTTCATTTGATTTCCGTGAATGTCTTGTAGTGGTCGCCTGTGTAGTATGCCCGTCCGTCGCTTCCTATGACGATGCGTTCAGCCCCTCGGTTGACCCCAGGCGAGTACGGGTTCACGTCGTACTCTTTATACGCTATGGGCGCACCATCAGGGGCTGCCTTTGGTAGCACCGCTCCACCTCCGCGTCCATCATTCGAGAACTTTCCGCCACCCTTGTATCCGGCAGGGGCGCTACCTGTACCTTCAATGCGTCGCAATGTCTGCGTCGCATTGGACGGGACATTACTTGGGGCTTCGACAATGATTTCTTGCTCGATGGCACGCGCGGTCTGACCGGCTGCCAACTCGGCCCCAACGAATATAGTCGTTCCTGCGCTTAAAACAAACTCGGCTTCTGCGGCCTTCTGCGGGTCCATTCCCAACGCTACAGCCTAGTAGGTCAGGCACTCCTGTGCCTGACATCCCTGTCCGCACAAAATAGGGACGATAGAACGAGCTGTTTGCCCAGCCATGTCAGGCACAGGAGTGCCGTGACCTACGACTTTGACTTGCGAAACCTTGCCTACGCACGTCGCGATTGCTGGATCAACGCCGCCTGCGCCTTGCGCAACAAGTCTTCAGGCCAGAAAAGGGGTCGGGAGTCATGTAAAAAGACTCCCGACCCCTTTTTATAGCCGGGGTTCGGAAGCTCTGGATTGTGGTAAAATACGGCAAGAGAGATTTGTTTATCCGAGGATATGAAGGACGATACGATATGTCCGACGCACCCGAATCGACTTCAATCCCGAATCCGGCTGTCCCGCCCGACTCCAAGCTGGTTTGCACGTGCTCACCGACGGGCGGCACCTGCAAACGGTGCCGCCGCCGTCACCGGATCGCTTATGGTCTCGTGGGAGTCGTGGCTGCGGTGACCCTTTCCGCTTGGGCGGTCGTGTTTTTCATGACTGGTCGTTAAAGAACTCCATTACGCGCCGATTGAACGAAGATCGGGCGCCCTGGGAGAGCAACATGCGCAGCGCCGTCATTTGCTTTTGCGCCGTTGGACTTTTGCTGGCGCCGCTGGCCGCGGCCTGCGCCCGAGGTTGCGATCAAACCGGGAGACGCGCGTATTCGTGATCCGGCCCACGGGATTGCAGCTCGCAAAAGGTTCGAGGCCGCTGACGCCGGGCACCAGACTGGTGGTTCTTGCCGACGACAATCAAGCCAGCGATCCAGTCAGCGAGCAGGGCCTATTGGTTTCGGCCGGCCGCGTGGGCCGGGTCGATCGAACCGCGCTGATTCCGCAGGCCGAGGCCACCGCCTATTTCACCGCCGCGATCGAGAAGAATCCTGGCGACGCCACGGCGCTGCTGGCCCGGGGCAAGGTCTGGTTTCACCTGAACGATCTCGACAAGGCCATTGCCGACTTGGACGAAAGCCTGCGTCTGGCCCCCAACAGCGAAACGTTGACCATTCGCGGCTGGGCCTGGAAGCGAAAGGGAGACAAAGACAAGGCGATGGCCGATTTCGACGCGGCGATCCGCTTGAATCCTCAGGAAGCCATGGCCTGGCGGGTACGCGGGGCCACCTGGGCAGGCAAGGAGGATTATGCGCAGGCTCAGGCCGATTACAACGCAGCCATTCGCATCGATCCGGAGAACCCGGACTCGCTCAACCATCGAGCAGTGTTTTTAGCCGGGAGCAACGACGCCGCCTATCGCAACGGCGAGCAGGCCGTCGCCGACGCCACGCGGGCCTGTGAATTGTCCGACTGGAAAAGCAGCTTGTACATCGGCAACTTGGCCTCGGCCTACGCCGAACGGGGCGATTTCGATGCCGCCCTCAAATGGAACGCGAGGGCGATTGAATTGGCTCCCGAGGGACAGCGCAAATTCCTGATCGACTGCCGGGAACTTTTTCAGAAAAAGCAGCCGTTTCGCACTAGCTGGAAGTGACGATGCGGCTTGTGGACGAGGTGTTGGACTGAGCGTTGGCTTGAGAATCGACAAGTGTGGCACGCTCTGAGCCCTGCGAAGGGCGTGGAGAGGGCATCGGGATGGAAAAGTTGTCAGGAACCGTTTCTTGGGTGTATCGCACTTTGAGGCATATCAATGAGTCCTGCCCCATTCGATTCATCCAGGCCCGCGATTCGATGATCGCTTTCCGCCACCGTCTCCAGGCAGCTCGCGCGAAAGTTCCTCTTACCCATCCGGCGTATCGAGGATCTGCTGCAATCGCTCGGCCAATTCCGGCGGAAGTTTCGTCAGCCACGACGAATCGATTAGCTCCACGCCGGTCATGTCGCGCAAATGCATTCGATCCTTATCTCGGTTTGACATCAACTTCATTTCTACCAGCGATTCGAGAGTGATCACGCGAAAATTCGCCGGATCATCAACCGTCTGAATTTCCGGCGCCGGCAGAAGATGATCGGGACGAGTCTTTTCACCAGCGAACAGGAGGTGAACGGCCTCGCTGGGCTTTCCCTCGGCACCGTCGCGGAACATGACGACGTTTAGTAATTCGCCCCGGACGAAGCCGGCCTGCTCCAGAGCGGCAGTTATGGCAGGAAGATCACTCCGGCGAACGAGCAGGTCGATGTCGCGAGTTGTCCGGACCGCCCCCTCATCGACGGTCGCCACCCACGAAGCAACGGCGTTCCCGCCGACCACGGCGTAAGGAACGCCGATTTGGTTTAAGGCCGCCGTTGCGCGCAGCAGCCTCTCGCGTACCTTCGCCACGGCTCGCTCCATTCGGTCCAGAATGTCCCCGTTCATGCCGACGGTCCCGGCCGTCCAGCGTGATACACGATCGTCGGATTGATGACTCGGCTCGGTCATGTTTTCATCTACTCCCTCGAATTCTCCCCGCCGTCCCGTGGTAGAAAATCCCACTGTTTGACAACATTTCCTGCCGCGTCGTGCAAGCTCAACGCCTCAATGCGGAATTCGCCCGGTCCGCGGGCCGGATCGAGACGTACCGCCAGGAGGGCCCGCTTGGGCTCGAAGTTAACCTGGTAATCGTGCGGCGCGCCGTCGTGCTCCACATCGAAAGTCACGCTCCGATCGCGGTGCATGGGCGGTTCGACGTTTCTTTCCTGCCAGAAGAGCCGGCCGCTTCCCTTGCCGCTGGATGTCATCCGGATTCGCAGCGTCAACTTTCTCGGCCCAATCGGCTCCGCCAGGCGGCAGGTCATGTCCGGATTGACGTCGGTCGCCGTCAGCAGGAGTGCGCCTGTGTCGAACTTTAACGTGCAGTTTGAATTGGCTTGCCAAAGGGTGGCGACAAACACCTTCGCCGCTTCCGGGCTGTAGGCCGGATTCTTACCGGGCACGATCGCCTTGGTTGCTTGCAAGTGCTCGCTGATGAGCGCATCGAGTTCCCGCACCAAGTCAGGCCGGTCGGCGGCGAGGTTTTTCGTTTCGCCCACATCGTCGTGCAGGTTGAACAGTTCGAAGCGGTCGCTCTGATCCGGGTTGCCGTTGAATAGCCGGATCAGCTTCCAGTCGTCCCGCCGCACATAAACGCCGGGAACTGTCCCCGTCACCCCGTGATTGTAATGCGGGAAATAACAATAAAGCGAGTCGCGGGCCGCCTTCACGCCGCGCAACGTGGAGACCTGCGAGACGCCGTCCAGCATCAGCCCCGCCGCCGGCGCGACGCCGCACATATCGAGAATCGTCGGGTAAAAGTCGACGCTGCTCAGCAGCGCGTGGCTCTCCGATCCGGCCGCTGCCTGAGCCGGCCAAACAACGACGCACGGCTCGCGCGTGCCCCCTTCATACAGCGTTCCCTTGCCGCCGCGCAGGGCGCGTTGCTGGTGGCCGGGATCTCGGCATAGCCGGGCGGATCGGTTTGCTTGGGGGGCCAGGCGTAGCCGCCGTTGTCGGAGAAAAAGATCATAACCGTGCGGTCTGCGATGCCGGCTTCGTCGACCGCGTCGATCAATCGGCCCACCGCATCGTCGAGGCTTTGAACCATCGCCGCATACAACGGATTGCGCTGCGGCGAAGCGGAGTCCACCTGCATTTTGTATTGATCGATCAGCTCCGGCTTTGCGTTCCAGGGGGAGTGAACCGAGTAGGCCCAATAGTTGACATAGAACGGACGCTCCTTGTTCTCGCGGATGAACCTGGCGGCTTCTTGCGACATCCGGTCTTCGATGTGCTCGCCCGGTTGACCCGTGAAGTGCGGGTTTTTGATGAACTTCCACGGCGCCAGGTAGCCGCCGCCGGGACCTGACGCGTCGGGCGTGTGGGGAATGTCGACGTCGAAGCCCTGATGCAGCGCGTCATACGGCTCCAGTCCCAAGTGCCATTTGCCAAAGTGGGCCGTCCGGTAGCCCGCCTCGCGCAGCGCCTCGGCCAAGGTGAAGTATTCGTGCTTCAAGCGGGTAGCCGTGAGCGTATGCTGCGAGGGCTGATCGGGTTGCCCGCGAACCACCAGCGTGGCCTCCAACCGCTCGGCCGGGTTGGCGCCGGACGGATCCGTGATGCCAATTCGCCCGGGATACAGCCCGGTCATGATGCTGGCCCGGGTCGGCGAACAAAGCGGACTGGCGGCATAGGCATTACGAAACGTCATACCGCGTTTTGCCAGACGTTCGAGATTGGGCGTTCGGTAAAGGCGCGTGGTGCCGTTGAGGGTCGTGTCGCTCCATCCCAGATCATCCGCCAGAATGAAGACAATATTCGGTTTTTCCGACGGTTTAACGCTGTCGGCAGCAAGTGCTTGCGACGGGGCCCAGCAAATTGCCCCCCATGCGGCAAAACGGATGAATTGCCTCAGTAAGCTGCAGCGTCCAGGTAAACTGACATTTCCGAGTAAAATCATGGGGTTGAAAAGCATTCCCGGTAAACTGCGACCAATCATTGCGGACCTGCCAGTGGAAATTACTGAGCGTTTTGGCCTGTGGGGCCCGTCCGGCAGCTCGGACCAGGCGCTGAAGCGAATATCGGGTGCATCATCGGCCGATCCGTGGCCGGCGTCAACTTTTTTGAGCGAAGCGGCGAAACCCGTTTGCGTGATGGCATGGTTGCCGGTTACACTTCTGTCAACCAAGGGACGACAGCCAGTTGGCAATTTCATGCCGGGCGGTGTCCACTCAATCAGTTATTTCGGGAAACGCACAAATGGCCGAAGGTAGTATCAAAAAGTTGACGGACAAGGGCTTTGGGTTCATCAAGACGGGGAGCGACAAAGATCTGTTTTTCCACTCCTCGAGCGTCCAAGGCGCCCGATTCGACGAGTTGCATGAAGGCCAAAAGGTGTCGTACACGGAAGGCCGCGGTCCCAAAGGCCCGTGTGCCGAGAACGTCAAGCCCGCCTAGTTCCGCCATACAGTCCGCGTCATACCCACGGAACCAATCACTTACCTCCCGGGTGGCGGCATCAAGTCTTCGCCGGCTTTTTGCCGGGTTGCTGAGGTCGAAAGTCTGGGTTCGGTAGCGGCATGCGCGCCCCGGTCTGCTCGCGCCATGCGTTTAGTTGGGCACGGAGATCATTAACTTTCTCCGGCGCCTCTTTGGCCAGGTCGCGCTGCTCGCCGAGATCGTTTGCAAGATTGAAGAGTTCCGCGTGTCCGTCCTCCAGGAACTCGACAAGCTTCCAATCGCGCGCCGAACGGCGCTCGCCGGCGAAGTGGTCTCATAGTAATGCGGGTAATGAAAGAACAGCGCCTCGCGTGACAGCTTTGCCGCCGGATCTTTCAGGACCGGCGTCAGATCTTGGCCATCGTGCGCCGTGTCTGTCGGTAGGGCCGTATCTGCCGGCAAGGAAATGGCTGCCGCCGCCGCCAAGGTGAAAAACAGATCGGTCGTGACCACCGGCTCTAGGCTGGTCGAGCCGGCGGGCGCAATGCCTGGCCAGCGTACTAGCAGCGGCACGCGAATGCCCCCTTCGTACAACGCCCCTTTGCCGGAACGGAGCGGCCAGTTGTCGGTGACCGGGATGCGGTCGTGGAGTTGGTCCCGGCCGATGAATCCGCCGTTGTCGCTGCTGAACACGATCAGCGTACGCTCGGTCAAACCGCGCTTGTCGAGCCGGTCCATGACCCGGCCGACGCTCTCGTCCAAACTTATTATCATGGCGGCATAGGTTGGGTTTCGATGGTGCAAATCGGCGGCCGTAAGTTTCCGCTGGAAGTGGACCACGTCAGCCTTCTTGGCTTCGATCGGAGTATGCGGCGCGTGGTGGGCCAGGTAGAGAAAAAACGGCTTGTCCCCGGCACGGTCGATGACTTTGAGCGCCTCCTCCGTGAGCCGATCGGTAAGATATTCCCCCGGTTCGCCGAATTCGAGGTGCGGAACGTAGCGGAATTCCTTGCCGTACAGGCCGGCGCCGGAGTACGGATAAAAGAACGTCTGCGGCGCGCCCCATAACGTGCCCCCGATGTTCACGTCAAAGCCGTGGGTCTCCGGATAATGTTTGGCATCTCCCAGGTGCCATTTGCCGACGATCGCCGTGAGGTATCCGGCCCGTTGAAGATGCGTGGCGATCGTTGTTTCGGCGTGCGACAAATCGTGCAAAGCCGGGGGCGGAATGAGCCGTTTGGCCGGCGGGGGCTCGGCGGCGGCCTCGGCCCAGATGGTCATTCCCAGCCGGGCCGGATGCTTGCCCGTCATCAGTGCGGCACGCGTCGGCGTACATACGGACGAAGCGGCGTAGGCGCTGGTGAAGCGAACCCCTTTGCGGGCCAACCGATCCAAATGGGGCGTCTCGTGCAGATCCGCTCCGTAGCACGCCAGATCGGCCCAGCCCAAGTCGTCCGCAAGGATTACGACAATATTCGGTCTACCCGGGTTGTCCGCGGACATAGCCGTATTTTCCAACGATGCCGACACGATGGCCGCTGCCAAGATGATGATTTTGGTCGTTATTCTACATGACCATTGGGCAGGCACATTATGGGAGCGTGGCGCCGGGACCTTGTTGGATGAAACAAACATGTCGGACCTCCTAAGCAATGCCCCGCGCAGTCTCAATGGGGCTCAATAGGGCGTAATCTGGGTGGAAACTGCCGTCGGACAAGCAACCAGCGACTCGGAAAGTCAGCCCGCAATATCGGCTCTCTGAGGATGCGGGTCAACTTTTTCGTTCGACGGAAATCCTCGACGGGAAGTTCCCCCAGGAATCGACGGAATCGCCGCGGTTCAGCCTGGCACTTGCGGCGCGGAAGGAATCGTGAAACCGAAGCTGAGCACGCGGCTAATCATCCATGTGACCGCGGTCGTCGCTGGACTGGTGCGCCTGGATTCTCTCGCTTGCCGCCGATGCGGTTCCTGGGGCCTGTCGGCCCGCGTTACCGAGAATTGCCCAACTCGGGCTCGCTGGACAGCATCTTGTAGATAAGTCGTCCATCCTCGGCCACTTGGATTTCATAGGTTTTCCCCGCGATCTTCACCTCGGTTGTGAATATCGCATTGCCGTCCTCAGTTTCCTTGCTCACGATTTCGATCTCCGATCCTTTGGCCTCGGTTTGCAGCGTCTTCTGCACGGCGGACGGACACTCAGCGAAGCGGACGACGGCCCGCTCGGGCTCGATCTCCAGTTTCTTGTCGAGCAATGTTCCGTCCGGTTCGGCCATGATCGAATAGGTCTTGTCCCCCAACATTACCGCAAGCCGGTACACCGCTTTGTCTCCTTCGGACACTTTGGTAACGGTGACGATCTTGCCCCCTTCGCCCTCCTCCGCCAACAGCTTGCGAACGGCCGCGGGGCATTTCGTAAGTTCGATCTCCACCTCTTCGGCCGGAGTATCCAAGCGTTTCTCGACCAGCGTGCCGTCTTCGAAGACCGTGATCCAATAAGGCTTGTTCTTGAGGGTAGCGCTGGCGCCATACAAGGTCTTGCCGTCCGCGATCGTCTTCACCACGGTGTCGATCGTGCCGGTTTTGGTTTCCGCTTTCAAGATCTTTTGAACGGCAGCGGGCGCATCGGCTAATTTGATCTCAACCTCGATGACCTTCACGCCGGTCTCCAATACTTTTCCGACCAACGTCCCATCCTTGGCCACTCGGATTCCATAGTTCCGCTGGTCAAGCAAGGCATAGCCGAGGTACACGGTCTTGCCATCCTCGGTTACCTCGGTCACCGATTCAAACTTGACCTGCGGGGCTTCTTCCTGAAAGGTTTTCTGAACGGGAGCGGGCAGGTCGGCGAACTTTAATTTGGTTCCCTCGGCCTCCGCCGACCACAGGTGGGTGTCCGACGTCATCAGCAGCGCAACCGTCGTCAAACCGATCGCAGCGCACCAGACAGAATACTTGTTCATGGGGAGCCCCTTTTTGTTTGCTTCATCGGAAACTGAGCCGGCTGACTCGCAGATTCTATCATGGATGGAATCACCGCTTCAAAATGAATGGCCCGACCTGCTTGCTCAACCGAGAGCGATCGCCGGGCCGCCCAGTTCCAGCCGAATGCCAGCGGCGTAGCAGCGCGCAGAATTGCCGGACACTTCGACGTCTTCTGGCGGCAGCATTTTACAATCTGCTTGGAGGCTTTTCTTGCCCCCTCCGCGAATTGTGCCCTGGCCCCTTGCTACGCCGCCGCGCCCTAACGACAATACCAATTCACCTGCCGCGAGCGATTTCCCACTACGCCCGCTCGTCTTACCTGCCTTAGAGGCTTGCATGCCGATTTGTCGTTTGTTGTGCCCTTTGCTGCTGACCCTCGGTTGCGCAGGCTACGTGGCTGCCGCCGAGACGCTGCCGCTCGTGGTCGTCGTCAGCATCGACCAATTTCCCTTTGAATACCTGGAACGGATGCGATCGGGCTTTCGTTCCGAGGGAATCTTCCTGCGGATGTGGCTTGCCGGGGCCAACTTTACGAATTGCCATCATGGGCACGCATTCACAAAGACTGCGCCCGGACATAGCGTCATGTTGACCGGTGCCTTTCCGAGCCGCAATGGCATTATCAACAACGAATGGTTTGATCCTGCCGTGACCTGGGGAGACAAGCGGGGGCAAATGTATTGCGTTGACGATCCGGACGTGCAGATGGTCGGTGTCACCGCGCAAAACATCGGCAGATCGCCCAAGAACCTGCTCGTAGAGACCCTGGGCGATAAGCTCAAGCTGACTCGCCCAGGCTCGCGAGTCTTTGGCATTTCATTGAAAGACCGTGCCGCCATTCTGATGGCCGGCCACGCGGCCGACGGAGTCTATTGGTTCGAAGGGGGCAATTGGGTGACGAGCACCTATTATCGGACGGACCTGCCTCCGTACTTGCGGCTTCTCAACGAGCAGAATGCCGACCAGGCTTATCTCGGTCGAACCTGGTCGTTGCTGTATCCCTCGGACCAGTACACGCAGTTTTATCCCGACGATGCCGAATTCGAGGGAAAACTTCCCGGCTCAGGGGCGGA
The DNA here is from genome assembly GCA_963807715.1 of uncultured Planctomycetia bacterium. GTDB lineage: Bacteria > Planctomycetota > Planctomycetia > Pirellulales > PALSA-1355 > CAWECK01. Next base: position 17,453 of record CAWECK010000001.1, read on the forward strand.
AGTTTCCGCACCGGATCCCCGATAAGCCGGGGAAAGAATACTACACAGCCATGACCACTTCGCCGTTTGGCAACGATTATACGCTGCTGGCGGCGCGGGCCCTTGTCGAGGCCGAGAAACTCGGCAAGCGCGGCACGACGGACTTGTTAATGTTGAACCTTTCATCGAATGATTATGTCGGCCACGTCTTCGGCCCCCACAGCTTGGAGGTTCAAGACATCACCTATCGTACCGATCGCCAACTGGGCGACTTCGTAGGCTTCCTTGAGCAACATCTCGTTGGCGCCCCATGGGTGCTGGTCATTTCCTCCGACCACGGAGTTGCTCCCGTTCCGGAATTTGCCGCGACCCTCAAGTTGCCGGCCGGCCGAGGGAAGTTCATTCGCGAGCAAATGCAACAGAAGATCGAAACCGCTTTGGCGCGAGCCCTGGGTGAACCGTCGGATGCAGGCAAATACGTTAAGAAAATTGAGGAAGGAGACGTTTACCTCGACCATGCTTTGCTCGAACTCCAGGGAGATAAATTGCCAGCCGCCGAGCGCGTGGTCCGCAACGAATTGCTGACTGATCCGCTGGTTGCAGCCGCGTTCACGCGACACGATTTGATCGGTCAACTCGACGCGCGCGGACTGGGTTTACAATTCCAGCGGGCATGCCACCCGGTGCGCAGCGGCGACATTCTCTTCGCTTTGGCACCCTATCAAATTCCCAAGGGGGCTACGGCGACTCACGGCAGTCCCTGGCAGTACGATACGCACGTGCCGCTATTGCTTTGGGGCGCTGGCGTTCGGCCGGGGCGTTATGAAGCTTACGTCACGCCGGCTGCCATCGCCCCAACGCTGGCTAAGCTGCTCGTCGTTGAGCCGCCGGCCGGTTGCGAGGTCGAGGCTTTAAACGAGGCGATCATGCCGGGCCCAGCGGCCAGACAGTAGCGAACCGGGGGCAAGGGCCGCAAATCGAGCCCACATTCATCTTCTGAGCCCCTATCTTTTGCGGTCCGGCCAGCAGCGACGTCAACGCTCCAGCTCGCCAATCATGGCGACCGCGCGGGTTCTGGCGGCCATTGCAAACGCCGCAAATGTCTGCAAGCGGGCAAAAACTCCCGGAAACTCGCGAGGAGTTCCTTAACTCCCGCAAGAGTCTCCGGCGGATTCGTCTGATTTCGTGTTACTAGTCAATTGCACATCCATCGGAACTCGTTGCACATCCAACGAGACTCTTGAAAGCAGGAGCAATGACAATGACCGACATACCCCGGAAGACCTTGGGCCCGATCATCGATCGACGGCTCGCGAAAGAAATTGCAAGGAGTTTCAAATCACGCAAACCATTGGCTTTTCAAATCCAAGGCGAACAACTCGAACCGCGCACGATGCTTGCGGGACATGCCGTCGCGGCCGCCTTCGCCGAGCCCGCGTTTTTCGCTGCCGCGGTCCCAACGCCCCTGGTCTCCATCGCTTCCATTGCGGCACACAACCAGGTCTTCGGCCAATTTGGCTCTTCGTCCTCCAGCCCGGTCTTCTCCGCATCCCTGACGGACTCAAACGGCGACACCGCCACGGTTACCTTCCAAACCGGCAACTTGCTGGGAGTTTCCGAGTCGGTAATCACGGTCACGGGCAATACCGTCGCTGAGGGGACCAGTGTGTCAGTGACGATTAACAACACGGCCGTCGGCACCATTGCGATCAACAGCAGCGGCACGGGAACGCTGATTGTCGCGACTTCCAGTCTCACCACCACCGTTGCGGCAGGGAGCACGGTGTCTGTCGGCACGTTAAGTGGCACCTTCGCCGCATCGACCACCCCGAACCCCGGCGGCGGCGGCTGTGGCGACTTCCTCACCAGGTGCGGAGTTCACGGCGGCGATTACCGACGCCAGTGGCGACGCGGCGACGGTCACCTATCGGTCGGGCAATCTGTTTGGCGTCTCGGCGGCGGTGATCAGCGTCACGGGAGATACGGCCGCCGAAGGGACGAGCGTGGCCGTGACGATCGGCGGCACTTCGGTTGGTAACGTCGCAATCAGTAGCACGGGTGCCGGAACGCTGCTAATCGCCACATCCACTCTGTCGAGCGCCGTGGCCGCCGGCAGCACGATTTCCGTAGGCACGCTCAGCGGCAGCTTTGCGGCAGCGACCACAACCAGCTCGCCAGGCGGCGGCGATAACGGCGGCTGTTCTTCGTCGCAAAGTGCTGGATTCAGCGCGTCCCTCACGGACTCCAGCGGGAACACCGGTACGGTCACCTACCAATCCGGCAAATTACTTGGCGTGTCTGACTCGGTGATCACCGTCACGGGCGATACGTCTGCCGAGGGAACAAGCGTGGCCGTCGTGATTAACGGGGTCACGATTGGCACCGTTGCGATCAACAGCAGCGGCACGGGAACGTTGATCGTCCCGACCTCTAGCATCTCGACCACGGTGGCAGCGGGTAGCACCGTGAGCGTGGGTACGCTCAGCGGAACGTTTGCTGCGATAACGTCGACTTCATCGGGTTCGACAGGTTCATCCCAAGTTCACCATGTCATCGCAACCCATATTCGCCGCTGAGCGACAGCACCAATCGGAAAAAGCCGAGGTGATCGATCATCGCGTGGCCCACGAATCAATTCCACCCGCGATGGTTGCGGAGCACCTTGCAACCATTGCGGCGGCCCAAAGATAGTGAGGAACCCCACAAAAGCCGTGCTAATACTCCCAGGGCTTCATTAAGCCGGGCGGCGGTTTTCAGATCGGATGCGTGACCAAGGGTAGAGAGTGGCTAATGTCCGTGCGGTCACAAGTTCCGGTGAGAGCAGGGCTTCCAGTGAGATCACGGAAGCGTGAGACGGTGTGGAAAGCGATGCCAACCAGCCAGTCGCTCGAAATCGGGCTTTCTTTCATGACATTTCTAGTAGCGAAATATCCAAGGATTGGCGGCAATGCGAAATTCTCAGCGACACTGCGATGCTGTCACGCTTCGACGCAAGTCATCCACGGCCCGACGGTCGAAGTCCGTCTTGCGAACGGAGATGTTGGAAAGCCGCAGCATGTTCTCGACAACCGTTGAGCCGCTCGTGCAGCCGCTGAGCGGCACCAGCACAAGCTCCGGCTTGACCGTGAGTCAGGTCGAGACCGCGTATTCGATTACCGGCCTGACGGGCAGCAAAGGAACAGCCGCAGGCACCGGTCAGACGATCGCGATCATAGACGCCTATAACGACCCTGACATCAAGAGCGATCTGGCCACGTTCGACGCCAGCATGGGCCTGCCTGCGGCCAATCTGAGCGTCGTCAACCAATCCGGTGGCACCACTCTTCCCACTTCCAGCGCAAGTTGGTCCTTGGAGATTTCCTTGGATGTTGAATGGGCCCATGCCATTGCACCGGGGGCCAACATTCTGCTGGTCGAAGCGAATTCGTCCAACTTGAATGACTTGCTAACGGCGGTAAATTACGCTCGCAACGTTTCGACGGTGAGCGTCGTGTCCATGAGTTGGGGTACCAGCGAATTCGTTGGCGAGACCCAGTATGACTCGTATTTCACGACGCCGACCGGGCACATCGGCGTCAGTTTCGTGGCCTCGTCCGGCGACAGCGGTTCGCCCGGCTTGTGGCCCGCCCTGTCGACCAATGTGCTGGCCGTCGGTGGCACCACTTTGGATACGACTTCCAGCGGAAGCTATGTTAGCGAGAGCGCCTGGAGCGACAGCGGCGGCGGCACGAGCCAGTTTGAGTCGGAGCCATCGTATCAGAGTGGCGTGCAGTCGACCGGCTATCGCACCTCGCCGGACGTGTCTTACAACGCAAATCCAGCCACCGGCTATGCCGTGTATGACAGCGTGGCGTACGACGGGACGAGCGGCTGGAGCGAGGTGGGGGGCACCAGCGCTGGAGCGCCGCAATGGGCCGGCCTGATCGCCATTGCGGATCAAGGCCGGGTGGCTGCCAGCGAGGCAACGCTCAATGGGGCACAGGCGGCTCTCTACAGCCTGCCGTCGTCCGACTTCCACGACATTACTTCCGGTGGCAACGGGGGCTATTCGGCCACTACCGGCTATGACGAGGTAACGGGGCGAGGCACACCCATCGCCAATTTAGTGATTGCAGGTTTAGAGGTTTACACCGCCTCCTCATCCAGTTCCACTGGGTCATCGGGCTCCTCGGGTTCTTCCGGTTCATCGGGCTCGGGCTCAAGCGGCTCATCGGGCTCGGGGGGCACAGGCTCCGGTGGATTCGGCGGCTCTGGCGGGTTCGGCGGCTTTACCCCACCAGGCCACCACCCCAACAGTTATTACAAAGACTATTACAGCTACTTCAACAGTTATGGCTTGGGATTTGGTTTCCTGGCCGACGAGTCGCCAGATCCCGCAGGCAGCGTGCCCGTTGGTTCGACTACCAGCGTCAGTCTGGCGCAAGTGTCCACTCAGTCGGCGAGCACTTTCCAAACCTTGGCGGCCGCTTTCGTTCAGTCCACAAGTACAGCGCAGGTTCTGGCTGCAATTAGTGGCCCGTCGACGACTGCCAGTGGTGGCCTGGAAGCGGGGTCGCTAAGTTCAGGTCTACGATCGCAGGCCCTGGCAAGCGGCAACGTGAGCGGGCTCGATGGCGGGGATTCGGCGGGCTTGACCGCGGAAAACGACCTCGCGCAGGCGACGGCGACATTGCGCGGGCTATCCCTTTCAAGCCTCCAGGCAAATTCTTTGTCGGCCGTTTCTCCGATGGCCACGACCAGCAGTGCTCCGGCGGCAAGCACGGGAACCGCATCGCTGGCGGGCACTGGGTCGCTGGCCAGCCTCGTCCGCTTGCAGGCCGCTACCAGCCAGCAAGCCGACATCAGCACAGCGGCTTTCGACTTTCAAGCCGCCTTTGGGAATCCCACCGAATTCTCAGGCGCGATGCTTGAGGCGATTTGGGCCACCGACAGTTTCGCGACGGAGACGGACGCCTCGAAGCTTTCGGCTGCCATCTCGATCGACACAGAATCCAATGGTTATGCCAGCGAGGCGGCGTCCGTCGCAGGAATGGCGGCGGGAGTCCTGGCTATGATTTGGGCCCAGCAATGCGCCGAGGAGGCCGCCGGGACCTTATCGGACGATGATGCCAAGCGGTTAAGCAAGCGGCGGCAACCTTTCGGCAGGCAGCCCATCACTCGACTGCGCAGCGATTGACGCAGGCGGTGGATCCATGGATTCCTGACCCGGTCTGCCGACGGTCTTTCCTGGCGGCTGGGCACATCGGCGCGGGTCGGGAATTCTTTCTTTATCCGCGAATTGCTCTGCGGCGGACTGCATTTTACTAGGGCGCCAGCTCGGCCTATAGTAGTGCTTCAGGAACGAAGGAGGCCCGTCAGGCTGAAGGCCAGGAAGATTAAGCGCCTGAAGCACCGTCGATTGAGTGAACTGGCACGAAACAGGAGCCCAATCCAACCGCTTCGAGATCGGCAAAGAAATAGTCATTTGACAGCGTTCCGTAGAAAGTTGGCTGGTACCGTGACACGCTTTAGGAAGGTTCCACCGCGGCGACCGCCATCAGCTACGATCCAAGCTCGCAGCCTGCTGCTCGCTCCGTGATTAGCGAAGAACTTACGTTGCCGCTGCAGGCGCAAAGCGGCGTTCCGGCCGTAAGTGTCGCCGTCATGGCGTCCGGCTCGGTCGGTGGTAAAGTCAACAGTAGCTCTCGCTGGTCGTCCTTCGCTTCCGGATCCGTCGGGACGGCATCGATCGGGCCATCGCAAATACTCGTCAAATCGCTAGCGGCATCCTCGAGCCAATCTGAAAACAACCGATCGACATCCAGCACCGTTGACTCGCTGCTGTCCAATTCCGTGTTGAATTCGCTGGACGAATAGAAAAAGTAGAATTCATCCGTATTCTTACTAAGACAGGCGAGGGACGAAGTCCTTCACGTTGCACGATCGCCCCAGAATCCTGGAACGGCTGGTCGCTCAACTCCTACAAAGCATGGGATTGTGCTTTTGACCCCTGGACGTGGGGCCCCCTCTTTTTTTCTTTTGCAAGCGGCACACGATGGCGGAATTGTTCGCACTCCACTCGATTTTCGGAGTCCGGCACAACCGCCGCGCCTGGACTATCGATTTTTCTGGATATAATATCCCGTTGCGTGGCGGAATTCCGGGGCGGTCCGTGACTATTATTACGTAAGTGGGCGATTCCGCCCCGTTGCCAGTAGCCCGTGGTTGATTTGCGCCTGTCGATAACACGTCTTTTCACGTTTTCACGATTCGGCTTGTTGATCCGCCGCCCATGAAAAAGCCACTCCCAACCCGGGCTCAAGCGGCTGTCGGTGGTTGCCGTAAATTATTGGGGTTTAGTCGTTTGCGATTTGAATCGCTGGAGTCGCGAGCGCTCCTGTCCGGCAATTCCGCATTGCCTGATCTGGTAGCTAGCCCCCAGGCGCGCCTGTACAACTCGCCGCAGACTTTGGCTTCTGACGCGGCTCCCGTTGCGGCTCCTGACGCGGCTCCCACCGCAGCTTCTGACGCCTATTCGCCGAGTCAAGTCCAGGCGGCGTATGGCTTTAATAAATCGTCTTTGACCGGTTCCGGCCAGACCATTGCGATTATCGATGCTTACGATGATCCCAATATCCAGCAGGACTTAGCCGTCTTCGACCAGAAATATGACTTGCCGGCTGCCAATCTTGCCAAAGTTGAGATGACCTCGGGCGGGCAAGCGCCTTCGAGCAACGCCGCCTGGTCGGCGGAAATTGCGCTGGATGTCGAGTGGGCTCACTCAGTTGCTCCCGGAGCTTCGATCCTGCTGGTCGAAGCCAACAGCGACAGCCTGCCCAACCTGATGGCAGCCGTCGACTACGCCGCAATGCCTCCGGGGTAAGCGTCGTGTCGATGAGTTGGGGAGTCAGCGAGTTCGCGGGGGAAACCAACTACGACAGCTACTTCACCACGCCCGCAGGGCACGCCCCGGTGGCCTTTGTCGCATCCTCGGGAGATTCGGGGGCACAAAGCGGTCCACTCTGGCCAGCCGTGTCAGCCAACGTATTGAGCGTCGGCGGCACCACGCTAAATGTCTCGGACAACGGCCAGTACGACAGCGAAACTACCTGGAGTGACAGCGGGGGCGGCGTTAGCACCCAAGAAGCCGAACCGCCCTACCAGATAGGAGTGCAATCGACCGGTCAGCGCATAATCCCGGACGTGGCCTATGACGCGGATCCGAACACCGGTTTCTCGGTGTATGACAGCGTTTCGTACCAGCACGACGCCGGCTGGCAGACCGTCGGCGGCACCAGCGCCGCGCGCCCCAGTGGGCCGGCCTAATTGCCTTGGCGGATCAAGCTCGCGTGGCGGCCGGCGAGAATGACATCAACGATGCCCCGGCAGCGGTTTATAGCCTTCCGAGCAGCGACTTTCATAATATCCAACCAGACTCTATTGGCCCGGGCGCAAGCAACTCGCCAAGTAGTGGTTATGACCCGCAAACCGGGCTTGGCACTCCGGTAGCCAGCAGTATTATTTCCGGTTTGGCTGCACCCGCAGTTTCCGGCTCGTCGTCCGACACCACGAATTCAGCGCCTCAGTCACCAGGGTCTAAACCCTCTGCGTCGTTGCCGCCAACCAATCCGGCGCCGCTCGATGATAACGTCGACGGGGGCACGGAGGACCTGCCCAGCGGCCCCGGCCCTGGGAGTTCGCCGGCCGCCGACGAAGCGACCAATGTTTCGCCTGCGCCAGGGTCCACCGATATTGCGCAGGTCCGCAGCTTCGCCGTTACGCTTGCCAGCAGCGCCGGCGCGAATGCATCGGCTTCGATGCTCACCCCGGCGCAATCCTCCGCGACGTCAAACGTTCAGTCTCCGATTGGTCCCACGGCTTCCAATGAATCCAACCGGGGCGATCCGGCTCTCCGCTTGACCGGCGGCTCCATCGCCTTGGCGCGTGGCCCTGAAATCGATCCTCAGCTCGATTCTCAGCAGGGCCAGCAAGACGGCGGGTCGAATCCGCTGGGTGCAGATCAGTTTCATCTGAACTGGCCCGATGCGCATCGCAACATCATGGCTCGTGCGAAGCATGCCGGCAGTTCCGTGGCTGCGCCGGTGCTGCTGGCCAAGCGGCACGAGGCTGAGCCCGAGGACGGTGCGGACTCTCTGAGCGCGATCGATCATTGCTTCGCGTCCGGCACCTGGATCGAAAGGATTCTTTCAGCGCATCCCGATGCTGATTTGCCGCCGCAATTCGGCGATCCCGCGACAATCGCGGCTGCGATCGCCGACGAGGCAGCGCCGGACTACGCCATTTGGTCAACTGGCGACGGCGATTTGAGCGCTGACCAGCTTGGGCTTGCGGCGGCCATCGCGGTCGGTGCCTATTGGCAAATGAGCCGCAGATCGGTCTCCGACGTCAGCGAAGGCACGGCCGGAAAATCCTGTTCGGATTTCTTAAGCCTCACGAGCCGATTTCGAGAGGCAAAGCTGGCCTGGGCATCGGCTACAAGAACCACGAAACCCCGTTAGCGTGCTTGCCAGCGCAATTCATCGCTAAACGGCTTGCCGGTCAGCTCCCTCCAGGTCTCAAGCTGCTCAGGGGTTAGCAAGGCCAGGATGGCGTTCAATTCGTGAGCCGGTCCGTAGCGCGAATCATCGGACTTCCGCGACGAGTTATCCGGAACTTCCGAATTGAGAGCCTTGCTGATTTGCTCGCGTTGCTCCGGGGTCAATCGAAGCGCGGCGACAATCTCCGGACTTTTCAGCGCCGACGCTCCCCGCTCCTGCCAGGCAATCTGGCTCAGTCGTTGCCATTGATGCCGATTGAGCACGCTCATGATCTTGTCTTTATGCGAACCTAAAATGTCTTCCAGCCGCTGCTCCCGCGATTCTTGAGGGATCCCTTGACTTCCGGTCTTGGGAGGCGAGCGTTTTAACAACAATCGCTTCGTCAGCTCAACAATCTGGTCGCGCTGGGTGGGCGATAGCTCCAAGTCTTGCTGCACGCGCTCGCTGGCAAGGAGCATCAGCGGGGCGAAGTCTTCCACCACGGATAACTCGCGGATGATTTCCGCGACCCGCTCCGAGGTTGCGGTCAATTCCGCCCGGGCCGACGGATCGTCGCGGCGCTGCTGGAGAAAATCCTGGTAATACGTCAGCGCCGTCTCCAGAAACTCGCGACGCAATGAATACATCGCCGGCCGATTGACCAATTCCCGTTCGCCTAGCCGGGTGAACGTGTCGACGGCCTGCCGGGCTTGCCGAAAGCTTTCTTCGGCGGCTCCGCGCTGTTTGATTTCCCGCTCGTAAGCCACGATCACCTTGTCTCGTTCCCGTTTGACCAAGATCGTGCTGACGAGCAATCCAAGCACCGCCAGAACGAGAAACACGGCAGCGGATCGGACCAGGGATCGATGGCGACGGCCCCATTTGGCGCCCCGTTCCAGCAGCGTTGGCGGGCGTGCCAGGATCGGCTCATCTTTGAGCCAGCGATCCAAATCGTCGGCCAACTGCTGCGACGTGTCGTAGCGGTCGCCGGGCACTTTGGCGACGGCTTTCAGGACGATGGTTTCCAATTCGACCGGGATCCGCTTGTCGAACGAGCGTGGCGAACGTGGCTCGTCCTCCAGGATTCGCCGCAGCACCGCATGACGGTCCTTGCCGGCGACCACGGGTTCCAACGTCAGCAGTTCGTAAAACGTTGCCCCGAGCGAGTAAATGTCCGTGCGATGGCTGAGCACGACGCGATCGCCCGAGGCTTGCTCCGGGCTCATGTATCGCAGGGTGCCCAGCATGTCGCCGGTGCGCGTCAACTGCGAATCGGTCTGGAGTTGCGCCAGGCCGAAATCCGTGATCCAGACCCTGCCCTGTTCATCTAAAAGGATATTGCCCGGCTTGATATCACGGTGAATGACGCCAAACTGATGCGCATGCTCCAACGCGGCGGCCGCTTGCTGCACGATGAACGCAACTCTGCGGAAATAGTTGGACGGATTTCCGTGACTGGTCGTAAGCGCGCTGGTCGGGGCGCGATGCTCTCAACCCGTGCCGCGGACGCAGGCTGAGTCGATGCGGCCTTTGCTGAACGGGGCTTGGCCGACGCCACCTTGAGCGATGAATAGCCTTCGGTTGGATCCGTGGGCTTGATCGCTCGCCAGTGCGACCCAAACGGATTAAAAAGTCCGTCCGCGGCGGCCCTAGTGCTGAGGTCGCGCGACTCATCGCCGGTCGTTCGGCCCGTCGAACGTCGTAATTGTTCGATCAGCAGCGACAACGCATGGCCTTCAATCAGTTGCATCGCATAAAAGTGAACGCCGCGGTCCGATCCGACCGCGTACACCGGCACGATGTTGGTGTGATGAAGCTGCGCCGCCGCCTGGGCTTCATTCTTAAATCGCTGCAGAGTCGTGCGATCCAGCGAGGCCACGAACGGCAAAATTTTGACGGCCACGCGCCGATTGAGAGATAGCTGAATGGCTTCGTAAACGATGCCCATTCCGCCGCGGCCGATTTCGCGAATCAGACGAAAATCGCCGAGCGGAATCTGGAGCTGCTCCGAGGTGAGGTTGCCTTCGTCAAGCTCGCCCCCTTCGCGCAAATCCTGAGCCGCCTCATGCACCAGGTCCAGCCCGTCCAGGCAATAGCCTAACTCCTGCGCAATCTCCGCGTGACGAGCAAGAAACTCCTGGCGCGACGGTGCTTCGCCCTTTTCCAGCGCCCGCATGTATTCTTGCACCGCCGCCAGTATCCGCGGATCGTCCGGGTCCGTCCCGCTGGCTCGTGCGGAGGGGCTATCTGGGCGAGGAACGTCACTCATGCCTGGCGTCTTTTCGCGAGGAAGCGAGTCGGAGGTGCCCGGCTGCTAATCCGGTTCAAATCCACGTGAATCGCTCGCACACGTTGACGGGGCATGTGCAAAACAGCGATCGACACGTTGCGACCTGTGTCGCTCCTGACATTATAGACAGGCGGAACAACGTATGTCTTCCGCACCCCGAAGGGTTGCCCGTCAAAAGCCAGGGGTGTCAACCCAATGGCACTCACCCTCAAAAAACCATTGACCTGAAGGGGTCAATGCACCGTATGGCCACCGGTGACGCTCACGGTCTGACCGGTCACGAACGACGCCCCTTCGCCGGCGAAATACAGGGCCGTGGTGAGCAGGTCGTCGGGCACGCCAAACCGCCTGGCCGGAATCGTCGCCAGGTACGCGTCCTTCGATTCCTGGGTATCTTTCTCGTGACGCTCCACGGGGATCCAGCCGGGCGCGATCATGTTCACCGTAATGCCAAACGGCGCCAACTCGCGAGCCAGCGAGCGTGAGAAGCCGGTCTGGCCTCCTTTGGCCGCCGCATAGGCCGTGAACGGCGCCACCCCCAACTGAAATACCTCACTGGTGATGTTGATGATCCGCCCCCATCTTTGCCGCTTCATGTGCGGCAGCGCGGCGCGGGTGAGCAGAAACGGGCTCTTGACGAAAAAGTCCAGCATCTGCTGAAAGAAGGCCCAGTCGTACTCTTCGATCGGCCGCTGCGGCTGGTCGGGTGTGGCGTTGACCACGACGACGTCGACCGAGCCCAACGCATCGTGGATTTCGGCGAACATGCGATTCACTTCAGCTTCGTCGATCACGCTGGCCCGCACGAGCGTGCAAGGACCGCCGAGGGCCTTGAGTTCGGCGAAGGCCTTTTCGGCCCGCGCCTGGCTGTTCTGATAATTCATGGCCACTTTGTAGCCGGCGCGGGCATAACCCAGCGCCATGGCTTTGCCGAGGCCCGTGGAACTGCCGGTAACCAGTACGACTCGCTGAGAGTTGGTTTTTGACATTTTTAAGGTCTACTCTGGATGGGATTCAGGTTGTGGACTCATGCTGCTTCAAGATACTTCAGTTGCCGGGGAGCGTCACTATCTGTCTTGCAAACCGTCGACTGGCCTCTTTGATTCCCATCTGTGCTAATCTGCGAAATCTGTGGATAAGTTATTCGCGAGAAAAACAACACCACGGCCAAAGGTCGAGTCGCGCGGCGCTTCACAAATACGCAAGAAATCCACAGATTAAACGGATTTACGCAGATTAAAACGAACGCCGATCATCGGTACCGGAGTGGCAGGGGTGAAACCCCGCGCTGGGGTCATAATTGGCTTTGCTCGTGATGGGCGTCCGCGGCGGCCTGAATCGCCGCGGCGATCGCTCCCAGGCGCTTGCTGCCTTGGGCCCGCACGATCTGGCAATCGGCTCGATTTGGCCCCAGCGTGCGACGTTCGACCAATTCCAATAGCCGCGGAAACAAGTCGTCCGCAGCATCGAGAAACCGGCCGTAGATAAACAGTCGCTCGGGATTGAAGACATTGAGCACGGCCGCTACGCCCACAGCCAGGTATTGCACCACGCGTTCGAGCTCGATCGAGGCATCGAGCGCGCCGAGCGAATCGCCGCGATCAGCTCGTCGGTTTCCCAACGTTGTGCGGTCCGTTCCGACACAAGATTCACGAGTGCGGCGTCCGTGGCGACCGTCTCCAGGCAGCCGTGATTGCCACAGCCGCACGGGCGGCCATCGAGTTCCACGGTGACGTGGCCCAACTCGCCGGCAAAGCCGCTGTGACCTTGCAGTAACTTGTCGCCGTGCATCACTCCCAGGCCGAGCCCCTCGCTGATGTCGAGCATGGCGAAATCGGACACCCCCTTGGCCGCGCCGTAGACTTGCTCGGCCAGGCACAGGGCATGGCATTCCTGCAGGACGATCGTTTTCAAACCGAGTCGGCTTGCGCAGATCGCTCACCCAAGCTGTGACCGTCGATTTGCCGCAGGTTCGGTGAAAACAGGGATGCGCCCTTCGTGTCGGTTGAGCAGGCCCGGAACGCTGAGCCCCAACGACAGGACCGTCGTCTTGCATTGCTTCATCTGGCGGCGGAGTTGATCGACACAGGCGCTGACCAACTCTTCATAACGCGGCGGCGTGGGAAACTGTCGCACGGCCTCGGCGGTGACCTCGCCATCGAGCCCGGCGGCGGCGACCTCGCAGCTCGTCTTGCCAATGACGCAGCCGAGCACGCTGACTTCCGTTTTAGCCAGCCGCACTAATTTGCTCGGCCGACCAATGGACGTTTGTCGCCGATCCTCTTCTTCCAGCAGCCGCGCTTCGATCAGGGACGTAACCGCCCGGGTGACTGTGGGAAAGCTGACCCCCGTGTGGCGGCTGATCTCGGCCCGCGACAAGGGCCCATGCGATTGAATCGCCGTAAGGACTTGTTGCTGATTGAGTTGTCGGAGGAGCGCAGGCTGGATTTTGGAAGTAGCAAGCTTCACGTCAGGCACCGGTAGATAAGGACTGGTCAGCAGAGGAAATCACAAATCTGCTTGCAGTATAACGTCCCGGGAGTTACATTCAAACCTTTAGAAAGTAATTCTTCGTCCGACGCCGGCCCGCCGTATCTCAAAAACAAACGCTCTCATTTTTCGAGACGAGGCGCGAAGATGACTCCCCCGACACGTTCCCGTCGATTGCTGGCGGCGCTCGCACCATCGCTGGGGTGCCTGATCGCTCTGAGCGTCGTCTTGTCGGCAAATCACGTTCAGGCGGCCGACCCGCCTGGCGGCAATTCGCCCGAGGCCCAGCACGCCGGCGAACACTTCTTCGAGCGCAAAGTGCGGCCCGTCTTTGTCGAGCATTGCCACAAATGCCACGCCGGCGAAAAGCAAAAGGGAGGCCTGAAGATCGAGACGTTGCAAGGGCTGCTGGCCGGCGGCGACTCCGGGCCGGCGATCGTTCCCGGCGACGCCGAGCACAGTCTGATCATCCAGGCGATCCATTGGGGCGACGACACGGTGCAGATGCCGCCGACCAAGAAGCTGCCTGACGCGATCATCGCCGACTTGACGCAATGGGTTCAAATGGGCGCCCCCTGGCCCGGCGCCGATCGGCGCCGCACTGGCCGTCCCGGCCAAGAAGCAAGCCCGAGGAATCACCGACGAGGATCGGCAGTACTGGGCCTTCCAACCGATCCGCCGTCCGCCCATCCCGCAGGCACAAGGAGACGATCCGAACCATCGTCCGGTCGATGCTTTGATTCTGGCCCGACTGACGGAAAAGAATCGTTTGGCGGAAAAGAAAATCTCGCCCAATGGTCCGGCCACAAAGCGCGAGCTGGTTCGCCGGGCATTCTTCGATCTGATCGGCCTGCCCCCGACGCCGGAGGAAGTCGAACGCGTTCGAGCACGACGGCTCGCCCAACGCGCTGGAGCACGTGATCGACGACCTGCTGGCCCGGCCGCAGTATGGCGAGCGCTGGGCACGGCACTGGCTCGACGTCGTCCGCTATGCCCAGTCCAACGGCTACGAGCGCGACGGCGAAAAGCCGATGGCCTGGCGCTATCGCGACTATGTGATCAAGGCGTTCAACGAAGACAAGCCGTACGACCGGTTCGTGCTCGAACAACTGGCCGGCGATGAATTGGACACCGTCACTGACGACAGCGTCATTGCCACCGGCTTCTATCGCCTGGGCGTGTGGGACGACGAGCCCGACGATGCCCGCATGGCCGAGTTTGACGGGTTGGACGACGTCATGGTCACGACCGGCGCGGCCTTCATGGGGCTGACGCTTGGCTGCGCCGCTGCCACGATCACCGCTTCGATCCGATTCCGCAAGACGATTACTATCGGTTCCTGTCGTTCTTCCGCAACATTCGCCCCTACACGAATCCCCAGCAAAACGACAACTCGCCGACATTCGTGCCGTTGGGCGACCGCGCGGCGATCGCCCAACGCTTCGAGGAAGCTCGCAGCGAGACCAAGACGCTCCAGGAGCAGCTCAAGGCGACGAAGGATGGTAAAGAACGTCGCCGCTTGGAGCAAGAGGTCGACAAGCTCACTCGGCAAATGACCGGCCCGGTGGAATTTGCCTTGGCCGTGCGCGACGGGAAAGAACAGCCGACCAGTGTGCTGATTCGCGGCAATGCCGGCATGCCGGGGGACAAGGTCGAGCCTGGCTTTCTCAGCGTGTTGACGAATTCTCCGCCGGTGATCGCGAAGCCGAAGCAGGCCGCTTCATCCGGGCGACGGCTGGCGCTGGCGCGCTGGCTCACGAGCCCCGATCATCCGCTCACGGCTCGCGTGATGGCCAACCGCATCTGGAAACACCATTTCGGCCGCGGCATCGTGGCCACCACGTCCGACTTTGGCCATGGCGGCACGCCGCCGACCCATCCGCAACTGCTCGATTGGCTGGCGGCCGAGTTCATGGCCGGCGATTGGTCGATCAAACGATTGCACAAAACGATCATGCTCTCCGACGCCTATCAACGGTCATCGCGGTCCGACAACTCGGCGGCTCTGGAGGCCGATCCGGCTAATGAACTGTTCTGGCGGCAGAACCTGCGGCGGCTCGAAGCCGAGTCGATCCGCGACGCCGTGCTGGCCACCAGCGGAGAGCTCAACCCGGCGATGGGTGGCCGGGGCTTTTTCCCGCACCTGGCCGGCGAAGTGCTGGCAGGCGAATCGCGTCCCGGCGGCGGTTGGGAGTTGTCGCCGCTAGCCGAACAGCATCGCCGCAGCATCTACGCCTTCATCAAGCGCTCGATGGTGCCGCCCATGCTCGAAGGTTTTGATTACGCCACGACCGCCTCGCCGTTGGCCGAACGCCCGGTGACCACCGTCGCCCCGCAGGCCCTGATCCTGCTCAACGACCAATTCATTCAGCAGCAGGCCCGCGCGCTGGCCGAGCGGCTCGAGCGAGAAGCGAGTCAGGATCCGGCCGGCCAGGTGGAGCGGCTGTATCAATTGGCCTTGGGACGCCGTCCGGCAAAGCACGAATCAGACCTCGCCCAGGCCTATCTTGAGCGGCAGACCCGGTCCTATCAGCAAATCATGTCGCGGCTGACGTTCGCGCCCGACGTGCCCTTGTCGTTGCACAATAGTTACGTGAACCGGCTGCAAGCCGAAGATTATCTCCTCGGCCCGACCAGCGGTTGGTCGTACTACAAAGGGAAGTGGGGCGGAGGCTATGAGGGGATCATGACCGTCGACCGTGATCGAGGGCCGTTCGCTTTGTGGCAGGGGCCGACATTCGCCGACGGCGCGATCGAGGGCCAACTGACGCTGCAAAATGCCGTCGAGTTCGGCACCATCATCTTTCGCGCCACGGCCGAAGGAGATGTATTCCGCGGCTACGAGGTGTCGTACGCACCACGCGACGAGGAAATCGTCCTCCGCCGCCACGGCGCCGACGTCACGCTCCTGGGTCAGGTCGAACTGCCGATTGCCACTGGTCAGCCGGTCCCCATGAAGATCGAAGCGGTCGGCCCACGCATCCGCGTCTGGTTCGGCGGCGAGAAGCCGGTGCTCGACGTGACCGATCCGCAGCCGTTGCAGGACGCCGGTCGAGTGGGGGCCCGCAGTTGGGGCGCTGCGATGAGTGTCGACCATTGGACGGTGACTACTGGCGGACAGCGGCTGGACGTCGCCACTCCCCTCTCCGCCAGTGCAAGTGTTTCCCCGCAGGGTCCGCTTGCCGGCTGGACAACTTTCGGCGGCAAGTGGTCGGTGGAGGATTCGGTCTGCTCGGTCGAACCGGTGCCCGGGGGCAAGGCCATTTGCGAGGAAGTGACACTGGCCGACGGCACCCTGGAGGCCGACGTGCTGCTGCGCGATCCTCGCGGCGACGCGGGAATCGTGCTGCGAGCGAGCCAGGCGACTTACGGCGTCGATGCGCTGCACGCCTACAACATCAACTTTCAGGCCGGCGGCTGCGGCTGGGAAAGCATCAAAACAACTGGCGGGAACTAAAGCGGGTCCCCTTGCCGGTGGCAGTGAACGAGTGGCGGCACGTACGGGTCGAGTTGCAAGGTCCGCGGTTGCGCATCTTCGTCGACAACGCCGGCCAGCCACAGATCGACTTCACCGACGAACAGCCGCTCGGGCCGGGTTCGATCGGCTTGCGAACGTTCAATGCCAGCATGTCGGTTCGCAACCTGAAAGTCACCGCAGACAACAAATCGAAGCTGGTCGATTTCCGCCCGGCGACAATTGAGCCGCCGCGCACGGAAAGCGCGACGTCGGCATCGGCCCAGCAACGGGCCCTGGCGTCTCTCTGCTTGCTGATCCTCAACGTGAACGAGTTTGTGTACATCGACTGATTGGAGAAGAACGAATCCGCAGATGAAACAGAGGATCGCAGATGGTGAATGCAATATCTGCAATTATCTGCGTAATCTGTGGATAGCTTCCTCGCTTTGTAAGGAATTGATCCCATGAACAACCAACCGGCTTGTGGCTGTACGGGCTCGCGTCGCGAGTTTCTGTGGCAAATCGGCGGCGGGTTCGCCGGCGTGGCGCTGGCCGGCAATGCTCGACCGCGACGGCTTCTTCGCCCGCCACGGCTACGCGGCTCCGAGCCGATCGCGCCGTCGTCCAACCTGCTGGCCCCCAAGCCGCAACATTTTCCGGCCAAGGCCAAGAGCTGCATCTTCCTGTTCATGTACGGCGGCCCGTCGCAGATGGACTTGTTCGACTACAAGCCCGAGCTGCAGAAGCGCGACGGCCAGACGATCGAGATGGAAATCCGCCGCCGCGACGTGCGGCCCTCGAAGCTGCTGGCCAGCAAACGCAAGTTCGCCCAGTACGGCGAGTCGGGCCAGTGGTGCTCCGACGCCTTGCCGCACATTGCCCAGCACATGGACAAGCTGGCCGTCATCAAGTCGCTGTATTCCGACTCGTTCGCCCACGGCTCGGCCATGCTGCAGATGAACAGCGGCCGCATCATCCAGGGCTTTCCGTCGATCGGCTCGTGGTTCGGCTATGGCCTGGGAAGCGAGAACCAGAACCTGCCGGGCTACGTGGTGATGCTCGACCCGCGCGGCGGGCCGATCAGCGGCGCGGCCAACTGGTCGAGCGGCTTCATGCCGGCCGCGTACCAGGGAACCGTGTTCCGCTCCAGCGGCCAGCCGATCTTGAACCTGGCGTCGGCCTCGGGCGTGACGCCCGCAGATGCAGCGCGACCAGATCAGCACGGCCAACGCCCTGAACGCCGAACATCTGGCAGACGCGTCCCGGCTACAGCGAACTGCAGGCCCGCATCGCCAGCTACGAATTGGCGTTCCAATTGCAAACCACCGCCCCCGAGGCGCTCGACCTGACCGAGCGAGGACGAGCAGACCAAGGAAGCTGTACGGCCTGAACGATCCGGCCGCCGATCATCCGCTGGCCGTCGGGCCGGCGCCGTTCGCCCGGCAATGCCTGATCGCGCGGCGGCTGGTGGAGCGCGGCGTGCGGTTCATCCAGATCTATCACGGCGGCGGCCATCAGCAGCAGAACTGGGATGCCCACAACGGCGTGGAAGAGAACCTGAAGATCCACTGCCCGGAGATCGACAAGCCGATCGCCGGCCTGCTCGACCGATCTCAAACGGCGCGGCCTGCTGGACGAGACGCTCGTCGTCTGGGGCGGCGAGTTCGGCCGCCAGCCGGTCGTGCAAGGCGCCGGCGACGGCCGCGACCACAACCCCAAGGGCTTTACCTATTGGCTGGCCGGCGGCGGCGTGAAGGCGGGCACCAGCTACGGCGAGACCGACGAGGTGGGGCACGAGGCGGTCGTCAATCGCCATCACATCCGCGACCTGCACGCCACGCTCTTGCACCTGATGGGCCTCGACCATCACAAGCTGAGCTACTTCTACGGCGGCCTGAATCAAAAGCTGACCGGCGTGATCGAAGCTGAGCCGATTCGCGGGCTGATGGCGTAGCGAAAACGGTAGCGGCATTCAGAAAAAGCAGCCCGCAGCGCAAGCAAGGGACCGATGGGGTTGACCCTTGCTTGCGCTGCGGGCTCATGGAAGCATGGCAGGCTCAAACTCGCGAGGTTCGACATGCGGTTTCGATTTGCTCTTCTGATGTTGTTGTTTTTGCTCTTTCCCTATTGCGGATCATCGCAAGAACCCTCCGAACCCAAGAAACAGGCATCCACTCAGGAGCCTGCCGCGCAAGCAGGGAAACGCCTGCGGGAGCCCGGTTTTCTCTTTCTGGAGCTGACCGCCTCCGACTTTGCCGGCAACATCGCGTTCTTTCAAGACGTGGCTGGATTCAAGCTTGTCCGCAAGGAAGAGAATTTTGCGATCCTGCAAACGGAGCACGGGGAACTTTTACTGAACGGTTCCAACCGAGTGCGTGAAAAGCCCGCCAATCGCATTGCGGGACTCGAAATCGGGCTCGTGGTGGCCGACCTCGACCTGACCCATGCGGCGGCCGTGAAGTTTGGCTGGCGGATCACCAGCGGTATTGCGAAGCAACCGTGGGGCGTCCGAGATTTTCGCGTCCTCTCTCCGGACGGCTATTACCTGCGCTTCACGGAATAGGGGCCGTGATGGGAGGATGTGACTATGGAACCGGGCTCGACTTTCTCGTTGAATTAGCGCGTCTTCGATCACCACATCGGCCGAGGCCCCGAACTTCGCCGGCAGCGGCATGTTCGACCAGCCGCGGTCGTCGCCAATGCGGAACTGCCAGCGACCGGCCAGGGAAATCGTCTCTTCGCCGCGCCGCAGTGCGGGGGCCGAAGAAAAACTGGCTGCAGCGGGGACCGAAGAAATGCCGTCGGCGCTCCTCTCCCCTCGTCGGACCACGATCAGGTTTGCGTCCCCCGGCAACAGGGCCGCGGCGGGAACTTCGAAGTGCCGGGTCGGACTGCCGTGTAGCAGGGTGCCAGCGTTCGCGGGCAGCGGCGCTCCGTTGAGCCAGACCTCGCTCGTTACCCCGTTGCCTGGCAGGCTCAGGGTTACAGGCCCGCCGCGCCACGACGAGGGCACGCGCACCACGCAGCGATACCATGCCGGCCCTTCGTAACCTTTCAGGCCCGCATGCGTTTGCGAATCAACCGCACCCGGAACGTCGACATTCGACCAATGAGATTCGAGCTGTTCTCGCGGGCTGAGTATCGGCAGTATTTGCGGAATCGACCGGTCTGCCGACCAATACACCGCGCTGCACAGCAGCCGCTGAAAGGCCGGATTCTCGAAATCGATCGATTCCCCCAGCGACGTGTAGAACGACCGGCCGCCGTCGGCCCGCGTGAAGGTCCAGGCAATCGGCTCGCGATAGTCCTCTTGTTCCCCTTCCCAAAGCACGGTCGCCCGTGGCGACAGTGCAGTGAACCGATAAAGGCCACCCGCTCGGCGCAGCGGCTCGCGCGGCAGGCCGACCGACAGCGGATGTTCAACCGCCGCGGCCGTCAAGCCGATCGTCGCCGGCGCTTTCGACGGCGAATGTCCGTCAAAATGGCCGCCGAAAACCTGCGCGTCGAAATCGGGCCAGGTTTCGCAGCCCAGCGGAGGCACCGGCTCGCGCAAGGCAAACGCGTGACTCGCCGTGCGCAGGCCGAGAACCGGCTTGCCCGCGGCGACGAAGCGGCGGACGATCGCCATCGCCTCGGGCCGCAGCGCCCGGCGTCGGACGCTCAGCAGCGCGAGGTCGGCTTCGTTCAAGACGTCGAGCCCCGGCAACTCGTGGGGATCGTCGGCCCGGGCAAACACATAACTGACGCGAAAGTCGCGGCCCAGATGGCGCGTGGCAAAGTCGGGAAGCGTGCGCACGGTGCCGTAGCCTTCTTCGGCAATCACGATTGCCACGTGAGGCCGCCGGTCGGCGGAAAAGCGAAATGGCCGGCCGCCGAGAATCTGATCGCTGCTGATCGTCGGACAGACATACCGTTCGACGTGCTCGATAACGCGCTCGTTGCCCGTGAAATGATTGACGTAGGGCCAACTCGCCGGGTTGTACATGGCGTCGGTCACGTCGCGCAGCAGCACGACCTGCTTGCCTCCCAGAACCATGCGCCGCAATCCGAAGGGACGCCCCAAGACGCACATGTTCACGTGGACGCCCGTGAGAATCACGTGTTGAATCCCGCATGCTTCGAGGATGTTCCAGACTTCGTCTCCCCGATCGCTGAGATAATCGGTCGCCGGGTCGATTTCGATCATGTCCGACTGACGCTGCCAAGGCATGCCGGGATTGCGGCCCAGCGACTTCAACTTTGCGGCCCAGGCGGCGTGTTCTTGCGGGTCGTCGTCTTCGCCGCCATCTGATTGATCGATCGGATAGACGGCCCGTCGCTCGCCCGGAACCAGCGAACACCATCCTTCGACGTCGGCTGGCAGATTCTTCGCACGCGCCACGGCCAGGCTGCGTGAACGCGCCGGATGATCGGCATAGGCGGGCATGCAATCGCTCGGCGCATGAATGATCGTCGCTCCCAACTGCCGCGCCCGAGAGACGACGGCATTGATGCGCGGGCCGAATTCTTCCATGCGACGCACGGCGTTGATGGAATGATGATAGTCCCAAACATCGCACACAATGACGGCCGTCGCCCGCGGATCCCAGGTTTCGCTCCGCTCGCGCACGTGAAATTGCCCGGTGTCGCGCGGTGACCTCGGTTTGGTCGCGTAATCGCAGCACGAGCGATTCGCCCCGACACACGGCCGCGGCGAGGCCCAGCAGGCCCAGCGCCGCGCAAATACTGAATGTATGCGTCATCATGTCGCTCTCTCTTGCCCGAGATTTGGAGTAGCAGCAGCCGGCCCCTGCGTCTCAGTTCAACTCCGGCGGAACGTCGCCGTAGCTCCACGGCCCTTTGCTGAAGGGGGCCGCTTGGCACGCGTCGGCACGCTCCCCGGCTCCAAGCTTGCCGCCAGTTCGAGCGCGGCATCGACCATCTGGCGGCCGGCCGTCGGTTCCAGATTGCTGTAACTCGTCAGACGCGTTTCGTAGCCGCCGCCGCGCGGGCCGAGCGCTTCTTCGGTCGGCACATAGCCGACGCAGCCGTTGGCCAATTCGACCGGGAAGGTGAAGGGAAACTTGCTGCCGGCCTTGATGTCGAGGCCGAACTGGCAGAAATATTCGGCCGGATCGCTGAGGAACACGGCCGGCCCGATCTGCACGGCCTGCACCTCGACTTCGGCCACCGGTTCTTTCGAGAGCAGCGCATCGAGCAGCACGATCTCCTTGGCGAATGTCCACTGGGTTGCGTCGACCTTCTTCGGATCTTGCGCCACCAGTCTCCAGCGACTCGTCGCACGCGCTGCGGCGCTCGGGCACGCGGCGCTTGATCTGCAAGAGTTTGCTGATCGACTTCACCGGCACCAGCGGGCCCGGGCTCGATCGTCAGCAGCACCTTGACCGCTTCGGCTCCGACGCGCCCGCCCACGTAGCGGCACCAGTCCTCGGCCGAGCGATTGGCGCCAGGGGGCTGAGGTTGTCGACTTGCGTGATGTCGCCGCTGGCTCCCGGCAGAAAGACGACGACCGCGTCCTGGCCGAAGTAGCCGCGGATCGCCTTTTCCAGGTCGTAGATATAGTTGGCCGAAATTCCGCCCGGGCTGGTCGTGGCATGGCAGGCGAAATTGACGATGCAACCCAGCAGCTTGCCGCTCGGGTCCCAGGCTCCCAGCACGCCGACCTCCGGATCGACCGGGCCGGCCGGTTCGACGATGTCGGGATTGCCCTGGCCCGGATGCGTGGCCGTCAAGCCGCTCGCGCATGCGAAAACGGCGATTGAACGCGACTTGGTCTTCGATGCCCGGCCCACGCCCGCGCGAGCGTCGACGCGGCCGCGATCGGCCGCGCACACGGCGTCGACGATCTGGTGCTCGACGTGGGCCAGGTACTTGGCGTTGGCGCAGGTCGACTTCTCATAGGCCAACGATTGGACCAGCGGCGAGGCGAAATCGAACTCGCCGGGCAGGAGCCACGCCAGTCGGGCCGGAAGAATGCGAATGCGAAGCGCTGATCAGGACCGAGTCGGCCGGAATGCCGCACTGCTTTTCGATCTGCCTGGCGCACGGCCAGCACCGTTTGGCGATGCACGAACAGCGCGTCGATGCCCACGATCGCCACGCCGCGATTGGCCGTCGTCGAACACGGCGGCTCGCACCTTGCAGGCATCGTGCAGCGTGCGGTGATACGATTTTCCATAGCCGCCCGGTTGTTCCATGCCGATCTCGGGCGTGATGTCGCGATCGGCGAATCCGGCCTTGAAGACCGGAGGAGCCGGCTCCGCGGCCGGTAACAGGCAAATTTCAACGGCGACCACGTAAAGGCCAATCACAAGCGACATGCGCATGGCGGGGACTCCTCGATGCAACTGGGGAAGGGAAGGCGTGCTGGGAGGGGGATCGCTCGTCAGCATAGCCGGACCGTTGGGCACGATCAACTCGCCGGCCGGGAATTCCGCCGAGGCTCTCGATCAGACGATGCCGGTCGCATAATAGCAGCCGATCACGACGAATACCGCCAGCGTCTTGATGCAGGTAATGGCAAAAATATCGCCGTACGATTGACGATGAGTCAGGCCCGTGACCGCCAGCAGCGTGATGACGGCTCCGTTGTGAGGCAAGGTATCCATGCCCCCGCTCGCCATGGCCGCCACGCGATGCAATACCTCCAGCGGAATGCCGGCAGCCTGGGCGGCGGAAATAAATTGGTCGGCCATGCTGGCCAGCGCGATGCTCAAGCCGCCCGAGGCGGAGCCCGTGATTCCGGCGAGTGTCGTCACGGTGACCGCTTCGTTGACGAGCGGATTGGGAATCAGCTTCAGCCCGTCGCGAATCACCACGAAAGCCGGGAAGCGCGGCGATGACCGCGCCAAAACCATATTCCGCCGCCGTGTTGGTGGCAGCCAGCAGCGCTCCGGCAATGGCGGCTTTCGAGCCTTCGGCAAACTTGCCGGCCACCGTGGAAGAAGCGGAGACAAAGACGGTAAAAATGCCCAGCAAAAGGGCTCCTTCGACGGCCCAGATAGCCGTCACGCTGGCGATCTGCGTAACGATCGGACTCTTCATACCCGCCAACAGCGTCTCATTCGTCTCTCCATAAAGTCGCGGGATTACATAGGTGAGAGCGCAATTGGCCGCGCCGACGACAACGAGCGGCGCGAGCGCGACAAGGAAGGAGGCCGACGGCCCAATCCCTGAAGTCTCAGCCGGCGAAGTCTCAGCCGGCGATATCACAGGCTCATGGCCGTGACCGGCGCCGTAACCCTCGCCTGCGGCAGCCGCCCGCCGCCGACGCCAGTCCAAATATGTCAGGCCCGCGGCCAGCACGAAAACGGATCCGATCACTCCCAGCCCGGGAGCTGCCCAGGTGGTCGTTTTGAAGAACGTCGTGGGAATAATATTTTGGATCTGCGGCGAACCGGGCAGCGCGTCCATGGTAAAGCTGAACGCGCCCAGCGCGATGGTTCCCGGAATGAGCCGCTTGGGAATATCGCTCTGCCGGAACATTTCGGCGGCAAAGGGATAGACGGCGAAGACGACGACAAACAAGCGAGACTCCGCCGTAGGTCAGCAGCGCACTGACGAAGACGATCGAAAGCATGGCGCGCTCCGGCTCCCACGACTCGAATGACCGTAGCGACCAGGGCGCTCGAAAAGCCGGAAATCTCAATCAGTTTGCCGAAGATGGCCCCCAGCAGAAAGACCGGCAGATAAAGCTTTATAAAGCCGACCAACTTTTCCATAAACAGGCCAGTGAACAAGGGCGGAACCGCGACCGGATCGGTCAACAAGACAGCCAGCAGGGCCGCGACCGGCGCAAACAGAATCACGCTAAAGCCGCGATACGCAACGATCATTAGAAACAGGAGCGCGCCGATGGTGATGAGTAGATTCATCGTAGAGCCTGCCACTTCCAATTGCCGGGGTAAGCGCTTGTACCAACTTCTGACAAATCGAATAAATCCCCGTCATTTCCGGGCACAACGGCCGACCGGAACCTGCAACCCAGCGACCGTCGGAACACCGCCGCAACTCGTTCGACCTTCAAAAGAAACAACCCGCTGACAATCGCTGCCAACGGGTTGCGCGAGTTGAGCGGAAGGGAGTCGAACCCTCGACCTCTGCCTTGCGAACGCAGCCGTACGCCACTTCTTCTAAGCCTAAGAGATTCAAGTGAAGACGGCATTTTAGCCGGTCGTTTCAGCTTTGCAAGCAGTTACAAAGCGCTTCCGACAGTGGAGAGTTGACGCAGTACAGGGAGCCAAAATGGTACGCAAAACCAACGACTCCTACCACAGTCTGAAAGACATCTGCCACGCGGTCGGTCAGGCCTTTTTCGCCCGCGCGACTTTGAGTTTACCGGCCGAAGCTCGCAAGGCCCTGGACGCCGCCATCCGCTTTTGGTTTTTGCGGGCAAGTATTATTACTTCCTCGTCAGATTGGGAAATGCGCGGTCGCCAACGCGGCAGGCGGGGTTAAATCTTCCATCAACACGAACCTTGCAGGCCAGCGCAGTCCGGAATAGGTTTCCAGGCGGAACCAGCACTGGTAGGTCAGGGTTCTTGCAAAGGAGACATTATGCGATCACAAATGGTTAAGATGATTTTGGCGGCGGTCGTTTTGCTGGCCCCCGCGGCACTCGTCCAGGCAGCAAACCCGGGTAATCCCACAGGTGCCAGGTGGAGCAGGTTCGCCAGACAGCATTCTCGCCGCAACGAGGTCAATAAGAGGGTCGCGGATCAGCGGTTCCGCATCAATGAAGGGCTAAAGAGCGGCAAGCTCACCCCGACGCAGGCGAAGCAACTGGAAGCGAACGACAACGCCATCAAACAACAGGAACATACCGACGTGAAGGCCAACGGCGGGCACCTGACGGCGGCGGAAAAGAAGCAGCTAAATCAGGAAGAGAACGCCA
Source organism: uncultured Planctomycetia bacterium (assembly GCA_963807715.1). Taxonomy (GTDB): domain Bacteria; phylum Planctomycetota; class Planctomycetia; order Pirellulales; family PALSA-1355; genus CAWECK01. The sequence goes on from CAWECK010000001.1 coordinate 43,078, forward strand.
ACAGCACGTTGATTCGCGACGATAAGAATCCCGCCCCCAAGTAATTCCAATAGCCGGCCCCTCGAATCAAAGAGCCCCGCTGCGGTCCTCCGGAGCGGGGTTCTTTGTTCGGCGGCCGCCCTGCGTTCTCAGGTTGTTCGCTGGAGAACGCGAGTGACTTGGACTTGGTTCCAAACCTTGCCGTGGCGAGTCGTGTGGCTCATCCGCGCTTGTTGGCGATGCAGACGCGGCATCGGGCAATAATACGGACGACTCTCACGGAAGGCTCCCATTCCGCGAGAGTCGGTAGACGGTAGCCGTTGGCCTGGGCGGAAATCAGCCAGCCGCCTTTGCCATCCGGGCGATACCAAGGCATTCGCTGCTCTTGTTCGCTGAGCCAGGCACAAAAGGCACACGCATCGTTCCAGGTGATTTGTGCCATCGTCGAGAGCCAGTCGATTCACACGGCCGAAGGTGGTGATCGTATGGCCCGAACTTGCTCATAGATTCCACGACACGGCACAACAAAAAAAGCCTCTCGACCGAATGTTGGCCGAGAGGCTTGTTGAATTTGGGCACGGTTCTCAGACCATGTCTTTCACGGCTTTGACCGCCTGAATCTTGACCACGTTACGAGCCGGTTTGGCTTTGAAGATCGTTTCTTCCTTGGTGAATGGGTTGATTCCCTTGCGGGCCTTGGTCGCCGGTTTGCGGATCACCTTGATCTTCGCCAGGCCGGGAACGACGAACACGCCCGGTCCCTTTTTGCCGATGTTCTTGGCTACCAAAGCGGCCAGTTCCTCGAACACGGTGCTGACCTGCTTCTTGGTGAGTTCGGTCTTCTCGGCCAAGGCCAGGACGACCTCCGACTTGGTCATGTGCTTCGGTGCTTTCGCTGTCGCAGTAGCCATCGCTCGAATCCCTTCTGTTGATGTTGGAACTGCCCCATATTGTCCGCAATTGTCGGCAAATCGGCCAAATATGCAAGCCAATCGCCGAAAACCGGCATGTTTTCGGCGATGGGCTGCCTGATGAACGTGACCTGCTGAACTTACTGAGCCGCAAATTCTTCACGAGCGTATGATTCGAGGAAGCCGCAGGAGTTGCAGCGGAATATGCCGATGGTAATCAGATTGTCCACAGGCATCTTGGTTTTGAACCAAAAGGATTTTTCTGCCCATTGACTCACCAGTCTGCCCCCGTGGAAGTTGTCCAATACGAAGCCCTGGACCATCTCGCCTTGACACTTCGGACAACGTGACGTTGCTGGATTCATTTGAGATTAGTCCTATTGAATGCCCAAGGCCGTTTGGTCATTTTTTAAACAACCCCGGATTTTATCCAGTAAGATAACTGACAGCAAATCCCGATAACTCAGCGACGGTTTGCCACAGAATGGGCCTGCAGAAAGCAAGCCATCACGGTTTTTTAAGCAAGATCACGTCCGGGAATTCGACGTGACCGGGCAACCGATGGCGGGTTGGATCATCTTTGAACCGGATGGCCTCGAGACGAAAGACAGACGTTCAGCCGTATCAAGCAGTGCTGGCGCTTGGGGCATTGCAGAGAACTGGCAATCTATTCCGCCTCGGCCTGGCGTCCAGGACCGGGCGGCTCATGGTAGCCGATGAAGGAACTACAGGTCATTCGCTTGGAGCCTCCCGGCCAGACTTTGTGACCCCCCCCGAACCCTTTGCAGCGGTAGCCTCCCTGCAAAGGGTTCTCTTTTTTTCTGAACCAACTCCGAGTTGCCAGTATCTTGTCTCGACAAGAATGCGGAGAATTGGCAAGCTAGGCTGCCGCACTCCGTGGTTGCAACAGGCCGCACGACCCTTACCGCTGAGAAATAGCCTGCCCAACCACCACACAATCTGGAGTCACCCCAGCTATGAAAGTCAGCGACGTTCGACAACTGATTGCCACGACCCTACATGATCTGGGCCTCGGTGACATCAAGCCGGCAGGAGAGCGGTTGCTGACAAAGGATCGCTTCTATGTTGGCTGCCAGTTTAACTTCGAGGGCGTTGCCGCAATCTGGCTGGTGGATGCGGAGCAGGTGAGATTTGTCGCCGACTCAGGAGAGCTGCTCAAAATCATCAAGTTGAATGCGAACCATGAGGGCGAGGCCGCCAAGCAAGCGGCGTAGCTCAATCAGCTTTCATGCGAATACGAGCCGGTTACCATTGCCCTTTGGGCCGCATTGTGGGGCAATTGAGTTCCATCCAGGCCTCGGCAGAATCGGCGGGCAAATCCCTCAAGCACTGACCGCCGATTTTCTTTTGGGCGGCTCTAAATCGTGGAGCCACCATCTTGCTTTCAATGAATTCCTCCTCGGAGATTTCGAAGCGTTTGAGAACGTTTTCAATCCATTCTCCGGCGAACGCATGCATTATCGGGTCTTCGATCGAGACGTGATGCACGATAATGCAGCGGTAAGGTAGACTGTTGGCGAACTCAAGGACGACCTCGTCGTGCGACATAAGCAGGTGCCGTTCCCCGACCACAATTTGGATGGTGTGAAAATCACCGATTACTTTGGCATTTCTCAGACTCTCTGCGTTGACAACCGTTACCGGCTTAGATTCTGAAGCATTGCTAACGATCTTCTGAAGTTCGTCGAGACAGTCCCGGAAATGTGCGACCACGATGATGGCATCCGGCCCATTTGGATCGGCAATGCTGTGAGAAATCGCTTGCGAGATTCCATTGAACTTCGCCAGCTTGGTCAACCAGATTACATCGCTGAGAACAGTGTCACTGTCGTAGCTCGGTATTCTCGTGAACCAATTTAGGAGGTTCATAACTTCGTCCGTTCCCTTAGCCGCATTGCGACACGCCTCTGTGTGTGGTCGTGAACGCATCTTCGATCAGTCTAGCATTTCTGCACGGTGTTGGCAGCCAGGGAAGCCCACCGCACGGATCGGGCGAAGAATAGCGAACTCATGCTCCGGCATAACCTTTGGCAGTAGGATCGGGCCCACGATGCGAGCAAGCGATGGTTGCCTCCCCGAAGTTCTAGCCAACCCGATTCCTGACGCCATTACGGGTGGTCGTCATTGCAGGCAAGCCGACCACGGTGCTAAGGTCCAGCAGTCCTTCGAGTTGCGAGCTGGAACTCAAAAAATCGTCGTCACACACACAGACACCTCCTGGGCCTGCTAGTGTAGTGCTTCAAGTTGTTGGGGAGTTATCGAGAACGGCTCGGGCGCGGCGAACTTTGGCCAGGATTGCATCGGGCAGGGCCTTCCAGAGGTAACCTTTAGTCCGGTCGTTGTGATGCTCGACGTACTCGAAAATGGCCTCCTGCAGTTGACGGACGCTGGTGAACGTGCCGCGCCGCAACCGCTTCTGCGTGAGATCGCGAAACCAGCGTTCCACCAGGTTAAGCCAAGAGCTGCTGGTCGGTGTGAAGTGCATATGAAATCGCGGATGGCGCGCCAGCCATCGTCGCACCTTGGGGTGCTTGTGGGTTGCATAGTTGTCGGCAATCAAATGCAGTTGAGCTGCCGGGTCAGTCGCGGTGTCGATGTGTTTCAGAAACTTGATCCACTCCTGATGTCGATGCCGAGACATACATGCTTCGATGACAATTCCTTCCACCACGTTGAGCGCCGCAAACAGCGTCGTGGTGCCGTTTCGCTTGTAGTCGTGGGTCATCGTCCCCAGGCGGCCCGGATAAATCGGCAAACTCTTCTGGGTGCGATCCAGGGCCTGAATCTGACTCTTCTCGTCGACGCAGAGGACAATCGCATGCTCCGGCGGGTTCAGGTACAAGCCCACGACATCGATCAGCTTTTCGGCAAACTGCGGATCGTTCGACAGCTTGAACGTCTTGGTGCGATGCGGTTGCAGGCCGTGGGCTTTCCAAACGCGCTGAACCATCGACGGCGACGTGTCCAATTCTTCGGCCAGCGTACGCGTACTCCAATGTGTCGCGGCCGGTGGCTTTTCTGTCGTGGTCTTACGAACGATCTCCGCAGCCAGCCCGCGGTGGTGCTGGCCGGCTTAGCACCACGCGGGGCGTCCTTCTCGATGCCTGCCAGCCCCTGCTTGGCAAAGCGACTCCGCCATTGGCACACGGTCTTCATGCCCGTCTTCAACTCGGTGGCAATGTCCTTGTTCAACTTGCCGGCAGCGGCCAGCAAAACGATCTTGGCTCGCAGCACGAGTCGCGCCGCCGTGCTGCGGCCTCGCGACCAGCGCTGCAAGGTCCGGCGATCTTCCTCCGAAACTACAATGGCTGGTGCGATCCGCATAGGTTCATCCTCCTGATGAACCCTTCGACGCACAAGCAACCAAATAAGTTCCCGAAACAGTGAAGCACTACACTAGGTATCGCGAATGCGGGAGGATCGGCACGAAAAGCAAGCGATCAGAAAGTACGGCAACATTATGGGCGTCATGACACGCAGATCGACTTCGTTCGCTGCCCACTGCAAGTAGAAAAATATTCGCTGAGCTACTTGCCTCGGCAACGGGCAGAACGGATAATGCAGTTCGATGGACGTAGCCCGTGCAGTCCGTGAAGCCCCGTTCCAGGGACTAACTGCCAGAGGCTACGTCCGTTTTTTTGCGCAAGAAACAAACGCCATTTCTTCGCCGGCCTCGATCAGATAGAGATCAAGGATTCCTTCGGCTCAAGCCGTGCCGGCGCTTGCGGCAATGCAGGGAATCGGCAATCTATTCCGCCTCGGTCTGGCGTCCAACACCGGGCGGCTGATGTATGCCGATAAGGAACTACAGGTCCTTCGTCTGGCACCCCCTGTCAGACTTTTTGCCTCCCGAACCCTTTGCAGTCACTCCTCCCTGCAAAGGGTTTCTTTTTTGTGCCGAGCCGACTCCGCCTTGACAGCATCTTGTCTCGATGAAATGCGGAGATTTGGCAAACTTTTCCGCAGCCATCCGGTTTTCTGTTCACCGGTGCAAGAGAACGCCAATTAACCGGTGCCATTTGCATAATACAGTTACGGCACGACCTCTTGTTTGGCCACTTGTGACGACGTTTTGAGAACAGGCCACTTAGTGGGATTGCTAGGCTGCTCAGACACTTCGGCCAATCGGCGCGGTCGTCCTCTTGGGCACGGTGCCGGTGTTCTTTCTGAAGCAGGTAAGCCAGGCGGTTCTGGCTTAGTTCCTTAGCCGACTACCGCCACATGATGGTAAGATTTGGTAACCTTGAAAGCCGCGATGGCGTTCGGGATTGCTGCTCTCGTCAAGAAACCGGACAAGCATCCCGTAAATATTGCTGCCTAGCTGGATTCAAGTAGTATGCCGCTGACCACGCCTACAAGCCGAAACTCTTCGTCGTTGCTCGTTGTCGGGGCGGTCATGGTGATCGTCGTATTGATCGTGAACCTCGTCTTGATGTTCCGCAATACTCGACAACTGAACGAGGATGCCTCTTGGGTGGCTCACACTCATGAAGTGATGACCGGCCTTGAGCATGTTCTGTCGCTGGCGACGAATGCCGAGACGGGGCAGCGGGGCTACCTCATCACCGGCGAATCCCGCTACCTTGAGCCGTACAACGCCGCTGTCGTTGCCATCGACAGCCAAGTAGATGAGCTAGAGCGGTTGACCTCCGACAACCCCCGGCAGCAAGCCTTCTTCCCCCAAATGCGAGAACATATTTCCGCCAAGTTGAAAGAACTTGCACAGACCATCGCCTTGCGCAAGAACGACGGTTTCGATTCCGCTCAGCAAGTTGTCTTGACCGACCGTGGCAAGAACGAAATGGATGCCTTGCGTATCGTCATTCGTGAGATGATCCAGCATGAACAAGACCTTCTGCGGGATCGGTCGCAGAAGTCCGAGAAGACCTACCGAACTGCGATCTTTGCCGGGTTGCTAAGTGGTCTATCGGGATTAGCGGCAGTCGCGGCATTCCTGGTCGTGTTGCACCACTATCTTGCCGCTCGTATCAAAGCTGTCGCCGTCATTGCCGAGCAACGAGAGCGATTGCGGACCACGCTCGCCAGCATCGGAGATGCAGTCATGACCACCGATAACGCTGGCCGCATCACGAACATGAACGCAGTGGCCGAATCGCTGACTGGTTGGACGAACGACGAAGCAACGGGACAACCCTTGGATGCGGTCTTGCGCATCGTGAACGAGAAAACTCGTCAGCCTGTCGAGAATCCTGCAAAGAGGTCGTTGAAGGAGGGCATCATCGTTGGTCTGGCGAATCATACCATCCTCATCGCCAAAGACGGCATGGAGCGACCGATTGATGATAGTGCGGCTCCGATCCGATGCAAACAAGGTGAAATCGTCGGCTGCGTTCTGGTATTCCGAGACGTGACCGAAAGTCGAGAGGCGAACTCAGGTTGGAGCGAAGCGAACAACGGTTGCGGTTCGTCATGGACTCGATGCCGCAGAAAATCTTCACGGCCAGCCCCAACGGCGAGTTGGACTACTTTAACCCGATCTGGACCGAGTTTACCGGCCTGTCATTCGAGCAAATCAAGAATTGGGGCTGGATGCAGTTCATTCATCCCGACGACCTGGCCGTGAACGTCCTTGTTTGGCAGCAGTCCATCGACACTGGGGAGCCGTTCACAGTTTGAGCATCGGTTTCGGCGTGCCGATGGCGAGTACCGCTGGCACATCAGTCGTGCGAAGTCGTTGAAAAATGCTGATGGCATAGTTTTGATGTGGGTCGGCTCGAACACCGACATTCATGAGCAAAAACAGACGTCAGATGAGTTGCGGGAGGTGGCCGCCAAATTGTCCGAGGCCGACCACCGCAAGAACGAGTTCTTGGCGACGCTGGCTCACGAACTTCGCAATCCCCTGGCCCCGATTCGCAATGCCCTGCAAATCATGCGGTTCATGCAAGGAAATGGAGAGGCAGTTCAATCAGGCACGGAGCATGATGGAGCGTCAAATCGGCGCAAATGGTCCGGCTGGTAGATGACTTGCTCGACGTGAGCCGCATCAGCCGGGGTAAAATGGATCTTCGTCATGGAGCAGGTCGAATTGGCGAAGGTTATTGGATCAACGCCGTGGAAACCAGCCGCCCTGCTCTGGAGAGTGGCAACACGAACGTCACGGTCAGACTTCCGCCGCAGCCAGTCTACCGTGCATGCCGATCCGATCCGGTTGGCCCAAGCGTTCACCAACTTGCTGAACAATGCCGCCAAGTACACCGAGACAGGGAGGCCATATTTCGCTGACTGCCGAACGGCAGGGCAGTAATGTGGAAGTTTCGATGAAAGATACCGGTATAGGCATTCCGCCCGACATGTTGCCCAAAATTTTCGAGATGTTCACTGCAGATGGATCGGTCGTTGGAACGGTCGCAAGGTGGACTCGGCATCGGCCTGACGCTGGTGAAGCGGATGGTCGAAATGCACGGCGGTTCAGGTGATGCGTTCAGCGAAGGACCGGGCAAGGGGAGTGAGTTCATCGTGCGTCTGCCCATCCTCGTCGACAACATGGAACTTCCACCTGCGCCTACCGTCAGCGAATCGACGCCTATGACCCTCCGTCGTATCCTCGTTGTCGATGACAATCGGGACTCAGCTACAACGCTAGCGACGTTGTTGAAACTTACCGGCAACGAGACATACACCGCTTATGACGGCTTAGAGGCGGTGGAAGTAGCGGGGAGGTTCCGGCCTGACGTGGTGCTGCTCGATATTGGCTTGCCGAAGCTGAATGGCTATGAAGTAGCCCGAAAGATTCGAGAACAACCCTGGGGCAAGGTGATGGTACTGGTCGCCTTAACCGGCTGGGGTCAGGAAGAGGACCGCCGAAAATCGGATGAGGCAGGATTCAATGGCCACCTGGTCAAACCAGTGGAGCACGCCACCCTTATGAAGCTATTGGCCGAATTATTGTCTACGACGGCCTGATCGTGGTCATGAATGCCTGACGCTATTAGACGACGGGCGAACTGATTCCCCAGCCCGGCAGCCTTGCCGACCGACGAATGTTCTCGGTCTGGCTCCATTTCAGCGTCAACTTACGGTCTTCGGCCACGCTGTTTGCGTTCGGCCCTCTCCATCGAGGCCGCAGCTTTTCCCCAGGCTGGATGCCCGACCGGATCAGTCCCTTCGGATGTTGGTCCGCAAGATACGCTGGCGATTCACCCTGATCCCGATTGGAGTAAACGTCGAAAACCGAAAAAAATTCCGTTACTTCAGTCTCTTAATCTCAGCCACCTTCGCCACCAGGTAGCCCGCTTCGTCGCCATCAAGGCCGGCCACCTTGACGACGCGTCGGATGTACTTGAGCAAGTCTTCCACCGACTTCCCGAGAAAAGTCGCAAAATACTCCTCGCCTTCCAGGCGAGCGAGTATTTTGCCTTCCGGCGAGATAAGCAATTCGACGAGCCTGGGGGTCGTCCAGACTTCATCGAGCAGGCAGCCCAAGATCGCCCGGAACTCGCCGCTGATCTGGGCCTTCCGCAATTTGCGGGCGGCGTCCTCTCGAATGTGCTCGGGTTCTCGCATTGGGAGGCGGGGCATGAATTCCTCGATTAACCGGCGTGGCTTTCGATGGAGTAATGTCCCTTGCCTGAAATCAGATGCACAAGCCGACATGGAAGACCGCCCTGGCTGGGGTTCCTCCATGTCGGCTTTTTTGTTTCAGGCATCGCCGTTATGGAGGTCGAACGATTCCGATGGACGAGGTTCACGCATAGGGTGATGCTGGCGATGAAGATCACAGCCAATGCCACCAAGCAGTGATCGAGGCAGCCGCAACTTGTCAGCACGTCGCTTGTGGACGCCCCGGGACCTGGGGCTGGCAGCACTGCGCCACTCGTGGCGATTCAAAAGGGGCGAAGGGCTGGAAATCGAAATGAATCCAGAAAACAACCGACAGGCCGAGTGCAGGCTAACGAGTGCCTAGCTACTGCTGCCAGATGCTGGCGTGTCCATTGGCGTTGTGAGTGTTCCAGTTTTCGGCCTCATTACGTGTATCGTAGGGACCTGCCAAGATCATTTGATCGAGCTGTTTATCGTGCTGATGCTGAGAGAGAATTCCGTCTCCTCCCTTTTTCTCAGCCTTCCAGCTCTCGCTTACATAAAATTTTCCAGGAATCGGAGTCGCTCGCAGATATTTTTTTGCCACGATAGTTTTCTCTTGTTGGGTTGTTCAGAACATACCTAGCTAACCCAGATTATAGCTGCTTATTATTCCAGAGAAAGCTTGAATTTGCTTAGTTTGCCTGCCAGGTGGCCTGCTCAATGTTCCATCTGGCCGTAAAACTCGAACGAGCTTACCAAGGTCATCGATATCGCCTCTGATTGCGCTGCATTTGCACCGTGGCGATCCTCAGCCCTCTCGCGCACGTCAAATTGTCCCAAAACCCTTTCCTTCCAAGCCTATCATGGGGTAATCGGTTATAATTGGCATTTGTTCGGGAAAAGCGGACCAGCCAGAACCAGGAAAAAGATCATGGCAAAGACTTATCTGCAAGTGACTCCTGTTCCAGGCAAGTGGTACGTCAGCGAAAGATTTCAGAGGAGCAGTACGAGATGGCAGATCATTGACCCTGCCGAGTCCCGGCCTAAGCGTTCCTCATCTGAAATGATCCTGGCTGGCCCATTCGATTCCCGTGATCTGGCGATGAAATGGAACACCCGGACAAGTGCAGCCGGGTACATTTGGGAAGTGGAGCAAAGCACGCCCGAGCCGTCTCCGGAATAATCGGCTGCTTCTCGAACGGTGGGAAACATCTTGATCGTCAAGGCGATCCCATCCCTGAACCGCAAGCTGCCCGATGAGGATTTCGCCGAAGCCGTCCGCATCTTTCAAGCCGCGTTCGACAAGCACCAGCCGGATGGCTTCGTCGGATCATCCAGGGGCGGTGCCGTGGCGATGAGCATCAAGAGCGGCGAGGCTCGGCATTTCGATCCGTTTTCTGAAGCAGATCGAGAAGGCCGTGGCGGCCGACAAACTGGGTAGTCCCGTCATACGTTGAGCGATTGTCCGGTTCTGGCTCGGCGTACAGGCCGCAAATCATGGATTGCCGAGCAAAAGCATCCCGAGGCAAGCGCATTTCTAACGTACATTCAATTGGCCGGGCAAGGTCTCTGGTCATTCATTTCCAGGACCAAAGCGACGGCTTGCCCTGGCCATCATAGCCGCAAAGCGGCAGTAGAAGGGAAACCATGATTCCTTATGCCTTTCCGTTTGTCCCCGGTGCGGAACGTTCAGAGAGCGGAACGAATAATACGCACAGCCAAGGAATGACGCTCAAAGATTGGTTCGCCGGTCAGATCATCGCTGCAATGCTGGGCAGCGATTCATCGAATTCAAGTCAAAGAGATAAGAACGGCCAGCTTTGCAAGATGGATCAATCCAAGCTGGCGAATATGGCGAAGAGTGCTTATCAGGCTGCTGAGGCTCTGATGCAGGTTCGAGCGGCGGATCAGAAGCAACCGTGATGAGACTCACCCCATCGATGAGATGCAGGCCGTGGCTTAGCTCAAAGATCATCCTAAAAACGATCTTGAGCAGCCAGCAACCTACTTCGTGCCGGCAGCGGCAGGCTCAGGCGTCTTTGGTTTCGCCGGATCGTCCCACTCGATCTTGCAGTTGGGCAGGGCTTTTTGCAAGGCGGCGACACCGGCTGCGGTGACTTTGGTTTTTGTGACTCGCAAATCACGAAGAGTCGTCACCGTTGTCAGCGGCGAAAGGTTAGAAACTGGCGTGTAACTGCAACCCAAAGCTGTTAGAGGCATTCCTGCGAGCGCTGACAAATCCGAGACCCGTGTGCCATTGCAATTCAGGGTCGTCAGCGGCAGCCCTTGCAGTGGCGACAGGTCGGATATCTGAGAGGAATGGCACCTTAGTTCGGCCAGTTTCATTCCTTTCAAGGGCGTCAGGTCTGTTACTTTCGTATAGGAACAATCCAGAAACGTCAGGGGTATTGCTCGCAGAGGCGACAAGTCGGCTACAGGAGTTGCATAGCAATTGATGAACGTCAGCGGCATCCCTGCTAGTGGCTTCAAGTCGAACACCTGCGTCTCTTTGCATTGGAGCGTGATCAATTTCATTTCGCGGAGTGCGGAGATGTCGGACACTCTCGTATTGTTGAAACTCAAAATAGTCAGTGGCATCCCTTGCAGCGGTGACAGATCGGATAGCTTACCCTTGCCATTGCCGCTGCCACTGCAATTTAGCCACTTTAATCCAGCTAATGCCTGCACCGGCGAAATGTCGGTCAGGTTGTCGGTGATAACTCCCAGTTCCGTAACCACGCCGTTCTCGATCCGTGCAGTGCTATTAGCTCGTTCACTTTGGTCATACAACTTCCCATCGAACCCCGGATTCAATTCCATCAGCTTCTTGCTGACGGCCTCGACCTGCTTCTCGGCAGGCAGGGCTTGAACTTCCTTCATCCAGGCTTGAAACGCCGGTGTGTTCCAGGGCTTATTAGGCTGAGTGGTGACGGCAGGTGTGCCGAACTCGCCAGCATCGTATTTTTTCCAGAACTCCTCGGGGGGGAATTTATTTGTCCCATCGGTCCCAATGGTATTGAGAGTCTTCATTTGACGGATTACGTCCATTCCCTTGGTGATGTTCGTGGGCGTGAAGCGAATCCCATTCAAATTCATCCCTTGCAGGAGCGACAAATCGGACACCGGCGTGCTGTAGCAATACAGCTTCCACAGCGGCATCCCCTTTACTGGCGTCAGATCAGACACCGGCGTGCCGTTGCAAGTCAGGCCCGTCAGTTTCATCCCTTCAAGCGGCGATAAGTCGGACACCCGAGTGCCGGCGCAATTCAGGATCGTCAGCGGCATCCCTTGCAAGGGCGACAGGTCGGATAGCTTGCCTTTACCAACACCGCTGCCTCTACAACTCAGAGTCTTCAATCCCGCTAACGCCCGTACCGGTGAGATGTCCCTCACGCTGTCGGTGACAAATCCAAGCTCCGTGACCATGCCCCCCTCGATTACGGGAATGCCATTCCCATCATGCCCCGTCACGTTCCCATCAAACCCTGGATTCGATTCGATCAGCTTCTTGCTGACGGCTTCGATCTGCTTCTCGGCAGGCATCGCCTGAACTTCTTTCATCCACGCTTGGAACGCCGGTGTGTTCCAGGGCTGGTTGGGCTGAACGGTGGCTGTCCCCGTGGCGAGTCGTGATTCAGAAGCGGCATCGGCTACTCGCACGCCTCGAAAGCCGATGGCGTTGCTACGGGACGACGGCGTGTAGGAGTTGCGATACGCGCTGCGACAGAGGGACGCGGAGTTGTACCAGCTGCCGCCACGGAGCACGCGAAGGGAGCCGGAAGATGGGCCCTTTGGGTCGTTTGACTGGGGCTTTTCGTACCACTTTTCGTCGTAGAAATCCTGGCACCACTCGTACAGATTGCCGTGAATATCAAACAGGCCGAATGGGTTCGGCAGCTTCAAGGCCACTGGCTTTGTCATGCCGCCGGCATTCTTGTTGAACCAGCCGAACTGCTCCAGTTCGGCGTAATCGTCCCCAAATGAATTCTGCGTGGTCGTGCCGGCCCGGCAGGCATGCTCCCATTCGGCTTCGGTCGGGAGCCGATAGCCGTTGGCGTGGGCGGCAATCAGCCAGCCACCTTTGCCATCCGGGCGATACCAAGGCGACCGCTGCTCCTGTTCGCTAACCCAAGCACAATAGGCACAGGCATCGTTCCAGGTGACTTGGGCCACTGGCGAATCGTCCGTCACGACATAACCGGGCGATTTCCAGTTCAAGCCGCGACTTTTGGCCGGAACCTTGTCGCTGAGAACTTTTTCGGCGGAATCTCCGAAACCGTATTGTTCGGCCTCGGTGACGTACTTGCTTGTCTCAACGAACTTGCGGAACTGACCGATCGTGACTTCCGTAGCGCTCATCAGAAACGGCTTGTTGATGACAACCTGATGTTGCGGCCGTTCGGCCTTTTGGATGCGGTCCTTTTCGGTTTGGCTGGCCTTGATTTCCTCGGCTGCCTTCAAGGCCGCAGCAACCTGCTCATCGGTGCTGCCCATCAGGAACTCGCCGGGCGGGATCAGCACCATCGTCATGCCAACAGGGTTCTTTTGTTCGACCGAGCGGCCAAGATGCTTGGCCCAGGCGGCTTGTCCAGCGTGAGCTTGCTTGGCATCGAAGGGAGCGACCAACGGTTTGGGGGAGCCATCATCCACAACATGAGCAATCGGCTGCGAAGTCGTATTGGTTGCCACTTCCACAGGTGGCACGTTCGCCGGAGCATTTGCAGCAGGCGGTTTCGCCGGTTCGTCCTTCTTTTCCACATATCGGATGAGGAATGCGACCAAGATCGGTGCGATGATCGTGGCAAACGACCCACCGATGATCTTGAGAAACAGGTGCTTCGTCTTTTCCGAAGCCACAACCTCGGTAATCGATCCCCGAGGCTTTTTCTTCGCCTGGGAAGCCAGCATCTTCTTCTGTTCGGGAGAAAGAGCCACGGTGCTCGCAACTTCGCCCTTGCGAACCGTAGCCGAACCACCAATCCCGAGGTCTTCCAAAGCCTCGATCACTTCTCCCATCGACTGGTAGCGATCTTCCATCTTCTTCGCCACCATCTTCTTGAAGACGGCATCGAGCCCCTTGGGGACAGTCGTTTGCACGTCCTGCAAGGACGGAATCGGCTGGGTCGAATGGGCCATCAGCTTTTCCATCGCCGTTTCGCCGCCATAAGCGGATTTGCCCGCCAGCAGGTAATAGAGCGAAATGCCCAGGCTATAAATGTCGGCTCGATGATCGGCGTGCTTGGTGTTGAGGGCCTGCTCGGGACTCATGTAATCGACCGTGCCCATAATCGTGCCGCTGCCGGTCAGTTCGGTTTGGGCAGGGCCGTCGCTGTCGATACGGGCCAAGCCCATGTCGAGAATCTTCACCACGCCGTCGTTGCCGAGCAACAGGTTGGCAGGCTTAATGTCCCGATGGATCACGCCCTTGCTGTGAGCGAACTCTAAGCCACGGGCGGCTTGCAGGATGTAGTTCACGGCCTTGCCGACCGGGAATGGCCCGTTCTTCTTGACGAGTACCGAAAGGTCTTGCCCTTCAATGTACTCCATGACCAAAAAATGAACGCCGTTGGCCTCGTCGGCGTCGTCAGTGGCGACGATGTTGGTGTGGCGTAGCTTAGCGGCGGCTTCGACCTCACGTTGGAAACGAGCCACTGCCGTCGCATCTTTGAGCATCGCCTTGGGCAGCATCTTGATGGCGACGACTCGTTTCAAGCGGCGATGTTCGGCTTTGAACACTTGCCCCATCCCGCCCGCCCCGATTCTGTCGATGAGGGTGTAATTGCCGAGGATCAGCGACTTGGTTTTATTGGCCGCAACCTGCTGAGTTTGAAACGTGGTCAGCAACTTCTGCTTATGCAGTTCCCGTAGAAGGGCTTCGCCGTCCTTTGGTGAAGCCTTGGGGGGGATGAAGTTCTCCAGCTTGCCCGGCGCAATGATCCCGGAATCGGTGAGTTGCTTGACGACGGTGTCTAGAGCAATGGTCATTGGCGGATTCCGGGCAAATCGGCAGTTGGTCGATTATAGCCTCCCCCCGATGACGCTGAAAAGAACCGCAAAGTCCTTCTGCCGAATTACTTGTGAATTGCCCCTAGAAGCCAGAAGTCTCGCGATAACGAGGCCGATGCGGCCCGAACCAGATAAAGGCGTCCGTGCCGTTCGGCCAGCCGTTGCTCGAAGCCAGGAGAGTTGACGTTGGTGATCGGTCCACGACCAGCATCGCCCCCGGCCTTCGAGCCAGCAGCAGCGGCGGCTGGCTTCTGTGGTGCATCGTCTTTTTCCAGATACTTTTGGATGTAGATTACCAGGATCGGAGCGATGATCGTGGCAAAGATTCCGCCGAGAATCTTGGCGACCAGGTACGTCGTTTTATGAGAGACCACGGCTTTGACCAGCGATGACACCGGCTTTTGCGGGGCTTTGGCCGCCAGTCGCTTCCTTTCTTCGGCGGAAAGGGTCCAGGCTTTTGCCGCCTCGCCCGTGCCGCTGGCACCGCTGAGCCCAAGACCTTCCAAAGCGGCCACGACTTCGCTCATCGTCTGGTAGCGATCTTTGACCTTCTTGGCGACCATCTTGCGGAAGATCGCTTCGACCGGTTTGGGCACATCGCCTTGCACGTCTCGAAGCGACGGAATTGGCTGTTCCCGATGAGCGAGCAGTTTCTCCATGATAGAGTCGCCATCGTAGATGGCTTTGCCGGTGAGTAGGTACTAGAGCGAGCAACCCAGGCTATAGATGTCGGCCCGAGCATCGGCGGTCTTCGTTTTCAGCGCCTGCTCGGGAGCCATGTAGTCGACGGTTCCCATCACCGCCCCAGTACCCGTCAGTTCGGCTTGGGTCGTCGCATTGCCGTCCGAGTTGATGCGAGCCAAACCCATGTCAAGCACCTTCACGGTGCCTTCCGAATCGAGAAGCAGATTCGCAGGCTTGATGTCCCTGTGGATAACGCCGTGCTTGTGGGCATACTCCAGGCCCTTGGCAGCCTGGAGTATGTAATTGACGGCCTCGGGGATCGACAGCGGGCCGTTCTTCCTGACCAAGGCCGAGAGGTCGCTCCCCTCGATGTATTCCATCACCAGGAAATGGACGCCGTTGGCTTCGTCGGCATCATCGGCGGCGACGATATTGGGATGACGCAGCTTAGCCGCCGCTCGAACCTCTCGCTCAAAGCGAGCGATTGCATCCTTATCCTTGAGCATGGCGGCAGGGAGCATTTTGATCGCCACAAGGCGATCCATCTTGCGGTGTTTGGCTTTGAACACTTGCCCCATGCCGCCAGAGCCGATCTTGTCGAGGATCGTGTAGTTGCCCAGGATCAGTGCCCGAGCTTTGCCAGCCTTGGCATTTTGAGCCTGGAACTTGGTCAGATGGTTGTGCTTGACCAGTTCTTCGACAAGATCTTCGACGCTCTTGGGGTGAGCCTTGGGCGGAATGAAGTTTTCCAGCTTGCCGGGCGCAATGATCCCCGAATCCGTGAGTTGCTTGACGACGGTTTCGAGGGGGAGGGCCACAGTGATACTCCTAGCAAATCGGCAGTTGGCCGATTATAGCCTCCCCTAAATCGAACTAAAAGAACTGCAAGTTCTTTTCGGCTAGCCGCTTGCGATTGGCCGTCCCAGGGCCTCATACTCGGAAATGCCGCTCTGATTTAGACCCTTCGTCGAGCATTTAGTAGAGACGCTGCCGGGGAAGCCAGGGCGAGCCGGAGATCAAGTGGGCCGCCATTCCGTCCAGCCCGCCAGCGATCTTGTGCAGCCCACAATCTACTTCGTGCCGGAAGCGACAGGCTCAGGCGTCTTCGGCTTAGCCGGATCGCCTCACCCGACTTTGTAATTGGGCAGAGCTTTTAGCAGGGCAGCGAGATCGGCAGGGGTGACTTTGGCTCGGGTCTCCAGAGGCGAAAGGTCGGACACCGGCTTGACGTAGTGTTCGGTGATTTTTACTCAGTGGCTACTTGCCCAAATGGGCAAAATCGCCCCCGCAACGCCGAGAATCCAGGCGGCAAACGGCACATCGCAAGCAATTATCTGAAAAGACTTTGCGTCTCTTTTCCTTCCAAAAAGGGGCAGCTATACTGGAGGCTCGATTTCCGCCGCTCGGATTCTGCCAATGGCTATCGCCCTCGAAACCGTCGTAAAGCAACTCGAAGACAGCGGCATCGTTGCTGCGGGTAAGCTCAAGGAATTCATCCCGCCCCAAGCTTCTCCAAAGGACGGCGAAGCCCTTCTTCGGGAACTCCACAAACAAAAGCTGCTGACCACGTTCCAGGCCCAGCAATTCGCTCAAAATCGGGCCAAGTCGCTCGTCCTGGGCAACTACACCCTCATCGATAAGATCGGTGCTGGCGGAATGGGGCAGGTCTTCAAAGCCGAACATCGCCGCATGAAACGTTTGGTGGCGATTAAGATGCTGCCAAAGGCCATGCTCAAGGATGTTGTGGCAGCGGCTCGTTTTCAGCGTGAGGTTGAGGCGGCGGCGAAGCTGAGCCATTCAAACATCGTCCATGCCAATGACGCCGACGAATCCAACGGTGTCCACTTCCTGGTGATGGAGTACGTCGAGGGGCAAGACCTTTCGGCACTGGTCAAAAAAGACGGTCCGCAGCCCGTTGCCAAAGCCATCAATTACATCCTGCAAGCGGCCCGTGGACTGGAGTTCGCCCACGGCGAAGGAGTTGTCCATCGAGACATCAAGCCTGCGAACCTTTTGCTGGACAAAAAAGGCGTCGTCAAAATTCTCGACATGGGCCTCGCCCGAATTAGCAGCGACGGCAACGCAGCCACGCAGGCCGAACTGACCGGCACCGGGGCCGTGATGGGAACCGTGGACTACATGGCCCCGGAGCAAGGACTCAGCACCAAGCACGCCGACGCAAGGGCCGACATTTACAGCCTGGGCTGTTCCTTGCATTACTTGCTCATCGGCAAGCCGACCTACGACGGTGAGACGATCACGGCAAAGCTCCTCGCCCATCACAATTCCCCACCCCCGAATCTTTGTGAGTTGCGGAGCGACGTACCCAAACCATTGCAGGCGATCTTCGCCAAGATGATCGCCAAAAAGCTGGAAGATCGCTACCAGACGATGACGGCAGTGATCGCCGACTTGGAACGCTGCCAAGCCGGTCTTAGTTCATCGTCTGCGTCTGCAACGATGAAAACTTCATCGTCGTCGGGCGATCAGGAATCCGAGATGACGTTGGCCTTGGGGAGTAGCCGACTGCAATCAATTCCGCTACCGGGAGTTGAGCCGGAGCCAGATAGGGGCAGCCCACCTTGGAGGAACACCAAGCTGCTCATCGGTGCTGGCGCTGCCGGGTTCTTGTGCTTGCTGCTGAGCGCGATCGTCATTTTCAGGAATCAGAAAGGCGAGGAAGTCGGGCGCATGGAATTGCCCGATGGAACATCCGTCGAAGTGCAAGCGTCAGCGAAGGTCGATCCGGCCAAAGTAGTTGCCGATCAGCCGAACCAGCCGTGGAATACGCCCGCATTCCAGGCATGGATGAAGGACGTGCAAGCCATGCCTGCCGAGAAGCAGGTTGAGGCCGTCGCCAAGAAGTTGCAGGAAGTGAATCCGGGGTTTGACGGGAAGCTTACGGGGCGGGGCAATGGCACACCACCTATAATTGAAAATGGCATAGTAACCTCATTGACGATTATCCCTGACGGGATTACCGATCTCTCGCCGTTGCGGGTGTGGATGGGATTGAAATGGTTGGACTGCCGAGGAAATCCGGGCAAGGGTACGTTGTCCGACTTGTCACCGCTCAAAGGGATGCAACTGACCTATTTCACCTTATGCTACACCAAGGTTACCGACCCGTCGCCGCTCGCAGGAATGCCCCTGACGTGGCTGAACACCGACCTCAGGACAACGGACCTGACGTTCCTCGAAGGAATGCCCCTGAAAGTCCTCTATATCCTGGCGATCTCCGACTTGTCGCCGCTGCGAAGAATGCCGTTGGAACACCTGTATTGCAGGAATTCGCAAGTTTCCGATCTCTCGCCGTTGTACGAGTGCAAAAGCTTGAAGACTCTCAGTGTCACGCAAACAAAAGTAACCCCCGCCTCCGTCGCAGCCCTGCAAAAAGCCTTACCCAATTGCAAAATTGATTGGAACGATCCCTCAAAAGCAGCCACCACTCAGCCCAACCAGCCTTGGAACACACCGGCGTTCCAAGCGTGGATGAAGGAAGTTCAGGCGATGCCCGCCGAGGAGCAGTTGAAGGCGGTCGTCGAGAAGTTGATGGAGTTGAATCCGGGGTTTGATGGGGTTTTGATGGGGGTAGGTGGCACAGGCCTGCCGAGGATCGAAAACGGGGTGGTCACGGAGTTGAAGATCGTCACTGATGATGTGACCGACATTGCGCCGCTGCGGGCGTTGGCGGGATTGACGAATCTTGCCTGTGCGGCCAGTAGTAGAGGCAAGGGCAAGTTGGCCGATCTGTCACCGTTGCAAGGAATGAAACTTAAGACTCTGAACTGTGCCTCCACGCTCGTGTTCGACCTATCGCCTCTTAAAGGGATGGGGCTGACACGATTGGAAGTGCTTTACACGGACGTATCCGACCTGTCGCCGCTGCAAGGAATGCCGCTGACGTTCTTGAGTTGCTACGGTACAAAAGTTTCGGACCTAAGACCGCTCAAGGGGATGATGCTTACGGTCCTGAATTGCCACGCCACGCAAGTATCCGACTTGTCTTCGCTACGGGGAATGCCCCTGATGGACTTTAGTTGCCTCGGCACCCAGGTAGCCGATCTTTCACCTCTATATAGCTGCTCGAACCTAAAAACAGCAGCAGTACGAGGACACAAAGTCACGCCCGCCTCCGTTGCCGCCCTGCAAAAATCCCTGCCCAATTGCAAAATTGAGTGGGACGATCCGAGCAAAGCTGTCACCACCCCTCAGCCCACCCAGCCCTGGAACACACCGGCGTTCCAAGCGTGGATAAAAAAAGTTCAGGCGATGCCTGCCGAAGAGCAGATCGAAGCGGTTTCAAAGAAGTTGGTGGAGCTGAATCCGGGGTTCGATGGGAAGGTGATGGATTACATTGGGACAGGCACGCCCAAGATCGAGAACGGCCTTGTGACGAACGTTGGATTTTTCACGGACAACGTGACCGACATTTCACCGGTGCGGGCGTTGACAGGATTGGGGACGCTGTTTTGTGCGGGCAGTGGAGAAGGCAAGTGTAAACTGACCGACTTATCGCCGCTGGCAGGAATGAAGCTGAGAGCATTGAACTGCGCCAAGTCGCAGGTGTCCGATCTGTCTCCGCTACGGGGGATGCCATTGACGACGTTGGCTTGCAGCACCTCGCAGGTGTCTGACCTGACGCCGCTGGCGGTAATGCAACTTACTGACCTACATTGCCACACGACGAACGTTTCCGACCTGTCTCCGCTACGGGGGATGCCACTGAAGGTCCTTTCTTGCAACCTCACGCCACTCACCGACCTTTCGCCGCTGGCGGGGATGAACTTGACCAGAATCTGGTTCTCGCCCAAGAGCATCACCAAGGGAATGGACGTAATCCGCCAGATGAGCAACCTTAACCTCATCGGCCTCGACACCACGAACAATTGGCCTCCCGCCGAGTTCTGGAAGCGATACGATGCCGGCGAGTTCGGCAAGCCCGCCACTCCCGCCAAGCCCATTACCAACATCAGCGACCCCGCCTTCCAAGCATGGATCAAGGACGTGGCGGCCCTGCCTGCTGAGAAGCAGGTGGAAGCCGTCGCCAAGAAGTTGATGGAGTTGAACCCGGGCTTCGATGGGGCGGTGACGGGTATCCACCACAGCCCCACGCCCAAGATCGAGAACGGCGTGGTCACGGAGTTTGGGCTTGTCACTGACAAGGTGACCGACATTTCGCCGGTGAGGGCTTTGGCGGGGCTGAAAATCTTGAAATGTGTTGGCGATGGTCCGGTTAAGGGCAGATTATCCGACTTGTCGCCGCTTACGGGGATGCGGCTGACAGGTCTGTGGTTCAACGGTACGCAGGTATCCGACACCTCGCCGCTCGAAGGGATGAACTTGACGGCGATTGCCTTCACGCCTCAGAACATTACCAAGGGGCTGGGCGTAATCCGCCAGATGAAAAGCCTCAAGACCATCGGCCTGCGGGGAGACAGAGATAAGTTCACCTCCGCCGAGTTCTGGAAGAAATACGACGCTGGCGAATTCGGCAAGCCTGCCGCTCCTGCCAAGCTCGCTTACCTCGACCCCGCCTTTCAAGCCTGGGTCAAAGCCACGCAAGTCCTGCCTGCCGAGAAGCAGGTGGAAGCTGTCAGCAAGAAGCTGATGGAGTTGAATCCGGGCTTTGATGGGAGGGTGACGCCGAGGATTCTGGGCGACACGGTGACAGAACTGGCAGTCCTCAACGACGCCATAACGGATATTTCGCCGGTATCGGCATTGTCGGGATTGAGGGTCCTAAACTGTAGTGGCAGCAATTTTAAGGGAGGCTTGTTCACCGACCTGTCACCGCTTCACGGGATGAAGCTGACAATTCTGAACATCAACGACTCGCAGGTATCCGACCTGTCGCCCCTCGCAGGAATGCCGCTGACGAACCTGAACATCGGCGGCTCACACGTCTTCGAAGTGTCGCCGCTCAAGGGAATGCCCCTCACGACCCTTAGTTGCAACCAGGTGCAGATTGCTGACCTCTCGCCGCTGCGAGGTATGCCGCTGACCGACCTCAGTCTGTACGGCGATTCGAAAGCGGGGGACTTCTCGCCACTGCGGGGGATGCCGCTGACCAAATTAGATCTGCACGGCACCCAGCTATCCGATCTGAGGCTGGTGGCAGGCATGAACTTGACGTTCCTAGTTTGCTCGAATACCCAGGTGAGCGACCTGTCGCCGTTGCGAGGAATGCCTCTAGCTAGACTGGAATTTGGTGGCTCGAAGGTATCCGACCTATCACCGCTCAAGGGGATGCCGCTGACGTTCCTCGACTGTTCAGATACGCCGGTGTCCGACTTGGCACCGCTTCGTGGGATGAACTTGACGTACGTTGCCTTCATGCCCAGAAACGTCACGACGGGGATGGACGTTTTACGCCAGATGACCAGCCTCAAGACGATTGGTACAATTCGCATTGTAGGGAAGAACCTGGAAAGGTTCCCGCCCGACGAGTTCTGGAAGAAATACGACGCTGGCGAGTTCGGCAAGCCTGCCGCTCCGGCAAAACTTGCTTACCTCGACCCCGCCTTTCAGCAATGGATGAAGGATGTTCAAGCCCTGCCCGCCGAAAAGCAGATCGAAGCCGTCAGCAAGAAGCTGGTGGAGTTGAATCCGGGGTTTGATGGGATGGTGACGGGTTGGGGCGGGACGGGCCCGCCCAGGATCGAGAATGGGGTGGTAACGGAGCTTTCGTTTCTCGCGGTCAATGTAACCGATATTTCACCCGTACGAGCTTTGCCGGGATTGAAGAGTCTGCTTTGTAGTGGCAGCAGCGGACTGATAGGTAAGTTATCCGATCTTTCGCCACTAAAAGGAATGCAGCTAACGTCCTTGATTTGTTCCGTAACCCAAGTGTCTGATTTGACCCCGCTCAACGGGATGCCTTTGAAGTCATTGCATTGCCACGTAACACGGGTGACTGATCTGTCGCCTCTTCAAGGAATGAATCTGACTACTCTGAATGTTTCCAGTATGGCAATATCCAATCTGTCGCCGCTAAAAGGCATGCCTTTGACGAGCCTATATTGCCAAGGCACGCAGGTATCCGATGTAACGCCGTTGGAGGATTGCAAGAGCCTCATATCCCTGAACGTCAAATCCAGCAAAGTCACTCCTGCTTCCGTCGCCGCCCTGCAAAAAGCTCTGCCCAACTGCAAAATCGAATGGAACGATCCAGCCAAGAGAGCTGCCGGGCAGCCCATCCAGCCCTGGAACACACCGGCGTTTCAAGCGTGGGTGAAAGAAGTTCAAGCGATGCCTGCGGAGGAGCAGGTGAAGGCGGTGTCGAAGAAGCTGATGGAGTTGAATCCAGGGTTTGATGGGGTGGTTGGCGGTTGGGGAGGGAGAGGTACGCCCAGGATCGAGAACGGCGTGGTCATCGAGGTTGGAATCGTCACGGACGCCGTGAAGGACCTATCGCCCGTCCGGGCGTTGACAGGATTGAAGTCGCTGCTTTGTGCTGGCAGCGATCTCGGCAAAGGAACCTTGTCCGATCTTTCGCCGCTTACTGGAATGCCGCTCACTCAATTCAATTGTGGCAACTCGGCTGTATCCGACCTATCACAGCTACGTGGGATGCCGCTGACTTCAATGGCTTGCGGCGGCACCTCGGTATCTGATCTATCGCCGTTGAAAGGTATGCCACTCACAACCCTGTATTGCAATGACTCGCTGGTGTCCGACCTTTCGCCGCTACAGGGGATGCCTCTGACCTACCTCCAATGCAGCAAAACTCAGGTGCCAGATCTTTCGCCGCTGCAAGGCATGCACTTGACGTTCCTGGATGGCTACAAGATACCGGTATCGAATCTATCGCCGCTGGCAAGCGTACCGACTCTCACGACGTTGAAAGTGAAAGGCACCAAAGTCACCTCTGCCAACGTCGCCGCTCTGCAAAAAGCTCTGCCCAACTGCAAGATCACCTGGGACGACCCCTCCAAATCAGCAACCACTCAGCCCAATAAGCCCTGGAACACACCGGCGTTCCAAGCGTGGGTTAAGGAAGTTCAGGCGATGCCTGCCGAGAAGCAGATTGAGGCGGTGTCGAAGAAGTTGGTCGAGTTGAATCCAGGGTTTGATGGAGTGGTGACGGGTGCCCATGAAAAAGACACGCCCAAGATTGAAAACGGCGTGGTGAAGATGATTGGGTTTGTCACCGACAACGTGACCGACATTTCTCCCGTGCGGGCGTTCGTCGGGTTGAAGTATCTGTTTTGCTACGGGACCTTTACGAACGGTCGTGTCAATGGAAAATTGTCCGATCTGACGCCGTTGCAAGGGTTGACGTTGACGGAGTTGAATTTCGGCTTCAACCAGGCGGCCGACCTATCTCCCCTGCAATCGCTGCCTCTGAGGACGCTGAATTGCCCCAAAACGCCCATTTCCGACCTGTCGCCGTTGCGAGGGCTGCCGCTGACGAAGTTGAGTTGCAACGCCTGCGAACAGGTGTCCGATCTTTCGCCGCTCAAAGGGTTGCCGTTGACGTCCCTGGGTCTCCAAAACACCACGGTATCGGACCTGTCGCCACTCGAAGGAATGCCTCTCACGCAGTTCCACTGCGGCGGCACGAGAGTGGCTGACCTGTCACCGCTCCAAGGGATGCGGCTGACGACGATTCATTGCTACGGCACGCCGGTCGCTGACCTGTCACCACTAAAAGGAATGCCGCTAACGTATCTGGATTGCTCCGGCACAAAGGTTTCCGACTTTTCACCCTTGCAAGGAATGAACTTCACCGAGATCGCTTTTACGCCCAAGAACATCAGCAAAGGCCTGGACGCAATTCGCCAAATGAAGAGCCTCAAGACGATCGCTACTGCCTCAGTTGGTTCCCTCACGAAGTTCTCCCCCGCCGAGTTCTGGAAGAAATACGACGCTGGCGAGTTCGGCAAGCCCACCGCTCCAGCCAAGCTCGCCTACCTTGACCCTGCCTTCCAAGCGTGGGTGAAAGCCACGCAAGCCCTTCCTGCCGAGCAGCAGATCGAAGCCGTCAGCAAGAAGCTGATGGAGTTGAACCCTGGGTTTGATGGGAACGTGACGGGTGCCGATGGGGGCGGCACGCCCAAGATCGAGAACGGCGTGGTCACGCAGTTCCAGTTTGTCACGGACAACGTGACCGATATTTCGCCCGTGCTGGCATTGGGAGGATTGAAAGATCTGCGGTGTTCGGCAATCACCAGCAATGCCAGCTTGTCGGATTTATCCCCACTTCATGGAATGCAGTTGCGGCAATTGATATTCAAAAAGACGGTGGTCTCGGACCTGACGCCGCTCAAGGGTATCCCGCTGCAAAGTCTTTCTTGCGACTCCAACAGTCTGTTGAGCGATCTGTCGCCACTAAGCGGGATGGCTCTGGGCACCTTGAATTGCAGTAAGACTCCAGTCGCCGACCTGACGCCCTTGCGGGGCATGCCATTGTCCTATTTGAATTGTGAATTCACCGCGGTCTCGGACATCACGCCGCTCGCAGGCATGCGCCTGGGAGAGGTTAATTTAATGTCCACTAAGGTTTCCGATCTCTCGCCGTTGTATGAGTGCAAAAGCCTGAAGACTCTCAATGTCACCAAAACCAAAGTCACCACCGCCCAAGTTGCCGCCCTGCAAAGAGCCCTGCCTAATTGCAAGATTGATTGGGACGATCCGGCCAAGCAGAAGACGCCTCAGCCTGCCGCTTCCGGCACGAAGTAGATCCTGTAGCTGAGTGAGATCGTCTTTCTGGCTGATTGTTGAATCACGGGGGCGATCAAGCTGCTTACCTTGAAATCCCTGCCGAGCCGAATTTTGGTCGCCGATTTATTTTTGCATTCCGCTCCCCAGAACTTTTTTCAGCCCCACGAAGAAAAGAAGAAAACGTCATGCTGCCAGGGGCCGCGGGGTGGAACAGATCGCTCCCAGGTTTTTCCCTTGGATTTGTTTCTTTTTTAATTCTGCAACAACCTTCGGGCAAACTCCGAAACTATGGAGGAGTCGTCTCGGTCTGACGGTCATCGTGACCAGAGCCGAATGATTGCCATTTTCGCCATAACCTGCGTGAGATCGGTCACGATTGCGAGGCTCCACCCTTCCCACCACGTCACCCCGAGCGATTCGTAGCCGTGGGCCAGATGCGGCAGGGACACGACTAACATGAATGCGGCGATGGGGGTGCGGCACGAGTATCGAGAGACGGAGGGGCGCACCGCTGGGGTGTCTGGCGGCAATATCTAGCTGACTTCCTGCCGCGGCTGTTTCGCTAACCGGCGCTCATTTCTTTTCGCTGTTTGATTCGTTGGCCTTCGCATTCGGCGGCAAATCCTTCCTGGCCAGCCTGCCGTAACAACAACCAACCGGACATCGAAGGTGCGATTCTGCTCGCTCGCACTGGCCGCGACCGCCAGTTGATCACGCGTCAGTTCGGGTACCTGAAAGAACATTTGCGGAATACTCTGCAATTGTGAAACTTGCCGGTTGTTTTGGGAGTACAAACATACAGAACAGTCTGTTTGTTATGGAAACCGCCGAGTCCCACTGAATCACGATATGTTGCCGGCAATGCCGGAAAGGAACTTCTCATGTCGCGCTGTACTACCTCGATGCTCCTGGCCGCACTGGTTGCGGCGAGCAGCACCATCCCCGTAGCGGCACAGGAAAAGCCGCAGGACAACGCCGAGTACCAGGCCTTCAATAATCCCGAACGAGTCGCGGTCCGCGGCTACGAGGGGGAGATCGTCGATCCGTTTCTCTCACGCGACGGCCGGTACTTGTTCTTCAACACCACCCACTTCGATCCGAGCAAAACTGCCTTGTATTACGCAGATCGCATCAATGATCTGACCTTCGTGTACCGGGGCAAGATCGGCGGTGTGAACATGGATGGCGTGCTCACGGCTGTGTGTAGCATGGATCGGGATAACAACTTCTATTTTATCTCGCCGAGAAATCACGAAGGAGCGCTGGCGACGATTCATCGTGGGAAATTCAAAGACGGGGTCGTCACCGACATCCGCCCGATTCTGGGCTTGAATTACCTGGGACAAATCAGCTTCGACGTAGAAATCAGCGCGGATGGCAACACGCTCTATTTCGTGGACGCCATCATGAGCGGAAGTAAGATTCCCGGGGCTGGACCGAGATCAGCGCATCTGGCGATCGCAATCCGGGACGGGAATACGTTCAAACGCTTAGAGAAGAGCGCGGAGATGCTGGCCACGGTCAACACGGCAGAGAATCTCGAGTACGGGGCCTGCACTTCCGCCGACGGACTGGAATTGTTCTTCGATCGGTTCACGATCGGTGAAAAATCGTTTGGCATTTGGCGGGCCGTCCGCCCCAGCGTCGATGTCCCGTTTGGGACGGCGCAACGCGTGTCGATCCTCAACGGTTTTGTGGAAGCGCAAACCCTCTCCCCCGACGGCCGGTCGCTGTTTTACCAAAAACGCGAGGGAGATCGCTTCCAGTTCTATCGGGTCACACGTGCAACAGTGGGGACTGAAGACCCGTCGCAGACCACGCCGAGTTCCGAGAAGCCCGTTGCCAAAATCGAGGGCCTCCGTGAACGACTTACTGCAAAAGTCGAACGCATCAAGGAAGGCGCGCGAAAGCAACTCGCCAGCGGCCGCGATCCGTCGGCCATTCTCAAGGCAATGCAAGAGAAGGTCAAGCCGCTGATCGACGCGGGCAAGCCTCTCGAAGCGGAGGCTGAACTGGATCGCATCCTGGAACAACTTGGCGACCAGAAGCCGTAAAACGATATTCCAACCGAGAACCATCAACGTAAGGAAATTGAATATGAAGCGTGTGCTCATTGCCGCGGTCTTTCCGGTGATTGAGTTGCACCATTATGTACTGCATAGCGCACCTCATGCGTCGTTAGGTGCTCGCTGACTCGCGCAACAGTACCTGAAACGTTGCTAATCGTGCCGAACGGAACCCAAACCTCCCAAAAAACACAGTCTAATGTATTTATGAGGCCCATACCGATTAGCG
The DNA here is from genome assembly GCA_963807715.1 of uncultured Planctomycetia bacterium. Classification (GTDB taxonomy): domain Bacteria; phylum Planctomycetota; class Planctomycetia; order Pirellulales; family PALSA-1355; genus CAWECK01. The sequence continues at coordinate 70,185 of CAWECK010000001.1, forward strand.
CTAATCGAACGTGTTTCCAAGTAAGTGCCTGTTAACGCATAACGCAGCCGGCTGGGCATGCGTGCAATGAAAGTCGATGGCAGCTGGCACCGTCTCGCTAAGGCAGCTCAAAACTGAGCTGGCTGGTATCACGGCCCAGATCGCCTCCATGCGTGCCACGCGGCTCGGTCTGGGCGGGCGGGTCTGACTGCCGCTCGCGCCTGTTGGCGCGCAGCGCCTGTGAGTAGATAGCGATTTGGCAAATTGAGATTCGAGGTACTTGTAAAGTGGCACGGGCATGGGGGCGAAAGTCATCGAATGACCTCCTTGTGAACTGGAAAACGGCTAGCCATTTCAGTCTCTGCTGAACATTACTATGGCCGCGCCGACGGTGTCTTGCCAGACATCGCGCGTGGCTCGCTCGTTCCGTGGAACCGCCAACGGGATCTCGCGTAGCCACGCTGGCCCTTCCACGCTGGCGGATAGTATGGCGAGACTTTGGGGTAGGCTTCTGGCACCTTGAGCGACTTGTAGGCCCAGGCCGGCGGGATCGTGGGACCGAAGAACGCCACGGCGATGAACAGCGGAAGGAGCAACTTGGCGAGCATGTCATGTTCTCCCATAAAACAGAATCGTCAGCCGCTAATTTACCCCGCCACGCGGTCATGCAACAGTACGCGGCGACCGATTTGGGCGGCAGGCGTGGCGCGACCGAAGACTTCCATGGATTCTACCCGAGCGGTGGTGAGGGGGAAAAAACCGGGGAGGTTCAAGCGTTCATGCTGCAAAACCATTTGACCATTCAAATCGCCGCTTCCGCTGCATTTTCCGAATCGGCAGCGGGCTGGCGGCCGGCGCTCCGCGGGTCTGGCAGGCGCAAGACGACCAGAAGCAGCGCGGGGAAGAGGCAGAAGTAGAGCAGCCACTCCCACAGCGAGAAGCGCAGCAGCAGGTACTGGGAACTCACATTGACGTCGTGGCCGACTTCGCCATAGACGAAGAAGCGCCAGCCCTGAGTGAGCAGGAAGCCGACCGGCCCCCAGCCCAAGGCCAGACCGAACAGCAAAGTCTTGGCTAGGCTGATCGGCGGGCTGCATATCAAGATCCCGGCGAAGATCAATAGAGCGACATACAGCCCTCCCATCGCGAGCACGCCGGCAAGCTGGTGGGCAGGGTCGAGACCGGGGTATTGTGGAATCAAGGCGAGGCCGAGCAAACCGACACAGGCGAGCGCGATGCAACCGTTCCCGCGGCGACAAGTCTGCGTCGCCCTGGGGATTGCCCGGCGGTCAGGGCGCGCATGCTGCGTGAAATGTAAACCGTGACCGGCCACAACATGAGGCCGTCCAGGCCCATGCCGGCCGACCAGAACAACCAGCCCGCGGGATTGAGACGCGGATGCCCCAGGAAGCTGATGTCGTGATCGAACATCGAGTAGTGCGGATACGACCGCGCGGCCAGGACGAGGCACACGGCGCAGACGACGAACTGGGCGGGAATCCAGCACGACAGGAGGAAGGTCCTGCTCATATCGCAGCCTGTGGCCTTTCCATGCTTCCTATGATAGTCGAACGACTCCCGTGTTATCGGTGCCCGCCTTCATGCCTAGTTGGTCTGATCGCCGCTAGCTTTTGGTTCCCGTCCGTGCCTTGGGCCCGATTGGGGGCCGGGGTACGGGGGGGATTGGTTGACGTGAAGCCGATCAGAGGCTTCGCTTTTTAGGCGCAGAACGAACTACTTCGTGCCGGAAGTGGCAGGCTGAGGCGTCTTCGGCTGGGCTTCCCGGTCCCACTCGATCTTGCAGTTGGGCAGAGCTTTTTGCAGGGAGGGGACAGCGGCGGCGGTGACTTTGGTTCTGCGCAGATCGAGCGACGTGAGGTTTTTGAGTTCGGCTAGCAGCTTGAGGCCGACGTCGCTGATCTGGGTTCCGCTCATGTCGAGAGTCCTCAGCTTGGGGAATTTCGTCACACGGGCGAGCGCCTTATCGGCCAGGCTCGAGTCGGCCAGGAGCAACGTTTCGAGTTGCGGCAAGTCGTCAAAGTAGCCGGACTGATAGTCGGTGCAGTTGCTTCGGCTCAACACCAATTTACGCAGTCCACCCAGCCTGCGCACGATCGACCATTGATCGTTATTGAATGTCGTGACCCCATCCAAGTCGATTTCTTCCAGGGTGAAAAAGTCCGTCGGTAATTGCTTCAGGTCTCGAATGTCGGCGAGCAATTTGCCATGCACGCTGACAGTCACCTTGCCGCCCGATCTGACGACCTGATTGGCCATTTGCTGGTCGCCTGAGGAAATCCGATACTTTGGGAGGGCCTGCTGCAATCGCCGCAACCCAGTCTCCGTGACGAACGATCTGTCGAGAACCAGAAGACGAGGATTTTGCATGGCTTGCAAGTGTTCGAGTCCGGCATCCGTCACGTTTGTCTCCGTTAGAATCAAGTCTTGCAACGTCGCCAGCTTTGCGAATGTCTTGCAGGCAGCGTCGGAAATCCCTTTTGCACCGACAGGCCCAGAAACCGCAGTTTCGGCATTTGTTGGAATTCCAGGACCCCCGTATCGGTAATTCTTGCATTCGTGAGTTCCAGTGAATCGAGCTCTTGCAGCGATGTAAGCTCCCTCAGGCCCGCGTCGGTGATGCCATCGTAGCTGAGGTTCAAGTTTCCGAGGTGCGGGAATGCCTTGAGGCTGGCCAAACCCTTTTCGGTGAGGCGGGGGTTTCCGGCAACGTCCAGCCACCGCAGAGTCTTCAAATGCGTTATTGCCGCCAGGTGTTCGTCCGTCAGACCCGACGCGTTAAGACTCAATTCGTTCAAGACGGGCAAGTCTTTCAATGCTGTTAGCCCGTTAACTGAAACTTTCGTGGAACGAAATGACAGTTTAGCCAGGTTTGCCAATCCCTGAACGGACGCCAGGCCATCGTCAACCGACGAGTTTCGACTCAAGTCAATCTCACGCACGGTAAAAGCATCGGTGGGCAGCCCGTCGGGTGTTGTGAGCTGCCGCGGCTTCGAGTTCCCGACGGCAATCGTGACCGAGCCACCTTTGCTCAACACCCACTCAGCGGCCTTGCGATCAAGACCGCTGGCAGCGGCGGGCTGGGGCGTGTTCGGTTTCGCACCCTCGCCCTTGACGGGAGAGGGCTGGGGTGAGGGAGCGGCTGCGTCCCATTCGATCTTGCAATTGGGCAGGGCTTTTTGCAGGGCGGCGACTTGAGCGGGGGTGACTTTGGTAAACTTAACGTTCAGAGTTTTCAATATCTTACAACTCTCTAATGCCGACAGGTCGAACACCAGCGTTCTGCTGCAACTTACGAACATAAGGGGCATTCCCCGCAGCGGCGAAAGATCGGAAACTTGTGTTTTATAGAAAATCACATGCTCGAGCGGCGTCCCGTGTAAGGCCAACACGTCGGGTACAAGCGTGTCGGCGAAATCCAGGTACGTCAGTGGCATCCCACGGAGCGGCGATAGGTCGGAAACGTGAGTAAAGGCGCATGAGAGGCTCGTCAGACGCATCCCCGTCAGTGGTGACAGGTCGGATACTTGTGTGGAATAGCAGCTTAGAATCTTCAGCGGCATCCCCCGCTGCCAGGACAGCCCAGACTCTTCAGGCCCGGCAAGGCTCGCACGGGCGAAATATCGGTGACGTTGAGCGTGAGAAATCCGAGCCCCGTCAGCACGCCGTTCTCGATCTTGGGCGGGTGGTTATCGCCATACCCAGCTACCATTCTCCCATCAAATCCCGGATTCAACTCCATCAGCTTCTTGCTCACGGCTTCGATCTGCTTTTCCGCAGGCATCGCCTGAACTTCCTTCACCCACGCTTGGAACGCTGGTGTGTTCCAGGGCTGGGTGGGCTGCGGGGTGGCTGTCTCGGTGGCGAGACGTGAGTCGGAGGTGGCATCGGTCACTCGCACGATGCGGAAGCCGAGAGTAGCGTAACGGGACGATGGCGAGTCGCCGTTGCGATACGCCGAACGACAGCCGGAAGCGTGGGGGTTTCGCTCACCGCCTCGTAGCAAGCGAACGGAGCCGGAGGATGGGCCAGTTGGGTCGCTTGGCGAACTCTTTTCGTACCACTTGCCATCGTACCAATCCTGGCACCATTCCTGGGCGTTGCCATGCATATCGAACAATCCAAACGGGTTCGGCAGCTTCAAGGCCACTGGCTGTGCCTTGCCACCGGCGTTCTTGTTGAACCAGCCGTATTGCTCCAACTGTGATTTGTCGTCGCCAAACGAATACTGCGTTGCCGTCCCGGCCCGGCACACATACTCCCATTCGGCTTCGGTCGGAAGCCGGTAGCCGTCAGCGCGGGCTGCGATCAGCCAGCCCCCTTTTCCATCGGGGCGATACCAAGGTCTTCGTTGTTCTTGCTCGCCGAGCCATGCGCAGTAGGCTGCTGCGTCGTTCCAGGTGATTTGTGTGACCGGCGAGTCGTCGGTCACAGCATGGCCGGGCGACTTCCAGTTCATGCCACGATCGTTGGCCGGAACCTTGTCGTTAAGGGACTTGCCGCCGCTATTGCCGAAGCCGTACTTCTCCGCTTCGGTGACATACTTGCTCGTCTCGACGAACTTGCGGAACTGCGCCACCGTGACTTCGGTACTGTCCATCAGGAACGGCTGGGTGATCGTGACCTTGTGCTGTGGCATTTCCTCGGAGAGCCGTGAGAAGTAGTTGTCGTTCGGCGGCATCTTCTCGTCTTCGCCCATCTTTCGACCAACAGCCATTTCTTCCGGTGTGCTCCCCATCAAGAACTCGCCCGGCGGGATCAGCGTCATCCGCATCCCGATGCTGTTGGTCGTCTCGACCTGCGTGCCAAGATACTTTGACCAGGCCGCTTGATGGGCCTTGGCTTGGGCGGCGTCGAAAGGAGCTTTGGCGAGGGGCGGCGTAGCAGTCGTGTTGGATTCACCGACAACCGCCGCCAACTTCACCGGCTCCAGCTTCGCCGTGATCTCCGTCTTGCCACCTTTCTCCAACTCAAACTCTTGCCCAAAGATGGCAAACCCATCCTTCTCCACCTTGAGCCGATGCTTGCCAGGATCGACCCCAATCGTGATCTTGCCGACGCCGCCCTTTTGACTGATCTCGACCTTCCCCTCGGAATCCAAGACCTGCACCATCGCATCGGGTTGATCGACTTCCACGATCAGCGTGCCGTCCTTGGTCTGCACCTTGATGAGGACAACCGCCAGGATCACCACGCCCAAAAAGCCAGCCGCCACCAAACCGATCAACGCCGGGCGGCTCAGCATTGCCCCCGACTTCTCTTCCGGCTCAACTCCCGGTAGCGGGATTGATTGCAGTCGGCTGCTCCCCAAGGCCAACGTCATCTCGGATTCCTGAGCGACCCGACGACGATGAAGTTTTCATCGTTGCAGATGCAGACGATGAACTTAGAGCGGCTTGGCAGCGTTCCAAATCAGCGATCACTTCCGTCATGGTCTGGTAGCGATCTTCCAGCTTCTTGGCGACCATCTTGGCGAAGATCGCTTGCAATGGTTTGGGTACGTCGCTCCGCAACTCACAAAGATTCGGGGGTGGGGAATTGTGATGGGCGAGGAGCTTTGCCGTGATCGTCTCACCGTCGTAGGTCGGCTTGCCGATGAGCAAGTAATGCAAGGAACAACCCAGGCTATAGATGTCGGCTCTTGCGTCGGCGTGCTTGGTGCTGAGGCCTTGTTCCGGGGCCATGTAATCGACCGTCCCCATCACGGCCCCGGTCCCGGTCAGTTCGGCCTGAGTGGCGGCATCACCACTTGCTTCAATCCGGGCCAAGCCCATGTCGAGAATTTTGACAACGCCTTCCGTGTCAAGCAAAAGGTTGGCAGGCTTGATGTCCCGATGGACCACGCCCTTCCTATGGGCGAATTCCAAGCCTTTTGCGGCTTGCAGGATGTAGTTGACTGCCTTGCTGACCGAGAACGGGCCGGTCTTCTTGACGAGGGCCGAGAGGTCTTGCCCCTCGACGTACTCCATGACTAGGAAGTGAACGCCGTTGGCGTAACCGGCATCGTCAGCAGCGACAACATTGGGGTGGCGTAATTTGGCCGCAGCTTTGACCTCTCGTTCAAAGCGGGCAACCGCCGCCGCATCCTTCATCGTGGCGGTCGGCAGTGTTTTGATCGCCACCGTGCGGTCCATGCGGCGATGAAGGGCCTTGAATACCTGCCCCATCCCGCCAGCCCCGATGCGATCAACGATGGTGTACTCGCCCAGGATAAGTGCCTTGTCTCGGCCTTGAGCGAATTGCTGAGCCTGGAACTTGGTTAGAAGGTTCTGCTTGTGCAGTTCCCGAAGAAGGGCTTCGCCGTCCTTTGGAGAAGCTTTGGGCGGAATGAATTCCTTGAGCTTACCAGCGGCAACGATGCCGCTGTCTTCGAGTTGCTTGACAACGGTTTCAAGATCGACGGCCATTGGTGGAATCCGGGCGGCGGAAATCGAGTTTCGATTATAGCTGCCCTCTTTTGCAACGAAAAGCGACGCAAGCTCTTTCCGCTGAATTGCGCTGTCGTGGTCTGGTTACCCCGGAAGATGCCGAAATGTCCCATCTCAACACCAAAGGCATAGAGATCACAAAAGATTTCAGGGAAAAAAGTGGTGCCGTAGATCCGAGCATTTTCGCTGACGACGACGAATGAAGCCAGCTAACGGTTGCAAACGATATAGCCGTCCACCTGCAAGATATCGTGATCCACGGCAAACTGGACTGCTTCGATTCGCTGGACTTATTGCTCTAACGGAGCGAGTGAGTTGGCAAGCTGATAACGAGTGTGGTCACGGGAAATGGTCTGAACCGTGCGGATAAAACGTCCGATTCCGCCGCCGCCAATGAACTTAGAACCACGACGACGCACGTAATCCGTGTGTTCGGCTCTAGTTGCCTTTTGCTGCTGCTTCACTTGCCGTTTTGCAAGGGCTAGCTGTTTTTTCAGCAACCTTAGTTCCTTGAGGGCAAGCCGGGCTTCCCCCACGTTGCAATACCTCGCAGAGATATGCCCATCGTCGGAAATGGTCACGTAAGTGAAGAGGGGTTCTGTTGAATCGACGGCTCCCTCGTCCACTATCTCGGGTTCGATGACGGCAGGCAACTGGCTCGGCACGTAGAATTGCCCCCTGCATCGGGGGCAAAAAGCAAGTTGCCCGTCATACATGCCCTCGTCGGACAAGAGAATCTGGCAATGCGGGCAGGTAAAGTTCATGTGAGTTCAGCCGTTAATATGACAGCTTCACGGATCGCTTCCAGGGGCGGGATTCGCGGTTGGCCGCTGATCGAAAAGACCTTTGACCTTGTTAGCTGACACCCAATGGTCATTATCGCTAGCACGTCGAACATGCGTGTCGGCAGTGAGTTTGCCGTCCAGGGCGTGCTGACGTAATTCGGATGAAGAAAGTGGTCCGACAATCTGGCCCATCAGCTTGTAATACCATTCGACCGATGGCGGTTTGGACGGGCTGCCCGTAGCAACTGCGGGCGTCGTCTTATCTGGGCTGCTCACACCGTTTGCGTTGTTCAGGAGCAATGGCCGAAACTGTTCAGGCACTTGCTCGATAACATCCTTCATGTCGATTTCGAGTGCAGCACAAACCTGGGCCAGTGTCTCGTTGCCAGCCTTTAGCTGATCCATGTGCCGGTCCAGGACGGCATCGGTGATCTGATGGCCGTATTTTTTCGTAACCCACTTAACGGCAAATCTTGTCGCCTTTGATGCTAGGAAGCCAAGCATTGGTTTGCCTCGACGGCAGCCAGAACAGCGAAATGATGACGAACGAAGTGAAGCCCTCAAGGTCGCCCCATCTTAGGTGAGGATGCCCATCTGCGTCCATCAGGCGGATCGCTTCCAGGGGCGGGCAAAGATTCCTCCGAGGGGTCACAGCGTTTTGGCTAGAAGCGGGGGCGTTTAGAGAGCTATGCAGCGGTTTGGATAAATTGCCCGCCAAGCGGTTCTGTGGCCCACCGATTTGTGACCGAATTCCTGGCGTGCGGCAGTCGGTGCCTTTCGCAACCGGCAATTACCCACCCATCCGGCCTATCGGAGAAACGCTGGGGATGCCAGCCGGGTGTCAGGGGGGCGTCGATAGAACGCCTCAGTCGGTCGTCTTGGTTTACAAAATAGTTTACAAGGCAGGCGTTTACAAAACCAAAAAAAGTCCTTGTCGCAAACTACTGTATGACAAGGACTTGCCAGTGGAGCGGAAGGGAGTCGAACCCTCGACCTCTGCATTGCGAACGCAGCGCTCTCCCAATTGAGCTACCGCCCCGGAAACGGTCGAAACCGTTAGAGAGACAGATTTTATGGCACGCCGGTTCGCTTGTCTAGACCGGCTCGGCCCCCTTTGCTCCGCACCCGCTGGCACCGCTGGATCACTTTGGCGCCGAGCAACGCTTTCCATCGAAATATCGCCCCGGATTGATGTTGATATTTCCGGTCAGAATTAGGAATATCGTGCCCGACGGGTCGGCGAAAGGGCCCCTAGGGTCGCGCAGCGGCCCGCGTGCAAAACAGCCCCTATTCGCAACGACAGTTCTTAGCAACGGATGCTGCGCCTGCGCGCCGGAAACCAGTCAGATTTTCAAATCTGGGGCATGGATGCGTGATGACGCTTTAAAAATTGGGGCCGAAGCAAATGACGCAGCGGCTTCGCCATCGGCTCAATTTTCCGCTGCACGCGGGCGCCTCCATCAGCGGACTTCGTCTGATCAGACCTCGTCCAACGCCACGCTCTGGCTGCTCGTGGCCACCATTGCCGCTTTGCTCGTTGTGCCCATGGTGACCCGGCGAGGCGTCTTTCTGGACGGGCTGGTTTACGCCACGATCTCCAGGAACATGTCCGTCGGCATCGGCGACCTCTGGCATCCCGTGTACGTCGGCGCCATTGCCAAGTTTCGCGATCACCCGCCACTCGGGTTCTGGCTCGAATCGCTGGCGTTTCGCCTGTTGGGAGACCACTGGTGCGTTGAAAAACTTTATTCCGTGTTCACCGGGTTCGTCACCGGCGGAATCATCGTGGCAATCTGGCGATGGCTTACCCGCGGCGAGCGGGAGCTGCCGGCGATCGCCTGGTTGCCGCTGGTCGTATGGATTACGCTCCCCTGCTGGCAGTGGACCATTTGCAACAACCTGCTGGAAAACACCCTCAGCATATTCACCGCCGCGTCGGTGTACTGCGTATTGCGGGCCTTGCCCAGCCGGCGACTCTGGGCCGCCTGGACGCTGGTGGCGGCGCTATCGATCGTGGCGGCAGTGTTGGTGAAGGGGCCGGTGGGCCTGTTTCCGCTGGTTGCTCCCATGTGCGCGGGACTGTCTTTTCGTGGCGACGGGGGTTTTCGCGGCGCCTCGGGTCTTGGCGACGATCAGGGCGCTCTTCGCCTGGCGGACGAAAGCTGTTCTCATGCAGGGGCTCTTGTTGCTACTCGTGGCGGCTGGCATCGGCTTGCTGCTGCGTCAGCCCGATTGCCGGGAATATTTCCAGCTCTACTGGAATAAGCAGGTCATGGCGAGCCTCAAGGGCCAACGGGAAACGCATCCGTCGATCATCGGCCAGGCCCATATTCTATGGGAAGTCTTTATAAACGCGGCGCCGAGCATGATGGTTGCCGCGCGCTCGGCTGGTGGGCCCGGCGGAAACAACTGCCGGCCACTCCCCTGCCCCGCATCCGGCAAGCCGCGATGTTCTGCGTGGTCGTGGGAATGATGGGCTCGTTTCCAGTGGCCATCAGTCCGAAGCAAACCAACTTTTACGTCACGCCGTCCTACCCCTTCTATGTCCTGGGCATAACGCTGTGGTGCGCGGAAGCCCTGGTGCAGATTCGGGCCACAATCTCAACGGCGGCTCGAGCTTCGGCCGAACGCTGGCTGAAAATGCTGGCGGCCGGCACGCTCATCGTTCTGGCGGTCGCGTCGTCCGTTATGGTCGGAAAGCCGCGGCACAATTGGCGTGAAATCGAAGTCGCTCGGATCGTCAGCCAAACCGTTCCAGCGCACACGTCTATCGATGTGACGTCGGAGGTAGCCCACGAATGGGCCCTGCTCGGTTACTTGGACCGAAACCACTTCATACGCATGGAGCTGGAAAACGCCGATCGCGAGTTCCGGCTCGAAGTACAAGGGAGCGGCGATCCGCCCCCGGGCTACGAAGCGGTTGCAGTCGAAATGCCGCGCTATCAACTGTGGCGACGAACGGAGCGCCTGCAAGCAGACCGCGCGGTGGACATCAAGCCGCGGTAGCTCGCTGTCGCCCGAGGACCGGCGCCGCCGATTCGACGCCCTAAGCCGGCTGAGCCGTTTCTATGGTGGCGATATGCAGCAGAGAGCAAATCCAAGAACGATCGTTGTCTGGATCGCCGACGATGATCTTGGTCTTTAGCAACAACGCCATCTCCGGGTGCTTGACCTGAAAGACGTCGCCGTTGGTCATACGAATGGCAAACAGATCGAACGGTTTGCGCCCAAGCAGTTCTCTCAGCGTCTCGGCGTTCATCGCGAGTTCCAATAAGGGGTATCGCCGGGGAGTCTGCTCCAATTATAACCCGGAGCCCCCTCGATCAGAACACCTGCGGCAATCCTTGAGCGCGGCGCCAGGCCGAAAGCTGGCCCAGGTGCATGGATTCGTGCGCGGTCATCAAACCGGCCAGCGCGTTGCCGATGGTGCGAAATCGGGCTCGCATCCGTTCTGGAGCCGGCTGTGCCAAGAGCTCCGGCGTGGCGTTGGGCAGCGCCGCGATCAGCCGGTCGTGGGCATCTTCGAGCGCCTTGAGCAAATCCGCCTTGCTCGGGTAAAGGGATCGGTCCTCGGAAGGCGTCGCTCCCATGCCGACGAGGTCTTTCCAAGCCGCAGCGCCCGTCGGCCGCACCCCCAGCAAACCGACGGCGGAGTCGCTGGTCCATGCCAGGTGACCCAACAAAAAGGCCGCATGGTTCATCACCTGCCCCGGAACCGGTTGAACGCACATCCGATCATCAGGCACGTCCGTGACCAGTTGCCGAGCATAGTTGAGATTAAAATCGTAGATGGGCCGAAGAAGCTCAAACATGGGTCGACCTTTGTACGAGAGTCGCAGGGGAGAGAAGATTGTGATTGATAAGGAATGCAGGAATAAAGGAAAGGACAAAAAGAAAGTTCGTTCGAGCCAAAGCCCAGGGATTGCATCCCTGGGTTAATTGAACACCCAGGGATTGCAATCCCTGGGCTTTTGGCAAACGAGTTCTTCCTGCCTTCCCTATAAAATCTCCTTGGACGCTAGCGTAGAGAAGCGTTATTGATCCAGTCCCAAGCTATGGCGATAGGCAGTTCGCTGTGCGTCGCGGCCCCATCGATCGGTGATTTCGTTCCAACGTTGGGCTGCCGTCTTGAGTGCCTCGGAAACTTTTGCGGACTCGTCTTTCGTCGAAGGCTCAGTTGTCTTACCAGCAGCGACGGCGGTCGCCACCGCCTCTTCGAGCGCCGCAAAGTATTCGTCCTGGCCCGGAATACGGAGCGCCAGCAGGCTGGCCGGACGGGACAGGGATTCTTCCAGACCTTCGGCATACTGCCTGGCAGCCGGAGGGTCGATGCCCGGGTTCAACCAGGCTTCCGGTGAGGTCGTTTGCGAATGCCGGAAAAGCGTTGTCTCGGGGCTGGCCGCGCTGACCCGTTGGCTCCACGAACTGGACAACCAGCCTAGCAGCAACAAAGCTTCATCGGGATAACCACAATTCGCCGAAACCCCGCCCAAGCGTCCGGAGATGCCCACGAAGCACATGTGCGGGTCTTCGTCGCGGCTGCGCTGCTCCCAATGCTTGGTAGCCACGCTGTACACTTTGTCCGAACCGGGCAATTCAATGAAACCCACCGGCGTTTTCGTGGGCTGCTGGCCTAACTGAAACGCCGCCGTCGGCCAGGTCAGCGCCAGGGCCGCATGGCCGGAGAGAAACTCTTGGCGGACGCCGCTGGGATCCAGAAGTTCCAGATTGGCCGGCTGCAAGCGGGCCGCGGCCGCTAGTTCGGTCAGTGCCCGCACGAACGGCGGGCCGTCGATGAGCGGCTGCATGGTGTCGATGTTGAAGAAAGTCGAATAGCTGTCGCGATGCTTGGCATAGGCGGCTGCCCGCGCAAGGAGCAATCGGCCGGCCCAGCCTGGGGCGCGCGGCTCGAGCGTTCCGGCCCAGGAAGCTTCGGCCGACAAGACCGCGTTCCCCAGATTTTCTGGCCGGTTGAAGAATTCGGCCAGTTGCTGATATTCGGCCCAAGTAGTCGGCGGCTTTCGGTCGAACTTTTCCAGCAGATCGGGCCGATACCAGCAGACCAGTAGCGGCGAGCCAAACGGAACGGCTTCGGTCTGGGTTCCCCAAACGGCCTCGCGCAACTGCAAGACCTCGAACACATCGCGCCAGCGCAGTTCTTCCGTCTTGAGCACTTCGGCCGACAGGGGTGCGATCAGGCCCCGCTCGGCCAAAAAGCCCAACTGGCCGGAGGGAAAAATCACGGCATCGTCCGGCAACGTCTGCAAAGCCGTAAGTTCGTCGGGCGTGATCGTGCGAACGTCGAAGCTGCCGCCGGTGCGGGCCTGCCACTCGGCCTTGAGGGGCCGGACGGCCTCGGCGATCGCCTCGTCTCCGACGACGAGCAGCTTCAATTTTATGGGCGTGGTTTTGGCCGACTTCGCTGTCCGGGAAGCGCCAAAATCGCAGCCAACAAGGGGCAACAATACGCAAAGGACGACAAACTTTACGAGTCGGCAGGGCGCATTATGAAGGCAAAGCATGCCCTACCTTACGCGACAGCCGCCGAAAGGTTCAAGCGGCTGCCGGCAGTTTTTAATAGCCGAAACCAGGTCAAGGTGGCTGCCGTCGATGGGTGCATCGCCCGAAATTTGTTCCCCAGCCGCAAGCGCAAGCGGTAGTGGGTGAATCTTGTGTGCAGGCCGGGCCGGCGCCGTTTGGTCTGGACCAGCGCAAAAAAAGAGCCGCGCGGCTGGAGCAAGCTGCGCGGCCCTGGAGTTTTCACCTCAAAAATCCGGGATGTCAAATCGGATCGAGGCGCTATCTGGAATATCGGCAGCGTCAGGTTATTAGTTTATCGCTAGGCATCAGTTTTTCGGCCCGTTTTCGGCGACTTGCCCAGCACTCGAAAAGCCCCGCCGAGTAGGCGGGGAAAGGGCAGGATGGCTCATTTTTTCAATTCGCCATAGCGTATACTGCATACGGGGGATATGATCTTGCGGTGCTAGCGAGATAATACCTTTGCCTAGGCGGCGGCATGGCGAAACCGAGCAGAGCGGCGCTTGAGGCCGAAATCCGATTTTTGCGACAGGGCCAAAACTCGCGCACTGTCGCGTCCATTGCGAACAACTTGATACGGTGGGCAGGGCTCGGTGTAATCGCCTATTTTGCCTATCGCTCAATTGACGCCTTGGCTGGTAAGGAAACAACCGCAAACGTGATGGTGAATTTTCTGGCGAGTATCAAGGCGAACCAGTGGGCAGCATGGATTGCCGGTGGAGGAGGCACCATTTACGGATTGCGACAGCGATCGTTACGACGAAAGACGATCGCTAGGTTACAGAAACGCAATACCGATCTTGAATCAAAAATTGATCCGAATCGTACGTCCAGCGGATTGACCGAGCGTGGCGAAACCGACCCGAAGGACGAAGCATGATACAGTTACAGATTTGCATATCGCTTGCATTGATTTGGATTCTTTTCTTTTGGCTCTACCGAGACTATCGTCTCGACCTGCTCCGCGAACGGCTCTTTGCTATTCGCGATGAGCTATTCGAGATGGGTGTCAGTGGTGAATTGCCGTTCAATTCGCGCGCGTATACGATACTGCGTGGGACTATTAACGGCACGATTCAATGTGGACACCGTTTCAATATTTGCGAGATTCTTGCCTTCGGCGCAATCGTCAATACGGCGGACGGTGACCGGTTCGCAGACCAGTACCGCGCGGAATGGGAAGAGGCATGCAACGATCTTCCTAAGGAGACTCGGGACAAACTTAATGAATTCAGAACCCGCATGCATATGCAGCTTTTTGAACAGGTTCTTTTCACGTCGGCAATCCTGATGTTTACGACAATATCGATCGTATTATTCTTCGCGTTCGTGGCCCTTAAGAGAATTACTAGTCGCGTGATGCGGCGGCTTTTGTCGTTTGAGGCAATGTCGCGCCTTTCCGACAGATACGACTCGGCTGCATTCTTGCATGCAGTTGCTTAGTGGCTCTCTCTAGGCCGCAGCCCGCAGCAGCGTTTCCAGGGTCCAGGGCTGAACCGCGAGATTAGCGGCCATAGCCGGTTGGTTCTTAGGCCAGCACCGCGTCGAACAACTCGTCGAACGACCAAACGTGTCCGGCGATCTTGGCCATCATTGCGGCGGTTGATCGCAGCTTGCCGCTGTTCCCCGGCAACCGGGTCTGCCAGCAGAAATTGTAGTAGGCCGCGAACATGCCAAAGGCCGCCTCCAGGTTTTCCAGCTTCTTGGAGAAGCAATACGTCAGCCGGTTCAGCCGCTTCATGAAGAGTCGTTGCGTGCCGTTCAGTCTTTCGACGTGCGAGGTCGTTATCGTTCGCTCTTCGCTTCGGCCTATGCCGCGTATCCCGGTTCGTTTCGTGCCGACCATTTCTGACGGGGTGTAGATCATCGTCGCATTTCGGTATTCCTTTATAATCACGCCGAACTTGGCGTAGGGGCCGAAAGCAAGATCAACCGCTTCGGGATAGGCCGCAAAGCCGTCCGTGCTGATTTGTACGATGGGCTTGTAACCGCCGCTCTGAAAGTGCCGGGCATCTGATTGCGTGGCATTAGGGAACACCAGCCGGCCGGCCACATCCATCATGAAGCGCCGGGCGTTGTCAGCCGACCGCTTGCCGATCCGGAAGCTGGGCATCAACTTGGTTTGCTGGTCAATGCACGTCCAAAGGTAAATGTCGCCAATGTCGTGGCACTCGGCCCGCTCGATCGTCGTGAGCCGCGATTGCTTTTTCGCGACGTAGGTCCACTGCTCATCGAATTGAAGATGGCTGAGCGTCAGGCCCCGCATCCGCTTGTCCAAGAACGCCCGGCAGGCCGTACCGAACAAGACGAGCAATTTCAGGATTGTTCGCTTGTCGATGCCCGTGGTTCGGCAAGTCGCCCGGATGCCCATGCCTTCGGTCAACAGCCGCAGCGCAAGCTTGGCATCGGTTAGCGACGTGTTCATTTCGCCGAGCGGCTTGACGGGCTTTACTTCCACCCAAGTCTTGCCGCACATCTTGCAGCGAAACCGCTGGTTTCCGTGCCGGTCCTTACCGTTCGTTCGGTATTCGGAATGATCGCAGGCGGGGGCTATCATCATCATGGCGGAGTCGCTTTCGTTTGCGGCTTCCGCTAGAATGGTGCTTCTCTGGAGCGACCTAGCGAAAGCCTGGTTGTTTCTCGCCCCGCGAACCGATTGGCGTCGGTTCACGGGGTTTTTTATTGGGATTGGCGTCCCACGTTGGTTGCATTATATTAAACCAAATCGGCATGTCAACATGGTTTAGTATATTATTTTCAAGGTGGTTAAATGGCAGGAAAGCACGGTGGCCCACGGCCAGGATCAGGGCGAAAGGTCGGTCCCGATGGGCCCACGATGATGGTTGCCGTAACGGTGCCTGAATCGCTTGTGACCAAGCTCGACGAACTAGCCACAACAAAGGGCTGGAATCGCTCGGCGGCCGTTACAGAAGCCATACGGCGGCTGGTGAAGGTCGCTAAGCGGAAAGCTTGAGCGGAAGGCGGGGGAATCGAACCCGACGGCGCATGGCCGTACCCTAGCGCAGTTTATAAGGCTGCTGCGATGCCAAATCGCGGGCCGCTCTCCAAACGAAATATGGAGAGTCAAGAATTATTGCAGCCCGTCTGTACTAACATGGACAGGCTAGAATGGATTTGGTTCGTCTATTTGCTAGTTTGCAGCAGCAATTCGCCGGCATCTTTTGGAAGCATTCCCAAGCACAATTGTTCAATTGGCATCAGGCGGCGCATAACGAGATTTTCAACCACGGCGTTGTCTGGCATGTAATCAGAAAATGAACAGTAATCAGCCTTTTTATCATGATCGGTCAAATAGCGAGCCACAGTAGACGCGGCCCACATAGCACGCAAATGCCGATGGAGTTCCGGGCGTCCGATTTTTTTTATGGCATCCAGCCTCTTGCCATGGCCAGTTGATGGCCGCCCGCGCTGGACTAGGCCTCAAACAAGCGAACGCGGAAGGGTTTCGCCTGGAGTTTTTTTCTGCCGGTGTCAGCGCAGCGTGAGCGCGGCCGGCTCGCGCGGCGTTGTAATTCTTCAGGTTGTCGGATCGGGCATCGGCAGGATTCTTTCTCGCACTCAGGGGCCGCGGCGGACCGGAGCATCCGGACTCCGGTTTCGATTCGTCGCTGCGAGCAACGGCCGCGCGATGCCCGCAGCGCTCAGGCCTCAGCAGCGTAGCGGATGACGCAGCGCATCAACCGCGCGGAACAATACTTCTTGCCATCGATTCCAGGCCAATAAACGATAGACCAATCGGCCCCCAGTTCGCACGATCTGGCATGGCAGACGCACCAGGGCGTTGACGAACGTGCGAAACTCCATCCGCAGTACGGTTCGCTTCTCGTTGCGACGCTGCTCGGCATTCGCGCCCGTTTCCGGCAATGACAACGCGAACCACGCCTTCAAGTTCCAGGCCAACGAGGTCATCACCATGTAAGCCCAGTTGCTCAACAGCGAATCGACCGGCGCGGTCAAGGACCGCACGCTCCCCTTGAGTTGCGCGTGCAGGTTCTCCTGATCGCAACGATCGTTGGCTTCCAGCACGATCGCGGTGGCCGACTGTCGCCGATCGTTCGTGATGTAGAAGAAGTAGCGATAGTCGTCGAACAATCGCTGCTTGCCTTTCTCACGCGTCAGGTTCTTTCGCACCACCACCATGCGATAGGTCCGTTTGCAAGCCGTGGGCCGGTAATCGAACTCGGCCACCTCCTCGCTTTCCAAGCGGATGTTCTCGAACTCGCGCTCGCGCACGATGGCGGCTTTGACGTTCGCGGGCCGCTTGCGCCGCTTGGTCTTGACCTGGTGACGTTTCGGCCGTTTCAGCAGTTTCCAGGCCGCCAGCGGCAGATCGTCGGCCAGAATGTGCAAGTTGGCGGTGCAGTCCATGCCGAAGATGAAACGCACTCGCGGGTCCGCGCTCCAGCGATCCAGATGCCTGGTCTGCGAGAAGTCGGTGTCTCCGCGCAAGAGGACCTTGCGAAAGCCACCGGCAAAGCAGACGTCGAGCAGGCGATCGACTTCGTCGGCCGCCCCTTCATGGCTGGGCCGATTGCCCGAGCGATTGACGATCGACAACGCTTCGCCAGTGTTGGCCAGCGACACGACCAGCGGATGGTAGGTCCACTGATTCTTGTAGTTGATGTCCATGCCTTGCTTGCACTCGCCGCCGGTGACGACGAACGTGCCGTCCATGTCGAGGCGGGCCTCGTCGAAGAACTCCGGCGGCTGCTCCTTCCATACCTTCTTTCGCGTCTCGTCGAAAATGTCCTGCAACACCCGAATGTCGTGCTCCGCGAAGCGGCGGCAGAAATCGCCGGCCGTGGTCGGGTCGGGGATGCGCCGCGCGCCCAGCGCGTCGAGATGCACTTCGTCGTTGCGGCGCAGTTCGAGGTCTTCCAGACAGCGACCATCGCACAGCGCGTTATAGGCCAGATTCAGCACGTGGTCGCTCTCGTGATACGGCAGATGAATCTTCAGCAGGCGCAGTCGTCGATCGATGGCCTCGGCCAAACCCAATCGCCGGACCAACAGCACCATCGCGCCCAGGCCGCCGTAGCTCATGCCGTGCGTCCGTTCGGCAACGTCGAACTGAATGTTGGCAGCGGACATGACCGGCTGCGTGCAATCGCCCAGTTTCGATTTATCCAGGCGTCGCTCGATCCGCTGCTTGCGAGCCCGCAGTTGACGGCGTATCTTGGCGTTCACTCGAAATCCCTCCGCGGTTGTGATGTTGCAGAGCTTGACACTTCTGAAACACCGCAAAAACGCCGAGGGATTTCGTTTTCTCAAAACTTCTTCGCCAAAAGCCGCGCCGGGTACGCTTGGTTAAGGACTAGGACCGCTTCGACGACCTGTGCTGCTTTGTAATACGCAACGGTCGCGATCCATTCGGAGTGTTTCTGGGAATCGGCCATCAAGCACTGTAGTGCTTGATGGTTTTTATTTGCCAGAGAGAGGTGGTTCTTGTACTGATTCGCGTTCGACATTGGGTAGTAATGTAAGGACGAAGTTTGGATCAAAGAATGTGAGCAATGCTTCGTCCGAAGCGGACGGCAACCCAAGAACGTCGAGTTTAATCAAATCGAGGTCCACGTCGTTTGCGATACGATAGTCCAAGTCAGAAAGCTCGTCCTCAAACTTCTCATCATATGCTGGAAGTTCCCGCACAACTACAAAAGAGATCCCACCGTCACGCAGTGTTAAATGCGCACCGCTAATCCCGGACCGTCCCTTCAGCCAGCCGATTAGCTCCTTTACTAGCAAATCGAACTGCGCTCTGAATTTATCGTGACGATCGGCCTGCTGAGAGCGCTTCGATGGCTCGATTCAGCTTAATGTTGAAGCGATCTTCATCTTGACAAGTAACGGTGATTAAGCCGTCCTTCTCGGTCCATCTAATTTGAATGCCAGCTTGGCCGGCCTGCTTTGCGATCATCATCTCAGGATCCTCTAGCGCAAAATAAAGCCGCATCAGACCTGTGCGGCTGTACACTCATGTCCCTATTTTTGTCGCCGCCACAAACGTCGGCCATGCATCCTTGCATCGGCTAAATAGGTATTTTGCCTTAATGATTCCTGGTTGATAGCAATCCCAAGAGATTACCGGTGGTCGCATCAGCCGTCAACGAGGTTTTTGTCCGTTTTCGATATTATACGGCGCTGCGAAAAGATTGGTGTCGGCGACCGCGACACCTGGCACGGATGCCAGTGTGTCATCGTCATCGAAAAAAGTCAAGAGGTCTTTACGAGCCAAGCACTTATGAAATAACCTGCCGCGTAGCGTTTTGTCTAAATTTTTGTCCAAAACAGTGACGGACTCGCGACCGGAT
The DNA here is from genome assembly GCA_963807715.1 of uncultured Planctomycetia bacterium. Classification (GTDB taxonomy): domain Bacteria; phylum Planctomycetota; class Planctomycetia; order Pirellulales; family PALSA-1355; genus CAWECK01. Next base: position 89,265 of record CAWECK010000001.1, read on the forward strand.
GTTGGAAGCATGGCCAAGCGTATCGTACAGGACGCTCTCCCCCCTCCCTGCCGCTCGGCTACAATGGGGAACTATGGAAAAGGCACCTCGCGACCTCTGGTGGTTGGGGCCGGCCGACTGGCCTGAGAAAAAGCCTAGTCGGCCGTGGTATTCGTTTCGCTGGATGATCCTGTTTTGGATATTCCTGCCATTCGCTCTGATTTCCGCTTGCGATTTGATCGTCGGTTGGAAGCTCCAGAGGGAGCACGATGCCCGCGAGCAAGAAAGGCTCCAGCCGCACCCATGACGCCTCCCCGCCGCCGCTGGTTCTGCCTTCACTCTGCGGACGTTGTTCGTCGGGGCTCTCGTTGTTGCCGCGCTAGTTGCGATTATTGCTCCAGCGCTTCAGCGGGAGCAGGAACCCAACGAACGAGAATTCTGGCGATGGCAAAAAGAGAAATCGGCACGGCAAGCGGTCAAAGTGTATTGGCCAGCCATCAGCGGGGTCGCACACAGGATGCACCCACTACCGCGCAAGCCGAGCGGTTGCTTGCCGGCGCCGCGGTGCGGTAGAATCCCGCCAAGTCCGGCGGGCAGCCGGCTTCTCTGTTTTCTCCACTTCACCGCAGTATGAGCAGCCCATGAGCGTTTTCCTCGGCATCGACATCGGCACCTCCGGCACCAAGACTCTGGCCATCGACGAACGGGGCAAAATTCTAGGCGAGGCCATCGACACGTATCCTTCCTATCATCCCAAGCCGCTGTGGAGCGAGCAGGATCCCGACGATTGGTGGCGGGCGACGGTCAGAACGGTGCGCGCCGTCGTCAAGCAGGCCCAGCTGAAGCCGGCCGACGTCAAGGCGATCGGGCTGTCGGGCCAGATGCACGGCTCCGTGTTTCTCGACAAACACGACAAGCGTGATCCGCCGGGCCCTGCTCTGGAACGACCAGCGAACGGCCGCCGAATGCGAAGAGATCGAAACGCTGCTCGGGCGGCCGGTCCGAAGCTGATCCGCATGGTGGCCAATCCCGCCCTGACCGGCTTCACCGCCCCCAAGATTCTCTGGCTGCGCAATCACGAGCCGCGGGCCTTCGCCAAAACTGCGCAAGTGCTGCTGCCCAAGGACGACGTCCGCCGCCGGCTGACCGGCGAGTTTGCCACCGAAGTCAGCGACGCCAGCGGCATGCTGTTGCTGGACGTCGGCCAAGCGCGATTGGTCGACGAACTGCTTGGCAAGCTGGAACTCGACCGCAGCCTGCTGGCCAACTGCTACGAATCGGAAGAAGTCACCGGCAAACTGACGCCGGCAGCGGCCAAGGAGCTGGGGCTGTCGACCGATTGCGTCGTGGTGGGCGGGGCCGGCGATTGCGCGGCCGGCGCGGTGGGCAACGGCATCGTCAATCGCGGCACGCTGTCGACCTCGATCGGCACCTCGGGCGTGATGTTCGTCCATAGCGACGAGGTGCAAGATCGATCCGGCCGGGCGGGTGCACACCTTCTGCCACGCCGTGCGCGGCAAATGGCACATGATGGGCGTGAGCCTGTCCGGCGGCGGCTGCCTGCAATGGTTTCGCAACCAGTTGTGCCAGGCCGAAATCGCCGCGGCCGAAGAAAACCAAGGTCGATCCTTACGTCTTACTTGGCGAAGAAGCCGAGCCAAGGTGCCCGCCGGCAGCGAAGGCTTGTTCTTTCTGCCGTATCTTGTCCGGCGAACGCACGCCGCATGCCGATCCGCTCGCCCGGGCCTGCTTCATCGGCTGACGCTGGCCCATACGCGCGGGCACATGGTGCGCTCGATCCTGGAAGGGGTGAGCTACGCGATGCGCGACAGCCTGGCGATCATCGAAGAACTGGGCGTGCCGGTGCGGCAGATCCGCGCTTCGGGCGGCGGCTCGCGCAGCCCGCTGTGGCGGCAGATTCAGGCCGACGTCTTCGGCCAGAAGGTCGTGACGATCAACGCCGAAGAGGGGCCGGCCTACGGCGTGGCGTTGCTGGCGGCCGTCGGCGCCGGGGCCTTCAAGAACATCCAGGAGGCCTGCGCGGCCACGATCCGCGTGGTCAAAGAGACGCCGGTCAACCGGGCCTCCAAGAAGTATTATGAAGCAGGCTTTCCGGTGTACCAGGATCTCTACCGATCGCTGCGCGACGACTTCCGCAAGATCGCGGCGCTGGAGAGTTGATGGTCGTGCCGCGCACGACGTCAACGCCGAGCGGGGGACGTAAGTCCCCTAGTTGTAACTGTTGCGCTGGCCAGCCGCCCGACCACCGCAATTACCGCGGCTGGGTCTGCTGCTTGATTTCAAAGTCTCTCGCCTCGACAACGGCATCCAGCGGCTCGTGCGTCAATCCCATTTGCCATCCTGCTTCGTGCTCATCGTGTCCTTCGTGGTTTATTGACAGGGAAGTGTACGCATGTATATTTATGCGATCGCAACCACCAAGAACACGATGGGCACAAAGAAATGAAGGAGTCAGCTTACGCACCGATTCCGGCGGAAGATGAGGATCTGGCTCGCAGAGTTATTGGGGCGGCGATCGAGGTGCATCGCGTGCTGGGGCCCGGATTTCTGGAAAGCATTTATCAGAGGGCGCTAGACTATGAATTGACGTCCTGCGGGCTGCATGTCGGTCGCGAGCAAGAGATTCTCGTTCCGTACAAGGACATTCAGATCGAAGGCCAACGGCTAGACCTGCTTGTGGGCAATCGCGTCATCGTCGAGCTGAAAACGGTTGACGTCATTGCGCCCATCCACCAGGCGCAGCTACTCTCTTATTTGAAAGCGACGGGCTTACGGCTCGGCCTGCTGCTGAACTTCAAGGTCCCGCGCCTCGTCGACGGCATCCAGCGGCTCGTACGTTGACCTTTTGTCCCAGCCTTCTTGGTGCTCATCGTGCCCTTCGTGGTTCATTCCAAACCGAACAAACCTTAGCGGGCCAGCACCATCAGCGAACGGCCGCCAAACGTTTTCACCGACAGGTCCGGATGCAGCGGATAGCTCAGCTTGCGCAGCCAACCGAGCACGTGTTGGCGGAAGGGCCGGATTTCCGTGTCGCGCTGGGGCGAGGGATAGAACCAATCGAGCACCTCGAAGCCGGCCTCTTCCAGCCCGGCCAAGGCGGTGTCCTTGGTGAAGAAATGGATGTGTCCCACCTTCCGCCGCTGACCGTGCAGATAGTGGCTGCGAATTACGGAATAGGCTGACAGATCCAACGGAATGTGCAGAATCGTGTAATCACTCAGCGGCTTCACTTTGCGCAGAAAGCCGTAATAGTCGTCCAGGTGCTCGATCAAGTCGGCGATCAGCAGCAGATCGAAATGCACGCCGCGCTCTTCGGTCAGATCCGCCAGATGAAACTCAAGCCGCTCATTGGCTCGCTGCAGGGCCATTTCATGGCTCTGCGGCGAAATGTCGTAGCCGCTCAACTCGCAATCATTCGGTAGCCTGTGCTGCAGTTGGACCAGGATCTCGCCGGCGCCGCAGCCGACTTCCGCAACGCTCTTGACCGGCAACCGATGCTTGGAGATGAGCCGCCAAATGTTCTCGGCCTTCCAGGGCGAGTCCTCAACGTGCCAGGTTGGGTTCTGTTCCAGGTATTTGCCGTCGGTGTAAGTACAAGTGGACATGGACTCACAATCTCGCAAGTGAAAGGGGGCGTGCTGGCAAGATGCCACTGCGCGTGGCACCGCTCGCTGAAAGTCTAGGTCATATTTTCCCCAATGTAAGGGCACCAGGCGGCCTTGACCCGGAGGATACCCACCTTTGGGTCGTATGCTTTATGCCAAACGAAATGCCACATCGCCTCCGTTTTGTTATAAATGGCCTGGCAAAAGAGCGACCGCGAGCCAGGATTGGCGGCGACAAAGGCGCGGGCCCGATTCCCGCTGGAGCGTCCAAAGGCACTTATGACAGCCCTCTATCTCACCGAATCCGACGTCGAGCGCCTGCTCGACATTCGACTGGCGATCCAGGCCGTCGAAGAAGCCTTCCGGAAACTGGCGGCCGGCGAAGCTCAGAACGTTCCCCGCACGCGGGCGCGCGCACCCGGGCATCGTGCTGCACACCATGAGTGCCGCGGCCGCCTATTTGAATTTGGTCGGCTGGAAGTCCTATACGACCACCAGCAGCGGCGGCGGCAAGTTCCTCGTCGGGCTGTACGACGCTCAAACCGGCAACCTGGTGGCGCTGATCGAGGCCGATCGGCTTGGCCAATTGCGGACCGCGGCGGCCACTGGAGTGGCGGTTCAGTGGATGGCCCAACCGGACGCTACGGAAATCGGACTTATCGGCACAGGCTGGCAATCTCGCGGTCAATTGACCGCCGTGGCGGCGGTGCGACCCATTCAAGTCGCCTACGTGTATGGCCGCAATGAAGAACGGCGGCAGCGATTTGCCGACGAGATGTCCGCAGAACTAGAGATCGACGTCCGCGCCGTGGATCGCCCCCATGAAGCGGTCGAGGAATTGCCGATCGTGATCACCGCCACCAACAGCCGGGAACCCGTGCTGCATGGCATGTGGTTGGCCGAACCTAGTTTGGTCTGCGCGGTAGGAAGCAACTGGCTAAACCGGGCCGAACTCGACGCCGACGTCATTCGCCGGGCCGATCATATCGTTTGCGATAGCATCGCCGCGTGCCGTATTGAAGCCGGAGATTTCACCGATGCGCTGGAGCGAGGCATGTTCGATTGGTCGCAGGCGGTGGAACTGGCAGACGTCGTCACCGGCCGCGCGGTCGGACGCGGCAGCCGCAAAGGCGTCTCGCTATTCAAGTCCGTCGGCCTGGCGATCGAAGACGTGGCACTGGGGAGCAAATTACTGCAATTGGCCCAGGAGCAAGGGATCGGCCAGCCGCTGCCGCTGTGATTTGAATTACGAGATAACACAATGAATCGGACGCGCACGCTCGTTCTTGTCGGGCTCGGATGGTGCTGCTGTCTCGGAGTGGACCGCGCCCGAGCGGCAGATGACGACTTTGCCCAGTTGTTGACCGGCGTTCATCATATCCCTGTGATTGGCCAGCCGGGAGCGATCATACCGTTTGGTCCTCAAGCGTTCCCGCTGGTTGTCGGAAATACGGGTGAAACGAAGGTGGCGCCCGTGGTGGCGGCTGCGCGATTGGGCCGGGGGCGCATCGTCGCCTTTGCCCACGATGGATACTTGGGCACGAGTCCGGCTGGCGACGTGAAGCGATTGATCCTTAACTCGCTTCACTGGGCGGGAGACACGCGCGAGTCGAAGGAACCGAAACTCCGCGTGGCCGTGTGGGGTCAACAAACCCTCGCGAAATTCTTGCGAAACAACCAAATCGCGACGATTGACGGCGAAGAAGGCGGATGGCAGCCACTCTTGAACCAGTGCGACGTGTTCTGTGTGGACACGGGCTTCCACGACGATCCCAACCTGGCCGAAGCGGTGCGCCGATTCGTCCTTGCCGGCGGTGGCTTGGTGACGGCGGGCACCGGTTGGGGTTGGGCCAGCCTTAATCCGGGCAAAACATTGAGTGCCGATTATCTTGGAAATCGGGTCCTTGCGCCTGCCGGACTGGTCGTTTCCGACGTTTACACGTACGGAAAGGATGGACGATTTGGCGTTATCAACCCACCCCCGAAATTGGCAAGTGCCTGGGAATCGCTGGAATTCTTGCGAGCCGAAGAACGAAGCACGAAGAGTATAAAGGGAAAGCAGAAGGACGACGCCGCGCAAGCCAGCCAGATATTACGCTTAGCCATCTCTGCGCTGCCGGCCGGCGACCAAATACTTTGGCCGGAACTCCGCAAACTGACGGAACAAGTCACCGCCGTCCCCACGCCGGAAAATGCTCTTTCCGAGGAAGAGCCGCTCGCAAGAGTGGCCGTCGCCGTCGAGGACGTGCTGCTTCGGCGGCTGCCCCCGGAGAAAGTCAAAGCGCATCCGGCCGCGACAGGTTTTCCTTTTGCTGTCCCCGCCGGTGCGCGGTCGACGACCGAAAAGCGTACGATCGACACTCGGATTCCGAATTGGCACAGCTTGGGTTTATATGCGCCAGCGGGAACCGTGATTAAGGTCCATGTGCCTCGTCAGGCGTTGGCCAAGAATCTGGCGGTGCAAATCGGCTGCCACACCGATGAATTGTGGGATCTGCCGACCTGGTCTCGGTGGCCCAATCTGTGCCGACGAGCGACCATCGATTCCTCGGAATCACGCCTCGCCAGCCCGTTCGGCGGGCTCGTTTACATCGACGTGCCGAAGGAATGTAAGTTGGGCACGATTCCAATCACCATCGACGGCGCGGTTGAGGCGCCGCTGTATGTGCTGGGGAAGACAAAACTGGACGACTGGCGCAAACGCATCCGCACGTTGCCCGGTCCCTGGGCCGAATTGGCCAGTCCCGGCGTCATCGTCACGGTCCCATCGAAGGCCATTCGGAATCTTGACGACCCCGAGGCGTTGATGAAGTTCTGGAATCGAGGCGTCGAGTTGGAGGATGCCCTGGCGATGTACAAGCCCGGCGAACGTAAGCGCCCCGAGCGGTTTGTGGCCGACGAACAGATCTCAGCGGGTTACATGCACTCCGGCTATCCGCTCATGTGCGGCAACGACATGTACGACTACAACGTAGATATCGCCAAGCTGCGCGGAACGGCGAGCGAGCCGGGCGCCTGGGGTCAATGGCATGAATTGGGCCATAACCATCAGTCCGACGATTGGACTCCGCACGACGCCGTCGAGGTGACCGTCAACCTGTTTACGATGTATGTCATCAACAAGCTGGACGGCGTGCCGCTGGAGGGAACTCGTCCGGATAAGCTCGAGCGCGAGCAACGCTTGAAAGCCATTCGCGAATATCTCGCCTCGCAGCGCAACTCCACTAATTGGGATGCCTTCGAAGGTCTACTGATGTACTTTCAGCTCGTCGACGCATTCGGCTGGGAGCCGCTCCAGCAGGTGTTCGAGCAGTATCGCAAGTTGGGACCGGACGAACATCCGAAATCAGACGTGGAAAAGTGGGACCAATGGATGGTTCGTTATTCAAATGTCGTGGGCAAGAACCTCGGTCCGTTCTTCGTCAAGTGGAAGCTGCCGGTCACTAAAAAAGCGCTGGCATCGATCAAGTCTCTTCCGCCGTGGATGCACTCGGATTTCGCAGAAAAATAGCCTTGCGAATCCGTGGTCGGCGAGCATTCAAGCACGATGGTGCTTAAGCCGAAGTACTGTTTTCTCGATATCGTTCTTCGGCGAGTGATTCTGAACGCGAGAAAGATGACAGCGGCACGCGCTAGAAGGCATTCATGGCTTCAACTCGTGGATCACGATGTTGCGATAGCGCACTTGGCCCGAAACGCTTTGCAGGCCGATATGACCTTTGACGTGGTGCAAGCCTGGCACAACCTTGGCTGCTTCGGCAGCGGCCTTCTTGGCCGGCCCGGCGAAGGGGGCACAATCTTCAACGCCACGATCCGTTTCATGCGGCGGTGCTCGGCCTTGAATACCTGCCCCATGCCGCCGGCGCCGATCTTGTCGAGCACTACATACTCGCCAAACACCAGGTTCTTGGCCCTCCCCTGGACGGCGTTGGCCGCCTGGTATCTGGTGAGCTTACCCACTCGAACCAGTTTCTTGGCCAACTCTGCAGCGTCGGCTGGACGATCCGCCGCCGGCAGTTCCTTTTGGAGCGCGGACAAGTCTTCAGGCGACAGCAAGCCACTGGCCGTAACGTCTTGAACGAATTGTTTGAGCGAGACTTCCATCGGTCCCCCGCTTTCGCGTTCAGACGACCATAATAACCCCCCCTCGCGGCATGGAAAACGGTCGACTTAAGATTAACGCCGTGACGCTCGCTAACGCTGCTCCACCGGCACCCAGGTCCGTTCGGCGGGGCCCGTGTAGCGGGCGCGCGGGCGAATTAGCCGATTGTTGGCCAGTTGCTCGCAAATGTGGGCGCTCCAACCCACGACCCGGCTGACGACGAACAGCGGGGTGTACAGCGATACCGGCAGGTCTAAGTAGTGATAGAGCCGCGCGCTGGGCCAATCCAGATTCGGCGGCAGCTTCTTTTCCGTCCGCACGACCGTCTCGATGGTGTCGGCAATCGCTTCCATCTCGTCGTGACCCGTTTCGATGGCCAACTCGCGGCACAACTCTTTCAGAATCACCGCGCGCGGGTCCCCCGTTTTATAAACGCGATGGCCGAAGCCCATGATCCGCTCTTTGCGCTGCAGTGCAGCGCGGATCCAGGCCTCGGCCTGATCGGCGCTTCCGACCTGTTCCAGCACTTCCAACACGCGCTCGTTGGCTCCGCCGTGCAGCGGCCCTTTGAGCGCGCCGATGGCGGCCGTGACTCCACTGTGCAGATCGGCCAAGGTCGAACAAACGACGCGCGCCGTAAAGGTTGAGGCGTTGTACTCGTGCTCGGCGTACATGATCAACGAGACGTTCATGGCCTGCACCGCTCGCGGCGACGGCGTTTCGCGGGTTAGCATCCAGAGGAGATTTGCCGCCAGCGACAACTGCGTGTCCGCTTCAATCGGTTCCTTGTCCTGCAGCAATCGATGTCGCGCGGCCAAAATCACCGGAAGCTGCGCCGTGAGCCGCTCGGCCTTGCGCAGATTGGCGACGTCGCTGTTGTCATTGACATCGGGATCCCAATGGGCCAGCGCGCTGGCCGCGGTGCGCATCACGTCCATCGTACCTGCCGTCGCGGGCAGATGCCGCAAGAATGTGATCAGTTGTTCGGGCACCACGGCATCCTCGCCGAGCCGAGCATGCAATGCGGCGAGTTGCCCGGCCGTGGGCAATTCACCGTAGAGAAGCAAATGCACAACTTCTTCAAAGCTGGCCTGCGACGCCAGATCCTCGATCGAATAGCCGCGGTATTGCAGTCCGCCGGCAATCGTGCTGATCGCCGTTTCGCCCGCAATGACCCCCTCCAGCCCCGGCCGATAGATTTCTTCATTCATCGCTTAGCTCGATTTCCATTGATTTGCACGGTTTCGATTCACGGCTCACTCTAGCACCGCTCACTCCGGCGAAGGCTCTTGCGCGAAATAACGGCGGTCGCGTTCTTCGTAGTCTTTGTAGCCCAGCAAATCGTAAAGTTCCTGGCGGCTTTGCATCAGGTCGATCAGTTCGATTTGCGTGCCGTCGTTGGCCAGCATCGCGAGCGCGGCCTCGACCGCCTTCATCGCCACGCGCAGCAGCGTGACCGGATAAATCACGGCGGCATAACTCAAGTCGGCTAGCTCTTCGAGCCCCAGCAGCGGACTCTGGCCGAACTCGGTCATGTTGGCGACCAGCGGAGCATCGACCGCTTGGGCGAAGCGCTCGAACTCGTCACGGTCCGCCAGCGCCTCCGGGAAAATCCAATCGGCTCCCGCGTCCAGATAACGCTTGGCCCGGTCGATGGCATCGTCAATTCCATTGACGCCGCGAGCATCGGTCCGAGCCAGCAGCACTAGGTCCGGATTAACGCGAGCGGCCGCGGCGGCCCGCAGTTTGGCGCACATCTCGGCCGGCTCGACGAGTTGCTTGCCGGACAGGTGGCCGCAGCGCTTGGGGAGCATTTGGTCTTCCAGTTGAATGGCCGCGGCGCCGGCCAGCTCCAGTTCGACGATCGTCCGCTCGACCTGCACGGCGGCTCCAAAACCGGTGTCGGCGTCGACGATCACCGGAATCTTCACGCGCCGGGTCAGATACGCGGTTTGCTGCGCGAGTTCGGTGATGCTGAACAGCCCCACGTCGGGCAAGGCCAGCACGCCGGCCGATAGCGCCGCCCCGGACAAATAGACGGCATCAAATCCGGCCTCTTCCGCCATGCGTGCCGCCAGCGCGTTGAAGGCGCCGGGAATTTGAATCGTAACGTCCTGGACGGCGTCGCGCAACAGCCTGCCGGGGGAAACATGCGTCATATACAAATGCACCACGATTGAGTAACTAGGTAGCGGACGTGAGCCAGATGGCGTGCGTCCGATAAACGCCACAGGGGCGAATATAGGATCGCCACAATCGGTCTCGCAAGGGCCCGTTGGAATTATCAGATCGCGGATTCGGACTTTGGACTGGGGACAACCCACCAGATGCGTTAGGCTAACACAACATGGAGGAATCTTTACGCGCCATCTCTGACATCATCAACCGATCGACTCGCGCCGGCAACCTGGCTGCCGATTTGTGAGATCGCGCTGATCTTGGCGGTGTTCTTCATTCATGCCGGCTGGCCGGTTCCCGACGTCAACGAGCCGCACTACCTCAGCAAAGCCAAACACTATTGGAATCCCGCCTGGTGCCGCAACGATTTCTTTTGTAATGCGGCCGACGCCCATCAAGTATTTTATTGGACCTTCGGCTGGTTGACCCGTTATCTTTCGCTCCCCACCGTCGCCTGGTGCGGGCGAGTTCTCACTTGGACCCTTATGGCCGCCGGCTGGTACCGGCTCAGCACGGCCCTGGCGGCGGGTCCGCTTTATTCCGTGTTGTCGGCGGCGCTGTTCGTGGCGCTGAACGATCACTGTCAAATGGCCGGCGAGTGGGTTGTCGGCGGCATCGAGGCTAAGGGATTTGCGTATGCTTTCCTATTCTTCGGTCTGGCGGCGATGGTGCGCGGCCAGTGGACGAAAACCTGGCTGCTGTTAGGCGCGGCAACGGCCTTTCATGTGCTGGTTGGAGGCTGGTCCATCGTGGCCGCCGGATTGGTTTGGCTGATGTCCGGCGCCGAGCGCCCGCCGCTGGCGCAAACTGGGCTTGCGCTGATCGCCGCGCTGCTGCTATCGCTGCCGGGTCTGCTGCCAGCATTATGGCTCACCTGGCACGCTCCGCCGGAAACGGTTGCCGCAGCCAACCACATCTACGTTTTCCAGCGGCTCGATCATCATCTGCTCTTCACATCGTTTCCCTCGCTCGCCATTGGGTGTTTTGGACTATTGGGGCTGCTATGGGGCGCATTGTGTTATGTAGGCCCGCAAGGTCCGGCCCCGCGGCGGCTCCGCTGGTTCGTGACCGGTTCGCTAGTCATTGCGGCCGTCGGCATCGCCATTAGCCTGGGCTTGCGGCAGCACGAAGCGCTGGCGGCTAAGCTTTTGCGCTTTTATTGGTTTCGTTTATCGGACGCCGTGTTGCCGGCCGGCACGGCGCTAGCAGCCGTGAGTTTCATCGCGGCCACGCGGCGGCTCGTCCCTGCGTGGGGAGCCGGTTGGCTGCTGCTCGCCATTGCCGCCGCCGGAGCCCATTTGGGCGACGTGCTGCAAACCCGGCTGACCTATCCGAGTCCGCGGGCCGACTGGACGCTCGACGATCCCGTGGCCTGGTGGGAGATTTGCGACTGGGTTTCTTGGAACACGCCCGCAGATGCCGTCTTCATGACCCCGCGCATGGCGGCGACGTTCCGCTGGTACACAAACCGGGCAGAGGTGTGCAATCGAAAAGATGTTCCCCAAGACGCTGCGGGCCTGGTCGGCTGGTGGCAACGCATGGAAGACTTGTATCGGCGTCCGGCGGAAGGGGACAATCCGGCCGAATGGCGAAATTCCTTGGCAACGTTAGGCGCGGCAAAACTAGCCGAATTGGGCGACAAGTACGGCGCCGATTATGTCCTCACGTCAGCTTACCCGCCCTTGCCCCTGAAAAAAATAAGCCCGCCGAACGAGAGCTACGCCGTCTACCGCCTGCCGAAACGCTTACCGAATGATCCGCAGACAATCCAGAAACCAAAGCCGCCGTAACCATGACAATTCGGACTAGGAGTTAAGAACGCGGAAGAGTTTTATATGGACGGCTCCCGTACCAAAGCCCAGGGATTGCATCCCTGGGTTATGTGAGCCCCAGGTTATTTGAGACCCAGGGATTGCATCCCTGGGCTTTGGCAGGCACGTCGTCCTGTTTCCTTTCCAACTTTCTGCCTTCCTTATAAAAACTTCTTTGTAATACCGTCTCCGCGTTATCGTTTTCCACCCGTTGGAATACCGTGAATCTCCAATTTCCCGCACGATTGGCCGAGTTGCTGTCTAGGCCCCTGCCCGGTTGGCGCGTGCAAGCTGAATTTCAGCCGGAATTGAGTTATGGCCGGCATTTTGGGCCGCCGCCGGTCACTGCCCGCTCGGCGGCGGTCGTGGTGTTGCTCTATCCCCAGGAGGACCACTGGTATTTGCCGCTCACGCTGCGGCCTGAAACGTTGACCGATCATCCGGGCCAAATCAGTTTGCCTGGCGGTTCGGTTCAGTTGGGCGAACAGGAGCACGACGCGGCGCTGCGGGAACTGAACGAAGAATTGGGGGTCGTCGCCGGCAGCGTACGCCTGCTGGGCGAACTGTCACCCCTATTCTTATTCAACAGCAACTATCGGGTATCGGTATGGCTGGCAGCGGCGGACGCGCACCCTCACTGGCGACCACAGGCCGGCGAGGTCGCCGAACTATTCGAGATCCCGCTCTCACACCTGATGAATCCCGCCAACCGCGCGGTGCAAGAACGGATGCGTCACGGAGTCCGCAGCCAGTGTCCGGGCTTCTCATGGGGCAATCATCACATCTGGGGTTTCACGAGCATGGTCCTGGCCGAAGTCGTGTCCCTGGCACGTCAGGCCGCCGGCGATTAAGCCATTCGGAAACACGAAGACATTCTTATAAGAAATCTTCTTTAGACGCGCCCGTGATGGTTGTGCGATGGCGGGACGATCAGTACCGGTCGTTGGGCCCGGGTTCGCAGCAGGTTCAGGCCTGAGAGGACGTGCGGATTACGAAGAATTCGCAGCACGAGGCTTCGTTTGCCCGGCACCGTGATCAAAGTTAACCCTAACAAAATCGCCAGCACGCCCGGTCCCGGCGTCACGAGCATCGTCAGGCCAGCCGCCAGCAGCATGACGCCGAGCAGGTTTTTCAGCGCAGAACCAAGTCCAGCGGACCAGCGGATGCAGATGCCGCCACGCGTGTGGGGCTTGCTCAGAAACGAAGTAATCCTCCGGCAAGGAGATCACCACCCAGCGGACCGCCAGCAGCCCGCCGAGCGAAACCGCCAGCGATATGCCTGCCAGCGCGGCTAGCCACCAGAAATGATCGATTTCCAAAGCCATGCTGCGTCCGGGTGAAGTCGTCGCGCGAGGGTCCTGTTTGTCGTGGGGCACGCCGCAGCCTTCCGATTGTCCAGAACCGCCGCCGTAAGCTTGATTATACGGTAAAATCAACTGCCCGCTCGGGCGAGGCCCCCTACCCGGCCGCTCGATGGTCGGGCATGATAGGAAACTGTGCGGTTCGGCACTGTCAGGCTGCCGCAACAACCCGGCACTTAATCAAAACAAGCTTCTTAACAATAAGCCTCCGTTAGCCCCCGAGATTTCCATGGCGCTGCAACCCGTATTGATTGCCGGACGCTGGCGTGAGTCCGTACACGAAGCCACCTTTACGGCCGAAAACCCGGCGACCATGTCGCCGGCAGATTCCGACGAATATCCTGTCAGCTCCTGGGCAGATTGCGATGCGGCTCTGGCCGCCGCCGCCGAGGCCGCGATCCGGCTGCGGACCACGCCGGGGAGCCAATTGGCCGCGCTGCTCGAAAACTTCGCTGCCCGAATTGAAGCGGCCGCCCCGGAGCTGGTTGCTATGGCCCACCTGGAAACGGGACTGCCCGTGCGGCCTCGGCTGGCTGAAGCGGAACTGCCCCGCACCGCCAACCAATTGCGGCAAGCGGCTGCCGCGGCACGTACGGCTGCCTGGCAACTTCCGACGATCGACATCAAGGCTGGCATTCGCTCCGCTTTGGCGCCGCTCGGCCCGGTGTGGGTCTTCGGGCCCAATAATTTTCCGTTTGCGTTTAACAGTGTGGCGGGAGGAGACTTTGCGGCCGCCATCGCCGCCGGCAATCCGGTCATCGCCAAGGCGAACACCTCGCATCCGGGCACAACGCGCCTGTTGGCGGAGTTGGCCTTTGCGGCCGTCCAACACGCGGGTTTGCCTCCGGCCAGCGTTCAGTTAATTTATCGAACCAAGCATGCCGATGGCGGACGCGCCGTTGCCGATGACCGCACGGGAGCCATCGGCTATACCGGCAGCCGCCATGCGGGTCTGGCCCTTAAGGCAGCGGCGGACCTGCCGGGAAGCCCATCTATCTGGAATTGTCGAGCATCAACCCGGTACTGATCTTGCCAGGAGCCCTGGCCGAACGTCCGGCCGAGATCGTCAATGAGTTTGTCGGCAGTGCTCTTATGGGCTGTGGGCAGTTTTGCACGAATCCGGGCCTGGTCCTGCTGTTGGCCGGCGAGACCACGGAGGATTTCATCCGCGCGGTTGCCCAGCGGTTTGAGTCGAGTTCCGGCGGGACGCTGCTGTCGCGCGGCGGTGGCCACATCTTTAACCGAGAGCGTGCAAAGTTTGACCGGTGCCGGTGCCAAGGTGGTGGTCGGCGGCGAATCGGGCCGCGCAGCCGGCTACAGTTTCGCCAATACCCTACTGCGCGTCTCGGCCGAGCAGTTTATCCGTCGGCCCGAAGTCTTTCAGACCGAGGCTTTTGGAAATGTCTCGCTGTTGGTGATCGCCCAAAACGAGCCGGAACTGGCGAAGATCATCGACCTTCTCGAAGGGAATCTCACGGGCACGGTCTATTCGGACACGCAAGGCGCAGGATGACGGCGACTTATCGATCGCGTCGCCGCGAAACTGCGGCAAAAGGTGGGGCGGCTGCTCAACGACAAAATGCCAACGGGGGTTGCCGTGAGCCCGGCCATGAACCACGGCGGCCCCTATCCGGCGACGAGCCATCCCGGCTTCACGGCGGTGGGCATTCCAGCGTCGTTGCGGCGATTCGCGATGCTGCAGTGCTTCGACCAGGTTCGCCCGACTCGCTTGCCCCCGTTGTTGCAAGATGCCAACCCGCTGGGCGCCTGGCGGTTGGTCGATGGGAACTGGACCCAGGCACCGATCGGTTAGGTCAACTAATCGGTGCCTCCGGTCAACATAAATCTTGCTGCAACACGACAACTGGCACGTCTAGCTGCAACGGGGTCGGCTGGCCAGCTATGCACGGCTGGTCAATTTCCGGTTCATTGCCGCTCCAGACGAAGGAAGCCACCTCATGATTCAGGCCCAGACCGAGTCGCAACCCTCCGATTCCGATCTAATACGCCGCATTACCAACTTTCTGTTCCGACAGCATTTCTCCGATCTGCGGCGACTGGAAGTTATGGCCGACAATGGAGTTGTCACGATTCGCGGTCGGGTACCCTCTTTCCACCAACGGCAGCTTTGCATCCATTGCTGCCAACGGGTGGCTGGGGTTGTGCAAGTCAACGACGAAATCAACGTTGCACAAGCCGCTTCCTAATTGGCCAAGGTGGTAGGGCGAGGCGGCGAGGCATTGGAACTGAGTGGTTCAAAAGCAGCCGCTTTGACTGGAAAGATCGAGCACTCCGAAATGCCAGAGGTTCCCCAAGGATTGCGGCCCTCCGCTTGCTCCCTTTGGTAAGATGGCGGGGCTCGTTTTGAAATTATGGAAGCCTCTAGCGTTAGGTCAACCGTGAAATCCGCTTCGCCTCCCAAGCTCGACCTATCGCCTGCAAATGATGGGACATCTTCGCTTTGAAGAGGTGCGCGGGCTGGCGAGTTACTTCGCGGATCTCGGGGTCGGGGCTCTGTACCTGTCCCCTTTCCTGCGGGCCCGATTCAGAACAGCACCCACGGTTATGACATCGTGGATCACGGGCAAGTCGACCCAACACTAGGCACGGAAGACGACTTCCGGACGCTGGCGGAGGAGCTTAAGGCCCGCGACCTGGGGTTGGTGATCGACATCGTGCCCAATCACATGAGCATCGACGATCCGCACAACGGTTGGTGGCAGGACGTGCTGGAAAACGGCCATTGTTCGCCGTACGCGAATTACTTTGACATCGACTGGACGCCCCCCAAGGTCGCCCTGCAGGGCAAAATTCTGCTGGCGTTTTTAGGGGACCAATTCGGCAAGGTGCTGGAAGATCAGCAGATGCAGTTGGTCTACCAGGACCAGCGATTCCTGATCCGCTATTACGAACGGCTCTTTCCGACCGACCCGCAGCAGCTGGGTGGCGGTGCTCAAATTGACGCTCGAACACGCTGATGCCAGTGCTCGATCCGAGTCATCCGCAGCGAATGGAGTTGGAAAGCGTCATCACGGCCTTGGAACATTTGCCCGAGCGCGGTGACGGTCGCCCCGGAGGCCATGCAGCAGCGGCACCGCGAAAAGGATGTCGCGCGGCGGCGGCTGGGCGTGTTGCTGCACGCCAGCCGCGAGATGCGCGAAGCCCTGGCCACTACGCTGGATGACTTCAACGGCTGCCGCGGGGAGCCGGAAAGCTTCGACCGCCTCGAAGCTTTCCTGAATGAGCAGCCGTATCGGCTCTGTTACTGGCGAGTCGCCACGGACGAGATCAATTATCGCCGGTTTTTCGACGTCGATACGCTGGCGGCCATCCGCGTGGAAGACCCGGAGGTTTTCCAGGCCGTGCATGACCTGGCGTTGCGGTTCCTGGCCGAGCGGCTAGATCACGGGACTGCGAATCGATCACGCCGACGGATTGCTCGATCCGCAGAATTATCTGGCAACTCTGGCCGAACGCGCCAAAGAAGCCGCCGGCGGTCGGGCAAGGCCTGCGCACTCGGCTGTACCTGGTCGTCGAAAAAATCCTCTCTCGGGACGAATCGCTGCCCCGCGATTGGCCCGTCCAGGGAACCACCGGCTACAACTTTCTGAACCTGCTCAACGGCTTGTTCGTCGATCGCGAGGGTTGGTTCGCCGTTCGCGATGCCTACGTGCGGTTCTTCGGTCAGCCGGCCACTTTTCCCAGAGTCTTGTACGACGCCAAGACATCGATTCTGGCGACGTCCTTGTCGAGCGAGTTGTACGTCTTGTCGAACAAGCTGGTGCGCATCGCCGAACAACATCGCTGGTCGCGCGACTTTACGCGGGCCTCGCTGTTCCGCGGTTTGCGCGAGGTCGTGGCCTGTTTTCCGGTCTATCGCACGTACACTCCGGCCCGGAAGCGAAGAGGTCGGCGACGACGATCGCAAGCGCATCCGCGAAGCGGTGCGGCTTGCCAAGCGGCGTAACCCGGCCATGAGTCGCGTCGTTCTTCGACTTCATCGCCTCGGTGCTGCTGCTCGAGGATCCGGAGGGTCTGTCTGAAGAGGCCGGCTCGGAACGCCGGCAGTTCGTGCTGAAATTTCAGCAAGTCACCGGCCCGGTCACGGCCAAGGGGATGGAGGACACGGCGTTTTATCGCTACTACCCGCTGGCGTCGCTCAACGAAGTGGGAGGTGATCCGCTGCAGCCGGCCGTGACTGTCGAACGCTTCCACGAGTTGCCTGCGCGAGCGCAGGCCGAGTGGCCGCACGAAATGTCGGCCACCGGCACGCACGACACCAAGCGCGGCGAAGACGTGCGTGCCCGGCTTAACGTGCTCTCCGAAGTGCCCGACGCCTGGGCGGCCGCGATCGGTCGCTGGCAAAACATGAACGCGCAATCGCGTCGTGCCGTCGACGACGAGCAGGTTGCGGGGGGCCAGGTGCCGGACGCCAACGAAGAATACCTGATCTATCAGACGTTGGTCGGCATCTGGCCCGCTGGTTCACTCCAACGAAGTAACGCCCGACGACAACGTAGCTTCCGACAAGATGCGGCCTGGGCTGTCCTGGTTGATCGCGTCCTCAAATACCTGGAAAAAGCGCTGCGCGAGGCCAAGTTGCACACCAGTTGGCTCAATCCCGACCGGGAGTACGAGGAGGCGGTTCAGGCCTTCATGCGGACAATTCTGACTGATCCGCAAGTTGCCTTCCTGACCGACCTGGATGCCTTCGTCCGTTCCATCGCCGATGCCGGCTTTGTCAATTCGTTGGCGCAATTGCTGGTCAAGATTTGCGCTCCCGGCGTGCCCGATTTCTATCAAGGGGTCGAGTTCTGGGACTTCAACCTGGTGGATCCCGACAATCGCCGGCCGGTCGATTTTGATCGCCGTCGCGAAGTGCTCTCCTGGCTCATGGCCCGCGGCCGCGAAGATCTGCCGGGCTGGCCGGCGAGATCTTGTCTCAATGGCCCGACGAACGGATAAAAATGCTCGTCACCTGGCGGGCTTGCAGTGCCGTCAAAAACACCCCGACCTCTTCATCAACGGTGATTATCAGCCGCTGAGCCTGGCGGGACCGCGGCAAGGCAGTGCCTGCGCATTTGCCCGCGTCGCCTGGCCGCGGCTGGGCGATTTGCGTGGTTCCGCGTTTGGCTCACGCGGCCTGGTAGGCCGGCGAGCCATGTGGTGAGCCGCCGGCCGGCTGTCGGCCCGCTCGTTGGTGGAGGCAAACGTGCCTTGAACTTCCCGCCGACGCGCCGCGCGATGGCGGCATGTGATTACCGGACAGCTCGTCACGGCCACCGCCCGCGGTCGCACTGGATTCGAGTTCGACCTTGGGGATATATTCGAATCGTTTCCAGTAACGTTGTTAATCAGCGAGCCTGGCTGACACCCTTTGCTATCTTGAAAGAACATCCATGACCACGCGTATTTGGCCCGGAAAACCCTATCCGTTGGGTGCGACCTGGGACGGTAGCGGCACTAACTTCGCAATTTACTCGGAACACGCCGAGAAGGTCGAACTGTGCCTGTTTGATTCCGCGGAGGCTGAGAAAGAGTCGCACCGCATCCAACTGCCCGAGCAAACCGACCAGGTCTGGCACGTTTATCTGCCCGATGTCATGCCTGGCCAGGTCTACGGCTATCGGGTGTACGGACCTTATAAGCCGCAGGAAGGCCATCGATTCAATCCCAACAAGGTGTTGCTTGATCCGTATGCCAAAGCGATTGCCCGCGAGTTGCACTGGGCCGACGAGATGTGGGGCTACAAGATCGGAGACACCGAGGCGGACTTGTCGTTCGACGACCGCGACAATGCCAAGTTCGCATCCTTGGCGGCCGTTTTCGACGAGGCATTCACCTGGGGCGACGATCGCCCGCCGCAAGTGCCTTGGCATAAGACCATCATTTATGAAGTGCACGTCAAAGGCTTCACGAAACTCCACCCGGACGTGCCTGAGAAAGGTACGGGGGACTTACGCGGGCTTGAGCTCCGACGCCGCGATCAAATATCTCAAGAACCTGGGGGTCACCGCGGTCGAACTCTTGCCGATTCACGAGCACGTGGACGATCGCCACCTGATCGAAAAGGGGCTCGTCAACTACTGGGGCTATAACTCACTTGGCTTTTTCGCCCCGAGCCGGCTTTTGCGTCCAGCGACGGCGGCGGCGATGGGGTTCGCGAGTTCAAGTCGATGGTGCGCAATCTGCACGCTGCCGGCATCGAAGTGATTCTGGACGTCGTTTACAACCATACGGCCGAAGGAAACCAATTGGGGCCGACACTCTCGTTCCGCGGCATCGACAATGCTGAGTACTATCGTCTGTCGCAGGAAGACCTCCGTTATTACACCGACTTCACCGGCTGCGGCAACACGTTCAACATGCGGAATCCGCGCGTGTTGCAATTGATCATGGACAGCTTGCGCTATTGGATTCTGCACATGCACGTGGACGGCTTCCGCTTCGATCTGGCCAGCACGCTGGCGCGTGAGCTGCACGAAGTGGACAAGCTGGGGGCGTTTTTCGACATCATCCACCAGGACCCGGTCATCTCGCAGGTAAAACTGATTGCCGAACCCTGGGACCTCGGCGAGGGGGGCTATCAGGTCGGCAATTTTCCGGCCTTATGGTCGGAATGGAACGGCAAATACCGCGACTGCATCCGGCGTTTCTGGAAGGGAGACGGCGGCGTGGTCTCCGAGTTTGCGACCCGGTTTTGCGGCTCCAGCGACTTTTACGAGTGGAGCAATCGCCGCCCCCACGCTAGCGTGAACTTCATCACCGCGCACGACGGATTCACGCTGAACGACCTGGTCTCTTACGATCACAAACACAACGAGGCCAATGGCGAAGACAACCGCGACGGCACGGACGACAATCAAAGTTGGAATTGCGGCGTCGAAGGACCGACCGACAATCCCCAGATTCTCGCGATGCGCGAGACGAAAAAGCGCAGCCTGTTGGCCACGCTGCTGTTGTCTCAAGGGGCTCCGATGCTGCTGGCCGGGGATGAAATCGGCCACACGCAAAACGGCAACAACAACGCTTATTGCCAGGACAACGAAATCTCCTGGCTGAACTGGAAGCTCGACCCCCAGCAGGAATCGTTGGTCGCCTTCGTGCGCCGCTTGATCGCCTTCTACAAAGCGCAGCCCGTGTTTCATCGCCGGCGATTCTTTCACGGCAAGGCCATCCAGGGATCCGAGGCTCCGGATATCGCCTGGCTCGACCCGAGCGGAAAGGAAATGTCCGACGACGCCTGGAAGAATTCGAACGTGCGCAGCCTGGGAGTGCAATTGTTCGGCGAAAACGTGGACGTCGATTCTCACGGAGAGTCGATTAACGGAGACACGATTCTGATCTTGTTCAACGCCGATCATGCCCAAACCATTCCGTTCCACTTGCCGCCGACGGGAAGCGGCAATGCCGGCACAAGGGCAAACGGACCGATCCAGGCAAGCCCTGGCTGCTGGAATTCGACACGGCCGCGGCCAAACTCGAGGAATGCCCCGCCGCCGTGACCGACAGCTATGACCTGAAGCCTTGTTCGCTGGTCGTGCTGCGGTCTCCTTCCGATCAAACAGAGGCGATGGTGGAGATGCGCCACCGGCGAATGCTCAGGGAGCGCGTGGGCGTGAATGAGTGGTTTAACTCCGTGCGGCACGCCCTGAGCCCAGCGAAGGGCGTGGTGAAGGCAACGGACTTGGCGTCTGGCCACCACGCCCTTCGCTGGGCTCAGGGCGTGCCACACAGGCGCGAAGGCCGAGGGCATTACGTCAGCTCCAGGATGCCGCGCCAGCGGCACTATCGCTTGCTGCGGACGATGGTTCAGATCGGATATCAGTTCCTGGATGGCCCGCTGCAACAGGTTGAAATGCAAGAGCGACTCGCGCTGCTCCGGCACCTCCGGCAGCAGCCCGGTCGGCGCCACCGTGGCGGCGTACGTCTTGAGAAACGCGGAACTGCTCCATAAGCACCAGAACTCGAGCGCGGCTTGAGGCGCGGCCAACGCCTCGGGCGACGCCATGCCGGTTTGCGACAATCGCGCGAGGACGTGGGCCATCACATAGCGAAACGACCGCAGCATGCTGGCCACGTCCTTCAGTGGCGACCGTTTGATGCGCCGCACCGCCATGTCTTGTGCAGGCTCCCCTTCGAAGTCGACGATCAAGAAGTCCTTGCCGGTATGGAGCACCTGGCCTAGGTGGTAATTGCCTTGGCAGCGAATGCGCTTGGCCACGATGCGTTGCTTGAGCACCAAGTGAAAAACGTCGTGGACCCTCGTCTGCCGGTCCAACACTTCCCTGGCCACTTCGACGGTATCCGCGGGAAGAGAATCGACGCGCCGCCGCAGCAACTGAAAGGCCTGTGCGGTCAGCTTGCGGGTCGATTGTTCCAGCGAACGTTGATAAAGCTGCGTGAACGATTCCGGGGCAAAGGCGGCCGCCGCGCTGCTGGCCAAGGCCAGGTGCATTTCGCCGGTGCGTTGCCCCAGCAGGGCGGCCGACTCGAGGTATCCGCCCAGGTACTCGCGGGCCAATGGGGGCGCGTCACCGGTCGCCAGCTCCCAGAGATTCCGAGACGCGGACTCGACGACCGCGGGGCGATGTTCAGGAGCCTGGGTGACGATATGCTCCAGAAAACGATCGAGCCAATCGGCCGTAAACTGCCAGGCCGTCGTCGCATGGGGAATATAGGATTCAAGGACGCCGAGCGTGACCGGTTCTTCGTCGACTCCATACTGATATTCAAGCGCGCCGTGCAAAGGGTTCGTATGGGAGAAGTGCAGCTCGTCGATCAACAAGCGGCCGATCTCCAATTCCGGATTGACGCCGGGTTCCAAATGCCGGAACATTTTGAGAATCAGCTTGTCTCCAAACACGACGGTAGTGCTGTTTTGGCCGGGCGGTCCCGGCATGGGCTTGAGCGATTCGGCTTCCGCCGTCAATTTCGCCAGCGTACGGAAGGCCGAACCGATGAGCTCGCCGTTGGTTCCCTTGATATGCCGGCTGGCCCTGATCGCTTCAAACAACAAACTCGCTCCGCTCGGTTCCAGCAGAGGGTCGAAAAGCACTCCGTGGGCATCGGATGATCGCTCGTGCACCTGCGCGATCAGCGCCTCGTGGCGGCCGGCCAATAGCCGCTGGGCTTCGTCGTCCCAGGCCATCGCGACCGGTAGCAGATAGGTTTCCGGATCGCCGTCTAGATACTGGACGCGGACGAACACCAACCAGGTGCCACTGCGATGTCGTCCCTTGTCCAGCCGAACGGTTCCCAGAATATTGACGGCTTGAATCGTGCGCAGTTTACTGGCGAACCAGGGGCGCCGCGGCAAGTCTGTACTCAAAACGTCTTCGAACTTTGCCATCGACCGTCCGTGCAGCAGGTCCGCCGCGTCACGTTGGATCTCGATGACGGGAACACTGGGAGCCTTCACCGCGGTTTCCTCGGTCGTCGACGCGCCTTCCAGCGAAAGCCAGTAAAACGCGTGCGGCGACAGGGTCAGCGTGTAAGGGGCTGTGCCTATCTGCGGAAACGGCGTCTGGCCAAACAGCTCGACCGGCCGCTGACCGGCGAACGGGGACAAGTCCAATTCGACGAACTGGGCGACCCGTGCCAGGTTCGCCACGATCAGCAAACATTCGTCGTTGAACCGCCGGATGAATGCCAGCACCTTGGGGTTGTTCGGCGCGAGCGGTTCAAAGCTTCCTCGCCCCAGCGCGCGGTGATGTTGCCGGAGTGCAATCAGGCGTTTCATCCACCACAACAACGAGTGGGGATTTTTCTGCTGGTTTTCCACGTTGACGGCGTCGAACACGTATTCACCGTCTAAAATCACCGGCGAATAAAGCCGCTGGGGATTCGCGCGCGAAAAGCCCGCATTGCGGTCCGGCGACCATTGCATGGGCGTTCGCACGCCGTGCCGGTCGCCCAGATAGATATTGTCCCCCATCCCGATTTCGTCGCCGTAATACAGCACCGGAGTGCCAGGGAGCGAAAACAGCAGTCCGTTCATCAGTTCGATCTGCCGGCGATTGTTGCTCAGTAGCGGAGCCAGCCGGCGGCGAATTCCCAGGTTGATGCGCGCTTGCCGATCGCGCGCATAGGCCCGATACATGTAGTCTCGCTCTTCATCGGTGACCATTTCCAGAGTCAGTTCGTCGTGATTGCGCAAGAACATGACCCACTGGCAACTGTCCGGGATCGGCGGTGTTTGCTGCAAGATATCGAGAATGGGAAACCGGTCCTCCATGTGCATGGCCATGAACATCCGCGGCATCACTGGAAAGTGAAACGCGGTGTGGCACTCGTCTCCCTCGCCAAAATATGCGATCGCGTCCTCAGGCCATTGATTCGCCTCGGCCAGCAGCATGCGTCCGGGAAAATGCTCGTCGACGTGCCGTCGCAGCGATTTGAGAAATGCGTGCGTTTCCGGCAAGTTTTCGCAGTTCGTCCCCTCGCGTTCGATCAGGTAGGGCACCGCGTCCAGCCGCATGCCGTCCACCCCCATTCGCAGCCAGTAATCGCAAACGTCGAACACCGTCTGACAAACCTGGGGATTGTCGAAATTCAAATCGGGTTGATGCGAGTAAAAGCGGTGCCAGTAATAAGCCTTGGCCAACGGATCCCAGGCCCAATTCGAAACCTCGAAGTCCTTGAAGATAATCCGCGCATCCTGATACTTCTCGGGCGTGTCGCTCCAGACGTAAAAGTCGCGCAGGGGGCTCCCGGGGGCGCTGCGTCGAGCCCGCTGGAACCACGGATGCTGGTCCGAAGTGTGGTTGATCACCAGTTCGGTGATCACGCGCAAGCCGCGCGAGTGCGCTTCGCGCACGAGATGCCGGAAGTCGCGCAGCGTGCCGTACGCGCGATTCACGTCCATGTAGTCCGCAATATCATACCCGTCGTCGCGCAAAGGCGACGGGTAGAAGGGGAGCAGCCACACGGCCGTCACGCCGAGATCCTGCAAGTAGTCCAGCTTTTGCGTCAGGCCGGCGAAATCGCCAACCCCGTCGTTGTTGCTATCGAAGAACGAACGGACGTGCAGTTGGTAAATAACGGCGTCTTTATACCACTGGGCTTCCGTCGCCGGCAGCGCGGCGGAAGCCGCGGGCGTCGCGGTCGATTGCCGGGAACGGGGTTCCGTCACCATTAGTCATCAGGTCCACGGGTGTCGGGGGCGAGCACGAGCGCGGAGTGTCCGAGAAAAACCCAATCATCGGGCTCCAGCGGCCCGGTGCCCGAGCCGGCATAGCGCGGATCTTCGCTGGACCATAGCAAGCGCCAGGCGGAGTCGGCCGGAGGCGCCAAAAGGGGCTCTGCCGCCGGGTTCCATTTCAAATCGCGGCCCAAATTCACCACCACCAACCGGTCGTCCCCCGCCTCGCCCAAGTATCGCAGCGCCAGGGTCTCTTCCGCCAACACCAACCCGTGAATTCGGTCGGCACGCTGGGCGGAGAAGACGGGATCCTCGCGCCGCAATCGGAGCAAGTCGCAGTGCAGCCGGTAGCTGGAGGCATGCGACTCGCGCTCGCTCAGGTCCAGCTTCGATCGCTCAAAGGCTGCCGATGCGCCGGGATCGATCAGGCAAGCATCCGCATCCGGGCCCGAGAGGCTGCGAAATTGTCGCATGAAATTGTGCCGGCCAACGCGGACCAGCTTGCTCAGCTCTTGATCGGAATGATTGGCAAAGTAAAAAAATGGGCTCGACGACGAAAACTCTTGTCCTTGGAACAGCAGCGGCGTGCCGGGGGCTAACAGAAGCAGGGCCGTGAGGGCACGATGCCGGCCCGGGGACGTCGACTGATGACTCCGCCAGCCGTGAGCCGAGTTGCCCACTTGGTCATGGTTTTCCAAGAACACGACGAACTGCCGGCCTGCCAGGTCCAATGCCGGCGTGCCGCGGCAGTGCCCTTGCCGCGCATTCCATTGCCCCTGGTACAAGTAACCCCACTTGATTGCCGAAATCAATTCCTGAGGCGTGCCCCGGTAATCGCCGTAGTAGAATTCGCTGCGGCCCGTCATGGCCACGCGAGCTGCATGATGAAAGTCGTCGTTCCAAGCCGCGTCCAGGCCGCAGCCTCCCTGCTCGACGCTGCGCAGCATGCGGGCATCTTGCAGTTCGTTTTCGGCGATGACCAAGGTGTCGCGGCCGGCGGCGGCTTCGCGAACGCGGCGCACGATGGCCGCGATAATGTGATCGGGCGAATCATCCACGATGGCCTGAATCGCGTCGAGTCGCAAACCATCGATATGGAATTCGTCGATCCAATAGCCGGCGTTGGCCAAAAAGAATTCGCGCACCGGCTGCGAGTTCTTGCCGTCGAAATTGATGGCGTCACCCCACTCCGTCGAATGACGGTGCGAAACGAAACTGTCCGAAAATTGTCCCGTGTAATTGCCGGCCGGCCCAAAGTGGTTGTAAACCACGTCCAGCATGACACCCAGAGCGTGCTGATGGGCTACGTCGACGAAACGGCGAAAATCGTCGGGACTGCCATAGAGCCGCGTGGGTGCGAACAAGTCAACGCCGTCGTAGCCCCAGCCGAAACAGCCGTCGAATTCGGCCACCGGCATCACATCCAGCAGCGTGACGCCGAGCTCGGCAAGCCGCGGAATTTCATCGATCGCCGCCGTCCAAGTCCCTTCGGGCGTGAAGGTGCCGATGTGCATCTCATAGATCACTTGGCCATGAAGACGAACTCCGCTCCAATCGCCATCGTGCCAGGTAGAGGTATCGGGATCGACCACCGCCGACGGCCCGTGAGGACCCTCGGGTTGCAAACGCGACGCCGGATCGGGATAGAGTCGATCCGACCCGTCCAGGCGGAAACCGTAGCGCGTGCCGGCTTTGGCTTCCGGCGAAAAGCCCGAGAAGTAGCCGCTGGCGTCCCGCGTCAAAGACAAGGGTTGCAGCCGCACGTGGTTCAAAGAATCGGCATTGGGAAAGACTACTTCCACGCGGCTGCGCAGCGGCGCCCAAACGCGAAAGTCAACGCCCCCTGGTTGCAGTTCCGCTCCAATAGGCAGCCGCCGGCGATTCGTTTGCCGCTCGTCAGAGATGCTCATTATGGTCGCTCAACGCCCGGAAGTTAGATCGCCACGATCGCGCACATGCTGTTTCAGCTGCCCGGCTTGGTCACATTGACGCCGCCCGGCCCCACATCGACATGAACCCCCTCACCCTGTCTGCTGGGCGGAACGTTTACGTGAATGCCGCCACCGGGAGGATTCACATCAACCTGCGCTCCGCTGCCAGACACCGGCGGTTGCTCCTGTTCCGGATGAATTATCTCAAACGGGGCCGCAGTGGCCGGCGAGGCTGAAGATGAGGGACTACTCATCGGACGATTACAGCCGACTGCCGCTATAACAAGTACCAGGCAGGCGAGCAAGCTTTTGATGCTAAGTGTCATGATTCTATATCCAAGATGAATTTGGACTGGACGATAACGGTTAAGCCGACGCCGCAGTTGACTGCTAGCAGGGCAATTGCAATGCATGTGCCAAACAGCGCCGAGTAGCGCCAAGACAAATTCAGCCTGGAGGGATCCGCGAATGCCGCACACCGCAGGGGTTGCGGTCCATAGCCGGGGGCCTTCTCGCGCAGCATGAACTCAAACCAGTGGAACTGGTCGCGGAACGACCACGGTGGCTGGTCGCCTGGCGATCTATTCGCCGTCGGGACGCTTATCGCTTACTGAGCGGATTTGCCGTCCTTAGCGGATTCAGTGGCCAGCCGCAAAAGCTGGCTTTGGTCAATCTTGCGATTGTGGCCCGTGTCGTCGCCCACCTGGCGGATGACGATCATATCCAGGCTCGGGATGATGAACATGTTATTGTCGAATCTGCCTAGCGCCGCGTAGGCGTCGGCCGGCGAGCCCTTCCATTTGCCGGTCGTATTGTTCCACCACAGGTAGCCGTACGACTTGTTCATGTCTTGAGACGGGCCCGTGGCTTCCGCGACCCAACTGGCCGGCACAACCTGGCGATCCTGCCATTTGCCTTGATTGAGAAACACGAGTCCAAACCGGGCCAGGGCCCGCGCGGTAATATGCAGGCCGGAATACGGCAGCGTGAAATCTTCGTTCTTGTCCCAACTCCAGTCGGACTCCTTGATGCCGATGGGCATGAAGACCTGGTCGTTGAGCAACGCGTCGAGCTGTTGGCCCGTGGCTTTGACGAGCAGCGGGCTCAAGATCGCCAGGCCCGTGTTGTTGTATTCCCATTTCGTGCCGGGGGCATGATCCATGGGGGCCTTGGTGAGCGCATAGGTAAAGCGGTCGGTCATGTCGCCCAGCTTCGGATCGTTGTGAACTCCGGAACTCATGCTCAGCAGTTGTCGCACCGTGATCTCGCGTTTCTCCACGGGGCTGACGTCGGGAAGCAATTCACCGACCTTGGTGTCGAGGCTGATCTTCCCCTTGGCAATGGCCAAACCGGCCGCGGTGCTGGCGAAGGACTTGCTGGTTGAATAAACCAGATATCGGCTGCTGGGCTGGGCATCGTCAAAGTGCCACTCGCCGACAATCTGGCCGTGCCGTACCATGAGCCCCGTCTTGCTGCCGTTTTCCTTGAGCCACTCGCGCACTTTGTCCACTCCGTCCGCCGAAAGGCCCTGGCTCTCCGGCGTGGCCGTGGCCCAGTCGGGCACGGGCCAGGCGGTGGGGTCAGCGGCCAAAGTGTGCGAACGGGTGCAAATCAGTGCGGCAACAAATAGAATGGCGAATCTCGCCAGGGACTTGGTTGTAGGCATGATGAAGGCGCTCTATACGGGGTCTATAGGGTGAAGGAAACGCCGGGTACCATCCATCCGGCACCATAACTCCCCACGATACGACCTTACGTGGGGCGCCGCAAGCTGTTGGTTGAGAATCCTCTACTCGCCAGGCAACGTCGCCGTGGACAACTTCCTGTCCAAATGAAAGTCGACGACCAGCGGCAAATGATCGGAGGCCCGTTTGGCCAGCGGGCTGCGGACCACGCCGCGCCGAGCGGATAAAGATCTCGCCCCGCACGAAGGCCTTATCCAACGAGCCCATCGCAAAATAGGCCGGAAATGTGCGGAACCGCGAAACCGGGCTGGTAACCTGAACAAAGTTATGCCGGGCAAACGGCCCCGCCGCCAACGTGTTTCGCCAGTCATTGCAGTCGCCGGCGATCAGCGCCGGCAGATGGGCCGATTCGCGAAACAGCGGGTGTTCGAGCAGGTGAGTCGTCTGCCAGTGCCGTTCCCTTTCGGCCAGGCCCAGGTGCCAATGCACCACGCAAAAGGTTCCCTCGGGAGAATCGATCACCGCGATCTGTGCGCCCCGCGGCTTGCGGCTGCCATGACGCAACGAAATCTGATGCTTGGCGATAAACGGCCAACGAGAGAACAGCAAATTGCCGTAGCCGCCGTTCTTCAATCGGACGTTCAGTTGCTGCATGTGGGCAACGGCCCGAAAATGATCCAGCAGCAGCTTGTGCTGGTCGTGATAGTGCGAGCGTCGCACATTCCGATCGACCTCTTGCAAGCAGACAATGTCAGGATTTTCATTTTCAATAACCGCGATGATCCGCTCGAAGCGGTACCGACGATCGCGACCACCGATTCCCTTATGAATGTTGTAACTCAACAAACGCATCGTCGAGCCGTCGTGCCTCCCCCGTCCGCCAGACCTTCCGCGCGGTCCAAGTAAGAGACCGCAACTTCGAATAGCCTAGCCCGACAAGTCCCTTTCTGCCAGAGCGCGAAAGCAACCGGCCAGACTCGCCGCCATCTTTAGAAAGCGGGCGACGGCGTCCGGCCGGCTTAGGGGTGCTATCGGGTTATCGCAACCAACTACTTACCGCTGCCCGACCTCATTTTGATCGGTATGCCGATGATCCTGGTAGTATTTGTCGATTCCCTGGGTGAAATTGGGATCCGCAAAATTCGGCCATTTGGCCTTGTCGAACCCCGGAGCGTGCTTCAAATCATCTTTGGTGACGTTCAGCACAAGATAGCTCTCGCTGTTGTCGGCGTCTCCGACATGAATTGTGAGATCCTGCCAAGGTACGGCAAACAACTTCTCACCCATTCCGAGGAAGCCGCCAAAGCCGAGCGCCACATAGGCCACGCGTCCGTCAGGCGCGATGACCAGGTCTTCAATAGCGCCGATCTTCTCGCCGGCATTATTGCGAACGTTCAGCCTCTCCAACTGACTGGCTCGCCACGTGTGGATCATGTGGGTCGTATGCGTGGTGGTCGTTTTGACTGTCGTATCCAACGGGTTCACCGTATTGGACCGAATTGTGGTGTTTTCCGAGGCCCTGTTATTCGGCGCCGCCGGATCCGCGGCGTAGGCGGCGATTGCCAGCAACAGAGCGGCACAACCACTCGAAACACCTATGAGTTTCTTAAAGCTCGTGTTCATAAACTGCTCCTTACTCTACGTGCAACTTGCAAACTCAATCCACGTGAATCCGAAATCCACGTCCGTCAGATGGTGGGACCTCGACGGAGTCCTCCAAACACCAAGCTGAGCACAAACATCAATAGAAATACGAAAAACAAGATCTGCGCGATTCCTGCCGCGCTGCTGGCGATGCCGCCAAATCCCAAGACTCCGGCCATCAGGGCGATAATGAAAAACACTGCTGCCCAATACAACATGACTAAGTTCCTCCAAGCGGTCAGGTCAGGAAGGCTATTGCAGCCGCCTCCCAGTTGGGTGCTGTCGACGCTGACAAGGAGCATAAGCACACACTGTGCCAAAGCGTGAGTTCGATGAAACTCCGCATGAATCGCAAACCAGCTTCTCGTCTCGCTGGTAGGGAATTCAGCGAGAAACCAGAGGGGAAAAAGCCAGACAACGCACTGAACGACTCGCAAAATGTCGAGGCCAATCATCGGCCGACATCCATCTGGCGAAGAGCATCGCTTTGAACGATAAAGACTCAGCCCGGCCGGCCCGGCGTCACGAACCGCCATGAACGCGGCCTCGAAAGAATCGGCGCAATCCTCAAGGATCACCGCCGGGACGCAATACTTCGAAAAGCCAGCTGGCGTCCCCGCCGCAAGGATTGTTACAGTAACGAAAGGGGGGAGCGGGTTCTCAGCACGAATCCACCTGACGAGGTCTAGGGGGGAATG
The DNA here is from genome assembly GCA_963807715.1 of uncultured Planctomycetia bacterium. Taxonomy (GTDB): domain Bacteria; phylum Planctomycetota; class Planctomycetia; order Pirellulales; family PALSA-1355; genus CAWECK01. Next base: position 119,423 of record CAWECK010000001.1, read on the forward strand.
GCGGCGCACAAGAGCGCGTCTTGTGGCAGTCAGACGATAGGAGTCGTGACGTGTTTGATCTTGAAACGGCGTTGCGGCGAATGGCCGGCGATCACGAACTGGTTCAAATGCTGATACGCGCGTTTCTGGACAACGCGCCAACCTTTTTGAATCAGATTCGCGCCAGCATCCCAGCAGCTCAATGGCAACAAGCCCACCACGCCGCCCACAGCTTAAGAGGTTTAGCTGCCAATATTGATGCCAAAGGGGTCGTGGACGCGGCAGGCGAGATTGAAGGCATGACAGCGGAAGTTCCGTTGAACTTCGAACTGTTGCAAGCCACCCTCGCGCGGCTTGAACAAGCCCTGGCGACCACGATGGATGCGCTAAAACTCACCCACCAGCCTTGAGCCGCGCAGTTTATGCGATGCGTGCGCGGCCGCGTGCGGCAGGGTTACACCCCTTCTGTCGCTCGTGACCAACCTCAACCTAATAGGCTGCTGCCGGTGAATTCGTCGTTGTGTGGCACGCTTGCCAGGGCCTCGTCTCGGTCGCCAAAATGCCGCTCCACTTGGAAGCGCTGGTCGTTCCAAACGGCCCAGGCACTGTCGCCGACCTTCGTGACGAACCAATTATTGCCGTCGTTTGCCGGTACCGGACAGGACGTCTGCTGTAATTGCTCCACGTCAGCGAAGCCCAGCGCTTTCGCCAGCCTGGCGAGCGCATCTTCGTTCGTCGCCGTGGTCATAGCCTCGCCGACGGCTTCGATGGCTTGTATGGCTAGCCCCACGGATCCAATTTCTTCAACCAACTTCTGCGCCCTGGACTCGGGCCGTATCGGCGACATGTTCGTGCCCCGTCCAATCGTTCGGGGCTGGCGCTGCAGGTTGCCGATCTGTGGATGATGCCATTTTAAAATAGACTCCTATGCGGAACGTGCGGTATGAGAGGATGAGACTGGAGAGGGTGGAATTGACGGCGATTCAGAGGATTCGCCGCAATGTATTCGGCCTGTTGCAATCATCTCATGCAATTGAAGTGCCATTTTCGCACGAAACGCAAGCAATTGGAGAAACGCGAACAATCGCACGGCGTCGAAGTGGCCATTGGCCTCATTCATGGTCATCAGCCGACCTGAGTGATCGACCTTCAACCGTGCCACGGGAGCCAGACAGCGATCCATCGATCGACGCGGCGAATGTGGCATCAGCGACAATTCGGCTCGGTCCGGCTCGCGCAAAACATGGCATTTTTTATGCCCCCCTGTCACGACATCGTAACCGTTCGCGGGGAAATCATAGGATGTTCCTTCTCGCTAACAAGGGTTTGCATTGCGTAACCGGGGTACAGGTCGCCCGTTCAGCCGCCGATGACTCCCGAACATTTGGCCGCCTTGCCGCCTGACTTTCAGCCGCTGATGCGGGCCCTCACGCCAGGCGTGCCTGACGATAGTCTGCAAGCTGAGGGAGTCAGAGCCCAAGCCGCCGTCTGAAAAAACTCCATCCACGACATTTGACAACAACTCGCCCCTCGTCGACGTGAATTACACCCCGGAAACTTGCTTCATTCGGATTCTGAATGCGGCGCCAAAGCAGTTCCCCCAGTCATCACGTTCTTTCTCGGGCAATGCTTGCCACCACTTAACCGCCTTGCCGGTACTCTCGGCACCGGACTTGGTGTTTGGCGGGGGACACTCTCCAATGTTCTTGTAATGAACCTGATACTGAGTGCGAAATGCGACTGTCGGACGAAGATTGTGGGCATGGGTGAGATGTCGCGACAGGATCGATTGCCAAATAACGACATCGCAGATTGGACCAAGTTGCCGGGGCATCATGGCCCAAATCGGTAGGACCTGAAAGGCTGGCCGAGTCAGAAAATGGCAACTGGTATCAACATGCTTCTGACCATCGCAGTCAAATACATCAGCATACAACAGCGACCCGTCCAGCCGATGCATGGTTCGACTGGCTGTACAAACCGCAACTCCCGTCCGCCGGTGGAGGTCGACCATCGACTCGATGTGGTCCGGGTAGAACCAGTTGTCAGCATCAAGGTAAGCAATCGCATCATATCCCTGATTCATCGCCGACAGCGAACCGATGGCTCGCGGAGTATTGCCATTATCCTTGTGGGACCTGGGAAGAATGATATGTTCCGCAGGCCAGCTTACGACATCAGACCTCGGGGAGCCGTCGGCGACCAGAAAATGCGTGCAACTGTGGCCCTGCCGCTGGACGCTCTCGTAACAGGTACGGAGAACGTCCTCCGACTCCTCGAAGTAAGGCGTGATGACGGCGACCCGAAATCCCTCTGCTAAGCCCATGCCGGATCTCCCTTCAACTGTTCACAGCCCGTTGTAAGAAACCGGTCAAGCGCAGCAGCGATAATTGGCGACACCTTGGGCAGCTCGACCACGCAGCCGCCGATTACTGCCGAAGAACTCGCCGCTTTGCCGCCTGACTTTCAGGCGCTGGTGCGGGCCATCCTTGACCATTATGAACGCCGAATTCCCGAACTTGAAGCCCGACTGGGCAAGTCCCCTCAGAATTCTTCGCTGCCTCCCAGTAGCCAGCATTCGCACGCCGACAAACCAAAATGTCAACGCAAACGCGGCGGGCAACCGGGCCACGATAAGCACGAACGGACGCTGATTCCCGTCGACCAACCCACCGCCGTCCGCGATCATCGGCCTCAGAAGTGTCGCGGTTGCGGCAGCAAGTTGTCGGGCTCGGATCCGCCGCCGAAATGGCGCAGCAGGCCACGGAGCGAATGTGCCAGAGTTTTGAGCACGCAAGCCACCGGATGCACAACGGCTATGAGGATGCGGAAGATGGCGTGAGTCAACGCCCCGCCCAGTCGCTTGCAACAACCTTCATGGCCGGAGTCCTTACGGGACTATGTGTGGCAATGATCCTACGAAACAATAGCTGACTGAAGTAGCCCGCCAACCGAACTGCTTAGCATTCAGGGGACACGTGTCTGGCTCGTGTCCCCTTTGCTTTCTCGGTCCGACAAAGGTTCCGCGCAAGGGCTTTTTAGACAAAGGCAGCTAGTTGAAAGAAGGAAGCCTGGCGATCCTCCTCCGGGCTTCTCGCAACGGCCGCTGGCGTGTTTTTCGTCCGAATTTATTTCAGAACCCGCATTAACGATAGGGCGATAGAATGATTCGAGCCGCCGCCATTTCGGCGTCGAGTCGCCTCAGTAAGCGGGAAAACTCACTGTCTTCGCCAATTCGCCCGGCCTGCTCCATCGCGGCGGCTGCCTCGGCCACGCTCAATGTGCCGCACATCATGGCTAGCCCTTTTAGATTATGGGCCGTCGCATGAATGTTGACGGCGTCTCCTCGCTCTACCGCCTCTCGCAGCCGGGAACACACCCCCGATTTATCGTCGAGCAATCGGCCCAGGATGTCCGCATAAAGATCCGGGAGCCCACCCAAACGGGCGATAGCCTCCTGGGCGCGGCACACGCCAGCGACTCCTCCCAGACCTGATGCGTCTTGAAAAGTCATTCCCGACCGCGCCTGTGGCAACGGTTGCCTTTCGGGGTCCATAGACATTGTGGTGTTCTCGGTTCGTTTTACCCGGCCAGCAAATCGCCGCCCGGCAATAAGAGTAGCCACTGCGATACTTGCACCATATGCCGTCGCCGATCCCGTTCTTCCGCCGTCCACTCGCTGCGGATGCGGCTCGTCTCCGACCGGATTTCGCCCCGACTGGGATTTTGCGAGACCGATTGACGCCGAACCATTCTGAATTCGCTGCTGCTGCGCATGGCACGTTACTCCTTTTCAATGTTTAGACATTACTGCTTAGATTCCACATTGTTAGCGCTTTGTACGGGAAGTTTTCCGACCGACCTGTAACTAGCCGGACGCCAGACCGCGCTCATGGCACCGACCGTTAGGCAAACGCCATGCCACACGACGTCTATTAAGTTAGAACCCTATGTGAAATGATTTTTTCACCAGGCGCATCCAACCCGTTTCATTCAATGAATTAAGGCTATCGACCGCGAGCGGGAATGGCCGCCAAGCACTCAGGTTGGTTGCTGTATAGCCAATAACAAGTGTTTTTGGGGTCTCGAACCCGCGATTCCTTCGCGGCGGACGGAGCTAATCTACTCGTCCAACTCAATGCCCGCTCGCGTCTGCCACTATCTCATGAACAATTCGGCACACGATATGCTTTAGGAGCAACCCACTGATCTGCGTCCCACCTTGAGACACAAATTGAGACAAATCGTTGCAGAACGACCGGGCAGTTGAGGGTCGACAAGAGGAGCTGCAATTGCCAGTTTTCGCAAGAAACTGCCCTGTTTGACATTCCCTAGGGATGCCGATAGTGTGAAATCCGTCGCGCTGCGGCGGCGACCCAAGCCGTGCTGCCCCGCGATTGTGCGGTCGGCAGGCCTGCTTTTTGAAAAGAGCTGAGTCTTGTGATTTCGCGACTTGTCACCCGCCTCGCAAGGTGAATGATATTGATAGCCGGCATTGCCGAACGATTGACGGCCATGCAGCTTGTGCCTCGCCCAGGGGCTTTTCCTGCCATTACTCTGGACTGGACCTATGTCGACTCTGCTCGTCATCGATGATGATCAGGCCATTTTGGATGTATTTCGGCGGCTGTTCCAGGATCCGGACATGACGGTAAAAACCGCCAGTTCCGCCAAAGAGGGGCTGGCCGCCGTGGCCACGTCCGATCCCGACGTCGTCATTCTGGACGTCATGCTGCCGGATGAATCCGGCCTGGAAACCTTCGAGCGGATCCACCGCTACGACGCGCGGATTCCCATTCTGGTGATTTCCGCCAGCGGCGACAGCGACACCGCGATCGACGCGATGATGCTGGGGGCGTTCGATTATCTGCTCAAGCCGCTGGATTTTCCCCGCGTGCGCGAAGTCGTGGAAAAGGCCCTGGCCATTCGCCGCTTGATGCACGTGCCGGTGAAGCTGCCCGACGGCCATGAAACGGTGTCGCTCCAACAGCGACGTCCTGGTGGGCCGCTGCCCCGAAATGCAGGAGGTCTATAAAGCGATCGGCCGCGTGGCCGGACAAAATGCCACGGTGCTTGATCCGCGGGGAAAGCGGCACCGGCAAGGAACTGATCGCCCGGGCCATCTATCAGCACAGCCCGCGCCAGGAAGGGAAGTTTCTGGCCGTCAATTGCGCGGCCATTCCCGAGGCCCTGCTGGAAAGCGAGCTGTTCGGTCATGAAAAGGGGGCATTCACCGGGGCCGACACCCGGCCGCATCGGCAAGTTCGAGCAGTGCTCGGGCGGGACGGTCTTCCTGGACGAAATCGGCGACATGACTCCGCTTTCGCAAAGTAAGGTGCTGCGCGTGTTGCAAGACCAGCGTTTCGAACGCGTCGGCGGGCACGAGACGATTCAGACTGACGTGCGGATTATCGCCGCCACCCATCGCGACTTGGACCAAATGGTGGCCGACGGCCAGTTTCGCGCCGATCTCTGTACTATCGGCTGAATGGATTCGCCATCCACCTGCCGGCGTTGCGGGAGCGCGGGGAGGACATTCCGCTGTTGGTGCGGCATTACCTCGCGCATTGCAGCCTGGAGTTGGGCAAGACGGTCAGCGACGTCTCTCCCGACGCCATGAAGATTCTGCGGCGGTATCCTTGGCCGGGCAATGTGCGGCAACTGCAAAGCGTGCTGCGGCAGGCGATTCTGCGGGCCACGGGTCCCGTGTTGGTTGCCGATTTCCTGCCGGACGAGGTGCAGGAGACGGATGCCCCTGCAACCGTCTCGGCATCGTGCCGAAAGCGGCGCCCTTCGCTCGAAAACTTCATCGACTCGCAGTTGCGACACGGCAGCAAGAGCTCTGTACGCCGACTCCGTGACCTTGCTGGAACGGATGCTGTTGACCCGCGTGCTGCGGCATACCAGCGGCAACCAATCTCGGGCGGCCAAGATTCTGGGCATTACGCGCGGTTGCCTGCGAAACAAGATTCGCCAATTGCACATCACGATCGATCCGGTCGTCACCATCGATGACGACGCCGCCCGAAGAAGAACCCACGGCGGTTGGGGCATCGGAAGGGTAAGCCACCGGCGCATTGTCAGCGGCTGACGCGGGCTGTCCTTGAATTGGGTTGTCCCAGGGCTGCGTGGGGCCGCACCTCCGACGAAATCTTCTATGGACCGATCATTAGGCAAGGCAACGACTGGGGGAATACTTCTCCTGTGCTTGTTGATCGCCGGCAATGGAATTTTTTCCTACCGCAATTTGGGGCGGCTGCTGACCGATACGCGCCGCGCGGAACAGACGCACGAGGCTTTATTTGCGATCCAGGAAATCCTGGAGTTGTCCCAGGGCACCATGATGGCGGCCCGGGAATACGTGTTAGTCGAGGGGGCCGATCCAGAAGTCGTGCGGCGAGGCGCAGAGTCTGAAAGATCGCCTGGCAACCGCGGAGCAGCTGTTTGCGGATCTCCCGGAACTACGGCAGCGGCTGGATTTGCTTCAGCGCCAGGTATCCGACGTTGTCGATCTCAGCAACGAGCTGATCCGCATTCGTCAGCAACAGTCGGCGGCGGCGGCACTCGAGAAAATGGCCACGGAATCCGGAAAAGCGCCGCTGGACGCGTTGCGCCGCAATGTCGCCGATATTCGCGCGAACCAGCAAATCTTCATGGAGGAGTGGTCCGAGGAATCGAACGACAATCATCGCACGACGCTCGTCAGCATCATCAACGCCACCATCGGCGCCTTGCTGCTGGTCGGAGCCGTATATGTCTTGGCGCGGCGCGACCGGGCGGAAACGAGCCGCACGGAGGGGCTCCTGCGCACCGGCGAGGCCCGCTTCCGACGGCTTGTCGACGCCAACGTGATGGGCGTGCTGTTCGCCAACTTCGACGGCCGAGTGTCCGACGCCAACGACGCCTTCTTGAACATGATCGGCTACAGCCGTGCCGACCTGGCAGCCGGCCGGATAAACTGGCGACAATTGACCCCTCCCGAATTCGGACCGGTCGACGAGCAGGCCATCGCGGAATTGAAGAGCCGTGGGGTTTCAGTCCCATTCGAGAAAGAGTTCATGCGCAGGACGGGACCCGAGTTCCCTGCCTGGTGGCTTGTGCTCGTTTGGACGAGCCGCCAGACCTCTGTGTCTGCTATGCGATCGATCTGACCGACCGCAAAAAATCGGATGCGACGATCCTGCGGCTGAATCGCGAGTTGCAAGACCGGGTCCATGAGTTGGAAACGCTGTTTGAACTGATGCCTATCGGATTGGGACTGGCAAAGGACGCCGAGTGCCGCGAAATCGCCATCAACAGCGAATACGCCCGCCTGCTGGGTTTGCCGCCACGGGAGGATACGTCGCTGACCGCCACTTGGAGTCAGCGCCCAGAGCCCTTTCGAGTCCTGCAAAATGGCCGCGAGGTGCCCCGCGAGGAGCGGCCGATGTACCGCGTGGCTACTGACGGAAAACCCATTCTCAATGCGGAGTATGAAGTCGTCCGGCCGGATGGCACGGTCGTCAGGCTACTGGAATATGTGGCGCCTTTGTTCGACGAACAGGGCCGCAGCCGTGGTTGCGTCGGCGCGTTTATTGACGTGACCGAGCGGAAACGGCTCCAAGATCAACTGCAGGCCCACGCGGATTACTTGCAGAACGAGCAACGCTGGCTTGAATCGATGCTCGACTTGCTTCCGGTCCCCTTGTTGCTGATCGAGCCCGCCACCGCCAAGGCGATTTTTGCCAACCGGGATGCCCATGAAATGGCCGGCGGACATTTTCCGTTGGGGGAGCCCGCCGAACGCTACGACCGCATTTATCACTTCACCGATCCACATGGCACCCTGCTCACGGCGGAGCAAATGCCGGGCGTAAGGGTCGCTCGGGGCGAACGACTCGACGGACTCGAGATCAATTGGCATCTCCCCAACGGCACCCGAACCATCATGATCAGCGCGGACACGCTGCCGCCGACCAACGGGCACGGCGCGATGGCCGTCCTTTTGTTCCAAGACATCACCCGCCTCAAGCAGATCCAACGCGAACTCAAACGCAACAATCAGGCAAAAGACGCCCTGCTGGCAATGTTGGGGCATGAACTGCGGAATCCCCTGGCGGCGATCTCCGGCTCCGCCGAGTTGATTGCCATGACGCGTCCGGAGGAGCCGGCCTATCAACAGTCACTGGGCATTTTGCTGCGGCAGATCCAGCATCTAACCCGCTTGATCGACGACATGCTGGATCTGGCTCGGCTGGCGGCACGAAAAGTCCGTTTGCGACTGGAAAATCTGGACCTGGCTCAAGCTCTGGAGGGCGCCCTACAGATCGTCCAGCCACTGATTCTTAAGCGTCAGCATGAGTTGACCGTCGAATCGCCGGAGGAGCCGGTTTTCGTACTAGGCGATCACGTCCGACTCGAGCAAATCTTCACGAACCTGTTGACCAATGCCGTGAAATATACGGACCCCGGCGGCCGCATCCAGGTGCGCATCGAAGCGAAGGGAGAGCGGGCAATCGTGCGGGTTTGCGATAATGGCATCGGGCTGGATCCGGACGCAATCCCGACGTTGTTCGACTTGTTTGCCCAGGTTAATCCGCAACTGGACCGGTCGGAAGTCGGTTTGGGCATCGGCCTGACGGTCGTCCGCGACCTGGTGCAACTGCACGGCGGAGAAATCTCAGCTTTCAGCGAAGGACTTGGAAAAGGCAGCGAGTTCGTGGTGCATTTGCCCCTCTCTGACGGTTCCCAGGCGGAAGCCTTGCCAGCTAGTGTCGCGGTGAATGACATGGCCGCCTCGGGCCGCACGCTACGAGTGCTCGTCGTGGAAGATCAGCCCGACATCGGCCGAGTGATGCGGGCCCTGATTGAGCGAGCAGGTCACCAATCGGAGTGGGCGTCGACCGCTCCGGAAGCCCTGCGACTGGCCCAGGCGACGCTGCCCGACGTGGCATTCATCGACATCGGTCTACCGGGCATGAATGGCTACGAGCTCGCCCGGTGCATGCGGGCTGACCCGTTGCTGAAGGATATTCCGCTGATCGCCTTGACGGGCTACGGTCAGGAGGAATTTCGGCTCCAATCGTACACGGCGGGATTTACTCGCCACTTGGTAAAGCCGATCAATGCGGAAACCTTGGCGACACTTTTACGCGAGTGCAGTCTCGGTCGGCTGTCCGCCGACCCGGTCTTTGCTCGTACCACGGACGCCAATCCGGCGGACTTGCACGAAAACCGCGCAGATTTCGGTTAGCAATGCTTCCGCAGTTTCCTGAGCAAATGAATACCGCCCCATCGACCCCGACATGCCGCCCGCTTCGTTAACGCGATCGTAGGCGTCGCTGCTAACGGGCAGTGTTTACCCAGGACCGTAAAACTTCCGCGACGCTCCAGGCCTGGGCCGGGCAGCCGCGCGGCGTGTAAGGGGCTTCCGCGTCAAACACTTCGCTGATCGAGCCGACGCAGGCCTCTCCCAGGTGATTGAAGAAACCGACCAAGAACTGGCGAGCCGTTTCCTGCTCGCCGGGGCGGACCTTCAACCAGGCGTCGATGAAGGGCCCAATGAGCCAGCCCCACACGGTCCCTTGATGATAAGCGGCGTCGCGGGAACGAAGATCGCCGTCGTAGCACGGCTTGTAATCCGGCTCTCCAGGCGCCAGCGAACGGAGGCCGGCCGGAGTCAGCAGCCGGGAGGTCACTTTGTCGAGCACCGCACTCCAGTGGCTTTCGTCCAGAACGGGGTGCGTCAGCGAAATGGCAAAGACCTGGTTAGGCCGGAAGCTAGGATCGTCTCCGTTGGGGCCGTCGACCACGTCGTAAAGAAACCCGCCTTGTGGATACCAGAACCGCCGATTGAAGGCCGTCCGCACTCGATCGGCATGAGCGCGAATGTCATCCGCGCGCGAATGATCTCCTTCTTCTTCCCGCAGCCATTGCTCATAAAAACGCAGCGCGTTGTACCACAGCGCGTTGATCTCGACAGCCTTTCCGTGTCGCGGAGTGACAACCCAATCGCCGACCTTGGCATCCATCCAGGTAAGCTGATATCCCGGAGCCCCTTGACGCAACAGTCCATCCTCGGGATCGACGCCGATGCCGAAACGGGTGCCGGCAAAATGGCACGAGATGATCTCATCGAGCTTCGGCAGGATATGCCGCAGGGTGGCTCGATCTCCCGTGGCAGCCACATACCGGGCCAGCGCGTGGAAGAACCACAGTGTCGCGTCGGCCGTGTGGTAGAGCCCTTCGTTCTCGCCTTCGGGAAACAAGTTCGGGATCAGGCCGTCGCGCACGTAGTTCGCAAAGGTGCGGAGAATCCAGCCGGCCTCGTTGGTGCGACCCGTGCACAGCGTCAACCCTTCCAAGCTGATCATGGTGTCGCGTCCCCAGTCGCCGAACCAATAATAGCCGGCTATTACGGTGCGGATTTCATCCCCTGTCGCCAGGGCTCGGGCCGCATCGGCCACGCGCGTCTTCGGCTGGATGATGAACTGATCGGCAGCCAGGATAAGTTCGGCGCCGGCCCCCTCGCGGGCTCGCAGATCGGCCTGAGCCAGCAGCCTGCCGCGGCGATCCAGCTCGGAGTTATGCACCTGATCGACCGGTATTGCGTCGACGATTTCCCACGGCTCGGTGGAAGCCACGAGCGCGGCCTCCTGGCCAGCCGCGAGTTCGGCGCGAAAGTAGCCGGGATTCCAGACCGCTCCATGAGCTTCGTAGCCTCGGCTGGCCTCCATGCGGTGGTACATTTGACGCATGTGGCCTCCGTCGAGCACCAGGGCCGCGTCGTTGTCGGCAATCAAACGCATCCGCAACGGGGGGAGCGAGGGAGGCGAAATCTCAATCCGGTTGCCCTGAGCCGTGAGGGAATAAGGGCAATCGAGCGGGCCGCTGACCTGCTCATCGTGCCCCCGAAAATGGAACGCCGGCCGCAGCCGCAGCCACAACTGCCCCTTGCCTGAGAGCAATCGATAGAAGACGTGAACCGTGTTCTGGCCGTGGGTCAGGATGATCTGCTTTTCGAGCTGAAACCCCTCGACGTCGAAATGCCAAACGGGCAGTCCCATTCTTAGCGAAAACTCGCGCAGATAGGGTGCGCCGTGGACGGTGGGAGACTGCTCTCGCATTTCTTCGCCCCCCAACAATACCAGGCGTCCGTCCGGCAACCGAATCTCTTCGGCCAACTGGTTGAACATCATGGTGCGGCCCAAAGGCGTCGGCAGCGCGGCAATCAACAAGCCGTGATAGCGGCGCGTGCAGACGCCGGCGACGGTGCCGGCCGCGTAGCCTCCCAACGCGTTGGTCACGATCCATTCGCGATCCAGCAGCGTTTCCAGGCTTTGACCGGAGACCGTCGTCCAGGGCATGCGATTCAGAACACGTGTTTCCATCCGAGGCGTTCCTCTCTCTCTTGGCGTCTATTGGCGCTACGATCTGGCGCTGTTCCTCTTCCATTTCCGTTCATTTCCGGCTTTGATTTGACTTCCCGAAGATAAATCTGGCGATGCCTCTTGATCGTTAGCTACGGCCTCGAGCAAAACGGTTGCTTCCCCCGGAATTCGCCAGTTGTCGTCCGTGTCGAGCGGCGGCGTGTCCGATCCGCCGTAGCGGGGATCTTCGCTCGACCACAAAATATTCCATTGCCGGTCCAAAGGGGGCGCCAACAAAGGCTGCGGCGCAGGATTCAAATGCAAGTCGACGCCGAAATTGACGACCAGCAGCCGGTCTTCGTCTTGATCGTCAAAATAGCGCACGACAAAGGCGTCGCGGGAAACGGCTCCCGCATCGAGCCGATCGCGCCGCTGTGCCGCCAGCAGCGGCTCATTGCGGCGCAGCCGCAGCAGATCTTTGTGCAAAGCATACACGTGCCGGTGCGTCTCGCGCTCCTCCAGCTTTAGTTTGCATTGCTGAAAGATTTCCGGATCGGCCGGATTCGGCAGTCGCCGTTGCATCTCCGGCATTGCCAGCGAGCGAAACTGCTGTAAGAATTTCCCTCGCCCTGCCGCCACCCGGACGGCGATCTCCGGCGGGCAATCCAGGAAGAAGCAAAACGGCGTCGAGGCGCCGAACTCCTGCCCCTGGAAAATCAGCGGCGTCTCCGGCATCAGCAGCAGCAACGCGGTCATGGCCCGCAGCCGGCCGGGGCTGGTTATCCGATCCACCCGAAATCCGTGGGCGCTGTTGGCCACCTGATCGTGATTCTGCAGGTAATGGACGAACGTGGCGGGATGCAAGTCGAATGCCGGCGTGCCGCGCCGATTTTTTTGCCAGGAATAGCGCTGGCCTTGATACAAAAAGCCCCATTTGAACAGCGCGATGAATTCATCGGCGGTGCCCAGGTAATCGGTGTAATAGGCTTCATTCCGGCCGCTTAGCCGCACCATGGCGGCGTGGTGAAAATCATCATTCCACAGAGCCTCCATGCCGAACCCGCCGTTGGCGATCGGCCGCACCAGGCGCGTGTTTTGTGGCTCGCTCTCGCCCAGCAGCAGGATCGACCGCTCGCCGGCCGCCGCCCGGGCCGTTTTCGTCACCGCCGCTAGGATATGGTCCGGCGAGTCGTCGTGAATGGCTTGCGTGGCATCCATGCGATAGCCGTCGAGATGAAACTCTTCGATCCAGTATTGGGAATTGGCCAGATAGAACTCGCGCACCCGCTCGCTGTTGGGGCCGTCGAAATTGACCGGCGAGCCCCATTCGTTGTCGTGCGTCGAGCTGAAGTAATCAGGGCTGAATTGCTGGACGCTGCAGCCACAATTGCCAAAGTGATTGAAGACCACGTCCAACAGCACGCCAATGCCCACGCGATGGGCCCGGTCGACAAAGCCGCGGAAATCGTCTGGCGTGCCGTAGAGACGCGTCGGAGCAAACAGGCTCACACCGTCATAACCCCAGCCGAACTCGCCAACCCAGTCCGCAATGGGCATGAGCTCCAGCAGGGTCACGCCGAGCTTGGCCAGCTCTGCCAACTGCTCCGTGGCAGCCTTCCAGGTCCCCTCGGGCGTGAAGGTTCCAACGTGCATTTCGTACAAAACTTGCCCGAGGAGTTGGACTCCCTTCCAAGTGTCGTCCGTCCAGGAAAATTTCGCCGGATCGATTACCTGCGAAGGCCCTTCCGGACCGTGCGGCTGAAAGCGCGATGCCGGATCCGGATAGGCTGCGGTGCCGTCGAGACGAAAACGATAGAGTGTTCCCGCCGGAGCGTCGGCCGCCAGTGAGAAGTACCCCTCATCCCCAGGCTTCCTGTCCTCCGGTTTCATGGCCAGGATCTTCGGCGTCCCGTCGGATTGCGGATCACCTTCCAGCATCAATTCGACCTGTTGGTGCACGCCGGCCCACACGCGAAAATGGGTCGAGCCGTCCGCTTGAACCTCGGCCCCCACGGGGAGCCGTCTGGCTCCGTCGGCGGTGTCCCCTCGCCGTTTCTCGTCGCCACTGGCTACGGGAGTCCTGGTAATGGAGTCCTGTTTCATAGGAAACTCTTGTTCTGCGCTCTGTGAATTCGTCCTGAACGCCATGCTGCCAAGGAGAACAGAGCAGAGCACGTGCCCAAACTTGAGCAACTTGCGAATCGGAGCGGAATCTGGAGCGAATCCCCTCGGAGCAATGCCCGTTTCCACGGCACACGTTTTGCTGGGACTAGTTCAGTTTCTAGTTTTTGTTTCAGAATGGGCGATGATCGTAATCTCGCTAATTTTTACGGAGGCCGTTTTATGGAATCGTGTGCCATACAGTCACAGGGTTCGGGTCAGCAGGAAAGTTGTCCGGTCAACGTGCCTGAGGGAGAACGGTTTCTTTCGGTGGCCGCTGGCACTTTGGTGGCCAGTTGGGGCGTGCGACACTTGCTGAGCGGCAGCGGCTTGCTGGCGCTCGCCGCCGGGGGCGCTTTGATTTATCGTGGCGTGAGCGGCCATTGCGCGTTGTATTCCGCGATCGAGCAGCAACCGACGCACTCCGGTCAACCGACTGCTCGGGAAACGCAACCGCACAGCCGCGAAGATGATTTCGGACATCCCGACGCGGTGGAAGAAGCAGGGCAGGAATCATTTCCCGCAAGCGATTCTCCCTCCTGGACCGGAACGTCAAGCACCCGGGCCGCCAACCCGTTACGCTATCGAGCCCGTTAAGGCATCCGGCCAGTAGGCTGATGACGTCTCCGGCCTGCTTTTTTCTCGGTTTCCAGCCCGGCGTGACCGACTCATTTTGAACTGTGGTTGTCGCTAACCAGGCTCAGCTCGATCGTCCTGGCGTGGTCCAGATGCGAATCGGCGGTCTGGAGCTCATCATTAATCACCATGCGAAGCTCGGGCGACGTATAGTCGCGCAGCACCTTCATGGTTTCAATCATTCGATAGTGAGCGCCAATCTGGCTCCCCATATAGGCCCGATCAAATTCGATCCCTTGCTTGGCTCCCATGTCCTTGCTAGCCGTAACCAGGCACTGCTCGGAGATTTTCCGCATCACCGCCAGGAAGTGCATCTCGCCGGGTTCCATTCGGGCCTGGATCATCGCTTGGGAGTTTCGGCCCGCAAAATGTTCCAATTTTTGCAAAGCTTTGCCGTGCTCTTTTTCCATCTGCTCCGCGAACTGTTTAACGCTTTGCTGCTCGGCATGCGTTGAGGCAAGTTTCGCCATTTGCACCTCTTCGTTGTTACCGATCATCAACCAGTCGGCCACCACCTGGTCGTGATTCCTGTCCATGACGGGCACGAGCCGATTAGCCGTGATCCGCTGGGCCCCTGGCTGCAAGCCGCCCGGCAGCGCCTGCCCGCCTGGCAACGGCTGGGCGGGGGCGACCACTGGCCGCGGGCCCAACGGCCCCTGGGCAATGAGGATCGCAGCGCATGCCATCACGGCGACCGCCGTAATCACTCCGCACCATGTTTTGTGGGTTGACGCCATGTCAATTCTCCTCTGAACGAATAAACCTAACCGGAAACATCCCGTTTGGCAGAGGTTTGCAAACGCTATACCAACCAGGCGGTGAGAGGATGTTTCCGTCATTTGGTAGCCGAGAAGCAACAAATGAGCAGCCGCCCGATGACTTCGCGGCAATCAGAATGAGCGTTGATGCATCACGGCCGTTGGCTCTTGCTATCCCACATTGTCCATCGTTTTCTCATCCGGCGACTTGGTGCATGGCCCGATCGCGGTAGAATGGCGGTCAGCGACCCTACCGCCAATGGCAGAGTCGAGTTAAGTTGCCAGCACGGCACAAGGTTTGCGCTGATGTTCTCGTTCTCACCGGATAGCACTCCAGCATTCAAGGATGCGTATTCATGCGAAAGTTCATATTTCTCACGGCAGTGACCATTTTCAGCGTGGCGGCGGCAGTTGTGTGGGCGCAGCAAAAGCCGGCCGGCCCGGCCCAGCCGGTAAAGGGCGAGCCAGCCCCGACCGCAAAAGGGACGATGAACTCGGCCAAATCAACGGGTGCCCCTGCGAAGGCAAAGCCCTCGCGCGGACGACGAGCAGGCGATTCGGCAGACGGTCGACGCAATGATCAGCGCCTACAATGCGGCAGACGCCAAAACCGTGGCCGCCTTGTTCACCCCCGACGCACTGATCGTCGATGCCCAGGGGCATTCGACTCAAGGGCGGGACGGAATTCAACAGGCCTTTGCCGAAGTGTTCAAGCAACATCCTAAATCGCGCCAGGAGGTTTCGATCAGTTTGATCCGTTTCGTCGCTCCCGCGGTGGCCATCGAAGAGGGAACCTCGACCGTCATCAACGCCCCAGACGATTCTCCTCAGCGCATGAACTACTCCGTGGTCCACGTCAAACAGGAGGGCAAATGGCTGATGGCCAGCGCGCACGATCTGGAAAACGAAGAGGCCACCGCCCAGAGCGAACTCGACCAACTGGCCTGGCTCGTCGGTGAGTGGGTCGATGAAAGTCCTGACGGGCTGGTGAAGACCAAGTATGGCTGGACCGACAACCACGTTTATCTGGTCAGCGAGTTCAAGATGCAGATCGGCGGCCACACCGCCCTGAGCGGCACGCAAAGGCTGTGCTGGGATCCCCTGAGCAACAAAGTTCGTTCCTGGGTGTTCGATTCCGAAGGGGGCTTCTCGGAAGGGACCTGGACCCGACACGGCAACGAGTGGATCGTGAAACTCAGCGGCGTGACCCGCGATGGCCGCGCCGGCTCAGCGACCCACGTCATCAAGCGGCTGTCGGCCGATAAATATTCCTGGCAAGCCCACGACCGCATTGTGGGCGATGATGTCACCGCGGACACGCAAGAGATCGTCGTAGTGCGTCAGCCCCCGGGCCCGGAAACTCCGACACTGCCTAAGAATTAGCGACGAACAAATCACGAATGTGAATTTGAAAGAACTGTTTTTATAAGGAAGGCAGGAATCCAGGAGAAGACGCAGCCGGATGCGCCCAGCGACCTGCTTGGTTTTCGCCCTGCCTTCTTGCATTTCGGATCGATCCCGACAAAAACTAATACTCCCAAGCAGAGCAAACCAGACAATTCGTCATCTGAGGATCACGACCATGAGACGCTTTTCCGTTTCCCTTGCCGCGGTGGTGCTGGGCTTGATTACGGCCCTTAGTGCAGTCAATGTCGCGGTCGCGGCTCGTGGAGGTCGAGCGCCGGGCGGGGGCGAATATCGGGGCAACGAAGGGGGCGGGCACCCGGTCCAACACACGCCCTCGTTCAGCCAGCCGCCCCGTAACGAGTTTCGTCCTGCCGGCCCATCGAACGTTGAAATGCGGCGTCCAGGCGGCGAGCGTCCGAATACGTTTCAGCGGCCCAACGAAATGACGGCTACTCCGGGTGGCGCGGGCCGCGGCAATTTGCCGCCGCGGCAGACGTTCGAATGCCCCCAGACTTTTGCTCAGGGGCACCCAGGAGCCGGGCCCGAAAACAATCCGGCATTGCAGCGCAACAATACCTTCGAGCGGCAAAACTTCAATCGAGAGAATCTGCAGCGCGATCAGCTCAACGTCAACCGAGGAAACTTTGACCGTAACCGGGAAAATTTCGGCGGGAACAACTTCGAACGAAACAACATCAACAATTTCACCGCGATTAACAATACAGGTGCCAATCGCTACGGCATGGGCGGGTTTGCCAATCATCCGGGCAACCGTTATGGCGATTGGTATCACGGCAACTGGCACGGACATTGGGGGCCGTCCTGGGGTTCTTATCCAGCGGGCTGGGGCTATGGCTATGGTGGCTACGGCGGTTATGGCAGGTACGGGGGCTATGGAGCCGGGTACGCTGGGTATGGCGGCTCCGGCCTCGGCTACGGCTACGGTCCTTATGCGGGATACGGACTGGCCGGACTCGCCGCGGCCGGACTGATCAACGCAGCCGCTCCGTGGAACTGGGGCTATTACGGTTACAGCAATCCGTATTATAACGGCACAACCAACGGCGGCTGGAACGGATACAACTACTCGCAACCGCTGGCATTCGCCCAAACTCCTCTGGATCCCACGCAAGCGGCGGCAGGGGCCAACGCTCAAGTCGCACAGGCGGCCGTTCAGCCAAATCCCAATGATATTGCAACCTCCAACTTCGATGCGGCCCGCGATGCCTTTAAACAAGGAAACTACGCCGCTGCGCTCAAACTGATTGACGGCGCGATCGCCGGCAACCCCAGCGATCCGGTGATGCACGAGTTCCGCGCGCTCTGCCAGTTTGCGATCGGCGACTACCAGCAGGCCGCCGCCACGCTCTACGCGGTCCTCTCCGTCGGACCCGGTTGGGACTGGACCACCGTGGCCAATTTGTATCCCAGCGTCGACGCGTACACGCAGCAACTGCGGGCCTTGGAAGCCTATCGCCAGACCAATCCAGCCGCTGCCGACGCGCGATTCGTGCTGGCGTACCAATATCTGCTGCAGGGCTACACCGATCCGGCGGCCAATGAGTTGAAAGCAGTCGTCCAGATTCAGCCGAATAATCAATTAGCCGCGCAGTTGCTAAAGTCGGTGGCTTCGCCCAACGCCGCATTGGCCGCAACCGGCGTGCTCCCCACTCCCGCGCCATCTCCCGCGGCCGCGCCAGCCGAGCAGCCGGCGGCAGTCAATCCGTCGGTTCTCCCCGGCAATTGGCAAGCCACAGGGCCGGACGGAGCCAAGTTTGCCCTGGATATAACCAAGGACGGCAATTTTAATTGGCGTTTTGCGCGAGACGGCAAGACTCAGGACATCAAAGGCGACTACAAGGTCCAGGACAACAACTTCCTGGTGTTGCAAGGCGCCGACAACAATAACCTGGTCGGCCAGATTGCGATGCTGCCCAACAACCAAATGAAATTCAAACTGGCCGGCGAGAACCCCTCCGACCCAGGCCTCACGTTCAAGCGGTAAGGCGATTTTGAATTTTTGTCTCGCACCCCCGTAGGTCAGGCACTCCCGTGCCTGACCTTTCTTAATTAAGCGATGGCATAGCGCAGGATCGGCCTGGTAAGACCGCTGCATGACGCGCTCTCGCACCAAGGTCAGGCACGGGAGTGCCTGACCTACGGTTTGAATTTAGCAGCAGGCCGGCGAAGCGGCGCGGACGCTCGGCAACTAAATCTCCCCGCACATCTTCGCCAGCTCGCGCAAATGCTCGAGCGCTTCGTCCAGCTCCAGCACCTCCATGCCGGGCTGCCGCCCTTGGCGGTCGCACGTGCAGAGCAGCATCAGGTCTTCAAAGTCTTCCGAGGCTCCCAGCCGCCGCCGCGAGCGGTGCCCCAAGGTTCCTTCGCGCAGTTGAACCGCTTCCATGTGATGTTCGATCAGCCACGCCGTGCGCTCGGTGATGTAGCCTTCCAACGCTTCCAGACCGGCCGCCACGTGGTCGTGCGGATCGATCCCCTTCCCCACGTCGTGCAGCAGGGCCGCGAGCTGAAACTCCTCGTCATAAGGCTGCGCATCGCGGGCCAGTTCGAACACTTGCAGGCTATGGTACAAGGCGTCCCCTTCGGGATGCCACTTTGGACTCTGCTTGACGTTTTCCAACGGCAGCAGCAGCATCCGATAGATTTGAAACCGATCGACGCGTTCTTCCGCCTCAACCACGGCCTCGTCCAGCGACAGGCCCGAATACTCGCTCGTCAAAAACTTCTCCAGTTCGGCGATGCTGGCTCGTTCGATGGCCTGGCCCGTCACCGAGCTTTTGAACGCGTAGTGCGCCAGGTTCGCCGCGTAGACCGTAAGCTCGAAGGGAAAGCGGTCCTGCACGTGAACGTGCGTGAAGACCCGTTCTTCGCCATGTTTGCGAACCCGCTTGTGTTCGACGTCGTAGATCATCCCTTCGGCATCGAGCGCGCCGGTGACGCCGGCCACGTTGTCGGCGAAGACATGAATGTCGATGTCCGAACCTTGCCGGACGTGCCCGGTGAGCGTGCTGCCGATGAGCCTCGGCCGAAACGTCCGCAGAATGCGCATCAGCCGCAGAGCCTCGATGCGCATGTCCCGCAGCTTGTCGGTCCGCCGGTCTCCTTCGTGCAGCCGGGCGAAGCTTTGGATCTGGTCGCGAATTTCGCGATTGCTAGGCAAGTTGGCCGGCTTGACCCAGCCTTGGCCGAGCCGTTTGGCGGCCTTCAACTTTGCCCGAAAGTACTCCGACTCTTCGCGGACGTACATCAGCCGGGCCGCCTCAAAGGCAATCTCCCGGCGCAGCTTGTCGTTGGGCATGGATAACAGTGCGCCGACACAAAGCCCATCGAAGCGGCGCCGGGCTATGCCGGAATTATAGCTTGAACCCAGCAGGCGTGCCAGTTCAGAGCCAGGCGTCGCAAGCCCGTTGAACCGGAAGATTCTTAGGCCGCGAATGCACGCAAATACATGCAAATAAGGATCGGAGAATCGGAGAAATTGTCGTGGTTTCCCTACATTGGTCTATTGTTTTTGTCTTCTTATTCGCGTGCATTCACGTGCATTCGCGGCCAACCCTTCCTTGTAAAATCCCCGTCCCAATTCAAAACGGCATCTGCTCTTCCAGCGCCGCGTCGGTGCGGACTTCTTCCGCCAGTTCGATCTCGTCCAACAGCCGCCGCCGCTTCCAGTCGCTGCGCAAAAACCAGGCGGCCGAAATCAGCGCGTTCAGCGTGATCGATACGGCGAACGACCACCAGATCCCCTGGGCCCCCAGCGACGTATGCTTCGACAGCACATAGGCCAGCGGGAAACGGAGCACCCACAAATGGATCATGGCCAGCAGCATCGGGGCCACGGTGTCGCCGGCGCCGCGCAGCGTGCCCGTAAGGGTCTGCTGCACTCCGATGAATCCGAAGGTGAACGACATGATGCGGATGAACGTGGCGGCTTCGTCGATCGCCGCGCCCCCTTGCGGCACCAGGAAGGCGGCCAGCGGCCGGGCCGTGAAGAACAGCACAAGGCCGATCACTAGCAGCGTACCGAAGGCGATCAGGCAGCTCGTCACGTTCGTCCGTTCGGCCCGGTCGATCCGTCCGGCGCCGATATTCTGGCCCACCAGCGTCGAAGTGGCCAGCGACAGTCCCATGGCCGGAATCATCATGCAACTCAGCACGCGCACCCCGATGCCGTAGGCGGCCACCGTCACGGTCCCAAAACTGGCCACTAGCAGCGTCACGACGGTGAGCCCGAGCGCCTGCGTGGCTTGTTCGACGGACGAGGGAAACCCGATCCGCACGATTTTGCCGATCAGGGCCAGGTCGGGCCAAAAGTCGCTCGCGTGCAATCGAATGCCATTGCGGCCGCGCACCAGCAGCCCCAGTCCGATGACCGTGGCCAGGGCCTGGGTGCAGAGGGTCGCCATCGCGGCTCCGGCGACACCCATGGCGGGAATCGGTCCATAGCCGAAGATGAAAAAGGGATCCAAAGCGAAGTTGATCACCACGGTCGCCAGCACGATGAACATGGGCGTGTACACGACGCCGAGCCCGCGCATCAGCGACTGATAGGCCATGAAGCCGAACACGAAAACGAACCCCAGCAGCGTGACTTGCAGGAACCGCACGGCATCGGGCAGCACATCGGCGCGGCGCCCATGAATCGCATGATCGGCTCGGCCAGCGCGTAGCCGGACGACGCGAGAACCACCGAAACCACGAACACCATCATCAGCGTCTGGGCCGCGACTTGACTGACGGTCGATTCATCCCCGCGGCCCCGACACTGGGCGAGCAGCACGGTCCCGGCAATCGGCAACCCGCCGCCAAGGGCGATGAACAAAAAGTTGATCGGAAAGTTAAGCGAAACGGCCGCGACCCCTTCGGCACTAAGCCGGCCGACCCAAAAGGTATCGGTGAGTTGGTAAGCGGTCTGCAACAAGTTGGCAAGAATAATCGGCACGGCAAGCCGGACGAGGGCCAGCGAGATGGAGCCTTCGGTTAATGACTTATGCATACAATGCTTGCTGCTCCAAAGTAGGTCAGGCACTCCGTGCCTGACAAGAACGCGAGAACGCCTCATTCACCGGCATTGCCCGGCATATCCTGCACTACCACCGTTCCGCCCCAATCGGCGGAATAATGGCCCTGACGAACCCAACGGTGAAAACTGGACCACGGCCAATCACGAACGGCTTTCACGTAGCCATGATTGACCGGGTTGAAATGGATGTAATCGAAATGCGTTTCCAGATCCAGCTCGTCGCGGATCGTGTGTTCCCAAAATCTCCGTTGCCATACTCCGCGCGACGCTCGTTGCGTCCAGCTCGGGAAACGGTCGCTTCCCCGCCGCTGGCGGCCAACCAGGCTCGCGTAAACTCACGCTTGATCCAACGCCATCTCTGAGAGTAGGCTCGTTCGCCACTTGGGAGAGTCCAGATCGCGTGAAGGTGGTCGGGAAGCAACACGATCGCCACCGTGTCGACGGGATAGCGTGCCAAACAACGGCGCATGACGCTGCCGAGGAGCTGTCGCGCCATGTCGTCTGAGAACAAGTGGGCACGGCGTTCCGTGACAAGCGTAAAAAAGAATGTCCCACCCGGCACAAAATAGCGACGATAGTCCGACATGTTTGCTTAGTCAAGGAATGTCAGGCACGGGGGTGCCTGACCTACACGGCTTGGACGACAGTGACCCCTCGCGGATTGCCAACACGGGCAAGCCGGGCGAATTGTAACGTCGGGCGGCATGGGGAATAGACTGCGGATATGGCGAATTACCTCCTTTCGCCCCGTCACTATCGAATCAATTCGCCCCCTCGCAAGTGCTCCAGTAATTCATCATACTGCGGGGGCCCAGGACTTAGCAAAGGAGTCACCTTTCAGGATGCCGGAACTCATGGCGACCACCACTAACATGCTCTCGTCAGCGGATCACGAGTTGCAGGCCCTCGTTCGCCACACGGAAAGGCGGCGACAAGGCATTCCAACGGTCACTGTATTTGTCGGGCCAGTTGGATCCGCGCTCCAATTATGGCGCCGCACGACAAGCAGTGCTAACGCGAACGTAGTCCTGGAGCGCGAGTCAGCTTTATTGCCCGTACTTATTAGCTGGTTGACGAAGGCGCAACAAAAGTGCGATGTACGGCGACGAATCGCGGAATTCGTTGCAGATCAAACGCAACGATCCGCGGGCGAATTACTGACGACACTTTCGGGAAAGAGCGATCACGAAATCAGGACTTTTCTTGAGCACACGCTGCCTGACGAGAAGCCTCCAGGGATTAATTGGCTATGCCGGCTTTTGGTGCCTTTAGTCGCGAGTGGAGTACCCACGGAAGAAATCCTAACGAGTTCTTTGCCAGCAGACGTAGCGGCGTGCACCCACACGGCGATCGATTTAGTAGCCTCGCTGTTGGAGCTGTTCCCGAGTAACGAGTTACCAACCCTGTTGCTTCTAGGCACGGCTGACGCACCAGATTCCAACTGGTTGGCTCAAGCGGCGCGATCGCTTGCTAGATTAGCAATTGCTGTCCCGCAGCTTCCGATCGCCCTCACCGCGGATCCAAAGGCGATTGATGACTACTTGCTTGCAAAAACGGACTCGAAAACGCGAGCAATTTTTCGGGAGGGCGTCATCCAAGTCACCGCGCCGTCGGAAAAACTCATACGCGAACGCATTGCAAGCATTGCGGCTCCGAACTCGCCGCGGGTTGAAGCCGCGATCAACGACCTAACCAGGCACGGCGGGTCTGACGAATCGCTAGCGCTACTTACCAGAGTGGTAAGTAGCATAATCAAGGCAGACTCTAACGCCGATAACCTCGGCGATGCCCGAAGCTGGGCTGAACGCTTCTTATTCGACCGTTTGCAGTCGCACCCGTTAACAGTAGGCATGTTCGAGCTGAATCAGAAGGTGCCATCGAAATGCGCCGACGTTGGGCTGATGGAGATCGATATTTTTGCGAGGTCTCTGGGCATCGCTATTGAGATCGACGGGCATTATCATTTTCTTAATCCGGACGCATACCGGCGCGACCGTCGAAAAGATTTTGCGATGCAACAATGTGGCCACTTTGTGCTTCGCTGGCTGGCAACGGATGTCGTGGAACGGCTCGAAGAGATCTTCGAGCGAATTGCGGAGGCGATTGAAATACAACACAGGCGACGACCAAAGCCAGGAGAATTGAACGAATGAGTACAACACCTTACCAGCACGCGGCCGAGCAGCTCATTCTGGCACGTTTGCTCGTCGCAAATAAGAAACCACCGGAACTGGGCGCCATCAAAGAACAACTCGCCAAGTTTTTCACTCGATTAGGTAAGTCGGAGAGCAACAAGGTTATAGAAGCGGCGTTCGAGTGTCTGATCAGCTCCGGGCTAGTAAGGAAAAAGCCCTTGGCTCTGACGGACGAAGGGCGAAATCAATCAATGAGATTCTGGGACATTGACAAAGTTCCCGATACTAAGAATCCGTGGGAGACTTTGAAGCGTCTGTACATCGTACCTAAGGTACTTGGCTTACAGCGGGACCAGATAAAGGGAAAAGACAAGGCTAAGCCTGAAGTGATTTTAACGGCGTTCATCAAAGAGAAGCATGGACTGCCGGCAGATGCCATAACAAGCTCGCAAGTCCTTAATGCTATTTCCTGGCAACGACTTGGTATGATCTCTTCAAAGAGTTTTACCGCTAAGGAAGTGGTGACTCGTCTCGTTCTTAAGTCGGAATCAAAGTCGAAGGTTACGCCAGAGCAGTTGGTTAAAAAGCTGGCAAAGGCCGAGCTCGGTTCGATCGGCGTAAGAGACGATCTATTGAATGTCGCCATAAGCAATTGGATTGTCGAAGATGCGTCCGACGCAACCATCACCGCGACGCAGAAAGTGGAAGCTCATGAACCAAATGAAACGCATCCGATGTCGCCAAATGGCCTATTAGATTTTGCGAGGCAGACATTGCTTGCTGCCGAGCATAGCCGAACTGGATGGTTTGGGGAAAACAAAGTGTTCGTTTCACACGCATGGAAGCAATTGATTGCTGTGCCTGAATTCTCCGGAATGGCGCTCGATGATTTCAAGGATCGTCTTCTCGACGCCCACCGTCATCACCTCTTAGAACTTAGCCGCGCAGATCTGGTGGAACGAATGGATCCCAATGACGTCGCAGCCTCAGAAATCGAATACCTGAATGCTAGATTTCACTTTGTTCGCGTCCATTAACAATCTAGAATGCCGTAGCTCAGGACTGTACTGTCCTCGCCCATCGGACGTAAGGCCACATGAGATTGTTTTTGCAATTCCGCCGCAAACCTCCAGTCAGTAAGGAAACGCAACATGACCTCTCTCGCGGTAGCCAACGCCAACTCGACTTCATCTGAAACCGACCCGCGGCGGGCGGCGTTCTACTCGCCCAACGCGCTGGAGGTTTTTCATTCGGTTTGCCAAAAGGAACAGGTTTGGCAGGACGACCGCTTTGACGTTCAGGATGTTCATTGGGAGGCTCGCGACGCGTTTTACTCAATCCTTCGCCGAGCTGTCACGCCGCCCGGGATACCCCACGGTCGAATCTTGGTGTTGCGCGGCGAGGCGGGAAGCGGAAAGACCCATCTCATGCGCGCTTTCCGTAACCATGTCCACGGTAACCGTGCGGGCTATTGCGGATACCTACAAATGACCACGGCCACAGACAATTATGGCCGTTACGTATTGAGCAACCTGATCGACTCGCTTGACGATCCGTACTTTGAAGCAGTAAGCAACCGCTCAGCCTTAATGACCTTATCAAGTGCCGTCGTCGAATTACCTGGCGTTTTGCCCACACGTAGCGTCGAACAGCTGCGTACGGCCGAATTGAGCGAAATGGCCCTTGCCGAACTAACGGTGACTTTGGCAGATCAGTTCATTTCCGATAACCGATTCGCGAATCTCGACCCGGATTTGATCCGCGCGTTGTGCTATTTGCAGCGTGACGACGCAAGAATCAAGGCACGAGTACTTAAGTATCTTCGCTGCGAGAGACTTAACGAGTTCGACGAAAAGTTTCTTCCCGGTCTTTCCAGTCGGTTGCACGACCATCACCCGCGAGAAACGGTGGAGCGGCTTGGCCGGCTGATGTGGGCAGTACAAAGATGTTCGCTCGTGTTGCTAATCGATCAACTCGAAGACATGGCAAATCTTTTTGGGGAGCGTCACAGCGTGGAGCAACGGTTTCGCCAAGCCATGCAGACTGTTGTTGCAATCGCGGATGAAGTACCTTCGTCACTGATTGTAGTTTCTTGTCTCGACGACTTTTACGTGGACCTGTGCGCGGCACTAACTGGGTCGGTCCGGGACAAACTGGAGAACGATCCCGAGCCGGTGCGACTTACGGCGACGCGGACGGTTGATGAAATCGAGAAAATCGTGGCGTACCGACTGAGGCCACTCTATGAAGAGGCGGGAGTCGAAAATGATGATCCGCTGTTCCCATTTTCGTCGGAGTTCATCAAAACATTGTCGGGCATGCGAACACGGGACGTATTGGATCGGTGCCGACAATTTCGTGATGGAAGAATTGGCCCGTTTCCATCGTCAAACAACTTGGCGCAATTATGGAATGATCACAAAGCAAGTTATCCAGCTGCGGTTCCAGAGTCAGAGGACGAACAAGCGCGATTAATCGGTTGGGCGATTGAGGCCTGTAGCGACGATTTGCAATCAGGCCATCGATTTGAAGTGCATGGGGATGGTCGGATTATGTCGATTTCGAGAGAGCGAAACGGTACTACGATTACCTCTCGTTTATTGGTCGGCATTTGCAACAAAAGGCGCAAGGTGGCGGCTTGACAAGGCAAATCCAAGAGTTGTCGAACAAGGCGGGCGAGAATATTCCAGTGATTGTTCGTTCTACCGACTTCCCGAATAATCCCAGAACACAGATTTCTAAACTGGTTGGTGAGATTGTCGCTCACGGTGGCCGACGGACGGTCGTCGAGGATTCGCATTGGCGACACATGCTGGCGCTCCAAGCGTTTCATGAGAAACATGGGTCGGATAACGGATATCCAGAGTGGCGCAAAACCGAGAGGCCGCTGGCTAACCTTAGACCGCTGATTGAAATTCTGATAATTGGCCAACCACCTATGGTCGAAGGAGTTGGATCCGAGCCGACATTGCCGACGGCCAAGAACGGCGGAACTATCGCACCCTCAAAACCAGATGTCGTGATAACCCCGCCCGTTTCAGTCGCCGTTACATCGCAGCTTAACGTGGGTGTCACTCGCGACATCAGAAAGGCTCCTGTCACCTTGGAGCCTAGTGAACTCAGCTGCCACGCGGCATTCCTCGGCGGGTCGGGAAGCGGCAAGACAACCGTCGCGTTGAATTTGATAGAGCAGTTGGCGTTACAAGAGGTGCCGGCAATCCTTATTGATCGAAAGGGAGACCTGTGCGGCTACGCTACCGACAGTTGGAAGGCTAACGCAAACGATTCGACCGACATGGCCGAGCGTCGCCGATTGCTTCGAGAACGGCTCGACGTGACGATCTACACGCCGGGACATCCGGAAGGGAACGCCCTTACGATTCGGCTTACTCCGCCTGATATGCATTTGCTGCCGACTTTTGATCAAGAAACCCAGGCCAGTCTTACGGGCGCCGCGATCGCCGGCATGATGGGTCTTAAATCAACTACGAGCGACCAAAAGCTGCTTACGATTCTGATTACCGCCATTCGACTACTCGCGCTATCGCAGCCCGACGTCGAGATCAGCGTGAACGCTCTAGCCGATTTCATCGGCAGCCAAGATCCGACTCTCGTGGGCGAATTTCCCTGGGCAGATATGCGGCTTTTCAAGAAATTGGCGGAAAGTTTGGGGATGTTAAACAGGCGGCATAGCATCCTGATTTCGTCAGCAGACGCCAAGCTCGATGTTGGCGCATTGCTCGGAAAGGGCATCCATTCGAAACCGGGCAAGACGCGACTCAGCATCATCAGCACGAAGTTCTTGGGCGACAACGCGGTCGTAGAGTTCTGGCTGGCGCAATTCCTTACGGCAGTCGAAACGTGGTTGAGTAAGAATCCGGCTAGCCACTTGCAAGGAATACTGATGCTTGACGAGGCCGACATTTATTTGCCCGCGATCAGTAAGCCCGCTACGAAGCAGCCTATTGAAAATCTACTAAGGCGAGGACGATCTGCCGGTTTTGGGATGTTCTTGGCTACGCAAAGCCCCGGCGATATGGATTACAAGTGCCGCGA
Source organism: uncultured Planctomycetia bacterium (assembly GCA_963807715.1). GTDB lineage: Bacteria > Planctomycetota > Planctomycetia > Pirellulales > PALSA-1355 > CAWECK01. The sequence goes on from CAWECK010000001.1 coordinate 146,943, forward strand.
CAACATCCAGTCGTGGTTCCTGGGCCGAATTCAGCAAGATACGGCTCTGCGAAAGATCAAGGCGCTATTGGATGATCGGGGTGTCGTCGGCGGTCAAATCAGCGGCCAATCGACAGGACAATTCGTATTGTCTCGGCCGAAAAAGGTCGAAACGATTCAGGCGGCTTCGTCCGCGCTGAAGACGCAACAATTGAACGAAGGGGAGATTCTGACTTTGGCTCGCCATACTAAGCAAGCCCGCCTGAAATAGGCGAATGAGATTCCGGCGGAATCGCGGCGACGCTGGGCATCGGCGTATTCATTCCTGTAGGTCAGGCACCCCGTGCCTGACATTCCTTAACCGGGCGAACATCTCGGACTATCGCCGCTATTTTTCACCGGATGGCTTGTTTCTTTATTCACGCTCGATGGCACGCGTTCTCGCACGCATGTCAGGCACGGGAGTGCCTGACCTACCAAGCTACCAGGCTGATGCATCCGGCTCTGGAACCGTCGACCAGCCTCCTCATTTGACCTTGCGCCCCATGCCCCCGTGTGAGACAATGAACCGCACGTTTCCTACCGCCATCGCTGGCGGCCTCCTTCTTGCTGCCTGCCCCATTGTTCCCCGCCATGGCCTTATTGCTCAGTGGTCAATCGCTCACCAAATCCTTCGGCGTGCGCCCGCTCTTCGTCGATATCTCCCTCGATCTGCACGACGGCGACCGGATCGGACTCATCGGCCCAAATGGTTCCGGCAAGTCCACGCTCTTAAAAATCCTGGCCGGGCTGGAGCAGCCTGATTTTGGCGATCGCTCGCTCAGGAAAAATACCCGGCTTGGGTACCTGGCTCAGACGGACGAGTTTCCGGACGAGCAAACCGTCGAGCAGGTCGTGGTCGCGGCGCTGGCCGGCGAACGGATCGAGGCCTACGAACGCACCACGGCGGCCGCGGTCGCACTGGGCAAAGTCGGCTTTACCGATCGCGGGCAACGGGCCGGCACCCTTTCCGGCGGTTGGCGGAAGCGGCTTGCCCTGGCTCGCCAGCTTGCCCAGAAGCCCGATATACTGCTGCTTGACGAGCCCACCAACCACTTGGATTTGGAAGGGATCATGTGGCTGGAAAAGTTTCTGGGCAGTGCACAGTTCGCTTTCTTGTTGGTCAGTCATGACCGCTATTTCCTGGAGCACGTCACCCAACGGGTCATCGAGCTTAATCGGGTTTATCCCAAGGGCTATTTCAGCGCGGGCGGGCACTACAGCGACTTTCTGGCGGCCCGCGAGGAATTTCTCGCCGGCCAGCAACAACAGCAGAGCGTGCTGGCGAATAAAGTGGCCCGCGAGATCGAATGGCTCAAGCGCGGACCCCCGGCCCGCACGACCAAGTCGGTGGGCCGCATCAAGCGGGCCGGCCAATTGATGGGCGAGTTGGCCGAAGTGTCGTATCGCAATAACCAGAAGCGCACCGTCGGCATCGATTTCAGCTCGACCGGCCGCCGCGCGAATCAACTCCTCAAGACCGAAGGACTCGGCAAGCAATTGGGCGGCCGCCGACTATTTGAAAATGTCGACCTGGTCCTGTCGCCCGGAGTCAAGGTGGGACTGCTGGGCCCGAACGGCAGCGGCAAGTCGACGCTGTTGCGAATCCTCAGCGGTGAGACGACCGGCGATAGCGGCACTGTCGAGCGGGCACGAGATCTGCGAGTGGTGTTGTTCGATCAGCATCGCGAGCAATTAGACGAAGACGACACGCTGCAAAAAGCCCTGGCCCACAACGAAGATCATGTGATGTATCAGGGTGCAAAACCCACGTGGTGGCTTGGGCCAAGCGTTTCTTGTTCCAGCAAGAGCAGTTGGATGTTGCAGTGCGGCAACTTTCCGGGGGCGAGAAGGCGCGGATCCTGATCGCGCGGCTCATGATCCAGCCGGCCGACGTGCTGCTGCTTGACGAGCCGACGAACGATCTAGACATTCCGTCGTTGGAAGTTTTGGAAGAGAGTCTGACCGAGTTCGGCGGCGCCCTGGTCCTCGTGACGCACGATCGCTATCTGCTCGACCGGGTGTGCAACGTGATTCTGGCGTTGGACGGCGAAGGGGTGGCCCGGCCGTACGCCGACCTGAACCAGTGGGAGAATGCCCAACGAGAGCGCCCCGCGGCGGCGGCCACGGCGGGGGGCACGGATAGTAAGCGAGCCGACGACGACAAAGGAGCCGCTGGCGAAAAGGGGGGCACGGCGGAAAAATCGAAGGGCGCAAATAGTGTCAAACCGAAGCGTTTAACATATCAGGAGCAACGCGAGTTGGAGACGATCGAGGCCAAGATCCACGCGGCTGAAACGGAAATGGCAGAATGCCAAACACAACTCGAAGATCCAGCGGTTACGGCCGACCACATGCAACTACGCAAGTGGTGCGAAAAACTGGAAACGGCCCAGCATGCGGTCGAGGGCTTGTTTCATCGCTGGCAAGAGCTGGAAGCAAAACAGAAGGCTGCGGCGAACTAAATCGGCTGCGGCTCCGTCGAAACTCTGATTCTTGCTATGAGGCGGACAGAAAAGACAAAGAAGGACAGGTGTTATAAGGAAGGAAGGTAGGGATGGATAAAAAGGAAGGAAAGAGGGGAACGGTTTCTTAACGGCAGACGTCCAATGGAAGAGCCCTGACTTCCTCCGCTTCCTGCCTTCTCCCATTCCTGTCTTCCTGCTTTCCTTATGAATCCTCTGTCTTTTTCTAGCTGCGCGGCCGGCTTTACCCTTCTGGGGGGCCGTGCTAGGATGGACTTCAACTGATAGGTTGTACGGTAATCGGCGCGGCCGAGAGACCGCATCTTGCTATTTCGTGAGTAACACCGTGCCAGAGCTAATGGACGGATACGCCGAATGGTTGGGCGTGACAACGCCTTCGCGACCGCTTAACCATTACCAGCTATTGGGGCTGGCGGCGTTTGAAGGCGATCGACTGAAAATCCTTGCGGCCGCCGAGGCAGCATTGGGCAAAGTTCGCCCGTTCAGAGACGGCGAGCGAGCGGACGAGTGCCAACGCATTCTCGACGAACTGTCCATGGCCAAATTGGTGCTCTGCGACGGCGCTCGCAAGGGCCAATACGACGGCCAACTACGTTCCAAGCTAGTTAGCCGCCCGGCCGCGAGTCCCGGTGCGCCGATGAGTGCCCCTCGACCAACGCCAGCCTCGGCGCCGAGTTCGAGTGCCGCCAGCCCCGCGCATTCTCAAAGACCGGCCGGATCCGAGTTCTCTCTGCCCCCTTTGAAGCCTGTGGCTGCACGGCCAGCGCCGACCAACAAGCCAGCCGATTCGCCGGCCGCCAGCCCCTCGTCGGCCACTGGGCCGGCGGCAGCTGGATCATCAAATACTGGGCGGCCCGTCCCGCTGCGGCCGATTACGCTTGCGTCGCTCGGCTATCCAGCGGAGATCACCGACGCCCCGCAGCAGACGCCCGCCAACCAGCCACAGGTTGCTCAACAACCCGTTTTTCAGCAACCAGTTTATCAGCAGCCCGCTGCTCAACAAGCGTTTCAGCCGGCTGCTCCCATGGATCGCCTTCCCGCCTTGCTCCCGTCCTGCTTCCTCTTCCCTCGAGTCCTGAAGGTCAAGGTTCGTCTGTGCCGGCGGACGTCTCACCCGTAGCAGGCTCCGACGGTGTCATCGGTGCGCAAGTCGGCCCGTCCGGTTTCGCTCGGCATCCGAACGGAACCGGCGCGCGTCGCGGCGCCTGGACGCAAGCAGTCGTCGCAGTCGGAAGCACCGGCTAGCCAGCGAAAAGTATTGATCTATGGCACAGGCGCCGCGGTGCTGCTCATCGTCGGCTTGATCGTCCTGGGCGGCCCCCGCGCCCCCGAGGATTCGACCAAACTGAGCAAAGCGGACCACCATCTCAATCCCCTGGGCTCGGATCCGGAAGAAGCGGGCCGCGAAAAAGCCGTCCGCGATGAGTCGGATTCTGAAAAGTCTGACACGATCGCTGGAAAACGGACGAAGCGGAAGTCGGACAACTCCATGGTCGAAGACGAACCCGAGGACGAGCCGAAGGTTGTCGCGAAACCCAAACCGAAGCCCAAAAAGACGAAGGCCAAGCCGGCCGCGCCCCCGGATGAGCAGCCAGAAGCCGAAACAAAACCGGCCGTCGTGGCCGGCTCGGACCCCGAGATGACCCCGGACACCAAGAGCAAGCCGGCGGCCGAGGAGTTGGTGCGCAACGATCCCAAGTCCCCCGCGACGTCCAGCCCGGCGATGAGCCCGGCGAGCGAAACGCCTGAGGGAGCACCCGATCCGGAGCAGGCTGCGGCTTTCAACAAGGAGATTTTGAAAGTGCGATCGGCGCTGGCGGACCGCAACGCCGACCAGGCCAATGCGGATTTGAATGAGGCCAAATCGCTGGCAAAAACCGCCGACCAAAAGAAAGAACTGGCTCGCCTGGACGCGCTGGTCGGCTATGTGGCCGGCTTCTGGAACGCCGTGCGCGAAAGTATGAAGGGGCTGCAACCAACCGACGAGCTCAAGATCGGCAACACCATGGTGACAGTGGTCGAAGTGGACCGGAATGAGTTAACCCTGCACAGGCCGGGCCGAAACGATAAATACACGATCGCCAACATGCCGAGAGGCATCGCCTTCATGTTGGCTGAGCGCTGGTACGACAAGAGTAATCCGGCCAACCAGATTTACCTGGGTGCGTTTCATGCCGTGGATCCCAGCGGCGATCTGGGCGAGGCCCGGCGTCTGTGGGATGCCGCCACCAAGGCCGGCGCGTCGGCAGCGGACCTGATGCCCTTTCTCGATGCACCGCCGGTCAAGCCCAGTGGCTTGGCGTCGACTACGGCCGCAGAGGACAAGCCTGAGAAAGCCGAAAAAGCCGACAAAATTGCCTCGATCAAGGCCGAACAAGCATTTCTGAAGAAATACGGGCCGGAAGTGCGGGCCGCCGGCACCCCGGAAAAGAGACTCAATCTTGCCGCGAAGCTGATCGAGGAACTCAAGCTCTCCAGCGATCCCACCGAACAGAACATCCTCTTCCGCAGGGCCTGCGAACTGGTTAATAAAGTCGCGGTAAGCAATGCGACGACGGCGGAGGAGGCTCGCGAAGCCGCTCAAAAGGCCATGAGCCTGATCGACCAGGCCATCGAAGAAAAACGGCTCGACGCTGTCAAGATTCTCTTGCAAGCGCCCGTGATGGCTGCCCGCAAATCCCAGGACGACGATCTGGTCAAAGCGGCCACGGAGTACATTAAGAAACTCCAGGAAGCGCTCAAGCAGCAAGGCGACCCGTCGCTGTAGGCCAAGCTGTTGGCAATCCCCGTGGTCTTGAACCCGAGTTGCCCCAAGACTTGGGAAGGCCGCGGTTTCTGCGCCGAGTTGGCACATCGTGCGCGATTTCCAGTAAAAACCAAATCCGTTCGACTCCCCAGAAAGATTGCTCAAAGCCCCAACGGGGCACGCCATGATAGCCCAGGGCGGAGCGGAGCCCTCGGTAACATCCCCCGCGCTCACCGTTGGATGCGGTCCCAGGATTGCGCCGCAATCCACCTTGGGCTATCCTGGTGCGCCCCTTGGGGCTTACGCGATAAAATCGCCAGGGAATCCAAAAACCTTGAGACGCAAACATAACTGGTTAGAATAGCGGCGATACTCCAAGCCCTTCGCCGTGGGCATCGTCTCACTACCAAAGGCTAATAATCGAAAGTTCGCTTGGCGACAACTCCACCCCGACGGAGATTCCTTCTCATGCCTGCCAAATCCGCAGTGAGCCTGTTGATGGCCGGTCTAGCCATGCTGGCCTGTACCTTCTGGCGACCCCCGAGCGCTGTCTCCGCCCCGCCTGGCGCCAAAGAGGATTCCGCCGAATCAAAGCCGACGGCCGGCAAGACTGGCGACGAAAAACCTGCCAAAGTCGTCAAGACCGACGCCGAGTGGCGGCGACTGCTCACTTCGCAACAATTTCAGGTTTGCCGCAAGAAGGGGACCGAGGACGCATTTACCGGGGCCTACTGGAACGAACACCGCGACGGGACATATTATTGCGTCGCCTGCGGGCAAGAGTTGTTCAAGTCCGAAAGCAAGTTCGAATCAGGCACCGGCTGGCCCAGCTTCTTTCAAGCCGTCTCGCAGCAATCCATCGCCACGAAGAAGGACCGCAGCCACGGTATGGTGCGTCAGGAAGTCACCTGTTCGCGCTGCAGCTCGCATCTCGGCCACGTCTTCGACGACGGCCCGCAACCAACCGGCCTGCGCTATTGCATGAATTCGGCCGCACTGAAGTTCGAGCCGAAAGCAGAAAAGAAGGAGAAATGACGAAGAGACTATAATAAGGAAGGCAGGAAACGAGGAACGAATCACTAAGAGGAACAACCAACTCACGGCAGGCGACCATCCTTGCTTTCCATCCTCTCTCTTCCCGCCTCCTGTCTCTTTCCTTCTTTTCCTCTTCCTGTTTTCCTGCCTTCCTTATAAACATTTTCTTCGTTATCTGTCACGTGCCGTTATTTTTTGCCGCGCTTCTTCGTTTTGCTTTCCACGTCGAAGCAGAGCAAGCGTTCCTGGTCGCGCAGATAGAGCTTGCCTCCGATGACAACCGGGTGGGCCCAACTCGGCGTCTTGCCGTCGGGAATGTTGAACTTGCCTCGCAATTCGTATTGCTCCGGCGTGGCTGCGATTAGCGCCATCACGCCGCTTTCGTAACGGAAGTACAGATTCCCATCGGCATAGGTGATGTGGGCCGTCTTCTCGCCGGGACCATGATTCTCGCGCCACACAGTCTTGCCCGTTTTCCATTCCACGCAGGTCGGGGCGCCGTTGTTGTGCCCGTGGCCCATGTAGACGTAGTCGCCCAGCATGATCATTCCGCCGTGATGGTTTTGCAGTTCCTTGCCGCTGTGAAAGTAAACCTCGTCGGCCTGTACCTCGCCCTTCGAGCCTGTTAACTTCAGCAAGGCGGATCCGGTGCCATAGCCGCTGGAACAGAACACGAAGTTGTCATGCACCAACGGGGTCGGAATGTTGGCCGTGGGATTGGCAATCCGATTGTAGCCCCACAGAAACTTGCCGCTGTCGGTCGCCACGCCCACCACGCCGCGGCCAATGAGTTGCACGTATTGCTTCACTCCGCCGCCGTGGCCGATGACAATCGATGAGTACGCGGCTCCGTCGCCTCCCTTGTCGCCCAAATTCGGAATCGCGCACTTCCAGATCACCTCTCCCGTCTTTTTATTCAGCGCCACGATGCCGGCTTCCGGGCCGCCGGGAGTGCAAACTACCTTGTCGCCGTCCACCAGCGGCGACTCGCTGTAACCCCAGCCCGAGTGCATCTTCCCTTTGAAGTCCTTCGGGAAGCTGACCCGCCAAACCTCCGAACCATCGGCGGACTTTAGGCAGGCCAGGTCGCCGTTCGAACTGATGGCGTAGACAAATGGGCCGTCCAGCGTCGGCGTGCAACGGGTGCCGGGATAGCTGTTGGTCGATTTGTCGCCGACGCGCGACTTCCAAATTTCCTTGCCGCCGTCCAGTTCCAGTGCAAACACCCACTGGGCGTCGTCGCGATTACCCATCGTATAAATGCGACCGTCGGCGATCGACACGCTGGAGTAGCCGCTCCCTAAGCTGTCGACCTGCCAGGCTAACGGCGGGCCCTCCTCGGGCCACTCGGGCAACAAGCTCTTATCCGGCGAGATGTCATCGCGATTCGGTCCTCGCCACTGCGGCCAAAACGGCTGCTGGGCCGAGCGACTCCCGGCTGGCCGCTTGTCGACCGCAATTCCCCAGCCGCAAATGAGAACCACTGACAAAAAGCCCATCAGAACGGTCAGTCGCCGCAGCATGGAAACGCTCCTTCAGCAGGCGGAAAAAGAGGGGGGGAATTCGTGTGAGGACGGCGGCGTCCGATCCAAACAATCAGAGCTGCAAACAATCGTCCGAGACACCCAACATTAGCGTCCCCGCGCATCGTCAAGTTATCGGCGAGTTTAGCGGTCGATGCGGCAAATCGCAAGTTTACCCGGCAAGCGTCGCTTCTTACGCCGGCGGCGCCGCCCCCGCTTCGGCCGGCGGCGGGTCGATCACGATGGTCCCCGCCGTGATCGGCGCCAGATCCAGCAAGTGGACCTTTTCTTCGAGCGACGCCGGCACGCGCCAACCGATGAGGACGATATAGTCCACCGACTCGTACATCCAAAGCTCGAAGATGCCGGGAAATTTCATGAATTCCGGTTGGGGTTGGCTTGGCCGTTTGACGTTGAATAATTGCTCCCCTTCCACGCGAATTTTTTGCCAGGCTACCTCCGTCCCAGCGGGGCTCCGAACCGCGGCCGGCTCCCAGGCAGCGTTTGCGGCCGGAAACTCCTGCTTCAGCTTCGCGGCGATCGGAGCCGCCAGCGTCAATCCCGGCTTCACGGGAATTGCCGCTAGATAACAGTAACAAGGAAGTCTGAAGTTCTGGGCGTCTAGTTCAGAGGCTTCAAAACACAGCCGAAATCCGGGCAAACGCATGAACGGGGGCTGCACGCGCTGCGCAAAGATCTTCGGGCCATCCTGCGGATGGCTCGAAAGTTCGGTGTACGATGCCTTGAACACCTGGGGCACTCGGATCTTAACCCGCGTCCCCTCCAGAGTCTGCGCTCCATGCAAGGCCACGAACGGGCCCATGCGGTTCAGTTCCGCCAGCCGCTGCGTCATCAACTCATCGTAGGCCCCCGTGCCACAGCCGGAAAGAAGCAGGCCACAGCCGGAAAGAAGCAGGCGAGTCACCGCGGCTATCAACAATGGCGTGTCCCGGCCGCAGACGGCCTCACGGCCACGCAGGCGTAAAGCACGAATAACACGGCTGGTGATCATCGACTTCATCAACAACCCTTAACGTTTGGTTCGCGGACAGAGCATTTCTTCGGCGGTCATCGGTTTCGCATCGGCCTTGGCACTCTTCTCGTCCTTCTTGTCAGCCTTTTCATCCGTATCGTTATCTGCGGCCGACGACTTATCATCCGCTGGCGTCTTTTCGTCGCCCGATTTCCGCTCTTCGGCCGGATCGCGGGCCGTGCTGCTCAGCTCCTCAAGGAGTTTGGCGATTTCATAGTGTGCCTTGGGAGTCTGCCGCACCACAAGCCGGCAGCCATTGACGGAAAACGGATGAACCGCCCCAGGACCATCGGCGACCGCCCAGCTTTCCGGAGCGACTTCGTTCTGAATCAATTCGATCAATTCGTCGAAGTGTGGCGTCCGATCCTCGTCCCCTTTTTGCACGACAAGCTCGTTGACGTCGTAGACCCGGGTAACCGTGTTAGCCGCAGCGACTTCCCTGGTGGTGATCACCAACACTTCATCGCGCACGGTCCAGTCGAGCCCCGCCTCGGTCAGGATCAGGCCCAGGACGGAACGGAGACGAATGTCGTTGACCTTCAAGGAAACAGGACGATCGATGGCGACGCCCGCCTCTTCGATATTTCGTCGATCGATCACGATCGAGATTTTCTGATCGGCGGGGAGGAGGTCGGAGAAGTAGCCCAAGATGTCGGCCAGGGCTGCCCCATTCACATCGATGGTGACGCGATGTTCGAGCGCCTCGGCAATCAGATCTTCCTTGGCCGGCTTGTCGCCGTCGTCATCGTCAGCCCAAACGGGCGTGACGGCGGCGAACGCCAACAACAAAGCCCACAGCAGATGCGCAGACTTCCACGAAGCAATGGCTCGCATGACAGCCTCCGAACGGAAAGTAAGAGATGGGATGCCTGCCCGACGAGGGTTCCGGTCCCAGGCGGGCAGTACCAGATTACGACTTCCCGCGACAAAAAGCAATTCCGATGAGGGGGGTGGGCAGAAAATGGCTAGATTTTAGCGGAATTCTAGCGGGGGGGTGCCGCCGAGGCGAGAGCGACTGGGCCTGGGATGCCCACCCCGAACGGTTACGACCCACTAACCGGCCGGTCGGTATTTTCGTCGACCAGTGAATTTTCAAGGCGACTTTTTTTCAACTTTGTCGGCACGAAGCTTTACGAGCTTCCGGGCAATCAGTTCCTGGATCGACGGCGTTTGCCTGATAACCAGCCAGGAACGCTCGAACTTGGCCAGATGGGCCGTTGCCGGGCCTCCATTTTCGATCCAACTCTCGCTCGGCGCAAAACCGAGAATAAGTTCGAGCAACTCGTCACGTTTGCCCGGAGCGTCCGAATCGGTCTCGGCACTGGTTAGATCGGTCACATCGTAGACCACCGTTTTACATCGATCCTGCACCGCGGAACGAGGGCAAATCCACAAGGCCTCATTTCGCGCCGCATAATCATTTACCACGCAAGCGAACTCGACCGGATCCAACATGTCCGCCAGAACCTTGCCCAGTGCAGCATCCTTTACGAGCAGGGTGACTGTCACCTGCATGTCTTGGCCGGCGGCCTCCATCAATTGCCGATCACAAATTATGGGAACATGACTGGCTTCGGGGAGTTGGTCCGTCAGCTCCCGCAACGCTTGCGACAGCGGCATTTCGTCGAAGTCGACCGAGACGAGGTGGTCGAGAGCCGCCGCAAATAGCTTCCCATCCATAGGGAACACGATGCGGCCGGAGTCCGGGCGTTCGCCTGGTTGTTGCGACTCTTCGCGCAACACGGCTAATAGTTTCCTGATGTTTTCGTGGACGCTGGGTGATTGGCAAACGACTAGCCGATGCCGCCCTCCGCTGCCGCTAAAGGTTGCCATGTCGCCCGAACCGCCCTGCCCCGACCATGCATTAGGCGCGACCATTTCTTTAATAAGGTCGTCTAGCACGCCTAACCGGGCTAGCGCAGCCTTGCGAGTTAGCGGAGCGTCTGGATTGCCGCCGATCAGATCTTCGACATTGTAAACGCGGATGGCGGTCGCGAAGCCTGAACTTTCTCGCGTCGTGATATCGATCCCGTGATCCGTTTGATTCCATCCCAAATCCAGCGGCTTGAGCATGATGTCCAAGACCGAGCGTAGCCGGACGTTGAACGCCTTGAGGGTGACCAATTGAAGGTCCCGATCTATCATGTCCCTGATCGGATTCAGATCGAATGACATCGAGACCTTCTTATCGTCCGGCAGCGATTCCGCGAGCGACTTGATTGCGTCCCGAATGGTCACGCGATCGAAATTGACCGTCAAGCGGTGTTCGAGAGCGGCCGTGACTTGTTTTTCTTGCGGACTGGGCTCCTGCTCCAGATCGTTGGCTCGCAATTGACTAAGCAAGTCGGCAATTTGTTCGTGAACCTGGCGCGTTTGAGAAAACACGAGGCGACAGCCGTTCACCATGAATTCGCTGCATACGCGGGCGGGACCACCGACCTCGTCCCATGTGGTCGGTGCCACAGTCGTGCCGATTAGGTCGATGAGCGAATCCATCGAGTCCCTGACGTCTTTCATAGTGCCCGTCTTAATTCGGCCTACCAGGTCCGTGACGTTGTAGACTCGCGTAATTTGCTGGGAGTCTCCCTTCTCCTTCGTTGTAATCAGGATCACTCCATCCATGGGTTCCCATGTAAGGTCCAGCCGACCCAGCAACGGATCAAGCGCGCTGCGCAAAGCGATGTTCCTGGCATGAAAAGTCACGGTGGTTGCCTGGTCAAACCCGGAATCTTCGAGCGCCTTCGTGTCCACCAGGATCGAAATCCGCTTGTCCGCCGGCAAGACGTTCTCAAAGGATCGCAGCGCCTCCATCAAAGGAAAGTTCTCAAAATCCACCGAGACGAGGTGCGCCATTGCGTAGGCCGCCCGTTTCTGGAAGGCCTCGACTTCCGGGCTCAAGCAGGCTAGCACGGAGACGGGCGTCGGCGCGCGCGACGCTTCACCGGGCCGCGTCGGGCGATCGACCGTCTTGCGCAGCGCGTCCAGCAGCGAGGCGACGTGATAATGGATGTCCGCGGTTTGTGAAATCACAAGCCGATAGCCTTGACGGTTGAACTTGCTGATTTTCCCGCGACCGCCTTCATGGTTCCAAGTCGTCGGCGCGACTTCGGTTGTCAAAAGAGCGATCAACACATCAACGGGCGCGGGCGGCGCCGAGGGGGCCCCAACCATCTGTTTGGTTTCCATTTGAGTAAATCCTCTCGATGTTGCAGTTGTGCCTCCTTTTCTTCCACGGAGTTCTCTGGTGCCAAGTCGGACACGTTGTAGACGCGGGTGACCAGTTCGTCACTCGCCCTTTCTTGGGTAGTAATAAGCATCGCTTCGTTTCGGAATATCCGGGCAAGATCCATTGGTCCGAGCATGCGGGCCAGCGCCGAGCGCAACGGGATATTATCTGCCCGGAATGTAAGCGGCATGTCGTCTCCAGCCCCCGCGTCCTCCAGAGCCCAAAGATCGATTTCAATCGGAATCTTCTTGCCAGTTGGCAATTTGTCTTGCAACGTCTGGAGTGCCCGTGTAAGCGGCATGCCTTGCAAATCCAGCGACACTCGTTGTTCGAGGGCCGCAGCGAATTCCGGCTCGCATAGGCCTGGCGAGTCCGGGGTATTTGATCGGAGACCCTCCAACGCTGCGGCAATATGCCCGTGAACGAAACGCGTCTGCAAGACTACGAGCGTAAAGCCATCGGTTTCGGAATGTCGAACATCGATCGAAATACCGAGTTGATCCGGTCGATCGTTCCAGAAATCCGCAAAGTGCCCACGCATGAGAAGTATTAGAGCGGGAACACGTCCGCTTTCGCCTTTGTTCTCACGCGCCATGGGATCGGAAGCACGCCGAACCAAATCCGTCACATCATATTCGCGCCGAATGACCGTCTGGTCCACGATCTCCTGGGTCGTAATCAGCAGGCCGTTGCTTGACGGCGTCCAATCGAGAGCCAACGGCCGAAGCAGCCGAGACAGCACGGATGAAAGGCTGCGCATTCTTTGCCCAAAGCGAAACGGGAACATCCAGATCAATCTTGCCGCCTGGGAATCGCCGTACGTCTCCATACTCCGCCTCAATCCGGGTCACATCGATCTTGTAAGCGATTCTCTGATCGTCCGGCAACATTCTTACTAAACGTTTCAAAGCAGCGCGAAGCGGCATCTTGTCAAAATCGACCGAAACGCGGCGCTCGAGCGCGGCAGCGGTCCGCTTGTCGGCAGCCAATGCAATCACCGTCGGATCGACGAAAACCATGCAACGCGTGGTGGACAAGCATGCCACGGCAATGGAAACCAGAATCGCAAACAGGCACACACGGCATAACGCTGGTCCGCGCTGGGTTGGTTCAGGTCCCGCGAAAAGGTGCTGCATGACACTCTCCGAATGGAAAGTAAAGAGAAGGAGTGCCCGCCGAACTAGGGTTCCGGTGCTGGGTCGCACTCCTGGGCGGGCAATGTCAGCCTACTGCTTTGCGCCGTAGAAAGCAATTTCGGTGTGGCACGCTCTGAGCGCTAGCAAAGGGCGTGGAGGCCAGGCGCTGAGCTTAAATGCCTGCACCACGCCCTTCGCTAGCGCTCAGAGCGTGCCACACAGGAGAGGCGGGTTCCTTGCCCGACCAAGGCAAAGCTCTCTTGTAAGCAGCCAGCAAAGACCGGCGATTTATGGCCGTCCGCCGGTTGCTAGCCTCGCCGCAGCGATTCATAATCAAAAAGCTGTGGCGCCAACCGGCGAGGAATGAGAGCTTCAACCTCATTTTCACATGAATCCGTGTACTGCTCCATCCATCCGTTTTGCCAAAAATTGGGAACCGCTCCATGTCTAGCTGGCCGCAAAATTGGTTGTCATCCAAAAACCTTCGCGCGGTCGGCCTTGCCTTCGCCCTGTCCGGCGGCTTGCTCAGTCCCGTTTTGCACGCCGAGGAGTTCATCCCGCGCCGCCAGGAAAAGCCCCCCGGTCCGCCTCTGTCGCCGGCCGAGGCGATCGCCAAGATGACGGTGCCCGAGGGCTTCAGCGTCGAGCTGGTGGCCAGCGAGCCCGACATCGTCAATCCGGTGGCCATGACGTTCGACGAGCGCGGCCGCATCTGGATCACCGAGAGCCTGGAATATCCGCGCTCACGAGCCGGGCCCGGGACAAGATCGGATCAAGGTCCTCGAAGACACCGACGGCGACGGCCGGCCGACAAGTTCACCGTCTTCGCCGAAGGGTTCAATATTCCCTCGGGCATTGCCGTGGGGCACGGCGGCGTGTGGGTGGCCAACGCGCCCGACATTCTCTTTCTGCAAGACACCGACGGCGACGGCAGGGCCGACAAGCAGGAGGTCGTCGTCACCGGCTTCGGCCGCGACGACACGCACGAGCTGCCCAACTCGCTCACCTGGGGACCCGACGGCTGGCTGTACGGGCTGAACGGCGTGTTCAATCGCAGCCACGATCAAGTACCGCGGCAAGCAGTACGATTTCACCTGCGCCCTGTTTCGCATTCATCCCAAGACGCGCGAGTTCGAGCTGTTTTGCGAAGGGACCAGCAATCCCTGGGGCGTCGCCTGGGACAGCGAAGGCAGCGCGTTCATCAGCGCCTGCGTGATCGATCATCTGTGGCACCTGACCGAAACCGGCTACTACATTCGCCAGGGCGGCCCTTATCCGCCGTTCACGTGGAAGATCGCATCGATCGTCAAGCACCACCATCAAGAAGGCCGCCTATTGCGGCATCCACTTATTTCGACAGCGACGCCTATCCGGCCGAGTACCGCGACCGGCTGTACATGGGCAACATCCACGGCAACTGCATCAACGTCGACCGGCTGGCAGCGCGACGGCTCGACGTATCAAGGCGAAGCCGAGCCCGATTTCCTCACGGCCAACGACGCCTGGTTCATGCCGGTGGTGCAGAAGACCGGGCCCGACGGCTGCCTGTACATTCTCGACTGGTACGACCGCTATCACTGCTATCAGGACGCCGCGTCGCGATCCCGCGGGAATCGATCGGCTCAAGGGCCGGCTCTATCGCGTGCGCTATCAAGGACACGCCGCGGGCCGCGCAAGTTCGACCTGGCCAGAGAGAGCGACGAGCAATTGATCGCGCGGCTGGCCAGCCCCAACGTTTATTTCCGCGACATGGCCCAGCGGCTGCTCGTCGAGCGCGATACCAATCAAGCCAACAGACAGGCCAAGCGCGAAACGCGGTCCAAGCTGGAGCAGCTGGTCCTCGACGACTCGGCCACTCGCAAGGCCCGCATGCATGCCCTGTGGGCCTTGGTGGGAACCGGTTCGCTGAGCGTGTCGTTCCATCAGCAATTACTGGCGCATGCCGAGCCCGGCATTCCGAGCCTGGGGCGTGCGAGCGGCCGGCAACTTTCATGACGTCGATCCGGCCGTGCGGGATAAGGTCATCGCACTGGCGAAGGACGCTGCGCCGGACGTGCGGCTGCAAGTGGCGATCGCGGCCTGCAAACTACCGGGCGTGCAGCCGATCGCCCGTGCTGCTGAAGGTGCTGTCGGCCAGTCAGGCGACCCGTTGATTCCGCAGATCGTGTGGCAGAATCTTCATCCGCTGATGGAGCAACAATCCGGCGTCCTCCTGGAACAACTGGCGGACGAAACCCTGCGCCACCAACCAGCCGTTTCGTCGTTGCTGCCCAACCTGGTCGAGCGCATGCTGGGGAGCAAGAATCCGGATCCGGCCGCCGTTGCCCGGCTGTTCATACTACTGACGAGCGGCTCCCAACCCAACGGCGAGGCGGCCGAAAAATGCCTGGCGATGCTGGCCGGCAAGATGCAATCGCGAGAGATCACGGGCGAGCGATCGGAACTGCTTAAAAAGGAGTTCGCAAAACCTCTCAACGCTATTTTGAGCGATTCGCCGACCGGCCCTCTGCATTTCGATGCGGCCCTGCTGGCCACGAGTTGGAGAGACCCGGCCGGCATCGACGCCGTGCGCAAGGCCTTCGCCAAGCCCAATCTGCACGGTGCGCGCGCCGGTTGCAAGCGCTCGATGCCTTGATCGCCGCGGAGGACGCTTTGTTGCATGAGGCCGTCGCGGCCGTGCTGGCCGATGGTAAATCGAACCCGCTGGAACTCCGCGCCGCAACGCTGGGCGCGCTGGGCCGGCTCGACCAGCCCTGGGTCTCCGGCGTCGTGCTGGACAATTACGATCGGCTGGAGCCGGAGCTGCAGCCCAAGGCCATCGAGCTGCTCACGCAGCGCGGCCAGTGGGCCATGCAACTGCTCGACGCCATCGGCCAGAAAAAACTTCCAGCCGCGGCGTTGAACGTCAACCAGGTGCGAAAACTGCTCGCCAGCCCCGACGCCGCGCTTGTCGACAAGGTCCGCGCTCAATGGGGGTCCGTTCGTACGGAGCGGAACCCGGCTCGCGAAAAAGTGATCGCCGAGATGCGCGTCTTTCTGCGCGATAACCAGGGCGATGCGCTCGCCGGACAGGCCGTGTTCAAAAAGCTCTGCGGCCAGTGCCACAAGATCTACGGCGAGGGACAGGAGGTCGGCCCCGACATCACCGTCAACGGACGCAGCTCGTTCGAGCAGTTGCTTTCGAACGTGTTCGATCCCAGCCTGGTGATCGGTGCCGCGTACCAGGCCCGCATGGTCATTACGACCGATGGCCGAGTCCTGACCGGCCTGGTGGCCGAGGACACCGATCAGCGGATCGTCCTCAAGCAGCAAGGAGGCAAGCTGGAAACGATTGCCCGAGCCGACGTCGAAGCCACGAAGCTCAGCCAGCTGTCGCTGATGCCGGAGGAACTGGAGAAGCAGCTCAAGCCGCGGGAATTGGCCGACCTGTTCGCCTTCATCACGCTCGACAAGCCCCCCACGGATCCGACGGCCAGGCGGCTGCCTGACACTCGCGTACGGCGGCCCATTTCGAGCGAGCAGCCGGAGCGGTTCGCCGGGATTCTCGCCGAGTATGGCTCGCCAATCACCGCCGCGGTCGTTGGCGAAGGGGGCCTGGCCATTGAGTCGGAACACGCCGGACGTCCGGGTGTGTTGCGAACGCATCCCGTCTCGCGCGAAAAGCCCGGGATCCTTTCGGCCCGCCTCGAAGTGCCGGCCGGCAAGAAAACGCGGCTGCTGCTCAGCGTCTCGAATCATGCCGGCCACGATTGGCGGCTGATCGTCAAAGCCAATGGCAATCCGTTGTACGATGCGATCGTCGGGCCCAAGTCCACGCATGACGCCTGGGCCGACGTGACGGTCGATCTGAGCCAATTCGCCGGGCAAAGAATCGCGCTGGAACTGCTCAACCAGGCCAACGACTGGAACTATGAGTTCGCCTATTGGAGCCGGATCGAAGTCGTGTCAGAATAGGAAGGCCAGTCAGAGATGGGAGGCTAGGGGTGATGGATTGCCGCCTTCCGTATTCCGCATTCCCCACAGCCTAATCATGAAAAACGGCTCTCCCTACGCGTATCCCGAATTGGCCAACGTGCCGGCGGTGAAAAAGAACCAGGTGTTGCTGGTCGCCAACGGAGACCTGCGCCTATCGGCCAACCAGCGCTGTTGGGCCGCGCAAGAGGTGCTCGAACATTCACTCACCGAGGCCCTGGCCGAGGCGGGCTACGACCTGGTGCGGGCCCATCCCTACAAGGCCGATGAGCAGCACGGCTTCATCAGCTCGCAGAAGGAAGGGCTCGAGGTTTTCGCTCGCATTGACCCGCAGGCCAGGCTCATCGTGGCCGAGGCTGTGTGGCAATATTCGCACCACCTGTTGCCGGGCCTGCTCACCCACAAGGGCCCCATCCTTACCGCGGCCAACTGGTCCGGCACCTGGCCGGGCCTGGTCGGCATGCTGAACCTGAACGCCTCGCTGACCAAAGCCGGCAAGAAATACTCCACGATCTGGAGCGAGGATTTTTCCGAACCGGCGGCCATCAAGCAACTGACCCGCTGGCTGGAAAAGGGCAAGCTGCGTCACAAGACCGACCATGTCACCGACTTGAAAGGCGTCAAAGTCCCCAGCTCCGAGCGCCGCCTGGGAAAAACTCTCGCCGCCCAATTACAGCGCGAGAAAGCCATCATGGGCGTGTTCGACGAAGGCTGCATGGGCATGTTCAATGCCATCGTCCCCGACGAACTTCTCAACCCGACGGGCGTTTACAAGGAGCGGCTCAGTCAGTCGGCCTTGTACTACGAGACCATGCGCACAAGCGACGACGAGGCCCGCGTCGCGCTCGACTGGATGCTCCAGCGCGGCCTGAAACTGGTCACGGGGCCCGACCCGGCCCAACATCTGACCATCGACCAAGTGCTGCTGCAATGCAAAATGTACATTGCGGCGCTGCGCATCGCCGACGACTTCGGCTGCCACACGATCGGCATTCAGTATCAGCAAGGTCTCAAAGATCTGCTCCCGGCGAGCGACCTGGTCGAGGGAACGCTCAACAACACCGAGCGCCCCCGGTGCTCAGCCGAGACGGCAGCCGCATGCTGTACGACGGCGAGCCCCTGCCCCATTTCAACGAAGTCGACGAATGCGCAGGCCTCGACGCGCTGATGACTTATCGCGTCCACCGGGCAATGGGCGAACCGGTCGAAAGCACGCTGCACGATTTGCGCTGGGGCGACGTCGACCAATCCGGCACGGTGCCGGACTACGTCTGGGTGCTGCTGATCAGCGGCGCGGCTCCGCCAGCTCACTTCATCGGCGGATGGAACGGGGCCAGCAGCGAACGACAGCCTCCGATGTATTTTCCGTCGGGGGGCGGCACGCTCAAAGGAATCTCGAAGCCTGGCGAAATCGTCTGGTCGCGCATCTTCATCGACGACGGCCGCCTGTGCATGGACCTCGGCCGAGCGGAAGTCGTCGCCCTGCCGCTGACCGAAACCGAGCGTCGCTGGCAAGCCACGACCCCCCAATGGCCCATCATGCACGCCGTGACCTATGGCGTCTCCCGCGACCAGATGATGGCGCGGCACAAGAGCAACCATCTGCAAGTGGCGTACGCCAACAGCGCGGAGAGCGCGGACAAGGCCCTGTTGGCGAAGGCCGCAATGGCCAGTGCGCTCGGCCTGGAAGTAGCGTTATGTGGAACCCGCAAGGGCGGGGCGAGTTGGTAAGCTAATACGAACTACGGCTTCGCCGGGGGCGGAACCGGTTCCGGTAGCGGCTGCACTTCGGCGCGTGGCGGCTGTGTCGGCGGCAGCGGTGTCGGAACCTGTGGCAGGCCCTGCCCCTCTCTAAAATACTCCCAGCCGCCGCCCAACGCTCGGTACACCGCGATCAGTTGCAGCGCTATGTTGCCTTGGGTTGACGCCAGTTGGTCCTGCTGGGTGACCAATTGAGCCTGAGTGGTGTACACCCGATTAAAATCGGTGACGCCTCCCTGGAACTGCAAGTTGACCAATTCCACCGAACGAGACGCCTGCTTGACGCCTTCAGCCAGAAACACGGCTTGCTTCTGGGCTTCGACGAACTGCACCAGCCCGTCTTCCACTTCGCGGCCGGCGCAGCACCGTTTGCTGGTATTGCAGCGTGACGGTTTGCAGACGAGCGTCTTGCGTGCGGACATTGTTCAAGATGCGGCCGTAATTCAAGATGTTCCACTGCGCCGATGGAAACACAAACGTGGTCAAGCTGCTCGCGTCGAACAGGTGCTTGAAGTCGCTCGCCGTGTAGCCGATGAACCCGTTGACGCTGAAGCGGGGGTAGAAGTCGGCCTCGGCAATGCCGATCTGGGCGCTCTGAGCCGCCACCTGCCGCTCGGCCCGACGCACATCCGGACGCCGACGCAACAGATCCGCCGGGATGCCGATAGCGACTGTCGCCGGCGCCCGCGGAATCGGTGCGGCGTCGAATTGGCTGACGAGGTCTCCGGGCGGCAGTCCGAGCAGCACGCACAAGGCGTTGTTGGATTGCCGCAAGCCGGCCCGCAGTTGCGGAATCAAGGCTTCCGTCTGCGCCAGGTTCGCGCGGGCCTGAGTGACGTCGAGCTCGCTCGAAGCTCCATCTTTGAACCGGGCGTCAGCGATTCCCAACGAACCGTTTTGGATTTCCACATTTTGGCGGGCATAAGCCAGACGTTGTTGAAAGGTGCGGATCTGCACGTAGCTCGTCGCCACTTCCGACAGCAGCATGACCAGCGTGTCGCCGTAGGCTTCGAACTGGGCATCCACCGTGGCGTTGGCCGACTGGATTGCGCGGCGATAGCGGCCCCAGAAATCCGCCTCCCAGGACGCATTGAAGCCATCGGCGGGCACGCTGAGTTCGGAAGCGGGCAGCAGATTGAGATTCTTGCTGAGTTGGGCATGGGCGTACGCGGCAATCGCAGACTGGGACTGAGGAAACAAATTGCCGACCGCCACTCCCCGCTGCGCTTGCGCGTCCAGAATGCGCGTACCGGCGGCCTGCAAGTCGAGGTTCTGACGATAGGCCGATTCGACCAGGGCATTGAGCGTGGCATCGTGAAAGACGGTCCACCAGGCATAATCACAGGCCGGCGCGCAATTGATTTTTGGATCGGCCGAATCGATCCATGCCGGAGCCACAGCCGCAGGCGGACGCGCATAGTTCGGCCCGACTTTGAACCCGTTGTGCCACCACTGGCACAGGCTCGTGCAACCCCCGGCCAGGGACATCAGCGCAAACATAACAGCTGTCGTTCGGGCCGCGCTTAGTGCGGGGTTTCGCCGGTGGCTTTTAACGTGTTGTTTTATGACAAGCGCCAACGCTCAGTTCCCATTCATGTGCTGGTTGGATGGTTCGGAAGCCTGGCCTGCATTTTCCGACCCGCGCGTGGCAACACGCAAATTCGGCAACTTTGGAGGAACCATGCTGCCGTGATACTACTCGGCGATCCGGCAAATCAGGCATGAGTCGAGCGTCCGGAAGCGTCGCAGCTTAAACCTTCGACCGGATCATCCGTCACATCAGGAATTTCCGCGGCCATACAAGTCAACCCCGTGGCATTGCCGAGGGCCGCTTGTGCGGCCTTTGACGATTGCACCAGCAAACAATGTCGGAGGCAGCGAAGACACTCCAAACGAGAACTCCGCCAAGCGACAATTCCGTGCCCGGCTCACGGCGATCGTCGTTCGCCTCCGGTCTTTCCCGTCGTGTGCCACTGGCAGAGCCAGTGCAAAATCGACGCTGTCTACGGCACTGGCAGAGCCAGTGGAATGCATATCAAAGCTCGCTGAAATTTTCCACGAGTCTGATAGCCCCTCCCGCGCTAGCATCTTCATTCAAGTGGTCATGGCATGGCGATCGTCTCTTTGTGGTACAGCACGGCGGCACTTCTTTCAAAGGCGCAATTTGCTGGCAACGACGGCAAAAATTAAGAAGTCTTTACGGCGGCAGCGATTCCGCGGATTCAGCGGAATGCCGTGCCCTTTGGAACGCGTAATGCACTGAGGAAGGTTCTCGTCTTTTCCCTCAACTTGTTCAATTCCGACGAGAAGGAGCGACGCAATGTTATGGAGAGCCACACACACCGCAATGAGCGCGACTGCACTAGCAGTGCAGGCGGGCTCGAGAGTTGCCGGCCGCACGCTGCTGCTGGTGCTTGCCGCCGATTGGTTCATGGGCACCGCTCAGGCGTCGGCACCGACTCGGGTGTCGATCGACGTGGGCACGACGGTCGAATGCCACGACGTCACGCCCGCTGAGTTCACTCAGGGACATCCCCAGGAAAAGATCGTCGAAGCGACATTCCACGTTTCCGCGCTGCTGATGTCCGGCCGCGCGACCGATTTGGAAGAGTTGCACCTGATCATCGAAAGCCGCGAGGGGCGCATGCGGGTCGTCGACTTCAAGCCCCGCACCGAGCTGGCCAGCGACCTGGCCGGAGACGTCGAAGTGAGTGCCACGGTGAACAAGAATTCTACGCTCAATGCTTCCCTGGGAAGCGTGTTGGTTGGACAGGCTGGGCCGGTTCACGTCCAGGCGTCCCCGGGACCTTCGTTCGGCACCACGAACACCAACGGAACCAAGGAGACCTACAGACGGCTGTCCAGCAAGCAGCTCGTATTGGCCAGCGGCACGGTGAATGCCGAGCACGGCGTGTTCTTCAAGTGGCGCCACTCGAACCAGAATTCCTTGGAAGGCTCGCGCGAGGTCAGTTGCCGCTTTGTCGTGCCCCGCGAGTGGCGCGGCGATTGGGTTCAGGCCAACTGCGAAGTGCTTGCCATGCGGCATAGCTATCTGGGCTCAAAAGTCGAACCCTGCGACCAGGTTGCCGCGGTCGTCGGT
Source organism: uncultured Planctomycetia bacterium (assembly GCA_963807715.1). GTDB lineage: Bacteria > Planctomycetota > Planctomycetia > Pirellulales > PALSA-1355 > CAWECK01. The sequence goes on from CAWECK010000001.1 coordinate 168,979, forward strand.
TTGTATCTGGTCGGGGACGCGGTTGCCCAGCAGGCGGCGCGGGAATTGGCCGCGGCGCAATGCGGTGCGACACCCGCCCCAGACCAGCCCGGCGCACAGCGTCAGGTGTGCAATAAGCCGGTGGCGCAGTCCAAGAGCAACAGCCTGCCGGATTGGATCAAGCTGTCGCCGATCTTCAAGTTGTGCAACCAGCCAGGCAGTCCAAAGGCGAGAGAGTCTGCCAGCGTGCCCGCCGCGTCGGTTGCCAATCCGAGCATGTCGATGGCGATGAGCTCGCTGAAGCAGATGTCCGGCAAGTAACGGCAAGTCGAGTAACGTTACGTATTTTGCGGACCCTTCGATTCGTGAGGGGCCCGGGACGCCGCATAAGTCCAGACGCGGGCGTCCAGGACGCCAGGGATGGCTCGCCGCATCAGGGCTCAACGCATCGTAGAGGGCTGCACACTATAGCAAGCCATCTCTTCGTCGTTGCGAACATAAAGCCGACCGTGCGCGACGACCGGATGGTTCCAGGTCTTGCCTTGAATCGCTTGGAACCGGGTTAACTCTTCGAGCTTCTTGGGATTGGTAGCCACGAGCACCACTTCTCCCTTCTCGGTTAGCACCAGCAACAACGGCTGATCGGCCAACAAGAGCACCTGCCCATGGCCGTAGCGGCCGCCTTTCCACTGTCGCTTGCCCGTGGTCAGTTCAACGCATCCGAAGACACCGCCGTCGAAGCCATAGACAAAGCCGTCGTGAACGACGAAATCGTTGTAGGCCGGCTTCATCGCTTTGGTCGCCCAACGCTGGGAACAGCCCCAGGCATTGTCGGCCCGGGTCACGTCGAGGAGCACCAGCCCCAGGTCTTCGGAGCCGATCAGGATCTCGGCATCGCCGATGGTGTGGGGCTGAACGGCCCGCCAATTCGACGCGAGGGCCGCATGCTCCCACAAGACTTTGCCACTGGCGAGATCGAACGCCGTCAAGCCGGTTTCGCTGAAGAACAGCAGTTGCGTTTGACCGCCGATCGACGTGAGTTGCGGCGAACTGTAACTGAATTTTCCCGTCGGGGCGGTCCAGGCCGGTTCGCCCGTGAGGGCCCGATAGGCCAGCAGTCCCTTGGCCCCTTCGCCGCCGGCGCAGACGACGACCACTGCGTCAGCGACGAGCGGCGAGCTGGAAAAGCCCCACATCGGAATCGGCGCACACGGAATCGGCGGCCACGTCGCGCGACCACTTTACACTTCCGCTGGCGGCATCCAGGCAGTTCAATACTCCCTTGGCGCCAAACGTATACAAGTTCCCGTCGATAAAAGTGGGCGTTGCCCGTGGGCCGGGGCCTGCCACCGGCTCGGCAAATCGGGAGGCGTCTTCGTGAGCCCAAACTTCGTGGCCCGTTTCGGCGTCGAGGCAGACGACGGCTTCGGTCTCGCCCCGCTGCTCCTGCGTGTACAGCCGATTGCCGACGATGGCGACCGACGACCAAGCCGGTCCGACCCGTTGCTTCCAGAGGAGCTTGGGCGGAGCCGCATTCCAATCGGTTGCAATCGTCCCGCCCTGCGCACCGTCGCGTAGCGGACCGCGAAAGGCAGGCCAGTCTCCTTCTTGCAGAGCTACCGGTTCCGGCACCAGGTCGCTCGGTGATGCCGGTGACGGAGTTTCCTTGGTTTGCTCGCGACTGGCCAGGAACAACTCCTCAGCCTTCGGAGCCCAGCGCCAGTGAAGATCGGTTTTCTGATCGCCATGCACGCCATCCATGCGGATCAGCGTGAAGTATCCCCACGTCAGGCAAAGCACCGCCAACAGTCCGGCGCGGCGAAGCGCCAGCGAGTTGCTCCTGGCCAGCGCCAGCCAGATCACCCAAGCGGTCAATACCACTGGCAAGGCAAAGAACAGGATTCCGAATGGCTTCATCGAAGGATCGGAAACAAGTGCCGTCAGAATGCCTGTGCTTACCAGCGCAACAAAACCGAACAAGCGATCTTTCCCACTTGCCCGACTGGCTGCGAACCACCAGATCAAAAACAGCAGCACGAATAGGGCCGTCACCCCGACCATGCTAAAGAAGCCCAGGAATATCGGCAATTCGAGCTGACCGACGAGCATTCGATAGGCCCAAAACGTGGCCACAATCGCCAGGCCGGGCCAAACCCGTGGACCGGAGGACGTGACTGCGGCCGGCTTGGCCGAGGGTTCAGGTGTCATGACAGCTTCGCTCATCGCAAGTCTCCTTACTTCCCGGGGCTGTGTTAACTTTCGGGACAGTGGCAACTTCCGGAGCAGCCGCAGCCCTATTACCATTGGTAAAGCACCTGCCAGGCGTGAACCGGCCTGCCCGCAGATGGATGCTGGCACTGGCCCACTTGCATTAGCTTTCTCAGATTGTCACGATTCAGTCAAGACAAGTAGGAGTTCGACGGGTCTGAATCGAACTGATGCCACGATTACGATTATTAACAGGCACCTCTATGCGATTTGATCGATGCGTTCTGCTGGCGTTCTTAATTGCCGTTTGCGGCAGCACAAATACTCCGGCCGTGGACCGACCGAACGTCGTTTATATTCTGTGCGACGACCTCCGTCCCGACGCGCTCGGCTGCTACGGCTCGCCCCATGTCAAGACGCCGCATATCGACAGCCTGGCCGCGGAAGGCGTGCGGTTCAAGAATACCTTTTGCACCACGTCCCTCTGTTCGCCCAGCCGGGCCTCGATCTTGAGCGGGCTGTATGCTCATGCCCATGGCGTGGTGAATAACTTCACCGAGTATCCCACCAGCCTGGCCAGCTTCCCAACGCAACTGCACGACGCCGGCTATGCCACGGCCTACATCGGCAAATGGCACATGGGCGAGGAGAACGACGCGCCGCGGCCCGGCTTCGATTATTTCGTGACGCACAAGGGCCAAGGGAAGTATTTCGACACCGAGTTCAATCTCAACGGCCGCGAGCGGCAAGGTCCTGCCCGGCTACTACACGACATGTGGTCACCGGCCTGGCTCTAGAATGGCTCAAGCGGCCGCGGGCTGAAAAGCCGTGGCTGCTGATGCCTGGGGCACAAGGCGCCGCACAGCTTTTATTTCCCGGAAGAGAAGTATGCCCACGCCTTCGACGATGTGGACGTGCGATATCCGGCGTCGGCGTTTCATCTGGACGATAAGCCGGACTGGATCAAGCAGCGGCGCTCCACCTGGCACGGCATCTATGGCCCGCTGTTCGAGTGGCGCAAGAAGTTTCCCGACGACCGGCCCGAGGCCGTCAAGGATTTTGCCGCCATGACGCGCGCCTATTGGGCGCACGATCCTGTCGGTCGACGATAGCGTCGGCCAGCTGGTCAGCTACTTGCTCGCCAGCGGCCAGCTCGACCGCACGCTGATCGTCTTCATGGGCGACAACGGCCTGCTGAACGGCGAGCACGGCATGGTCGACAAGCGCACGATGCACGAGCCGAGCATTCGCATTCCGCTGATCGTGCGATACCCGGGCCTGACGCAAGAGCGCCGCGGGTCGTCGAGCAGCAAGTCCTGACGGTGGACGTGGCCCCGAGCATGCTGGAACTGTGCGGCGCGCCGCCGCTGCCGAAGATCCACGGCCAATCGTGGGTGAGCTCTGGCCAGCAAGGGCGATCCAGCCTGGCGCAAGTCGTGGTTCTATGAATACAACTACGAAAAGCAATTTCCGTTCACGCCCAACGTGCGCGGCGTGCGGACCGAAGCGATGGAAATACATTCACTACCCGCCGGGCGACGGCACGCCCGACAAGCACATGGCCGAGCTGTATAAACTGGCGGCTGATCCGAACGAAGACACGAACCTGATCGGCGATCCAACCTACGCCGATCAGCTTTCGCAACTGAAGAAAGAATTAGAGCTCCGCATGAAGGAGACGGGGCTCATAGCCGCGACCGACAAGATGCCGCTCGACGAAGGGATCAAGCAGGCGTTGCCTGATCAGAAGATTCGCTAGGAGGCTTACGGCCTCCCGTGGGGCAGGCCGGGGAGGCGTTATGCGGGACAATTGTGGGCAGAACAGCCGGACTTGCGGCGATACTGCGGCCGGCACAGCCGACCCTACGGGAGTCGCATCGATTGCTGAAATTTATTCGTCCGCATCCGTCTGATCGCTCCGCCCTCGGCCAAACCAGAATCCAAAGACGCCGCTTAGTGCGATCATAAATAGCGTCATGCCCTGCAAGTTTTGCAGGTGGGTCAAAAAGTAGCTCAGGCTGTCATCGACTTTGAACGGGCTCCACCGCCATTCCATGAACAGGGCGAGCGCAACTCCAGCCACTGCGAGACCGCGCCAAAAGGTTTGAAAAAAAGCGCGAAGCAAAGCCGCAGCCCAGCCCCACCAAGGCCGCCGGCAGGGCCAGCGCATAGTACCCTTGTCGCCACATCAAGCCGAAAAGGAAGTATCCCACCGCTGCGCCGACGGCCGCGCCTGCCAGCCCGCGGAGATACCCAGTCCAGCGATGCCCGGCGACCATTCGGAATTCCCACCTTCCCGAGGATGTTTTTTTTCTGCGCCCCGGTGTGGCACGCTCTGAGCGCTAGCGAAGGGCGTGGCGAAACGGCGAACGCATGTCTGTGGCCACCACACCCTTCGCAAGGCTCAGAGCGTGCCACACGCACTGCGGCCTTGCGGCGCCGCTACTTGGTGGGCGACTCTTCGGCTTGCTGTTTCACCTCTTTGGCATGTTCCGCAGCCTTGGCTTTCACGTCCTTAATGGCCTCTTTGACCTCTTCGGCGGTGCGTTCCGCCGCGTCTTTCGCTGCCGAACCCGCTGCTTCGGCGGCTTCCACAGCCTTTTCTCCGGCCTCTTTCGCCTTCTCGCCGGCCTCTTTGATCTTCTCCTCGGCAACGTCCATCTTCGTCGGCGGAGCCCCAACCGGCGTCGGAGGGCCACAGCCAATCAAGGTGAACGACAGGCCGACCGTACCGAGGAATGCAAGGTGTTTCTTCATGGTTTTCGCTCTGCTTCTTGAGAATAAGAACAATCCAACGTGAACCCACTCGTTACTATAGATGCGCTCGTGGTAGGGCTTTATTCCCCACCCGGCCGAGATTCCCTCATAACCATTTAACTGAAAACACCTTGCGGCCATTCCCCTGCGCTGATTCGATTGCTGCCCCAAGTTCCGGCATCTACACTTGAGGCATCCCCATTCATCATAAGCCGCGGCTAGACTATGTGGCCCGATAATTCGCAAACTCAAGAATTGCTGCTGCGTGCTCGCAGCGGCGACGCAGAGGCCGTCAACGGACTGCTCGAACGCCACCGCGACGCGCTGCGGCGACTGGTCGACATGCGGCTCGACCGAGTGCTGCAGCGACGGCTCGACGCCAGCGACATCGTGCAGGATGTGTTAGTCGAAGCCAATCGCCGCTTGCAAGACTACCTTCTTGAGCCCAAACTGCCGTTCCATCTGTGGCTGCGGCAAATGGCCCGCGATCGGATGATCGACGCCCATCGCCGGCATCGAGGCGCGAGCCGGCGGAGCATCGACCGCGAACAGCACCCGGAAGTGCCGGCCTTCGGCGATCCGTCGGCGGTCGACCTGGTGGCGCAACTGGTCGACCGCGAGCTCACGCCGGCCGCCGCGGCCACGCGGCACGAACTGGAACGTCGATTTCAGGCCGCCATCGCCCGGCTCGATGACATCGACCGCGAAGTGATTCTGATGCGGCATTTCGAGCAACTGAGCAACTCCGAAGTGGCTCAAGCCCTCGGCTTGAGCGAACCGGCGGCCGGTATGCGCTATCTGCGCGCCGTGCGCAGGCTGCGGACATTGCTCGAAGAAACCTCCTCCGGCGAAGAAAGCCTTGCTTGACGACTGCCGACCACGATGAACAATTAGCCACGCTGCTGGCCGAGCTGGCCGATGAACTGCGGCACCAGCGAATTCCGGACATCGATCGGGTGACGCAAGAGCATCCGGCGTTGGCTCGCGATCTGCGCGAGCTGTGGACGGCCGTGCTGGTGGCCGAAGGGATCGCCGCCGGCCACCGGAGCAGCGCCCGCTGGTCGGAAATCGGCGGGCTCGCTCCGTTCGACCCACGCCCTATCGATTCTCCATTGGGCCAAGAGGATACCACGCCGCCAACCCTGGCAGCCGCGGAAATGTCCCCCAACGACGCTTCGGCCGGACGCTTGCCACGGCTGTTTGGCGACTACGAATTGCTCTCGGAGCTGGGCCGCGGCGGCATGGGCATCGTCTTCAAGGCGCGGCAGTTGAGCTTGGACCGGATCGTGGCGCTCAAGATGGTACTGGGAGGCGAGCTGGCGTCGCCGGCGAACCTGGCCCGCTTTGAGGCCGAGGCCCAGGCGGTCGCCCGGCTCGATCATCCGCAGATCGTGCCGGTGTACGAAGTCGGCCAGCATGCCGGGCAGCCATACTTCGCGATGCGTTACGTATCTGGCCGAACCCTCGCGCAGTTGCTGTTGGCGGGGCCGCTCAGTGCGCGCGCAAGCGGCCGAGCTATTGCTGCCGGTCTGCCTCGCCATCCACTATGCCCATCAGCAAAGCGTTCTGCATCGCGACATCAAACCTTCGAACATCCTGATCGACCGGGAAGGCCGGCCGCATGTCACGGACTTTGGGTTGGCGAAGCAGGTCGAGTCGGACCGGCAATTGACCATGTCCGGGGCGATCATCGGCACTCCCAGCTACATGGCACCCGAGCAAGTCGCCGGCTCGCGCGGCAAACTGAGCCCGGCCAGCGACGTGTACAGCCTGGGCACCATTCTCTATCAATTGCTCACCGGGCGGCCGCCGTTTCAAGCGGCCTCTCCGGTCGACACGATGCTGCTGGTGCTCGAGCAGGACCCGCTGCCTCCCCGCTTGCTCAATCCGCGGGCCAATCCCGAGTTGGAAATGATCGCGCTGAAATGTCTGCAAAAGCCGGCCGAGCTGCGTTATCCCTCGGCGGCGGCTTTGGCCGACGATCTGGCGGCGTTTCTGGCGGATGAACCGATCTCGGCGCGGAGCGGGCAATTCGGTCAGATCGTCGTCCGCTGGTTTCGCGAGACCCATCACGTCACGGTGCTGGAAAACTGGGGCTTGCTGTGGATGTGGCACAGCCTGGCGCTATTGATCCTGTCGCTCCTCACCAACTGGCTGCAATGGCGGGGCGAGCAGTCCCCTTGGCCCTATTTGGGCCTGTGGGTAGCCGGACTCGGCGCCTGGGCGGCCATCTTCTGGGCATTGCGGCGGCGAGCGGGTCCGGTGACGTTCATCGAGCGGCAGATTGCCCACGTTTGGGCATCCAGCATGGTCAGTATTGCCATGCTCTTCCTGGTCGAAATGATCCTGGGCCTGCCGGTGTTGACCTTGTCCCCAATCCTGGCGATCTCTAGCGGTATGATCTTTGTCGTGAAGGCGGGCATGCTCACCGGCCGCTTTTACGTGCAAGCGGCGGCCCTATTCGGCACGGCCGCGGTAATGGCCTGGCTGGAGCGCATCGGCCAACCGTGGGGCATCACGCTCTTCGGCGTGGTCTCGGCGGCCTGTTTTTTCTTTCCGGGGCTCAAGTATTACCGGCAACGTTTGCGAAGTCAGGGACAATAGCCCACCGAGCTGCAGTTTTTCAACTTGGAGAAATGCAGCTCTGCCACGGGCGGCTCGTCCACCCGTGCCCGCGTTGCAGCATCAACTCGACTTCCGCACTGACTGACAAGCAACCGGTGGCACCCGAAAACTTTCCCAAAATGAATTCGTGAATGGCCGGGGACAATAGCCGGACATGCTTGCCTCGGCCCGCACGCCATGCGATCATGGCGTGACAGCTCACCCCACCTTCCGCATCCCCACACACGCCGAGAAGTTCAACCATGCGCCGTTTTCCCTTTACCACGTTGGTCTTGCTCATGACGAATTTCGCCCTCCCCACCCAAGCAGCCGATGAGCCGTATAAGCTCGGGCCCGATTCCCAGCGGCAGGAAGGCGTGCCGCAGGGCAAAGTGACGAACCACGAATGGAAAAGCCAGGTCTTTCCCGGCACGGTGCGCGAATACTTCGTCTATGTCCCCGCGCAGTACGACGGCTCGAAGCCGGCCGCGGTGATGGTGTTTCAAGACGGCCACAACTACGTCAACGAGAAGGGGGAGTTTCGCGTGCCGATCGTCTTCGACAATCTGATTCACCAGGGCGAGATGCCGGTGACGATCGGCATCTTCATCAATCCGGGCCATAAAGGGGCAGACACGCCCAAGACGGCTGGAAGGCCAACAACCGCAGCTTCGAATACGACACGCTCAGCGACCAGTACGCACGCTTCCTGCTCGAAGAGATCCTGCCCGAGGTCGGCAAACAGTACAAGCTGACCGACGACGCCAAGCAGCGGGCCATCTGCGGCATCTCAGCTCGGGCGGCATCTGCGCGTTCACCGTCGCCTGGGAGCGGCCCGATGCGTTCAGCAAAGTGCTCAGCCACGTGGGCAGCTTCACGAACATCCGCGGGCGGCCACGACTACCGGCCCTGATCCGCAAGACCGAGCCACAAGCCGATCCGCGTATTCCTGCAGGACGGTCAAGGCGACCTGGACAACGACGCACGGCAACTGGCCGCTGGCCAACCAGGAGATGGCCGCAGCGCTCAAATTCAAGGCTACGATTACGAGTTCGTCTACGGCGAAGGGGGCCACAACGGCAAGCACGGCGGAGCCATTCTGCCCGACTCGCTCCGCTGGCTATGGCGCGAGACCACGGACCCGCCGGCCGCGAGCAAATAGCATTCGCTGCCCGTCTCGTCAAACTCGCTGGAACGCCCCGGCCGCTCTAGCGACGCAACACATAGACCTGCGGGTCATCCACGATCCAGGGAGTCGACCAGGTCGAGCCGTCGTCCCGGTTGATCAGGTCGAAAAAGAACGTCGCGAAGTATTCGCAGCGGAATCCATAGGGATAGTACGAACCAATCAGATCCTTCGGACTTCAGATCTTCCACACCCGGCGTGTGCATAATAATGCACCATGCCGTCCGGCGTGAACGTCATGCCCAGCGTCCACCAACCGGCCTCGGTGATGCGCGGGCCGAACATATCGCGACCCATTTGATCAGACCGGATGATGATCAAGGCTGAATCGCTCTTGGTCTTCTCGGTCTTCGGCACGAAGCAGATAAACATGCCGGGCCAATAGGGCTCTTCCTTCGTCTCGGGCCCGCGGAACCATCCCTTTCCCGGCTTCGACGTCGTGGTTCGGACGCCGGCGCGGAAGCCGAACGAGTTGCCGTACCGCCGCTCCCACTCGGAGCTGTCGAAAGGGGGCATGTAAACCCGCACCACGACGCTGGGCGTCAGCGAGACCGGCAATGACCCACCGAATTCGGAGCGAAGATTGAACAGCAAATCGTCCTGACGGTTCTCGCCACTGGGTTCGTCAGGCACACCGGAATTCCTCGTACGGATCAACATGGCCCCTCTGCTGCCAGGCAGTCCCCCGTCGGGCGTTGGCACGCGGCGGATCATGTCGGGCTCGCCCCGCAGCGCGCTTTCTTGCCAAAGGCGATTCGCCGAGATGCCTCCCGGCAAACGCTGTTGTTTGTCTTGCTCTTCGCTGCTCTTGGGCAGGGTCAGACGGAAGCTCCACTTGGGGTCTTCGAAGTCATCGCCACCTTGCGGCAGAGGATACCCTGTGCCCGGGACAACCGCCTGGGCCGTTGCTTTTCCGGCCGCCAGCAGAAAAAAGGTTGCGACCCCAAATGCCGCAACGAACCCCAACTTGCTATCACGCGATGGTAAAAGGCTTGCCATTTTCTTCATGGTCGTCTTACCGAGTTTCACTTCGTATTGGGTGCGCCAAATAACTCCCCGCAAAAGCTGTCGACACTCGGCGGGCTCTCGCTTGAATTTGACGCCGTTTTGCCGAAAAACTAGCAATGCAACCGGCTGTTGCTGGGGTGCTGGCTAGACAGTGCCGCCATTTCTGCGTTGCCATTTTCGCCAAGTTGCCCGCAATATGTTAGCGAGATTGCACAGTCTCGGCTATCCCGGCGCCCTCTAAGCCGTTCACGGCTGCTTCACAGACGGAGCTAGTTGCCAATGGCAATCTTGCGCATGGAAAACTTCGCCGTAAAAAAATAAAGCCTCTACGTCCGCCGGGGACGCAGAGGCCGAATGGATGTGTGTGATGTATGCGGAGCGGCTTACGCATTACCGCTCCGCCAAACTGCCCGGCGGATCAAACATTGCAGTCCCTCCACGGTTAGTGAGAGGTCGCTACTTTAAACCGACGCACAGTCAAGCAGCAATGTCGGGCTAATCCGTATCGTGCCCAATGAGGCCGTTTCCCATAAATGAGGGAATCACTGTAGCCCTCGAAGACTCGCCAGCCGCGGCAGAACGCGTCTCCCAGACCACTGCCTGACTGAACAAACTCTAACTCATTTTCTGCTTAATACAAGACTGGACAAATGTGCCTGAATCCCTTGGGGGATGTCGCTGCGCACCTTCTCTGCGTTGCTGACCATTTCGCTGCTGGATTGCCTCGCGGTCGCTGGTTTATTCTGAAATCACTAAATTGTTGCCGACTGCTTACTCTTAACGCCCTTGCTCTGGACGCCGTCCGAAAGGATCCCTCGTGATGAACATCACTCCAACGAATGCTGCTTCCGCGCATCGGCGCCTCATGCTCTTATCCGCCCTTTTGCTCGCGGGCGCTGGCCGCGCGGTCGCCGACGAATCGTGGGTCGTCTATCCCGGCGAGGAGGGTCCCGGCCAAGGAAAGCATGTCGTGCTGATTAGCGGTGATGAAGAATACCGCTCGGAAGAAGCTTTGCCGCAATTGGCCAAGATTCTGTCGCAGCGTCATGGCTTCAAATGCACCGTCCTCTTCGCCATCGATCCGAGCGACGGCACGATCAGCCCGAACGTCAATAACAACATTCCCGGCCTCGAAGCGCTGGACAATGCCGACCTAATGATCATCGCCACGCGCCATCGCGATTTGCCCGACGAGCAAATGAAGCACATCGTCGATTATGTCGAATCGGGCCGGCCCGGTAATCGGCATGCGCACGGCAACGCACGCCTTCAACCTCAGCGGCAAAAGCGCCTTACCAGCAGCATTCCTGGGGAGACCGAGGGACCAATGGCGGCTTTGGCCGACAGGTGCTGGGCGAAACCTGGGTCGCACATCACGGCAGCCACAGCCACGAAAGCACGCGCGGGCATCGTCGTCAAAGACATGCAGAGCCACCCGATTCTGCGCGGCATTCACGATGGCGACATCTGGGGACCGACCGACGTCTACCGAGTGAATCTGCCCCTTCCAGGCGACAGCCAACCGCTGGTGCTGGGCCAGGTGCTCGTAGGCATGAGCCCGACGGACAAGCCCGTGGAAGGGCCAAAAAACGACCCCCTGATGCCCATCGCCTGGGTCAAAACGTTCACGGGCACGGCCGGCAAAGCGGCCCGCGTCTTCACCACCACGATGGGCGCAGCGACCGACCTGGAAAACGAAGGCCTGCGGCGCCTGTTGGTCAACGCTAGTTACTGGGCAGTGGGCCTGGAAGAGAAGATCCCGGAGAAGTCGAACGTCCTTCTGGTGGGCGAGTACAAACCGCTGCCGTACGGCTTCAACGGCGCCGCCAAAGGGACGAAGCCGTCGGATTACGAGATTAAATAAGAGCGAAATCAGATCCCCCATCTCCCGGGCCGTTTCGCGAGCCCGAGGCTGGCAAATGGCTCAAGATGCTAGCAATCGCCGCTCTTGGTGCCGCACAGTATTGGCCATCAGCGGTGAGCGAGCGGCGGTAGAATAAACCGCTTCGACCGTCATAAATGCCCACTTTCGATAACTTACGCGTCATTTTCCCAAGAAATAATGCGTGACCCCTTCCCGCACTCGGCACGCTACTTGCTTTTCGGTGCATCACCACGGTCCGTTCCTTCCCAAGCTAGCCGAGCGGGTATCACATGACTATCGAAGAACCGAAAGAAAAGAAAAAGAAAAAGAAAAAGAGGAAACACGAATCATCTACGGTGAAAACGACCCAGGAAATGGACGGCGAAACCAATGGCCACAGCGAACTGGTCCATCGGGGCGACCAAAAAGCCAAGCGCCACAAAATCGACAACGAGTTTTACGAGAAGGAATTGGCTCGATTGCAGATCGAGTTGGTTAAGCTTCAGGAGTGGATCAAACAGGAGGGCCTGAAGGTCGTGGTGCTGTTTGAAGGGCGCGACGCCGCCGGCAAAGGGGGCGTCATTAAGCGGATTACCGAATGCCTGAATCCTCGTGCGCTGTCGCGTGGTGGCCTTAGGCAGCCCCACCGAGCGCGAAAGAACGAGTTGGTACTTTCAGCGCTACGTCGCCCATCTTCCCTCGGCGGGGGAAATGGTCCTCTTCGACCGCAGTTGGTACAACCGCTCGGGAGTCGAGCATGTGATGGGTTTTTGCACCGAAGCCGAGTACCAGGAATTCCTCCGCAGTTGTCCCGAATTCGAGCAAATGCTGATTCGCTCGGGAATCATTTTGGTGAAGTATTGGTTTTCCGTCAGCGACGTCGAACAAGAACGCCGCTTTCAAGGGCGCATGAACGATCTGACGCGGAGTTGGAAGTTGAGCCCGATGGACATCGAATCGCGGGCTCGCTGGGTGGAATACTCGCACGCCAAAGATCGGATGTTTGCCCACACCGACACGAAGCAGTCGCCGTGGCGCGTCGTGAAGGCCGACAATAAGAAGTGTGCGCGATTGAACTGCATTCGGCATTTACTGAGCGTGATCCCCTATCAAGATCTCACGCCGACGCCGATGGAGTTGCCCCCGCGTCCGCCGGCGACCGATTACGTCCGTCCTCCGATGGAAGATCAAACGTTCGTTCCCGAAGCATTATTGATGATGTCAGCCGGGCCTGTTGTGTCGGGTCGGCTTCGCAGTGGCCTGCGAGCGTTCGTCGCTTTTTATTGGGTCGATCAGGCACTGTAAATGAACAGGATTCATGCGCAAATTCATCATCATGGGGGTGCAAGGCTGCGGCAAAGGGACGCAGGCCAAGCTGCTCGCGAAGCAGTTCGACCTCGCTGCATATTTGCGTCGGCGACATTTTTCGCTGGCACATTCAAAGCCATACCAAGTTGGCGGCGCGCATTGCCCGGCTGACGACGGCCGGGGAACTCGTGGCCGACGATATCGTCGAAGAAATCGTCCGCGAGCCGGCTCGATCAGCACGATTGGAACTTCGGCTTCATTCTCGATGGCTTTCCGAGAAATCGCCGGCAAGCGGAGTTCTTTCTGGAAAGTTACGACATCAACGCGGTGATCCAGATCGACTTGCGGATGAAATCGTGATGCAGCGCGTGCTGAATCGTCGCGTCTGTGGCAAGTGCGGCCTCGACTACAACCTGATCTTTCACCGCCCGGCGAATCCCGAGGTCTGCGACGTTTGCGGAGGAGCTCTCGTCGCTCGCGCCGACGATACCGCCGGAGCGCTCCAGTCGCGGCTGCGCGACTATCACGGCAAAACAAAGCCAATTCTCGAACTCTTCAGCCGCAAAGAACTGATCGTCGAAGTTGACGGCTCACGCTCGACCGCCGAGGTGCAAGACCGAGATTCGCCGCCGACTCGGGCTGGCTTAAGCGGTGCGATCGGTGCGAATAAAAAAGGAGGCGAAGGTCATTTTCTTGGCGTGAGCACTGACGTCAGGCACGGGAGTGCCTGACCTACGACTGCGGTTTGGCTTCCTCCGCCCCAAACCGCTCCAGCGCCACTGCGCTTGATCCCCTGCAAGTCGAGTTTCCCCGTCCCTAACACCGGGATCTCCGGCACTTCCATAAAGCTGTCCGGCGACGGAATCCACAGGTTCGGCAGGCCGGCCGCTTGCAAGCGCTTGCCGATCTCCTCCGGACTCTTATCCAGTTTCGTGTGCAGCACGACCAGCCGTTCGCCCTTTGCGTCGTCGGGAACCGCCGTCACCGCCGCGCACAGGGCATGCTCCTCGGGCGAAAGAATCTGCTGCAAGGCTTCTTCGATGCGGATGTGGGGCACCATTTCGCCGCCGATCTTGGAAAACCGGCTTTGCCGCCCCGTGATTTGAATAAATCCATCGGCGTCGATGATCGCGATGTCGCCGGTCACGTACCAGCCGTCGTGCAGCACTTGGGCCGTGCTTTTCGGGTTGGCCAAGGTAGCCTTCCATGACGTTCGGGCCCGAGATCAGCAGCATGCCCGGCCTCGCCCGGGTCCCAGGTCCTGTCCCGGTTTCAGGATGGACGACTTTGGCGGAGACGCCCGGCACCGGCCGTCCCACGGTTCCTTCCTTAAGACCGATCGGGGCCGCCGGGCTTCGACTCGGCTCGGCGGAATATTCACCGATACCAGGGGCGAAAGCTCGGTCGTGCCATAACCTTCGACCGGCCGGACGCCAAATTTCTTCTCGAAAGCGTCGGCCAGCTCCGCGGCAGCTTTTCCGCTCCCACGACCACCACGTTCCAGTGCGGCCAAGTCTTCCGGATCGCATCGCCGCATATAGGTTCGCAGAAATGTCGGCGTGGCGATCATGATCGTCACGTGCCGTTCGTGGCACAAGCTTGCCGATCACCTTGGCATCCAGCGGGCTGTAAGTGATAGGTCCCTTGCACGTCGAGCGTCAGCACGGCCCACAAGCGGCACCGTGAAGCCAAAGGCGTGGAAGAAGGGCAGAATGCCGCAGATGCACGTCCTCCGGACTGAGCCGAATGATCTCGCCGATCGCCACCGTGTTCGAGGCGATATTGCGGTGCGACAGCATGACCCCTTTCGGCTGGCCCGTCGAGCCGGACGTGAAGATCACCGTGAACAAGTCGTCCGGCTTGAATCTCCGTCAGGCCAAGCAAGCGTTCCAGCAGCGCGCAGGGCATGCCATAGGCGGCCACGACCGCCGAGCGCTTTGTCGCGGCCGTGGCAGCTTGGCAAAGTCTTCGAGATAGACCAGCTCGGCGTTAAGCTGGCCGAGATCGATCTTTTCCATGAACCGGCGACTGGTCAGCACGTGACGCATGCCGCACTGCCGCAGGCATTCGTTCATGATCTCGGTCGAGACCGTGTAGTTCAGGTTCACCACGGTGCGGCCAGGCAAGCGACACGGCGGCGTTGACCACCACGGCCGGCACCGAAGGGGGCAGCAACACGCCGACGAATTGCTCGTCGGCGCCGAGCACGTGCCGCAGCAGCAATTTTCGTAACACCAGCGTGCGGGCCAGCAGCTTGCCGCCGGTGAGTTCGGCGCCGATGGAATCGGAAATCTTGCTGCGCCACAATGCCTGGCGACAGCGGCGCAAGAAAAGACGCGTCAAAATCTGCATATCCGCCTGCCATTCCCGTGGAGAACGGTTCGATCACTCCCCCCAAGTAATAATCCATTGCCATCGCGGTTGCCAGCCTGATTTGCAACCGCCGTCACGAGGTTACTCCGGTGGCCGCGAGCGCCGTGCGAAGGATGCCCCGAATATCGCGCTGTTGCATAATCTCCTGCCCGCGCGTTTCCAGTTGTCGCCGGGCTGGCTCGTCTGCGAGCAAGCCGAGGCACATGGCCGTTATCCCTTCCAGGGGCGCGAAGGCCACCGCGGCTCTCAGATCCGGCTCGACGAACGTGCTGGGATGAAGGTCCGCCACCACGGCCTTCGCGTTGGCCAGCAGGTAGGACGTCCGCACGACTTCGAAGATCCGGCTGCGCGAATACTTGTTGATGTTGAGCACGATCTTTGCTCGGGAAATCAATTCATCCCGCGCCTCTCCGTACAAACCGCACGCGAAGACACAGCGCACGCCAACCGCGCATAGTTCACGCAAGATCCTGAACCGGTCGTCCCCCGGCATTCCGTAGAGCAGGACGTCGATATCCTCGTTCTCACGCTTCGGGATTCGTGTGAGAACGGGAGCCCAGCCAATCGGAACCACCACCGGTTGATGGGCGGGCTGCAATTCCCGCCATGTCTCCAGGTTCCGCTCGCTGTACTCCCAGATACGCAGACGCCCGGCGACCGCGCGGTAGGCCGGCTTGAGTCGGCCGACTTGCAAGCCGGCCATCTGCTCCAATTGGTAGACGATCGTGTCGGGCGGCAGTTCCTCGACAAGCAAGCTGGTGGCCATTTGGATGCCGAAGATGATGTTCGTGCGGTCCTCGGCGAACGCGTTGGTCCGAACCGACACTTTGTGCCCAAGCTCGGTTAGTCCCCAGCGCAAGGTCTCGATCGGCTCTCGGTAACCGGTCAAGCCATGCACGTCGCGGCTCTGAGGAACGATGTCGGTGATGTGAAATCTCATGAGAAGCCCCTAGGGCAGGCGACGTCGATGGCGACCGACAGTTTTTGGAACGCCTGTTCCAAGACGGGCGGCCGTACGGCCACCTCCTCGAACTGGCCGCTTTCGCCCAACGTTTCGCGGGGAGGCGAATTACCATCGCCGCCCTCACCCAAGGCGCGTGCCACCTGGCGAAGGTCAGCTCGTTCGTTCAGGAAGTACCACATGTTCGACCTGATCTTTAACGTGCTGTACGACTGCTCAAACCAGCATGCACGAAATCACAACTGCGGCGATGCCCAAAACTCCCAACACAATCCACCACCAACTCCGATTCGACCAGAGCTGCGAGCCGGCCGTGATGTACTCGCCGCAGCGGGGACACTGCTGGGCATCCTCATAGACTTCGGTCCCGCAGTAGAGGCACGCAACGGTTTCCGACGAATCGTCGTCCGATTCGTCGGGCTCTGGGTACTCATGGTCTTCCAGTTCATGGCGGGACCAAGAGTCGGCGCTACCCATGGGAGAGTTCCGGGCATTTGTTATTGGTTTCGGTAACCATAAACGGGCTGTCTCTGATAATTGTCTGGTAAATCGCGGTATGTGGAAAGGGCATAGGTTTCTTGAATCGTCTGCGTGTCATGTTCCCCCGAACCCATCGGCCCTCTCGCACTGTCAGGTCTCTGGCGGCCAAGTGTGGATTGAAATCCAGGCCGCAGCATGGTTTACTTTCGGTTTGCGCACTCGTTCGACTACCGCTCCCCGCAGAGAACACGATGTTCCGACCTGTTCCCAGTTCCGTGCAGTTTCCGGCCTTAGAAGCCCAGATCGGCGCCTTTTGGAAAGAGCGCCGCGTCTATGAAAAGTCGCTCGCCCGCGCGCCGGAGCCCCGCGGTTCGTCTTTTATGAAGGACCGCCCACGGCAAACGGCCTGCCCCATCCCGGCCACTGCCTCACCCGGGCAATCAAGGACGTGTTTCCCCGCTATCGCACCATGCGCGGCTACCTGTGCGAGCGCAAAGCCGGTTGGGATACCCACGGACTGCCGGTCGAAGTGGAAGTGTGCAAGGAATTGGGGATCCATTCCAAGGAGGAAATCGAGGCCTTCGGCGTCGAGCCGTTCATTCACAAGTGCCTGGAGAGCGTCTTTCGCTACACCCAGCAATGGGAACGTCTCACCGAGCGGATGGGCTTTTGGGTCAACCTGGACGAGGCCTACGTCACGTACCACCAGTCGTACGTGGAGAGCGTTTGGTGGTCGCTGAAAACCCTGTTCGATCGCGGACTGTTGTACCAAGGCTACAAGATCGTCTGGTGGTGGGCTCAAGGGGGAACCGCCTTGAGCTCGGGCGAGGTCGGCCAAGGCTATCGCGAAGTGGCCGATCCCAGCGTCTATGTGCGATTCGACATTCTGGCCAAGCCCGCAGGCCGAAAGTCTGGACCTGATCGGCACCAGCCTGCTGGTCTGGACGACGACCCCTTGGACCCTTCCCAGCAATCAGTTCGCGGCCGTCCATCCCGAATTGGAATACTCCCTGGTCAGCGATCCCGAACGAGAGCCGAAGCTGATCATGGCGTCGGCGCTTGTCGAAACGATCGCGGGCAAAATTGGTCGTCCACTGTCGGTTGAGCGAACGTTTCGCGGCGCGGACCTGATCGGCCTGACCTATCAGCCCCCGTTCGACTATTACTTTGCCAGGCCGCTGGCCGAAGGTCGTTCCTCGGCCCACGGCACCTTGGGCCGATTGCAAGGCGAGTTAAAAGTTGGCGGTAAGCAGCAAATCGCCTGGCGCGTCGTCGCGGCCGACTTCGTCACCGTCGATAGCGGCACCGGCGTGGTCCACCAGGCGCCGGCGTTTGGCGAAGTCGACTACCAGGTGCTGCTCTCCGAGCAGGCTCGCTTTGTCCGCACCAGCTCGCGCCCGATTTGATCTGCGCCGTCGGGCCGGACGGCAAGTTCACGACCGAGGCCCCCGACTATCAAGGCCGCTGGGTCAAAGAAGCCGACAAGGACATTTCACGCGAACTGCGCCGCCGCGGTCTGCTTTACCATCAGGAACAATACCTGCACGAGTATCCGTTTTGCTGGCGGGCCGACGAAGATCCGTTGATCCAGTATCCGCGCGAAAGCTGGTTCATTCGCACGTCGCAATTCAAAGAGCAGATGCTCGCCAACAATGCTCAGATCAACTGGCTGCCGGAGCACATCAAAGACGGCCGCTTCGGCAACTTCCTGGCAACCAACGTCGACTGGGCGCTGTCGCGCGAACGTTACTGGGGCACGCCGCTGCCGATTTGGGAGTGCGAGGCCACCGGCAAGCAGGAAGCCGTCCCCAGCTACGACGAACTTCTGCAGAAGCCGGGCCTGCAAGGAACCGACGTCTGGGCGGCGGCGAAAAAGGCCGACCCGCAACTGTCCGAGCATCTCAAGGTCCACAAGCCCTACATCGACGCGGTCACCTACGACTCGCCCTATAAATCGGGAGCCCGTATGCGGCGCGTGCCGGAGGTGATCGATTGCTGGTTCGATTCCGGCGCGATGCCGTTTGCGCAGTGGGGTTATCCGCATCACGGTCGCGAGCAATTCAAGCAGCAGTTCCCGGCCGACTTCATCAGCGAGGCCATCGATCAGACCCGCGGCTGGTTCTATAGCCAATTGGCGATCAGCACCCTGCTGTTCGGCGATCTGAAGCACAGTGGCCCGGACACGCCGCACCAGCCTTGGCCCCATCCGTTCCGCAATTGCATCGTACTCGGCCTGATGCTAGGCGAAGACGGCCAGAAGATGTCGAAGAGCAAGCGGAATTACCGCGAGCCGAACGAAATCTTCGACCGCTACGGAGCCGACGCACTGCGCTGGTACTTCTTCGCCAACCAGCCTCCCTGGACGTCGATCCGTTATAGCGAACAGGCGATCAAGGACAGCATTCCCGAATTTCTGCTCAGGTTATGGAACGTCTATAGCTTTTTCGTGATTTATGCCAACATCGACGGCTTCGACCCGGCCGCAGAGCTCACCGGACCGCTGGAACAATTGACGCCCTGCGAACTGGCCACGGCGCCGAGTTATCGACCGAAGAGTCAGCGCAGCGAGCTCGACCGCTGGATCCTCGGCGAATTGGACCGGGCCACGGCCGGCGTCATCGAGCGGATGGACGCCTACGACAATTACGGCGCGTGCGGCCTGATCACTGCCTATGTCGACGCGCTGAGCAATTGGTACTGCGCCGCAGCCGCGATCGCTTCTGGCACGAAGACAAGCACGACCCCGACAAGATCGACGCGTACTGGACGCTGTACGAATGCCTGCTCTCGACCAGCAAGCTGGTGGCCCCCTTCGTGCCGTTCTTGGCCGAATCTCTGTGGCAAAACCTGGCGGCCGCGCCGTTGAACGAGCGCGCGTTGGAAAGCGGCGTGTTGGAAAGCGTCCATCTGTGCGACTTTCCCACGAGCGATCCGGCCGCTGGTGATAGAGAACTATCCGAGCGGATGGGCCTGGTGCGCGAAATCGTTTCGCTCGGCCGCGCTGCCCGCATGAATGCCAAGCTTAAGGTACGCCAGCCGTTGGCCAAGGTCGAAGTGATCCTGGCCGATCGGCAGCACCAGGCTTGGCTGCAAGCCCACTGGGCACTGATCGCCGAGGAACTGAACGTCAAGCAAGTCGAGTTCACCGAAGACGCCGACCATTATATTACTTACACGGTGCTGCCCGATCTCAAACGGCTCGGGCCCAAATTGGGCAAGCGGCTGCCGGCCCTCAAAGCCGCGCTGGCCCAAGCCGATGCCGGCGTGCTGCTGGCCCGGTTGGAATCCGCGGGCACGGTTGACCTCGAACTGCCCGATGGCGCTGTGAACGGCCCGGTGACGCTCGACTCGCAGGACTTGCAGATCCGCTTGCAGGCCAAGCCCGGCTGGGCCGCCGCGCAGGGGGCCGGCTGCGTCGTGGTGCTGTCGACCGAATCGAGCGAGGAGCTGATCCTGGAAGGCTCGCCCGCGAGATCGTGCATGCGATCCAAAACGTCCGCAAAGACCTGGGCTGCGAATATACCGACCGCATCAACGTCGGCCTGGTGACGGACGACGCGGGCATCCGCAAGGCAGCCGACCGTTTCGCCGATTACATTCGCGGCGAAACGCTGACGGTGCGATTGGTGTTCGAGCCGCTGCCGGGCGTGGAGCCCGTCGAGGTGAAAATCAGCGGGGCTGCGGTCAAGCTTTACCTGCAAGTGGTGTACGCGTGAGCCAATTTGTGTTAGAGACGCAATTCGTTTTCACGTCGCCGTCTGCGCGTGGCCGTGCTGATCTCGGGCGGTGGCACCACGCTACGAAACCTGCTCGACCAGATCGAGCGCGGCCGCGCTGCCGATCGAGATCGTTCTGGTCGTTTCCAGCAAGCCGCAAGCTGCGGGTCTGCAATTCGCCGGGGCCGTCGGCATTCCCACGGCAGTGTTCGAGCGTCCAAGCTTTCCGTCACCGGCAGCCTACAGCGACGCCATCTTCGACGCTTGCCGCGCGGCCGGCGCGGCCCTGGTCGTGATGGGGGGCTTCCTGAAATTCGTGCCGATTCCTGACGACTTCGCCCACCGCGTCCTCAACATTCATCCGGCCCTGATTCCGGCCTTCTGCGGACAGGGCATGTACGGGCATCATGTCCACGAAGCCGCGCTGGCATACGGCGTCAAGGTAAGCGGCTGCACGGTCCATTTCGTCGACAACCAGTACGATCACGGCCCGATCCTGCTTGCAGCACACGTGCCGGTGCTGGACGGCGACACGCCCGACACCTGGCGGCCCGGGTTTTCGCGGCCGAATGCGAAGCCTATCCGGAGGCGCTGCGGTTGCTGGCGGCTGGCCGGGTGAGCATCGTCGGCAGGCACGTGACGATTAAAGACGGTTGAATCTGTTGAAGAATTGCAAGTGGGCGTTGGATCTTCTCCGCGCGGCACGCCCTTCGCGGGGCTCAGAGCGTGCCACACAGGCCTGCCGCCTTCAGAATTGGCTCCGCCTTCATTCTCCCGAACCAACGGCCCAATACCCCAGCGACTCATAAAATTTCCCCGCCGCGTTCCAGGCCGCGTGCGTTTCGAGCCACACCTGCCGGTCGCCTGTGTCCCAGCAGGCCGCTTCGACGGCGCTGCATCAACAACCGGCCGATGTTCCGGCGGCGCCAGGATGGCAAAACGGCGAGCCAATGCACAACCGGCTTGGCCTCCTTATCGCTCGCGCGGCGTGCCAGCGTAACCGTGCCTACCACGCTGGGTTGGCTGAGCGACGAATCCGCAGGCACGGCGAACCACATCCGATCCGGCTGCCACCACGGTTTGTCCAGAAACTCGCGGGCAAAGTCGGCGGCGTTCCAATCTCGCACGCCGAACCGTTCGCGAGCAAACGCCCGGCGGCGCAATTCCAGCCACAGCTCTACGTCCTCAGGTCCGGCAAAATGCCGCAGGGCAACCCCCGGCACGCTCAGCGCCGCAGACCGCTCCGGCAGGACTCGCGACATCTGCAACACCACGGCCATGCGATCGATTCCTAAGCTGCCTGCGGCAAAGGCGATGATCCACCTACAAACCAAATAATCGCACAGTTCCCGGAGAAAGCAGCATCAGATCGACCCGAAAGGTGATTGCATGGCGACTACCGTCTAGTTACGATCTGTGAACCCGGAATATTCTACTCAACTTGCGCAAGTTCTTTCGGCTGTTAAGATAGCGAGAAATCTACCAGATTTGTGGCGTAAATCAATCTTTTGTTTTGCGTATTAATGAAAGAATTATTTCATTAAATGATTGATTTTTATCAAAATCTAGATCACATTATGTAAGGAGATGAGTTTTACCCCGGCACAGGCGGTCCTTTCGTGCTAGTCGACGAGCGGCGGAATCAGCTTTTGGAAGTGGTTCGCACGCGCAGGATTCGCGTCGTTGCCGGAGCTGGCGGGTCAACTTAAAGTGTCGGAATCAACCATCCGCCGCGACCTAGACTATCTGGAAGAGTCCGGCGCGGCCAAGCGGACGCATGGCGGCGTTTTTTACACCGGGCCGTCGCCCAAGCTGCCCCATTTTGAGCAGCGGCAGCCGGCCCAGTGGGACAAAAAAGCGCTGATCGCCCGGCTGGCGGTGGAACTGATCGCAGACGGCGACACGGTGCTGCTGGACGGCGGCAGCACGACGTACGAAGTGGCGCGGCTGCTGGTCGGCCGGCCGTTGCAGATCGTGACCAACTCGCTGCCGGTGGCCAACCTGTTTGCCGCCAGCGCCAGCACGGACCTGGTGCTGCTGGGGGGTTATGTTTATCCGCGGACGGGCGTGGCCCTGGGTCCGTATGCCAACGAAATGCTGTCCCGTCTGAACGTCCGCCGCACCGTGCTGAGCGTGTCCGGCATCAACGAACGGGGCTATTACAACAACAACCTGCTGCTGGTGGAAACCGAACGGGCCATGATGCAAGCCGGCGAAGAGGTGATCATCGTCGCCGACAGCACCAAGTTCGGCCATCAAAGCCTGGCCCAATTGTGCCCCCTGGGCGAAGTCCAGCACCTGGTCGTCGACGACGGAATCAGCGCCGAGTGGCGCAGCAAGATCATGGCGGCCGGCGTGCAACTTGCATCTGGCCGAGCCGGCGCAAGCCGGAATTGTAAGCCGCAGTGCGAGCCAAGTCCGACAGCCTAGAAATCGAATGGTCAACCCCGAGGTCCTCTATGTCCGCGATCGCCAATCTTGACCGCAGTGCCATTGAACGCATCGTCCGCGAAGTGGTGCTCAGCAAGGTCGTACCGCAAGCGGACGCCAAGTCGGCTGCTGGATCGCCGGAAACATCAGCGCCTGCATCCGGCGGCACCGGAAGCTGGTCGTGAGCATTTCGGCCCGTCATTGCCATTTGACGGACGAGCATGTCGAGATCCTGTTCGGGCCCGGCCGCAAACTGACGCCGGCCAAGCCCCTGTATCAAGACGGCTTTTTCGCCGCCGCAGGAAACCGTGATGGTGGTCGGTCCCCGGCGGCGCATGCTGCCCGAGGTCCGGCGTGCTGGGCCCGACGCGCGACCATAGCCAGGTCGAACTGGCGTTTACCGACGGCATTTCGCTGGGCATCGATCTGCCGGTGCGGGCCAGCGGCAAGATCGCCGGGACTCCCGGCTGCGTGCTGGTCGGCCCCAAGGGAGTCGTGGAATTGAACGAAGGGCGTGATCCGGGCCGAGCGGCACGTCCACATGAACCAGCGAGCACGCGGCCTATTACGGCGTGAAGAACGGCGACCGGATGAGCCTGCGGATTCGCTCCACGTGCAGCCTCGTGCTGGAAGATCTGCTGGTCCGGGCCGACAAGACCAGCAAGCTGGAAGTGCATCTCGACACCGACGAAGGCAACGCGGCCGACCTGGACCACGCAACGCTGGTCGAGTTGTTCAAGCAGGGCTAAGCTGCAGGCAGCGGACGCAGAATGGGATTCAGCAACAACGGTTTGAGAACGAAGCGGGATTTTAATACGGGTTTTTAGCAGACAACTGGGTTTTGGGAGACTCGCGCGGCGAGCGACCATTCTTTTCTTTGGGAGAGATCATTATGGCGAAGGTGAATGAAGCGCTCGGCATGATCGAGACCAAGGGGTTCATCGCCCTGGTCGAAGCCACCGACGCGATGATCAAGGCCGCGAACGTGCGGTTCTTGGGTTGGGACAAAGTCGGCAGCGGTCTGGTCACGGCGTTCGTGACCGGCGACGTCGCCGCGGTTAAGGCCGCCACCGACGCCGGGGCTGCCGCCGCCGGACGCATCGGCGAAGTCATGGCCGTGCAGGTCATTCCTCGCCCGCACGACGATCTGGGCATCGTTCTGCCCGAGATGAAGAAGTCGGCCGCCGCGTCGGCCGCCCTGTAGTTTCCTGCCAGGTAGTTTCCCAGCAGATAATTTCCTGCCCGGCAGTTTTCCGCCGCGCATCGCAACCAGACACACCCACAGCACCCAACTTTTCTTGAAGGACGTTTGAATTATGGACGCAATCGGACTCGTTGAAACCAAGGGCCTCGTCGCGCTGGTCGAAGCCACCGACGCCATGGCCAAGGCCGCCAATGTCGAAATCGTCAAGCGCATCTCCATCGGCGGCGCCTATGTGACCACCGTCGTGCGCGGCGACGTGGGAAGCGTGCGGGCGGCCGTCGACGCCGGCGCCGCGGCTGCCACGCAAGTGGGCGACCTGGTCGCCAGCCACGTGATTCCCCGCCCGTCGGAAGGCCTGGTCGCCGCGTACTTGTCGTAAGGCGTAACCTGCCCCGTCGTCGCAAGACCGTAGGCGGGCTTCCTGCCCCAGAGACCGAGCTCAGACCCCACAGCGAGCGGACGCCCAGCGGATTGCATCGCGCTGGGTGCCGAGCTACTGTCACACGGAATTCCACGTTCGCCAGGAAGCTGTAGAAGGAACACCATGAAAATTCTCGTCGCCAATCTGGGCTCGACGAGCTTCAAGTATCGGCTGTTCGACATGGCCGACGAACGCCAATTGGCGCGCGGCGGCGTCGAACGGATCGGGGCTCCTGAAAGCCGTTGCTTCGTCGAAATCGGCGGCTCAGCGGCGCGAGCTACGACGCCCGTGCCGGATCATGCGGCGGCGGTGCGGATGTGCCTGGAGCAACTGACGGCTCCGGGCGACGGATGCCTGGCAGATGCCGCCGAAGTCTCGGCGATCGGCTTCAAAGCCGTGCATGGCGGCCGGATCAGCGGGGTGCAGCGGGTGAACGCCGACGTGCTTGCCGCCATGGAGGAAATGAGCCGCGTGGCGCCGGCACACAATCCGCCCTACATCGACGGCCATGCGGCTCTTGAACGAGAAGCTGCCGGAGATTCCGCTGGTGGCCGCGTTCGAAACGGGCTTTCATCAGACGGTTCCCGCAGCGCAACCGCTACTACGCCGTGCCGCATGCGTGGGCTGAAGAGCACCGCATCGAGCGCTGGGGATTTCACGGGGCCAGCCATCGCTATCATCGCCACGCGCACGGCCGAACTGCTGGGCAGCAGTGACCTGCGGATTATCTCCTGCCACCTGGGCGGGTCGAATTCGCTGTGCGCAGTCCGCGCCGGCGAGAGCGTGGCCACGACGCTGGGCATGAGCCCGCAGTCGGGCCTGGCGCACAACAACCGCGTGGGCGACTTCGATCCCTTCGCTTTGCCGGTGGTCATGGAGCGCACCGGCAAGACGCTGAACGAGGTGCTCGACGACCTGGCCGAACGAAGCGGCCTGTTGGGCTTGAGCGGCCTGAGTGGCGACGTGCGCGATCTGGAAGAAGCGGCGGCGAAGGGCAACCAGCGGGCACGCCTGGCGCTGGACGTGTTCGTCGGCGGGCATTCGCTATCACTTGGGGGGCATTGCTCGTCGAATTGGGCGGCGCCGACGCGATCGTGTTCACCGGCGGCATCGGCGAAAACGGCGTGAACATTCGCAGCGGAGTTTGCCAAGGTCTCGCGGAACTGGGCATCGAACTCGACCCGGCGGCCAACGCCACGGCCAGGGGCGAATGCCGCATCAACAGCGCCAGCAGCCGCACGCAGATTTGGATCGTGCCGACCAATGAAGAGTTGATCGTCGCCCGGCAAACCAAAGAATATTCTAACCGGTCCAAGAAACACTAGCACGGGCCTCCCATGTTTCTCGCCAAAGTCACCGGTTCGGTGGTCGCCACGCAAAAAGTCGACTCGATGGTCGGCCACAAACTGCTGGTGGTCGAGCCCTATCGGCTCGATTCGCAGGACCGCAGCCGCCTGGTCACCACCGGCCGCACGTTCGTGGCGGTCGACACCGTCGGAGCCGGCGAAGGGGAGTTCGTGCTGATCTGCCAAGGGCTCAAGCACCGGCTGACGCCGGAAACCAAGAGTCTGCCGATCGATACCGTCATCATCGGCATCGTCGATAGCGTTGCGCGTCGATCAGACCAGCGTCTTCAATCGCCAAGAGACTCGAAGTGACCATTCGTCAATTCTGAGGCCAACCGAACTGGAACAATCATCAGACGGCAGAGTCCATCCTACACCAAGCGAGGTTTCGAATCATCATGCAAGCCACTGAAGAACTGATTCGCGACGTCGTCGCCCAAGTCCTTGCCCGCATGGCAAGGGCGCAGGCCTCGCCAGTCGGCGGCCGAAGTCTTATCGCGGCCGCCACGGTATTTTCACCTGCGTGGACGAAGCCGTGGAGGCCGCCACGATCGCCTTCGAGCAGCTGAGCGAACGAACCATCGCCGATCGCAAGCGGATCATCGACCACATCCGCCGCATCTCGATCGACCAGTCGGTCGAACTGGGCACGATGGAGATGGAAGAAACCAAGATCGGCCGCCTGAAGCACAAGATCGAAAAGCTCAAGACGCTGGGCGAGCGGGCTCCCGGGCGTCGAGTTCCTGCGCAGCGAGGTTTTCAGCGGCGACCACGGCCTGGCGGTGATCGAACATGCCCCGTTCGGCGTGATCGGCGCCATCACGCCGGTCACTCACTCCTTGCCCACGATCACCGGCAACGCGGTGAGCATGATCGCCGGCGGCAACACGCTGGTCGTGAATCCGCATCCCAGCGGCAAGCGCGTGGCGGCCGAGGGCGTGCGGCGATTCAACGAAGCCATCTATCGAGACCTGGGCATCGACAATTTGATCTGCGTGATCGCCGAGCCCACGATCGAATCGGCCGATGCGCTTTTCGCCCATCGCGGCGTGCAAGTTGATCTGCGTCACCGGCGGGCCGGCCGTGGCCAAGGCTGCCATGAAGTCGAGCAAGCGGGCCGTGGTCGCCGGTCCTGGCAATCCGCCGGTCGTGGTCGACGAAACGGCCGATCTCGACCGGGCTGCCCGGGCGATCATTCAAGGCGCCGCGTACGACAACAATCTGCTGTGCATCGCCGAGAAGGAAGTCTTCGTCGTGGCCGAAGTGTTCGACGCCATGCTGCCGCCATGGAAAAAGCCGGCGCCGTGCGGCTCAATGCCCGCGAGATCGACGCCTTGACCAAAGTGGCCATCGCCAGCGTCGGTGAAGGGGCCGACAAGCACGACGTGGCGGCCAAGGACTTCATCGGCAGGACGCGGCCGTGCTGGCCGCCGCCATCGGCAAGCAGGTTCCCGCGGACACCGAGCTGCTGTTCGGCGAGACCGACGAATCGAACCCGTTCGTCCCCGTGGAACAGATGATGCCGTTCCTGCCGTTCGTTCGTTGCCGCGACGTCGACGAGGCGATTGCCAAGGCGAAGTATTACGAGCACGGCTTCCGCCACACGGCCATCATTCACTCGAACAACGTGCGCAACATGACCAAGATGGGCCGGGCGCTCGACACGACGCTGTTCGTCAAGAACGGCCCGTGCATGGCGTCGCTGGGGCTCGGCGGCGAAGGGTACCTGTCGTTCTCGATCGCCACGCCGACCGGCGAAGGAGTCACCACGCCGCTGACCTTTACCCGCGAACGGCGCTGCTCGCTGATCGACGACCTGCGAATCCTGGGAAAGCCCTGACATGCAACTAGCCCTGGTGGTCGGCACCGCAACGTCGACCGTCAAACACGAATCGCTCGCCGGGTGCAAGCTATTGATCGTGCAGCCGTATGCGGTCGACGGCCGGACGCCGGACGGCGAACCGGTGATCGCCGTCGATGCCCTGGGAGCCGGCTTCGGAGAACGGGTCATGATCACCAGCGATGGCAAAGCCATCCGTGCACAGCTCAAAGAACGACCACACGCCGGCACGTTGGAGCGTGATCGGCCTGGAAGACGCACCGCCAACGCCGTAACCCAGAAAACCAGCAACCCCAAAAAACCATCGATGCGCATCGCACAGGTCATTGGCACCGTGACGCTCAGCCGCTGGAATTCCAGCCTGGCGGCCGCCAGTTATCGGCTGGCCATTCCGCTGACGCTGGCGGAGTTGGCCGGTGCGTCCGAGCCGCAAGGCGAGGAGCTGGTGGTCTACGACGAACTGGGGGCCGGCATCGGCAGCCGCATCGCCCTCAGCGAAGGGGGCGAAGCCGCGCAGCCGTTTCCTGACGACAAACCTGTTGACGCCTACAACGCAGCCATCCTCGACACCATTCGCATCAGCGAGAAGTGAGGTCCTACGTGTCCCTGAACGTTTTTAAGCTCAAGGAAGAAATTTGCGACATCGGCCGTCGCATTTACGCCAAAGGGTTTGCCGCCGGCAACGACGGCAACATCACCTTCCGGCTGGGCGAGAACGAAGTCCTCTGCACGCCGACCATGATTTGCAAGGGTTTCATGAAGCCCGACGATCTATGCACCGTCGATATGGACGGCAAGCAGCTCAGCGGCCGCCGCAAGCGGACCAGTGAGGTCATGCTCCACCTGGCCATCATGAAAGCCCGGCCTGAGGTGAAGAGCGTGGTGCATTGTCATCCGCCTCATGCCACGGCCTTCGCCATCGCCCGCGAACCGATCCCGCAGTGCGTCCTCCCCGAGGTGGAAGTGTTCCTGGGAGACGTGCCGATCACCAAGTACGAGACCCCCGGCGGACAGCCCTTCGCCGAAACCGTGCTGCCGTTCGTTCACAAGTCGAACGTGATCATCCTGGCCAACCACGGCACCGTGAGCTTCGGCGAGACCGTCGAGCGGGCCTACTGGTGGACCGAAATCCTTGACGCCTACTGCCGCATGCTGATGATGGCCAAAGACCTGGGCCGAGTCACCTATCTCGGCGAACAGAAGAGCCGGGAGTTGCTCGATCTCAAGACCAAGTGGGGCTTCAAAGACCCGCGCACCGCGCCAGGCATGGAGAATTGCGACATCTGCGCGAACGACATCTTCCGCGAGAGCTGGCACCACACGGGCGTGGAGCGAAAGGCCTTCGAGGCTCCGCCGGTGATCGTCCAAAAGGGGGCCAGCCCCGCGGCAGCCACAAACAAAGACGTGGATCAAGAGACCATTATCCAAGCCATCACCGACCGAGTCCTGGCGGCCTTGCAAACGAAGTGAGAGAAAATGCGGAATGCTGAATTAAGCATTCCAAAGTTCGCGTTCCAAATTACTTCCGCATTCAGCATTCCGAATTCCGCATTTATCAAGGTTTGTTCATGAAAGTCAGTATCATTGGCGGCGGCGGATTGGTCGGCTCTTGCACCGGCTTCGCATTGCAAACCGGTCGCGTCGTGCGCGAGATCGCTCTGCTCGATGTCAGCGCCGAATTGGCGGCCGGCCAGGCGCTCGACCTGTTGCACGGCGCCAGCCTGATGGCCGACCAGGTGATCACCTCTGGCGGCTACGAGCAGATTCCGTCGAGCGACCTGATCTGCATCACGGCCGGCCTGCGCCGCAAGCCGGACGAAAGCCGGCTGGATCTGATCAACCGCAATGTCGACCTGTTCTTGGGCATTCTCGCCGAGATCAAAAAGGCCGGTCTCAAAAAGGACGCCATCGTGCTGGTGGTTTCCAATCCCGTGGACATCCTCACATATCTGGCGGCGCAGCGGCTCGATCTGCCGGCCGACCAGGTGATCGGCTTGGGGACGCAATTGGACACGATCCGCTTCCGAAGTTTGATCGCCGCTCAGCTCAAAGCGCCGGCCACGCAAGTCAGCGCCCTGATTCTCGGCGAACATGGCGACAGCATGGTGCCGGTCTGGTCGAGCGCCTCGGTGGCCGGACTTCCGCTGGAAAAATTCCCCCACTGGAATCCCAATCTGGCCAATGAGCTGTTCACTCGCACGAAGGGCTCCGGGGCGGAAGTGATCAAGAAAAAGGGAGGCGCCGGTTTTGCCGTGGGCTTGGCGATTCAAGAGGTCATCGAAGCGATCGCCCTAGACCGGCAAGCCATCTTGCCGGTGTCCAGCGTGCAGCGAGGCTGCTACGGCATCCGCGACGTGGCCCTCAGCGTGCCGACGGTGGTCGGCCGTGGCGGCGTGCGAAAGACCCACGAAATTGACCTATGGCCCAAGGAAATCCAAGCCCTGCGCAAAAGCGGTCAGGTCCTCCGCCAAACGCTCGATACAGTACTCTCGCGCATTGGCGGCAAATAATAACAAACCATGCAAAAATCGCTCGACCGCAAACTGGCTGCCATTCATGCCGATCCTTCGGGAGCGCCGGATTTTATTCTGGCCGACGCCAAGGACGCGGATATGGCTTTCGGCATCGGCTCGCCAGGCCGCTCGCCGGAGATGCATGCCGGCGAGGGAAGCATGCGCACGCTGGCTGAATATCGCGAACAGATGCGACAGATCGTGCGCGCAAGGCCTGGTCGACATCATGCTCATGTCGGCCAGCAGCAACTATCAGCTCACCATCGAAGAGCGGCTGTTCGACGCCACCGCAATCACGCCGGCCGCGCGGGCCAACGACGCCAGCGATGTCTTCGCCGTGCGGCATGGCCGCTATGTTGCGCAACCGGCTCAGCCATTCCGCACTGCCCTGCTCGACCACATTCAATGCGGGCACGTCGATTGCGACGAAACGGACCGAGCGTTGGGAGCGGACCTGGGACTGTACAGCATCACGCTCAACAACAACCTCGACAACGACTTGAAGACGCTGGAGCAATATAAATTATTCCGCGAAGAGGCCGAGCGGAAAGGTTTTCGCCATTTTCTCGAAGTCTTCGACCCCAACGCGCCGCAGGGGCTCGCCGGCGACGATACGGGCCGATTCATTAACGACATCATCGCGCGCACCTTGGCCGGCGTGGCGGGTCCGGGCCGCCCGGTCTTTCTGAAAATCGTCTATCATGGCCCGCGAGCGATGGAAGAGCTCGTGGCCTACGATCCGCATCTGGTGGTTGGCATCCTGGGAGGCGGGGCCGGCACCACCTACGACGCCTTTAAGCTCCTGTCCGAGGCGGCAGAATACGGCGCCCGCGCCGCCCTCTTCGGCCGCAAGATCAATAGCTCGGAATGCCAACTGGCGTTCATTGAATTTCTGCGCCGGATTGCCGACGGCCAGATCAGTCCGGAAGAAGCCGTGCGGGCCTATCATAGCGTGCTACAGAAGCTGAACATCAAGCCGTTGCGATCGCTGGCGGATGACATGACGTTGCAGACCGGAGTGATGAGCTACGGCGGTTCCTCGAGCGCGAGCGTGCCGGCAGATGTTTCCAAGGAAAAAACATCTGCGGTTGGCGCTGCCGCCGGAAGTTGTGGCTGCCACGACAAGTCATCCAGTTCGGCGGACTCGACCGGCCATGGACACTCGGCTTCGCCCGCGGAATGCCACTGCCAGCATCCTGCCGGGCGCAAGCAACGGCTGAGCCCATTTCGTCCAATGGAACTCCGGCAGCCGCAAACGCCGCCGTCGCTGATGGAAAGCCGGACTTCTCTCAGATGTCGCGCCAGGAGAAGTTGGCCTATAACAAGGCCCTCCGCGATCGCATCTTCGGTTAAATGCCCTTTCCCTTCGCGCGATACAAAGCCGCAAAGGGACTCGCTTTTAGTAGCCGACGGGCCATGCGAAGATGGCCGCGCAATCTCGTTATGGCCCGCAGTCAGGTGCGGCCAAACTACCGCATTAGCCCACACTACTGCATCGCCCCGCTTGAGCGGCTTGCCCCCGCGATCCCGTCCCCGGACAATAACTACAAGAGGATCGGATTCATTCGCGGCGAGTTGCTGACCAGTACCCCGCAATGCCGGATCAAGACACAGTGCCGGATCACACAATGCCAGATCAAGGTAAAGCCATGCGAACCGCAATGCGAAATCCCAAGCGATTGGCCTTCTGGGCGATATCCCTGCTCGCCTGCACCACGGCGTCGGCACTGCTGATTGCGTCCGGCCGCGACGCCAGCGCCCAAAGGCCGCGGCTCCAACAACTCTTGCAGCGGCCCCTCATCCAGCAGGCCTTGAATCCGCGACTGGAAGTCGAAACCGTGGCCGGCCAGCCTTTCGGCGTGGGCCGCATTACCGTGCCGCTGGGAAGCGCGACGATGGACAGTGACGTTCAGACCCTTGCCGCCGTGAGCGACCGGAGGGGCCGCGTCCTCTATCCGGCCTACGAATTTGCTCCCGTGAAGCAAGTGATCCGTGAATTCATCTCCCTGCCCCAACGGGCAACCACCATCTACTTTCTATTCCAAGGTCCGGAGCCGCTGGAGCTGACGCAGCCTTTGGCCAGCGTCGTGCAGCCGAAAGTCGATGCCGCCGCTTACGACCGGCTGTTGCGAGCCTGGTGGCGCGAGTATTCCGCCAAGGGCAACTCGCTAGTTTCCAACGACAGCGGCCCGCCGGTCGTGCGAACTTACTTGACGGCCATGTTGGGTCGTCGCCTCAATCTGCCCGCGACCGATCCGTTGAAACTTCAGCAGCAGCGCAGCGGGATCACGCAGGCCCTGGGCCTGCTGCTGGGGAGCGATTCGATACGCGACTCGATCATGCAAGAGACGCTGGCCGGCTTGAGCGACGGGAACGAACCGGCCAACTTGCCGTTGCCGCCGAAACCCGCGGCGCCGGCTGTCGCTTTGCCGGAACAACCGGCTGCCGCGAACGTGACGATCGAGCCCATTGCCATGCGCGTGCCGGAGGAATGCTTGTACGTTCGGTTCGGCAATTTCCCGAATTTTCTTTGGCTGCAGCAGCGGCTGGAGTCTGTCGGTGGCGACCTGGGAAATTTCCTCTTCGAACGCGCCATCGACGTCGGCGCGAACGCCCGGATGGAAAATCAGTTTTCGCCCACCGCGGTGCCCTGGCTCCAATCCTCGGCCCGCAAGTGATCGACGACGTCGCTTTAATCGGCACCGACACCTTCCAAGGCGAAGGGGCTGCGCTCGGGATCCTGTTCCGCGCAAAGAACAACCTGGCATTCAACTTCGATATGTCTCAGCAGCGAACCGAGGCGATGAAACGCGAACCAAGCGCCAAGGAAGAAAAGATCAAGCTGGGCAACGTCACCGCCTCGTTTCTGTCGACGCCGGACAATCGCATTCGCTCGTTTTTTGTGCATGACGGCGAATACTACCTGGTGACCACCAGTCGCTATATCGCCGAGCGGTTTGTCGAGACCGGTAAAGGCCAGCGGGCCCTCGGTCAATCGGCCGAGTTCCGCTATGCCCGGCAAATCGTGCCGCCCGAAAGCGATCAGACGGCGTTCATTTACCTTTCCGAGGCATTCCAGCGCAACCTGCTCGGTCCTCAATATCAGATCGAAATGGTGCGCCGTCTCCGGTCGGTGTCGGAGATGCAACTGCTACAACTGGCCCGCTTGGCTGCCGGGGCCGAGGGGGTGACCAGCGATTCGATCGAACAACTGGTCATGGCAAACCTGCTGCCGGCCGGCTTCGGACAACGGGCCGACGGCAGCCGGCTAGTGGAAACCAAGGACGGGATGCTCGACTCGCTGCGCGGCCGGCGGGGCACGTTCCTGCCGGTGCCCGACGTGGCGATTCAAAACATTACCGCCTCGGAGTCCCGCTCGCTCGACCGCTTCCAAGCTGCCTATGCCGGCGATTGGCAACAGATGGACCCTGTGCTGGTGTGTGTGCGGCGACAAGCCGGTCCCTCCGAGGGGCTGGAACGGGTGACGGTCGATGCGCAGGCCGCTCCGTTTTCCGATAAGCATTTCCAAACCCTCTCCAAATGGCTCGGTCCGGCGAGCCAGAAGCGCCTGGCACTCGTGCCGGGCGACCTGATCTCGGCGCAAGCTTCGGTGCGGGGAGGAGCACAGTCCAACGCGGGCGAACACTTCCTGTTCGGCGCCCTGCGCGACGCCGACCCGGCATTCGGAACCAGCGGCATCGGCGCGATGCTCTTCAAGGATTGGAATGCCCGCGGCTATATCGGAGCCTGGCCTGAGCCGGGACTGTTGAGCATGCTTGGGGCGAACGCGAGTGTTCAGCCCGACGCCAACGGCTTTGCCCGGCTGTTGCTCGGCCAATGGGAGCGCATCTACGGCCAATTCACCCTCATGTCGTTTCATCCCGAGGTGTTGGAAGAAGTCGCGCCGCAATTGCGGTTCGAGACCACGAGCCGCCCGGCGCAGGTCTGGCTTCGCTCCGAGGACCTTACCACGTCCACGCTGGCCACCAAGGTCAACAGCTTTGGCTACCGCCGAGCGCTGCGGAGCGCACAAGGCATTGCCCGCTATATCAATTCCTTTACCGAACAATTGCACATCCCGCCGAAACAGGACCTGGCCATTGCCGAAAGCCTGTTGGACGCCAAACTCGTCGACCCGTTGGGAGGCAAATACGAGCTGCTTCCGACTCACACGGGGCGAGCCCTGTGGATGTCGACCGTGACGAACGACCCTCGTTTCCAGGGCACCGGCAGCATGCCGACCGGCTACCAGTTCCCGGCGCTCAAATGGTTCCGCGGGATGAACGCCGACGTGCTCATGCAGCCGACGCAACTGGTCGCGCACGCCGAAATCGATCTGCCGGCCCTGACCCACACGGCGGGCGTAGAACTGCCGGCACTGCCGTCCTTCCCGTCGCTTCCCTCGTTCACGATTCCTGGCTTCGGCAAGGTCGGCGGCGACGATAAGCCGTTAGACAACAAGCGCGACGATAAGGCCGGTGGCAAGCCCGTGGAAAACGTCACTCCCAAGCCGCCGGGGCCAGGTCCGGCAGCTCCTCCACCGGCCGCTCCCCAACGGCCCGCCCCTGGTCCGCCGGCGCCGGGTGAGAGATAAGCACTTAGTCGCTTTATGCATGGGGCCCGTAGCCCGTAGGTCAGGCACTCCCGTGCCTGACATTTCTTAACTGGGCGACGGCAGAGGGGAGGATTGGACTGGCAATGCCGGCGCATGACGCGCTCTCGCACCAATGTCAGGCACGGGGGTGCCTGACCTACAACTATCGGCCTTAGTGCTGGGAACGGATTTCTAAGGCGTCTGCGGCTTGGCGGGGTCGTTGATCGGTTTGCCGAACTCGCCGGCGTCGTATTTCTTCCAGAACTCATCGGGCGGGAACTTATTATTGTCAGCGCTGTCAAGAGCGATAGATTTGAGGCTGGTCATGTGGCGAATTACGTCCAGCCCCTTGGTGATGTTCTTGGGCGTGAAGGTAACATTACTTAACTTCATCCCATGGAGCGGCGAAAGGTCAGATACCTGGGTAACGTAGCACTCCAGGCTCGTCAGAGGCATGCCTCGTAGCGGCGAGAGATCGGATACCTCCGTGTGACCGCAACTCAGGAATGTCAGACTCATTCCTTGGAGCGGCAAAAGGTCAGAAATGTTCGTGGCGCCGCAACGCAGGAACGTCAACGGCATCCGTTCGAGTAGTGACAGGCTGGATATCTGCGTTTGTTCGCAACTCAGATGCGTCAGTTTCATCCCTTTCAGCGGCGATAGATCGGATATCCTCGTTGGGCCGCAAACCAATTTCGTCAGCGGCATCCCTTGGAGCGGTGACAAGTCGGAGACCAGTGTGTGGGCACAACTCAGCTTCGTTAGTTGCATCCCTTGGAGCGGCGACAGGTCGGACAACTTACCCTTGCCTGAACTGCTCCCATTACAATTCAGTTCCTTCAATCCCGCCAACGCCCGCACCGGCGAAATATCAGTCACGTTATCCGTGGCAAACCAAAGCTCCGTCACCACGCCGTTCACAATCTTGGGCGTGCCTTTCCCATCGACACCAGTAACGCTCCCGTCAAACCCCGGATTGAGTTGCACCAACTTCTTGGCGATGGCCTCCACCTGCATCTCGGCGGGCAGGGAGGCAACGTCCTTCATCCATGCCTGGAACGCGGGGTCTTTGTACGTGGTGATCGGCTTGGCCGAATCGTCCCATCCGATTTTGCAATTCGGCAGGGCCTTTTGCAGGGCGGCGACGGCGGCAGGGCTGACTTTTTTGTTACTGACGTTCAGGGTTTTAAGGGCCTTGCAATCTTGCAGCGGCGAGAGGTTTGACACCGGCGTGTTGTTGCAAATCAGCATTCCCAGCGGCATCCCTTGCAGGGGTAACAAGTCGGATACCTGTGTACTACTGCAAGCCAAAATCGACAGTTTCATTTGCGTCAGCGGCGACAGGTCGGATACCTGCGTGTCCTGCAAATACAGGTTCGCCAGAGGCATGCCCCGCAGCGGTGACAAGTCGGACACCTTTGAGAAGTTGCAATTCAGGCTCGTCAATGGCATTCCTTGCAACGGCGAAAGGTCGGACAATTTGCCGCTGCGTGGGGTGCTGCCACTGCAAACCAAACGCTTCAATCCCATCAACGCCCGCACCGGCGAAATGTCAGTCACATTGTCGGTGACAAACCGAAATTCCGTGACCACGCCATTTTCGATCTTGGGCGTACCTTTCCCGTCGGGCCCAATCACCTTCCCATCAAAACCCGGATTGAGTTCCATCAACTTCTTGGCGACGGCTTCCACCTGCTTCTCGGCAGGCATGGCGGCCACGTCCTTCATCCATTGCTGAAAGACCGGGTCGCTGAATGCCTTTGCCCCCTCGCCCTTCATGGGAGAGGGTTGGGCTGAGGAAGCATTACCCGCTTTGGTCGGATCAACCTTGCCGGCGGCATTGGAAACCATCGCCGGTTTCGTGGCAGTCTCCAGCAGTTCGGCGGTTTGACCGGCAGGCAATTCAATGCGCCGGATTTCTTCGCCTTTTTGATTTCGGATGATGACGATCACCGCCAGTAGTACGGCCAGAAAACCCATCGCTCCCGCACCGATCCACATTGCCTTATTGTTATTGGGCTTCTTTCTCTTGGATCCTCCTTCGCTAGCGGGCTTTGCCGCCTTCTTGGCGGCATTGGGCTTGATGGTCGTGTGGACAGGAAGGTCCTTGAGAAAAGTCATCTCACTGTTATCGAGATTCGTGGCGATCGATTGCTGGATGCTGAAGGACGTTGGCTGGTCGCTGCTGCACCTTTCCAGATCGGCGATTACTTCCGTCATCGATTGGTAACGGTCTTCGGTCTTCTTGGCGACCATCTTTTCGAAGACGGCTTGAACCTCCTCCGGCACGTCGTCCCGCTTTTCTTGAAACAAAGGGATCGGATCAAACTGGTGGGCGATGAGCTTGGACGTGATCGAGTCGGCTTCGTACACCGGCTTAGCGGTCAGCAAGTAATAGAGCGAGCAACCCAGGCTATAAATGTCGGCCCGGGCATCGGCCTTGTGCGTGCTGCGGGCCTGTTCCGGGGCCATGTAATCGACCGTGCCCATCACGGCCCCGGTCCCGGTGAGTTCGGCTTGCGTGGCGGCATCGCCGCCTGCTTCGATCCGGGCCAGCCCCATATCGAGAATCTTGACGGTGCCGTCCGAGGCGAGCAACAGATTGCCCGGCTTGATGTCCCGGTGAATGACGCCGCTCTTGTGGGCAAATTCCAGGCCACGGGCAGCTTGCAAGATGTAGTTAACAGCCTTGGCGACCGAAAGCGGCCCGTCCTGTTTGACCAGGACCGAGAGGTCCTTTCCGTTCACGTATTCCATGACGAGGAAGTGAGTGCCGTTGGCCTCGTCGGCATCGTCGGCGGCGACGATGTTCGTATGACGTAGCTTGGCGGCAGCTTCGACTTCTCGCTGGAACCGGGCCACTGCCGCCGCATCCTTGGTCACGGCAGGCGGCAACATCTTGATTGCCACTGTCCGCTTCATGCGGCGATGCTCGGCCTTGAAGACTTGCCCCATGCCGCCCGCCCCGATTTTGTCGAGGATGGTGTAATTGCCCAGGACGAGCGCCTTGGCCCGACCCTGAGCGAATTGCTGGGCCTGGAACTTGGTCACGAGATTCTGTTTGTACAGTTCCCGCAGCAGCGCTTCGCCGTCCTTCGGGGCCGCCTTGGGCGGGATGAATTCCTTGAGCTTGCCCGCGGCAACGATGCCGCTGTCTTCGAGTTGCTTGACGATGGTTTCGAGGTCGATGGCCATTACGGGAGTCCCAGGAATTCGGCAGTCGCTCGATTATACCCCCCCACTATTGGCACTAAAAGACTGCAAGACCGCAAAGTTTTCAAATCTGCCAACAGCAAGCGCCGCGCGGGGGCGTTTTCGCTGGCTCACTCGCTGCTTGACCGCCCGACGTCGCCTGCTGAAAATGTTGGCATTCGCCGATTGAAGATCCGGTTCTAACGGGAGTTAGCCATGCGCCGTTTCGAGTTCGCCTTTTGGGTGTGCTTCGTTGCAGAACTCGCGATTGCTCCTGGCACCGCATGGGCCCAATCGCCCCCGCTTGATCGTGCAGCTTGGATCGGCGTGAAGGTCATGCCCAGGTTCGAAGCCGAAGTGAAAGAAGGATATGTCGTGATTTCCAACGCCTATCAGCCGATCTTGCGAATTCCTTATAGTGTTCAAGACGTCAACGGCGATTGGCTGCAAGTTGGAGATGATCGCAAAGGCTGGGTAAAACGCAACCAGGTCCTTACGCTTGACGAATCTCCCGAATATTACGCCTCCCTGATGAACCGCGGCCAACAAAAGGTGTGGGCTTTAACAATGCGGGCGGCCGTCTGGAGTGAAAGGAATGATCTGGACCTCGCCATCGCCGACTACGGCGAGCTGCTGCGGCTTGCCCCCAGTGCCCTTGCGTACAACAACCGTGGCAATGTTTGGGATCTCAAGAAGGAATACGACAAGGCAATTGCCGACTACGATCAGGCGGTCCGCCTCGATCCAAAGTACGATAGCGCTTACTACAACCGTGGCGTTACCTGGACAAACAAGAAAAACTACGACAAAGCGACTGCTGACTTCGATCAGGCGATTCGGCTCAATCCGAGTAACTCGGATGCTTACTGTGCATTAGGCAGTGCTTGGGAAGAACAGAAAGACTACGAAAAGGCAATCGCCAATTATCAACGTGCTCTGAAAATCGATCCGCAGTCCAGCGTCGCCTACAATGCATCGGCATGGTTGCGAGCAACTTGTCCTCTCGATCGCTACCGCAACGGAGAACGGGCGGTGGCCAACGCCACGAAGGCGTGCGAATTAACAGGCTGGGCCGATGCCGGCTGTATCGACACACTCGCCGCGGCGTACGCCGAAAATGGAGATTATGATTCGGCCATCAAGTATCAGAACAAGGCCATCGAATTGAAGCCGAACGACGCCGAGTTCGTAGAACGGGCAAAGCAGCGGATTGCACTCTTCAAAGATCGCAAACCGTATCGGGAAGAATAGATCAAGCGGCAGGGCCCATTGCGATGAACTTTTTTGGATCGAGCGATGCGTGGCCCTGGGAATCGATCTGCTCGGCGCGGAGGTTGAATCGCCAGGCGTGCGCGCGTCGTCTGCCCATTATCGAGCGTTCACCCGGACCTGTTTTTCAAGACTAGCCGGATCGAGATATACGGCAGGAAGAAGAAAAGCAGGACACAGCTTTTCACGAATGCCATGCCGCAGTAGTGGATTACGTTGACCTCATGGGCCGTCAGATCGAACAACTTGCCGATTCCATGAATCAGGCCCGGTGCAAACAGGAAACAGGCAAGCCACGCCAAGAGCAGCAGGTATCCGAGTAAGAAGCATCGCAGGAGGACTTTGCCAACCACACCGAGCAGTTCGGTCGTTTCCTTGGAGTCTGACATGGCATGTCTCGTTGAAAATGGGTTCGCATTGATTCTCAGTTCTGCTCTGACCGGCTGCCTGTTTCCTGCGATCCGTTTTCTTGGCACCCGCCATTTGAATTCAGCCAAGATCACAAATTCAGCCGCAGCGTTGCCATGGCTGACAACTGAAATCCATGGCGCTGGTAAAATCGCCTGGCCTCTTCGTTGTCGCCGTCCGTCAGCAGCGTGATTCGCTTGAAGCCGTTGGACCGGGCGTAGTCGATGGCGTGCTGGAGCAGCCGGGAGCCGAGGCCCGCGGCGCGAGCGTCGGGCCGGACGACCATGTCCTCCAGCCAGCAGACAGGTCCTCCTTCGGCCGTGCTGATGGTCCGCAGCAGGCTCACCATTCCCAACACTCCCCCCTCTACCCGGCCGCCGTCACGCGCCACGAAGATCTGCCCCACCTCCGGCGATGCGATGATGGTTTGCAAGCCGCGCAATTGCTTGGCTCGATCCGGGGTCAATTCGGCCTCTTGCGAAAATAAAACGACCAGCAGATCGGCCAACTGGTCAACGTCCGCAAGTGTGGCCGGCTCGATGGTTGGCATGATTGGTTCTCTCCGCGTGGCACACACGTAAAAGTCGTTCGGTGGTGCCGCTAGGAACGCCTAACGCCCCGTGAGGCTTCCATTCGTTTCATCGCTGCCCGAGTCGATGTACGCATCGACTTGCTGTCCGACGTACAGCCGTTGGCCGTTCGACTTTTGTCCGTCGTGGTCGATCGCGTAGATGACTTGCAGCACCCGGGTATCGACACGCTCCGTATTGTCTCCGGTGAGCGACTTCTTCGGAATCACGTACGGTTCGACCCGTACGAACGAGAGCGGAAACTCGTACTTCGACTGCCCTTTGAGCATCGCCTTGGCCGGACGCGCCGCTCTGGAATCTCGGAATGTCGTATTCGTCGACGTCGACTCGCACGTGCAATTGGTCGACGTTGCCGATCACCACCAGCGCCTTGTTGGCTGGCGTCCCCACATACTCGCCGGGACGCACGTCCACCTGCAAGATTTCTCCACTGACCAGCGAGCGAACCACCAGGCGATCCAGTTCCATTTCCACCTGCTGCTGCTGCGCCCGGGCCTGGGCCACGGCCGCCCGCGATACGAGCAGCTCGTATTCCCACGCGCCGGCCTTGGTCATCGCGTATTCGGTTTCCGCACGGGTCTGCTTGGCATGAGCGGCACGATACGCCTGTTGCCGGGTGACCAGTTCGGAGTCGG
Source organism: uncultured Planctomycetia bacterium (assembly GCA_963807715.1). Taxonomy (GTDB): domain Bacteria; phylum Planctomycetota; class Planctomycetia; order Pirellulales; family PALSA-1355; genus CAWECK01. The sequence goes on from CAWECK010000001.1 coordinate 209,865, forward strand.
TCGAGACTTTCTTGTCCACCAACTCGCGAACGCGATTGAACTGGTCTCGTTGGTCCAGCAGATTGGCCTGCGCCTCGTCCAGTTGCGACTTCATCATCGACAGCATTTCCGGCCGCGGCTGATGCTCCAGCGCGTCACATCGGCCTGCGCGGCGGCCGTGGCGGCTTTGCGATAAATCAGCTCCGCTTGCAGCACCCGATCGTCCAAGCGGAACAGCTCCGTGCCGGGCTTCACTTTGCCGCCGACCTTGGCGTAGACCTCCACCACCACTCCGGCCACCGGCGTGCCGACCGCGATGTTCTCCGTCTCGGCCTCCACGATGCCGGCCCCCGCCACGGTGTTCGGAAACGGGTTGCGCGGCGGTGGGGCCATCGGCTTCGATTTTTCTTCCGGCTTTTGGGCCCTGGTCACATGGACCACGGCAAAGGCAAATAGGCCGATGGCGCACAAGGGCAACAGAATTTTCGTGAAGATCCCGCTCATGGGCGTAATCCCTTCGTGATTGTGCAACCTTGTTTTCAAAAGGCGTTGTTTTCAAACGGTGCTGTCAACAGCGGCTCTGCTTCGGTCAACGGCAGCCCCGGCATCGTCTAGGACCGTCGAGCAGCGCGTCCTCGGAAGTCTTCACTTCCGGCCATGCCGCGGACATTCCCTTTGCTCCGACCGCGGCGCCGCGCGCGAGCGACGTCCACAATCCGTCCGTCTTCCATCTGCGCGATCCGGTCGCCAAAATCAAACACGCGGCTGTCGTGCGTCACGATGATCACGGCCCGATCCCCTTCCACCGCCACGCTGCGCAGCAATTCCATGATCGTATGCCCCGTCTTGGCGTCCAGGGCCGAAGTCGGCTCGTCGCACACCAGCAAGTGCGGATGATGGACCAGGGCCCGGGCAATGGCCACCCGCTGCTGCTGGCCGCCGGAAAGTTTCGTCGGCAGGGCGTGCGCCCGGGCTCCCATGTCCATCTTTTCCAACAGCTCGACGGCTGTTGGCCAGTGCCTTGCGTTTCGACCAGCCCTTGCAGGATCAGCGGAATGGTGACGTTTTCGGCGGCCGTGAGCGTCGGCAGCAGATTGAACTGCTGAAAGATGAAGCCGATGTGGTCGCGGCGAAATCGCACCTTCTTGCCGCGCGACAGCCGAGTCACGTCGGTTCCCAGCACCTGCACTTCGCCGGCCGTCGGATCGAGAATGCCGGCCACCACCGACAGCAGCGTGGTCTTGCCGCAACCGCTGGGCCCGACCAACAGCGTCAGCTCGCCCGGATAAACTATCCAGGTCGATACCGCGCAGCGCCTGCACCTGGGCGTTGCCAGAACCGTAATTCTTGGTCACGCCGCGGCAGACGATCGACGGGGCAGGCGTTTTGGACGCCAGTCATCAAACGACGTCTTCGAGCCAGGCCGAAGTTATCCTTGGAACACAATGGCCGGTTCCAGCACGATCAGTTTCCGGATCGACAACAGGCTGGCCAGCATGGAAATCACCAGCACGGCCACCCCCGTGCCGGCCAGGATCCACCAGGGCATCAGGAACGCCAGCTTCGACTGCGACTTGGTCAGCTCGCCAAACAGTGCCGCACCGCCCACCCCCAGCCCATAGCCGATCGAGCCCACCACCGCGGCTTGCAACAGCACCATCCGCGTCAGCGTCAGGTTGCTGGCCCCCATCGCTTTGAGGGCCCCGAATTGCTTGAGATTTTCCAGCGTGAACAGATAAAACGTCTGCCCGGCGATCGCCGTGCCCACGATGAAGCCCAAGCAGCACCGTGATGCCGAAATTCATCGGAATGCCCGTGTTCTTCAGGAAATAGATGATCGTCTTCTGCGAAAACTGCTCGCGGGTCAGCGCCAGCAGATTGGTTTGCGCGTTGATCCGCCGGCAAACCTCTTCGGCCGAGAGGCCGGGCTCCGGATCGGCCAGCACGAACGAAAGCACTTTCCGCTCGGACGGGGCGAACGACGTGGCCTGGGTGTAGCGGGTGTAGACCACCGGAAAGGTCTGGAACGTGCGCCGGGCCTTGAAGATGCCCACGATCGTCGCCTGGCGATCGTTCATTTCGAAGCGCTTGCCCAGGCGGAACGGCTCGTTCGGCCAAAGCTGCTTGAAGCCGTTCTCGTCCATGAACACCGCCTCGGGGCGGCGCAGGTCTTCGAGATTGCCGAGCGTGATATCCTGCGGGGCGCCGACCAGCGTGGCGTCGTCCAGCCCGATCAGGATCATCTGCTGAAAATTGCCGTCGGCCAGCCGCCCGCGCTCGATCCCTTTGTACAGCCGCACGGCCCAATCGACCCCTTTGACGCCGCGAATGCGATAGAGATCGTTGTCCGACAGCGGCTTGATGTCGTCGATGAACTGCACGTTGCGGTCCATGACCCAAATGTCGGCCCCGCCGATGTCCTTGATCTGGCTGATCGTGAACGACATCAGGCCGACGAAGATCGAACCCTGCTGCGCGATCAGCAGCGAGGCGAACGTCACGCCCGAGGATGATGCCGATATATTTGCCCGGTGTTGCCGGTGAGCATCTTCAAGGCGACCCAGCTCATGCCGCGTGCTCCTTATTCAGCGACGTTAAGGGGCCTGCGCCATCGCCTGTTCTGGCGCCGCCAACTGGTCCAGTGTCGGCGAAACGCCCAGGGCGGCCAGCGTCAATGCCGTGATGTGCCGGGCCAGATACTCCGGCGTGAAGCGGCGATACTCTTCTTCGGGCACCAGCATGCGAATGACCGGCTGGGCGACCTTGTAATGCAGACACTGGCCGACAATGCTGAAGGCGATCAAGTGCCGCTGGGACGTCCGGCATTTCCGCGGGCACCAGGTCCGCCAGAATCCCCAACAGGAGCCGGAACTCGGGCCGAATGTAATCGCTGACCAAGGCCTGGCAGGCCGAATCCGGACGCGACATTTCGCGCAGCATCAACTGGGAATGCCAAGTGGTGCCGTCTTCACTCAGCATCCGCGTCAGCAAAGTGCGCACAAAATCGCGCAGCTTCGACTCCGGCGGCGTGTCCGACCGGCCAATCTGGGAGAGGCGACTGTTCAACCCTCCAGGCATGCGCCCGCTTCACGGCCTCGATGTAGAGCTGATGCTTGTCGCCGAAGTGATAATTGATCGCCGCCAGATTGGCCTGTGCTAGCTGACAAATCTCGCGAACCGTCGCCGACTCAAAGCCCTTCTGCGCAAAGACAGCGCCGGCCGCAGAAATGATCCTCGCACGGGTTGTATCGGCATCGGACATGGAGCAGCACCTCGCGTGACAACCAACTGAACATATCAAACGTATGTTTCAATCGATTGTATCAAACAATTGTATTTAACTGCAATTCCAAATACCACGTGGGTTTGCGTAGAAGGCACCGGAAATAATCGCGAATCAGACGGGCACAGCGAAACTGCCCACGCCTCATTTCCGTTGATTCGCGTTGATTTCCGGCCGATCAAAAAAAGGCCGGAAATAGGCCCAGACGGACCCGCGCGCCTTGTATTTTGGGGCGCGAAGACCACTGAACGATCGAATGATCATTTCCCGGCAAGATCCAGCCGTTGACGCGCACCGCCCCTATTTCTCCAGCCCCGGCGGTACACCATCGGGAAAGGTCTTTTGGATCGCGGCCTCGATTCTTTCCATGCGGTGGCCCGGGTTGGGGTGCGTGCTGAAGAATTCCGGCGGAGCGTGTCCCGAAGCTTCCACGTCCTGCAGGATCTTCATCACCGCCAGCATGCTCCGCGGATCGTAGCCGGCCTGGGCCATGAATCGCACGCCTAATTGATCGGCCTGCAGCTCGTCATCGCGGCTGAATCGCAAATCGACCAACTGTGCCACAGCCATCGCGATGGCCGCGTTGCGGGCACCATGCTGCGGGTCGTTCGGATCCGAAGTCGCCATCACGGCCGCGCCGGCCAGACCCCTGGGTGAGTTTCTGCTGGGCCAAATGCTCCGCGCCGTGCCTGGCGACGACGTGCCCCATTTCATGCCCCAAGACGCCGGCGATCTCCCCGTCGGTGGTCAGACGCTTCAGCAACGCGTTGGTCATGAACACCTGCCCCCCAGGCAAGGCAAAGGCATTGATCGTTTTGTCGTCGTTGAGCAGGTGAAAGGTGAATTTGTAGGGCGTTTTGCCGGCTGCGGTTCGTTCGACCAACCGGCTTCCCACGCGCAGCACCCGCTCGCGCTCGGCGATATCGCGAACCTCGCCTCCATACTGAGCTTCCATCTGCGGCACGGCCTGCAAGCCCAAGGCGATCTCTTGATTGACCGATAAGTCGATATGCTGCTTCTTGCCGGTGATCGGATTCGGAACGCTCTTGCTGTAGTAACTGATTACCGACACGATGGCCAGAATCACGCCCAGGATCAGCCGCATGGGAATACCGGATCCCTGCGGGCGGCCGCCGTATTCGTACATACCCTGACTCATGAAGCAATCTCCCCCTGATTGCAGAAAATATCGAGTCGCGCCGGCTCTTGCAGACGCTAAACTTCTGCGAGCCCCTCGAACAGCGCCGACCCCACGCGGACCAGGGTGGCCCCGTGGCGGATCGCAATCTCGAAATCACCACTCATTCCCATCGACAGTTCCCCAAGCGAAATGCTATCCGGACAATCGGCGGCAAACCGGTCTCGCAGCGCTCGCAACCGAGCAAAGTCACGTTCAGCCGCCCCCAGGCCCCCCTCTAGGCCTGCCATGCCCATCAGCCCCAGCACCTTAACATGTTCCAATCGTCCCGCCGCATCCAGCGCAGCGGGCAACTCTTCCGCGGCGAATCCGTGTTTGGTCGCTTCCCCGGAAACGTTCACCTCCAATAATACGCGAGCCGGACGGCCCATGCTTGCCGCCTCGGCGTCCAGCGCCGCAAGCAGCCGCAGGCTATCGACGGAATGGAACAGACTCACCAGCGGCAATGTGCGGCGAATTTTATTGCGTTGCAAGTGCCCAACCAGGTGCCACTCGACGGGACTGTCCGCCAAAGCCGCACCCTTCGACCACAGGTCTTGGGGTCGTGCTTCGCCCAACTCTCGGCATCCGGCGGCAATCAAGGCGCGAGTCACTTCCACGCCAACATATTTTGTCACCGCAATCAGGCGCACATCTCCGGGCTGCCGACCGTTGGCTGTCGCCGCAGCGGCGATTCGCCAGTGGACGTCCGCCAGGTTTTCCGCCAGCCGGTTCGCCAGTTCACTCCCGCCCCCCTCGTCGCTCCCGCCCCTGTCGCCGTTCATGCCATCTCGATTTCCAGCAGGCGGGCCGCGTCTCCGCTCCGTTTGAACCGGGCGACCATGAATTCGCGCGCGAGCTGCTGCCCGAGTACCGAACGCACTCCGCCCGCAATCAGAGACCGGTAGAAGAGCCACTGTTGCTTGGCGATCTCGACCCGATAACCTACCGCCACGTCATTGGGCTGCGCCTTAAGCGCTTCTCCGACCGTGAGCCGACGCCAGGTGAACGGTTTCCGTATCCGGCGACGATCCAAGTCGATAAACAACGGCGCAAACAGCGACCGGCCATGCACCGCTTGCCGCAGTTCCATGCCGGCCGCGGTGCGGGCCAGGCTGCCGGACCGCGCTGCGCTGCGCCATTCAGGCAGGGCCAGCGGCAAGACGAGTGCCCGAGGCACGATCCCAGCCCGGGGCTTCCCTACGGTCAGAAACGACTCGCAGGTTTCCGCTGCCGGATCCCAGCCCACCCAGCCGGCCAAGGGGAGCACGCCCGAGTATTCAAGCGGGGCCGCAGTGCCGCACAGGACCGCGTCGGCCAGAAACAGGAAACGGTCCTCGCGGGCCAGCAAAATTTGCCTCTGGACGCGCAGTCCGTCGGTAAGTTGGGCTTCGATTTCGAGGTAATCAACGTCGTCGTCCGAAAACCAGCAAACTTCGTCCCACGTGGACTCCAATTGAGCCGCACGGCCATCGATCCGCGCAGTTCAACTCCCACGCGCCGCTGATCAGCGTGTCGCGTCCGACGCCCAGTTCGAGTTGCACTTGCTTATCGGCGTAGGTACACGCCAGCCGAACGTCGGAGCGCTGCCATCCGCTGCGCAACACGGCGCACTCGGCCTGATCCGCATGCGCGGCAGGGGATGGCGCCCGTTCGCGCGCGGCCCGTTGGCGCGCCAGATTTGCCAGCCGGTGCCGCAAGTCGGCAAATCGCGGCGATGTCGACGTCCGCGTCGGCATCGGCAACCAGGCGATTCGCAGCCGCAAACAAATGCCGATTCCATGCTCCGGCGGCGTCCGACAGGAGCATCTGGCTGCCGTCAGCCCGACACAGCCGCCATGAGGTCGCCACGAAGTCCGCAAATTCGGACGGCAACGCAAACGCCGCAGAACCTTTGCGGCGTGCATCCGGGTCGCTGGCCACCGTCAAGGCGCGGGTCCAGCAAGCTAAGAGCGGTCGGAACACGTGCCACAGCCGGGCCTGCGCCAGTCCAGCTCTCGGCACCAGCTCCGGCAGGCTTTTTTCCGCGGCACGGTGACCGATGGCGGCCAATTCCATGCTGGCGGCCAGTTCGGGAAACTGATGCGCCAGACACAGCGGCAATTCACAAGAGAGCATCTGCCCGATCACGATTTGTTCGGGCGTTGACTCTGCCGGCGCGCCGCCTGGCCGCGAATCGCTGGCCGCCGACGCCAGATGCTGCCACAGTTGCCACCACTGAGATTCCGTCACCAGTGCCGCCAAGCGGGGCAATGCCCGGCACCAGGCGAGCGCCTCGAGGGCGTAGGCCATGGCCCCGGTGCTCGTGGTGGCGGTGCCGGTTTCGGCCTCCGCCAGCCAGGCATTGAGTTCGTCGGCGATGGGAACGGACCCCACATTCCGCTTGGTTGAGCCACGTTCGAGTTTCCATAACTGATCGATTAACTGCGCGGTGCGCGACTCTCGCCATTTGTCAGGCAAAGCCCAGGTCAAGGGCGAGACCCGGCCCGGCAGCAAGTCAGCCAGCGGCGCCCTCTGGCGGCGCTTCGTCAGATGTTCGGTCCAGGCTCGCCAGCCAAGCTTCGCATCGCGCCGGATAGGCTTTCCGCAATTTGCGAGGAGCCGATTCGCTCCACAGGTCCTCTGCGGCGGTGCCCAACGGCGGCCTGATCGCTGCCCCATTCAACTCGGTCGTAGTCACACTCGCGGTCATAGAGATCCTTCGTCCTTGGATGAGCAACGCCCGCAGCCGTCCGTTGAAAATTGGGCGGCGGCTAACCAGAAATTTCTTAGGTTGGACCTGCCGGTAATAAGCGAGTATCTTAACAACGTGGTGAAATGGGGAATAGGTACCGCGATCCTGCAAGGATGGCTTCCATGACGCGACGCATCGTTTCGGCTGCCGGGCTGCTATTTGCGATCACTTCCTTCGTATTGGTTCTCAGGGCCGCCCAAGCGCCGGCTGAAGATGCTCCCGCCGGCGCCCCGAAACCCGCAAGCGGCCCCCGCGGAATCCGCGCACCAGCCCGACAACTGCCGCTCCGGAGGAGCGCCCGAGGGAAGCGCCGGCCAGGGGGATTCTGCCCCGGCTTTGCCTGTCAGGAAGCCCCTTTCAAAGGATCCGCCGGGCATGAAGCGGCTGTCGCCCGAGTACGATGTGTGGATCGATCCCAAGAAGAAGCGGGTCGTGATGGATGGCACCGTCTGCTTGCGGCAGGGGAACCTCGAGATGTTCGCTTGCCTGAAGGGGACGAAGGAGCACGAGTCGGTGGTGTTCGTCGACACCAAGGCCTTCATCGTGCATGCGGGGCTACTGGCCGTGGGAGCCAAGCCGGGGTCGCCGGCCCGCTTCCAACCGGAATATCGTCCGGCCACCGGGACACCGGTCGACATTACCCTAGTTTGGACCGACGAAAGGGGGACGGTCCAACGGGAGCGAGCCCAGCAGTGGGTGCGCGACGCTCATACCCAGAAAGCGTTGGAATCCACCTGGGTGTTTGCCGGCAGCGGATTTTGGACGGATGAAACGACCGGGCAGAAAAACTACCTGGCCGAGGGGGGTGATTTTATTTGCGTGTCGAATTTTCCCGGCGCGATGCTCGATTTGCCGGTCGAGAGCAGCCAGGCGAACCAGGAATTGCTCTTCGAGGCTTTCACCGATCACATTCCGCCGCGTGGCACCCGAGTGCGAATCGTCCTCACGCCGCGGCTGGAGGATGACGGGGCGGCGAAGTGACTGGGTAACTGGCCCGAGCCGGATGCGCCAGCGTCCGGATTCCTGACGCTGGCGTTGACCCTACAGCGGCAAGTTTCTTGCATAATTTCGGCCGGCATGACTGGCCCTACGAGCAGCTTGCGGCAAAACCGGGCTGTCCTGACTTCCCCCCTATCTGGCCCAGCTTGTCTTGACAGCACACTGCTGTCTGGGTATTAATGTTGAGACTGACTGACGAGTCAGTCCGCCCACTTCCTGTCGAGTTAACTCTATGTGTGCCATCGTTCCCAAGCCGCCGCGCCCCGGCAGCAAAGCCCTTTGGGCCAGCCGCCAGGAAGAAATCCTGGAAGTGGCCATCCGGTTGTTTGCCCAGCATGGTTATTCGGATACCGACACCCAGTTGTTGGCCGAAGAGCTCGGCGTCGGAAAAGGGACGATCTACCGCTACTTTCCCAGCAAGCGAGAGCTGTTTCTGGCCGCAGTCGATCGGGTCATGCGGAAGATGCTGGAACTGGTCCTGGCACGGATCGACCCAATCGAGGATCCACTCCTGCGCATTTTTACGGGCATCCGCACATTCCTGCGCTTTTTCGGCGAGCACCCGGAGTACGTGGAACTGCTCATCCAGGAACGGGCCCAGTTCAAAGACCGCAAGAAGCCCACGTTTCAGGAACATCGAGAAGTGAATGTCGAGCGCTGGCGGGCTTTGTATCGCGGCTTGATCGCCGCCGGTCGAGTACGCGATATCCCCGTGCAGCGGATCACGGACGTCGTCAGTGATTTGCTGTATGGAACGATCTTCACAAACTATTTCGCCGGTCAGCAAAAAGCTGTCGACGTTCAGGCTCAAGACATAATTGACGTGCTGTTTTGTGGGCTGCTCACGACGGACGAGCGATGCCGCTACGAGAATGGCATGGGTGAGCCCGAACCCACCGCGAACCAGCCGAGTCCTCTAGGCCTGGAAAACGGAAAGTCCGGATAATCGGGGAGTCTCCGTGAAGCGACCGTCGGTTGAATGACAGATTGATGGCAGAAATAACCACAGTCCATTGATGACAGCAATAACACTCGCAGGCCCCTCACCAATGGCACACTTGCTCAAGCATGTCTGGCTGGCGCTGTTGCTGCCTTTGGCGGCCGGCATCGTCGGTTGTGAGCGGCCGCCTCTACCCGCGCCGCCACCGCCGCCGCCGACCCCCGAGGTGATGATCAGCACGCCGGTAACCGGCGAGATCACGGACTTCGAAGACTTCACCGGACGCACCGAGGCTGTGCGGACCGTGGATATTCGGGCTCGGGTCACGGGATATCTCGCCAAGCGCAATTTCAAAGAAGGGAGCGAGGTCGAAGAAGGAGACCTGCTCTTCGAAATCGATGCCCGGCCGTATCTGGCCGAGCTTGCACGTGCGGAGGCAAACTTGCACCAGGCCGAGGCCCACCTGAAACGCCTGGACCTGGACTACAACCGATCGGTCAACCTTACGGCCACCAAGGCCCTCAGCCCGCAAGAGTTCGACAAAGTGGCCGGCGACCGAGCCGAAGGAGCCGCGGCGATGGACGTGGCCAAGGCCCAGCGCGACACGGCCAAGCTGAGCCTTAGCTTTTGCAGGGTCACTTCGCCGGTTAAAGGCCGCATGAGCCGCGGCGCAATCGACCCGGGCAACATGGTGAAGGCCGACGACACGCTGCTTTCGACCATCGTCACCCAGGATCCGATGTATGCGTATTTCGACGTCGACGAGCGAACCATGCTGCGGCTGCAGCGCTGGGCGCAGGAAGGCAAGATCAACAAAGATCTGTCCGACGTGCCGGTGTTCATGGCGCTGGCCGACGAAGAGGGGTATCCGCATCAAGGCCAAATCAACTTCGAGGACAACCGGGTCGATGCCAGCACGGGCACGCTGCGTGTACGGGGCATTTTCCACAATGCCGATCACATGCTGGCGCCCGGACTGTTCGTCCGCGTCCGGCTGCCGATCGGCCAGTCCTATCAAGCCGTGCTGATCGCCGAACAGGCCGTCGGCACCGACCAGGGACGAAAGTTCGTTTACGTAGTCGAGCAGGACAACAAGGTGGACTACCGCCCGGTAAAGCTCGGCCGCGCTTATAACGGCCAGCGGGTCGTGGTCAAGGGAATCTCGCCCGACGACCGAATCGTGGTCAATGGCCTGCAACGGGTCCGCCCGGGCACGGAGGTTAGGCCGAAGCTGGTCGAAATGCCCGGCGGCCTGGCGGCGAAGCTAAGCGAAGAAGCGACGGAAACTGCGATGGCCAAGGGGAAGTAAGAGAATTCGGAATGGGGAATTCGGAATGCTGAATTTCCGAATTCTGCATTCAAAATTCAGCATTCAGGTACGCCGTGTTTTCGCGATTCTTCATCGACCGGCCGATCTTCGCCTCGGTGCTCTCCATTGTGATCACCTTGGCCGGCGGCGTTGCCGTGTTCACGCTGCCGTTGGCGCAGTTTCCGCTGATCTCGCCTCCCACGGTGCGGGTGCAGTGCAACTACCCAGGCGCCAGCGCGATTGACGTGGCCAAATCGGTCGCCGCGCCGATCGAGCAGCAGGTCAACGGCGTCGAAGGCATCATGTACATGTCGTCGCAATGCACGAACGACGGCACTTACAACCTCACCGTGACGTTCAAGCCGGGCGTCAATCTGAACATGGCCCAGGTGCTGGTGCAGAATCGCGTCAGCCTGGCGATTCCGGCGTTGCCCGACGTCATCAAGCAGACCGGCGTCACCGCCAAGAAACAGCCCCCCGACATCTTGATGGGCATGGCGGTCACTTCGCCGGACGACACATACGACCAGCTCTATCTCAGCAATTACGCGGTGCTGCAAATCAAGGACGAACTGGCGCGCATGCCGGGCGTCGCCGACGTGCTATTGCTGGGCCAGCGCGACTACAGCATGCGGATCTGGGTCGATCCGGATAAGCTGGCCACCCGCAGCATGTCGGCCTCCGACGTGGCCCAGGCCATTCGCGAGCAAAACGCCCAGGTGGCAACCGGCGTCATCGGGCGGCAGCCGGTCGAAGAACATCGGGCGTTCGAAATGACGATGTCGACCTTGGGCCGGCTGTCGGAAGTCGAGCAGTTCGAGAACATCGTCCTCAAGACCACGCGCGACGGCCGCGTCTGCGCGGCTCAAAGACGTGGCCCGCGTCGAACTCGGTCGCAAGAATCGAGGACACCAGCGTCCGCTTCGCCGGGCAGCAGACGATCTTCCTGGCGATTTTCCAGTTGCCCGACGCCAACGCGCTCGATGTGCACGACGCCATCTTGGTCAAAATGGACGAACTGAAGAAGAGCTTTCCCACGGGGCTCGATTACACGGTGGCCTTCGACACGACGCCCTATACCCGCGAGTCGATCCACGAGGTGTTCAAAGCCCTGATCGACGCCATCGTCCTGGTGGCCATCGTGGTGCTGGTGTTCCTGCAAAACTGGCGGTCTTCGATCATTCCGCTGGTCGCGGTGCCGGTGGCCATCGTCGGCACGTTCGCCGTCATGGCAGTGATGGGCTTCAGCCTGAACAACCTGACGCTGTTCGGCCTGGTGCTGGCCATCGGCATCGTGGTCGACGACGCCATCGTGGTGGTCGAGGCGGTCGAGCATCACATCGAGCATGGGCTCGCTCCGCGCGAAGCGACGATCCTGGCCATGGAGCAGGTTTCCGGTCCGGTCATCGCCGTGGGGCTGGTGCTCAGTGCCGTGTTCGTTCCCTGTGCGTTCATCAGCGGCATCACGGGAGTTTTCTTTCGCCAGTTCGCGCTGACCATCGCGGTGTCGACGATCATCTCGGCGTTCAATTCGCTGACCCTTAGTCCCGCGCTGACGGCCGTGCTGTTGCGACCGAGCGATAAACAAGCGGCTCCGCCATTACCGCGGCTGGCCTTTGTGCTGGCTGGCAGCCTGGGCGACTTGGCAATGGGGTACCCATCCAATTCGAGATTTCGTCAGCCAGCAACCCCTTGCTGCGGCTAATCTCGCCGCGGCGCAATGGATCGCCATCGGAGCCGCGCTGCTGGCGGCAGCGGCCGCTAGTTGGATCCTGGGCTATTGGCTCAATCGACTATTGGGCCTGGCGTTCCGACTATTCAACGCGGCATTCGGACTCGCGACCAGCATCTATACACGACTTGTCGGCCTGTTCCTGCGCGGCAGCGTGATCGTACTGGTTCTCTACGTGGGACTGGTCTACCTGACCTACCAGCGGTTCGTCGAAACGCCGAAGGGATTCATTCCCTCGCAAGACATGGGCTATCTGCTGGTTGACGTGCAGTTGCCCGACTCCTATTCGGCCGAAATGACCGACGAGGTGCTGAAGCAAATCGAAGGCATCACGGCCCAGGAGCCCGGCATCCGGTTTACCACCGCGATCGGCGGTCAGTCGTTCGTGCTCAGCGCCATCGGGTCGAATTTCGCCACGATGTTCCTGGGCCTCAAGGATTATTCGCTCCGCCGGTCCCCCGATCTTTCCAGCGACGCCGATCGCCAACCGAATGCGCGGAGCCTTCGGCCGGGTCATCGGCGCGAAATCCGAGTTTTTCCGCCGCCGCCGGTGCGCGGCGTGGGCCGTGCAGGCGGCTGGGCCATTATGATCGAAGACCGCGGAGACGACGGCCTGACCGCATTGCAATCGCAAACCGAGGCCCTGGTCGCCAAGGCCCAACAAACGCCAGGGCTGATGAACGTGTTTTCGGCATTTCGCGCCAACGTGCCGCAACTTCACATCGAGCCGAATCGCCGCGAGTGCATGACCAAGGGGGTCAACCTGAAGGATTTCGCCGACACGCTGCAAATCTACGAAGGCTCGCTGTACGTCAACGACTTCAACCTCTTCGGCCGCACCTGGCAGGTCATCGTGCAGGCCGATCACCGTTTCCGCGATCAGCTCGAAGATCTGCCCAAGCTCAAGGTGCGCAACCAAACCGGCCAGATGGTGCCGCTGGGCTCGCTGTGCGATGTTCAGGAAGTCAACGGGCCGCTGGTGCTGAATCGCTACAACATGTACCCCGCCGCCTCGATCAACGGCGCGGCCGGTCCCGGCGTCAGTTCCGGCGATGCGATCAAACGCATGGTCCAGTTGGCCCGCGATGAACTGCCGCAATCGATGGCGTTCGAATGGACCGAAATGTCGTACCTGGAACTGATGGCCGCCAACACGGCCATGATCATCTTCGCCTTCGCCGTGGTCATGGTCTTTCTGGTGCTGGCGGCGCAGTACGAAAGCTGGTCGCTGCCGCTGGCGATCATTCTGGTCGTGCCGATGTGTCTGCTGAGCGCGATCATCGGCGTGAATTACTTGCCGGCATGGACATCAACATTTTCACGCAGATCGGCTTCGTCGTGCTGGTCGGCCTGGCGAGCAAGAACGCCATCCTGATCGTCGAATTCGCCAAGCAGGAACGAGTGGCCGGCCGCTCGGCGCGAGAAGCCACGCTCGACGCCTGCCGGCTGCGGTTGCGGCCGATCATGATGACCAGCCTGGCGTTCATCCTGGGGGTATGTGCCGTTGATCGTCTCGCACGGAGCCGGGGCCGAAATGCGACGCACGCTGGGAGTGGCCGTGTTCAGCGGCATGCTGGGCGTGACGCTGTTCGGCCTCGTCCTGACGCCCGTGTTTTTCTACACCATCGATTGGCTTACCCATACCCGGTTGTTCACTTCGCACTGGATGCAGCGGCTGAACCAACTTTCTCTGGCTTTGACCATCCGCCCGCTGCTGCGAGGCGTCCGCCAGACGACTCGCCGGCCGAAGCTGGACGCGCAGCCCGAACGCGAACCTGTCGAACAATCCTGAGGCTCCCTAGTGTTCTCCAACTTCTTCATCGATCGGCCGATCTTCGCCTCGGTGCTGTCGATCGTCATCACGCTGGCCGGCGGCATCGCCGTGTTCACGCTGCCGGTCGCGCAGTATCCGGAGATCACGCCGCCGACGGTCGAAGTCTCGGCGTCTATCCCGGCGCCAACGCCCAGGTGGTGGCCGACACCGTGGCCGCCCCGATCGAGCAGCAGGTCAACGGCGTCGAGAGCATGATGTACATGTCGTCGCAGTGCACCAACGACGGCACCTACACGCTGACGGTCACGTTCCAGAACGGCGTCGACCTGAACATGGCCCAGGTGCTGGTGCAGAACCGCGTGTCCCTGGCCCAGCCGATCCTGCCCGACCTGGTCAAGCGCACGCGGCGTGACGGTCAAGAAGAAGTCGCCCAGCGTGCTGATGATCGTCAACCTGTATTCGCCCGACGGCACGCGCGACAATCTTGTACCTGAGCAACTACGCCACGATCCAGCTCAAGGACGAACTGTCGCGGCTGCCGGGCGTCGGCGACATCACCTATCTCGGCCAGCGCGATTACAGCATGCGGCTCTGGCTCGACCCGGAGAAGATGGCTGTCCCGCAACCTGACCGCGACCGACGTGGTGCGGGCCGATCGAGCAGCAGAACACGCAGGTGGCCGCCGGCCAGATCGGCCAGCCGCCGGTCGCCGACGGGCCAGGTCTTTCAACTACACGATGAGCACGCTGGGCCGGCTGGTCGATCCCGAGCAGTTCGCCGACATGATCCTCAAGACCGACGCCGACGGCCGCATCGTCCGCGTGCGCGACGTGGCCCGCATCGAGCTGGGCGCCCAGGGCTACGACCAAACCTGCACGCTCGACGGCCAGCCGTCGGTGGCCCTGTCGATCTATCAATTGCCCGGCTCCAACGCCCTCGACACGGCCGACCGCGTGCGGCAAAAGATCGAAGAACTCGAAGACCGCTTTCCCGGCGGGCGTCGATTATTCGATCGTCTACGACACCACGCCGTTCATCAACGAATCGATCAACGAAGTGTTCAAGACCCTGCGCGACGCGGTGATCCTGGTGGCCATCGTGGTGCTGGTGTTCCTGCAGAACTGGCGGTCGGCCATCATTCCGCTGGTGGCCGTGCCGGTGGCCATCATCGGCACGTTCGCCGTCATGGCCAGCATGGGCTTCAGCCTCAACAACCTGACGCTGTTCGGCCTGGTGCTGGCGATCGGCATCGTGGTGGACGACGCCATCGTGGTCGTCGAAGCGGTCGAGCATCACATCGAACACGGCTTGTCCCCGCGCGACGCGACCATGCAGGCCATGGAGCAGGTGTCCGGGCCGGTCATCGCGGTCGGGCTGGTGCTGACGGCCGTGTTCGTGCCCTGCGCGTTCATCACCGGCATCACCGGGCAGTTCTTCCGGCAGTTCGCCCTGACCATCGCGGTGTCGACGGTGATCTCGGCTTTCAACTCGCTGACGCTCAGCCCGGCTCTGACGGCCCTGTTGCTGCGGCCGCGCGAAAAGGGACGGCCCCGCCCCTTGCCGCTTCCTGGCGTTCGTGATGGCCGGCGGCTGGCGCTGCGCCTGGCAATTTGGCGCGGCTGCTTGTGCCGATCGCTTGCCGCCGCAGATGGTCGCCATCGGCGGTTCGTGGCTGCTGCCGCTTGCTGGGCGGCGTTGGCGGGCCTGATCGCTGAGTTGGCCGTTGAATCGCGTGCTCGGCTTGTTCTTCCGCATCTTCAATCATGGCTTCGACCTCACGGCCAACCTCTATACGCGCATCGTCGGCCTGTCGCTGCGGGTGAGCGTGATCGTGCTGCTGCTCTACGGCGGCCTGCTGTACCTGACCTACAGGGCTTCTCCAGCACGCCCAAGGGGTTCATTCCGTCGCAGGACAAGGGCTATCTGCTGGTCAACGTGCAGTTGCCCGACTCGTCGTCGCGTCGAGCGGACCCAGGAGGTCATGCGTCGGCTCGACGAGATCGCGAATAACACGCCGGGCGTGAACCACACCGTGGCCATCGCCGGCCAGTCGATCCTGCTCAACGCCAACGCGCCGAACTTCGGCGCCATGTACGTGATGCTCGACGATTTCACCACCGGCTCGCTCCCGGACTCGGCGGCGAAGCGATCGCCGCGAAGCTGCAGATCTCAGTTTCAGCGACGAGATCGCCGAGGGATGGTCAACGTCTTCAGCGCTCCGCCGGTCGACGGCCTCGGCACGGCCGGCGGCTTCAAGATCATGATCGAAGACCGCGGCGACCGGGGCTCGATTCTCTGCAAGCGGTGGCCGACAACGTCGCGATCACCTGCGCAGACGAACCCGAACTTGCGCGACACGTTCACCAGCTTCCGGGCCAACACGCCCTGGCTGTACCTCGACATCGACCGCACCGCCGCCAAGGTGATGGGCGTGTCGATGGGCGAGGTGTTCAACACGCTGCAAGTTTACTCGGCTCGCTGTACGTCAACGATTTCAACCTCTTCGGCCGCACCTGGCAGGTCAACGTGCAGGCGGACGAGCGCCACCGCGAGGAAATCGAAGATCTCAAGCAGCTGAAGATCCGCAACGAGACGGCCAGATGGTGCCGCTGGCCGCCCTGGCCACCGTGCGCGAGGTCAGCGGCCCGGCGCATGATCATGCGCTACAACATGTATCCCGCCGCGGCCATCAACGGCAACCCGGCGCCGGCGTCAGCTCCGGCCAGGCGATCGAGGTGATGCAAAACCTGGTGCAGCAGCGAACTCCCCTGGTCGATGCGCTACGAATGGACCGAGCTGGCCCTGCTGCAGTTGCAGACCGGCAACACGGCCATGCTGGTCTTCCTGCTGGCCGTGGTGCTGGTGTTCCTGGTGCTGGCCGCTCAGTACGAAAGCTGGTCGCTGCCGCTGGCGGTGATCCTGGTCGTGCCGATGTGTCTGCTGTGTTCGATCGCGGCCGTGCTGATGGCGCAAGCTGGACATCAACATCTTCACGCAGGTCGGCTTCGTCGTGCTGATCGGCCTGGCTTGCAAGAACGCGATCCTGATCGTCGAATTCGCCAAGGCCCAGCGCGAAGCGGGCGTCCCCCGCTACCAGGCGACGCTCGAAGCCTGCAACCTGCGCTTGCGGCCGATCGTGATGACCTCCTTCGCCTTCATCCTGGGCGTGGTGCCGCTGGTGTTGTCCGAGGGGGCCGGCGCGGAAATGCGCCGCACGCTGGGCACGGCCGTCTTCGGCGGCATGCTCGGCGTGACGCTGTTCGGCATCTTCCTGACGCCGGTGTTCTATTACGTCATCCAGTGGTTCGCCGACCTGCGAACGCCCCGAAAAAAGCGCCCTGCGGCAGTCCTTGCAAAGCACGAAAAGCCCGCGCAGCATGAAAAGGCCGCCAAAGAAGTTGTCCAGCACGAAGAGGTCGATCCTCTCGACCCGCTCGTTGTCAAAGCGGTAATCGAGTCGCATGCGCCGGTGCAGATCGACGGAGCACACGGCCTCTCCGGCGAAAACGGGACAGCCGCTCCCCATGCAGTCTTATCGCATGCTGTCCATGCCCCGCCGCCGAGCGGCCTGGGCCGGGGATTAAAGTGAGACATGTGGCTTCTGAACCCCGCGAAGGGCATGGTAGGCGTCGATTTGCCACGATCTTCGCGCGTGTGCCACACGGTTCGCCGTAGCTGCGGCCACGATACCGGCCGAAAAATCCCCAGTCTGACGCCAGGGGCTTGGAACTGCTATTTGCGGCTCCCGCCCGGCCGCATATCATCCCGCCGAATTTCCACGCAATTGCCCGATCGACAAGGAGGTCGAGATGCATCGGCGAAATTGGATTGGCGGTCTGTTGCTCACGTTCGGAATGGCCGATTGCCGCGGCAACAAGCTATGTCGGCCCCGCCCGCCCGGCACTTGGCGAGCACAGCCTGGGCACCGGCAACAACAACCAGGAAGGGATCAGCTGCTACTTCTCGCCGGATGGAGGCTGCACCAATGCCGTTGTGGACGAGATCAAGCGCGCCGGAACGAAGCATTCTCATGCAAGCTTATTCTTTCACCTCCGCGCCGATCGCGAAGGCGTTGGTCGAGGCCCGCGAGCGTGGCGTGGAAGTCACCGCGATTCTCGACAAAAGCCAACGCACCGAGCAATATTCGTCCGCCGACTTCGTCTTGCACGCGGGCATTCCCACGTACATCGACGACAAGCACGCCATCGCCCATAACAAGATCATGCTGATCGACGGCCGGACGATCATCACCGGCAGCTTCAACTTCACCAAGCGGCGGAACATTCCAACGCCGAGAACCTGTTGGTGATCACCAACAAGTCTGTGCTGTTCGACGCCTATGAAGCCAACTTCCGCCGACATCTCGACCACGCTGTCGCTTACGTCGGACGCGACGCGGCACAAGCCGAAAACGCGGATGCAAGCCACAAACGCCGTAAGCGTTGAACATGCCGCGCGTGGCACGCTAACGGCGCTCGTGCCGCAGCTCAGCTAGAAGATCATGTTCCAGCCCGCGTTGAGCATCCAATCCGCACCCAACTGGGGCCCTTCCAGCGACTGGTAAATCGGCAGCCCGGCTTCCACCGACAGGCGCTGGCCCGGAAAGCGACCGTCGGGCAGATAGAAATTGATCCCGATCAGCGCGTTCAGCCGCTCGTAGCCGAAATGATTCGGCGCGTTCGTGGGAGCTTGAGCCGGATTGAGCCGGGAATCGTCGCGAATGATGTTGCCCTGGATCTGGCCATCAAGCCTCGCCGACGTGCTCACGAACCGGCCCCAGCGACGCGAGAGCCAAGCCGTCAGGTCTGCCGCGTCTCCCAGCTTGTAATTGAGCGTGTTGATGCCCGTGCGAACGGTGCCATTCGCCTGCGCTCCCCACGTCCAATTCTCCGATTGGCCGCGGATCGTGTAGCCCATCAGCAGGTCGTACGTGCCCGAACTTGTGCGCAGCGGGTACGACAGGTTGGGCACCGTCGGCGACGGAGTCATATTGAAGACGTCCTCGAGCAATCCGACGGGAACGCTCATCCCGAGGTTCACGTGCTGTTGCGTCCGCGCGGTTCGCCGCAATACGTAAAGCCCGTTTAGACGAATATCGCCGGGGTTCGTGAATCCGGTCGCGATGTTGCCACCAGGCGAACTGTAATCGATCAAGTTGTGCTGGTACGGCAAGTAGGCCGTGAACGGTGAAATCGTCGGTAATGCCATACTCGAGCAGCGCCACCTGGCTGTCCTGGAGCATACGCGTCGGCACGTACGTGTAGTTGGCCTGTACGCTGGCAAAGCTCACCTGGTGCGAGTTGATATACAAATCGTCGAACGAAGTCTGCAAGTAACGATAGGAGACCAGCACCCGACCGCTGTTCAACGTGTGGTCGTTGAACACGCCGATCGGCGCCAAACCGTCAGGCCGGTAAAGATCGATGGACTGCAGCATCTGCGAGTCTTGGTACAACAGCGGACTCGGATCGCCGATGACTCGCTGTTGGTCCTGGTTTTCGCTCTGTTGGAGGATGCCGCGCGGAGGTCCGACGACTTCATACTGCAGCGCCGGCAATGCCACCGGGACATTCTGAGGGTCGAGATAATTCCCCCAACGAGGCATGGCCGGCTCAAGCGCGGGGGCCGCCGCTAACGGATTCGCATTCGGATTCGTGGGAACCACCGGCGGAGGCCCAGTGGCGACGGAGTGCCTGTCGACGTACCGCCAGTCGACGGCGGAGCGGATTGCGCAGGATTTCCTGTCGGCGGCACGATTTCCGGCTGAGTCTGTTGCCTGAAGATCTGCCCTTGCCCCTTTTGATAAAGGGCCCAATTGGCCCGACTGGAAGGCACCGCGTTGGCACCTGGCAGCTGGTGCCGCGGGACTCGCTGGCAGCGGCGCCAACGAGGGGCAATTCGGTCGGCGGCCGGCTGTCTGGCCTGCGCAGTACCCGCGAGCAGGCATAGCCCGATCAAGCACAAGTTGGACAGCCGGTGGCGCATGGTCTCGTTCAATTCCTGGGTCCGCCCGGTTGATCTTGCTCCGCGGGCGGCAAAAGCCCGGGCGGCGTGGGTTGGAACAAGTTCCGCATATCATCGAGTTGCAATAGATTGCGCAATGTCGGTCAGCGCGGTCCACTGCAAGCCAAGCGTGCTGATGTACGTACCCAACCCAACCGCCAAGTTCTGCTGCGCGACGATGATGTCGCCGAAACCGACCTCGGCCGACTCCTGCTGGTGTCGCTCGTAAACGCCCCGATAGGCTCGGGCCAAATCCGGCAGGATCTGGTCGCTGTAGTAGTCGGCCAGCACGCGGTTGGATTGATAGCGCTCGAAGGCGTCGGCAAATTGCGTGGACAAGGTATTTCGCGTGACACGGATCTGCTCAATCGCGCGTCGCAGCCGGCCCTGAGCGCTGACGATGTTCCCCTGATTGCGGTCAAACACGGGCAACGGCACCCCAAACTGCACGTTATACGACGTGCGTTCGAAGCCTGCCGCAGTAAAGTCCCTTTGGAACGTACCGTAAAGCTGCAAGTCGGGAATCGGGGTTACCTGGGCAAGCTGCAGGCTCAGCTTGGCTTGTTCGGCCAGGTTGCGGGCCTGCAAGACATCGGGATGGTTGTTCAAGACTCTGGCCAGTAGCGTTTCGTAGTCAAGCACCGGCATCGGCACGTCGGCCTGTCCTTCGAGCGGAGCCGGCGGCAAGCTGGGAATGCCGACCGACGCTGCCAGTTGCTTCCAGGCGGAAATGAAGCGATTTTGCGACTGAATGACGGCTGCCCGCGCTTGCATCACCAGGCTGCGCAACTGAGCCGGCTCATACCCCGTGCCTTCGCCAGCCTTGAGCTTGTCGACTTGGATGCGATACGCCTCGGTAGTGAATCGCTCCAAGGCCGTGGTAATGGTGAGTCCTTCCTGAGCCACCAACACGGCATAGTAATTGGCCCGCACCACCGTGAGCACGTCGAGGCGAGTCTGCCGCAACTGAATCTCGGCGTTCATAAAGCCCATGTTCGCGGCGGCTCGCGCCAGGCCAAGCTTGCCGGCCGTTTTGATTGTCTGAGTGCCGAACACGCCCTGGTAGTTGCGGGTGTACGAGGAGCCAACCGTGTCGGCCTCGTACCCGACAACCGGGTTCGGATGCACGCCGGCCTGGATGGCAGCGCCTCGGGCAACCATCACATCCCCCGCTGCCTGAACCAGCAATGGATTGTTGGCCGTGGCCATCGATTCCAATTGGTCCAACGTCATTAGCGGGGCATCGTTGCCCAGGGGCGGCCGCGGGATGGGCGGCACTTCCGCCGGACTTGGAAACAGCTTGTCGATCACGGAACGTCTCGGTTGCGGATTATCAAAGTCGCTGGGAGGCAGCGCGATCGGCGGGGCGCTGGAGCCCGGCAGTTGGCTGGGAATTTTCAGGCGACCCATGGCTCTGCGACGGGCCTCGATATCGGCCCGTTCCGAGGGGCCGGGCGCCTCCTCGATCTGAGCCTGCAGCAGAGCCGTCAGTATGGCCGAAGGACGGTTGGAGCCCATGGCGACATACCCGGCGAATTCGACCGGCGGCAGCCGCGCAGGGATCGTCGGATTGATAACCGCAGCGGAAGCCGGAGCGGAAGCGATTGGCCCGGCGGAAACCGGCGAAGTTGCCGAGGCGAGAATCACTTCGGAGCAGTTGACTTGTCCGGCAACCGCTTGCGGTTGAGCAGCAAGCGCCGGCGCCTGGG
Organism: uncultured Planctomycetia bacterium; assembly: GCA_963807715.1. Lineage (GTDB taxonomy): Bacteria > Planctomycetota > Planctomycetia > Pirellulales > PALSA-1355 > CAWECK01. The sequence goes on from CAWECK010000001.1 coordinate 231,504, forward strand.
GCTGGCTGGAAGTCGGCGGACTTGCTGCTGCAATCGGAACCGCGACGTAGGCAGGCGGAACTGCCGCCGCGGAGGACAAACCGTCAACCGGGGGAGCTGCTAGCTTCGCAGCCGTCGTCGGGTGCATTACGTCCGACAGCCAGCGAGAGCGCGACGGACTGGAACAGCCCACCAGCGACAACAACAGCAACACGAGCCAGCAGCGCAGCGGCGGTTTGTCCGTCGCGCTGCCAACGGATCTGTTAGCTGATGAAAACTGGTTCAAATACAAGTGACAACCTGTCGCGGGCGTTGCCGCTATTCCGTCAACATAAAACGTAGGCGCCGGCGAGCGCTCTCCTTGGATTCAAGCCACCCCTGCTTGAAACGGATGCCCAGCCAATCAAATGGCAGACCCTAGCGAACCGGACGACGCTACGGGTCCTACTGACTTGATCGGTTGTAAGGAGGGTAACGTTGAGTTACGTTGCCATGAGCAACCGTTTTCGCCTGGCAAGAGAAGTGCTAGCACAGCGAGCAGGCGTCGTAAGCCGGCTGCTGCTTCGGCGCCGGCAATCCGCGATCAATGGGCCATGTCGCCGGCCCCTTCGGGCGGCTCCCGGTCGCCATAGAAGCTGTATAGCACCGGCATCAGGTAGCGGGTCAAAAACAGGGTCGTGACCATGCTGCCGACTACGACGATGGCCAAGGGCTTCTGCGACTGGGCGCCGATCTTGGTGGAAATGGCCGCTGGCAGCAGTCCAAAGATCGCCGTGAGCGCGGTCATCATTACTGGCCGCACCCGGCGCTCGGCTCCCTGCATGATCGCATCGCGGAGCGGCAGCCCCTGGGCCCGCAATTGATTGAAAGCAGACACCAACAATAAGCCGTCCATGATGGCCACGCCGAAGATCGACGTGAAGCCCACGGCAGCCGCGATGCTGAAGTTGGTGCCGCTCAAGAACAGGGCCCAAATACCCCCGAGTGACAACTCGACCACGTTGAACAACACGACCACGGCGTCCATGAATGAATGAAACGCCAGATACAGGAGCATGAAGACCAGCCCCAGCGACAGCGGAATGATGATCATGAGCCGGCCTTCCCCCTCCTGCATATTCTTGAATTCGCCGCTCCACTCGGTGCGATAGCCCAGCGGAATGATCGCGTTCACGGCTTTCTGCGCTTCCTTGACGGCGCCAGCCAGGTCGCGATCGCGGACGCTGAATTTCACGGCCGCCAGTCGCTGCCCCTCTTCGCGGCAGATCATGGAGGTGCCGTTGCGGATAAACTCGCCGGTGGGGCTCAGCGGTTCGTCCGGGTCGGCAGCCTGCGGCGTCACTAGATCGCCCAAGCGCTCGCGCGGCGTGGTCGTCATTTCCAGCGGGGCAGAGCTGCGGGTGCTTCCTGTAAGCGTGGGAAGCGAAGCGCTGTTGCCCGTCGCGGATATGCCCATGCTTCCGCCGGAGAAGGGCGTCGGGTCCATCGAAGGTTGCGAACCGCCGGTCACCACGTGTCCCGTGACATCCACCGGAATGTCGAGGATCGCCGACTCGTCGCGCCGCAACCGTTCGGGCCAGCGGATGGTAATGTCGAACGACTTTTCTCCCTCGATCATTTGGGACACGGTTTTGCCGCCAATGGCCGACTGGATGACGTTGTGGACGTCCGCCACGCTAACGTTCCACAGGGCACACTTATTGCGGTCGATCGGCAACTCGAGATTCGTCTGACCTTTAATCCGGTAGTAGCCCACGTCCTTGATGCCCGGTACGTTGATCATCGCCGCGACCGCCTTCTGGCCGAGCCGCTCCAATTCGTCGAGATCGGGGCCGATGATCTTCACGGAGTTTTCACCCTGGACACCGGACAACACTTCCAGCACGTTATCCCGAATCGCCTGGGAAAAATTCCAATTCACGCCGGGGAAGGCGGCCATCAATTCGCTGCTCATTTCATGAATCAACTCCGGCTTCGTCGGCGGGCGTTTGGCCATGAACCACCGCCGCCAGCCGGTGTTGGGCACCGTCGCCTCCCAGGTTTCCTGCGGCTTCAGCGGCACGAAAAACTCGGAACTGTAGAAACCGGTCGGGTCGGTCCCTGAATCCGGCCGCCCTTGCTGGTTGACCACCGTTTCCACTTGTGGGTACTTCCGCATGATGGCCCGAGCCTTTCGCGATTGCTCGGAAACATCCTGCAGCGAAACGCTGACCGGGAAAATGGCCCGCACCCAAATGTGACCCTCTTCCAGCGCGGGCATGAATTCGCGGCCCAGATTCGGCAGCGCGAGGATGGTGCCCAGAATCAAGGTTCCAAAGATGCCCACCACCCACCAACGGTGCCGCAGGCAGAAATCGAGATTGCGCAGGTAGCCCGTCTTCAGAAACCGCACCATGATATTGTCCTGCGACGGCTGCAAGTGCTTGAACAGCATCAGGCAGAGCACGGGAGCGATGGTTACGGCCAATAGCAAGGCGCCAGCAATGGCGAATGCGTAGGTCTCAGCCATGGGCCGGAACAACTGTCCCTCGGGACCCTGCATCGTAAACAGCGGCAGCATGGCGCAGACCATGATAATCGTGGAAAAAACCAGGCGCGCTGGATTTCACCCGACGCGCGGACGATCCGCTGCCAAAGGGGCAGGTCGGAATATTTGCCGGTGCTAAGCACGCGGTAAATGTTCTCGACCATGATCACCGTCGAATCGATGATGATGCCGAAATCGACCGCGCCGATCGACAACAAGTTCGCCGACTGGCCACGCACATACAGCACGAAAAACGCAAACAGCAGAGCCAACGGCAAATTGATGGCGATGATGATCGCGCTGCGAACATTGCTGAGAAACATCAGCAGGATCACGGTGACCAGGCTGATGCCGGTCAGCAGGTTTTCTTCCACCGTGTCGGTGGTCGTATGGATCAGGTCGGTCCGATCGTAAAACACCTCGATCTTCACGCCCGGCGGCAAGCGGCCGGGTGTGTCGTTCAACTCTTTGATTTTCGCATTCAGCAGTTTCAGTGCGGGGAGCGATTCGGCTCCCTTGCGCAGCAGCGCCAACCCCTGGATGGCTTCGTCTTCATCAACCCAGATGATCTGTTCCTTTTCGTCGCGCAGTTCCTCTCCTCCGGCGTTCCGCTTTGGCCGGCTCAACCCCACCTTGCCCAACCGCGTCATATTGCTGACGACGACGCCGCGGTTGGAAACCTCTTCACCCGGCTTGAGCGGCCCCCCCTCGACGACGTCGTCGACGCGGATCGGCAAATTGTTGGTCGTCTTTAGGACGATTTGCCGAATTGTCCGCAGCCGGGCCTGGTCTTCCTGTCGGAGATATTGCACGGCTAGTTCGGCATCGGTTATTCCCAATACGTGCTGCAACGGATCGCGCCCGCGGCCAATCAACCCCAGTCCGCGCACTACGACGGCGGCATCCCCTTGCGTCAAGTAATCGCCGCTGACATTGTTGTTGCTATTGGTGACCGCGTCTTGCAACTGCTGCAGGGTGATGCCATAGCGCTTGAGCCGATCCGGGTCGGGCTGGATTTCATAGCGTTTGATCGTTCCGCCCGTGCTGACCACGTCCACAATCCCCGGAATGCGACGAAACTCGCGCTCCAAGGTCCAGTCTTGCACCGAGCGCAGGTCGTTCAGCGAATAGAGATTTTTTCCGGTTGCATCTTTGGGGCCAGTCAGAGTGTAACGCAAAATCTCGCCGATCGGAGAGCGCGGCGATATCCCGGGCGTGACTTCGGGGGGCAGCGAGACCATGCCCATCCGATTGATGACTTCTTGCCGCGCCGCCAGGTACGAAAATCCGTACTCAAACTGGGTATTGATGTATGTGAGCCCGAAAAGAGACTTGGTTCGCATGTAGTTCAGGCCAGGCATGCCGGAGAGGGCCACCTCGAGCGGAATGGTCACCAGGCGTTCCATTTCCTCGGCGGAGCGGCCGGGGTATTGAGCGATCACTTCGACGATGGCAGGCGCCGGGTCCGGATACGCTTCTACGTTGACCTGGCTGAACGAATACGCTCCCGCCGCCCCCAGCGCAATCGTCATCAACATCACGATGAGTGGATTGTGGACCGACCATTGAATTATTTTGGAGATCATGACGTCGTCCGCCAAGCGGCGCTAGTATTTCCGAGCCCCCGTCCCTCGGGCGTCAGCCCAGGGATTCTTCCCATGTGCTGCTGGCTCTGCCCATTTGAATTATCCCATCCCTGCCAGCTACGAAAACGCCGGGGCTTTTTGAGCAAGCGACCCGGCCAAACCCTGGGCCGCTTCGCACACAAGACGCCAAGCTCGGTCCCAAGGGTTTACGCCCCTAGCTATTAACTAGTATTCCTCCGGTTTGCGGGAACTCTCGTACTGGAAGCAGCGCTAGGCGTAATTGCGTCGATACAAAGGGGCAGAGCCCGTGGCACCCACGTGAGAGTCGATCGATGAAACCTTCAACACGCCGCCAGTTACTGCCGGCTATTTGCCGCCGGCCGTGTGTTGTTCCTGCAAATACTGGTCGAGTTCCAGAACTCCGCCTGTGACCACCCGTTCACCGGCGTGCAACTCCTTGAACCCGCGTTTTTTTTCGTCGTCGCTTAGTTCGCTGCGAACCAGAACGACATCGGACAATCGCCGCACGACGCACACCCGGCGGAGCTTGTAGCGCAACCGATGCGGATCCTCCTGCACAAACACCATGCTTTCGTTTCCGGCGTCGGTCATGGCGTTGGCGGGAATTGCCACCACGCCCTCTTCGGGAGGCAAATCGATGGCGGCACTGATGAACTGTCCGGCGCAGGTTCCCCTTGGGATTAGGGAGCGAGCCCATCAACAGCGCCATGTGTTCGTTAGGGTCGATGATCTGGCCGACGCGCTCAATCTTGCCGGACAATTCCCCCAATTCCGGATTGGCCGGCAACGTGACGCGAACGCCTAACGGCATCGGCAAATGCTGCAAGTTGGTCAGGTCCTCCTCGTACGCGTGTAACCACATGGAGAGCTCGCTCAGATCGGCGATTTTGAACAGTTCGACGTTCGTATCGACGATATCTCCCACCGCGACGTTCTTTTCGACGATTACGCCGTCGATCGGAGCCTTGATGTCGACCCGAGCCCAATCCTTATCGCTCAATTTGTCGGCCTTCTCCTTGCCATCGTGACGGGTGTTGTGAATCAATAGCGACTCCTTTTCAACCCGCTCGATTTCCACGTCGCTCAAGCCCCAGGATCGAAGCGTGCGCTCGGACCTGAACACGGCAATTTCACCCACCTCGACATTGCGTCTGGCCTCACGAACCGACCGCTCCGGTACGGCTCCGTCTTTCGCCAACTCTTCCAACCGCGATAGATTTTGCCGGTCGATCCGCAAGCGAGCCAGGGCATCGACCAGCTCACTCTTTTTTTCACCTAGATCCTTGCTCCACATCACCGCAATCACGGCATCCTTGACCACGGGATCGAGCGTCGCCAAAGGCCGCGCCTCGGGGCTGATCCACTTCGTGTCCGCCGAGGGCGGGTCGACCACCGTCGCCAGTTCCATGATCTGCCCGGGATAGCGGACATGCACATGCACGAGCTTGTTCGGATTGATCGCCAGCGAACCGCGCAGCCGCAGCGTTCGGGAATGCATCGGCTTCACGACTTCGGCCGTCTTGAGACCGATTTCGTTCGTAGCGCCCCCCGTGATTTCCAGGGTATCACTATCCACCAATTGCAACGTGCCGGGAGCGGCGGCAGTCGCCGTGACCTCTTGAGCCTGCTTCCGTCCATCCGCGTTATGTTTCGCGACGGCGATTCCAATCAACACGACGACTACGATGACCATGATCGCCAGCAGCGCGGCGATGATTCGACCACGTTTCTTACTGGACGGCTGCTGCATGGTGTTCACGGTCTGCATGGTATTCACGGCCTGATCGCTCGGTTGGTCAGGAAATGACCCACAATGGATCGGTGGATGCTGGAAGATTTCGCTGCTCATAAAAATACCACCCATTCCCCCCCGCCGGCTGCTGTCCTGCCGATCCGCCGAATCAAAAAGCACTTAACCGACGAAAACCCTTGCAAAGCATACCACTTGCATCGGCTGCGGGGCATCCGTGACAGCATACCCACCCCTCGGCAGCCAAGACAACGTTTGGTCTCTTGGTTCGCTCGGTGAGCGAAGATTCGGGAATTGCGGTATATGACGACAGGGTATCTCCGCAGAACACGGCGATACCCGCATTCTATGCGTCCAGCCGAGCGTGGGCGACACAAACAAAATTTGGCAGGCGCTAAGATCCCAAATGAGGCCAAACGGCGGCGGTCCCGGCCGAAACGGATCCCGGCGGCAACGGATCACCGGCCAAGCTGTTTCTCAAGCCGTTTTAGGCCGCGTCCCGTGGACGTAGCCCAGGTAGCCGCTGGCAATGTCGAAGCGGCGGACCATGCCGATCACCTTGAGCTCCGTCAGATTATTGACCACCGGCAGCGCCAGCACGTCATTCTCGACAAACAGCTCCATGGCATGATCCAATTCGTCGCTGGGAACCAGGGGCCGAATCTCGGTGCGCATCAGATCGTCGGCGACCAGCAGCGCCGATAGCCCCGGACTGCCGCGCGACCAGGACATCTCTTCCACATTGATTATGCCCAGCAACCGCTGATCGTCGTCCACCACCGGCAGCACCGGAAATCCGCTCTGCTCGAACTTCCCCAGGATCACCGGCAGCGTATCCTGGGGGCGCAGCACGGGGGGCGTCGAGGGCGATGTTAGAAATTCGTGAACCTGCACACCCGAAAGCACGTCTCGCACAAAGCTTCCTTGATGGGCCGGCGATCGGGAGCGGCTTTCCACTTGTGACGAGTAAATCGTGCGATCGTCGGACAGCATAAAAGCGAGCACGCACACCCACAGCGTGGGCAGCAGCAAATCGTAGCCCCCGGTCAACTCGCTGACCATGATGAGCGTCGAAAAGGGCGTCTTGGCGGCAGCCGCAAAAAACCCAGCCATGCCGACCAAGACACAATTCGTCGGAGCCGGTGCCCAGGTGGGCCCCAGTCCCTGCAACACCAGCCCCAGTGCCCCGCCGCCGCAGCCGCCGATGACCATCGACGGTCCGAAGACCCCTCCGGACCCACCGCTGCTGATCGTCAGGCTGGTCGTCAGAATCTTTCCCAGAGCAATCGCTAGCAGCACCGCCGCGCTCAGGCCGTTATTTGGTGCCATGGCCTCTTGCAGCGCAGTTGTAACCGAACGACATCACCGAGAGAACCTGCGCATTGCGCCCGAAGGCATAGTACAGCGCCAGTCCGGTCAGTCCGCTCAGAAAAGCTCCGATGGCCGGCTTGACGGACCGTGGAATACCCCAGGCATGAAACAAATTCCGAATGCCGTAGAAAGTCCGTACATAAACGCTCGCCAGGATGACCATTACCACGACCAGCAACGAATAGACGAACAGCTGCCGCGGATCGGTGAAACTTGACCGGGGAATGTCAAACAGCGGTTGCCATCCGGCATAGAGGCCAAATGTGCAATACGACACGACGCTGGCGATCCCCGCCGGCAGGATCACTTCCGGCTCGAACTCCGGCGACCAGTAGAGCACCTCCGCGGCGAACAAGGCGCCGGCCAAGGGGCGCGAAAGATCGCGGCGATGCCGGCCCCCATGCCCGCGGCCAGCAGAATGCGGCGGTCCACCGGACGCAGCCGCAACAGGCCGGCCAGAATGGACCCGAAGCCAGCTCCAATCTGGGCAATCGGTCCTTCGCGCCCACCAGAACCCCCAGAGCCGATCGTCAGCGCACTGGCGATAATTTTGACCATTGGCACTCGCGGTCGCATGTAGCCTTCCTTGCGGTGGTAGGCGTCAATCACCGAGTCCGTGCCGTGGCCTTCCGCTTCCGGGGCGAAGCGAAACACGAGCCAACCACTGAGCAGGCCGCCGAGGGTCGGCACCACCAGAAACAGCCAGGGCCGAAGCGGCGCAGTCCCCTCGGGCAACCAGCTCAGCGGCGTGTGTCCCGAAGGATGCGGCTCGGGCTTGTAGCCCACGACCCAGCCGAGCGCGATGTCGGACGTCGCCTGGGTGGCGATGTAAAACAGGATAGCCCCCACCCCGGCCACCACTCCAACCAGGCTTGCCAACCCCAGCATCCGCACCTGGCTGCGCACGCGCGGCGAACCGAGTTGCAAAAACTCGGGAATAAAGGCACCCAATTGATTCTTGCGGGCCGGCAAGCTCTGCTGTTCCATGAAGACCTCGCAAATTGGGTCGCCGAAATCTATTGCTACCGATTTGATGATTGGCGCCCATTCGAGGGTGCTGCGTCTCCGCTGTCAACCCGCCGGCTGTCCTGCGGGGCCGGCCCTACGGACTGCGCTCAATCCCAGCCCCCTGTTGCCCCCAGCCCAGTACACAGTATGCTGACGAAACTCACGATTTTCAGGAGGCCCTTCTGTGATCCGTTCTTGCGTAACCATTAGCCTGGTGCCCCAAGCCCGCGGCGGACCGTTTGTCTTTTGGGACGATCTGGCGGCCGGTTGCTCTCAAGCCGCCGAACTGGGCTTTGACGCCGTCGAAATATTTCCGCCGGGCGCGGAGTCCATCGACTGCGCTCAACTCAAACGCCTGCTCGACGACCAGCGTTTGCAACTCGGGGCGATGGGAACCGGCGCCGGCTGGGTGATTCACAAACTAACGCTGACCAGTCCCGTGGCCGAGGAACGGGCCCAAGCCCAGGCCTTTGTTCGCTCGATCATCGACCTGGCCGGACCGCTGGGCGCGCCCGCGATTATCGGCTCGATGCAAGGACGTTGGGGGACCGAGGTGGATCGCACGGCGGCCCTGGCTTATCTTGGCGAAGGATTGTCGGCACTCGGCGAACATGCGCGGCAGTACGGAGTTCCGCTCCTATACGAACCACTCAATCGGTATGAAACGAATCTGATCAACCGCCAGGAAGATGGCGCAAAATGGTTACAGACGCTCGCCAGCGACAACGTCAAATTGCTGGCCGACTTGTTTCACATGAACATCGAGGAAGTCGACTTACCTGCCGCGCTGAAAGCCGCCGGCCGGCATATTGGCCATCTCCACTTCGTCGATTCGAACCGCCGACCTGCCGGCTGTGGACACCTGGATTTTGCCCCCATCGGCCGGGCCTTGCGCGAGATCGGCTACCAGGGTTTTGCCTCGGCCGAGGCATTGCCGCATCCCGATTCGGCCACCGCCGCGCGACTGACCATCGAGGCGTATCGTAAGTTCCTGCTCGCGGATTGAGGACGCAAGAAAGAGCTCGCCCCGGCCCCAAGCAATTCCATGGCTCCAACGGGTGCGCTAACCGGCGCCTTGCCTCCATCCCCCAATATGCGACAATCGGCCCGTTTGAAACGACACTGTCAGGTTGAGACTAAAAAAGCCCAAGGGCACTCCATGCTTCGCCATCAACTCCTGCATCCCAAGATCAACGAAGTTCTCGGCCGCGCCGGCCATCACGGAAAAATCCTGATCGCGGACGGCAACTACCCGGCCTCCTCCACCCTCGGCCCCAATGCCGAACTGGTCAGCCTGAATCTGTCTCCAGGCCTGGTCACCTGCGGGCAAGTGCTGGCCGCCCTCGTCTCGGCCATTCCCATCGACATCGCCAACACGATGCAGCCCGAGACCTCGGGCCAATACGCCATGTCGACCGATCCGCCGGTGTGGGCCGAGTTTCGCCAGATTCTCAAGGCCGGTGGACTGATGATCGACCTCGAGCCGATCGAAAAATGGGCCTTCTACGAGGCTGTCCGCACGCCGGATCACGTCCTCACGATTCAAACGGCCGATCAAGGTCTGTTCGCCAACTTATTAGTCTCGATCGGCGTCCGCCGCGGGTAATCGTGTTTTTCGCGATCAACCGGATGACCTCCGCAGATAAAAATATTAAAGGAGGCTGGATCGATGGAAATTCGCACATTGGGTCAAACCGGTTTGCAGATGCCGGCGCTGAGCTTCGGGGCTTCCTCCCTGGGGCGGAGTTTCGCGATGTCGACATCAACGAGGCGCTCCGCTCGGTCCACGTCGCGCTTGAAGTTGGCATGAACTTTATCGACACCTCGCCCTTCTACGGCCGCGGCATGTCCGAAGTGCTGTTGGGCGTGGCCCTCAAGGGGATCCCGCGCGACAGTTACATCCTCGGCACCAAGCTCGGCCGCTACGACGTGGGCCACTTCGATTTCTCCGCCCGCCGCGTGGCCGAAAGCGTGGACGTCAGCCTGCACCGGCTGGGAGTCGAATATCTGGATATATGCCTCTGCCACGACATTGAATTTGTCGATCTCCCACAGATCGTCGAGGAAACGCTCCCCGCCTTGCGCCGTATCCAGCAGCAAGGCAAAGTGCGGTTCGTCGGCATCAGCGGCTATCCGATGCACATCTTTCGCTATGTGCTCGACCGGACGGACCTGGACGTCGTCCTGTCGTACAACCATTACACGCTTCAGAACACGATGTTCGGCGACCTGGTCCCCTATTTGAAGAGCAAGCATGTTGGCATCATGAACGCCGCCCCCTTCTCCGCGCGACTGCTAACCAATGCTCCCCTACCCGTCTGGCACAAGGCCACGCCGCTGGTCCGCGAAACCTGCCGCAAAGCGGCCGAACATTGCCGCAAGCACGGCACCGATATTGCCCGCTTGGCCCTGCAGTTCTCGGTGCATCATCCCGACATGACCACCTGCATCACCGGCTCGGCCAATCCCGACCGGGTACGCGAGTGGGCCACCTGGGCCGACGAGCCGATGGATCAGCAACTGCTCGCCGACATCCTGGAAATCCTCAAGCCAATTCACAACTGGTTTTATCTCGAAGGGAAACCGGAAAATAACGACCCGCTCGACGCAACGGGAGCTGACGCGGCAGGAACCGGCGGATGACAGTGATCGACTCCCATCAGCATTTCTGGGAACTGAACCGGTTCCTCTACGGCTGGCTCGATGCCCCGCAGCTAGCGCCGATCCGGCGCAACTTCCTCCCCAGCGATCTGGCACCCCTGCTCGGGCAGGCCGGTGTCGACAAGTCGATCTTCGTGCAAACGCAACACAATCTGGCCGAGGCCCGCTGGGTGCTCCGGCTGGCGCAACAATACGACTTCATCGCCGGCGTCGTCGGTTGGGTCGACCTGGCCAGCCCCGACTGCGAGCGGCAGGTGCTCGAGTTTCGGCAACACCCAAAGTTCGTCGGGATTCGCCACGTCACGCAGGACGAGCCGGACCCGGACTTCATCGTCCGCGATGACGTTTTGCGCGGACTGGCCATTCTGGAAAAGCATGCCGTCCCATTTGATCTGCTGTTCTTCGTACAGCACCTGCGCCATGCAGCCACGCTGGCGCAGCGTTTTCCGGCCTTGCCGCTGGTGATCGACCACCTTGCTAAACCGCGCATCAAGACCAGCGATTCGGCCGGCTGGATCGACGACTTACGCGCCGCCGCCCAATATCCCAACGTTTACTGCAAGCTCTCCGGCATGGTCACGGAAGCCGATTGGGCTCACTGGAAACCGGCCAACCTGCGGCCATACGTCCGCACGGCCCTGGACTTCTTCGGCCCCGAACGCTGCATCTACGGCAGCGATTGGCCCGTCTGCCTGCTGGCGGGCTCGTACCAGGCAGTGATCGACGCCTTGCGAGAATGTCTCGCGGACTTAAGTGCGACGGACCACGATCAGGTTTTTGGTGGGACAGCAGCCAGGTTCTATCGGCTGGCTCTCTGAGCACCCGGCATTAGGATTCCTTCTTATCTTTTTCGCCGTCCTCGATCAGGGCGGCCCGTTGGTGCAACACTCGATCGAGCGCCGGCCACTTGAAGTACAGGCCGATGATGTTGTCGTATTGCTTAATGACATTTTGGTGGTCGTCGACAGCCAGCAGATCGCCGCCGCCGAAGCTCAGCAGTGTCTCTAACAGGTCGCGGTATTTCGTGCGGAATCGCAGGCCGGTGCGGTCGGTCAATTCGTCACCGTCACCGAAATGGAACTCGGCGATTTCATTCGGCGAAAACCGCTTTCGCCGGTTGAACAACATGTCAAGGACGGAGCCGATCCAAGGTACCAGCAGTACCCAACTCAGCACGATCACGCTTCCCGGATCGAGCTTCGGTCGAAGATTGGCGAGATAGCTAATCACGTAGCCGAGGATGGCGACATTCTTCAGATGCTCAACGTACTTGGATCCCAGAAAAAGCAGCAGGAAGATGCCGCCCCACAGAGCCAGTTTCTGGGTGCTGAAGTCGTACAACAGCGTGATGAGGAAGTAGACGAGGATGCCGACGTAGATCCAGCCGGCCACAGAGGCAGAATCCGGATACGCCTTGACCACGGGCCCGGCGATGAAGCCCGCCACGATCAGCAGCCACAAATAGAAACTCGGATGGGCGGAAAAGAGCGTGACTTCATCGACGTTTGACGGCCGTCGCCGAAATAAATTCGGCAAAAACGTCCGGATGCGAACCAGCGCCGACCGGCGCGGTTCTCCGTCGTGAGCGACGTGCGAATTCGGCAATCGCCCCTCCGTCAGCGAAGCACCATCGTGGCCGCCGCGGTTTGCATCGGCGCGCGAATGCGAACCTGCTTCAACGCCGCTCGGTTCAGAGGAACTGGAATCGGAGTCTTTCTGCCGGGTGTCCGCCATAGCAAAGCGTTCTCCATCATTGGTTGTACGAGCACCAAACTAATTGAGCCGACTGGCATTTTTCCCCGTCCGGGTGAGGAATTGCCGAGCATTGGCCCATGTATTTTACCGGTTCGCCGCCGTCAAGTATTCGCCGCGACGGCAGCGGCATTGGCTCCGCAACTTCACGGCTTGTTGGTTCCCGGCCGGAGCATGGCACGCATCACCGATCAATAGTCCGGGCCAATGGGCCACATCTTGGACCATAGGGCCACACGAAATAGCATCTCGCAGCGCTAACACCCTGGTACGGAATCGCGTCGGATGCTGTAATCGTGTCTAGCTGCTGTTATAGTATTTTGGATACAGCAAAACCATCCAGGGGCGTGGGTTAGCGGTCGCACGCAAGTCGCACACCACTGCTGTGACAGACCTTGCGGCGAAACCTCTTGGGCATTATAAAACGGGCTAACCTGAGACGAGCATGGGGAGCTTGAGCGTAATTGCAGACTGCCAACGGCCCTTGCCCGGAGTGCAATTTGCATTTGGCAGTCGAGCGGACGGCGAACTTCTCCGGTGGACGCCTAAATTGAGTGCAGATGTCTTGAACAAATTCTGACGGTGGCTAGGGGTGCTTTGGCGGACGCCGCCGAAACAACCGTCCAGGACATTGCATTCCGCGGAAGCAAACCGAAGTCTCGCAAGATCACGGGGCGTGGCGCAGCCTGGCTAGCGCGCTTGACTGGGGGTCAAGAGGTCGCAGGTTCAAATCCTGTCGCCCCGACTGAATGAAAGCTGTAGCTCATAACGAGTTACAGCTTTTTTCATGCGCAGGACCTGGCCTCTCGAATCCCCAGATTTTAGCAGAATTTGGTCCCCAATACCAGCCTTTCGGTCCCCTGATTCGGTCCCCTGGCTACCTTTTCTGCCCCCACGTATCGACGTTGGCTGCTCGCAGGAATTGGAAGTGTAGCCCGTCCTCGGCCTAATGCGTGCAAGGTCGCTCCGCCGGTCAGCGGCAAGAGGTTCGACTTCGTCCGCTTAACGACGAAGACGAATGCGACGGGGGCGGGAGCGGACTCGCGAACCTGCACGCCGAGTGCGGCTCGCTCCCCTGACGCGGCCTGCGGGCGGGCTGGGTTCTCCCGGCCTGCGAGCTTCCCCCTCGTGGCGTTCTTATTTCCTTCTTCAGTTTTTCGTATGGCGGAACGAATCACATCACCGGCTTGGCCCATTGAGGGTAATCGCCAGGACATCAGAACCTGGAACTTCGCCGAGAAGTGCTGGACTTGCTTGTCCCGCGGCGACTGTCCCTTCTTATTTCCTCATTTCTCCCCCGCTTTATGGGTCAATACTTTGTCGCGATGAACACCGACAAGAAAGAATACGTCTGCCCGTGGTGCATCGGCCACGGGGCCAAGCTGTGGGAATGGGCCGCCAATCCGCACGGTGCGATCTTCACGCTGCTCCTGCGCAAGAGCGACGAGGGCGGCGGAGGCGATTTCTACGGCTATCACCGCAACTGCGGCGAGGGTGGCCCGATCGTAGGACCGCTCAGCCCGATTGCCGGCCGCTGGGCCGGTGACCATGTGGCACTCGTCGGCGACTACGATTCGTCGGGGCTCTGGGCCGAGCGTCCGACGTACCGCAACATCAGCAAGCAGCTGGTGGAGGAATGGAATGGCTTCATCGAACTTTCGGAGCTGAAGCTCACGTTCCGTCCCGACTGCACCTGCCACCAGTGCATATAGACACAAAACGACCCCCCCCTCGGCTGCATCCCCGGGGGGCCTTTATCCATTTTCCTCTTTTTCCGATGCCACACGCATCTCCACCATCGGCACATACGCCCGGACCGTGGTTCGCAGATTTAGTTGACCTCATCATCTACACCTCGGGCGACACTGCGTCAAAGATCGCTGTCGTGCATCAGCAACTTGAGCCGTCAGAAGATTCCGACGTTACCTCTTCCAATGCGCGTCTCATCGCTGCGGCTCCCGATTTGCTGAAACTGGCACGATCCTTCCGTTGCTCGTGCGGGGAGCGGCTCAGTATTCTCCGCGAAGAGCGAAACGTCCTGTGGATGCAAGCCTTCGAGACCGACGACATCGATGACCAGATCGGCCATTGGACAACACTCCAGAACACGTGCGACGCTGTCATCGCACAGGCGACCGTCTGCTAAGACACCAGGGCGGCGGCTGTCTCAGTTGCCGCCCCTTCCGGTATACTTCTTCCTATCTCCTTCCCCACCATCCGATGCAAAAGCCCATCCTCAAGGTCCAGGAAATCCCTTACGACCATCCCGACTCCCGGTACATGTTCAAGCCCGGCGCGGAGAAACCATTCCTGGCCACACCGGCGGCCATCGAGAGTTACCGACACGCCATCCATGCCTGCCTGGCAGAATTGCAGGCGTTGGCAGAGCAGAAGCGCGGCCTGGATTATCTGCAAGTGTTCGATGATCCCGAGAAGGCGGAAGCCTTGTGGTTCATCGAGGACGACACCGGCGGCGCGATCACGGCACTGCTGCCGTCCGACTACTGAACACTCCCCCGCTGGCTACGGTCGGCGGGTTTTTTTCTGCTCGCACGCGTAGATGCGGGAACAATTCAATGCGCCCGACGTCGGGCAGTAGCCGCGGAGACCTTCTGAAAGCCATTCTTGACCGATTGGCATGAAGAATGGCCTGGCCACAAGTAGTCCAGATCATTTGCAAGTCACTTGCCGGCAGATTCGCGCTGACCGCCACGCCCTTGAGCCAACTTCAAGAGGTTCTTTGGCCTGTGGCGATGTCACTGCGGACGATTCTTCGTTTGCGGATCGTCGAGGTAGGCTACCAGCTTCGCCACCTGCTCCGGATCATCGGCGCCGACGATCGTGACGTGTCGCCCGTTTCGTTTCCAGCTTGCGGCCAAACGATCGTCAACCTGAACGAGGCTGGTGGGCATTCCGTTGCAGCGAGTATGAACCGTCGGTCGCGTGCCGAACCAAATCGGCTGATCGTCCACGTGCTCGAAAACCGCGAGCGTCTTACCGTCCGCGCCCTGGTAGATCGCTTGCACGCAGGTGCAGCAGGGCATACGCAGGAGGTAAACCGCTTTACGCGACATTCCGTTCGGCAAATGTTCGGGGGTTACTGGCTGATAGCGCAACTTTGTGGCTGCCTCGTCATAGCTGACGGCCCGCCCCTCGTAATTTGAAAGAAGAACCTGCTGGGCCGCTTCCGAGTTATGCTCGAATTGATCGAGGTATTGCGCAAAGTTGACCGCAACGTGTCCTTCTCCATGTTCTGATCGCTTGAGCCAAACGACGGCCGACGTTGAAATCGTGATAACGATCAGCGCGGCGGCCGCAACTCTCATCCAAACGCGCCGTCGCCCGATCAAACCCAAATTAGACGAGGCTGCCGAGTGGTCAGGAACCTCGGTAGCGAGCTGCTTCTCAATCGCGGGCCAGATTTCTGCCGGGGCGGCCGGAGTTTGCATCTCAGCCGCCATACGGGAAAGGTCGCGGATTTCGGCAAGCCTTGCCGCGCACTCAGGGCAGCCTTCGATATGTTCTCCCACGGCGGCCCGAAGGTCAGGAGCTAGCTCGCTATCGTGGAATGCGGACAAGTATTGCCGAGCAGTGGCGCAATCAATGTTAGGCTTCCCATCCGAGGTCAAGGAGATGCTCCTTCAACTTGGACCGAGCGCGATTGAGGCGCGAGGCCACCGTTCCTTCGGATATTTCCAGAGCCTCCGCCAAGTCTGCGTAACCAAGTCCCTCGACTTCGCGAAGCAGGAAAACTGCCCGCAAATCGTAGTCGAGCCGCTGAAGAGCCAAGTCCAGCATCTCGCGCGCCTGAATGGCGCGACCCACTCCCGCACATCGAACTGCCGGCTCGTACTCCAGCGCTTCGTGCGGATGACGCTTCGCATGGCGAAGGAATTGCAAGCACTCGTTGACGGTTAGTCGATAGAGCCAAGTCTCGAATCCGGATCGACCCGTAAACTGGTGAATCGATTGATAAACACGGAGAAATACCTGTTGAGTTAGATCGTTCGCCTCTTGGGCTCCAACCATCCGTAGGGCCAGCCGGAACACTGTTGGATTGCAATGGTCGTATAATTCTCGCTGCGCAGCACGATCGCCGCGCTGACAAGCGCCCACGGTCTTCTCCAGCGAATCTCTCTTGCTCGGCCATGCTTCCGACCCTCGCTCTGATTGATTGGATGCTGTAGGGAACGGATTTCTTCGCAGTGTCGGAGCAATCACTGGTCCCATCCTTCGGCTCGCCGCCGAACCAGATCGAGTGCGGTCGTTTCATCGTAGGCCATGAGCAAGTTCCAATCTGCTTACTTAGTACACCAAGGTCGCGGTGCGGCGATCTGGCAGCCGCCTTGAAGAACCGTCACTGTCGAAACAACGCAAATGAGGTGCCATCTCCAATACGAACTCGACAACATGTCGTTCGGCGAGTTGATCGAAGTGAAGATTCGGTACGGCCGACGCGACGTCGTGGCGCGAACCGAGCGTCGCCCCCAAAGCGTCTTGACCACCCCAATAAAAAAAGCCGACGTGGCGGAACACCCTGCGGTATCCCACCACGTCGGCTTACTCTTAAACGAGCCCCCCGGCATGGCCGAGTTGCTCTTCAATTAGTCATCCGAGAACTACTGTCGAGCAGAACCGAACTTTTTGTCACTAGCTCGTTTCCATCGACCGCTTCATTGTTGCAGCGTGAACCAGGGAACGCAAGTAGCTCGTGGCCTTCGTCGTGACTGGCATGATTTCGTCCCAAGCTGAAAATCCTTCGGCCCGCAGCCGAACCAGATTGAGTGATCACCTAGGTTCTACGGCCTTTTTCGCGATTGCGATGCCATGCACGCCGCAGGGAATTGTGGCAATTTGAGTGCGATTCATGCTCGGGGGATGAATCTGTTTCCGCAAGACGACGTGCGATTCCGCACGCGGCGAGCGGGCAAGCACACCATGCACGGAGTTGCCTAATCACATTCTCACACGACGCTTGCGAAGAAACCGACGTCGGCCGGCATCTAATTCTGTGAAAGGGATGGGACCGATGGTCGGTCCCGCCGTCAGAGGACCGGTCGCACTTTCGCGGCCAGGACCGCCGCCGATCAAGACCTAATTTGGGAGGATTTCCATGAAACACGTGACCAGACCGTTGATTGCCTTGGCGCTTCTTGCGCTCGTTGTTCCCGCTAGCGTTAGCCATGCGCAGCACGACGCCGGGTGGAAGGTTCGTGGCGAACAAAGCTTCTATGGTAATTCCGCAGGTAGCGCAATGCGCAGCGCCCGCGATTACTCCAATTACTACAGCGAGTACGCCCAAAGCGCGCCGGCGCAACAGGCCAACCCCGAGGTGGCGAGGGAATCCGCCGACACGATTGGCGCGTACATCACCAAAGCCCAAAGGCACTTCTCTTATATGCGAACGCAGGCGCAAGCGAGCAACGACAAGGAGACGCTGGTCGAATTGGACGCGATTGACAAGAATCTCAGTGCGGCCGCCAAGTCGCACCATGAAATGCACGACACGTGTCTCAAGGCCAATGTGGATGCGAGTGGCTCGATGAAGTGCTGCCAACAGATCGACGCATCGCTCGATGCGGCGATTGCTGAGCACGACAAGTTGATGAAGCGGCTCGCGGGCAGCAAGCCGGCCGCTCCGAAAAAGTAGGTCAAGGATGCCTCGCGCGATTGAAGCCGCCATTGATGCTTCTGAGTTGCTCGCAGGCGGTAAGCGCCAGTTTCGTTGAAAGGCTCTGGTTGCGGCACGAATCCCGCAGCCAGAGCCTTTCTGGCCTGCATTTCCCAGGTTCACTTTTCAGACTGGGTGAGCAATGTCCAGTGCTGCCTCACCATTTGCAGCCGCGACCGCGGCTGGCGGTAGTCAACTTGCTCATCAGGACCACGCCAGTCCGTCGAACGGTCCCTTCGCCTGCCTGCATTGCTTCCGCCCGGCCGGTTCCGTCGAAATCGAGTCGGCACCAGCATCGACGCCTTGGGAACAGGCTGATGGCTCACCATCGCCGCTCGGCGTTTCATGGCTCGTCCGAGAGCAGGCATACAACTTCGCGATTTTCTCGGAGCGCGCCCTTCGTGTCAGGCTGCTGCTGTTTTCGGATAGTGATTTATGCGCGCCGCTTTCGGTCGAGGACTTCGATTATTTGCGAAACAAGACGGGACCGGTCTGGCACTGCCAAGTTCCGCACGCCGCAGCCATCGGAGCCAAGTATTACGCCTACTCGATGGATGGCCCATCGGGCGGAGATGGAACAAATTGGGACCGCTTTGACTCGGAAAAACTACTGGTCGACCCATACGCCCAGTCGATCTTCTTTCCTCCCAGCTTTGATCGCGAAGCGGCGCGGCAGCCCGGTACGAACATGGGCCGCAGTCCGCTAGGACTTCTCAATGTCTGCCATTGCCCCTTTGATTGGGGCCTGCGCCGGGCTCCCCGTCATGGTTCGGATCTCATCATCTATGAGCTGCACGTCCGCGGCTTCACTCGGCATCCGAGTTCCGGCGTGGCCGAGTCGCAACGCGGAACATTCGCCGGGATCGCTGCCATGATCCCCTATCTGAAGGACTTGGGCATCACGGCGGTCGAATTGATGCCAATCATGCAGTTCGATCCGCACGATGGCAACTATTGGGGCTATATGCCCCTGAATTTCTTTTCGCCCCACCATTCCTATTCGACGAATCCGGCCAATTGCCAGCAACACAGCGAGTTCCGCGACCTGGTCAAGGAACTGCATGGTGCCGGGATTGAAGTCATCCTCGATGTCGTGTTCAACCACACCTGCGAGGAGGGACATCTGGGGCCGACTTATTGCTATAAGGGCATCGACAACCGGACCTATTATCTCCCATCCGGGAATCCCGCGTCCCCCTACGCAAATTACAGCGGGACCGGCAACACGCTGCACACGAACCACAGAGTCGTGCGACAGTTGATCCTGGATAGCCTGCGGTATTGGGTCCGCGAAATGCACGTCGATGGCTTTCGCTTCGACCTGGCCTCGATCTTTAGTCGGCGAACCGATGGCTCGATCAACCTGGTCGATCCGCCGATCTTTGCTGAAATCGCGGGCGATCCCGACCTGGCTGGCGTACGGATGATCGCGGAACCGTGGGACGCCGCCGATGGTTATCAATTGGGCTGGCAGTTTCCCGGTCTCCTCTGGAAGCAATGGAACGGTCGCTTTCGCGACACCGTCCAGCGTTTCACTCGCGGCGATGCCGGACTGCTGGGCGAATTGATGCTGCGGCTCTATGGCAGTTCTGACTTGTTCCCGGATGATCCCGTGCATGCGTGCCGGCCATTCCAAGGCGTGAATTACGTCACATCCCACGATGGGCTCACCCTCTACGATCTGACTGCCTACGACCACAAGCGGAACGATGCCAACGGGCACCAGAACACGGACGGTCCGAACGACTTGAGTTGGAACTGTGGTTGGGAGGGGGACGAGGGCGTTCCGGCGGACATCGTAAACTTGCGGCAGCGTCAGGCTAAGAACTTCTGCTGCCTGCTCATGTTAGCCAACGGCGTGCCGATGTTCCGCATGGGGGACGAATTCCTGCACACGCAAGGTGGCAACAACAACCCCTATAACCAAGACAACGAGACGAGCTGGCTCAACTGGCAACGACTCGCTGACAATGCGGACATGTTTCGCTTTTTCAAGCGGATGATCGCGTTCCGAAAATCCCACCCGTCCTTGGGACGAGCCCATTTTTGGCGCGAGGACATTGCCTGGTATGGCACGGGGCCAGCGGTAGACCTTTCAGATGACTCTGGCTCGCTGGCTTTTTGTTTGCACGGAGCCTCGACAGGAGACGACGACATCTACGTGATGATCAACGGTCAGTCGCATGCGCTATCGTTCGGCATCCAGGGGCGACCGGGCGGAACATGGAAGCGGGTGGTCGATACCTCCTTGCCGACTCCCCAAGACATCGCCGACGTCGGCAGCGAAACGCCGTGCCCCTTCGAGGAATATGCGGTCGCGGCGAGGTCCATCGTCATCCTGATTTCCGCGAAAGCCACGCTCGGCGGGGTATGACTTCGGTTCTCCCGAGCGTACAAATAACTAGGTTTCATCAAATGCCATTCGCCGCGATGCTCGACCGCAGACCGTCTTGAGCGAGTGGCGGAACAAGCCGCAGGCGTGCGACTGTCCGAAGGAGGTGGGCCATGAACGAATTACCGGACCTGGAGCGTCAAATACGGGAACGCCTCGCGGCGGCCGATGCGCGGCGCGACTCGAAAAGGCACGAGATGGCGTCGACGATGGCCGAGTTGCACCGCCGCACGACTCGGTTCAATGAACAGGCTGTCCGTCTCGTCGATTCAGTGCTCCGCCCGCGCGTGGAGACCTTGATGAAGTTGTTTCCGCACGTCGGCTTATTGCCACCCACACCTGCCCACCCGTACCAAGTCGTCTGCTCATTGATGCACGCAGATTCGTTTCCGGCAACCGCCACGCTGACGCTGGCAGTCGGATCGGACCATGAGTTGGAGAACATCGTCACCAGCTACGCGCTGGAGATTTTGCCGGTGTTCTTCGAGTTCGAGCGAACCGATCAAAGGACGTTTCCTCTGGAAAACCTGGACGACGGCGCGGTGGCCGCCTGGTTCGACGGAAAACTCCTGCGCTTTATCGATACTTGCTTGCGGGTATCCGACGTGGAGCAGTACCAGCAGGACAACATCGTCGTCGATCCGGTCTGCGGGATGCACATGAAAAAGGACCTGGCCGCCGCACAAATGGAATTTGGCGGAAAGACTTTCTATTTTTGCGTTGAAGAGTGCCAGAAGAAATTTGCGGCCGAGCCTGGGCGCTATCTGGGCCAGCCCGTTGAACAACAATGCGGCTCCAATGGCTACGAACAAAGCGTGGGAGGGCTTAGGTATGCGGAATCGAGCGGCGCGAGTCGGCTGGCTGTCAATACTCGGGCTGGTGGCCTGCGCCGGCGCGACCTACGCCGTTATCAATGCCGCGTCGCGAGCCGGCGAGCGCCCAGCAGCCGGTATGGATAACCATAGCCAGCATGGAGCTGGGGCGCACGCCGAGCCTGGAAAATCCGATCACGCCGGCCACGCAGCACACGAAGCCGGCAAGGAGAAAGCGCCGCGCCTGCCGGGCACGAAGCAGACGAGGAAATGGACATGCCGGGCATGCCCGGAATGAAGATGAAGGTGAAGGGGGCAAAGCCAGAACCGGCGAAAACCCCAGGCTACACGATCGTATCGATAACACCCGAGCTACAGCAACGTATCGGCGTGCGACTCGGCACAGTCGACCGCGACCGACTGGTGATGAACATTCGCGCGGTCGGCATCATCGAGCCAGACCAAACCCGCTTGGTCCGCATCCAAACCCGCATCAACGGCTGGGTGACGAAAGTCTTCCTCAACTTCGTCGGTCAGAAGGTCAAGGAAGGAGAACCGCTGCTGGAACTCTACAGCCCCGAGTTGCTTTCCGCGCAGCAGGAATACCTCATTGCCCGGCCGCAGCGGGGCGCAACGGAGTCGCAAGGCGAAATGGGCGCATCGGTACGCCGTCGTTTGGAGCTTTGGGGAGTGCCCAAAGACGAACTCGATGACCTGGAAAGAACCAGAAAAGTCCATGATACGCTCATGCTGCGTTCGCCGATTACCGGCACGGTGTTGGAGCGGAATTTGCTCCAAGGGACCTACGTCGAGCCCAGTATGGTCTTGTACCGGATCGCCGACCTGTCCGTGGTGTGGCTGCAAGCGAAGGTCTATGAGAATGAGCTGCCACACGTCGAGGTTGGGCAATCGGTCAAGGTCAGGCTGCAATCGCGTCCGGAACAAGAACTAGAGGGTCGGGTCAAATTCATCGAGCCTGTCGTGCAAGAAAAGACCCGTACCATTAACGTCCGCGTGGAGATCGCCAACGACGACGACTCGCTAAAGCCGGGAATGTATGCCGATCTGCAATTGAACCACGAAATGGGCGAAGGGCTGCTGGTTCCCACGTCCGCGATCATGCGGACCGGCGAGCGGGCCATCGCCTTTCGAGTGCTGGCCGACGGACGGTTCGAGCCTATTGAAGTCAAGCTGGGCGGGCGATTCGGCAGCCGTTTCGAGATATTGGATGGACTTGCCGAGGGGGACCAGGTCGTCATCTCGGCTGGGTTTCTGATCGACTCCGAGTCGCGTCTCAAGGCCACGACATCCACTGGTGGTCACAGCGGCCATAAGCATGGAGGCTGACGCGAAGGCATGATCGAGCGGATCATCGAGTTCTCGGCCAAGAACAAGTTTCTCGTGCTGGTTTTCACGGCGCTGGCCCTCGTAGGCGCCGTGCATTGCATGCGCAGCATCCCACTCGATGCGCTTCCCGACTTGTCGGACACCCAGGTCATCATCTACTCCCGTTGGGACCGCAGCCCTGACATCATCGAGGATCAGGTCACCTACCCAATCGTGACCGCGATGCTGGGCGCACCTCAAGTCAAGGCGATCCGCGGTTTTTCGGACTTCGGCTATTCCTTCGTGTACGTGATTTTCAACGACGGCACCGACATTTATTGGGCACGCAGTCGGACGCTGGAATATCTATCCAAAATACTGCCCCGGCTGCCGCAAGGCGTGCAGACGGAGATGGGGCCGGACGCCACTAGTGTCGGCTGGGTCTATCAGTACAGCCTGGTGGACAAGACCGGACAAAACGACCTGGCTCAATTGCGGACGTTTCAGGATTGGTATTTGCGGTACCAGCTTCAATCCGTTCCCGGCGTCTCGGAAGTAGCCTCGATCGGCGGTTTTCAAAAACAGTATCAGGTCAACATCGACCCCGATGCTTTGACGGCGTACGACGTACCGCTTGCCAAAGTGGTGGACGCCATCCGCGACGGCAACAACGATGTCGGCGGGCGAGTCGTGGAACTCACGGGGGCCGAGTACATGGTCCGTGGTCGTGGGTATGCCAAGAGCATTGAAGACATCGAACAGATCGTAGTCGGCACGGACGAAGGCGGAACGCCCATCCTCGTCAAGAACCTCGGGCACGTCGAACTTGGCCCGGAAATGCGCCGCGGCATCGCCGACCTCGACGGACAGGGTGACACGGTCGGTGGGATCGTCATCATGCGCGCGGGAGAAAACGCGCTGAATGTCATCGAGCAGCGTCAAGACGAAGCTGGAGGAACTTAAACCCTCTTTGCCGAAGGGAGCCGAGGTCGTTTCGACGTACGATCGATCGGATTTGATCCTTCAATCCATTTCGACGCTCAAAGAGGAACTGCTGTCCGAGATCGTGATCGTTAGCATCGTGATCCTGATTTTTTTTGTGGCACATACCTTCCGCCATTGTCCCCATCCTCACGATACCCGTATCGGTCGTCTTGGCTTTCATTCCCATGTACTTCATGGGGCTCACCTCCAACATCATGTCGTTGACCGGCATGGCCATCTCCATCGGCATCTTGGTGGATGGTGCGATTGTCGAAGTCGAAAACGCCTATAAACGCCTGGAAGAATGGATCGAAGGCGGACGGAAGGGAGACTTCCACGAAGTTCGCCTGCGGGCTCTCAAGGAAGTCGGCCCATCCGTATTTTTCTCCCTGTTCGTCATTGCCGTGGCCTTCATGCCAGTCTTCACGTTGGTGGACCAAGAGGGCCGGCTCTTCAAACCGTTGGCCTATACCAAAACGCTGGCAATGGCGATTGCGGCGCTGCTGGCAATCACGCTCGATCCGGCCATGCGGATGCTTTTCGCGCGGATGGATTACGTCCATTTCCGGCCGCGCTGGTTTTCCAATATCTTTAACGCCATCACTGTTGGCCGCTATTATCCCGAAGAGCAGCATCCGATCAGCCGGCGGCTGTTCCGCATCTACGAGCCGGTCTGCAACTTCGTCCTGCGTCACAAGGCGTGGACGATCATAGTAGCGGTCGTACTCGTGTTCTCGACCGTGCCGGTCTATTTCCAGCTCGGCTCCGAATTCATGCCGCCCCTGGACGAAGGCACGCTGCTCTACATGCCCACCACGTTGCCCGGCATTTCCGTGACCGAGGCACGCGACCTGCTCCAGTCGATGGACAAGATTCTCTACTCGATTCCGGAGGTGGAACGGGTGTTTGGCAAGGCAGGGCGCGCCGAAACGTCCACCGATCCGGCGCCGTTCTCGATGATGGAAACGACGATCGTCCTTAAGCCGACCTCGCAGTGGCGCAAGCTCGATCGCTGGTACGCGAATTGGCCGGAATTCTTGCAGGTTCCCCTTCGCCATGTATGGCGGGACCATATCAGTACCGACGAACTCGTTACGGAAATCGACAAGCAAATGCAATTCCCGGGCGTCATCAACGCCTGGACCATGCCGATCAAGGCCCGCATCGACATGCTCAGCACTGGCGTGCGCACGCCGGTCGGCATCAAGATTCTCGGGGCAGACTTGCAGGAGATCGAGAAGCTCGGCAGCCATTTGGAGATGATCCTCGCGCCGGTACCAGGCACCCGGAGCGTTTTCGCCGAACGGACGGCCGGCGGCTATTTTCTGGACTTTGACTTGCGGCGAGACCAACTCGCACGGTATGGCCTGACGATCAAGGATGCCGAAATGGTCATCGTTTCGGCCATTGGCGGCGAGACGGTCACGACTACGATCGAGGGCCGCGAGCGGTATTCCGTCAATGTCCGCTACGCGCGTGACTTCCGCGACGATTTGCCGGCTTTGCAGCGGGTGCTGGTGCCGACGCCGGCCGGTGCCCATGTCCCGTTGTCCGAATTGGCCGACATCAAGCTGGTTACCGGACCGGGCATGATCCGCGACGAGAATGGCATGCTCTCAGGCTATGTGTATGTCGATCTGTCCGGCCGTGACATCGGTGGATATGTCGCAGAAGCCAAGAAGCGCGTGGAGAGCGAACTGGAGTTGCCCACCGGCTATACCCTGGTATGGAGCGGTCAATATGAGAACATGCAGCGCGTCGAAGAGCGACTCAAGATCGTGCTACCCGTGACCTTCTTCATGATTTTCCTGCTGCTCTACATGAACACGAAATCGACCGTCAAAGCGCTGATCGTGATGATGGCCGTGCCGTTCTCGCTAATTGGCGCCGTCTGGTATCTGTGGCTGCTGGGATACCACATCTCGATCGCCGTCTGGGTCGGCATGATCGCGCTGATGGGTCTTGACGCGGAAACTGGCGTTTTCATGCTGCTGTTCCTGGACCTGGCCTATTACGACGCCGTTCGCAAGGGTCGCATGAAAACCTATGAAGACCTGCCGCACAGCCATCATCCACGGTGCCGTCAAGCGGCTTCGCCCGAAGATGATGACCGTCGCGGCCGCGATGATGGGGCTGATCCCGATCATGTGGTCGCTGGGCGAAGGGGCGGACATGATGAAACGGATTGCGGCCCCGATGATCGGCGGACTGGTCACCAGCTTCATTCTGGAGTTGCTGGTATATCCGCCCGTTTATGCGATCTGGAAATGGCATTTCGAGATGAAGCGTGGCACGGTGGATGTCGCAGCCCTCCCGATCCCGGCGTTGCGCGGACACTGAGAATTAGGTATAGTTCGCAGGTTATCGCGTCGGGTATGTCTTCGGCCCGGAAACACAACTAACTATGGCAATTGATCCAATCTGCGGGATGACCGTCGACGAAGCGACTGCTCACAAGACCGAGCGCGACGGTCAGACATTTTACTTTTGTAGCGAACACTGCCAGCAGAAGTTTCTTGCATCAAAGACAGCATCGGAGCCAAAACAGCACGACCAAGACCACCACGCTGCTGATCCGAAACCTGCCGCCACGGCAGATACCTACGTCTGTCCGATGCATCCGGAAGTCGAAAGCGACAAGCCGGGAGCTTGTCCCAAGTGTGGCATGGCCCTGGAACTGGCTCATCCCAAAGCTGCCAAGCAGAAGATCATCTACACCTGTCCGATGCATCCGCAGATCGAACGGGATCGACCGGGGAGTTGTCCGATTTGCGGGATGGCGCTAGAGCCCAAGACCATCCAGCCCGGTACGGACGAGGACAGTTCCGAACTGCGGGACATGACCCGCAGGTTTTGGGTCGCCGTCGTGTTGACCGTGCCGGTGCTGCTGCTGGCGATGTTGGCAATGTTCGGCGTGCCGGTGGACCAATGGCTGGGACCGACGACCCAATCATGGCTCCAACTTACTTTGAGCAGTCCCGTGGTACTATGGGGTGGCTGGCCGTTCTTTGAACGTGGCTGGAGGTCCATTGTTACGTGGAACCTCAATATGTTCACGCTGATCGCCATCGGCACGGGAGCTGCCTACCTGTACAGCCTCGTTGCCGTCTTATTTCCCGGCCTCATTCCAGCAAGTTTCCAGCAGCACGGACGAGTAGACGTCTATTTCGAGGCGGCGGCAGTGATCGTCACGCTCGTTCTCCTAGGGCAAGTGCTGGAGCTACGAGCCAGGCGCCGCACCGGAGCCGCGATTCGGGAATTACTTTCTTTGGCCCCACCCACGGCCAGGATCGTGCGGGACGGACAGGAAATGGAAGTGCCGCTGGAGGAGGTCCATAAAGGCGACATCTTGCGAGTTCGTCCCGGCGAGAAGATTCCGGTCGACGGCAAAGTGGTGGACGGCCGGAGCACCGTCGATGAGTCGATGATTACCGGCGAACCCATGCCGGTCGAGAAGCAGCAAGACGATCCAGTGATCGGTGGAACGGTGAATCAAACCGGCTCACTCTTGATGGTCGCCGAAAAAGTCGGTCAGGACACGATGCTGTCTCAGATCGTAAACATGGTGGCCGACGCCCAGCGGAGCCGTGCGCCGATTCAGAAAGTCGCCGACCTGGTGGCCGGGTACTTCGTGCCGGCCGTCGTGGTCATCGCCATCGCCACCTTCCTGGTTTGGGCCATCGCTGCCCCGGAGCAGCCCGCTCTGGCTTGGGCCTTCGTCAATGCGGTGGCCGTGCTGATTATCGCCTGTCCCTGCGCCTTGGGCCTCGCCACTCCGATGTCCATCATGGTCGGTATTGGCCGAGGAGCGAAGGAAGGAGTTCTCGTCAAGGACGCCGAGGTACTGGAAACACTGGAAAAAGTCGATACCGTCGTGGTCGATAAGACCGGCACTCTAACAGAAGGCCGACCTAAGTTGACGGAATGTCTACCCGCTCAGTCCTTCTCGGAGGAGGAGCTTCTTCGCTTCGCAGCCAGCGTTGAGCATCACAGCGAACATCCATTGGCACACGCCATCGTCATGGGTGCGAAGGAGCGGGGTGGCAGCCTGCTGCCCGTGAAGGGGTTCGACTCCGTAACAGGTGGCGGTGTTCACGGCACGGTTGACGATAAGAGCGTACTAATCGGCAAACGGTTGCTCCTGGCAGACAAGGGCGTGCAAAACCTCGCTCAATTGGATGACCGGGCCGACGAATTGCAGCAGCAAGGTCGCACGGTGATGTTCGTCGCCATCGACCAGCAATTCGCCGGAATCGTGGCCGTCGCCGACCCGATCAAGGAATCAACACCCGAAGCGGTGAAGACTTTGCATGACTTAGGTCTGCGAATCATCATGCTTACCGGCGACAATGAGAAGACGGCCAAGGTTGTCGCCGACAAACTGGGGATAGACGAGTTCCATGCCGGGGTGCGCCGGAAGACAAAAACGAACGAATCAAATCGCTACGAGCGGAAGGTCGTAAGGTGGCGATGGCGGGCGACGGCATTAACGATGCCCCGGCCTTGGCCGCAGCCGATGTCGGGATTGCAATGGGGACTGGAACCGACGTCGCGATTGAATCGGCAGGCGTCATCCTAGTCAAAGGCGATTTGCGGGGCATCGTGAAAGCGGTGAAGCTCAGTCGTCGCACGATGCAGAACATTCGCCAGAATCTCTTCTTCGCGCTGATCTACAACGCCCTCGGGGTGCCGATTGCCGCGGGCGTGCTGTATCCGATTTCTGAGCATCTACTCCTAAATCCGATGGTGGCTGCTGCTGCGATGAGCTTCAGTTCGGTATCGGTCGTCGGCAATGCGCTCCGGCTGAGGACAATCCGGCTGACATAGGACCGCCATCGTGCGATTGGGTTCATTTGTCGTTCTCCGGTTCTGGCCAGTGTCCGCCAACCCGACCAATGGCGGGACTTGATCGTCGAACGCTTGACCCATCAGGGACGCGGCAATATCCGTCGAATCATCTTCAGGCGGCGCCAACTGTTGGAAAAATTGCCTCTGCATCGACCTCGCGCACCACCTTTTCCTCTTGCAGTTTCAGCCAGCGGGCTCTGCGAACCCAGTAGAAGCGGACGTCGTGTTGGCAGCCTGGCGATCAAGCCCGCTAGGGTGCGGCCGGGTCGCTGGAAGACATGCTAATCTCGGGATTGTCATGAAGCCGGTATTGTCCCTTCCCCACATGCTCGACGTCGTGGCCGTCGGTCGTTGTCAGCACGATCAAGCCGGGCGCCACGCGGGATCGACTGCGGTCGTGTCGAGCGCCAAACCGCGTCCAGATCTCGATTGTGTGTACTTCGCCTTTCTGCGTGTGCGCGTTAAAGCTCCCGATGCACTCCAGCTCGATGCGTGGTCGGTCGTGATCCTCGTGCTGGGGTGGCGTGGGTGGTGCGTGGAGATTGCCATCAATCATTGACCTGTCCTCCCTGGCATGGGGTTTTATTCGGTAACCTTATTATATGCAGCGGTCGGCCAGCACTCCGCCAAGGATAATTTCGAGGGGCCGTACCTCGGGACGGGACGCCCCTCACTTGTCACCGTTGGGAGGGGTCGGCCATCATCAATGCAGCCGACGCCGTCTTGGTCAGGCTGAAGCCCGATTGCGTCCTGCCAGACCTCTAACCAGCCAGGAGATCACGAATCCAATGGACTTACGGTGCGGCATCCCATTTGCATCTCCGCAACGCTTGACTTCCGCATGAAGATCAAGAGTCATCGGACGACTAAGTGAAAGGTGCCCCAGTTTGCTGGGGAGCCGGTTGCAGAGTTAGCCGCCGTAGTGGAACGCCCGCAGGTCTTCCACCACGTCGGCTTTTTTCATGGCAGTGGTGCTTTGCGGACGCCATTTTCCCGTTGCGACAAAAATCCTGAGGTTCATGACTTGAAGTCAGACAGGCACTTCGCCGCCGAAACGTCATGGGATGATGCCCTTGAAAGAGAGTTGCCGATGTCGACGGCGTCGTTTGGAACCTCAAAAACTTGCTATTGAAAAGTCTTTTGAATACCCCCGTTGTCTTGATTAGCTGAGGACTCTCGGACGGCGTAGAAATACGAGCGCGTTGAATGTGCGGTATGACGCACGCCACGGAGACAGAGTATGTCGAAGGTCATAAGGAGTAATTCAACTGGAATGGCTCTCGCGGGGTGGACCATCGTCCTCTTTTGTCTGGGAGCCGTGCTGGCGATAGCCGCTCAAAAGCCCAAAGCAGATCGGAACGAAGACGAGGAGCTGCCCGCGACTTCGGGCACGGCCGTGGATACGTTCGTTCCGGTGGACACATCACGTCTCATGGGCACGCCGGACGAGCAGCCCACGCTGGGAGTCGAGAAGGCGTTCCCCCAACTTCAGTTCACGCGCCCGGTCGAGTTTACTCACGCGGGCGACGCCTCGGACCGGGTGTTCATCGTCGAGCAGGATGGCCGCGTCCGCGTGTTCCCGAACCGCCCGGACGCCAAGGAAGCGAAGGTCTTTCTCGACCTCCGGGACGGGGTCCGGCGCGAGCACAACGAGGAGGGGTTATTGGGGCTGGCGTTCCATCCCGACTACCGCTCAAACGGCCAGTTCTTCGTTTTCTACTCCGTCACCCCTCGTGGGTCGGTGGTATCCCGGTTCCAGGTGTCCAAGGATGATCCCGACCGCGCCGACCGCGACTCGGAAGAGAAATTGCTCCAGTTCACCAAGCCTTACGGGAACCACAACGGCGGCTGCCTGACGTTCGGACCGGACGGCCATCTCTACATCAGCGTGGGCGACGGCGGCCTAGGGGGCGACCCCCACGCGAACGCGCAGAACCTGGAAACGCTGAACGGCAAGATCCTTCGCATCGATGTGGACCACAAAGATAACGGCAACAACTACGCCGTCCCCAAGGACAACCCCTTCACGGGCCGCGGCGGCAACGTCCGCGGGGAAATCTGGGCCTTCGGACTGCGCAACGTCTGGCGCTTCTCCTTCAACCGAACGACACGCACACTCTGGGCAGCCGACGTCGGTCAGGACCGCCATGAGGAAGTGGACATTATTGTCCGCGGGGGAAATTACGGTTGGAACATTCGCGAGGGGAAGCATCCGCTCGACCCCGACGCTGAGCGTAGCGCCGTCGGCGAGTTCATCGAACCGGTCTTGGACTATCCCCGCGTGGAAGGGAAGTGCATCACGGGGGGCTTTGTTTACCGGGGTCGACGGCTGCCGGACATGGCCGGGGCCTACCTCTACGCGGATTTCTTTTCCGGCAATGTGTGGGCCCTGCGGTGGGACGGGAAGCAGGTGACGGCTAACCCCAAGATCGCCCGCACGAGCCTACTCATCAGCGCCTTCGGTGAGGACGAGGCCGGCGAGGCGTATTTCACCGCGTTCGACGGGTTCGTCTACCGGTTCCGAGGCTCCGCCGAGAAGGTGAGTCCGGGGTCTGCCTTCCCCAGGACGTTGACCGAAACCGGGCTGTTTGCCTCGGTGAAAGATCACACGCCGGCTGTCGGCCTGATCCCCTACGCCGTGAACGTGCCACTCTGGTCCGACGGCGCGGCGAAGGACCGCTTCCTCGTCCTCCCGGACAAGGGCACGGTAATCTTCAAGGAGCAGTCTCAGTGGGAGTTCCCCGTCGGCACAGTTCTGGTCAAGACGTTCCTGCTGAACACCGACTTGGAGAACCCCGAGGAGCTGCGTCGACTCGAAACGCGCCTCTGGGTCCATAATCCGCGCGGCTGGGAAGGGTACACGTACCTTTGGAACGAGGAACAGGACGAGGGGAACCTCCTGGCGGACTGGCCGTTCACGAGGCAGTTCGACGTGAAGACGGCGACGGGGCCGGTGAAGCGTGAGTGGTATTTCCCGAGTCGCTCGGACTGCCAGGCCTGCCACACGCAGAACGCGGGGTTTGTCATGGGCTTGAACACCCGACAACTCAACCGCGTGCATGACTATGGGAAGCTCAAGGACAACCAGATCCGGGTTTTTGAGCGCCTCGGCATCTTCAGTGAGCCGCTGCCCAAGCCGGCGCGGGATCTGGAGGCCTTTCCGGACTGGCAGGCGAAGGAGTCGCGGGCATCCACGCTGGCCCGCGCCTACCTCGACGCCAACTGTTCCATGTGCCACAGCCCCGGCGGCCGTGGACATGCTGGGGGGGCGAGCATGGATATGCGGTTCCACGTGCCGCTCAAGGAGGCGTTCCACGGGAAAGCGACCTGGCTCAGCCCGGGCAACCCCGCGGCTTCGGTCCTTCTACAGCGCATGACAACGCGCCACGCCAGCCCGCAGATGCCCCCACTCGCCACCAATCGCGTGGACGAAGACGCAGTCAAAGTCATCCGTCAGTGGATCAAGCAACTCCCCTGACGGTAGACATTCACACTTAGCCCAGGAGAATTATCATGTCTCAGCTCGATGGCTTCCGCGTGGCCGTTCTGGCTACCGACGGATTTGAGGAAGTGGAACTGACGGAGCCCGTCAAGGCACTGAAGGATGCGGGTGCCAATGTCACCATCCTTTCGTTGAAGTCCGGTCAGATCCAGGGGGTTCGTCACGACGTCGACAAGACTGTGAAGATCAACGTTGATCGCGCGGTCGGCGAAGTTACCGCCGAGGAGTTCGATGGGGTTCATCTCCCGGGGGGTACGGTGAACGCCGATACCCTGCGCATGGAGCCAGAGGTGCAAGCGTTCCTGCGGGCAATGCAGGAAGCGGACAAGCCACTCACCGCTATCTGCCACGCGCCGTGGGAGCTGGTGTCGGCGGGGCTGGTGCGCGGACGGACGCTGACCAGCTACCACAGCCTCCAGGATGACATCCGCAACGCCGGCGGCAACTGGCTGGACCAGGAGGTCGTCGAGGACGGCAACTGGGTGACGAGCCGGCAGCCCGGCGACCTTCCGGCGTTCAATCGAGCGATGCTCGCTCTGTTCTTGCGCAGCCTGGAGCTGCACAGCGCGGAAAGCCGCCCGAACCAGCAAGTGGGGCGCCGATGAAACGGCGAGAATTCCTCGAAGCGCTGACGGCGACTGCGGCGCCTCCGCTGGCCTCCGGCACGGCGATGGGCGCGCCGCCATCGCCGTCCCCGGACAAGCCCGTTGGGCCGACCCCGTTTGAACGGCCGAAAGAGACAGTTCGAGGCGAGATGCGCTATCGCCAGTTGGGGCGTACCGGGGAGGAGGTGTCGCTCATCGGCTTGGGCGGTCACCATATCGGCCGGCAGAAAGATGAGAAGGAGAGCATCGCCATCATCCGCTCCGCGATCGACGCCGGCATCAACTTCATGGACAACAGTTGGGACTACCACGACGGGGGAAGCGAGTTCCGCATGGGCAAGGCGCTCCGGGACGGCTACCGCCAGAAGGTTTTCCTGATGACGAAGATCGACGGCCGGACGAAAAAGGCCGCCGCCGAGCAGATCGACGAATCCCTCAAGCGGCTACAGACCGATGTCATCGACCTGCTCCAACACCACGAGGTCATTCGGTTGGAGGACCCCGACCGCATTTTCGCCGAGGGCGGAGCCCACGAGGCGGTGCTAGCCGCGCAAAAGGCTGGCAAGGTCCGCTTCCTCGGCTTCACCGGCCACAAAGATCCGCTCGTCCACCTGAGGATGCTGGAGGTCGCGACGAAACACGAGTTCCGCTTCGACGCGGTGCAGATGCCGCTCAACGTCATGGACGCGCACTTCCGGAGTTTCGAAAAGAAGGTTCTGCCCGTACTGGTGATGGACGGCATCGGCGTGCTGGGCATGAAATCGATGGGCGACGGCCTCATCCTCAAGAGCAAGACGGCGAGCCCGGTCGAATGCCTCCACTACGCGATGACCCTGCCGACCTCGACCGTCATCACTGGCATCGACAGCACGAAGATTCTCCGGCAGGACCTGGAGGCGGTGAAGTCCTTCCAGCCGCTGACGGAGCAGCAGGTGGCCGACCTGCTAGCCCGCACTGTCGACGCGGCGACTGCTGGCCGCTTCGAGGGGTTCAAGACGACGAACGGGTTCGACGGGACGGCCAAGAACCCGAGCTGGCTGGGTGAGGCGGATGACGGCCCCGGCTGATGGTAGCGATCAGTGCTTCGCGCCGTTTATCGCAACGGAAGAGGATCGCAAGAGGTTTGGATTTTTGGTTGTTATCTGCGGTCTGGGAGATCCGCTTGAAGGAGAGTTGTCAATGTCTAGGCCGTCGTTTGGAAACTCAAAGGCCCTTTATGGAGAAGTCTCATGAATGCCCCCGTTGTCTTGATTACCGGCGCCCTCACAGGCATCGGACGCGCCACCGCGCTGGCCTTTGCACAGCAAGGCGCGCAAATCGTTATCTCCGGTCGACATGACGATGCCGGCCAGAAATTGGTCACTGAACTTCGCAAAGCCGGCGCTGAGGCCGAATTCATACGTGCCGATGTGCGTCACGAGAACGAGGTGCGCGACCTGATCGACAAAACGGTCAAGCGCTTTGGCCGCCTGGACGTGGCCGTAAACAACGCTGGTACCGAGGGCCTGCCCGGGCCAGTGACGGAACAATCCGCCGATAGCTACGCGGCCACGTTCGACACCAACGTGCTCGGCACGCTGCTGAGCATGAAGCATGAGCTGCGCGTAATGCTGGCCCAAAAGCATGGCAACATCGTCAACCTGTCGTCTGTATTGGGACGGACCGCGCCGGGCGCGTCCGTTTACGTGGCTAGCAAGCACGCTGTAGAAGGGCTGACGAAGTCGGCAGCTCTTGAAGCGGCAGCGTTCGGTGTGCGTGTAAACGCGGTCGCCCCGGGTCCGATCGAGACCGCGATGTTAAGCCGGTTCACCGGCAGCGACGCCAGGAAGGCGGACTTCGTTGCGGGCGTGCCGCTCAAGCGGCGGGGACACCTGAAGAGATCGCCGCGACCATCGTGTTTCTTGCATCCGACAAGGCGCCGTTCCTCACGGGTCAGTCCATCGCCGTCGATGGCGGCAAATTGGCGTCGTAGACCAATACCACTGGCAAAGTCGATTCAATGACGGAAACGGGGGCCGAGGGGCCGGGCCGTGGAGCCTTTTTAATTTCCTCTCAAACACGAAAGAGAACCCAAGATGGCCACCAAGCGTCTTACGCCTGCGAACACCCCCCATCCTCTGTCCGTGGGCGAATCGGCGCCCGAGTTCTCGCTGCATAGCACCCCGGACCAGCAAGTCTCGCTCAGCGATTTTCGGGGCCAGCCGGTGGTGCTGGTCTTTTATCCGGCCGACTGGAGTCCAGTCTGCGGGGATCAGGTAGCCCTCTATAACGAGCTAATGCCGGAGTTCAAGAAGTTCAACGCCGAGATTTTAGGGATCTCGGTAGATGGGGTCTGGTGCCACACGGCGTTTGCCCACGATCGCAAGTTGACGTTTCCACTACTCTCCGACTTCGAGCCTAAAGGAAAAGTCGCCCATAGGTTCGGCGTGTATCGTAAGCAAGAAGGCGTATGCGAGCGCGCGTTGTTCGTGCTCGACGCCGAAGGAGTTATTCGCTGGAGCTATGTGTCGCCGATCGGCGTCAACCCGGGCGCTGATGGCATTCTGAAAGCCCTGGAAGATCTCGCTGTACAGGAGGCCCACGCATGAGTCGGCAAATTGAAACCGCGCATTTGGCCGTTCCGGTGAACGCGCAAGACCACGTTCGAGGTTCCCAATTCGCTGCAGTCACCATGGTCGAATATGGGGACTTCCAATGCCCCAGTTGTGGCGAAGCGTTTCCGATCGTCGAGGCGCTGATCGAGCAACTCGGTGATCATTTGCGTCTGGTCTTCCGAAACTTCCCGCTGACGAAGATTCATCCCTTTGCGGAGGGCGCCGCCGAATGCGCCGAAGCCGCAGGTTCGCAAGGACGGTTCTGGGAAATGCACCGACTGCTCTTCGAGCATCAAACGGCCTTGGAGCCGGATTCACTGGCCCGGTACGGAGCGAGCATCGGGTTGGATGCGCCAGTCTTTGCCAGTGAACTGACGAACCACACGCACTCCGCCCGCGTGCGAGCAGACTTCATCGGAGGCGCGAAGAGCGGCGTCAATGGCACGCCCACATTTTTCATCAACGGCGTGCGCCACGATGAATCGTACGAGTTCGATACGCTGTTGGCCGCGATTGAACAGGCTATGCCGTAGAGGGGACCATGTTACATTGCGCTATTCTCGACGACTACCAAGACTGCGCCCTCGGCTTCGCTGACTGGAGTTCGCTGGATGGCGTGCAGGTGAAGAACTTCACCGACGTCATCACCGCCCCTGTGCTCTGGTAGAACAGCTTGACGGGTTCGAGATCATCGTCGCCATGCGGGAGCGGACCCGCTTCGACAAGGCGTTATTGGCGCGTCTGCCGCGTTTGAAGTTGCTGGTCACTACCGGCATGCGGAACAATGCGATCGATGTCGATGCCGCGTCCGGCCGCAGCATCACTGTCTGCGGGACGCGGATGCTATCCGATCCCACTCCAGAACTTGCCTGGGGTATGTTGCTCGCCCTCGGCGCAACATACCGGCGGATGTCGCTTCCGTCCGCACCGGGGAGAAATGGCAAACGCGAATCGGCGTCGGTCTGTCCGGAAAGACACTGGGGATTGTGGGGCTCGGTAAGATCGGCAGCCAGATTGCTCGGTACGCTCGGGCTTTCGAGATGCCCGTGCTTGCCTGGAGCCGCAACTTGACGGGCGAGCAGTGTAAATCCGTGGGGGCGGAACGGGCGCCAAACTTGGATGCTCTGCTGCAGTGCGCCGATATCGTAACGCTGCACATGGTATTGGCCGACTCCACCCGAGGAATGATCGGCGCCCGGGAGTTGGCGCTCCTGAAGCCGACCGCCCTGCTGGTAAATACCTCGCGCGGCCCGCTGATCGACGAGCAAGCCTTGGTCCAATCCCTGACGGAAAATCGGATCGCCGGGGCAGCGCTGGATGTCTATGACACCGAACCGCTGCCGGCGTCGCATCCGCTGCGTATCTTGCCGAATGTCGTGGCCACCCCGCATATCGGGTACGTCACACGCGAAAACTATCAGATCATTTACAACGACGCCGTCGAGGACATTCAGGCGTGGCTTAAGGGGTCGCCTGTTCGCGCGTTGGCGGCGCCGCAATAGCAATTCTAAAAGGAATTCTATGAGCACTATCATCACCAAGGACGGCACGGAGATCTACTTCAAGGATTGGGGGAAAGGGCAGCCGATCGTTTTTAACCATGCATATTCGCTAAACTCCGACTCCTTTGAAGACCAAATGTTCTTCCTGGCTAGCCGCGGATATCGCTGTGTGGCTCATGATCGCCGGGGTCATGGACGGTCGAGCCAACCGTGGGACGGTAACGACGTGGACACGTATGTTGATGATCTCGCCGAACTGATGGACGCGCTGGATCTGACGGATGCCGTGTTAGTTGGCCATTCCACCGGCGGAGGTGTGGTAGTGCGCTATATTGGACGTCACGGGACCAAACGCGTGGCCAAGGCCGTTCTCATCAACGCGACAGTCCCCTTGCTGCTGAAGACACCCGAGAATCCTGAAGGAGTGCCCATCGAAGTTTACGATGGGTTCCGGCGGGCGGTTATTACCGACCGATCCCAATACTTCAAAGGACTGGTGGGTATCCATTTCGGGGCCAATCGTCCTGGGGCAAATGTCTCGGAAAGTCTCCTCCATTCTTGCTGGCTTCAAACCATGCTCACCGGTTTTCCCGCCGCGTACTTCGCGATCAAATCATTCGCCGAGACCGACACCACCCAAGACCTGAAAACCATCCATGTCCCGACCTTGATCCTGCATGGAGGTGACGACCAGATCGCTCCAGTTGGAAATGCTTATCGCGCGTCGAAACTAATCCCAAACGCGACACTCAAGGTGTATCCCGGAGCACCGCACGCCATGACCACGACATCAAAGGATCAAGTGAACGAAGACCTGCTGGCCTTCATCAGGCAGTGATCCCGATTGCAAACATCAGACCAACTGAACCGCAACACGCGGACGACCACCATAGGTCAAGATTTCCCAACTGCCTTGCAAGAAATCAGTGCGGCATAACATCCTCAGGAGGAGAAGCCAAATGTTTAGCGGCAAAGTCTTGGTAACCGGGGCGACGGGCGGCACCGGCGGGGCGACGATCGACGAATTGCTGGCTCGCGGCCATCAGGTGCGAGCCTTGGCGCACGCGGAAGACGAGCGATCGAAGAGACTCCAAGAGCGTGGCGTCGAGGTCGTCTACGGCGACCTTCTCGACTTCGGCAAAGTGCGATCGGCTCTGAACGGCGTCCAGCGGGCTTACTTCATCTACCCCATCCGCCCGGGGATCCTGGAGGCGACGGCCTACTTCGCCCAGGCGGCTAAGGACGCAGGAATCGACGGTATGGTCAACATGTCGCAGGTCTCCGCGCGCGAAGATGCGAAGAGTTATGCCGCGACCAATCACTGGCTTTCCGAGCGCGTCTTCGACTGGTCCGGACTGACGGTCGCCCACATCCGGCCGACCTACTTCGCGGAGTGGCTGCTGCAACTCGCACCGCAGATCCGCGAAGGGAAGCTGCATGTGCCGTTTGGAACCGGCCACCACGCGCCCATTGTCGCCGAGGACCAGGGACGGGTGATCGCCGGCATTCTCGAAGACCCCGCGCCCATAAGGGCAAGATTTACCCGCTGTTCGGGCCCGTCGAGTACACGTATCGGGAGATGGCACAGGTTCTGAGCCGGGTACTGGGGAAGAAAATCGAATACGAGCAGGTCAGTTTCGAGGCGTTCACGGAGTTCAGGAAGGGCGGAACGGCGAAACCTGGCGCCCCGCAGCCAGCCGGGGCACCGGCCGACGATTTCGAGCGGGCGGCGAAACGGGCGGCAGGGAATCCCTTCCTCTTCCAGCATCTTCGTGAGGTCGCGATCGATCACCAAAACGGGATCTTCGCGGGCACGAACGACAACGTCGAAAAGATCGGCGGCCGGCCGCCCATGGGGCTCGATGCGTTCATCACCAAGAATCGCGCGGCTTTCGTCTGAAAAATCCAACTGTTAAGGAGATTACCATGATACCGCCGAACGGAACGCAACACCGGGCAATCGTCGATACCCATCGGCATCCGATCGGACCCAAGCTCGCAGCCAAGATGGCGGAGCGAGGCTTTTACGACCCGAAAAAGGAATTCCCGCAGACCAACGCTCAGGACCTGATCGGCTACCGCGAGTTTTTCGATCTTGACTACGCCATGCCCAAGCAGCGCGAGGGAGGCGTCACCCTCAGCCTTGCAAGCAACGGCGGCGAGGTGGAGTGGTTTGCGCGGGACATGCTCCAAGTCAGCACCGGCGAGGCCCTCAAGGTCTTGAACGACGAATACCTGGAGATCAGGGATCGCTATCCCGGCGAGTTCGCGCTGATGGCCAATGCACACGCGCTCGAAGAGGACTGTCGGCCGATCGTCGAGAAGATGATCAGCCAGGGCGGCGCCAAGGCGATTGCAGTGGCGTCCAGCTACGGCGACGGCGCGGATCGCGCCTACCTTGACAGCCCCAAGGCTGAATGGTTATGGGAGTTTGCCGAAGCACATGACGTCGTGGTCCACATCCATCCACCCATGCTGTCGGTCGGGCACGAGGTGCTCATGCAGTACCGCCTCAACGAGGCAGTCGGCCGTCCCTTCGATTCGACCGTCAACGGTGCCCGGATGATCGCCTCCGGCTTGTTTGACCGACACCCGAAGCTGCAGGTACTGATCGTCCATATGGGCGGTGAACTCGCGTCGGTCCTTGGACGCCTCGAATTCAATTGGCGCCTCAACTACAACGGGATTCCCAACCCGCCGGCAGGCAAGCCTTACAAGAACAAGCGGCCGCCATCCGACTACTTCAAGACCAACATCCTGGTCGATTGCATGGGGTTCAACCCAATTGGACTACGAGCCGCGGTTGAGATGTGCGGTGTGGACCGAGTCGTGTTCGGCTCCGATTACGGTCCGATTCCCTACGGGATCAAAGAGCATGTGCAGATCGTCGAGGACGTGCTTCCGAACCCGGTTGACCGCCAAAAGGTGCTCTGGAAGACAAGCAACAGGGTATTCCGCCTGGGCCTTAGGCCCGATGGAGCACCAGACTTGCGAAGCGAGGCGCTCTGTCCGGTAGTGTCCGCTTCCTAATGAGACTACGATGCCACTACTTCGTTTCGACATACTGGAAGGCCGAACAGATGATGAAATCGGTAAGCTTCTCGACGCTGCGCATCCGGCCCAGGTGGAGGCCTTTGGCGTGCCGGTCAGCGATCGATTTCAGGTAGTCAACGAGCACAAACCCAGTCACGTAGGATTTGGGGATATCGGGTTGGGAATTAAGCGAAGCGATAAGGTAGTTCTGTTGCAGATCACTGCGATGCCGCGCTCGGGCAAACAAAAGGAGACCTTCTACCGCCTGCTCGTCGAGAAGCTCCAAGCCGCTTGCGGCATCGCACCTGAGGACGTGATCGTTTCGTATCTCGGCAATGGCAACGACGACTGGTCCTTCGGTCTGGGTGAAGCCCAGTTCGTAAGTGGGAGGCTCCGGGCATAACCCGCGCTTTCACCAATCGCGGTAGCGTAGAGCGTGATCCGATGCCTGCTACTTATGAAAGGAAAGTCCATGTCGAAAACTGAGGTCATCAGCGCACCTTTGCGCACCGAGTTGCACTCCGCCCAGTCGGCTAACTCGCAGCCCAAACCCAATGACGGCTTTGTCGACCTCCACGACTTCGTCTTTGGCGATGGCGAGAATTTGGCGTCGCTGAAGCTGCACTATCTGACCCTCGGAACGCCGCGTCGAAACGTGAGTGGCGCAATCTCCAATGGGGTTCTGCTGCTTCACGGCACTGCAGGATCGGCTGCCGACTTCGCGCAGGCCGCCTTCTTCGATGCGCTTTACGGTGCCGGGGAGCCGCTCGACCTTAGCCGCTATTTTCTTGTGATCCCCGACGCTATCGGCGCTGGGGACTCAAGCAAACCGTCGGACGGATTGCACACCCATTTCCCTCATTACGGCTACAAGGATCAGGTTAGGGCGCAGCATCTACTGCTTGAGCGCATAGGCATAAAGCACCTGAAGCTGGTGCTTGGGACGTCGATGGGAGGCATGCAGACCTGGCTTTGGGGCGAGATGTTCCCGAACGACATGGATTGCCTCGTGGCGATCGCCAGCACGCCTGCTGCGATCAGCGGAAGGAACATGATATGGCGCGAGATGATCAGCCAAGCCATTCGTAGCGACCCAGCCTGGCAGAACGGCGATTATCCGAAGGACTCGCCGCCGAAAAACTGGATCAAGGCGGCCATACCATTATCGGCGATTATGACGGGATCAGCTGAGCAGCTTGAAAAGCAGGCACCTACCCGCGAGACCGCGATAGACCTCGTCGACAAGCTGGAGGCTCACGGCGAGGCCTACGACGCCAACGACCTTCTCTATGCCTTCGAGAGCTCGGCTGACTATGATCCGGCGCCAAAGCTGAACGAGATTACCAAGCCGATGCTCACCATCAATTTTGCAGACGACTTGATCAATCCTCCCGAACTCCTGCACTTGCCTACCGCATCGAACTACACCGAGGTGATGTTTCCAGCTGGCTCGGCCAGCTACGGTCACATGACGCTCGCGCACCCTGCCGTTTGGGCTTCGGCTCTTGGGTCTTTCTTGCAGCGCCTCCCGCACGAGGACTGACGAGCGTAGCAATCGTCGATCTCTTATTTGGGGTCTGGCGATCGTAATTGCCACGGTTTCGTTGTGGGGATTTGCCGCCGAACTAGGTATTGCAGCAGCTATTCCGCCCGCCTCGCGGGCAGCACCTTGGGATTCATCGTCCTGTTCGGGAGACTCGTGGGGAAGTGGTCCCTCGGTCGCCCAGGCTCCATTCTTTCAAGAAAGGATTGGCATCCATGTCAATCGAAGCACCGATCCTCGTCACTGGCGCCGCAGGGCGTCTCGGCGGGGTGGGTCGAGAGGTCGTCGAGATCCTTCGTCGGCGGGGTCTGCCCGTCCGGGCGCTTGTCCACAGTGATGATGATCGAGCCGAGGCGCTGCGAGCGACCGGGGCCGAGGTCGTCGTCGGCGACCTCACCCGGGCGGTGGACGTCGCCCGTGCCCTGCAAGGCTGCCGACGCATGTACTTCGGCATGAGCGTGTCCGCGCCCTACCTGGAGGCGACCGTCACCGCCGCCGCCGTCGCCCGCCAGCAGGGCGACCTGGAGGTGTTCGTCAACATCTCCCAGTTGACCGTCTCGCAGATGAGCCTGACCGCGATGACCGACTCGCCACAGCAGCGCATGCACTGGCTGGGCGAGCAGGCCCTCAACTGGTCCGGATTGCCCGTGGTCCACGTCCGGGCGACGGTCTTCCTGCAGCATTTCTTTTTCTCGCAATGGGCCGCCGAATCGATCGCCCGGGACAACACGATCTGCCTGCCGTTCGGCGCGGCAAGGACATCACCGATCGACACCCGGGATGTGGCGGAGGTCGTCGCGGCCGTCCTGGAATATCCGGACGCCCATGTCGGCAAAGTCATCGAATTGACCGGGCCGAAGTCGGAGGACATGCGGGCCGTGGCGGCGGAGTATTCCGAAGCGCTGGGCAGGACGATCACATACGTCGACGTGCCTTTTGATGAATGGCGAGACCGGGAACTCCGCTCACGCGGCCTGCCGGACCACGTCTTCGACCACCTGCTGACCATGGCCAAGCTCCACGCCGATAACCGCTACGATCGGCTCACCCACGACTTCGAGGCGATCATCGGAAGGCCCGCGACGAGCATCCGGGACTACGTCACGAATCATCCCGAGGTGTTCCGTTCGAGCCAGCCCGCTACGGTCTCAGCATCTCAGTAACGCGTCAGGCGGACGAGTCGATTATTCAGGGAGCCCAGATGGACATCCGTCGCGATATCGGTGGAGGACGCAAGTGTCGTCATCCAACGACTGGGTAACTTTGTAGAGAGCCTCTGACGATGATTCGTGATGACTCGCCGCCACCGGCTTCTTGTTGCTCCCGTCGCGCGTTTCGAGTGCCCGACGTCGGGCACCATCTGCGGACGGCTTCCGATAGCCAATCTTGACTGAAACATTCAAAGAATGGTTTGGTTGCAATCACCCTTGCGGAATTCGACGAACACATCGTGTGCTCGCGCAGACTGGCCACAATCCGGCTCCCCGTGGTACAGTACGGACCATGCCTGAAGAGGCACACAAGCGGCATGGGACGACGGCCTACGCAGGTCTCGATTTCATCAAAGCGGCTTTCTGCCCGCTCGATTTCAACGCCGTTCCGCTACACAAGCACGCCGCATGGGCACATTTGGGGAACGACAAAGCGCTCGCCGCACTCGATGTCAGCGACGCGCTCACCT
Source organism: uncultured Planctomycetia bacterium (assembly GCA_963807715.1). GTDB lineage: Bacteria > Planctomycetota > Planctomycetia > Pirellulales > PALSA-1355 > CAWECK01. The sequence continues at coordinate 274,652 of CAWECK010000001.1, forward strand.
ACCCGCGGCAGTTTCTCTACACCGATCGCAACGGCCACCGCAAAACCGGTACGCAGGTGGTCACCGCCACCTTCGGACTTGCTCCCAAGGACTTCGATTTCTTCCTGGGGCTGTACACGTACCTCAAGCGTCTACCGGAACTCCCGGCCGACGGAAGACTACACCTGACGGTCGATTTCATTGCGCGGCAACTCGGCTTGCCGGCCGACGGCCAGTCGTCGTATCTGCGTATCCGTAGTCGCATCTTCCGCTTCTCCTACGTGAAGTACACGAACTCCGCCTTCTGGAATCGCGACACTCAAACGTACGACATCCGCAACTTCGGCTTCTACAATTTGGCGAGCATGTCGCGACTGACCGAGTCACGTCGTCCGATCACATTCGAGTGGGACCGATCGTTCTTCGAGATTATCCGGGAAGGCTCGCTCCTGATGTTCGACTACGATTTGTATAAGACGCTGTCGTCCCCCTTGCGACGGCTGTATCTGATTGCGAACCGTGACGGGTGGAACCAGCGGGACAGCAGCCTGTTTCTCGCCGACGACTTTGCCATCCATCAGATCGGATACCAGGACACGCCCGAGTTGCAAAAGATCCGGCTGCACAAGGTGCGTCGCCTTCTGGCTCAGGCGGAGGAGCTGGACATCATCCGTCCCTACGCACCGTGGAAGGGTTACTTCCAACCGATCTCACGCGGACCGGATGCCGGCAAGCTCGCACTGCGCTGGAGCCGCGGGCCGGCACTGCGCAATCGAGGAGACGTGAACGAAGACAAACGCATCTTCACCGACCGCATCGAAAACGATGCGCTCTATGCCCAGGTCGTCGAACTGCGGGACGATGAAAACAAGTCGTGCTCCCCCGACGTGTTCCGAAAACTCGTCAGCAAATTCGGTCGCGAGTGCATGCAGCGACAGGTGCTCGTGATCCTCGCACAGAAGGAACATCACTCCGGAAGTTTCACCCGCAGTGAACTCGCCGCGTTCATCAACCGCTGTCAGCACAACCATCCGGAACCGGACTGGTATCAGGACCTTCGTCGCGCAGAACGGGTAGCGGTGTTCGACGAAGTGCAGCCTAATCAGTTGTCGATGGATATCTACGGCACGTTCTTTCAGCACTAGTCGCTAGTGGACGTGGCGTAACCCGAAGAGCCGCGATTTTGGTGGACGTGGCGTAACCGCAATTGGTGGACGTGGCGTAACCGGAGACCCCGGCATTTTGGTGGACGTGGCGTAACCGCCGCATTCACCTGTCTGGTGGACGTGGCGTAACCAGGCCATCATGCGATTTGGCTTTGGCAAGCCGTTTCGCTATCCCCTAATGCTGCGACCGTTCGACCTTTCCAACGTCTTCTTCCCCTGCGACCGTTTTCGGAATCCGACCTGCGACATGAGTATTGTCTGTATACCCATTACTACCGTTGGTCTGTACATCACTCCTAGCGACCGTTGGTGAGAAGTCCTGTCTCAGTAGTTCCAAGTTCGGGTTATGGATCGAATACTGCGCAAGGTGTTGAACCGTCGTGAAATAGGCTTGCCACCTCATGAAGGATCCAGTCCAACATTCGTTTGAAGCGCAAACGTTCGAGGTGCAGCGTGGGATTGTGCGCGGTCCTTCCGCCAGTCGTGTTTGGTGAATCCAGACCCAGAGGTTTCGCAGGATCAATGCCACGGCGACGAACAGCAGTCGCAAGTGCGGATTCCGAGTACACGTATAGATGCGGGCCTGCCGCATCTGGCGATAGCTGGCTTCGATGCCGAACCGCTGACGATACCGCTTGCGAATTTCCTCGGGTGCTCCATGCACACGCCACGCAGCGTAGAACAGCTTCTGGGTGACTTGCTTCGCGTCTTTTCGCTTTCGATGCCTGCGATATCCCACACACACGGCCACCGCGACCTGCTTCCGACGATCCTTCATCGTATGGGCATACCAACCGGCCCGCTGTCGCTTGATCCACTGCAAGCCCGTAGCCTTGCCGCGCTTGGGCTTTCGCCCACGAAACACGACGGGCATCAAGAACGGCACTTTTTCCTGCTGCAAGAAGTCCACTACCGAGACGTTGAAGAAGGCGCGATCCAGCAGAACTCGCTTGATTTTCAGACCAATTTCGCGAATTTTTGCCAGCAGCCGCCGGAGCACGATGACCGTCGACTCGTGGCGACGGACCCAGGTCAGCGCCAGCGTGTAGCGACGGCCATAACTGACGATGCAGGCCGTCGCATAGGCGTGGAACTTCTTGGTGCCTTGACGTGGCTGGCCGTAATACAATTCGTTGCGACTTTTCTGCGGCTGTCCGTAATACGGCGACAAGTGCCAGTCGATGGCCAGTTGCCACGAACGCCGCCTCAGGCAACATGGCAACTCGCACGTCAACGCTTCGTTCAAGCGACGTTCCAGCACGGCCAGCGTCTTGGGAAGGCCCTCCTCCAAAGCGGTCATGATCGCCTGGTCGGACGGAGCGCCCGACACGTCGCGACAGGCCGCCGAGATCGAAATACTGCGTGCGGCCGCACGCAGCACGAAATTCCACACGACCAGCGCCGTGCAAAGCCAACCATGATCCTTCAGTAGCTTTGCTTGCAGCAACCATTGCAATGCCCACTCGTGAACTTCTCGACTCGATATGGTAGAACAGATTCGTGAACGCATGGCTCCCTCCTTGGATGACCTGCTTGACACAAGTCATTTACAAGGGGGACCTTGCGTTCACCTAGATCATTTCCGCCGAACTTGGAACTACTTTGTCTAAAAAGCAGAAGACTTTCTGCCTTTTACAATCAGGCGACAACCACTTGGCGCGGGGCTGGCGGCAGTGGTACGGTTTGCTCCGCACATGTCTCCCTCGTCTCCCCGCTCCCCCACCGGCCCCGTCCGACTCGCCATCTGGTACGGCAAGGGTGGCGTCGGAAAATCGACGACAACAATCCTCCTCTCACTGCTCGCCGCGCGTGCCGGCCGAAGAGTGTTAGCAGTCGACCTCGATCCGGAGTGTGGCACGTCCCGGGATTTTTTAGGAAAGCAACTCCGGCACGTCTCGGCGAACCTCCGCACCTTCCTCGACTCACCACTCCCCGAACCTCCACCGGTCATTCCATCAGGCATCGAGAACTTGGATCTTGTTCCGGGTGTCGCGGATGACCAGAGATTCTTCCGCTACTTTCCCGAGCACTCGTCACGACTGCGAGACGGACTCGCACTCCTGCCATCCGTCTACGATTGGATCGTGATGGACATCCCGAACCAGTACGACAACATCGCCCAGCTCGGTCTCATCGCAGCCGACTACTTAATCCTTCCCGTGGAACTGACGGCGGACTGTGCCGAGCGAGTCGACACCGCACTGCGCACCATCGCGGAGGCCCGCTCGTCAAACCCCGGCCTCCAGGTATTGGGCGCGTTGCCGTTGGCGTCCGCCCCACGCAATGGACGTCCCTTGAAACTGACGGCCAAGGAGGCACTCGTCCACCGGCAGTACGAAGAATCCCTCGCACCACACAACATTCGCCTCTTCCACACGATCATGTTCCGCTCGGCGACCACCGTTGAGGAGGCCCGCTCCAATGCCGACGAACGTCTCCTGCACTGGTCGGCCCGCCGTCGGTTCAAGAGTTTGCTCGCCGAAATACAGTCGCGCATCCGTTCCGCCACTTTGCTCCGTTCCACTTCTTCTCATGGCAAACCAGCCCACAACCGCCGAGCGACGGCGGCAGCAAACCGATGAGCGTCGCAAGAAAACGGCAGCACTCGTGGCCAGTGATGCGCCCGTGACGGGAACGCAACTCTCGTTCGCTGCCCAAACGCTCACCCGCGCGTTTCCGCAGGATCTGATCCGCGACGGAGCGATTCGCTTCGATCCGCAGGGACAGCCGCGGGTCGGCACGTATGCTCCCGCACTCCTGGCACCCAATCCTCAGCGTGGACGCGTCGCCGATCGCGACCTCGACGTGCTCGCGGCCAGCCTGGACGCCGACGGGCAACAAGAACCGATCGTCGCCCGCCTCATCACCGACACCGATCGCGCACGTTGGCCCAAGGCATTCAGCGACCGGCAACTCCTCGTGATTCTGAAAGGACATCGCATCTTCTTCGCCCAACCGAAAACTAAGCTTGCGTTCCTCAAAGTCGAGCTGCTCCTGCCGAAGGACGGCGAAGACGACCTGGCCTACTCTCGCCGAGCGTTGCGACGGGCAGCGATCAAACTCATGCACTCGCAGGGGTACGACATTTTCGACAAGGTGAACCAGTACGAAATCTGGCGCACAGAATTCGCACTACCCAAGCCCAAGGATCAGGACGTGGCGGCGTACTTTGACATCAGCCGCACTGAGGCCCAGCGAATTAAGACGGTCGCCCAATTGGACGACGACGTGGCCCGCGACATTGTGAATGCCGAGCGCCGCCCGGCTGACGAAGTCATTTACCTGATCGCCAATCGCCCACCCGAAGAACATCGCGATGCTTTCGAGCGATTCGGACAGTTGACAGTGACGGCCGCCCGCAAGCTCGCGGGGCTGGAGCAGCCGGGGAAGCCTGAGCACAAACTCACCGGACCCGGTCGGCCGCGTAATTACGTGCTGGCGGTAAAGGACGAAGACATTCCCATCGCCTATATCTCTACCGACCTGACGACGCAGGAATGGCAACGCCGCGGAGGCGCCCGGGCGTTCTGGGATTCCATCCGGGAACTCGTCAATCGCCGAGATTTCCAAGACCGCCTGACCGACGACCTCGGATGAGTGCCCGACGTCGGGCACCACCAGTGAACCGCAACCAAAAGCCATTCTTGACCGCTCACTACCAATAATGTTCTCGTATGCCCCCATCCACGTTCGCCGTCGGCCCCCACAGCGCCGACGCCGAGCGCTCGCTCTTGGGGGCGTTGCTCATGGACCCGGACAAGGTGACCTTCGTCGCGGCCGTTCTGCGGCCCGACGACTTTTTCGATCCGGTGCATGGGGACATCTACCGCGTCATTGCCCGCTTGCACGAGACACGCACGCCGATTGATTTCGTCACGGTAGCCGCCGCACTCGATGGAGATAAGACGCTGCAAGCGATCGGGGGCTCCGCCTTCCTCGCTGAATTGGTCGCCAACGTGCCGACCGCATCGAATGCCGAGCAGTACGCGGCGGTCATTCGTGACCGTTCCCTCAAGCGACGGCTTGCCGACTTGGGTGATGCCCTCGCACATCTTGCGGCCGACGACACGCTTGCCGGCACGGAGGCGCTGGAGCGTGCGGAACAAAAGCTGCTCAGCCTCACCCGTCAGACACAGATCGCCAAGCCCCAGCACATCGCGGACATCGGAGCGGAAAGCTATGAGCGGTATGCGGCACTCCACGCGGCCGACGATAAGACGCCCCTCTTTGGACTGCGCACCGGGTTCGACGAACTGGACCTCCTGCTCACGGGCCTCACCCCCGGCCAACTTGTCGTCGTTGCGGCACGTCCCAGCATGGGCAAGACGAGCCTGGCGCTTGATATCGCTCGTCATGCTGCCGCAATGCAGGGAAAGCAGGTGGCCGTGTTCTCGCTCGAAATGACGAAGCAGGAACTCATGGACCGCATCATTGCCAGCATGCTGGGCGTCGAGACGTGGAAGCTCAAGAAAGGAGCACTGACCGAACAGGATTTTTCCCGGCTGGGCACGATCTTTGACGGCCTCAAGCAGCATCCCCTCTATATAGATGACGATCCGGACACGACCATCGCGAATCTCCGCTCCAAAGCCCGTCGGCAGCAGTTGGAACACGGACTCGATTTGCTGGTGATCGACTACTTGCAGCTTATCGAAGTCACCGACCGGGCGAGCGGCGAAAACCGCACGCAGCAGGTGAGCCATATCAGCCGCTCCCTCAAGAACCTGGCTCGCGAACTCGGCTGTCCGATCGTGGCCCTCTCGCAGCTCTCCCGCTCTGTCGAACAGCGCAATCCGCCGATTCCGATCCTCGCCGACTTGCGGGACTCGGGATCGATCGAACAAGACGCCGATAGCGTCCTCATGCTCTATCGCGAGAGTGCGTATAACGAGGATGTGGCGAATCCGGGGGCGACGGACATCTATGTCCGGAAGAACCGCAACGGCCCGACGGGCCGCGTCGGCCTCCACTTCGATCATGCCCGCATGAGCTTTGAATCGGCTGAATCCTCCGCACGAGTCGCATGAACGCCGAAACATGCGATTACTGTGGGGATGTGCCTCCCGAACCCGGTGACGACGAGTGCGTGCTGTGCGAACATCAGCAAGTCGTCGCCGGCGATGCCCAGGCCGCCCTCCTTCACGATCCGGATGAATGCGAAGAATGTCTGCTCAAGTGTGCGGTCAAGAATGACTGCCGGTGCGGCAAATGCTGCGAAGCCCTCATTATCGAGGTGTCGCTCCGTGACGGTGTGCGTGAGCCTAAGATTCGCGAGCAGGCGTCGCCGATCTACGGAGGTTTCACGGAGCGCGTGCAGATCGGCTGGTTGCTCAATGGGAAGGAAGGGCCGTGCGTGTTTCTCGACCGCGAAACAAAGTGTTGCACGATCTACGAGACCCGGCCTCTGGTATGCCGTCTCTATAACTGTCGCGACTACGAACATGGGGACGAGGCAACGCCGCCGCAACCGGCGGGACTTCCGGCGGACACACCGGCGGCCGGAGGCCGACCAGGCGAGGGCTCCCGCTAGCCGCGGAAACGCCTCCAGGAGGGGACGCCACTCGCGGAGCTATCGCCCGCGAGCCCCCGCCCTGCAACACGCTCGCGCTGCCACCAGCGACATCACGGCTTGGTCGGGGGCTCGCGGCCTGAACGCAGTGAAGGCCGCGTCGGTTAGAAAGCCGTCCGGCGTGCAGGGCGGAATCCTTCGGCCCGCGAGTGGCGTCCCGCACGTTTCCCCGACGGGATCGGCCGCGGAGCGGGTACATTCACCGCTGCCGACGTGGCAGCGACCGTCTCTTGAGCCCCTATCGCCCCCTACGACCTGCAATAAGCGGGCTAACAGGCGGCGTATATCGAACGCAATCTAACTCTTTGCGAACTCGCCCAAGAAGCCATATCATGGTACTGCCGCCAGGGTTTGGTCAACAATTGCGAGAGCGCAGATAATCCCGGATATGCCGCGAAATCCCAAAGACTTTGTCGCCTTCATCGGCGCCACTTTCCCATAGTGGATGCCCTATGCCGACAACCCGCGCGCTTTCGCTCGGACGATGAAATCATCGCCTTCCTGCGGCCGTTTGACACCGACCAGAAAAATCTTACCCGTCTAATGGCACGAATGCGGGAAGTCGGCGTGCTGATTGATCTTGCCGGCGACTGGTGTGCACCGCCATTCTTGATTGACTTCATAAAAGAGCTGGCAGAGCGCCACGTATTGGCAAGCCCTAAAGTGATTCAAGGTTGGGTCGCCACGCTTGAGCGTCATGTCGAGGGTCTTGTCCGCCACACCAGCGGCGCCAATCTTGATTTAGGTGCCAGCGACGAAGAAGAGATTCGCGGAATACTTCGCGAAATCGCCGACGCCTTTCAAACGATCATTCGCACGGTCCAGGACAACTGCGAGCGCATCGCGTGGGAGGTTGGCGAATATCGACGCACCGAAGACGCGACTCGCCTTCGAAGTCGGCTCGCCCGCTTGATTGAGTTGCACGACGAATATTTAGAGCCAGTGATTCGGATTGTCGACATTGGTGGCGCTTTTTTCTCCGTGACAGAACAAATCGCGACTTGCTGTACACGGTTGGCGGTTCATTCCGACGGGCGAGCTAGCAGCCTTGCCGACGACGCCCGCATGATGCGACAGGAAGTCATTTGGCTTCGACGTGTCGTCGTGCGACGAGCCGACGAAGCTCGCCGCGAATTGGCACCGTTGTGCGAGGCAGCGGCCCGCGAATCCATGATCGCAAAAGGAGTAACGCGCGTGCTCGACTCGATAAGTCGCGGCCACTGGGATCTCCTTGAATTGGAGATTGCTCTTCAAATCAACGTAGAGCAGGACGTGACGACCTCCAGCGATCTTGCCATCGAACGATATCTTCGGCTCGCTCTGAATGCGGTCGGTCGAATCCCGCCAAAGATTCCCGTACAAGCTCCTGAAAGCTTAATCATGCCTGTAACGGCCGATGAACTAGTTGAGAAGCTCGACATTTCAGAATCGATCGATGACCTGCTATGCTGGATCCTTGAATCGTGCGAAGACGTCGCACTTGGAGAAGCGGTTCAGCTGTTCACTTCGGTTCTCGACATTCGGCCTGATCGCACCTCGCCTACAAGTCTTCGACAGGACTACGGCCGCGGTTCCCTAGTTGTCGACGCCGCGAAATGGATCTGGAAAGGATCAAGCAATGGACACGCTGACCACCCACCTGACCACGGACACCCTTCCCATAAGACTCGCAAGCGTGTTCCGTCTACTTAGGACTGGACGACATATCTGTCGGGACGACGGCACCGACTACCGCGATCTTGAGCGGAACGAAGAGCAATATAGCACACTCTTTCGTGCCCTTGGCTACAGGCTTATCCACCACAGCCAGGGATTTTATTACTTTGAGGGTGCAAACTATCTTTCCACGCTACGCCTGCAGGCAATTTCACTTTTTACGTTGATCCTATTCCAAGATTTGGAGGATAAGAAGTTTCAAGAACCTGAGCGAGCCTGGGAGCGAAACCTGCTCGCCAAAGTGTTTCGCGTTTCTGAGCTGCCCCACTTTGAGACAGCAAAACGGCGCAGCATGTTGCTTGCGGTCAACGTCACGCCGGAAACACTCCACGAGAAAGTGTTCAAGCCGATGATCCGATTCGGCATGTTGGAGATGATTGGAGCCGATCAATTCAATTTCCGGGCGCCCATTTATCGATTCGTGGAACTTTGCATGAGGATCGGCCAGCAAGAGGCGGATACAGGCGACAGCAAGCCTGCGGCGGCCGACCCCGCACCCCAGGGACAACTTCCCGTGATCGATCAGCCTGTAGACGCCGCCCAGGCTCCGGAGGTTGGCTGACGATGCATTACGGCGTTCAGAAGCTTGTTGCGATCAACAGCGGCAATTACTTGTTTGCCGAGCTCGACCTTAGCAAGCCGGTTCACCTTGCGGCCCCCAATAATCGTGGGAAATCGACCCTCGTAAACGCCTTGCAATTCCTCTACATCGATGACTTCACCAAGATGAAGTTTGGGAAAAGAAATCACGAGGACACCGGCCGGCATTATTTCGGCGACGAAAACGCGTACTTGATCTTTGAGTGCAACACGCCGACCGGTGTTCAATGCTTGGTAGTTCGAGGTCTGAGTAACCTCCGGGGCGGTCAGTTTGAGCGCTACGTCTATGACGGTATGTTTCAAGAGTCGGACTATATCAATGACAACCGCGAGATTCGGAGCTTTGAAGAACTGCGGACGTACCTTGCTAACCGCCATCTAGCAAGGGTGCGCAAATCGGAGCTATGGCATGTTCTTGGGTCGACTATGCCGCAGCAGGACGGCAAGGCTCGCGCCTCGGCTCAACATTCTTCCGATTCGCAAGCGAGAGGAGTACGAAGCATTTCGCGATGTCTTCGTAAAACTTCTGTCTCTGTCCGCCGCCACAGCGAAAGAGCTTAAGCAACTTATTATCGACTCTCACGCTCGTGACCTTGGCGAGCGGAGGATCGATATTGCGGCCGATTATCGGGAAGATTTTGGACGAATTGAGCGATCAGATCGTGAGCTTGCATTTTTGCGGGCTGCTACCGACTTGATCGACAATGGCCGAACACTACGCGCCGAAGCAACGGCGCGTCGCGAGACACTCAACCGTTCAGCTTTGGTAGCGCAGAAGGGCGCGTGGCTATGTCATGGGACAATTGTCTCCGAGGAGACGAGCCACATTACCCGGGCAGCATCGCTAAATCGCGAGCATGAAACTCTTAACGCTGAGAGAGACGAGTGCTTAAAGACAATTGGATCGACACAAGCCGAGTTTGGTCGACTTGAGCAGGAATGGGTAGGCCTGTCTCAATCCCGCGAGAAATGGCAGGCCTATTCCACACAAGCCATAACCCAGATGCGGCAGAATCTACAGGAGAAGAACTCCGAGGTCGTAGAGCTTCAGCGCGGCCTTGAGCAAGTCGCAACATTAGATATCAGTGCGATGGATCAGAGCGTCGCGCAGCTAAAGCGTCGGTTGTCGGCAGACACCCAAGCGCTTCAGAAATGGAATGCAACGGCAGCATCAGAGCTGCTTCGCGCTGGCATTTCTGATGCCGAAGTCGAGCAAGCATTTCGAATTCTGAATCCCGACCTGCTTAAGCTAGTCATAAACGAGACGGTCGAAATCGCTGACCTTGGCATGACCAAGTCGCGCATTCGAGGTATCGCAAAGAACATAGATCAGAACAAGTATTCTGACGACGCCATCACCGCTGATATCTCAGAGATTCCACGGCCGGACCAGGCGAATTGGCGAGATCCCGACGCGCTCAAGAAACAAATTGACGTAGTCAAGGACGACCTTCGTCGTCAGGAATCACGGCTGCGAATCGCAATAGACCAGGCGGCGGCGCAAACGACGCTAAAGCAGCTGCAAGACGAACATGCGGCGCTTCAAGACGAGCTATCGCAGTACGACCAATTCGTCGCTGCTTGGTCCAATCGTCGAGAGCTGGACAAGAAGCGATCTGCTGCAATGAAAGCAGTCGGCGAGCTTGAGGCGAGGCAATCACATCTCGACAAGGATCTGGCCTCGAACGCGAATGCTGGCAAAGACATAACTACTCAGCTTCAGTTGCTGAAAGGTCAAAAGGAGCGATTATCTACAGCAGCAACCAGCTTCCACAGTGCGGTCCGCCGGTTGAATCTGGATGTAGATTTATCCGGTTTACCGGCTGACGATGCCCCGCGTTCAGCACCGTTTGACTCGGCAATGATCGAGAGCGCGATCGCTAGCCTGCAATCTCTTACAACGGCGGCTGGTCGGCTCGACGACCTAAAAATGGAGGCCCGAACCCTTCAAAATCAAATCACCGACAAGTCGAGAGAGTGTGATGCGCACGTTTGCTATTTTGGCGACGAAGAGGAGGAGTGGGCCCGGCTGATTGATGGCCGCGAATCACTGCAACAACGCGAGGAGGCTAACGAGAAGAATTGGGACGCACTTTTTCGCACCCTGCGTGCTCGGATCAACGGGATAGTACTTGCCATGCGGAATATCAAGCTAGCTGTGGAGCGGCTTAACTCTGAACTTAAGGCATACCAGGTCAGCAATCTCCGAGCGGTTGAGATTGCAGCGGAGGAAGTTCTCGATATCTTTGCTCCTCTGGAATCCTTAGCGGCGAAGGAGAGCCTGTTTCAGGATCGCGACGCGATCGATTCCGCGAAGCTGCGGTTGCGGCGAATGATTGATGCCAACCAAGTAATTGAGCTTCCTTCGCTGTTTGAAATTCGGATTCGCACTCAGCTCGCAGATGGAAGGTGGCAACATGCCGGATCGCTCGACGAAATCGGCAGCACCGGCACTGGCATGACGGCCAAAGCAATGATATTCGTTCAACTCGTCCGGGCAGTGGCGAGGGATAAGTCATATCGTCTGCATTTCTATTTGGATGGATTGGGCGAACTCGATGATCGAAACCTGTCGGCAACGGCGGCGATGGCTGTCGCGCAAGGCATAACGCCGATTACCGCCGATCCGCGGCTTCATTTGGAACCGCTTGCCAACCCCGAGGTTACAGTCTACAGCTTGGGCCAGGGCGACGACGGCCGATTCTTCATTGACAAGTACCGCACCTATCGGGCACGGCGGGCAATGCCGCCGGCAATCGAAGCACCCCAATGACTGAAGCGGAACTCAGGTTATTGCAGTTGTTGGCGACTTCACAACCTGATGGGTTGCGACGTTCACGAATCGCAAAGACTTGCATGAGATTATCGATTCCCTCCTGACTTGCGGCGCAGCAGAGTTTCGCCCGTCAAGACAGGGCGCGGCGTCGTTCTGGTCGTGGCGAGCGAAGAAGCATTTCAACGATTTATCGCCGCTCGGCTACCACATGGACTGAATATAGACCGTAACGTGGTGACCGACCGGGCATCTGCTGTGACGTACTTTGCCGACGCAAAGGTCGTGCGTCAGAGTATCGAACAAGGTGTATTCGTTCGTGCGGCCAAGCTTGGCGTTGTCATTAACTCTGCCGACGGCGAGGCCGAACTGCCGGTAGGAAAGCTCACCGCCGAAATTGGTGCTGCTGCGCTGCCCCTGTCCGCGGGTAAAACATGGATGTTCAAGGGGACTGTCGTTGTGATCGAAAACGCCGACGTGTTCTGGCGTTATGAAGTGGTTCTACCAAACGTGGACGTGGCCATTCTCAGTGGCGGCAGAATGTCAGACCGACTCGTGACTTGGCTTGCATCGCCAGGCATGAGCGATTGTCAAATCATCCATTGGGGCGATTACGATCCGGTCGGCGTCTCCGAGTACTTGCGACTTGTTCGGGTCTGCTCACAGCGCATCGTACCATTTGCTCCTCCCGAGATCGACGAGTTACTGCCGAAATACGGAAAACGCAGTCTGATTGTGGATCAAGTCCAATATCTCGATCGACTTCGCAACGATCTTGGCAATCCATACGTGTGCCGGATGATCCGGTTGTTTGATGTACACCGCCGCGGACTAGAGCAGGAACTGCAGCTTCGCCACACCGTCGATGCGGCTGATCGCATAAGAAGCACATAGACCACTTATGTGTCGGTGGCCAATACTATTGCTTGCATGTCTTCTGAGGAAATGGACTCCGGTTGTCGTCCCTTAAACCGGCCGCCGTGCATCCGGCTCGACCAGGCCAGTCGGACGGCGGCATGTTCGGCAAGGAGCGGCAACACCTGGCTCACGCCATTTTCTCCTTCAGAATCGCAGTCGAGCATCAGGAGCACCTTTCCATTCGTGAATTGCGCCGCGAATCGTCCGATTTTGTCCGCTTGCTCCGACGTGATTGTATTCGAGCAGAGTCCGAGAGCCGGCATGCCAAGAGCATCGAGCGCGATCACATCGTTCGAGCCTTCGACGACGGTGAGGAAACCAAGTTCCTTCACGCGCTCCTGCACGCCCGGTTCTTGCAGGCGGTGCTGTCCATACAGCTCCAGCCCGCGATGAAAGCCCTTCACGAAGTGGAACTTCTCCGGCTCACGGTCATTCCTCCCGCCCGCTATCCAGCGGGTGTGTTTCTCCTCGAATTCCGGGTCGCGGCCGAACCACGTGAGCACTTCTCCCGTCTCCGACGGGTAGGCGTACACGATCCGGCCCCGCATCGTCCCGCCACTCTTGTCCTCACCCGCCGTGTCCCGCGGCAGGTAGCCCATGCGCCAGTTTCCGACACGCCTCGGGAAAAAGAAAGTTGCGCTGGCGAAAGTAGCTGGCGGCGGCGGGGGGCATGCGAGCGGGGTCGGTAGTGAACTTGGCGTCGAGATTCGTGAGGCTGCGGGCCCGTTCGTTGTCGGACTGGGCCAGCGGCAGGTTGCGCGGTGGCTCGGGCGGTTTGACTGTGGCTGGAGGCGTCGGGACGGCCATCGTCGCCGCAGTGAACACCCCTTGCGTCATGGCCAACAGGTCGGCTGCGATTTGCTTGAAGCGATCCCCGCTCGGTCGGCCGCCGGCATTCGTCCCGGGTTTTATGAGGTCGCAGAGCGATACCAGATTCCCGGCCTTGCCGCAGCCGTACTGATGGCATTTCCATTGCTTGGCAGGATGATCGGTCTGGATCGCCAGCGCCCGATCCCCCGTTTCGTGTGTTCGCCCGCAAACCAAAAAACAGCGTGCGCGTGTTTCGTTCCCTATGCGCTTGAGTTCCGGCAGAAGCACGCCGTAATAGCCGGCCGACTTGCTCCAGAGTCACTTGCGGCATTAGCTCATCGACGTTGATGAACCGCGCGGAACTTTGTCTCTCCATGCAAGGCGAAGCGGAAACAAACCAATGCTCCGCATGCTACGCTCGTCGCCATCCCGGTGGCAAACCATCCGCAACGGCGACATTTTACGGCTCGCGATCAGGACGTGCTTTCGGCCATCGGCCGCGTGCCTCTGACCGCGATGCAACTGCTGAAACTCAGTGCGACATTCGAGCAGCCCTTCGGCAGCGAGCGGATGGTGCGCGAACGACTGCAAGCCCTCGGCTCTGCCGGCTGGGTGCGTTGGTCGCGCTACGCGACCACCAGCGGCGGAGCCGCCCCGAAGTATTTCTTCTTGTCTCCCCGAGGGTACCGCTTGCTCCACGGGGCGGAAGCAAGCCCGCCCAAGCGGACCTGTTTGGCACTGCCCATCACCCGCCATCAGCACACACAGGCACTTGCAGAATTCTTGGTACATCTCATCACCGCGGTTCATGCCCAGGATATCCAGCTCGTGAACTTCTACCGAGAGAATACGCTGCGGTTGATCGTCGACGGAGAGTCGCTGTTTCCAGACTGCGCCTTTGACTTGGAGCTGCCAGACGGACGACATTTTCATTTTCTGGCGGAAATCGACCGCTCGACGGAACGGATCTGGTCGCCGCAGGACCTCGATAGCTGGCAGCGCAAAGTGCGGCTCTACGACCGGCTGCAAGATCAGAACGCTACGGAACGATTCCGGGTGCTCGTCATCGGTACCCGCAGCCGCCAGCGGGTGGACCATATTCTTGGGGCTGCTAAGGCGCTGATGCACAATCCCCAGCGGACGCTCTTCTACGGGATTACGCTGGCGGAGTTTTTGGTGGCACGCTACGCAGCCACCGTCCCCTGCTTTCGAGATCACTTCTTACAACCCGTATCGCTCCTGTCGCAACGTCATATGGAAGGCTTAGCGTGAAGCCGCCGATCGGTCAGCTTGATTCAAGCGAATCGAAGTCAATCTCTAACTGCAATAGTCGCGGCGGCAGCGAGAGAAACAGCTTGCCCTTGCACGCCCGCCAGAAGTCGCCGGGTTCGATACTGAGGATGCGGCGGATCGCGTGACCTTGAGTATCCGTCAGGTCGCGGAGGAAGATGGCCTTTGTGATGTACCGATTCTGAGCGTGTTCGACCAGAGGGCGATGACGCTTCCCGAGGAGTTCCTTGAGCCTGCGTCGCTGCTCAAACCTCCGATTATAGAGGCTGTTCTCGCGGTACAGGTAGGTGATCCGGTCGGGGAAGAAGTCGTCGTCCCGTTCGAGTGGCATAACCCACGGCCCGGCTCCCCAGTGCTTGTTCTTGGTTGCATCCAGCGTCTCGCCGATCCCGCCGATGGCGATAGCCTGCTCGTATTCGATCCGCACGGTCGGGTCGCTGCTCACCGACGCTTCCGTGTATGGCAGGGCCGGATCGGCAATGAATTGTTGCATGCACCGGTTGGCCAGACAGCCCTCGACGAGCATCCTTGCTATGTGAGTCGTTCGCGCTGCGCGAACACGGAACGCATCGTCGCTCTCGCCGTCGAAACGCAACGTGCGCACGATTGAAGATCATACGCCCTGCCGTAGCAGCGGCAAATTGGAATGCCACATAGTTTTCGCTCCAGACGAGGACACGGTTGCGGAGGCTTGAAACTTCTGCGTGATGAGATTGATCGGTAACACGTTGTCATATTCGTTATTTATGGCATTATTTCTCCGGTGATCTTTCGACACCACCGGTGATGTCTGAGGCAAGCACGGTGCGGATGATCCGTCCCCAGTGCGCTTGCCTTTCAGTATTTTCTGGGCAAGTCCGTGCCGCACGGAATGCGGCAACATGGAGGACTTGACCCATGAGCGCAAGCTATATCCCCCGGCCTTAGGTACGACGCCACTGCCATCCTTGGCTTCGGCCCGGCGAGCATCGACCCATTGCCCGAACCTGCTCCCGGCGAGGTCGTTATCCGCTACGGCGACTGGTCGCTTCAAGAGCTGCGCGACAGCGACGTTGGGAAGAAACTGATGGATCAGAAGGACTGGTACAACAACTATTCCTGGAGCAACGAGCGGCAGTCTGCTCGGCATGTATCGCCTTCGTATCCCTATTCCGGATAGCATCGAAAAGACCTTTGCAATTCAGGAGCGAATGCTGCCGCCAGGCGAACAGGTTGCTCCGGTTGTACTCGTCGCCACCGCCCTGCTCGTGCATCATCTTCAGACCGAGGCAGACCTCTTGAAGAACGACTTCACACGCTGCAAAGAGCAGGCGGCCGACGGCGACCGCTTCGGACTCTACTGGCGCGAAGGTCGGCTCTGCGTCGGCATCGGCTGGGGCGGCTACCGCGGCGACGACGTGTGGGTGTCTTCCGTCCGAAAATGCTGAACATCGGCACTGCCTGACTCGGTCAGGTACCTACCCCAACCGCGAGGCTGGGGTTTTTCTTCGGAAGTAGTGCTGCTCAACATTCTCGTGCCTGATTCACCCTCAGTCGCTCTCGCCTCTTGCTGCCGCGTGATATAGTTGCCGACCTGTCGCCGGCTCGTAGCGCCGGAAGCGCGAGCGGTTCGCCACCGTGCGACGCTCCTCCATCCGACATCGCCAGCTCTCGGCATCCCGGCTTGGCCGTGGATGCGATGGCCCACGGCCGGCCCCCGAGATATGGGCGCAAGCCGCCCTTGCTGAACGGATGGCGAAAGCGCCCCGTGCTCACTTCAGGGCCGCGACGGCACCCGCCTCCGCCATACGCACCGGTCGGGGGCGGGTGAACCAATCACTTCATCCGCACTTAATCCGCGCGCCTTTCGTCCTCACGCTCCTTCCACAACATATTCGTCGGACGCTCAACGAAAAACCTCGCGATCCTGACGCGCGGCGGATCGGTTTGTGCTACGGTGGCACGGATGCTGGTGTCGCTTGCCGTCCCGGCCACTCACGACCGCGGCCCGCTCCACATGGAGCAGGTGCTGCGCACCCTGCATCCCATCCAGTCGGGACGATCGTGGCTGCGATTGAGGATAGGTTTGCGCGACGGACAGAGCACGCTCTTTGCCGGTGCGGACGGTTCGCTCGGCGGCACGCTCCGCGACCAACTGGCTGCCCATTATCCGGAGTGCCACTTGGAGCGTCTGGAGCGAGAAGACGTCGCACCGCGTGCCGGTTATGGTTCGTGGTATGCAACGCTGACGCCCCTCTTGCCCCCGATTCCTATCCGCACCTATCACTCGTTTCAAGACCCGTCCGACCATCACCTGGCCGATCCCCTCACAACGTTCCTGGGCGTGATTGCTCAGGAACGCGAGCCGCTGGTGCAGGCACGGATCGAACTGCTGGCACGTCCGGCCACGCGGCGTGAGCGAGCCCGCGTCCGAACGGTGACAAAAAGGATTTTGCATTATCGTTTACAACGCCACCCGCGGCTTCGTTCGCTGTATGCGCCAATGCCTGTGCGGCGAGCGTCGGTAGACGCCTCTTCGCGCGAGCACTCTTCGCCACCGTCTCTCTTGGTGCTCGACCAATGCGAGGCCAGGCTGAGGGGCACCGGAACAAGACGCCCCATGCAAAATCGGGGCAGCCGTTGTTTGCCGTGCAGATCCATCTTGTCGCCAGCGCTCCCCTTTTGGCGGTGTCCAGGGCTCAGCACAAACTGACGGAGCTTGCCGGCGCGTTTGCGCAATTTTCCATCGACGACGAATCTGCGTTTCGGTTGGGTCGCGTGCGCACCGTCCGATCGTGGCGCCGCAGAGTTACGTCACTCGCCTTTCTAACGGCCGAGGAACTGGCCACGCTTTGGCACCCGCCAACGGCGGAGGTACACACGTCGCGGCGGGAACATGTGGAGAGTCGCGAATTGGAGCCGCCCGCTCGCCTGGCAAGCACCGGCCCGGACCGCAGTCTCGCGGTGCTCGGTCGCCTGAAGTTTCGCTCCCGGCACGACATCGTGGGACTCAGTTCTCAGGACCGACTGCGTCACCTCTATATCGTGGGCAAGACAGGCCTCGGCAAGTCGACGCTTCTTCTGAATCTCTTGGCCGCGGATATGCAGGCCGGACATGGCGTGGGCTTGATCGATGTGCATGGCGACCTGGCAGACGCCGCACTCGCAGTCGTACCGAGGCGCCGCAGCAATGATGTCGTCTTCATTGACGCCGGTGACCAGGAGCATCCGGTGGCATTCAATGTGCTCGAAGCACAGAGCGAGGCCGAGCGACCGCTCATCGCATCGGGCGTCGTCGCCGCATTTCAAAAGTTATGGGGCGATAGCTGGGGCCCGCGGCTAGAATATATCTTGCGTAACAGTGTGCTTACTCTCCTGGAGACGCGAGGCACGTCCCTCGTGTCTCTCTCGCGTCTGCTGACAGACACCGCGTATCGAAACCAACTCACTGGCAGGTTGCATGATCCGCTCGTCCGTAATTTCTGGCATGACGACTTTGCCCACTGGAAGCCACAACTGAAGGCCGAGGCCGTGTCGCCCGTGCTGAACAAGGTGGGAGCGTTTCTGTCGAGTCCCATCCTGCGGGCGATCGTGGGGCAGCCACACAGCACGCTCAATCTGCGCCAGATCCTCGACGAACGGAAGATTCTGATCGTCAATCTCAGCAAGGGCCGCATGGGAGAAGACGCGTCGTCTCTGCTGGGCTCCTTGCTCGTGACGGGACTTCAGCTTGCTGCGATGAGCCGGGCAGATCGCCCGGAAGCCGAGCGAGGGAGCCCGTTTTTTCTGGTTGTCGATGAGTTTCAGAACCTGGCGACGAGTGCATTTGCGACCATCCTGTCGGAAGCAAGAAAGTACCGTCTGGGGCTGACGCTGAGCCATCAATTTCTAGAGCAAGTGGACGAACCCACGCTCGCGGCGATCTTTGGGAACGTCGGATCGCTGTGCGCCTTCGGTGTGGGTGCACGGGACGCCGAAGTGCTCGCCCGACAGTTCGGCGGGGAATTGCTACCGCAGGACCTGATCGCGCTGCCGAAGTACCGGGCCTATCTGCAGCTCCTCATCGACGGAACACCGTCGCCGCCATTTTCCATCGCGACCCTTCCGCCTCCCCTCGCGGAAGATGCTAGGCGGCCGGATGTCCTTCGCCGTCTCTCTCGACAGCGGTACAGTCGTCCCCTATCCGCGGTTCGCCGCACAGTGGAAGCCGCATTGGCTGCTGCGTAAGTATGCGTCCACGCGAATCCCGATTGGCCGCTCCCGAACCGCTTTCGGCGGGCGATGAGATCCGTAATCTGCGGGACGAAATGCAAGTGCTTCAGGAAGCGGTCGATGAATTGCGCGAACAGTTGGAGTACGCGCTCGCAATGCGACACCGAAGCAAGATGCATGGTTGCCGACACGAGCGATCACGAGCTTTCCGTTGGATCCGGCTGCCCCCGATTGGTCGGCGCGTGAACTCTATCAATCCCTACGGGACGCCGCAGGTCACGCCGAACTCCGCCGAGGCGTCGCCGGAGAGTGAGCCGTACTGTTGCCCGCAGCCGCGGCTCACCTGGCATGGCGACCCGGATGCCCCGGGAATAGCGTGCGAAAACTGTGGTTATATGGTTGCGGAGGAAGGGAACATTTCCTGTTGGCGCGACGCACCCGATGAGCTGCCCGCAGCATCGCCGGCCGACGATGAGCGGCCCGTCGCAGCGCACCCTTTGGTCAGACGATACCGACGCAACGCTTGCGGGCTAATCTCTAGGCGACTAGGCCCCTCTCTGTTCGTCCACGGCGTCTAGCACAATTCTCTGGGCATCTTTGACGACATCCGATCGTAGAATGTAATTTCCTCTTTGATGGGCGTTCGGAAAATCCGTCACGTGAACACGAGACTTCGATTTAACCACTCGTTCAACCTCGTCCGCCAAGGAGTTCGCAAATGCGGCGGCGCTCATTCCGGCATCCGAGGCCAATGAGTTGGCAATGAGAGCAACCATTTCGGCTCTTGCCTTCTTGGAAATACGAACGGTATCTCCGCCAATTACTTCAATGCCTGCCTCGTGCATTTCTACAAGACGAGCGGCGAGTAATTCCTCTGATGCTTCTGCGGCCATAATTTGTGAAGGTAAGAAGTACGGAGGCGGATGCTACCACGTGGCCGTGGATGATGGCAAGCGTCGTGGAGGTATCCGGACCTTAATCCGCTGCACTATTTCAGTCGGCCTTGCAGGCTCTTCTCCGGCTGGTTAGGGTGGATTCCATGCCAGCAAAATCGAAAGGACATGTCGCCTTTATCGGCGACCACGAATACATGATGATCGATGGTTCGCTGTACCGCGCGGACCTGCGCCAGACGATGGTCAATGGTGCCAGGCCGGGCGAACTCTGGGCAGCCAAGCCGGCCGGAGAATTCGCCTTGCGGGTGCTGAGGCTGGGCGCCGGGATGCGGGAGAAATGATATCAGCAGATCGCCGGGTAATCGCGTGGGCTTCGTTGACGCATTGTGGTATACTTGGGCTATGGAGATGAAACTTTCCAGCAACGTCGCCGACCTCTCCGACGAGCAGCGCCAGCTACTGGAGTCGCTGATGGGCCTCCGGCTTCAACCCGAGCAAGTGCTCTACTGGGTTGTCGTGAATCCGGGAAAAGAGCCTGCCGAGGCCGATAAGGCGCAGTCACGGGCCGGCTTGCAAGAGCTATTTGCCAAAGCCGACCGCCACGCGGATGAACAGGGCGCCAGCCCGGACGCGTTCGGCGCGGCAGTCGATGAGGCGGTGCAGCATGTCCGCTCACGGCCGGAAGAATGAGGGTCGTTCTCGACACCAATCTCGTCGTGCGCGCTGCTCGGATAGGGACTGGCCCTGCTCGTGCGTTGCTGCTCTTGGCGATGAGCCCGGGCCATACCCTGGTGCTATCCCATCCTCTCTACGCCGAAATCGAAAAGGTGCTGCACTATCCGCGCATACGATCGCTGCACGGCCTCGACGATGCGGACATCCGCAAGTTCTTGAGTTTCCTGATCACCGGCTCCGAACTAATCACCGTGCTCAGCTACCATGTCGGACCAATCGTCGGCCTCGATCCAACCGACGATATGGTGCTGTTGACGGCCACGGCGGGCAATGCCGACGCGATCGGGACGAATAACGGCCACTTCTTCGCCCCTGACGTGCAACAGTTCGCCCACACGCACGGCGTCCGTATCCTGCGAGACATCGACCTCCTCAACGAGATGCGATCCTGACGATGGGCTTCGACTCGGGCACTGCTCTGATCCCAACGCTGCCGGACCACCGCCACTCGTCCCTTAAGCTTCTCAGCTTCCGAGGGTGTCCTGAAGCTTGTCCAGGTTCCGCCTGATCTCCGGCCAAAGGAGATTAACGGTGCTTCGCGTTGCCTTACTCAGCGGCTTACTGTTCTGACCCGAGGTATAGGGATGCAACGCGTGGAGGATGATCGTCACATGCTCGTCTACCTTCCGAGCTAGCTCAGCAGATTCAGCGCTGGCTACGCCAACGACGCGCACCGCTTTCGACGAGGACTTCTTGCTCAGCACTTGCTGCAACCCCATGAGTTCCGCATCAATGTCCGTCAACGAACTGTTCAAGGTATCCCGTGTCCGTTGGCCTTTGAGTTCATCGGTTCTACCTGTAACGAAGGCATCGAGTGCCTCGTGCAAGTCTTCCACCCGCGCTTGGATGCGCTTGATGGGTACGGCGCTCTGGTACACCGTTGGCACCTGCTGGTCGGCGCGAAGCCCCTTCGTCTGACGACTCTTTGTCATGGGCGGATAATTGCAAAGAAATGCTCCTTGCGCAAGGCCGGAGTGCAGCGGCGAACACCCGCGATTATTCCGTTTTTGTTGCCAAACTGCCGAGTGTGGTATAACGACCGCATGACGCCCGAATTGAATCCTGAATTGCAGCAGGCGGTGGATGAGGCTGTGCCCCCGCTCGTCGTCGATCCGCGCACGAATAAAGCCTACTATCTCGTAGCCGCTGAGCAGTACGAGCGTATCCGGGCTCTCTTGGAGCCAGTCGATACCCTCTCGGATACCTACCCCGCTCAGCTCAACAGCGCAATGAAGGCCGGTTGGGGTGAGCCGGCGATGGACGACTACGATCGCTACGACGAGCATCGCCCGAGCGTATGAACCTGAGCGGCGGCGATGCCAACCTGGCCGCAACGGCCAAGCTGGCTGGAAACCGGGGTTTGCAATACAGTATGAGCATGATCCCGAAGCTAACCCAAGAACAGCGTGAAGCTCTTCGCCGCAGTGACAGACCAGTACCGGTCGAAGATACGGATGTGAACGGTGCCCGAATAGTGCAGCGCTTGGCGGGTAGCCGACGGTCGGTCGAAAAGTGCAGCGCTCATGGCCTGATTCGCGGATTCGTGAGGAAGACTTGCGACGGTAAATCCGTCACAAGCCCTACGAACCGCGAGAAACATGAGTGTACGACGAAATGGACCAATGGACCGAAATCCGTCGCTTGGTGCTGACCAAGCAGAAGAGCAAGCGAGCGATCTGTGAAGAATACAAGCTGCACTGGAAAACGCTGAAGAAGATTCTCAACCACGAAGAGCCGCCGGGCTATCGGCAACGTCAGCCGCGTAGCAAGCCGAAACTCGATCGGGTGCTGCCGATCATCCACGAGATTCTCAAACAAGATAAAACAGCCCCACCCAAGCAACGCCACACGATCAAGCGGATCTTCGATCGACTGTGCGCGGAGCATGAGTACGACGGCGGGATCAGCGTGGTCGGCGACGCGGTGCGTGCTTGGCGGGCCGGCACGGCCGAGGTGTTCATGCCGCTCGCACATCCAGCGGGCCAGGCTCAGGTCGACTTCGGCGAAGCGACCGTCCGACTGCAAGGCCAAGAGACGAAGGTAGCTTATTTCGTGATGGCGCTGCCGTTTAGCGACGCCTTCTTCTGCCAGGTGTTTCCCCGCGAATGCACCGAGACGTTCCAAGAAGGACACTGTCGGGCATTCCAATTCTTCGGCGGCGTGCCCACTCGGATCAGCTACGACAACAGCCGCATCGCCGTATCGAAGTTCGTCGGCCGGCGCGGCGATACGCCGACGAAGGAGTTCTTGCGGTTGGAAAGCCACTTCCTGTTTGAGCATCATTTTTGTCTCGTGCGTCGCGCCAATGAAAAAGGGCACGTGGAAGGTTCGGTCGGATTCGCTCGTCGCAACTTCATGGTGCCGGTTCCGCAGATCGATGATCTGGAGGAGTTCAATGAGCAGTTGGTTCAGTCCTGTCGGGACGATCTGCAACGTCGCTTGCGAGGTCAGCCCACGACCAAGCAGGGACTGTTGGAAGAAGAGCAGCGTGCGTTGTTGCCGCTACCAAAGCAGTCCTTTGAAGCCCGACGCGTCGAGCCGGCCAAGGCCAATTCGCTGTCGCTAGTCCGGTTCGACACGAACGATTACTCGGTGCCCACGGCCTATGCGCATCACCACGTGACGGCAGTCGGCGGCATTCAAGAGGTGCGACTGGTCGTCAACGATCAGGTCGTTGCTCGTCATCCGCGCGATTGGGCACGCGAAAACGTGCATTACAATCCGCTGCATTATCTGGCTCTTTTGGAGCGCAAGCCGGGCTCATTGGACTTCGCGCGGCCGCTGGCGGACTGGAATCTGCCAGACTGTTTCGACGTGCTCAGGCGTCGGCTTGAAGGAGAACGCCAGTCCGATGGACGACGTGAATTTATCCGCGTGCTGCGGTTGTTGGAGACGCTGAAGCTGGCCGAGTTGACTCGCGCGATCGAGCGTGCCTTGGCGATCGGTGCGATCACGGTCGATGCCATTCGACTCTTGGCTGAGCAAGGGCGCGAACAGCCATCGCAATGGTTCAGCCTGGATGGCCGGCCACATCTGCAAGGTCACGAGATTCCGCCGCCGCACTTGGAGCACTACGCCTGCTTGCTGCCAGGAGGTGACCGATGAAGTCGATCGAAACCAAAAGCCTGGTACTGCTCCAGCATCACTTGAAAATGCTGCGACTGCCGACGATGCACGACGAGTGCGAAAAGCTGGCCACGCGTTGTGCCCAGGAGAACGTGGATCACCTGGCGTTCTTGTTGCAACTGTGTGAGATGGAACTGCTCGATCGGGAGAAACGCAGCGCGCAGCGGCGACTGCGATTCGCGCGGTTCCCCAATCACAAGACGCTCGATGATTTCAAGTTCGCATCCCAGCCGTCGCTCAATCGGCTGTTGGTCGCGGAATTGATGCGTTGTCAGTATATTGAGCAGCGCGAGCGTGATCTTGATCGGCAATCCAGGCACGGGCAAGACCCACGTGGCGACCGCCTTGGCGATCGAAGCCTGCCATCGCGGTTATCAAGTTCGGTTTTATCGCGTGACGGAACTGGTCACGCAGTTAATGGAAGCCCGCGAAGAGCGGCAACTGTTGCGGATGAAGGCCCAGTTAGCCAAGCTCGATCTGTTGGTCTTGGACGAACTGGGCTACGTGCCGGCCAGTAAGCTCGGCGCGGAGTTGCTGTTCGATGTAATCAGCACTGCGTACGAACGGCAGAGCGTGATCGTGACGACGAACTTGCCGTTCGGCCAGTGGACCGAGGTGCTCGGCAGCGAACGCTTGACCGGTGCCGTGTTGGATCGGTTAACGCATCGCTGCCACATTCTGGAGGCGACTGGCGAGAGCTACCGGCTCAAAGATGCCCGCCGCCAGCGCCGGGACGAGGCGGTTGTGCCTGAGCAGGAAGAATCGTCACCATCCGACTCGTCGTGACAATTGTTGCGACCCCACTCCTCCTCCGGAGGAGGAGTGGGAAAACGCTTTCATTCCCCGGAAACGCTACGTAGACTAGGAACCTATCACCCTCCGAGCGCTGCACTATTCACCCGCCAAGCGCTGCACTATTCGGGCACCGTTCACAAATTGGCGGGAACAGGAAGCGGATACGTCCAGGTGCGTCCGGCGTCGTCGCTGCGGGCCAGCGGCCCCAAATGGCCAGCGTGATTTATGGTCCAGGCCGCGAACATGGTCTTGCCGCCGACCAGCAGCACCGTGTCGCAATGCCCCTGATACACGTCCGCCGTCCCCGGGGCGACTACCACTTGCCGCTCGGCGTCGCCGGAAAGATCGACGGTGGGAATGGTGATCTCGCGCAACGTGCCCGGCGTGGGACCGGCAAACCGGGGCGTATCGGGGGGCGTGGGCGTGATGGCATCGGCCGCCGTTGCGGCAAGGATTAACAATAATACAATGATGTGCCGTTCCATGATTCGTTGACCTCGATTCTTGGCAGAAAGATCGGTCGCTGACGTTCAAAGCGGACTCCGAGGGCAGCTTAATCGCGTCTGGAGAGCCCATTTCGCATCTTGAGCGTGGAGTAGTGACCTACGAGGATTTGCCGGTAACGGGGCATTCGCATTACCACAAGTTTGCCTTGAAAGAACTGGCCCGGCAAGGAGCCGTGGGCATGACGCGGCTATTTCCTCCGGTCCCTGGCAGCCTGCTCGATACCCCTTTGTGCCGCCCTTATTGACGGCTCACCGGCTTGCGTTAAAGTCCGAGCATGCGGCTGACTCGCGAACAGCTCGAATCACTCCAGGAACGCGTCCGGCCCATGCTGGGCTACTTCTCGCGACTCGAAAAGCGCATGGAGGCCAAAGGCTTCACCCCGGATGACCGGCTATAGTCAGATGGTCTGGGCCGCACACAACGACTTGCACCGCGTGAGCGTCGAGCTGCACTAGGCCAGGTGTCAGGAAGCTGTCACTCGACATCCTGCACAATTCTGATTAGCACTAATCGGAATAGGCCACGAAGAACACAACTCAAACGGGCATAGGCGCTTCTTCAGGGACCAAACCCGCGCCACGCCGCCGGAGAGGCCCTGGGAAGCTGCCGAGCAGCCAAATACGGCCAAACCGGCTGGTGAAGCCGCGCGGCAAGAACGTTCGAATGCGACACATGATTCGGTTCCGAGCGTCTCAGGCAACTAGTCGGCAAGAAAATAGTGTCCGAATTAAAAAAGGTTTCGCTTTCAGGCGTCGTGGTGGTTTTGCGTTGTCGTTTTGCAAAAACCGCCACCCTGATTTGCTGGGGGCGTCGACTTGCTGTACCTAGAACAGGCCGCCAAGATTCATTGTCGGTTCGGACAATTAACAAGCTGTGAAAATCCCACGCCGTTCATTCGCTCACAATTGCCTGTTGGCGGCAGATTAGATAGAGAAAGAACGGCGAGCCGGCTAAGGCGGTTATGATTCCCAATCGGATCTCGGTCGGAGGCATAATCGTTCGTGCAAGCAGGTCGGCTATGATCAAAAACGCGGCGCCGGCAAGCGCACTGCCGAGCAAAAGCGGGCGATGTCTCGGTCCCATAACGAGACGCACCATGTGCGGCACGATCAGTCCGACAAAGCCGATTAGGCCACTTACCGCTACGGCGCCGCCCGCCAATAACGCCGCGCTCGTAATGATAATGCGTTTAAGTCGCTCGACTTCGATGCCGATCGCGAGCGCAGATTCTTCGCCCAAAAGCAATGCGTCCAAATCGCGCGCGTGGAGCAGAGCGAGGCAGATCCCCACGGCCAAGCTCGGTAGGAGAAGCCAAACGTGCTCCCAAGTGCGGCTATCAAGTCCGCCCATAAGCCAAAACAAGATCTCTTGCGAAACCTCATAACGCACCCACTTCGCCGTAATCAAGAATGAGGTCGCTGCGCCGAGCATTGAATTGACCGCCACGCCGGCCAGCAGCAAGGTTGCGATAGGAGTGCGGCCGCGCCGCGCCGCGATTGCGTAGACAAGCAGCAAAACAAGCAACGCGCCGACAAACGACATGATCGGCAGATAGAATACCGACCGCATTGCGAGGCCAGACGCAAGCGCGAGTACCGCGCCGAATGAGGCGCCGGAACTGGCTCCTATAATATCTGGCGACGCCAGCGGGTTGCGAAACAATCCCTGCAACTGTACTCCGGCGACGGCCAAGCTGGCCCCGACGCATGCGGCGACCAGCACTCGCGGCATCCTCGCCAGCCACACAATCACCTGCTCGGCTTCGGACACGCCGGTCAAGTCGGCGCAGTTTTCGGGAAGCACCTGCCCCGCAAGAATACGGATGACCGTCCCGGGCGGAATGGACGAACTGCCAGTAGCGACACCAGCGACGATTGCGACGCACACGAGCACCGCAAGAACTGCAAAGATAAAGCGCAGGCGTGCCCTGGAGCCGTCGGCAATCGGAGCCACTGGATCATCAGCGACGCGTGTCGCGAATGGTTTACTTATGCTTGCCATAAAGCCCGTCCGCTAAATCTTCGACTCCTCGCACGATGTATTGCGAGACGGTCAATAAATGTCGATTGTCGATGACGATGATCCGCTTCCCAAGTCCCGCCGGACTGGCTGCGATAATTGGGTCGGCCAACAAACTCTCGCGCGTGCTTTCGGCATCGCCATGATTTGCCCCGGCAACGATAAAGTCCGGCTGCCAGTCAACTATCTTCTCGGCGCTGATTCTGGCAAACCCGTCGATGCCATTTTCGGCGCTTACGTTGATTGCCCCGGCTGCGCGAACCATGTCATCGAAGGTCGTCTTGGCTCCCGCCGTGTAGCCGCTGTGGCCGAAAGACATAACGCGAAACCGTTTTTCGTTGGGCGGCACGCGGGCACGGACGCCGGCGAGGGATTCATC
Organism: uncultured Planctomycetia bacterium; assembly: GCA_963807715.1. Classification (GTDB taxonomy): domain Bacteria; phylum Planctomycetota; class Planctomycetia; order Pirellulales; family PALSA-1355; genus CAWECK01. The sequence goes on from CAWECK010000001.1 coordinate 302,121, forward strand.
CATTTGTCGATTTAGTCTCTCGGCTTCTGCGCTATTGCCGATGGCATTGCCAACCGTGCGGATGTTCTCCTTGATGTCGGCGATCGAATCAAAATTGGCGAATCGAAAGACCGGAGCGTGCGAGGCCTTCAGCAGGTCGACCGTTTCCGCGCGGCTGTAGCTGGCTACGAAGATCAAGTCGGGTTGAAGCAACAGTATTTGCTCGGCTCCTTCCGTCGATCGCATGCCGATGCGACGTGCCTCCTCGACGACGTTGCTGTAGTTTTCGTCTTTGGCCAAACTGCTCAGCGCGGCGATCTGCTCCTGCGGGCAAATCGCGAGCAATATCTCGTCGGTGGCGAGTGTCTGCGAAACAATGCGTTTCGGCCGGCTGCCGATTACGAGCCGCTCGCCAGCCGCATCGCGCAGCTCGCGAGGAAACAGGGCGCAAGCCCTTGGTCGGCCACCGGCCTGGGGGCTTCCGGCGTCTGCGTCCGCCGAGACCACTCGATGGCCGCGACGACGAAGGCCAGCAATCCGACCAGGGTGATGGCGAATTTGACGCCGGCGCCGGATCGCCGTCTTCGTTCCCCGAAGTTTATGTCGCCCCACCAAAGGTGAAGTTGGTTTTTCATGATTTCAGAATCTCTTGTCCCGATGTTCAAGGCGAATAATGCGACGCATGCGTCAGACGACGCGAGTCGCATTGTAAGGTCGTTCCCAAAGGGATGATCATCAAGCGGTCGGCTTCCGCGTCGCAAAAGACTCTCGCGCAGTTGAAAATGCCTCTTGAGATTGTCCTCGGTGATCACTTCGGCCGGTGAACCAGCCGCGACGATCGTTCCGCGGGACAGTAGCAGCAAGCGATCGCAGAAGCACGCCGCGAGCGCGAGATCGTGAATTGCCGCAAGCACCGCTTTGCCGTTGCGGGTCGCATCCTTGATTACGGACAATACCTCAAGCTGATGCGACACGTCGAGGTTCGCCGTCGGTTCATCCAATAAAATGACTCGTGTGTCCTGAGCCAGCGCCGGGCCAGAAGGACGCGTTGCCGTTCGCCCCCCGACAGCTCCCTAACCGGTCGAGCGGCGAAGTCTTCCGTTTCCGTCGCCCGCATGGCTACCTGGATCGCTTGACGATCGACGTTTCTCTCGCTCGTGAAGCGTCCAAGATAGGGAGTCCGTCCCATCGCCACGATGTCGCGCACGGTGAAGGCGAAATCGATGCGAGTATCTTGCGGCGTCATCGTTCCACGCCGGGCGATCTCGCGTCGAGTGAGCGCACCGAGCGGGGTCGCGCACAGTCGGACTTCTCCCGAGGCCGCCGGCAACAAGCCAAGCAACACGCGCAGCAGCGTCGACTTGCCGCTGCCATTGGCTCCGATCAAACCGACCAGCTCACCTGCCCCTATTGCGAGCGAAACGTCCTGCAAGATCGGTCGCTGGTGATAGGCGAACGACACGCGATCCGCGGCAAGCAGCGAGATACTGACGTCGATCATATGCATGAGTCAGCCGGACCTGTTTCGGGGTAGAACATGGCGCACGGCACAGCGCCTCCGGAAGTTCAAACCCGGGCGGGGTCTCCCGTCCTTCGGTCAGATATGCCGGAAGTAAGTGCGTATGAGGACCATCCGGCGATCGTCCTCCCGGCGGTGGGATCGGCGTGAAAACTTCAATCCGGCCAACTGGGCTGCGAACTACCCGGCTCGGTGACGACCGCTGAATGCGGCGCCCGAAAGTCGCAAAAAGCTCCTGCCAACGTTGACCAACCTGGTCCGCCAGCCCGAGCACCAAAGCCTGGTCGGATGTGCGCACGCAAAACTCAGTGACTCCGATTCCTAGCCCGAGATCAAAGAGCAAGTCTGCGCACGCGGCCGATCCGATCGCGTCTCGGTCGGGCCCGCATGCTTGCAATCCGGTTGGCGCGGGTTGCTCGCACAGGTTCCGCGGCACGGCCAGAACGATCAACTCTCTTCTTGAACAATCACTGGTCCTCGTCAGCGCCAGGGCGCAGGATTTGATCGGTGATTTGGAAGCGAAGTGCCCCGCGCCCCGTTATGGCAACCACGCGCAAGTCGTCCAGGTCGATTTCAATGGGTTCATCCGCGCCGACGCAAAACTCGGCCACCGCGCCGTAGCTGCCCATCACCCAGGTCCCCTTTCTGTACCGCAGGCTATCCGAGACGAAGGAGCCGATCCCGGCCGGCGTCCATTCGAGCCGATGGAATTCGATGCCAAGTTGCGCGCCGCGCGGGCAACTCCGCCCAAACTCGCTCCAAGACGGCAGCCGGGGCGTCTCGCCACATCGCAACTTCCGCCTTTGTCCGAGCGCAGCCAAGGCAAAGTCCAGTTGCGTCGTCAATTCGGCACAAATTGATACAAGGGCTGTGTTTTGGCATAGAAATTTCCAATGGTTGATGCGATGGCGCGGACCCGACTCCGAACGCTTGTACGGAGCGGCAACGCACAGGCACTCGGTGGGTCGGCGTTAATTAGCTTGGATGGATTGACGACAATCAAGGTCCGACTGGCGGCCCGCCTCGCTTGCGGCGTGGACCGCCAGTTGAGATATCGGCGCCGGCAGGCTGAACACGCTGTGTCGACGGCGCGCTGGCCGCAGGCACGACCCCTGAATTCGGCGTTGCCCCCGCGCAGAGCAGACTTCCCCGTGCCACTTATCGCATTTCTCGCAGTGCTCAAGCGTCTCACAGTCCTCGGTCGGCAAAGGACTCATTCTGCGCGTCCGGTGGTCGAGGTAGCGAACCTCCTTCCCGATCACCTCGGGTGGCACCGAGACCGCGCCGATTTGCCGACTTGCAGTCATCAACACGGCCAACGCGGCCGTGGCCACGACGACCAACGAGCCGCGGCTGAGTAGTTGGGAAACCGTCATTGTGATTTCGTGGTCCCATCGACTTGTCGAGGAACAAGCGGATGTCCGTGCCCGCCATTCTTCGGCTTCGTTAATCAATGCCTGTGCTTCCGAAGTCGATTCCTTCGAGAAGCCACCATAGGTCGGTTTCATGACTTCTCCTATTGAATCGGGACCGGAATGATCTGACCGTTGTAGAGCGACTCATTGACGCCGATGTAACCAATGTAGTTCTGCAAAGCGAACGTTTCTTGCGTGGCAGCGGAAGACAAAGTCCCCGAAACCGGTGTGACCCAGGCACGACGCTCGGTATGTCCATCCGCCCAACCGACCACGCAAGCGTTGCCGCGATGGCGATAATGAGCCGTTGGATACATGTCCTGTGGCGTCGAAAGATACCAGTCCTCCTGCAAATAATACGGTGGGACCGGAGGATAGCTGGCATTGCCGGCCAGCACGCTATCGGCGAAGACGACCGTCGTGGACGTCGACTTGAGCGCGGCATAGGAAAAGCTGTTCGGCAGATTCGGGTTATAGGTCGGATTGTAATTCGCGTCGTACGTGATCGTGGGACCAGGACCAAGGTACTTGTAGTTGTACGCGTAACCCGATGTGAGCCGATTGTCGCGCAGGTTATTCTGCACCATGCTGACCGTAAAGTCCGGACACAAATACATCTGCGGGTTGCCTTCTAGTCCTTAAACAAGCGAACGCGGAAGGGTTTGTTGTGGGAGTTTCCGTAGCCCGTGGCGGCGCAGCGTCAGCCTGCGGACGCCTAGCGGCGACGGCGAAAGGCTTCGGGTTGTCGGATCGGGCATCAGCAGGAATCTTTCTCGTACTTAGGGGCCGCGGCGGACCGGAGCGTCCAGACTCCGGCTTCAAGTTATTCCGTGCTAACATCGTAGCGGTCGCTGCAAACGGTCGACCAACCGCAAGAACGCCGCTTGCCACGGATTCCACGACAATAGCCGGTAGACGATTCGCCGTCCGCCGCGGATGATCTGACAGGGCATCTGCATCCAGGCGTTCACATACGTCTTGAACTCCATCTTCAACAGCGCCAGCTTTTCACTCTGGAGCTTGTGCGAACAGCGGCCCGTCTCCGGCAGCAGCAGCACCGACCAGGCCTTGAGCGTCCTAGACAACGCGGCCATCACCATGTAGGCCCAATTGCTCACCAGATTGTCGACCGGCATGTCCAACGCCCGCACGCCGCCCTTCAACTGGGCAATCAGATTCTCCTGGTTGCAACGCCGGTTCGCCTTGCGCACCACGGCCGCCGGCAAGCTGTCTCGGTCATTGGCCAGGTAGAATCGCGGCTTGGTATCATCGAACAGCCACTGCTGACCCTTGCTGTGCGACAAGTGCTTGCGAACCACGACCACGCGATAGGTCTTGCGGCAGGCGACGGGCCGGTAGTCGAACTCGGCAACCTCTTCCCGCAGCAAGCGGATGTTCTCGAACTCCCGCGCAATGACCATCTCTTCTTTATAGTTCTCGGGCTTGGCCCGCGGCTTAGTGCGCACTTCATACTTGGGCGGGCGTTCGAGCGGCAGCCAGGCGGATGGGGGCAATTGCTCGACGATTTCCAGCAGATTCGGCATGGCGTCGATGCCGAAGACGAACTCCACGCCCGCCGCGTCCCAGCGATCCAGGTGGACGGTTTGCGTAAAATCCGTGTCGCCGCGCAAGGTGATTTTCTGGAAGCCGGCCTGCCGACACAGCGCGATCGACCGGTCCAAACAGTGTGCTGCCCCTTCGTGGCTCGGTCGGCTGCCGGGGCGATTGACGAGGAACAACGGCTCGCCCGTCTGGGCTAGCGATACGATGAGCGGATGATAGCCCCACTGGCCGTCGTAGCTGATGTCCATGTCGAATTTGCACTGACCGGTGGTCGCGGCGATGGTGCCGTCGGCGTCCAAGGTCGCCTCGTCGAAGAAGCTGTCGGGCTGTTGTCGCCAGACGTTGAGCCGCGTCTGGTTGATGGCCGTGGTCAAATCGTCCACGTCATCGAGCGTAAAGCGGCGACAGAAGTCGCCCGCCGTGGTGGGATCGGGAATGCGTTGAGCGCCAGCGCGTCCAGGTACACCTCGTCGTTGCGCCGCAGTTCCAAATGTTCCAATCGCGAACCGCCGGCCAGCAGGTTGTAGGCGATGTTCAACACATGATCGCTTTCATGATACGGACGATGATATTTCAGCAGGTGCAGACGCCGGTCGATCTCCTGGACCAGGCCCACCCGCTGAGCCAGCAGGTGGATTGCGCCAATGCCGCCCGCCGCCAAGCCGCGTGTGCGCTCGGCACGCTCATAGCGGATGTTGCTGGCCTGGAACATGGGCCGCGGCTGGTCGGGCCACTGCTTCAGACGCAACCGGTGCTGGATGCGACGCTTGCATCGGGCCAGGGATTTGCGGATACTGGCATTCACTCGAAATCCTCCTTGAGTTGCGGCGTGTTGTTTTCTGACAATCACTAATACGCCGGAAATCACCGAAGGATTTCGAGTTTTTTTGCGCCGCCTCCGAAAATGCCCAAGGGGCTACGCTTGGTTAAGGTCTAGTGTAGTGCTTCAAGTTGTTGGGGAGTTATCGAGAACGGCTCGGGCGCGGCGAACTTTGGCCAGGATTGCATCGGGCAGGGCCTTCCAGAGGTAACCTTTAGTCCGGTCGTTGTGATGCTCGACGTACTCGAAAATGGCCTCCTGCAGTTGACGGACGCTGGTGAACGTGCCGCGCCGCAACCGCTTCTGCGTGAGATCGCGAAACCAGCGTTCCACCAGGTTAAGCCAAGAGCTGCTGGTCGGTGTGAAGTGCATATGAAATCGCGGATGGCGCGCCAGCCATCGTCGCACCTTGGGGTGCTTGTGGGTTGCATAGTTGTCGGCAATCAAATGCAGTTGAGCTGCCGGGTCAGTCGCGGTGTCGATGTGTTTCAGAAACTTGATCCACTCCTGATGTCGATGCCGAGACATACATGCTTCGATGACAATTCCTTCCACCACGTTCGAGCGCCGCAAACAGCGTCGTGGTGCCGTTTCGCTTGTAGTCGTGGGTCATCGTCCCCAGGCGGCCCGGATAAATCGGCAAACTCTTCTGGGTGCGATCCAGGGCCTGAATCTGACTCTTCTCGTCGACGCAGAGGACAATCGCATGCTCCGGCGGGTTCAGGTACAAGCCCACGACATCGATCAGCTTTTCGGCAAACTGCGGATCGTTCGACAGCTTGAACGTCTTGGTGCGATGCGGTTGCAGGCCGTGGGCTTTCCAAACGCGCTGAACCATCGACGGCGACGTGTCCAATTCTTCGGCCAGCGTACGCGTACTCCAATGTGTCGCGGCCGGTGGCTTTTCTGTCGTGGTCTTACGAACGATCTCCGCAGCCAGCACCGCGGTGGTGCTGGCCGGCTTAGCACCACGCGGGGCGTCCTTCTCGATGCCTGCCAGCCCCTGCTTGGCAAAGCGACTCCGCCATTGGCACACGGTCTTCATGCCCGTCTTCAACTCGGTGGCAATGTCCTTGTTCAACTTGCCGGCAGCGGCCAGCAAAACGATCTTGGCTCGCAGCACGAGTCGCGCCGCCGTGCTGCGGCCTCGCGACCAGCGCTGCAAGGTCCGGCGATCTTCCTCCGAAACTACAATGGCTGGTGCGATCCGCATAGGTTCATCCTCCTGATGAACCCTTCGACGCACAAGCAACCAAATAAGTTCCCGAAACAGTGAAGCACTACACTAGGCCTCAAACAAGCGAACGCGGAAGGGTTTCGCCTGGAGTTTTTTTCTGCCGGTGTCAGCGCAGCGTGAGCGCGGCCGGCTCGCGCGGCGTTGTAATTCTTCAGGTTGTCGGATCGGGCATCGGCAGGATTCTTTCTCGCACTCAGGGGCCGCGGCGGACCGGAGCATCCGGACTCCGGTTTCGATTCGTCGCTGCGAGCAACGGCCGCGCGATGCCCGCAGCGCTCAGGCCTCAGCAGCGTAGCGGATGACGCAGCGCATCGACCGCGCGGAACAATACTTCTTGCCATCGATTCCAGGCCAATAAACGATAGACCAATCGGCCCCCAGTTCGCACGATCTGGCATGGCAGACGCACCAGGGCGTTGACGAACGTGCGAAACTCCATCCGCAGTACGGTTCGCTTCTCGTTGCGACGCTGCTCGGCATTCGCGCCCGTTTCCGGCAATGACAACGCGAACCACGCCTTCAAGTTCCAGGCCAACGAGGTCATCACCATGTAAGCCCAGTTGCTCAACAGCGAATCGACCGGCGCGGTCAAGGACCGCACGCTCCCCTTGAGTTGCGCGTGCAGGTTCTCCTGATCGCAACGATCGTTGGCTTCCAGCACGATCGCGGTGGCCGACTGTCGCCGATCGTTCGTGATGTAGAAGAAGTAGCGATAGTCGTCGAACAATCGCTGCTTGCCTTTCTCACGCGTCAGGTTCTTTCGCACCACCACCATGCGATAGGTCCGTTTGCAAGCCGTGGGCCGGTAATCGAACTCGGCCACCTCCTCGCTTTCCAAGCGGATGTTCTCGAACTCGCGCTCGCGCACGATGGCGGCTTTGACGTTCGCGGGCCGCTTGCGCCGCTTGGTCTTGACCTGGTGACGTTTCGGCCGTTTCAGCAGTTTCCAGGCCGCCAGCGGCAGATCGTCGGCCAGAATGTGCAAGTTGGCGGTGCAGTCCATGCCGAAGATGAAACGCACTCGCGGGTCCGCGCTCCAGCGATCCAGATGCCTGGTCTGCGAGAAGTCGGTGTCTCCGCGCAAGAGGACCTTGCGAAAGCCACCGGCAAAGCAGACGTCGAGCAGGCGATCGACTTCGTCGGCCGCCCCTTCATGGCTGGGCCGATTGCCCGAGCGATTGACGATCGACAACGCTTCGCCAGTGTTGGCCAGCGACACGACCAGCGGATGGTAGGTCCACTGATTCTTGTAGTTGATGTCCATGCCTTGCTTGCACTCGCCGCCGGTGACGACGAACGTGCCGTCCATGTCGAGGCGGGCCTCGTCGAAGAACTCCGGCGGCTGCTCCTTCCATACCTTCTTTCGCGTCTCGTCGAAAATGTCCTGCAACACCCGAATGTCGTGCTCCGCGAAGCGGCGGCAGAAATCGCCGGCCGTGGTCGGGTCGGGGATGCGCCGCGCGCCGAGCGCGTCGAGATGCACTTCGTCGTTGCGGCGCAGTTCGAGGTCTTCCAGACAGCGACCATCGCACAGCGCGTTATAGGCCAGATTCAGCACGTGGTCGCTCTCGTGATACGGCAGATGAATCTTCAGCAGGCGCAGTCGTCGATCGATGGCCTCGGCCAAACCCAATCGCCGGACCAACAGCACCATCGCGCCCAGGCCGCCGTAGCTCATGCCGTGCGTCCGTTCGGCAACGTCGAACTGAATGTTGGCAGCGGACATGACCGGCTGCGTGCAATCGCCCAGTTTCGATTTATCCAGGCGTCGCTCGATCCGCTGCTTGCGAGCCCGCAGTTGACGGCGTATCTTGGCGTTCACTCGAAATCCCTCCGCGGTTGTGATGTTGCAGAGCTTGACACTTCTGAAACACCGCAAAAACGCCGAGGGATTTCGTTTTCTCAAAACTTCTTCGCCAAAAGCCGCGCCGGGTACGCTTGGTTAAGGACTAGGTAAGGGGCCAAGAAACCTTGGTTCACGTCGAGCGTGCCAGGAACCGACGCGGACTGTGGCACCAGCACCTGGCCGAACCAGTAGTTCTGCAGGTTAGGCTGCGGCGCATTGGCCGGATTGCCGTACACGTAGGTCGTGACCGGCATCATCATGCCGTTATGCACATCGCTGTACATCATCCAGGCTTTGAGCATTTGCATCAGATTACTTTGGCATTGCGTCGTGCGCGCGTTTTCACGCGCCGCGCTCAGGCCCGGCAACAACAGACTGGCGAGGACCACGATTACGGCGATGACCACCATCATTTCAACCAACGTGAAGCCACCGCGACGGCGTTGCCTGGCCGGGCCCCGCGATCCGGTTTCAATCGCTTTACTGCGAGTACATTTCAGAGAATTCGCCAACATGATTTTTTCTCCTCGAACGAATGAAAGATCAACGATTTCGATGGAACGACACACGAAGACTTTCCGCGATCGCCGCCAATCCATGAGCGCAGCGGCCCACGGGCAACAAACACATTGTGTGCGAGCTGCGAACAAGCAACGGACTGGCGTTGGCGACACGAGGCGCGCATCGGGAGCGAGAGACTGCTCGGCGCAACTAGCGCGCAGCGCAGACGAACGCAACGGGCAACGCGACTCAAGAACATTGAAACGCGAATCGTAGCCGCAAATTTCTCCTAAATCGCGGCGCAACGACAACCATACCGTCAGCTTTCCCGGTCCCACGCCGGGCGAAGCAGTCAAAGCGTTGGTAGGTCTTCTGACTTCCGAGCTGGAGTGTTCAGGCCTTCTCGCCGTTTCCACGGTTGGCAATGAGAATCATCGCCAACGTAAGATCCAACAATGGCCACAAAAGAAATTGAACGCTCTTGTCAGCACTCGGTCACAGCGGGCGGGGCCGTCCCGGTTTTGCACCGGAGTTCCCTGTTTTGTCGAGTGTTCAGCGAGAACACTCGACACACCAACGCACGCATTGAGGGCAGATGTTACCGCACATGGCCGCCAGCGTCAAACGGTTGCAAATTATTATGTTCATAAGATGTAGTTGAACTAAACCGCTGCGCGGTGGGTTCGATCAACAGCGCACGGATTGTCCGCAAGCCCCGAGAAGGGGAGCGGTTTTCCTCCTGCAACTCTGGGTTAACATTATGCACTTTATGTTAACCGAAGCGAGTAAGGAGCCCTTCCTAAAGCCAAAAGCCGTTCCGTTTTGGCCGACTTGACAGTGGCTGTGGGATGTCGCCCGGCGATTGCTCACGATGAAAGGCACGTGTTTCACCTTCACGTCCTTTCATTCAGGAGCAAGCCATGACCCCGCTTCGTCAACGCATGTTGGAAGACATGCAGATGCGTAACCTATCGCCCCACACTCAGGAGTGCTACGTCCGCGCCGTCGCGCATTTTGCCAAGCACTATGGCAAATCGCCCGACCAGTTAGGGCCGGGCGAGGTGCGAGCTTACCTGCTGCACATGATCCACGAGCGTCATGTGTCGTGGAGCCTCTACAATCAAGCCCGCTGCGCCTTGCGATTCTTCTATCGCATCACGCTCAAACAGAGCTTCGCGCTAGAGGAAATCAGTTGCGCCAAGACCGGCAAAAAGCTGCCGGTCGTGCTCAGCCGTGACGAAGTCGCCCAGTTCTTCAGCGCCGCACGACGACCCAAGGCGCGGGCCGTCCTGATGACCATTTACGCCGCCGGCTTGCGCGTGTCGGAGGCGGTGCATTTGCGCGTCAGTGACATCGACAGTCGACGGATGGTCATCCGCGTTCACCAAGGCAAGGGGAAGAAAGACCGGTACGTCATGCTGTCGCCGAAGTTGCTGGCGGAACTGCGCGCGTATTGGAAGATTGCCCGGCCGACCGAATGGCTGTTCCCTGGCCGAAATCCCCAGCAACCGATGAACCGGCGGAACGTGCAGAATTCGTGCGTACGGGTCGCGCGTCGGGCAGGGTTGAACAAGGTCGTGAGCCCGCACACGTTACGCCATTCCTTCGCGACCCATCTGCTTGAATCAGGCGTCGACATTCGCACGATTCAAGCGCTGCTGGGACACCGCAACCTGAGCACGACGGCGCTCTACACCTCGGTGTCGATGAAGACGGTGGTGGCGACAACCAGCCCGCTGGATCTCCTCGACGTACCCACGGAGGCCAAGCTAACGCCATGACCGAACATCGGCTCGAAGTAGCCGATGTTTTCCGGAGCCACGGACCACGTTACTTGGAAGACCGGGGAAGCAGCCTTTCCTGTGATCAGCGTCGCGTCCTGAAGGTGATCACGCTGTGTCGCACGGCCGCGTTGGGCGGACACGTCGAAGCGTGCGACAAGTGCGGTCATCGCAGGATCTCCTATAACTCGTGCCGCAATCGCCACTGCCCGAAGTGCCAGGCGTCGGCGCGCGAAGTGGTTGGAGGAGCGCGCGGCGGAACTGTTGCCGGTCCCCTACTTCCACGTGGTCTTTACGCTTCCGGAAATGATCGGCCCACTCGCACTGCAAAACCCGCGAGCAGTCTACGGCATCTTGTTCCAGGCTGCGGCCGAGACGCTGCTGGAAGTGGCCGCCACGCCTCGGCGTCTGGGAGCCAAGATCGGCTTCTTGGCCGTCTTGCACACCTGGGGCCAGAACCTCATGCATCATCCCCATTTGCACTGTGTCGTGCCGGGAGGCGGGCTTTCACCGGATGGTTCGCGTTGGATTCCTTGTCGCGAAGGCTTCTTTCTACCGGTCCGCATCCTGAGTCGCGTCTTCCGCGGGAAGTTTCTGAGCCTCCTGCGCAAAGCGTATCAGCGAGGCAAGCTGCGGTTCTACGGGGAACTCAAGCCCCTGGAAGAGCCCGAGCATTTCGAGCGTTGGCTGGATGCGACGGTCAAAACCGAATGGGTGGTCTACGCGAAACCGCCTTTCGGCGGTCCCGAGCAGGTGCTGAAATACCTGGCTCGCTACACCCATCGCGTCGCCATCTCCAACGATCGCCTGATCGCACTGGAAGACGGCCGAGTTCGCTTCCATTGGAAGGACTACGCGCACGGCAACGCCCAGAAAACGATGACGCTCGACGCGGCCGAATTCATCCGGCGATTTCTGCTCCACGTGCTGCCGACCGGCTTCATGAAGATCCGTCACTACGGCTTTCTGGCCAATCGCAATCGTCGCGAGATGGTGAGCCTCGCGGCGAACTGCTCGACGTGCGTCCGACTCCTCCGCCGGACGATCCAGCGCAGCCAGTTGTCCCCCAGGTTTTGTCCGCCGACGGCGAGTCCGACGAATGCTGCCCGGCCTGCAAACAAGGCCGGATGGTGCTGGTCCAAAGGCTACTGCCAGAACGCGGCAAAGGTTTCCCAGTTCCTATGCACCAGAAGCTCATCGAGCCGTGGGACACATCCTAAGAATGACCGCTCGCCAGATTCTTCCGGTCTCCGCTGCGCAGACTCGCAATCGCGTGTCCTGGGTGGAGTTCGTTCCAACCACCGTGGCAACCTCGCCTCCAATGCAAAACTCGCCCTGTTACCACGCTCCCTTCTCGCAAACAGTCCTCCGCGCCCCTCGCCACGCCGTCTGGAGACTCCCCGGTTCGCCCGGCGACGCGCGACTTCGGAACCCGCAGCGCATCAAATTCCCATAGCAACGTCAAGCGTGCGGTTTCGTTCAACGAATTGTATCCGAAGTGCCCGCCACGTCCCGCGGCAATGCGACCATCAACCGAGGGCACTTCCGATACAATTTTCTTCGATATGAGCAATGAACAGCCTCGGGGCGGTCGGCGTGTTGCAACGCGCTGGCCCGCTCGACGTAACGGCGGTCCGTGTTGCGCACGACCGCCTCCCCGCTGAGCCGGGAAGAAGTCAGTTCTACGTCGGTCGGACGCGCTTGTTGGGCGTCCCGGCTGCGGATCAGGACTTTGCCGTTCAGATCGAGCGTCACGGCTGCGTACTGCGGATCGTCGCACGGCAGCCGAGGGATAACGTCGGCCAGGAAATCGGCATCGGTCGCCGACAGTTCGTGACTGAGCATCGCCAAGAACTCGTCCTTGCGGCGGTGCAGGTCGGCCAATGCTTCGGCCTGCTCCTTCGTCTTCCGTTCCAAGCGGCTGCGTTCGCTGATGTCTCGGATGTTGCACTGAGCGACCGTCCTGCCATCTACCTGGTAGACGTTGCTGACGAACTCTACTTCGGCCTTCTGGCCGTTCTTGGTTTCTAGCGGCAAGTGGTCGTAACGGACATAGCTCTGCTCTTGCAGTTCTCGATTAACGGCTTGGCTCACTCGTTTATCTCCGAAAAAACCGATCTCCCAAAGTTCCTTGCCCAAGAGCTCGTCACGCGAGTAGCCCAACAATTCCGTCATGAACGGGTTGGCGTCGATGATTTTCACGGTGTTGGCATCGAGGATGAGAATGCCGTCCCTCGCAGTCTGGAACAGCCGCCGATACTGGACTTCGGAAGTCTGCATGGCGACTTCCGCCCGCTTGCGTTCGGTGCGGTCCTCAATGGCGAGCAGAATCAGGTCCGGTTGGCTATCGACGGATTGAAAGCGGCGGGCGTTGAGCAGCATGGTCTTTTTGCCAATCGCCGGGAAGTCGTGTTCCACCTCGAAGTCGAGCACGGGAAGGTGGTTGGATAGGACTTCGTCCAGGACCGTCCGCAAGCGGGGGATGTTCCACTGGCCGTCGCCCAGGTCGTAGGTAAAGCGGCCTTCGGTTTCCTCTTTCTTAGCGTCGAACGTCTGGTAGAAAGTCCGATTTGCCGTCTTGATCCGCAGGTCTTTGTCGAGGACCACGAACGGCTCCCGCAAGGTCGCAATGATGTTCTCGGCGTATGCGAGAGCGTCCCGTAACAGGTGATTTTCCTGGGAACGACTTGACTCCGGCTGTTGCCCCCTGGGGTCAGAAGTCATCGCAACCTCCTTCGCCACTGCGCTTCTGAGAGGATATGGCGCTTTGCGGCGTTAATGGCGTCATTCTATCACATCGGGGAAGCAGGCAGATAGTACGGGCAGTTCGGTGCGATTCTGCGCCGCAGCAAGCGAACAGTGAAAAAGATGCACGGTTGCGACGATTACGGAACCAAGTTTCGCCGAGGCGTTTGGATGATTCGATTCGCAATCTGCGAGAGGTGGTGCCGGGGGCAGTCGGTGTGGATGAGTTGGAGGCGGCGGTGGATATCCGGTCGCGGCATTTGTGACCGCGAGGATGTGGCGAATCTAGCGCAAGAGTGTTGGCGAGCGAGTGAGCGGATTGCCAGTTGTAGATTGTCAGCTGACTTCGCCGGTGTTCGGTGGCGCCCCTACTTGCTGATGGCGCCAGGCGGATGAGAGGGCGTACGCTCGGCGGCGGACGCGGTTAATGCCTCCCAACGGACGATGTGCGGCAAGCGCGTGCCAAACATTGAACGAGAGTTTCTTGAAGGCCTCCTGCTGTCTCAGCAAGGCAATCTCCTGCCGCGGGAGTAAAAGGTGGGCGACCGTTCGATACGGGGATTCGCTTTCCGGCCACTCGATGCTGGCGTCTTCGATGGGCATCATTCGCTCCGTGGTGCGCAGTTGCACCTGGAACTCAAACAGCACCTGCTGCGATCGCAGCGTTTCTTCGAGCGCCAGGCGCATGGCGTCGGCTTTGACCGCCATTTGCTTGACCAAATCCAGGTACGAGTCGTGGCGGTCCCCTGCCGGCTTCGCCCGGTATTTGGCCACGTATTTTCCGAACCGAATCGGGGCCATGCTGAAATAGGTATTACTCGCCGGGTGCGCGGGGAGATGTCCCGCGATTTGGGCGACAGCCAACATCTCGCGCCAATGCCAGTGAAGTGGGTTCCAGTCGCCCGCGGTCACGGCCATTTGCAACGCCGCGAGCGGGTTGTTGTCCGCCTGTAGCAGAACTTGCTCCAATCTCAGGTAGTCCTTTACGTTCCGGGCGAAAAACACCGGATGATTGATCATTACGAAATCCTGCGTCTGTCCTCCCTGCTCGTCCGCCAACACCACGTCACCTTCGACCCCCAGAACCTTAATCGACATTCCGCGACCGTCCGGAATTGCATCGGGCTGGGGCTGGCTGGCCGAGTTGGAAAACCGGACCACCGCTGAGTAGATGCCGTCGTGCTCAAATAGTCCCTGCGCAAGTTCAGCGGGCAGATTCGGCAGCACCCGGAATTCCCCTTGGGCGTAGCCGTGCGTTTTGACATGCACGTCCGCGCGAAACTGGCCAGTCTTAGCTTTGCTCCGCGCTAGAATCAATTCCAATGCTTGGGCGACACGCTCGATATCGTCCGCCTCATCCCCGGGATCGTTTCGACGTCATCCGCATACGATAGGGGCCAGTTTGCATGGGTCATCGCAGGAGCCTTGAGCAGGTACAATGATTCGCCAAGGGAGACGACGACGGGCAGCCGCTTTCTCGCTCACGTTCAGTTAATTGTCAACCCAAATCAGCGATGCTTGGACTCCGCGTTATTCACGGCCGCTCCACCTCCATGCCAGTTACGAGTTCCGTTTTAACCTGAACGACCATTTTGCGGTAATGCGATGCGAAACCGGTGAACATTCCCGAGACCGGCATGACTCCCCGAGGATGATTACTAACGCCGGTGACAACATGTTTTAATGATGTAGGTTCGCCGATCGACGGATCAAAACCGCACCATCCGAGCGACGGCAGGTAAACCTCGGTCCAAGCATGCGTCGAGGCTCTCCCCGCTTCCGAAGCGATGCAGTGGAGATAACCGCTCGCGAATCGGGAGGCGATCCCAAGCATTCTCGCGGCCTCCATCATCAGTGTCGCCACGTCGCGACAGGATCCTGTGCCCAGCCTCAGCGTTTCGGCCGGTGTCTGCACTCCCTTTTCGGTTCTGCGCAAATAACGGATTTGGCCGTGAATGAGCTTGCCGAGTGCGGTGACTACCTGCTCGGCGTCGATTGTCGCGGTGATTGCCAATTCGCCATTCAACCAGGATTGCAGTTCTCCCACGTCGTCCGGATAGGACAACGCCTGATAGGCGGCGGTGACGATCATTTCGAGTGGGTCGTAAGCCACCGGATACGGCACGTCCCACCGTGCAGCGGGGGTTTTCGGTCGAAAACGGCGGCATTCGCTCTATGACGACTTCGCTGCGAATCTCCAATTTGTCCGCCTGTTCCGTGAAGTCGACAAGGGCAACGGAGTTGCCGAAGACGTCTCGCGACCAAAGCAGGCGATGCGCGGGCGCGATCTCAAGCTGCATGTCCAAGATGCGTATGTCGTGCCCTTCGCGCGGACGAAGCACCAACCGATGGCGGCCGAACGTGACCGGCTGGCTATATAAATACGACGTAAGATGCTCGATCCGTAGTGTTGTCATGCATGCCCACATCAGTATGGTGAGTCCAGGCAATTATTTATCATTGATCGCGTCGACGAGAGACACCCTTGCGCTTCAGCTTCTTATGTCCGATCGGAGCAAAGTGTTGTCCCGAGGACAAGACGCAATGGACCTTCATCGAAGTGGAGGCAGCCCGTCCAAAGATGCTGGCCACGGCCGCATCGGCCGCGTCGCGGCCCGTGCCGATTCGAATCAGGCCGTTGGGATGAGCCAACTGCGTCGCATCAAAGATCAACCACCTACCGCCGATGAATGCCTCAAAGCAGGCATGAAAATCAGGCAGGCTTCAACTGGTACGCATAGCCCGAGAAATATCGAGCTGGGATGTTGAGCGCACGACAAAGGGCAATTCCGAGGTGAGCAAAGTCTCGACAAACGCCCGTGCGTTGCGTCACGGTGTCATAGGCCGAGGTCTCGGAAGTCGTGCTGCCGATCGCATATTCCACATTTTCGTGAATCCATTCGACAATGGCGATCACCTTTTCGTACGGATGGGCGATGCGGCCGAAATAATCCCAGGCAAATCGACTCAAGCGATCCGATTGGCAGTAACGGCTGGGGAACAAATAGGGAATCACTGATCGGTCCATGTCGGCGACCGATGTCCGCTGCGATCTCTTCGGCTTTGAGGTATTCGTAGTCGCAGTCGATTGTCCCCTTGTACGAAATGGAAAGCTTCTTCGTCGTGCCGGTTTCCAGCCGAACGAAGCGATTGTCGCCACCGGGAATCGTAAACTCCTTGGTTTCCAGGGGCGGCTCGACAATAAACTCCTCGTCGATGATCTTCTGCGACCCGTTGCATTGGGGATGCATGTTCAGAATCACCGTCGACGGACAGTGGACGTCATAATGAATTTGGCAGGATACCTTAAATCGCGTCATGATAGTTTGATTCCATGCTGGATCAGCAGGCGGACTTGTTCTTGCGCCTCCGCCAACGTGGCTACGACTTGCGTGGTAGTGCCACCACCGATGCGCGTTTTCGCCTTGCTCAGATCGCCCTTTGCGTTCCACAATCCCACGACCACGGGTAATTCCGGAAATCGACCACGAAACTGCTTGCACAAGTGGCGAGCATGCATCACGGCGGCGGGAGGGGTGGCGGAGATGCACATCACGTCGGGTTTGCGGCTCTCGACAAGGTCAACCAGCTCGCTGGCCACGGCGGTGAATGAGACGGAATGCACCAGGGATTCGCCTGTTGCCAATAATTGCTCCAGCATCATTCCAGCGATTTCATCCGCCTCGTTACGAGCGGGCACGCAGAGGATGCTCGGTCGCGATGGACTGCAGTCCTTGATGTCCTCTTTCGCCTGCACTTCCTGCTTGGCGTCAACGCTATCGTGAATTATCTCCCGCAGGCTCTGCAACACGAATTGATGCCGACTCTCGTCCAGTTCGCCGCGACGCCGGTCGGTTTCGGCCAAAGCCAGCGGGACCAACACACTCTTGGCTAGGTAAAGGGCAGCAACCACCACGGCGATCGAGGCCAGTATCCAAGCTGATTTGACGAACTAGTCCGAGGGTGCCATGCGCTGATCTCCCATCAGCGACGTTTCCAAAAGCGACCGAGCAACCAGGCGATGCCACCAGCCGTCAAGACGGACCTCACTGGCAGTTCGCGGAGGAATTGTTCGCAGCCGCAGATGGCGCCGTGAACTTTGTCTCGCCCCTGCTCGCAGTATTCCGAGGCTCTGTCGCCAACTTGCCCGACCTTCTCCTGGGCAGCATCCCTTACAGTTACGCCCATTTCCTGAAGGTCTTCAGCCAAAACGCTCGCCTGGCTGCCCAGGCGATCACGTGCCGTAAACATGATTATACCTCGCTGATTAGGCAATGCGAAATCGCCGGTCGCGTGGCAGCGAGCGAAGACGGGTGGCAACAGGCCTTCGCCGGATGATTCGACCGAACTACGTCACTCTGCGTCCCTGCAGAACGTTGACGATCACAACTACGAGCGCGACAATCAAAAGTACGTGGATTAGGTTGCCCGCGACGCCGAACCCGAGCCCCAGCGCCCACATCAATAGCACCATAAGTAAGAGGGTCCATAACATAAGTCACATCAGCTCCAGAGGAAAGTGATAGCGTTTGTTCGCACTTACGATAGCCCGCACCTTTGTCGTCATGTCAGCATCTATCGGGTCAGCAAAAGCGCGGACACCCGCGATTGGTTTCATCACTTCGTCCCGAATGGAGGTGGTGCATCAATCGTGCCGAAAGCACCCACGCAAAAACAAAGGCCGCACAATGGCGACCTTCGTAGTTCTCGGCGTTGAATCCTCGTCAAGCTACTTGGACGGAGACGTCTCGATCTTCTCCGTGGTCGTCTTGGTCTCGCTGTTAGGGGTTGTTTCCACAGTGACGTCAGTGCTCGCCTTGGTCTCGCCGGCGGGGGTCGTCGTGGTCGTCTCGCTCTTCTGTTCGGTCGCCGTATGCTTCTGGCAGCCGATCATGCCGACGCAAATCAACATGGCGACGGACAATGTAATCCAGGTCTTCATAAAAGCTCCTCTATAGACAAGGGTGCGTAGCAGGCAACAGCCTGCCTCACATAGTTAGATGCAGCCCGCGGCCAGTTTATTCCATGATCGCAGCGATTCTGCCGGGGGTGTGAAAAAAGCCGCTCTGAAACGAGGTGCGCGGAACACCGCAAGCCGTATAATTCAACCTACCCAACCTGCGGTGCATCCAATCTCGACTGAAACACGGACGATTTACGAGGTTAGTCGTTAATTCCCTCACTAAGCCCGCACAAAATCGATAAAGCCCTGCTCTATGTTGACGCTGACGAGTTTGATTCGGAGGAGGTCGCCAACATCGAGTCCATGAGCGTCTTCGATGAGCTTTCCCTCTACCGGCGGCTGGAGCACTCGAACCCAGGTTCCCTTCTCTGCCACTCCGGTCACCAAAGCGTCGAAGATCTCGCCCATCCGCCCAGAGAGAAATAGCGCCGCGGCCGATTTCCGCACGCGCCGCTCCACTTTATTGGCGGCATCTTCTTGCACGGTGCAATGTTTTGTCAACGAAGTTAACTCGTCGTTACGGTACGGAACGGCCGTGCCTGCAAACGCCGCTTTGAGTAGCCGCTGTGTGATCAGATCTGGATATCGTCGGTTATTCCATCATCAGTTGGATTTCCTGGGCGACAGACGCACCGTGGAAAAGAGCGGCCGCCAGGATCGACGTGGCCGGGTGGTTCCGGTCGTTGCCACGGTGTAATCGCCGGATCGCTCAAGAGTTGGCCAAGGGCGAGACGACCAGCGGCGCGGCCAGGCAGTTCAAGATAACCGCCGGCCGCGTCTCGCAACTGCGGCGAGAACTGGAAGCGTCGTGGCAGCAGTTCCAAGGCGAGCCAGGCGCTGTGTAGTGATGCTTCCCTGTCAGACCGGCTCGGCGGACAGCCGGGTCGGCTGACGGGGCCATTGCGGTGCCGCGAGTTATTTGTCCTCGTCCCATTCGATCTTGTAACTGAGCAACCGGCTTGCGCGGGAATCATCGCTAAAGTCTGAGGAGTCGTCAGTCGCGCGACTCGCCGGCAACGCGTGCTTCACGAGCCGACGTGGGCGCAAAGCGTCGCAGAAAGAGGTGGGTTGGCCAGAAAAACGCCCCGGGCAACACGACGCACAACAGTCCAAAGTACGCCCCCGGCGGCATCCAGGCCTGTGGCCGTTTATCCCTTAGTCCATAGACAAAATTGATGTTGACCGGTAGGTTCGGACGGTCCGGTGGCGCGGGAGGCGCTGGCATCAGAAAGTAACACACCAGCAACAACACCCACGCCAATAACGTCCAGCAGCGAAAAGCACGCGGATCGTAACCGAGGCGCCGCACCAGCCAGACCAATGCCAGCGGCAACCAAAAATGGAAAAACGATAGGCCGCGCGCAATTAACGGCAGCGCGGGATCGAACATGTAGTCGGTCATTCCCAAGAGCGGCCAGCCTACCGCCGTGCCTAAGAAATCGCCTATCCAGAAGGCTTGTGGCAGCAAGATGCCGACCGCCGGCATCGAGACCAGCAGCGCGCTCTCTCGCCAAATTCCGACCATCGTGATGAACAGGGCCATGTCGCAGAAGTACAGAAAATTTGTCGGCCCGTACGTGTGCCAATAATATGGCACGAGCACGGCGACAAACGCCGTATTGCCCAACTTAAACCACAAGGGAATCCGCGCATCGGGGCGGCGTTGCTGTTCGGCCTTGGACATTGGAGAAATGGCATCGCTGAGTATTCGGTTCGAAAACGACCAGTATAGCTGTATGCCGGTAACCTGGTTGCGTTGCCAGCCCGAATGTTCAGTCTGACGGCGGGCTGGGTATCACAGTTACGCAGGGGAACTGGCGAAGTCGTTGGGCGCGTTCCCGGGCGCGCCCGTGGCGATGCAGCTCGCTACGTCCGGCCTTTGGGCTAGCTCTTCAAAAGCTCGTCCAATGCGTCGAGAGCGTCCGAGCCAGAGGATACGCCGGACTCTTTGGGCGATGAGATGCCGGCTTCGACTGAGTAACATTTTTGCCCTCAAAACGTTCAGCCTGATCGTTGCCGGGTCATACAATTCGATTTTCCTTGCACTCTGCCAGCCAAGGACACGGCCAAAACACAATCGGTATTCGGTATGCGGTTTGCTTCCCAACCAAAATGAGCCGGTAATGGCCCGAGTAAAACGCTTCTCATGATTGGCCGGAATGTCCGGTTCCGTTCCCGGATTATTCATAGAAAGAGTTCGGGTGATGGCAGTTGGAAATTGGGCGCAACCTGCGTACGGTAATTCGCATTCTGGAGGGTATAGGATCAGCCGCTTAGAACTTATGGAAGCGCTGAACGAAGATCTGAGGGCAACGTTCCCAAGTGATGAAGGAGCCGAATCATGAGGAAGTTCTTAGTTGTTGGTGCACTGTTGATTTTGGCGATAGGCGTTAGCGACGCCGAGGCAGGATATTGGCGCAACGGGCGCTACTACTATCCTAACGAAGTTCGGGCAGTGGCGCCGGTTGCCGGTCAAACGGCTGCGGCAGTTCAAGCGCAAGGCGTGCGAAGAAGTTATTCTTACGCGCCGTCCTATGCGCCGTGGCCATATTATCCAAACTATGGCTATTCCACGGGTGCGGCCTACAGCCCGGCCGCCGGAATGCGCCCAGGGCAAGTGTACGGCACGTTTGGAATGCGTCCGGCCGACGCACGAGCCCGAGGCAACTATTAACTGCAATTATTCATGAGTGCCCGGCACCGGAAGGTGGCACAAATGGGCAGCCCAACGTTCCGTTAGTCTAGGGCGTAATCGCCAGACAACGGCTTGCTGAGCTGGACTTGGCAGTTCGGAGGGGCGAAAAATGTTGCCCGTCGGTCAAACGGTTACGAAGCGAGGCATTTTTTGAAAGTTTCTCACATGTGCAAGAAACGAATAAAGCGGGGCTCGCATTTCGCCCTACTGCTGCTCGGGGCGGTCGCGGTCTTCGCCGGCTGCGAAGCCAAAGGGCCTGTCCAGCGTGCGGGTGAGAATGTCGACAAAGGCGTCCAGACCGCAAAGGACGCGATCAATCCTCCCGGCCCCGTGGAAAAGGCGGGGCGGAGCGTCGACAAGGCCCTCGACCGCTGAGGCATGTCTTGTCGCTGCGGGTGCTATAGATCATTCTTGGCATGTGCGCGGCATTCGGCGGAACGGCGTGACGTGAAACCGCGCACGTAGAATCCTCGCCGTCTCCCGCTCCTGCTGCGGATCCGATGCCCTCAACCCGCCCGGCACCAGTTGTGGTAAAGCCCGCACCAAAGGTACCCATGGTCTTACCCCTAAATCATCGCCCGAGGCCTGTCACAATGATTTGGTGAAGCCTAGCCATTAGCTTCCTCTTCCAGCCCCGCAGCGTCTTACCCGCGTCGTAAGCGATCGGATAGTCCGGGACCGCTAGTTCACTTCCACTCCAAGAAAGTTTCGATCGCCTCTCGGGGGCGACCATACTCGGGCACGATGATGCCGGTATTTGTCTCAAGCCATTCGGCCACGTATCGGCGATGGCAGCACTCGCCGGCCCCGCACCAGCAGAGCATGGCAACGTTGGTGCCAAGCTCTGCAAGAAACTCATGCGGGTTAAGTTTGTAGAGAATGTCGAAGAACAGCGGGTCGTAATCGTCCCACTCCATCTTGAGCATGGCCCGGGTGGGCGCGACGGTTAGAATCCGCCGACCCCTGAACCAGCGGGGAATGCCGATGCTGATGGCGACCGGCTCGACGGTGGCCGCAGCAAGTTTCTTGAGACTAGCGAAGTTGCTGGCGTAGATCAGTGGGCCGGGCGGCTTTCTGCGAGAGTTTTTGAACGGCATACCGGAGCATGATGCGTCGAACCGTAGTCGGGCGGAGCGAGGGGGCATGGTACTCTCCGTTTTAACTTGGCGATGCGACCCAAGAAGGCTGGGTTTGGGCAACTCGGCGTTATTCCGGACGGATGGGTTCTACAGTGAACGAAAAATCCCGGCGCGACTGTTACGTCGCCGGGCCCGTAGTTGGTTGAGGCGGCTTCGCCGCAGCGGCCCGTGCTAGGACTTCTTTAGATGCGCGTACAGGCAGCCTAGCCACTCGCGCAGCCGATACTGGTCCATGAGGCCACCGTAGGGGAGCCGAGGAAGGCGGAACTGCTCAAGCTCGTAGTCCTCGATCGAGCCCGCAATGTGCTCAATATCGAGCCCGCGGATCTCTTCTTCCATCCGCTCAAGAGCCAGCAGCACGGTCAGAAGTTGCTGCTTGTTGACGACGATCTCGAGGTGGGAGTTGCTCCACCGTTCGAGCCGCTCGAAGTCCTCGGGACCATGAGCGTCGTCAAGGCACGGGGTGGCCGGCCGAACGGCCATAAAAGTATGGACAGCGTTTGTCTTTCGGCCCGCGCAGTACGATAACCATGTTCAAGCCTTTCGTTTGAAGGTTTGGACCACGACCCCGGATGTTTGCGCATCGCGGGGTCAACTTTTGCGCCGAGGGAACTCCCCTCGAACGACTAAGTGCAATATACCATAATTGACTGGATTTTTTCAAGGGATCTTAGGTCTATTTTGTATGGAAAATGCGGACGGGAACTGTCGGAATACCGAGTCGATACTGTTGCCGAGCGTGTCGACACCCGGGTGTTGCAAGTGGTTTATTCGATTGACAATTTTTCGGGGCCCATGTTCGTCGGCCAGCAAGTCGATGTATTCATCGACTCAGCCGCGGCCACGGCAGCACGTGCGAAAAGCGTGCGGGACTCGCGCCTTGCGCTCACCGCACCCGTTCAATGAACAGAGGGGTTCCCGCGATCGACGTTCGACTTGCCGGCAAAAGCGGTGGTGGCGACCACGGCTGGCTCTTATCGCGTCATTCGTTCTCGTTCGCCGTCTATCACGATTCCGCCCGCATGGGCTTTCGAGTGCTGCGGGTGATCAATGAGGATCGCGTCGCGACTACGCTGAGCAGTCATTTGCGGCCGGAAACCGCAACGGAAGGTGGCAGACGGTCGTCTCGCCCGACCACCGCGACGGTTCGATAGCAAAACGGACACCGCAGAACCAAAAGGGCCGTAGCGCAGACGTCAATTTTCGCGCCGGGCCGCTTGACCCTTTAGTATGGTACAGGGTTTATACTACCGGTCGCAGGATGTCGAAGAATTTCAGCGCCGCCGATTATTCCTCGGCCTCAGGGTATGGGTGTGCTGGAACAATCGAACGACGTTCGGCACTTTAGAATTGGATGCGGCGGGATGTCCCTGCTACGTCAATTGCACCTTTTTAACGAGGTATATTTGAATGAGGAAGCTCGAACTGTGCCTACTGGCTTTGAGCCTGGGGTTGTTTTCCGCAGGATGTGGCCCTACCGCAAAGCCTAAGGCTACCGATGCGCCGATGGCGGGTGAAGACAAAATGGGGGACGACAAGATGAAGGGAATGGATCACTCGAAGATGAAAATGGACGAAAAGGCGGACGACATGCCGGCTAAGGAAAGCGGCAAGTAAGCCGGCCGATCCTTTGTAAACTAAGGCGAACGACGCGCGGAAGGCGTCGTCCCCTTCTCCATTTCGCCAAAATCGAACACCGACAATCAATGCTGCGGCAGCGGCACGGGAATTTCCTCCTTTGCCGCCTTAACAGGGAGCGGTCCACCGACGACTTTTTCCAGTTCGGCGAGGCGGCGGTAATAGTCCGCAATCGCCTCCTGCTGCTTCTCGCGCAACATGATGAGCTGCTGCTGCGATTGAATCAGCCCGAGGAAGTTGATTTTCCCCACATTGTAGCTGGTCCGGGCGACGCTCACATTCTGCTCGGCGGCCGGCAGGAACTTCTGCGAATAGAGATTAGCGGTCTGCAATGCTTGCTGGATCTGCTCGTGAGCGGTTTGCACTTCGTATTGAATGTCGTTGAATTTCTGTTGGTATTCGGCTCGTCGCTGAGCGAAACGGAACTGAGCTTCATGCACCGCCGCATACCGCTTCTGCCGGTAGATTGGCACGTTCATGTTGATGCCGGCTTGCGGACGCAATTGGCTCTGCGTCGCGGCGGGCTGCCAGAACGAATCGTAGCGTCCGTAGACCTCAACGTCGGGATAGAATTCTTTTTCGGCCACGGTAACTGCGGCCTGCTCGGCGCGCATTTTGGCAGCTAGCGCGGCGAGGTCAGGCCGCTGCTGCACTGCCAGATTTCGCAAGCAATCAGGTGGGGCCGGTGCCGCGCCCAAGGAAATTTCCGGCGGCGGCGGTGGCAAATAGGCGTCGGGCGGGCGTAGCATGAGCGTATTCAGCCGAGCGATCGCCACGCGATCCATCCGCTCCAACTCGATCAGACGACGATCTACGTCGGCAATTGCTACATCGGCCTGAAGAACGTCTTGTTGGGTAACCAGATTGGATTCAAACCGCGACTTGGCCGTATCGCGAAGCTGCTGCACGGCGACGCGATTCTCCTTATTCAGTTCCAACTCGCGGCGCACCAAGAAATAGTCGTAGAAAGCCAGCCTGGCAGCCTCTGCAACTTCGAGCCGCGTTTGCTGCATGTCCTGGAATGCCGCGCTGGCTTCAGCCTGTGCCATGCGGCCGCGTGCTGCCCGCTTGCCGTACCACGGAAGTTTTTGGGCACCGCCGACGACGTAGGCCGGTTGCACGAGATTCGACCCGAGCGAGGCGGGAGCGAGCATCCCCATGAACATAGGATCATCCAGCGCCACGACCTGCGGGTATCGGTGGGATGCCGTGCGCCACGCCGACGCCATTGCGTCGATGGATGGATTTCGGGCCATTACTTGGTCAAGCACCCGATCAACCGTCAATTCGGGTTGCCCGGCGAACATGCCGTCATCGCCGACTTCGTCGAGCGGCACTCCGGTCACCGGCTGTGGAAACGATACCGGACGGACTGGATTCTGAATCGGCGGTTCAACCCTGGGGAGCGGTTGAGCGCGGAGGGAAGCTGCGAACGACTTGCGGGTGGCGACGTGGCTAACGCCTGTGGCGAGGCAGGGTTGCTCTGCATCGATGACGACGCTGGCGATTGCGCAGTACGCGGTGCAACCGAGCGACAGCCTGCCGCCAAGCTGAATACCAATACGACAACTCCTGCACGCTTGTGCAGGAGATAGGCAAATGCCATTAGACGCCTCCGTGCGCTCGAAATTCCGTTAGTTGGTGCGCAATCGGCGGGTTAGCAAGTTGCCGAAGCTGCGGACTAGCCGCAACATGGGCTGACATCGGTTCGGGGGTCACATGGACTTGATAGCAGTCGGCGGTGCAAGATCATATTAACGAACGTCGTTCAAAGGATGCCCTGTTTAACCGGAAAAACGGTCCAAAAGGCTGGCAAACAGCGGGATATTCGTTAGAGGGGGAATAGCTGTGAACGGTGCCCGAATAGTGCAGTGCTTGGCGGGTAGCCGACGGTCGGTCGAAAAGTGCAGCGCTCATGGCCTGATTCGCGGATTCGTGAGGAAGACTTGCGACGGTAAATCCGTCACAAGCCCTACGAACCGCGAGAAACATGAGTGTACGACGAAATGGACCAATGGACCGAAATCCGTCGCTTGGTGCTGACCAAGCAGAAGAGCAAGCGAGCGATCTGTGAAGAATACAAGCTGCACTGGAAAACGCTGAAGAAGATTCTCAACCACGAAGAGCCGCCGGGCTATCGGCAACGTCAGCCGCGTAGCAAGCCGAAACTCGATCGGGTGCTGCCGATCATCCACGAGATTCTCAAACAAGATAAAACAGCCCCACCCAAGCAACGCCACACGATCAAGCGGATCTTCGATCGACTGTGCGCGGAGCATGAGTACGACGGCGGGATCAGCGTGGTCGGCGACGCGGTGCGTGCTTGGCGGGCCGGCACGGCCGAGGT
Source organism: uncultured Planctomycetia bacterium (assembly GCA_963807715.1). GTDB lineage: Bacteria > Planctomycetota > Planctomycetia > Pirellulales > PALSA-1355 > CAWECK01. Next base: position 328,309 of record CAWECK010000001.1, read on the forward strand.
GTTCATGCCGCTCGCACATCCAGCGGGCCAGGCTCAGGTCGACTTCGGCGAAGCGACCGTCCGACTGCAAGGCCAAGAGACGAAGGTAGCTTATTTCGTGATGGCGCTGCCGTTTAGCGACGCCTTCTTCTGCCAGGTGTTTCCCCGCGAATGCACCGAGACGTTCCAAGAAGGACACTGTCGGGCATTCCAATTCTTCGGCGGCGTGCCCACTCGGATCAGCTACGACAACAGCCGCATCGCCGTATCGAAGTTCGTCGGCCGGCGCGGCGATACGCCGACGAAGGAGTTCTTGCGGTTGGAAAGCCACTTCCTGTTTGAGCATCATTTTTGTCTCGTGCGTCGCGCCAATGAAAAAGGGCACGTGGAAGGTTCGGTCGGATTCGCTCGTCGCAACTTCATGGTGCCGGTTCCGCAGATCGATGATCTGGAGGAGTTCAATGAGCAGTTGGTTCAGTCCTGTCGGGACGATCTGCAACGTCGCTTGCGAGGTCAGCCCACGACCAAGCAGGGACTGTTGGAAGAAGAGCAGCGTGCGTTGTTGCCGCTACCAAAGCAGTCCTTTGAAGCCCGACGCGTCGAGCCGGCCAAGGCCAATTCGCTGTCGCTAGTCCGGTTCGACACGAACGATTACTCGGTGCCCACGGCCTATGCGCATCACCACGTGACGGCAGTCGGCGGCATTCAAGAGGTGCGACTGGTCGTCAACGATCAGGTCGTTGCTCGTCATCCGCGCGATTGGGCACGCGAAAACGTGCATTACAATCCGCTGCATTATCTGGCTCTTTTGGAGCGCAAGCCGGGCTCATTGGACTTCGCGCGGCCGCTGGCGGACTGGAATCTGCCAGACTGTTTCGACGTGCTCAGGCGTCGGCTTGAAGGAGAACGCCAGTCCGATGGACGACGTGAATTTATCCGCGTGCTGCGGTTGTTGGAGACGCTGAAGCTGGCCGAGTTGACTCGCGCGATCGAGCGTGCCTTGGCGATCGGTGCGATCACGGTCGATGCCATTCGACTCTTGGCTGAGCAAGGGCGCGAACAGCCATCGCAATGGTTCAGCCTGGATGGCCGGCCACATCTGCAAGGTCACGAGATTCCGCCGCCGCACTTGGAGCACTACGCCTGCTTGCTGCCAGGAGGTGACCGATGAAGTCGATCGAAACCAAAAGCCTGGTACTGCTCCAGCATCACTTGAAAATGCTGCGACTGCCGACGATGCACGACGAGTGCGAAAAGCTGGCCACGCGTTGTGCCCAGGAGAACGTGGATCACCTGGCGTTCTTGTTGCAACTGTGTGAGATGGAACTGCTCGATCGGGAGAAACGCAGTGCGCAGCGGCGACTGCGATTCGCGCGGTTCCCCAATCACAAGACGCTCGATGATTTCAAGTTCGCATCCCAGCCGTCGCTCAATCGGCTGTTGGTCGCGGAATTGATGCGTTGTCAGTATATTGAGCAGCGCGCGAGCGTGATCTTGATCGGCAATCCAGGCACGGGCAAGACCCACGTGGCGACCGCCTTGGCGATCGAAGCCTGCCATCGCGGTTATCAAGTTCGGTTTTATCGCGTGACGGAACTGGTCACGCAGTTAATGGAAGCCCGCGAAGAGCGGCAACTGTTGCGGATGAAGGCCCAGTTAGCCAAGCTCGATCTGTTGGTCTTGGACGAACTGGGCTACGTGCCGGCCAGTAAGCTCGGCGCGGAGTTGCTGTTCGATGTAATCAGCACTGCGTACGAACGGCAGAGCGTGATCGTGACGACGAACTTGCCGTTCGGCCAGTGGACCGAGGTGCTCGGCAGCGAACGCTTGACCGGTGCCGTGTTGGATCGGTTAACGCATCGCTGCCACATTCTGGAGGCGACTGGCGAGAGCTACCGGCTCAAAGATGCCCGCCGCCAGCGCCGGGACGAGGCGGTTGTGCCTGAGCAGGAAGAATCGTCACCATCCGACTCGTCGTGACAATTGTTGCGACCCCACTCCTCCTCCGGAGGAGGAGTGGGAAAACGCTTTCATTCCCCGGAAACGCTACGTAGACTAGGAACCTATCACCCTCCGAGCGCTGCACTATTCACCCGCCAAGCGCTGCACTATTCGGGCACCGTTCACAATAGCCGGCTCCAACATATAATCCGGCGTTACCCTTTGATGAATAACGAACCGCAAGAGTTTTCGGGCTTTCCTGAGCCAGCCGAAATGTCCTACAATCGATGAAACCGCGAATTCTTACCGGCGTCTTCTTGTTCGCATGTTCCTTGCTGATAAGAGCTTCGGCGGCTGTTTGGAAGGCATCGTGTAGAAAAATCCACGGAAACTTGCAAAGCCTATTGAACTTTGCCGGCGAAAATGCCGTAATAGTTCTGATAGGGAACCAATCAAGCATGAACATTTGGCGAGCCATCATCGTTCACGCACTAGCAGCTAGCCTGCTTTTGGTTGGCGTTTGTCCTTGCTCCGGGCCAAATCTGACGGCAAAGACGGTCAGCGGCAAATGCGAGTCCGATGTCGGGATGTTCGGCATCGACAACGCCCCGCCCCTCTCGCTGCTGCTGCACCGGAATGTGTGACGGCAAGTGCTGCGGCATGCCTTGCTGCCGCCAATCGAGCGATCAGCACCCGGCTCCGCCGGCGACTCCCGACCACAATGGGAGCGAAAACCAGGAGCACGTGGTCGCGGTCTTCTGCGATGTACCGGCCCTTTTGAGCCAGTGTGATGTGGCCGCGTTGCTACGGGCATCCAGCGTTGCTGGGAGCGGCTGCCTGGCGGTTCTTACTCTGCAAACGCAAAGCGTGCGAATTCAAACCTGACGCGACTTCGGCGCCGTACTGCGCGCCCATTTCTTTTTGTCGCGTGTGTTGTTGCTAATCGACGGCAGTCCCCAACAGGGCTGCGTCTGCAACAGGTTAACCTGCCACTGAGACTCGTGTCTCGTTCGGCATTCCGTGCGATTACTTCGCGACGGCCGTAGTCCGTCCGCATGTTCTCGTCCGGTGTTTCTCAAGAGCATCCCGACCCAATCCATGATGGAGCGGGCCGGGTTTCCGTGGTTTCTTTTTTTCAGGAAAAGGTGAGTTATGAACAGTTTTGCCAAGGTTTCGTTGGTTGTGGCACTGGCTGTTGTGGGCAGTGCATGGTCGCAAGTTGGTCAAGCTCAGCAAACGCATGATGCGGTTGCGAAGGCGCGCGGCGAGGTCGGGGAGTTCCCCGTCGTTCGTCAGCCGATCGGCCGCTACATGGCGAACCGCCCGACTGCCCAGCTTCCGACGGCGGTGGCGCAGCGGCCAACGAGCAACGCAGCTCGCACGTTTTCGTATGATCCCAATCAATCGCTGACCAGCCAGCCCGTCGCCCAAAGTGTTCCGGCTCAGCCGCAGCATCCGGGGTTCCACGATGCCGGTGCCAAGGTTCGCGGTGAGTTCGCTAAGTAAACGCAGGGATGGGGCCGGCCCTCGGGCCGGCTTGCGGTGCAACTCGGCGGTTCCGGTCCGGCGAGAGCCGGCCGGAACCACGAGTTACCGCATTAGCAGGATCGCACGCTCAAGGAAGAGCCAGTTTTACAGCTACTGAGTCGTTTGTGCCGGGCTGTGGCGGACCAGCACTTTCCTTGTTGTCGTTCCGTTTTAGAAAGGACCTATCCGATGAAATTGTTACGCACGAATTTGTTGATCGCTCTGATCACGGCCACTACGTTTGCGGCCGGACACCGATTGTTCGCGCAGGCCAATCCCGCGCCCGCGGCGACAAAGCCCGCAGCGGAAACGGTGATTTACACCTGTCCCATGCACCCTCGGGTGCAATCGGCCAAGCCGGGGGCTTGTCCGGCATGCCACATGGCCCTCGTAGCTAGGAAGGTTACGGCTGCCGCGACTGCTCCTGCCAAGGTCAGCCCAACCATGCCTGCTGACGGTATGGCAGCGGCTCCCTCGTCGATGCCCGATCACGCGGGCATGAAGATGAACGATGCCGGCACGGATATGAGTGGCATGAACATGAAGGGCATGGGTAACTGCCCGATGGGCGGCTGTGCGATGGGGATGGGCAATATGCCCTCGTCAACGGGCAAGGCCGCGAAGGTGGCCGTGCTTGGAATTCCCACGACAAGCGGCGGTGGGGGATGCGGCTGCCGTTAGTCGGTGGGTCGTTGAATTGACTTCTCCGATGCTTTGAAAAATCAGAAGGACTTGTGGGACAGCCGTGGTGTTCGGCGGGTTAGCACTCAACGAAAGTTGAGCCAATGGTATCACGGCTGTCCCCTCAATCAACGAGCTTCGCTCCGTTCCCCGCCGGAGCGACACGATGCGTCAGTGGGAGAAGGGGATCGATCCCTTCGTTCGTTACGCAAAGGAAACTTAAAGGAGTTCAATCATGAAATGCAGATACATTTTGTTCGTCGTGTTTCTTTCAGCGAGCATGCTATTCGACGGCGGAGCGGCATTCGCCCAGCGCGACGCCGGTTCCAAGATCCGGGGCGACGCCTACAACGTCTGGACTGGATCGACTTATCAGGGCAACGCCGTCCAGCACGCGCGGATCCTGAACCAGTATTCGGCCACCGGCGAGCCGGTGCCGAAAAATGTTATCCAGGAACAGTCGCAAGCCATCCGCAGCAATTTGGAAGGGGCTCAGCGCGCCTACAGCAAGCTGAGCGAATCGGCTAAGAAGGACAAAGAAGCTGCCAAGCACCTGGCGGAAATCGAAGAGCACCACGCAATGGCGCTGAAGATGTGCGACATGCTGGACGGCCTGTGTGTCAAGCCGGAGGGCGACTCCGCAATCGTTTGCAAGTGCTGCTCAGAAATGGAGAAGGAATTGAAGGCTGCCGAAGCCGCGCATGAAAAGCTGATGCAACAACTCAAGATCGAGAAGCCGGGGGTACCGGCTCCACGGAAGTAACGGTACTCGGTAATCGTTCCACCCGCTCGCGAGTCGGCGGCGCGAGCAGGTGGGGGCTGTTTTTTGATTGATTTCGATTGCTGGAGCACCGCCAGGACAACCCAGAGGTACGCCAGGTGCTGCCCAAGATCGTCAACGCAGCCGCCAGTGAAATGGGGACGATCGACCGCCGCAGAGTGAACCGCTCACTTTGCATGCAACTTACCCTAGCTAGTACAAATCCAGGTCAGGAGATTGAACCGTGTCAGCCAATAACAGATTGCCAGGTGGGCATGATCCAGCCGACGACGAATTTCGCACGAATGATGAGGGGGGCTTGCGCGCACCTCCGGGACTGACCGGCTGGAGAAAAGCCTGGTGGTGGTTTGATTTCGTAATCCTGGTCAAGCTCGCCCGGCTGCGATTTATCGGCGTGTTAGCCGTGATCGGCATTGTCATCACCCAGTGGGATTTGTTGGCGAACTACTACGACAAATGGACTCGACCCGGAACAGCCGAGGCCGGCCATGGCGGGAGTGACGTGGAATGGTTTTGCCCGATGCACTCCTCGGTGGTGCGGGATAACTCCAAAGACAAATGCCCGATCTGCTTCATGCCCTTGTCCAAACGCAAGAAAGGGGACCAGCACGAAGAAGCCTTGCCAGCGGGCATCGTGAACCGAGTGCAATTGTCCCCGTATCGCGTCGTGCTCGCTGGAGTGCAAACCACCAAAGTGGAGTACCAGCCGCTCAGTAAGGAGATCAATGCTGTCGGCTATGTCGAGTTCAATGAGCGAGGCCAACGAACGGTGTCGGCCCGTGTCGCTGGCCGTATCGACAAGCTGTACGTCAACGAGACCGGCCAAATGGTCGACAAGGGCGACGACCTGGCCTTGCTTTATAGCCCTGAACTCGTGGTGAGCGAGCAAAACCTGCTGGACGCCCGGCGTCCGGGGGCCAGCATGGACCTGGTCAGCGCCACTGAGCGGCTGGAACTGCTGGGGGTCGGCACGGACCAGATCGACGAGATTCAGCGCCGAGGGAAGCCCAGTACGGAGCTGAAAATTCGCTCGCCAATCAGCGGCCACGTGATCAAAAAATACATCCGAGAAGGACAATACGTGCAGGAAGGAATGCCCCTCTACGACGTTGCGGATCTGTCGAGCGTCTGGATTCAGGCCCAGGTCTATGAAGATGATCTGGAATTCCTGCCAAGCGATCAACAATCGCACAAGGAGATGAATGAAGCCGATCGTCTGCCGGTAGTTGCCAACACGCGGGCCTTCGCCGACGAGCCTTTTTACGGCACATTGGCATTCATCTATCCGCACGTCGATCAAGACACCCGCACGGTTTCGGTCCGTTTCGAGTTGGATAACCCTGGACACAAATTGCGGCCGGGGAGCACCGCAACGGTGACGATTAAAGTACCGCCGCAGAAGTTGCCCATGTTTGCTCGCATTGGCGACAGCGGCGGCACTGCGAAGGAAATGCTGGCCGAAGGCCGCGTGCTGGCGGTACCGGAAGCATCCGTGATTGATACGGGAAGCCAGACCATCGTCTACCGCGAAACGACACCGGGGGTGTTTGAAGGCATGCTCGTGAAAATCGGTCCGCGGATGGCCGGGCCGCACAATGGCACCTGGTACCCGGTTCTCTCGGGACTCAGTGCCGGAGACGAAGTGGTTGCCTCAGGTTCTTTCCTCGTGGATGCCGAGACCCGGCTCAACCCGGCCGCCGGGTCGATTTACTTTGGCGGAAGTGGCAGTGGCTCCAAATCTGGCTCCAGCGTAACCAACGTGCGCCCGTCCACGCCCGACGACGAAGAGGCGAAGCTCAAGGCGGTGTTCGCGAGAATGCCCGAGGAAGATCGCAAGCTCGTGGAGGCGCAGCAATTCTGTCCGATCTTGTCGGACAACAAACTAGGTTCGATGGGTGAGCCGGTGAAGCTCATGGTCGACGGCCAGCCCGTATTCGTATGCTGCGCCGGCTGTAAAAAGGGCGTGCTGGATCATCCCCAAGAGACGCTCGCCAAAGTCGCAAGTCTAAAGCAGAAAAAACCAGCAGCCGTAGACAAGCCCACTGAGCCCCAACCGGTTCAAAAGCCGGCTGCTGGGAAAGAGGCCAAGATCACGGCCGCGCTCGCCAAACTTTCAGATGCGGATCGCAAAATCGCCGAACAACAGCGATTCTGCGCGGTACTCGGCGAAAGCCGGCTAGGATCGATGGGCGCGCCGGTCAAAGTGATGATCGAAGGTCAGCCGGTGTTCGTTTGTTGCGAAGGCTGCCGCGAAGATGCCCTCTCGGACCCCAAGGCGACGTTGTCCAAAGTAGAAAACCTGAAGAAGGCCGCAGCCGCGGCCACCAAATAACCATCTATTAACACGTGAAGGAGAATTCCATGAGTCGTTTGTACCGCTGCCTGCTCGCGTTGGCCGTTTTTGGCGGCGTCTTTGCAGCCAACCGCGCGACATTATTGGCGGCAGATGCTGCCGAAGAGAGCGAAGCGGAAATCAAGGCGGCCCTGGGCAAGCTGCCAGCAGCCGATAAGACCATCGCTGAGTCGCAGCGCCGGTGCGCGGTAGAGCAAGGCAATCGCCTGGGATCGATGGGCACGCCGGTCAAAGTGCTGCTCGATGGCAAGCCCGTTTTCCTATGCTGCGCCGGCTGCAAGAAGAAGGCGACATCCGATGCCAAGGCGACGGCCAAGGCAGCCGACACACTCAAGAAAGTGAACGCTTCTTTGGCAAAGCTGTCGCCCGCTGATCGGACCTTGGCAGAGGCTCAACGCTTCTGCGCGGTCGAAAGTGAAAACCGACTAGGAACGATGGGTACGCCGGTCAAGCTAATGATTGAAGGATCGCCCGTCTTCTTGTGCTGCAAGTCGTGCGAAGATGACGCTAAAGCCAAGCCCAAGCATACGGTCGCTAAGGTCGCAATACTCAAGAAAGCCAATGCCTCTAACTAGCCACGGTTCCGCCGAGGCTGAGGATTCGTAGCATGATCGAAAAAATCATTGAAATGTCGATTCGCAACCGTTTCCTGGTACTGATCCTGACCGGGGCGCTAACGATCGCCGGCATCTTTGCGATGCTTAACACGCCGATCGACGCCATTCCTGACCTCAGCGAGAACCAGGTGATCGTTTTCACCGACTGGATGGGTCGCAGCCCACGGGAGATCGAGGACCAGGTCACCTATCCACTGTCGCGCAAACTCCAGGGCCTGGCCGGCGTGAGGGCGGTGCGATCGAGCAGTGAATTCAACTTTTCGATGATTACGATCATCTTCGACGACAACATCGACTTCTACTTCGCTCGGCAGCGCGTCACCGAGAAGCTGGCCCAGGCTAACACGTTTTTGCCAGCCGGTGTCATGCCCTATCTGGCTCCCGACGCCACGGCCTTGGGGCAGATATTCTGGTACACGATCGAGCCTGGCCCCGAGAACAAAGTCGATCCCGAGCGTCTCTGGGCGCTGAACAAGTTCTACATTGCGCCGCAGCTCAATGCGGCTCCCGGCGTGGCGGACGTGGCGATCGTGGGAGGCACGCCGTTGGAGTATCAGATCGATGTCCGTCCCGAGTCGCTACGTGCCTATGGCATTACACTGGGAGACCTCTATTCGGCGGTCGGCAAGAGCAACATGCCAGCCGGCGGCGGCGTGATCCAGAAGAACAACGCCGAGTACATCGTGCGTGGCGTTGGCTGGATCAAGGATAAGAAGGACATCGAAAACGCGGTCATCAAAGAAGTCAACGGCACGCCGATCTACGTGAAGACCGTAGCTAAAGTTTCACTCGGCACGCAGTTCCGCCGAAGTGTCTACGAAAAGGACGGCAACGAGGTGACCGGCGGTGCGGTCCTTATGCGGCATGGCGAGAACCCGTTACAGGTTACCAGGCGGATCAAAGACCGCATCCAAGAATTGCAAGCGGGACTACCTGCCGGAATCCACATCGTACCCGCGTACGACCGGACCCGGTTGATCACCGGCGCGATCCATACCCTCACCGAGGTGATGGGGCATGAAATGATCATCGCCTCCATCGCCATTTTGTTAATTCTGATGCACGTTCGCAGCGTTTTCGTGATCTGCATCACGCTGCCGCTGGCCGTGTTGTTCTCGTTCTTGATGATGTGGGTGCTGCGGCGGCTAGGCATCATCGACATTCAGGCCAACATCATGTCGCTGGCCGGCATTACCATCTCCATTGGAATCCTTGTCGATCAGGCGATCGTGATGACCGAGAACGCCACGCACCATCTCAAGGAACACTTTGGTGATAAGCCGGTGACCGGCGACACGCGTGAGCTGGTGATCGGGCCATGCCGCACGGTGGGGCGGCCGATCTTTTTCTCCGTTTTGATTATGCTCCTCTCGTTCGTGCCGGTGTTTATGCTGAGCGGGCGCGAAGGGAAGCTGTTCCACCCGCTGGCCTTCACCAAGAGTTTTGCCATGTTGGGCGTGGCGCTGATCTCGATCACGGTGGTGCCGGCGTTGATCCCGACTTTCATTCGCGGCCGGCTGCGCAGCGAAGAAGAAAACGCCATCGTGCGCAGCTTTATTCATATTTACAAACCGTTGCTCACCTGGGCCTTGCCACGGCGCAACCTGGTGATGTGGGCCTTCGCCGTGCTGCTGGTGATGGCGGCGGGCATGTTTCCGCTTCAGGCGATTATCGGAATGGGTGCCAGCGAAGAGGCATGGAAACAGACCTTTCTGGCCGTGTTCTTCCTGGTGACATCGTTGACGGTGGTTTCCATCACAGGAAAGCAGGCCCATGACCTCCAGGGTTTCCGGAAAGATGTCGGGCTCTTTCTAGTGGCAATCCTGCTGATGGCATTGGTAGGGGTTGCCACCCGTTACGGAAACTACTACGCCGACAGACTATTTGTTTTTCCGCTACTTGGAAGCGTTGCCGTTCTTAAATGGTTTTTCTGGACCTGTTCGCTGGTGCCGCTGTTGGCGCTTTCTTCGTGGCGTTTCGGACTCAGCGGTTGATTCTATGGCGAACGATCACGCTAGGCAGCCTGATCGTGATTGGTCTTTGGTCGTATCACTTCAATAAGATTGGCGTGGCCTTCATGCCAGCTCTCGATGAAGGCACGACGCTCGACATGCCCATTACCGTGCCCCGGGCAAGCGTGACGCAATCCGCGGATGACCTGAAGGCACGCGATGCTCTGCTGCGCGGGTTCCCGGAAGTCGAATCGGTCATTGGCAAGGCGGGCCGAGCGGATACGCCAACCGATCCGGCTCCGCTCGACATGGTCGAAACGTTCGTCAATTTCCGGCCGAAAGAACTTTGGCCGAAGCGCGTGCTCGAAATTCCCCGACGCCGAACAGCAGGTGAAGGACGTGCTGAAGGCGCTTGAGGATAAGGGCTATGTACACCGCGCCGAGAATGAAGACGACCGCAATGGCCTGGTGAACGACGCCAGCCAGAAAGCGGTTGAGAGATTCGACGAGACCATGCGTGAATTTGCGCTGATGCGATACAAGGAAGTCGAGCATGATTTGGCCCCACAACTCACACGCTTCGCAGTCGCCGAGTCCATTCGCTTCATGAATACTGGCAAAGCGATCGTTTGGCCGGATGGGATCGTACAAGACAAAGAGATCGACCGGCTAACGCAGCAATTCACGCCGGCTTATGGCGTCTGGCTTGCGAAGAATCCTTCTCTTGAAGACACCACGCAATTAAGTCGTGCCATCGCCGAGGAGCTAGAGAAAGCAGGTGCCGTGAAAGACGTGGTCAGCTCGCTGCAACCGGAAGAGTCGCGGCTGGGTGGGTTATGGAACGCTGCCAAGGAACTGATCGGCGGCGAGCGTCCGACGTTCGCCGGGCAACTTCTGCACGCTGTTGAACACGAGCGGTTGCGATTGTGGCACGAACGGGTCAAGCAGATCGACTGGGAACTGTTCGACCGCGGCATGGAGGCTTACACGTGGTACGCCTTGGAGGAAGTTGCCAAAGCGGCAACCAAAGGCGACTTGATAGCCGATGCCAAACATGGCAAGGATACCGAGGCATTCGCGGCCGCTGCCGTCAACGTGCAACTCGGAAAACCGCATGACGCCGCAGAGTTCAAGTCGTTTAACGAATTGCGGGAAGAGTTGCAAAAGCCGTTCGCCGGACATGTCTTTCTCTGGCCCCGTCAGACCGGCCCCAAGGGAGACCTGGTGGACGATGAGATGGGACGCGTCTTGCAAGTGCCTGGTTGGAGCAACATCTTTACCCAGCCGATCATCAACCGCATCGAAATGCTTTCGACCGGAGTCCGCACGGACATTGGCGTGAAGGTATTTGGAGCGGATTTGGAGACCATCGACCGGGTCTGCAAAGACATCGAAGCCGTGCTCAAGCCAATCAATGGCGCACGCGACGCGATCGCGTCGCCGATCATGGGCAAGGGCTACCTGCAAATCGACATCGATCGTGAAACGGCCGCCCGCTACGGCATCACCGTCGAAGACATCCAGAATGAGATCGAAGTAGCCCTGGCAGGCCGGGCCGTGACCTACACGGTGGAAAAACGGGATCGGTTTCCGGTGCGCATCCGCTACACTCGCTCAGACCGCGAAGACGAGGCCAGCATCGGCCGGCTGCTGATAGCCGCCAACGGCATGTCCTCGTCCTCAGGGATGGGAGGCGGCGGTAGCGGAATGGCGCGAGCCCAGGTTCCGGCGGCATGGGTGGCAGCCAAAGCAATACAAGCGGCGCTGCCTCAGAGAGTGCTGGCGGGCACATGTCCACGCCTGCCCACGCCGGCAGGGGTAAGGCGTTGATACCATTGAACGCCTTGGCGACCATCAAAATCGTCGAAGGCCCGGCGATGATCAAGAGCGAAAACGGACGGCTCTTGAATTATGTCACTCTGAACGTCCGTGGCCGCGACATCGTTGGTTTCGTGGACGAGGCGCAATGCGTTGTCGCGCAGAAAGTGAAACTGCCCGAGGGAGTTCACATTGAGTGGAGCGGAGAATTTGAGCACCAAGTGCGTGCAGCCCGTACACTTCGATTCGTATTCCCTGCGGTGATCGCGCTGATCTTCATTATTCTCTATTTGACTTACAACGACTTGGCGGACGCTGTTTTGATGATGCTGGCTGTGCCCGAGGCATTGGCCGGCGGCGCGTTCTTCATGTATTTGTTTCCCAAGATCATGAACGGCTGGTCGGCACCGCCAATGGATTTTAGCGTGGCCGTGTGGGTCGGGTTCATTGCTTGCTTCGGCATGGCCACCGAAACGGGCATCATCATGCTGGTCTATCTGCGCGAGGCGATCGAAAAGCGCGGTGGTTTGGAGAATATGAAATCCCTTGAAGAACTGCGACAAGCAGTGATCGAGGGGGCTGTCCACCGCCTGCGGCCCAAACTGCTTACCGAGGGAGTAGCAATCATCGCCATTTTCCCGATGGTGTTTGCAAAAGGAGTCGGCGGCGAAATTCTCGCTCCCATGGCCTTGCCGGTTTTAGGCGGGCTACTGATTTCCGACGAGGTCGTTGACTTATTCCTTCCCGTCCGCTTCTACTGGGTGCGGCGAGCCCGCTGGCTGAAGCTGCAAGAGGTGAAAGCCAAGCACGAAGCCAATGCAGTGATACATGTGCCGCAGGCTGCCGTCGCCTCGGCCTAACCCGTCGATCAGGGAGACAAAAATGATCGCCCTCTCCAGCCACTGTTGCGGAAGAATTTCGCGTTGAAGTAAAGCGATTGTTTCCTGAAGCATTGTTCAGCCCGATTTCAAAGGACGAGCTTGGCCAAGAAGCCAGGGACATCCAGGCTCAAAAGGATGAAGAAAAGCGAATCAAGCAGCAAAACCGTTGGATTAACGCCCTTTGTCGGTATACTCGGCGTCGCGCCCGATCGCGAGGTGACTACGACCCTTGACGGTCAGGGCGAATGGGGTGGCAACCTCGATATTCGAGATGTCGCTCCCGGCAATCGCATCCTGCTGCCGATCTTCCACACCAGCGCTCGGGGCTGATCGTTAGGCGAAGCCGAAGGCGAGCTGCTAGGGCCCCGCCGCTTCGAAAGCCGCTGTCTGGAACGACAGTCGCTTGGTGGGATTCGCACCCGCTGAAGACACACGCCTTTTCACGGCGCACAGTTTTTTGCCTTACGAGACTTTAGACTTTCGCTTTAACGATCGGCGATTTGTTGCTGAGGACGTTCAGCGGCGAATTCGCTGGTCAAGTTCTTCACGATACGCACCGTATCCGTGTACTCCTGCGGTGCCAACTCGTGGACATGCTGCTTGAGCTCGGCAAGCATGGTCTTGCGAAGCTGACGGAGCAATTGCACTCGGCCCACGTTTGGGTCTTCCCCTTTTCGCAATTTCTCGGCAAGTTTTATTTATTGACAATTACGACTAGACACAGCCTAATAGTAGTTCCCTTGGGGTATATGACGTGGTCATTTTCAAGTGCCCTTGAGTCGTTTCAGAACGGCGAAAAGACTTGACGGCGTAGATAGCATATCGATTGAGACTGGAGCCGCTGGCGCAACCCACTTGAACGCGCAGCAACTCTAAATGCAAAAGCAAGGACGTTCCCGATCGCGGAAGCACGCGCAGCCTCTTTTCACGCGGCGGTGGTTCAGCCCCATTGGCGGGCACCGATTGCAGGTCGAGTCGCTGGAAGCTCGGGTCCTGCTCTCCGTTTCGCCAAACGCAGTGGCGTCGCCGTCCGACCTGCCCGAGGCCGCGCCGACCTACGAACGTTATGTCTCCCTTGGGGTCAGCCCTGCGGGAACCGCTGGTCCGATGGGCATGACGGCCAGTCAAATCCGACATGCCTACGGCATCGATCAGATTTCTTTCGACGACGGCACCGTTCAGGGAAGCGGTACTGGTGAAACCATCGCCATCATCGATGCTTATAACTATCCCACGGCCAGCAGCGATCTGCACAATTTTGACGTTGCGATGGGCCTTCCTGATCCGCCGAGTTTAGTGCGCGTCTCGCAGACCGGCTCGACCACCAGTTTGCCTTCCACCGATCCGGCCGGCGCGGGAAGCAGTAACGACTGGGAGGTCGAAGAGGCTTTGGACATCGAATGGGCGCATGCGGTCGCGCCGGATGCGAACATCCTGCTGGTCGAGGCAAATTCCGCCTCTACCAGCAACCTGCTGACCGCCGTAAACTATGCGAGGCAACAGCCGGGCGTCGTCGCGGTTTCCATGAGTTGGAGTTCGGGCGAGTACCCCTTGGAAACCAAAAACGACTCGTATTTCACCACGCCTAATGGGCACGCTGGCGTGACATTCGTGGCGGCGACCGGAGACGATGGCGAGCCCGGTGGATATCCCGCCATGTCGCCCAACGTGCTGGCGGTGGGCGGCACGACTCTGACCACGAGCGGCAGTTCCGGCACCTATGTCAGCGAAACCGGCTGGAGCGGCAGCGGCGGCGGCATCAGCAGCTATGAATCGCAGCCTTCATATCAGAAGGGAGTGGTAACCCAAAGCACCACGCAGCGGACGATTCCCGACGTGTCGTTCGACGCCAGCCCAGGCTCCGGTGTTTCGGTCTATGATAGCTATGACAATGGCACCTCCGACCCCTGGGAAACGGTCGGCGGCACCAGTCTGGCCACACCCTGTTGGGCCGGGCTCGTGGCCATCGTGGACCAGGGTCGTTCGGTCTTTGGACTCTCATCCTTGGACGGCCCGACGGGCACGCTCCCCAGCATTTACAAGTTGCCGACAGCCGATATCCACGACATCACCACGGGATCCAACGGTTATTCGGCGGGCGTCGGTTATGACCTGGTAACCGGCCTCGGCACGCCCATTGCCAATCTGCTCGTCTACGACCTGATTGGCACAAACCAGCCGCCCACCATTAACGCGGTTTCAAATCCGGCCGCCATCCTGGAAAACTCCGCAGTCCAGACAATCAATCTCAACGGGATCAGCCCGGGTCCGCCCAACCAAAATGGCGAGACGGTCACCATCACAGCCACCTCGAGCAACCCCAGCCTGATTCCCAACCCGATGGTCAGCTACACCAACCCGAACACGACGGGCACGCTGAGCTATACGCCGGTGACTGGCGCGTACGGAAGCGCGGTGATTACTCTGACCGTCATGAACAGCGGTGGCACGACCAACGGCGGCGTCAACACGTTTACGGAGACCTTCACGGTCACTGTGACGCAAATCAATCTGCCCCCCACGATCGCGCCGATTTCCAGTCCGCAGACGGTCTCGGTGGGCACCGGCGCGCAGACGATCAACCTCACCGGCATCAGTTACGGCCCGGCCGGCAATCTCGGCCAAACGGTCACGATCACGGCTGCTTCCAGCAATCCGTCGCTCGTCCCCAACCCGACGATCACCTACACGAGCCCCAACGCGACCGGCACGCTGACCTACATGCCATCGACGAACGGAGCGGGCAGCGCGCTGATTACAGTGACCGTCCAGAACAACGGCGGCACGGCCAACGGCGGTAGCAATACGGTTACCGAGACCTTCACGATATACGTCTACCCGCAGAACGTTCTTTCCACCTCGACCGCGCTGACTTTCTCACCGTCCGCGATCACTTTCGGGCAGAGCGTTACGCTTACGGCCACCGTGTCGAGCACGACCACGCCCAACGAAGGGATCGTGACGTTCGTCAGCGGGACCACCACGCTCGGCACCGCGAATGTCAGCAATGGGGTTGCGACGCTCGGCGTCACGATTCTCCCGGCAGGCAGCCCGGCGGTAACGGCGGTTTATAACGATCCCCTGTTCATCTATGTCACCAGCACGAGCCCGGCGGTTAACATAACCGTCAACTCGGCGACCCCCAGCATCACCGCCAACGACGCCGGCGGCACGTACAACGGTTCGGCGTTCGCCGCGACGGCCACGGTCAACAACTCGGCCAGCCTGGAAGGAGTGACGCCGACGCTCAGCTACTATTCCGGCACGGCCGTAACTGGCACGGCCCTGAGCAGCGCTCCGACGACGGCAGGCACATACGCGGTCCTGGCGAGCTTCGCCGGCAGCACGGACTACACCACTAGCACCGCGAGCACGACGTTTACGATCAGCCAAGCCGCTCCGTCGGTGAGTGTGTCTGACAATGGCGGAACGTACTCGGGTTCGGCCTTCACGGCGACATCCGCCAGCCTGGAAGGGGTGACCCCAAGCCTGACCTACTACTCAGGTACGAGCACCACGGGCACAGCCTTGAGCGACGTACCGACGATGGCGGGCACGTACACAGTTCTCGCTAGCTTCGCCGGCAGCACCGACTACATCAGCGGCACCGCGAGCACTACATTCACGATCAGCCAAGCCATGCCGACCGTAATCCTGATCGACAATGGCGGAACGTACTCGGGTTTGGCCTTCACGGCGACAACCGCCAGCCTCGAAGGGGTGACCCCAAGCCTGACCTACTACTCAGGTACGAGCGCCACGGGCACAGCCTTGAGCGGCGTACCGACGATGGCGGGCACGTACACAGTTCTCGCTAGCTTCGCCGGCAGCACCGACTACATCAGCGGCACCGCGAGCACTACGTTCACGATCAGCCAAGCCATGCCAACCGTAATCCTGATCGACAATGGCGGAACGTACTCGGGTTCGGCCTTCACGGCGACAACCGCCAGCCTGGAAGGGATAACCCCAAGCCTGACCTACTACTCAGGTACGAGCGCCACTGGCACAGCCTTGAGCGACGTACCGACGATGGCGGGCACGTACACAGTTCTCGCCAGCTTCGCTGGCAGCACGGACTACATTAGCAGCACCGCGAGCACGACGTTTACGATCAGCCAAGCCGCTCCGTCGGTGAGTGTGACTGACAATGGCGGAACGTACTCGGGTTCGGCCTTCACGGCAACAACCGCCAGCCTGGAAGGGGTGACCCCAAGCCTGACCTACTACTCAGGTACGAGCACCACGGGCACAGCCTTGAGCGGCGTACCGACGATGGCGAGCACGTACACAGTTCTCGCGAGCTTCGCCGGCAGCACGGACTACACCACTGGCACCGCGAGCACGACGTTTACGATCAGCCAGGCGACTCCGTCGGTGAGTGTGACTGACACTGGCGGGACATACTCGGGTTCGGCCTTCACGGCAACGACCGCCAGTCTGGAAGGGATAACGCCGGGCCTGACCTACTACACGGGTACGAGCGCCACGGGGACAGCCTTGAGCGGCGTACCGACGATGGCGAGCACGTACACAGTTCTCGCGAGCTTCGCCGGCAGCACGGACTACACCACTGGCACCGCGAGCACGACGTTTACGATCAGCCATGCCGCTCCGTCGGTGAGTGTGACTGACAATGGCGGGACGTACTCGGGTTCGGCCTTCACGGCAACGACCGCCAGTCTGGAAGGGATAACGCCGGGCCTGACCTACTACACGGGCACGAGCGCCACGGGGACTTCCTTGAGTGGCACTCCAGCGACTGCAGGTACGTACACCGTGTTGGCCAGCTTTGTCGGCAGCACGGACTACACCACTGGCACCGCGAACACGACGTTTACGATCAGCCAAGCCGCTCCGTCGGTGAGTGTGACTGTCAATGGCGGGGCATATAACAGCGCGGCCTTCGCCGCAACTGATATGGTAGCGGGAGTAGGCAGCCAGTCCACGGCTTCGACCAGCCTAGAAGGGGTGACTCCGAGTTTGAGTTATTACCCGGGTACAAACGCCACGGGCACAGCCTTGAGCGGCACTCCGACGACGGCGGGTACATACATGGCTCTCGCGAGCTTCGCCGGCAGCACCGACTACGGCAATGGCACGGCGAGCACCACGTTCAACATTAGCAAGGCCAATGCGTCGATCACAGTGAGCGATAATAGCGGGACATACAACGGCGCTACCTTCGCCGCAACTGACACGGTGGCGGGCGTGGGGAGCCAATCCATGGCTTCGGCCAGCCTGGAAGGTATGCCTCCGAGCTTGACCTATTACTCCGGCACAAGTACCACGGGCACAGCTTTGAACGGCGCACCAAGCACGGCGGGTACATACACGGTACTGGCAACCTTCGCTGGGACCGCCGACTACACCAGCGGTACGGCGAGCACCACGTTCACGATCGCGATCCCGCCCAGCAGCAGCGTCACGGCCTTGCCTCTACGAACTTCAATGTCCAGCTTCCCGGTCAGTTGGTCGGGAACCGCCGGCAGCGGCGGGGCGATTACCGGCTATAACATTTCCGTTTCCATCGACGACGGCCCATTTAACTCCTGGCTCACCACCAGCACCACCTCGGCTACTTACATCGAGAACCTCCCTCTCGGTCACACGTACGGCTTCATCAGCCAGGCCCAAGATCAGGCCGGCAACGTCGAGCCCGCGCATACCACGGCCGATACGACCATTACGACGGCCCAGCACCCCTGGCAAAATCCTGGCAATTCGATGGACGTCCTCGGCACGGGTGGAACGATCGTACCGGACGATGCCCTACAAGTGATCGATTATTTGACTAACAACGGGTCGGGGACTGTCTTGTCGACGACGTTTCCCGCCGGTTCTCTTTATTATGATGTCCTCGGCCTCGGCGACGTCATTCCCGAGGACGCGCTGAACATCATCGACTTTTTAACCACAGTTCCGACCATTCCGACTACGACCACGCTGACCTCTACGCCAGCCACCAGCCAGTCAGGTCAATCGGTCACGTTTACGGCCAAGGTCGTGGCCAACGAACTTCCGGCCGCGACGCCGACGGGCACGGTGACCTTCTACGACGGCTCCACTTCGCTGGGCACTGGCACGCTCAGCTCGGGCGTGGCCACGTTTACGACAGCGACGCTGGCGGTGGGGACCCATTCAATTCAAGCGGTCTACGGCGGCGGAGCCAGCGCAACCGTCAATTTCGACGGCGGCAATTCGAACTCCCTTACTCAAACCGTTAACGCAATCGCGCCGGCGACTGTTCAACCCCAGGTGAGTGCAGAATTCAGCCGGCCGCTGCAATCGCAAAGCGGTTCCCCGGCCGTAAGCCCTGCCGTGGTTGCATCCAGCCAGGTTAGTGGTCCAATCAATAACAGCAGTCCCTCGTCGTCCGCCGCTTCGGCACCGGTCGTGGCAGCATCGACCAGCCCATCGCAATCCTCCGTCAAACCATTATTTGATTCGCAGCCTGAAATGCTCCGTCGACTACTGACTGGAGTGATAGTTGCCAGAGGGGATTGCACCCGGCCGTTGCCGAAGTAGCCGCTGGCAGCTTTCGGCACAGCAGGCGCCATTCCCAATAGCTCCCGTCAGCCAAGGGCTCAGATTGGAAAACATTTCGTCAACAACCCGTCTATTTCGGTCCCGCCCTCGAAAAGTAATACCATCACTCCAGACGTTTCGCCTGTACTTTGTGTCCCCCTTGGCAAAACATCAGATGTGTGATTTGGCCTTGGTCATTCTTGACGAAGGTAATCTGGGCGTCGACGATCTTGAAAAAAAACTCCGACTCCGACTCAGGGAAAATCTCCACCGGCCGCTTATCGGGTCCCTGGACCAGTAGCCGGTTCCCGGATCGCTGGATCGTCAGAATCCAGTCGGGTTGGAGCTGATACCGACCCGCATAGGTGTCGTAAAACTCGAGGTCCACTTTCACCGCCTCACGCTTCTTGGGAGGCTTATAAGGTTCGCCAGAAACGATGGCCGCCAAGTCATGGGCTATCCTCTCCGTCGACGCCGGCACGACATTGCTCAGCACCACGACACAAATATTTTCCTCGGGGTAGCGCAAAATGAACGTATTGAACCCGTTGATGCCGCCACCGTGAGAGATTTCCTTGTGCTTGGCCCTTTGCTTTACCGTCCAGCCGTAAGCGTAATCCCCCTTGACCGGCATATACATGGCGGCGAATGACTCGGGCGAGAGCAACTTGCCGGCCGTGAGCGTCTGATCCCATCGGGCCAGGTCTTCGACGGTCGAGTACATTGCGCCGGCCGCGTAGGGAATCGACATGTCGATATACTCCGCGTTGGTCATGATCTCGGACAGTCGATCATAGCCGGCCGCGCGATGCTCCAGCACTGTCGTCGGATGGTCGTAGCCGGTGTCCCGCAGTTGCAATGGCTCGCAAATGTGCTCGCGCACGAAAGCCTCGAATGTCGTGCCCGAGGCCTTTTCGATGATCGCCCCCAGCAGAATATAGCCTGAATTGCTGTAGTTGAATTGCGCGCCCGGCTCAAATTCCAACGGTTTATCACGGAACCGGGCAATCAGTTGCTCGGGTGTCGACGGGACCATCCAGGTCTTTGAGTACTCCGGAAAACTCGTGAAGTTCGGAATGCCTGACGTATGGCTCAGCAGGTGGTGGATTGTCACGGCGGCCCACGCAGGCGGCGAGTCGGGCAGATGCTTGCTTACGGGGTCGTGAACGTCCAGCTTGCCGCGTTCCTGGAGCAGCAAAATGGCCGCAGCGGTGAACTGCTTGGTGATCGAGCCCAGCCGATATTTCGTCTGTGTCGAGTTGGGAACCTGGTGCTCGACGTTGGCCCAACCGTAGCCTTTGGCCAGCACGGTTTGCCCCTCATGGCTCACGAGAATCGTGCCGCTGAACTGTTCCAACTCGACGCACTTGGCCAGATACGCGTCGAACTTCGCAGACAGCTCCTCCGACCGACTACTCGAAACCGGGACAAGGCCCACCAGGCCCGACAGCATTGACCAGCAGCACAAAACTTGAATGAAGTTCACGCGGTTGATCATCGCTAGCGCCTTACTTGCAGATCTTGGAAGCTCGACTGAGAGGCAAACTGGCCGAAGAAACCGCCTTGCGTCGCTCCATATTAGGCACGATCAAACTATGACCCAATCATATGAGTATTCGCCTGTCGCTGCCAATTATTTTGCAATATTTCTGGCCACCACATCCGCTTACCTATTTTCATGCATCTTTAGTGGTTCACTGGCTCAGCGCTCTTCTATCCGAAGGGCCGACACACCGCCCGGGACGCACCGTCAGCCGATGTGATCAATGTGCGCTGGTAAGGGGTGATGCGAGTGTGGACCGGCCGACGCATCGGCGCCGGCGCAACCGACCGTAACGTTGGCCGGTTCGCAAATAGCGACTCCCGACGTGCTTGACCGCTGGGCCTACATTTTATGGCATTGACGGAATTCACTTCGTCCGTGGCCGGCGATTCTCGTCCAGAAACTGCCGCAGTGCGGCGATGAATTCCGGGCGGATAAAGGCGGTCATGTGGTCAGCCTTGTCGATGACCACGACCTTGGTGTTGGGAAGCAGTTTCTTGAGCCGGTCCACGCCGACGCGCAACGGGTCGTCGGCCCCGATGATTGCCAGCGTCGGCGCCTCGAACGCTCTCGACTTGCCTGTCTGAAAGCTTGTCACCAGCGGCGCCGCGGGCCACGGCGGCGAGGGCCTTGGCATCGTTGACCGAGAACACGACTTTGTCGATGAACTTAAGGGTCTCGGGGGTCGGCTTCGGCTGATTCTTGGGGGTCAGTGCGATAATGAGCGGTCCAAGGCCGTTGCCCTTTTCGAGTGAATCGGCCACCGCCAAAATAAGATCTTCCTGGCCGTTTTTCACACCGGTGCCTCCAAGTGTCACGGTGCGCACGCGCTGCGGATGATGGACCGCGAAGCTCAGGGCAATGCTAGACCCCATCGAGTAGCCGACGACGTGGGCCTTGTCGATTTTGAGATGATCGAGCAGCCGGGCCACGTCGTCGGCCATCTCGACGCCGTACTTTTTTGGATCGTGCGGTTTGCCGCTGCCGCCATGTCCACGGCAGTCCAGGGCGATGACCTGGAAGTCTTTTTTGAGCGCGGCGATCACCTGCGCCCATTGCGGTTCGATACTGCCCGCGAACCCGTGAATCAGCACGACCGGCTCGCCGTCCTCTGGGCCCGTGACGATGTAATGAATCGGCACGCCTTCCGAGTCGAACGACGGCTGCTGTAGGCCGGCCTCCTGGGCCACGGCAATTGCCGGCGTGAGATATGAACAAACAGCCAAGCAGAGGATTGCAAGATTTCTGCGTGTCATTTCAAAGGACCTTTTTGAATGCGAGGGCGAACGCGAAACGACCAGCATAAAGAAATGTGGCTCTTCCGTTGCTGCGTGCTGATAGCGGTTTTTCTGAGCATTCGGGTTTGGTTCGGCTAGGATAGCAAATGGCAACGGCAGGAACCACTGTTGACGGCGTTCCAAAGTGGCGGCGCCGGGGAAGTGTCGCGGTGGTCCGACACACCCAACGCGGCTAATTGTTGCAGCACCCTGCCGAGTCAATTAGTCCCATCAATCGTTCCTCCAATGGAACCGTATTAGAAATGACGAGTTACTGAAACTTGGGTCGTGGTTGATGCGCACGACTGATGCCTGCAACCGAACAGGGTGCTCGGAACTGACAAACGCTGTCTGGCTTGGGCGGCAGCTATCTCGTTCGCGTCATTCGGTGGATTGATGGGAATCCCAAGAATCGATTGAGATTCTGACATAGCCTAGGACCTCCATTGAACTCTGGACGTCAGCGGGTACTATTTTGCCCCTTGGGGAATAACTGGCAGAATTAACCGCGAAGGCGAATCGGCGTCGTGAAACACGGTTTGCTTAGCCCGAACCGGTACAATTTCGCTGCCGATAGGCCGGCCCGTGTTTGGGTTGCGGTCGAAACGTGGATAATTGCTGCTGGAGACTTCCAGACGGAGACGATGACCTTTCCTGAAGACCGTGCTCGTGGGCCACATGTCGATTTTGATTTCTGAGCTGCCGGTCGGTGTGCCATTGGTCGATTGCTCGTCATAGTGGTAGCGCAAGATCCCTTCGGAAACATTCCAGGCCGAACCGTCGGGAAAGACATCCACGAGCTTGCCGGTGAAATCCGTGCAAGACGCAGTGGTCGCAATCTGCAGGATCAGCTCGATCGGGCCGGTCACTTCGAGGTCGCTCGGCAACGGTTCGGTGGAATAGATTAGGACGTCGGCGCGCGCTTCGATGGCTTCTTGCCGGGCGGTCCCCGCTCCGAAACCAAGCATCGCGCCTCCCGCCGTCGGAACCGGGTCGTTAGGATCGTAAACGAACGAGTCGGCCGGTTCACCGTGCGCAGGGCAGGATGTTTTCAGAATTCCGCGGCCGGATGCCGCGTTCGCCGGGCCGTCGCCGTGCAAGTAATAGGGTGTGTACTGGGTTCTGGCGAGCGGCCATTCCTGCTCATCGTGCCATATGTTCGTCCCGATTGTGTAGATCCGCACCGGGGGTGTGGCGCGAAGACCATACTGGAGCAGGTGACGGTCGAACCAGGCGACAGTTGGCGCGAGACACTCCAGCCGGAAGTTGCGGGGATGTGTGCCGTCAGGAAGTATCGCGGCTGCTGCGTGAACCCAGGGACCGATGACCAGCCGTGTTTCCTTTGCGACCTGAGGATCGGCCTCACGGTGAATCCGGGCATAGTCGGCCAATTGCGTCGGCAGGAAAGGATCGTACCAGCCTGCCATCAAGAGTACGGGGGCCTGCAGTCGACGCGCCCGGTCGTCTCCGTCGATTTGCGCCCAATATTCGTCGCGGTTTGTGTACTGGACCCAGTCATCGAAGAATGGAATGTCCCGCGTGGCCCGGTCGTCGGACTCGATGAGTGGAAAACCAGTCAATCCGCGCTGCATTGTTTCCGGCGTGGGAGTCACATCCTGCCTGCCGTGCGACATGACGGCCCAAAACAATGCGCTCTTCAGCGAGAAAGCTCCACCGGGATGAAACATGCCATAAAAATCTGTGCTGGCTTCCTGGATGATCAGCGCGGTCGGACCGGGGTCTTGGCAATCGGCGAGCACCCATTGCGTATAGCCGAAATACGAAGCACCCCACATCCCCAGCCGTCCGTCGTACCACGGCTGCCTGGCAAGCCAGTGGAGCGTGTCAATGCCGTCCTGCCGTTCGCCGCGCAGCGGATAATATTTCCCACCCGACTCGTAGCGTCCGCGCGTTCCCTGGATCACGACTGTATAGCCGCGTTCAGCCCACATGCGCCCCACGACCGTGGCAAACAATTTGTTCGCCGTCGTTTTGGAATAGGGGATGCGGACCAGAACCGTCGGCGCTTTCGGGCCTGCTCTTCGTGGATGATAGATGTCGGCCAGCAGCGAGATGCCGTCCGATGTCGTCAGGGGGACGGATCGCTCGATTCGCACGGCGAACTCCGACCGCCGGATACCTAGGTGATCAGCCAGCAATGAAGGAAGCAACAAATAGAAGCTCCAACCGGCAATGCCCAATCCGATGACGCCCCAACCGGCCAGCCGCAGAGAGTGCGCGATCCAGCGCCGACGAATCGACTGCGGCGTGCCGATTTTCCCCGAACGGCTGTGTCGCCAATGGTGATAACCGACCAGCAGTACATAGAGGCTCAGGACCCAGTGGAAGAAAATCGGAATCGAGCCCCCGGTCCAACGTTCGTGCGGGTAGAGCCCCATGCGGATCGCATACCGGATTATCATGACCGTCAGGTAGATCGCTCCAAACGGCAACAGCAACTGGCCGGCCAGGCGTCGCGGCCGGTAGCTCCATCCCGTTTGTCGTGTGAAGTCGAAGTCGATCTTCGCCTGCAACGCGATGATCAACATCTGGCTCGCCAGAAGCTGCGGGTAGGGGATCATCCCCGAAAACCACTCTTCCGATGGCGCCAGAAAACGGACATGCAGAAACTCGACAAGCACCTGTCCGAGCACCCGCAGACAGAAGAGCGCCGTCAGGATCCAGAGGAGTTTTGCAATTCGAGTGGTTTCGAGTGGCGTTGTCATTCGAGCGTCAGACTACCTTCGTCATGGGGCGCACCGCGTGCGAATCGACCTGCTGTCAGAGTCTGTCTTCGAACATCGTCTTATAGTGGCGATACCAGCTGCTTTGAAAACGTTCCAGCGGGTCGTATTTTTTCTTTAGGCGCAGAAAGTTGACGAATTGCGGATAGCATAATTCTACTTGTTTGCGAGTTGCCCAGCGGTGGTACGTGAGGTAATAGCGTCCTCCGAATTCAATCGCCCGGTCGATGATTCGACGAAAGTCTTCGGCGACCTTCTCTTTTCCTGCGTCGGTATGCACCACGTTCAGGTTGCATACAATGCACACCGATGGCTCTTTGGCCCACGGCAGAAACGTATCGGGGTCTTTCTCGATGAAACGAATGGTGCCATATGTCATGTCGACGTGATGGTCGATGTAGTCCTGCCGAACCTTCCCCATAAATGGCAGGAACTTGTCCCGAGTGACGTACACTTCGGTAATCATTTGCGTGCCGCGCTTTTTATCGACGGCATTGCGGTATGAGTCGAAACTGCCGGCAAGCTGGTGTGTGTCGGACCAATACACCTGTGTGTTGGTTGACATGTAATAATTGCCGTACTTTTCAAAGGCTTTCTTCTTGTCGGTGCGCGCCAGAGTGTAGAACTCAATCCAATCCTGCGCACTGAGCTGCTTCTGCTCCGTCGGGATCGGCGTGTCACTGGCAACCGGCCGGTAACAGGAAAACACTCCGGCATGCACGTTGGCCTCGGAATCCAAATCGGTGGAATACTGGCAATCGCCAAACACAAAGCCGGCCGCCAACCGTTTATCGAGCCAAGGAAGCAGGTCTTTGACCGGAATGATCTCGACGATCCGTTGTACTTTCGTGCGGGGCACCAGCCGCAAAGTGACGTGGACGACGATCCCGAACAGGCCATAACCACCGATCGCCAGGGAAAAGAGTTCCTGGTTCTGGCTGCGGCTGCACGTCTGTAACTTCCCGTCGGCAGTGAGCAGAGTGAACGACTCGATGTCGGACACCATTGGAGGGAATTTCAGGCCGCGGCCGTGAATGTTGGAGGCGAGCGAACCTCCCACGCTGACTCGATCAACCCCCGTCTGCTTTTCGCGAATGGCCCACGATTCATTCTGGCCTGCCTGCTGAGCCTGGAGATAATCAATCAGCTCCGGCCACTCAATTCCCGCCTCGACAGTAATCTGTCCCTTAGCTTTGTCGAATTGCACGACCTGATTGAATTCCTTCGTGTCCAGCAATATCGCATCGCTGGCAAACTGCTGGCCCCCCATCGCATGGCGTCCTCCGGACACGCAGACGGCCCGGTTTTGGCGCCGCACCTCGTCCAATACGATCTGAAGGTCATCAATCGAGCGGGGTGTTTTGATTTCAGACACACGGGTGGCGTTCAACTGAGATTGAACATCATTGACCTCAACTCCTGCAGTCGCTTCCCCTCGCGTCAACGACGGGGTGAATGGCAACGCGTAGGCAATTCCCATTTGGGCCGAAGCTTTAAGAAGTTCGCGACGTGTCAGCATTGATCGACCTCCTGCCAGGAAATGAGTGGCTGCGAGTCGTCAGAATACAGAAACGCTATGGGGAAGACAATTCGATGCCGCGGGCAATGCGTGCTTCGAGGAATGCCGGACCAGCCACATATCGGATCCCCAGGAATAGCAGGACCAGCGCGACTGCCTGCACAACATGTGCCAGAGCGTTGTGATTGAAGTAAACCGGATCAATGCCAATTCTCATGAACTGGAGGAAGGAAGATAGAAAGGACAATACCGAGCCCAAAGCTCCGACCAGAAGCAAGCGGTGCCCGCCGCGCCAGGCGGCGCGGCAAAAGCCGACAAGCAACAGGAGCGCGGCGGGAGAATAGATCGTGAATGCAATCCAGAACTCCTGCGTGATCAGAAGTACGTTGGCGCGTGTAGAAAGCGATCTGCGGAAAGGCCGCGATCGTGAGCCACCGTCGAGTCCGACCGGTGGCGAGAACACCCGCACCCAGGATCCACGTCGAAAATGCAGACAAACCGATCGCCTGGAGCGTCACCTGCCAGAGAAACCGGCACACCGGGGAGTTCTGATCGGGACAAAAGCCGTGGACCGTGCCACCCGTGGCTGCGGAAAGTCCGAGGAACACGAAAAACCAGATACCCGCGCGTCCCAACCCATTTCGGCCTGTCGGTAGGCGGCCGAGAAACATCGCCAGGAATACGCACTCCAACGCCAGTCCGTAATCGGTCAACATTACGTCGGGTTCACGCATGGGGCATCCGCGTGCGAATTGTCCGGCGACTGTTTGCCTACGGATAGGCCAAAATGGCGCGTTTGCCACCACCGACCTTGGTGTCGTTAGAATCAGCGAAGCTGCCTTTGGGGTCGGCTCGGTGAGTCGACCACATCACGAGCATGCCTTCCTTCGTGAACGCGATCGAAGGATAAATGTTTTGCCGATCTTTCTTCTCGACACCCTCATCATCGACGATAACTGGCTGGTTCCAGTTCTTGCCGCCGTCGCTCGATAACGAGTAGCAGAGGGGCGTGCGAGGAAAGAAGGCCCCTTTGCCCAATGGCTCGGCGTGGTTGTAGAAGACGATTAGTCGTCCGTCGGGCAAGGTCTTGAGCGTCAGCGAGGAGCAAGCCGACAGGAGTGTGGTGGGTTCCGGTT
This sequence comes from uncultured Planctomycetia bacterium, assembly GCA_963807715.1. Classification (GTDB taxonomy): domain Bacteria; phylum Planctomycetota; class Planctomycetia; order Pirellulales; family PALSA-1355; genus CAWECK01. Next base: position 355,586 of record CAWECK010000001.1, read on the forward strand.
GCGACCAGGTCTCGCCACCATCCTCCGACCAAGCGGCATAGTGACAACCGCTACCAGTGCGAGCCAAGAGCAATACGCGTCCACCGTCCACTTCAGCCACGGCAGGCTCGGCCATGCCCCGTTCGTCATCGAGCTTCGCGGGCACCCTTGAGCGGTTCCAAGTAAGTCCTCCGTCGTCGCTGAAAAAGCACACACTAAGGTTCTTCTGGCCTTCGTAGACGCCAGCTCCCTTGGGCATATGAGCGACCGGTACCAGTAATCGCCCATTGCGCAATTGGATCAGCCGATCGTTCATCACATACCAGACACCCTCCGGCTCGCCGATCAATCGCGCCGACGTCCACGTTTTACCATCGTCTGGAGAGAACGAAATCACCGGCAACCCACCGCCATGCAGTCCCTGCACGTGCCGATGCGCTAGGAAAGCCAGCCGGCCGTCCTTCAAACGCAAAAAGCTCACACCGCCGTCGCTAATCATGCCCGTTAACGACCACTCCATTTTCATGCGGCCCTGTTCCTCCCAAGTCCGTCCGCCATCCTGGCTACGATAGAACATTGGCACCGGATACTTTGCGGCGAGTTGCTCGAAGTGGGTTGGCGGCCGTCCCCATGGCGCCGCCATGAGAATGTCGCCGGTCTCCAAGCGGAACATTCCGGGACCGATGAAGGATCGCTCTGCCGTATGTCGCAGAAAAACTTCCGGCTCCACAACAAAGCGTGCTTTCGCAAATTGCGGTGCTGACGGTTCGCCTTCGGCGCCGGTGGCAACGGTTGCGAACGTCAGGCTGGCATTGAGCAGACCGAACACAAGCAGCGCATCTCTCATCCGACATTCTCCATATAGGCTGACTTAGAATCAATCCAGACTCGAAGTAATCATCGATATAACGACGCCTTCTTCCCCACGTCTAATGCGCGGTGATTCCTGAAGGGAAACCGACTCGACGCTGGAGTGGTTAGTTGGCGGCGTGCAACGCGGCCGGCGGAGCCAGCAGCAGAGCGGTGATAAGTGTGAGTGTGTGTTTCCTGATGATGTTGGCTTGTGACTTTACTTAACGATGGGCGCTCCCATGTTCATCTACGTTCTCCCGCAATCATATCCAGATAGACCGTACCCAAATGACGAAAATCGTCCAACGCGGCAGCGGCAGCGCCCAGGCCGCCGGTGGGCACTTGATTAGGTAGCGGTCCCCGGTGCTTGCCTCGCAGAACATCGCCAAGCCGCACGAAGGACGTCGCCGTGCTGAAATCCAGGACCGGTTCGAACTCGCACCACGAATTCCCCGCACAGATAAACCAGAGCGGCCGTGATCCTTCCTGCTTGAGGTGAAGTGTTTTCATCAGGTCCACGTCACATTGGGCGTCGCCGCCGCCGATCCAGATTCGGCCTTCGTAATCATGGACCGTCACGGACTGGACATCCTTGGTGCTGATCTTGGAAGCCCCCAGCGTGACATGCCCCGTGCCCTGGCGCTTTCCGCCTTCGCATAGCAGATACCGGGCGGATTGCTCCATGTAGTAGTCGGCGACGACGAGGTCCTGGTTATCACTCACGGTCAGAGCGTAGACAGGAGCACCCGGCAGCGACAGCGCTGCGTTGTGAAACATCAGCCCGGTGAAGCCGGACTTCGGACGTTCCGCTCCCTCGATAGTCGCGGGGCCGTAATGAATCAGCGCGAAGATGTCGGCCTGGCCGCAGTCGTGCAACCTGAGTTTCCCATTGAACAGACCGAAACGCACCTGCGCTTTCTCCGGAAGGTTCTCACACAACAAACCGTCCGGGGGATCTTCGTTCCAATGGTTGACTTCGATTTGATCGTAAAAGACGGAAGACGATCCGTTGGCGGTGTGGCGGATCCGCGTAAACGTGTCGTTTCTTGGCCCGAAAACGAAATTCTCAAGCACAACGCGTTGCGGCGTGTCAACGTGGATCGCCACTCCACCGGCCGCGCCCGACCAATGCAATCGGGTTGCTGTACCCATGCCGCCGATGAAATAATCCGCTCCGCTGACGGTCAATGTTCGCGAGATGAGGTAGTCCCCGCCGGGCAGATAAGCGATGGCGTCCTTTCCCCATTGCCGGGCCGCGTCAATGCAATTCTGCAAGGCGAGCGTGTCGTCTGTTTTCCCGTCTCCCTTCGCGCCGAAGTCGGCCCGGGCGTCGAATACCTTGCTTGGGATGCGCGCCTGTTCGCTGAGGAATCTCTGCCCAACCCCGGGCGTCACCGGCTGGCGCTCGCCGGCAGGCACCTGCGTTACCGATGCCTTAGCCCCCGCCTTCACCAACGCCACGCCCGACGGCACTGCATTGGAGGACTCAATCAGCGACTGCGAGAAGTCACGCTGCTCGGACAGCACCACCGCCGGCCCGTCATTGGGCGCATTGGAGAAGACACAATCGAACATCGTCAACGGTCCGGGGTGGCCCATGACAATGGCCCCGTCGGCTGCGCTCCACCCATCAATGCGGCAGCCTTCGATCTGAATCGGCATCGGATTGGCATCGCGGCAAGTCTCCAAAAACCGCCTGGATCCCGTCGAAACGCAAAACCGCAGCGCCGCCCCATGGGAAATGTTGTCTTGCTTCACGTCCGACAACCGGCTCCCTTGGAACCGGCAGCCACGAACCTGCCAATTGCCTCGAACGCCATGAATGCCGATGCCGCAGCGATCGAACTCACACCCATCGAAGATATTATCGTAATCGTTGGGTGCCAGCAGCGAGGTCCCTTCGCCGCAGTTGTCGAACAGGCAATTTCGAAAACAGATTTCTGCTGACGGATTCTTTGCTTCGCCAAGCCCCACCACGACGCCGTAGTCCCGCGCGTTCAGAAACGCAGCAGTGGATGTAGCGAACCCACGTCTCGTAGTAGGACTGCGACTGATGTCCGATCAGGATTGCGGCCTTTCCTCGCCCGTCCCAGGTAAGGCCCTCGTAGCACACATAGCGGCAGCCATTGCTCCAATACATCCGCCCGCCAGACTCGCCATCCCAGAAGATCGTGGTCGATCGTCCATGCCCAACCAGCCAGCCGCCGGTGGACTCGGCGATCACCAGCGTGCGGGTGATCCGATATCTTCCCGGCGGAAAGTAAACAACATGCTGCCTGGCCAGTCCTCCGGCCGGCTTGTCGCTCAGATGATTCAGAACGGACTGAATGGCATCCGTGTCATCCGTCGTTCCGTCACCCTTGGCACCAGCCGTGCGAACATTGGTCCAATCGGAGCGTTGCTTCCAGTTCAGATCGGGAAGGTGTGCGCCATCTTGTTTCGGTTCGAGCTGAGCCGGCAGTTCCTCGATCTTGATCGTGTGCGTGACCGGTTTGATGGCTTTTCGACAATTCTCGAGCAAGCCCGCGTGAACGTCACGAAAGCCCGCATCGATCATGCTAAGCCCCGCGGCCTTTGAGGGGACTGTCTTCAGCAAGCCCGGCTGGCGATAAAGAAAGTACGTGACGAATTGGGTTTCGAAGCTCTGCTTGTTGATCACCGTCCGGTCCACGGCCGCGAACGGCTGCACAAACGGGTTCTTCAGGAACTCCGCCGCAAGGTTGACTCCCTGGGCCAGTTCCGCCGCCGTAAACTCTTTGGACTGTTCGCCCCAAGTGATTCTTGCTTTTGGAGATTTGAGGTTCTGCACGACGAGCAGATATCGGTTCAACTCCTGATTGAAAGGAACAAACGGCAGGATCGCCGCGTTGCCATAGTTCCAGTTGCCGGCGAATTGCGATTGCGGCGGCGCGTTTTGCTGATCGGCATCCTTGGTCCCGTTGAAGAAACAGAATGGGTAGCGGGTGCTTTCGATGACGACCTTGCCAGGTTGCGCGGAGACGATCCGGTGCCCTCGGTGGCTGTCGCCTGGCCCGTCGAGTCATCATAGGCGATCGTGCCGACGTGGCCGTCGAAGCCCATAGCCTTGAGAAAGGCGTAGGCCATTACCAGATGCTCGTTGGGGCCGCCATGGACCCCATCGTTTTCGCTGGAAAACGGATAACGCTCGCCCAGTTGCGCCTTCGCCTTAGCCATGGCCTCCATCATCGGCGTGTGCAGATCCGCGAAGACAACTCCCTTGGCCGCCGCGACCTCCTTCGCGATTGCGCCCATTTGGCCGAGGGTCTCGTTGAATTGCGCTGCGGTGACGTCGGGGTGCTTGGAGTTCTTGAAATAGAACGAATCCACCACTGCGGGAGAGCCGACGATGATCGTCCGCGTGTGGCCGCGCTGAAAGTTCGCGATGACCTTTTCCAGGCCCGCACGGTAATTGCGGACGATCGTGTCATTCAGCACGTTGGAGTTGCCATCGTTTATCCCGAAGCAGACTACGGCCACCGTGGGGGAGAAGGTCATGACGTCGCCACCCATGTGCGATGCAAAGTGGGGAAAGGTGCTGCCGCCCCAGCCGCATCCCAGCGTTTTCACTTCGGGGGCCGGCTGGCACATCAGCAGATAATCCTCGATAAAAACGGAGTAGACTTTCTGTTCCGTAAGCGAATCCCCGCAAACTGCCACCACATCGCCTTTCTCGATGACCGGCGCCGCAAATGCCTTCAGTGCAAACAACGAAAAAGCGATAAAGAGCGGAGCGACGAACCTTGGCACCGCAAGGACGCCGCTTTTCGGGCGATGCCCCATTTTCGCGGGGCGACGGACGGGAGTGGAGTGGAGTGGCATTGGGTAAAAGAGCGTGAGTTTATATTTCATGTTTGGTCTTGTGGAAGAGAGTTATTTGGCGGGTTCGAAGACCGGTTGTCTTCCGGAGCACAGCAAAGAAGTCCGCGTCTTCCAGCCTGTTGTTTCGTTCCCAGTAGTTATTTCCCAGAATGTTCCGGGAGGGATTCTTCGGAGAGGAAGCCTGGCGGATCTGGCCCAAGCAATCAAGTCCGGTGCGGCTGAGTGGATCGAGCGCAGAGTTTTGTTCGCTTTATTCCCGATGCTATCTAGTCGCCCTTTTCCGTCAGCGCGAGGGGTGAGACGTCCCGATTAGAACGGGTTGCTGTGGCATGTACAAGCATCGGATCGATTTCCTCTGACCCAGCCTCGATCGCGCTATTGGTTGCAGCACCTTGCCGATTCAAATAGTCGCGAAAAGCGTTCCATTCTTGAAGCGAAGGACGGGACTTATTCTGCGAGCCTGCCGGTTCACCGGCCCGTCTCATTAAACGCTTGGGTTCTCGGCCAACGCAGCCTCCTTCCTGTTATTGGTCCCTTAGTCCGGACAATAACAGTTGCCGCCACCAGGACGAGATGTCGCAGGAGGACAAAGCCCACTTCAGCCATCTCGGAATTCAAACTACCGGGAAGTCGTCCGGGTGCAGATTCTTGTGGCCTGGGGCGTGAATGGCCGTTGGCGACTTGGTGCAAAATGCCTCACGGGGTGCAAGGCGGCGCGATGATCGTCTGCGCGGTGCCCGCGTGAAGACTCCGCAATGCCCTTGTTCAGGGGCTCAATCCGGTTGTAGGAATCAAGGAATCGGAATCGTGGAGAAGAAAACGCTGAAAACCAACTCCGCGTTAGACACCCAGGGAGCGGCATGGTTAAGATGGTCACGAGATTGGGATCGGTCGCAGGCTCAACCCATACCGGAAATGTCGGCTGATTATGCCCGGTTTTTTCTCCAAAGAACGGATCGTCGCGCGGCCGGGGTTCAACCGCTGGCTGGTGCCGCCGGCTTCGGTGGCTATTCACCTTTGCATCGGCTCGGTCTATGCCTGGAGCATCTTTAACCCAGCGCTCGGTGCGAGTCGAAGGTGTTGTGACGAGCGCGGCCGGCGATTGGACGCTCGCCGAAGCGGCTCGGACGTTTGTCGTGGCGATCGTATTTCTCGGCTGTGCGGCGGCCGTGGCGGGCAAGTGGCTTGAACGAGTCGGCCCGCGGACCGTCGGTATCGTGGCCGCCATGTGCTGGGGCGGCGGATTTCTGATCGGCGCGCTGGGCATCGGACTGCACCAGCTCTGGCTTTTGTATCTCGGTTACGGCGTGCTGGGCGGCTGCGGTCTGGGCCTCGGATATGTATCGCCCGTCAGCACGCTTATCCGCTGGTTTCCCGACCGCCGAGGCATGGCCGCGGGATTGGCCATCATGGGATTCGGCGGCGGGGCGATCATCGCCGTGCCGGTCCAGGAACGCCTGATCCGCGAGTTCTACCAAGCGCCCGACTGCTTGGGACCCGTCGAAAAGACGCCGCTCACGACGTCCGCCGACGGAAAACGATTTGCCGCAGTCGACGGGCAGTCGCGCGAGGTGGTGGTCGTTGGGCCGAATGACGCGGCCGGAATGCTCGTGCCGGGGCCTCAAGGAGTCTATGTCGTCGGCACGGGGCGGACCGGCGTGGCCGAGACATTTTGCGTTCTGGGCGTCGTGTATCTAGTGGTGATGCTCGGCGCCGCTTGCTCGTATCGCATTCCCGCACCCGTCTGGCAACCGGCCGGCTGGACGCCGCCGACGGAGGAGGCGGCCGACCGGATGATCAGCCGGCATCACGTCGATATCGATCAGGCCCTCACGACGCCGCAGTTCTACCAGCTTTGGATCATGCTCTGCCTGAACGTAACGGCCGGCATCGGCGTGCTGGCGGTGGCCAAGACCATGCTGACGGAGGTCTTCGGCACCACGCTGCCGGCAATCGTCGACAAGGACTTCGCCGCTCAGTATGTGCTCTGGGCCAGCGTGTTCAACATGACCGGCCGTTTTGGGTGGGCCAGCGCCAGCGATTACCTCGGCCGCAAGTCGACCTACACGATCTTCTTCGCGCTGGGCAGCGTCCTTTATCTGTCGATTCCACTGTTGGCGCACGCACGTGAGCATCGATCGATCGGAAGTCTGGCTCACTCTGTTCTGCGGCGTGACGATGCTGATCTTCACGATGTATGGCGGCTGCTTCGCCACCATTGCCGGCTTACCTCGCCGACTTGTTCGGCACGCGTTTCGTCGGCGGCATTCATGGCCGGCTGCTGACCGCTTGGAGCGTGGCCGGCGTGCTGGGCCCCGAGATCATCAATGCCTTACGCGCCCGGGCCATCGATCGGGCGATCCACCAGCTCGCCGCGGCAGTCGATCCCCGGACTTTCGCCGACAGGTTTGGAGCGCCGCTCGACCAGCTCGAGACGCTGGTGGAAAAGAAGACCGTTACCATTGCCAAGCTCATGGAGCTCGTCCCCTCGGGCACGGTCGATCCGACCAGCACGCTCTACAACGGCACGATGTATCTGATGGCCGGGCTGTTGATCATCGCCTTGGTCGCCAACCTCTTGATGCGACCCGTCGACAACCGGCATCATTTGGAAGGATAAAGAACATAGGGCCTACGCCGCACGGACGCGACGGCTAAGCTTGATACCTACCGCCGCACGTACTTATTGAACGTGTGATCGCCAACGACCTTCCACTCTCCCTTCTCATCCTTCCGCCGGGCACCAGGGCCGGGGTCTCCGTCTGGCGAGTCGGGCAGCGGTTTCAGCTCGGCAGTATAGCGAATCTGAGGCCGGCGGCCCGAATACCGTGTCCAATCTTCCAGCAATCGAAGCTGGCGGTGCCGCTCGGGCACTTGCACCCGATCCCCCTTTTGCAGCACCAGCTCATGTACCCCGTTCCAGCCGAACCAGGAATAACAAGCCGTGTGAGCCGGGATCCAATGCCCATGCTTGTCGGCGTCGACGAGAAAGAACTCGGCCCAGGTATGATTGGGAATCCACACCAGCCGCGCGGGGATTCCCACGGCGCGGCACAGCGCGACGAACACGCCGGCCATCTCTTCGCAATCGCCGCGCAGCGTTTCCAGCGCCGTGCTGACGCTCGTATAAGTGCCGATCTGAGGCTTGATGTTCTTCGGCACCCAATCGGCAAAGGCTTGCGCTCGGTCCCAAGGGTGCTTCGAGGAGCGGCTCAGCTCGGCCGCCAAGTCGCGCAGCGGTTTGGTTCGGGTTTGGATGCCGGGGCTGTCTTGCAGGTATCCGCAGGCGAACGTCGGCCGGCAACTCCTGCTTCTCGGGAAACTGGTCGCGCTTGTAGCCCCAATATTGCTTGAACAGTTGCAGCCGGTAATGGGCAACTGCCTTGACCTGCTGGCCTCGTTCAATCCCTTCGGCCACGAGCACCAGTTGGCCCGCTCCCGGGGCCAGCTCGCGCAAGTGAGCCTCGCAGCCTGAAGTTTCCAGCTCCACGCTTTCGATCTTCTGTTCAGGATAAGCAATCGGAGCGGTTGTCGTGCTGACAATGTCCAGCGCGGTGCCGGTCCCCTCCAGTTCGATGCCCACGTCGAGATCGTAAAATCGTGGCTCCAGATATCCCAGGCCGTCGGCCGGCGGCTGCGTCCAGATCCAGCGTCCGTCGCCGACCACGGGAATCACGCTATAGGCCTGCGGGGCCAACGGAGCCCGCCACGGTTCGGCCCCACGGGGCCGGCCAACGGCCAGCGCCGCTGCGCCCAGCGCTCCGTACGACATCTGCTGCAGGAACTCGCGTCGCTGGATCATCGGGTGGCACGCGCCAGTGGGGAATCGGCCTCTCGCCGGGGCATGATTTCGAGCGTGGTAGCTCTCACCATGCTAACACTTACGATCAACGGTTGCACGCGTCGACCACTTTAGTCGACGCCAGTCACAAACCCGTGAACGCCTCGCGTCGGCGTGACACGCGCCACACGCAGACGAAAGGATCGTAACTTGTTTTCCCAGAATGAGTTGGCACAAAGCGCAGCGTGAAGGATCGTCCCATCCGCGCGAACAAGCCGGTCGCGACCGTGCCCAGCCACTTGAACCTACAAGAAGTTTTAAGTTGTTGTTCGGCAATGTCTTGTATCGGCTTGATGAATTTCTTTTTCGCCTTGGGACGTGCGCGGAACGGCGAATGCTCTTGACGTCTCTCGGAAAGGCCAAAAAACGCGTAAGGCCCAAACCGCCCGGCCGGACACAATCGCCCGGCGAGCACAAGATATACGCGAACAAGATAAAGGAGTGTGTACCATGAGGAAGATCGAAGCCATTATTCGTCATTTCAAACTGGACGAAGTCAAGGAGGCCTTGAACGCCAAGGGCGTCCAGGGCATGACCGTGACCGAAGTTCGCGGCTTTGGCCGCCAAAAGGGCCATACCGAGACTTATCGCGGAGCTGAATACACCGTCGACTTCCTGCCCAAGGTCAAGGTCGAGGTTGTTACCTCGGATGATCATGCCCACGAAGTCATCGAAACGATTCAAAAGGTCGCGCGCACAGGGCAAGTCGGTGACGGAAAAATCTTCGTCTCGGACCTGGCGCAGGTCATTCGCATCCGCACGGGCGAAGTCGAAATCGTCTGAACGTAATACGGCAGCCGCGCAAAATCTAACTGCCGCTTGGCCAGAAGGACGCCATGGCTTGGGTTGCCCAAGCCATGGTTTTTTGTTGAACGTCGATATCTCACTTCCCGCCTGCTGGAAAGGCATGGCCTTTGACGGCCATGGGGATCGTATACAACGAAGTGCGAGCCGTTACATAGAGTGTTTTGCCTTCGGGTCCGGCAAACGTTACGTTAGCCGGCTGCTCGGGAACGGCGATGATGCCCAGTGCCTTTCCCGCGGCCGAGAACGCCTGCAAACCCAGCCCCGACGTGATGTACAGGTTCCCTTGTTCGTCAACGGTCAAACCATCACCACCGGTGCCGCTTTTGTTGGCCGGCTGTTTGAGCGTGCAAAACACGCGCCCCGGTCCGAGCTTGCCAGGTTCGATCATCGGATAGGCCATCATCTCGGCCTGCAAAGTAGGAATGACGTAAAGCGTCTGCTCGTCCGGCGACAGGATCACGCCATTGGGCGCTTTAAGATCGTCGATCAAGCGCGTCACGGTGCCGCCCGGGCTGATGTAGTAAACGGCGGTTTTGCCTTGCGGCAACGGCTCGGGCGCGCGGAAATGCGGATCGGTAAAGTAAACACCGCCTGTTTTGTCGATCACCAGATCATTGGGAGCATTGAAGCGATTGCCCTGGTACGTCTCGGCAAGTGGCCGCACCTTTTGACCATCCGGCGACATTGCCACGATGCGTCCTTGCATTTCGCAGCCATAGATTTCGCCGTTGCCACTCACCATCAGGCCATTGGTCGAATTCGAGGGCTCACGAAACACCGAGAGCTTGCCTGTCGAGTCGACCTTGTAAATCCGGTTGGCGGGGATGTCGGAAAAGTAGACGTTCCCCTGTCGATCGGCCGCGGGGCCTTCGGTGAATTTGAAGTCGCCGTGCAGCTTGACGACCGGACCAACAGGCCCCAGCCCAGCGATCGGTTCCGGCGTTTCGTCGCCGGCGCGAACGAGTTGGCCATCGAACAGCGTGCCTAACACGAACGACCACAGAGCAACCCGGAATAACATGGCAGAAACCTTTCGGAAAGAAGCAAAACGAGTCCCTAGCGCTTGGTCGGCGACTCGACGAGGGCGAAGATCCTGCTTGGTGTTCGCCAAATCGTGAAAAACGGCGAATTTCCCAGAAGCTAATGCCGACCCGCAAGATTATCGAGCCCAGGCAAACCGATAGTCAAGCAAATTGCAATTTCGGCGAGGGGTCAATGGAAACAACTTAAGGCCCGGCCTTCAATAGGGCGATCAAGTCGGCGATGTCCTGCGGCGTGAGTTTCTTCTCGAAACCCTCGGGCATCAGCGACAGGCCGGTGCTGGTGAGCTGTTCGATGTCGCTGCGCAGAACGTTTCTTGCTGATTCTCGGCGCGGCGCAGGGTGATGCTGGTCGGCGTTTCGCTGGCCACCAGGCCGATCACCACGCGGCCGTCATCGAGCGCTGCGGCATATTGCATGAAATTCGGCCCCACCTCGCGATTCGGATCGAGGATCGCGGTGAGCATCTCGGCCGGGCTGCGATGGCGAATCTGCGCCAGGTTCGGGCCGACGTCATGCCCGACATCGCCAAACCGATGGCAGGCTGCGCAGTCGCGATTCAAAACCGCTCGTCCCCGCTCGGCATCGCCGGGCAGTTCCAGCGCCGGCAGAAATTGTGCCACGATCTCTTTGCGCGGACTGGCCGTGTCGCCGCTGAAGAGTTTTTCGGCTCGTGCCTGAATCTTTGCGTCGGCATGTTTCAGCGAGCAGGGCCCGCCGCGTCGGGACGACGTACGCTGCCGGCACGACGCCGCGCTCGATGGCGTCGAACAGCGCGTCGAGATATTCGGTGCGCGTCGAGAGTGCATCGACCACCTCGCCACGCATCGCCGGCGAGTAGCCCGACCAGCCGGCCAAGCAGCAGTTCGGCCGCTTCGGGCCGTGCCATGCCGGCCGCCGTGCGTACCGCCGCCAGCCCGAGCGCCTGCGATTGCCGCGGATCGAGCAAGGCTTCGAGCGTCGGCCGGGCGACGTCCCCAGGGCGCCAGAGCGACCACGGCCAAGGCCAATTCACGCTGTTCGTCGGTCGCCCGCGGATCAAGCACGACGTCCGGCCTGCCTGGCTGAACGTCGCCAGCAATTGCGTCGCTGCCGCCGGATCGTCTTCGAGCACGCGCTGGCAAGTTTGCTTTTCGACCGTCGCAAACCTTCGCCCAAGTCCCGCGACCAACGAAAACTGCAGCCGACTGAATCCCGACGCGCCGGCGCTCGTCATCGCCGGCCCACGCAACAGTTCGCGCACGCTCGCCTGATCGCCGAGCGAACCGACGACGAAAGCCAACTCGCGCACGAGCGCCGGCGCCGCCGCATGCCCTTCACGGCCTCGTCCGCCAGACAGCTCTTTCAGCAGCGGCGCGGCCGACCGATGGTCGGGCGCTCATGACGGCCGCCCGCATCCAGGGATCGCGCCAGGTCGCGCCGCAAAATGCCGCCCAGCGCCGCCGCGGCCCGCGGATCGTCGACTTCGCCCAGCGTGAGCGCCGTTTGAAATCGGACGCGCATGTCGTCGTCGTTGGCCGCGCTCAGCACCGCGCTCAGCAATTCGGAGTCTTTCGCCAATCGCGGCTCGGCCAGCAGGACCGCATGCTCGCGCACGCCAGGTGCTTCGTCGTGCAATCGCCCGCAGCAGATCGGCTCGCTCGATCGCGCCGAGTCCCGCCAGCGTCCACAGGGCATGCAGCCGGCCCAGCGGCTGTTTGCCGTCATGCAGCAGCGCTTGCAGCGCCGGGATGGCCGACTGATCTTGCCGCTCGAGCAACAACCGCTGCGGCCGTTTCACGCCACCAACTGTTCGCCGTTGGCCAAGCTGCGACGACCAGTTCGGCGGTCGTGGCGCCGGCCAGGTTCGGCGGCGCGGGCGGCTTGAAACCCGGCGGGCTGAGCCGATAGATCCGGCCGCGATCGCGACCGCTTTCCAAATCGAGCCGGGCTTTTAGGTCGTCGGCAATCGACCAGGGATGCTCGATCGTCTCGCGATACATGTCCAAGCACGTGCAGCGTGCCGTCCGGGGCGTTGCAAAAATTGACCGGCCGAAACCAATTGTCGGTCGACGCCACGAATTCGACGCCTGGGTCGGCCCGCTCGGAATGAAACGTCACGCCATCGGGCCGCATCAGTTGCCGATGGATCAGGTTGCCGGCCACCTCGCCAATGAACAGGTTGCCGCGATAGCGCTCGGGATAGGCCGTGCCGCGATAGACCGTGACCCCCGCGGCCGAAGTGACGAAGCCCGTGGCCGCCGTCTCGCTGCGCGGCGTGCGCCGGTCGCCGGCCGCCGCCAACCGTTCGGCATTCAGCACCCGCCACGGCTCGGGCGGACTGCGGCGAAAGACCGGGATCGCATCGCCCGACCTCGGCCACGTCCTGCATGGCCGAGGCCAGCGGCAGATGCGGATTCCGCAGCCAGATAGCGGGCCGGCAGCACGACATGCTGGGCCGGGTTGCGAATGTTGCAGATGAATCGCCGCCCCCAATCGTCGAAGCAATTGCCGAACCGCGCGCCGCCGGCCAACAGCTCGAATTCCTCGGTGCGCGGATCGAAGCAGAAATCGTTCCGCGCCAGCGATGACCGGCTTGCGTCCGGGCCCGGCCGACCGTTTCGATCCGACCGCCATTGCTCGCGCCGGCGCCGTAGATCTTGCCGTCGAGCCCCCAGGCCAGATTGTTGATCACCGCCTGCACGTTGAACTTGCGAAAGCCGGTGAATACCTGGCGGCGCACGTCGGCCCGGCCGTCGCCGTCGGTGTCCTTCAAATACCAGAGGTCGGGCGTCGCCGCGACGTAGCAACCGCCGTCGTAGAGCGCAATGCCCGTCGGCCACGACAGTTCCTCGGCCAGTACGGCTGCTGCGGTCGAACACGCCGTCGCCATCGACGTCTTCCAGGATGCGCACTTTGCCGAGCGGTTTGTCGGTCGTCCGATCTTCTGACGCCACGTCAGTCGATTTGTCGGTGTAGGGGTAGTCGTTCATCTCGACGACCCAGGCCCGGCCGCGCTCGTCGTAGGCCATCGCCACCGGATCGGTCACCAAGGGCTCGGCGGCAATCAGGTCCATGCGAAAGCCGTCGAGCGATATGAAACGTCTTCTGGGCCGCGGCCGGTTCGACGGGGGCGATCCGCAGCGATGGCTCGTCCGCGTGAGCGATCAACCCCACGATCGTCGTGAGGACGCCCAAACCTAGCGACGGAAGATGATAACGAGGGAGGGCAGAGCCAAGGGCCACGATGCGCGTCCTCCAGAAGGGGCGATTGCGATAGACGGTGCGCTGGCGAAGCAGATCTTTCCCATAGGGCTTGAGCACAGACCCAAACCAAGCTCGCATTGGCCGCCATTTTAACAACGCGCGCGCCCCCGCTGCGTCTAGCGCGGAATAGATTTTCACCATTTTCTCCTCCACGATTCCGTTTCCTTGGTTCCCTCGACCGGATTTAGGGACGAAAGTAGTTGCCGCATTGATGGCCGCATCGGGCGATGGGACTGCCGACTCCGAGGAAAACCATGGCGACCCCCAGAAGCGTGTCCTGTAGGGCATCGCGACGCAAATTCTTGCCAGTCGGATTGGCTGGGTTAAAGTTAGTGGCGGCCGCGAAGGAACAATTGGGGCAGAATGAATGGTCGTAAGTGTTTCTCTGAAGAGGTGACCGCATGGATCTTGCAGCTATCGAAGAGTTGGACCGCCGGTTTGGAATTCCTGGCATCGCTAGAGTCGTCGAGGGGAATGGGGGATTGGCCAAAGTAGCCATCGCCACCCGCGACACTGCCGGAGAAATGTATCTGCACGGAGCGCATGTAACCTCGTGGCGGCCGCGCGACGCCGAGGAAGTGCTTTTCGTCAGTTCCGAGTCACGCTGGGAGGACGGACGCGCCATTCGTGGAGGCGTGCCCGTCTGCTTCCCCTGGTTTGCCGCTAAAGCAGACGATCCTAGTGCACCGGCGCACGGATTCGTGCGTACGACGTCGTGGCAGCTTGAGACGATCGTCCAAACAGCGGATGCGGTTACCGTCAGCATGTCCACCGAAAGCAACGGCGAGACGAAGAAATGGTGTCCCGCTGACTTTCGTCTGGTCCATCGCGCCATTTTTGGTTCCGAGCTGAGCCTGGAACTGGTGGTAAGGAATACTGGGACAATTCCGCTTCGCTTCGAGGAAGCGATGCATACCTATTTCCGAGTGGGACAGATCGACAAGGCAAGGTTGGAGGGGCTTTCTACTTTTCATTACCTGGATAAGACCGACTCCAATCAAAAGAAGACGCAACAAGGTCCGATCGAGATCGTATCCGAGACCGACCGGGTTTACCTGAACACCAAGGGTGTCATTGAGCTGGAAGACCATGCACTCCGTCGGCGCATTGACGTCGCCAACGAGAACTCCTTCACGACGGTTGTCTGGAATCCCTGGGCCGCAAAGGCGAAGGCCCTGTCTGATTTCGGCGATGCCGAATGGATGCGGATGATCTGCATCGAAACCAGCAACGTCTCGGACTTTGCGGTGGAGTTGACGCCGGGGCAGCAACACGGAATGAAAGCGATTTTCCGAGTGATTGATGGCTAAGCCAGGGCCAGCAAAGCATGGCGCGACTGGCGAACTCACCTTGCGATTCAGCCGCGTTTCAAGGGCGAGCCCACGTTTCGCCCCGCTTGTAGCGATTGGCCCGATCGATGACCACCGGGTCCTTGCTGATCTGAATCACTTTGTCCAGGGCCTTGTCGAACTCGGCCTTGTTCGGATCGCGAATTTCGCGATGGTGCGCGAGCTCGACAATCGTTTCGCAAGCCAGCTGGGCGAATTGCGGCTGATCGACGTACGGCAGCACGAAGCGTAGCGTTTCGACATCGTAGGCCGTGCGGCAGCGATTGATCACCAGCGATTGCTCCTCGGGAGTCTTGGCCACCTTCATGGCTTGCTTCATGCGATCGAGCCGCTGGCGATCGGTCCGTTTGTCGCGCGTCGCCGAAATCTTGACGTAGCCTTGAAACGCCTGGCTCCGCTCGGCCGGGTCGGTCGCGCTTGTTGGCGATTTCCAGCAGCTTGTCGGCCACGCTGGCATCGGGCCATTTGCTCAGAGCATCGATGCCCAATTTCCGTCGCGAAGCATCGCTGCCGGTGGCAATCTCGGCGACGAAGTTGATCAGCTTCTTGCCGCCGACGCGTCCGATGAGCGAAAGCAATTGGTCGCGTTGGGCTGCGTCGACGCTATCCAGCGCCTTGATCAGCGTCTCTCCGCGCTGGTCCTCGTTTTCAATCCGGGAGCAAACGAGCGCCACGTTCTTTTCGGCGGCGTCCCGTTCGGCTCCTTTCTCGGCCTTGAGCACGCCCGGCAACATGGCGGCAATTTGCTCGGGACTGCCGATTTGTCCGAGCGCCGCCATGGCTGCGCCGCGGACTTGGGCGTTGTCGTCGACGGTAGCCGCCACGAAAGCGGGCAACTCGTCCGTTGCGCGCCGCGTGGCGAGCACCTCGATCAGTGCGGCTTTCACGGCCGGCGACGCGGCTCTTGATTCGGCCGCCAGCGTATAGGAAACCGTCTCGCCGCGTATCTGCGTAAGACTCAGCCGGGCCGCGGCTTGTTCGGCGTTGGATTTGGCAGACAGCGAATTGATGAGCAGCGGCAAATCGGCCGGTTCGCCCAGCTTGCCGAGCGCATCGATGGCGGCGGCACGAACGGTTTCGTCCTGGCTGGACGCCAACAGTTCGAGCACGGCCGGGCGGGCGGCAGCGATCGCCACGATCTGCCAGGGCGCTGAGCAGCCCAACCTGGGCCGAGGCGTCGAGCTTGGGCAACTGGGCCGCGAACAGCTTGGTCGCGGCCGGCCCTTTCGCTTCGCTCCGCACCTGGTCCAGGCCCGCCGCCCGGAAATCCTTGTCTTTGTCGCCGATCAGGTCGACAACCATCTGCAGCAACTCGTTGGGCTTTTCGTCCGCCGCCCGCAACGTCGCCGTCGACAAAAATGACAGCGAGCCAACCACAAACCAACCGATCACTGTCCGCTGAACCATGCCGCGATCTCCCTGAAAAACCCCAACCCTAGGAACCCAGTCATACGATGTTGCCAACTCCGAACGGTTCGTTACCCCTTCTTGCCGGCGCAGGCCAAGCATGCCGCGCGTGGCCGCCACGCGCACCAGCTTGGCCTGCTGGTCGCCGGCCAGCGACTTGTAAATGGCCAGTGCGTCGGCCTTCTTGTTGTCGGCCAGCAGGGCTTCGGCGCACGCCAATTGGGCGTCGATCACGGCCTGCTTGGTTTCGGCTGCCGACGGCCTGGCCTCTTGCAACGCTTTGGCCGCTTCGGCGGTGCCAATGTCCCCCAGCGCGATGGCGGCGGCTCGCGCGACCGCGGCATCGCTATCCACGAGCAACGCGCTGAGAGCCGACACCGCGGCCGCATCGCGGCGAGCAGCCGAGCGAGCTGATCACGCCGATTTTCAAGTTGCCGCTCAGCTTGGCGAGCGCATCGCGCAGAGCCTGTGCGGCTTCGGGAGCGGGAATGCGCTCCAGCGCAAAGCGGGCCATGTGCGAATGATCCTTGTCGCCCAGCAGCCCGGCCAAAGCCGGCACCGAAGCGGCCGTGCCGACGATCGTCAGCTTGCGGCAAACATAGTCTTTGGCATCGCGCGAGATGTCGCTGTTCAGGGCGGCCAACAGGCGGTTTTCCAGATCCTTGCGGGCATCGGCCTTGCCGTGCGCGGCCGTCACCGCATCTTCGATGGGGGCCAGCGGCGCCCGATCGGTGCCCCAGTCGTATTTCTTCAATGCTTCAAAGGCGTCATCCAACATATCGAGAGTCCTTATTCAGGAGAAATGTTTTGTGAAAGTTCAGCACACCGAACGAATGACCAGCGACTCGAGCAAAAACTCGTCGATTACAATTGCCACGGCTCGCGGCGGGCCCGATCGACCAGGCGATTGGCCTCTTCGTCGCCGGGGAATTCCTGCTTGGCCGCATCCCATTTCAGCGAGCGCTTCAACTGGTAGGCGATATTGCCCAGGTGGCTGACGACGGCGGTGTTGACGGCCAGCTCGATGTCGCGGAACGGCTTTTCGCGGGTTTTCACGCAGTGGATGAAGTCGCCATAGATGCCGCCTTCGCCCTTGATAGCTCGGCACCGGCTTGGGCGGCAGCTTTTCGCTCGGCGTCCCTTCGATGGCCAGATTCTCGGTCTTCGGGCGGTTGTGGTAGATGATCAAACCGTTGGGATAACGGTAGCTCAGATACGGGCCGTCCTGGTCGTCGTGATAGGTGACTTCTTCCGGTTGCAGTTCGCGCACGTCGCAGATGAACGTCGCGCCGCCGAAGTGATCGGCGCCCCAGTCGGTCATGCCGCCGCCCGAATAGTCGCTGAACGAACGCCAACTCGATCCGTTGATGGAGAAGCTGCCGCTGCAGCGCTTCGAGTTGTACGGCGCCCACGGGGCCGGGCCGAGCCACATGTCCCAGTCGATCTTTTCGGTCATCTCTTCGGCCGGCAGATTGCAAAGCTGGGGCAGCGGACCGACGTTGACGTTGATCGATTTGATCTTGCCGAACTCGCCCGCCCAGGCCGGATCGACGTATTTGCGATAGTCGCCCAGCACGCGCTGGCTGCCGCCGGAAAAGACACGGCCGTAACGCCGCGCCGCGGCGATCATCAGCGGGCCTTCGCGCAGGGTGAGCGTTTCGGGCTTTTGGCAGTAGACGTCCTTGCCGTTGCGGCAGGCTTCGATGGCGATGATCGCGTGCCAGTGATCGGGCGTGGCAATGTGGACGGCGTCGATGTCGGTGCGAGCCAGCAGTTCGCGGAAATCGTTGTAGGCTTTGCAGTCGTTGTTGTTGTAGTGCTTGTCGACAGTTGGCCTTGGACTTCTCGCGGACTTCGTCGCGCACGTCGCACACGGCCACATATTGCACGTCCTTGCGATTGAGAAAGGCGCCCTGATCGCCTCGGCCCATGTTGCCGATGCCGATGCCGCCCATCACAATCCGATCGCTTGCCGGCGGACGTTCGTCGTTGCCCAGCGCAGCCGAGGTAATGACGTAGGGCGCGGCGACGGCCGCGCTGGCGGCCTTCAAGAAATCGCGGCGCGTGGATTTTCGGATAATGCTCATGGGGCAAAATACCTCGTGGGTTGAGAGTGGATCGCCACTGAAGTCGCATTGAGGTAACGCAAATCAGGACATCTTAGCAAGCCGGTGAGACTCATTTTAGGAACTCTGGATCATTACTTGCAACTCTTTTTTAGTTCAGGCCGCTCGGCGGCAGGGGGAAGGCCCGTCGGGATTTTCGCCACAATCTCGGCGTACTTCTTGGGGTCGCGTTACCAGTGCATCACGAATCCGCCATCGACGTTGATGGTCTGTCCGGTCACATGGGCGGCGCGGTCGGAGGACAAAAATACAATCATATCAGCAATCGCCTCGGGAGTTTGCCATTTGCCCAAAGGGACCATGGCGCGAATCTTGCGATCGGACCATTCCTCATAGGTCAGTCGCTCCGTCGCCGGGGCCTGGTCGTGCCAGGCCTGCCAAACCGAACGGTTCAACGGCGTCTGCACCATGCCCGGACAGACCGTGTTCACGCGCACGCCATGCGGGGCCAGGTCTTTCGCCAGGCATTGGGCGAAATTGATGTTCGCGGCCTTGGACGCGCTGTAGGGCGGATCCGTCTGCGAGCCGATCTGGCCGGCCACCGACGCGATAAATACCATCGCCCCCGCGGACTGAGCGATCATTACGGGCGCCACGGCGTGGGCCACGTTGACCATGCCCATGACATTGATTTGCAGCACGCGCGGCCAGTCCGCCGGGCGCAGGTTCGTGAACGGAAACCCGAACCTACCCGAACCGATAGCAGCGGCATGGACGAGGTGGTCGACCCGTCCGAAAACATTGACCGTCCGGTCAAGTGCCGACAGCACGGCTGCTTCATCAGTCACGTCGAGCACGATTCCGAGCGATCGCACGGAACACGGTTCGCCCAATCCCCGCGCCACGTCGGCAACGTTTTCGGCGCGATCCCACAGTGCGACATGCGCACCTTCCGCGGCGAATCCCCGCGCCGCGGCCAGCCCGATTCCACTCGCCCCGCCGGCGATGATGACTGCGTGTTCCTTCAGGTTTAAATCCATCGATGCTCTCGCACTTCCGGTTCACTTCTTATATTGCTCCGGCCGCAGATCAACCGCGGCCGACGAAAGGCATCTGCGTTGCCATAACGGTGAGGAACAGCACGTTCGCATCCAAGGGCAGGCTCGCCATGTAGACTACGGCCCGGGCGACATGGGCGACGTCCATCGTCGCCTCAGGCGTGATCGTTCCATTGGCCTGCACCACACCATCTTTCATCCGCTCCGTAAGTTCCGTCGTGGCATTGCCAATATCAATCTGGCCGCAGGCAATGTCCCACGCGCCGCCGTCGAGCGCGGCCGACTTCGTGAGACCCGTAATCGCGTGCTTCGTCGCCGTGTAAGGAGCGGAGTTCGGACGCGGCGTGTGAGCGGAAATCGACCCATTGTTGATGATCCGGCCACCCCGCGGCGTTTGGCTCTTCATCACGCGGAACGCCTCACGCATGCAAAAGAATGCGCCAGAGAGGTTCACGTCGACGACGCGCCTCCACTGGTCAACGGTTAGTTCATCGACGGGGACCGGTGGTGCCCCCATCCCTGCATTATTGAACAGGAGATCGAGCCGGCCATAGAACCTGGTCGTTTGCTCGAATAATGTCCGCACCGCGTCAGGATCGCTTACGTCGGTTGCAACGCTCAGGGCCCGGTCGGCATCTGGCCCGGCGAGAGCCGCAGTCTCCTCCAACGCATCGAACCGCCGCCCCGCAAGCACCAATACATAGCCTTCGCGTAGCAATTCGACGGCGACCGCCCGGCCGATGCCTGATCCGGCCCCGGTAACCATGGCAACTTTTTGGTTCACTGTGCATCCTCACTCATAGGGCCGCTCTCCCGTACGCCCGGTGATTGGCGCGGGCTCTGCGGGCAGCAGCCTGGTCTTTTTAAGCAAGCAAGGCTCAATATACCGGTATACCGGCTCGACTCGCAAAGAACCATTCGATGAAATGTCCAAGAAAACAAGCGATTCCGAGACAACGACGGGAAACGGCGGGGGGTGTATGGAAAGGGCAATGCGGCGGGTGTATGCTGTGAGCTCACCGTGGACATGTACCAGGTGCGCGGGCAATGTCCTTGCGGTCAGGCGATCATCACGATCAGGAGAGCAGTCATGTCGAAAAAGGCAACACAACTTCCTCGGCGTCGGTTTTTGAAGACCGCACTTTCGGCAGCTAGTGCCGCGGTGATGGCGCCGACGATCATCCCCAGTTCGGCCTTGGGCCTGGACGGCGCCGTCGCTCCTAGCGAACGGATCGTGATCGGAGGCATCGGCATCGGCAACCGGGGAACTTACGACCTCGGCTGCTTCCTGGAGCAGAAGGACGTCCAGTTCGTGGCGGTCTGCGACGTGAAGGAGAACGCGCCGCATTGCCGTCAAGAAAATGGCCGACGACAAATACGGCAATGAGAAGTGCGACACCTATCGCGACTTTCGCGAACTGCTCGACCGCAAGGATATCGATGCCGTGCTGATCGCCACGGGACCGAACTGGCATGCCACGGCGGCGATGAACGCGGCCAAGGCCGGCAAGGACATGTATTGCGAGAAGCCCTGCACGAAGAACATCGCCCAAAGTCTGATCCTGGCCGAAACCATGCGCCGCACCGGACGCGTGTTCCAGGCCGGCACTCAGCGGCGGAACCTGCCCCACTTCGCCTTTGCCTGCGAGTTGGCTCGAACCGGCAAACTCGGCAAACTCAAGAAAGTCTTATGCCCACCCGGCGGGCATGCAGGCCATGATGAGCGGCTGGCTGATTCCCGAGACCGAACCGGATAAAGAGGTCGTCGACTGGGACATGTACCTCGGGCCGGCGGCCTGGCGGCCGTTCAACGCGAAGCTGCTCGACGGCTTCAATTTCGAAAAGGGAGGCGGCTTGGTTGGCGGCGGCGTGCTCGAATGGGGCTCGCATTGCGTGGACCTTTGCCAATGGGCCGTTGGCGATTGTCCTCCTCCGGTCGAGTACAACGCGCCGAAAGACGGGCAGTTGGTCGCACGCTACGAGAATGGCGTGGAACTGATCTTCCGCGAGACCGGCTGGATTCCGCTCGGCTCGTGCCCCGTACGGTTTGAAGGCGAGACGGGCTGGGTCGAAGCGGGGGACAGCGGCAAGCTCGTGTTGAGCTCGCCGGCTTTGCTGGCCGGGCAGAACGGTCGCCGAAATCGGCGGCTACCCGGCGACGTTACCACGTTCGCGATTTCCTCGACTGCGTGAAGTCGCGGAGCCTGCCGAAGGGCAATGCCGACGCGGCTTGCAACGCGCACATCGCCTGCCACGCGGCGAACATCGCGCTCTACTTGGGGCGCCAGGTGAAGTACGACAACAAGAAAAACGAGTTCATCGACGACGAACAGGCCAATCGTTTGCGATCCGAGGCGCTGCGTGAACCGTGGAGAATATAAAACTCCCAGTGCGGCCTATGGCTGCATTACCGTAAAACTCCACACAGACAGAACTGACCCGGCCTTTGGCTGGACGCGACATTGACCCCGGCGATTGACGTGCTCGTCACCTGCGAATGGATATTGCAACTCCACCATCTTAAACGCTCTGGACCGATACCATGCAAACCACTCGACGATTTAGAAGTTCCGTCGTTTTTCTTGCCGCATTGATTGCCGTGGCCGCGACGTCGGCCCGGGCCGCAGACGCTCCGAACGCGCCTACTGAAAAAGAACTGCTTGCGGTGCTCCGCTCGGACGCGCCGGCAGCGGAGAAAGCGATCACCTGCAAGCGTCTGGCCATCTAGGGATCGAACGAGGCGGTTCCCGATCTGGCGCGGCTGCTGCCCGACGCGCAGTTGGCCTCGTGGGCGCGGATTGCGCTGGAAGCGATTCCTGGGCCGGCAGCGGACGAAGCGTTGCGCAATGCGGCCTATTCGCTCAAGGGCAAACTTCTGGTCGGCACGATCAATTCGATCGGCGTTCGCCGGGATGCCTAACGCCGTCGATCTCTTGAACACCCGATTGCAGGACAAGGACGCCGAGGTCGCTTCGGCCGCGGCCGTTGCCCTTGGACGCATCGGAAATGCCGCCGCGGCCAAATCGCTCCGACGATCACTGGCTCTCGCTCCCGCCAAAGTCCGTTCGGCGATTGCCGAAGGGTGCGTGCTGTGCGCCGAGCGGGTCCTCTCCGAAGGCAAGCCGGCCGAGGCGGCCGAGATCTACGACGAAGTCCGTAAGGCCGATGTTCCCAAGCAGCGAATCGTGGAGGCAACGCGCGGAGCGATTCTCGCCCGCAGCCAAGAGGGCATCCCGCTGTTGCTCGAGCAATTCCGATCGCCGGACAACGGACTGTTCCAGATCGCATTGAGCACGGCCCGCGAGTTTCCTGGCGGCGAAGTCGACAAGGCGCTGGCGGCCGAGATGGTTCGTGCGACGCCCCAGCGAGCGGCCTTGATGGTCCAGGCCATGGCCGACCGCAAGGAGACCGTCGTTTTGCCCGCCGTGCTAAAAGCCGCCGGACAAGGCCCCAAACCGGTTCGCTTGGCGGCCATCGCCGCGCTCGGACGCGTGGGAGACGTTTCGTGTCTTTCCTCGCTGCTGGAGATTGCGCTCGAAGCCGACGCGGATCTGGCGCAAACGGCGAAGGCAACGCTGGCCGATCTTCCCGGCGAGAAAGTGGACGCGCAAATCGTCGCGCTGCTGCCCAACGCCGAAGGAAGAAGATACCCGTTGCTGATCGAGGTGGTCGGTCTGCGACGCATCGACGCCCTGCCCGCTCTCATGAAGGCGTTGGACCATTCCGATCAAGCGGTTCGCGGCGCCGCTCTGACCGCCCTGGGCGAGACGGTTACTCTCAAGGAGCTGCCCATGCTGGTCTCGCAGGCCGTTGCCCCCAAACATCCGGAGGATGCGCGGCGGCTCAAGCAGGCCCTGAAAGCAGCGAGCATCCGCATGCCGGATCGCGAGGCGTGTGCCGCCGAGCTGGCGGCAGCCATCGAGCGATCCTCGTCCGTGCCGACGAAGATCTTCCTGCTGCAAATCCTCGGGGACGTGGGAGGGACTAAGGCATTGGCCACCGTGGCCGCCGCGGCCAGAAGCACCGATCCCGAACTCCAGGACATCAGCAGCCGTCTGCTTGGCAAGTGGATGACCGAGGACGCCGCGCCGGTTCTGCTCGATCTGGCGAAGACGGCGGACAAGTACCAGGACCGTGCACTGCGCGGTTACATCCGCATCGCGCGGCAGTTCGTCATGCCAGACCAACAGCGCGCCGAGATGTGCCAGAAGGCGCTGGACGCCTCGCATCAAACGGCCGAGCAGAAGCTGGTGCTGGACGTGCTGAAAACCAAGCCGAGCATGGAAGCCCTCAAACTGGCCATCAAAGCCAGGCAGCTTCCCGAACTGAAGGAAGAGGCCACTCAAGTCGCGCTGGCCATTGCCCAGAAGCTCCGCGGCAAGGGGATCGACGTGAAAGAAGTCCTCTCCCAGGCAGGTCTCGAAAAGTGAAGCTCGGCCCGCCCGGAGATTCCCAGGCTTGCGTTGCTCGCCTTTATTTCATTCAGGAACCAACCGCATGAAAATCCTGCTCTATTCGTTCGCCGCATCTTTGTGCCTCGGCGTTTTGGCCTACGGAGTCGAACCCGAGTTCAACGCCGTCGAAGGGTGGCTCCAGCCATCGTCGCAGATGGAAACCATCGGCCCGGCCCACGGGGATGTCGCCGTCAGCTCGACGGGCGAGGTGTACGTGAGCATCCTCAGCGGCCCGCGTGCCGGCATCCAGGTGTATGGCGCCGACGGAAAATACCTTCGCAATGTGCCCGACGCACCGAATGATTTTCACGGTTTCGTCATTCATCGCGGGAGCGACGGCGAGTTCATTTACGGCGCTCGCGTCGGTGGGCAATCGATTCTCAAGATGCAGCTCGACGGCAAGGTAGTGCTCACGATCGAGGGCTCGTCGATTCCCGAGTCCTTTGTCAACAAGCAAAAGGATGGTAAACCGGGGCTGCGATTGACCGCCGTCGACGTAGCGCCGGACGGCCGGATCTTCGCCGTCGACGGTTACAGCAGCGACTACATCCACAGCTTCGACACGCAAGGCAAGTACCTCAAGAGCTTCGGTGGCAAGGTCGGCTCCGTACGGCTTCAAGACGAACCACAAGATTGCCATCGACACACGATTTGATCCGCCGCGGATTTTGTGCTGCGATCGTGAAAATCGCCGCGTGGTTCAACTGTCGCTCGATGGCGACGTGCTCGCGTGATTCCCGATATGAAGCGTCCTGCGGCCGTCGCCGTTTTTGGCGATTGGGCCGCCGTGGCCGAAATCGAAGGGCGCGTCAGCCTGCTCGACAAAGAGGGAAAGACCGTCAAGACGTTCGGAGCCAATCCGGTGAAAGAGCAAACGGCCACGAATCAGGTCAAACCGGCCGACTGGCGACACCGGCATCTTTACCGCGCCCCACGGCATCGATTTCGACCGCGCGGGCAACATTTTCGTGACCGAGTTCAATCAGTTCGGCCGCGTGCTGCGATTCGATCGAGGCGAAAAGTCGGGCGACAAATTGGGCGAAAAGTAATGCTGGCCGAAGCCCCCGAGCCCCGGGCGGCAGGCCGAGGATTGCCCTGTCCTAGGTTCACTTATGTTCACGATGTCGTCATGGCGAGCCGCCACGCTGGTTGTTGTACCGCTCTTCCTCGTGGAACCACCGCAAGCAGCGGCTGACGAGCCGTTGCCGGCCCATCGCGTGGTCGACAACGTATATTACGTCGGCTCGAAGGAACTGGCCAGCTTTCTTATCACGACGCCCGAAGGGCACATGCTCATCAACAGCAGTTTCGAAGAGACGGTGCCGCTGATTCGCGCGGCAGTCGAGTCGCTCGGTTTCAAAATGCGCGACGTGAAGATTCTGCTCGCCAGCCATGCGCACAACGATCATGTCGCCGGCCACTCGCTGATAAAGGAAGCGACCGGGGCCAAGGTGTTCGTCATGCAAGGCGACGACGTCGCAATCGCCTCGGGGGGTGAAGGACAGTATCTCTACGGAGACCACCGCTGGACGGCGTGCGGTGTCGATCGGGTGCTCAAAGACGGCGACGAGGTGAAGCTCGGCGGTACGACGCTGATAGCGCGACGGACTCCCGGCCACACGCGGGGCTGCACCACTTGGGTGTGGTGCGCGACCGAGGGAGACAAACTGGTCAACGTCGTCGTGATCGGCAGCCCGAATGTCAACCAGGGCTACCGACTCGTCGACAATCGCGAGTATCCAGAGATTGCCGACGACTTCGCGAGCACGTTCAAAATTCTCAAATCGCTGCCGTGCGACGTGTTTCTCGGTGCCCATGGCAACTACTACGGCATGCTCGCCAAATACGAACGGTTGCAGCGCAAAGACGGGTCGAACCCGTTCATCGATCCGGCCGGCTACCGCGACTACGTCGAACAAAAGGAGGAGGCGTTCCGCAAGAATCTGGCCAATCAACAGTCCGCGAAAGGGGCGGTACAGCCGGCCCCGACGGCGAATTAGCCCGCGACTGCGGCGAACGGTCCATTCTGTGACCGTCGGCGATTCTTCAGGGCGCACAGTCTGGGGTGTTTTAGCTGCGCAAAACATGCGGGCCGCCCGCATGCATCAAGAAGATGACCGGTAAATGTGCTCAATTTCCCCGGGGAATGTACCAATGCCGCACGTCGCCTGCCCGCACTGTTCCCAACCCATCGAAAACGACCCATCGCTGGCCGGTTCCGCGGCCACCTGCCCGCATTGCGAGAGTGACTTTCAATTCCCGGATGCGAGGACGGCGTCTGAAAAGAGAGTAGCCACCGCCACTGCTTCACGACGTTCGCCGCGGAGCAAGACTAAAGCCACCGCCACGCCCAAGACCAAGGCCCCTGCCAGTCCCAAGAGCGACGGCAAGAAGAAACCCAGCGAGAAATCCAAATCGGCGGGCAAAGAAAAACCGGCAGGAGTGAACCTGAAGTTGTTGGCCCCGAGGATTGCGATCGCGGCGGTTGTCATCTTTGCCAGCCTGTACTTTTTTACCGGCAGGAAGCGAGATTACTCCGCGGAGCGGCAGTCCGTGTTGACCTACATCGGCAATAACATGCCCAAGGCCAAGTTCGATTCGTGGCACGGGGAGGGCATGGCAAAAGGCTGCACCACGACGAACGGCGTCAAGATTCCGGGCAATGGTGTCGTAATACGGGCACACGTCACGACGAACGGCAAGCTGAAATACAAGAAGGACATTGTTTTCATCGTAGTCAATGGACGAGTGACGGACGAAATCGAACCGCAAAACTTCCGGCTCCCCAGCGGCTCGGGGAAATAACCGAGCCCGCGCCGTCAGCCGCTGCTGTTCGACGGAGCAGATTTGCGCCTGCCGAAGCGATCGAACAGGCGATAGTCGACTAAACATCGCGGTGCAATCCGCCAGGCCCAGCACGGTAAATCAGCGCGGCTGGCGGGCAGGGTTTGTCTAGTTATTGGACGACCTGGTCAGATGCGCCTCCAGCTTTTCGAGTTGGACGATGGACTTCGGCGAGGATTGACCACGGGCGGAGATGCGAATCTCAACTTGGTTCAGACCCTGCCGCCATCCTTCGCGGGAAACGGCGCAATCAAGCCGCAGCAGGCGTTGCTGGGGGTCGATCGGGTAGGGCTTGTAGCCGGAGATGGGCTGAGGCTTGGGAGAAAAGATTTGTGCGTCCTTCCACTGCGGGTCGCGCTTGTCACGGGCAAGGCCGCGCCGTTCAGACGCAGTTCGAACGTGTCGCCCTCGCCCGCCTGAAACAAAATGCAACGGAGCGTGAGGCTGACGTTCGCGGTCAGTGGGCGCATCGCTGATGTGCAGGGCGAGTTTGGTGACTGCGCCCGTCATCGGAGAGCTGCAAGGGCAGCGGCGCCGTGTCGTTCCGATTGAAGAAGCCATCGGCCCACGGATAACCGCCGCGTCGCTCGACGGCGAAGAATTTGTCCTTGCCCGCCAGAGTCTGCAAATCGCCCACTTCCTGGTAGGCGGCTTGATGCGCGAGGGGGCCGATTTCCGCGCCGACGGATTTCGCCACTTCGGGCCTGCCGATCGACCAGTTGAAGGTCACCACGCTGTTGGCCCCACGCTGGAAGTGGTTCGCAAAGACGCCTCGCAAGAACTCAATCGGCCCGTAGCGGTAGCCATCGGTGGCGTGATGATCGTCGAAGCAGGGCTGAAGCTGAATATCGCTGCCGACCGCCGCGCGGATGCCTTCCACGTCCACGTCCATCGAGCGCGAGCCCAGCGTGAGCACGTCCACCAGGCGCTGCTCCGCCCAGGCGCGCACATCGAACCCGTCCACGCCGCAGCCCGGGAGATTCTGCGGCACTTTCGCCGCCAGCAGCAGCGGGCGTCTGCCGCTGCGCGGGCGACTTCGAGCAACATTTGCCGGACCATGCGCATGAATTGGGTGACGTGCTCGCGAAGCTCCCACTGCCGGCCCACGGGCAGGCACGGTACGTGCCGCGAGAAATCAATCTGAATCCCGTCCAGATCGTAACGCGTCGCCAGTTCGCGCAGGATCGCGACTTTGTGTTCGCGCAGTCCTTCGGCCGCAAGATTCCACATGCCCTGCGGCCACCAGGAAGTCGGGACGACCCAGTCGGGATGCTCCACCTTGAGCGGATGGGGCAGCTTCGACAGCCCGCCTTCGGGCAGGAATTCGACTTCGCTGATGCGGTGGTTCCAAAAGACCTCTAGCTTGCGTCGGCGCGTTTCGTTGACCAGTTGCTCGACCCAATCCACGCCGTCACGGAGCCATTGCTGCGACCAGTGGATGATCCACCGGCGGCAACACCTTGCTCGGATAAGCGGAACCCAAGGGGCTGCCGGCAATGTCCCACCAGATGGCATCAATCTGGCTGCCCGGCTCGTCGACATAGGAGAACAGCGCATCGCGAAAGCGGTCGAACGACGCATTGCCATTCGGGCGAAGTTTCCAGTAACGCATCAAGACATCATTCGCATCGTGCTGCACCACAATGCGTCTCCGCCTCCGCTGCGCCACGTCTCGGTGATCGGCCGGCAATTCCAAAGGCTGGTGCCAGAAGCCGGAGGCCCCGAGCAGGGTCGCGCTTAAGCATGCCTGCGCTCGTGTGAAGAAACTGTCGACGCTTCATAGCCTGTGGAGGTTGCTCTGAAAAGTGCGGAGATTCTGTTACCATTGGTTGATTCATGTTGTGCATCGCCGACGGCATTGTCTGGGATAGGCGATGTAAATGGAAGTGCCGTGCTCATCAAAGCACGAGTGCATGGCCGTCGGATTAAATCTTAAATCCAACAGCCGGCGGCTTGGCATCTCCAAGCCCGCGTGAAGAAAGGCCCAGCCCGGCACGCCAGAAAAAGCCGACTGAAGACTGGCAGGTCGAAACCTGCGGACGGGTCACCCCATCACCCGAGCGTAATTCGCCCGGATGTACTCGTCGGCTACACCGATTGCCTTAAAGATCTTGGCGTCGGTCATAGTCTCTGACCACCCGTTGTCGGTCCAGACCTGGTACACCTCGGACGCCCGTCTTTTCGGCGCTCGGCTAATCGGAAGTTCGCCAGCAATACGATCCGACGTGATAATGAAGTCTTCGCCCGCTTTACGTGTCATAACCCCCATGAGGTCGCCCTTCCTTCCGAATCGCTCGCTTTTTCGTATCGGTACTTGCGTCATCTCCTGTATCGTCGTGATGCGATTGACGAAATAAGCATTAAACCGGCGGCATGAACTTCCGTGCCAACCATACCCATGCCTAACGCCGTCAGAGGCTGCCGTGAGTCAACTTGCTCAACTCGGCCTCGATCCAGCCGTCCTTCATGGCGGCGCAAGCTGGTATGGTTTGCAAGGCTTTAGCGGTTCGTGCTCGGTCTGGCCCTTGGCCCAGGTGTTGAGGTATTCGAAATCAAGCAAGCATCCCTGCATAGGCTTGCGCCCATCGCTAATGTCCTGGCGGCACCGATCGCTTACCGAAAGCCGTGCTCGCGCATCCAAGCGAGGTAGGTGCGGGCGCAGTGGTCGAGATTGTCGGGCGTACCGCCGCCGCGGAGGGGGGAACACATTTCGTAGGTCGCGAGGCCCGCGAAACCGCCGTCGCGCAGGCCGGTAAAGAAGGCGGCGTAGTCGATGAAACCCGTGCCAAACGGCACTGCCCGGACGAGGTCAGGCAGGCCAGGCTCGTAATTGATGAGTTCGGGTCGGTAGCGATAGCGCGGCAGGCGGATGTAATCGGCGTTGGTGGTAATGGCGGTGTGGGGAGCCGCCTCTCGGGCCGACTCATATAGGTTTTCACCTCGCAAGGCTGGCGACCAGGCATCGAAGCCCAGTTTGCAGTTGGGACGGTCGATATCCGCGAGCAGTTCCAACAGCGACCGTGTATCGACGGCCAGATCGTGATGGTTCTGCACCGCGATGGTCATGCCTTGATTGGCGGCACGATCGCACATTTCGCGCAGCCCGGCCACCGTCCGTTGCCAGAGCGCATGCGGCGGTTGCCCGGCGGACTCGTAGCTTGTGAACACGCGAACGATGCTCGCGCCAAGCTGCCGGCCAAGCCGACACAATGACTCGACGTAGGCAATCTGCATTTCCAGTACGGGCACTTCGGCCGCCACGGTCGCCCCGAGATCGACATAGGCTCCGATCACCGGACACGTTAATCCCGTCGTCTGCAATTCGTCGCGCAATCCGGCCAAAAGCGCCTCGTCGGCATCGAGCGGCGAGAGGTGCGGCCGCTTGCCCGCCAGCATCACCGCGTCGAAATTCAATTCCGCCGCGCGACGTATGAAGGTTCGCAAGTCGAGCGATGCCTGCCCCCACAAGCCCGCGTAACTTACCGAGAACAAGGCGAGTTGCATGACCGTGATTCCTTAGCGCGACTTGCGTACCAATAAGCAGCCCTACCGCCGGATTGCTTCAGCGAAGCCCTCAATGCGGTTGTCGTCCAGCCGGATATCACGGGTCTCAGGGCCCAACCGGATGCCGACGCGCTTTTCCGAACCCCGCGTTTCGCGGATTTCATTGTCGGTGATCGTCACGGCCTCGGTTTGGCCCTGCACGTCTACGGCGATCCCGTCAGCCGGACCGCTGTCGACGATGCGGTTGGCCTCCAGGCGGTTACGATGCGGGGCGAAGCCCTGCCCCCGCTCCGGCCGAAAGATCACGCCCGCTTTGCCGCTGCCAACGATTTCGTTGCCGCAGATCAGGTTTTCCGTGTCGTGGTGACCGATCGACACACCGTAATGCCCCGCGTCGCGAACGACGTTCTTTTCGGCCAGCCCGTACTTCACACCCCAGCAGAAGAAGATGCCGATCTGATTGCGTTCCAGACGATTGTTGCGGATCACCGGCCGCTGCGAGCCAGAACCAGGGTGCAAGCCCAGGTTGACGTTGTCGTGTATGTGGCAGTTCTCGACCAGCACATCGTGGCAGATCTGCCAACTAATGCCGTCGCCGCGATAGTTGCGGGCCGTGACGTTGCGGGCCGTGATCCGGGAGCAGTCTTGCGCGAAAATGCAGCCCGCATGGTTGCCGTCGAGCAGTTCGTTCTGTTCCTTGTTGCCGTCGAGGGCCAGGTTCTCGATCGTCACGTCGGAGATCTGTTCGCCGCTGAGGATTGGAAACAGCGTCGCGCAACTGCTGTCGCCGGCCAGCCAAAAGTTGTCGCGCAGGGCACGATCGAGCCTAAACCGGTTGCCGTTGCGGGCCACCAGCGTGCGTTTAAGGACGACGTTGGCGCCGTTGTTCGTGTTCTTGGTGCGCAGGCAGACGCCGTCGCCGAGGCGGAAGCCCGATGCGTCGGCCAGCGTGATTTCCTGGTCGAACCAGTCGCTGTCGTCGGCCAGTTTCGTGGTGACGCTGGGCTCCTTGACCAAAATCGTGTCGGTACCGTGGCCCAGCAATCGCACCTTCGACGCCAGGTAGACTGCATTGCGCAACCGATATGTGCCGGGCAAGATCTCCACGGTGCCGCCGCCGAGCCGGGCCACATAATCAACCGCGGCCTGAAGGACCTTCTCATTATCGCCGACGAGGTCGGCCTGTTTCGGTCCAACGGAAATCGACAGCCGCTCGGCCCAGTTCGGTTCCACCGAGTCGCCCGAGGTCGCCCGTGGATCAATCGGCGGCGGCGGCTCGGCAGCGCCGAGGGGACGGGCCATCATCGCCGCACCCAACGCGACGGCGGATCCCAAAAAGCCTCGCCGGCCGATCACCGTTCGTCGTTCGTACTTCATGGCAAATCTCTCCGTTTTGTTCGGCGACCCATAAGACTCCTAAACAATCTCAGTCAGCGTGCTGGTACTGCTGCCAAAGCGATCGATCTCCAGCCCCATCCGTTGCAACATGGTCACAAACAAGTTGCTCAGCGGCGTGTTGTGCTTCGCATCGTAGGCCACGTGCTGGCCATGTTTGAAGCCGCCGCCGGCCAGAATCACCGGCAGGTTGTGCCAGTCGTGCGAGTTGGCGTTCCCCAGGTTGCTGCCAAACAAGATGACTGTATTGTCGAGCAGTCGCGCACCGGCTTCGCGTTGGGCGGCCATGGCGCCGAGCAGTCGGCCAAAGCTCTTGAACAATTCCGACTCGATGAGTTTCAACTGCGCAATCTTTTCCGGATCCTGGCCGTGATGCGACAGGTTATGATGATCGATCGTCACGCCCGGCACGGGAACCAGGTCGTTGCGCCCCTGCACCAGCACGGCCACCGAGCGCGTCGAATCGGTTTGCAGCGTCAGGGGAATCAGATCGAGCAGCAGTTGCATCCGGCCGATCAGATCGGACGCGTTGTTGATGTCTTGCGGAGGCGCAGCCTCGACCTTGGGCTTGGGCCGTTGTGCCCACTCTTCGGCTTTGGCCAGGCGCTGCTCCATCTCGCGGACCGAGCTGAAGTATTCGGCCAGCTTCTGGCGGTCGGCGGCACCCACGCGGCGTTCGAAGCGGCGGGCCTCCTCGTTCACCGCATCGAGAATGCTGCGTCCCTGGCGCAGCTTCTCGGTTTGCGACTTGATCTCCGACGGCGTGCCGTCGAGAAACAGCTTGGCAAAGACCCGAGACGGCTGCGTGTCGGCTGGAATCATCACGCCGCTGCGCGTGTACGATTGGCTCGTTTGTCCGCTCGTGCTTAAGATCAGCGAAGGATAACGCGTCTCAAAGCCGATCTTCTCGGCAATCAACTGATCGACCGACAAGCTATTGCGAAATCCGCCCAGTCCGGGGTTTCTGGACGACGTCAGCCAGGTCATTTCCGACGAATGGCCGTTGGCGCCTGCCTGATCGGGATGCGACAAGCCGGAAAACACGGTGAAGTCGGCACGATGTTCCTGGAGCAAATCGAGGTAGGGGGTCAGCTCGTAATCGCGGCCCATTTGTTGAGGAAACAGGTGCGGACCGTGCAGCCCCAGGCTGGTGCAAATAAACACGCTCCGCCGCGGGACCGCAGCCTCGGCCGCGGCACCCCACGCGCTGCGCGGCAGCATCGCATCGAGTGCAGGCAGCGCCAAGGCCACTCCGCTGGCGCGTAAGAACGTGCGGCGTAACATGGGGTTGGGCATGGCGATGGTCCTCGAACGATGCGGTTGTGTTCTGCACCGGGTTGGCGATGGGTCACTTGGTTTGAAACGTGGACGACTGGACAACCTCATGAAGCAAGCTGCGCAAACGGTAATCGCGTGCTCGGCGCGCGCCAAAATCGCTTCGACTTCGTCGCGGTCGGCAAACTGGATGCCGGCCCCGGTGCCGTACACCAGCAGGTTGCGCACCAAAGCTCGAGCAACCTGGTCTTTCTGTGCAAGCAACAGTTGCTTGAAATCGTCGATGTTCTCGAACGTCTGACCGCCTGCCAGTTCGCCGCTGGCGTCGACTGTGGGCCCCAGTTTGTATTCGTGAATCGACCGGCCGCGCAGCTTGTACTGGGGACGGTCGCCGCGGTCTTGCGAACGGTAGCGCTCGCGCCAGCCGCCAATCACGTCGAACGATTCGAGCGCAAAGCCGGGCGGATCGATCGTGCGGTGGCAAGCTGCGCACGTCGCCGAGTTGCGATGCGCCGCTAGTTGCTCGCGAATGGTGGTCGCTCCGCGCGTGTCGGGCTCGATCGATCCGACGTCGGCCGGCGGCGGCAAAGGAGGCTGCCCCAGCAAGTGTTTCATCACCCACGCGCCGCGCAGCACCGGCGAGGTGACCGTGCCGTTGGCCGTCACTTTCAACACGCTGGCCTGGGTCAGCAAGCCGCCGCGGTGCGAGTTGGCCGACAGCGTGACCCGCCGAAACTGTTCCCCCTGCACGCCTTCAATGCCGTAATGCTCGGCCAGCCGGCGATTGAGGATGGCGAAATCGGAGTGGATCAGATTCGTCACGCTCAGGTCGTCGGCCAGCAAGCGTTCGAAAGAATTCTTCGGTTTCCAGCACCATCGACAGTTTGAGCAGTTCGTCGAACTCGGGATACAGCCGGCGATCGGGCGTGGTAGCGTCGATGTTACGCAGTTCGAGCCATTGCCCTACGAAATTCTCGACCAGTGCTCGCGACTTGCTGCTGCCGAGCATCCGCTCGAACTGGGCCCGCAATACCGTCGGCTGCGACAGTTTGTTCTCGGCCGCCAGGGCCAGCAACTCGTCGTCGGGCAGCGTGCTCCACAAGAAATACGACAATCGTGAAGCAAGCGCATAGTCGCTCAGCTTGCCCGGCCGCTCGTCGAACATCAAAAACTGCGGCGAGGCGAGGACCGCGCGGAAGCCGATGCGAGCCGCTTCTTCAAACGATTTTTGGGCGTCGACCGCTGCGCCGGCCAACTGCACCAGGCCGTCGACTTCGCCCGGTTCGAGCGGCCGCCGGAAGGCGCGCGTGGCAAATCGCTCGATCACGCGCCGCAGGTCGGCTTTGGCGTCGGCAGAGACGAGCTCGCTGATTGGCGCCTTGCGGTTCCATTTGTTCCGTTCGAGGATGACCCGCGACAACGGCTCAATCGACACGCCCGGGAAGAGCTGCTGGAGCATTGCCGGCGGCCACGTATCAACCAGCGGCCCGTCGATTTCGATCCACTGCAGCGCCAACCCGCGCCGGTGAAATTCTGGCCGCCGATTTTGTACAAGCCTTGGCCATCGGCCGACAGTTCCAGGTCGTCCGGCGCAGGATACAGGTATTCCCCGGCGTTGAGCCGAACGACCATTTCCACTTCGTGCGGCTTGTCGATCGGCATGTCGAAGTAGCCCAGCAATCGACGTCGTCCCGCGGCGATAATCGCCGGCATAGATGCGCAGCACCACCGGCCGCTGGCTTTGAAAGGCCCATCCCGAGGCGCGCAGCCGATACATGCCCGTGTGCTGCAAGTTCAAGCCATGCACCTTGGTGATGTACGAGGCGTCGGAGAACAACACCACCGCATCGGGCAGTTCGCGGCACATGGCGTGCTCGCTGGGCAGGTTCTTGAGAATTCCGTCCTGTTCCTTGCAGCGGGAAGCGTTTGGTCAAACGCTCCGGTGCGCGCGACAAGCAAATTGCCGCGTCAAGCGCCACGTCGGCCGCTTCGAGGTACTTTTCCAGGTGCAACGGCGACAGCCGCAGGCCATCTGCCACGGTGTCAAAGCCTTCAAGGGGCGTGTCCTCGGGCAAAATCTCGCGCAACGGTGTATCGATGCCGAGCAGGCCGTGCATGGTGTTCTCGTACTCCACCCGGTTGAGGCGTCGCAAAATGACTCGGCCGTTTTGCTGCTGCGCGGCACGATTGACCGCCCGCAATGCGCTGCCAAGCGCTTCGAGGGCAGCGGTTTGAGCCTGCCGAGGTGGGCGAGTTTCCGAAGCCGGCGGCATTTCGCCCTTTTCGACTTGATCGAAGATTTTGACCCAACGGTCGAAGTTGGTCGGCTCGGTGGGCTGCCAGGCAAACGACGCGAGATCGAGTCCCCCTTCGCGAGGATCGGCACTATGACACTCGGCGCAGTACTGCGCCGCAAACTTCCGGAACGCCGAGGGAGGCGATTGGCCGGCGCCTGCCGACGCGGCGCACAACGCAAGGCACCAGAACGCTGCAACGCGTGCGATCGAGAACTGCATGAGCCCATCCGCCGGTAATGGGAGAATCTGGCGCCGGTTTGCGCAGAGGGAGTCACCCACATCATAAATCACGGCCGTTGAAAGCTCTAACCGAATCTTTCCCAGAGGGCTTAGGCGTGTGAGCGTCTCGAAAGTAGGTGGAAAATCTGCTCTGCTGGTAGTCGGTGGTTCGAGATTGCCTATTTTCCGCCGATCAAGGAGGGATTTATGGAACGTTCGAAACGGGAACCGTTGGAATTGAACGCCGAGGAGCAGCGGATTTACGAGCGTTTAGGGGCACTGGCCGACGACGAATTGCGACGGATGGCCAAGGTGCTGGCCGGCACGGATGACTCGCCCTTGTTCGGAAAAACGGAGTTCGAATTGCGCGATCGTGTGCATGCCTTGGGAGCGCACGCCCTGGAAGCGGCCGCGGATGAGCGGCAAAAAAAGGGACGGATACGAAGGAGCTAGCTGCGTTTGTCCATATTGTGGCGGGGATGCGCGTTGTGTCGGGCTGCGGGAAAAAAGGATCGACAGCCTGCTGGGGCCCCTGCACGTGCGGCGGCATTATTACCATTGCCGGGCATGTCGGCAGGGGCACTTCCCGCGGGACAATAGCTTGGGCTTGAATGCTTCGCACCTCACGCCAGCGGCCGCTGAAGTGGCCAGCATCGCCGGAGTGCAAACGAGCTTTGCTCAAGCCAGCGAGGTTACTTTGCAGAAGTTGTGTGGACTACGGTTTAGCGAATCGACTGTGGAACGCGTCACGGAAGAGGCCGGCGAACGTTTGGCACGGTTGCTCGCGGAGAAGGTAACTTTCGGTGAAAATCAGCACTGGGACTGGCATCGCGATGCACGCGGTTGCACGTGCGCTTATGTCGCCTCCGACGCCACGGGCGTGCCGCAGCAAGGCGAAGATGGTGCCCGTGCCCAGGGCCGCATGGTCAACGTGGGCATGATCTACAATCCGTCCAGCGAGTTCGACGATCGGCCCGTCAAACCGCATCAAATGCGATATTTAGCGGGTTTTTATTCGTTCGACGACTTGGGAAGGGAGTTGCGTCGACAAGCGGCCCAAGTCGGCTGGGACGAAGCGGAGCAACAGATCGCTCTCTCTGATGGCGGCAATGGCTTGGAGGAATTCTTTCGCAAGAACTTTCCGCGCGCAGAATGCATTCTGGATTTCTGGCATGCTTCGGAGCACCTGACGGAACTTGGGTTGGCCTTGTACGACGACGAGGACCAACGCAAGAACGTTGTGGCTGGCTGGTGCCATCGGCTGAAACATGAGGGTGGCGAGGCGTTGTTGGGGGAGTTACAAGCTTTGGATTTGAGCAATTGCTCCGCCGCTGCCCGGCAAGCGCACGCCGAACACGCAGGCTACTTCCAAAATCAGAAACACCGAATGGACTACCCTCGCTACGTGGCGAACGGTTGGCAAATCGGCTCAGGACCCGTGGAAAGCGCCTGCAAGACCGTAGTGGGCAATCGCCTCAAAGGCGGCGGCATGCGTTGGGGCG
Source organism: uncultured Planctomycetia bacterium (assembly GCA_963807715.1). Taxonomy (GTDB): domain Bacteria; phylum Planctomycetota; class Planctomycetia; order Pirellulales; family PALSA-1355; genus CAWECK01. Next base: position 392,561 of record CAWECK010000001.1, read on the forward strand.
AGGATGGCTCCGACGCGGTCTGCCATCTTCGCGCCCTCTACCTGAGCGAACCCGGTCAATGGGAGGCATTCTGGCGCGGCCACCCCAATTAACCCAAACTCACCACCAATCTGACGCTCACACGGCTTAGGCATCGAACGGTTCCAGGCCAATACCCGCGTCCGCAAACGTTCGAGTCGATTGCCGAAGATTCCGGCCCGGAAAGGTCGCCTATCCTCAACGCGCGGGTGAGTCTGCCGGCCGACGCGCAAGAAAGTGGCGGCAATCCGCCCGCGATCCATTTTGACCGTGACGAGTCTTCTGCTTCTTGCAGACTCAAACGCGTAACCCCATGCCGCGGCTTTACTTGCCGATCGGCAGCGCGAAATCGCCAGCCATGTCGCGCCACACGCTATGAACGTGGTTTGCGATATTGCCCGAGGCGTCAGGCTGCGTGTTGTTCAGCTCGATCAGAAAGGTCGGCCCCTGAACGCGGTAAGAATGGCCGACGCCCGGCTTATCGGCGCCTGCCCAGGCAAAGTAGACGTTGTCGTAATTGCCACCTTCGATCGCGGCCATCCGCGCCGCGGCAACTTCCGACGGCAGATTGCCGGCGTAGAGTTCGATCAGTTGCCGCAACAGGGCGAATTGCTGCTTGGACAGTTCGCGGGCCGAGATTCCCGCCGGCGGATCCGTCGGCGGTTGCGCTTCGCCAGCAGCGCGGATATCTTTTGGCGCTTGGCGTCGATCAGTACTTTGGAACGCTGCTCCGGCGAGCATGACTGGATCAATTGGAACGCCAGATCTTCTTCCTTGGCCAGCACGCGAGTCCCCTTCTTCACCTCGCCGAAATCGGCCTTCACATCGGCCGGATTATCTCCGAAAAAGGTCGGTGTCGACGACACAACGCGCCCCTGATCGACGACGAAATTGAGCGACAGATGATGCCCCTCGACGCTCAGCCCCCAACGGCTTTCGTCCGTCGGCTTGCCGAACAGGGTAAAGTAATACCGCTCCGTATCGCGGATGGGGCCGCCGACGCGGCTTTTTTCCAGCTCCTTCAGGATGCCCTCAAGGGCCATGATTTGAGTAGCCTTGCCGTAGCCCACTTCGCTTAGAGCGGTGCGCAGCAAAGCCAAGGCCGCAGCACGCTGGGGGCTGATTCATCTCCTTGATTTGCAGTCCCTTTCGCTCGGCCAGCGGAATGAAATGCCATTTGACTGCGCTGCGGGGTTGCGTAGTCCATTTGAGCCGTGCCCCGCTGTTGATCGGTGAGCATGGCCAGAAACGCCCCGGCGGCCGTGGTCATGTCGATGCCGGGCCCGGCGAGCCTCAGATAGCCAAAGGCCGAGGCGGTCAAAAGGAGCGCAAGCGTGAGGGGTAATAGCAACTTGTGGGCGTTCATAATTGAATGGCTCCGGCGGGAAGGCGACTGGGGAGTGGCCTCGGGTGGATCTGCGAACCGTCGCAATCGGTAAATCGACGGAAAAAGACTGATCGCTATCCTAATCGCTCGGCGGCCCGCTGGCCACCCATTTCTTCTGCCTCCGTCAGCGCCGCGGCTGCACTTGCCTCTGCACGGACAGACTACTTCGCTCCCTGGTCGTGATGATCCTGCCCCCTGGGATGATGGTCACTATCGTCATGTCGGTCGTGATTGTCGGCGTTGGGGTCGCCAGGACGATGTTGCTGGTCGCGATGGAAATGGACATTGGGGAGTGCCGTCAACAACCGGTCAAGACCTTCGTCGGTGACGCCGTCGGCCCCATCGAGATAGAACGACTCCAGCCGCTTCATTCCCTGCAGCCTGGCAAGCCCGGCATCGGTGAGCGGCATGTTGATCAGGTGCAGAAACCGCAGATTCACCAACTTAGCCACATGGTCCATGCCCGCGTCGGTGACTTGCCGGCTGCCGAGTCGCAATTGCACAAGGTCGGGGAGTTGGCGGAGCGCTTCGAGCCCATCGTCGTTTATCTGGCTCTCAGGCAGGTTAAGCCGGTGCAAGGTCTTGAAGCCGCACAACCGGGCAAGTCCCGAATGGCCGACGTGCCCGCCGATGATCCGTACTTCCTCCAGTGCCGGCAGCGTCTTGAGTTGCGCGAGGCCGTCGTCGGTCACCGTCGCCCGTTCGAGGATCAATTTCTTCAGCCCGGGCAGGTCATGCAGTTGCCTAAGCCCATCGTCGCCGAGGACCGTAAACTCGAGGCGAACCTCATCGCTTTGGCCCTCGCGGATCGCGCGCAATTGCTCGGCCAGACTCGCTTCCGCCGGCTGCAAGTTCGTGTGCGAGGCCGGTCTCGAGCATCCGGCAAGAAAACCCGCCGGCCAGGCCAGCAGTCCGCACGCCAGCCACGTCTGGAACCGGCGGCCGGCCTTCGCTTGCAAACCGTTTGTCATCGATTCGTCTCAGTAGCCATGGTGGGCCGCGCCGTGCAGCTTGGCTTGCTCCGCAATCGTCAGGCCCGCGATGTTTTTGGGATCGAAAGAATGGTCCCGCGTCAGATGCTCCCAGTACGTCATGCCCATCACGCCGGCCTCGGGGACATCAATCGTCTTGAGCCAAATGCGCAGTTCATCGGCGTGGAGGCTCCGCAGCCACTTGCTTGGCGGGCGTCCGTGTTGCACCTGCGAGCCGCGTCGGGTTGCCCGTCGCCTGGCTCCGCAGTCGCCGGCACCGAGAGCTTATCGCTCCCCTCCTGATCGCCGCCGCGAATTTCGGCCGGCACCAGGTTTTCGTCGAGGTAACCGCCATGCCCGGTGTAAGGCTGGCCGGTCTTCTTGTGAATCGGCGTCGTGATCCCGGTCAACGTCCATTGACCGTTGACCAAATTCTCTCGTTCATACCAGCGCCACGTCGCGTTGCTCTCAGCCCTCCAATGTGTCGGCGTCGCCGGTTGCGTGGCGGGCTCGGCGACACGCATGGTTGCCGCCGCCAAGGCGTCGAGGCCCTCGGCGCAACTTTTCGCCGAGACTAAAGAGTCCGAAGCCGACCCAAAATAGGAAGCGTCGTCGTCTCATTTCTTCTCCCATACAATCGCGTTGCAAGCGGGTCGCGCAGCAAGGTCTTGTGGAAAAAAAGGATTCGATAGCCGATCAGGGCATGAGTCCTTTCAAAATGAGTCATTCCGACGCTCTGACCTGCACTAGGACAAGTCTAGCATGCGGTTAAAATATCCATTGATCGTCCTTTCGGTCCTAAAGCTCGCTGGAATTCCTCGGCAATCGACTAACGTTTGAGGAAAATCTCGCTCGTCACGAGGGACTCGATCAGCGACCCGAGCTGGTAGTCGTTCGCTTTGGCCTGCTCGGCGATGCGTTTCAGCTCGGCCGCGGTCGGAGAAGGTCATGCCGCGGCGCAGGGCGTACGTGGCCAGCTTCTCGGTGAAGGCGGCGGCGAATTTGTCGGTGTCGTCGAGCAGCAGACGCTTCAAGCCGGCGGCGTCGGCGAACTTGCGGCCGTCGTAGAGCTCGCCGCTGGGGTCGAGCTTGGGATCGTCGCCGATGCCGTCGCGCACGGTCTCCACGTTGCGCCAGCGGCCGATGGCGTCGTAGTTGTCGAAGGCCAGGCCCAGCGGGTCGATCTTGCGATGGCAGGCCGCGCAGTTCGGATCGGAGCGGTGCAGTTCCAGCTTCTCGCGCACCGTGGTCTTCGGTGCGTTCGGCGACAGGCGTGTCGAGGGCCGGCACGTTCGCCGGCGGCGGCGGCGGCGCCTTGCCGATGATCGATTCCAGCACCCACACGCCGCGATGCACGGGCCGGTGCCGCGTGCCGTCGGACGTGAGGCTGAGGATGGCCCCCTGCGTGAGCAGGCCGCCGCGATGATCGTCGGGCGTGAGCGACACGCGCCGCATCGCTTCGCCGCTGCACGCCGGCGATGCCGTAGTGGTTGGCCAGGCGTTCGTTGAGCATCGTCCAGTCGGAATCGAGGAACTCGCGCAGGCTGGCGTTGCGTGTGAGCACTTCGCGGAAGAAGCCGGTGGTCTCGGCGATCATGCTCTTTTCCAGATACTCGTCGTAATCGGGATAGAGCACCTTGTCGGGCGCGAACATGCCGACCTTGCGCAGTTGCAGCCACTGGTGCGGAAACGTCTCGGCGAACTCGGCGGCCTTCGGGATCGGCCAGCATGCGCTCGCACCTCGGCCCGGAGCGTGTCGGGTTCGTGCAGCTTGCCGGCGCGGGCCAGGTCGAACAGCCGCTGGTCGGGCATGCTGCTCCACAGGAAATACGACAAGCCGCGAGGCCAGCTCCCAATCCGTGAGCCGCGCGAGACGGCGCGGTGGCACTTGCCTTCTTCGAGATACAAGAAAACTCTTCGAGCAAAGGACGGCCAGCAGCGCGGTCTTCGACCGACGTCTCGAAAGTTGTCGCCCAGCTGCTGCGCCTGCTCGACGAGCTTCACCAGACGATCGACCTCGGCCGGTTGCACGGGCCGGCGCCAGGCGCGCTCGGCGAACCGCGCGACGATTTGCCGCGCATAGTCGAGATCCTTCGTCGCCTGCTCGCCGCCGAAGAAGATCCGCTGGTGCGCGGGGGTCGGCCAGGACTCCAGAATCGGCCCTTCCCATTCGACGTAGTCGAGCAGCAGGAACGGCACGATCGGCTGGCCGTCGTCGTCGGTGAACTTCATCTGCCAGGGAACGCGGCTCTGCAAGTTGGTGAAGGCGTTCGGCGTGCCGCTGGCCCGCGAGCGGCGGGCTTCGGGATTGGGCCCGGGCACGGCGTTGACGATGAGGATCGGATGATTGCCCACGGGCAGATGGGTGCGAAACTCGATCGTGACCGGCTGGTCCTCCGGCGCTTCCACGTCCTGCTCCAAGAGCACCCGGCTGATGTCGCCGGCATACAGCCGCAGCCGCGGCGCGGCCCGCCGGCGGGGCGCAGACCGCTGACTTTCACCCGCACGAGGTAATCGCCGGCCGTTTTGATGTTGAGACTGCGAGCGTCCAAGGCGCCGTTGTTGGGCACCAGGTCCACGCGCACTTTGTCCGCGATGCCGCGGGCCTGATATTCCTTTTCGAAACCTTTCCAGCCGCGCAATTCGAACGGCGTCCAGTGCGTGACTTCGCGCTTCGGCTGCGGGCCGAGCGACAACGCCTCGTTCAACACCAATTCCGCCGCCGCCAGATATTTCTCCACATGCGCCGGGAGACAGCGTGAGGACCGAACCAATCCGCTGAAAACCCTGCCAGTCCGGGATCTTCCGGCAGGCCGGTGGGATCGGTGACGTCGAAGGTGACGCCCAGCAGGTCGCGAATGGTGTTGGCGTACTCTTCGCGCGAGAGCTTGCGAAAGGCCACTTTTTCGCCGTTCGACGAGTGCCGCGGCAGCATCCGCATCGTGAAGCTGGCCCGCGATCCATTCGGCTACCCGGGCAACTATCGTCGGGCTTCGGGCGCGGCTGCTCCTCGGGAGGCATGTCGCCCGAGTTGATGCGATTCATGATCTCCTCCCAATGCCCCATGATCTTGGGAGAATCGAAGTTGATCACCAGCGTATCGACTCGCAGGTCTCCCTTCTGCTTCTTCTCGCCGTGACAAGCCATGCAATGCTGCGCGAAAAACGGCTTCACCACATTGTCGAGACTGTCGGCGCCGGGCTGCGCCGCCGCGGCAACGATCGGCGGCGCGGCAGCCGCCGGGCGCAGCAACGCTGAATAGCAGCAGGAGGGAAAGGAGGAGTATCCGTTTCATTGACTTCATCCGGTTTGCTTCTTCTTACGCTCTTTCTAACTCTATTTCTTGGCCGGCGCGTGCTTCTTGCTTTGCTGTTCGGTAACGAGCTTGTGCGTGTCCGTCCCGACCCAAATATCGGTGCAGCGGGATGGCGTGTCCGTGTTGTTCGCCAGTGAGATTGACCAGCAGCGCATCGCCGAGGGCCAGGTCGGTCAGCTTCGCCGGCTTTTCGCCTTTCCAGACGCGCGTTTCGGCGCTGACCAGCAGTTCGTCGCGGCCGATGTCGGGAGGCCGTTCCATGTCGCCGTTGTAGTTCTTTACCTCGGGAATCTGGCGGGCAACGTGCAGTTTGCCTTCGTCCAGTTTGAGCGCTTCGACGCGATAGGTCACCGCATTGCCGGCCAGGTAGCTGAATTCGTCGCTGACCAGGCTGGCACGGGTGAAGGCCCCTTTTCGTCCTGATAAAGATGGAACCGGCAGCGCGAGCCCAGCGGCAGGTCCGACAACTCGGCATCAGCATTGAGAACCTTGACCGCTCCCTCCGGAATCAGCGTGGACTCGACCAACTCACCGCCCGCATCGGTCGAAATCGGTCGGGCCGGAACTGAATCGTGCGCGTGGCCGAGTCCAGCTTCACGACTTCGCCGAAGACCAGGTGCTCGGAGAAGCGGCGGCGGCAGCCTGGCCCGGCTGGAGTTGATACCAGGGCAGATGCTCGTTGCCGTAATCGGTGCGGAACGGAAACTGCGCCGGATACTCTTTGGGCGTCAGTTCCACGATCTCGGCGGTTTGCAATCGCGCGTAACCGTAGCCCATCAGGCTTTCGCCGTAGAACTGATCCTTGATCGGCCAGCCGGGACCGAAGACGCGCACGACGCGTCCCCTGCGAAAGCCTTCGAGCATGTTCGCGCACGTTGAAGATCAGCCGCACGCCGCTGCTGCCGTAGCAATCCACGGAGACCTTTTGGATTTCCAGGAGCGAGGCTTTCTCCTTGTCGGTCGGCGGGTTCCAGGTGCGCAGCTCTTCGTTGGCGACGGCGACGCTGATCTCTTTGCCGACGGCGAATGTCCCCCAGGTAGCCTTCTTGGAAGTTGTGCCAGTCGCCGCTGAAGAGCGTGACCGTGAGCTTGTTGCCTTCGGTTTTGTCGATCCAGCCAGGCAAGCCGCGCGTCTTGACGAAGGCGGCGTGCTTTTGCCGCTGCTGCTCGGTTGCGAGCTTGTGGGTGTCGACGCCGACCCAAATATCGGTGCAAACGGCCCGGACTTTGCGCCGTTTTGCCGGTGATGTTGAACAGCAACTCGTCGCCGACGGCCAGATCGCTCAGCTTGACCTGCTTATCACCTTTCCAGACGCGGGTCTGGTCGTTGACGAGCAGTTCCTTCTTGCCCAGGTCCGGCTGATTCTTGGGAAGGCTGTGCTTGGTGGTCAGCAGCTTGCCTTCGCCGAGCTTGAGCTCGTCGAGCCGATAGGAGAAGCTGTGGCCGGCGTCGATGCTGTATTGATCCAGCATGGTGGCCAGCCGGGTAAAACCGCCCTTGCGAGTCCTGGTTGAGGAAGAACAGAAAGAACGTCCCCAGCGGCACGTCGCGCAGGTCGGCTTCGGCGTTCAGATAGATTGACCGCGCCGTACGGCGGCATGGTGAAGTCCACCAGCTCGCCGGTCTTGGCTCGTGCGGAACTGGCCGGTGCGATGGATGAAGTCGGCGCTCACCAGTTCGCCGCTGACGCGATGGTCCGAATGATGCGGCGGAAACTCGCCCGGCTTCGGCTGATACCAGGGCAGGTGCGCGTTGGCGAAGTCCGTGCGAAACGGATAGCGCGGGTCGATCTTCGGACGCTTCGGCTCGCGGCGGACTTCGGCGGCCACATCGATCGACGGCCGGCAAGCCACAGCAGTCGACGGCTCCACGACGCCAACGATCGACAGCATCGCGACTCATCGAGAACCCAGCAGGCGTGCTGGCATCATGGCTCACACCAGCTCCGAAACCGGGCCGAGGCTGTCGACGAACTTCTCGGCGTGCACGTCCATCTTTTGCAGCATCGTGAGCATCACGTTGCTCAGGCGGGCGTTGCCGTCCTTGGGCTTGCCGCACAGGCTCTGCCATTCGTCGTAGCTCGAGCGTGTAATCGCCGACGTGCGGCTTGTTGTAGTCGATGTGCTGGCCGTGCTTGAGGCCGAGGCCGCGGCCGCCGGCCAGCAGGATGGGCAGGTTGCTGTTGGCGTGGCTGTGGCCGTAGCTCATGCCGCTGCCGAAGAGGACCATCGTGCGGTCGAGCAGCGGTTCGCCGCCGTCCTGCACGGCGCGCAGCTGGTCGAGGAAGTGGGCGAACTGCTGCATGATGAAGGCGTCGCTCTTGGCCAGCCGCTCGAGCACCACGCGGGTCGCCGTTGTGATGCGACAGATTGTGCCGCGCCTGCGTGATGCCGATCTCCGGAATGGCCAGGCCGTTGCCTTCGCGAGCCGTTCATGTAGGTGACGACGCGGGTCATGTCGGTCCGCAGGGCCAGCACGATCAGGTCGAACATCGTGCGCCAGTATTCGCCGGCCTGCGGCTTCGGGAGACGTCGCGTTGGAACGGGGCGGCCAGCTTCTTGTCGACGGTCGGGCTTGGGCACGTCCAGCCATGAATCGAGCCGGGCGGCCCGCTGTTCGACGTCGCGGACCGAGTGCAGATATTCGTCGAGCTTCGTGCGGTCGTCCTTGCCCAGGTCGCAGCCGCAGCGAATTGGCGTCGTCGAACACCGCATCCAGCACGCTGCGGCGCTTGGCCAGGCGGGCCCGTTGCGCGGCGATGCCGCCCGGCTCCTGCGCCGAACAGGCGATTCGAAGATCGCGGCGCGGATTGTCCTCGGCCGGCAACGGCACGCCGTCGCGCGAAAAGGCCAGCGTGGCCGAGTTCAGCGGACGCCCGGTGCCGGAGCTGATCGAGAGCTCCAGCGACGGAAACCGCGTGTGCTGAGCCGGTGACTTCGGCCATCAGTTGGTCGCACGGAAACGGTGTTCTCGTATTTCCGCGCGCTCTGGGCGTCGATCTTCGCGCCGGTGAGCCAGGTGTCGGCGCAGACGTGGGCCTGGCCGAGCCCGTTCGGATGATGCAACCCGCTGAAGACGGTGAAGTCGTCGCGATGCTTTTCCAGCGGCTTGCAGCGACGGCGACAGTTCGTAATCGCGGCCCGGCTTGCGTGACCTGCCAGGCCATGCCGTTGACGCCGTTGGGAATGTAAACGAACACGCTGCGGCGCGGCTTATCGCGCCGGCGGCCGCGGCGGCCCGCAAGGGGACCATGGCAGTCCAGCAGCGGCAGCGCCATGGTCGCGCCCACTCCGCGCAGAAAATGACGGCGATTGAGCAGCCAGCGTTGGGCTGAGGATGTTGCTCATGAATTGGTCTCGAGGGTGGGAGTTCGCTGTTGGCGGGAATTTCATTGTAGCTGAGAATTCCCTGACGGGAAACAGTCCCCCTGCCCGTCCGCCGGACCCTGAAAAAGGCCGCAAAGGCTGCGGCGGATGCCCGGAATTCGCCCTATTTCTTGGGCAATCGGCTCGCTCCAGCGATTTTCTAGCAGTCGCTTGCGCGCCCACGTTGCTCCGGCCCGCAGGCTTGCGTAGGCCACCCCGCCCGTGCCCAGAGGGTTCACTCCATCCGTCGCCGAAATAACCACGTCGCGCTCGACAGCGTAACCGCCGCAATAATGCACATCGGCCACAGGTTCTCGGCCACCAGCGAGGCCGGCAAATCCTTCAGAAAAATGCCCTTCACGATCACGATGAAGTAGCGGATCGGATTGGCAAGGGTGACCGTTTGCAGCCAATCGGGCATGTTTTCGATCGGGCTGGCAAAGCCGGAGAGTAACATCGCCGGCACCATGAAGACAAACGCTCCCAGGATCGCCTGCTGCTGGGTCTTGGCCAGCGAAGAAATGAAGAGTCCCACGCCGATTACGGCGAACAGGTACACCATCATGCTCAGATATAACAGCGGTATCGATCCTGACATCGGCACGCCGAAAGCGAACACGCCCACGAGGATCATGCCGGTCGCCTCGCCCAGCCCGATCAGCAGCGCCGGCACGGTCTTGCCGATGATGATCTCGGTCGGAGAGAGGGGCGAAACCATTAATTGCTCGAAGGTGCCCAGCTCACGCTCCCGGGCCACGGAAAGGGCCGTGACGACCAGCCCCATCAGCGTTGTCAAAATGGCGACCAGGGCGGGCACCGTATTCCAAGTGCTTTCCTGGTTCGGATTGAACCAGATTCGCGCGACCACCAGGCTGGCCGGCGGCGGCATGCGCTGCGTCGCGGTCAGTTCCTGGTTGTAGCGGGCCACGATATCGGCCGCATAGCCGGCGACGATTTGGGCCGCGTTCGAGCGGCGGCCGTCGAGGATCAACTGCACGGCGGCCGTTTGCGCCGGCGGCCACTTTGCGGGAAAAGTCCGACTGAATATTCACCACCAGCAGCACGCTGCGCGAATCGATCGCCGTGGCGATTTCCGCTTCGCTGGTCAGATGATGAATTTCGGTAAAGTAAAGCGAGCCCTCGAACCGCGCAACCAGATCCCGCGAGTTTGTTCCCCAATCGCGATTCAGGACCGCCATGCGGATGTTCTTCACGTCCTGCGTCGCCGCAAAAGTGAATATGAGCATTTGGAACAGAGGGGGGAAGATCAGGATGAGACGGCTCTTCGGGTCGCGCCAAATGGCGAGCAGCTCTTTGATGATTAGGGAGCGAATGCGTTGCAACATAAGTCGATCCGCCGCGCGAGCGCGGGCAGCCTTTCACTCCAACCGCATCCGCGTTAGCCGCCAAAGGAGCGCAAACAACAGGACGGCGATCAGCGCCATGGCCAATGTCGACGGGACGAGGACTGCGCCGACGTCGCCGGCCAGAAACAAGGTTTGCAAACAGGCGACAAAGTAGCGGGCCGGCAAAATATAGGTGACCAGCCGGATCGCGAGGGGCATGCTGTCGATCTCGAAGATGAATCCGGACAGTTCAAAGGCCGGCAGAAAGGCCGCGATCAGGGCAAGCCTGGCTGGCGGCGAATTGATTTCGGGTAACCGTGGAAATGAGCAGCCCCAAGGGGAGCATCGCGCCCAGGAACGTGGCCGACACGATCAGCAATGCCCAAATCGAGCCGCGAAACGGAACGCTGAAGACCAGCACCGCGGTTGTCGACGATAGGATCATGGCCCCCATGCCCAGTAGAAAATAGGGGATCAGCTTGCCGAGCAGGAACTCCGAAACACCGACCGGGGTCGTCATCAGGGCCTCGATCGTGCCGCGTTCCCACTCGCGAGCCACGACCAAGGCCGTGAGCAGGGTGCCGATCAGCGACATGATGATGGCGACCGATCCAGGAATCAGGAAGTTCTTGCTGCGAATCTCGGAGTTGAACCAGTAGCGCGGCTCCGTGACAACCAGCGGCTGCGTGCCGGCTCGGGCGACCATATCAGAGCGCGAAATCGCTTCCTGAGCAAGCCAATTGGTAAAAACCCCCTCGGCATAGTTGGCACCAGGCCGGCAGTGTTCGGATCGCTGCCGTCGACGATGATTTGCACCGGCGCCGTGTCGCCGCGTCCCAGTCGCTCGGAAAAGTCGGCCGCCAAGACCACAACCCCTTTGACTTGGCCGGCCACCAAGGCGTCTTCCATTTGGGCCCGATGGCGGGCCAGGCGGACCTCGAAGAATCGTGAATTGCGGAACGAAACCAGCAGGCTGTCGGATTCGGGCGTCGCCTGCTCCACGACGACGGCGATCGGCACGCGCCGCAGGTCGAGCGACACGCCATAGCCGAAGATGAACAGCAACAGCAGCGGCAAGACCCCGGCAATCAGGTAGCTGCTCGGATCGCGGCGGATTTGCAGCAACTCTTTGCGCACCAATCCGATCACGCGACGAAGCCAGACGCTGCTGCCCGGCTGCTGCGGGACGCTCTCCGTGGGCAACGAAGGAGATTTTTCGGGATCTCGTGGCTGATCCGCATTCATGGTCATGCTGCCGCCTCCTGATGCTGGCGGTCGTAATCCTCGACCAGCTCGATAAAGGCGTCTTCCAGAGTCGGTTCCGCTTGATCCGTTCGACGGACGGAGCTTTTGAGGTCGTCGGGCGATCCTTCGGCGATCACGTGCCCCTTATAGACGAGTCCGATCCGATCGCAATACTCGGCTTCGTCCAGGAAGTGGGTCGTCACCATCACCGTCACCCCCTGCTCCACCATGGCGTTGATATGCGACCAAAACTCGCGCCGCGTGAGCGGATCGACTCCGGAAGTTGGTTCGTCCAGGAAGAGTACCGCCGGTGAGTGCATCACGGCGCAGGCCAACGCCAGACGCTGTTTGTAACCCAAGGGCATCTCGCCCGCATTTTGACTCAGGTAAGGCGTCAGGCCGAACGCTTCCGTCATCCGGCCGATCGCCTCGCGTCGTTGGTCGCGCGACAGGCCGTAGATGCCGGCGAAAAAATCGAGGTTTTGCCGGACGCCCAGGTCGCCATAGAGCGAGAACTTTTGCGCCATGTAACCCAGCCGCAGGCGCGCCGCGCCCCCTGCCCTGTAAAGGTCGTAACCCGCGACGCGGGCCATGCCCGCCGTAGGACGCAGCAGCCCGCACATCATTTTGAACGTGGTCGACTTGCCGGCACCGTTCGGGCCCAGTAAGCCGAAGATTTCGCCGCGCTGGATGGAAAACGAAACCTGGTCGACGGCGGTGAAGCTGCCGAAGGTCTTGGTCAAATCCTTGGCCTCCACGACAATTCCGTCCGTTACGCTTTCGAGTCGGCCTGGCAGATTCGCTCCGGCCAACGCGGATTCCCCCTTGGGGCCTCCTCCCAGCAAATCGACAAACGCGTCTTCAAACCGTGGCGCGGTCGGCACGGATTCCGCCCTGGGCCACTCCAAAAGCGGCAGCGTCGGGAGCCGACGCTTGCTCGGCCATCACCACGCCGCACGCTGCTGCCTTGAATGACGCCATCCACGACTCCGGGCTGCTGGAGGGCTCGCGTTAGAATCTTGCGCCGCTCGGCGCCCAAATTCCGCAAGAGGAAAGTTCTGCCCGCTACCCGGCTGGTCAGCTCCTTGGGAGGCCCGTCGTAGAGAGCCTGCCCTTCATTGAGCAGCAGCACCGAGGCACAGCGTTCGGCTTCGTCGAGGTAGGCGGTGCTCCAGACAATGCCGATGCCTTGGTCGACCAGGTCATAGACCATTCGCCACAGTTCGCGCCGCGAGATCGGGTCGACCCCCACGCTGGGTTCATCGAGCAACAACAACCGCGGAGTGCGAATCAATGCGCAGGCCAAGCCCGAGCTTTTGCTTCATTCCCCCCGAGAGTTTTCCGGCAAGCCGATCGTTGAAAGGGGCTAGATTCGTAAACTTCAATAACCGCTCGAAAGCCTGCTGGCGGTTTTGCCCGACCACTCCGCGCAGATCCGCATAAAGATTGAGGTTCTCGACGACCGTCAGGTCTTCATAAAGCCCGAATCGCTGCGGCATGTAACTGACGGCCTGGCGAATGCCGCTTAAATCGCCCGACGTGTCAAAGCCACAAACCGTCACGCGTCCAGAGTCGGGCAACATCAGCCCGGCCAACAGCCGCATGAGCGTGGTCTTGCCGGCGCCGTCCGGGCCAACCAGTCCGGTGACTTGCGCCGGCGCGACCGCGAAACTCAACTCGGCAATGGCCGGGCGGTCGCCGGCGGCGAATGTTTTGCTGATTCCCTCGGTTTGAGCCAATGGTTCGCCGGCCATGGCTCAGCGGCCCTCATTCCGGCTGGATTCGAGTTTGAGCCGCACGGTCACCGGCATGCCTTGCCGCAACCCATGATCGGGATCATCGACCACGACGCGCAAGCGATAAACCAGGTCGGTCCGAATCTCACGCGTTTCGACCGTCTTGGGGGTGAACTCGGCCGTCGGGGAGATGAATCCGATCTGGCCTCGATAGTCCTTTCCCGGCGCCGAGTCCGTGGTGATGGCAGCGGCCATGCCGGGATAGATTCGCCCCAGATCGCGCTCGTTCACATACGTTCGCGCCCAGACCGGGGTGGCGAGAGTCAAGGTGAACACGGTCTCCCCAGCGGCAACGATCGCCCCTTTCTCTCGTGTCCGCGTCAGGATCATCCCAGCGCTGGGGGCAATCAGATCGCTATCGGCCAGGCGACGCTCCGACTGAACGACCGCGGCATTCTGAGCCTCCAACTCGGCTCGCCCCGCCGCAATATCTTCCACGCGTGGTCCCAATTCAGACAGCCGCAGCGACTTCTTCGGCGTACTTGACCTTGGCGTCCGCTTCCCCCAGCGCCGACTTAGCCTGGTCGAAGGTTTCGCGACTGACGGCCCCTTTGTCGACCAACCGTTCGGCCCGCTCGAAGTCCAGGCGGGCCCGCGCCAGCGTAGCCTGCTGCTGGGCCACTTGGGCCCGCGCCTCGGCGATTTCCTCGGGGCGCGAACCGTGCTCCAACCGTGCCAGGGCAGCGGTCGCGTTGTCGCGTCGGGCACGCATCAACCGCAAATCGTCTTCGAAGTAGCGATTATCGAGCGTGGCGAGGACCTGGCCGGCGGAAACGGCGTCTCCTTCGTCCACCGCCAGGGTCGCAATGCGGCCGTCGACCTTAAAGGCAAGGTTGACTTGCCGCACGTCGATATTTCCCGCGAGGATGATATGGTATTCGTCCTTTTCAAGCTCGATGAAGCGATACCACGCGACTGCGCCGGACGCGGCGCCAAGCAGACAAATCACAACCAGCCACGGAAGCCACCTGCGGCGTGCGGATTTCCCGATGCTGATTTCAGCCGCTTTCACAACGGAATTTCCCGCAGACATCAACTCCTCCTAACGTGGTGGCACCGCCCTACGGAGAATCTTAAACCACGATGCCGAGAAGATGAGAGGGCAATCCGCAAAACAAAATTGGAAGCGTGGCTGAGAGAACAGAAAAAATCCAATTAGTCCTGGACTAGACGGGGAGGCGCATTGCTAAAATGGCGGCCAGTCCGAGCCCCGACTGGTTCCAGACTTACCTCTAAGTGGGACCCAAACAGGCCCAAATGGGAAATGTCGGCTAACGTCCTCCGCATCCCGGCCAGCTTCAATTTAACATGAGTGCGCGACCTATGGATTCCATGGCACGACTGATTATATCATTTCTTGTTCTTCTGCTTGCCACAACTTCCGGCCGCGCGACGGCGGATGAGCCCAGCGTCGACGCCGGTTCCAAGCATGCTCAACAGGCAAAGCGTCGCCTTGTGCTTTGCAACGATGGCGGCACGCTCGGCGCGCCGGATCTGGAAGCCCCCATCGGCGTCGAAGGACTGGTCCGCGAGACCATCGATCCGCTGCGCGACACGATGGTCGACACGCTCTACTGGCAAATCGGTGTCGATCCCTACTGGGGCACGGCGACGCATCGCCTCAGCGATTGGTACGCACACCGTACAAAGGTCGGCACCGTATGGGGCTCGGATCGCGACAAGTTCAAGACTGCCGGCGAATGGCGTATTTATGAAAACATGCGACAACTTATGGAGCAGGGCACGGATCCTCCGTCGGTGGTTATCGAGCATGGCCACAAGGCCGGCATCGACGTGTTTCTTTCGTTGCGATTTAACGACGGGCACGATTCACGGCTGGCCGACGGTCTGAACGACGTGAACATCGCACCGCTCAAACGCCGGCACCCCGAGTGGCTGCTCGATCCGCTTAAACACAATGATCCCGAATCGGTGCGTGTCGGTCGGTCGTTTGACAAGTTTGGATATGACTTCGCTGTTCCCGAAGTTCGCCAGTACCAACTCGCGCTGATTCGAGAAGCAATCGCCAATTACGATCTCGACGGGTTCGATCTGGACTTCTGCCGTCAACCGACCGTGTTCAAGGCGGGAGAAGCCGAACGCGGAATGCCGCTGATCACCGAAATCGTGCGTCAGACTCGCGCCGCGGTCGAAGACAAAGGCCGCGCCAGCGGGCGGAAAGTGTTCTTGTCGGTCCGTGTGCCTCCGAGTGTCGATTACAACCTGCAGCATGGACTCGACGTGCCAACTTGGATCCGCGAGCGGTTGGTCGATATTGTCGTCGTGGGGGAACCCGGTGGTTGGAACTATCGACTACCGATCGAACAGTATCGAGACCTGGCCAAGGGAACTGCCTGCAAGATTTTCGCGCAGAACCTTTGCGCCTATAAGGAAGAACGAGGGCGTTCGGCTGCGGTTCTGTTCGGTGAGCGCAATTACTACAGCACCGAACAGTTTCGAGCCGTGGCCGCCCGGCATTGGCAAGCTGGCGCGGACGGAATTTACATTTGGAACCAGCACTTTCTGAAATTCGATCGCGACGATCGTTTCGACCGCCAGTCTTGGAAAGAGATCGGCGATCCTCAAGTGCTCGAACACCGGGACAAGCATTACCTGGTCGGCCCCAAAGGACGTGGCGGTTCGCTTCCCATCGAACTCGGTAAGGCCGGAGACGCCGTCGAGATCCATGTCGAGATTGCCGATGACCTCGTTGCAGCCCATCGCGATGGGCTATTGCGCACAGCCACGCTGCGGTTATTGATCGAGCAACTTACATCGCTCGATCAGTTCGACCTTATGCTCAACGGCGCGATGCTCGACCTGGCGAAGGCCCGCAAACGACTGAACTACAATGACTGTTGGCTGGACTTCGACGTCGCCCAATCGATGATAAAAGGCAACAACGTGCTGAAGGTAAAGGTCAAGGACCGCAACCCACACATCCTCGCACCCTTGGTCGTCCGAAGCGTCGAAGCTTTGGTGGCCTACAAGAAAGGTGAATGACAACTGTGGTCGACCATTGCACCAAGGCTACGCCTGGGACCCGGCCGGGTGAAATCCAGTGCATCGGACGACCGGCTGCGGCGGATACTTGGGAAAACAGTGATCCACCTGCGACAACTGGCAAAGCAGGAAATGGGATCCCTTGCCGGAAACGATGTCCTTCTTGTGGGAACAACTGCTGCAAAGGCTCTGAGGGCTGGCACTCTCGCTCACGGCACGATCCAGCGGATGTTAGCTGAAATCAACACTCGAATTCTGCCAGCCGACGCGTCTTGCATTGCGCCATTTACTTCGTCCCTTTCGCGGCCGGTTTTGCGTCAGGCTGACGTTGATCCTTCTGGCAGTTCGCGTCGGGTGAATCCGGCTCGCCGACCACGTCCACGGGCTGGAGGAAAAGATAACTCCATACGGCTTCGTGGACGAACTGGCCGGACGCGTCTTTAACCGCGGCGCTCCCGGGCGTAACCGAACTGTGGGCACGCTTGTCGTCGTTCTTCACATCCGCCGCGGTGATGAGGCGTCGCGTGTTGGCGAACGGCGGTTGCGATTGGTCGACGTTCACGATCGGGCCATACTGATGCAGGCCCAGCAATTCCCACGAGCGGCAGTAGTGGTCGGCGGTCCAGCCACTGTCGAGCACGTGGCTGAAGCCGAAGAAACGATTCGACGGCGTCGCCGACGGCAACGCTTGCCACGTCTCGAGCTGATCGCGCGGTCCACAGAACATCACCACGCGGTCAACCCGCTGATGGATCGCAAACCGGGCGGCCGTGGTCGATCCGTGGGAACTGCCGGCCATGATAACCCGATCCCAGAGGAGTCCCTTTCGGTCGTCGGTGAGGAAAAACTCCCAGCCCCCCTGCGGATTCTCTTTCGCCAGCCATTTGACGAACTGGAAAGAGCGTTCCATCATCCCGTCAGGCTTCGGAATGCTGACTGCGTCGCTAAAGTCCTCGCCCGTGGCCGCTTCCAGCCGGATCTTGCCCAGGAATTTGTCGTCCGACGGCGGAGTTATCTTCGAGAACTTGGCGAACCAGCCATTCGCATAATGGACCTGGATGGCATGCATTCCGTAGCCGGACACGCGTTCGAACAACGGAGCGCTATAACCCATGAGCCAGATCACCAGCTTGCCGCGTGGGGCAACGCGCGTGTCCACGCTGGCATGCTCGACATCGCTGGGCTTATCCTTCTTCTCGAACACAAAGTCGATGTCCGGATGCTCCTGAGCACGCGGATCGATCTGGCTGGCCCGCGCGGTCAGGTCGTACCGTTGCGGATGGGGATCGTTGAAGGTCAAAGTCGGTTCCGCTGCCTGAAGCACAGCCAACGGGGCAAATAGGAACGAAGCCAGCGTGAGGAAGAGGATTTTCATGGGCATTTGCTTCCGGTTCTGTTCAAAGTCTGGGGAATTCAGATTCTACACTCGGCAAAGCCGGGTTCCTATCAGTGACAAGAATCGCTTTACGGCCACCCCGTTGGGGCTCCAAAGCTTTGAATTAACCGAAACGGGGGGCCGCTAGAGTTTGCTTTCGCCTCAGGTTAGGATGCTCTCGCGGTAACCCCACATCCATGAACAAAGGAGCACCTATGTTTGCGGCAATTCGGCAGCTCAGTCTGGCGGCGGTCCTGGTGGCATTCGGCTCGGCGGCGCGCGGGGCCGACACGTTCACGGTCGATCCCGTTCATTCCTCGATCTCGTTCATCACCTCCCACGCCGGTATCAGCTACATTCACGGTCGGTTCAACGACTATTCCGGCAAATTCATCATCGACAACGACGACCCCGCCAAATCGTCGTTCTCGCTGTCGATCAACGTCGACAGTGTCGACACCGGCAACCAGAAACGGGATGAGCATTTGCGGGCGCCCGACTACTTCAACGCCAAGCAGTTTCCGACCCTGACCTTTCAAAGCACGAAGGCCAAGAAAGTCGACGGAGGCTATGAGTTGGTCGGCGACTTGACGGTGCACGGCATCACGAAGGTCGTGACGTTGAACCTGAAGGGGGGCGACAAATTGGTCGAATTTCCCAAGGGGAAGCAGCGGATCGGAGTCCAGACGACGCCGGCCATCAATCGCAGCGAGTACGACATGAAGGCCGGTCTGCCGTCGCTCGGCGATGAAGTGCTCATCAATATTGCCATCGAGGCTGTCAAGGAGTGAACCTTGGAGCCGCGATTCAGTTCGAGAATTTCCGAGCCCCGGGCGTAAGTCCGGGGATTTTCCTCCGCGACCGAGAACTTCTCCCACTGAACCAGGCACTTGCACCCCTTCGCCCCGCGCAGTTCTGGAGAAGGACGGATGCCGGACTTCGTCCTGTTTGCCAAGGCGCTATTGGTTTCCGCGGTCACGGCTGGCTTGACGCTGCTGCTGGTTGCATGGCCCAGGCGAACTGCCCGTCCTTGGCGGCGGAGCGCCGGTTGGATCGCCGGATTGGCGGCGGGAATCTACGCCGGCTGCGGCGTCCTCGATGAGTGGCCGCGCTGGCCGGCGCCGGAAGATCGTGACCGCTTTCTGGTGATTCTGTTGCCGCTGACTTTCGCGGTCGAGGCGGCGACCGCATGGTTGCGGTCAGGCTGGCCCGGGCGGCTGCTGCGCTGGGGCCTCGCGGCGGCCGCGGCGCCGATTTTGCTCTACAATTCAACTTACCTTGCCGACCTGGCCGGGCCGAATTCGGCCGAATGGTCGCCGGCTCAGGCTGCGACGATTTTCTTCGTGTTGGGGGCCGCGCTGGCAAGCCAATGGGAACTGTTGGCGCTGTTTCAATCACATGCCTCCGAGCGCGCGGCATCGCCCGTGTTGGTGCTCGTCGCGTTGGCGTCTGGGCTCACGGTGATGTTATCGGGATACTACCGCGGCGGGTTGCTGGGATTGCCTGTGGCAGGCGCTATTGCCGGCGCGACACTCGCCTCGCTCGCGAGCGAGCCGTATGCCGCTCCTTCGCAACCGAATCGCAGCGATTATTTGGGGTTCGGCCTGATTGGCACGTTCACCGTGCTGGTAATCGGCCGATTTTACGGCGCACTGCCCACCAGTACGATGATCTGCCTGTTCGTCGCACCCCTGATGGCGTGGGCTTCGGAACTGCCACCCCTGAAAAAACTGACGCCGCGTGCCCGCACTGCCATCCGACTGGCCGTTGTCGCGGTGCCGCTCATCCTGATTGTGATGTGGGCACAAATGAAGTTCACCGCGGCATTCTCGGCAAGGTCCAAGCCAAGCGAACCGCGGCACCAGAAGCGGAATTTTCCGCAGCGATGAGACCTACGTCGGAAGCGTGGTTATAATCTGCGAACGTACACGCTTCGATTGGCGTGTTGTCGAGTGGCCAAGCCTCGCGTTGGCGGTGGCTGAGCCGAATCAGCGATCTCCGAGGAGTAACTTTAATGCCCCGCGTCCTGGTTAGCCCCATCGAAATGACCCAAAAACGTGGCCGCTACGAGCAGATTCTGGTCGAGGCCGGATTCGAAGTCGTCAATCGGCCGGCCGAGCTTTCTCTGCACGACCCGGATACCTTGATCCGCCACTTGCGCGGCGTCGATGCCATCGTGGCCGGATTGGAGACATTCAACCGGCACGTCCTCGAATCCTGCGAATTGCGGGCCATTGCTCGCTATGGCGTGGGCTACGATGCCGTCGACGTTCCGGTCGCTACGGAGCTCGGTGTCGCGGTGACGATCACTCCAGGTACCAATCACGTGTCGGTCGCGGAGCACACCCTGGCGATGATCCTGGGCATCATGCGAGGATTTCCGCAGCGTGATCAAGGCGTGCGCGACGGAAGCTGGCGACGCGATTACTTGCCGCGGCTAAGCGGCAAGACACTTGGCCTGGTGGGCTTGGGCCGGATCGGCAAAGCTGTGGTGCCGCGCACAGGGGCTTGAGCTGAAGGTAATCGCCTACGACCCGTTCCCCGATCGGCAGTTTGCGGCGGCCCACGACGTGCGGCTGTGTACTCTTGACGAGATGTGGGGCGAGGCGGACATCATCAGCCTGCACCTTCCCTGTACGCCCCAGACGAACCAAATGATCAATCGCGGCACGCTGGCCAAAATGCGCCGCGGAGCGATCCTGGTCAATACGGCGCACGGCGGCCTGGTGGATGACGACGCCCTGGCCGACGCCTTGGCCAGCGGCCAACTCGGGGGCGCTGGTTTGGATGCTTTTGTCGTCGAACCGGTGCCAGCTTCCAGCCGATTATTGCATTCGCCCCATGTGCTGTTGAGTCCCCACATTGCCGGCCAGGATCACGAGTCGATCGAGGCCATGGGCTGCCTGACCGCCGAGTGCCTGGCCCGCCTTTTCCACGGCGAGGCCGTGCCGGATGGGTGTCTGGTCAATCCTGGGATCGGTTCTGGTTGGAAATGGAATCGCTGAGGCAGATGCACTAAAACGTTTAAGCTGACAAGTTCATAAAAAAACCTTGCTTGAGCAGGAGTCAAACGTGGGGCCCCTTTCAGATCAAGTAGCGCTGGTGACCGGCGCCAGTCGCGGCATCGGCCGGGGCGTAGCTATCGCACTAGCCCAGGCTGGCGCCAACGTGGCCATCAATTACTACGACGATCCGGACGTGGCTGCGGAAACCGCCCGCGAAGTCGAAAAAGCCGGCTCGCGGGCGCTGCTGGTGCAAGGCGACGTGGCAGAATACGAAAACCTGGAGCGCATGGTCGCCGATACGGTCCAAACGTTCGGTCGCCTGACAATCGGCGTAGCCAATGCCGTCTACAGCGACCGGGAACTGTTCTATGAGGCAAATCTCGACGGCTTTCGCCGCACGATCGATGTCACGATGTGGGGGGCGTTTCACCTGATGCGGGCAGCAGCTCGTCAGATGATCGCCCAAGGCGATCGGGGTTCCATCGTGATGATCAGTTCGCCCCATGCTTACACTCCGATCCCGCGCTCCATGGCCTACAACATGTCGAAGGCGGCCATGGACCAAATGGCCCGCACGGCCGCCCAGGAACTGATCGACAAGCGTATTCGGGTCAACATCATTACCCCGGGCTGGATCGACACTCCGGGCGAAAGGAAATTCACCTCGGATGACGCGATCGAGCGCGTGGGCAAAAAGCTTCCCTGGGGCCGGCTTGGCCGACCGGACGAGGTCGGCCGCGGGGTAGTATTTTTCTGCGATCCGGCGAGCGACTATGTCACCGGCTCGAAAATCCTAATCGATGGCGGCATCACCCTTCCCTGGTGGGCCAACCGGGGTACCGGCGTTCCCGAGTGACGGACACCATTTCAAGGGTCTTTCGAATTGTCCCGAAAAAAACATTGGCAGTTCCCACCGACTTTGCTATAATCCAAACCCGCTGATGGGTTTGCCCGCCTTAGATTGCCCCCGCCTACGTTTCGCCCCCCTGCTGCCACCCTGGTCAAAGACCGCTGCCGTTTCTCGGTAAGGATTCCCGCATGGAACAAAAATTTGACGGCACGCCGCACGCCGAGTTGCGGCTCGAAGGGCGCAAGATCATCCGCACGGACGTCGCCAACGATTGGGGCTTACGGCTCCAGTGGCAGATTTCCCGCAACGGCTCGGTCGTCGGCACCGCTTCGGCCCGCCCCGACACGACCTACGAGCATCCGGACCAGACGCCGGGTAAATACGACGTCGTGCTGCAGATGTGGAAATATGTCAACTATCGCAAGAACGCCAAACGCGACTTTGTCGACAGTCGTTACGTCGAAGTGTCGAACGTGGTCTCGTACACCATCGAGTAGTTATGGCACGCCAGCAAGTAGCAGGCTGTATCGAGTAGCAGTCGGGCAAAACGCCCCCGCCCGTTAACCCGCCCATCATGCGCACGCGCGCGCGTGAGCCCGAGAGAATCAAAAGGAGTCTTCGCGATGTTCTCAATCGGTGACGCCAAAGTGCGGCTGTGCAGCGGCATGACCCGCCGCAGTTTCATGCAGGTCGGCGTGAGCGCGATGGGTGGCCTGTCGCTCGTGGATTTCAACCGGCTGGACGCGGCCGGGGCCGTCAAATCGACCGCCAAAATTAAGAATTGCATCACGCTATTTCTGGTCGGCTCGCCCGGGCATCTCGATACCTGGGACATGAAGCCCGACGCACCGGAAGACATCCGCGGCGAAGTTCAAGCCGATCTCCACCAATGTGCCCGGCGTGCAAATCTGCGAGCATTTTCCGCTGATGGCCCGCATGATGGACAAGGTGGCCTTGATCCGCAGCTTGTACCATGCCACGGGCGCATCGCACGAAAACGGCCAGCGCTGGATGATGACCGGCCACGACTTCAGCCCGGCCAACGCGCAACCGTTCGCCGGCTCGGTGATCTCGCGTCTTTACGGGCCGCGCGGCAATCTGCCTGCAAACATCCTGCTGCCGGCCAAAATCGGCAACACGGGCGGCCCTCCGTCGCGCAGCCAGGAAGCCGCTTACCTCGGCAGCGCTCATGAGCCGTTTATCCTCAGCGGCGATCCGGCCCTGGCCGGCTTCAAAGTCAATGACCTGGAACCGCCGGCCGGACAAACCGAATTCCGTGTCGAAGCGCGCCGCAAGCTGCTCAAGGAATTGGACGATATCCAGCGACGCACGGAGACCTCGAAAACTCTCGAACGAGACACGGCGTATGCCCGGGCCTTCAACCTGCTCACGTCCCCCGAGGCGAAAAAAGCCTTCGACCTGGCGAACGAAAGCGACAAGCTGCGCGACCGGTATGGCCGGAACACGTTCGGCCAGAGTTGCTTGATGGCCCGGCGGTTGATCGAAAACGGCGCCCGGTTCGTCACCGTGAACCACTTCGATACGGTATTCGGCATGACCTGCTGGGACATGCACGCCGATGGCGGCGGCTTGGACAACACCTATGCCGACTACGAACGCCATCTCTGCCCGCAGTTCGACCTGGCGCTCACCGCGCTCGTGGAAGACCTGGACCAGCGCGGAATGCTCGACGAGACGGTGATCGCCGTATTCAGCGAGTTTGGCCGAACGCCGAAGATCAACAACAAGGGGGGACGCGATCATTATCCGTCGGCCTTCACGAATTTCTTTGTCGGGGGCGGGATTCGCGGCGGCCAGGTGATCGGCTCGACCGACAAGATCGGCGCGGCGCCCCACGATCGGCCCGTTCAGCCGCCGCAGATGCTCGCATCCATTTACACGGCGCTGGGCATCGATCTGGAAACCACGATGATGCCCGGCCCCGGCAATCGCCCCGTGCGGCTCATCGAGGCGGAACCGATCCATGAACTGTTTGGCTAATCGTCGGCATATGGGCCCGTTGGTTCGCGGACTGGCGCTGTTGGGCGTATTGGCGCCGTCGTTGGTTTTCGCGGCGCCGCCAAAGATCACGCGCCTTTCGGTTCACGGCTTTCAAACGGGGGCGACCACCAGGGTCGTTGTGCAAGGCTCCGGCCTGCTGCCCGAACCCCGGCTGCTCCTCGATGTGCCGATCATCTCCCAGGCGGTCCAAGGAACGCCGCGGGCCGATGCCGTTGAGTTTGACGTCACGCTCGACAAATCGGCCGTGCCGGGCGTGTACAACTTGCGGCTAAGCACCCCCCATGGAATTACCGCGCCGGAGATCGTCGCCGTCGATCACCTGCCGCAACGACCGGTCGCGACAACTGCCGGCCAGGTCGAGCCTTTGCCCGTCGCCATTCACGGCGCGGTAAGCGGCGCGATCGTGCAGGAAACGCGATTTGCGGGGCACGCGGGGGAACAAATCACGATCGACGTCATGGCTAGGCGGTTTGGCTCCAAGTTGCGGCCAGTCGTGCATCTGTACGATTCCCGGCGGCGCCAGATCGCGTGGTCCTTGCCGATGACGTCCTTGGCCGGCGATGCCCGGCTTAGAATTCAGCTGCCGGCCGACGACACCTATACCGTGGCGATTCACGATCTCACCTATGCCGCCGCGGCGCAAGGACATTACCGTCTGGCGATCGGCGAATTTGATTACGTCGACCAGGTCTATCCGCCGGTCATCTCACGAGCGGGTTCCACGCCGTTGGAATTGATCGGCAAGTTCGGCACGCAGCCGGCCACCCCGTTCGACGCCTCTGCCGTCGCGGCATCGCTCCAGGGAAACACGGACGCTTCACTCGGCAACTCGCGGCCGCTTGCCTGGCCGGCAACCGCAGGACCGATCGGGCTTCGGCCGCGCGTCCAGCTTAGCAACCTGACCGAACTAGCCGAGGAGCGAACACTGGACGCCGCGCGGCAACTTTCGTCGCTGCCTGTGGCCGTCAGCGGCTTCCTTGCGCAGCCGGGTGAAGAGGATGTGTATCACATAGACGTCGTCGAGGGTGACAAGTTGCGTTTTGAAGTATTCGCCGACCGTCTTGGTTCGCCGATCGACGCGACGCTTGAACTGAAGAACCCGCAAGGCGCCCGGCTGGCCTTTAACGACGACTCGGCGGGAGTGGATCCGCGCGTGGACTATACGGTGGCGAAGGGCGTGTCGCGTCTGACGGCCGTAGTGACCGATGCCCATCGCCGCGGCAATGCAAGTTGTGTCTATCACCTGGTTGCCACGCGGCTCGACGATGCCCATCCGGACGCGGACTTCAAACTCACCGTTCTCGAGGATACGCACCAGCTTCCAGCCGATGGCTCGAAGGTTTTTCGTGTCGACGCCGAGCGGTTCAACTACGACGGGCCCATTCATTTGACGGTCGAAGGGCTGCCGCTGGGCTTTACATCACCAACCGTCGAGATTCCAGCAAGGACCAACGGGGCGCTGGTTGAGATTCGCCGCGCTGCCGAGTCGGTTGAATCGAGTTCAACAAGGTCGCCGAGTTTGGCGCACTTTCGGACGGATCGTAATTCGAGGCCGATCGGTCGACAAAACCCCCGAGTTGACGCGGGCGGCGGAGCTTGCCAGTCATCCGCTGGCGAACTTGCAGCCGTGGCTGAAGTATGACCTGACTGTGGCGGCGACCAGCGAGCCCCAGCCACTGGCTGTGTCCTGGAGCGACGAATCGGCCGAGCCGCCATTGTACCTTGGCATCGACGGCAAACTGGCGATTCGCTTTCATCGTGTTCCGGGCGCGATCGGCCCCCTACGGCTGTCTCTCGTCACCAGCCAGGTGCCGGTGTTGGTAAACGGCCAGGCAAACCCAGCGCTATTGATTCGCGGTTCGGCGGCTACGATCGATATCCCGATGGACCCCAAAGTCAAAGCGGCGTTCGACGCGGTGACGCAGGCCGAGAAAGTGCTTGCGGATTTGGACAAAAAGCTGCCCAAAACGGGAGACGCCGATCCGAAGCTCCTCGAAGAAATCGCGGCCTCCACCGCCAAACGGGACGAGGCCACCACGAAACTGCGCGAGGCGGAATCCAAGATCAATGCAGCTTATGAATACACCGTGCTCGTGCCAGCCGAATTGCGGTCGGCACCTTACGACCTGGCGATTCGAGCCGACTTACGCAGCATGGACAACGCGACGTCTCTGACCGAAGCGTTCACCGCGCCGCGCCGCTTCAATATTCAGCCGCCAATCGAACTGGCCGCCGCCGGAAACAAGCAGCCAAGTGTCGTGCTCGATCCCAAGCTGGGTGCCACCGTCACGTTGGAGGGGGTCGTTAAACGGCTGGGCGGTTTTGCCGGAGACGTGACGTTGACGCTCACCGGTTTGCCGGCCGGCATCGCCGTTCCCCGCGTCGTGCTGAAGCCGACGGAGGAACAATATCAGCTCCAGTTCAAGCTCCCCGCGACCTTTGCGGCGGAAGGCGTTGAAGCCGTGCAACTCAGCCTGACCCTCGCCCCCGATGCCCGGCGAACTAACGTTATCGCGAAAGTCGAACAGCCGGTACCGACGATTCGCGTAGAGCGGCCCGCGGTCGCCGCGGAAGGCACGCCACCGGAAGACAAGAAAAATTCGGCGGATAAGCAGCCGGCCGCCGCGCAACCGCCGATCGTCAAGTAAAGATCATCCCCAATCTCCTCCACCGATCCTTGCAGTGACCAACATGAATGCTTCACGTCTGCTGTGCATGGCTTTCGTTTGTGGTCTCGTCGCTTCTTCGCTCCACGCCGCGGACTTGCCTGCGATCCAGGGGGATTTGCGGGTCGAGCCGACCGCTATCAAGCTCGGAAATCATCGCCAATCGCACTCGCTGATCGTCACAGGGCAAACCGCCTTCGGGCAAACCGTCGATCTATCGGCCACGGCCAAATGCACGAGCAACAACGAGCAAGTTGCCCGGATTACGGCCGACGGTCGAGTCGAGCCGGTGGCAAACGGCGCGGCTGAGATTCGCGTACAAGCCGCCGATCGAGAAACGACCGTGCGGGTCGCGGTGGCGCTGCCCGAAAAGCCGCGGGAATTCAGCTTTCGAAACGACGTGATGCCGGTGCTATCGAAAGCCGGATGCAATCAAGGGGCCTGCCATGGCTATTCGCTCGGCAAAAACGGGTTCAAGCTGTCGCTCCGCGGCGCAGATCCCGACGCGGATCTGCTTTCGTTGACCGACGAGTTCTACGAGCGCCGCATCAATCGCCATAATCCGCCGGCGAGCTTGCTCCTTACCAAACCGCTGGGAGACGTTCCGCATAAGGGTGGCGTGCGATTCGAACGCGACGGCGAATTGCACAAATTGCTGCTGGGGTGGATCGGCGCAGACGCGCCGGCCGATCCGGCCGACAGCCCGAAGTTTGAATCGCTCAAGATCTATCCACGCAAGGTGACCATGCAGCCGGGCTGGAGCCAACAATTGCAGGTCGTTGCCACATACTCCGATGGATCCGAGCGCGACGTCACGCCACTGAGCATCTTTTCCGCCAACTCCGAACAGATTGCCTCGGTCAACGAGACGGGTCGAGTGCATGCCGAGCAACTGGGCGAGACGGCCGTGTCGGCTCGCTTCGAGCGAACCTTCGTCACTTCAGAGTTCATTGTGCTGGAGCCGAACCCGGCGTTCCAGCCGACGCCATTGCCGCAGGACAATTTGATCGATCGTTTCGTGATCGCCAAGCTCAACGCACTCAACATCGAGCCCTCGGTGCCGGCCGATGATGCGATTTTTCTGCGGCGCGTGTATCTCGACCTGATCGGCATTCAACCGACGCCCGACGAACTGCACGGATTTACCGCCGATGCAAACGCCCGCAAGCGAGAAAACGTCATCGACGCACTGCTGGCGCAGGCCTGAATTCGTCGATCAA
The DNA here is from genome assembly GCA_963807715.1 of uncultured Planctomycetia bacterium. GTDB lineage: Bacteria > Planctomycetota > Planctomycetia > Pirellulales > PALSA-1355 > CAWECK01. The sequence goes on from CAWECK010000001.1 coordinate 420,147, forward strand.
TGGTCGCTCAAGTGGGGTGATCTGCTGCAAAACAGCCGCACGCAGCTCAGCGAACCGGCCGTCTACGCGTTTCGCGAATGGATCCGCAGCGCCGTCCAGGCAAATCTGCCGCTGGACGAATTCGTGCGGCAGGTATTGCTGAGCGAAGGGGGGCCCGGCGAAAGTCCCACCGCGGCCTACTATATAGTGAGCCAGGACACGCATTCCACCATGCAGCGGTCGACTCAGGTTTTTTGCGGCGTGCGCATGCTGTGCACCCGTTGTCACTCCCATCCCTTCGAGAACTGGACGCAGGGAGATTACTACGGGCTCTACAATTTCTTCAACCAGGTGACGACCAAGAACGACCCGCGGTTGGCCGGCGTGGTCAATGCCAAGAGTGTGATGGTCAATCTGGAGGCCGCGCTGGAGCAGCATCCCCGTACTGGCAAGCCGCAGCCCCCTCGTTACCTCGGCGGAGCGGAACCGCAGCTCGCGGCGCCGCGTCGATCGCCGCACGGCCTATGCCCACTGGCTTACGTCGCGCGACAATCCGTTCTTCGCCCGCAGCATGGCCAACCGAATCTGGAGCTATTTCTTCCATCGCGGGATTATCGATCCCGTCGACGATCTAAGATCCACGAATCCCCCGATCAACCCGGAACTGCTGGACGCGTTGACCGACGATTTCGCCGCGAACAACTTCGACTCGCGGCGGCTGATGCGCTTGATTGTCACCTCGCAAACCTATCAACGGAGCAGCCAGGCGAATAAGAGCAACGCCCACGACGATGCCAACTTCTCTCGCTTTGTTCCGCGCCGCGTGTCGGCCGAGTCGCTGCTGGATTGCCTGGTGCAAGTGACGGGCATGCCCGAGTCGTTTCCCGGCACACGGCGGGGTTCACCGCCCGGCAACTGCCGGACGCAAACGTCCAAAGCGAATTCTTGAGGCTGTTCGGGAAGCCGCAACGGATGGAGTCGTGCGAATGCGAACGGGACACCAGCTCGAACATGTTGCAAGCGCTCTACTTCATCAACGGCGGCTCGATGCTCGGTCGGCTTAGCTCGCCGCAGAGCCGCGTCGCGAAGCTGGTGCAGCAGGAGAACGACGACACGCGGCTGGTCGAGCAGTTGTATTTGTGGTCGATCTGTCGCCGCCCGACAGAGCCGGAAGCGAATCTGGCCCTCGATCATTTCAAGAGCTACGAGGGGAAGCGACTGGAAGCGGCCCAGGACTTCGTCTGGGGACTGCTGAATAGCCGTGACTTCATGCTGGTCCATTAACAAGCCTGATAACTTACGACGGGCAGACTAATGATGCGTTTCTTCGCGGCGGCTTGGATCGCTTGTGCGGTTTTTTTCGGCCTGCCAGCCCGCGCTGACGAAGTCAGCTTTGCCAAGCAGGTCTGGCCGGTCTTTCGCCAGCACTGCTGGAGCTGCCACTCGGGTGGCAAACCGGAAGGGGGCCTGCGCTTCGACTCGCAGGAGCATGTGCTGCGCGGCGGCGAAACCGGCCCGCTGGTCGTCGAAGGCAAACCCGACGAGAGCTTGTTGATCGAACAGGTATCGGGAGACAAGCCGGCGATGCCTCCCAAACGGCCGCCGATCGGAGCTGACAAAGTCGCCCTGCTCCGCCAATGGATCGCCCAGGGGGCCAAGATCGACTCGATGCCGGTGGATCGTTCGGTCGTGGTATCGATTCCCGAGACGTATGACTATGCCCCTTCGATTACGTCCGTAGCGCTCGACCGCGACGGCAAGCGAGCCGCCTGCGCCTGTCGCAGCGAGGTGGTCGTGGTGTCGCTCGCCGCTGACGCGCCGCCGCTGCGACTGCCGACGGAAAGCGATCTCATTACGCACGTTGAGTTCAGTCCCGACGGCAAGTTGCTGGCCGCGGCAGGCGGCACGCCGGCGCTGTTCGGCGAGGTGCGGTTCTTCGACGCCGAACAGGGGACCCTGGCCGGCTCCCGGCGGATTGGCGCCGATACGCTCTTCCGCGGCAGTTTCGCTCCAGACGGCAAATCGATCGCGTTGGGCGGGGCTGACGGGGCCGTGTACCTGGTGCCGGTCGACGCGGAGGCCCCGGTCAAGCGATTCGAACTTCACAGCGATTGGGTCCTTGATGTTGCCTGGACGCCCGATGGAACGAAGTTGATCACCGCCGGCCGCGACAAGACGACCAAGGCCGCATCGGTCGAATCGGGACACTTATTACGCACGATCGATTCATCGTCCGAGCGGGTCAACGCCGTGGTGGCCGACGACACGCTGGCCGTTTCGGCGGGACTCGCGCGCACGGTGACCGGTTATGAATTGAGCGTTGCGCATGCAGAACGTTGAAGTAAGCGGCGCGGGAAACGGCGCACGGCCGATCAGCCGCCGCGAGCAGTTCGTCCGAGTTTTCGAGGCTCAGCCGGGCGAGGTGCTCGACCTGGCTTTGAGCGGCGACCGCCGGGTGTTGGCCGTCGCCGGACGCTACGGCGCCGTCAGCTTGTACACGCTCGCGGATCGGAAACCGATCGCGAAGGTCGCTAACGTGCCGCAGCCCGTGTTTTCGATCGCCCTTAATTCGGACGGAACGCAACTCATCGTCGGCGGCAAATCGGGCCTGCTCAGCGTCTATCAATTGCCGGCCGGCACGCTTGTCAAGTCGATCTCTCCAGTGCCGGTGAGAACCAGCGTGGCCGGTGCCGGCCGCTGAGAGGGGCAAGTCGCCCGATCTGGTTCACCCGGTGTGGCAAAACGCATGGTTTTGCTACAATCATCCGCTCAGATGCCAGCCCCTGGAGAACTTTCGATGCGCCGTCCTTTCCGCCCCCCGTCTCGAAATGTTTGCCGGTCAACTCCTCGCCGCGGGAGGCCTTTCGCCGGCCGAGGCCGAGTTGGTGGCTCGCAGCCTGGTTGGAGCTGACCTGCGGGGGCATGATTCGCACGGCGTGATGCGGATTCCGTATTACCTCGACCAGGTCGCCAAGGGCGAAGTGTTTCCCGGCGCTGAATACTCCATGCTGCGCGAGACCGACACGATCGTGGCGGCCGACGGCCATTGGGGATTTGGACAAACGCAAGCTCAGCGGCTCACGCGCCAGTTGATCGAAAAGGCGCGCCGCCACGGCACCGGCTTGGGAACGTTGATCCGGAGCGGTCACATCGGCCGACTGGGCGAATACTGCGAAACGGCCGCCGCCGCGGGGCTCGTATCGATTATCATGGCCAATACGCACGGCTTCGCTCGCCGGGTCGCGCCGCCGGGAGGAAAGGCATCGCGACTCGGCACCAATCCGTTGGCCATTGGCGCGCCTCACGACGAACGGCCGCTGGTGCTCGATTTCGGCACCAGCGCCACCGCTGAGGGAAAGGTTCGTGTCAAACGCATTGCCGGTCAGAAATGCCCCGACGGTTGGCTGCTCGATGCCGAAGGCCGCCCGACCAACGACCCAAACTCGCTCTACGCCAATCCGCCCGGCACGATTTTGCCAATGGGGGGCTCGCAAGCCTACAAGGGTTTTGGCCTCGGTCTGATGGTGGAAATCCTCACCGGCGCATTGTCGGGCGGAGTGACTATTCGCGAAAAACCGATCAATCAGAACGGCAACTGCGTCTTCATGCTCTTGGTGGATCCCGAGCACGTCGGCGGGGCAGAGCATTACGCCGCAGAGGCGGCGCAACTCGTTGACTTCGTCACGTCGTGCCCGCGCGTCGCCGGCTGCGATGAGATCCTGCTGCCCGGCGACCCGGAACGGCGAACGATGGCCGCACGAAACCGTGATGGCATTCCACTGGACGATGGCAATTGGTCGCAGCTAGCGGATCTGGCCAAGCGGCTGAACGTTCCGACGCCTGCGGCCGGCTGATCTGCTTGGCGACCCGATTGTCGAGCATTTCAATAATCGAGCAATTTGCTGCCGATTAGCTGCCGCTTGTCGAGTCCTCCGGGTTCCCCTCGTCTGACGGTGCGATGAGTGTTTCCGCACTCCCGGCAATTATCATGGCCCGCCATTGCCAGACCCCGCTAAGGGTCTCCCCGGGATGGAGCGAGACTGCTTGGCTGGGAAGCTGAGAGCCTCGCGATCCGTGCAAAACATATCAAGTGGGAATTGCTGCTTTTATTTTCTTCAAAATTTCCATGCAAAATCCTTGCAATTCAAGGCGGGTAGCGTTAGCCTCTATCACTTGGGGGGGAATGGATTAGGTTACAAAATGCGCCTCCACTTCGGGGCGTTGGCATTGCCGCATTCAGCTTTTACGAGTCGTCTGGCGGCCAAGCTACCGCTGGTTCTTCGCCCTGTCATACCGCAGCCCAAGCATGCGAGCTTCGGCTTTGACGAACGAAGCCAAAATGATCCACATCCAAGTCGAAGAATCTACGAATGGATACAACTTGCAACGTTTTCCTACAGAATGCAGACGTGATTTGATCGTAACGCCGTCCTGAACAATCGAGACGGATCGCGTCCGCTGCTTTTTAGTCTACTAGTCTTCTTTTCTTAGTATCTCATTCCAACTTTGCCAAGTTGTTCGGCGGGATACCCTACCCCGCGCGTCCCCCATTTGAATCTATTGACGCGAGAGCATTTACAAGGAGCCGCGCATGATGTTGTCGATCTGGAAGCTGATGTCGTTCTGGAATCGTCGAACAACGGGCAAGAAGCGTCGCTCGCCGTCAACTCAGGCGCCTGCCTTGCGGCTCAGCCAACTCGCGTTCAACGTCGAGCACCTCGAAGAGCGTCGGCTGCTGTCCGCGACTACGACGATTTCGGTGACGGCCCCGTTGACCACGTTGACCTTTGGTCAAACGGAAAGCCTGACGGCCCACGTCGCAAGCTCGACCACGCCCAGCGAGGGTTCCGTCACTTTTCTGGACGGGAGCACAACTTTAGGCGTGCAGCCAGTCAGTGGCGGCACGGCGACACTGAACAGCGGGGTGCTGCCGGCCGGCCCTAACGTGATCTCCGCCAGCTACTTGGATAGCTTGAATAATTTTGGCAGCAGCACCACGACGGGCAGTTCAGATGTGACCATCAACGTTCACCAGGCGACGCCCAGCTTGACCTTCACAGACGCGACTGGACGCTACACTGGTTCCGCCTTTTCAGCCGTGGCCAAGGTAGCGGGCGTGGTCAGCGGAGTGGATTCCACCGCGGCAGCCAGCCTGGAAGGCGTCAGCCCGAAAGTAACTTATTACCAGGGTGCAACCGCGCGTAACGGGCGCGCCATTCGCCGTCGGCACCTATTCGGCGGTGTCCAGCTTCGCCGGGAGCACCGACTATACCAGTGCCAGCGCAAGCCTGACCTTCTCGATCACTAAGGCGGCGCCAACGGTGCTAACCGTGACCGACGTCGGCGGAGTTGGCAATGGCACCACGGCATTCTCGGCCATGGCCATTGTGGCGGGCATAGGGAGCCAGTCGACGGCAGCGATCAGCCTCGAAGGTGTCACGCCGACTCTGGCCTACTATACCGGCTCCAGCGTCACAGGCAACAGTTGGACCACCGCAGCACCCAAGGCGCTGGGCACCTATACCGTGCTGGCCGTGTTTCAAGGCAGTACGGATTACAGTTCCGCCAGCGCCAGCACCACGTTTTCGATCACCAAGGCCGTGCCGACGCTGACGTTAAGCGACGCAGGTGGCACCTACACCGGCTCAAGTTATCCGGCCACCACGGCGAGCTTGGACGGCGTTGCGCCAACCTTGGCCTACTACTCCGGCACCAGCGCCAGCGGTACGGCTTTAGGCGGGGCTCCGGCCACGGCCGGGACCTACACGGTATTGGCCAGTTACCCCGGCAGCACCGACTACGCATCAGGGAGCAAGAGCGTGACCTTCACGATCGCTCCGGCCACGCCGAGGGTGACTGTGGCCGACGGCGGCGGGGCGTACAACGGCGCGGCCTTCGCCGCCAGCGACAGAGTGGCGGGCCTCAACGGCACTCCCGTAACGAGCCTGGAGGGGGTGACGCCAAGTCTTACCTACTACTCCGGCACAAGCGTCAGCGGCACGGGCTCGAGCAGTGCGCCGTCGACAGTCGGAACTTATACCGTGTTGGCCAGTTTCGCCGGCAGCACCGACTACGGCACCGCCAGCGCGAGCACCACCTTCACAATCACCAAGACCGCGCCAACGGTGACCGTGACCGACGCCAGCGGACCTTACAACGGTGCGGCATTTACTGCCACCACGAATAGCCTGGACGGCATCGCGCCAACCCTGACTTACTACTCCGGCACAAGCGCCAGCGGCTCGGCCTTGAGCGGTGCTCCGACGGCGATAGGGACGTACACCGTGTTGGCCAGCTTCGCGGGGAGCACCGACTTCGGCACTGGCAGCGCGAGCACCACGTTCTCGATCAGCAAAGGCACTCCGGCGTTGACCTTGATCGACAATAGTGGGCCGTACACCGGCGCGGCCTACACCGCCACCACGGCCAGCCTGGAAAACGTAACCCCGAGTCTGACCTACTACTCCGGCACCAGTGTCACCGGTACGGCTTTGAGCGGCGCGCCGACCATGACGGGAACGTACACGGTGCTGGCCAGCTTCGCCGGTACCTCCGACTACACCAGCGCCACCAAGAGCATCACGTTCACCATTGGTCTGGTAACGCCAACGGTACTTGTGACGGACAATTATGGAACGTTCAACGGTGCAGCCTTTACTGCCAGCGACAGCGTGGCGGGGGGAGCGAGCCTGGAAAACGTGACGCCGAGAGTTTCCTACTACTCGGGCACCAGTGCCAGCGGGACCGCCTTGAGCGGCGCGCCGACCACGGCGGGAACGTACACCGTGCTGGCCAGCTTCGCCGGCAGCACCGACTACACGAGCGCCAGCGCCAGCACTACGTTCAGCATCACCCCAGCCACGCCGACGGTAACTGTGACGGACAACAGCGCTGCATTCAACGGCGCCGCCTTTGCGGGCAGCGCCAACGTGGAGGGCGTAGCTCCGCCCGCCGCGGCGAGTCTGGAAAACGTGACGCCGTCGCTAACTTATTACAGCGGCACCAGCGCCAGCGGGACGGCGTTAAGCGGAGCTCCAACAGCCATCGGAACGTACACGGTGCTAGCCAGCTTTGCCGGCAGTGCCGACTACACGACCGCGAGCGCGAGCACCACGTTCAATATCCATTCCGGGCTGAGCCCAACAGTCACTGTGACCGATGCCGGAGGCGTTTACAACAGCTCTGCATTCTCCGCCACCGCCAAAGTGAGCGGAAACGCCAGCCTGGAAGGCGTCACGCCATCGGTAACCTACTTTTCCGGCACGAGTGCCAGCGGCAGCCCCTTGAGCGGCGCACGACCACGGCCGGAACGTACAGCGTGCTGGCCAGCTTCGCCGGCAGCACCGACTACTCCAGTGCGACCGCCAGTACCACTTTCTCCATTACCAAAGCCACACCAACAGCGGTGAAGGCAAGCGAGGCAAGCGGCTTCTACAACGGCTCGGCATATACCGCCTCGGCAACGGTGGCGGGAGTCGGCAGCCAATCGACGGCCGCCAGCAGCCTGGAAACTGTCAGCCCCTCGTTGACTTACTACTCGGGCACGAGCGCCAGCGGCAGCCCACTATCGGGCGCGCTGACCGCGCGGGGCACCTATTCGGTGGTGGCTAGTTTTGCCGGCAGCGCTGACTACAAAACCGCCGAAAGTGCCGCGACGACTTTCAGCATTACGAAAGGAACGCCCACGCTGATCGTGACTCCCGCGACTGGCGCCTACAACGGCTCCGCGTTCGTCGCGACGGACTCCGTGGCGGGGGGGGCCAGCCTGGAAGGCGTCGCCCCGACGTTGACCTATTACAAAGGCGTGACTGCTCTCAGCGGCGCTCCATCGGCGGCCGGCACGTACTCGGTCGTGGCTAGCTTCGCCGGCAGCACCGACTATACCAGCACGAGCCTCAGCACAAGCTTCTCCATCGCCAAAGGCACTCCCACGGTGACGGTGAGCGACAACGGCGGGACTGCCAACGGTAGTACGGCGTTCTCGGCTACGGCGACAGTCGCCGGAATGGGATCTGAATCGACGCCAGCCAGCAGTCTGGAAGGCATCAAGCCGACGCTCCAATACTATACCGGCACGAGTGCCTCGGGCAACGATTGGTCGACCGCCGCGCCGAAAACGGCGGGCACCTACACCGTGTTGGCCACCTTCCCGGGGAGCACGGATTACCTTGCCGCCAGCAGCATACCCCACACGTTCACCGTAATTCCGGACCCGTTCATCACGGTCATCTCAGGAAGCGACCAGTCCACTGCGGTAAATACTCAGTTTACTCAAGCCTTGGTAGTCAACGTCGTTGATGCCCACGGTAATCCAGTCAGTGGCGCTTTGGTGACCTTTACGGCACCCGCGACTGGAGCCAGCGGCACCTTTGCAGGCGGCCTGACGACCGTCGTGGTCGCGACGAACGCCTCGGGCACGGCAACGGCTCCAGCCTTCACCGCCAACGGCGTGGCTGGCGACGCTTATCGCGTCATTGCCTCGACACCGGGCGCCGCCGTCTCAGCAAGTTTCACGCTGAGCAATAACTAGCACGCCTCGCGCGACAACCAGCACGCCTCAATACCCGCGGACCAATCCCGGTCAGGCCAGCGGACCAATCCGGTCCGAACGACAGCCCCGTTTTTGGGAAATCCCCCCCGGTCGTCAAAACGCTGCTTTCAAGCTTTTCAACTGTTGAAATACCGTGGGGCTTGAAGTACTCTAGAATCAGGCGGCAAGTTCATCGTAATTGTCGCATGTTACATAAATCGTCTAGCCCGCAAACACGAGCCGACTGTTAAAAGGTCCCCGGATAATTGAGACCGTTAGGATCGGTCATGCCCGTTCGCGGTAGGCGCGATCCACCCAACGGTAGTCGCTGATTGCAGTTTAAAACAACGTGAACCCGCCTGGGCCGCCAGGTTTGGCAGAACCGCAATCATTTCCATTTAGTGTGCCGCACATCCCGCCGCGACTGTTGTCGACGGCACTTGTCTTAACTCACAGCCCTCACAGTGCCAGGATGAAGCAGCAGAACCGGTCCAGCCTGCGGACTAAACGAGCCCGCGGAGCGGCTTTGTGCCGCGTTGCACTAACACTTGAGCCTCTTGAATCCCGGGAATTGCTTTCGGCCAGTCCCTGGCAAAATCCGGTAAATCCGCTGGACGTCTACGGTACCGGCACGGTAACGCCACTGGATGCGCTGGCCATCATTAATGCCCTAAGTAACAATGGCGGCAGCTTTAAGCTTTCCCAGTCAGCCGGCGGAACGACGCCGCTCGTGGCATCGCCCACCGGATCAAGCACGCCGGCCCCAGTCACGGCCACAGACCCTCAAGGTCTGTATTTGGACGTGTTAGGGACAGGGGAGGTGACGCCGCAGGATGCGCTACAGGTAATCAACGCTCTCAGCGTTCAGCCGTTAGCATCTAGCCTCGGGTTGAACGTGACGTTGCAAGCTCAGGATGCGAGCGGCAATGTGCTCACGTCGGTCACTGCCGGTGAATCGTTCACCCTAGTGGCGCTGGTGAAAGACACTCGCGGCACCCCCTACGGCGTGTTTGAGGCCTATACGGACGTCTCGTACAATTCGAGTTTGGCGACGATCTCTCCAAACGCGATCTTCAATTACGGCAGCGACTTCAGCCAGGGCGCCTCGGGCACCACGTCGACGCCCGGAGTCATCGAGGACGCTGGCGCCTACGATCCGAATCTAACGTATCCCGCAAACCGTACCGTGGCCGAAGATCCGGGCGGCACGTATATGCTCTGGCAAGTGCCGGTCACGGTACCGGCCAGCGCCACGCCTGGCACGCTTACCTTTACACCCAGTTCGGCGAATGGGGACGACAGCCCTTTCTTTTTCACGAATTTGTACAACAGCACCGATCCGGAACCGCTTGCCGACATCGACTATGTTCCCGCAGTGCTCACGGTGAACGGAGTACAGACCCCACCGGCCTTTTCGATCGCCCCGGCACAGGCGACCGACAGCACGGCTGGGTCGACGACCATGTCGTTCAACGTGTCCCTCTCACAAGCCCCCTCGGGAACGGTCACGGTGACGGCTCAGACCCAGGACGGCACCGGCAGCGCCGCGGCGAAAGCAGGCACGGATTACACGGCCAATCAACAAACGTTTACGTTCACGCCGACGGGACCGCTTACACAAACGTTTACGGTGTCCATTGCCAAAGCCACGCAAATTCAGGTCGATAAGACCTTCCAGGTGAACCTCACCTCGCCCACTGGGGTCTCAGTCCTGGGGACCGAGGATCAGGCCGTGGGCACGATTCTCAACGGTGATTTCCCCACGCTCACCATTGCCAACGCCACCGTGGCGGAAGGCACCTCCGGCACGGCTCCGGTGGTCTTCACCGCCACGTTATCACAGCCGAGCACGCAAACGATTACCGTGGATTACGCCGCTCAGGATGGTTCAGGCAGCACGGGAGCCAAGGTAAACACCAACTACGAATACACCGCCGGAACGCTGACGTTTTTACCCGGCCAGACGACAGCCCAAGTTTCAGTGCCAATCACGAGTGTAGCCAATGCCACCGGTACGCCGCCAACGTTAAGTTTCTATCTCAATTTGTTTTCACCGGTACACGTCAATCTGGCCCAAACCACGGCGACTGGCACGATGGCACTAACCTCGCCATCGACCTATTCGGGCTACGTGTTTATCGATCCGCAGGCGGGTACCAATCCGACGGATGCGGCTGCAAGAACGTCGAACGACACTCCGCTACAAGGCGTTATCCTTCTCTTGACGGGCACGAGCAGCATCACTAATTTTGCGGTAAATCTCCAGACCTACACGGCCTCCGATGGCTCGTATAGCTTCGCCAACCTGTCTCCCGGCACGTACGTAATCACCGAGCAGATACCTCCTGGATTTGTAGGACCCGAAGCGGTGGCTGGAGGCGCCGTGGTGGGCACTAACACGATCAGCTTCACAATTCCGTTGCTGGGCGGCGTCACCGGCACCAATAACAACTTTGCGTTCAGTGGCATTGCCGCCGGCGGAATATCCCAACGAAGCTACCTATCGTCAACACCGACGGGTGAGCCAATCATTGTCTCTTACAATACCGTTCAGCCGGCAACCGTTTCCCCGTCAGTCAGTCCGGCAGTGACGCCCGCCGTTATTCCGGCAGCGATGTCCGCCAGCCCGTCAGGCAACGCTGCCACGGGGAGCAGTCGCGATCTTGACGAGGAATTATTACTGGCGATCGACTCCGCTTTTTCGGATTTCTGAGCCGGTAACCTGAGGCAAGCGGCTGACCCCGCCTGGGTGCCGCACAGGGAAAGCCGGGCGCGAATTCGTCGCATGATGACCGCAGACAAGCCAGCCCAGAGTCTGCGAATGGCCTTGCGAACGATGAATCGTTCACGACGCGGACTTCCGCGGGGTTAGAAGCGAGCTTCCAGTCCTAAGCTAACGCCTTGCATGAATACGGCCCGCTCGCTGTATGTGAAGACCGGATGTTGCGACACGGGAACAATCCCCGGCGGGAACCGATTGGGATCCACGGCCGTATCAATTTGGTTGCCCGGACGGACGGCATTGGTCAAATACAGCAAGCTATATCCGACGTTAAACCGCCAGAGGGGCGAGATCTGAAAGTGGAGATTGGTATTAAGTTCTGGAATGCCCGCAACTTGGGTGCGACTGTAAGTGCCGATATTCCCTCCCAGCCCCACGCCCGAATACGTTTGCGGCTGTGCCAGGATGCCGCCCGCGCCGGAGACGGGTGCGAATCCAGGCACCGCCGTTACCGTGTTGCCTTGGATGGCCACCGTTTCTCGCATTCCGCCGATCGCCGCTTTGCCCGAGACGTCAAGCGACCAGCGATAAAAGAACCACTCACTCCGCAGCCCCAGGTTGAGACCGTTGAATTGATTCTGCGTGCCGAAGGTATCGTGGATGTTAAACGTCGTGCCCAGCGGCACAACACTACCGGTCGCGATCGAGGCGCTGGTGGTCGCCACTTCCAACCCTTCGTCAAAGCGGAAGAAGCGGTAGCCTAACAACACGTCCGTCCGCCGGTTATTATTCGCGGCCACCATGCGGCGAAAGTTTATCTCGGTGCCCAAAGCCTTGGTGGTAGCCGCAGTTCCAATCTCTCCGACGACCAACCCAGGAAAGGCGATCAGGTTTGCGTCTGGCGAACCCGTCGCGACGTTCGAGAAGGGCCGTGCCAGAATCGGCGAGCCGGTCGACAAACCGGAATTATACGAAGTGTTTGCCTGCTGCAAAACCATCGTCGTGCTTTCAACGCCGAAGGTCTCGTCCGGATCGAACCAGTAGCCCAGCGTGAATCGACCGCCGGAGCGCCCTTGACCGTTGATCGGCGAGCCGCCGTACAGCACGCTCGAACCGGGCAACAGTCCGGCTTCCGCCTGAGGAGTACCCACTGGGGAGGTTGTGACCAGCGGCGGTGTATCCTGGCCGCGGACAAACCAATATAGATACTCCGCGCGGCCCCAAAAGCCGCTCAACGGCCTCGCTGAGCAACATTGCTGGCAGCGACCGCATCTCCCCGACTGGCAGCCGCTCGGCTGGTAGCCGCCATCGTCAATCGTCGGTTCGTCCATGACTTGCGGCGCGAGCGGTTCATCGGCCACGCTCTCTTGCAAACTCGCGAACCGAACGCGGGGTTTATCGTCCGAGGCTTCACGATCCTGCCGATCGTACCTGTCTTCTTGCTCACCATCTTCCTCGGCAATGCGGTCTGGCGCGTTCAACTCAGGTACTGACACGCGGCCACCGGCAACGCTCAGAGGAGCAGCAAATGCCACTCCGCCAGCTCCCAATAACATATAGGCCAAGACCCAAGACCAGCTACCGCGCATTTTACCCCCCGGCATCGAAAAACTGCCTGCATGAGGAAGTGGGCCGCACGAACGCAATGCGACGTGCGGCTGGCCTTCCGTCAGCCCCTGCAACGTTTGTCGACCGATCCGGATTTACCAGTTGAGCCGAATCTAGGAGTAATAACGGTTTTTCGTGTTATGACGGCTGGGAGGGTTCTAACGATTCCGCAGATTAACCAAGTGATGTCGAGAAGGCAGCACGCCGGATTTGCAGAATTAGATGTTAGATTGGATATCAAGTGTCGCTAACCGCGAGAGCATGGGTCCGCAACATGAACTTCAGGCTGGATTTACTTTGGGGCGAGAAATACCCTAGTAAATGAGGAGACATTCCGAGACTCACCGCAGGTGAGTTGGCTAGGCACCGTGTCCCGGCAGGCCAAGGTGTGCCTGTTTCGGGTGCCCGACCGCACATTTCGGCTTTTCAAACAGCCTGAAATTGCTGACGATCGCTAACCTGCTACGTCAAAAGCGGGATCGGCTGATGGAAGTCGGCGATGTGATCCGCTATTTCCTCCAGGACAGCTAGTTAAGCCGCCTGCAAGGAGATGTGACTGCGAGAGCGATGCCACTTATCAAGGCACTTTTCGCAGCGCGACTTCTCGTGATGCGTCCAGCGAAGCCAACGGCGGGGCGGAGCCGAAAAATAAACGACCGCGACTTGGTTAATTGAATCAATCGCTTCGACGGTCGTCAAATACTTACCGCAATCATGGCACTTGGAAATGATGTCACCCTCCCCATCTATTAGAACACGCCAGCGGTGCAGGCACCGCAGCCATGCCTGGCAAGCGACCGAAACCCAAGCGTGAAGAGCCGCAACTCCCGTAATGCCTAAAATCCTTACAAGCGAATGATTGTCACTAACCGGAATATCTTATCGGCGGACATGGCCGGTCGGATTCAGCCATTTACGATTGCGTTAGCCCAAGTTAAAGAGTTGGAGGCCGATTTTCGGAATTTCGAGTCCGAAATCGATGGTAAGTCCAATGTTGATGGGGTGCGGGTCGTGGGCAGGCGATGTAGTGAAGACCTAGGTCGTTGAATGTGGCCTCAGGCTGTGCGATTCTGTTCGCGATGACTGATCGCGAGTGAGGGATCGCTCATGTTTCTCAGGCGTTACGAGCGGCGGAAGAATGGCAAGCCGCATACGTATTGGGCGTTGGCCGAGTCGTATCGCACGGCTCAAGGCTCGCGGCAACGCGTCGTGGCCTATCTGGGCGAACTGAGTGCGGACGAGCAGGACGGCTGGACGCGGCTCAGTTCGCATCTCAACGGGGAAGTGAAAACGCGGCCGCAACGGACGCTCTTCGATCCGCCCCGCCGTGACGAACGGCGAGACGACGAGCCGCTGCTGGTGAAACTCAGCAGCATTCGGCTGGAACGCACGCGCGATTTCGGCGATATCTGGCTGGCCTGGGGATTGTGGCGGCTGCTGGAGTTGGACCAACTGCTGGAGCGGTTGATCGAGCCGGGGCGTGAAGACGTATCGTGGGCCACGATCGCGGCGATTCTGGTCATCGCCCGTTTCTGCGAACCGTCGAGCGAGTTGCACATCGCCGACACATGGTATCGCCGCACGGCGCTGGACGAGTTGCTGGGCGTCGCGGCGGAACAAGTTCACACCGACCGCTTGTACAAGGGTCTGGATCAACTGCTCCCGCACAAGGAAGCGTTGGAAAAGCATTTGCGGCAGCGACTTGGCGAATTGTTCGAATTGAAATGCGACCTGCTGCTTTACGACGTGACCAGCACCTACTTCGAAGGCGAGATGGATGGCTGTCCGCTGGCCCAGCGGGGCTATTCGCGCGATTCCCGCGGTGATCGGCCGCAGGTTTGCATCGGACTGGTCGTGACGGAGGAGGGCTTTCCCGTGGGCTACGAGGTCTTCGCCGGCAACACCCACGATTCGAAGACGGTGCAGGAAATCATCGAATCGCTGGAGAAAAAGCACGGCTCGCTGAATCGGGTGTGGGTCATGGACCGCGGCATGGTCAGCGAAGCGAACTTGAAGTTTCTGCGCGAGCGTGGCGGGCAGTACATCGTGGGAACGCCCAAGGCGATGCTGCGGCAGTTCGAGCAGCACTTGACCACACAAGACTGGACGACGGCTCAGGCGGGCGTCGAGGTGAAGCTTGTGCCTGGCCCGAGCGGAGACGAGACGTTTCTGCTGGCCCGCAGCGCCGATCGGCGCGCCAAAGAGTTGGCGATGCACGAGAAGTTCACCGCGCGCATGGACGAGGGATTGCAGAAGATGCAGGCGGCCGCGGAAGCGGGCAGACTCAAGGACGAAGCGACGGCCGGCGAGCGGCTGGGCCGGTTGAAACAGCAGAACTGGCGCGTCGCACGCTTTTGACGTGAAGATCAAGAAACTGGCCACGCCGCGCGGCAAGCAACGCTTGGACATCACCTGGCAGCGCAACGCGAAATTCGGCGACTGGTCGCAGCTTGCCGATGGTTGCTACTTATTGCGCAGTAATCTACAAGGCGTCGACGCCGCGACGTTGTGGAAGCGCTACATCCAACTGACGGAAGCCGAAGGGGCCTTTCGGATCACGAAAGACGAGTTGGCGATCCGCCCGATCTGGCATCAGAAAGAAGACCGCGTAAAAGCCCACATCCTGGTCTGCTTCCTGGCCTACGCCATGTGGAAAACGCTGGCCGGCTGGATGCGGAACGCAGGCTTGGGCGACGCCCCGCGAACGCTGCTGGAAGAAATGGCGAAACTCAAAAGTGGCGACGTGACGCTCGCCGCCAGATCCCCGCGCGATGGGCAGCAACGACAAATCACCCTGCGCTGCGTGACGGAACCGGACGCCGGCCAGTCGGTTCTGCTCAATCGCCTGGGACTCTCGCTACCACGCCGCCTCCGCCGCCTCGACACCATGATCCAATTGTAGTGAAATAAACCTGCCCAAATCGCACCTAACTCCTTTGCCGAACGTCAAAACTCTTTAACTTGGGTTAGAGGCCGAACCTGTTCGGCACGAGCGCGACTCCGGATCGGGCCGACGATCGACCTTTCGCCACGTCCCCTCTGCTTAGTCAAAAGAAAGCCATCAGACGGTGCCCGTTAGGTGGGATCAGAAGCTGCGTGCGCGTCTGGTGGTTCTATCCCCCCATTAAAACATAGAGCCAAACCGGCTATCGCCGCGTACGGCACAGCGCCCTTGCTGGTAGAAGTGGCAATCGGTGCAACTCATTTCCACGTCTTAGTTTTGCGCAACAACATCATCGATTACCAAACGGCGATGCTTCCGTCGCGGTCCCGTCCGTGAGGTAAATCGATTCGCTTCAGTTTACACCATTGGTGCGTTTGGCCGGGACGAGATCCGTCAGGATGCTCTCCAGTTCGTCTTGCAATTCCAATGGCAGATCCTCGAGCGATCCGTTTGCCGGCGACTTCGCAAAGTATTGCGATACGCCAATCGATTGCGATACGCCAATCGATTGCGATGCGCCAGTCGGTTGCGATGCAGAAGCCCGCGGCGTATCGACCGTCGGCAGTGGGTTGGTCACGGCCGGCGACACTACCAGCGGCGTAACGGCGACAGATGTGGCTCCGCCGGCCGGACTGACGGCGGTCGCCGCCGGCTGAACCGGCGTTTGGACGGCGCCGTCGCGCTGGCCTGCGGCGCTGCTGTCTGCAACGAACTCGAATCCGCGCTGTTCTGAGCGGTGGGAGTGCTCGAAGACTCGACGAGCGGCGTCACGGCCTGGCTCTTGATCGTCGCCGGTCCTGGGTTCGTGCTCAGATAATCGATGACCAGCAAAGCGTCTTCCGGTCCGAGGGAGTTGCCCCCAGCGACATCGTAGTACGTGCCGTCACCTGGCACGGTGGATCCGGTATAAACGGGTGGCAGCATATGCGGACCAACCGTGTTCAACGCGTCGATTATTATTAGCGCGTCTTCAGGCGTAACGGCGCCGTCATTGTTAACGTCATACATATTGGCAGGATTTTGCCAAGGGTGGGGATTGGTGACGGTAATCGCAATGCTCTGACTACTGGTCTGCGTACCTCCTGTGCCCGTATGGCCGAGATCATCCGCGACAATCGTCAGCGTGTCATTTCCCACGAAATTCGTCGCGGCTAAATAAGTCAAGCCGCCCGCGGCGCCCAATGTCGCATTGAGCTGCGCCAGCGGCGCCAGCACGGTTACCATGTTCGTGCCGTTGTTCGAGATCTCGTTCGCCGTTAGACCACCGCCAACATTGGTTGCCAAGGTGATCGTACCACTGGTCGCGATGAACGTGACTTGTTCGGCGGCTCCGTCCGAGTCGACGTCGGTCACCGAAACGCCGGTAACGGCCAACGCAGTATTCTCGACGACCGACAAGGCACCCGGAACAGTCACCACGGGCGGTTGGTTGGGCGCCAAGACACTGATGGGAATGATCTGCCTGTTGGTCAATGAGGTGTTGATATCGGTGATCTGCAGAACAAGACTGTCCGAACCAGCGAAGTTGGCGAGCCCACTATACGTGTAGCCGGCCGCCAAGGTGGCATTCAACTGTGACAAGGACGCCGTAATCGTTACGTTGTTCGTGCCGTTGCCGTTAATTTCAGCCGACGTCACTCCATTGGTCACGCTGGTGGGGACCGTGATCGTGCCGTTGGCCACGCTCAGCGTCAGCAATTCGGAATTCCCGCCGGAACTGGGATCGGTCGCCGAGATACCCGAAATCGTGAACGATCCGTTTTCGGCGACGCTGACGCTTTGAATTCCGGCGGGCACTGTCAGGCTCGGCGGCTGCGTGGTGGTGCCGTTTCCTATGACGAAGGTGGTGGTTGCGCTGCCACTCGTGTAGTCAGTGCTGCCGGCGAAACTGGCCAGCACCGTGTACGTGCCCAGTGCGGATGGAGCGCCGCTTAACGCCGAGCCGCTGGCAGTGGTACCACTGAAGTAATGTAGTGTTGGCGTCACATTTTCCAAGCTAGCCCCGGCGACGTGGTTCACGCCCGCCACCGCGTCGCTGGCCGTGAAGGCCCCGCCGTTTGCCGTCCCGCTATTGTCGGTCACGCTCACCGTTGGCGTGGCCTGGCTAATGGTGAATGTGGTGCTTGCGCCGCCGCTCGTATAGTCCGAACTACCGACGAAGCTGGCCAACACCGTGTAAGTGCCCACCGCGGTTGGAACACTGCCTAAGAGATTGCTGTTCGTGACGCTCGAACCGGCGTAATAGCTCAGACTCGGAGTAACGTTTTCCAGACTGACCCCGGCAACGTGGGTCACGCCCATTACCGACTCGCTCGCCGTGAAGGCCGCACTGTTGAACGTTCCGTTGTTCTCAAACACGCTCACTATGGGCATGGCCTGACTGATCGAAATTGTGGTGCTCGCGCTCGCGCTTGTGTAGTCGGCGCTGCCGGCGAAGCTGGCCAACACCGTGTACGTTCCCACCGTCGAGGGAGCACTGGTCGTACCCGTGCCGCTCACGCTCGTCCCCGAGTAGTACGTGAGGGTCGGGGTCACATTTTCCAAGCTGAGCGCGACAGACTTATTCACGCCTGTCACCGCGTCGACGGCCGCGAAGCCCGCACCGTTGTATGTCCCGGTAAAATCGAGCACGTTCACCGTCGGCGTGGCCTTGCTAATGCTGAACGTGGTGCTCGCGCTTCCGGTTGAATAGTCGGTGCTGCCGGCAAAGCTGGCCAACACCGTGTACGTCCCCACCGTGGACGGAGCACTACTCAAGGCCGTGCCGCTCACGCTCGTACCCGAGTAGTACGTCGGGATCGGGGTCACGCCTTCCAGGCTGGCGGTCGTCGCCGTAAAGGCTGATCCGGTGAAGGTACCGCTATTATCGGTCAAGCTCACCGTCGGCAAGGCCTTTGTGATCGAGAACGTGGTGCTTGCGGTGCCACTCGTGTACTGGGTGGTGGCGGCGATGCTGGCCAGCACCGTGTACGTCCCCACCATCGTTGGAGCACCGCTCAAGGCCGTTCCGGAAGCACTCGTGCCGGAGTAATAGCTCAGGCTAGGAGTCACACCATCCAGGCTGGCCGTGATGGCCGTAAAGGCCGCGCCGGTGTACGCCCCGCTAGCGTCGATCAACGTCAATGGAGGCGCGATCGGGCCGCTGGCGCCGCTGGCAATCTGGAACGTGGTGCTTGCGCTGCCGCTCGTGTAGTCGGTGCTGCCGACGAAGCTGGCCAACACCGTGTACGTCCCCACCGTCGACGGAGCACTGGTCGTACCCGTGCCGGTCACGCTCGTACCCGAGTAGTACGTCAGGCTCGGCGTCACGGTTTCCAGACTTGTCCCGGCAATGTGACTCACGCCGGCCACCATGGCGGTAGCCGGGTAAGGCGTGGCAGGAGAAGAAGTGGCATATCCTCCGGAATCGCTCACCGTCACCGTGGGCATGGCCTGACTGATCGTGAACGTGGTGCTCGCGCTGCCGCTCGTATAGTCGGCGCTGCCGACGAAGCTGGCCAACACCGTGTACGTCCCCACCGTCGACGGAGCACTGCTCGTACCCGTGCCGCTCACGCTCGTACCCGAGTAGTATGTCAGGCTCGGCGTCACGGTTTCCAGACTTGTCCCGGCCGTGTGGCTCACGCCGGCCACCGTTTCGCTAGCCGCGAAACCTGACCCGTTAAACAACCCACTGCTGTCGAACACGTTCACCGTCGGCGTGGCTGAGGTGATGCTGAACGTGGTGCTCGCGCTGCCGCTCGTGTAATCGGTGCTCCCCACGAAGCTGGCCAACACCGTGTAAGTGCCCACCGTCGACGGAGCACTGGTCGTACCCGTGCCGCTCACGCTCGTACCCGAGTAGTACGTCAGGGTCGGAGACGTGGCTTCCAACGTGCCCACGGGAGCGCTATTCACGCCCGCCACCGTGCCAGTCGCCACAAACGTGCCGGCATTGTACGTCCCGCTACTGTCGGTCACGGCCACGGTCGGCGCGGCATGGCTGATCGTAAAGGTGGTGCTCGCGCTCGCCGCTCGTGTAATCGGTGCTCCCCACGAAGCTGGCCAACACCGTGTACGTGCCCGCCGTCGACGGAACACTGGTTAAGAGATTGCTGCTCGTGACACTCGTACCCGAGTAGTACGTCAACGTCGGAGGCACACCTTCCAGGTTGCTCGATGGGGTCGATTGGCTGAAGACCCCTTTCACCGTGTCGGTCCCCACGAACGCCGCGGCATTGTACGTCCCGGTGGGATCAGCCACGGCCACCGTCGGCGTAGCTGGGGTAATGCTGAACGTGGTGCTCGCGTTGCCGGGGTTATAGGTTGTATTGCCGGCGAAGCTGGCCAATACCGTGTACGTGCCCACCGCGATCGGAGGGCTGGTCAAGACGGTTCCGCCGACGGCGGGACCCAAGTAGTAAGTCACGGTCGGCGTCACGCCAGACGCGCCGCCCGCAGTCGCCGCGTAAGGCGACGTGTTGTAAGTCCCGCCGCTGTCCGTCACGGTCACATTGGGACTTTGACCGGTGCCGCCACTCGTAATCTGAAACGTGGTGCTCGCGCCTGGCGCTTGTGTAGTCGGCGCTGCCGGCGAAACTGGCCAACACCGTGTACGTCCCCGTCGTCGAAGGAGCACTGGTTAAGAGATTGCTGCTCGTGACACTCGTACCCGAGTAGTACGTCGTAATCAGCGGGATAGTTTCCAGGCTCGTCGCCGGTGTCGATTGACTGCCGACACCCACAACCGTCTCAGTGACCACCGTCGTGCTACCGGTAAACCCGCCCGGATCGCTCACCGTCACCGTCGCCGTGGCCTTTGTGATCGAGAACGTAGTACTCATGCTCGCGGTCGTGTAGTCGGCGCTGCCGGCAAAGCTGGCCAACACCGTGTACGTCCCCACCGTCGACGGAGCACTGGTCGTACCCGTGCCGCTCACGCTCGTGCCCGAGTAGTAAGTCACGGTCGGCGTCACGGTTTCCAGACTGGTCCCGGCCGTGTGGCTCACGCCGGCCACCGTGTCGTTGGCGGAGAACGCGGAGCTCGTGTAAGTACCACTGTTGTCGAACACGCTCACCGTCGGCGTGGCCTGACTGATCGTGAACGTGGAGCTCGTGCTGCCGGTTGAGTAGTCGGTGCTGCCGGCAAAGCTGGCCAACACCGTGTACGTCCCCGCCGTCGACGGGGCACTGGTCGTGCCAGTACCGGTGACGCTCGTACCCGAGTAGTACGTCAGGCTCGGCGTCACGGTTTCCAGGCTGATAGTCGTCGCCGTAAAGGCTGAGCCGGTGAAGGTACCACTGTTGTCGGTCAAGCTCACCGTCGGCAAGGCTTTTGTGATCGAGAACGTGGTACTCGCGTTCGCGGTCGTGTAGTCGGCGCTGCCGGCGAAGCTGGCCAACACCGTGTACGTCCCCACCGTCGACGGAGCACTGGTCGCACCCGTGCCGCTCACGCTCGTACCCGAGTAGTACGTCAGGCTCGGCGTCACGGTTTCCAGGCTGGTCCCGGCAATGTGGCTCACGCCGGCCACCGCGTCGTTGGCGGAGAACGCGGAGCTCGTGTAAGTACCGCTGTTGTCGAACACGCTCACCGTCGGCGTGGCCTGACTGATCGTGAACGTGGTGCTCGTGCTGCCGGTTGAGTAGTCGGTGCTGCCGGCAAAGCTGGCCAACACCGTGTACGTCCCCGCCGTCGACGGGGCACTGGTCGTGCCAGTACCGGTGACGCTCGTACCCGAGTAGTACGTCAGGCTCGGCGTCACGGTTTCCAGGCTGGCAGTCGTCGCCGTAAAAGCTGAGCCGGTGAAGGTGCCGCTATTATCCGTCAAGCTCACCGTCGGCAAAGCCTTTGTGATGGTGAACGTGGTGCTTGCGGTGCCACTCGTGTACTGGGTAGTGGCGGCGATGCTGGCCAGCACCGTGTACGTTCCCACCGTCGTTGGAGCACCGCTCAAGGCCGTTCCGGAAGCACTCGTGCCGGAGTAATAGCTCAGGCTCGGAGTCACACCATCCAGGCTGGCCGTAGTGGCCGTAAAGGCCGCGCCGGTGTACGCCCCGCTAGCGTCGATCAACGTCAACGGCGGCGCGATCGGGCCGCTGGCAACCTGGAACGTGGTGCTTGCGCTGCCGCTCGTGTAGTCAGTGCTGCCGACGAAGCTGGCCAACACCGTGTACGTCCCCACCGTCGACGGAGCACTGGTCGTACCCGTGCCGGTCACGCTCGTGCCCGAGTAGTACGTCACGCTCGGCGTCACGGTTTCCAGACTGGTCCCGGCAATGTGGCTCACGCCGGCCACCATGGCGGTAGCCGGGTAAGGCGTGGCAGGAGAAGAAGTGGCAATCCCCCCGGAATCGCTCACCGTCACAGTCGGCGTAGCTGAGGTGATGCTGAATGTAGTGCTCGCGCTGCCGCTCGTGTAGTCGGCGCTGCCGACGAAGCTGGCCAACACCGTGTACGTCCCCACCGTCGACGGAGCACTGCTCGTACCCGTGCCGCTCACGCTCGTGCCCGAGTAGTAAGTCACGGTCGGCGTCACAGTTTCCAGGCTGGTCCCGGCCGTGTGGCTCACGCCGGCCACCGTTTCGCTAGCCGCGAAACCTGACCCGTTAAACAACCCACTGCTGTCGAACACGTTCACCGTCGGCGTGGCTGAGGTGATGCTGAACGTGGTGCTCGCGCTACCGCTCGTGTAGTCGGTGCTGCCGACGAAACTGGCCAACACCGTGTACGTGCCCACCGTCGACGGAGCACTGGTCGTACCCGTCCCGCTCACGCTCGTGCCCGAGTAGTACGTCAGGGTCGGAGACGTGGCTTCCAACGTGCCCACGGGAGCGCTATTCACGCCCGCCACCGTGCCAGTCGCCACAAACGTGCCGGCATTGTACGTCCCGCTACTGTCGGTCACGGCCACGGTCGGCGCGGCATGGCTGATCGTAAAGGTGGCATTGGCACTCGCGGTCGTGTAGTCGGTGCTCCCCACGAAGCTGGCCAACACCGTGTACGTGCCCGCCGTCGACGGAACACTGGTTAAGAGATTGCTGCTCGTGACACTCGTACCCGAGTAGTACGTCAACGTCGGAGCCACACCTTCCAGGTTGCTCGATGGGGTCGATTGGCTGAAGACCCCTTTCACCGTGTCGGTCCCCACGAACGCCGCGGCATTGTACGTCCCGGTGGGATCAGCCACGGCCACCGTCGGCGTAGCTGGGGTAATGCTGAACGTGGTGCTCGCGCTGCCGGGGTTATAGGTTGAGTTGCCGGCGAAGTTGGCCAATACCGTGTACGTGCCCACCGCGATCGGAGGACTGGTCAAGACGGTTCCGCCGACGGCGGGACCCAAGTAGTAAGTCACGGTCGGCGTCACGCCAGACGCGCCGCCCGCAGTCGCCACGAAAGGCGACGTGTTGTAAGTCCCGCCGCTGTCCGTCACGGTCACATTGGGACTTTGACCGGTGCCGCCACTCGTAATCTGAAACGTGGTGCTCGCGCTGGCGCTTGTGTAGTCGGCGCTGCCGGCGAAACTGGCCAACACCGTGTACGTCCCCGTCGTCGAAGGAGCACTGGTTAAGAGATTGCTGCTCGTGACACTCGTACCCGAGTAGTACGTCGTAATCAGCGGGATAGTTTCCAGGCTCGTCGCCGGTGTCGATTGACTGCCGACACCCACAACCGTCTCAGTGACCACCGTCGTGCTACCGGTAGTCCCACCCGGATCGCTCACCGTCACCGTCGCCGTGGCCTTTGTGATCGAGAACGTAGTACTCATGCTCGCGGTCGTGTAGTCGGCGCTGCCGGCAAAGCTGGCCAACACCGTGTACGTCCCCACCGTCGTTGGAGCACTGGTCGTACCCGTGCCACTCACGCTAGTACCCGAGTAGTACGTCAGGCTCGGCGTCACGGTTTCCAGGCTGGTCCCGGCCGTGTGGCTCACGCCGGCCACCGTGTCGTTGGCGGAGAACGCGGAGCTCGTGTAAGTACCGCTGTTGTCGAACACGCTCACCGTCGGCGTGGCCTGACTGATCGTGAACGTGGTGCTCGTGCTGCCGGTTGAGTAGTCGGTGCTGCCGGCAAAGCTGGCCAACACCGTGTACGTCCCCGCCGTCGACGGGGCACTGGTCGTGCCAGTACCGGTGACGCTCGTACCCGAGTAGTACGTCAGGCTCGGCGTCACGGTTTCCAGGCTGGCAGTCGTCGCCGTAAAAGCTGAGCCGGTGAAGGTGCCGCTATTATCGGTCAAGCTCACCGTCGGCAAAGCCTTTGTGATGGTGAACGTGGTGCTTGCGGTGCCACTCGTGTACTGGGTGGTGGCGGCGATGCTGGCCAGCACCGTGTACGTTCCCACCGTCGTTGGAGCACCGCTCGAGGCCGTTCCGGAAGCACTCGTGCCGGAGTAATAGCTCAGGCTCGGAGTCACACCATCCAGGCTGGCCGTAGTGGCCGTAAAGGCCGCGCCGGTGTACGCCCCGCTAGCGTCGATCAACGTCAACGGCGGCGCGATCGGGCCGCTGGTGCCACCATTGGCAATCTGGAACGTGGTGCTTGCGCTGGCGCTCGTGTAGTCGGTGCTGCCGACGAAGCTGGCCAACACCGTGTACGTTCCCACCGTCGACGGAACACTCGTTAAAAGATTGCCGCTGGTGACACTCGTCCCCGAGTAGTACGTCAGGCTCGGCGTCACGGTTTCCAGACTGGTCCCGGCAATGTGGTTCACGCCGGCCACCATGGCGGTAGCCGGGTAAGGCGTGGCAGGAGAAGAAGTGACATTTCCTCCGGAATCGCTCACCGTCACCGTGGGCGTGGCCTGACTGATCGTGAACGTGGTATTCGCGCTGCCGCTCGTGTAGTCGGTGCTGCCGACGAAGCTGGCCAACACCGTGTACGTTCCCACCGTCGACGGAACACTGGTTAAGAGATTGCTGCTCGTGACACTCGTGCCCGAGTAGTACGTCAGAGTCGGGGTCGCGTTTTCCAGGCTGGTCACGACGGTGTGGTTCACGCCGGCCACCGTTTCGCTAGCCGCGAAACCTGACCCGTTAAACAACCCGCTGCTGTCGAACACGTTCACCGTCGGCGTGGCTGGGGTGATGCTGAACGTAGTACTCGCGCTACCGCTCGTGTAGTCGGTGCTGCCGACGAAGCTGGCCAACACCGTGTAAGTGCCCGCCGTTGACGGAACACTTGTCAAGAGATTGCTGCTGGTGACACTCGTGCCCGAGTAGTACGTCAGGGTCGGCGCTGCGTTCTCCAGGCTGGTCACGAAAAGGTTATTCACGCCGGCCACCGTCCCAATCGCCACAAACGTGCCAGCATTGTACGTCCCGCTACTGTCGGTCACGGCCACGATCGGCGCGGCATGGCTGATCGTAAAGGTCGTATTGGCACTCGCGGTCGTGTAATCCGCGCTCCCCACGAAGCTGGCCAACACCGTGTACGTCCCCGCCGTCGACGGAACACTGGTTAAGAGATTGCTGCTCGTGACACTCGTACCCGAGTAGTACGTCAACGTCGGAGCTATGCCTTCCAGGTTGCTCGATGGGGTCGATTGGCTGAAGACCCCTTTCACCGTGTCGGTCCCCACGAACGCCGCGGCATTGTACGTCCCGGTGGGATCAGCCACGGCCACCGTCGGCGTAGCTGGGGTAATGCTGAACGTGGTGCTCGCGTTGCCGGGGTTATAGGTTGCGTTGCCGGCGAAGCTGGCCAATACCGTGTACGTGCCCGCCGCGATCGGAGGGCTGGTCAAGACGGTTCCGCCGACGCCGGCACCCGAGTAGTAAGTCACGGTCGGCGTCACGCCAGACGCGCCGCCCGCAGTCGCCACGAAAGGCGACGTGTTGTAAGTCCCACTGGGGTCGCTCACGGTCACACTGGGATCACTAAGGATCCCACTTGCAATCGTAAACGTAGTGCTCGCACTCGCGCTTGTGTAGTCGGTGCTGCCGGCGAAACTGGCCACCACCGTGTACGTCCCCGTCGTCGACGGAGCAGTGGTCGTGCCGGTTCCAGTGACGCTCGACCCCGTGTAGTACGTCGTAATCAGCGGGATAGTTTCCAGGCTCGTTGCCGGTGTCGATTGACTGCCGATGCCCGCGACCGTTTCAGTGACCACCGTCGTGCTACCGGTAAACCCGCCCGGGTCGCTCACCGCCACCGCCGCCACGGCCTTTGTGATCGAGAACGTGGTACTCACGCTCGCGCTCGTGTAGTCGGCGCTTCCGGCGAAGCTGGCCAGCACTGTGTACGTGCCCGCTGTCGACGGAGCACTGGTTAAGAGATTGGTGCTGGTGACACTCGTGCCCGAGTAGTAGCTGAGTGTCGGCGTCACGCCTTCCAGGCTGCTCGATGGGGCCGACTGGCTGCCAACTCCTGCCACTGTGTCGCTGGCCGTGAAGGCCGAAACATTGTACGAGCCGCTGGTGTCAGTTACGGTAACGGTCGGCGTGGCCTGGCTGATACTGAAAATCGTGAACGTGGTGCTTGCGCTGGCGCTCGTGTAGTCGGTGCTACCGGAGAAGACGGCCAGCACCGTATAGGTGCCCTTTGTCGACGGAGCACTGGCTAAGAGATTGGGGCTCGTGACGCTCGAGCCCGAGTAGTAGCTAAGTGTCGGAGCCATGCCTTCCAGGCTGCTCGATGGGGCCGACTGACTGCCGACCCCCGCCACCGTGTCGCTGCCCGTGAAGGCGGAGCCGTTGGGCGGCCCACTATTGTCGGTTACCGCCACAATCGGCGTGGCCGCGGTGATGCTGAAAGTGGTGGGGTTGCTGATGTTCGGAAGGTAATCGCCATCGCTGGTGCCGGCGAAACTCGCCAACACCGTGTACGTGCCCACCGTCGACGGAACGCTTGTCAAGAGATTGCCGCTGGTGACACTCGTGCCCGAGTAGTACGTCAGGGTCGGCGCCACGCTTTCCAGGCTGGCTAAGCCCGCCACCGTGGCCGTGCCGACGAACCCGGCTCCGTTGTACGTGCCGCTATTGTCGGTCACGGTCACGATCGGGGGTGTCGAATCCTGGAACGTCACCTGGATCTGGTTGGAGTTCGGATAGAGGACCGTTGCGTTATAGAGATTCGGATTATTGGTGATATAGCTGGTCGTGTTCAAAATCGTGGGCGAAGCCGCAGGCGCGTCGTTGAAGGTGGCGGGGGTACCGGTTACGCTGCCAGGCGTGACCGTGACGGGCGTGATGGCGGCGGGGCTGGTGTTGCTGAAACCCAGCAGATTGAGCGACAGAGTCGAGGTGCCGCCGAGCGTCAGGGCACCCGCCACGGCGAGTACATCGTAAGAACTGGTGCCAGTCGGACTGCTTTGTACCGCAATGTTAAGGTTGCCGCCCGAGCTGAGATTGACCGAACTGGCGGTGAGTGTGCCGATGGTGCCCGTGCCGTCGCCCGGACTGACGTTGCCGCCGCTGTTAGCGACGACGGCGCCGACCGTGCCGGTGCCACCCAGCGTGCCGCCGGAGTTGACCGTGGTGGCGCTGGTGGCGATGTTGCCGCTGGTACCGTCGACCAGCAGGGTGCCTGAGCTAACCGTGGTCGTGCCCGTGTAGGTGCTGGTGCCGGTCAATTCCAACGTCCCTGTATCCTGCTTGGTCAAGCCGCCGTTGGTGATCGCCGTGGCAATGACCAAGTCGCTGTTGGCCGGGCTGCCGCCGGAGAGGGCGCCGAGTTGCACGTCGAACGTGCGGACCACGCCGCCCAGATTCAAGGTGCCGGTGTTGGCGATCGGCACCCCCGCGGCGTTGACGGTTCCGGTGATCTTGGCGGGGTTGCCGTTGAGCGGGCTGGCGATGCTGTCTACCGCAACAAGGCCCGTCCCGCTGAGCGTCAATGTGCCTGCCGCCCCGGTCAGCACGGTGCCGCCCGTCATGAACAGGACCTGGTTCGGAACTCCAGTGCCGATCGTATTGCTGAAGTTGTTCAGGTTCAGCAGGCCACTGTCGTTGATCGTGACGGTGGCCGTGTTGACGATCTGGTTGCTGTTGCCCAGTTTGAAAATATCGAGCTTGTTGCCCGCTGTGTAATTGCCGCTGGCGATGTCGTCGCCGACCACTACGTTACCGCCGATGATCGGGGTCGTGTTGAAGCTGCCGAGAATCATAGTCCCTTCGTTCACTGTCGTAACTCCCGAGTAGGCGGTGCCGGTGCTGCCTGTCGGCGGCGCCAAAGTGAACGTACCGGCGCCGGTCTTGGTGATGCCGAAAGTGGCTCCGGTGATTAGGGCGTTTACCGTCAGGCCCAACTGGGACCCGGCGTCCGCAGCCGTGAAAGTGTGCGTGGCGCTGAGGATTGAACTGCCACTCCCGAAGGTAACCGTGCCGGCGGTCCCCTGGGTTGTGGCGCCGCCACCGCTGAACGGGGCGGTGGGTGCCGCGGTGTAGCCGCTCCCCGCGTTCGTGACTATCACAGACGTCACGCTGAGCGCGACGCTGGCCGTCGCCGTGGCCCCGGTGCCGCCGCCGCCAGACAGGACGACCAGCGGAGCCGTGACATAACCGGAACCAGTGGCCGTGAGTTGGATGCCGGTGATGACGCCGCCCGAAAAGAGGGCCGTCGCGGTTGCACCGGTGCCGCCGCCGCCGAACAGGGTTACGGTCGGGACCCCAGTGTAGCCTGTGCCAGCGCTGGCCAGCGTAACATTCGAAACCACGCCGGAAACAATTGCGCTGGCAGACGCGCTGGTGCCGCCGACACCGAGTCCGCCGTTAAAGGCCACGCTCGGCGCGGAAGTATAGTTGGCACCGTTGCCCAGAGTGACCGTAACGGTTGCACCCGTACCGGCAGCGACGGTGATCCCCGTCGGGGCCACGGTGTACGAGCCCGGAGTGGTAATGATGATACCCAACAGTACGCCGGTAGTACCAGTCGTAGTGACGACGGCGGTTCCCGCGCCCCGGAGCCGGTTCCGCCGGTGAAGGTAACAGCCTCACCATTCGTGTAGCCGGTGCCGCCCGCCGAGACGGTAACAGCCTTGATCGCACCGGTGACGGGGATTGTTCCTGCGCTCGTAACGCCCCCAAATACACTCTGCACGGTGCCGGTCGAAAGACCTGACGCGACACCAATCACGTTGCCGCCCAGGGTGATGGTGTTGCCGCCCGTGTTCAGCGTGCCGCCGTCGAGTTGGAGCTGCCCAACGGTTTGGGTCGAAGTGGAGTTGACGATGTTGGCGACGCCTCCGCCGTTGGACGAGGTGTTCACGAAGAGCCCAACTGTGTTCAACTGGTTGAAGTTCGTGGTCACCTGGAGCGTACCGCTTCCACTGAACGCGCCCACCACCAGATTGCCATTGCCAATATCCGCCACAGCGGCCGTCTTGGAGAATTGTAGGGTTCCCTCGTTCACGGACGTCAGGCCAACCGTAGTAGCGTTATTACCAAACGTGTTCGCCGCGGCGCCCGCGAAAATCATCGTGCCGGTGCCCAGTTTGGTGATGCCAGTGCCTTGGCTCGTGGCGTTGTTGGTATTGGCGATCACGGACGAAATCGTCAGTTCCTGATTGATCGCGGCGCCGGTCCCGGGCAGCACGATGAACGGACGCGTGATGCCAGTGGCACCCGTCTGCAATTCAAAAGTGGTGACGCTGATCGTCGACGGGTTCGCGGAGGAGAGAACGACCGCCGGCACCCCTGTCCCGGCGTTGAGCGCCACAGCACCGGCGCCTGACACGGTTCCGCCGTTCAAAACCAGGACACCGGTGGTCCCGCCAACCTGGAGTGTAACGCCGGAAGCGGCTGAGAGAGTGCCGCCGTTGTTCACCGCAACGTAATCCGTACCGGCCCCCGCAAGCATGAGGGGCTCGACGGTGGTGGCATTAACGGTACCGCCGCCGTTGATTACCAACGAACCACCGATGGCCGCAACGCTGGCCGTCTCGCTGAGATTAACCGTACCTAGGTTTACGGTGGTAATGCCGGTGAAAGTGTTGGCGGCGGCGCCGCCGAAGGCGAGGGTGCCGAAGTTGGTCTTGGTCAACGAGCCGGTCCCAGCGATCGCGCCGGTAAGGGTCAACGTGAACGTGTTGGCGACGTTGATCGTGGCGCCGCTGCTGACCGCGCCGGTGCTCAGAGTGATGGCGCTTGCGAGCGTCTGGGTGAAATTGCTCAACAGGGTGCCGCCGATGATGGTCACCGCAGTCGCGGCGAACGGAGTGGCAGTAGCGCTCGCTCCTAATTGAACGGTGCCTGACGTGATATTGGTGGCGCCGGTATAGAGATTGGCCCCCGCCAGGTTGATCGTGCCAGAGCCAGCAAGAGTCACTCCGCCCGTACTCGTGGCGGGAATGACCGAGCTGATCGTGGCCGTACCCGTGGTGCCGGCGGGGTTGGCCGTGATGAAGACGCCTTCGTTCGCGCCAAAGTTCGGAATTGCGGTGGAGAGAGTGTTGCCCGTACTGCCAGTGTCGACGATCACGAACATGCCCGTCGACGGAGTCAACGTGAATGCGCCGGACAAAGTGATGCCATCGCCGCGGACAAGGATGGAGTTGAACGCGTCGGCCACCGTCAACGCAGCAGGCGAGGCGGTGACCAGCACGTTGTCCGTGGCCAGGTTGGTCCCCGTAGTCGAAAGCGACGCATAGGTCGTGAGGGCGACGACGCTCGCCGCCGTGTTGGCCTGGTTCGACGTGGCGGTCGCCAGGTTGACCAGACCCGACGTTTGGTCGGTGATGATGGCCCGCTTGATGATGCTGGTGCCCGTGAGCGTGGCCACCAGGGTCTGGGTGAAGATTATCTGGTCGACATTGCCGCCCAACGTTTGGGCGCCGGCCGAGCCAGCCACGAAGTTGATCGTGCCGCCGGCGGTGGTGGCCGTCAGGGTGCCGAATGTCAACAGTGCTGAACCGGTACCCGTGGCGATGGGGTTGATGGTGTCATTGCCGGCGCCGATGGTAACGTTGCCTAAGGTTTCGGCCGAAATTGCGTTGCTGGCACCGACGTAGGTGAAGGTGCCGCCGTTGATAACCAGCGTGGCCGTATCGCCGAGCCGGTTGACGTTGTTGGCCGCCGTGGTAACAAACGTCGAGGTATTGTCGAGCTGCAAAGTAGCGCCGACGTTCACGGTGAAACCGGATGATTGGATGGCCGTGCCGTTGCCTGCCAGAACCAGGGAACCCTGGTTGACGGTCGTGGCGCCGGTGTAGGTCTCCGGGCTGGTCAGCACCAGAGTGCCGGCACTGTTGCTTGGCAAAACGCCGGCGAGAGTCGCCAGGCCCTTGGCCAGCGTACCGCTGCCGCCGATATTCCCGGACAGGGTGAAGTTGCCACTCGTGGCAAAGATGGTGTTCGTACCCGTGCCCAGGAGGATGGGGTTGCTGATAGTGAGACCACCGCCGTTGTCCTGTAGCGTGCCGCCGGCCATGGTGATCAGCCCTGTGCCGAGGGCATTGATGTTGGTGATCACTACCGTGGCGCCGGTCAAATTCACGCCGCCGGTAAGGGTATTCGCAGTGCTACCTGAGGAGACTTGTACCAAGCCGGCGCCGGCGAGAGTCAGGGCACCCGTGTTGCCCAGCGCGCCAGCGCACCCGCGGTCGAACCAATGCCGCCGGTGAAGAACACGCCAGGATTCACAAGGCCGTTGGCCGCGCCACCGGAAGTGGCCGGCATGCCCGGGTGCGTGATCGTGAGGGTGTTCGTGTTACCGGCAACGGAGACCGGCCCACTGAACGTGAGCGTCGTGCCAAAGATGCCGCCGACGGTGGCATTGGCATTGATCAGCGTGACCGGGTTGCTGATCGTAAGGCTCGCCACGCCGGCGTTAAACACTGTGCCGCTATCCTCGATCGTGCCGCCGGTGAGATTCACCGCGCCGGCGCCGAGGGCGCTGCTATTGGTGACAATTAATGTGCTGGCGGCCAGGTTGGTGCCGCCTGTGTAGCTGTTGACGTTATTGAGAATTAGGGCACCAGCACCTCCGATCAGGTTCAGCGAGGCACCCGTACCGCTGACGATGCCACCGAGAAAAACGTTGCTATTGGCACTACCGACGCTGATTTGATTAGCTCCGCTCAAGGACATCGGACCAGACAGCGTAAAGCTTGTCCCGGCGACGCTGGTTCCAAGCGTAACTACCGCATTAGGAGTCAGGTTGACGGCATTGCCAAGAACATAGAGGCCCGTGGTAACCGCAGTGCCGAAAATGCCGTTGGTTATCGTGAGGGTTCCGCTGCCCAAGGGACTTGCGACGCCGTTCTGTCCCGTGGTATTGCCCACCTGCAGTGTGCCCGCGTTCAGCGTCGTGGCGCCGTTGAAGGTCGTCGTGCCGGTATAGAAGTTATCGTTGACAAGCGTCACGGTACCCGCGCCGGAAACGGTCAGGCCTTCGTTGCCGGTGATGGCACTGTTGATGGTGGCGTTGACGTTGGCCAGGATAATACCCTCCGCCGAGCCGCCGCCACCCTCGAAAATGACCGTCGGAGCCGATGTGTAGCCGCTGCCGCCGCTGGTGACGGCGACGCTTGTGACGGTGGCGTTAAGAACGCCCGTGCCAGTGGCCGTCGTGCCGCTCGTGGGAGCGGAGAAGGTGACGGTCGGAGTCGAGGTATAGCCGCTGCCGGCATTGGTAATCGTGACGCTCGTGACTACGCCGGCAGTGATGACAGCGAGGCCGGTAGCCGTCGTGCCGCTCGTGGGAGCGGAGAAGGCAACGGTCGGGGCTGAGGTATAGCCGCTGCCGCCCGAGGCGACAAAGACACTTCCCACGCCACCGGTGATCGTAGCGGTTGCGGTGGCTCCCGAGCCGCCACCGCCGCTCAGCAGCACGACGGGAGCCGCGGAGTAGCCGCTACCACCGGAACTGACGACACCATTCGTTACCTGGTTCGCTGTGGCGCCGGTGCCGAGGGACGTGGTTGCGATCGCCGCTCCCGAACCAAAGTCGAGCGTACCGTTTCCGTTGGCGCCGATGGTCCCCGTGCTAGCGCCGGTGGCGATGATTCCGCCGGTGGTCACGGTCAGCGTGAAGAGGTTCTGCGTCACCGTGTAGTTGCCGGCGATGAGCAGGGCGCCGATGGATTTGTTGGTCGTCAGCGATTCGCTGGACGTCAGCTTGACGATATCGCCGGGCCCGGCGGCCGCCAGGCTCGTCTTGTAGTTGGAGAATGCCGCGATGCCGTTGGAGCCGTAGGTGGCAAAGTCCAGCGGCGTGACGCCGGGGCTGGTCACCTCGGCCCACGGCAAGATGCCGCCGCCGTTCCCCTGCAGCGAAAGGGCCGGGGCGGCGCTATTGATGTTGGTCAGGATGATCTTGTTGGCGTCGCTGGCCGTGGTGCCCAGAGTTGGGTTATTGCCGAAGGTGCTGCCGCCGGCCGCGAAATCAACGCTGGTCCCCGTGTTGCGGACCAGATTGCCTACCGTCAGGCTCACCGTGCCCAACGACGAGGTGGCGGTCCCGGGACCGCTCTGGGTGGTAATCGTGGAGAAACCGGTGCTCAACGTCACGGTGCCGATGGTTTCATTCGTAAGCACGTTCGGAAGGTTGACCCCCTGGAGGTTGAGGAAACCGCCGTTGAGCGTCAGGTTGCTGCTCGCCGCGCTGCCAAGCCGGTTCAAGACGTTCGCGTTCGCCACCGATTGGTCATCGAGCGTAAGCGTGGCGCCCGGGTTAACCGTGAAGCCGGTGGAACTTATCGCCGAGCCGGAGCCGTTATAAGTCAAAGTGCCCACGGTAACGGTGGTGCTCCCCGTGTAGGTGTTGGCCGCCTGCAGGACGAGCGAATTGTTACCGACCTTGGTCAGCGCCCGCACCACTGATGAGTCCCGTTACCGTGAGGGCCACACCGGCCGCACTGATCGTGGAAGCGCTGGCAAGATTGATATTGCCCGACCAGGTGCCAGCCCCGGTGAATTCCAGCGCGCCGATGGGTTCAAGCAAGCCCGAAAGGAGCAGGCCGAAGCCTGCCCCGTTGAGGGTCAGGCGGTATGAGCTGAAGGTGCCAGCGCCTTGGAGGGTGGCCCCGGAAGCAACGACCACGCCGCCGGTGATCGCACCGAGCGCGCCCGGGCTGGTCAAGATACTCGTGATACCCGCATTGATAGTGGTCGGACCGAAATAGGTGTTGGCGCCGGAGAGGGCCAGAGTGCCGGCGCCAATGGAAGTAATGCCGAAGGCGCCGGTAACGGGAGCGGAGACCGTCAACTGACCGACGCCAACGTTGATCGTGGAGTCGCCAGTCAGCGTCATGCCGCCCGAGGACGTGTTGGTGGTGGTGCTTCAAGTTTTGCAGCGTGGCGCCGTTGAGGGTAATGTGCTGGGCAAAGGTAAACGCAGCGGCGCCTTCCGCTTGCAGGGTTTCTCGCCATTGGCGACGATTGCCAACGCAGCTGCCGCTCCCAGACCAGTAGCGGATTGATCGTTGACGGTGCCCTGGAAAATGTTGACCAGGCCAGTACTAGCGCTGGCGGTACCGTTGGCATCGGTCAGGAACAGCGTGTTGGAGCCGATCTTGGTCAGGTTGCCGCTGCCGGTGATATTGCCGAAGAGGGTGACCCCGCCCGTGTTGCCGATCGCCAGATTGTCGTTCACCGGCGAAGACCCCAGAGCGACCGTGCCGGTCAGGATGATCGCGTTGGAGCCCGAGAAGGTGATCGAGGAATTGTTGAGGGTGACCGTCGCCTGCGTCAAAGTGATCGGTGCGCTGGCCGTAATGTTGCCATTGTTGAGGACGAGCGAGGTCGAACCGCTGGAGATGGCGTTGTTGGTGCCCAAGCTCAGGGTGCCGGTACTGGTGACACTGGTGCCGCTGACGATGGTGGAGGTGCCGCCATTGAAGGTGGTGGCGCCCGTGTAGCCGGTGAAATTGGCCCCGCCGGTGGAGACGACCGCGGTCACGGTGGCGCTGCTGCCGGGATTAGAAAAGACAATGGTCGGCACCGAGGTATAGCCGACGCCGGCATTGGTAATCGTGATGCTCACAACTGCACCAGATGTAACCGTATAGGTACCGGCAAAACCGGTTCCACCACCGCCGGTAGCCGAAACGGTGCCGGCAGTATAACCGGAGCCGCCAGCGGTGATGGTTACGCTCGTCACGGCCCCGGCGGTGTTGGCATTGGGCAACGATAGCGTTCCGCCGCCGGAGATCGTCAAGCCGGTGTTGCCGGTGATGGCCCCGTTGACGGTGAGGGTGCCGGTGTTGGTATTGACGATGCCTTCGGAGCCAGTCGTGAAGAGCAGGTTGGTGGAAATGGTGGCCGCGGTTGCGTTGGCCAGGACCGCACCGCCGGAGGCGATGATGAGCGGGAAGGCCGTCGCGCCGGTGATACCCGTAGTGACTGACAGGGAGTTGTTGGCGAACAAGAGGCCGGCGACGGTCGTGGCTGCCGTCAGGCTCAGCGTGTCGCCGGTCACGGCCTTGAAGACGTCCTTGCCGTTGGACGCGACACTATTGATGTTGGTGTTGGTCGCGGGCAGATAACCAGTGAACGCGCTGATTGCGCTCGCGGCGCCGAACGCGCCGGCGCCGAAGTAGCCGGCGAAATCGAAGGCGCTGGACGGTCCCGAGACGCTGGCGTAGGGCAAAATTGTGTTCAGGAACGCCGTGAAGACCGAGACGCTTCCACCGCCGCCGGTGAACGTAAAGCCGGTTGTTGGCGGCGAGGTGTAGCCCGAACCAGGATTTGTGATGACTATGGTCAGGCTGGTGGCACTGTTGAAGATTGCATAACCGGTCGCCGTGACGCCGCCCGTCTCCGTCGGAGCAGGGAAGGTGATGCTCGTTGGCGCCGAGGTGTACCCGCTGACGGTCACGGCCAGGGTAGCCAGGCCGCCGTTGACCGTGGTGCCCGCTGCCCCGGTCCCCAAGGCGCCGACGAAGACCTGGTTGCCGGCGGTGCCGACGCCGCCCGTGGTCAAGGCCACGTCGGTGCCGACGAAGTTGACCGTGGCGCCGGCCGTACGGGTCAGGGTGCCGATGGTCAGCGCGTTCACGCCGGTGTTCTTCGTCAGGCTGATTGTCGAGTTGCCAACAGCCAAGGAAACCGTCGTGAAGGTTTGCAGAACAACGGCGCCGCTGGTGTTGCTGCCGTTGAAGAACAGAGTTCCGCCGTTGAGGGTCAACGCCGGGGAGGCACCAGTCAGACGGGTAGTGAGGCTGGTCGGGTTGGCGGTTAATAGATAGTTGGACGAGTTGTCTAGCTCGAACGTGCCGCTCGTGGCGACGGTCACGGCGACCGAGGCAATGGTGCCCTGGCCGCTGAGGATCAGCGTGCCGCCGTTGATGGTGACGGCGCCACTGAAGGTGTTGCCCGTGAACACGCCGCTGCCTCCCTGCAAATTCAGGGTGCCGGTAGCCGCCACGATGCTACTGGAGGTGCCGGAGCCGGCGATCACCGGCGTGCTGGATAAGGTTAAGGTGCCGGCGCCGCTGACGGTGCCGGTGAGAGTGGTCGTGTTGCCGAGCAGCACGACAGCGCTGGTGGTGACACTGACGTTGCCGCTCAAAATCAGGTTATTGCCGTTGAAGATCGCATCCGTCGTTGTGCTGAATACCACGACGTTGTTGAGCGTCAAGGTCCCTGCGGATGTGTTATTCAGCACGCCGCTCGTGAACGTCACGACACCGCTGCCGAGCGAGCTGCTGAAGAGCGGGTTCGTCGGCGTGGCGCTGCTGAGCGTACTGCCCGTGTTGATGTTCACGACGCCGGCCCCGGCGTTGGCCGTGTACATGTTAATGGTCGTGCCGCCCGAGTAGGTGTTGGCGCTGTTCAGGGCCAGCGTTCCCAGGCCGTTGACAGTCAGCGCCCGGGCACCAGCGGCTTCACCAATGCTGGCGCTGAAAGTGGTAAGCGGATTGTTCACGGTCAGTGTATTGGCGGCCGTCAGAGTGACCGGGCTGGTGAAGGTAATGTTCTGGTTGCCGGTGAAGGTGACGGCGCCGTTGAGGACCAACGTTTGATTGAGCGTCAGCGCGGTGGTGGAGGCCACGACGGTGCCCGCCGTGATGCCCAGCAGGTTGCTGCTGGAGTTGCTGCCCAGTGCCCTGTTGTCGCCGAGGACAACCGTGGGCCCGTTAATGAGCGTGCCGCCGGCGTAGCTGTTGGGGAACAAACCGCTGTTCTGATTGGTGAGAAACACGGTCTGCGCTCCGGACAGAGCCAGTCCGCCATTGCCGGTCAACTGGCCGTTGAAGTAGACGCCGGCCGTGTCGCTGACCGTCAGCGTGCTCGTGCCGGTGAGCGTCGTGGTCCCGGAAAACGTGATCGGAACCGCACCGGCGAAGGTGATGTCGCTGCTGTTCAGGCTGACTGAGTTGCCGAACGTGAGGCCGGCGGAACCTTGCAGGACCGTGCTGGCGGCCGCTCCAACGCCGGTGAGGACGATGGGGTTTGTCGACGGGCCGAAGGCACTGGCACTTCCCAAATTGACGGTGCCCTGGTTTACGTTGGTGGTGCCTGTATAGGTATTGGGATTCGGCAGGGAGAGAACAGCCGCGGCCGCGCCGGCCAAGGTCAGGCCATTGCCGCTCATGTTGTTGGCCAGGATCGTATTGAGCGCCGTAGTGCCGGTGCCGATGTTATTCGCGAAGATGATCCCTTCGCTGCCAAGGTTGACGGTGCCGCCGACAATATTCGTCGCGCCAGCAACCAAGGTGCTCAAGGTCATGATCTGGCCGCTAGTCACCGTTAGCGTGCCGGCTCCTCCGGACGCCCCGGCGACGGCAAGATTGACAACGACGCCGGGGGTGGAACTGTTCGAGAACAGCAGTGCGCCGACGGTCTGATTCGTGGCCGTGATCGTGTACGCTGCGGAACCGAATGCAAGCACCTTGACAATATCGTTGGCGTTGACGGCGAGAGTGCTGTTGCCGGAGAACGATTCAGTCAGGTAGTTGTTGAAGGCGGCGATGCCGGTACCCAAATAGGTGGCGAAGTCGCCGGAGCCGACGCCGCCGTTGACCTCGGCATAGGGTAGGATGTTCCCTTGATTGCCGAAGAACTGCATGCTTGTCGAATTTCCGGCGGTGCCTGTTGTCGTCAGACCGCTGTTGAAGATCAATTGGTTGCTGCTGGTGCCTAGCGGCGTCGCATTGCCGGTGCCGCCGACGAAGTTGACGGTGGCGCCGGAACTACGACTGAGCCCAGCGCTGGTCAATACCGACGTCGCGCCGGACACCGCGGTCGCCGCGTATCCGGCATTGATGGTGGATTGGCCGCTGGCCAACGTGATGGTTCCCACCGTTTGGGTCGTGGTAATGTTGAGATTGTTATTGGCGTTGAATTGCAGCGTGGCGCCGTTGAGCGTGATGCCCGTCGTGGCGGCGATACGGTTGGTCAGCAGAACACCGCTGTTGTCGATCAGCAACGTGGCGCCGACGCCGACCGTGATGGGGCTCGACGTATTCAGAATCGTGCCGTAGTTGTTGACCGTCAGGCTCGCCGTGGTGCCGACCGTGGTGGCGCCGCTGTAAGTATTGGCGTTGGCCAGCACGACGGTGCCAGAGCTTACCGTCAAGTTTCCGGTGAACGTGTTCGCGCCATTGAGCGTCAGCGTGTTGACGTTGACCTTGCTAAGAGTGACCCCGCTGCCGCTGATCACGCCGTTGACTATGCCGTTGCCGCCGCCGGTGCCGATGACCACATTGCTGGTGTTCAAAATGATGTTGCCGCTCCAGGTGCCTGCGCCCGTGAAATTCAGCGCGCCGCGCGGCAACAGCAGTCCCACGGTACCACCGACACCACCGGCGGGCAGCGTGCCGAACCCCGTGCCGTTGAGGGTCAGCAGTTTGCCAGTCACCACAACGTTCACGTCGAGCGTGGCATTGTTGGCAACCACGACGCCGGCCGTTATCGCGCCGAGCGAAGTGGCAAGGTTCGCTTCCAGGATGCCCGCGCTAACGGTCGTCGCGCCGTTGTAGGTGTTGCGCGCCAGTCCCGAGCGAGAGCATGCCCAGGCCTACCTTGGTCACTGCCGCGGCACCACTGATGACCCCGCTCATCGTCAATTGGCCGACATCGACCCCGATGGTCGTATCGCCGATTAACGCCACGGTGCCCGAAAGCGTGTTGGCGCCCGTGCCGCCGCCAAGCATCTCAATCGCCCCGGTCGTCCCCGTTGCACCTATGCCAAGTACGGTCAGCTTGGCGGTAACCGCCAAGGTCGCGTTGGTAATCTGCTGCACTTCCAGAGTTGTACCGTTGGTCACAATCACGTTTCCAGCGCTGCTCACGCCGGTGGCGCTCTGGGTAATGACGATGCCGGCTCCAATGATCACGGTGCCCGTGAAAGTATTGGCGCCCGACAAGGCCAGGGTACTTGCGCCTTGCTTGATCAAGGTCGCGGCCACCGCCCCGCCAACGATACCGTTGATGGTCGTTGTGGCATTGGTCGTCAGGGTTACCACGCTCGTGGCCACGCCAGTCACCGCGCCATTGAACGTATAGGAGCCCGAACCGCCAAAGGTCACGTAGCCAACGTTACTGGTCAAGGTCACGGCATTGGGAATGAGGAGCGCCGCACTGGTCGAGAGCGTGCCGTTGTTTAGAGTGAGCGTGCCAGAAGTACCCGGGATGGCATTGTTGACCCCTAGCGTCAACGTGCCGGAGTTGGCCGCCTGGCCGCCGTCGAAGACGGTGCCGCCCGTGTAGCTGGCGGTGTTCGTGCCGATCGTTGCCGTGGCGGCGGCGGTCGTGGTGAAACCGCCGCCTGTAAACGTGACGGTGGGGGCGGTGACGTAGCCGCTACCGGGATTTGTGATGACGATGCTGCTGACCGCGCCGCTGGTGAGAACCGCATAGCCCTGGGCTGTCGTCCCGCTGCCACCCGGAGCGCTGAAGGTGACGGTTGGGGCCAACGTATAGCCAGCACCGCCGCCAGTGAGCGACGCGCCAGTCACGCCCGTGGTGACGTTGGCGTTGGGCAACGACAGCGTGCCGGCCCCCGAGATGGTCAGGCCGCCCGTGCCGTAGAACGGAGCGTTGAGCGCCAGCGTGCCGCTGTTGACCAGGACGACTTCTTCCGTCGTGGCCTGGACGCCGTTGATGATCGGGGCAGCAAGCAGCGGCACCGAGTTATCCGTGCTGCTCGTGCCGAAGCTATTCGAGCCGCCCGAACTGGCCACGCGCGACACGGTCAGAGCACCGCCCGTGATGTTAATGCCGCTGCCAACCAACAACAGCGAATTGAACGTGTCGGCAGCCGTCAGCGTCGTGCTGCTGATCGCCAGCACGTTGTCCGTGGACAGGTTGCCACCCGTGGTCGACAGTGCGACATAGGTCGTCTGGGCGACGACGTTGGTGCCTGAATTCGTGGCGTATTTGAACGTGCTGGTGATCGGATTGCCGCTATTGACACCGGGGGCGCTGATCGTGCTCGCGTCATTCACATACGCACCCTGCACGACGCCGTTGGTGCTCGTATAGTTCGAGGCGAACGAGATAATATTGGAGCTGTTATTGAAAGTCTGATTCCCCGTGGCGCCTGCTTGGAAGGTGACCGTGGTGCCCACGCCACGCGTGTAGCCGCCGAACAGCAGCGTGGAGGCGCCGCCGCTACCGGTCGTGGAGACGATCATCGAGTTGCCGCCGCCCAGCGTCACGGTGCCAATCGCCTGCGTCGTCGTGGTATTGGCCACGTTCGTGCCGTTGAAGTTGAACGTGCCGCCGTTGAGCACAAGGTTGCTGGTAAGGAAGGCCGTCGCGGTGGCCGCCGTGGTGGCGCCGCCGCCAGTGAAGGTGATGGTCGGCGCCGAAGTATAGCCGGAGCCGGCGTTGGTAATCGTCA
The DNA here is from genome assembly GCA_963807715.1 of uncultured Planctomycetia bacterium. Classification (GTDB taxonomy): domain Bacteria; phylum Planctomycetota; class Planctomycetia; order Pirellulales; family PALSA-1355; genus CAWECK01. The sequence goes on from CAWECK010000001.1 coordinate 460,636, forward strand.
CGGCGGTGATGACGCCGTTGGCCATGACGGCGGTTCCCGTGGCAGTCGTGCCGCTGGCAGGCGCCGAGAAAGTCACTGTCGGCGCCACGGTATATCCAGCTTGGCTGCTGGCATTCGTAATCGCCACCTCCGTCACGATGCCTGTGGTGTTAAGACGATTGAGGACGTTCGTGCCGCTGTTATCCAGCGTCAGCGTGCCTCCCGCGTTGACCGTGATTGGCGCAACGCCCGTGGTTGTGCTCGTAAACGTCGTGGTCGGGCCGGTGCCGGTCAATCCGGCCGCACTGGCTGTCATCAACGACTGCGGGGCATCCCCCAGGACGTTCTGGAAGGTGATCAGGACCGAGGTGGCGCTGGTCGCGTTGACCGTAACGTTGTTCGTGCCGACATTCGACAGCGCGGTTAGCGCAGTTAGGATATTGCTTTGCAGAGTGGCCGCGGTCGTACTGTAGTTGATGGTGCTCGTGGTCTGTCCGTTGAAGGTGAGCGTGAAAGTGCCACCCGTCACGGTTCCGCCGAAGGCCAGCGTTTGGGCCGCATTCGAGCTGGTGGTCGTGCTGGGGGCCGAGGGCAGCGTGCCGTTGCCGCTGACGCTCAACGTGCCGCCGCTGACCGTGGTAACGCCGGTGAACGTGTTGGCCGCGGTCAGCGCCACGCTCCCCGTCGGGCTGAAAGTGTTTGCGCCCGAGACGACGGGCACGCCAGACAGCGTCAGGCCAAAGGCTCCCGTCACGATGCCGTTGACGATGGTTGTGTTGGCGGCGAGCAATGTCGCCGTCGCCGTCAGACCCACGGTGCCGTTGAAGGTGGTCGCCGCGCCGGCAAGGACCACCGGGCCGGCGCCGATGGACACCACATTGTTGTAAGTCAAAGTAGTGCTGCCCGTCGCGTCGAGTACGCCGCTGGTCAGTGTCAACGTCCCGCTGCCCAGCGAACTGCTGTAGAGCGGGTTGCTACTGGTAGCACTGGCCGTGCTCCCCGCATTGACAATCACCGTGCCGAACGAGGCGCCGCCGCCCGTCATGTTGATGGTGGTGCCGCCCGAGTAAGTGTTGGTGCCGCTGGTCGGAGTCAGGGACACCGCGCCGGGACCGTTGATCGTCAACGCACGGGCCCCACCAGCTTCGCCGATACTCGCCGAGAACGTGACCGTGCCCAGATTATTGTCCGTCAGGGTGGTGGTGGCGGTCAGGGTGGTAGGGCTGCTGAACGTGATGTTGTTGGCGCTGCTGGTGCCGCTGAGAGTGACGGCGCCGTTGAGGACCAGCGTTTGGTTAAACGTAACCGGGGTGCTGGGGACAATCGCGCCGGCGGTGATGCCCAGCGTCTGACTGCTGGTGTTGGTGCCCAGGGCGGTGCTGTCGCCCACGACGACCGTGGCACCGTTGATGTACGTGCCGCCCAGGTAATTGCTGCTGCTGGAACCCTGATCGTTCAGGAAGATCGTGCCCGTCCCGGCCAGGATAAGGCCGCCGGAGCTGCTGATGCCGCCGTCGGTGATCTGGCCGTTGAGGTAAACGCCGCCCGTGTCGGTGACGGTCAGCGTGCTGGTCCCGAGCAACGTCGTGGTGCCGCTGAAGGTAATCGGCACGGCGTTGGCGTTGCCGAATGTCAGGTTGGCGTTGTTAAGAGTCACCGCCTGGGATGTGCCGAAGGTCAGCCCCTGCGTCCCTTGCAGCGTTGCGGTGCCGGCGACTGTCAAATTGCCTGAAGCCACGGACGCAGCCGAGCCGAGCGTGATCGTACCGGCGTTGATGCTTGTGTTGCCCGTGAGGTTGGGGCTGGCTGCCGGCAGAACCAGGGTGCCGCCGGTACCGCCAAGGGTCAACCCACCGCTGCCAGAAACGACCGTGTTGATGTTGGTGTTGCCCGTTCCCGAGTTGTTGTTGAAGACGATCCCTTCGCTGCCGAGGTTGATCTGGCCCCCCACGAAAGTGTTGCCGGCGGCGCCGGATCCTTCGGACATGAAGAGCCCGCTGGAGATAGTAAGCGCGTTCGGCACGTTGACCGTCACCACGGCGCCCGTCAAGTTGTCGATGAACAGGGCCCCGACTGACAGGTTGGAGGCGGCCGTGAGCGTGTAAGCCACACTGCCCAGGGCGATAACCTTGACGATGTCACCCGCGTTGGCGCTGAGCGTGTTATTGCCGACGAAGGGCACTAATTGGTAATTGGTGAAGGCCGCAATGCCGCTGCTCGTGTAGGTGGCGAAGTCGCCATTGTTGGCCAGACCATTCACCTCGGCGTAGGGCAGGATATTTCCCTGATTGCCCAGGTACTGCAACCCGCCGTTGATGGAACCGGCCGTGCCTGAGTTCGTCGTCAGCAGGTTGCTGAAGACGAGTTGGTTGCTGCTCGTGCCCAGCGGCGTCGCATTGTTGGTGCCGCCGACGAAATTGACGGTGGCGCCGGCAGTGCGGCTGAGCCCCGCGCTGGTCAATACCGACGTCGCGCCGAGACCGCGGTCGCCAAATATCCGGCATTGATCGTGGATTGGCCGCTGGCCAGCGTGATGGTCCCCACTGTCTGGGTCGTGGTAATGTTGAGATTATTGTTGGCGTTGAATTGCAGCGTGGCGCCGTTGAGCGTGATGCCCGTCGCGGCGGCGATACGGTTGGTCAGCAGGACGCCGCTGTTATCGATCAGCAGCGTGGCGCCGACGCCGACCGTGATGGGGCTCGACGTGGTCAGGATGGTGCCGTAGTTGTTGAGCGTAAGGTTTGCCGTGGTGCCGACGGTTGTAGCGCCGCTGTAAGTATTGGCGTTGCCAAGTTGCAATGTACCGGCGCTGACGGTCAGGTTGCCGGTGAACGTGTCGGCACCGCTCAGCAGGATGGTGCCAGCCCCGACCTTGGTCAGCGAGGCCGAGAGGACGGCCGTTGCAGCCGCGCCCGAGCCGCCGGAGCCGGTGTTGGTGAAGGTGATTATCGGAGCCGAGGTATAACCGCTGCCGTTGTTGGTGATCGTGATCCCGCTCACCACCATGCCCGTTACCGTGGCCGCGGCAGACGAACCGCCACCGCCATTGAAGCTGATCGATGGCAGCGAGGTGTAACCACTGCCGCCGGAAGTAACGTTGATCCCGGTCAGGGTTCCGTTGTTGATGGTCGCCGCGGCCCCCGTGCCGCCGCCGCCCGTGAAGGAGATGGTGGGCATGGAGGTGTAACCACTGCCGCCACCGGTGATGGTGATGGTCGCCACGCCACCGGAAGAGACGGTGGCGGTCGCCGTCGCGCCCGACCCGCCGCCACCGGTGAACACGACCGTTGGGACCGTGGTGTAACCGCTGCCAGCGGCGCTGATCGTGATGCCGGTTGTCCCAGCCGTCAAGGACAGGGAACTTGTCGCCGCCGCGCTCGTACTGCCGCCACCGGTGAACACGACCATTGGTGCGGCGGTGTAGCCGCTGCCAGCGGCGCTAATCGTGATGCCGGATGTCCCGGTCGTCAACGACAGGGTGGCGGAGCCGGTCGCCGTTGTGCCAGAGCCGCTGGGAGCGGCGAAGGTCACGGTCGGAACCGAAGTGTAACCGCTCCCGCCCGCCGTGACGGTCGTGCTGGTGGCCGTGGTGTGGCTTTCGCTAATGATGCCCGTAACCGTAAGCGTATTCTGGAAGGCTTCGATGGTTGCATTGCTGTTCAGAATAATATTGCCGGTCCAGGTATTGCTAAAGGCGGCTGTGGTGGCGACGGACAGGGCGCTGCGCGGCAGGAGCAGTCCGGAAACGCCGCCGTTCGGCAGAGTGCCGAAACCGGTGCCATTAAGCGTTAATTGCTTTCCGGTGTAGGTGCTGGCGACACCCGGATTCAATTGAAGCGTGGCGCCGTTGGCCACCACGGCGCCGGCCGTGATCGCCCCCAGGGCCGTGGCCGCATTGGCTTCCAGGATGCCCGCATTGATGTTCGTCGGGCCGTTGTAGGTGTTGGCCCCACTCAGAGACGCCATGCCCAGGCCTACTTTGTTCACGGTCGCGGCGCCGCTGATGATCCCGCTGAGCGTCAACTGCCCGACGTCCACGCCGATCGTCGTGTCGCCGAGCATGGTCACCGTGCCGGCGATCGTATTCACACCCGTGCCGCCGCCGAGCATCTGAATCGCCCCGGTCGTGCCAGTGGCCCCGCTGCCGATCACCGTGATCGGATCGGCGGGAGTGGTCAACGCAGCACTCGTGATCTGCTGCACCTGCAAGGTTGCGCCATTGGCGATAATCGCCTTGCCGCCGGCAATGCCCAGGCCGCTGCTGGCCTGCAACAAGAGAATGCCGGCCTCGACCGTCGTGAGAGTCGTCGCGGACGCGTTGTTCGCCGCGATCACCAGAGTGCCGGTGCCGATCTTGGTAATCGAGCCGCCCGCCGTAATGACGCTCGTACCAACGGTGACGGGCGTGCCCACGGTCACCGTAAAGCCGCTGGGAATGGTGAGGTTCGTGTTGCCCCCAGCCGCCGCAAAAGTCACCGTGCCCGCCACCGCGTTGTTAAAGAGAACGGAGCCGCCGGTTCCGGCAAAGGTGATGTTGCTGATGTTCGCATTGAACGTCACCGCATTCGGGATAATGAGCGCCGCGTTGGCCGTGATCGTGCCGTTGGTCAGCGTAATGCCTCCCGCCGCACCCGGAATGGCGTTGTTGGCACCCAGCGTCACCGAGGTGTTCACCGTGGTGGTGCCGGTGTAGCTGCCGGCGGAGCCGTTGCTGCTGGTGGACGTAACATTGTTGGTGGAGATGGTCGCCGTTCCCAGCGTAGCCACCGTAGCACCGCTGACGACGCCAAGCACGACGGTCGGGGCCGAAGTGTAGCCTAAACCTCCCGAGGTAATCACGATGGCCGCCACAGCGGTTCCGTTGAGCACGGCGTAACCGGTCGCCTGCGTGGTGCCGCCGCCGCCGCTGAAGGTCACGCTCGGAGCCGCGGTATAGCTGCCGCCGGCCGTGACCGGCACGTTCGTCACGCTGCCGTTGGTGGCGTTGCTGTTGGGCAGCGAGAGCGTTCCCGTGCCGGCGATCGTCAGACCGCCCGTCCCGATGATGCTGCTGCTCAGCGTCGTCGTGTTGCTGCTGCCGTCGGTGATCGCAATGCCTTCCGCAGTTCCAAAATCTAGCGACGACATCGAGACCGTGTTGCTGCCGCCGGTGGTCAACAACGCGCCGCCCGAGAGGTACACTCCTTGCCCGGATCCGACCAGCGCGGAGGCGCCGAAGTTGCCGCTGATCAAAATGCCGTTCAACGACACGGACGTGGTCAGGGTCTGAGCGGTCGTCAATTTGTACACGCTGCCCGTCGTGGCAACGTTGATGCTGGCGGGACTGCCAGGATTGTAGTTGGCGAACCGGGCGATACCGAATTGGCCGGCGGTAGCGCCGTTATTAGTAATCAAGGTTCCACCGCCGGTCCCGTACGTGGCGAAGTCGGCCGTGGTGGTCGCATTCGCGCCGTTGCCGGTCACGTAGGCGTATGGCAGGATCGTGTTGCCGGAGTTGGCGGTGCCGGTCAGCGTGGGTGCGGTCGCAAAGGTCAACTGGTTGCCAGTACTGCCGATGTCCGTGTTGCCGCCGATGAAGTCGACCGTGGCGCCGAAGAGCCGCGTCAGGCCGGCGCTGGTAAGAACCACCGAGCCGCCGCTGTTTTGGGTGCTGCTAATGACCGAGTTGCCGCTGCCCAGTGTCACAGTGCCAATTGCCTGCGTCGTCGTGGTATTGGCCACGTTCGTGCCGTTGAAGTTGAACGTGCCGCCGTTGAGCACCAGGTTGTCGGTGAGGAAGGCCGTCGCCGTCGCGGCCGTCGAGGCGCCGGCGGCACCGAAGGTGATGGTCGGCGCCGACGTATAGCCGCTGCCAGGGCTGGTGATCGTTACGGCGTAGACGACGCCGTTTAGCTCGAGAGCGGTTCCCGTGGCGGTTGTGCCGCTGGGAGGCGCCGAGAAAGTCACCGTCGGAACCCCGGTATACCCAGCTTGGCTGATGGCATTGGTAATCGCCACCTCCGTCACACCGCCGGTGGTGTTAAGACGATTAAAGAGGTTCGTGCCGCTGTTATCCAACGTCAGCGTGCCGCCCGCGTTGACCGTAATTGGTGCAACGCCCGTGATGGTGCTCGCAATCGTCGCAGCCGGGGAGGTGCCGCCGGTCAGTCCGGCCGCATTGACGGTCATTAGCGGCAGCGGGGCATCCCCCAAGACGTTCTGGAAGGTGATCAGGACCGAGATTGCGGTGGTCGCGTTGACCGTAACGTTGTTCGTGCCGAGCAGCGAGTTGAGCGCAGTCTGGATAGCGGTTTCCAGGGTGGCCGCGGTCGTAGTGTAGGTGATTGCGGTCGTGGTCTGTCCGTTGAAGGTGAGCGTGAACGTACCCCCCGTCGGGGTCCCAGTGACAGTAAGCGTTTGGGCCGCATTCGCGCTGGCGGTCGTGCTGGGGACCGAGGGCAGCGTGCCGTTGCCGCTGACGCTCAACGTGCCGCCGCTGACCGTGGTAACGCCGGTGAACGTGTTGGACGCGGTCAGCGCCACGCTTCCCGTGGGGCTGAAGGTGTTCGTGCCCGAGACGATCGGCACACCCGACAGAGTCAAGCCGAAGGCTCCGGTCACGATGCCATTGAAAACAGCGACGTTGGCGGGGAGCAACGTCGCCGTCGCCGTCAGACCGACGGTGCCGTTGAAGGTGGTCGCCGCGCCGGCAAGAACCACCGGGCCGGCGCCGATGGACACCACATTGTTGTAAGTCAAAGTAGTGTTGCCCGTCGCGTCGAGCACGCCGCTGGTCAGCGTCAACGTCCCGCTGCCGATCGAGCTCAGGTTGGCGGCGATCGTGGCCGTGCCGGCGGCCAGCGTGCCCGAGCCAGCGGAGAAGCTGATGGTCGGGACGGACGTATAGCCGCTCCCGGAGTTGGTGATAATTACGCTGACCACCGCTCCGCCGGAAACGACGGCGGTGCCCGCCGCGCCGGAGCCGCCGCCGCCGCTGAAACTCACGGCAAAGTTGGCGGTATAGCCGCTGCCGCCGGCGGTGACCGTGGCCAACGTCACGCCCGTGACGGAGCCCGAGTTCACAAACAGGTTGCCCGAACCGCTGCCAGCCGCCAGCGTGCTGACCGTGGTGCCGCCGGAGTAGGTGTTGATGCCCGACAGAACCAGTTGGCCCAGGCCATTGATGGTTAGCAACCGGGCCCCACCGGCCTCGCCAAGGATTCCCGAGAAGGTGACCGTGCCCAGGTTGTTGTCCGTCAAGGTGGCGGAGGCGGTCAGCAGGCCGTTGTTCGTGAAGGTGATGCTGTTCGCGCTGCTCGTGCCGCTGAGGGTCGAGTTGGCATTGATCACGAAGGGGTTGCTGAGGGTGAGGGCGCCCGCCGTTCCGCCGGCCACCAGTGTGCCGCCGTTGAGACCCAGCGTGCCGCTGCCCACGGTGCTCGCGTCGCCGATCACCACCGTGGCGGTGCCACTCAATAGGACACCCCCCGTGAAGTTGTTGGGGCTCGTGGCAAAATTGGCGTTGGTCAGGAACAACGTTTGCCGCGCCAGCAACGACCAAACCACCGAAGCCGCCCGAGCCGTTGTTGTCGATCAACTGGCCGTTGAAATAGACCCCGCCCGTGTCGGTGGCCGTTAACGTGCTGTAACCGGTAAGCGTGCCCGTCCCTGAGAAGGTGATCGGCACGGCGTTGCCGAACGTCAGGTTGGCGTTGTTCAGCGTGAATGCCTGCGTGAACGTCAGGGCCTGCGTCCCCTGCAGCGTTGCGGTGCCGGCGACTGTCAAATTTCCTGAAGCCACGGACGCGGCCGAGCCGAGCGTGATCGTGCCGGTGTTGATGCTTGTGTTGCCGGTGATGGCATTGGCGGCAGCGAGGACCAGAGTGCCGCCGGTACCACCGAGAGTCAACCCGCCACTGCCGGAGACGACCGTATTGATGTTGGTGAACGCTGTCCCGGCATTGTTGTTGAACAGAATCCCCTCGCTGCCCAGGTTGACCTGTCCGCCAACAATGGTGTCGGCAGCGGCCCCGGAGCCGCCCTGGAACATGATCAGCCCGCTGGCGACCGTCAACGTATTAGGCACCGCGATCGTGACGACGCTCCCCGGCGTGTTGTTGTCGAACAGGAGGGCCCCGACCGACAGGTTTGACGCGGCCTGTAACGTAATGGCAGAGTTGCCGAACGCGACGACCTTGACGATGTCCCCCGGGTTGGCGCTGAGCGTGCTATTGCCGGCGAAACTTAACGGCTGGTAATTAGTGAAGGCCGCGATCCCCGCGAGCGTGTAGGTGGCGAAGTCGCCGGAGTTGGAACCGCCGTTGACCTCGGCATAGGGCAGGATATTGCCCTGATTGCCCAGGTACTGCAAGCCGCTGTTGAAGGGGCCGACCGTGCCTGAGCTCGTCGTCAACAGGTTGTTGAAAATCAACTGGTTGCTGCTTGTGCCCAGCGGCGAAAAGTTGCCCGTGCCGCCGACGAAGTTGACGGTGGCCCCGGCGCTGCGGCTCAGGCTGGTGCTGGTGAAACATGGAATTCGCACCGGCAACCGGTACCGTCGAAAATCCTGCGTTGATGGTGGACTGGCCGCCGGCCAACGTGATGGTCCCCACCGTTTGGCTGGTGGTGACGCCGATAGTTATTGTTGGCGAGGAAGTTGAACGTGGCGCCGTTGAGCGTGATGCCCATGGTACTGGCGACGCGACCGGGCAGCAGCGTGGCGCTATTGTCGATCGTCAAGGTGGCGCCCACGCCGACCGAGATCGGACTCGACGTATTCAGGATGGTGCCGAAACTATTGACCGTCAGGGTGGCGGTGGTGCCGACCGTCGTGCTGCCCGTGTAGCTGTTGGCATTTGCCAAAGTCAGCGTGCCGGCGCTGACGGACAGATTGCCGGTGAAGGTGTTGGCGGCGTTAAGCGCGATCGTGCCGGCCCCGACCTTGGTCAGGTTGGTGCCACTGATGATGCCTAGCACCGTAAGCGTGTTCTGGAACGCTTCGATCGTTGCATTGGCGCTGTTCAGAGTAATATTGCCGGTCCAGGTATTGCTAAAGGCGGCTGTGGTGGCGACGGACAGGGCGCCGCGCGGCAGGAGCAGCCGGAAACGCCGCCGTTGGGCAGAGTGCCGAAGCCGGTGCCATTGAGCGTTAACAGCTTCGGCGGCGAAGGTGACGGCGGCACCCGGATTCAATTGGAGCGTGGCGCCGCTGGCCACCACGGTGCCGGCCGTGATCGCACCCAGGGCCGCGGCCGCATTGGCGTCCAGGATGCCCGCATTGATGTTCGTCGGGCCGTTGTAGGTGTTGGCCCCGCCAGAGACGCCATGCCGAGGCCCACTTTGGTCACGGCCGCGGCGCCGCTGATGATCCCGCTGAGCGTCAACTGCCCGACGTCCACGCCGATCGTCGTGTCGCCGAGCATCGTCACCGTGCCGGCGATCGTATTCATGCCCGTGCCGCCGCCGAGCATCTCAATCGCCCCGGTCGTGCCAGTGGCCCCGCTGCCGATCACCGTGATCGGATCGGCGGGAGTGGTCAACGCAGCACTCGTGATCTGCTGCACCTGCAAGGTTGTGCCATTGGCCATAATCGCCTTGCCGCCGGCAATGCCCAGGCCGCTGCTGGCCTGCAACAAGAGAATGCCGGCCTCGACCGTCGTGAGAGTCGTCGCGGACGCGTTGTTCGCCGCGATCACCAGAGTGCCGGTGCCGATCTTGGTAATCGAGCCGCCCGCCGTAATGACGCTCGTACCAACGGTGACGGGCGTGCCCACGGTCACCGTAAAGCCGCTGGGAATGGTGAGGTTCGTGTTGCCCCCAGCCGCCGCAAAAGTCACCGTGCCCGCCACCGCGTTGTTAAAGAGAACGGAGCCGCCGGTTCCGGCAAAGGTGATGTTGCTGATGTTCGCATTGAACGTCACCGCATTCGGGATAATCAGCGCCGCGTTGGCCGTGATCGTGCCGTTGGTCAGCGTAATGCCTCCCGCCGCACCCGGAATGGCGTTGTTGGCACCCAGCGTCACCGAGGTGTTCACCGTGGTGGTGCCGGTGTAGCTGCCGGCGGAGCCGTTGCTGCCGGTGGAGCTAACATTGTTGGTGGAGATGGTCGCCGTTCCCAGCGTAGCCACCGTAGCACCGCTGACGACGCCAAGCACGACGGTCGGGGCCGAAGTGTAGCCTAAACCTCCCGAGGTAATCACGATGGCCGCCACCGCGGTTCCGTTGAGCACGGCGTAACCGGTCGCCTGCGTGGTGCCGCCGCCGCCGCTGAAGGTCACGCTCGGAGCCGCGGTATAGCTGCCGCCGGCCGTGACCGGCACGTTCGTCACGCTGCCGTTGGTGGCGTTGCTGTTGGGCAGCGAGAGCGTTCCCGTGCCAGCGATCGTCAGACCGCCCGTCCCGATGATGCTGCTGCTCAGCGTCGTCGTGTTGCCGCTGCCGTCGGTGATCGCAATGCCTTCCGCAGTTCCAAAATCTAGCGACGACATCGAGACCGTGTTGCTGCCGCCGGTGGTCAACAACGCGCCGCCCGAGAGGTACACTCCTTGCCCGGATCCGACCAGCGCGGAGGCGCCGAAGTTGCCGCTGATCAAAATGCCGTTCAACGACACGGACGTGGTCAGGGTCTGAGCGGTCGTCAATTTGTATACGCTGCCCGTCGTGGCAACGTTGATGCTGGCGGGACTGCCAGGATTGTAGTTGGCGAACCGGGCAATACCGAATTGGCCGGCGGGTACGCGCCGTTATTAGTAATCAAGGTTCCACCGCCGGTCCCGTACGTGGCGAAGTCGGTCGAGGTGCTTGTCAGGCCATTGGTTACGTAGGCGTACGGCAGGATCGTGTTGCCGGAGTTGGCGGTGCCGGTCAGCGTGGGTGCGGTCGCAAATAACAATTGGTTGCCGCTGGTGCCGATGTCGTTATTGGTCCCCACGAAATCGACGGTCGCACCTGCGGTGCGCGTTAAGCTGGCGCTGTTCAGCAGGGTCGTGCCGCCCGACGTCTGGGTCAGGTTGATCGTCGAGTTGCCGCTCGACAGCGTCACGACGCCGATGTTCTGCTCTGACAGGCCGCTGGCGCTGCTGATGTAGTTGAACGTGCCCCCATTGAGCGCCAGGGTGGTGGCATTGGCCAACCGGTTGTAAAGATTGACTCCCTGGCTGTTGTCGAGCGTCAACGCCGCCCCTTGGTTGACCGTCAGGGCGTTGGCCGATGCGACCACGGCGCCGGCGCCGAGCAGGCTGGCGGTGCCTTGCAGATTCAGCGTGCCGCCGCTAATCACCGCCGTGAAGCCTACCGCAGTGGTGTACGTGATGGGGGCCGTGATCACCAGGCTGCCGCCCGGGCTGGTGGTCGTGGTTTCGGAAACCATCGGCACGCCGTACAAGGTCAGCGTGGTGGCGGTGGTGACAAAGGCTTCGCCATTCAAGGTTACGGTGGTGCCCGACGCCGGCATGACGGTCGTGCCGGCCGCCGTCAAACTGTACACGCCGCTGAAGGTTTGATTGCTGCCGGTGAAGGCCGTCGGGCCGGTCCCCAGAGCCAGCAGGTTGCTGAACGTTGCTCCCACGAAAGCCAGGGCACCGGCCCCTGAGCCGCCGCCCCCCGAGAAGGAGATGCTCGGCGTCGAGGTGTAGCCGCTGCCGCCGGCAGTGATGGCGATTGCGGTCACGGCACCCGTGGCAGTCGCCGTGGCCCCTGAAAGCGCCGCTGACAGCACCGAAAGTGATGGTCGGCATCGAAGTGTAACCACTGCCGTCGTTGGTGATAATGATGGCCGTAACCACGCCGTTCGAGACGACGGCGATACCGGTGGCTGTAACCCCGGTGCCAGGAGTGCTGAAGGTGACCGTGGGAACTAAGGTATACCCGCTGCCGCCGGCGGTGATTGTGACGGCTGTCACGGCCAGGGTGGCAGATGCCGTGGCACTCGAGCCGCCGCCATTGATGCTGACGGTTGGCGCCTGGCTGTAACCGCTGCCCCCCACGGTTGCGTCGGCGCTGGTCACGCTGGTCAGGGAGCCATTGGGCACCGCGCTATTGAGCACGCCGGTGGTCAGCGTGATCGTGCCGAGCCCCAGCGCGTTTGAGTTGCCATAGCTCAACGTGCCGTACGCATTGCTCGACGTGGCGTTCAGCGTAGTGCCACCGGTGTACGTGTTGTTGCCCGTCAACGACAAGACGCCCGGTCCATTCATGGTCAAAACAAAGGCACCGCCCAATTCTGTCAGGTTGCCGGAGAGCGTAACCGTGTTCAGGTCGTTGTCCGTGATCGTCGTACTCGCGGTCAATGCGCCGTTGCCGGAGAAGGTGATGCCGTAGGCGCTGCTGGTCGCACTCAGGGTGAAGTTGCCATTGAGCACCAGAGTCTGTTGAAAGTTCACGGTCGCGGCGGCAACGATCGTGCCGGAGGTGATGGCCAGCGTTTCAGCGCTGCCATTGGTGCCAAACGCATTGCTGTCGCCCACGACAACCGTGGCTCCGTTGAGGACCGTGCCACCCAAGTAGTTGTTATTGGCCGCAGGGTTCGTGAGAAACACGGTCTGAGCACCGGCGAGAATCAGTGTGCCAGGACTGCTGCTGCCGCCGTCGGTAATCTGGCCGTTGAAGTAGACCCCGCCCGTGTCGCTTTGCGTTAGAGTGGCAAAGCCGACGAGAGTGGTTTGTCCGTTGAAGGTGATCGGCACGGCGTTGGTGTTGCCAAAGGTCAGGTTGACGTTGTTCAGCGTGAGGAGCTGACCCGAGCCGAACGTGACGGCCTGGGTGGCTTGCAGCGTAACGGCAGCGCTGGTGTTCGTGCTGCCGGTGATCGTGATGTTGCCCGAGGCAATGGACGCGGCGGACCCTAGGGTCACCGAGCCACCGATGGCCGTGTTGCCTGAAATACTGTTGGCTGCCGCCAGGGTCACCGTGCCGACCGTGCCGGTACCCGCGCTAGCAATGGTCAGGCCGTCATTGCCGGTGACAACGGAGTTGATCGTCGTGGTCTGAGTCGCGGCGGTTGTAATGACCCCTTCGGCGTTGCCGAAAGCCAGGGTACCACCGGTGATGGTGCTGCTGGCGGCGGTGAGCAGGGTGCCGGAGCCGAGCGTTAAGGTGTAGCCACTTTCGGTTACCGTGACGCCTGCCGCCAGGACCAAAGCCCCGATGGTCTCGTTGCCAATGAGAACCTCGCTGGCCGTGACTTTGACGATATCGCCGGGGCTCGTGGAAGCGCCGATGGACGAAACGTAATTTGTGAAGGCCAAGACGCCCCCCGGCGAGTTGGCGTTATAGGTGGCGAAATCGTCGGTGTTGACATAGGCCCACGGCAGAATGCCGCCGCCGTTGCCCACCAGCGCGGCCGACGGAGTCGTTGTGGTCGGAGAACCTGTGGTGCCTTGGGTAATTTGATTGAGCAAGATCTGATTGAACGACGAACCAAGCGGCGTGTTGACGGGCACAAAGTTGACCGTAGCGCCGGAGGTTGACGCGCGCACCAGGGTGCCGATGGTCAATGTCGTCGTGCCGTTGCCGGTACCACTGGTGTTGCTGATCGCCGAGTTTCCACCGAGCAGCGAGACGGTTCCCACCGTTTGGCTCGATTTGACCAGTGCCGTATTGTTGCCAATGAAACTGAGCGTGGCAGCCGTCAGATTGATGCTAGATAGCGAGTTGATGCGGCTGGGCAGATTGTTGACGCTGTCGTCCAGGGTCAGGACGGCGCCTACGCTGACGTTGTACGTCGTGGAACCGCCCGAGAGTGTCCCGGACGAGGTCAGTGATCCAATCGTGCCAAAGACGTTGACGTTCAACTTCGCCTGGGTGGCGATCGTCGTCGTGCCCGCGTAGACGTTCTGGTTGGCGAGCGTCAAGATGCCGGACTCGATATTCACGTTGCCCGTAAAGGTGTTGGACGCGCTCAGGGTCAGCGTCTGGGCTGCGGCCCCTACCAGCGTAAGATTCGTGCCGCTGACAATGCCGGTGATTCCCAGGGTACTGGCGTCAACGTTGATCACGACGTTGCTGGTACCGAGCGTGACGTTGCCGCTCAAGGTGGTGGCGGCGCGGACCACCAGGGTGCCGCGCGGCAGCGGGAGACCCGAAATATCGCCCAGCGGCAGGACGCCGCCGAAGCCCGAACCGTAAAGCGTGATCGGCTCGCCGACGATGGCGCCGCCCACGTCCAGAGTGGCCCCGTTGTTGACGACCGTGCCAGCCGTGATGGCTCCCAGGGAGCCCGCGACTGCGGCATACAGAATGCCGTTATTGACGGTCGTAAGGCCGTTGTAAGTGCTCGCGACGCTCAGCTCAAAAAGGCCGCTGCCCACCTTGGTCAAGGCGGCCGCACCGCTGACAGCGCCGGCGTAATTCAGTGAGCCGGCATCCACGCTGATCGTCGTGTCGCCCAACAGCGTCATGGCGCCTGTGAACGCGTTGGCACTTGTGCCGCCGGCGAGCATTTCCAAGGCCCCCGTCGTGCCCGCGAAGCCGTTGCCGACGATCGTGATTGGTCCGGAGTTGTTAGCCTGCGCGGTGGTGGTGAGTTGCTGAAATTGCAACGTCGCCCCATTGGCCACGATCGCGCCCTTAACCCCGAAGGAGGTGGCCCCCGAGGCGGTGGCGAGCACGATGCCGTTCAAAATGTTCGTGAGGCCGGTATAGACGTTGGCGGCCGCCAAGACCAGCTTGCCCTGGCCCTGCTTGGTCACGTTTGCCACGGTGGCGGCGATCGCCCCATAGAACGTAGCCGTGTCGCTGGGGTTGGTCAGGTTCAGCGTCACATTGCCGCCAGCGACCGGAGCGCTCACGGCTCCATTGAACGTGAAGCTGCCGCCGGTCAAGGTCAGGGAGCTGATGTTGCTGTTCAAGCTCACGGGGTTGGGAACGACAATCGACGTAATGCTGCTGAGCGTGATCGTGCCGTTGGTGAGCGCAATGGCGCCTGCCGACCCGGGGATGGCGTTGATTGCGCCCAGGGTGAGCGAAGTGTTGACGGTGGTCACACCTGTGTAATACCCGTTCGAGAATGTGACCGTCCCCGCGGTGGCCGTCGTCGTAGTACCGGCGACGGCGCCGAGCGCGACGGTCGGAGCCGCGGTATAGCCTACGCCGGGCGACGTGATGACGATGGCCGTCACCGTTTTGGTCGCTGCATTGAGCACGGCGTAACCGGTCGCCTGCGTCGTGGCGCCGCCGCCCGAGAAAGTGACCGTTGGGGCCGCGGTGTAGTTTACGCCTGCGTTGGACACCGGAACACCCGTCACGGTGCCGGGGCTGCCGTTAGTGTTTGGCAGCGTCACCGTACCGGCGCCGGAAATCGTCAGGCCTGTGTTGCCGGTAATAGACCCGCTAAGGGAGACACTCGAGCCGGAACTCGTGTTGATCACCCCTTCCACGCCATTCGGGAAGTCCAAATTCGCGCTAATCGTGTCGCTGCTGCTACCGTTGACCAGCACCGCCCCGAGGGGCGCCGTCGCGCTCGGCACGCCCACACCCACCGTTGCACCGTTGATGGTGATGCCGCTGCCGGCAATGAGCAACCCTGCGACCACCGTGTTCGCCGGCCAGGTCACGCTGCCCGTCGCCTTGAACACATCCAGGCCGTTCGCGTTGATCGAACCGATAGCGGTCTGATAACCGCCAAAGGCCGTGACCCCGGTCGTGATCGAGTTGAACGTGGCGAAGTCGAACGCCGAACCTGGCCCGCTGACCGTGGCATAACCCAGAATGTCGCCGCTACCACCGTTCACGGTGGTAGCCGAAGCTGTCGTTGCCAGCGCGGTGCCGACGATGATCTGGTTGCCGATGGCCGAGGTCAGCGCGCTGTCGGCTCCGACCAGGTTAACCGTGGCGCCGGCCGTGCGGGTGAGCGTTGTGAAGGTGATCGCCGCGGTGCCCGAGTTCTGCGTCGACGAGATCGTCGAGCTGCCGCTGAGCAGCGCCACGCTGGCCAGGGCTTGTGCCGCGGCCAGACCGCTGATGTTGCTCCCCAGGAAGTTGAAGGTGCCGCCGTTGAGAGACATGGTGGCGACCGCGGCTAGGCGGTTGACAACGTTGACGTTCTGGCTGATGTTGGCGGTGCTGTTGTCCAGGGTCACGCTCGCCCCCTCGTTGATCGTCACCGACTCGGTTCCGGTGCCACTGACTCGCAGCGCACGGCGCTATTGAACACCAGGCTTCCACCGCTGACGGTGACACTCACGTTCGTGTTGGTGGAGACCGCTGCATTCTGCTGAATGGTGAGCGAGCCGGTTGGCGTGATCGTGGCATCGCCCGACACGATCGGCACGCCCGAAAGAGTCAACGCCGTAGGAGAGGTTGCGATCGCCAAGATGGCGTCGAACGTGGTGTTGTTCCCCACAAGGAACGTGGCGGCGGTCGTAAGCGTGATTGCGGTGGCCAGCGGGTTGCTGAAAATCAGGGCGGCGCCGGTGAACGCCACCACGGCACCGTTGCTGACCGCGACCAGGTTATTGAAGGTGCTGGTTCCGGAATTGGCATTATTAAGCACGCCGGTGGTCAGCGTAATGGTGCCGGTTCCCAGGGCGCTGCCGCTGCCGACGCTCAAGGTCCCGTACGAATTGCCGACATTGCCGGCGGTCTGGCTTGCCAGCGTGGTGCCGCCGGCATAGGTGTTGGTTCCCGACAAAAGCAAGCTGCCGGGGCCCTCGTACGTCACCGTGCGGGCGGCGCCAATATCTGTGACGCTCCCCTGGATGGTCACCGTCGCCGAAACGACCCCCGACGTGATCGTTTGCCCCACGACGTTGTTGACAATGGTAAGCGTATTTGCGAGGCCGAACACGGAATTGGTAAAAGTGATCCCGCTGCTGGAGTCGCTGACGGCTGTCAGAGTCAAAGTGCTGGCCGTCGTGACGTACACCGGCTGACTGATGGTGAGGTTGCCCGTGCCGCCGGAAACCAGAATCACAACACCGTTGATGCCCAGCACGTTGGTCGCCGCGGTGCTGTTGCTCAAGGCGCTGTTGTCGTTCACGACGACCGTGCTGCCGGCCGTGCCGCCCAACATCGTGCCACCCGTGTAGTTGTTCGGGGACGTGGCGTAATTGGCGTTGGTCAGGAAGGTCGTGGCAGCCCCGAGCAGGCTCAACTGGCCCGAGCCGGTGATCTGGCCGTTGAAGTAGGTACCGCTGGTGTTACTTTCGGTCACTTGGACAATGCCGATCAGAGTTGCCGTGCCGTTGAAGGTGATCGGGGCGCCGGCGCCAAAAGTCACGTTGGCGTTGTTCAACGTCAGCGACTGGCTGGAGCTGAAGGTCAGCGCCTGGGTCGGCGTCAAAATGCTGGTCCCGGTGATAGTCAGGTTGCCGTTGCCAATCGACTGGGCCGAGCCGAGCGTCAGACTGACGCCGTTCACGCTGGTGTTGCCGGTGATGGCGTTGGCGGCCGGCAGCGAAAGACCCGAAGTACCGCTGCCGAGGCCGGAAATCACCAGGCCGTTGCTGGTCGCACTGCTGGCGGTGTCGATGAAGCTGGTGATGCTCGTGGTCAGGCCGCCGAGTAAGGCTGGAGGATGAAGCCCTGGCCGTTCAAGGCCAGCGTGCCGGTGTTGATGGTGTTGGCCGTGGCTCCGCCCGAGATCACGGGGGCAAACGTGCCGTTGCCAACCGTCAGGGTGTAGCCGGCCTCGGTGACCGTGACGCCGCTGGCCAGCACCAGGGCCGCGATCGTCTTATTGCCGAACATGGTCTCATTGGCCGTTTCCTTGACGACGTCGTTCGGGCTGGTGGAATTGCTGATGGCGGTAATGTAACCGCCGAACGGACCGATTTGGATGGGGTTGCTGCTACTGGAACTCAGCGAGGCCGTGATCACCGCGACGGTGACGGGGCTGTCGCTGATGGTGATCGTCGGAGGCGAGGTATAACCGTAGCCCTGACTGGTAATCGTGACTGCCGTGATCACGCCGCTGGTGACTGTGGCAATCGCCGTGGCCCCGGTGCCGCCGCCGCCGGTGATGGTGACAGGCTCCGTCCCCGTCGTGCCGGACAAATAGCCGGTGCCGCCAATGAGAATCTCCAAGTTCAACATGGCCCCTTGGTTGGCGATGTCGACGAGGTTGCCATTGCCGGTAACGCTGGCATAGGGCAGGATGTTGCCGCCGTTGGTGACGCTGATCGTGCCGGCATTGGTGCCAAGCGTGCTGATGACCACCTGGCTGGGCGCGCTGCCGATCGTGGCGCCGACTTGCGTGTTCGTGAAGTTGACGGTCGCGTCATTGCCGCTGCGATTCAGCGTGCCGATGGTTAGCGTGGAGTTGACCCCAATCACTGCAGCGGCGCTGGGCCCCGAGGTGATCGTAGTGTTGCCGGCGGTCAGGGTGACCGTTCCCAGCGTGGCCGTCGAATTGAAGCCGATGTTGTTATTGGCAATGTAGGTCAAGTTGGCGCCGTTCAGGCTGATCGACGTCGAGGTGGGAATACGATTTGCCACGCTCGCGGTGGTATTGTTGTCGTAGGTCAACGTGCCGCCTGTGTTGACGGTGATCCCCGAGGTACTCGGGAGGCTGCCCACGAGGTTCAGGGTCAGGCCGGCCGTGGTGTTGACCGTGGTGGCGCCGGTGTAGGCGTTGGCTCCCTGCAATATCAGGGTGCCGGCCGAGACGGTTAGCCCGCCGCCGCCGGAGCCAAACGAGTTGTTACTAGCCAAGACCACGTTCCCCCGCCAACCTTGGTCAGCGAGGCCGAGATGACGGCCGTCGCGGCCGCGCTCAAGCCGCCGCCGCTGGTGATGTTGCCAATCTGAATGGTGGGGACCGCGGTGTAGCCGCTGCCGTTGTTGGTGATCGTGATCCCGGTCACAGCGCCGCCGGAGATGGTGGCGACCGCCGTTGCTCCGCTGCCGCCGCCGCCAGAGATGCTTACATTCGGAACCGCGGTGTAGCCGCTCCCACCCGCCGTGACGTTCGCGCTGGTGACCGGGCCGTTATCGCTGACGATGCCGTTAATCGTGAGGACATCCGCCGCCGCCGTAAACGCGTTGATCGTGGTATTGCCGGCCAGGGTGATGTTGCCGGTCCAGGTAGCAGCGGCCAACGCGGCGGTATACACCAAGGCCCCACGGGCCAGTAACAAGTTGCCGCTGGCCAAGTCGCCGACGCCCGTTCCTTGAAGGATAAGGTTGTAGCCTGTAAAGATCGTGGCCGTAACCACTGGATTCAACGAAAGGGTTGCCCCGCTGGCAACCGTAACAGGGTTGACGATCTGCCCAAGGGCCTGGCCGTTGGCCACAACCGACGGGGCCAACTCGAGGATGCCTGCACTGACGGTCGTGCCGCCGAAGTACGCATTGACCCCCGCGGCAGCAATCTGCAGGAATCCGGTGCTCGTCTTGGTCAGACTGCCCGGACCACTGATCACTCCGCTGAGAGCCAACGAACCGGCCGGCACGTCGATCGTGGTGTTGGCCTGCAACAGGATGGCGCCGCTGCTGGCCGCCGCACCGGTGCCGCCGCCGAGCCACTGCAAGGCGGTGCCGCCATTGAGCACCAGCGGCTTGGTCGAGGTGGTGCCCTGCTGAATCTGGATCTTGGGAGTGGTAATGCTGACGATTCCAGTGACCTGCGTGGTCGCTCCGCCACCCGAGAAGGCTACCAACGGGGCCGAGGTATAGCCGAAGCCGGGATTGGTAATCGTGACCGACGTGACGGTGGTGGTGAGCGAGCCTGTCAGGGTGGAGGCTATGGTCGGGGTGCCGGACGAGAATGTGATGGTCGGGGCGGCGGTGTAGCCACTTCCGCCGGCGGTAATGTTAACGGCCGTCACCGCTCCGCCAAAAATCGTCACGGTGGCTGCGGCGCCGGAACCGCCACCGCCGGTAATCGAGGCATTCACGGTACCGTTGGTGTAGCCGGTGCCGCCAGAAGATCCAATGCTGACACTGGTGAGGACCCCCGAAATCGTAGCGGTCCCAGTGGCCTGCGTGGCCGCTCCGCCGCCCGAGAAGGTCACCGTCGGGGCCGAGGTATAAGCGCTGCTTCCAGAGACGGCTACCAACGCCACGCCGCTAGCCACCACCGCCGCGCCTGTCGCCGCACCCAGCGCCGTGGCGGTGGCGCCAACCCCCGACACCACGGTGCCAGCGTTGACGTTGAACAAGGTGAACGCATTGGTGCCGGTGAGGGTTAGCGTGCCGCTGCCGTTCTTGGTCAGGAAGACGGCCCCGGTGGCGGAGCCGGTGAAGAGCGACGAATCGTTGCTATTGGGAATGTTCAAGGTCACCACCGTGCCCGTCATGGCAGGAAGGCCGGTGAACGTCAATGGGTAGCCGTTGCCGCCGAGCGTGATGTTGCTGTTGCCCAGCGTGAGGGCGTTGGTCACTACCAAGCCGTTGGTAAGTCCGCTCTGGAACGTGCCGCCATTGAGAATCAGGGCACCGGCGCCCAGGGCCAGAAGATTGTTGATTATCAGCGTGCCGGCATTCAGGGCGGTTGAGCCCGTGATGGCGTTAGGCGATGTGAGGGTCACCGTGCCGGAGCCTGAGAACGCAATGTTGCTTGCCGACAATGCGGTTGTACCTGCGCCGCTGGTCGTGCCGCCGACGGTGAGGCTCGATCCCGAGGCCGTGGTGATGATGCCTTCGCCCAGGGCCAGCGTGCCGCCGCCAGTGATGGTGAGGGCGGTATTGTTCGTCACCAACAACGCTCCGCTAGTGAGGGTTAGGGTGACGCCGGTGGGGATCGAAAGCGTCGCCGTGCCACCGCCCGAGAACACGAGGGCGTTGACCGTGGTGTTGCTCGTGATGCTATCGCTGGCGTTCAACGCGCTGTCTTTGAAGTTGAGGGTCGAAACCGTGTTGTTCACCGAAAGGACGCCGCTGGTGTTGTAGCTGCCAACGTTGCTGTAGGCCTGAACTCCGTTAAAATTGGAGCCGACGAAGTCACTCCCGTTGTTGTAGGTGGCGAAGGGCACGATGCCGCCGGTCGTCGGCAACGTCCCGAAAGAGACTTTGTTCAGAGTGGTACCCAGTGCGCTGTTCGTGTTGGACGAGTTCGCGTTGTCCTCGAAGTCGATGGTAGCACCCGAGCCGGCTGCTCGGATCAAGCTACCACTAAACGCCACCGACACATCTGTAAAGCCGAGGCCGGCCTGGAAGGGGACCACGGAGAGAAATGTCGAAGCGCCACCGACATTTCCCACACCGAGCGTCAAATTGCTGAGGGATTCATTATCCGCACCGCTCGGATTGGCGTTGCCCAGCATGGTGAAATTCCCACCATTGAGGTTCAACGCAGGGGTCCCCGTTAGATGTGGGCTCGGTGACGAAAGGAGCGTGTTGTCGAGCACGAGGCTGCCACCATTGCCGATCGTGAAGGTGGTGGAGGCCAGCGTTCCGGTGGAGCCGGCGGCGTTGCCCCCCAGGACGACAACGCCGCCGTTGATGGTAACGGTGCCCGCCATCG
The DNA here is from genome assembly GCA_963807715.1 of uncultured Planctomycetia bacterium. GTDB lineage: Bacteria > Planctomycetota > Planctomycetia > Pirellulales > PALSA-1355 > CAWECK01. The sequence continues at coordinate 481,994 of CAWECK010000001.1, forward strand.
AGTTCGTGGCGGTGAATACTGTCGATCCGGTGCCGGCGAAGATTGTCGCCGTGACGTTTGCCGTGACGGGCCCGGCGAAATTAACGCCGCCGATGCCGGTGGCCGAATTGTACGGAACAGTGTTCGTGTTCGTGAAGGTGGTGGTGCCGGTGGAGATGGTCGCGGCGGTGCCGTAAAACGTGAGGCTCTGCGAGCCGGTGAAGCCAATGAAGGCGCCGGTGGCGCTCCCGATCGTGAGCGGGTTTGGAACGAAGATCCCGTTGGAGCCCGACGCCTGAAGGTTTCCGTTCGTCAATGTAAACATGTTGGTGGTTGCGCCCAAGGCGGCGTTGCTGCCGAGCGCCAGGGTGCCGAGGTAGCTCCCGAAGGCCGCGTTGGTCATGTTCAACGTGATACCCGTGGCCGCGGTATTGGCGAAAGTATTCGGGCCGGACAGCGTCAAAGTGCCCGTGCCGGCTATCGTCAAACCGTTCGTGGGAGCGGGAACGAGCGAGCTGATCGGCCCGGAAAACGTGGTCGAATTGTTGAACGTCAGAATACTGGCCGTGGTATTGGCGAGCGTTGTCACCCCGGTAAAGGACAGATTGGCGCCGGCAAAGGTAAAACTGCCGGTGGTATTCAGCGGGTTGAGCAGCACCGGGTTGTTAAACGCAACGGCCGAAGCGGCGGCTAACGTGGTCGTCGTTGTTGCAGCACCGCCGGTCAACGACAGAAGACCGGGGCCAAAGGAGTTGGCGTTGCCGACGACCACGGTGCCGGTGCTCGTGATGGTGGTGCCATCCGCATAGGTGTTGGCGACGGGTAGGAAGACGATCCCTGCTCCAGTTAGCGTCAACGCTCCAGAATTCTGGGGGGTCGAGCCGGCAATGCCGCCGTTGAAGTAGACTCCGCCCGTATTGCTGACCGAGAATATCGAGGCGCCGGTTAAGGTCACCGCGCCACCGAAGGTGATGGGGTTGGCGCCGGAGATGGTCGTGGTGATATTGGCGGCAGTAACGCCAGGGGGAGTCACCGGATTCAGCGTAAACACGTTGGGGAGCGTTACGGAGACGCTGGATGTGAGCGTGTTGCTGGCCGCGACGGTGACGGGGCCATTGCTAAGGGCGTTGTTGTTGCCCAACGTCAGCGTGCCCGTATTGGCCAAAACCGTGCCACCGGTGTACGTGTTGGCATTGTCCAGGGTCAGTGTCGAGCCACCGGCAAGCGACAGAGTATACGCATTGCCGCCATCGCCGATCGGACCATAGACCGTGACGCCGCCACTGTCGCTTTGGGTGATCGAGCTGTTGCCGGCGAGCGTCACAGCGCCGTGGAAGGACATCGCCCCCGAGCCGCCTAAGATGACCGTTCCGTCGATGGTGACCGGGTTGAAGATTGCCGACGCGGCGCTGGCTGTCAGGATGCCGTTAATCAGATTTAGCGTTCCGGTGCCCAGGTCACCGCCGTTGGCGATGGTCAGGGTGCCGGCAGCGCCGTCATCTTCCAAGGTCGTGGGCCCAGTCAGCCCTGGGTTCCCCGCGGCCTCGGTGAGCGTTAACGTGCCTGCGAAAGTGCCTATGCCGGTTGCCACGAATCCACCGCTGCCGGTCAGAACGCTACTGATCGTGGTCGTTATCCCTGGGTAGGTGCTGACAACACCTTCGGCGCTGCCGAAAGCCAGCGTTCCAGAGCCCGCGATTGTATTACTGGTCGCGGCGGACAAAATGGCGCCTGAGCTAACGGTTAGGGTAACGCCGGCGGCCAGCGTGGAGGTGATAGTGCCCGGGAGGATCAGGGCGGCAATCGTCGTGCTAGCCGTGGGAGTCGCGAAAGCGTTCGACGTTGGATCGACCACGTCGAAAACTGTTGCCGTTCCCGCGGTCGTCGAAATAGCAATGCCCGCGGTTGTGTCCGCGTAGGCGAAGCTCGTACTGTTGGCCGACGTGAGCGTGAAAACGCCATTATCAGCGGCTGGCGTGAGGCCCGCGATCATCACCACTTGGCCGGCCGAGAAGGTGTTGGCGGCCGTGACCGTGATCGTGGTGCCGGACACCGCGGTTCCCACGTTGGCGGCAAAAGTGGCGGTTGGGATGCTATTAATGTTCGTGACGGGCGCGGTCACCCACGTCGCCGCCGTCAACCCCAAGACATTGTAGATGCCCGTAAATGTGTTCAGAATTTGTTGGGCGAGATTGGCCGTGCCGACCAGGTCCAATTCCGTGGCATATGGCACAATTACGCCCTGGTTGGTCGTGATGGTCGAGGGCAGCGGGGCGCCGAATTGGATTTGATTGGTGGTGGTGGTGCCGTTGCCCAGCGCGGTGCCGCTGCCACCTGAGAAATTGACAGTTTCGCCGGGCAAAATGGTCCCACCGGGCCCACTGCCGGCCAAGCTGGGAATGTTCAGTACCGCAGGGAAATTGGAGCTGGATTCAGTGGAAACGATCACCGAGTTGCCGGGACCCAGGATGACCGGACCGACATCATTGGTGTCGCTGCTTCCAGAATACGAAACGAACGAGAGCGTGCCGCCGTTAAGCGTGACATTGGAGGCGCCATTCAGGCGGGCGTTGAACGTTTGAGGTCCCAAGGCGTCATCGAGTGTGAGCGTGCCACCCGGATTGACAAAGTAACCGGTGCCCGGCACGTCGCCAGCCCCCAGAAAGCCGGCGTTCCCGCCGCCGATATCCAGGTTGCCTGCGGATATGTCGTTTCCGTTAAACTCCTCATTGTTGCCGACGTACACGCTGCCGTAAAAAAAGGCGTTTTGGACCTGTACGAACAGCGTGTTCGCGCCGATCTTGGTCAGGTTCTCGGTGCTGTAGGTGCCGGAGGCGATGGTGGTGGTGTTGGGGGTGACGAACTGGCCACCGATTTGGGTCATATTCGTGGCGGTATCAATTGTGGCTGCCGCCATGAATGTAATGCCACCGCTGATGAAGGTGGCCGAGGTAGCGCTGATCAGGGCGCCCGTGCCGTTGAAGCCAGCGCCCGAAAGGATGATCGGGTAGGGGAACGTGATTGCCGCCGTCATGGCCGACGTCGGGCTCAGTTCCAGACTGGCGCCACTGATAACCGTCACCGTTGATGCTGCGGAAGCCACATTACCGAGCGCACTGTGGCGGTATTTGTGTTCGTGGCATGGACGTTTAGGATGCCCGCATTGACGAGCGTCCCGCCCGAATAGGTGTTTGCGGCTGTCTCCGCGAGAGTGAGCGTACCGGCGCCACCCTTGGTCAACGTGAGGAAGCTTGTACCGCCCCCGAGAGAACTGTCACTAATAACTCCCGACAGCGTCAGCGTGCTGCTATCGACGTTGAAGTTCGCGGCAAGCGTCTGGGAGCCACTCGCGGCCTCGGTCAGCCCGATGGCGCCGCTCAGAGTATTGGCGCCAGCGACGTTTTCAATCTTGCCGCCGGCGACAACAAAGATTGGCTCGGCCGGGGTAATGTTTGCGGTACTGTTGTTTTGTAACTGCAGAATGCCGAGGCTGCCGATCTGCGTGCCCAACGTGCCCGCCGCGAGGTTACCGGTACCCGCACCCAGCGCGGTGGTACTCTGGGCATTGAGGGTACCGCTGACGATGCTGGTGATACCAGTGTAGCCGTTGCCGCCGGTAAGAGTCAGAACACCCGTGGTATTGACGATCAAGGAGGTGGTATTAATCGTCCCGCCGCTGATGGCGCCGTTGATCGTCACGTTGCCGCCGGAGCTAAGGGAGGCGGTCGCCACGGCCGGCGTTGACGAACCGCTGGCGCTGAAAGTGATCGTCGGGGCGGACGTGTACCCAGACCCGACGCTGGTTATGTTGATCGACGTCACGACGCCGCCGGTCTCAATGGCGGTCGCCATGGCTCCCGTGCCCCCGGTGCCGCTGTTGTTGAAGCTGACGGTCGGGTTCGCGGTATATCCCGCGCCGCCGTTGGTGATGGTGGCGCTCGTCACGGTGCCAGAGGCCCCGGTGACCGTGAGAGACTGGTTGCTGGTGCCTAGGTTCAGGGGCCCCACCAACTGCAGCGTGGTATTAGCGCCGGCGCTTTCGAAGTTAACGTTTGTCACCGGCCCTGTCGGCGCTAGCGTGATGCCGGGCTGAATGACGTTCGTACCGATGTCAAGGATGCCGACGCTGTTGTTGTTGGTGCCGGCAATCGAAAACGCGTTGCCCGCAATCAGGTATCCGCTGCCCTGGAACGTGATCGAGTCAAACGACGTCCCGGCAAAGAAGTCGTTGGTGGCGACGAACGAGCCAACCCCACTGGCTGGAAATACCAGGTCATCACCGGCCTGCGGCGTAACGGGCGTACCGCCCGTTTGTAGCGTGGACCAGTTACCGGAGTTGTTCCAGTAATAGCTATAGACGGTGGGAAACGCCGCGCTTGTGCTAAGACTTAACCCGGTCCAATAGTCCGTTGCCAGCATCACGCGCGGCTCGAGATACTCGGGAGCCGTCATCCCGGCGAAGAAGCGGAAATTGTCGGTCCGTGCCCGTCGTTTGGTGGTCGTGCGATTCAGCCAGCTTCTGGCCGAACTCCACAGTCTGCACATGGCAGCCACCCAGAAGAACCAGCGCGATGCCAGCGAGCCAGTCGGGAGGCCAACCACCGTCCCCGGCACGTTGGACTCTGCCGTCCCCGGCACGTCAGACTCTGCGCGGGTCGACCGTTGGTCTGCGGACAGATCGTTGTCGCAACGTCTCATATCCCGGCGGGAAAACCACATGGCTTAAACACCTTTTAGGTAAGACTTATCTAGCTGCTACCGGCCGAGCCGACTTGCCGCTCCGCCTTGGGCGTCTTTCACCCACCGTTCAGGCGGATAGACTTAGCTTGCCGAATGGAAAGCAATAAACTCGTGCGATACAAAGAAAAAGCTCCGGCGAACAGCCGGCCTAACTTGCGGGAAATGGATAGGATGCCGCGCCGGGCGCTGGCTTATTGCAGCTTGGGACCGGAAATGATGTCAAAAAACGCCGTTCTCGGTCACTCTGCCATCCAATTTGGACGAACATATTCGTTTCGGTTCACGTTGCAAGTGGACTGACGAACCCGTCGACGGCCGCAAGCCGCGTTTTTTCCCTACGAGTGAGACGCCAAGAATGAAGTTGAAGGGACAACAGCCATAGACCCTTAACGATACGCAATCAACCGTCGAACTACCCGAAAAGGCGTCTAGAGCGATGCGAAATGGGAAAATCGGCACCTATTGCGAACTTATTGCGAATCTTGTTCCACAATAATAGCCGGGGGCCCTTAACCACCCTGCCCTAGCCGGTTTAATCCATAACCGTTGCCTGATCGGATATGCTACCGGTTCCATGATAAACAGGCTTGCATGAAGGGTCAAATAATATTTCAATTCTTATGGGTTGAAACGATTGGAACGAATCAACTCCTATGGGTTGAAATGATTGGAACGGGTCAACGGAGGACTCTCATGTGCCGATTATCCGGCTTGATGCTCATCTTGCTGTTTTCCGGCTTCGGGATTGCCGCGGACTTTTCGATCGGGCAAAAGGTGTTCGTGAAACCCGAAGCCAAGGGAAGGGTCGCCAACAAGGCAGTCGACATCACGGCCATTCCCATGCCGGCAACCATCGAAGACATCAAAGGCGATTGGTTGTGGCTGCGGAATGCCTGGGTGCGCAAGCAGGACATTTTGGCCACCGACCAGGCGTTGGATTATTACACGGAACAGATTCGGAATCACCCAAAAGAGCGGTTTTGGTGGTGCCTTCGTGGAGCCATCTGGCAGGAAAAAGGGGAGTACGACAACGCCATCAAGGACTATAGCGAAGCCATCCGCCTCGATCCGAAGATCGCGGCAACTTACAACAATCGCGGAGCCGCCTGGAATAACAAAGGCGACGTACGAAAACGCCGTCCGGGACTTTAGCGAAGCCATCCGCCTAGCGCCCAAGTTTGCGGAGGCGTATGCCAACCGTGGCAACGCCTGGAGTGGCAACGGAGAATATGACAAGGCCATCCGGGCCTGTGACGACGCGCTCCGGATCGATCCTAAGTGCGTGGAGGCTTACACCAATCGCGGAAACGCCTGGAGCAGCAAAGGGGAATACGACAACGCCGTCAAAGACTACACCGAAGCCATCCAACTCGACCCCAGATCGGCGGCGACTTACAACAACCGCGGAATCGCCTGGGTTGCCAAAGGCCAATTCGACAATGGCATCAAAGACTTCGGCGACGCCATCGCGCTCGATCCGTCGTTTTCCTGGGCTTACGGCAACCGGGGAAATGCCTGGTCCAAAAATGGCGAATTCGACAACGCCATCAAGGACTATAGCGAAGCCATCCGGCTCGGTCCTAAAGATGCCATGATTTACAACAAACGCGGCATCGCCTGGAGCAACAAGGGAGACCTCGACAACGCCCGGAAGGACTACAGCGAAGCGATTCGCCTCGATGCGAAGCATGCCAAAGCTTATTACAACCGGGCCACCGCCTGGGATGAAGCCGGCCAATACGACAAGGCTCTCGAGGATTACAACGCAGCCATCCGACTCGATCCGACGTCGGCCGAGGCCTACTGCGGCCGGGGAAACACGTGGCGCGAGATGGGCGACTACGATAACGCCATCAAGGATTGCAGCGAAGCCATCCGGCTCGATCCCAGGTACGCGCTCGCGTACGCTAACCGCGGCAGCGTCTGGAGCGACAAGGGCGAGTACGACAACGTTATTAAAGACTGCGGCGAAGCCATCCGACTCGATCCGAAGTATCCGCTCGCGTACACCAATCGCGGCAACGCCTGGAGCGATAAAGGCGAATTCGAAAACGCCGTCAAGGACTACGACGAAGCCATCCGACTCGATCCAAAGTCGGCCATGGCTTACAACAACCGCGGGAACGCATGGCGCGAATTGGGCGAATACGACCACGCCATCGAGGACTGCTGCGAAGCCATCCGGCTCGATCCAAAGTCGGCGACGGCGTATGCCAATCGCGCGGGTGCCTGGAGCGACAAAGGCGAATTCGAAAACGCCATCAAGGACTGCAGCGAAGCCATCCGGCTCGATCCAAAGTCGGCCATGGCCTATACCAACCGTGGCAACGCCTGGAACGACCAAGGCGATTACACCAACGCCATGAAGGATTACGACGCAGCCATCCGACTCGACCCGCAGTTTGCGAAGGCCTTCTACAACCGGGGCACGGTCTGGGAAGACAAAGGCGAATACGACAACGCGATCAAGGACTACAGCGAAGCCATCCGGCTCAATCCCAAGTCCGCGGAAGCCTACAATAGCCGTGCGGCCATGAGCAGAAAAAAGGGTGAATACGCGGGAGCCATCAACGACTACAACCAGGCCATCCGACTCAATCCCAAGTCTACCGCGGGCTACAACGGTTTGGCTTGGCTGCAGGCGACTTGCCCCGACATCAAATATCGAGACGGACAAAAGGCGGTTCAGAACGCAACCCAGGCCTGCACGCTCGCTGAATGGAAAGATTGCAACTGGCTCGATACCCTGGCCGCGGCGTGTGCCGAGTCGGGCGACTTCCAAAGCGCGATCAAATGGCAACAGCAGGCAATGGATCTCACAACCGACCGTAACTTGAAAGCGGAATGGCAGTCTCGCCTGGAACTCTATCGGCAACAGATGCCCTATCGCACCGAGCCGCAGCGGAAGTAAACACGGCGCCCCTGCGAAGACATTTAGCCACTCAACCAGTTCCTGGAATCGGCCAATAGCAAGTCCACGGCGACTGCCCGTACGGCACTCGTTGTCAACGGGCTGGCAAATGGGGCGAGCGATTTGACCGGCACCTGCGGAACGTTTTCCGACGAAGTCGGCAAACCCATGTTAACGGCCAATCCCGAGTCGGTCGACGATGGCGAGGGACTGCTGTTGACAGGTCCGCTGTAAGGCAAACTGCCGCCCAGGCTGGCCGTGCCCCCCGAGCCGGCCGCTATCACGGCCGGACTCAGAGTCAACGTACCCCCTTGCGTCGTAAGCGGCAAACCAGGCTCCACGGTCAAAGCGGGTGCCACAGCGGCTGGCTTCACCAGCGCATCGCTTGCGGTCCCCGCGCGAACAACATTGTCCGTGGTGACTGCCGGACTCGTTACGGCCGGTGAAACCGCAGGATTCGGCGTACTCAGGTAAGTAATGATTTCCAGCGCATCTTGCGGGACAACGTCGTTCTCGCCGAGGACGTCATAGTAGGGAGCACCCGCGGGCCGCGTCGGCGGCAATGCCGTGGAACTCGTGCTGAGATAATCGATTATGAGCAGCGCATCATCCGGCACGATCGCGCCGCCGTCGCCGATAACATCATAATGGTTTGATAACGGATTTTGCCACGGGGTCGTGGTCATTACGACTGTTGTGTCGGCGGTCTTGTGGGCCGGCTCGATCGTGCCGACAGCGTCGATCGCCTGAGAAGTGAAGCCGTACGTGTTACCAATCGTCCCGAGGTTGAAGGTTGCCGATGTGTTGGTCGTGCCGGTCAGCCACTTGGTGAATAAGGTGCTGCCATCGGTCGAGTAATAGATGTTATACGAGGCAATCGCCGGTCCGCCGCTGCCGGGAGTACCGCTCCAACTCACGGTAAAGCTGGTCAACGATGTCCGGTCGCCCAGCGCGCTGACGCTACTGGTCGGTACTGGGGTAACGCTGATGGTTGCCGTGACGGTCGAGCCGCCCAGTCCAGCGGCTGTGTTACTGGAGGACGCCTGCACCATAAAGCTGCCGGCTGTCGTCGAGTTTAGCGACGGCGTGAACTTCAGCCCCTGCTGTCCTTGAGCCACGGTTATGAATTGGTTCGGGGAGATCGGCGTCACCCCGTCGTTCTGAAACAGCGAGCCGCCGCTGATGTTCGTGATCTGGAAGTACGTGACGAAGCCCGTGTCCTGAGAATTGGGCGTGAGCACGAGGCCCGAACTGGACTGCGTGTTTTCGAGCGTGGTGGCACTGGTTACCGAAGGCGTATGGACGGTCCGCGCGGTGTTGACGGTGATGGTCGCGGTGGCGGTTGATCCGCTAAGCCCCGCCACACTATTGCTGGTGGATTCCTGCACGGTGAACCTGCCACTAACCGTCGAGTTCAAGGATGGCGTGAACTTCAGCCCCTGTTGTCCTTGAGTCACGGAAATGAACTGGTTAGGGGAGATAGGCGTCACCCCGTCATTCTGGAACAGCGAGCCGCCGCTGATGTTTGTGATTTGAAAGTACGTGACGAAGCCCGTATCCTGGGAATTGGGCGTGACCACGAGCCCCGAGCTGGTCTGCGTGTTTTCAAAGGTGCTGGCACTGGTCACCGAGGGCGTATGGAACACCTCCGGGCTGACCGTAACCGTTACGGGGCTCCGGGCGGCAACCTCGCGGATCCGTTGGTTGTTCGTATCGGCGATGTAAAGGTTTCCCGCGGAATCCAAGGCAATCCCGTCGGGAAGATTGATTTCCGCAGCCGTGGCTGGGCCGTTGTCGCCACTAGAGCCGACAATTCCATTGCCAGCCACCGTAGTGATCACGCCGGCAAGGGCAATCACCTCGCGAATCCGATCGCTGTTATCGGCGATGAACAGGTCGCCCGTGGAATCCACTGCGATTCCGATTGGATTATTTAATTCCGCGGCTGTGGCAGGGCCGTTGTCGCCGCTAGAGCCACTCGTTCCGTTTCCAGCCACGGTACTGATCGCGCCGGTGGCGTAGTTCACTTCGCGGATCCGATTGTTGTAACTGTCAGCGATGAACAGGTCTCCCGCAGAATCCAAGGCAACCGCCGTTGGATAATCGAGTTCCGCCGCCGTGGCTGGGCCGCTGTCGCCGCTAAAGCCGCTGGTTCCGTTTCCAGCCACGGTGGTGATCGTGCCCGTGGCGAGGTTTACTTCACGAATCCGATTGTTGAAGCTGTCCGCGATGAAGAGGAGTCCGGCAGAATTCACCGTGATCCCTTTGGGAGAATCGAGCTCCGCCGCCGTGGCTGAGCCGTTGTCGCCGCTGAAGCCGACAATTCCATTTCCCGCCATGGTCGTGATGATGCCGGTGGCATGGTTCACTTCGCGGATCCGATCGTTGACCGAGTCCGCGATAAACAGGTCTCCCGCCGCGTCTAACGCGATCGCCGAGGGCCCGGAGAGTTCTGCCGCCGTGGCTGGGCCGCCGTCGCCACTGAAGCCACCGGCTCCATTTCCACTGGCATACCCGTTCCCGGCCACGGTGGTGATTAGGCCCGTGGCTATGTTCACTTCGCGAATCTGATTGCTATTTGTATCGACGATGAACTGATCTCCCGCGGAATCCAAGGCAATCCCTTCGGGAAACGCGAGTCCTGCAGCGGTGGCCTGGCCGCCGTTGCCGCTGGAACCAAAAACTCCATCTCCAGCCACCGTGGTGATCACGCCGGTGGCGAGATTCACCTCGCGAATCCGGCTGTTCGCAGAGTCGGCGATATACAGGTTCCCGGACGAATCCAGCGCAATCTGGTTGGGGGAATTGAGTTCGGCCGCTGTGGCCTGGCCGTTGTCGCCGCTATAGCCGGGAGTGCCGCTTCCAGCCACTGTGGTGATCACCCCGGTGGTATGGTTCACTTCACGGACACGATTGCTGTACGTGTCCGCAATGAACAAGTCCCCCGCCGAATCGATCACGACTCCGCCGGGATAATGGATTTCCGCCGCCGTGGCTTGACCGCCATCGCCGCTCGAGCCGCCCGTACCGTTTCCCGCCACCGTGGTGATCACGCCGGTAGAGTAGTTCACTTCGCGGATCCGCTGGTTGTAACTGTCGGCTATGAAAAGATTTCCAGCCGAATCCACCGCGATCGCTTCAGGGCCATTGAGCTCCGCGCTCGTTGCTTGGCCGCCATCGCCATTGAAGCCCGGAGTCGCCGAATCCCGCCACGGCGGAAATCACGCCGGTGGCGTGGTTCACTTCGCGGATCTGTTCGTGTTCGAAATCGGCGATGAACAAGTCTCCCGCCGAATCAACCGCGACCCCATAGGGGAAATAAAGCGCGGCCGCCGTGGCCTGGCCGCCGTTGCCACCCACCCCCAGCGTGCCATTCCCGGCCACGGTCGTAATATCGCCGGTGGCGTGGTTCACCTCGCGGATTCGTTCGTTCTGGAAATCGGCGATGAACACGTCTCCCGCCGAATCAACCGCGATCCCGCCAGGAGAATTGAGCTCCGCCGCCGTGGCTGGGCCGTTGTCGCCGCTGTAACCAGCGGTTCCATTTCCTGCCACGGTGGTAATCACGCCGGTGGCATGATTCACCTCGCGAATTCGGTTGTTATTTGAGTCGGCGATGAAGATGTCTCCCGCCGAATCCGTCGTAACCCCTCCGGGGTCATAGAGTTCAGCCGCCGTAGCTGGTCCGTTGTCGCCGCTGTAAGCGTAATACCCATTCCCTGCGATCGTCGTAATCAGAGAATTTACCCCAACTCCAACACTCGTGCTGCCGGCGAAATTCACGCCATCGCCGCTATAAGAGGCCGTAATCACGTTCGTGCCGACGGGCAGTTTCACGCCCGACAGTGCGGCAGTTCCACTACTGACGGCAGCATTACCCAAGGTCGTGCTACCGTCCAGGAAAGTCACGCTGCCGACGCTGGGCGCGGACGTGCTCGACACAACGGCCGTGAGAGTCACAGATTGACCATCATTGACCGATGCAGACGACGTGTTTAGCGTCGTCGTCGTGCGAGCGACCGTCATCAAGGTACGGTCTTCCAGGAACTCCATCGCCAGTCGTCGGCGGCCGCGGGACCGGCGCGAGCAGGCGCTTCAGGTGTGATAAAACGGGAATTCGCAGCATGGCCCTGCGCTCCTCAAGTGCCGACCTGCCGTCGCCTTGTGCTGGGAAAGCTGCCCGGATAAGTCAAGCTGGCCGCAGCCCCAAATCGTCTGAATGAACACCCGCGGCACCCCATGCCAAACCGAATGCCAGGGGCGAAAACTATGAATCCACGCCAGGAAATCAATGAATAACGAATGTAGTTTATAATGGGCTGTACCTTCCATCGTAGTTGCGATGCCCCGGGGGAGCAATTCATTGGCCGATCCCTATGCCGATAATCGGCATAACATAAGGGGGGTGCCGTTCGGGATTCGACTCGGACCGCCTCGCGGAAGGACATCGCACTGCGTCGGGCCAGGGGCGAGAATGATGCGCTCCCGAGCCGGGGTCAGCTCGCGGCCGGAACGCTGAATTTCACGCACACGATTATTCCATGAACACCGTTGCTCAATCGCTCGACCTTGCCGTCCGCTACCATCAAGCGGGCAGTCTTCAGCTAGCCGAGCAGGGCTATCGCCAAATCCTGCAAGTCGACCCGCAGAACATCAATGCGCTCCATCTGCTCGGTTTGATCGCACTTCAGGTGGGCAAGATTGAGCCAGCCGTCGACTTCATCAGCCAGGCTGTGCGGTTGAAACCAGACTTTGCCGAAGCTCTCAGCAACTTGGGGATCGCGCTTCAGCAGCAGGGTAAGCTGTCGCAAGCCGTGGCAAGTTGGCGGCAAGCCTTAGTCCTCAAGCCGAACTATGCCGAGGCCCATAACTATTTGGCAATCGGGCTGGCTGAGCAGGGAGCGCTGGACCAAGCGATAACCTGTTGGCGACACGCAATCAGCTCGAAGCCCGATTACGCCGAGGCTTACAACAACTTGGGGGTCGCACTGCAAGCCCAGAGACTACTGGACGAGGCGATGGCCAATTGGCAACAGGCCATTAGCATCAAGCCGGACTTCATCGAGGCCCACAACAACCTGGCAAATGCCCACGAGAAGCAGGGCAAGCTTGACGAAGCGGTGGCTCTCTGGCGTCGTGCGCTAAGCTTCAAACCAGACCACGCCGACGCGCACCATAAACTGGCGAACGCCCTTAGGCAGCAAGGAAAACTCGACGAAGCCGTGGCCAGCTATCTGCACACGTTGCATCTCAAACCGGACTTTTTGGAGGCACATCTTAACCTGGGAAACGCCCTCAAGCAGCAAGGGAAACTCGAGCCAGCCGTAGCCGCTTACCAGCAGGCGCTTCGCCTCCAGCCAGACTTTGTCGGGGCACTCTATAACCTGGGAAATGCTCGCAAGGAACAAGGGAACCTCGAACAAGCCGTAGCCAGCTACCAGCAGGCGCTTCGCCTCCAGCCGGACTACGTCGAGGCCCACAACAACTTGGGGATCGCCTGGCTCCTGCTGGGCAATTTCGAGCAAGGATGGTCAGAGTACGAATGGCGGTATAAGAGCAAGGAACTTGCTCCTCGGTCGTTTAGCCAGCCGCTTTGGGACGGCTCTCCGCTGCAAGGACGAACCATCCTGTTGCATATGGAACAGGGATGGGGAGACACGCTGCAGTTCATCCGCTATGCCAGAGAGATCAAAAAAAGTGGCGGTCGGGTGGCGCTGTCATGCCCGCTATCATTGGTCGACTTGCTGTCCCGTTGTCCAGACCTGGATTGGCTCCCTTCTCAAACGAGTCCGCTCCCTGAGTTTGACGTCCACGCACCACTGCTGAGCCTGCCGGGAATCCTGCAAACATCGTTGGCCACGGTACCGGCCGACGTGCCCTATCTTTTCGCCGACCCTAAGCTGATCGACCATTGGCGACGGGAACTCAGCGAGCCCGCCGCTTTGAAGATTGGCATTGCCTGGCAGGGAAATTCCACCTATCTCTTCGATCATCTGCGTTCGATTCCTCTGGCCCAGTTTGCGCCGCTTGCCGGGCTCGAAGGGGTCAAACTCTTCAGTCTGCAAAAAGGGTCGGGCACGCAGCAGATCGACGCCGTCAAAGACCAGGTGGCGGTGGCCGACCTTGGTTCTCGGTTGGATCAATCCGGCGCGACATTTGCCGACACCGCGGCCGTCATGAAAAACCTGGACCTGATCATCACCTCGGATACGGCCATTGCGCATCTGGCGGGCGCCTTGGGCGTTCCGGTCTGGGTTGCGCTGGCTTTCGTACCGGACTGGCGCTGGTTGCTTCACCGAGAGGATTCCCCTTGGTACCCTACGATGCGGCTGTTCCGGCAACCGGAACCGGGGAACTGGCCGGCCGTGTTCCAGCGGATAGCCGCTGAGCTGCGCACGCATTTCTGAAAAGCGATCATAAGATTATCATTGCCTCGATCGGTTGACGAACGCGACCTTTCCATGAACCTTGATGCCCAATCGCTCGACCTTGCCATCCGTTGCCATCAAGCGGGCAACCTCCAGCAAGCCGAACAGATCTATCGCCAGATCCTGCAAGTTGATTCCAAAAACTTCAACGCGCTTCATTTGCTCGGCTTGATCGCCCTGCAAGTTGGCAGGACGGATTCGGGCGTTGACTGCATCCGCCAGGCTCTGCGGCTGAAGCCGGACTTTGCCGAGGCCCACTACAATTTGGGCATGGCGCTCCGCCAGCAAGGGAAATTGGCGGAAGCGATGGCAAGTTGGCGACAAGCCCTCAGCTATAAACCAGACTATGCCGAGGCGCATTATAACCTCGCAGCCGCGCATCGAGAGCAGGGGCAGATCGAGGAAGCAACGGCGAGTTGGCAGCAGGCGATCCATTTTAAGCCGGATTACGCCGAGGCGCACCACAGTCTGGCGAATGCGCTGACGGATCAAGGAAAACTCCCAGAAGCGGTGGTCGCCTATAAGCAAGCCCTGCGTCTCGAACCAAACTCTTTAAGGGCGCTCAATAACCTGGGATTCGCTTTACTCGCACAGGGAAAGCCCAATGAGGCGGCCGGCTGGTTGCAGGAGGCCTTGCGCCTTGAGCCAACTTACGTCCAAGCACATAACAACCTGGGAAATGCCCTGATTGCACAGGGACAATCCGAAGAAGCCCTGGCCAGTTACCAGCGTGCTTTGCGCCTCGACCCGAACTTTGCCGCAGCCTACAACAACCTGGGAAAAATCTTTTTGGAGCAAGATCGCCTGGACGAGGCCGAGGCGAACTTTCAGCAGGCGTTGCGCCTCCAGCCCGACTTTGTCGAGGCTCTTAACAACCTGGGAAACGTCTTTTTGGAGCAGGGAAAACTCCCGCAGGCCATCGCCAAGTACCGAGATGTGCTACGACTTAACCCGACGTTTGCCGCAGCCTACAACAATCTGGGAAAGGTCTTTTTGGAGCAAGAGAAACTGGACGACGCGGTAGCCATCTTGCAGCAGGCGCTGCACGTCAACCCCAACTTCGCCGAGGGCCTCAATAACCTGGGACTCATCCTCCAGGAACAAGGAAAGATCCAGGAGGCAATCGCCAGTATGCAGCAGGCCCTGCGTATCAATCCGGTTTATGCCGATGCCCACAAGAATTTGGGAATGGCCTGGCTTCTGGCCGGCAACTGGGAACAGGGTTGGACTGAATATGAATGGCGATTGAGAACGGGCGGGTCTTCGCCGCCGGATTTCCGCCAACCGCTTTGGAACGGCACGTCGCTCAGCGGACGAGCGATCCTGCTGCACACGGAACAGGGATTCGGCGACACTTTGCAATTTGTCCGCTTCGCACAGCTCTTGAAACAGCAGGGTGGAACCGTACTGGTCAACTGCCAGCCGGCGCTAGCCCGCTTTCTGGCGAGCTGTCCGGGCATCGACCGGCTGATTCCGCAGGGAGACCCCCTGCCGGACTTTGACGTTCGATGCGCCGCTGATGAGCCTACCGGGAATCCTGGCCACAAGACTCAACTCGGTTTCGGCCCAGGTGCCCTATCTTTTCGCCGACCCTAAACTTGTCGATCATTGGCGACAGGAATTGAGCGAACTGGACACTTTCAAGATCGGCATCGCCTGGCAAGGTAACCCCAACTACCGGAGAGATCGTCAGCGATCGATCCCCCTGGCGCGGTTGCGCCGCTTGCCCGGCTGGAGGGAATTCAGCTGTTCAGCTTGCAAAGGGGACTGGGGACCGAACAACTAAGCGCCTCGGCGGAGCGTGTGCCCGTGACCGTGATACGCGGCAATTTGGACGAAACGTCAGGCCCATTCATGGACACCGCGGCGATCATGAGGAACCTGGACCTGGTCATCACCTCGGATTCGGCCATCGCCCACCTCGCCGGCGGCTTGGGTGTTCCGGTCTGGTTAGCGCTTCCTTTCGCGCCGGACTGGCGCTGGTTACTGCATCGCGAGGAGAGTCCGTGGTACCCTACAATGCGGCTGTTTCGACAACCGGAACCTGGCAACTGGCAGGCTGTGTTCGAACGAATGGCCGTTGAGTTGCGGAAGAACTCCCGGAAAGACCAGACTCGTGTTCCTGGAACACGATAATTCCAAAACCATGGCGTTTTTATGAACCCAGTTGCCAAGTCGCTCGACCTTGCCGTCAGGTGCCATCAAGCAGGCGACTTCCAGCAAGCCGAGCAGCTCTATCGCCAGATCCTGCAGGTTGACCCCGGAAACATCAATGCGCTCCATCTGCTCGGCTTGATCGCCCTGCATTTTGGCAAGCTTGATCATGCCATTGAACACATCCGTCAGGCTTTGCGGATAAAGCCGAACTTTGCCGAGTGCACAGCAACTTGGGCCTCGTGCTCGAACGGCAAGGTAAGCTGGCGGAAGCCGTGGCGAGCTGGCGACAAGCATTAACCTTCAAGCCGGACTATCCCGAGGCACTCAACTCTCTGGCAATCGCCCTCAAGGAACAGGGACTGCCGGAGGAAGCGGCGGCCAACTGGCGACGGGCCCTTCAGCTCAGGCCGGATTATGCCGACGCGCACAATAACTTGGGAGTCGTCCTGCAGGAGCAGGGGCGTCTGGAGGAAGCCCTTACGAGCTGGCGCGAGGCCCTCCGCGCCAATCCTGGCTATGCCGATGCGTATAACAATCTGGGCGGCGCTCTCAAAGATCGAGGGAACCTGGATGAGGCCGTAGCCAACTTGCGGGAAGCGCTGCGCCTCAGACCTGACTTTGCCGAGTGCATAACAACCTGGCAGCCGCCTTGAAGGACATGGGATTGCTCGCTGAAGCTCTGGCCGTGTTTCGCCGCTCCAGCGAACTTTGTCCGCAGCTATCGTCCTGGCAAAGCAACGTGGTCTATACCCTGCACTTTCTCCCAGACTGCGACGCCGCGACACTCAACGCAGAACACGGCAGTTGGAATCAGCGACACGCCGAGCCACTGGCCCGTTTCGCCAGGCCTCACTTGAACGTTGCCGATCCCGACCGCCGCCTGAAAATCGGCTATGTATCCCCCGACTTGCGCAACCATCCCGTGGGACGCTTTCTCCTCCCTTTGCTGGAAGCCCACGATGAAAAGTGCGTTGAAGTTTTTTGCTATGCCTCGGTCGCTTCTTTCGATGAGGTAAGCCAGCAACTGCGCAGCCTCGCTCACCACTGGATTGACGCGAAAGATCTGTCCGACGAGTTGTTGGCCCAGCGCATTCGGGAAGACCGTATCGATATCCTGGTTGACCTCAGTGCCCATACCAAGAAAAGCCGGCTATTGGTATTTGCCCGCAAGCCGGCTCCCGTGCAAGTCACCTACCTGGCCTATTGCTCGACCACCGGCCTGTGCGCCATCGACTACCGTCTGACCGATCCGTTTTTCGATCCCCCCGGACCACAAACCGCATTTTATTCCGAAACTTCGGTTTGGCTTCCGGAAACCTATTGGTGTTATCAACCGCCTTACGCCCTGCCTCCCGCCAGCCCTTTGCCGGCGCTCGATCGCCCTTACGTGACCTTCGGGTGCTTGAACAACTTCTGCAAGGCCACGCCGCCTGTTTTGGCCACTTGGCGGCACCTACTCCAATCGATCGCAGGCTCACACCTGCTAATCCATGCGCATGCCGGCTCCCATCGCGAGCGGGTCCAGGCGTTCATGAGCGAAGGTGGCGTGGATCCAAGTCGCGTGGAATTCGTGGGGTTCATACCGCCGCCGGAGTATTTCCGACTTTATGACCGCATCGATATTGCGCTAGACCCGTTTCCGTATGCGGGAGGCACCACCACTTGCGATGCTCTTTGGATGGGCGTACCGGTGATCAGCCTGGCAGGCACGACGGCAGTCGGCCGAGCGGGCGTGAGTATCCTAAGCAACGCCGGCCTGCCGGAATTGATTGCCGGCACGCCCCAGGACTATGTGCGCATTGCGGTAGGATTGGCCAGCGATCTACCGCGTCTTGCCGCGCTGCGGGCAGGCTTGCGTGGACGGCTTGATCGCTCGCCGCTCACGGATGCGCCCCGTTTTGCCCACAACATGGAGTCCGCCTTTCGCGAAATGTGGCGTCGCTGGTGCCAATCCCGTCATTCGATCAACGCGACCCTTTCATGAACACCTCTTCCATGAACACCGTTGCCCAATCGCTCGACCTTGCCGTCCGGTGCCATCAAGCAGGCGACCTCCAACAAGCCGAGCAGCTCTATCGCCAGATCCTGCAAGTTGACCCTGCGAACGTCAATGCGCTCCATCTTCTCGGCTTGATCGCCCTGCATGTGGGCAAAGCGGATCAGGCCATTGACCACATCAGCCAGGCTCTGCGGCTGATGCCGAACTTCGCCGAGGCTCATTACAATTTGGGCATGGCGCTCCGCCAGCAAGGGAAACTTGAGGAAGCAGTGGCTCATTGGCAACAAGCCATTCGCTATAAACCGGACTATGCCGATGCGCACTATCACTTGGGCAACGCGCTTCAGCAGCAGGGGAAGCTGACGGACGCGATCGCTAACTGGCGACAAGCCATCCGCCTTAATCCGAACTATGCCGAAGTGCATAACAACCTGGGAATTGCCTTCCAACAACAGGGAAAATTGGCGGAAGCGGTGGCCAGCTTGCAGCAGGCTTTACAGGTTAAGCCGGACTTTATCGACGCGCACCATAACCTGGGAAACGCCTTTCTAGCACAGGGCAAACTCGCAGAGGCCGTCGCCAGATACCAACATGTTTTGCGAGATAAGCCAAACTCCGTGGCGGCCTTTAATAATTTGGGAAATGCCTATCTGGACCAAGGCAGGCTGGACGAAGCGGTGGATTGCTTGCAACAGGCGCTGCAGATCGAGCCGAACTTTGTCGAGGCCCTGAATAACCTCGGCCTCGTCAGGACCAACCAAGGTCAGACGAACGAGGCGATCGCCAGCTTTCGGCGGGCGCTACAAATAAAACCCGATTCCGTGGAAGCGTACAATCACCTCGGAAATGCCTTCAAGAAGCAAGGGAATCTGGACCAGGCCCTGGCCTGTTACCGGCAATCCCTCCATCTCGAGCCCAACTATGCCGAGGCTCACCTTAACCTGGCGCTACGCTCCAAACGCAAGGGAATTTGGAAGCCGCTTTAGCGAGTTGCCGGGAGGCGATCCGGCTGCAGCCCAACTCGGCCGGAGGACAAAATAACCTGGGGTTGATCCTCGCGGCGCTGGCGAGGCAGGAGGAGGCGCTCGCCTGCTATCGCCAAGCCCTACTCCTCAAGCCAAACTACGCCGAGGCCTACTTCAACCAGGGAGTTTTGCTTTGGGAGCAGGGAAACTTGGACGGAGCCACTGCCAGCTTCCAGCACGCGTTGCAATTCAAGCCGGACGATGTCGCGACTCTGGGGGCCTTGGCCCACGTGTTTCAGCACACTTGCCGTTGGGAAAACCTGAAACAGCTTTCGCAGCGGACCATCGAGCTCAACGACAAAGGGTCCGATGCCGGCAGCGGAGCTTCCATGCCGCCCTTTTCCTTCTTGACGCTGTCGATCGCAACGACGGCAGCACAGCAATTGCAATGCGTCCGCAACTGGGCAGCCCAGCAACCCCAAATGGTGCTTGACCGTGGACCAGACGTTTCACGGCAACAAGCGGTGGATCTCAAGTCCAAGATTACGGTCGGCTACGTGTCGGCCGATTTCCATTCGCATCCGACCGCGTTTCTGACCGCCGAGCTGTTTGAGCAGCACGATCGCGCTCGATTCGCGATCGTGGGCTATTCCTACGGTCCGGACGACGGCAGCCCGATGCGACGGCGACTCGTCAGCGCGTTCGATCGCTTCGTGGACCTGAAGGATGTTTCTTACCTGGAAGCCGGACGGCGCATTGCCGCGGACGGCGTTGACATTCTGGTGGACCTCAAAGGCCACACGCGGGACGGTCGTCCTCAGATTTTCGGAACCCGCCCTGCTCCCATTCAAGTGAACTTCCTCGCGTACCCAGGCACGATGGGTACCCCGTACATGGACTATATTCTGGTCGACGATTTCGTCGTGCCGCCGGATCAGCAGCCGTTTTTTACCGAGCAGCTCGTCCACTTGCCTGGTTGTTACCAGGTCAACGACAGCCGGCGCGAAATAGCCCCTCACACGCCATCGCGCGCCGAGTGTGGCCTGCCTGAAGAGGGCTTTGTCTTCTGTTGTTTCAACAGCAACTACAAGATCACGCCCGATCTGTTTGACGTTTGGATGAGTTTGCTCAAAGCCCTCCCCGGAAGCGTGCTGTGGCTGCTGAAAAGCAACGATCTTGCGCCTGCCAATTTGCGACGGGAAGCCGTGGCCCGAGGAATCGCGGGAGATCGGCTGGTGTTCGCACCCTGGCAGCCTCTGCCGACACACCTGGCGCAGCACCGTGTCGCCGACTTGTTCCTCGACTGCTACCCGGTCAATGCCCACACGACGGCCAGCGACGCCCTCTGGGCAGGTTGTCCCGTGTTAACGCTTGCCGGGGAAACATTCATTTCCCGAGTGGCCGGAAGCTTGCTACGCGCGGTCGGCTTGCCCGAGCTGATTACGACATCCCTCGAGGAATATCAAGCCATGGCCTTACGACTGGCGCGTGACCCGACCTTGCTGGCGAATTTGCGGGGCCGGCTGGCGGACAACCGCAAGAACTCCCCTCTGTTCGACGCCAAACAGTTTGCCCGAAATCTTGAGCGGGCCTACATCACGATGCGGGAGATATATGCCTCGGGCGAGCGGCCGCGCGCTTTCGCGGTGAGCCCAACGTGAACACACTTGGAGAAGAGAGCATGTCTGTTGACCCAGTCATCACCCCGAAGCGACTCCACCTCGGCTGCGGCAGAAGCATTTTGCCTGGCTGGATAAACCTGGATATGCAAGCAGGCAGCGGGATCGATGTTGTCGCCGACCTAGACAAGTGCGGCGACGTGCCCCTCCCTCTTGAAGACGACATGATCGATGAATTTCTGGCGAGTCACTTGTTCGAACACTTGCGGAGCCCGCTCCCCTTCATGCAGGAGCTCCATCGGATCGCCAAGCCCGGCGCAAAGCGGTCTTTCGGGTGCCCTACGGCTCCTCCGATGATGCCTACGAAGACCCGACTCATGTTCGCCAGTGCTATTTGCTCACCTTTCGCTATTTCTCCCAACCGATGTATTGGCGGGCTGACTACGGGTACCGCGGCGATTGGGAAGTCGAGCGCATTCGGCTCCTGGTGAGTAAGAGCCGGTATCTCGGCAAGACTGCCGAGCAGATCATGGAGGACGTGACGCGCCTGCGCAACGTCGTTAATGAAATGATCGTAGAATTGGTTGCCGTGAAGCCCATCCGTGCCGCCCTCAGGGAACTGCAATCGAGTCCGCCTGTTGAACTGGCACTGAGCGACCCGTAGACGCGATTGGGAGTGGAAACGGCTTAACGGGTCGACTGGTTCAAACCATTGACGCAATTCAATGGTGTAAGGCCGATTATCGTACTGACGTTGACAACACTGGCTGTAGAGTGCCTTCAATCATTGACCAGCAAGGTTGTGGGCACGTTACACAGTGGGGATATTTCCGTCTCCCGCCGGCAGATTGCAAATCCTTAATAATCTGCTGGTGCTTATCGCTGAACCACAATTCTTCAAGAGTGTAGTCTTTGATGTTTCCAAGACCGAAATGGCCTATCATATCAGTGCAACACAACAAGCATTCGCCCTTGTGATTTATGATTAGTCTTCTTGGCGGCTCGTAACACGGATGGTCAATATATCTTCCGCTTAACTGCACAACGTCGAATTTTGGGCTATTATGCGTCGGAATATGAATGCCTTGTGTGTAATACAGGCTCGTTTTGCTAAATAAACCATTCAGGTATTTCATCCTGATCGCTTGCATTTCGGCGTCCATGTACAAGGACACATTCATAACGTCGAAAACACCGTCCAGTTCAGCCGCATTGCCCTCGTTGATGTAATCCGCGTTGGTGCAGATATAAACCGATTTGAATTTTCTCAACCCTTTAACATATCTGCCAATATCAATTATTCTTGGGTCTAACAGCGGCTCGTTGTAGTGCTGCAAGCACACATGGCCATCAAAACCCATGTCAAGAAGCTGTTCAAATAAACCATGTATAGTATCTAACGGGAGAAATGTTTGATTAAACCAGTCAGAAACGGCAGCTCTATCCGGAATCGAATTCCTTAGACATGTTGAGCACGTTCGATTGCAGAATGAACTCGTTTCCAGTTCAAACTGGTCAAAGAACTTGATGCCGTTTGTGATGATTTCATTTAATGTTAATTTCCTCATACTTCATCCTACTGCCGGAACGCAGAGCCACCCAATATTGCAACTTGGACTGCACCAAGCGAAGTAAAACGCCTGGGCACACAAAAAACGATCATTCCCATGGGGCTTGAGCATGGGCCCAATCCAGGCTCGGACTATCCACAATTTTAACAACGAGCCCCCTCCCCGCGTCTAGCGCGGAATGATTTTTCATCATTTTCTTTGCCACGACTCCGATGATTTGGTTCCCGCGAGCAGATTTATACCCGGAACGCCGGTTTTGTGGGCCCGCGACACTTCCGCGGCCGCCAGGGCTTCGCCGTTGTCGGGGGGTACGCCATCGGTCGTCGAGCCGATCAAGGTGACCGCGCGTAACGTAACCCTTACGACCGGGAGTTTGCTTTATGTAGCTTCGGTTGATCTGGATCTCCACAACCAACTACAAAGGCGGTTGGACAAGAGCGATGAAAGAGAAAGTCCCTCTGTGGAAGGAAGGTGAATACCTTCAGTTTTTCTGTCCTTGCAGCCTGAACCGCCGGTTACACGATCAACGCTTGAAAACGGTGGATTACCATCTGTCCAAGCGGTTCGTAGCTTGTGCCGAGTTGACCATGGAGCGCCTATGACCCATCGAGTCAAATAAGAACGAAGATCTTTTGCCGTGACAACCAGTGGCAGATCAGCCATAGCCCCAGCAGCACCGTGGCGGATCGCACGATAGGCAAGCAGATCGCCGCGAAAACCTTGCGGACCGAACGTCGATGAAAACTTATCTGTGCCGCGCCCTGGGAACTAAAAACGCCGCCGCCCATTGAATTGGTGCTGGTCGACCCTTAGACGGAAAGCTTATTCGTATTTGCTGGAGTTGACCGGCACTCTGTCATTGCGACCGCCGAGATAGAGAAACGTGCTACTGTCGACGGTGAACCGGATCAAGTGTACCGAGCCGTCGCAGAATACGAAAAACGCGCCCAAGGGATGGCCGCTGCCGAAAGCGGTACTCGAGTATTGAACATCAGGCACCGGCGGGGATGACTCCCAGCGAAGTGTGTACCAGACATGGCCGATGTACGACGAATTATCACCGGTGCCTCCAACCGCCATCGATTTCTCGCCGAGCATGATCGTATTGCTGGCGCCGTCAGGAACAGCCCCTGGCGTGATTTGGCTCCGCAGAAAGCTAATGCCATTTGCCAATGGAACGGCTGGGTTGACTGCCGTCGACCAATCTGGCCAACACATGTTTGCGACCAAGGGAAGCGGATACGCAGTGTTGTTCGTCATGGGTGTTCCAGCACTGTAACCAGGCTCCCCGAAAGTTCCCGTGGGCGCAACATACGCAGGTGGCGGCCAACCTATACTCGCGGGCGGCCAGTTGGACGGCGGGCAAGGATATCCAAGCCATCCTGCTAAGGGGCCGTCCGTTATGCTCACATTCGGAAGGTTATCGCCGATGGCAAATATGTTTGGCGCTGGCGGTAACGCCTGACTAGGCCCGGCGCTACCGATTTGCCAACCGGAACCATAGATGGCGGCGTTATCCTCCGGATAAACTGGCGGCCACCCTTCCGGGACGGTCCCTCCATTTGCTGCGTAGTCGCTATATGCCTCTGCCGCCTGAACCCTCCTGCGGGTCGGGCAGATTACGTCGACCACGCCCACGTTCGGAGTGGTTGTGGCTTGCCGAATGTTGTCCTCGTCGATAAACGACAAGATGTTGTAATACCAGCCTCCAGGCTGCTGCCGCGAATATCCACGTTGCGGATAACCGGTCCAGGCCGCACCCCAACCGCCTGTCGGATACCAGCCGTGCTGTGTCATATGCTGGCTGAAGGCAATTCCAAGCTGTTTGAGGTTATTCTGGCAAACCGCCTGGCGGCCCGACTCGCGAGCCGCCTGCACGGCAGGCAAGAGCAGGGCGACAAGGATGCCGATGATCACAATGACCACCAGCAGTTCAACCAACGTAAAACCTCGAACGGATAACCGGTTTCGCTCGCGACTTCGCAAGCAGCGCAGAGCCACCCGAAGGCAGCCGAAGTTGCCTCGATCTGCAGGGGTATGCACGGGGAATTCCTAGAACAAAAGTCTTGGAAAATGAACCGCCGCCGCTATCATCACCAACATCCCCATTCCAAAGGGCCGAAGGCCGGCCAAGACGTGTATTGCTCGTCATCTTAACCGCGTTGAACCGTTTTGCAATCATCCAAGAAAAATTGCGAATACCCCTCCGCCGTTTTCCACTCCAAGAACTCTGCCGGGGCTGGGCACTACCAACAGTTCCACTTCCACAACTAACTAGCTAGCTTTTGGTGGCCCGGATTTGCCGCAGAACGTACTCGAAATCGGTCGCGAATTGCTGGGCATCCAGCAGCGGCGACTGCCTCATTTGCCGACGGAGCCCGCGCCGCAGTTCGGCAAGTTTGTCCAAATCTCCGGCAAGATCGGCGGCAATTTGCGAAAATCGCTCAGGGGTTTCGGCGACCAGGGTTGCCAGGCCAATATTGGTGAGCACGCTCTGCCCAAGTCGAGATGTAAATCGGTCGCCGGCCAGCGAGACCACGGGAACCCCCATCCACAACCCATGGCAAAGCGTGGTGTGGCCATTGAACGGAAACGTGTCCAGCACAATGTCGACTTCGTTATGAAACGCCAGATACTCCCCGATCGCCGCCGACGGCCGCAGTTCAATCCGCGTCGGATCGACGCCTTCAGCGGCAAAGGCTGAACGGATGCGCTGCTCGAATTCGACCCCGCCGGCGCCCCGGGCCATGATCACGAGTCGCGAACGAGGCACGGCTTGCAAGGTTCGCGCCCACAGGTTCACCGTCTCTGGGGCGATCTTCGACAAGCTGCTGAACGATGCAAACGCAATCGCCCCTTCCCGGTCCGGGCGCGCGGCCGGCAATTCGCCTACTTCCGGGGCGCCGAAGGCGGCGCGTAACACGCCAGAGTCCGCGGCAGGCGAATGAGCGTTTCCACGTACTGGGCCTCGGTCAGGCCCGGCGGATCCGCGTAAGCATCGGTCAGCCGGTAATCGATCGTCGACAGGCCCGTCGTACTTGGGTAACCGAGATACGAGACTTGAACCGGCGCCGGCTTCAGCGCCAAGACCGGCAGTCGACTGCCGGTGGTGTGGCCCGCGAGATCAATCAGGATTTCAATCCCATCCTCGGCAATCAGGGCCGCCACGCGCTCATGCGACAGCGACCGAATCTCGCGCCAGCGGTCGGCGCTAGCCTGCAAGCGGTCCGTGAAGTCGTCAGGCCGTACGACGCCGGAGTAACAGGTCAACTCCAGTCGATCGCGGTCGTGAGCCGCCAGCAGCGGTTCCAGGAAATAAGCGATCGGATGATCGAAAAAGTCGGCCGAAATGAAACCGACTCGCAAACGGCCGGCGGAAGCGGTGGGGCTGACGGGAGTCGAACTCTCCATTGTCCCCCGCAACGGCTGGTCCGATAGCCGCGCCCATTGCCGATGGGCCTCGAGAACATCCGCCGGCGGAACCAGGCGGTACTGTAGCGCCAACAACCGCGTGGTGTGCGCCTCCTCAAGCTGAGGCTTGAGGTCGATCGCGATTTGGCTTTCCGTCAGCGATTCGTCTACGAGACCGATCGACAACAAGCCGGACGCCAGATTCAAATGGCATTCGGCCATGTCCGGACGCAGGCGTAATGCCTCGCGATAACTGACGATGGCCGGCTCGATCTGTCCCATCTCGCGCAGTGCGTTGCCAAGGTTGGCATGGGCTTCGAACGCAGTCGGGGAGAGCGCTATCACACGCTGGTAAAGCGCTATCGCTTCCGGCGACCGCCCCATCTCCTGCAGGAACAGGGCAAAGCGGAACGCGTTTCTGGGCTCATTGGGAGCATACGCCAGGGCGGATTGATAGGCTGCAGCCGCCTCGTCAAAACGACGCTGCTCGTGGAGCGTCACTGCCCGATTCAGATAAGCCAAGGCGAAGTTGGGACGCTCGGCGATCGCCTTCTGAAACGAGACCAGGGCCTGGTCATGTTGCCCCAGGGCCATTTGGCGCTCCCCAGATTGTTCCACGCATCCGGTTGCTGGGGATTCAGCCGAACGGCCTCGGCCAATGCCCGGGCAGCCTCGGCCATCCGATTGCCGGCATGGTAAATCAGGCCAAGATTGGCGTGAAACGTCGGCTGCGTAGGGCTCGAGCGAATGGCTTGCTCCAGCAGTTCGGCCGCGGTGGCGTTGTCGCCCCGTTGATGAAGGACCAAACCTAGCAGGTGTAACGCGTCGGCATGCTGCGGCCGATTGGCCAGCACGCGACGATAAATCGCCTCGGCCTCATCCAACCGGCCGGCGTTATGGTGTGAGACACCGACCTCTAATTTCTTGTCGAACATAGGCAATTTCCGAGCCCCGGCCGTCAAACACGGGGTTTTTACTTTTTCCACGGCTATCGAAAAACTCTCCAACTGGACATGGCACTAGCTAAAGTGCGGCGCGGCGCACCGATCCACTCTGGAGGTCAAACGCTGGCTGAAGTAAGCTGGGAATCGGACGGTTTGGGCGACGGAATCGAAATAGCCCCACCCGGCGTGAATTTATCATAGAAGCGGTAAATGACCTACGGCATCTGACATCTTACGTCTCGCGTCCACCTCGAAACCGCTTCGACGCGGCTTGATTCCGCAGCGTGATTACCTACGGAGAACCTTATGGGAAATGACAAACCGATTTTGATCAGTGTCGCCGCCGGTGAATTGATAGACAAGATCACCATTCTGGAAATCAAAGCCGAGCGCATCGCCGATGCCGAGAAACTTGTCCATGTGCGGCGGGAACTGGCAATGCTGAAGACCGTCTGCGACCAGGCGGTCGAACCGTCTGCGCAACTAACGGAACTAACCGGCGAATTGCGATCGATCAATTCCGAGCTCTGGCGAATCGAGGATGAAATCCGCGTTTGCGAACGGAAAAAGGACTTCGGTCCCAAGTTCATTGAGCTCGCCCGATCCGTCTATCACAACAACGATCGGCGCTTCGAATGCAAGCGACGGATCAACGAACTAGTAGGTTCAAGCCTGGTCGAACAGAAGTCCTATACGCAATACGCATGAGTGTTCAGCCGCGATTCGCCTACGTCGGCCGCGCGGCACTCCCCCCATTACTTCCACAAGACTATCCCGACCGCGACGATAGCGCAGCGGTTCGCCCGAGTGCCGACGTCGCCGGCCTCCAGTCAAGGTTCGCTTCGGCGAATGCGGCGTCAACAACACTCGCGTCACTGCTTAAATCTGCCCTAACCGCCACGACGCTCGGACTGACGAGCGTTTGTTCGACCCCAGTCCCGGCATTGCTCGCCGAGGGTTTCTGAGACGGTGGCTTCTGATTTGAGGCTCCATCCATGAGTGCCGAAACCGAATGGCGCCGAAAGTTGCGGTACTCCGTTCGTGGCAGGAGTCGCTGCGGCGCTAACGGCCGGGACGACTGCCGCCTTGAGCGGTTCGCTTACGCTGGCAATCGCGCTGGAAGTCTGGTTCGAAGTCGAATCCTTTGCGGTCGAATTCGCGGCCGCGGGCACGACTGCGGGCACGGCCGCGGAAGCGACGGCGGGGGAATACGTATTCAGATAATCGATGACCGCGAGCACATCGTTAGGCGTGACATATCCGTCACCGTCGACGTCGTAGTAATATTGTGGACTCTGAGTGATCGGGGGAAGTTTCTGGCTGCCATATTCATTCAAGAAGTTGATGATTTCCACCGCGTCCGCGGGTGTCACCACCCCATCGTTGTTGACGTCGAATCGATTGACCGGATTCTGCCAGGACACCGAATACGTAAACGCTACGTAGAGTGGGGTGCTGCTCAAAACCCCGTCGTTGGCGACAACGGTCAAGGTAAAGGCGGAACCGCTCACCGGAGCGTTGAAGCTCAAGGTTGCCAGGCTGCTGTTCAACTGGGCAAGCGTGCCGCTTAACGTTAGCGCACCGCTGTTATTCGCGCCGCTGATAATACTGCCGGCATCGGATGTGACCGACAGCGTGCCGCTGCTCACCGTCAGGGTCACGGTTTCGATGTTCGTCGCGCTATCATCATCGGCGACCGTGATCAAGTTGGCCCCGTTCAGCGGAATCGTCGCGCCTGACGTGACAATCACGCTACTGGGGCCCGTGAGCGTGGGAGCAATGTCGCCCAGGAGGTTGATCGGAATGACAAGCGGTTTGCTATTCAAAACCCCGTCGTTGGCGATGACCGTCAAAGTGGCGGCTAAACCGCTCACCGGAGCCGTGTAGCTTAAGGTCGCCAGGGTGCTGTTCAACTCGGCGAGGGTGCCAAACAAGGTCAGCGAGTTCGTGTTATTTGCGCCGCCGATCAGGCTGCCAAAGTCAGTCGCCACCGCCAAGGTGCCACCGTTGACCGTCAAGGACACTGTCTCAACGTTCGTCGCGTCGTCTGCGTCGGAAACCGTGATCAAGTTCGCCCCGTTCAGCGGAATCGACACGCCTTGCGGCACGTTTAGGCCGCTTGGCCCCGACAGATCGGGCGCGATGTCGGCGACGATCGCAATCGGCACGATGAGCGGCGTGCTGCTCAAACTTCCGTCGTTGGCGACGACCGTCAAAGTGAACGCGGAACCGCTGACCGGCGCCTGGTAATTCAAAGTCGCCAGAGTGCTATTCAACTGAGGAAGCGTTCCGCTGATAGTCAGCGCACTGCTGTCATTCGCGCCGGCGATCACGCTGCTGAAACCGGAAACAACCGACAAGGCGCCGCCGTTGACGGAGAGGGACACCGTCTCGATGCTGGATCCGGCATCGCTGTCAGAGTCCGCGATCAGGTTGACTCCATTCAGCGGAATCAACGCGCCCTGCGTCACGCTCAGGCTGCTCGGGCCGGTCAGCACCGGCGCTAGGTCCCCCAGAATCGTCATCGGCACGTTGAGCGGTATGCTGTTCAGTACGCCGTCGTTCGCGACAGCGGTCAAGGTAAATGCGGATCCGCTGACCGGAGCCCTGTAGCTCAATGTCCGCAACGTGCTGTTCAACTCGGCCAGTGTTCCGCTGAAGGTCAGGTAGCTCGTGTTATTCGCGCCCCCGATCAGGCTGCCGAAATCCGAAGTGACCGACAAGGTGCCACCGCTGGCTGACAGGGCCACAGTCTCGATGTTGAACGCGCCGACGACGTCGGACGAGACCGTAATCAAGTTGGCGCCATTCAGCGGAATCGACGTGCCATGCGTGACGCTCAGGCTGCTGGGGCCCGTGACCCCAGGCGCGATGTCTCCCAGAATTGTAATCGGCACGCTCAGGGGCAAGCTGTTCAGAATCCCGTCGTTGGCGACCGCCGTCAAGGTGAATGCGGAACCGCTGACCGGCGCCTTGTAACTCAAGGTCGCCAGAGTCCTGTTCAGTTGGGGGAGCGTTCCACTGAAAGTCAACGCGCCGCTGTTATTCGCACCACTGATCAGGCTGCCGAAATCGGAACTGACCGACAAACTCCCTCCGGTTACCGTCAGGGCCACCGTCTCGACGTTCGACGCCCCGTCCACGTCGGAAACCGTGATCAAGTTGGCTCCATTCAGCGGAATCGACGCCCCTTGCGTTACGGTCACCCCCGTGGGGCCTGCGACCACGGGCGCCTGGTCGGCGAGGATCGTGATCGGCACGCTGAGGGGCGCGCTATTGAGAATTCCGTCGTTGGCGACGGCGGTCAAAGTGAATGTCGGACCGCCCAGCAGGGACTTGTAGCTCAAGGTCGCCAGCGTGTTGTTCAATTGGACGATCGTCCCGCGAATGGTCATCGCGCCGCTGTTATTTGCGCCGCTGATCAAGCTGCCGAAATCAGACGTGATCGACAAGGTACCGCCGCTGACCGTCAGGGCCACCGTTTCAAGACTGTTCCCAACGTTGGCGTCAGAGAACGTGATCAAATTGGCACCATTAAGCGCAACAGGCGAACCTTGCGTGACTTTCAGACTAGTCGGCCCGGCCAGCGTGGGCGCCTGGTCGGCCAGGATCGTGATCGGCACGCTGAGTGGCACGCCTGTCAGAACTCCGTCGTTGGCGACGGCGGTCAAAGTGAACAAGGAACCGCTTACCGGCGCCTTGTAACTCAAGGTCGCCAGGGTGCTGTTCAATTGGGCCGGCGTTCCGCTGAAGGTCAGGGTGCTCGTGTTATTCGCCCCGCCGATCAAACTGCCCAGATCAGCAGCGACTGCCAGAGTGCCGGCACTGACGGACAGGGCCACCGTCTCAAGACTGGTCCCACCGTCGACGTCGGAGTCCGTGATCAAATTGGCCCCGTTCAGCGGAATCGACATCCCTTGCGACACGCTCAGGCTGCTGGGGCCCGCGAGCACGGGCGCGTGGTCGGCCAGGATCGTGATTGGCACGATGAGCGGCGCGCCTGTTCAGAATTCCGTCGTTGGCCACGGCAGTCAAATTGAAGGCTGCACCTGTGATCGGAGCCTTGTAACTTAAGCTCGTCAGGGTGTCGTTCAACTGGGTGAGCGTGCCACTAAAGGTCAACGCATCTGTGTTATTCGCGCCGCCGATCAGGCTGCCGACATCGGTAGTAACGGCCAGGGAGCCGCCACTGACCGTCAGGGCCACCGTCTCGATGTCGTTCTCCCCATCGCTGTCGAGGTCCGTGATCAAGTTGGCCCCGTTCAACGGAATCGACACGCCTTGTGTCACGCTCAGGCTCGCCGGGCCGACCAGCACGGGCGCATGGTCGGCCAGGATCGTGATCGGCACGTTGAGCGGCGTGCTATTCACAATTCCGTCGTTGGCTATCGCCGTCAAGGAGAATAGAGAACCACTGACCGGAGCCTTGTAACTCAAGGTCGCCAGCGTGTCGTTCAACTCGGCGAGCGTGCCGCTGAAGGTTATTGTACTGCTGTCGTTCGCGCCACTGATCAGGCTGCCGAAATCGGAGGTGACCGACAGCGTGCCGCTGCTCACGGCGAGGGCCACCGATTCGATGTTGGTCGCGCCGTCGACATCGGAGACCTTGATCAAGTCGGCTCCGTTGAGCGGAATCGACACGCCTTGCGTGACGCTCAGGCTACTCGGACCCGCGAGCGTCGGCACCTGATCGGTTTGGATCGTGATCGGAACGTAGAGCGGCGCGCTAATCAACACCCCGTCGCCGGCTACGACGATTAACGTAAATGCGGAACCGCTCACCGGGGCCTTGTAGCTCAAAGTCGCCAGAGTACTGTTCAACTGGGCAAGCGTTCCGCTAAAGCTCATCGTACTGCTGTGATTCGCGCCGCCGATCAGGCTGCCAAAATCAGAAGTGACCGACAAGGTGCCGCCGGTTACCGTCAGCGTCATCGCCCTGATGTTGTTCCCGCTGTTAACTTCGGAGACCGTAATCAAATTGGCTCCGTTCAGCGGAATTGACACGCCCTGCGTAACGCTCAGGCTACGAGGGCCCGTAACCTCGGGCACCTGGTCGACTGCCGGCATGACGACGGACGCGGGAACCGTGGCAGCGGCAGTTAGCAGTCGCCGGTCCTCCAGGCATTCAATGCGCAGCTGATCACTAATCCAATGCTGCTTACGCTTGCGCATGAAGGGAACTTCCGTGAGGGGAGGTTGGAAGGGATGGGGGAAACGAGCACAGCGACGACCAGCGGTCGCCCTTCCCCCTAACAAACGCTGCAAAATAACCGTATTTCAAGCCACCAACGAAGTCAATGGCCTTTATTAGAAAGGACTTGCGCCCGCGACGCCATACACCTTCGTGCTCCCCGGCGGCGGGAATTTACGCACGGGAGGCGGGAATGCCGCAAGGCAGGACAATTGCCGGCGGGGTTGACCGGCAGCGTTGGGCCGGTGGTTGACCGCATCCTTGGCCGGCAGCGCGTTGAAAAATTCATCGATCAGGCCCACAATCAAAGATCACAATGACTCGTCATCGTGCCACGTGTCAGAATTCTTGAAGGTATCCTCCGGTTTGAGGATCTCCGTAAGGCCCCTGATGTCCTGCTGGTACGACGCATGAATCCCTAGCATATTGGCGGAAATGATATTACCAAAAATATTCTGCGGGGTCCCGAAGTAGTTGTTGGGATTAAACATCGGCGGTAGATGCCAATAGAGCCGATAGTCCCATGCCAGGAGTTGCCGGATCAATGCCTCGGATTTTCCCTCCTTATCGTTCTCCATGTAAAGCACTGGATTGAACCGACGGATGGTTTGCTCTGCACCGGCGATCACCTCGCCCTCCATGCCCTCAACATCAATCTTGATTAAATGGCAGGCGGAGAGGGTTAGAGAGTCGATGGTTACCACAGGGACTCGATCACCTTCCGCCCAAGTGCCCAACGAAACGCCGCCAAAGTTCTGAAACTCCGTAGGGTTCAGCATCGGGATCGTTATCGTGCCCGCTTCACGGCCCACCGCCGCATGGTGCGTGTAGACATTCGTCAAAGCATTGAGAGCCACATTGGCGCAAAGGATTTGAAACACCAACCGCTGGGGTTCAAAGGCAATTACCGAGCCCGTGGGACCGGTTGCCTTTGCAAGACAAACCGTGTGGGATCCTACGTTCCGCCACTTCAAGGATTGTTGCTCCCGGTCGGAACATGTTACGCAGCAGTTCAGTCTCGGCGTCGGAATACTCTCCGTAATGCTCCAGCGACTGACCAACAAATTCGTCGGTAATAAGATAGACTGTCGGACCGTAGCGGCACGCCTTTAGCCGAATGGGGCCATTTTCCAGTAAGGAATTGCTATTCACGGTTGCGACTCACCTCGAAGGATGTCTGCAGGAAAGATGCCCCATTCTACCCGAGTAGCGGAGCAGCGCAAAAGAATCTGGCGATAAAGATGCTTGGTTTGCTGGAGGTTGCCAGCATGTTGGCATCCCACGGCAAGGTCGAGCGACTGGTCAACCGTGCACAGATAAATACCGCGCTGTTGGAACTACCGTATTTCTGGAATACGAGTCTGATCTTTCCAAGAGTTCTTCAGCAACTCAACGGTGATCCGTTCAAACACAGCCTGCCAGTTGCCCATCTCCGGTTGCCGAAACAGTCGCATCGTAGGGTACCAAGGGGAATCCTCTCGGTGAAGCAACCATCGCCAGTCCGGCACGAAAGGAATCGCGACCCAGACCGGAACGCCCAAGGCGCCCGCCAGATGCGCAACGGCCGAATCCGACGTAATGACTAGGTCCAGGTTTTTCATCACGGCTGCGGTGTCGACAAACTTCGCGCCGGATTGATCCAACTGAGAACCGAGGTCGGTCACCGCAATTTCGTCTCTGACGGCACTGATCTGTTCCGTGCCCGGCCCTTTTTGCAAACTGAAGAGTTTGACTCCTTCAAGCCGGGCAATCGGCGCGAGGTGTGCCAGTGGAATCGAGCGCTGACGATCTAGAAAATAGTCGGGATTTCCTTGCCAGGCGATGCCAATCTTCAAAGCGGAAGGTTCGCTCAGTTTCTGCCGCCAATGATCGATCAGTTTAGGATCGGCGAAAAGATAGGGCACGCTGGCCGGCATCGTGGCCAGCGACGTTTTCAGGATTCCTGGCAGACTCAGCAGCGGTGCTTGGACATCAAACTCGGGGAGAGGACTCGTTTGAGGAAGAAATCGATCAATGTCCGGGCAACTGGACAGCAAGCCAACCAGCGACAAGGGGCATGACAGAGCCACCCGACCACCACCTTTTTTGATCTCGCTGGCATAGCGGATGAACTGCAGCGTATCGCCCAATCCTTGTTCCGAATGTAGTAGGATGGTTCGTCCTGCCAGGGGCGAGCCGTCCCAAAGCGGCTGGGAAAAAGACTGCAGAATAAGTTCCTTGCTCTTACGCCACTCACACTCTAGCCATCCTTGCTCGAAATTGCCCAGCAGGAGCCAAGCCATTCCCAAGTTGTAATGCGCCTCGGCATAGTCCGGTTTGAGGCGAAGCGCATGATGGTAACGGGCTACGGCCTCCTCGAATTTCCCCTGATCATGGAACGCCGCCCCCAAATTAAGATGGGCTTGAACATCGTCCGGATTGAAGTGCAGAGCTTGCTGGTAGCAGGCCACGGCCTGCTCAAGATTGCCTCGCTTCTTGAAAACATTTCCGAGGTGATTGTACGCGTCGACGGATTCGGGTTTAAGCTGCAACGCGCGCCGGAAGCAGGCGACGGCCTCTTCGGTTTGCCCTTGGCTGTTCCTGATGAGGCCCAGATTATTGTAGGCATCGGCATAGTCTGGATCGATCTGCAGCGCCTGCCGCAAGCTTGCCACTGCTTCGTCCAGCCTGCCTTGGTCCAGGAAGGCCTTTCCAAGATTGATGTAGGCCGCGGCGGAGTCTGGGCGCGATCGCACAACGTGTTGGTATCCAGCAATGGCCTCTTCGAGTTTGCCCTGAGCTAGCAGGGCATTTGCCATATTGTGGTGCGCTTGAATGAAGTCTGGCCTAAGCCGCAAAGCCTGCTGCAGACTGGCCACCGCTTCCTCCAACTTTCCCTGTTGTTGGAGGGCAATTCCCAGGTTGTTATAGGCGGCGGCATTGTCCGGGTTAAAACGAACGGCTTGTCGCCAGTTGGCCATCGCTTCGGTCAGCTTCCCCTGCTGCTGAAGGGCGTTCCCCAAGAGATAGTGCGCCTCGGCGTCGTCCGGCTTAGAGCCGAGGGCCTGCCGCCAACTGGCTATGGCCTCCTCCAGCTTTCCTAGCTGCTGGAGAACTTTGCCGAGGTTATTGTGCGCCTCGGTGCAGTCCGGCTTCAGTTCCAGTACCCGGCGATAGCAGGCTACCGCTTCGGGGATCCTCCCCAAGTCACGATATGCCTCCCCCAAGTTGTTATGAAAGACCAACTCATTTCCGTTCAACTCGATCGCCCGTTCAATGTATTCGACGGCGATCTCATATTTGCCCATTTGGCTAGCAATCACGCCGAGAAGATGAATCGCATCGGCGTGATTCGGTTCCGCCTGCAGAATCTGCCGATAGATCTGCTCAGCAGGTTCTAGCCGACCGCTTTGATGGTGCTGGATCGCAATCGCCAATGCTTCGGAAATCGTTGCCATAGATTTTACCCGTGTGCCGAGTGGTTCTGCCACACCCGAACCATCGCTGTTTCCGGCACTATCAGCGTCAATCGCACGCACCAAAGCGCGTTCAGCGCCCAGATCCAGCGACATCTACGAGTGCATAAGACGACTAACGTGCCAAACTAGGAAATCGGATTTTCACCTCGCTTGCTATCCGTTCAAACACAGCCTGCCAATTGCCGGGCTCCGATTGCCGAAAGAGTCGCATCGTGGGATACCAAGGACAATCTTCGCGGTGAAGCAACCACCGCCAGTCCGGCAGGAAAGGAAGCGCTACCCAGACCGCTGCCCCCAATGCACCTGCCAGATGCGCAATTGCCGTGTCCGAGGTAACTACCAGATCCAGGTTCTTGATAACCGCCGCGGCGTCCATGAATGTCCCGGCAGACTGATCCAATTGCGAACCGAGGTCAGTCACGGTCACCCGATCGGCAACCGCGGCGAGTTGTTCAGAACCGGGTCCCTTTTGCAGGCTTACGAGCCGCACCCCCGCCAGCCGCGCCAAGGGTGCAAACTCCAACAACGGAATCGAACGCTGTCGATCTCCAAGATAGGCGCGGTTTCCCTGCCAGGCGATGCCGATTTTAACGGTCCCCTCGCCGCTCATTTCATCGCTCAGTATTTGCCGCCAGCGATCGATCAGCGTAGCGTCGGCGAACAGATAGGGCACCTTGGCCGGTACGGTGGCCAGCGACGTTGCCAGCATTCCGGGCAGGCTCAACAGCGGAGCATGGACGTCAAAGAGAGGGGGCGGGGCGCCGTGAGGAACCAGCCAATCCAGGCCCGGACTGCTCGACAACAATCGGACCAGCGATGCGGAGCATGTCAGTCCCACACGACCGCCACTCGCTTGGATCAAGCCCGCATAGCGGATGAACTGTATCGCGTCTCCCCACCCCTGCTCCGTATGCAGCAAGATCGTTCGCCCCTCCAAAGGTGAACCGTCCCACAGGGGTTGCGAGAAGTGCGGCAGAATTGCGTCCTTGAACTTATAACGCCATTCATATTCAGGCCACCCTTGCTCGAGCTTGCCCATGAGCAGCCAGGCCAACCCTAAATTATTGTGGGCCTCCGCGTAGTCCGGTTTGGATCGTACCGCTTGCTGGAAACAGACCTCGGCCTCTTCGAGCTTTCCCTGATCCTTGAGCGCCCCCCCCAGGTTGTTATAGGCTTCGGCATAGTCGGGCTTGAGCTTCAGAGCCTGCTCGTAGCAGACCGCCGCTGCTGCGGCTTTGTCCTGGTCCGCCAGCGCAACCCCCAAGTTGAGATGCGCCTCCGCATCGTCCGGATTGAGTCGAATGGCTTGTCGGTAGCAGTCCGTAGACTCCTCCAGCCTCCCTAGGTCCTTGAGAGCCGTGCCTAGATTGCTGTACGCCGTGGCATAGTTTGGATTGAGTCGCAAAGCCTGCTGATAACAAGCCACTGCCTGCTCCAACTTTCGTTGTCCATAAAAGGCAGCACCCAAATTGCTCAGCGCATCAACATAGCCTGGTTTGCAACGCAGCGCCTGCTGATAGGCGTCGATGGCTTCGTCCAATTTCCCTTGTCGGTAAAGGGCAGCACCCAGATTGCTATGGGCTTGGGCATAATCCGGTTTGAGACGCAGCGCTTGCCGGTAACTGGCCACCGCCTCGTCGAGTTTCCCTTGAGCGTACAGGGCATTCCCGATCGCGGCAAAGTTTTGCGCGAGTTGCTCAGCTTGCTGTTCATGGGAAACCGAGCCCGTCAACTTTTCCTGCTGCCGGATGGCAGCCTCGAGGTTATTGCGCGCTCGAACATAATCCGGCTTGTGGCGCAGCGCCTCCTGATAAGAAGCAATGGCCTCCGCCAACTTCCCCTGCTCTGCGAGTGCCGCCCCGAGATTGTTGTGCGCCTCGGCGTAGTTCGGTCTGAGTTGCAGGGCCTGCTGGAATCTGGCTATTGCCTGGTCCAAATTCCTCTGTTCCAGCAAAGCCAGTCCCAGATTGTTGTGCACTTCGGCAAGCTGCGGATTGAGTTGCAAGGCTTGCTGCCAGTTGGCCACGGCCTCCTGTAGCTTTCCCTGCTGCCGAAGAACATTTGCCAGGTTGCTATAGGCTACGGCAAAGTCCGGCTTGAGGCGCAGCGCCTGGCTGATGAAGTGATGGGCATCCTCGTTCCTGCCCAACTGATGGGTGAGCACTCCGAGCATGTGCAGCGCGTCAACATGCTCGGGATTCTGTTGCAGGACTTGACGGTAGAAGTGCTCGGCTTGCTGGAGATTCCCAGCCTGATGCTGTTGGTAGGCCTGGCTCAAAGCTTCGGAGATCGTACTCATGGGGCGATTCCAGTTAACCGAATCTCAAGCTCCTGCGCCATCTGCTCGAACGCGTGCCCCCAATTGTCCGGCTCTGGCTGGCGAAACAACCGCATCGTGGGATACCAAGGGCTATCCGCCCGATTCAGCAACCAACGCCAATCCGGAGCAAAAGGAATCGCGACCCAAACCGGCACCGCCAGGGAGCCGGCCAGGTGGGCAATGGCCGTATCCGAAGTAATCACCAGGTCCAGGTTCTTCATGACCGCCGCCGTATCCATGAAAGCCCCGGCAGCTTCATCCAACGGATTTCCGAAGACGGTTACCGGCACACGGTCGGCCACCGCACTCAACTGTTCCGTCCCTGCCCCTTTTTGCAAACTGAACAGTTGAACTCCTTTCAACCGGGCCAAGGGGGCAAAGACGGCCAGCGGGACGGAACGATGGCGGTCCCCGCGATAGTTGGGATTTCCTTGCCAGCCAATGCCGATTTTGAAGGTGCGGTATTTGCTTAGTTCTTTTCGCCAGTGGCCGATCAGTTCGGGGTCGGCGAACAGATAAGGCACGTTGGCTGGAATCGTCGTCAGGGTCGTTCCCAGGATGCCAGGCAAATTCATCAGCGAAGCGCGGACGTCGAAATCGGGTAGAGGATTTTTCTGGGAAAGGATCTCGTCAATCCCCGGACATCTGCCCAGCAGCGGAATCAAGGATGGGGGACATGTCACCAACACCCGACCACCGCGAGCCTTTACCAGCGGAGCGTAGCGAATGCATTGCAACGTGTCGCCCCATCCCTGCTCGGAATGCAAGAGGATCGTTCGTCCTGCCAGCGGAGAACCATCCCAGACCGGTTGTGGAAGAACCGGGGGCGAATACCCCTCGGTCTTCCACCGCCATTCAAATTCCGGCCAGCCGTCGTCGAATTGTCCTGCGAGCAAGCGTGTCACTCCCAAGCCGCAATGGGCCTCGGCATGGTCGGGCTTGATTCGCACAACTTGTTGGTAGCAGGCGGCGGCCTCCTCCAGCTTCCCCAGGTGTCTGAGCGTGCCGGCCAGGTTGAGATGCGCTTCCAGGTAGTCGGGCTTGAAGATCAATGCCTGCCGCCAACTAGCAAGGGCTTCGGTTAGCTTCCCTTGCCAGTGAAGCGCAATCCCCAAATTGACGTGGGCCACGGCGAGATCGGGCTTAAGCCGCAGGGCCTGCTGACAACTTAGCACGGCCTCATCAGGCTTCCCCTGCTGCACGAGCGAAAACGCCAAATTAGTGTGCGCTTCGGCGTAATCCGGCGTGAGACGCACCGCCTGCCGGTAACAGATCACGGCCTGATCTGGCTGGCCTTGTTCTTGCAACACGACCCCAAGATTCATGTGCGCTTCAGCATTTGTCGGTTTCAACTGCACAGCCCGTTGCCAGCTCGCCAGCGCCTGGTCGAGCCTCCCCAGATCCATGAGGGCCAGTCCCAAGTTGCCATGCGCCCCAACATCGTTCGGATCGAATCTTAAGGCCTGATGATAACAGGCCACGGCTTCCTCGATATTACCTTGCTCATGGAGTGCGGCCCCCAGGTTGACATGCGTCTGAATATAGTCTGGCTTAAGTTGCAGGGCTTGCCGGTAGCAGGCTACGGCCTGTTCAACGTTGCCTTGCTTTTTGAAGGCATTTCCTAAGTGATTGTGCGCTTCAACCGAATCCGGTTTTAATTGCAACGCTCGGCGGAAGCAGGCGACCGCCTCGTCGGTCTGCCTTTGGCTGTTTCTGACGAGGCCCAGGTTATTGTGGGCCTCGGCAGAGTCTGGCTCGATCTGCAGCGCCTGCTGCAAGCTGCCCACCGCTTCGTCCAGCCTGTTCTGCTCCAGAAAGGCCTTCCCCAGATTGTTGTAAGCTGCCACTGAGCTCGGGCAGTATTGCACGACGTGCTGGTACCTGGCGATGGCATCTTCAAGTTTGCCCTGCGCCAAGAATACATTTCCCAGGTTATGGTGCGCCGGGATATAGTCTGGCTGAATCCGCAATGCCTGCTGCAGGCTGGCCACCGCTTCCGGTAGCTTTCCCTGTTGCTGGAGGGCAATTCCCAGGTTGTTATGCGCCTCGGCATAATCCGGATTAGAGCGAACGGCTTGTCGCCAGCTAGCTATCGCTTCCGTCAGCTTTCCTTGCTGCTGAAGGGCGTTCCCCAGGTGATAGTGCGCCTCGGCGTAGTCCGGCTTTAAGCTGACCGCATGTCGCCAACTGGCCACCGCTTCCGCCAGTTTTCCTTGTTGGCGCAGCGCCATGCCCAAATTGTAATGAGCCTCGGCAAAATCCGGCTTCAGTCGCAAGGCGTGGCTGATGGACGCAACGGCCGAATCCGTGTGGCCCCCATGCATGGCGATCAAGCCGAGCAGATGGTGCGCGTCGACGTTGTCCGGATCAACCTGTACGATCTGGCGATAAAGCTGCTCGGCTTGCTGGAGATTCCCAGCCTGATGGCACCTGACGGCAAGGTCGAGCGAATGAGCAACGGTGTTCATGGAAATGTCGCGTTGATTGGCCGGTCGAGGAAATGGAAGTCTTGTCTGTGCTTTTCAGAAATGCGTGCGCAGATCAGCGGCCATCCGCTGGAACACGGCCTGCCAGTTCCCCGGTTCCGGCTGCCGGTACAGCCGCATCGTAGGGTACCAAGGGGAATCCTCTCGGTGAAGTAACCAGCGCCAGTCGGATGCGAAAGGGAGTGGTACCCACACCGGAACACCCAGAGCACCCGCCAAATGCGCCACCGAGGTATCGCAGGAAATGATCAAGTCCACATTCATCATCACCGCGGCCGTATCCAGGAATGCGCCGGCTTCATCCAGGGCTGCGAGTTGATTCACCGCAAAGCCCGCTTGTTCGAGCTGCTCGGTCGCAACGTCCTTCTGGAGGCTAATTAGTTGAGCACCGCTCTGGGCCAGCGGCGCAAAGTTCTTGAGCGGCAGAGCTTTCAATCTGGCGGTGCGCAGTGTTGTGGTGCCTTGCCAACAGATACCAATCTTGGGACCGTTCAGGCTGCTCAATCGGTCCCGCCATCGCTCAATTAAGTCGACCTGCGCCGTGAGATACGGCACCTTGGCCGGAATAGTGTCGAGTGTCGTGCCGAGAATTCTCGGCAGGCTCAAGAACGGTGCATGCACGTCGAAATATGGCAACGGATTCCCCTCGGCGATTAGCTGATCAATGCCGGCACAATTGGCCAGAACTTGCATGAGTGCCCCCGGACAAACCACGCATACCCGACCACCGTACTGCTTCACCAGTTCCGCATAACGGATAAACTGAAACGTATCTCCAAAGTGCTGCTCCGCATGCAACAAGATCGTGCGTCCTTTGAGCGCAGTGCCGTCCCAAAGCGGTTGGCGGAGATTCGGCGCGGAGTAACCCTCTGACTTCCACCGCCATTCGTATTCCGGCCAACCTTGCTCGAAATTGCCCATGACCAGCCAGGACAATGCCAAGTTGATGTGCGCCGCCACGTAGTTTGGGTTGAGACGCACAGCGCGCTGCAAACTGGCGATTGCCTCTTGGGTTTTTCCCTGTTCCTGGAGGATAAGTCCCAGGTTGTTGTAGGCCTCGGCGAAGTCGGGGCTGACTCGCAGCGCCTGCTGCAAGCTAGCCGCCGCTTCGTCAAGCCTGTGTTGGTCCAGAAAGGCCTTTCCGAGATTGTTATAGGCCACCAGGGAGTTGGGGCTATATCGCAAAACATGTTGGTACCTAGCGATGGCTTCTTCGAGCTTGCCCTGTGCTAGAAGGGTGTTTCCCAGGTTTTGGTGCGCGTTGATAAAGTCCGGCTTGAGCTGTAAAGCCTGCTGCAAGCAGGCCTCTGCTTCCGCTAACTGTCCCTGTTGTTGGAGGGCATTTCCCAGGTTGTTATGCGCGTCGACATGGTGCGGATTAAAGCGGACGGCTTGTCGCCAGCTGGCTATCGCTTCCGACAGCTTTCCTTGCTGCTGAAGGGCGTTCCCCAGGTGATAGTGCGCCTCGGCATAGTCCGGTTGATAACGGACGGCTTGTCGCCAATGGGCCATTGCTTCCGCCAATTTCCCTTGTTGGCGCAGCGCCAGTCCCAAATTGTAGTGGGCCGCGGCAAAGTCCGGCATCAGCCGCAGAGCCTGGCTGATGTAGTCAACGGCTGAATCCGTCCTGCCAACTTGCAGGGCGATCAAACCGAGCAGATGGATCGCGTTGAAGTTATTGGGATCAACTTGCAGGACCTGGCGATAGATCTGCTCGGCTTGCTGGAGATTCCCAGCCTCATGCTGTTGGTAGGCCACGCTCATGGCTTCGGAGATCGTACTCATGGGTCGATTCCAGTTAACCGAATCTCAAGCTCCTCTGCCATTCGCTCGAACGCGTGCCCCCAATTGTCCGGCTCTGGCTGGCGAAACAATCGCATCGTGGGGTACCAAGGGCTATCCGCCCGATTCAGCAGCCAACGCCAATCCGGCGAGAAAGGAATCGCAACCCAAACCGGCACCGCCAGGGCACCGGCCAGATGAGCAATGGCCGTATCCGAAGTAATCACCAGGTCCAGGTTCTTCATGACCGCCGCCGTATCCATAAAAGCCCCGGCAGCTTCATCCAAAGGATTTCCGAAGACGGTTACCGGCACACGGTCGGCCACCGCACTCAACTGTTCCGTCCCCACCCCTTTTTGCAAACTGAACAGTT
The DNA here is from genome assembly GCA_963807715.1 of uncultured Planctomycetia bacterium. Lineage (GTDB taxonomy): Bacteria > Planctomycetota > Planctomycetia > Pirellulales > PALSA-1355 > CAWECK01. The sequence goes on from CAWECK010000001.1 coordinate 524,328, forward strand.
GAACTTCTTCCAGCCGGGCCAAGGGGGCAAAGTGGGCCAGCGGAACGGAACGATGGCGGTCCCCGCGATATCCGGGGTTTCCTTGCCAGGCAATGCCGATCTTGAAGGTGTGGTATTTGCTTAGCTCTTTTCGCCAGTGGCCGATCAGCTTGGGGTCGGCGAACAGATAGGGAACTTTGGCGGGAATCGTCGTCAGGGTCGTTCTCAGGATGCCCGGCAAACTCATCAGCGAGGCGCGGACGTCGAAATCGGGTAGAGGATTATCCTGGGAAAAGAGCTCGTCGATCCCCGGGCAACTGCCCAGCAGCCGGATCAAGGATGGGGGACATGCCACCAGCACCCGACCACCGCGAGCCTTGACCAGCGGAGCGTAGCGAATGCAATGCAACGTGTCGCCCCATCCCTGCTCGGCATGCAAGAGGATCGTTCGTCCTGCCAGCGGAGAACCATCCCAAACCGGTTGCGGAAGAACCGAGGGCGTGAAGCCGGGACACTGCCATCGCCATTCAAATTCCGGCCAGCCGTCGCGGAATTGCCCCATGAGCAAGCGTGTCACTCCCAAGCCGTAATGGGCGTCGGCAAAATCCGGCTTGAGGCGCAAGGCCTGCTGGAAGCTACCCACCGCATGAGCCAGCTTCCGCTGGGCCATAAGGGCCGCCGCCAGATTGTGGTGTGCCTCGGCATAGTCCGGTTTGAGGTGTCGAGCTTTGTGCAAGCACACCACGGCCTCGTCCAGATTTCCCTGCTCTTTAAGGACATTCCCCAGGTTATTAATCGCCTCAACGTAATCCGGCATGATGGTCAGGGCTTGCCGGTAGCTGGCCACCGCCTCCGACAACTTCCCTTGCAAATAGAAGACATTACCAAGGTTGTAGTGCGCATCCGCATAACCCGGCTGCACGCGCAGCGCCTCATGGTAGCTAGCCACCGCCTCGTCATATTTCGCTTGATCTTTGAGAACATTTCCCAGGTTCAGGAAAGCTCCGGCGAAGTCTGGTTTGAGGCGCGCCGCCACCCGATAGCTGGCCACCGCTTCGTCCAACATCCCTTGCGACTTAAAGACGGTTCCCAGATTATTATGGGCATCGGCAAAGTCCGTTTGAACCCGCAGAGCCTGCTGATAACTGGCCGCCGCCTCGGCGAACTTTCCTTGCGCCTTGAGGGCGTTGCCCAGGTTGTTATGGGCGTCGGCAAAATCCGGCTTGATCAGCACGGCCTGCCGGTAACTGGCCACCGCCTGTGACAATTGCCCCTGGTCTCTGAGGGCATTCCCTAGGTTATTATGGGCTTCGACATAGCGCGGTTGGAAATGAACAGCCTGTTGGTAACTGGCCACCGCCTCGGCGAATCTACCGACGTTATACAACGCGTTCCCCATGTTAAAATGCGCCTCGACGTAGTCCGGCCTGACGCGGATGGCCTGACGCCAGCTGGCCAAAGCATCCTCGCTCAGCCCTTGCCCCTGCAGGGCAACCCCCAAGTTGCTATGGGCCGCGGCATAGTCTGGCTGTACTTCGATGGCCCGTCGCCAGCTCGCCACGGCGGCGTCCAGCAGCCCCTGCTCCCGATAAACAATCCCCAGATTATTGTGCGCCTCGGCATAGTCCGGCCTGAAGCTGACGGCCTGCCGCCAACTCGCCGCCGCCTTTTCCAACTCCCCCTGATGCTGCAGCGCCGTTCCCAGATTGTTAAGCGCCTCGACGAAGTCAGGTTTCAAACGCAGAGCCTGGCTTATGCAGTCGACGGCGGAATCGTTCCGGCCCACCTGAAGCGCGATCACACCCAACAGGTGCAGGGCATTAATGTTTCCTGGATCAACTTGTAAAACCTGGCGATAGCCCAGCTCGGCCTGCCGAAGATCGCCTGCTTGATGGTGTTGGACCGCCAGGTTCAGTGTTTCGGAAACGGTGCTCATAGGGTCTTTACAAATCGCTGATTTAAAGAACATCCCTGCTCGTGGACTTTTAGGATCGAGCCCAAGCTCTGCCGGAGCCGAGGCAAATTCAGGCGCTGGCGCAGTACTGGCGCCAGGCAACGCGCAGCAGCGCCGCGAGGTCGATGGCGAACCGTTTGCCGTCGCACAGCGGCGAAGCGGCCATTCGCTCGCGCAGGCCGGCGCAATGCGCTTAGCCGCGGCAGGTCGCGGGCCAGAGCTACGGCGGTTTCCACATAGCCGTCCAAGTCGCGTGCGATGGTTTCAGTAATCCCGATGTTTGACAAATGGCTGAGCCCATGCCGGCTGGCAAAAGTCTCGCCAGGACAGGTGACCACCGGCACGCCCATCCAGAGCGCCTCGCAGGTAATGGTGCCGCCGGCGAACGGAAAAGGATCGAGCGCGATGTCCGCTTGCTCATAGGTCGCCAGGTAATCGGCATGCGGAGTCGGGGCTCGCAAATCCAACTGCCCGGCGTCGACTCCACACTCGGCAAAGAGTGCCGTATAGCGGCCTCTTACGGTTTCGTCGCCGAGCCCCCTATATTGCAGGATCAACCGTGACCGCGGTACGCTGCGCAGGATCTTCGCCCAGACGGCCACCACCTGGGGCGTAATCTTGGACAAGTTATTGAAGCTGCAGAATGTCGTGAATCCTTTCGCCAAGGCCGGCAATGGTCCAACGGGCGGCGCGGCGACCGGCGGATCGTAACACAGATAACCGTGCGGCATTCGGAGCACCCCTTCCACATAATGCCGCTCCGAGCCGACCGGAATGACATGGTGATCGGCGAGGATATAATCGATCGCCGTCAGACCGGTCGTGCCTTCGTAGCCAACCCAACTGATTTGGATGGGGGCCGGCTTGCGGGCAAACACGAACAGCCTGTTCCCGGCCGTGTGCCCATCCAGATCAAATAGAATGTCGATTTTATCCGCGCAGATTTGTTCTGCCAGTTGGGCATCGGTCAATCCAACCACGTCCCGCCAGACGGTTGCCGTCGCTTGGAAACGTCCCGTCATAGCGTCTGGTATCGGCCGATTGGAATAGCACACGACCTCCGTTTCGCTGCGGTCGATGTTTTCCACGGCGCGAATGAGAAAAAAACCGACGGGGTGAACCGCGAAATGGGCCGAGACCAGGCCCAGCCTCAGCTTTTTCTCGGGATCGCGAACGTTGACGTGCGGTTTCCAAGCACCCCGCAGTGAGGCGGCGTGCCGGCGTTCATACTCGGCGTGGGCTTCTGCCAGCTCGGCCAATGTAATGCCCGGGCAGTACTGCATGGTAAACAGGAGGTTGCCACGCGAGGTCCCACAGTCCGGCTTGAGATGCAGCGATTGCCGAAAAAAAGCCAGCGCCTCGTCCAACTTCCCCTGCATCAAACAGATCAACCCCAAGTTGTTATGCGCCCCGGAAAAATCGGGATTGAGCTGCAGAGCATGCTGACAACACAACTCAGCCTCAGTGGTCCTTCCTAGCTGCGCAAGCGAAAATCCCAAATGATTGTGCGCTTCCGCGAAATCCGGCTTGAGGCGCACCGCCTGCTGGTAACAGACCACGGCCTGATCTGGCCGGCCTTGTCCTTGAAACACAAACCCAAGGTTCATGTGCGCTTCAGCATAGGTCGGTTTTAGCTGCACGGCCCGTTGCAAGCTCGCCTGTGCCTGGTCGAGCCTCCCCAGTTCCTTGAGGGCCAGTCCCAGGTTGCAATGCGCCTCGACATAGTTCGGATCGAATCTTAGGGCTTGATGGTAGCAGGACACGGCCTCCTCAGGCTTACCTTGCTCATGGAGCGTGGCTCCCAGGTTGACATGGGCCTGAGCATTATCCGGCCTGAGTTGCAGGGCTTGCTGGTAGCAGACCACGGCCTGCGCGAATTCCCCTTGCTCCTTGAAGACGATCCCCAAGTTATTGTGAGCGTCCGAATAGTTGGGCCGCAGCCGCAGGGCCTGCCGAAAGCTGGCCATCGCCTCCTCCAGCTTCCCCTGCTCCAGAAGCGCCAGCCCCAGATTGCAGTGCACCTCGGGAAAATGAGGTTTGAGTTGCAGGGCCCGCCGCCAACTGGCGATGGCCTCCTCCAGCTTCCCTAGCTGCTGGAGCACATTACCCAGATTGCTGTGTGCTTCGGTAAAGTCCGGATGAAGTCGTAACGCCGTGCCTATGTACTCCTGGGCAATATCGTTCCTGCCCGTCTGGTGGGCGAGCAGACCGAGCATGTGCAGCGCATCAACATGCTGCGGATTCGTTTGCAGCAGATGACGGTAGCATTGCTCCGCTTGCTGGAGATTGCCGGCCTGATGGTGTCGATAGGCCTGGCTCAGGGTTTCGGGAATTGTATTCATAGGATCGTTGGCACTAGGGGGGAGCCGGGCCGAAATCAGGCGCTTGGCGCAGTATTGGCTCCACGCGTCGCGGAGCGCAGCCAGCAGATTGCGCAAATCGTTGGCCATCGCACAGCGGCGAGGCTGCCACCTGCCGGCGAAGTCCGAGGCGAAGTTCGGCCAGGCGCGGCAGGTCGCCGGTCATGGCCACGGCGCAGTTCTCATACTCGGATAGGCTCTGACAAATCGTCTCATGTAACCCGATGACGGACAAATAGCTGAGCGAGTGACGGCTGGCAAAGGTTTCGCCCGGGCATGTTACCACCGGCACCCCCATCCACAGCGCTTCACAGGTGGTCAAACCGCCACTGTAGGGAAACGGATCCAATGCAATATCGATGTGATTATAGTGCTCAAGCAACTCTGCGTGGGCAGAAAAGTCCAGCAACTCCAGACGGTCCGATTCGATTCCCTCGCCGGCAAACATTTCAGTAAACCGGCCACCCACCAAGGCATCGCTCATCCCCCGGTATTTCAGCACCAAGCGGGATCGCGGCACACGCCGCAGGATGCTGGCCCATACCCGGACCACTTCGGGAGTCATCTTCGTCGGATTATTGAAGCTGCCAAACGTGACTTGGCCGGAGGTCAACGCCGGGAGCGGTTTCACCGGGGGCGCGAATATTGGAGGGTCATAGCCGACGTAAGCATCGGGCAGCCGCAAAACCCGCTCGCAATAGTAGCGCTCGGCCTCCGGTGGGATATAGAACCGATCGGCGACGAGATAATCAATGGCAGTCAAACCAGTTGTCCCCACATAACCGGCCCAGGTAAGTTGAATGGGTGCCGGTTTGCGGGCAAACATAAGCAGCCGATTCCGAGCCGTGTGCCCCGCCAGATCTACGAGGATGTCAATTTGGTCCGCGCGAACTTGCTCCGCCAATTTATCGTCGCGCAGGCCAATGACATTGCGCCAAATCGTGGCAACGGCTTGGAACCGTTTGGTCATTGCGTCCTCTAGGGGCCGATCGGAGTAACACGCAACTTCCATCTGGCTACGGTCAAGATTTTCCAAGGCGCCGATCAGAAAATAGCCGACCGGATGAACGCCAAAATCGGACGAGACCAGGCCCAGCCGCAGCTTTTTCTCGGGATCGCGAACGTTGTCGTGCGGTTTCCAAGCAGCCCGCAATGGAGCGGCGTGCTGGCGTTCGTACTCGGCGTGGGCTTCGGCCAATTTGGCTAAGGTAATGCCCTGGCAATACTGCATGGTAAATAGGAGATTATCGTGCGCGATCACAAAGTCCGGTTTGAGACGCAACGCTTGCCGAAAACAAGCCAGCGCCTCTTCTAATTCTCCTTGCGCTTCGAGCGCGTTCCCCAGGTTATTATGGATGTCGGAAAGACCCGGCTTGAGACTCATGGCCAGCCGGAAGCCGGCCATTGCCTGGGACAGTTGCCCCTGGTCTTTTAGCGCATTCGCCAAGTTATTCTGGGCTTCGGCGTAATTCGGCTTGAGGCGCACCGCCTGCTGATAACAGACCGCGGCCTGATCGGGCTGACCTTGTTCGTGAAACACAAGTCCAAGGTTCATGTGCGCTTCAGCATAGGTCGGTTTTAGCTGCACGGCCCGTTGCAAGCTCGACACCGCCTGGTCGAGCCTCCCCAGTTCCTTGAGGGCCAGTCCCAGGTTGTTGTGCGCCTCGACATAGTTCGGATCGAACCCTAGAACCTGATGGTAGCAAGCCACGGCCTCCTCGGGCTTACCTTGCTCATGAAGCGTGGCTCCCAGGTTGACATAGGCCTGCGCATAGTCCGCCTTGAGTTGCAGGGCTTGCTGGTAGCAGGCCGCGGCCTGCGCGAGTTTCCCTTGCTCCTTGAAGACGTTCCCCATGTTATTGTGAGCGTCCGGATAATTGGGCCGCAGCCGCAGGGCCTGCTGCAAACTGGACATCGCTTCTTCCAGCTTCCCCTGCTCCAGAAGCGCCAGCCCCAGATTGCAGTGCACCTCGGGAAGATGAGGTTTCACTCGCAGGGCTCGCCGCCAACTGGCGATGGCCTCGTCCAGCTTCCCTAGCTGCTGGAGCACATTGCCCAGATTGCAGTGCGCCTCGGCAAAGCTTGGCATTAGCCGTACGGCCTTGCCGATGTACTCCTGGGCAACGTCATTCCTGCCTGTCTGAAAGGCGAGCAGACCGAGCATGTGCAGTGCGTCAACATGCTGCGGATTCTTTTGCAACAGTTGACGGTAGCATTGTTCCGCTTGCTGGAAATTGCCGGCCTGATGGTGTCGATAGGCCTGGCTCAGGATTGCAGGGATTGTGCTCATAGGATCTTTCACGCTAAGTGGGAGCCGAGCTGAGTCTTCGCGCTGGCGCAGTCCTGGCGCCAGGCAGCGCGCAGCAGCGCCGCGAGGTCCATGGCAAACCGTTTGCCGTCGCACAGCGGCGAAGCGGCCATTCGCTCGCGCAGGCCGGCACGCAATGTGCTTAGCCGCGGCAGGTCGCGGGCCAGCGATACGGCGATCTCCACGTATTCGTCCAGGTCATGCGCGATGGTTTCATTGATCCCGATGTTTGACAAATGGCTGAGCCCGTGCCGGCTGGCAAACGTCTCGCCCGGGCAGGTGACCACCGGCACGCCCATCCACAGCGCCTCGCAAGTGATGGTGCCGCCAGCGAACGGAAAGGGGTCGAGAGCGATATCCACTTGACCGTAGGTCGCCAGGTACTCCGCATACGGAGCCGGGGCTCGCAAATCCAATTGTCGCGAGTTGACTCCACACTCGGCAAAGAGTGCCGTATAGCGGCCTCTTACGGTTTCGTCGCCGAGCCCCCTGTATTGCAGGATCAGCCGCGACTGGGGCACGCTGCGCAGGATCTTCGCCCAGACGGCCACCACCTGAGGCGTAATCTTGGACGGGTTATTGAAGCTGCAAAACGTCGTGAATCCTCTCGCCAAGGCCGGCAGTGGGCCAACGGGGGGCGCCACGGCCGGCGGATCATAGCACAGATAACCGTGCGGCATTCGGAGCACCTGCTCTACGTAGTGCTGCTCCGCGTCGAACGGAATGACGTGGCGATCGGCGAGGATATAATCGATCGCCGTCAGACCGGTCGTGCCTTCGTAACCGATCCAATTGATTTGGATCGGGGCCGGCTTGCGGGCAAACACCAGCAGCCGGTTTCCAGCCGTGTGCCCCGCCAGATCAAACAGAATGTCGATTTGATCTACGCGAACTTGTTCTGCCAATTGGGCATCGCTCAGCCCAACCACGTCCCGCCAGAGGATTGCCGTCGCTCGAAAGCGTCCCGCCATATCGTCTGCTATCGGCCGATTGGAGTAGCACACGACCTCTGCCTCGCTGTGGTCGATGTTTTCCAAGGCGCGAATTAGAAAATAGCCGACCGGGTGAGCCGACAAATCGGCCGAGATCAGGCCCAGCCGCAGCTTTCTGTCGGGATCGCGAACGTTGTCGTGCGGTTTCCAAGCAGCCCGCAGTGGAGCAGCGTGCCGGCGTTCGAACTCGGCATGGGCCTCGGCCAGATCGGCCAAGGTAATGCCCGCGCAATACTGCATGGTATACAGGACATTGTCGTGCGCGATCGCAGAGTTTGGCTTGAGCTGCATGGTTTTCCGATAGCAAGCGATGCCTCCTCCAGCTTCCCTTGCGCCGAAAAGACGATCCCCAGGAGATTGTGCCCACCGGCCAAATCGGGTTGCAGTCGAAGGACCTCCCGACAACTTTCCAATGCGGCTTCCAAATTACCTTGCGCGTGAAGCGAGATGCCCAGGTTAAGATGCGTCTCGGCATTGTCAGGCGCCAGACGAAGAGCTTGCCGGTAGCTGGTCACGGCCTGCTCGAGCTTACCTTGCTTATGGAAGGCATTTCCCAGATGATTGTGCGCTTCCAGCGAATCAGGTCTAAGTTGCAACACCCGCTGGAAGCAGGCGACCGCCTCGTCGGTCTGCCCTTGGCTGTTCCGAACGAGGCCCAGATTATTGTGGGCCTCAACGAAGTCTGGCTTGATCTGCACGCGCACGCTGCAAGCTGGCCACCGTTTCGTCCAGCCTGCCCTGGTCCAGAAAAGCCTTTCCCAAGCTATTGTGCGCTTCGGCATAATCCGGCTGGAGGCGCACCGCCTGCTGGTAACAGATCGCGGCTTGATCGGGCTGGCCTTGTTCGTGAAACACAAGCCCAAGGTTCATGTGCGTTTCAGCCTTAGTCGGTTTTAGCTGCACGGCCCGTTGCAAGCTCGGCAGCGCCTGGTCGAGCCTCCCCAGTTCCTTGAGGGCCAGTCCCAGGTTGCTGTGCGCCTCGACATAGTTCGGATCGAACCTTAGGACCTGATGGTAGCAAGCCACGGCCTCCTCGGGCTTACCTTGCTCATGAAGCGTGGCTCCCAGGTTGACATAGGCCTGCGCATAGTCCGGCTTGAGTTGCAGGGCTTGCTGGTAGCAGGCCGCGGCCTGCGCGAGTTTCCCTTGCTCCTTGAAGACGTTCCCCATGTTATTGTGAGCGTCCGGATAATTGGGCCGCAGCCGCAGGGCCTGCTGCAAACTGGACATAGCTTCTTCCAGCTTCCCCTGCTCCAGAAGCGCCAGTCCCAGATTGCAGTGCACCTCGGGAAGATGAGGTTTCACTCGCAGGGCTCGCCGCCAACTGGCGATGGCCTCGTCCAGCTTCCCTAGCTGCTGGAGCACATTGCCCAGATTGCAGTGCGCCTCGGCAAAGCTTGGCATTAGCCGTACGGCCTTGCCGATGTACTCCTGGGCAACGTCATTCCTGCCTGTCTGAAAGGCGAGCAGACCGAGCATGTGTAGTGCGTCAACATGCTGCGGATTCTTTTGCAACAGTTGACGGTAGCATTGTTCCGCTTGCTGGAAATTGCCGGCCTGATGGTGTCGATAGGCCTGGCTCAGGATTGCAGGGATTGTGCTCATAAGATCTTGGGGACTTCCTTGTCGATCTCAAGCGACGTGGGCGCCGAGCCGACCTTGGCGCTAGCACAGTATTGGCGCCATGCGTCGCGGAGCGCGGCCAGCAGATTCCGCGCAAATCGCCGACTGTCGCACAGCGGCGAGCTACCGACCTGCCGGCGAAGTCCGAGGCGAAGGTCCGCCAGGCGAGGCAGGTCGCCGGCCAGCGCCACGGCGCAGTTCTCATACTCCGATAGGCTCTGACAAATCGTTTCATTTAACCCGATGACGGACAAATAGCTGAGCGAGTGACGGCTGGCAAAGGTTTCGCCCGGGCATGTTACCACCGGCACCCCCATCCACAGCGCTTCGCAGGTGGTCAAACCGCCGCTGAAAGGAAACGGATCCAGCGCAATATCGATGCGATTGTAGTGTTCAAGCAACTCGGCATGGGGAGAAAAACCCAGCAGCTCCAGACGGCCCGGCTCGATTCCCTCAACGGCAAACATTTCGGTAAACCGGCCGGCCGCCAAAGCGTCGCTCATCCCCCGGTATTTTAGCACCAAGCGGGATCGCGGCACGCGCCGCAGGATGCCAGCCCAAACTCGGACCACCTCGGGAGTGATCTTCAGCGGATTATTGAAGCTGCCAAACGTAATCTGGCCAGAGGTCAACGCCGGGAGCGGTTTTACCAGGGGGGCGTAGGTCGGTGGTTCATAGGTGACGTACGCATCCGGCAGCCGCAAAATCCGCTCGCAATAGTAGCGCTCGGCCTCCTGCGGCACATAGAACCGGTCGGCGACGAGATAATCGATGGCAGTCAAGCCCGTCGTCCCCACATAACCGGCCCAGGTAAGTTGAATCGGCGCCGGTTTGCGGGCAAACACGAGCAGCCGATTCCCAGACGTGTGCCCCGCCAGATCCACGAGAAGGTCGATTTGGTCCGCGCGAATTTGCTCCGCCAACTCCTCGTCGCGCAGGCCAATGACATTGCTCCAGATTGCGGCCACGGCTTGGAAGCGCTTGGTCATTGCGTCCGCTCCGAGCCGATCGGAGTAACACACGATCTCCATTTGGCTCCGGTCAAGGTTTTCCGCCGCGCCGATCAGAAAATAGCCGACCGGATGAACGCCCAAATCAGCCGAAACCAAACCCAGTCGCAGCTTTCTGTCCGGATCCAGAACGTTTTCGTGCGGTTTCCAAGCAGCCCGAAATGGAGTGGCCTGCTGGCGGGCGAACTCGGCGTGGACCTCGGCAAGTTCGGCCAAGGTAATGCCCGGTTGATACTGCATGTTCAACAGGAGATTGTTGTGCGCGTCGGCATAGTCCGGCTTAAGATGCAGTGCTTGCCGAAGACAAGCCAGCGCCTCGTCCAGCTTCCCCTGCGCCAAACGGGCAACCCCCAGATTGTTGTACGCTTCCGCATAGTCGGGCTTAAGCCTTAAAGCCTGCTCGTAGCAGTCGACCGCCTCCTGGCCCTTATCCTGTTCCGCGCAGCGCAATCCCCAAATGGAAATGCGCCTCCGCATCATCCGGCTTGAGTCGCAGGGCTTGTCGGTAGCTGGCCACCGCCTCCTCCATCTTCCCGTGGTCCTTCAAGGCCATGCCCAAGTTGGTGAACGCCGTCGCAAAGCTTGGGCTGAGTTGCAGCGCCCGTTGATAACAGGCAATGGCCTGCTCCAGCTTTCGCTCCCCATAAAAAGCAGCACCCAGGTTGTTCAGGGCCTCAGTATCGTCTGGTTTGTAACGCAGCGCCTCCTGACAGGACTCGACGGCTTCATAAAATTTCCCTTGCCGGTAGAGGGCAACGCCCAGATTGTTATGCGCGTGGGAAAAATCGGGCTTGAAACTCAGCGCCTGGCGATAAATGGCCGCCGCCTCATCCAGTTTCCCTTGCGCGTAAAGTGCATTCCCTTGTTTGTTAAGCGATTCAGCAATGCCTTGCCCAATCCGCCCCGACAACTGGTCCGCCACGGGTGCGCCATTAGGCTCCGCCCCATCCGCTTGCCGATAAATCTTCGACAACTCACGTGCCATCCGCTCGAACACCTCCCGCCAATTGCCCGGCTCAGTTTGGCGGAACAGCCGCATCGTCGGATACCAGGGGCTGTCCTCCCGCTGAAGTAACCAGCGCCAATCTGGCAGGAAGGAAAGTCCCACCCACACAGGAACTCCCAAGGCTCCCGCCAAATGCGCAATCACCGTGTCCGAAGTGATGACCAGATCCAGATTCTTCATCACCGCGGCGGTGTCCATGAAGGCCCCGGTGGTTTCATCCAGTTCGCGGCCGAGATCGGTCACAGCCATGCGGTCGGCAACAGCACTGAGTTGTTCGCTGCCCAACCCCTTTTGCAGACTGAATAGTTTGACCCCTTCCAACCGGGCAATCGGCGCGAAGTGCTCCAGCGGAATCGAACGCTGTGCATCGCGCCGATATTGGGAGCTCCCTTTCCAAGCGATTCCGATCTTGCAAACTCGGTGTTCGCCGAGTTTACGTCGCCAGTGGTCGATCAGCCCGCTGTCGGCAAAAAGATACGGCACCTTGGCCGGTATCGTGGCGAGCGTCGTTCCGAGAATGCCGGGCAAGCTCATCAACGGAGCATGGACGTCAAAGTCGGGCAGCGGATCTCCTTGCAAAGCCAGTCCCTCGACGCCGGGACATCCGGACAATACATGGACGAGCGATCGGGGGCAGAGTATTAAAGGTTTCCCGCCGCGCTCCTTGACGAGTTCTGCAAAACGGACAAATTGCAGAGTGTCTCCCGATCCCTGCTCGGTGTGCAACAGGATCGTTCGGCCTCCCAAGGGCGACCCGTCCCAAAGCGGCTGACGGAAATTCGGCGTCGCGATGTCTGTCTTCCAGCGCCATTCATACTCGCGCCATCCTTGCTTGAAGTTGCCCGTGAGGAGCCAGGCCATTCCCAAGTTCTTGTGGGCATCGGCATAGTCCGGGTTCAGCCGCAGCGCTGTCTGGTAGCTGGCAATCGCCTCGTCCAGCATCCCTTGGTCATCAAGGGCGATTCCCAGATTGAAGTGTGCCGCCGCGTAATTCGGATCAAGATGCAGGGCCTGTTGATAGCAGGCCGCCGCCGCCGTCAGTTTTCCTTGCCCGTACAAGGCAGTTCCCAGGTTGCAAAGCGCCGCGACAAAATCCGGTTTATAGTGCAGTGCCTGCCTACCGGACGCTACAGCCGCCTCCAGTTCCCCCCGCTCGTAAAGAACCGCTCCAAGATTGCTATGCGCCTCGGCGAAATCTGGCTTGTGACTGAGGGCGTCGCGATAACTGGCCGCCGCCTCGTCCAGTTTGCCTTGCGCATAAAGAGCATTCCCGTTCTTGTTATGCGTTTCAGCAATGCCTTGCGCAACTCGTGCCAGAAGTTGGTCTGCGACGGCCTCGCTGTTCATCTCTGCCAGATCCGCAACCGCAAATCCCAAGTTGATCTGGGCCGATTTGATCCCCGCGGTCTCGCGGGAGCAGGCCGCCGCCTCAAGTTGCCCTTGCTGCTGGAGAGCAGTTTCTAAATTATTGCGGGCATCCGCATAGTTCGGCCGAAGCCGCAGGGCTTGCTGGAAACTGGCTGTCGCTTGATCCAGCTTCCCTTGCTCCGCGAGCGCCAGTCCCAAATTGTTGTGCATCTCGGGAACGTGGGGCTTGAGTCGCAGGGCCTGCTGCCAACTCACGATGGCCTCCTCCAGCTTGCCCTGGGACTGCAGAACGGTTCCCAGGTTGTTGTGCGCCTCGGCAAAGTCCGGCTTGAGTCGCACCGCGCTGGAAATGTAATCGCAGGCAAGCTCGAAGTTGCCCATTTCCAAAGCGAGCAGCCCGAGCAGGTGCAACGCGTCCACCTGCCGGGGATCGTCTTGCAGGATTTGGAGGTAGAGCTCCTCCGCCTGGTCGAGGCGGCCAGACTGTTGGTGCTGGAGGGCCAGTTGCAATGCTTCTTGGATCGTCGCCATGACTATTTATGGTAATCGCTAACCGGCTTGGCAGCGACGCTCGAGACGTTTAGTTCGCGTCCCCGCGAGGATCCACCAAACCCTAGGATCCCTGCGATTGGCACCAGCGGCGCCACATCGCGCGAAAAGCAGATTCCATGTTTCGGGCGAAGCGTGGCGCGTCCATCAGAGGCGATCGCTGCAAGTCATCTCGCAGCGAGAGTCGCAGGGCCGCCAGGTGCGGTATGTCGCCTGCCAAATTCGCGGCGATCCGCACAAATTGTTCGGGAGAATCGGCGATCCACTGCGGCGTCCCCAGATTCCTCGCCAGCGACATCCCAGACCGTGCAACCGCCATGTTTCCCACGATCGTGACGACCGGGACCCCCATCCAATAGGCGTCCAAAGTGGTCGTCTGTCCATTGTACGGAAACGTATCCAGACCGATGTCGATGCGGTGGTAGTACTCCAGATACCGAGGCCGAGAGCACAGGGGAACGAAATCGACGCGATCCGGAGCAATGCCTTCCCGCTGCAGGACGTCCAGGGTCTGACGTCGCGGGCTCCCGGCGGCCGCCAACATGATAAGTCGCGAGTTATCGACCGCACGCAAAACTTGAGCCCAGAGTTTCAGAACCGGCGGGTTGACTTTGCAGAAGTTATTAAAGCTCCCGAAGGTGACGGTTCCCCGTTCCAAGGCCGGCAGCGGGTTGACCGTCGCCTCGCTGCTGCAAGGATCGTAGCACCAGAAGGAGTCCGCCAGACGGATCGACTCCTCCGAGTAGTGACCGTCATCGAGACCGGGCGGATCGATGTTAGGATCGGTGATCCGATAGTCGACCGTCGCCAGGCCGGTCGTTCCCTGATAGGCGAGCCAAGTCACTTGTACGGGCGCCGGCTTGCGGACAAATACCATGAGCCGATTGTGCGCCATGTGCATGGTCAGATCGACCAGGATGTCGATCTGGTCCTGGCGAATCCATTGGGCCGCCTGCTCGTCGCTCAGGCCGGTAATGTTCCGCCACGCGTCGGCATACCCACGCAATTGCGCGGTGACGTCGTCAGGACAAGCGATATCGGCATAGCAAAAGATCTCGAATTTCTGGTGGTCATGAGCGGATAATAGCGGCACTGTGAAAAACGACTCCGCGTGGTGGCGAAAGTCGGGCGACACGTAGCCCACGCGCAATCGGCGGTCCGGACTCCTATCGTTGCCATGAGGTTGAATCGAACTGGCCAGGGGTTGGGCATGCCGCAGGTTCCATTGGCGGTGCTCCTGGCCGAGCATGGCAGGGCTCGAACCCGGATGAAAGTGCAAGGCGTAGAGCACGTTGCTGTGAAATTGCGCGAGTCCGGACGTAGTGCAAGGGCGTGTCGGTAGGCCGCCAGAGCCTCGTCCAGCATCCCCATGTCCTTCAACACGCCGCCCAGGTTATTGTGGGCTTCGGCAATGCCCGGCTTCAGGCGGACCGCCTCCTGGAAACTGACCTTCGCCTCTTCCATTTTTCCTTGCTCACGCAGCGCAATGCCGAGGTTATTATAGGCGTCGGCAAAATCCGGCTTCAGGCTCAACGCTTGCCGGTAACTGGCCACAGCCTCGTCCAGCCGCCACTGCTTTTGCAGGGTATGCCCCAGGTTGCTATAGGCCTCTGCAGAATTCGAGTTCAGTTGCAGGGCCCTGCGGTAGCTAGCCTCGGCCTCGTCTAGCTTCCCCTGATTCTTGAGGGCCAACCCCAGGTTGTTGTGGGCGTCGGCGTAGTCGGGCTTAAAGCGGAGAGCCTGGCTGATGTATTCCACGGCAAGGTCGTTCCTGCCAGCCCAGTAGGCCAGCACTCCGAGGAAATGCCAGGCCTTCACATGCTGTGGATCGACTTGCAGGATCTGACGATAGAGCTGTTCGGCCTGTGGAAAATTACCTGCCTGTTGGTGCTGGAGGGCCTGGCTAAACGCTTCGGGTATCGTGAGCATCACAGCGTCTCCAACATCACAGCATCTCCAGATCACTTCTACTCGGTCACGCGACGCAAATAGGTCGCCTGTCGGTGAGTCCCCTCTTTTTGATCGACAGGTTCCAAGGCCAGCCCGGCCAGCCGGATTGAATCACCCCAAGTGGAGATCACACTCCGCTCTTTTGGCCACCCGCTGGCCGTGCAAATCTCAAGTTTAATAAGAAGCGGCTGCGGCCGTCGAGCGGTGAATCAGAAAGGTCAAAAGCTTAAGATCGATGCGACATTCGAGTGGCAGGCCAGTGGGCACGTGCCAGTCGTCGCGACATCAACGTTAACCAGGCCCCGCCCCGGCCGGCGAATTTCGCACCGAGATGGCAGCATTTTGAAGGGTTCCTTGAAATGCAAGCGGGGCAGGTCGCCAGGCGACCTGCCCCGAGTTCTCCCCCCTGGACGGATGACAATTCATTGCGGGCTTGGCTGCACGACTCGCCGCTGCACGTCGGTTTCCAGTACGCCGAAGGCCGCTTCGTGCCGCTGCAAGGTCATAATCAGCACTTCGCAAAACCGCTTGGCGGTGTAGAAATTGACGATGATCCGCTGGTTGATGACCAGCGGCTCGCTGGGCACGCCAACCGGCTCCGCATTTAACCCGAAATCGATGATCATTTCCTCGGGCGTACCCGTCACTCGGCAAAAGTTCGCGTACGAGACCACCACGTGCGAGGTATCCAACTTAATCTCGGTCGGTGCCGGAGTTGGAGTAGCAGCCACCACACTCGCCACGGGAGTGTCGGTTGTTTCGGTTTCATGCTTTACCGTTTCACGCTTTACCGTTTCACGCGCCATGGATATTTCCCTGTTTGAAATGAAACCTTCTGGACTACGAACGAATACGATGCTCGTCGCACACGACAAGTTGTTTGAGCGGGCGGTTTGACACTCCAACTAACAATGGAATCGTCGGGCAGGTCCGCGACGGATTCGATCGTTCGACGGCACCTCATGATCCGTTTTTCTTTGGCGATGGACGGTTCGTACCGGCATCAGCGGTTTGCGTGGAATGCGCCGCCTCATGCAGGTAGGCCAACACCGCGCGAGGCTGCTCCAAATCTGGCTCCAACGAGAGCGATTGACGAAGTTCCTGTTGAGCTTCGATCTGACGGCCATTTTTCGCCAGGATCATTCCGACGTTGGAATGTGCCGCCGCGGGACTGACGACCTTGGCGAAAGCCTCGAAGCTCTCACGATACCGGCCTTGTTCGCCCAATACCATCCCGAGGTTAACCCACGCGCGCTCGTGCCGCGGCGATTGTCCGATGGCCGCCCGCAATTGTTGCTCGGCATTGGTCATGTCGCCTCGCTTGTAGTAGTAGTAGCCGAAGTCGTTCAAGAGATCCGCGTCTTTAGGACTGGCCGCCACGGCAAGATTGTACTCGCTGATTGCTTCCGGCGAGCTTTCTTGATCGTAGAGCACAGCCAGATATCGGCTCACCTGGACTTTAGGATCAAGGCCTTTCGCCCGCTCGTAGAGTAGGATCGCTTCGCGGCGATGGCCGTGCTGCGCGAGTTCGTCCGCGGTTTTCATGCACGCGCGGGCCGCCTCGGCGGGTTTCAGCTCCTTGTCCTTAACAGGGGTCTGGCTGCTGCCGAACGATGGGGGCTTGCGAGTGAATATATTGCCGACGGCTGCCAGCCGCGAGGCTTTCGCAGGCTCGCTCCCGGGGGTTTGGGCCAGTCCTCGATCGCTGGCGGCCAGCAGCGTTGCCAACGCCAGGGTGGCTACGAGACAAACACATTTTCGCATGGGGTTTCCTTTCGTGCAGTTCTAAGCGTGCTAGAAAAACCCGCCACCGCCGCCGATGCCGCCGCCGCCGCCGCCCAAGCCGCCGCCCAAGCCGCCGCCGCCCAAGCCGCCGCCTAGGCCGCCGCCACCGCCACCGAGGAGATTGATACCGCCCAGCATGCGGATATTCCCATACCGCATGGCTTCAGGACCATATAAGCCTTCCGCCTCCGGCAGGCCGACGATCACTCGCGACTCGGGACTTGGCACTCCCGCTCGTGCCAGCCGATCGACCACGGCCAGTCTCCGGGCCTCGTTGAGCGACTCATCAAACGAGTTCCTCTGGGTATCGAAATGGGGTTCAACGACGATCGGATATTCGTTCGTCGAGATTTGCTTCGCCATCCGGGCGATGTGCTTTTGACCCTCGGGCCCCAATTCCTGCCCACCGAGAAACCATTCATTTTCAAAGACTACCATTTTACCTTGGTTGCTTCGCGCTATATGCGCGGTTTGCCACTGGCACGAATAAGTGCCAACCGGCCTCGGAATGGCACCCAGAGCGATATCGTCGCAATCTGGGCCACACAAGGGAGTCTGGTGCTTCTTGCAGTCAGCACTCTTCTTACAAGTCGCGGGGCTCTGCCACGCCCCGCCGTTGGTATAGCCGGCGCCGGTCTGACAGCCTGCCATCGTCGCGATTACCAACGGCAGCACGCAGCCTAGCCACTGTAACGTAACCGTAAGTCGCGAACCCTGTTCATGGCTCATGGCAAATTCACATCTAACCTTCTGGCTGCTAGCCTGGTCCGGCGGCGCCGCGGTGTTGCCGAAGTGCCGCTAAAAGGGGCACTTCGAAAATGTCGGTTTAAGTTACCAGTCACGGATCGTTGCCTAACATGACTCGCCTGTGGGACGCGGTCTGCTATTCACGGTCGCCCCGTTCTTCTTCGCTTCGCTCGTCTCTCTGTCTTGTCCGTCCTTGCTTTTGGCTGCCGCGTCCGTCTCTGTTTCCTCCCTCTGACGAATCCACTCTCTTCCTTCCGTCTGCTGACGTGTGAGAAGCGAGTGTGCCCGATCGCTGGCTCGCCCGCGACGGCTTCGCCTCTTTTTCCGACCCGGCTCTTTGCTGGGAAAACCGTCGTGCAGGGACCTCGTCTCGCTCGCCGTCTGCGGAGCGCGACGATACTTGAACCGGTTTATAGGCTGGCGGACGCGGCACATTCTTGCGGCCACCGCCTTTTTCAGGGGACGGGCAGCATCCGTAGACTTGCCCCTTGTTGCCAATAATGAATTGGTCTTCGCAGTAATGATATCGCTGCATCCTCGCATAATCGGTCCGCACCGACGTGCGATAGTCATTGCTGCGGCGGCTCTCGAGCCGGTTCAGCAGATAAAACTCGATATCGCCCGGCTCGAACACATCGTCTCCCGGCAAGCCCGGCGTCTGACAAGCGTCGATCGGTTGAACCAGTTCGGGCGTCACCAGCACCACGACCTCTTGCTCCTGGGATGTCGTATTATTGCGGCCGAAGAAATTGCCGACCACTGGCAGATCGCCGAAGAGTGGCACTCGGTTCGTCGTGGCGCCGTAGTTGTTTTGAATCAGCCCGGCCACCGCCAGAGTTTGACCGCCCCGCATTTCCACCGAATTGCTGAAGGTGCGAGTATTCAGGCCAGGGACATTGGAGCCGCTAATACTGGCCGAAAGGCTGGTATCAAGCGTGCTCACGACGGCTATCATTTGCAGGCGAACTCGATCCCGATCCGTGATGTAGGGAATGAAGCGGATCTGGACACCAAAGGGAATAAACGCAACGCTTTGTCCGACGGCGCCGAAGGTGGCCGTGGCATTGGGGACTGGGAACTCCCCACCGGCACGGAATTGCGCCGGCTGGCCATTTAAAGTGACCAGGTTGGGCTCAGCCAGCGAACGAGCCAGGTTCAGCGTTCGCAGAGCACGAATCGCCAGACTCACTTGCCCGTTGTCAAGCATCAACGGCAGGTTCGCGCCATTCGTTGCCAGAGCCGCACCGGCTAACGCGCCCGAAACGACTGAATTGGTCTGCTGCGCGAAAATGGTTGAGCCGCCATTGGCAATGCTGAAATCCATACCGATACTGCGCGCCGCCGAGCGGTTCACTTCGGCCACGGTAACGCGCAGCATGACCTGTTGCTCGCCGGGCACTCGCAGCAAATTGACGACATTCAGGCTGATGTGGGTCGACGTGGAATTCTCCGGCCCCGGTTGCAGAGGCAATTCGCCAAACTGATTGGGGTTTCCCGTGATGTTGAATTGGTTAGCCGGGAGTTGCGCGTTCTGCGACCCGCCGCCCCCAAACTGCTGATTTCCCCCCGGTGCATTGGCCGACACGATGCGTAGGATGTGGGCTGCTTCGACAATGTCCTTGGCCTCGCCGGTAAGGACCACCTTGTCACCGACGAACATCAAGTGCACCACGCTATCGGGAAAAGCCTTGTTGATCTCAAGTTCCAGGGATTTATAGACCAGATCCAACCGCTCTTTCTCCTCGGGGTCGCGTATGACACGCACCAGGTAACTGAGAACGCGCGAACCCTCCGCCGCTTTGGGATCGGCAAACCAGAGATTCAGAACCGTCTTTCCCAGCGCCGTCCCCGTGACGGAAAGCTCGTTGGGCGTGATGACGGTATAGGTGGCAATCGCATCGTCACCCAACTGCACGCGCGTCGGTGGCTCTTTGAAAACCAGGATTCTCGGACGCCCCTTGACAAGCTCCAACACGTTGTTGGGGTCGATGATGTTTTCGACATATTGTTTGAATTGAGCCTTGACTTCGGGAGATGGATGGGGCGTGGCTCCCACGCCGCTCGTCTCACCCAGCATCGGCAGCCGCACCTGGTCGGGTCCAAACACCCTGTCCACGCTCGTCGGTTCGCTGCTAGTTTGAGGGCGAGTTGGGAGCACCATTTCCGGCTGTTGTGCCAGGCGAACGGGAGCATCGTAGGGTTCGCCAAGGTTTGCGGCGCCGGGCGGCTCGGGCGCAATGTTCCCGGCGCTACGCGGCGGCTGGTTCGTCTGTAGCCGCGCGGGTTGCACCAGATCGGACGCCTGAGAAAAACGAGCTTCCGTGTCGGGCGGCGTTCCCAGAGTTACGCTATGAGGCCGCTCAGGCGCTATAAGGTCGTCGGAGGGTGTCGCGACCATCGGAGAGCGTGTGGAGAGGACCTTTTCAAGCTGCACTTGGCGGACCTGCGAGTCGTAATTGGGGCCAAGCCTTGAGCTGCTGGGCCGCTCGGGTGCAACGCCGCTGTCGGAGCCACCTGTCTCCGCATGGAGCGGAGGACTGGGCATTGTGGGCAGCAGTCTTTCCGGTTGCTGCCCCTGGCGGCTCGGCACGTCGGCCGACGTGCCAGAAGTCATGGCGCTGGGCCGAGCGCGAACGGCGGTCCGCCGCGGCGCTGATTCCCCTCCCAGCAATGGGGCAGCACAATACAGCAACAATGCCAGCACGCAGAGCGGCCGTAGCAGGCCATATCCTGCCACGCCTAGGGCCGCGTTCGATTCTTGGTGACAGTGGCACCCTAGCATCTTATCCCCGCTGCGAAGTCGCTGCAAAACCCGGAAAATGGGACCACTGGCCAACCCGCCCTTCTCATGAAAGCTGTTTACCCAAACGGACGCCGCTGCCCCGCATCAGCGCAGTGGGACGTGCCGAATTGTTCTCAGTGACCTAGCCTGGCTCCTCATCCAGACCCTCGAACCCGTAATGCGTACCACTAGCATTCGTCAAATCGATGCTAACAGTTGTATCGGGTTAAACGGCAACCAACTTTGAGGTTTTGGCTGAGTTTGCGGGCTACGCAAGGTTTACCGACGATTAGCGGTAAGATAGGAGGCTTGAAAACCCTAATGGATCGCCTGGAAAAATTGCAGCGACTTGGGGGGTTGGGGGCCTTGGTCGCGGACATGCAGGGCGATTGAGTCCCCGGGTTGCATCCAAGCCGTGTTGGCAGGCATTTCGAGAACAGCGTGGGTACCGCGAGGAGCCATCGCGAGGCGCCAGGGTCGCACGTTTTTGCGGATGGCGAGAATCTTTCCCGTGGCATCCAGCAGCACGAGATCAATCGCAAAACGCATCATCATGGTATGCACCGATCCGCACGGCACCAAGAGCAGGGCGCGGCCTGACGGCAACGACGCGCGAAACTGCAGTCCTAAAAGCCGGGACCAGTAGCCGGCCGCCAGCTCGAGGCGCTCGACAACGGTTCGGCCGCTGGCTCGGTCGATCAGGCTGAAATCGGTGATCATCGTGATTGGGCTCCCATCTCGATTCCGACGGGCTTAGGGAAGCCGTACGCCGCCAAACGTACCGGCGTACCTCAAGAACTCGGAAAACAGCGGTCCGATAGCAAATATCAGAATTCCCGGCAGGAAGCAGATCACCAGCGGGAACAACTGCTTTACTGGCAGTGCCATCGAGATCTCCAACGCTCGTTCGCGACGTCTTTGACGAAGATCATCCGCTTGCTGGCGCAGCACGGCCGCGACAGCTGACCCGATTTGCTCGGCTTGCACAATCGCGGAGATGAAGATCGTTACCGAAATCACGTCCAACCGCCGGGCAACTCTGCGGAGGCACTCCACGCGAGACCGACCAGCCAACAAATCGGCTTGCAGCGTCCTAAGTTCCATGGCGAGGGCACGGTTGGCAGGTTGTGAGTCAAGAATCCGCGCAGTCGCACCGTCGAAGCCAATGCCCGATTCCGCCAGCGTGGCCAACAGCTCCAACGTGAGGGGCAGGTCTCGTTCCACCTGCGCTACCCGCTGGCGCCGAGCGGTACGGACGATCGAAAGAGGAACGGCGGTTAATAGTACGAGCAGCAACCAGGGGGCAATGCGCAAAATGGGCTGGGCAAGTGCTCCCAATCCGCCAGGCATCTGTGCTGCCGCATGGGATGCGGCGGCCAGAATGCCGGATCGGTAGGTAAAGTAGGCGGTTGCGAGACCTACGGCGATTGCAGCGGCCGTGGCCAGAAGAAAAATGGTTGGGGCTCCCTGCCGGCGGAATCCGGCAAGGTACAGCCAACGGGCCAGAATGCCGCGTTCGAGAGGGTCTGAAAGCTCGTCTTCCTGCTGGCCGTCGGCGTCGTCTTCCAACAACCGGCGACGTACCTGCGAACGGAACAGATACCGCCGCATCGTATAGACGATGACGGCCGCGATAACGGCCCAAGCCAACAAGAAAATCAATACTCGCATCACAAACCTCAGAGCTTGATTCGCGCCAGGCCTGACGTCCAGGCAATCCCGATACCCTGCAACACCACGGCGCCCGCCACCAGGGCACTGCCGTAGTCGCTCAGTAGGAACCTTTGCATCCGTTCCGGGTCGTTGGACCACATGACGGCCGCGATCGCATAAGTGGCGAACAACACGCCTAAGATCGACACGCGCGATTGGGCGCTCATCGATCGCAGTCGTCGCGTCAACTCGATCCGGTCGCGGATCGTGCGCCCACGGTCGCCAACGTCGGCGCCAGACTGCCGCCGACTTCCCAGTGTACCGACAGCGCCGTGGAGTACAGCATGAAAGTTTCCAGCGGCACCCGTTCCGTCAGTTCTTGAAAAACCTCCTGGGCGTTGTCCCCCAGCCGAATTCTGCCGACCACTTCCTCGAGTTGTTCGCGCAGCGGCATGCGCGTCTCTTCAGCCGCGTTGCTGAGTGAATTGAGCACGCCGGCCCCGGCCCGCAAGGCCCCGACCATCAGGTCGATTGAGTCCGCCAGTTGGATCTCGATGCGGTTCGTGCGACGCTCGACGAAGACCAATTCAAGCTGCCCGCCCAGCAATGCAATCAACAGGCCGATTGCCAGGCTGTACACCCAGAACAATCCCACGGCCGAGTGAAAGACAAAAACCGCCGCGACGCCGATCACCCACGGCAACCAACGTATTCGCCTCAGAATCGGACGCGCTTCGGGTGGCAGTTCATCCGGGTCTTCAACGTCGAGCGTCGGCGCCAGACGCTCACGGGTCAGCTGGCGCTGCCGATGACGCAGCAATCCATACAACACGCCCGCAAACAAGGCCACGAATGCGAGGAAAATGATGAGTTCAGGAAGCATTCCCGGTGACCTGCGGCGGCTGGAACAAGTCCATGGGAATTTCAATGTCGCGTTCGCGCAGATCTTCGACCAGACGCGGTACAATGCCCGTGGGCATGAACTCCCCGGCGACCGTGCGCCTGCGCCGCCCGCGCCGTTCAAAGCGAAAGATGTCCTGCAATTGGGGCGTCAAACCTTCGATGCCCGTGATCTCGGAAATGCATTCCACGCGGCGTACTCCGTCTTCATAGCGGCGGACGTGGACGATCAGGTGCAGCGCCGAGACCATTTGCTCGCGGATCGCGCGCGACGGCAGATCAAATCCGGCCATGAGCACCATCGTTTCCAGACGCGCCAACGCATCGCGCGGACTGTTGGCGTGAACGGTCGTCAAGCTGCCGTCGTGACCGGTATTCATCGCTTGCATCATATCCAGGGCTTCCGGACCGCGGACTTCACCCACGATGATCCGGTCGGGACGCATGCGCAGCGAGTTGATCACCAGATCGCGGGCCGTGATGCGGCCCGTGCCTTCGATGTTCGCCGGCCGGGTTTCCATGCGGACGACGTGTTCCTGATCGAGAATCAATTCGGCGGCGTCTTCGATCGTAACTACCCGCTCGTTGGTCGGAATGGCTTCGGCCAAAGCCCCCAAGAATGTCGACTTTCCGGCGCCGGTACCACCGGAAATCACAATGTTCTTGCGTGCGCTCACCGCGTACTCCAGCAAACTCTGCATGGGCAACGAAAACATGCCGGCCTGCATCAAGTCGGAGCGACGGAGCCGGCGACGGCCGAAACGACGAATGGACAAAGTCGGACTGTCGAGCGTCACCGGGGGCAGCGTCGCATTGACGCGGCTGCCGTCTTGCAGTCTGGCATCGACCATCGGCGACGATTCGTCCACGCGGCGCCCCACCCGCGATGCGATCCGCTGGATAATCCTCACCAGGTGGTCTTGGTCGCGAAAGTGAACGTTCGTTCGCTCTAAGCGGCCAAACCGCTCGATGTAGATCTGATCGTAGCGATTTACCAGGATGTCCGTCACGGCCGGATCGGCCATCAGCCCCGCCAGCGGGCCGACTCCCAACGCCTCTTCCAACAAATCGTCAGCCAGTTGGCGTCGTTCCCGCTCATTAAGCGGCAAGTCTTCGGTGGCCAACACGCGATCGACGAACTCGCGAACCGCTTCCGTAAGCTCTTCCTCTCCGGTGCTCAACAGATCCCGCTCGTTGATCTCGTCGAGCAAGCGCCGGTGCAGTCGGGCCTTGACGTTCTGATGTTCGGCGCTGGACGGCGGAGTGACGACGCGCACCGGCGCAGGAGCCGAGACGGTCGCCGACTTCCTACCGATCTGCAAGCGCGAGGTGGGGAGTTCGATCGAGCCCCGGCCCAGCACCTTCCTGAGTTGGTCGGCGGCGGTCCATTGTTCATTCGTCTCGTCGGTCATGGCTGGCTCACGTTCTCGGCCATGCCAATGTCTAGGCCGATCGCAGGATGGTCGGGTTCGCTCTCCGGCGGCCGCTGGATTCCAACGCTGCGGCCGATAGTCGCCGCGCCGTGCGATTCGAGGTCATGCACCAGTTTTCGCAGGCTGCGCGCGGCACCCGAGAATGGACGCCAACCGGAAATAAAAGGGTGCCCCAGGTTGGCGGCGGTGACCATCCCGCGATCGTAAGGCACGACCAGATCGATATTGCGGTCCAGACGCTCCACGGCATCGGCCAGCGGCAGGCAGCCGTTGCGGCGGGAATAGCGATTGACCACCACACGCTGCTTTTCCACGGGAAAGCCGATCGACTGCAATAGTTTGAGGAATTTTTCCACCCCCAAAAGCGTCGGTACGACGTTTTCCAACACCACGTAAATCTGATCGGTCTGATCGAGCATCGCCATCACGACCCGATCGAACAACGGAAACGTGTCGACGATCACATAGTCGTAGGTCCGTCGGGCCAACGACAGCACGCGCGACACGGTTTCTTCCGAGACCTCCGCCCCTTCCACCGCGTCGGCCGGAGCCGCCAACAAGTGCAAACCGGACGCGTGCGGGATCGCCAGTTGACGCAGCAGCATTTCGTCCAGCCGAGCATGCTCACGAGCGGCATCGGCCAGAGACAGTCCTGGCCGTAAGTCGAGCATCGCGGCGCAAGTTCCCATTTGCAGCGACGCATCGACCAACAGCACCCGGCCAGGATGGCGCAGTGCCAGGCCCACTGCGGCATTGACCGCCAAAGTGGACTTGCCGACGCCTCCTTTGTTGCTCATGAAAGCAATCACCTTGCCGAGCCGGCCCGGCGTTGTCGGACTCTGTCGCGACAGGCGTTCGAGCAAAAGGTTCACGTCCACGGCTGAGATCGGCCGGCGCAGAAAGTCGCTCACCCCGGCCCGCAAAGCTTCGATCAACACCGCGCTTTCCGAGACTTCGTGGGCAAAAATTTCCGGCTTGAATGCACCCACCAGCCGAGTTTCCGGCGAAGCGGCCGAAAGTTCATCGGCAAACGCACGCATTTGCGCCAAGTCAGGCGCCATCTGTGCAATCGCCAGTGCCGGCCGATGGCTGCGGGCCGCTTCGACCGCCTGCCGAAAATCGGCAAGATAATGAACCACCGGCGGAGTTTCCATCGACGGACCGAGTGCCGCCACGTACTCATCGCGCAAACGACTATCAGCGCCAACAATCAAGATGTGTAGGGGGCTTGGCATAGGCAGTGCAGTAGCGATTTGCGCTCACTAGAAGTTGACGCGTCCGGAGCAAGGTCAAAACGTATAGGAAATTGTAAGTCCGATTCATGGGCGGTGCAAAAGAACTGCCCTGTCCAGGGAATCGAAAGGGGGGGAAAGGAGCAGTAAACTTGCGGCGCAGCTGACCCCTGCGGCGACAAACGACCCCTGCCGCCAGCGGAGCTAGGTCGATTTCGATCTGGGCCTGATCTTCAAGGCAAGCCGGCCGTCGAAACGCCACGGCCAGAACTTCCACGAGGTTCTACGCCGGTTCCCAGTCCGCCTCGTGGGGCGGGAAGGGGTGGCGGCAACTCGGCATCTGCCCCGCCGGTCGAGTCCTTCGCGGGGGGAGTTACGCGAGTACCGGAGTTCGAAAAAACCTGGGTATCCCGTTTTGACCCCAGAATGGTGTCGAGCATGATGATGGACGTGTCCGCCAACGGATCGGCGCCCGGCGTCTCGACGGCTGGCCCCGGATCGTCTGGGCGTCCCGAGCGAATCACGCAGTTGATCTCGATATGCATCGCGAGTGCTTCGCCGATTGCCGCAGCCTCCTCGGGATTCACCGCGATGACAATTTCTTGAATGGGCATCGTTTTTGTCTGCGTCCCGCCCATAAGCGTGCTGCTCGTGATTGGCTTTTCACGGGAAGTCACGGGCATAACGACGACGGCATCCTGGGCTAATACCCGCACACTCGCTCGCTTGCGTAGTTTCGCGATTTGCGCCTGCGCCGCGAGTCCTTTGGATTGCCCGTCTTTTCCTTGGACATTACCCGCGTCAATGGGCGAGGCAGCCATCAAATCAACATGGTCGCCGGTTCTTAGTCCAAACGCGCCGGAGAGGTGCTCGACGCCAAGCGTAAGGGCTCGCTTCCCGGCGGGCGTGCCGCCTACCAGCCCCGGCCGCGTGCCCTCGGGCAAAAGATCGGATTCCGTAAACGCATAGCCAGGCAACTTCTCGTGCCGCAACACCCGGTTGATGATCCGAGTCGGATCAAGGATGATCTGCGGTATCTTCTCGATTTGTTTTTCAGGCATCCACATCAAGTTGAGACCGCCTGTCTTATCAGCCAGGAAGTCGCGGTTGATCCAAGTAAAGGCTGGAATCGTCTGGTTTGCCACGGGAACTCCCACCATCCCGTCATGGGAGACGAATGTGGCGCGGGGAGGAAAAAGAAAGGGGAGTTCGACCAGCCCTAGCGCCCAGAGTCCTGCCACGGCGGCAACGCCAACAAGGCTCGCAAGCAATAGCGCAACAAACCCAGCCATCAGGGGGCTTGATTTGCGGCGGCTTGGGCGAACCCTGCGCGACATCTTTAGCTAGTCCGAAAATGTCGAATGATTAAGGCGTTGAGCCATTTAACCTCCACGGCGCGTCGCGGCGCTTACGCCGCGACGCGCCATGACGCGCCGTGGAGGACAATCCATCTGATTATACATCACGGAGAGCCGTCGACGATGAGGCCGCCAAAGTTGACATTCTGAGTATCAAGCACATTTTGGCTCAAGCGATACGACCCGGAAGCCGTGGCAATCGCCGTGACATCGAGCGCAATGACAGGATTAGCCCCCGTGTAGCCCGTCGTTTCAATCAAGTGGCCCGAAGAAATGGGACCGTTCGACGTCTGGTTCGCACCCGGTATGACAGTTGCCATGGCGGCAAGCAAACCAGATGTCTTGTAACCGAGCACTGACACGGCAGCGGCGCAAATCAATGCGATACCCGCCACCAACAGTGCATATTCTACCATCGCTTGACCCTTACGGTCACGTACAAATCGATGCAACATCGTGAAAAACTCCTAGCTGGGGGGAACGATAATTTAAAAAAAACTCTCAGTACCTCACGTTTCGGCGAGGGTTAAGCCTCGGCCCTGGTCATTAATTGCCTATCTCCTTTGTCAAAAAAAATCGCTTTGTGTGAAGCAAGTAAAAAATCCAATTCGACCTCGGCTTAGCACTCGTTACTTTTGAAGGTTGGTAGATTCAAAATAAAAAATTCTCTTTGGCCGTTGACCCCACCATGGCATGCGATTCAGGCCGCAATCTGTTGCTCGGAAATAGAGTCGAAACTCAAAGAGGGGCACTTAATCTCACACATCATGGAAGGGGAATTTTCACACTCCCGTCCGACGGTCGCTAGTAACTTTGTCCGGCAAAACCTGTGGAGAACTCCTGGAATGGCCGGACTTTGAAAAACTTGTCTAGCAAACCCAACTCAAATCCTAAGTACAGATTTAGTCGCACTGTACCGATTTTGCAGCATAGGCAGGCTAGGCTTACATTGTCAATTTTTTTCTGGGTTTACGATAAAAACAAAACGATTTTCATTGAAATTCAAGACCGGTGGGCTTTTGCAAAAACCACGTCCCAGCACTCCTTCATGACCACGTACGTGCACCCGGCTGAACGGCAGACGGTTGAGGAACCCACGAGATCCAAAATCACGATAGATTTGCATTGCTTAGGAATTCAGAACGGACCAGGTAGATCAACAATCCCAGGGCAATCGCGGGCACGTAAGCCAGATCGCGTTTCCCTCGAACCATGGCCAACATGGCCAACAATCCGCCCACCACTGCGACCCAGAACAACATCGAGACCAGAGCGACCGGGCCTAATGCCGCCCCGAGCGCGGCTACTAGTTTGACATCGCCGCCACCAAAAGCACCCGCGGCAAACAGGGGTAAACCGACCAATAATCCGCACGCACCGCCGCTCACGAATCCCAGCCAGCTCGCGCTATCAAGCGCGAACGACGTGGCAATTATCGCCCACAACAACAGCGTCACCGAGATCCAGTCCGGAATCTCGCGGCTACGCAGATCGTAGAGCGTCGCAACGGCCATCAAGGCTAATGGGATCCAAAGCATCGAGCGTCACAAACCGTTTGAAAAAAGGCGGTAATACTACCCTAATCAGGGAATTCCGCACATTCAAGCAAAATTACCAGTAATTCTATTTGTCTGTTCCTTTTCCGCACGCTCACCTCCCCGGCGATGCCGGCGGCATCAGGCGGCTAGGACCTAAGGACCGCAGCATTGCATCCATCTAAGCGCCACATCTATGTTCACATCCCAGCGGGCGCCAACGGCCGCGGAATTCCGCTGGCCAGTGGTTCGCCCTCACGGGCATCAATCGATCTGTTCGTCCGTGTCTTCATCAATCAGGGCATCGGGGTTGCTCGACAAGTTGGCGAAGAAGACGTCGTTATTGATCGGGGAGCTGCCTTGCAGGGTGTTCCCCTTTTCGTTGCTTTGCACCGTCGACGAATTCAAGACGACGGCGAGAGCTCCGGCGGTAATCGAACCGTTGCCGAGATTGGCCACCCGCTGGCTCAAGCTTTCCGCCGAGCTCCATTCGTTGAGCAACGCTTGCAAAGCCAGGTCGTTCGTGTCGTAGGCGGTGGTGCCGCCGATGATCAGGGCATCCCCGGAACCGGCCTCGATCGTCGATTTCCCGCTCCCGGCGATGAGGATGTCGCGGCCGCTGCCTCCCGTGATCATGTTCGCGCCGCTTCCGCCGACCACCACCGTCGGACCGCTGCCGGCTTGGACGATGTTCGATACGCTCCCCCCCGCGTAGATCGACGCGGCAGTCGTGATCGAACTATCGATCGAGATGCTGTTTTGGTCGGGGCCGCCGTAAATCACCAGCCGGCTGAACCCAGCCGTCGGAGTTGCCACCGTTTGATCCACGTTGACCGTCGGGTCGGTGATGATCACTTCCAGTGCGCCGGCACTTTGAGTGCTGGGCTGAACGTGGATCTGGTCGTTGCCGGCCGCCCCGCCGATGAACAGCGCCGTCTGGCCCGGGTTGGACGGATCCGCTGCGGAGACCACATGTTGGTTCGTCAACGTGAAGGTGGCCGAGACCGCGGCACCCGGCGTCGAGGCGATGACGCTATAACTGCCGGCCACGCCGTTGGCGGTGAACGCCGGGGCCGTCGCCGTACCCGCAGAATTCGTCGCGACCACCACGCTGGTCAGGCCGCCGGCGAAGGTGCCACTGGCCCCGCTGGTGGGCGCGGTGAAAGTTACGGCAGCGCCACTGACCGGTTTACCGGCGGTATTGACGACGTTAACGGTTAACGCTTGAGCAAACTGGCCGTAGTCCACACCGGTCTGTCCGCTCCCTGACGTGGCCGTGATGAACGGGTCCGGAATTACGGTGAAGGTGAGGGCTTTGCTGACGACGCTGTAATCCGTGCTGCCGTAGAACGTGGCCAGCACGGTGTAGGTGCCTGCGGCTTTCGGCGCGACGGATGTGGAGCTGGTGCCGCTGGCGGATGTGCCGGTGTAATAAGCTAGCGACGGCGTGACGCTCTCCAGGCTGGGCCCCGCCGTCGACTGACTTCCCACGCCGGCTACCGTATCGGTGGCAGGGAAGGACGCGGTCCCATTAGCAGTCCCACCCGCGTCGTTCAGCGTCAACGTCGGCGCGGCCTTGGCGATGGTGAATGTCGTGGACGTGCTGGTGCTGTTGTAGTCGGTAGAGCCGGCGAAGGTGGCAGTCGCCGAATAGGTGCCCGCCGCGGATGGCGCGGCGCTGCCGAGAGATGTGGCTCCCTTGAAGTATGTCAGCGTCGGGGTGACCCCTTCCAAGCTGGCCACTCCGTTCACCGTGTCGGTCGCGACGAAGGCCGACGTATTGTAGACGGTGTTGAGGGGAAGGGTAATTGCCATCGACGGCGCTCCCTTCGTGATGCTGAACGTCGTTTGCGCGGTGGCGTAGCTGAAGTCGGTGCTGCCGGCGAAGCTGGCCAACACCGCGTACGTACCGAACGCACTCGGAGCGCCGCTCAAGGCAGAACCCGTGGCGCTCGTGCCCGAGTAATAGGTCAGAGTCGGTGCGACCCCTTCCAGGCTGACTCCTCCCGCCACCATGGCCGTGGCGTTGAACGGAGATCCATTGTAGTTGCCACTCGTGTCGGTCACCGAAACCGAAGGCACGGGCTTGGTAATGATGAACGTCGTGCTGGCAGTGTTGGGCAAATAGTCCGTGCTGCCGGCGAAGGAGGCCAGCACCGTGTAGGTGCCCACCGTCGATGGCGCGGCGCTCAAGGCGGATGCAGTAACGACGCTCGTGCCCGCGTAGTAAGACAGCGTCGGAGCGACCCCTTCCAGGTAGGCCCCTCCCGCCACCATGGCCGTGGCAGGGAACGAAGAACCGCTGCTGTAGCCGCCACCGGCGTCGGTCACCGTAACCGTCGGCGTAATCCGGCTGATCGTGAACGTCGTGCCGATACTGGCATAGGCGTAGTCCATGCTGCCGGCGAAGCTGGCCACCACCGAGTACGTGCCCGCCGTGGAAGGAGCGCCGCTCAGAGCCGTGCCCGTACCCGAGTAGTAAGTCAGCGTCGGAGTGACGTCTTCCAGTTTGGATCCGGGTGTCGATTGGGTTCCCACACCCGCGAGGGTAAAGGTGGCTGGGTACGTCGAAGTGCCCGTGTAGATTCCGCCAGCGTCGCTAACGGTCAGCGTCGGCGCGGCTGGGGTAATGGTGAACGTGGTGCTTGCAGTCGTGCTGGTGTAGTCGGTGCTGCCGTTGAAGTACGCCACTACCGTGTAGGTGCCTGCAGTGATTGGCGGGGTGGTCGTCCAGCCGGTGCCGGTGGCGCTTGTGCCAGTGTAATATTGCAGTGTTGGCTTGACATTTTCTACGCTGGCCATCCCATTCACCAAGACGGTGGCCGGGAATTGATAGCTGGTGTAATTCCCGCTCGCATCGGTCACGCTCAGCGACGGTGCGCCACTGCTGATCGTGAACGTCGTGTTGCCAGAGGCACTGGCATAGTCCGTGCTGCCGGCGAAGCTGGCCACCACCGTATAGACACCCGCCGTGGATGGCGCCGCCGCTGAGAGCCGTTGCTCCCTTATAGTAAATCAGCGTTGGCGTCACCGTTTCCAGGCTGGCCGCGGGCGTGGACTGGCTCCCGAAGCCGGCTACCGTTGCGGACGCGACAAATGCCGAGCCGTTAAGAGAACCGCTCGTATCGGTCGCCACCACGGTCGGCACGCCCTTCACGATGTTGAAGGTCGTGGCAGAACTGGTGGCAGACGTGTAGTCGGTGCTGCCGGCAAAGCTGGCTACCACCGTGTAGGTGCCCACGGTCGACGGTGCACCGCTCAGCGGCGTACCCGTGGTGCTGCCGGCGTAGTAAGTCAGCGTCGGGGTCATCCCTTCCAAACTGACTGCGGCCGTTTGGCTCACGCCCGCCACCATTCCCGAAGCCGGGAACGGCGAGCCGTTGTAGGCGCCGCCGCCATCGGTCGCCGTCACCGTCGGAGTGGCCTGGCTGACCGTGAACGTGGTGGATGCGCTCGCGGTGCTATAAGTCGGCGCTGCCGCCGAAGCTGGCCAGCACGGTGTACGTCCCGGCTGTGGTCGGAGCGCCCGACACCACGGTGCCGCTTGCACTCGTGCCGAGGAAGTAGGTCAGACCCGGCGTCACACCTTCCAGACTGGGCCCGGCAACGTGGCTGGTGCCCGCCACCGTATCGCTGGCCGTGAACGCGCCGCCATTGAACGTTCCGCCGCCGTCGCTCACGGTCACCGTCGGCGTGCTCACGGTGCTAGCAAAAATCGTGAACGTGACGCTGGCGCTCGCGCTGGTGTAATCCGTGCTGCCGACGAAGCTGGCCACGGCCGTGTACGTGCCGACCGCACTCGGAGCACCGCCCAAGGGAGAACCCGTGACATTCGTGCCCGAGTAATAGGTCACGGTCGGCGCGACCCCTTCCAGGCTGGCTCCGGCGATCTGGTTCACGCCGGCAACCGAGTCCGTGGCGGGGTACATCGTGCTGCCGCTCGCGGTCCCGCCCAAATCGCTCACCGAAACCGTCGGCGTGGCCCGGCTGACCGTAAACGTGGTGCTCGCGCTGGCGCTGGTGTAGTCGGTGCTGTTGGCGAAGCTGGCCAGAACCGTATAGGTGCCGAGCGCCGTCGGAGCACCGCTCAACTGCGTGCTCGTGGAAACACTCGTACCCGTGTAGTACGTCAACGTCGGCGTCACGCCTTCCAGGCTGGCGACGACCGTGTGGTTTACGCCGGCCACCGTGGCGGTGCCCGTGAAGGCCGCGGCGGTGTACGGCCCGCTCGCATCGGTCACGCCCACCGTCGGCGTTGCCGGGGTGATCGTGAACGTCGTGCTATTGCTGCCGCTGGTGTAATCGGTGCTGCTTGCGAAACTGGCCAGCACCGTGTAAGTGCCCACCGTGGTCGGAGCGCCGCTCAACTGCGTGCTCGTGGAAGCACTCGTACCCGTGTAGTACGTCAAGGTCGGCGTCACGCCTTCCAGGCTGGCAACGACCGTGTGGTTCACGCCGGCCACCGTGGCGGTGCCCGTGAAGGCCGCGGCAGTGTACGTCCCGCTCGCGTCGGTCACGCTCACCGTCGGAGCAGCCGGACTGATCGTGAACGTCGTGCTATTGATGCCGCTGGTGTAATCGGTGCTGCCGACGAAACTGCCCAGTACCGTGTACGTGCCGACGGTAGTTGGAGCACCGCTCAAGGCGGTCCCCGAGGCGCTCGTGCCCGAGTAGTACTTCACCGAGCTCAGCGCGCCCCCTTCCAGGCTGCTTGCGGGCGTCGACTGGCGCCTACGCCGGCCACGGTCTCCGTGGCCACGAAGGCCGCGGCGTTATACGCGTTGCTGGCATCCGTCACGACCACCGTCGCTGCGGCCTGACTGATCGTGAACGTGGTGCTCGCGCTGTTGCTGGCGTAGTTGGCGGTAGCGGCGAGGGTGGCCAGCACCGTATACGTTCCAACCGTCGTCGGAGCACCACTCAAGGCCGTGCCGTTGGCACTCGTGCCGGAGTAGTAGGCCAAGGTTGGCGTCGCGCCAACCCCGCCATTCGCGATCGCCGCGAAGGCCGCATCCGTGTAGGGCCCGCTGGCGTCGGTGACCGTCAGCGTCGGCGCGGCCTTGCTGATCGTGAATGTGACGCTCGCCGAGCCGCTGGTGTAATCGGTGCTGCCAATGAAGCTGGCCAACACCGAGTAGGTGCCCACCGTGGTCGGAGCGCCGCTCAAAGCCGTGCCCGTGGCGCTCGTGCCCGAGTAGTAGGTCAGCGTCGGGGTCACCCCTTCGATGCTAGCCGTGGTGGCCATGAAGGCCGCACCGGTGTACGGCCCGTTGTTATCGGTCAGGCTCACGCTGGGCGTGGCCTTGTTGATCGTGAACGTGGTGCTCGCGCTGGCGCTGGTGTAATCGGTACTGCCGATGAAGCTGGCCAACACCGTGTACGTGCCCGCCGTCGTCGGAGCGCCGCTCAATTGGGTGCTCGTGGAAGCACTCGTGCCGGAGTAGTAAGTCAGCGTCGGAGTCACGTTTTCCAGGCTGGCCCCGGCAATCTCGTTCGAGCCCGCCACCGTGTCACTGGCCGTGAAGGCCGCACCGTTATAGGTCCCACCGTTGTCGAACACGCTCACCGTCGGCGTGGCCGGCGGAGCCGTGGAAATCGTGAACGTGGTGCTCGCAGTGCCGCTGGTGTAGTCAGTGCTGCCGGAGAAGCTGGCCAGCACCGTGTACGTGCCCACGCCGCTCGGAGCGCCGCTCAAGGCCGAGCCGCTGGCGCTCGTCCCCGAGTAGTAGGCCAGAGTCGGTATTACATTTTCCAGGCTGACTCCGGAAACGTGGTTCGTGCCAGCTACCGTGGCGGTCGCCACGAAGGCGTTATCGTTGTAAGGACCGCTGGGGTCAAACACGCTTAGCGTGGGTGTGGTCTGAGAGGCACTGGGAACAATCGTGAACGTGGTACTCGCACTCGTGCTGGTGTAATCGGTGCTGCCGGCGAAGCTGGCCAGCACCGTGTACGTGCCCACGTTTGCCGGAGCGCCGCTCAATTGGGTGCTCGTGGAAACACTCGTGCCCGAGTAGTACGTCAGGCTCGGGGTTGTCCCTTCCAAACTGGCGCCGGCCACCTGGTTCACGCCAGCCACCGTGTCGGTGGCCGGGAAGCCACTGGAGTTGTACGTCCCACCATTGTCGGTCACGCTCACCGTCGGAGTGGCCGGGGTAATCGTGAACGTGGTGCTCGTCGTGCCGCTGGTGAAGTCGGTGCTGCCGATGAAGCTCGCCAACACCGTGTACGTCCCCACCGTCGTCGGTGCGCCGCTCAACGCCGTGCCAGTGGCGCTCGTGCCCGAGTAATACGTCAGGCTCGGGGTCACCCCTTCGATGCTCGCCGAGACGGCCGTGAAGGCCGAACCCGTGTAGGCCCCACTATAGTCGCTCACTTTAAACGTCGGCAGCGACTGAGTCGGATTGGCCTGGCTGATCGTAAACGTCGTACTCGAACTGGCACTGGTGTAGTCGCTGCTGCCGGCGAAGCTCGCCAGCACCGTGTACGTCCCCACCGTCGTCGGTGCGCCGCTCAAGGCCGTCCCCGTGGCGCTGGTGCCGGAGTAGTAGCTCAGCGTCGGAGTCACGCTCTCCAAGCTGGCGCCGGCAATCTGGCTCACGCCAGAAACCG
The DNA here is from genome assembly GCA_963807715.1 of uncultured Planctomycetia bacterium. Taxonomy (GTDB): domain Bacteria; phylum Planctomycetota; class Planctomycetia; order Pirellulales; family PALSA-1355; genus CAWECK01. Next base: position 559,461 of record CAWECK010000001.1, read on the forward strand.
TGTCACCGGCCGCGAACGCTGCGCCCGAGTACGTTCCACCGTGGTCGGTCACGCTGACGCTCGGCGTGGTCTGGTTGATCGTGAACGTCGTGCTGGTGGCACAACTCTTGTAGTCCGTGCTGCCGGCGAAGCTCGACAGTACCGTATACGTGCCTACTGTCGTCGGTGCACCACTCAAAGCCGTGCCCGTGGCACTCGTGCCCGAGTAGTACGTCAGGCTCGGAATTGTTCCTTCCAAACTGGCTCCGAAAGCATGGCTCACACCAGCCACGGTATCCGTGGCCGAGAAGGCCGCACCGTTGTACGCCCCGCTATTGTCGGTCAGGCTCAGCGTCGGCGCGGCCTGGCTGATCGTGAACGTCGCGCTCGTCGTGCCGCTGGTGTAGTCCGTGCTGCCGATGAAGCTGGCCAGCACCGTGTACGTCCCCACCGTCGTCGGGGCGCCGCTCAAGGCCGTACCCGTGGCGCTCGTACCCGAGTAGTACGTCAGCGTCGGAGCCACGCTTTCGATGCTCGCCGAGGTGGCCGTGAAGGCCGAACCCGTATAGTTCCCGCTCGCGTCGGTCACGCTGAACGTCGGCAACGATTGAGTCGGATTGGCCTGGCTGATCGTGAACGTCGTGATCGCGCTGGCGCTGGTGTAGTCCGTGCTGCCGATGAAGCTCGCCAGCACCGTATACGTCCCCACCGTCGTCGGAGCGCCACTCAGGGCCGTCCCCGTCGCGCTCGTGCCCGAGTAGTAGCTCAGGCTTGGAGCAACGCTCTCCAGGCTGGCAGTGGCGATTAGGTCGCTGCCAACGCCGGAGACCGTGTCACCGGCCGCAAAGGCTGCACCTGAGTAGGTCCCGCCGCCATCGGTCACGCTCACCGTCGGCGTGGCCTGGCTGATCGCGAACGTCGTGCTCGCCATGCCGCTGGTGTAGTCGGTGCTGCCGATGAAGCTCGCCAACACCGTGTACGTCCCCACTGTCGTCGGTGCGCCGCTCAAGGCTGTCCCCGTGGCGCTCGTGCCCGAGTAGTACGTCAGGCTCGGGGTGCCCCCTTCGATGCTCGCCGAGGTGGCCGCGAAGGCCGAACCCGTGTACTTCCCGCTCGCATCGGTCACGCTCAAGGTCGGCGGCGACTGAGTCGGATTGGCCTGGCTGATCGTAAACGTCGTATTCGAACTGGCACTGGTGTAGTCGCTGCTGCCGGCGAAGCTCGCCAGCACCGTGTACGTCCCCACCGTCGTCGGTGCGCCGCTCAAGGCCGTCCCCGTGGCGCTGGTGCCGGAGTAGTAGCTCAGCGTCGGAGTCACGCTCTCCAAGCTGGCGCCGGCAATCTGGCTCACGCCAGAAACCGTGTCACCGGCCGCGAACGCTGCGCCCGAGTACGTTCCACCGTGGTCGGTCACGCTGACGCTCGGCGTGGTCTGGTTGATCGTGAACGTCGTGCTGGTGGCACAACTCTTGTAGTCCGTGCTGCCGGCGAAGCTCGACAGTACCGTATACGTGCCTACTGTCGTCGGTGCACCACTCAAAGCCGTGCCCGTGGCACTCGTGCCCGAGTAGTACGTCAGGCTCGGAATTGTTCCTTCCAAACTGGCTCCGAAAGCATGGCTCACACCAGCCACGGTATCCGTGGCCGAGAAGGCCGCACCGTTGTACGCCCCGCTATTGTCGGTCAGGCTCAGCGTCGGCGCGGCCTGGCTGATCGTGAACGTCGCGCTCGTCGTGCCGCTGGTGTAGTCCGTGCTGCCGATGAAGCTGGCCAGCACCGTGTACGTCCCCACCGTCGTCGGTGCGCCGCTCAACGCCGTGCCAGTGGCGCTCGTGCCCGAGTAGTACGTCAGGCTCGGGGTCACCCCTTCGATACTCGCCGAGGTGGCCGTGAAGGCTGCGCCCGTAAAGTTCCCGCTCGCGTCGGTCACGCTCAACGTCGGCTGCGACTGAGTCGGATTGGCCTGGCTGATCGTAAACGTCGTACTCGTGCTTGCGCTGGTATAGTCCGTGCTGCCGATGAAGCTGGCCAGCACCGTGTACGTCCCCACCGTCGTCGGTGCGCCGCTTAGTGCCGTACCCGTGGCGCTGGTGCCCGAGTAGTAACTCAGCGTCGGAGTCACGCTCTCCAGGCTGGCCCCGGCAACCTGGCTCACGCCAGAGACCGTGTCACCGGCCGCAAAGGCTGCACCTGAGTAGGTCCCGCCGCCATCGGTCACGCTCACGCTGGGCGTGGCCTGGCTGATCGTGAACGTCGTGCTCGCCATGCCGCTGGTGTAGTCCGTGCTGCCGATGAAGCTCGCCAACACCGTGTACGTCCCCACTGTCGTCGGTGCACCGCTCAAGGTTGTCCCCGTGGCGCTCGTGCCCGAGTAATACGTCAGGCTCGGGGTCACCCCTTCGATGCTCGCCGAGACGGCCGTGAAGGCCGAACCCGTGTAGGCCCCACTATAGTCGCTCACTTTAAACGTCGGCAGCGACTGAGTCGGATTAGCCTGGCTGATCGTAAACGTCGTGCTTGCGCTACTGCTGGTGTAGTCGCTGCTGCCGATGAAGCTCGCTAGCACCGTGTACGTCCCCACCGTCGTCGGTGCGCCGCTCAAGGCCGTCCCCGTGGCGCTGGTGCCGGAGTAGTAGCTCAGCGTCGGAGTCACGCTCTCCAAGCTGGCGCCGGCAATCTGGCTCACGCCAGAAACCGTGTCACCGGCCGCGAACGCTGCGCCCGAGTACGTTACACCGTGGTCGGTCACGCTGACGCTCGGCGTGGACTGGCTGATCGTGAATGTCGTGCTCGCCGTGCCGCTGGTGAAGTCCGTGCTGCCGATGAAGCTCGCCAGCACTGTGTAGGTGCCCACCGTCGTCGGTGCGCCACTCAAGGCCGTCCCCGTGGCGCTCGTGCCCGAGTAATAGGTCAGGCCCGCGGTCACGCCTTCGATGCTCGCCGTCGTGGCCGTGAAGGCCGTGGCGTTGTAGGTGCCGCTCGCGTCGGTCACGCTCACGCTGGGCGCGGTCTGGCTGATCGTGAACGTCGTGCTGGTGGCGCAGGTCTTGTAGTCCGTGCTGCCGGCGAAGCTCGCCAGCACCGTGTACGTGCCCACCGTCGTCGGTGCGCCGCTCAACGCCGTGCCCGTGGCGCTCGTGCCCGAGTAGTAGGTCAGGCTCGGAGTCATGCCTTCCAGGCTGGCTCCGGAAGCGTGGTTCACGCCAGCCACCGTGTCCGTGGCTGCAAAGGCCGCAGCGTTGTACGCCCCGCTATTGTCGGTCAGGCTCAGCGTCGGCGCGGCCTGGCTGATCGTGAACGTCGCGCTCGTCGTGCCGCTGGTATAGTCCGTGCTGCCGATGAAGCTGGCCAGCACCGTGTACGTGCCCACCGTCGTCGGTGCGCCGCTTAGTGCCGTACCCGTGGCACTGGTGCCCGAGTAGTAGGTCAGCGTCGGAGCCACGCTTTCGATGCTCGCCGAGGTGGCCGTGAAGGCCGAACCCGTATAGTTCCCGCTCGCGTCGGTCACGCTCACGCTGGGCGCGGCCTGGCTGATCGAGAACGTCGTGCTTGCCGCACCGCTCATGTAGCTGGTGCTGCCGGCGAAGCTGGCCAGCACCGTGTAGGTGCCGACCGTCGTTGGAGCGCTGCTGATCTGCGCGCTCGTGGAAGCGCTCGTGCCCGTGTAGTACGTCAGACTCGGAGTCACGTTTTCCAGGCTGGCTTGGGACATATGGTTCATGCCAGCCACCGTGACGGTGGCTACGTAAGCCGCATCGTTGTAGAACCCGCTGTTGTCGACCACGCTTAGCGTGGGTGTGCTCAGAACACCACTGGGAACAATCGTGTACGTGGTGCTTGCACTCGCGCTGGTGTAGTCGGTGCTGCCGGCAAAACTGGCCACCACCGTGTACGTGCCAATATTGCTCGGCGCACCGCTCAATTGGGTGCTCGTGGAAACACTCGTGCCGGAGTAGTAGGTCAGTGTCGGAGCCACGTTCTCCAGGCTGGCTCCGGCCACCTGGTTCACGCCAGCCACCGTGTCGCTGGCCGGGAAGTTACTGGCGCTGACCGTACCGCCATTGTCGATCACGCTCACTGTCGGGGTGGCCTGGCTGATCGTGAACGTCGCGCTCGTCGTGCCGCTGGTGAAGTCGGTGCTGCCGATGAAGCTCGCCAGCACCGTGTACGTCCCCACCGTCGTCGGTGCGCCGCTCAACGCCGTCCCCGTCGCGCTCGCCCCGACGTAGTAGGTCAGGCTCGGGGTCACCCCTTCGATGCTCGCCGAGACGGCCGTGAAGGCCGAACCCGTATATTTACCGCTCGGGTCGGTCACGCTGAACGTCGGCAACGACTGAGTCGGATTGGCCTGGCTGATCGTGAACGTCGAGCTCGCGCTGGCGCTGGTGTAGTCCGTGCTGCCGATGAAGCTGGCCAGCACCGTGTACGTGCCCACCGTCGTCGGTGCGCCGCTCAGCGCCGTACCCGTGGCACTGGTGCCCGAGTAGTAACTCAGCGTCGGAGTCACGCTCTCCAGGCTGGCCAAAGCCGCCGACTGACTGCCGACCCCAGAGACCGTGTCACCGGCCGCAAAGGCTGCGCCCGAGTACGTTCCACCGCCATCGGTCACGCTCACGCTGGGCGCGACCTGGTTGATCGTGAACGTCGTGCTGGTGGCACAGCTCTTGTAGTCCGTGCTGCCGGCGAAGCTCGCCAGTACCGTGTAGGTACCCACCGTCGTCGGCGCACCGCTCAAGGCCGTTCCCGTGGCACTCGTGCCCGAGTAGTACGTCAGGCTCGGGATTGTCCCTTCCAAACTGGCTCCGAAAGCGTGGCTCACACCAGCCACGGTATCCGTAGCCGCGAAGGCCGCAGCGTTGTACGCCCCGCTATTGTCGGTCAGGCTCAGCGTCGGCGCAGCCTGGCTGATCGTAAATGTGGCACTCGAAGTGGCGCTGGTGTAGTCCGTGCTGCCGATGAAGCTCGCCAGCACCGTGTACGTCCCCACCGTCGTCGGGGCGCCGCTCAAGGCCGTACCCGTGGCACTCGTACCCGAGTAGTACGTCAGACTCGGAGCCACGCTTTCGATGCTCGCCGAGGTGGCCGTGAAGGCCGAACCCGTATAGTTCCCGCTCGCGTCGGTCACGCTGAACGTCGGCAACGATTGAGTCGGATTGGCCTGGCTGATCGTGAACGTCGTGATCGCACTGCGCCGCTGGTGTAGTCCGTGCTGCCGATGAAGCTCGCCAGCACCGTATACGTCCCCACCGTCGTCGGTGCGCCACTCAAAGCCGTCCCCGTCGCACTCGTGCCCGAGTAGTAGCTCAGACGTCGGGGCAACACTCTCCAGGCTGGCAGCGGCGATTAGGTCGCTGCCAACGCCGGAGACCGTGTCACCGGCCGCAAAGGCTGCGCCCGAGTAGGTCCCGCCGCCGTCGGTCACGCTCACGCTCGGCACGGCCTGGCTGATCGTGAACGTCGTGCTCGCCATGCCGCTGGTGTAGTCCGTGCTGCCGATGAAGCTCGCCAGCACCGTGTACGTCCCCACCGTCGTCGGGGCGCCGCTCAGGGCCGTCCCCGTGGCGCTCGTGCCCGAGTAGTACGTCAGGCTCGGGGTCCCTCCTTCGATGCTCGCCGTGCTGGCCGTGAAGGCCGACGTGGTGTAGGCGCCGCTCGCGTCGATCGCCTTCACTTTCGGCGTGGCCTGACTGATCGAGAACGTCGTGCTTGCCGCACCGCTGGTGTAGTCCGTGCTGCCGATGAAGCTCGCCAACACCGTGTACGTCCCCACCGTCGTCGGGGCACCGCTCAAAGCCGTCCCCGTGGCGCTCGTGCCCGAGTAGTACGTCAACGTCGGGGTCACATTTTCCAGGCTCGCACCGGCAACCTGATTCACACCGGCCACCGTATCGCTGGCCGCGAAGGCTGCCGTGTTGTAGACGCCACTATTGTCGACCACGCTTACTGTCGGCGAAGCCTGGCTGATCGTAAATGTGGCACTCGAAGTGGCGCTGGTGTAGTCCGTGCTGCCGATGAAGCTCGCCAGCACCGTGTACGTCCCCACCGTCGTCGGGGCGCCGCTCAAGGCCGTACCCGTGGCACTCGTACCCGAGTAGTACGTCAGCTCGGAGCCACGCTTTCGATGCTCGCCGAGGTGGCCGTGAAGGCCGAACCCGTGTAGTTCCCGCTCGCGTCGGTCACGCTGAACGTCGGCAACGATTGAGTCGGATTGGCCTGGCTGATCGTGAACGTCGTGCTCGCGCTGGCGCTGGTGTAGTCCGTGCTGCCGATGAAGCTCGCCAGCACCGTATACGTCCCCACCGTCGTCGGTGCGCCACTCAAAGCCGTCCCCGTCGCGCTCGTGCCCGAGTAGTAGCTCAGGCTTGGAGCAACGCTCTCCAGGCTGGCAGCGGCGCTCAGGTCGCTGCCAACGCCGGAGACCGTGTCACCGGCCGCAAAGGCTGCGCCCGAGTAGGTCCCGCCGCCGTCGGTCACGCTCACGCTCGGAGCGGCCTGGCTGATCGTGAACGTCGTGCTCGCCATGCCGCTGGTGTAGTCCGTGCTGCCGATGAAGCTCGCCAGCACCGTGTACGTCCCCACCGTCGTCGGGGCGCCGCTCAGGGCCGTCCCCGTGGCGCTCGTGCCCGAGTAGTACGTCAGGCTCGGGGTCCCTCCTTCGATGCTCGCCGTGCTGGCCGTGAAGGCCGACGTGGTGTAGGCGCCGCTCGCGTCGATCGCCTTCACTTTCGGCGTGGCCTGACTGATCGAGAACGTCGTGCTTGCCGCACCGCTGGTGTAGTCCGTGCTGCCGATGAAGCTCGCCAACACCGTGTACGTCCCCACCGTCGTCGGGGCACCGCTCAAAGCCGTCCCCGTGGCGCTCGTGCCCGAGTAGTACGTCAACGTCGGGGTCACATTTTCCAGGCTCGCACCGGCAACCTGATTCACACCGGCCACCGTATCGCTGGCCGCGAAGGCTGCCGTGTTGTAGACGCCACTATTGTCGACCACGCTTACTGTCGGCGCAGCCTGGCTGATCGTAAATGTGGCACTCGAAGTGGCGCTGGTGTAGTCCGTGCTGCCGATGAAGCTCGCCAGCACCGTGTACGTCCCCACCGTCGTCGGGGCGCCGCTCAAGGCCGTACCCGTGGCACTCGTACCCGAGTAGTACGTCAGACTCGGAGCCACGCTTTCGATGCTCGCCGAGGTGGCCGTGAAGGCCGAACCCGTGTAGTTCCCGCTCGCGTCGGTCACGCTGAACGTCGGCAACGATTGAGTCGGATTGGCCTGGCTGATCGTGAACGTCGTGCTCGCGCTGGCGCTGGTGTAGTCCGTGCTGCCGATGAAGCTCGCCAGCACCGTATACGTCCCCACCGTCGTCGGTGCGCCACTCAAAGCCGTCCCCGTCGCGCTCGTGCCCGAGTAGTAGCTCAGGCTTGGAGCAACGCTCTCCAGGCTGGCAGCGGCGCTCAGGTCGCTGCCAACGCCGGAGACCGTGTCACCGGCCGCAAAGGCTGCGCCCGAGTAGGTCCCGCCGCCGTCGGTCACGCTCACGCTCGGAGCGGCCTGGCTGATCGTGAACGTCGTGCTCGCCATGCCGCTGGTGTAGTCCGTGCTGCCGATGAAGCTCGCCAACACCGTGTACGTCCCCACCGTCGTCGGGGCGCCGCTCAGGGCCGTCCCCGTGGCGCTCGTGCCCGAGTAGTACGTCAGGCTCGGGGTCCCTCCTTCGATGCTCGCCGTGCTGGCCGTGAAGGCCGACGTGGTGTAGGCGCCGCTCGCGTCGATCGCCTTCACTTTCGGCGTGGCCTGACTGATCGAGAACGTCGTGCTTGCCGCACCGCTGGTGTAGTCCGTGCTGCCGATGAAGCTCGCCAACACCGTGTACGTCCCCACCGTCGTCGGGGCACCGCTCAAAGCCGTCCCCGTGGCGCTCGTGCCCGAGTAGTACGTCAACGTCGGGGTCACATTTTCCAGGCTCGCACCAGAACTGTGATTCATGCCGGCTACCGTGTCACTAGCCGCGAAGGCCGAACCGTTGTACGCCCCACTGTTGTCGATCACGCTGAGCGTCGGCGTGGACAGGGCGGCATTGGTAATCACGAACGTCGTGCTCGCAGCGCCGCTGGTGTAGTCGGTGCTGCCGATAAAGCTGGCCAGCACCGTATAGGTGCCCACGTCGCTCGGTGCGCCGCTCAACGCCGTGCCGGTGGCGCTCGTGCCGGAGTAGTAGCTCAGGCTCGGAGTCACACTTTCCAAACTGGCTCCGGAAACCTGGTTCACGCCAGCCACCGTGTCCGTAGCGACGAACATGGAGCCGTTGTACATGCTACCGTTGTCGACCACGCTTACTGTCGGCGCGGCCTGGCTGATCGTAAATGTGGCACTCGAAGTGGCGCTGGTGTAGTCCGTGCTGCCGATGAAGCTCGCCAGCACCGTGTACGTCCCCACCGTCGTCGGGGCGCCGCTCAAGGCCGTACCCGTGGCACTCGTACCCGAGTAGTACGTCAGACTCGGAGCCACGCTTTCGATGCTCGCCGAGGTGGCCGTGAAGGCCGAACCCGTATAGTTCCCGCTCGCGTCGGTCACGCTGAACGTCGGCAACGATTGAGTCGGATTGGCCTGACTGATCGTGAACGTCGTGATCGCGCTGGCGCTGGTGTAGTCCGTGCTGCCGATGAAGCTCGCCAGCACCGTGTACGTTCCCACCGTCGTCGGGGCGCCACTCAGGGCGGTCCCCGTCGCACTCGTGCCCGAGTAGTAGCTCAGGCTTGGAGCAATGCTCTCCAGGCTGGCAGCGGCGATTAGGTCGCTGCCAACGCCGGAGACCGTGTCACCGGCCGCAAAGGCTGCGCCCGAGTAGGTCCCGCCGCCGTCGGTCACGCTCACGCTCGGCACGGCCTGGCTGATCGTGAACGTCGTGCTCGCCATGCCGCTGGTGTAGTCCGTGCTGCCGATGAAGCTCGCCAGCACCGTGTACGTCCCCACCGTCGTCGGGGCGCCGCTCAGGGCCGTCCCCGTGGCGCTCGTGCCCGAGTAGTACGTCAGACTCGGAGCCACGCTTTCGATGCTGGCCGTGCTGGCCGTGAAGGCCGACGTGGTGTAGGCGCCGCTCGCGTCGGTCAAGCTGATGCTGGGTGCGGCCTGGGTGATCGAGAACGTCGTGCTTGCCGCACCGCTGGTGTAGTCCGTGCTGCCGATGAAGCTCGCCAGCACCGTATACGTCCCCACCGTCGTCGGGGCGCCGCTCAAAGCCGTCCCCGTCGCACTCGTGCCCGAGTAGTACGTCAACGTCGGGGTCACATTTTCGATGCTGACCGAGGTGGCCGAGAAGGCCGCTCCGCTGTAGATCCCGCCGTTGTCGATCACGGTCACGCTCGGCGCGGCCTGGCTGATCGTGAACGTCATGCTCGCGCTCTGGCTCGTGTAGTTCGTGCTGCCGAGGTAGCTCGCCAGCACCGTATACGTGCCCACCGTCGTCGGTGCGCCGCTCAAAGCCGTCCCCGTGGCGCTCGTGCCCGAGTAGTAGCTCAGGCTCGGAGTCACTCCTTCCAGGCTGGCCAGCAACGTGTGCAGGTCGCCGGACACCGTATCGCCAGCCGTGTAGGCCAAACCGCTGTAGGCGCCGCTCGGGTCGGTCACGCTCAAGGTCGGCGTAGCCTTGCTGATCGTGAACGTCGTGCTTGCGTTGGCGCTGGTGAAATCCGTGCTGCCGCCGAAGCTCGCCAGCACCGTGTACGTCCCCACAAACGTGGGAGCACCGCTCAAGGCCGTCCCCGTGGCGCTGGTCCCCGAGTAGTAGGTCAGCGTCGGAGTCATTCCTTCGATGCTCGCCGAGGTGGCTGTGAAGGCCGCCCGCGTATAGGTCCCACTGGAGTCGGTCACGGTCAACGTCGGCTGCGACTGAGTCGGGTTGGCCTGAGTAATCGTGAACGTCGTGCTCGCGCTGGCGCTGGTGTAGTCCGTGCTGCCGATGAAGCTCGCCAGCACCGTGTACGTCCCCACCGTCGTCGGGGCGCCGCTCAGGGCGGTCCCCGTCGCACTCGTGCCCGAGTAGTAGCTCAGGCTTGGAGCAACGCTCTCCAGGCTGGCAGCGGCGACTCAGGTCGCTGCCAACGCCGGAGACCGTGTCACCGGCCGCAAAGGCTGCGCCCGAGTAGGTCCCGCCGCCGTCGGTCACGCTCACGCTCGGCACGGCCTGGCTGATCGTGAACGTCGTGCTCGCCATGCCGCTGGTGTAGTCCGTGCTGCCGATGAAGCTCGCCAGCACCGTGTACGTCCCCACCGTCGTCGGGGCGCCGCTCAGGGCCGTCCCCGTGGCGCTCGTGCCCGAGTAGTACGTCAGACTCGGAGCTACGCTTTCGATGCTCGCCGTGCTGGCCGTGAAGGCCGACGTGGTGTAGGCGCCGCTTGCGTCGGTCAAGCTGATGCTCGGCGCGGCCTGGGTGATCGAGAACGCCGTGCTTGCCGCACCGCTGGTATAGTCCGTGCTGCCGATGAAGCTCGCCAACACCGTGTACGTCCCCACCGTCGTCGGTGCGCCGCTCAAAGCCGTCCCCGTCGCGCTCGTGCCCGAGTAGTACGTCAGGGCTGGAGTGATGCTTTCCAGGCTGAAAGCGGCGGCGGACTGGCCGCCGACACCGGCAACCGTGTCGCTAGCCGGGAAGCCCAAACCGTTGTACGTCCCTCCAGAGTCGGTCACTGTCAACGTCGGCCCGGCCGGGGTGATCGTGAACGTCTGGCTCGCCGTGCTGCTGGTGTAGTCGGTGCTGCCGGAGAAATTGGCCAGTACCGTGTAGGTGCCTACTGTGGTCGGGGCGCCGCTGAGCGAAGTGCCCGTGGCGCTCGTCCCCGAGTAGTACGTCAGGGTCGGAGTCACACTTTCGATGGTCGCCGCCGTGGCCGTGAAGGCCGCGTCGGTGTACGTTCCGGTCAAATTGTTCGACAAATTCAAGCTGGGCGCGGCCTGGCTGATCGTGAACGTCGTGCTCGCCGTGCCGCTGGTGTAATCGGTGCTGCCGACAAAGCTCGCTAGTACCGTGTAGGTGCCGACCGTGGTCGGAGCACCGCTAAGCGCCGTCCCCGTGGCACTGGTCCCCGAGTAGTAGGTCAGGCTCGGAGCGACGCCGTCGGGGCTGGCCGTGGTGGCCGTGAAAGCCAAACCTGTGTACGACGCGCGCTGTTGTCGGTCAGGCTTAGGCTGGGTGCGGCCTGGTTGATTATGAACGACGTGCTCGCCAAGCCGCTGGTGTAGTCGGTGGTGCTGGCGAAACTCGCCAACACCGTGTACGTGCCCGCCGTGGTCGGAGCGCCGCTGAGCGCCGTGCCCGTGGCGCTGGTCCCCGAATAGTACGTCAGGCCCGGCGTATTCCCTTCCAGACTTGCCTGCTGGGAGCCGCCGACACCAGCCACCGTGTCGGTGGTCGCCGCGAAGGCCGAACCGGTGTACGTCCCGCCATTGTCGATCACGATCACCGTCGGACTGGCTTGAGCGATCGTGAACGTCGTGCTCGCCGCGGCGCTAGTATAGTCGGTGGTGCTGGCGAAACTCGCCAACACCGTGTACGTGCCCGCCGTGGTCGGAGCGCCGCTCAGCGCCGTGCCCGTGGCGCTGGTCCCCGAATAGTACGTCAGGCCCGGCGTATTCCCTTCCAGGCTTGCCTGTGGGGAGCCGCTGACACCAGTCACCGTGTCGGTGGTCGCCGCGAAGGCCAAACCGGTGTACGTCCCGCTATTGTCGGTCACCGCCACCGTCGGCGTTGCCGCAGTAATGCTAAAGGTGGTGGCAGTGCTACTGGCCGTGGCGTAATCCGTGCTGCCGGCGAAGCTCGCCAACACCGTGTAGGTGCCGACCGTCGACGGAGCACTGGTGAGCTGCGCGCTCGTGGAAACGCTCGTTCCCGAGTAGTAGGCCAACGTCGGAGTCACGCCTTCCAGGCTGGCCGACCCGCTCACGGAATCCGTGGCTGCAAAGGCCACGCCGTTGTAGGTGCCGCTCGTCCGGGTCACCGTCACCGTTGGCGCTGTCGTGGGAGCGATTGTCAGGGGGATAACGGCCGGATTGGCGTAGTTGGCGCTGACACTGTACAGATTCGGATTGGGGGTGACGTGGGAGCTTGTAACAATGGCCGACGGCGATGTTGCGGCCTCGTCGCTGAAGGTGCCGCTAGTGTTCCCCACGATCGTGATGGGTGTGACAACGGTGCCGCTGGCGCCACCCGTATTGCTGAAACCCTGCAAGTTGACCGACAGGATCGAGGTGCCGCCAAGCGTCAAGGCGTTGATCGGGCTGAACGTGAGCGAAGGCGTACCGCTGGCCGTGGCATTGGACGTGATCGTGATCGAGGTCCCCGAGGTAATCGCGGCGATCGTGGCGCCGGTGGGAATCCCCGTTCCCGAGACGCCCATGCCGAATAATAGGCCAGCAGTGGACGCCAGGCCGCTGATGGCAGCGTTATTGTTGGTCGTGGTGCCGGTCAGCGTCAGCGTACCGATGTAATTGAGCAAAGACGTTGCGCTGCTTGTGGCAGCGGTCGTGAGCGTGATCGTCGTGCTCGTGGGGACCGAGGCGATCGTGTCGCCGAGCGGAATCCCCGTTCCCAAGACACCCATGCCGGCCGTCAGACCGGCGGTGGAGACCAGGGTGACGGTCGTGCTGGTGTTGACCGTGGTGCTGCTCAGCGTCACCGCGGGGTCGGTGAATGTGAGGGAAGGCGTACCGCTCGCCATGGCGGCGGTCGTGAGCGTGAGCGTCGTTGTCGAGGGGATCGTGGCGATCGTGTCGCCGGCGGGAATCCCGATTCCCGACACGACCATGCCAACCGACAGATTGGCGGTGGACGACAGGCCGCTGATGGTAGTGGTCCCGTTCGTGGTGCCGGTCAGCGTCGGCGGGCTGAACGTAAAGTTGTTAATCGCAAAGTTGTTATTCAAACCGGTGACCGTGGCCGTGGCATTGGACGAGATCGTGATCGCGGTCCCCGAGGTGATCGTGGCGATCGTGGCGCCCGTGGGAATCCCGTTGCCCGAAACCCCCATGCCCACAAACAGATCGGTGGTGGAGGCCAGGCCCGTGATGGCAGCGCTGCCGCTGGTCGCGGTGCCGGTCAGCGTCGTAGTGCCGGTCGCGTTGAGCACATCGTAACCGGTGCCCGAGTGATTGCTTCCCACCGAAATGGCCAGGGTGCCGCCGCCAAACAAGTTGACCGCGCTGGCCGTGAGCGTGCCAAAAGTGCCCGTGCCGTCGCCCGGGCTTACTTTGCCGGTCGCCGTGACCACCCCGACCGTGCCGATGCCCCCCAGGGTGCCGTTGGTGCTGACGGTAACGGGACTGGTGGCAATGTTTCCATCGACCAGCAAAACGCCGTTGCCGACGGTCGTCAATCCCGTATAGGTGCCGGTGCCGGAAAGCTCGAGCGTCCCGGTATCCACCTTGGTCAAACCGCCGCTGGAAATCGCCGTGGCAATGACCATGTCGCTGCTGGCCGCGCCGTAGCCGGCGAGCGCGCCATTCTGCACATCAATCACGCGGACGACGCCGTCCAGGTTCAAAATGCCGGTGTTGGCGATGGGTTGACCGGCAGCGTTTACGGTGCCGGCGATGGTGGCGGAGTTGCCGTTGTAGAGTTCTTGGAGGCTGTCAACCGTAATGGAGGCACCGCCGCCGAGCGTCAAAGCACCCACGGCCCCCGTCAATATGGTGCCACCCGTCATGGCCAGGACCTGGGTTGAAGCATTAACGCCAATCGTATTGCTGAAGTTATTCAAGTTCAGCAAACCGCTGTCGTTGATCGTGACCGTGGCCGTGTTGAGGATCTGGTTGCTGGCCCCCAGCTTGAGAACCTGAAGCTTGTCGCCCGCCGTGTAATTGGCGCTGCCGATGTTGTTGCCGACCACCACATTGCCATCGATTAGGACGCCGGCGAAGCTGCCCAACTGGAGCGTGCCTTCGTTGATCGTGGTGACGCCAGTGTAACCGTCGGCTGCCACCGGGTTCAGGACGAGCGTGCCGGCTCCAGCCTTGGTAATGCCTAAGCCAGCGGCGCCCGAGACGACCGAGTTGATGATCAGGCCCACCTGGTCCACGCCCGCCGTGGTATAGGCGTCAGCCACCGTCAACTGGCGCGTCGCAGTCGACATGTACAGGTTGCCCGTGGTGAGATTGTTGGCAGCCTGGATCACCCCCGTCACGCCGCTGCCTGGCGCTGCGGTCAGGGTGCCGGTAATTTCCAAACCACCGTTCACATTTTCCACACTGACGAGACCGCCGTAGACTTGGAGCCCAGTTATGAGTTGGGCTGAGGCGTTGGTGCTGTTGTCGCTCAGATCCAACATGCCGACCGCGCCTGCGGCTCCGTTAACAACGGGGCTGCCGCTCACTACGTTTGCCACATTTGCCGTCACTTGGGCCACGACTCCCAGGTTGGCAGTTGCCACGGCTGCGGTAGCGCCGGTGACGGCGCCGAAGGTGATCGTTGGCGCCGATGTATAACCGGCGCCTGGGACGAATATCACAACTCCGGTGACGGTGCCCGTCACGGCTCCCGTCGCAGCGATCGTGGCCGCCGTGGTGAAGCCGCCGCCGCTGAAGGTGGCAAAACCGCTGGGAAACGAGGAATAGCCGCTGCCGCCGTTGGTGACGGTGACTCCGGTGACGGTTCCGGTGACGGTCGCCGCGGCACCCGAGCCACCGCCACCCGTGAAAGAGATGCTCGGAATCGAGGTGTAGCCGCTGCCGACGGAGGTAACACTGATGCTCACAACTTCGCCGGCTGTGGGACCGGTGCCGAGGGCGGCCGTAGCCACAGCCCCCGTACCGCCGCCGCCGCTGAACACGACCGTTGGGGCGGCGGTGTAGCCGCTGCCGTTGCTGCTGAACGTGACGCCGGACGTCCCGGTTGTCACGGAGAGGGTAGCGATGGCCGTCGCACCGAAACCGGCGCCTCCCGTGAAGATGACCGACGGGGCAGCCGTGTAACCGCTGCCGGCCGTGGCCACGGGGATGGTGGCCACGGATAGCGTAACTGCGGCGCCGGATGTTGGCGTGGTGGCCGTAGTACCGCCGGTGGGCGGCGCACTGAAGGTCGCGGTCGGAGCCGCGGTATAGCCGCTGCCGCCGGACACGATGCTGACGCTGGTGACCATGTTGCCCACGGAGTTGAACTGGCCAACCTCCAGGGCGCCGTCCAGGGCTGCAGCCACCGACCCGCGAACCGTGCCTTCGTTCACAAACTCGTCCGTGTCGACGCTGGCGGTCGCGAAGGTGGCGATGCCGGCGCCCAGCTTGTTGTAGGCGGCGGCGACCGCGGTGCCGCTGACTGCGGTCGTGAACGCCAGGCCGATGTCGGTGGCGGGGCCGCTATTCGGAACAATGATATCGACCACGACATTGGCGGCGCCGATGGCGATTGGGGCGCTGATCGTCGCCGTGGTGGCACTGGCCAGCACGGTGAGACTCTTGCCCCCGGCCCAGGTCAGGACACCGGTACCGGTAATACCCGGGGTCGCGCTTCCGACGAGCGTGATATTGCCGCCGAGAGTAGTAAGGTCGGCGCCCATGTTCGAATTGGCCCCCCGCGTTCACCACGAGGTTCGTGTTGGCACTGGACAGCACGTTGGCGCTGGCGTTGCCGACGGTGAAGGTGCCATTGAGCACCAGCGGACCGGCCATCGCGGCACTGGCACCCGTCTCCGTGAGAGTGCTGCCGGACGCTACCGTCGTGATGCCGGTATAGGTATTGGCGGCGGAAAAGGTCGTCGTGCCCGTATAATTCGCGTTCAGCGAGCCGGAGCCGGAGATCACGCCGCTCAGCGTGAGGGCGCTGCTGCCGCCGAGCGTGAGGCGCTCCGGTGCCGGTGCTGAGTGTGATGACGTTGGCGACCGTGAGCGTGGCGCCTGGCCGCAAGGGTTCCCGCGGTGGCCGTCAAACTATCGGTGGCTGCGGTGCCGCCCAAGGCCGTTGCGTTGCCGAGCGTCAGGGTTCCGCCGACCAGGAACGAGGCTGCCGTGGTGGCAGCCGTGCTGGCGGCGCTGAGGGTCGTCGTGCCGCTGCCACCCACGGTGAGGAAGTTCGCCTGGGTGCTCGTAATGGCATTGGTGATGGTCAGGCTGGAACTTGCATTCGTGATGAACTTGCCTTCGGCGCTCAGGGTCAACGGGGTCGCGCCGGTGACGTTGATCGTGGCAGTCCCGGCCGACGCGATCGTGCCGCTCGCCAGGGTAATGTTCTGGGCGCCGGTGATGGACGAGGTGCCGACAATCAGCATGGCATTCACGCTCAGGGCGCCCGTCAACGGCGTGGTCGCCGTGTACAGGACGTTATCCGTCGTCGTGGCATCGGACACCGGATTCGTTTGGTTATAAGCCGTCAGGGCGCCGACGCTGAACGACGTGGGCGTGGCTAAATTGCTCCCCGCCATGGCCAGGTTGAAGCCGGTAGTGTTGTTGGTAAACGACGTCCCATCCGACGTCACGCCCCGCGAGATGATTCCGTTCGTTAGCGGACTGGTCGTCGTCGAGAAATTGATCGTATTGTCCGACGTGTTCAACGTCTGGGTGCCGCCGGCGCCGGTGGCTGCTACGAAGTTGACGAGGCCGCCCGCCGTAGTGTTGGACAGGGCGCCCACGAACGTCAGGGCCAAGGGCACCGTGGTGCTACCCGCGGTGGTCTTGATGGTGGCCTGGCCGGCACCGATCGTGAGGGCCCCCAGAGTCTGGGCCGATGGGGCAGAGACCGATCCGGAAACACTCAGTGTGCCGCCGTTGATAGTAACCGTCGCAGCCGTCTGATTGTTGAGACGATTGACGTTGTTTACCGCGGTACCCGTGGTCGTATTGGTGTTGTCCAGCAGCAGGATCGCGCCGGGGTTGACGGTATAGCTGGCGGAGACAATCGCCGTGCCGTTCTGGGCGTAGGCCAAGGTCCCCTGGTTGACGGTCGTGGCGCCGGTGTAGTTTTCCACGTTGGTCAGCGCCAAGGTGCCGGCGCTATTGCTGGGTGCGCCGCCATTGAGGGAGACGGTGAGATTCGGCAGACCTTTATTCAGGGCTCCGCCGGTGGTGCCGATGAAATTCTCAATCGTGCCGGTGAGCGTGAAATTGAGACCGGCGGTGGTGGCATTGATGACGTTCAGGTTTGCCGTCTGCAGGGCGATCGTGTTGCTGATCGTGCGGGCCACCGAGCTGGCATTGCTGTCGTCTTGCAGGATGGCGGCGCCAGTGGCGCTGCCCGAGTTGAGCGTCACCAGACCGGAGCCCAAGGCGATGTTGTTGGCCACGACCACTGTGACCGACGTGTTGGCCGTGGCATCGGCGATCGTCACGCCGCCGGTGAGCGTGTTCGCGCCGGAGAGTTGCACCAAACCGGTGTTGCCGGCCGTGCCGCCGCCGGCGAACGTGAGGGCTCCCGTGTTGCCCACGCCGCCGAGCAAACCGGCGGTGGTGCCGGCGGTTCCCGTGTTCGTGCCGATTACCCCGGTGAAGAACAACCCCGGGCCGACCAGACCGCCGAGCGTCCCAGAGAGCGGCACGCCGGGTTGAGTGATCGTCAGCGTGTTCGTAGCACCGGCAATGGTAACGTTGCCGCTGAACGTGGTGGTGGTGCCGTAGACGCCGCCGATGGTGGCGTTGGCATTGATCAGCGTGATCGGGTTGGCGAATGTTCCGGCCGCCGTGCCGACGGACTGCACCAGGGCGTTCTGCACCGGCGGCAGGGCCGACTCGACCGTGCCGCCCGTAATGTTGATGGCCCCGGTGCCGAAGGAGCCCGAAATAATCGTGCTGCTGTTCGGCGCGGTGATCAAGGTGCTGGTGGTGGCCACCAGAATGCCACCGCTGATGTTGGTGCCGCCGGAGAAGGTGTTGGCCCCTTCCAAGGCCACCGGCCCGGCGCCGCCGATCAGGTTGAACGTACCGCTGCCGGTGATGGTGCCGGCAAGATAGGCCACGGCGGTCGCAATCAGGGTGCCGGTGATCTGGTTGTTGCCTGAGAGCGAGATAGGGCCGGCTAGCGTAAGGTTATTGGTCGCCGCCGCGGTGCCGCCCAAGGTCACCGTGCTGTTGTTGAGCACAATGGCGTTGCCGATGGTAAATTGACCCGTCTGATTGGTCGCCAAGTCGCCATTGGTGAGAGCCACGACGCCGTTGCTCAGCGAGCTCACCGCGCCGAGGGTCAGCGTGCCGGTATTGAGGTTGGTGTTGCCGTTGAACGTGGTCGTGCCGGTGTAGAAACTGTCGTTGGGCAGCGTCACGCCGGCCGTGGCCGTGAAAGCGGTCGAGGTCGCCGGCATGGAGATGGTCACCCCGCCGGTTCCCGTAATCGCGCTGTTGATGGTCTGCTGGAAGTTCCCGATGATGTTGGAGAACAGGATGCCTTCCGAGCCATTGCCGCCGCCGCCGGTGATGGTGACGGTCGGAGCCGCCGTGTAGCCGCTGCCGCTGGTTACGGAGAAGCTCGTGATCGAGGCGCTGAGGATGGCCGTTGCGGCGGCATTCGAACCGCCGCCACCCGAGAAGCTGACGGTCGGAGCCGAGGTATAGCCGCTGCCGGCGCTAGTGATCGTGACGCCCTTGACGGCGGCCGTTACGGTGCCGATCGTGGCCGGCGTGGTGAAGTAGCCGCCGACTAACGTGATCGTCGGGATCGACGTGTAACCGCTACCGCCATTGAAGACCGTGATTGCGGTCACGGCACCGCCGGAGATCGTGGCCGTCGCCGCCGCGCCCGTGCCGCCGCCGCCCGTGAAGACAACGGTGGGGGCAGCCGTGTAACCGGTACCGCCTGAAACTGCGATGGTGGACAGAGATAGCGTAGCGATGCCCGTGGCAGTCGTGCCGCCGCTCGGCGCAGTGAATGACACGGTCGGGGCCGCGGTGTAGCCGCTGCCGGCCGTGCTGACCGTTGCGCTCCCCACGCCACCGGAAATATTGGCCGTTACGGTGGCCTGCGTGGAGGCGCCGCCACCGATCAACGTGACGGTCGGAGCCGACGAGAAGCCGCTGCCGGCGCCGGTGAGGGTGAGCACGGTGCTCGAAACCGAGGCCGTCGCGGTGGCGGCGGTGGTAAAGCCGCCGCCGCTGAGGGTGACGGTCGGATTCGAGGTATAGCCGCTGCCGGGGTTGGTGATGACGATGCTCGTGACGACGCCGCCGGAGGAGATCACGGCATAGCCGGTGGCGCCCGTGCCGCCGCCGCCGCTAATGGCAACCGTTGGCGCCGAGGTGTAGCCACTGCCACCGGAGGAGCCGATCGCGACGGCGCTCACCCCGTCGTAGGCGGCCACGGCGGTGGCGCTGTTGCCGAAATCGAGGGTGCCGCCGGTCATGTTCGTGGTGCTGGCCGTGCCCGTAGCGTTGTAGGTCGTCAGGAAACCGCCGGTGGTCAACGTCAGGGTGAACGTATTTTGCGTCACCACGATGGTCCCCCCGGCGTTCTCCTGGACCAGCAAAGCACCGATGCTCTTGTTGGCCGTCAGCGCTTCGCTGCCAGTGAGTTTGACGATGTCGCCCGGCCCTGCGGACGCCAGACTCGTCTTGTAGTTGGCGTATGCCGCGATGCCATTGGTTCCGTAGGTAGCGAAGTCGAGCGGCACGACGCCCGGGCTCTGCACCGTGGCCCACGGCAGAATACCGCCGCCGTTGCCCTGCAGGGCGGTCAACGGAGTCTGGCCGTTGATCAAGCTGAAGGTGATCTCATTGGCCGCGTTGCCCAAGACCGGGTTGTTGCCGAGGGTGCCGGTGGTGGCGGGAGGAACGGCGGCGAAACTGACCGTGGCTCCGGCGTTGCGCACCAGGTCGGTGGTGCTCAGGTTCACCGTGCCGTACCCAGGACTGGTCGCCGCGACGGGGCCGCTAAACGAGCTCACGGTCGATTCGCCGCTTCCCAGGGTCAGGGTTCCGAGGGCTTCCACCGAGGCCACGTTCGGCGTGGCGGCGGCGCTGGTCCCCAGCAGTGTCAGGAAGGCGCCGTTGAGGGTGACGGGCTGGCTATTGAGGCGATTGACGACGTTGGCCGAGCCTGTGTTGTCGATCAGCAGCATGGCACCCTGATTGACGGTAGTGCTGGTGGACGTGGTGATTGAGCCCGAGTTGCTAAGCTGCAAGGTGCCCACGGTAACGGTGGTGCTGCCGCTGTAGGTGTTGGCCGCTTGCAGGGTGAGGGCGGCCGAACCGACCTTGGTCAGCGACGAGCCCGTGCCGCTGATGACGCCCGTCACTGTCAGGGCGGCCGTCGGAGTGATCGTGGAAGCGCTGGCGAGATTGATATTGCCGGACCAGGTGCCAGCCCCGGTGTATTCCAGCGCAGCCGATGGGCTCGAGCAACCCCGAAGCAAGAAGGCCGAAACCCGTCCCGTTGAGGGTGAGGCGGTATGCGCTCGAAGGTGCCGGCAGCCTGGAGGGTGGCCCCGGAAGTGACGACGACGCCGCCGGTAATCAAACCGAGGGCACCCGCGCTGGTTCCAATACTCGTAATACCCGCGGCGATATTGGTCGTGCCCACGTAGGTGTTGGCGCCGGTCAGGGACAATGTACCGCCGCCCCCCTTGGTCAGGTCGAAGGCGCCGCCGATAACGCCGGTGCTTGTCAACGTGCCAACGTCGACGCCCAGCGTCGTTTCGCCGACCAGGGTAATACCGCTGGCTGCAAGGCTGTTGGATCCGCTCAGGTTTTCGATGGCGCCGGTGGTGCCGATTGCGCTGGCCGCCGCGCCCGAGCCGCCGCCGCTGGCGAACGTAATGTTCGGGGCCGCGGTGTAGCCGCTGCCGGCGTTAGTGATCGCGATGCCCGTGACGGTGCCCGTGACGGTGCCGAGCGTGGCTGCCGTAGCACCGCTGACGGTGCCCAACGTGACGGAGGGGAACGACGTATAGCCGCTACCGGCGTTGGTAATGGTGATGCTCGTCACCAGGCCGCCGTAGATATTGGCAGTCGCCGTCGCGCAACGCCGCCGCCACCCGAGATGGTGACCGTCGGGGCAGACGTGTAACCGGCGCCGCTGGTAGCAACGGGGATGGTGGCCAGAGATAACGTAGCAGTGCCCGTGGCAGTCGTGCCGCCAGTAGGCGCCTGCGCTGAAGGTCACGGTCGGAGCCTGGGTGTAGCCGGTGCCGCCGCTGGTGACCGTCGCACTCAAAACAGTGGCGAAGTAGCCCTGGCTGTTGATCGCGAATGTCTTGGCGGTGGTCAGGCTGATGCCGCCCTGGAGCTGCAACGCGGTGTTCGGGGCGATCACGAAGCCGCCGGCTCCGCCCAGGGCGGCATTGGCCTGGGCGTTGATGATGCCGGCGTTGAGGTTGATGATGCCCGTATTGCTGCTGGCCGTGCCGGTGTTGGTCAGGAACAGCGTGCCGGTGCCCAGCTTGGTCAGAGCGCCAGCCCCGGTGATCTGGTTTTGAATGGTGACGCCGCCGCTGCCGACCGTCAGGTCGTTGTTCACGCCACTCAGAACCATGGTCGCCGCGTTGGCCCCGCTGAAGATAATCGGGGAGCCGGAGAACGTAATCGCCGAGTTGCTCAAGTTGACCGCCGTGGGGGTCAAAGTGATCGGCGACTGGCCGAGATGTTGCCGTTGTTAAGGTTGAGGTTGAGTACGTTGGCGAAGCTAACGGACGTTCCCGCGGCATTGGCGAGGGCCGAAATCGTGATGGTCGTCGAACTGGTGATCGCGGTAATCAGGGCTCCGGCTGGCACGCCCGTTCCGGTAACCGTCATGCCGACGGAAAGGTTGGCTGTCGAAGTCACCGTGATGGTGGCACTGCCGCTGGTGACGGTGGCGGCCTGAGTCCCCTGGCCCAGATTGCTGAAGAGGGCATTGTTGCTGCCCAGGACCAGGGTGCCCGTGCTGGTAACGCTCGTGCCGCTCACGTCCGTGGCGGTGCCGCCGTTCAAGCTGACCGTGCCCGTGAGAGTCGTGTTGTCGACGCCGCCGGTCGAGACGACGGCCGTCGCGGCGGCGTTCGATCCGCCGCCAACCGCGAACGTGATGGTCGGAGTCGACGTGTATCCGATACCGGCGTTTGTGATCGTGATGTTGGTGACGGTGCCCGTGACGGTGCCGAGCGTGGCCGCCGTAGCTCCGCTGACGGCGGAGAGCGAGACGGTCGGCATCGACGTGTAGCCGCTACCCGGATTCGTGATGGTGATGCTGGTGACACTGGTACCGGTAAGGACGGCGGTCGCCGTCGCGCCGGAGCCGCCGCCACCAGTAATCGTGACCGTCGGGACAGCCGTGTATCCGGTGCCGATCGTAGCAACGGGGATGCTGCCAACGGATAGCGAGGCTGTTCCGGCCGCTTGAGAGCCGCCGCCGCCGGTAATCGTGACGGTCGGGACGGCGGTATAGCCGCTACCGCCGGCTGTGAAGTTGACGTTCGTCACGGCCCCGGCCTTGTTGGCGCTGGGCAGCGACAGGGTGCCACCGCCGGCGATGGTCAGGCCGCCGGTACCAGTGATGGTGCTGCTGGTGGTGGTGGTGCCGATGGTCAGCATGGAAGCCGCATCCAATTGGGTAGTGCCGTTGAAGGTGGCACCGTTGGTGATGATCACCCCTTCCGACGCGCCGAAGGCCAGGGTGGTCTGGATGCTGTCGCCGGTCGGGCTGGCGGTGTTGCCGTTGGTCAGCACCGCAGCGCTGGTGGCTGCGGCATTGGGTCCAACCAGCAGCGGGAAGGCCGTGCCACCAGTCCCCGTGGTGATCGATAAGGCGTCGTTGCCCAGCAACAGGCCGGCAATTGTCGACGGCCCGACTAGGGTCAAGCCTCCGACGATGGCCGTTGCGGCTGCCGCGCCGCTGCCAAACGTGATGGTCGGTGCCGACGTGTAACCGGCACCCGGGTTGGAGACTGTGATGCCAGTGACGGTGAACGTGGGGGTACCGAGCGTGGCCGCCGTAGCACCGCTGACGGCGGTGAACGCGACGGTCGGCGAGGCGGTATAACCGCTACCGGGGTTGGTGACGGTGACTCCGGTCACGGTTCCAGTAGTGACCGTCACCACGGCACCCGAGCCGGCGCTAGCCGCGAAGGAGATGGTCGGCATCGAGGTGTAACCGCTACCGCCGTTGGTGATAGTGATGCTCGCCACGGTAGTGCCACTGAGGGTGACGGTCGCCACAGCTCCCGTACCGCCGCCGCCGATGAACACGACCGTTGGAGCGGAGGTGTAGCCGGTGCCGGCGCTGCTGGTGTTGATCAGGCCGGTCGTCAGGGACAGTGTACCGTTCGCTGCGGCGCCCGAGCCGCCACCGCCCGTGAAGGTGACCGTCGGGGCAATCGAGTAACCGGAGCCGGCCGTGGCAACGGGGATGGTAGCCACGGATAGCGTAGCGCTGCCAGTGGCCGTCGTACCGCTGGTCGGCGCAGTGAATGTCACCGTCGGGACCGCAGTGTAGCCGCTACCGCCGGATGTGAAGGCGATGTTAGACACGGAAGTGTTGGTCTGGGCCTTGAACACGTCCAGACCGTTGGCCGCCACGCCGCTATTGGCCGACGTGCCGACGTTGATGTTGGTCGCGGTGCTGTAACCGGTAAAGGCGGCGATCGCCCCTTCGGCGTAGGTCGGGAAGTCGAAGCCGTTCGACGGACCAGTCACGCTGCCGTATGGCAGAATGTTGTAGCCGGTCATGCTGCTGCCGGCGGTTGCGGCTCCAAACGTGGCGGTGGCGGTGGCGGACGTGGTTTCGCCGGTGCCGCTGTTGTTGAACGTGACGGTCGGGTTCGCGGTATAACCGCTGCCGACTGTGACGGTGATGCCCGTGACGGTGCCCGTCACGGTGCCAACCGTGGCCGCCGTGGTTTCGCCGGTGCCGGTGTTGTTGAGCGTGACGGTGGGCAGCGAGGTATAGCCGCTACCGACGCTGGTGACCGTGATGGCGGTCACCGCGCCGCCGGAGATAGTTGCGGTCGCCGTCGCGCCGAAGCCGCCGCCACCCGTGAAGACGACTGTCGGAGCAGTCGTGTAACCGACGCCGCCTGAAACTGCGATGGTGGCCACCGATAGCGTGGCGACGCCAGTGGCAGTCGTGCCGCCGGTGGACGCGGTGAAGGTCACGGTCGGAGCCGAGGTGTAGCCGGCACCGGCGACGGTAATCGTAACGCTTGTCACGCCGTTGTAGTTGCCTTCGGAATTGTTGTTGACGTTGGTGGCCGACGCGCTGTTCGTCAGTGCGTTGGTAAGCAGAATCTGGTTGCCGGAAGTCGCAGTCAACGCGGCGCCCGAACCGACGAAGTTGACGGTAGCGCCAGGGTTGCGGATCAGGTTGCCGATCGTCAGGATCGACGTTCCCGAGCCCTGCGCCGAGGAGATCGTCGAGTTGCCCGCCGAGCCCAGCACGACGGTGCCGATCGACTGGGTGGCCAGGCCCGTGTCGCCGCTGCCGGTGCCGATGAAGTTGATCGTGCCGCCGTTGAGGGCCAGGTTGTTGGTGAGGAACGCCGTCGCCGTTGCACCCGTGCCACCGCCTCCGCTGATGGTGATGGTCGGCACCGACGTATAGCCGCTGCCGGCGTTGGTGATCGTCACGGCGGTGATGGTATTGCCGCCGGCGGAGAAGACGGCGGTCCCCGTGGCGGTCGTACCGCTGGGAGGCGCCGAGAAGGTTACCGTCGGCGCCACGGTATAGCTGCTGCCGCCATTGGTGATGGCCACCTCTGTCACGATGCCTATGGGGTTCAGACGATTCGGCAGATTCGTGCCGCTGTTGTCCAGCGTCAGGGTGCCTCCCAGGTTGACCGTGATCGGGGCCACGCCCGTGGTGGTGTTCGCAATCGTCGCGGCCGGGGAGGTGCCGCCGCTCAGTAGGGTCGCATTGACGGTCATCAACGACTGCGGGGCATCCCCCAGGACGTTTTGGAAGGTGATCAGGACAGAGATTGCGCTGTCGCCGCGCTGACCGTGACATTGGCTGCTCCGATGTTTGCCAGCGCGCGAGCGCGGTTTGGATTGCGGTTTGCAGGGTCGACGCGGTCGTACTGTAGTTGATGGTGCTCGTGGTCACTCCGTTGAAGGTGAGCGTGAACGTTCCAGCCGTCGGGGTTCCGGTGAAGGCGAGCGTTTGGGCCGCATTCGTGCTGGTGGTCGTGCTGGTGACCGACGACAGGGTGCCGTTGCCGCTGATGTACAACGTGCCGCCGTTGACCGTGGTGGTGCCGGTGAACGTGTTGGCCGCAGTCAACGTCAGCGTGCCGCTGGCGTTAATCAGAGCGACGGGATTGCTGCCGCTGCTGGCGCCGCTGCCGGCCTGAATCGGAGTGCCGGACAACGTCAAGTTAGCCGCCGCCGCCCCGGAGACCAGACCACTGAACGTAGTCGAGTTGGCGACCAGGAACTCGGCGCTGCCGGTCAAATTGACGTTGCCGCTGAACGTATAGCCGCCGGTGCCGGAACTAGCCAAGGCGACCGGGGCAGCCGCGCTGACCACGGCGTTGTTGAAGGCCAGCGTGGTGCTCGACGTGCTGTTCAGCAGGGTGCCGCTCGTCAGGGTCAAGGTGCCGCTGCCGATCGAGCTCGAGTTGGCGGTGATCGTGGCTACACCGGAGGCCCCCGTGCCGGTGATAGCGGAGAAGGAAATCGTCGGGGCCGAAGTGTAGCCGCTGCCAACGTTGGTGACCAAGACGCTCGTGACGGTGCCCGTCACGGTGCCAACCGTGGCTGCCGTGGTAAAGCCACCACCGCTGAGCGTGACAGTGGGGGTCGAAGTGTACCCGCTACCGGCGTTGGTGATGGTGATGCTCACTACCTGGCCGGCCGTGCCGCCTGTGCCGAGCACCGCGGTCGCCGTCGCGACCGATCCACCGCCACCGCTGATGGTGACCGTCGGAGCGGCCGTGTAACCGGCGCCGGCTGTAGCAACGGGGATACTGGCGACCGATAGCGTAGCGGTGCCAACGGCAGTCGTGCCGCTGGTCGGCGCACTGAACGTCACGGATGGAGCCAAGGTGTAGCCACTGCCGCCGGCAGTGACCGTGGCCAACGTCACGCCCGCGGAAGTCCCGGTGTTGATGCTCAAAATGCCGGAACCCACGTTGGCGGTGTAGTCGTTAAGCGTCGTGCCGCCGGAATAGGTGTTGGTGCCGCTCAGGGCCAGAGTCCCCAGGCCGGCCACCGTGAGCGTACGAGCGCCGCCGGATTCGCCGATGGTGCCGCTGAACGTGGTGACCGGGTTGTTGACGGTGATCGTCGCATTGGCAGTGAGCAGGGTGGGGAAGAAGGCCGCCGACGTGTTGCTGATCGTCGTATCGCTGAAGGTGACGGTATTGGGGCCGCTGATGGTGAAGCTGCTGTTCACGATCAATGGATTGCCGAGCGTCAGCGTGGCCTGCGCCACCAGGGTTGCGGTATTGGCGATTGCCAGGGCGCCGGTGCCGATCGCGTTGCTGTCGCCGAGGACCACCGGGCCGGTCGAAAAAATGACGGTTCCACCGGTGTAGTTGTTGTTGGTGTTGACATTGGTCAGAAAAACCGTGCCGGCGCCAGCCAGAACCAGGCCGCCGGCGCTGCCGCCGCTGCCGCTGGTGTCCGTCACCTTCCCGTTGAAATAGGTGCCGCCGGTATTGCTCACCGTCACGGTGGCTACGCCGGTGATCGTCGTGGTTCCGGCAAACGTTATCGGCACCGACACGTTATTGCCGATGGTCACGTTGCTGCTATTCAGCGACAAAGCATTACTGAAGGTGAGGGCGGCGGAAGCTTCCAGGTTCGTGTTGGCGGCCGCCGCCGTTCCGGTGATCGTGATGGCGTTTGAAGACGGGCCGAAGGCGCTGGCACTGCCCAGGATCACGATGCCCTGGTTCAGGCTGGTGGTCCCCGTATAAGTATTGGGATTCGGCAGGGTCAGGGTGGCCGCGGTCGCTCCGGCCAGCGTCAGGCCGTTGCCGCTTAAGTTGTTGGACAGGGTCGTGTTGAGCAACGTGTTGCCGTTGCCCGTGTTGTTGTCGAAGAGAATGCCTTCGCTGCCGAGGACGACGGTGCCGCCCTGGATATTGGTGGCCGCGCCGGCAGTCACGCCCAAAGTCATGATCGCGCCGCTGGCCACGTTCAGCGTGCCGGAGACGACCAGGGTCACCGCCGAGCCGCTCGTGACGTTATCGAACACCAGGGCGCCGAGCGATGCGTTGGTGGCCGTGATGGCGTAGGCCGAGGAACCTTGCGCGATCACCTTGACGATGTCATAGCCATTCGCGTTGGTGCTGCCGAGCGTGCCGACGGTACTGAAGTACTGGACCGCGTAATTGGTGAACTGAGTGATGCCGTTGCTGCCGTAGGTGGCGAAGTCGTTGGAATTGACTTCGCTATAGGGGAGAATGTTCCCCTGGTTGCCGAAGAACTGCGTCGAGGTCGACGTGCCCACCGTGCCGGACGTGGTCAGGCCGGTCGAGAACAACAGCTCGTTGCCCGCGCCCAGCGGCGACGCGTCGCCGGTGCCGCCGATGAAGTTGACCGTGGCGCCGGCCGTGCGGACCAGCCCCGCACTGGTAAGCAGAGACGTCGCGCCGGGGAGCGGGAATGCGGCAAAACCGACCTGGATCGTCGATTGGCCGCTGGCCAGCGTGACCGTGCCGACGCGCTGGTATGCGTTCACGTTAAGATTGTTGTTGGCGTTGTATGTCAGGGTGCCCGCGTTGAGCGTGATGGGCGTGCTGGTCGAGAGACGTCCAGGCTCGGTTGACGTTCCCGCATCCACGATGAGCGTAGTGCTGTTGTCGATCACCAGCGCGGCGCCGACGCCGACCGTAATGCTGCTCGTGCTCAGGACGGTGCCGAAGTTGTTGACGGTCAGATTGGCCTGAGTCCCGACAACCGTTGCGCCGGCGTAAGTGTTGGCATTGCCCAGCGTGATCTGGCCGGCGCTGACGGTAAGGCCACCCGTGAACGTGTTGGCGCCGTTGAGGACGATGATATCTCCTGTGGCTCCGACCTTGATCAGGTTCAGGCCGCTGCTGCCGCGCGCCACGCCGTCGCTGATGATGCCTTGAACGGTGAGGATGTCGGCAGCCGGCTCCGCCGAACCGATGGCGACCGTTGCCGTGCCGAGGATGATGTTGCCGGTCCAAGTGGCGGCGGCGGCGTCCGTGTATTGCAGAGGCGCCGATCGGCAGCAACAGACCCGAGATACCGCCGGCAGCTTGGCTGCCGAAACCGGTGCCGTTGAGCGTTACCTGCTTGCCGGTGATAGCGGCGCCCACCTGCAGCGTGGTGCCAGTGTTGACCACCGCACCCGCGGTAATGGCGCCCAGCGCCGTCGTGCTGTTCGCCGCGAGGATGCCATTGGTAACGGTCGTGATGCCGTTGAAGGTGTTGGTTCCGCTCAAGGCCAGCAAGCCGAGGCCCACCTTGTTCACCGCCGCAGCGCCGCTGATGACCCCGCTCAACGTCAACTGCCCGACGTCCACGCCGATCGTCGTGTCGCCGAGCATCGTCAACGTGCTGAGGATCGTATTCGCACCCGTGCCGCCGCCGAGCATCTGAATCGCTCCGGTCGTGCCACTGGCCCCGCTGCCGATCACCGTGATCGGATCGGCCGGCACGCTCACCGTCGCGTTGGTGATCTGCTGCACCTGCAAGGTTGCCCCATTGCCGATAATCGCCTTGCCGCCGGTGGCGCCCAAGCCGTTGCTGGCTTGCAGCAAGAGGATGCCAGCCTCGACCGTCGTGACCGTCGTCGCGGACACGTTGGCGGCCGCGATCGTCAGCGTGCCGGTGCCCAACTTGGTAATCGAGCCGGCCGCTGTGATGACGTTCGTACCGACCGTGATAGGCGTGCCCACGGTGACCGTGAAGCCGCTGGGAATAGTGAGGTTCGTGTTGCCCCCCGCCGCCGCGAAGGTCACCGTGCCCGCCACCGTGTTACTGGCGTCATTGAACAAGACGGAGCCGCCGGTTCCCGCAAAGCTGATGTTGCTGATGATCGGGTTGAAGGTCACGGCGTTCGGGATGATCAGCGGTGTGTTGGCCGCCATGTTATTGGTGATCGTGCCGCTGGTCAGCGTAATGCCCCCCGCCGTCCCCGGAATGGCGTTGTTGGCCCCCAGCGTCACCGAGGTGTTCACCGTGGTCGTGCCGCTGTAACTGGCCTGGCCATTGTTGATGACGGCGCTGGCGGCAGCGCTCGAGCCGCCGGTTCCAGTGTTGTTGAAGGTAATCACCGGCGCTGAGAGATAACCGGTGCCAGCGGCGGTGATTGTGATGCTCGCCACGACGCCCGTAGTTGTGACGGTTCCCGCCGTCGCGGCCGTCGCGAAGCCGCCGCCGCTGAAAGTGTATGTCGGAGCCGCGGTGTATCCGGTCCCCGGATTCGTGATGACGATGCTGGTGACTACGCCGCCGTTTAGAACCGCGATGGCGGCCGCGCCCGTGCCACCGCCGCCGCTGAAAGTGACCACCGGAGCCGACGTGTAGCTGGTGCCGCCGGTAGCGACCGTCGCGCTGAGGACCACCTTGGTGATCGTGGCAGTTCCGATCGCCTGCACTCCGCCGCCTGTCGCGATGGTGACTGTCGGCGCCAAGGCGTATCCGCTACCGCCGTTCGTGATCTGAATGCTTTGCACCGAGCCCGAGGTGTTGGCATTGGGCAGCGACAGGGTGCCGGTGCCCGAGATGCTGAAGCCCGCCGTTCCGACAATATTGCTGCTCAGCGTCGTCGTGTTGGCGTTGCCGTCCGTGATGACAATGCCTTCCGCCGAACTCAGATTCAGCGACGACACCGAGACCGTATTGCTGCCGCCGGTGGTCAGCAACGCGCCGCCGGTGAGGGTCAGCGTTTGACCCGACCCGGTCAGTGCGGTGCCGCCCAAGTTGCCGCTGATCAAAATGCCATTGAGCGACACGTTGCTAACCGAGAGAGTCTGGACGGTCGTCATCTTGTACACGGTGCCCGTTGTCGCGCTGTTAATGGCGCCGGTGCTGTAGTTGTCGAACCGGGCGATACCGAGCTGGTTGGGGGCGGCGTTATTCGCAGCCGTGGTGCTGGCCCCGGTACCATACGTGGCGAAGTCGGTCGTGGTGGTCGGGGTCGTGCCGGCGCTGGTCACGTAGGCGTACGGCAGGATCGCGTTGCCGGTCGTGCCGGTCAGCGTGGGCACGGACGTGAAGATCAACTGGTTCCCCGCCAGGGTGACCGTTCCCGCTGTCGCGGCCGTAGCACCGCTGACGGCGCCGAACGTGTACGTCGGAGCCGTGGCGTAGCCGTTGCCGGCGTTGCTGATGGTGACGCCCGTGACGGTACCCGTCACGGTGCCAATCGTCGCGGCCGTGGTTTCGCCGGTGCCGGCGTTGGTGAAGGTGACGGTGGGAATCGCGGTGTAGCCGCTACCCGCGTTGGTAATGGTGATGCTCACTACCTGGCCCGCCGTGCCGCCGGTGCCCAGCACCGCGGTCGCCGTCGCCCCCGAGCCGCCACCGCCCGAGATGACGACCAACGGGGCAGACGTGTAACCGGCACCGCCGGAAGCAACGGGGATAGTGGCCACCGATAGCGTGGCAGAGCCCGTGGCAGTCGTGCCGCCAGCGGGCGCCGCGCTGAAGGTCACGGTCGGAGCCGAGGTGTAGCCGGAGCCGCCCGTGGCGACCGCCGCGCTGAAGACCCCATTGCTGCCGATGTCGCTGTTGACGCCGATGAAGTCGACCGTGGCGCCGGGGACGGCGCGTCAGGCCGGCGCTGGTCAGTATCACCGAGCCGCCGCTGTTCTGGGTGCTGCTGATCACCGAGTTGCCGCTGTTGAGCGTCACGGTGCCAATTGTCTGCGTGGACGTGGTATTGGCCACGTTCGTGCCAATGAAGTTGAACGTGCCGCCATTGAGTACAAGGTTGCTGGTGAGCAAGGCCGTCGCCGTGGCCCCCGAGCCGCCGTTGGTGGCAGTGAAGGTGAAGGTCGGCGCCGACGTATAACCGCTGCCGGCGTTGGTGATCGTCACGGCGATGACGGTGCCGCTGGCGGAGAGGACGGCGATACCCGTGGCAGTTGTGCCACCCGGAGACGCCGAGAAGGCCACCGTCGGCACCCCGGTATACCCGCTGCCGCCGTTGGTAATCGCCACCTCCGTCACACGCGCCGGTGTGGTTAAGACGATCGAAGTGGTTCGTGCCGCTGTTATCCAGCGTCAGCGTGCCTCCCGCGTTGACCGTGATTGGTGAAACGCCCGTGGTGGTGCTCGCAAACGTCGCGGTGGCACCGCTGTTGAGTCCGGACACATTGGTTGTCATCAGCGGCAGCGGGGCATCCCCCAGGACATTCTGGAAGGTGATCAGGACCGAGGTTGCCGTGGCCGCGCTGACCGTAACGTTGTTCGTGCCGAGCAGCGAGTTGAGCTGAGTCTGAATAGCGGATTGCAGGGTGGCCACGGTCGTACTGTAGGTGATATTGCCCGTAGTCGCCCCATTGAAGGTGATCGTGAAACTACCGGACGGGCTGCCAGCGAAAGTGAGCGTTTGGGCCGCATTCGAGCTGGCGGTCGTGCTGGGGACCGAAGGCAGCGTGCCGTTGCCGCTAACGGTCAGAGTGCCGCCGCTGACCGTGGTGACGCCGGTGAACGTGTTGGACGCAGTCAGTGCCAAGCTCCCCGTGGGGCTGAAGGTGTTCGTGCCCGAAACGATCGGCACGCCAGACAGAGTCAGGCCAAAGGCTCCGGTCACGATCCCGTTGACGGTTGTGGCGTTGGCGGCGAGCACGGTCGCCGTCGCCGACAGGCCGACGGTGCCGTTGAAGGTCGTCGCCGTGCCGGCAAGGACCACGGGGCCGGCGGCGATCGAGACCACGTTGTTGTAAGTCAACGCGCCGCCCGTGGCCTGGAGCACGCCGCTGGTCAGGGTCAACGTGCCGCTGCCCAGCGAACTGCTGTAGAGCGGATTGCTGGAGGTGGGACTGCTAAGGGTGGCGCCCGTGTTCACAAGCAGGTTGCCCGAAGCACTGCCGGCCGTCAGCGTGTTCACCGTGGTGCCGCCCGAGTAGGTGTTGGTGCCCGACAGGGCCAACTGGCCCAGGCCGGCGATCGACAATGCCCTGGCACCGGCCGCCTCGCCGATGTTTCCCGAGAAGGTCACCGTACCCAGGTTGCTATCCGTCAAGGTGACACCGGCCGTCAGCAAGGCATTGGTCGCAAAGGTGATGTTGTTGGCGCTGCTCGTGCCGCTGAGGGTGAAGTTGCCGTTGAGGACCAGCGATTGGCTGAGCGTAAGCGCGGCGCCAGCGACAATCGTGCCGGCGGTAATGCCCAGCGTTTGGCTGCTGGTGTTGCTGCCGAAGGCCGTGCTGTCGCCAGCGACGACCGTGCCTGTCATGTTGATGAGCGTGCCGCCCAGGTAGTTGCTGGTGCCGCCGTCGTTCAACAGCACCGTGCCGGCACCCGCCAGGATCAGGCTGCCAGGGTTGCCACTGCCGCCGTCGGTCAACTGGCCGTTGAAATAGACGCCACCCGTGTCGGTGATCGTCAGCGTGTTGCTGCCGACGAGCGTGCCCGTCCCCGTGAAGGTGATCGGCACGGCGTTGCCGTTGCCGAACGTCAGGTTGGCATTGTTCAGCGTGAATGCCTGCGTGAATGTCAGAGCCTGCGTCCCTTGCAAGGTCGTGGTCGTGCCGGTGCTGGCACCGGTGATCGTCAAGGCGCCGCTGCCGATGGACGCGGCCGAGCCCAGGGTGATGACGCCCTGGTTGAGCGAGGTTGCCCCGGTAATGCTGTTCGCCGCCGCCAACGTCAACGTGCCGGGGCCGGCGACCGTCAAACCGTTGCTGCCGGTCACGGGCGTATTGAACGTAGCAGTTCCGGCGTCGTTTTGGAACAAGATGCCTTCGCCGCCAAGGTTGACCACGCCTCCGCTAATGATGTTCGTGGCCGTGCCCAAGTTCTGGTTCATGATGAGCCCGCTGGATACCGTCAGCGAACTGGGAGTCGTCGCCGTGCCGGATGCGCTCAGCGTGATGTTCTGGTTGCCGGTATTCGAGTTGACGAGCAGCAGAGCGCCGATCGACAGGTTTGCGGCCGCATTGATCGTGTACGCGTTGTTGCCGGCTGCAATGACCTTGACGATATCGCCCGCATTGGCGCTGAGCGTTCCAACGCCGCCGAACGACTGAGTCGCATAGTTCGTGAACGGGGCAACACCGTTGCTCCCATAGGTGGCGAAGTCGCCGGTGTCGGCACCGCCGTTGACCTCGGCATAGGGCAGGATGTTGCCCTGGTTTCCGAGGTACTGTAGCCCGCTGTTGAAGGAGCCGACCGTGCCGCTGCTGGTCGTCAGCAGGTTGCCGAAGATGAGCTGGTTGCTGCTCGACCCCAGCGGCGTCGCGTTGCTCGTGCCGCCGATGAAGTTGACCGTGGCGCCGGCGGTGCGGACCAGCAAGGTGCTGGTGAACACGGACGTGTTGCCGGCCAACGCGATTGCGGCGAAGCCTGCCTGGATGGTGGACTGCCCGCCGGAGAGCGTGATCGATCCGACCGTCTGGCTCGAATTCATGCCAAGGTTGTTATTGGCGTTGAACTGCAGCGTGGCGCCGTTGAGCGTAATGCCTACGCTGCTGGCAAGGCGGCTATTCAGCAAGACGGAGGTAGCGCTGTTGTCCAACAGCAGCGTAGCGTCGGCGGCAGCCGTAATGCCACTGGTGTTCGGGATGGTGCCGTAATTATTGAGGTCCAAGGTGGCCGTGGTGCCGATGGTCGTGGCGCCGCTATACGTATTGGCGTTGCCCAAAGTCAAGTTCCCCGCGCTGACGGTCACGCTGCCCGTGAACGTGTTGGCGCCGTTGAGGGTCAGCGTGTTGGCGTTGACCTTGTTGAAAGCGACGCCGCTGCCGCTCAGCACGCCGTTGACGATGCCGGCGCCACCGCTGGTGCCGATAGCCACACTGCTGGTATTCAGAATGATATTGCCGTCCCAGGTGCCGGCCCCGGTGAAGTTTAGCGCGCTGCGCGGGGTGAGCAAGCCTGAAACGCCGCCGCCGGGCAACGTGCCGAAGCCCGTGCCGTTGAGGGTCACCGGTTTGCCGACCACGGTGAATGCCCCGACGTCAAGGGTTGCTCCGCCGGTAACCACGGTACCGGCCGTGATCCCACCCAAGGCCGCGGCCGCATTGGCCTCCAAGATGCCTGCGGTAATGTTCGTTGGGCCGAGGTAGGTGTTGGTGCCACTTAGCGACGCCATGCCCAAACCGACCTTATTCAACGTCGCGGCGCCGCTGACGACCCCGCTGAGCGTCAACTGCCCGACGTCCACGCCGATCGTCGTGTCGCCGAGCATCGTCAACGTGCTGAGGATCGTATTCGCACCCGTGCCGCCGCCGAGCATCTGAATCGCCCCGGTCGTGCCACTGGCCCCGCTGCCGATCACCGTGATCGGATCGGCCGGCACGCTCACCGTCGCATTGCTGATTTGCTGCACCTGCAAGGTTGCGCCATTGCCAATGATCGCCTTGCCGCCGGTGGCGCCCAGGCCGCCACTGGCCTGCAGCAAGAGGATGCCCGCCTCGACCGTAGTCACGGTCGTCGCGGACACGTTGCCGGTCGCGATCGCCAGGGTGCCGGTCCCCAACTTCGTGATCGAGCCGGCCGCCGTGATGACGTTCACACCGACGGTCAAAGGCGTCCCCACGGTCACTGTGAAACCGCTCGCGACCGTGACGTTCGTGTTGCCCCCAGCCGCCGCAAAGGTCATCGCGCCTATTGTGGCGGTGCTGTTGTTGTTGAACTGGACCGACCCACCGGCTGATCCCGTAAACGTGATATTGCTGATGATCGGGTTAAAGGCCACGGGGTTATCGATAATGAGGGGCGTGGTTCCCGCGTTGTCCGTGATCGTGCCGTTGGTCAGGTTGAGTATGTTGATAAAGGTAAGTGGAGTCGCCGTTCCTACAGCCGTGGTGTTGACCGAGAGCGTGATCGTCGTCGAACCGGTGATCGCGGCAATCACCGTTCCGGCTGCAATACCGGCTCCCGTAACGGGCATGCCGACAAACAGGTTGGCAGTCGAGGTCAAGGCCGTGACGGCAGCAACGCCGGTTGCGAACGTGCCGTTCTGCACCGACAGGCCCAAATTGCCTGGAATGGCGTTGTTGGCCCCCAGCGTCACCGAGGTGTTCACCGTGGTGGTGCCGGTATAGCTGCCGGCGGCGCCGCCGTAGCTGCCAGTGCTGCTGTTGCTGTCGATGGAGATGGTCACCGTTCCCAGCGTGGCCGCCGTTGCACCGCTGACGGTGCCAAGCACGACGGTCGGGGCCGAGGTGTAGCCTAAGCCACCCGAGGTAATCACGATGGCCGCCACCGTGTTTCCGCTGAGCACGGCGTAACCGGTCGCCTGCGTGGTGGCGCCGCCGCCGCTGAAGGTCACGCTCGGAGCCGCGGTGTAGCTGCTGCCGGTCATGGCCAACGGCACGTTCGTCACGCTGCCGTCGGTAGCGTTGCTGTTGGGCAGCGACAGCGTCCCCGTGCCGGCGATCGTCAAGCCTCCTGTCCCGATGATACTGCTGCTCAACGTCGTCGTGTTGCTGCTGCCGTCGGTGATCACAATGCCTTCGTTCGCCCCCAGATCCAGCGACGACACCGAGACCGTGTTGCTGCCGCCGGTCGTCAGCAACGCGCCGCCGGAGAGGTACACGCCTTGCCCAGATCCGCTGAGAGTCAAGCCCGTGCCGTTGATCAGCACCGCATTGAGCACCACCGGTACTGTCGTCAACGTCTGGTTGGCGGTCATTTTGTATACGGTGCCCGTTGTCGCGCTGTTGATGGCGCCGCTGCTGTAGTTGTCGAACCGGGCGATGCCGAGCTGGTTCGGGGCGCCGCCGTTATTCGTAGCCACGGTGCTGGCCCCGGTACCATACGTGGCGAAGTCGGTCGCGGTGGTCGGGGTCGTGCCGGCGCTGGTCACGTAGGCGTACGGCAGGATCGTGTTGCCGGTCGTGCCGGTCAGCGTGGGCACGGACGTGAAGATCAACTGGTTCCCCGCCAGGGTGACCGTTCCCGCTGTCGCGACCGTAGCACCGCTGACGGCGCCGAACGTGTACGTCGGAGCCGTGGCGTAGCCGTTGCCCGCGTTGCTGATGGTGACGCCCGTGACGGTGCCCGTCACGGTGCCAATCGTCGCGGCCGTGGTTTCGCCGGTGCCGGTGTTGGTGAAGGTGACGGTGGGAATCGCGGTGTAGCCGCTACCGGCGTTGGTAATGGTGATGCTCACTACCTGGCCCGCCGTGCCGCCGGTGCCCAGCACCGCGGTCGCCGTTGCCCCCGAGCCGCCACCGCCCGAGATGACGACCGCCGGGGCAGAGGTGTAACCAGCGCCGCCGGAAGCAACCGGGATGGTGGCCACCGATAGCGTGGCACTGCCCGTGGCGGTCGTGCCGCCAGCGGGCGCCGCGCTGAAGGTCACGGTCGGAGCCGAGGTGTAGCCGGAGCCGCCGGTGGCGACCGCCGCGCTGAACACCCCATTGCTGCCGAGGTCGCTGTTGACGCCGATGAAGTCGACCGTGTGCGCGAACGGTGCGAGTCAGGCTGGCACTGGTCAGAATCGCCGAGCCACCGCTGTTCTGGGTGCTGCTGATCACCGAGTTGCCGCTGCCCAGCGTCACGGCGCCAATGTTCTGCGTGGAATTAGTACTGGCCACGTTCGTGCCGATGAAGCTGAACGTGCCCCCGTTGAGCGCCAGCGTTGAGTTGCTGGGCAGACGGTTGTAGATGTTCGTGCTCGTGTTGTCCAGCGTCACCGTGCCGCCTAGGTTGACCGTCAATGTGTTGGTGTCGGCGGCGCTGGTGTCGGTGATGCTGCCGTTGCCGCTCAGCGTCAGCGTGCCGCCGCTGTTGACCAGGGTAAAGTTGTTAGTCAAGAAGTTGCTGGGCGCCGTCAGGGTCAGGCTGCCGGTAGGACTGAACGTGTTCGTCCCTGAAACGATCGGCACGCCAGACAGGGTCAGCGTGGTCGCAGCGGCCACCGTGACGAAGCCGTTGAAGGTCGTGGCATTGTTTAGGAGCAATGTGCTTGCGGCCCCCAGACCGATGGTGCCGTTGAAGGTCATCGCCGTGCCGGCAAGGACTGTCTGGCCGGCAGTCGTGACCACCACCACGTTGTTGTACGTGAGTGCCCCGCCCGTGGCGTCGAGCACGCCGCTGGTCAGGGTCAACGTGCCGCTGCCCAGCGAACTGCTGTAGAGCGGGTTGCTGGAGGTGGGACTGCTAAGGGTGGCGCCTGTGTTCACAAGCAGGTTGCCCGAAGCACTGCCGGCCGTCAGCGTGTTCACCGTGGTGCCGCCCGAGTAGGTGTTGGTGCCCGACAGGGCCAACTGGCCCAGGCCGGCGATCGACAATGCCCTGGCACCGGCCGCCTCGCCGATGTTTCCCGAGAACGTCACCGTACCCAGGTTGCTATCCGTCAAGGTAACACCGGCCGTCATCAGGGCATTGGTCGCGAAGGTGATGTTGTTGGCGCTGCTCGTGCCGCTGAGGGTGAAGCTGCCGTTGAGGACCAGCGCTTGGTTGAGCGTAAGCGCGGCACCGGCGACAATCGTGCCGGCGGTAATGCCCAGCGTCTGGCTGCTGGTGTTGCTGCCGAAGGCCGTGCTGTCGCCAGCGACGACCGTGCCTGTCATGTTGATGAGCGTGCCGCCCAGGTAGTTGCTGGTGCCGCCGTCGTTCAACAGCACCGTGCCGGCACCCGCCAGGATCAGGCTGCCAGGGTTGCCGCTGCCGGCGTCGGTCAATTGGCCGTTGAAATAGACCCCCGCCGTGTTGGTGATCGTCAGCGTGTTGCTGCCGACGAGCGTGCCGATCCCCGAGAACGTGATCGGCACGGTGCCCGTGTTGCCGAACGTCAGGTTGGCATTGTTT
Source organism: uncultured Planctomycetia bacterium (assembly GCA_963807715.1). Classification (GTDB taxonomy): domain Bacteria; phylum Planctomycetota; class Planctomycetia; order Pirellulales; family PALSA-1355; genus CAWECK01. The sequence goes on from CAWECK010000001.1 coordinate 597,214, forward strand.
AAGGTGAACGCCTGCGGGAACGTCAGGGCCTGCGTCCCTTGCAAGGTCGTGGTCGTGCCGGTGCTGGTGATCGTCAAGGCGCCGCTGCTGATGGACGCGGCCGAGCCCAGGGTGATGACGCCCTGGTTGAGCGAGGTTGCCCCGGTAATGCTGTTCGCCGCCGCCAACGTCAACGTGCCGGGGCCGGCGACCGTCAAACCATTGCTGCCGCTCAGGGTCGTATTGAACGCAGTCGTTCCGAGGTCGTCTTGCAACAAGATCCCTTCGCCGCCAAGGTTGATCACGCCTCCGCTGAAAATGTTCGAGGCCGTGCCCAAATTTTCGTTCATGATGAGCCCGCTGGACACCGTCAGCGAACTGGGAGTCGACGTCGTGCCGGATACGCTCAGCGTAATGTTGGAGTTGGGTACTGTGGCATTTACCAAGAGCAAAGCGCCGATCGACAGGTTCGCGGCCGCGTTGATCGTGTACCCGCTGGTGCCGATGGCATCGATCTTGACGATATCGCCCGCACTGGCGCTGAACGTTCCCGTAGTGCTGAACACCTGAGTCGCATAGTTGTTGAACGGGGCGACGCCGTTGCTTCCATAGGTGGCGAAGTCGCCGGTGCCGGCCGCGCCGTTGACCTCGGCATAGGGCAGGATGTTGCCTTGATTTCCGAGGTACTGTAGCCCGCTGTTGATGGAGCCCACCGTGCCCGAACTCGTGGTCACCAGGTTGCTGAAGATAAGCTGGTTGCTGCTTGTCCCCAGGGGCGACATGTTGGTCGTGCCGCCGAGGAAGTTGACCGTGGCGCCGGCGGAGCGGCTCAGGCCGCCACTGGTGATGACGGACGTCGCACCGGTAACCGGCGCCGCCGTAAATCCCGAGTTGATGGTGGACTGGCCGCTGGCCAGCGTAATCGTTCCGACCGTCTGGGTCGTGTTCACGCCAAGGTTGTTATTGGCGTTGAACTGCAGCGTGGCGCCGTTGAGCGTAATGCCTGCGGTACTGGCAAGGCGGCTGGTCAGCAGGGTGCCGCTGTTGTCGAGCTCCAGCGTGGAACCAGCGAATGCCGAAATACCGCTGGTGTTCGGGAGGGTACCGAAATTGGCGAGGTCCAAAGTGGCCGTGGTGCCGATGGTCGTGGCGCCGCTGTATGTATTGGCGTTGCCCAAAGCCAAGGTCCCCGCGCTGACGGTCACGCTGCCCGTGAACGTGTTGGCGCCGTTGAGGGTCAACGAGTTGGCGTTGACCTTGTTCAAAGCGACGCTGGTGCCGCTAATCACACCGCTGACGATGCTGTTGCCGCCGCTGGTGCCGATGGCCACACTGCTGGTATTCAAGAGGATGTTGCCGGTCCAAGTGCCGGCCCCGGTGAAGTTCGGCGCGCCGCGCGGCGTGAGCAAGCCCGACACGCCGCCGCCGGGCAACGTGCCGAAGCCTGTGCCGTTGAGGGTCAGCGGTTCGCCGGTGACGGTGGCGGCCGCAACGTCCAGGGTCGCGCCGCTGGCCACCACGGTGCCGGCCGTGATCGCACCCAAGCCACCGCCTACAGTGGCCTCCAGCATGCCCACGTTGACGTTCGTCAACCCGTTGTAGGTGTTGGCTCCGCCCAGGGACGCCATGCCCAGGCCGACCTTGGTCAGCGCCGCGGCGCCGCTGGTTATTCCGCTTAACGTCAACTGCCCGACGTCCACGCCGATCTGCGTGTCGCCGATCAACGTATTTACGGTTGCGCTGGTGTTGGCGCCCGTGCCGCCACCCAGCATCTCGATCGCGCCGGTTGTGACAGACGCACCCGTGCCACCGATCGTCAGTATGACGGCCGGCAGGGCCACGGCGGCGTTCGTGATCGCCTGCACCTGCAACGTGGTGCCAGGGATGAAGTTCGCCTTCGCGTTTGCTACCCCCAGTGCATTGGTGGCCTGGGCTACGACAATGCCCGCCTCGACCGTAGTGACGGTCGTCGACGCGTTACCAGTCGCGATCACCAAGGTGCCGGCGCCCAACTTCGTCACCGCCCCCGGCGCCAGGATGACGTTCGTAGCGACGCTCTGTGCCGTCCCCACGGTCACCGTAAAGCCGCTGGGGATCGTGACGTTCGTGTTGCCCCCCGCCTGTGCCATCGTTACCGCAGCCACCGTGAGGTTGTCGAACAGAACGGAACCGCCGGTTCCCGCAAAGCCGATGTTGCTGATATTTGGGTTGAAGGTCACCGCGTTCGGGATGATAAGCGGCGTATTGGCCGCCATATTATTGGTGATCGTGCCGTTGGTCAGGTTGAGCTCGTTGGTAACGGTGATTGACGTGCCGGCGGCCGTGGCGGCGGCCGAAATCGTGATGGACGTCGGACCGTTGATCGCGTGAATAAAGGCTCCGGCCGGCACACCCGTTCCTGAAATGGGCATGCCGACATAAAGGCTGGCGGTCGAGGTCAGCCCTGTGATAGAAGCACTGCCGCTTGTAGTCGTGCTGGCCTGGCTTACCTGACCGGTGGTAAAAGTGAGTGCAAGCGCCGTTGCTTCTGCCGCCGTAGTATTGGCCGAAATCGTGATGCTCGTCGCACTGGCGATCGTGGCGATATAGGCGCCGGCTGGCAAACCCGCTGATGCCGTGACGGGCATGCCAACGTAGAGGTTGAGTGTCGACGCCACCGTGAGTGTCGTGCTGGCGGTTGACCAGGTGCCGGTCGTAAACACTGGAACCGTATTGTTCGGGATGACATTGTTGGCGCCCAGCGTCACCGAGGTGTTCACCGTGGTGGTGCCAAGGTAGTTGCCGGTGCCGATGATCGCGGTTCCCACCGTGGCCGCCGTAGCACCGCTCACGGCGCCGAGCACGACGGTCGGGGCCGAGGTGTAACCTAAGCCGCCCGAGGTAATCACGATGGCGGCCACCGTGGTTCCGCTGAGCACGGCGTAACCGGTCGCCTGCGTGGTGCCGCCGCCGCCGCTGAAGGTCACGCTCGGAGCCGCGGTGTAGCTGCTGCCGGCCATGGCCAACGGCACGTTGATCACGCTGCCGTTGGTGACGTTGGTGGTGGGGAGCGACAACGTTCCCGTGCCGGCGATCGTCAAGCCGCCCGTCCCCAGGATACGGCTGCTCAACGTCGTCGTATTGCTGCTGCCGTCGGTGGTCACGATGCCTTCCGTCGACCCTAGCGCCAGCGACGTCACCGAGACCGTATTGCTGCCACCGGTGGTGAGCAAGCCTCCCCCCGAGAGGTACAGGCCTAGCCCGCTGAGCGTCAAGCCGGTGCCGTTGATCAACACCGCATTGAACACCACCGGCACCGTCGCCACCGTCTGGTTGCCGGTCATCTTGTACACGGTGCCCGTTGTCGCGCTGTTGATGGTGCCGCTGCTGTAATTGTCGAACCGGGCAATACCAAGTTGGTTGGCGGCGGCGCCGTTGTTCGTAGCGATCGAGGAAGACGCCCGTGCCGTAGGTGGCATAGTCGGTCGAGGTGCTCGTCAGGCCATTGGTTACGTAGGCGTACGGCAGGATCGTGTTGCCTGTCGTGCCGGTCAGCGTGGGCGCGGCCTGGAAGACCAACTGGTTGCCGCTGGTGCCGATGTCGTTATTGGTCCCCACGAAATCGACGGTCGCGCCTGCGCCACGCGTCAAGCTGGCGCTGTTCAGCAGGGTCGTGCCGCCGGACGTTTGCGTCAGGTTGATCGTCGAGTTGCCGCTCAACAGCGACACGGCGCCGATGTTCTGCTCAGACAGGCCGCTGGCACTGCTGATGTAGTTGAACGTGCCCCCATTTGAGCGCCAGTGTGGTGGCATTGGCCAACCGGGTGTAAAGGTTGACCCCCTGGCTGTTGTCGATCGTCAACGCCGCTCCCTCGTTGACCGTCAGGGTGTTGGTCGTCGCGGCAAAGGCGCTCGCGCCGAGCAGGCCGGCATTGCCTTGCAGATTCAGCGTGCCGCCGCTGACCACCGAGGTGAAGGCGACCGCGGCCGTGTAGACCAGCGGCGACGTGATGACCAGGCTGCCACCCGGGCTGACGGTCGTGCTTTCGGAAACCAGGGGCACACCGGACAAGGTCAGCGTGGTGGCGGCGCCGACGAAGGACTCGCCGTTCAAGGTGACAGTGGTGCCGGACGCCGGCAGGACCGTCGTGGCAGCCGCCAAACTGTACACGCCGCTGAAGGTTTGGTTGCTGCCGGTGAAGGCCGTTGGACCGGCCCCCAGAGCTAGCAGGTTGCTGAACGTTGCTCCCACGAAAGCCAGGGCACCGGCCCCTGAGCCGCCGCCCCCCGAGAAGGAGATGCTCGGCGTTGAGGTGTAGCCGCTGCCGCCGGCAGTGATGGCGACTGCGGTCACGGCACCCGTGGCAGTCGCCGTGGCCCCTGAAAGCGCCGCTGACAGCACCGAAAGTGATGGTCGGCATTGAGGTGTAACCACTGCCGATGTTCGTGATAATGATGGCCGTAACCACGCCGTTCGAGACAACGGCGGTACCGGTGGCTGTAACCCCGGTGCCAGGAGCGCTGAAGGTGACCGTGGGAACTAAGGTATACCCGCTGCCGCCGGCGGTGATTGTGACGGCTGTCACGGCCAGTGTGGCAGATGCCGTGGCACTCGAGCCGCCACCGCCATTGATGCTGACGGTTGGCGCCTGGCTGTAACCGCTGCCCCCCACGGTTGTGTCAGCACTGGTCACGCTGGTCAGGGAGCCATTGGGCACCGCGCTATTGAGCACGCCGGTGGTCAACGTGATCGTGCCGAACCCCAGCGCGTTTGAGTTGCTGTAGCTCAACGTGCCGTACGAGCCGCCCACGTTACCGGCGCCCGTGCTGTTCAGCGTGGTGCCGCCGGTGTAGGTGTTCGTGCCCGTCAACGACAAGGTCCCTGGGCCTTCGATCGTCAACAGGCGAGGACCGCCCAATTCGCTCAGGTTGCCGGAGAAAAGCACCGTGCTCAGGTCGTTGTCCGTGATCGTCGTGCTCGCGGTCAACGCACCATTGCCGGAGAAGGTGATGCCATAGGCGCTGCTGGTCGCACTCAGGGTAACGGCGCCGTTGAGCACCAGCGTCTGTTGTAAGCTCAACGAGGCGGCGGCGACGATCGTGCCGGCGGTGATGGCCAGCGTTTGGCTGCTGGTGTTGGTGCCGAAGGCAGTGCTGTCGTTGACGACGACCGTGCCCGTCATGTCGACGACCGTGCCTCCCAGGTAATTGTTCAGATTGCTGCCGCCGCCGCCGCTGTTGGTGCTGTTGGAATTCGTGAGGAACACGGTTCCAGCCCCGTTGAGAACCAGCGTGCCGGGACTGCCGCTGCCGACGTCGGTGATCTGGCCGTTGAAGTAGACGCCGGCCGTGTCGGTAATGACCAGGGTGTCGTAGCCGACCAGCGTGGTGGTTCCGCTAAAGGTGATCGGCACGGAGACGTTGTTGCCGAAGGTCAAGTTGACGTTGTTCAGCGTCAGCGCCTGGCCGAAGGTCAGCGCGCCGCCGCCCGTGGCGACTTGCAAGGTGATGGCGCCGCTGGTGGCGTTGGCGCTGCCGGTGATCGTGATCGCCCCGCTGGCGATCGACGCGGCGGAGCCGATGGTGACCGAACCGCCGATCGAGTTGACGCCGCTGATACTGTTGGCCGCGTTCAGCGAGGCGGTGCCGCCCGTGCCGGCGATCGTCAGGCCGCCGCTCCCCGTGATCACCGAGTTGATGGTCACGGTCTGGGCCGCGGCGGTGGTCACGATGCCTTCCGCGCCGCCGAACGCCAAATTGCCGGCCGTGACGGTGTCGCTGGCCACGGTGAATATGGCGCCGCTGGCGACGGTGAGCGTGTAGCCGCCTTGGTTGAGCGTGATGTTGCCGCCGGCCAAGAGGAGTGCGCCGACCGTTTGGCTCGACGTCTCGACTTCGCTTTCCGTCAGCTTCACGATATCCGTCGAGCCGGCAGCGGCCAGGGTCGTCACATAGTTGGTGAACGGCGCCACCGTCCCCGAGGTGTAGGTGGCAAAGTCGTTCGTGTTGACGAAGGCCCACGGGAAAATTTCATTGTTGTACATCGCGCATGCTGACGCTGCCGCCGTTGACGGCGTTCAAAATCACTTGATTCAGCGACGAGCCGGTCGCGGCGTTGCTATAGGTGAAGTTGACCGTGCCGCCGGTGTTGCGCACGAGGTTGGTGATCGTGAGGGCCACGCTCGCGCCGTTAGCGGCGCCGCCGTTGGTGGTGATGACCGAGTTGCCGTTGCCGATGGTGACCGTTCCCACCGTTTGAGTCGTGTTGACCAGCACGTTGCTATTGCCCGACAGGATCAGCGTGGAGGCGGTCAGGCTGATGTTGGACGCGGGATTGATGCGGTCGGGCAGATTGTTGACCGAGTCGTCCAGGGTCATGGCGGAACCCACGCTGAGATTGTAGGTCGTGGAACCACCGGTGAGCGTTCCGGACGACGTCACCGTACCGATCGCGCCAAAGCCGTTGACCTTCAACTGCGACTGGGTGGCGATCGTCGTCGTGCCCGTGTAGACGTTCTGGTTGGTGAGCACCAGGGTGCCGGACTCGACATTCACCGCGCCCGTAAAGGTGTTGGAGGCGTTCAGGGTCAGCGCGCTGGCTGCGGCCCCTACCACCGTAAGATTCGTGCCGCTGACAATGCCGGTGATCGTGAGTGCGCCGGCGTCGACGCTGAGCACTACGTCGCTGGTGCCGAGCGTGACGTTGCCAGTATTCGAGGCGGCGCCTAGCGCCACCAAAGTGCCGCGCGGCAGCGGGAGCTGCAAAGCACCGCCCACCGGCAGGACACCGCCGAAGCCATTGCCGTTCAGCGTCATCGGCTTGCCGACGATGGCGACGGCAGCGAGGTCCAGGGTCGCACCGTTGTTGACCACCACGGGGGCGGTGATGGCTCCCAAGCCACTCGCGTTGCCGACTTCCAGAATGCCGTTGCTCACGGTCGTTTGGCCGTTGAAAACGTTGGCATTGCTTAGGTCCAAATAGCCGCTCCCCATCTTGGTCAAGGCGGCGGAGCCGCTGATAATGCCGCTCAAAGTCAATTGGCCGGAGTCCACGCTGATCGTTGTGTCGCCCAGCAAGTAAACGGCGCCTGAAATCGTGTTGGCGCTCGCGCCGCCGGCGATCATTTCCAAGGCACCCGTCGTGCCTGAGAAACCGTTGCCGACGAGCGTGAGTTTTCCGGTCTGGGTGGCCGCTGCGGTGAGGTTCGAGCGCCTGAAACTGCAGCGTCGCCCCATTGGTCACGATCACGCCGCCAGCCCCGTAAGAGGTGGCGCCCGTCGACGTCGCAAGCAGGATGCCGTTCAAAACGTTCGTGACGCCCGTATAGGCGTTGGCGGCGGCCAAGACCAGCTTGCCCTGGCCAGCCTTGGTCACGTTCGCCACGGTGTTGGCGATCGCCCCGTAGAACGTCGACGTATCGCTGCTGTTGGTCAACGTCAGCGTCACGTTGCCGCCGGCGACCGGAGCGTTGACGAGTCCATTGAACGTGAAGCTGCTGCCGGTCAGCGTCAGATTGCTGATGCCGCTGTTGAAGTTCACGGGGTTGCCGATGATTTGCGGCGCCTGGCCGTGATCGTGCCGTTGGTCAGGTTGAGCAGGTTGGCAAAGGAAAGGGGACTCGCTGCCGAGGCCGTGGCGTTGGCCGAAATCGTGATCGCCGTCGCACTGGTGATCGCGATAATATACGCTCCGGCCGGCACGTTTGCCCCTGAAACGAGCATGCCCACGGCAAGGTTGCTGGTCGATGTCAGGGACGTGATGGAAGCACTGGCATTTGTGGTCGTGCCGGTCTGTTCCGCCAGCCCCAGCGGGATGGCGTTGTTCGCGCCCAAAGTGAGCGAGGTGTTGACCGTCGTCGCACCCTGGTAATTGCCGCTCGAGAAGGTGACCGTCCCCAGAGTTGCCGCCGTAGCACCGCTGACCGTGCCCAGAGTGACAGTCGGGGCCGCCGTGTAGCCGACGCCGCCCGAGGTAATCACTATGGCCGTTACGCTGCCACCGTTGACCACGGCGTAACCGGTGGCCTGCGTGGTAGCGCCGCCGCCGCTGAACGTGACCGTCGGGACCGCGGTATAGCTGCTACCAGCCATAGCCAGCGGCACGCCCGTCACGGTGCCGGTGGTGGCGTTGCTGTTGGACATCGTCGCCGAACCGGCCCCGGCAATCGTCAGACCGACGTCGCCGATAATGGTGCCGCCCAGGGTGATGCTTGAACCGGAGCTCGTGTTGATCACCCCTTCCACGCCGGCCGGGAAGTCCAGGCTCGAGGAAATGCTTTCCCCGGTGCCGTTGACCAGCACCGCGCCGGCGGCCGTCGTCGCGGCGACGACGGGCAGGCCCACGGCTAGCGTCGAACCGTTGCTGCTGCTGATCGTAAGGCTATTGCCGGCAAACAACAGGCCGGCGACGGTCTCGTTGCTCGTCAGGGTCAGGTTGGTCGTGAAGCCGGTCCCCGCCTTGACGACGTCCATACCGTTCGCACTGACCGAATTCAGATTGGTCGCGGCGCTGTAGCCGCCGAAAGCCGTGAACCCGGTCGCGCTGTACGAGGCGAAGTCGAAAGCCGAGCTCGGCCCGCTGACCGAGGCATAACCCAGGATGTTGGTCTGGCTATTGGTCGTGTTCACGGTGGTCGACAAAGCTCCCGTGCCCAGCGTGCCGACGATGATCTGGTTACCGGCGACCGAGGTCAGCGCCGTGTCGGCCCCGACCAGGTTGACCGTGGCGCCGTTGTTGCGGGTGAGGGTGGTGATGGTCAAGGCCGCGGTGCCCGAGTTCTTCGTCGACGAGATCGTCGAGCTGCCGCTGAGCAGCGCCAGGCTCGTCAGAGTCTGTGCCGCGGCCAGAACGCTGCTGCTGCTTCCCAGGAAGTTCAAGGTGCCGCCGTTCAGAGACATGGTCGCCACCGCGGACAGGCGGTTGGTGACATTGTAGTTCGAACTGACGGTGGCATTGCTGTCGTCCAGCGTCACGCTCGCCCCTTCGTTGATGGTCACCGTCTCGGTCCCGGTGCCGCTGACGGGGAGAGCGCCGGCGCCATTGAGCGCCAAGGTTCCGCCGCTGGCGGTGACAGACACGTTTGTGTTGTTCGCGATCAACGCGGCCTGCTGAATCGTGAGCGTATTGCTGGCGGATGGCGTGATCGTGGCGTCGCCCGAAACGATCGGCACGCCCGACAGGGTTAGCGCCGTGGGAGAGGTGGCGATCGCCAGGATGGCGTTGAACGTGGTGTTGTTCCCCACGAGGAACGTGGCGGCGGTCGTCAGCGTGATGGCGGCCGCGAACGGGTTGCTGAAGATCAACGCGGCGCCGGTGAAGCCTATCACGGCACCGTTGCTGACCACGATCAGGTTATTGAAGGTCACTGCGCTGCCGTAGGCATTATTGAGCACGCCGGTGGTCAGCGTAATGGTGCCGGTTCCCAGCGAGCTGGTGCTCCCCAGGCTCAAGGTCCCGTAGGTGCTGCTAGCCGCGGTATAGCCGGCAGTTTGGCTGGCCAGCGTCGTGCCACCGGCATACGTGTTGGTGCCGGATAGGAGCAAGCTGCCTGGGCCCTCGTACGTCACCGCGCGGGCGGCGCCGATGTCCGTGACATTCCCCTGGATGGTCACCGTCGCCGAAATCACCCCCGAGCTGAGCGTCTGCCCTACGATGTTGTTCACCAAGGTGAGCGCGGCAACCAAGGCGAACTCGCTGTTGGTGAAGGTGATCCCGCTGCTGGCGTTGCTGACGGCGTTCAGGGTCAACGTGGTGGCCGCCGTGACAAACACCGGCTGGCTGAAGCTGAGCGTGGACGTGCCTCCGGACACCAGCGTGGTACTGCCGTTGAAGGCCAGCACGTTGGTGGCCGCGGTGCTGTTGCTGAAGGCGCTGCTGCTGTTCACGACCACGGTGCCGGCGCCGATCATCGTGCCGCCGGAATAGGTATTAGTGTTGTTCAGGAAGGTCACGCCGGCGCCGAGCAAGCTCAACTGGCCGAGAATGGACCCGTCGCTGATCACGCCATTGAAGTACACGCCGCTGGTATCCGCGTTGCTCACCACGTTGATGCCGTTCAGCGTAACGTTCCCGTTGAAGGTGATCGGCGCGCCGGCACTGATCGTCAGGGCCGCGTTGTTCAACGTCAGCGTCTGGCCCGTGCCGAAGGTGAGCGCCGCGCTGGGCGTCAGGGTAGTCGTGCCGGTAATCGTCAGGTTGCCGTTGCCGATGGACGCGGCCGAGCCGAGGGTCACCGTGCCGCCGTTGATGCTGGTGTTGCCCGTGATGGCATTGGCTGCCCCCAGGGTGGTCGAGCCGCTGATGACCAGGCCGTTGCTGGTCGCGGTGCTGGCCGTGGCGACCACGCTGCTGACCGTGAGCGTGTCGGCCGGCGACAGGAGCAACCCCTCGCCGTTCAACAGCAGCGGGCCGGTGTTGATCGCGTTGTTGTTACCACCGCCCGAGACCACGGGAGCAAACGTGCCGTTGCCGATCGTGAGAGTGTAGCCGGATTGGGCCACGGTGGTGCCGGCGATGGTGCCGCTTTGCAGCACGAGGCCCGCGATCTGAGCGTTCGCGAACATGTTCTCGCTCAGGGTCTCCTTGATGACGTCGTTCGAACTGGTCGAAGCGGCCAGGCTGGTGATGTAACCGCCGAACGGCCCGATGCTGTTGCTGCCGGTAAGCGAGGCCGTGACAATTGCCCCGGATCCGGCGCCGCCGTTGCTGTCGGTGATGGTGACCGTAGGAGCCGAAGTGTAACCGTAGCCCTGACTGGTAATCGTGATCGCCGTGATGATTCCGCCCGCGACCGTGGCGGCCGCCTCGGCCCCCGTACCGCCGCCGCCGGTGATATTGATGCCCGGCAAAGTGTAGCCGCTGCCGCCACTGAACACGGCAAGGTTCAACATGGACCCCTGGCTGCCAATGTCGACGAGGCTGTTATTACCGGTCACGCTGGCATAGGGGAGGATCACGCCGTTGGTAACGCTGATCGGGGCGGCGCTGGACGAGCCGCTGCCGGTCGCAGTATTCGTAATGACCACCTGGCTCGCCAGGCTGCCGATCGTGGCGCCGATTTGCGTGTTCGTGAAGGTGACGGTCGCGTCGGGGGCATTCCGATTCAGGGTGCCGATGGTCAACATGGAGTTGACGCCTAGAACCGCGGTGCCACTGGGCCCCGAGGTGATCACGTTGTTACCGGCCAACAGGGTGACCGTTCCCAGCGTGGCGGTCGAAACAAAGCCGATGTTGTTATTGCCGATGTAGGTCAAGTTGGCGCCGTTCAGGCTAACTGGCGTCGAGGTGGGAATACGATTTGCCACGCTGGCCGTGGTGCTGTTGTCCCACGTCAACGTGCCGCCCGTGTTGGCGGTGATCCCCGAGGTGCTCGGAAGGCTCCCCAGGAAGGTCAGCGACATGCTGGCCGTCGTGCCGACCGTAGTCGCGCCGGTGTAGGCCTGCGGATACTGCACCGTGAGCAAACCGGCGCTGGACGTCAGGCTGCCGCCGTTGGAGCCGAAGGTGTTGGCCGCGGCCAGGACAATGCCGGTCCCGGTACTGCCCCCCGTGCCAACCTTCGTCAGCGAGGCCGAGGCAATGGCCGTCGCGGTCGCGCTCGAGCCGCCGCCGCTGGTGACGTTGCCAATCGTAATGGTGGGGGTCGAGGTGTAGCCGCTGCCGTTGCTGGTGATCGTGATCCCGGTCACCACGCCGCCGGAGACGGTGGCGACCGCGGTCGCTCCGCTGCCGCCGCCGCCTGAGATGCTTACGTTCGGCGCCGAGGTATAGCCGCTGCCGCCCGCCGTAACGCTCGCGCTGGCGACCGGGCCGTCGTCGCTGATGATGCCGCTGATGGTCAGGGTACCAGAGCCCGCGGCGGACGAATTATTGAAGGTGGTATTGCCGGCCAGCGTGATGTTGCCCGGCCAGGTGCTTGAGATGTTCGCCGTCCCGGAGACGTAGTTAAGCGCCCCGCGGCCCAGCAGCAGGTTGCTGCTCGCCAGATCGCCAAGGCCGCTGCCGGAGATGGTTAGAGCATACGGGTACGTGGAGGCTACGGTGGGATTCAATTGCAGAGAGGCCCCGCTGCTCACCGTAACACCGTTGACGAGCTGGCCCAGAGCTATAACGCTCGCCGCGGAGTTGTCCACTTCCAGGATGCCCCCGCTGACCGTGGTGCCGCCGAAGTAGGGATTGGCCCCAGTGCCGGCGACCGACAGGAAGCCGGCGCCGGTCTTGGTCAGACCACCCGGACCGCTGAGGAAGCCGAGCGACTGCAAGGAGCCAGCCGAGACGTCGATCGTGGAATTGGCTTGCAGGAGAATTCCTTGGAAGCCCGAGGCGCCCAGGATGGCAGCGCCGGTGCCGCCGCCGAGCCATTGCAAGCCGGTGCCGCCATTAAGCACCAGCGGTTTGTCGTAGGTCACGACGCCTTGCGCGAGTTGCAGCTTGGCGCCGTTGGCGACCACGGCCGAGCCGCTGCCCGAACCGAGTGCCGTGGCGTTCGAGCCGACCCCTGCCACCACGGTGCCCTGGTTGATATTGAACAGGGTAAAAGAGTTGGTGGAACCGAACGTAACCGCCTCGGTCGTTTCAGCAGCCGTGGCATTGGCCGAGAGCGTAAACGCCGTTGTCGAGGTGATCGCGGCGATTACTGCCCCTGCCGGAATAGCCGTTCCCGTTACGCTCATGCCCACAAACAGGCCGGTCGTCGACGACGCGGTGACGGCAGCGCTGCCATTCGCAAGAGTAGCCGTTATTCCGGTGAGCGAAGTCGTAGTCACGGGATCGAACGTCAACGTGCCGCTGCCGGTCTTGGTCAGGAACACGGCCCCGGTGGCGTTGCCGGTTAAGATCGTCGAATCGCTGCTGGTGGGGATGTTCAACGTCACCACCGAACCGCTCATGGAGTTGGCGCCCATGAACGTCAGTGCGTTGCCGTTGCCGCCCAGCGTGAGGATGCTGTTGGCCATCGTCAGGGCGTTCGGCAGCACCAGGCCATTGCTGAGCGTGGTTTCGAGCGTGCCGCTGTTGAGGATCAAGGTGCCGCTGCCCAGGGCCGCGTTGATGGCCACGTTGTAGGTCGTGGTGCCGATGGTCAGCGAGCTGCCGCCGTTCAGCGCCGTCATGCCGGTGCCGAAGTTGTTCACGCCGTTCAGGGTCACGCTGCCGCCGCCGGCGATCGTCAGGTTGGTGCCGGAAATCACCGCCGCGCTCGATTCGATGACGGTGGAGCCGTCCCCGTTCACGATGATGCTGCCTTCAGCACCCAGCGCCAGGGTCCCGCTGCCTTGGATCGTCAGTTGCGTATTGTTGGTGACGAGAATCGTCCCACTGGTGACGGTCAAGGTGCCAGTGAGCGTGAGGGTTACCGCGCCGCCGCCTGAGAACGTGAGAGAATTCACGGTTTGCGTGCCGGCAAAGTCGCTGGCACTGGCCGTCGAATTGTTGACGTTGGCGGAGCTGGCGGCAAAGTTGACGGTGGCCGTGGCGGCCGCGCCCGAGCCACCGGTGCCGGTATTGGTGAAAGTGATCGTCGGCGCCGAGGTATAACCGCCGCCGGCGCTGGTCAGCGTGATGCCCGCGACGATGCCCGTCACGGTGCCAACCGTGGCCGCCGAGCCGAAGCCGCCGCCGCTGAACGTGACGGTGGGCATCGAGGTATAACCGCTGCCGCTGTTGGTGATGGTGACTCCGGTCACGGTTCCCGTTGTGACGGTCGCCGCGGCGCCCGATCCGCCGCCCCCCGTGAACGAGATGGTCGGCATCGAGGTGTAACCACTGCCGCCGGTGGTAATACTGATGCTCGTCACGACACCGCTAGTGAGAGAGGCGGTCGCCGCTGCGCCCGTACCACCGCCGCCGGTGAACACGACCGTAGGGACGGCAAGATAGCCGCTGCCGCCGTTGCTGATCGTGATGCCGGATGTCCCGGTCGTCAAGGAAAGGGTGGCACTGGCCGCGGCATTCGATCCGCCAGTGCCCGTACTGGTGACGACGACCAACGGGGGAGCCGTGTAACCGGTGCCGGGGGTAGCAACCGGGATGCTGGCCACGGATAGCGTGACGGTGCCCGTGGCAGTCTTGCCGCTGGTCGGAGACGCCGAATGCCACGGTCGGAGCCAAGGTATAGCCGCTGCCGCCCGCCGTGATGGCCGTGCTGCTAACCAGGCCGATGAAGGCCGTAGCGGCGGCCGTCGTAGTTTCGCCGGTGCCGGTGTTGTTGAAGCTGATCGTCGGGGCCGAGGTATAACCGCTGCCGGCGTTGGTGATCGTAATCGCCGTCACGGCGCCGCCGGAAATCGTCGCGGTTCCCGTGGCGGTCGTTCCGCCGGCGACCGGTGGCGCTGAAGGTCACGATCGGAGCCAAGGTGTAGCCGACACCGCCCGCCGTGACGGTCACGCTGCCGACCGACGAGCTGATGGAGGAAGCATAAGAATTGCCGCTGACGGCGGAATATTTCTGAATGCTCCCGCTGGCGTACGTCGCAAGCTCCAATCCCGCCGACGTAGACACCGTGGCATAGGGCAGAACACTACCGGTCAACGTCGGTGTGGTCGTGAAAGCGATGACGGCGGTGCTGCCCAGGCTGGCTCCGTTGTTCCCGTCGCTGAAGTTGACGGTGGCCCCCGACCCCGCGAGGCGGTTCAAACCGGCGCCGCTCAATGTGGCCGTGCCGCCGGTGCCCGGCGTAACGGCAATCGTCGAAGCGCCGCCCATGCCGCCGTTGCCGAGCAGGACGGAACCGACGGTCTGAGTGGTGCTGGTAGACGCCACATTGGTGCCAAGCAAATTCAACGTGCCGCCGTTGAGCGCCAGCGAAAGACCGAGGGTCGCCGTCGCGGTGGCTACCGTAGAAGCGCCGGCAGGGCCGATGGCGACGCTCGGGGCCGAGGTATAACCTACACCTGCCGTGGCGATGACAATGCCAATTACCTGGCCACCGGAGATGATGGCCGACCCAGTGGCCTGGGTCGTGCCGCCGCCGCCGCTGAAAGTGACGGTCGGGGCCGATGCATAGCCTGAGCCCGGCGTGAAGGTAACGCCCGAAACGCCCAAAAGTGGAGCGATGCTGGCCGTCGCGGTCGCGGTGCCGCTGCCCCCCGTGAACGCGATGGTCGGGGCCGAAGTATAGCCTGCCCCGGCGCTGGTGATGTTAATGCCAATAATCGCGCCGTTACCGCCGACGACTGCCGTCCCAGTAGCCTGGGTACTGCCGCCGCCGAGAGTGAAAGTGACGGTCGAGCCCGCGGCATAGCCTGAGCCGCCGGCGGTGATGACGTAGTCCGTCAGCGCGCCGCCGGTGGGGAGGATGCGGTTATTGTTGTTGACGGCGCCGTTATCCAGCGTCAGGGTGCCGCCGGTGCCGACGACGATGGGGGAGAGGCCGGCCGTGGTGGTGGCTGCGGTGACCGTGGGCGTAGTCCCTGTAAGACTCACGTTGGTGGCGACCATTACGGGCACGGCGGCTCCGCCCAAGGCGTTCACGAAGGTCACCGTGGGATTGGCGGCGGAGGTGACGAAGGAATTATTGGTGCCGACGGTTGACAACGCGTTAAGCGCCGCCTGGACATTGGCCTGCAGGGTCGCAGCGGTGTTACTCCAGGTAATCGCGGTCGTGGTGGCGCCGTTGAAAGTCAGCGTGAACGTGCCGCCCGTGACGGTTCCACCGAAGGTGATCGTCTGGACTGCGTTGGTATTCGTGGCCACCTGTGCCAACGAACCGCTGCCGCTGAGCTTCAGGATGCCGCCGTCGACGTTGACGCTGCCGGCCAACGTGTTCGCTGCCGTTAGCACGGTGGTGCCGGTGCCCACGAAGTTGGTTGTGGTGGCATTGGCGCCGATGACGCCCGCGAAGGTTACCGCCGCGGAGTTCGTGTTCGAGAAGGTTTGCGTGGCGGACGCCGTGGTTGTGACGGCGCCGCTGAAGGTGAGGCTCTGACTGCCGGTGAAGCCGATGAGGTTGGCGGTCCCGGCGGCGACGGTACCGCTGATGGTCAACGCGTTGGGGATCGTGAGCCCGACGCTGCCGGCCTCGTTTCCGCCCTGAATGTTGCCCGACGTCAGAGTCACGCCTCCACTACCCAGCGAATAGCCGTTCCCCAGGCCTAACGTGCCGTTGTACAGGTTGGAAGACATGTTCACCGTGACGGCGCCGCTCGTCGTATTCGGCCCGTACAAATTGATCGTGCCGGTGCCGTTGAGGGTCAAGGTATTGGCCCCGCTGCTGACGATCGGAGAACTGAGGGTGACCGCGTTGAGGGCGTTGATCGTGGCGGCGGCCGTCATGTAGGTCGGGCCGGTGAAGTTGAATGCGCTGTTACCACTGAAGGACGCGGCTCCACCCAGGACCACGGGATTGGTGATCGTGAGAGTAGACCCCGCCGAGTTATACAGGAAGCCGGCGCCGTTGAAGGTCAGCACACCGGTGCCCAGCGCGCTGGCGCTGCCCACGGAGATCACGCCGGTATTGGTGATGGTGACGCCGCCCGTCAAGGTATTGGAATTGGGCAGGATGATGGTCCCCGCCCCGGCCAGCGTCACCGTGCCAGGCCCGGTGAGGGTGTTGAACGTGGTGCCGCCGGTGTTGGTGCCGGTGATCGTCGCGGTGCCGGTCACGTTCACGGTGCCGGAGAAGACAACGGCGCCCCCCGTGCCGATCGTCAAGCCGGTCGTTGCCGAGGAAAGGGTCAAGTTGTTGGCGATCGTCATGGCGGAGTTGGGGGTGATCGACAACACGCCCGCGACGACAGCATTAACGGGTCCCAAGCCAAGCGAGGTGGTGCTGCCCACGGTGAGGACCCCGGCCGTATTGATGGAGGTACCCCCCGAATACGTATTGGCGTTGTCGATCGCCGTGGTGCCACCGCCGGCGATTGTCAGGGCATAGCCATTACCGCCGTCGCTGATCGCGCCGTACCAGATGGTATTGCCGGTGTCGGTAACCGTGCTGTTGCTGGCCAGGGTGACCGCGCCGTGGAAGTTCGAGGCGGTAGCGATCGTGGGAGTGCCGGCGAGGGTAATTGCGTTGCTAAAGGAACCGCCGCCCGCCAAACTCGGGTTGACAAACGTCAGCGCGCCGGTTCCCAGGTCGCCGCCGTTGGCCACCGTAGTCGACCCCACATTCAGGTAAACCGCGCCGCTTTCGGTATTGCCGACAAGCGAAGTCAGGCTACCCGAGAAGCCTTGCAGGGCCGCCAGATCCAGGCCCCCGCTGCCCGTGATTTGGCTGCTGATGACGGTTCCGGCGGCCGTGCCGCCGCCGGTGATGACGCCTTCGTTGTTCCCCAAATTCACGAAGCCGCCGCTGATCGTTGTCACAACTGCGGCGTTGGGTCCGGCGGTGAAGATCGGCGCGAAGCCGCCGGAGGCAAGAACGGCCGTCGCGGCCGCGCCCGTGCCGCCGCCACCCGTGAAGCTGACCGTCGGAGCCAAGGTATAACCGCTGCCGCTACTGGTGATCGTGATGCCGGTCACCGCGCCCGTCACGGTGCCAGCCGTGATCGTGGCCGCCGTGGTGAAGCCGCCGCCGCTGAAGGTGACGGTGGGAATCGAGGTATAACCGCTGCCGGCGTTGGTAATGGTGATGCTCACGACCTGGCCCGCCGTGCCGCCGCTGCCGAGCACCGCCGTCGCGGCGGCCCCCGTGCCGCCGCCACCCGCGAAGACGACCGACGGGGCAGCCGTGTAACCGGCGCCGCCGGTCGCAACGGGGATGGTTGCCACCGATAGCGTGGCGGTGCCCGTCGCCACAACACCGGCGTTGACGGGTCCGCTGAAGGCCACGGTCGGGGCAGAGGTGTAGCCGCTGCCACCTGCCGTGACGGCCGCGCTGATGAGGGCAGTCGCGGCCGCGCCCGAGCCGCCGCCACCCGTGAAGCTGACCGTCGGAACCGAGGCATAACCACTGCCGGTGCTCGTCATGGTGATGCCCGTGACGGTACCCGTCACGGTGCCAACCGTGGCCGCCGTGGTTTCGGCGGTGCCGGTGTTGTTGAAGGTGACGGTTGGGATCGAGGTATAGCCGCTGCCGGCGTTGGTAATGGTGACGCTCACGACCTGGCCCGCTGTGCCGCCGCTGCCGAGCACCGCCGTCGCGGTGGCGCCCGTGCCGCCGCCACCCGTGAAGACGACCGTCGGGGCAACCGTGTAACCGGCGCCGCCAATAGCAACGGGGATGGTAGCCACGGATAGCGTGACGCTGCCCGTCGCCGTTGTGCCGGCGCCGCCGGGGGCGCCGAAGGTCACGGTCGGAGCCGAGGTGTAGCCGCTCCCGCCCGCCGTAACGGTCGAACTGGCGACCGAACCAACGATGCCCGGCGCGACACCAACGTTCAGGGTGTAGCCCGCCTCGGCGATGCCCGTCGTTGCGCCGACGGCGACGATAGCTGCGCCGACGTTGACGTTGCCGGACAAGGTCGTCGTTGCAGTCGTCGCGAATTTCACGATCGACGAAGACGTGGCAGTGGTGAGCGAGCTCGTGTACGCTCCGGAGGCCAGAGGGACCAACCCGCCGAAGAGGCTGGCGGCCGTAGCGGTCGCCCCCGTCCCGCCGGTGCCGGTGTTGTTGAAGGTGACCGTCGGGGCAGAGGTATAACCGCTGCCGAAATTCGTGAACGTGATCCCGGTCACAGCGCCGGCGGAGAAGTGGCAGTCGCCGTTGCTCCGGTGCCGCCGCCGCCCGAGAAGCTTACGGTCGGAGCCGAGGTGTAGCCGCTACCGCCCACCGTGACGGTGGCGGTGATCTGGCCGCTGGCCGTGTTGTAGGTGGCGAAGTCGGCATCGAGCGCGGCGGTGCCACCGACGGTCGCCCAGCCGAGCAGGCCCATGATGGGAGTGACGCTGGCCCCAGTGCCAACGCCACCGATGGTGATCGTCGGGGTCGCGGTGTAGCCGCTGCCCGGACTGGTTAGGGTGATGGCGGTCACGACCCCGCTCGTTACCGTGGCAGTCGCCGTGGCGGTCGTGCCGCCCACGGGCGGCGCGGAGAAAGTAACCGTCGTCGAGCCTTGGACGTACCCGGTTCCTCCCACCAGCCCGGCGACCTGCGTCACCACGCCGGTGTCGAACATCGCGCTGGAAGGAGCCGGCCGTTGACTTGCTTAAGAATGATCTGGTTGGCGGAGGTGCCCAGGTTAGAGGCGCCATGCGCCGGCAACGTTTCCGAGGAACGTGGCCGAGGTGCCGGTCGCCCGCGTCAGGTTGGCGATCGAGAGCGTGTTCGTGGGAACGTTAGCGGCGGTACCGCTCTGGGAAGTGATAAACGGAGTGCCGTAAGCGATCGCGACGGTTCCCAGAGATTCGACCGCCGGGAAGCCAACGTTATTGTTGCCGATGAAGGTCAGGTTGCCGCCGTTCAAGGTCAGGTTCTTGCCGCCCAGGCGGTTGGCTACGTTCACGCCGCCGGTCTGGTTGTCCAGGGTCAGCGTGGCGCCCGAGTTGACCGTGATCGTATTGGATGTGTTCAGGATCGTGCCCAAACCAGTCAGGTTCAGGCTGGCAGCGGCATTGCCGGTGTTGGTGCCGACGGTGGTAGCGCCGGTGTAAGCATTGGCCCCTTGCAAGGTGAGGTTGCCGGCGACGACCGTCAGGTTACCGCCGTTGCCGCCGAACGTGCTGGCCGCGGCTAAAGTCACCGCACCGGTGGCGGTGCCGATCTTGGTCAGCGAGGCTGAGGCAACGGCCGTCGCGGTTGCACTCGAGCCGCCGCCGCTGGTGATGTTGCCAATCGTAATGGTGGGGGTCGAAGTGTAGCCGCTGCCGTTGCTGGTGATCGTGATCCCGGTCACCACGCCGCCGGAGACGGTGGCGACCGCCGTTGCTCCGCTGCCGCCGCCGCCTGAGATGCTTACGTTCGGCGCCGAGGTATAGCCGCTGCCGCCCGCCGTAACGCTCGCGCTGGCGACCGGGCCGTCGTCGCTGACGATACCGTCGATAACCAACGTGCCGGTGGTGTTGGTGTTTCCGATCGTGGTGTTGCCGGCCAGGGTGATATTGCCCGTCCAGACGACGGCAACCGCCCCGATGTTGTTGAACGCGCCGCGGGAGTTGAGCACGTCGGCGACGCTGCCGAAGCCGCTGCCGCTGACGGTCAGCGGATACCCCACATAGGTCAGGGCGGTGCTCATTTGGAGCGTGGTGCCGCTACTGACCGTGACGCCGCCGGTAATGGCGCCCAGGGCCGTGGCAGAAGTGGTGGCTTCGACCACGCCCGCATTGATGGCCGTGGGGCCAAAAAACGTGTTGCGCCGATAGCGTCAATTGGCCGTTGCCGGTCTTCGTAATGCCGCCCGGACCGCTGATGATGCCGGAGAGAGAGAGGGCCGATGTTCCTGGCACGCCGCCGCCGGGCACGTTGATCGTGGTGTTGGCTTGCAAGAGGATGGCGTTGGATTCAACGGCCGTTGCGCCAGAGACCCATTGCAAACCAGTGCCGCCGTTGAGAACCAGCGGTTTGGTGAGGCCGGTCATCGTGCCTTGCATCTGGAGCATCGCGCCATTGGCTATGACCGCCGGATTGGCATTCGTACCGAGTGCCAGGTTTTGCTGCGCGTTGACAGTGCCATTATTGATGTTGACCACGCCGGCGAAGTTATTGGACCCGGTGAGATAAAGCGTGCCGTTGCCGCTCTTGTTCAGGTAGATGACGGTTCCCGTCATGATACCCGTAAAGGTCGACGCGTCCGAGGATGTGGGCGTGTTGAGGGTGACCTGGTTGCCGCTCAAAGTCGGAACGCCGGTGAAGACCAACGGGTTGCCGTTGTTGCCGAGCGTGATATTGCTGTTGCCCAGGGTGAGGGCGTTGGTCAAGTCCAGGCCGCCGGAAAGCGCGGTTTGGAGCGTGCCCCCGTTCAGAATCAGCGTGCCGCCGACGGCCAACGGGTTGTTGACGATCAGCGTGCCGCTATTCAGGGCGGTTGAAGTCGCAATACTGGTGGGCGAGTCCAAAGTCACCGAGCCGGCGCCGGAGAACGTGACGTTGGTTGCCGTCAAAATCGGGAACAAAGTGGCGATGGAGCTGGCATTGCTGCTATTGATGGTCAGACTTGAGCCGGAGGCCGTCTGGATGATGCCTTCGCCCAAGGCCAGCATGCCGCCGCCGGTGATGGTGACCGTGGTGCTGCCAGTAGTCAGGATGGCTCCGCTGGTAACCGTCAGGGTGACGCCGCTGGCGATCGTCAGGCTGATGGTGCCGCCGCCGCTGAACGAGAGGCTGTTGATCGTCGTGCTCGTGCTGACCGTTTCATTGGCCGTCTTCTGTACGTTGGCAGTCGCGGCGGCGCCAGTCACGGCCGAGACATACGTCCCGCCGTTCTTGAGGTAGCCGACAATACCGAAGGTCGAATTATAGGTCGCAAAATCGCTGGCGCCGTTGTAGGTGGCGTACGGCAGGATCGCCGTAAGGCCGGAGCTGGGGGTCGTCGCCGGGGCCGTCGTCGTGAAGGTAATCTTGTTCGTGCCACTGGCATTCCCCAGGGTATTGGTCCCGGTAGAACCGGTGTCCTGGAAGTCGATGGTGGCGCCGCTGCCGGCTGACCGGGTCATGGTGCTGAACGACACCGCGACGTTCGCCCCTTGGTCCACCGAGAGGTAGGTCGAAGCGCCGCCGATGCTGCCGGCCCCCAGCGTCAAGGCGTTGGTGCTGGTTTCCGCAACCGCGGTGCTCGAATTGCCGAGGATGCGGAAGTTGCCGCCATTGAGGGCCAGTGTTGGGTTGGTGGAGGCTCCCAAACGGTGGGTGGTCGCGGTGGCGGTGTTATCGAGCAGCAGCGTGCCGCCGTTATCCACGGTGTACGCGGTGGCCGCCAGGGTCCCGGCGCTGTTAAGGTCCAGGATGCCGCCGTTGATGTTGACGGTGCCGGCCATGGCATTCACGTTCGTCAGCACCGTCGTGCCGGTGCCCATGAAGTTCGTCGTGGAGACGCCGGCGCCGATCCCGCCCGAGAACGTTACCGTATTAAAATTGCCGACGGCGGTGGCAGCCGCCAACGTACCTCCGCCGCCGCTGAAGGAGACCGAGGGGAGCGTGGCATAAGTGCCCGCGCTGGTGAGCGTGACGGTATTCACGCCGCCGGTGACCGTCGCAACGGCCCCGCTGCCGCCGCTGACGTTGGCGAGGTCGAATTGGACCGTTGGCATGGACGTGTAGCCGCTGCCGGCAGCCGTGATAGTGAGGGCCGTTACCGCCAGGGTGTCGGAGGCCGTTGCGGTTGCGGTGAAGCCCGTGCCGCTGTTATTGAAGGTGACTCCGGTTCCCGTGAAACCGCTGCCGCCGTTGGTCACATTGACGGCCGTTACCGTCAGCTTGCTGCTCAAAGACTGATTGCCCGTTGAAAAGCCTTGATACGAAGTAGCGGCCGTGGGATTTCCTTCAATCAGCGTGATCGTGGGCAAGGAAGTGTAGCCGCTGCCGCCGGTCGCGGGGGTGACGTTGCCCACGTCGAGCAAGGCAACCGTGAAAGCGGTAGAGTCGCTGTTGTTCGGATCCACCGCGGTAACGGTCGGCGCCGACGTGTACCCGCTGCCCTGCGTTGACAAATACATAGTCACATTGCCGAAACTGTCGGTGTTGAAATATCCCGTGGCTGCCACGCCACCGACACCAAGACCGTTCGTGAATGTTAGCGGAACATTGGACAGGTTTTGCGTGTAACCGCCATCACCGTAAATGTTCGCGGAAATGCCCGAGAAATAGCCTGTGCTGACGTTGGCGGAAACAGTAGCGGTAGCGCTGCTGCTGGCGCCGCCGCCAGTGATCGTAACTTGGGGCTGGTAATAATAGTTCCCCAGGTCCGTGTAACTGATGGTATTGACCGCACCGGTGACGGTGTACAGGACGCTCGAGCCGCCGGCGCCGAACGAGCTGATGGTGGGCATGCTCGTGTAGCCGCTGCCGCCGGAACCGACGACAACTGTGTTGATGGCGCTTGAGGAGGTTGCCGTAGCGCCAGTGCCGCCGCCGCCGTTCAAGCTCACGCTCGGAGCGATCGTGTAACCGCTGCCGGCAGCGCTGACGTTCGATCCGGTCACTTTCAGGGTGCTGCTGGCCGCTGCCCCGGCCCCGCCGCCGCCGGTCAATGTCACGCTCGGGGCTAACGAGTAACCGGTCCCGGCGGCCGTGACGCTCACGCTCGCCAGTCCGGCCGCGGCCAGATTGTTCGTAAAGAGGTTGGTGCCAGAGGCGGTTGTGGCTGCGCCGGTAAACGTAAGGCTTTGCGAGCCGGTGAAGCCAATATTGGCGCTGGCGGTAATCGTGAGCGCGTTCCCAACGAAGATCGTGCTCGAGCCCGACGCCTGCAGGTTTCCGGCGGTCAGGGTGACGGCGTTGGCAGTCGCCCCCAGGGCGGTGTAGTTGCCGAGCACCAGGGTGCCGAGATAGCCCGCGAACGTCGCGCTGGTCATGTTCAGCGTCAGACCTGCTGTGGCTGTGTTCGTGAACGTGTTGGCGCCGGACAGCGTCAAAGTACCCGTTCCGGCTAGCGTCAAGGCAGTCGTGGCAGCACCGCTGATGGGTCCGGAAAACGTCGTCGAGTTGTTGAACGTAAGAATACTGGCCGCAGTATTGGCGAGAGTTGTCACCCCGCTGAAGGTCATATTGGAACCGGTAAAGGTAAAACTGCCGGTGGTATTCAGGGGGTTGAGAGTCAAGAAATTGCTCATCGCAACCGTCGAAGTGGCAACCAACGTGGTCGTCGATGCGGCCGCACCGCCGGTAAGCGTCAGAGGACCCGTGCCGAACGAGGTGTTGCTGCCGACCGAAATCGTACCGGTGGATGTGATGGTCGTGCCATCGGCATAAGTGCTGGCAGCGGGCAGAAGGACGATACCAGCGCCAGTGAGTGTCAACGCCCCTGAATTCTGGGCGGTCGCACCGGCTATTCCGCCATTGAAATAAATACCGCCCGTGGCGGTGGCGGTAATCGTGGCGGTGCCGGTCAACGTGACGGCGCTCGCGAAAGTGATGGGGTTGCTGTTGGCGGAGAAGGTGACATTCACCCCGGGATCGAGTGTGACCGCGTTGGGGAGCGTCACGGCGACGGTGGAGACAATCGTCGGCGTCGCGGATTGGATGGTCAGGGTCCCCGTTCCCAGGGCATTGCTGTTGCCCAACGACAGAACCGGAGCGACCCCGAGCATGGCCAGCACGGTGCCGCCGCCGTAAGTGTTAATATTGTTGAGGGCGACGGTGGTCGCTGTCGTAGTCCCGCCGATCGAAAGGGTGTAGTTACTGCCGCCATCGCCGATAGCCCCGTCAAACGTCACCACGGAGGCGTTCGAGGTGCCGCCGTTGATGATCGTGCTATTGCCCGCCATGGTCACCGCACCGTGGAAGGTAACGGCGATGTTGGTGCCACTGCCAATGGTGACGGCGCCGTTCAGACTGACCGGGTTGTTGATATTCGTCGCGGCGCTGGGGGCCAACGTGCCGTTGGCGAGTTGGAGCGTGCCGGTCCCCAAGTCGCCGCCGTTGGCCACGGTCAGCGTGCCGCCGTCCAGGCTGGCCGTGCCGGACAAGTTGGGGTTACCTGTCGTACCGCTGAAGGTCAAGGTGCCGGCAGACGCGCCGACGCTGGCCGCCGTCAAGCCGCCCGTGCCGGTGATAGGGGTGGTCGAAATGGTCGTGGTGGCGCCCGAGGCATCGCTGATGATGCCCTCGGCGGTTCCGAAGTTCAGCGCCGTGCCGCCCGAAATGGTGCTGGCGCCGGTATCCAAAATGACGCCGGATTGGATGTTCAGAGTCACTCCGGCGGAGAGCGTGGAGGCGAAGCTGCCGTTGAGAAACAACGCCGCGATGGTCGTGTTCGCAGTCGGAGAGCCGGCCAAGGCCGACGAGGGCTTGACAACGTCGAGGCCGTTGGCGTTGGCCGTGAGCACGCTCGTGGCATACGTGAACCCAGCCGCGGTCAGCGACTCCACGTTGAACGGTGCAGTAGTGCCCACCAGATCCGCAACGTTGAACGTGGTAGCCGTGTCCGTTTCGGTGGCAAACGGGATGACCTTGCCTTGATTCGTGGTAAACGTCGTCGGTGCGTTGGTGAACTTGATCTGGTTTCCGCCGCTAGTGCTCAGAGCGGTCGTGGTGCCGGAGAAATTGACGGTTTCGCCAGCCGCGGCGCGAATCAAGGAGTTGATGGTCAGGGCCGCGGTGCCGCCGCCGGCGGTATCGGTCGAGTTGATGATCGAAGTGCCCGGCCCCAGAGTAATCGTTCCAACGCTGGCGGTGTTGGTGCCCGTGGCGTTGGAAACGAAGGAGAGCGTACCGGCGTTGAGCGTGATGCCAGCCGAGGAATTGACTCGGCCAGTAATGTTTGCTGACGTATTGTCGATCACGAGGGAGCCCCCTTCGTTGACCGTGTAGCCAGCGGCACTACCCAGCGCCTGCGGCGCCGCCAATGTCCACGACGCCAGGCGTGACATTGCCGACATACTCCTCGTTGTTGCCGATGATCAGTGAGGACGTGAAGTTCGAGTTGGCACTTTGAATCGTCAAAGTACCGGAGCCGAGTTTGGTCAGGCTGTTCGACGTGCCGCCGCTGTTGATCGTGGCGGTTGAGGTCAGGGTCAGGGTGTTCGCGGCCAGCGCATTATCGGCGATGGCCGTGGGTCCGCTGAGGGTGATCGCGCCAGTAAGCGAAGCATTTTGTCCGGCCGCATGTATCACTGCCCCCGTACCGTAGAAACCGGCACCGGAAAGATTCAGCGGATTGGGCAAGGCGATTGCCGCGCCCGGGTTTAACTGAAGGGTGGCGCCGCTGTTCACGGTGACGGTGCCAGTAGTGCCTAAGGCGGCGTTGGCAGGCGTGGACGTGACAGCATTGATACTTACCACGCCGGCAGTGATGGTCGCTCCGCCGGCGAATGTATTTGCGACAGTCGGGGTCAACGTCAACTGTCCGGCACCGCCTTTGGTCAGCACGAGGGTGCCGGTCCCGGCGGAACTGTCGCTGATCAAGCCGGTCAGGTTCAGCGACCCGCTATCGACGTTGAAGTTGGCTGCCTGGCCGGCGGCCTTGGTAAGGATAATGGGGCTGGAAATGGAGTTCGTGCCGGTGAGGTTTTCGATGGTGCCGCCGGGCGCAACGGTAATCGCTCCGGAATTCGCGAAGGCGACCGTTCCCTGAAGCTGCAGATCCCCAGAGGCGGCAATCGATGTGGTGTTGGCGGTGGCCCCCAGTGCCGTGGTGCTCTGGATGTTGACCGTGCCCGAACTGATCGTGGTCGAGGTGGTGTAGTTGTCGGCACTGGTGATGGTCAACGTGCCGGTGCCCGACATGGTAAGTCCGCCGGCACCGGTGATGGCGCTGGTGGCTTGCGTGCTGTTGAATTCGGTATTGCCGGCGCCACTGATGGTGAGCGGCAAAGTTGTTCAAGGTTGTTGTTTGGGCGGTGCCGCCACCCAAGTCAAGCGTGGCGCCAGAAGCCGCGCTGAAGGTCGCAGCCGCCTCGAGCGTGACATTGGCGGTGATCACATCGGTGCCGGTCGTGCTAGTGTCGAGGATACTGAAGTTGGCGGTGATGGGATTGGTGGAACCCGATCCAACCTGGATCGTATCGGTCGCCGTTTCCGTGACCGTGTACCCGCCACCCTGGAACGTGATCGAGTCAAACGTCGTGCCACCGCTAGCGGTAGTGAAGTTATTGTTCGTGAGGAACGAGGCAACCCCAGTGGCCGGAAACACCAGGTCGTCGCCGGCCGACGGTGTGATCGTCGTGCTGCCGCCGGGCGTGGTGGCCCAGTTGTTCGCATCGTTCCAGTTGACGTCCGTAGCCACGTTATTACCGGTCCAATAGTCCGTGTGCGTCAGCATCACGCGCGGTTCGAGATACTCGGGCGGAGTCATCCCGGCGAAGAACCGGAAACTGTCAGCCCCCCGCGTGCGCCGTTTGCTTGTCGCGCCCATCAGCAGTTTCTTGGCCGCACTGAACAGGCTCAACAGACTGCGCATCACAGTGCCCCACAGGGAACTGCGCGAGACCGGTTCCGTTACTGGCAGATCAGTAACAGGCAGGTCAAATGCGTTCGGATTCGCGGATGGATCGACGGACTGCGGATTGTCACGACGATCGTTCTTGTCCCGACGGGAAAAAAACATGCGTATTTACCTTTTGGAAACTGCGCCGACTTGCGGCTGGTCAATTCAGTTCTGGGGTTAACGAGAACGAAGCGCGCAGGGAACCTGTTAGCACGGAACTTGGTGATCGAATTTCCTGGCAGAACAACAGGCAAAGACATTCAGACGGGCGAATCGCTTGGGCAAGAGCGTGCCTTTTCTCATCAAAGTAGCGATTAGTGCAAAGGTTACAAAAACACGAGAAAAGTTGCCTGGCCCGCCTGGCTAAGAAATGCCGCCCCACCAGGAGATGGCTCGCATCATAACGGTGACAAATCCCGCCGTCAAATATTTTTTTTATTTTATTGGTTCGTCGCGCCCCTTTACCGGGCCAGGACTTGGGATCCGCTGACACTGCAAATCGGGTACCTCAATACGTGCCCGCTCAGCGGAATCTGATCGCAAGCCCACGCCTATAGGGCTTGGGGCGCGGTCGAGGCCGCAAGGCAGGCCGCATGTCCAGCGGGTCGCTCGCAGCGGTCGGTCTGGCGTTTTTCCAAAAAATGGACGGAAATCCCACACACGTCCTCATAAAAGGACGCTGCCGCGGCCCCCCAGAGAATTTTGCCCCCAGTCCCAAATCTGGACAAGCGTGAGACAAAAGCCGCCAGCCCAAGAATGAAT
This sequence comes from uncultured Planctomycetia bacterium, assembly GCA_963807715.1. Classification (GTDB taxonomy): domain Bacteria; phylum Planctomycetota; class Planctomycetia; order Pirellulales; family PALSA-1355; genus CAWECK01. The sequence continues at coordinate 624,890 of CAWECK010000001.1, forward strand.
CGTTCAGCACTCCCAGGGGTGAACGCGTTGACTTTTGGCAACGTGTTTGGTGAGCCGCCGAGAGGATTGCCGCCTCCTCTCGACGGTGAGGGGCGGCAACGGTTTTGCGGCGGGCGCGGGGAAATTCGAATTCTCGCCATGCGCCGGGAGCAACGCTGATCATGAGGGACGAGCTCTAACGCAGCAGCATCCTGTCGAGATTTACCCAACACGGTGGGCGGGTCGGCTCCAATGGCTATCCGGTCCACTGTTCCCACACGCCACGCAGCATTGCCATCCAATCGGTCGCAAATCGCTTCCCATCACAAAGGGGCGAGGCAGCCATCCGCTGCCGCAAGCCCGCCCGCAGGTTAGCAAGTCTCGGCAGGTCGCCTGCCAAAGAAACCGCCAGTTCCACGTACTCGTCCAAGTCGCGGGCAATCGTCTCCGTCAGACCCACGTTCGATAGGTGGCTGAGTCCGTGCCGGCTGGCAAACGTCTCGCCCGGGCAGGTAATTACCGGCACGCCCATCCAGAGCGCCTCGCAGGTAATGGTGCTGCCGGTGAACGGAAAAGGATCGAGCGCGATATCCACTTGTCCGTAGGTCGCCAGGTAATCGGCATGCGAAGTCGGGCCTCGCAAATCCAATTGCCCCTCATCGACTCCACACTCGGCAAAGAGCCGCCTGATAGCGGTCCTTGACGATTTCGTCGCCGAGCCCCTTGTATTGCAGAATCAGCCGCGACTGCGGCACCCTGCGTAGGATCTTTGCCCAGACGGCCACCACCTGGGGCGTAATCTTGGACAGATTATTGAAGCTACAAAACGTCGTGAATCCTTTCGCCAAGGCCGGCAATGGACCAACGGGAAGCGCCGCGGCCGGCGGATCGTAACATAAATAGCCGTTCGGCATGCGGAGCACCTGCTCCGCATAATGGTGCTCCGAGCCGATCGGAATGACTTGGCGATCGGCAAGGATATAATCGATCGCCGTCAGACCGGTCGTCCCTTCGTAGCCAATCCAACTGATCTGGATCGGCGCCGGCTTGCGAGCGAAGACCAGCAGGCGGTTATGCGCCGTGTGTCCTGCGAGGTCGAAAAGAATGTCGATTTGATCCGCGCGAACTTGCTCTGCCAACCGGGCATCGCTCAGCCCAACAACGTTCCTCCAGATGGTTGCAGTCGCTCGGAAACGTTCGGTCAAATCGTCTGGGTTCCGCCGACCGGAGTAGCACGCGAGCTCAGCTTCGCTAGGGTCGAGGTTTTCCAAGACGCGAATTAGAAAATAACCGACGGGGTGAGCCGCGAAATCGGCCGAGACCAGGCCCAGTCGCAGTTTTCTCTTGGGATCGCGAACATTGTCGTGCGGGTTCCAAGTCGCCCGTAATGCAGTGGCGTGCTGGCGCTCGTACTCGGCATGGGCTTCGGCTAATACTGCCGGCGCTATGCGTGCGAAATACTGGAGTGTAAAGAGCAGGTTGCTGTGTACGTCGGCCACGTCAGGCTTTAGTTCCAACGCGCGGCGGTAGCAAGCAACCGCTTCATCCAGCTTCCCCTGGTCCTTCAACGCAATGCCCAGGTTGTTGTGTGCCTTGGCATGCTCCGGCTTCAGTTCCAGCGCCCGGCGGTGACAGGCAACTGCTTCGCCCAGCTTCCCTTGGTCCATCAACGCAACGCCCAGGTTGCTGTGCGCCTCCGCATAGTCCGGCTTCAGTTCAAGTGCTCGACGATAACAGGCAACCGCATCGTCCAGCTTCCCCTGATGAATCAACGCAATGCCCAGATTGTTGTGTGTCTCGGCAAAGTCCGGCTTCAATTCCAGTGCCCGACGGTAGCAGGCAACCGCATCGTCCAGTTTCCCTTGGTCCGTCAACGCATTGCCCAGGTTGAGGTGCGCCTCCGCATAGTCTGGCTTCAGTTCGAGTGCCCGGCGACCGCAGGCGACCGCATCGTCCAGCTCCCCCTGGTCCTTGAGCATGTTGCCCAGGTTGATGTGCGCCTCGGCATAATCTGGCTTCCGTTCGAGTGCCCGGCGGTAGCAGGCGACCGCATCGTCTAGCTTTCCCTGTTCCTTCAACGCATTGCCCAGGTTGTTGTGTGCCTTGGCATGTGCCGGCTTCAGTTTCAATGCCCGGCGGTAGCAGTCGACCGCTTCGTCCAGCTTCCCCTGGTCTCTCAACGCATTGCCCAGGTTGTTGTGTGCTTCGACAAAGTCCGGCTTCAATTTCAGTGCCAGGCGGTAGCAGTCGACCGCATCGTCCAGCTTCGCCTGGTCTCTCAACGCATTGCCCAGGTTGTTGTGTGCTTCGACAAAGTCCGGCTTCAATTCCAGTGCCCGACGGTAGCAGTCGACCGCATCGGGAATCCTATCCAAGGCACAATACGCTTCCCCCAAGTTGTAATGGAAGGTGAATTCATTCCCATTCAACCTGATCGCCCGCTGAATGGTTTCGACGGCAATCCCGTGTTGGCCCACTTGGTGAGCCAGCACGCCGAGAAGATGAATCGCCTCGGCATGATTCGGTTCCGCCTGTAAAACCTGCCGGTAGATCTTTTCGGCAGCTTGTAGCTGACCAGCTTGATGGTGCTGGATCGCAAGCGCCATTGCTTCGGAAATCGTTGACATGCAGAGTAAGTCTCGAAGCGTCGGAGCAAGTGCTTCCGGCAGTCTACGTCAATTTACCCACTGTTCCCACACGCCGCGCAACCTTGCCACCCAATCGGTCGCAAATCGCTTCCCATCACAAAGGGGCGAGGCAGCCATTCGCTCGCGCAAGCCCGCTCGCAGGTTAGCAAGTCTCGGAAGGTCACCTGCCAAAGAAACCGCTAGTTCCACGTACTCGTCCAAGTCGTGGGCAATCGTTTCCGTCAGACCCACGTTCGATAGGTGGCTGAGCCCGTGCCGGCTGGCAAACGTGTCGCCCGGGCAGGTAACCACTGGCACGCCCATCCACAGCGCCTCGCAAGTCGTCAGGCCGCCACTGTAGGGGAACGGATCGAGCCCAATATCGATTCGGTTGTAGTGCTGCAGTAAGTCGGCATGTTGCGAAGCGTCTAGGAATTCTACCCGGCCCGGCTCAATTCCATCGCCGGCAAACATTTCCGTCAGCCGACCTGCCACCGAGCAGTCGCTCATTCCCCGGTATTTCAGCACCAGGCGCAACTGGGGCACACGCTGCAGGATCGTTGCCCACAGCCGAATAACTTCCGGAGTGAGTTTTGCCTGATTGTTGAAGCTGCCAAACGTGACCCGCCCCGCAGTCAGCGCCGGCAGCGGCGTAACCGCAGGTGCGAAAGCCGGCGGGTCATAGCAGATATACGCATCGGGCAGCCGCATAATTTGCTCGCAATAATGCCATTCGGCTTCGGGGGGCACTTGGTAGCGATCTGCCAGGACATAGTCCATCGCCTGTAAGCCTGTCGTGCCGACGTATCCGGCCCAGGTGATTTGAATCGGCGCCGCTTTGCGCAAACACCAACAGCCGGTTCCTGGCCGTATGACCGGCAAGATCAAACAGAATATCGATCTGGTCGGCGAACTTGCTCCGCCAGTTTCTCGTCGGGCAGGCCAATGACATTGCGCCAAATTGCGGCCGCGGCTTGGAAACGTTTGGTCATGGCGTCCGCTATCGGCCGATCGGAGTAACACACGACCTCCACCTTGCTTCGATCGAGGTTTTCCAAGGCGCGAATCAGAAAATAACCGACGGGGTGAGCCGCGAAATCGGCCGAGACCAGGCCCAGCCGCAGCTTTCTCTTGGGATCGCGAACGTTGTCGTGCGGTTTCCAGGCAGCCCGCAGTGGAGCCGCGTGCCGGCGTTCGTACTCGGCATGGGCTTCGGCTAATGCTGCCGGCGTTACACCGGCGCAGTACTGAAGTGCTAAGAGCAGGTTACTGTGCGCCTCGGCAAAGTCCAGCTTCAGTTCCAGTGTCCGGCGATGACAGGCCACCGCTTCGTCAACCTTTCCCTGGTCTTTCAACGCATTGCCTAGGTTGCTGTGTGCCTCGACAAAGTCCGGCTTCAGTTCCAGTGCCCGGCGGTGGCAGGCAACCGCTTCGTCAAGCTTCCCTTGGTCCCTCAACGCAACGCCCAGGTTGCTATGCACTTCAGCAGATTCCGGCTTCAGTTCCAGTGCCCGGCGGTAGCAGGCCACCGCATCGTCCAGCTTCCCCTGATGAATCAACGCAATGCCCAGATTATTGTGTGTCTCGGCAGATTCCGGCTTCAATTCCAGAGCCCGGCGGTAGCAGGCGACCGCATCGTCCAGCTTCCCCTGGTCCTTGAGCGCGATGCCTAGGCTGCTGTGCACCTCGGCATATTCCGGCTTCAGTTCCAATGCCCGGCGGTAGCAGACAATCGCATCGTCCAGTTTCCCCTGGTCCACCAATGCCATGCCCAGGTTGTAATGCACTTCGGCATATTCCGGCTTCAGTTCCAGTGCCAGGCGGTAACAGGCAATCGCCTCGTCCAGCTTCCCCTGGTCCGTCAACGCACTGCCCAGGTTGATGTGCACTTCGGCGAAGCCCGGCTTCAGTTCCAGTGCCCAGCGATGGCAGGCAACCGCCTCGTCCAGTTTTCCTTGTTCCTTCAACGCATTGCCCAGATTGCTGTGTGCCTCGGCAAAGTCCGGCTTCAATTCCAGTGCCCGGCGATAGCAGGCGACCGCTTCGTCCAGCTTCCCCTGGTCTTTCAATACAGTGCCCAGGTTGCAGTGCGCCTCGGCATATTCCGGCTTCAGTTCCAGTGCCCGGCGGTAGCAGGCGACCGCTTCGTCCAGCTTCCCCTGGTCCTTGAACGCGATGCCCAGGTTGTTGTGTGCCCCGGCATAGTCCGGCTGCAGTTCCAGTGCCCGGCGGTAGCAGGCAACCGCTTCGTCCAGCTTCCCCTGGTCTTTGAAGCGCAGTGCCCAGGTTGTTGTGTGCCTCGGCAAAGTCGGGCTGCAGTTCCAGTGCCCGGCGGTAGCAGGCAACGGCTTCGTCCAGCTTCCCCTGGTCCTTGAGCGAGTTGCCCAGGTTGTTGTGCGCCTCGGCATAGTCCGGCTTCAGTTCCAGTGCCCGGCGGTAGCAGGCGAGCGCTTCGTCCAGCTTCCCCTGGCTATTCAACGCATTGCCCAGGTTGTTGTGCGCCGCGGCATAGTCCGGATTCCAGTTCCAGTGCCCTGCGGTGGCAGGCAACCGCTTCGTCCAGCTTCCCCTGGTCCTTCAACGTATTGCCCAGGTTGCTGTGCGCCACGGCAAAGTCCGGCTTCAGCTCGAGTGCCCGGCGGTAGCAAGCAACCGCATCGTCCAGTTTCCCCTGCTTCTGCAACGCAAGGCCCAGGTTGTTGTGTGCCTCGGCATAATCCGGATTCAGTTTCAATGCCCGACGGTAGCAGTCAACCGCTTCGGGAATCCTACCCAAGGCACGATACGCTTCCCCCAAGTTGTTATGGAAGGCAAACACATTCCCTTCCAACCTGATCGCCCGATCAATAGTCTCGATGGCAATCCCGTGCTGGCCCACTTGGTGAGCCAGCACGCCGAGAAGATGAAGCGCATCGGCATGATGCGGTTCCGCCTGTAAAATCTGCCGATAGATCTGCTCGGCAGCTTGTAGCTGACCAGCTTGATGGTGCTGGATCGCAAGCGCCAATGCTTCGGAAATCGTTGACATAGCTTATATTGTCGAGATTTCCCCGATGGGCTGAACCTGAAACCGATTCAGGTTCACATTAGCTGCGATTATAGCACCGGCCCTGTCCGTTGGTTCTCAATAACAAAGCGGCCGCTGTGAGGCTTCTCACCCGCTGGAATGTCTCGACGATTTCGGCGATTGGGCGACGCGGCATAGCATCAGCAGTATCGAAGCCAGAGGCCGCAGCCGGCTTTCCGATGGTCCGGTCCAAGAATTCCTTGATGGCTGCCATGTCGCCCGCCTTGGCTTTCTCGACAGGCTCATGCGCCAGGGCCTTTACGCCATCATCGGTGACCGCGTCCAGCATCGCGACCCGAAGAAGCCTTGCCGTGCGTTTTCCGTGAGGATTGCCCAGGCTGCGAGATTGCCGTGGGTGAATCCTCCGCTTACAGGTGCGTCTGCCAATTGCTCGAATTGTTGCAGATTGCCTTTTTGGCGGCCTCTGACGACAAAGTCCGGCGACTAGGCGACTATGTGCATAAAAATGCAGCGTTTTCGGGATTATCGTGTTCCTGGAAAACGGATCTGTTCCTTCCGGGAGTTCTTCCGCAGCTCAGCGGCGATTCGCTGGAACACGGCCTGCCAGTTGCCCGGGTCCGGTTGCCGGAACAGCCGCATCGTAGGGTACCAAGGGGAATCCTCCCGATGAAGTAACCAGCGCCAGTCGGGTACGAAAGCAAGCGCAACCCAGACCGGAACGCCCAAGGCGCCCGCCAGATGCGCAATGGCCGTATCCGAGGTGATGATCAGGTCGAGGCTTTTCATCACGGCCGCCGTATCGGCAAACGTTTGCGCCGGATTGATCCAACCGAGAACCAAGGTCGACCACCGCCACCTGGTCTTTGACGGCGTCGATCTGCTGCGTGCCGAGTCCTTTTTGCAGGCTGAACAGTTTGACGCCGTCCAGTTGGGCCAGGGGCGCGAAACGCGCCAGTGGTATCGAACGCTGGCGATCCAGACGATAAGTGGGATTTCCTTGCCAGGCGATGCCAATTGTTAACGCGGCGGGCGTGCTAAGTTCCTGTCGCCAATGGTCGATCAGTGGCGGGTCGGCGAAGAGATATGGTACGCTGGACGGTATCGTGGTTAGTGACGTTTTCAGGAGTCCAGGCACGCTCAGCAGCGGCGCGTGGACGTCAAACTCCGGCAGAGGACTCGTTTCGGAAGGTAACCAATCAATGTCCGGACAACTGGACAGCAAGTTGACCAGCGATAGTGGGCAAGACAGCGCCACCCGGCCGCCACTTTGTTTGATCAGCCTTGCATAACGGATGAACTGCAGCGTGTCTCCCCACCCCTGTTCCATGTGCAGCAGGATGGTCCGACTTTGCAAGGGCGAACCGTCCCAAAGCGGCTGGCTTGACCGAGGAGTAAGCTCCCTGTTTTTATAACGCGATTCATACTCTGGCCATCCTTGTTCGAAATTGCCCAGAAGCAGCCAGGCGAGCCCCAGGTTGTAGTGTGCCTCGGCAAAGTCTGGCTTCAGTTCCAGTGCCCGGCGGAAGCAGGCAACCGCTTCGTCCAGCTTCCCCTGCTCCTGCAACGCAAGGCCCAGATTGCTGTGCACCTCGGCATATGCCGGCTTCAGTTCGAGTGCCCGGCGGTAGCAGGCGACCGTTTCGTCCAGCTTCCCCTGGTTCTGCAACGCGTTGCCCAGGTTGCTATGTGCTTCGGCAATGTCGGGCTTCAATTCCAGTGCCCGGCGGTAACAGGCAATCGCTTCATCCGGCTTTCCCTGATCCTTCCAGGCATTGCCCAGGTTGTAGTGTGTCTCGGCATATTCTGGCTTCAGTTCCAGTGCCCGGCGGAAGCAGGCAACCGCTTCGTCCAGCTTCCCCTGGTTCTGCAATGCGTTGCCCAGGTTGCCATGTGCTTCGGCAAAGTCGGGCTTCAGTTCCAGTGCCCGGCGGTAGCAGGCAACCGCTTCGTCCGGCTTCCCCTGGTCCTCCAACGCAATGCCCAGGTTGTTATGGAAGATAAACGCATTCCCCTTCAACCGGATCGCCCGTTCAATGGTTTCGATGGCAATCCCCAGTTGGCCCACTTGGTGAGCCAGCACGCCGAGAAGATGAATCGCATCGGCATGATTCGGTTCCGCCTGTAAAATCTGCCGATAGATCTGCTCGGCAGCTTGTAGCTGACCGCCTTGATGGTGCTGGATCGCAATGCGCCAATGCTTCGGAATTCGTTGCCATTCGGAGTCAGTCCCGATTCCTCGGAGCGAGTGCTTCCGGCAGTCTGCGTCAATTACACCCGAACAGCAACCTCTCTGAAACAGATTCATGCGAGACGTGAGACAATCAGAGACTACGCCAAAAAGCAGGCGGATAGAAAAACATGTCGGGTAACCTGAGGGTTCGCCAGGATGCCTTAAAACGCGTCGAAAGCTGAACGTGTTCAAGGTCACAGTGAGTCGGGCGTCACGCTGGCGAACCGTTTTCGAGTGCCGGTTCGTAGGGATGGCCGTTACTTGCACTACTCATTGCCGCTCCGTTCGATGGAAAGCATTTTCACCAGCTTGGAGCGATCCTCTGCCGACGGATTCCGAAGCGTCGAGGCAAACGCTGCCAGCGGATTGGCTGCCGCGGCATAGGGATCCTATCCGTTGTTCCCACGCGTCGTGCAACATTGCCATCAAATCGGTCGCAAATCGCTTCCCATCACAAAGGGGCGAGGCCGCCATCCGCTCGCGCAAGCCCGCCCGCAGGTCTGCCAGTCGCTGCAGGTCGCCTGCCAAAGAAACCGCCAGTTCCACGTACTCGTCCAAGTCGCGGGCAATCGTCTCCGTCAGACCCACGTTCGATAGGTGGCTGAGCCGTGCCGGCTGGCAAACGTCTCGCCCGGACAGGTAACCACCGGCACGCCCATCCACAGCGCCTCGCAAGTCGTCAGGCCGCCGCTATAGGGAAACGGATCGAGCCCAATATCGATTCGGTTGTAGTGCTGCAGCAAGTCGGCATGTTGCGAAGCGTCCAGGAATTCCAGCTCGGCCCGGCTCGATTCCCTCGCCGGCAAACATTTCGGTCAGCCGCACCGCCACGCAGCGGTCGCTCATTCCCGGGTATTTCAGCACCAGCCGCGCGTCTGGCAACCGCTGCAGGATTTTTGCCCACAGCCGAATCACCTGTGGCGTGATTTTCGCCTGATTGTTGAAGCTGCCAAACGTGACCCGTCCGGCCGCCGCCAGCGCCGGCAGCGGCGCCACGGCGGGCGCGTACGTCGGCGGGTCATAGCAGACATACCCATCGGGCAGCCGCAATACCCGTTCGCGATAATGCCGTTCGGCTTCGGGGGGCACTTGAAAGCGGTCGGCCAGGATATAGTCCATCGCCGTCAGGCCCGTCGTGCCGACGTAGCCCATCCAAGTGATTTGGATGGGGGCCGGCTTGCGGGCGAAGACCAGCAGTCGGTTGTGAGCCGTGTGTCCCGCGAGGTCGAACAGGATGTCGATCCGGTCCGCACGTATCTGCTCCGCTAGCCGTTCGTCGCTCATGCCTTTCACATCGCGCGCATTGGGTCGCGGCAGCTCGCAGGCGATGAGTCAATTCGTCTTTGACGGTTCCGTCGGAGTAACAGATCGTCTCATGCTGGGTTTGGCTGAGGTTTTCCAAGACGCGAACCAGGAAATAGCCGACAGGGTGCCGCCCTAGATCCGCCGAAACGAAGCCCAAACGGAGCGGACCATGATGATCGGGTAAGTTCTCATGCTGCGCGATGGCATCGCCGAGGGGTGCCGCATGCTGGCGATCGTACTCGGCATGGGCTGCGGCTAATGCTGCCGGCGTTACACCCGCGCAATACTGGAGTGTTAAGAGCAGGTTGCTGTGCGCCTCGGCATAGTCCGGCTTCAGTTCCAGTGCCCGGCGATAGCAGGCGACCGCTTCGTCCAACTCCCCCTGGCCCTTCCACGCATTGCCCAGGTTGTTGTGCGCCTCGGCATATTCCGGCTTCAGTTCCAGCGCCCGGCGATAGCAGGCAACCGCTTCGTCCAGCTTCCCCTGGTCCTTCCACGCATTGCCCAGGTTGTAGTGCGCCTCGGCATAGTCCGGCTTCAGTTCCAGTGCCCGACGGTAGCAGGCGACCGCTTCGTCCAGCTTCCCCTGGTCCTCCAACGCACTTCCCAGGTTGTTATGGGCCTCGGCATAGTCTGGCTTCAGTTCCAGTGCCCGACGGTAGCAGGCAACCGCTTCGTCCAGCAGCTCCTGATCCTCCAACGCAACGCCCAGGTTGTAGTGCGCCTCGGCATAGTCCGGCTTCAGTTCCAGTGCCCGGCGATAGCAGGCGACCGCTTCGTCCAGCTTCCCCTGGTCCTTCCACGCATTGCCCAGGTTACTGTGCGCCTCGGCAAAGTCCGGCTTCAATTCCAGTGCCCGGCGGTAGCAGGCGGCCGCCTCGTCCAGCTTCCCCTGATCCTTCCAGGCATTGCCCAGATTGCTGTGCGCCTCGGCAAAGTCCGGCTTCAATTCCAGTGCCCGGCGATAGCAGGCGACCGCTTCGTCCAGCAGCTCCTGGTCCTTCAAGACAACACCCAGGTTGTAGTGTGCCTCGGCAAAGTCCGGCTTCAGTTCCAGTGCCCGGCGGTAGCAGGCGGCCGCCTCGTCCAGTTTCCCTTGGTCCTTCAACGCATTGCCCAGGTTGTTGTGTGCCTCGGCAAAGTCCGGCTTCAGTTCCAGTGCCCGACGGTAGCAGGCGACCGCTTCCTCCAGCTTTCCTTGGTCCTTCCACGCATTGCCCAGGTTGTTGTGCGCCTCGGCAAAGTCCGGCTTCAGTTCCAGAGCCCGGCGGTAGCAGGCGACCGCTTCGTCCAGCTTCCCCTGGTCCTGCCACGCAATGCCCAGGTTGTTGTGCGCTTCCGCAAAGTCCGGCTTCAGTTCCAGTGCCCGGCGGTAGCAGGCAATCGCTTCGTCCAACTTCCCCTGGTCCTTCAGGGCAACGCCCAGGTTGTTATGTGCCTCGGCATAGTCCGGCTTCAGTTCCAGTGCCCGGCGGTAGCAGGCGACCGCTTCGTCCAGCAGCTTCCTGGTCCTTAAAGGCAATGCCCAGGTTGTTGTGTGCCTCGGCATAGTCCGGCTTCAGTTCCAGTGCCCGGCGGTAGCAGGCGACCGCTTCGGGAATCCTACCCACGGCGCGATACACTTCCCCCAGGTTGTTATGGAAGGCAAACGCATTCCCGTTCAACCTGATCGCCCGCTGAATGTATTCGACGGCAATCTCATGCTGGCCCAATTGGTGAGCCATCACGCCGAGAAGATGAATCGCATCGGCATGATTCGGTTCCGCCTGTAAAATCTGCCGATAGATCTGCTCGGCGGCCTGTAGCTGACCGCCTTGATGGTGCCGGATGGCAATCGCCAATGCTTCGGAAATCGTTGCCATGCGGAATAAGTCCCGATTCCTCGGAGCAAGTGCTTCCAGCAGTCTTTGTCAGTTTACTCGAACAGCAACCTCTAAGAAACAAATTAATGCGAGCGGTAGTGTCCCAAAGTCGTGTGCAGGGCGGTTCGGTGGCGTGGCCGACGAACCGGCCGGAAATTCGCAGACGAGAGTGGATTGGACTTGGCGCCCTGATCCACTCTTGTCGTCTCCAACCGCTTCGCGAGCTCACCTGATCGAGTACATGAATTCTTCCACCATCACAAAGTTCAGATAGACCAGCGGGCAAAAGAGCGGGATGAGCGGAATGAGGCCGATATACCACAGGGGGCCACTTGCCGATGCAGAATGCGCTGATGGCGGACATGATCCGGGGCCGTCGTGCACAGTAGAAAGAGCATGATTTCCCCTAAGTATCTTCGGCAAGCCACACCACCTTGCCCATCGTCTACTCTCCTTTACCTGGCAAATATTGTCGGCAGGAAGGTTATCAGTCACCATCGGGAAATCCACCATTCTGCCAATCGGCATACCCCACTTGGCTTTGAATGGGCAACAGATCTCGCACTACATGCTGATACCTTCCAGGCGAGGCCTGAGGTTTTTCTTTATTTGCCCTGCCATGATTTGGATTCCTCGGTTCCCACGACCAGATTCAAGCGCTGAACCGTCGGTTTGGCCCAGCCGCAAGCGGATCGGTTCGCGGAGGAATCAGGCGACTGGCTATCGGCAATTTTCCGCGATGTCTCTGCTATACTGGTGAGGATGCCAACGATTTCCCCCCAATTCCAGATCGCGGTTGAGCATCATCAATGCGGCCGTCTCCAGGAGGCCGAGCAGGCATACCGGCAGGTTCTCACGCGCCGCTCCGCATCATGCCGGAGCGTGGCATGGGCTGGGAATTATTGCCATCCAAGTCGGCCGACATGCTGTCGCCGTCGATTGCCTACTGCAAGCATTACAACACAATCCTGACCTGGTTGAAGCCTACATCAACCTGGGAAACGTCCACGAAGACCAGGGGCGACCCCGTGAGGCAATTGCTTGCTACCAGCGGGCACTGCAATTAAGGCCCAACGATGCCGACGCACATCACAACCTGGGAAACGTCTGCAAAGACCAAGGCCGTTTAGACGAAGCAACGGCCTGTTACCAACGGGCGCTGCAACTGAGGCCCGACTACGCCGAGGTACATTACAACCAAGGGAACGTCTGGAGAGACCAAAACCGGGCGGACGAGGCGATCGCTTGTTATCGACGGGCATCGAACTGAAGCCGGAATTCCTTCAAGCGTACGTCAACTTGGGAAACGCGTACAGCAACCAAGGCCGCTCGGACGAGGCCGTCGCCTGTTTTCGTTCGGCGTTGCGGCTGAAGCCAAATTACGCCAAGGCCACCAATAATCTGGGCAACGTTCTCAAGGACCAGGGGAAACTCGACGAGGCGATCGACTGCTTCCGCCGAGCGCTGGAGTTCGATCCGAACTTTGCCGTGGCGGGGAGCAATCTCCTCCATACGCTCCATTTTTGCCCAGGCTATGACGCCTCGGCCATCTTCGCAGAGCACTGCCGCTGGAACCAGCAGTTCGGAGTGCCGCTGGCGAAGGCAATTCAACCCTATCCCAATGAGCGATCGGCCGATCGTCGCCTGCGCATCGGCTACGTCTCGCCGGATTTACGCGACCACGTGGTGGGACGCAACGTCCTGCCCCTGCTGCGGGAACACGACCGCCAGCAGTTTGAAATCGTTTGCTATGACGATGCGCTTCGCCCGGACTCGCTGACGGGAATCTTTCGATCGCATGCCGACGCCTGGCGCGATGTCGCGAGCATGACCAGCGAGGCACTCTCGCAGCTCATTCGAGACGACCGTATCGACATCCTGGTGGATCTGACTCTGCACATGGCCCGCAATCGCCTGACGGTCTTTGCCCGCAGAAGCCCGCTCCCGTGCAGGTCACTTTTGCCGGCTACCCCGGCACCACCGGCCTTACGGCCATCGACTACCGGCTCACCGATGTTCACCTCGATCCGCCGGGGCTCGACAAGCCACGTTACCCTGAGGAGTCGATACACCTTCCGAATGCGTTTTGGTGCTATGACCCAATCGATAGCGAACCGGCCGTCAACGCTCTGCCGGCTTTGGAACGGGGCTACATCACGTTCGGATGTTTGAACAACTTCTGCAAAATCAATGCTTCGGTATTGCTGCTTTGGGCCGAAATCCTCAAGGCCGTCGATCGTTCGCGGATCGTCATCCTGGCCACCGACGGCTCACACCGTCAAGACACTCTGGACCTGCTGGCGAAGGAAGGAATCGCAACCGACCGCGTGACATTTGTCGCCAAGCAGCCGCGGCAGCGCTATTTGGAACTTTATCACGGTATCGACATCGGGCTCGATACGTTCCCCTACAACGGCCATACCACCAGCTTGGACTCGTATTGGATGGGCGTGCCCGTCGTTACGGTCGTGGGGCAGACCGAGGTCGGGCGGGCCGGGGTGAGTCAGCTCATGAATCTCGGCCTGCCGGAACTGATCGGCGAAACTCCTGAGCAATTCATAAGCATCGCCGTGGGATTGGCCGGCGATCTTGCTCGCCTTGGCGAGCTTCACGCAACCTTGCGACCGCGCATGCAAAACTCGCCGCTGATGGATGCGCCGCGTTATGCCCGAGGCATCGAAGCCGCCTATCGCGACATGTGGCGGCACTGGTGCCAGTCGCAGGGATCGTAGGGGGTGTCTCGGCTTGGCTGACGCTGGTGATGGGGTATAGTTACAGATGAGCCTGGATTGGTTTCAGGCCCAGTTCCCAGGAGAAATCGGCATTAAAATCGCTATGGCAACGATCTCCGAAGCATTAGCGATTGCGATCCAGCACCATCAAGGCGGTCAGCTACAAGCTGCCGAGCAGGTATATCGGCAGATTTTGCAGGCGGATCCGAATCATGCCGATGCGCTTCATCTTCTCGGCGTCATTGCTCACCAAGCGGGCCAGCACGCGATTGCCGTCGAAACCATTGAACGGGCGATCCGTTTGAATGGCGATGTGGCTGCCTTCCATAACAATTTAGGCGAAACCTATCGTGCCTTGAGTAGAATTCCCGAAGCGATTACTTGCTACCGCCGAGCACTGAAACTGAATCCGAATTATGCCGAGGCACAAAACAATCTGGGCATTGCGTTGAATTACCAGGGGAAGCTGAAGGAAGCGGTTGACTGCTACCGCCGAGCATTGAAACTGAATCCGAATTATGCCGAGGCGCAACACAACCTGGGCGTTGCGTTGAAGGAGCAGGGGAAGTTCGACGAAGCGGTTGCCGGTTTCCGCCGGGCACTGAAACTGAATCCGAATTATGCCGAGGCAAACTGCAACCTGGGCATTGCGTTGAAGGAGCAGGGAAAGCTCGACGAAGCGGTTGCCTGCTGCCGCCGGGCACTGGAACTGAAGCCGGACTTTGCCCTGGCACGCGTCAACCTGGGCGTTGCGTTGAAGGAGCAGGGGAAGCTCGACGAAGCGGTTGCCTGCTACCGCCAGGCACTGGAACTGAAGCCGGACTTTACCGAGGCATACAGCAACCTGGGCGTTGCCCTGAAGGAGCTGGGAAAGCTGGACGAAGCGGTCGCCTGCTATCGCCGGGCACTGGAACTGAAGCCGGATTATGCCGAGGCGCACAACAACCTGGGCATTGCCTTGAAGGACCAGGGGAAGCTGGACGAAGCGGTTGCCTGCTATCGCCGGGCACTGGAATTGAAACCGGACTTTGCCGAGGCGCACAGCAACCTGGGCAATGCGTTGGAAGGACCAAGGGAAGCTGGACGAAGCGGTCGCCTGCTACCGCCGGGCACTGGAACTGAAGCCGGACTTTGCCGAGGCGCACTACAACCTGGGCGTTGCGTTGAAGGACCAAGGGAAGCTGGACGAAGCGGTCGCCTGCTACCGCCGGGCACTGGAACTGAAGCCGGACTTTGCCGAGGCACACAGCAACCTGGGCAATCGCGCTCAAAGACCAGGGGAAACTGGACGAGGCAGTCGCCTGCTACCGCCGGGCCCTGGAATTGAAGCCGGACTATGCCGAGGCGCACAACAACCTGGGCAATGCGTTCAAGGACCAGGGGAAGCTGGACGAAGCCGTTGCCTGCTACCGCCGGGCACTGGAGCTGAAGCCGGACTATTGCTGTGGGGCATAGCAATCTGCTCTATGCCCAAGTGTTCTGCCCCGGCTACGATTCGCAGGCACTCTACGAAGAACACCGCCGATGGAATCAACACCACGCCGCGCCCTTGGCGCCGTTCATCCAGCCTCATCTCAACGATCGTTCTCCCGATCGCCGCTTGCGGGTGGGCTATGTCTCGCCGGACTTCCGCGATCATGTCGTCGGCCGAAATCTTCTGCCGCTGTTTCGGGAACATGACCATCAGCATTTGAGATTTTCTGTTACTCCAACGTGCCTCGCCACGATGAGCTCACCAACCGTTTTCAGAGGTATGCCGATGCCTGGCGTGATACGGCAGGGCTGGCCGACGTCCAATTCGCCCAACGCATTCGCGAGGACCGCATCGATATTCTGGTGGACCTGTCGCTGCACATGGCCCACAATCGCCTGCTGGTCTTTGCCCGCAAGCCCGCTCCCGTGCAGGTTACGTTTGCCGGCTACCCTGGCACCACCGGCCTTGCCACCATCGACTACCGCCTCACGGATCCCTACCTGGATCCGCCCAACCTCTACGACCACTGCTACTCGGAGCAATCTGTCCGGCTGCCCGACTCCTTCTGGTGTTACGATCCGCTCGACAGCGAACCGGCAGTCAACGCCCTGCCGGCCGCGGAGCAGGGATATATCACATTTGGATGCCTCAACAACTTCTGCAAGGTCAACGCCGTCGTCCTCGGGATTTGGGCCCAGGTTCTCAAAACTGTTGATCGCTCCCGGCTGATCATCCTGGCTGGCGAGGGAACGCATCGCCAGCACACGCTGGACCTCCTGGCAGCGGAAGGCGTCGTCCGCGATCGCGTGACGTTCGTCGTCAACCAGCCTCAACAGCAGTACTTGAGGTATTACCATGGCATTGACATCGGACTGGATACCGTTCCCTACAACGGGCACACGACCAGCCTCGATTCGCTTTGGATGGGCGTACCAGTCGTGACCCTGGTGGGGCCAACGGTGGTCGGCCGAGCCGGTTTAAGCCAACTGACGAATCTCGGCCTGCCGGAACTGATCGCCTCCAGCCCTGAGCAGTTTGTCCGCATCACGGCGGAACTGGCAAAGGATCTGTCTCGATTGAGCGCGCTGCGGGCTACTCTGCGTGATCGGATGCGGGCCTCTCCCCTGATGAACGCGCCGCGTTTCGCTCGAAACATCGAGACTGCCTACCGCGAGATGTGGCGGCGGTGGTGTGTAAAGGAGAATTGATCCGTGGCATCGATTTCCGAAGCATTCGCGCTTGCGATCCAGCATCATCAAGCTGGTCGGCTACAAGCTGCCGAGCAGATCTATCGGCAGATTTTACAGGCGGAGCCGAATCATGCCGAGGCAATTCATCTTCTCGGCGTGCTGGCTCACCAAGTGGGCCAGCACGGGATTGCCGTCGAAACCATTCAGCGGGCGATCAGGTTGAAAGGGAATGCGTTTGCCTTCCATAACAACTTGGGGGAAGCGTATCGTGCCTTGGGTAGGATTCCCGAAGCGGTCGCCTGCTACCGCCGCGCACTGGAACTGAAGCCGGATTATGCCGAGGCGCACAACAACCTGGGCCTTGCGTTGCAGGAGCAGGGGAAACTGGACGAAGCCGTTGCTTGCTACCGCCGGGCTCTGGAACTGAAGCCAGACTTTGCCGAGGCGCATTACAATCTGGGCATTAGCTTGAAGGATCGCGGGAAGCTGGACGAGGCGGTTGCCTGCTACCGCCGGGCTCTGGAACTGAAACCGGATTATGCCGAGGCGCACAACAACCTGGGCAATGCGTTGAAGGACCAGGGGAAGCTGAACGAAGCCGTCGCCTGTTTCCGCCGGGCACTCGAACTGAAGTCAGCCTTTGTCGAGGCACATTACAACCTGGGCAATGCGTTGAAGGACCAGGGAAAGCTGGGCGAAGCGATTGCCGGTTATCGCCGGGCACTGGAACTCAAGCCGGAATATGCCGAGGCACACAACAATCTGGGTGTTGCCTTCAGGGACCAGGAACTGCCGGACGAAGCGGTCGCCTGCTACCGTCGGGCACTAGAACTCAAGCCAGACTTTGCCGAGGCACATTACAACCTGGGGAATGCGCTGAAGGACCAGGGAAAGCTGGACGAAGCGGTTGCCGGTTATCGCCGGGCACTGGAACTTAAGCCGGAATATGCCGAGGCGCACAACAACCTGGGTAATGCCTGGAAGGAGCAGGGGCAGTTGGACGAGGCGGCCGCTTGCTTTTGCCGGGCACTGAAACTGAAGCCGGATTATGCCGAGGCGCACTACAATCTGGGCAATGCGTTGGAGAACCGAGGGAAGCTGGATGAAGCGGTTGCCTGCTATCGCCAGGCACTGGAACTGAAGCCGAATTATGCCGAGGCACACATCAACCTGGGCAATGCGTTGAAGGATCAGGGGAACTTGGACGACGCGGTTGCCTGCTACCACCGGGCACTCGAACTCAAGCCGGACTTTGCCGAGGCGCACAGCAACCTGGGCAACGCGCTCAAGGACCAGGGGAAGGTGGACGAAGCCGTCGCCTGCTACCGCCGGGCTCTGGAGTTCAAGCCGGACTTTGCTCCGGGGCATAGCAATCTGGTCTACGCCCTGCATTTTGACCCGGAATCGAACCCTGCCATGCTCGGCCAGGAGCACCACCAATGGAACCTGCGGCATGCTCAACCGTTGGCGCATGCGATTCAGCCGCATGGCAACGATCCCAGTCCGGACCGCCGGCTGCGCGTGGGCTACGTGTCGCCCGACTTTCGCGACCACGCGGAGTCGTTCTTTACCGTGCCGCTGTTATCCGCTCATGACCATCGGAACTTCGAGATCTTTTGTTATGCCGATATCGCCTGTCCGGACGAGGTCACCGCGCGATTGCGCGGATATGCCGACGTGTGGCGCAACATTAACGGCCTGAGCGACGAGCAGGTGACCCACTGGATTCGCCAGGACCAGATCGACATCCTGGTCGACCTGACCATGCACATGGCCCACAATCGCTTGCTGGCGTTTGCCCGCAAGCCGGCGCCCGTTCAGGTGACTTGGCTCGCTTATCAGGGGACGACCGGCATGGCGGCGATCGATTATCGAATCACCGACCCCAATATCGATCCGCCCGGGCTCGATGACGGTCATTATTCGGAAGAGTCGATCCGGCTGCCGGACGCCTTCTGGTGCTACGATCCTTGCACGAGCGAGGCGACGGTCAACCCTCTGCCGGCCTTGAAGCACGGTTACATCACCTTTGGGAGTTTCAACAACTTCTGCAAGATCAACCCACCCGTGCTGAAACTTTGGGCTGACGTTTTGCGCACAACGGCAAACTCGCGACTTGTGATGCTGGCGGCGGCGGGGAGCCCGCAACGACAAACGCTGAGCGTGCTGGAGCGGGAAGGCATTGCCGCGAATCGCGTCGAATTCGTTCCCCGGTGCCCTCGGCCGCGATATCTGGACTACTACCACCGCATCGATATCGGTCTCGATACGTTTCCCTACAACGGACAGACGACCACTCTGGACGCCTGGTGGATGGGCGTCCCGGTGGTGACGATCGCAGGGAACACGGCAGTGGCACGATCCGGGTTATCGCTGGCCAGGAATCTTGGAACGCCGGAGTGGATCGCCGATTCTCCTGAACAATTTGTAAAAATCGCGGCAACTCTGGCAGGTGACATGCGGGGGCTAGCCGCCCTGCGATTTTCACTGCGAAATCGCTTGCAGCGATCGCCTTTGATGGACGCCCCACGTTTCGCCCGAAATATGGAATCCGCCTACCGCGAGATGTGGCGGCGGTGGTGTGAAAAGGAGAATTGATCCGTGGCAACGAATTCCGAAGCATTCGCGCTTGCGATCCAGCATCATCAAGCTGGTCGGCTACAAGCTGCCGAGCAGATCTATCGGCAGATTTTACAGGCGGAACCGAATCATGCCGAGGCGATTCATCTTCTCGGCGTGCTGGCTCACCAAGTGGGCCAGCACGGAATTGCCATCGAAAGCATTCAGCGGGCAATCAGGTTGAATGGGAATGCGTTTGCCTTCCACAACAACTTGGGGGAAGCGTATCGTGCCTTGGATAGGATTCCCGAAGCGGTTGCCTGCTACTGCCGGGCACTGGAACTAAAGCCGGACTATGCCGAGGCGCACAACAACCTGGGCAATGCGTTGAAGGACCAGGAGAAACTGGACGAAGCAGTCGCCTGCTACCGCCGGGCAATGGAACTGAAGCCGGACTTTGCCGAGGCACATTACAACCTGGGCAATGCCTTGAAGGATCAGCGGGAGGCTGGACGAAGCGGTTAGCTTGCTACCGCCGGGCTCTGGAACTGAAGCCGGACTTATGCCGAGGCACACAACAACCTGGGCAACGCGTTGCAGGAGCAGGGGAAGCTGGACGAGGCGGTCGCCTGCTACCGCCGGGCACTGGAACTGAAGCCGAACTATGCCGAGGCACACAGCAACCTGGGCAATGCGTTGCAAGGACCAAGGAAAGCTGGACGAAGCGGTCGCCTGCTACCGCCGGGCACTGGAACTGAAGCCGGACTATGCCGAGGCGCACTACAACCTGGGCATTGTCTTCAAGGACCAAGGAAGCTGGACGAAGCGGTCGCCTGCTACCGCCGGGCACTGGAACTGAAGCCGGACTATGCCGCAGGCACACAGCAATCTGGGCAATGCGTTGAAGGACCAGGGGAAGCTGGACGAAGCGGTTGCCTGCTACCGCCGGGCACTGGAACTGAAGCCGGACTTTGCTGCGGCACACAGCAACCTTGTCTTACACGCTCAATTTCTGTCCCGGCTACGATGCCAAGACAATCTACGAAGAACACCGCCGCTGGAACCAGCAGTTCGCCGAACCCCTGGCAAAGTTGATTCAACCCCATTCCAACGAGCGATCGGCCGATCGTCGCCTGCGCATCGGCTACGTCTCGCCAGATTTCCGCGACCATGTGGTGGGGCTTTTCCTGCTGCCGCTGCTGGAAGCGCACGACCATGAGCGTTTTGAAATCTTCTGCTACGCTTCGGTGCGCGCCCCGGACGCGATGACCGACCGTTGCCGCGCCCAGGCCGACGTGTGGCGAAATGTGCTCGGCATCTCCGACGAGCAACTCGCCGAAACTGTCCGTCAAGACCGGATCGACATCCTGGTGGATCTGACGATGCACATGGCGAACAACCGCCTGCTGGTCTTTGCCCGCAAGCCCGCCCCCGTGCAGGTGACCTATTTGGCCTACGCCGGCACGACGGGGCTCGGCAGCCATGGACTACCGCCTGACCGATCCCTATCTCGATCCGCCGGGCCAGGACGAGCCAATCTATTGCGAAGAGTCGATCCGCCTGCCGGAGACGTACTGGTGCTATCGGCCGTTGGTCCAGACTCCGCCGGTGAATACGTTGCCGGCCTTGCAGGCCGGCCACATCACCTTCGGATGCTTGAACAACTTCTGCAAAGTGACGGTACCGACGCTGACGGTCTGGATCGGCCTGTTGCAGGCGATGCCCGAGGCGAGGTTGCTCCTGCATGCCCATGCCGGCAGCCACCGCGATCGGGTGCGGGACTTCTTTGCCCAGCAAGGCGTCTCGCCCGAGCGATTGACATTCGCCGACATGGCTGCCCATGGCGGAGTATTTTCAGCTTTACCACCGCATCGAGTGGCCTTGGACCCGTTCCCGTACGGCGGGGGCACGACGACCTGCGATGCGCTCTGGATGGGAGTGCCGGTGGTGAGCCTGGCGGGCCAAACGGCCGTGGGTCGCGGCGGGCTCAGCATCTTGTCGAACGTGGGCTTGCCGGAATTGGTGGCCCATGACGCCGAGCAATACGTCGCGCATCGCCCTGGAATTGGCCAGCGATCTGCCGCGTCTGAGCGAACTGCGGGCGACGCTGCGTGAGCGGATGCAGGGCTTCGCCCCTGATGGACGCCCCGCGTTTTGCCCGCAACGTCGAGGCCGCCTACCGCGAGATGTGGCGGCGGTGGTGTGTAAAGGAGAATTGATCCGTGGCAACGAATTCCGAAGCCTTGGCGATTGCGATCCAGCACCATCAAGCTGGTCAGCTACAGGCTGCCGAGCAGATCTACCGGCAGATTTTGCAGACGGAACCGAATCATGCCGATGCGATGCATCTTCTCGGCGTGCTGGCTTGCCAAGTGGGACAGCACGGGATTGCCGCCGAAACCATTCAGCGCGCGATCGGGTTGAATGCGAATGCGTTTGCCTTCCATTACAACTTGGGAGAAGCATATCGTGCGTTGGGTAGAATTCCCGAAGCGGTTGCCTGCTACCGCCGGGCACTGGAACTGAAGCCGGACTTTGCCGAGGCGCACAACAACCTGGGTAATGCGTTGAGGGACCAGGCGAAGCTGGACGAAGCGGTCGCCTGCTACCGCCGGGCATTGGAACTGAAGCCAGACCTTGCCGAGGCGCACAGCAACCTAGGCAATGCGTGGAAGGACCAGGGGAAACTGGATGAAGCGATCACCTGCTACCGACGGGCACTGGAACTGAAGCCGGAACATGCCGAGGCACACAACAATCTGGGTGTGGCCTTCAGGGACCAGGAACTGCTGGACGAAGCGGTCGCCTGCTACCGTCGGGTTCTGGAACTCAAGCCGGACTTTGCCGAGGCGCACAACAACCTGGGCAACGCGTTCAAGGACCAGGGGAAGGTGGACGAAGCCGTCGCCTGCTACCGCCGGGCTCTGGAGTTTAAGCCGGACTTTGCTCTGGTGCATAGCAATCTGGTCTACGCCCAAGTATTCAGCCCCAGCTACGATTCTCAGGCACTCTACGAAGAACATCGCCAATGGAACCAACACCACGCCGCGCCCTTGGCGCCGTTCATCCAGCCTCATCTCAACGATCGTTCTCCAGAACGCCGCTTGCGGGTGGGCTATGTCTCGCCGGACTTTCACGATCATGTCGTCGGCCGAAATCTCCTGCCGCTGTTTCGAGAACATGACCACCAGCGATTTGAGATTTTCTGTTACGCCAACGTGCCTCGCCACGATGAACTCACCAACCGTTTCCAGGGGTATGCCGATGCCTGGCGTGATACGGCGGGGCTGACCGATGTCCAGCTCACCCAACGCATTCGCGAGGACCGCATCGATATTCTGGTGGACCTGTCGCTCCACATGGCCCACAATCGCCTGCTGGTCTTTGCCCGCAAGCCCGCTCCCGTGCAGGTTACGTTTGCCGGCTACCCTGGCACCACCGGCCTTGCCGCCATCGACTACCGCCTCACGGATCCCTACCTGGATCCGCCCGACCTCTACGACCACTGTTACTCGGAGCAATCTGTCCGGCTACCCGACTCCTTCTGGTGTTACGATCCGCTTGACAGCGAACCGGCAGTCAACGCCCTGCCGGCCGCGGAGCGGGGGTATATCACATTTGGATGCCTCAACAACTTCTGCAAGGTCAACGCCGTCGTCCTCGGGATTTGGGCCCAGGTTCTCAAAACTGTTGATCGCTCCCGGCTGATCATCCTGGCTGGCGAGGGAACGCATCGCCAGCACACGCTGGACCTCCTGGCAGCGGAAGGCGTCGCGCGCGATCGCGTGACGTTTGTCGTCAATCGGCCTCAACAGCAGTACTTGAGGTATTACCACGGCATTGACATCGGACTGGACACCGTTCCCTACAACGGGCACACGACCAGCCTCGACTCGCTTTGGATGGGCGTACCAGTCGTGACCCTGGTGGGGCCAACGGTGGTCGGCCGAGCCGGTTTAAGCCAACTGACGAATCTCGGCCTGCCGGAACTGATCGCCTCCAGCCCTGAGCAGTTTGTCCGCATTGCGGCGGAGCTGGCAAAGGATCTGTCTCGATTGAGCGCGCTGCGGGCAACTCTGCGTGATCGGATGCGGGCCTCTCCCCTGATGGACGCGCCGCGTTTCGCTCGAAACATCGAGACTGCCTACCGCGAGACGTGGCGGCGGTGGTGTGCCAAGGAGAATTGATCCGTGGCATCGATTTCCGAAGCATTCGCGCTTGCGATCCAGCACCATCAAGCCGGTCGGCTACAAGCTGCCGAGCAGATCTATCGGCAGATTTTACAGGCGGAACCAAATCATGCCGAGGCAATTCATCTTCTCGGCGTGATTGCTCACCAAGTGGGCCAGCACGGGATTGCCGTCGAAACCATTCAGCGGGCGATCGGGTTGAAAGGGAATGCGTTTGCCTTCCATTACAACTTGGGGGAAGCCTATTGTGCCTTAGGTAGGATTCCCGAAGCGGTCGCCTGCTACCGCCGCGCTCTGGAACTGAAACCGGACTTCGCCGAGGCGCACTACAACCTGGGCAATGCGCTCAAGGACCAGGCGCAATTGGACGACGCCGTTGCCTGCTACCGCCGGGCACTCGAACTGAAGCCGGATTATGCCGCGGCGCACAGCAACCTGGGCAACGCACTCAAGGACCAGGGGAAGCTCGACGATGCCGTTACCTGCTATCGCCGGGCGCTCGAACTGAATCCGGATTATGCCGCGGCGCACAGCAACCTGGGCAATGCGTTGAAGTACCAGGGGAAGCTCGACGAAGCGGTCGACTGCTACCGCCAGGCACTGGAACTGAAACCGGACTTTGCCG
Source organism: uncultured Planctomycetia bacterium (assembly GCA_963807715.1). GTDB lineage: Bacteria > Planctomycetota > Planctomycetia > Pirellulales > PALSA-1355 > CAWECK01. Next base: position 648,691 of record CAWECK010000001.1, read on the forward strand.
AGGCGCACTACAACCAGGCCAATGCGCTGAGGGACCAGGGGAAGCTGGACGAGGCGGTCGACTGCTACCGCCGGGCACTGGAATTGAAGCCGGACTTTGCCGAGGCACACTACAACCAGGCCAATGCGCTGAGGGATCAAGGGAAGCTGGACGAAGCCGTTGCCTGCTATCGACGGACACTGGAACTGAAACCGGAATATGCCGATGCGCACAGCAACTTGGGCCTTGCTTTGAATAACCAGGGAAAGCCGGACGAAGCAGTTGCCTGCTACCACCGGGCACTGGAACTTAAGCCGGACGTTGCCGAAGCGTACAGCAACCTGGGCAGTGCGTTGGATTCCCAGGGGAAGCCGGATGAAGCGGTTGCCTGCTATCATCGGGCACTGGAACTGAAGCCGGAATATGCTGATGCGCACTACAACCTGGGCCTTGCGATGAACAAGCAGGGAAAGCTGAACGAAGCGGTTGCCTGTTATCACCGGGCACTGGAATTGAAGCCGGACGTTGCAGAGACGCACAGCGAGCTGGGCAACGCGCTCAAGGACCAGGGGAAGCTGGACGATGCGGTCGCCTGCTACCGCCGGGCACTGGAACTGAAACCGGAATATACCGAGGCGCACAGCAACCTGGGGCTTGCTTTGAATAACCAGGGGAAGTTGGACGAAGCCATTGCCTGCTACCACCGGGCACTCGAACTGAAGCCGGATGATGCCGAAGTGCATTGCAACCTCGGCAATGTCTTTAAGGACCAGGGAAAGCTGGATAAAGCAGTTGCTTGCTACCGCCGCGCATTGGAACTGAAGCCGGACGTGTCCAAAGCACACAACAACCTGCTCTTTACACTTCAGTATTGTGCGGGAGTGACGCCGACAGAATTAGCCGAAGCCCATGCCGATTACGATCGCCAGCACGCCGCTCCACTGCGGGCTGCCTGGAAACCGCACGACAACGTTCGCGATCCCAAGAAGAAGCTGCGACTGGGCCTGGTCTCGGCCGATTTCGCGGCCCACCCCGTCGGTTATTTTCTAATTCGCGCCTTGGAAAACCTCGACCCTAGCGAAGCTGATCTCGTGTGCTACTCCGATCGGCCGATGCCAGACGATTTGACCGCACGTTTCCGAGCGACGGCAACCATCTGGCGGAACGTCGTTGGGCTGAGCGACACGCAATTGGCGGAACAAGTTCGCGCGGACCAAATCGACATCCTGTTTGATCTTGCCGGGCACACGGCCGGGAACCGGCTATTGGTGTTTGCGCGCAAACCGGCGCCGCTGCAAATCACCTGGGCCGGATACGTCGGCACGACGGGCTTAACGGCGATGGACTATGTCCTGGCAGATCGTTACCAGGTCCCCCCTGAAGTTGAATCGCATTATTGCGAGCGAATTTTGCGAATGCCCAATGCTTATATCTGTTATGACCCGCCGACGTATGCGTCTGCCGTGGCGCCGCTGCCGGCGCTGGCGGCCGGACGAGTCACGTTTGGCAGCTTCAACAATCAGACGAAACTCACGCCGCTGGTGATCCGGTTGTGGGCAAAGATCCTGCAGCGGGTGCCCCAGTCGCGTCTGGTGCTGAAATACCGGGGAATGAACGACCGCTCGGTAGCCGGTCGGCTGACGGAAATGTTTGCCGGCGATGGAATTGAGCCGGGCCGAGTAGAGTTTCTAGGCCATTCGCAACATGCGGAGTTACTCGCGCACTACAACCTAATTGATATTGGACTCGATCCGTTCCCCTACAGTGGCGGCCTGACTACTTGCGAGGCGTTGTGGATGGGCGTGCCAGTGGTTACCTGTCCGGGCGACACGTTTGCCAGCCGGCACGGGCTCAGCCACCTTTCGAACGTGGGTCTGACGGAAACGATTGCCCACGACTTGGACGAGTACGTGGAACTGGCGGCTTCTTTGGCACGCGACCTACCGCGACTCGCCAACCTGCGGGCTGGCTTGCGCCAGCGAATGGCTGCCTCGCCCCTTTGTGATGGGAAGCGATTTGCGACCGATTGGATGGCAATGTTGCACGACGTGTGGCAGCAGTGGATAAATTGACGCAGAATGCTTGCAAGCACTAGCTCCGACGAATCGGGACTGACTCCGCATGGCAACGAATTCCGAAGCATTGGCGATTGCATTCCAGCACCATAAATGCGGTCAACTACAAGCCGCCGAGCAGATCTATCGACAAATATTGCAGGCGGAACCGAATCACGTTGATGCGATTCATCTTCTCGGCGTGATTGCTCGCCAAGTGGGCAAGCATGAAATTGCCATCGAATACATTGAGCGGGCGATCCGATTGAAAGGGAACGAATTTATCTTCCACAACAACTTGGGGGAAGCGTATTGTAGCTTGGGTAGGATTCCCGAAGCGGTCGCCTGCTACCGCCGGGCATTGGAACTGAAGCCGGAATATGCCAATGTGCACAGCAACTTGGGAAATGCGTTGAGGAACCAGGGGAAGCTGGACGAAGCGGTTGCCTGCTATCGCCGGGCACTCGAACTGAAACCAAAATATGCCGAGGCGTACAGCAACCTGGGTCTTGCGTTGACGGATCAAGGGAAGCTGGACGATGCGGTCGCCTGCCACCGCCAAGCACTCGAACTGAAGCTAAACTTAACCGAGGCGCACAACAATCTGGGCAATGCGTTGAAAGACCAGGGGAAGCTGGACGAAGCGGTCGCCTGCTACCGCCGGGCACTCGAACTGAAACCGGACTTTGCCGAGGCGCACAGCAACCTGGGCAATGCATTAAAGGACCAAGGGAAGCTGGACGAAGCGGTCGCCTGCTACCAGCGGGCACTCGAACTGAATCCAGAATACGCCGTGGCGCACAGCAACCTGCTCTTAACACTCCAGTATTGCGCAGGTGCAACGCCGGCAGCATTAGCTGAAGCCCATGCCGAGTACGATCGCCGGCACGCGGCGCCCCTGTGCGGTGCCATCGCGCAGCATGACAACGTCCACGATCGTCATAGTCGGCTCCGTTTGGGCTTCGTTTCGCCCGACCTGGACCAGCACCCTGTCGGTTATTTCCTGGTCCGCGTCTTGGAGAACCTCAGCCAAACTCAGTATGAGACGATCTGTTACTCCGACGGAATCGTCAAAGACGGGTTGACTCATCGCCTGCAAACTGCCGCGACCCAATGGCGCGATGTGAAAGGAATGAGCGACCAACTGCTAGCGGAGCAAATTCGCGCGGATCAAATCGACATTCTTTTCGACCTCGCAGGACACACAGCGCATAACCGCCTGCTGGTCTTCGCTCGCAAGCCGGCCCCGATCCAAATCAGTTGGATTGGCTACGAGGGGACGACCGGTCTGACGGCGATCGATTATATCCTTGCTGATCGTCATGTCATTCCGATCGGCTCGGAGCACCATTACGCGGAGCGGGTGCTCCGCATGCCGCACGGCTATTTATGTTACGATCCGCCGGCCGCGGCGCCCCCCGTTGGCCCATTGCCAGCCTTGGCGAAAGGATTCACGACGTTTTGCAGCTTCAATAATCTGTCCAAGATTACGCCCCAGGTGGTGGCCGTCTGGGCAAAGATCCTACGCAGGGTGCCGCAGTCGCGGCTGATTCTGCAATACAAGGGGCTCGGCGACGAAACCGTTAAGGACCGTTATCAGGCGCTCTTTGTCGAGTGTGGAGTCGACATGCGGCAATTAGACTTGCGAGGCCCGACTTCGTATGCCGATTACCTGGCGACCTACGGGGAAGTGGATATCGCGCTCGATTCTTTTCCCTTCGCCGGCAACACCATCACCTGCGAAGCGCTCTGGATGGGCGTGCCGGTGGTCACATGCCCGGGCGAGACGTTTGCCAGCCGGCACGGGCTCAGCCACCTTTCGAACGTGGGTCTGACGGAGACGATTGCCCACGACTTGGACGAGTACGTGGAACTGGCGGTTTCTTTGGCACGCGACCTACCGCGACTCGCAAACCTGCGGGCTGGCTTGCGCCAGCGGATGGCTGCCTCGCCCCTTTGTGATGGGCAGCGATTTGCGACCGATTGGGTGGCAATGCTGCGCGGCGTGTGGGAACAGTGGATCGGATAATATCGCATTCCAACGGGAGGACAGCGTTAGAATCGCTGGACCAACACACCGATGAACACGCCCGCTTCGGATCACACTGCGGCTCAGTTGTTCGAGCTTGCCGTGCAATTTCAGCATGCGGGTAACTTCCAGCAAGCGGAGCAACTTTATCGTCAGATCCTCCAAGCGGACCCTGAGCATGTCGACGCGCTGCATATGCTTGGCCTGCTCGCCCATCAGGTTGGCCGTAATGATATGGCCATTGATTTCATAGGCCAGGCTTTGCGTTTGCGGCCGAATTTTTTCGGGGCACACAGCAATCTCGGAAATATCCTCCAGGAAATGGGGAGGCTGCCGGAAGCCATCGCCTGCTACCAGCAAGCCCTGCGGTATAACCCGGATTACGAGGGAGCGTACAGCAACCTGGGAGCCGCCTTCTACAAGCAGGGAAAGCTGGACGAGGCCGTGCATAGCTACCAGCAAGCCCTCCGAATCATGCCCGGCTATGCCGAGGCCCACGCCAATCTAGGAGTGGCGCTTTGGGGGCAAGGGAAGTTGGAGGAGGCGGTAGCCTGTTACCACCACGCCATGCGTCTTAAGCCGGCCTACGTGGACGCGTATGGCCATCTGGCGGTTACCCTCAAGCACCAGGGGAAGTTGGACGAGGCGCTGGCGTGCTATCGACAAGCCCTGCAGTTCGATCCGAATAACATCCAAGCGCATAACAATCTGCTTTTTGCACTACACAATCGCTCGGGCATTACCTCGGCGGAACTGGCCGAGGCCCACGCCGAGTTCGAACGGCGGCACTCCGCACCCCTGCGGGCTGCTTGGAAGCCGCATCCCAATGTCCGCGACCCCGAACGAAAGCTGCGGCTGGGCCTGATTTCGGCCGATTTCGCGGCTCACCCTGTCGGTTATTTTCTCATTCGTGCCTTGGAAAATCTCGACCGCGGCGAGGCGCAAGTCGTGTGCTACTCCCATCGGCCGGTGCCAGACGAGATGACGGAGCGTTTCCGCTCGACGGCAACCGTCTGGCGGGAAATCGTTGGGCTGAGCGATGCCCAATTGGCAGAACAAGTTCGCACCGATCAAATTGACATTCTGTTTGATCTGGGGGGGCACACGGCCGGGAACCGGCTGTTGGTGTTTGGCGCAAACCGGCGCCACTCCAAATCACTTGGGCCGGCTACGTCGGCACGACGGGTTTGACGGCCATGGACTATGTCCTGGCAGACCGCTACCAGGTCCCCCCCGAAACCCAGCGGCATTATTGTGAGCGGATTTTGCGGCTCCCTGATGCGTATGTCTGCTATGAACCGCCGGCTTACGCACCCCGCGTGGCGCCGCTGCCGGCATTGACAGCCGGACGGGTCACGTTTGGCAGCTTCAACAATCAGGCAAAACTCGCGCCGGAGGTGATCCGGCTGTGGGCAAAAATCCTGCAGCGGTTGCCACAGTCGCGCCTGGTGCTGAAATACCGGGGAATGAACGACCGCTCGGTAGCTGGTCGGCTGACGGAAATGTTTGCCGCCGAAGGAGTCGAGCCCGGACGCCTGGAGTTCCTCGGCCATTCTCCCCACGCACAGTTGCTTGAGCACTACAACCAAATCGATATTGGACTCGATCCGTTCCCTTACAGTGGCGGCCTGACCACTTGCGAGGCGCTATGGATGGGAGTGCCGGTAATTACCTGTCCGGGAGAGACCTTCGCCGCGCGTCACGCCTTGACCCATTTGTCCAACGTCGGGCTGACGGAGACGATTGCCCCAGATTTGCCCGGATATGTCGAAATCGCGGTGGCCTTGGCAAGCGATTTGACTCGGCTGGCTGCCATCCGCGCGGCTCCGAGAGCAAATGGCGGGCTCGCCACTTTGCGACGGCCCACGATTCGCCCGAAACTTGATGAATGTGCTGCGCGACGCATGGCGGCAGTACTGTTCCGGCACTTGAACCTGCCTCGCGCGACGGTAACCGCCTTGTTCCACTGGCTTCGCCAGTGCCCCAGGAAAGACGCCTTTGGACTTCCGTACTGGCATAGCCAGTGGCACACCGAGCAAGCACCTGTCAGAGGTGGCGAGACACGCCTGCGCTAGCTCGGCGGCAGGCCGCCCCCTTCTTGCTGCCCGCGCTGGAACGCCTGGAACGCCGAAGTCATCGAGTCCAAGAGACCGGGGATTTGCTGGGCGGACATGCAGACCCGACACGAAACAGACGCATGCGGGAAAAAGTTAGTAATGAAATCAAACCAGAATTCGGACGCGGTGTGGCCGATCAACACGGCGTTGGCATAGACGCCGCTGTACAGTTCCTCAGGCATTTTAAGTTCGTCGTAAAGGTCCGTGATCGAAGGTTGCGGTTGACCGGGGGGCGGCTGCGGAAGCTTGGCGGGAGCTCCAAACTGTTCGGTGAAATTACCCAGGTTTTCGCGTAGAGCCGACACGAATCCACCGAAGACTTGCGGCGATAGCACGACCCGGGCCGCCACCGTATGAGGCGAGCCGAGCCGCATCAGGAAATCGGCAATGAACTCCGTCTGGCCGTTGAAAACGACCGCCCCCGAGCTAAAGACCCCCTTGCCAATGCCGGCGGGCACGCGCGCGCTCAGCGACGAATGCTGGATTTGTTGGTTAATGGGAGCGGGCCGTTGGTCCGACGAGTCGTCGGGGTCCTGCGGCGGATCGTTTTCAGGGGAGGTCATAGTTTTTTCGCAATTTGTTCCGAAGGAAAAACGGCAGCAAGATGGCAGCCTGCCAAATGCAACAGAGCTTCTGCTCGCCGGATGACCGGCCCGCCGACACTTCCACTGTAGCCGACGATCTCCTCAGCGTGAAGTCTAGGGCTGACTTTTTGAGGACCTTGTACGACGATCACGGGCATCCTATGAATAGGGCGTGGATCGGCCTAGGGTGCATGCAAATCGAACGTGGAGGACTCGACGGTGGAATTTCGACAACTTGGCGGTTCCGGACTGAAAGTACCCGTGCTGAGCCTCGGAACTGGCACGTTCGGCGGCGGCGGCGAATTATTCGAAGCCTGGGGCAATAGCGATGTCGCCCAGGCCAGGCGACTGGTGGACGTCTGCCTGGAAGCCGGGCTGAACATGTTCGACTCGGCCGACGCGTACTCCAAGGGGATGGCCGAGGAGATTCTCGGGAAAGCGATCCAAGGCCGCCGCGACCAGGTCATCATTTCCACCAAAGGGACATTCTCCACGGGGCCCGGCCCCAACGATTTGGGGTCTTCTCGCCATCACCTGATCAAGGCGGTCGAAGGGAGCCTCAGGCGGCTCGAAACCGACTACATCGACCTCTATCAACTTCACGCCTTTGACGCCCTCACGCCGGTCGAAGAAGTGCTCAACACACTCGACAATTTTGTGCGTGCCGGCAAGATCCGCTACATCGGCTGTTCGAATTTCTCGGGCTGGCATTTGATGAAGTCGCTGGCGGCGGCCGATCGCAACGGACTAACCCGCTACGTTGCCCATCAGGCTTACTACTGCTTGCTTGGTCGGGACTACGAATGGGAACTAATGCCGCTCGCGCTCGACCAGCGCGTGGCGACGGTCGTTTGGAGTCCGCTCGGCTGGGGTCGTCTCACCGGCAAAGTGCGGCGCGGCCAGCCCCTGCCGCAAACCAGCCGGCTCCACGGCAAGGCATCCAACGACGCCGGTCCGCCGGTTGCCGATGAATTCCTCTACCGGGTCGTGGAGGCGATTGACCAGGTCGCCGAAGAAGCCGGCAAAACCGTGCCGCAGGTCGCGATCAATTGGCTGCTGCAACGGCCGACCGTGGCGAACGTCATTATCGGGGCGCGCAACGAGGAGCAATTGCGTCAGAATCTCGGCGCAGTGGGCTGGAGTCTGACACCGGAACAAGTCGCGCAGCTCGACGCCGCGAGCGCCACGACGCCGGCCTATCCCTACTGGCATCAGCGTCAACTCGCCGAGCGAAATCCTCCGCCAATTCCGAAAAGCTCGTAGTCGCGGCTTTCTCTCAGCCAGTGCGAAAGCCCCAGGCCACACGGTTTTCTTGCGGGGTTTCCATCCGATGTAGGTCGCGGAGCATGCTCTTCTTAAGGAAGAGGAACCTGCGAATCTCCACGGTCTGCAGGGCTCCCTCGTCGCACGTCCCTTATTCGGCACAACCGAAGCGGGCGCGAGCCATCTGCGTCAATCATTGCCTATTTGAGCAACGGCATCTGGGACGCGACCTAGGGTTGCAATGAGATCGAGCGCTACGACGTTCCTCAATGGCGCCCGCCCCGGCAAGATGACGCGCCAAGATATGCCCAAACAACCCGACTAAGACAGGTTGGTTAGCGATGGAGCGGCCGCTGAGAACAGCATTTGATCGGCAACTCCTTTCGCGGATCATTGTCGGCGTCTGCTGGCTAGGCGCCTCGTGTGGCGGGTTGGTAATGCTCGCCATGTACGCTAATTCGCCAGGGCCCTCTCAACAGGTCCCTCCGCAGTGGCCGATCGATACCACACTTCGCCTCGGCGAACGTGGCTCCACAATGATTCTGTTTGCTCATCCCCGGTGCCCCTGCACCCGGGCCACTCTCGGTGAGTTGGAGAAGCTCATGGCACGCTCCAAGGGCTCCGTTACGCTGTGGATCGTATTCTTTAAACCTGCCGGATCCGACGAAAGTTGGGATCAGACGGACCTGCGGAAGACGGCAGCCGCAATTCCCGATGCCCATGTCGTCAGCGACCCGGATGGTGTCGAAGCGCGCCGTTTCAACGCGACAACGTCCGGCCAATCGTTTCTTTACAGCGATCAAGGGGAGCTGTTGTTTCAGGGTGGCATCACCCTGGCTCGCGGCCATGCCGGAGACAATTCCGGCCGGTCTGCGATTGAGTCATTGTTGACGGACACGGTGCCCGCCTGCCGCCAAACGCCGGTCTTCGGCTGTCCGATTGCCGTTTCACGCGAGCGGAAACAGGAAGTCAAGTGAAGTCCATTGTTCCCCATGGTTCCGATTCCAGCGTGGCTGCGGGCGAGCGGGCCGACAAGTTGTTCCGCGAGCACCAACAGCAGATCTTCGTGCGCACGGATCGAATGTTTGCGGTTCTGCTGTTGTTCCAGTGGGTGGCTGGAATTGCCACGGCTCTCTGGATTTCTCCGAGGGCCTGGGCCGTCTCCGACAGCCACGTGCATCCGCATATTTGGGCGGCGGTCGTTTTGGGCGGAATCATCAGCAGTCTGCCGATTGCGCTAGCGATCTATCAGCCAGGCAAAGCCATCACGCGTCACACGATCGCCATGGCACAGATGCTGGTATCGACTCTCCTGATTCATCTCTCAGGCGGGCGAATTGAAACGCATTTTCACATATTCGGCTCCTTGGCGTTTCTGGCGTTCTACCGCGATTGGCGCGTCCTGATCACTGCCACGGTCGTTGTCAGTGCCGACCATGTTCTGCGGGGCATGTACTGGCCGCAGTCGATCTACGGAGTGTTGACGCCGGGCTGGCGTTGGTTCGAGCATTCAGGCTGGGTTGTCTTCGAAGATGTCTTTCTGATCCGCTCCTGCATTCAAGGCACGCAACGAGTTGCGCGAGATCGCCATCCGGTCAACCTTATTGCAACGAGCGAAGGAAGTCGCCGACTCTGCAAACCGTGCCAAGAGTGACTTTTTGGCCAGCATGAGCCACGAAATCCGCACCCCCATGAATGGCATCATCGGCATGACCGAACTAGCGCTCGATACAAAGTTAACCGACTCGCAGCGAGATTGCTTGGAGACCGTCAAATCGTCGGCTGATTCGCTGTTGGCGCTGCTAAACAACATCTTGGACTTTTCCAAGATCGAGGCCGGGAAGGTTACTCTGGACGAGGTGCCATTCAATTTACGAGAAGTCTTGGAGGACACCGTCAAGACGCTTGGCCATCGCGCTCACAACAAGGGTCTGGAGTTGGCGTGCCAGATTCGGCCTGAGGTCCCGGCGGAGGTCGTCGGGGATCCAATGCGGCTTCGACAGATTTTGATTAACCTGATCGGCAATGCGATCAAATTCACCGAACGCGGCGAGGTCGTCGCTCGCGCGACAGTGCAGTCTCAGACCGCTGAACAGGTATGTTTGCATTTCACGGTCGCGGATACTGGCATCGGCATTCCGGTCGAAAAACAAAACCTCGTCTTTCAGGCCTTTGAACAGGCTGACCAATCGACCACGCGGCTTTATGGAGGCACCGGACTGGGCCTGGCCATCGTTTCGAATCTGGTCGCAGTCATGCAGGGTGAAGTTTGGGTCGAGAGCCAGGCAGGCCAAGGAAGCACGTTTCATTTTACGACGCTGCTCCGTTTGCAAAACGGACCACGGCTTCGCGCAGCCAGCTTGCCTCAACAATGCCAGAACGTCAGCGTGTTGGTAGTCGACGACAATGCAGCAAGTCGCCAAATTCTCGTCGAAGCGTTGCAAAACTGGGGGTTGAAGCCAACCGCCGTCGACAGTGGGGACACCGCACTCGCCGCTCTCGAAAAGGCGTATGACCAAGGTATACCGTTCGGACTCGTGCTCCTCGACGTTCAAATGCCGTCCATGGACGGCTTCGCGGTGGCTGAGCAAATCAAGGCCAGCCCACGGACTTCGACGGTCCCGCTGATCATGCTATCGTCCTCAACTCCGCTTGACGATGACCGTTGCAAAGAACTGCAAGTGGCGGCTCACCTGAGCAAGCCGATCAAGCAAGCCGATCTGTTCAGCTGCTTGATAAAGGCGCTCGGAGGACCGCCGAAGTTAGACGAACCGGCCAATACGACGACAATCGTCGACAATTCCAATCGGAGCACCCCAGCGATATCATCCCGCCCCTTGCTCATCTTGTTGGCAGAGGACAACGTCGTGAATCAGCGCGTGGCGGTCGGCATTCTTGAGAAGCGGGGCCATACGGTAGTCATCGCCAACAATGGCAAGGAGGCGATCCAAGCCGTCGCCACTCAGCGATTCGACCTGGTGCTCATGGATGTGCAGATGCCGGAGATGGACGGGATCGAGGCCACCGGCTTGATTCGCCGAGCCGAAGCCGCCAGGGAGAAGCACACACCCATCGTCGCCATGACCGCGCATGCCATGAAAGGCGACCGCGAGCGTTGCCTGGAGGCCGGAATGGACGATTACCTGACCAAGCCCATTGAAGTGAAGGAACTGCTGATGACCATTGACCGCCTGGCATCCGCCAAGTCCGGCAACCGTGATCCGGTGGGGCCAACTCCATCGCTCGACACGGCAACGCGCAACGGCCAACCGGCTGCACGCAATCGGTTGGCATCCTCCAAGGGACCGGCGGACGGCATGCAAGCTGTCGACCTGACAACCCTATTAGCGCGTGTGGAGAATGACTGGGACCTGTTGCACGAAATGATTGCGTTGTTTCTTGAAAGCTCACCTCCGCTATTGGCCGAGATTGAAGTCGGCATGGCTCGCCACGACCGCCAAACCGTGGAACGTACCGCCCATGCGCTCAAAGGGGCGATGCAGAGCATCAGCGCCGTGCCTGCGGCGGAGGCCGCTTCAAATCTCGAGGATATCGTGCGCATGAGCACTACCGAACATGCTGACGAGTCGCTGTCCATGCTGAAACTGGAATATGAACGCCTGGTCTTGGCCTTGTCCGAGACGTCCCTGGAAGGTCAATCATGAAAGTCCTGATTGCTGACGACGAGGCCGTAACACGGCGATTGCTCGAATCGTCGCTGCGCCGCTGGGACTACGACGTTGTCGTCGCGAACAACGGCCTCGAGGCATCCCAAATCCTCTTGTCACCCGACGCGCCAAAATTGGCGCGTCTTGGACTGGATGATGCCCGGTATGGACGGCACGCAACTCTGTCAGGAAATTCGTCGAAACAAGCCTGAACCGTACACCTACATCCTGCTACTGTCTGGCAAACGCGATCAGGACAATGTCGTCGAAGGGCTCGACGCGGGTGCCGATGACTACGTGACGAAGCCGTTCGACGCGGCCGAGCTGAAAGTTCGGCTCCGTACGGGCAAAAGAATCCTCCATCTTCAGGAACAGCTTATCAACGCGCGCGAGGCACTGCGTGACCAGGCCACGCACGACGGGCTCACGGGACTCTGGAACCGTTCGGCAATTCTTGACATCCTCGGCAGTGAACTGGGACGAGCCCGGCGACAGGGTGTGTCACTCGCCATTTCAATGGCCGATTTAGACTCCTTTAAGCTCATCAACGATACGCATGGCCATCCGATGGGCGACGAAGTGCTGCGAAATGTCTCGAAAGTCATGCGTGAATCGGTTCGTCGCTACGATTCCGTGGGGCGGTATGGCGGCGAGGAGTTTCTCGTTGTACTGCCTGGGTGCGACCGAGCGAACGCGGTCGCTCATGCGGAGCGCATGCGGGCGGCGGTCGGTCGGCTTGCCGTAGGGACACCCAAAGGGAATATTCAACCTACCATGAGCTTCGGGGTCGCCGTTTCCGACAACCTCGACGACCTGGACGTTTTCGCCTTGATTCAAGCCGCCGATGCCGCCCTTTACCGCGCCAAGCAGGGCGGAAGAAACCAGGTCGAACTCGCTGGGATCACAGAACCAGCGTCCGTCTAGCGAAGAGACTGCTTTCCGGCCCAAAGGGGCCGGCCGTTCAATTCCACGCGTAGCGTTCGTCGATTTCCATTTCGTGTTTTGCGCACACTCCGCGAAAGGCGCAAATCCTCCCAGGGCTGGACGAACCGCTGCCCCCCTTGGGCCGGAAAGAGCACCCATTCTAACGCACGGGGCTTGTTGTACGCCAAAGCCTTCGGTGCTCCACGTTCTCGTTTCGCTATTTTGGCATATACCCCGACGCCAACTGCTGTTACTCTCCCTGGCCAAGGATGTTGCCGGGGATACGATTAGGAACTTTCAGTTCCAATCAGGGAAGGGCCGTTTAGGAACACGGCAACTGGCATGACCAGCGAAAACATGAAGTTTGCGTCGACTGAGCCGGAAAATACGGCGGCTGTCTGGTCCGGCACGCTGGCGCGGTACAAGCGTTCCAATTCCCTGAAAAGCTTCTGGCAGGTGGCTAATTCGCTGCTGCCGTTCGTCGGCCTTTGGTACCTGATGTACCTGAGCTATTCCTGGTCCTATTGGCTCACGCTGCTGTTGGCGGTGCCGACGGCCGGGTTTGTTGTCCGCATTTTCATCATTCAGCACGACTGCGGCCATCACTCCTTCTTCGCCAATCGGCAGGCAAACGACGTTTTGGGGTTTGTCTGCGGAGTCATCACGGCCACGCCCTATCACTTTTGGCGTCGTGCGCACGCACGCCATCACGTCACCAGCGGCAATCTGGAGCACCGAGGCCACGGCGACGTTGGCACATTGACGGTCGAGGAGTACTTGGGCCGCTCCCCTTGGAGCCGCCTGAAGTACCGCTTGTATCGCCATCCGCTGGTCATGTTTTTCTTGAGCGCAAGCTTTCAATTCATCATTGGCCAACGTTTCACCCACGGCGTTCCCCGATCCTGGCGGCGCGAGCGCAACAGCGTGTACTTCACCAATCTGGCGATCCTGGCCGTGCTCGCTCTGGCATGGTCCACCATGGGCGTGCCCATGTTCTTGCTTATTGAATTGCCCGTCATGGTGCTCGCGGCGGCAGCCGGCAGTTGGCTCTTTTACATTCAGCATCAGTACGAAGATGCCTATTGGCAGCCGCATCAATCGTGGGATTTTACCCATTCGGCGCTGGCAGGCAGTTCCTATTATCGCCTTCCGCGCGTGTTGCAATGGTTCACCGGCAATATCGGCTACCACCACATCCACCATCTCAACAGCCGCATCCCCAATTACCATTTGGCCGCCTGCTATGCCGCTGAGCCAAGTCTCCGCGAGGTGGTCACCCTGGGGCTTCGGCAAAGCTTGCGGTGCGCAGCGCTTAAACTATGGGACGAGGATCGTCAGCGGCTGGTCACGTTCGCGGAAGCTCATTCCCGCCCGGCGATCGCCGGTGGAACTCAGGTTCTTGATCGCGCCGCTTGAAAGCGCGTCGGCCCCTCCTCGCCGTTCTCCAGCCCGGCCAAAGACAAGCTCCGGCTCCGCGCCCGTTACGGCGACTCTGCAATGCAGAACAGATGAGCCGAGCTGCGGATAAAGATCTCTCCGTCGGAAGGGGCGAGTGTTGCGTTGGTCGGTTCGCCGATCGCATTCGACGCCAGCAATTCGAATTTCTGCGGATTCGCCGCGAATACCTGGGTCACGCCGTTCTGATCGGTTGTGTAAAGCCGCTCGCCGGCAGCTACGATCGAACCCCAGTGATTACCGCCAGGCAAACGCGAACGCCAAAGTTCCTCGCCGGTTCCGGCATCAATGCACTCTGCCACGCTGGGCCCGGCATTGGCCATGTAGAGGTGCTTGCCGATCAAGACACCGGAGCCAATCCGCTGCGGGTTGTTCTTTTCGATGCGCCAAAGCTGATTTGTCTTCGTGACGTCGCCGTATCCGCCCAGTTTGAAGCCGATGGCCGGCCCGGTGTACCCGCCCATCGCTACGCCAATGCCATCGCCCACGACCAGCGAGGTGTACACCAGATTGCCGCGCGGCAAATTAGCCAGCCCCTCGCAGTACCAAATCACCTTGCCGTCGTCGGGGTCATACGCGACAACCCGCGTGGGCATGCTGCACAACACCTGATCGCGACCGTCGATTTTCGCAATGATCGGAGTGCTCCACGAGCCGACCAGCGTGCCTTGTTTGCCCGCTTCCGGGCCGACGCCGCTGGCTCCGCCCGGTTCGTCGGTCTTCCACAACACTTCGCCCGATCTTAGCGTCACCGCGGCCATGAAGCTCCGCTGGCCCGGTCCGCAGTTGAGAAAGACGCGATCCCGATGGATCACCGGCGAGGAACCATACCCCCAAATATGAAAGAACTCGCCAAGATCGCACGACCAGATTTGTTGGCCCGTAAAATCATAACAGAATAGCCCGGCTGAGCCGTGCCACACGACGACGTGTTGGCCGTCGGCGGCCGGCGTTGTGGCGGCGTAAGGGTTCGTCTTGTGAGTCGCCTCAACGTTGGAAAACGAAACCGTTTTCGACCACAGCAGTTTGCCGTCGCGGCGGTCGAAGCAATGCAGCGTGCGCTGTTTGCCCTCGTCGGTGGCGGAGGTCACGAAGACTCGCCCCTCGGACACAATAGGGCTGCCGTTGCCCGTCCCAGGCAGTTCCGCCTTCCACTTGATGTTCTGCTCCGGTCCCCAAATGAGCGGCAGCCGCGTTTCACGAGAACTGCCGTCGTTGGCGGGACCGCGGAACATGGGCCAATCCGCCGCGCCGGCGAAAGTCGGCCCGATCAACAACAAGCCGCAGGCCACCCATACCGCGCGTCGCATCGTATTGCCCTTTCCTGGTGACCGAGAAGGACCGCCGCTAGACCGACGAGAGTGCCGCACCAATCGGCTATTAGAGATTACCCCCCGCAAAGTGCTTTGGAAATACCTCCGAGCGCCGATCCGACGACGGGTCCGTCAAACCGCCGGCCAACGTCTTGCGGAGCGGGCCGATCTGGACGATGATTTCCTGCAGCGGGAATTTCCGTCAGCGGCGATTCCTCGGAAATTCCCAGAACTGCCGGAAAGCTGCCTCGCACGATCCAATCGCGGACTTCAGACGTTCGACGACCGCCCGGCCGAAGAATCACAGAACAAGAGGAACCTGCATCATGCACGATGACCAACCCAAGCCGAAAACTTCGGCCGTTGATCGACGTAATTTTCTCGGTCAGGCATCCGCTATCGCCGGGGCTGCGGCAGCCGCCGGTTCGTCATGCCTCGCGCCGGCACTCGCATCGGAGGGTACAACCGTGGTCAACGGCCGGATCAAGCAGTCGATCGTCTTCTGGTGCTTCAACGTGTCGGGCGAGAAGTGGGACGCCGAACGAACCTGCCAGGTGGCCAAGCAATTGGGCGTCACGTCGATCGAAATCATCGGGCCGGAGCATTGGCCGACGCTCAAGAAGCATGGCCTCGACCTGCGCGATTGCCCCCAACGGCATGCCCGGCACGCCCTTCATGCGAGGGTTTCAACAATCCCAAGTATCACGACGAAGTGATCGCGCAGCACGACCAAGATGATCGACGACTGCGCCGAGGCCGGCGTGCCGGCCGTGATCGCCTTCACCGGCTACAAATGGCGCGATGCCGAAGATCCGCACGAGCGGCGAAATCTCGCGCGAAGAGGGCTTCGACAACTGCGTGGCCGGCTTCAAAAAGATCATCGGCCATGCCGAGAAGAAGGGCGTCACCATCTGCATCGAGCATCTGAACACCCGCGACAGCTCGCACCCGATGAAGGGCCATCCCGGCTATCAGGGAGACGACGTCGACTATGTGGCCGACATTTGCCGCAAGGTCGGCTCGCCGCGGATGAAGCTGCTGTTCGACATCTATCACGTGCAGATCATGAACGGCGACGTGATCCGCCGGCTCGACCAGCACAAGGACGTGATCGGCCACATCCACACGGCCGGCAATCCGGGCCGCGGCGAACTGGACGACACCCAAGAGATCAACTATCCGCCGATCATGCGGCAAGCTGCTCGAGATCGGCTACCAGGGCTACGTGGGACAGGAATTCATTCCCACCCGCGATCCGCTGGCCGGCCTGCAGCAAGCCGTGCGCTTGTGCGACGTGTGAGCGGCTACCATCGCGTCATTTCGGCGCCGGCTTAGCCGAGGTTGCCCCGGCGAGGGTTGCGGCCAGCTTCGACCATTCGGATGTCAAGAACTTGCTGGTGGAAAACCGCAGGCGATCGCGCCGCTTGTCGATCGCCGCGTTGGCCTTTTCCACGATCTTGGGTTCCCGCCTGTGCAACTCGCGGGAGATTACCGGCTTGAGGGGGTCGCTCAGTTGCCGGGCCACGTCGCGCCCCAGCACTCCCACCTGCTGCAAATTGAAGTCCACCAGGTGCAGCTCGACGGCGGTGACGCGCGGATCCAGCACGATGTCGTCAATCAGTTCGCCCGGTTCGCGACGGATGGCCAGATCGCAGCGGATGCGGGCCTCGACGACCGCGTCGAATAGCACCTTGGTGTTGAACATCTTGATCCCTTTGCGCCAGCGTTCGATATGGGCCTCGCCGCTGATCTTGGCGGCAAGCTGCAAGGAAAACGCGTTGCGGTCCGAATCGGACGAAGCCTCCGGACTGACGTGAACGCGCAGGTTCTTGTCCGGCTCGACCAGCGTTATTTCGACTCGCTGCCAAAGGCCATCGTTAACCTCGGCGGGATGCTTCTCGACGCGCGGCTCGAACCATTTTCCTTTGATCCGAACGCGCTCCACCTGCGTCGTGTGTCCCCAGTTGCGTTCGTCTTTATATTTCTCTTTGAGTTCATGGACAATAACGCTGCGCACGAGTTCTTGAAACGGCGCCATGTCCCCGGCGCCATCCTCCGGCGGCTCCGCACCGGGACTAGCGAGCGGACCAAAGATCTGCCCGCCGGCCAGCACGAGCACCGCCATTGGCCAAGGTCTGGTCGCTGGCAATCTCCGTCGACGAAGGGACGCGGCCATAAGGACACTTGATTGGGGAGGTTCGCAAACGTTCGGGACGCATTCGGGGCTAATCATTGCGGAAATCGCCCCCCAGTTCCACCCCAGCTTCTGCGGGTGGCAACGGCAGATTAGTTCCGGTAGGGCCGGCTTTGCTTGCCGGCATTTGCCGAGCGAGGCGATTTGGACATCACAGTGCGTCGATCACCATCAAGGGCTGGCACAGCCGGCCGTACGGCTCACTTAGAGCCGGCGACCCGCTTCCGGAACTCGGCGGGCGTGAGGTTCTCGAAGCCGCCTTTAGTGCGCTCAATCAGGTAGACAAGCTCCGACTCGACCGATGGATCATTCGTCAGCAGTTCGCCGGCGGTGGTGAAGGCCGCCGTTCGGTCATCGGAGAGCACGAACCCGGTCCACTCCGCTGTCCGGCAAGCGTGTCCCAGACTTCAAGCGTGTTGTCACCCCCGGCTATCACCACCCGGCCGCCGTCTGGGCTCCAGGAAATCGACGTCTTGGGCCGCCCCACGTTCTTGGAGCCGAGATCGACAATCTTCTGCCCACTGGTTGCATCGAAGAGCATAACCAGGCCGGCAGTATCGGGTGCGGCAATCGCGCGTCCCGTCGGGGCTCCATAACACGAGCGGAGCGGTCGAAGAAGATGTCAGTTGCACGCGCGGTTTTCCGTCCACGCTCCAAATCCTTGCGGGCCTCGACGTCTTGGTGGCAAGATCGTATTCCACGATCGCGATCCACCGCAGATCGGGGCTCCAGCTTACGGACCGTCCACCCTGCGGTATTACTACTCCTTGGGTTCCTTCAGCAATGTCCCATAGGCGAGTCGCATCGTCGCCTGTTGAAACAAGTTGGCGGCTATCGGGACTCCACGCCAACCCGTTGACCAGGCCCTCGTGTGGCTGTGTTGAACTAACTCGAAAGTTCGTGGCATCGCGCACGAGGACTGTTTTGTCGATTCCCGCGGAGGCAATGTATCGACCATCCGGGCTCCAAGCCACATCGTTAATGCCGCTGCTATGCCCCAGTCCGATCCGCGGCAACTCGATCCCCTTTTCGACGTCCGACAACCGTACCAGGCCATCAGCCCCCCGCGCCCACGCCAATCGCCTGCCATCGTGATCCCAACAGAGCGCTTTGGCGCCGTCGAACGCTCCGTGGATTACCTTGCCCGGCCGCCCGTCGGCCGACCACAGGCGGCATGTTTTGTCGAATGGACTGACGGCGGCGATCGACTCGCCATTCGGACTCCAAGCCACCGCGTTGACGGCGCCGAGGATGTAAGACAGTGTAGCCGTCGTGGATTTCGTCTCCACATCGCACAAGTTCAGGGTCGATCCGCGCATCGCAGCAATGAGATTCCGCTTCGGGTGCCAGGCTAACAATCCCACGCCCTGGAAGGTCACTGTTCGTTGGCCGTCCATCGCGTTTCGCACGCACAAGCTGCCGGATTCCATCGTCGCGATCAACCGGCCGTCGCAGCTCCAGGCAGCTTGGAGGATCGTTTCATCCTTCAAGATTTTTTCGAGCGGGTCGGATTGGCCCGTCTCCAGGTCCACGACCTTCAAACGATCGGGTTTGCCACTGATGAAGGCCAAGCGTCGACCGTCGGGACTGCAGGCTGGCCACCGTAATCCGGGCTTGGGGTCGGCAAAGCTTTTGGCCTCGCCCGTTTCCACGTCCCATACGACTCCCTCTCCAGTGGCCACGAGTCGCCGACTATCGGGATGCCAGGCCAACTCTCCAACGGCCGCCTTGCCGACCAGATCGCGTCCCAGCTTGCCGCTTTTCGTATCCCAAAGCTTAATGGTTTGACTTTGGACACCTGCGATCCACCGTCCGTCCGGACTCCAGGCTAGTCCGTTGACAGTATTCGTAAAGGCTGTCGCTCCCGAGTACCAGGTAAATGCGATGGATGACGACCGATCACCCAGTTTCCATGCCCGGAGCATCGTTGGGTCAATGGATGCCAATTGCTGTCCATCGGGCCCCCAGACAATATCGCGGATTCGATCCGTGTGCCCTGCCAGGATCTGTTCCAGTCTCAAGGTCTCGTCGACGAATTCATAAACACGGACGTAACCTTCGTCGGTCGGAAAAGCCAGGCGGCTTCCATCGGCGCTCCATTTCACGGGACCAATGTTGAACCTTGCCGATACGGTTGCCGCTTGCCAACGGCGATCGCCAAACAACTTTGCCGGACGAGAGACCAGCCCTGGCAACACATTGACCGCAGGACCTGGTTTCCAGGCGGGCTTTGCCGCCTCAGCCTTGGCCGACGCATGTTGGCGAGAGGGCGACGTTGTTGACTCTCTCGCGTCGGAACGAGCGGCCGTCACTCGCTCGCCTGCTACGCGTTGGCGGAACTCTGCGAGCGTCAGATTGTCGAAGCCGCCATTGGCGTGCTCGACGAGATAGACGAACTCCGTCTCGACGGATGGATCACTGGCGAGCAACTCACCTGCCGCGGTGAACGCGGCCGTGCGATTGTCGGCAAATGCAATTCCCGTCCACTCGCGCTGCCCGGTCAACGAGTTCCATACGTCAATCGTGTTGTCGCCGCCGGCCACGACCAGCCGTTCGCCAGTGGGATTCCAAGAAAGAGACGACCTTGAAGGTCCGCTGGTCTTCGGACCCAGATCTCCGACGCGCTGACCGCTGCCAGGCTCGTACAACGAGACGGACTTAGTCGAGTTGCCAATCCCTATGAAATGCCCATCCGTGCTCCAGAACAGGCGCGGACCAGTCGGTGCGCCGTTCAGTTCATGGCCAGGCGCACCGCTGACGTGCCAAATCCGGCTCAGCTTGGGAGGTATGGTGGGCGGGTAAAAGTGACCGAGTGCAATCCGCTGGCGATCCGGGCTCCAGGTAACCGATCGTCCCCCCTGTTGAATCACCACACCCGGTTTGCCGTCAGCCATATTCCAAAACCGGGTCGCGTCGTCGCCCGTGGAAACGAGCTGCCGACTGTCGGAGCTCCAAGCCACGTCGTACACAGGCTGCTCGTGCTTGAGCTTCCGTGCAATTGCGAACTTCGCGGCGTCACGCACAAGTACGGTCTTGTCGCTACCTCCGCTGACCGAGGCGATGTACTGGCCATCGGGACTCCAAGCCACGGCATTGACTCCCCCTCCGCCATGCCCCAATCCGACGCGCGGCAACTCGATCCCCTTTTCGACATCCCACAGCCGCACGAGCGCATCGGAGCCCCCGGCCAATTGCCGGCCGTCCGGGCTCCACGCAAGCGCACGCGCATCGTTGAATTGTCCGCGGATCACCTTGCCGGGTCGGCCATCGGCCGACCAAAGGGGGATCGTCCGGTTGAAGCCGCCGGCTGCGATTAACCCGCCGTCCGGGCTCCAGGTTACGACGTTGAACAACAACTTGCTCGCGGCCGTGGACAAGACGAGAGTCGCCGATTTGTCGTCCACATTGCAGAGCACCAGTCCCTGGGCGTCCTCAGCCAGCAGGAGATTCCGCTGGGCGTGCCAGCCCCGAATGCCCGGCGGGGAAAACGTGGCGATGAGCTGCCCATCGGCCGCGCTCAGCACTTCGACCGGCAGGAGGGGTCTTTCAAGGGCGATCAAATTGCCACTCGCACTCCATGCCGCTCGTAAAATCTTTTGACCCGTGAGCTGCACTTCGAGCGGCGCCGGTTGCCCGGTTTCCACATCCAGCACCCGGAGCGTGTCGGGGCCGGAGATGAATGCAAGTTGGCGGCCGTCGGGGCTCCAGGCAGGCCGTCTCAAGGCGTTTTTGGTGTCGGCAAAGCTCTTCGCCTCGCCCGTCTCCACGTCCCAGATGGTTCCCTGTCCAGCCGCCGCCAACCGCCGACTGTCGGGATGCCACGCTAAATCGCCCGTGCCAATTTTTCCAAGCAGCTCGCGGCCCAGCTTGCCGGTCGCCGCATCGTAGAGCCGGATCGGATTCCCAAACGTGCAGGCAATCCAGCGTCCGTCCGGGCTCCAGGCCAGCGGTGGCGTAGTCCCCGTGCCCGTATCCAAAACCAGCGCCGGCGATGCCGGACGTGTTTCGAGATTCCAAATCCGCAGTTTACGGCCATCGACCGAGGCCAATCGCTTGCCGTCGGCTGCCCAGGCTATATTCGTGACTTGCTCGGTCGGCCCGGCCAGGATCTGTTCCAGCCGAAGCTC
This sequence comes from uncultured Planctomycetia bacterium, assembly GCA_963807715.1. GTDB lineage: Bacteria > Planctomycetota > Planctomycetia > Pirellulales > PALSA-1355 > CAWECK01. Next base: position 670,398 of record CAWECK010000001.1, read on the forward strand.
GTCGTCCGACTGTTCATAGATGCGAATGTATCCATCGCTCGTCAGGCAGGCCATGCGGTCGCCCTTCGGACTCGGTACGATGATGCTCCCCAAACCGAATCGCGGGGATTTGGCCGCTGCCTGCCAGCGGCGGTCGCCGAATAACCTAGCCGGGCGCGGAACGAGTCCTGGCAGGGCATTTTCCGCGGACCACGGTTCCCAGGTGGCTGGATTAACTTGTTCGGCTTTGACCGTCGAAGGCTGCGGAACGCTCGAGACCCCGAGGCTCGTCGCCTCGGGCCTCGTCACGCCGGCGTTTCGCGACGCCACGCTCGTTGCGAGTTGCGCCTCCGCGTTCCCTTGCGAATTCGCTGGGGGACTGACCTCCCCGGCTCGCCCTTTGTCGGCGACCTTGACCGTCTTCTCGCCTTCGGGAAGTTCGATCGTCGTCTGCGTGCCATCTGGACGTCGAACGTAGAGGATGACCCCGGCGAAAAGCACTAACGCTGCACCGGCGGCCCCAATGAGCAATTTGCGCGGCGGACGACGACGCGACAGTTCGTCCGAAGTGCCAGGCGTCACGTTCGCGGGGGGAGTCTTGCCGGCAGTGCGCCGGCTTTGTGGCTCTACAAAAGCTTGGGTTTTGGCGTCTTGCCGGCTCGGGTCGGTATCGTTGGCCGCCAGGTTGGGTGGCGATTTTACGGCCGCACCCGCTGCCGAGATTTGGTCCAAATAGCGGGCCAAGCCGGTGTCGCTCACCGGGGAAGAGGTAAACTGGGAGGTCGGCTCATCCATGATGGACGGGTGGGCGATGCACGCCTCCAGCGCCGCAATCACTTCGGTCATCGTTTGGAACCGCTCTGCGGGGCTCTTGGCGACCATCCGGCGATAGACGGCGTCGAACTGCCGCGAAATACCGTCGATCTTGGGGATCGGGGATTCGCGATGGCTGAGCAGTTTTTTCATCACGGTGTCCGCGTCGTAGATCTTTTGGCCCGTGAGGAGAAAAAAGAGTGTGCAGCCCAGACTGTAAATGTCTGCGCGGTTGTCGGCGTGCTTGGTGTCCAGAGCCTGTTCGGGAGACATGTAATCAACGGTGCCCATCACGTTTCCGGTGGTCGTGAGCCCTTCCCCGGCGTCACCGGCCCCGAAAGCGGTCTCGAACCGGGCCAGACCCATGTCGAGTATCTTGACCGTGCCCTGCTTGTCGAGCAGCAAGTTTGCGGGCTTGATGTCGCGATGAACGACCCCCTTGCTATGCGCATGCTCCAGCCCGCGAGCGGCTTGCAGGACGCACTGCGCCGCTTCGACCGGCGTCATGGGGCCACCCTTTTTGACAACGCTCGACAGGTCGCTGCCGTCGACGTATTCCATGACCAGGAAATGCACGCCGCCAGCCTCGCCTGCGTCGTGCGCGGTGACGATGTTCGGATGCGAGAGCCGGGCCGCGGCTTCAACCTCGCGCAGGAAGCGTTTGATCGACGGCTGGTCCTTGGTGAGTTGCGAAGGTAGCACCTTGAGGGCGACCAGCCGTTTCATCTTGCGATGCTGGGCCTTGTAGACCTGGCCCATCCCCCCAGCGCCGATCTTTTCGCGAAGCAGATACTCGCCCAAAACCAGGCTTTTTGCCTTGCCCTGGTAGATCATCACCGCCTGGAATTGCGAGAGCTTGCCCTGTTTGATAAGTTCGCGGGCCAACGTCTGGGAATCGCCCGAGTGTTGCTCCGCCGGAATCCGCTGCTTGAGGGCGGCGACCTCGTCGGGAGGCAGCAAGCCCGTTTCGATGAGGCGCGGAGGAACTGTTCGCTGGAGAGAGCCATGGCCCCGAAACCCTTGCCCTAAGTTGTCTGGCCTCGATAAGGCCGGTGCCGCCCGCGCCCCACTATACCCCCTGATTACTGGGTTTGCAACGAATGGCGGCGGGCCCAATTCAACGTCCCGGCGGCTCGCCGTGGACGGCCCAATGTGGCACGCTAGTCGATCAATGCATTCGTCAGCAACCGTTATTCTCCAGTCACCTATCCCTCGCCTTTGGCCGGCCGATGGACTATCCGTAAATGGCCCCTTGGGTAGACTACGAGAGGCCAGGATTAATAATTCAAATAATTCCATCGTCCGAACTCCACTTGGCGGTAGGATCATGAGATCGCTAGCAGGAACACGGATCGACAGGCAACCGCAGGATCAGGCGAGACCACAAACCATGCCCTTGGAAAAAGAACACGACCGCCAGCATCTGGACCTGGAAATCAAAGACGCCTACGTAATTTTCGACACGGTCTGGGAAGCCCTCGAAGAGGAAGTCGGCCATGAAAACCTGAGATTCCCCAAAGAGATCATCCTGCTCGGCGGAGCTCCCGGCGCGGGCAAAGGCACTCAGACCAGCTTCATCATGCATGCCCGCGGGTTGACTCGCCCGGCCATCGTGATCAGTGATCTGCTCGTGACACCCGAAGCGCAGAAGATCAAAGATCAGGGAGGCATGGTCGGAGACAAGGAGGTCATCGGCATCCTGCTGAGAAAGCTGTTGCATGCGAATCTACGCGACGGAGCGTTGCTGGACGGATTCCCGAGAACTCGCGTGCAGGTGGAATGTCTGAAACTACTGGTCGACAAAATCAACCAACTTCACAATGAATTCGAGAACACGCCGCTGGCGATCCATTTCCGCAGGCCCACGATTCATGCCATGGTTCTGTTCGTCAGCGAGCGCATCAGCATCGAACGGCAGATCCTACGCGGGATCAAGATCGCGGCCCATAACAAGGAAGTCGAAGAAACCGGCGTCGGGCAAATTGATCGAATTGCGGTCTACGGACCTGAGCGAAGACACCGCGCGACGCAGGTACCGCGTCTTCAAAGAGCAAACCTGGGATGCCTTGCAGTCGTTGCAAGGATCTATACCATTACCACTTCGTCAATGCGGAAGGCCCGATCGAAGAGGTCGAGGCGAACATCCTCGAGGAATTGCAGTATCAAAGTTCACTCGAACTGGAGCCCCGCACCTACGACCGGCTGAGCCCCCTGCCCCTGGCCGAAGAGATCATCCTCCATGCCCGCCAGGAACTGGTGCGACGCCTCGACAGCTACGAGCTGGAGCACACCGACCTGTTCGTGCGCATCGTCGATATCATCAAGACGAAGTTCATGCCGATCGTCGCCCGCCACGCCCTCTCAGGTCGAGCCATCGTGAACTCGGAAGACCCCATGTTCGACGATCCATTGGCCCTGTGCATGCTCATCGACATTTTTTCCGAACGAGGCTTCCACGCCGTCGTCGACAAGCACATCCAGGAAATTCCGGAACGGGTGGACCTCGTAAACGGCCAAATTCACCGGCGAATCAAGGCGGTGTACCGCGTGCAAATCAACTTCAAAGGATCTGAAATCCGCCGCGGCTAAGTATCGTCTCGCCACAGGCGACATTACGCAGCCTGCCGTGAAACGAAGAGGTTTTTTATACGGAAGGCAGGAAAAGAGGAAAATGAATTGGGAGAACAGGAAGCGTTGCGCAGTTGGCGGCCTCCGGCGTAGGCCGACTGTTTGAAATGGCGCGGCCTTCGATTATGGTTATTGGCAGGTCTCGCCCCCTCGGTTCCCGAACCGACGGCGAACGAAGCCCGCCAGGCACCCCGGTACGTGTCGCGCACAACTATCAACGCCGATTCATTCATAGGAAGCTTTGATCATGACCAACATCCCACGTCGCGATTTCCTGAAGACTTCGGCCCTGCTGGGCGGCGCCGCCGCGCTGGCCGCTCCGGCGATTGCTCGGGCCGCGGCCAGCCCCAACGATCGGTTCCGCGTCGCCGTGGTCGGGCTGGGAGGCCGCGGCCGCGTCTCGCATTGCGGTGCGCTGCTGGAAATGGCCAAAGAGAACGTCGAGATCGCCGCGCTGTGCGATTGCGACGAAAGCCGCATGCAGCTCGCGGCCAATCGTTCTGTGAAGAGAAGTCGGGCAAGCGGCCGGCGACCGTGGCCGATTATCGGCAGCTTGCTGGAAGACAAGATCGATCGACGCCGTGGCCCTGGCCACTCCCAACCACTGGCACGCCCTGCAAACGATCTGGGCCTGCCAGGCCGGCAAGGACGTCTACGTCGAGAAGCCGGCTTCGCACAACATCTTCGAAGGCCGCAAGATGATCGAGGCGGCCCGCAAGTACCAGCGCATCGTGCAGCACGGCACGCAATGCCGCACCAGCCCCAAGATCCGCGAAGGAATCGAAAAGCTCAAGGCGGGGGCGATCGGCCGCGTCTACATGGCGCGGGGCATCGCCTTCAAGGTCCGCGCCGGCGGCCGCCGCAAGGCCGAAGCCGGTTCCGTCGGGGATGAACTGGGACCAGTGGGTCGGCCCGGCCCCGATGGAGCCGTACAACAAGCTGGCCATCGGCCGCTGGCGGTTCCTGAAGAACTACGGCAACGGCGAGATCGGCGACCAGGGCGTGCATCAGCTCGACATCATCCGCTGGGGGCTTGGGCCTGGAAACGCATCCCACCAAGGTCCAATCGATGGGCGGCCGCTTCGCCCATCCCGACGACGACGAAGACACGCCCGGCAACCAGGTCTTCGCCTGCGAGTATCGAAGGCAAGGAGCTGATGATCACCTTCGAGACCCGCGATTGGTACACCAACTCCGAGGCCGGCATGGGAATCGAGTATCCGTTCGTCGATCACCGGAACGTGGTGGGCGTGATCTTCCTCGGCAGCGAAGGCTACATGATCTTCCCCGACTACAGCAGCTACTACACGTTTCTCGGGCGCGAAGCGCGAACCCGGGCCCAGCGGCTCGGTCGACGGCAGTCCGATGATGGATCTCGACCAGTTCCAGAACTGGGTCGCCGCCGTTCGCAGCCGCAAATATCGAGGACCTGACGGCCGACATCGAGCAAGGGCATCACAGTTCCTGCCTGGCGCATTTGGCGAACATCGCCTACGCCACCGGCCGGACCTTGAACTTCGATCCCGCCGAAGGAAACGTTTCCCGGCGATGACAGAGGCCAATCGGCTGCTCACCCGCGATTACCGTTCGCCGTACGTCGTGCCCAACAAGGTCTGACACCCCGACGTTTTAAGCCACGAAGTAACAGAGAAAGGCGAATGATGAGCGAAAAGCGGGTTCGGGTGGGCGTCGTCGGTTTGGCGTTTGGCGCCGAGTTTATTCCGATCTACCAGCGGCATCCCGGCGCTCGCGTGCAGGCCATTTGCCAGCGGAACGAGGAGAAGCTGAACCACATCGGCGACCAGTTCGGCGTCGAGCAGCGGTATTCGAAGTATGAAGATCTGCTCAAAGATCCGCAGATCGACTTCGTACACATCAATTCGCCGATTCCCGATCATGCCCCCATGTCGATCGCCGCCCTCAAGGCCGGCAAACACGTCATGTGTACGGTGCCGATGGCCACCACGATCGAAGAGTGCCAACAGATCTGCGAGTTGGTCAAGTCGACCGGCCTGCGATACATGATGGCCGAAACCGTGGTCTACAGCCGCGAGTTTCTGTTCATCAAAGAGATGTACGAGAAGGGAGAGCTGGGCAAGATCCAGCACCTGGCCGCCTCGCACCCGCAAGATATGGACGGCTGGCCCGGACTACTGGGAACGGATGATCCCAATGCATTACGCCACGCACGTCGTCAGCCCTTGCTTGGGCCTGATCAACGGTCGCGCGGAGTACGTATCGTGCTTCGGCTCGGGCACGGTGCGCGAGGACATCCAGAAGAAGTCGGGCAACAAGTTCGCGGTCGAAAGCTGCCACATCAAAATCAAGGATTCCGACGTCACCGCCCACATCTGGCGCATGCCTGTACGATGTTGCCCGGCAGTACCGCGAGAGCTTCGACGTTTACGGCACGAAGAAAAGCTTCGAGTGGACATTGATCGAAGGCGAGCCACACGTGCTGCACACGGCGAAGAAGCCCGAGCTGGAAATCGCGCCAAGGTGGAAGTGCCCGACTTCGCCCATCGGTTGCCGGAACCGATCCGCCCATTTACCCGCAGCATTCAAGACGCCGAACACCTATCGTTTGTGCAGGGAGGCGGCCACGGCGGCTCGCATCCCCACATGGTTCATGAAATGGTGAGCGCCCTCATCGAGAACCGCGATCCTCGCCCCAACGCGACAACCGCCGCCAATTGGACCTGCGTGGGTATTTGCGCTCATCAGTCCGCTTTAAAGGGTGGCGAAATCGTTCGCCTGCCGGCGTTTACCCTGGGTTGAGGTCACGCACAAGACTGCGTGCGGTCGCGCTGGCTTCGGTACGTGCGGAACGTGACTTGCCGACACGTTTTCCACCGTGTTCGCGCGCACCAGCATCAAGAGCCGATCTCTTAGCTGACTCATTGCTTGCCGGCAAAACGGCGCCGCTTGCCCGCCAACCGCCGTACGACGTTGCGCCTCCGAATGCCAGCGACTGCTTGACTCAGTTCGCTTTGCTGAGACAATCGCTGCGGCCCAGGCATTCAAGGTTCTTCAGGGAGGATGCAGGACCGAAAGAATCAAACGATCACCTCTTTCCATTCAACCGGCGTTCTGCCCACTTGAGGCCGGGTAAAGCCCATCATCTTGCAGGAAGCGATTTCTCTTCGTATTTGCGGCAGGCCAGGCGGCCCCCGTCGCGGGTTGCGACGCCACTGTGTCGAGAATCGGAGAAAAACTGTCATGAAAAAACTATTTCCCGGTATCGTTGCCCTTGTCGCGGCCCTGCTGTTTGCCGCGTCGGCTGAGGCAGGCCCCTACGCCCAACTTTCCAGTTCGGAGAACCAACTGGGTAGCACGACCCCGAAGGTGGTCACGCTTAACCAGGAGGATGCCGTCAAAGGCATCTCCAACGACAAGGGGGTCGTCACCTTCAAGGAAGCCGGCACCTATTTCGTGATGGCGGCCGCCCAGGTCGGCAGCGCCGGCGGCAACGGCAAAGGAACCGTGCGGTTGTGGATGCGGCAGAACGGCCAGGAAGTCGCGAACTCGAATACCGAGCAAACGATCATGCCCGGCTTTACCGCGGTTCTGGTCTGTCAGGGGGTCGCGGAAATCAAAGCCGGCGACAAGCTGGAACTGGTCTTCGCAGTAAGTACGGCGGGCGAAAACCTGGGGCTGATCGCCTCGAAGCCCGAAGGGCGAACCGGTGGTTCCGAGCATGATTTTCTCGGCGTTCAAGGTCGATGATCAGGCGTATGCCCAACTTTCCAGCTCCGAAACGCAAACGGCTGGCGCCGCGGGCAAGCTGATCAAGCTCAACAACACCGACGCCGCCAAGAACCTCGAGAACAAGCAAGGGGTCGTCACGGTCAAAAACGCCGGAACCTACTTCGTGATGGCCGCGGGCCAGGCCGGCGGCACCGACCCGAACGGAAAAGGCCGCGTCCGGCTATGGGTGCGACAGAATGGGCAGGACGTGAGCAACTCCAACACCGAACAGACCATCACCCCGGGCTTTACCGCGGTGTTGGTATGCCAGGGAATTATGGAGTGCAAGGCTGGCGACAAGGTCGAACTGATGCAGTCGGCCAGCGGCACCGATGTGGGCATGGTCGCTTCGGCCCCCAAGGGCGAGTCGGCGATTCCCAGCATGATCCTCTCGATCGTCAAGGTGGCCGACGATGCCTATGCCCAACTCTCCAGCGGGCAAACGCAAGCCGGTTCGACCAATGGGCAGGCGATCTCGCTCAACCAGACGGATGCCGCCAAGAACATCGAAAACAATAAAGGAACCATCACGATCAAGCAGAATGGCTTTTACTTCGTGATTGCCGCCGGCCAGGTTGGCAGCACCGACAGCAGCGGCCAGGGATCGGCGCGGCTCTGGCTGCGGCAGAACGGCAAGGACGTCGACAACTCCAACACCGAGCAGACCGTCACGAGCAAATACACGGCCGTGCTGGTTTGCCAGGGGGTCGGAGAAGCCAAAGCCGGCGACAAGCTGCAACTTTGCCAGTCCGCCAGAGGCTCCGGCGTGGGCATGATCGCCTCAGCGCCGCAGGGCGAACCGGCCATTCCCAGCATGATCTTCTCCCTCGTGAAAGTCGATTGAGAAACTGGGAAGATTCCGCGGGCAGCGCGGGCTAGTGGCATGCCTTGTCAGAGCCTTACCGGTGCTTGATTAGCGTGCCACTAGCTATGCCGCGCGGAGGCTCAAAGGCGTCTTTCCCGAGAAACACTGGCGGAGCCAGTGGCACACGGCGGTTTTTCTTCGTATTTTGTGGCAGGCTGGCGGTCCCCGTCGCGGGTTGCGACGCCATTGTCTCAAAGTTCGGAGAATAACCGTGCTGAAAAAACCAGCTCTGGGCATCGTTGTCTTTGTCGCCGCCCTGATCGTTGGGGCGACGTCGGAGGCAGCCCCGAATGGCACTTAGATTCTTGTAATGCCTTTAGCCATATTGCGTTTGATCTCGGCGCGGGGCTTTGTCATCCAGTCATAGTGATTGCGTCGCAGCTTTTTCATGCGAGGCTCGTAACGATCGGGTCGGTCGGCAACTCGATGGGTGGCGATGGCATCGAGCAGGTTTTGGTAGACTCGGAAACGATATGCCGGGTCATGAGCGGTCCGAAGCTCAATCAATGGCTGAAAGGCTTCTAGCGTTTGCAGAGTTCCTTTGAAGCTGATGGTCCGTGGCTCGGCATGATGGCTGGAAGCGGCTTGTGCCATGATTGTGCGGATGAGATTGTAGGCCAGGACATGCGCCCAGACCTCCTTATGCACCAACTCGGGCGTTTTGCAGCGTAGGTGGTGCATTTGCATGGTCGACTTGATGGAACGTAGATCGAGTTCGTTGTTCCACCGTGCGCGATACAGAGTCGCCAGATCGTCTTTGGTCGTTTGCTGCGGGTCCAGCAATGTCGTCACCACAACAATGACCTTGGTCCGGAATCCAGGTTGCGCGACTCGAATCCTCGCTTCTCGAATGGTGATGCACTCAGGGAGTGATTTGTAGGTTTGCCAATCCAGCGAACGAATCGACGTCGGCTTGAACCAGCGAACGATGTGGTCATCGTCGCCAAGGCGCTCTCCACGTCGAAAGTCCGGTTTGCGGTTGGCTTTGTTTAGGCGACTGACCAAATCTACGCCGCGCTGTTGGAGCAGCAAAATGTTCGTCCAATTCGCCATCAGACAATCCGCGAGCAGAACATCTCTGGGATCAAGCACGTCCCACAGTCGGCGAAGTAAGCTGACTTCGCCTTGTCCTTTGCCGGCATATCGGCAAAAGCCGAGACTCACGATTGCCCCACAAGACAACGAAGTAATGGCCCCGATTCGCGCGAGGGGAAAGCCTAGGCCCGGCTTCTGATTGTAGACTTGCGGATAAGCCTGTTGATTCTCTGGAGTATCCGGCATGGTGACGGTCGTGCCGTCGAACATGTACACCCGTCTCCCTTTCCACAGCCAATAATGATCGGCCTGGGCATTCAAAACGCGTCCGACTAAACAGGCGACGGCGGAGAAGAACTTCTCTGGCAACCTTTTTCTGGCTTGGCAGTAGGCACCCGTGTTGGCTGAGCAGGCTGGCTGCCCTCGGGACACTCGATGGGCGATCAATCGAGCCACAGCGGCTCGGCATGAATGATCGGCGCTCAACACCTGGTTCAGAAAAACCCACAAGGTGATGAGTGGCGAAAATATGCGATCCTTCCAAGGTGCCTCGATTGACGCCAGTGCTGGCGCAATCGTTGCTTCAGAAAGGGCTGTCGCAAAAGGCAGGTTGCCATCTTGCAGAAACTGACGCCTCAGGAATTTCATCTGTTGTCGAACAAGTCCGCGATTACAATACCGCATTCTTGGGCCTCCTTGCCGTTGATGGATGTCGTTGACAAACAACCATCTACGCAAGCGAGGCCTTTTTGCCTATGTCACTTCAACCCAAGCACTTGCTCCATATCTATGTGCCATTCGAGGCAGCCCCCTACGCGCAACTGTCCAGTTCGGAAAACCAACTGGGCAGCACGGCCCCGAAGGTCGTCAAGCTTAATCAGAACGATGCGGTCAAAGGCATCTCCAATTCGAACGGCGTCATCACGTTCAAGGAAGCTGGCACCTATTTCGTGATGGCGGCCGCGCAGGTGGGCAGCGCCAACGGCAAGGGCAAAGGAACCGTGCGGCTATGGATGCGGCAGAACGGACGGGATGTCGCGAACTCGAACACCGTGCAAACGATTGTCCCCGGCTTTACCGCGGTTCTGGTCTGTCAAGGAGTCGAGGAAATCAAAGCTGACGACAAGCTGGAATTGGTTTACTCGGTGAGCACGGCGGGCGAGAACCTGGGGATGATCGCCTCGAAGCCCTATGGGGAACCGGTGGTTCCGAGCATGATCTTCTCGGCGTTCAAGGTCGATGACAACGCGTATGCCCAAATCTCTAGTTCCGAGACGCAAACAGCCGCCGCCGCGGGTAAGCTGATCACGCTCAATAGCGCCGACGCCGCCAAGAATATCGAGAACAAGGCAGGGGTCGTCACCGTCAAAACCGCTGGAACCTACTTCGTGATGGCCGCGGGTCAAGTTGGCGGCACCGCTCCCAGCGGAAAAGGCCGCGTCCGGTTGTGGATACGACAGAACGGACAGGACGTGAGCAACTCCAACAGCGAACAGGCCATCAACCCGGGCTTCACCGCCGTATTGGTCTGCCAGGGAGTGATGGTCTGTAAGGCCGGCGACAAGGTCGAACTGATCGAATCGGCCAGCGGCAGCGGAGTGGGCATGGTCGCTTCGGCGCCCAAGGGCGAGTCGGCAGTTCCCAGTACGATCCTATCCATCATCAAGGTGGCCGATGACACCTTTGCCCAACTCTCCAGCGTGCAATCGCAAGCCGGTTCGTCCGAAGGGCAGTTGATCACGCTCAATCAAACCGATGCCGCCAAGAATGTCGAGAACGCGAGGGGCACCATGTCGATGGCGATTAATAAAGGCACTGTCACGATCTGGCAGGACGGCGTTTACTTTGTGATTGCCGCGGGACAGGTCGGCAGTACCGACAGCAGCGGCACGGGATCGGTGCGGCTGTGGTTGCGGCAGAACGGCAACGACATCCGCAAATCCAACACCGAACAGACCATCACCAGCAAATATACGGCGGTGCTGGTTTCCCAGGGGGTCGGCGAAGCCAAGGAAGGCGACAAACTGCAACTTTTCCAGTACGCCAGAGGTTCCGGCGTGGGCCTGATCGCCTCGGCGCCCAAGGGCGAGCCGACCGTTCCCAGCATGATCTTCTCTCTCGTGAAAGTCGATTGAGAAGCGCCGATCGCTATTTCCGGCTCACGGCTTCTGGTTAACAGCCGGCTGCAAGTGCCGATCGAAGAACTCGAACAGGGCCTTGTCCGCCGCTTCCTGGTCGGCCCCTTTAAAACCATGCCCGGCGCCAGGCAGGGTCAGCAACTCGGCTTCCACGTCCGAGGCCTTGAGGCGATCAACCAGCCATACCGCCTGCTCGTGCGCGACGTACTTATCCTCGGTGCCATGAATGCACAGGGTCGGAGCGGCTTGCGGCGTCACCCAATACAGCGGGCTGGCCAGGATATGCTGGTGCCGGGCCTGCTCCAAATCGCCCCCGAGAAACAGCGGCAGCACCTGGGCCGCGTCGACGCTCTTGCCGTAGGATTTTGTGAAGTCCGAGGGACCGTAGACGTTCACGACGCAGTGGACGGCGCTGGAAACCCCGGCGTTGCCGCCGGTCCCTTCAAATTGCTGCACGCCTTCGGTGACGGCGAGGAATTGGGCAAGGTGGCCGCCGGCCGAACCGCCTGTCACGCCAATCCGAGCGGGATCGATATGGTATTTGGCCGCATTGGCCCGCAACCAGCGCACCGCCGCTTTGACGTCATGCACCGCGGCCGGAAAAGGATACTTGGGAGCCAGCCGGTAAGTAACCGTCGCGGCAACGTACCCGCGAGCCGCCAATTTTTTGCAAAGCCCGTCGTAGCCCTCGCGTTTGCCTGCCCGAAAACCGCCACCGTGAATGCACAGGACCGCGGGTAACGGTCCGTCACCGCCTTTGGGCCGTGCGAGGTTCAGTTGCAGATGCTCATCGTCCGGATTGGCATATTCAATGCCGCTCTCGAAAACAATCTCCACCGGTTCGGCCGCCAGGCTGCGCGAATTCCAACCAAGCACGCCGCCCAGCAGCGCGCAAACGATAAACAACGAGCCAACAACCAGCCTGATTTCGTGAATGACATGGGCACCATTTCTATGGGGGAGAAAATTTCTTGTCCGGAAACAACGAGCGACCAGTTCCTGGCCGCAGCACGTTCGCCAAGCTTTACGGGAAGCACACGTTCACCGGCCCTAGAACCCGGAGACGCGTCGTAAATGAATTGTCAGCCCGGCTGTCGCCAGCCGAAATGGTAATCCAGACTAGGTGAACGCTCTCGGCATCGCAAGACAAAGTCAATTCGCTTTGGCTACATACCACGGGGTATCGTCTACTTTGAGATAATGTTGGATGACTTCAGGCGCGGTCACTTCGGGAAAGTTTGGCTTGCTGCCGTTGTGCATCACATCCACCAGCACGCGACGTCCGTCGTCGAGCACTACTTCATTCCACACATGCGGAGACCCGGGCGGACCGTTGCTCGCGTAATTGCCGCGAACGAGGGCCGCGCTGAGGCCGGCTTCATCGGCGAGGATTTTGAATAGCAAGCGAGCGGTGGCGGCAGACGCCGGCCTGGCATTGGTCCATCCAGTCGCCGATGAGCAACTGGCTTGTTCGTAGAATTCTTTTTCTAAGTTGCTCGGTGGTCTGGACCACCCAGCGCAGGCCGCCTGGCGGAGTGGTTTCTTTATCGATGCGGGCGGCAAGACGCTGGATGCGCTCAAGCGTGGGCATTCCCCGCAGGTCGGGCGAGCTGGCAAAGGCCAGATCGTCTGCCAATTCAACGTCGTGGGACCGGTCCACCAGGAGGATTTCGCGGCCCGACGTGGCGTACCCCTGGGTGTCGAGTGCCATGTGGCGTCCACCGTCGATGTACCCATCCGGAATCTTCACGCCGGGACCCACGTAGTGCTGCTTGTTGAACAGGTTCACGACCTGTTGTGCATCGGCCGTGACTTCTGCAGCTGGGCGAGTCGGCAGGCAGGGTCTTGATCGCGAGGTCAAAGAACAGATCGCTGCTCTTCGCGGCGCCTTGGTGGACTTCAACAGCCAACAAGTTTTTCTGTCCCGAACGGACCGCGTTCGATGGCACGCGCAGCCGTGAATAGAAGCCTTCGTCGTTGTTGCCGAGCACTCTCAGCGCAAACGTGCTTGAACTTAGCGGTCCTTTCGGCATGTTCTCGCGGCCAATTTCCTGGCCATTGAGGTAGATGACAGCGCCATCGTCTACAGAGAACAAAATGACGAGACTCTCTCCCGGTTTGATTTCAGGCAAATCGAATTCACAACGGAACCAGGTAGTGATTGCCTGGTGTGTCGCGTCGGCGCCGGAGCGCACTTGCGTGCCCAGTTGCGGCTCGCCGTAACCAAGTGGAGCTTTGCCTGACTTCCATTGCGAATCATCGAAGCTGGGCTGGTTCCATTCCGCCTCGGGTTCGATTCCGCCGTCCAGGTACTTCCAGACCGTGGCGTTACCTGCTTTGAGCAGGGTACGGGCCGGGAGCGGCACCGACTGAAACGCAACAACTGCCATCAGCAGCACGACGACAAGACGAAGCGACTTACGACTTGGAGCCTTCATGGAGTAAACCGACATTTCCCATTTAAGTTTTGCCTGAAGCCGCCCCAGGCCAGCACCGGCGGCCATTTTACCACCGGAGTGCGCCCGCGTGTATTCTCTGAGCGAGACAGGGCCAACACTTTGCTTAGATTACTCTAAGCTCATCTGATTCTCAGCCGATCTTCAGCTCAGATTGGGCATGCCGCCATCGCCGCAGTAGTCGGGATTGCCAAACCGTTTGATCTCGTGACCAAAGGCGTGAGCCAGCGACATCAACAGCCGGTTGTGCGGCAGGTTGGGAAACTTGACGGAGCGGCCCATGCGGAAGCCGAGCCCATTGCCGACCAGGACGAACGGGATGTTGTCGAGCGTGTGCGAGTTCCCTTTGCCCAATTCGTTGGTCCACACGATCAACGTGTTGTCCAACAGGCTGCCGCCGCCCCCCGGCTCCGGCGTGTCGGCCAACCGCTCGGCGAGCTGGACGATCTGTTCGCAATACCAATGATTGATTTTGGTGAGCTTGGCTTGCGCCGCTTCCTTCGAATCTGGTTCGTGCGACAATTCGTGGTGTCCTTCTTCGACCCCCAGCCAGTGCATCTTGGCGCCGCCTACCGAATTCGTGAACTGCAACGTTGCGACCCGGGCGAAATCAGCCAGGAAACTGTTCACCATCAGGTCGATTTGCATCTTCGCAATGCGCGGCATGTTGTCGTTTTCTTCCTTGACGCCGGGCTCGATTTCGGGCACGGCGTGTCCGAGATCGTGCCCGCTGGCGGCTTGCATCTCGCGCTCCATCTTGCGGACCAGCGCGGCATGTTCATCGAGCAGTCGCCGATCCGCCTTGCTCACCAACGGCGCAATCTTGTTGAAGTCGTCTTGGACCTCGTCCAACACGCTATGCAGACGCTCCTGGTCCTTGACGCGTCCGTAGAGCTTGCCGAACATTTGATAGGGATTGTCGATCGGGGCAATCGGCTTATTCGGGCCGGAATAGACCATGCGGGTCCATGTGTCGGCCCGATCGGGCACCATCACGCCGAATTCCAGCGAGCCAAACCGGGTGCGCGTTTCCGCGTTTTGCTGAAGATAATTCGCGATTTCCTGGTCGATCGAAATGCCGCTCGACCAACCGGCCGGCGTGTCGGAGCCGCCTTGAATGTTTCCCGGGAACAGTTCGATGCCCGTGAGCAGGCAGCCGATGCCGCGCATGTGGTTGTCGCCGTCGCCGCGGACCTTGTCGCAAACGCCATGCAGCACCAGGGTCCGGTCCCGCAACGGCTCGAGCGGCGTCAGGCTCTCCTTGAAAGTGAACTGCTCGCCTTCCTCATCCGGCCAAAAGGTTGTCGGCACCACGCCGTTCGGACTGAAAACGATCACCAATCGCTTTTTGCGCTGCTGCTGATTGGCAAAGCCCAGGCTGGGCAGATTCAACACGAACGGAACCGTCGCAGCGCCCAAGCCAAGGCGGCGAATGAATTGGCGTCGGCTGGTGTACTGTGCCACGTGGTAGGCTCCTGATTCTCAAGGACGCTGGAGAGAAGTTTTTAATAGTCGTTGGCCGACGTCACTGCCTGCCGTGCAGGGCTGTTGCCACCATGATCTCGACCATCAATTTACGAATATTGAACTCTTGTTGCGCGAAACGGCGCTGTAATTCAGGCAGCGTCTCCGGCCCGTAGGCCAAGACGGGTTGCTTCACCAGATAGTGAAATAGTTGTTCGATGAAGGCCTCGTGGGTCTCCTCGCTCGTAGACAGAAACTCGGCCAGTTCGCGCACATCGGAAAATTTAATCACGTCGCCGGTCCGAGTGAGATAGGTTCCCGTGGCATCGATCGGCCGCCCCTTCTCCTCGTCGCGATATCTGCCAACCGCGTCGAAATGCTCGAATGCAAAACCCAGAGGGTTGATCATGCGATGGCACGACTGGCAGGACTGGGCTTCGGTTTGCAGAGTGACTCGCTGCCGGGTTGTCAGATCGGCGTGCAGTTCCGGCGGCAACGGGGCCACGGCTTCCGGCGGCGGGCGCAGCGATCGGCCCAGGACGCTCCGCGCCACGAACACGCCACGATGAATCGGCGAGCTGGTCGCGGTATAGGCATAGCCGGCCATGAGGTACGGATGGGTCAGCACGCCGGCCCGTTCTCCCGACTGGAGAGACACTTTCTCGAACGGCGCATCGGCCGCCAGGTTCGCGGCGTAAAACTTCGCCAGCCGGCCGTTGAGGTAGAGGGAATCCGCCAGCAGCAATTGACGGAAGTCGGACGCCTCGCTCCATACGACGTCTTCCAGAAACAGGTCGAGGGCCGTGTGCAGGTCCGAGACGACCGCATCGTCAAAATCGGGAAACCGCTTCGAGTCTTTCGACAACTCCTCGAATCGATCGAGCCGCAGCCATTGCGAAAAAAAGTCGTGCAGCTTGCCGTGCGTGCGCATGTCGTCGACCATGCGCGTGGCCTGCCGTCGCACCTCGTCCGGTTTGCTTAACTTGCCGGCCACGGCCGCCCGCAACAACTCGTCGTCCGGCAGCGAATCCCACAAACTGTACGAAAGCCGGGCCGCCACGTCGTAGGCATCCCCCTGGCGCTGATCCAATTCGCGGTACAGAAAGCGGGGCGACATCAGCGTCAGCAGGACCACACGCTTCAGCGCCGTCTCCGGATCGGACACCTCTTGAAACTGCCGATCGATGAAGTCCCGCTTGAATTCGTCGTCCAGCGGGCGGCGCAGGGCGCGGCTGGCGAAGCGATAGGAAAACTCGCGAAGTTTATCGGCTCGATCGGCCCCGACGGCGGGCGCTCCGACAATTCGCCAACGTTCGCGCCGACATAATCGGCGGCTTCGAGCGCCGCATCGGTAACGGCCTGGCTCCAGGCCTGCGAAATCGAAGTGCCCCGTTCATAGCCCATGCTCCGATCATCCGGTGGAAATCGGGTTTGCACGACCAGCGTGGCCGGAGAATTGACGGGCGACAAATACCGGGCCGCGATGATTTCCGACTCGCGGTGCGGTATCGTCCATTTCAAGGCAACACGCGCCGTCTTCTCTTTGGCTTTCTTGGTTTTGAAAAAATCCAATCGTAGCGGATACGTTCGACCACCCAACAACCAAACAGTCTGTCGAAATTCCAGATCGTTGCCCGACCGCACGCCGGCATCGATTAGCGGGTGACTCTGATCGTTGACCCACAGAAATGCGCCGTTTTCGGTCTCCAGAATAAACTCATACTCGCCAGTTTCCGGCGCATAAATGGAACCCTTCCATCGCAACCCGAATTCCTCGGGCTCAATCTCGCCAGGCACCGGACTATCGGCGCCAAAATCGAATTGCACTACCGGATCGAGCCGTTCCAGCTTGCGTTCTTTGCCGTTGAACTGGCGCGACTTGAAATACTCTCCCTTGAGTCCGCGTTGGTTGTCCCAGCGGCCGCCGCGGAACTTGGCCATCAAGTCCGACACCGTGTGCCGGTATTGGCGCACGGTCAGTCGCGACAGCTCGATGCGAGCCGGTTGGTTGCGCCTGGGCTATGGGTGAATAAAACGCATCGTAGATATAGGCGGCTACTTTGCGAGCGTCCTCTCCGACGCATTTTCCGGGAGCGTCTTCCGGCATCGTCTTTTCGATCAGCTTGGTCAGTTCGTCCAGCGACCGATCGCCCGCCAACGGCTTGCCGTGCAGGTCCTTGACACCCTCCCCTTTCGCTCCGTGGCACCTTGCGCAAAGCTCCCGGAAAACATCGGCTCCGGTCCGCTCGTCGGCGGCGGATGCCGGCGCCGTCAATAGCCAGATCATGCCGCAGAGCAACGACAGCCAAGTCAGCCCGGCGCGAGCCCGGCGCCGCGGTCCGCGGGCAACTGCTCTCCATGAAGTCAAGCGGAACGTGCTGGTGTGACGCAGAGCGCAGGATTCCATTTCAAAACTAGCGGCCAATCGATTCAGAAGCCTTTAGATTACTCGGATTCGTGGCTCTTGTCATGGGCAGCCGGGGTGGCGCGTAAAGGGGGCGTCGGGCCGGCAATTTCGCCCCGCCGGCTGCGGAAACCGCCCGGATACCGCACGAAAAGGAGGCGTCGGAACCTGTCAGCCGGACCGTCAGTGCACCCTAATTTCCGCCCCGTCAAGTCTTTGTGCATCCTCGCAAGAGCGGGGTGCATGGGTTAAGCTGTGGTGACGTGGACGGCACTGCCTGCACCGCTCCGCTCGACAGATTCATGGGAAAGCCTAGGGTGGCCTATGAAAACAGGATCTAAGCTGCAAGGGATCTGCGGATTGCTGCTCGCACTGATGATTGCCCAGTCGGTGCTCGGCGGAGATCTTGTGGTTGGCATGTCGGCGGCTTTCCACGGCTCTTCCCGCGGGCTGAGCATCGAGCTTTATCGCGGATCCTTGGCCTACTTCGAACACGTCAATCAGTCGGGAGGAGTCCACGGCAGAAAGCTCCGCATCAAAGCCTACGACGACGGCTACAACCCAATTCCCGCGATCGAAAACACGCTTCAATTGATCGAGAAGGACGACGTCTTTCTCCTGTTCGACTATATGGGCTCGGCCACTGTCGCCCGGGTGCTGCCGCTCCTCAAAAAATTTCACGATAACGAACGGCAAGTGTACCTGTTCTTCCCGTTCACCGGGGCCGAACCGCAGCGCCAGTTCCCATACAATGCGTTTGTCTATAATTTGCGGGCCTCCTACCACCAGGAAACGTCAGCTCTCGTCGAACATTTCCTGGCAATCGGCCGCACGAAGATTGCCGTTTTTTACCAGGTCGATGCTTACGGTCGCAGCGGTTGGGACGGCGCTCGCCGCACCCTGGCTCAATATGACGAAAAGGGCCAGCGATTGCCGGACAGCGAACCGCGCGATTCCAAAAAACGGCTGAAAATGGTGGCCGAAGCCAGTTACGTCCGCAACGCGGCATTCGAGGCAAGCTTCCAGCCGCAAGTCGAGATCTTGCGCAAGGCGGACCCAGACGCCGTGATCTCCGTGGGAACCTACTCGGCTTGCGCGGCCTTCGTGCGGGACGCGCGCGATGCGGGCTGGAATGTTCCGATCGCCAATCTTTCGGGAGTCGACAGTGAAAACTTGCTCGCGCTGCTCGTTAAGGCTGGGCAGGCCAGCGGCAAAGATTACCTGGGCAACCTCATCAACTCCCAGGTCGTACCCAGCTACGATCTCGAATCCTTGCCGGCGATCTGCCAGTATCGCGAGCTGATGACCCGTTATCGTCCGGTCCCGCCGCCTGAACTTCTCGACCAGCCTTACACGGCCCCGCAATACAGTTACATTAGTTGCGAAGGCTTCCTGAACGCGAAGGTGCTGGTCGAGGTTCTGAGTCGGCTCGGGCCGAATCCACGACAATCTCGCATTCAAGAAGTCGTCGAAAGCCTGACTGATTTTGACCTGGGAATCGACGTACCGGTCAGTTTTGGACCGCTCAGACACCAGGGCATGGACAAGGTGTACTGCACGGTGGTCGTCGGAGGACGCTTCGTGCCACTGGTGGAGGAAGATTGGCAGCAATGGCGCAAATGAAGTTTTCCAGACTTTTCACCAAAGCGCTCCTGGTGCTTGGTGCTCATCTTTGGGCTCGCTACCGCGGCAACTGCCGTCTTTTCGGCCTGGATCGTCGAAAGGAATCTGGCCGAACAGTTCGAGAGCAAAGGCAAGGCCATCGCCAATGGCATCGCCAGTTCAGCGGTTGAAAGCCTGCTGTACCGTGACGCCGCCAGCATTCAGGCGATGGTCGATCAATACCTGGCAGAGGGCAAGGTTCGAGGCGTCTTTTATATCTTTGTCGTCGATGCGCGAGGCGATATCGTCTCGCACACCTTCTCGCCGGGAATTCCGCCGGAGATGCTCTCCCTGAAGGGAGACCGGTACGAAACCGTCGTTTGCCACACCACGATCGACGGCAAGGGGAATTACATGGACATCGCCGTCGCCGATCCTGGCCAGCGAAATCGGCATGGTCCACGTCGGCATGGACTACCGGTTGATTCGGGGAGCCGTCCAGGCAGCCGTGTTCCAGCAGACGGCGCTCATCGGCTCGATATTTCTGTGCAGTGTGCTGGCAGCTTTTTTGTTGATGAACCGGATTGCCGAACCACTCGACAAACTCACCCGCTGCGCCAATCAACTGGCGGCCGGCAACGCCAACTCCGCCGAACAAGGCGCCGTCGACTCGCAGCTCCTTTCCGCAATCGAAAGAACCGATGAGGTGGGACATTTGGCCCGCGCCTTTCGGCACATGGTGCGCGAAATTGCCGGCCGCGAGCGAAGCATCAAGGCGGCGGAAGAAGCCTTGCGCCGCAGCGAGACCCATTTTCGTTCACTCATCGAAAACGTGGCCGACGTCATCTGCAAACTCGACGGCGCCGGCAACCTGCTTTACGCCAGTCCGTCGGTCCAGACCCTGCTCGGCATTCCACCGGACGCTTTACAGCAGCTAAACCTGTCCGGCTTCGTCCACGAGGATGATCGCAGGGCTTTCGCGCAGGCGTTGGGACAGGCCATTCAGCGCCCGGGGGCCAGCTTCACCGTGGAACTCGGCTTGCACCATCGAGACGGCTCGGACCGGGTCGTCGAAGCGATTATCCACAATCTCTTGGCCGACGCCGCGGTGCAGGGCGTAATCGTCAACTTGCGAGACATCACGCAGCGCAAACAAACGGAAGAACTGCGGCAAGCCAAGGAGGTCGCCGAGGCGGCGAACCGGGCCAAGAGCGAGTTCCTGGCGAACATGAGCCACGAGCTCCGCACGCCCATGAACGGCATTATCGGCATGACCGAATTGGCCCTCGACGCTCCGCTCAGTCCCGAACAGCGCGAGCATCTGGAGCTCGTCAAACTCTCCGCCGATTCGCTGTTGGCCATTATCAACGACATCCTCGACTTCTCCAAAATCGAAGCCGGGCGGCTCGACATCGATCCGATCGACTTCGACCTGCGAGACAGCATCGGCGATACCATGAAATCGCTCGGCGTGCGGGCCCACAAGAAAAACCTCGAACTGGCCTACTCCATCGCCTCGGACGTGCCGGAGGTGCTCGTTGGCGACCCAGGCCGGCTGCGCCAGATCTTGATCAATCTGGTCGGCAACGCGATCAAGTTCACGGAGCAGGGCGAGGTCGTTGTGCTGGTCCACTTGGATAGCATCACCAACAGCGACACCTGTTTGCATTTCTCCGTTCGCGATACGGGCATCGGCATCGCTTTGCAGAAGCAGCACGTCATCTTCGAACCGTTCATCCAGTCGGACAGTTCGACGACCCGCAAATACGGCGGCACGGGTTTGGGATTGGCAATTTCCTCGCAATTAGTAGTGCTCATGAAGGGCCGCATCTGGCTGGAAAGCGAAGTCGGCTGCGGCGCAACCTTTCATTTCACGGCCAACTTCGGGCGTTCAAGTGTCCCAGCGGCAAGTTTGCGCCGCATTCCTTCGGCAAATGTCGCAGGTCTGTCGGTGCTGGTCGTCGACGACAATGAGACCAATCGACGCATTCTGGTCGAAATGCTGACGAATTGGCATATGAAGCCTGTCATGACCGACAGCGGCGACGCAGGCGCTCGTTGAACTCCAGCGGGCTGTCGACCGCGGCGAGCCGTTCGCCTTGGCGATTATCGATTTCATGATGCCCGAGATGGACGGCTTCAAATTGGCCGAACGGATCAAACGTCACCCGGCGTTCGCCTCCACCGCCATCGTCATCTTGTCGTCGAGCAGCCAACCCGGCGACGGAGCCCGCTGCCGTCACCTGGGCATTCAGGCGTATCTGCTGAAACCGGCAAAGCAATCGGAATTGCTCGAAAGCATTCGACTTTGTTGCGGGCCTCTGACCGATCAACAGAGCCCCGCGGCGGCCGGAGACTTAGTGGCCGGCCCCGAGCGGGCACTACGGATCTTGCTGGCTGAAGACAATGCCGTCAATCAACGATTGGCCATTGGATTGCTGGTGAAACACGGTCATACGATCGTCGTGGCCGGCAATGGCCGGCAGACGATCAACGCCTGGGAGCGGGAGCCCTTTGATTTGATACTCATGGATGTGCAAATGCCCGAGCTGGATGGTTTTGAAACGACAGCCGCCATCCGCGCGCGTGAAGCGCCCGGCAACCGCATCCCGATTATCGCGATGACGGCGCATGCCATGAAGGGAGACCGCGAACGCTGTCTGGCCGCCGGCATGGATGGGTACGTCGCGAAGCCGATTCAGACGCGAGAACTGTTCGAAGCAATTCAAGGCCTGAACGTGGTGAACCCCGCACCGGTGGATCCGCCGACACGGTCGATCACCGCGGAGCCGTTCGATTTCGCGAAGGCGCTTGTCGCCGTGGAAGGAGATCAGGCGCTCCTGAGCGATCTGGCAGGCATCTTCATGGACGAATCCAGGCAACTATTATCGCAAGCGAAGGCGGCCATCGAGTCTCACAACGTCAAGGACCTGTACGTTGCCGTCCACACGCTCAAGGGATCCGCAAGCGTCTTCTTCGCGCAGAGGGTCGTTGCAACCGCCTTCATCCTGGAAACCGTAGCCGAACAAGCGGACTTCCTCAAGGCGGAATCCGTCTGCAAAGCGCTGGACCACGAACTGACCAACTTGCGGACCGCCCTAGCCGCCATCGTGCCATCGCGCTCCGTGACAAAAGCTCTGTAACGCAGAAACGGAAATGATCCGTTTTGCCGGGCTCGGCCGCTTGGTTCACGGAGCTGCGGAGCTTCCAATCGCTGCCATCGGTTCCGCGTGGCCGTTATCTTCACAAACAGGATCCAGTGGCAAGGCTCCGACTTGCTCGTTGCCCGCCTGCGGCAGCGGATGCCGGAAAAACTCCGCCACCGCGCAACCATAGATGGTTGCGAGCACGCTGAGATCACTGGCAAACGGTTCTCGCGACGTGCAGCCTATCCCTCGCTCCCATGCCAGAAGCGTTCCGCGTGTGCAGGCCAGTCCCCTTAACGCGAGCAAAGCGGCAGCTCGAGTGGCACTCATCCCGGATCTATGGCGTGCTGCCTTAAGTTCTACGGCAAGCAATTGCCTTCGTTCTAGGTTATAGGACATTGAAACTCCCCTCGGTTGGTATGCGTGCATACCATGGCAATGCACGTCGTTCCTAAATCCGTGAATCGATCTCCCTACGATTCTTTTGACAGCTTCCGCTGGATGACTTTCAAATCGAGGAATTTTTCAACGTGTTGATTCGCCTCACGATGTGTTGGCTTTCCTGCGCGGTCCGTATCGCGGTTAAAAGCTCGGCGTTGCTGACCCCTTTGACCAGGTAACCAGCGGCTCCCAGCGAAACGGACCGTTCGACAAAATGCGATTTTTCATGCGCCGAGTAGACCAGCACCGGCAAACTCGGCTTTTCGCGCTTGATGTGCTCCAGCACGTCAAACCCGCTTTGGTCGGGAAGGCCGATATCCAAAAGCACAACGTCCACGTCAAGCTCCAACGCCAAGCGAATGGCAGACTCACCGTCTTCGGCTTCGCCGACGATCTCGATTCCGGCCTCCCCACAGACCAATCGAAGTCCTTCCCGGATCAGGTCGTGGTCGTCCGCGATCAAAATCCGGAGGGCTGGCTCGTACGATTGAGGCCTGTTCACGACTCGACTCCGATTACGAACCTCGTATTTTCCGTTAAACGTCCGAACGAGGCTTCGCAGGCGAGCGGCAGCACTACCAAGGACATCCAGCCTGATTATTGCGATCGGCACGATGAAACAAATCAGGCAATCCATCATTCCGGCATGGCGGATTCCGCCACCTCACATTCCCACGACAATTGCCCGACTGCGACGACTGATCGCCTAACTCCCCTTTTCGCAATGAATTGCGGGCCAGCACAGGGGACTGACGATGACGCGAACCCGCTGATAAAATAGAACTCGCGAATCGGCGCCGATGGGCGTCATTCTTGGGCGGAGGGTACTTCGTGGCTGCAAAGAAACCAAGCAAACGCGCTGCTCGCAAATCCGCGAAAAGCGCGGCCCCCCCTCCACACCCGAGCGACGCGGCGGAAGCCGACTCTGAAAAGGCGCCGAGCGGTCACCACTATGAACCCGGCTTTCCCGTGGTCGGCATGGGCGCCTCGGCCGGCGGTTTGGAAGCCTTCAAAAGATTTTTCTCCGCGATGCCCGCCAACAACGGGATGGCCTTTGTCGTCGTTCCGCATCTCGATCCCAAGCAAAAAAGCCTGATGGTCGAATTGCTGGCCAGGCACACGGCCATGAAGGTTTGCGAAGTCACGGAAGCGACGCAGCTCGAACGGGAACACGTTTACGTGATCCCGCCGAATCATTTCCTAGCCGTCGAGCATGGGCAATTGCATTTGACCGCGCCCCGGGAAACCCGCGGCGCAACGGTGGCGATCGATGCTTGCTTTCGTTCCCTCGCTGCCGACCAGGCGGATTGGGCCGCGGGAATCATTCTTTCAGGCACTGGCAGCCACGGAGTCTCGGGCTTAAAGGAGATCAAGCTGGCAGGTGGCCTGATCATGGCACAACAGCCGGCGACCGCCGAGTTCGAACAGATGCCCAGCAGCGCCATAGCGACCGGCATTGTCGATTACATTCTTCCGCCGGAAGAAATGCCGGCGGCACTGATCAAATTTTTCGAGCATGCGAAACCGGCCAACGGAGCGGCCGCCAGCGTCGCCGAACAGGAGAGTCCCCAACTGCTGGCGGCCATTCTGGGGCTGTTGCGGTCGCGCACCAAGTACGATTTCAGTTGCTATCGCAAGAACATGTTGCTGCGCCGCATTGAGCGGCGAATGGGCCTTTGCGGAATCTTCGGTCTCTCTGCGTACGTCGATTTTCTGCGGTCACACTCCCAGGAAGTCATCGCGCTGCGCAAGGACTTGCTCATCGGAGTCACGGCCTTCTTTCGAGAGCCGGAAAGCTTTCAAACGCTTGACCAGTTGGTCATCCACGAACTGATCGGGCGCATGCGCGACGATGTCCCGTTGCGAGTTTGGGTGCCAGCCTGCGCAACGGGGGAAGAGGCCTACTCGATCGCCATGCTGTTAATCGAAGGCTGTGCCACGGCCAAGCAGACGCCCAACTTTCAAATATTCGCCACCGACGTCGACGAAGATGCGCTGGATTTCGCCCGCAGGGGCCTCTATCCGGCAAGCATCGCCGACGACCTCTCGCGGCAGCGGTTGCAGAGATTTTTCGTACCCGCGGACGAGAACCACTATCAAATCAACAAGCAATTGCGCGAATCGATTCTCTTTGCTCCCCAAAACCTGACCGTCGACCCCCCCTTCTCCAGGCAAGATTTCGTAAGCTGCCGCAACCTGCTGATTTACCTCGAGCCCGAAGTTCAACACAAAGTCATCACGCTGTTTCACTTCGCGCTCAAGGAAGGTGGCTACTTGGTCCTGGGACCCTCGGAAACGATCGGCCGTGACACCGACCTTTTCGAAACCATTTCAAAAAAGTGGCGCGTGTTTCGCCGGATTGGTCCGGCTCGGCGCGACCGGCTCGAGATTCCGAACTTCGCCGGCGAGCGGCCCCGATTGCAATTCGTGCGCCGCGAGCCTGTCGCTCGGAATCCGGCCGGCTTCAGTCAACTGATGCAGAAGTTGCTGGTGCAGGAATACGCCCCGGCCTCGGTGCTCATCAACCGCGCATTCGAAGTCTTTTGCCTGCACGGCGCCACGTCCAACTACCTGGAATTCCCTTCCGGAGAGCCGAGCAAAGACCTGCTGGCTTTGGCGCGGCCAGGTTTGCCGATGAAAATTCGATCGGCCGTGAATTATGCCGTCCGCGAAGGACAATCGGTCGCCGACGAAACAGCGCGCGTCAAACGAAACGGCACTCACGTGCCCTGCACAATCACCGTCAAGCCCTTGCAGAATGCCAAGGACGCCGAGGGACTATTGCTGGTGACGTTTCAGGATCGAGGCGTCGCGGAGGCTGCCACTGGGCCCGCGACGCATCCAGCCGAGCCACTCGAAGAACAACCCTCGGTCGTCAAACTTCTGGAAGACGAATTGCGGACCACCCGGGAAGAACTGCAAAGCACCATTGAGGAGTTGGAAGGATCCAACGAGGAGCTCAAAGCGTCCCAGGAAGAGTTGATGTCGATGAACGAAGAGCTGCAATCGGCCAACGAAGAACTGGAAACTTCCAAGGAAGAGTTGCAGTCGTTCAACGAGGAATTGACGACGGTAAACAGCCAACTTGAAGAGAAGATCATGCAGTTGGAATCGGCCACCAACGACATGACGAATTTACTGGCCAGCAGCGAAATTGCCGTGGTATTTCTCGACGCCGAGCTGTGCATCAAGCGGTTTACGCCGCCAACTGCCAAGCTGTTGAATTTGCTCAAGAGCGACCTCGGCCGGCCCTTCCGCGATATCTCCCCCAAGTTTACCGATCCGCATTTGTTGGATGATTGTCACCTGGTGCTGGAGAATGTGATCCCCGACGAGAAAGAGGTCTGGACCGAAGTCAAACATCATCCCTCCAAGCGCGGCGACGCCGCCGAGTATCGGCGGCGCTGGTACCTGCGCCGAGTCCTTCCGTATCGCGCGAGCGATCAATGCATCGACGGGGTGGTCATCACGCTGGTCGATATCACCGATCGCATGGAGCGCGAAGCGCAGACCCGCCGATTGTTGACCGTGCTGCGCGACTCGAACGACGGCGTGACGGTGCAGGACATGGACGGGCGAATCACCGATTGGAATCGAGGAGCCGCGCGGATGTACGGCTATTCCGAAGCCGAGGCCTTGGCCATGAATATCCGAGAGCTCATCCCGCCCAATGGCCAGGCGGCCTACCTGGATCGCATCAGACAGATTGCCCAAGGTCAGCCGACGGATCCTTTTGACATCCAAATACTGACGAAAGACGGCCGACTGCTCGACGTCTGGCTTACGGCCACACCCTTGCTGGACGAAAACGGCGGTGTGGTTGGACTCGCCACAACGGAACGAGACATTACCGACCGCAAAAAAACCGAGCAGGAACTGCGCCAGCTCAACCAGGAATTAGAACAACGCGTGGCCGGACGCACCGCGCAGCTTACCGCCGCCAACGAAAAGCTGACCGCCGAAATCGTCGAACGCAAGCTCGCGGAAACCGCGCTGCGCGAAAACGAAGAGCGATTGGCCGCCATCGTAAAGACGGCCGCCGACGCAATCATTACCATTCGCGACGATGGGACGATCGAAAGCTTCAATCCGGCAGCCCAGCGCATGTTCGGCCATTCGGCTCAGGAAGCCATCGGGCAGCCCGTCAATATCCTCGTTCCTTCGGCCTACCGGGAAGAACGCGGCGACTTCCTGTCCTATTTCCTGCAAATCGGTCAGCCGGGCACTGTCGAAGTCGGCCACGAACTCATGGGCCTACGCAAGCAAGGCAAGGTCTTTCCCATCGACCTGGCCGTCAGCGAGGTCCGCGAGGGCAGCCAACGGCTCTTCACCGGGATCATCCGCGATATTTCCGAACGCAAGGAACTGCAAAAACAGGTCCTGCAAATCGCTGAAGACGAGCAGCGCCGCATCGGCCAGGACCTGCACGACAACACCCAGCAAGAGCTCACCGGCTTGGGGATGATCGCACACGGGTTATTCGAAACGTTGAGCACAAAGGGCTTGAATGAAGCCAAAATGGCGGCCAGGCTCTCGGAGGGAATTGGCCGGGCGCTCGAGAATGTCCGCAAGCTCTCCCGCGGACTGGTCCCCGCGGAGGTCAGTGCCCACGGGCTCACGTTGGCCTTGGCCGATTTGGCCAAGCGCTCCGGCGAGTTGCAGCCGATCCGTTTTACTTTCCAATGCGACGAGACCGTGGAAGTGAAGGACGACATTGTCGCCACGCACTTATACCGCATCGCCCAAGAGGCGATCACGAATGCCCTCAAACATGCCCAAACCGACCACATCACGCTTTCGCTCGCCAAAACCGACGGTCAGATTACCTTGGAGGTGCATGACAACGGGCGCGGCATCGATCCTTCGCAAACCGGAAGCTCGGGGATCGGCCTGCAAGTAATGGCCTTCCGGGCCGGGTTGATTGGCGGGTCGCTGCGAGTCAACCCGGCGGCGCAGGGCGGGACGCTGGTCACTTGCAAAGTCAGTAGCTGATATGCCATGACTTTCTTTCCCGCACGACAGCAGCCCTACTCGGAAGAACTGCATGACGAACTCACAGCAACTGGCGAGAATCCTCATCGTCGACGATCACCCGCTGGTTCGCGAAGGCCTGGCGGCCCGTATTTCGGCCCAGCCGGACATGCAGGTCTGTGGCGAAGCCGATGATGTAGCCCAGGGATTTGCCAGCTTCGTCGCCGAGAGTCCCGACCTGACAATCGTTGACCTGTCTCTGAAGACTGGTCATGGCCTGGACCTGATCAAAGAAGTTCTTGTCCACACTCCCAAGGCCAAGATCCTTGTCATTTCGGCCTACGACGAAACACTCTACGCGGAACGAGCCTTACGAGCGGGCGCCATGGGTTACATTGGCAAAGAGGAATGCCGTGAGAGCGTTATAAGTGCCATCCGCGCCGTGCTCGAGGGCCGGCGCTATTTGAGCCCGGACATGACCCAAAGACTGGTGGGCCAGGCGATCGCAGGCCGCGACTCGACGCCCGCCACGCCTCTTGTGAAGCTTACCGATCGCGAATTGCAGGTCTTCCAACTCATTGGGCAAGGGTTAACCAGCGGCGCCATTGCCAGGCAGCTCCATCTAAGCTCCCACACCATCGACACCCATCGCGAAAAGATCAAGCTGAAACTCAACTTGAAAAGCGGCGCGGAATTGACGCAGCAAGCCGTGCAATGGGTGCTGGAAAACCGCTGAACCGCGATACGCGAACCGCCGCCCATTCGCACCTCGACCATGGCAGCCTTCAAATTCATGGAAAATCCCGGACGAAATTACCCCTTGATTCCCTCTTGTTTGCAAAGCCGCAGCATGGGAAACTTAGGGTCCCGCCTGCGGGTGCCGATAAACACATAGGTGTCGGGGCGCTTCGTACCAACCAGCCAAGCATCGCTTCTGAGGATTTCGTAGCATGGGCGAGATCGTTCGCGTATGTCCGGGTCCGGTCACTCGCCGCTCGGCGTCTAAGTTTGGTGCCCTGGGCCTGGGGGGATTGGGCCTAGGAGATCTGCTCCGTTTGCGGGCACAGGCTTCGACAGGCTCGAGCCACAATGATCGATCGGTAATCTTTGTCTGGTTGCCGGGTGGGCCGCCACACATGGAGATGTACGACTTGAAGCCCAACGCGCCCAGCGAATATCGGGGCGAGTTTCGACCGATCCGCACCACGGTGCCCGGCATGGAGGTGGGCGAGCTCCTGCCGCTCCACGCCAAGGTGGCCCATCGCTTCAACATCATTCGATCGATCGCCCATGGCTTCGCCGATCACGGCGGCGGTCATAAGCGGTTCATGACCGCCCGCGATCCGAAAGAGCCGACCGGCTTTGTGAACGACTTCCCGGCTGTCCCGTCGCAGATCGCGAAGGCGGTCGAGGACCGGAAGCGGGGCGTGCCGAATTATGTCTGCGGCTGCGACGGGGGACGTCAGCAAATCGATACCTTCTCGTTCGGCAGCGCTTACCTTGGTAATTCAACGCATCCCTTCACGGTGCCAGGCAACCCGGCCGATCCGGCCTTCAAAGTGGAGAATCTCGCTCCGCTGAAAGGTTTGGAAGAGCGGGTCGACGACCGCGTCGGCCTATTGCGGCAGTTCGACGCATTGCGGCGCGGCACTGACAAGAACCGCGAATACGAAGGGATGGACGAGTTTAATCGCCAGGCCTTGGAACTAATCACCAGCGACAAGGCCCGACGAGCGTTCGACCTATCGCAAGAGCCGGCCGCCATGCGCGACCGTTATGGCCGCCACGCCTATGGACACCGCGCCCTGCTGGCCCGGCGGCTCGTCGAGGCCGGCTGTACGTTTGTCACGATGGTCATGGAGAACCCGATTCCCGGCGAAACGCTGCCGAACAACGTGAGCTACAACTGGGACTCGCACGCCGTCAATTGCCATCTGTTCGAGGACGCCAAAGTACGCTTCCCCTATTACGATCAGGCCGTCACCGCGCTGATCGAAGACCTCTATGCTCGCGGCCTCGACCGCAAGGTAATGCTGGTCGTGACCGGCGAATTCGGCCGCACGCCACGGCTGAGCTATGCCAAGGGCACGGCCAACGGCATTATGCAGCCGGGGCGAGATCATTGGGCCAATGCCATGTCGATGATCGTATCCGGCGGAGGCATGCGGACCGGGCAAGTGATCGGCGCCACGAACTCGAAAGGGGAGTATCCCACCGAGCGTCCGATGACGCCCAACGACCTGTGGGCCTCCATGCTGCATTTCCTTGGCATTGATCCCGAGCGAACATTCTTGGATCATGCCGGCCGCCCCATGCCGATCCTTCCCTTCGGCCAGCCAATCTCTGAATTGGCCCCGGTGGCCTGACGCCAGCCCTTCGGGTAATCCATGTGCGGGCAGGGTGATCCGTGTATGTGAGCGTGTGCGTGTGGCACGCTCTGAGCCTTGCGAAGGGCGTGGTGGCCACGGCCATGCGATCGCCACTTCACCACGCCCTTCGCAAGGCTCAGAGCGTGCCACACCGGCAATCTTCTTGACTTAGCCCATCGCAGGGCGCACGATTGGCCTACGATCGCTTCACACCCCACCGCCAGGATACTTTTGATGTCCCGCCTTTCATTTCGCCCCTTCGCGCCGGTGCCGCTGGTTGGCCTTTGCTCCTTACTTCGCGCACTTTGCATCGTCCCGGCAAATGCCGAACAGCCCGGCGCGATTCCCGGCAGCCAATTGCTCGCCGGCCCCGACGACCGGTCGGCCGAAATGATGGACGGCCTGCACCGCTACATCGAACGCAAGATCGCGCGATTCGGTCAGACAGCGAGCCCAATACTGGCATCGCGATTTCAGTTCTCGCGAGGCCTACGAGAAGTCGATCGAGCCGAATCGTGCGACGTTTCTAGAAGATTATCGGCGTGGTCGACGAGCGGTTGCCCGCGCGGCTCGAGCGGTTCGGCGACGACGACAATCCGGCCCTGCGTGGCCGATACCGACGGGTACAAGATCTACCAGGTGCGCTGGCCGGTGCTCGACGGCGTATGGGGCGAAGGGCTGTTGCTGGAACCCAAAGGAAATCCAGCGCATTCCGTCGTGGCCTTGCCCGATGCCGATCAAACTCCCGAACAACTTGCCGGGCTTGCGCACGGCGTTCCGCCCGAGTCGCAATTGGCTCGCCGCCTTGCCGAGCATGGCGTTCAAGTTCTGGTGCCGACGCTTGATCGACCGCTCCGACGAATGGTCGGGCAATCCGACAGATCGGCTGGACGAACCAGCCGCATCGCGAATGGATTTATCGCCAGGCCTACCAGATGGGCCGGCACATCATCGGCTACGAAGTGCAAAAAGTCCTGGCCGCCGTGGATTGCTTCCAAGCGCACGGTGGCAACGCGACCAAGATCGGCGTGGCCGGCTATGGCGAAGGGGGCCTGATCGCCTTCTATGCCGCGGCCGCGGACCCGCAGATCGACGCCTGCCTGGTGAGCGGCTATTTCGACGACCGCTCGCCGGCCCTGGGAAGAGCCGCTGTATCGCAACGTTTGGAGCCTATTGCGCGAGTTCGGCGACGCCGAGATCGCTTCGCTGATCGCCCCGCGCAGCCTGGTGATCGAATACAGCCCCGCTGCCCAACGTCTAGGGACCGCCCGCGGTGCGACCCGGGCGGCGAAAGGCAGCGGCCGATCGGCGCGATCAACCACGCCGGAATGGTCGCGCGTGCAGGCCGAATTCAAACGGATGGCAATCGCTCGTGCCCGCAGAACATTACGTTCCGCGAACACTTATTAGCGGCGCAGACGGGCAGCCGGTCGAACCGTTTTCGCAGCCGGCGGTCGAGTCGTTCGCGGCTTTGCTTTCGGTGCCGGACCCCTTGAAGCTATCCGACGCCAGGCCAGTCGACGGGTCGCGACCAAATTCGATGCCCGCGAGCGTCAGCGGCGCCAGGTGAAGCAATTGGAAGATCACGTGCAGCGACTGGTGCGCGGCGCGGACGCAATCCGCGATCGCTTCTATTCGGTGCAAGTCGATCCCAAACAGCCGTCGCTCGAGCAGTTCGTCGCGAAGATTCCGCAAGTGCCGCAAATACCTGTGGGACGAACTGTTCGGGCGGCTCGACGACCGGCTGCTGCCCGCTGAACCTCCGGTCGCGGCAGGTGTACGATCGGCCGCAATGGATCGGCTACGAGGTGGTGCTCGACGTTTATCGAAGACGTATTTGCCTGGGGCATTTTGCTGCTGCCGAAGGATCTGAAGCCGGGCGAGCGGCGGCCGGTCGTGGTTTGCCAGCATGGCCGCAACGGCGTGCCGCGGGACACGATCGAGGGGGACGACACGGCCTATCACGATTACGCCGCCAGCTGGCCGATCGCGGGTTCATCGTTTTCGCGCCCCACAATCCGTATCGGGGCGAAGATCGCTACCGGTTTCTCAGCCGCAAGGCGAACTCGGTCAAGGCTTCGCTGTTCTCGTTCATCCTGGCGCAGCACGAGCAGATTCTGAACTATCCTGGAATCGCTGCCGCAGGTCGACTCCAAGCGGATCGCGTTCTACGGATTGAGCTACGGCGGCGAAACGGCCGTGCGCGTGCCGCCGCTGCTGGAGCGCTATTGCCTGTCGATCTGCTCGGCCGACTTCAACGATTGGGCTCGCAAGGTCGCCTCGACCGACGCCCCTTACAGCTTCATGTTCACGATCGAATGGGAAATGCCCTACTTCGACCTGGGCACGCACGTTCAACTACGCCGAGATGGCGTCGCTGATGTTGCCGCGGCCGTTCATGGTCGAGCGTGGCCACGCGGACGGCGTCGCGCCGGACGAGTGGGTGGCCTACGAATATGCCAAGGTCCGCCGGCTGTACGACCAGCTCGGCCTGGGCGACCGGACCGAGATCGAGTTCTTCAACGGCCCGCACACGATCAACGGCAAAGGAACGTTCGAGTTCCTGGAAAAGCACCTGCGCCCAGTGACGAAATAGTAGGCTATGGCCCCTGCGACGCGCGTGTGGCACGTCACGCGCGTGTGGCACACTCTGAGCCCCGCGAAGGGTGTGGTGAAGCGGCGCACGCATGGCCATGGCCGCCACGCCCTTCGCTGCACTCAGAGCGTGCCACACGAAGTCAACTCCATTTCGGTTCCCAGCCCGCCCGATACGGCTTGGTCAGCAGCGCATTGGCCGCGGTTGAGTTGCTGATCTTCAGGTTTTCGGCGTCCCACTTCAAAATCTCACCGGGGACCCGAATCGCAACGGTGCCCAGCAACACCGCCTCGGTCAAGGGTCCGGAGTAACCGAAGTGCGACGTGGCCGTCCCTTCGCCGCGGCACGCGTCGGCCCAGGAAACGTAGTGGTCGCGGGCCGGCACCGTCTCGATCTTGAATTCCGCGAATTTGTCGGCCGGAAGCAACTGTGGAGCCGCGACGTGCGGAATTAGCAGCGATCCCTTTTCCCCTTTAAGCACTGACCCAGATGCCGGTAGTTTAAAATCAGCCGGGAGTCCGAGTTGATCGAGGGCCGGCTTAGTTCCTTCCCCTTCATACCAGGTAAGCTTGAGAGGGCCGGCCGCGGTTCGCTGCGTGCCGGGGAACTCGTAATAGACCGTTGCCGACTTCGTCCACACTTCGTGATTGATCGGCGGCGCTTCGGCACGAATGGTCTGGGGCGCCGTCAGCTCCAGGGCCATGAAAACCGGGTCCATGATGTGGCAGCCGAAATCGCCCAGTTGGCCGTTGCTGAAATCCTGCCAAGCACGCCAGTTGAAGGGATGATAGATCTTCGTCTTATACGGCCGCTCCGGCGCCACGCCCAGCCACTCGTTCCAATGCACTCCTGGCGGCACCGGGTCAGCCCCCGCGGGCCGATCGGCTTCCAGCAACCAGCCCATCTTGCCGCTCTGCCAGGAGTGAACTTCCTGCACTTTGCCGATCGCGCCGTCATGCACCAATTTGACGGCCGTTCGATAGGCGGAGTGAGACTGGATCTGGTTGCCCATTTGCGTCACGACGCCGGCCCGCTTGGCGGCCAACTGCATTTGCCGCGCCTCGAACACGGTATGGGTCAGCGGCTTCTGGCAATGAACGTGCTTGCCAAGTTGCATGGCGGCCAGCGAAATCGGCGCGTGCATGTGATCGGGTGTCGAGACGATGACGGCGTCGAAATTCGGGGCATCGTCGAGCACTCGCCGAAAATCGGTATAGCGCTGAGCCGCAGGATACTTTTCCGCGGCGCGGCCCAAATTCTGTGGACCCTCGTCGATGTCGCAGATCGCAACAACCTCAACCAGCGGACTCGCGGCAACCCCGGTGAGGTCCGACCAGCCTTTGCCTCCGGGGCCGATGCTGGCCACGCGCAGCCGGCTGTTGGCCCCCGCGGCTCGCACCCAAGAGGCAGCCGACAACGAAAGGCCAGCGCCGGCGACAAGCGAGGTTTGCAAGAAATGTCGACGAGTTGTGCGTTGGGGCATGGGGCGGTCTCCGGTGGGAATAGAGAGGGCGGGGTTAACCTGAAATCCTATCAACCTGGGGGATGACGCGATGCAGTATCGAACAAAAATGGGTTGCAAGCAATCAGTCTTACTTCTTCGCCGACTGATGGACCTGTTTGACGATAGCCTCTTCGACTTCCGGGGCCCAGCTTGTCGGCAGGCCGTAATAAATCATGGCCGTCGCTCCTTCGTAGCCTCCTTCCAACAGCACGCGGCGCGAAGGGATGTATGCCATAACGTCGTTGCTATAGCCGGCGACCCAAGTCGAGCCAGGTCCAAGCTCCTGCTTCAACCGCAGGGCAAAATCGACCACGACTTCGCCCCCCAACAGCACCCAACGCAATTCGGGCCCCAGATGCCAGACCTGAACCGGATAAGGATACGTCTGGCTCAAGGGCTTGCCGGCGTCAATCTGAGCCAGCAGCATGTTGGCACGACTGCCCTCGTATTTGTTCTTTGAGGCCCGCTGATTCTCCAATTCCTCGCGCGAGGGGAGGGTCGCCAACGGAAGATCGATCTCGTCGTAGCGGGTCGTCAAGTCTCCGGAAAGACGATTCATCGGCTGGGCCAAAACTTCGTCGACGGCCACCGCCAGCCGATGCCCATACGACTCGGCCAGTTCAACCGTCTTGCGTGGCAGCGGGTTTTGATCGGCGCCGCAGCCGGCCCAGAACAAGGCCAGCGCCCCCGGATGATTCTTTTCCAATTCGGCGGTGGCGAAGCCCGGGTAATCGCCGCACCATTGGTAGAAGCCCAGTGTTGTCGAGTGGCAGGCATAGCCGGCGGCCACGGCCACGAGCTTCCCTTCGGCGTCTTTCACCGCCAGCACCGGCACATCGTGATCGAACGGCCCTTTGAGCTCCTGCTTCTGCTCACGCAGCGCGGGCACCTCGGCCTCTTTGTTGGTGCGGCGATTCACGGCGAAATCGGCGTGACCTTGTCCCCAGGACAATTCGCAGGGAGCGATCTTGTTTAACGCAGCACCGACCACCGCGATCAACTTCTCTTCGAGTTGCCGGGTGTAATCCCGCACGAGTTGCCGTTGGGTGTCATCCAAGTCGTACATCGGCATCAGATTTCGGCCAACGACCGGACCGCAATGGGTATGCGACACGTTCAATGCGACGTCGGCACGCTTCAGCCCATATTTGCTTTCGATGCCGTCACGAACCGCCCGCGAAAAATCCCGGTCGATGCCCACCAGATCCATCGTCACCAGAACCGCTCGATGCCCCTGGGGATCTTCGATCGCCAGAGCTTTTGCCCACAGCTCGGTCAATTTGCCTTCAGCCGGATGATTCCTCGCGCCATAGCCCGACATCCACATCAGCTTTTCCGGCGTGATGTTCTCCTTGGCCGCGCCGGCTTTCCAACCGGCGGCCTGCAAGACGCCGCTCAGCGCGGCCAACAGCGCGGCTACGACACCCAACGAACGAAGTGCTTGATTCAGGGCAGCGCGAGTCATGATTTGATCCCTTGGGCAAACATTACAAAAAGGATTTTTCATCAGGAAGGCAAGAAAGTAAAAAAGCAAATGGAAAGAGGCCGCTTGTGGCAAAGCCCAGGGATTGCATCCCTGGGTACTCAAATAACCGGGTACTCAAATAACCGGGTACTCAAATAACCGGGTACTCAAATAACCGGGTACTCAAATAACCGGGTACTCAAATTACCCAGGGATGCAATCCCTGGGCTTTGGTAAGTGCGTTTTCCTCTCTTTCTCCTGTCTTCCTGCATTACTTCTTATTTAATGGCCATCAGGTACGCGATCACGTCGGCCAGGCTTTGGTGATCGAGTTGCTTTTCCATCCCCTCGGGCATGAGCGAAAGGCCCGTACTCCGCAATTCCTCGATGTTAAGCCGCAGCACCGTGTCGCTGGCTCCTTCGGCCCGTTTGAGCGTGACGCTGGTGGCCGTTTCGGCGGCGATCATGCCAGAGATCGTGCGGCCGTCGTCGGTCACCAGTAAATAGCTGACGTACTGCGGATTCACCTCGCGGCTCGGATCCAGCACGTTCAACAAGATGGTTTCCACGCCGCGGTTCTTGATGCTGGCCAAATTCGGGCCGATCTCATGTCCGACGTTGTCGGCACGATGGCAAGCAGCGCAAATCTTCTGAAACACAACTTTCCCGCGGCTGGCGTCGCCGGACATGCTCAACACGGGTCGATAAGCTTCGACCACGTCTTGCCGCCGACCAAGCTTGACATCGGCCAGCAAGCGAGTCGCACGCTCGCGAAGCTGCGGATCGGAATAGTTGGTCAAGGCTTGCACTCGGGCTGCCTCCAGCTCACCCGCTTGGAAGGTTCCTTTTTCGATCGCGTCGAGCAAAGCCGATACCCGTTCGCGACGTGCCACCAGTGCCTCGCCTCCCAAAACGCGCATGCGCGGACTCAACGCAGGCCAAGCTTCCAACAAAAGCGGACCTATTGATGGATCATTAAAGCGACTCAGTGCGGTGAGTGCGGCTTGTTGCACTTCTTGCGGCTGGCGCTGATCGAGCAACTTGACGAGCAAATCCCGCCCGTCGGCGAACGACCCCAAGACCAGCATATCGATCGCGTCGACCCGTTGCTTGAGCGGCCCCTTGTCCTCCGTCGCCGCGGTGCGGGCATTGGCGAGCAAATCGTTCAGGATGCGGGTGGCATTGACCGATGCATCCGCCGGGAGCACGTCCTTGAGCGACCGTCCCTGGCGGGCCAGGCCTTCGATTGCCGCCCGAACGCCGGCCCTTGCCAGGGAAGTCTCATCCTTGGGCAGCCGATCGAGAGCCTGTAAAACGCGGGCCAATTCCGTCTCCTCCGAACCCGCGGCCCCTTTCTTGGCAGCCGAGCCTGCCTGCGCGACAGGCTCAATAGCAACGTGCGGCCCGTCGGCTCGCGGCGGAAGGTCGCATCTCCGATCAAATCGACGAACACATCGCCGGCATGGTTTCGCAGCGAACTTTGAATCGCCAACCGCATCCACGAGTTGCCGGATTCGCGGCGAGCCAGAGCCGTAAGCGCCGGACGGCCTCCTGGCTTTGCAGTTCGCCCAGCGTGAATGCCAATTGATAGCGAACCTGCAAGTCATCGTCGCCCGCCATCGCGACAAGTTTCGCGGTGGGGTTCGGCGTCGTCTTCGAGTCTGCGCCGACCAACCGTTCCGAAAGCCGGATGGCATGCCGGCGCACGTCCGGATGGTGATCGTCCAGCGCGCGGGCAATGATATCCGCCGACAGGCCATTCATACCGGCTAGCGCGTACAGGGCATGCATGCGTCCCAGCGGGGAAACCGAGTTCGCGGCGAGCCTCGTCAGCGGCTCGATCGCTGCCTGATCCTGCCGCTCGTACAACAACCGCGCAGCCGTTTCGCGATGCCAGGCATTCGCGTGAGCCAACGTGGCCACAAGTTCCCCGGTCGTGGCGCTGCCGAGTCGCGGAAGTTTCGGCTGCACGAAACCCTGCTCGGGCACCACGCGATAGATTCGCCCTCGATCTCGACCGCTGGTCAGATCGAGATGTTTTTTGATCATCGGCGGCAGACTGTCCGGATGCTCGATCACTTCCCGGTACACGTCCACGATGCACAACGACCCGTCTGGCGCGTTGGCGAACTGGGCCGGCCGGAACCAGATATCGCTGGACGCCACGAATTCGCTCTCTTTGTCCATCCGGCTGGCGACGAACTGCAAGCCATCCAAGGCCAGCTTCTTGCGATGCACCAGGTTGCTACCCACGTCCCCCACGATCGCGATGCCCCGGAGATCCTCAGGAAGAGCGTTGCCGCGATAGATCGTCACGCCGGTCGCCCCGGTGAAGTACCCGGCCGCGCGGCCCCCGCCTTCAACCAACCCCTTCACGGCTCCCGAAACCCGCAACCGCGTCCGTACGATCCGCCACGGTTCGATCGGGCTTGTGCGATAGACTTCCGCCTGCGGACCGTCGGCGGCGATGCTGACGCGCGCCGCCGGTGCCGATAAATAAGGGTTCCGGGCTAGGTAGCGGTCTTCGAACATCACCTGCTGGATATGGTCGCTATTGGAGCAAACGAATTTATGCCCCCAATCGTCAAAGCTCAGCCCGTGCTGGGCGCCGCCGCTGGTCGCCGTCATTCGCAGGCTGCGCGGATCAAAGCTGAAATCGCGGCCGCGCACCGAGAGGGGCTCGGCATCTTCGTGGGCCAATTGCCGAATCGTGCCGCCCGAAGAACTGGTCGCTCCTTCGATGCGATTGTCCAGCGTCCAGGCCATGCTGTTCATCAATCCCTGGACATTGCTGCGGCCGAAGCCGCTAAACACGACGCGGCGAATGTCGGCGCGGCCATCGCCATTGGTATCCTTGCAATAGAAGATATCCGGAGGCACGCCAATAAAAATGCCGCCGTCGTAGCAGGCTACGGCCGTCGGCCAGGATAGTTTGTCGACATAGACGCTGCTCTTATCGAAGCGACCGTCGCCGTCGGTATCTTCCAACAGGCGGATTTCTCCGAGAAAATCGTCCTTCTGTTCGGAATAGTCCCGCATTCCCACGACGAACATCCGGCCATTTTCATCAAAAGCCATCGCCACAGGGCTGGCTACCAGGGGTTCAGCGGCCACTTGCTCGACGCGAAAACCCGGCTGGACCTTGAAGGTGCTCAGCGCCGCGGCTGGCTCGACAGGCGGAATCCGCGGCAACTCTTTGGAAAAATCTTCTTCAGCCGCGGCTTGGCCATGCACGGTCGCCGGCAATACGCCCCACGACAGGGCGGCCAGCAGTGGTAGACAACGAAACATCCAGACAGACAGGACAGGCTTTGGATAGGCCAAGGGACACCTGCGTGGATTTTTGGTGGAACGTAAAGGCGGGAGAATTCTGAAGCTAAGCCTAACTTGCGCGTCGGCGACCGGCTAGCTGCGCGTGCAGGTTATTGGAGCTTCGGGGGCTGGCGCAACTGGAACTGTTTTGCGTTCCACCCGAGCGCTGAGGATACTTCGGCCGGGTATTCCCAGCCGGTCTTTTCGTCGTCGGACTTTTCTTGGTAAATCCGCACCTTCGAACGCTCCGTCGCCATCGCAACGGCGCTCGGCGTGTCGAGGTACCGGAGCACGTTGAGGAAATACGGCCCGTCGCGGTGTGAGCGCGGTAGATTCCAAAGATCCAGCCGAGCAATCTTCGGCTCGAACAGCGAAGCATACAAGGCCACGCCGGCCATTTGCCGATTGCTTTGCAGCCACAGGGGCACGTCCTTTTCAGCAGGCAATTCGCGCACGGCCTGCACGGCTCGCCGCACGTCCCAGACCTGCATCCCTTCGAGCGTCTGGCCCAGCAGCATGAACCGGCGGCGATGCTGGATCTGTTTCTTGTCCGAAGGATCCCAAGCCGTCGGCCCCACGCCGCGCGGCGCCACGTAGGCCATTGTCCACTTGAACGACTTGAACATCTGCTCCATTTCGGCGAATTCCTTGCCTGCGATTTCGCCGCCGGCGACTTCGCCGCCGTTCGCCTCGGTCGGCTTCCTCTTTCAATTCCTCGGCAAATGCCGCGCGCATCGTGGAGAGCCAGCGGTTCCATTCTTCAGCGTCGAGCACGTTCAGCACGGTCAGATCGGCCTTGTCGGGCTTGCCGGCGTTTTCAGTTTTTTCTGCCTCACCGGCTTTTTGCAGGCCGGCCTGCTGGGCGGCACGTTGGGCGATGTAGAGTCGCAGGCGGATCGGTCCCTGGCTGGTGAAATCGTAAGCGGCCAGGCGGACTCCGCGGCGCTCGACGGCAAAGGCTTCTTTCACGTCCAACGATTCCGTAACACTCGGCCAACCGCGAAAGCATTTTTCTTGCAAGTCCTTCAGCGCCTGATCGCGGCTTGCCTCCCAGGCCGAAGCGCTCTCGGGCACGTTGGGCGCCGGAGCCTGCGCGGTGAAGGTCTCCTGGATCTTGGTATTGATCTGATCCGCGGGCAATTCCTCAAACACCTTCAATTGCTCGGGCTCGAACAGCGGCACCGCGGCGACCTCGATCTTTGGCTCTTCTCCCTTTAAGAAGCGATTGAACCAATGAAAGGCCGCCACCTGGAGTTCCTGAATATCCTTATGCGGCCCTTCGCTGATCTGCAAGCCGAAGTTCTTGTCGGCCCCGTACAGCCGATAGATCTTGCGCACCTGTTGATGAATCCGCTCGATCCCTTCCAGGGGGAAGATGCCGTCTTTGTCGGTATTCGACAGCAGCAGCGGCCGTGGCGCAACCAGCGCCGCCACCTGGGCATAATCCCAGCGATACGTATTCACCATGAACATGCAGTCGCAATGGCCTTCGACGGTGCCATCGACGACGTGGTTTTCCAGATCGGCGATGCCGGCCACCGGCACGGCGACCTTGATCCGCTCGTCGAGGGCCGCAATCCACCAGCTATACGCGCCGCCGCCCGAGCGGCCCGTCACGCCGATCTTCTCGCCATCGACCTCCGGCCGCGATTGCAGATAGTCGAGTGCTCGAATGCAGTTCCAGGCCTCGACGCCGGCCGGCGTATAGCCACGGCAATTCCACCACCACATGTTTTCGCGATAGGTGCCGTGGTGCAGCCCCTCGATCTCGCCAAGCTGCAGCGTATCGATGATCAGGCAAACGTAACCGTGACGGGCAAACCAGCCGGCATGGTGCTGATACTTCGTCTTGCTGCCGTAGCTGACGCCGTCCTTCTTGAGTGTTGCCGTGGCCGCAGACATAGAGGACCGCGGGAGCCGGTTTTGTCAGTCCCTTGGGAAGGTACAGGTTGCCGGTCACATACAGGCCGGGCCGCGATCTGAAAATCAACCTTTTCGACCGTGAACTGCTCGTGATCGACGCGTGCCGGTCGTGGCCGCATTCAGCGGCGTCCGCTCCGGCAGCGGATCGAGGCCGAGCATTTCGAACAGTTGCTGCCGGTAACGGTCGCGGCGGCTGGTCCAATCTTCGAGCGTGTGGATGTCGGCCAGCGACGCCTTGGCCAGTTTGGCCGTTTCCTGGCGGAAGTATTCGGCCAGCATCTGATCGCCACGCCGCGTATCGGGCTTCGCCGCGTCGGGTTTCGCCGTTTCGTCGGTCCGCAACGGCAAGGCCGTTCCCAGCAAGGCAAGGCCAAGACCGATAGCCCTGATCGCGAACGGTTTCATTTCGACTCCTGAAGGGAGTGATCGTTAAAAAAGTTCTCGCAGAGGCATTGCGTCGCCGTCCACCAGGTATTGAGGCCGGCCGTTCAGGTCGGTCAGCGCCGTGCGCCGATAGTCGATTCCCAAATTGTGGTACAGCGTGGCAAACACCTCGCCGAACGTTACCGGCCGCTCGACGGCTTCCCCGCCCAGCCGATCGGTGGCACCGATGACCTGGCCCGTTTTCATGCCTCCGCCAGCCAGCAGCGCGGCCGAAACGCGCGGCCAATGGTCGCGGCCTACCTGCTTGCTGATCTTCGGCGTGCGGCCGAACTCGCCCCAGGCGATCACGGTCACGTCCTTGTCGAGTCCCCGGGCATGCAGATCTTCGACCAGCGCGGCCACGGCGTTGTCGAATACCGGAAAGTCTTCCAACTCCCGTTTGAAGATCGAGTTGCCCGGTCCGCCATGCCAATCCCACTTGCTGTAGTTGACCGTCACGACGCGGCAGCCGGCCTCGACCAGCCGGCGTGCCATAAGCAAGCTTTGCGGCACCCGTGGGGCACCGTTTCCGTCCATGTGGATCGTTTCGTCGCCGGTGTCCATAGCGGGCGACGATCCGCGGGTCTTCCTTGGACAGGTCGAGCGCATCGACGAGCCGCGACGAAGTCAGCACGTCGAACGCCTGTTGACCGAACTGGTCCATGGCGCTGCATCGATCCGCTGGCGTCGCGGTCGCGGCGCAGGCGGTCCATGCTGGCCAGCAGCAGTCTTGCGGTCGCCGAGCCGCCGGGGCGTGATCCCCTGCAGAACCATGTCCTCTCGGTTCGGATCCCAGGCCGGCCGAAGCGGCGTTTGGCCGACGCCCAAGAAACCCGGCCCCAGGCTCGTTGTAGGGGCCGTGGGTGCAGGTATAGCACAGGCTTACGAACGGCGGGACGCCACGCCGCGCTTGGCCCTGAAGCTTGGAGACCGACCGAGCCAAACTGCGGCCAACCGCCGGCCGGAACGCCCCGTTTGGGATGATGCCCGGTGATAGCATTGGTAGGCGTTGTGGTCGTCTTGCGCAGTCGACAATCGAACGGATCGGCACCAGCTTGTCCATGATCCCGGCCAATTGCGGCAGGTGTTCACAGATTTCGATGCCCGGCACGTTGGTCTTGATCGGCTTGTGCGGGCCGGCGATCTCGGAGGGAGCGTCGGGCTTAAGATCGAACATGTCCTGGTGCGGCGGGCCGCCGACCAGGTAGATCATGATCACGGCCTTTTGCGAATTGCGAATGCCGGCGTGCGCTTCGGCTCTGAGCAGGTCTGCCAGCGAGAGGCCGCCCAGACCAAGGCTTCCCATCCGCAGAAAATCGCGGCGCGTCAGGCCGTGGGGGTGCGGTTTGCCGTTTTGCGGCTGGCTCAAATCAAACGCCATGCAAAATCCCCCAGATCAAGAGATAGCGTCACCGCTGGCGCAGGCGCTGTGCCCCCCTATCGAAGCGTTTCTGAATCCATTGAAACTGTAGCAGATGCCGCCGCTTACATCAATAACCGCTGATGTGTGCGGGCCGCCCTACCCCGCCCGCTCCGCGGTTGGCATTTTCAAGAAAACGCCTCCTCGTTTGACATTTCCAACGACGCATGGCTATACTCGGGACGCATCAGCGTGTATTTATTAACGTGGTGTGTTCTTACAGCGTAGCGCCCCTGCCTATTGGGCAAGGTTGCGCTGTGTCGCGGTCGGCAGGCTCTTTTAGCAAAGTGGAGGCTGTTTCGATGCTTAGGATTCCCGGTCAATTGGCCAAGGACGTGTGCGACAGCCACGTGCAGCCCACGCGTCGTGATATCTTACGGGTCGGCGGTTCGGCCCTGCTCGGGCTGACCCTGGGCGACATCTTCCAAGCCCAACATGCCACGGCGGCAGAGGGCAAAGCCGGCGGCGGTGGCCCAGGCTGGAACAAGGCCAAGAGCGTGATTTTGGTCTACCTGCAAGGTGGACCGAGCCATCTCGACTTGTGGGACCCCAAGGAAAACGTGCCCGACAACGTCCGTAGTGTATTCAAGCCCATTTCCACCAAAACGCCCGGCGTGCAGTTCACGGAACTGATGCCTAAGCTGGCTTCGGTGACCGACAAGCTCACGGTACTCCGCACGATGAGCTATACGCCGGTGGGACTGTTCAACCACACGGCCGCCATCTACCAGATGCACACGGGCTACACGACCGACAAAGTCAGCCCCTCGGGACAGCTCGAACCTCCCACGCCCAAGGATTTTCCGACGTTCGGCTCGAACATCGTGCGGATCAAGCCTCCCACGGTCCCGATGCTGCCGTTCGTCATGCTGCCGCGCCCGCTTGCAAGAGAGCAACGTGGTGGGCAAAGGTGGCACCGCCGGCTTCCTGGGCCGCGCCTTCGACCCCTACATTCTGTATCCGCCCGGCGCCGACACCGACAACAGCTCGCTCGACAAAATCAAGCTCGACGATTTGAATCTGCGGCCCGAGGTTTCCACGGCCCGGCTGGAACGGCGAGCCCGCCTGCGGGAGCTGATCAACGACGGCATGCCGGAACTAGACAAAGCGGTCGCCAAGTACGACCTCAACGAATATTACGAAAAGGCCCTGTCGCTGATCATCTCGGGCCGCGCCCGCGACGCTTTTGACCTGCGATTAGAACCCGATTCGGTGCGCGACCGCTACGGCCGCACAACTTTCGGGCAAAGCTGCTTGATGGCCCGGCGGCTCGTCGAGGCAGGCACCCGGGTCGTCGAAGTCATCTGGCCCAAGGTGGCCAATTCGGACAACCATTCATTCGATGTCCATGCCGGACTGTCGAAGCGGATGAAAGACATGAGTGCCCCGATGCTCGACCCCGGCCTGTCGACGTTGATCGCCGACCTGGACGAACGGGGTCTGTTGGACGAGACGCTGGTCGTGGCCGTGGGCGAATTCGGACGCAGCCCGCAGCGCGGCGTGAGCACCTCCGGCAACAGCAACCAGGACGATGGCCGCGATCACTGGCCCTATTGCTACACGGGCATACTGGCTGGCGGCGGCATCAAGCGCGGCTTCGTCTATGGCAAATCGGATGCGACCGGCTCAGCGCCGCTGGAAACACCCGTCCATCCGACGGAACTGCTAGCCACGATTTATCACGCGTTGGGAATCAACCCATCGACGATTGTTTTCAACCACTTGAACCAACCGCGCGAGCTGGTAAAAGGCGAGGCTGTCACAACCTTGTTCGCCTAAAGCCAGCCCGAGCACCCCTGTCCCACCATTCCTCCTGTCATCAAGCACAAGCCCCGTTCCCCACGGGGTTTGTGCTGTTTTTTAAGCCCTCCCAACCCCAACGGGGTCGCGCCATGACAGCGCAGA
The DNA here is from genome assembly GCA_963807715.1 of uncultured Planctomycetia bacterium. Classification (GTDB taxonomy): domain Bacteria; phylum Planctomycetota; class Planctomycetia; order Pirellulales; family PALSA-1355; genus CAWECK01. The sequence continues at coordinate 715,004 of CAWECK010000001.1, forward strand.
ACGCCCCCTGGGGCATGCTGCAAAAGTAGCTTTTGCCGCGAAAAACCGCTGTCTTAGCTGTCGCTCCTCGTGACAGCTATGGCGAATTGCGAATTTAAGGACAGTCTCGAAGCGAGGTAACCGATTTGAGGGGATATCTGCCGCGCCAACGGTCATGGAATCCGGGCTTTGCCAAAAGCGTGCTCGGCGCTTGAGCCTTACTCGTGAAAAACCAAAGTCTCGCTGGGTTCTAGAGGTCCTTAATGCCAAAAGAACTCCTGCTCAAGCATCGCAATGCTCTCGTCGGCGGCTTGCTTAGCGCAGGCTGCCTGGGCTGGTGTTTTTTCGTCGATCTCGAAATGGGGCCCGCCCAATTCTGCCGAGTGCTAACCGGACTCGTGGCTCTTTGGCTGCCGATCGGCAGCCTGGTCTATTTGCTGTTGCGCGACCGCTGCTCAGATACCTTGACGCGTTGCACGTTGAGCGCCTCGGCCTCCTACTCGCTAACTGCCCCGGTGTACACCTTCTTCGGCGTGTGTGACCTGAAAGTGCCCGGGTTCCAGTCGGTCTTTTATGTCGCCCAGGCGCTAATGCTGGCCGGCGTTTTTGCTTATGGGGTGTGGCACAAGCAGCCGTGGCGGACCACCGAGCTCGTGCATGCCTGGCGGAAGCCGGACTGGGTGCTGATCGTGTTGATCTCGCTCAGCCTCCTGGTGACCGCTCGCTATAAGACCATCTACGAGCACCTGGAGAACCAAACCGTTCGGGTGATCGGTTCGGGCGACTGCACTTATATGACCTCGTGCGCTTACGAACTCGGCCGGCGAACACCCGCCGCACAGCAGTCGGTCCGGGCCGGAATCAGGAGCGCGCCTACCACATGTATCCGCATCTCACGGCCATGCTGGTTGCCCGTTACTCGGGCGAGCCGGACATTTACCTGGCCATGACGCATTACAACTTTACCGTCGTCGAGATCCTGCTCTGTCTGACGTTCTTCTGCCTGGTGCGCCGCGTAACGGCTAGCCGGGCGGCGGGCTATTCGGCGGTCGCGGTGCTCTACATTCTTGCGATTCCCCTGCCGCCGGTCGGCCCGCATTTCTTGAATTACTTTTATTTCAACTTCTACCCGCATGCCACCAGCAATATTGAACCGTCCATCTACTGCACTCCGCAGACGTATGTGGCACTGCCGGTGATCTTTGGCGTCTGTTGTGCGTGTTGCAGTTTTCCGTGCAACTTTCTCATCGGCGAAAAGTCGGAGCGGTGGCGGTGCTGGCCGGGCTGATGGCCGCCGTGCTGATCCGGTTCCGGGTCCAGGCGTTCGTGATCTTTTTTCCGGGCGTGCTGCTGCTGCTGGGCATCGCGCTGGTGGTTACGCGCAAATGGGTATTCGCGGCGGCCGGCGCATTGGCGACTTTGGTGGTGGCGGCGCAAGTGTTGGAGATGAGGCTGCCGCTGTATTATCCGGAGTCGGCCAGCCTCCTCATCCAGAACAATTTCCTGGCCCGCGAGTGTCCTTTCATGAACGAGTGGCCGGGAGCCGCCCTGCTCCGCCCGATGTTCGCTTACTGCCTGTCTCCCGAAGTCTTCGATTGGACGTGGCAAATCGTCTGCCTCGGGCTGTTTGCGCTGCTCAATATGGCCGGCATCCCCCTGGTGATCGTCAGCCTGTTTCATTTTTTCCGCCGACGCACCTGGCAAGCGGATACCTGGGCATACTCTGCCATGATCGCCTGGCTGGTGATCGGCACCGTCATCGGCGCCACGTGCCTCTGCACTCCTTACGACACTTATTCGATTGGCGGACAGAGTCTGTTCCTCATCGGCTGGTACCTGTTGCCGCTGCTGGCAATTGGCGTCTGCCAGGCCGAGTCGTTACTGCCGCGCCGCCTTTCGCCCTTAAGCGGATACGCGGCGGTTGCGGCCGTGCTGCTGATTCTCGTGGCCAGCTCGTGGCAGCGTGTGCGTCCCAACTCCAGCTTGCAATCCACGAGCAGCAGCGGACCGATCCTGAAAAGCGAGGAGTGGTTGGGCATGGCTTACATGCGCAGCCACTTGCCGGCCGACGCCGTTCTGTTGACTCGCACCTCTCACCACCCGACCTGCACTGCTCTGATCAGTGGCATCGCCGGGCGCGCCAGCTTTCTGGAATACGCTCCCATATGCGGCCCTCTTGCCGGCGGCCTTCAGGACCAATGGGACGGCCGCATCGAGCGCATCGACCGGGTCTGGGACGCCGATGACGCCGACGACTTTGCGACGGCCGTGCTCGATACGGGCGCCACGCACCTGATCGAATACGCGGATCATCCCCTGGAGTTGCATCCCGGCGATTGTCTCGAACCATTCTGGACGAGTCCGACGGGCGCAGTACGGGTGTGGACTTTCCATGCATCGCCGTCGGCAAGGCTGGCTGCCCGTCTTACTCGCCAAAGATCCGATCCGTCGGGCGAACCCTATCGAACGGTTGGAGTTCTCTCGCAAAATCCAATCGCGGCTCCATCGACCACAAGCCGCCTTGGCGATACCGCCCGTGCCCCGGCCATTCCAGCCGCCGGCCAATCCGCGCATTGAGCCAAGCCATGCGCTAGTTCGAGTCGGAATCATCAGGCTGAGGCGCCTTCGCCTTGGCTGGATCGTCCCAGGAGATCTTGCAGTTCGGCAGGGCACTTTTCAGGGCGGCGACACCGGCAGCGGTGACTGGGGTACTTTTGACGCTCAGGCTTTTCAGGCTCTTGCAATCTTCCAGCGGCGACAGGTCGGAAACTTGCGTACCGTAGCAAGCCAGGAATGTCAGCGGCATCCCCTTGAGCGGTGATAGGTCCGACAACGCCTTCGTGTAGCCGCACCGCAACTCCGTCAGAGGCATCCCTTGGAGCGGTGAAAGGTCGGACACCTGTGCGTTGCCGCAATTCAGGGATTTCAGCGTCATCCCTTGCAGCGGTGACAAGTCGGATAACTTACTGTTGGTTGAATAGGGCTTGCCGCTGCACCGCAGAACGGTCAAGCCCACCAACGCTCGCACCGGCGAAATGTCGGTCACGCCGGTGTTGACAAACCCGAACTCCGTCACCACGCCGTTTTCGATCTTGGGCGTCCCGATTCCATTGCCTTTCGCATCGACACCCGTCACCTTCCCATCAAAGCCCGGGTTTAATTCCACCAACTTCGTGGCGACGGCTTCCACCTGCTTCTCGGCCGGCAGCTTTTGCGTCTCGGCAACCCACGCTTGAAACTCCGGCGTGTTCCAGGCCTTGGCCACCTCTCCCTTTGCGAGAGGGCCGGGGTGAGGGTCTTGGGGCGGCGTTGGCGTCACCCCATCGGCAAATTTGCCCCGGCCGGTGACCTCATGCACGGTAACCGTGTGGAATGTCACGTTGTGAGCGTAGACGCGCAGGCCCAATCGCCGCGGGTCGGGTAGCTCGTCGCGTTGAAACTTGCTCCGGCTCAAGCAGCTGCATGTCCCCTTTCCAGCGCTGCAATTCTTGCCCATCAAGCAGGGCGGCCAATGAGTCGCGGCGCACTTCCAGTTGCAAGCGGTGGCGTTGCCCGTTCTTCAAAAACGACGTCTCCTGCCGCAAGCTTTCGGGCGACTCGGCGAGCCCCTTATTGTCGATGCGGCCGAAGCCGCACCACACCTCTTTTCCTGCTTCCTTTTCATCGATGACCCACTCGATGGCGTGCCCGCCTGCGACGAGGAGCGCATCGACGTGGTTTAAATCTCCGTCGGTGGGCGTGAATTCGACGGCCAGGTCGTATTCCTCAGGGGGAGCGTAGGGCAATTGCAGCCTGGGGACGCCGTTCTTGGTATCCTGGACCAGGCCCTTCTGGACCGCGAGTCCGCCGGCGGTCATGGCCCACTCACCGGCAACCGCGTCGCGCTTCACGTCGACCAGCGGCAGCAGATCGACGACGCGGGCACCCTCATCCGGCCTGCGGCCACCTTCTCCCGGAGGAAGAAGGGTTGCGGCGGCCGAGTCGGCCAGGGGCGTGTAGGTCAGCTTGCTGATGTGGAACACGCTCGACGTAGTCAGCATCAATCGCCCGGGCAAATGTTTGCTGGGAACTGCTTCAGCGGGATGAAGCGACTGCGCATTGCCGCGCCAATCGACCACGGTTAGGTCGTCACATACCGCGCGGACGCTTTCCGGGGTCACCTCGACGACGATCTTCGCGGGCTTGCCGGGCTGAAAGATTGCGGCTTTATAGGGCTGATCCCCAGGTCGGTTCCCGTCAACCTTGTCGAGCTTCGAAACGCGTGGATTATAGCCCTCCAGCACAGCCGCACATCGTGTCCACCAACGGGGAGGTAAAAACCAAGCATATCGGTTCCTCCCGTGCGCTCGGCCAGCAGTTCGAGACGATACGCCGCTGCCGGGTCGACGGCCAATTCAAGCGAATTGTGCCGCACCTTTTGGGCTTATCAGCACGCCGTTTTCCTTCTTCCACTCCCCCTTGCTCGCGTGTTTGGCCGGATCGATCAGAGCCAGCGCGTCGAGCGTGGCACCGGCACCGCTGGGCAAGCCAGCAGTGGCACCGGGCTTCGCATCCAGCGGCGTGTAGGTCAGTTTGCTGACTCGCACTAGGTTGTTGTTCCCCCGATCCACAGGACGCCGGCCGGCACGCCCCAACTATCGTTATCGCCGCTGAGCGAGGCCGCGTCCCCGTGCCAATCGATGATCCCCTTGCCATCGCACTCGACCCGCACGCTGCCGGGCGTAACGAGAATCGCCACGGCGACCGGCTTGCCCGTCTCGAACACGCGTCCGTTGTATCGCGACGCGTTGCCGCCGCTCCCTTTGCCATCAATGAGACTCAGCCCGGAGAAAGCGTTGCCCGTTGCGTCGAAGCTCAGGGTGACCTCGCGGTCGCGAACCGGCAGACCGACGACCCAGCCGTAACTGCCGTCGAGCTTCTCGACGGTCGCTTCCAGGCGATAGGAAGCGGCCGGTTTGATCGGCAGTTCCAGGCTCGACTTGCCGCTCTTGGAATTGACCAGCCCCCCGTCTTCCTTTTTCCACTTGCCTTTGCGGGCGTCCCTCACCGGACCGATCAGGGCCAGCAGGTCGATTGGTCCAGTGGCCGGCGCGGCGAGTTGCGTCTTGCCGGCCAGCACGGCGATTTCCCCTTCGGTCGGCGTGCTCGACGGCTGGTTCGGCTGACCGGCAATTGCTTTGGCCGGATCGTCCCAGTCGATTTTGCAATTGGGCAAAGCTTTTTGCAGGGCGGCGACTTGGGCGGGGGTGACTTTCCAGGATTTTACATTCAGCGAGGTGAGCGTCTTGCTATCTTCAAGCGGAGAGAGGTCGGATACCTTGGTTCCTTGAAAGTTGAGCGCCGTGAGCGGCATTCCCTTGAGCGGCGAAAGGTCGGATAATTTGCTACAGCCCTTGCAAGTCAGACTCGTTAATTGCATCCCCTGGAGTGGCGACACGTCGACGACGGGATTGGATGTGATATCGAGAACCGTCAGCGGCAATCCCTTGAGAGGCGAAAGGTCGGAAACCTTGTTGCTGCGGAATTGCAGAAACGTGAGCTTCATATCCCGCAATGGCGTCAGGTCGGCGAGTTGCCCGCCGTTAAGACCATCCATGCGAACGACTTGCAACCCGGCCAATGCCCACAGGGGTGAAATATCCGTCACCAAGTCGGTGGTAATCCTGATCCCGGTCACCACACCCTTTTCGATCTTCTTTTCGTCGATCTTCCCATCAAACCCTGGGTTCAGCTCCATCAGCTTCTTCGACACCGCCTTCACCTGCTCCTCGGCAGGCATCGCATGGACTTCCTTCACCCACGCTTGGAACGCTGGTGTGTTCCAGGGCTGGTTGGGCTGGGTGGAGGCTGTCCCCGTGGCGAGTCGTGAGTCGGCTGTGGAGTCGGCGGCACGTACGGGTCGAAAGCCGTAGGTGCTGCTACGGTGCGACGGCGTGTAGTTGTTGCGATACGCGCTGCGACAGTGGGACGCGTCGTTGTTCCAGTTGCCGCCACGGATCACGCGATAGGAGCCGGAATCTGGGCCGTTTGGGTCGTTTGGCAATGTCCTTTCGTACCATTTTTCGTCGTAGAAATCTTGGCACCACTCAAACATATTGCCGTGCATATCGTGCAGCCCGAAAGCGTTCGCGGGTTTCAAACCGACAGGCCTGGCACGGCCGTTGCTGTTCTTTTTGTACCAGCCGTACTCGGCCAGTTCTTGATAGTCGTCGCCAAACGAATACTGCGTCGTCGTGCCGGCACGGCAGGCGTACTCCCACTCGGCCTCGGTTGGGAGCCGATAGCCATTGCTCTTGGCCACCGCGAACCAACTTCCCGAGCCGTCCGAGCGGTAGCAAGGCGTGCGCTGGTCCTGCTGGCTCAGCCAGTTGCAGAAGGCGCAGGCGTCGTTCCAGGTGACTTGCGACACGGGCGATTCGTCAGTCACGGCATAGCCGGGCGACTTCCAACTTAACCCTCGATCTTTCTCACCGATCTTATCACTGAGCACTTTCTCGCTGGAGTTACCGAATCCATATTGCTCGGCCTCGGTGACGTACTTGCTCGCATCGGCGAACTTATTGAACTCACCCACGCTGACTTCGGTGGCGCTCATCAGAAAAAGCTTGGTGATGACGACCCGATGCTGCGGTCGTTCGGCCTTTTCGATGCGGTCCTTCGTGCCCTGATAGGCTTTGATTTCCTCGGCCGCTTTCAGCGCCGCTTCGACCTGCTCGTCGGTGCTGCCCATCAGGAACTCGCCGGGCGGGATCAGGACCATCTTCATGCCGACGCGGATTGACTGTTTCAACTGTCGTGCCGAGATGCTTGGCCCAGGCGGCTTGATGGGCCTTGGCCTGGGCAGCGTCGAAGGGGGCTTTGGCGGGCATGGGCGCTCCTACCCCCTCTCCATCCGGGAGAGGGCCGGGGTGAGGCAGCTTCGAGGTTGCCAACGCACCCTCATCCGGCCGCGACCGACGCTTAGCCGCGTCGGTGCCCGCACCTTCTCCAGCAGGGAGAAGGGGTTTTGTCACGGCCGGCGGCGGATCGGTGGCCATCTCCACTTTGCTGCCTGGCGGAACCTCGACGCGGCCAGTCTCCTTGCCGTCCTTGTCGCGCACGATGATCCAAATGCCCAGCAGCAGCACGAGCAGCGCCCCGGCCCCGCTGGCCGCGATCAGCTTCAGCGGCGGTTTCTTGCCGCCGCCTCCCTTGGCCTGCGCGCCGGCCGAGGTCGGCCTCCGTTTTGGGATCGGTCTCGGACTCGTGGCTGGCGTTCGTGATGGTTTGGCTCCGGGAAGCGGCGATCCCTTGCAGCAGCCGGTTCCCCATCATTTCGGTCAGATTGTCGTCGCCCATGGTGGCCGTCGCCGAGCCGGGGCCGGAAGCGGGCACCGCTGGCGCGGCCGGTCTGGCAGCCGGCCTGCGTCAAGCCGCTGTTCGAGAAGGAGGCCGTCGCGCCCGGATCGCGGCAGGCTTCGAGCGCGGCCACCAGTTCGGCCGCGTGCTGGTAACGGTCGGCCGGGTCCTTGGCCATCATCTTTTTGAACACGGCATCGACCGCCGGCGGCACATCCGGCGCAGCTTGCACAGGTCGGGGATCGGCTTTTCGCGATGGGCCAGCAACTTCTGCACGAGCGATTCTCCGCCATAGACGTTTTCGTCCAACAGCAACCGATACATCGAGCAGCCCAGGCTGTAGATGTCGCTGCGGGCGTCGGCATGACGCGTGTCGAAGGCTTGTTCCGGGGCCATGTAATCGACCGTGCCCATCACCTGGCCGGACTGCGTCAGCCCTTCTTGAGCCGCGCCCGCGCCCGCTTCCAGGGCCTCGAAGCGGGCCAGGCCCATGTCCAGAATTTTGACGACCCCTTCCTTGTCGAGCAGCAAGTTGGCCGGCTTGATGTCGCGATGGATGACCCCTTTGCCATGGGCGTAGGCCAGTCCGCGGGCGGCTTGCAGGATGTAGTCGGTCACCTGATTGACGGTCAGCTTGCCGGCCGCTTTGGCGACGTGGGCCAGATCTTGCCCGTCGACGTGTTCCATGACCAGGTAATGGATGCCCCGCGCCTCGCCGGCATCGTAGGCGGTGACGATGTTCGGATGGATGAGCCTGGCGGCGGCTTCCACCTCGCGCTCGAAGCGCTTGATCGAGTCTGCGTCTTTGGTCAATCGCGGCCGGCAACAGCTTGATGGCGACGATCCGCTTCATCCGCCGATGCTGGGCCTTGAACACCTGCCCCATGCCGCCGGCCCCGATCTTGCCCAGCAACACATAGTCGCCCAGGACCAGCGGCGTGGTGCTGCCGCCGAGGATTTCCTTGGCATGAAACGGGGTGATCTTGCCCTGGTCGACCAGCAACTTGGCAAAATGCCTGGTCTGACTTGGGGCGCGCGTCGGCTGGCAAGGCTTCCAAAAGGCTTTCAAGTCGGCCTCGGACATAAGTCCCGAGGCGACGACCGCTTTGCCAAAATCATCAGTCGTCATGGCCGCCTGATCTCTTCGCTTTGGTGTGGCAAAACAAGTAACCGATGATACCGGCCCAGGGCGGCTGATAAAACTAGCCAGGGGGCGGAGTCAAAACATTTTTCGGATCTGCCGGGGCTCGGAGCGGCGGCATCGATCCTGAAGCGGGATTTTCAGCGCCTGGCGGCTCGGTTTCTACCGCCGCCGCTCGATCTCGGCCGCCTTCGCCGCCAAGTAGCCCAGGACCGGCAAATGGGCTAAACGCCCCCGGCTATTTACTCAAACCGTGACAAGCGTGATAAAGAACGTGCCGCCCGGCACGAAAAAGCGGCGATCTTCCGACCTGTTTGCCCGGCGAAGTCCACACGCGATTCTTCCAAGCACACTTTCCAGGCAGAATCGTCCTCGACCACGATGGATGTCAGCAACGCCATGCCCTCCCCTGCCCTTGTCACTCGCCGCGGCTCGCTCAGGCTCATCACGGCCGTCGTCGTCATTGCGATCGGTGCTCTTTCCACGCGATTCGCACAGGCGGAAGCTGCTCCCGGCGAAGGTTGCTTTGTTTTCAGCTACTTCAAAGGCAACGGCGCAGACGGACTGCACCTCGCCTGGAGCCGCGACGCTCTGCATTGGGAACCGCTGAATGATGACCAGCCCCTGACGTCTCCCTCCGTGGGCGGAAAGCTCATGCGTGATCCATCCATCGTGCGCGGTCCCGATGGGGTGTTTCACATGGTATGGTCGACCGGTTGGTGGGATCTGGGATTCGGCTATGCCTCGTCCAAGGATCTCATGCACTGGAGCGAGCAGCGCTTCGTCCCCGTCAATAAGGAGGTTGCAGTGCGAAGACACTTGGGCGCCCGACCTCTTCTATGATGCCCCGACGCGGCAGTACGTGATTCTATTCTCGACGACCATTCCAGGCCGCTTTCCGGAGACCGATGAAGGCGGAGACCACAATCATCGGCCTTACTGGATCACCACGCAGGACTTCTTGTCGTTTTCCGCGCCGGCTTTGGCCTTCGATCCCGGTTACAACAGCATCGACGGCACCCTGCTCTCGATCAACGGCGGACTGACTCTGATCTACAAAGACGAGCGGCCTGGCCATAAGCGCCTGCATGCCGTCACCGCGTCAGCCTTCGGAAAGCCCTGGTCGCCGCCAACCGGGCCGATCCTCGAGCGCGACTGGATCGAAGGGCCGACCGTTTTGAACACCGGCAAGATGTGGCTGCTCTACTTCGACTGCTACCGCGCAGGGCACTACGGCGCCGCGGAAAGCCAAGACGGCATTCACTGGACGGACATCACTGACAAACTGAAAATGCCGCGCGGAGCCAGGCACGGCACGGCCTTGGCCGTCACCCCCGACATTCTGGATCCGCTACGGAAGCTGAAGCCCGTCTCTTCCCCATCCAAGCAGCCAGCGCCTCAAGCGCTCCGTCAACCGCCAGGCAGGTCCAGGCTCGCCCGTGCCAGATGAGCCAGGCACGGAAGTAACCGACCTGCACGACCAGGCTTAGATTGCGCCACCTGTCGCGTACATTTTACGGAAAATTAGGTTCTGGCAGCTAGCATGCCGCGGCGGCGGAATTATAATCCACGAAATGCCAATTCCTGTCTTCTTCCGGCAGGATCAGGGCTAACTGGCTAAAAATGGAGAATGCGTGGCATGCGTAAAGCGGTCATTTCTCTACTTGTCGCGCTGTGCGGCTGTGCCATCGCGCGGGCTCAAAATCCTCTCGATGACGTCTACAACTGGCGCGAGCCGAAGGCTACCACCGACCCGAGCGCCGTCAAGAAGTGGCCCCCTTACTACAAACCGACGCCGATGCTCCCCGAGCACCAGGTCAAATACGCCAATGGCTGGTGCACGGTCCGCACAACGGCCAACTTCCGCGCTACCCCGACGTACACGATCGAGGACGATGAAATCATCGACGTCAACAAGCTGCCGGAGACGAAGTTCACCGGCAAGATCGTGGCCACCCGCCCTGGCCAACTGCTAGTACGCAATGAGGCCAAAGAACAATTTGAAGTGACCATTCACCCTGACCCGCAGCTTTCCTTTGTCGCAATCCGCGGAGATGTGAAGCCGGAGGCCCTGAAGTCGGGGATGTTTGTTCGCTTCTCGGGCAAGGTCGACCAGCATGGCGAAGCGCGGGAAGTCGAGGAACTGGAACTGATCGCTCAGTGCGAAGAAGCTCCAACGTCGACCGTTCGCGTCGACGAGCGGCAGGTGTTCGTTGCCCGCTACGCCAACCGTAAAGGGGACCAATTGAGCCTGCGAACCAAGTGCGACAGCGTCCCCCGCCTCTCGGTCAAGCTACCCGACGCCGAACGCATGGGCCTGCGCCAGCGATTACCTGCTGGCCGCCGAGGGAGATGAAGTCAGCCTGAAGGGAAGACTCTATCACCCCGCCACCGATAAGCCGGCCGGCGACGAAATTTTCGCCGCCGAAGTGAAAATCAAGCTCGCCAAGCCCGTCGCCAATGTCACCAAAGGGCGGCGAAAGACCTAGCCAAGCGCGTCAGGCACGGGAACGCCTGGCCACCACGGCCTTCCGTCACGTTCGGGCCAAAACCCAAACGCGGAATCAGCGAACGCCCGTTAGGCAGCTTTTCGGCGTTGATCCTGCGCCGCAGGCGCCGCGAACGGAATTGCCACCAAGACGCGATCTTCCTCGGTCGCCTCAACCGCCTCCACGCTCGCCGCCTTGGCCCGGCAGTGAAGGATATAACCGCACATGCCCATCGTGATCAAGCAGACCCAAGTCAGATGGCCATAGGCTTGCAATTGCACGTGGGCCGCTCGACCAATAATGTCTCTGCCGGCGATTCCGTTGCAAAGCAAGAGCCCCAGCCCAGCGCCAACCCACGGATCGCGTCGACGGTAGAGAAAGTCCACGCAGCAGAAGCAAATCGGCGCCAGCAAGAAACAAAAGTGTTGCACGCTGCTCATCGGGGATAGCAGCAGCATGCCGCACAGCACGGCGCCGCCTTGGCCCAGCGCCGAGAACGTCTGCTCCTCGTTGTTCACTCCGCGCGTTCGCTTTGGCCATGTGCAAAAAAGCAACAACCCCACGACGCATAATTCGGCCCCGATCGTCACGATTCGCAGACCCGCGGGGCTGAGGTCGATCAAGGAGACGTCCCATCGCCAACCGGGGACGTTCTCCACGCGTGTGAACAGCCGGGACAGCGTGCCGGGAAGGCTTTGATTCAACTCATTCCACGAGGCCCAAGAGCCGGAGACGTCGGGCACCGCGCCGATATTCACGTGGGCGATGAACTTCTGATACCACGCGCCAACCCACAGGCCACCCTCGCGGTTCGGAAACAGCAGGTCCGGCAGCAAGGTGGCGAGAACGGCCAGCGCGACCATCGACGCCGCGGCGCGCCACTGTCGTTGCCAGAGAAACACCGGCAGAAACAATAGCGGCGTGGCCTTTGCCGCCGCCGCCAATCCGGCAAATGCGCCGATGCGGGCGCTTGACCCGCCGGCCCAGGCGGTCATGGCCAACATCGCAAACAGATAAACCCAATAGTCATGACCTTGATAGGCCAATTGCATAAGCTCATAGCGCGTCGTGAGCAGCCCGACGGCGCCGATGGCCACCCCGGAGCGCAACGATACGTTTGACTTTCGTCAGGCCGGCCTTCCACGGGAATGACCGGCCGGACCAATCGAAAGGTCATCCAGACGATGGCCGCCAGCAGGCTGAGGTTCATCATGCTCCACGTCGCCCGCGCCACGCGATCGGGCAAGAACGTTAGCGGCGCGTACGGCAGGACCATGAATGGCGGATACGTGAAACTCGGCGGATCGTTGGGGCAATAGAATTGCTCTCCCCGCAAAGCGTGCTCGGCCGCCTTGCGGTAAATCCGATTCTCGCCAGTGCGTTTGTCGGATGCCGTGATAAGAACAGACAGCAATGCCAGGCAGGTCAGACCGAGGGCCCAAAATGCGATCGTTCGCAGTCGCGATGGCGAGTAAGCAGACGCGGCGGGTTGGAATATCCGCAGCGTGTCGGCGCTCGCGAGATCAACTTCGTGCCGTGATCCTGTCACAGGCGGCGTGGCGCTCCGGATCTTGGACCATCGCTGAAGATCCAGGTTTGAATGCACGAGCGTAGACCCAAGGGCCAGGTGTTGGCGCGTCCAGAACTTTGAGGAGCACCTCTAAACGGGCCGGATACTTGAAGAATCGACGGGCGCCAACGATAAATTCATCCCGAGCGTTGCAGGCGTTAAAGTTTGACATGTTAAGCTAGCAGTCGAATGGCTAGTTGGGACAGAAGGACGGGAAGGGCGCGAGGAATGTCAAGTTCTTTGCATTGCAAACCCGTAGATTCTTTTTTTGACGACATTTTCTTGTGTGGCGAACCGTCCGGCCTTAACGCGAACGAGGTTTCGCCGCAATTAGCGACGAATGCCGTCTCCGCGATCTCCGCGCCTCCGCGTGATCTGCTTCAACTTGTTTTGTTCACGCGGAGGCGCGGAGATCGCGGAGGCGAGAACGACCACGACCCAAAGGTGCGCGTGGTGCCAGCACTCGTGCTCTTGTTCACCATTGGGTTGCGGCCTTACGTGCCGCGCTAGGTCCTTTGCGACCTTTTGTTCAAGAATCGTTCCCATGGATGACGGGCGACCATGCGCAGACCAATCGCCGGCTCACGGTGCCGGGACCAGTTGCACTGCGTCGACGATGACATAGCCGTCGCAGCCGTCGTTCGAGATGACGATCACGGCCGGCCGATCGGCGTCGAAGTGGAACGTGCCCACCGGCTGGAACAACTTGTCGATCGCCGGCGTTTGCTGCTCGTTGACGCGCACGGTTTGCTGGACCGTCTGCCGTGGCGATCGTCACCGGCACATTAGTCGCCCGGTTTGGCAGGGCCGAATAGGCGATGCGGACTTCGTAGCGGCCCGCGGTTTTCACCGGCAGCTCGAAGCGGGCTTCTTTGTGGCCGGGCGGATGCAGCTTGTCGAACTTGTCGTGCGAGTAGCCCACGCCGACGTAGCTGGAGAAACCGTGCTGGTGGCCCATTCGCCCGTGAACTTCGCCTGCCCGATCATCCGCCACGATGCCGGGCAACTTGCGCGGGTCGACTGCCGCGTGCGATTTGGGCCCGGTCCACTCGAGCACCTGCTTGTCGGCCAACAGCCGCTCGCGCAGTTTCCGCGGATTGACTTGCTGGACCGTCACCTGCTCGTCGATCGCCTGGCTGGCGGCTGTGGCCGATGACTGGCCCAGCACCATGAATACCGGTTCCATGCGAATCGAGCCGTAAGCGATGTGCGTGGCCGACAGGCAGATCGGCACCAGCAGGTTCGAGCATTCGGCGGCCTTCGGAACGATCGACTTGATAGGCGACCGGGTACGGCACGAAGCCGTGGACCTGCACGTCCCCTTCGTTGCTGGCGTAGCCGTCCTTGACGTAGCGCTGCGTGTTGTGCGAATCCATGCCGTAGGCTCCCATGCCGACCGGGTCGGGGGCCGTTTCGTGAACCGCGGCAATTGTGCTCGGTCATCACATAATCGGAGATCATGCGGCGGGCCTCGCGTACATACAACTGGTGCGGCCAGTTGCCGGTGTCGCTGAATTCGTCCTTCGATAACCCCCAATTACTGATCTGAGTCCGGATTTTCTCCGGCACGCGCGGATCGTTGGCCAGAAAATACATCAAGCCTTGCTGGTACGTGACGTGCTCGTTCCAAATCCGCTCTGCGCGTGGCATAGTCGCCGTCGGGATAGTCGTAGTTCATGCCGATGTTGTCGGTCGAAAAGCCGCCGTTGTTGTTCGTATCGGTCTTGTGATTCGGCATCGGCTGGTTGTTGCCGAGCACGTCCCACGTGCCGGCCTGGATGTAGCGCAGCAGCAGTTCGTAGCGCAGCGGGTCGTAGCCGTGCGGCTTGGGCCAGGCCACGCGATTGGCCGGATCGTCGGTCATGCACATGCGAAAGTTGTAGGCCTGCACCCGGTGGTCCCCTTGGCCGTGCTCGCCCGGCGACCCGTCATGGATGCCCGGCAACAGCCCGCTGGCGGGATTGCCCGGCTGAACGTAGGGATCGACCGGCCGATTGAACTGATGCGACTTTGACCCGAGCTGCACGCCATCGAGCGTTTCGTCGTATTGGCTGGTTGCCCTCGCGGCCCACGGTATACGAGCAGCCGGCCTTGGCCATCAGGTCGCCTTCGTAGCTGGCGTCGATGAACATCTTGCCCCGATAGGTCTGGCCCGATTCCATCGTGATCGAAACGATCCGCAGGCCGTCTTTCGCGACGCCCCGCTTTCAAGTCGAGCCGCTGACCGAAGACCACCGGCACTTTCGCCTCGGCCAGCATCGCGCGGAAGGATTTCTTCGGCGGCATGGGGCTCGAAGGTCCACATGGTGTCTTCGATGCCGCGATGCCGCTTGCTTGTTGTATTCGTCGCGGGTCTCCTGCTTCCAGGCCTCGGGGCTGCGCGTAGTATTTCGCGACCCGCTGATAAAACTCGCGAGAGAGGCCGCCGATCGCCGCTTTGTTGCCGATGTCGGACGCCCCCAGCCCGCCGCTGGTCAATCCGCCGATATGCTGCCGAGGCTCGATGAGCACCACGCTCTTGCCCATGCGGGCGGCCTGCACGGCGGCGGCGGCTCCGCCGGCGGTCCCACCGTAAACGACGATGTCAACTTCCTGCTGGGCGGCGGCCACGGTGGACAGCAGCAGGGAAACTACGAGACCAGGGAGTAAGCGAGTCATAGGATCGGTTCCGCGAGCCGAGGGATCGGATGGAACCGTCTAATTTAACCACAAAAACGAGGCGAGGCGACGCCGGGGGTAAAAAAGTTAGCCAGCCTCAGGCAGCCACGGTGATCCGGCCGCGGGGCAGCGGAAGCACCGCTCGCGGTCCTGGTGCCATCGCTCCGTGCGGCGTGATAGAATCCGCATAGCGAAAACAGCCCCGGCGTTGGCGTCGCAATGCACTCCTTCAATTCCTCCCAGGCGACCTCTTATGAAATCAATCTTCATCTCCCTGTGCTTGGCTTGCTCGGCAGTGGCATTGCTGCCGGTCGTCTCGGCGGCTGCCCCCGCGGCCAGTCAGAAACCGAACATTGTGTTGATCTTCATTGACGATCTGGGCTACGGCGATATCGGTCCGTTCGGCTCGACCAAGAACCGCACGCCGAATCTGGATCGCATGGCGCACGAAGGGATGAAACTAACCAGCTTTTACGCCGCGCCGGTCTGTTCCGTTTCTCGCGCAAGTCATCACCGGTTGCTACGGACAACGCGTTTCGATTCCCGGCGTTTTCGGGCCCGCCAACCGCCACGGCATTAATGCCGCCGAGCACACCGTGGCGGAACTGTTGAAGGATCAAGGTTACGCGACCATTTGCATCGGCAAGTGGCACCTCGGCGATCAGCCCGCATTTCTGCCGACGCGGCACGGCTTCGACGGATACTTTGGCATTCCATACTCCAACGACATGCAGCGCAAATCGACGGATACCGGGAAGCGGGTCGTGCCGCTGGTGCGCGACGAGCGCGTCATCGAACTGCTCGGCGACGAAGATCAAAACCGGATCGTCCAGCGTTACACGGACGAAGCGCTGAAGTTTATCCGCGACAATCAAACTCGGCCTTTCTTCCTTTATCTGCCGCACACGGCCGTGCACGTGCCAATTCATCCCGGAGACAACTTTCGCGGAAAGTCCAGCAACGGAGAATTCGGCGACTGGGTCGAGGAAGTCGATTGGAGCGTGGGACGCATTTTCGAGGCGCTTGCGCGAAGCGAAGCTGGACGACAACACCCTCGTGATTTTCAGCAGCGACAACGGCCCCTGGCTCAAACAAGGCAAAGACGGAGGCGAGGCGGGCCCGCTGCGCGGCGGCAAGACGTCGACGTTCGAAGGTGGCGTGCGCGTGCCGACTTTGGCCTGGTGGCCCGGTAAGATCGCTGCCGGGAGCGCGTGCGACGCCATTGCGGGAAATATCGACTTTTTGCCGACCTTCGTGACGCTCGCCGGCGGCAGCGTGCCCTCGGACCGCAAGATCGACGGCCGCGACATCTCGCCGCTATTGCTGGGAAAGACGCAAGATTCGCCGCACGAGGCCCGGTACTACTACAAGAACTACAAGCTGGAAGCCGTCCGTGTCGGCCCCTGGAAACTTTCGCTGGGCACCCGGACGGAAGACGTGGCCAATTCGCAGATCGAGGGAGTCTCGCTTTACAATCTCGACCAGGACATCGGCGAACGGACCAACATCGCCACCGAACACCCCGAGGTGGTCAGCCGCTTGCAACGACTCATCGACAAAATGGCCGCCGAACTGGGCAATGGGAAGCCGGGTCCCGAAGTACGACCCGCCGGAGAAGTGGAACCAGCCGCGACGCTTTATCCCAGCGACGAGCCGGTCAGAAAGAAGCCGGCCAAAAACGTCGTGATGCTCGTGGCCCCCACGATCGGCGAAACGCTACGCGGCGAAGCTGCGCCGCAAGTGGAGAATCAAGCTTTGGAAATCAGTTGCGAAGTCGAACCGAAGTCAGCCAGCGGCGTGATCGTCGCGCAGGGAGGCGCCTCGGCCGGATACGCAATTTATCTGCAAGCGGGACGCGTCAACTTCGCCGTTCGCACAGGCGGTCAAACCGTCACGAACATTGCGGCCGCGGACACGCCGTCAGATCGCATTTTGATCGAAGCCCGGCTGGCGATCAGCGGCGACATGACGCTCTCCGTTAACGGCAAGCCGGCCGCCGCGGGCAAAGCCCCCGGTGCTCTGCCGCACCAACCAGGAGAGGCCTTTTGCGTGGGGCACGACGACGGCAGGCCCGTCGGTGATTACGACGGGGCGAAACGATTTGACGGCACGATCAAACAACTCAAGATCGTGGCCGGCCAGGGAGCTTTGCCAAGCGAACCGGTTAAGCCCTGATGCTTGCTGAAACGTGATACTACGGCAATATGCCTGGGAACCGGCGCCGGGTGCTAGAACTAGAACGGGCTCAGTTATTGACCGGAAACCGACCGAACGATGCACAACGTGGACTGGACAAACCGCCAACGCTTACTGGCCTAAACTCTGAAACCAATCGCGTTAGTCGTACTGAATGGATGAATAATGAGTGTCTTTTTAAGAAAGATTCGCGTGGCCCTGACTCCAAGGACCTGGCTGCTAAAAACGACCCTTTCGAACGGGGCAGTGATTTATGGGAAAAACCAAGCCGGCTTCGGCGGGCGCGGGATTTTCATTTTCCGCGATGCCCTCGAACCGGAGCTCGAGCACCTCGACCAACTCCTGCCGCCGGAAGGAGTTTTGATCGATGTGGGAGCCAACACGGGGGTGTATTCACTCAAGGCGGCGAAACACTTCGGTCCCAAGGGTATCGTCGTGGCCATCGAACCGTTTCCGGACGTGTTGGCCACCTTATTGCATAGCGTCCAGGCTAACGCTTTCACCAACGTGCGATTGAGGAACTTCTCGCCGGGGAGAAGACCGGCGCTCGACCCTGTGGCTGAACATGGGCCACCCGAATATGTTCAGCCTGCTTAATCGCGATGCGGGAGCTTCGTGCCTCTCGACCCTCACCGTGGCGCTCGATGATCTGTTTGAATGGGAAGGCCTTTCCCGGTTGGACTACTTGAAGATTGACGCGGAAGGCGCCGAGGAGCAGGTCCTCGCCGGCGCCAGGCGGATCCTCGCCCGATTTCGGCCTATCATCCAAGCCGAGGTGCTGCTCCGGGATGCCTCCGTGAGCCTGCCGGATTACTCTGTTTTTGCCGCGGCCGGGAGCCCAAATAAAATTTGTATTCCCAACGAAAGCGCCCACATCGGCTTACCCAAACAATGGGGCTGGAGCCAGCTCTAGCGCGCCGCATGCCGGCAAATCTCGCGTTGGGAACCGCAGCTGGGACGGTTAAACGGCCATGCGCGGTCGGAAAACGCCGATATTCCAGGTAATGTTCTTACTATTGGTGACGGTTTGTTTTTGGATGCATTCGTAATCGGAGGTGAGGTTTTCCCAGAAACGGCTATAGCGCCGCGGGGCATTACCAGGATGGTAGGCCGACACCACAAAAACGCCCCCTTCGGCCAATCCGGACTCCAGGTTTTGCAGCACCTTCAGAGGACGCCGTAAGTAATAGAGGCATTCGTTCAGCACGATGACGTCAAAGCGTTCGTCTGGCTGATACGTTTCGGCATCCGCCACTTCAAAGCGGACCTCAGGATGCAGTAGCCGCGCCCGGTCGATCGCTGTACTCGCGATATCCAGACCGAGAAACCGGGCCGGCGTAAATCCCATTTGCTGGAAATGTTCCAGCAGGATTCCCTCGCCGCAGGCCATGTCCATGATCGATGGCTGTGGCCGGCTGAAACAAAACGAAGCCAAGATTTGGTAGCGCTGGCTTTCTTCCGGGCTTCGCATGAAGTCCCATTTGCCTTGTGCGTAGCTTTGGCTCCAACTGGCTCCTTCATAGCGGCGGCCCCAGCCCAGGCGGTGGCCCCAGATTCGCCACTGAAGCCCCCTGACTGTGTGCAAGACTCTGGTTAGCAATTTATCGGTCGTCATCTAAGCGGCTTTAAAAACAACCCGTCACGTCACTCTATCTTCTATGGGTAAAGTATAGATTGGCTGCTTCTTATGAACAACAAGGCATCTGGCCAGGGGGTTGCCAAGGGGATGGGTAAAGGCGTGATGCTTGGAACAACGCAATTCTTACGGCATTAAAGGCAAATTTAGGGCAAAATCAGAACTTTGCCGTCGGTCATATGGTCGACGTACTGTTTTAGCCCATCGGCTACCTGAGGCAAGCTGAGCCGGCGTTGCACCTGGGTCTTGATGCGACCGTCAATTAGCAGACGTTGTACGTGATTGGCTGCCCACAGCGCATTCAATGTCCCGCGCCGTTTCAGCCACTTGCCGAGAAAAAAGCCGGTGACGGTTTTGTTGCGGAAGATAAGTTCGAGGGGACTTATTTCTCCGCAGGCTTGCTCGGACAGTCCCCCGTAAACAAAGACCGTTGAACCCGAAGGCATGGCGTTTAACAGAATTCCGGTCATGGGTCCGGCAACAGCGTCAAACGCGGCGCCGGCCTGCAAGTCGCCGCAGATTTGCTTGAGCCGCTCCGGAAAATCGGCCTCTTCCGAGTTGAGGACGTGTTCGGCTCCGAGGGATTTGAGCAAGGCCGCTTGAGCCTCGCGGCGGACGACGGACACTAGCGGATAACGCAAGTCGGCGGCCATGGTGATCAGCATGCGGCCGAGTTGGCTTGCCCCGGCGGTTTGGACTGCCGCGCGATATCCGTGCCGCCGGGCCGAGTCCAGCAGCCCCACCGCCGTCATCGGATTGATGATCAGACTCGCTCCCTGTTCGATACTGAGCTGACGCTTGAGTGGAATGCATTGCGCCGCGTCGGTCAGGCAGTATTCCGCCCAGGTGCCGCCCTGATCGTCTCGCGCCGCGCAGGCGACCCGTTTGCCTTTGAGCCAAGCGGCAAGCAGGCCGCCGCCACTGGCGACAACGTGGCCCGCTCCTTCCCAGCCCGGCACCGTGGGCAAGGTTTTCCGAACGCCGTATTTGCCTTGCAGGAACATAAGATCTGACGGATTGCAGGGAGCCGCCTCGATCTTCACCAGCACCTGTCGATGCCCCGGCGTCGGCACCGGTCGCTGACCGACACGGAGACTGCCGATGGCCTCGGCGGCCGTCTCGTGGTGCGCGTCCAGAACGATGGCCTGCATTTGCTGTGGGATCATTAGAGCAGCCTCCAAGCGGTAGCCGTAGGTCAGGCACTCCCGTGCCTGACATTCGTGCGAGAGTTCGTCATTCACCGGCAATGCCCGGCATGTTTGCCCAGCTAAGCGACATCAGGCACGGGAGTGCCTGACCTACGACTGCTTAACCCGCAAGCCGTACGTCATAACTCCATTGAACGGTGCGCGTGCTGGTGCTAGTGTCCGCGCCGTCGCGAGCGGCTATGGCGATCTCGCCGGCGCGGCTGGCAGCATGCTTATCGAGCGGATGTGGCAAGAGCAAGCGCCATCGCTGGCCGGTTGTTTTCGCTTCGAGGAGCAGTTTCGGTAATACCTCGCCTGCGGCTGGCGTCCCGCCGTTCTTGGATTCCGCGATAATCGTGCCGCTGGCCCGGTAACGGCTGCCCAACCATTTCGGCTCTCCTGCCAGGCGGCACGCCACCTCGAACAGCAAACCGCTGGTCGCTGGATCGCACAGTACGCTAAGCGACCAATGGCTTTTGCCGGCGCGGCCAACCAACAAGGCCACGGTGCGGCCATCGGCACGAGGTTCCACATGGCACTCTTGCAGCGGCGGACTGGCTGGCCAGGCGTCGTCTGGCCGGCCTTCCACCGATTCCAGAAATGCCGGCGCTGCCCCGGTCGCTCGTGCGTCACCGGGGGCCAAATCCAGGCGATGGCCGTAACGATCTCCCTGCCACTGGAATACCAGTTGCAAGCGGCCGACCGGGATGAAAATCTGATCTTGGACAGGCATAGGGGAGCGGCAGTTCGAGAATTTCCGAGCACCGGGCGTAGGAGCGGGGATTTTCCGCCGCCGAGCGTTCGGCTCGACACGCTCTGGGCTAAGTGTAGCGGATGCCAAGAGGTGTTTCGACTGGCCGGCCTTCTGCTATGTTTCGTTGTCGCCCCTTATCCCCTGTGCTAGGGTCCTTCGCATGACTGACCGCGCCGATCGCGCCTGGACATCCTTGAACCGCCAGATCGTAGCCTGCCAGCGCTGCCCGCGATTACTGGAATATTGCCGCCAGGTCGCCAGCGGGCGGCGCGCGGCGTATCGCGATTGGACTTACTGGGGAAAGCCGGTGCCTAATTTCGGCGATCCGCGGGCCCGGCTGCTTATCGTGGGGCTCGCGCCGGCTGCTCACGGCGCGTAATCGGACCGGCCGGATGTTCACCGGCGATCGGAGCGGCGAGTGGCTCTATCGGGCGTTATACAAAGCCGGCTTTGCCAGCCAGGTGGAGTCGCACGCACGCAACGACTCGCTCGTGCTGAGGGATTTCGCGATCACGGCCGTCTGCCATTGCGCGCCGCCGGACAACAAGCCGCTTCCCGCGGAACAACAGAATTGCAGGGTCTGGCTGGAAAGCACCTTTTCCATGCTGCCGGCGCGCGTGGTGCTGGCGCTGGGCCAAATCGCCTGGCGCGCCGCGCTTGGCGAGGCGCGCGAGCGCGGTTGGCATGCGGGCCGCTTGCCAAAGTTCGGCCACGGCGTTCGAGCACCACTGGCCGGAGATCGCTGGCTGCTAGGAAGTTATCATCCCAGCCAGCAAAACACGTTTACGGGTCGCCTGACAGAGCCCATGTTCGACGCGGTATTCGCTCTCGCGCGCCAATTACTGGACGAGCCCACGGAGCATGGCACGCTCTAATCTGAGCCCCGCGAAGGGAGTGGCGAAGGCAATCGGCCAGGCGATTTTGTGGGATTTCAATCAGCCCCCCACGTTTTTGTAATCATTCAACCCCCGTTGATGCGCTGGAGCCTTCGGACTCTTGGGAGTTCCAGCTGCCAGCGTGAGCCGCCGCATTCGTGTCGATTGCGATTGACCCGGTCCGCGCAATCCGCGTACACTCTCCCCCCGCTCGAAGTGAGTTTTCGTCGAACGTAACCGTGGCATCCATGACCGGGAGATAATGATTATGAGAGGCTTGTTTTTTCTGGGACTGTTGGCAGTCGGAGGCTTGTTTGTCGCCGGCGCCATTCACATTCAGAAGGGTCCGGACAACAATATCGAGATTACCGTCGACAAACAAAAAGCTGAGCATGCCGCCGAAAAAGCCCTGGAAGAAGGACGCGAAGTGCTGGAGCAGGCCGAGCAGCAAGTTCAAAAAGACCAACCGACCGCCCAGCAGCCCGGTGTGTTTAATCGCTAATTGTTGATCGCAGCGCTGATTCACAAGTCAGTTGGCGTCGACGCAGCAAACCAACCAGACGCCTCCTTGCCGCCGACTTGCCCCCGCGGCAAGGCGGCGCATTACTTTTAACACGCCTCCGCCAGCAATGGGCGCGACACGCCAGCGGCGCTGCCTCTGCGCGTCTGACGCATTTCCACGCTTCGTGGCCGATCCGGGGATGGCGGGTGGTTCCCGGCGCCCTTGGCTAGTCCGGGATGAGAGTACCGGCGAGCAAGTTCGCTGCGCTGGCAAATCCGTTGCGCGGGCTGCTCCTACTCTTAGCAAATGCCCACTTGCAAGCGTTGAACTAGGGGCAAGTGCATTGCGGCGGCGGAACGCAGGGCTGACCATACGCCGGCTGCGCGTAGGCCGGTTGGGCGTAGGTCGGTTGGGCGTAGGCGGGCGGCGGGTAATAATAGGGCTGTCGATTCTGACAGCCGGAGATGCCGGCGAGCAGCGCGTAAGACAATTGCCCATTTCATAGCCGATAGGCTCCAACAAGAGCAGGGACGACGGATAGCCGGGCCAGATAGTGAGGCAACTACGTCGCACTAGGTTTGTGCTGTCGCCGGCAATAGGGCGGGAACCTTAGGAAAATGCCGAAGTTGAGTCAAGACCGGTCCCAAGATTGCCGGCAGGCACTGAGTTGACCTGCCGCCGAGTTGACACGATTCCCTCAACTGATAAAACAGGGGACGCATCCTCGGTGCCCAGTTGTTGGGCCTAATAGGGAACCTCGTGCAAATCGAGGGCGGTCCCGCCGCTGTAACGGACATCTCCAGCATGCAGCCACTACGCACAGTGGGAAGGCTGCCATGCGAACGTCCGGAGCCAGAAGACCTGCCGAAGGTAGCGAGCCGACAGTCTCTGCGCGCGACAGAGTAGGCTTGCCCCGGCCCTGCGCCGGGTTTGGGGGGCCACTGGGTGCCGTCCCTCATGTGCGATCCTTTCAAGGTGGCCATGAGGAGCGACATGTCTCAGCGACGACGCCACGCTCCCGCCGTTCGCGCTGCCGATGGCTTGCCCAGGAGTTCTCCTCCATGGGTCGCTTGACGTTGATCACCGGCGGTGCCGCGAGCGGCAAGAGTAGCCATGCCCTGCGGTTGGGGGCCGGCTTCGGACCGCGAATCTTGTTTATCGCCACTTGCGTGACGCGCGATGCCGAGATGCTGGCCAAAGTGGCTCGCCATCGTGACCAGCGCCCGCCCGGCTGGACGACTGTCGAGGCCACGCGGCGTCTGGCCGATTTGTTTTCCTCCGCCTTCGGCGAAGCCGCCTTTGATGGGGCCATCGTCGATTGCCTCACGCTGCTGATCTCGCAGTTGCTGATCGAAGAAACCCCGGACGCCGAGATCCTGCTCGAAGTCCGCAGTTTGTGCCAGGCGGCCAAAGACGGCGACTACCCCGTCGTTTTGGTAACGAACGAAGTCGGACAAGGGCTGGTGCCGGAGCATTCACTCGGCCGCCGGTTTCGCGAATTGCAAGGCCGCGCGAACCAATTGGCGGCCGCCTTGGCGGACGAGGTGCTTCTGGTCGTCTGCGGAATTCCCATGAGGATCAAGCATGCTGGCTGATCTTCAAGCTGCCGCAAGACCGCCTGACACGATCCCAACCAGCGCGCTGCTGGCGGAGACCGCGGCCCGCGTAGGTCCGTTGGATACCAATGCCATCCGCCTGGCACAAGCGCGACTCGACAGCCTCACCAAGCCGCCGGGAAGCCTTGGCCGATTGGAGGAATTGGCCCTGCAGTTGGCCGGCATCACCGGACAGATTTCGGCTCGACTGGAACAGCGGCTGATTTACGTCTTTGCCGCCGATCATGGGGTCGTGGCGGAACGGGTCAGCGCCTATCCGGCAGTCGTGACGGCGCAAATGATGGCCAATTTCTTGCGCGGCGGGGCGGCCATCAATGTGTTGGCTCGCCAGGCCCAAGCGGAATTAGTCACCGTCGACATGGGCATTGCCGGCGAAATCCCGCATCATCCGCGGCTGCTGGCGGCAAGATCGCTCGCGGAACTCGCAACTTCTTCCGCGAACCGGCCATGAGCCGCGAGCAGGCCGTTCGGGCCGTGGAAACCGGCATTGCCGTTTTTCGTCCCTGCCAGTTGGCCGGCATGGGGGAGATGGGCATCGGCAATTCCACGTCCGCCGCGGCCATCGTGGCTGCGGCGACGGGCCGGCCTGCTGCCGAAGTGGTCGGCCGCGGCACGGGAGTCGACGACGCGGGCATGCAGCGCAAAATCGAGGGCATCCAGCGCGCCCTGGCCTTGCATCGGCCTGACGCCAACGACGGCATCGGGCTGCTGGCCGCGGTCGGTGGTTTTGAAATCGGCGCGCTCGCTGGCGCCCTGTTGGCCGCCGCGGCAGCGCGGGTGCCGGTGGTGATCGATGGCTTCATTGCCACGGCCGCGGCATGCATCGCCGTACGGCTTTGCCCGGCCGTTCAGCCGTTTTTGATTGCGGCCCATTGCTCGGCCGAATGCGGACATCCGCTCGCGCTCGAAATGCTCGGCTTGCGACCGCTGCTCATCCTGGAGATGCGATTGGGCGAAGGGACCGGCGCGGCGCTTGCCTTTCACCTGGTCGACGCAGCCGCGCGCATCATGCGTGAAATGGCCACGTTCGACGAGGCCGGGGTCGCCGGGAGGGATGCATGAGCGAACCGATTGCCCTCCGTAACGGCGCGATCGCTCCTGTGCGAGACTTAGCGCGCCGCCGCGTTCATGGTGGCGCGGCACCGGCCGGAATGTTGGACTTCAGCGTCAATCTGAATCCACTCGGCCCGCCGGATTCGTTGTCGCTCGCGTCAAGCGCCGAGCATTTGATGGCGTATCCTGAGCCCGACTCGGCAACGTTGCGCCGCGCGCTCGCGGAGCGGCACGGCGTGGAAACGGAGGAGGTGCTGGTCACCAACGGAGCCTGCGAAGCGATCGAACTGCTGATGGCCTCGCTGGAGCCGCGCCGCGTGATCGTGCTCACGCCGGCCTTCACCGAATACGAAGACTCGGCCAAGATTTGGGGGCACGAGGTCGTCACCGTATCTGCCCGCGAGGAAGAGGGCTTTTGTTGGGATTTCGCGAAGCTGACTAGGCGGCTGGATTTGGGCCCCGAGGACCTGGTAGTGCTCGGCAATCCGGCCAATCCGACGGGCGTCCTTTCCGAGTTGCCGGAGTTAAACGCCACGCTGCTCGTGGACGAAACGTTCCTCGATTTCGTCGAGTCGCCGGTGAGTGCGATCGGGCGACCGCGCACCCTGGTGATCCGTTCGTTCACGAAGCTATTCGCTTGTCCGGGCCTGCGGCTCGGTTACATCGTCGGAAACGTTGCCGCGCTGCGGCTGCGGCAGCCAGCCTGGTCGGTGAGCCGTCTGGCGCAAGTCATCGGCCAGGCCCTGCTGGGCGAAAAGGACTATCAGCAGTTCACGCGGCAATTCGTGGCACAGTGCCGTGCCGACTTGACGGCCGGTCTGCAAACGGTGCCGGGCCTGCAAGTGTTTCCTTCGACGGCGAATTTCCTGTTGCTCTCCATCGCGCATGCCAACGAGATCGCCGGCCGGCTGTTCGATCGGGGCATCGTCGTGCGCGGGTGCGATAACTTTTCCGGCCTGGCTCCGGACACTTATTTGCGAGTTGCCGTGCGAAAGCGCAGCGAAAATCAGCGACTGATAGAGGCCTTGCATGCCGCGCGGTAAGGCCATCATGGTGCAAGGGACCGGCTCGCACGTGGGCAAGAGCGTCCTGACGACGGCCCTCTGCCGCATCTTCCGGCAAGAAGGCTACCGGGTCGCCCCGTTCAAAGCGCAGAACATGTCCAACAACGCGGCCGTATGTCTTTGCGGCGGCGAGATTGGCCGGGCCCAGGCAGAACAGGCGGCCGCTTGCGACGTCGAACCCACGACGGCCATGAATCCGATTCTGCTCAAGCCGTGTACCGACGTAGGCTCGCAAGTTATCGTGATGGGCCGCGCCACCGGAACGATGACGGCCAAACAATACCAGGCCCACAAATTGTCGCTGCTGCCGACCATCCAACGGGCCATCGACTCTCTGCTGGAAAGCTACGACCTGGTGGTGATCGAAGGAGCCGGCAGTCCGGCCGAAATCAATCTCAAGGATCACGACATCGTCAACATGCGAACCGCCGCGCTGGCCGACGCGCCGGTGGTCCTGGTCGGAGACATCGACCGCGGCGGCGTGTTTGCCCAACTCGTAGGCACCTTCGAGTTGCTCGACGACGCGGAACGAGCGCGCGTACGGGCATTGATTATCAACAAGTTCCGCGGCGACTTGGACATCCTCACCCCGGGGTTGCGTTTCGTCGAAGAGCGTCTGGGCCGGCCCGTGTTGGGCGTAATCCCTTGGCTGCGAAACCTGCGGATCGCCGAGGAGGACTCGTTGCCCCTGGCCTCTGAGCCTCACCCGCGCTTGTGGCGCAACAACACGCCGCGTCCCAACGGCGTGCTTCGCATCGACATCATTCGCCACCCGCGCATCGCGAACTTCACCGACTTCGACTCCCTCGGCGATGCCGTCAACTATGTAACAGCCCCCCCGGCCGACCTCCCGGATGCGATCATTCTCCCCGGCACCAAGAGCACCGTCGCCGACCTTGCTGAGCTGCGCCGTTGTGGCTTCGAACCCTGGCTCGCGCGAGCACGGCAAGCCGGCGTGGAGATTGTCGGCATCTGCGGCGGCTTCCAAATGCTGGGGAGCGCGATCCTCGATCCCAATCATGTCGAGTCCTCCGAGAGCCAGGTTCCGGGGCTGAACTTTCTCAGTGGCGCGACGGTGTTTCAGCCTCACAAAGAAACCGCCCGGGTCAGCGCGGTCCACGTGGCAAGCGGCGCGGAAATCGAAGCTTACGAGATTCACATGGGCTGCACTCAAGGCAACCCGGGCTCGTCGCCCCTATTTCGCATTACGCGGCGGCACGGCATGCCGGCCGAAGGCTACGACGGCATGGCTTCGGCCGACGGCCGCGTATGGGGCACTTATTTGCATGGACTGTTCGACGGCGAGGCGCTGCGCGACTGGTGGCTCGGCCAGTTGCGACACCGCGTAAAGGGAGCCGACTCGCGGTCGCATGAATCTGCGGCGGTGCTCCCGCCGGAAACAAATCGCTTCGACGCTCTGGCTCGCGCGGTAAGGAATTCGATCGATGTGGCAGCTTTACACCGGATCGTTTGGGGTTAGCCTCGAGGTTTGCGTCATGGCGGCATTCGCGCTCGATCTTGCTTGCGGTGATCCCCGCTGGTTGCCGCATCCGGTGCGCCTGATCGGCTGGAGCGCCGACCGGCTCGAAGCGCTTCTCGCGCGGGCGATTGGCCGCGGCTATGTGGCCGGCCTGGCGTTTACGTTGGCGATCGTCGGCGGCGTCTGGGTCACGGCGGCCGCATGGGTGGCCGTGGCGAACGATTGGGATTGGCGGGCCGGAGTTGCAGTGCAAATCGTGCTCATTTATACGACGCTGGCCGCGCACGATCTGGACGTCGAAAGCCGCCCGGTGTTTGACGCTCTGGCCGCCGGTGATTTGCGGGAGGCGAGAAGCAAGCTTTCGCGCATCGTCGGCCGAGATACGGCGCAGCTCGACGAACCGGAGATCGTACGGGCCACGGTCGAAACGATCGCCGAGAGCACGGTCGACGGCGTCGTGTCGCCGCTGGTGTTCGCTTTGTTGGGCGGCGCTCCGGCGGTGCTGGCCTATAAAGCCATCAACACGCTCGATTCGATGGTCGGGCACCGCGACGAGCGCTATGAGCGCTTCGGCTGGGCTTCAGCCCGGCTGGACGACGTTGCGAACTTTGTCCCTGCCCGGCTCAGCCGTTGGTTGTTTCCGCTTGCGGCCGCCTTGAACGGGCTGAGTGCCGGCCGCTGCTGGCGCATTGCCTGCCGCGACGGTCACAAAAGTCCCAGTCCAAACGCCGGAATTCCGGAAGCGGCCATGGCCGGGGCGTTGGGCGTGCAACTCGGCGGCACGAACTTTTACGACGGCGAAGCCTTCGTCCGGCCTCGGTTGGGCGATGCCATGAATGCGTTGGAGCGAAAGCACATTCCTGCCGCGATTGGCATAATGTACGCCGTGGCGTTTTTCACGCTGGCGTTTGGGATTGCAATAAGGATGGCAGCATGTCGCGCTTGGTAGTTGCGGGAACGCATAGCGGTGCGGGCAAGACGACGCTGGCGATCGGCCTGATGGCCGCCTTCGCGCGCCGCGGCTTGCATGTGCAGCCCTATAAGACCGGGCCCGACTACATCGATCCGACCTGGCATACCGCGGTGACGGGTGTCCCCTCGCGAAATCTGGACCTGTGGATGCTCTCCAAGAGCACGGTCAAGCGCTTGGCAGCGCGGCCGGCCGAATTGTCGATCATCGAAGGGGTGATGGGACTCTACGACGGGCCGGGAAGCACGGCCGAATTGGCCCGTCTGCTGAAAGCCCCGGTCGTGCTGGTCGTCGATGCCCACGCCATGGCCGGTTCGGCGGCGGCGATCGTTCGCGGCTTCGAAACGCTCGAGCGGGGCGTCCGCCTGGCAGGCGTGATCCTGAACCGGGTATCCGGCGAGAGCCATTATCAACTGCTGCGCGAGGCCATCGAGCGGCATTGCCGGGCCGCGGTGCTCGGATACCTGCCGAAGGACGAAACGCTCAAGATGCCCGAGCGGCATTTGGGCCTGGTGCCGGCCCAAGAGCGCGGCCGCATCGATGAGCTTGCCGATCGATTGGTGGCCCATCTGGAGCGATCGGTGAATTTAGACGCCGTGCTGGAAATGGCAAAGTCGGCCGCGCCGCTCCCCGCGTACGAGCCGCCTCCGGCTGAATCATCCCCGGACAAGCCGCCGATCGCGCGGATCGCCGTGGCTCGCGACGAGGCGTTTTGCTTCTACTACGAAGATAATTTGGACCTGTTGCGGGCCCACGGCGCGGAGCTGGTGTTCTTCAGCCCCCTGCACGATCGGCAGTTGCCTGCGGAGGTGGGGGCGGTTTATTTCGGCGGCGGATTTCCGGAATTGTTCCCGCAGCAATTGCAAGACGGACCCCTGGCCGGTCAACTGCAAGGAGTGCCGATTTACGCCGAATGCGGCGGCCTGATGTATCTCGCCATGCAGGGGCTGATTCCCGGCAAAGTGACCATGCAAGAGCGCTTGCAGAACTTCGGCTACTGCGAAGCCGAAGGAACCGGCTCCTGGTTATTAAAGCCAGGCGAAAAGGTCCGCGGGCACGAGTTTCACTATTCCCAATGGGACGGCGAGGGGCTGGCGCCGGCTTGCGTGGTCCGCCGTCGCCGCACCGGCAGCGAGCGGCCCGAAGGCTACGCCTCGCCGCTCATCCACGCGTCTTACGTTCACGTTCATTTTCACGGTTGTCCCTGGTTCGCACAACGGTTCGTGCGGGCCGCTTCCAAGTTTGCGAAGGAGGTCAAAAATGGAATTCGTGCATTCAATGGTGCCCGAAGAAGAGGTCTATCAGATGCTGGTGCTGTTCGTGCTGGGAGCGAGCATCGGCGCGATTGCTCGGCTAGTGCGATATCTGGTGGTTGAATGGAGGAAGGCATAATGCTCTTAGCGCATCACTTCGAGTTGGCGTTCGCTCCGATTTACCTCGGGCAACTCATCCTGGGCATCTGGGCCGGCTGGCGCATGGCCACAACCTTCATCCATAAGCTGCGTACCTGAAGCTCGTTTGCGGCCTTGGCAACACCCTCAGCCCGATAATCGTATGAACCGTCCCACAGTGATAATAGTCGGCCACGGCAGTCGCGACGCCGTGGCCAACCAGGAGTTCGAACAACTCGTCGCGCGCTACCAAGCGCGCCGGCCGGAGTTCCTGCTGCGCCATGGGTACGTAGAACTGGCTCAACCGTCCCTGGCCGAGGCTCTGGCCGCGTTGGGCTCCGAGCCCAGGCAGGTCACCGTCTTGCCGCTGTTCTTGTTCGCCGCCGGCCACGTAAAGAACGACGTGCCGCTGGCCCTCGCCACGGCCCGGCAGCAGGCCCCCAACGTTGAATTCCTGGCCACGCGGCCCCTGGGCGTCCATCCGCGCATGGTGGAGTTGGCCTTGCAGCGCGCCTCCGAGACGCTGCCGCTGGAACCCGACGATGCGCGGCGAACTACGGTGATCATGGTCGGCCGTGGCTCCAGCGACCCGGACGCGAATGGCGATTTCTGCAAATTAGTGCGGATTTTCCAGGAATCGCGAGAATTCCGCGCCGTGCTCCCGGCGTTTATCGGCATTGCCCGGCCCCGCGTCGAAGAGGTGTTCGAACTGGCCGCGCGGACTCGGCCCGAGCGGCTGTTGGTCGTGCCGTACCTGCTGTTCGATGGCCGCTTGATGAGGCAGCTTGGGGAGCAAGTCGCGGCGTTTGGAGCCCGTTATTCCTGGATCAAGACGGCGCTCGCTCCGCATCTCGGCGGGACGGATCATGTACTCGACGTGCTCGACGAGCGCGTCGCGGAGAGCCGGGAGGGCCAGGCTCCGCTTCCTTGCGACAATTGCCAGTATCGCGTAGCCCTGCCCGGCCGGGCTGACAGTGTCGGCGGGCTCAGGGCTTTGCTGTGGAGCTTGCGGCACAGTTTCACCCATTCGCAGGCTGCCCCGCACGTGCATGCCCACAAGCCGCTGCGCAAGCACGTGCTGGTTTGCGGCAATGCCGACTGTGCTGGCCGAGGGAGCATCCGGCTGATCGAAACGCTCCGCCGGATGATCAAGGACGTCGGACGCGAACGGGATATTCGCGTTACCGTAACATCCTGCATGGGCCGTTGCGGCGAAGGGCCCACCGTGGCGGTTTATCCCGACGGCATCTGGTACCGGAGCGTGCGGGAAGAGGACGCCGCCGATTTAGTCCACGAACATCTGCTGGCCGATCGCCTCGTGGCACGGCTGGTCGACAACATCATGCAATAAAAATTACGCAATCAGAATCGAGCAATAGGAGACCCCATTCGATGGCTTGTCACGAAATCGCCGCGCTGCGGCTGGGATTGATGCAAGTTCTGGGCATCCAGGACGAAGCCGAGCGACAGCATGAACTGGCCGAGATGAATCAAGGCGAGGCTCCGTCGAACACGGTTCGCCTGCTATCCGAAGCCAAGGACTTTGGCGGCCTGAAGCAAGGTTTCGAGTCGGCACTGGCCGAGTTGGAAGAACGCGTGGCCCACACGGCCGCCGGCGATCCGCAATTGCCCTATTTGCGATCCCTGGTGATTTTGAACAAGAAAATCGAACTCGATCTGCGTAATTCGCTGGACGGCTTGAGCCGTTTTTATCGCGACTTGGACGAGCTACACGACTTTGTGCACGAAATGTATCCCGCGCCGAAGAATGCTTGAGGAAACCACCCGATGCAGCGAATTCTCAACCCCGAAGCGATCGAAGCCGAATCGTTTCGCATCATCGAAGAAGAGCTGGGGCCGCATAACTTCTCGCCGGACGAGTTTGCCGTCGTCCAGCGGGCGATCCACTCCACGGCCGACTTCGAGTTTGCCCGCACGATTCGTTTCTCGCCCGGCGCGATTCGCCTGGGGATTGATGCCATTCGCGCCGGCGCGATGGTCGTGGCCGACGTGCAAATGGTCCAGGCCGGCATCAATAAGCCGGGGCTGAAGAAATTCGGCGGTGAAGTCTACTGCTTTATTAGCGACGACGACGTGATTGCCACGGCTCGCGCCAGCGGACTGACCCGG
This sequence comes from uncultured Planctomycetia bacterium, assembly GCA_963807715.1. Classification (GTDB taxonomy): domain Bacteria; phylum Planctomycetota; class Planctomycetia; order Pirellulales; family PALSA-1355; genus CAWECK01. The sequence goes on from CAWECK010000001.1 coordinate 747,033, forward strand.
GCCATCATGGCCACGCGCAAAGCGGCCCGGCAGTTTCCGGGAGCGATTTACGCCATCGGCAATGCCCCGACGGCGCTGCTGGAGCTGGTGCGGCTGGCCGACGAAGCCAGGCCGGCCCTGGTGGTGGGCGTGCCGGTGGGTTTTGTCTCGGCTGCGGAGTCGAAAGACGAGTTGGCCGCCAGCAGCTTGCCGTTCATCACTTCGTTGGGCCGCAAGGGAGGCACGCCGGTGGCTGTTTCCATGATGAATGCGCTGATTCGATTGGCGGGAGTTCAGGGTTAAGTTTTTTAGGAGCTCGATAACACGATGAAGCCTTACAAGTGGCATATGTTGGTCTGCACCGGTCCGCGCTGCACTCAGGACGGGGAAGCCGAAGCGCTCTTCGGTTCGCTCGGCGAAAAGCTCAAGGAGCGCGGCCTGGATGCCGACGACGCTCGCGTCAAGCGGACCCGGTGCAGTTGCTTTGCGATCTGCCAGGGAGGCCCGATCGTGGTCGTCCATCCCGACGGCACTTGGTACCAAAACGTGACGCCGGACGTGCTCGACCGAATTCTGGACGAGCATCTCAAGCAAGGTAGCGTTGTCGCAGACCACGTCTATCACCAGGCGTGAGCTATGGATGTTTACGAAGCCATCTTCACGCGTCGCGACGTGCGGCAGTTCCGGCCGGATCCGGTGCCGGACGAGGTCCTCGCGCGAATCCTCGACGCGGCCCATCATGCCGGCTCGGTGGGCTTCATGCAGCCCTGGAACTTCATCGTCGTGCGAGATCCGGCCACGCGGTCGGCGGTGAAGAGGGTGTTCGAACGCGAAAATGCGGCCGCAGCCGAAAATTACACCGGCGAGCGGCGGGAATTGTATGATTCGCTCAAATTGGAAGGAATTCTCGAATCGGCGCTCAACCTGTGCGTGACCTGCGACCGGTCGCGGGGTGGCGTGGTGCTAGGACGAAATAGTATCCTGGACACCGACTTTTACAGCACCTGCTGCGCCGTGCAAAATCTGTGGTTGGCGGCCCGCGCCGAAGAGGTGGGCATCGGCTGGGTCAGCATCGTCGATCCCGCCGTGCTAAGCGAGCTGCTCTTGCTGCCTGAGTCGGTCGTGCCGGTGGCCTATTTGTGCTGTGGTTATCCGATGCAGCTCGGCAGCCGGCCGATGCTCGAAGAAGTGGGTTGGCGCGATCGACTTCCGTTGGACAAGGTCGTGTTTTATGAACGTTGGGGGAGAACGGAAAGAGCCTGAGAAGGGTTTGCGTTCCGGTTTCACCACGGGAGCCTGCAGCGCCGCCGCCGCCAAGGCTGCCACGCTGGCTCTGCTCGCGCAACAAGCGATTAAGGAAGTTGACATCACCCTGCCCATTGGCCGCCACCACCAATTCGCCGTGGAAGCCTGCGACTATACGCCTGACACCGCGACTTGTGTCGTCGTCAAGGACGCCGGAGACGATCCGGATTGCACGCACGGCGCGCACCTGACGGCGACGGTCAGTTGGACCGACCTGCCGAACCAGATCGAGATCGATCGCGGTCAGGGAGTCGGCACCATCACCAAGCCGGGCCTGGGGCTCGCAGTCGGCTCGCCGGCGATTAATCCGGTGCCTTGGCGGAACATTACCGAGATGGTTCGCGAAGCGGCCGGCCCCGCGCTGGCCATGCGCGGACTGCGCGTCGTCATTTCCGTGCCGAAGGGCGAAGAAATGGCCAAGCAAACGCAGAACGACCGGCTGGGCATTCTGGGCGGCATTTCCATCCTGGGCACCACCGGCATCGTCGTTCCGTTTTCGACTGCCGCCTTCAAAGCCTCGATCGTGCAGGGAATCGACGTTGCTCGAGCCGACGGGCAAGATGCCGTGGTGCTGACCACGGGTGGCAAGAGTGAAGAGTTCGCCATGAAGCTGCTGGGGCTGCCGGCCTTCTGTTACGTTCAAATGGGGGACTTCGCCGGCTTCTCCTTGCGGGCCTGCACGCACCGGGGCGTCAAGAGGATCTATCTCTGTGGCATGCCGGGAAAGATGTCCAAAATCGCCAAGGGAAAAATGCAAACGCACGTCGCCGGCAGCGAAGTGGATTTGGAATTCTTGGCGAGCATTGCCGCCGAATGCAACGCTCCTGAAGAAGTCGTCGAAGAAGTGCGTCGCGCCGAACACGGCTCGGCACGTGTCTGAAATCGTGGCCGCGCGGGGCGTTGCCGGCTACTGGGACGCGGTCGCCAGCAAAGTCGTTCTGGCATGCAGCACGCACATTCACGGCGCCGCCGCGGTCGAATGCGTGCTTACCGACTTCGGCGGCACGGTGATCGGCCGCTGGTCCAGCGATCGAGTGGGGGCATAATGGCGAGCAATGCAGCAATGGACCATGATGCGGCATTGGACCGTGAAAAACCCCCGGTGGTAGTGATCGGCATCGGCGACAACGGTCTCGATAGCCTGTCACGCGACGCACTGCGGCGCATCGGCGAGGCGGAAGTGCTGGCCGGCGGCGAGCGGCATCTGGCTTTCTTTGCCGACCATCCGGCCGAAAAACTGACCATTCGCGACAACCTCAAAGAGCTGTCCGCCCGCCTGCAAGCGGAAACGCGCCGCGTGGTGGTGTTGGCGTCCGGGGATCCGCTGTTCCACGGCATTGCCGGCTACCTGGCCAACAAGGTCGGCCGCGAGCGGTTGGAGGTGCTGCCGAATCTGTCGTCGATGCAACTGGCCTTCGCACGGTTGAAAGAATCCTGGCACGACGCCGCCTTGCTGAGCTGTCACGCCAAGCCCGTGGAAGACGTAATCGACGTGGTTCGCGACGCCAAGAAGGTCGGCCTGTTCACCGACAATGAGAACACGCCGGCCCGCATCGCGCGGGAACTGCTCAAGGCCGGCGTCAGCGGCTTCAAGGCCTACGTCTGCGAGAACCTGGGCGGCGATGACGAGCGGGTCACGGCCTGCGACTTGAGCGAACTGGTCGAGCGCTCGTTCGATCCGCTCAATGTTCTGGTGTTGATCAAGCGGGCAGACGCGCCGGTGCTGGAGCGGCGCGATTGGACCTTCGGCATTCCGGAAGAAGCCTTTTACCAGCGGCAGCCGCTCAAAGGGCTGATCACCAAGACCGAAGTCCGCGTGCTGAGCCTGGCCAAGATGCGCATTCGCCCGGGTAATGTGGTGTGGGACATCGGGGCCGGATCCGGATCCGTGGCCATCGAGGCCGCGCTGCTGGGGGCCAAGGTTTGGGCCGTGGAAAAGAACAAAGAAGACTGCGACATCATTCGCCGCAACATCGAGAAGTTCGGCACCAGCCAGGTCACGGTTGTGCTAGGAATTGCCCCAGCGGCGCTGGCCGATCTGCCGGCTCCCGACGCGGTGTTTGTCGGCGGCAGCGGGGGCGAAATGGGGGAGATCCTGAGCCTTTGTCGCCAGCGCCTCGCCGCCGGCGGGCGGCTGGTCGTGAATGTGGCCACCCTAGAAAACCTCGCTCAGACCGATTGCAACGACGTGACCATGGTGCAGATCAGCCGCACCCGGCCAATCTTGAACCTGCACCGCTTCGAAGCCTTGAATCCCGTGTTTATCGCCGCCTGGGAGAAACCATGAAGACCGCCGTGATCGCCATTACCAAGCACGGCTCGGCCCTGGCCCGCCGCATCGAGGGAGACCGCTACATCGCGGCCAAGTTTCGCGTGCCGCCGTCTTCGGATAATTCGTCTTCGGACAACCCGTCCGCCGGCGACGCGCCCGGCGCGATCCATTATTTCGAGAAGCCGATCAAGGAGCTTACCGCCGAAATCTGGCCGCAATACGAGGCCTTGGTCTACGTGGTATCGCTGGGAGCCGTGATTCGCACGATCGCCCCGTTTCTCAAAGACAAGCACGTCGATCCGGCCGTGATCGTCGTGGACGATAAGGCTCAGTTCGTGATCAGCGTCCTGTCGGGGCATGTCGGGGGAGCGAACGAGCTGACGGCACAAATTGCCGCCGGGCTCGGCGCTCAGGCCGTCATCACCACCGCCAGCGACGTCGGCAAGACCATCCCGGTCGACATCCTGGGTCGCGAATTGGGTTGGACCACCGAAGGCGAACAGAACATTACCCGGGTAAGCGCGGCGGTGGTCAATGAAGAGCCGATCGCCTTTGTGCAAGAAACGGGGGAAAAGAACTGGTGGCAGCGTCCCACGCCTCTGCCCAAAAATATTCAGCAAGTCACGCTGGACGAGGCTCGCGAGTTCAAGAATGTGCTGATCGTCACCGATCGCCTGCTCGACGAGCATTGGCTGCAAAAGACGGTCATCTACCGGCCCAAGTCGCTGGTCCTCGGAATCGGCTGCGACCGCGGCACAAGCTGCCAACAGATCGACGACTTCGTGCAGGCCACGCTGGCGGCCCAGCGGTTGTCACTTCGCTCGGTGCGCAACGTGGCGACGGCCGACGTGAAACAGGACGAGCCGGGTCTGCGCGAGTTCTGCGCCAGGCACAAGCTGGAACTGGTTTGTTATTCGGCCGAACAACTCAAGCATGTCGCGGCGCCGAACCCATCGGCCACCGTGGAAAAGCATGTGGGCACCCCGGGCGTATCCGAACCGGCGGCCATGCTCAGTTCCGGCGGCGAATTGATCGTGCCCAAACAAAAGGCCCCCATGATGACCCTGGCCGTGGCCCGTGTTCGATTTTAGTTTGCCAACGTTCGTTTGATCGGGCTCGCCCGCATTGATTTGCTACGCCGCAAGCGAAGGGGCTTGTCGCTTAGCAACAATTACCGCTCCGCAAAACAATATCGCCCGTCAACAACATTATCGTTCAGCAGTAGCGAGGATTTTTTCATGCCAGGAAAACTAATGCTCGTGGGCTTCGGCCCCGGGCAGCATGAGCATTTGACGTTTCGGGCCCGCGAGGCCATTGGCGAAGCCGAGGTCGTGATCGGCTACACCACCTACATCAAGCTGGTCCGGTCCCTGTGCGACGGCAAACAGGTGATCTATACCGGTATGACCGAAGAGCTGAGCCGTGCCCGCAAGGCGATCGACCTGGCCTACGAAGGCAAACGCGTGGCCCTGATTTCCTCCGGCGACGTGGGCATCTACGGCATGGCCGGACCGACCTTCGAGATTCTCAAAGAGCGGGGCTGGAAGCGAAGCGAAGGAATCGAGGTCGAGGTAATCCCCGGCGTCACCGCCGCCAGCGCGCCTGCGCCAGCGTGCTGGGGGCCCCCTTGGTGCATGATTTTTGCACGATCAGCCTCTCGGACCTGTTGACCCCCTGGAACCTGATTCAGCAGCGGCTCGAAGCGGCGGCCAAGGCCGACTTTGTCGTGGCGCTCTACAACCCCAAGAGCGGGCGGCGGACCAAGCAGATCGTCGAAGCCCAGCGGATCCTGCTGAAATATCGCCCGGCGAGCACGCCGGTCGGGCTGGTCAAGTCGTGCTATCGCGACTTGCAGAAAGTGATTCTCACCACGCTGGACGACATGCTCAACCACGAGATCGGCATGCTCACCACGGTGATTATCGGCAATACCCGCACGTTCACGTTCGAAGGGCTGATGGTCACGCCGCGCGGCTACCAGACGAAATACGAACTGGACAGCGTGGATACCGCGGCGGTCGAATTGATGCGCCGCCAATTGGCCGAAAAGCCCAAGCCCGGCCGCTCGCTCGTCACCTATGGGACGCTATACGGGATCGGCGTCGGTCCCGGCTATGCCAAGTATCTGACGCAGCAGGCCCGCGAGGCGATCGAAAAGGCCGCCTGCATTTTTTATCCCCGCGGCAACTCGACCGACGAGAGCCTGGCGCTGAACACGATCGAGTCGTTCATGCGCCCGGGCGCGAAGATCGAAGAGTTGATGTTTCCGATGACCAAGGACCGGGAACTGCTGGAATACTACTGGACGCTGAATGCCCGCAAAATTGCGGACGTGCTGGAAGCCGGCGAAGACGCGGCCTTCGTCACGCTGGGGGACGCCTCGATGTACAGCACGTACATTTACATCGTCAAAGCCCTGCGGGCCGCCTTGCCCGACGTACCCATCGAGACGGTGCCGGGCATCTCCAGCTTCTCGGCCGCGGCGGCCATGATCAACCTGGCGATCGGCGAGGGGACCGAACGCGTGGCCATCGTTCCGGTCAATCGGGACGTGTCGAACGTGCGCGACGCCCTGGAAAACTTTGATACGGTCGTGATGCTCAAAGCCGGCTCGAAGCTCAATCGCATCGTCGCGTTGCTGGAGGAAATGAACCTGCTCGACCATGCGGCCCTGTTCAGCTACATCGGCACCGAAGATGAACGGGTCGAGACCGACCTGCGTAAATTCCGCAACGAAACGACCGGCTACATGACGCTATTAATCGTCAAGAAGTCGATGACCTTTCAGGTGGACGACGAGGACGAAGGAGCGCCGGACTTGGAATACCGTCAAGGCTTAGTGATCGTCAATACCGGCAGCGGCAAGGGCAAGAGCACTGCCGCGTTCGGCACGGCCTTGCGTGCGCTGGGGGGCGGCTTTTCGGTCCTGGTGGTGCAGTTCATCAAGGGACATTGGAAGACCGGCGAGCGCGAGGCTTTTGGCACGTTCCCCAAGGCCGAATTCCGCTCGATGGGCGAAGGATTCACCTGGGACACGAAAGACCGCGAGCGCGACACGCAAGTGGCAATGGCAGCTTGGGCCTTCGGACGCGAACGGATCCTTTCGGGCCAGACTGATCTGATCGTGCTCGACGAGATCAATTACGCCATTGATTATGGTTACGTGCCGCTGGACGACGTGCTCGCCACGTTGCGGGCCCGGCCGGAGCCGGTGCATGTAATCCTCACCGGACGCAACGCCAAGCCGGAGCTCGTGGAGCTGGCGGACCTGGTGACCGAGATGCGTGAAGTGAAGCATCCGTATAAAAAAGGAATCAAAGCCCAACGGGGGATCGAATGGTAGTCGACGAGGAAATCCGTTTTGCGGTGAGTCTTGACCGGCTGGAGGCGTTGCTCTCCGGCATGGCCACGGCTCGGCCCGGGCGGTTGATCATCCGCACGCCGGGAGCCGTGGCCGAGTTGACCTGCTGCCTCGGCGATTGCACGCGCAAGGGGGATTGGTTGAACTACGAATGCGAGCAGTTCCATGCGCATATCAACGTCAGCCATATCCGCTCGATCTGCTTCGTGGAGAAGGGGGCTCAGCGATCGGTGCAATGTTTCGCCGATGACGATACCGTGGTGTTCAAGTTTTTCTTCAAAGACAGTGTCGGCGTCTATGACCGGCTGAAGCAGGAGTTTGCATGAAAGTCTGGTTCGTAGGGGCCGGCCCGGGGGACCCCGATTTGATGACCGTCAAGGGCCGCCGGCTGCTGGAAAATGCCGACACCGTGATTTACGCCGGCAGCCTGATGCCCGACGGACTCCTGGCCCTGGCCAAGCCGGGTTCCGAGTGGCACAACACGGCCCGGATGGCGCTGGGCGAGTTCATGCCGCTGATGATCGACGCCGCTCGGGCCGGCAAGCAGGTCGTGCGGCTGGCCTCGGGCGACCCGGCCATTTACGGCGCGATGGGCGAAATGACCGAGCGGCTGGCAGCCGAGGGAATCGATTACGAAGTGGTGCCCGGCGTCAGTTCCTTCCTGGCCGCGGCGGCGGCCTTGGGGCACGAGCTGACCGTGCCGGATGTCGCGCAGTCGATCATTTTGACGCGCACGGAAGGCCGCACGAAGATGCCCGACGGCGAACAACTGGTCGACATGGCCAGGCATCGCACGACGCTGGTCATCTTCCTCAGCACGCAGGTCATGAAGATGATCGTCGAGGATCTGCTCACGGCCTATCCACCGGAAACGCCCGTGGCCGTCGTCTATCGGGCCAGTTGGCCGGACCAGAAGATCATTCGCGGCACGCTGGCCACGATTGCCGATCAGGTGATCGCGGCCGGCATTTCGATGACCGCGATCGTGATCGTCGGCGAGGCCCTTGCGGCCAAGGGACACCGCTCCAAGCTTTATGATGAAACATTCAGCCACGCGTTTCGGAGGGCGAACAAGTGAAAGAGGCGTTTAAAGAATGGGCCGTTGTGTGCCGGGCGCGTCGCCCGCGGCGAACAATCGCTGATCCTGCGCAAAGGGGGCATCATCGAGGAAGGGGGCGAATTCAAGCCTGATCGGCCGGCCTTTCTGCTGTTTCCCACGTATGCGCACCAGTCGCCCGACAGCGTGATTGAAAAAGCCCGGCCCTGGCTGCTGGAATTGGAAGACGAACAGCCCGAGACCGGTACGGTCGACTTTCGTAATTTCGCCGTGGTCACGGACGTGCTGCGCGTGCATTCGCTTCCGGCCGTACTCTTGCTGCGAGGCCAGCACATCTGGTCGGACGACGTCGTGGAAGAGCGTTTTCACCGTTGGCGCGACTCGATTTATGCCCTCGTGGTGCGCGTCTACGAGTTGCCGCTCGTGGCCACGTTCGAATTGCGCGAAGAGTACACCGGCTGCAAGTCGTGGGTCGACCTGGTCGAAGACGTCTCGACCGCAGGGGCCAAACCGGTCCTCAGCGACGCGGAATTTTCCGAGCGTGCCGCGATAGTACGCGTGGCGTTATCGAATTGCGCGGCCACAAGCTGAACTGCGACAGACAAAATGATGAACAAACCGGCGGTCGACTCACCGGACGATATCTCAGAGGCAGACCGCCTGGCGGAAGGAGCGCGGTCCCTGGTTACCCAGGAGACCGCGTGGCAATCCTGGCTTGCGGCCGTGCAGTTTCTCACGCGAATTCCGGTGCCCGCCGACTGGCTGCGCGGCAAAGAGTTCCGCAGCGCTCCCGCTTTGCGGCAAGCAGTGATTTATTTCCCGCTCGTGGGTGCGCTCATAGGCCTCACCACCGGTCTTGTGATTTGGCTGACGGCGCATCTCTGGCCGCTGGAAGTTGCGGTCATCATTGGTCTGGCGATCGAGGCGCTGCTCACCGGCGCTGCACGAAGACGCCTTGGCGGACTTTTGCGACGCCTTTGGCGGCGGCTGGACGCGGGAAGACGTGCTGCGGATCCTCGATGACAGCCGCGTCGGCAGCTATGGGGCTTTGGGGTTGCTGCTCGGCGTGCTGTTGCGTGCCGGCGCCCTCGCTTCGATGGAACGAGGGCACATCATCGCGGCGGTCATGGCTTCGGCCACGCTTGGCCGCTGGGCCATCCTCTGGGCCATGGCTGCGTTACCGCCGATTGCCGGACGGCAGAGCCTGGCCGAGGACGCTGGCCGGCAGACGGACACCAGCCAGGTCCTGGGGGGCGGGCTCCTGGCGATTCCGGGCATCTTGCCGTTGGCATGGCTTTCCCTCGGCAACGCGGGACTGGCGATCGGCGGGGTCATCCTGCTCGCCATCGGCTTCACGGCCTACGTGCGGCACCGGATCGGCGGCATCACCGGCGACTGCCTCGGGTGCCTTTGCTATTTGGGGCAACTTCTGGTGCTGTTGTGTTGCCCCCTGCGATGAGCCATCGCCATGCATCAAAATCAACCACAACGCCGAGTCGTCATGGTCCGTCACGGAAGCGTGGCTGCGTGCTATCGGGACGTTTGCTACGGTCGCAGCGACGTGGAACTGGGTGACGATGGCTGGCGACAATCTCGGGAACTTGCCGCGCAACTTTCGCCCTGGCCGATTACGCATTTGTATCACAGCGGCCTCATGCGTGCGCGGGCGCTGGCAGAGTTGATCGCAGCAGCGATTGGTTTGACGCCGATTGTCGATCCGCGGTTGCAGGAATTTGACTTCGGCGAGTGGGAACTACGAACCTGGCAGGAAATTCATGCCGCGGCTCCGGATGCCCTAACCCGATTTCTCCACGAGCCGGCGACGTTTTCGGCTCCCGGCGGCGAAACGGTGCATGCCATGCGCGACCGTGTTTGGAGTTGGTATCAGGAGTTGCCAGCCGACGGACTGATCGTGGCCGTCGGGCACGGCGGGCCGATTGCCGTGCTGCGCGGGACGCTCGCCGGTTGTCTGAATGCCGAGTGGCCCGGCCTTATTCCGGCGCACGGCAGCCTGTGCGAGCTGCCGCCGGTCAAGGAGCCCTCAGGAGATTCTGATCCGCAGCCGCCGACTCCGTAGCAAAGGCCTCGAACTGAAACGGGGCCAAGGACGCCGGACGGGGCAACAGCGACTGCTCCCGATGGCACTGCCGGGCCCAATCGATCAGGGCATCGAAATGGTCCGGCTCGGCAAGTCCGCCGAACCATTCTTGCGTGCCGGAGCTGACGATCGCGGCCACATTGGCCATGTCGCACGGCCCCAGGCACCCGGAAATGGTCAACTGAATCGTACGGTTCAGCTTCTCCGCTTTCCAGACAGCCTTGATGCGATCGACCGGCACGTCCGGGTAACCCCGATCGACGCGGCCGCAACAACAACCGCGGCAAAACAGGAGCTGCGCCAGCGGCCGCTTTCTGGTTGCACGAGGGGGTTCAGAAGTCGACGTCACGGAGAGACTCATCAAAACTGGACAAATACAAAAAGAGCCGCTGAGATTTTTGCGGCCAGGAGCCAGTTTAGCAGCCCGCAGCGGACATGACCATTGCCCGTCGAATCGGGGACGGCTCGCGTGCAACCTCGCGCGGTCGATTAATCCTGTCGCATGGCTTGGATCGGATTCAGATTCGCGGCGCGCCGCGCCGGCACCAGCGCCGCCACGAACACCACGGCCAGTGCCAGGGTCAACAGCAGCACGGCGAATTCCGGCCGCATGGCGAAGGCCACTGGATGCCCAAACAGGGAGCCTAAACAGAAGTTGATGGAGCGGGCAAGTATAAGTCCGGCCAGCGCACCGGCGGCGATGCCCAGCAAACCGATAAACGCAGCCTGTCCCATCACCGTCTTCACGATCTGAAAGCGAGCCATGCCGATGGCCCTGAGCATCCCCAGTTCCCGGGTTTGTTCCGAGATGTTCATCGTCAACGTGTTGACCACGCCAAGAGCTCCGACGAGCAGTCCCAACGCCAAGAGAATCCACAGGCCGGCGGTCACTCCGGCCGTCATGTTGTCGAGCATGGTCAAGAGTTCGGAGAAGGTTTGCACCATTACGTCATACTGGTCCACCAGGCGATGCAGCTCAGCCCCGACTTCGTCGCGATGCCCCGGCTTGGCTTTGATCAGGAAGGAATCGATGCCGTGGAAGTTGAACAGTTTCTCGGCCGTCCGGTGTTCCATGTAAACGACCGATCCGCCGGCAAGATATTCGTTCACCACCCCCGTCACGCGCAAGGTGTGCCGCGTCGTACCGGCCGTGACCTCGAAGGTGTCTCCCGGGCGGAGATTCGCCCGCTCCGATAGGACCGAGCCCACGACCACTTCTCCGCTGCGTAATCCCTCGGCCACGGCGGCGGGGTCGCCGGCGACCAGGTCCAACGGCAACTCGATGTAAAGGCTGAAATCGCGAGCGGCCAGGATCCCTTCCTGGCCGGCTGCTTCGACGCGCAGCACCTTGATCGCCTCGGCCCGCTCCACTCCGGGCATCGCCGCAATTTGCTCGCTCAGGGAATCGGGCAAGCTGGCCGGGTCCTGGCCGCTGAGATCGGGCATCATCGTGCGTACGAAGAAGTCGGCCGTCATCGTCCGTGCGTGCCAGGTTTGGACGTTGCGATTGACGCTAAACACCGCGTTGCTCGAGCGCCATGCCAGCCGCCACGGCCATGAAGAGCACGCCGATGGTCAGCGAACTACGGCCGGAGTGACGCAGCACCAGCCGCTGGGACATTTCACCTTCGACCGACAGCAAACGCCGCAGCGGCCAGCCGAGCAGATTCACGGCCGGCGAGAGGGCCACCGGCAAAAACATCACCAGCGACACCAGCGCGACCACGATGGAGACCACGGCCACCCAATTTGGCATGGCGCCTTGCACGGCGCCGAACATCAAAACACAGCTCACGGCCATGCCAAACAGTCCGGCCAACGTCGTCTTGCGATGCCCCCGTTGTGGTTGCATGGTCACCACCGGCCGCATACCCTCGAGTGGCGAAATCCGGCTCGCCCTGCAGCCGGATACCAGGCGCCAAGCAGGCAAATCAGCGGGCCCACGATGCCGCCGAAGAGAAAGGCCCGTGGCACATCAGTCGCCGCGGGAAGGGTGATTTGCAGCACGGCTCCCATCGAACTCGTCACGAGGCGCCCGCCAAACATGCCAACCGGTATTCCCAGGAGTGTGCCCACGATCCCCATCACCAGCGCCTCGCCGCAGACCATGCGCATCACCTGCCCGCGCATGGCGCCAATAGCCCGCATAATTGACAGATGGCGTCGCCGTTCGCCGACGTTCATCAAGAAAACGCTCAGCGCAATGAACACGGCGGTGGTAAAGGACAAGGCGCTCGCCAGGAAGAGGCTGATATCGGTCAGTTGCAAGGTTTGCTCGGCCAGCCCGTTGCGCGATGAAGGCAAACCGACTTGCAGCTCAGGGGGAATGACGGCGCTAGCCTCGGCAATGACGGCGCCGGCGCGGCTGGGATCGCCCAGATACAAGTGCAACGCATTCACGTGGCCCTTTGCACGGGAAGCCTTTTGCAAGCTCGCAAGGGGCACAAGCACCATGCCCCCCTGGTGCATTTGCACCGCATTCGCGAGGACCACGGTGCCCACAACCTCGTACGACCGCAAACTGGCCGTTAACAGCAATTTGGCGGAGTCGCCAAGCTTGATTTTTAGCGAGGTCGCCAGCGAAGCATCGACGGCAATCTCTTGCGCGCGGTTGGCAACCGGCCCTCTTTCAAGTCAAAACCGTACACCGACTCCGGATTGTCGGCGAGGATGCCGACGGCCAGCACTTTGGCCTTTCTTCCGGATGCGTTCATATTGGTTGCGTGGCGAAAGACGGGGACCACGTCGCGCACGTCGCGAAGCTCACGGAGCTTCGCGATGACGGATTCGTCGAACAGGCCGCCGCCTCGCGAAACCACTTCCAGATCGGCCCGCCCCGAAAGCACCTCAAACACCTGCCGGAAGGCCTTGCGCGTGGCGGCCGTGGCAGAGGTCACGGCCACGATCGCGGCCACGGCAATCACCACGCTGAACAAACTCAACAGCGAGCGTCCCCGCCGGTTGCGCAGTTCGCTGAAGGTGTATCGCCAGGACATCATGAGCGAGGTTCCTGCAAGCCGGCGGCCGCCGGAATGCCGAGGCGGGGATCGAAGTCGTTCTCAATCAGGCCATCGCGCAGGCAGATCACGCGGTCGGCATGCGACGCCACCAGGACATCGTGCGTGACCATCACGACCGTCTGCTGTTGCTGGTCGACGAGTTGCCGCAAAATTGCGATCACCCGCTCGCCGTTGCCGCTGTCCAGGTTGCCCGTCGGCTCGTCGGCCAGGATGATGGCCGGGTTCGAAACCAGGGCTCGGGCAATCGCCGCCCGCTGTTGCTCGCCACCGGAAAGTTGGCTCGGCAGATGCTCCCGCCGGTTCTTCAGGCCCACGACCGCTAGCACTTCGTCAGCCCGGCGCGTGGCCTCAGCCGGCGTGGCGCCTTCCAGCCGGAGAGGCAGGGCCACGTTCTCAACGGCTGTGAAAATTGGGAGCAAATTGAATTGCTGAAAGATAAAGCCGATCCTGCGGCGTCGTAGCGCCGCCCGCTGATCGTCGCTCAAACCGCCGATATCGACGCCATCAAGCAGGGTCTGGCCTGTCGTGGGGAGTTCCAAGGCGCCCAGAATATTCAGCAGCGTGCTCTTTCCGGATCCAGAGGGGCCCATGATCGCCGTGAAACTGGCCCGCGGAATTTTCAGATCGACTCCTCGCAGGGCAGACACCTGGACTCCGCCTTCATAGACCTTGGTCAGTTGGCGTGCCTCGATCACGTCGCTCATTATGTAATTTGCCACTGGCCAAGGAAGGCGCGCCCCCCAAGCCTTGAGGCGCGACAATAGCATCGCACTACCCCCACAGAGGTGTGTGCTGCGGCTGCCTGTAACTCTGCAACATACTCGCCTAGCAGGCGTTGCGCGTCAAGCGGCCGGCTAGCTGCGGGGGGAGCGCGTTTCAGGCGGTCCGGTTCGTGGCTGGTCTTGGCAGGTACTGGAATCGCATTCTCGGTTTGCCACGGCGAACAAAAGGGGTCGGGAGGTCGGGAGTCGTTCATACTGACGCGGAACTGAACAAAGACTCCCGACCTCCCGACCCCCTTTTTCTTCCCCATCAAAATCGTAATCGGCCGCAAGCAGTATATTTTGAGACGTCGCGTTGTTCGTGAAGGCGCTGACAAGGATCGGCTTCGGATTCCGATTCGCCAGCGAATCGATCAACTTTTCGAAGCGTTCGCGAGTCATGACCTGAGGCGGCGCGGACGGCGGCGGGCACGACGCCCAGTAAATCGCCAGGCAACTCGCGCCGAAAACAAACACGAAGGCGGATCTCAAGGGAACCGACATCGCTTCCAACCTCCTTTCGATCTCACAAGCGAGCTAAAGAGTTGGGATCCAGGCGGAGAAGTCCGGGGCAATTTGTTCCGCCTGGGGATTGCGCATCGAAATGGGTCATGACGGTCGGAATCGGCCGCCGCTGTCCGTTCCAACGGGTGTTTCATTCGGCGGCGGCTTGGGCCGGCTTTGCCTCGGCTTTGGCTTGCGCTTCCAAATAGTCGTGCTTGATCTGCTTCGCCAGGGCCGCGTTGTATTGGTCGGTCTCACCGAAATACATCCGGAAATGACAGAGCATCGGCTGTCGAGTCCGCCGCAATTCGTCGATCTCTTTCCGGATGTCAGCCGCAAATTCTTTCCTTTCGCTATCTATGCCCCGGGCCCGTGCCAGTTTTGGAATCTTTTTAATCGCCGCTTCACACAAGCTGATCTGCTGCTGGTATAGCGGCGTATCTGAATGGTCCCGGAACCAAGCGTCTTCTTCGTCACGAGACCCAAAAGGACGCAGGATCGGCCGGCTGACGCAAAGAGACGGCGGAAGGTGATCTATGTACGGACACCACAAGGTATTGGTCACCGCTCGCCGGCAGAGACTGCCAATCGATGAGATATACGCTCCATCATTGAAGGCGTCCGCCAGCGCATAACGGTCGTCATGGAGATGCTCGACCAGCCACCGCCAAACCTCTTCATTGTCGTATTGGGACAACTCCCACATCGCTTTGCGAACGAGGTGGTCTTTTTCAAAATCGTAATCGTCCGCAAACAGCGGATTGTACAACGCGCAATAAGACGTGTAGACATTGACAAAGATCGGCTTCGGATTGCGATTCGCCAGCGAATCGATCAACTTTTCGAAGCGGTCGCGAGTCATGACCCGAGGCGGCGCGGACGGCGGCGGGCACGACGCCCAGTAAAGCGCCAGGCAACTCGCGCCGAAAATAAACACGAAGGCGGATCTCAAGGGAACCGACATCGCTTCCAACCTCCTTTCGATCCATCGAGTAGGCTCGACGATTGAAGATCCCGGACCGAACTAACGGAATGGCTGGCATCGCAGACGAATTTATTATAGTCACAGCGCCGGCTTCACCGTCAATAATCCGCCGCTATTATTGAAGCGATTCAGGCAGTTGAACTCGCCGTACCCGGTTGATGACGATCGAGTCGAGCGATGGCCGGGGCCCGGTCGTCGTCCAGCTTCGAATTTCTTCTTGGACCTCGCGGGCCGTGTCCCTTGCCCCGTCCGACGGATCGATATAGGTATCGGACCCCGCATAGATGAGGTTTTTCCCGGAAGTTGGACTCAACTCTTTCTCGGCCGGGTTGATGAAATGAACCTGGTCGCCAACCTCCAGCTCATCCTCGCGGAACCCCGTGTCCTTTTCTGTTTCCGTCGTGAATTCCTTGACAGCTTCTTCGATGTCTCCGCCGGCCGCTCGAATTTGTGCAGCGATCCACGCAAGCCCCTTTGGCGGATTTCCGGGCTCTGGCCTTCGAAATAGCGAACTAAGCCGTTAAGGATCGCAATACTGGAGGCGCGTCTGCACCACATCTCGTTCCGTTTGGGATCGTTCCGTGCTTTTCGTAAAGCCGCATCTTTCAGAGCAGCGATGATTTGATCGTCTCGCAGCCGATAAACGTTGAGGACCCAAGGAAGTTTTTTCTTCGGGTACTGCTTTGATTGGGGATGAGGGATCCAATAATCGGGATTTCTATGTTCGTCCTCGCGACTCAGCGGAGGTAATGTACGGTTTCTATGCGCCGCGTCGCGCAGTGCCCGTTGCAACCTCGCTTTGACGGGAACCGGGTCAAACAAGCCGGGAACGACGTCTCCTTCATTGGCCGTCGCCTCTGCCCCGGGTGTTGACGAGAACCAACCGCGATTCAGCGGATTATCGCCGCGCGGATGTTTCGCCGCGTCCCACTCCGCCTCGACCGCTGCCTTCACGTGTCGGTAGGGATCATCGGCAAGCAGGCCCGGCCAAGAACTGCCCGATGGCGTAAGCAGCCTTCGCGCGGCCAACTCGAGATCATCCCAGCGACCGGCTGCCGCGGGCACAGCGCAGCCCGCGCTGCTGGTTTCGTTTTCGGGCTCGCGACGCGATTTACCCGTTTCGCTTTGGTTGGACTCCTGCGTGCCAAGCGGCAATTTGCCTAGCAACATCAACGCCGCTATCTTGGGATCTGCCCAAGCGCGGCCCCTGCCGATTGGCCTTCCTGATTCCCCGGTCCGCCGCCACCCATCTGCTTGACACCCATGAGAAACTCCTTTTGCGCCGATCATTCCTGGCTTTGGGGCGAGTCCATTGACTGAGGGAAAGTTTACAACAAAGGCGGACCACTCTTCCAAAGGTTTTCAGGCCACTTTGCCAACGGTTGTTTGGAAATTGAGAACCTAGCCGAGGCTGGTCTTTGTTGCGCTACAAAGCGACCGGAACGTCGGCCAAGGACACGAGTCTCGTAGAGCCGGCAGGTCAACCCGCTGGCCTGACGATGCATTGAATTGCCGCCGCGCAATGCGAGCGAACGATCCTCGCCACAAATTGTCAGGCCAGAGGGTTGACTCACTACGGATGGCACCCCATCGGGAAGGCCATCCGCTATTAAAAATGGCTCAATTCCACAGTAGCAAAGTAGTCCACTTGTCGTACATAATTCCCAGCGTCGTCGGCCCAGGCGGGCGGCGGTGGGATTGACCGTGAAAGGCGAGATCAGGAACGCCAGCTCACGGCCATGAGTCCGCGAACTAGTCTTGATTCGCGGGCGATGCCGCGGCCCGGTTGACAACCAAGCCTCTCTCGTCAGCGGTGGTGAAAAGCCGCTGAGCGAGACCGTGCCGGCGGCATCGCAGCACGCTCCCTCCACACCGTGTGGGCGACGGGCGGTGCTATGGCGGGCGCCAACACATTCGAGGCCCGGGCGAAGCGCTAAGCCCAATTTCAATGCCGCGCAAGCGGCGGCGAAAGGTCTCGGGTCGGGCAGTGCCGCGAGGTTTTTAGCTAACTACAAGGCGCTACACAAATCATGCGAAGCCTG
>CAWECK010000002.1:0-1318579 GCA_963807715.1 uncultured Planctomycetia bacterium
CACCGGCGAAACTGGCCAGAACCGTGTAAGTGCCCGCCGTCGTTGGCGCGCCGCTCAAGGCAGCGCCGGTGGCGCTGGTCCCTGAGTAATAGGTTAGGCTCGGTGTCACCCCTTCTATGCTGGCCGACGCCGTGGATTGGCTACCGACTCCTGCCACGCTGTCGCTGGCCGTGAAGGCTGCGCGTCATACGTCGCGCCGTTGTCGGTCACCTTCACCGTCGGTGTAGCCTTGCTGATCGTGAACGTCGTGCTCGCGGTGCCGCTGGTGTAGTCGGTGCTACCGGCGAAACTGGCCAGAACCGTGTAAGTGCCCGCCGTCGTTGGCGCCCGCTCAAGCAGCGCCGGTGGCGCTGGTCCCTGAGTAATAGGTTAGGCTCGGTGTCACCCCTTCTATGCTGGCCGACGCCGTGGATTGGCTACCGACTCCTGCCACGCTGTTGCTGGCCGTGAAGGCTGCGCTGTTATACGTCGCGCCGTTGTCGGTCACCTTCACCGTCGGTGTAGCCTTGCTGATCGTGAACGTCGTGCTCGCGGTGCCGCTGGTGTAGTCGGTGCTACCGGCGAAACTGGCCAGAACCGTGTAAGTGCCCGCCGTCGTTGCCGCTCAAAGCAGCGCCGGTGGCGCTGGTCCCTGAGTAATAGGTTAGGCTCGGTGTCACCCCTTCTATGCTGGCCGACGCCGTGGATTGGCTACCGACTCCTGCCACGCTGTTGCTGGCCGTGAAGGCTGCGCCGTTATACGTCGCGCCGTTGTCGGTCACCTTCACCGTCGGTGTAGCCTTGCTGATCGTGAACGTCGTGCTCGCGGTGCCGCTGGTGTAGTCGGTGCTACCGGCGAAACTGGCCAGAACCGTGTAAGTGCCCGCCGTCGTTGGGCGCCGCTCAAGGCAGCGCCGGTGGCGCTGGTCCCTGAGTAATAGGTTAGGCTCGGTGTCACCCCTTCTATGCTGGCCGACGCCGTGGATTGGCTACCGACTCCTGCCACGCTGTCGCTGGCCGTGAAGGCTGCGCTGTTATACGTCGCGCCGTTGTCGGTCACCTTCACCGTCGGTGTAGCCTTGCTGATCGTGAACGTCGTGCTCGCGGTGCCGCTGGTGTAGTCGGTGCTACCGGCGAAACTGGCCAGAACCGTGTAAGTGCCCGCCGTCGTTGGCGCGCCGCTCAAAGCAGCGCCGGTGGCGCTGGTCCCTGAGTAATAGGTTAGGCTCGGTGTCACCCCTTCTATGCTGGCCGACGCCGTGGATTGGCTACCGACTCCTGCCACGCTGTTGCTGGCCGTGAAGGCTGCGCCGTTATACGTCGCGCCGTTGTCGGTCACCTTCACCGTCGGTGTAGCCTTGCTGATCGTGAACGTCGTGCTCGCGGTGCCGCTGGTGTAGTCGGTGCTACCGGCGAAACTGGCCAGAACCGTGTAAGTGCCCGCCGTCGTTGGCGCCGCTCAAGGCAGCGCCGGTGGCGCTGGTCCCTGAGTAATAGGTTAGGCTCGGTGTCACCCCTTCTATGCTGGCCGACGCCGTGGATTGGCTACCGACTCCTGCCACGCTGTTGCTGGCCGTGAAGGCTGCGCCGTTATACGTCGCGCCGTTGTCGGTCACCTTCACCGTCGGTGTAGCCTTGCTGATCGTGAACGTCGTGCTCGCGGTGCCGCTGGTGTAGTCGGTGCTACCGGCGAAACTGGCCAGAACCGTGTAAGTGCCCGCCGTCGTTGGCGCGCCGCTCAAAGCATGCGCCGGTGGCGCTGGTCCCTGAGTAATAGGTTAGGCTCGGTGTCACCCCTTCTATGCTGGCCGACGCCGTGGATTGGCTACCGACTCCTGCCACGCTGTTGCTGGCCGTGAAGGCTGCGCCGTTATACGTCGCGCCGTTGTCGGTCACCTTCACCGTCGGTGTAGCCTTGCTGATCGTGAACGTCGTGCTCGCGGTGCCGCTGGTGTAGTCGGTGCTACCGGCGAAACTGGCCAAAACCGTGTAAGTGCCCGCCGTCGTTGGTGCGCCGCTCAAGGCTGTGCCTGTGACCAGCGTGCCCGAGTAATAAGTCAGGCTCGGAGTGACTCCTTCCAGGCTGGATGCGCCGTCGACAGTATCCGTGGCCCCATACGGCGAACCCGTGTAGATGCCGCCCGCATCGGTCACCGTTAGCGTCGGCGTGGTCTTGCCGGTGTTGGAGATGATAAACGTGGTGCTGGCGCTGGCCGAAATATAGTCCGTGCTGCCGGCGAAGCGAGATAGAACCGTGTAGGTGCCCACTGCGCGGGTGCGCCGCTCAGAGCCGTACCCGTGGCGGACGTGCCTGAGAAGTACGCGAGAGATGGAGTAACCCCTTCCAGACTGGGCACCGGAGTCGATTGACTCCCGACTCCTGCCACGCTGTCGCTGGCAGGATAGGCCGACCCCGTGTACGGGCCGCTGTAGTCCGTCACACTTACCTTCGGCGTGGCCTTGCTGATCGTGAAAGTCGTGCTAGCGGTGCCGCTGGTGTAGTCGGTGCTACCGGCGAAACTGGCCAGAACCGTGTAAGTGCCCGCCGTCGTTGGAGCGCCGCTCAAAGCTGTGCCTGTGACCAGCGTGCCCGAGTAATAAGTCAGGCTCGGAGTGACTCCTTCCAGGCTGGAACCCGGCATGGACTGGCTGCCTACTCCCGCCACAGTGTCACTGGCCGTGAAGGCTGCGCCGTTATACGTGCCACTGTTGTCGATCACAGTGAGCGTCGGCGCCGACTTGGCGGCCGTGATAGTTGTCTGCGTATTGGGTGATGTTGGGGTCGGCTGCACGTTGCCTACCTTGTCGGTGGCCACGCTGTAGAAGGCGTACGTTTGGCCGACCGTTCCCGTGTAGCTGGCGCTCGTGGCCGACGTGTTTGCCTGCCAAAGGGTGAAGGGACCACCATTGTCGGAAACGTAGATATTGTAGGAGGCAATGCCCGAGCCGCCGGGGTTGTCCTGTCCCGACCAACTGACGGTGAACGTCGTCGGCTCCGTAGCCGGAAGTGGGCTGACGCTGCTAGTGGGCGGGGTCACGGCCTTCAAGCCGTAGCTGACGTTCGAAAAAGTAAAAAGTTCCAGCAAATAGCCGCCGGTCTGCGGCAATTCGATTTCGTAATTATTACCAAGGTAGAAATAACCCAGATACTGCCCGCTCGGTGAAAAAATCTCCCAGTACCCGCCATCGAGCGTGCTCTTCTGGTCGTCGAAAATGACATATTGGTTGGCGACACCCTGCAGGAGATAGCTGACGGATGTCCCTGACGACAAGGTGCCGCTGATGGCGGCGCCATTCAATGTCAAGGCAGGAGCGTAGGTGAATTGATCGGCCGTTGAGATCGTCGAGACGCCGCCGGGCGTCGTTACCGTCACATCCACGGTGCCGGCCTGACCCGGCGGACAAAGGACCACGATCTGGTTGGCCGAATCGCTCACGATCGTCGCCGCTGCTGTGCCGAAGGCCACCGTAGCATTGGCCAGACTCGTGCCCGCGATTACCACCTGAGTGCCACCTGCCACCGGTCCGAATGCCGGGCTGACACCACTGACGGTTGGCTTTCCGACATAACTGAATTGGTCGGCGGCAGACGTGGCCGAGATGCCACTTGCCGTCGTTACGGTCACGTCTACGGTGCCGACAGGACTCGGCGGGCTGGTGACCACAAGCTTTGTCGCCGAGGCGCTGACAATCGTCGCCGAATTCGCTCCAAACACCACGGCCGTCGCGTTCGCCATGTTAGTGCCTATGATCGTTACCGTTGTCCCGCCGGCAAGCAATCCGTACGCCGGGCTGACTCCTGTGACGGTTGGGGGGGCCGCATAGGTGAACTGATCGGCCGAGGAGATGACCGAGGTCCCACCCGCCGTAACGACAGTTACGTTTACGGTGCCGGCCGCGCCTGCGGGGCTTGTCGCCACGATTTGGTTTTGTGAATCGCTGACGATCGTGCCTGCGATCGTGCCAAAGTCGACTGCTTTGGCGCCGGCCAGATTCGTGCCGGTGATCGTCACCGTCGTGCCGCCAGTGGAAGGTCCCGTGGCTGGCGACGCGCCTGTAACCGTGGGAGTTTGTGCCGGGGCAATCGTGAGGCTGTACGTCTTCGTGACAGTATCACCGTTCGGGTCGGTGGCGGTCACGTTGAATGTAACGCTGCCGCTCGCCGTTGGCGTGCCCGTGATGTCCAGTTCACTGGTGCTCGTGGTGATGGCTAGGCCGGCCGGAATCGTTCCATCAATAATTTGATAAGTTAGAGTCTTGGGGCCAGTGCCGCCCGCTGCGGTGATGGTCTCGTCGTAGTCAAGGCCCTCTGTGCCGTCCTGTAAAGAAGGAGGATTGAGGCTGATAGTTCCGCCATAGTTGATCAGGTCGGAAACGAGCCCTCCGCCGCCAGCTGGATTAGCTGCCACTGGTGTCCCCCGACCAGTGACTAGGTCATAACCGGAAACGGCCTGCTGATTCGGCCCGTTAGTTCCACTAGTAATGTCATTGAAGTCGGCGGCCGGGAAACTGTAAAGGGCCGTCAAGGTCTCCGTTGGACCCGTACTGTCGAGCGGTGGTAACGGTGGAGATTTCATCGATCTTCCCTGATCTGCGATGGCGATCAAGGCTGCCCAGGCTGGGGCTCCCAAGCTAGTGCCTCCAGTTTGCCTCCAGGACCCTGCTGGGGACGAGTTATAGACCGCCACTCCCGTTGCTAGGTTGGCATCAAAGGCGACGTCCGGTACCGCTCGATTTAGCTTGCCGTTGTACAACGCCATGCTATTTGGCACGGTCCCTATTTGGTAGCTCGG
This sequence comes from uncultured Planctomycetia bacterium, assembly GCA_963807715.1. Lineage (GTDB taxonomy): Bacteria > Planctomycetota > Planctomycetia > Pirellulales > PALSA-1355 > CAWECK01. Next base: position 4,773 of record CAWECK010000002.1, read on the forward strand.
CTGCTCTTCATACTGACTTATGCCGCCGCCGGAGTCACTCCACCCCGATTCACCATCATCGTTATAAGAGTTATCCGAATTGAGAGTTAGAGTTGTGCCACCGACAGAAACTACGTATGGCGAGGCGGCGGGATAACCAAATGAATTTGCACCATGATCACCTGACGCGCCGACGAATGTGACGCCCGGTTCATCAAATGTGGGATCACCGTACGCCTCATCTAGATATTCAGAGTCGGTGCCCCAGCTCATCGAAACGACAGACACACCCTTGATACCAGCAGCCTCCGCTGCCCCGGATTGCAGGCTGCTAGGGTCATTCACTTCAACGACTATTATTTTGGCCCCCGGCGCCAGAGCATGGGCCCATTCCACATCAAGTGCCTCCTCAACCTCCCATTGATTGGCCGGGTCTGTAGGCACAACAGTGTTGCTTGGATTGATAACGTCGCCAGTTTGGTCGTACACTGTAAAGCTCGGCGGCGGCGCTAACCCATATGCAGTATCAAATTGGGTTAGGTCGCTAACGATTGTCGGGTCATTGTATGCATCGACGATAGCTATCGTCTGGCCAGAGCCGTTGAGATTTGGCGCGAGATTGTTAATCCCGTATGCTGCGGCAATCTGCTGTGGCGCGTAGCCAAGCACATAAAAGCCTGTGGGGGAGGAAGCGGTGGTGATTGATGGATTGCCATAGCTGATCGCCTGTAAGGCGTACTTCCCGTTGTTGTCATTGTTGTGCTTTTCGATGGTGAGACCGTTGTACACGGCCACGGCTTCGAGTGCTTGTACTGTCAGAGTGCCACCGAGCGTCGCGTTGCCTGGGTTGCTGTTGCTCGCGACGGCAAGCGTCACATTTCCTTCAAAATTTGGGTCCACATTCCCATTCGAGTCCTCGGCCACCACGTAGACCGGATACTGGAAAGCGACACCGCCGGCGACGGTAGGCACCGGAGAAATCACGAACTGGGTAGGCTGCACTTCGATTCTTTGTGGCGAAGCGCCATAGATGGAATCGCCATCCATTTGACCGTCGGAGCCGTCATCGCCGGCTCCGCCCGTTTCGCCGGCTTTGCCACTGCTGCCGCCTGGTCCTGGCGTGCCGGGCGAACCGCCGTTTCCTGGGCTACCGGCCGACCCGCCTGTGCCAGACTGTATCGAGCCGGTGATGCTGGCGTTGGCAGTCGAAATTGAATTCCCACTCGCCACATAGATGCCGCCACCTTGCGCGTCGCCCCCGTCGCCACCGCTCCCGGCGTCGCCACCCGAGCCGCCTGACTGACCGTTGCCGCCTGGAGCCTGATATGGGGTAGGAAGGCCGATTACAGTTTCGCCATAGCTACCATTAACTACCTTGCCTTCAGGGCCGCCATCACCGCCGTCGCCCCCATTTCCGCCGTCGCTTCCGTCGCCGCCCTGTCCCCCTGTGGCACTGTTATTGGAAATTCCCTTGCCCGAAACGGACGCAGTGCCGCCGGCAGATAAGTAAATACCGCCGCCCTGCGCGGTGCCGCCCAGGCCTCCGGCGCCGCCGGCTCCTCCGGCCCCGCCGCGCCCGCCACTTAGGCCGGGTCCACTCTCCCTATAGGTCCCGTCGACACCTCGATAGAGCGTCTCCCCACCTTTTCCGCCGTTACCGCCGTTCGCACCAAGGCCGCCGTTGGCGCCCATGCCTCCGTATGCCAGGTTCGATGCACAGGGTGAATTGGCAAGGTTGAGGACGCCTTCCGTGTCAACGTAACACCCGCCGCCCTGCGCGGTGCCTCCGGTTCCTCCCTTTCCGCCCGCCCCGCCGTCGCCGCCCCCGGCGCCGCCGTTTACCCCGTCGCCACCATTATTGCCGTCGCCGCCTTTGTTCCCGTTTCCGCCGGTGACCCGATTGTCGAGGATGTTGCCGTCGACGACGGAGCAAGTCCCGGTTCCGATGTAGATTCCACCACCACTTCCATCACCGCCGCTGCCGCCGTTGCCGCCGGCGCCGCCGGCGCCGCCACCTCCGCCGTGAGTGCCGAAGTGAAAGGCACTCGTGGCAGCGCCCCCCGAGCCAGCCGCCGCGCCCGAGCCGCCCGCACCGCCTTTACCCCCACCGGCGACACAGGCCGATATAGCGCCTCCATAAAACGCCGCCGTTCCGCCGCGGATGCTGACAAAAACGCCGCCGCCAAGACCATCGCCGCCATCGCCACCCTGACCGCCTTTGCCACCCGCTCCACCCTCACCGCCAAATCCAGGTTGACCGCCGGCGAACGCATTTACCGTGCCGTGACCTAATTGGCCGCCGTCCGCGCCCGATGCTGCGTCACCGGCCAATCCGCCGCCGGCGCCGGCGCCCCCCTGTACGGTGTCGGCGTTGAAGTTGGAAGACACGAAGGCCAAGGTGCCCCCCGCGACATAGAGCCCACCGCCCCGCGCCGAACCGCCATCCCCCCCCTCACCACCATTCGCTCCATTTCCGCCGTTGCCACCATTTCCGCCACCGCCCGCGCCCCCTGGGAGGGTCCCTTTACCGCCGTCGCCGCCGTTGCCAGCTTTGCCGCCGGCCGCCGCATTCCCAACTCCACCCGGCAGACCGCCGTTGCCGCCTTGAGCAGAATTCAAAGCGAGAGTCAATCCGAATGCCTCGACTGTACCGCCGCCCACGAACATTCCGCCGCCAACGGCCTCACCCCCCGAGCCCCCATCTCCGCCATTACCGCCCTTACCACCGTTGCCGCCCCCTCCGCCGCCACCCCCTGCGTTTCCAATCACGTAATGCGTTGGGTAACCGCTAAAGCCGATATTGCGCGTCGCACCACCTGCTCCACCGTTTCCCCCGCTTCCGCCCGTGTGACCATTACCACCATTGCCGCCCTGTCCACCTAGCCCCGCCGTCGCCGAGTTATAAGTGATAGTCGTGGATTCGAGAGTGACCGTTCCAGAAGACGACGCCAAATAGATGCCTCCGCCAACAGCCGCTCCCCCTGATCCGCCCGCTCCACCTTGTCCTCCATTTCCCCCACTGCTGCCGCGGCCACCCAAGCCTCCATCATGCCTGTATTGTCCGTTCCAGAAAAACCCTACTGTACTAGTTCCGGTCGTGCCATCGGCGCCATTCGCGCCATCAACGGGCTTTCCCCCATTCCCACCATTGCCCCCATGACCGCCTGCGCCGCCCTTGACGCTGTTGTTGTCGATCGAACTTTGTTCATTGATTGTCAATTGGCCTTGCGCCACGTAGATGCCACCACCGAAGGCATTTCCACCTAGGCCACCAGCGCCGCCGGCGCCTCCTTGGAGTTGGGTAGCTCCGCCGTATTGAGCTACACCAGCCCCGGACTTTCCAGCCCCGCCATTTCCGCCGTTTCCACCATTTCCGCCGACCGCCTGATTCGACGTGATATTGGAACCGATGAGAGTCAGTGTGCCACCTGCCAAGTAAATCCCGCCGCCATTAGCACTTCCCCCGTAGCCACCTGGCGCACCTGCGTTGTTACCGGTCCCCGCGTCGCCTTGACTCCCCTTGGCACCCTGAACTTTGTTGTTCGTGACATTCACATTGCTCAGCGTCACATCGCCGCCGTCGATCAGCAGACCGCCACCCTGAGCGGGAGTTGTGCTCGATTCTCCCTGCACATCTCCGCCGGTGATTGTCAGGTTTTCTAGCGTTACATTCCCTTTGATTTCAAGCACACGCCCACTGCCGTTTGGCTGGATAATGACGTTCGGAGCGATGCCGGGGACCGCATAGGCGCCCTCGATGAATAAATTGTGCTCCGTGGGAACTTGAATCGACTCATCGGTCAGCGAATAGGAACCCGCTGCCACCTCGATAATGTTCGAGGGGTCGGTGCTGCTTTCGGCCGCAGCAATTTCGGTCGCCAGGCTGCCTTCGCTGGGAACCATGAACACTGCGGGGGTGATGCGTCGTTCCAAGGTTTCCAGCGACCGAACCTGTGATCCTAGGAGCCGCCGTGGCGTCCGCCGACTGGAAAACAATCGAGTGAGCAATGATTGGCCAGCACGCCAACCAGCGAAAAGATTAAGCCGCATGAAAACTCGCTGTCGAGAAGTGACCGTGGTTTGCGACAATGCGCTGATCGGCCAACCAAACCGCAAGTGGTAGAACTTTAACTACGCCTCTGGACTCGATTTCCCGCTGGGCAAGCAAGCGAATAGTTCGGCAAAATGGGACTCGTAATTTCGCCATCGGCCGACAGACTGCCGATAGACCGGCTGGCGAACTTGCACGACGCTGGCGGTACGGATCGGGCGGCGGGTGCGGTGGAACTCCACGCAGCCCGGCTCCCAGTCAAGACCACAGGCGGTCAGCAAACGCCGGGACACCCCTTCGATGTCGGCGACCGTGTCTTCGTAGTCGACCTCGTGAATCGGGACAGGCGATAGGCTTCGCCAATGGTCCATCACTCGGCAGTATTGGTGAAAACGCGTGCCGATGTGAGTGGGTTCGTTGGCCCAGCGGATGCTGCGAAAATCGGTCATCCAACACGACACGGCCACGTCGCGCAGGTCGCGCCGGCAGTGGATGAAGGTAGCCTGCGGGAATAAGGCCGCCAAAAGGCCGATGTACATGTAGTTGTCGGGCATCTTATCGACGATGCGATCGGCCCGACCGCCGTCGAGATCGTGCAGTTTTCCGAGATGCTGCGCGGCCAACGCGGCAGTCGTGGCCTGATCGAGACCAGAGACGGAGTCGATGGGCGACTTTGTTAGTCCAACTGCCGCCGGGATTGCCTCGAACGACTCGCGTGCCAGGTGCAGTTCCCCGGCACCGTAGACTCGCGAATGGCTGGCGAGGACCTGCTCGATCAACGTCGTTCCAGAGCGGGGCAAGCCAAAGATAAAAACCGGCCGGCGCGAAGCAACCCCGCTTTCCCCGAAACACCGGAAGAATTCGGCACCGAAAACAGTCAGCAGGTTGTTGACGAAGCGCTCGTGCTCGGCGGGGACGTAATCATGCTTTCGCCGACCGGCCAGATCCATGCTCAATGAATTGGCCTGGATTGTGCATTCAGCAGCACCCGCGAAATCACGCTGAGCATCCCGAACATGTGCCAGGGCGAAGAGCAAGCGGGCGCGGAAGCCTTCACCTAGTTCCGGGTCGGCGAGCCGTTCTTTCAAGGCGGCGCAATCGGAATCGGAAATCTTGCCACGCAGCAGCGTTGCCAAGCGGGCGTGTGGGAGGGCATACGCTGGTTGCAAGCTCAACGCCTTTCGGAATGCAGCTTCGGCATCCGCCAACTCGCCTAGCTCTTCGTGTATCCCCCCTAAACTTAAATGGGCTCCTGCAAAATCGGGTTGGAGTTCGATCGCCGTGCGGTAATGTTGGACGGCTTCGGTTGCTCGTGCTTCATTTTGCAGTGCCCAGCCAAGACCGTTATGGGCACGTGCTCGCTTAGGCTCCAACGCCAGCATGCGCTCCCAGAATGGGATCGCCTCGGCCGATTCCTCCAACTCACCGTAATATTCCGCCAGGTATTCCCAGAAGTCTGCCTCATCTGGCGATAGCTCAACCGCCTGCTTGAACCAGACCAGTGCATCGTCGAGCTGTCCTGTGTGTTGCAAGACCAGCCCGAGATGGGCGTGCGACTTGGCCAAATTTGGATCGAGGCGGATGGCCTCCAGGTATGCCATCCTGGCTTCGGTGAATTGGCCAGTGACTCGGCGGGCATTGCCGAGGTTATGTTGCAGCGCGGCAATATCCGGCTGCAATCGTGCGGCCTCTTCGCAGTGTGGCAGGGCCTCATTCGGTTTCCCAAGGTCGATAAGAAGTTGCCCGAGATTCGATTGGGCGGATGCGAAAGTTGGGTTTAACTCAACGGCGCGGCGAAAATGCGTCAGAGCCTCGTCCAGTTGTCCCAACACTCGCAGCGCGATGCCGAGGTTGTTTTCGGCTTCCGCGAACTCCGGGCGCAGCTCCAAAGCGCGTTTGAATTGAGTGATCGCCTCTTCGTGGCGTCCCCGGGCATGGAGAATCAGTCCCAGGTTGCAGAAAGCACCCGGATAGTCCGGCCGAAGCGCAGGGCTGTGCGACAGCAACCTGTGGCACGGTCGTATTCCCCCAGAGCGCGATAAGGCTCCGACAAGTTAGCATGAAACTCCGCACTGTTCGGACGCAGGGCCACGGCCCGGCCGATCAACTCGACAGCCCGGCGGTGATCCCCTTGCTGGTGATGCAACGTGCCAAGCAGGTGGAGAGCTTCGACGTTCTCCTGCTCACGGGTCAGCACCTTCTGATACAGCTCGGCGGCCGGGCCAAGTCGGCCCGTGCGGTGCATTTCAATGGCAGTCGTTAAGGTGTCTTGCATGGCGTACAAAGTAAGTGGCTTGATCGACTCGCATTCGCAAATCTTCCCTTTGCCACACGAGGGAAGAAAAACTCAACCGTTCCGCATTTGGTCTGAGCCCAAGATCGATTCAGTCAAGTATGGTCACCACTCTAACAATGGTCCCCCTCGGTGTCTATTAAATTGGGGGTATTTGCCGCTTTTTCGCTTGCGGCCCCGGTTACACGTTTCCAAGCATTGGAGCATTTCCAGGGCTGGCCGGACAACTAGGCGAGTGCTCTCTAGGCGAAATCATAGTCCCGGTGTTGATCGTCACAGCATCACCTGGAATCGGGCAATGCGTTGCCGCTCCAGTTATGCGAATTGCTCCAATTGATGCCGTCGCCCAGGCCGGTCCAGTTGACGATAGCCAAGAGCCGCCAGTCTTCTAATCGCTCTAGCGAGAGGTGAGCAAGATTGAGGAGAGTTCTGTGACTTGGTGCTCGTTTTGAGCGTAATCCGCTCGCCATAGAATTTCCCTAAAAATTAGAGTGGACTACCTTGATCTCAAAAGAAATCGCTAATCGATCAAACACGAACCCCTGCACGTTCGGCTCGCAAACGTTGGGTATCCGTCCGGCGAACGCGGCAGCCGATGTACGATGAGCCCCAAGAATCACGACGCGCCATGGGGGTTCTCCTGCCACGAGCCAGAGATCGCGGCCGGGTGAACGGGCGTCGTATTCGACACTCTGGCTTAACGGGCGGGCATTCCCCCCCATTCCCTCGTTTCCCGAAGTGTAACCAAGCTGTGCCTCCGCCGCCAATAAGAATTCGGACGCCATTTTTTGACCCTGCTTGCCACGCCGGCCGTCCGCCAGTTACCCTGAGGCGATGCCGGAAAAATCCAAAGGTCATCGCCTGTTCCTGGGCGTATAGGATACCTGACGAAGGGTGATGCGTTACACCGCGCCAGTATTCAGCGCACGTTTGTCAAAGGCCCCAGGCCCAGCGAACTTTGAGTTGGCGCTCCAGCTATAGAGTTTGCCCTGCGTGTTATTCGATTGCAGGGTGAATTGCGGGAGAAGTGATTCTCGCCAAACGACCAACGGAAATCAGCGCGAGCCGACTGAAGTGGACCGATTGACCTGGTTCCGGGCGATATGGCGTCGTGGTAGCCTGCTGCTCCACGCGGATCAATCTCTTCGTCTCAAACCAAGCCGCATGTCACGCATGGTGGCGATCTGAGCCGTGATACCAGCCAGCTCAGTTTTAAGCTGCCTAAGAGAAACTGGACCTTCTTGTTTGTGTCTACCGTTGGCCGAAGAACGTATTTTTCCCTCTATGCTGCGCGGACCGGTGGAAAATTGCCACGGTTTGAAAGTTAAGGCGAACTTTTGGAGCCGTTCGCGACCCTCCGGCGTCAATCCGCGGCGCTTCTGCCGGTTGAGGCGGCCGGCGGCAACCCGTTTCGGATTTGGGCTTTGCGATGATTCTGCCATGGCTGCGTCGACCTTACTTCTCAGTTCGGCGCCGGGGTTTTAACTACTAGGAATCCTTTTTTGTGCTCTGGCGCTCGGGAGCTGCGGCAACGATCGCCGGACTACTGCGCCATCTTGAGCACCTTTAGCTTGTTCTGGCCGCCCCGTTTCGACGTCGTGGAGCCGCCCATCATATTGATCACGAGCGCCGTGCGCCGAAGCTCCCCGAGTAATCGCGCCGCGGCCGCGGAGTACGTTCGCACGGTTTCCGCGTCGTTGGCATACTCCGCCCCCATATGCAGCTTCGCAATGCGGAAGTGCGCCAAGCACAACTGCTGGAGCAGCATTTTCTTCACTGGGTCGTTCTCGGCGCCGGCGTCCTTGATTACCTGAGCGAGATAGAGCTGGTAAGCCGAGGCGTCGGCCAGACTATCAAGCCCGAGGGCCGCGGCCATTAGGATGGGGAAGGCCCGTTCGCGGATCGACTCGGCCTGAAGGGCAGTCTTCTGTGCGGCGGCGTGACGTAGTGCGTCGAGACCCGGCGCGGGACGTTCGGCGGTGGCCCCGTTGAAGGTTGCCGTTCGGCTGCATCTGGACGCCGCGGAGTCTCTGGCGACATCCCTTCGGCTGGGATGGGTTTATTGATGGGCATGGTATTTGGGACCTCTCATGGAGAATAGCGGGACATAAACGTTTTTTTACAGCACTACTCGTTGCGCTGCCTGGACGACGCGGGCTACACACGTCGCGGTTGGGGGGATGATTGCCGGGATGCTAAAGCCTCCGCAAACTGCTTGGACAGCGACGCGGGTACTTTGCTGACCTTGGAGTCTTTCTTGCGGCTCTGGTTGCGTTGCAAGGGAGATGACTTGTTTTCGGGCGCGTCGGTGTCGCCATGCGGTGAAGTGGCGCGTTTGCGTCCGGCGGATTTCTTCTTACCGTCAGCTAGTTCCAACATATCCTGCATGAGTTCTATTTTTGCGACTTGTTCGGGCGATGCCCCACTGGCGACGATGAACTGCGTAAAGATTTCCATCAGGCTTGCCAGCACGGACAGGCTCGACGTTGTTGTAATGGCGATGCACAGCTTCATGAGGAATCTGTTTTTCTTTTCTTCATCCGCCGCCGTATCAGAAAATAAAACACGAGGCGAAAGTGGGAGATCCAATGTGGCCGCAATCGCCAGATCTAGAGCAGCAGGGCCACCGGCGTAGGCGAACATTTTCCAGATACGGTCCCTTTCGCCAGCGAAGTGGTTTTCGGGGCTGCTGCCGATTACCTTAGTGAAAATCCAGTCACGCGCGCCTAACTGATCGCGGACATGAAAAAATAGGTTTGCATAGGCGTCTACGGTCCCGAGTTCGACTCCGAGCCGATTGGCGATGTTTTCCAAATGCATGTTGGTGAGCAACAGCGCCTCTAACTCTGCTCGTTGATGATCCGGCGTGCCGTAAATATCTTCGGCTTCGGCTATGGCAGGATCCGGTGCAACTCGCTTTCCACGTCGGCCCGTTGTTTGTCGGCGAGCAGCGATAAAGTTCCGCGCGGCGTTTACCCACTCGTCGCCGGTTGATTGGCGCCGAGTGGCTGGTTCTTTTAATGCCGCGTACCATCGCCAGGCAGGTTGACGAAAAGGACCGACAACTTCAATTATGTGCTTTGCACTCTTCATGACCGTTTATCTCCTGTCTTAGACTACTTGTTCGCGGTGGACACACTCTCCCATAATCGTAAGACTCGGATCGGGTAGAACCTATAGATCTTGCGTTGCGGTTGTGCCCTGCGACCAGGAAAGCCCTGGAATTGTCGATGATAAACGAGGTTTGATGCACTCAACTCCATTGGCGCAAATCGCTCGTTAGTAGGGCCAATCATCAAACGCCAGCTATACAACCGGCAGCAATATTCTGATTTGCGCAAATCAGAATCTGCCAGTGTCAGCGACGGCCTGTTATCGCCGACAAGGCTCGACCAAGCCGTTCGCAATGACGCTCCGCATTCGCGGGATCGCTGGAGGCTCGCAAGATTGCGCATCGGAAATGTCGCAAAACAGAATTAATCCGTGCGACAGGCGGTCATGTTCAATTCGTGTGTTTTGTTAATTGAATCGAGCGGCTCGCGACGAACCGGTAGGATCCATTGTTGGGCGAGTTTCGGAGAAGTCCGCGAAGGGAGTCGCCGGCAGATTCCCTTGCCGCGTGCGAGACTGCGATTGGCTTTCCTTGCGGACGTGAGGTGGATCAGAAACGGTGTCGAGTCGCGCGCTGAATTCTTCCGCAGGATGTCGGCCGACAAGGGCCCGCCGGCGTTCGGCGGTGAGGTTAGTTTCAGGCCATAGGCCTCCTTTCAGTTAGTGGTGTTAATAATGGGCTTCTTTTGCGCGGTTCGGAGCATTGACGGTTAGGATTCAGGGAGGCAATAGTTCATTTCCCAACCAGACGGAGTGTGCGATGGGCCAACTTCCAAATCGCATCGTACGTGGTGATCGATACTGCACACCGCTCTTGGAAGCTTGAGCGATTCGGACGACATGCTGCTGGCTGGTTAGTCGACGCGTCAGGAGTCGCTCGCGGTTACCTTCGCTGAGCCCCCGGGCACGATGATCATTTCCTGGCTCCTCCTTTCGGCAGACGCGTGTAGTTGGCGTAGCGGCTGGTGTAGTCGGACGTCTTGCGGCGCTTCCCAGATGGGCGGTTTCCGTATCCGCGACGGGCAAGGGTCTGTGCGGCTTCGTGAAAGTCGCCGTCGTGTTCGAGTAGCGCGTAAGCGTGGAACTTGCTGTACCCCGTGTTCTCTTCAAACGGCGCCGCGTTCGACGAAAACACGTACAAAAGTCCGCAGCCTTCGTGGTTGGTCGTGGCACTTCCGCCAAGATCCTTGCCGGGACGGCGCCAGTTATCGGATTCGCCTGAGCCACGGCCGCGACGAGTCCAACCGTGGGGCCCAAGGATCTCGCTCCACTCGGCGCGGGCGTTGAAGTCGTCGCCAGGGCGACCACTCTGATTGGCCTGGGCTCGTGAATTAGTAGCTGGCCGTGGCGCGGGCTCGGGCGTTTCCCACAGGTTCTGCTGCCGGGCGCAGCTGAGCAAGATGTCTCGCTGTTCGGGTGTGATGGTTGGGATTTGATCCAGACCGTGGCGACTGACGATTGTGTACGCACGACCGGTGGGATGGCAGCGAGGAGGTGACGACGGCGCCAGGCAATAGCCGCCTTCACTTTTGGTCTCAATCACCGTTTTGGGCTTCTTTCCGTCGTGCTCAGGGTCGGGCACCCTGGCGAGCTTCTGGTTGCCAGCGATCGTTGGACATCGGTAATAAACGTGTAGCCCAGGTCGCGGCGTGCGGACCAGGACCAGTTCGTCCAGCAGGCCCGGAGCTTCTCCCTCAACAAGCCGCAGCCAAGGACCGACAACATCCCAGTTATCGAGATCGAGGATTTCCAGGCCGCCGCTGATCGCGCCGCCGAGGATGGCGATGCCGTATTCGCCCTGGCTATCGCGAAACCAGGCTCGCAGTTCGGCGTTGCTGGGGCGATGCTCGCGGTAGCCACTCCAAGGGCGAGTTACTTTCCAGTTGAGTTCGTCCCAGATGGCGGGCAGCAGAATGAACGCGGGCATTTTGGTGCCATCGGCACGGATCGGGATCAGGGAGAGTCCGCTGTTCTTGTACGCTTTGGCGGCGCGGTAGACCGCAAGCTTCGTGGGCGCTGGCGGCTCGGGCACTCGTAGCAGTTTGGCGGCTCGCTTGGACGAGGATTTGGAATTCTTTTGCATGGCTGATTCCGATCCCATTCTGACCGGGTTCCCAAGTTCCCAGTTTTTTTCAGGGGTATAGGGGGCGTATTCTTTTGTTCTCTCCCACGCACTTTCTTTTTTGTGTGTGGGAGGGGAGATTGTGTTAAGGAATATTATAAAAATGGGAACTTGGGAACTTTTTAATATCATTTAACTTAAATGCCTTCTTTCTCCGAATTTAATCCCGATCGACTGGTTCCCATATCAGTTCCCATCGTTCCCATCATTTTTCATCCATCTCTCCAATCTCGATTAACGCCTGCTTACGCACGACAACCATTTGCACCGTTTGCGACCCGAGCCTCATTTTCTTGGTCGTCCGCTCGCAGTTCGTCTCCGGTGAGGTAAACAGCCAACCCCGGTCTAGCCATTGCCGAGCGATCGACTTCGGTTCAAACCCGGCGTCGCAAAGAAGCCTTTCCAGTTCGGGACGCAAAAACCCAATGTAGGACCACGACTTCTTTTTCTTCTTCGTGTTCGGTAGCGCCGCAGATTGTTTCTGCCAGTGTCCTATCCAACCACCTGGTGGTTCATCTCGCGACGCCGAATTGGGACACCAGAAGCGGTCCCGATGACCGCACGCCCATTCGTACACATGTCGGAGGGCCGCCGCTGATTGATCGGCGTCGGCCGACTGGCTGGTCAGCTCGTCGTAGAGCGGTGCAATGGGGTCAATCCATTCCCACGGGATTTCCAGCGCTTTGTGGACGATCCGAGAGGTGACATCGATCGCCGCGAGATGAGCCGCCATACGTCCAGCGACGGTGTTCTCCCCTGCCTGTTTCCGGTAATGTTTCTCACCCTGCCGAAACAGTTTTCGCCATTCGTTCCACTGGTCGGAGTTGGCTGCCACAAAACGAACGAACGCTGGTCCCGCGTGGCCGTAGTTCGATTTCAACTTGCCGACCAGCGTGGTGACGAACTGGCCGTTCTCCGGGCTGGCGGAGCCGAACGGCGACCCCCACAGAGAAAGAATTCTGGCACGCGTGCCGCCGTCCTTCGTGAAGCTGTATAGAGGCTGTTCGCCGTTGCTGATAAGTACGCTGGACCACGCTCCCTGGTGCGCAATACCATTGACCGTTCCACGGCCACGGCCACGGCCCTGGCAAAACGCATAGACGGTCTTTGCGATGTCATCAGGGAATCGCACGTTTTTCGTATCATCAAGGATCAGCGGCATGTTGTTCAGGATCTCGGCGGCCCGCTCGCGCCACACGGCCGTGGATTCCCAGGTGCTCAACATGCTTCCATGCTCGTTCTCCTCCGCGTCGCCCCATGCGCTGGCCGCCAACGCCGAAGCAACCGTCTTACCGATCGAGGTCTGGCCGGCCAGATCGAAAACAAAATTCTTGGCTTTCAGTAGCCCGAGAATTGCTGCAGCAAAGGAACAATAAAGTGCCAAGAGGGCGCGCGGATAATGTTCAAGGCCGTCGAGCGCTGCGAGCCATTTGTTCAGGGTGCCTTTGCTGTGGAGGCCGTTTGCGAGTTGATCGACGCCCGCTTCGACCGAATGAAACCGGATGGTAGGAGGGCCGTCGCCCTCGTCGGCCCCGGTAATCAACGTCCGTCCCCACAAAAACCCATCCTCACCATCCTCTCCCTGCCATCCCATACGTGCGGTCACGCGGATAGCCGGCAAGTGCTCCAGGTTGGCGGCTTCGTAGTCGTCGAGAAACTGGACGACGTGCTTGGCGTTGTTGCTGGTGACAGCCAAGCCGGAGTCGGCCAGAGCAAGGATTCTGTGAGAATCGGCAAGCTGCCCTCGATCCACGGATCGCGACATCCACTTTTCGTCGCGCCGCCATGTGATCGTCATCATTTCAGTGTTGCGTTGAATGTCGACGCCTCGTTCGGACAAGAAGGCGGGCTGGATGATCACTTGCGCTTTGTCAGGCGGCACGATTTTTTCAATCCCGTCCTCCGTGACCCGCCAGCCGGCAGGGATCACAGCATCCGCGCTGACCGGAGCATTGGGGTAGTGTTCGTGAACCTTGCCGGCGGCAATCTCGGCGTCGGGTTCCTTCTTATTGCGTTGCAATTGACGTTGGATTTTGCGACATTCGCTGACCAAATCCTGGGTGCGAAGGCCAGTTACCCCTGCTTCTTTCAGCCGCTTGTGGATCTGCGAAGCGCACGCTTCAAGCGCAGCCGGATAGCACAGAACTGCCGTCTCCAATAGGGCTGCTTTGCCCTTCGCGTAGGTATCCAGGTAGCTATTATCGAACGGCAGATGCAAAACGGCATCGAGTAATTGTTCGTGCTTTTTCTTTGCCACGACAAATGATGCGCCTACGAACTTCGATGCAAAATCAAGCGAGCGAAAGCGCTGCTCATCCGCGAAACGTAGCAGGTCGTCCAGGTAAATTTTCGTGGCTCCGCTGTCATCATTGCCCGCCACTATGAGCTTCGTCAGTTCCTCAGTATCGTCCAGGGTTTCCGGTGTAACTCGGTGGCACGCGTCGCCCACCTTCACTCTTATTACGGGCGAGGCGATTGCAGCCGCGTCGACGGGCTGACCGGTCGTCCTGCCCTTTTTCTTCTGCGATGTCTTCGCATTCGACTTTTGTTTCTGGCTATTATTATGTATACTCATGTTCAGGTTCACTCCGCTTGGCTGTGGGGTGTTTTTTGTATTGCGGTGCCCGTTGGTCTGCTCCAGCGGGCATCGTTTTTTCGTTGTTGTTGCGAGCTAGCTCATAATTCTCAACGCGGTTCTCTTCGCGCCATTGCTGGGACAGATCCCGCCAAGCCATCAGCCATCAGGCGATCGATTTCCGTGTTCGCGATGAGCAGCCGGCCCCGCGGCCCGGTACCTTGCACGCGAGTTGCCTTCAGGCGGCCTTCCGTAATCCATCTGCGTACCGTATAGGGCGCTCGTCCGGTCAGTGCCGCGAACTCGGCCACGGTGTACAGGGCTTTGCGTTTCTGCGCAAGGGTCGCTCTAAGGTCATCGATCTTTGACTCCAAACGAGCGAGCGAAGCAAATAACTCTGGCGAAACGGTGGCCCCGTTCCCGTCGATTGAACTGGCTAGATTGGTGTGCATGGGATGCCCCTTTTCATTCGCTGCGCCGAAATAGCACGCAACGGCGACAAATCTGGGGAGCCGAACCAAGGGAAGGCTTGCATCAGAACGATGCAAACAAACACCAACCGCGAGAACCGATCCTGGACCGGCCCCCAATTAACAAGCGGTTGGCTGAGCGTTCGGGGTAGAATCTCCGAACACTGAAATGGCAGCGCCGTGCGCTTGTCAGCCGCCGTGCAGGGCAGAGCAGCCTAGCCATCACATAGTCCAATATACCCAATCAACGGGCGCCAAACAATACGACTACGTGTCGTTATCGGCGGTCGCCCTACGCTGATGCATCGGTCAAAGGTCTCACGCGGAAATGGTCAGCTTTTTTGTCGGCCACTCGTTGCACCATGAGGTGCGGTACAGCAACGACACGACGCCAAGTATCTCAACGCCCACATTGCGGCAGACGTTAGCGACGCTAGTCTCGGCATCGTGGGGCGCAGCATCGTGGGTCGTCTCGATCACCAGCGTATGACCATCCGCAGCAACGACGCGATGGCCCGCTGCGACGATCCGGAAGGCCAGTCGCTTGAACACGTCGCTGATCAGTAGTTCCCATGCCTGACGACGAGCATCCGGTAGCTGCCATCGGCCCGTCAGGCGGCCAGTCGCAGTTCGGATCCGCATCTTGGTCAAGTCCACGGGATGCGCACGGCCTTCGCGAATTTCCTCCAGTATTTCATGCTTGATTTGCCGCGCATCCATAAATTGCAGCAAATCCTGCCTGTCTAGACCGACGATTTGCCGGTCTGGGCGAAAGTTTGGCGCATCGTGTCGGGTTAGGTTATCTGGATGTCGTGCCACTTCCTCATCGATTGGAATACCAAGCGACGATTCCTCGATGCCGAGGCTGACTCGGAGCGCGTCGACGTGGCGTTCCCCCATGAAGTCGCGCAACTCCCACGACACCCGCATAAACGCGGCGACCAAATGCTTCCAATGCGGTAACGAAATGTCTTCCAGGCTTACGGAGTTTCGGAGCATTGCGTCGCGTTGTTGCGATTCCAGGCCCAAGGGAAGCACTTCAAGCAATCGCCGAGTGACCTCTATCCACCACGCAGCCTCGCGATGAGTGTTCGCTTGCCAAAACTCCCGGACATGATGTGGACCAAAGTAACGTTGCGATTCATCTCGAAGTCTTTCTGTCCACCGCCTTATGGGATCCGCGTCCTGCGCGAAATCGTCATACAACGTGAAATACGGACGCCACGAACGGTAAAGCACGATAAGACATGAGAGTGGCAAATCGATCGCTTCCAAGACCAAGAATCGATATCCGGACCGCGGCTCAAAGCAGGGGGTGTTTAGGTCGTTCAACAAGGAAAAAGAGGGACGTATTGCACGGATTGGTCCGTGCGCATCATAGCGAGGTCTCACGATTTCACCATCGGCCGCGGACTGCAGCCAGATCCAGGTTTCCGTCGCAACCGCAAGATCAGCGAACGCTGCAAGATCCGGATCGATAATGCGCCAGACGCCAAGTTGCCAAATCTGATCAGCCAACGAACCAGTTTTGAAATCGGGAAGCGGAGAAGGTTCCCACCAGCCGTTTAGCAGCTTGGACCGTTTGTTCGGATTGGTAATCGCCTTGTAAATCTCCAGCAAGCTTTTTGTTTCTTGCTGGAAAGTGCCCGAAGGAAGGCTCTCCCCCACGGGAAGAGGTCCGGCCGCTTGCCGGTTCGCACGCAAGACAGTCGCGGCTTTCCGATATTTCTCGGCCACGAGATTGGATACGCCTGCTCGCCCGTCGACTTTAATCCGTAGGCCATTACGATGGACGGCAAACAACGCGATCGCAGCGCAGACGTCCATTCCGGTCCCCAGGGGACCCCGCGAACGGAAATTAGGTGGCGCTGTAGATGGGGTGGACGGGGGCGACTTAGCCGCTGTTTCGTGGCTCTCTTGTGTTTTGCGGCGCGGCCACGGCAGACGAGGGGGTTTCTGGTAGCTCTCTATCGACCAGCGGGCCTCATCTTGAACGGCTACCTCGGTCTCCATTCCTCGTGCGTTGATCAGAAGCTGCTCATAAATCCTCCAGATAGCAAGAGCCGCAAGCAGCGGCAGTAGCGTCCGTTCCTGCTCAAGTTTGCTGGCGCACTTCGGAATCTCGGATCCCAGCCGACACTGAAACTCCTGCTGGCCGGGAATGGACAGCCCAATATGCCTTCCAGCTAGTCGACTGAGCGAGTCTCGCAACGGAGGAAAACCATCGCCTTGGATGCGACGAACCTCCTGGTCCAGGAGGCTAACGTCAACTAATCGAAAGTCTCGCGTGAAATTCCAGAGCAGTTCCATGTCTTCGGGATGCTGCGACTGCTCGAAGCACTCGTGAAGCAGCCAATGGGTCTTTGCCGCGTCGCAACAAATTAGCGTCTGGTCGGCATGTAATCGCAGGAAATCGGCACATTGGTCCCGCAGCAATATGCGTGACGATTGGCCGTTGCTCAGGGCAGCAAACAGTAACGTACCCAGGTCGCTCGCACCTTGCGATTGCGACTCGCATAGGTAGAGAGCCCAAGGACCAGACCCAAGATGGCTGCCATCCCAGAGCTGCGGTTCGATTTCAATCATGCCCTCCTCCACGGCGAACGCCATTTGCTCGGTTCAGATCAGGTTGGCAACGGGGTAACCTCCGCTTCGGTTGTCTTCGGATCGGCCAACGAAAAGCACTCGATCGCCGAACGACGGTTCTTGGGGAACAGATGCCGGTAGCGAGCCTGCATCTCCCGGGTCGTATGCCCCATGAACTCGTCGATTATCCGGTGGTCGACGCCAGCGGCCGCCAGGTTCGATGCGAAACTGTGACGATACGTATGGAAGCCCAGCTTGAACCAGTTCTTCTTGCTGTCTAGGCACCACTTAGTTCCGCGTAACGGCTGCCAGAATAGACCATTCGCCCGGCCGACACCGAGCGACTGCCAAAACGGTGCCAGACTCAACAATAATTGACCGTGCGGTCGCTGCCGTTGCCAGTCGATCAGATGCTGTTTAAGTTCGGGGTGCAGATCAATGCGGCGGCTGACCTCCTGCCTGGTCCGGGATTGCTTGCGGCTGCGCGCAATGATGTAGTCGTGTACCAAGTCCACATCACCCCACTGGAGCCGTAATAACTCCCCTCGACGCATGCCCGAATAGGCAGGAATTGCGTGCAGCAAGAACGACATGAAGTCATCGGCTCGGGACCGTACCAACGCTAGCAACCCAGCGATCTCGGTCGGATCGAGATACAGTGCCTCCCAAGCGTTTAATTCTTGCTTTGCTTCAAGCCCGCCCCGAGCGACGACGGCCTCGATCTCGGTAACCGTCTTGAACGGATCTCGGTCACGCGAGCCCTTGAATCGAGGCAGCTTTTCTGCCGGGAAGGGAAACGGGGGAACGTCTTCCTGTAGCACGACCCACCTGTAGAACAGATTGAGCGTGACTCGCTGGCGGTTGACGGTCTGGCCGTCACGCACTTTCTTGCGATCTCGCAGGAAGTTCTCCAGCACGGTGCGGGTCACTTGGTTGCACGGTTGATCGGCTACCTTCCCCAAGAACTCCTTCAGGTGTTTGAGGTGCGTTTGCTGGGCACTGCGGTAGCTTTCAGCGATCTCGTGCTCCTTGGCCGCCAAGTAACGCTCGATAAGCTTTGCCGTCGTAGGAAACAGCAGAGGGGCCCTGGGCACGGGCGGCGGCGACCATGTGCCGCCGCTAACGATAAAGTCGCCCGGATCGACCCCGTCGCGGTTTTGCAATTGGCCGGTGTGCAGCCGGTGAACCGTTAGCTCCACGACGTGCAGCGCCGCCTTGGCGGCATCCTCGCTGCGGGTCTTGAGGGAGCGCTTGTACTCTTTCCCTTGATACCGGAACCGGACGACGAAGACGCCATCCTTATTGCCGAGATTGGCCATTTCACGAGACTCCGTGTGGCTAGACATCTGGTCTATGCAACTCGGTCGGGAACATCCCGACCGTTTGCCACACGGCGACACATGAAGGCCCTATGAGGCACTTATGAGGCACCGGCGTCCTATTATAGGAGCGCCGGGCGAGGCAAGGTTTCGCCGTAAGTCATTGGTATTTAAGAGTACCGGAGGTGGGACTTGAACCCACACACCCTTGCGAGTACCGGATTTTGAGTCCGGCGCGTCTGCCATTCCGCCACTCCGGCGAGTCGGAATCCTTGAGTTTACGTCTCCAGAGCCCATGGTCAATCCCCTGCCGAAAACAGGACCGCGCACCGTCGTATTGCCACATCTCCCAAGCGAGAGATTCGAGCAGATTTGAGGCTGTGGACGCGATCACACGGCAGGGAGCCTTCACACAGAACGCGTCTGTCTCTCAATAAAATATGCCCTATACTTGTGGGGCACGCCTGGCTGTCTGAGTCGGCTCCAGGTTGTTATGTCAACATACCTAGTCGGCATTGAGACGCGCAACCATGAAGGTTTCAGCGGCCTACGGCCCCGGCAAGTTTGGGCTGTCCTTTGAACTGTTCCCCCCCAAGACGCCGGCCGGCGAGCAAGAACTGTATCGCCACCTGGAACAGCTATTGGAGTTCAGCCCTAGCTACATCACTTGCACGTATGGCGCGGGGGGCTCCACTCGGGATAAGACTCTGGAGATTGTCGAGCAGGTGCATCGTCGTTACGGCTATCCCGTGGCGTCCCATCTGACGTGTGTCGGTTCTCGGGTCGACGAACTGAAAGCCTATCTGGCCGAAGCCGCGGCGCACGGCGTCGACAACATCGTGGCGGTGCGCGGAGATCCGCCGCGCGGTCAGAGTCAGTTCAAGCCAGTCGATGGCGGGCTCGCTTATGCCAGCGAGTTGGTCGCGCTGGTGCGTGGCGAGTTTCCGCAATTCGGCATTGCGGTGGCCGGTTATCCGGAAACCCATCAGGAAGCAGCCAGCCCCGCGGCCGACCTGGCGAACCTGAAGCGCAAGGTGGCGGCCGGCGGCGACATCGTCATTACCCAATTGTTCTATGACAACGCCGACTTCTTTCGTTTCCGCCGGGAATGTCTGCAACTCGGCATCACGGTGCCGATTGTTCCCGGCATCTTGCCGGTCACCAATTTCGCCCAGGTGCAGCGGATCACGGGCATGTGCGCAGCCGGTATGCCGGCGGAACTGGCCCAGGCTCTCAAAGCCGTCGGCGACGATGCCGACCAACAGTTCCAAGTCGGTGTGGAGTTTGCCACGCGCCAGGTTCAAGAACTGATCGACAGCGGCATCCCCGGCATCCACTTCTACGTGCTGAATAAGTCGCCGGCCACCGCGGCCGTTTTGCGGGCCGTGTCGTTGCAGCCCGCCAGCGGCGAGGAAGCCTGACAGCGGCGCAAGCCGCTAGCATCCCCTCAGGGCAAGTTTCCTTCCGCCGAACGCCGCCACGCGAGGGCCGCGGATTCATGCATTCGCAAACTGCGGTTTGCCGCATGGTAGCCCAAGTTAAAGAGTTTTGACGTTCGGCAAAGGAGTTAGGTGCGATTTGGGCAGGTTTATTTCACTACAATTGGATCATGGTGTCGAGGCGGCGGAGGCGGCGTGGTAGCGAGAGTCCCAGGCGATTGAGCAGAACCGACTGGCCGGCGTCCGGTTCCGTCACGCAGCGCAGGGTGATTTGTCGTTGCTGCCCATCGCGCGGGGATCTGGCGGCGAGCGTCACGTCGCCACTTTTGAGTTTCGCCATTTCTTCCAGCAGCGTTCGCGGGGCGTCGCCCAAGCCTGCGTTCCGCATCCAGCCGGCCAGCGTTTTCCACATGGCGTAGGCCAGGAAGCAGACCAGGATGTGGGCTTTTACGCGGTCTTCTTTCTGATGCCAGATCGGGCGGATCGCCAACTCGTCTTTCGTGATCCGAAAGGCCCCTTCGGCTTCCGTCAGTTGGATGTAGCGCTTCCACAACGTCGCGGCGTCGACGCCTTGTAGATTACTGCGCAATAAGTAGCAACCATCGGCAAGCTGCGACCAGTCGCCGAATTTCGCGTTGCGCTGCCAGGTGATGTCCAAGCGTTGCTTGCCGCGCGGCGTGGCCAGTTTCTTGATCTTCACGTCAAAAGCGTGCGACGGCGCCAGTTCTGCTGTTTCAACCGGCCCAGCCGCTCGCCGGCCGTCGCTTCGTCCTTGAGTCTGCCCGCTTCCGCGGCCGCCTGCATCTTCTGCAATCCCTCGTCCATGCGCGCGGTGAACTTCTCGTGCATCGCCAACTCTTTGGCGCGCCGATCGGCGCTGCGGGCCAGCAGAAACGTCTCGTCTCCGCTCGGGCCAGGCACAAGCTTCACCTCGACGCCCGCCTGAGCCGTCGTCCAGTCTTGTGTGGTCAAGTGCTGCTCGAACTGCCGCAGCATCGCCTTGGGCGTTCCCACGATGTACTGCCCGCCACGCTCGCGCAGAAACTTCAAGTTCGCTTCGCTGACCATGCCGCGGTCCATGACCCACACCCGATTCAGCGAGCCGTGCTTTTTCTCCAGCGATTCGATGATTTCCTGCACCGTCTTCGAATCGTGGGTGTTGCCGGCGAAGACCTCGTAGCCCACGGGAAAGCCCTCCTCCGTCACGACCAGTCCGATGCAAACCTGCGGCCGATCACCGCGGGAATCGCGCGAATAGCCCCGCTGGGCCAGCGGACAGCCATCCATCTCGCCTTCGAAGTAGGTGCTGGTCACGTCGTAAAGCAGCAGGTCGCATTTCAATTCGAACAATTCGCCAAGTCGCTGCCGCAAATGCTTTTCCAACGCTTCCTTGTGCGGGAGCAGTTGATCCAGACCCTTGTACAAGCGGTCGGTGTGAACTTGTTCCGCCGCGACGCCCAGCAACTCGTCCAGCGCCGTGCGGCGATACCATGTGTCGGCGATGTGCAACTCGCTCGACGGTTCGCAGAAACGGGCGATGACCAGAATCGCCGCGATCGTGGCCCACGATACGTCTTCACGCCCCGGCTCGATCAACCGCTCCAGCAGTTGGTCCAACTCCAGCAGCCGCCACAATCCCCAGGCCAGCCAGATATCGCCGAAATCGCGCGTGCGTTCCAGCCGAATGCTGCTGAGTTTCACCAGCAGCGGCTCGTCGTCTCGCCGTTCGTCACGGCGGGGCGGATCGAAGAGCGTCCGTTGCGGCCGCGTTTTCACTTCCCCGTTGAGATGCGAACTGAGCCGCGTCCAGCCGTCCTGCTCGTCCGCACTCAGTTCGCCCAGATAGGCCACGACGCGTTGCCGCGAGCCTTGAGCCGTGCGATACGACTCGGCCAACGCCCAATACGTATGCGGCTTGCCATTCTTCCGCCGCTCGTAACGCCTGAGAAACATGAGCGATCCCTCACTCGCGATCAGTCATCGCGAACAGAATCGCACAGCCTGAGGCCACATTCAACGACCTAGGTCTTCACTACATCGCCTGCCCACGACCCGCACCCCATCAACATTGGACTTACCATCGATTTCGGACTCGAAATTCCGAAAATCGGCCTCCAACTCTTTAACTTGGGGTAGCACTCGGCAATTCCTTTCTGCGGTGCGCGCGTATAATGAGCTAAGAACGCGACCCAGCGTTCCCTCGCCTCACCTTTCCTTGCTCATCAATTTACTGCTTACTGCCCCCCGACTCCCACATCAGATCCGCGGCGTCCAGCTTGGTACTGCGGACGCCCCAGCGTGTTGAACTTTGCCTGGTGTGACATTTGGAGGGTCTACAAAACCGTCACCCCGAGAGCCCGACGGCGTTTGGCCGCTGGAACGCTCGCTAATTGGCATGAACGTTGCGAAGCAAGGGTATCAGATCATTGAAAACCCTGTTTTGTCGGCGATTGTGGCGAGACTTGTGGCATCGACTGCTCGACTCGGCGGCACCGTAGCTGACTAGGAACCCCGTTTGTTAAGTGACGGTTGGATATTCATGAACCCGCGCGAAAGCGCGATTTCCGAAGACTTGTCCTGGGTTCTGGCCGAACCCTTCAGCCAGGACGCGGGTCTGTGTTTGTGTGGTAAAGAGTGATGTTTTTTTGGGATTTACTTAAGAAGCCGTCATCTGATTGCAGTCTATCTTTCGATGTTAATCGATGGAGAGCTGCGAGTTGATTGACGGCGGCCGAAGCATGCTGACATTAACGCCGAAGAAGATTTCGGCTATAAGGTGCGGTGCTTCGGGTGGTGTCATGGAAGACGTTGGCAATACTGACCGCCTGCTGCTCTGAAGTTACCTCATTGATCCTGGCTATCTCGGGCGCGGTGCGGCCGGTTTGCCGAGCGCAGGCAAGGAGGTAGATTGTGCGTACCCTACTCGCGGCACCGTCGTTGCGTCCGTCGGTCGCTCCCTGGCGACTTCCCGCCTTGGTCATGCTGTTGGCCATAGCCACGCTGAGCGGCGGAATTGTTACTCTGCTGCATCAACAACGTAGCGAGCTGCATGAGGTTCTCTACACGCTGGCCGCAGCCCTCTTGCTGCTCACGGCCGGCATTCAAGCAAACATTGCATGGCGCCAGACGCCGCTAGCCCGGCGGCAGAAACAAACTGTCCGGCTGGCAAACTGTCTGGCGATTCCGCTGCGGATGCTCGCGGGCAGGTTGTTGCGTCAATTGTTTTCTGGTCTGGTGCTCTGTTATATCGTGGCGTTGGCCACAGGACCGGGGCCGACTGCCCCTTATGTCTTTGCAGCCGGTGCCATGGCCTGGTTCACCGTGTTATTGCTGCCGTTCACCGCCCCTCCTGAAACGATCGATCGTTGGCGCCGGATCTTGCACGGATGTGGCCCGCGGCGGTTTGCCCGATTTCTATATATCGCTCTGTTGGTGGGGGTCGTGGGTGAATTGTCGCTACGAGCCAGCGGATGGCTGTGGGAGCCGGCATCCTGGCCGCGCCTGAACCATTCGACGGGAGCTTGGCGAATATCAAACCAAGCGAATCGGTCACACCCCTGGCCAATGGACAGCAGATTGCGACCAGCTCCGCGGGACGGTCGGGCTTTCGCGTGGCGGTGATGGGGGATGAAGTCGCGCTGGCTGCCGCCAGTCCGCATGGCGCTTTGGCACAATTGGAGTCGGCCTTGCCGGCGATCAAAGTCTTCAATGTTAGTGCGCCCCAGGCAGGCCCGCGGGAATATGCCAGTCAAGGGATTCGACAAGCACGTCAGCTGGAACCGGATCTGGTCCTGACGTTTGTTTCGATCGCCGACGACATTGTGGGCGAACCGCAACGGCCAAGCCTGTTCGACTGGCGCTCGCTGAGCATCCCGCGTCTGATGCGGCACTGCGCCGGCTTGCCGATGGAAAAAACCGATGGGCCGACCGCAAAAACCAGCGGCAATCTCGGTCCGCTGCAGCGCGCGGCGAGCCAGTCGGCGGACGATTGGGATGCGTACGTCGCCGCCTGCGGACCCCAATTGATCGTCTGCCGTAAGCCGATCAATGTCGCTATGCAACGGCGCTGGAAGACCACAATGAAATACCTCGACGATCTGACGGAGGGTTGCCGCCGGGCGAATATTCCGTTGGCGCTGGTGATCGTCCCCAGCCCGCTGCAAACGAACCGGCCGCTGCTCGACGCCGTCTGCCGACGCGAAGGCTGCAGTCTGACGGACGTGGACATGGAACTGCCGCAGCGTCGGTTGGCGGCTTATGCAGCCGATCGAAAAGTCCCCTTGTTCGATCTGTTGCCGGCCCTGCGATTGTGCCCGGTACAGCCCTATGTCCACCAGGGCTGGCATTGGAACGAAGCCGGCAACGAAGTGGCGGCGCAAGCACTGACGGGCTGGTTGCAAAGCACCTTTGCCACGACGCTGGCTGCCCGGCGCCCGAAGCTTGGCCCACTCTCATCAGCGGACGACGACGCGTCCTTGCTGGTGGCCCGCCGGCAATAATTAGCAGAGAAAAGAATGCCGGAAGCCAGGAGAGGAAGGACAGGCGTGGGTGGCAGGCACGTCTTTCGGTCCTTCTCGTGACTTCCGGCATTCCTTATGGAAACTCTTTCTGACATGTCTACGTGTTGAGTGCGGGCGATCCTCCGGCCATTTCCAACTGTTGTTGATCCGTCAGGTCGAGGAAGCCGAGCAGTTCCCGGCTGCGGTAGGGTTGCTGCAATTTCCGAACGGCCTTGGCCTCGATCTGGCGAACGCGCTCGCGAGTGACCGAAAAGATCTTGCCCACTTCTTCCAGCGTGTAGGCATAGCCGTCGGTCAGGCCATATCGCAGTCGAAGGATTTCCCGTTCACGGTGGTTCAATCCCTGCAAGACTTCAGCCAGTCGAGCCTTGAGCGACTGCTGATTGACGTCGTACAACGGATCGTCCTCGCGGTGATCTTGCAGAAACTCGCCGAAGTAGCTGTCGTCGTGGTCGCCGACCGGCTGGTCGAGCGAGAGGGGTTGACGCGCCATCTTGAGGATGCAGCGAGTGTCGTCCACCGACAGGCCGGCTGCCGCGGCAGTGTCTTCCACGCTCGGTTCGCAACCGTTCAACTGCACCAGGTCGCGGGTCACGTTGCGTACCCGAGTCATGGCGTCGATCATGTGGACCGGCACCCGAATCGTCCGGCTCTGATCGGCGATTGCCCGGGTAATGGCTTGCCGGATCCACCAGGTGGCGTAGGTCGAAAACTTGTAGCCGCGGGCATGCTCGAACTTGTCGACGGCCCGCATCAATCCCGTGTTGCCTTCCTGGATCAAGTCCAGGAAGCTCAGGCCACGGTTGCGATAGCGTTTGGCGATGGATACAACCAGTCGCAAGTTGCCGGCCGACAGTTCCCGCTTCGCGGCGTCATATTCGTGTTGATATTCCGTCGTGCGTTGCATGCGGCGCGCCAGGGTGGCGGGACTTTCCAGCGTGATTCGCATCAGATATCGCAACTCGGCTCGCAAGGTAATCACGTTCCCGCAGCCGTTGATGCCCCTCTCGGCCTCGGCAATTTGCACGCGCAGCAATTGCATGTGCTTCGAAATCTCGTTTAGCCGATCCAACAGCGGCTGCAAACGCTGAGTGCGCAGGTTCAGCTCTTCCACCAGGCGGACAGCCTTATTCCGCCGGCGAATGAGACGTCGCCAGGCTTCATGCCGGAGTTGCTCCGGCTGATTTCTGCTGACGGCAAGGTGGAAGTCGCGGTGATTTTGCCGCAGCAGATGCCGCAGGGTGGTCAGGTTGGGACCAAGCCGCTTCAAGATCTGTTTCTTTTCCTGAACGTTCGTCACGGACACTTCAATGGTCCGATCGAGCCGCAGCTCGCTGTCGCGGACTTTTTCCAGCAAGGTGGCCGCCCCTTGCAGCAAAAAGTCGCTGGCCAGCATGCTGTGGCGAAAACGCGTGCGAGTCTTTTCGATGCACTTCGCGGAGAGAACTTCCTGGGCACGGGTCAGCAGTGGGATCTCGCCCATTTGCATCAGATACATCCGCACCGGATCGTCGATGCAGGCACTCCCCTCGCTGGCATCGCCGAAGTTGGACTCTTCCGCGTCGTCGAACTCGCTCACCTCCTCAGACGCCACCACGGGCGCGACCTCGTCGTCGAGGTCGTCCAATTCGAGTTCGACGCGTTCGATCTCTAACTCGGCCTTGGGCAAGCGGCCTTTCGCCCTCGGCAAAGCGGCGACATCGCCTTCGGACTTGCGCGGCGACGTGTACCCGGCATTGCTCGCGACCGCCAGGCGGCGGCCGGCACCGATGGCACTGCGGGAGCCCATGAGTTTCTGAGAAACAGTCTTGCGGCTAATCTTTGACAACTTGCGACCCCTTCAAGGAGAGACGAACACGAGGCGGACGACGTGAAATAACCAATGCTTGGCTTGCGACGCGAAGCTATGCACCTAAGGTGCCAATGCTTCGGGCGGCAATGCGGGTATCATTCGGAAATGATTTGTCAGCAACCAGTTACGGTAGATGTGATAAGGCAAACAGCTGATCCCTTGCCGGCGCTACATGATGCAAGAGATCAACATTGGCGGGACACGACCGTCGTCTTCTCGCGTCATTGCTGGGAAAAGCACGCGTCGCGCCACGGAAACTCAGATGGACCGCGCCAGGCGGTATGGGGGGACTGCGTCAGTGCAGCCCCGGAGGGGGTGGAGTGGCTTTAACCCGGATGCGGTTCCTCGGACGGCATCCGGCTTCGTACGGTCATGGTTTGACTTCTCACGGCTGCTCGCCGCGTTGGAGTTGTTCTGTCTGTCCGCATTATACGGGGTCAAGCAAGCAAGGCCTGAAAAAACTGTTGCTGGATTTACGACTCGTCCCAGGCCGCGTGGCCGGATACATTTGATGCGGGACCGCGCCCCGAAATGGGCCCTGCTGCGGCCTCCGTTTCCGGCAGTGTCGAGCCGGCGTTCCAGCTTGCGCCGGCCCTCTCTTCTCCGCAGGTCTTCTACGTGTGAGCCCGCAAAAAGATCTTGAAATAAACGCTTATTCATCTCGTTTCTTTAATTCGCGACAAGATCCATTCGTCTTATGGCCTCTCGCTCGACCATTACTTCCTGGGAAGCGGTGACCACCGAATTGCAGCGCCAAGAAGAAGCCCTGAGGCTCGGCGGCGGCCCGACCGCTATCGAGCGGCAGCATGCCAAGCACCGCCTGACCGCTCGGGAACGCGTCGAGCGCTTACTGGACACTGGCTCCTCCTGGTTGGAAATCGGCCTGTGGGCCGGCTGGGATATGTACTCGGCCTGGGGCGGGGCTCCCGCGGCTGGCGTGGTGTGCGGCGTCGGCATGGTCTCCGGCCGCAGGCACATGGTCATCGCCAACGATGCCACCGTGAAGGCCGGCGCCTTCTTTCCCGCCACGGCCAAGAAGGTGTTGCGGGCACAAAAGATCGCCATGCAGAACCGACTGCCGCTGGTTTACCTGGTCGATTCGGCCGGTGTCTTCCTGCCGTTGCAAGAGGACGTCTTTCCTGACGAAGACGATTTCGGCCGCATCTTTCGCAACAACGCGGTGATCTCGGCCGCGGGGCTCGGACAGATCGCGGCGATCATGGGAAACTGCGTTGCCGGCGGCGGGTATCTCCCCGTGTTGTGTGACAAGCTGCTCATGACCGATGGTTCCGGCTTGTACCTGGCGGCGCCGGCCCTCGTCAAAAGTGCCATCGGCCAGGAAGTGTCCAGCGAGGACTTGGGGGGCGCCGCCATGCACGCCCAGGTGAGCGGCACGATTGACTATCGCGACCCTGACGACGAAGCCTGTCTGGCCCGTATTCGCCGTTTGCTTGCGGAAGTCCGTCCTGATCCGGCCGAAACACCCGCGCCGTTCTCTCGCATCGCCCAGGTCGAGCCCAGCCGCCCGGTGAGCGACGCCACTCGGATTCTCAGTCCGAATCCGCGCGACGATTACGAAGTTCGCGAACTGCTGGACTGCCTCGTCGACGCCGGCAGCTTCGACGAATACAAGCCGGAATTCGGCCAATCGATCGTCTGCGGAACGGCACGCCTCGGCGGCTTCGCGGTGGGCGTCGTGGCCAATCAGCATCATCGCGTCAAGCCGGCCGACGGGCCGCTCCAGTTCGGCGGAGTCCTGTACGTCGACAGTGCGGAAAAGGCTGCCCGGTTTGTCATGAACTGCAATCAGGATTGGCTGCCCCTCGTCTTCCTGCAGGACGTCAACGGCTTCATGGTTGGCCGCGACAGCGAGCGCTCGGGCATCATCAAGGCCGGAGCCAGGCTGGTCAGTGCGATCAGCAACAGCCGGGTACCGAAGCTGACCGTGATCCTAGGGGGATCGTTTGGGGCCGGCAATTACGCTCTGTGCGGCAAGGCCTTCGATCCGCGGCTGATTTTCGCCTGGCCCACTGCCCGCTGCGCCGTGATGGGGGCGGATCAGGCTACTTCGACGCTGTTGGACATTACGGTGAAAAGCCTTGAGCGTCAGGGGGAGGCCGTCGACACGGCCCAGATGCAGGAACTGCGCGATCGGGTTAAGGCGGACTACGAACGCCAGATGGACCCGCGCTACGCCGCGGCCCGCGGCTGGGTCGACGCCATCATCGATCCCGCTGCCACCCGCGACGTACTCATCCAATCATTACAAATCGCCACGCGACACGCGGACCAAGAACCTTACCGATTGGGTGTATTCCAAGTTTGAACGTCGATAGCCCAAGGAAAATTAAGAATTTTTTATACGGAAGGCAGGAAAACAGGAATGAAGAGAAGCAAGGAAAGAACGATAGAGCCAAGGGAAGAAAGGATGGGAAGTTGTGCTCAAGCCGATGTCCTACCTTTCGTCGTTCTCTTCCTTCCTGTTCTTCCTTTCCTCTCTTCCTGCCGTGCTTATAAAACAAATCCTCCTTGTATTTCTTAATACACCGCAATGGCCAGAAACGTGCGAATAGCGAATGGGGCGGGCTTCTTGGGGGATAATCTGGACGCGCCCGGCGGCTTGTCGAGTCCGCCACGGTCGACTACTTGACCTTGGAGTATCTGGCCGAGTTGACCCTTTCGATCCTCGCTCGCCAGAGAGCGAAGGATCCGACTTCGGGCTTTGCGATCGATTTTCTCGACGTTCTAGCGAGCCTCGTCCCGGCGCTGCGTACACAGAGCGGCCTGCGGATCGTGACCAATGCCGGCGGCATGAATCCGCGGAGCTGTGCCCGGGCTGCAGCCCGGCTCCTGGCGGACGCCGGGCTGCCGGAGACGACGATCGGCGTCGTTATCGGCGATGATATTCTTCCCGAGCTTGCGCGGCTGCAAGCCGCTGGCTGCAAATTCGAGAACCTGGACACCGGCCAGCCACTCGCCGAATTGGCCGAACCGGTCGTTAGCGCCAACGCCTATCTCGGCGCCGCGTCCATTACCGAAGCCCTGGGCCGTGGCGGGAGAATCGTGATTACCGGCCGTGTGGCGGATGCCTCGCTCACGGTCGGGCCGGCCATGCATGAATTTCCTTGGAGCTGGGACGACTGGCAACGTCTGGCCGGCGCCAGCGTGGCGGGACACTTGATCGAATGCGGAGCCCAGGTCACCGGCGGGTATGCCATCGATTGGCAGCACAGTAACCTGACGCAACCTGGTGACTTGGCCGACATCGGCTATCCGATTGCCGAATTAAACGACGACGCATCGTGCGTCATCACCAAGCCGGCGGGAAGCGGCGGCCGGGTCAATCGAGAAACGGTCATCGAGCAACTGGTCTACGAGATTGGCGACCCGGCCCATTATCTGACGCCCGACGTCGATGTCGACTTTACCACCGTCGATGTGAAAGAGGCCGGGCCCGACCGGGTTACGGTGTGGGGCGCCACGGGGCGGCCGGCTCCCGTCACGCTCAAGGTCTCGTTGGCTTATGCCGCCGGCTACATGGCCAGCAGTCAGTTGCTGGTCTACGGCCGGGATTGCGTGGCCAAAGCGCGGGCCTGCGCCAGATCATTCGCGGCAAATTGCAGTTCGCCGGTTACACGTTCGACAATTTTCATGTCGAGTTGTTAGGGGCTGGCGACGGCGTGCCCACCATGCACGCGGTTCCCAGCTTGAAGACAGTGCCTGACGATTTGCGCGAAGTCGTGTTGCGGATCGCTGTCCAGCATCGCGACCGAGCCGCCGTCGAGCGGTTCACCAAGGAATTCGCTCCGCTGATCACCAGCGGTCCGGCCGGACTGGCAGGCTACGCCGCCGGCCGCAGCCCGGTGCGGCAAGTACTGGCCTATTGGCCCACGCTGGTCCCCCGCGAATTATTACAAACAGAGGTCAAAGCCCAAACCGCCACCGACTGGCTGGTTTAATAGCGTTTAGTACGCCAAGCCCAAACGCCACGAATATCACAATTGCCCCTAAATCTCAGGGACTGCGTCCCTGAATCCCCAATTCACACCGCCGCCCCCGTACCATGCCCACCACAAAAACCAT
The DNA here is from genome assembly GCA_963807715.1 of uncultured Planctomycetia bacterium. Lineage (GTDB taxonomy): Bacteria > Planctomycetota > Planctomycetia > Pirellulales > PALSA-1355 > CAWECK01. The sequence continues at coordinate 35,173 of CAWECK010000002.1, forward strand.
CCGCCTGGCCGCCATCGCCCACGCTCGCAGCGGCGACAAAGGCAATCACGCCAACATCGGGGTCATAGCCAAGACTAACGCCGCGTTCGACCATCTGCGGCGCGAGCTAACGCCTGATCGAGTGCAACAGTTTTTCGCGCCCCTCGGCGTTGGACACGTCGCCCGTTTCGAATTGCCGCGCCTGGGCGCCTTGAATTTCGTGCTCTACGACGTGCTGGCCGGTGGGGCCAGCCAATCGCTGCGGATCGACACGCAGGGTAAACTGTTGGGCACCGCGATCTTGGACTTAGAACTGCCGAATGCCGAAAACCTAGTTTAAACGCAACTCAACTATGGAACCGCTCGTCAAAATTCACGTCCGCGGACAGACCGGCACCTTGATTCTCAACCGGCCCGACAAACGCAACGCCCTCTCCCGAGCCTTGCTCGCCGAGTTACAGCAAGCGCTGGACGATCTACACCTCGAACGCCGCGTCCGGGCCGTGGTGATCACCGGCAGCGGATCGGCCTTCTGCGCCGGAATGGACCTGCAAGAGATGCTAGCCACCAGCAAACAGCCCGATCCACATCCCCAGTGGCATAACGATGCCGTGGTCTACCGCGATCTGTTGGAATCGATGCTGCAGTTTCCCAAACCGCTGATTGCCGCCGTGGGAGGCCCGGCGATGGCGGGTGGCGCGGGCCTGATGCTGGCGTGCGACCTGGTGGTGGCGGCGGACAATGCCACATTCGGCTTGCCCGAACCGCGCCGCGGCCTCGTGGCCGGCATGGTGGCGCCGCTATTGACGTTCCGCATCGGCGCCGGCCAGGCGGGCTACCTGTTGCTCAGCTCCAAGACCATCACGGCGGCCGACGCCTTTCGGATCGGTCTGTTCCACGAACTGGTCCGTCCCGACCAGGTATGGGCTCGGGCCGTGCAACTGTCCGAAGAGCTCTCGGCCGGCGCACCCGAAGCGTTGCAACTGACGAAGCGGATGCTCAACGAAACGATCGGCGAACACCTGCGAACCTTACTCTCGGCGGGGGCCGCGACGAGCGCGACAGCGCGTACCACGGAAGCCGCCAGCGAAGGTCTCGCCGCCTTTCTGGAAAAGCGCAAGCCCCGTTGGCCGTGACACTAAGAGTATTTATAAGGAATGCAGGGAAAGGAAGAGGAAGGAGAAGGAGCCCGCAGCGCAAGCAAGGGACATTGGTAATCGCTCTCCCTTGCTTGCGCTGCGGGCTTGGTTGTGAATATGTTCTTCGTTTCTTCGTTCAAACAAGAAAGTGGGGCTGGGCACCGCCGGCCCTACGGGATCAACTCCCGGTCGTGCAGCGCCGAGGCGACCAGCGCCCCTGGCAGCCGGCGTCGGCCAGCGCTACCAGGTCAGCGCGCGAGCGGACCCCGCCGCCGGAAATCAACCGCAGATCCGGCCAGCGTTGGTGAATCGCGCGGCACAGATCCAAGCTGCCGGCCCCGGCCGACGAACCGACGCGGGCCAAATCCAGCACAATCATCTGCCGCACCCCGCAAGCCACGGCCTCGCCGGCGATTTCTTCAGCGTTGGGCAGCGGCTCTGGCCAGCGGGTCAAGGGTCGACCGGCTTTGAGATCCAGACTGAAGAACAATCGCTCGGGGCCCAGGACCTCGTGCATCGTCCGCAGAAAGTCCCAACTCGGCAGCGACTCCAGTCCGGCGATGACGCCGGCCAGCGGCGCGGCCCGATGGAATTCCGCCAAGGCCCGCATTCGGCTGGCGTCCGACAGGCCGGCATCGACCCACAGTTGCAAGCCGGCCTCCAGGAGTGTCTCGTAGATCGACCAGGCCGGGTCCGCGCCCCCAATGGCGTCCAGATCGGCAACATAGGCCACGCGGAAGTTCAAGCGGGCCAGCGCCGCGCGACCGTAACGGGCTGGGCATCGTCGGCCAACTTGCTGACCAACGGACGATATTCATGGCGTCGTCCGCCCGCGGCGCGAACAACCATCCCGTGTTGCAGATCGATCACCGGAATGATCTGTAAGGGGAAGGGCATAGCGGTCCGGACTCGCTCATATCGCGGCAGTTTCTTCGGCGAAGAGACCGGTGGTTTACGGTTGCGCCAGATGACGGTTGAGAAACTCGACGACCCGTTGCGGTCGGTTGTCGGCGAAAAACCCCTTGCCGCCATGTCCACCGCCCTTCACCACGTCGAGAGTCACTTCGATACCGGCCGCCTTGAGTTTGTCGGCGAGTCGCTCGCTCTGGTCCAGACCAACCAGCGGATCGTCCGTGCCGTGCATGATGTACAACGGCGCCGAATCCTTGCTGACCCACGTTACTGGACTGGCTCGTCGGGCCAGATCCTGCTTCTCGTCGACCGGGCCGCCCAAGAGCTGGACCAGCACGGAGCCGGAGCCGGTCCGCTGGATCATGGGGATCGTGCTTGGCGCCTTCCACTCGGGAAAGTCGGTGGGGCCAAACAAGTCGATGCCGCATTGGATCGCACTCGATTGATCGAGGTTTTCGCCCACATCAAATTCCCTGCTCGAGCCGGTCGTCGCCAGCAGCGCCGTAAGGTGCCCGCCGGCACTGGCCCCCCAAGCCGCGACGCGCTTCGGGTCGTAACCGTACTCGCCGGCGTGAGCCCGCAACCAGCGGACGGCCGACTTGCAGTCTTCAATTTGCGCCGGGAACACGGCGTCCTGGCTGAAGCGGTATTCCAGGCTGGCCACGACATAGCCTTGTCCCAAGAGCGCGCTCCCTTCCACTTTGTCTTTCGACCCGCCGTGCCAACCGCCGCCGTGAATCCACATCAGCAACGGACCCTTGGGCGCTGCCGGTACGTAGAGATCAAGCTTCTGCCTGGCGTGGCCACCGGTAACGTAGGACAGATCGCGGAGCACCTTGGCACCGGCAGGCAACTCGGGATCGGCGGCAACCAACCGGGATAGAAACACCAAGGAAGCCGCGAGTACGAGTCCGAAAAGTCGGTAGCAGGCAACCCGTTGCGCTAGCCAAATCTGGAGAATCCGCCGATGGGTGGAGTTCATGGGCTTTCATTCATGCGAGGGTTGATGGCGACGGCGTGCAACGCAGTGCCATTGGTTCGGTAACCTTACCGCGCGGGGACCACGGCTGACCGGTATTTTGGCCAGACCAAATAGAAGTGTCCAGCGACGCGGCTCCTTTCTGTCTCAGTAGTTCCAAGTTCGGGTTATGGATCGAATACTGCGCAAGGTGTTGAACCGTCGTGAAATAGGCTTGCCACCTCATGAAGGATCCAGTCCAACATTCGTTTGAAGCGCAAACGTTCGAGGTGCAGCGTGGGATTGTCGCGCGGTCCTTCCGCCAGTCGTGTTTGGTGAATCCAGACCCAGAGGTTTCGCAGGATCAATGCCACGGCGACGAACAGCAGTCGCAAGTGCGGATTCCGAGTACACGTATAGATGCGGGCCTGCCGCATCTGGCGATAGCTGGCTTCGATGCCGAACCGCTGACGATACCGCTTGCGAATTTCCTCGGGTGCTCCATGCACACGCCACGCAGCGTAGAACAGCTTCTGGGTGACTTGCTTCGCGTCTTTTCGCTTTCGATGCCTGCGATATCCCACACACACGGCCACCGCGACCTGCTTCCGACGATCCTTCATCGTATGGGCATACCAACCGGCCCGCTGTCGCTTGATCCACTGCAAGCCCGTAGCCTTGCCGCGCTTGGGCTTTCGCCCACGAAACACGACGGGCATCAAGAACGGCACTTTTTCCTGCTGCAAGAAGTCCACTACCGAGACGTTGAAGAAGGCGCGATCCAGCAGAACTCGCTTGATTTTCAGACCAATTTCGCGAATTTTTGCCAGCAGCCGCCGGAGCACGATGACCGTCGACTCGTGGCGACGGACCCAGGTCAGCGCCAGCGTGTAGCGACGGCCATAACTGACGATGCAGGCCGTCGCATAGGCGTGGAACTTCTTGGTGCCTTGACGTGGCTGGCCGTAATACAATTCGTTGCGACTTTTCTGCGGCTGTCCGTAATACGGCGACAAGTGCCAGTCGATGGCCAGTTGCCACGAACGCCGCCTCAGGCAACATGGCAACTCGCACGTCAACGCTTCGTTCAAGCGACGTTCCAGCACGGCCAGCGTCTTGGGAAGGCCCTCCTCCAAAGCGGTCATGATCGCCTGGTCGGACGGAGTCGCCCGACACGTCGCGACAGGCCGCCGAGATCGAAATACTGCGTGCGGCCGCACGCAGCACGAAATTCCACACGACCAGCGCCGTGCAAAGCCAACCATGATCCTTCAGTAGCTTTGCTTGCAGCAACCATTGCAATGCCCACTCGTGAACTTCTCGACTCGATATGGTAGAACAGATTCGTGAACGCATGGCTCCCTCCTTGGATGACCTGCTTGACACAAGTCATTTACAAGGGGGACCTTGCGTTCACCTAGATCATTTCCGCCGAACTTGGAACTACTTTGTCTGAATTTCGGAGACGAAAAGGTTACCAACTGCAGGTCGGACGCTACCGAGCCTGACCTGCTTGGCGCTGCTGTTGCCATGAGGAGGGCAAAGACCGAGAATGCGCCAACAGGAGACTACAGGCGCCAGCAAGAGACTGGGGCCTGAAATCGACGATTCGTTCGGAGGGGCATTCTCCGAAGGACTTCAATCGATTCCAGACCCCATCTCCGCCGCTCTCTGGATTGCAATTGCTTGCATTACTTCGTGAACAAGAGCGCCTTGGTGGGCTCGCGTTTGCCACCCTCGGCGGGAAACACGTCCCAGAGATTGTCGATCGCGTTTACGCCGATTTGCACTGTCCCGCTGAAATTGAACGCCTTCGTGGCGACGGTTCCGTTACCCCGATCGAATTGCATGACAATCGGGTAGATATCGCCGGCGGTGCGGGTCCCGTTGGCCGGCACGACCAGCTTCTCTCCCTTGAGCACATAATTGAACTCATGCGGGTTTTCGGAATTGTCCAGCACGATGTCGAATCGCTGCTTATAGACCTGCCAGCCCTTGTCCGGGGTGGGCGTGAAATAGTAGGTTCCGTCGGTCAAATCAAAAGCGGCTGGGCCGTATGTGCCGCCTCGGTCGTACTCGATGAGCCAGCGCCCGCTCGGAAGCCGCTGCGACATTCCCGGCTCCATCATGTAATAGTTGCCGTTGAGGCCGTACTTGAGGTTGCCGCCCGAATCTTTCGGATTGACCAACAAGACCCCGGCTCGCGATTGAGTCCCTTGAGCGTCAGGAATCGGCGTGCTGGTGACCACCGGCATGCCTAGCGCTTCCGCCGCGTTTCCGGAAGCAATGGAGATCGGTCCGCGACGATGATTGCCAACCAGCACGGCCCCGTCACTAAGCACAATCGCCTTGCCAATCGGCATATTCGGATCGCGAATCAACGCCACTTTCCCGGTCGGCAGTTTGGCGATTGCGCCTGAATCAGGAATCGCGGCGGCGACCAGTCTGCGCACCTCGACCCAAGTCTTGAGGGTGTCGATCGTCTTCGAGATGTCCGACGCCACGGGACTGGCGAGGGCAAGTTTGCTCAGCGATTTATCCAGGTCCGCCACGTCTTGTCCGGCCGCAACTTTGTTTTGGACATCCTGATCAAGCCGCGCCAGCACGCGTTTGACCTCCACCTGGCGGGCAACCATTTCAGCCCCCGCGGTATCTTGAGGACTGCCTTTCGTCCATGCTTCGTAGACCGCCGTGGGATCGCCTGATCGCAAGGCGCCAACCAAGGCGTTTTGGTTTTCCTGGCTCCAGCCCGTGGTCTTGGCTAGAACGGTCAGCTCATCCGGGAGCACATCCTTGATCTTATTCTTAAGCTGAGCCACTTCATCGGTCAGGTGTTGGTCGATTGCCGTGAGGCCGGCCTCTTGTTCCCGCGCTGAGCGGAATCGGTTGAATGATTGGGTTCGGCGAGATGTCTGCCTGGCCCGCCGGGGCATCGTTTTTTTGCAGACGTTCGTTCACCGGCGCCGAGTTTGGGCGGTAGGTGAAGCGACGGTTCACGGTTTGACCAAAGGTCCAGCCGCCGGATAGCAGCACGCCGAAAGCTACGGCTCCCGCGATCAGCTTATGTGGTCGATATTGAGCACTCATAAAGATAGTCTCCCCATTGCAACGATGTTTGTTCCGGTGAAGGACCTGGCGTGCAAGGGCACTGCAGGTCGCGTCACCACTGGGCTAAAAAAGTACGCGGTATTCACAGCGAAATGAGCGGAATGCAAGCTCAAGCAACTCTTATGCCTTCTGATAGCACTAAATGCGAACGGCGCGCCATTACGTCGGTTTTGCCGGTTCGTTTCAGAACTGAATTGCCACAAAAGGGGAGCGGCCGAGACAAGTTTGCCGTGGCGCGGATAGATCGCTCGGCACATTCGGCGGAAGAACCATTGCGATGTCGCAAGAGTTCCACCGTGATTGGTTCACGCTCTTGCTGGTCGCGAAGCAACCAACCGAGGTGGGGCCGAAAGCATCAGAACCCGTTAGCGTGGTAGGGTCGGAGCCGATGATTATTTGACGAACTGCGGTGCCCAGAGGCCGCCTTCCATTTTGATCTCCGGCGTCTTTCCATCGGTCGGAAAGGTGGTCTTCACGGCGGCGCTAAGCTGTTGGGAAAGCTCGGAGACCGTCGCCGCGTGCTCGGGTTTACCGGCCAGATTGGTCAGTTCTTGGGGATCGGCGTCGTGGTCGTAAAGTTCGCGGCCTTGGTTGCCCGCATCCCACTCGGTGAATCGCCAGCGCGGAGTGCGCAGGCTGTAGCCGAAGAATCGCTTGCCGTCGTCGCCGACCGCGGGGCTGGCGCCGTGCGCCGGAAGCCGCCGCCGCGCACGACTTGCGTAAGCGCCCAGCCGCGGCCGGTCGCGGATGGGTCTTTCAGCAGGGGCACCAGGCTCTGGCCCTGGAGATTGTCCGGGGCTTTGACGCCGGCGAGCTCCGTGAGCGTGGGGTAGAGATCGAGATGGCTGACGGGCGCTTTCGCTAGGGCAGCCTGCGGGGTGACTCCCGGCGCGACGATAAGCAGCGGCACGCGCGCGCTTTCCTCGAACAGGCTCTGCTTTTGCCACAGGCCGTGCTCGCCCAGGTGATAACCATGGTCGCTGGTGAACACGATGATGGTGTTGTCCGCCAGTCCGAGCCGGTCGAGCGCAGCCACGATGCGGCCTACCTGCGCGTCCATGAAGCTGATGCTCGCATAATACGCCTGCACGGCCTGACGGCGCAGATCGTCGGTGAGTTTGTCCTGTTCCTTCTTGTAACTGGCGAGCGCGGCGGCCGGGATGTCGGCCTGGTCTTCCTGCACGCCGTGGACCACGGGCATCTCCGCCTCGGGGTAGAGCCCGAAGTAAGGTATCCGCGGCGAAACATACGGCGTGTGCGGGCGAAAGAACCCTACGCCGAGGAAGAACGGCCGCTCCTTCTGCTTCGCGCACCGCTCCAGTACCCACTCGGCGTCGGCGGCTATCTTGCTGTCGGTGTGATGCTCGTCGCTTTTCGGCGAAGCATACCAGCTTAACGTGCCGCCAAACGAGCCGGGTATGAGCGAGAAAATCCTCGGTTCTTCTTCGGTGCGGTCCACTCCGGCCGGATTGAGCTTGAGTTCCCACGAGGCCGGGTCGTCGTGGCCGTCGGTGCCGATCGAGGCCGGCACGTTGTAGTGGAAGAGCTTGCCGACGCGCGCGGCGAAATAGCCTTGCTGCCGGAACGTCTGCGGGAGGCTCTCCTGCGCCGGGATCGATTGACGGAATACTTGCCCGTTGCTGAGGATGCCCGTGCTGTTCGGATACAGGCCGGTGAGGAATGAATTCCGGCTAGGCCCGCAAAGCGGGAACGTGCAATACGCGCGGTTGAATCGCACCCCGCGCACGGCGAGCTGGTCGATGTTCGGCGATTTCGCGCGGGTCGCCGTAGCAGCCGAGCGAGGTATTCAGGTCGTCCGCAATGAGGAAGAGGATGTTCGGGCGCTTTGCCTCGGCGGCACCGGACGATGGACTGCCAACGGCGGCGATCAGCACAAGAGGGAACAGGAGAAGTTGTTTCATGGTCAGGATCGTGCTTTCCGTGGGGTTCGACGGTTTGCGGATTGCGGCGGGAGTGCAGGCGTCAGCAGGAGAGCTTATTTACCTTTGGCAGCCTGTTTCTCCATAGGTGCGATGTTCTCGATCAATCGCGGCACGTAACTGTCATAGCGTCCGTCCGGGGACGGGCCATGGGGATTCAAGTTGCGGACCAGATCGCGCAGCGAAGCCCCCTTTTCTCCCAGGGCCTCAATGGCGGCGAGGGCGGGCAGCGAAATCAGCACGCCGTTTTTCTCGGCCGGGGCGAGATCGCTGAGGACCGTCAAGGCCGATGCGCGGGCGGCTGCCCGACCGTGGAGCCCGAGAGCCTGCGCGGCGACGATGCGGACGTAAGGTGAAGAATCGCTGAGGGCGCTGCAAAGTGCTTCTTCGCCTTTTTCCACCGCCTCCTGGCCGCGCATGAGGTATCCGAGTGCGGCCCAATATCGCACGGCGCTGTCGGTGTCGTCCAGCAGCCTCTTCAACTCAGGCAGTGCGCCGGGGTTGAGGTTCGAGGCAAGTTCCGCCGCGGCGATGATGCGCGCCTGGGGATACGTCGCCTCATCTCGCGCCATTTGATAAGGCGTACTCCCTTGGGAGCGGGAATGGAGTTCGCCTTCCGGGAGGAAACACACATCGCGAATTCTGACCAGATGTTCTCGCTGGGCGTTGCGGAGCTTTTCCAGAATGCCGCGGTGTTCTGGCGAGCTTGCGAGATTCGCACTTCGTCGGGATCGGATTGCAGGTCGTAGAGCTCCTCCGAAGCCTTGGGCACGCGCCAGAAGATGGACTGGGCCTCCGTGGCCTTGCCTTGATCGAACAGCTCTCGCCAGATGCGCGTGGTGGGAGTTTCAAACTGATACGTGACGAATTGCCCTTGAGATACGTGCGGGAAGTAATTGCGCAGATAAACGTAACGGCCGTCCGTAACGCTGCGCACGAGGTCCATGCACTCGTCCATGCGTCCGCGCTCGCCAAGGAGGTAAGGCTGCGGATCGGATTGATAGGGCCCGGCAAAGGCGTGCCCCTCCATCCACTCCGGTGGCTTGATTCCGGCGATGCTCAGCAGCGTGGGAGCAAGGTCGACGAAGCTCAGCAGGCGATCCGACTTCCCGCCCGGCTGGTATTCCCGCGGTGCGAGATGCTCCCATTTCTGAGGGAAATAAACCACCAGCGGCACATGCAATCCGGAGTTGCACGGCCAGCGCTTGCTCCGCGGCATGCCGCTGCCGTGGTCGCTGAAGTAGAAGACAATCGTGTCCTCGGCGAGCCCCGCCTCTTCGATCTCCGTCAAGCGTTTTCCCGCGTCCGCATCGGCTTCACTGACCTTGTCATAATACTGCGCCCAGTCCTGGCGTACCTCCGGAGTGTCGGGATGATAGGCCGGCACGTGCATTCTGGCGGGTTCTGCGATTTGTCTGTGCGGGCGAGTGCGGATCTGACTTTCATGACTCTTGAGGGAATTGAAGATGGCAAAGAAGGGCTGTCCCGCGGCATGCTTGCGCCAGTGTGCGCGAGCGGAGGATTCGTCCCACAGACCCGCGGGCTTCCGAACGTTGTAGTCCTCCTTCGCGTTGTTCGTGCAGTAGTAACCTGCCTCGCGGAGAAACTGCGGATACATCTTCATCTCCGCGGGCAAGGGGACCATCGAGCGCATGTGCTGGCCGCCGCTGCTCGAGGTGTAAAGACCCGTGATGATCGCGGTGCGGGCCGGGGCGCAGACCGGTGCGACGGACCAGGCCCGTTTGAAGAGCATCCCTTTCGCGGCCAGCACATCCACATTCGGAGTGCGGGCATTGGCATCGCCGTAGCAGCCCAATTGCGGACCGTGATCTTCGCTGGTCAGCCAGAGGATGTTGGGTTTGTCGGCAGCTTGGGCCGTACAGCTGAAAGCGAGAATGCCGACGAGTAGTGCCAGGAATGGTTTCATGTTTGGAGGGCCTGATTCTGTTTTCTCGAAATCCAAGGCCAACGATTCCAGCCGGTTCGTGTAAGTATGTCGCAAGTGTTTCGGAAATCGCCCGGTGTGCTGAAACAACCACAAGTTGAAATCGTGGGTCTTCACGAACAATGGCGTGTCGGGATGGCCCATTTTTATATCGGCGCCGGGCTCCGCCCGGCAAAGGCAAGAAGAAAGTCGAGTAGGAGAGGAGCACCACACGGTGCTCCTCTCCCCTCATCAAACCGGACTTGCGAATTTGCCGCATCCGGCTTACCCAAGAACGGTCAGTCACGGGCATTCGCAGGCAGCTTTTGCGGCGACGAACTTACTAGCTGCAAGCCCAGGGCTTGCAGGTGGGCACAGTACGTCTTCCCGGCCGGGGGGCGGCAGGGGCGTTGGCTGCGACGTCGTAAAAGACGAGTGAGACGATGCAACACGAAGCAGTCGATCCCGCGAAACGCTTGCAGAGGATAGCCCCGAGAAAAATAATTTCTCCAGCCCCGCAGCCAAACATTCACCTTCGCGATCACCAAGGTGGTCGGCGCGAAACACCACCGCGAGGCGGTGAGTTCACGCAGCTTCTCCCGGGCGCGGGCTTGGGATTTCCGCGAGGGAAACACGTTCAAGTAGCGGTGGTCACGACCTTTCAGGTCGCGATCGTACCGGAACGTGTAACCTAGGAAATCCAGGCTCGCACCAACTTCACGCAACTGCACGACTTTCGTCTTCTCACGATTGATCGTGAGTTGAAACCGTCCTTCGATTAACGATTCGATCCACGCGGTCAGCCGTGGTCCCACGTAGCGAGCCAGCACGACAAAATCGTCGGCGTACCGAACGAGCTTCGCTTTGGCCCACGTGGCGGGACCCTGTGGGCCATGAAACGCCTTCTCGAACCAGTGCAGGTAGATATTCGCCAACAGCGGCGAAATCACGCCGCCTTGCGGCGTGCCCTGCTTAGAACGAGACCCGGTCGTGCGGCCTTGGTCGTCGGTTTCCAATACCGGCGATTCCAGCCACTTCCGGATCAGGGACAGCACGCTGCGATCCGCGATACGACGTTCCAGGCATTTCAGCAGATTCGCATGAGGAATCGTGTCGAAGTAACTTTTCAAGTCCGCGTCGTATACCTCCCGGTACCCGTCAGCCAAATAGCCGCGAATCGCCTCGATGGCTTGATGAGCCGAGCGACCGGGCCGAAAACCGTACGACGAGTCGAGGAAATCGGCCTCGAAGATCGGTTCCAGTACCAGCAGCACCGCCATCTGCACCACGCGATCACGAATCGTGGGAATCCCCAGCGGGCGTTGCCGTCCGTCAGGTTTGGGAATGTACACACGCTTCACCGGCAGCGGTTGATAGGTCTTAGCCCGCAGCCGTTCTTGAAGTTCGTTCAAGAACTCAGCGACGCCGCCTGCCGAAGCGATGACGTTCCGAATGGAGACGCCATCGACCCCCGGAGCACCGTCGTTCTTGCGGACCAATTCCCATGCCGCTGTCAGCACGTCGAGCCGATAGACGCGGTCGTACAGAGCGTAAAACCGATATCCCGGCTCCTGCTTGGCCTTGTGACCCAGCTTCCACCTCAAGTCGGAGACTTTCGGCGGCAGTCGGACGCCCGACTTTACCTCCGGTTCAGCCGGCGGCTGGTCTGCGTCTGCTACCGCGTGTGCCGTAGTGGGATGTCCCAAGCGGATCTCTTTCTCTCTTGTGGAAACATGTTCTTGGCAGGGCTCCTTCGCTCCACCGGAGTTACCCGGCTTCGCCGCTACTATGAGCCCCTCCGACTCCCGGAGCGAGCACGTGAAGGTTATGGGTTCCCTCCACCTGTTGAGACTGCGGAACCCGCCGCAGTCTCCCTCGAACCGGGTCTCCCAGGTTCCGACGCGATCCTTACGCACCCGCCATCCTCAGTCACCCCGGAGAATTCGTCCGGTGCATTTGCTCATGACTTCCCGAACGATACTGGCTTCGTCATCTCTCAAAGCTTGGCCATTCCCGTATCTGTAACGAGGCTGAATCAGGTTCACTTGCGTTATGGCTGATGCGTTCGCTCGGCGGGGCTTCGGACGCAGGGTCGCCCCTACGCCCGCCCGCTTCGCTTCATGGTCCACGAGCACTTACCATGACCAGTACCTTTCAACTAATGGGATCGCGCAGCTTCGCCTGGCGCACGAGAGTGACAGAGAACAGAATATCAGAGTTCAGACGATCAGCGTGTCAGCGTACGACGACTGGACGCAAGGAACCTACCACGCACGCACGGGTCGAAAGCCGAAGTAGCTGTAACGGTGCGACGGCGTGGCGTGGGGCGACACGCGCTGCGACAGCCGGACGTGGTGGGGTACCAGGAGCCGCCGCGGATCACGCGATGGGAGCCGGAATCTGGGCCGTTTGGGTCGTTTCGCAGCGACTTCTCGTACCACTTTTCATCCCAGAAATCCTGGCACCATTCCCATAGGTTGCCGTGCATGTCGTGCAAACCGAAGGCGTTGGCGGGCTTCAAGCCAACGGGCATGGCTCGGCCAGTGCTGTTCTTGTTGAACCAGCCGTATTCGCGCAGATCTTGGTAGTCGTCGCCAAACGAATACTGCGTCGTCGTGCCGGCGCGGCAAGCATATTCCCACTGGGCCTCGCTGGGTAGCCGATAGCCGTTGCTCTTGGCCACCACGAACCAACTGCCCGAGCCATCCGGGCGGTAGCAAGGCGCCCGCTGGTCTTGCTCGCTAAGCCAATTGCAGAATGCGCAGGCGTCGTTCCAGGTCACTTGCGACACCGGCGATTCGTCGGTCACGGCATAACCGGGCGACTTCCAACTCACCCCTCGATCTTTCTCACTGATCTTGTCGCTGAGCACCTTCTCGCCGGAATTGCCGAAGCCATATTGCTCGGCCTCGGTGACGTACTTGGTCGCTTCGACGAACTTGCCGAACTCGCCCACGGTGACTTCGGTGGCGCACATCAGAAACGGCTTGCTGATCACGACCCGATGTTGCGGACGTTCGGCCTTTTGAATGCGGTCCTTCGTGCCCTGATCTGTTTTGATTTCCTCGGCCACCTTGAGCGCCGCTTCGACTTGCTCGTCGGTGCTCCCCATTAGGAACTCGCCGGGCGGGATCACCACCATCTTCATTCCGGCCTGATTTTCTTGTTCGACGCTGGCCCCGAGATGCTTAGCCCAGGCGGCCTGATGGGCTTTGGCCTGGGCGGCGTCGAAGGGTGCTTTGGCTGGCGGCGGGGCTTCGCCGACGAGGGCGGGCTGCGTCGGCGTCGTTTTAGCCGGGCTGTCTTTGGGGGCCGGCTCTTTCACGCTCGGCGGCAAATCGGTTGCAATCTCCAGCTTGCTGCCTGGCGGAACCTCGACGCGGCCGATCTCCTTGCCGTCCTTGTCGCGCACAAGGACCCATACGGCCAGCACCAACACCAATATCGCCCCGGCCCCGCCGGCGGCGATCAGCACGAGCGGCGGTTTCTTGCCGCCGCCGCTCGCTGCTTTACGATTGCGGCGGCTGCCCGGGCGTACTTCGCTCTTGGGGTCGGTCTCGGACTCGTAACTGGCGTTCGTCACCGTTTGCTCGGGGAGAGCGATCCCTTGCAACAGACGGTTGCCCATCATCTCGGTCAGATTGTCCTCGCTGACCGTTGCATTCGCGGAAGCTGGACCGGAGCCGCTGGACGGTGGCGCGGTGGCAGACCTGGGCTCCGCATGCAACAAGCCAGCGTTCGGGAAGGCGGCCGTCGCGCCCGGATCGCGACTGGCTTCGAGCGCGGCGACCAGTTGGGCCGCGTGTTGGTAACGCTCGGCCGGGTCCTTGGCCATCATCTTCTTGAAAACGGCATTGACCGCCGGCGGAACATCCCCCCGCAGCTTGCACAGGTCGGGGATCGGTTTCTCTCGATGGGCGAGCAGCTTTTGCACGAGCGTTTCTCCGCTATAGATATTTTCTCCCAAAAGCAATCGATACATCGAGCACCCGAGGCTGTAGATGTCGCTGCGGGCGTCGGCACCGCGAGTGTCGAAGGCTTGTTCCGGGGCCATGTAATCGACGGTGCCCATGACCTGGCCGGACTGAGTCAGCCCTTCCTGAGCCGCTCCTTCGCTTCCTTCCAGGGCCTCGAAGCGGGCCAGACCCATGTCCAAGATCTTGACGACGCCTTTTTTGTCGAGCAGCAAGTTGGCCGGCTTGATGTCGCGATGGATGACCCCTTCGCTATGGGCGTAGGCGAGTCCCCGTGCGGCTTGCAGGATGTAGTCGGTGACCTGGTGCACGGCCAGCTTGCCCGCCGTCTTTGCGACGTGGGCCAAATCTTGCCCATCGACGTGTTCCATGACCAGGTAATGAATGCCCCGCGCCTCGCCGGCGTCGTAGGCGGAGACGATATTCGGATGGATGAGCCGGGCGGCGGCCTTGACTTCGCGCTCGAAACGCTTGATCGAGTCGGCGTCTTTGGTCATCGCGGCGGGCAAAAGCTTGATGGCGACGATCCGGTCCATGCGGCGGTGCTTGGCCTTGAACACTTGCCCCATCCCGCCGGCCCCGATCTTGGCCAGCAACAGATAGTCGCCCAGCACCAGCGGCGTGGTACTGCCGGAGAGGATCTCCTTGGCATGAAACACGGTGAGCTTGCCCTGGTCGACCAGCAGCTTGGCAAACGCCTGGTCGGATTTGGGGCGCGCGTCGGCTGGCAAGGCCGCCCACAGAGCCTTCAAGTCGGCCCCGGACATTAGTCCCGAGGCGACAATCGCTTTGCCGAATTCATCGATTGTCATGGCGGCCTGGTCCTACACGGCTGGTATGGGCGTAGCCAGTATGATAACCGCCACCAATGGTGGAGCAAATAAGATGCGGTCGCATGGACCGTTTCTCGTGGCCCGCACACGATCTCAATGCGAGGATTAGGGGACGGCAGGAGCGAGGCTGGTGCTCATCAATTCGGCCAACGAGTTGTTTGCTCCAGGGCAAATTGCCGGTTAAGCTCGTTAAGGAGAGCATCGCGGGAGACCAACGCTTTCGTGGCGCTGTCGGCGGCAGCGGGCTAACTTTGTTGTGAACCGCGGGTCGGTCGGTACAAATCCCTGGCAAGGAGCTCACGCTGATGAAGCTATCGCGCCGCAAGTTGTTGATCGGTGTTGCCGGTGCCGCCGGGGCGGTCGCCATCGGAGGTCGCGCCTCGGCGCAATTGCCGCAGTCGGCCGTGCCGGCGGACTTTCGCGTGGCCAACGGCCGCATTCGCCAATCGGTCATGGGTTGGTGCTTCAAGCCCATGTCGGCCGTCGAACTTGCCAGGCATTGCCGCGAGATCGGCCTGGTGGGCATCGAGGGAATTTCGCCGCAAGATTACTCGGCGGTCCGCGAGTTGGGCCTGGCGATTTCGTTGGTCAGCAGCCACGGCTTTGCCCGCGGGCCGTTCAGCCCGGCCAATCGCGAGTTTTGCGTCGCCAAGCTCCGCGAAGGCATCGATCTGGCGGTCGCGGTCGGCTGCTCGAACGTCATCACGTTTACCGGCATGCGCGAGCCGGGAATCGACGACGAACAGGGGGCCGCCAACTGCGTCGCCTGCTGGAAGGAAGTCATCGGCTATGCCGAACAGAAGAAGATCAACCTGTGCCTGGAGCATTTGAACACGCGCGACAGCACCCACCCCATGAAAGGGCACCCGGGCTACTTCGGCGACAACGTCGATTTTTGCGTCGAGCTGATTCGCCGCGTCGGGTCGCCCCGGATGAAGCTGCTGTTCGATATTTATCACGTGCAAATCATGAACGGCGACGTGATCCGCCGCATTGGCCAATACAAGGACCTGATCGGCCACTATCACACGGCCGGCGTGCCGGGCCGCGGCGAGCTTGACGATACGCAAGAAATCAACTACCCGGCTGTGATGCACGCAATCCTGGAGACCGGGCTACACTGGCTACGTTGCCCAGGAATTCATTCCCACCTGGCCGGACAAGGCCCTTGCCTTGCGCCACTCCGCCAAGGTTTGCGACGTGTGATCGCCCCGGGGAGGCAGGGCCGCCGGCCTGTTGCAGTTGCCGCTGCCTTGCATGAATCCGCCTTGCAAGCTCGCTCGGTCATTCCGGCTTAATGTCCTTGTTCTCCTTCACGACCTTGACCATTTGCCGCCAGTATCTGGCCAGCAGCGGCGGGTTCCGCATGCTGTCGAGCACGTAGGATCGGTCGGCTCGAGACAGGTCCAGCACGGCCGTGATCATTTCTTCCTGGTAGAATCCGGCTTCGGCCAGGGGAATGCCGTGCGGTTCCCGAATGAAGGATGATCCGCTGGAAGTTTGCTTGCCGTCGGGAGATTCGCCGATGGTGTTGGCGACACAGTGGAATATCTTGGAGTTCGGACCGACCGGCTGTTGAGCGCGTCCCGAGGTGCGCTTCCAACACACCGCTTCGATCTCGTCGGAACTGCACGACGGATGAAAGAGGATCTGCGCCCCGGCCATCGCCGGGATGCGGTAGAGCTCGGGATGCCGACCATCGCGGCAGATCACGAGCGTGCAAGGGATTCCATCGATCTCAAACAGCGAAAGCTTGTTGCCGCCGCGGCAGTATTTCTTTTCATCGCAACCTGCCATGTTGACCTTCGCGTATTCATGGACGATCTTCCCCTGAGGGCTGATGACATGGGCAAGGTTCAGAAAACGGTCGGCGGTTTTCTGGATCGTGCCCGCTATGACCCACAGGCCATGCTTGCGTGCGGCGGCGCGCACGTCTGCTCCAAGGCGCCGAGAACTTCGGCCTGGTCGAGCACCACCGCATAGGGAAAGTAGTAGCTCGTCAGATTGGCCTCCGGAAACAACGCGACGCGACTCCCGGACTCCGCTGCCGCCCGGATGTAGTGCAGCGTGCGCTCCAAGTTGAACTCGAGGGTTTTGGCCCAGTGCATTTGCACGCACGAAACTTGTAGGGTACTGGTCATCGGTTTGCTTTCCGTTTCTGGGGATGACAACGGCTGAAAGTTGAGGGGAGGAAAGGCGTCCGGACCCGATATTGCCGTTATGGGGCCGTCCCGCTACAACCCCGGGATCGTGCCGGTCAGGCCGACGAACAGCAGCGACGAAAGGACCCAGCCGGCGATGATGTGGAACCACATGTAGCCGCGCAGCAGGCCGCCGGTGGTCGTGCTGATCGGGCCGAGGCTGAGCTCCTGACCGCGACTGGCCGACGGCAGCCAGTAGTCGGCCTGGTCCAGGTCGATCAGGGGCGTGAACACGTCGAGCGAGTACATGAGCGGATTCAACTGCGCATAATTCTCCGAGACGTGTTGCTTGCCGTCGGCCCCCGTGACGTACGCTTCGGCCTTCGCCGGCACCATCAGCCCGTAGCTCGCGCCGACGCCGAATAATAGGCAGCCCAGGACCACCACGAACACGCTGAGCCAAAATGCGCGCCACGGTTTGTAGCCATAGCCGATCAGCGGACCGAAGATCCGATACCAGGGAATCTGCGACCAGGTGAGCTTGCTGGATCGCCCTCGGTCAAGTTCCTTGGCGTACTGCACCTTCTTGGCGTCGCCGTCCAGGCCGTCTTTGCGCAGCACGGCCGCCAGTTGTTCGTAGGGCTGGGGACGAAACGGTCGCTGGGGCTGCAAACGCAGGAAGGTGATCCAGGTGGGGGCGTCCAGCGTGTGCCGGTCGTCGAGCAGATCGTACGTCAGGCCGTGCAGGTGCAGGTTGCCTGGCTGAGGCCAGCTTTCGCGGCCGACCCACAGCGTGCCGATTCTGGCCGAACGCAAATCGAGCGTCGCGTCCTGCGGTTTCGAAATACCGTGCCACACGAAGAAGCCGTGAATCAGGGCCGATGGAAACGCCACGCGACCCTCGACGTGCATCCCCTCGTTGAGAAAAACGTTGCCGTCGACCTTGATCCGGTCGCCGGTCAGGGCGTCTTTGCCCGGGTGAATAAACTGGGCCAGATCGCAGCTCAGGTTGCCGCCGATCTGGGCGCCCAAAAACCGCACGTGTCCCTTGGCGCAAAAACCTTGATTGAGCAGCACGCTGCCGGCGACCTTCACGCCGTCGGCCAGCAGGGCTTCACCGTCTCCTCCCAGGAACATTCCACCGCCGCAATCCAGGTTTCCGCCGACGTGGCCGCCGATCAGCCGTACGCGTCCCGAACTTTGAAAGCCCGCCCGCAGCAGCACGCCGGCCTCAACCTTCATGCCGTCGCAGGTGATCCGGCCGGCGTGGCTCCCCGACAAGTTCAGGGCGTGGATCTCGGCCGCCATCAGGTTGATGCCCGAGGTGAGCGAGCAGCGGTCGAAGTAGATGGCGTAGACGATATTGACCGCTTGCAGATCGAGCCGGCCGTCGATGCGGCACCCTTTCATGCCGATGCCCCGATGGGTCACCAGGCGCGAGGCGTCGTGATCGGTAGCCAGCCAGGCGACGCGGTCGGCGGCCAGCACGCGCGACGCCGGCCAGTTGGCAGCCGTGGCCGGGTCGTTCTCCTCGGCGATGGGAGAGCTAAAGTCGGGAAACTTACCTTCGGCGACGCCGCGATAGAGCCGCTGCTCCGCGTCGGTCAGCGTGCCGAACCTTTGGGCGGCCAGTTCCAGTAATCGTTCACTCATGGCGCGTCTTCTCGGAACCTTATTAACCGGCGATGCAAAGGAAATACGAAGAAGTGTTTAGCCGCAAATACACGCGAATGCACGCAAATAAAAGACAGAGAAACTACGCCGCTACGCCGCTTGCTACTCCTCTTCCTATCCGCGTGCATTTGCGTTCATTCGCGGCCCTTTTTTCTTGTTTTTACGAAGAAGTGTTTAGCCGCGAATGCACGCAAATAAAAGACAGGGAAACTACGCCGCTCGCTACTCCTCTTCCCATTCGCGTGTATTTGCGTGTATTCGCGGCCCTTTCAAATCTGATGAACGACGCGACGCCACTCGACCTTGGTCTTTTGGAAATTGATCAGCAGCGCGAGGTGATTGCCGGTCGCCTTCAAGTAGTTGAGGCATTGGGCCAGATGTTCGTTGGTGAATTGTTCAATGCATTTCAACTCGACAATCAGCCGACCGTCGACCAACAGGTCCGCAAAGTATTCGCCGACGCGCTCGCCCTTGTACATCACGCGTATCGTGGCCTGGGCTTCAGCCGGAATCGACCGTAGCCGCAACTCGCGCAGCAGTGCCCGCTCGTACACTTTCTCCAAAAATCCGCTGCCTAATTGATTCGCGACCTCGTACGCGGCGCCGACGACCGCCTCAGCGAGTTTGTTCAGGGATTCAGTCTCGCCGGGGTCCATGAGTGCCAGCTATTGCTTGCGTACGACGAAGAAGAAAAAATTAGCCGCGAATACACGCAAATGCACGCAAATAAAAGACAGAGAGACTACGCCGCTCGCTACTCCTCTTCCTATTCGCGTGCATTTGCGTTCATTCGCGGCCCTTTGTTTCTTGTTTTTACGAAGAAGAATTTAGCCGCGAATGCACGCGAATGAGAAAGAGGGCAACGTCCTGGGTTGCGTCGTTGGCAGTTTCGTCTGAAATGACCCTTGTCGGATTCGTGGTTTCTTTTTCGCTCCTCATTCGCGGCCGACCAGCTTCGTTTAGCCGCCCCCTTGGCCGCGATTGTGGTTACTTGCTGCCGGCATCGGCTGGCTGAGGCGGCGCGGCCTTGGCTGGATCGTCCCACACGATCTTGCACTTCGGCAGCGCCTGTTGCAGCTTCGCCACGCCGGCGGCGGTGACCTTCGTGTTCTTGACAACGAGCTTTTTGAGCTTTGTGAACCCGGACAAAGGCTCCACGGCGGCATCGGTAAGGCCGGAATCACCGACGTTCAGTTCTTCCAGATTCGACAACTCGGCGATGCGCAACCGCCAGGTCTGTGACGCCGGGTTCGGAATCGTAGCGCACATTGAGCGAAACCAGGTTCGGGAGCGCCTTGAGCCTGGCCAACTGGTCGGCGCTCGGCTTGACGTGATGAAGGCCGATGCCCGTGAGGTTCGTGAGCGTAAGCAGGGAATCGAGCGTTGCGTCATCCAGCGAGTTTCGGCCCGTGAGGGCGAGGCTCTTCAGCGCCGGCAGGGCACGGAGTTGCCCGATCCCGGCGGGCGTGACCAGGTTCCCTTTCAGCGTCAACTCGACGAGCGACCGCAGCGCCAGCAGCCGGGGCAAATCGGCATCCGTAACCGCGTTGGGCTTATTGATGAAGAATTGCGTCACCTTGAACGGTCCGGAGGGAAGCGCCTCCAGGGTCGAAATGTCGCGGACCGCTTTGCCCCCGGCCTCGATGGCCACCACGCCACCTTGGCCGATGGCCCACTCGGCGGCGGCCCGGTCGGCGCAACGGCTTCCTCGTCCTCGTCCCCGGCGGCGGGCGTGTTTTCCGCCGTCGGCTTTCCGCTCACGGCTTTGGCGCCATCCCATTCGATCATGCACTTCGGCAGGGCCTGTTGCAGCTTCGCCACGCCGGCGGCGGTAACCTTCGTGCTCGAAATTCGAAGGTGCGCGAGCGTCTTGGTTTTCTCAAGGTTCGCCAGTCCGGCATCGGTGACGCCGGTGCCGTATGCGTAGAGCGACCGTAATTTCGTCAAACGCGAGATCGGCTCCAATACGACATCCGTGAGCGGATTGTCGTGGATGTGCAGGCTTAACAGGTTTGGCTGCCGGCCGATCAGTTCGATGAGTAGATCATCGGTCAGTTTGCACTTCCCGGCATAGAGCCCTTCGGTCAGTTTGAGCTCGCCGATCCGCGTCCAACCTTCGCGGCTGATCGGACAACCTACGACAGCCACCTGGCCGAACGTTCGTCCGGCGAACGCGTCGAATCCGGCTCCGGTGACGTTCGTGAAATTAAACGCAAGACTCAGTGAGTTGTGTTTCAGGACGGCCAGTTGCCGCAGGCCCGCGTCGGTGATGCTGGTGCGCGGCAATCCGATTTGCGAGGGCAGGGGCCAGCCGATCATGCGGGCAATGGCGTCGTCGTCGATGGCCTTGAGCCGGTCGTAACGGACCGCGGTAAGCTTGAAATCCTTGGCGGCGATTTCTTCAGCAGTTGCATCTCGACCGATTCCAGAGGTCCCCGCGTTCACCCGGCCGCCGACGCGGAGCGTCCACTCGGCCAACTCGCGCGGTGTTTTGATGTCGGGGAAATCGAGCTTGGCGGGCACTGCGGCCCCCACTTCCTTGCCGGGCGAGGGCTGGGCTGCGGCCGGCTGGCCGTAGAACTGGCCCGGGGTGGGCCACTCGATCTTACAATTGGGCAGAGCTTTTTTGAGAGTGGCGATACTCTCAGCGGTGACTTTGAGGTTATTCACATCCAAGGTGACGAGAGTCGGCATACCGGTCAGCGGTGACAGGTCGGTTACCTTGGTGTTGCCGCACGACAGAATCGTTAGCGACATTCCTTGCAGTGGCGACAAGTCCGACACCTGCGTGGTGTAACACTTCAAGTTCGTTAGCGGCATCCCTTTGAGCGGTGAAAGGTCGGCCACCTTCGTGGCGCCGCAATTCAGAAGCGTCAGTTTCATCTGCTTCAACGGCGACAGGTCGGAAACCTGCGTCTTGTTGCACCACAAAACCTTCAGAGGCATGCCTTCGAGCGGCGACAGATCGGATACCTGCGTGCTTTCAACCTTCAGGGTCGTTAAGGGCATCCCTTGCAGCGGTGACAGGTCGGCGAGTATCCCCTTGGACGGAGCGTTGCCTGGATTGCTGCCAACAGCGTTCAGAGTCTTCAATCCCTGTAATGCCCGCACCGGCGAAATATCGGTCACGTTATCCGAGGAAAACGTCAAGTCCGTGACCGCGCCCTTCTCGATCTTGGGCGTGACCTTGCCGTCGAACCCAGGGTTAAGTTCCTGCAATTTCTTGATGACGGCTTCCACCTGCTTTTCGGCAGGCAGGGCGGCCACGTCTTTTGTCCACTGAATAA
This sequence comes from uncultured Planctomycetia bacterium, assembly GCA_963807715.1. Taxonomy (GTDB): domain Bacteria; phylum Planctomycetota; class Planctomycetia; order Pirellulales; family PALSA-1355; genus CAWECK01. Next base: position 57,042 of record CAWECK010000002.1, read on the forward strand.
AGGCGGGGTCGGTGAATGTGGTGATCGGCTTGCCGAACTCGCCGGCGTCGTACTTCTTCCAGAACTCTTCGGGCGGGAAGTAGTTCTTCACGTCACTGCCAATACCGATGGTCTTGAGGCTCTTCATCTGGCGGATAACGTCCAGCCCCTTGGTGACGCTCCTGGGCGTGATCGAAACGAACGTCAAGTTCATTCCGCTGAGCGGGGACAGGTCGGACACTTTGGGGTTTTCGTAGCAAACGAGTTTTGTCAAGTTCATCCCTGCGAGCGGCGACAGGTCAGACACCCGAGTGTTGCCGCAAGCCACTTCCGTCAAACGCATCCCTCGGAGCGGTGACAGGTCGGACACCTGCGTGAAGCTGAAAAACATGGCAGTCAGAGGCATGCCTTTGAGTGGTGACAGGTCGGACACCTTCGTGCTGCCGCAAATCAGGAGCGTCAGCTTCATTCCTTGCAGCGGCGACAGGTCGGATACCTGCGTGTTGCCGCATTGCAGTTTGGTCAGAGGCATCCCTTGCAGCGGCGAAAGGTCGGACAGTTTCCCCTTACCGGCATCGCTGCCGCCGCAATTAAGAAACGTCAAGCCCACGAATGCCCGCACCGGCGAAATATCGGTCACGTTGTTGGTCGAGAACCGTAGCTCAGTCACAACCCCTTTCTCGATCTTGGGCGTGCCTTTCAAATCGGCAGCCTCGACTTTGCCATCAAAACCCGGATTAAGCTCCATCAACTTCTTGGCGACGGCTTCCATCTGCTTCTCGGCTGGCAGGGCGGCCACGTCTTTCACCCATTGCTGGAAGGCGGGATCGGCCAGCGTGGCGATGGGCTGGGCGGGAGCGGCCGGCTTGCCGAACTCGCCGGCGTCGTACTTCTTCCAGAACTCTTCGGGGGGAAACCTATGACGATCCGTAGAACCAATACCGATGATCTTGAGGCTCTTCATCTGGCGGATGGCGTCCAAACCCTTGGTGATGTTTTTGGCGTGAGGGCAAAATCCGTCAAGTTCATCCCTTGCAGCGGCGACAAATCGGACACCGGCGTCCCGTAGCACCACAGGGTTCCCAGCGGCATCCCGCTGAGCGGCGACAGGTCGGATACCTGCGTGAAGGTGCAATACAGGTGTGTCAGCTTCATTCCCCGAAGCGGTGACAAGTCGGATATCGGTGTGTTGGAGCACATCAGTTTCGTCAGAGGCATCCCTTGCAGCGGCGACAAGTCGGATAATTTACTGCTGCCCACGGCGCTGCCTACGCAACTTAGAACCCTCAACCCAGCCAACGCCCGCACCGGCGAAATATCCGTCACGTTGTCGCTGAGAAACTTGATTTCCGTGACTACGCCCTTCTCGATCTTGGGCGTCACCTCCCCATCAAACCCCGGATTCAGCTCCTGCAACTTCTTGACGACGGCTTCCACCTGCTTCTCGGCAGGCAACGCGGCCACGTCTTTTGTCCATTGAATAAAGGCGGGGTCGGCCAGCGCGGCGATCGGCATCTCGGGCGCCGCCGGCTTGGCCGAATCGTCCCATTCGATTTTGCAATTCGGCAGGGCCTTTTGCAGCTTCGCCACGCCTGCGGCGGTGACCTTCGTTCTCAAAACATTTAGGTCCACGAGCGTCTTGGTAGTCTCCAAGTACGCCAGCCCGGCATCGGTGACGCCGGTGTGGTTGATTTGGAGCGTTCGCAACTGCGGCAGGCGCGAGATCGGCTCCAGAGGGGCGTCGGTGAGCGGGTTGTTGTGGACGTATAATCTCAGCAAATTGGGTTGCCGGCCGATCAATGCGATAAGCAGGTCGTCGGTGAGGTTGCAAGCTGTGGCATAGAATTGCCCGGTCAGTTTGAGCTCGCCGATCCGCGCCCAACCTTCGCGGCTGATCGGACAGTGGCCTACGGACAAAACGTTAAAAGTTCGCCCGGCCAGCGCGTCAAATCCCGTTCCGGTGACATTCGTGTACTCAAGCGCAAGGTGCATCGAGCGGTGTTTCAGAGCGGCCAGTTGCCGCAGGCCCGCGTCGGTGATGCCGGTTTTCTGCAATCCGATCAAGGACGGCAGGGGCCAGCGGACCATGTGGGCGATGGCGTCGTCGTCGATGGCCTTGAGCCGGTCGTAACGCACCGCCCACAGCGACAAATCCTTGGCGGCGATTTCTTCGGCAGTTGCCGTTTGGAAATCCCCGCCGCTTCCGGCGTTCACCTTGCCGCCGACGCGGAGCGTCCACTCGGCCAGCTCGCGCGGCGTTTTAATGTCGGGAAAATCGAGCTTGGCGGGGGGCGCGCCGAATTCGCCGGCGTCGTACCGCTTCCAGAACTCATCCGCTGGAAGCCTATCCGTGTCCGCCGAGCCACCAGTTCCGTTCACTTTGAGGTTCTTCATCTGGCGGAGGACGTCCATCCCCTTGGTGATGTTCTTGGGGGTGAGGCCAATGTCACCCAAGGGCATCCCTTGCAATGCGGAGAGGTCGGATATCGCCGTGGCGTGGCAATTCAGGAGCGTAAGATTCATTCCTTGCAGGGGTGACAGGTCGGCGATTCTCGTATGGCCCATATACAGTTTCGTCAGTGGCAGCCCTCGTAGCGGTGACAGGTCGGTCACATGGGTGCGAGCACAACTTAAAAGCGTCAATTGCATGCCTTGCAGCGGTGATAGATCGAATACCTGGGTGTTGGAGCAATCCAGCCACGTCAGCGGCAGCCCGTTGAGCGGCGAAAGATCGAAAAACTTATTAGCACCTTGACCGCCGCCATGACACTTGAGAGCTTTCAATCCCACCAATGCCCGCACGGGTGAAATGTCGGTTACGTTTTCGGTGAGCAACCCAACCTCCGTAACCACGCCCTTCTCGATTCTGGGCGTGGGTTTGCCCGTGATGCCGGTCAACTTCCCATCGAAGCCGGGGTTGAGTTCCTGGAGTTTCTTGGCGACGGCATCGAGCTGCTTGTCGGCGGACAGGGCGGCCACCCCCTTTATCCATTGCTGGAAGGCGGGCTCGGTGAACGTGGCGATCGGCTTGTCCCACTCGACTTTGCAATTGGGGACGGCCTTTTGCAGAGCGGCGACCCCGGCGGCGGTGACTTTGGTGGCATACAGGCTCAAGGAGGCGAGAGTTGGTGCGCTCGCGAGCGGCGACAGGTCGGATACCGGCGTGCGTTGCAATCCAGGGTCGTCAGAGGCATCCCTTTAGCGGCGACAGGTCGGACACCGGGTCGTCGTTGCAATTCAGGACGCGTAAAGGCATTCCTTCGAGCGGCGAAAGGTCGGATACCTGTGTTTGCTGGCAATAAAGATATATCAGTTTCATCGGCTTCAATGGCGACAGGTCGGATACCTGCGTGTCATTGCAATTCAAAAGCCTTAGTTTCATGCCTCGCAGCGGCGAAAGATCGGACACTTGCGTGTTGTGGCAAGCTAGCTAGTCCAGAGTCATCCCTTCGAGCGGCGAAAGGTCCGATAACTTGGCAACGCTACTGCCGCCAGAGCAACCGAGCCCCGTCAATCCCACCAGCGCCCGCACCGGCGAAATGTCGGTCACGTTTTCAGTGACAAACCCAAAATGCGTGACCACGCCCTTCTCAATCGTGGGCGGGCCTTTCCCATCGAAGCCTGTCACCTTGCCGTCAAAGCCAGGATTGAGTTCCTGCAATTTCTTGGCGACGGCTTCCACCTGCTTCTCGGCGGGCAGGGCGGCAACCGACTTCATCCACGCCTGGAAGGCGGGCTCGCCCGGCGCGGTGATCGGCTTGGCGGGCGGAATCACCGGCGCAATCACGGGCGAAATCACCGGCACGGAAGTCGCCAACGCTATCGCGGCGACGGGCGGCGGGGCTTCGAGCATCGCGCAGCACCCGAAATCCGAAGTTGCCGTATCGGTAGGCCGGCGAAACGTTGCTGCGAAACGCCGAACGGCAGTAGACTGGGGTGGTGCCAGGTACCGCCGCGGACTCACGCGATTGGAGCCGGACGATGGGCCAAATGGGTCGGTATGGCGGGGACTTCGAGTAGTAGTCGGCTGCGTAAAAATCGTGGCACCACTCCTAGACGTTGCCGTGCATGTCGAACAGACCGAACGCATTGGCGACCTTCAAGCCCACGGCCCGAGCGCTGCCGCTCGCGTTCTTGTTGAACCAGCCGTAGATGTCGAGCATGGCCGGGTCGTCGCCGAACGAGAACTGCGTGGTCGTGCCCGCGCGGCAGGCGTATTCCCATTCGGCTTCGGTCGGCAGCCGATAGCCGGTGCCGGAAGCCAGCAGAATCCAGCCGTCTTTGGCGTCCTGCCGGTAGCAGGGCTTCAACTTCTCCTGATCGGAGAGCCAGTTGCAGAACTGCACGGCGTCGTTCCAGGTGACTTGCGTCACCGGCGAATCATCGGTGACGGCATAGCCCGGCGTGCGCCAGGTCATCTTCTTCATTTCCGGCGTGATCTTATCATCGAGCTTCGTCGCACGCCGAATTGCCAAACCCGAACTGCTCGGCCTCGGTGACATACTTGGTCGCTTCGACAAACTTCTTGAATTGCCCGATGGTGACTTCGGTCGTGCCCAGCCAATAGGGCTTGCGTGATCGTGACACGATGCTGCGGCACTTCTTCTTTGAGGCGCGACCAAGCGTAGTCGTCGGGCGTGAGCTTGGCATCTTCGGCCATCTTGCGGCCCACGGCGTTCTGCTCCGGCGTGCTCCCCATCAAAAACTCGCCGGGCGGAATGAGCACCAGCGTCATGCCGACCGGGTTCTTCTGTTCGACCGGCGTGCCCAGATACTTGGCCCAGGCTTCTTGATGGGCCTGGGCCTGCGCGGCGTCGAACGGAGCGACGGCCGGCGACGGTGGCGCTTGAGTGGGCCCAGCGGGAAGCGGCACGGCCGGGGTTGGTTTCGGGGCAGGTTCTTTCACGGCTGGCGGCGGATCGTTCGCCATCTCCACCTTGCCCCCCGTGGGAAGCTCGACGCGGCCGACTTCCTTGCCCTCTTTGTCGTGCACAATGACCCAAATGCCCAGCAGCAACACCAGCAGCGAACCGGCCGCGCCGGCTGCGATCAGCTTGAGCGGCGGTTTCTTCCCCCCGCCACCCGCGGCTTGACGCTTGCGCCGGCCGCCGAGGCGCATTTCGCTTTTAGGGTCGGTGTCTACCCCGTAGCCGGCGTTCGTGATGGTTGGCTCGGGCGGAGCGATGCTTTGGAGCAGACGGTTGCCCATCGCGGCGGTCAGGTCGTCGTCCCCCATGGTCGCCGATGGCGAGGCAGGCCCGGAACGGCGCGGCGGCGCGGCGGCAGACCTGGCCTCGGCCTGCGACAAACTCAAGTTCGAGAACGAGGCCGTCGCGCCCGGATTGCGGCACTCTTCGAGTGCGGCGACCAACTCGCTCGTTCGCTGGTAACGATCGACGGGATTCTTGGCCATCATCTTTTTGAAGATGGCGTCGAGTGCGAGCGGGACGTCCGCGCACAGCTTGCACAGGTCAGGGATCGGCTTTTCGCGATGGGCCAGGAACTTCTGCACCAGCGTTTCGCCCCCGTACATGTTCTCTCCCACCAGCAGCCGATACAGCGTGCAGCCCAGGCTGTAAATGTCGCTGCGGGCGTCGGCATGGCGGGTGTCGAAGGCTTGTTCGGGGGCCATGTAGTCGACCGTGCCCATCACCTGGCCGGATTGCGTCAGCCCGTCTTGGCCATGGCGGCGGCCTGCGTCGTCGAACCGGGCCAGGCCCATGTCGAGAATCTTGACGTGCCCTCGTCGTCGACCAGCAGATTGGCCGGCTTGATGTCGCGATGCACGACTCCCTTGCTGTGGGCATAGGCCAGACCGCGGGCGGCCTGCAGGATGTAGTTCAGTGACCTCGTCGACCGGCAGCGGGCCATGCTGCTTGACGATCGCCGACAGATCGCTGGCCGGCGACGTATTCCATCACCAGGTAGTGCGACGCCGGCCTGTGCCGGCGTCGTAGGCGGTGACGATGTTGGGATGCATCGAGCTTGGCGGCGGCTTCCACCTCGCGCTGGAAGCGCTTGACGGCTTCGGCATTCTGTCAGCGCGCGGCCGGCAGCACCTTGAGCGCCACGATGCGCTTCATGCGCCGGTGCTGGGCCTTGAACACCTGGCCCATGCCGCCGGCGCCGATCTTGTCGAGCATGACATAGTCACCCAGGACGAACGGAATGCCGCTGCCGGAAAGGACTTCCTTGGCCTGAAACGGGTTGATCTTTCCCTGGTCGACCAGCAGCTTGGCAAATGCCTGGTCCGACTTGGGGCGCGACTCGGCCGGCAAAGCCCCCCAAATAGCTTTCAGGTCAACCGCGGACATGAGGCCCGAGGCGATTATCGCTTTGCCGAATTCGTCGACCGTCATGGCAGCCCGATCCCTCCCGTTGGCGATCGCATAGGTACCAAGATGATACCCGCCGGCGGCGGCGGAGAAAATTAAAAATTCGGCGCATGGATTGTTTTTCTGGGGAGGGCAAACTTGATGCGATCTCCAGCGGACGGTTAGGAGGGTTATTACCCTTATACGCGTTCATTTGCGGCCCTTTCTTTTTTTACGAAGAAGAATTTGGCCGCGAATGCACGCGAATGCACGCAAATAAGAGATTGGGAAGAACCGCTCTCGCCTCCTGCCCTCATTCGCGTGCATTTGCGTGCATTCGCGGCCCTTTATCAGGTCGGCGCTTTGGGGCACGGAAAGGTGAAATCCGCCGTCTCCACCCGCGGCCTGCCAACAAAGCGGCCTTTCCGTCAACTTTCGAGCCGCTTCCACCTAGGGCTGAGCCGGGCAGCGGGTTGCTTGAAGGCGAGAACCGGTCGAATCATACTTGGAATTTGCATCTTTTCGGGTGCGCACCCTTTCAGGGTCAACGGGAGTTCCTCGGTTCATGCCCCGCAACGGACGACTGGAAAACCGCGTGGCGATCGTGACGGGCGGTGCCAGCGGCATTGGGCGGGCCACCGCGCTGGCCATGGCGGACGAAGGCGCTCAGGTCGTCGTCGGCGACCTCGCGGTCGAAGCCGGCGAAGCCACCGTGCGCGAGATCGAAGAAAGGCATCCGGGCCAAGGCGCCCGGTTCGTCGAATGCGACGTCACCGACGAGCGGCTGGTCCAGCGGCTGGTTGCGATTGCGGTCAAGGAATTCGGCCGGCTGGATTGCATGGTGAATAACGCGGGGAGCGGAGGGGCCATCGGACCGCTGATCGACACCACCGTGCGCGACTGGGATCGCACGCAGGAGATCGTGCTGCGCAGCGTGTTCCTCGGAATCAAGCACGCGGCCCAAGCCATGATCGCGCGCGGTCAGGGAGGCGCGATCGTCAATGTTGCCTCGCTCGCCGCGCACGCTGGCGGGGCCGCCGGCGCCGCCTACTCATCGGCCAAGGCGGGCGTGTTGAACCTGACTCGCGTCGCCTCGCTGCAATTGGCTCCGCATCGCATCCGTTGCAACTCCGTCTCACCGGGAACGATCGTGACGCCGCTAATCGTACGCGGCGGCGAACTCGAACCCATGCTCGCCGCGGCGCGTGAAACTCAGCCCTGGCCCGATGCCGGACTAGCCGAGCACATCGCGCCGGCCATCGTGTTTCTGGCCAGTGATGAGGCTGTGTTCGCGACCGGCGCGGACTTGACGGTGGATGGAGGCATTCGCGCCGCGCGCACGAACATTTATTCCGGCAAGCACGTGCTGGGGAACCTGATCCTCGAGCGCATGACGGCCGCGGGTCCGGAGACGTGCGACGATGCGTCACGCCGGGTGCTTCCCGAGGTTGCCGCGGCGGCCGAGTCTGCCTGCAACGCCCCGCCCCGCCGCGTGGCGATCACGGGCGTGGGCCGTGGGCTCGGCCTGGCGCTCGTCGAGAAGCTGATCGAGATGGGTCACACGGTTTGCGGCGGCGTGCGATCGAAAGATGCCGTTGAAACGTTGCGCGGGCGGTGGGGGGCGCCGCATCGGTTCGACGTTGCCGACGTCACCGACGACGCCCAAGTGCAAGCCTGGTGTCAGGCGGTGATCGGCTCCGGCCCCGCCCCCGACCTGTTGATCAACAATGCCGCCGTGACCCATCGAGCCGCGCAGGTCTGGCGCTTTTCGCCTGAAGAATTCAGCCAGGTCATCAATGCGAACCTGCTGGGAACCGTGAACGTGCTGCGGCATTTCGTGCCGCACATGCTGCGCCGACGCACGGGAGTGATCGTCAACTACAGCTCGGGCTGGGGGCGCGAGGTTGCCGCGCGGGTTGGCCCGTACTGCGCATCGAAATGGGCCATCGAAGGGTTGACCAAGACGCTGGCCGAAGAGCTGCCAAACTTCATGGCCGCCGTCTCGCTGCATCCGGGCATCATCAATACCGATTCCATGCGGGCGGCATTTGGGGAACGTGCGGCAGCCGAGTACCCCTCGCCTGCCGAGTGGGCCGATGTTGCCGCTCCTTACATCCTGAGCATCGGCCCGCGCGATAACGGCAAGTCGCTCTCGGTGCCCGGCATGACGACCTACCGCGGGGCGGTTTTCCAACGCAACGCTGCCAGCGGTGATATCAACCGGCCTGTCTAGCGGCTAACCGTGTTGAGTCTGGTCCGCACGGCACGCACGATGTGGTCGATTTGGAATGGCTTTAACAGGGTCGGCTCTTGTTCCAGCTTGGCTCGCCAGGTGGTCAAGACACGGTGCCTGCCAGCTTCCTTGGACTCCCGGTTGGATTCTTCGGCGATTTGCTGGATTGTCGCTTCCCAATTTTTCAAATTCATCAGCTACTCCTTTTAAATTGTCGGACCCGTCGAACTCGGGGGCATTCATCCTGTTATCGGCTCATATCGCGGCAAAGACACGATATCTGCGATTTTCGGCCAGTGAAACTGGTGGCCGCGGCAATCGAGACACCACATCCTAATACAGCGGACCGTAATAAGGCGAACGGAATACTGTCTTCGTCGGCCAAATTACCGCTTCTTATCCAGCTTCAGATGTTGGCGGCGCTTCAAACCGGGCCCATGCTGGCAAGGGGCCATGCCCTACAAGGCACAGAGCGCGTAATCGGCGGCGGAATCGACTTCGAGCGGAGCCTGACAGAAAGCACCGCCGTACGAGGCCCTAGGGCTGGCTGCCAGGCTCGCCGGCGCTGGAAATTGGCGATGTGCCACCAACATCGCGGACTTCAGGCCCGGCTTCCCGCAACGGGGCACAGGCGGCCGCCTCGGCTGCCTTGGCCACTTTGATGATCTTGTTCATGCTTTCTTTAGACGCATTTCGCAGTTGACGATCTTTCTGCCAATCAAACGGCTCCGTGATCGCACGACCGCGGCCCTCGTAACGCAAATTACGCTGCTGCCATTTGTCCCGCATTTCTTCCAGCACGGCGATGGGCTCCGTCATGCCGTCGAGGGAGGCAAACGTGCGGTAATAGGCGATCTCCTCCTCGATTCCCCGCACGCTGCGGCTGAATTCCTTGGCAAAGGACAACGGGGCTTCCTTTATGCTCGGTAATTGCAAATCGTCACAGGCGGGCAGTCCCCGGGCTCGGGAGGCGCCCGAGGGCTCAAAAAACCCCGTCACTTCGGAAGGTAGTTCATGGTGTAATAGAGCGTATTGTGCAGCAGCGGGATACCCGCGGTTGCCGCACGGACGCCCGGCATGTGCAGTTCGTGGACGTGCCCCTCTTGCAAGCCTTTCACGTAGAGCCGAGCTGTCTTGCCGTCCGGGCTCACTTCCACCCGTTGGATTGTCGGCGTGGTTTGGTCTACCTCGGGGCTACCGTAGTTTGCGTGGTAAATGTACGTGTACGTCGATAGTTGATACGACGCCGGCAAGGCGGCCGTGGCCGGGTCGACCGGAGCGGTGAACGAGAGCTCGAAGCCGTCGGATTTGGCGTGAATGTCCGACAATTCGAACGGCACTGTGCCGGTCCAGCGGATCCGTTCGAGGGAAAATGGCTTTCCGCCGCGCGAACCCCAGCCTCGATTCGTTCCTTGCACGAACATCGTGCCGTCGGGCGTCATCAGCATTCCCAGGCAGCCGCAACTGAAGCCCGAACGGAAGGGGATGCACGCGCCTTGATAGTTGCCGTCGACTTTTTCCAGCATGACCCGGGCAATCGAACTTTGGCTCTGGTCGCCGACGAAGAGTTGTTTGTCGAAGACGCCGAATTTCCCCCCGGTCGTGTCACTGACAATGCCGCTCGACGAGTTGCCCATCTTGGGATACGGGAAATAGACCGCCGGCGGCAGCAACTGTGGAATCTTCTTGGCTTCCACCATCATGCGGCTGCCGCTCACCGGCTCTTGCGGCTGAGGGCCCAACTCCGGGGCGAATTCGTACCAGCGATTGCCGGCCGGATGGCCCACGAAGCGGCCGGGCACCAGGTGTTGCAACTTGCAGGCGCCGTTCCAGGGCCCTTGATTGTCGGTAAAAAACATTTCCCCCTCGGCATTCATGCCGATTCCGCCGGGCGAGCGGACGCCGCTGCACGTGGGAATCAGCTTCCCCTCGGGCGTGATGCGGACGGCCCAGCCGCGAAATTTGTTCTGACTGCTGAACGATCCGGTGAGGCAGAGGGTGATCCACAAGTTGCCTTCGCGATCGAATTTCGAGCCGAAGGCGTATTCGTGGTAGTCGCCGTTGACACCCCAGTCGTCGCAGACGGTTTCGAACTCGTCGGCCTGTCCGTCTCCGTCGGTATCCTTGAGCCGGCTCAGTTCGCAGCGCTGCGTGACATACAGCCAGCCGTCTTTTTGGGCCAGGCCGAGCACTTCGTGCAGGCCGCTGGCGAAGCGCTTGAAATGGATTTGCGCCGGATCGTCGGACAGCGGATTTTCCACCATCCAGATCTCGCCCCGCCGGGTCGACACGGCCAGCTTGCCATCCGGCATGAGTTCCAGGGCGCCGGCTTCCAAGACCGCGTCCTCGGGAATGGGGAGCGCAAAAATGGGGTAATAGTCGGCTTCCGTGGGGGCCGTTGGAGGGTCGGCGGCGAGGAGTTGGGGCACTGGAGCGAGGGCCAGGGCGGTCAGGAGGCAGGAAAGGACGAAAGTTTTGCGAGGCATTGTTGTGCATCCCTGAGTGGAGGGTTTTTCTTAGGGCCGGACCCACAGATGCAATCCGTGGGGTTTAGGGCTGGTTGGGGGGCTCGGGTTTGCGAGGGTCTTGCTTTACCACTCGAACTCTTGCGTGATCGTTGCCCGGTTGCCGACAACGCGCACCGGCAACAGCAATTCGAATTTGTCGCCCGACTGGCGTACCACGGCGGTGGCGGCCGGATTGTCGCTGGTTACGCGCAGCTTCCATTCGCTGTCGATTTGATATCGGCCGTCGGCCAGCGGTTCGATCGTGGTTCCCTTGGCGGCCAGGAACCAAAGGTTGTCGATTGCGGCTGGTGTTATCAGTCGGAGCGTTCGTTTCAGGCCCGGTTCGTTGGGTTTGCCGACGATGGGGAGCGGGGCGGCGGTATCTTCGATCCGCACGGTCTCGAATCGATACAAGAACGTCGGCCGGCGGTCCTTGCCCAGGCGGTAACCCAGGAAGTGGTAGTCCTGATCGCGGGCTGGCGTTGCCGGCCACGTGGCCTGCGGGTCGGGGAGCACGGCCAGCGGCGCCAGTTTGGGCAGCGACAACACGTGGTCGCCAGCCGGCGGCTGGAAACCTTCGCCGCGGCCCGTCCAATGCCTTGAGGCGTCGATGAATGCTCCGTGCCACAGGAGGGCCAGCCGCAGATTCTCCGCGTCGAAGGCCAGGTTGGCTTTCTCCGGGTAGCCGACGCCGATGGCTCGCGAACCGGCCCCTTCGATAAAGTTACGGTAGATCGCCGGCTCTTTCTCGGCCACGACTTCCATCGACTTGGGAGTCAATCCAGCGGGGACTTGGGCCCGATCGCCGTCGGACAAGTAGGCCCAAATGCCCTCGATTTGCTGGCTCGGGTCGCCGCCAAGGACGTTTTTGAAGAAGGTCAGGCCGTTGGGCCAGGCGGCCGGCATGCGTGTGCCCGGCCGGAGCAATTGCGGGTCGAGCAGATAGCGGTTGAACCAGTCGTGCCGCAGCCGTTGGGTCATCTTGGTCAAGCTCATGGCGCGGATGCCGGTCGAGGGAAGCTTGCCGAAGTCATGGCACTTGATGCAACCCAGCCCGCGTTCTCCCACGAGCATGCGCGCGTCGGCCTTGTTGCGAGACGGCTGGCCGCTCAATGGCACGGGCGGCCCGTCCGCGGCTTGATGTCGAGCCTGGCCAGAGTCTCGGCCAACTTCGACAGGTGCTGCAAACCGAACTTCGGCATGCGGGCGAGCATGTAGGGCCGGTCTTCGCCGCCGTTGTTGAAAATGCGGCGGATGTAATCGAGGTTCATTTTGTCTCCCACGCCATTGAGCGATGGGGGCAAGCGGCCTTCGTCCCCCATTTCCTTTTGCGTGGTTGCGAAGAAATCGTTGCGGGCCTCCTCAACACCGCCAACGCCGTCCCGCGCGTGGCAGGCATAGCAATTGAACGTCGTCAGTGTGCGATGAACTGCCTCCTTCGCGGCTAGCTCCGGCGAGTCGGGCCTGGCCGTGACCGCCAGCGCCGCGGAGAGAGTTTCGCGTTGCCGGGCATTCAGGCCATAGTGCGGACGGCCAGGCCCCGCGGCGTCGCTCAGGCAGCCGGCCTTGCCGTTAATATCGCCGAGCGGCTTGGCCTTCAGTGATGACGCAATGGCTTTCGGACCTTGGTTCATCAGATGACAGGAAGCACAGCCGACTTTGGCAAACAGCTCTTTGCCCTGCTGTGCGAGGGCCGCATCCAGCACGAAGTGCTTCGATTGGGCGGCAGAGGCCGACGATGCCAAGAGAGCATCCCTTTCCAGGGTGACGTAATTCACCACCGGCTGGCGCGGGAGGACCGGCCCTTCGAATTCGGCTTGTAGCTCGTCTTCGCCACCGGCCTGGTAGTATTCAATGGCGATCGGGTGCACGCCGGCTGTCAAACGCGTGGTTCCCTCGGCCCATTGGAACGGATGGGCGCCGTCGCAAATGGCGGCGGTTTTGCCGTCGATCACTACGCGGCTGCCGTCGTCCGAGCCGACATGGAAGGTGTAATCGCCGTCGCGGGGAATGTGCAGAAATCCCTCGAACCGGACGCCGTAATTGCTGCGTCGACGCGCCACGCTGAGATCTAGGCCTTTGACGGTGCCGGTATGCACCGGCTTCAGACCGTTGAAATCGGGGAGCTTCGCCCAACCACCGTCGTAGCTGGCGTATTTCAGTTGGGGCTGCTTGGCTGCCGGTTCTGGAAGGCTAGCGGATTGGATGAAGTAGGCGGCCAGATCGGCGGCTTCCTCTTTTTTTAGATTCAATACCGGCATACGGGCGGCCGGACGCGTCTTGAGCGGGTCCGTTAGGAACTCCGAGAGGGACGATAAGCTGTATTTGGCGTTCAGATCACCTAGGGGTACGGCGGCAGTCACGGCCGGGGCGCCGGCTTTCCGCGGAGCATGGCAAGCCACGCAGCCAATCGTATGAAACAGCTTTTCTCCGCGCTTCTCGGCACCGCTCTTCGGAAAGTCCTCTTGCATGCCGCCGGTCGTTGCCAAAAAGTGGACCAGCGCTTCGACCTGCGCCGCGACCTCTTGCGGCGGCAGGGAGGCGAACAGGTTGGGCATGGTGGTGCCGGGCTTCACGTGTTGCGGGTTCGCCAGAAAGCTCCGCAGATAATCGAGTCGCACCCGCGAACCCACCCGGTCCAGGATCGGCGCAGTTTTGTTGTTGATCCGTTCCTTCCAGGCCTTGGCCGGCTCGTGGCAGCTCGTGCAATTCAATTCGCCGAGCAACAGCAAGCCGCCGGCCGTCGTGTCGGCCGCGGCCGCAGACTTGTCGCTTTCCGCGGCGTAGATCCGCTCGAAACCGGGTACGATCGGATGATCGAAATGCTCGGACGGCGCCGTACTCTCAGCCGGCGCCGCATTCTTCGATGACGCTGGGGCGGCACTCAGCCGGCGGCTCGTTGAGGCGGCGAGCGAGATAATAATCAGCCCAATGGCCAACGCCCGTTGCCAGGATCGGGCTCCCGTTGGCAAGCGGCGGTCAGGCACAAAAGACATCACGAAGATCTCCGAAATTGGAAGGTCGCGTACCAACTTGTTAGCATGCAAGGTGTATCACTGCTCGGAGCGTAGCCGAGCGTAGCTCAAATGGCAACTGTCGGCCGAAATCCGGTTCTAAGACGAGCACGCGATCGTAACGGCCGCGCTATGGGAAAGAGAGTCGTCCAAGCATGATCTGGCGTTTCACGGTTCGACGGATACTCAGGCTCATGATCCTGTTGCTCGGGATCGTTCAACATGGCGCCCGTTCCACGCGCAGGCCGATGAACCCGGGGCCAACGCGGCATTGCTGCAGCGCGGCAATGCCACCGTGGTCCTGGTCGGAGACAGCATCACCGGCCAGAGCCGGAACCATCCGGCCGGCTATGCCCATCAGATCGATTGGGCCTTGAAGGCGACGTATCCAGACTGCCGGCCTCGCGTGATCGCACTGGGGGGCAGCGGCCAAGGAGTTGGGAGCTGGCTGGGGACCGAAAAGCGGTCTCGCTCCGAGAATGTCTTCTTGGATGTAAAAGGAATCAACATCCAGGAAACGCTCGACGCGGGAGCCGATGTGCTGATCCTGATGCTGGGTATGAACGACGTCCTGGCGCCCTATGTGGCCGATGATCCGGCTGCGCTCGATGCTTGGGTGGCCAATTACCGCACGCTGGTTGCGTCCCTGATCGCGAGATTGCATCCGGGCACGGTGGCGCTGGCCACGGTGACGATGGACACCGAGGATCCGGACTCGCCGAAGAACCGGATGATCGGCCAGCTCAACAGCCGAATCCGAAAGACGGCTGCCGACCTTGGATACCTCGTGGCGCCGACCAACGAAACCGCCTGGGATGTGCTGCGCCAGGGACGCCGCCTCCGGCCCGATTTTCACGTGGCCGGCGATTTCGTCCATCCCAACGAGGCGGGGCACCTAGCCATCGCCATCGCCATGCTTCACGCTCTGGGGGAGCAGCCCGCGGCCGAACGCCTGGTCGAAGATCGACTGACCGCCGTGCTTCGAAAGGCGGGCGGTGACCGACCCTCCCTCTCGTATGAGCTGATGCCGATCGCTGGCTCGCGGGAAACAGATCGCCAGAAGTTTCGCGTGCGTTACTGGTGGACCGGCAATGACCAATCGACCAGCAAAGACCGATCCGCCACGCCGGCCCGGGTTACGCTGAGCGGCCCGGGTTGGGAAGTGCAGCCCGCATTCGACGAAGGCTCGCTAGGGGAATTCGTCGTCACGGGGGTGCCCGAACATCGGCAGAACCTGCTCACACTGCAAGGGACCGACGGCCAACAGACGGCGACGCGCGAGGTGAAAATCAGTGCGCCGTGGCTGGTCGCCGCGGGACTGGTGCAACCGTTCTGGCCGCAGTTGAAGTTCGACCCGGCCAAGGCCCGCACGCCGGTGGATGAAGCCATCGAGAAAGGGGGCGATTTCACGGCTCCCATCGATATCACGGGGACCATCAAAGCGACCCCCGGTCAAAAGCTGGCCTGGCAACGTTACTTCCCCAGCGTGAATTTCACCGGGCTGGATGCGCCGGGCAGCGTCGATTTCGCGGCCATCACGCATGCGAGGAACTTCGAAGCCGGATATAGCGCTCGTTGGGTTTACTCGCCTCGCGAGCGGCCCGTCCGCGTCGCGCTCGGGACGCAGACGTTTGCCGGCGACTTGCATTTGACGGTCTTCCTCAACGGCCAGGAGCAATACCGCGGCCAACTTACCGCCGAGCCGAAGAAGCGGAAAGAGGTCGACGCTCGTTTGCGGCAGGGGTGGAACGTGCTGGTGTGCAAAGCGAACCATTGCACTTGGCAGTGGCAGTACGCGGTGGACCTGGTCGGGGTAGGAGACGATTCGCTCGACGAACTGCGCTATTCGACCGTGCCGCAAACTGGGATTGGTGTTCAATGACCGTGCCACACGGAAGCCGCCGCGAAAATCAATTTCGCTTCTGCCGTTCGTAGGTGTACGTCAATGTCCCTTCAGTGAGCGTGATGTCCTTGATGGCCGACAGGAGATCGGCACGAGTTGGTTTGTTCGTAGACAGATTCAACTCCGCTGACAAGGCGTAGACCGTGATGTTGTACTTCTTCGGCCCAGGCCCTTTCGAGCACATCGGATCGTAGCCGGTCCGATTCTTGCCGTTGTAGCCGTCTGAGCCGATGCCCTTCGCGTTCTTGGGCAGGCTCGTTGTTTCGGCAGGGATGTTGTAGAGGATCCAATAGGATTTCACTTCGCCCGGTCCGGGAATATGCCACAAACTGAGCGCAAAGGATCTGGTCCCCTTTGGGGCTCCGCTCCAGGCGATCGGCGGTGACACGCCGGCCCCGTCGCACGTGAATTCCGCTGGAAAGTTCTCGTCGGGCTTGATCGCCGAACTAGTCACGACGAACTGCGGAAGATCGCTGCGATTGAGCGGGGAAATGGCGACTGGCTTGCTACTTCCCGGGCTACCGGCTGGCTGCGGCTGGTCGCCGCGCGGCGGCGGATTCTCGCCCGGCCGCGGCGGGAATTGGCGGTCGTCAGGATCTCGCCTACCCGGCCCGCGTCGTTTGGGCTCGTAAGTCTCGGTGGTGCTGTTTCCCATGGGATCGGTGAACTTGAACTCCACTGAGCCGCCTGCGGCAATGGTGTAGTTGACGTACCCTTTCCGGCCGTTGACCTCATAGGTCAGGTTGTAGCTGTTCGACTTGGGCGAGGTGAAGCCGACGATCTTGGCGTCGCGCAGCGGCGGCATGGCCGGGCGCACGGGCTCGGCGCGGGGCTGCGGATCGATCTGGCCTTCGCGCTCGGTCACCTCGCCATAGAAACCGCCGTTCAGGTACGGATAAGTCTTCGTAGCGTGGTAATGGTAGTGGCCTGCCGCGTCCTTGTGGCCATTAAGCCAATCGAGCTTGGCGACCTTCGAGCCGTCCGGCTCTTCGTAACCGTAAATTGGATAACCGTCGAGCGCAGTAACCGATCACATTTCCCTTGCCTACCTGCTTTTCCAGATGCACCGGGGCCAGATGGTAGTGGTAGTCGTCGCCGCGGCCACAGTGCCCGCCGTATTGGTCGAGCTCGCCAAACAGA
The DNA here is from genome assembly GCA_963807715.1 of uncultured Planctomycetia bacterium. Classification (GTDB taxonomy): domain Bacteria; phylum Planctomycetota; class Planctomycetia; order Pirellulales; family PALSA-1355; genus CAWECK01. Next base: position 74,132 of record CAWECK010000002.1, read on the forward strand.
TTGGCATCGTCGCCGCGATTGTTCAACGGATTGAAGATCGGAACGCCGTTCACGGCCAGGGCCACCGCTCCGCGCAGAAAGCGATTCTTCGCCGAGGCTGGTTGGGCGGCCGGCACGGGATGCAACGGTATCTGCCAGGCGTTGCTGCCCGTGTAGCGCTGCGGCAAAGGAACCTGCTGCTGCCAGGCGCGAATGCCGACCATCATCGGATGATCGGGCAGGCCGCCGGATTCAACAAAAAAGCACCGCTCGTCCCAGCGATAGGTGATGGCCTTCAACTTGGCAAATGGCTCGAACGCCTGGGCGATCGGCGGCGCATCGGCGGGCGGCTGGGCTTCTGGGGCAAACGAAAGCAGCTTTACGCGTGGCGTCTGCTGGTTGAGTTTGTGAATCTCGGCCTGGCGGTGCTCGATCCAGCGCCGATCGTCGTCGGAAAGCTGGTCCATCGGCAACGTGACGAGCTTGCCGTCCTGTTTGCGCAGTTGCACCTTGCCGTCGCGGGTCGAGACGAATGAGGCTTCGAGTTCGAAGATTCCCTGGGCGTCGGACCAGGTGCGAATATCGGCCGGTTTGCCATCGTCGTGCTCGTGGCCGGGATGGGCCAGTGCGACTCCTGTCGTGCTCCACAGGGCTACTAGGGCAACAAGTAACGATCTTGCCTTGTTTGTCTTGGACATAGCGATTCCGACTTCGCGCCTGGCATAGAACGAGGTGGTGTAAAACGAGACACCCAGCTATTAGACCAAGGGATCGGAATCATGTAAGAGAAATCAGTGAAAATTCATTCCGCGCTAGATGCGCGGGGGGACGCACTGCTAAGATGGCGGCCAGTTGCGAACTGAGATCGGGTTCCTGGCTGGCCCAATACGAGAAATCTCGATTTGAAGGAATATAAGTTAAGATGCGATTGCTCACCACAGTGGCGCGATAGGGTGCCGCTGAGATAGCCCGCCATGGCTGAGTTTACCTCCGCGCGATTCCACAAAGGGTTGTCTGTATGAATTCGCACGCCTATCAACCTGGTTTGGCCATCAATCGTCGTGATGCTTTGCGGTTGGCGGGTGTGGCAGCCGTCTCGGGCCTGGCGTTGCCCGCCATGAGGGCATCGGCTCAGACGGGTAAGCCTGCCAAGCGAGTCATTGTCGTCGGAGGCGGCATCGGTGGTTTGAGTTGTGCTTACGAACTCATGGATCGCGGCCACGATGTGACGGTGTTGGAAGCGTCGGGCCGGACCGGCGGGCATGTGAAGACGATTTACGATCCGCTTCCCGACGGGCTGTATGCCGATGTCGGGGGCGAGCATTTCACCAAGCCCGGTTACGACCAGTTCTGGAAGTACGTCAAAAAATTCAATCTTCCGGCCCTCGCGTATCCCCGTCGACAAAACATGCTGCGGCGGATCGACAGCAAATGGTACACCGAGGAACAGCTTCAAGACCGGAGCATCCTTTCGGCATTTGGTTTCAATGCGCGTGAGATCAATTTCATCGCCGAGCGTGGTTGGACTGAGTTGCCGCTGCTGTATCTGGGCCCCTACTTGGATGCGTTTCAGGACGAATATCAGCCGTTTGGAGCAGGGCTGGACCAGTTTGACGAGATGACCGCGGGAGAATTGTTGACCAAAGATGGTGCGTCGGCGGCGGCGATGCGGTTCAGCGGCGTGCGGCGTGGCGACGGCAGTCCGGCCGCGCGAAACAGCGACGTCTCGGCACTTTTTCGGCTCTGGCAGCAAGCGATCTCCAGGCTTCGCGGCCTGCCGGTGTTCAAGCGAGAAGTCTTTCGTTTGAAGGGAGGCAACCAACGGTTGACCGATACGTTCGCCGCAAAGCTGGGTGAGCGCGTGCGACTCGGCTGCCCCATCACGGCCATCGAGCACGGCGAATCGTCGGTCACGGTCCGTTTCAACGAGTTCGAAGAAGCCAAGGAGCTTGCTGCGGACTACCTCGTCTGTTGCATCCCCTTGGCGATCCTGAAGAAGATTTCAGTGACGCCCGCTTGGCCCGAGTCGAAGCGCTATGTGCTCGACAATGTCGCATTTAGTGTAGTGCTTCAAGTTGTTGGGGAGTTATCGAGAACGGCTCGGGCGCGGCGAACTTTGGCCAGGATTGCATCGGGCAGGGCCTTCCAGAGGTAACCTTTAGTCCGGTCGTTGTGATGCTCGACGTACTCGAAAATGGCCTCCTGCAGTTGACGGACGCTGGTGAACGTGCCGCGCCGCAACCGCTTCTGCGTGAGATCGCGAAACCAGCGTTCCACCAGGTTAAGCCAAGAGCTGCTGGTCGGTGTGAAGTGCATATGAAATCGCGGATGGCGCGCCAGCCATCGTCGCACCTTGGGGTGCTTGTGGGTTGCATAGTTGTCGGCAATCAAATGCAGTTGAGCTGCCGGGTCAGTCGCGGTGTCGATGTGTTTCAGAAACTTGATCCACTCCTGATGTCGATGCCGAGACATACATGCTTCGATGACAATTCCTTCCACCACGTTGAGCGCCGCAAACAGCGTCGTGGTGCCGTTTCGCTTGTAGTCGTGGGTCATCGTCCCCAGGCGGCCCGGATAAATCGGCAAACTCTTCTGGGTGCGATCCAGGGCCTGAATCTGACTCTTCTCGTCGACGCAGAGGACAATCGCATGCTCCGGCGGGTTCAGGTACAAGCCCACGACATCGATCAGCTTTTCGGCAAACTGCGGATCGTTCGACAGCTTGAACGTCTTGGTGCGATGCGGTTGCAGGCCGTGGGCTTTCCAAACGCGCTGAACCATCGACGGCGACGTGTCCAATTCTTCGGCCAGCGTACGCGTACTCCAATGTGTCGCGGCCGGTGGCTTTTCTGTCGTGGTCTTACGAACGATCTCCGCAGCCAGCGCCGCGGTGGTGCTGGCCGGCTTAGCACCACGCGGGGCGTCCTTCTCGATGCCTGCCAGCCCCTGCTTGGCAAAGCGACTCCGCCATTGGCACACGGTCTTCATGCCCGTCTTCAACTCGGTGGCAATGTCCTTGTTCAACTTGCCGGCAGCGGCCAGCAAAACGATCTTGGCTCGCAGCACGAGTCGCGCCGCCGTGCTGCGGCCTCGCGACCAGCGCTGCAAGGTCCGGCGATCTTCCTCCGAAACTACAATGGCTGGTGCGATCCGCATAGGTTCATCCTCCTGATGAACCCTTCGACGCACAAGCAACCAAATAAGTTCCCGAAACAGTGAAGCACTACATTAGCTCGCAATCTCGGGTGCTGTTGCAATCGCGCACCCAGTTTTGGAAGGGGGACCTACCCAGCATTAACCTGGAAACAGGCAACAGCGCGATGTATCTCGTTTACGAAACGGCCGACGAAGTGCCGGGTGACCGCAGCATCCTGATGGGAAGCGGCAAACCCGACGTCACGGCAGATGAAGCCCTGACCGCATTCAAAGGCTTCTATCCCGGCAAGTCGCACACCGTGGAACAAGCCTACGTCCATTCCTGGTCGAAAGACCCCTGGTCCTTCGCCTGTGAACGCCATCCGTTTCCGCTTGGAACACTCAAGAAGTTCTGGCCCCAGATCACTCAACCGGTCGGCCGCATCCACTTTGCGGGCTGCTTTGCCGACAATCTCCCTTGGGGCATGGATGCAGCAACGCGGTCCGCCAATCGCGTGGCCGAGTCGATTCATGCGTTGTGAATCGACTGTGCGCGCCGAAGCGTTCGAGCAACCGTTTTCGATGGGGCTTTCGAAAGGGCTAGCATCTATCCCGTTTTCCCATTCGCCGGCTCCTTCGCATCCTTCCCGTCCCGGGCTCGCGCCAGGGCATGCTGTCCCGGCAGCGGCAAGTGGATGGTGAAGACGCTGCCGGCGGCCAGGATGCTTTTTACCGTCACGTGGCCATGATGGGCCTGGATGATGTGCTTGACGATTGCCAGACCCAGGCCCGTGCCCCCCAGTTTTCGGCTGCGGGCCTTGTCGACGCGGTAAAATCGCTCGAACACACGCGAGAGGTGTTCGGCTGCGATCCCCACGCCGTGATCCGACACCGTGATGGTCACTTCGGCGTCGGATTGGCTGCCCAGGACCTGCACTTCGCCCCCTGGCTCGCTGTACTTGATGGCGTTGTCGAGCAGATTGACGACCGCCTGCTCCAGGAGTTGGTCATTGATTTCGGCCAGCACCGTTTCATCGCAAGCCGCGCAGACCTTGATTTGCCGCTCCTGGGCCCGGGCGTCGCAGTTTGCCACGGCCGAGTCGATCACGTCCTTGACGCTGCCCGTCGTCAGCACGATATCGGCCGCGTCTTCGCCTTGTTCGATCTTCGAGAGACTCAACAGGTCGTCGATGATGGCGTTCAGTCGATCGGCCTGTTTTGCCATGATGGTTAAGAACCGCTCGGTGTCGACCGGGTTGTGCATGGCGCCGTCGAGCAGCGTCTCGGCGAAGCCCTTGATCGACGTGACGGGAGTCTTGAGCTCGTGCGATACGTTGGCCACGAAGTCGCGGCGAATCGTCTCGAGCCGGCGGAAGTCGGTGACGTCGTTCAACACCACCACGGCTCCGATGCCACGCCCCTGGGCATCGTGCAAAGCTGCGCCGCGGGCTTGCAACACGCCTTCATGGTTGCCGTGGACCACCACGTCGTCGTCGATCGGCTCGTTGCAGTTTAGGGCCCGGGTAATGAACCGCCGCAAGTCGGTGTTGCGCACTACCTCTTGCAGCGGCCGGCCTTGAGCTTGCTGCTGGTCGATCCCCAGCAGTAGTCCGGTGGCCTTGTTGAGACTGATGATGCGCTGCTGGTTATCGACCGCCATCACCCCTTCGACCATGCTGCCGAGCACGGCCCGCTGCTCGTTGTTCTGGCGAACGATGATGCTGATGCGCTCTTGAAGCTGTTCGGCCATTTGATTGAGTGCCTCGGCCAGGCCAGCCAGCTCCTCCGAATCGGGCACCAACAGCTTGTAACCCAACTCGCCGCGGGCAAAGCGTTCGGCGCCGTGGCGCATTTCTTCCAGCGGCCGGCTGATCTGCCGCGAGACCAATAGGCTCATGGCGGTGGCCAACAGTGCGATCGTCAGCCCGACCAGCGTCGCACGTAATTGAATGGTGGCCATGGCTTCGTCGACGGCGGCCAGCGGGGCCGCAGCTTGCACCACGCCGCAAACCGATCCGCTGCGCCGCACGGGAAGAGCCACAAACGCCAGGTGTTGATCGTGCGTGGGCTGGTATCTCGTCCAGTGGGCGTTTTCGCCGGCCACGGCCTGGCGGAATTCGGGCCGGCTGGCCTGATTCTCCATGTCGGCGGCCGGCCGATCGCTGTCCCAAATCACCGTGCCGTCCGACCGCACGAGGGTCAACCGGGCGCCGGACATTTGGGCCCAATGCCGCCCCTCGGCCAGCAGGCGGGCGGGCGGTTCGAGCGGCACCTCGTCCGAGATTTGCAACTCGACAAAGGCGGCCCGGTGTTCCAGGTCCTTCCAGACGTTCTGCCGGTAGAACTGCTCGAACCAGTGGGTCGCCAGCCAGCCGAGCCCCAAAACCGTCAGAAGCGTGATTACCAAATACGAGGGGTAGAGCTGCCAGAGCATACGACGCTTAGGCATTCCTACTCCTTGAACCGATAGCCCACTCCGCGCACGGTTTCAATGTAACTGCCCAGGGCCCCCAGTTTTTTCCGCAGCCCCACGACTTGCACGTCGACCGAACGCTCGGTCACCGGATAGTCCTCGCCCTTGACGGCGTCGACAATCTGGCCGCGCGAGAAGGCCCAGCCGGGTTTGCGAGCCAGGAAGTGCAACAAGCGGAACTCGGTGAACGTCAATTCCACCGGCTTGCCGGAGATGAGCACTTCGTGCCGGCCGGGATGAATCACGAGGTTATGAATGCGAATGGCGCTGGGGTCTTCGTCATTCGGCTTGGCCTTGCGCCGCAAAATGGCCCGAATGCGCGCCAAGAGGACGCGGGGACTGAAGGGCTTGGTCAGATAATCGTCGGCTCCCAGTTCCAGCCCGGTGACGACGTCGGCCTCTTCGCTTTTGGCCGTCAACATAATGATGGGGATGTGCTGCGTCTTGGGATCTCCCTTAAGCGTTTTGCAAACATCCAACCCATCGACGCTGGGGAGCAGCAAATCGAGCAGCACCAAGTCGGGCAACGTTTGCTTAGCCTCGTGGATGGCTTCCTCGCCCGAAGCAACGCATGTCACCCGATAACCTTCCTTGCCCAGGTTATATTCAATCAGTTCCAACAGATCTTCCTCGTCATCAACGACGAGAATCTTTTCAACCGCCATAGATACCGCGCTCAGGACCGCAGGCATTGTTATCACCGCTTGTTTAGACAACTGAATCTAACAACCGCGTGTTAGAGTTCTGTTCGGAAATCGCGGGATTCTTGGGCAATCGAGCGGAATCGCGGCACGCCCCATTTTCAATGGGCGAAAGACTATATCTTATGCGGGAGTTGCGATGGTGCAAGCCAGCGAGGCGCTGGCGCCCGCCTTGCGAGCGGTGGGAAAGATTTCAGAATTAGGCCTGGAGACGCCAGGCGAATCCGGGACGCTGGGAAATGGCCCTATTACCCAGCCGGATTCAAGACTTTCTCTTGCGAACATCCCGCGCGAGCAGCGGGGGGCGAAAAAGTCAGCAGAGGGGGCGAGAAATCGCGGACCGCGCGGAAATGCCCAGTCGATGCCGCGGAAGTGCCTTGCCACCCAAGGACAATCCCGCGGCGTTTGCCGACCGAGCTTCCTATCCCCTCGACGCCATTGCCGATCGCAATGTCGCACTGCACGGCTGACGCAGCAGCGGGCGAGCAGCCGCCAAAGCAGCCGTCGGAGTGCCTCCGGCCTCTGACACGGTGGGCACTGGAGGATTTTCGCCGCTTGGAATCAATTCGCCGCGAAGAATGGTGACCGACGAGGGGGCTTCAAATCCCAAGCGGACCCTATCTCCTTTGATTTCGAGCACATGTACGCAGATTTGCAGATCGGGCAAGACTATTTTCTCATTCGGACGACGTGACAGGACGAGCATTGGTGGTCTCCTTTCCTTTTAGGTTCATTAAACCCGCAGGATCCATGTTGTAACGAGCTTTCTTGCGGCAACCCGTGGAATCCAATGAGGAAACAGGCCAACACCACGTAAAAACCGGCGTTTCTGGCAGTCCGTTCGAGCCTGGATGCGCGTTGGAGTTCTGGGACATTGCGGATATTACGTTAAAGTTCGCTCTCGCGGCAATACCAGTGTGCAGGGCCCCGCACGCTTCTTACCTCTAACGTCTACGCCAATTGCGGCTATCCGCTTTCTAATGGCAGTGGGCCGCGGCTGCTGATTGCGTTCTGGCAATTTGCGTGGAATTTGACTGCCAAGTGCTTGCGGTATCACGGCTATCACCTTTTCCAGTAAGCAATTGCGCATAGTTTCACTTAATTTTTTTGCGTTCGGCTTGACAAACACGACCTACATGACGATCATTATAAACATAATCAACTTAATGATATTAAATCCGGAGTGCAAAAATGGTTTCGTATGTCGGACGTTGCCGCGGTGTTTTTCTGGCACTGCTCCTTGTAGGACCGCTCGCCGCGCAAGTCGACCGTTTGGTAGCCGCGGACAAGTCCGTGGAACTACTCAATGTTTCTTACGATCCGACTCGCGAACTGTGGAAGGCGCTCAACGCGAAATTCATCCCGCAGTACGAAAAGAAGGCCGGGATCAAGCTCACGATCAAACAGTCGCACGGGGGCTCCTCGAGCCAGGCGCGATCCGTCATTGAGGGACTTGAGGCGGATGTGGTGACCTTGGCCATATGGGGCGACACGGACACCATTCGGAAAGCCGGCCTGATCAAGCCGGAGTGGTCCGAGCGATTTCCAAACGGATCGTTGCCCTACTTTTCAACCATTGTGTTCGTCGTCCGCAAAGGGAACCCCAAGGGGATCAAAGATTGGCCGGACTTGATCAATGACGGAGTCGAAGTAATCACGCCGAGCCCCAAGACGTCGGGCAACGGCAAACTCAGTTTCTTGTCGGCCTGGGGGAGTGTGATTAAGCGCGGAGGGAGCGAGTCGGATGCGACAAGATATGTCACGAACTTGTATCACCACGTGCCGGTATTGGACACCGGTGCCCGCGGAGCGACGGTCACCTTTTCCCAAAAAGGAATCGGCGACGTGCATCTGACCTGGGAGAACGAGGCCCATCTTGAAACGGCGGAAGCCAAGGGGGACTTGGAAATCGTGTATCCGTCGACGGCGATTCGCGCCGAGCCGCGCGTGGCGATTGTCGATGCAGTCGTCGACCAGAAAGGGACCCGCAAGGTGGCCGAGGCTTATCTGAACTGGCTATACACGGACGAAGCCCAGGAAATCATCGCCAAGAACTACTACCGGCCGTCGAAGCCGGAGACGCTCAAGGCGTATGCCAAGAATTTTCCTTCGGTCAAATTGTTTTCGATCAAGGACATTGCGAAAGGTTGGGAAGACGCCGATACCCGGTTCTTCGCCGAGGGCGGAGTGTTCGACAAGATTTACGCAAACCGCAGATAACGTCAGGCAGTCTCCGAAACTTTGGACTCTGGATTTTGGATTTAAGCCGATGGCAAACAGCAATCACCGAGTACTGCCGGGATTCGGGCTCAGCTTGGGGTACACCTTGGTGTACTTCAGCCTGATCGGCCTGATTCCGTTGGCGGCCTGCGTGGTGAAGTCGCTGTCGCTGTCACCGAGCGATTTTTGGGCCGCCGTGTCGACCGAACGGGCCGTTGCGGCTTATCAGTTCACCATCGGGGTTTCGCTGGTGGCCTCGCTGGCCAGCATGCTGTTGGGATTTATCATCGCTTGGGTTCTGGTTCGCTACGAATTCCCACTGAAGCGCGTATTCGATTCGCTGGTGGATCTGCCTTTTGCTCTGCCGACGGCGGTGACGGGACTGGTGTATTCGCAATTGTATGTGGAGAAGGGCTGGCTAGGTCAGTACCTGGTGCCCTGGGGCATCAAGGCCGCTTACACGCGGCTGGCCGTGGCGTTGGTACTGACGTTTTTGGGCATTCCGTTCGTCGTGCGAACGCTTCAGCCGGTGCTGGAATCGCTGGATGCCGACGTGGAAGAAGCCGCCCATTTGCTGGGAGCCAGCCGCTGGCAGACGTTTCGCCGCGTGTTGTTGCCGGCCGTGATCCCCGCTGTGATCACCGGCTTTGCCTTGTCGCTTGCTCGGGGACTGGGCGAATACGGGTCCGTGGTGTTCGTCTCGGGCAATAAGCCGTTCAACACTGAAATCGCCGCCGTGCTGATCGTGTCGCGGCTCGAATCCTTTGCGTATGCGGAAGCGACGGCCATTGCGGTGGTGTTGCTGGGGCTGTCGCTGTTGATGCTGATTGTCATCAACTTACTCGAACGATGGACCAAGCGGCATTACCAACTTTGATTAACGGACCCAGGGACGCAGTCTCTGGGCTTTGGTGGGCTCTCGCTCATCAACTTAGCGACGGCGGTTTATGCATCAACAAGCAACCAATCTGAAGATCACAACGCACCGTCACGGTGCCCGTCGCGATCCGTGGATCGTGCAATGGGCGCTGACGCTGATTGCCGTGTCGACGATTGGCTTGCTGATCGTGGTGCCGGTGGCCTATGTGTTTCACATGGCTTTTTCTGACGGCGTTGAGACTTACTGGAACAATCTAGTGCATGACTCGGACACGCTCCACTCGATTCTGCTGACCTTGATCGTCGCCCCGGTGGCCGTGGTGGCCAACGTGGTGTTCGGCATCGCCGCGGCGTGGGCTATCGCGCGGTTTCGATTTCCCGGCAAGACCCTGCTGACCTCGCTGGTCGACCTGCCGTTCTCGGTGTCGCCGGTGATTGCCGGACTGATGCTGATGCTGATTTTCGGTCGCCAGGGCTACCTGGGTCCATGGCTGCAATCGCACGGATTCAAGGTCGATTTTCGCCACGCCCGGCCTGATTCTGGCGACCTCGTTCGTAACGCTGCCGTTCGTCGTTCGCGAATTGATTCCGGTCATGGAAGCGATTGGCCCGGAAGAAGAGATTGCGGCGGTGAGCCTGGGCGCCGGGCGGTGGCAACTGTTCTGGCGGGTCACGCTGCCGAACATCAAGTGGGGCCTGCTCTACGGCGTGATCCTGTGCAACGCGCGGGCGATGGGGGAATTCGGCGCGGTGTATGTCGTGTCGGGGCACATTGCCGGTCGCACCGACACGATGCCGCTGCGAGTCGAAAAACTGTTCCAGGAGTACAACCTGCCGGCGTCGTTCGCCGTGGCCTCGCTGTTGACGTTGCTGGCGCTGGTGACACTGGCGGTCAAGGTGTTGCTGGAACGGAAAACTCGCAAGGATCTGGCCGAGGCCGCCAAATTGCATGGCGGTGAACAGGGAGTTGCCGCATGAGTATTGCCGTCAAGAACATCACGAAGCGGTACGGCAACTTTGTTGCGTTGGACGGTGTCAGCGTCACTGTCGAACAGGGATCGCTGCTGGCGCTGCTGGGTCCGTCAGGTTCCGGCAAGACAACGCTTGCTGCGGATCATCGCCGGGCTGGAGACGGCCGACGGCGGGAGCGTGCTTTACGACGAAGCGGACGTAACCGGCTCATCGGCCCGCGACCGCAACGTGGGCTTCGTGTTTCAGCACTATGCTTTGTTCCGCCACATGAGCGTCTTCGAGAACATCGCCTTCGGACTGCGGGTCCGCAAAGTGCCGAAGCCGGAAGTCGCCGAGCGCGTCAACGAACTGTTGCATCTGGTGCGGCTCGAAGGGCTGGGCGGCCGCTTTCCGGCGCAGCTTTCCGGCGGCCAGCGGCAGCGAGTCGCCTTGGCCCGCGCGTTGGCCATCCAGCCCAAGGTGCTGCTGCTCGACGAACCGTTCGGAGCCCTCGACGCCAAGGTGCGGCAAGAGCTGCGGGCCTGGCTGCGGCGTTTGCACGACGAGATTCACATGACCAGCGTCTTCGTCACCCACGACCAGGAAGAAGCCTTCGAAGTGGCCGACCGCGTGGTGGTGATGAACCACGGCAAGGTCGAGCAGATCGGTGATCCGGATGAAGTCTTCGAGCACCCGGCCAACGCGTTCGTGATGGACTTTCTGGGAAATGTCAACGTATTTCACGGCCGGGCCAACAATGGCCGGGCAAGAGTCGGCGGTCTCGAAGTCTCATTCCCTGACTACCAGCACTCGGAAGAACGTCCAGTGACGCTGTACGTGCGGCCGCACGAGTTGGATATCCAGCGCGGACCCAACGGCGTAGGCAGCATCCGGGCCTTGGTCGAACGAGTGAGTCCCGCGGGCGCGATCACCAAAGTGACACTGCAATCTCAAGACTCAGGCGTGGGATTGAACGTGGAGCTAAGCTCGCAGCGTTTTGCGGAGTTGGCGCTGCAGCGCGGGGAGTGGGTGTACGTTTCGCCGCGCAAGGTTCGCGCGTTCATGCCCGAGTATGTAATCTAAGGTGGCCCTATGTCCGTCGTGTCGAAGGTACGTGCAGGAGGAGTTCAAATGGCAGACAAGCTGGAGAGTCAGGGCGCAATCGTCGGCGCGGCGCCCGGTCTGCGAGCCAGAGGCGAGGCACTCGACCCGACCTTGGAATACGTGCGACAGGCGCTAGCCGGACTTCAGTTCGGCCTGGTTACGATCATCGTTCAAGACGGAGTCATCATTCAAGTGGAACGAACTGAACGAAAACGATTCCGCAAAGGCGAACATCGAGCTTAGTAGTTGTGTCTGATGGTGGCCGGCAGGGAATGGCGGCCGCGCGATGGCCTCGAGTTGTGCTCGATCCTCTCAGGCCGGAACGAAACCCTACAGGATGCTTACCCAACTAACGGGAGGCGAGTTTTTTCTTTCTCGAGCGATGCTGACCGGATCACCGGAGGCACGCAGACTCTAGGAGTACTGCTATGCCCCGTTTTGATCGTCCGGTTGACACGTGTCGCTCCGCTGTGTTCCTCACCCCTGCCCGCGGACCGCGCGGCGCCTCCAGGCCTGCCACGACCCGGATTCTTAACCGGCGTCTGGCTGCGTGCGCGTTGCGGCGCACGTCGAACAGTGTCGTTCGAACTGAAGTGACTATGTTCGGTTGTTCGAACGGTAGCTGACTGCGCCGGCCCAGAGCGACAGCAAGCAGTCGGCAACATGTCAGTATTTCGCACCTTCCATTTTGTTTTTCATTTTGTTGAGGGAGATAATTACTATGAAACGACAGACTATTAGCCCGAGATCAGCTTTTACGCTGGTCGAACTCCTGGTGGTGATCGCCATCATCGGCGTGCTCATCAGCTTGTTGCTGCCGGCCGTGCAAACGGCCCGTGAAGCGGCCCGCCGGAGTCAGTGCACCAACAACCTGAAGCAGCAAGGCATCGGGTTCCATAACTTCGCGAACGCATTCGGCAACTTTCCGTCGAGCATTCGTCCGGCCGCGCCGGCCGCGCGCTTTTCGTGGTCCGTCGCCCTGCTGCCCTTTTTAGACCAGCAAGGGTTGTACGATAAGATTGATCCGTCTTCGAACTGGTCGGCCACGTCGACCACGGGCTTGTATACGATTCCCAATGCCGTAGTCGCCGCGACGCGGGTTCCGGTGTTCGAATGCCCTTCAGCCTCGCCGTCTCCGTCGGATTTGACGCGATTGGATGACGACTGGGATCCGGCCAGCAATGCCGCCGGCTATCGCGCCGCATTGAGCACCGCGATTCCGACGTATTTGTCCACGGGCACTTGGGCTTCGTTGATCACTGGGCGCTTCGCGGCCCCGACCGATTACGCGACGATCACCCAAGTTGAATACGCGCTCACGCAGATCCTGGGCAGCGATGGTAATTCCGTAGTTGACAACTACACCGCGGCCGGCGGCAACCCGTCCGGTATTCTACCGCGCAACACGATTGCCCGGCTGGCGGACGTGAAAGACGGCTTATCGAACACCATCTTGCTAACCGAATCGGCGGGTCGCCCGTGGGTCTGGCAGAAACCAGCCGGCAGATTGACCAAGCAAGGGGGCAGTGACCTCGGCGCGAATACCGCGGGCACTTTTTCGCACAGCTTCGTGGGCGGCGGAAGTTGGATCCGAGCTGCCAGCGATATTTCGCTGCTAGGCTCAACCGTGGACGGCGGCACGCTCCCCGGTCAGTTTATCAATCGCACCAATGGGTTTGACGTCAACGGTCAGACCTTCAGTGATACGAAGAACACGACGGTGCCCACGAACGGCAGCACGATTGCCACGGGCACCACCGGCCTCGGCAACCTTGCCACCGCTGGCAGCTACGGCAGCGCGGGGGCGCCGTAAGCCAGGTGGCCACGGGGATCACTCCGCCAACGATTCCCTTTGGGTCCTACGGGACTGGCCAGCCATTCTCGTTTCATCCCGAGGGCTTGAATGTCGCGTTGGGTGATGGCTCCGTGAAGTTTGTTTCGCAGAACATTCCCATCCGGTTGTTCGCTCGCTTGGTGACCCGTGATCAAGGTGAAGCGGTGGACGGCACGTTCTTCGAGCAGTTCAACTTCTACTCGCAGTGATCTCGTTTCGAACCCCTTTGCCGAGCACGACCGCAACTCGGCGAAGGGATTTGTTCCGCCGCGTCCCGCGTCCATGAGGTTTTGGCCTCGTGGGCGCGGATGCGGCCTTTCTTTGCGGAGCGGTGCGTGAGGATTCATCACTTCGGTCAGTCACTCGAGAAAGTTCTTCGAATTATGTGCCATTACGAATGTCGTTGGGCGGAAGAACGAAGAGCGTCCTTGAATGGCGCGGCGTCCTTACAACGTCCCGGTCCCGAGTGAGGAATAGTGATAATGCGATACGATGTTAAACTGCGGCGAGCATTTACTCTCCTTGAACTGCTGACGGTGGTTTCGATCGTCGGCGTTCTCTTAAGCCTGCTGCTGCCGGCGGTCTATTCCGCTCGCGAGGCGGGGCGGAGCGCGCAATGTGCCTTTAATCTGAAACAAATCGGCATTGCGCTCCACAACTTCCACAGCGCCCATGGTTATTTGCCGTCGAGCATCAATCCGCCCATGCCGGTGGCGAATGGTGGCGCAGCGCAGACAAGCAAGACGCAGCCGCCCAGCATCTCGTGGGTAACGTTTGCCCTGCCCTATTTCGAGTCGCAATGGCTTTACGACACGATCGACCAATCGCAGGATTGGACGAGTTCGGTTCCTTCGGCCACGTTTGTGGCTCCCAACTCGCAGATGGCCGGTACCCGCCTCAACGTGTTCGAGTGCCCGTCGAGCCCGACTCCCTCTACTCACTTTGATGGAGACCCGCAAGCCGAACCGTGGCAAGCGATCGCGGCGCCGATCGACTATGCCACCATTACGCAGGTCACGGCTCAGCTAGCCGCATTCACCGATGCGTCGGGCAACACGATCGTCGACACGGCCGGCCCGGGAATGATGCCTCAAAATACAAAACCCAACTTCGACCAGGTGCTGGACGGCCTTTCGAACACCATCCTGCTCGTCGAATCGGCCGGACGGCCCCAGGTATGGCAGCGTCGCACGGTCGCGGGAACGGTTCCCACGAACATGGTGAACGGCGGCGGATGGTGCCGGCCGGCCAGTGATTTCGGACTCGATGGGTCGAGTCAAGACGGCACGACCGTGCCAGGCCCGTGCGCCATCAATTGCACGAACGGCGCCGACGTTTACGGTCAGTCATATCCCTATCCCGCGTTCACCGACGCCAACGGCATCGTCAGCGGCAGTGGGGAGACGTACTCGTTTCATAACTCCGGTGCCAATGTACTGTTCGGCGACGGCTCGGTGGTATTCCTGCGAGACACCGCCGATATACGCGTGTTCGCCCGGCTAGTCACCCGCGCCGGCGGAGAGACCGCGGCGCCAAGCGACCTCGAATGACATTGGCACTGAGGATAAAGACTTCGCCGGCACTTTGACGCCGGCGAAGTCTTTTTTTTCGCATGTTGAAGTTGGCGATCTCTAGGTCTCGGCGAAGAGTCCCGACGACTTCGCCCGCCGCCGGGTGTGCCTGGACCATTTCGGACAGCCTAATAAATACGCTCGCAGCCTTATTATTTCGGGAATCCCCAAGGAAATGGCTAAAAGTTGGCCCGCCGGCCAGGAAACCCGTCCCGAACCCACAAAGAACGCTGTGGCCCCATTGACCCAAGGGCCTAATAATAATTAGGTCCGAAACACGATGACCTGACGGCCTGGCGACGCTACAATCGCGAATTGCGACCAATCGGCTGTACAATACCCCGAAAGTGACAGTGAGGTACCGGTATGTCGACTTCTCCGCTGCATGCTCTATTGACCCGCGCGTGCCGCCGTCGCCCCCGGTCTTTGTCCGATCGGTTTTTTTCCAGCAACGGGAGTTGGAAGGTCGTTGTATTTGCCAGCCTGATTCTGATGACGCTGGCGCTGCAATACAGCGGGGCCCAAACTCCGAAAACTCCTTCGTCTAAATCTAAGGGAGATCGACCCATGGTTTCCGTGTCTGTGTTCGACCGGGACGGCAAGCTGGTCGGCCCGGTCAAGTGTCCGAAGCTTGTCCTCAGTGACGAAGGCTGGCAAAAACGGCTCACTTCCGAGCAATACAAGATTGCTCGTGCGAAGGGGACAGAGCCTGCGTTCTGCGGGAACCTGCTCGACAATAAAAAGGAAGGCGTTTACACCTGCGTTTGCTGTGGCCTGCCGCTATTCTCTTCCGACTCCAAATTTCATTCCGGCACCGGTTGGCCCAGTTTCTTCCAGCCCATCGCCAAAGGAAACGTGGTTGAGCAGCGCGATGTAAGCCATGGCATGCTGCGCACGGAAATCCTGTGCGGGCGCTGTGATGGTCACCTCGGCCATGTCTTTGACGATGGCCCGCAGCCGACCGGCTTGCGGTTTTGTCTGAACTCGGCGTCCCTCTCGTTCACACCGGCCGACAAACTCGCCACGCTGGCCGATCCGGCTGCCGAGACGTTGAACAAGACCACGGACGCCAGCGCCGTCATCAGGCCGGTGTCGACGGCTGAGACGACCGCCACGGCCGTGTTCGCCGGCGGTTGTTTCTGGTGCACCGAGGCGGCGTTCGAGCAGCTTGATGGCGTGATTGACGTGCAAAGCGGCTACTCGGGGGGAGCAAGGACACGGCCACCTACGAGCAGGTGTGCAGCGGAATCACCGGACACGCCGAGTCGATTCGGATTCACTACGATCCGCAGCGCATCAGCTACGACCAATTGCTGTCCGTGTTTTTCGATGCCCATGACCCCACGCAGCTTAACCGGCAAGGGGTCGACAAGGGGACGCAGTACCGTTCGGCGATCTTCTACGCCAGCGACGTACAAAAGCAAGCGGCGGAAGCCAAGATCAAGCAATTGACCGCAGCCAAAGCTTTTCCGAAGAAGATCGTGACGAAGCTGGAACCGCTCGTGGAGTTCTACCCGGCCGAAGAATATCACCAGGACTACGCCCGCAATAATCCCGATGCCCCGTACATCCGGGCCAAGTCGTTGCCCAAGGTGTGCAAGATTCGGGAGAAGCACGCCGACTTGATTAAGTCTGGCAAGTAGCTCGGCTGCGACCTGGCATCCAACCGCGCCACGTCTTTCCTGGCGGCAACATCTCGCCGTTGCGGTGTTAATGCGCCGCGCAGTTAGCAGCAATCTGCTATACTGGGCCGGGCGGCCTTGTCGAAATGCGATTCAGGCCACGGCCAATGCGAGAGGAGTCGAGTCATCCCATGGGTATCCTAACCCGGCAAGTGGGCGAGGAGTACATCATTACGTCGGATACCGTCACCGACGAAGCCCTCGAAAGCGTGCCCCACGAAGAATGACCGGCAAGTATCGGGTCTGGACCGGAGATAGCTGGTCCACGGACGTATCGGAGGCCAAGACGTTTGCCAGCATGGACCAGGCGGACGAATACGTGCGGGCGAATTACGCTCGGGTTACTGGCCAACGCTGAATAGCCCGCGATTCTCAGGACGCCTGCTGAACAGAGAATCGCCAATCCGTGCGCCACCGACTTCGCCAATGTTCCGCGGAAATGCCTTCCTAGTCAGTAGTATCATAGGCCTGCGGCACCGGTAATTATCCGGCTATCCGGCGTTAGGCGCTCCGCCGAATGCTACCGGCTATCGTCGTCGGTTCGCCCACTTCCAAGCAATTGACGACGGCTTCCACGCCGTCAACTCGCGAGACGATCACTTCGGCACAAGTCGCCAACTGGTGAAACGGCACTCGACCGCGCAACGTCAACACGCCTTCGAGGTAATCGCATGTCAGCCGCTTGAGAAAGTAGTAAGGGCTCTCGCGCAGCTTTCGTTCGGCAAGCTTGCCGACGTCCGGTTCGTGCGAAACCGGAAGTGGAAGAATCTTCATGGGGCGATTCACATCAAGGGAGCATTCTGCTGTCTTGGCGACAACAACCGATGGCCCACGTGCATGAGCGGGAATCTCAGTCCGCTTGCCGGCAAATCGCTCGCGAATAACCGGTTCAACTCGTATCGTCCGACGAACCGGCCGGACTTGAGCCATGATTCGGGCCACCTTCGGCTGGCGGAAATCCCGGCTCTGGATGGCCGCTCTGAGCCATGCGGGGCTGCCCTGGGCTTCCTGTGCGTGCTCGGCGGGGGCCGTGAACCGTCGCGCTTTCAGCCTTTGAAGCGGCTGACGATCAGGGAGACGTTTTGCCCACCGAAACCAAAGCTGTTTGACAGGGCTACGTCGCACTTTGCCTCCCGGGCCACATTGGGGATGTAGTCCAGGTCGCATTCCGGATCTGGATGCTCGTAGTTGATCGTTGGCGGCAGGACATTGTCCCGAATGGCCAACAGGCAGATGATCAGTTCGGTGGCCCCGGCCGCGGCGATCAGATGGCCCATCATGCTCTTTGTGCTCGACACGGGCAGTCGGTAGGCCTGCTCGCCAAAGACGTTCTTGATGGCCAAGGTTTCTACTTTGTCGTTGACCGACGTGCTGGTGCCGTGGGCATTGACATAGTGGATCTGGTCGATGTTCAAGCCGGCGTCTTGGATGGCCAGCTTGATGCAGCGCGTCGCGCCGCGGCCTTCAGGATGAGTGTCCGTGATGCGGAAGGCGTCGGCTGTCGAGCCATAGCCTTGCACTTCGCCGTAGATCCGCGCCCCGCGCCGGCGGGCATGCTCCAACTCTTCCACCACAACCATGGCGGCCCCTTCGCCGAGCACGAAGCCGTCGCGCTCGTGGTCGAATGGCCGTGAGGCTTTGGTCGGATGCTCGTTGTTGGTGCTCAGCGCGGTCAGCAGATTAAAACCCGTCACGCCAAACGGATGGATCATGCTGTGCGTGCCACCGGAGAGCATCACGTCGGCGTCGCCGCGGCGAATGATTTCGGACGCTTCTCCGATAGCCTGGCTGCTCGCCGCGCAGGCGGTCAGGCAATTGGCGTTGGGGCCCTGGGCATCGAACATGCTGGCCAGATGGCCGGCGGGCATATTCGGCTCCTGCTCCAGTTCGATGGTTGGGTGCAACGTTTCCATGCCGGTCTTGGTGAACAACGCGATGTCGAACTCCGGACTCTGTAGGGCGCTGGTCATCATTTTCGTGAAGCAATGGAAGTCTTGCTGCCCCTCGCCGCTGCCGAGGTAAACGCCGAAGCGAGTGGGGTCGACGGACGAATCCATGACGCCCGAGTCGGCCACGGCCTTCTTGGCGGCGCCGGCCGCAAACTTGGTGTGGCGCCGCGCAGCCGCCATGCAACGGGGTCTTCACCGACGTCGGAGACGTCCCAATCGCGAACCTCGGCCGAAATTTTTGTGGGGAATTTGCTGGCGTCGAAAATCGTCGTATAGCCGACGCCGGACTCCCCTTCCTTCAGCCCCTGCCAGACTTTTTCGACATTGGTGCCCATCGGGGTGACGAAGCCGATCCCGGTAATTACCACGCGTCGTCTCATAAACTCTGCCTGCTCCCGAGACTTGCGTCAGGGGCCTATGTGAGCCAAAAGGTCAAGGCCATGGTTGACTACGTCAACGAGGAACATCGTCGGCTACGCCAACGCCGCCGGAATTGCGATCGGCCCACCCTCAGCCGTGCGTCCTACGGTAAAGAGGCCTAACAGCTTGAGCATCTGAAGTAGCGCTGCCGGATCGAACAGGGACGCACCTGCCGCGCTTTCGTCCAGATGCACGAAGAAGAGTTCGACCTCGGCTTGCAGTCGGTCGCCCACATGGCTGGTACCGTGGACAAAGGCGCCGTCCCGACCGATCTCTTGAATGACGGCATGATAGGTTAGTGAGTCCCCGGGGACGGGATGAAAGTGGAATCGGGCCTTGGCAACCTTTCCCAGCACGACCCGTTCTCGAAAACCAAAGTACTCGCCTACCAGTAGACCGCCGGTCTGAGCCAATCCCTCGATCACCAAGGAATTGGGCATCACCGGCGCGCCGGGAAAGTGGTCGTGCAAATGTTCTTCCGCCAGCGTGACGTTTTTGACGGACGTAGCGCAGCGACCACTCTCGAAGCGGCTAAACCGATCGATCCAGAACCATCGCATGCTGGTACACCCTTACCTGAGACTCATCCAGACCTGAGATCTATCCAGGATCGCCTTGCGCGAGGGTCAACCCTTCGCGCCAAGCTTGGATTCTACGTAACGGGCCATGTCTTGCACGGTCAACTGACTGGCGAATTCTTGCACCGCCGGATTCGCTTCGAACTTGGACAAATCGGCAAACGGCATCCGCTTGCGCAATTGTTCGATACCCTGCGGCGTCACTTTGCCCGCATGCAAATATTCAGCATTGTTCAAGATGTCTTCCGGAAACAATTCGCTGCGCGGAATCTTGATGTCGAAAGCCTTTTCCAAGCGAAACACGATATCCAGGAAGTCGATCGATTCGGCTCCCAGATCGCCCACCAGCGTGGCGTTTTCCTTCACTTCCTCCTCGTCCACGCCTAGGGCGTCGACTAAGGCTGTGCGCACTTTGGAAAAGACTTCATCTTGCGTCGGCATTTCGCTTAACCTCCACGGACCCCGCCGCCCGGACACATCGTGAAACCGGACAACCAAAAAAGACAACTTTCCAACAATTCAATACGATCGTTTGCCGCAACATCCCCCGGCCACTCAGAGCTAGTGGGTTGAGTCGCCTAAATCCTACTTGTCGCCCGCATCCTTTGCACGGCCAATTGGCCGCTGAATATGGTCAGGCCAGCCACCAAACCGGCGTCGGCCAACGCCGAATTCTTCAGATCGCAAACTCTGCTAGCAGGCGACCCTTCCGCGTTTGCCCCTCTGGGCATTTGGCCTGCCCGAACAGTGGGCTGCGTCACGAGGTGATACCGTGACTGGCGGCCCCGGTAAGAGCACTCGCCCCGTTCTGTTCAGCCGCCGGGCCAGCGGATGTCAGGTAAATCAAGGATAACTGTTGCCGCAGTTGGCTCTTGAGATAGTCGTCGGTCGTGGCTAGTTCTGGTCGCGTGTCCGCCAAATTGAAACGCTCCAGAACCAGGCGGCCCGACACCGCCGGTTTGCTGTCAACCTTGCCGGCCACCACGCCTTGCGCCTTCAGATGTGTCTCGCGACCGTCTTGCTTGACGATTTCGGCGGTCACGATTAGCACCTGACCCGGTTCGACAAAGCTCGCATACTTGATGTTTCGCGCTTCTTTGAGCAGCACCATGCTGTGAGCAAAGTCCTCGCTGACTCGCACCAGCCACGCGCCAGCATGCGTCATCGATTCCAGCATCAACACGCCGGGCATTACCGGAAAGCGCGGAAAGTGATCTGCCAGGTATTCTTCAGCCAACGACAAGGCTTTGACGGTCGTAATTTTGACACCCGGGTCCAAGTCCAACACACGGTCGACAAAGGTAAAGCGCATGAGCAACTCGCGTGCTTTAGGCCGGGAAAAAGTTCGAGGATGTCTGGGGAATATGGGGCAAATCTAGAAAACCAAGGGTGTCCCAACATTGCGAGCCTCGAACATCGCGCTAGCTCGGTTTCCTTGGGGCGTGGCAGGGACAATCCCGGCCAAGAATTAGTTAAATCGGTCGGTCTAATATATCGGTGCGATTCTCAGCCGACAACGCCCAAAATACGGTTCAGAAGCCTTGGAAAATTGTGATCGATAGCCAGAATCCAAGCGAAAACGAGGGACGCTAGGGCTAAAAAAGCTGCCTTGCTCGTGCCCAATTGTGTGCCAATTTGGCAGATCCGCACGGCCGCAAATTGCCTCGCAGCCTCAGCGCAACTCATTGTCACGTCGGCCTTATGGTCGGAGAAAACGACGGGCCAGAAATTGGCATGAAGTTTGCTTTTTGCTCTATCGTTGGTTTCAAGTTCATCCCCGGGGGGCGTGGCGCAACAGTCCGTTCCGACCACACATCGCCCGGGCAAACCGAAGCGAGGAAGGAGTTGATTTTATGGTGTTCCGACGTGGATTCGATCCCTTTCAGCACCTGCGGTCAGAGTTGGAGAATGCTAATCTTTTCACCCCGCGATTTGCCGGGGCGCGCGTGTTTCCGGCTCTCAATATTTGGGAGCAGGGAGACGAATTGTTCGCCGAGGCCGAGCTTCCTGGCGCAAGAGCGAAGACTTGGAGATTTCCGTCGTCGGCAGCGAACTGACCATCAAGGGCCAGCGGCGAGACGCAGCCGAGGACGGGGCGGCTCGCCATCGGCGCGAGCGGGGCGTGGGCGCAGTTCACGCGAGTCATCCGTCTGCCGTTTGAAATCGACGCGGTACGCGTGCAGGCGACGCTCCACGACGGCATTCTGCTCGTCGTATTGCCCAAGGCCGAAAGCGCCAAACCGCGCAAAATTCAAGTGACTGTCACGAACAGTTGAAGTGCTCGCCACTCCGCTGTTTTTGTTGTTAACGCGAACTAGCAATTATCAGAAAAGGAAAGAGAAACCATGAGCACTGAAGCCCCCGTTAAAACTGCGACGCAAGAAAAACAGAACGTAGACTCGACGCGCACCGGTCACTTCTATCGCCCCCTGATCGATATCCTGGAGAATCGCGAGGAGTTGTTCATCCTGGCCGATATGCCGGGCGTCGATCCCCACAATATCGACGTCAAGTTCCAGGACGGATCCCTCACGATTCATGGGCGCATAAAGCCGCGGCAGCCCGAGAACACGAACTATTTGTTGCGAGAGTACGGTGTTGGCGATTGGTACCGCGTGTTTCAAGTGGGTGAAGCGATTGACGCCAGCAAGATTCGAGCAGAGTACGCCGATGGCGTTTTGAAGCTGCACTTGCCAAAAGTGGAGGCCGTCAAGCCACGCAAGATTGAAGTTCAGGCGAATTAAATCCTGCTGGCAGTTTTTTGCCTGCGTCGCATCATATTCCAACTTAGCGCAGATGCGCACGCTCAAATGGAAGCGGATTATGGCATTGATTCCGTGGAAGAGTAAACGCAACGGACAAAACGGCGACGAACTGAGCCCGTTGATGGAATCGCGGGGAGAGGTGGATTGGCTGTTCGATGCCTTCATTCGCAATCCCTGGGGATCGTTGAGTGAAGGCTTCTCAGGTCAGCGCTCGTGGCTCCCTGCGATCGATGTCGCGGAGACGAATCAGGACGTCACGGTGCGAGCCGAAATTCCGGGCGTCGATCCAAAAGATTTGGAAATCTCGGTTTTCGGCAACTTGCTGACTTTGGCGGGAAAGAAGAAGGATCTAACGGAAAAACAGCCGAAGGGCTGCTATCACAGGGAGAGCCACTACGGTGCGTTCCGCCGCAAGATCGAAGTGAAGTCGGTATGAGCCTGCGGGCCCTGAAGTCCAAAGCCGCAATGGCTTGTTCGAAAAGTCGAGGCTTTGGACATCGGGCCGCTGGGCCCCCTGCTTCGAGGGCACTTTAATTCGGGACTTTGGACTTTCCGTGATCCCCCTGGTACGATTGCTCTCATGCGTAAGGGAATCGCAGTCTCACCGGGGGTCGCCGTAGGAAAGGCCTATTGCATTCACGAGATCTTCGTGAACCCCGAAACCAGGCGGCTGGAAGAGGACGAAGTCCGTCAGGAACTCGGCCGCTACGACGAAGCGCGTGCCGCGACGGCCGGAGACTTGCACGCTCTGTACGAAAAGGTGGCCAGCCAGGTCGGCAAGAAGGAAGCCGCCGTCTTTCGCGTGCATGAGTCGATTCTGCACGACCCGACGTTCACTGCGAAAGTTCGCCACGCCATTGCCGAGGACCGGCTGACCGTGCAAGCGGCGCTTGACCGCCTGCTGCAAGAATACGCGGCACTTTTTACCGCCACGAAGGACGAATATCTGCGCGAACGGCTCAGCGACGTTCGCGACGTCGTAATTCGCCTGAGCGGCCACCTCTCCGACGTCCTCAGGCCCGAGGCCGATGGGCTGCAAGGCCCCTTGATCCTGGTCGCCGAAGAATTGCTGCCCTCCCAGGTCGTAACGCTTGGACAGCGCGAGGTGCAAGGCGTTGTCACCCAGGCTGGCGGACGCACCAGCCACGCGGCAATCCTGCGCGCAGCCGGGGAATTCCGGCCGTTTCCGGCGTGCGCGGAATCCTGAAGCAAGTGCGCAATGGCGACACGATCGTCGTGGACGGCCGCGAAGGACACGTCCTGATCAATCCGGACGCGGAAACCGTCAGCGCCTATCTGAAGCTGCAGCGGGAATTCTTCGATCTCAAAGATGCCTTGGCCGAAAACCGCGATCAGCCGGCGGTGACTGCCGACGGAATCCGCGTGCAACTGCTGGCCAACATCAACAACCTTTCCGATGCCCAGGCCGCGACCGCGATGGGCGCCGACGGGATCGGCCTGTTCCGTACCGAATACCTGTTCCTGACGCATCCCAGCGTGCCGGACGAAGAGGAGCAACTCGCGGCCTACCACGAAATCATCGCCGCCAGCCCCGGACGTTGCGTCACGATTCGCACCCTGGACTTGGGGGGCGACAAGACGATTCCTTATCTCGGACATACCCGGGAAGCGAATCCCTTCATGGGCTGGCGCTCGATCCGGCTGTCGTTCGAACATCCGGAATTCTTCATCGCGCAGATCCGCGCCATCCTGCGGGCGGCCGATAGCCAGACCGCTGGCGGGAAGCACGTGCGGATCATGTTTCCCATGATCACCACCCTGGAAGAAATGCGCCGTGTGCGGGTCATGGTGCGCCGAGCCCGGCAGCAGCTTATGGCCGAAGGCAAGCCCTTCGGCCGGGTGCAGATGGGCTTGATGTTGGAGGTGCCGGCGGCGGCGATCTCAATCGACCACTTGCTGAAAGTGGTCGATTTCGTTTCGATCGGCTCCAACGACCTGGTGCAGTATCTCATGGCCGCCGATCGCGACAATCCGAAGGTCAGCCACCTCTGCCAGCCGCTGAGCCCGCCGGTGCTGCGGGTGCTCAATAAGGTAATTCGCACGTGCCGGCGAGCGGGCAAGCCCGTGACCCTATGCGGCGAAATGGCCGGCGCACCACGGGCCTTCGTGCTGTTGTTTGGCATGGGGTTGCGCAGCTTCAGCATGAGTCCCGCGTTCCTGCCTTCGATCAAAGAGTTGACCCACCATTTGACGCGCAAACAAGCCCGCGACATCCTGCGACAAGCACTGGCGCTGAAGACCACGGTTTCCGTGCAGCGTTTCATGGCAGAGCAAATCGCGCAAATCGCACCGAACCTGAAGCTGCTGGACAGTGCGTAATTGGGGGGGAAATACTGAAGTCGGAATGCTAAATTTCCGCATTCAGCATTCCGACTTCAACATTTCCTCTCGGCTGGCGACAAGCGGCCGAGCAATGGGTAAGATGATCGCCGGGTGGCGGCGGCCCAGTCGCCTGCCACGCCCCCACGGATTTGCATCTGCTTGTTCGACTTCTCTGCACGAAAGGATCCACGATGAGGAAGACCCTATTGGCGATGATGACGGTTGCTGGCGCGATGAGTTGGTCGTTGGCGTCAGCAGCCGACGCGCCCAAACATACGCACGATGAGGAAGCCCCGACCAAGTCGGCCGTGTGTGTGATTACACCCACCGAAGGACACAAGGCGGAGGGAATCCTCACGCTGACCCAAACGGACGCAGGGGTGCAGGTGAGTGGTGAAATCAAGGGACTCAAGCCGGGCGAACATGGGTTCCATATCCACGAGTTCGGCGATATGCGGAGCACCGACGGGATGTCGCTTGGCGGGCACTACAATCCGCACGGCAAGCCGCACGCCGGACCGCATGACAAAGAACGTCACGAAGGCGATCTGGGCAACGTCAAGGCCAGCGGCGATGGAATGGCCATGGTGGACGTATTGGCCGAAGGGGCCCATCTGCACTTCATCATCGGTCGCTCGCTTGTGGTGCATGCCGACCCCGACGACTTCAAGACGCAAAAGCCGCCGGGAAACGCCGGGAAACGAGTCGGGGTGGGGGTGATCGGCGTGGCCAATCCGGGCCCTCCCGCCAGCGCGGCGCCGAAGAAGTAATTCGTCAGGCAGGCCATAAACCGGCTGCGGTTGCGCGGAACTTTGCCGCGCAACCCAGCCGGTCGCTGCCAATCATCTTCGGTCAGGCCGCCGAAGGCCTTGGCGACGTCCCGGGCCGGACCGCGCAGTGTAAAGCGACGGCACATACAGCGTTAATTGTAAACGTTTGGTTAATTGGGTTCGCGGGCTTTTTTCCGGCAATCGGCCGGTAATCAGGGGGCTGACGCCCCCCGCTCACGAAATCGACGCGTGTTGGCCTTCAACCGTGCTGCCGGTCCACGATTTTTCGGCAATTTTCTCAGGCTATTTGTGGTCCCCGTGCCGGTGACTAATTAAGATGAGACGTCCCGACCACACACAATCGAGCCACTCACCTTAGATTCCGCCGGCTGAAGGAGAATAGACATCATGGTTTCACATTGGACACGTCGAAAGTTTCTCAGATCCGCGGCCGTCGCGGGAGCAGCCGTTTGGGGCTTGCCGCGCCGGGCACGGGCAGCCGACTACGAGCAGTTCGGCGGTTTTAACCTCGGTATCCAAAGCTACACTTTTCGCGCCTTCCCGGTCGACAAAGCGCTGGACATGATCAAGGAACTCGATCTGCACAGCGTCGAATTTTTCAATGCCCATTTCCCCGTCGCTTCGTCGCCCGAGCAGGTCGACAGCATGAAGGAGAAATGCGCCAACTACGGCATCAAGATCATGGGGCACGGGGTCAACCCGTTTGGCCCGAACAAGGAAGCGAACGAAAAATGGTTTCGCTTCGCCAAGGCGGCCGGCATCCGCAACATTTCGGCTGACCCGACGCCGGACGCCTTCAGCAACCTGGACGAGTTGGTCGAGCAATATGACATCCGCATCGCCATCCATAACCACGGCCCCGGGCGCGGTACAACAAGGTCGACGACGTGCTGAAGGCGATCGAAGGGCACCACAAGTCGATCGGCGCCTGTGCGGATTTGGGACACTATATCCGCTCGGGGGAAGATCCGGTGGACGTGATTCGCCGGCTGGAAGGCCGCTTATACGGCGTGCATCTGAAGGACTTCGCCGATCAGAAGGCCAATACCCACGGCGTGATCCTGGGCAAAGGCCACTTGGACGTCGAGGGGGTTTTCAAGGCGCTGCGCAAGGTCAACTTCCCGGCCGACGGCTGCTTGTCGTTGGAATATGAAGAGAAGCCGAACAATCCCCTGGACGACGTCAAGGAGTGCCTGGCCGTTGCATCCGAAGCTGCAAAGAAGGCAGCGAGTTGACCGGGCGGAAAACGTGTGCCGCTGGCTCTGCCAGCGCCGAGAGCAGCGACGAATCGGCACTGCCGGAGCCAATGGCACACTCGACTCTAAACTTTCGAATTCGGACTATTTGGCTGCCGGGGTTTTAGGTGCTTTGCCGTTGGCAGGCGGCACGTCCTCGCCGGAAATCTTGGTGGCCTTTTCGAGCAGCATGTTGTAGCGCGCGACCATTTCGGGACCGCTCAACTTAGGCGACTTGGACATCATGGTGTGCAACAATTGGCGGGCAGTTTTGGCCTTGGCCGCGTCCTTGTTGTCCTCGGCTTGCTTGACCAGGCAGAGCGCGACGTTGTAATTGCACTCGAAGTATTCCGGGGGCTTTTTCGCCATTTTATTGAGCATGTTGCGCAGCTCGGTCCAATGGGCCTCCGCCTCCCCGAAATGAGCGGGCGTTTTTTCGGCCCAGCCTTGCAGCAGCCGCCCTTTCACCATCTTGGGCTCCAGCGCCTTGGGCTGCTCTTCGATCAACTTGTCGATGAGTTTGACCCCTTCTTCAAATTGACCCTTCTGCAGCATTAGTCCCACCACTTGAGCCTGAATCCGCGGGATGGCCTGGAGGGCGGTATTGCCACCGGCCGCAGCCCCGGGATTTGCGGCCTTCTCCTTTTCAGCCTGATCTAACGCGCGCTTATAAAGCTGTTCGGCGGTCGGGGTGTCGCCGATCCTGGCGCTGGTGTCGCCCATGAAAATCAGGCCGGCCAACGAGTGATTTTGCTTCGTGGCCAGTTTGCCGAGCAGTTTGGTCAGGTTTTCTTTCAAGCCGGCCAGTTTGAGCTGGGTCGATTCCTTGGGAATTGCGTTGGCCTTGGACTCGAGGAGTTCGAGATCCACCAGTTTGTATTCCTCGGCCAGCAAGCGGACAAAGTTGACCGAGATGGAATTCACTTCCGGAGTGTCGGTGTCCCCCAGGTCGATCAGCGCTGCCGCCACGTCGCCACTCTTGGTGAAATCGCCGAGGCCGTTATAGGCCCGCACCGCCAGGATGAAGCTGCGCAGCACATTTTTGTCCAGGTTTTGCGGCTTGTGCTTCTTGTAATGATCAACGAGGGGCTGGAACAGCTCGGCCGCCTCCTTGAACTCGACCTTGTCCAGCCGCAATTCGCCCAGCAACAGTTCCGTTTCGATGAGTTGCGCCGGCCAGTCTTCGTCTTTCCCCACGGTCTTTCTTTGAGCTTCGAGGCTATTGGCGAGTTGTTCTTCGGCCTTCGTCCGTTCGGCTTCG
Organism: uncultured Planctomycetia bacterium; assembly: GCA_963807715.1. Lineage (GTDB taxonomy): Bacteria > Planctomycetota > Planctomycetia > Pirellulales > PALSA-1355 > CAWECK01. Next base: position 102,003 of record CAWECK010000002.1, read on the forward strand.
ATCAGCTTGGTATCCCGTTCGGCTTCCGGCTTGGCCTTTTCGATCGCATAGTTGCGCCAGTGCAATTGTCCGGCGAGTTGGTCTGCCAGCGGACGGTGCTCCGAGCGTGGATTGACCTCTTCCAACTTTTCTAGGGCCTCCGTGAAATGGCCGCGCACCAGCTCGGATCGAGCCTGCGAGATCCGGACATCGTCGGCTTCCGGTCGGTCGGGCCAGCGAACCAGTACGAAGTCGGACACCGTCTTCAACCGGTTTTGCATGGCCTCTTTTTCTGCCGGATCCTGCAACGTCGCGTACTGCGCCACCAGCGCCTGCACGCACAAGGCCCCGGCCTTCGGGGCAACGGCGCTCGCCTCGTTACCCTTCTTCTTCGCGATCTTGCTGGCCACATCAAAGCACTCGACCATTTTGCCGGCCTGGTAGAGCTTGATCGCGATGGCATACGATGCTTGTTCGAGGCCGACGTTCGCGTCGGTGATCCGCTGCTTCTCCTTGACCTTTTCGGTGAGTTCCAGAGACCGGGTGTACAGTTGTTCGGCCTGCTCATAGTTGCCGCTCTTGAACGCGTCTTCGGCCAACGTCATTGCGTCTTCGAACGTCTTGATTTCGGCCACGTTGAGTGGCGCATTTGCATCGGCCGAGGCGCCCCCCTTCGAGGCTCTGGCCAACTGCAGGATCTCGGCGAGCGATTCGCTCTTCACTTTCATTTTGGCCAATGCCATCAGCCGCTTGCGCGGGATCGGCCAGCTTGCTCTTTTCAGCCCCGCTGGCTTTTTCGGCCAGTTCGAATTGCCCTTTGATGACTTGCAGGCCGATAGCCTGATAGCCGTCCGTTTTGCGATAGGCCTTCTTGACCGGCGAGTCCGGGAGGCCCTCCCACTGTTTCAGCCATTCTTCGGCCTCTTCCAAAAAGGGACCGGCCCCCTGCTTGCGGTGCTTGATCTGCATGCGGAAGTTGAAGGCTTGGGCATAGAGATCCTCCAGGCCCGTTTCTTTTCTCTCGGTGCCATCGTTTTCGCCGGCGCCTACTTCGTCGTAAATGTCCAGGGCCAGGTCTTCATGTCCCAACTCGTCCTCAATCTTGCCGGTCCACAAATGGGCGTAGACGCCGATGAGCGTGCCGCGGTTCTCCTGGTAGATCGCATCCAATTCCTTGGAACAGGTTGTCAGCGATTCCTTGGCCTTAGCCGCCTTGGGGTCGAGGTAGGTCTGAGCCATGTAATAGTCGACCATCGCCACCTTCATGCGGCTATCGAGCCAGTTGAACTGCGCCTCGCCCAGGGCTTCCGCCTCCGCGTCTTGGGCTTTCTTGCCTTTGTTCTTGCCGGGATTGTTCTTGAGCTTTTCGAACGTCTCTTTGTAACCGTCGACCGACTTAACGAAGCCGGGACGCGATTCGGCAAACGCCTTGCGGGCATCCTCCATCAGCTTCTCAGCCGCAGCCTTGTCCTTGTCTTTGCTGAGTTTGCCTTCCGCCAGGAATTGCATGGCCCGCTCGAAGGCGTCGTTGCCGGCCGTCTCTAATACCTGGGATAGGAGCGGGCTGTCGGGATGCTCTTTGATGAATTTTCCCCGCAGTTCTTCGGCCCGCGCCTTGCGTTCCTCGGCCTCTCCCTTGTTGAACGCTTCCTTGACGGCGAGGCTCAGGCACTTCGACATTTGCCAGTCCCAGTTTTCCAACATCTCGGGCGGGACTTTTCCGTGAGCTTTGAGCATTTCCATATAGTCAGTCCCGGCTTCGCCATAGCCCTTCTTTTGCAGAGCCTCAAGGAACTCGTTGGCCGGTTCCGTGCCCCAAGCGGCGCTGGCGACCAGGCACAACAGAACCAAGCAAAGGGTCAAACTACGTAACAAAGATCGCATGGGCTTTAGATGCATGGTTGAAAATTCCAGGAAATGGAACGACACAACTCGACGGGGAAGCACGCTTCGTGCTGTGCTTCGGGGCGCAAATCTTATAGGGCCGGCTGTGCCGGCCGCGACATGGTTCGTTCCTCGCTGCCGACGGCACAACGTTCCTCGCTTCGGCCGGCACAGCCGGCCCTATGGGCGGATTGTTGCCAAACCCCGCGGTGGTCGCGGAACGACTCAGTTAGCCTTTTCTGCACCCTCCAGTTTATACAGCGGCAGGTAACGATAATAGACTTCCAGGGTCAAACAACTCAGGCTCGTCATCATGATCCGGCCACCCTGGTCGCCCCAGACGTCCCGCGCCGGAGACGCCGGATCCCAGCTACCAGCCGCACAACCCTTGGTGACCTGACTATTGATTAAGATTCTCCGCATTTGGCGGTTCCAGACATCCCACTCGGGTCCCGAAAGATTATGCATTACCTGGGTGGCATAATACCAGTTGAACTAAACCGCTGCGCGGTGGGTTCGATCAACAGCGCACGGATTGTCCGCAAGCCCCGAGAAGGGGAGCGGTTTTCCTCCTGCAACTCTGGGTTAACATTATGCACTTTATGTTAACCGAAGCGAGTAAGGAGCCCTTCCTAAAGCCAAAAGCCGTTCCGTTTTGGCCGACTTGACAGTGGCTGTGGGATGTCGCCCGGCGATTGCTCACGATGAAAGGCACGTGTTTCACCTTCACGTCCTTTCATTCAGGAGCAAGCCATGACCCCGCTTCGTCAACGCATGTTGGAAGACATGCAGATGCGTAACCTATCGCCCCACACTCAGGAGTGCTACGTCCGCGCCGTCGCGCATTTTGCCAAGCACTATGGCAAATCGCCCGACCAGTTAGGGCCGGGCGAGGTGCGAGCTTACCTGCTGCACATGATCCACGAGCGTCATGTGTCGTGGAGCCTCTACAATCAAGCCCGCTGCGCCTTGCGATTCTTCTATCGCATCACGCTCAAACAGAGCTTCGCGCTAGAGGAAATCAGTTGCGCCAAGACCGGCAAAAAGCTGCCGGTCGTGCTCAGCCGTGACGAAGTCGCCCAGTTCTTCAGCGCCGCACGACGACCCAAGGCGCGGGCCGTCCTGATGACCATTTACGCCGCCGGCTTGCGCGTGTCGGAGGCGGTGCATTTGCGCGTCAGTGACATCGACAGTCGACGGATGGTCATCCGCGTTCACCAAGGCAAGGGGAAGAAAGACCGGTACGTCATGCTGTCGCCGAAGTTGCTGGCGGAACTGCGCGCGTATTGGAAGATTGCCCGGCCGACCGAATGGCTGTTCCCTGGCCGAAATCCCCAGCAACCGATGAACCGGCGGAACGTGCAGAATTCGTGCGTACGGGTCGCGCGTCGGGCAGGGTTGAACAAGGTCGTGAGCCCGCACACGTTACGCCATTCCTTCGCGACCCATCTGCTTGAATCAGGCGTCGACATTCGCACGATTCAAGCGCTGCTGGGACACCGCAACCTGAGCACGACGGCGCTCTACACCTCGGTGTCGATGAAGACGGTGGTGGCGACAACCAGCCCGCTGGATCTCCTCGACGTACCCACGGAGGCCAAGCTAACGCCATGACCGAACATCGGCTCGAAGTAGCCGATGTTTTCCGGAGCCACGGACCACGTTACTTGGAAGACCGGGGAAGCAGCCTTTCCTGTGATCAGCGTCGCGTCCTGAAGGTGATCACGCTGTGTCGCACGGCCGCGTTGGGCGGACACGTCGAAGCGTGCGACAAGTGCGGTCATCGCAGGATCTCCTATAACTCGTGCCGCAATCGCCACTGCCCGAAGTGCCAGGCGTCGGCGGCGAAGTGGTTGGAGGAGCGCGCGGCGGAACTGTTGCCGGTCCCCTACTTCCACGTGGTCTTTACGCTTCCGGAAATGATCGGCCCACTCGCACTGCAAAACCCGCGAGCAGTCTACGGCATCTTGTTCCAGGCTGCGGCCGAGACGCTGCTGGAAGTGGCCGCCACGCCTCGGCGTCTGGGAGCCAAGATCGGCTTCTTGGCCGTCTTGCACACCTGGGGCCAGAACCTCATGCATCATCCCCATTTGCACTGTGTCGTGCCGGGAGGCGGGCTTTCACCGGATGGTTCGCGTTGGATTCCTTGTCGCGAAGGCTTCTTTCTACCGGTCCGCATCCTGAGTCGCGTCTTCCGCGGGAAGTTTCTGAGCCTCCTGCGCAAAGCGTATCAGCGAGGCAAGCTGCGGTTCTACGGGGAACTCAAGCCCCTGGAAGAGCCCGAGCATTTCGAGCGTTGGCTGGATGCGACGGTCAAAACCGAATGGGTGGTCTACGCGAAACCGCCTTTCGGCGGTCCCGAGCAGGTGCTGAAATACCTGGCTCGCTACACCCATCGCGTCGCCATCTCCAACGATCGCCTGATCGCACTGGAAGACGGCCGAGTTCGCTTCCATTGGAAGGACTACGCGCACGGCAACGCCCAGAAAACGATGACGCTCGACGCGGCCGAATTCATCCGGCGATTTCTGCTCCACGTGCTGCCGACCGGCTTCATGAAGATCCGTCACTACGGCTTTCTGGCCAATCGCAATCGTCGCGAGATGGTGAGCCTCGCGGCGAACTGCTCGACGTGCGTCCGACTCCTCCGCCGGACGATCCAGCGCAGCCAGTTGTCCCCCAGGTTTTGTCCGCCGACGGCGAGTCCGACGAATGCTGCCCGGCCTGCAAACAAGGCCGGATGGTGCTGGTCCAAAGGCTACTGCCAGAACGCGGCAAAGGTTTCCCAGTTCCTATGCACCAGAAGCTCATCGAGCCGTGGGACACATCCTAAGAATGACCGCTCGCCAGATTCTTCCGGTCTCCGCTGCGCAGACTCGCAATCGCGTGTCCTGGGTGGAGTTCGTTCCAACCACCGTGGCAACCTCGCCTCCAATGCAAAACTCGCCCTGTTACCACGCTCCCTTCTCGCAAACAGTCCTCCGCGCCCCTCGCCACGCCGTCTGGAGACTCCCCGGTTCGCCCGGCGACGCGCGACTTCGGAACCCGCAGCGCATCAAATTCCCATAGCAACGTCAAGCGTGCGGTTTCGTTCAACGAATTGTATCCGAAGTGCCCGCCACGTCCCGCGGCAATGCGACCATCAACCGAGGGCACTTCCGATACAATTTTCTTCGTAATACGTATTTCGACGACTCGCGTCCGGCAGGTTAGCCAGCAAATAGGCCATGCCCCCCGAGACCGCCGAATCGGTGCGCCCGGCCCCCAGGTACTGCGTGCAAAGCAGGCCGACGCTGCTCATGGCGGGGGTACCGCCGGCTGCCGGCTCATAGGAAAACTGGCCGTAGCCGCTCGATGTCGCTTTTAGCCAGCGCCGGGCGCCCTCCAACACCCGCGAGCTGACCGCCAGGCCCGCCATTTGAGCGCTCTTAACGGCCATTACCTGCCAACCAACCACGGAGGTGTCGCCCGGTTGCTGCGGTTTGTAACGCCAACCGCCGGTCTGCGGGTTCTGTGATCGTTCGATAAACTGGACGGCGAGCTGCGCTGCCAGGCCATAGTCCTTGTCATGGGTCAGCCCGTAGGCCTCGCACAGCGTAATCGTGGCCAAGGCGTGCGAGTACATTTGCTGCTCGGAGCCGGCCGACAAATCGCCGTCGTTTTTTTGACGGCTCGCCAGCCAATAGAGGCCACGTTCGATATTTCGGCGGTAGGTTCCGTTGTTTTTGTGCGTTTGCCCTGCGGCCAGAAACGGCAGCAGCGCAAGCGCCGTTGCGCCGGGGTCTGAGTTGACGTTGCCGTGGCCCGTGCAGGTAGCGTCCCGACAGTGGTGGGCATAGTTCGTCAGGCTCCAACCGCCATCGGGTTCTTGATGACGCGCAAACCAGCGAAGTGCCGGCCGAATGGCCGCGATGCATGCCGGAGTGCAGCCGCTGCCGCCCATGCCGCTACGCATTCTACCAACGCGGTCGCCAAAGCCTGTCATGTCAGGTGGCCGTCCATCGACACCGCCGGCGAGGCCCTTTGGCCCAACACCGACGCCGTCGGTGTGTTTGCTATTTGGAAGACGCCATGCCGGTTGCGTCATGCTCGGGATTCCTGCGGCAGGCCCGCTCGGCGGCGTTTCGTTTCCGCCTATCAGATCTGCATCAATCGGCTCGCCGGTGGTGGGCAATTCCAACAAAGGCCCGTACGCACTCTCCACGGGCAGTGCGTCATTCAGGTCGATTCGCACGATATCCGCCATCGCGGTATCGACCGGCACGGACTCGAACCGCGGCGCTTCACCGGTTGACTTCGGCGCCACATAGAAGGCCCCAGCCAGAAGCATCATGATCGACAAGACCAAGGTGTGAGCTGTGATGCTGGTGGCCCACCATAGTCCTTGCTCCTGGGTCCATATTCGAGCAGCCGTGGCGAACTTCTCGGCTGCCGGCATGCGGAGCGAACGTTGCAATTGGATCATGAGTCATTCTGCCTCTTGACTGTGCGCACCGCGAGCGCAGCACGATAATAAGCCATAAAAAATGACAGCGAAGCAACTGCGATCAGAACGGCCGAACGGCCCTATTTCGCCTTCTCACCGTCCAACTTGTACAGCGGGAGGTAGCGATAATAGACTTCCAACGTCAGACAACTGAGACTGGTCACCATGATGCGGCCTCCTTGCGTTCCCCAAGCATCCTTGGTGGGCTGCTCGGGATCCCAACTACCGGCGGCGCACCCCTTGGTAGCCTGACTCTCGATCAGGACCTTGCGCATCTTGCGGTTCCAGGTATCCCACTCGTAGCCTGGCAGGTTGTGCATCACTTGCGTGGCATAGTACCAGTAATAGATATTTCGTTGAGCCGGATCTGGCATGTGCGCCATTAGATAAGCCAAGCCGCCCGTAATGACCGGATCCTGGCGAGGCGCGCCAATATATTGAGTGCAAAGCAAACCCACGGCGCTCATGGCCGGACTGCCGCCCCCTCCCGCCTCGTAACCAAACTGACCTTTGCCGTTGCCCGCTGCCTTCAGCCAGCGATGGTCCCCTTCCAAGGCTTGCGAGCTGACGGTCAGACCGGCCATCTGAGCGCTCTTGAGAGCCATGGCCTGCCAGCCGAAGACAGACGTGTCGCCTGGATCGAGCGGCTTATAACGCCAGCCGCCCGTCTGTGGATTCTGGCAGCGTTCGGTGAAATGAACGGCCATTTGCGCGGACTGCCCGATGCTCTTATCGCGGCTTAGTCCGTAGGCCTCGCACATGGCAATGGCAGCCAGACCGTGGGTGTACATTTGCTGCCCGCTGTCGTGCGACAGATCCCCATCGCTCTTTTGATGGGACGTGAGCCAATAGAGACCTGCTTGGATGTTTTTCTGGTAAGGACCCTTGGTTTGGTGCGTTTGTCCGGCTGCCAGAAACGGAAGCAAAGCCATGGCCGTGGCCCCGGCGTCGGACTTGACGGCACCGGGTCCAGTGCAAGTGCCGTCCTTGCACTTCGCGGTATAGGCCGACAGACTCCAGCTGCCGTCGGGACTTTGATGGCGGGCCAGCCAATTGAGCGCGGCCGCCACGGCCCGTTCGCTTTGTTTCGTGCCGCCGCCGCTCCCCAACATGGCCTTGCGAACGCCGGTGCCGCGGCCGCCGAAGCCGCTTCCTCCGGAGCCCATGCCGGCTCCCTTGCCTTCGCCATTGCCGCCGCCGATGCCGCCGGGACCTTTCAGGGCCGGGCCTGCGCCAATTGCCTTGAGATCCAAACCGCCCAAGCCCGGAATGGTCGTGGCGTTGGGGGTTGCCTGGCCGCCGCCAGCCTCGCTGAAAGGATCATCCGCCGTCGTATTGACTTGCTCGGTGACGGTCGGCGCTTCCAGCGACAGCGTCTCGGTGTTCAACTCGGTGGGGTCGATCGGGGTGTCGCCGACTTCGAAGTTTTCGACTTCGGGCACCGTCGTGTCGACGTCCGCCGAATCGAACTTGGGCGCGTCCCCTTCGATCTTCGGGGCGACGTACAGGGCACCCGCCACCAACATTGCCACCGAGAGGATCAAGGCGTGAGCGGTAATGCTCGTTGCCCACCACAGGCCTTTTTCGCGAATCCAGTCGCGCAGCGCGTCGGTCAGATCTTCAGTGCTTGGCAATTGGATCGAGCGGACTAGCCTGCTGAGGCTGCTAGGGGGCTTCTCTTCAATAGTCGCCATCGAAATCCTTTAGCCTCCTGAACGGAGTCGCTGAAAGCACCTGGTAGACGGGAACGAATGCGGCACAGGCCAAGCCCGGCTCAAATCCGATTATCTTTCCTGATCTTCGGTATGGTCAAGACTTTGTGGAAAAACGTGACCAGCGCCGTTACTCTGCTTATCGCCATTCGGATGGTCATTTATTGCCTCGGGCGGCTGCTGTCCCGCTCCAGGCTCGTTTTCAGCACGCTCCAGCCAGGTTTCAATTGGAACTGCCTCTTCCCCTTCACCGAGGGGGGGAGGCGGGAGGGACGACGCAGGGGCCGCATGTTGAACGTAAACCGCACAAGTAGCATCACCGCGATTAGGCCCCCGGCGAGCCCGATCCAAACCCAGTTCGTGTTGACGGGCGACACTGGGAGCACAATCGGATGCCAGACGACCCGGCCGATCAGCATCGGCGCGGCCCGCGTTTTATCATCGCGGGCCTTATAGGCCACCAACTTCAAGAAATACCCCACAAAGGTGACGTCTTCCTGGATGCCATGATCCAATGGAAAATCTGGCGGTAATTCGGTAACTGCCAGCGCGTACGGGTTCGGCGACGATTCGTCGGTACATCCCCAAAGGTCAAACACCCGTTCCACGCCCAGGCCGTTGCCGTTTTCTTCGGTATCATGGGCCATGGCGCGGCTAACCCGGACCTTCAACCGTACCAATTGCCCGCGATAGCGGCCGGGATGTTCGAAGAAATGGCTGAACGACAGGCCCGGACGAGCCCGGCTGTTCATTTCCTTATAGGTTTGTTCTTGGGCCCAGCGGACCAAACGCCAGTAGGCTGCCATTTCCTCCGGACGGAGCACGTCTCGGTCGTCGATTGCCTGGCATTCGTACTCGAAATCTTTCCGTTCGACCGGATCTTCGTCGACTGCCAGCACCTCCTTAGCCATCTCGGACTTGAAATCCGCTGTTCTTTTCGGATCCGCTGCTTCGTTTGAGGCCTCGAACGGCTGGCTCATGGAAGGGCCGGAACTTTGCGTGTGGGCGGAAGAGGACCCACTCGACGACGCCTGAGCCCCTCCGGTCGAAGACCCTCCTAAGGAAGACACGGCGCTGGGCTTGGGCGAATGCTCCGACTCCATGATCTTTTGTAGAAAGTCCGGATCCATGGTGGGCTGTGGCGGAGGAACGTCAGCAGTCAGGGCTTCCGGCGACGGACCGACGCCCCGCGCCGATGCAGCCTGCGAGTTGGCAGGATCTGGCGCGGCGGCCGGCGTTTCAGCCTCTGTTTCCGACTTGTCGATTTGTGAGGCAAGCGCCGGCTCCGGGGGCGGAACGTCGTCAGCCAGCGGAGCCTGCTTTGCGGCAGGCGTAGGGGATTCCCGCTGCGATGAGTCAGCCGGGGGGGGGGCTTGCTTGGAGGGGCCGGGTTCGCCCGAATCTTGCGTGGCGGGCGCGATGCCAAAGTTAGCGATTCGCCGGATTCCTGCCGGCTAGCATCCTTGGCGGCCTGGCGCTTTTTGCCGTTTGCCTTGTCGAAGGCTTTCAGCGTGGCCGGACTTACCTTCTCGTTGTCGGTCGCAAACCAGCGCCAGGTCCGCGGATCGCGGGCCCGGAGAACCAGCATTCCCACGACGCCCAGCATGACGATCATGGTCATGAGCCGCAGCAACTCGCGGCCGCGAAACAGAGGGACATTGCGAGGATCTTGATAATATCGCATCTTGAGCGTCCTGAAGCTCGCGTCTGAAAACAAAATTGCCAGCCTCCGAAATTAGCGGCCGCAGACCAACCGGTAAGGTACCGGCACAATTATAACGCATGACGGGCGTACTGCGGACAACTTATCCAGCCGCAACTTATCCCGCGAATCAGGCGCCAATTCGGCAAGCAGAGATGAAACGGAAGTGGCACGGCATCTGGCGGAACTGCCGCGACCGGTCGCGAAACTGCCGGCGACAGCGGCTGGCTCACGCTTGTTGAGCATTAATCGACGAGTCAACAGTACGTCTAAACGTAGCGATGGATCACGTGCCGTCAGGCAATTCGACGAAGCTGAGCCTCTTCAGAGGCTCGCCGTTGGGTAACTTTTGCTTGGTGCACTTGTCGACGACATTCATGAGCGAGTCGTAACGCAGACCCGAGCCAGCTTGAATCACCACTTGCTTGAGCGTGCTGTTGGGATCGGTCAGCAACGCCTTCAGCCGGCCTTCGAGGTTGTCGATGCCGAGGCTTTGGTCCTCGATCGCCAGCCCGCCGATGCCGCCTTGCGGATTTGCCATGACGCTGATCGTGAGTGAGTCGAGGCCCTTCAAGGGGTCGTCGCTTGCCTTGCTGCCCATCACCTTGCCGGCCTGCTTTACCGGTGGCGCCGCTTGCGGCATGCGCAAGGCGATTTCGCCCTCAACCGGCGCGGGTTTGAAGGTCAGAATAAAAAACGTCAACAACTGGAAGGCCATGTCGAGCATTGCCGCCAGATTCAGTTCAACGGCTGACGAGGCGTGCTTCCTTTTCTTTCTTCTACCCATGCGACTTGGCAACTCCCGTAACAGTTCGGCCCACGAACTTTGGCCGGCACTATTCTTTGTTCATGGCTTTCATGGAAAAGTTTCGGTAACCGACTTCCTGCGCCGACTTGATGATGCGGTTGAGCAGCTTGAAGGGCGTGGCCCGATCGGCTCGCACCACGACGATGGAAGGCAGATCTTCTCCCAGCTTGAGATCGGGGTTTTTCATCTTCGCCTTGACCAGACTGGCCATGGCTTCTCCCTTGATGTAAGCGTCGATGTCGTCCTTGCGGTCTCCGTAAACATTCAAGTGGCCGCCCGCATCGATGTTCAGAATCATCAGATCTTCTTGCCCCTTGGTATCCACCGGGGCGGCGGAGCCGACCACGGGCAAGTGCAGATTCAGATCCATCGCCGCGGCTTTGAAGTTGATGACGAGCATGAAGAAGGTGACCAATTGGAACACCATATCCAACATGGGCGTCAGGTCCGGTTCGGCGTTCGACCCGTGAGCAAGCGATCCCGACATGAAACAGATTCCTCAAATGCCACTGGTTCCTCGATCTCATGGGCCCCCACGCGGCGGCCATGCGTCACCCTACGCTTTGGCAACCTTGGCCGCCGTTGCGCGGCAGCCGCCACCGGAGCGCCGGCCGGAGCCTTGCTGCGGGCAGCATGGCGCAAAGTGACGCAGGAACTCGTCGGCTTGCACTTTGGTGTTCACGGAGATCGACGTCACGCGATTGCGGAAGACCGCGAAGAAATAAATGGCCGGCACGGACAGGGCCACCCCCTCGAACGTCAGCAGCAAGGCTTCCGAAATACCGCCGGCGACTTCGCTGGCCTTCAACTGCGTGTCGCTCAAGGCGATGACGCTAAAGCTGGCGATCATTCCCTTGAGCGTTCCCAACAAGCCCGATCATCGGCCCGAGCGAGCCAAGCACGGCGAGCATGCTGATCTTCTTTTCCATCTCGGCCCCGAGCGACTCACCCACCATTTCCATGGCTTCGCGCGCCTCGGCCAGACCGTTCGGAAGTTCGGCGATTCCGGTCGACACCACGCGGCTGAAAAACGAAGTGTCGTCTTTGACGACGCCGTAGATTTCCTTGAACTGCCGCTTCTGCAGCATGTCCTCCACTTCATCGACGATCTCAGGCGGCGATGCCACCTGCGGACGCATTTCGATAAAGAGTCGCCCGACCGTCGAAACAAAGTAGATCGACAAGATCAAGATCACCAGGCCGATAAAGCCCGACGACTCGATGAACCACATGAAGTAGCTTTTATTCTGCTTGGGTTCGACACCCGCCTCGCCACCGGCCTTCGCTTCGGCGGCCGCCTCTTCCTGGGCCAACGCCGGCCGCGGTTTGAAGTCGTTAACGATAGTGATCCCCACGATCAAAGTCAGGATGAACCAGATCTGCTGGGATCGCGTAAGGCCGAACATGCTCATGGAATCTCCTCTGGAAATTTAGCGAGTCGCTACAGAATGGGCGCTACAAAATGGGCCTTGTGGGCGTGCGGGCGATAAAGACGAACCGGCGCTTTTTCTATATTAAACGAGCCTGCGCGGAAGTAAAAGTGTTTTCCGCCGAACGAACTGGTCGGCTTGGGCAACACGACCGCCGCATTTCCCCCACAAAGGGTGGGTATTCTTCGTTGCCCGCTTCCTGAGGCCGGGCGTCGTCCGCACAAACGGCTGCACCCGACCGGTTTCAATTCACGACGCCTGTCTTGGCCTGCTTTCAAGGCTCACGGGGCTGCCAATGATTCGGTTGCCCGAGGGTCGATTATTCCGTCGCGGAGCCGGCTCTTCGCGCCAGCATTCCAATCCCGGAGAATTTTTTTAAGGAATTTGAGAGGCAAAAAAATAGGCGAATGAGAGACAAGATCGCGGCCAAGTGACGTTCTTGAAGTCGATTTCTTTCCTTCCAGCAGTCCCTTTTAATCCCGCCTCGTGTTTTGAGCACAGCCGGAACAATGCTGGCAGTGGCTCCCGGCGATCATAACCGTTTCGTTCCATTGCCCAGCACAGTGCGACTTCTGTTGACACGCGCACTGTTTCGGGGCTATAAGCCGTGCGTGTCACGGAGCCTCTTGGAGGGCCGGCGACTGCCGATGCATCAGCGTGTTTGGATCCCAGTTACGCAGGTATCTCGCTCGTGTCCAGCCTTGCACAGCCCGCCGCTCCGAATTCCGCCGTATCCGAGCCGCAGACGAGCACTTGCCGGCTCACGGTCGTAACCGAGCGGGTACGCAACTTTGTATTGCGCCGGCGGGTGCCCCTTTCCATCACGCTGTTCTCCTCGCTGGTGATCAAGGATATCGTCTCCGGCGTTAAGCCGCACGATATCACGGAGTTAACGGACTCGAGCACGCTGGCCGGGTTGGTACTGGTGTTGGCCGGGTTGACCTTGCGTTCGTGGGCCGCCGGCGTCTTGTGCAAAGAAACGATGCTCACTCGCACCGGTCCTTACAGCCTGATTCGTAATCCGTTGTACGTCGGCTCATTCCTGATGATGTTTGGTTTTTGCAGCTTGGTGGGGGACGCCGTTAATGCGATTGTCATTGCCGGGCCGGTACTGTGTCTGTACCTGGTCAAAGTGCGCGACGAAGAGCAGGGACTGGCGCAGCGGTTTCCCGCCCAGTGGAAGCAATATGCCGCCACGACGCCACGATATTTCCCGCGGCGGCTCTCGTCCGCGATGAGCAGGGATTGGAACCTATCCCAATGGCTGGGTAGTCGCGAGTACCATGCGGTTGCCAGCACCCTGACGGCTTTCGTCGCGCTGAAGATTTGGCGGATTCTCTGACCGCCAGGACGGCGACCTGGCAGGCAAGGCTGCGAGTTGTGCCATGCGCATCCTGACGCGGTATGTACTCAGCGAAGTGGGGCACGTCTTTCTGCTTGCCCTCGTTTCATTGACCACGCTGATGATGCTGGTCGGCATCGCCAAAGAAGCCCTGCAGCAGGGGCTCGGCCTGCAACAAATGGCCCAACTGATTCCCTACCTGCTACCTGGCGCTGATGTATGCGGTGCCGGGCACCATTTTGTTCGCCGTGGCGATCGTTTATGGCCGCATGGCCGGCACCAATGAAGTAGTGGCCATCAAATCGCTGGGAATCAGCCCAATGGCCTTTCTTTGGCCGACGATCCTGCTCAGCGTGGTCCTGAGCATCATCACGGTTTGGCTGAACGACGTCGCCATGACCTGGGGATATTACGGCGTCCAGCGCGTAGTCATCGATGCCGTCGAGGACATCATCTACGGGATATTGCGCACGCAACACTCGTATACCAACCGAGCGCTGTCGATCACGGTGAAGCGAGTCGAGGGCCGGACTTTGATCCATCCCACGTTTACTTTCCAAGCCAACGGCGATACTCCGGCCGTCACCATTTTCGCCGAGGAAGCGGAACTTCGCTCGTATCCAGGTTCCGGAGTCCTGACAATCATCTGCCGCAACGGCACGGTCGACGCCGGTGGCACCACGTTCGACTTTCCGGACACGATCGAACGCGAAATTCCCCTGGACGAGGGGGGCCAGAAAGTGACTCCAGCCGCCCACACGGCCCTGAGCGCCATTCCCGAGCAGATCGTCAAGCAGCGGCAATATATCAGCCGCTTCGAACAGCTCATGGCTGCCGAGGCGGGCTACCAATTATTGACCGGAGATTTCGGCTCCGCGGCCAGCGGGGGATGGGAACATCGGGCCGATGACTTACAAGGGGAAAGGTGGCAACTGTATCGATTGATGACCGAACAGCCCCGCCGCTGGGCGAGCGGCTTCAGTTGCCTGTGCTTTGCGGTGGTCGGGGCCTGTCTGGCCATCCAACTGCGAAACTCGGATCCGTTAGCAGTTTTCTTTCGCTGTTTCGGACTGATTCTGGTGGTCTATTACCCGTTGTTGATGTACGGCCTCGACCGTGCCAAGTCCGGATCCGTTTCGCCGTACATGGTATGGCTGGGAAACGTGATCCTACTGGTCTGGGGCATGTGGCTGCTACGGAAGGTACTCCGGTACTGAGGGTGGCGGGGAAATGCTGAAGTCGGAATGCGAAAATTCAGCATTCCCCATTCAAAATCTTTTCCCATCACCTTTTCAAAACTGCGGCCATTTCGGCAGATAGCCCTTGATTTGCTCAAGCTTGCCAGGCTTCTTGACCGGCTCATGCGGCGGAGTTGAATCTGCCTTGACGCGCTGGGCGAGCGGCAGTGGCCGTTGCACCAGGGGGACGTTCGCCAGCAGGAATTGCGGCCAATAACCCTCCAGAATACGGGCACAGTCGGCAACCTGACCGGCCTGAAGCTTGTAGCTGGCCAACGTAATGATCTTGGTCAATTCCACACGTTCGTGCTCAGCGAACGCCAGGTCGTACAATTGCACGTCGTCGAGAAGGATTTCGCCAGCTCCCAACAGATCGAGCCTTACCCGTACGTCCGCAACGTTCTCCACAGGCAAGTCGTCCACCTGGAAAATAAATTGGGCCCATTGTTCCGTAAGCTGCGCGGCGGGCGAACCGGCTCCCAAGGTTGCATATCGAAAGTAATCGCCGCTCTCCGATTTTGCTTCCAGCGCCAGCCGCACGCCTGGTTGCCCTTTACGGTCCGGCGTGCGCAGCCATATGGCCACCGACAGGCGGCCTGTCGCGGGTGCCGCGAAAGCGCCGCTGCGCAGCACTGCCGGAGCGCCGCTACTCTTGAGCTTTAACGAGTGACTGCCACCATGGGCGTCAGCGTCTTGCAGTTCCAGACGCACGCCTGGCTGAGAGGTGAGGGTCCAGCCAGGCACACTGCCGTCCTCTGCCGGCGGCGCTTCACAGCCGGAGTTTTCCAGAACTCCCAGGGGCATGGGGGTGCTTAGCGCAGCCGTCCGCGCGCTCAGATCGCGGATGCGCCGTTCAAGGCTTGCGGCCACCTGTGGCGACAGCTTTGCTTTAGGCCCGTGAAATTGCACTCCGGCTGCTGAAAATCGGGCAGCCGTCAGGTCGTAAGGTTTCAGGGCCACGGTCCAAGTCGCCGTGTCGCCAGTCCGCACGACAGGGCCAATGCCGCTGCTATTGCCCAGTTTTTCCAGCCGGGTGCCGGGCGGCACGTCAACGTCCAGCGTCACACTTAGCGGCCACGGCGAATCGTTGGCCAGATAAACATACGTCTGTCCGGCACGGGTCAGCGAACGGATTGTCACGGGTTGGCTCTCTTCGGCCAGGGTGTCGAAGCGAGCGGCCGGCAACTGGCGATACACGCTGACCAGGTCCGCCAGCGCGGCCTCTTGTCCAAGCGGCAACAGCCAACCGCCATCGAACATCTGTTGCGCGTCCAAGGTCGCGACGCTATGCACAAAACGGCGGCGATTCCGCTCGGCGGACGGGGACAATTCGGATACCAGCGATGTAAAGGTCGTCGCAGCTCCAAACGGACTCTTGGCATCGAAGGAAGCGATCCGTGCTCGCTGCGGCTCATGATAGAACAAGCTGGCTGAATAACGGTGGTTTGAAAACAGCCGGTCGACTTCCGGGGCCTGGTTGATCTCCAGATCCACCCCTTGGGCTGGCAGCGGGCCGGCGGGACCAATCTCCTGAGGCCGCAGCAGCACGATGCGCTCATCGCTGTGATACGCTTCGGGCCGGATGCCCAGCGCCAGCAGCACTTCGTCGGCCTTCATGCGCCGCGGCAGCGCGGGCCGCAAACTCCGCTGCGGATGACGATGTTCGAACAGCGTAGCACCGGCCAGATACAGATGGGCTTCTGGTCGCGCCTCCGCGATTTCTTGTTGCATTCGTTGATGCAGTGCAGCCAATTGGTTGGCCCGCCAGGTGTGCCAGCTCGTTTTGCCGGAGCCGTTAAGAAAGCGGGCCCTGGCCGCGAAACGGGTTGTACCCTCGCCGGGAATTTCGCGTGCCGTGTCGCGCTGGAATCGGGCGATGGTATCGTCGTCATAGCCGCCGTCCGGAGTCGGCAATTGGGCATAGCCCTCCGCCGAAAGTTGCAGGGCGATGCCGCCGAACGAGGAGTGTCCGCCATAACGTTGCGCCAATTCCCGGACCACGGCCAACATGGCGTTTTGCACGCGCGGATCGAGCGGATTGTAAGGTGGCGTCTGGTCCGCCCGATCGCGAAGATTGTCGAACCAGGCGCGCCGTCGGCCCCGATCCAGTCCAAGCCGTCGTCCGCCGCATCCTGTCGCCGCAAGGACTCGAGCTCCGGCAGCGGACCCGAGAAATGAACCGCCGGGATCAGCCGCAGCTTTTCTCGGTCGAAGAGCCGAAACAGCAGTTCCAGCACATCCTTCCGCACCGGATCTTGGCCGCTGGCGAAAAAGACTCCCGTGTCGTGACGGGGCGTCGGCTGCAAATGATCGCTGGGATAAAGGCCGCTGCCATCGACGGCGACGGAGAGCATCAGGCCGTTGTAGCCCACATATTTCAAGTAATCGACCAGCCGCGTGCCGGCCTGATAGAAGGTGGTCCAATCGTCCAGGCTGCGGTGGCTGAAGGGATCGAGCGCTTCGTTGGCCGAAAAGTTCTCGGCGATCAGGGGCCGGTCGTAGTAGGCGGCCAGCAGCCGGTCTCCGCTGGCTGGCGCGAGAAGGCCCGCGGCAGTT
The DNA here is from genome assembly GCA_963807715.1 of uncultured Planctomycetia bacterium. Taxonomy (GTDB): domain Bacteria; phylum Planctomycetota; class Planctomycetia; order Pirellulales; family PALSA-1355; genus CAWECK01. Next base: position 119,140 of record CAWECK010000002.1, read on the forward strand.
GCGTGGGCCCGTTGCTGGACCGGCCCAGCGGCAGCGCTGCGAATTGTCCGGCCGGCGGCCCCGAGACCCGGATCTTGCCGTACAGCGGCCCGCGAGCCTTCGCGGCGATTGGTGACCAACAGCAGCGGCGACTTCGTTCGCGGCCAAAAGACCAGCCGATGCTTCAGCAACTGCGGCGGCGTTTTCGCTTTCTTCGTCGGCCACGTAAACACCCGAGTCGAGGCCGATGGGCATGACCGCGCCCGCGGCGTTGGGCTCCAGGATGCTCAGCCCCAGGGTCTGCGGCACGTCGCTCGGGTATTCGACTTCCAGGATGTGCGGATGGCCCGGCTGATTGAGCGGCAGCGGGTAAGCCTCCCAACTGGTCTTGGCCCCGCGGGCTCCGGGGCCAAGTTGGATGAACGCGCCGAGTTGCGGATGTTCCCAGCGGGCCGCGTCGCCGTTGCCCAGCGGCCCTTTGCGCTCGCCCGGAATCAGCGGGATGTTACCGAGCCGATCCCACCAGCGCGGATTGACGGGATCGATTTCGACCAATTTGTTGAATGCGGCCGTCTCGTCGGCGGGAGGCTTGGAATCGATGACCACCAATTGCACTTTGCGATCGACGAACGTCTTTTTCCAGGGCAGCCGCTGCCGCGGATTGGCCGCGGAAATGATCAAGTCATAAACGCCTTCGGCCTCTGGCAGTTTGACGGACAATGCAAAGGGCTTTCCCGGCGAACCCGGTTCGTTGGAAGTGGCCTCGAACTCCTGCGACCAGTGCCGAGCCGCGGTTGCCGCGCTCGTTAACTGGGCGCTCAAGCGAACGTTGGTGCCCGCTGGCAGTCCGAGCAGGTGCGGCTGAATCTCGACTTCGAACACTTCACCCGGCGAGAACACCAGCGAGCTGCGGTCGAACTGCACGCGCAGTTTGTCGCCGGGCGAGCGCATGACCAACAACCGATTGCCTTGCGGATCGAGCTGGCTCGAAAACGATTCGCCGACGACGTCGCCGAGGCGGATTTCGATCGGGTTAGCGGCCTCGGCGGCGGTCGCGGGAGCCAGCTCCACGGACAATTTGGCTTCCTTAGTCGCGGTGACCAGCACGTCGACGCCGTTGTAGGCGCGGACTACGCTCGTGCACGAATAGCTGGCCGTCGGCTTCCCAGATCGAGCCCGGTTCGTCCGCCTCGACTCCCAAAGCCTGCGGCTCCGTTAGGGTGCCGTCGCTGAGGCGCACCGTCCCTTTCCACTGCCGTTCCCCGCCGCCCCCCCAGGCAATGCAGGGCATGCTCGCATCGGCAGCCCATGCCCTCGGGGCGCACGTCCCCCACAGCGCGAATACCAAATAAAACACCCACCATGTACGCAATACTTGGTGGATGCTAATTGACCTAGCGCGTGGTGGCCGCGATGCTTCCGGACTTCCCTGTCCGACCATCATGAGCCTGGTGAGTTAAACTCTTGATACAACGAGAGATTGATTTCGAAAATGGAGCGGGATTATAGTGCCGCGTGGCACGGGCCACCATGCCGGATTCGCCTGGCGCGAGCCTGCCGGCAAAAGGCCGCTGGCAACCGCGCCGTGCCAGCGTCACGGAGAACTTGGAACCGATTTCTTGGCTAGATCGAACCTGGCCGACGGTTTAACTCGAAGCAACTCTAATTTGTGTCTTAGCCACACTTCCTATACTGTATGGGGATGCTGACGAATTCGCGTGCAGCCTGCCGGCAAGTGCCGGGGCCGCTGGTCGGCAATCGGCCGGGAGTTTTTCATTCATGTCCGCTGCGCCCTATCTGAATGTGCCTGCTCGGAGCTGGAGCCGTCGTAATTTCCTCCTGGCCGGCGGGGCGCTCGTCGCCTGGCCGGTGATGGCAGCGCCGGTCAGCGCGGCCTTTCGGCGGCAAATCACGTTGAAGGACCAGCCGTTTCAACTGGGCGTCGCGTCGGGTGATCCGGCGCCGGATGGTTTTGTCCTGTGGACGCGGCTGGCTCCCGAGCCCTTAAGCGGCGGCGGCATGCCGAATGAAAACGTCGAGGTGGCCTGGCAGGTGGCCAGCGACGAGCAGATGACCAAAGTCGTGGCCCAAGGGACTGCGATTGCCGGTCCGGAATTGGGGCACTCCGTTCACGTGGAAGTCGCCGGATTGGAACCGTCGCGCTGGTATTGGTACCAGTTTGCCGCGGCCGGCGAGGCGAGTCCGATAGGGCGGACCCGCACGTCCCCGCCGGCCGGCGAGTTGTCTCAGCGGTTGCGGTTTGCCTTCGCCTCCTGCCAGAACTATGAGCAGGGCCTCTTCACCGCGTATGAACACATGGCCCAAGAGGATCTCGATCTCATCATCCACCTGGGCGATTACATCTACGAAGGCGGCGGCGGAAACAAGAAGACCGTGCGAACGCACGTCGGCCACAAGTGCGACGCCCTGGACGATTACCGGAACCGCCATGCCCAGTATCGGACCGATCCACATTTGCAGGCCGCCCATCGGCTATTTCCCTGGCTGGTGACCTGGGACGATCACGAGGTCGAAAACAACTACGCGAACGCCGTGTCGGAAGACCCGCACTTGGAGCCGGCCAAGCTGCTCGAGCGCCGCGCCCGGGCCTACCAGGCCTATTACGAACACATGCCGTTGCGTCGGGCCCAGTTTCCGCAGGGACCTGACATGCGGCTCTATCGTCGCAGCAACTTCGGCTGCCTGGCGGAGTTCGCCGTGCTCGACACGCGGCAATACCGCACGGATCAACCGTGTGGCGACGACAACAAGCCGCCTTGCCAGGAGGTTTACGATCCGCACGCAACCCTGCTCGGCGACGTTCAAGAGCAATGGCTTTACGACGGGCTCAAAGCGTCGCCGGCCAAATGGAATGTCCTCGCGCAACAGGTAATGATGGCCCGGGTGGACCGAGTGCCCGGCGAAACTATCGCTTACAGCATGGATCAATGGCCGGGCTACGAAGTCAATCGCCAGCGCGTGTTGAAATTCTTTGCCGACCACAAGCCCGCGAATCCGATCGTGCTGACCGGCGACATCCACAATAACTGGGTGAACGACCTGCAAGTGAATAGCGAAGTGGTCGACTCACCCGTCGTCGCCACCGAGTTCGTCGGCACCTCGATCAGTTCCGGCGGAGACGGGGCGGAGACCGGCAAATCCACGGCCGGCGTGCTGGCGGAAAACCCGTTCGTCAAATTCTACAACGGCGAGCGCGGCTACGTGTCGTGCGAAGTGACCCCACGGAAATGGATCTCGCATTACCGCACCGTACCGTTCGTCACGCGGCCCGGCGCGCCGCTGGTGACTCGCAAGTCGTTCGTCGTAGAAGACGGGCACCCAGGTGCCCAGTCAGGCTGATGTCGTCTATTACGTGTGCCAACGGCTGTGGAATACGAAGGAAGATTAAAAAGGGCCGCGAATTCACGCGAATAAGAGGCGGACAGCTAAGAGGCCGACGACGCCGTTGCCTTGTTCTTCATTTGCGTGCATTTGCGGCCAAATTCTTCTTCGCCGCATTTTTCCAAAGCCATTCAGCGAGTCACAGAAAAATAAGGGCCGGCGGTCTAGTCGTCGCAAAACGCCGCTACTAACAGGCCGCCGATCGCAGAGAATCGGAGTTGATTCATCGGCCATCCGTTTCTGCCACAAACCTTCGCGTGCCGGCTTCACGCGGGGCTGCGAAGATCTGCTCCGGCGGACCTGATTCCAGCACTCGACCCGCTTCGAACACGTGGATCGTCGTGGCCGAGCGGCGGGCCAGTCGCATCGAATGAGTTGCCACGATCATGGTCTGGCCCGACTCGGCCAAACCCGCGATCACGGCCTCGACCTCGGCCGCCATGCGCGGGTCGAGCGCGCTGGTCGGTTCGTCGAACAACATCACTTCCGGCTGCATCGCCAGGGCTCGGGCAATGGCCACGCGCTGCTGCTGGCCGCCCGACAAGGTGTCGGGCATTTGGTCCCGCTGACCTTCAAGGCCCACCCGCTTGAGCAGCGCTTCGGCATTGGCCACGGCCGCAACGCGGGACACATGCAGGACATGCACCGGGGCCTCGATGATATTCTCCAGCACGGTTTGATGAGGAAACAGATTGAACTGCTGAAAGACCATGCCAGCGAGGCGGCGCACCAGAGCCACGCGTCGCTGTCGCTCGCTGGGCGGCAGTTGCGGGGTGACTTCCAGGTCCGCCACGCGCACGGTTCCCGCCTGAAAGTCTTCGAGTCCGTTCAAGCAGCGCAGGAAGGTGCTCTTGCCACCGCCACTCGGCCCGACGACAACCGCCACCTCGCCTCGCTTTACGTTGAGCGAAATCCCGTCGAGCACTGTGTGGCTGCCAAATCGCTTGATCAACTTGTCGACGGCAATCATGCGTTTTTCTCCCGGCTTTGCAAGCGGCGCTCCAGGCGGCTCGCCAGGTGGGCTAGCGGGATGCTCATCAGCAAGTACAACAGCGCCGTCAAGCCGGCCAGCTCCAACGTGGCGTTGGTGTCGTTGTGCTGGATGCTGTACTCCTTTGGTCAGTTCGACCACCGTAATCACGGAGCAAACCGAGGTGTCTTTGAACAAGGCGATAAAATCGTTGGTCACCGGCGGAATCACGATCCGCACCGCTTGAGGAATGACGATCCGCCGCAGGGCCAGCAGCGGCGACATGCCCAGCGCCAGTGCGGCTTCCATCTGGCCGCGTGGAACCGCCTGCAAGCCGGCTCGATAATTCTCAGCCTCGCAGGCTGAATAGTTGATCGCCAGCCCGGCGATGGCTGCATAAAAGGCCGGGATTCTCAGGCCAATCTCCGGCAATAAGAAGAAGATGAAAAACAATTGCAGCATCAGCGGAGTGCCTCGCAAAACCTCAATATAGGCCATCAGAAACCAGCGCAGCGGCGCCGGTCCGTACAACCGTCCAACGGCCACTAGCAGTCCAATCGCAATGGCCAGCGGCATGGAAATACACGCCAGTTGGACCGTCGTCCAAGCCGCGCGCAGCAGTAAGCCGCCGCGATCCCGGATCACGGCCCAGCCTTCCTCCTGCGTGGCCCGGATCCCCAATTCCTCGTCCGAGCGGCCCACCACCTTGGCCAGGTCTTCCTCGACGGGTGACCAAATTCCATAGCGCTCGATAGATGCTGCGCAGCTCGCCATTATCGAGCAGATGCACCAGGGCTGTGTTCAAGGCATCACGCAGCCGCACGGCTTGGGGTCTCAGAAACATCACGTAATAGCCGCGGCCCGCCGGCTTTCCCAACGGCTCGAGGCCGGCGAATCGATCGCGATAGAAGATGGCGGCCGGCAGATCGGCTACGGTGGCATCCAACTTACCGGTCTCAACCTCGCGCATGGCGTCGGTCGTTCCCTCGTAGGTGATCAAATCCACCTGATCGCGAAAGTGATCGAGTACATAGTGATGCGCCGCCGAGGAAACGAGCACTCCGACTTTGGGCCGCCGGCCATCGATCTGATGGGCGAGATCGGCCCAATCGTGCAGGTGCCGGTGGTCTCGCCGCGCGAGTAGCACTAGCTCGTAAATATAATAGGGGTAAGTGCTTGCCATTCGGCCGGCCCGCGCGCAGTCAGCTCGTAGCCGTTGAGCACGATGTCGACCGCGCCCGTGTTGAGCAGTGCCGGCAGGTTGTTCCAGGGCCCTTGCGAGAATCGAGATTTGACGCCGAGCTGGCGAGCCAAGGCGTCCGCCAGGTCGACCTCGAAACCGGTGACGCGCCGCGGGTCGGCCGGGTCGCTGAACACGTACGGCCCGCCCCCTTCGCTATCGGCCCCCCAGATCAGCTCTCCGCGTTTCTGGACCGTGTCCAAAGCGTCGGCGTCCAAGGTGTCGACGGCAACGGCGCGCACCACCAGGGCCACGAGAATGCTCAGGCACAGAACGACTGAGCGGAACGGCAAGATTGGGCGGAACGGCGGCTCTCGTTTCGTGTTTTCACCCCCGCTGCTGTTACGCAGCCCGCGTTTACGCGGCCGCGGTCTGCTGATAGCGATGATAAAGTTTAGCGTAGACACCGTCCAACGCCAGCAGTTCGCGGTGGCGGCCGCGCTCGACGATGCGGCCATGATCCAGCACCAGCACCTGGTCCGCATGGCGAATCGTGCTCAGCCGGTGCGCCACCACGAAGCTCGTTCGGCCTTCGAGCAGCACGCCGAGGGCCTCCTGCAAGCGGGCCTCCGTGGCGATGTCGATGCTGCTCGTGGCTTCGTCCAGGAACAAAATCGCCGGGTCGGCCAGCATGGCTCGGGCAAAGCAAACCAACTGCCGCTGCCCCAACGAAAGGTTCCCCCCGCGCTCACCCACCTGCGTTTGCAGCCCATCGGGCAGCCCCTCCAGCAAATCCAGGCAACCCAGTCGGCGCAGCACGCCGCGGATGGTCGCGTCGCCGGCCTCGCGATCCCCCATGCGAATATTGTCGGCAACAGTGCCGCTGAACAGAAAGTTCTGTTGCAAAACCAGGCCGAATTGCCGCCGCAACGAATCGGCCGTCACATGGCGCAGGTCGTGCCCATCGACAAGCACGGCGCCGCAGGTGGGCGTGTAGAACTTGATCAACAGGTTCATGATCGACGATTTGCCGCCGCCGGTGTGCCCGACCAGGGCGACCACCTGACCCGGTTCGACCGCGAAATTCAGATCGTGCAAAACCGGCCGCTGCGGATCGTAGCCGAAGGTCACGCCGCGAAACTCCACCCGGCCGCGCACCGCAGGCAACGGCCGCGCATCGGGCGAGTCCTGCCAATCGGGCGGCGTGTCGAGCATGGCAAACACGCGTTCGGCTCCGGCCATCGCGGTCAGAGCGTGATTGTATTGCACGCCCAGCCCGGTGATCGGGGCGAAAAACAGCCCGGCCATGAAGAAGAAACCCATCAGGTCGCCGACGTCGACCCGTCCCCCGCCGTGCAACACCTGGTAACCGCCTACGAGCAGCATCGCCGCGACGAACATCTGGTTGTTCAGATCCAGCAGCCGCTGGAACAACCCCTGGGTGCGGATCAGCCGGAAATTGTATTGCGAGTGATCGTGAACCAGGTCGCCGAACATCTCCGCATTGGTTTGCTGCCGCACGAAAGCTTGCGTCACGCGAATGCCGTTCACGCTTTCGGCCAGCGTGGCGGTCACCCGGCTGAACGACTCCTGCACTTCGCGGTGAAGGCGGCTCAACTGCCGGTTGAAGTAGTGGTTCAGCCACCACAGCACGGGCACAAGTCCCAGCACCAGCAAGAACAGCCCCCAGTCGTACCACAGCATGCAGCCGGCGGCGACGATCATTTGCCCGACTTGCACTAGGCTGACGAACAGCACATCCTGCACGCCCATCCGCACGTATTCCACGTCGCTCGTCATGCGGCTGATGATGCGGCCCAACCGGGTGCGATGAAAAAAGCTCATCGGCATTCGCTGCAAATGGGCAAACAAATCGCCGCGCAGGTCATGCACGACCGACTCACCCAATTCCAGTGCTAGCCGTTGACGAAAGTGGAGGCAGAACTGCGTAAACAGGGCCAGCGCCACGAAGCCGGTCACGCCCCACGCAATCCCCGGCGTATCGCCGCGAGATATCGGGCCCTTGATGATGGCCGCGAGGGCCCAGCTCAAGGCCGGCAATTGAATCGATCGCACCACGACCAGCACCAGCAACCCGTTGCGCTGGCTGGCATAGGGCTGTGTATAACGATAGAGTCGGGCGATCAATCCCAGATCCAGCGGGCGGCTATGCACTTCGGGCTCTTCCTGTCGCTGATGCCGAGCCAGCAAGGACATGGCCTTGTTCAGGGACGCTGCCGTTTTCGTGGTCTCGCTCATACGGCCTCCCGCCAGCCTTTCCAGGCTGCTTCATTTCCCGCGCCGAACAACGGCAGCGTTGTCGCTCCCCGGGCAGCGCCGGCGGCAGCCAACACTTCCGCATGCGTACCGAAGTACACGATCCGGCCCTGATCCAGCAGCAGCACCAGGTCGGCCCGCGCGACCGTGCTTTGCCGATGGGCGACGATGAACGTGGTACGGACGCCCGGCATGGCGTCCAGCGCATTGAGAATCGCATGCTCGGTGTCGGCATCGACGCTGCTCGTGGCGTCGTCGAGGAGCAAGATGGCCGGATCGCTCAGCACGGCCCGGGCTAGTGCCAGCCGCTGCCTCTGTCCGCCGGAGAGGTTGGCGCCGTTTTCGCCCACGATCGTGTCGTACCCATGCGGCAGTTCGTTAATAAAGTCGTGAGCCGCGGCGATCCGGGCGGCCCGCTCAATCTCGGCTTGCGACGCCGCCGGGTTGCCAAACGCGATGTTGGCAGCCACGGTATGACTGAACAGGAAGCCCTCTTGAAACACCACGGCCACGCTCCGCCGGAGATCTTCCAGTTGCCACTGGCGAATATCCTCGCCGTCGACGAGCACGCGGCCAGCCGTGGCGTCGAAGAAGCGCGGAATCAGGCTGAGCAAGGTGCTTTTGCCGGCTCCCGTCGCGCCAACGACCGCCACGCATTGCCCGGGCCGGATTTCAAAATCCAGGTCATTTAGCACCGGGCTCTTGCCATAACCGAACGAAACCCCTTCGAAGCGGACCGTTCCGCGAGCGCGACCCGATCGCGCGGGACTCGCCGGGCTGGCGATCTCAACCGGCGCGTCCAGCACCTCGAACACGCGCTGCGCGCCAACCAGGCTGGCCTGGATGCTGTTGGTGATGTTGGTCACTTGCTCGATTTGGTTGGCGAACTGTTGCAGCAGGTTGGCGAACACGAACAGCCCCTCGCCCAGCAGCAGTTCTCCGTTGACCACCAGGTAACCGCCATAGCCCAGCAGCACGGCCATGTTCCACTTGGTGAAGAAATAGATGGTCGGCTGGAACATGCTGATCTTCCAGAAGATCGTCCGCTTGTGGTCGCGCACCGCGTGATTCGCGGCGGCGAACTTGTAAATCTCTTCCTGTTCCAGGCCGAAGCCTTTGACCACGGTGATCCCTTGCACGTTTTCAGCCAGCCGCATAATGAGCTGGTCGCTCAGCTCGCGGTTGTGGCGGTAGGCCGGTTTGACCGCGCGGGAAAACGCCGCCGCCAGCAGCCACAACAGGGGCGTCGTGGCCAGCGACACCAGGGTCAGCTTCACGTGGATACTGAGCATGTAGCCCAGGTAGACGGCCAGCGTGATCACCACGGCGAGCACTTCGATCACCACGCCGTCGACAAACATGCGCATGGCTTGCACGTCGCCGGCCACGCGATTGATCAGCGAGCTGGACGGATTGGCTCCGAAAAAGCGAAAGCTGAGTTGCCCGAGCTTGGCATACACATCGCTCCGCAGCCGGACGACGATCTCTTGCACCAGCCGGGCCATGGTGACGGCGTCGTAAAACCGCAGGCTGGACTGTAACAGCGCGAAAGCCGCGATCGCGGCGGCGATCGCCGACAGGACGCCCATCGTGGTCCAATCGGCCGGCGGAGAAAGTTCGAAGGGCCAGCGCGGCGCGGCCCCGGCCGGATCGACCGCGTGACGAATCACGTCGATTCCCAGCCCGGTGAGACCCAGGCTGAACAGGCCCAGGCAGACGAGGACGGTCTGCTGGACGAACACCTGCAAGCAAGCGGCCCGGAATTGCCAGGCGAGTGCTAGCATCCGCCGGATCAGCATCCAATTGGACGCCTCCCCGGGCCGCAAACGCTCTTCATCGGTTGATGCTGGTGCTGGCGTCAAACGTTACATCCTGGGAGAAAGACCGAGCCCCGGCCGAAAATCCCCGAGCCCCGGGTGTAAGCCCCGGGATTCCCTGGCGTTCCGGCGATTTCCGCAACCGAAAACGACACAGGAACGCACGAAGGACACGCCATCCGGCAAGAACGTTCGCCGGCCGCTTGGCGGGCCGAGGCTCTAATCGTAGTTTCGTCGGACGGGTGCCACGGGGCAAGACGGACTTGGCTCGCTCCGGTTCCAATTGGGGGTACCGGATTGTCGCCGTAGGTCACGGCACTCCCGTGCCTGACATGAGGGCAAGAACGCATAACTCCCAGGTATTTCTCGTAATATCCCGAGCTAGCGCCGCCCCGACCCAATCCCGATGATAATGGTCCAATTAACGGTGATAGTCCGACATGTTCGCCTACCAAGGAATGTCAGACACGGGGTGCCGTGACCTACACGGCTGGACCAAAACAGGGTATCCGATCGAAGCTTTAGTGCCCGTGGCAACGACCTGCGCGTGGACGAGTTCATTCCAACTCGTAAATGTCGTCCAGAACGCCACGCGGAATGCAGATGGTGAGGATCGTCATCTTACCAATCGCCTTGTGTTTTGACCCTCTTGGGATGTAGACCACGATCCCCTTGTGCAATTCGAACTCCTCATCGTCGACGATCATCGTCCCCTGTCCGTCGATAATATAATAGAACTCATCCGTCTGCTTGTGGTAATGCAGCTTGGCATGGTCGATTTCGACGTGGTGGACCTCGGCGGCGGCGCCTTCCTTGGCTTCGATCAGCGGACGGATTTGCCCGCAGGTCTCGGCCCAGGGCTGGATCTCGGCCGGATCGCGGCGCAGGCACTTGGCGGCGATGCTCATGGATGAGTTCTCCGGTAGACAGGCGGGTGGTTTTTGCGCGAGACCAATTCGCAGAATGACTCCCGCCGCATGGCAGGCATTATAACTATCGCTTGGCGACGGTGTCGATGATTTCATGCGTCGTAGGGCCGGCTGTGCCGGCCGTTGTTTGGTGAAGGTGATTCGCGTAGGGCAATTGCCAAACCGTTTCGTACGTAAATGTTGGCCTGCACAGCCGACCCTACGGGAACTGAGCGGCGAAAGTCCGACAGATTCGCCCTGACAAGGAATGTCAGGCACGGGGTGCCTGACCTACTAGACTACTCGGTGTCGTCGTCAAGGAGTGCAGCGACGATCCCCGCAAGGCGATCCTTGTCCACGTCTATGTCGCCATGCGTAATAAATACAACTTGGTCGGCGGCTAAGGGCTTCGAGACCTGATAGACGTCGCCGGCTTTTTTGATGACCACTTGTCCGCCAGATACCTCGTAGACGAACTGTCTAAGTGACTCGAAGTATCGGTCGGGCTGCATGTACATGCCAGCTATCCGTGGTTTGGTTGCCGGCTAGGAGACAAACCGGCCGGCGATTTCAAACAGCGGGCCCAACGGACGGCAGCGCAGCACTTCCATGAGCGTGCGATTCGCTTTGCCGGAAGATGTCGCAAACTCTAACGCCAGAATCCGCTCGCTCACCGGCTGCGTGTAATACAGCGCGGCGCCGCTCAACGAAATGTCGCGAGTTACCGCCAGAAAGCCCTCCCCAAGATTTTCCATCGACTCATCCACGGGAAAAACACGCACTGCGACCCCCAACGTATAGCGGCGATCCGCGCGGCGATCAGAGCCGTTGTAGCTTTTGGCGTCCTCCACTAGCCGCTCGATGAAGCTCAAATGGTCTAAGCCCGTGGCAAAAATGTTCTGAACCTTTTCGCTCGAAGAAACGCTGCACATGACCGGTATCTCCCTTGGACGGCTATTCTTACCGCAAACGGTTGCGGCCACTGCAAGTTTAGGACGCAAAACCTGCAAGGATAGCTGACGTACCGCCAAACGGTGGGAAAAAGGCCGTCTAACCATAAACCGAACCATTTTGCCGGCCAGAAAAAAGAGCCGCGCGGCCGGGATCGTGGCTGCGTGGCTCTGGAGGGACAAAGCACCTTCAAACTGAAGCTACTGACAGTAGTATCGGTGCTTGCGGATTATTAGGTTATCGCTGGTTGGCATTTTGAAGCGAGGTTTGGGGAAACGAACTGGAATGCTTTGAGGATCGCCGGAAACCACTCATCTCTCGCTAATCGGGTGCGGAAACGCAACATACGCTCCTTATTATGGACTTTCTGCAAATCGGCGATATCGACGCGATCCAAATTATTCGCGAGGTCGCGAACGGCTCGACCGCTGAAGACAACTCGTTTTCGCCGGCGGTGTGGCGATGTTTTGCGTGACGCTTGCAAAGAAGCTCTCCGGGACTTGATAGCCGCTCCAGGGGTTGACGCCGCCTGGCTATTGACTGCGGCCCCGGCGGGGCCCGGGCAAGGGGAGCCTACCCCACGGCCGGCACAGTGTCTCAAAAAAATCGCCTCAAGCCCTGGCGGACGAAGCGGCGAAGCAGGTCACCGCCGACCTAGAACCGGCCTTACCCATGAGTCCCGGTCAACCCCGCCGTGAAGATCACCATTACCGCCGCGAAGGTGTACGTGCGCTCTTCATGTTCTTCGATCCGATTCGTGGTTGGCGGCGTGTCAGCAGTCGCGATCGTCGCACGCGGACCGACTGGGCAGAGGAAGTTCGCGAACTTCTTGAAGTGGACTAATGCTTGGGCACATTCAGCCGCCGCGCCTCGGTGGTCAGTTTGCGCAGCGATTCAAAGACCACCATCGACAATTGATCTTCGCTAGCGCCGCCAGTCCCAGTTCCCGTCGGCGCGGCCAGGCACGTTCATGCGGGCACGGCTGTCCAGGTTCAGCAAATCTTGCAACGGAGTGATCACCAGGGCCGCTGCGGAGTGCCAGGCCAAACGCAACAGTTCCTCCGTGACCGTCGAACTGTCTCCCGCGGGGTGCTTGAGATAGCGCCACAGGCCATGCTGCGCGTTTTCGCTCAACGATTCATACCAACCACGGGTCGTGTCGTTGTCGTGAGTGCCGGTGTAGACCACCGAGTTGTGAATGACGTTTTCCGGCAAATGCGGGTTGTCCGCAGTCCCGTCAAAGGCGAACTGTAGGACGCGCATTCCCGGCAGTTGGAATTTGTCGGCCAAGGCGCGCACGTCGAACGTGATCAGCCCCAGGTCCTCGGCCACGAGGGGCAGGCCGCCCAGCGCTCCCTGGATCGTGGCGAAAAAATCGACGCCCGGACCTGGCACCCAACTCCCGGCGGCGGCGGCGGCTGAACCGGCCGGAATGAGCCAGGCAGCGACAAAGCCGCGAAAATGGTCGAGACGCAGCAGATCGACGTGACGCAGTACGGCCTGCAAGCGTGCCAGCCACCAGCGGTAGCCGCTGCGGCGCAACTCATCCCAATCGTAGACCGGATTGCCCCAGAACTGGCCCAAGGGGGTGAAATAGTCGGGCGGACAGCCTCCCAGGAACCGGGGCCGGCGATGTTCGTCCAACAAGAACAGTTCGGGGTTGGCCCACACGTCGGCCGAATCGGCCGAGACGTAAAAAGGGAGGTCCCCCATCAACCGCATCCCCTTGGCGCGGCCGTATTGCTTAAGACTCTCCGCCTGACGGAAAAAGAGAAACTGCACGAAGCGGGTTTCGTCGATCTTTTCCGCTAATTCTCGCTGCGCACGGGCCAGAGCCAACGGTTCGCGGCGCACTTCTTCAGCCGGCCAATCCAGGTAATAGGCTCCGCCGTGCCGGGCCTTTAATGCCATGAATAAAGCGAAGTCGTCCAGCCAAGGGGCCTCGAGGCAACAGAATTCGTCAAATGCCGAATGCAAGTCGCTACGGGCACCGCTCCTGAAGGTCGCCCAAGCGCACTCGAAACAATGCTGCTTGAAGCGAGACGGTCGCGTAATCGACCGGCGTTGCCGGGAAAGCCCCGGATGTGGCGAACGCTTGCACGGCGCAGTCGCCGCGGCTCAGCAAACCGTCCTCGACCAGGCGGTCAGGACTGATGAGCAGCGGGTTGCCGGCGAACGACGACAGCGAGTTGTAGGGCGCAGTTGCCAAGACCGGTCGGTCCCAGGGGCAACGTCTGCCACCAGCTTTGGCCGGCATCCACCAATCGGTCGATCCAGGCCGTAGCAGTCGGCCCCAAATCGCCAATGCCGTAAGGGGACGGCAAAGAAGTGACGTGCAGCAACACTCCCGCGGCGCGGTAATCTTGCGAGGGCCAAAATCCGGCCGGCCAGTTCCCCCCCACGGTGCCTTCCTGGAATGTCAGGTTTCAGACTTCAAGAACACAGAGCGGAAACGACCCAAAAACATAGCGCTGAAGCAACCCTGGCGGCACCCGCCTGGCCTTAAAAGCGTCCTCGCGGATCGATAACGTATTCGGGGCCAAGAGCAACTTGTATGAGAAGCACGACGAGAATATTCGCGGACGTGTATAGGCATACGGTTTGGAACGAGGTTCGTCAACCTACATTGGCTGCATCGCAAGCTGCTACCGCCGTGCCTGGCGAATCTGTGGCGGCTGAGTTCGGGTGTCCGAGCAAGAACCCGCTATCCCCGCAAATGTTTTACGCTGCGGGCAACTTCCTGCCTGTCAAAGCACTCGCACTTACTGTTTTCGCGGGATAAAATAAAACCGGCCAAAATAACGTGATTACCACGAGCGTGTTCCCCAGCCGTGGAGTCGCCTCGCGGTGCGCATCCCCGCGATTGATCTCTATTTCATACGCAGACCATGCCTCACGAAGAATCGATCTTAGCACATCCTTATCGGCGATTGCTTGTAGCGATGGGCGGATTTGTCGACCGACGCAAGACGGACGCCTGGTACGCGGCGCCTGTCAGCGTGGTCGTGGCGCTGTTGGCAGCGACGGGCTGCCGCATGCTGCTCGATCCCCTCGTCGGTCGCGGCATTCCCAACGGTCTGTATTTGGTCGCCACGGTATTTATTTCTTGGCGGTATGGCCTAGGGCCGGCTCTGTTGACGCTGGCGTTGGGGTTAGCGTTGTCCATCTACCTGTTTATCGAGCCGATTAATCAGTTCAAAATTAACAGCGCCGTCGGTTTGGCCGGTACGGTGATCGGCGCGCTCTTGGGCATGTCCGTGTCACTCGTGATCGAGTCGCTGCGCATGGCAGCCGTGCAGAATGCGCTTATGTATCGGGCGGCCCGCGACGCGGAGGCCCGCAAGGACGAGTTCCTGGCGATGCTGGCCCATGAACTGCGCAACCCGCTGACGCCCATTCGCAACGGCGTTTACCTCTTGGAAGCCGTTGCTGCGAAGGTGCCTCAGGTTGAGGAGGCACGCAGCCTGCTGGATCGTCAGGTGAATCATCTACAGCGCCTCGTGGACGACTTGCTCGATGTATCACGAATGACGCGCGGGCTGATCAATCTGCGTGAAGAAGACGTTCCGGTCGACGAGGTCGTTAGCGCCGCCTTGGAAATTTCTCGGCCGCCAATGGACGAGCGCCGCCAGACGCTCTCCGTCTCGCTTTCGCGCGAGTCGATCATCGTACATGCCGACCGCGTGCGCCTGACGCAAGCGCTGGCGAATCTTCTTAACAACGCCTCGAAGTATACCGACGACGCGGGACGCATCTGGCTAACCGTCAAAGCCGAGGAGAACGCGGTTTCCCTGAGCGTGCGCGACACGGGCGTTGGCATCGCGGCCAACAATATGTCGCGGATCTTCGAAATGTTTGCCCAGGCCGACGATTCGGACCGTCGCGCCGTCGGCGGTTTGGGGATTGGCTTGACCCTCGCTCGTCGTTTGGTGGAGATGCATCATGGGACGATCGAGGCGCACAGCCCGGGACTGGGGATGGGGAGCGAATTCATTCTCCGGTTGCCGACCGTGCCGCTGCGGTCCGAACCGCCGTTACGTCCCGAGGAGCCGGCGGCAGCGGCCGGCGATGCGCGGCCCCTGCCGGCGGCGCGAGGATCCTGTCACCGCGTGTTGATTATTGATGACAACGTGCCATCGGCGCGCAGCACCGCCAACTTGCTCAAGATGTGGGACCATGAAGTGCGGGTTTGCCATGACGGCTTTACGGCCATTGAAACGGCTCGCGACTTCGTTCCAGACATCGTGCTCTGTGACATCACAATGCCGCGCATGGACGGCTATCGCCTGGCCGGCGAGTTGCGGCGGATACCCGCCTTGAACGACGCCCGGTTGATTGCCGTGACCGGCCACGGCCGTCCCGACGACAAACGCCGTGCCTACGAGGCCGGTTTCGATCTGCATTGGCTCAAGCCGATCGATCCCCACGAGCTCGAACAACTCCTGTCGGTCTGAGGGCGGCCGGGCCGCCTGCCCGTTGCAGCGGGTACCGACGCGATTAGCGTTGGTCGGCTGCCTTGCGAAAACCCGCCTTGCAGGCTCGCTTTTTAGGGATCGCATGGTTTGAGGTTGGGAAGCAACACTCGACGGTAGGCGCCCGTGGCATGCATGCCGGCTTTGAAGGGTGCGCGATTTTACGCGACGGGTGCGCAAACGGCGGGTTGAAAAAAAATGCTTGACGTTGAGTTTCCGTTCACCGAACATCAAGCTATGAGTGCCACATCCAATCGTCGAAAGTTCCTCAAAAGCACGACTTTCCTTTCGCTCTCCGCCGCTGCAAGCGGCTGGTTGGGCGGTAGTCACGCACGCGCGGCAGTGAACCCGGTTCGGCGCGTCGGCGGTCCACGCATCAGGCTCGCCCTCAACGCCTACTCGTTCAGCAAGCTGCTCAACGACCAGGCCAAGGGCGCGAATCGGGAATGAGCCTGCTGCAACTCGTCGACTTCTGCGCGCAGCACGGTTTCGACGGGCTCGATGCCACCGGGTATTTTTTCCTCGGTTACCCCGAGGTGCCCACCGACGAGGTTGTGAACAATCTCAAGCGTCGGGCCTTCGACGCAGGCATGGGCATCAGCGGCACTGGCGTCCGGAATAACTTTACCACCGCCGATAAGACGGTTCGCGCCGCGGGGGTGCAGCACATCAAGCAGTGGGTCGAAGTCGCGGCACGACTCGGCGCGCCGGTGTTGCGAGTGTTTGCCGACACCCAGATGAAAGGCCAGACATGGGAGACCGTGGCGCCCGGCTGCACGCGAGATCAGGTGGAGGAGTGGATCGCGGACAATGTGCGAGAATGCGCCGAGCACGGGAGAAAGTTCGGCGTGATCATCGGCGTCCAGAACCACGGCGATTTCCTCAAGACAAGCGACGACCATCTGAGCCTCGTCAAGCGGGTCGATTCCGAGTGGTGCGGCCCGATCGTGGACACCGGTTACTACAAGTCGGCCGATCCTTACCAGGACATGGCCGCAGTGGCGCCGTACGCGGTGAACTGGCAGATCAAGGAAAGTCCGGTCCGCGCGGGAAGCGAAGTCCGCACCGACTTGAAAAAACTCCTCACCCTGATCCGCCTGGCCGGCTACCGCGGCTACTTGCCGATCGAAACGCTTTCGGCGCCGGGCCAAGCATATGACCCGTTGGAGGTCGTGCCGAAGTTTCTGGCGGAACTCCGCGACGCGGTGGAAGCGACGGCATCCGATCACGCCTCCGCCGATCGGACGAAGAATCGTCCGACATCGGCGAGTCCGGCGACGACGACTACCGACCCCGGCGCCAGACCCGACCGGCCGCCCGATTCGCGGCCGCCAAGAAAACCAGCGAATCAGGAACAAAAACAATCCGCCCGCCGGGCAGTAGCAGGCCCAGCATGAAACATGTTCTTCGGTTTGCGGCGCTGCTGAGTGCGCTGACTGACCGCGCGCCTTGTGCCCGCGGCTGACGCCGCGAAGGACGACGAGGCCTATCGGCCGCACACGCCCACGCTGGTTTTCTACCTCTCCGGCGTCAGCGGCCAGGCGGACGTGGATGCGATTCTCGCCACGATGCAAAAGCTGCCAAGCGTGCGAAAGGTGAACGTCGACATCTCGCGCGGTTATGCGCAGGTCAGGTTCGATTCTCACGTCGTCAGTTACCACCAGGTCGCTCAGGCGATCGCCGACGCAGGCGCGGCGTTCGGCAAGAAGTTTGAACCGCGCCTGAAAATCACGAGTGCCCGAGTATTCTCAAGGGGACAACGCCGCCAAGGTCGAAGCAGTCTTTGCCGCGAAGCGGCTCAACCAACGTGTGCACGTCGAGCCGCTCGACAAGACCAAGGGGGAGTTCCTCGTCCATTTGCTTCCGTTGAAACTCGATCCCGCCGTGACCGGCCCGCAAGGCTTCAATGGCGGCCACCTGAATCATCCCATTCACGACCCACCGCCGCGCGGACTCGGGCTGACCTGAATCTACGCGGCGGATGACGACGGCGTTTCCGCCGTTCCGGCAGAAACTGCTTCGCGCCCTGCTCGATCATTAAGCCCGTAGGCAAGATAGCCCGGGCACTCGGTGCCTGAGCTACGAAACGTGTTCGTGCGAGAGGACTATTGCCGTCGGGCGCATGTCTATTAAACTCGGTGCTCCCCCTGTCATCACGCCTCCCCGACTCCTGCCACTGTTGAAAGGCCGTACGATGTTCGCCCGCTCTCAAGCCTGCTTGCTGATCTTGGTCGCGTTGTTTGCTGAAACCCAAGCCGCCGACCCCGTGGCGGCGCCGCGCGGGTACTCGATTCCGCTGATCGACATGGCCGGCGAAACGCAGCGGCAAGTGGTGGTCGATCGCGAGCCGGGACAGTACCTGGGGCACCCGACCACGGTGTTGCTCGAAGATCAGCGCACGATGATTGCGGTTTACCCGAAGGGGCATGGCCGGGGCGCCATCATCATGAAGCGGAGCACCGACGGCGGGCTCACCTGGAGCGAGCGACAGCCGACGCCCGAGAACTGGAAGACCTCGGTGGAAGTTCCAACGCTGTATCGCGTGGTCGATCGGGCCGGCACGATGCGGCTGATCATGTTTTCCGGGCTCTATCCGATTCGCCTCGCCGTTTCGGCCGATGACGGCGCCTCGTGGTCGCCGCTTGCACCCATCGGCTATTTCGGCGGGATTGTGGCGATGGGGTGTCTCCAGCAGCTCAAAGACGGCAACTATATGGCCCTGTTTCACGACGACGGCCGGTACATTCGGGCCGGCGCCAAACCGCAAAAGCCGCCCGTCTTCACGGTGTACAAGACCCTGTCGCCAGACGGCGGCCTGACCTGGGGCGCGCCGAATGCGATCGCCACGCATCCGACCGCGCATCTCTGCGAGCCCGGCATCCTGCGTTCGCCCGACGGCAAACAGTTAGCCGTGCTGCTGCGCGAGAATAGCCGCACGCTGAACTCCTTTGTGATCTTCAGCGACGACGAAGGCCAGACCTGGACGGCGCCGCGCGAGCTGCCCGGCGCCCTCACGGGGGACCGTCATGTGGGCCGCTATGCGCCTGACGGACGGTTGTTCATCACCTTTCGCGATACGACCCACGAATCGTCGACGCGGGGCGATTGGGTCGCGTGGGTCGGCACGTACGACGACATCATCGCCGGCCGCGAAGGTCAATATCGCGTTCGCTTGATGGACAACACCAAGACAGCCGACTGTGCCTACGCCGGCCTTGAGCTGCTGCCGGACGGAACTTTCGTCACGACCACTTACGGTCACTGGACTGCCGGCGAACAGCCGTACATCGTCAGCGTGCGATTAAAGCTTGCCGAGTTGGATCAGAAGGCGGCGAAGTAGTTGTGAAGCAGCACTTTGACGGCCCTGAAAAGGGCGAGAGTCAATCGCCACTCGTGTCAACCCTTGGGAATCAAGGTATCAACCCAGATCAACAATGAGCTGCGTCCCCCTTTGTTTGGCCTCGTTTGAGACGGCGGCCAAGCTATGCGAACACTTGGGGCTCGTGCTATCGAAGCCCCGGCTATGAGCACCAGCGCCGATGTCGCGATTCTCGCGGAACTTCGCCACTCGGCATCGAGATAGGGTGGGGGTGGGGTTAAATCTCGCGATGGATACACAGGGTCTCCCCTCCCCATCGCGCCTACCCCTGTACACGCGCTTGGGTCAATTCTTGCGTCCGGCTGACGCGGGGCTGGGGTTAGTTCCTCTTCGATGACCACGGCACCCGTGGCTTACAACTCGCCGAAGGGTATCCTCTGACCAGGATCGACTTCAACCGTTGACTGCTTCTCAGCCGTGATCGACGCGGCCGGACCGCTGTGTCGCCGTCGTGGACGCCAGTTCCGCAATTAGCCGTTAAATCTAACGAAGAGCCATTTTCCTTTCCAGTGCGTTGGCCTCCTCTTTTGAGAGTCGCTCAACGTTGGCCCAACATGGCTTGGCAATGAACGGGGCAGCATGAACGCTCAGAAGGAAATCTAATGCCCGTTTCGTGATAATGTTTGGTTCTATAAAATCGCTTCCATCCCATTTGTCTGTCTCAATTACAGCATTCGTATCTGATAGCATCTCTGCGACAAAAGGCTGATTAGAATTTGCGGCTCCAAACGCGATCAGCTCCAATTCGCAAGTCGGACACCGAACCGTAATATCGTGGCAACGGGGGCATAAAACGGGGCCCCAATGACACCGTGGGCATTGATTTAGTTCAGGGACTTGAAACTGCATTCCCCGAAGACAGCGCCGGCCGTTAAATACAAGCCGTTGGCATTGTGGATTCGGCAACGTGGACTGATTCACACGAATTGGCACGAACATTGTGCCGAGACCTTTCAGGCCACTTTGTAATAATCGGTCTCCAAACTCCTCAGACACCACGACACTTTGGCCAATGAAGTCGCGAATAAAGGCTGCAACCCTGTCGCCTCCATATACATCAGCCCATGAAACCTCGGTCACATTAGAACCCGTAATATGCGATCTGTCTAAGAGGCTATCCGAAAAGTGATCTTGGCGTAAAGTTGAGTGGTGATGGATATTGCGTGCTTCCTCTTCGACACCCAGGAGCACCGGCATGGAAGCCAACACACGCAATAAGTACCCGAGCGATTTGACCGATGAGCAATGGGAACTGATGGAACTGGTAATCCCGCCGGCTAAATCTGGTGGTCGCCCGCGAGGGGTCAACATGCGGGAGGTCATCAACAGCATGCTGTACCTCAATCGGAGCGGCTGCCAGTGGGATATGCTTCCACACGACTTGCTTCCCAAGAGTACCGTGTATGAATACTTCTCGGCGTGGCGTGACAATGGGACTTGGCAACAGATGTTGGACATCCTGCGGCACGCGGTGCGTGAGCAAACCGCTCCCAGCGGAGAGCCCACCCCCAGTGCCGCCAGCATTGACAGCCAATCGGTGAAGACCACCGAGCAAGGAGGAGAGCGCGGCTACGACGGCGGCAAGAAAATCACGGGCCGGAAGCGGCATATTTGCGTGGACACGCTGGGACTGCTGTTGGCGGTGGTTGTCACCAGCGCCGCGATCGACGATGCCGCGGCGGCCCCGGCGGCGCTCGCGCAACTGCGACGCCAAGACTATCCGCGACTGCAAGTGGTGTGGGCCGACAGCAAGTATCACAATCATGCGCTCAACGAGTGGAAAGCGAAGCAGCGACATCTACCGTGGCAATTGGAGATCGTCAGTCGTCCCAAGGAAGCAAAGGGGTTTGTGTTGTTGCCCAAGCGCTGGGTGGTCGAACGCACCTTTGCGTGGCAAGGACGGTCACGCCGCTTGAGCAAGGATTACGAACGCCGACTCGATTCAAGTGAATCCATGGTCCGCATGAGCGCCATACACCTGATGCTTAAACGACTCGAACCGAAGCCAACTTATCCCCTGTTCAAGTACCGTCTTGTAGCGTAAACGTGCTTTTCGGATAGCCTCTAAGGGGCAGTTATATTGTAGTGTGGAATGTACAGATACTTCTGCATACAAATCATTGTCATCAATGCGTCTTTGAGGGTCACTGATAATCCATTTTTCAGAATCCGAGGATGTCCGCGCGTCCAAGTCTGTATCGAAGGGAACGGCCAAGATGAAAAAACACCCTTGAAGTAGTTTTCCAGAACCGTCGCAATACCTTATTTTAACGGCCATTAAAGTTGGCCCCCCCAAGTTCAAATTGCGAATTGATGTACGCCTTTACCTTATCGTCAAAGCCAGCGAGCTTCAGGTATTTCATGGTTGCTTCCTGTAATGCCTGCCATTGTTCACTCCGGTTGGAGCCCGTATTAATGTTAGACTCCAGCGCAGCACGGTAGCGTACCAGCATTTGTTCCTGCGCCTGCTGAATTTCCGGCGAAGGGTTTGCGATGTTATTGGCAAGCGCCGTGTTGTCCCAGATTGTGGTGAAAAACGCGATTCCGAGCCCAATCTTCGCTAGTCCTTAACCAAGCGTAGCCCCTTGGGCATTTTCGGAGGCGGCGCAAAAAAACTCGAAATCCTTCGGTGATTTCCGGCGTATTAGTGATTGTCAGAAAACAACACGCCGCAACTCAAGGAGGATTTCGAGTGAATGCCAGTATCCGCAAATCCCTGGCCCGATGCAAGCGTCGCATCCAGCACCGGTTGCGTCTGAAGCAGTGGCCCGACCAGCCGCGGCCCATGTTCCAGGCCAGCAACATCCGCTATGAGCGTGTCGAGCGCACGCGCGGCTTGGCGGCGGGCGGCATTGGCGAAATCCATCTGCTGGCTCAGCGGGTGGGCCTGGTCCAGGAGATCGACCGGCGTCTGCACCTGCTGAAATATCATCGTCCGTATCATGAAAGCGATCATGTGTTGAACATCGCCTACAACCTGCTGGCCGGCGGTTCGCGATTGGAACATTTGGAACTGCGGCGCAACGACGAGGTGTACCTGGACGCGCTGGGCGTCAGCGCATTCCCGATCCCACCACGGCGGGCGACTTCTGTCGCCGCTTTACGCTCGATGACGTGGACGATTTGACCACGGCCATCAACCAGACGCGGCTCAACGTCTGGCGACAACAGCCCGACAGCTTTTTCGACGAGGCGACCTTGGACGCCGACGGCACCATTGCCACGACCACCGGTCAGTGCAAATTCGACATGGACATCAGCTACGACGGCCAGTGGGGCTATCATCCGCTCATCGTATCGCTAGCCCAGACGGGCGAACCGTTGTTCCTCGTCAATCGCCCCGGCAGCCGACCGAGCCACGAAGGGGCAGCACACTGTTTGGACCGGTCGATCGCGCTGTGTCGGCAGGCCGGCTTCCGGAAAATCACCTTGCGCGGCGACACGGATTTTACGCAAACCGTCCACCTGGATCGCTGGGACGCGGCGGGCGTGGAGTTCGTCTTCGGCATCGACGCCATGCCGAATCTTGTGAAAATTACCGAGGAATTGCCCCCATCCGCCTGGCAGCCACTCGAACGCCCGGCCAAGTATGAAGTGCGCACCAAGCCGCGGGCCAAGCCCGAGAACTATAAAGAAGAGATGGTCATTGCGCGGGAGTTCGAGAACATCCGCTTGCTGCGGGAAGAGGTTGCCGAGTTCGACTACCGGCCCGTCGCCTGCCGCAAGACCTATCGCGTGGTCGTGGTTCGCAAGCACTTGTCGCACAGCAAGGGTCAGCAGTGGCTGTTCGATGATACCAAGCCGCGATTCTACCTGGCCAATGACCGAGACAGCTTGCCGGTGGCCGTGGTGCGCAAGGCGAACCGGCGTTGCAACCAGGAGAATCTGATTGCCCAGTTGAAGGGCGGCGTGCGGGCGTTGGACATGCCGGTCGACAATCTGGTGAGCAATTGGGCCTACATGGTGATGGCCGCGTTGGCTTGGACGCTCAAGGCCTGGTCGGCGCTGCTGCTGCCGGAGACGGGCCGCTGTTCGCACAAGCTCCAGAGTGAAAAGCTGGCGCTGTTGAAGATGGAGTTCAAGACGTATGTGAACGCCTGGATGCAGATGCCCTGTCAGATCATCCGCGGCGGACGGCGAATCGTGTACCGGCTATTGTCGTGGAATCCGTGGCAAGCGGCGTTCTTGCGGTTGGTCAACCGTTTGCAGCGACCGCTACGATGTTAGCACGGAATAACTTGAAGCCGGAGTCTGGACGCTCCGGTCCGCCGCGGCCCCTAGCCTGAGAAAGATTCCTGCTGATGCCCGATCCGACAACCCGAAGCCTTTCGCCGTCGCCGCTAGGCGTCCGCAGGCTGACGCTGCGCCGCCACGGGCTACGGAAACTCCCACAACAAACCCTTCCGCGTTCGCTTGTTTAAGGGCTAGTGCCCCGTCCAGGCTAAATATTCGGGTTGCCAGAACCGTCGATTTTGGAGAATCTCCGCGTCAACACGGAGGTTCCAATGAACAAAAAGTATATCGTGCGGCTCACGGACGAAGAACGGGCGATTTGCGAGGCGACCATCAAGAAGGAAACGGGCAAGTCGGAGAAACTGCGCCGGGCTACCATCTTGCTCAAGGCCGACGCCGACGGGCCGGCTTGGGATGACGCCAGGATCAGCGAGGCGGTCGGTTGCAGAACGCGGACGGTCGAGAACGTACGGCAAGCAATTGTCCTCGAAGGCTTCGAGGGGGCGCTGTTTCGCAAGAAGCGAGCGACGTCGCCGACGCCGAAGTTGCTTGACGGCGCGGCCGAGGCGAAGTTGATCGCCCTGCGGTTGGGCAAGCCGCCCGCCGGCTTCGGTCATTGGACTTTGCGGCTGCTGGCGGATCAAATGGTGGAGCTGGAGATCGTGGAATCGATCAGCCCCGAGACGGTCCGTCAGACGCTTAAAAAAACGGCATGACCAAGCGGAAAATCGAGTACTGGGTGATTCCTCCTGACGCCGACGGCGAGTTCGTCGCCAGCATGGAGGAGGTGTTGGAGACGTACCAAAAAGCCTACGATCCCAACTGCCCCGTCGTGTGCATGGACGAGCAACCGGTGCAACTCATCGGCGAGACGCGTGTGCCGATCCCGGCAACCAAGGAGCATCCGGAGCGGGTCGATTACGAATACGAACGGAGGGGGACTGCCAGTATCTTCATGTTCGCCGAACCGCTCTCCGGCTTCCGCCAAGCGACGGCTCGGCCGCGCCGCACCAAGGACGATTGGGCTCATGAAGTCGCCCATTTGCTGGACACCCGCTATGCGGGCGGCGAGGGAATCACGTTGGTCTGCGACAACTTGAACACGCACACCAAAGGGGCGTTCTACGAAGCGTTTCCGCCCGAGAAGGCCCGTGACTACGTGAGGCGGATCCATTTCGTTTACACACCCAAGCACGGCAGTTGGCTCAACGTCGCGGAATGCGAGCTGAGTTGCATGACAAGCCAATGCCTGTCGGACCGACGGATCGGCGACCTCGCGACGCTGCAATCCGAAATTGCCGCCTGGTCAACCCGCGTCAACGCGAAGCAACGAGCCGTCGATTGGCAATTCACGATCGACAACGCGAGAGTCAAATTGAAGCGGCTCTACCCGAAAATTTAGTCTGGACAGGGCACTAGGCTTGCAAGCACTTCATCCGATGGGGTAGCTTTCTCAATTTCTGCCAACATATCCGTATAGAACGCCATGCTGATATCTTCCGGTCGCTCAAGTAACGATTCTGCTGCCACAGCAAATGCCCTTTCGGGGCGGTTGTGCCTTATGCAATAGAACGCGACGGCAACAAGAACTGGACGCCGATTTTGGGATTTCAATTCTTGCCAAAGAGACTCATGCTTAGGCGTATTTATTTGGCGAAATCTTGGGTCTTTCATTAAGGCGTCATAACCAACTAAAGCTTTGTCGGCAATCTCCTTCTCGAAGTCCTGTAGCGAGCTTATTGGCCCATTTGTGTCTTCCTCGCTACCATATACGATGGTGAGCACAACTAATCCTAAGATTGCGCCTATCAACAGCACTCTCAGAGAATTAAACCACAGCTTACCGAAGCTCCGGGTTGCCATATTAAACTTTTCCATTCACCGTGTGGAATTCATTGGGGGTGGCAAAAGGGACGCAGCTCATTCTTTAGAGTTTTGATGTTTGATCAACAATGAGCTGCGTCCCCGCCCCCTTTGTTCCGCCTCCTACGCCAAAATCTCCCGCACCACCCGTCCGTGAACATCCGTCAAACGTCGCTGGATGCCGTTGTGATAGAAGCTGAGCCGTGTGTGGTCGAGGCCTAGCAGGTGCAGGATGGTCGCGTGGAAGTCGTGAATCGATACGACGTTCTCCACCGCCTTGTAGCCCAGGTCGTCGGTGGCGCCGTAGGAGAAGGGCGCCTTGACGCCGGCTCCCATCAACATGCAGGTAAAGCCCAGCGGATTGTGGTCCCGGCCGGTCGCTCCCTTCTGGAACATCGGCATGCGGCCGAACTCGGTGCAAAAGACCACCAGGGTGTGCTTCAACAGGTCGCGCTGCTTCAGATCGCGCAGCAGGGCCGCGGCCGGCTGATCGAGAATCTCGCCGTGAATTTCATATTGCGGTTTCAGCTTGCGGTGACCATCCCAGTTTCCCACTCCCTCGCCCATCGCATAAGCGCCGTTGAACAGTTGCACGAAGCGCACGCCCCGCTCAAGCAGACGGCGGGCCAGCAGGCAATTGCGGGCAAAGCCGGCCTTGAATTTGTTCTCCGTGTCGTCCGCCCCGTACTCCGCCAGGATCGAGGCGGGCTCTTGCGATAGATCGGTGACTTCAGGGACGCTCAACTGCATGCGGGCCGCAAGTTCGTAGCTGGCAATCCGCGCGGCCAGCTCGCTGTCGCCGGGAAACTGCCGCAAATGCTCTTCGTTGAGCCGTTCGAGCAATTTGCGAGTGGCACGAGCTTCCTTGTCGGAGATGCTGCCGGGGGGCTGCAAGTTGGCCACGGGTTTTTGGGCGTTGAACGCGGTCCCCTGAAAGACCGCGGGTAGGAAGCCGGCGCCCCAATTGTTCACGCCGGCTTGCGGCACTCCGCGCGGATCGGGCAGGGCCACGTAGGCCGGCAGATTCTGATTCTCCGTGCCGAGCGCATAGGTTGCCCAGGATCCCATCGCTGGGAAGCCGTCGAGCGTGAACCCGGTGGACATGCAATTCTCGCCCGGCCCGTGCGTGTTCGTTTTCGTGGTGAGCGAATGCAGAAAGCAAAAGTCGTCGGCCAGTTCGCCCAGCTTGGGGAGCAGGTCGCTGGTCATCTTGCCGCATTGGCCGCGCGGCCGAAACTCGAACAGCGGCCTGGCGATAGCTCCATTCTCGCCTTGGAAGGTGACCGCCGCCTCGGCTTGCGGCATCATCTGTCCATCGCGCTTGAGCAATTCCGGCTTCCAATCAAACGTGTCCATGTGCGACAAGGCGCCGGAACAGAAAATCACGAGCACATTTTTTGCCCGGGCCGGCTCGGGAGCCGGCCTGGGCGCATGAGGCGCCGCCGGATTGATCTCCAGGCGATAAGGAGGCGCCGCCTCGGCGGCGAGCAAACCGTCGCTCTGAAGCACGGACGCCAGCGCGATCGCTCCCAACCCGCTTCCCATGTCGGCCAGAAAGCGGCGGCGAGCCAGGAGTTGCTCCAGCGGATTGCAAAAATCGTGGCCGTTGGTCGTCTTCGAACGGGACATCCATCACCTTACGGCAAGAAAAGAAACTCGTTGCTGTTGAAAACGGCTCGGCAAACGGCCGGCAAACCAAACTCGTCGGCAGTTTCTCGCGTGGCTTTCAGTTCCGACTCGCTCGGCTGGCGATTGTACGCCAGGACAAAGACGCGGCGAATCGCCGCACCCAATTCGCCCGGCGCCTCGCGCTGGGCTCGCTGCGCGAGCAACTCTGCTTGCTGGGCGATGAAACTGCTGTTCAGCAAGTTGAGCGCCTGAATGGCCGTGGTCGAGCGGCTGCGCACCGGCGCGGGCTGGCCGGCATCAGGACAGTCGAACGCGCCAAAGACTCCGTCCTGGGCCATGCGCACGCGATGGGCATAGATCATGCGTCGCCATTCTCCCGGCCCCCACTCTTCTTTCGAATCATAAACGCGAACGTAATTGCTGTTCTCTTTGAAGACCAGGAAACCGGGACCTCCCATCGTCAGGTCCAACGCTCCGCTGGTGAAAAGAATCGAATCGCGAATCGGCTCCATCTCCAAACGGCGTTGAGGAAAACGCCACAGCAATTGCGACCCGGCGTCGATGGCCAGGCACTCCTGCCGCGCCGCGCTCGCCTGGCGATAGGTGTTCGATGTCAGGATCAAGCGGTGCAGTGTTTTGAGCGACCAACGGTTTTCGACGAGCGTAGCTGCGAGCCAATCGAGCAATTCCGGATGCGTCGGCTTGCGTCCCATGGCGCCGAAGTCGGAGGGCGTCGACACCAGGCCAGTGCCGAAATGATGTTGCCAAAGCCGGTTCACAAGAACCCGCGCGGTGAGCGGATTCGTCGGTTCGACGAGCCAATTGGATAATCCAGTTCGGCGCTCGGCCTCCGACGTCGTCGATACCAATCCCAGCGATCCGAACACGGCCGGAACATCGGGCGAAACACGCTCGCGCCGCTGCATGGGATCGCCCCGATACAGCCGGAACGATGGCTCGGCCGGGGTGAACTTGCCGCCGAATACGACTTTGGCCGCCAGCGGGCCCGGGGCGACGGGAGTGCCGGGATCCGGATTGGAAAACGAGTTGGCAAGTGGGCCGGCAGATGGGCTGGTGAGTGCCACCTCGGCCGGATTGCGAATCGGCCGTTCGCCATATTGCAGGCCGGCGAAGATCGCTTGCAACTGGTAATAATCGCGCTGCGAGATCGGATCGAACTTGTGGTTGTGGCAGCGCGCGCAACCCACGGTCAGCCCCAGGATTCCGGAGCCAACCGAAACGATGACCTCGTGCAACTCGTCGGCCCGCGCCTGCCGCATCGAAGCCAGGTCCTTGCCGACTTGGCCTTTTAACAGGGCCGGCGCAGCCACCAAAAATCCGGTCGCCGCGTCCACGCCCATTTGATCGCCGGAAAGCTGTTCTTGGATGAACCGATCGTAGGGCTTGTCGTCGTTGAGGCTCTTGATCACGTAATCGCGGTAAGGCCAGGAATTCGCGCGCGGCGTATTCACTTCAAAGCCGTGCGTGTCGCCGTAGCGAATGACGTCCAGCCAATGCGCGGCCCAGCGTTCGCCATAGCGCGGGCTGACGAGCACGCGATCCACCAGCTGTCCCCACGGGTTCGGAGATGAATCGCCGTCGAACTGGTGCAACTCCTCCGGAGTCGGCGGCAGGCCGTGCATGTCCAAATAGAGCCGGCGAACCAAGGTGCGCGGATCGGCCATTGGCGATGGACGAAGCCCTTGGGCACGCAATTGGTCCCACACGAAAGCGTCAATGGCATTGCCGGTCGTTACGAATGGATCGTCGCTGGCCGGCGGCGGCATTTTTTTGACTGGTTGGAAAGACCAATGCGACGTTGTCACCTTTGTCGGCTCGACGCGACCTGCCAACTCGTCCGGCCAAACCGCTCCTTGATCGATCCAACTGCGCAGGGCGGCGATCTCGGCACTCGCCAGCGGCGCTCCTTCCGGCGGCATGACGGTTTCCGCAACTTTGCTCGAAACACGCTGGATCAGTTGGCTGACGTCGGAATCGAAGGGCATGATTGCAGGTTCCCCGGATTCGCCGCCGCGCAGCACCCAGTCGCGCACGTCCAGCCGCAGTTGGCTTTCCTGCTGCTTGGGGCCATGACAGCCGAAGCAGCGTT
Organism: uncultured Planctomycetia bacterium; assembly: GCA_963807715.1. GTDB lineage: Bacteria > Planctomycetota > Planctomycetia > Pirellulales > PALSA-1355 > CAWECK01. Next base: position 148,310 of record CAWECK010000002.1, read on the forward strand.
TTTCCAGGATCGGCCGGATATCTCGCACGAAATCGGCGGAAACCAGCTCTTTTCCCTGGCCGGCAAGGTAGTGGGATCTGAGTTGGCCGGGCGGCAGCGCGACCGAATAGATGGCCACTTCATCCAGGTCCGCAACTAACGGCCGGCTCGTCATGCCGCGGATCCAAGCGCCGATGGCGGCTCGAATCAGTTTGACCGGCACCTGGGGCGCGGCGACGGATTCGTGCACGACGCGCCCGTCCCGAAAGATCCGTTGCATGCCGGTCGTCCGATCGTAGCTGGCCGCGACGTGCAACCAGCGGCCCGAAACCACGACCTCTGCTTCGGTGTTGGCAAAACTACTGGTGCCATTCACGGCCAGTTCAAGCGCGCCGGTTTTACGCACGTTGAAGTGGACGAAATTCGGCTGCCAGCCATCGGCGGCATACAAGGCGGCGATTCCTTCCGCAGCGGGCACCGTCTGATTGAGCCACAGTTCCACGGTTACCGCGTCCGCGCTGCCCAGATCGGGAACGCGCAGATACCCGCTGCCGGTTAAGCGAATTGCCCTTCCCAGGCCGGCGTAAGCGGAATCGACGCCGCGCAGCACTTCTCCTTCAAACCGGCCCTCGTGCCCGAGTCCCGACGAGTCGATAGCCGCATCGCCGGATTCCTCGAATCGGTAATACGCCAGCAGCCCACGGGTGGCCCGAACCGTTTCCGCGTAGTCAGCAGCCGATGCTCCGCCGACTGCCAGCAGGGTCGCCAGGAATAGGCAGCAGCAGCGGCCAAGGAAGGGCCCAGATAATTGCCCACGCTGGGTTGCCTGCGTCATACAAGGATCACTCCGCTCAGGCTGGACCGAAGAATAGTACACCTTAAGTTATCCTACCCCCTCCACCGACGCCAGCTTTCAGGGCCGTTTGCGAAATCAAGCTAAATACCCATGAATGCGGGGGCAAATACGTTGCACGCTAAAATGGTTTGGCAGAATTTTTGCATTGCAGGGGTGCGATTGCGACGGAGGCGAGCAAATGCAGGGCGAATTCTATCGGCGTGCGGTGATTCCCAGTAGAATTGTCAAGACGAAAGCCGGGGCAACTCGTTTCCGAGATGCCGTGGCCGCGATTGCAGCGAGTCACCCTTACGACGACAGTTTACGATGAATCAAACGGCGATAACTCCAAATGGCCAGCTCTTTCGATCCTCGGAAATCGAGAACGGCTCCCAAGTCACGCCGATCCTCATCACTCCCAAGCGAATCACGCTCGCTTGGCCCCAGGACGGGAAAGTCGGCCATTTGGATGCCACGTCCAAGGATGGAATTCATTTTCACGGTCACTATGGCTACGCGCCGAATGATTCCGACTTCAAATGCGAGTTGACGCTGTACCAAGCCCACGGGGAACAGCTTCTTTTCGGCACCTGGTGGGAAAACGGTACTGCACTGCAGGGAGTTTTGGCCTTCCGCTTGCCGACGAAAGTCGCCGAGCCCGGTGCGTCGCGGCCGGACAAACCGCCTCAGTCGACCAATGAATGCCAGCCGGCCAGTGAGCCTCAGAGGCCGGGGGACCGGCCTGCGACGGGTAAGCCTCGCAACGCAAGTGACCGGCAGCCGACCAGCAAGCCGTCGACGGCCGATAAGCCTCGGATGGTTGGCAAATTGTTGGCTGCAAATCTTCCTCAGATCGCTAAAGAGGCCGTTCGGCCGACGCCTCAACAGCCTCTGCCCCGGCTGGCCCCACCTGCTCCCACGGTCGCTCCAGCGAGCGCCCAGGTCGATCATTTGCTGGCGATGACATCGGAGCAATTCGAGCAGTATAATCGCGGCGAGCTTGAGAAGGCGCTCGCGAGTGCTCCCATTTCGGCGGTCTTCAAGGCGGCGCGCAACGCGTTGTCCCCTGAATTGAGAACGCTGGCTGACTCCATTTTTACGAATCGATACGGTGAGTTGACGGCGGCCAGTCCTCCTACCCCGGTCCAACGCCCGCCAGAGCCTCCCGAGTTCAAAGCTATTAAGAGACGTAGTTCCCGGCATAGCAAGAACCACTAAAGCATCACCGCCGGCAGCACGCTGTGAAACCGGTGGTGCGACCGGCGGTGTTTATTTGAAACCCTCTCATTTACGAAAATGACTATGTCCGAAGAACCGCTGATTGCCGTGTTTGTCGATTTTGAAAACCTGGCCATCGGCGTGCGCGCCATGAAGGCCGGCGATTTCAAGATTCAGCTGGTCCTGAAACGTCTGCTGGAAAAAGGCCGCATTGTATACAAGCGGGCCTATTGCGACTGGCGAAACTATCAGGACGCCGTGCGCGAATTCCATGCCCAGGGGATCGAACTGATTGACATTCCGCAAAGCAAAATGAGCGGCAAAAATAGCGCGGACATTCGCATGGTCGTGGACGCCCTGGACCTGTGCTACTCAAAGCAGCACATCGACGTGTTTGCCCTGATTTCCGGCGACAGCGACTTTTCGCCGTTGGTCTCTAAATTGAAAGAGAACAACAAACGGGTGATCGGCTGCGGGGCCAAACGGTCGACGTCCGACTTACTGGTGGGCAATAGCGACGAGTTCATTTACTACGATGACCTGATCCGCGTCGCCAAAAAGACCCAGGCCAAAAAGACCCAACCCAAAGAGGGTCCGCCGAAAGAGTCCGATGCCAAGGAAGACAAAAAGCAAGAGGCCGCCGACCGGGTTTTGGAAGTTCTTAATTCCGTCGAACAAGACTACGATCCCCTCTGGGGCTCGCTTCTCAAACAAGCCATTCGTCGCGTGTTTCCAGGGTTCAATGAAGGCTATTACGGATACGGCAGCTTCTCCGATCTGCTTGAGGATCTCCAGTCCAAAGGCCTGATCGAACTGGAACACGACGACGCCCGGGGAAACTACAAAGTGCGCCGCGCAAAAGGCTGAACCTGAGATTCATCGAATAACCAAAAGGCCGTCCGCGCTTGCAAGCGGGACGGCCTTTCCGATTGACTCACAGTACATGGCTCTCAGTACACGCCTACGCCGCCGTAAACTCCGGGAGCATAAGCCGGAACTCCAGGGGAATACGCCGGGTAGCCGGGAGCATAACCGTAGCTGGGAGCATAGCCGTAACCCGCTCCATAGCCGACGTAGCCCGGGCCAACGCCCAAGTAGATCCCCGGACCCCGGTAGCCGGCGTAATAGCCCGGGTAGCCGTAATGATGGTAGCCACCGTAGCCGCCATGGTGATGGCCCCAGCCCTGGGCACTCGCCGTTGTCGTAAACATTCCCAAAGCAACCGCCGCCGCCAACGCCAAAATGCATTTTCTCATGGCCAGTCTCCTTATTCCGATATTCCGACCCCGCAGTGATTCGTCGTGGCCGAAGGTGACCAGTCCGAAGTCAGGATGGTTCATCTTGCCGTAACTTAGAAAAGCAGAAGGCGCGCCAATTTGCCGCAAAGCGGACTTCTCACGATCTGCCGGCAAAAGTCGGGGGGGGGTCGTAAGGTTTTCTCGCGGCCGATGCAAAACTGTCGTCGAACGGATGTCAGTCCTGGATCGGTTTGGCTAGGACGTAGACGACCCAGATATGGGCCACGCTGCGCACTCTTCTGCGCGTTCCACCCGTAACTTGCAAGAAATACAAGAAATCCAAAGTGATTGACAAGTGTACAGTATTCGAGTAAGATCTCGAACCAGTGATCGAGAAGGAATTACGATTCAGTAACGTGCTCTAGTCAAGGAGGACTGGCCGATGCTCGTGCTATCGCGAAAGACAGGCGAGAGCGTCATCATTGGCGACGGCGTCATTGACGGCGGTGTCACCATTGATGGAAACATCAAGATCAAAGTCATCGAAGTGCGCCGCGGCGTGGTGCGTCTGGGAATTGAAGCGCCCAAAAACGTTCCGGTATTTCGGGACGAGATTTTCGTTAGCAATCCCCGCGCAGCCGCGGGTTAACATCGCGTGACAGAGAAAAACGCCCGATAAAGCCGCGCTCCGTCACCTTGTCACCCCGTCACCTTGTCAACGCTAATGCTGACGGTCGCTGAGGCTCTCGCGAAGATTCTCGACCAGGCCAGGCCCACGTCAACGGTGCGCATGGCGGTGGCCAGCGTCCTTGGCAACACGCTGGCGGAAAACATCGCGAGCGACGTCGACTCACCGCCGCACGACAAGGCGACCGTCGACGGCTACGCCATCGTGGCGGCCGACCTCGCAGCCGGCTCGGCTGAGTTCGACGTGATTGAAGAGATTACCGCCGGCGAAGTCTCAACGCGAGTCGTCAGCCGAGGCCAGGCCAGCCGCGTGATGACCGGGGCTCCGATTCCCGCCGGGGCCGACGCGATGGTAATGCTCGAGCGCAGTGAGACCGCTCCGTCCGCCGGCAGCGCGGCGCAGCGCGTGCGACTCAAGCAAGACAACGTACGAACGGGCCAGAACATCGTCCGCCGGGCGACGTCGCTGGCGCATGGCGATGTCGTGCTCCGCAAGGGGACCGTGATCCGGCCCATCGAAATCGGACTGCTCGCTGAAGTCGGCCGCACCGAGGTGCTGGTTCACCTGCGTCCCTCGTTGGCTGTGTTGGCAACCGGCAACGAACTGGTCGATACCGGCACCGTGCCAACCGCCGGACAAATTCGCGACAGCAATGGCCCGTTGCTATTGGCGGCAGCTCAGCGTGCCGGAGCCGAGGGGCTTGGGCTGGGGATCGCCCGCGACGAGCCCGAGGAACTGGCGACCCGCATCGGGCGGGGGCTCGCCTGTGATGTGCTGGTAATTTCCGGCGGCGTTTCGGCCGGGGTGCTGGATTTGGTACCGGCGGCATTGCGCGCCGCGGGAGTCGAAGAAGTTTTTCACAAGGTGCAGCTTAAGCCAGGCAAGCCGCTGTGGTTTGGAGTGCGGCGAGGTTCCGGCGATCCCACTCTGGCATTTGGGCAGACGATGGTGTTTGGGCTGCCTGGCAACCCGGTAAGCTCGCTGGTCTGTTTCGAGCTTTTCGTGCGGCCGGCATTGGCGAAGATATCGGGGGGCACTCCTGTCGGACTGCTCCAGCTGGCGGCCCGGCTGAATGCCGACTTTGTGCATCAGGGCGATCGCCCGACGTACTTTCCAGGCCGCTTACAACCCGATCCCACCGATGCAAGTGCTGCCCGAGGCAGTCTGCCGGTGCCATGGGTTGAGCCGCTGGCGTGGTGTGGTTCGGGTGATCTGCGAACGCTGACGGATGCAGCCGTGTTGATTCATTTTCCAGCCGGCGAGCACGCCTATGCCGTCGGCGACCTGGTGAACGTTTTGCTATTGAGCTAAGCCCCGGGCGGTCGGCAAAGTGGGGCGGCGACGGCTTTGTCACAAACCGATCTGGGCAGATTCGCAAGCACTGCGTAGGCTTACTAAATGGCAGTTGCCACACCACCTGACGTAAAACCGTCAAATCCGGCCGATAGCTCCCGCTCGACGGCTGCCCCGCTGCCGGCGAAGAGGTGCACCGCCGCCTGGCGATCGCCGTTGGTCCTGGGCCTACTGGGCGGCCTATTGTACTGGGCCGCTTTGCCTCCCTTGGGCGTGTGGCCCTTGGCCTGGATTGCCGCCGCGCCTTGGGTGCTGCTGGCACGGCAGGAGACATTGCCTGGTCGGCGGCCCTATCTGACTCTCTGGTTCACCGGCTGCGTGTTCTGGCTCGCCACCTTGTATTGGTTGACGCTGCCGCATCCGGCCACCGCACTGGGCTGGTTGGCTCTGTCCTTATATCTGGCTTGCTACTGGCCGGTGTTCGTGGGCTTGCTGCGCGTGGCCGCGCAGCGCCTGCGAATCTCGGTGGTGATCGCCGCTCCCGTGATTTGGGCCGGGCTGGAACTGGCTCGGGGACACTTGATGACCGGCTTTCTGATGGGCACGCTTGCGCATACGCAATATCGCATGCCGTCTCTGATTCAAATCAGTGATTTGGGCGGGGCCTACGCGGTGAGCTTCGTTCTCGTGGCGGTGGCGGCATGCGTGGCACGCATGCTCCCCTGGGACGGGCGGCGCGGAGCGATCTGGCCGATGCTTCCGCTCGCGGCTTTACTCCTGGCCACGTGGTCGTATGGTCATTGGCGAATGGGGCAGGATGCCGGGCGGCCCGGGCCTCAAGTGGCCCTGATCCAAGGCGCGGTCGACATCACCATGAAGACCGATCCAACCCAGTCGCACAAGATCTTCGACGAGTATTTCGGTCTTTCGCGAGCGGCCCGCGCGGCCGAGCCGAATCTGGATCTGGTCGTCTGGCCGGAGACCATGTTCCGCTTTCCTTGGTTCACGTTCAGCAGCGACTTCCGCCCGCCGGCAGACGCAGTTCGGACGACCGCGGATGTCGAGCGAGAGAGCCACGAATCGCTGCATTACGCTTCCCGAATCCTGCAAGTGCCGGCACTGCTGGGCATCGATACCCTACACCAAACCGCGACGCGGGAAGAGCATTACAACTCCGCCCTGTTTATCGATGCGGAAGGCCAACCGCTCGGCCGTTACGACAAATGCCATCGAGTGGTGTTCGGCGAATACGTGCCGCTTGCCGACAGGTTCCCGGCCCTGTATCGACTGACGCCATTACCCGGCGGCCTCGACGCCGGGACGGGAGCAAGCTGCGTTAAATTGGGCGACTTTCGCTACGCGCCGAACATCTGTTTCGAAACGACAGTGCCCCACCTGATTCGTTCTCAAGTGCTGGAATTGCGGCAGCGGGATCAGGAACCGGACGTACTCGTGAACTTGACCAACGACGGCTGGTTCTGGGGTTCCAGCGAGCTTGATCTGCACCTGGCCTGCGGTGTTTTTCGGGCCATTGAATGCCGCAAGCCTCTACTGGTGGCCGCGAACACCGGTTTTTCCGCTTCGATCGATTCTGACGGGCGAATCCTGGCGCAAGGCGGCCGTCGCACGAGCGAATTCTTGATCGCCAATCCCCGAATCGACTTGCGCGGCAGTTGGTATCTCGACCACGGGGACTGGCCGGCGGGCATTTGCCTGGCGACCTGCGGGATCTTGGGCCTGATCGGTCTTACAGGCCGATGGCGAGTAGCGGGCGCCTGAGCCTCGCTGGAACGAGGCGGCGGAGCCCTTATGAAGGAAGCTGCCCATCCCTCCCAGAGCCGCGATTTAGACACCGCAAATTATTGACATCGTCGCGGCCCATAATTATGCTAAAAGCTCCACTCTGAACCATTATCTCTATTGTACATATCCACTTCAGTCCGGTTGGCGTTCGATCGATTCGCGCCGGTGGGTGCTTGATTGAACGCCCTGGCGAGCTTAGCTGGCCGGGCCGTGCAAAGCGCCGCGGTGGCACGCTCCGGCGGCGCAGGAAAAGACGCTATGAATCTCGTCGGCAAGATCTTCGCCTTCCTGGTCCTCGCGATGAGTCTCGTTTTCATGGCTTTTGCCGTGGCGGTCTATGGGACCCACAAGAATTGGCGCGACGTCGTCGAGAACCCGAACACCGGCTTTAAGGTGAAGATCACCCAGGAACAGGCCAAGCAGCAAGAGCTCAAGGACGAAATCGACAAGCTGACCGCGCAGATTTCTGAAGAAGACGTCGTCAAGCGAAAGGCCTTGGCTGACCTGGAAACCTATCGGACGAAGACGGACGCCGAACTTAAAACGCTCCAAGCCCAGCGCGAGGAACTGCAAAAATCGAATCAGGAAGCGGTCGCGGCCATGACCGCTGGGCAGGGCAATCTGGACAAAATGACCAAAGAGGTCGAAGTCCTGCGAAAGGAAATTCGCGAAGCTCAGGCCGATCGTGACAGGTCGTTTGAGCAAGTTGTCAAGCTGACCGATCAAGTGCATCAGGTCACGAATGAAATCACGCGGCTCAAAGAGCGTGAGGGACAACTTGCCCAGCAATTGGCGTCGGCACGCATGGTATTGTCCAAGCGAGGAATCTCGGTTGGCGAAACCGACGTGCCACCGCCACTGCGCGGGAAGGTGCTGGCGGTCAGCCAAAATGATTTGCTGGAGCTTTCCTTGGGAGCGGACGACGGCATCCGCACCGGTAATACGTTGGAGGTTTTCCGGGGTAGCAGCTACCTTGGCCGCGTGCAAGTGTTGACGACCCAGAGCGACCGCGCCGTGGCAAAGATCCTGCCGGACTTCAAGAAGGGCGTGATCCAGAAGGGCGATGATGTCGCAACTCGATTCAAGGTCAGCTGATGGATGACGAAGAAGAAGAAGAAGAAGAAGTCGCGAGCTTTGAAGAAGGGGAGTACGAAGACGCCGACGTCGAAACCGACGTCGGCGACGAGGACGTTGCGCCTAAGAAAAAGCGCGGCGTCGTCCTGCAGAAGCCGCGGGCCAACGTTTACACCGTCATGATGATCGTGTCGCTGGTGGCGCTCACCATCGGCTGTTTATGCCTGTATGGCGAGATGAAACAGTACGGCATGGACTTCCGGGCGCGCGGCGCCAGGTAGAACTCCTGCCGGTAGTTTTCTTTCTAATCAATCCGTCGTTCTGAACAATCCGTTTCTTTACGAGGCTGAGCAAGGATGCTCGATCGTTTCCTCGGACTGCTGGGCTCTGACCTAGCTATCGACCTCGGCACCGCCAATACGCTGATCAGCGTCGTCGGTGAAGGGCTGGTGCTCAACGAACCGTCGGTGGTGGCGGTCGAAGAGGGGACCGGTCGCGTGTTGGCCGGCGGTTGTGCCGTGGGCCATCTGGCTCGGCAAATGCTGGGGCGCACGCCTCAGTCAATCTCCGTCGTGCGTCCCCTTAGCTCGGGCGTCATCGCTGATTTTGAATTGTGCGAGGCGATGCTGCGCTATTTCATCCGCAAAGCACAGCGGCAGGGCTGGCGCGTCAGGCCGCGCGTGCTGGTAGCGGTGCCCGGCTGCATTACGCCCGTCGAAAAGCGGGCCGTCTACAACAGCGCCCTGCGGGCCGGTGCTCGGCAGGTGTTCCTCATCTCCGAGGCGAAAGCGGCGGCCCTGGGGGTCGGATTGCCGATCGCCGAGCCAGTGGCCAATATGATCTGCGATATCGGCGGCGGCACGACCGAAATCGCCGTACTGAGCCTCGGCGAGATCGTCGCCAGCCAGTCGGTGCGAATCGGCGGCGATGCTTTCGACCTGGCGCTGATGGACTATCTCAAGCGGAATTACAGCCTGCGCGTCGGCCAATCCGCTGCCGAACGGTTGCGTATCGACATTGGCAGCGCCTATCCGTTGGCTGACGAACTGGCCGACGAAGTTCGCGGCGTGGACACGGCCAGCGGATTGCCGCGCAAAGCGGTGATCACCAGCGAGGAGGTGCGCGAAGCGCTCGCTCAGCCTCTGGCGCAATTGCTCGACGCCTTCCGCGCGACGCTTGATCAGTGCCCGCCGGACCTGGCGGCCGATCTCGTGGATCACGGGATCGTTCTGGCCGGCGGTGGAGCCTTGCTACGCGGCATCGACCACTTCGTCACGGAACATACCGGCCTGCCGGCACGCGTGCATGCGGAAGCGCTCGAAGCCGTGGCGCGCGGCACGCTGATCTGTCTGGAACACTTCGACCAATGGCGCGGCAGCCTGGAGTCGAGCGACGCCGACGTTTAAACGGAGTTGCCTTCCATGCCTCGCCCCGACCAGTTCTTCGAATGGCAAACACTCGTCGAGCGCAATTCGGTTACGTCTCTGGGGAGCCGCGAGCGGTTGCGGATTCTTTGGGGCCTGTTCATTGTCCTGTGTCTGGCAATTTTCGGCCGGGCCGCGCAGTTGGAACTGACCCAGGGGGCAGCCTTTCGCACGGCGGCAGCGCAGCCCGGGCGACAGAACGAAATCCTGCCGGCCGAGCGCGGTCGCATTCTGGCCCGCGATGGCACGGTGCTGGCCGAGGATGAGCGCGTCGTCGGGCTAGCCGTCCAATATCGCTATCTGGAAGACCCGCCCAATCCAGCTTGGCTGCGCAGTCAGGCACGCAGCCGCTTGCCGCGCCCCTTGCGCCAGCAGCGACTCGCCGAGGCGACGGCCGACGTGCTCGCCGAGCGCAAAACGCTCCACCGCCGGCTGGCCGATTGCTGTGGACTGTCGCCAGCCGAGTGGCAGCTCCGGACGGCACGCATTCAACAACGCGTGGAGGCCGTGGCAAAACGCGTGAATCGCCTGCGGCGAGACCGCCTGGCACGGCTGCAAGCCGCCGAACAAAATGTCGAAGAAGCTGGCGATGGCGGTGCTGATGCGGCCGGTGCCGACGCCTGGCGGCGAGCGATTGCAGATCTGTTCGCCGAGGACGAGTCGCGCCCGCCGGAGTCCATCGTGATCGCCGAGCAAGTGGCCTATCACATCGTCGTCGATGTGATTCCTCCGAACGTGGCCGCTGCGATTCGCGCGGAACCAGCCCGTTATCCGGCCACCAAGCTCATCGAAACGACGCGGCGTGCATATCCGGCCGGCAGTTTAGCGGCCAACCTTGTCGGGCACGTCGGCCCCTTTGATCCACAAAGCGATCCGAAAAATGCGAACGATCTCCAGCAACAAGGAGAACAGAGTCCTTCGATCCGTGTCGCGGGGACGATTGCCGTAAAGCGACAGAACGAAAACCCGGCACCCAAGCGAACCGTCGGACGGCTGGGAGTCGAACGTGGTTTTGAATCTGCGCTGCGCGGCCAGCCTGGACTGCGGACGCACTTGACGGATCATCGCGGGCAGTGGCTCGCCACGCAGTCGAGCCAAGATGCAACGCGCGGTGGTGACGTTGTGTTGGCGTTGGATCCTACGGTGCAGCGGGCGGCCGAGACCCTGTTGGATCGCGCGCTTCAAGGCCGTTCGACTCGAGCGCACGCGGAAGGCGATGCGACGGCTCCCGCAACGGGTGGAGCCATCGTCGTGATGGACATCCACAGCGGAGAGCTCCTGGCCGCGGCGAGTGCCCCGCGGTTCGATCCGAACTTGTTCACCCACGGCGACAACGAATCGCTCACGTCGCTGCTGTCGGCGCCAGGACACCCGCTGTTCGATCGTGTGAGCAAAATGGCGCTCCCGCCGGGTTCGGTCTTCAAGATCATCACCGCGGCAGCCATGCTGGAAACCCACGCGATCACGCCCGAGACGCCACTGGTCTGCCAGGGATATTTGCACGAGCCGGATCGCTTGCGCTGCGCCGTGTATCGTAACAGCGGCGTTGGACACGGAGAGATTCAGCTTACCGAAGCCCTGGAACAAAGTTGCAACGTGTTCTTCTTCCACTTTGGCGGTGAGATGGGGCCGGGCCCGCTGGTAGCCTGGGCCGAACGCTTTGGCGCCGGACGTCGTACCGGAGTCGATTTACCGGACGAAGCGTCCGGACGCTTGGGCACGCCGGGGAGCTTGCCGCGCATCGCCGGGCGCGCCTGGCAGGCCAGCGACACCTACGGCCTGGCAGTCGGCCAGGGCCCGCTTGCAGTGACTCCGCTGCAAGTGGCCCGCTGGGTGGCGGCAATCGCCAACGGCGGCACCCTGGTCACGCCGCGCGTCACGCGCGCCGGATCCGACAACTCGCCGAATACGGCCGGCGCCGCCGAGCGGTTGCCCCTTGCAGCCACCACACTCGCGGCGATTCAAGAAGGCATGGAACGCGTCGTCAGCAATCCGAACGGCACGGGCTATGCCACCGTGCGGTTAGCATGGCCGACCATTGCCGGCAAGACGGGTACTGCCGAAATCGGCGGCGATCAGGCGGAACATGCCTGGTTTGCCGGCTATACACCGGCGGAAAATCCACAATGGGCGATCGTGGTCGTGCTGGAACACGGGGGCAACGGAGCTACGGCCGCCGGGCCGATCGCTCGGCGGCTGGTGCAAGCTTTGCATCAGGCCGACTACCTGTGAGCCGACTAACGAAGGCGTTGCCCCGGTTATTGACTTGGGCCCCTGGCGGGGCAAAAGCAGGCGCAATCACGCTACTTCGCGCCTGGCTGGCAAAGCCACGCTCTTCTTCTTTTCTTCGATCCAGGGCCGCACCAGCTCCGTCCAGATCTTGTACCCTTCGGCATTCATGTGCAGACCATCGGCCACAAACAGCTCTGGCCGCGGTTCTCCCTTTTCGTTGAGCATCGCCGGATGCACATCCACGAAGTGGAGCAGCGGGTCGTCCTTGGCCATCGCCGCGAGGCGGCCATTGGCTTCGCGGATCGTTTCGATCAGCTTCCAGCGCTTGATGCTTGGCTTCGGGGAGATGAGCACCACCGGCGTGCCAGGCAATGTCTCGTGGACGCGGCGCAGGAATTCGGCAAAGTCGCCGGCGACTCGCTCAGCCGATTTGCCGCCGGCGATGTCGTTGTCGCCGGAATAGAAAACGATCACGCGCGGCTTGTAGGGAGTGACCACGCGGTCGAAGTATTGCAAGACGTGGGACATTTGTGAGCCGCCGAAACCGCGGTTGATCACCGGCAGATCGGGAAAGGACACCGCGACATTCCACAAGCGAATACTGGAGCTCCCCACGAACAAAACCGGCGCGGCCGGCGGCGGCTTTTGTTGGTCCTGCTCCGCGAAAGCCTGCATCTCTTTCGCAAACGGGCCGGTCGGTTCATCGGTAAACGCTGCTTGCCAGGCGGACCCAAGGCCCGCATTGAGCATCCATAGCGTGAGGCCAAACGCGGCAAAACGGCATGCGGCGAAACGGCGAGCGTTGCGATCATGAACGCGAATTTTGACGGGGTGAAATCGCATCGCTGCAGACCTCGAAGGAAGGGTTTTTCGGGTGGCGGGCAAGCCGGTTTTCGCGCCGCTTGGCGCCGCTTGTCACTGCCTAGCGTAGGCTGCCGAGAAGCGGGATGCAAGTCTTTAGATCATAATATGTTGTGGCCTCAGTCTCGGGCCTCTGGGCGGTTGTGGACGGGGCTCTAAATTGGTATATTACGCGATCTGATCATGGCCACTTCTGGCGCGTGGGGCCGGCTTTACCGGCTGAAGTCGCACCGAGTGCGATTGAACCGCTCCCTCCAGGCGAAAGGACTGCTGTTTGTCAACTGACGGAAACGACCCTGACGACGAAATACAGCCGCTCAGCGAACCTGCAGGCGACGGCAGCATTATGGGCGGCCGCGTCGTTGATCTGCCCATCGAAGAAGAATTGAAGGACAGTTATCTGACGTACGCCATGAGCGTGATCGTCAGCCGTGCGCTTCCCGACGTGCGCGACGGGCTCAAGCCTTCGCAGCGGCGGATTCTGGTCGCGATGAATGACTTGAACCTCGGTCCGGGCGCCAGCCGCGTGAAATGCGCCAAGATATCAGGCGATACCAGCGGTAACTATCATCCGCACGGTGAGAGCGTGATCTATCCCACGCTCGTGCGCATGGCCCAGGAATGGAACATGCGCCATGTGTTGATAGACAAACAGGGCAATTTCGGTTCGATCGCCGGTCTGCCTCCGGCCGCCATGCGGTACACGGAAGCCCGACTGTCGCCGATCGCGGCCTTGATGCTGAATGATCTGGATCTCGATACTGTCGATTTCATTCCCACCTACGACGATCGACGCACCGAACCGAGCGTGCTGCCGTCGAAGTTTCCAAATCTTTTGGTCAACGGCGCCAACGGCATCGCCGTGGGCATGGCCACTTCCATCCCGCCACACAATCTCGGCGAGGTCTGCGAGTCGTTGGTGCAGCTGATCGACGAGCCGGGCGTGTCCATCGACGAGCTACTGGAAATCTGCCCGGGCCCCGATTTTCCGACCGGCGGAATCATCTGCGGCCGCAGTGGCATCCGTCGCGGTTATCACACGGGCCGCAGCACGATCGTCTTGCGTGCTCGCACGCGCATCGAGCCGTTCGCGAAGAATCGTTATCGCATCGTGGTCAACGAGATTCCATTTCAGCAGGCCCGCGACCGCGTGGAAGAACGCATTGCGGCGCTGGTGAATGAGGATCGCCTCAAGGGCATCTCGGCGATTCGCAATGAAAGCGATCTCAAAGAGCCGGTGCGCCTGATCCTGGAGTTGAAGCGCGACGCGGACCCGGAAATCGTGCTCAACCAGTTGTACGAATTTTCGCCGCTGCAAGACACGTTCTCGATCATCTTCCTGGCATTGGTCGACGGCAAACCGCGGATCATGTCGTTCAAGGCCATCCTGGAGGAATTCCTGCGGCATCGGCGGGTGGTGATCCGGCGGCGCACGCAGTTCCTGCTGGCCAAGGCTCGTACCCGCAAGCATACGGTCGAGGGCCTGTTGCTCGCGCATGCCAACATCGACGAAATCATTCGGGTAATCCGCACCTCGAAAACGCAGGCCGAGGCCAAGGCCCGCTTGATGGGGGTCGAGGCGCCGGCGGCCATGATGCAGCGCGCTTGGGGGAAACGGGATTCGCCCAGTTCCAGGCTGATCGGGGCGTCAGTTCCACGTACACGCTCACCGCGGTGCAGGCCGAAGCGATTCTCAAGATGACCTTGGGCCAATTGGTCAACCTGGAGCAGGAAAAGCTCGGCAACGAGTACCAGAAACTGCTCGACGAAATTACCGAGTACCAGCGCATTTTGAGCGATGAGAAGATCATCCTGGGCATCATCCGCGATGATTTGCTGGAGGTGAAGCGCAAGCATTCCGACTCGCGGCGCACGGAGATCAGCGGCGAGGAAATCGGCTCGGTCGATTTGGCGGACCTGATCACCGAAGAAACCATGGTCGTCACGATCAGTCACCAGGGCTATATCAAGCGTACCTCGACCGGCACGTACCGCGCGCAGCGGCGTGGCGGCAAAGGCCTCAAAGGGGCCAAGACGGAAGAGGAAGACCCTATCGAGCATCTCTTCGTGGCCAGCACCCACGATTACCTGTTGTTCTTTACCAATCTCGGCAAAGTCTACTGGCAAAAAGTTTACGACCTGCCGCAACTGTCGCGTGAAAGTCGCGGCCGCGCGGTGGTCAATCTGCTGAACTTTTCGCCGGGTGAAAAAGTGGCCGACTGCCGCGCCGTACGGGATTTCTCACTTCCCGATCATTATCTGATGATGGCCACGCGCTCAGGATTGGTGAAAAAGACGCCGCTGGCGCAATACGGACGGCCCATGAAAGGCGGTATCATCGCCATCAAGCTCAAAGAGGACGACGAACTGGTCGATGTCGTGGTTACCCGCACCGGCGACGAAGTCGTGCTGGTTACGGCCCGCGGCATGGCCATTCGCTTCAACGAAGCCGATGCCCGCCCGATGGGTCGAAACACCAGCGGCGTGAAAGGGATCCGCCTTACTGCCGGCGATCGACTGGTGGGCATGGTCGTCGCCGATCCGGACGCGACGCTACTCACGATTTGCGCCAAGGGTTATGGCAAACGGACCCTGTTCGGCCCCAACAGTCCGGTCACGGAAGCCCCGCCAGGCGAGAACGGCGATAGCGCCCATGACGGCGCCGCAGCCGACTTGGAAAGGGAGGCCGCCCTGGCGGCAGTTCCTACAGCCGAACCCGAGGGCGAAGAGGACGAGGCCTCGAGCTCTTCGTCGAACCGCTATCGCACCCAGCACCGCGGCGGCAAGGGATTGCGCGACATCAAAACCACCGATCGCAATGGACCGGTCGTGGGCGTCGTCGACGTGCGCAATGAGGACGAAGTGCTGGTGATGACCGCTCGCGGCAAACTCCAGCGGCTGGTGGCCGGCGAAATCAGCGTCATCGGTCGCAATACCCAGGGCGTGCGGATCATGAGTCTCGACGAAGCGGATGCCGTGGCCGCCGTGGTGCGTGTGCCCCGCGATGCGATCGAGATCAAGGAAGACCCGAAGGACGAACCAGGCGAGTGATCGCAGACCTTTTTTCGAGGTTTTTATGCGTGCACTTGTCACGGGCATCAGCGGGCAGGACGGCTGTTATCTGGCCGACCTGCTGCTGGGTCTGGGCTATGAGGTGCATGGAACCACGCGGCGTTTGCCGAGCGAGTGCTTTTCCCAAGAGGATCTGCAAGCGGCTCGGCTGCGCCCTTTGGCGGATGCAGTTCGGCTGCACCAGTTGGTCGACGGCGCCGATGTGGCCGCGATCCGCCAACTGCTCGAATCGGTACAACCTGACGAGTTGTATCACCTCGCGGCGCAAACATATGTTCCCGCTAGCCATGCCGATCCGGTCTCCGTCGGCGAGTCCGCCGGATTTTCCGCTGCGCGGATGCTGGAAGCCGTCCGATCGGTCAATCCGCGGATCCGGGTGTTTCAGGCCAGCAGCAGCGCCATGTACGGCGGTGATCTGAACGAAGAGCCGCAAAGCGAACGGACGCCGTTTCGTCCAAGTCAACCGTACGGCATCGCCAAGACCTACGCTCACTTCATGACGGGGTACTACCGCGAGAACCACGGGCTGTTTGCCAGCGCTGGTATCCTGTTCAATCATGAGTCGCCTCTCAGGCGCGAACTGTTTGTCACGCGCAAGATCACTGCCGCGGCGGCCCGCATCGGCCGTGGCGACAGAATCCGCCTGACGCTGGGAAATCTTGACGCCCAGCGCGACTGGGGATTTGCCGGCGATTTCGTCATGGCGATGTGGCGGATCCTGCAACAACCGAAGCCGGACGATTTTGTGATTGCCACCGGCCAAAAACACTCGGTCCGCAAATTTGCCGAGTTGGCCTTTGCCCACCTCGGGCTGAATTGGCAGGACCATGTGGATTTCGAGTCGGGCCTGCTTCGCTCGAGCGACATCCACAGTCTGTGTGGAGACGCCTCGAAGGCTCGCAGAATGTTGGCCTGGAATCCCCGAGTGTCCTTTGAGGATTTGGTCGCTTTGATGGTCGACGCCGATGTGGAGCGAGCAACCCGGGCCTCGCAACCGGCGTCTTGACTGCCAGCGGCGCATTCCACGGGGGCAAGCCGGTGTTCCCGTTACGGGTGCCCGGGCTGCCGACCGGTTCGGTTTTGAGCTATGTTTTCAGGGGTGGGGATTGCGCGGGTCCGGCTGCAGCCGGACCCGGCCATCGCTAAGGGCGGGATATAACCGACTCCACGAAGACCACGAGATGTCTGCTTATGAAAATTACGGTCGTCGGCACGGGCTATGTCGGGCTCGTTACGGGCACTTGCTTCGCCGAAAGCGGCAACGACGTCATCTGTGTGGACATCGATCGGGCCAAGATCGAACGGCTACGCCGCGGTGAAATTCCGATTTACGAGCCGGGGCTTGGCGAGCTGGTCTCGCGGAACCTGGCCTCGGGACGACTGCAAGTTCAGCACGGAACTGGCTCCGGCCGCCCAGTCCGCCAGGCTCATCTTTCTGGCCGTCGGGCACCCCGTCGGCGGACGACGGCTCGGCCGACCTGTCGAGTTTATGGTCCGTCGATCGACTCAGTCGCGCCGCACTTGCGGCCAGATACGGTGCGTTGTCACGAAGAGCACGGTGCCTGTCGGGACCAACGCTCAGATTTTCGGCCGCGACTCAAGGAAAGCGACCGGCCGGGAATGCGACGTGGCCAGCAATCCCGAGTTTCTCAAGGAAGGGGCCGCCATCGACGACTTCATGAAGCCCGATCGGGTCGTGGTTGGGGTGCGGCGGCGCGAGCGTCGGCGAGATGCTGCGCGAATTGTATGCCCCCTTTCTGCGCACCGAAAAGCCGTTTCTGGTCATGTCGCCCGAGAGCGCGGAGATGACCAAGTACGTGGCCAACGCCCTGTTGGCCACCAAGATCAGCTTCATCAACGAAGTCGCCAACCTGTGCGAACGGATGGACGCCGACATCAATGACGTGCGTCGCGGAATCGGCCACGACAGCCGCATCGGCTTCGCGTTTCTGTTTCCGGGCGTCGGTTATGGCGGGAGTTGCTTTCCCAAAGACGTGCGGGCCCTTGCCTCGCTGGCACGGAGCGTCGGCGTCGAGCCGCGGATTCTGACAGCGGTCGACGAGGTCAATTGCCTGCAAAAGATTGTTCTGCTGGAAAAGATGAATTGCCACTTCGGCGGCCAATGGAAAGGCCGCACGATCGCCATCTGGGGTCTGGCCTTCAAGCCGCGCACCGACGACATCCGCGAGGCTCCGGCGATCGTGCTGATCGACCGCTTGCTGGAGCTCGGCGTCAAGTTGCAAGTTCACGATCCCGAGGCCCTGGACAACGTCAAGGCTCTCTACGGCGATCGTCTGGCCTATGCGACGCTGCCGAACATGGCCCTGGCCGGAGCCGATGCTCTGGCAATCATGACTGAATGGAAAGAGTTCGTGCATCCCGATTTCGAGGAAATGCGCCGGCTGATGCGGTCGCCCGTGATCTTCGATGGGCGCAATCTCTACAATCCGGCTCAATTGAAGGCCGCCGGCTTCATTTATCATTCGATCGGGCGTGCCAGCGTGGTCTGAAGGCTAGCCACTTGCGTCCCTCAAGGCGGCGTGAGCCGCATAACGGAGGAATTCGACCTCGTCCAGAAAAACGGCCGCGTGAACGAGCTGAAACACCAGGCACGTGGTGGGCCAGCCGAACGTGCCGAGCAAGCGATCGAACTCCGCCGCCGGGCACCGGCCCTTGATGTCGACAAATCGCAGCCGCTGATCCTTGTCGTACAGGTTGCCATCGACCTGCCAAGGCGGCTCGCCGTGGCGGGAGACCCAAACGAACGAGCCGTCCGGTTCGCAATACAGCCGCTCCAGCGCGGACAGCGCCTCGGCGGCGGCCTCAAACGAGCGATCAAAGGTGGTCGTACCCAACACCTCGCGCGGCACTCGGACGCTACGAAAATTGAGCCCCCTGAGCAGCACCTCGTCGCCGAACGTTGCCTCGGCTGGCCGGCTGTGGATCGTGGCGTGAAACGCAAGCATAGTTCATCGAGCCGCTGCGCGAGTGACGGTACCAAACCGGATGAAGTTACCAAGCCAGATGCGTCAGCTTTCGGATGTCTCTTGCTGAAGCCAGGCCAGGTAGCCCGAGGCTCCGGCGACAATCGGAACCGCCACGATTTCAGGAACCTGGTACGTGTGAAATTCGAGAATCGCAGCTTCCACCGCCGAGTAACGCGATGGTTGCGTCTTAATGATACACAGCCATTCCTGGCTGGTCTCGATTTTGCCTTGCCAGCGAAAAACACTTGTCACCGGCCCCGTGATCTGGACGCAGGCGGCTAGCCGCCGAGAAACCAAAGCGTTGGCAATGCGATCGGCAACATCGCGATCGTCGACGGTTGTGAAAATTTGCAATGCGTCAACCATCAAGGCTCCTAAACCCTCCGCGCTGGCGCTGTTAGCAATACAACCCTGGGCTGCGCTTCGCTCCACCCTTGACAGGAATACTCAGATGCCTGGGCTATCTTAGCGCGCCTCTATTGGGGCTGCCTATAGCACAGCCCAGGCAGGCATTCGTTCGACGAGTGTTTGCCTCTACGGCGTAATTCGGAGCGGCGATGACGAAGCTGCGGGGTTGGAGACGGTAAATTCCAAATATTGTGCGGAATGAGTTGGTGGTTCTTTTAGCTCCATTAGGGGGCCGCTATAATTGGATCTCGACTTCGTCTACCCAGGAGCCTAAGCATGTCCGGACACGCCACCAGTGGCCTTTCATCCCGCATTGTCCAGAGTGGCCTGCTCGAAGCCGATGAGCTCCAGCGGCTGGCTGCCGAACTGCCGACTGCACCATCGGCGGCCGATGGCGATCAGGCCTTGCTCGACCTGCTGGTCGAGCAGCAGCGACTCACCGATTTTCAGGCCCAGGCTTTGGCCGCCGGCCTGACCGGGCCGTTTATGCTCGGGCCTTATCAGGTGAATGAGCAAATCGTCGCCGGACGGCTGGGCAATGTGTTTCGCGCAGTCCACGTCGAGTTTGAGCAGCCGGTCAGCCTAAAGTTGTTTTCCAAGGCCTTGGCTCGCCAGCCCGAACAGTTTGCCCGCATGCAACGCGAAGTGCGCGTGTCGGCCCAAGTCGACCATCCGCACATTCTGCGGGCGGTGCAGATCGGCCGCGTGGGCGACGCCTATTTCCTGGCCTTTGAGCCTCTGAAGGGCGAAACACTCGAAGCCCGGCTGGCGCGAGCGGGCCGGCTGCCCTACGCCGAAGCCTGCCGGCTCGTGCGGCAGGCGGCCCTGGGGCTGGAGAGCCTGCACGAGGCCGAGATCATCCATCGTGATCTGCGGCCGGCCAACCTATGGATCAACCCTCAAGAGCAGCTCAAGCTGATGGAGTTCGGCACCGCCCGCGACGAGTTGGCGTTCTTGGATCGGCTCGACGGCGACCAGTCCCTGACCCGGCAGGAGAGCGTGCTCGGGGATTTTCACTACACCGCCCCGGAGGCGGCGGCCAACGCACGCACGGCCAGCACTCACAGCGACATCTATTCGTTGGGCTGCACGCTCTATCACGTCCTGGCCGGGCAGCCGCCGTTCGAGAACAAGAATCCGCTGCGGGTGGTGCAATTGCATGCAACCGAGGTGCCGCGCGCGCTGGATCTGATCGTGCCCGGGATTCCTCGACCGCTCGCCGACCTGGTCGCCCGCATGTTAGCCAAGTCGCCCGACGAGAGGCCACGGTTGGACGCGGTCGAGTCGGCGCTTCGGCCGTTCGAGGAAGACAGTTCGCTGGTTTCGAGATCGGCCGAACAGGTATGGAACCCCGAGTATCTGGCCTGGGTGCGTGAGATGAATTTGATCGACCCGGCTGAAAGTGCCGAGACCGCCGCGGACGCCGGACCGAGCGATGATCTGTTGGAATTCCTCGATTGGCTGAAAGAACAAAAGTGATCGCGCTGACGATGGCCTTACTTCGAACGGCGTGATTGGCAGCCCCGGCCGGGGAGCATGTGCAACGGCGAGTGTCTGGCGAACTTTGCGCGAAACGTTGTCACTGCGTTGCCCGCCCGGGATCACGGCAGCGTTTTGATCTGGATGTTGCGCCAGCGGACGTGCAGCAAATCGTCGCTCTTGGTGGCGTGGACTTGCAAGGCGATAAAGCCGGTTTTTGTCATCGAATCGTGCAGGTCGGCGGCCGGCACGCCGTTGAGCCAGGTCTTGATCGAGTCGCCGTCGCACTCGATGCGGAACTTGTTCCACTCGCCGTGCTTGAAAGCCTTGCGGGCCGACTCATTGTTCTTCAAGTCGTTAATCCAGCCGCGGCGGCTCTCGTCGTAGATGCCGCCGGTCCAGGCCCGATCGGAAGTGTCGATCTCGACCTGATAGCCGTGGACGCGTCCATCTTTATACTCGGGCAGGCTGTTGCTGCGAATCTGGATGCCTGAGTTCAACGTCTCGTCGACCTTGAACTCGACTTCGAGAATGAAGTTTTCGTAGTTCTTGTTCGTACACAAAAAGCTGTTGGAGGTCTTGGGAACGGTGGTGCCGACGATCGTATCGCCGTCGACGCTGTATTTGGCCTCACCCCCTCGCTGGGTCCAGCCATCGAGACTTTTGCCGTCGAACAGCGAGATAAATCCCTCCTCGTCCGCCCAGGCAGGGGCGGCGAGTCCCAGGCCAGCAAATACGATCAGAGCCATGAATCCCCGCAGGCTTGCGATTTGCATAGTTGTTCCTTGTCGTTTAAGTTCTGCTCGGCGTTGCCAATCAAAGTTTCCCAAGGGCGGCCGTTGAAGAGGCGAAAGTTGAAGCCGGTCACATTTTACGCGGCCAGCGTCGCTTCGCGACACTTTTTTTGGTGGCAATTAGCCGGATAATGGGTGAATGAAGAGTCAGATGGTCAATGACAGGCGGCGAGCCCCGGTTGGGGCTTTTTTTGCTAAAATGAAAAATGCGGCGGCGCTTTTCGGCCCTTTGTTCGGTACCGTTATAAATACCCAGGCGGCTGCAACGGCTGCTTGTTGATGGCTGCCGATTGACCCCCATCGCGGCAACCGTAGGAGTCAAAGAACCCATGACGAGGAACCCATGAATTCGCCTCTGCAACTTCCCAACCGCCGAATCTTTCTGGGCGGTTTTGGGGCGGCACTCTTCATGACGCCCGGAGCTTTCGCCGAGGAGCTTTTTCGCACCCCGCGACTGACGGAGGGACCGTTTTATCCCGACACGCTGCCGCTCGATACCGATAACGACCTTATCACGATCAACGACAGCATAACCCCAGCCGTGGGCGAGATCACGCATTTGACGGGGCGCGTGACGGACGTCCACGGCAGTCCGGTTCGCGGCGCCACCATCGAAATCTGGCAGTGCGACGCCAACGCCGTCTATCTTCACACCGCCGACAGCGCCCGCAAGCAAAGTCAACGGGACAGCAACTTCCAAGGTTTTGGCCGCTTCACGACTAACTCGACGGGCGAGTATCGCTTTCGCACGATCAAACCCGTGCCGTATCCTGGCCGCCCCGCGCCTCACATCCATGTGAAGGTCAAGCAGGGAGACCAAGAACTGCTGACGACGCAACTGCTGGTGCGCAACCACCCGGGCAACGCGCGCGACAATGTCTTTGGCGGATTGCGCGACGTAATCGACCGCGAGTTGATCCTGGTCGACTTCAAGCCGTTGAAGAAGTCGCGCATCGGCGAACTGGCGGCCAACTTCGATATCGTTCTCGGCCGCACGCCGGACGAGAGCACGCTGGATCGCGGCGGGCAGGCAATTCCGTCACGCTAGTCGTTGGTCGCCGCCGCGTTAGCTGTTCCGCGCCATTACTTTAGTCGTTCCTCCGGCGTTTAACAAAGGCTGTAGATCGATGCAAATGATCCCGTTGCTGGTGGTCTTTGGTGTTTGTGTCATGGGTCAGACGGAGAGCATTGCCCAACCGCCTCGGCCGTCGGGCGAGCGAGGGGGCCGAAGCGTGACCGACGTCAACGCGCTCGTCAAGCGCATGTTGACGCTCGATGCCAACGGCGACGGCCAACTATCGAAGGCCGAAGTCAAAGACTCGCGCCTTCAATCGCTTTTCGAGCGTGCCGACGCCGACAACAACGGCGTGCTGACCCCTGAGGAAATGACCACCTTCTTCACGAAAGAGGTGGCCGCCTTGCAAAGTGCCGAACGTGAAAGGCCCGATAATGGGCCTGACGGATTCGGCCCGCCGCCGGATGCTCGGCGACCGGGCGGCCCCGGTGGACCGAGATCGCGCCGACCGGGCAGTCCTCCTCCTGGTTCGAGTCGTCCCGGCCCGCCGCAATAGGAGTTGAGAACGCCACACGCGGTGACGCTGGGCGGGGCTTAGGGTGCCCCGTTTGGGGCAAGTACAGCATGGGCACCGGATTCAGGATCGGATTGGGGACCGCTCCCAGGGATTCGGCAATGCCTGAGTGCCCAGAGGGGTTTACGCCGACAGCGGGCAGCGGACTTCGTAGCGGGTCATGTTGTTGACCTTCTGCGGCAATTCCTTGACCTGGCAATCATCCAGGCGGCATTCGGCGATGCTCATCGAGTGGGGCACCCAGGCTCCGCCTTGATAACCAAACGTATTCTTCTTGCCGTCTTCCAACAGAATGAACGGTTTGCCGTATTGCTTGGGGACCTTCTTCTCGTGGGCAGCGAGAGGTTCGCGACGAATTGGGGCTGCCGTGCGCAGGTGGGGCTTTTGACGTTTATTATCAAATCGTTTTCTTTGGGCCATCAGGCATGCTCCGGGGTGCGTGGGAGTGGTTCCTCAGAAGTGTGGGTACTTAAGAATAGACGAGCGAAGCCTCGCGGCATACGCCACCTTCAGGCCGATGAATTAAAGCAGTCACGCCTTGCAGTGAGTTTTGCTCACCCTCCGGATAGCGCAACCGATATGAGAGTCGGGTGTTAGCTCATTTCTTAAAAAGCTGTGGTGTGGCGGAAATTTCTCGAGTTGAAAACGACAGCAGTGTTCACAAACCCAGAAAGGGAACTGGCACCAGGAAGGCGTGTTGCTCGTAGAGACTCCACACGCCGTACCACGAAAGGTATTGCGTTAGATAAACCAACACCACGTAGATGGCTGCCACGGGAACCATGGCCAACCAACTGCTCCAACGCCAAAACCAATGACGGCTCAACTCGCGGCGATTAGCCCTCGCCAATGCCCAACCGGACAGCAGGCGCGGGAAATACCGACAGGACGAACAGCAGGCTCGGCAACCAGGCAGCCTCCTGCGGAATGATTTCGATCTTCAGCAGGAACAAAGGGGTCGCCAACAGCAACGTGCCCAGCAGCGCAATCGCATAGGCCAGCGGAGCCTGGGCGAACCGTCGCCGGTTGCGGCCGACCTCGAACATCGTCCCCAATCGGTTCTCTGCCGCGAACGCCGCCTGCAGCAAGGGTAAGTGGAGCAGCACGAATGTCAGCAGGAGCCCACCGACTAGTCCCACCAGACCCGCCGGTTTCAGTTGCAAGCGCGATGCGACGGCCATCAACGAGGTGGGGACCACCAGCCAGACGAAGGCCCCGGCAAAGCCGCGCGCCGAGCCAGAAGTAATATGGCAGCCGAAGCCCGGTCAAAAACGTCCACAGCGCATCCCGCGCCTCGCGGAGGGCGCTGCGGCGAAAAATGAGCCGCAACGATAAAATTGGCCGGGGGATTAGAAAATCTCGCAGCCGGGCGCCGCGAAAACATGCGCCCAGGCCATGCAACCCGATCGCAATCGTCAGAGCGATTAAAACCCGCTGCCAGAGGGCCGCGGCCGGGCTCGTCGGATCGATCAACAGTGCCGACGTCCACATCGAGGCGGCGAACCTCAGGGGCCAAACGAGCAACCAACAGGCCAGCAAAATTCCCCCAGCCATTCCGGCTTTGCGGACTCCGACGAATCCGGCGCGGATCCGGCCGGTGCGAGCGACCCGTCCACTCACCTCCAGCAGATATCCCAAACTCAGCAGCTGCACGACAGGAATCGTGGCCAACACGGCCAAAAGCAGCACCAGCGAGCCGCAACCAAAACACCAGCGGCCGGCAGCCCAGAACCATCCGAACCAGGACCGATTCACACGGCCCGCGGCAGGCAGCGCGGTGGGCAGGGGCAGAGCAGGGCTTTCAGTCGGCTCGACGCTTGCCGACTTGATTAACACGCCCGAATCGAGAGACGCAATCCCGTCGCCGATCGGAGCCACAACATCGAGCACCGACAGATCTTCGGCAGACACCGGTCGACCGCCATCGGGTAGGACCATCATCAAGGCTCCGCAGGGCAACTTGAAGCGTGGCGAGCTCGATATCCCAACAGGGATTCGTCACGAATTGCTGAATCTTAAGCGTATGGGGTGCCGCTTTCCAGATTTTTGCGGCAGGCTCGGAAAGTGCCTACGTCAACTTCGTAATTGTAATCTATCAGCCGGACTCTTTGGCGCTCTGTGCCAACGGCTTATTTCGCTGGGTTATGCCCCAAGGCGTCGTCGAGAAAACGGTACGCCTCTTGGCGAATGTCCGGCGGAAAATCGTGTTGGCAGTCGGGGTAACGAACTTGCAGCCGGTCCGCCGCGCCGAGCAATTGATAGACAACTCGTGCGGTTGCTTCCGCCTTGCGAACGCCGGCCACGTCGAAATTTGCGTCGTGCAGGGGTGAATTGGAGAAGAACGGCCGTGGCGCCAAGGCCGCCACAACCTCGTAGAAGTCAAAGGGCACCCGGTCCGGATCGAGTCCATACACGTCGCGGAGCCGCGGCATGTAGCGATCGCTCGTCCAACCGGCAATCTTGCCCCCATAGTACTCGTGAAAGGGAGTCCAGCCGCAACTTGAAATGATCGCCTTAAGCCGCGGGTCAAACGCGGCCACGAACATGGCGTTGTGCCCGCCCAACGAGTGCCCAATCACGCCGATCCGCTCGGGATCGACCTCGGGCCGGCTGACCAGCAGGTCGACGCAGCGCATGTGGTTGAAAATCCCCTTCATGGTGCCCGACTCGTATTGGTCGCTCTTGAAGTCGTAGGGGTAATCTCCAAAGCTCGGATAGTCTGGAGCGAGCACCACATAACCTCGCTCGGCCAGTTCCAGCGCGTACCCACGATTTTCCTTACCCAATCCGGTTATGATCCCTTTCCCCAACGGCCCCGTGGGATGCAGAGCCAGCACGGCCGCGGTGCGCCGCTGGGAAGGGGGCTCTGGCAGATACAGCAGCGCCGGGACGCGATCGCTCCCTTCGGCTAACAGCGAGATTTTCAGTCGCTTAAAACCGGGAACTGCGACTTCCTCGTCGACTTTGACATCCAAGGCCGGCAGCTGAGCCCGATCGGGAAGCGGTCCCATGGCTTGCTCCATGCCGGCGAGGATAGCGGCCCGGCGGCGATGCCACTCCTGCGGGCTTTGCACGGGATGTTGTTTCCCGTCGGCATCGCGCCAGACCATGAGCTTCGAGTGGTCCAGGTCGCCGGAGACAGGGGGCTCGCCTGCCGAGGCGATCATCGCGCCGAGGAATAAACAAAGGCTACCGCACGTCCGCCTCATGCAAGCACCTCGTCGGGGTTTAAAGTAAAACCGGTGAATCCGTGGCGTTGTTAGCATCGATTGCCGGATGGCGACCGTCAATCGGCAGCCGTCGAAATTCGGCGCCGGCTCGGATTTTCTTCAACACGCGGGTCGCATTTTCCCTGAAAAGCGTTCACAATTGCATCTGCGACCGAAGCCAGCTCAGAGACACGTTAACCGGTTTCTAGTGCCGCCCCCCGTCTGTTGCTACCCCATTGTTTCCCACACACGCCTCGCATCGGAGTTTGCCATGACGACCCTCAATCGTGGATTGCGCATCGTCTTGTCCGTGATGCTGTTTTCATTAATCTCTGGAATTTCAACGGCCGCCGAAACGACGGAAAAAGTTTTTGCGCCGGAGCCGACGCCGCCGACATCAATCCCACGTCGCTGCCCATTTCGGTGAACGGCGGCATGCAGGACCGGCAGGCCAAGAGCATTCACGACCCGTTGCATGCCCGCTGCCTGGTGCTCGACGACGGCCGGACGAAACTCGCGATCGTGGTCTGCGATAGTTGCATGATACCGCGCAACGTTCTCGACGAAGCCAAGCGATTGGCCGAGAAAAGCACCGGTATTTCCAGCGACAAGATGCTGATTTCCGCGACCCACACCCACGAGGCTCCCACGACGGGATCCGTGTTTCAAAGCGATCCGGATCCGGCGTATTTGCAACACCTCAGCCTGCAAATTGCCAAGGGAATCGATCAGGCCCACAAGAACCTCGTGCCGGCTCAGATCGGTTGGGGCGTGGGACAGAACGACAAGCAGGTGTTCAATCGCCGCTGGCATCTCAAGCCTGGCACCATGCCGCTCAATCCCTTTGGCAAGACGGACGACCAGGTGAAGATGAATCCGGGTGTCTTGAATCCGAATCTCGTCAAGCCGGCCGGGCCGATCGATCCGGACGTGTCAATCGTTTCGGTGCGCACCGCGGCCGGAAAACCGCTGGCGCTGCTGGCCAATTATTCGCTGCACTATGTAGGCGGCGTCGAGCCGCTTTCAGCCGATTATTTCGGCGCTTTCGCCGAGCGCAGTGGGACAACTGCTCGAAGCCGACAAGGGGTCGCCTCCACTGGTGGGCATCATGTCGAACGGCACCAGCGGCGACATCAACAACATCGATTTCTCGCAGCCGCTGGAACGCAAAGGATCCTTCGAGCAGATCCGTTTCGTGGCCGACAGCGTGGCCCAGACCGCGTACGACGCCTATCAAAAAATCGAACATCACAACTGGGTGCCGCTGGCAATGGTCGAGCGTGAAATTGAATTGGGGGTGCGCATCCCTTCGCCGGCGGACGTGGCCGAGGCCAAGGCAACACTCGCCAAGGCCGGCGAACCGCCGTATAAGGCGATTTCCGACGTGTATGCGCGGGAGACCGTGTTTCTGGCCGAATACCCGGCGACGGTCAAAGTAAAGCTGCAAGCCATTCGCATCGGCGAACTGGGCATCGTCTCAAGTCCGTGCGAAACGTTTGTCGAGATCGGCCTTGGCTTGAAACAGAAGAGTCCGCTCAAGCCGCTGTTCACGATCGAACTGGCCAACGGCTACAACGGCTACCTGCCGACGCCAGAACAGTTCGACCTGGGAGGCTACGAGACCTGGCGTGCCCGGTCGAGCTACTTGGAACGGGACGCGGCAACGAAAATCTCAGCCACTTTGGCGGAGTTACTGGGCGCCGTGGCGAAGTAGGTCGCTTAATGCGCGGCGGAGATGCTACTGCCCCTTCATCAGGTTGATGACCACATCGTCTCTCGGGGTGCTATCTTTCCCCTTGGGATAGACGAGCTTCTTGAGCTCCACCACGTCTCTTGGACGTCGGTTGTCGGCAGCGGCATTTCCCTTATTACGGTAGGACGTCGTTTGCCACTCCAAACGCGTTAACGCCCACCTACGATCTTGAAAAGCATATTTGGCCGTCCACAAACAGGCGGATTGATTGTGAGCCGTATCGCTACGAGTGCTAAAGGTGAGGACCGCCGTGTACGGAGTTTCGAGCGCATCGGGATGTGTCACGTCGTAGGACATTTTTTCGGGGATGCCACGGTTCGCCAACCCGGCGACGGCTTGTGGCAGACCTTCTCGCGCGTGGGCCACAATCGCTTTGAAGGCTTCCAAGGGCATGTCGGCTTCAACGGCGGGCACCGGCTGGTCAACCGAGGCCGAGGATGTAGCCAGCGCTGGTTCGGTAGCCGGCGCTGGCTCGGCTGCCGCAGCGGGCTCGGCCGGGGGCGTTCGTTCGGCTGCCGGAGCCGATTCGGCGGCAGGAATTTGTGCGACTTCCGGCTTCGGCGAGGCTGTCGGAACCGCTTTTTGCTCGGATGCCATGCCGCATCCGGCACAAAGCAACGTTGCCAGTACGATCTCTGGCAGTAAATCTCGGCTCATCTGAAAGCCCATTTTCAAGAAAAGATCCGCCGTTGGCTTACTATCAACGTTGACCGTCCCCCCTGCCGATCACCTATTGCGTCACGCGGCGATTGGGATCAACGGTGGCCGGGGCTCGGGTGCTCGCAACGGGAGCGCCGATCCGCTGGCGGAATTCGGCCGGAGTGAGAATGTCGACGACATCTGGCTGGTCGGCCTTCTCAACCGCGTAGACCAGTTGCTCTTCGGCCTTGCTGGTGGCCCAGAGCAACTCGCCGGCTCCGCTGAACAGCGCGGCTTGACCGTCGGCAAGCGGCAACGCAATCCAGACGCACTGTCCCGTCCGCGGGTTCCATGCGCGGATCGTAGAATCTTCACAGGCTGATAGAACCAGCGAGCCGTCTTGGTTCCAAGTCGTGTCGAACACGTATCCCCGATGCCCGCGCATCTCCGGGGAGGAATCTCCTTGCACGTTCCAGACATGGACGAGGAAGTCGTAGCCCCCCGCAGCTACGTATTGGCTGTCGGGACTCCAACTGACGCCTCGCAGGATATTGCCTGGGGCGCCCATCAGTCGGATCAGCTTTCCGTCGGCGGACCAGAGCCTGAGCGTTCCCTCGCTGCCCGCCGAGACGAGCGTCCGGCCGTCTGGACTCCAGGCCACGCTGTTCACTGCGGCTGTGTGTCCGGTGAGCTCCGGCCCTGGCGTTCCGTCGGCGGACCAAAGGCGAACAGTCTTGTCTGAACTGGCGGTGGCGATCTGGTTGGTCCGATGACTCCAGGCGACATCTTCGATCCGACCGGTATGCCCCTGGAGCTCCGTCCCGACGGTTCCGTTGAGATGGAACACCGCGGCGATCGGATTGGTCGGCCGCGCGACGACAAGCTGTCCCCCGTCGGGGCTCCAAGCCAGATGAGCGACATCTCCGAATTTCTTGATCGGCCCCTCGGCGGGTCGACCGTCGCGATCCCACATCTTCAGCGCGGAAGTGCCGTTGCACGTGGTAATGAGCTTGCCATCGGGATGCCAGCGAGCGTGGGACCCATCCGGCGAGCCGACCTTCCACGCCGCACAAAGAGCGCCATCCGACGACCAGATCCTCGCGCTGCCGTTGTCGCTGGTCGAAACCAACGTGGGCTCGGTCGGATGCTGCTGGATCGAACGGACCACGGAACCGTTGGCGACGAGTACCCGGATCGTGCCGCCGTCGACGTCCGAACGGCGAATGAGGCTATCCTGGCCTACGGAGATCAACGAGCCATCGGCAACCCAGGCCAAGCTCCGGGCCTGACTTTCGTGGGCCTTGAACCTTGGGCCCGGCTGGCCGTCCAGGCTCCAAAGCAGAATATCGCCGGCGCCGCTACAGACAGCCAAGTGCTGCCGCGCGGGATTCCAGCTAGCGGAGAACAATTGATCCTTAACTTCG
This sequence comes from uncultured Planctomycetia bacterium, assembly GCA_963807715.1. Taxonomy (GTDB): domain Bacteria; phylum Planctomycetota; class Planctomycetia; order Pirellulales; family PALSA-1355; genus CAWECK01. The sequence continues at coordinate 178,309 of CAWECK010000002.1, forward strand.
ATCGTCCGCACCGCCGCGCCGTCGGGCGCCAGATCCGAATCGTCTGATCCTGGCTGACTGACGCAATTGCGTCGTCGGCCGCCCCTCCGGTCAGTGCGCGATGACACCAGGCAACCCCAGTAACCCGGTCCGTGTGCCCGTTGAGGACCGGTCCGGCCGTGCCGTCCGCCTTCCATAGCCGGACCGTCTTGTCGTGCCCGGCTGAGACGAGCAGCCGGCCATCGGGGCTCCAGGCCAACGAGGCGACCGATCCCTGGTGGCCGCGCGAGATCGGGCCGCACGAGCCGTCGGCGTTCCACAGCCGCACGGTACCATCTTCCGAGCCGACGGCCAGGCCGGCATTGTCCGGGCGCCAGGCAACCGAGCTGCCAATGGCCCCGCCTACGCCCGGGTGCCCGGCAAAGCCGGCCACGCGCCGCCCCTGCTCATCCCATACGCCAAGATAGCTGCTGCCGACGGCCGCCAGGCGTTTTCCGTCCGCGCTCCAGGCCACGGCCTCCGCAGTCCGACCGGCCAAGGGCAGCAGTCGTAATGGCTTGCCGGTTTCGGCGTCGTAGACGCGCAGCCACGATTCGCTGCGACCCGCGGCGACGGCGAACCGCTTGCGATCGGGGCTGACGGCGATCGTGCCGACCCTCCCGCGCACGCCGAGCGGTTCGACGTTCCAGCGGCCAACGTCCGGCAACTTGGCCGGCGTTGGCGCGAGGCCCGCGAGCGCTCCCTGGGCGGGTCCCGGCTGCCACGTGCCGGCCCGTGGAGCGGGCCCAGCCAAGTCAGGGGCGCGTGGTTTCCCGCTGTCCCACTCGATCTTGCAGTTGGGCAGGGCTTTTTGCAAGGTGGCGATGCCGGCTGGGGCGACTTTGGTTCCTTGAACTTGCAGGGTTTGTAGCTTATCGCAACCTGCCAGCGGCGACAGGTCGGACACCTGTGTGCCGCTGCAATTTAGGAACGTCAGCCGCATCCCTTGAAGCGGCGATAAATCAGACACCTGCGAGTTGCCGAATTCCAAAGACGTCAGCGGCATCCCCTTCAGGGGTGATAGGTTGGACACCTTCGTGTCCAAGCAACGCAGCCTCGTCAGCGGCATCCCTTTGAGCGGAGACAGGTCGGATACCTTGCTGCTGAGTTCCAGGTTAGTCAGTTTCATTCCAAGCAACGGGGATACATCGACAACATTCGTTGTCCCGCAATCCAGTTTCGTCAAAGGCATCCCTTGCAATGGCGACAGATCGGACACCTGAGTGCTGTGACAATTCAGGTCTGTTAGTTTCATCCCCTTGAGTGGTGAGAGGTCGAATAACGTGTCTTTGCCGCCATTGCCATCGCATTTTAGAATCTTCAATCCCATCAACGCTCGTACCGGCGAAATGTCGGTGACATTGTTCGTGACAAAGCCAAACTCCGTGATTACGCCGTTCTCGATTCTGGGCGTGCATTTCCCATCAAACCTAGGATTAAGTTCCTGCAATTTCTTGATGACGGCTTCCAACTGCTGCCCGGCAGGTAGGGCTGCAACTGCCTTCAGCCACGCTTGGAAGGCGGGATCGCTGGGCGTGGTGATCGGCTTTTCGATCTTGCAGTTGGGCAGGGCTTTTTGCAGAGTGGCAAGCCCCGAGGCCGTGGCTTTGGTAAGTCGCAAATCCAAGCTGCTCAGAGTTGACACGTTCGCCAGGAGCGACACGTCGGACACCAACGTGTCATAACAATTCAGGCTCGTTAGCGGCATCCCTAGCAGCGGCGAGAGATCGGTTACCTGTGTGCCATAGCAATTCAGGCTCGTCAGCTTCATTTGCTTCAACGGAGTCAGGTCGGAAATGCTCGTGCGCAAACAATTCAGGCTTGTTAACGGCATCCCTAGCAGCGGCGATAGGTCGGATACTTTTGTGTCGCTGCAATCCAGGGATTTCAGAGTCATCCCGTTCAGGGCGGACAGGCTGGTAATTCCCGTGTGATTGCAATCCAGTTTCGTCAAAGGCATCGCTTGCAACGGCGACAGATCGGAAACCCTCGTACTGTTGCAAGTCAGAGTCGTTAGTTTCATCCCCTTCAACGGTGACAAGTCGGAAATCTTCGTGCCGTCGCAACTCAGGGCCGTCAAAGGCACTCCTTGGAGCGGCGACAGATTGGATACCTGTGTATTGCGGCATTCCAAGGACGCAAGAGGCATCCCTTTTAGCGGTGCTAGGTCGGATATCTGCGTGCTGCTGCAAATCAGTCTCGTCAAAGGCATCCCTTTAAGCGGCGAAAGATCAGACACCTTGGTGACGTGACAAAACAGATTCTTTAATTGCATGCCTTGCAGCGGTGACAGGTCTGAAAGCTGTGATGATTGGTAGAAATCCAGGCTCGTCAGGGGCAGCCCCTTGAGCGGCGACAAATCGGACACTTGCGAATAAGTGCAAATCAATTCCTTCAGAGGCATCCCCTTGAGAGGTAACAGGTCGGACACCTTCGTGCCGGAGCAATCCAATCTCGTCAGCGGCATGCCTTGAAGGGGCGACAGGTCGACGATCTGAGCATTGTTGTTGAAGTCAAGATTCGACAGTTTCATTCCTTGCAGGAGTGACAGGTCGAGTAACGTACCCTTTAATGGGATGTTGCCGTTACAACGCAGAGCTTTCAATCCTTCCAAGGCCCGCACTGGAGAAATGTCCGTCACGTTGTCCGTGAGAAACCCAATCTCCGTGACCTGGCCGTTTTCGATCTTGGGCGTGCCTTTCCCATCGGCACCTGTGACCTTCCCATCAAACCCAGGATTGCGTTCCTGCAATTTCCTGCCGACTGCATCCATCTGCTTCTCGGCGGGAAGGGCGGCAACGTCCTTCATCCACTGCTGGAAGGCGGGGTCGTTGAGAGTTGCGGCACGCTTCTTTGCCGCGGTGACTGCGGGAAACAAATCCTTCTTCACCGGGACCAACGTCGCCCTGATCGCCGCCGCGCCGCCCGACTTGATGGAAAACTCTTTGGCAAAAAACTCGTAACCTTCCTTCTCCACTTTGAGCCGGTGCTTGCCAGGATCGAGCGAAATGGAGATCGTCCCCTTCCCGCCCGCCTGACTGAATTCAATTTTCCCTTCCGAATCCCAGACCTGCACCACGGCATCAGGCTGATTGACCTCGATGAACAGCTCGCCGGCCCTCGACTTAAGCGAAATGGCGATGCCGGCCAGGATCGCTAAGCTTGCGACCGTCGTCACCACGACGCTGAGGACCATTTTGCTGTTTCCCTTGCCGGTCTTGGTCGAAGCCGACTTCTTGGTGGGCTTGGGGTTGTGTTTCGTATGGACGGGAATGTCGCTCAGAAACATCATCGCACTGCTATCGAGATTCGTATCGACCGTCTGTTGACTGCTCAGAGAAGTTGATCGGCCACCGCTGCACTGTTCGAGAGCGGCCACTACCTCGCTCATCGACTGGTAGCGATCCTCGACCTTCTTGGCAACCATCTTACGGAAGACCGCTTCGAGTTCATCGGGAACCTCAGACAACACCTCTTGCAACGACGGGATCGGATCGAACTGGTGGGCGATGAGCTTGGAAGTGATCGAGTCGGCTTGGTACACGGGCTTAGCGCTCAGCAAGTAGCAGAGCGAACAGCCAAGGCTATAAATGTCGGCCCTGGCATCGGCTTTGCGCGAGTTGCGGGCCTGTTCCGGAGCCATGTAATCGACCGTCCCCATCACGGCCCCGGTTCCCGTCAATTCGGCTTGGTCCGCTTTGTTGCCGCTCGATGCGATCTGGGCCAGCCCCATGTCCAGAATCTTGACAGTGCCTTTCTTGTCCAGTAGCAGGTTCGCAGGTTTGATGTCTCGATGGACGACGCCTTCGCCGTGGGCGAACTCCAATCCTCGCGCCGCTTGCAGGATATAGTCGACGGCTTTCTGCACCGAACATGGGCCGTTCTTCTTGACCAGGGCCGACAAGTCTTGCCCGTCAACGAACTGCATCACAAGGAAGCGGATGCCATTGGCCTGATCGGCATCGTAGGCGGTGACGATGTTCGGATGTTCCAGTTTCGCCGCCGCTCGGACCTCCCGTTCGAATCGGGCTACCATCGCCGCATCCTTGGTCACGCTGGGCGGTAGAATCTTGATCGCCACCGTACGATCCATGCGGCGGTGCTGAGCCTTGAAAACCTGCCCCATGCCACCGGCCCCGATCTTGTCGAGGATGGTGTAGTTGCCCAGGATCAATGACTTGGGCCGACCTTGAGCGAATTGCTGGGCCTGGAACCTAGTCAGCAGATTCTGCTTGTGCAGTTCCCGCAGGAGCTCTTCGACGCTCTTGGGGTTGGCCTTGGGAGGGACGAAGTTTGCGAGCATGCCCGGCGCAATGATGCCCGAATCGACGAGCTGCTTGACGACGGTTTCAAGGGGGACGGCCATTATTCGGACCCAAGTAGCCCGACGAAGTCGCAGGTAGGCAGAATTGGCGTCTATCATACCATCCCCACCAGCCGAGGGAAAGGAAATCAGTCGGAGGGTGGATTTTTCCCGGGGAAATCTGGCGGCGGACACTGCCTCAAGTCGAAGTTCCTGCGGCTTCGTCCAAATAACGGAGCACGGCACCCAAGCTGGCGCCCAACGCCACGGCTGCTACGAATCGCCAAAACTTAAAACTCGACCAGTACCCTGACAGCGGCACAACATCCGGGTAAGGCTCGCGACGATGGCGCAGTTCGATGCACGAGACCGCCTGATTAAGACGCTCCCTTGAAGTTGGCCCCAATAGCCCGGCAACTCGCGGCTTTCCTCAAGAGTGACCGTTTCCGGACTCAATTCAACCGCTGGCCGCAACGCTTCGGCCATACGTCGGTACTGCGGACAGATAAATAAATGGGCTTCGACAGCTTGATCCGCAGGGTGGTCCCCGGTGGGAAACGGACCGCGTGTGAGAACGACGAAGACGCGATCGCAATTCATGGCTGTTCGCCCCCGCCCGTGTATTCCCGCCTATCCTGTACTCTATTTTGCGAGGTCGTGCCCATTCAGGCGATCACGTGCTGCGCAATTTCTTCAGCAGTTCGGCGAGTGACGCTCCGAGTTTTTCAACGGATTGCTGTTGCTCCGCGCTGCGAAGTGCGCCGCTGTCCTGAAAAGCCTCGAACGCTTTCGGCACGGCGATTTGCTGGGGCATCACCAGCACTCCGATGTTGCCGAGGATTGAACGGACGTGAACCAGCCCGCGCAGCCCGCCCAACGCACCGGGGGAGGCGCTCATGAGAGCCGCTCCTTTGCCGGTAAAGCCGGCTAGAGGGGGCTCGCCCGGCACCGGCCGCGAGACCCAGTCGATGGAGTTTTTGAAAACCGCCGTCACCGAGCTGTTATATTCGGGGGCAGAGATCAGAAAGCCGTCCGATCGGATGAACAAGTTTTTCAGTTTTCGGGCATTCTCGGGCAAGCCCTGTTCCCGCTCCAGGTCTTCGTCGAACACAGGCAAGGTAAAATCGCGCAGGTCGATTTCGGTGACCTCCGCTCCCGCCTGACGCGCCCCGGCCGCGGCAATTTTCACCAGTTTTTTGTTATAAGATTCCCGGCGCGTGCTGCCGGCAAACGCCAAAACCTGGGGCGTTACGCTCATGGGACGGGCTCCTCAAGGAAGTCGTGGTTGCGGCTCGCCAGCATTGTATCGGCGGCCGGCAACAACCAGAAGCATCCCAGCGGCCATCCGCCTCTAAAACAGAGCGGCGTGGCACTCCGTACTCAAAGGTAGCGGATTTCGTATTTCCGATTTGAGTTAGAGTTACCCAAAGCCGCGCGGTTACCATAAAATAGACGTCTGAAAACCCCGCAATCTTCAAACAGGCATACATCATGCCCACAACGTTATCCATCGCCGGACTACCCAGCTTTGAGTTTCCACCTTATCGCTCGCTCGATAATGCGACGTTGCAGCAACGCATCTCGGCGGTGCGCGCGGAGATGGGATCTCACTTGCTCATTCTGGGCCATCATTATCAACAGGACGAAGTCATCGCGCTGTCGGATTTGCGAGGCGATAGTTACCAACTCAGCAAAATGGCCGCCGAAAGCGGAGATTGCCGAGCGATCGCCTTTTGCGGCGTTCATTTCATGGCCGAAACGGCCGACATCCTAGCCAATCGGCCCGAGCGACTGGCGGAGCGGGCTGGCCGGCGGGTGACCGTGGTGTTGCCCGACTTGGCAGCCGGCTGTTCGATGGCCGACATGGCGGCCATTCATCAGGTGGAAGGCGCTTGGGAGGAACTGGGGGAAACGCTCGATACGAGCGACATTACTCCGGTCACCTACATCAACTCCGCCGCCAGCCTCAAGGCCTTTTGCGGCCGGCACGGGGGCATCGTTTGCACCTCGAGCAATGCGGCCGCCGTGTTACGCTGGGCTTTTGCCCGCACTCGGCGCGTGCTGTTCTTCCCCGATCAGCACCTGGGCCGAAACACGGCCAAGGCCATGGGCATTCCGCTCGACGAAATGCCCGTTTGGAATCCCCATGCTGAAGACTTGGGAGGCAACACGGCCGAGGCGCTCGAGCGCGGCAAAGTGTTGCTGTGGCAAGGCCACTGCAGCGTCCACGGCATGTTCCGTAGCGAACACGTGGATCAATTCCGAGCCCGCGTGCCGGGAATCAAAATTCTCGTCCATCCGGAATGTCCGATGGAAGTGGTCGACAAGTCCGACGTGCAAGGATCGACCGGCAAGATCATCCGCGAGGTAAAGTCGGCTCCGCCAGGCACGAAGTGGGCGATCGGCACCGAATTGCACCTGGTGAACCGTCTCAAGCACGAACATCCCGAACAAGAGATCCATTTCCTCTCGCCCGTGGTCTGCATGTGCGCAACCATGTACCGGATTGATCTGGCGCATCTATGCTGGACCCTGGAAAACCTCGCGGCCGCAGCGCCGGTGAACGTCATCGAGGTCGACGCCGAAACGGCCAAATGGTCGCTCGTGGCCTTGGAGCGGATGCTGCAGGTGAGTTGAAGTTGAAGTCCGCGTGCCAAAGTTCGTTGAGAATTCTCCAACAAACGGCTAGGGCCGCACGGATTCGAACCTTTCGCCGGGCATGATCAGCGAAGTGACGCGCAGGCCGAATTTATCTCCAACCTTGACGCACTCGCCTAAGGCTACCGGTTGGCCACTGACTTCGAGTTCCAACATCTCTTCGCAGGACTTGTTGAACTGGATAATCGAGCCCGGCAGCAACTCCACGATCTTGTTCACCGGCTGCTTCTTCGTAGCCAACGTCACCATCACGGGCACCTTGATCCGCAGCAGGCTGCGGCTGAAGTTGGGCAAGTTTTCCAATGTCGCCGCCGGACGTGGCGGACACTTGCTGTCTGCAAATTGCCCGGCGGAAGCCGGCGGGGCCGGTTGCCTGTTGCCAAGAGTGGCGGACGGGGTGAGCCGACTGGCTTGTGGGGTGGCGGCCTCGGCGCCTGGCACGACCGCGCCGGGATGACTCACCGGCCAAAGTAAATACAGGCTTCCCTGACGCGTGCCGGCGGAAAGGACCAAGGGAATATAAGTGGCTGTTCCCGTGGGCCCGCCACGGTGGAGCAAGCTTGACAGGCTGGCCGCGAAGGTACTCCCCACGCCTTCGGCAGCCAGCTCATCGGGAAACAGCAGACTGCCGAGTTCTTGAGCGAGGGTGTCCAGTTTGCTTTTGCCCGTGGCATCCGGATGGCTATACCAGGCGGGGAGCATCGCAGACGATTCCGCAAGGAGGGCCACCGCCGACTGTTCGCCCAGACTAAAGAGCATCACCAGGCCCGGCCCGACGCAATCTTCAGGCAAGGGCTCTGAGCCGCAGTTTTGGGGTTTGCCGACCGTTGCCAAGAGCGGAAAGTCGAAGGCTCTGGAGAAGCTTGCACCGATTTCCAGCGCATTGACCTCGCAAGCGGCCAGCACGGCAGGAGCAATTTCAGGTCCGATGCCGTCCATGGCCACTGGGCACACCTTAGAGCGGGGCGACAGAAAAATCGAGCAGGGTTGAAACCGAGCGCATTTAATCTGCGCGGCGCGGCTGCTCACCTGTTATCGGCGGGAAAACCGGCAAACTTTACCCAGTCTACTAGATCCGTCGATTATGGTGTGGAGGCGCCGTAGTACGCCGCTACGGACAAGCCGGTCCGCTGGCGCACCAGTGCTGCCAAAGCATCGACTTCGGCGTCGCTGAGGGGCTCCACGAAGTTTTCGGCCGGCCGCCGGGCGATCGTGTAGACCTGCACCAGCTTAAGCGCACCGCCGGCTGCCGTGATTTCGTTCAAGCGGTCGCAAAATGCGGCTTGCTCGGCGGCTGGCGGCGGCTCGCCGTGAATTCGCATAAATAGCGATTGAATTACCAGCGGACGGACGCGGGCCGCCACCGTGATGTTGTCCAGGATCTGGCGGAAGGGAATCTGCGTGCGCTCGACGAGTTGGTAATACTCGTCGGTGCCAGCATCCAATTTGGCCCAGATTTCTCCCTGATTGGCATCGAGAATCGCCAAGCCTTGCTCGACGTGGGGGCGGTGAAACATGCTGGCATTGGTGATGAGCACGAGCTTGACGTCATCCAGCCCATGCCTGCGCTTCACGCCCGCGCAAGCGGCGATGATTTCGTCGAAGTTGCGATAAGTTGTTGGTTCGCCATCTCCACTGCAGCGCGATGTCGTTCAATCGGCGGAGCGGGCTGGGCACATCCGGAACTTGTCCGTTGCGTAAATCGCGCCCGAAGTGATCTCGATGAGCATGGCATCCAACTCGGCCAGCAGCGCGTCCAATTCGACGAAGCGGGTTTCGCTGAGCCGCGTGCGGTCAACCTGGCAATAGATGCAATCGAAGTTGCAGACTTTGTCCGGATTCAGATTAACGCCCAGCGAAAGCCCCGCCGCGCGCGGCTGAGCACCGGATAGACAAAGCGATTCGCCGCGAACGAGCGCGGGTGCTGAGCGTGCAGCGGGAGCGGCCCGGCGGCCAGAGGATTCAGCGATTGGAAGTCGGCCATAGCGAAACCTCACTGCGGCCCACAGGGCCTGCGGTGCAGACCGCATCGCGGCAACCGGCAAAGTTCTTAAACCCGGCGGAGTTCTGAGAACTCGTCAATGGTGATCGTCGTAAGCTCGCCGCTGTCGTGACGCAGCACGATCAGGTCGCTAAAGACTTTGTCGTCCGGATTGCGGCGGAAGTGCAGGCCATGGCGGCGACGCTCGGTCTTGACCACGGTGCCGGCGGTCTGCGCCATCCACCGCTTGTTGCCGACCTTTACCTCGTGCCGCAATTCTACCCGCTCACCGGGCTTCAACTCCGTGAAAAGTTGCCGGGTGGCAGCTTCATTGGGGGTCAATACAACGTCGCCGAATGTCATAAGCGGGCCTCTCCTGGCATTGCTGTTCGCCGGCACACTATTCTGCGTTGAAATACCTGACGGACAAGGGATATTCCGGCCGGGCAGCGGACTTTTAGACTTCCTTGGCCTTGATCCACGGCATCAGCCGTCGCAGCCGGCGGCCGATTTCTTCGATCGGGTGCTGACGCTCGCGGCGACGAATGGCCTTGAACCGCGGGGCGTTGGCCTTGTTTTCCAGAATCCACTCGCGGGCGAACTCGCCGCTTTGAATCTCCGCCAGGATACGCTTCATCTCCTTCTTCGTTTCCTCGGTGACGATCCGCGGGCCGCGGGTATAGTCGCCGTATTCGGCCGTGTTCGAGACGCTGTAGCGCATGTAGTTGAGGCCGCCCTGGTAGAACAGGTCGACGATCAGCTTCACTTCGTGCATGCACTCGAAATAGGCCATTTCGGGCTGATAGCCGGCTTCGACCAGCGTCTCGTAGCCGGCCTTGATCAGGGCGCTCAAGCCGCCGCAGAGGACGACCTGTTCGCCGAACAGGTCGGTTTCGGTTTCTTCGGCGAAGGTGGTTTCGATCACGCCGGCGCCGGCGCCGCCGATCCCCTTGGCATAGGCCAGGCCCAACTGCCGCGACTCTTCCTTGGCCCCGTCGCTCACCGCGATCAAGCAAGGCACGCCGCCGCCGCGCTCGAACTCGCTGCGCACCAGGTGGCCGGGCCCTTTGGGGGCGACCAGCACCATGTCGACTCCGGGGGGCGCTTCGATCTGTCCGAAATGGACATTGAATCCGTGCGAACACATCAGCAGGTTGCCGGGCTCCAAGTTGCGGACGAATCGACGCGCGGTAGACGTCGCCCTGCACCTCGTCGGGCAGCAGGATGTTGATCAGATCGCCGCGCTTGGCGGCTTCCTCGGCGGACACCGGCTCGAAGCCGTGGCTCTTGGCCAGGTCGTAATTGGCGCTGCCGGGCCGCTGGCCGACGATGACGCTGCAGCCGCTGTCGCGCAGGTTCTGGGCATGGGCATGGCCCTGGGAGCCATAGCCGATGATGGCGATGGTCTTGTTCTTGAGCAGCGAGAGGTCGGCGTCTTTGTCGTAGTAAATCTTGGTCATTTCGGTCAGTTCCTAAAAGCAATTTCAGAGTTAATTCGATAGCCTCGGCGCAGGCGCCGAGACGAGTTGCCGAAAAGTTAACCGCCGTTCATCCGCGAGTGAAGAATTTCCTGCGCCGTTTTCCAGGTTGCTAAGCCGTTTTGGCGGCTTGTTCCCGCCGTGGTCCGCGGACCATGGCGATGCGTCCGGTGCGTACCAATTCGACGATGCCGTAAGGCCGCATCAGGTCGATGAAAGCTTCGATTTTGCGTTCCTGGCCGGAGATTTCGACCATCACTTCGTCGGCCGCCACGTCCACGATGCGGCCGCGAAATACGTCGGCAAGCTCTTTGATTTCGCTGCGTTCCACGCCGGAGGCGGACTTGACCTTGATCAGCATCAGGTCGCGTTCGACGTAATCCTGGCGACTGACGTCGGCCACTTTCACGACGGTGACGATCTTTTCCAGTTGCTTGCGAACCTGCTCGAAGACGCTGTCGTCTCCCATGACGACAAAGGTCATCCGCGACAGGCCGGGATCTTCGGTCTCGCCGACCGCCAGGCTGTCAATGTTATAGCCCCGCGAGGCGAGCATTCCCGAAATGTGGGCGAGCACGCCCGGGACGTTCTGGACGACAGCCGACAACACGTGACGCATCGCGTACTCCCGAGATAATCGCTGCAAAATCAAGCCCCTGATGATAGTTGGCGGCGGCATCACGGACAAGGGAGTGGCCAGCCGTATGCGGAAATGAGTTTTCCAACTTTTCGTTCGTCTCCGCGCCGTTCGTCCCCGGCGTGGCCCCGCCCGTCGATGGCATGATTTCCGGAAATTGCCAGCCCTGGGGGCTCGCCATTGGCAGACCCGAAAGGCTCGCGCCGGGTTCGCGCTATTGGAATCCGGTTGCCCGACAGCGCTTAGCGTTGCTCGCCGAGGGAAAAATGCGCTTTAGCCGACGTGTCGACCGTCGCGGCACGGATTGCCATTTACAACGGTTCAGAACGCCCGGTAGGGCTCGCCGGCTGGGTCGGTCAGATTCGCGCGGTGCGGGCTGCGTTCCGCGCGGACTGCGACGCGTGGAACGTCCAGACCTTGACCTCGCCACTGGGACTGCTCCAAGACTCTTCCAAGCAATCGCTGGGATGCAACCGGAGCGGATGTTGTGCGTACTCTACCAGGTGCGTCGCTCCGGTATCGAGTACCCCGGCCGCGAATGCCGCCGAGTCGTCGGCGTTCCATACGCGATCGATCCGTTTGACGCGTCCGGACCATTGATCGGTGGGCCCGCCGCCAAGGGGCCCGCCCATGCAGAAATATTCCAAGAAGCTCGCTCGGCCCGCAATGCCACTGAGCATGCAGGCCGCCATCGGATGATGGGACACCTTGGTTAACAGGACGGCATCGGCCGGAAGATGGGATCGCATATAAACCATGGCAGCCCATTCGTCGCCGGAGATGATCGGTCCCTGGCCGAGAGCGGCTTGCACCGGAGTCCTTTCGCGGGTGCGCTGCCAGGTGCAGGCCGCCACCAGCAGCAAGGCAGCTACGATCGGGGCGTACGGCTGGCAGGCCAGCATGCGCGGCGGCAGCAACGGCCCGGCTTGCCACAGCCCGATCGCCAGCAGCGGCAGCAGGTACCAGCCGATCATGAACAAGCTCTGTCCGCCAATCGACCAATAGTCGTACGGCGTGCTGAGACATGTCGAGCCGATGGCGGTGCCGAAGATCAACCAGCCGAGCATGCCTGAATACGCCCAGGTCGGGGCTTGCCACGTAGGTCGCCTGAACCAATGAATCGCGCTGACTATTGCCAGCGGCAGGCCCGCCATATTGAGCAGGGCAAAGAGCGGGAGACAAACGATTTGCCAGGTCCAATCGAAGACTCTGGGGTACAAGCAGTAATCGAGCGCGACGCGGAGCAAGCCGGCTCCCGGCCAGCTATTGAACAAGACGCAGTCGCGCCCCAAATGGTTGTTGTGAATCAGAAGGCTGGCTGAAGCCGGATAATACACGGGCAATTTCATTTCCAGCAATTGCACGGCCACGGCCAGCATCGCCAGAAAGCCGGCCGCCAAAAACTTCCACTGCCGCAGGCGCCAAGCGGCAATTCCGAACAGCGCCATCAAACCCGGAAAGAGTACCAAAAACGATTGAACGCGGAACCGCAGCAGCGCGGCAGCCATGAGTCCCACCAGCACCGCCAGCGTTCCGGCGGCTCGCCGCTGGGAGACTTGGATCGAGAACTGCAACACGAACAGGAGGGCACCGAGCACCACCGGCAGCGCGCAATACGTTTGGGGGCTGTTCAACAAAGATGGTTCAAGACTGCTGGTCGCATGCGGGTACCAGGTGAAATACCAAAACCCGGCCGCCTGCGAGCCGATGGCTGGAAACGGAATCGCCAGGATATAAATCAGCGTCACGGCAAAGTATCCCGCCGCGCGGCTTCCAGTCACCCTGCGCACCGTGCAGAAAAGAGTCAGGCAGAGCAGTACCTCAATCACGGTGTATTGATAGTGCGTCAGCGCCTGCAAGATGTCCGGCTGACCGGTATAGCGGGCGACGAGCATCGCGGTAAGGTGCGGATACATGTGATAGGCACGCTCTTTGATGCCTGAGCGGACGGATTGCTGCACCGCGGGAGTCTGCCGGCCAAGCTCGTACGCGAGCGATGAAAGATACGTGGCGTCACCGTGCATTACCAAGCGGCGAGAAGTCTGATCCGGCAGCAACGTAAATGTGGCTTTATAGCCTTTGGTCACCAGGATGCTCAGCGCGATGAGCAGGATCAGTGTCCAATCGAGTTTCCGCCAGCCGTGCAGCGGGTCGGCAGCCCGCCAATTCAGCTTGTGTCTTACGGCATAAACGACGACGCCAAGCAGGGTCAGCACTTGGGCACCATAAAACATCCACTGGAAGCCCGGCACCGCCAGGCCGCAAGCGCCGAACAAGGCGTAGGCGGGAGTGGTCAATCCGTAACTGGCGACGGCGCTCAACGTGCCTCGCGTCAAGATATCCGAGCAGCGGTTTCTTAGCAGCAGAAAGACCAGGCTACCGATCGGCAGCCAGAGACAAGTAAGGCCCGCCAGCACCCGGCACGATTCGACCAGGCCGATTTGCAAATCCACAAAGAAACACCACGCCAGGCAGACGATACTCATCAAGGCGATGAACGAAACATGGCGATAAATCAAGTGGGTGCCTCCACGAACCGCGGCAGGAAGGGGGACATGAACCGCGACAATAGCCGGGGCAAGATGGGGATTGAAAGTGAACCCGCCAGACATAAATCATCCTTGCTCGACTAAATCATCCTTGCTTGGCAAGGTTCGCTAACGGCGCGAGGCGCCGTTCAGTCGTCAGGGACACTGGCCGAGTCGGCCATTGAAAGTTGCTCATGCGGCCTCGGCCATGCCACGGCGGAGTTCATCCGCAACTCGACTGTGGCGACGTCGCTCGGGCGGGAAAAACGGCCTTCATAGATTGCCCAATCCGGCCCGGTCCGCATGAGCCTCAACTGCGAGACATCGATCACTTGTCGCTGCCGGTCCTCCTGCTGCGACTCACTGTCGGCACGCCAAGGGGCGAGTGTGCCGGCCGCGTGTTTGCCAGCCGCCGACGTCGGCATGCCCCGTAGGAAGATGCGAAAACTTCGCACGCTGCGCTGCGCAATGGCCGGGTCTTCAATGGCGGGACGCGCAATGGCATGGTCAATCGAGCCTAAAATCACGTATCCGGATTGGGTGTTCACGCAATGGACGCTAAGCACGAAGGTCGGTGGTTTCAAACTGGCAAGCTGGTCGCTGAGGGACCTGCGCTGATCCCGCCCACTTCGCTGATGGAGTTGACCGTTCGCCGCAAACACTGCGTCATGAAACTGCTGCTGACCGGCGGCCCCTCATCCAGCAGATCGACCGGTTCGGCCTTGGTGGTGATCACGGTCGCGCTGGTGGGAATGTTATCGGCCAATCCCGCGTTCAGTGCCTCCTCGACAATCTGTTGCCCTCGGCAGTTGGAAGTCGAGGGACAAAAATCCACGACGTTTCGATTGGTATCAAAGGTAATCAGGGCCACCGAGGCGCTGGTCAAGGTCACGGCCAAGGCCAGCCTGGTGCGGAGGGCGGGAAATCTGCCGGCGAACCCCAGCAGGCCGGCAACGGCGATCAGCGGAACACCGCAATACTGGACATAGACCGGCAAATAGCCGATCCCCGTAAGTACGCACGCTTGATATTTGGGTGAAACGGCAATGGCCAATCCCGGCAAAATCCAAATCATGAGTCCAGAGGCGAACAATAACCTCAGCGGTGGCCCCTGCCCCGTCGCCTGAACTCCTGGAATCTTGCGCAGCAGGGCGTAGGTCAGCGCCGCCGCGGCGAATGCCATCATCCAGTTGTCCCAACGGCTCACCACCCGCCACGCGTCAAAGTATTCCTTGCTGTGAGGACTCATCGAGCGCATAGCTGAGCGGCAAAGCAGCGGACGCCTGCTTCAGCGCGGTTCCGGCGACAGCCGGCGGAGCCAGGCTGAATCGATAGGCGAAGTCTCGCGCCATCGGCACACTGAAGCGCAGTCCAAGCACATAGCAGGTCAGAACGCCGATTGCCAAAGCGTAAGGGCCGACGGTCGCCAGCGCTCGGCGCCATTGGCGGTAATGCGCAAAGGACATCGTCAGGTACACCGGCAGGAACAGATAACTGATTTCGTAAGTTAGCAGCGACGAGACATGAATCGCGAGGCTGGCGACAAGCCATGTCGGGCGCACCGACTCAAGATACCGCTGCAGGCAAATCATGGACAGCAACAACTGTCCCATCACGATCTGCATGATGCCCGCAAAGCCCAACAAGGGGTCGCCGAAAGCACGCATCTGAAGCAGCAAGACCAAGGCCAGGGTGCCTAGCTGGGCCGCGGCGGGATTCACTTTCCAGCAGCGAAGCAGGGCATAAAACTGGGCGAGGTTCACGAGCGTGAGCGCGAGGATGAAACATTTGTAGGCCATGGCGCCGGGGAACAACCAGTGAACCGTGAATGTGGTCGCCAAGGCACCGGGAAAAAAGCGGCCTGTTTCCATGGCACCCATCGTGCACTGCTCGATAATCGCCGCCAGGCTGGTTTCACTCAATTGGATGTAGCCCGCAATGCATGAGTTCTTGATATCGTCGTAATAGAAGCCTGATCGCAGCATCGGCGAGAGGAAGCCAGCGGCGAAAATCAGCACCGCCGCGAAGCCCGCATGCGACCTGATGCAATCGACCAGGCGCCGCAGCAGAATGCGAGGCGCGGGCGCCGCGGTGCCGGTCTCAAGAATGCGAGCGTTTGCCATCGACGTTCCTTCTGCGAATACGGGCCACCGCGCGGGGGGCACCCCGTCAGCGCGACTCGGTAAAACCGCCCGTACGACATAACAACGCTGAGAACGCACTCATTTCAACCGTGGCGACGTCGAGGGCCTGTTGCAAGCGACCTTCATAGAGGGCCCAATCGGGACCGCTCCGCAATAGCTTTAATTGCGACGTGTCCAGATGTTGTACGTCTCTTTCCCCCGTGGCCGCAGCCCTGACAACGGGCAAGCCGTCTGCGACCGCGCTGGGCACAGCGCCATCCGGCGGCCAGGTTGGCGTGCCTCGCACGAAAATGCGAAACGTTCGCATGCCGAAATTCTCTTCGTCCAGGTTTTCAATGTCCGTGTCAATCGTGCCTAAAAGTACATATCCCGAGTGGCCGTCCTCGCTATGACACCGCAGGATGAATGTCGGCAGTGGCAGGCCGTCAAGCTGCACGTTGAGGGAGCGCTCGCCGGGCCACCGGACACCGCTCACGGCGTTAACCTTGCGTTTCAAATGCTGACTGACGAAACTGCTGCTGACAGGCGGGCCGCTGCGCAACACTCCGAGCGTCGTTCCCTTGGTTGTCAGGACGGTCGCCCCATCGGGAATCTGATCCCCCAGGCCAGAGCCCAGCGCCGTCTCGACAATCCGCCGCTCGCGAATGCTGGGGCTGGCCTCCAGAACACCGATCACGTGGCGATTGGTGTCGAAGGAAAACAGAGCCACGCCGACGTTTGCCAGAATGATGGCCAAGGCTAACTTGGCTCGGTGGGCCGGGACTCGATTAGCAAACCACAACAGGCCAGCGACCATGATGAGCGCGACGCCGCAATATTGGACGTAGACCGGCAGATAACCCAATCCGACTTGAACGCAGGCCTGATACTTTGGCGACGCGGAGATAGGCAGCCCCGGCAAAACCCAAACCATGCCCCCGGCCGCTAATAGCAGCCCAAAGGCCGGCCGCGTCTCCGCCGTTTGGCCAATGCGAATCCTCCGTAGCAGGATCCAGGTCAGCCCACCGGCGAACAACGCCATCGCCCAACTATCCCACCGGCCCGCTGCCCGCCACCCATCGAAGTACAGCGGATGATGCAGGCTCAGCAGCGCGTAGCTGAGGGGCAACGCCGCCGAGGCCTGTTTCAAAGCGGTTGCCGCGACGATCGGAGGAGCCAGGCTGAACCGGTACGGGAAGTCGTCCGGCATGCGAACGTTGAATCGCAGGCCCAGCACAAACGTAGCCAACACGATGACCGCGAAGACGTAGGGCCGCATCGCAGCCAGCGCGGGTCGCCATTGCCGCAGATGCGCGTAGGCAATCGCCAAATAGAGCGGCAGGAACATATAACTGATCTCATAAGTCACCAGCGACGAGGTGAAAATCCCCACGCTCGCGGCCAGCCACTTGCGGCGACCCGACTCAAAGTACTTTTGCAGGAAAATCATCGACAGCAACAACTGCCCGACCACAAACTGCATGATTCCAGCGAAACTTAACAGCGGATCGGCGAAGGCACGCATCTGCATGAGTAGCACCAAGGCCAAGGTGCCAAGTTGGGCTTCCGGACGATTCACCTTCCAGCAACGAAGCAAGTAATAGAACTCAAGCAGGTTCGACAGCGTCAGGACAAGTAAGCAACTCTTGTAAGCCACCGGGGTGGTGAAGATGTCGTGCATCAGAAAGGTGATTCCCAAGGCCCCCGGGAAACAGCGACCACTATGCATCGACCCACGAGTGCAATCCAAGAAAAGTTTCACCACGCTTACGTTGAGCAGACGCAAATGTCCTGGAGTGCATGCATTCTTCACGTCGTCGAAGTAAAAACCTGACCACAGCATCGGCGACAGGAAGCAGGCCGCGAAGACCAGCACCGCGACGATGCCGGCGTGGGCTCTGAGAGACGCGGCCGCTTGCCGCGGCAGGCTCCTTCGCGAGGACTCCGTATTGTGGCTCACGAGGTTGTTGATCTCGCGGCATTGAGCGTCTGTCATAGACGTTCCTTAGGGACGTGAGGATGTCAGCGCGAAAGGCCTGGCATCAATAAGATCCGGCAAAGCCTCCTCGCCTGCCATCGTTGCACCCGAACTCAACGCGACCGTTGCCACATCGGCCGTTTGTGGGAAGCTGCCTTCGTACAGGGCCCAACCGGCGCCGGTACGCATCCGCGTCAATTGGCTAAAGCTGATCCGTTGTAAATCAACAGATTGTGAGTCAAGACACTCGGTTTCAGATGTCGCGTCGAGGGGTAAACCCGTGACGCAAATTTGATCCATCGGTTCCGCCGACGAGGCCAGCGTTCCGCGAACGAAGACCCGAAAAAGTCGGATACCGCGTTTCTCGTGCTCGCTCCCTGCGGATGCTGGTTCCAGCGCGCCGACCAGCACGTAGCCCGACTCGCGGTCGAGCCGCGCGTTCGACGGTGACGAAGCTGGGCGCCTTGAGGCGTGTCAATTGCTGGCTGAGCGAACGGAGCTTATGGGGTCCGAGGTCGTGATTGACGACGTAAACCCTGCGCCGCAAAAACTGCGTGAACAGGCCGCTGCTCAGAGGGGGGCCGTCAAACAGCCACGCATGCCAGGTGGTTGTCATGATGGTGGCCCCCGCCGGAACGAGGTCGGCGACTCCGACGCTCAAAGCCACTTCCATGTTCCTGCGGCCACGGCTGTCGACCGACGCCTCCAGCATTTCCACCACGTTGCGGTTGGTGTCGAATTGAATCATGGCCACGCACGCATTCGCCGCAACCAAGGCCAGGACCAAATGATGGCGGTGCCGAGGATACTTAGCTGCCAACGAGAGCAGAACCGCGACCACGAGCAAGGCTACTCCGAGGTATTGAACATAGACCGGCAAATAGCCGATGCCGGTAAAATGGATCCAATTCTGGTATTTCGCGGAAAAGGCAATCGGCAATCCGGGCAGTATCCAAGCCGTCCATCCGGCAGCCCATATAATTCGTAGCGGCGGCCGCTGTTCGCCTGCCGTGTCCTTGCGGAGCGCGCCCGAGGATCAGCGTGAGCACTCCCGCCGCCAACAGCATCGCCCAGTTGTCCCATCGGCGGATCAATCGCCAGGGAGCCAAATGCTGGTCACGATACGGACTCATCAGCGCATAACTCAGCGGCAGCCCCGCCGAGCTTTGACGGTAGAGCACATTGACGATCGAGTTTGCGGCCAGGTTGATGCGGTAGGGATGATCGGCTTGCATGGCGACATGAAAACGCAATCCCAGTACAAAGGCGGTCAGAAATGCGGCCGTCACCCAATGGGGCCGCGTCACAGCTAGCATCGTTTTCCAGTGGCCGCAGTGGACGTAGGCCATCGCCAGGTAAATCGGCAGAAAAAAATAGCTGATTTCGTAAGTGACTAGCGAAGAGGCGTAAATCAGCGCGCTGCCGACAAGCCAACCGAGACGCCGCGAATCGAGATGCTTTTGCAGGCAAATCATCGACAGCAACAGCTGCCCCGCGACGATCGGCAGGATGCCCGTGAAGGACAGCAGCGGATCCGGAAACAGCCGCATTTGAAACAGCAACACTAACGACAAGGTGCCTAATTGGGCCATCCCCGGCGACACCCTCCAGCAACGGAGCAGGTAGTAGAACTCAAGTAAATTGGACAAGACCAGGAAGAGCACAAACCCCTTATAAGGCAGAGCGGTGAACAGGATGGCGTGAACGGTGTACGTGATCGCTACGGCCGCGGGAAAGAAACGCCCGTTATCCATCCATTCCTTATTGTGATTTCCGATGCAGGTCTTCAGCAGGCCATTGCCCAGCCGAATGAGGCCTGCGGTGCAGGAGTTTGCCATGTCGTCCCCGTACATCCCGGATTGCAGCAGGGGAGACAGGAACCAGACGGCGAAAACCATGACCGCCAGCATGCCAGCGTGCGCTTTGAGCGACTGCGCCCAGCGCCCAGGGGGGCAAGCTTCGCCGAGCCAATCGGGCACGTCTCAGAGGTTACGGTGTCGGGCATGAGGAAACTCTCGGCATCCAGGCTCATCGGATGACAGGCTCGGGGGGCGAATGATCCAGGTGCTTTTGCGGGCCGAAAGTCTGTTGGGGAGTGCTTGCGGGGCGCCGTAATCGGGGCGGCATGTTAGCGGCGCTGTCGAATCCAAGCAAGCTTGATTCAGCTTCCGCTAAAGTTTCCGCGGATCGCTGCCGAGGCTGGCATCGCCAATGGCCAAACTTGCAAACCGCTGTTGACCCATTCGCACGCCTGCGGGTATATGCAGCACCAACAAATCAGGCCCCGCCAAGGTTCAGCACCAGTCAGGGAGAATGCCGTGCAAGTTGTGATTCTTTGCGGCGGATTGGGCACGCGTATTCGCGAAGTCGACGCCGATCTGCCCAAGCCGATGATCCCGATCGGGGGCCGACCCATCTTGTGGCACATCATGAAAGCTTACGCTCAGCACGGCTACAACGACTTCGTGCTCTGCCTGGGCTACAAGAGTTGGGCCATCAAACGCTTTTTCGTGGATTACCACCTGGCCCAGTCCGATTTCACCGTCGACCTCAACCAACAGGGCACCGTTGAAATCTACGGGAGTTCGAGTCAGGAAGACTGGCGCGTGACCTTGGTCGAAACCGGACTGAACTCAATGACGGGCTGCCGCGTCAAGCGGATCGAAAAATACATCACCGGCGAACATTTCATGCTCACCTACGGCGACGGCGTGGCCGACGTCGACATTCCGGCCCTGGTCGAATTTCATCGGTCACACGATCGCACCGGCACCGTAACCGCGGTACAGCCGCCGGGACGCTTTGGCGAGATCGAACTGCGCGGCACGGAAGTGGTTCAGTTCGCGGAAAAGCCGGCCCAGACCCAAGGCTCGATCAACGGCGGTTTTTTCGTATTCCACCGGGACATCTTCAATTGGCTGAGCGACGACCCCAGCGTGATGCTGGAACACGAACCCCTGTCGCGGTTGGCGCAGGCTGGCGAATTAGCCGCCTTCCGTCATGAGGGCTTTTGGCATCCGATGGACAACAGCCGCGACTACAAGCATCTCAACGATCTTTGGGACAATAATCAGGCTCCCTGGAAAACTTGGGACGTCCCGGCCCGGCCACGCCTGCGAACCGCCGCGTAAGAAAGGCGGAATACGGAATGCTGAATTGCATTCCGCATTCCAAATTCCGTACTTGGAGTTAATCTCCCATGCCCGACTTCGACTGCCAGAGATTGCGCCGCACGGTGCTACGGATGGCGTATTCCGGTTCGACCGTGCATATTGCCTGCGCAGTTTTCTTTGATCGAAATCCTGGCCGTGCTCTATCGCAATCATTTGCGATATCCCGGCAATGATTGCCGGCATCCCCAACGCGACTACCTGGTGCTCAGCAAAGGGCACGGCGTGATGGCCCAATATGCCTGCATGTACGACCTGGGCTGGCTGTCGGACGCCGAAATCGACAGCTATTTCCAGGATGGCACCCGGCTCAAGGGCCTTTCCGACGCGCATGTGCCCGGGTTGGAAGTCTCTTCCGGCTCGTTGGGCCATGGCCTCAGCGTGGGCGTGGGCATGGCACTGGCCGCCAAGCGATTGGGAACCGACCAGAAGGTGTTCGCCATTGTCGGCGACGGCGAAATCAACGAAGGCGCGATCTGGGAAGCGGCCCTGTTCGCCTCTCATTTCGAACTCTCGAATCTCACGATCATCGTCGACGCGAATGGTTTCCAGGCCATGGGCACCACGGAAGAAGTGATGCGTCTGGGAAACATCGCTGAAAAATTCTCCGCGTTCGGATTCGAGACGCGCACCGTCAACGGGCACGACGAGCAGGCGTTCGACGAAGCCGTGGCCGAACTCAAACAACTGCCTGGTCCGCGGCCGCGCCTGTTGGTGGCCAATACGGTCAAGGGATACGGTGTCTCGTTTATGGGAGGCGACAATCGCTGGCACTACACCCGGTTGACGCAGGACCGTTACGAACAAGCCATCGCTGAACTCCAGCCGGCGAGAAAGCGAATTGCCGCATGAGAGCTGCCTTTTCCGACGCCTTGGTGGCCGCTTGCCAGCGCGACCCACGGGTGGTGCTGTTGACCGGAGATCATGGCTACGCGCTGTTCGACCCACTGCACAGCGCCTGTCCGGATAGCTATCTCAATGCCGGCATCGCCGAGCAGAATATGGTCGGCGTGGCGGCGGGTATGGCCAAGGCCGGCTTGCGGCCGATCGTTTACGGTCTCAGCGCATTCATGCCCGTGCGGACCTTGGAACAGATCAAGATCGACGTCTGTTACGAAAACCTGCCGGTGTTGTTCATCGGAGACGGCGCTGGCGTGGTCTACAGCAGCTTGGGCACCAGCCATCAGAGCACCGAAGATATTTCCGCGCTCAGGGCCGTGCCGAACATCACGATTCTGTCGCCGGCGGATGGTCCGGAAATGCAGGCTTGCATGCACTTGGCGCTGAATTCGGACAGCCCGATATATTTGCGAATGGGCAAAGCCGACCTGGGCACCGTGCATGCCACGCCGCCGGTCATCGCGCCCGGACAAATGCTGCGTGTGCGGAAAGGACGCGGCGAACTGACTTGGATTGCCACCGGCTCGATGGTCCACACGGCGCTCCGGGCGGCCGAGCAGTGGCCGGATAGCTCGGTGTGGAGCGCCCCTGCATCAAGCCGCTGGAGGCCGGCACGGTCGCCTCGATTTGCGGCAAGAGCCGGGCGGTAATCGTTCTGGAAGAACATTCGATCTACGGTGGACTCGGTTCGGCAGTCGTGGAAATCTCGACGGAGCACGCCCCCACGCGAGTGCTCCGCGTCGGCATTCAAGACCGTTTTTCACAATATTGCGGCAGCTACAACTACTTGATGGCCGAGCATCAACTGACCGTGGCCGACGTCGTCCGCAAAGTGACCAATTACCTGGCTACCTTGGAAGGCGACGCTAGCCACCCCATCCCCCTTCCGCAATCGCACCGCCGGTCGGCTCCCTCGCGCGACGCCGCCTAAATAAAGATTTGTAATAAGGAATGCAGGAAAGCAGGAAGAAGACAGGAAAAAAGTCGGGATGTTGCGAGGCCGCGATTTCCTCGTTGTTGACTCCTGCCGTTTCCTTTCCTTACATCCTGCATTCCTTGTTCGCGTGTGGCCTGGCGTACTGCGTGGCGTGGATCCTATCCGAATCCCAAGGCCTGGCTGATGCCCAGCAGCGTCAGCACCGTCACGGCCACGACCGCAAAACGTCGTTCACCCGCCAGACTCCAGCCGACTGCGAGCACGCAAACCCGCAGCACCGGAGTTAGCATGAGCGCGAGCAATCCCAAATCGAGGCAGGCGACGCCATCGGCGGAGAAAGCCCCGCGGATGATCACCTTCAACGGCATGGGTGGACCCTCCGGTCGAACTTCATGCCGAATTAACACGACCGCAAGGCCGGTGATGAGCAACAGGCCGCTCAACATCAGCCCAGCCAGCAGGCTGTAATGGACCCATTTTTCCAGCCAATGAACTTCGGCCTTCGGATTTTGAGTTTCCATACCCATGACTGCTGCTCACGTTAACGTAGAATTGCTTTTCTGAACGTTCCGATTTGCCATTGGAATTGTCATCCCTGTACCGCACGGTACATCATTTGGGCGGCGACTGCCAGCAATAGCGCGGCGAAGAGTTTTTGCAGGGCGTCGGCCTGCACACGACGATTCAGCAGCGGGCCCAAGGCCGTTACCTTAGCGAGCCCACAAATTGTCGTCATTACCACCCGCGGCGTCGTGAAAGATCGACAGCAACCGCAAGTGTTCCTGGTCCTGATCCATGCATGCCCTTCCAATGGCAAGTCTCGTTCCGCCCGACTCATTCTCACTTGCGCGGGTGGCGGCTGTAATAACCACTGATTGACGCTCGCTATCTTTACGAATATGGTGAAGTTCCGCTAGTAAATGGAATGCTACAAAGCAGCCTTGGTGGTGTCGTTTTTTGGTTCATCCTGCATTATTCGCGAGGGTTCGCATGCTTCGAATCGTGCTCGGTCTGATGGTGGCCTTGGCGGCTGGGTGCGTTCTGGCCGGCGAATACAATCCAACCTTGAACATCGGCGATGCCGCCCCTGCCTGGAACAACTTGCCGGGCACCGACGGCAAATCTCATTCGCTCTCCGACCTGCAGGATAAGAAGCTGGTCGTCGTGGTGTTCACTTGCAATAGCTGTCCCGTGGCGGGGGACTACGAGGACCGCATTATCGCTTTCGCCAAGCAACATGCGGCCGAGCTGGCGGTGGTGGCAATCAACGTCAATCGCGTGGCTGAAGATAGCTTGGAAAAAATGAAGCAGCGGGCCCAAGAGAAGGGCTACCCCTATCCGTACATCTACGACGAAAGCCAACAGATTGCCAAAGCCTATGGCGCCACCTTCACGCCCGAGTTCTTTGTGCTGGGCGCTGATCGGAAAATCGCCTACATGGGAGGCATGGATGACAACAGCAATCCGGCCGAAGTAAAGCACAATTACCTGGAACCGGCCGTCGCAGCGGCCCTGGCGGGGACCAAGCCGGCCACGGCCGAGACAGTCGCCCGGGGCTGCCGAATTCGCTACGCCCGCGAGCGCCGCTGAATGCATAAGACAGATTTTTTATAAGGAATGCAGGAAAGGAACAGGAAAAGGAGGGAAACGCCGCGAGGAAACCGTTTGGGGCAACTTGGCAACTTCCGATCTTATTCCTGCCTTCCTGATAAAAATCCTTGGTGTTCTGGGCTTTCCTGATGCCATCAGGCCGATCCAGTTTCGTCAGTGGCCGACGTTGGGCGACCGCGGTCATGTTTTGGAAAATCCAGGTAAGCTGGCGAGACAGGTCGGCCTTTTGGAAAACCGGCCCCACCTGTATTATTGAGCCCGCCAACTCAGCGGGTTGATCGTCGGCTGTTGATTCGTGGCTGCTTGCGCCGAGTGCGAACAGCTTTGTCTGGGCCCCTCATCATCAGTACTTTGGATTGCGCCGTCTTGAGTGTCAGCATGAGTCCTGAATTTCGCGTCGAGCACGATTCCATGGGCGACGTGCGCGTCCCCGCCCAGGCCTACTACGGCGCCCAAACCCAGCGGGCCGTCGAGAACTTTCCCGTGTCGGGGTGGCGGCTGCCACCGCAGTTGGTGCATGCGCTCGGGCTTGTCAAATATGCCGCCGCGGTAGCCAATCGCGATTTGGGCAAGCTGACCAGCACGGGCAAAAATCGGCTGAACGATCAACAGGTATCCGCGCTCCTCTCCGCTTGCCGCGAAGTTTATTCCGGAAAATTTGACGACCAATTTCCGATCGACGTGTTTCAGACCGGTTCGGGCACTTCCAGCAACATGAATGCCAACGAGGTCATCAGCAATCGGGCCATCGAACTGCTCGGCGGCGATCGCTTTCGGCCGGAGAAGCCAATCCATCCGAATGACCACGTCAACATGGGACAAAGCACCAACGACATGTTTCCCACCGCTATTCACGTGGCGGTCGCGCTGGCCATTCAAGCGGAATTGGTCCCGGTTCTTGATCGTTTGGCAACCGAACTGGAGACCAAGGCAGCCGAGTGGGACAAGATCATCAAGATCGGCCGCACGCATCTGGCCGATGCCACGCCGCTGAGACTGGGCCAGGAGATTGGCGGCTTCGCGAGGCAGATCCGGCTATCAATCGATCGTGCTCGCCGGGCCCAAGAAGCCGTGCTGGAACTTCCGGTCGGCGGCACAGCCGTCGGCACGGGCATCAACACGCACCCGGAGTTCGGCCGCCGCGTTGCGCAGGTATTGGCCACCGAAACGGGTATCGGGTTCGTCGAGGCGAAGGACCACTTTGAGGCCAACGCACAGCGTGATGGCCTGGTCGAATGTCACGGTCAATTGCGAACCATTGCCAGCACGCTGTTCAACGTCTCCAACAACATCCGCTGGCTGGGTTCGGGCCCGCGTTGTGGCTTTTACGAACTCAAACTCCCCGATCGCCAGCCCGGCAGCTCGATTATGCCGGGCAAGGTCAACCCGGTAATGTGCGAAAGCCTGATGCAAGTGGCGGCCCGCGTCATGGGCAACGACCAGACCGTGGCCCTCTCCGGCGCCGCGGGAGGGCAGTTCCAGTTGAACATCATGATGCCGGTGATGGGCCATGCAACGCTCGAAAGCATCTCGCTGTTGGCCGGCGGCAGCCAGGCCTTTGTCGATTTCTGTGCCGCCGAAATGGCAGCCAACCCGGAGGCTTGCGAGGCGTCGGTGGAAAAGAGTTTGTCGATGGTCACCAGCTTGAACCCGCACATTGGTTATGAGCGTGCGGCAGCCCTGGCCAAAGAGGCTTTCAAGTCCGGCAAGACGATCCGGCAGTTGTGCGAAGAACAGAAGGTGCTGCCGCCCGAGGTGCTGCGCGACGCACTCGACCCGTGGAGCATGACCGAGCCACATGGATAACGAATGGTTTACGCCGCCTGGGGATTTCCAAATTCGGGAATCGCCTTGAGGATCGAACCACTGCGAACAAATCACTATTCGTCAGGGAGGACGAACTTTATGGCCAGCTTTTCGAGGGCCCGGTCGGGCCATTGTCTGCTTGCGGCGGGAGTTTTACTGGCCCTGTCGGGGCAGGCGACTGAGCTTTTCGCACAGGAAGTTTACCGTCGTGGGACTTCCGGTCCTGCGTTGCAGGCCGCGCCGAACGACGGACCGCAGCTCGAACCGGTCGGAATCGCGCCGGAGCCAGAGCCTCCAGGATCGCTGAATACCGGCGAACCGGAAGCCTCGGCGAAATCACGCGGACGCCGCTGGCGCAAATCGTCGACAGGTGCCCAGGCCGGCGATGCGCCCCGCGTTGCCTCGATGCCAAAAAACACCGAGGCAGCGGGCACGCAACCGCTTGGCGCCGACGCACCAGACTCGGCCGTGTTCCGCGAGGCGGAACCGGGGAAGGCGCTCGTCATGCAGGCCTATGCCAAATCGCGCACGGCCAAGGACGAGTCCGGCTTCTCGGAGACGATCGATCTTTGCCGCGACGCGCTGCAAGCCGGCGTCAAATCGGCAACGGCCACTTATGCGCATCAACTCATGTCGTGGGCCCACAATCGCCGGGGCGAGATTCATGCGGTCGCGGAGCGCGACGACCAGGCCTTCGACGATTTCGATGCCGCGGTGGAACTGGACGACACGTCGTGGCGCGCCTTGCACAACCGGGGCGTGAACTATGCGGTGCTCGGTAAGAATGCCAAAGCCTTGGCAGACTTCAACCGCTCCATCGAGCTCAACCCCGACTTCGCCACCGCCTATTTCAATCGCGGCGAAACGCGCTGCGAGTCGGGCGACTTCGAAGCCGCCCTGGCGGACTACGACACCGCGACAAAACTGCTGCCGGACGATGCGGGAGTCTTCAATAGCCGCGGCCACGCACACTTTCGGATGGGACATTACAAGCAGGCCGTGGCCGACTTCAATACGACGCTGAAATTGGATCCGAAAAGCGCCGCCGCGCATCTCAATCGTGGCGATGTCTACGCGGCGGTGGGCAATTACAGCGCGGCGGCCCACGATTATGACGCAGCGATCCGGATCCGGCCCGACCTGGGCCGGGCTCATCAGAGCATGGCCTGGCTGCTGGCCACGTGCCCCAATCCCCTGTATCGCAATGCGGCCCAAGCCGTCGTAGCGGCGAAATTGGCCATCGAACTCGATGGCCAAGAGGACCATCGTTACCTGGCTACCTGGGCGGCGGCCCTGGCCAACGCCGGCAAGTTCGACGCCGCCGAACGCGTCCAGCGACAGGCCGTGAAGGGCGCACCTGCCAAGTCGCGGCCGACGCAAGAAAAGCGGCTGGCGCTGTATCACAGCCATAAGCCGTTCCGCACCGGCTCGCAGGAAGCAGCTCCAAATTCGACCGACCGCCAGGTGCGAGACGACGTGCGAAACGCTCCGGTGACAACCGGCGTACGGCAAGTCGGCGGCTATACGCGCTGATGGGCAAGCCTTAATGCGCCCCGTTGGGGCTGCGAATCTGGCGCCCAGAGGCTAGGCACTCGGCTTGCCGCGACCGTTGTTTTCCCCGCGCGCGGATAGAAATGGCCGTCGCGAATCGCCGTGGCCATGGCCATCGGAATCTCGGCTTCGGCCAGAATCAATCGCGCACGATTTTCTGCCGTCCGGGCACGCATCTCTTGCTCGCGGGCAATCGCGATCGCACGCCGCTCCTCGGCCCTGGCGCGGGCCACGCGGGTATCGGCCTCGGCCTGATCGACTTGCAGCCGGGCCCCGATGTTCTCTCCCACGTCGATGTCGGCAATGTCGATCGAGACGATTTCGAAAGCCGTGTGCGCATCGAGCCCGCGCTCCAGCACCGCCTTTGAAATGCGTTCCGGGTTCTCCATCACTAGCAAGTGGTTTTCGGAGGAGCCGATCGAGGTGATGATTCCCTCGCCGACGCGAGCCACGATCGTCTCTTCGGTGGCGCCGCCGATCAACTGGGCCAGGTTCGTGCGCACCGTGACGCGGGCCTTGATGCGAAGCTCAACGCCGTTCTTGGCGATCGCACTGAGGGTCGACTTCTTGGAATTGCTATTGGTCGGGTCCGGGCAATCGATGACCTTGGGATAAACGCTCGTGCGGACCGCTTCCAGCACGTCGCGGCCAGCCAGGTCGATCGCCGCAGCCCGATCGAAATCCAGATCGATGTCGGCCCGATGGGCAGCGATGATGGCGTTGATGACGTTGGGCACGTTGCCTCCCGCGAGGTAGTGGGCCTCGAGTCGGCGCGTGGAGATGCCGTTTTTCGAGTCGCTTTCCAAGCCGGCCTGCATGGCCATGATCTTCGCTTGCACGATGACCCGGGGATTGACCTGTCGGAGGCTCATTCCCACTAGCTGGTCCATGCGGATGCGCGCGTTCGACATATAGGCCTGGAACCACAGCTTGCCGTAGCCCAGCACGACAATTACGAACACAAAGACGAACACGATTAGCGCGAACGCCGGCAGGACGTACCACAAGCGGGCAAATTCCGCCCCACCCTGCGCCAACAACAAAACCGATTCTGCAGGCATCGCATAACCTCGTATGTCGAACCCAGGGGGAAGAGCCCGTGGGCATGGTTTGTCACCCTCCACTACAACCGTCCTAGCATACCACGGAGGGACAGGGGAAGGCAGTGTCGCGACCGAGGGAATGCGCGAATACAAAGAGAATGATTTTTTTTAGGAAGGCCTGAAGGTTGGCGAGGAATAGTACTGAGCGACCAGCTTGGAAGCCCTGGGGTTTGGCACGCGCGACTTCCTGTCCTTTCGTCTCCCTCCTTCCTGTTTTCCTGCCTTCCTGATAAAAAACTCTTCGTTCCGGCGGATTACTTTGAGTGGGCAGCATCAGCCTGGGCAGCGTTGTCTGACCGCAAGGAATCGGTGGCGTCGTCCGACCGCAAGTAAATCGTCTGAGCCGGATATGCTAGATGGATTCCCTCGGCCCGGAATCGCCGCAAGATCTCCAGGTTCACCGATTCATTGAACGCCACGAACCGCCACCAATCGGGCGGCGACACCAGGTAGTTGACTAGCAACGTCATGGACGTAGCGGCCAAGTCACTCAGGAAAACGTGCGGCGGAGATTGGGGATCCAGTTCGGGGCGTCCCGCGAGGATTTCTTTGACGATGGCCACGGCCCGCTGGGCCTTTTCGGGAGGCATCTCGTAGCTGAGCGGCAGATTGAGGTTTCTTACCAGACTTTGCCGGCGGCTGACATTGACGATGGTCTTATTCGCCAATTCGCCATTCGGAATGGTGATCAGATATCCGTCGCCGGTGCGAAAGCGCGTCGACCGCATCCCAACCTTTTCGATATTGCCGCGGAAGGCGTCCACGATGATCTCGTCACCCAATTCGAAGGGGCGGTCACCGAAGATCATCACGGAGCCGAAAACGTTCTTGATGGTGTCTTGCGCCGCCAGACCAATAGCCAACCCACCGATACCCAAGCCTGCGATCACTGAGGTGAGGGGTCTCTCGCTGACAATGGTCATAATTTGCACGATCACGAGAATAACGATCGTGGCCCTCAGGCTGGTGCGCACCAGGGGCACCAGCATTTCGTCCATTTGACTGGAAGCCGATTGGGAAATGCGCTGCAGCCACGTGTCGACAACCTCGACCATCGTGTAAGCCACGTAACCCACGGCGGTCGCCACCAGGACGGTGGTGATGGTATCGCTGATCGAGTTGACCGTCGGGTGCAGATAAAGAAACTCCATGCCCCCTTTGAGTCCCAGTACCACCAGCAAGTAAACGCACGATTTGGCGAGTGCTTTCATCGCGACGGATAGCAGCACCTGGTGGGGCTCAAGACGCGCGGCCAGTACCCCAAGAAAGAACCGCAGCAAACGGCCGGCAACCAAGGTCAACAACAGCGACAGAAAAAGGGCCAGAATGCGCCACAACTCGTTGCCCGCGATCGTCACGTCCGTTAGCCAGACCAATGGCTCGGGTAGATGAGTTTCCATGATTTCAAGCGGTTTGGGCATGATCACCGAGCGGCTTGCGGCCTTTGCACCGGGAACCCCTGGCAGATCGCCGGGGGCTAGCACGGGCTAAGCAGCGGGCTAAACACAGGGACTTCGATGCTGACAGATGACGCTGCCGACGGACGACTCAGACGTACAACTCAACCGACGGACGACTCAATCCAACCGCCGCCGAGCAGTTGTTCACCGTCGTAGCACACGACGGCTTGCCCGGGCGCTACGCCGAATTGCGGTTCGTCGAAATCAAGCCTTAGGCGGGCCGAGGGGAGGATTTCGGCCGTTGCCGGCACCCGTCGGCTGTTGTAACGGATTTTCACCAGGCATCGAAAGGGGCCGGTCGGCTCGTCGGCCAGCCAATTCGTACGGTCGGCGCACAAGCTGCTGCGGCCCAATTCCTCGTGAGTTCCGATCACCACGCGGCGCGTATCGCTTTCCAGGCGGACCACGAACCGCGGCTGACCGAATGCTATGCCCAGCCCCTTTCGTTGGCCGATCGTGAAGCGTTCTAGACCGTCGTGACGACCCACGACCTGCCCGTCCGTGGTCACAATCTCGCCGCCGCGGTGCTCACCACCGCCGCCTGCATGGCTGTCCGCCGCGCCGCGGTAGCGTTGGATGAAAGCCGCATGATCGTTGTCAGGTACGAAGCAGATTTCCTGGCTGTCGCGCTTGTCGGCAACCCGCATGCCCAGCTCCCGGGCAAATTCGCGAATCTCGTCCTTTCGATAATCGCCCACCGGCAACAGCATGCGGGGAAGCAAAGTACGAGCCACACCGAACAGCACATACGACTGGTCCTTGGATTCATCAACTCCGCGGCACAGGGCGGGCCCAGCGGGGCCACTGAGCAGACGGGCGTAATGTCCCGTGGCGACAAACCTGGCTCCCACGCTGTCCGCATAGTCGAAAAGTCGCCCAAACTTGAGCCAGTTGTTGCACACGACGCAGGGATTGGGTGTGCGGGCCGCGCTGTATTCAGCGACAAAATAGTCGATGATTTCCCCGAATTCTTCTTGGAAGTCCAGCGCATAGAAGGGAATTTTCAACTGTGCGGCCACCCGGCGAGCGTCGTCGGCATCACTGGCGCTGCAGCAGCCCTGCTTGTGTCCAGGTCGCGCGTCGATCACCGGCAGATGGACATGCTTTGGGGACGTTTCCGTCGAGCAGGCGGCGGCCACCGGAGCGCCGTGGCGCATGAAAACGCCGATCACCTCGTGGCCAGCCTTGCGAAGCAGCCAGGCGGCCACGCTGCTATCGACCCCCCCAGACATGGCCAGCACGATGCGCGTCATAGTCGTACAGTCTAGAGTCCGAAGCCCAAAGTCTAAAGTCCTACGACGGATAAAGCCAAACAAACCCTCTTCCCACCGGGAGATTACCTCAGGAGGTTCCACGTCCCCAAAGCTTTCCTCGCAGCACGCTAACATGCTTCTAACATTCATGCTTTATCATTCTATCTCCTATAGATATCCCCAAAAGTGAGACATCAACCAATCAGGAAATGCCACTATGAGCAAGCGATTTAATTGGTATTGGGCAATCGGGACTGTTTTGGTTTCGACCGTGGGGGCAGCAGCGATCACCACGGCATGGGGCGCCGATGCCGCGGCCAAGGCACCCGCCAACGCTGTGACCGTGGATCCGTCGATCCCCCACTATGAGCCGGTCCAAGGCGTTTCCGGTACGATTAAGAGTGCCGGCTCAGACACGATGGTCAATCTAATGACAATCTGGACCGAGGGTTTTCGCAAGATGTATCCGGCCGTGCAGCCGTCAATTGAAGGGAAGGGATCTGGCACGGCCATGCCGGCCTTGATTGAAGCCACCGTGGACTTCGGCCCGATGAGCCGCGAAGTCAACGGCGACGAAATCGCCGTCTTTGAAAAGAAGTTCGGCTACAAGCCGACACAACTGCGCACCGCGGTAGACATGGTGGGAGTGTTCGTCCACAAAGACAACCCCATTGAGGGGCTGAGCTTGCAACAATTGGATGCGATTTTTTCTGAAACTCGCAAACGGGGTTACAAGTCGGAAATCCGCACCTGGGGCGACTTAGGCCTGACGGGCGAATGGGCCAATAAGCCGATCAGTTTGTATGGCCGCAACGCCGCCTCGGGAACCTACACCTACTTCAAGGAGCACGTCCTTAAGAAGGGAGACTTCAGGAATTCGGTGAAAGAACAACCGGGGAGTTCCGCGGTGATCGGCGGCGTGGCGGAGGACAAGTACAGCATCGGCTACAGCGGCATCGGCTACAAAACGGCTGACGTCCGCACGGTGCCTCTGTCCGACAAATCGGCCGAGTTCGTTGATGCCGCGGTGCAGAACGCATACAGTGGCAAATACCCACTGTCACGCTTCCTGCTGCTTAGCGTAAACTACAAGCCTGCGAGTGCGTTGGATCCTTTGAAGCGCGAATTCATCAAGTACGCCTTCAGCCACGAAGGTCAGCAGGATGTCGTCAAGGAAGGGTTCTTTCCCGTACCGCCAAAAGTTCGGGAAAAGGCTCTGTTAAGCGTCGGACTCGGGCAATAAGCCGCGTCCGTCACGCCCTTGCGGCCCCGAAGTCAACGTATCGTGGCGATATGCATACGGCTAAAGCCCAGGGACTGCCGTCCCTGGGTTTTTTGTCTCGCGCCTTGCTCGCTGGATTCGTTGACACAAGTGCCAAACGGTCTGGTAATGCTATGGGTGGGGGGAGCAGGTCGTCGCCCCTGTCGTTTTGGTCTGCTGGTGAACGTGCTCTATGAGTCCCCCAATTTTTTCGGGAAAGCGACGTCAGCGCAAGACTCGCGCGGCGGTGCGTTGGGCGGATCGCCTGTCCCGCTGGCTAATTGTCACTGGTGGGATCGGCACGGTTCTGGCCGTGTCGATGGTCTGTATTTTCCTGGTCTATGTGGTGGTCCCGCTATTCTTGCCGGCCAAGGTCGGGCCGCAACACGGCTTCGACTGGACCGAGCCGCGTCCACTGCGATTGCAGATCGATGACTATGAGAGCGCCGCCTGCGTATTGGGACCCGATGGCAGTGTCAGTTTGCTACGGCTGGATAACGGCCAACAAGTGGACCAGCAGAAGTTTTTAGTCGGCCAGGGCCTCTCTGCGGCGGCTTTCGACACCGGAGGGACTAAGGCAGCCTTTGGCTTCGGCAATGGCACGGTACGTCTGGGGACGATTGACTTTGTGACCGAGTTCATTCCGGCCGAAAAACTGCCGAAAAATCTCCGCAGCCTGCCGCTGGGCGAACTCAGAGAATACGATCATGGATTGCTCGCCAGGACAGCCGGCGATCAGTTACGGGTCGAGCGACTGTTGGCCAAGACAACCGAGCCCTTGGCCCTGGGGCTTACCTCCGGCATCCGGCGGTTGGACATTTCCGAGCGATCCGAAGGACCCTTATTGAGCCTGTTGACCGAAGACGGGCAATTGCATCTGGTCTCCGTGACGCGCCGCGAGAACCTGCTGACCGGCGAGGCGGAGTTGGAAAGTGAACTCAGCCCAATACCCCTTAAGGAAGCCGCGCCCGAACGCCCCCTCCCCGATTACCTGCTGCTTTCGGGGTTGGGGGACAACGTCTACGCAGCATGGTCCGACGGAACCTTGCTCCGCTTCGACACGGCCGATCCAAAGAACCCGCGCCTGGCCGAGAAGTGCAGTCTGGTGGCGGACCCGACGGTCCGGCTGACGGCGCTGGAATTCGCCCTCGGCAAAACCACGCTCGTCAGCGGCGATTCGCAAGGCCGGGTGCGGGCCTGGTTTCGCGATCAAGCCCGAGGGAACGGAAACCAGCGACGGGGCCCTGCTCGTGGCGGCCCACGAGTTTCCGCCCACGGGCGTGGAAGTCACGGCGCTGGCCCCGTCGGCCCGCCGTCGGACGATGGCGGTGGGAGATGCCGGGGGCGATATCCGCATGTACTATCTCACCAACGAGCGGCTCGTCGCGCAGGCGCAGTTCGAACGACGGCTGCCCGATAACGACCTTGGCGATTGCCCCTCGTGACAATGGCCTGGTGGTGTTGACCGAGCGGCGGATGGCCAACTGGAGTATCGAGCCGGGCTATCCCGAAGTGACTTTCGGCTCGTTGTTCCGGCCCGTTTGGTATGAAGGCTACACGGCCCCGAGCTACGTCTGGCAGTCATCCAGCGGCTCGGAGGATATCGAGCCGAAGCTGAGCCTGGTGCCGCTGGTCTTCGGCACGCTCAAGGCGACATTTTATTCGATGCTGTTCGGCGTACCGCTGGCGCTGTGCGGGGCGATTTACACGAGCGAGTTTTTGCAGCCCAGCGCTAAGGCCAAGATCAAGCCGGCGATCGAAATGATGGCCAGCTTGCCCAGCGTGGTGCTGGGCTTTCTGGCCGGCCTGGTGTTGGCGCCGTTTGTCGAACACGTCGTACCGTCGATGATTGCTTGCTTTTTCACGGTCCCACTGGCATTCCTGCTGGGGGCCTACTTGTGGCAATTGCTGCCGCAACACTGGAGCCTGCTGGGGGCCCGCTGGCGATTTTGGTGGACGTGCGCGACCTTGCCGCTGGGCATCGTCGTGGGGCTGATGTCGGGGCCACTGTTCGAGCGGGTACTGTTTGGGGGCGATTTTCGCGGTTGGCTGGACGGGCAGGTGCCGAATCCGGTGGGCGGCTGGATCGTCCTGCTAACGCCGCTGTGCGGCGTCGGGATGGCCTTGCTGATGACGCGGCGGTTGAATTTCGCGTTGCGTCGCCTCGGTCACGGCTGGAGCCGCACGGTTTGGGCATGGGTCGATTTTGTGAAGTTCCTGTCCGGAGTCGCGGTGACCATTCTGGCCGCCTGGTTGCTGGGCCTGACGCTGACGGCGCTGGGATTCGATCCGCGGGGCGGCATCGTGGGAACCTACGTGCAACGCAACGCGCTGGTGGTGGGCTTCGTGATGGGCTTCGCCATCATTCCCATTATGTACACGATCGCCGAAGACGCCCTATCGACCGTCCCGGAGCACTTGCGTTCGGCCTCGCTCGGCGCCGGAGCGACACCCTGGCAAACGGCCATGCGCATCATCATTCCCACGGCCATGAGCGGCCTGTTTTCGGCGGTCATGATCGGTCTTGGCCGAGCCATCGGCGAAACAATGATCGTGCTGATGGGCGCCGGGCAACGCGCCGATCATGGACTGGAACATGTTCAACGGCTTTCAAACCTTGAGTCGCATTGATCGCCACGGAAATGCCGGAATCGGTCCGCGACAGCACGCACCATCGCACGCTGTTCCTGGCCGCGCTGACCTTGTTTTTGTTGACGTTTGCCCTCAATACGGTGGCTGAAAGTATTCGCTTGCGTTTCCGGCGGAGGGCTTATGAGCTCTGAACCGGCGCTGAGTCCGATCGTCGCCAGCCTGCCAAGTAGTGTTCCGCCCCGGCGTAGTTTCGGCCAACGGCGCGCCAAGTCGGCCAGTTCGTTGTCGGCTCAGGGGGAGCCGATGGTTTGGCTGACCGGCGGCTGTTTGGCGGTGTCGCTGGCCATGATCTGCGGCTTGTTATGCCTTGTCGTCTCGCAGGGCTTGAGCACGTTTTGGCCGGTGCCCGTGGTGCGGATTGAAACCCGCGACGGACATGCCTATCTGGGCGAAGTCACTCGCCACGACGAGTTTCGGCCCGAATCGACCGCCGCCCTCCCGGCGCATCACGGTGCCCAATTGCCTGCGGAGGCGTCTCTCACGGCGCCAGTGCATCGGGAGTTGCTGCGGACCGGCAACTTCGAACTTACGGGTACCCACTTTCATTGGATCGACGACGAGCAGATCGCATTGGAAATGGAGCCCGAGTGGGCGCTGGTGGTCGAGAGGCTCAACTGGGGCCGTTTCTACGGCACGCCCGAGGCCTTTTTGATTGACGGCCAGGTCAAGGCCGACAAGCCGGCGGAGATTTGGGCCAGGTACTTGGAGTTTCATGGCCCGGCGCTCGCGACGTTGGCGGGAACGGGTAAAGCTGGAGCACTATGTCGCCGGAGAAATCAATCGCCGCCGTAACGAGGCGGAGTTGAACCTCAAGCAGGCGGAATTGGCGCATGGAACCGACTCGGCACAATACCAGGCCGCGCGAGCGGGAACTGGCAGAGTTTGAAGCCTGGCAAGCTGCGGAGGCGGCTCGAGTTACCGGAAAGATCCAACGCCTCAACGAGGAGAATGCCCGCTACCAGTTGCGGCTGCGAACTGCCAGCGGCGAGGAAAAGTCCCTCTCGCTGGATGAGATCGTGCGGGCTTATCCGGCCAATCAGCTTTCGCTGCCCGGACAAACTGGGATTGTTTCTCAGTCGCTGGCGGGAGTTCCTATGCGACGAGCCGCGGGCCGCCAACAGCGAAGGGGGCGTGTTTCCGGCGATCTTCGGCACCGTGGTCATGACGCTGGTCATGACCTTGGCCGTCGTGCCATTTGGCGTGCTGGCGGCTTTATATCTGCGCGAATATGCGAAGCCCGGGCCGATCGTCAGCGCCGTGCGGATCGCGATCAACAACCTGGCGGGTGTGCCGAGCATCGTGTTCGGCGTATTTGGCTTGGGGTTCTTTTGCTACGTCGTTGGCGCGGAGGTCGACCAGTTGTTTTTTAGTACCGCTTTGGCGGTCAATCGTCCGACGTTCGGCACCGGGGGGTTGCTCTGGGCCTCGTTGACGCTGGCGCTGTTGACCCTGCCGGTGGTGATCGTGACGACCGAAGAGGCTCTGGCGGCGGTGCCCAGTTCGATGCGCGAGGGCTCCTATGCCTGCGGGGCCAGCAAATGGCAGACGATCCAGCGGATTGTGCTTCCCCGGGCTCTTCCTGGTATCATGACGGGGATGATTTTGGCGATGGCTCGGGGGGCGGGCGAAGTGGCCCCGCTGATGCTGGTCGGTGCCGTCAAATCGGCGCCGCAGTTGCCCGTGGACGGCGTTTTCCCGTTCGTCCATGCGCAGCGAAGCTTCATGCACCTGGGATTTCATATTTACGACTTGGGGTTTCAAAGCCAGAACAGCGAGGCGGCCAAACCGATGGTATTCACGACGACTCTCCTGCTGATCGCGATCATCACGTTCTTGAACGTGACGGCCATTTGGCTGCGGGGACGTTTGCGGCGGCGTTTCGTGACGAGTCATTTTTGAACGGGCCCAAAAGGTCCTCGCAGATCCAATCCCGTCTTGTCAGGGAGAGTTTCCGGTGAGTATTCCGCAATCGACCGAAGTTCGCCCAGGGAAGCCTGTCGCATCCACTTTTAATCCCGTGACAGCGGCGGGTGGTGACGGCTCGGTTGCAGACTCCACGGAACTGGTTGCTGCCCCGATGTCGATCGGCCGGCTGGCGGCTATCGCGCGCGGAGAGACGGTCGAGTCCGTGATTCATGCCAGCGTGGCCAAGGAAGATCCGGTGCTCGAGGTGCAGAATTTCAATCTCTGGTACGGCTCCAAACAGGCGCTGTTCAACATCGGCCTGAACATTCCCCGCGGCAAAGTGACCGCCTTGATCGGGCCCTCGGGCTGCGGCAAATCGACCCTGCTGCGCAGCGTCAACCGGCTCAACGATCTGATCAGCGGCGTGCGCATCTCCGGCGACATGCGGCTCAACGGCGACTCGACCTACGGGCCCACGGTCGACGTGATCGAATTGCGAAAGCGGATGGGCATGGTATTCCAGAAGTCCAATCCGTTTCCGATGAGCATCTACGAGAACGTGATCTATTCGCTGCGCATTGACGGCCAACGCGATCGTCACTTGCTGGACGAAGTGTGCGAGCAGAGCCTGCGCGGGGCCGCCTTGTGGGACGAGGTCGAAGGACCGGCTGCACGAGAGCGCCCTGCGGTTGTCCGGCGGCCAGCAGCAGCGGTTGTGCATCGCCCGGGCGATTGCCGCCGAGCCGGAAGTGCTGCTGATGGACGAGCCCTGCTCGGCCCTGGACCCGATCGCCACCGGCAAGATCGAGGACCTGATCCAGGAGTTGCGCGGCGCCTATAGCGTACTGATCGTGACCCACAACATGCAGCAGGCCTCGCGCACCAGCGATTACACGGCTTTCATGTATTTGGGCCGGGTAATTGAATATGGCCCCACAAGCGATCTTTACACGAAGCCCGCCTTGAAGGAAACTGAAGACTATATCACCGGCAGGTTCGGTTAACCGCGGCGTCGAACTGGTTTTTCCGGAAACGCAGTTCAAGCAGGCCGGCCGATAAGTTACAACGCGTGCCTGGTCCACTCTACGGAGGAGTGGCGGCGACTGTCGGGATGACCGCGTACAGCCCCCAGTGGGTATTCGCCATGGCCAGGCACCTGCAACGACAAATCGACGCGCTGAAGCAGAAAATTCTGTTTCTGGGCACGCTGGTCGAAGAGGCCATCGCCAAAGCCGTCTCCGCGCTGGTCAATCGCGACCGAAACCTGGCCCGCGCCGTGATCGACGAAGA
This sequence comes from uncultured Planctomycetia bacterium, assembly GCA_963807715.1. Taxonomy (GTDB): domain Bacteria; phylum Planctomycetota; class Planctomycetia; order Pirellulales; family PALSA-1355; genus CAWECK01. The sequence continues at coordinate 216,912 of CAWECK010000002.1, forward strand.
CGCCGAGATCGACCGCATGGAGGTCGACGTCGAGGAAGAGGTGCTGAAGGTTCTGGCCCTCTATCAGCCGGTGGCCATCGACTTGCGCTTCGTCGTGGCCGTTTTGAAAATCAACAGCGATCTGGAGCGGATGGGCGATTTGGCGAAGAACATCGCCAAGCGGGTGTTGTTTCTCACAAATTGCGAACGGATCGATTTGCCGGCCGATTTTCGCAACATGGCGACCCGGGCCCAATGGATGGTCAAGAACAGTCTGGACGCCCTGGTCAACGCGGATACGGCCTTGGCCTATCGGATTCGGGAGGCGGACGACGAAGTGGACGCCCTGCGTCGCGGCATCAACGACACCATCGAAAAGCAGATCAGTTTGCATCCCGCGCAGGCCGAGGCCCTGCTACGGCTGACCAGCGTGTCGCGTCACCTGGAGCGCCTGGCGGATATGGCATGCAACGTGGCTGAAGACGTAATCTACATGGTGGAAGGCGAAATCGTGCGCCACCATCGGACGTCGGAAACCCTGTAAACCGCCCCAGTCTTCCTGGGCCCCTACGGGGTCACCCGTTGAAATCAACGCTACGGCTTGGCTGGGCGGCGTGGCTTCTTGGGAGGCGCTGCCGGGGGAGGCACTGCCGGCGGGCCGCCTGGTCCGCCCGGCGCGATTTGGATCTGGACCCCCTGCGGGGCCTGGAACTGTTTGAAGTATTGTCCGCCAGCCGTCAGCACCTTGGCCGGGACCACCAGGTGGGTCTCCATGCCGATCGAGAGCATTTTCGCGGTTGCCCCGATGGGCGGCGTCTTGGGAAAGTCGGGAATCGGAATCTTCGGCACGGCCGGTCCGGCATTTTCCAGCGTTGAGCGAACGAAATCTATCATGCCTGAAGGGCTGAGATAACCGACCCACTGCCCCCCGGTGGGGAGCAATCCGGTCGTCACCGCGACATCGGCGTCCCCCACCAAACCGCCGTCCTTGGACTTGATACTAGTCGCCAAACGCTCGATGTTTTTTGGGTTTACATACGTAAAGGCAATGGTCTTGGGGTCGATAGCGGCCAAGTAGGTCCTCAGCTTGCCGTCTGGGCCGGCAAGTTTTTCCATGGCTTTTTTAGTCGCTTCGTCGTTCCCTCCCGCCTTGGAAAGCGCGGCCATGTCCATCGTGATTTCAACCGCGTCGTAGCCCGCGATCTTTAGTTGTTTGACGTCGTACAGCTTTGCCGCGTCGCCGCCGATTTCGGCCAGTAATGCAAACGATTTCTTGCTGTTTGCCAAATAGGCTGCCGAGTCTTGGACGCGAGTCACCGCGAACGTGTTGGCATACATCGATTCGTCCGGTTTGGTCGCGCCCATCAACATGGCCATGCCGCGTGTGCCTTGCATGCTCTTGGCCGTAACCTCGGCCAGCTTATCGGCCTGCTCGTCCGTCATCTCGTCAAAGCCGGGACTAAGTTTCATCATCTTCACGCTTAAATTGGCCACTGCGTTGGACCAGGATTCCGGCATCACGCCGCCCATTGCAAAGTAGAAATGTTCGGCCGGCAATCCGGCCATGACGTTCCACTGCGGAGCCGTCGCCTCTTGCGCAGCCCGGGTGAATTCGCCGGCCGGAACGAAGATCGACCAAGTGCCCAGGTCCATATTTCCATCGTCATCGATATGGATGCCAACCGCAAAGTGGCTGATTTCCTTCTGACAGGTCTTCAGAAAATCTTTCACGGCGTCGATCCCGGCAGAGGCCACGTCAGCTTGTTTACCGCCGAGCGGAAGTCCACCCTTGCCGGCCGAAAGCCCCTGATCAAGCTTCTCGAAAACGCGCACCACGCCGTCGGGTGTCAGGGCGATCGCAATATCGTTGGTGAATAGCCGCTTTTGCAACGGTTTGATCGCGCCGGCGACGCTGGTCGTGCTATTGATGAAGTCACCGAGCGTCTGCTCGTTGTTCCCTTCGTCCGCCATCAGGACGGCGAACTGCCCCTTTTTTGCCGCGAGCCACGGAGAGCCCAGCAGCTTTACCTTGGCGATCGCCGCTGCCGGGTCTTCCGGCTGCAGTTGGGCCAGAAACTTCTTATGGTCAGTAACCGGCAGTAGGATCACCAGAACAGGCTCGCCGTCGGCCTTGGTCGGGGGCATCATGGCGGCAGCAGCCGTGCCGGAATCGTCAATGCCGACCTGAACGCCAGACTGCATTTTTGCCATCATCAACAGCGGAATCGGCGGCGCCTGCACCAACTGCCCGACCTTCGCCAGTTTTTCGTTGGTCTTATCCAAACGGTTGATCAGCAAAAAGCCCAAGGTGTCCGTCGGAATCACCTTAAGGACGTCGATCTCGGTGGCGCCGACCGGCGGCGCCGTCAGAAGCCCCAAGATCAATGCAGCCGCGACCGCATAGCGTTTCATGGTGGGATATCTCCGCTGGCGAGCGAGCAAAATTGAAACCGATATCGCGCAGTATTTTAATCCGGCCGCAGACGGATAGCTATAAAAAGGTGGTCTGCCATTAATTCGCGGCAACGCGGCTAATATTGACTGCCAGGCCGTAATCCGCGACGACAGGTCGCTCGGACCCAGGAAATCCCCGGGCTGATGGCCGGGGCTCGGGGCAACGCCCAGGGCTCGGAAATCCTCGAACTTCAAACGACACTAACGCCCCGTCAACAGCTCGATTAGCCGCTGAGCCGCGGCCGCCGCAAATTGGGGGTCGTTCACGTGGAGATCGAGCTCCCGAATGTCCAGCCGCGGCCCTTGTTCTCGCAAGCCGGCCAAGAGGGCTGTCCGAGCCGCCGGATCGTCGAACGGACCGCCGGCACGATCAATTGCCGAGACGCCTCGCAAGGGGAAAAGCACACTCACAGGGCCGCGAGCCGCCGATAACTTCCGGCCAATATCCTCCCCGATCCGCCGGCATTCGTCGGGCGTCGTGCGCATCAACGTCACCTGGGCGTTGTGTTGATAGAATCGGCGATCGCGAAACTGCGAGGGCACCGTCTCCGGGCCATAGAAATTGACCATGTCCGTGGCCCCCACGGACACCACCTGGGGAATGCCGTGCCGCGCGGCGGCTGTGAGGCGGTCCGGACCGGCTGTTAACATTCCGCCCACCAGCTCGTCGGCCAGTTCCGTCGTCGTGATGTCGAGAACTCCCGCAACCATTCCTTCTTCGATCAGACTCTCCATCGTCTGACCGCCGCTCCCCGTGGCGTGGAATACGAGTACCTCGTAGCCAGCGTCATCAAGCACCTCGCTCGCGTGCTGCACACAGGGCGTCGTAACGCCAAACATCGTGGCGGCTACCACCGGTCTATCCTCCGACGCGGCAATATTACGAGGCAAAGTCACCATGCCGGCCATCGCCCGGGCCGCCAGGTCAAGCACCTTGCGGCTGATCCGGTTGACGCCTGCCAGATCGACGATCGAGTTGAGCATCAGGATGTCTTTGTTGCCAACATAATGACGCACTGCGCCCGAGGCCAAGGTGCTCACCATCAACTTGGGAACACCGATCGGGAGTGCCCGCATGGCGGCGGTCCCGATCGCAGTGCCTGCCGAACCGCCGATGGCAAGGACGCCGGCCAACAGCCCGGCAGCATGGGCAGCCGCGACGATCCGCGCGGCCCCGTCGGCCGCCGCGCTGACGGCCCGGCCTCGGTCGGCCAGTTCGAGCAACTCCCGCAGTGTGGTCCCGGAAGCTTGATAGACGGCCTCGCGAGTCACGTCGGCCGACATCGCCGAAATGCCGAGGCAGCCCACATCCACAATGCAGACCGAGACCTGCAGCGCATTCAACCGCCGCAGCAAATAAGCGGCTTCTTCGCCCTTCGTGTCCAGCGTGGCCAGTAAATAGACGGACGGCGTATCCTCGGGGGGGAATGGGTAGGTCATCGGGGGCTCCGTGGATTTCTCGGCCATGTCGCTGCGCGATCGCATCGCGTTTGCGCGCGGATTTATGCGACACGGGGTATTGAATTATGGAGCATCCAATCCCGAGTAGGAAGTATGCCGGGGAGGGGCGGCGCAGCGATGATTCACATGAGAAGATTTGGCCATTCATTTCCTTTTTTGTGCGAACCAAACGTGCGGTCAGCCACTCTTAACAACAGGGATACCTTCAAGTTCTATTTTCCCACCGCGATCGGCTATCTATAATCAATAGCTGACGGCATTTGAGTGCCGTCAGCCTACCCCGCGCGTCCGCGGTGCGTCCGGCATGCGTCGCGGTCCCGCCTTATTGAGATGATCGATGCCCACGCGATTGGCCAAGCCGGTTCGCTCCGCTCGATCCGTGGCTAGCGATCAACCGACCGAAACTTCGAATCGTCGCGCGGAACCTGGCCGATCGACGCTGCGGCGGAATTTGTGCGCGTCCACCGGCGACGGCGTGACTTTCAGCGTGATGGTCGGCTTGGGCGAAACCTATCTGCCGGCATTCATTTTGGCGCTCGGATTGGGAGGTGTCGCGGCTGGCCTGATCACCACGGTTCCGCTTGCCGCCGGCGCCGTTTTGCAGCTCATCTCGCCGGCCGGAGTGCGCTGGTTCGGCTCGCATCAACGCTGGGTCGTCTTCTGTGCCGCGTTGCAAGCTCTCTGTTTTTTACCGCTCAGCTTAGGCGCCGCGCTGGGGCACATGTCCGTGCTACCCGTGTTTCTGGCGGCAACGGTTTACTGGGGCGCCGGTCTGGGAACCGGCGCGGCCTGGAATACGTGGATCGAAACCATCGTTCCCAGCCGCGTACGGGCTCACTACTTTTCCCGGCGGACACGCCTGTCGCAGATCGCACTTCTGGTGGGCTTTGTGGCGGGTGGCGTGGTGTTGCACAGCGCCGCGGCCCACGACCTGGTCTTGCCGGCGTTCGCGGTCTTGTTTTTCCTGGCGTCGATGTGGCGTTTCGCGTCAGCCCTGTTCTTGGCAAGGATGACGGAGCCGGTTCCCTTGGCCCAGGATCATCGCCATGTTACCGTGCGCGAGTGGTTGCGGCGGGCTCGACACGGCGTGGACGGACGACTGCTGACGTACCTGTTCGCTGTTCAAACGGTCGCGCAGTTCGCGGGCCCCTACTTCACACCGTATATGCTCGGACCCTTGAAACTAAGCTACGCCCGGTATGTTGCGTTGGTCGCGGTTGCGTTTGCGGCCAAGGCCATGGCCTTGCCTCTGCTGGGCAAGTTTGCTCACCGGCGGGGCGCCTATCGACTCTTGTGCCTGGCCGGCATAGGAATTGTGCCTCTTTCAAGCCTGTGGATACTTTCGAGCAATTACAGCTACCTAGTCTGCGTTCAGGTGCTGGCGGGTATCTTCTGGGGCGCGTACGAACTGGCCATGTTCCTGCTCTTTTTCGAAGCCATTCCGCGGCAGGAGCGCACCAGCGTGCTCACGACCTTTAACCTCGGCAACTCGCTGGCCACGGCCACGGGGTCGTTGCTGGGGGGCCTGGTTTTGTACTGGGGAGAGAAGTCTCCCGCGACGTATTTAACCCTCTTCGGATTATCGTCGGTCGCGCGAGCCGTGACCTTGCTGGCCTTAGCGCGCGTGCCTGCCATTAATGTGCCGGGGCAGTCGGTGGTGACGCGGACGTTGGGCGTCAGCGCCGGCGACAGTGTGCTCGAGCAACCGATTTTGCCGAGCATGCGCGACGAGGGAAAACCCTGAACTTACACACCCCGACCGAATGGGTTCAACTCGTCCGGCATCCAACCGGCTCTTCGGCATAGTGCTGACGAATTGCTAAAAACTGATCCTCGGCCAGCAAGAACGCGTCGACGATGTCGGGGTCAAAGTGGCTGCCCGACTCTTCCAGAATGATGGATCTCGCGACATGGTGGGAAAACGCGTCTTTGTAAGTGCGTTTCGAAGTCAGCGCGTCGTAGACATCCGCCAGACTCACGATGCGACCGCAAAGCGGAATGTCGTAACCTCGCAGTCCAGCCGGGTAGCCGCTGCCATCGAACCGCTCGTGGTGGGTGGCGGCGATGTCGCGGGCCATTTTGAGAAACGAGGCTTCCGGAAACTCCTGCACAGCGGCATCGAGGGTCTCAGCCCCCAACGCAGCATGCTGCTTCATGATGGCGAATTCGTGGTCGCTGAGCCGGCCCGGTTTGAGGAGCACGCTGTCCGGGATCCCCACCTTGCCGATATCGTGCAAGGGGCTGGTCAAATAAATCAGATAAGCGTATTTCTCGTCGATCACGCGCGCGAATTTAGGATTCTTCGCGAGTTGTTTGGCCAGCAGCTTCGAATAGCTTCGCACGCGCTCCAGGTGCGCCCCGGTTTCAGGATCGCGCGATTCGGCCAGTTTGGCGAGCGCGAAGATCGCCACGTCGCGCGTTTCCAGTGAGAGAACGCGTTCCCCCGCTCGAATGCGAACCAGCAGCTCCTGGGGATCGAACGGCTTCGAGATAAAATCATCGGCGCCGGCCGACATGCCTTCGACGATTTTTTGCTTTCCGTCGTGGCTGGTCAACAGGATCACATAGACGTAGCCCGAGTGGTCCCCCGCGCAGCCGCTGGCACAATTCAATGCCGTTCATCTCGGGCATATCCCAGTCGGAAATTACCAGCCGGCACGGGCGACTCGCGAGCACTTCGAGCGCGTCGCGTCCATTGCTGGCCGTTTCCACCCGATGCCCAGCCGCTTGCAGTGCCTTGCCGAGCATTTCCAGGGCGATTTCATCGTCATCGACAATCAGGATTCGCATTGGACTTAGGAAGATTCGTGGGTGGGAAGGATTGCAGGAAGAACCGGCAGAACGGCGATTCAGCGCGCCGCAAGTACCTCGGATAACCGCGGAATGTGTTGGCGGCAACGGGCGATCTCGGCGGCCAATTCGCCTACGACAACCAACGTACGGGTCCAATCGTCAGCGGCGGCCAATTGCTCGATCTCCGCGGCGCATGCCCATAGACAGTCGGCTGAAAGGTTGGCGGCAGCCCCTTTCAATGCATGCGCTTTCAGCTTCAATTCGGCCGCGTTGTGAGTCGCCACGGCCTGCTGAATTTCGCCGAGTTGTGCATTCACGCGCCCGGAAAACTTTTCCAATATGCGCCGACAAAAGCTGGCGTCTCCCAGGCAGCGCTCGAGCAAGGTATCGAGATCGATCGGGCACTCGGCATCGCGGAGGGATTCGCGCAGCGCCGCAACGCTGGCTTCGGCATGCGATTCGATTACCGGAGTTTGGGCCGTCTCAATTGCCGGTGTGATTGTGCGAGGCGTCGCTGGCAGACACTCGCGGATCACCTTCAGAAGCTCCTCCGGATTGATCGGCTTGGTGACGTACGCGTCCATTCCCACTTGCAGGCACAACTCCCGGTCTCCCTTGACCGCGTTGGCGGTGAGCGCGATGATCGGCGTGCGTTTGGCGGGCTGGCCGTTTCCTGCCAGACTGGTTTCGTGCGCGAATGGCCCTGGTCGCCTCGAAACCATCCATCTTCGGCATCTGGCAGTCCATCAGCACAATGTCATACGGCCGCGACTTGATCGCCTCCAAGGCTTCCTGGCCGTTGTTGGCGATGTCGCACTCGGAGCCGGCGTGCGCCAGAATTTCGCAGGCCACCATTTGGTTGATTTCGTTGTCCTCGGCCAGCAATATGCGGATCCGGCTCAGGTCGGTCAGTTTGATGTTTTCTCGGTCGTCTTGGAAGCCTACAGGCGACTTCAGCGGCTGTGTGCCCTCGGCAGCAGCATCGATAATCGCGTCGAACAGTCGTGATTGGCGTACTGGCTTGGTCAAGTAACCGGCCAAACCGACCGAGCGCATCCGCTCAGCGGACATATGTTCGCCCATCGACGTCAACATCAACAGCGAGATCTCGTTCAAGGCTGGAGATTTCTTGATGCGTTGTGCCAACTCGACGCCATCCATCTCGGGCATCTGCATGTCGAGAATGGCCAGACGGAACGGTTGTCCGTCCGCCGCCGCTCGCTCGAGTTTGACGAGTGCCGTGGGGCCGTCCGGGGCGGTTTCGTATTTGAAACTCCAACTGGACAGCACCGCTTCCAGGATTTCCAGGTTCGTGGTGTTGTCGTCTACCGCCAGTACCCGCAGGTTGCGTAGTTCGGGCGGGGCCTTGGGACGTCTTTGTGAATTAGGCTGTTCCGTGAGCCGCACATTGAAGCTGAAAGTCGAGCCCCGCCCCGGCTCACTATCCACGCCGATGATTCCGCCCATCAACTCGACCAGGCGCTGCGAAACAGCTAAGCCGAGTCCGGTACCGCCGTACTTCCGCGTTGTCGACGTGTCCACCTGCGAGAACGATTTGAAGAGCCGGTTCATGCGGTCGTGAGGAATGCCGATGCCCGTGTCTTGCACGGAAAAGCGAACCTGCAACTGTTCGCCGATCATGCACTCGATGGCGGCCCGAATCACCACTTCACCCCGTTCGGTGAATTTAATGGCGTTGTTGACGAGGTTGACCAGCACTTGCCGCAGCCGGTCGGGGTCGCCATGGACCAGGACGGGCACTTCAGGACCGATGTGCAATGCCAGTTCAAGCCCCTTGACTTCAACCCGCTGCGCGAACATTTCGGTCATGTCTTCCAGCAGCAAATGCAAGTCGAAATCGATTGGATCCAGATCGAGTTTGCCGGCTTCGATCTTGGAAAAATCCAGGATGTCGTTGATCAGACTCAGCAGCGCGTCAGCTGAAGTCTTGGCCACCCGCGCGTAGCGTTGCTGCTGGGCGTTGAGGGGTGTTCCGGCGATAAGTTCAAGCATACCGATGACGCCATTGAGGGGCGTGCGGATTTCGTGACTCATGTTGGCCAGGAATTCGCTCTTGGCGTGACTGGCCGCGACGGCCGCCTCTTTCTGGCGATGCAACTCCTCGGATCGCTTGCGCTCGGTAATGTCCTCGACCGTGCCTTCGTAATACAGCAGTCCGCCGTTTTCATTGCGCACGGCCCGCGCGTTTTCCGAGATCCAGATGGTATCGCCATGCTTGCGATAGATTTCCGACTCGAAATCCTTCACCGTGTCATGCTTTTGCATGATGTGGACGAACTCTCCGCGGCGTTTGGGATCCACATACAATTGTCGCTGGATATCGTTGACGCCATTGATGAGATCGTCCGGCGAGTCGAAACCATAGATTCGGGCCAGGGCCGGATTGACGCCGAGATACTGCCCGTCGGGCGAAGTCTGGAAGATGCCTTCGACGGCATTTTCGAAGATGCTCCGATATTTTTCCTCCGCGGTAAGCAGTGCGGCCACCGCTTGCTCACGATTGATGATCTCGGCATGCATCGTCGCCAAGACGCGGTTGTATTCGGCCGCCAAGGCCGCCACATCCATATTCTCGTTCACCTGCAGATAGCAAGGTGCGCCAACCCTGAGGGGCTTCAATTCGTTCGTAGCGGCGAGCGACGTGTTCATACGACTGTCGATCCGTAGACTAACCAAGAGGAACTGTCCAGCGCAGCATCAAATGCGGCGCACAGCGCTTGCATTCGTGGGGAACGCACGTTACTTGGTAGCACGGGTCGTGAGGTTTGCGCCGAATTGCCTTTCGGACGAAGAACCTCAAGCCTAATTAGTGCCGCCTACACTGGCTGACGCTCTTGGTACATTACCATCACGCCGTCCGACGGCTACCGAGTGAAACGTAGCACGCGAAATGCCAACATTTCGTCAAATCGCGACAATTAGTGCCAGCCCACCCTGCCGGGGAGTTCTCCCTTCGAGATTTTTTACTTATCCGCGGACCTGGCAACCCGGAAGCCGGTGAAGTTGTAGCGGTATTTCGGACGGAAACTGTCGCGATCGGCGGAGCGGACGTATTTTAAGCGGTTGGTGAACGAGCCCCCGCGCAGCACGTGGATTTCTCCGGTTGCTGGACCTGGCGGGTCATCCACGGGGGATCGGGAACCGTAGTCTTTCGCATACCAGTCGGCGCACCATTCCCAAGCATTTCCGACCATATCGTGAAGCCCCAGGGCGTTCGGCCGAAATCGCCCCACCGGCGCCGCGAAGGGGAAGCCGTCGTTCCAGGGGAGGCTCCAGGTGGCATTGGCATACTTGGCGAGGAATGCGGCGTCGGACATATTGGCGGCCCCTTGCAAGGTTGCTTCCGCCTCGCCGGTGTAATACCGGGTTGTCGTGCCGGCTCGGCACGCAAATTCCCACTGGGCTTCGGTCGGCAAACGGTACTCAAGGCCTTCTTTTGCGCTCAGCCAACGACAAAAGCTCACTGCATCGTCCCAACTCACATTAACGACCGGGTGATCGTCGGTCTGCTCCCAGCCGGTGTTGCGCCAGGTAAAATCCCGGGTCGCGTCGATCACGCCGGCAGCGGCGACAAAGCCAAATCCAGGCCGCCCTTCGCGCTCCAGGGTTGTGGTGTAGCCGGTCTCGGTGACGAAGCGGCGAAACTGGCCGACGGTGATTTCATATTGCCCCAAGTAATACGGCTTGGTGATTCGCACGCGATGTTGGGGCTCGTCATCCGAACGTCCCTCTTCCGCGGCGGGCGAGCCCATCAAGAATTCGCCCGGAGCGATCAGCACCAACTTCATGCCCACCGAGTTTTCGCTGATCTGAGGTGGACCCGTCGGATCGATCGCCCGACTACCCCCAGGCGCCATCAACGCCAAGAGAACCACCATCAGCGACAATCGACCTCGCGACATAACCTGATTCCAATGTATGCAGGGCCGGCAGGTCGACTGGACCCGGAAATGTAAAACTGGACTATACACCACACGGCAGGCGGTGGTTGTCAACGAGCCGTGAGTGGATCTTATTTCGCTTCGGCTGAACGCGCACAGCGGAAGCCGATGTGTTGGTAAGCGGACTGCGGCGGACGGTGGTCGCGTCCGTGGACCGTAAGTCCGCGGCCCGAATTCTCGGCACACAACCAGGAGCCGCCCCGCACGACGCGCGTGTCGCCCCGCGACGGGCCGGCGGGATTATCGCGCGGCGTGTATTGATAGTAATCCGCGGCGTACCGATCGGCGCACCATTCCCAAACGTTGCCGACCATGTCGTAGAGACGGTAATTGTTGGCCCGAAACGACTTCACGGGCGCCGGGCCTCCGAAGCCGTCGGCCCCCAGGTCTTCGTCCGGAAACCAGCCTTGCCAGTAATTGGCCTCATACCGACCTTGTGGTCGCGGCGTTCGACCCCAGGGAAAGTCTGCATCACTCAATCCGCCGCGGGCGGAAACCTCCCATTCGGCTTCCGTGGGAAGACGTTTTCCGGCCCAGTCGGCATAGGCCGTAGCGTCGACCCACGAGACTTGCACCACCGGCAGGTCCGATTCAAGGTCGGCGGCATGATGGCCGTCGGGCATGCGCCAACTGGCGCCGGCCCGTTCCACCCAACGCTTCTGCTGCGCGGCGAAGACCCAGGCCAGGCCGGTTCGCTCGGCCGTAGTTCGAAAGCCGGTGTCGGCGACAAAAGCAGCGAACTGGCGCACCGTGACTTCGTGAATATCGAGCCAGAACTCGGCGAGACACACTTCATGGGCCGGCCCCTCATCCTCGCTCGCCAGGTCGCTGCCGACGGTGCAAGTTCCGCTGGGGATGAAAGCCATGTCCAGCGGGGCGGCCGATTCCCCGGCTCGGGCTTGGTCTGCATGCCGGCGGTCCCCATGGTTGCTGGCGCGAACAACGGGCCCAAGGGGAGCCACCGGCAGGGCAGCAGGGGGCAAAGCGGCCGCTGGTGCTGCAACCAGGCGTCCCCAGGAAAGCAACCGGGGCAAGGCGAAGACCATCAACACGCACACAGCCACGGCGGCCCACAACCATTTGTGGCTGGACCGTCGGGGCGTCGCAGTTCCGCGTTCCATGGGTACCTGCGTGGGTGACGGGGTGGCAAGGTAACGGGGTGGCAAGGTAACGAGGTGACGAGGCATACACCAGATTGACCGGGCTTTGTCACCCCGTCACCCCGTTACCTTGTCACCTTGTCACCGGCGGCGTTGGAAGCGGCGGCTGGCTTCTTCCAGGGTACGACGCTCCCGACGGGTGAGACTCGCTTCTCCCGAGCGCGTGATCTTCTTCAGAATTTCATCCACCTGATTCTTTAAATCTTGCTCGTCGACTTCGGGGTCGTGAACACGAAGCTTGGGCCGCGGCCGCAGGTTGCTCAACTTCCATCCCGCGGGCACCAGTCGCCCGAGATTCCAACCGCTCCGGAAATAGACAAAACCGAACACCGCGCCGGCCACGTGGGCCACGTGGGCCACGTGAGCCGTGTTGTCGGAGGGATGGATCGCGCCCGAGACGTCGGAGATGAAATAGAATAAAAACACAACCCAAGCAGGCAACGGTATCACGAACATAAACAGGATGGTTCGTCGCGGGAAATGCATGACGTAGAGGGCCAAGACCGCCATCACCGCCCCGGAAGCTCCAATTACGGCCGCTTGGGAGTGGATTATCTGACCGACGACCGCATACACGAGGCCCGAGACAACAATGGCCGTGAGGTAAAACCTCAGGAATTCCTTCCGTCCGTAGATCCCTTCCACGTCACGTCCGGCAAACCACAAAAACAGCATGTTGAAGACTATATGCCGCAGATCGTCGGCATCGTGGACAAAACCGTAACTGACAAGCTGATAAAGATTCCAAGGGTGCGTGAAGAGATCCGGGCGGAGGGCCATCCAATCGCTCAAAGTCCGGCCGAAGACGTGGTCGCCCAGGACAAGTTCGGCAATGAATACGCCGACGTTGACCAAGACCAGAGTGAGCACCATGCTCCGCGCGCAAAGCCGCCCGCTTCTTCTTCGCGATAATATTCTCGGTCGTAGATGCCCATGGCAATTCGCTTGGTGCGGTTGGATCGCAGTCGTTAGCGTCCGACCCAGGCTGACAGAATTGCCGGGCCGCTTCTGCCGATTATCTTAGGCCAGCGGGCCAATCAAGTGGAGGGCGAAATGCCGAGATTAACGCAAGGCGGCCAATGTTTCTCGACCTGCCAGGCGATCTCGAGCGGCGGGCGTAAGCCCACTGATAACCCGCATAGTACGACGGATAGCCCACATAGAAGACAGCCGCCTCAACGGGCCAGCGGCCATATTACGGCCGGGGCAGGGTGCTCGCGCTCGCCTGGGCGGCGTCGACGCGGCGATTGATCTCTTCGGCAGCCTGGAGTTGCAATGCCGTCAATTGCTCGGCGGCTTTTTTGGTCGAGGCATAGATCGCTCTGACTTGGTTGCGGACGGTATCCAGTTGCTGCTGAACTTTCGCGGTATAATCGGCGATGGCAGCCCGCTCACGTTGGAAATTCTTCAAGTCGGACTGCAGGTCAACCTTTTCTCCCTCCAGGTACGCTATTTCCTCCTCCACTTTGGCGGATGCCCCTTTCGTGCGGGCAATATTTTCGTTGATTTGGCCAATTTCATCTTGCAGCAGCGCCAACTGCTGATTGTTGTGGTGGAAAATCAATTGGTAGTTGCGCAGCGGGCGTTTGGGGTCGGCGTATTCCGTCAGGAGGTCCGATAACTGGTTCTTGGGAACATTGCGGAAGAGCGTTTGCCGTTCGTCGCCCGACAGCTTGGCTATCAGTTTCGCGTCGTCCAGGGGCATCATCTGGTACATGGTCCAAGGCCCCTTGCTGATGGACAAACGCTTCAGATCCACGGCGTCCAGTGGCAAGTTAGGGGCCAACTCCACGCTCTTTGTTTTGGCAGTAGCCTTGGCAACCTGAAACTCGCCCAGATACTGGTTGGCGTCGAAAACGAAGACGACCATTTTCTCGGCTAACCCATGCGGTTCCGGGGCCTCGATCGACACCGTGACCGCACCTGTGTCGGCCTTGATCTTTTCCGGCGCCGCCTCGTACCAGACTCCGCCACGATCGATGGCAATTCGATGCAGTTCGAGCTTCAGTTGGCGAATGCCGGGCACAGCCGGTTGCGTCTTGTCGGTGACGCCTTGGGCTAGCTCCGCGTTCTTTTTCTCCAACGTGCCAAGCTCGGCCTCTTTAGCTTTGGCGATGGTCATCCACGACTGGTGCGTCTTTAAAGTCCGCGAGGCCAAATATGCGAAACAAAGAGTGGCGAAGAAAACGAGCACCAACAAAACGATGTTGTAGATGCGCATCGTCTTGAAGCTGAGAAAAGCCAACACGAATGCGGCCAACACCGCGAGCAGCACAGCTATCTGCAGAATCGACCCCATGAAGCCTCTACTCGCGGTGAATGCGGCCAAGCAAGCCGGGAACCCTGAAACAACAGATCCCGGCCAGTGTTTGCTCGGACGGCCCCGCGCCGTAATCAATACCGTGCCGTAATCGATACCAGGCCGCCGCTATTACGGAGCCGTGAACTCACGGCGAAGCAAAAAAAGCTTCGCCGTCAGAAGTCAAATTACTCGCCGACCGACGTCGTCCGATCACGGCTGCGACGTCGGCAAAGAAGCGACGAGTACTCTTACCTCTGTCCGCAACAGCACTTAAGTGCCAAAATGCTTTTTCAGTAATTCGATCATAAATCGGCTCGTAAGGGGTGTCAAGTTTTGCGGCCGCCCCCTTTGCTGCCCCGCTGGGAGAGTCGCTGCGAGCTCAAGGAAATGCCAAGGCCAGCCACCAGGGACAGAGTCCGATTCTGGCAGAGGTATCAATGAAGGCCGGTCGTAAGGGCTCGGGAGGCCGAGGGGCTGCGTCTCAGGCCGCAAAATCAGGCCAAACCGGCGGAAGGGCCGTGCAAAGCTCAAATGAGTCCGAGCTTAGGCCGCCATGCGGCGTTCCCGCTGTTCTTGCAGCAGATTGACAGTGCGGAGCATGGTTCCTTCGGCGTCATAGAATTGCACGATACCGACGCCGATTAACCACATCGCGAACAATTCGCTCGTGCGGTAACTGCGCGCCACGCATTTACCTTGATCGACGATCAAGTTTTCATCAAGGGCCGTGAGCCCCTTCTGATTGGCGCCGAATTCCAGAAACGTGCGCACGACGATTTTCCGGACTTCCGCCGGATGCGGTGCCACGGTCATGGCTGCAACCTCCTGTCGCTTTTTAGTCGGCATCCTGCCAACATTCCGCCAGCGCCCGAAATCGATCGTCCAGGCTGCTCGAAAGCGGCCGTCCACGGCGATTTCCACCGAGCAAACCTGCTCGGTACGGGATACGCATTAACAGCGGGCGGCGGAGTATAGCGACGAGACCTCTGGCGCGAAGAGAGGTGCTGCCGGAATTTCCCGTCAGGCTCCCGCCGGAGACCCAAGTTGGAGGACCGCCGCGACAGATTGCGATAGCGCCAGCAGCGGCGCGTTTGCGTCTTTGCGCGAACGCCGAGCATTACGTTTCGGAAAGGTACCGCGGAGTCTCCGGTGACAAGCAAAACCACCCTTCCGCTGCGGTGTTTCATGGAACGAGCCCGGCCCGGCTTCGGTCCACGTTCTGCGACAGCGCCTCGGATAACCCAAATTAACCAGGCCGGAAAACTTGACTTCGAATTGGCCGCATTGCGACAATGAAAGCCGCATTCCGCTGCGCTTTTTATTCCACTACGCTTTCGTGCGATGAACCAAGGGCTCGCACCCACTCCTCTCAACGTTGAGGTCTTGCTGTGTTTCGACGTAGTCTCATCCTGATATTGATGTTTGCTGCCACTTTCGTAAGTCTGTTGGCCGGCGACGCCCTCGCGCGGGGATATTACCGTCGTTACGGAGGAGGTAGAGGAAGTAACCGACGTGCCCAGATGATTGCCGCCGTTCAGGCTCAAGTGACTTATGCCAAGGCCGTTCTGCACGACGCAGAAGCCCGTGCCGCAACGGCGCAAAGCGGTGTCGATTCGGCGAATCAACGCATCTCGGTGCCCGCGAATCGTTGACATCGGCCGAGACCGAGGAGCGCAAAGCTCATGAAGCCTTGGTCGAGGCGGAGGCGGCCTTGCTTTCCGCCGCGGGGGAGGATTCTGAGATCGCCCAGGCCAAGAAGAAACTCGACGATTTGCGCCAGCGCTTCAATACGAACAGAGCCGCGTCCTCAACTCGGCCGCTTATCAAGACAAGATCAAGGCGTCGGCTGGAACTCCCGATCATGCCGCCCTGGTTCCCAAGCTCCGGGCAGAGATGCTCGGCAACGACGCCGAATATCAGCGGACCCTCGCCAAGTATGAGCTGGCAAAACAAAGCTTCAGCCGCCTGCGAACGGACGCGGTAAGCAAGGATCAGACGTGGCTTAGCCATTCTTCGGAAATCAAGCAGGCGTGGACCTCCGAAAGAACCGCCTTGAATGATGGCATAGCCGGGGGCATGAAGAAACTGCCGGCCAAGCAAGCACTCCACGAGGCCCAGCGTACTGCCGCCGACGCCCGGGCCTACGTGGCCCAGGGCGAAATGATTCTGCGGGCATTAGGCGCTCGCACCGGCACCCAACGCCCGACTACGACCACCCCAACGACCAGCTCTAGCGGTTCGTTCTTTACGAAATGAGCCAACCCATTCTGGCTGGCTTGTCCGGTCGTGCAATGAACGACTAGACTAACGATCTGATTCCAACTCGGAATTTTGTCCGAGCAAACCGTCGGGGGGCTCGTTGCGCTTGGCCTCCCATCGGACGCCGCCGACTTCGGACTTTCGCCCATGCCTGCCACGCTCAGAACCTATACCCTCGGCTGCAAGGTCAACCAGTACGAGACTGAATTCGTGCGCCAGGCCTTGGGCCGGGCCGGCTATCGGGATGCGGCCGACGGCGAAAGCGCCGATCTGTGCATCGTCAACACCTGCACCGTCACCGCCGAAGGGGACTCCAAAAGTCGGCAAGCCATTCGCCAACTGAGCCGCCGCAATCCGGGAACACGCATCGTTGTTATGGGCTGTTACGCGACCCGGGCACCCGACGAAGTCGCGGCACTTCCCAGCGTGGCCGAGGTGGTCACGGATAAACGCGAGTTGCCCGACCTGCTCGCGCGGTTCGGCGTGGTCGACGTGCCGACCGGCATTTCAGGCTTCAGCTCTCGGCAGCGGGCCTATGTCAAGGTGCAAGATGGCTGCATGCTCTCGTGTAGCTTCTGTATCATTCCGCAGGTTCGGCCGCACCTGACGAGCCGACCGCCTGAACACATCCTGGACGAAATCCGCCGACACGTGGACGCCGGCTGCCGGGAACTGGTGCTGACCGGCATTCATCTGGGTCACTATGGCGTCGAATGGAGTCGTACCCGGCCGAAAGACCAATGGTTGCGGCTGTCGCACTTGATCGAACAAATTGTCCGTTTGCCCGGCGATTTTCGCATCCGCCTGAGCAGCATTGAAGCCACGGAGGTCACACGAGAACTGGTGCAAGTGATGGCCGACCATGCCGATCGCGTTTGCCCCCATTTGCATGTTTCCCTGCAAAGCGGCTCCGACGACGTGCTGCGACGCATGCGTCGCCGCTGGGGCAGCCGGCGGTACATTGACCGTTGTCACCTGGTGCGCGACACACTCACCCAGCCGGCCTTCACCACCGATATCATCGTCGGCTTCCCGGGCGAGACCGACGCCGACTTCGCGGCCACCTGCCAGGTCGCCCGGGCGGTTGGCTTCTCGAAAATCCACATCTTTCCGTTCAGTGCCCGTCGCGGCACCCCGGCGGCCGAGATGCCGAACCAGGTGTCGCCCGAGGTCAAGGCCGAGCGGGGACGCCAGCTTGCCGACGTCGAGCGCGAGTTGCGAGACCATTATTTCCGCGAATTAATCGGCCGCCGTCTGCAAGTGCTTGTCGAAGGCCCGGCCGAGACGCTGGGCCGGCTGGTGGGCACGTCATGCCGTTACGCGCCCGTCGAACTAGCGGGAAACGAATCGCTGGTGGGACAGTTTGTCGATGTGCTGGCCACCGAAACTGCGGAGAAGCGCATCCTCGGCGTTCTGCCGGGCGGAGACATTGCCGGATAGGAATAATGCTGGATAAGGAAAATGCCGGATGGGGAAAAACGGGACAAAAGCGTGGGCCTAACGCAGTCCCTTATCCCCAACGGGGCGAGCCATGACAGCCCAGGGGCAACGCCCTGGGAAATTTCGGGCGCGTTTTCCATCAAGCTTGGCACAAAAGTTTGCCGCAAACTGCCTTGCGGCCGAGCGTCCATCACTGCTACAATCCCCAATTCGTCTGAGTTGGGTTTAATACCAGCGTCCGGAGTCCTTCGGTCGCCTTCTGCCCCGCTCGTGCGTTAAAACCTACCCTAGTTTCATTCAGCAGTTCTCGACGGAGTCGCGCGTGGGCGTTAAGAAAACAGGCAAAGGCCGGCGTAAGTTAGGCCGCAAGAAGCGTCGCATGCGATCGAGAATCCGGCACCGCAAGTAAGCCGGCCTTCTCTCCTGGCCGGTCGCTATTCAAACACGGCGTCATCCTGTACTTCGAGGTTGGCATAGCAAGCTTGAGCTGCGCCATTCGGCGCACGGTAGTTCGACGTCCAGGAGATCTCTTTCGCAACCACGAAAGGTCATCCATGCCCGTCAACTCCAGAAAGGTTCAAGGTCGGCGGGAACTGCATTTCACGTCACTCGATGAAATGGTCTCTGACGCCGAGAAGTTGGTTTCGTCCCCCACGACCAAAACGCTTGGCAACTGGCCGCTGAATCAGCTTCTCACGCATCTGGCGACGGCGATGAACGCTTCCATCGACGGCATCCCGTTCTCGGCCCCCTGGTACCTGCGAATTCTCGGTTTTTTCATCAAGCCGGGAGTGCTCAAGAGGGGAGTTCTCCCCGGTTTTTCGCTGCCAAAAGACAAGGAAGCGGCCGCGTTCCCAGCAGTCTCTTCGCCGCAAGAAGCCCTCGACATGCTTCGGAAGGCAACGGGCCGACTGCGAAACGAGACCGCGTCTGCAACCCATCCGATTTTTGGTGCGTTGACCCACAAAGAATGGACGCAGCTTCACCTGCGCCACGCCGAAATGCACCTGAGCTTCGCCGTTCCGTCTTGAAGTTTCGTCGTCATTCAAGGGCAGTTCGCAGCCAATCACTCAGCAGCAAGGAATGACGACGATCTACTTCGTGCCGGAAGCGGCAGGCTGCGGCATTGTCGTCTTGGCTGCTCTGTCCCATTCGATCGTGCAATTGGGCAGGGCTTTTTGCAGGGCGGCAATTCCAACGGCGGTTACCTTGGTGCCTTTCAGTTTTAGGAAAAACAGCGATTTCAATCCGTAGAGTTGTGGCAAGGTCTGATCGCTTACCGCCGTTCTCGTGAGGTCCAGAGTAGCAAGCGATCGTAACTGGGCCAATTCCTCGCCCGTAATCTTGTTGTTATCGCCAACGTACAATGTCGTGATATTAGGCATGGTTCCGAGAACTTTGAACGCTTGATCGGTGATTGCGTTACCACTGATATTGAGAAATCGCAGTTTCGTCAGGCCTCGCAGATGTTCCAGTCCGGCATCGGTGATATGGTCGCTGACGGTTAAGGTCATCAGCGAGGTCAGCGTCTTGAGATGCGCAACCCCGCATCCGTGATCCCTGGACCCAAGTTGACGCCCTCTAGATTTGTGAGGCCCTGGAGGTTTTGGAGATCGTCATCCTTGAGCTGGACTTTCCACATTCCGATTCCGGTGAGTTGAAAAGTGCCCGGAGGAAGATCGCCGGCCGCACGGATATCTTGTTTTGCGCCATCGACGTTTACCGTTCCCCCCTTGCTCAACACCCATTCCGCCACGCGGCGATTGGGATCTACGGTGGCCGGGGCGCTGGTCGGGGAGATCCCCGGGTTGACACCCGGGGATCGGGTGCTCGCAGTGGGAGCACCGAGCCGCTGCCGGAATTCGGCCAGGGTGAGAAGGTCGACGACGTCCTTCTGGTCGGCCTTTTCGACTGCGTAGACCAGTTGCTCTTCGGCCTTGCTGCTGGCCCAGAGCAACTCGCCGGCGCCGCTGAATAGCGCGGCCTGCCCGTCGGCCAGCGGCAACGCGATCCAAACGCATCGGCCGGTGCGCGGGCTGAAAGCGTGTATCGTACCGTTGTCAGCGGACGACATAACTAGCGAGCCGTCCCGGTTCCAGGTCGTGTCGGTCACGTAGCCCCCATGTCCGCGCATCTCCGGCACTGAAGGCCCTTCACGTTCCAGACGTGGACGAGAAGGTCGGTGCCCCCAGCGGCCACGAATTGGCCATCGGGACTCCAACTGACGCCTGTCAGGGTACCGGTATAGCTGGGGTCGGCCAAAACGCGGATCTGCTTTCCATCGGCGGACCAAAGCCTGAACGTTCCATCGGCGCCGCCCGAGGCCAGCATCTGGCCGTCCGGACTCCAGGCCAAGCTGTTCACGGCAGCCGTGTGTCCGGTGAGCTCGGGGCCCGGCTTTCCGTCGGCGGACCAGAGGCGGATGGTCTTATCCGAGCTGGCGGTGGCGATCTGGTTAGTCCGAGGATTCCAGGCGACGTCTTCGATCCGATCGGTGTGCCCCTGCAGCTCCGGCCCGGCGGTTCCGTCAAGTTGGAACACCGCGGCGATCGGCTTGGAAACGAAATCCCACGAGACGACAAGCCGTTCCCCATCGGGGCTCCAAGCCAAATGGGCCACCTGTCCAAATTTACTGGACGTTTGGACGGGGCGACCTTCGCGGTCCCACAGCTTCAGCACGGTGCCGATTCCGCCCGTGGCAACAAGTCTGCCGTCGGGGTTCCAACTCGCGCGAAACCGACTGGGCCGGTCTACCTTCCACACCGCGCGAAGCGAGCCGTCGTCCGACCAGATCCTCGCGCTCCCATCGAAGCTGGCCGAAACCAGCAGTGGCTCGGTCGGATTCTTCTGGATCGAAAAGATCCCCGAGCCGTTGGCGACGAGCGGCCGGCTCGTGCCGCTATCGACATCCGAGCGGCGAATAACGTTATCGAAACCCCCGGAGATCAATTCGTTGTCGGCCACCCAGGCCATGCTTTTCGTTTCGCCTTCCCGGGGCTTTAACTTCGGGCCCGGCTGGCCGTCGAGGTTCCAAAGCAAGATTTCGCCCGATGCGCAGCAAATTGCAAACTGCTGCCGGGCCGGATTCCAGCGAATGGCTTGCAGATTTTGACCTTTAACCTCAATCGTCCGCACCGCTTTCCCGTCCGGCGCCAGATCCGAATCGTATGATCCTGGCCGGTCGACGCGATCACGTCCTGGGCTGCTCCTCCGTTTCGCGAGCCGCGACACCAGGCAAGGCCGTAAATCCGTTCCGTGTGTCCGCTCAATACCGGTCCGGCCGTGCCATCCGCTATCCAGACCCGCACCGTCTTGTCAAACGACGCCGAGACGAGCATTTGGCTATCCGGGCTCCAGGACAACGAAGTTATCAGTCCCTGGTGACCGCGCAAGATCGGGCCGCACGTGCCATCGGCGTTCCACAGCCGCACCGTGCCGTCATGCGTGCCAACGGCGACGCTGGCGTTATCCGGGCGCCAGGCGACCGCACTGCCATAAAACTGACCTGCGCCAGGGTGTATCGAAAAGCCGGCCGCGCACCGCCCCTGTTCATCCCAAACGCTGAGATGTCCGCTGCCGGTGGCCGCGAGACGTTTCCCGTCCGGGCTCCAGTCCACGGAATCCGCCCCGCGACCAGCCAAGGGAACCATTTGCAGCAGCTTGCCGGTCTCGGCATCGTAGACCCGCAGCCAAGTTTCGCCGCGTCCCGCGACGACGGCGAATCGCTTGCGGTCCGGGCTGAGGACAATGGCGCCGGAACCTGACGCCCCGTTGCGAACGCCGATCGGCTCGACGTTCCAACGGCCGATGCCCGGCAAGCTGGCTGGCGTCGGCACCAGCCCCGCCAGCGCTCCCTGCGCGGATCCCGGCAACCAGGTGCCGGCCCGCGGACTGAGACCGGCCAGATCCGTGGCGCTAGACTTCGGATCGTCCCATTCAATCTTGCAGTTCGGCAGGGCTTTTTGCAGGGCGACGACACCCTCGGACGTAACTTTGGCGCCGGTCAATCTCACGCTTTCGAGCGTAGAGATGCCGGCCAGGGACGACAGGTCGGTTACCTGGGTGTTGCCACAAAGGAGGCTTGCCAGCGGCATTCCTTTGAGCGGCGAAAGTTCAGATACGCGCGTGCCGCCGATCCCTAGCTTCGTGAGTGGCATTCCTTGCAGCGGCGACAGATCGGACACCTGCGTGTAAGTGCATAAAAAGGTCGTCAGCTTCATCCCTTGCAAGGGCGCCAGGTCCGTCAATTTACCGGCACCGGCACTGCTGCCGGCACACTGCAACTGCTTCAACCCGATCAACGCCCGCACCGGCGAAATGTCCGTCACCTGGTCCACTATAAAGTGCAAGTTTCGCACGACCCCCACCTCGATCTTGGGTGTGATCTGTCCGTCGAAGCCGGAATTGAGCTGCCGCAATTTCTTGGCGACGGCTTCCACCTGCCGCTCGGCCGGTAGCGGCGGAATGTCCTTGAGCCACCGTTGGAATGCCGGATCTTTCAGCGTCGTGATCGGCCTGCCGGCCGCGGATTGCAGTTCGGCCGTGTGACCGGCGGGCAACTCCGATCGCGCCACTTCGTCCCCCGGTTGATTCCGGATGATCACGATTACGGCCAGCAGCACGGCCAGAAAGCCCATCCCTCCCACACCGAGCCACAGTCCCTTGTTGCCAGCGGGCTTCTTGTGCTTGGAGCCCGATGCGCCAGCAAGAGACAGCTCCTTTTTGGCTGTATCGGGCTTAATGAACGTTTGCGCGGGAAGGTCCTTGAGGAACGTCAACGAACTGCTCTCGAAATTTGGCCCGATCGTCTGCTGCATGCTCATCGACGTGGCCTGACCGCCGTTGCAACTCTCCAGGTCGGCGATCACTTCGGTCATCGACTGATAGCGGTCATCGACCTTCTTGGCGACCATTTTCTCGAAAAAGGCCTGAACCTCCGCCGGCACGTCGTCTCGCAGCGATTGCAGAGACGGGATCGGATCGAACTGGTGGGCGATGAGCTTGGACGTGATCGAGTCGGCTTCGTACACCGGCTTAGCGGTCAGCAAGTAATAGAGCGAACAGCCCAGGCTATAAATGTCGGCCCGCGCATCGGCTTTGTGCGTGTTGCGGGCCTGTTCCGGGGCCATGTAATCGACGGTTCCCATTACGGCCCCGGTCCCCGTCAATTCGCCTTGGGTCGCTGCGTTGCCGTCCGACTCAATTCGAGCCAGCCCCATGTCGAGGATCTTGACGGTACCCTTCTTATCCAGCAACAAGTTGGCAGGCTTGATGTCGCGATGGACGACCCCTTCGCCGTGAGCGAACTCAAGCCCCTTGGCTGCTTGTAGGATATAGTTAACGGCTTTCTGCGCCGACAACGGGCCGCTCTTCTTGACCAGGACTGACAAGTCTTGCCCGTCAACGTACTGCATCACAAGGAAGTGGATGCCGTTGGCCTGATCGGCGTCATAGGCTGTGACGATGTTTGTGTGTTCTAGTTTTGCCGCCGCTCGGACCTCCCGTTCAAAACGGGCGACGGTCGCCGCATCTTTCATCATGGCCGTCGGCAGCATTTTGATCGCCACCGTGCGATCCATCCGGCGGTGCTGAGCTTTGAACACTTGCCCCATTCCGCCGGCCCCGATCTTGTCCAGGATCGTGTAGCCGCCCAGGATCAGTGACTTGGGCCGATTTTGAGCGAACTGCTGGGCCTGGAACTTGGTCAGAAGATTCTGCTTGTACAGTTCCCGAAGGAGTGCATCGCCGTCCTTCGGGGCTGCCTTGGGCGGGATGAATTCCTTGAGCTTACCCGCAGCAACGATGCCGCTGTCTTCGAGTTGCTTTACAAGGGTTTCGAGGGGGACGGCCATTTGGCGGAATCCTGGCATTGGAAATCGAGCTTCGATTATAGCCATCCCCCACCGATGGTTCATAGAGATGGGGTTGGCAAAGCCGACATCGAGGGTAGAAACCGCAGGGGCGGGGAAGTCGATGAAGTCGCCGGGCTTCGTTTCGACCGGCGGTTCGGCTCGGATGACCCTGTAATTTAAGGGATTTCTGGCCCATTTGGCAGTGACGAGGCTGGGAGCCCTCCGTGGCTAGCCCATGACCCGACTATCTGAATTCCCGAACTCTGAACCGTCCGAACGACTCTTGCGGCAGGCCGATGACTTTTTTCCGCAGTGACGCATATAATGAACCGTGACACCACCCCGAACTACAGGCTTCCCATGAATGCTCCCGAACCACAATCATTTGTCCAGAGCCGGATGCGGAGCGGGCCGATCCGCCACGAGTTGCTGGCCGACGAACTTCTCGAAGTCATCGGAACCGTTCATCGCATGATAGGCAAGTATCTTGGGATGAACCTGGAGCAGTTCGAGATCGGCTTCATGCGGGCGGAAACGCCAGCAGCCGAAGTTGCCATGTGGAACAGCATTGCGATGGCCTGGGACAATTTCCAGCAGAAGTATGTCGGTCGCATACAACTTCCGCACAACGAAAAGAAGACGTTGATCGCCGCCTTGGTAGCCATCTCGATGGGCGTCCAGAAGCCGGAACTGCTGGGAGTACCAGTTACAGTCGGCAATCGGTTGCTGGCCTGCTTCGACGAGGTTCTGGGGCGTTGACTACGCACGACTGAGCAACCTCCTCCGAAACGTCATCACGATGAAGGCCAAAGGTTGCTGGCTCAATCCGATTAGCCGACATACCGATTACGGCGGTCAAATTTCCGCTTGCTGGAAGGCCACTCTCGGGTCGATCTCCACGTAGCCTGAATCACGTCGGCCAACTGCGGTAGGTCAATCGGTTTAACAAGATAGCGGTCAAACGTCACCAACAGAGACTCCCGGTATGCTTGGTGATCGTTTTCACCGTCGTAGAGAGCAATCAGCACCATCTCCTCCAAATCTTTGGTGGACCGGATGGCATTTGCCAAATCGATCCCGTCCATGTCGGGCAGCGCAAGGTCGATCAGCATGACCTCGGGCTGTCGTTTTTCGGCAAAAGAAAAGCCAGATAATCCGCTGTAGGCGGCGTAACTCTCGTAGCTTGCTGAAAGCAGCGCATTGCAGCACAGATCGGCAAGCTGTTGTTCCCCGACGACGAGAACACTGAAGAACTTTGAAGACCATTTGACCATAGTTCCGCTCCTGGAACTGGGATGGTCAGTTGGATAAGGACGAATTCCCCGAAATAAGGAACTCTCGGTAGGAAATCGGCCATCCGGCCTAACTACCATCGTATACGTGGGTGGCGATAAAGGGTTCAAAAGCCGATCTCGATGGGCCGGACTCAACCGTTGCCGCATTACTTAGTGGTCATGCCATTCTGGCTCTTCCTTGAACTCACCGGCGTAGGGCTTGGGCGTTGGTGCCCCAGAGCATGTGGCTGATGAGATGTGCCAGAGGTTGCTCCGCTTCGACATCCACGCCGGGAAGTTTTTTCTGGAGTTCGGCCAGCAACTCTCGCAGCATTTCATCCCGTCTGAGTTCTATCAGCGGGTTCATGCTCAAAAGGCATTCCGAAGTCGTCACCGGCTGGGCATGTTTATCAAGTTCGGCTCGTCCCGTTCGACGGACGAAGTGCAGGACCTCGCCAGTCAGGTTGTTGGAAGACTTCTGCTTCTTGCACAGTCCGGCGTCGATGAGCGCCGCAGCGTCGTTTGATGCCTGCAACGCCGAACCAGCCGGGAGCGTCACATTGACCTGAATGCTCGCTTCTTTGACTTCAGCGGCTTCCCGTTGCGAGCATTAAAAAATGGAAGCGGCGTTGGTCCTCCTACTCCCAATCGCCTGGCCCAGCACCTAAGATCGCTGTTGGCAATTGCGGCGATTCGAACGGTCCATCCAGCTTTCAACACTAGGCCGGGATGCGCAAAGAATGGGATAAAATTGGTGCAAGGGGGGCAACTTATCCGAATTCCATACAGCCATACATAACAAGGATTTACAAAAATGCTGCGCGTTGGAATCGTAGGCGTTGGTTTCATGGGCATGAATCGCTCTCGGAACGTGCTGACATGCAAAAATAGCCGATAAAACAAGGGCATACTTGCTATCTCTTTCGATTCGGATACAATACCTGCGAAAGAGATAGCGAAAGGGTTACTCCGGAAACTGTGAGGAAACCATGCCCGGCCCAAAACCGAAAATCAACTGGACGAAATCGCTCGGTCAGTACGCAACGACCATCGAAGGAAAGCTGCATCGCCTCGGCACTGACAAGACCGCCGCAGAGAAGCAATTCAACTTCCTGATGGGCAAAGCCGACATGGCCGAACCCGTCACGGCCAACCCGACTTTCGCCGAAGTAGCAGACGAATGGCTCGATCACATTGAGCAGAACCACGACGCGGAACGCTACCGGCTTTGCAAGAGCCGCATCAACGACTTCATCGCCAAGGTCGGCGGCGGGATGAAGGTGAAAGAACTTCGCCCGCGTCACGTTGAGAACTGGATTGACGGCAAGCCGAACGTAACCGCCGATGGAACGCGGCGACTCTACAAGGCCATGATCCTGGCCTGCCTAAACTGGGCTGCATCGGGCAAGGTTCGCTTGATCGCGTTCAACCCACTTCGCGGCAAGATCGAATTGCCTGAAGGCGGATCGCGCGGCGGTGAAGCCGTCTGGACGCCAGAGGTATTCAAAATCGTGCTGGCCAACGTCAACCAGAACTTCGCCGACTTCCTCCGTGCGTGCGCATGGACGGGGGCCAGGCCATCGACGATCCGCCAGGTTGAAGCCCGCCATTATCGCCCCCACCTTAAAGTCTGGGACGTTGAAGACCTCTACCGTGACCGCGTCTCCAAGAAGAAATCCGTCAGGCGGATCTGGCTGAACCCGCAAATGGTCAAGCTGGTCGAGCGGCTGAACCGCGAGAACCCTGAAGGCCCGATATTTCTGAACATGCACGGCGGACCATACTCAGGCGATGCCGTCACGATGATGATGTTCAAATTGAAGGAGCGGCTCCAGAACCGCAAGCCGCCGATCAACCTGCCGGCCAGCCTCACCGTCTACGGTTTGCGGCACACGTTCGCTACGAACTTCATCAAGCAGCACCCCGACAAGTTGGAATATCTCCGCGAACTGCTCGGCCACAAAGACCTGAAGATGATCCGCAAGCATTACGGGCACCTGTTCGATGAGCACTCGGCGATGCACGGGGTGCTGGCTGAAATGTCTACTTTCGATGCATAAAGCATGAAGTAAGACCTGCCGTGTGTGACCGAGTTTGGCCGTTAACCGCAGGCCAAAGGCGTAGAAGTGGAAGATGCGACGGACGTTGGCGGCAGGCGAACGAAGCGCAGCTCAGTCTGTTCTGAGGGCCTGATCCGCCGATTTTTCATCCAGCCGAGCCAAGGCATCCGTAAACCGTATCCACGGCGAAGGATTAGCCCCTGTACGAAAAAAATCTGCCAAATCTGTTATGTCCTTCAACAGCCTTCGATTACGGTTGAGCTTATCAGCATCCCTCGAAGCTAACCCTTCCTCCGTCTTAATGATTCGGTCAACGACTGGGGCGAGGTCCAGAAGACGCGATTCAATCATGCGTTCGTAGTCATGCGTGCTCAAGCCGATGCCTTGCGGCGGCTCATGGTTACGACGGAGGCTGTTCAGGCAACTTGCCTTTGCCAAGAAATCCGTCTCCAGTTGGGCCGCGCATTTCTTCAAGTAAAACGAATGAACGCTCAGGCTCTCGATATCGGAATCGCTGTATTTCTCGGGGAACATCGAAAGCACTTCAGTTTGGCTTGCGACCCGATCAATGGCTTCAACGGCACTTCCAAGCGAAGAAGAAATACTCGCCGGGAAAATTGACTCCCATTCCTGCATGATGCTCACCCAATTATGACGAGGGCGCGGCCACACGATCGCCGCCTCCCTGGCGCAGATCGATGCGATCGTCGGGGCTGCTGTGACTAGTCAACGCGCGCTTGTGATCCGCAGGGCCATTTTTGTTCATGGTGGGTCGCTGGTTCCCCGGTTGATTTCGCCCTGCGACGAGCCTTCGGTGCTCGTTGCCCGATGTCACGGTGCGAATCATTTTACCCGCTTACCCCAGCAGCAGCCAGTATCCGTCCTGGGCTCACATGCAGGCCCGATTGCTCGAACTTCGCGAATTGCTGTAGGGGGCGATGCCGGCGTCAGAAATCCGCGATATACTGGACCTGCGGCGGCATCCAGAATTTCTATTTAGCGAGCGTCATATGGAACCACAAGACGAACTCGACCCGCAAATCGAAGAACAACTTAGGAAAGCCACGAGAATCATCTGGAAATGCGCACTCCGTGAGGAGGAATTTCCAGACGTTCTTCGGTCGCTTTTGGACGCGTCGATCGATCTTAAAGAATTGCCGGTACCACTTATCAAAACACTTATGTTAGACATCCAAAAGCAGGCTAAACGGTTGCCTTATTACTTTGAGCGGCTTGCAGATCAAATGCATGAGTGGCAGATTAAAAAGTGGGACTACCGTTAGGAGTCGGATTCGACGCAAATCGTCTCGCAACGACGATTGTTCAAGGCAGGCTTGGCTCCAGATTCTTGCGTTGCCGCTCCATCGCAAGACGCTCTTGGAACGTCATCGGGGACGTGCGGGATGAATTCTCCGGCGATTCTGGCAGCGGGGCTGTCGTTGTCTCCGATGCAACATCGGACGCAATCGCCCGATCGGAAGCAGGAAGTGCCTCGGTCCTGCGGCGAATGCGGGCGGTGATGGGTTCCTCGGCGGATGAATGTTTCTGCCGGGCACGTTGCGGCGTGCCCTCGATGCTGTTCGCGGCCTTGAGCGACTTGATCTTCTCAGCCAGTTCGGAAACGCTCGGCCCCGATTCGCTGCCTGACTGCGTGGGCAGATGCGGAGAGTCCGGCCTTGAGCTGGTCACGCAGGCTGGTCAGTTCGGACAGGTAGGCATCGTGAGAGAAGGGTTTGCCCAGTCGGGCCTGGTAGTCGCGAAGCTGGGATTCGGCAATGGTGAGGTCTTGCCGCACACGAACGCATTCGGAGCCGTAGCCGTTGGCGAGCCGTTCCAGATTATTCAGGACGGCACGCGGCCCCTGGTGGTCCCGCGAGAGACCGGACTGGCGGGTGATCGCACCTTCGAGATACACGTCGGGCGGAAATTGGGGATGAAGGACAAGGCCGAATTGCAAGCCCCGATAGACGCCGAGCGGCACGCGGGTCGTCTCGCGGACGTTTCTGGGCAAGGCATCCAGTTGGCCGCCGAGGACGGCGGGCACATCTTCGCGCGGCCAGGTGCGTTTGCCGATGGTCATGGGATCGTCGGCATGAGCGTCGGCGGTGGCATGATCGGTCGTGAGGTTGGACAAGCGACCGGAAAGGCTCGCGATCATGCCGGGTAAATCACGCACACTGCGGCGGGCGACATATTGTTCGTCGAGATGGTTCTTCTTGAGCAAGGTCAGCCGTTGCAGCTCGGCGTCAGCCTCGGCCAGCGTCAGTACCGCCGGGTTGCCCGATGCAATCGCCTTGACCTCGGCGTAGGAGAGTTCCTGGCCGCCGATGTCCTCGGCCCGGCGGGCGGCGTTGTCGCCGGTGATGACCTGGCCGATAAACCGGGCCTTGGTTTCGAGGGCCTGCCACATATAGGCATCGAATGACCCTTCCGTGACATAGCGATAAATCGCTACCTCTTCGTTTTCGTTTCCCTGGCGGAGAATGCGGCCGTCGCGTTGCTCGACCTCGGCTGGTTTCCAGGGAGCGTCGAGGTGATGCAGGGCCACCAGGCGTTTCTGCACGTTGGTGCCGGTGCCCATCTTCTGCGTGCTGCCGATCAGCACCCGCACCGAACCGTTGCGGACCTTCTCGAAGAGGGCCTGTTTCTTGGCGTCGGATTCGGCGTCGCCGATGGCGGCGATCTGCTCGCGCGGAATGCCGTGGGCCACAAGTTTGGTGATGATCTCCTCATAGGGCGAATACCCCCACGGGGTAGGATTGACGCCCATGTCGGAGAAGATCATTTGCGTGCCGCGTGTCGCGGCCGTCCGCTGCCAGATGGCCGACGACGTTCTCTACTAACCGGTTAATTTTCGATTCCGGAAAATCCGGTGCCGTGGCTGACAGCATCCTTGCGTCGGTGGCGAGCTTGCGGCCGTCGGTGGTGATGGCCAGGGCGTTGTCGATACGCGGGTCGACTTTCTGTGACCGCAGGCGTTCGTAACGCTCGACCAGTTCTTGCTGGAGGGCTTGCTGCTCGTCGGACATCGGGCAGGCAACGATGGTGGGCTTTCCGCCTTGCAGGCGGGGCCGGGGCAGGTTCAGCATCTCGGCGGTCTGCACATCGGAGAAGGCCCGAAACATCTGCTGGAGTTCGGGCAGGTTGGTGAATCGGGCAAACCGGCTGCGCGGACGCAGGCCCGCGCCGTCCGGGGATATTTCCATCGTGTCGACGACTTCGCCGAAGGTGGCTGCCCAGGCGTCGAAATGTTCCAGCCCTCGGCTCTTGCAGTCCCTCGGGGTCGAGGAAGCGTTGCATCGTGTACATCTCGACCATCGTGTTGGAGATCGGCGTGCCGGTGGCGAACGTCACCCCGTGGCCGGCGTGCTGCTCGCCCAGGTAACGGGCTTTCATATATACGTCGAAGGCCCGCTCGGTGCCGCCGGTCTGGATGCCGGCGACGCGCTCCATCTTGGTCGGCGTCTCCAGGTTCTTGAAATAATGGGCCTCGTCGATGAAGACGTGATCGACCCCGAGTTCATCGAACACCAGCCCGTCATCCTTCTTCTTCTCGGCGAGCAGGTTTTTGAGGCGTTCCGCCCGAGCCGCCTTTTGTTTCTCGATGGTCTTGATGAGATTGCGGTTGGCTCCCTTTGCGCCCGCGTGCTCGCGGAGCAACTCGTCATATTCGGCGATCTGCTCCAGGAGGAACTTGCTCCTGATAGTCCCGCGACATGCCGATCCGCTCGAAGCTGCTATGGGTCACGATGATGCCGTCCCACTCGCCGCTGGCGATCTTGGCGGTCAGGAATTTGCGGCGGTCCTTGGTCAGGTCTTCCTTGGCGGCGACCAGCAGCTTGGCATTGGGATAAAGCTGCATGAACTCGCGGGAGAACTGCTCCAGCAGGTGATTGGGGACCACGTACATCGGCTTCTTGATGAGACCGGCCTGCTTCATCTTCATGCCGGTCGCGGCCATCGTGAAGGTCTTGCCGGCTCCGACCGACGTGGGCCAGCAGCGTGTTGCCGGAACTCATGCCGCGCCAGACGGCATCATTCTGGTGGGGCCGAAGCGTCAGTGCTTGATTCATGCCCGGAAAATCCAGGTGCGAGCCGTCGAACAGGCGGGGACGCAAATTGTTGTAGGTGTCGTTGTAGATCCGCACCAATCGCTCGGTGCGGTCGGGATCGGCGAATACCCAGGAGCGGAACTGTTCCTTGATGAGCTTTTGCTTTTCGCGGGCGGCCAGCGTCTCTTCCTGGTTGACCACGCGCTCCTCGCGGTCGCCGTGGTCGATGGTGTCGTAGATGGTCGGCGATCTTCATGTTGAGGGCGAGTTCCAGCAGCCAGGTGCCGTTGGCACGTGCGGTGCCGAATTCGGACGTGGCGGCCACGGATGCTTTGGCGGCGTAGTCGGCCTCCAGGCTCCAGACGGCATCTTTTTTCAGGTGGGCGACGGGGACCGAAGACGGATCGACATGGAACAAGTCGGCCGCGAATGCCTGGATGTCGCTCTCCGGTATCCACGGTGCACCGAGATTGGCGTCGATGTCGCCGGGCAGCACGTCCTCGGGCTGCACGGCTCGCAGGGCGTTGGCATTGCGGGCATATTGGAGGGCCGGCCCGCTCGGCGGTCGCGAGTTTGGAGCGGACGTTGCCGGAGAGATACGCATCGGCGGTCTGCCAGCTTTTCGATTCCGGGTCATGGAAGATCAGGTCGCCCAGCTCGGCAATGATCTGCGGTTCGGGCTTGCCGTAGAGCGTGGCGATGTACGGCAGGTCCACCGTCCCGCGTTGGTTTAAGGAGACGAGCAATCCTTCTTCGGCGCTTCTCACCTGGGTGACGGGCGGCGTCTTGCCGACCACGTCTTTCACCATGATGGCGGCCTTGGTCGCCTTGCCCGTGACTTCGTCGTAATCCTCCAGGGACATGACGAGCATCGCGTCCGGGTCTTCCCGGAATTTCACGAGGTTGGGCATGCGGCGGATAATGCTGCCGTCGGAGGTTTCGCCGAACGTCGTCTTGTTGATCGGTCCATACGTGGCCACGAACCGGTCGTAGGCACGGACCAGGTCGCGGCGTGCTTCGCTGCGGTTGGACTCGGGCCAGCCTTCGTTCTGCGATTGCAGCACGCGGCGTGCGCGGTCACGCAGGCCGACCAGGGCGGCAAGGCGTTTGCCGACCAGCGTGCCGTCGGACGTAAGCGTCGTGCCGCCATAGACGACGGGCACTCCCTGGCCGTCTTGCGAGTTGATGGATGACCTTATTGTCGCCTACGAAGAAACTGCCCTCGTTGATGTGCCGCTCGGGCGGCGGCGGTGTAAAGACGGGCCTTGGTGCTTCGGGGATTGCTGCCGATGGCTCTAACGGCTGCGAACTGCGGGTAAGCGGTGAATGGCCTCCTTGAGCTGCCCGGACAGATCGCCCTGCGGCTTTGACGCTGTAGCCTTCCCCGCCGTAGAGCGTGTCCTTGCGGGACCATGTGCCCAGGACCATCTCGGGATGATTCAGGAAGTAGCGGTTGACAGTAACCTCTGCGCCATCGATCGCAAGCGGAGCGACGCCCAGCCAGTCGGAATCGACATGGCGGGCCGGTTCGCTCCGGTCACGCTTGCGAAGAAACACGATGTCGGTCACCACGGCGGTTCCTTCCCGCTTGAAGGCATCGGAGGGAAGGCGGATGGCCCCGACGAAGTCGGCTTTCGAGGCCAGATATTCGCGGATGGCGGCGTTCTGTTTGTCGAGCGTGAAGTGCGTAGTCACCAGTGCCATGACTCCGCCGGGCTTCAGGGCGTCGATGGATTTGGCGAAGAAATAGTCATGCAGGGAGAGCTTCTGGCCCTGATAGTCGAGCTTTACGTCGGCGAACGGCACATTGCCGACCACGGCGTCGATGCGGTCTTCCGGCAGGCGGGTGTCGCGGAAATTCTCAATGCGGATGTCCTGGCCGGGGTG
Source organism: uncultured Planctomycetia bacterium (assembly GCA_963807715.1). GTDB lineage: Bacteria > Planctomycetota > Planctomycetia > Pirellulales > PALSA-1355 > CAWECK01. The sequence goes on from CAWECK010000002.1 coordinate 249,847, forward strand.
GAGTGCTTTCGCAATCCGCCCCGAGATGGAATCCATTTCAACGCCGATGAAGCGTGTCCCCGGTTGGCCATGTGCCATGAAATTGCCGGTGCCGCATCCCGGTTCCAGGATGGTGGCGTTGGCGGGCACGCCCAGGCGGGCGATGCCTCGTGGATCGCGGTGATGACGATGGGCGACGTGTAGAACGCATTGAAGGTCGTTCGTTTGGCGCTGTCGTATTCGGCTGGCGTCAGAAGGGATTTCAGTTCCTCGCCCAATGCCTGCCATCCCGCGTCCTTATATTTGTCTGTCACTGGATCAGGAAAGATGGAGAGGGCGACAGGGCCGAATCCGGCGAATCGGGCGAGCACCTGTTTTTCTTCCGAAGTCGCGAGCCGCTGTGCCTGCTCGATGGCCTTCAGCGTGCGGATGGCGGCGATGATGTCGCGGGCTTTTCCCTTTTCGCCGCTGGCAATGGGTACGGATGGGGCCGGTCCGGAGACTTCGGAGCGAGTGGCCGGCGCAGCGGGCGGCGTGATGGAATCGGCAGGGGCGTCGATGGCCGGACCCGGCCGGGGTAAGATTGCCGTCGAGACCGACTGGTCTGGAAGCGAGTCAAATAGACTCGGTCGTTGCCGTGATGAGTTTAGGTGCGCGACGTGTGAAGGTTGTTGATGAACGCCATTGCTTCGTCGAGGTCCAGCGTCCCGTCTGCCGGGCGTAACGCGGAGGCAAACGATCCTCCAGTTCCTTGATCGCCAGTTCCATTGCCCTGCTGCTGATCTGGCTCGGGTGGTTACCCGGCACCGCTGAGAGGAGGTCCTTCAACTCCTCGTGACTCTTCTTCAGTTCGCGAGCATAGTATTCCAACGTCAGGAGCAACTTCCGGCTCCTGCGAAGCTCCTCGTGCATTTCCGTTCGTTGTTGCAGAAGTGCCAGGACTATCGTTTTGTAGTGCATGCGAGTCTCCTTCAGTTGAAGTTGAATAGGATACCTGATTGTTCGGCTCAGGTGAATCGCCGGGATTCAGTGGAAAAAGCGAAGGCTGTCGCCAGAAGGGCGGTTTCTTCGGCATGGTCACCTCGACCGACCATGCCCCCGGCCATTATCCGGTGATCCGAATGCTTCTCTCAAAACCTGGCTCGCGGCGAGTCCAGTCATGACGATCATCGAGCCCAGAGCAACATATTGCAGCATCATCGCCATGCGCTCGATTGCCGCATTCCTTCGACATCTTCTGGGCCTGGGGGCCAAGTTCATGAAGGAAGTAAGTTGGGGGTACGGTCATAGGTCATCCGTGGCGGGTTGCGATTAAAAGGGAACTTCTTGTGTGGTTTCGATACCCTTTTCCTGCCGGATCATCTGGCGGGCGTCCTGATAGAGACGTTCCGCTTCAATCCGGGTGGTCATCGCGGATTCGTGCCGGACCGGGTGCGTCCAAACCCGGTCGGACGGGTTCCAGCGGTAACCGGCATCCTTCAGCATGTCGATAACCGGCTGGCTGGGTTTGTCGTCAAATCTGATGGCCATCTGCCGATCCCGCCTGCTTTCGAAGAGACGGACGCCGGCAACATAATCCCCGGCGATCGCGAAAGGATCGGGCGCGAACTGCCGTTCGATTTTCCGTCCAACTCGTTCGGCAAAGGTCGGTTTGTTGTCCCCGTTATCCTCTGCTGGTTCCGGCTCGGCGACGGCGGTGACTGTTGTTGCTTCTGTTTCGTTTGTTGGCTGGTCTGATTTGCGTTTGCGTGACATGATGTCCTCCCTGATGATATGTGGGTCAATCCTTAACCCATAGTAAGGATAGTATCACGATTCATAACGCTGCGCAATAGACTGAGTGCGGGTTACAGCGTTATCACATGCCTGAAAGCCGCAGTTTTCAAGGCTATTGTACAACTCAATACGCGCAAAGCCGCAGAATTGCTATGCACTCGGCAAGTGCAAAAGTTGACGCGACTATGGATCGGAGCCACGTTCTAAAATGCGACAAACAGCTCTTGCGCGCGCGAAAGGTAGTATTGGAGCAACAAGGAGTGAATAGGCGTTCCTGCCTCTGTCCGCGCTCGGCTTTGAGTCGTGTCGCCGAACTGCGACACATCGTGTTTGACGATTTCCGGCAATCGTCAAACACTAAGATGTGATAAGGCATCGACGCGGAAATACGGGCCTGAGCGAACGCGATTGGCCCAATTTCCCCGGGAAACCCGGCCTATGCAGTGCATAGGGAAGATGCCTGTACATTTTATTTCTCTTGGAGGTTCGCAAAAACGCCCACTGTCCGAATTCTGGAAAGTCGGGGAGAGCTTGGGGTTTTTACGGGTGGCGAAGGGGCGCGATCCTTGCCGGGCGCAGAGCTTCCGCCAAGGCAAACCGCCGTCCGCCAGGTACGGCGGTCACGTGGTAGAGCCGGGGATAATGCAGCCGAGCGCAGGCCATGCCGACGCTCGGAGCCATTGACTATTTATGGAGCCGCGACGACCAACGGGTCGCGGCATGATGGCTTTAGAGAATTACCGAATCGCTGCGCGAGGTCATCGCAGGTTTGTGCCGGACCGTCGTGGTAAATCTCCCTTACGCGAAACGCGAATAGCGTTTTTCGGCGGAAGGGGGCGAAAGCCGGAATGGTCAGGGGGGAGTCGGTCAAGGACGACTGGCGCGGAGGGGCACCCGGTCTGCACAAGCGAGGTTTTGGGAGCGCGGAAGATCGGGGAGGAAGCCGCAGAGGTCGCGTGGCCCCGATCCTTGACGGACGGGGGATTCACCCCCGCCATGTCTGCGAAAAGCACAGCACCGCAGGTGACCGATTGAGGCTGAAAGCCGTTAGCACAAGCCGGGCGTCAGGGGCCTCCAGCGTCGGTCTTGCGACCGTAGCGCTAGCGGAGCCCGAGAACACGCGGTCGGCACGGATGCCGAGGTGCCCGGACGCTCAAAGAGGTAGGAAGTATTTGCCCGTCGGCCTGACGGTAGCGGGTAGTAAACTAAAACCTGACTTCGCTAGTGTTAATCGCCTATCTGTCGTGCGCTTTATTGCCATTGTCGCGCTCCTTGGCAATGCGGGCAGCGTGGCTCGATGTGTCTGCATCTCTACGATTGGGATCAGCACCCGCTTTGAGAAGCATTTCCACGACCACAGTACTATCCTGCTCCCTCGCGTAATCTAATAGGGTTTTGGGCGTCTCATTCTTCGACATGATGTCCTCCTGATGGGTGAATCTTTGCATTGTCGCATAACAGTGTTAAGAAATCCTTAACGCGTAGGTTGAGGGGCTACTGATGCCGGTTGCGTCGATGGTCAAAGAGTGCCGGCGGGCGGCAAGCCGGGCGTCAGGGGCCTCCAGCGTCGGTCTTACGACCGTAGCGATAGCGGCGGAGCCCGAGAGCACGCGGTCGGTACGGATGCTGAGGTGCCCAGAATGCGTTGGGGATGGTGAAGCCGAAAGTACCCGAAGCGAAGATGTAATCGGTCAGGTCCGTACTGTGTGATGCTCTGCAACACCGTCCCATTCTTCGATGAAGGCGTTGAGCCAGCGTCTTTGCTCGTCGGTGATGCTATCAGGAAGGGCCAACTCGTCCGCTGATTCGTGGGATAGACCGTTTGCATCGCAATAGGCATTGAGTTTGGCGGTCAGGGCTTTGAGCTGTTGTTCTACTTCGGTTGTCGTTGTCATGGTGTATCCTCTCCATAAAACGAGGCGACCGAAGCCGCCCCGTTTGCATTGTTAATGTGGATGGTCGGCCGAGTCCGTCGCACCTTGTCGGTACGCCTCCCGCAAGGCGGCCTCGACTCCCCAGACAGGCACGTTATGGAAATCCAGTGAATCGCTGTTGCGGGTCACGAGGGTGTCAATGGATAAGTGCCTCCGGGCAATGTCGGTCAGCAGTTTTGTCAAACTATTCATTGCGGCCTCCTTTCTCAAACACGACACACACGTCGTGCAGCCCGGGTATGAAACTGCTCCGGTATACCTTCTTCGAGCTGCTGGCCCCGTGGCTAAAGCGGATGATGTCGGTACAGCATTGCCGCAAACCGGCGTCGAAGGCTAGTCTTTTCGTGTGCCACGTAAGAGGCACGAAGCCAGCCTCGCGGTCGGAGTAATCGCCCATGAGAATCGCCAGCTTGCCGCCGGGCTTCAGGGCGCGGGCGCTGTTACGAATGAACTGACGGTATCGCTGGAGGAAATGGTCCAGCGTCGGTGAACGCGATAGGTCGCGGGGATCATCGGCGTACAGCTTCTGCCGCCAGTAAGCGGGATGGGACCAGATGAAGTCGAAGGTCTCCACCGCCGAAAAGTCGGTTGGGTCACAGGCATCGAAGCCCTGGTGGATGTCCCACGAGAAGCAGGCCAGGCCGAGTTCATCGCAGACATCGCGGCAAGTGCCACTGCCGGCCATTGGGTCGCAGATAAGCGTCGGCTGAAAATACAGCAGGAGATCCTTGATAAGGTTGCCGCCGCAGTTGCCGGGATAGCTGCGGTCGCCGTACTCGCCAGCACGATGGAAATGGTACAGGCTGGTCAGGTGGGGGACAGGACTCGCATTGCGGGGTGCGAGTGGCAGCCGTGCATAGACGGGTCGGTCACGCTCCTCTGTTCGAGGCGCGACCCGTTTTAGGCGGCTGGCATAGAATGGATTGGCGGTGTGAGTTGCGTGGTTCATGGGCTCAGTCTCCTTTCGTCTTGTTGTTGGTCGTTGAGTTCGTTGATGTAGTGGCGGCAAGCCTGGGCAAGAGCGATATGAAAGTCCTCGCCATTGGCGTCGGCCCAATGCATCGCATCGGCGAGAAAATCGACGAGGTTGGAGTGATCGTCGTCGTCGTCGGAGTAAGCAGTGATCGCCTGCTGGCAGCGATCTACCCGTTCCCGGTTGCTAAGGGTCATGGCTGCCTCCGATCGTTTTCGGCTAGGTAGCCGCCATAAGCCTTCCAGGTGAAATCGCTGGTATCAACGACGACTATGCCCGCATTTCCTGGGCTATGGTCGTCCATTCGGTCCTTGCTCCGAATGTCCATGAGGCAGAGGTCATTCGAAGATATCCCGAGGCTCAAGTTGCCGTCGATGTTGGCGTGGCAGATGCCAACGAAACGGGCGGCGGCGTAGGCCGCGTCCGAGAAGCGTCCATTCATCCGAACCTTGAGTTGGTCCAGCCAGGTCGGGATAGCGTCGCCGTGCCAGTGCAGATAGACGGTCGGGGACACCCCAGTCCGGTCGAAGAAGACGATGCAGGCTCTATTACCCATGTTACGCCTCCTCCGCTTTGTCGGTCTCCGGTGCATCGCCGAAGAGATGCTCGGCGGCCATCTCCAGCGTGAGCCACGTGATGCCAAGGTTTGCATCCTTGTGGCGATCGACCGTCTGCAACACCTCCCATGCTTGCTCTTCGCTCAAGTCTGGGCGGACGGACTGCACGTCCTCGATGCTCCAAATGGCTGCGATTTGCCGATGCTCAGCGAGTAGGTCGAGGATGTCTATGTCGATGTCTTCTTTCTCGGGGAGGCTGCTGAAGAGGTCGTCCAGATCAATTGCGGCACTGACTTGGAGTGTACCGTTGTAATTCGAGGCGGAGTCCTCGACGAGGTCGCGGATGTTAACAGTGATTTTCATAGGTTGGTTTCCTTTCGTTGGTTAAATGTGGGCATCAAGGATGACGATGTGGTGGCCCAGAAACTGGCCCAGCAGGAGCCTCGCTTCGGACTGATAGTTGTCGTTCTCGGTGACCATGATGCCCCACCACCCCATCTGGCCATGTTCGTGCCATTGGCCATCTGGCGTGATGATCGCGTGGGGAATCCTGTTCCGCTCCAGTACCGCTTCGGTTGTCGCGATGTTGTCGCTTACGGCCTCTTTGCTGGTGTCGCGGTCGTTGACCCAGCCGTCCCAGCGGCCACCGATCACAAACCAGTCCCATTTGCTATCGGGGTTGTAGGTCGATGTCGGATCGCCATCCTCGTCAAACGTCCTGTGGTACTCGACGTACTCGCGGTACTTCTCCTCCGGTGTGGTGACACGGAGCTTTTCGAGGAGTTCCTGGCACGTTTCCAGGTTGTAGTTGGCGGCTTGCCGTTCAATGATCCGCTCGAACCGGGCGATGTCCCGGGTGAGGTCTGCCTGGGCCTGTTGGAGCGAATAGCTGACGTATGGCTCGACTTCCATGTTTTCGTCATAGGGAGCCATCTGGCCCTCGATGTACGTCTGGAGGTTGGACAGCTCGTGGCTGGGCACGATGATGCCGACGGTGAAATGCGTCATGGCCTACCTCCCGTCAGAAGCGTTGACGACGAGGCGGAGTTCCTGAAACTCGCGGTCGAGGTCATCGTAGGCCGTGTCGAAGTCTGAGTCGCAGCCTGCGGAGAGTTCGTCGGTCAATTGGTGAAAGCGGGAGGTAATGGCATCGTGATTGGTGTGAGTGTGCATGGTCTGAATCCTTTCAGTTGAGGGGCGGGCACTCCGGCCCGCCCCGTTGAGTTAGTCCTTCTTTTCAGTGGCGACGCGGAGGGTGATCCGGCCGTCGAGCGGGACACAGTCGAGCTGGATGTTGAATCCCTTGCCGTCGGCGTGGGGCCATACGCTTCCGATTCGCGTCCAGAAGCCCTTCTGTCCATCGCGGTCGCGTACCTGGTAGGCGATGTGGGTTGGGGATTTCGACGTGGTGCCTTCGGTTGGTTTAGTGTCAGACATGGTTGGTCTCCTTCTTTGTATTTCCGGCCACGCCCATCGCGGCCTGATGGCACAGCGATTAAAGCCGCCGAAGGCCGGGGCACTTGCGCATCGCGACAAGCGAAAGACGGAGGGTCCGCATCGCGGAAACCGTCTTGGCAGCTTGCGCGACCCGGTGGCGGCTTTAGCTTGCCCATCAGAAAGGCCGTGGGGAGTGCTGGCAAAAACTGGGGAGAACAGCCGATCCATACCGAACCACGAATGGCTCTCGTGATCCGCTGCTCAGGGTGTGCCTGCCTGGTGATTACCGACGACAGCGGGGACGCGCGACGCGGGAGGAGATCGCAACGACATGCCGAGGACATGATGCTCCAGCACGCCGATGGAAAGCGGTGGCAGTTCCTCGCACTGGTCGGCACAGAAATAGGGCTGGGGATTTCCCCACGACGGCGACCCGCGTTCAGATCAGGGTTTCCGGCAAATTGCGAACAGCGCTCTCCGAAGTCCTCTAGCGACCGGTACATCCAAGCTCATGATTTTCCCCAGAAAGGTCGTTTTCTCGATTTTCAATGTACTTTTCCGTGGTTCGTATGGTATACTTCATCTCGATTACTTCACGTTTTGAGAGAATTTCGAGAGATGGAATGTCGTATGATGCCAAGCAATGCAGGCAGTGGCCGCTCACGGACGCGGGAACGCCTGGGCAAGCTGCTACGCGAGGGTGGAGATGTTCTGACGGTCGAAAACGCCGCCCGTATTCTGGGAACCACCAGCGAGGAAGCGGCTAAGGTCGCTTGCACGCTGGAGCAGCCAGGGCTGGCTAAGTCGTATTAAAAGAGGTGTCTACGTTCCAGTTCCGATCGAATCGATCAGCAGGGATCGTGCCCTTGATGATGCCTGGATCGTAATTCCCGACCTGTTCGGTCCAGCGTATGTCGGCGGCTGGTCAGCAGCAGAGCACTGGGATCTGACTGAGCAGATTTTCCGAGACATTTGTGTCTTCACTGCGCGGGCTATCGCGAAGCGTCACCAGGTCATTCATAACATTCCCTTCGTGGTAACGCATGTCGATCTCGATCAGCAATTCGGTACGAAGACTGTGTGGAAGAAGGAAAAGAAGCTGTCGGTGTCCGACCCGACCAGGACCATCGTGGACATGCTTTCCAATCCGTGGACCGGCGGAGGCATTCAGCACGTCATCGACTGTTTCAAAGAGTATGCAAAGAGTTCTCACTTCAATGCCGAGCAACTGGTCGAGTACGCCGAGCGTCTTGGCAACGCGGCGGTTTTCAAGCGGCTGGGGTTTCTCGCTGAAAGGCTATTGGGCGAGGATCATTTTCTTGTGAATGCCTGCAAATCTCGGCTGAGCAAAGGCAATGCGCAACTCGATCCAGCGCTGAAGGGCGATAAACTGATAACCCGCTGGCGGCTGTTCGTCCCTTCGATGCTCTCCTTGGAAACGGAGCGAACAGAGTGATCCCCAAGCATGAACTCGTTGAACTGGCAACGCAAGCCAACCTGACACCGCATGTGATCGAGAAGGATTACGTGCTCGGTTGGCTGCTAGCGGGTATCCATCAGCATTCCGCCCTTCGCGACACTTGGGTCTTCAAGGGCGGGACGTGTCTCAAGAAATGCTACTTTGAAACGTACCGTTTCTCGGAGGACCTGGATTTCACGCTCCGTGACCGATCTCACATCAATCTGGACTTCCTTCGGGAAACATTCACTGGCATCGCTGAATGGATATACGAAGAGAGCGGTATCGAGATGCCAGCCGACCGGCTGATGTTTGAGATTTACACGAATCCCCGTGGCGTTGAATCCTGCCAGGGACGCGTCTTCTACAAAGGCCCTGCCACGTATTCCGGCAAGCAGTCGATGCCGCGCATCAAGCTCGACCTATCGGCCGATGAAATCGTGGTTGACGACCCGGTCATGATGCCGGTTCGGCACGACTACAGCGACTGTCCCGAGGGCGGGATCACCGTCCAATCCTATTCCTACGCAGAAGTTTTTGCGGAGAAGATTCGAGCACTCAAGGAACGGACTCGTCCCCGCGATCTTTACGACGTCATCAATTTTTATCGACGGCCGGAATCACGCCAGGTTGCGGGCGATGTGAAGTCCGTCCTGACGAAGAAATGCGAGTTCAAGGGGATCGCGTTTCCGACTCTGGCGGACCTCGATCACCACAAGGATGTCTGTGCCACCGGCTGGGATGACCAGCTTGGCCATCAATTGCAGGCGCTCCCCCCGTTCGACTCTTACTGGGGTGAATTATCATCCTTCTTCTCGTGGCTCGAAAATCCCGAATCCGCGCTGGTCGCGCAATTGCCCGCCATTCCATCGCAGCACGAGGGCGAAGCCACGTCCATTACGCTTGATGCAGGAAGTCCCAATTTCAATATTCTGGAACGCGTGCGTTTCGCTGCCGTAAACCGCCTGTGCGTCGAACTCGACTATCGGAAGGAAAGTGGACAACGGTCAACGTATGTCATTGAACCATATTCGCTGCGAACGACAACGGAGGGCAATATGCTCCTCTACGGCGTCAAGCTTCCGGCAGCGGACATCCGCTGTTTCCGAACGGACCGGATCATTGGCGCGACTGTGACCCGGCAACCGTTCACACCGCACTATTCAATTGACTTCATCCCGGAAGGTCCGGTTCGCCTCAGTGCCCGCCAGATGACTTCAACCAGTCTTGTGACACCGAAACGGCATTCATCTGGATCGAGTGCCCGAACTCGGGTCAGCAGATCGGCGGGAGGACCGAAATACGTGTTCAAGTGCCCCGTCTGCGGGAAGCAGTTCACTAGGTCGAGACATGACTCCCGACTTGGCTCGCATAAGAACAAGCAGGGATACGCTTGCTCCGGGAGAACGGGCATTTACGTGAAGACCAGATATTAACTGGCTACGACTATCCTTGCAGTCCATCAAGGTAATCAGCCCACCATTGCATCATCTTCCGGCGTTCTGGAAGGTATTGCGCATGATTGTAAGCGGCTCGAACGCGATCGCGTTCGCCGTGGGCAAGCTGGCGTTCAATCACATCGGCACGAAATTCGTGCTCATTCAAAATCGTGCTGGCGGTACTGCGGAATCCATGACCCGTCGCGCGGGAATGATAGCCCATGCGATACAGGGCATAGAGCATCGTGTTTTCACTCATGAAAGTCGCGGGATTGTGTTGGTTTGGGAAAATGCACTGAACGCGGCCAGACAGTTTTTCCAATTCCCGAAGAATGGCGATGGCTTGCGTCGATAACGGGACGATATGCAATTCTTTCATCTTCATGCGTTCAGCAGGAATCCTCCACTCGGATTTATCCCAATCAATCTCCGACCATTGTGCTCCTCGCAATTCGTTGGTCCGGACGAAGGTCAGCAAGAGCAGACGGAGAGCCAGCTTTGTTTGCAAGCTGCCGTCATACGCCTCTACGCTCTTGAGGTACTGGGGCAACTCGCCCGCTTTGAGAAATGAATGATGTTTAACGACTGGCGTCTTCAACGCGCCTCGCAGATCGGGTACCGGGTTTCGGTCGACTCTGCCGGTGGCAATTGCGTACATGAAGATTTGCCCGCACATCTGCATCACGCGTCGCGCGGTATCCAATGTACCCCTCTCCTCGATTACTCGAAGCACTGCAAGAACTTCTCGCGCTGTGATTTCCGAAATTGGCCGTTGAGCGACTTTTGGAAGGAGATGGTTTTCGAGATAGATGCGCTTGCTTCTTGCGGAACTCGGTGCCCATTCATGTTGGCGCTTTTCAAACCACTCGCGAGCCACAACCTCAAACGTATTGGCACTATTCAAGGTCGATAAACGCTTGGCCTCTTTTTTTGCCTCTCCAGGGTCATTTCCGGCGGCGAGAGCCTTGCGTGCTTGTGATCGCCGTTCACGTGCGTCAGCAAGGCTGGTTTCAGGATATACCCCCAAGGCCAGCAATTTCTCTTTACCTGCGAAGAAGTATTTCAGCCGCCAGTATTTGCTGCCGGACGGCGTGACCAGGAGAAACAACCCCTCCCCGTCCGCGATCTTGTAGGGCTTTGCCTTTGGCTTGGCGTTTCGCGCCTTTGCGTCTGAAAGTGAGACCGTCATGGGGTACATTTGTCGTTAGCTGGGGTACATGCCTTTTTTTGTACCCCATATTTTGAGCGAATGTCAACGACTTTGTACGGCCATCACCGACAACTCATCCGCTCGTCGTCGGCTATCAGTCTTGATTTGGCGGATGTTGGCGGACGTTAACGTTTGAGTGGATGGTGATCTGGGCGGTGACCGCAGTGACACTGTTTTCCGTTTGTTATCAGTGTATTAAGCTGCACCACTATATTAGATACCCCACCTATGTACCCCTACCATTTCTAGTACAAGTTGCTAAAATATGCTTGATATGCAACCAAGTCAAAGTGCCGCGATATACATCACCGTAACCAAGCACTCTAACCAGATTACATGTGTGCTTCATTAGCCCTCAAACAAGCGAACGCGGAAGGGTTTCGCCTGGAGTTTTTTTCTGCCGGTGTCAGCGCAGCGTGAGCGCGGCCGGCTCGCGCGGCGTTGTAATTCTTCAGGTTGTCGGATCGGGCATCGGCAGGATTCTTTCTCGCACTCAGGGGCCGCGGCGGACCGGAGCATCCGGACTCCGGTTTCGATTCGTCGCTGCGAGCAACGGCCGCGCGATGCCCGCAGCGCTCAGGCCTCAGCAGCGTAGCGGATGACGCAGCGCGTCGACCGCGCGGAACAATACTTCTTGCCATCGATTCCAGGCCAATAAACGATAGACCAATCGGCCCCCAGTTCGCACGATCTGGCATGGCAGACGCACCAGGGCGTTGACGAACGTGCGAAACTCCATCCGCAGTACGGTTCGCTTCTCGTTGCGACGCTGCTCGGCATTCGCGCCCGTTTCCGGCAATGACAACGCGAACCACGCCTTCAAGTTCCAGGCCAACGAGGTCATCACCATGTAAGCCCAGTTGCTCAACAGCGAATCGACCGGCGCGGTCAAGGACCGCACGCTCCCCTTGAGTTGCGCGTGCAGGTTCTCCTGATCGCAACGATCGTTGGCTTCCAGCACGATCGCGGTGGCCGACTGTCGCCGATCGTTCGTGATGTAGAAGAAGTAGCGATAGTCGTCGAACAATCGCTGCTTGCCTTTCTCACGCGTCAGGTTCTTTCGCACCACCACCATGCGATAGGTCCGTTTGCAAGCCGTGGGCCGGTAATCGAACTCGGCCACCTCCTCGCTTTCCAAGCGGATGTTCTCGAACTCGCGCTCGCGCACGATGGCGGCTTTGACGTTCGCGGGCCGCTTGCGCCGCTTGGTCTTGACCTGGTGACGTTTCGGCCGTTTCAGCAGTTTCCAGGCCGCCAGCGGCAGATCGTCGGCCAGAATGTGCAAGTTGGCGGTGCAGTCCATGCCGAAGATGAAACGCACTCGCGGGTCCGCGCTCCAGCGATCCAGATGCCTGGTCTGCGAGAAGTCGGTGTCTCCGCGCAAGAGGACCTTGCGAAAGCCACCGGCAAAGCAGACGTCGAGCAGGCGATCGACTTCGTCGGCCGCCCCTTCATGGCTGGGCCGATTGCCCGAGCGATTGACGATCGACAACGCTTCGCCAGTGTTGGCCAGCGACACGACCAGCGGATGGTAGGTCCACTGATTCTTGTAGTTGATGTCCATGCCTTGCTTGCACTCGCCGCCGGTGACGACGAACGTGCCGTCCATGTCGAGGCGGGCCTCGTCGAAGAACTCCGGCGGCTGCTCCTTCCATACCTTCTTTCGCGTCTCGTCGAAAATGTCCTGCAACACCCGAATGTCGTGCTCCGCGAAGCGGCGGCAGAAATCGCCGGCCGTGGTCGGGTCGGGGATGCGCCGCGCGCCGAGCGCGTCGAGATGCACTTCGTCGTTGCGGCGCAGTTCGAGGTCTTCCAGACAGCGACCATCGCACAGCGCGTTATAGGCCAGATTCAGCACGTGGTCGCTCTCGTGATACGGCAGATGAATCTTCAGCAGGCGCAGTCGTCGATCGATGGCCTCGGCCAAACCCAATCGCCGGACCAACAGCACCATCGCGCCCAGGCCGCCGTAGCTCATGCCGTGCGTCCGTTCGGCAACGTCGAACTGAATGTTGGCAGCGGACATGACCGGCTGCGTGCAATCGCCCAGTTTCGATTTATCCAGGCGTCGCTCGATCCGCTGCTTGCGAGCCCGCAGTTGACGGCGTATCTTGGCGTTCACTCGAAATCCCTCCGCGGTTGTGATGTTGCAGAGCTTGACACTTCTGAAACACCGCAAAAACGCCGAGGGATTTCGTTTTCTCAAAACTTCTTCGCCAAAAGCCGCGCCGGGTACGCTTGGTTAAGGCCTAGTACGAGGGAAACCCAAACGCGGTAAACAAAAGAAAGCAGACTATCTACTTCGCTACACGCGAGATTTCCCAATTGCAGTTGTGGAGGCCAAGGCCGATTACAAAAATCCGGGTGACGGGCTTGGACAAGCGAAAGACTACGCCCAGACATTGGACATCAAGTTCGCCTACTCGACCAACGGAACCGGGATTATTGAATTCGATTTCCTGACCGGTACCGAGACCGAACTGTTCCAGTTCCCGTCCCCGCAAGAGCTGTGGCAACGCCTCAACCACGCAACCAAGCTGGACGAGAAGCAGCAGGAGCAACTACTCGAAGGCTTCAACCTTCAATCTGGCAAAGTACCGAGGTACTACCAGGACGTTGCCATCAACCGCGTTGTCGAAGCAGTTATCGCGGGAAAGCCGCGCATACTGGTGACGATGGCTACGGGCACGGGCAAGACGGTGGTTGCGTTTCAAATCTGTTGGAAGCTTTGGTCCGCCAAATGGAACCGCAAGGGCGAACCGAACCGCAGGCCAAAAATCCTGTATCTCGCCGACCGCAACATCCTTGTCGATGATCCGAAGGACAAGACCTTTCCTCCGTTCGGCGACGCCCGACACAAGATTGAAAACGGCGAAGTGATCAAGAGCCGCGAGATGTACTTCGCGATCTACCAGTCAATTGCCGAAGACGAACGCCGACCCGGACTTTACAAGGAGTACCCGCCCGATTTCTTCGACCTCGTTATTATTGATGAGTGTCATCGGGGCAGTGCCCGGACCGACAGCTCATGGCGGGAAATCCTGGAATACTTCAAACCGGCGGTTCAATTCGGGATGACCGCCACGCCACTGCGGGAAGATAGCCGTGACAGCTACGAGTATTTCGGGAACCCGATTTACACCTACAGCCTCCGGCAAGGTATCGAAGACGGGTTCCTTTCTCCGTATCGTGTTCACCGTATTGTCACATCCGCCGACGCGGCTGGCTGGCGTCCCACTAAGGGCGAGTTGGACCGCTTTGGCCGCGAGATTCCGGATGAAGAATATCTGACCAAGGATTTTGAGCGCGTTGTCGTTTTGCGTTCACGGACCAAGGCCATTGCCCGCCACCTGTTCGACTTCATGCAGAAGACGGAACCGATGGCGAAGACGCTGGTTTTCTGCGTGGACCAGGAACATGCCCTGGCGATGCGGAAGGAATTGCAGACGCTTCTTTCCACCCATGATCCAGAGCGGGCCAAGAAATACCCTAATTACGTCTGCCGGGTCACGGCTGATGAAGGCTCGATCGGACTCGGCCATTTGAGTCGATTCCAGGAACTGGAAACCGAAGAACCGGTGATTCTCACATCATCGCAGCTTCTGACCACGGGCGTTGATGCCAAAATGGTCAAGAACGTCGCCCTGGCCCGCGTCGTCGGTTCCATAAGCGAGTTCAAACAAATCATTGGGCGGGGCACACGCATCGAGCCAGACTACGGCAAGCTGTGGTTTTCGATTCTCGATTACACTGGGTCGGCAACACGGCACTTTGCCGATCCGGAATTCGACGGCTTCCCTGAATTTATCAGCGAAGAGACCATCGACGACGGTGGCAACGTGATTGAAGAAAAGATTGTCGATGAGAATCCTCCCGAAGATGGCGGCCCGCTCTCCGAATCTGGTGAAGAAGGCGAAGACGGCCCTAACATCATCGAGCCACCCGAGCCGGGACAGCCCCGCAAGTTCTATGTTGACCGTGACACCAAAGTCGACATTTCCCATGAAATGACGCAGGACTTGGACGCAAGCGGCAAATTGCTGACCATCACCGAGTTCATTGACTACACCGCTGGCCGTGTTCGAACGCTCTGCCGTGATCCGAATGATTTGCTTGATCGCTGGCAAGACCAGAAGAGGCGAGCAGAGATCGTTGCCGAACTAGAAAGCCGTGGAGTGACGTTTGAGGAACTGGCTGAGGCAACTGGACATCCCGAGACCGATGCCTTCGATCTGCTATGCCATCTGGCATTCAATGCCCCACTTCGGACCCGCAAGGAACGAGCCGAGCGATTACGCAAGGAAAAACAAGACTTCTTTGAGCGGTACGGCCCCGAAGCGAAGACGATTCTGCTGGACTTACTTGCCAAATACGAGGAGTTTGGGCTAACGCAAACTGAGATCCCCGACGCCCTAAAGGTGCCACCGATTTCGGAACGCGGCAATGTCGGGGAGATTATTGGCTTCTTCGGCGGACCGGAACAACTTCGGGACGCCATTTCAGAGTTGCAGTCATTGCTGTACTCGGCTGCATGAAGATGAACAACCAGATGGAACACTGACGCAATATGGCCAAGAAACAAGCCGCGAAGGCTGAAACACCGCAGACTACGGCACAGTCGCTTGGAAGTGTCGTGAAGTCCTGTCGAGATATCATGCGTAAGGATAAGGGTCTGAACGGAGACCTCGACCGTTTGCCGTTGCTAACCTGGATCATGTTCCTAAAGTTCCTAGACGATATGGAGCGCCTTCGGGAACAGGAAGCTGCCTTGGGCAACGAACGTTTCCGACCAGTGATCGCGGCTCCGTACCGCTGGCGTGATTGGGCAGCGAAGCCTGATGGAATCACCGGGCCAGAGTTGATCGCCTTTATCAACCAGGATAAGGCTACACGTCCGGACGGCAAGGACGGTCCTGGATTGTTCGCCTATCTCCGCAATCTTGAATCACCGGAAGGCCGGGGACGGCAGGAAGTCGTCGCCAATGTATTTCGAGGCGTGAGCAACCGCATGGAAAGCGGCTATCTATTGCGTGACGTATTGAACAAAGTTCACGCAATTCATTTCGATTCATCCGAAGAGATGCACACGCTGAGTCGCCTCTACGAGTCGATGCTTCGCGAAATGCGCGATGCGGCAGGAGATTCCGGCGAGTTCTACACGCCGCGTCCCGTCGTGCAGTTCATGGTCGAAGTAATGAGCCCGCAACTCGGCGAGACCGTGCTCGACCCGGCCTGCGGCACCGGGGGCTTTCTCGTCGAAGCGTTCATGCACATGGCAAAGCAGTGCAAGACGACCAAGGACCAGCAGACCCTGCATACGAAAAGCATCTTCGGCAAGGAAGCGAAACCGCTTCCATACCTACTATGTGAAATGAATCTCCTATTGCACGGCATGGAATCGCCGCAGATCGACTATGAGAACTCGCTTGCGGTAAAGGTCACCGAAATCGGCGACCGGGATCGTGTGGACGTGATCCTGACCAATCCGCCGTTCGGCGGCGAGGAAGAGACGAGCATCAAATCCGGCTTCCCTCAGGATATGCAGACCGCTGAGACTGCCCTGCTATTCTTGCAGCTCATCATGCGGAAGCTCCGCCGGCCGAAAGGTGACACACCTGGAGGCCGAGCGGCTGTCGTTGTTCCGAACGGCACGCTCTTCGGCGATGGCGTCTGCGCCCGCATCAAGGAAGACATGCTCAAGAATTTCAACCTGCACACGATTGTCAGGCTTCCGACCGGCGTGTTTGCCCCCTACACCTCGATCCCCACAAACCTGCTGTTTTTCGACCGTACCGCACCGACAAAAGACGTCTGGTTTTACGAGCTGCCGTTGCCAGAAGGCCGGAAGACTTACTCGAAAACCAAACCAATGCAGTTTGAGGAGTTCGCAGAATGCATCATATGGTTCCGGGCTAAGAAGCGGAAAGAGACAGGCCACGCCTGGAAAATTCCTGTGACTGACATTCTGAAATACAACGAGGACGGAACACTAGCGTCCTGCAATCTCGATCAGAAGAACCCGAGCAGTGCAGAAGCTCTTGAGCATCTGCCACCAGCACAACTTGTCGCGGACATCCTCGCCAAGGAACGCCGTATCGTGGAGATCATGGAAGAAATCAAGACAGAGCTTGCGGAGGCTGCATCATGAATCGGATTGCATGGCCCGAAGTTGCACTTGGTGAGGTACTGTCGCTAAGTGTTGACGCCGTCCAAGCTACTCCAGATGCTGAATTCAAGATCGCAGGAGTCTTCAGCTTCGGTCGAGGTCTGTTTGCTCGCGAACCGCTATCAGGAGCCGACACTACATATAAACACTTCCATCGCCTCCACCACAATGATTATGTCATTAGCCAGCCTAAGGCTTGGGAAGGCGCAATCGCACGAGTGACGGCGGAGTTTGAGGGATGGTTTCTATCTCCCGTATTTCCGACATTTCGGGCCAATGCTGATCGCCTTGATATTCGCTACCTCGAATGGTTTGGGAAGCAGTCATGTGTCTGGGACCGCTTGCGGAATGTTGCCCGTGGCATGGGAGCACGCAGGGATTCCGTGCATCCCGACAAATTTTTGTCTCTGTCAATCCCACTGCCACCTCTCGAAGAACAACAGCGGATTGTTCGACGAATCGACGTCCTTACAGACAAGTTGTGCGAGGCACATACGGTACGAATACGATCCGCATTAGAAACCGACCGTCTTGCGAGGACGGGTATTCAATCTATTCTGCAATCCGCTCAAGGCGAAACGGTACGACTCGCAACAATCTGCTCAGAGATCATCGACTGCCTTCATTCTAATCCGATTTATTCTGACTCAGGGGTTCCGACACTTCGATCACCCGACGTTGGCTGGGGTAAGCTATTTCTTGAGTCTGCCAAAAAGACTGGAACCGAGGAGTACGAACGTCGCACGCGACGTGGCACCTTGCACCCGGGAGACATTGTTGTAGTTCGCGAGGGCGGCGGTACAGGTAAAGCAGGAATGATAGAAGACGGGCAACAGGCCAGCCTTGGCCAGCGCGTCATGCAACTGCGTCCCGAAACATCTAAGGTTATACCTCGCTTTCTGCTCTACCAGTGGCTATCGCCAATGATTCAGCAAGAGCAAATTGCACCCCGTATGAAGGGGTCTGCGTCACCACATCTCAACATTGGTGCGATTCGGCAGTTCTCATTTCTGCTGCCCACGATCCCGGAGCAAGTGAGAGTCGTGTCCGAGGTGGAGAAGTTCCTCGCCGGGGTTGACACGGTTCGTGAAGCCCAAGCTCACACCGACAAGGCAATGTCGGCGCTTTCCCCGGCTATTCTTGATCGCGCATTCAGAGGAGCACTCTGAAATGGCGAAGAAGAAAGCGGCAACCCCCAATACCCAGAAGACAAAGGTGGTACAGCCTGCGCTGAATCCCGATGGCACGATCGCAAGTCCTGCCGAAGTGCGCGACGAACATGACCCAGGGGACGAAACGCAGCGTCGTTTCCGCTACCAGCATTCCTACGGCGTAATCTTGCTCGCTGGGACAGCCATCGGCCGCCTTCCCTACAAAAGCATTTGGTGTGAACATCACGACGACTTCTTAGCGCAGATCAATGGCACGTTTGACAGCTACCAGATCAAAACGCGAGTTCCAGAGTATGGCCCGTGGGAACTGACCACGGATGGCTTCATCGCTGCGATCACGAAGTTCACCGTTCTTGAATCGCGTTTTCCATCCAAGATTGCGCGGTTCAAATTCGTCTCGAATGCCCGCACGTCCGACAGCAACGCCGAAGCTAAGGTCGGGCGTTCTCCAAATCGACTGCTGGAAGCGGTGTCCTCCGTAGCATTGCACACGGATTTGAAACACCCGTTCGACGGTGCCTTTACGGGATTGGCCACGGCTTGCCAAGCTGATCCAAAGTGCCTTTTTGATGTCTTGAAGCGGGTGGATCTCATTGTGGGGCCAAGTTTGGAAGACTTCGAGGCTGCCATCAGCCTTCAGCACATCGGCGGGATCGAGTCTTGCGCTATGCTTGTCGCGGCCCGGATAAACGCGATTCGCGACGAGCTGATCCAGAAAGTCCACGATGCATCATCGAATCGCGTAGACGACCCATCGAAACACTGGTGTTGCGTGAACGGCGTGGCCCTCGACGACCCGCGAATTCAAGCAAAAAGGCTTTCTCCTGCTATTGTCGATGAGGTCATCCGGCAAGAACGGCCAATTTCATTCCGTTATTCACCGATTGCCACAATAACAGACAATCGCCTCACGCAAAACAACCTAACCACATTTGAGAAAAAGTTCATCCGAGGAGGGCTGCATCAACAATTGGAGACGATGCGCCGACGGACTGTCTCTACCGAGCAGCATCTACTTGAACTCGCCGCATCAAAGCCTCAGGACATCAAAGCAATCCGTAATCAGCTTGAGTCTGTAGTTCAAGGAGTCTGCGACGACGCATATCTGCAACATTCTGTTGCCGGGCAACTCTCAGGACCGGGCTTGCTCAGCCAGGTGCAACAGCGGTTGCAAACACTTGCAGAAGACCAGCCCAACCTGGTTTGCGAACAGCCCTACGACTGCCTTGTTGGTATGGCGGGCTTACTCACAGAAGCCTGCTCGGTATGGTGGAGCGCCAAGTTTGATGTACAGGAGGCCGTCCGATGAGCCTACGGATCATCGACGCGGCTATCGAAACCGAGCAGGCGGATCAACTTCACGAGGCTCGATTACTGCTGCTACTCCGCCATGCAGCAACCCGTGGTGAGGGAACGACGGAGGGAATCACTAAGCTCGCAAAGATCGACTTTCTGCTTCGCTATCCACTCTATTTCCAGCGACTCGTCGATCGCCTGAACCAATCCCGTAAGAAGCCAGTTGCGGTACCGATCCAGCCTTACGAGGCGGATACCGTCGAAAGCAAGATGATCCGGTTCAGATACGGCCCTTGGGACCCACGATATCGTCGTTGGATAGGCATTCTCGTCGCGAAGGGACTCGCAGACACATACCTTAAAGGCAAGACTGTCCATGTGAAACTTACAGACAGCGGCCTAACCCTGGCCAGCAAGCTTGCGGAAAGTGAAGCATTTCAGGACCTCGATGTCCGGTCCCGGTTGATTGACAAAACGGTGGGAGCGAAGTCCGGCCAATGGCTTAAGGAAACGATCTACGAGATCGTCCCGGAACTGTCTGGAATGCAATGGGGGGAGGAGATCGAGGCATGAAACTACGTCTCACACAACTCCAACTGACTCTCAAACGGTCCGTAGAGACCATCCCATTCGATGACCTCACTTACTTCTTCGGCGAGATGGGTGCTGGAAAATCAACAATCGCCAGACTCATTGATTATTGCTTGGGATCGAAGCAGCTTGTGATGACGCCAGCGCTGCAAAGTGAGTTCGTTTCAGTGTCGCTTGACCTCACCGTCGGCAATGTTTCGCTGAAGATCGAAAGGGAGCGGGAGTCCAACCAGGTGCTGGTTGGGTGGGCAGACTATCAGCTAGTCATTCCCGTCAGAGTCCCCAATGGTGCAGTCATTCCTGACACAGAAGTCGAGGTTCTGTCGGACTTGGTATTTTATCTCGTCGGACAGAAGCCTCCCCGAGTCCGGAAAAGCCAGTTGAACGAGGACTCCGAGCTTGAACGGCTTAGCCTCCGAGACCTGCTGTGGTATTGCTACCTGGATCAGGACAGCATGGATAGCAGCTTCTTCAACCTTGATCGTGATGCGGATACGTTCAAGCGGCTCAAGAGCAGGAACGTGTTGCGATCCATTTTGGGAGTCCATCAGGAAAAGGTGGCAGAACTCGAACAGCGACTCGAAGAACTGCGCCGCGAGCGTCAAAGATTCTCTGAAAGCGCGCGTGTACTTGAGGAGTCACTGCAAGAGGCTAAGTTCTCCACTCTCACTGAAATTGATGCCCGGGAAAAAGCCGTGACGGAGAAACTGAATCAGCTTCAGAAACGCATCAACGCTATTCGTGAGGAGAAATCGACCACAATCAGCCATGTCTCTGATCGGCTACGCGATCGAGCACGGCAAGTCGCATCAGAACTGGAGGCCATTGAGGTTGCGCTTGAACAACTCGTATCGGTCAGTGCAGACGACAGGCGGCATCGCAATGAAATTCTTGCACTGTCGACAAAGGTCCGCAGGCTCGAAAGCGCTCGCGCAGTTCTGAATGATGTGGAATTTGTGACGTGTCCACGTTGTACCCGTTCGCTTCCTGATCGCGCTGGCAACGTGTGCCATGTGTGCGGGCAAGATGATTCTTCAGAAGAATCAAACGGGAATGACGGAGAACGCACTCAGGCCGATATCGCAAGTCGCGTAGCCGAGATCGAGGAGATGATGGAAGCGCAGTCCATCCAGATGAAACGCATGCGTCGCCGCAAAGACGAATTGGCCACTCTGAAGTACGGCATAGATCAAGAACTCATCGTGACCATGAAACAGTATGATTCAGCATATCTTGCGGAAGCGATTGCAGTTGAAAAGGAAAAAGCGGAACTCACGCAGGAGCTGAACTACCTCCAAAGAATCAAGGTTCTGCCAGTGCGCGTCGACGAAATGAAAAGTCGCTCTGATTCATTGGCCACAGACGAATCTGCAACCCGGCGTGAACTCAAAGAAGCTAGGCCTCAAACAAGCGAACGCGGAAGGGTTTCGCCTGGAGTTTTTTTCTGCCGGTGTCAGCGCAGCGTGAGCGCGGCCGGCTCGCGCGGCGTTGTAATTCTTCAGGTTGTCGGATCGGGCATCGGCAGGATTCTTTCTCGCACTCAGGGGCCGCGGCGGACCGGAGCATCCGGACTCCGGTTTCGATTCGTCGCTGCGAGCAACGGCCGCGCGATGCCCGCAGCGCTCAGGCCTCAGCAGCGTAGCGGATGACGCAGCGCGTCGACCGCGCGGAACAATACTTCTTGCCATCGATTCCAGGCCAATAAACGATAGACCAATCGGCCCCCAGTTCGCACGATCTGGCATGGCAGACGCACCAGGGCGTTGACGAACGTGCGAAACTCCATCCGCAGTACGGTTCGCTTCTCGTTGCGACGCTGCTCGGCATTCGCGCCCGTTTCCGGCAATGACAACGCGAACCACGCCTTCAAGTTCCAGGCCAACGAGGTCATCACCATGTAAGCCCAGTTGCTCAACAGCGAATCGACCGGCGCGGTCAAGGACCGCACGCTCCCCTTGAGTTGCGCGTGCAGGTTCTCCTGATCGCAACGATCGTTGGCTTCCAGCACGATCGCGGTGGCCGACTGTCGCCGATCGTTCGTGATGTAGAAGAAGTAGCGATAGTCGTCGAACAATCGCTGCTTGCCTTTCTCACGCGTCAGGTTCTTTCGCACCACCACCATGCGATAGGTCCGTTTGCAAGCCGTGGGCCGGTAATCGAACTCGGCCACCTCCTCGCTTTCCAAGCGGATGTTCTCGAACTCGCGCTTCGCGCACGATGGCGGCTTTGACGTTCGCGGGCCGCTTGCGCCGCTTGGTCTTGACCTGGTGACGTTTCGGCCGTTTCAGCAGTTTCCAGGCCGCCAGCGGCAGATCGTCGGCCAGAATGTGCAAGTTGGCGGTGCAGTCCATGCCGAAGATGAAACGCACTCGCGGGTCCGCGCTCCAGCGATCCAGATGCCTGGTCTGCGAGAAGTCGGTGTCTCCGCGCAAGAGGACCTTGCGAAAGCCACCGGCAAAGCAGACGTCGAGCAGGCGATCGACTTCGTCGGCCGCCCCTTCATGGCTGGGCCGATTGCCCGAGCGATTGACGATCGACAACGCTTCGCCAGTGTTGGCCAGCGACACGACCAGCGGATGGTAGGTCCACTGATTCTTGTAGTTGATGTCCATGCCTTGCTTGCACTCGCCGCCGGTGACGACGAACGTGCCGTCCATGTCGAGGCGGGCCTCGTCGAAGAACTCCGGCGGCTGCTCCTTCCATACCTTCTTTCGCGTCTCGTCGAAAATGTCCTGCAACACCCGAATGTCGTGCTCCGCGAAGCGGCGGCAGAAATCGCCGGCCGTGGTCGGGTCGGGGATGCGCCGTGCGCCGAGCGCGTCGAGATGCACTTCGTCGTTGCGGCGCAGTTCGAGGTCTTCCAGACAGCGACCATCGCACAGCGCGTTATAGGCCAGATTCAGCACGTGGTCGCTCTCGTGATACGGCAGATGAATCTTCAGCAGGCGCAGTCGTCGATCGATGGCCTCGGCCAAACCCAATCGCCGGACCAACAGCACCATCGCGCCCAGGCCGCCGTAGCTCATGCCGTGCGTCCGTTCGGCAACGTCGAACTGAATGTTGGCAGCGGACATGACCGGCTGCGTGCAATCGCCCAGTTTCGATTTATCCAGGCGTCGCTCGATCCGCTGCTTGCGAGCCCGCAGTTGACGGCGTATCTTGGCGTTCACTCGAAATCCCTCCGCGGTTGTGATGTTGCAGAGCTTGACACTTCTGAAACACCGCAAAAACGCCGAGGGATTTCGTTTTCTCAAAACTTCTTCGCCAAAAGCCGCGCCGGGTACGCTTGGTTAAGGGCTAGGGCAGCAGCCGAGCAGGACCTCTCGAATTTACACAAACTCAAAAAGTTGTTTCTAGATTGTCTGCTGCGCGCGCGCGTTCCGGGGTTTGAAACGGATGACATTGTGCAAATGACGCCACCTTGGTTTCTACCCGAAGTCCTTGGCGGGTCAGGTGAATTGGCAACGACATCGTTCAGCACACTCGGAAGTGGCGGTAAGAAAAACTTATTTAAATGCTGTTTTGCACTCGCAATCCACAGGCTCGCGGCTGAACTCGGAACACTTTTGCCCACGCTCCTTGTGATCGACTCACCCATGAAGAATATCAGTGAACGTGAGAATCGGGAACAGTTCGAGGGATTTCATCAGCTCCTTTATCAGCTCTCCGAAGAGGAATTGAAGGACACACAAATTGTTCTAATTGATAAGGAATTCTGCCCGCCTGATCCAGAAATGGGCGTGAACGTGAAATCGCGTCACATGCGAGTAGATAGCACCGTAGAACCACCTCTTATCAGCTACTACCGGGGGAAATAATGGCCGGATCAACATTTCAGACTACTCCATTTGACTTGCACAAGCTTCTCGAAGACTGCCGCCGGGGCGTCCTTCAGCTGCCAGATTGTCAGCGCAGTTGTCGAAGCCGACCTGACGATTGCGGCTGCATGAGCGACGAGGAAAGCACCAGATGCGCGACCTGATAATTGATAGCACATTGGAGGGTTTGCCCAGGGTCATTTCGCCTCGATTCTTCGCCAGTGAGCGAGGATATGCGGCTGCGCTTTCCTGCCACATTATCCGGGGCATTGAGGACCGGCGTTTAATGACCGACGGTCGCATCGTTGAAATGGAGTACCAGAAGTTGCGCCGCCATCACATGGAACAGCGGCCAGACATAATCTTCCACATTCCGACCGAATACTCCCAGGCAACACCGATGGAGAACAATTACGCGGTATGGGCATTGAAACGTCAGGCAGACGACGAGGACGCTTTGGATGACTTCTGGAAGCTGGACCAGATGTTCGAGCAGCTACACTATCCGCTGGGCTTTTTCATAAACGTGGACAGCCAAAGCGACAAACTCGAAGTCTATAACGGTTCGTATGCGGACCGGCTGATTGGGATTGCCGTGTGGCTTGAAGGAGGGGCGGTTAAGTTCAGGCATCGCCTGTGCCATCAAGTGAAGGCCCCATTCACTGAATGATTCGGCCTGTAGGGTCGGCTGGAGAAAACAACCAGTGAGGGTAACATGCACTTTAGAGAAATCATGCGTTTCCGGCGAACAAGCGCTGGTACGGTGCCACTGGAAGTCCTGCAAGCACTTGAACTCCCGATGCCAGCAGACGTGTTGGAACAATTCGTCTTCGACCACGGAACAAAGCATGAGTTCCAGCAGCAATACGGCCACCTGGACCTACATGCACTGCATTGGGAGTGTCAGCCCATCCGAGCAGAGGAAATTCTCGCTTGTTCCGTGCATCCCGACTACGCCGAATGGGTCGAAACAGCCGCTGGCAGAACCCGCGCTGTGCCGAGAGAAGGCTGGAATAATGTCATATTTCCGCCACGAACAGCGCAGTTCTGGGCGGACAACGGAACGTGGATGCGAACGCCTGTTATGCTTAGCGGCGATCTCGTGCATTCTGATCGCCCGCTGCATCTTGTCGAAGGACACACGCGACTCGGAGCACTTCGCGGGCTGGTTGAATCCGTGGTGCTGCCATCATCAAGCGTCCACTCGGTCTGGGTTGGCGAGGGATGCCTCCCGCCAAACCATGACGGACCGTGGCGCGACGTTCTTCTGAAGGAGCGCATGCCTTATCTTGACTGGCTTATGGGCCACCAAGGCGACGAAGGAGTCATCGGCGATATCGCGTCGAGGCTAATCGACGCTAAATACAGTTCAATGTCCCGGATAAAGATCAACGGCGATGACTTGGCATCTGCACTCGCCTACGCCGACGCAGTTCCCAGCCTGACGCAATTCAAGAACGCGATCCGTCAATTCCATTCGGAATGGGAATTCATGCTGAGTGACGTCATGCCGCGTAATCAATCGACGTAAGGATCAATCCTTCTTAGAGGCTATCCGAAAAGTGATCTTGGCGTAAAGTTGAGTGGTGATGGATATTGCGTGCTTCCTCTTCGACACCCAGGAGCACCGGCATGGAAGCCAACACACGCAATAAGTACCCGAGCGATTTGACCGATGAGCAATGGGAACTGATGGAACTGGTAATCCCGCCGGCTAAATCTGGTGGTCGCCCGCGAGGGGTCAACATGCGGGAGGTCATCAACAGCATGCTGTACCTCAATCGGAGCGGCTGCCAGTGGGATATGCTTCCACACGACTTGCTTCCCAAGAGTACCGTGTATGAATACTTCTCGGCGTGGCGTGACAATGGGACTTGGCAACAGATGTTGGACATCCTGCGGCACGCGGTGCGTGAGCAAACCGCTCCCAGCGGAGAGCCCACCCCCAGTGCCGCCAGCATTGACAGCCAATCGGTGAAGACCACCGAGCAAGGAGGAGAGCGCGGCTACGACGGCGGCAAGAAAATCACGGGCCGGAAGCGGCATATTTGCGTGGACACGCTGGGACTGCTGTTGGCGGTGGTTGTCACCAGCGCCGCGATCGACGATGCCGCGGCGGCCCCGGCGGTGCTTGCGCAACTGCGACGCCAAGACTATCCGCGACTGCAAGTGGTGTGGGCCGACAGCAAGTATCACAATCATGCGCTCAAC
Organism: uncultured Planctomycetia bacterium; assembly: GCA_963807715.1. Lineage (GTDB taxonomy): Bacteria > Planctomycetota > Planctomycetia > Pirellulales > PALSA-1355 > CAWECK01. The sequence goes on from CAWECK010000002.1 coordinate 275,865, forward strand.
GAGTGGAAAGCGAAGCAGCGACATCTACCGTGGCAATTGGAGATCGTCAGTCGTCCCAAGGAAGCAAAGGGGTTTGTGTTGTTGCCCAAGTGCTGGGTGGTCGAACGCACCTTTGCGTGGCAAGGACGGTCACGCCGCTTGAGCAAGGATTACGAACGCCGACTCGATTCAAGTGAATCCATGGTCCGCATGAGCGCCATACACCTGATGCTTAAACGACTCGAACCGAAGCCAACTTATCCCCTGTTCAAGTACCGTCTTGTAGCGTAAACGTGCTTTTCGGATAGCCTCTTAGATTACGGCGAAGGGTAAGGACGTTGTTTTTCAAGTGCTGGTGTGACCAATTCCTCGCTAAACGGCTTGTAAATCAGCTCGCACGGGTAGCGGGGCGATGAGGGGTTCCGTGTTTCGAAAAGGGCCTGCTCGACTCGGCCAAGCTACCAAAGCGGGATGTTCAAATCCGCCTGAGTAAACTGGGAGTTGCCGAACCATCGGAATGGGATTGAGCCATTCGTAGGCCAGTTCTGGTTGGTGGCAAACCCATCCAAAGTGGCTGCCAAGGTATTCTTGTCCGGGAAGACTGCGGGAAGCTTAACGATGTTTAGCAGGCTATTCGCCAGGTACATGTCAGCCTGAAGCAGAAGCTCCACAGTGAGGTTGGAGTAGTCGCTGTCGTGGACGATCTCGCATCGAACGCCGTGAATGCTAGTGATCTCGTTCTGGTAGTTCGGGCGTGCCGTCCGGAGATGCCAGCCAGTCATGCCTTTAATTCTCTTGGATAAAACGGTTCCATTGCGTTCTCCACGATTTGTCTGCGGATTCCTTTGTCTCGTCAACAAAGTTTCCAGACCGATCACATCCAAGAGGAACGCGTCGGCGAGATCCAGTGACATGAGACTTCGGCCAAGCATGGCCGCCCCACTCCTGATCTGCCTGCGCCAGTCAGCACTCAAGGTGTTGTCGTCGATCCGAGCGAACAGGTCGATAATCCCCGACTGAGTGATCGCTTGGTGCCAGGCGGCGTCGAGGACGAATGGGTGCAGGAATCCCCGTTGGTTCCAATTGCCACAAAAGGCTGTCCCGTCGGTCTGGATGAAGCGATCGTGCTTCGCTGTGAAGGCGGGATAGCCTTTCAGCGTGAATCCTGACACATGATGTCGTTTGCCGTAAAACGCGGCGGTTGATGCCAAAATGATTGCTGCTTCTCGAAGTCGATGAAACACTGATGCGCCGAAGTTCATTGGGCGTACCGATCAGAGTGATGATGGCGAAGCTGTTGTCTTCTCCAGTGATTGTCTGAAACACAGCTTGACGAGGGATGTTCGTGAGCGTCGGCGGGTTGAGGGTTGCGATCAACTGGGCGCGCGACACGAACGAAACATCACCAACATTCCACCTGCCATTGATAGGCGTGTCGTCCGAGACCTCTAGCTGAAACATCGGGACGATGACCAGCCAGGTTCCCTGAACGTCATTCGGGTTCACTGTCGGTTGAGGTGGTGTCGCCGGAAGTGGATTTCCAGGAGGATTCGGTCCACTTGAGCTTGGCGGCGATGGCGCTATGACCAAGGAGCGTGCAACTCCATCATACGCCAATCGAGCCTTGCTCCGAGCGTCAGCGACTATTTGGCTTTGTGTTCCGGGAGGCGCAATGACGATCGGCTCTTCGGCACTCTGCTGGAAATGCTCTGAAATCACCAGCGCTCCTGGGAATTCGTGTTCCAGGGCAGCCTGCGCTCGTTGCGCGTACTGCGGGAAGTGCTGATCGTACTCTGCCAGAGTCCGATGAATGATCGACCACCCGGAGAATTCCAAACCGGAAGTGATGCCCGGAGTACGCCGAGCGCTCACCTCACCGGCAGCTTCCAGGAAGTCTCCGACAGCGGCCTCAGCGTTGTAGGGAGGCGGATCTTGCCTGTTGCTGCCCCTCACAAGGGACTTCCGGTAAGCGATCTGCTGGGCCAGCAGGATTTCTTCGGGAGTTAAGTCGGGCATGGTCTTCAAGTTTCCATTTTCCGCCGGTCACTGATTAGAGCTGCAATGCAAGACGAACTGCGTTAATGATACATGTCTGCAATGCCAGTGCCCTGGTTCCAGCCAGGAAAAGTTCAATAGCCGTCCTGTTGTCCCGACTATTTTCAGAAACGAGCCCTTCGGCGAGAACGTCGAAGGGCTTTCTCATTGTGGGACTGGGAATTACGGCCAAATCTTCGCGTTCAAATCGAACCCCGTACGCGTCTGGCTTATTGAGCGATTCGACGCAACGTGCGTCGCCAATGGAGGTTCGGTAGTTCAAATCCCGTTGCCTGTTCACGCAGAGCTGATACATTCTCCTGGGCAAACACGCACGTCGCCCAATCGATTATGAACCTTGAGCGGAATGCCAGTGTCACCTCGATATACGAGCGTTCTCTCAGACGAACGGAGGCGAGAGGAATGTCGGCGCACCGCTTTGAACCGAACAAGTACGAACCGCTTCGAGCCTACCTGGCTGCACATCCCACGGAGCAGTTCGTTATCCAGCTATCTTTCAAAGAGATCGAGCGCATCTTGGGCGATCCCTTGCCAGAATCCGCGTTCGACTCAACCGCGGGTTGGTGGACCAGAGAGGCAGATAACACACCCCAAGCTCAAGCGTGGATCGAAGCTGGGTTCGGCATTGACGCGGTTGCGTACGAGTCGCATACGTCGGGTTGGGTTGGCTTCGTGCGAGGCCTGCACAGATGGCCGGGGCTTTCGGTCAATTCGGAGTCATTCGGACAGCAATGCGTTGACAACCGGTTGCGGGAACTCGCGCTCGGTTACGTTCAATCCGCAAAACTTCTGAGCGTCTTCCTCGGCGAAAACCCGAACGAACTATCCTGGCCGAGGGGAAGTGTCGCCTGTTTCTGCTACCGTCACGCAGTCGAGTTGTTCTTGAAGTCGTGCATTCTCCATCGCTCAAGCACCATCGAAAAGTGTTCACACGATATCAGCGTGCTCCGCAAAGAGTACCTTCGTCTCTACCCTGAAACGGAACTCCATTTCGAGACGCCGTACGATATCAGTCTTGATGATCTGGATGAATTGTTCGGCGTGCAGGTTGCAATCGTCGAAGACTTTGAACGAAAGCAAGACCAAGTATTCCGATATTTGAGCGACAAGCAGGGACGCTCCCCGCGAGGTCTGTATTTGTACAGCCCTGGCGGATGGGTTTCGCTATGCGAACGGCTTGAGTCGGACATCAATAGGATCTGGACCAAGATCCGCGAATTGGACGGCGGCGTGTCACCGGGCGACGAAAAGGGGATACAGGGGCGAATGACATGAGCGCAAACCTACTGGAGGCTCTGTCCAGTCTCGCTGAGCAGCACGCAGCGGTTGAGCGGGCGGAGGAGCAGTTTCGACGCTTGGTACCGAAACCAGGAGGCGTGGCGATTAATCCACGGCCGCTGGACCTAGTCATGCTTGCGGCGATGCATCGCTCTCGGCGCTACTGGAGGCAGCGCGGATGTTGTGTGACGCCCGCAATACGATTGCACTAGATCCTCTGGTCCGACTACAGGTTGACACTCTGCTGCGTGTTAATGCTGTCCAACACGAGAAGGACCGATTGGCGGTCGAAGTAACTCTTTGTACCGGAGAGAAGGTCAGGAATTTGAAGACTCTGGACGGAAAGAAAATGCAGGATAAGGAACTGCTCGACCGGCTGAGTGATGATCTTCCTTGGATGCGTGGAATATATGAGAAATACTGCGAAGCCGTCCATTTTTCGACTGACCATGTGCAGCAGTCCCTGCGACAGGCGTTTCTCGCCCCATCCGATATCGACGCAAATAGCAAGAGTCAGCAGCAGTTCATTGAAGAGCGACTTTGCGATGCCGTCTCGGACCTACTTATGGTTACCGAGCCGTTAATTATTGCTGCCCTGGCATATCTGCAAGGAAGAAGAACCCTCGTGCCTGATGAGGCGGTATAATGAAGTCGAAAGTCGAACCAGGCCCTGCACCTGCCGCCGCCAGCATGCAGAGAAGCAGCATCAAGTGAGCGCACAGCACCACTATGTATCGAAGTTTCATCTGCGGCAGTTCCTCGATCCTGATTCGCTGTCGCAGAAGGACCCATGGTTGTGGCAGGGATTCGTACCTGACGGTCCGATCAAGCACCGGGCACCGAAAAACGTGGGGACAAAGTCACTGATGTTTGATGGGCCTGGCGGACTCGCGGACCGCGAATCTACCTTGGAGAGTTTTCTCGCAAACGAGGTCGAAGGACCGGCGGCGGAAGCAATGCGGGAGGTGTGCTCCCGCCAACCAGGAAGCAGTGGCGCGATTCCACCCGCGCTGACCAGATACCTCGCGTGGGCCGCAGCCCGATCACTACCAATGCAGGAGCTTTTCAAAACCTGGGTTTCGAAAGGCCTCGCCGATCCAGACAGTGAAATGGTCGAGCCGCCGCCCGAAGGATTGATGGCCGCTTCCGATCCGAAACGGGATGTTCGGATGGTGCATCCTATCCTCGGTGCTCGGGCGTTTCCCCACGAAACCAACCTCGACGCTGCCGTTCGCGACGGCTGGACCCCAGATTATGATGACCCCGCCAATTTCTTGGAGTCAGTGCACATCCAAGCGTACTACTTCCAAACGCGTTTCTTCCCACGATTCCGTTGGTTTACGCTGCGCACCCGGAAGGCGAGTTTTTCGTTATTGCGGATCGCGCTGTTGGGTGGTCTGCTGACGGCCATGTGAACGCCCCGCCGAGCTGCTTGCGAGATCCTTCAGCTTTTGTGCTCGCGCCGATATCCAGAAGTCTTGTCCTCGTTGGGCGACATGCAACGGACACTTGGAACGTCACGCCTGCTCAAGTCAACGCCGTCGTCGCGTGTTCGGCGCACGAATGGATTGCCGGACCTACCCAGGGCGCTGTGGAAGACGCGCTCAAAGGCGCGCCGACGAGCTTTGGACGCGCACGCATCATAGAAGTGCGGACGATCAGTCCGAATTGTGCCACCGCCGGTGAAACAATCGGCGATGGCGATCAGCAACATCAATCTGGGACTGATCTTCCATCATGCATGCAACGCCGCAAACCGCCTTCCCAACCTCGCACGCCCGCGAGAAAAAGTTCAATAGCCGTCTTGTTGTCCCGGAACGCTCGATCGACCATCTCGGAAGGCGACGAGTCGGCGATAGAATAGCAGCCAAACAAACGGCTTGGCCGATGGCCGGAAGACCTGAAATTCATGCCGGAAACGCGCAAGGGATAGCGAAAGAGATAGCCCGAAATCCTGCCAAAACCTGCCAAAATCATGGAATCGCTGGGAAACATGGAAATCCACAAACGACGTACCCATTGAGAGTTACGAAAATGCTGCGAGTTGGAATTGTCGGAATTGGTTTCATGGGCATGATCCACTATCTGGCTTACTGTAAGGTGCGCGAGGCCAAGGTCGCGGCAATTTGCACGCGCGATCCGAAAAAACTGGCCGGCGATTGGCGCGGCATCAAGGGAAACTTCGGGCCGCCAGGGGCCGAGATGGACCTGAAGGGCGTGCGCAAGTACGCCAAATTCGCAGACCTGCTGGCCGACCCGGCGATCGACATGGTCGATCTGTGCCTGCCCCCTGGCGAACACGCCAAGGCGTCGATCGCGGCGTTGAAGGCTGGCAAGCATGTGCTCTGCGAAAAGCCGATCGCTCTGACCTCGGCGGAAGCCCGGCGGATGGTGGCCGCGGCTCGGGCTGCCGAGCGGCAGTTGCTCGTCGCCCATGTCCTGCCGTTCTTTGCCGAATATGCCTTCGCCTGGGACGCGGTCCGCAGCGGAAAGTACGGTCGCTTGCTGGGAGGTCACTTCAAACGCGTCATTTCCGATCCGGATTGGCTGCCAGACTTCTACGATCCGCACCGCGTAGGTGGACCGATGATCGACTTGCACATTCATGATGCCCACTTTCATTCGCCTGTTGGCCGGCATGCCGACGTCGGTATTTACCAGCGGACGGATGCGCGGGGCCGTGGCCGAGTATTTTACCTCACACTTCCAGTTCGCCGATCCGACGGTGACCGTCACGGCCACGGCGGCGTGATCTCGTCAGCAGGGGCGCAGCTTCACCCACGCTTACGAAATGCACCTGGAACGAGCCACGGTCCTCTATGATTTCTCCGTGATCGACGGCCAGCCGGTGATCGCGATGCCGGTGACGGTTTTAACGGCGGCGGGCAAGGTGGTGCGGCCGAAGATCGGCATGATCGATTCGGTCGCTTCCTTCTCCAAGGAACTTGCCGAAGCCGCGCGGGCCATCACGAGTGGCGAGCCCGTCGCCGCTGCTGGACGGGCAACTGGCCTGCGACGCCCTGCGGATCTGCCAGGCCGAGACAGCATCGCTGGCCAGGGGGCAAGCCGGTGAAGATTTCCTGAATAAGGAAAGAGCTTTGGCGCCGCCGCGCAAGTCGCTTGGCTGGCAACGGTCACTTTGGGTCGGTTCGTCCACGATAGCTTTGGGTGACTTCGCTGGGCGGCAGATATTTTCAATTTTTTGAAGCTTTCGGCGCAGGCAAATCCCCTGCTGGCGCGATTTGCCGACGGCGAAGAACCTGTTGCCTGGCGACTTGGCACCTCAGGGGTCGGCGCGCGTCAAAGTCCTCGCATTCGAGTCGACAGGCAGCGGCTGCGAAACTCTTTTTTCGCACATCCGCTGCCCAGCGCATTCTCGGCTACCAGTACGCTGGTGCCGGCTGTAACGAAAACGCGAGCGGGGGCCAGCAAATCGTCTTTTGACCCGTTTTGACGACCGCGAAAACGTGGCCTATATTGGTTCTGGCTGGGGAGCTGTCGCCCTGTTTTGCCCACCGAAGCATAGAATGAAATCACCGTATGGAGCCACGGCGGCTGTCCGGGCATCGAACTTGCTATTGCATGCCTTTCGCCCAGGTCAGCGATTGTGCCATCCCGAGCTACTGCGCACGCGCTCCCGCTCCTCGAACGGAAAAAAATATGCAACGTAAGGTCTTGCGGTTCTATGGCGTCGTTGTCGTCGCTTGCTTTGGAGCCTGCTGCCCGCCGTCACTCAGGCCCAAGTCCGCATCATCTCGCCCACGGCGGATGCCAGCGACAATGACACGCCCGACGTCATCGAACGCGGCCGCCGTTTCGAAACACAATCGCGTTGGGGCGAGGCGATCAATCTGTATGAAGAGGCCCTGCGCGAACATCCGGGCGACCAGCGACCTGACGGTGCCGTCACGATCTGGCCAAGATTCACTACGATCTGGCCGGCGCTACCACGACGCCAGCTTTCTCAAGGCGCTGGCCACGCTGCCCACGCGCGACGCCCTGTCTCTGTACAGCGAAGTGCTGCTGAAGATTCAATCACACTATGTCGCCGAGCCAAACTGGAAGGCCCTCGTGCAGCGCGGCACGCAGGGATTGCAAGTGGCTATGGGCGAGGAGACCTTTCGTCAAGCAGAACCTGGCCCGGCGTCGCCGCCCGACGGAACAGCAAGCCGGCTTGCAGCAAATCGACAGCATGTTGCGAGCCCGCAACATCCGCAATCGGCAAGAGGCTGCATGAGGCCGTGTCGGCCGTCGCCCAACTGGCCCAGCAGGTGCTGCGGCTGCCGATGGCGGCCACGATCTTCGAATACACCTGCGGAGCCACCGGGTCGCTCGACGAATATTCGTCTTATCTGACCAGCGACCAGCTCAACGACGTCTACTCGCAAATCGAAGGCAACTTCGTCGGCCTGGGCATCGAACTCAAGGCGGCCGACGGGGCCTTGCAGATCGTCAAGGTCATCACCGGCAGCCCGGCCGAGCGATGCCGGCATCAAAGCGGGCGATCGGATCACGGCCGTCGACGGCCGGTCGACCACGGAAATGAACACCGACCAGGCCGCCGATCTGCTGCAAGGCGTCGGAAGGCTCGCAGGTGGAAGTCACCGTGGTGAATGCCACCGGCAGTCGCCGCGTCATCGGTCCGCCGGGCGCACGTCGAAGTGCCCAGCATCGACGACGTGAAAATCGTCGACCGCGAATACGGCATCGGCTATCTCAAGCTGACCTGCTTCCAAAAGACCACCAGCCGCGATCTCGACGTCGGCCCTGTGGAAGCTGCACCGCGAAGGCATGAAGAGCCTGGTGATCGACCTGCGCGGCAACCCGGGCGGCCTGCTGACCTCCAGCGTCGAGGTGGCCGACAAGTTCGTCGACGAAGGCGTGATCGTCTCGACCCGCGGCCGCAGCACGGCCGAAGACTACAACTACACGGGCCACCAGGCCGGCACCTGGCGGGTGCCGCTGGTGCTGCTGATCGACGGCGACAGCGCCAGCGCCAGCGAGATCTTCGCCGGCGCCATCCGCGACCACCGCCGCGGCACGCTGGTCGGCCAGCGGAGCTACGGCAAGGGCTCGGTGCAAGGGATCTTCCCGCTGAGCCTGGCCGGAGCCGGCATGCGGCTTGACCACGGCCAAGTTCTATTCCCCCAGCGGCAAGCCGATCAGCAAGGTCGGCGTCAGCCCCGACATCACCGTCCAGCAGACGGCCAAGCCGCTCGACGGAGACGCGGTCGCGGCGACGGCCCTCGGTGGCGACGACGCCGTCATGTCCGCCGGCCTGCAAGCCGCGCGTCGGCAAATTGCCAAGCGGTAACGAAATCGTGCCGCAAAAAGCCGCGCGATCCAGGGCTAAATGGGCGGTCCAGCTAGGCTGGCAGCACCCTTTATTTTAATCTCGAACCGCTGCGCCCTTGGAGTCAGGCTCCCAGGCCGATAGATTTGGTAACAGCGGGGGCCTGCCCTCGATCTGTTATTTGCGCTGGCTTCCCAAATTGCCCGGGCCATCAGGGGACTCGCCTCCCCCGCTTGAAATGCGACTGATCGCAGGCAATCTGGTCTTTGCGCCGGCGAACCTGGCTCGTGGCTGACGTGCGATGTTTAAAGCTCTCGGCGATTTTCTGTCACGACACTCGCTGTTGGTGATTGTCTGCTGGCTGGTCGCGGCGGCAACGATTCACTTGGTGGCTCCCAGTTGGAACGATGTGGCCAAGGACGGCGATCTGGCGTATCTGCCAGCGAATATGCCCAGCCGTTTGGGCGAGGCACTGTTGCACGACGCCTTCCCGGACGAGAAGGCCAAGAGCTCCGTAGCCCTGGTGGTGGCGCGGCACGATCGGCCCTTGCAGTCGGCCGATCTGGACTGGGCCGACCGTCTCTCCGAATTGTGCGAACGTGAAACTCGCGACTTGCCGGTGTTGGAAATCTGGAACCACAACACCGAGGTCGTCGGCGAGAAATTGACTAGCAAGCCCGGCAAACAACAGCCGGGGCAAGCCACGGTGGTGCTATTGCTGGTCGGCAACGAGTTTGCCCAGATCGATAATATTCGATTGCTAAAACGCATTCAGGATCTGGTCGCCAAGCCAAAGAAGCCTTTCCTTTCCCCGCCGGGCTCGAAGTGGGAATCACGGGATCTGCGGCCCTGGGTGGCGATTTTCTGGCCTCTTCCAAGAGAGCATCAAGAACACCGAAGTGACCACAATCGTGCTGGTAGTCTGCATCTTGCTATTGGTCTATCGGCGCACCGGTGCTGGTGGCGCTTGCCGCTGGTGACCATCGGTCTGTCGCTGTTCATTGCCACCGACGTGCTGGCCCTGCTGACCCTGGTCAATCAGTTGCCGGGTTGCGAGTGGTGGAACTTCAAGATCTTCACCACCACAAAGATCTTCATCGTGGTGATCCTGTTCGGCGCGGGAACCGATTTCTGTTTGTTCCTGATATCCCGCTTTAAGGAGGAACTGGATCACGGCCTCCAACCGCGAGCCAGCCGTGGCCGAATCGGTTACGCAGGTCGGCGAAGCGCTGGTCGGCAGCTGCCATGACGACGATCTGCGGACTGGGGATGTTGTTTTTTGCCGACTTCGGCAAGTTTCGCAATAGCGGACCTGCCATCGCGCTGAGCCTGTCGATTACGCTGCTCGCCTGTCTGACGTTTGCCCCCGCCCTGCTGACGATGGGCGGCAATGCGCTTTTCTGGCCGTTCGCCTCGCGACGTGCCCGGCTGGCCGCCCAACAGGACACCGTCGAAGGCCGGCGACGCATGGTTTTGGGACGCTTTTGGGAATGGGTCGGCGGTGCCGTCATTGCGCATCCCGGGTTGATCCTGATTGTCAGCATGCTGGCCCTGGCTCCGCTGGCCTGGGCTGGCTGGAACATCAGGTCACTTACGACCTGGTCAACGAGCTCGACCCGACCGTCCGAGCGTCCAGGGGGTGCAACTCAGCCAGAAGTTTTTTCCTCGCCGGGCGAAACCTCGCCGGTGACGATTCTGGCGCTGCAGGAAAATGGTAAATTCAATACGCCCGAGGGGGAGCGTGAAATCTCGCGGCTAACGAAGTCGCTTTATGACATCGACGGCGTGGTCAGCGTCCGCAGCATCGCCGAGCCGCTAGGAAACAGACCGGCATATGCCCAGTTGTTTCGAGCGGGAAGTCTGAAGAAGATGGCCGCCCGAAAACACAAGCGGACGACGGCGAGGTATTTGACGCAAGTGCCGGAGCTGCTGGGCAATGTAGCACGTTTCGAGGTGGTCACGCGCGAGGAGCCGTTTTCGCAGGAGGCGATCGATCTGGTCGACCGGATCGACGGCCAATTACGAGATATGAGTCAAGACGCCGACGGTGCCTGGCACAGGACCCAATTCTACCTGGTCGGCACGACGGCCGGAGTGCGCGACCTGCAAAGTCGTAACACAAAGCGATCAGACGCTCATTCAGCGGCTGACGGTGATTGCGGTGCTGGCCGTTTTGATCTTCATCCTCAGGCGGCCGTTGATCTGTCTTTACCTGATCGCGTCGGTCCTTTTCAGCTATTACGTTACGATCGGGGCGGCCGAGCTGTACTTTAGCTGGCTGTATGGCGACACCTTCCGTGGTCTGGACTGGAAGGTGCCGATCTTCCTGTTCGTGATCCTGATCGCGGTGGGCGAAGATTACAACATATACCTGGTCACTCGCGTTTTCGAGGAACAGGAGCGGCACGGCCTCATCGAGGGCTTGCGGCGAGCCGTGGCTTGCACGGGAGGCATCATCACGAGTTGCGGCGTGATCATGGCCGGCACATTCATCTCGATGATGAGCGGCACCCTGCGCGGCATGCTGGAATTGGGCTTCGCGTTGTCGCTGGGCGTCATGCTCGATACCTGCGTCGTTCGCCCGGTGCTGGTGCCGGCCTTTATGGCGCTCGTGTATCGCATCGAATTGCGTTTTCGGTCTCCCCAGGCACCCCCTGACGCACCGGCGGCGGGCGCGCCTCGCGCCGACGAGGCGCTGGCAGAGCATTAATTAAGGGTCGAAAGTCCCAAGTCGCCAGTCGACAGTCTCGGGTTTGCGAATCGTGCAACAATCGGACTTCGCATACCACGATCATCTAATGTTGGCTTGCGATTTTCCGGGGTCCTTGAGCGCGAGCCAGTTTGCTTGTAAATTGTGAGTAACGCCGCGGCAGCAATATCTCGCGACCCGCGCAAGCTTACCCGAGGCAACGGTTCGAGTGGGGCATCATCAAGAACGGGGTCCCTGATTTTCGTCGCCAATAAATCGTTGCGGGTTTTAGATTTGAATTTACCGTCCGCTTTCCGGACGTCTTTTCGTCGAAAATAGGCGCATTGTTTGCTCAGTGATAAGTGGCGCATTGCGCGCTTATATTCACCTTTCTCCCCTTTTCCTCTGCGAGGAGTATCAGCCTTGACTAGTACACGCTTGGACGCCGTCGCCGCGGTTGTGAATTACAAATCCAACGGGCATCCCTTGAGTTTCAAAGACACCCCCATGAGTGAGATCTACGGCTGCAATGTCTTCAACGACAAAGAGATGAAGGCGCGGCTGCCGAAGCCTGTGTACAAAAGCCTGCAGCGTACGATTCGCATGCACGACAAACTCGATCCCGCGATCGCGGACGCCGTGGCATTGGCGATGAAAGACTGGGCCATCGAAAAAGGGGCCACCCACTACGCTCACGTGTTCTATCCCCTGACCGGCCTGACGGCCGAAAAACACGACAGCTTTTTGTCCCCGCCGTCGGATGGAAGCACTATCGCCGAATTCGGCGGTAAGGAACTGATTCAGGGCGAACCGGACGCTTCCAGCTTTCCCTCGGGGGGCATTCGCGCCACGTTCGAGGCTCGAGGCTACACCAATTGGGATCCGACCAGCCCGACCTACATCTTGGAAAACCCCAACGGCACGACGTTGTGCATTCCGACGGCGTTCTGTTCTTGGACCGGCGAAGCCTTGGACAAAAAGACCCCCGTGCTCCGCTCGATGCAGGCTCTCAGCGCGCATGCCAAGCGCATCCTGAAGTTGTTCGGACACGCCGTCACGGATCCGGTGACGGCTCACGCCGGCCCTGAGCAGGAATATTTCCTCATCGACCGCAACTTCTATTTTGCCCGCCCCGACCTGGTGGCTACCGGGCGGACCCTGTACGGCGCCAAGCCCCCCAAGGGTCAGGAGTTCGAGGATCATTATTTTGGCGCCATTCCGGAGCGCGTGCTGGCGTTCATGTTTGACGTCGAACGCGAGCTGTTCAAGCTGGGCGTGCCGGCCAAAACGCGGCACAACGAAGTGGCCCCGGGCCAATTCGAACTCGCCCCGGTCTTTGAGAGCGCCAACGTCGGTACCGATCATCAGCACCTCACCATGATCGTGCTCCAGAAGGTGGCCCAAAAGTACGGCATGACGTGCTTGCTGGCTGAAAAGCCCTTTGCCGGCGTCAACGGTTCCGGGAAGCACGTCAACTGGTCAATGGGCTGCAGCCTCGGCAACCTGTTGGACCCGGGGGACGAGCCCCACGCCAATGCGCAGTTTTTGGTCTTCTGCGGTGCCGTCATCCGTGCTGTGCATTTGCATGCCGACCTGCTCCGTGTCAGCGTCGCGCACGCCGGCAATGATCATCGCCTGGGTGCCAATGAGGCTCCGCCGGCGATCATCTCGATCTTCCTGGGCGATCAGTTGCAGGATGTCTGGGACCAAATCGAAGCCGGCGGCGCCAAGACGAGCAAGCATGCCGGCACCATGACCATCGGCGTCGACACGCTGCCGGTCATGCCCAAGGCCGCGGGCGATCGCAACCGGACCAGCCCCTTCGCGTTTACCGGCAACCGGTTCGAGTTCCGGGCCGTCGGTTCCAGCCAGTCGATCGGCGGACCGCTGGTGGTGCTCAACACCATCATGGCCGAAAGCCTGGACTACATCGCCACAGCCTTGGAAAAGGCGACCGGCGGCGATCTGAGCAAACTCAACGCGAGCCGTGCAGAAAGTTCTGCAGGAAATCATCAAAGAGCATAAGGGGGTGATCTTCAACGGCGACGGTTACTACGGCCGAATGGCATGCCGAAGCCGAGAAGCGCGGACTCCCCAACTTCAAGGATACCGTTGCCTCGCTGCCAACGTTGCTCAAGCCGGAGAACGTCGCGCTGTTCGAGAAATACGGAGTGCTCTCTCCGCGGGAAACCCACAGCCGCTACGAAATCTACGTCGAGCGCTACTGCAAGGACGTGAACACCGAGAGCCTGGCGGCTCTGTCGATCGCCAAGACGATGATCCTGCCGACGGCCTATCGCTATCAGGGCGAACTGGCCCAAATAGCGGCTAATCTCAAGGCCATCGGCAAGAACCCGCACTTGGGCACGCTCGATGCGTTGACCGAACTGGTGGCCGATCTGGAAGGCAAGATCAAGTTGCTGGAGAAAGCCATCGACCATCATGCCGACGGCGACCTGATGAGCCACGCAAAGCATTTTGCAAACGAGGTGCTCCCGGCCATGAAGGCTGTTCGCGAAGTGGCCGACAAGCTGGAGACGATCGTGGCCGACGACCTGTGGCCGCTGCCGACTTATCGCGAGATGTTGTTCATTAAATAGTGTTTGTTCTGGCGGCCGACTCCACGCAAGGAGGGTGTGGAGAGTTGCCAAAACAGATTCTAAAGCCCTTGCAGAGAGATGGCTCTCTGCGAGGGCTTTTTTATCGGCCCCGAGTCGGCACCGGAGCCCTGAGCTTGTTTGCAACTCCTTTTGTTAGGCGATCTCACGTCACGGCGGTTTGCAGCCGCGCGAACTTTGCAGTATATGTGGGAGTCTTGCTGACGCCGGCCCGCTCGCGCAAAGCCGGAGCAAGACTCCCCCCAGTAGCGATCACGCGGAGCGATCATGCCACTCAATAAGTACAGTTCGCGGATTACCCAGCCCAAATCCCAAGGGGCCAGCCAGGCCATGCTCTACGGCACCGGGCTGACCGAAGCCGACATGGACAAGCCGCAGGTGGGCATCGCCAGCGTGTGGTACGAGGGGAACACCTGCAACATGCACCTGAACGACCTGGCGGCCAAGGTCAAGCAGGGGGTCGTCGCCAGGGCATGGTCGGCATGCGGTTCAACACCGTCGGCGTGAGCGACGGCATTTCGATGGGCACCGAGGGGATGAGCTATTCGCTTGCAGTCCCGCGATCTGATCGCCGATTCGATCGAAACGGTCATGGCCGCCCAGTGGTACGACGCGAACATCTCGCTTCCCGGCTGCGACAAGAACATGCCGGGCTGCCTGATCGCCATGGGCCGGCTGAACCGGCCGTCGCTGATGGTCTATGGCGGCACGATTCGAGCCGGCCGGACCATGATGGAAACGCGACCAGAAAAACTGGACATCGTTTCGGCGTTTCAGTGTTACGGCGAATTCCTGGCCGGCAAGATCAAGGAGGGGGAGCGCAAGGCGATCGTCCAGCACAGTTGTCCCGGAGCCGGCGCGTGCGGCGGAATGTACACCGCCAACACCATGGCTTCGGCCATCGAGGCCCTCGGGATGTCGCTGCCCTACAGCAGTTCCATTCCGGCGGAAGATCCGGACAAGCTCGACGAATGCCTGCGGGCCGGCGCAGCGATTCGCCTCCTGCTTGGAGCGCGACCTCAAGCCGCGGGACATCATGACCCGGGCCGCTTTCGAAAATGCGATGGTCGTGATCATGGCGCTGGGCGGCTCGACGAACGCCGTGCTGCATTTGATCGCCATGGCCCGCGCCGTGGAGGTGCCGCTGGAACTCGAGCGACTTTCAAGCAGTCAGCCGCCGGATGCCGCTACCTGGCGGATTTGAAGCCCAGCGGCAAGTACGTGCAAGAAGATCTGCACGCAGTCGGCGGCACGCCGGCCGTGATGAAATACCTGCTGGAAAAAGGGCTGCTCGACGGCGATTGCATGACCGTGACTGGCCGCACGATGGCCGAAAACCTGGCGACTGCCGGGCCTGACGGCCGGGCAAGATGATCGTGCATCCGCTGGAAAATCCGATCAAAGCCACCGGCCATATCCAGATCCTGTACGGCAACCTGGCGCCGCAGGGGGCCGTGGCCAAGATCACCGGCAAGGAAGGGGATTTGTTCGCCGGCCCGGCCAAAGTGTACGACTCGGAAGAGGACATGCTGCACGCGCTCGAGCAAAACAGATCGTCAAGGGAGACGTGATCATCATTCGCTACGAAGGCCCCAAAGGAGGCCCGGGCATGCCCGAGATGCTCACGCCGACCTCCGCGATCATGGGAGCCGGCTTGGGCAGCGACGTGGCCCTGATCACCGACGGCCGATTCTCCGGCGGTTCGCACGGCTTTATCGTGGGGCACGTCACGCCCGAGGCCCAGGAAGGGGGCCCGATCGCGCTGGTCAAGACAGGCGACCGGGTGGTGATCGACGCCGGGGAAAACAAGTTGGCCGTCGAAGTGAGCGCGGCCGAGCTGGCCCAACGCCGAGCCCGCTGGCAGCGCCTCCGCTGAAAGCCACGCGTGGCACGCTCTACAAGTACATCAAGAACGTGAAGAGCGCGTCGGAAGGCTGCGTGACGGATGAATAGCGGCGGATGAATTCCGGCGTGCGCCGCTGGCTTTGCAAGTGTTCGTGCCGCGTCAATTTGCCGCCCGATGCCTGTCAAGCCATCGGGCCAGCAGCCACCAAACCGAGGCCCAACCCAGCCCGGCCGTCCATCCGGCGAGCACGTCCGATGGGTAATGCACGCCCAGATACACGCGGCTGACGCCAACCAGGAACGTAAGCATCATGGCCATGCCGACGAAGTACAGCTTGATCGGCCAGCGAGGCTCGCTCCGTGCGAGCATCGCGCCGAGCAGCAGATAAACGACCGCTGACAGCATCGAGTGCCCGCTAGGAAAACTGCTGCTCAGCGGCGTCACCAGTTCGGATCCGAAATGAGGCCGCGGCCGCTCGAAATGACGCTTGACGAGCGTGCTGAACGCGGCGCCGGACGCCGCCGCCAGAACAGTCAGCACCAGCGGGCCAAAACGACGCTTCATCGCGAGGTAGCCCGCCACCGCACCAATCATCAACGTCACGACCATCGGGCCGCCGAGAGCCGTAATGTCGCGGCCAGCCTCGACGAGCCACACGGGCCCGCGGGGCAGGCCGGGATTCTCCGGGTTTCGCAAGCAATCGACCACCCAGTCGTCGAAGCGTTGCGTGTGCCCCGCGGTAACGCTGTTCGCCAATTCGTCGAAGCACCAACTAGCGCCCACGACGACCAGCACCGCGACCAGCACGATCAGATCCACGCGCTGCCGCCAGGCATGTCGCAGTTTTTGCCAGGAATTTGTTGGGGAGATCTTGTCCATGAACCGTGTTTCGTGCTCGCCGACATCGCGTCGTTTTACGCCGCCTTTGTTATAGCCGGTCGCACCTTGCCATGAGGCGTTCCGGCATCCTACGGGCATCATTTTGTTGTCCGGCCGCCACACTCGGCCCCCTTTCCCGCAGCCCGGCGAAACGGCAATTTATCGCTTAAACCGCCGGACGGCCCAATCTTGCGAACTGGCCGCGAGCCGGTTCGTACTGGGCGGCGCAGGGTTTGCACCCATCCCTTCGGTCCATCCCTTCTCTCGTGCTCCGTTCGGAGGCAATTCGATGTTATCGGCCATCTTCGCGAACACGGCGGCTGCGCCGTTGGTGTCGCTCAGCCTCGTCCATATTGCCCGGACACCGACCGCGCGACTTGGAATCAGTTACCAGATCGTGCCGGATTACGTCTATCAGACGAATCACCCGGGGGGTGGGGCAGGAATTCGCCCTTGGTACGCTGTGCCCCTGGGGGCCGGCCTATACTTGGATAGCCTGCTCTCGGGCGGGATCGATGGACAGCCCTTAATGCTCGCCTCGAGCGGAAGTGTTCCGGCGGCCCCGGGCGCGACCATTGATGTTTTGGCCTGACCCGCGACTCGCGCGAAACGAATGGTCCGTCGCAAACTGACTGACGCCAGGCGGTGGGCAGGGCGGTACGACCATCGACACGCTTCCAGGAGGTCCGATTTTGAATCTCGCTTCTCGTTGTTGGGATCGACCGTCTCGGCAAACTGCCTGTTGGTTCATCGCCTTGTTCCTGTTCCTGACGTTCTCGGGTTGCGACAACCTGGAAGTGCCAAACGCTCCCCCACCGGGCGCCGGACGGTAACCGCTAAACTTCCGAATGCCAAGAATCAAACGAGTTCTATCCATGTGGAGCCGCCGCTCCACCCGCGCTGGTCAGGAACTCGTGCATGGACGGAGCGTGAAACGGCTGTCGACGCGTTACGGCGCGTCGGCCCCGGCGCCTTGCCGGCACTCGTCGAACTGCTGCACGGCTCGGATCGCGACCTGCGCGAGCTGTCGGCGCGGGCCATCGCCCTGATGGGGCCAGCCGCGAAAGCCGCCGTGCCCGACTTGGAGGCGGCCCTTTCGGACTTGGATCCGGACGTCCGCAAAAACGTGATACGTGCCCTGGGGCAAATGGGACCGGAAGCCCAGTCGGCGATTCCCACCCTGGTGCAGGAGATCCACCGGCCAGAACCGGTTGTTGGCATGCCGAGCGAAACCGAGTCGCCGAGCAGTGCGGCGCCGCCCGATCGAAGCGCCGCTCCGTAGCCGTCTGTTAAAGAATTCTCAGCGAGCGTTGGTTCTTCTTGGTGTGGCACGCCCTGAGCCCCGCGAAGGGCGTGGTGGCCAGGCGCTAAGCTCATTGCCTTCGCCACGCCCTTCGCGGGGCTCAGAGCGTGCCACACAGGCCAGGTGCATTCTCCACTTGCACACGAATCCGTAGCGCCTACCCCGGTCCGACGAGCCCCCGCTGAATCGGCACATCGAAGAGCCGGGGCACGTTGCCCGCGAGCGACTCGGCTACCAGTTCGGACAGCTCTTCCGGCTCGGTGACCCGTTGGGCTGAAACGCCGAACGCCTGGGCCAGGGCAACCATGTCCACACGCGGTTCGTCGAGATCCATGCCCACGAAACGCCCGGCCGCGGCGCCGGGCAACTGAAAACCCCGTGCGCCGGCTTTGAGTATCTGATATTGGGCATTGTTGCAGATCACGAAAGTCACCGGCAACTGATAGTGGGCCGCGGACCACAGGCCCTGGATGCCATAGAGGGCCGCACCTTCGCCCAACACCGCCAGCACTGGCCGCTTCGGCCAGGCCAGCTTCACGCCGATCGCGCACCCCAGTCCCCATCCGAGCGCCCAGCCACGATGGCCGAAATAACCGCTGGTGTTCTTCAACGCCCCTAATCGCTGAAGAGCGGTGTTGGTGGTTGTGACCGCTTCCTCCACCAGGGCAATATCCGGCGGCAGGATCTTCGCCAAGCTGCCCATCAGCACCGTGGAAGTCATGGGCCGCGCGTTGTGCTCGCGCGCGATGCGCTCGTGCAGTTGCCGCCGCCCGGCGTGCTGGGCGGCGGCGTGCTCGCGCACTGCGCTCCGCGGCCCGGCGGATCTGCTTGTCCGACATGCGCGCGGCCAACAATTCCTTCAGCTCCGTGAGCGACTCCCGCAGGTCTCCCCAAACGCCAACGTCGATGGGAAAATTCTTCCCCAATTGACTGGCATCCGCATCCATGTGAACAAGATGCAAATGCTCCGGCACGGCCGGCTCTGGGGCGTGGTAGACGTACTCTCGCAACAAATCCATGCCCACGACCAGCAGCGCGTCAAACGGCGCCAGCCGCTCTCGGATTTGAGGCGACCAATGCGGAATGGTTTGCCCGTAGAGGGGATGATTGGCCGGGAAGCCTTGCCGGCCATGCGTGTGACCGGACTCGGACATCACGATCGCTCCGAGCTGCTCGGCCACAGCCACGAGCGCGTCGACGGCTTCGGCTTCCACGACACGGCTGCCAGCGAGAATGGCAGGCGTTTGCGCTTCAAGCAGTACGGCGCAGGCCTGTTGCAGGGCCGCCATCGGCGGGCGCACGCGCCGGTCGACCGGTTTCGGCGGAGTCAGGTTCAATTCGGCAGTTGCCATTTGAATGTCGAGGGGCAACGCCAGAAACACAGGGCCGGTCGGCGGAGTCAGGGCCAGTTGGACGGCCCGCCGGATGGCCGACGGCAGATCTTCGATCCGTTCGACTTCCACGGCCCATTTCGTCCAGGGGCGCGCGACTTGTACCATGTCGCCCCATAGAATGGGCTCGGAGAATTTCAGACGCCGATCCTGTTGCCCCGCCGTAACCAGCAGGGGCGTCCCTTCGCGATAGGCGTTGTACAGCATGCCCATCGCGTTGCCGAGGCCGCAACTGATGTGCAAGTTGACGACCCCTAGCTTGCCGGAGGCCATGGCATAGCCGTCGGCCATCGCCATGACGGGCACTTCTTGCAGGCCCAGGATATAACTGAGCCGTCGCTCGTCGACGAGCGCATCGTTGAGGGGCAACTCGGTGGTGCCCGGATTTCCGAAAATATAACGGACGCCGGCGTCCGCCAGCATATTCAAGAATGCCTGGATTCCGCTGATGGCCATGCCGCGGCGCCTGCAGAAATATGCCTGAGAAATTCCACTTGGACAGCGGCACTCAGGTTAGCGGGCAGGATCGCGCGATGCAATGCGCGACGGACGAGGCTCGGGGTCCGACCCTTCTCCCTTGGGGGGCTTTGCACAATAACCCCGAGTTGCACAAAAACTCGGGCGGCTGCACAAAAAGTCCCGGTTAGCCCGCTTGGCGGCGAGGATTATTGGCCCAATTCCCTGGTTGACCGTTGCGCCTTCTTTCGGTTCTGCTATTGGCATCGGAGTAGTTCTACCGTCAACTCGCGCCGGGAACGGTGGTTTTTAAAAATGGTTGCTTACCGCTTAGAGGGGATGCTAGCATGTCAGCGACGAGGCAACCACCCTTAAGTGATGCGAGCACCACGTGGCAAAAACTCCAGGCGGTCAAAAATCTAGTAACGCAAAAAAGTCACCGCCAAAGTCAGCGAAGTCAGCAAAGGCGGCATCGCCTAGCACACCTCCAGTACCCCCTCCTCCAGCGACACCGCCGCGACCCAAGGGGCTAAGCATTATTCGAAAAGGTCCTCTTCCTAACGATTTCTTAGCCAAAGTCGAAGAGCTTCAAGTCATGCTTGGCGCCGAGGTCTGGTTGTTCGCCGAGAGCAGCGTGGGGTTGTCGATGATGCATCCGTACGTGCTGGATGAACTCGTCAAAAACAAGCTGTCGCTTCCGACGACGCCTCCGGCGGTTCTGATTCATTCGTACGGAGGCGATGGAGAATCTGCGTTTCGACTTGCGACGACGCTTAGGAGGCGCTGCGGCGGATTTGTCGCGATAGTGCCGCGAATCGCCAAAAGCGCTGCGACCCTGTTTGCCTTAGGAGCAAAAGAGATTATTCTCAGTGAGGACGCTGAACTCGGTCCGCTCGACTGCGCAGTTCAGGGACTTCGACATTGAGGAGACCTGGGTTTCCGCGTTAGACACTGTACAGGCCGTTGAGCAATTGGAAGACTCGGCAATCGAAGTCGCCATGAAGATGCTTCGGTACCTTAACGAGCGGACAAAGAAGAAGTACAATACGTTGATGGAGCATTCGCTTCATTTTGCAGCAGAAATTACCCAGCCTCTCTTTGAAAAGATCGACGCTGTACGGTACTCTCGGCAATCTCGGATTCTAAAAGAGGCCCAAGACTACGCGGAACGCCTTTTGCAGCCACGCTTCAGTAAAGAGCAGGCAAAGGCTATCGCAAAGGATCTGGTGCGGAAGTATCCAACGCACGACTTCGTAATCGACCGAGACGAATCGAGAACCGTTGGTGCGGTTGTCGATAAAGAAACAGAAAAGGAAAACGAGCCCATTGGCTTGCATGTCAGGCAGGACGTAGATCCGGCCTTAAACACGCTGCTGGACTGGTTTTGCCTTAACATGAGTGGCGTTTGGGGAATGGGTAAAGTAACCGAGATATGAGGATCAGGTGCTATGGATCGTAATTCTCCCCCAAAACAATCTGGAACTTCGGTCTATTCCGGTGTTACCTCCGGTCGCTCGTACACTGACATTGCAAGGGAGATTCCCCCGGTTGACTCCTCCCCGAATGGTGACTTATACCCGGAATTGACTGATCGGTGGGAACGGTGCGCCCGCAGGCAACGCGGAACCAACCTAGCAAACATTTCGGATGTACCGCCGGCGTCG
This sequence comes from uncultured Planctomycetia bacterium, assembly GCA_963807715.1. Lineage (GTDB taxonomy): Bacteria > Planctomycetota > Planctomycetia > Pirellulales > PALSA-1355 > CAWECK01. The sequence goes on from CAWECK010000002.1 coordinate 297,316, forward strand.
TAACCCGGCGCTTTGTCTGCGATCAAAATGGGCCTTAAACGGTCACTTCTTACGCTGCGGAAATGCCTTTCCGCCGGCAGCCTTACGGCTTTCGCTGAAATAGGCGTGCCTTGTCCCAATTCGGCGTCTTGCACTTCGGGCAGACTCGCGGCTTCTCCGACGCATCGCGCGGTAGCCATTCGTGACCGCAGCGACAGCGGCAGCCGAGTAGCTGGACCATACCTATTTCGGGCTCTTTCTTCTTCATGAACCACCCCGACCTATTTGGAGGAATCTACTAAAAGTATATACCCGGTGTATTGACAGTCAATCTACCAATGGTATATACTATAGGTAATGACGAACCAAGGGCATCAAACCTCGGGTGCAGCCATGAACGCCAGAGAAGAACGCGGCCTAGCAATAGCGGCACTTTGCAGGATCGACCACAAGGGCGGCGTCTACCTTGTGCCGTCGCAATCCGGCAAAGGCAAGTACACGGTCTGCCCCGACGCCGATCATCCGCATTGCACCTGCCCCGATCACGAAACGACCGGCGGAAAGTGCAAGCACATTTACGCGGTCGAGTTCAGCATGAAGCGTGAACAGAATCCCGATGGCAGCGAGACCGTGACGGAAAGCCTCACGCTGACCAAGATCACGAACCGCAAGACCTACCCGCAGAACTGGAAGGCGTACAACGCGGCGCAAACGCACGAAAAGGAAAAGTTCCTGGATCTGCTCCGCGACCTGTGCGACGGCGTGACCGAACCGCAGCAGGCCAAGACCGGTCGCCCGAAGTTGCCGCTCGATGATGCAATCTTCTGCGCCTGCTACAAAATCTACAGCACGTTTTCGGGTCGCCGGTTTATGACCGACCTACGCGCCGCCCAAGAAAACGGCTACATCAAAAAGACTCCGCACTTCAACTCGATATTCAATACCTTGGAGAATCCCGAACTGACGCCGATTTTGCGGGGCATGATCGAGGAAAGCAGCCGACCGCTGGCAGCCGTAGAGATCGACTTCGCGGCCGACTCGTCCGGCTTCACCACGTCGCGGTTTATCCGCTGGTTTGACCACAAGTATGGCAAGGTCATGCAGCAGCACGAATGGGTCAAGGTTCACCTAATGTGCGGGGTCAAGACGAACATCGTCACGGCCGTGGAAATCCGTGACAAGCTGGCTCAAGACTCGCCGCTCCTGCCGCCGATGGTCGCCACGACCCACCAGAACTTCACCATGCGGGAAGTCTCGGGCGACAAGGCTTACGCCAGCTACGATAATTACGACTCAGTCGAGGCAGCCGGCGCGACGCCATTCATTCCCTTCAAGAAAAAGATCCACACCGGCAAGCGGCCCGGGCTTTGGGCCACGATGTTCCACTACTTCAACTTTCGCCGGGAAGAATTCTTGACGCATTACCACAAGCGATCAAACGCCGAGTCGACGTTCTCGATGATTAAAGCGAAGTTCCGCGACCATGTCCGCAGCAAGAGCGACGTGGCGATGGTCAACGAAGTGCTTTGCAAGATACTCTGCCACAATCTATGCTGCCTGATCCAGGAGTCGTACGAACTCGGGATCTCGGCGACTTTTTGGGCAGAAAACCCGCCTGCACAAAAACCCGCGATTTCTTAAGGGTTGTTGTGCAAAGCCCCCTTGGGGAGAAGGATTGGATTGGCTGACGCGATTGCCTCAGCGTGTTGTCCACCTGCGTTTGGACATTTGCGGCGGAGCCTCATCTTCGAACACTTCGTCCGGGCTGTACTTTGTGAATCCTTGGTCGTAGCCTCCTTGGTCGTCGACGGCGCCAGGGTTCCCCGCCGCGGCGTCGCAGCAGCAATCGGGACGACCGCAGGAATTGCAGCATGCGCGCTTGATATTCGCAATGCAACCACGCTCCTTCAGCGGGACCGCTCTCTTGCACGGCTGCGGTCCGACAAATTTCCCACAACTGTTGCACGTGTCGCAGCAGGCCGGGGGATCGTTGAACCATTCGCTCCAGTAGAATTCACCACATTGCGGGGCCATCCAATGTCGGCGCTGGTAGCAGATCAACCAACGGTCGTGGGTGTCTATGACTGCGTCCAATAGGATGCAGCCGCTCGAGGTACTTAAGCCCAACAGGGCCACAGCTAGCAACGCGCAACGCTTGAGCATAGTCTCCCCCCGTTCCTCGCCACCTCGACGCCCGGCGCGAATACCGTCGCTGCTCAGGCCGCAAGAAGGGTTCTGCCGTACGCGCCTGATTCGCCGCCGATTTGCTACTTAAGCCAATCGCGCGCTCGTTGACAGTCGTCCTCTCTAGGGGATTTATCGGCCGCATGATCGGCAAAATCGAGATAATCGAAAGACTCGCGGTGGTTTGACTGATACGGATATTTTGCCTAAGTTAATAGTCTTGATGCAGCAAACCTTCACGCGCGGAGCCGCCCCGTGGCGGCAGCATCTTATGTCCGAAATCCGACCGATGCCGATCACGGCCGTTAACCACGTTGGCCTGATGACCAAGCGACTGGCCGAAAGCCGGGCCTTTTATCGCGAGGTGCTGGGCTTTCGCGAGGTTTCTCGGCCCAACTTCAATTTCGCTGGAGCATGGCTCTACAACTATGGGCTCATGATTCACCTGATCGAAAACGCGCACGCCGGCGAGCCTGGTGGAACGATCGATACCCGGACCAACCACCTGGCGCTGCACTGTGACGACCTTGCAAGCGTCGAGCGCGTTTTGCAAGAGCGAGGCGTCGCCTATCGCAAGAACATGATTGTCGATCGCGGAATCCCGCAAATTTTTTTCTGCGATCCCGACGGGCATCACGTGGAAGTGGGCACGTACCCGTCAACGCCACCGTTTATTGACTGAGATTTCCGCCGTTTTTCAGCCGTTCTGGCTGCCCATCGCGAGGCAACCCCGCGCTTAGCGGGCCTCGTCAGGACATTATCGCGGTATTGGCAGGAATTTGCTGACCGTGTTAGTGTGACTCTTCCCGTCTTGCGCATTTCTTTGAACGGAGTAACCCCGCCATGTTTCTTCTCCGGCTATTGGGATTGTCGGACAGCGCTCCCCGGCGAAAACGGAAAAACAACGGCGTGCGTCGCCTGACCAAATCGGAGATGCGTATAGAGTCGTTGGAGCACCGTGCCCTATTGAGTGTCTCGCCCCATGCAATCCAGCCGGCAGTCACGCCTGCCACCGACGTTGCGACCCATTACGAGATCCTCGCGCCGGAGCAAACCAACGACGGCGTGAAAGCCGATTTCGAGGTGCTTGCGTTGGATGCAGCGAACGAGCCGGTGTTGAACTACGACGGCACTGCTAGCATTGTCCTCACCGGTGCTGCCAGCACGGGGGCGACGGCGCCGCCGAGCATCACGTTCAATCATGGCTTCGACTTTTTCCAAGCGACGTTCACCGGCACCGGCGCGGTGACCGTGACTGCGACGGATACGACCACCACTTCGCTCACCGGCGCAGGAACGACCAGCGTCAATGCGGCTCTGGTGGCGACCCAGTTTCTGCTCAAAATGCCGGCGACGGAGACGCCCGGCAAAGCGGTGAATGTGACCGTCGAGGCACTCGACGCCGCCGGCCACGTGGTGCCCAACTACACCGGAACCGTGACTCTGAGCAGCGCCACTGATCCCAACGCTAGCCTGCCTGCATCTTACACCTTCACCAGCGCCAACGCCGGCCAGCATACTTTCCAAGTGACCTTCTCCACCAAGACTGGCACTGGCTTGCAGTCCGTGACCGCGACCGACAACGGCTCGCCGACATTGACGGAGAGCATATCGACCAACATCACCCGCCCGGCTGCCGCCACACATTTCGAGGTCATCCTTCCCGAAAACGTGCCCGTCGGATTGCCCACAAGCGTGGAAGTTCTGGCGCTGAACGCCAACAATCAGCCGGTTCCGAATTACACCGGAACCGTCAGTTTCAGTTCCAGCACCGACTCCACGGCGACTTTGCCCGCCAGCTATACGTTTACCAGCACACCTCGGCGGTCGGCCGATCATGGCGAGCATACCTTCCAGGTGACGTTCGACAAGACCGGCGCTCAGAGTCTGACGGTGGCGGATACCGCCAACAAGCTGACCGCCACCGCCATTACGAATGTTGTCGCCGCTCCGGTGGCCACTCAGTTGGAAGTGATCGCTCCGGAAAACGCGCCGACAGGGATCGCGGTGCCGGTAATTGTCGTCGCCTTAGACGCCAGCAATCATCCCATGAAGAATTACGCGGGAACTGTCTCTCTAGTTGCGGCGCCCAATACCGGCGTCACGATCACCGGGCCCTCGACGCCCATCAGCAGCAACACGGGCATCGAAGTGTTTCACGTGACGTTTACGACCACCGGCTCGGAAGGCCTGAACGCGAGCGATAAGAACGGTTTGACGGGGAATGCCACGACGAACGTGGTGACCGCTTCCACGTCAGGACATTCTCACGGATTCCAGTTCGACGTTGGGCCTGGATTCGGAATTGATGGAATTGACCTTGGCAGATTCGGCCATCGGCGTTAGTCGAGATGCCGGCGACTAGCTCGCGGCGCGCATGGCCCCGTTGTACGGGCGATCCTGGCTCGGGACTGGCGGGTTCCCTGGTTTCTGTTCGTGTTGGACCGGGGTGATTCGCTCAATGGCATCAAGCGCCTCCACCAGCGTTGTGACGATTCGGTCGGCGCCGCGCTGTTTCAGGTTCTCCGTCATTTCCGCGAGATTGCCGGGGTAGCCCCATCGGCCGACGATGATCGGCAGTTCGGAAAAACTCTGGCGTATGCGTTTGCACAAATAGCGCGTCTGACGCCCGCCAAGAAACCCTAGCGACGAAATGCACACGGCATCCGGCTGTTGCTCGGCGATTGCGGAGAGCATTTCCGAAGCTAGCATCGTCGCCGGTAGGATGTCGAAGGCCCCGTGGGCATTGACCGTCAGGCTTTGTTTGAGCATGTCCAGAGCCATTTCATCTGCTGCGTCGTGGGCGGGGCAAGCCAGGATGTGGGCTCTGACCAGAAGTCGAGCCGCCGGAGGGGACGCCGTCTCCTCCGCCGCCGTTGCGCTGCCTGGTTCGGCTCCCATTCCTCCAGCAACTCATGCGTGGCTTGCCAGATAAACGCTTGCTCCGGTTCGAGCAGTTCGCCGGACTCTCGATCCTTTTGTGCCCGGACAATCGCCGGAATTACAACGCTGTCGTAGGCCGCAAGGGCCGAATTCGTTTTGCGGCTCTCGGCCAGGATCTTTGCCGCTTCATCCATGTCCGCTGCCAGCAGCCTTTGATAGTAGGTAATCCAGCCGGCCAACGGCGGCTTGTCGCTAAGCAGGATCGCCAATGGTTCCAATGGGAGGACATATTCTCCCAGGACGGCAAAAAACACCGTGAGCGGTACCGCCAAGGCAAGCCCGATCGGTCCCCAAACCCACGCCCAGAATAATGCGGCGACAAGCAGCGCCACCGTCGAAACGCCCGTGCTGGAGCCGTAGGCCAAAGGTTCAATAACGTTGTTGGCGATCAATTCCAACACAATAAACAAGGCCGCGACCAGGATAGGATGGACCCAGTCGGCCCCCGGAAACTGAATGACGGCCATCGCCATCGGCATGACGGAAGCCAAAATCGGGCCGATGTAGGGGATGAAACGGAGCACGGCGGCCAGGAAGCCCCACATGATCGCGTACTCGACTCCGATGACAGCCAACCCGATCCCAACGGCGATGCCAAAACCGCCGTTCACCAGGGCGTTGAGCAACAAGTAGCGGCTGATGCGCGATCCCACTTCATCCAACGTGCGGGTCGTCAGTGCCAGCCGGCTGCCGGCGAGCCGCACCAAGCGGTTTCGCAGGTCCTCGCGGCTGATCAGCATGAAGATGACCAGCACCAGCACGAAGCCGCCGTCGGCCAGGGGAGTCAGCACGGTGGAGGCGAAAAACTTCAACTCGGCAAAGGGCAAGGTTTGACTGGTGACAATCCGCACCGGCTGGACCGGCTCCGCCTTTTTCTCCACATCCGCGGTCATCTCTTCGATGGCTTGTTGCACCTTTTGCAAAGTTCCGCCCGTCGATCGCATGCTATCGAGTTTGGCCTGCAAGTTTTGATGATACGTCGGCAGCTTTTTCGCCAGGTCGTTAAACTGGCTAATGACACTCCACCCGGCGACGAGGGTGACGGACAATAGCACCGCCATCACCAGCAACACCGCCGGAATGCGATAAATCCTTCGCCGTTCGAGCGCGCTCACCAGCGGAGTGAGCAGAAAGGAGAGCAGAACCGCCATGGAAAGAGGCAACAGGATGTCCCGTCCCCAATGCAACACTGCCACCGCAAGAACGATTGCAAAAAACAGTTGCATAGCCCGCTGCGTCCCGGTAAGGCTGTCCGTGGCCACAAAGACTTTCTAAAGCGTGGAATGCCGACTCATGGAGCGCGTCGTTTACCAAAACCGATTGAAACCGACGAGCGCCATTGAAACAGAAGTAATTTGGAACTGACGTCGCTCCATGCAAACCGTGGGCCGATGAAAAAAACGCTCAAACCGAAGTTAGATTGGACTCAGGAACGCCAACTTGGCTCCCAAAGAACCGCTATTCCAAGAAACGGATCTTAGGCTGTGCCAGGCGGCGGTTGCTATGGCTTTAGTGGAATGCACGATTTTTCTCAGGCGATCGTTTACGTTCGTCACGGTGCCGCTTTGTCGGAATCGGCGCGATTCTTGCTTCCGTCACCACACGTCTGTGTGGTCCCAGGTTCATCTCCCGGAATTGCAGCAGGAGCGGCCGATGCGTACCTATCAATGTCAGTGCGACAACGTCGTGTTCTTTGACAACAGCAAATGCGTGGCCTGTGGCCGCGAGTTGGGATATTGTCCGGCCTGCCGTAACATGGCGACCCTGCTGCCGCAGGACAATGGGCACTTCCAATGCGGCAATCCGGAGTGCGGAGCGGAACTGGCCAAATGCCTTAATTACGCCCAGCAAAACGCCTGCAACCGCTGCGTCACCGTGGCCGCGGACGCCGCACAGCAAGCGGACTTTTGTGACTCTTGCCGATTCAACGCCACGATTCCCAACCTGAACGTCTCCGGCAATTGGCAGAAATGGTACCGACTTGAAGCGGCCAAGCGACGGCTATTTTACGATCTGAGTCTGCTGGGCTTGCCTTACGGAACAACGGACGACGGCGTCGAGCCCGCGATGGCTGGCGACGCTTCGTGAATGCCGCAAGGCGGCCCGACGGTCAATGCCGCACGGCGGCGGCTGGTCTTAGTTGGTTATTGCCGCAGGTTGCGCCGCCGGCGTGGTTTCGGGCACGGCTTCCACAGGGTTGGCAACGTCCCCGGGAAGCGCCGATTGGGGTGCCTCGCACGGAGCCAGCAAGGCCATCTTACGGAGCAATCGAATGACTTGCTGTTGGACGGCCGGCGTCTGTCGGACGATGAGTTGCTCTCCCACGGCCGAGGCAAACGCGCCGGTCTGGGGCCAGGATTTCGGTTCGACTCTTTCCGTAATCAGCCGAACCAGATCCGCGGCAGCACGGTCGCCGCTCATGGCTGCGGCGTGCAGCTTATAAACTTTGGTGTGCAACTCGCTGGTCGATTTCGCGACCGCTACGTCCGGCTGCTTGCCACGAGCGACCCGCAGCACCGTGAGCATGTGCTCCAATTCAGTGTGGGCCTGGTCCGATTGGAGACAAACAAAGGCGCATGCCCCCGGCACGGGGCACAACACGCCACTGCCGCCTTGAGGATCCCAACTGCGCGGGGCGACAACCGCGAGAATGGTTCGGGAAAGGCTTTCGAGGGCCTCGATATCATCGCTGCCGTCGACCGTGATGGCATCTTCGACCAGGTCGCGAACCGGGTAGACGACCGTGCGCAGCGTCTCGGCGGCCCGTTCGCTCGTGGTGACTAGCAGGGTTTGCTCGCGAATCACGAAGGCCAGATCCATGCGGCTTAGCATCCGCTTCAAAGCCGACCGCAACGGAATGTCGTGAATATCCAGCGAGATCTTGAAATCGTTCGGCTCGCCTACCTCGTGCATCGCGGTGGTATCCAGTTCGATGGGCAGATCCTGCGCGTCCCGCAGGGTATTGAGAGCGTCCGCGAGGGGCATTTCGCTAAAGCGCAGCGTCGTCGCCTTCTCTAGCTTGCGACGAATGGATGCCTGCACCTTGGCGGTGTCGGCACGTTCCACGCGAATCGGCTCGCCGCCGGGCTTTTTCGCCTGGCGCTCTCGCGCTTGCCGCAATGCGAGGAGGCACTGTTCGATTTTTTCATGCGCCTCGGCCGATTGCGAAACCAACAGCGTGCCGCGGAGGCGCCGGCATTGTCCGCTCCGTACTCCGTCCAGTGACCGCGTGCCACGGTTGACGTCAGCGCCGAAATCAACGGACGGCAGTCGTACTCCACATCTTCAAACGGACCGCGGGCCGCAGCTAGATCGCGTACGTCGTAAGCTCGGAGTTCGGCGGCAGACTCGTGATCGTGCGTGGTGATCAGTAGTACGTCGTCGCGAACTTCATAGGCCAGATCCAAGTCGGAGAGTAAACGTTTAAGGGCGGCGCCCAGGGGTTGGTCTTGTACCGTATAAGTAACGGTCAACTCGTCCAATTCGGCTTCGCCATCGACATGCTCTCCGTCGACGGCGACGTTGAGCCGCTGGGATTGCTTGAGCCAGCTCAGCACATCGGCGAATGACTGATTGGCAAAGCTCACCGTGACTTTGCGCTCCAGGGCGTTCCGGATGGCCGCTTCGCCAAGGGGCGAATGAGCGGCCTGGTCGTCGACGGTTGGATCGGCGGGGGCCGCGGCGGCAACCGGCGGAAGACGCAGCATGAAGGACGAAACCCAACAGGCCGCCAGCAGCGTAAGCGGTGCCAGCGAGGTACGCCGGAAATAGCCCATGAACCCCCTCCTTGTTACGTCGCCTCTCGATTCCGACTCCAGTCTCCTAGCCTAAGTGCCTGGAGCGCGACGTGCAAGCGGCGGGCGATGGATAGTACCTATGCCTGGCGACGGATTTCATGCGGTCGGCCAGGGGCACCGCAGTGAGTCGACCGGGAATCTCGTCTAAAACACCGGCTGGATCCGCTTCAGACGGTCTTCCGTGGCCGCCATCAAGGCGTCTTCCGCCGCCTCCGCCCCTTCGTAGGTAACCGAGAAGCGCAGGTATCGCCCGGCGTCGTCCCAGGGGACCGTACAAATCGAATGCTCGGTAATCAGGTACTGACTGGCCGCCTCGGCCGAATCGAACGTCGGGCCGCCGGCAATTCCCTGCGGGCTCGGCGTGTAAAGGAAATAGGTCCCCTCGGGCATCCGGCAATCGAAGCCGCAGCGTGAGAGGGTGCGCACTAGCTTTTCCAGCCGCCGTTGATACTTCTGCCGCACGACTTTGGGAATGCTCTCATCGTCGAGCGCGACGGCACCCGCTTGTTGAATGGCGGCGAACTGGCCTGAGTCGCTGTTGTCCTTGATATCGGCAAAGGCCTGCACGATCCGCTCATTGCCGCAAACCCAACCCAGCCGCCAGCCGATCATATGAAAGCCCTTGGACATGGAATGGACTTCCACTCCCACGTCCTTCGCTCCCGGCACGGAAAGGAAACTCAGCGGAGGGGCGCCATACGACAACATGATGTGCGCCGCGTCCTGAACGACGACGAGCTGATTCTGCAGGGCAAACTTGATGACCCGCTGGTAAAATTCCCGCGTCGCCACTTTGCCTGTCGGACTATTGGGGTAACACAGCACCAGAAGCTTGGCCCGCTGGCAAATGTCGTTCGGAATCGCGTCGAGATCCGGCAGGAAGTTGTTCTCGGGCGTCAGCGGCAGCGCGTGGACCGAGCCGCCGTAATACTTCGTATGCGTGCCGGCGACCGGATAACCGGGGACGGTCATCAGCGTGATATCGCCCGGGTTGATGAATGCGGCCGGCAGCATTGCCAGTGCGGTCTTCGAACCAATGCAGTGATTCACTTCCTTGACCGGGTCGAGCACCACGCCAAAGTTACGCTGCATGAACCTTGCGGCGGCTTCCTTGTAAGCTGCGATGCCGTTGTCGGCGTAGCCCCGATTTTCCGGCTGATTGATCTCGCGGCCCATCACTTCGCGGATCTGCGGGGGTGCCATCTCATCGTTTTCGCCGATGCCAAAGTCGATCAACTGCCGCTCGGGATGTTCGGCGAGCGCTTTGCGCTTGGCCCGCTTGATTTTCTCGAACTTGTAGATGGCGGTGCCTTTGCCATAGTTGCTGCCACCGATGCGATCTGCGAACAGTTGCTGGAAATAAGGATCGCTCATGCGTCTCTCACGACAATAATTATGGGCGGAAAACAATAGACCATTAGGGAAAACAGGAAGCTCTTAGAGTAGCGAGCAAGGGCCAGACCGACAAGCGCCGCGGAGGCGAACAGCGCGGCGGGGGCCATCCACCGCCCCTGCACCCGAAGCCCACGGATTGCATCCGTGGGTCCGTTTCGCAATATCACGCGAGAAACTCGCGGCTCACGCGAGAGCGTTTTGCCGGTGAAAAGCGGGGGCTGGCACCGCGGCTCGATCACCAAGCGTTTCGCGCAGCATGGTTTCCCAACCACGCGCGACAATTTCCGGCGAGAATCGGGCGGCCACATACCTTTGACCGGCATGCAATCTCGCCAGCACGGTAGCCGGATTGGCGACGGCCCAACGAATGCCGGCAGCCAGGTCTTGCCCCAGCCAGACGTATTGCCCCAGCGGCACATACGACGGCAATGGATACGCAATGACAAAGCGGCCCAGCCGCAGGGATTCAACCACGCGGTTCGGACCTTTGACGCGTTTGCGACGGTCATCGAAGCTCGGCACCACGACCAGATCGGCGGCGGCAATGGTCGACCATGTTTCCGCGGGGCTCCAGGGAATAAACCGCGTCTGCATGGCCGGCCGATACTGTGCGGTCAGTTCCTCAAGGCGCGACGGCACCACGCCATCCACCGGATTGGTCACCACATGTAGGGTGAGCGGCAGTGATCGGCTCAACTCGGCCAAGGTAGGTACCATGGAGACGCAAGTGTCGAAATTGGCGGGACTGCCAAACCACACGAGCTGTATCCCGTCCCTCCGCGGCTGAAAGGCCGGGTTGCCTAAGGGAGCTTCAAACGGGTCGTCGATCACGGTGGAATGCCGGCCAAACCGCGTGGCAATCGTCTCCCCCATGGCGGACGTGCTTACCGCGACGGCGTCGGCGGTTTCGCAGAGTTGCGTGTAGACGCCACTTAGTTCCGGCGTTTCAAAATGGTCATCGCACAGATCGAGGACGATCCGCGATCCGGCCGCGCGAGCCCGCCGGGCAACTTCCAGCGCGTCGTCCGTGAAGACTTTCGAGACCACGAGTACGTCGGCTTTGAGTGCCGTATCCCAAATCGCGTCGTTCAGCGGACAGCGGGCCGGCACCACCGTGACCTCGTGCCCCCAGGATCCCAGGAGTCGTGCGGGAATCAGCACGCGATAGCGTTCGCTGGCCAAAGCGGAAAAAAACGCTCCGTTCAGAGGCATTATGCCGCCAGCCGTGAGCCAGGTAATGCGCATCGGATTTCCCGTGGTTTAGCGGTGTAGATGGGTTCTGCCCGCGGCACGCATACCTAATCGCGGCCCGGCAACGTTACGGTGGCAAGAAACTGCTCAACGTCAAACTCGACATCATCGCCGTGATCTGCAGCGACGCCTGAAACGCCGTTTGCGCTTCGGTGAGGTCGGAAATTGCGGTCGTCATGTTGACGTCGACTGCGTTGGAGTAAGAGCTTTGCAGGGTCGTCAGATTGTTGCTGATCGCGGTTTGTTGCGTTTGGAAATCCTGCTCCTTGGCGCCCAGTTCGGCCTGGGCCAATTGAAGCTGCGTTTGGTTTTGAGTGAGCAAGCCAAGATCGCGCTGGGTCTCGGTCGTGTCGTTGTTTTGCAGCGCCGTGGCGAGCCGCGAGAGGGTGTTGAAAATGCCGTTGACTTCCTGGGGATTGGTGTCAGTCCCGGTGATGGTTTGCACTCCGCCGGACGTTGTGGCGGCCGTGCTGGCGGTGGCGCTGGCCGGAACGAGTCCCAAGTCTTGAGCCGCTTCGCTGCCATTGGCAACTTGCACTTGAAAGGGGGTTGTGCCCGTCGTGTCGCCGGTGACCAGTTCGATCCCATTGCCGGTGGTCGTTAGTTGCGCAGTGACCTTGTCAAGCCCGGCCGTATTCTGCGAATTGTTGTTGATCAGATTAATCACGTCGCCAACGGTTTGAGCGGCCGGCGGGCCACTGAGACTGACCGAGAATGTGCTTCCGTCCGGGCGTTGGATCGTGAAGTCGGCGACCGCGTTTGTCGCGGTATTCACCCCATTGCCGAGATTGAGGTCGGCCAATTGGGTCGAGGCCGTGAAGGTTCGCAGGCCCAATTGTGTGGCCGTGTCGCCCCCGTTTTCACCGATCGAAAAATTGGCGCCGCTAAGTTTCGAAACTACGTTGATCCCGGTCCCTTGCGGGTTGAGCGTCGCTTCCAGGCCTGCGCCCGAGTTGTTGATCGCGGTGAGCAGGTCCTGAATGGTCTTGGCGGAACTGATATCGACGTTGTAGGTTTGTCCGCCACTGCTGATTTGCAGGCCGTGGGTTTGATCGAGGGTGATGCCGCTCCCGCCCGAGGTCGTCGCCGTGGCCGTGGGGTCGACGAGGCCCGTGCCGGCGGTTGAAGGGGAACTGCTGTCGCTCGCGAGCAGGCTGGCCTGAAAGAGTTTACCAACGACCGGGTCGTTGTTCAGCGCGCTCACGATGTCGTTGGCCGTGGCCCCGGCCGGATTGATGTTGAACACCAAGGTGGCGCGCTGGGGTTCGAGTCATCGTAGGTTACGGTCTCACTCCCCTGCGGAATGGCCGGATTGGTGACGAACGACACGGCGACATTATTGGAAGTGCTGCCATTCTGGACAGCCTGGATTTGAATGTCGTTGTTAGCGCCGGCCGAAGTGATGGTCGCCGTGGCAGGCGTACCCAGTTGGTTGAGTGCCGTGTCGAGGGTAAGGGTCGGGTTAAGGGGCGTGCCGGTGACCAGCCCCGAGCTCGCGGCGGTGGCTGTGGAAATGCCCAGGTCGCTGGCCGTCGTGCCGCCGTCCACATTGTTGATCGACAGGGCGCTGCTGCTGGCTGACGAGCTGAGTTGCACGTTGAGCCCCGTAGGCGTCACGCTGACGGAAACTTGGTCGCCCGCCGGCGGATTGGCCTCGATCAGGCTGACGACGTCTCCGACGGTCTTGGCCGAGCTCAAGTTCACCACCGACGTATTCGTGCCGTCTGAGATCTCGATGCTGCCGGCAGCGACTCCCTTGCCGCGGTTCAAAACGGACAAGGGCGTGCTGCTGGTCACGTTGGGCGACAAGGTGGCGCCTTGCACGGGGGCCGAGATGGCGCCGAAAGCCGAATTGCCGTCGACGTTCGTGCCGAGGAGTTGGTTGGTATCCACGTAAGTGTTCAAGCTGCCACTGTTGCCGTTGTATTGGATGTTGTTGCCGACAAGCTGAAATGGCTGCACCGTGGAGTCGGATCCTGCGAATAAGTATCGGCCCTGGTACTGCGTGTTGCCGATGGCAACAAGTTGCTGCAGCGCGTTCTGAACCTGCTGAGCAGCGGCCTGCTGGTCTTCCGGCGTGGACGTGGTGCCGATCGCGGTTTCGACCGTGCTTTGGATGCTGGTGAGCTGGTTGGCGACGGTCGTCAGCTCCGTGTCGGTTTGGCTCAAATACGACTGGTCGTTGGTCAGATTGGATTGGACTTGAGTCTTTTGGGCGATCTGTTCCTTCAACTGAAGGCCGAGCATGGCGGCCGTCGGATCCTGGGACATCAATTGAAAAGCCTGGCCCGTGCCAACCTCATCTTCGATTTGCAGCATGTTCTGCTGATTGACTTGGATATTATTGGTCAACAACTGGTTGATCAAGGAATTGCTGACTCGGGTCGAAGGTATCGGAACAATCCCAGACATGACAAGACCCTCGCGCTGGCGCGATTAAAGATTAAAGCTGTGTGATCAGTTGCAAAAGAGTATTTAACGTCGAAACCAGTTGGGCGGATGCTTGATAGGTTTGCTGCAACGTAATCATGTTGAGCGTTTCCTCGTCCAGGTTCACGCCGCTGATTGCCTCGTTCTGGCTTTGCACCCCTTGCTGATAAGTGCTGGCCCCGCTGGCTTGAGCCGTGGCCGTGGCCGAGCCGTCCGTCACGTTCTGGACGACCTGATTCTGCAGATCCGAAAGCGAATTCCCATTCTGATCGGCCAGCGGCGCATCGTTCAAGGCCGCCAATTGCTGCACGTTATTAGCGTCCTGCCCGACGCCCCCTTGGCTGGCCGCGAACTTTGACGAGTCATTGGCCACGTCCGCATTGACGCCCAGCGTCGTCGCGGAATTGCCGGTGAAGAACGTATTGATTCCCAACGAAGTCAAGATCCCGCTATTGTCGTTGGCAAAGGCGAACGTCAGGTTCGAGTTCTGGCTGGAGATGCTGAGCTGTCCTGTGGACGACACGGATGCGGACAGTCCGCCGATGTTGTTCAACTGCGCGGCAACCTGGTTGAGCGTGGTATCCTGGCCGAGTCCGTTCAGGCTGACGTTGATGGTGTTGGTTTCGGTTTGTCCGGTCTGGCTGTTTGTCACCAACACCTGGAACGAACCGTTGACCGGCGTGCTCGACAAGCCGGCATTCTCCAGCGGCGCTTGAGGGTTGCTGACGCTGTTTTGGCTGGTGACTTGCTGATACCCGGTGAGGCCTTGCCCCGATGCATAAATCTTGTTGAATTCCGTGGCCAGCGTGCTGCTGAAGTTGTTTAGCTGATTGAGAAAGCCGCCCAAGATCTGATCGCGGGAGTTGACCAGGCCTGCATAGGTGCCGGAGGTTGCCTGCAAGGGGGACTTGCTGTCGGCCAGGACAAGTTGAGTAACGCTTTGACCGCTGGCGTTCGTCGTGGTGCTGGCCGCCACTTGGCGTACTTCCCCGTCGGACACCAGATTGTCGCCGCCGACGTAAACGTCAACGCCGCCATTCGGTTGCTGCTCGACTTTGATATTGACGATTTGTGACAGGCTGTTCAGCGCGGTGTTGCGCTGATCGATCAGTCCCACGGCATCGCTTCCGGAGGATTGGCCCCCCTGGAAGCTGTCGATTTGCAAGTTGAGTTGCTGGATCTGGGACGTAAGTTGATTGATTTGGCCGGCCTGGCTGCTGATTTGCGCATTCAGCCCGGTCTGCATCTGCTCGACTTGATTCGCCAATTGATCGATGTTGGTGGCCAGGGTTTGGCCGCTTTGCACCGCCAGACCACGGACGGAGTTGCTCTCCGGCTGATCGAGGACGTTTTGAATGGCGGAGAAAAAGTTGCTGGTGGAGGTCGTCAGGTCGGTGCCGCTCGTGCTCAGCTCCCCCATGAGAGTTTCAAGCTGCTGGTAGGTGCTCGACTGAGTCTGGGTACTCTCCTGGTCGCTGTTGGCGCCATACAGGCTTTGCAGCGTGAAATGATTGACTTCCTCGACAACTCCACTGACTTCGACGCCCGACCCAATCAGGACATTGCCCAGGCGCTGGGTCGGGGCGGGCGTGAGGTTCACGACCTCGCGGCTGTAGCCGGGGGTGTTAGAGTTCGCGATATTCTGACCGACGACTTGCAGGCCGATGTCGACCGCCTGCAACGAATTGCCGGCCACTTGAAGGGCGCTAAAGAGCGACATAGGAACGGCCCGCGCCTGTGGCGCAAACGCCTAGCTTTCGCTAAGCTGCCTGATCTAACATGGATCCGCCTGAACGAGCGGATTCTCCCTTTCCATATGTCGGCTGAAGTCGGCCGCCTGTAGCGATAATTTCGATCATCCGCGTAAGATGCAGCAAGCTTCGTTGCACGACCACCCAGTTTGTCAAACTGTGATGCCGCAGAATGCGAGCCCGCGATGCGGCCGCCTCGACCTGGGGGGCGAGTTTCAGCCTTTGATCGCGCGGCAAGGCTCCGGCAAGGGACCGCAGGCTGTCGGCGGGCAGGCCTTCCTCGGTTGCTTGCGCCAGCAGTGCGGCGCGTTTATCGTGGCAAGCTTGCAGTCGCACGACGATAGCTTGTTCGCGCGGAATCATGGCAATCAGGCCGGCCGCATCGACGGTCCTGAGTAACTGCTGCTTGTCCATGAGCAGTTCGAGCAAGTCGGATTGAACTTCGGAAAGCTCCGTGAGCAGCTTCACCAACTCGGCGTCCCAGGAAACTGGCATCGAATAGCTTCTTTCGTGATGGAAATGTTACTTCCGGTTCAACATGAACAGGTCGAACATCGGTCCGGTAAAGGTATTGGCACTTGCCTTGGTCATTTCCGTGGCCATCGCTTGATCCAACTGTCCGCGAAAGACTTCCTCGGCTCGGCCACCGTAAAAGTAAGCCGGCTTGCCGACTGTTTTGCGCATCGATGAGAGCATTTGCCCGAAGAACGTTTCACCGACGAAGCCGTCGAAGGCCTGACGTAGCGCCGGGTCTTCTTTCTTTTTGCCTTGCAATTGACGCGCGTTGTCGGCGGCCTCGGCAGCCGCGACGCCTCCGGCTGCGCCAGCCGGAAGCTGGGCGGATGTCGGTCGTAAGCTGGCGATATCGAGCATGATCAGGCCGTGGGTATGGAAGCCTTCGCGGGAAATAACGCTATTCGATGATCAGGGCGCCGTGCAGTTTGCCGTTCCGCTCGATCGACTTGATGATGTCGATCATGTCCTCGGGCGCCACCTTGACGGCGTTGAGCGCCTCGACCAGTGCTTTGAGTTTGGCCGTTGCGGTCTTTTCGGCGTCGAGAGGCACAAAGCGATTGGTGGATGCGTTCGCCGAACCTGTCTCGATGACAATATTCTTGTGCGTGACCACTACCGAGCCGATCTCCACGTCGCCGCTTACCACCACGCTCCCCGTCCGTTCGTTGATGACCACGCGGGCCTCGGGTTGCGGGTCGAGCGTCGGCAGGCTAAGCACTTGGGAGATGAACAGCACAGGATCTTCGCGGTACTGGGGCGGAATCGAAACTTCGATATTGACCTGGTTGAGTGCCCGCGCCAGGTACCCGTCGGTGTTCTGATAATTCAATTGGCTATTGATCAGTTCCGCGGTGTCCTGGGCGACTTGAAAGTCGGCGTGGTTCTTGTCCAGCACGAGGGTGATCTTCCCATCCTTGGAAAACACGTTGTAGAAATCCTCCTCAAGCCGGCATCCCTGGTGGATCTTGGCCGTGGCTGGAGCCTTGATGTCATCAATGTGCAATTGTCCCTGGGCGAATGCGTACACGCGATTATTGCCTACTTGTGGGCCTTGTAAGGGTGTCGAAAACAACGTGCCCCCATTGAGGCTCTTGGCCGCGCCGATGGAACTTACGACGCAGTCCAGCTTGTCGCCTTGTCGGGCGCCGGCCGCCGGCACGGTGACGGTCACCATCACCAACGCGACATTCTTCGCATCCTTGAGTTCCAAGGTCCCGCCGCGTCCCAGCGGACTCCCCATTAACTGCAAAGCCGTGGCCAGGCTGCGAATCGTGGGGAGAAACTCGCCTCCGTCGCCGGAGCCTTTGAGCCCAACCACCAGGCCGAGCCCGTGCAGCGTGTTTTCCTCCTGCCCTTTAACCCGGCAAATATTCTTCAGCAGAATGCGAGCGTCGGCCGTCGTTGCGTCCCAACCAAAGCCGCCGGCGACGACGAGCGACAGGAGCACGCGGACAAGCAGCGTCGGACGAACGAAGTTTATTATCATGGGTCTAGATTTCATATTCTCATGAAGGAAACGCGCATTTAGCCGCGGTTGCGGCAGTCAGCGTTAGAACGCACCATACTTGTCCATCAGGAAGTAGAGCCAGCCGCGGCGATAGCCGTCGCGAACCTGGCCTCGTTCGCGTTTGGAGATCTGCAGTTCCGAGACGTCTTCGCTGAGCACGGTATTGTTCGGCAGAATATCTTCCGGACGGATGATCCCCGAGAGGGACCGCTCCCAGAGTTCATCGTTGTTGCGAATCGTCTGGTGGGCTTCCAACACCAGGTGGCCGTTGGGGCGAATGTCGACGACACGGGCGGAAATCCGCAATTTCAGACCGTCCGCTGTTTGTAAATTCGCCGTGGCCTGGCCCTGGCCCTGCAGCGTTCCGTCGATCTGCGGAGAACCTGCCGCTTGTGGCGCCTTACTGGCGTTGAGTCCGTGGAGCGCGATCCAGTCTGCCAGCGTGGCATTCAATTGGTATTGCTTGCGGCGTTGAATGGCGGCCTGTTCCGAGACTTGCGACTTCTCATCCACGATCACCGTGATCAGGTCGTTAATTTTGATGACGCGGGGCGGCTCGGGCGGTTGATATAGAAACGACGAATTCACCAACGACAGCGGCTGGCCGCCGGCGGGCACATCCTGATGGAACAAACTCGAACTTTGGGCTCGCGCCGTGCTGCCGCCGCCGCCAAGCAACAGCGCCAAAGCGACCAGCCAAGAGTGACGCCGCGGCAGGCGATTGGCGATGTGATCTCTCATCAACAGTCTCTAACCAGGTTGTCAGGCCAGGGCGAAAAAGAACGAAGGAGCGGGGGACGTGAGTCCCCTGATGTTCTAGGCGTCGCTAGTGGAAATGTCAGGCTACTTGTCGATTAGCGGGAACCATCGGTTTTTTGCTCGGAATCGGGGCGCGCTCGCGGCACTATCGATTGTTTTGCCGGAGGCCTGGCACGGGCACTTTTGCCGCGTAAAGCCGCTTGTTGCAAGACGCTGCCCGGTTCTCCCCCCGGGACGGTCGAAATAATGGCGTTGCTAACGGCAGCCGCTTGCAGAACCTGGCCGGCCGTCCCATTGCCCACTCCCGATCGAACACCAGCGAGATTCGCCGGCGGCAAAGGAGCCTGTGGCTCGGCCGAGACGGTAGCGCCGGGTTGAGGTTTCCGGCCAATCGGGGAAAGCTCCGGCGCATCGGCAGCCACGTCGGCGGCATGGGCGAAGACGTCGACTTCTTGCGAGCCGCTGACGCGAGCGAAAAAAGTCTTGTGGTCGGCCAAGGTTTCCACCGTCACGAGATCACCGCGGCTCCCTTCATCGCGCGAACGGGCAGTCGTGTGGATCTGGATGCCGGAGGCACGGGCATACACCGTGACAATCTCCCCCTTATGCACCAGCAAAGGCCGACGCACCCATTGATCATCGAGGATTTGCCCTTCCACGATCCCGCGCACCACTTCCTTGCCGATGACTTCCTCAAGCGATTGAAAGACACGAGCGCTGCCTTGAGCGGCCATGCCGCTCTGGAGCCTCACGTCCTCGGCGTGGATCAAACTGCCGCGCGGCAGCGAGCGTGCGGCCACGACTAGTGCCGGGGGAAGCGTGATCTCCACGCGAATTGCCACTTGCCGGTCGTTGCCGTCTGCGCTCGCCGACAAGGTAAACTGTTGCGGCCCGGTCCAGGGTTCATTGCCCCCCGAGACGACGGGATCTTGAGTCGCCAGCGACAGAACCTGGATTTGGTCGGGCGTCAAATCGAACTTGATCTCCCAATCCAGCTTGCTGGCGGATTGCTGTTGCAAGTACAGCAGGATGGCCTTGCGGACCGCATCCGCCACTTGTCGTGGCGAAACTGTAGGGGCTGTTGCTTTACGACCCGGCTGCGGCGCGCCGGCGGTTGCTCAAGCGTGCCGATGATGGTCACTTGACTGGCCCCGGAGAAGCGGAGTTGGCGGAGGTTTACGCCGCGTGCGACCAGGATGTCTTGAATTTCGCGGGTTCGCAGGTAGCGTCGTTCCCCAGCCGGGGGCGCCGGCAGGACGTCGATCGCGCTCGAGTTTTTTGAGTTCCGCGGCGTCTTGCGAGTACACGTCGGCCAGGTCGCCCAACAGAATCAGGCCGCCGTCGCTACGGCATTCGGCGCGCAGTTGAATTTCCGTGGCACCGGCGACGGCCGCCGTCAGGAACACGCCACAGGCAATTTGCAGCGCCACGACCATGCGAAACAGTATCGATTTTCCGTCCATGAAAGCCGCCAAAGTTAAAGTGATTCTCAAAGCCATCCTCAAAGGCCAGGGACTGCCGTCCCTAGGTCTCTTAATTACACGCAAATTACTTTCGTATTGCTCGTTAGTACCGCCGCAAGTTCGCCACGAGTTGCAACAGCTGATCGCCGGCTTGCACCATTTGAGAGTTCAATTCGAACGAACGTTGCGTGGTGATCAAATTGATCAACTCGTTCACCGGCTGCACGTTGGACTGCTCCAGCATCCCCTGCTGGATGCTTCCCAGGCCGTTCTGTCCCGGATTGCCCACCAACGGCTGGCCGCTGGAGTCGGTTTGCTGATACAGATTCTGGCCGAGGTTCAGCAGGCCTTCCGGATTCTGGAAGTTGACGAGTTGAATTTGTCCGACCTGCTGGAGCGTCTGATTATTGTATTGCTGGACTTGCACCTTGCCGTCGACGCCGATGACCACGTTCATCGCGTCCTGCGGAATCGTGATCGCGGGCTGGATCGGGCGGCCGTCAATCGCCGACGACGTCACGAGCTGACCGACGGAGTTCACCGCGAAATTGCCAGCCCGCGTGTAATAGATCTGGCCGCTGGGATCCTGCACCTGATAGAAGCCTTTGCCCTGGATAGCGGTATCGTATTGGCCGCCCGTCTGCAGGAAGGAGCCTTGGGTAAAGTCGTTTTGCGTGGCCGAAACGCGGACGCCCAAACCGACGGCGATGCCGGTTGGGGTCAAGTTGCCGGCGGCGTCTTGATAGCCGGGCAAAGTTTTCTGTTGGTAGAACATGTCCTGAAATTCCGCCCGGCTGGCCTTGAAGGCCGTCGTATTGACGTTCGCCAGGTTGTTGGAGATGACGTCCAACTTGGTTTCCAGCGAGTTCATTCCGGTCGCAGCGGTATAGAGGGCTTGAAGCGTCATGGCAGCTCAACATTCCGAAAAAAGGGGGAACTAGTGTTACGTGTTACAACGCGAACTTAGGTTTCGTCTTCAATTGCCCTAAAGCCCAGGGACTGCGTCCCTGGGTCCTCAACCTTCCTTCAGCACGCTGGAGATAAGATTCCCAATCATGTTGTCGTAGGTGCGAATCATTTGCACATTAGCTTCAAAGGCCCGGGTCGATTCGATCAGCTCCATCATTTCCGTAGTCGGCTTCACGTCCGAAGCCTCAAGCATTCCCGCCGTGACTTGCCGCTGTTCCGGCTCAAGGGGCACCGTGCGGCCGAGCGGAAGAAACATATTTCCCCCCTGCTTCGACAGGTCGCCCGGCGACTGGGGAACCACGAGAGCCAGCGGAGTCAGGTCACCCGCCTGTAGGAAGCTGCCGTCGGGTGTGATACTCCACGGTCCGGCCTCGGGATCGACCGTGATCGGCGCATTACCGTCGCTCATCACCAGGCCGCCCGTGGGCTCGACCAATTGATTGTTCGAGTTGAACGTGAAGTTACCGGCGCGGGTCAGGAGCTGGCGGCCATCCTTTTGGACGACGAAGTAGCCGTCCCCTTGGATCGCCAGGTCGCTGTCGACGCCGGTGTTTTTCAGCGGACCCTGGGAAAAGTCGGTTTCCGTGGCCAACACGCGCACGCCGCCGCCAATGTCGTTGATAGAGCCCGTGCCGGGAGGCACCATGCCGCTTTGGACGGCTTCGGAATAGCGGGCCTGGAAGAGAGCCAGGTCGCGTTTAAAACCGGTCGTCGAGGCGTTGGCCAAATTATTAGCCACCACCTCCAGCCGCATCGACTGCGCGTGAGCACCTTCCGCGGCAATGTAAAGACCGTAAGGCATCGACCGACTCTTCGTGCATCGGGAATTGCCCCCCCGAAAGCCGCCGAGTCTGGCGTTGCGTCGTCCTAAAGCAACCTGTGTGCCAACTCTGGATTTCACGCGACGGGAGCATCCGAGCGACGCCATAACTGCTGTCGGTCATGGATTTTGACGCGAATGAAGACGGGCGTGCCGAGCACGAGCGGATATGGGGATCAAGAGGCGGAAACTGCGCGTTCGGCCGAAAAGAACCGGTAGTTTCTGCCGCTGGCAGCTGAGGCTCCGATCGTCGCAGACCTTGACTGCGTGTTGAAAGACTTGGCCGCGAGTTTGTGGTAAAAATCTTGTCTGGTTCGGCGAGCAACGTCGATTCATCCCAGCGATTGTCAACGGAGACGCACATCATGGAATTGCAAAATAAGGTCGCGCTGGTAACCGGCGGCACCAAGGGCATTGGCGCGGCGACAGCCATTGCTTTCGCCCAATCGGGGGCTGACGTGGCCATCGTCGGCCGGCATCACGACAGCGAGGCCTCGCAGGTTCTGGCGGCCATCGAAAAACTCGGACGCCGCGGCCTATTCGTGCCAGCGGATTGCGGCAAGGCTGACCAGGCAACGGCGTGCGTCGCCGCGGCGGCTCAGCAACTCGGCCCCGTCGACGTGCTGGTCCACTCGGCTGGCGGCCCGGTCAATGGCGGCCTGTTCGACGTCACGCCGGAAATGTGGCTCGATGCCTTCAACGTTCACGTGCATGCGATCTTTCATCTTTGCCGGGCAGCCATTCCCGCCATGCGGACCAAGAAGGAAGGGGCCATCGTGCTCGTCTCGTCGACGGCCGGCATCCGCGGCGTTTGGACCAACGTGGCCTATCAGACGGTCAAGGGAGCCGTGCCGCAATTCACGCGAGCACTGGCTCGGGAGTTTGCCGATGACAATATCCGCGTCAACTGCGTGGCGCCCGGCATCATCCGCACCCGGTTCCACGATCAGATGACCGAGGAGACGAAAGCGCAACAATTTGCAAAACCGCGTGCCGCTGCACCGGGAAGGGACGTCCGAGCAGGTGGCCTCGGTCATTCGCGAGTTGGCGACCAACGATTATATTACCGGGGAATCCGTAGTCATCGACGGCGGCCTGACGATGCGTATTGCCTAAAGAAAGGGAAATCCGATGACCCGTATCATCCGCGGCGTGTTCGACTTTCAGGAAAGAGTCTTCGGCTCGAAACGCACACTGTTCAGGCAACTTGGCGCCGGACAGCGGCCGCTCGCGCTGTTCATCACCTGCTCCGATTCGCGGATCAATCCGAATTTGCTCACCCAGACCGAGCCGGGGGAGTTGTTCGTGCTGCGAAACGCCGGCAACCTGGTGCCGCCGCAGGGTTCGCCTTCCAGCGGCGAGGCGGCCACCATCGAATATGCCGTTCATCATTTGCACGTGCGCGACATCATCCTCTGCGGCCACTCCAAATGCGGCGCTATGCAGGGATTGCTGGCCCCGCAAAGCGTCGCGGACATGCCTGCCGTGGCCGACTGGTTAAAATTGGGTTTGCCCTGCGTCGAGCGGGCCAGAGCCCGCGTCCCCGACGCGGCCGGAGCCGAGCTATTGCGGGCCGTGATCGAACAAAACGTGCTCCTGCAAGTCGAGCATCTGCAAAGCTTCCCCTCCGTTCAGCAGGCGGCCGCGGCAGGTCGCTTGCGTCTGCATGCCTGGGTGTACGAGTTTGAAAGTGGCGCCGTGACTGCTTACGATCCCCGTAGCGAGCGGTTCGTTCCGTTATCCGAGTCTCCGCGGCAGAAACTGCTTGTGCCAATGACCTTGGCCGAGCCGGGTCTGGCGGATCCGAACATGTAGAGCAAACCTTATGGCCGTGGAACATAGCCGACGGGATTCGAAAGCCTGCCTCAACGCGCGCGAGGTCGAGTTGCTCTCGGCCGGTCAGATGCCTGCCGCCGAGTTGCCCGCGGTGCTGGCGCACATTTCTTTCTGCGAACAATGCCGAGCCGATCTGCGGAGCGCGGGTTACGACGAACTGGCCACTACATCGGCGCAACTCCAATCCGCGGACACCGGAATCGCCCAGCGGGCCGCCAGCCAACCAGCGGAAATTCCCACCACCAAGGAGCAACGCGTGGACTTCCGGCCCAATGCAGGCGACTCCGACCCGAGCAGCTACCCGTTTCTTGGTCCCCCCGAGGCCCCGGGCGAATTGGGACGCATGGGGCATTACCGAATCTTGCGCCTCCTGGGCCGCGGTGGCATGGGAACGGTCTTCGAGGCGGAGGACTCGTTATTGCAACGCCGCGTGGCGATCAAGGTGCTGCGGCCGCAGGGATTCGACGAATCGTCGCGGCAGCGCTTTATGCAAGAAGCTCGATTGGCGGCTTCCTTGCACAGCGATCGAATCGTCACGATTTATCAAGTCGGCGAAGATCACGGCTCCCCCTACATCGCCATGGAATTGCTGGCCGGCGAGTCGCTCGAAACTCGGCTCAGGCGGGAACCGCAGTTGCCGGTGTCGCAGGCGTTGCGAATTGCCCGCGAAGTCGCCGAGGGTTTAGCGATCGCGCACGAGAAAGGCCTCGTGCATCGGGATATCAAGCCACCCAACGTGTGGCTGGAACGCACGCGACCGGATGACTCAAGTTTTCGCGTCAAACTGCTCGATTTTGGCATTGCGCGGCCGATTGACTCGGATTCTCGGTTGACCGAGGAAGGAATGATCGTGGGCACGCCCAGCTACATGTGCCCGGAACAGGCCTGCGGCGTGCCGCTGGACGAACGATCCGATTTGTTTTCACTGGGCTGCCTGTTGTATGCGATGCTGGCGGGCGACTCCCCCTTCAAGCGGTCGAACACGATGCTGTCGATCCGAGCTGTGGCGGAGGAAGAGGCGCCACCGATCCGCGAAAAGCTGCCCGGCTTGTCGCCGCAGGTTGCCGGCCTTGTCGAGCGATTGCTGAAGAAATACCCGGCCGATCGCCCAGCCAGCGCCAGCCTGGTCGTCGAGGAAATCCGTGCTTTGGAGCTGACGCTCAAGCCTGCCGATCACGTGTCGCCTGCGGCTGCGCCGACGCTGCCAATGACGCCGCCAATGACTTTTCGCGGGGGAACCGGTGAGACACACAGCCGGCTGCCCCACTTGGGTCGAGGGGGCGTAGCTGGCCTCTTCGCAGTGGCGGCCGCCGCGTTGATCGGATTGTGGGTTCAAATTCATCGCCTCTTCGATCCTGTCGAGCCGTCGCCGCCCGGCGATCGGCCCGCGATCCAGGCTCCCGCGGCAACGCCGCCGATCAGGGTCGGCATTTTGCATTCGTTCACGGGCCCCATGGCCGCCAGCGAACGACCGCTTGCCGATGCAACCTTGCTTGCGATCGAGGAAATCAACGCCGCCGGCGGCGTGCTGGGAGGCCGCCAAATCGAGCCGATCATCCGCGACGGCAAGTCGTACGACGACATCTTCGCTCAGCAGGCCGTCGAGTTGATTGCCCAACAACATGTCGCCACGCTGTTCGGCGTTTGGCGCTCGGGCTGCCGCAAGGCCGTCGAGGACGTTTGCGAGAAGTACGACCAATTGCTCGTGTATCCCCGGGGCTATGAGGGGCTGGAGCAGTCCCCCTACGTGATTTACATGGGAGGCGCGCCGAACCAGCAAATCACGCCGTCCATCCGCTGGGCCTATGCCGAACTGCGCAAACGGAAGTTTTTCCTGATCGGCACGGATGGCGTGTTCTCCTGCGCCGCGAACGAAATCGTCAAAGACGAGGTGGCGGTCCTAGGAGCCAGCATTGTCGGCGATGAGTATCGCCGGCTGGACGACTCTGATTTCGCGCCGATCGTGGAGAAATTGAAGCAGTCCGGAGCCGACGTCGTCGTGAACTCGGTGAGCGGAACGGGCAATATCGGATTGTTCGACGCCCTGCGCAAGGCCGGCGTCAAACCCGATCAAGTGCCGATTATTTCCTACGATGTGTCCGAAGAGGAATTGCGCACGCTGTCGGCCCGCGGCGGTGACCTGGCGGGGGATTACGCCTGTTGGAGTTACTTTCAAAGCTTGCCCAGCAAGGCGAACCGGGATTTTATCCAGCGATTCCGCAAACGTTTCGGCCCGACGCGTACGATCAACGATCCGATGGCCGCGGCCTACGCCGGGGTGCATCTGTGGGCATTGGGCGTGAACGCGGCCAAGAGCGACCGGCCGTCCGACATTCGTCGGTCGATGGTTCTCCAGCGGTTCGATGCGCCGGAAGGGCCCGTCAGCATCGATCCCGAGAATCAACATGCGATTCGAATGGCGCGGATTGGCGAAGTCGACAAGAACCTGGAGTTCGAGGTGGTGTGGACGTCGCCGAAACCGATCATTCCAGAGCCGTTCCCTCCCACGCGCAGCCGGCAAGCCTGGGAACAATTCATTCAAACGCTGCGCGACCGCTGGGGAGGCCACTGGAGCCCCGACTCCGTAGCCCCTCCGGCCGCTCCTTGAAGCAGACTTCTGATCTTGGACTTTAGACTTCAGACTTTGGGGCTTACGCGTGATCGAATACGAGCGAACGAATTGGTTGGGCACCGTGTTTGCCGTTCGTGGCACGGTCGTGCCGCACGTGCTTCCACGAGTCGGCGCTCTCACGGCCTTTAGTCTCGCGCTGTGCCTGGCCGACGATTTTGCGATCAGGAAATACGGCATCGAATTGCCGGCGCTCGATCAGCTTGGCCACTCGGTGCTCGGCGTGGCCTTGAGCATGTTGATCGTGTTTAGGACCAACGCCTCCAACAATCGGTATTGGGACGCTCGCGCTTACTGGGGAGCACTGACCAACGGCTCCCGAAACCTGGCCCGGTTGAGTGCGGTCTACGCCTCGCCGGCCAAACCGCTGGCGAGTTTGATTATCGCTTACGTGATCAGCGTGCGGGAAACGTTGCGCGGCAATCGTCCCTCGCCGGCGCTGGATGGTTTAATTCCCGCCGAGCTTGCCGCGCGGATGGCGGCGGCCAACAATCCGCCGACGATGGCCGCCGCGGCGATCAGCCGGTGGATCAACCGTTGCCGCCAAGAGGGGCGGATTGACACTTACCAGGCCATGACCATGGAACATGTGCTCGACGGCATGGTCGATGCCCAAGGGGGTTGCGAGCGCATTCAACGCACGCCCTTGCCGTTCGTGTATGCCGCATTGATCAAGCAGATTCTATTGATTTATCTGGGGACGTTGCCGTTCGTGTTGGTGGCCAAAATGGGGTTTGCCGCCCCGTTGGCGGTGGCCGTCGTCTCGTTTGGCATGTTGGGAATCGAAGAGGCCGGCATCGAAATCGAAGACCCCTTCGCAACCGATGCCAACAGTCTGCCACTGGACCAAATCTGCTCCACGATCGCCCGCGATACGACGGCACTTTGCGGTTCGGATCCGACTAGCCGATAGTCGGGCCCACCCCGCTCTGGACCGACTGTTGCCCGCCCGTGGCGTTGTTGCCCCTCGCTGGGGCTTGGCCGAATCACACGTCGCCAACGAAAGGGAATCCGCCGGAAAGGAGGGCGAATTGGGCGGAGGGCGGCGAATCGGTCCGGTGCCTTATTTCCGTTGATTCCCGTCCATTTCCGGCCAAATTTTCTTTCCTCGAAGTCCGGCTGTAAGCCTGACTGACATGGACCCGCCACGCCGTTTTCCGTACTATCCCGCCGCCGCGCAACGCCCATGCGCCGCGCTAACACTTGTCAAAATCGCGACAGCACCGAATTATTAACAAGTTGGGCGATCCATTGTTCGTCACAGGTGATCGCATGATGCGCTGTGTTCACATCGAAGACCTTATCGGAAATACGCCCCTTTTGCAGTTGCGGGGCTTCGATACCGGACCCTGCGAGCTCTTCATCAAGCTCGAAAACTGCAACCCGGGCGGCTCGATCAAAGACCGCATCGGCCGATCGATGATCGAGGCCGCGGAAAACGAGGGCCGCATCGGTCCGGGCTCCATCCTGGTCGAGGCGACGGCCGGCAACACGGGCCTGGGACTGGCGCTGGTTGCGGCGCAAAAAGGCTACCACCTGATCCTGGTCATTCCCGACAAGATGAGCCAGGAAAAGGTCAACCATTTGAAGGCCCTGGGGGCCGAAGTCGTGATGACGCGCAGCGACGTCGGCCGCGGGCATCCGGCCTATTATCAGGACATGGCCGAGCGGATTGCCGCGGAAACTCCCGGCGCCTTCTACGTCAACCAATTCAATAACCCGGCAAATCCGTGGGCCCACGAAACCACCACTGCCCCGGAGATCTGGGAGCAGTGCGACCGGCGGCTCGACGCCGTGGTGTGCGGCGTGGGTTCGGGGGGCACGATCACCGGCCTCAGCCACTATTTTGCCCGCGTGGCTCCGCACGTCGACATGGTGCTGGCCGATCCGGTCGGCTCCGTGCTGGCCGATTACATCCGTACCGGACAAATCGGCGAGGCCGGATCCTGGCTGGTCGAAGGGATCGGCGAAGACTTTTTGCCCGCCATCGCAGATCTGTCGCGGGTCAAACATGCCTACCAGATTTCCGACGCCGAAAGCCTGCACACGGCTCGCGACCTGCTGCGCCGCGAAGGACTGTTGGTCGGTTCTTCCTCCGGCACCTTGGTGGCGGCCGCGCTCCGTTATTGCCGCGAGCAAACCCAGCCGAAGCGCGTGGTAACGTTCGCCTGCGATTCCGGCAACAAATACTTGTCGAAAATGTACAACGATTATTGGATGGCCGATCAAGGCTTGCAGCAGCGCACGAGCTACGGAGATTTGCGCGACTTGATTACGCGCCGTTTTTCCGACGGCGGCGTGGTCTGCGTCGGTCCCGGCGATCCGCTCAGCCTGGCGTACACCAGAATGCGGCTGTACGACATTTCACAACTGCCGGTGCTGGAGGGAAAACGGATCGTCGGGATCCTCGACGAGTCGGACCTTCTTCTGGCCACGACCGACGATCCTGCCGGCTTCAGCCGTCCGATCGGCGAGCACATGTCGACCAAATTGCAGACCGTCTCGCCCCAGATGCGCATCGATGATTTGCGAGCGATCCTGGATGCGGGCCTGGTGGCAATCGTGGCGGACGAGAGCGGATTTCACGGGCTGATTACGCGTATCGATCTGCTGAACTATTTACGGCGCCGCCAAAGGGCGGCCTGACAGCTTGTTGAAGAATTGTCAGCGAGTTTTTGGTACGTATGCCACTGGCTCTGCCGGTGCCTTGAAACAGCGTCGAATCGGCACTGGCACAGTCAGTGGCACACCCATAAAAGCGGCGTTTATCGGGAGCTACTCATGGAATCTACCTCGCCGCAGGTCGCTGCATCGACCTGCGTGATCCACAACAACACGCCCACGGCGCCGCGCCTGCTTTGCCACGCGCACGATTCACGCGGGTCAATTCCCCGATCCGGTGACTGGCGCCGTGATGCCGCCGATTTACGCCAATAGCACCTATGTTCAGCAGTCGCCCGGCGTCCATAAGGGCTTCGATTACGGCCGTTCGCAGAATCCCACGCGGTTCGCGTTCGAGCGTTGCCTGGCCGATTTGGAAGACGGCACTAGCGCCTTTGCGTTTGCTTCAGGCCTGGCCGCCGCGGCAACGGTACTGGAGCTGCTCGATCACGGCTCGCACGTGCTCGTGTGCGACGATCTGTACGGCGGCTCTTACCGGCTGTTCGAACGGGTCCGCCGCCGCACGGCCAATCTGGATTTCACGTACGTCGATCCGGCCGACTTCACGGCGTTCGAGGCGGCCATTCGTCCGAACACGCGGATGATCTGGATCGAGACCCCGTCCAACCCGTTGCTGAAGCTGGCCGATCTGACGCGCGTGGCCGATCTGGCCCGGCGCCGCAAGATCATCAGCGTTGCCGACAACACCTTCGCGACTCCCTACGTGCAGCGTCCTCTATCGGTTGGTTTCGACGTGGTGGTCCACTCGGTAACCAAGTATCTCAACGGCCACTCGGACATGATCGGCGGAGCCGCCATCGTGGGCGATCGCAAGGACCTGGGAGAGCAACTTCGCTTCCTGCAGAACGCCGTGGGCGGTATCAGCGGACCATTTGATTGCTTTCTCGCGCTGCGCGGCCTCAAGACGCTGGCGCTGAGGATGGAGCGACATTGCGCCAATGCCTTGGCCATCGCCCAGTGGTTCCAGCGACGCCCGGATGTGCTGCGAGTTCATTATCCGGGCCTGGCGAGTCACAAGCAGCACGAACTGGCCCGGCGACAAATGAACGCCTTTGGCGGCA
Source organism: uncultured Planctomycetia bacterium (assembly GCA_963807715.1). GTDB lineage: Bacteria > Planctomycetota > Planctomycetia > Pirellulales > PALSA-1355 > CAWECK01. The sequence goes on from CAWECK010000002.1 coordinate 327,288, forward strand.
TGGTCACCGCCGTGCTCGAAGGAGGCGAACCGCGCTCGCGACGGTTTCTGGAACGCTGCCAACTCTTTACGTTGGCGGAAAGCCTCGGCGGGGTGGAGAGCTTAATCGAGCACCCGGCGCTGATGACACACGCATCCATTCCGCGCGAGAAGCGAGCCCAGATCGGTATCGACGATGGGCTGGTCCGGCTCAGCGTCGGCGTGGAAGACGTTGGCGACCTGATCGCCGATCTCGAGGGAGCACTGCGGTAACGCCGCCAAGCCCCCAATCCCTCAAAGCCAATTGACATTTGGAGCGGTTCTTCGCGCTCGTAGCAGGACGGATCAGGCTCTTCAGTTCCAGCTCGACGTAATCAAGAGCTCATGGCGCGGTGGTGCCACGATTACGCGGGCCAATTGATAGGCCATCTGGAGGACGACCTGCTGCCACTGGACAATACCTGGCATGACGGCGCCTGGCATGACCGGGATGAACAGGGCGGGCAGGGGGACCGCCGTTTGTCCGAAAGCGCACAATTGTGCTGTCAAAGCACTGTTGTCACTGCTGTCTTCCAGTGGAAAAAACCGATTAATAGCCACGGGACGCCTCCCCAGTTTCCAAAAGTTTGCACTCATGTTGTAATATCGTCGGAATTCTGCCTAAACATCACTAAGATTATTAACTTAATGATAGATTATCTGGTGGAATTGTCAAGGCGCTCGGCCACAGCCGGTAAAACGAGCAGAGTTCAGTGGGGCCGGCTGCCGTTTTTCAGAACCACACTATTGTCTTATCTCGACAAACATTGGATCTAAGTGGAGGCTCTGGACGGCCGCAGCAGCGCGAACGACAATCGCGATCACCCCCCGGCCGCTTCTTTTCCAGGAATCCTCTCCCGTGACAGTCTCGGTTAAAGCCACCCTGTGGCGATTGCTGACCACTCCGTACGCTCCGGAGCCGACGCTCCGCACTTTCCTGAGTCGCGCCCAAACGCAAGAGGGCTCACAGGTTAAGGTCGCCGCGGCGGTTCTCGACGCCGTCGAAAGCGATCGCCTGTTCGGTGTCCCGCTGTCGCGGCGGGGTATCCAACCCGTGTATTTGAGCATCGCCAACCACTCTGCCGTTCCACTACGTTTGCAGCTCGTCAGGATCGACCCGAACTACTACACGCCGCTGGAGGCCGCGGGAGTCAACCATTTTTCGATCACGAAGCGGCTTTCGGCATTCGGTGCGATCGGTTGGCTCTTTTTGCCCCTGCTTGGCCTAATCCCGATGAAGTTGATCACGGCCTGGCGGGCCAACCAGCGCATGGACGACTTTTTTCGCTCCCAGACGTTTCACCTGCGTCCGATCCCGCCCGGCGGCATTTCGGAGGGGTTCGTATTCACTTCGCTCGACGCGGGCACCAAGGTGGTACACGTTTGCCTGCACGTGACAGGCGATACGCTCGACAGTTTTCTGCAGCGCAAGGAGCCAGCCGGCCCGGTCGAACCGACCGGTGCGCCGCCCAACGCCGGTGACGTCGAATCGGCGATCGAGTTTACGTTTTCGATTGCGGTCCCCGGAATCAATGCGGATTACCTGCGGCGCGATTTCGAGCGTCTGCTCCCCGCCGGGACTGTCGAGGATTGCGACGTTGCCGCACTCGGCCGGCGCCTGGTGGAAATGCCCCCGGCGACTACGAACGCCAAGCAAACACGCACGGGAGACCCGGTCAATTTGGTGGTCATCGGCGAGTTTGAAACGCTGCTTGGCACGTTTGCTCCCCGTTGGGACGAAAGCGAGACGATCACGCTGGCCAGTTGCTGGAAGACGGCCCGTTCGTTTCTTTTAGGATCGCAATATCGCTATTCGCCGGTCAGCCCGTTGTACTTGTTCGGCCGCAGCCAAGATGTTGCGTTGCAGCGCAGTCGCCACTCGATCAACGAGCGTCTGCACCTGCGCCTCTGGCTCACGACGCTACGATTTCGCGGCCAGCCGGTCTGGGTGGGGCAAGTCAGCCGCGACATCGGCGTCCGATTCACGACAAAAACGTGGAACTTGACAACACATCGGGTCGACCCGGACGTCGACGAAGCCCGTGATTATGTGCTCGAAGATTTGCTGCAAGCCCAGCGAGTTGACGCGGCGGCTTACGTCGCCGGCGTCGGCGCCTGCGACAGCACGTCGCCGCGCCGCAATCTCACGGGCGACCCGTATTTCACGGATGGCAAGCGTTTGATCATTCTGCTTTCGAACAATCGCACGGCGCCGCGGTTCGTCGCCTGGCACTGATCGAATACGGAAGTCGGAATGCGGAATTTTTCGGTTCATTTCGCATTTATTCCACCGGAAGCGGCACTTGTGCCGGACCCATCAGATAGGCGATTAGCTCGCGCAAACGTTCGATCGGCAGGTTTTGCAGCAAGCCATCGGGCATCATCGAGAGGGGCGAAACGGATCGTTCTTCGATTTCCTCTAGCGGCACCACAATTCTTTCGTTGACCGTTTGGATCGTCACGGCCGTCGTGCTTTCGGCGACCACCAGCCCCGTGATCACCCGGCCACTGGAGGTCTGGATGATCTGCATCTGGAAATCCTTGGCGACCGCGGCGCTAGGATCAACGAGCGTTTGCAGGAGATAGTCCAGGTTGGTTCTCTGGGCACCGGTAATCTCAGGACCGATGTTTCCACCAGCGTCAAAGAAACGATGGCAGTTGGCGCAGGTCCGCTGGAAAATTGAGCGACCGGCCGCTCGATCGGCCCGCTGCAGCGATTCGCTAGTCAATTGCTTCTTATAGCGGGCGATGAGTTTTGCCTTCTCATCCGGCGTCGTGCGCAGTTCGCCCCAGAGAGTCTTGATGCGGGCACTGACGTTTGCGTCGCCAAGATTTTGCAATTGCCGGGCCGTGTAGGCGGTCAGGTCGTTGCGGGGAAGCTGGCCCGCTTCAATGGCATCCAACAGCTTCATGGCCCAGGCCGGCCGCGAAGCCAACGTTTGCACGGCGTCCTGGCGAGCGGGCACATCGAACGAATCATAATGATTCAAAACCGCGGCCGGTGTGTCGGGATGGTCATACTCGGCCAGTCCGCGCAGCGCGGAGCGTCGCGTGGCCGGATCCCCCACAAGCTCCAGCAGCAACGGCGCCAAGTCGGCGGACTGCTTGGCCACCAGCGCCTGCACGGCTTGATTTCGAGCTTCCGCCGCGGCGGTTTTTTCGGTCGCCAGACCGCGCAACATGCCGAGTGCCACGGGATCGTCGAAGATCAGCGCCAGTTGCAGTGATTTTTGGCGAATCGATTCGTTTTTATCTCGTTGCAACGTCGCATACGTCTCCGGCCACGACTCGGGCATGGCAATGCTGCGGCGCCCTTCGAGTCCTTCGATCACGCCGGAGAGTAGTTCCGGTTGCACGTTGCTCTCGACTTTACCCAACAGCCGCACCAGGGATTCCAAGCCTCCGTTGGCCTCCGGCAACCCAGCCACGCGACGGCCAATGTGCCGCGCGATCAAGGGAATTCGTGTCGTTCCCGCCAGGCTCACGAAGCGGTCCTGGTCTTCGTGAACCAGGGGCTCGATCCCGTACCAGAGCATCAGCGGCACGTTGGCGTCGGCGGCGTCTTCAGGTCGCTGCGACAAAGCCTCGGCGATGGGCCAGCGCTGCATCGGTTGCAGCCGTTGCAAAACGCTGGCCAAATGGAGCCGGACATAGGGGGAATCGCCGCTCGCCGCCAATTCTTGAAACCGAGCCAGCGCGCCGGCCGGCGGCTCGCGACTTTCACAAAGCAAGCGGATGGCCCAGGAGCGAACGTATTCGCTCTGGTGGCTCAATTGGCGGACCAGGAATTCGGCGTCCAGACGCCCGATGACGTGCAATGCCCACAGGGCTCGCAGCTTGCGGGGCACTTCCGTCGACTCGGAAAAGATCGCCAGCAATCGCCGGCTGGCCTCCGTCATGTCGTGGTTTTGTGCCGCGTGCTCTTGCAACAACCGCCGCGCGTGTTGGACGTGCCAGTCGTTGCGGTGCAATTGCAGTTCGGCGAGTTCCAAGTCGCTGAGTTGTGTGAGATCGACGGGGGCTGCTGCTGGATTTCCGTAGGCAATCTTGTAGATCCGGCCCGTCTCGCGCTGGGTATTCTTGATGCTGTGACATTCGCCGGTGTCGGACCAGTCGCTGGCAAAGACGGCTCCGTCGGGTCCGTAGCGGAGCGTGACTCCCATGTACCAACGGTCTTTCGATTGCATCAAATCGTGTCCGTGCGAGGCCGTGTAGCCCGAGCCGGCGCGGCGCAGCAAATCGTTGTTGATCCGCCTGCCGTGAATGTTGTTCGTAAAAAAATGATTGCGATAGCGCTCGGGCCAGTTGTCCCCCAAGTAGACCATCGAGCCGCAATGGGCGTGCCCGCCGCCGGCAGAGTCTTCCGACGCCGAGCCCAGGCCGTCGCGCACGTTCCCCTGTCCGACGAAATGGAGGTGATCCGCGATCGACGCAATGCGCTGGTAGGCAAACTGGCTCGACTCGCGATTTCGCCACGGTTCGTAGTGGGCCCCTTGGATCACGTGGAACAGGTGCGGATTCACGCAGTTGCACACAAAGCCTTCGCCGACGTCGTTCCAGTCGATTCCCCAGGGGTTCGTCGAGCCGTCGGCAAACGGTTCCCAAACATGCCGCACCGGGTGGTAACGATAGACGCCGCCGTCGAACCGCGTGCGCTCGTCGTCGGGCGTGCCCGGCTTGCCCAGCAGCGACCAGTTGGTGCGGCCGTGGGTGCCATACAACCAGCCATCGGGCCCCCAAGCGAACCCATTGGCCAGATTGTGCGAATTCGCGTGGTTGCCAAAGCCGTCGAGCAACACCTGAGGTTCGCCGTCGGGGACATCGTCGCCGTCTCGATCCGGGATGAAGTAGAAATAAGGGGGAGACATGACCCAGGCGCCGCCGAAGCCGACTTCGATCCCGGTGACATAGTTCAACTGGTCATAGAAGACGGTCCGCCTATCGAAGTGACCGTCTCCGTCGGTGTCCTCGAAAATCAGAATGCGGTCCCCCGGCGTGTCACCATGTTTGGGATAGTTGTTGGCCTCGGCGACCCACAACCGCCCGCGATCGTCGATGCAGAACCCGATGGGCTGCACGCAGTCCGGTTCGCCGGCGAACAACGTAACCTGAAAACCTTCGGGAACGATCATCGTTCGGGCCGCTTCGTCAGAGGAGAGCGGAGCATCCACCACGGCCTCACTCGCGTCTTCTGCAATTGCGATTCCGGCCGACCCCCCGACGAATAGAAGGAGCGCGGCCAATGTCCAGGTTTTCGCGCTCGACAAGCGGGCCATGACGCGCCGCGACCGTTGCGTGGGCCCCAGGATGGTCTGTCCGAAACGCATAAAAACCATTTACTTACACTCGCGGAGATAAGCGACCGGATCAAGGACGTGTTGCCTGGTCATCGTCCGCTGGAGACAGGTTGCGCTATGAAGGACAGAGGCCACCGTTTTCAGCTTGATGTCGGCGGAATTGGTTGTCAATTATTTCCGGCTTGCCGCTGCGCAATGCGGTAGAATCCACGGGCTTACGCCCGCGGCTCGTTACGCCGGCCGTTTGTTGCGTCCGCCGCCAGCGGGCTGCGCATGCTGGGCTAGGAACCGTCGGCTGGCTGCAATTCGAAGTGCAGCTTGCGGGGCTTGGCGGCGTCGCGGATTTTGGCGTCCCCTTCTTCGACCTTCTTGGCAACTGCGGCGAGACGCTCGTTGCCATCGGGGCCGGCGGAATTGGTTGCCACCAGGTCGCGATAGTCCGCGCCATTCGCCCACCGCTCCTTCTTTACTGCCCACAGCGGCCAGGATCGCTTTGCCCTGGTCGGCAATCGGGCCAGCGGCAAAGTCGGTCAGGTTAATGCCCTCAGCCAACTGCTTGCCACTCACGGCGCCCAGGGCAGCGCCGTCTACGCTCAGTTTGTATGCCTTCCCGGCAAGGCCGTCGACTTGCAACGTGTATTGGCTGAGTTGTAAGATCCCCGGAAACAGCGGGAGCACCGCGGGCCTCGTCGGGGATCGGAAACGCAGCCGATTCGTCAAGGCGGTCGAATGAAAGCTTGCCGCCGCTTGCCTGAACATTGTTGATGGTGCAGGCCTTGGCTTCCACGACTTTGCCGTCAGCAGCCAGCACGGCCCGGCTGACCAACCCCGGCGCGTCCAACGCCTGGAGCAGCGCGGCCGCCATGATCAGTTGACCGGCGGCGCCAGGATGGACTGGGTCCCCCTGCATCGAGACCGGCTGTGGCTCGCCGCTCCGAGCAGCCAGGAAGGCTCGCAAATGCTCGACGCCGACGAGCTTGTCGTCCTTGGCGACTGTGTTCATGACAACCAGCGCGTTGGCCAGATTCTCCTGCGGCTTGTTGCGACCCCAGACGTCGACGATCGCATGGAACTGATCGGCCAGCGGGGCCTTCCGATCGGCCGAGAATTTTTTCAGGGCCTCCGCATATTCGTGCAGACGCAGATTACCGAAAAGCTTGGGCTGCATCTCACCGTTATTCACCGGGCTAGCCGTGAAGTATACCGGCCTGCGCCGGCGGAATGGATTCGCTCATCCAGTTGGCCCATGTTGGTGATGAACTGCTCGACGCTGAATCCTCCCTTGTCGTTCATGCCCAATTCGACCGAGACCACCGTCGGCTTCCACGGCGCGACGTCCCAATCGAATCGGGCGAGCACCTTGGGAATCGTGTCGCCGCCGACGCCCGAGTTGCGGAAGCGGAACGTTTGCTGCGGAAAACGGGCATAACAGAAGGCCTCAATGTAGTTCGAGTGCAGGTGCTGAGCCGTGATGCTGTCGCCGACCATGACCCAGGTGTCGCCGTCTCGCAGGGGAAATCCCTCGGCCCCTAACACCGCAAAGGGACTGGCGATCAGGCACCCTACAACCGCCGCTCCCAACCAGGCCCGCGTACCGACGACCGCTCTCATGGCAATGCTCCCGCTCATGGTGATAACGAATGTTTTCCGAGCGACTGCAACGGCGCCGCGCGTGCCGATATTGTGTACTCCGCCGGGGGCCCGGGTCAAACGCATGCCGACAAATTCCCACGATAGAGCGACGCAATGCCGAAGAATCCACGAGCTTATGCCCGCGGCTCTATTTAACGTCAATCACGTTGATTTGGACGAACTGGCCATTAAACGGCAGGGGGGCCGGATCCACGTCGGGTACCACCAGCTTCTTGAAGTTTGAGATCAATCGCCCATTCTGGCCGTCGCCGTGCAAGGTAATCGTGGCGCCGCCGTCGATCTCGATAGTCTGGGTGTAATCGATCGTAAAGATCTGGTGCCCCACTTTGTCCTGGCGGTTGAGGAAGTAGTGCGATTCGGGAGAGGACACGCGGATCTCGTAGACGTTGTAAGTCCCGTTGTTCTTCTCGCCGCCGATGTAGAAGTAATCGTCGACCTGTTGACCGCCCGTATACATCATGGGCTCGACCACGCCGCGGAAGCGCAGCGTGACTTTGTACCGTCTCCCCGTCTCGCCGCCGAAGGCCTTCTGCGCGGTGAAATTATCGGTCTTCATGGGATCGCCAGTCACCAGGCCTGAATTGCAGTCAGCGCCCACTTTCGGGTTCTCGGGCATCGGCTCCTTGCAGGGAAACTCGAAGCGGTAACCGTCGAGCGCGGCCCCCGGCTTCTCCGGTTCGGCGGCAAAGGACGAAGCTCGCCAACCCGACGAGATCTGGCAAATGAGAGCCAAAGCACCGATCCCCACGACGAACCAACTTTTCATTCGACACCTCCGCAGTGCGCAATCCTGGTATGGCCACTTGACGCGTGCCGGGAACCATTCCCGGCCGCCGGCTAGGCGGATTGTACCACGGCATCTCAGGCGAATTGTCGAGAGGCCGGCACGATTTTTTTACTTGAACGCCCTCTCCTTTGTGCGGAAGACATCGGCCGGCGTTGTTGACGAGCACGTCGAATTTCGAAATTCCGCTGGTCCCGGGGGTCACCCCAAGACAAAAGCCGGTTGGCGAGATACAATCCAGCGGCATAATTCTGCCGTCCGCGAGTGTAGAAATTGGCGAGTCCCCGAATCATTAAGGAACACTCCATGAAACGCATTCTCTTACTACTGGCAATCCTGATCGGCCTGGCGATCACCAGTTCTCCTGCCACGGCCGGTTGGGCACATCGCGCGTACACTCGCGGCTATTACGCCGGCGCGGCCTGTATCGGTTGCCCCGTGCCCATGGTTGTCGGCCGCCCGGTCTATTACCGCGGTCCGGCGTTTTATCCTGGCCCTGTATTCTACGGCGGCCCGGCATACTATGGCGGCCCGGCATACTATGGCGGCCCGGCCTACTACGGAGGTTATCCGGCTGTCGGTTTGGGCGTCGGATTTTATTAATCGGGTACGCAGGTCATGCGCAGCACCCACGTCAATAGTCGAGCGTCTCGAAACTATACGTGGCTGTGAGCATCACGACCAGGGCGAAGACGACCGAACTTGCGACTGCCAGTGCCATCGAAAAGCCTTGTGATTCGAGGGCACTGTAGTCGAGTAGACGGGCGAAGTCGTGATCCTCGCCGACCGTGTCATACAATAAGGCACCCAGATCGGCCGGTTTGGGCAGAAGCCAGTAGCCCACATCGGCCAATTGGCTAAAACGGGGTGAAAAGGTTCCCTCCGGTACTGCCCGCGCGGCAAGCGCCGCCGCATGGCGGCCGTAGTTCATGCCCCAGGCAAGGCACCAAAAAAAGATCGAGCCGAAAACGCACAGCACCGTGCTTTGGGTCCAAACGGCCAGCAGCACGGACACGCTGAAGAAGATGGCAAAGTGCAACAGCAGCAGTGGAATGCACAGCAGGTAAGCGGTATCCCAAATGCCCGTCCGGCAGCCCAAGGCCAGCCAGGTGCTGCCGACGAAAATGACCGCCTGCAATGCGACAAACGTCAGGACTCCCAGGTACTTGCCCCAAAGGAGCAACCACCGAGGCGTCCGTTTGGATAGGAGCACGCTAGCCGAGCGGGCTTCAAGAAAACTCGGTAAAAATCCTGCCGTCCAAATCATGGCCAGCAAAAAACCCAAGGTATCGGCTACCCCGCCGGCCAACACGAGTTGCACGAAGTGAACCGCGCCGCGCGCGTCGCGCGCCAGCGGAATTCGGACGGCGCCACCGGCCAGCGTAAAATTGCCACTAAGGATCGCGACGCCCGAATGCTTGATCTTATCGGGATGCTGCGCATCGCGATCATTGGCGGGCAAGAACTCGGGAGCCTGGCTGGAGATCGTCACGCCTCCTTCGACACCGGCGCTCAGACAGACAAGCGTCGAAACGATACTTATGGCAAGCAGGATCCAAAATACCCCACAGGCCAGCGACTGCCGCAGGGTATCGCGCACGAGCCACACGAGCGTAGCGCCGCTTGGCGGAAGTTTCATAAACAAAAGTCCCTGTTTCCGATCATTCGCGTCCATTTCCGGCCACTAACGTCACGAACAAGCCATTTTATAGATCGGTTGCAGAGCTTCGGCCAACGACCGTGGCGGCTCGGCAACCGGTGATTCCGTCAGTTCCGCGAGTTGCCCGTTGAACGCAACCTGGCCAGACCGTAACACCGCCACGCGGTCGCACAAACGTTCCACGTCCGCCAGCGAGTGCGAAACCAGGATGGCAGTTCGTCCAGAGCGGCGATGTTCCAGGAGCGTCTGGTGCAGCAGCTCTCGGGCCGTTAGATCCATGCCTTCGGAGGGTTCGTCGAGCACCAACAATTGAGGATCGTTGATGAGCGATTGGGCCAAAGCCAATCGCTGCAGCATGCCTTTGCTGAAGCCGGCAATCGGCTCTCGGCTGCGGTCGGCCAGTCCGAAGCGCTCGAGCAAATGCCTGCGCACGGCGCCGCACGGCCGGCCCGGTTTCGTGATTCAAGGCGGCGTAAAACTCCAACAGGTGCTCGGCGGTGAAATACCGGGGAAACGCCTGGCTTTCATGGACATAGCCGATTGTCGCCAACGTTGTGCGATCGCTGCTCGGTCGCCCCATTCGGATGACCTCGCCAGTTGTCGCGTGGCACAAGGATAGCAGAATTTTGACGAGCGTGGTCTTGCCGGCCCGGTTGGGTCCCAGCAGACCGAAAATCGCGCCTCGTTCAACCTGCAAGCTCACGTCACGTAGCGCCCACACCGATCGCTTAGAGAGCCAGCCGCCGGGATAGCATTTGCCGATTTGGGAAAAACTCGCGACTGGAGTGGTCATGGAGTGCGCGTTCCGGAAGGTACGGTCAGGAGGGAAAATTCAGGCTCCAGGTTGCAGACGCAACACAAGCCCAGGCGATCGGTGTGAGGAAAACGCTCAATCAGCCGCCGGACTTTTGCGGTCCGCAACTCTGCAACCGCGGGCAGGGTTACGACTACTTCACCAGGATCACGTTAATCGCGTTGCTATCCATGATCGTGGTGAAGGCTTGTTGCAGTAGGGTTTGCCGCTGGGACAAGGTGCCGATGCACCACTTATATCCGTTGGTCGGATCGCTCGACGAGTTGGGAAATACCGAGCCGCCGATCGTCGAAATCGATTGCAGCATGCTCACGGCTTGGGAGGCCGCGGAGCCGGTGGCCGTCGGTTCAAATATAGCTCCGAAAGCGATGCACTGGATGCTCACCGGCTTTTGCGGGGTGGCGTATCCGGGCATGCTGCCGCTGCTGCTGGACGTGCAAATCTGTGTCGCCACATTAATGGCGTCCGTGGCGGGATCAGCCGAGCCGTTGGAATACGCGTAGCTCGGACCGATGTTGTAAAACGAATTATAGGCGCCGGAATTGGTCGATCCGCAACTGGTCGAGGCATTGGCCATGCCGTCGGTTTCCAGGATCACAAGCTTTTGCGCGCAACGCGCCCATTGCCCCCCATGCCTTGCCCAACCAGTGCGGAGTTGGTGCTGAATTGATTGTAGGCCAGCATCAGGCCATAGCTGGTCGCGGTATTGCTGCAGTAGTCGCCGTGAGCGCAGGGGGTCAGGTTTCCGTTGGCATCCCAAGGGCTGACGTCGGCTGAGCCGCTATTGGGCGGATACCAGAGGCTGTTGATCATGGACGTGTAATTGCGGCCCATATTGTTCAGAGGCGAGTCGAACTTGCCCACGCCCGTCTCACCGGTATAGGTCGGCCGGGCGAAGGCACAGACCGATACCAGGTCGTTGGGATGATTGTTCTGAATATCCTGCAAAGTGCCGGCGATGCCTAGTTTGGCCGGGACCATCGACACGTCATGCGCGGTGCCGGGAATAATGCCTGTATCGAGCATGTACTGAATCATCGTCGCCGGCCCGAACCAGAAGCGATGCCGCGGGCGCAGCGGATTGTCGTTCTTATCCAGGAACACGCCGGTGGGACCCGGTTGGTTGACATCGGGGCCGGTGACCTGAATCGTGCCGCTGCCAGCTTGAAAGTCCGGGCCATAGCTGCACGTCGATGTGCCCGGGTTCTGGATGTTGCCGAAGGGGTCCATCCAAACGCCTAGCGTGAAGTCGATGTATTCCTTCCAGAAGCGTTGGCTGGCGTTGGTGATATTCGAGTTGGGCTGGGTATGATCGTACGCGCTAGCCGGCACGTCGGTGGGAATGCTGCTGTAGTACAGGACGTTCCCGGCGCGCAGTTGCGTGGGAAAGGGGTTCGGGCTGTTGGCGATCCAGGCCAGGATGGCCTTGTAGTTGATGACGTAATTGCCGGTCGGATTGAGCCAGTTGCCGTTACTGTCGTACAAGGCAGTGTCGTTGTTGCAGGGGGTTACGCCGTCCGAAAGGAAGAAGAACTTCTTCCGCCAATCGTTCGCGGAATTCGGGTCCGGAGGCCAAAGGAAAAAAGTTTTCCCCCAGTAGCCGGGGCCTTGCGTATAGCCTTTGAAGCCGGCATAGCCGGTATATTGCGTGGCCGTGGTACCGACGACGTCCAGCCATGTCAGAGCCGGCGACGTGCTGGCCTTTTTGGTCAGAGGAGCATCGCCGCCGGGTGTGGTGTTTGTCACGCTGGCGGAAGCCGCGGAAAAGGCCGACGCGGCGGAACTGCCGCGGTTGTTCGAGTAGAAGTCGTTGACCAACGGGGGTACGCCCTGCACGGTCGTGGTGATGTTGCAGTTGCCGACCAAGGGATTGGTGCTGGTGCACTGCAGCGTGGCGTTGGCCGAGTAACCGGGCGCATACCAGCCCCATTGCGGAAAGACGGTATCCGTGTTGTTCGGAGTATTGAGGAAGCTACCCAGATAAGACTCGCAGTTCCACAGGTCGGTCTCGTTGTTCATCGAGCCGGAGAAATCCAGCACGATGGTTACGTCGCGCGGCCGGTTGGCGGCGGTGGCCGTGGCCGTGATGTTGAACGACGTCAGCTTGAAGATCCTGGCGAAGGCCGTGGCATTGGTGAACGCGACGCTGGCTTGCGTCAGGTTGTAATTGTCCGGTGCCACGGGCGGAATCATCGGGCTGAAAGTCTGGCTGGCGCCGTTGTAATGGTAGGCGCCATTCTGGACCGTTACCGCCGAAGTTTGCAGGGTGTTCGACAACACCGTGTTGGCAACGGCTGCTGCCTGCGCATTCGCGGTGGCTTGCGTGGCGTTGCCGTTCGTGGCGCCGGTGAGCGTCCGGGCACCTGCCATGGCCGCGGCATCCGCCGCGTTCTGACATTGGGTCTTGGCAACCGCCATGATGCCCAGGTCAATGCTCAGGGCGACGAACCCAAACAGCATCACCAGCGACACCGCGACCAGCGGCAATACCGAGCCTCGTCGGCAGTCTCGTCTCGCTGGCATGGCTCGTCGGATTCGCATGGTACTCTCGCTTCCTCGGGACGTCGGCGTGCCCCCGGGCCGCACATCGCGTTGCTGGCACCCCCGGGCAACAACATCGTCCCAAACCTTTTAATCGATCTTGATCAGTTCGCCTCGCAAGTCATCATGGCTGTGGTCGTCACGGGCATGGAGCTCGGCAGCTGGCTGAGAGTGGGCAATATCGGCTTGTAGTTGCCCGTGATTTGCACCGCAATCGAACCGCCCAACGTAGTGTTGTTCCAGGAACCCAAATTATTGCCCGTCGCCGGATCCGCCTGGTACACCGACACGGTCATCCCGGAAAGGTTCTGTCCGGCCAGGTAGTACTGCACCTGACTAGTGATCTGTGACGTGGTCATCGTATTGGTGTTGACCACGGCCAGACGAGCGCCTTCGCGGGCCGCGTTGTTCAGTAACTGCAATGTCATCACCAGCTTGCCGTAATCCAGCAGCACAAACATGATGACGAGGACGATGTTCAGCACGATGGCCGTCTCGACCATCGTCCCGCCGCGCCGAACGGTTCGTTTCCCTGCTGCTTGTTGCATCGTCATGCGTCCGCATTCTCTTGGTCGGTCACTCGCGCTCAATAACCCGCGGGCACCGTGAAACTTGATGGGTAGCTCTGTGACTGGGCCGAAAACCAAATCGCTTGCGCCGTCAGTTGCGTGCTTGCACTAGTGACCAACGTGGACGAACTCCATCGCACGTTCTTGAGCGGCATCGTGACGCTCACTTGTAGTCTGTGGTTCTGCGCGGCAGTCGAGACGTCGGTGCTCGGGCTGGTCAGGTCGGTGACCGTGACGGTGGCGCCGGTAGTCGTCAGGCCGGCTCGGCTCAAGTAATTGAGCACGGCCTGTTGGACCTTCGAGCTGGTCGACACTCCCCCGGCCGCCTGCCGTGCTCCTTCGCGCACCGCGTTGTTCAAGATCTCCTGCACTTCGATCAGGCGTCCAACTTCCAACATTCCCAGCAATAGAACCACGATAATCGGCAACGTAACGGCTGCTTCGACCGCCGCGACGCCACGACGCCGGCCGATTTGGCGCGTCGCGCCCCTTGCGGAATGACAACCGGATAGGCACATCTGGCACTCGACTCAAGAACGTGGATGCTCACGGACGATGCTGCCCGCAACAGCCGCCCACGCGTGACAGGGGCATGGCCATCGACCACCAACTCATCAACTTGATACCCCATTGGAACTCTAGGTTATTTTCCCCTCTCGTGGAAATGATTTGCTCCTGCAGCCTGCCGAAATTGCACGCCGTTAGAAGACGATGGGCACAGGATTAGTCGGAACTCCAGGAATAATCGGAAATGAAGAGCGGTGGCTTCGCTGCTCCCTCTGATTTCCGTTCATTCCCGCTCATTTCCGGCCTATTCCGCGGAGCGCGGCGATTGAATGATGACCGTCTCGGCCCCAGCGACGTGCGCAAAACAAGCCGCCCGAAGGCGGCTTGTTGAGGTTCCGTATCACTTGCGCATTGGCGCATTTTATCAGCGCTGGACACGGGCCGAGCCGCCTTTGGCAAACGCCTCGACCTCTTCCAGCTTTGCCATCGTAACGTCGCCCGGAAACGTGGTCAGCAGCGCGCCGTGAGCCCAGCCTAATCGCAGCGACTCCTCCGGCGAGCGGCCGGAAATCAAACCGTAGATCAACCCGGCCGCAAAACCGTCGCCGCCGCCGATGCGGTCGATTACGTCGAGCTGACACGTCGGGCTGACGTAGCGTTTGCCGTCGAGCCAAAGCACGGCCGCCCATTCGTGGCGGTTGGTCGAGTGGACTTCGCGCAGGGTCGTCGCCACAAGCTTGATGTTCGGATGCTGATCGACAACGCGGTCGATCATTTGGAAGAACGTGTCCGGGTCGAGCTTGCCCTTGGAATGCACTTCGGGACCGGCGATGCCGAGCCCCTTCTGCAAGTCCTCCTCGTTGCCGATCAGCGCGTCCACGCTGTTGGCGATGCGCCGCAGCACTTGCTGGCCGCGCTCGAGCCCGCCGACGCTGGCCCATAGTTTGGCCCGGTAGTTGAGATCGAACGAATTGATGGCCCCGGCAGCCTTGGCGGCTTGCATCCCTTCAATGATCAGGTCCGAGGTGGTCTCGGACAACGAGGCGAAGATGCCGCCCGAGTGGAACCAGCGCACGCCGCCGGCAAAGATCTTGGCCCAATCGAAGTCCCCCGGCTTGAGCAGGCGCCGGCCTCGTTGGCCCGATTGTAAAACACCACCGGAGGCCGCACGCCGTGCCCGCGATCGCTGTAGACCGTGGCGATGTTCGGGCCGCGCACGCCGTCGTGCTCGAACCATTTGTAAAACGGCGTGACGCCGTCTTCGCGCACGCGGCCCTGCACCAATTCGCCGAGCGGATACTTGACCATGGCCGTGGCGACGCCGGTCTTCAATCCGAAGCAATCGGAAAGGTTGGCGGCCACGTTGTACTCGCCCCCCGAGACATGGATGTCGACGGACGGGCTTTGCGAAAGGGAATCTCGCCCGGATCGAGCCGGTTGACAATCGCTCCCAAGGCAAGAAAATCCAACTGGCACGGATCCTTACGAAGATTAAGATCGCTCACGGACATCTCCCACAAAGCCAAGTCTGAAAACACGGACACGAATTACAACAACGAATAGCGGAGTGTTTATAAGGAAGGCAAGAAGATAGGAAACGAATTCAAGAGAACAGTCGTTTTCTTCCTGATCGTTCTGCGCTTCGCTTTAAATTGTGACCGAGGAAAAGCCGCCGTCGACGACGATGTTCTGGCCGGTGACGAAGGACGAGGCCCGCGGCGGCTGCCAGCCAGACGACGGCGCCGGCCAGCTCCTCCGGCTTTCCGAAGCGGGCCATCGGCGTGTGGCCGATGATCTGCGCGCCGCGCTCAGTATAACTGCCGTCGTCCTTGAATAGGAGTGCCCGGTTTTGCTCGGCCGGGAAAAAGCCGGGGCTGATCGCGTTGACGCGCACGCCCCGGGTGGCCCACTCGCGGGCCAGGAACTTCGTCAGGTTGATCACCGCCGCCTTGGCCGCCGAATAGGCCACCACGCGCGACAGCGGAATGATGCCCGACATCGAGGCGATGTTGATGATGCTTCCCTTGCCGGCGGCCAGCATCGTCTCGCCAAAGACCTGGCTGGGCAGCAGGACGCCGCCAACCAGGTTCAGGTCGAACACGCCCTGCCAGGCGGCCAGCGGCAGCTTGCAAAAATCGGCTCCCGGCGGCAGCGTGGCGTCCGGCCGATTGCCCCCGAGTGGCGTTGATGAGCACGCTGACCGGCCCCCATTTTTCCACGATGGCGTCGCGGGCTCGAACCAGCGAGTCGCGGTCGAGCGCATCGGCGGCTTGAAACAGGGCCTTTCCGCCGGCCGCCTCGATTTCTCGAACGCGCTCGCCGCCGCGCTCGGCGTTGCGACCCAACACGGCGACCCGCGCCGGCGGCGGCCAGCGCATCGGCCATGCCTCCGCCCAACACGCCGGTGCCGCCCAGCACCACGGCCGTTTCGCCTCCGAGGCTAAACAAATCCTGGATTTTATTTTTGTCAGCCATCCTGATAGCTCTCGATTTTCCCCAGATCAAAACCCAGGGATTGCATCTCTGGGTCCCCAAATCCGCATCACAAGCTTATTCATTTCTCAACAAACAGCGGCTTCAAATGCCGCTGGTAAAGGTTCTCCGTCACGTTCTTGGCGATCGTGGCTTCGCACGTCTTGAGCATCTTCAAATAGCGGTCGCCCAGCTGCGCCGCGACTTTGTAGCCCACATGAATCAATTGCCGCAGATGCGGATTGAAAGCTGGATTGCGCTGGTCGTGCCGCAGAGCCGCCACGAATTGCTCGCTCGACCAGCCTTGCACCACGTCCTCGGAAGGTAGTTTGCTGCGGATCGATATCGATCACCGACGCGTACGGAGCGCACAAGGCGTCGATCTTGTGCAGCGCATTGACATAAATCTCTTTGGCCAGTTCAAGCCCTGCGCCGCCGGATTCGGCCAGCCCGATCACTTCTTCCAGCCAGTTGGTGCCGGCCGTCTTGATGTGCAGCCCGGCATCGAACCGCGCGATCGCCCGGCGGATCGGCGCGTAGATCGAAAACTTGTCGCTGCCGGAATGGACGCTGAGCTTCAGGCTGGCCGGCAGCCCGTACTTCCGCACGGCAAACGCGATCACCGCCAGATCTGCGTTGAATTCCTTCTCGAACTGCGCCAGATCGCCGACGTAGTCCACTCCCTTGTTGAAACGGCCCGTGAACTTGGGGGCGATCGTCTGCATCGGAATCTTTTCGTCGGCGATTGCCGCCAGAATCACCAGCAATTCGGGCGGGGTCTGCGGACTGTCGGTTTCGTCCATCGACACTTCGGTGATGAACTTCTCTTCCCCCTTGAGCTGCACGATGCGGCGGTAAATCCGGCCGGCTTCTTGAACGGCCAGCAGATACTTTCCGGCGATGCGCTCGACGTCGGCCCGCTTGATCTCGAACGGCTCGTCGATGCCAGGGATTTCCAAACGGCCGACCAGCTCCGGATGCCGGTCGACGAAGGCCTTGACCGCTGCGGCATCCGCCGGCTTGCCAATCGCATCGGCCACGTCCAAGGTATAGAAGTCCGAGGAGGCGATGAAGCCATCGACCGTTTCCAGCCGGATATGATCGGCATCCACATGATACGGCTTCTTCCAGCCCAGCTCGCGCACGGCGGCGTCGGCGGCCAGCGCGCACGCTATCCGGCTGCGAGCCGACCGTCGTGTGTTCGCGGTGCGACTTGTTCCAGACCGGAATGACGTCGGCGCCGTGCTCGGCCGCCAGCATGCACGCCTGCAGCTGGGCCTTGGCCTGATGGGCAAAGCGGTCTCCCACGCCGAACGTGTATTTGGCGATCGTCAACATAACCTTCATGAACCTCGCTTTGAAAAGCCGCTGAGCGTGCGGCCGCACGCCGGCCCTGGGGGCCAACTGGCGGCGCCACCAATAGGGCTGCACTGGCGGAACCCTAGGGGCGCAAGTCCACTAACCTAAACCGATTGGAAGGAAGATTCAACGAGGGGACGCTGCGAGAATCGCGATTTTCAACCGGCCGCTGGGCATCCACGCCCGGCCCCGGCAGATCGCGTGATATGGGGTTTGTCCCTCGGCCGATTCACAAGTGAAGGCGTGCCCCGCAAAATGACACAGGGAAATGGCATCGTGAAATGCCACACGACCGGGTCAAAAAGTCCTGTCCAAAACGGGACTGCTTCGTAGCGACGTCTTGGGTTTGCGGGCAGCCTCCGCCGGCCGCTCCATGCCAGGATGGGCAGTGCGACGGCTGCTCGCCGACTTCATGGTCACTGATTCCGCCGCGGGAGTTGCTCCCGTTTCCGCGGGCACGGGAGCGGCGCAGGAACCGCTTCGACCGGCTCCTCCGGCTGGCGACCGTAGGGTAGACATGGAACAGCCGCCGCGTAAGCCGGGTAACACGGCGCCTGGCTCCAAGGATAATTGAAGACAAGGCGGTAATTGAACGGTGGCGCCGAAGGACCCCACAGCGGTCGCTGACAACTGAAGCATTTGCCGCCGTCACAGGCGTGATGGTAGATCAGCCCCGGCCGCAACGGCCGACCGTCCGGCCCGAGCGGCCGACCATTCGGCCCTGGCCGTAGCGGCTGCCCGTCCTGACCACAATCGGGGCACGGTATTCCGCCGGTCACCAGCGCCAACACAAGTAAAGCCGCCCCTGTCATGGTCCGCCCCCTTTGGCGATTCAAGATTTATGGTGATTAGTGCTCTGCCGGCCCTCTCTTCATCGACCACGAGAGGCAGCGGATCGAGATTCTTCACTACAACCGCTTAGGCGACCGCAGACTGCCTGTTTTGACCGATCGCTCGGGCGATCCGCTTGCAGCGCCGTTGCCAGCAACTAGTCTGGAAGCAGCAGCCTCAAGTACCGACCAGCTCGCAATCGCAGACCATGCTCGGCCCCATACAACCTCAAAGTGCGATCGCTGATGGCCTCGCCACCGGCAATACGCCTACCACTGCGTCTGCACAAACACCGCTGCGCGCGGGCCGGCGTGGGTCCTGATGTGGGCTGCCGCTGGCAGTCTGTTAATCTTCGTCGCAATCCTGCTCCTACAATTCGGACTGTTGCTGGCCAATCAGCGAAAGCTGAGCCGCGCAGCCCAGCGGGCAGCCACCGAGGCCACGCTACCGCGGGCGACACCCGAGTCCGTCGCGCAAGCGGCTCGACGCGCGCTCCGCGGCAACCCGCGCCTGGCGGCCGCGATTCAGACGATGACCCACGTTAACGGCAGCCTGCAACACGCCGCCATCGAGTTGCAGGTTGAACCGGGCGACGCATTGACCGTCCACGTCGCCGCCTCGGCTACAGCGGCAGTGCCCGACTGGCTGAGATGCGTGGGCCTGTCCCTCGACGGTCTATTGCTGCAAGCTACGGCCAAACTCCGGCAACGTTGACGCGATGGGAACGCCGGCTCCGGCAAGCCCCCAGCGCAACTTGAGCCCGCAGCGCAAGCAAGGGTGTAGCGTCAATTATCCCTTGCTTGCGCTGCGTGCTCCAAGCTCTTATTGAACTTCCAATACGGGCCCTTTGTGCCCGGCGCTGGTTTGTGGTTAAATTCCGCGTATTACCTTTTCGGAGCCGCGCATGATCGTCGGCGTTCCCAAGGAAATCAAACGCGACGAATATCGCGTCGCCATGCTGCCGGTCGGCGTCGAGGAACTGGTGCGCGCCGGGCATCGGGTGTTGGTCGAGCACGGTGCCGGCTTGGGCTCCGGGCTGCCCGACGAGGCCTATCACGAAACAGGGGGCCGAATTGGTCGCCCAGGCCGCCGAGGTCTTCGCCCGGGCGGAAATGATCCTCAAGGTCAAAGAGCCGCTGCCGCCCGAGTGGCCGCTGCTGCGAGCGGGCCAGATCGTATTTACCTATTTCCATTTCGCCGCGGATCGCCAGCTGACCGAAGCCGTGCTGGCCTCCGGCGGCCACGGCCGCCGCTTACGAAACCTTGCGCGACGATCAAGGACGTTTGCCGCTGCTGACGCCGATGAGCGAAGTGGCCGGCCGCATGAGTATCCAGGAAGGGGCCAAGTATCTCGAACGGCCGCAGATGGGGCGCGGCATCCTGCTCGGCGGCGTGCCCGGCGTGGCGCCGGCCCATATCACGATTCTCGGCGGAGGCATCGTCGGAGCCAACGCCGCCAAGGTGGCGGCCGGCTTCGGTGCCGACATTTGCCTGCTGGACGTCAACATGGACCGGCTCCGCTATCTCGACGACATCATGCCGGCCAACGTCGATGTGCTTGTTCAGCGATCGCCATACCATCCGCGAGCAACTGTCACCGGGCTGACCTGGTGATCGGCGCCGTGCTGATTCCCGGCAGCCAAGGCGCCGCGGCTGATCGAGCGCGAAGACCTGGGCCTGATGAAGCCCGGCAGCGTGATCATCGACGTGGCCATCGACCAAGGAGGCTGCGTGGCGACCAGCCGGCCGACGACGCACAGCGAGCCCACGTACATCGTCGACGAGGTCGTGCACTATTGCGTCACCAACATGCCGGGTGCCGTTGGCCGCACGAGCACCTATGCGCTGTGCAACGTGACGCTCCCCTGGGCCTTGGCGATTGCCAACCGCGGCATCGAGCGGGCGGCCCGTGAACTGCGCCCCGTCGCCCGCAGCATCAACATCATGTCGGGCGAAGTGACGAACGAAGCGGTTGCCAATTCGTTTGAGTTGACGTACCACAAGCGATTCGACGTGTGACGCATCAAGGATCTCCGCCTTCGAGTTGCAGCGCCGCTGATTCCACTGAGCACCGAGTAATCTCCCTTGACACTCCCGATGACGACTGACCGCATTCCCATGACTCTCGCTGGATCGGCGACGTTGACGGCCACCTGGAGCTGATCGACCAGACGCTGTTGCCGCACGAAGCTGCAAGCATATCGCCTGCCGCGACGTGGCCAGCGTTTGGGAGGCGATCAAGCAATTACGAGTTCGCGGCGCGCCGGCCATCGGCATCGCGGCCGCCTATGGCGTTTGCATCGGATTGCAAACCCGCCGCGGACGCCGGTGCCGCGGCCATTCGGGCCAGGGTCCACGAAGTCGCCGATTATCTGGCCACCAGCCGTCCGACGGCCGTGAATCTGTTCTGGGCTCTCGACCGCATGCGACGCTGCGCCGCGGCCCATCAGAACGAGACCGACGCCGGCAATCTGCGAACCGCACTGCTGGCCGAGGCCCAGGCCATCCACGAAGAAGACCGGCGGATCTGCCGCGACATCGGTCGCTGGGGCGCCACGCTGTTGACTGAGGGCCAAGGCGTGCTCACCCACTGCAACGCCGGCGGACTGGCCACGGCCGATTATGGCACCGCGCTGGCTTGCTTCTTCGCGGCCCACGAAGCGGGCAAGCACTTGCACGTGTTCGTCGACGAGACGCGCCCGCTTGCTGCAAGGGGCCCGCCTGACCGCGTGGGAACTGATGCAGCGGGGCATCGACGCGACGCTGATCTGCGATTCGATGGCAGCCCAAGTGATGCGCGAAGGCCGCGTGCAGGCCGTCATCACGGGCGCCGACCGGATCGCGGCCAACGGCGACACGGCCAACAAGATCGGCACCTACGGCGTCGCCTTGCTGGCCGCCGCGCACGGCATCCCGTTTTATATCGCCGCGCCGATCAGCACCTTCGACCTGACAATCTCCAGCGGAGCTGAAATTCCGATCGAGCAGCGCGACTCGCCGCGAAATCACCCACGGCTTCGGCCGCGAGACGGCGCCGCCAGGCGTGCAAGTCTACAACCCGGCTTTCGACGTGACGCCGGCCCGGCTGATCAAGGCCATCATCTGCGAGCGGGGCATCATCGAGCCGGTCACCTCCGATCAGATCGCGAGTGTGATCGCGGTGGCGTAACAAATCGCGCATTGGTCGCATTGCTATTGACCCTCGCGAGCCGATCTGTTCGGATCGACCCCCAGTCTGGGGTGAAAACGGGGCCGGCCGCGCCGTAAGCTTGAAATAGGCCCGAATTGCCCCGCATCCGTGATGATCCGTGACGCCCAGCCCTCGGTCGGCAACTCATCTGACGTGGCCCAAGGAGTGGGCGAGCGCGACACTGGCGCGGAGCGATGGAATCAAGCTTGTGGACGTTACTTCACTCAGCGACGAGCAGTTAGCCGCCGAGGCTGCCCGCGAAGGGTCCGACGGTCCGGCCTTTGTTGCGCTGGTGGAGCGATTTCGTCCTCGTGTCTGGCGAATCTGCTATCGCTTGCTCAGCAACGAGCAGGACTCCAACGACGCGGCTCAGGATGTCTTCGTGCGGCTGTTCTTGAACCGGGCCAAATTTGCCGGCCGCTCCAAATATGCCACCTGGGTACACGGCATTGCCGTGCGCACCTGCTTGGCGCAGCGCCGCAGCCGCGGCCGCCGGCAAAAGCATGAAACCCTGCACCCCGACACTCAATGGGAAGCGCAACAACCGGGCCGGGCGGCCAGCGAGCCGGGCCTGTCGCTGGATCTGACTCAAATGCTTGAAGTGCTTGACGAAGAGGACCGAGCCATCCTGCTGTTGAAATATGCGGAAGGCTACGACTATGACGAACTGGCGGCGATTTTCGAGGTTTCCGTAAGCGCGTGCAAAATGCGAGTCAGCCGCGCACGCGAAAAACTCCAGCAGCGTTTCCCCGAACTGGTTTCTGGAGCCCCGCAACATGGTTAACGATGTTTTCGAACTGCTTGCGGAATCGGATATTCCCCCGCCGCCCCCCAGTTTCGACCGGCAATTGCACGAGCGAGTGAATCGCTCGCTGCTGCTAGTGCAACTGATGGATCTGGTTTTCGGCGCCCTCCCTTGGGCTGCCATGCACCTGGCCCGCGCGTTTATGGGCTTGGTAACGCTGACGGTCAGCGGCAAGTTCGAGGCGATCCGCAGAAAAAAAATGTGACGGAAAAAATGTGACGGGCCTCGCGCCGCCGGTAACCAATGGAGTGCCAGGCGATCCCGCGACGAGCGATGCAGGGCAGTCCGGCAACGAATCACAACACATTCGCACTTACTCTTTTTATCAAGGAACCTGATATGGCCGAAATCAACAAGATCCCGACCGACGTGCTGGACAATTCGAAGCAGGCTGTGCTTAACAGCTTTACGCAAGCCTACAATCAAATCATCGAGGTAACACCCAAGATCGTGGCCATGGTGATCGTGCTTGTCGTCGGCTATATCCTTGCCCGCCTGGCGGCTCGGGCCATCACGCTGCTGTGCGAAAAGATCGGCCTGCAAGTGGCCGCCGAGCGCAGCGGCCTGGCCGAATCGATGGCCCACATGGGCATCCGCCGCAACGTGCCGGCGATTGTTGGCACGATCGTGTTCTGGCTGTTGATGTGCGTGTTCTTGATGGCCGGCTTCAACATTCTGAACCTCGACCGCTTGTCCCTGGCGATGGCCGAAGTGGTCAATTACATTCCGAAGCTGCTCGTGGCGACGGTGGTGGTGGTGGTCGGCTTGCTGGCGGCCAGCTTGTTCCGCGGCGTGGTCGCTACCAGCACCGACCGCGTCGGCATCTCTTACGCCGAACACCTGGCCAACGGCTGCTACTATGTGCTGGCAGGCCTCACGTTCTATGCCGCCCTGAACGTGCTGGGCATGCAGTTCGCCTTGTTGGAAAAGCTGATCCTGATCGCCTTCGCCGGCCTGGCCCTGGGCTTCGGCCTGTCCTTCGGCCTCGGCGGCCGCGACGTGATGGCTGGCATCCTGGCCGGCTACTACGTCCGTCAGCGGATACAGTCCGGCGACCACGTCTCGGTGGCCGGCATGGAAGGCACCGTGCGAGAAGTCGGCCCGGTGGCCACGATCATCGAAACCGATGAAGAAGGCCTGCTGAACCGGCACAGCATTCCCAACACCCGGATGCTCACCGAGGCGGTTCGGTAATCAACGAATCTCGAAGGGCAGTGTGCTTCGAAAACCTGTCCAATCAACGGCAGAAGCCCGCAGAGGGACAAACCTCTGCGGGCTTCCTTTTTTGCGCCCGTCCTTGATTAACCACCCTGACCTATCCACCTACAATGCTAGCAATTCCGTATAGGTGGCCCGCGAGCGCCAGCCTATAATTCCGCGTTACGCTGCAAAGACTCCTGTTCAACTCTAATTCTTCTCACGGACGAAGCTTCGCCATGGCGGGTCAAGGACGACCAACCAATCACGCTCGCATTGGGCTGCTGCTCGGCCTCATCGCTTCGTCGGCGTGGCTGTTTGAAAATGCCGCGCAAGCAGACGATACCATCAATTGGCTGCGCGGCAACGCGCAGCTCGCCGACGTCACGTTCGTCGATGCGCAAAACGGCTGGGCCGTCGGCGATCGCGGCGCGATCTGGCACACCTCCGACGGCGGCGAGCATTGGCAACTGCAAGAATCCAACGTCGACTGCCGCTTGACCAGCGTCCAATTCCTGGACCCACGGCATGGCTGGGCGGCCGGCGGGCGATCGCAGCCCTATACCCAGGTCAGTCAAGGCGTGCTCCTATCCACGCGCGACGGCGGTCAACATTGGATGCACGAACGCAAGATCCTCCTTCCAGCCCTGAACTCGGCCCGGTTCTTGGATAAATCGCACGGCTGGGCAATCGGCCGCACCTCGTCATTATTCACCTCCGGCGTGTTCATCACTGAAGACGGCGGCCGCAGTTGGACGTCGCTGCCGGCGCCAGATCAGGCCGCTGGCTCTGCCGGCGCGGTTGGTTCAACCGCCCCCTCGCTGGGCTCGACAAACACAGTCTGGACCACCGGCGACTTTGTCGACCCCATGTCCGGGCGCTGGCCGGCCCGCGCGGTACGTTGGCGACGGTGCGCCGCCGTGGCATGGAACCCTCGCAAAGCGCGGACGTCAGCCTGCGTGCCTGGCATCGCCTGCAATTGTTCGGACCGACCCGCGCGTGGGCAGTCGGCGACGGCGCTTGGATTCTGCGCAGCGAAGATTTGGGCAGGTCGTGGCAAACACCGGCCGGAGAATTGCCCGGCAACTATCGCGATAGTTTTGATTTTCACGCACTGGCCGCGCGGGGTGAGCACTGTTGGATCGCCGGCGCTCCCGGCAGCAAGGTGCTGCACACGCCCGACGGCGGAAAAACCTGGTCGGTTCAAGCAACCGGCCAGCCGCTACCGATTCGCGGCCTGGCCTTTTGCGACGACCAGCACGGCTGGGCCGTCGGCGATCTCGGGCTGATCCTCGCCACGCGCGACGGCGGTCAGACTTGGCGACGCCAGCGGGCCGGCGGCGCGCGAGTCGCTGTGTTGGGCTGCTTTAGCACTCCTGCCGCGCTGCCGCTGGAACTGTTTGCCAAGCTCAGCGCCAACGAAGGCTACTTGGGGATCGCCGAGATTCTTAATCGCCAGGATCTTGAAGCGCCGCTGGGCGCCGCCGATCTCGACGCGCGTACCCACGAAGCGCTGGTTCGCGCCGGCGCCAACGGCAGCGGCCTGGCTTGGCGATTTCCGTTGCGTCAGGCCGGGCTCCATTTGTCCTCCGAGCAACTGATCGACGCTTGGAATCGGGCCAACGACGGACAAGGCCTGGAGCGGCTGGAAGGGCATGTGGTGCAAAAGATTCGCCAATGGCGCCCCAGCATCGTGGTGACCTCCGTCGGCGAGTCCCGCGCCGGCCAGAGCACGCACGCCGACGCCGCCCAGCAAGTCGTCACGCAGGTCATCCTGCGGGCCGTGGAACACGCCGCCGACCCGACCCGGTTCAGTGAACAAATTACGCTGGCCGGCCTCGAGCCGTGGAAAGTTCAAAAGGTCTATGGTGCGCTGCCCTCTGGCGAACTGGGATCGGCGAACATCACCACGTCGCATGTCTCCGGGCGCTGGGGCCGCTCACTCGCCGAGTTGGCTGCTCCGGCCCGCGGACTGTTGACCGCAGCCGCAGCCGCTCCGGAGCCGGCCGTCGGCTTTCGCTTGCTCGTCGATCACGTGCCGCAGGAACAAGGGAAGCACGACTTCTTCAGCGGTATTGCCTTGACTCCCGGCGGCGAGGCTCGGCGGGCTCTGCCGGAGATCAACGGGCAGAACCTGGACGAACTGCGCCGCGGCCCAATCGCGGCGTAATTTGCAAGCCATTCTGGCCCGCGGCGATGAGAAGGACTCGCCGAGCGACACTCGCTGGCTGGCCGAGATCGGCGAACTGACGCGCAGCCTGGATGCCAACAGCGGCGCCGAAGTTATCTTTCAACTGGCGGATCGCTATTACCGCCGCGGCCGTTGGCAGCAGGCCGCGGATAGTTTTGAGCTGCTGGCGCAACGTTATCCGGAGCATCCTCTGGCCGGCGCGTCGCTGGTCTGGCTGGTGCAGTACTATTCAAGCGGCGAAGCGCAGTGGCGCGTGAGGCGCGGCCAGGGACGCGTCGCTCAGCAGGTTGTCACGGTGCCGGTTCTCTCCGGCTCACAGGTCGACCGAACTAAAACGGATAGCGGCGTCAAGCGGGCCAGCGCTGCCCTGCCGATCCACTCCGCGGAGCAACGTAAGGAGCAGCATTCGATACTTCCCGACCTGACCGGCAACGAATCTTGGGCCGGCCGCGCGGCCGCTTTCGGCAAGCAATTGGAACAGCTACAGCCGACGGTGTTCGCCGAACCTTATGTCCGTTTTCCGTTGGCTGCGTCTCAGCGGCGCAAGGTCTCGGCCGCCAAGCGGAACGTTATTTTCTAGGCCTGCAACGCACGCGATCCCATGACGCCTGGTGGACGTGTGCCCAGGGAGAACAGTGGCTGGCGGATCCGCGCGACACTTGCCCCAAGAGTATCTGGACCTGCCGGCGCGCTCCGGTCAGGCCCCGATTGGACGGCCAGCTCAACGATCCCGTCTGGCGGCAAGCGACGCCGATCGAATTGCGCAGCGAGCACCGCGATGACACCGAGTGGCCCGCCGTGGCAATGGCGGCGTTTGACGCCGAGTACTTATATCTCGCCGTGAGCTGCCGCACGGCGCCGGGCGCCAAGTACGAAAGCGACACCGGCCCCCGCACACGAGACGCCGATCTTTCCCAGCATGACCGGGTGGATATCCTGATCGACCTCGATCGGGACTGGACCACCGCGTATCGTTTGACGATTGACCAGCGCGGCTGGACCAGCGAGGCGTGCTGGCACGACACCACCTGGAACCCCAACTGGTTCGTGGCGGCAAAAACCGGAGACGGCACCTGGACCGCCGAAGCGGCCATTCCACTCGCGGAGCTTACGGGCGAGCCACCCACGGCCAAGAGCGTCTGGGCGATTGGCGCCCAGCGGGTCGTGCCCGGCGTGGGCTTCCAAACGTGGACGCGGCCCGCGACGGTCGAAGGCCAAGGGGAAGGCTTTGGCTATTTGATTTTCGAATGACGGCGCGGGCGAAAGATGGATTCTCGCCATCAACCCTGCGAGAATGTTCGCAAGCACCTGTGGCACGCTCTGAGCCTTGCGAAGGGCGTGGTGAAGTGGCGAACGCATGGCCCTGGCCACCACGCCCTTCGCCGAGTTCAGAGCGCGCGACACCAGAGAAGTGCCAAAGCTCGCCGCGAATTCTTCAACAGGCTCCTTATGTGCCGTTCCATCATTTTCACACTTTTGGTCACGCTTGTGCCCTGTCTCAGTAGTTCCAA
The DNA here is from genome assembly GCA_963807715.1 of uncultured Planctomycetia bacterium. Classification (GTDB taxonomy): domain Bacteria; phylum Planctomycetota; class Planctomycetia; order Pirellulales; family PALSA-1355; genus CAWECK01. The sequence goes on from CAWECK010000002.1 coordinate 354,686, forward strand.
GTTCGGGTTATGGATCGAATACTGCGCAAGGTGTTGAACCGTCGTGAAATAGGCTTGCCACCTCATGAAGGATCCAGTCCAACATTCGTTTGAAGCGCAAACGTTCGAGGTGCAGCGTGGGATTGTCGCGCGGTCCTTCCGCCAGTCGTGTTTGGTGAATCCAGACCCAGAGGTTTCGCAGGATCAATGCCACGGCGACGAACAGCAGTCGCAAGTGCGGATTCCGAGTACACGTATAGATGCGGGCCTGCCGCATCTGGCGATAGCTGGCTTCGATGCCGAACCGCTGACGATACCGCTTGCGAATTTCCTCGGGTGCTCCATGCACACGCCACGCAGCGTAGAACAGCTTCTGGGTGACTTGCTTCGCGTCTTTTCGCTTTCGATGCCTGCGATATCCCACACACACGGCCACCGCGACCTGCTTCCGACGATCCTTCATCGTATGGGCATACCAACCGGCCCGCTGTCGCTTGATCCACTGCAAGCCCGTAGCCTTGCCGCGCTTGGGCTTTCGCCCACGAAACACGACGGGCATCAAGAACGGCACTTTTTCCTGCTGCAAGAAGTCCACTACCGAGACGTTGAAGAAGGCGCGATCCAGCAGAACTCGCTTGATTTTCAGACCAATTTCGCGAATTTTTGCCAGCAGCCGCCGGAGCACGATGACCGTCGACTCGTGGCGACGGACCCAGGTCAGCGCCAGCGTGTAGCGACGGCCATAACTGACGATGCAGGCCGTCGCATAGGCGTGGAACTTCTTGGTGCCTTGACGTGGCTGGCCGTAATACAATTCGTTGCGACTTTTCTGCGGCTGTCCGTAATACGGCGACAAGTGCCAGTCGATGGCCAGTTGCCACGAACGCCGCCTCAGGCAACATGGCAACTCGCACGTCAACGCTTCGTTCAAGCGACGTTCCAGCACGGCCAGCGTCTTGGGAAGGCCCTCCTCCAAAGCGGTCATGATCGCCTGGTCGGACGGAGCGCCCGACACGTCGCGACAGGCCGCCGAGATCGAAATACTGCGTGCGGCCGCACGCAGCACGAAATTCCACACGACCAGCGCCGTGCAAAGCCAACCATGATCCTTCAGTAGCTTTGCTTGCAGCAACCATTGCAATGCCCACTCGTGAACTTCTCGACTCGATATGGTAGAACAGATTCGTGAACGCATGGCTCCCTCCTTGGATGACCTGCTTGACACAAGTCATTTACAAGGGGGACCTTGCGTTCACCTAGATCATTTCCGCCGAACTTGGAACTACTTTGTCTCGCTTTCGCCGCTGAGGGCGTGCCGTTTGCCATCGAGACTGTCGCCGGCGCCGGCCAGCCGGGAAACAACGGCGATGACGGAGTTGCCACGCGGCTCAACGTCGATCAGCCGTTTGGAGTCGAGGTCGGACCCGACGGGGCTCTATATATTACCGAAGTCGGCCAACATCGCGTTCGTCGCCTCGATCTCAAGACCGGCCTGCTGACGACGGTTGCCGGCAGCGGCAAGAAGGGGTTCGCCGGCGACGGCGGGCCAGCCACGAAAGCCCTGCTGAACGAGCCCTACGAAGTCCGCTTCGACTCACAGGGGAATATGGTCTTCGTCGAAATGAAGAATCACGTGATTCGCCGCGTCGATCGAAAGACGGGCATCATCGCAACTATCGCCGGCACGGGCACGCCCGGGTTCAGCGGCGACGGCGGGCTTGCGACCGAGGCCAGCTTGCGCGAACCGCATAGCATTGCCATCGACGAGAGCGGCCGGATTTATATTGCCGACATCGGCAACCACCGCATTCGCCGCATCGATTGCCAGATCGGCAACATCGAAACGATTGCCGGCACCGGAGAAAAGAAGCTCCCCATCTCGGGAACACCCGCCGCCGGTCAACCGATCCTCGGCCCGCGGGCACTGGCTCTCGAAGGGGACTCGCTCTGGATCGCCCTGCGCGAAGGAAACAGCGTCTGGCGGCTGGACCTACCGAGCGGGATCATCCACATAATAGCCGGCAGCGGCAAACGCGGATTCAGTGGGGACGGCGGCAACGCCCTTGAAGCCACTTTCGATGGCCCCAAGGGAATCGCGGTCAATCGGGCCGGCAACCTCTACGTCGTCGACACCGAGAACCAGGCCATCCGCGAGATCGATCCGAAGCAAGGCACGATCCGCACCGTAGCCGGCCAAGGCCCCCAAGCACGCGGCTATGCCGGAGACGGTGGCCCGGCGCTAGCGGCCAAGCTGGATCGCCCGCACGGCATCTGCGCCGCCAGCGACGGGTCGTTGTACATCGGCGATACGAATAACCACCGCGTCCGGCGGTTGCGGCCGTGATTCAATACGGGCCATCGGTTGTGACGCCGGGTACTCTTACCGTTTGAATCCAGTCAAGACGATGGTTCCAATAATAAAGCGAATGTGGTCGCACGTACCTCAATGCAGCAAAGCGGATAAGGTCCAGACAATTCACCAACGACAGTTTGCAACATCTTAAGAAAGTCCGGAAGGTGAGCTTCTGCATCCTCGGCAGTCAACGGTTCTAATCCAAAATCGAACCACGGCTCGTCCGGATGGTCCTGCAAACTTACGCCATCTTGGGCAAGGTTGGCCAGTAGGTGCAGAATGTGCGAAAGTGCGCTATTCAGGCACGGGGTATATGCGTTTTCGGCATCCGAATAGAGTGTCCTTATCCGGGTGAGTGCGATCATAGCGGTTGCGCACTCGCGAACCGCTGCCAAGACCTCTTCGAAATTATGCGCGGGCGTTTCGCTCATTCCGTTCTTCCGCGTCGTCGTAAGTGGTCCAGGAGGAATAGCGGAGCTATCACGACACAAAACAACGCCAGAAATACTCGCATCAACGGAAAAACTACAAACCGCGCCTTGGAGTGTTTGAGTTTCTCAGCCATACATGGTGACCGCAGAGCGGTGTCCGGACGATTTCTACGTTTTGCCTCGGCGACATCATCGAAATAGGCAATGGTCACGGCTACCCACAAACTGACCAATGCGAGTCCGGCAACGAGCAGATTATCCATGCCCCCATTTTAGCCGAGCGCCGGGGCATAGGCGAAACCAGAATGCCCCGCCCGTGCCCATTGTAACCGCCCCCGCTCAGCCCCATACTAATACTCTCGGAGCCGCGGCCCACCCGTTCGCACATTCCAGCCAACCAGCCCGCCCGTATGACCAATCTCGGGATTCGCCGGGACAAAATTCACTTGCGCCTTGCAAGGACGCGAGTCTGGCAAATCCATTTTCTCTCAGCGGCACTCTGCGTCAGCCTGCTGCATGGATTCTCCCTGAACCCGCTCCGAGCAGCCGAACGCGCCACGATCGAGGCCCTGTATGAGTCGGGGCAATACGCCCAGGCCGCCGAGGCCGCCGGGAAGCTTCTGGCCGCAAACGAGTATGATCCCACGGTCTCGGTTCTAAAAATCCGTGCCGAGCTGGCCAGCGGGGCCTATGCCGAGGCCCTGGCGTCGCTGGAAGCGGCGGCCAAGCGGTATCCCACGAGTCTGGCCGTGCGGTTGATCGGCCGCGACGTCTACCTCTTCAACAATCGGCCGGAGGATGCCCAGAAGCAACTCGCGGTGATCCAGTCGATGGTCCAACAAACCCCTTGGCGTTATAGCGACGCGGCCAGTCGCGTGCTGATTGGCCGGGCCTTGCTGCTGGCCGGGGCCGATCCGCGCGAAGTGCTGGAAATGCTGTATGACAAGGCCCGCAAAGATCGGCCCGAGGAACTGGACGCCTACGTGGCCAGCGCCGAGTTGGCATTGGAGAAGAACGACGATGCCCTGGCGGCCCAAACGCTGGCCAAAGCGATCAAGCTGGCCCCCAACAAGCCCGAGCTGCATTACCTGCTGGCCCGGGCACTTGCCTCGGCCGATGGTCAGAAATCCGAAGCCGAATTGAACAAGGTCCTGGAACTCAACCCCCGGCAGGTTCCAAGCCTACTGTTGCAGATTGACCAGTGCCTGGACGACGAGAACGTGACCGGCGCCGAGAAGCTGCTCGATCGCGTGATCGAAGTGAATCCGCGCGAACCGCTGGCCTGGGCCTATCGCGCGGTACTGGCCCACCTGGCCGGCGACGCCAAGGCCGAACAGGCCCATCGCCTGAAGGCCCTCGAACCTTGGCAAACCAACCCGCAGGTCGATCATCTGATCGGCCGGCGGCTCGCGCGGAATTACCGCTTCGCCGAAGCCGCCGCCTGCCAGCGCCGCGCGCTCCAGATGGCTCCCGATTTTCTTCCCGCCAAAATTCAGCTCTCGCAAGATCTGCTCCGCTTGGGCGAGGAAGAGGAAGGCTGGCTACTGGCGGACGAGGCATTCGCAGGAGACGGCTACAACGTCGTGGCCCATAACCTGACCACGCTGCACGAAGCGCTGGCCAAGTACCGCACTCTGGAAGACTCGGGCTTCATCGTCCGCATGGATGCCCGCGAGGCCGACATTTATGGCGACCGCGTGCTGGAGCTACTCCGCCTTGCCCGCGAGACCCTGTGCAAGAAATACGATGTCGAACTACGCGAACCGGTGATCGTCGAGATCTTCGCGGAACAAAAAGACTTTGCGATTCGCACTTTCGGCCTGCCGGGAGGCGCAGGCTTTCTGGGGGTCTGCTTCGGCCGGGTCATCACGGCCAATAGTCCCGCGTCCCAGGGAGAACAGCCTGCGAACTGGCAGGCCGTGCTGTGGCACGAGTTCTGCCACGTGGTCACGTTGACCAAAACGCACAACAAAATGCCGCGCTGGCTCAGCGAAGGAATCTCGGTTCATGAAGAACGGCAGCGCGATCCGACCTGGGGCCAGGCGATGCGCCCCGAGTACCGCTCGCGGCTACTAGCTACGGACCTTGCCCCGGTCAGCCAACTCAGCGGTTCGTTCCTCAATCCTCGCACGCCGCTCGATCTGCAATTCGCCTATTTCGAGTCGGCGCTGGTCGTCGAATACCTTGTCGAACGTTACGGCATGCCAGCCCTGGCGCGGATCCTGCTGGATCTGGCCGACGACGTGCCGATCAATCAGGCCCTGGCCCGGCACACGGAAACAATCGAACAGTTCGATGCCGATTTCACGGAGTACGCGCGAGCCAAGGCCGAGGCGTTCGCGCCCGGCGTCGATTGGTCTGAATTGCAATTACCGCTAAATGCGGATCCGGCCGGGCTCGCGGCATGGAACCACGAGCATCCGCGGCACTACCAAGGTCTGGCGCGTCAGGCGGAGCGGCTCGTCGAGCTCAAAAAGTGGAGCGAAGCGAAGCCGGTCCTCATGGAGTTGGCAACGATTCATCCCGCGGCCGCTTTCCCGTTGCTGGCCCGGGTGCATCGCGAATTGAACGAGACCGCCGAGGAACGGACTGTCCTGGAAAAGCTCGCCGGGGCGGCAAACGACGCCACCGGTGCCTACTCGCGGTTGATGGAAGTCGCCGCCACGGCCGGCGATTGGCCAGCCGTTGAGCAGAATGCCCAGCGAATGCTGGCGGTGAATCCCTTGGTTTCGGGTCCCTATCGCCAGTTGGCTCGAGCGGCCGAATCGCTCGGCCATCTCGACCGATCCATTCGCGCTCAGCAGGTGTTGCTGTTGCTCGATCCAAGCGATCCGTCGGAGTCGCATTACCGGCTGGCTCGGCTACTGGTGGAAAAGAAGGATTTGGCCACAGCTCGGCGGCATGTGCTCCAATCGTTGGAAGAGACCCCGCGATATCGGGCGGCGCAGCGGCTGTTATTGGAGATCGTGGCATCCAGCGCCGAGGAATCGCCGTGAGACGCAGTCGCAGCCTGGGCATATTGTTCTTGTTGGGCGTCCTGCTGGTCGCGGCCGTGGGTTGGGCGCAGCGCGGGTCGCGGCGGATGGCAGTTGATCGCAGCCATGTGGATCGCAACGGCGTGCCCGAGTGGCAAAACGACCCGGAGTTCGCCAAGGACGTGTTCACATTCGTGCGGATTCGTTACCAGTCCTGGGGGCGCGGCTGGGCCTGGCAGACCGACTACCCGGACAGCGATCTGAATTTCTCCTATCGTTTGCAGCAGCTCACGTCCCTCAAGGTCGACCCGCAAGGCAAGATCCTCGACCTGACCGATCCCGAGCTGTTCGATTATCCGTTCATTTACCTGATCGAACCGGGCCACTTGGAATTCAATCCCGAAGAGGTGGCCGCGCTGCGCCGATATCTGAACAGTGGCGGCTTCTTGATGGTCGACGATTTCTGGGGCGAGGACGAGTGGGACAATTTCTACCGCGAGATCAAGCGAGTCTTGCCCGAACGGGAGCCGGTCGAACTGCCGCTGGAACATCCGATCTTCCACTGCGTTTACGATCTGACGGAAAAGCCGCAGATCCCTAGCATCAATATCGCGATCCAGGGGCGCGCGGCCGGCATTACCTGGGAACGCCCCGACGCCCGGGAAGTCCATTACAAAGGAATCTTCGACGACCGCGGCCGGATGATGGCCATCATTTGTCACAACACCGATCTTGGCGACGGCTGGGAACGAGAAGGGGAAGACGAATGGTACTTCCGCGAGTTCTCCGAAAAATGGGCCTACCCGCTCGGCATCAACATTATCTTCTACGCGATGACTCACTGAAAACCAACATCTTGTCCCGCTTCGAGCGCATATAAGGAACACGCTTTGACCATTGCCACTGATCATTACGAGGCCGAACGGCAAACCGTGGAACAATTGCGCGAGAGCCGCGCGCGGATCGACGCCGAGCTGTCGAAAGTCATCATCGGACAGAAAGACGTCATCGAGCAGTTGCTGCTTGTGCCTGTTCGCCGGCGGGCACTGCCTGATTACCGGCGCCCCGGGCCTGGCCAAGACGCTCCTGGTGCGCTCGATCGCCCAGATCTTTCATCTCAAGTTTCAACGCATCCAGTTCACCCCCGACCTGATGCCGGCCGACATCACCGGCACCGAGATCTTGGAAGAGACCGGCGACGGGCTGCGGCGGATGCAGTTCGTCAAGGGTCCGATCTTCGCCAATGTGCTGCTGGCCGACGAAATCAACCGCACGCCTCCCAAGACCCAGGCCGCGCTGCTCGAAGCGATGCAAGAACACCAGGTCACCGCGGCCGGCGTGCGTTATCCGCTCGAAGAGCCGTTCTTTGTGCTGGCCACGCAGAACCCGATCGAAATGGAAGGAACCTATCCGCTTCCCGAAGCGCAGCTCGACCGCTTCATGTTCAACGTGGTGATCGATTACTTGCCCGAAGACGACGAGGTGGCGGTCGTCACCCAAACCACGTCGCGCAAGCCCGAGCCAATCGAACCGCTATTCACCGGCGAAGACGTGCTGCGGTTTCACGAGGTCGTGCGGCAAGTCCCGATCGCCGAGGACGTGGTCCGCTACGCCGTTCGCCTGGCGGCCGCCAGCCGGCCAGGCCAGCCTGAAACGCCGGCCTTCGTCAACGATTGGGTGAGTTGGGGGGCCGGACTGCGGGCAGCCCAATACCTGGTGCTGGGAGCCAAGGCGCGAGCCCTGTTGGCGGGCCGCGCGCACGTGACGGTCGACGACATCAAGACCCTGGCTCCCGCCACGCTGCGGCACCGCATTCTGGTCAGCTATCGGGCCGAGGCCGAAGGGGTCACGCGTCGAACAAGTCATCCAGCGTTTGCTGGAAACCGTGAAAGGCCCAGGAAGCTGACGCGTCCGCCTGCCATCCCGAGTCGTTTCTCGCGCGAGACTCACGCCGTCGCTGCATCGACCCGCAGCCCTGATGCGGATCAAGAGCCTGCAACTGCGGGCCAAGGTCGTCGTCGAAGGATTTTTTAGCGGCCTGCATCGCAGTCCGTATCACGGCTTTTCGGTCGAGTTCAGCGAATATCGCGAATACAGCGCGGGAGACGATCCGCGCTATCTCGACTGGCGGCTGCTGGCCCGCACCGACCGCTACTACATCAAGCGCTTCGAGGACGAAACCAATCTGCGCTGCTACTTGCTCGTCGACCTGAGCCGTTCGATGGGCTACGGCTCGCTGGGATGGACCAAGGCCGATTATGCCCGCACCGCCGCGGCCACGCTGGCCTATTTCCTGTCGTCACAGCGCGACGCGGTGGGGCTGGTGACCTTCGAAGAGCGGATCGCCGAATACCTGCCGGCCCGTCATCGCCCCGGCCACTTGCGGCGGCTGATGCTGTGCCTCGAACGGTCCGTGGCCGGAACTGCCACCGATCTGGCCGCGCCGCTGGAGCAAATCGCGCGCACCGTGCGCAAGCGGGGCCTGGTGGTGCTGATATCCGATTTGCTCGCGCCGCTGGAGACGATCGCGCGGCAGCTCGGCTATTTGCGCTCGCGGGGACATGAAGTCGTCGTGATGCGCACGCTCGACCCGGCCGAAATCGATTTCAGCTTTCCGCAACCGGCCATGTTTCAGGACGTCGAATCGGGGCGCGAGTTGTACGTCGATCCGGCCGCGATGCGCCGCGATTATCTGGCTCGATTCGAAGCGCACGACGAGGCCATTGCAGCAGACCTGCCGCGACCTGGGGGTCGAATATTCGCGGCTGCGCACCGATCGGCCGTTGGAGCTCGCCCTGTTCGACTTCGTTCGCTTGCGCCGTCGTGGAGCGGGCCGCGCCGGCGGCGACGCGGCCTTCGGCTCGCAGGGAGGCCGGCATGAGCTTTCTTGCTCCCTTGTACATTGCCGGGCTGTTGGCCGTTTCGCTGCCGATCGTGTTCCATCTGATCCGCCGCACGCCGCGCGGGCAGGTGCCGTTCAGTTCGCTGATGTTTCTCAGCCCGTCGCCGCCGCGGATCACGCGTCGCAGCCGGCTCAACAATATTGTGCTGCTGATCTTGCGCGGCCTGGCCCTGGCGCTGTTGGCATTTGCTTTCGCCCGGCCCTTGCTGCGCGATGCGGCCAGCCTGGAAATCACCGATCAACCGAGCCGGCGGGTCGCGATCCTGCTTGATCGCAGCGCCAGCATGCGCCGCGGCGATCTTGTGGCAACAGGCCGTGGCACGCTGCCGACCAAGCGATTGGCGAGATGACACCGGCCGATCAACTGGCGTTTATGACTTTTTCCGACCGGGTCGAAACGGCCGTGGACTTTGAAACCTGGAACAAAACTCCCGCGGCACAGCGCGCTGCGCTCGCCGAGGGGAAGTTGCAGGAGCTAAGCCCAACCTGGGGCGCCACGGAGCTGGGCGAAGCGATCGTGCAAGCGGCTGATCTTCTGGCTGATGCGTCCGATCAGTCGCAGGCCAACGCCGACGCGGCCCGGCAGATCATTCTCATCACGGATTTACAGCAAGGCTCGCGGCTCGAATCATTGCAGGCCTATGCCTGGCCCAAAGGGTTAACGCTCGACGTGCAAATCGTCCGGCCCAAGACCACGACCAACGCCGGGCTGCATCTGGCCGGCGACGCTGACGAGTTGGGCACCGCCGCCGAGACTGCGGCCGCCGCGGAGGGCCCCATCCGGGTGCGCGTGAGCAACGAGGCCGATTCCAATCAGGAGCAGTTTACGCTCCACTGGGCCACCGAAACTGGCGAAATTGCGACGCTTGAACCGCTGTCGGTGCATGTCCCGCCGGGCACCAGCCGGGTGATCAAAGTGCCTCGACCTCGGGCGGCGGCCTTGGCAGATCGGCTGGTGCTGCACGGAGACGATCACGATTTTGACAATACTTTATATCTAGCCCCGCCACGCCAGGAGGAACTGACGGTCGTCTACTTCGGTTCGGATGTGGCCGACGATCCCCAAGGGCTGCGGTATTATCTCCAGCGAGCTCTGACCGACACGCCGCGGCGCAAGGTGCATCTCACGACCGTCGCCCCGGATGCGCCGTTCGATCCAAACGACGCGGCGGCTATGCGTCTGGCGATTGTCGCCCAGTCTCCAGCAGCCCAGCCATTATCCGCTGAATGCCTCGAAAAACTGCGCAAATACGTCGCTGGCGGCGGCAGGCTGCTCGTCCCGCTGCTGGACAGCAACGCCGCGCTGCCACGCGTTCTGTGGGACCTGCCGTCGCTCGAGATCGAAGAAGCCGCCGCCGCCGATTTTGCTTTGCTTGGCGAAGTGACCTATAGCCATCCCTTGTTCGCGGCGTTTGCCGATCCTCGCTTCAGCGACTTTACAAAAATCCACTTCTGGAAGCATCGCCGCCTGCGTTTTCCGGCCGACGCCAAATTGAACGTGCTGGCTCGGTTCGATAACGGCGACCCAGCGGTGATCGAGCGGATCCTCGGAAAAGGGAGCCTGATCGCCTTGACGAGCACCTGGCGTCCGGCCGACAGCCAATTGGCTCTGTCGTCCAAATTCGTTCCGCTGCTGTCGGCCATGTTGGATCGTCCTGGGGAGCCAGCCAGCCAGCAGACCCAATTCACGGTAGGAGACGCCCAGCGGCTGAAGAACGCGGAGCCGAACCTGCCGAGTCAAAGTCTGCCGGATCGGCCGGGCATTTTCGAGGCCGCCAGCCGGCGCTTCGCCGTAAACCTGGCGGCGGACGAAAGCCGCACCGCGCCGTTGGGAGTCGAGGAACTCGAGCAGCGGGGCGCTGACTCGGCAGCGAAACGCGGCGCCGGGCCGATGTGGATCGCCGCCGGCAGTTGATGGTCGCGGAACTGGAAAACCAGCAGAAGCTATGGCAGTGGCTGATCGTCGCTGTGTTGGGGTTTGTGATTGCGGAAACCGCATTGGCCGGACATTTATGCGCCTCGTGTGTAGGGAGCGTCGAGCGTGCCAGTAGGAACACAAAAAATACCCAGGTGACGCCATGATCGAAAAACGCTTGGCACAACAACTCGGCCACGTCGGACGCCGGCTGCGGTCGCTGCGATTGCTCGCGAAACTGTCGTTGGTGTGGCTAGCTGCCGGATTGGTCGGCGCTGCCTTGCTGATCGCCGCGCCCAAGCTCGGGGATCTGCCCCCGTGGACGGCGGCGGCATTGGCTGCTGCCAGCGCACTGGTCGCCCTCGCTGTGGTTTGGAGGACGATGCGCCCGAAAATCGATCTCGTCGACACGGCCCGCCGCGTCGAGGCTTCCTATCCGGAACTCGACCACAGATTGTTGGCCGCCGTCGCCCAGCAGCGAAATGTTCCCGCCGGAGGGTTGGGCTATTTGCAAACGTCCGTGATTCGCGAGGCTCTGGCCCACGGCCAGCACGACGGCTGGCGCACCGCTGCACCGTTCGAGCGCAATCTGGGCATCAGCGCCTGGCATGCCATGGCCTTGGCGTTTTTCGGCGTCGTGCTCTTCGGGCTGGCGCGGCAAGACTTCGCCACGGCCAGCGTGCAGCGCCGGGGGAGTCATCGCCGCCGACGCGGGTCCGGCGTTCACAACCACCATCGAACCGGGCGACACCGAATTGGAACGAGGCACCAGCCTGCTGGTCCTGGCCCGCTTCGCCGGTGAGTTGCCTGCCGAAGTGGCCCTCGCTTACAAGCCTGTCAGCGGAGAGGTCGAACGAATCGCCCATGTCAAAAAGCCTCGACGACCCGGTGTTTGCCGGCCGCGTGGCCAACGTGCAAACGGATCTGACCTATCACGTCGAGTACGCGGGTGAGCGCTCGCCGACCTATCGAGTCACGGTCTTCGAGTATCCCGAACTGGAACGAGCCGACATCAAGCTCGCGTTTCCGTCCTATACGGGCCAGCCCGATACGCTGGTCGAAGACGCCCTGCAAATAACGGCCGTCGAGGGAACGAACCTGACGCTACTGGCCCACCTGAATAAAGAGGTCGCCCGGGCGCAATTGATCGGCGAAGATCATGCAAGCGATCTACCTTAGCGCCGACGCTGAATCCAAGCATACCTACACGGCCACGGTGCCGCTGACGAAGACCGGTCGCTACAAGTTGCAGTTGGTCGACGCCGTCGGGCGCGGGAACAAGCAGCCGCCGGAGTTCGTTTTCACAGTGCTGCCGAATCGCCGGCCGGAGATCAAGCTGGTGTTCCCGTCGCGCGACGTGCAGGTTTCGCCACTGGAAGAAATCGAGTTGCAAGCCAGCGTGTGGGACGATTTCGGCCTTGATGCGTATGGAATCGCCTACCAGCCTGGACGGTCAGCCGCCGCAAGAGATCGTGCTCGGCGGGCACACGGCCGCCAAACAGCGATTGCGACGCGCGGCAGTTGGTTTCGTTCGAGCAGCTTGCGGTCGAGCCCGACCAGTTGCTCTCCTATTACTTCTTCGCCGACGATACGGGCCCCGACGGCAAGCTTCGCCGCACGTCGAGCGATATGTTCTTCTGCGAAGTCCGGCCCTTCGATGAGATTTTCCGCCAGGGAGAATCGCCGCCGGGCAACTCGTCGCAGCAAGAGGGGACCGACGCCGACAAGCTGCTCGACCTGCAAAAGCGAGTCGTCGCCGCCACGTGGAAACTGATCCGCCGCGAGACGGACGCGCAGCCGACTGCCGATTTCGCCAAAGACGCCGCCGTGCTGCTCGAAGGTGAGCAAGAAGCGATTCGCGCTGGCCGACGAACTGGAAGCGAAGCTCCACAGTCCCGATTCGCGCGCCCTATCTCGACGCGGCCCGCAAGCAAATGGGCATGGCCAGCGAGCATTTGCGGCAAACCGTTGCCGGGCCAGCCGTGCCGCCCCTAAGCCCGGCGCTGGCGGCCGAGCAAGCCGCTTACCAGGCGTTGCTCAAGCTGCGGGCCCGCGAGCATCAGGTCGCGCGCGGCAATCCCAAGTCGAAAGGGAGCGCCAAAGGACGCATGAGCGAACAGCTCAGTCAACTGGAGTTGAAGGACTCACAGAACCGCTACGAAGAACGGCGCACGGCCGACAAGCAAGAGGACGAAGTCCAGCGGGAAACGCGCCAGGTGCTCAGCCGGTTGCGCGAGCTGGCCGAGCGGCAGCAGGATTTGAACGAGCGCATCAAGGAGATGCAGTCGTCGCTGGAAGTTGCCCAAACGGCCCAGGAGAAAGAGGAAATTCGGCGGCAATTGAAGCGGCTGCGCGACGAGGAGCAGCAGATCCTGCGCGATGCCGACGAATTGCGCAACCGCATGGACCAGCCGGCTAATCAGCAGCGGATGGCCGATGCCGCGGCAGCAACTGGACCAGACGCGCTCGCACGTCCGCCAGGCCTCCGAAGCCTTGCAAGCCGGCCAGACGCAGCAAGCCGCCGCCGCCGGCGCGCGGGCCGAGCAGCAATTGGAAAAACTTCGCGACCAGTTCCGCAAACAGGCTGCCGGCCGCTTCAACGACGAAATGCGCGAGATGCGCGAGGATGCCCGACGACTGGAAAAGAACGAGCAGCAGCTCGAAGAGCAATTAGCCGGCCTCGACCAGCCCAAGACCAAGTCGCTGCGAGAATCGTCGGGGCGCGAGCAGGTTCGCGAGGGGCTTGAGCAGCAGAGCACACAATTGAACGAACTCATGGACCAGATGCGCAAGACCGTCGAGGAGGCGGAATCCACGGAGCCCTTGCTGTCCAAACAGCTTTACGAAACGATTCGCCAGGCGCATCAGCAGCGCCCCGGCGAGGCCCTGGACACGACCCGGCAGTTGTTGGAGCGAGGGTTCATCAAGGAATCGCGGCAGTTCGAAGCGCAGGCCAAGGCCGGCATCGGTCGAATCAAGCAAGGGATCGAGCGGGCGGCCGAGAGCGTGTTGGGAGACGAGTCCGAGGCGATTCGCCGCGCGCAGGAAGAAGTAAATCGATTGGCCAGCGCAATCGACGAAGAAATCCGCCGCGCCACCAACTCGAACGAACCGAGCGGGAGGCGTGAGCCCCCTGATAGCCCTCAAAAAAACCAGGACCCGTCAAGCAAACCGCAAGAAAATCAACAGCCAAACGCCACAGACCCGAAAGCCGCTAATGGCCAGCCGCAGAAGGGCCAGCCTGGAAAAGGTGAATCCGGCAACAGCGAGTCCTCCAGCACAGTACCCGGCAGCGAGACCAGCCCCAAGGGCCAGGCGACCAAAGGCCAGCCCGCCGGTCAGGCTAATCAGGACCAGCAAGGCAAAGCTAGCCAGCAGGCCAAAGGCACCCAGCAAACCAAAGGTGGCCGCAGCGCCGGCGGCGGCCTGCTGGACCTCCTCGGCGAGGCACAGACTTCCAGCGGCCCGCTCACCGGCGACGACTTCCGCCCCTGGGCCGACCGTCTGCGCGACGTCGAAGAGATGCTGGACGATCCGCAACTCCGCGCCGAAGCCGCCAAGATTCGCGACCGTGCCTCGGCAATGCGGGCCGAATTCAAGCGGCATTCGCAGCAGCCCAATTGGGAGCTGGTGCGCGAGACCATTTCCAAGCCGCTGGCCGAGCTGCGCAGCGGCTCGCGGAAGAACTCCTCAAGCGGCAGTCCAACGACGCGCTCGTGCCGCTCGACCGCGACCCGGTGCCTCCCAGCTATTCCGAGCAGGTGCGCCGCTATTACGAACGACTGGGGAGCGGCAAATGACCTCGTCCACACTGATCTGGGGTGCGCCCGAATGGTGGTTGCCGGCCTGTTTGCTCTCTGCCGTGGCGCCTGCGCTCGCAGCCTGGAGTTACCGCCGCGCGCACGGCTCGGGCGGCGACGTGGCTGGCGGCCATCATGCTCAAATCGTTGGGCATCGTGCTGTTGGCGGCGTGCCTGGCCGAGCCGCTGCTGAGCGGCGTGCGCCCGCGCACCGGCGCGAATCTGTTCGCCATGCTGGCGGACAACAGCCAAAGCCTGACGATCCGCGACGGCGGCTCGGCCCGCAGCCGCGGCGAAATGCTCCACGATCTGCTGGCTCGCCGAGTCCCCTGGCAAACGCGCTTGAGCCAGGATTTCGACGTGCGCCGCTATATGTTCGACGCTCGGCTGCGGGCGGTGGACGACTTTGCCGCTATTGCCGTGCGACGGGACCGCGTCGTCGCTGGCAGGCTCGCTGGAAAACCTGGCTCGCCGCTATCGGGATCGTCCGCTGGCCGGCATCTTGTTGCTCACCGACGGCAACGCGACCGATCTGGGAGCCGCGTCTCTCGGAACCACGTCCACGGATTGGAGCCGCTTGCCGCCGGTCTATCCGGTCGTGCTCGGCGACGAGACTCCGCCGCGCGACGTGAGCTTATCGCACGTGTCGGCGACCCAAACCAATTTCGAGGACGCCCCGGTCACCGTGCAGGCCGAGATCACCGCCTCCGGTTACAACGGCCAGCAGATCGTCGCGCAACTGGTGGACGAAGCCGGCAAACAGGTCGAGCGAGCAGCACGCCGCCGTCGCCGACGATGGCCAGCCGCTGGCATTTCGTTTTCAACTGCGGCCCGAGCAACTGGGCGTTTCGTTCTACCAGGTGCGCGTCGCGCCGGCGGGAGAATTAGGAAGCTACGCCCCGCGCTCGGCGCAAACGGAGCGATCGCGCGAGGCCACGCTGGCGAACAATCGCGAGTGGCTCACTGTCGATCGGGGCGGCGGGCCCTATCGCGTGCTGTATGTTTGCCGGGCGGCCGAATTGGGAATTCAAGTTCCTCCGCCGGGCGATCGAGGAGGACCAGCAGGTGCAACTCGTGGCCCTGGTGCGGATTGCCCGCCGAGAGCCGAAGTTCGACTTCCGCGGCCGGGCCGGCGAATCGACCAACCCGCTGTTTCGCGGCTTCGGCAAGCCGGGAGACGAAACGGCCGAGACCTACGACAAGCCGGTCCTCGTGCGGCTCGGAACCGAGGACGCGGCGGAACTGCGAGACGGTTTTCCAAAGACGGCCGAGGACCTGTACCGCTACCACGCGATCATCGTCGACGACCTGGAGGCCGAGTAGTTCACGCCCGACCAGATGGCGCTGGTGCAGAAGTTCGTCGGCCAGCGCGGCGGCGGCTTCCTGATGCTCGGCGGGCAAGAATCGTTCGCCGGCGGCAAGTACGACCGCACGCCCGCTCGGCGATTTGCTGCCGGTCTATCTCGATCGGCTCCCCGAGCTTCAGCCCGGCGCGGGCCATCGCTTGGCGCTGGAGCGCGAAGGCTGGCTGCAGCCCTGGGTTCGCTTGCGCTCCACCGAACCGGACGAACGTAAACGCCTGGACGCGATGCCCGCGTTTCAAACACTCAACCGCGTGCGCGGAATCAAGCCCGGCGCTACGTTGCTTGCTCAGGCGGTTGACACAGACGGACGCACGCTCGCCGGCCCTGGTCGAACAACGCTTCGGCAAAGGCCGGTCGCTGGCCTTCACCATTGGCGACCTGTGGCGTTGGGCCCTCAAGCCGGGCGATCCAACCGGCGAGCGACCCTCCCTCGGCCGCGCAAAAGTCCGATGTGGAAAAGGCCTGGCGGCAAACGATCCGCTGGCTGGTGGCCGACGTGCCCGAGCGCATCGAGATTGAACCCAAGCACGAGCATGACGACATGAGCCGGCCGGTGCGGTTGCTGGTCCGCGCGGTGGACGCGAAGTTCGAACCGCTCGACAACGCCGCCGTGACCATCAAGGTCACGTCGCCTGCCGGCGAAACCCTGGAACTCACCGCGACCGCCAGCGACGAGCGGCCGGGCATGTACCAGGCGACATACGTGCCGCGGCAGCCGGGCCCGTATCGGGCCGAGGTAGCGGTCGCGGGTCCGGACGGCGCCGAGATCGGTCGTCGCCGCACAGGCTGGACCAGCGATCCGGCCGCGGCCGAGTTTCGCGCAGTCCGGCCGAATCGCGAATTGTTGGAGCGGATTGCCCGCGAGTCAGGAGGCCAGATCGTGCCCGCTGCGGATCTCGCGGCATTCGTGGCCGATCTGCCCAACTTGAAGATGCCGATCATCGAGCCTTCGATCACGCCGCTGTGGCATCAATCCTGGGTCTTCCTGCTGGCCATTCTATGCTTCTGCGGCGAATGGGGCCTGCGGCGCTGGAAGGGGCTGGCGTAATCTAACAGACAGTGGGCGGAAAAGGGGGACGCGAGTCGAATTTGATTTGACTCGCGTCCCCCCTTTTCCGCCCCAGAATACCATGCGGCCACCAAACCGGGAAAATCTTGGGCTTCGATGGCCGCATTACTTTGTGGTCATAGTGCCCTTGGTGGTTGCCATCGTTTTTATTGACAGGTTCGCACATTCATGTCAATAAACCACGAAGGACACGATGAGCACGAAGCGGACTGAAGGTGCTCCCTTTAATCACCTTGTCACTCCGTCAGCCAGTCACCCCGTCATTTCTCTCCGTCACCCGAGCAGTTCGTCCAACACGCGCCCGTCGGACAACGGCAAAGGGCGGTTCAGCCGGTCGTGAAGTTGGGTCGTCGGCGAGACCCCCATCTGTCGATAGATCGTGGCCAGAATGTCGGCCGGCGAAACCGCCTGGCCGAGCACCTCGGCCCCCAGGCCGTCGCTCTCGCCGTGCACGTGCCCGCGGCGGAAGCCGCCGCCGGCCAGCACCGCGCTGTAAACGTTGGGCCAATGATCGCGCCCGCCTCCCTTGTTCACGCGCGGAGTGCGCCCGAATTCGCCCGTGTTGACGACCAGCGTCTCGTCGAGCAGGTTGCGAGCGGCGAGGTCTTCAATGAGCGCGCTGTAAGCCGCATCCATCGGCGGCACGATTTCCTCGTAGGTTCGCTTCAAGCTGCTGTGCGTGTCCCAGCGCTGGTTGTAAGCGTTGTAAGCCACGAACTGCACGCCGGCCTCAACGAGTCGCCGCGCCAGCAGCAGCGATTGACCAATCTTCGTGCGACCGTAGCGGTCGCGCGTGGCCGGCGTCTCTTGGCTCAGGTCGAGTGCCCGTTTCAAGCGGCCATCGACCACCATGTCGTAGGCGCTTTGCCGCAAGTGGTCGTAGCGATCGTTCAGTTCCCGTTCGAGCAGCCGGGCCGCGCTGTCGAGTTGGCTGACCAGGCTCAAGCGGTTCCGCATTCGATCGGCGTTCAGTCCCTCGGGCAACGTGAGGGTCAAGGGCTGGTATCCCGCCGCCGCCGGATCCCCTTCGATCAAGAACGGATCGTAGACGCTTCCCAAAAAGCCGCCGTACTGTCCAGGCATGCGGTCGGAGAAGCCGGGAATCGTCAGCCAATTGGGCAGCGACACGCTGCGCGGGATGCTCGACGTTTCCTTTCGCAGGTAATTAAGCACGGCCCCGGGACCGGGAAAATCATCGCTTTCGGCATTGCGGTCCGTGTCCGCCTGATTCGTCGAACCGGTAAGCGTGATGAAAGTGCCGGCGATGTGATTGGTAAACTTGTGGGTCATCGACCGGACGATGCACAGCCGATCGGCAACTTTGGCCGTGCCGCTCAACAGCGCGCCGAGACGAATGCCGGGCACCGAGGTGGCGATGTTGCTGAACGGCCCGCGAATATCTTCCGCGGCCAGCGGCTTGGGGTCCCACAAATCGTGATGGCTCGGCCCGCCTTGCAGCAGCAGAAAGATGCAGTTGCGCTCCTTCGCGACCGCCGTCCTGGCGGTCGCGGCGCGAGGCGAGGTGATGCCCCCCAGCACGCTCAGAGCGCCGATGCGCAGCAACTCGCGTCGCCCAAGTTTGTTCTGCAGGAACATCAGACCATCCTTATCGCGTAAGGAGAGATCTCAAATCAGGCCAACCGCCGGCCGCAGCGCCAGCGACTTTCGCCCAGCATTTCTTGAATTTAAGCTTTTGAAAACGCAATCACAACTGATTTATGGGAAAGACGTTGTGAGATAATGCCGAGCTGATGATAATGATTTCGGTCGCTGGCTGTTTAGAAATCCGCCGCCCAAAGCAGATAATGACGTTGGGCGCGCTTGGGCCCAGGTAATAGAATAACCGCTTGATAGCACCGCAATGGTCGCAGCGAGCCCTCGCGGCGATTCTTGTTCAGTCCCGCCAGTCAGACACCCGCCAGTCAGATCACTGAATCCGAGAGACGATGACCATGCTAACACTTGTCGGAGCCAAACATCGTTATTGCGACGGGGTCTCTCGCCGCGGCTTCCTCCGTGCTGGCGCGTTTGGCATCGGAGCCGGAGCCCTCTCGCTGGCCGACTTGTTGCGTTTGGAAGCCGCCCAGGGGTCATCCGCCTCCCGGCACAAGTCCGTCATCAATATCTTCTTGGGAGGCGGCCCTGCGCATCAGGATCATATGGGAAATCAAGACCGAGGCTCCTGCTGAAATTCGCGGCGAGTTCTCACCGATCTCGACCAACGTCCCGGGCATCCAGATCTGCGAAGTCTTTCCGAAGCTCGCCGGCATGATGGACAAGCTGGTGCCGATTCGGTCGGTCGTCGGGGCCAGTGACCGGCACGACGCCTTCCAGTGCATGACGGGCTGGATGTTCAACGATTTGCAAGCCATCGGCGGGCGACCGAGCCTGGGATCCGCGGTGTCCAAGTTGCAGGGCCCGGTCGATATGTCCGTGCCGCCGTTCGTCGGCTTGGCGGACAAGACGGGCGAAATTCGCTGGTCCGATTCCGGCAAGCCCGGCTTTCTGGGCGCGGCCTACGGCCCCTTCAAGCCCGACGGCGAAGGCATGGCCGACATGAAGCTGAACGACATTCCACTCAACCGCCTGCGCGATCGCCGCGACTTGCTCACCCATCTCGATCAATTCCGCCGCGACGCGGACGCCTCGGGCAAGATGATCGCTCTGGACGTCTTTGGCCAACGGGCCCTCGACGTGCTCACCTCGAGCAAGTTCGTCGACGCTCTGGACCTCACCAAGGAAGATCCGAGGATCGTGGCCCGCTATGGCGACGGCAAGCCTTACAACTACCAGTATGACGGCGCGCCGACTTGCAACAGCCATCTGTTGATCGCCCGCCGGCTGATCGAAGCCGGCGTTCGCGTGGTGACGTTGAGCTTCGGCCGCTGGGACAGCCACGGCAAAAATTTTGAGTTGGTGCGCGACCATGGCGGCAAGCTCGATCAATGCCTGAGCGCTCTGATCGAAGACCTGGACGTGCGCGGCATGCTCAAGGACGTCTCGGTGGTGGTCTGGGGAGAATTCGGCCGTTCGCCGCGGGTCAACAAGGAAGGAGGCCGGGACCATTGGCCGGCAGTCAGTTGCGCCTTGCTCGCCGGCGGCGGCATGCGAACCGGCCAAGCGATCGGCGCGACCAATCGCCTGGGCGAATACGCCAAAGATCGCCCGGTCCACTTCCAGGAAATCTTTGCCACGCTGTATCACAACCTAGGCATCGCCCCAGACACGGCCACCCTGATGGACCCGACCGGCCGCCCGCAATATTTGGTGCAGGCCGGTCCGCTACGGGAACTGGTGTGAGGGCCGAGACGGGGAGTTTCTCACAAAGAGCGAGCCTGCAAAGCGGACTTGGCGCGAGGCAGCTGCAACAGGCCGGCGGCCCTGCCGCCCCGCCAAAGGCATCTTGATACCTCATTCGCCAGTTTCTGGCTGGTGTCACACAGAACCAGCCCCAGCCCAATCATGGTTGATTCACCAAGATTTGTCCAACTAGCTGATTACGCGGAAAGTTTGCCAGCATGTACGTGTTGCGGCCATTAGAAATCGACACGGTTGTCGTCGCCGGGCTGCCGAGCGGATAGCCGGTGGCTCCCACCGATGTCAGCGCGATCTGATGCTGCCCGGTCGGCAATTCCAGTCGCAGCACCTGGATCTTTTCCGGGAGCAGTCCCCAGCAGCGCGTATCGGCCGACTCGGAGGCTTCCCAGGCGATGCCCGCCAAATCGAATGCGACGCTTTGCAGCGAGTCCTTTTTGGTACCCGTGGCTTCCATCGCGCCGTAGATCACGGCCTTCTTGACCACGCGGCGAACCACCGCCTCGGCAATTACGCGCGGATAGATGGCATCGTACTGTTCGACGGCCATGCGTCCGATATCGGTGATCGTGGCGGTGCGGCCCGCCGGTTGGCCGTTGATCGATACGCCGATGTAACCCGGCTCGTTGGGCGCGATGACAACCTTGGGAACTTTGATGGGAGCGATCGTCGGCGGCAGGTTTTGATTGCCGATGGCGCTCAGGATGCGATCGGCGATCAGCAGCGAGACGCTGCTCGCCACTTCGATTGATTCTTCCTTATGCGGCCCCACTCCGACCAACCCGAACACGTACAGCACGCCGTTGCCGGGAGCCGAATGATGTCCGTGCCTGGCCCGTTCGAGATCCTGAGGCCCGAAAGGGAAGTCGGGCTGCCAATTACAGACCAGCGTGCAGGAGCGCGCGACGTCGTCGTAGTTCGAGTGGGTCGCCTCGCGCAGCGCACCGTTCAGATAGGCTCCCACGGCGACTTGCTTGTAGGCCAGCTTCGGGTTTTCGTCGTTGTGTTTGTCTTTGCCGGCGGCAATGATCTGTTGTTGCTTATCGGTGACCTGCAGGGCATAGGCACCCGCGTCCTGGCCGTCGGTCATCAGGTTCGACAGGGCCAGGAATACCCGCACCAGCACTTTCTCGTAGTCCTCGCCCGCATAGGCTTCGTGCGTGGAATCGGTGAGCATCGAGACGGCTTTTTCGCCGACGGCCGTCTGCTCCAAGTGGTCGAAATGATCGCGAATTTCGCGGAGATTCTTCTCGGCGTCCCTGGGCTTGCCGGAGGCCAGCAGGACGATCGATTGATCGAGCTTAAGGACGTCCCGCTCCCGGCGATACTTCATCGCCTTAACCAGGACCTCGTCCGTTTCCTTGAGTTGTCCCACGCTGAAGCCTTGTCGCGCCGCGGCCAGCCGGTCAGCGTACGTGGCGCAACCGCAGGGGAGCAACGCCCCCAGTGCAATCAACCACAGCGCCCGGCAGCCAAGACGAAACATAAACAACGCCGAACCCCAATTCAGGAAGTCGTAGCAGCGAGTTAATTATCCAGCAATCGCCTCTTAGGCGTGTGCCAAAGCTCGTTCGGGCGCGGCGTCTTATCCTTCTCCTGCCTTCCCGCATTCCTAATAAAAATCTTCGTCGTCTTGGCTTAGTTCTTCAGGCCTGTGAAGCTCAGCCATTTTGCGGGACGCGAATGGTAATAGCCCTTGCTGAGCGTGGCGGCTTGCTTGTCGTACGCGCCGGTGTGGATGTCGATCATTTCCAGCGTCAGCAGGTAATCTCGCTGATAGTCCTTGTTTTCGCGCGTCGTGCCGGACGTGATCGTGGCATAGAGCAAGGCGTCGAACGGCTGGCTTTGCTGCTCCATCGCGGCTACGAAGACTCGCATGTTCTGCGCCACGAAGAGTTGGTCCGGACGAAGTCGCGTTTCCATCAGGCCGGCGTCGACGAATCGCTTATTCACCGGCTGAAACACTTGCGACTGGACGATTTTCGTGTCGATGCACTGGAAAAGCTGGTCCTTGAAGTCGCCGATCTCTTCCGCGCTTTTGTTTTCGATGCCCACGAAGCAGATCTTGAGGGGCGGCGGCGGGAGGGTGCCGGCGGGAACTACCTGCGGCGCATGACGGGCCAGCAGTTCGCCGACCGCCTGATCGACCAACGGCTTGAAGGTTTCGGCCCCAGCCTGGTGGCTGCCGACCATGTCCCCTTCACCCGGCTTGCGAACTTTGGCAAATTGGTTGGCGCGGCAGCCGGTCAGCAGACCGCCCCCCAGCGCTATGCCGTGAAAGATGAATTTTCTACGATCCATAGAGGGAATCCCTTCCCGCGGAGTGGAAACCGGTCCGAGTGTGCTGGCCTGCGGTCGAGGCGCAATCATCATCCATCGAGCCGCCCGCTTGCCGTTCATCGAGCGAGCCTTCTGGTTTTCTAAAGAGAATATTCTCCCACGCGCGACGGACCCGCTGGGTCGCGAAGACTAGCGAAAACAGAGTGGCTTTTCCAGCCGAATTTGAGTGCTGGCAGTGCCATGCAAGCACCGTTCTCCGTGGGCATCCGTAGAGACGCCGACATTCGCTTTTACCAGCGGCGGCCGGAAACCGAGGTTGCCGCGCGCTTCACAGCGCGGCTACAACGTGGATGTTATTGGCCGGGCGTCTGCCGGTCGCTCGTTGGCTTCTTGAGAGGGAGTTTGGCTATGAGGGCGCGTCTTTGGGTTTTCGCGGCGATGCTGTCCTGCGGTTTTTCCACGCCCCAAGTCGTGGCAGCCGGCGACCCGAACGAGACGGTCAGTCAGGCCGATCTCGTGCTCGCTGAAATCATGGCCATCCCGGCCAGGCAGATTCCCGAGCATTTGTTGGCCGAGGCTCAAGGTGTGGCGATCATTCCCGACGTTATCAAGATCGGCTTCATTGCCGGCGCTCGCCGCGGCCACGGCGTGGTGCTGGTGCGCGACCGCGAAGGGGAATGGAGCCTGCCGCAGTTCGTCACGCTCACTGGCGGAAGCGTGGGCTGGCAAGCCGGCGTGCAAGGGAGCGACGTCGTGCTGGTCTTCACGACCAAGAAAGGGGTGGAAGGGCTGATGCAAGGCAAATTCACTCTGGGCGCCGACATTGCCGCGGCAGCCGGCCCGGTTGGCCGCAATGCGGCCGCCGCCACCGACGAACGGTTCAAAGCGGAAATCCTATCTTATTCGCGCAGCCGCGGCCTGTTTTTGGGAGCCTCGATCGACGGCTCCGTGCTTGAGATCGACCACGCGTCGCACGCGGCCTTTTACGGCTCGCAAAGCTCCGAACTGCCGCGGCAAATCCCGCAATCGGCCGCCAAGCTGAGGCAGGATCTGGTCAGCCTGACCCCGGACCTGCAATTGATTACCGCCTCGCAAGGAGCCGCGGCCGAGTACGCCGCGACCCAGGCCGCCGCGGTTCAAAGACACAATCCCACTCGGCTCGAAGCGCTGCGCGGTTCTTTGGATCGCAGCTCCCGGCAGCTTCAGTCCCTACTCAGCCCGGAGTGGCAGCGGTATCTGGCACTGCCGAAGGAAGTTTACAACCCCACCGAACAGCCCCGGCTCGATAGCCTGAGAATCGCGGTGGCCAAATACGATCAGCTCGGCAAGTCGCAGAATTATAAGTCGCTGGTCGCCCGGCCAGAGTTCTTGAACACGCTGGAACTGCTGCGCGAATACACCGAGGCCGTGTCCATCGCTTCAGATTCCACCTTGAAATTGCCGCCTCCGCCGAGCGTAAACTAAAGGGCGAACCACGCCGCGACTAATGATCGACGTCCCTAGAGTTCGGCATTTCGACAGCGCGATGACGATAATCGAGCCGCTGACGTCAATCGAGATAAATGAACTCGTTCAAATTGAACATCGCCAGACACAGGTCCACCCACGCGGCAGCTTCCTGCGGCGTCGTGCCATCGGCCGGTGCGGAGATCGGAACCGCCAGCTTGTCGGCGGCCGTATCCTTGAGCCGCACGGCCTGGGCCTGTAAAAAGTTCGTAGCCGCTACGACTTCGCGCTCGCTCGGCTCGCGCGCCAAAGTTCGTTGGTAAAGTCGCCCCAGCCGGGCAGCCGGGCTATTGGAATTGGCGTCCGCGTCCGCTTGCCGTAGCAGGCAGCCGGCCAACTCGCGCGCCGCTGCCAGGGAGAACTCCGAGTTCAGCATGAATAGCGATTGCGGCGCGGTGGTGGAGACATTGCGCCGTGGACAACTGGCGTTCGTGTCGGGCCGATCGAAGGCCTCGAACAGCGGATAGCGCAGATTGCGCCGCACGAACAGATAAATGCTGCGCCGCCGATGGTCCTCTTCATCAGGGCTTTCCTTCCATTGACCTTTGAGCAGCGTCGCCACCAGTTCCTGCGGCAGCGGCGCCATGATGCCCGGGCCGCCGCGCCGCGTGCTCAATCGCTCGCCGGCCGCCAGCATGGCATCGCGAATCGCCTCTCCGTCCAGCCGCCGCCGGTTCATCCGCGCCAGCCAGCGATTTTGCGGGTCGGCCGCCACAGGCCCGTTGCCAAATTCGCGGCTGCGGTGCCCGTCTGAGCCGGCGTCCACTCTGCCGCCGCGATGCCGGTTGACTGACGGTAGACGCTCGTCGTGACCAGCAGCCGGTGCATCCGTTTCATGCTCCAGTCTTGCCGGCTCAGCTCGCTCGCCAGCCAATCGAGCAGCTCCGGATGGCTGGGCGTCGTCTCCCATCACGCCGAAATCGCTCGGCGTGCGGCATAGGCCGTGGCCGAAATGCTGCTGCCAGAGCCAATTCACCATCACCCGGGTCGTCAGCGGATGATCCGGGCCGCGTCAGCCAGCGGCGCTAACGCGGTGCGACGACCGCTCCGCTGGTCTCCGCGGCATTCTTCTCCGCAGTCTGCTTCTCCGCGGCAACGGTGGAAATTTTGTCGTCCCACGGATTCGCGATCCGCGGAAAGGCCGGCTCCACGGTCGGCCCCGGCTGGCGAAAATCGCCGCGGAGCATCACATGGCTGACGGGCACCACTTTGCTTTTCTTGCAGCACTCGGCCCTCAGGCGAGCCGCCGAACACGTCGGCCGCTTCGAACACGGCCCGCAAGCGATAGAAATCGGCCTGGCTGATGGGGTCGTACTTATGGTCGTGGCATTGGGCACAGCCGAGTTGCAAGCCCAGCAGCACGGAACCGACCGTGGAGGTGATCTCGTTGAGCACCATGTGGCGGCGCTCTTCCTTGAGATTGATGTCCGGCATGTCGGGGCCGGCCAGCAGAAAGCCGGTGGCGATGGCCGCCTGCGGATCGTCGGGCCGAAGCTCGTCGCCGGCGATTTGCAGTTGGATGAACTCGATCGACGGCAGATCGTCGTTCAAGGCCTCGATGACCCAATCGCGATAGCGCCAGGCCTGCGGCTCGCACCTTGTCGTGCTCGAAGCCGTCGGTCTCGGCGAAGCGCGCCAGGTCGAGCCAATGCTGCGCCCAACGCTCGCCGTAGCTGGGCGAGGCCAGCAGCCGATCGACGACGCGCTCGTAGGCCTGCGGCGATTCGTCGGCCAAGAAAGGCCGCCGATTTCCGCGGGCGTCGGCGGCAAGCCGGTCAGATCAAACGTCACGCGGCGCAGCAGCGCGCGACGATCGGCCGGCGGCTGCGGTACGAGTTGCTCGTGCTCCAGCCGGGCCAGAATAAACCGATCGATCGGACTGCTACACCACTCGACATTCGCTACATCCGGCGGCTCCGGCCGCATGAGCGGTTGAAAGGCCCAATGTCGCGGTCTGCATCGGTGAGCGGCTTTTCGTGCAGTTCGATCTGCCGATTGGCCGGCGGACCCCGTGCGCACTTTCGGTTCCGTCTGCAGGGGCTCGTCCGGATCGGCGTCCGGCTTGGCCGGCTCGGCTGCCGCCTGCCTGGCGTACCATACTTGCCGCCACGCAGCAAAGCATCAACCAGTAGCAGAAGGCCGTCGGATGTGCCTGCAAAACGGACTCGTTCATGTGCAGAATCTCTTTAATCACGCGGCCGGCGGTGTCGGTCAAGCGTTCGTCGCGGCCGTTGTGAAGAAGGTCAGCTGCTCGTGGTCCAGGCCCAAGCAAGTGCAGGATCGTGGCGTGCAGGTCGTGGATGTGAACTTTGTCCTGCTCGGCCCGCAGGCCCAGCGGATCGGTCGCGCCGTAGGCCATGCCGCCGCGCACGCCGCCGCCGGCCAGCCACATGGTGTAGCCCCACGGATTGTGATCGCGGCCGCTGCCGCTTTCGCTCATCGGCATGCGGCCGAATTCGCCTCCCCAAATCACCAGCGTGTCGTCCCACAGGCCGCGCCGCTTCAGATCCGTCAGCAGGCCGGCGACCGGCTTATCGGTGCGGCGGCAATAGCGTGCGTGGTTCTTGGCCACGTCGTTGTGCGCGTCCCAGCCGTTGGTGTCGCCCGAGTAGAGCTGAACGAACCGCACGCCCTTTTCGACCAGCCGCCGGGCCAGCAGGCAGCGCGTGCCGAACTCGGCGGTCTCTTTCTCGTCGATGCCGTACAGTCGCTGCGTCTCGGCCGGTTTCTTGCGACAAATCGACCAGCTCCGGCGCGGCCGACTGCATGCGAAACGCCAGCTCATAGGCCTTGGCCCGGGCCGAAAGTTCGTCGTCGTCCTGGCGCGACCGGCCAGATGCTCGGCGTTCTGCCGTTGAATGAAGTCGAGCGTTGCCCGCTGCTGCTCGGGCCGGCGAGATCGTCAGCGGCGGCCGCAGGTTCAGAATCGGACTGGCTCCGGCCCGCAACGGCGTGCCTTGATGCACGGCCGGCAGAAAGCCGTTGCTCCAGGCCGCCGGTCCCCCTTTCAAGCCGCCGCCCGGGTCGGGCATGCACCAGGAACGCCGGCATGTCCTGGTTCTCGCTCCCCAGCCCGTAGCTGACCCAACTCCCCAGGCTCGGCTTGCCCATCAGGATCGAGCCGGTGTTCATCTGGTAGACCGACTGCGGATGGTTGACGCTGTCGCCGTGGCAAGAGCGAATCACGCACAGGTCGTCGCGCAATGCCGCGATGTCGGGCAGAAAGTCGCTGATCTCGATCCCCGACTGGCCGCGCGGGCGAAACGGCTTGACCGGCGGCAGCAGCGGATTGCGTGGCCACCTTGCGCCGGGTCATCACCATGCCATAGCTCTCGGGCAACGGCTGGCCGGCGTACTTGATCAGGTCCGGCTTGGGATCGAACAGATCGACATGGCTCGGCCCGCCATGCATGAACAAAAAGATGACCCGCTTCACGCGCGGCGGAAAGTCGGTCCCGGTCGAGGCTGCCGTTTGGGGATTGGCCAAGCCGTCTTTCCGTAGCAAGGTGGCCAGTGCCACAGCCCCCAAGCCCGCGCCGGATTGGCGCAAAAACTCACGACGCGAGGTAAAGCCAGGAAAATGACTCATCGGAATCGTCTGCCAGGGTGGCGGGGACGCGCGGGACGGATGTACTAACTTAATCCGGCGAGGCCAGGAACGTCAACAAATTGCGGTTCCCAGTAGTGGGCCAGTTTGAAATCGAGAATCCCCGAAATCCTCGGACGGCCGTAGTCACCGAACGGGAGCGAATCGCTTCTTGAACTTTTCCGCAGGCCGCTCGGTCTTCGGTATTTCTTTGCCATCGTTCTGCCAGTGGTAAAACACAGTGGTATTGGCCTGAAACGGTGCTTGTTCGCTAGTCGTGAGGCACACCAGACATTTGTATTCGCCCAGCGACGCTAAGTGCCATTTCCTAGCGATTACGTGCGGATTTTCGGTCTTAAAAACCAATGTTCCGCCAATCAACTCCGCGTCGAACTCGATCGGCTCTTTCAAGGCCGGTGGGCGCGCGCAAGTATATTGGCTATGCCGGCACTTCCCGTGTGTAAAGAGCATTGAATCGCCCTCAAATAGTCCGACGCTTTTGGGGGCCATCTCCCACCTACCATCCACCTCTTCGAGGCTGCGGATTGGCCGAAGGTCAAAGTCTCGAACGATCTCCGCACCGATGAAGCACGTAGTCAGCAGCCAAGGAGCAAGTGCCAAAAATGGGCCAACTATTCTGGGGATTGGTTTCATGGCTTTGTGACCGAACATGCCGGGTTGACGTAGGCGAAGCAGCTACCATAATTAGAGCAGAAGGGACATTCGAAGACACCCAGAAGGGACATTCGAAGACACCCACATTTGACATTAGCATTCGCCCGAAATAGCTGGGTGTCTGCTTTGGTGCTTTTCGGCTCGCTACGAGCGGTCGCCGGATCGTGTGGACAGCCGGGCCGGCAGCTACCGCCGCAAGTTGCTGACGAAGGCGGGCGAGGTGGACCTGAAGGTGCCGCGGCTGCGAAGCCTGCCGTTCGAGACCCAGATCATCGAGCGTTACCGCCGTCGCGAAAGCAGCGTCGAGGAAGCGCTGGTCGAGATGTACCTGGCCGGCGTCAGCGTGCGGCGAGTGGAGGACATCACCGAAGCCTTGTGGGGCGAGCGAGTCAGTCCCAGCACGGTCAGCGAGCTGAATCAGAAGATTTACACGCAGATCGAAGCCTGGCGCAATCGTCCGCTGGAAGGGGAACACGCCTATGTGTTCCTGGACGGGATCTGGCTGAAGCGTTCGTGGGGCGGCGAGGTGAAGAATGTGGCGGTACTGGTGGCGATCGGCGTGCGGAGCGATGGTTACCGGGAGATCTTGGGAGTGGCCGAGGGGCTGCAGGAGGACAAGGAGAGCTGGCGCGGTTTTCTACGCCACTTGAAAGAGCGCCGGGGTGCGGCTGATCACTTCGGACAAGAGCCTTGGCCTGGTCGAGTGCTTGCCCGAGTTCTTTCCGGAGGCGGCCTGGCAGCGTTGCACGGTACATTTCTATCGCAATGTGTTCACGGTGGTCCCGCAGAGCAAGCGGAAATAAGTGGCGGCGATGCTCAAGGCGATTCATGGTCAGGAAGATCGCCAGGCTGCCCGGGAGAAAGCTCAGGCCGTGGTCGCCAAACTAACGGCGCTGCGTTTGGGCCAGGCGGCCGAGATCGTGCGTTTGGGCCACGACGAAACCCTTTCGTACATGGCCTTCCCGCGCGAGCACTGGACACGGCTACGAACCAACAACGTGTTGGAACGAATCATGCGTGAGATTCGCAGGCGAACCCGTGTGGTGGGCGCGTTCCCGGATGGACGCAGTGCTTTGATGCTGGTCGCGGCGCGGCTACGTCACATCGCCGGTACGAAGTGGGGCACGCGATGTTACCTGGACATGGAACGACTACGAGAACCCGTGGAGGACGCACCACTGGCGGCAACGGCGTAACCATCACAACCGAACTTCCCCCTAGGGGGAAGCAGACCGACGAAGACTACGAGGAATCCCTGCCAACCTAGCTCTGCCTAAAAAACAATGTGCGCATCTTGACGGACACTACCCGGCCTGACGCCCGAATCTCTGTCCCGCCCAACGACGATTGCGGGAGGACTTGCGCACGGCCAACGAAAAACGGGCCGTTCCGACTTGTTTTTCGCTTCCAACGCGCCACAAATGTGCGCGCATGCCATGTGAGTCCGAGCCACGCCCTTACCCAGATTCTCAGACGGAGTTTTTGGGAAGGACAGGACACCCTGAAGTGTCATGGCTCGCAAACTACGCGAAAGCCGTGAAATTATGGCTGCCTGACTTTTTTGACCCTGTAGAACGACGACGTGGAATCCGTCCTAACCTTTGGGAACTCGTCCGGAAACGACTTTCAGTGTCTTGCTGTCGGCCTCAAATTCTACACTTTTAATTGACCCCGTCGCCCAAGAAGAAATCTTTTTTCCAGTTTTGCCGTCATACACGCAGACTTCCCCGCCCAAATCTTCTACATCACGCGGGCAAATTGCGATCGTCTGGTTGTCTGGGGCAACCGCAAGAGCGGTAGTTCTCGCGCTGGCGGAAATCGCCGGCCCCACGGGCGTGTTCGTCGCGGCCTCATAGAGCCGAAATGACACAGGTCGTCCTTTTGGACCATGCGCTTCCGCGCGAGCACGACTTTTCCGTCCGGACTGATCGCCTGCGACGGATACTGCAACGACTTGTTGACCCCCTTTTCAAAATGAATCCTATAGCTAATCGAACCATCCTCCTTGATGACCTCATCGGCCCGGGCATGCAATAGCTGACCGAAGCGAACGACGCCAATAACGCCGACATCAACGCCCTGTACAGCATTGTTTTCATGGGCTTACT
The DNA here is from genome assembly GCA_963807715.1 of uncultured Planctomycetia bacterium. GTDB lineage: Bacteria > Planctomycetota > Planctomycetia > Pirellulales > PALSA-1355 > CAWECK01. The sequence goes on from CAWECK010000002.1 coordinate 384,944, forward strand.
CCCGAAGTTTTACACTCTAATGCACGCAAAGACCAAAAACAAATTGCGTGCCCCGCGGCTTCGTGGGGGTGAAACGTTCCACGAGGCATTACTGTAGGCGATTACGTAATCGTTGACGCACTCAAGCTATGAGATGGCATGATCTCGATCGAGCCGCCGACGCCGCGCAAAGTCGAGCCACCGGAGCGGGGCCAGGTGATCGCCATTCCGCACGTTGGTGGCTTGCACCACCGATACACCCGTGCGGCCTGACGCCCGAATCTCTGTCTCGCCCAAGGACGATTGCGGGAGGACTGCACACCGCCAACGAAAAACGGGCCGTTCCAACTTGTTTTTCGCTTCCAACGCGCCACGAAGCACGCCCCAAATGTGCCGCACATGCCATGCGAGTCGGAGCCACGCCCTTACCCAGATTCTCAGACGAAGTTTTTGGCAAGGACACTCCGGCGCGCGGCGTAGCTCAGGTTGCTAGCGATTACAGCCGACTGCGCCCAGGGTGCGCCTGTGGGACCGACAGAGACGCCCCCGCCGCCGAATTGGCGAGGACGAGTCGCGGTGGCCGCTCGGAAAAACGCGAACCGGCGGAACTTGCCGCGTCAAAATCCCCCAAATCTTCCGGTCGCCACGTCAATGCTTGTCCATCAACGATTCGCTGGACGACGACACACCCAATTCTCAGACGGAGTTTTGGGAAGGACAGGCCTCTCAATCCGCCGAATCCTTCCTAACCTTTGGGAACTCGTCCGGAAACGACTTTCACTGTCTTGCTGTCCGCCTCGAACTCTACGCTCTTGATTGCTCCCGCCCCGTAAGATGAAATCTTTTTTCCAGTTTTCCCGTCATACACGCAGACTTCCCCGCCCGAATCGAGTATGTAATACGGGCAAATTGCGATCGTCTGGTTATCCGGGGCAACCGCAAGAGCAGTAGTTCTCTTGCCGGAAGAAATCGTTGGCCCCACGGGCGTATTGGTAACCGCCTCATAGAGCCGGAATGATACAGGTAGCCCTTTAGGACCATAGTCTTCGCCTCGCAGCACAAATTTTCCGTCCGGACTTATCGCTCGCGACGGAAACTGCAAGGAGTTTTCGACCGCCGCGTCGAAATGAAACTTATAGGTAATCGAACCCTTTTCCTTAATTGCATCGGATGCGGCAACATAATAGCTGACTGAAGCGAACCACACCAATAGCGAGGACACCGAGGTCCGGTACAGAATTTTCTTCATGGGCTTCCTCCGAAAGTCTTCACCTAGTATGCGACTAGACCGGAAAAACTTTGCTTGCCCAGCGGCATCATGGGGGTGAAACGTCCACGAGGCATTACTGTGGGCGATTACGTCATCGTTGACGCACTCAAGCTACGAGACGGCATGATCTCGATCGAGCCATGGAAGTTCTCGTTAGGGTTGACCGCAAATCGTGGGGTCCCGGCGATCGCCTGGCGCGCCGTGATGGTCCCACCGGGTGTTCTCACTCTCGACCAGTGCCTGACCAGCTCAAATTTTGGGGCATCCCGCAAGAGTCCGAGCCGCTCCCTTGCCCAAATCCTCAGACTGAGTTTTTGGTAAGGACAAGCCTAAACTGCCAAAAACCAGACGAGAGCCGCGCCGACGCTTGTTCACCAACGATTCGTTGGACGAGGATACCTTACCCAGATTCTCAGTCGGATTTTGGGGAAAGACAGGATTATTTGCTAATTGGTCGCTGCATTACATCGAATATCGTCTTTTTTTCGGACAGCACCGCTTTTCGGTATTCATGGATGTAATCGCCGTCTTTAGGAGTGCGTACAAGGACTGGATTGGTGTCGATCGACAGCCATAGTTTCTTATCATGCGGGCCGATGCTCTGAATAAAGGACTGCTGGTGCCAGGACGTTTCCCCGACCCGCCACGGCTCGCCGTCTGGAATGATCCGCCAATTGGATGAGTCATCTGGCTCAGGCCGCTCAACGACAGTTGGTGGATCGGTCTGGTAATCGGCGCCCAAATAACCACCCGTGTCCCTTAGCCCTCAAACAAGCGAACGCGGAAGGGTTTCGCCTGGAGTTTTTTTCTGCCGGTGTCAGCGCAGCGTGAGCGCGGCCGGCTCGCGCGGCGTTGTAATTCTTCAGGTTGTCGGATCGGGCATCGGCAGGATTCTTTCTCGCACTCAGGGGCCGCGGCGGACCGGAGCATCCGGACTCCGGTTTCGATTCGTCGCTGCGAGCAACGGCCGCGCGATGCCCGCAGCGCTCAGGCCTCAGCAGCGTAGCGGATGACGCAGCGCATCAACCGCGCGGAACAATACTTCTTGCCATCGATTCCAGGCCAATAAACGATAGACCAATCGGCCCCCAGTTCGCACGATCTGGCATGGCAGACGCACCAGGGCGTTGACGAACGTGCGAAACTCCATCCGCAGTACGGTTCGCTTCTCGTTGCGACGCTGCTCGGCATTCGCGCCCGTTTCCGGCAATGACAACGCGAACCACGCCTTCAAGTTCCAGGCCAACGAGGTCATCACCATGTAAGCCCAGTTGCTCAACAGCGAATCGACCGGCGCGGTCAAGGACCGCACGCTCCCCTTGAGTTGCGCGTGCAGGTTCTCCTGATCGCAACGATCGTTGGCTTCCAGCACGATCGCGGTGGCCGACTGTCGCCGATCGTTCGTGATGTAGAAGAAGTAGCGATAGTCGTCGAACAATCGCTGCTTGCCTTTCTCACGCGTCAGGTTCTTTCGCACCACCACCATGCGATAGGTCCGTTTGCAAGCCGTGGGCCGGTAATCGAACTCGGCCACCTCCTCGCTTTCCAAGCGGATGTTCTCGAACTCGCGCTCGCGCACGATGGCGGCTTTGACGTTCGCGGGCCGCTTGCGCCGCTTGGTCTTGACCTGGTGACGTTTCGGCCGTTTCAGCAGTTTCCAGGCCGCCAGCGGCAGATCGTCGGCCAGAATGTGCAAGTTGGCGGTGCAGTCCATGCCGAAGATGAAACGCACTCGCGGGTCCGCGCTCCAGCGATCCAGATGCCTGGTCTGCGAGAAGTCGGTGTCTCCGCGCAAGAGGACCTTGCGAAAGCCACCGGCAAAGCAGACGTCGAGCAGGCGATCGACTTCGTCGGCCGCCCCTTCATGGCTGGGCCGATTGCCCGAGCGATTGACGATCGACAACGCTTCGCCAGTGTTGGCCAGCGACACGACCAGCGGATGGTAGGTCCACTGATTCTTGTAGTTGATGTCCATGCCTTGCTTGCACTCGCCGCCGGTGACGACGAACGTGCCGTCCATGTCGAGGCGGGCCTCGTCGAAGAACTCCGGCGGCTGCTCCTTCCATACCTTCTTTCGCGTCTCGTCGAAAATGTCCTGCAACACCCGAATGTCGTGCTCCGCGAAGCGGCGGCAGAAATCGCCGGCCGTGGTCGGGTCGGGGATGCGCCGCGCGCCCAGCGCGTCGAGATGCACTTCGTCGTTGCGGCGCAGTTCGAGGTCTTCCAGACAGCGACCATCGCACAGCGCGTTATAGGCCAGATTCAGCACGTGGTCGCTCTCGTGATACGGCAGATGAATCTTCAGCAGGCGCAGTCGTCGATCGATGGCCTCGGCCAAACCCAATCGCCGGACCAACAGCACCATCGCGCCCAGGCCGCCGTAGCTCATGCCGTGCGTCCGTTCGGCAACGTCGAACTGAATGTTGGCAGCGGACATGACCGGCTGCGTGCAATCGCCCAGTTTCGATTTATCCAGGCGTCGCTCGATCCGCTGCTTGCGAGCCCGCAGTTGACGGCGTATCTTGGCGTTCACTCGAAATCCCTCCGCGGTTGTGATGTTGCAGAGCTTGACACTTCTGAAACACCGCAAAAACGCCGAGGGATTTCGTTTTCTCAAAACTTCTTCGCCAAAAGCCGCGCCGGGTACGCTTGGTTAAGGCTTAGCCTAATGCGGGTTTGCCCATCCTCGGCTTTTTCGAGTTTGAAGACCCATTCCGGCGTCGACTCAAACGGAGATCGCGTTAACACCTTCTCGGCGTCGTTGTATTTCCGTATAGTCATCACTACTTTAAAATACACTCGGCCGCGTGACATCAGTTGAAAATGAGGTTCCCGAGTGGGAACGCCCGGCTCAGCAGGAGAGTATATGCAGTATAGGGGCGGGGGCGGGCTCGAAATCGCCGCGCCGTCGGTTCCTGCTAAAAGCCACGCAATGCAGGACGTGAATACACGATAGCGGGCTCTCATGTTCGCAGCCTTCCTTTCATATAGCGACCATTGGGATCGGTCAGAGGATTACTGTAATTCCGTCGGGAGATCACCCGAGAGATGAACCATTGCATCGTACACCGAGACAGTAAACTGCCCATCGGCGCCGTTCCATCTGGCTTCAGCGAAAATTGGCGATCACCAGTCGCGTACCAGTCGATAACGATACCGGTGACGTCCAACTGCCCGCTTTCGCCCGGTTCACCATTGACAAAAGCCGACGATGCACCTTGCCCGGCATAGGCCAAGTAAACGTTCTTCTGTCCGTAAACGATTCCGGTGTCGCCTGTAAAGGACAGTCAAAGACACCCATAAAAGAGACAGTCAAGACAGTCAAAGACACCCATCGATTCCGTCAAGACAGTCAAAGACACCCATCGATTCCGTGGCCTATTGCGCTGACAGTCAAAGACACCCATCGATTCCGTGGCCTATTGCCTGGCAATAATTTTTTTTTGACGGGGATTGACATGGTAGTGTACGAATGTATATTTCGGCGGTCGCCCCAGGAGTTGGCCCATGCCCGCTTACGCCCGCTGCCAGATCGTCGAACCGGCCGCCGTCGGAATCTATCATTGCATCAATCGCTGCGTGCGGAGGGCCTTTCTCTGCGGCCAAGATCCCCTCACAGGCCGCTCGTTCGAACACCGCAGGACGTGGATTCGCCAGCGGCTCGAAACGCTCGCCGGCTTGTTCGCCGTCGATGTCCTTGGCTTCACCGTGATGGCCAATCACCTGCACCTGGTGTTGCGGATTCGACCCGACCTGGCTGACCGATGGGACGACGAGACCATCGCCCGCCGCTGGTGGCAATTGTTTCCCCAGTGCCGGGATGAAGACGGAGATCCGGCCACGCCTGAGCCTCACGAATTGCGGGCTCTCAGGGCCGACCCAATGTTACTGGCCGAACGTCGTGGTCGGTTGGCCAGTTTGTCGTGGTTCATGCGTTGCTTGAGCGAGCCGATCGCCCGTCGGGCGAATCGCGAAGATGGCTGCACGGGTCGATTTTGGGAAGGGCGGTTCAAGTGTCAGGCGTTGCTCGACGAAGCGGCAGTGCTGGCGTGCAGCATTTATGTCGATTTGAACCCGATTCGGGCCGGCATCGCAGCCACGCCGGAAGTTTCGGAGTTCACCGGGGCGTTCGAGCGGATCGCCGCCCGCCAGGCGGAGCGCGCCGCAAGGGTTGAGCCGTGCGTCCCGCCCTCCAGAACCGATTTGCCGCGGCGCCCGCTCACGTCCCCACGCGACGGCTGGTTGTCGCCGATCCCGTTGGCTGCGCCGGCACTGCCCGTGCACAACAGCGGTGCCGCCTGCTGCGAATTGCCGCGACGCGCATCGGATCGGGGCTTTCTGCCGTTGTTGTTGGACGACTACTTGCAGTTGCTCGATTGGACCGGCCGGCAACTGCGGCGCGACAAGGCGGACGCCATTCCCGCTCGCTTGGCTCCGATTCTGGAGCGGCTGCACGTGAGCGTAGCGCATTGGTCCGAAACGGTGGCCCAGTTCGGCCGCTGGTTTCACCGGGCGGTGGGGAGCGCAGGCGAGCCTGAGGCGGTTTGCCAAGCGTCGCGGCCAGCGCTGGCTGCACGGGCTCAGCCGCAGTCGGTTGGCTTTCGGCCAATAGCATTCTTGCATGGCCAGCGCGATGCATTCACTGGGCACGGTCCCCGGCGCTCTGGGGTGGTCGAGAATCTTCCGATCGCGCCCGTGACCGGCTATGATGCTGCGGTGAGCGGCTGCTGGACGTACAACCTAAGAACAGTGGATCGATCCCATATCGTTTGTGTGCTCCGCGCAAATGGCTGGGTGTCTGGAATTGAATCAAAGCTGATGCACTATCCGGATTGGTTTTCGATTCACCAATCCCGGGCGACAAGAACAAGTTTTCTGTGATAGTTCCAAATGGCAACCTTGGGGTTTTCGTTGATCGTTGGCAATGGATTGACTCGTCAATGCTGCCGGCCTACTTAAATAGGGTGGACAACTCTCCGCAAAACGTGATGGACGACATGAAGCGATTTGTTAAGGCAGGGGCCACCAACTGAGGCTCGTATGTACTACACGTGTTTATTTGTCCTGTTTTTTGCCACGATGGCTGGATGCGGTGAGCGACTCGAATCGACGATGCAAAGTTCAACTGTCGAATTGTGGCTAGGTCATAAGCTTGAGCCGAACGATTTACCCGGCTGGAGGCAAGCATCGACCGATCGTATTCTAATGTGCTGTCGTGACATCCCGTGTACCGCCAGAATTCACATAACCGACGAAGTTGTTGTTATCAATTCTAAGATGACGACTGTCTGGATGACGCAGGGAAGGCTTCGTGAAATCCAGGTTCTTCCTCTCGACGCCCCCCAGTCATTATTGAAGACGAAGGAGATGGTGGCCAGCATCGCCGAAATGCTGGATTCTCATAAAATCTGTGAGATAACGCCTGTTTTAACAGCAAAGCTGGCGTCTCTTACTGAGTCGGATTTCGATACGGCGTGTGTTGATAGACGTGATGGGATAGAAGTCCGAATCGAGTTAAAACGGCGAGAGGCTGACGGCTGGATTATTCTGATCGAATTAGGTGTACTAGAATTGTATCAACAGTAAAAGCCGATCCTCGTCGAGTATGCCCTTCGGCGTGCTGCCGGCCACGGGTGCCGTGGTCATCGAAGAGGAACTAACCCCATCCCCGCGTCGGCCGGATGCAAAAACTGACCCAAGCGCGTCGATACTGGTAGACACGATGGGGATGGGTGGTCCCGTGTATCCATCACGCGATTTAACCCCACCCCCACCCCGTCCCGATGCCCAGCGGTTCACTTCCGCAGAAATCGCGACATCGGTACTGAAGACATTCGAAGAAGACATTCGAAGACACCCAAAGACATTCGAAGACACCCACATTTGACATTAGCACTCGCCCGAAATAGCTGGGTGTCTGCTTTGGTGTCGAAATAGCTGGGTGTCTGCTTTGGTGTCCTTGGCGATGCCAGATTGACTCTTGTCCACTAACGATTCGCTGGACGCAGACACCCTTTTCAAGTGCCCAATGACACTGCGCATACTGTCCAAGCTACAGGGGAACTTGAGCCGTGCGGACACATCTGGCGCGACTGGAGCCTATGGGGGGTGGTTCTTGTCGAGTGGGGGGCGACGAGGATTGGTGCGTCGCCTCTCGTCAGGATTGTCGGAAGCGCGGCATTGGCTGCAAGAGCGGCGCCTGCTTACTCGGCTCAGCGGCAGGTTTCCCGACGGTCGTTAGCGGAGGCGAAATTAACTTGTAAATATGTTTCGTTTCATTTCCTCGTATGCGATTCCCAGCGATACTGAACTCCTCCTTATGTTCCAACGAAAGGAAATAGCCTTTGTCAATAGAAAAATAGATTGACATGCTGCCACGATACGAACCAAGCACCTTCGTTTGACCGCGACGCGGATCGTAGTACGGTTCAAACGGGTGTTCCCATTTTGCGTCGATAACAGCCACCGCTGTCCCGGCAATCGTACGGACTTCTCGCAGTGTGTATACTATGTCGATATCTGCCGGGAAGCTCGGCGTCCGACCGGCTTCGATAGTTCCTGGGTGATGGCACGGTGCTATCCACGTATCGCCGACCGCTACTGGCTTCGGAGGTCCCACTGGCGGAAATCCGAAGTTCATCCAAAGAATGGTGCCGTTACCGTCTGCTAGTCCTTAAACAAGCGAACGCGGAAGGGTTTGTTGTGGGAGTTTCCGTAGCCCGTGGCGGCGCAGCGTCAGCCTGCGGACGCCTAGCGGCGACGGCGAAAGGCTTCGGGTTGTCGGATCGGGCATCAGCAGGAATCTTTCTCGTACTTAGGGGCCGCGGCGGACCGGAGCGTCCAGACTCCGGCTTCAAGTTATTCCGTGCTAACATCGTAGCGGTCGCTGCAAACGGTCGACCAACCGCAAGAACGCCGCTTGCCACGGATTCCACGACAATAGCCGGTAGACGATTCGCCGTCCGCCGCGGATGATCTGACAGGGCATCTGCATCCAGGCGTTCACATACGTCTTGAACTCCATCTTCAACAGCGCCAGCTTTTCACTCTGGAGCTTGTGCGAACAGCGGCCCGTCTCCGGCAGCAGCAGCGCCGACCAGGCCTTGAGCGTCCAAGACAACGCGGCCATCACCATGTAGGCCCAATTGCTCACCAGATTGTCGACCGGCATGTCCAACGCCCGCACGCCGCCCTTCAACTGGGCAATCAGATTCTCCTGGTTGCAACGCCGGTTCGCCTTGCGCACCACGGCCGCCGGCAAGCTGTCTCGGTCATTGGCCAGGTAGAATCGCGGCTTGGTATCATCGAACAGCCACTGCTGACCCTTGCTGTGCGACAAGTGCTTGCGAACCACGACCACGCGATAGGTCTTGCGGCAGGCGACGGGCCGGTAGTCGAACTCGGCAACATCTTCCCGCAGCAAGCGGATGTTCTCGAACTCCCGCGCAATGACCATCTCTTCTTTATAGTTCTCGGGCTTGGCCCGCGGCTTGGTGCGCACTTCATACTTGGGCGGGCGTTCGAGCGGCAGCCAGGCGGATGGGGGCAATTGCTCGACGATTTCCAGCAGATTCGGCATGGCGTCGATGCCGAAGACGAACTCCACGCCCGCCGCGTCCCAGCGATCCAGGTGGACGGTTTGCGTAAAATCCGTGTCGCCGCGCAAGGTGATTTTCTGGAAGCCGGCCTGCCGACACAGCGCGATCGACCGGTCCAAACAGTGTGCTGCCCCTTCGTGGCTCGGTCGGCTGCCGGGGCGATTGACGAGGAACAACGGCTCGCCCGTCTGGGCTAGCGATACGATGAGCGGATGATAGCCCCACTGGCCGTCGTAGCTGATGTCCATGTCGAATTTGCACTGACCGGTGGTCGCGGCGATGGTGCCGTCGGCGTCCAAGGTCGCCTCGTCGAAGAAGCTGTCGGGCTGTTGTCGCCAGACGTTGAGCCGCGTCTGGTTGATGGCCGTGGTCAAATCGTCCACGTCATCGAGCGTAAAGCGGCGACAGAAGTCGCCCGCCGTGGTGGGATCGGGAATGCGCTGACGCCCAGCGCGTCCAGGTACACCTCGTCGTTGCGCCGCAGTTCCAAATGTTCCAATCGCGAACCGCCGGCCAGCAGGTTGTAGGCGATGTTCAACACATGATCGCTTTCATGATACGGACGATGATATTTCAGCAGGTGCAGACGCCGGTCGATCTCCTGGACCAGGCCCACCCGCTGAGCCAGCAGGTGGATTGCGCCAATGCCGCCCGCCGCCAAGCCGCGTGTGCGCTCGGCACGCTCATAGCGGATGTTGCTGGCCTGGAACATGGGCCGCGGCTGGTCGGGCCACTGCTTCAGACGCAACCGGTGCTGGATGCGACGCTTGCATCGGGCCAGGGATTTGCGGATACTGGCATTCACTCGAAATCCTCCTTGAGTTGCGGCGTGTTGTTTTCTGACAATCACTAATACGCCGGAAATCACCGAAGGATTTCGAGTTTTTTTGCGCCGCCTCCGAAAATGCCCAAGGGGCTACGCTTGGTTAAGGGCTAGTGCCTTCCCAAGCCCGCGGTGATTTGCCGCGATTGTCGGCATAGACAATTCGTCAATCACGGCTTCCGATACGCCCCCCCCAAACAAAAACTTGCGCAATAATAGGTACTGAATCACAAGTTCGCTTTGCCCATTGCCCCGATTAGTCCTCATGATAAGAAATGTCGGCCCATGAGATGGTTCGATCGGAGTTGATTGGTCTGGGCCGAATGCAATCTGAAGATACGTCAACCATTCTGGAGAGGTTGGTTTGTACTCAATTCGGTATTCTTGGCATTTAGCAGAATTGCCCATTCCATACCCAGCCACATCAAGCAATACAATTAGAACGCTTGAAAGCCAATAGCCCTTCCTAAGCATGACTACATCTCCTATGTGGTACGGTATTGCGTCTGATTCCCCTTAAGATAGTTATTATTGAAGGAAGCGGGGTCCTTTAGCATGTTTATGATACTATCTCCACTTGTCTCGTATCTATACGCCGGACTTTCGGGCCCGTTCGGGTTTTGGAACGGTATCATAGAATCTCCCCACAACCCAAGCCAATTCAGACGCATGTCTGTGTTTTGGCCATTAACGGTGGGCTGTGCAATTGGTGTCAGGTTATAAGGCGGAAGCGTATTGTCAACTGTTACGTCGTTCACAACGCCAAAAGGTGGCGAATACTGTATTTGCGTGCCGAAGTGTGGTGTAAAGTCCACGTTAAATGTCCCGGCTCGGAAGTACAGCGCATGGCTCCCTTCTGCCACGTAAATGTTTGGGTGCGTACCGTAGCTGACTTGTACGTAATCCTGGTCTTGGGCGGTATTTGACTGGCCGGGTCCTGTTGGGAACCACATTAGCGTTTGGGCATAGTAATGCTGGGATGCTGTTACTGTAAACGGCGATTCCCAGGCCGATTTATAGAACGGATCCGGTTGCCAAACGGCACTTCCTAAGGTATCGCCGGTCCCAATAAGATACAGCGAACCGCCGTTGCCGGCCGGAACACTGCCCACAATGCCGTTATGGAACAGGCTTTGATTAACGATGCTACTGACGCTGGGGATGTTCTTTCTAAGAGGCTATCCGAAAAGTGATCTTGGCGTAAAGTTGAGTGGTGATGGATATTGCGTGCTTCCTCTTCGACACCCAGGAGCACCGGCATGGAAGCCAACACACGCAATAAGTACCCGAGCGATTTGACCGATGAGCAATGGGAACTGATGGAACTGGTAATCCCGCCGGCTAAATCTGGTGGTCGCCCGCGAGGGGTCAACATGCGGGAGGTCATCAACAGCATGCTGTACCTCAATCGGAGCGGCTGCCAGTGGGATATGCTTCCACACGACTTGCTTCCCAAGAGTACCGTGTATGAATACTTCTCGGCGTGGCGTGACAATGGGACTTGGCAACAGATGTTGGACATCCTGCGGCACGCGGTGCGTGAGCAAACCGCTCCCAGCGGAGAGCCCACCCCCAGTGCCGCCAGCATTGACAGCCAATCGGTGAAGACCACCGAGCAAGGAGGAGAGCGCGGCTACGACGGCGGCAAGAAAATCACGGGCCGGAAGCGGCATATTTGCGTGGACACGCTGGGACTGCTGTTGGCGGTGGTTGTCACCAGCGCCGCGATCGACGATGCCGCGGCGGCCCCGGCGGCGCTCGCGCAACTGCGACGCCAAGACTATCCGCGACTGCAAGTGGTGTGGGCCGACAGCAAGTATCACAATCATGCGCTCAACGAGTGGAAAGCGAAGCAGCGACATCTACCGTGGCAATTGGAGATCGTCAGTCGTCCCAAGGAAGCAAAGGGGTTTGTGTTGTTGCCCAAGCATGGGTGGTCGAACGCACCTTTGCGTGGCAAGGACGGTCACGCCGCTTGAGCAAGGATTACGAACGCCGACTCGATTCAAGTGAATCCATGGTCCGCATGAGCGCCATACACCTGATGCTTAAACGACTCGAACCGAAGCCAACTTATCCCCTGTTCAAGTACCGTCTTGTAGCGTAAACGTGCTTTTCGGATAGCCTCTAATCGCAACCTGAAACATTTCCCAATCACCTTGGTGGTATCCGGCTTGAAGCGACGCCACGCCAAACTGTTGCAGAAGGACAGTCAAAGACACCCATAAAGGACAGTCAAAGACACCCATAAGACAGTCAAAGACACCCATCGATTCCGTGGCCTATTGCGCTGGCAATAATTTTTTTTTGACGGGGATTGACATGGTAGTGTACGAATGTATATTTCGGCGGTCGCCCCAGGAGTTGGCCCATGCCCGCTTACGCCCGCTGCCAGATCGTCGAACCGGCCGCCGTCGGAATCTATCATTGCATCAATCGCTGCGTGCGGAGGGCCTTTCTCTGCGGCCAAGATCCCCTCACAGGCCGCTCGTTCGAACACCGCAGGACGTGGATTCGCCAGCGGCTCGAAACGCTCGCCGGCTTGTTCGCCGTCGATGTCCTTGGCTTCACCGTGATGGCCAATCACCTGCACCTGGTGTTGCGGATTCGACCCGACCTGGCTGACCGATGGGACGACGAGACCATCGCCCGCCGCTGGTGGCAATTGTTTCCCCAGTGCCGGGATGAAGACGGAGATCCGGCCACGCCTGAGCCTCACGAATTGCGGGCTCTCAGGGCCGACCCAATGTTACTGGCCGAACGTCGTGGTCGGTTGGCCAGTTTGTCGTGGTTCATGCGTTGCTTGAGCGAGCCGATCGCCCGTCGGGCGAATCGCGAAGATGGCTGCACGGGTCGATTTTGGGAAGGGCGGTTCAAGTGTCAGGCGTTGCTCGACGAAGCGGCAGTGCTGGCGTGCAGCATTTATGTCGATTTGAACCCGATTCGGGCCGGCATCGCAGCCACGCCGGAAGTTTCGGAGTTCACCGGGGCGTTCGAGCGGATCGCCGCCCGCCAGGCGGAGCGCACCGCAAGGGTTGAGCCGTGCGTCCCGCCCTCCAGAACCGATTTGCCGCGGCGCCCGCTCACGTCCCCACGCGACGGCTGGTTGTCGCCGATCCCGTTGGCTGCGCCAGGCACTGCCCGTGCACAACAGCGGTGCCGCCTGCTGCGAATTGCCGCGACGCGCATCGGATCGGGGCTTTCTGCCGTTGTTGTTGGACGACTACTTGCAGTTGCTCGATTGGACCGGCCGGCAACTGCGGCGCGACAAGGCGGACGCCATTCCCGCTCGCTTGGCTCCGATTCTGGAGCGGCTGCACGTGAGCGTCAGCGCATTGGTCCGAAACGGTGGCCCAGTTCGGCCGCTGGTTTCACCGGGCGGTGGGGAGCGCGGCGAGCCTGAGGCGGTTTGCCAAGCGTCGCGGCCAGCGCTGGCTGCACGGGCTCAGCCGCAGTCGGTTGGCTTTCGGCCAATAGCATTCTTGCATGGCCAGCGCGATGCATTCACTGGGCACGGTCCCCGGCGCTCTGGGGTGGTCGAGAATCTTCCGATCGCGCCCGTGACCGGCTATGATGCTGCGGTGAGCGGCTGCTGGACGTACAACCTAAGAACAGTGGATCGATCCCATATCGTTTGTGTGCTCCGCGCGAAATGGCTGGGTGTCTGGAATTGAATCTGCCAGGACTTGGATAGACGAAAGGAGATTGACATTGCGAGTTGGTGCTATAATTCTGTCGGCGACGCTTGCAGTCCTGTTTCTTGTTGCATACTTATTATTGAACTAAACCGCTGCGCGGTGGGTTCGATCAACAGCGCACGGATTGTCCGCAAGCCCCGAGAAGGGGAGCGGTTTTCCTCCTGCAACTCTGGGTTAACATTATGCACTTTATGTTAACCGAAGCGAGTAAGGAGCCCTTCCTAAAGCCAAAAGCCGTTCCGTTTTGGCCGACTTGACAGTGGCTGTGGGATGTCGCCCGGCGATTGCTCACGATGAAAGGCACGTGTTTCACCTTCACGTCCTTTCATTCAGGAGCAAGCCATGACCCCGCTTCGTCAACGCATGTTGGAAGACATGCAGATGCGTAACCTATCGCCCCACACTCAGGAGTGCTACGTCCGCGCCATCGCGCATTTTGCCAAGCACTATGGCAAATCGCCCGACCAGTTAGGGCCGGGCGAGGTGCGAGCTTACCTGCTGCACATGATCCACGAGCGTCATGTGTCGTGGAGCCTCTACAATCAAGCCCGCTGCGCCTTGCGATTCTTCTATCGCATCACGCTCAAACAGAGCTTCGCGCTAGAGGAAATCAGTTGCGCCAAGACCGGCAAAAAGCTGCCGGTCGTGCTCAGCCGTGACGAAGTCGCCCAGTTCTTCAGCGCCGCACGACGACCCAAGGCGAGGGCCGTCCTGATGACCATTTACGCCGCCGGCTTGCGCGTGTCGGAGGCGGTGCATTTGCGCGTCAGTGACATCGACAGTCGACGGATGGTCATCCGCGTTCACCAAGGCAAGGGGAAGAAAGACCGGTACGTCATGCTGTCGCCGAAGTTGCTGGCGGAACTGCGCGCGTATTGGAAGATTGCCCGGCCGACCGAATGGCTGTTCCCTGGCCGAAATCCCCAGCAACCGATGAACCGGCGGAACGTGCAGAATTCGTGCGTACGGGTCGCGCGTCGGGCAGGGTTGAACAAGGTCGTGAGCCCGCACACGTTACGCCATTCCTTCGCGACCCATCTGCTTGAATCAGGCGTCGACATTCGCACGATTCAAGCGCTGCTGGGACACCGCAACCTGAGCACGACGGCGCTCTACACCTCGGTGTCGATGAAGACGGTGGTGGCGACAACCAGCCCGCTGGATCTCCTCGACGTACCCACGGAGGCCAAGCTAACGCCATGACCGAACATCGGCTCGAAGTAGCCGATGTTTTCCGGAGCCACGGACCACGTTACTTGGAAGACCGGGGAAGCAGCCTTTCCTGTGATCAGCGTCGCGTCCTGAAGGTGATCACGCTGTGTCGCACGGCCGCGTTGGGCGGACACGTCGAAGCGTGCGACAAGTGCGGTCATCGCAGGATCTCCTATAACTCGTGCCGCAATCGCCACTGCCCGAAGTGCCAGGCGTCGGCACGCGCGAAGTGGTTGGAGGAGCGCACGGCGGAACTGTTGCCGGTCCCCTACTTCCACGTGGTCTTTACGCTTCCGGAAATGATCGGCCCACTCGCACTGCAAAACCCGCGAGCAGTCTACGGCATCTTGTTCCAGGCTGCGGCCGAGACGCTGCTGGAAGTGGCCGCCACGCCTCGGCGTCTGGGAGCCAAGATCGGCTTCTTGGCCGTCTTGCACACCTGGGGCCAGAACCTCATGCATCATCCCCATTTGCACTGTGTCGTGCCGGGAGGCGGGCTTTCACCGGATGGTTCGCGTTGGATTCCTTGTCGCGAAGGCTTCTTTCTACCGGTCCGCATCCTGAGTCGCGTCTTCCGCGGGAAGTTTCTGAGCCTCCTGCGCAAAGCGTATCAGCGAGGCAAGCTGCGGTTCTACGGGGAACTCAAGCCCCTGGAAGAGCCCGAGCATTTCGAGCGTTGGCTGGACGCGACGGTCAAAACCGAATGGGTGGTCTACGCGAAACCGCCTTTCGGCGGTCCCGAGCAGGTGCTGAAATACCTGGCTCGCTACACCCATCGCGTCGCCATCTCCAACGATCGCCTGATCGCACTGGAAGACGGCCGAGTTCGCTTCCATTGGAAGGACTACGCGCACGGCAACGCCCAGAAAACGATGACGCTCGACGCGGCCGAATTCATCCGGCGATTTCTGCTCCACGTGCTGCCGACCGGCTTCATGAAGATCCGTCACTACGGCTTTCTGGCCAATCGCAATCGTCGCGAGATGGTGAGCCTCGCACGAACTGCTCGACGTGCGTCCGACTCCTCCGCCGGACGATCCAGCGCAGCCAGTTGTCCCCCAGGTTTTGTCCGCCGACGGCGAGTCCGACGAATGCTGCCCGGCCTGCAAACAAGGCCGGATGGTGCTGGTCCAAAGGCTACTGCCAGAACGCGGCAAAGGTTTCCCAGTTCCTATGCACCAGAAGCTCATCGAGCCGTGGGACACATCCTAAGAATGACCGCTCGCCAGATTCTTCCGGTCTCCGCTGCGCAGACTCGCAATCGCGTGTCCTGGGTGGAGTTCGTTCCAACCACCGTGGCAACCTCGCCTCCAATGCAAAACTCGCCCTGTTACCACGCTCCCTTCTCGCAAACAGTCCTCCGCGCCCCTCGCCACGCCGTCTGGAGACTCCCCGGTTCGCCCGGCAACGCGCAACTTCGGAACCCGCAGCGCATCAAATTCCCATAGCAACGTCAAGCGTGCGGTTTCGTTCAACGAATTGTATCCGAAGTGCCCGCCACGTCCCGCGGCAATGCGACCATCAACCGAGGGCACTTCCGATACAATTTTCTTCGCTAGGACATCGCGATTTTCACGATGAACCAGTAAGTCCGGCGTGGGTGACGATTAGGGTAAGCTGCTTTTTGATTGACTTTGTCAGTCTAATTGCATAGCGGTACTCCTGCTCCTTTATGGGAATGAATTAAAAAACATGCCGACAGCGCACATCATCGTGACCGCCATATGCGCGGTAAACGGATTGTTTCTGGTAGTCGTTGTCGTTGGTCTTTTCTTCTTTCTCTTCCCGACTGGTAGTAGATGATTTACGACCAGGTAAGGTGATGGCCTGCTCCCCGAAAACTGATCCATGTGGTATGAGAGTCTCTAACGGCCCGATGGGCAAGGAGACTTTCGATGAAGGGCAAGAAGCACAACGCGGAGCAGATCATCAAGAAGCTTCGGGAAGCGGACGGGATGATCGCGGCAAGGACATTCGAAGACACCCACATTTGACATTAGCACTCGCCCGAAATAGATGGGTGTCTGCTTTGGTGCTCTGCTTTGGTGCTTGCGCATATTGGCTTGGCAAGTGAGCGGGACCAGCTTTTCCCTTGACAGCCCGTCAATATGTACCACTTCCAGGACATTCGAAGACACCCAGAAGACATTCGAAGACACCCAAGACATTCGAAGACACCCACATTTGACATTAGCACTCGCCCGAAATAGCTGGGTGTCTGCTTTGGTGTCGAAATAGCTGGGTGTCTGCTTTGGTGCCCTGGGGCGGCGGGCGGAATGAATGCGGGTGACCACGATAAAAATGGAACGGAGGCGATGTACTGGGATGATCCGGGCGTGCCGCCCGAAAAATTGCCGCAACAAGGGACCATAACTAATCTGAGCCAGACCTTTTTTACCGTAGCGGTCGTTGCTGGCCCTACGAACTCGCCAATGTTTGGGAAAATACTTGGCGGAATTTCTTGGGGGCAAGACATCACCTACAATCCGACCACGGGCTATAAAAAGGAGATTTGGGTGGCGGGGCAGCCAATACAACCCATCACGAGCAAGACGGATGGGACGAGCGCTGATAATAAACACATTATTAAAGCCAAGGATATCACGCCGGGAATGCCAAGCACGTCTACAATTACTGCTAACAACGTTTTGGCAATACTCCAAACAGAACAGAGCGTTAACAGGAATCTTCGTTCAATGCTACATTACTGATTTGCACTGGAAGAAAGGCGTGAAAGGGGCGACATTTTCCAGAATATGGACGTGCCCTATCAGCCCAAACGTAAAGAGGACGACATGAGCAACGCAGTCGAAATACCGACACGTCGATTGTTTACAATTAGCCTGCGTGCGCTGCTTCTTCTGACGCTGTTAGTGAGCGGACCAATAGCATTGGTTGCCGTAAAGATTAGAACTCTACAACGGCAGCAGGGGGCTACGACGGCGATCCGTAACGTTGGTTTTGCCCATTTCATCTTTTACGAACCACCAGCGATTGAACAATGGTGGAGGCAAATGCTTTTCAATGGTTACTGCCCTAAGGAGGTCAGACGAGTTTACCTTGAGGGAACGCGTTTCAAGGACACCAATCTGGAAAGTCTCAAGGAATTCTCCCGCCTAGAATACCTCAGTTTGTGTCGCACCATGTTCACCGATAACGGCTTGAAACACCTCGATGGCTTGGACAATCTGATCAGTTTAGACCTGGAAGGTACGCAGATCACAGGCGAAGGACTAGAGCATCTTAGTCATTTGAAAAAACTGAAGGTTCTACTATTGCCAGGCACTCCGATCAATGAGGCTGGAATTCGAAACGTTGCTCGCATGAAATGTCTCAGTAGTTCCAAGTTCGGGTTATGGATCGAATACTGCGCAAGGTGTTGAACCGTCGTGAAATAGGCTTGCCACCTCATGAAGGATCCAGTCCAACATTCGTTTGAAGCGCAAACGTTCGAGGTGCAGCGTGGGATTGTCGCGCGGTCCTTCCGCCAGTCGTGTTTGGTGAATCCAGACCCAGAGGTTTCGCAGGATCAATGCCACGGCGACGAACAGCAGTCGCAAGTGCGGATTCCGAGTACACGTATAGATGCGGGCCTGCCGCATCTGGCGATAGCTGGCTTCGATGCCGAACCGCTGACGATACCGCTTGCGAATTTCCTCGGGTGCTCCATGCACACGCCACGCAGCGTAGAACAGCTTCTGGGTGACTTGCTTCGCGTCTTTTCGCTTTCGATGCCTGCGATATCCCACACACACGGCCACCGCGACCTGCTTCCGACGATCCTTCATCGTATGGGCATACCAACCGGCCCGCTGTCGCTTGATCCACTGCAAGCCCGTAGCCTTGCCGCGCTTGGGCTTTCGCCCACGAAACACGACGGGCATCAAGAACGGCACTTTTTCCTGCTGCAAGAAGTCCACTACCGAGACGTTGAAGAAGGCGCGATCCAGCAGAACTCGCTTGATTTTCAGACCAATTTCGCGAATTTTTGCCAGCAGCCGCCGGAGCACGATGACCGTCGACTCGTGGCGACGGACCCAGGTCAGCGCCAGCGTGTAGCGACGGCCATAACTGACGATGCAGGCCGTCGCATAGGCGTGGAACTTCTTGGTGCCTTGACGTGGCTGGCCGTAATACAATTCGTTGCGACTTTTCTGCGGCTGTCCGTAATACGGCGACAAGTGCCAGTCGATGGCCAGTTGCCACGAACGCCGCCTCAGGCAACATGGCAACTCGCACGTCAACGCTTCGTTCAAGCGACGTTCCAGCACGGCCAGCGTCTTGGGAAGGCCCTCCTCCAAAGCGGTCATGATCGCCTGGTCGGACGGAGCGCCCGACACGTCGCGACAGGCCGCCGAGATCGAAATACTGCGTGCGGCCGCACGCAGCACGAAATTCCACACGACCAGCGCCGTGCAAAGCCAACCATGATCCTTCAGTAGCTTTGCTTGCAGCAACCATTGCAATGCCCACTCGTGAACTTCTCGACTCGATATGGTAGAACAGATTCGTGAACGCATGGCTCCCTCCTTGGATGACCTGCTTGACACAAGTCATTTACAAGGGGGACCTTGCGTTCACCTAGATCATTTCCGCCGAACTTGGAACTACTTTGTCTAGAAATCCTAGATCTTTCCAACACGAACGTCACCGATGCCGGAGTACGGCAATTAGATTGCCTGTTCGAGCTTCGCTCGCTCGCGTTAGGGCATTGTCCCCAAATCACGGACGGCGCGTTGAAGAATATAGCTGCGTTGAGGCGATTGAATTTCCTTGATCTTTCCGGCACGAACGTCACTGACACCGCGATTGAGCAAATAAGAAACCTTTCTGAGCTCGACTCGTTAACGGTCGGACCGAATGTTACAGACGACGGCATGAACCGCCTTAAACAAGTTTTGCCCAGGTGCGAAATTACCCGTTGACTGTCGTCGTCCAGCGAATCCTTAGAGGCTATCCGAAAAGTGATCTTGGCGTAAAGTTGAGTGGTGATGGATATTGCGTGCTTCCTCTTCGACACCCAGGAGCACCGGCATGGAAGCCAACACACGCAATAAGTACCCGAGCGATTTGACCGATGAGCAATGGGAACTGATGGAACTGGTAATCCCGCCGGCTAAATCTGGTGGTCGCCCGCGAGGGGTCAACATGCGGGAGGTCATCAACAGCATGCTGTACCTCAATCGGAGCGGCTGCCAGTGGGATATGCTTCCACACGACTTGCTTCCCAAGAGTACCGTGTATGAATACTTCTCGGCGTGGCGTGACAATGGGACTTGGCAACAGATGTTGGACATCCTGCGGCACGCGGTGCGTGAGCAAACCGCTCCCAGCGGAGAGCCCACCCCCAGTGCCGCCAGCATTGACAGCCAATCGGTGAAGACCACCGAGCAAGGAGGAGAGCGCGGCTACGACGGCGGCAAGAAAATCACGGGCCGGAAGCGGCATATTTGCGTGGACACGCTGGGACTGCTGTTGGCGGTGGTTGTCACCAGCGCCGCGATCGACGATGCCGCGGCGGCCCCGGCGGCGCTGGCGCAACTGCGACGCCAAGACTATCCGCGACTGCAAGTGGTGTGGGCCGACAGCAAGTATCACAATCATGCGCTCAACGAGTGGAAAGCGAAGCAGCGACATCTACCGTGGCAATTGGAGATCGTCAGTCGTCCCAAGGAAGCAAAGGGGTTTGTGTTGTTGCCCAAGCGCTGGGTGGTCGAACGCACCTTTGCGTGGCAAGGACGGTCACGCCGCTTGAGCAAGGATTACGAACGCCGACTCGATTCAAGTGAATCCATGGTCCGCATGAGCGCCATACACCTGATGCTTAAACGACTCGAACCGAAGCCAACTTATCCCCTGTTCAAGTACCGTCTTGTAGCGTAAACGTGCTTTTCGGATAGCCTCTTAGTCGGATCCGGAGCAACTGTTCCTCAGTATTTCCCTATACCGCATTATGGTAGCCAAGGAATGATAACTCATTGCATTGTTTCACTGCGTCCCCTGAAAACGCGCGGCAATGCGGAGCCGCTCAGCACTCAACGGCGCAACTCAGCGACACAATTACTCGTTTGTTTTAGCCGGCATGGCCATTCGTTGCCGTGGATCGTTAACATGGGAACGTGGTTTATACTGCTAATCAGTGTTTCCTCGTGCTCCAACGGCAACCGCCTCCCTCAGCCGGTTCACGAGGTGAATAAACCACGAGATTCCGCGATCCGGGATGGGCGGACCATAACAATGGCGCCCGTAGGGGTCACAATTGAACTTCCGCAACGCTGGATAGACTGGACGGAACACTTCCATAACAATATTCACCTTACTTCCATCGAACTCGAAGAGGTCAAGAACGCAACTACGGAATGGGATAAGGAGTATTCGCAAGTCATTAATGCCATATTCGCATATGAAGCATGCGTTTGTCACGCTGGCGGGGAAGGCTGGGGGGAGAATGCGACATCCTTCGCGGACGTTCAAATGAGATTCTATATTCTGGACCTGAGTCTCGATAAAGTCGCCGACGAAATCGCAAGTCACGGGCCCCGAAAGGCACTTGAGGTTTCCAGTAGAGTCTGCATCGTTCGCCAATCATTTGATGGTTGGCAGCGACAATCTATAAGCTTTCCATTGTCGTTTCTGGATTATGGTGGAACTGCTAATATTGATGCGTTTCGGCGAGAGGTCAATGGGAAAGCGGTAGTGGTCGTATTCATGTATAGCGACCAAGAACGTGAAAATGCGGTAAAAGAGGTGGAGTCAATTGTAAGGTCTTTTAAGCGTCGGCCCAAGTAAAGACTGTTGTCCTTGCCAAAAACGCCGTCTGAGAATCTGAGTAAGGGCGTGGCTTGGACTCAGATGGCATGCACGCACATTTGGGGCGTGCTTGGTGGCGCGTTGGAAGCGAAAAACAAGTCGGAACGGCCCGTTTTTCGTTGGCCGTGCGCAGTCCTCCCGCAATCGTCGTTGGGCGGGACAGAGATTCGGGCGTCAGGCCGCACGGGTGTATCGGTGGTGCAAACCACCAACGTGCGGAATGGCGATCACGTGGCCCCGCTCCGGTGGCTCGACTTCGCGCGGCGTCGGCGCGTTCTTATCGAGCGACAAGTGCGTGCGCGACTCGTGATAGTAGGCGAAGTACGCCCTGAGACAAGGCAAAGGTGGCAGGAACCGAAAACACATTCAGTTGCCGTCAGCGCCGCCACTCCGGTATTCTCAATAGCAGGAGCTTCTTCGGTCGACGATGGGGACACCTACACGCTCGACTTGAACCAAACGCAAGGTGCGCCGGTGGCAAGCTGGACGATCAATTGGGGCGACGGCACCGATCAGGATCCCGACATTCAAACCGTGCCCAACACTGGCCCGACCGTGACTCACGTGTACGGCCCGGGGGCAACTTCCGGTCCATCGACCTACACGATCAGCGTCACGGCGACGGATGACGACGGCAACACGGTTACCACGGCATCGCCGATCAATGTTACCGTCGATCTCCAGGACGGCGGTTTGACGGTGGCCGGCGTCATCCAGCCCGTCGACTTCATGGAGGTGGACGACCAGGTCCCCCACAGCCCGCCCAACGACACCATCGACCTGAATTCGATCTTCCAGGATACCCTCAATCCGTTCGATCCGCTGAGCTACTCGGTCGTCAGCAACTCGGACGGCACGATCTTGTCGAACGTCCGAATCGACATGAGTTCGCCCAACTTGTTGGACGTGACGCCGGTGGCCGATACCTACGGCTACAGCTACGTGACCGTCGAGGCCAGCGACTCCAGCGGCGACACGGAGGACGCCACCATCCTGGTTATTGTGACGCCGGTGGAGCCCGGACCCACCTGGACCGGTCCGGTGGACCAGTACGGTGATCAGATCACAGCCTCCATCGACCTTTCCAGCAGCGGGCCGACCTACGTCGATCTGTGGCAGTATTTCACGGATCTGCAGGACAAGAGCTATCTGCAATATCCGTCGGGTTCGGCGACTATCACGAACGATGCCAACGTCCTCCTGGGCGGGATCGGGACGGTTCTACCGATCGACTCGAACGACTTCGTCGTGATTCCTCCGCTTCCCACGTCCGACGGCCAGGCGAACCCGATTACCGAAACGGTCACGTTCAGCGTGACGGCCACCGACAGCGCCGGCCTGACCGTTACCGGGAACTTCGACGACACGGTGACCATCCCTGGCACCGACGACAATCAGTACGATCCACCGCCGACACAGCCGATCTTACCAATTGAGCTGATCGCCACGGAGGCGGACGGCCTGAACGGCGGGTCGGGCGAGGTCACGCTGACCCGCTCCGGCGGCGGCGATGGCACCTCCGAGCACCAGCCCTACCTGCCCGATATGACGGTGCAATACTACGTTTCCGGGCAGTTCACGCCCACCGGCGTTCCCCTCAGCGGAACGGTCCACTTTGCCCAGGGCGCTACCTCCCCTGACGATGGCGAGGGGTCGTGGACGATTACCGATCCGGACTGGGGTTCCGTCGATCCTCAGGGCCCCGAGAGCGACACCTTCGACTTCACGGCCAGCGACCCGCAATACGCGAGTGCTGAGGCGGTGGTGACGATCGAGCCTACTCCTCCGCCCCCGTCGGTGACCCTGACCATCAATAATTCGTCGGGCCTCTATTACCTGCCGATGGACAATGGCAATGAGAACGGCAACACGGCGCTGCAGTATGTGACGGTCGACAATCCCAGCGACGGGAACCCCGAGACCATCGCGGTTCTCGCCCCGATGCCGAACATCCAGCCGGACCGCAACCTGCAAAACACGGTCACGCCCAACTCCAACTTCGGCTCGCCCACCGCCAACGGCGTGGTGGAAGCCGCCCTGACGATCAGTTATCCGGGCCAAACGGTTATGGGAACGCTGTCGTTCGACTTTGGCGACGACCTGGCAGTCTGGTGGCACGGTCCCCAAAACCAGTACGACCGCTGGGTCCCCATCGGCCAGGACGCTTCCTTCGTCGGCATCAGCTCCGGCACGTCTTACACGCTGTTGGTCCAAGGGATCGTGGACGGAAGCGACGGGATCATTGCGAGCTTCGCTCCGGATTCGTCAGGCTCCGGCGGCGGCGCCCCCGACCGGTCGGCCAGCCTCCCGATCAACGTGTTCAGCGTCAGCGTCTCGATTACCGGACCAACTGAACTCGTGAGGGGCGCCACTACGGCGACCGAAATCACCGCCGACGATGGCTACGACCTGGGACTAACTGATTCAAATGGGAACCCGATTGCGGACGACGATCCCTTGATAACTCAGATCCCGGTGAACAACAACGACCCGTATCTAGAAACCGCTACCATCACGTTCTCCAGCACAGTTCCCGTGGGTTCTCCCTACAACGCTAGCAGTCCTCCCGGCTATCGGTTCGTTGACGAGGCTACAGGCGAGTTAATGAATCAAATGTCGGGGGTCGTGCCCGCGTCGCACGAGGAAACTGTAAAGCTTCAGGCATGCGATGCTGCATTAGACGACAACCAGGGCGGCGGCGATGGACCGGACGACGAGCAGAGCGGTGGCCAGTCCGGTGGTCCAGCACCTGCGGAAATTGGGGCGGGCGTCCAGATCGGCAGCAAGACGGCGGCAGCCGAAGCGCCGGTAGCGCCCGTTTCCAATTTCCCGATCTCGATTGCCTTCGACGCCTTTATTCCCAAGACAAAGGGAATCACGATTCAAGGAATGCCTGGAGTCAACTCAAAGGTTGCCGATGTAAATTGGAACGTTGAGCCGGGCCAGACGTACTGGCGGTCCACTTTAGAATACTTCGCGACAGACAACCGCACGTTAGCAGGGCAGCCGGGAACCTCACGAATCGCATTGAGCGGGCAATTCGATTCTAGCCAAATTGGCTCGCTACAGCCTCTCAGCGGGAATCTGTTCAAAGTAAAACCCGGTACGACATATCAGTTGTCGGCCACCGATGGACTTCCGCTCGGCCCTACATACGTGCCGGGTTCTTTGAGCGGTAAAACATCTGAAGTGACGAAAGTTGAGCGGGAATCGGATTCTCCGGGAAACCACAGCGGCATTACCATAGGTGCGTCGGGTGGCTATCCTTTTAATAGCTGGGCGCCTCACATTGACTACGGCATGTCGATGTCACTGACTCGCAACAATAACGGCAGTGTCAGCATTTCGGCCATTGGCGATACGAATGACTTTCCGGCGTATGAAATAATCATAAACAGCACGGTTGTATACAGCCTATACCCTCCTGATTCAGGGCCCGGCGCGTTGAACCTGGGAGTACTTTTCACGAACTTTAGTTTCCAAATCTCTATTAGCGCGAATGGAATTGTTCAACAGGGGAAACTGAAAACATTATGATTACAATGACAAAGTGGAGATATAGCCTGACTGTAGTAATTATCGCGACGGCGCTGGCGGCAGGGGCTTGGTGGGTTATGAGTAGCAATCAAAAATATACGATCGAATTCATCGTCCCAAACGAGTATCGTGGAGTAATCATCCTCGATGAAGATCCACATCAAGGCGTCGAACCAGCGATAAAAGATGGAAACACCTACGTCTACAGAGTGCCTGAAACGGGCAGACTAGCGGTCAAGAGTTTCGATCTCTTCGAGCAATACCACTTTACAATCGCCGAATACGCTGATGGCCAGGCAATATCAACGGATACTTCCGGCGGTAGAGGTCGTAACCCAACCAGTCCCGAGGACATCACATTGGATACCCTCGGATCGATGCTCGAAGGCAAGGAAAGCCTCAAAATAATCATATGCATTGGAAACCTTGAGGATTATCGAAGGTACCGTAAGGAATATGGTTTCGAGAGATAACTGTCGTCCTTCCCAAAAAACTCCGTCTGGGAATTTGGACAGAAAAGCACTGACATGGGTGTTGTCCTTCCCAAAAAAACCGTCTGAGAATCTGGGTAAGGGCGTGGCTCGGACTCACATGGCATGCGCGCACATTTGCGGGGTGCTTGGTGGCGCGTTGGAAGCGAAAAACAAGTCGGAACGGCCCGTTTTTCGTTGGCCGTGCGCAGTCCTCCCGCAATCGTCGTTGGGCGGGAAGACAGTCAAAGACACCCATCGATTCCGTGGCCTATTGCGCTGGCAATAATTTTTTTTTGACGGGGATTGACATGGTAGTGTACGAATGTATATTTCGGCGGTCGCCCCAGGAGTTGGCCCATGCCCGCTTACGCCCGCTGCCAGATCGTCGAACCGGCCGCCGTCGGAATCTATCATTGCATCAATCGCTGCGTGCGGAGGGCCTTTCTCTGCGGCCAAGATCCCCTCACAGGCCGCTCGTTCGAACACCGCAGGACGTGGATTCGCCAGCGGCTCGAAACGCTCGCCGGCTTGTTCGCCGTCGATGTCCTTGGCTTCACCGTGATGGCCAATCATCTGCACCTGGTGTTGCGGATTCGACCCGACCTGGCTGACCGATGGGACGACGAGACCATCGCCCGCCGCTGGTGGCAATTGTTTCCCCAGCGCCGGGATGAAGACGGAGATCCGGCCACGCCTGAGCCTCACGAATTGCGGGCTCTCAGGGCCGACCCAATGTTACTGGCCGAACGTCGTGGTCGGTTGGCCAGTTTGTCGTGGTTCATGCGTTGCTTGAGCGAGCCGATCGCCCGTCGGGCGAATCGCGAAGATGGCTGCACGGGTCGATTTTGGGAAGGGCGGTTCAAGTGTCAGGCGTTGCTCGACGAAGCGGCAGTGCTGGCGTGCAGCATTTATGTCGATTTGAACCCGATTCGGGCCGGCATCGCAGCCACGCCGGAAGTTTCGGAGTTCACCGGGGCGTTCGAGCGGATCGCCGCCCGCCAGGCGGAGCGCGCCGCAAGGGTTGAGCCGTGCGTCCCGCCCTCCAGAACCGATTTGCCGCGGCGCCCGCTCACGTCCCCACGCGACGGCTGGCTGTCGCCGCTCCCGTTGGCTGCGCCGGCACTGCCCATGGACAACAGCGGTGCCGCCTGCTGCGAATTGCCGCGACGCGCATCGGATCGGGGCTTTCTGCCGTTGTTGTTGGACGACTACTTGCAGTTGCTCGATTGGACGTAAGCGCACACCACCGCCATTCTTGAAGCGGTGGTTATGCTGCTGGGGCGTGGAGGATTTCACGAACCCTTGCAGTGGAGTTGGCGATGAGTCGCGAGCCGGATTTGGCGAAGCGGGCTGCGTGGCGGTTGCGGCTGCGGGAATTTGACCGCGGGAATGCCACGGTCAGCGAATTCTGCCGTAGCGTGGGCGTGTCGGTGGCGACGTTTTATCAGTGGCGGCGGAAATTGGGACTTTCCACTGTCCCAGCGGCGTCTACGGCATCACACAGGCGGGCCGTGGAGGGACTGAGTTTTCTTCCGGTCGAGATCATCGCGCGATCGGGAATCGAAGTGCTGCTGCCCAGTGGGGCGCGGCTGACGGTTCCCTGCCACGACCACGAGGTGATCCGCACGGTGATGGCAAGCCTGCTGAGCGCAACGCCGGCTCCTCGGCCGGAGGCCCCCGCATGTTGAGCTTCTCGCCTGGCGTTCAGGTGTTCATGGCCGTGGAACCCGTCGATATGCGGAAGAGCTTTGACGGTCTGAGTGCCGCGGTGCAAGCGGTCTTTGACCGCAATGTGCTCGACGGGCACTTGTTCCTGTTTCTCAATCGGCGCGGCGATCGCCTCAAGATTCTGTGGTGGGACCGGGATGGGCTGGCCTTGTTTTGCAAACGATTGGAACTCGGCAGTTACGAAGTTCCGCGGCACGATCCCGAGACGAAGCAGTTGCGGCTCGACGCCACGCAACTGGCGCTACTGCTGGGTGGAATCCAACTCGACTCAGTCCAGCATCGTCGCCGCTATGTGCTGCCGCGCTCGGCGGCCTCTTGAACGCTCGCACGATGTTTTTAACGGGCATGACGATATAGCCCTTGAAAATTCTCGCCGACTTGCGAATCATAGCCGGCATGCAGGACGCACCATCTCTTCCGGACGATCTGGACGCTTGTCACACGCTCATCGTCGAGCAGGCAACGGCGCTGCTGAACTTGGCGGCCACGCGCGAGCAACTGTCGCAAGAGAACGAAGATCTGCACCTGACCATTCAAAAGCTGCTGGCTCGGCTGCGGGGCCATCGCAGCGAACGGTCGGTGGATCCGAACCAGCAAAAGCTCGACTTCGGCGACGACTCGAATGACGCTGCCGTGCAAGACGGCCTGGCCGATGCCGCGGCGGAAGCCGAGCAGGTCCTGCAAGAGTACACCGTCCGTCGCACGCTCAAGAAACGCAAGCCGCGCAACGAAGAACTTCCCGCGTATCTGCCGCGCTATGAAGTGACGGCCGAAGTGTCCCCGGCCCAGCAGCATTGTGCCGAGCACGGCCCGCGCCAAATCATCGGCTACGACCTGACCGAGACGCTGGAGTTCGAGCGGCCCAAGCTGCGAGTGCGTGTCACCAAATATCCCAAGTTCGTCTGCCAGGATCAGCCGCAGTGCGGCGTGGTGCAACCGCCTCGGCCGGTCGCTCTGGTGGAAGGCGACCGCTACGACACGAGCATCGCCGCCGAGATCATCGCGGCCAAGTACGCCTATCACCAGCCGACGTATCGGCAGCAGGATTGGTTCGCCGGCAGCGGCTGGATGCCACAGCGTTCGACGCTGCTCAACATCCTGACCAACGCGGCCTACGTGCTGGAGCGGTTGTATCTGCACTACGCGGACCATCTGCGCACCGCGCCGGTGATTCCGACCGACGAAACAG
Organism: uncultured Planctomycetia bacterium; assembly: GCA_963807715.1. Taxonomy (GTDB): domain Bacteria; phylum Planctomycetota; class Planctomycetia; order Pirellulales; family PALSA-1355; genus CAWECK01. The sequence continues at coordinate 413,261 of CAWECK010000002.1, forward strand.
GCGTGATGCTGCTGCTTCCGCCCGAGATTCCGGCCGCGCGCGAGGGAGACGCGAAGTCCCGGCGGATTCACGAAGTGCTGAGCGCCGCGCGGGCCGAGAACAAGTCGCACGTTTCAGCCCGGATGTGGGCTTATCGCAGCCTTGGTCCCGAGGGGGCGAACGTGTTCGACTTCACGGTGTCGCGTCATCGTGACGGTCCGCAAGACTTCTTGCAGGGCTACAGCGGCACGCTGCTGGGCGATTGCTACTCCGGCTTCCAGTCGATCGTGCTGGCCAGTGACCAGCGACTGGTGCGCGCGGCTTGCAATGCGCATGCGCGGCGGTACGTGGTCGAAGCGCGCGAATATCATCCGTTGGAAGCGGCTCGGCTATTGGCCTGGTATCGGCAACTGTATGACGTCGAGGATCTGGCCCGCGGCAAGAGCGCGAACGAAGTTCTCGCGCTGCGCCGCGAAAAGAGCGTGCCGATCATGGCTCAGATGCGCGCCTGGCTGGACGGCGACGCGGCCCGGCTGGTGTTGCCCAAGAGCCGCTTGGGAGAAGCCATCCGTTATCTGAAGAATCAGTGGAATGCGCTGACGGTGTTCCTTGAAGACGGTCGCGTGCCGATCGACAACAATGAAACCGAACAGTTGATGAAGCAGGTCGCCACGGGCAGGAAGAACTGGCTGTTCATCGGCAGCGTGGAGGCGGGCTACCGCGCGGCGATCTTGCTCACGATCGTGAGCACGGCCCATCGCTACCACTTGGACGTCTGGCTGTATGTGAAGGACGTGCTCGACTGCCTGCAGCGTGGCGAGACCGATCTGGCGAGCTTGCGCGCCGACCGCTGGGCCCAAGCCCATCCCGAGGCGATCCGCGCGCATCGCGTCGCGGAAACCCGCTACCGCGCCGACGCCAAAGCCACCCGGCGAGCCCGTCGCCGCCAGTCGGAGCACAATGGCTCCGGACGCCAATAGCGCGGTCGACTCCCGCAACGACACGCGCCCGTCCAGCCGCCCGCTAGCAATGGATCAAGCCCTGTCTGTGGTGGGCGCTTACGATTGGACCGGCCGGCAACTGCGGCGCGACAAGGCGGACGCCATTCCCGCTCGCTTGGCTCCGATTCTGGAGCGGCTGCACGTGAGCGTAGCGCATTGGTCCGAAACGGTGGCCCAGTTCGGCCGCTGGTTTCACCGGGCGGTGGGGAGCGCGGCGAGCCTGAGGGGGTTTGCCAAGCGTCGCGGCCAGCGCTGGCTGCACGGGCTCAGCCGCAGTCGGTTGGCTTTCGGCCAATAGCATTCTTGCATGGCCAGCGCGATGCATTCACTGGGCACGGTCCCCGGCGCTCTGGGGTGGTCGAGAATCTTCCGATCGCGCCCGTGACCGGCTATGATGCTGCGGTGAGCGGCTGCTGGACGTACAACCTAAGAACAGTGGATCGATCCCATATCGTTTGTGTGCTCCGCGAAATGGCTGGGTGTCTGGAATTGAATCGGTGTCTGGAATTGAATCGGGTGGCTGGGTGTCTGGAATTGAATGTGTTCAACGTTGACAGCCTTCACATTCAACTATTGGATTTTTGATATTAATGCAAGGACTAAGGAATATGTTACGCAACTCATATTTCCGTGCCGTGACGCATCTAAAGCGGTCACAGTTCCGTGGCTTTCTAAAATTCTCGCTATTGCATCTGCTAGTTGTCGTCATGCTCCTGCCGTGCGCTATCCTCGGTGCCTGGGTGGTTTATCGAGATCAGTTTGTGCGGCAGCGGCGAATAATAGATAAACTGGCGCATATGGTCAGATGCGACGACCCCGATTTAAAGGTCAGCGAGCTAATGACTACTGACATCTGCCCGGGAGCATGCGATATAGCTTCATGGGGAGGACACCTACGTTTCAGATTAGAGGAAGACAGGAATTGGGCTGCAAAATTATATACTCCAGGTGAGATCGCTCAAGTGGTAGCTGTCGAGATTCGTGATCCTAATTACAGTTGAACTAAACCGCTGCGCGGTGGGTTCGATCAACAGCGCACGGATTGTCCGCAAGCCCCGAGAAGGGGAGCGGTTTTCCTCCTGCAACTCTGGGTTAACATTATGCACTTTATGTTAACCGAAGCGAGTAAGGAGCCCTTCCTAAAGCCAAAAGCCGTTCCGTTTTGGCCGACTTGACAGTGGCTGTGGGATGTCGCCCGGCGATTGCTCACGATGAAAGGCACGTGTTTCACCTTCACGTCCTTTCATTCAGGAGCAAGCCATGACCCCGCTTCGTCAACGCATGTTGGAAGACATGCAGATGCGTAACCTATCGCCCCACACTCAGGAGTGCTACGTCCGCGCCGTCGCGCATTTTGCCAAGCACTATGGCAAATCGCCCGACCAGTTAGGGCCGGGCGAGGTGCGAGCTTACCTGCTGCACATGATCCACGAGCGTCATGTGTCGTGGAGCCTCTACAATCAAGCCCGCTGCGCCTTGCGATTCTTCTATCGCATCACGCTCAAACAGAGCTTCGCGCTAGAGGAAATCAGTTGCGCCAAGACCGGCAAAAAGCTGCCGGTCGTGCTCAGCCGTGACGAAGTCGCCCAGTTCTTCAGCGCCGCACGACGACCCAAGGCGCGGGCCGTCCTGATGACCATTTACGCCGCCGGCTTGCGCGTGTCGGAGGCGGTGCATTTGCGCGTCAGTGACATCGACAGTCGACGGATGGTCATCCGCGTTCACCAAGGCAAGGGGAAGAAAGACCGGTACGTCATGCTGTCGCCGAAGTTGCTGGCGGAACTGCGCAGCGTATTGGAAGATTGCCCGGCCGACCGAATGGCTGTTCCCTGGCCGAAATCCCCAGCAACCGATGAACCGGCGGAACGTGCAGAATTCGTGCGTACGGGTCGCGCGTCGGGCAGGGTTGAACAAGGTCGTGAGCCCGCACACGTTACGCCATTCCTTCGCGACCCATCTGCTTGAATCAGGCGTCGACATTCGCACGATTCAAGCGCTGCTGGGACACCGCAACCTGAGCACGACGGCGCTCTACACCTCGGTGTCGATGAAGACGGTGGTGGCGACAACCAGCCCGCTGGATCTCCTCGACGTACCCACGGAGGCCAAGCTAACGCCATGACCGAACATCGGCTCGAAGTAGCCGATGTTTTCCGGAGCCACGGACCACGTTACTTGGAAGACCGGGGAAGCAGCCTTTCCTGTGATCAGCGTCGCGTCCTGAAGGTGATCACGCTGTGTCGCACGGCCGCGTTGGGCGGACACGTCGAAGCGTGCGACAAGTGCGGTCATCGCAGGATCTCCTATAACTCGTGCCGCAATCGCCACTGCCCGAAGTGCCAGGCGTCGGCGCGGCGAAGTGGTTGGAGGAGCGCGCGGCGGAACTGTTGCCGGTCCCCTACTTCCACGTGGTCTTTACGCTTCCGGAAATGATCGGCCCACTCGCACTGCAAAACCCGCGAGCAGTCTACGGCATCTTGTTCCAGGCTGCGGCCGAGACGCTGCTGGAAGTGGCCGCCACGCCTCGGCGTCTGGGAGCCAAGATCGGCTTCTTGGCCGTCTTGCACACCTGGGGCCAGAACCTCATGCATCATCCCCATTTGCACTGTGTCGTGCCGGGAGGCGGGCTTTCACCGGATGGTTCGCGTTGGATTCCTTGTCGCGAAGGCTTCTTTCTACCGGTCCGCATCCTGAGTCGCGTCTTCCGCGGGAAGTTTCTGAGCCTCCTGCGCAAAGCGTATCAGCGAGGCAAGCTGCGGTTCTACGGGGAACTCAAGCCCCTGGAAGAGCCCGAGCATTTCGAGCGTTGGCTGGACGCGACGGTCAAAACCGAATGGGTGGTCTACGCGAAACCGCCTTTCGGCGGTCCCGAGCAGGTGCTGAAATACCTGGCTCGCTACACCCATCGCGTCGCCATCTCCAACGATCGCCTGATCGCACTGGAAGACGGCCGAGTTCGCTTCCATTGGAAGGACTACGCGCACGGCAACGCCCAGAAAACGATGACGCTCGACGCGGCCGAATTCATCCGGCGATTTCTGCTCCACGTGCTGCCGACCGGCTTCATGAAGATCCGTCACTACGGCTTTCTGGCCAATCGCAATCGTCGCGAGATGGTGAGCCTCGGCGCGAACTGCTCGACGTGCGTCCGACTCCTCCGCCGGACGATCCAGCGCAGCCAGTTGTCCCCCAGGTTTTGTCCGCCGACGGCGAGTCCGACGAATGCTGCCCGGCCTGCAAACAAGGCCGGATGGTGCTGGTCCAAAGGCTACTGCCAGAACGCGGCAAAGGTTTCCCAGTTCCTATGCACCAGAAGCTCATCGAGCCGTGGGACACATCCTAAGAATGACCGCTCGCCAGATTCTTCCGGTCTCCGCTGCGCAGACTCGCAATCGCGTGTCCTGGGTGGAGTTCGTTCCAACCACCGTGGCAACCTCGCCTCCAATGCAAAACTCGCCCTGTTACCACGCTCCCTTCTCGCAAACAGTCCTCCGCGCCCCTCGCCACGCCGTCTGGAGACTCCCCGGTTCGCCCGGCGACGCGCGACTTCGGAACCCGCAGCGCATCAAATTCCCATAGCAACGTCAAGCGTGCGGTTTCGTTCAACGAATTGTATCCGAAGTGCCCGCCACGTCCCGCGGCAATGCGACCATCAACCGAGGGCACTTCCGATACAATTTTCTTCGTTATGACGTTACTGACAACGAGATCGACTCCATACTAGCTGAAATCGTTCAACTGGAATCAGTTACGTCGCTCGATGTCGCCCTTGCGAATTTGTCTGATCGCCATATTGCGGAGATACGTCGTCTGCCACGACTTTGCAAGCTCACCGTTCACTCAGAGAAAATGACCAGTCGCGCTCTCAAGTTCATCGGCGAGATCACGAAGTTGTCGGAAGTTAGTATTGCGTCACCCAAATTAACGGACGATGGCATTCTGAATCTGGCGAAACTTAGGTACCTAGCCCTTAACCAAGCGTAGCCCCTTGGGCATTTTCGGAGGCGGCGCAAAAAAACTCGAAATCCTTCGGTGATTTCCGGCGTATTAGTGATTGTCAGAAAACAACACGCCGCAACTCAAGGAGGATTTCGAGTGAATGCCAGTATCCGCAAATCCCTGGCCCGATGCAAGCGTCGCATCCAGCACCGGTTGCGTCTGAAGCAGTGGCCCGACCAGCCGCGGCCCATGTTCCAGGCCAGCAACATCCGCTATGAGCGTGCCGAGCGCACACGCGGCTTGGCGGCGGGCGGCATTGGCGCAATCCACCTGCTGGCTCAGCGGGTGGGCCTGGTCCAGGAGATCGACCGGCGTCTGCACCTGCTGAAATATCATCGTCCGTATCATGAAAGCGATCATGTGTTGAACATCGCCTACAACCTGCTGGCCGGCGGTTCGCGATTGGAACATTTGGAACTGCGGCGCAACGACGAGGTGTACCTGGACGCGCTGGGCGCTCGGCGCATTCCCGATCCCACCACGGCGGGCGACTTCTGTCGCCGCTTTACGCTCGATGACGTGGACGATTTGACCACGGCCATCAACCAGACGCGGCTCAACGTCTGGCGACAACAGCCCGACAGCTTCTTCGACGAGGCGACCTTGGACGCCGACGGCACCATCGCCGCGACCACCGGTCAGTGCAAATTCGACATGGACATCAGCTACGACGGCCAGTGGGGCTATCATCCGCTCATCGTATCGCTAGCCCAGACGGGCGAGCCGTTGTTCCTCGTCAATCGCCCCGGCAGCCGACCGAGCCACGAAGGGGCAGCACACTGTTTGGACCGGTCGATCGCGCTGTGTCGGCAGGCCGGCTTCCAGAAAATCACCTTGCGCGGCGACACGGATTTTACGCAAACCGTCCACCTGGATCGCTGGGACGCGGCGGGCGTGGAGTTCGTCTTCGGCATCGACGCCATGCCGAATCTGCTGGAAATCGTCGAGCAATTGCCCCCATCCGCCTGGCTGCCGCTCGAACGCCCGCCCAAGTATGAAGTGCGCACCAAGCCGCGGGCCAAGCCCGAGAACTATAAAGAAGAGATGGTCATTGCGCGGGAGTTCGAGAACATCCGCTTGCTGCGGGAAGATGTTGCCGAGTTCGACTACCGGCCCGTCGCCTGCCGCAAGACCTATCGCGTGGTCGTGGTTCGCAAGCACTTGTCGCACAGCAAGGGTCAGCAGTGGCTGTTCGATGATACCAAGCCGCGATTCTACCTGGCCAATGACCGAGACAGCTTGCCGGCGGCCGTGGTGCGCAAGGCGAACCGGCGTTGCAACCAGGAGAATCTGATTGCCCAGTTGAAGGGCGGCGTGCGGGCGTTGGACATGCCGGTCGACAATCTGGTGAGCAATTGGGCCTACATGGTGATGGCCGCGTTGTCTTGGACGCTCAAGGCCTGGTCGGCGCTGCTGCTGCCGGAGACGGGCCGCTGTTCGCACAAGCTCCAGAGTGAAAAGCTGGCGCTGTTGAAGATGGAGTTCAAGACGTATGTGAACGCCTGGATGCAGATGCCCTGTCAGATCATCCGCGGCGGACGGCGAATCGTCTACCGGCTATTGTCGTGGAATCCGTGGCAAGCGGCGTTCTTGCGGTTGGTCGACCGTTTGCAGCGACCGCTACGATGTTAGCACGGAATAACTTGAAGCCGGAGTCTGGACGCTCCGGTCCGCCGCGGCCCCTAAGTACGAGAAAGATTCCTGCTGATGCCCGATCCGACAACCCGAAGCCTTTCGCCGTCGCCGCTAGGCGTCCGCAGGCTGACGCTGCGCCGCCACGGGCTACGGAAACTCCCACAACAAACCCTTCCGCGTTCGCTTGTTTAAGGCCTAGACTCGCTGGATTTGGATTCTTCCGGAATCACCGGCGGTGGAGTAGACTCTCTGAAGTCGCTCAGGAGTTTGTCGATTGCAGCTCAAAATCTATCGCATTCCGGTTTCAATGCTTTACTCAAAAGCAAAAGCGTTGAATGTTTAACGATACGTAGGGCGACGATCACAGACGCCGACGCGGCCTGCCTAGGTGCAATGCAACAGCTCTGCTCGCTGCGACTCCTGAACGTAATAATCAGCGATAGCGGGTGGGAAAAACTGTTCGTAAATCGGTCTATCAGGGACCTATTGCTTGAAGAAGTCCCGCAAATGAGTCCGCGAGCGCTTGCTGCGCTCGGGCAGCCTTTCCCTTCGACATATTAGCTGGCGGCAGTCCAGTCTTGCTGAGGGAACGGTCGCCCAACTTGCAAGTAATAAGACATTGCTCATGGTGGATCTCAGCAACGCGATGCTAGGGGACAGCGATTTGAAAGCACTTGCGGAGTTGAACAATCTTGAGGAAATCAGGTTGATCGATTCGTCACTGTCCAAAGCACAACTGTCATGGTTGAAGTCGAGGCTTCCTAAGACGTTCTTTCGTGTGCGTCCATGAGCTGTTGTCATTATAAAAAACTCAGTCCGAGGATTTGGGCAAGGGTGTGGCGGCCCAGCGATTTCGTTGTCCTTGCCAAAAACTCCGTCTTGGTATTACTCCGTTAACTACGGCGGCTGTGCGGCGATAAACTCAGGGACGGCGTGTCCACAGAGGAGGCATCGGCCGCACCAACACGCCAAGAGAGTTTGCAATTGTTCGCGGAGCAGCGGCAGCGTTAGGCGGAGACCCCTTTTTTTGCGCGGCGGCGACGAACGTCTTGGAGAAAAGCGTAGGACAAAAGCACCAGCACGACGTGATGATGCCAGCCACGCCACGACCGCCCTTCAAAATGATCCAGTCCGCGTTCGTCCTTCAGTTCCCGATAGCTATGTTCGATCCACCAGCGACTTTTCGCCGTGGCCACCAATCGCTTCAGACTCGTGGTGGCTGGCAAGTTGCTGAAAAAGAACTTCGCTGGATGATCGGAGTCTCCTGGCCATTCCACCAGTGAGGACATTCGAAGACACCCAGAGGACATTCGAAGACACCCAGAGGACATTCGAAGACACCCACATTTGACATTAGCACTCGCCCGAAATAGATGGGTGTCTGCTTTGGTGCTTGCGGTCCCCGGCGCCTCTGGGGTGGTCGAGAATCTTCCGATCGCGCCCGTGACCGGCTATGATGCTGCGGTGAGCGGCTGCTGGACGTACAACCTAAGAACAGTGGATCGATCCCATATCGTTTGTGTGCTCCGCGAAATGGCTGGGTGTCTGGAATTGAATCTGGCCCGATTGCCTTCAGTGTTCCAGCCCTGGTTTCGCATTTCCGTCTTCGTGGTTGGATTGTCATCGCCCTCCTTGAACTCGATCACCAACGTCAATTTGCGTGGAGAACGGTGCGGCTTAATGAAGAATTGGCGGTCAATGCACCATGCTGGCGCAGTTGCTTCGCCTCCCATTCCTTTCAATGCTGCCAGCCCTTGCGTGGCGGTTGGGAAGGCATAAGAATTGTCTGAACGTTCAAAACCACCTTCGGCGTCCGCTGCCACGACGAGCGTTGACCGAACGTTGAATTCACAACTCGTCCAGCCGTCTCCCTGCTCCCAATTGTCAGCCTCTTTCGTGCCGGGTGAAAAGCGGCCGCCGAGCGACACTACGGTTGAGAATGTGGAAAACCATTCCACCCGGCGAATATCGCTTGGAACGCTGCATCGCGAAGCTTTTTACCAAACCCACCCAGTCTTGTCAAATTTGGTGGCTGTCACCTTTTTCTTCCCGGTTACGGTCGCCCCTTCAAAGGGCAGATGACAAACACCACATACCACGGATGCGTCCGGCTAAAGGAACTCCTAATTGCAATCCCAAGCTGATAATCACCATCGCGCCAGTACTTCTGGAATGCAAAACGATTGACGCCAGCCTTGGTCGATTCAAACCACGTGCGCAAACCAATTTCAGGGCCACCCGCTTGTTTGTGCAAGTTCTCGGCGTCTCGAAAAGCGTGCTCAATACTTGCGTCGGCTAATTGCAAATCAATTTCACTGATCGATTTGTCGTCATAACTCCGCGCGTAGAGGACTTTAACAGTCGTCGTGAGACTCTCGCTACCCTTAAGAAACACCGTAACATTGCGCGTCCCTTCGGCAGACAAAACGTTGTCGTCATACGCGGATAGGCGGTCTAGCGCCACGAGGGGGGTTGGCGAACGAAGGTCCACCGTAATTGGTTCATTGACGCGTGTCATATATAATAGCGATAGAAACAGTGTGACGCATACCGCGACAACATAAAATCGTCGACGATTGTTGCGACGGTTAAATCCGCCGAATGGGCTAATGGACATCGACTTTATTTGTCCAGCGGCGAAAGAATGGTTGTCATCTCAAAACATCTCCGTTGCTTATCACCGGTCCGGGGGCTGCGAGCGCCGTAAGAGACTTTTAAAAGACATTCGAAGACACCCACATTTGACATTAGCACTCGCCCGAAATAGCTGGGTGTCTGCTTTGGTGCTTGCCTCTTCGATGACCACGGCACCCGTGGCTTACAACACGCCGAAGGGTATCCTCTGACCAGGATCGACTTCAACCGTTGACTGCTTCTCAGCCGTGATCGACGCGGCCGGACCGCTGTGTCGCCGTCGTGGACGCCAGTTCCGCAATTAGCCGTTAAATCTAACGAAGAGCCATTTTCCTTTCCAGTGCGTTGGCCTCCTCTTTTGAGAGTCGCTCAACGTTGGCCCAACATGGCTTGGCAATGAACGGGGCAGCATGAACGCTCAGAAGGAAATCTAATGCCCGTTTCGTGATAATGTTTGGTTCTATAAAATCGCTTCCATCCCATTTGTCTGTCTCAATTACAGCATTCGTATCTGATAGCATCTCTGCGACAAAAGGCTGATTAGAATTTGCGGCTCCAAACGCGATCAGCTCCAATTCGCAAGTCGGACACCGAACCGTAATATCGTGGCAACGGGGGCATAAAACGGGGCCCCAATGACACCGTGGGCATTGATTTAGTTCAGGGACTTGAAACTGCATTCCCCGAAGACAGCGCCGGCCGTTAAATACAAGCCGTTGGCATTGTGGATTCGGCAACGTGGACTGATTCACACGAATTGGCACGAACATTGTGCCGAGACCTTTCAGGCCACTTTGTAATAATCGGTCTCCAAACTCCTCAGACACCACGACACTTTGGCCAATGAAGTCGCGAATAAAGGCTGCAACCCTGTCGCCTCCATATACATCAGCCCATGAAACCTCGGTCACATTAGAACCCGTAATATGCGATCTGTCTAAGGGGCAGTTATATTGTAGTGTGGAATGTACAGATACTTCTGCATACAAATCATTGTCATCAATGCGTCTTTGAGGGTCACTGATAATCCATTTTTCAGAATCCGAGGATGTCCGCGCGTCCAAGTCTGTATCGAAGGGAACGGCCAAGATGAAAAAACACCCTTGAAGTAGTTTTCCAGAACCGTCGCAATACCTTATTTTAACGGCCATTAAAGTTGGCTCCCCCAAGTTCAAATTGCGAATTGATGTACGCCTTTACCTTATCGTCAAAGCCAGCGAGCTTCAGGTATTTCATGGTTGCTTCCTGTAAGACGAAGACATTCGAAGACACCCACATTTGACATTAGCACTCGCCCGAAATAGCTGGGTGTCTGCTTTGGTGCTCTGCTTTGGTGCTTTTCTTCCTGCCTTCCTTATAAAAACTTCTTATTATTTGGCCGCGGGCATTCTTATTTGGCCACTGCGGCATTGCCCTTCGTCGCGGCCTTTTCCTCCGGTGTTTGCCAGTTTTCGGATGGCGTGTGAGCGGCTTTCATGATGGCCGCCAATTCGGCCGCGATCTGCGGCTGCTCCTGGGCAACGTCGTGCGATTCTCCGAGATCACTCTCCAGGTTGAATAGTTCCAGCCGGCCCGACTTGTCGCGGACTGCCTTCCAGGGACCCTTGCGGACGGCCTGCGTGTATCCCCGCTCGTAAAATTCCCAGTACAAGGGATCGTGCGCCGCCTGCTCGTGCCCGGCTGCCGCTGCGCCGACCAGCGTGGGCCACATGGAAATGCCATCGATATCCGCCGGCGGCGCGATGCCGACCATCTCCGCCAAGGTCGGCAGCAAATCCCAAAAGGCCCACACCTGCCGGCTGGTTTGACCGGCGGGAATCTTGCTGGTCCAGCGGACGATCATCGGCGTCCGGATGCCCCCTTCATACAGATCGCGTTTGATGCCGCGCAGGGGGCCGGAGCTATGAAAAAAATCCGGATCGCCCCCTCCTTCACGATGCGGGCCGTTGTCGCTGGAGAACATCACCAAAGTATTGTCGGCGAGTCCCAAATCGGCCAGCTTCCGCAGCAAGCGACCGACGTCGCCGTCGAGCCGGGTGATCATGGCGGCGTGGTTTTTTTGCGCCTGCGGCCAATCACGATCGCCATACGGCTCGTCGCTGGGAATCTCCATGCCGGCCTTGCCCGCCTCGTTGTTCGCATGCGGCAAGGTCGCAGCAAAATACAGAAAGAACGGCTCACGCGGATGCTTTTCGATGAAATCCAAAGCCCGCTGGATGAACAAGTCGGGCGAATACTGCACGCGGCGCGAAGCCACTCCCTTGGTGACCACGTTTTCCAAGCTGAGCTTCGTGGCATTGTGCCACAGAAAGTCGGGGTAGTAATTATGGGCATGCACCTGGCTGAGGTAGCCAAACCATTCATCAAACCCCTGCTGATTGGGCACGCCAGTGCTCTCCGCCTCGCCCAATCCCCACTTGCCCACGATGCAGGTGGCGTAGCCCGCCTGCTTGAGCAGTTCGGCCACGGTGACATCCTCTGGCTTCAGCGGCACCAAGGCATTGCCGCGCACACGCGCGTGGCCGGTCTGCGCCCGGTCATCAGCGTGCAGCGTGACGGGGCACACACGCAACTGCCGGCGTAAACGTCGGTGAAGCGAATTCCGTCCGCGGCCAGGCGATCGAGGTTCGGCGTGCGAATCTCCCGTTGGCCGTAGCAACCTAGATCGCCGTAACCCAAGTCATCCGCCAGAATAAACAGCACGTTGGGACGCTGTTTCGCATCGTCCGCCACACCGCTTTGGGCATGGAACGCGGCCGCGAGGAGGAATAGAACACGGACCGGAAAGACTTTCAATTTTTGTCGCGGGACGTTCATGATTTATCGCCTCGTCGTCTGCTGCTGTTTGAGACTCTGGCAGCCTAGTATCGCTCGGCGGCCGCCACGCGGCAATTCGCCTCATTAATTTGCCACACGTCGCTCCCGTCAATTACGATGGCCGTTAGCCGTGCCCCCTGGTTCTGGTCCGCAGCTCCTCCCATTCCAAGGAACGTAGTCGCATGCTTCCATCGCACCGCCTGAAACCTTTGACGACTCTGGCGATTAATTTGGCAATTGGTTTGGCATTGTGCCTGGCTCTGCCAAGTGCCGCCGCCGCGGTTGAGCCATCGGCAGATTCACCAGCGGACGCCAGGCATCCCAACATCGTCTTCATCGTCGGGGATGATCTGGGCGTGAATGACCTGTCTTGTTATGGCCGGCGCGATCAGCCGACACCGCACCTCGACCGTCTGGCCAACGAAGGAATCCGCTTCACCTCGGCTTATGCCGCCCAGTCGGTCTGTTCTCCGACGCGAGCGGCACTGATGACCGGAAAAACGCCGGCCCGGTTGCACCTCACCACGTTTCTCTCAGGCCGGCCCGACGCCGCTTCGCAACTTTTGCTCCAGGCCAATATTGAACAGCAGTTGCCGCTGGCCGAACAAACCATTGCTGAACTGCTCAAGCCGGCCGGATACGCCACGGCTTGTCTGGGAAAATGGCACCTGGGCGGGAAAGGATTCTTGCCGACCGATCAGGGCTTTGACATGTACTTCCCAGGCCACGCCAATACAACCCCAGCGGCGGGCGAAGGGGGCAAGGGGGAATACGAGCTCACGGCGCAGGCCGAAAAATTTCTCGAAGCGAACAAGGATCGGCCCTTCTTGCTTTATATCCCCCATAACTGTCCTCACGTGCCGTTGGCCGCTAAACCGGAGCTGATCGAAAAGCATCAGGGCGCCTTCAATCCGATCTACGCCGCGATGATCGAAACCCTCGACGACTGCGTGGGCCGCGTCGTGGCGAAAGTCGACGCGCTCGGTCTCGCCGAGCGGACGATCATCGTCTTTACGTCGGACAACGGCGGCCTGCACGTGCCGGAAGGACCGAACACCCCGGCCACGCACAACACGCCCTTCCGCGCCGGCAAGGGGTTTTGTTACGAAGGGGGCCTGCGAATTCCGCTCATCGTGCGCTGGCCCAATCACGTGACCAAAGGAAAAATCATGGATACTCCGGTGATCAGCACCGACTGGGTGCCCACCTTGCTGGAGCTGACGAACATCGCGCCGGCCGAAAAGCTCGACGGCGTCAGCCTGGCCGGGCTGCTGACCCGCGGCGACGCGCTCCCGGCACGGCCGCTGTTCTGGCACATGCCCCATTATATGAATCAAGGCAGCCTGCCGTCCGGCGCCGTCCGCGAGGGAGTCTGGAAGCTCATCGAGCACTACGAGGACGGCCGCTGCGAGCTGTTCAACCTGGCCAGCGACGTCGGCGAAACCGCCGACCTGGCGGCCCAGGAGCCCGGGCGAGTTGCCGAACTGCGCGGCAAGCTGGAAAACTGGCGGCGCGAGGTGAATGCTCAGGAAAACGCCCCGAACCCCGCTTTCAACGCTCTCCCCTGGCGAGCGCTTTACCAGGATGTCGACGTCTCGCGTCTCGCGCCCGAGGCCTCGGCCGTGCCGATGGGCGCCAGGCTCAAAGAGTGGCGCGCTCTGATGAATCAAGTGGTCTCACAAAAGAAACAACCGCCTGGCGGCGACAGTGCCGGGGCAACCAGCGACAGTGCCTTACCGGCCAGCATTGGGCTCGGCGCGGGAGCGACTTTGCTGCATGCTCGCGATGCAAAGGTCCACGGCATGAAGCTCCGCTACGAGCCTCAGCCGCATAAAGACACACTTGGTTTCTGGATCGTCAAGGACGATTGGGCCGAGTGGGAATTCGAGTCCCCCAAGGCCGGCAACTTCGAAGTGCAACTCTTGCAAGGCTGCGGCAAGGGAAGCGGCGGGGCCGAGATCGAAGTCGCAACCGCCGGACAGACCCTCACCATGACCGTCGAAGAAACGGGCCACTTTCAACGTTTCATTCCCCGCACGATCGGCACCGTGAAACTGGACCAACCGGGCAAGTACACGTTAAGCGTGAAGGCCAAAACGAAACCGCACGGAGCCGTGATGGATTTGCGGCGAGTGACACTGCGTGCGGCTCCGTGAAGCGTCATGCTTCCGACGTCTTTACCGTGTCCGCCATCGCCAGCCGTTCCGCAATTGGCGGGTGACTGTGCAGCAACGCGACTTCCAGCGGATGCGGGCAAGGGTCTGCCTTATTCAGCCGGGCCAATTTCATAAAGGCCGAGCGATAGGCATCACGCAGGCCCGTCCGATCGAGAGCGTAGCGATCGCACTGCCGCTCGCGGCGGCGGCTGATCGTGTTTTGCAGCGGGCCAAGCAGCGCTGCAAATACCGTCATCAGCAGCATGATAGCCGGCAAGGCCCACACAGGCAGCGATGCGCGCTCCACCCGAGGCAAAAAATGATGAACCCAGGCCATCATCCCGCGGTCACAAAGCCAGAACCCCAGCGTACTGACCAGCAACCCTTCGAAGATCATTTTTGGAATGTGACGGTAGACGTGGTGGCCAATCTCGTGTGCGAAGATGACTTCGATTTCCTCCGGCTTGAATTTGTCGAGCAACGTGTCTCCCAACAGCACGCGCCGCGTGCGGCCTAAGCCCGTGAGCATGGCGTTGGCCTTGGTGGTTTCGACGCTCAGGCCCAGGCGGAAAATGCCGGCCAACGACAACCCCGTGTCGGCGGCCAATCGCTGGAGCCGCGCCGTCAATTCGGGTTGGTCTAGCCGTTCGACCTTGTAAAACAGTGGCAACACGAGGACCGGGAACAACTGGCCCAGGACGACGCTGATGACGAAGAAAGTCCCGGCGGCAAACAGCCACCACCAAGGGCCGCAGTGCCAAATAATCTCGAACAACCCGACGACGATCAACGAGGTAAACAGGACGACCAGCGCGTTGCGTCCGGCAAACCGCGCCAACCAGCGCCACCATGTTTGATTCGACAGTTTGAATCTGTGCTCCAGCACAAACTCCGCATAGCAACTCAGCGGAAAGGAAACCGCCAGGTGCAAGGCGAAAGTAATGGCATACAGCGCCAAGAGACACACGACCGCATTGGGAAGCCGCGCTTCCAGCCAAACGTCCAACGGCCGCGCCAGCCAAACGGCCATCACCGCCAGGAACACGATATCCAAGGCGGTGTCCGCCAAACCGCAGAGCAGTTTCAGGTGGTTGTAGGCGCGAGCCTCCGCCTGTTGCTCTACGGACATGGGCTCGGAGCCCGATTCGTCACCAGCACCCGGCTCAGCAGGCTCAATCGCATCCATTCAGAGGATCCAATCTTTGCTTATTCGCCGACGACCGCCGGCCTGGTGGTTCCGGCCTGCCGCTGTTTGTCGAGCAGAGACTGGAGCCGTTCGGCCACCGTGGGTTGCTCGGCGAACAGATTGTGCTGCTCTTGAGGATCGTCCGCAAGGTTGTAGAGTTGTGGCTGGAACTGCTTGTTCTGAATCTTGAGGATGCGCTGCGGAAGGTCCGCGGGCGGCTTGCCTTCGATGTATTTCCAGGGCCCTTGGCGAATGGCGAAGTTGCCAAAACAGCTATGCAGAATCATATCTGGCCGCAGGGGGCTGTGAGATTCCTGGCCAAGCCAAGCGGACAATACATTGTAGCTGTCTTCGGCCGCGCGAGTAGCCGGGGGCAGCGGTTCGCCAACAATGGCGGCTAGCGTCGCCAGCACGTCGGCGACGCTGATCATCTCGCTGCAAACCGTTCCGGCCGGAACATGGCTGGGCCAGCGCAGCAGGTACGGAACGCGAAAGCCCCCTTCATAAACGCTGACTTTGCCACCGCGCAACGGGCCGTTCGGCTTGAAGCCCGCGCGGATCGCGTCGGTCTCGGGCCGCTTCTGCGTCGGCTCATTGACGCCGCCATTGTCGCTGGTAAACAGCACGAGCGTGTTTTGGGCCAGGCCCTTGTGATCGAGCGCGTCGAGCACGCGCCCACCGAAGCGTCCAATTCATGGATCCAGTCGCCGAAACTGCCCGCCTTGCTGGTGCCGCGGGTCTCCGACGACGGCGTTACCGGCTCGTGGACTGCCACCGGCGTGTAATATAGAAAGAACGGCTGGGTAGCGTCCTGTTGCTCGAGCCAGGCAACCGCCTTATTCGTCAGGGTGGGCATTACTTCGTCGTCGACACGTTGCGGCGCGTCGAGGCCGAGTCGCCGTTTGCCGTTAGGGTTTTTCTCGTCGTTCGCTTGCAGCACGGACGAACCTAATCCGGCCACTCGATCGTTCTCGACATAGATGCCCGTCACATCGCCGTGGTTTGACGGCACGCCGAAATGGTAATCGAAACCGATATCGAGCGGGCCGGGGTGTAATGCCTGCGTGTAATCGGTCTTGCCGGTGCCATAGCCCAGGTGCCACTTGCCGATCGCCGCCGTGCGGTAGCCGTGTCGCTTGAGCATCGAAGCCAGGTTCAAGCGGTCGGTTTCAATGTGCAAGGGGGCCGAAGGATTGAGAACTTCTCGCTTCAGCGACGTCCGCCAACAATAGCGCCGGTCAACAACGAATAGCGAGTGGGCGAGCAGACGGACGACGTCGTGCTGGCGTCGGTAAAGCGGCGACCTTCGGCAGCCAGGCGATCGAGCCGCGGCGTCTGGACCAGGGCCGGATCCGCGCCGTAACAGCCGACGCTGCCCCAGCCCAAATCATCGGCAAGTATGAGTACGATATTTGGTCTACACTGGGAATCTGCTAAATTATCGGCAAAAACGTGGCATATACCATAGGAAAGGCTGGTTGTTACAATGATGAGTGTAGTAATTTTATGTAGCAAATAACCTAGTAAATTATGGTGGCTCGATCTAGCGGCTTCTTGTTTCGCGGACATGACAATCGCTCCAAACCTCGACATTAGCTGGAATCACGCTATTTAAGGCAACTTCCGCCTTCCGTAACGAGTGAATGCAATATCCCTCGTCGAGCACGACGGGTCAACTTTTTCTATGGATTGACGAATGGGACGACCACGCAAACAACGACGCAATCCGCACGGTTCTGCTTGGCATTGGAAGCAGACCGATTGCTGGTATTACACCCTGCCGGGAACCAAGAAGCGGATGCCCCTGTTCACCGAAGACGGCGACCGCATCCGTGGCCGCGACAACCAGGAAGCCGCCGAGCATGCCTTTGCGCACGTGAAGGTGTCCGGCGAAATCAATGAGGGGCAGGCCTCGAATCAAGCATGGATCGTCGCCCGCGTCTGTTCCGAGTATCTCCAGTACTGCGAGCGGAGCGTCGCTGCCGGTTCGATGAGCAAGAGTCATCGCAATGGTTCGATTGCTTTTCTAAACGATCTGTGCGGATATTGCGGAGCCATGTCAGTTGCGGAACTCAAGAGAAGCCACATTCAAACCTGGATCGAGAGCCACGCCGGCTGGCGATCGCCAGCCACGCACCGTAGCGTGATCGCAATCGTCGTGGCGGCCTTCAACCGGGCGGAAGAAATGTTCGATGTCCCGAATCCACTCAAGGGTTTGAAGAGACCGCCGTCGCAACCGCGGCTGCAATCGCTTTCGCCTGAGGACGAGCAGACGCTGTACGATGCGACCGAAGAATGCTTTCGCAATTTCCTTTTCGCAGGCATCCATACCGGACTGCGGCCGTTTTGCGAACTGGCCAAGTTGACGGCCGAACACGTGGAAGTGAGCGATCGCGGCATGATGTGGCGGGTCTACTCCTCGAAGACCAAGAAAACTCGCAAGATTCCGGTGCAGGCATCCGTCGCAAAGATCGTTCGTCGGCTGCTGACGACGGCACCGAAGGGTTCTGGCAAGCCCCTGTTTCGCAATACCCAAGATAATCCGTGGACGAACACCGCTGGTGTCGTTCGATTCTTGTTACTCAAAAAGAAGCTCGGCTGGCACATTGATCCAGTGAAGAACAAGTATTCCTGCTACACCTGTCGCCACACGTTCGCGCACCGCATGCTGTCCGGCTACTGGAACAACGGCGGCGGTTGCTCGATCGAGACATTGGCCGAGTTGATCGGTGACACGCCGAAGGTCGCGTTTGATCACTACGGCAAAGAATGGGGACAGCACTATCAAGAGCCGCTGTGGGCGGCGATCGGCGTGGGATCCAAGATTCAGAGGAAGACGGCTTCCGGCGACAGGGCGCATTCAAAGTCGAAGTCGCTACGACCTAAGAAGGCGCGGTAAGCAATCTAGGAGAGTTCATGGTGGCAAACGCCCCAACAAGACGACAGAGGCACGGTTCGGCTTGGTATTGGAGGCAAACCGACTGCTGGTACTACACGGCCCCGGGCTCGAAGAAACGAGTACCGCTGCTCGACGATCAAGGTCAGCGTGTTCGCGGACCAGAGAATAAGCAGGCGGCTCGCTTGGCCCTCGCGCGGATGCGACTGAAGCAAGGATTGACTCCGCCGAGCGATGCCCCGATCCCACCTGCGAAAGCGGAAGTTTGGTCGGTGGCGCGCGTATGTTCGGAGTATCTCACGCATTGTGAGCAAGCCGTCCCCGCCGGTCGGATGCATCCGGAGCATCGTCTCGGTGTGGTCCGGTAGCCGTTGTGATACATCCCGCAACGAATACGGTCGTAGACAATCTCGATCTCATGGTCTGAAAATGGCGTATTGGGATCGACATCACGGAATCCGCGCACAAAATCCACAGTGGGGGACGGCACGCCGCCGGTTGGGTTGACGCACTGCCCAATCATTTCAAAGTACAAGAAGACTACTGAGATCAGTGCGTAGCCCGCATGCTTCATCGCCGGGTAGATTGACGAATCCTCGATCTGCCGCAGCATTTCCTCCGCAATACCTAACTGCCAGCCTTCGACGCGGTCGGCGAATACGACGATGATGTCATTGTCAGACGGGCTAAAACCCATGTCCGCCTCCGTCCAGTTCGGACTCACCCAATTGTCTGCCGGTGTCGACATGGCCGCGGCCTTTCCATATGAGAAAGCTCGTAAGATGCCCCCGACCATTTAATCTGCTCGCTTCGGTCACATCGACCGCCTGCGCGGTCCGGTCGGTGAGTCGGACCAACGAGCGAGACCTTGGATGGAGACGTGACACCGTAAGCGTCCGCTGACAATCCGCACAAACCCAGTTCAACCTACGCAACTTACCACATCAACCCAATCCACCAATTGCTCGAGGATCAATCAACGCACCTGGGGCCACCGCTTGGTGACTCAATGTGTCGCTTTTACTTAGCCATCAGGCACTTGCGACAATTCACGGGAATGATTGAATCCGGTCTGCTTGTGTCCACCAGTGAACCCAATTCAATCAAAAGGGGAATTTGATTGTCGAAAAGACGAGGGTCGGCAGCAGGTGCCGGTGCTTCTGGTCACCTAGATCTGGTCGAACACGGTCTTCGCTGTGGCCCTGCCCACGGAGCGAGTCGAGGCGTACTCGACGCCTCGTGGAGCCCTGAAGTTCTTCGACTGTGTGTGCATGAAGTGTCGGGGGGACAGCTTAACTTTCAGTAGCGTGCTCTCCGAGGAGGTGGTCACGCAAGCATTGGCAGCGGTCGGCGCATGCTGGGTGGACAGGATCTACTCGCGCTGGTCACATTGTGGGTCTTCGTGGGGCAGGTTCTGAGTGCGGACCATTGCTGTCGCGCGGTGGTCGCCCGCTTGATCGCCCATCGGATCTCGCGGGGACAACGTCCATGCTCTGCGGAAACCGGCACGTACTGCCAGGCTAGGAAATGTTTGCCTGAAGGGTTCTTATCCGAAGCGGCTCGTCAAACCGGCCGTGTCTTGGAGGCCGTCCGATGCCAGCATTTATTCCCCGCCCGCAGAAAATCTCGTTCTTCGGCCCGTACTCAAGTCCCATTTCACTCGCTAGTTGCCTGTCGGCCGAATTATTTAACCATGCGGCCTTAACAGTTTGCGAATGACATGCCGCCAAGCAACCAAGGTAAGGTGATCAGGCCGAGAGGCGTGTTTCGTCAGGCGAAAATATCGCGCACGACATTGCCGGCGACGTCGGTCAGGCGGAAGTCGCGGCCGGCGTAGCGATAGGTGAGCCGCTCATGGTCCAGCCCCATCAGAGCCAGCAGCGTGGCGTGCAAATCCGTGGTGTGCATTTTGCCCTCGACGGCGTGTTGGCCGTATTCATCGGTAGCGCCGTAGGAATACCCCTTCTTCACGCCGGCGCCGGCGAGCCACATCGGATAGCCGGTGATGTTGTGGTCGCGGCCGTCCGGGCCTTGCGCCGTCGGCAGCCGGCCGAACTCGCTGCCGAAGAGGACGAGCGTGTCTTCGAGCATGCCTCGCTCTTCCAAGTCGGCGAGCAAAGCTGCCGTGGGCTGATCGGTGGCCGCCGTATTATTGATCAGTCCCTTATGCAGATTGTTGTGCTGATCCCAGCCGGGATGGCAAACTTCAACAAACCGCACTCCCGCTTCACTCAGCCGCCGAGCCATCAGGCACTGGCGGGCAAAGCTGCCCCCCGGGCCGGGCTTGACGCCGTAAGTATCGCGCACGGCCTGCGGCTCCTTGGATATATCGAGCAGTTCGGGCACCTTGCCTTGCATGGTAAAAGCCAATTCATACGACTGTATCACGCCATCGAGCTGCTCCGGAGCTCCGGGGGCGGCGGCGAACTCGCGGTTCATCGTTTGCACCAGATCGAGTTGGCGTCGCTGCAACTCGCTGGGCGTTTGCGCTTTCAGATTAGGTACATAGCCTAGATCGTTGATGCGCATCCCTTGGAAGTAAGCCGGCAGAAATGCGCTGCCGTAGTTGACCGCGCCGCCAAAGTTGGGCACCGGGTTGATCGTGATGTAGCCCGGCAGGTCTTGGTTCTCGGTGCCCAGTCCGTACATTAGCCACGCGCCCATCGAGGGACGCGTGAGCGAGGCCAATGCCGTGCCGGTATGCAATTGGATGACTGCCTGGGGATGAGCCGGCGTGTCGGTGTGCAGGCCCCGAAGAAAACAGAGTTTGTCGACGTGCCTGGCCGTGTGCGGATAAAGCTCCGAGACCCACGTGCCGGTTTCGCCATACTGGCCGAATTGGAACTTGGAGGCAGTAAGCACCCCACCTCCTGGGCCGAACTTGCCGTCGCTGCGCTGCAGCACCTCCTTGTATTCCCACGTATCCATCTGGGAAATGGCGCCTTGCATGAACAAGAAGATGATCCGCTTGGCCTTGGTGGGGAAATGGGGCTCCTTGGGCGCGAGCGGGCCGGGCTTGATTTCAGGGGACGCAGCTTTCGCCCGCGAGGCCGTTTCTCCCAGCATGCTGGCCAATGCCAGAAAGCCGAAGCCGGCGCTCGCGCTCTTCAGGGCCTGCCGGCGGGATACTCCGCCGCTATTTCGCTTCAGGTCGAATTGCGCAGTCATTGGCTCAGGTCTCTCGGAACGAAGCTTTGTTTGTGGAGTTTGGCACGGTTCTCGATCTTGTGCTTATGTATTAATGCGGCTGGTAGGTGCACCGGAGAAGCTTCAGCGAACACAACGGAACTCCGCCGAGCCGAACAAGGCCTGGCAGAAACTGGCCCATGCGGCTGTCTTCGCGTCGGGCGCTACGACCAACTCCGCTTTCACGGGTTCGTCGACGGCTACGACTTCATCCGGATTCACCGGCTGGGCTGGTTTCGCGGGCTCTGTGGCTTTCGGCTCCGCGTTAGCCACGCTCGGCTCGCTCGACACTGCGGTCAATGGTGCCGCTGCCAACGGGACTGTTATCAAAGACTCAGTGGCGGATGCTGTATGGGACGGAGCGGGGCCCGGCGGCGTTGAATTCAGCGCGAGTTTCACCGAAGTGCGTTCGTAGCTCTTAAGGTAATTTTGCGCCGGTCGATCTCGCTCGGTGTTGCCGTGCGGCCCAGCGTCAACCGATATGCTAGTTGCAGACGATCCGCGTCGTTCGATACTTCCACATGAAGCACGTGTTGGGCCAGTTCCAGCGATTGGCGGCGGACAAACGGGTCATTGAGCAAGTAGAGCGCCTGCGGGGCGACGGTGGTCTGTTCGCGACGCCCGGTGACCATGCCCTGCTCCGCGAAGTCGAACAATTCAAGCGACGTCGGCGTGAGACCTCGCAGAAGCGGCAGATATATGCTGCGATGACGACTGGCTTGCGCCGTCTCAGTTATACGACGTGCCTCGGGGCCATTGTTGCGCATCTCTACCACTTTCAAGTCCTTCGCCGCCGAGGCTTCGGTTGGTTTCGAATCCAATTGGCCGGCAGCGGCCAGCGCAGCATCGCGCAATTCCTCCGCGTCGAGCCAGCGGGGACTGTGCCGCCAAATGAAGCGATTGGCGGGATCGACGTTCATTGAATTGCTGTTTGCCTCTGCGCTTAAGCTATAAGCGTGGCTAAGGACTATAGTGCGAATCAGTCTTTTTACGCTCCAACCGTCCGCACGGAAGTGGCTCGCCAGATAATCGAGCAACTCGGGATTCGAAGGAACGTCCCCCATCGATCCGAAATTGTCGACACTTCGCACGATCCCTTCGCCAAATAGTCGCTGCCAAATGCGATTGGCCATCACCCGCGGCGTCAAGGGATTCGCCGGATGCGTGAGCCACTGAGCCAATTCGAGCCGGCCACTTTGTGCCTGGCCGACGTGCGGTTGGTCCGGAAATGCGACGACCGACAGGAAGCCGCGAGGCGCCACCGGCCCAAGCTTTTCGGCCTCACCTCGAATGCGAATCTCGGTGTCGGCAATTTGCTTGCCTTCGCGGACACCGATTGCCAACGGCACCCCATTCGCCGCCGGATCAGTCGCATTGAATAATTGATCGCGAAGCTTGTTCATGCGCTGCCGCGCCATGAACCGGCGCGGACGCCCATTAGCCTCCTTGACGTCTCCCTCGGGGCCCTTGAGGGCTTCGAAGGCGGCTCTCGCTTCGTCGAATTCCTTTTTCAGCTTTTCAATTTCTTCCGCGCACACCGTGTTTGCGTGCCCTAGTTCTCCCAGTTGGATGAGCTTGTCGGTGTCATAATAATCGAGCCCGCCGCCCCCCATCTTGTTGCGCACGCCCGCGCAAATGTCGGTGCTGGCGAAGATGCCGGCGAGGGCGTAGTAATCGGCCGTAGGCACCGGGTCGAACTTGTGATCATGGCACCTCGCGCAGCTCACCGTGAGCGCGAGAAAGGAGCGACTCACGGTGTCGATCTGTTCGTCGACGTTGTCCATGATGAAGCGAACTTTGAATCGCTGGTTGACGTCCTTAACCCCCAGCGCCAGAAAGCCCGTGGCGATCAGGTTCTGGTCTCGATCGGCCGGCGATTGGTCCGGCAGCAAGTCCCCGGCCACTTGTTCGTAAATGAACTTGTCGAATGGCTTGTCGGCGTTCAAGGCCGCGATCACATAGTCGCGATAACGCCATGCATGAGGATAGGGCACATTGCGCGACGAACCGGTCGACTCGCCATAGCGAGCCACGTCCAGCCAATGGCGTCCCCACCGCTCCCCAAAGCCGGAAGATGCGAGCAGCCGGTCGACCACCTTGTCAATCGCATCGCTTGCGTCGTCGGCCACGAAGGCGTCGATCTCGGCCGGCGTCGGCGGCAGACCGGTCAGGTCGAATGTTACGCGACGAATCAGCGTGACTTTGTCGGCATCGGCAGCGGGTGTTAGGCGGTGCTCGCGTAGGCGAGCCCAGACGAACCGGTCGATGTCAGAGAGGCTCCAGGGGTCGTCTTCCGACTGTGGCGGGACCGGCGAATCGAGCGGCCGCCATGCCCAGTGCTCGCCACGGAGCTTGTCATAGTCCACGTGGCGATTGGAGCTGTCGTCCGGCAGCGCTTCCTGCGGCCAAACAGCGCCCATGGCGATCCACTGTTTTAGATCTTCGATCTGTTCTGATGAGAGCTGCTTGTTCGGCGGCATCTTCAGAACTTTGTGCGTGTGCGACACGGCTTCGATCAGCAAGCTCTTCTCGGGATCTCCCACCATGATCGCTGGCCCCCTGCCACCACCGTGCAAGAGGCCATTGCGATCGTCGACCCGCAGTTCGCCCATGGTCTTGGTATTAGCCGAATGGCAGGTGTAGCAATTGTCGGCAAGTAGCGGACGTACTCTCTTCTCGAAGAAATCGAGCAAGGCTGCCTGCTGGCGGGCGGGTTCTTCCGACTGGCAAGGGGCTGTCAGCAGGCCAGTCAGCACTAGCGCGAAGCACGCTTTAAATATACGAGTCCTACCGGAGTTCGCGACGAGTTGAGGCAGTGTCCAAGACCAGAACCAACGCTTCCAAAGCAAGGCGAGCATGAAAGTCCACGACATAGGGAGCTGGCTTTGTGGAAAAGTCGCTTCCAGACACTCCGGTCAGCAACCTTTTTTGCAATTGGAAAGGCCTGGCTCGTACGAGCCTCACCAACCAATGGCTACGACGACTATCAACTTATCACGGAGACTGCCGCGTCCCAATCTATTTTTTCATTTATTC
The DNA here is from genome assembly GCA_963807715.1 of uncultured Planctomycetia bacterium. Classification (GTDB taxonomy): domain Bacteria; phylum Planctomycetota; class Planctomycetia; order Pirellulales; family PALSA-1355; genus CAWECK01. Next base: position 437,786 of record CAWECK010000002.1, read on the forward strand.
TTGGCTAGTTGCTTATGCAGCTACCTCGGAAAACTAAGCAAATCACCCATTAAACCCACTGGATCGGCGAAGGTTTCGGAAGCCGTGAAAATAATTCTCTTCCATCAGGGGCGGTTTTGCCAATCGCTCGTCGTTGTCAAACTATTTGGGCTGCGGCCAATATACAGTGGCTAGGAAGTTTTTCCAACAAGTTGAAAAGGACATAACGAGGGAAACAACGCATCGCGCAAGGGCGTATGGTCAAAAAGAAAGCACCGAGGTCGGAAAGCGGTGGATGGGGAGCCATTGGAGCTCTTCGAATTCGAGATATCAGCCGAACCAAGACCATTCATGCGTCGTGGCAGTGACGTGCAGACTCGTCGTGCTGGTGAGCGAGCAGCTCTTCTTGAACCCAACAGTGTGTCAGGCGGCTTGGTGGGGGTAGTCGTTGTGCAGCCCGCCCAACCGCTCACGGCAAACCAGGTTGCCGGTCCCCTGCCCCCATTTCAGCGATCGATGATCTTGTGATCGAAGCGTTGATGGTTTCTCACACCATGAAAATGGGCGAGGAGCTCGTTGGTCGCGCTGCACATCGTTCGCTCGCTGAAGAAGAACATTCTTCGGAGGGCTGCCGCTTTCGACTCAAGCGGCAATTGCCGCCGCAATTTGACGAGATGTGCAACCAATTGGAGTCGTGCCACGGATGCAAGGACAAGCCAAACGAACAAGCGGAACTTGAACTTTCCTTCTTCTGGCCAGCTGATCGCTTCGGTGGCTGAAGCTGGCACAACCGGATACGCTTCTTAATTCGGCGACAGACATGGAGCTGAGAGCATTAGTATTCTTCCGTCCTGGCGACCGCACATGAAAAGCCTCGGTGGAGCATGTAGAGAGGATTGTTCGCCAAGGCTTAGCGATTCTCAATGACCCTGTCAATTTCTAAGTCGCGACCACCTTTGAATCCTGGTCCCCCCGCAGCAACATATCCATGGCTGGCGCCGACGTCGCTGGGGCTCACCCAGAACGCGTACAGTTGCCCTTGGCGAAGATTAAATCGGATTCGAACTGATTTGCCAGCATAGTCCGACAGATCGCTGATGCCGTTCCAGGTGACGCGTACTCGTGTGCTGTCAACGGTTACCGGTCGACAGTTGTCCCGGGTGAACGGTGCGATCACGCGACCATCGCCGTCAACTAATTCTGCATATAGTTCGCCGCCCGAGGCATTCGCGTTCACGAACAGGTGTTTTCCGCTGAAGCGAATCAGACGCGTGGTGAGCGTGCCTTCGGTTTCATCGGCGTCGAGCGACGTAAAGCCATCGCGGCGCAAGACAGCGAGGCCGGTATTGTTCGGATCGGCCGAACCGCCGCGTCTTGAGCCTCCCACGTAGAAGTAGAGTTTGTCGTTCACAATCAGACAGCAACCGCCTGCCGACTGAACATTACCAAAGTTCCAAGCCTTTGAGTCTTCGGAAACACCATAAAACGCTCGCCGGTCGGGACGCGTCCAGTGAAAGCCGTCGCGGCTGAAGCCAACGCAAACCTCATTGATTTTCGAGCGTTTCAGTTCATCGACGGGGTGACCACGCCAAATCGTGAACAAGCCCAGCAGCAGACTTTCATAGGCGTTGCAGTCGAGATTATAAAGTTGCGAGGGCACAAGATCGTATGGCCTTTCGGCGATGCGTCGCAACTTCAAATCTTCACGAGCTGGATCAAGCTCATCGGCGCCAACCCACAGCCGCACCCCATGATCGCGAGTTTGCGGTTCGTCGAACTGAAGCATGCCCAGCGCATCCGTCGCTTCGAAGTAGCCTCGACAACGGCTCACCAGTTGGTCCCCCACGCGCAATCCCGCGACCCAGCGGCGGCGATGCGCGTTGAAGAATACAGTGCTACGATCGCCGCATGAGCCCGATTCGCCGGTAAGTGTCCAGTGGATGCCATCGGGCGAAGCGTGGTACTGGATAAAGTTGCGATGCGTTTTGCTACCATTTTCTTGGAGGTAGTCCTGCTGCACGACGCGAAACATTTTAAAACGCCGCGCGGGGTCTGCTTCGAAGTGATCCAGCCAGACAGTGGCCGAGTTGCGCCGCAGGCCGTTCACGTCGGGTAGCACGATGTTCGTGCCGGTTACCACATCGAGCTGAGGCTTTTCCCAATGGATGCCGTCTTTGCTGGTGGCGTATCCGGTTGCATACTGCAAGGGTTCTTGAGAGATGGCACCGCCGTGGTACCAGGCTTTGAAGAGTTGGTCTTGGGGATCGAACCAGACGCCGTCGCTGAAGATGCCAGCGCGTCCCCGGCCACTCGGACCTTCCCACGGCTGATCAGGCCCTAGCACCGGACTCGCCGAATGATACTCGGCCTGATGATGGGTTCGCTTTAGCGTTGTACTCTCGATAAGGAAATCATCCACAAACAACTGACGTCCCACGTCGATGGGAATGACCTCCGGCGGCTGTTTCAGATAGGGAGGCTCGGCCAATGGCTCCCGCGTAAGATGCTTGATTACCGGCGGCCAAACATTCGGAAGCACGATGCCGTTGTCGAGATGTTCACCGGCTAAAACATGATTACTCGTCACCAAAGCCAGGAAGGTGGCAAACACGATGGATTTCATGGTTGTTTTCGGTAAGTAACCGACCTTTCGTTTTGGCATGAGTACGGCCTAATCCAGGCTTGGACTGGCCCCATTCTAACAACACGATCACTACGTGCGTCTATTGCGGGGTGTATTTCCCGAACGCATGAACGGGCGCGGCCTAAATAGCTGTGAGATGAGACCAAGGAGCCGGACCGCTTCTCAGCGATCCGGAACGCGGCCGGCAGTCGAAGCCCAATCCCCCCGGGACGCTCGCAGGCAACCGCCGCTCAAATCTAAAACCGTGCCGTTCAGCCTTTCATAATGATATGGCGGTGATCATACTGAGGCACCTCTCCGTTGAAGGAATGCCTGCCGCCTTATTGCCTATCGCCTGATCGAGGATTGCCATGCTCCGCCGATGGACGCTACTCGCCTGCCTTGCCACGCTTATCTGGACGGGAATTTGCCAATGGGTCTCGGCTGAACCGGCCGCCGACCACTGCGTCGTCCTGGTCAGTGTTGACGGCCTGGCCGGGTTCTACCTTGACGACCCGCGGGCCGACATGCCGACGTTGCGCCGGTTGGCTCGCGAGGGTGCCAGGGCCAGCGGAATGGTCTGTTCGTTTCCTACCGTTACCTGGCCGAACCATACGACACTCGTCACAGGAGTTCCACCCGCGAAGCATGGCGTGATCGGCAACTCGTTTTTTGACCGGACGACTCAAAAAACCGTCTCGTTGCTACCGGACCCTGTCTTAGATAAGGACCAAATCGTCAAGGTTCCCACGATCTACGACGCAGCCCACGACGCCGGACTGAAAACTTCCGGGATTATCTGGCCAGCCACCCGCAACGCCAAGTCACTCGATTGGACGGTGCCCGATATGGCCGGTAACGATGCCTGGCCCCGCTTCGGGACGGGTTCCTGGCTGGCCGAGTTGCATGAGGCCGGCGTGCCGGTCAATCAGCATGGCACCTGGGTAGCTTCGCCAAGCGGCGGGGTGCAGCGCGACTGGCTGTACGTGCGAATGGCCGCCCAGGTGTTGGAAAAACACGCCCCGAACCTCTTGATGATCCATCTCGTGGAGACCGACCACGTGGAACATCGAGCCGGGCCGCGTTCCGACGACGCGTACTGGGCGGTCAGCTATGCCGACGACCGCCTGCGCGATCTCGTGGAAGCGATCGGGCGCTCGCCGAAGAAGGACCATACCACCCTATTCGTATGCAGCGACCACGGCTTCTTTCCAATCGACAAGGAGATTCGTCCCAACGTGCTGTTGCGCCAGCTCGGCCTTATTCCCACGGCTCCCGAGGGCAAGAAGACCGCCTTTTGTTTGAACCAGGGAGGCGCTTGCGCGGTTTACGTTCTCGACGACGGCCGCCGCAGTGAAGTTATTGACCAGCTTCGGGATCAACTGGCGCATGTGGAAGGCGTGGAGGCCGTGTTCGGTCCCGAACAGTTCGACAAGATCGGCCAGCCGACCCTTGCTGAGGATCCGCATGCGGCGGACCTGTGGCTGGCTGCCAAGTCGGGGTATAGCTTCTCCGACAGTCTCAAGGATGACAATATCGTCGTTCCGCGCGACGCTCGGGCCGGCACTCACGGTTATCTTCCCGAACATCCCGACCTGGAGGCGACGTGCGTCATCTGGGGTGCCGGCATCAAGTCGGGTACGTCGCTCGGCAAGATCAGCAACATGGATGTCGCGCCGACCATTGCCCGCCTATTACGCATCGAGTTGCCGTCGGCTCAGGGCAAACCGCTGGTCGAGGCTCTGGCCAAATAATCGCGGATCGATGCACGGGAGAACGGCCAATACGGGGTCGACGCCCGGGCAGCGCCGCCGACAACCCGGCCTGCGGCGTATCGCAGAGTTACCGTTCAAGCAGTGCCGCGTTTAGGGCTTCAACCTCACAGCCTGCGGGCGGTTCCAAATCGAGCAGCCTGGCAAGCGTTGGAGCAAGTGACGCGGGAGTGGTTTTCTCGGCATATCGGCCCGGTCGAACTCCAGCTCCGCGGATGAGCAGCGGCACATGGCTATCGTATTGCCAGGGGCTGCCGTGCGTGGCCGTGGCTCCTTTGGGCACATGGTAGGGCTGCAAGGCGAACAGCACGTTGCCGCTACGTTGGGGATGGCAGGTCCGCTGGAATTGCAGCGCCAAGCCGCGCGCATCGAGCTGGCCGATCAAATCGTGCCTGGTGAAGACCGCAGCCACGAGCGGATCGGTGAGCAACACCTCGCGGGCAACGTCTTCGGCCTGAGCCAGCTTGTCGCCTTGCAGTTCACGCAGTCCGCGATCGAGGTAGACTTCCCCCTCGTCCATTTTGAGAACATACTTGCCGGCACCGGCCGGTTCACCCAGCGATTGGACCAGGGCGGTCTCGATCTTCTGCTGCATTTCGGCTCCCTTGAAGCTGGCTCGACCGGCCGGGATTTTCAGCGTCAACGCGTATTCCGGTATCGGGGCCACGCCATGGTCCGCGGTGATCGCCATTACCCAGGGCAGGCCCCCAAGATGCTTGTCGATGAAGGCCGCAAACGCGCCCAATTGACGATCGGTGCGAAACGTAATGTCTTGAACTTCCAGGCTATGCGGGCCGAACGAGTGTCCCACGTAATCGTTCGACGATAGATTGAGCGTCAACAGATCGGTGACGCCGCGTTTGCCCAGTTGCTCAGCTTCGACGAGAGCCTGGGCGGCTTGCAACGTGTAGTCGTTGCCGAACGGCGACGTCGTCATGGCATCGTAATAGGGCTTCCCCGACTCGTCCGGCAGCTTGTGCGGGAATGCGCGGCCCGAGCCGGGCAATTGGCCCTCGAATGGGGCGTCATCCTGGTAATACTGCGTGTATTCGCCGACGGGATAGAGCAGATCCCACGTTTTCCCCACGAACGCCTGATCGGCATTCTGTTCGTTGAGCACGCGCAAGTAAGGGGGCAGGTCGTTGCGGTAGTAGGTGCTGGTGACCCATTTGCCGCCTTCGAGCCAGTAGGCTCCATCGGCCGCATGCCCCGACATCAGGATGGCGGCCCGATCCTTCAGCGACAGGCCGAAAACTTTCGATCCCGGCCGGGTCAACTTGAGCACGTCCCCCAGCGTGTCGACCAGCAAGTTTTTGGGCGACCGTCCCATATCGTGCGTGCCCGGTCCGACGATCTGGACAGCCGGGTCGTCGCAGCAATACATCCGGCCCGGCTTCTTGCCCTTGGGCAAAGACGGATCGAACCAATCGTTGTTGATGATGCCGTTGTGGCTGGGAAAGGCGCCGGTCAATTGCACGCTGTGCCCCGGCGCCGTCTTAGTGAAGGCGTGCCCGTGATGACAGTTCGTATAATTCGCCCCGTCGTCGCACATCCGCAGGAAGATTCCCTCGGGGCGAAAACCCGACCGCATGCGTTCCAGGTATTCGTACCGGAACTGATCAATGCTGACGACGACCACCAGCGGCGGTGGCCCGGCCGCTGGGGATAAGCCGGACAAGAGTAGGACAAGTAAGACCGAAAAAGCGATGCCAAGGATGCGCATGATAGGAATCTCGACTGGGGTGGGGAAAGGACGGGGGAGCGAACGGCAACAGGAGCCCAATGTGGCCTGATCTCGCCGGATCGCCGGGGGATTTACGGTTTTTGAGTCGGGGACGATTCTTGAGCTGACGGAAGAACATTGACGGTATAAGTCCTTCCGTCTGAAATAATTTGCACGCTGCCATCGAGTCCGGTTACCAGGACCTTGGAACCGACGTTGCCGTAGACCTTGTGGGCCGGAATCCCTTTGGCATACCGAGGAAAAACGCTGGCAATGGTCACTTCCGGCCGGGCGGCGATGGCAAACTCCGGTATGGCATGAATACCGTGCCCTGGAGCAAACAGAACGTGACACTTTAATTTCTCGACCGAAACGGCCGGCAGCAGCGATTGCAACTGGTCTTCGGCCTGGATGTCTCCCGGCAGCAGGAACACCGTCTGTCCGTGTTGAATCCGCAAGCCCAGTGAATTGGCGTTCACCAGGTAATGTGCCGGCGGATCGTTCTTGGGGCGGCGTTCGGGATGCGGCTCGCGAAAGAATCCGGCCGGCGGCGCCAGCACCTCAATCTTCAGCGACGGATCCCAATCGAGTTGATCCCCTTGATGCGCTGCCTGATAGGCGCCGGGCTGGACCGAAAAACGCTTCCGCAGCCGCTCGTAATCATCCAACTCGGTCACGTAGTTGGCCGGCATTTCGCCCACGAACGAGTAACCCGAGTCGTAGAGCTTCTTGACGGGAAAATGGTCGACCAGCCAGAGCAGCCCGCCAAAGTGGTCGTAATGTGCATGGCTGATCGCCACGCCGTCGATCGAGTGAATATCGTGACGGGTCAAAAACGGAACGATAAGGTCGCGGGCCGTATTATGATCCCCCTCCCAGCCTGCCTCCTGAGGATAGCCCACGCCGGTGTCGTACAAGAAGGTGCGGCCGCTGGGCGTTTGCAAGACAATGGCCAGTCCGGCACCGCGCTTTACGTCCGGAATATTTAGGCAAGTAATGACCAGCTTGCCGGATTGGCTGTCGGCTGCGATTGCCTGCCACGGCAAGCCCGCTAAGGCTCCGACGAACAGGGCCGCAATGAGACTTTGATTTCCCACGGGCATTCCCTTCAGGTGCAAGATTCAGCGTTCGGCATGCGGATCAACGATGTCGCGCAGTGCCCATCAGCGAGCGGCCGGAGCAAGCAGGGCTTCGCTCAGGACGTGACCATCCGCGGTCGGCAAACTCACGCCAAGCAAGGTCGCCACCGTTGGAGCCAGATCCAGGTTGTCGATCTCGCCCAAACGCACGCCCTTTTTCAGTCCCGCACCGGCCGCCACGAACACGGAATTCATTTTCGGATGGTCGGCGGCGAATCCGTGGTTTCCCTTGTAGGCTCCAGCCGCCTCGGCGTCGACAACGAACTCTTCGCCGTCCGCTCGGGCGGAGAAGGCGAACCCATCCTTGGCCAGCAGTACCAAGTCGGCCATCTGGGCGTCAGCTCGCGGATGAGGCAGGCCGTATTCCGCGAATTGCTTTGGTTCCAGCACCTGTGCGATGTCTGCTTGGCTCTGGAACAATTGCCGCACTCTCGCCTGCTCTTCCGCACTGACGGCCGGATCGCTGAAATAAACCAATCCCATGCCGCCCTCGGGCACGACCTGGACACGCGCCTCTTCGATCTTGCCGCCGCGACCTGCCGTCAAAAAGCCTTCGCGTCGCAAGAGGGCATTCGGCTTAAGCGCCTTGGGGGTGGGCATAAAACCGTGATCGGCCACGATGAACACTGCCGTGTTGTTTTGCAGGCCGGCGGCGGCGATCGTGTCGAGCACCTGACCGACGCAGGCGTCGGAGTACGCTACGGCCGTATAGCCAGCCGGCGATTGCGGTCCCAGCGAGTGGTGCAAGGCATCGACATTCCCCAGATGCAGCAGCGTCAGGACCGGCTTTCGCTTTTCCAGCACCAGTCGCGTGGCGAATGTGCAGAGTTCGTCCCGTTGGGCACCGCTGGTGTCCTTGATGTAGTGCCCGGTTAAGAAACCGGCTGCCTTCAATTCCTCCAGCAGTCGGGGCGTCGTGTAGTCGACAACGTCAGGCACGTCGGGAAAGTTGTCATCCAGTGTCTTGGAATTGCGGGTGCAGGGCCAGTTGATGGCCGCCGTCGACATTCCCGCCGTATGCACAACGTCGAAAATCGTCGGGACATGGATCAGTTCCGCTTGATCGTGCTTGGGTTCGATGGTGATGGGCTGTCCAGTACCATGACGCGTAAGGATGCCATTGGCCAGCACGCCATGCTTGTCGCTCCGCACGCCAGTCACCAGCGAGGTGTGGTTCGGCCAGGTGACGGACGGATTGACGACGCGCATCCCTGTGGCGGAGACCCCCTCGCGGGCCAAGCGACGAATATTGGGAATCGACGCCTTCGTGTCGTCCAGCAGATACGCCGGAAAACCGTCAATGCAGATGATCACGACATGCTCTGCCGGCTTGTCGGCGGCGAGCAGGCAAACCGGGAACGAAAGGATGACGAGCGACAGCGCAAAAAACTTGAGCGGCATGCGAAGGAATCTCCGAGGCGGGGGCGACGGGCGAGTGGGCGGTCGCTCCGGCGAGTATCCGTCTATTCTGTCTGGACCTGCGGGTGGATGGAAGGCGCCTCTTGGCGATAAGAGCAATTTCCCCTGGATTGGGCGTGCCTCGCGTCAGAACGACCTGAAAAATGCGCTCACAGCCACTCCAGTAATTACCGCCACCATCGTGGCTGTGGCCAGGCGTGCCGTAAGTGCCCAGCTACGCGTTTGTTGATAAACCAAGGGAAGATCGACGAGAGCGCTGGCCATCGAGGTCAGGACGGCCGCCAGGGCCGCAGTGTCGGGCAACACTTTGCCGCTCGCCGTGAGGGAAGCTGCGGACGCGGTCGTGCTGGCACTGCTCACGAGCCCGCCCAATGTGCTTACCGCCAGGAATCCCATTTGCCCCAAGTATCGCTGCGCGAGCGTGCCGATGGCTGCCAACGCAAGGAATAACAGGCCGAACGTCAACACGCGTCGCAGAGACACGGGCGAAGAGAGCTTCGGCGGTTGAATGTTCGAGTCGGTTTTTCCCCACAACAGCCACGACATGATTCCCGCCGCCCCCGCCATTGCCAACAAGGGGGCTGCGGCGGCATGGGCTGCCATGGGCGCAAAGATCACGAACAAGAAGAGGTTACGCACGCACATTGCCACGGTCGTCAGCAGCAGCACCGCCACGGCCCGAGGGATTGCCTCGCGCAGGATTGGCGAACGACAATGAAAGCTCGGCCACGGCAGCCGTGCTGTTCACGAGCCCTCCGAGCAAGGCCGCGTAATACAGTCCGCGAGCGCTATAGAGTTTCAACAGCACGTAATTCAGAAAGCCCAGGCCTGCAATCACCACTACCGCGACCCAGGCCTGGCGCGGATTCACGAGCTGCCAGGGATCTACGAATTCGTCGGGCAACAAAGGGTATACCACGAAGCTGAGTAACCCGAGCAGCACGACGCCGCGGATTTCTTCCGGTTGCAAAGCTCCCGCAAACCGAGCCAACTCGGACTTCCATGCCAGCAGCATCGTAATCAGGATCGTACTCGCGGCCGCCGTAAAAAAATGCCCCTGACCGACCAGCACGCCTAGGACATAGACGGCAATCAACGCTACGGACGTAGTGGCTTCCAGGGAGCCGTCGCGGAACAGGCTTTGAAAATTGAGCAACGCGGCCACCGCCAAAACGCCGATCAGGGCTGTTACGACCAACGGTGTTCCCGCAAAGTCCGCCAATACACCCAAGATCGAAACGATCGCGAAAGTCCGCACGCCAATATCTTTGCGAGCCCATGCACGCTCCAGACCAATAAACAACCCGATCGCGACCGCCAGCGCCAGTTTCGCGGCGACTTCGGGATACGGAATCGTGTTGATGGCTGTGTCCGGCATGTGATGGCCTCAGGCAAAAGGCTCGAATCATCCCGGGCCTGCCGGGTGTCCAATCTCCGCCGAACGACAGTATCGCAGCACGGCGTTACACTGCGAAGGGCTCGACCGAATAGGACGCCCTGCATAATTAAACGGATAGCCCGTCCGTCGACTGTGGTCAGGGGCTGCTTGCGTTCGCTCCGTGGCGCTACGACCGCCACGGATTAGCGGGAGTGTTACCCCCAGCTTGCATACAACTTGGACTCGCCACACAATGCAGCCTTAAACTTCTGTCTCCGATTGATGATTGACGACGGTAGGAGACTCAATCATCGCACGCGATCTCAAAACGAGGCCAACCCGATGAAACGCCGCGAATTCCTCCAAGCATCCTCACTGGCAGCCATTGCTTCCGGAGGCGCCAGGGCTTTATTGGCCGGCGATCCGAAGCCGCCATCCGCAACAACGGCCTCGGGCGAGTTTGGGCTCGCGTCACCACCGGTACTCCAAAACCCGACTCCCGACAGCATCACTGTGGTTTGGGCGGTCAGCGACTTAAGCACTGGCTGGGTGGAATACGGCGAGACTGAAGCACTCGGGTTGCGAGCCGACGACAACTCGCAAGGTTTGTTGCCCCTCGACGAGCGCGTTTTCAAAGTTCGGCTGGCCGGACTCCGTCCCGGTGGACGATATTTCTACCGCGCATGCGCCGCCCCGATCGTCTTTAACAACGCCTATGACATTCAACGCGGCGAGATGACCGCCAGTCCAGTCTATTGCTTTACCGCGATCGACCCGGCTGCAGCCACGACGAGTTTTTCGGTCATCAACGATACGCACGAAACCAAGGGGACACTGGATCGGTTGGGCGCGATGCTGAAGGCCAACCCCACCGAGTCGCTGATCTGGAATGGCGACATCTTCAACGACATCCGCAGCGAGCAGCAGATTATCAAGCAAGTGCTCGCGCCCACCGGCCAGGACTACGCTGCAACAGCCCCGTTGTTGCCAGTCCGCGGCAATCACGACGTGCGCGGTGTGGCGGCACGTCTGCTTGACCGGTATTTCGACCTCCCCTCCGGCCTCTGGTTTTACACACTGCGTCAGGGACCCGTGGCCTTTCTGGTGCTTGATACCGGCGAGGACAAGCCGGATAAGACGCCGGTCTATGCCGGGTTGAATGATTTTGACCGATACCGCACCGCGCAACAGCATTGGCTGAAGCGGGTGATCCAGCGACCGGAATTTCGCTCGGCGTCGTTTCGAGTGGCGATTGCGCACATTCCGCTAGTCTGGCACGACTATTCGCAGATTGGCCTCTTTTGCCCCGATGGCAAGGCCAAGTGGCACGACTTGCTGGTCGAGGCGAAAATCAACCTCATCATCAGCGGTCACACGCACAAGCACACTTGGTTTCCGGTCGGCGAAAAGGCTCCTTACGCGCAGCTCATTGGCGGAGGGCCAAAGCTCGAAATCGCCACGCTGATCCAAGGTCGCGCCAATTGCGCATGAAATGCGAATCACCGTTCAGAATCTTGAGCAGCAAGAGATCGGCTCTTACAACTTTCAGGCGGGTGGATAACAATCTTGCACCTAGCTGCCAGCTTCACTTGCGTTCATACACCGCGTGGCCATAAATGCGTGCCCTCTGGTCCGATGGGTTATCAACGGCAAGTTACGACACTCCGGATACCGTGCCGGTGGTAAGGCCGGAGTGAAATGCAGACCCTAATGGAGCAGATCAGTGCCGACGAACCTTGGTTGGGATGGAGTTGCAATTCGACTGGCATTGACCGTAATTGCCGGCGGATTGGTCGGCATCAATCGCGGAGAACATGGCCGGCCAGCCGGGCTTCGCACGACTATCTTAGTGTGTGGCCGCCTCGGTCGCCATGATTCAAGCCAACCTCCTGCTGGCCACCAAGGGCAGAAGCCCCGACTCCTTTATCATGCTCGATCTGATGCGTCTTCCGTTGGGCATTCTGTCCGGCATTGGCTTCATCGGGGCGGGAGCGATTCTGCGCCGGGGCGACCGAGTGCTAGGCCTTAAACAAGCGAACGCGGAAGGGTTTGTTGTGGGAGTTTCCGTAGCCCGTGGCGGCGCAGCGTCAGCCTGCGGACGCCTAGCGGCGACGGCGAAAGGCTTCGGGTTGTCGGATCGGGCATCAGCAGGAATCTTTCTCAGGCTAGGGGCCGCGGCGGACCGGAGCGTCCAGACTCCGGCTTCAAGTTATTCCGTGCTAACATCGTAGCGGTCGCTGCAAACGGTTGACCAACCGCAAGAACGCCGCTTGCCACGGATTCCACGACAATAGCCGGTACACGATTCGCCGTCCGCCGCGGATGATCTGACAGGGCATCTGCATCCAGGCGTTCACATACGTCTTGAACTCCATCTTCAACAGCGCCAGCTTTTCACTCTGGAGCTTGTGCGAACAGCGGCCCGTCTCCGGCAGCAGCAGCGCCGACCAGGCCTTGAGCGTCCAAGCCAACGCGGCCATCACCATGTAGGCCCAATTGCTCACCAGATTGTCGACCGGCATGTCCAACGCCCGCACGCCGCCCTTCAACTGGGCAATCAGATTCTCCTGGTTGCAACGCCGGTTCGCCTTGCGCACCACGGCCACCGGCAAGCTGTCTCGGTCATTGGCCAGGTAGAATCGCGGCTTGGTATCATCGAACAGCCACTGCTGACCCTTGCTGTGCGACAAGTGCTTGCGAACCACGACCACGCGATAGGTCTTGCGGCAGGCGACGGGCCGGTAGTCGAACTCGGCAACCTCTTCCCGCAGCAAGCGGATGTTCTCGAACTCCCGCGCAATGACCATCTCTTCTTTATAGTTCTCGGGCTTGGCCCGCGGCTTGGTGCGCACTTCATACTTGGCCGGGCGTTCGAGTGGCTGCCAGGCGGATGGGGGCAATTCCTCGGTAATTTTCACAAGATTCGGCATGGCGTCGATGCCGAAGACGAACTCCACGCCCGCCGCGTCCCAGCGATCCAGGTGGACGGTTTGCGTAAAATCCGTGTCGCCGCGCAAGGTGATTTTCCGGAAGCCGGCCTGCCGACACAGCGCGATCGACCGGTCCAAACAGTGTGCTGCCCCTTCGTGGCTCGGTCGGCTGCCGGGGCGATTGACGAGGAACAACGGTTCGCCCGTCTGGGCTAGCGATACGATGAGCGGATGATAGCCCCACTGGCCGTCGTAGCTGATGTCCATGTCGAATTTGCACTGACCGGTGGTCGTGGCAATGGTGCCGTCGGCGTCCAAGGTCGCCTCGTCGAAAAAGCTGTCGGGCTGTTGTCGCCAGACGTTGAGCCGCGTCTGGTTGATGGCCGTGGTCAAATCGTCCACGTCATCGAGCGTAAAGCGGCGACAGAAGTCGCCCGCCGTGGTGGGATCGGGAATGCGCTGAGCGCCCAGCGCGTCCAGGTACACCTCGTCGTTGCGCCGCAGTTCCAAATGTTCCAATCGCGAACCGCCGGCCAGCAGGTTGTAGGCGATGTTCAACACATGATCGCTTTCATGATACGGACGATGATATTTCAGCAGGTGCAGACGCCGGTCGATCTCCTGGACCAGGCCCACCCGCTGAGCCAGCAGGTGGATTGCGCCAATGCCGCCCGCCGCCAAGCCGCGTGTGCGCTCGGCACGCTCATAGCGGATGTTGCTGGCCTGGAACATGGGCCGCGGCTGGTCGGGCCACTGCTTCAGACGCAACCGGTGCTGGATGCGACGCTTGCATCGGGCCAGGGATTTGCGGATACTGGCATTCACTCGAAATCCTCCTTGAGTTGCGGCGTGTTGTTTTCTGACAATCACTAATACGCCGGAAATCACCGAAGGATTTCGAGTTTTTTTGCGCCGCCTCCGAAAATGCCCAAGGGGCTACGCTTGGTTAAGGGCTAGGGATCACCACGGCAGCCACGTTGTGGTTTGTCACTGTGATGGGACTCTGCTTTGGTGGCGGTCAACTGGCGCTTGGTATGGCTATGCTGGTATTGGCCATGTTCGTACTCTGGGGCCTGAAATGGGTGGAAAACCATATCGACCGGGATCAGCACGCCACATTCCTGCTGGTTGGCGCCGCCAACGGTCCGACCGAGGAGGAGATTCGCGGAGCATTAAACGCGGCGGGATTCCGAGTCATCTCCTATACCGTCGCCTATGCGCTCTCTTCGCAATTCAAGTTCCGTTGTGAATTGCACTGGAAGGGCCGAAATTCGGCGGCCCAAACGCCCGCAGTGGTACATCAACTTAATGCCCGTCCGGGCGTGATCCGCTTGCTATGGAAGCCTTCATAACGATGCAAGGTATCGTGGCCGAAACTTCTATGAGATACTTGCCAATCTAGGCACTGGGGATTTTGACGTGAGCGAGGATCATCCATCAGCGGCCCATTGGCTACGTACTTTGATCTCGTTCGCTCTCCTCGCGCTGGGGTTGGCTGGGACCGCACGAGCGGAACGCGCGATGGAAATCGTCGTGTCCGACCGCATGCACCACCTGCGCCATGGCACTGCGCGCGAGTGGGACGAGTTCCCCGAGCAGGCAGAATCAGGGCGGTTGGAACTTTCGTTTACACTCCCCGACGCGCCCGGTCCCTGGACGCTCGGCTGGCGACAGCGCGACGTGAAGCAATCCTGGCAAATGATGATTGACGACCAACCCGTCGCGGCGCTCACGCGGGACGAAAACGACCAGCATATTCTGGTCGAGCTGCTGGAGGCTGTCGCACGCCCCGGTACCCATCGGCTGCGCGTCGCGGCATCCGGATCGGACAGCGACGACATCTTGTTAGGCGCCATCCGGCTATACGCCGCTCCCCGCGAGCGATTGCTGGATGAGGCCCATGTCTTGATCGAAGTGACCGATTCGGCGACGAACGCCCCGATGCCTTGCCGACTGACGGTTGTCGACCGGAACGGTTCTCTCGTGCCGGTACGGGTGGTCTCCGGCAAAACAGTGGCCGTGCGCGCAGGCGTAGTATACACGCCGGACGGTCGGGCCAGTTTGGGTCTGTCCGCCGGCGAATATACGATCTATGCCTCGCGGGGCTTTGAATACGGGGTCGATTCCGTACAGGTTAAGCTGGAGCCGGCGGATTCGCAGGTCCGGCAATTGCATCTCACGCGCGAAGTACCCACGCCCGGGTATGTTGCCTGCGACACGCACTGCCACACGTTTACCTATTCCCGGCATGGCGATGCTTCGATCGAAGAGCGGATGCTAACGCTCGCTGGCGAGGGAATCGAGTTGCCGATCTCGACGGACCACAATGTCGCCATCGATTACGAAGCTCCGGCTCGGGCCGCTGGTGTTCGAGGCTATTTTACTCCGATAATCGGCAGTGAAGTGACGACGAAGGTCGGTCATTTCAACGTGTTCCCATTGTCAACCGCCGCGCCGGCGATCGATTTCGGCGGACGCGACTGGATCAGCGTCTTTCGTGCAATCAGGAAAGCGTCTGACGTTCGAGTCGTCGTGCTCAACCATGCCCGCGACGTCCACACCGGATTCCAGCCTTTCGATCCAGGGCGACACATTAGTCTCTCGGGCGAAGACCTTCAGGGATGGCGACTTGAAACCAACGCCATGGAAATCGTCAATTCCGGAGCCCTGCGCAGCGATCCGCTGGAACTGGTGCGAGATTGGCTGGGAATGCTCAATGCCGGTGCAAAGATGACGCCGATCGGCTCCAGCGATTCGCACGACGTCTCGCGCTCCATCGTAGGCCAAGGGCGAACCTATGTTAGCTGCCACGATGATGATCCAGGAAGGATAGACGCGGCCGAGGCGCTCGACAGCTTCACTGGGGGCCGGGTGTTGGTTGCGTTCGGTCTGTTAACCGCGATTACGGTTGACGGACAGTACGGGCCGGGTGACCTGGTGCCTGCGCGAGCCCGTCATGAAGTCCAGGTTCGCGTGCTCGGCCCTGCCTGGACCAAGGCCGATCGTGTGTCACTGCTGGTAAACGGCAGCGAGCTGCGCACCGAGGAAATCCCCGGGCAAGCTGAGACCGAATTGTCGATGGGCGTGAAGTGGATTGCGAACTGGACGATTGAATCCTCGACCCAGGACCTCCAACTTGTCGCGGTGGCTCACGGGCCGGGCAAGACCGGGCCTTTCTGGCCGATCGCAAAGCCCTATCAACCTTCGTCAAGTCAGTGGCAGCCGTACGTGCTCGGGCTCAGCGCACCGGTCCGGATCGACGGCAACGGCGATGGGCAATTCTCCAGCCCCTACGAGGACGCGAGTCGACTTGTCGCGGAGTCAGGCCACGATCTGAAGCGGTTGATTGAACGGTTGGCTTCATTCGACGAAGCAGTGGCCGTGCAGGCGGCGAGTTTGCTGCGACTTCGGGGTTTGGAGCCAACCAGTGTTAGCCTGCGGCCCGTCTTGGAGACCGCGCCGCCGGCCGTCAAACGCGGCTTCCAGGTTTACGCCGGCACTTGGAGCGAAAGCTTGCGAGCAACCGCCGCAACGAAGGCGCATTAGTCGAGAGTCGTCCGCCAAGCCACCCCGTTCTCCCTAAAGGCTGCCCGCAACTGCCGGCCAAACCGAGCCGTTAGCGTCCGTGCCGGACGATTCGTCCTTCGAGAATGTGAATGACTTCCTCAGCGACATGAGTGGCAGTGTCGGCAAGCCGCTCGAAGTGCCGGGCGACCGACCCCAGGCAAAGTAGGAATTTCATTCTGTCAGGATGTTGAAGAAGCTGTCTTTCGATATGGCCGTCAATGCAGCGGCGTAGCGCGTCGACCTGCGAGTCTGCTGCGCGGACCTGATAAGCCAATGCCACGTCGTTGCGAAGAAAAGCATCCAGGCTTTGCCGAGCCATCAACTGCGATTGAGCCGCAATGTCTCGAAATTGCTGGGGAAGTTCGAGAGTTGGCTCTTTCTTGGTAAGCGAAACCACGCGCCGGGCTATCTTCTTAGCCAAGTCTCCCATTCGTTCCAGATCATGATTTATCTTGAGAACTCCCACGATGAGCCGCAAGTCGACGGCAACGGGTTGAAACAATGCCAGGAGACGGCAAATCTGGTCCTCCAGATGGATTTCCGCCTGGTTGATCCTGTCGTCCTCAGCAATCACCGCGCAAGCCAATTCCTTGTTTCGATCCAACAAGGACACGATCGACTTGGCGATGGCATCTTGGACTAGTTCTCCTTCGGAAAGAACTTGTTGCTTCAATTCCGCAATGCTCCGGTGCAATTGTTGCGACATGTTGGAATCCCTGAAAACCGAAAAGGGAAAGCGCCTTGCTTCAAGTCGCATTCGAGTTCGATCGACTGTGCTGGCGATTTGATTGTTTCGCAAGCAACACTTCGGCCGGGTAGTGCGTGAACTTTGTGTGTAGGGAGGAAAAGGGCTAGGCCCGAGTTGGAATGGCACTATTGATTGCTAGGTAGAAAATGGAATAAGCAGATCATCGTCAACCGCCCTGTTTTCCGGGGCTCCCGGTGGTCGCCCCTATTCCATTGGCTTGCTAGCGGTCAATAGGATCTAAGTCCGGCCCGCTTTCGGGCAGCCTTCAATCCACGAGCCAGATCCCCGCGCTTGTCAGTGTTATAAGCCGCGTCTGGCACCTAGGGAAGATTGATTGATGCGGCAGGATCCAAGGGGTCCGCCAACATCGGTGCCTAATGCCTTGCTCGTTAAGCACGACGAGTCCCAGTGACAGGCGGTCGGACAGTTCGGCACTCGTCACCGAAGCCACTTGCTGGCTGTTGAAGCCTGCCAAGCGAAAAGTCTAGCTAAAAGACCTGTTTTTCCATTCAAAGAGTTTGCAAGGTGTCCGCTTTGAGGAATTGCGAGAGGGCCACAAGGTATCCTTTACTGAGGGCCAAAATCCGAAAGGCCTCTGTGCCGAAAACGTCAAGCCCGTCTAGTTCCGCCGTCAGGCTGAAGATCACTCCTGCAGCAACAACGTCCTGGCTAGTTCACCCAGCAAGAAGTCGACGGCGCTCACCACCGAGTGAATGCGAGGGCCACTCGGTTTCATAGGTGCCATGAGATCAGGGCTATCTGAGGTGACGGCTTTTCGTTTGCACCTCTGAGCCTATTGATTGCTAGGTAGAAAATGGAATAAGCAGATCATCGTCAACCGCCCTGTTTTCCGGGGCTCCCGGTGGTCGCCCCTATTCCATTGGCTTGCTAGCGGTCAATAAAGCCATTCGGCAAAGGCCAGGAGCGAAGGCTTCTTCTCTTCGACTACAGTTCGGTTCACGGCGATGGGAGCAGGGATTATTCCATTCACTAGATTTGGCTTGGTCAATTCCTTGCCGTGAACAAGCACCAGCGGAAGGTCAAGGAGCCTATCTTCCAGCTTGCTCAGCGCCTGGAGAAGATGTCTTGCCGTGTAATAGACGGGTTCTTCCTCTTTTTTCACTTGTCTTTTCCCCATTAAGACTTAGTCGAGAAGGAGATTAACGACCGGTCTGCTAGTCCAGCGATCCTATAGGGAGTGATGTCTCCTGATGGTAGTAGGTGATTAGTGAGTTGGTCCTAAAAATCCGTCCCGGCTGCTGGGCGTTCTAAACGTCTCCCGAGGCAAACTGTACTGCAATCGCCACGAGTATCAAGACTATGGCCACTACGAAGAACAGGATTGTCAAAGTTCGTTCGCGTCCGGTGGGACCGGGACGCCGACGCAGGAACGCCCCCAGCGACCAGAAGATGATGGCTATTGCGGCGGCGATGATCGTTGTCGCTGACATGCCCACCATCCTATCTTGCAAGAAAAGCGGTGGCCACATTCGACCGGAGCCAACAAAAAGAGCCACGCAGCCGGGATCGTGGCCGCATGGCTCTGATTCGCCTCTTCAACCCGGGATGTCAAAGCGGATCGAAGCTGCTGAAAGGTTTATCGGTCCCGGTCCGATCTTAATTTAGCGCAAGGTTCGGTTTTTCTAGCACAGTTGTGGCGGGAAACGCCCGAGGTACCAACGCAAGAAATGCCCCGCCGAGTAGGTGGGGAGGGGAAATCGGCTAGCAGCAGGCTTCCTCGAATCCCAGCCGCTTTTGCTTGGGCTTCTTGAACGTCCGACCGTCGCGGGATGGCGGCCGATCCACCTTGGCCCCGTCGAGTAGTTCGGCATGTTGACGGCAGTCGACTTCACAGACGCTGGCTGTAATTCCAATTCAACAAACCGGACCGCTGCGGACGAGTCGGTAGTCAATCAACTCCGCTCAGCCGCGCGGCGGGCCAGTTCACGTCGCCAGGCATAGAACGACGGCTCGGAAACGCCTTGCAGGTCACACCAGTCCCGGATCGATAGGCCGCTGGTCGGCTGCTTCACCACGATCCGTCGCCAAAACGCCTCGCGTTTCAAACTCCGTGCTTGCCCCTTGCGTGACCACGCGTCTCCGGACGCGAAAAACAATCGTCGAACTGTTTCAACAAACGCTTCAACTTCGGTCGCAAGGAACGAATCTGCTTGGCATCCATGCCAGGTCCTCCGGGGCCAATGATGCCCACAGTTTCTTCCAACGACACCCATTTCACCAATACCAACTAGTGTAGTGCTTCACTGTTTCGGGAACTTATTTGGTTGCTTGTGCGTCGAAGGGTTCATCAGGAGGATGAACCTATGCGGATCGCACCAGCCATTGTAGTTTCGGAGGAAGATCGCCGGACCTTGCAGCGCTGGTCGCGAGGCCGCAGCACGGCGGCGCGACTCGTGCTGCGAGCCAAGATCGTTTTGCTGGCCGCTGCCGGCAAGTTGAACAAGGACATTGCCACCGAGTTGAAGACGGGCATGAAGACCGTGTGCCAATGGCGGAGTCGCTTTGCCAAGCAGGGGCTGGCAGGCATCGAGAAGGACGCCCCGCGTGGTGCTAAGCCGGCCAGCACCACCGCGGCGCTGGCTGCGGAGATCGTTCGTAAGACCACGACAGAAAAGCCACCGGCCGCGACACATTGGAGTACGCGTACGCTGGCCGAAGAATTGGACACGTCGCCGTCGATGGTTCAGCGCGTTTGGAAAGCCCACGGCCTGCAACCGCATCGCACCAAGACGTTCAAGCTGTCGAACGATCCGCAGTTTGCCGAAAAGCTGATCGATGTCGTGGGCTTGTACCTGAACCCGCCGGAGCATGCGATTGTCCTCTGCGTCGACGAGAAGAGTCAGATTCAGGCCCTGGATCGCACCCAGAAGAGTTTGCCGATTTATCCGGGCCGCCTGGGGACGATGACCCACGACTACAAGCGAAACGGCACCACGACGCTGTTTGCGGCGCTCAACGTGGTGGAAGGAATTGTCATCGAAGCATGTATGTCTCGGCATCGACATCAGGAGTGGATCAAGTTTCTGAAACACATCGACACCGCGACTGACCCGGCAGCTCAACTGCATTTGATTGCCGACAACTATGCAACCCACAAGCACCCCAAGGTGCGACGATGGCTGGCGCGCCATCCGCGATTTCATATGCACTTCACACCGACCAGCAGCTCTTGGCTTAACCTGGTGGAACGCTGGTTTCGCGATCTCACGCAGAAGCGGTTGCGGCGCGGCACGTTCACCAGCGTCCGTCAACTGCAGGAGGCCATTTTCGAGTACGTCGAGCATCACAACGACCGGACTAAAGGTTACCTCTGGAAGGCCCTGCCCGATGCAATCCTGGCCAAAGTTCGCCGCGCCCGAGCCGTTCTCGATAACTCCCCAACAACTTGAAGCACTACACTAGCGTTATAGTACTAAGTACGCCCTTAATATCGAGGTAAGGCGGTTTTCTCTTCCGCGACCAGGCAACACCCGTTAGAATTAGAGATGCAATGTTATAACCAAATGCGATACTTGTTACCGCGAAGTGCTAATATATTCAGGTAGGAAGCCATGAGCATTGCGACGATTTCCGCCATTCGTCCGGATGAATTGCGTGGGCTGGTCAGCGGCGACGACGCGGTCGATTTGATCGACGTTCGCACGCCTGCCGAATACCGGGCGCTGCACGTCGTCAAGGCCCGCAATGTTCCGTTGGATCAGCTTGACCCGCAGAGCGTAATCGGTTCGCGCAAGCGCCAGCGGATCGCCCGATCTATCTGATTTGCCAGGGCGGCACGCGGGCCAAGAACGCCTGCGAGAAGTTTATCCGGGCCGGTTTCCACGACGTGGTCAATGTCGAAGGAGGCACCAAGGCCTGCGCCGAGCAGGGCTTACCGGTGGTCCGGGGCAAGCAAACCATGTCGCTCGAACGGCAAGTGCGAATCGCCGCCGGGTCGCTTGTGCTTACGGGCGTGATACTCGGTCTGACGGTCAGCCCCTGGTTCTTAGGCTTGGCTGGGTTCGTAGGTGCCGGGCTGGTCTTTGCCGGCATCACCGATACTTGCGGCATGGGCATGCTGTTGGCCCGCATGCCGTGGAACCAGGATTGCGGCACGTCCTGCGGCAACCCATGAGCTAACGAGCCAGCGAGGCACAGGCGACTGCCTACATGCGCAAAATACGCTTGATCGCGTCGGCCAGACGGTCGACGTCGTCCTTGGTGTTGTAAAGCGCCAGCGACGGGCGGACGGTCGATTCCAGGCCGAAGCGGCGCAGCGAGGGTTGCGACGCAATGATGCCCGGCCCGCACGGCGATCCCTTCCAAATCCAAGAGCCGGCCGACGTCTTCCGTGCGCCGCTCGGGCAGCACGAACGACAGCACCCCGACCTTCTCGCGAGCCGTGCCGATCAGCCGCAGGCCGTTGATCTGCGAGAGTTTCTCGGTGCCGTACTGCAGCAGCTCGTGCTCGTATTTGCCGATGTTCGCCAGGCCGAGGCGATTCACGTAATCGAGGGCGGCGCCCAATCCGACCGCGTCGGCAATGCTGGGAGTGCCGGCCTCGAACTTGGCCGGCGGCTCGGTGTACGTCGTTTCCTCGAACGTCACGTTGCGGATCATGTTTCCGCCCCCTTGCCACGGCGGCATGATGTCCAGCAGCTCCTTTTTGGCGTACACCACGCCAATGCCGGTCGGGGCGAAGATCTTGTGCCCCGAGAATACGAAGAAATCGCAGTCCAACTGCTGCACGTTGACTGGAATGTGGCGCGACCGATTGGGCCCCGTCGATCATCACCCGGGCGTTGTAGCGTTTTGCCATCTGGATCATCTCGCCGATCGGCAGGATCGTGCCCAGGCTGTTCGAGGCATGGGCGAGCGAAACGACTTTCGTTCGAGGACCGAGCAGCTTCTGGTATTCCTCAAGCATGACCTCGCCGCGATCGTTTATGGGGATGACCCGCAAGACGGCTCCCCGTTCCCTGGCGATCGTTTGCCAGGGGACGATGTTGGCATGATGCTCAAGGGTTGACAGCACGATCTCGTCTCCCGGCTGCAGGAATTTGCGGCCATAGGTCTGGGCGACGAGATTGATTCCCTCGGTCGTGCCGCGAACGAAGATGATTTCCTGGGTCGATGATGCCCCCAGAAATGTCTGCACCCTCTGGCGGGCCTGCTCATAGGCATCCGTCGAACGGGCGGCCAGCGTGTGCGCGGCGCGATGGATGTTCGAGTTGTCGTGGGCGTAGTAGTTGCTCACGGCGTCGATGACGCTTTGCGGCTTGTGCGTCGTGGCGGCGTTGTCCAGCCAGACCAGCGGCTTGCCGTGGACTTTCTGGTCCAAAGCCGGAAAATCACGGCGGACCAAAGCGGCGTCCATCGGCCGGGCGCCGGTCCCCTGCGAGATATTTCCGCCGAAGATCCGATGCAAGTCGCTTTGTTCCCGTGGATCGGCGCAGCCGCCCCGGTCTGATTGCACGCCGGTGGCCTGGATCCTCTGCACGAAGGCCCGCAGGGAATTGGTTTCGATGACTTGAGATAGCCCTACGGCGGGAGCTGCCCCTCGGGGCGTTGTAGAATGTGGCACGTCGCTCGCGGGCAATTCGGTGCTGACAGGCATTCCGCTAAGACCGGCTGGCAATGAATCGTGCCGCGGCGACTTCGGCATCCGTAAGGAAGCTGGCATTTCCCCGGCCGGCGGCAGCGACGCCGCGTGGCTGGGCATCTGCATTGCGTCGGCTTGCGAAGTCGGCACCTCGTGGGCTCCGGGCAATTCGCTGTACAGCCGCCGCGCGATTTGCGAAATAAGTTCGGGCGTGACCTCGTGCATGGTTATTTCACCTTCGGCTGACGATTGTCGTAATCGTGGTAGTAGCCGACTTCGACGTTCTCCAGCACGCCGAGCGCGTCGTCCGTGAGGACGGCACACGAGAAGTAAAGCGACAGCAAGTACGAAGCGACCCCCAGGCTGTCCAGGCCCATCAGCCGGGCCGAGAGGCTGGGCATGATCTCGCCAGGAATGCCGACGTGATGCAAGCCGACCACCCCCTGGTCCGCCTCGCCGACGCGCACCAGCAGAATGCTGGTGGTGCCAGTCCACTGATTCGATTGATAACGGCTCTTGATTTCCAGCTTGTCGCATGGCACGAGCGGCACGCCCCGCCAGGTGATCACTGGCGTGCCGAACAAACTGATGGTCACGGGCGGCACGCCGCGCCAAGTGCATTCGCGCTCGAAGGCGGCGATCGCCTTCGGATGCGCCAGAAAATACGCAGGCTTCTTCCAGACCAACGCCAGCAGTTCGTCCAGATCGTCCGGTGTCGGCGCACCGTAGCGGGTGCTGATCCGCATCGCCGGATCCGCCGAATGAAGCAAGCCGAACTTCTTGCTGTTGACCAGTTCCCATTCCTGACGCTCTTTGATCCCTTCGATCGTCAACCGCATCTGCTCTTCAAGCTGGTTGAACGGATCGTTGTACAGGTCCGAAACCCGCGTATGCACTCGAACCACCGTTTGCACGGCCGACAGAGAATACTCGCGCGGATGGGCCGAGTAGTCCACGAAGGTCTCGGGAATCTCCACGTTCTCGGCAAAGCCTGACACCAGGTCGATGTTCCGTTCGCCGTAGCGATTCACCGTCGAGCGAAGTTCCTCATGCTCGGCGATGGCTCGCTGGAACTCTTCGTTCAGGTTCGGCAGTTCCGCCAGAACGGCGTCCAAATCTTTCTTCGACAGGGTCAATAGGATGCAAGGGGTGATCGTGCGGATCGTCACGTCCGAAGGCCGATCCGACACCAGGTCCGATTCACCGAAAAACTCCCCTTCGGTCAGCAGCGCGATCCGCAGGTCGCTCCCGTGGATCCCTTTGCTGAGCACTTCCACTTGACCCTGGGCGATGATGAAGAACTTGCTCCGATCCTCCCCTTCGACGATCAGCTTGTTCCCCAGCGACACTTCCTCGGTCTTGAAGCGGCCGGACATGCGGCTGATGATGGCGTCGGATAGCTTCGAGAACAGGGGCACGCTGCGCAGAGCTTCCGGCCCCAGCGACGCCCCGTTGGCCGTAAAATCGACCCCGATCCGCTGCGCCTTGCTCAGTTCGACCTTCGTCCGGTTCACCCGGTAGGTGCCGCCGTCGACCTGCACCCAAGGCAGCACGTTCAAGAGCCACCGCGGGGTAATCGACATCATCTTCGGAGACGTCTTCGTCGTGTTCGCAAGATTGCGAGCCACCGAAGTCGTCACGCTACGCTGCAATAAACTGTCCGACATGTCCGCTAAATCCTTTCAAATACACGGGTGCTCGACTCGGGTGAGCGGGCGATCGAAACGTCTTGGTGTGCTATATCCCCAGTCCCTGATCGAACCCGCCTAGCTCGCGGGTGTTGTAATCATGGTAGTAGCCGACTTCAACGTTCTCCAACACGCCCAGCGCGTCATCCGTAAGGACGGCGCAGGAGAAGTAAAGCGTCAGCAGGTACGAAGCGACCCCCAGGCTGTCCAGGCCCATCAGCCGGGCCGAGAGGCTGGGCATGATCTCGCCAGGAATGCCGACGTGATGCAAGCCGACCACCCCCTGGTCCGCCTCGCCGACGCGCACCAGCAGAATGCTGGTGGTGCCAGTCCACTGATTCGATTGATAACGGCTCTTGATTTCCAGCTTGTCGCATGGCACGAGCGGCACGCCCCGCCAGGTGATCACTGGCGTGCCGAACAAACTGATGGTCACGGGCGGCACGCCGCGCCAAGTGCATTCGCGCTCGAAGGCGGCGATCGCCTTCGGATGCGCCAGAAAATACGCAGGCTTCTTCCAGACCAACGCCAGCAGTTCGTCCAGATCGTCCGGTGTCGGCGCACCGTAGCGGGTGCTGATCCGCATCGCCGGATCCGCCGAATGAAGCAAGCCGAACTTCTTGCTGTTGACCAGTTCCCATTCCTGACGCTCTTTGATCCCTTCGATCGTCAACCGCATCTGCTCTTCAAGCTGGTTGAACGGATCGTTGTACAAGTCCGAAACCCGCGTATGCACTCGAACCACCGTTTGCACGGCCGACAGAGAATACTCGCGCGGATGGGCCGAGTAGTCCACGAAGGTCTCGGGAATCTCCACATTCTCGGCAAAGCCTGACACCAGGTCGATGTTCCGTTCGCCGTAGCGATTCACCGTCGAGCGAAGTTCCTCATGCTCGGCGATGGCTCGCTGGAACTCTTCGTTCAGGTTCGGCAGTTCCGCCAGAACGGCGTCCAAATCTTTCTTCGACAGGGTCAATAGGATGCAAGGGGTGATCGTGCGGATCGTCACGTCCGAAGGCCGATCCGACACCAGGTCCGATTCACCGAAAAACTCCCCTTCGGTCAGCAGCGCGATCCGCAGGTCGCTCCCGTGGATCCCTTTGCTGAGCACTTCCACTTGACCCTGGGCGATGATGAAGAACTTGCTCCGATCCTCCCCTTCGACGATCAGCTTGTTCCCCAGCGACACTTCCTCGGTCTTGAAGCGGCCGGACATGCGGCTGATGATGGCGTCGGATAGCTTCGAGAACAGGGGCACGCTGCGCAGAGCTTCCGGCCCCAGCGACGCCCCGTTGGCCGTAAAATCGACCCCGATCCGCTGCGCCTTGCTCAGTTCGACCTTCGTCCGGTTCACCCGGTAGGTGCCGCCGTCGACCTGCACCCAAGGCAGCACGTTCAAGAGCCACCGCGGGGTGATCGACATCATCTTCGGAGACGTCTTCGTCGTGTTCGCAAGATTGCGAGCCACCGAAGTCGTCACGCTACGTTGCAATAAACTGTTCGTAGTAGACATAGTCAAAAGCTTGCTGGCGATGCTGGGTGAGGTTGCGAACAATACGAAGGATCTGCCACTGGCCAGCAGAGTTCCGCTTGCGCCGGAGCGCAGCAGGCGAACGGCTCCTGGAAAGGGAAGCCACCGATCGAGCGGCATAATGCGGGGAAAGGCGGTTTGCTTTCCCCGCGTCCTCTGCAGGAAACGACCCGGGACAACGGCATGTTTTTCGAATTACAAACGACGAACTAAACTCTTGGCAAAGCAGTCGTCGCGTGTGCCTCTGGTTGTCCGGTCAGCAACACGATGAGAATATATTTACTGTTTGCCAATCCCTCGGCAATGAGTCCACTTTACGTGGACTGCGCCGCGCTGCCGTTCTATCTGACGGGAAGAATTTGTCAAGTCTATGCAAATTACCACATGTGCGGGTCTGCGAGCCCGACCGCGGTTGCGTTATGCTAACGTTCACAAAGTCGTCCTGCGGATAATCGGCAGCAACGTTTCCTTTTCGCCACAACTCTAAATCACCCGGCGCAATTGTCAAATTGTGACCGCTTCAGATTCCGGCGCCGGCGTCGTAAACCTCATTCCGGACCTTGGCTTGTGAGATATTGCTGCCCGGCGGAACGCTTCGCGTCAGCCAAACATTGCCGCCGATGACGGAGCCGCGGCCGATGGTGATTCGGCCCAGGATCGTGGCCCCGGCATAGATCACCACGTCGTCCTCGACGACCGGATGGCGAAAACTCCCTTTGACCAGCGTCCCGTTATCGTCCACCTGAAACCGCTTGGCGCCCAGCGTGACTCCGTGATAGAGCCGCACCCGTGCCCCGATGATCGCGGTTTCGCCAATCACCACTCCGGTTCCATGATCGATGAAAAAGCTCTCCTGAACCTGCGCGCCCGGGTGAATGTCGATTCCGGTGGCCGAATGCGCGATTTCCGCAATGATCCGAGCCACCAGCGGAGCACCGAGCCGATGGAGCGCGTGGGCCAGCCGTTGGTGCGTAATCGCCGTGATCCCCGGATAGCAGACCAGCACCTCGTCGATGCTTCTTGCCGCCGGGTCTCCCTCGTAGGCGGCCCGGATGTCGCCTTCCAGCAAAACACGGATGCCTGACAGACGGGCCGCGAATTCCCGCACCAGCGAGATCGCTTGCTCGCGATGTTCGCCGCTGGCGCTCTCTTGCCCTGACACGAACTGCAACTCGCATACGACCTGGTCGGCGAGCACGTGCAGCGCCTCGTCGAGCGTGCGGCCGACAAACCCGTCGACGGTTTCATCGTCCAACTCGCTCGAGCTGAGACGGTTGGGAAACAAGGCGGTGCTCAAAGCGTCAACGACGTTGGCCAGCGGCTTGCGCGACGGCAGTTTCACCGGTTTTCCGACACGCTGGCGAGCAGCCAGGGCGGCGTCGCGCAGCACACGCAGCTCAGACGCAATCGCGGCGACTCCCCAGTCGAAATCGGCGGGAGTTCCCGCATCGGGTGTGTGGATCGTGGTCGTCATCGGGCCATCCCCTTATCATCGAATACCCCCTCGAAGAGGACAGAGCTCAGGTAGCGCTCGCCCGAGTCGGGGAGCACGACGACGATTGTTTTGCCCTTGTTTTCCGGTCGTTTCGCCACGCGCACGGCCGCAGCAACCGCAGCGCCGCAAGAGATGCCGGAGAGAATGCCCTCTTCAAGCGTAAGTCGTCGAGCGTATTCAATGGCTTCTTCGTTGGTCACTTGCTCGACCGCATCGACCAGGGAGAGATCGAGAATGTCGGGAATGAAGCCGGCGCCGATGCCTTGAATCTTGTGCGGCGCCGGCTTGAGCGGCTCGCCGGCTCGCTGCTGAGTCAGAACAGGGCTGTTCGCCGGTTCGACGGCCACCGACTGGATAGCCTTGCCCTTGGTGCCCTTGATGTAACGGGAAACTCCAGTGATCGTGCCGCCGGTGCCGACGCCGGAAACGAAGATATCGACTGCGCCGTCGGTATCTTCCCAAATTTCAGGACCCGTGGTCTGTTCGTGAACCGCGGGATTGGACGGGTTCTTGAACTGCTGGAGCAGCACATAGCGCTGGGGATCCGACGCGGCAATTTCCTCGGCGCTGGCCACCGCGCCGCTCATGCCCCGCCGTCCTTCGGTCAATACCAGCTTGGCGCCGTAGGCGAGCAGGATCTTGCGGCGTTCGACGCTCATCGTGTCGGGCATCGTCAAAGTGAGCGGGATCCGTCGAGCGGCGGCGACGAATGCCAGGGCGATGCCCGTATTGCCGCTCGTGGGCTCGACCAGCTCTTTGCCCGGACCGAGCAAGCCACGTTTCTCCGCGTCCCAAATCATTGCTGCGCCAATGCGACATTTGACCGAGTAAGCCGGGTTTCGGCCCTCGATCTTCGCCAATACCATCGCCGGAGCTCCGTCGATGACTCGGTTAAGCTGTACCAGCGGCGTGCGGCCGATCGAAAGCGAGTTGTCCTTGAACCAATGTGGCATCGGGCCCTCCTAACTGGTGGATACAAACGATCAGGGCAACTAAAAAAAGCCAGTGATCGCGCACTCGCGACGCACTGGCCTCCGGTTGGCCGGTCAGCTAGAGTCTCGGATCAGTGTAAGCCACGGACGAGTCGCCTGACAAGTAGCCGGTCAGGTGTTGCGCAGCAACTGGGACCGAGCGATACATTTGCGTCTATGCCGGTTGTTGCAACGAAAACAATACGGTTGCTAACGTTGTCTTTTGTAACGGTGACGTGAGATGCTGGCTCAGCAGGATTTGACCGCCAGATCGCGGTCGTTTTCAATGCGATACATCTGTATTGGCCTTGAGCCTGATTGCCTGACGCTTGACCGGCGCAATGAAGCGCAAGGAGGGTGCTAGCAAGTCTCGGCAGGCGGACTTCGATTGGTCCTAGCCATCGGACAACGTGGCTAAAGGCCTCCACGCAGCGCGAACTTCTTGCCAATCTTGCTCCACTTGTGCGTCGCTGCTTGATACAATTCCCGGGCATTGCCTCAAGTCAAGAAAGGAATTGGATCCATGCAAGACTTGAACGGACCGCTGGGGGATCTGGTGCGCCGGCTCGACGGGTGTCGTCAGGATTGCTCGCTGATAAAGCTCGCGGATGCAGTGGAAGCAGCACAGCTGACAGTGGCTGACGTGGCGGCGTATGTCACGGAGACTCCTCGCAGCTACCATCGCGCGCCTTGTGGCACGGCGGGACCACTACGAACTATTGATTTTGACCTGGCTTCCGGGGCAGGGGAGCGTGCCGCACGATCACGCCGGATCCGTTGCGGCGATGCAGGTTCTGCAAGGGGAAGCGTCCGAAGGTTGTTGGCGAGTCGGGCCAGACGGATTCGCGGACCTGGAATACGAGGCCACGGTGGGTCGGGGCGAAATGACCGCCTGGCAAGACGCCGGCCTGCATACGGTTCGCAATCCCTCCCAGGGCGGCACGACTCTGATCACGGTGCATGTCTACGCCCCGCCGCTTAAGGACTTCCGCCGGTTCGTCCCGCGGCCACATTTTTAAGCGCCGGCGGTTCCGCGTCCAAACGCGGCCTCCCGACCATTGTCGTCGTTGGCGGCGGGTTCAGCGGATCCATGACTGCGGCCCAGATTCTGCGCCGTGCGACTGTTGCCGAGTCGGCGGTGCGCGTGGTGGTTGTGGAACGGCACGGTGCTATAGGCGAGGGCTTGGCCTACGGCACTCGCGACTTATCCCACTTGCTCAACGTGCCTGCCGGACGAATGAGCGTCTGGCCCGACCGGCCCCAGGACTTCGTCGAATGGGCTTCGCAGCGGTACGTCACCGTTGCACCGGGGGATTTTTTGCCGCGTCAATGGTACGGCGAGTACGTGCGCGAGTCGCTATTAAAAGCCGCGCAAGAGGCGGGCGAATCGGTAAGCATGTCGGTGATCTTCGATGAAGTGCGACGCATTGCCCGTCGGCCGGGCGGCGGATGGATGGTGCATTTTGCTGGAAATGCTTCTCTTCCCGCCGACTCAGTCGTGCTGGCGATTGGCCACCGCCCGCCGCCGGATCCCTTTGGTCGATTGTGGACTGGGCCACGCAACCATTTGATCGCCGATCCGTGGCGTCCCTTCTCCACCAGCGCCGTTGGCCCCGATGAGACGGTCGTGATCTTGGGAACGGGTCTCACGGCGGTAGATGCCGTGCTGTCGCTCACTCAAGAGCCGCGACGAGCACCCATCACGCTTCTATCGCGTCATGGACTGGTTCCTCAATCCCATACTGTAGCGCCGTTGCCGGCGACCGACATGCAGCAGCTCGTCGCTGAGTTGCTGGCCGCGGAAGGCGGGTTGCGATTGAAGTCGTTATTTAATCGTTTACGCCGAACAGTTCGGGATGCCACCACCTCGGGCCAAAACTGGCGCAGCATTGTTGATGGCCTGCGACCGCATACCGCGACTCTGTGGCAAGCCTTGTCGTTACGAGAGCGACGGAAATTCCTGTCAAAGCTGCGTCCTTATTGGGAGGTGCATCGGCACCGAATGGCATTGGGCGTTGCAGAACTGTTTAAAGCACTGCTCGACCAGGGCCTAGTGCGCATTATCGCTGGCAGCGTTGCCTCGGCTCAGGCGGATGAAGACGTGCGGCTATACGTGCGAGAACGAGGCCAAGAACGGTTGCTCGAAGTTCGCACGAATTGGGTAATCAATTGCACTGGCCCGTCCGCCTCGAACAGCGCCGAATCAAATCCGGCCATCGGTTCGCTCTTGGTTCATGGCTGCGTGCGTCCGGACGAGCTTGGCCTGGGTCTGGATACTACTTCAGATGGCAATGCGATCGACGCCAATGGACACGTTGCGAGGGACTTGTTTGTGGTCGGAACCCTGCGCAAGCCGTCACTCTGGGAGAGCACGGCGGTGCCTGAACTTCGCAATCAGGCGGCAGCCGTGGCCGATCTCATTATTAGCCACGTCACTCGCGGCGACCAAGCCCGAATGCATGGTAATTTGGCGAGCCCGTGATGAAGTCAAGACCTCGAACGGCGTTGAGATTCGTGATCTTATCTGGCTAATGCGAGGGTGGACAGTTTGCTTACCACTCTTGCGTAAAGCCCCCGGGCCTGCCGAACATTTCCCCCGGCTGGTACCGCGCAATTCCAACCGAGCGGCCGCGCGTTTTGTTTAAGGTCCGTCAGGGCGGCCGTTGTGGGCAGGCCTTAGTACTACAAAGCTACGTTTGTCCCCAGCCGCACCGCGGCAGGCGGCTGATTCTGATGCCCATGTTGTGTAATTTCCTCACAGTTCGCTTGCGATGGCTCTTGCGCGCCGCGCTTTTCGAGATTGTGTGTCGCGGATGATCCGTGCTGCCCGCTCCAGCACTCGCCCCTCGGCTTTTTTCTCTGCCCTGCGTACGTCCTCGGGCCTGCCGATCCCCGCAGCAACCAAGCGTCTCCAGGTCCGCCGTGGTCAACGGCCGGTTCAGCCGCAGCTTGCGGATCGTCGCGTGGTCACGATGCTCTTTCAGAAAGACCCGGGCCTTGGCCTTGAATCGCTCGAGCTGGTCAGCCGCCACGAAGCCCGGCAACTCGACGATGGTCTCGGCGCCGAGATCGTCCTCGAAGTCCGCGTAGATCGGCTTTCGCTTCTGCTTTTCGATCAGCTTCACCATTGCCGCTGGCCGCTTGGCCAGCAACTTTGAGACTCTGTTCGATGTCCCACGTGGCCAGCCGCCGATTTTCCTCGTGGCATAGCCGGCCGATTTCGGTAACCGCGTCCTCGTATTCGTGGGACGTGATCCAGATTTCGGTGAAACAGGCCCGGACGTATTCGCTTAGTGTGCGTGACAATGACATTGAAGAAGACTCCGGTAATAACGACTGACAGGAAGTGAGTTCGCGACGAAACCAGCTTGGAAGGAACCGGATGAAGATTGCCGTAACCGGTGCCACGGGCTTTGTTGGCCAATAGTTGGTTCGCCAACTTGTATCCGAGGGTCATACCTGCCGCTGCTGGTACCACACGAGCATCAGCCGGCAAGGCTTGGAAGACATCTCAAAGAATGTGGAATGGGTGGCCGAGCGGACGTATACCGGTCTACTGGTGGACGATCGTCGCCGCCGGGAAAGACAGTCCGTGGGAGCTGTACGACCTCAGCTCCGATCCCTCGGAATCAAAAAACTTGGCCAAGGACCAGCCTGAGAAAGTGAACGAGCTGGCAACGAGCTGGACGCGGCAGCTGGAGGAATTCGCGGCGCTGGCTAGGAAGGATTTGCCACCGGATACGAAGGCCAATGAATCGACCAGCGAAAAGAAATGAGTGCCGGTTGCCTCCGGCTTGCCGGCAATCGACCGCTCGATCGATTGAACCTCCCACTGCAGCTGTGTTAGCTGCTAGAGGCTCAAGTTACTGCCTAACGACTGGATGGTCTGCTGGCGACAGTTCCGAGGCCCCTGGAAGCGGCTTCAGGTAAGAGATGCCTAGATGGACCAAAGGGACCACCAAAAACTCCCCGTAATCATCCCGAAAGTATCTCAGACGGTATCACAAAAGGTATCACGACGGTGACAGCCCCGAAAGGTATCACCGTCGTGATCACGTAAGCCATTGCCTAAAAGGGCTTCAAAAATCGGGGCGACATGATTCGAACATGCGACCTCTGCGTCCCTAACGCAGCGCTCTTGAAAGCCGGAAACATGTAGCAACGTGTAGTTAATTCACTGGAATCGTACTGAGTCGTACGTAATTCCCGTGAATTGGAAAAACGCTTAATATTGGCTTAATTTGCGGCATTGTGCGAGGAAATGCGATCCTCGAAATCGATAGCTAATACTTATCATCCGCAAGTATTAGTACGATATTTGGCCTACACTGAGAATCCGCTAAATGATCGGCAAAAACGTTGCATAGAGACTGGGAGAAGCTAGCCGTTACAAGGATGAGTCTAGCAATTCCATGGAGCAAAGGACCTCGTAAAAAGGGGTGGTTCGGTCGAACGGTGATCCCTTGTTCAGTGGGCATGGCAACCTCTCCGAACCACGATATCCGCGGGAAACATGGCATTCTGAAAGAGTTCCGCCGTCCGTGGCAAATGAATGCAATATCCTTCGTCGAACACGGCCGGTCAACTTTTTCTACGGAATTGCCGGAGGCGTGGGGGGGCGTGTTGTTAGGATAGGGATCAGTCCAGGCCTGGATTCGTTCCAGACCCAGCCCCATTGGGAAATCTCTGCCTAGGTTTGTCATGGATGCGCGCGTCGTTCTTGCCGCGATGGTGCTAATGCTCTGCGGTTGTGGTTTGAAACCTGCCGCAACGAGCGCAAGTCGGCAACCGTCGGCAACCGTCGTCGTCTTCGCGGCGGCTAGTGCGCAGGAAGCGGTCGGCGAGTTGGCCGGGAGTTTTCGGGCCGAGACCGGTGTCGACGTGGGAATCGTGGCCGACGATTCGGCCAAGCTGGCCCAGCAAATTGTCAATGGCGGCGCCGGCCGATCTGTTTCTCTCTGCCAGCCCGAAATGGACCGACCATCTCGACGAGAAAGGGCTCCTTGCACGACACGTGCCGTTGCTCGGCAACCAGTTGGTGCTGGTCGTACCGACGGGCAATGCCGCCGGTGTCTCGGGCCCCGAGGATCTTCTCACGTCTCGGGTCACGCGTCTCGCCTTGGCCGGATCAAAGGTCCCGGCGGGCATGTACGCACGACAATCGCTCGGGAAACTCGGCCTGCTCGATCAGCTCGAACAGCAGCACAAGATCGTCAGCGGCAACAACGTCCGCGCGACGTTGGTGTATGTCGAGCGCGGCGAGGTCGAGGCGGCCATCGTCTACAGCACCGACGTGCGCGTTTCGGGTAAAGTTGAGACGGTGTTTGAATTCCCCGAGTCGCTGCACGACCCAATCGTATATCCGCTTGCTTTGCTCAAACCGACGTCCGGCAGCGAACCGGCCGCCGCGGCAATTCGTCTGTACGACTATTTGCAACAACCGCTCGCGGCCGAGGTTTTTCGACGGCGCGGTTTTCAATGGCACGAATCTCGATCGAACGATAAGAATTGAGGCCGACATGGAACTGTGGCACTTGTCGGCCGAGGAGTGGACCGCCTTGGGGTTGAGCCTGCAGGTGGCCGTCGTGGCGACGTTGGCCGGCTTACCCCTGGCGATTGCGATCGGGTACTTGTTGGCGCGGCACGACTTCGTCGGCAAGAGCGCGGTCGAAACGATCGTGTATTTGCCGCTCGTGTTGCCGCCCGTAGTGACGGGCTACTTGTTATTGGTTGCCTTCGGTCAGCGCGGTGTCTTGGGCCGCTGGCTCGCGGCATGGTTCGGCGTGCGGCTGGTATTCGATTGGAAAGGAGCAGCACTGGCATCGGCCGTGATGGCGTTGCCGCTGATGGTGCGGACAATCCGCCTGGCGATTGCCGAGGTCGACGTTCGACTTGAACAGGCAGCGCGTACGCTCGGAGCCGGGCCGCTCGAAACCCTGCGACGCGTTACGCTGCCGTTGGCGCGACGAGGACTGATCGCCGGCGCCGTGCTCGGCTTCGCTCGCAGCATGGGCGAATTCGGCGCGACCATCATGATTGCAGGCAACATTCCCGGCGAGACGCAGACGGCGCCCTTGTACATTTATAACGCGATGAACGTGCCGGGCGGGATCGAACAGAGCATGCGCCTCGTCGTCGTTTCGGTTCTGGTGTCGGCCGCCGCATTGGCCGTGTCGGAGAGACTCGAGCGGAGCCGCGCGCTGCGCCGGCCTGTTGCGTCGCGTGTGAAGCCCTTATGAGCAGTCTCGAATTCACTGCCGACCTGCGCTACTACGATGGCTTTACCTTGGCGGCTGCGTTCACGACCCACGACGGCGTGACGGCGCTGTTCGGTCCTTCGGGAGCAGGCAAGAGCACGGTGCTCGCGCTCATCGCCGGGCTGTTGCGACCCCACTCGGGGCGCATCGTCCTGGGCAAGCATGTCTTGGTCGACACCGCGCCGCATCGCTGTGCCGCCGGAAGGTCGGCACATCGGCGTGGTGTTTCAAGATCAACGACTCTTCTCGCATCTGACGGTGCGCGAGAACCTGACGTTCGGCCTGCGCCGACGACGGCCTGCGGCCAACGCGCCGGCGGTGGACTTCTCGCGCCTGGTCGAACTGCTCGAACTCGGGCCGCTCCTGGACCGAATGCCTGCGACGCTCAGCGGAGGTCAAGCTCAGCGGGTGGCGTTGGGCCGCGCGCTGTTGCATGGCCGCCGCTTGTTGTTGATGGACGAGCCCGTGTCGGCAGTCGACGAGCATTTGAAGGAGCGGATTCTGGGTTACCTCCAGCGCGTGCTCGCCGAGTGGCGCGTGCCGACGTTGTTCGTAAGCCATGACCAGTCCGACGTACGGCAACTGGCCGAGCGGGTCGTCGTGATCGACGGTGGGCGGATCGTAGCCGCCGGGGAGACGGCAGCCACGTTGGATCGCGCCTTGCTCACGCAACTCAAGCAGCCGCTTGCCCCGCTCAATCTGCTGCGGGTGCAACAGGTCGAACGCGTTGGCGACCATTGGCAAGGCCGCCTCGGCGCCGAGACGATCGTCCTTCCCGCGACGGCCGCGGAACACTCGGGGCGAAGCATCGCGGTGCAATTCTTGCCGCGCGATGTGATCCTCGCTTGCGCCCCGATCGCCGGTGTGAGTGCTCGTAATCAGTTCCGAGGCCACGTGCGCGACGTGGTGCCGCTGGACGACCGAGTCTATATTGCCGTCGACGTCGGCCAATTCTTGTGGGCCGAACTCACGCCCAACGCAACCGCCGAGCTTGCCCTCGCCCCCGGCTGTCCGATCATCTGCCTCGTGAAGACATCGGCCATGACGGTCGTCGGTTGATCAATGCCGCCGCCACGAGCGTACAATAGTTTTGAATGGGCCAACGCGGATCAACCGTCGACGATTGCCGACTCATGGCTGCGAAACGATTTTGGGAAAACCTTGGCGCACGCCTGGCAAACGAATGTTAAGCATCCGCCGGTTCGTCGCTTGCGAGATAACGAAGCCGCTTGTTGATGTCGGTGTTCACGGAGTGGTACGCCCGGTAAAGATTGCCCGAGTCGAAGAGCGTTTGCCGCAGGTGTTCGGTGTCGTCGTGACCGATGGCGTTGGTGAAGATCGGCAGCAGATACTCGATGCCCTTCGCGGACGGCTGCATGAGGACCGGGTCGTAAAACGAGGGATGCATGTTCCGCGCGTGGATGTGCCCCCAACGGTCGCGAAAGACCTGGCTGCTGAAGCTCTCGACATGAAACCCGTGTGCCCGGTTCCACTGCAGCGTGGCCACGCAGTTGTTTTGTCCCGCGAGCAGCATTTCGCAGGCCTTGCCGCCGAGTTGCGCGGCATAGAAGCGGTCGAAGGCCAGCGGTCGGCCGCCGCGCTGCGTGTGCCCGATCTTGCGGGTAAAAATCGCTTCGTGGGCGGACTCTTTTCGCCGGTGCGAGTGGAAGAAATCATCGCCGATGGCTTCGATCAGTAGCCGTCGCAGGGCCTCCGAGGCCCCGCTTAGGACCACGTTGCCCGAAGGATCGAACGATCTTTCGGTGTCTCCCAACTCGCGTCCCGAAGGATCGACGATTCCCTCGCCGCAGACGATCACGACATTTTTTTGCAGGTCGTAAATTTCCTTGACTCGCTCGACCAGCGCTTCGAGGTTTAGCGGATGCTCGGGCACCAGCACAATGTCCGGCTGGCCGTAGGCGCTGCCCAAAGCCAGATAGCCCGAATGCCGACCCATCACTTCGATGATGGCGATGCGGCGATGGCTTTCGGCCGTCGTGCGGATGCGCTGCACGCCGGAAGCCGAGACGAACACGGCCGTGGCATATCCCGGCGTGACGTAGTTGACCATCTGCTGCAAGTCGCAGTCCTTGGCGATTCGGCTGCGCCGATAGTGATGGCCACCGCTTTCGGCCGGCTCGCGGACCCAATGATCGACCTCGTTGATGTAATTGAGTCCCAAGTCGTTGTCGATCGTCTTGGGGGCCAGCACGGTTGGCAGCCGGTCGCACAGGGGTTGCAAGCCGTTGAGTGTGCCGTCGCCGCCAATGCAAATCAGGCCCTCGATTTTGAGTCTGTGCAACCGTTCGCCGATGATGTCGAGCGTGGCGGTGTCTTCGGCGTCGACGTAATCGCGCGAGGCTCCTAGGATCGTTCCCCCCATCGTGGGGTCAAGCTCGGGAATTTCGCCAAACAACGGGTTCAGATGTACGTGCGGCAGGTGCGGATGGAAGAGGCTGTTGAAGCCCTCGCATCAGCCCATAGACCTCGACCTTCAACTGGTTCGCGCGCACGACCGCGCCGTAAATCGTGGCGTTCAGCGCCGGAGTATCGCCGCCAGCGGTAAGAATGCCGATCCGCTTCATAAGTGCACCTCTTCGGTTCGCTTGTCGACGGAGTGCCGGCCTTTAAATGGCAGCCGCTCCCTTTGTCAGTCCGCTGCGGCCCGGCATTATACTGGGGACAGGACAACGGCGAAGGGGCAGCGGGAACGTGGGACGGCGCAGCGCTGCCATGGTTGCCTAAGAGCCTATCCTAATACCTCTTTGCCCGTTGGCACGCGGCGTGCGTTTTGAGGAATCGTTCTTCCTCAATCCGCACGGAGGTGTGTCTATGGCCGGTGATTCGGCGTCAAGGTTTCACCAGATCCCCGAGTCCTTGTGGGAACGGATCGATTTGGTGGTCCCGATTTACAAAAGCAGTTGCAAAGGCGGCCGTCCGCGGTTGCCGATGCGGAACGTCGTGGGTGGTATTTTATATGTCTTGTCGACCGGTTGTCAGTGGAAGGCGATGCCCAAACAGTTTGGCTCCGGCAGCGCCATTCATGCGTATTTCCAAGAGTGGGTCGAATTGGGCGTGTTCGAGGAACTCTGGCAGCTTGCCTTGACCGAGTACGATCGACTGAAAGGCATCGACTGGAAATGGCAGAGCATGGACGGGGCGATGACCAAGTCGCCGCTGGGTGGGGAAAAAAACCGGGAAAAACCCGA
The DNA here is from genome assembly GCA_963807715.1 of uncultured Planctomycetia bacterium. Lineage (GTDB taxonomy): Bacteria > Planctomycetota > Planctomycetia > Pirellulales > PALSA-1355 > CAWECK01. Next base: position 475,817 of record CAWECK010000002.1, read on the forward strand.
CCGATCGCGGCAAGCTGGGTGTCAAACGCTCGACGCTGATCGATGGCCGAGGCGTGCCGTTGGCCGTTGCCGTAGACGGCGCCAATGTGCCTGACCAGAAACTGGTGGCCTCCACGCTCGACGCCATTCCGATCGAGCGCCCGGAACCCACGCCCACAGAGCCGCAACATCTTTGCCTCGACAAAGGCTATGCTGGTGAACCCGTTGACCGCGAGGTCCGCGAGCGCGGCTATGAGCCTCACGTGCCATGTAAAGTCAATCAAGCCCCGAAGCCGAAGCACCGTCGCGGCAAGGCTCGGCGTTGGAAAGTCGAACGCACTCATTCTTGGTTGAACCGCGCTCGGCGGCTGCTCATCCGCTGGGAAAAGAAAGTCGCCAACTACCTCGGCTTCTTGCATCTTCAATTCGCAATCATCACATTGAGGACCGCGAAGGTTCTCGGATAGGCTCTAAGAGTGGCACGGTCGGCATTACGCAGTTCGACCGGCATTGAACCCGAACGAATCACGAAATTCGCGCGTTGGTAGGGCGGCTTCGAGTGACATCCGCAGCCGAACTCGAAGCCCGGTGGAAACCAGCGTCTCTCCGCCGGCGACCCCCGCCGGGCTAGCCCCTCGCTAACGGATCGCGGACAGCGCGCAAGCTGGCATCCATCCCGCAACGGATCGCTCTCGCCGGGCGACTCTGCCGATTATTCCGATTAATCCCATTACGAAGAAAATTGTATCGGAAGTGCCCTCGGTTGATGGTCGCATTGCCGCGGGACGTGGCGGGCACTTCGGATACAATTCGTTGAACGAAACCGCACGCTTGACGTTGCTATGGGAATTTGATGCGCTGCGGGTTCCGAAGTCGCGCGTCGCCGGGCGAACCGGGGAGTCTCCAGACGGCGTGGCGAGGGCGCGGAGGACTGTTTGCGAGAAGGGAGCGTGGTAACAGGGCGAGTTTTGCATTGGAGGCGAGGTTGCCACGGTGGTTGGAACGAACTCCACCCAGGACACGCGATTGCGAGTCTGCGCAGCGGAGACCGGAAGAATCTGGCGAGCGGTCATTCTTAGGATGTGTCCCACGGCTCGATGAGCTTCTGGTGCATAGGAACTGGGAAACCTTTGCCGCGTTCTGGCAGTAGCCTTTGGACCAGCACCATCCGGCCTTGTTTGCAGGCCGGGCAGCATTCGTCGGACTCGCCGTCGGCGGACAAAACCTGGGGGACAACTGGCTGCGCTGGATCGTCCGGCGGAGGAGTCGGACGCACGTCGAGCAGTTCGCGCGAGGCTCACCATCTCGCGACGATTGCGATTGGCCAGAAAGCCGTAGTGACGGATCTTCATGAAGCCGGTCGGCAGCACGTGGAGCAGAAATCGCCGGATGAATTCGGCCGCGTCGAGCGTCATCGTTTTCTGGGCGTTGCCGTGCGCGTAGTCCTTCCAATGGAAGCGAACTCGGCCGTCTTCCAGTGCGATCAGGCGATCGTTGGAGATGGCGACGCGATGGGTGTAGCGAGCCAGGTATTTCAGCACCTGCTCGGGACCGCCGAAAGGCGGTTTCGCGTAGACCACCCATTCGGTTTTGACCGTCGCGTCCAGCCAACGCTCGAAATGCTCGGGCTCTTCCAGGGGCTTGAGTTCCCCGTAGAACCGCAGCTTGCCTCGCTGATACGCTTTGCGCAGGAGGCTCAGAAACTTCCCGCGGAAGACGCGACTCAGGATGCGGACCGGTAGAAAGAAGCCTTCGCGACAAGGAATCCAACGCGAACCATCCGGTGAAAGCCCGCCTCCCGGCACGACACAGTGCAAATGGGGATGATGCATGAGGTTCTGGCCCCAGGTGTGCAAGACGGCCAAGAAGCCGATCTTGGCTCCCAGACGCCGAGGCGTGGCGGCCACTTCCAGCAGCGTCTCGGCCGCAGCCTGGAACAAGATGCCGTAGACTGCTCGCGGGTTTTGCAGTGCGAGTGGGCCGATCATTTCCGGAAGCGTAAAGACCACGTGGAAGTAGGGGACCGGCAACAGTTCCGCCGCGCGCTCCTCCAACCACTTCGCGCGCGCCGACGCCTGGCACTTCGGGCAGTGGCGATTGCGGCACGAGTTATAGGAGATCCTGCGATGACCGCACTTGTCGCACGCTTCGACGTGTCCGCCCAACGCGGCCGTGCGACACAGCGTGATCACCTTCAGGACGCGACGCTGATCACAGGAAAGGCTGCTTCCCCGGTCTTCCAAGTAACGTGGTCCGTGGCTCCGGAAAACATCGGCTACTTCGAGCCGATGTTCGGTCATGGCGTTAGCTTGGCCTCCGTGGGTACGTCGAGGAGATCCAGCGGGCTGGTTGTCGCCACCACCGTCTTCATCGACACCGAGGTGTAGAGCGCCGTCGTGCTCAGGTTGCGGTGTCCCAGCAGCGCTTGAATCGTGCGAATGTCGACGCCTGATTCAAGCAGATGGGTCGCGAAGGAATGGCGTAACGTGTGCGGGCTCACGACCTTGTTCAACCCTGCCCGACGCGCGACCCGTACGCACGAATTCTGCACGTTCCGCCGGTTCATCGGTTGCTGGGGATTTCGGCCAGGGAACAGCCATTCGGTCGGCCGGGCAATCTTCCAATACGCGCGCAGTTCCGCCAGCAACTTCGGCGACAGCATGACGTACCGGTCTTTCTTCCCCTTGCCTTGGTGAACGCGGATGACCATCCGTCGACTGTCGATGTCACTGACGCGCAAATGCACCGCCTCCGACACGCGCAAGCCGGCGGCGTAAATGGTCATCAGGACGGCCCGCGCCTTGGGTCGTCGTGCGGCGCTGAAGAACTGGGCGACTTCGTCACGGCTGAGCACGACCGGCAGCTTTTTGCCGGTCTTGGCGCAACTGATTTCCTCTAGCGCGAAGCTCTGTTTGAGCGTGATGCGATAGAAGAATCGCAAGGCGCAGCGGGCTTGATTGTAGAGGCTCCACGACACATGACGCTCGTGGATCATGTGCAGCAGGTAAGCTCGCACCTCGCCCGGCCCTAACTGGTCGGGCGATTTGCCATAGTGCTTGGCAAAATGCGCGACGGCGCGGACGTAGCACTCCTGAGTGTGGGGCGATAGGTTACGCATCTGCATGTCTTCCAACATGCGTTGACGAAGCGGGGTCATGGCTTGCTCCTGAATGAAAGGACGTGAAGGTGAAACACGTGCCTTTCATCGTGAGCAATCGCCGGGCGACATCCCACAGCCACTGTCAAGTCGGCCAAAACGGAACGGCTTTTGGCTTTAGGAAGGGCTCCTTACTCGCTTCGGTTAACATAAAGTGCATAATGTTAACCCAGAGTTGCAGGAGGAAAACCGCTCCCCTTCTCGGGGCTTGCGGACAATCCGTGCGCTGTTGATCGAACCCACCGCGCAGCGGTTTAGTTCAACGTGGATTATGCCGATCATTGTAGCAGACCGTCCGTCCATCCCAGGCTCCGCGCCACATGGTCGGGTATCCGTAATTGCTAGCAATAAGCCGTCCAAGAGGGAACGCTCGATGCGCCGCTGGGATCTGACTTGCGTCTGCTTCGCGCTGTTGGCGATCACCGTGTGGATCGCGTGCAGCTCGATCCATCGGTTTCATAACTCGGATACACTGGTCGGATGCTTGATCAGCTTATACCACTGGACTCCCCTTTACTGGGAGCACAACCGGGTCGGCATGTTGCTCCCCTTGTTGGCCATGCCGCTGAAGCATCCCTTCACCAATCTGTTGGCGCAATGCAGCCTTGCGATTGTTGGGGGCCTGGGGAGTTTTTTTCTACTGGGTTATTACGTGGCTGGGCGCCGACGAGGCATGGTGATCGGGGCCCTGGGAGCGCTGTGGTTTGTGCTCCTCGTACATATCGAGCAACAATTTGATTACTTGATCAATAACTCTCATTACCCAACTTCGCTGGCGTTGTCGATGCTGGCCCTGCTTGCGCTGCGGCCCTCGGGCCAGCATGAAGAATGGCGACAGCTTAGAGGCCAGTGGCAGCCGCTCGCTGCGGTCGTTTTGATTTGGCTGGCCTTGTGGGTGAACCCCTCGCTGGCATTCGCCTTGGGCCCGCTGATTTTACTGCGGCGGTTCCTCTTGCAGGACACGGCAATGGAGTTCGACCGGTTCGACCTTGCACCGGCCACGGAGGTTGCCCCGGTGACGGCGGTTGTCGTCAGCAAGTCGGCTGCGAAGCGGCCGGAGGGACGGCTGCGCCGACTGGTCCGCGGTTATCCGGCTGCCGATTGGATTGCCCTTTCGGCCACTGCCAGCGGTCTGCTGATCAGCATGGCCATTTCTCACTGGACCGCAACTTATCAAGAACATTATGCGTTTCTGCCCCCTGTCGACTGGCTGGCCTGTGCCACCGCCGTATGCGGAAACTTGCCTCAGGTCCTACATAAAAACTGGCTGCTCACGGTCACGCTTACGGGCGTTGCGGGACTCTTGACTTTGCGCTGGCCGGTTGGCCGACAGGCGCTGCGCGGCTCGCTCACCCTCACGCTTGGCCTGTTGATTCCGGCGCTCGTGCAGTTCGCCTTCATGACCAGTTTGAACGTCGTGCATGAGTCCAACCGTCCCCGTTACTTGTTCGTATCTGTGATACTGTGGCAAGCTGCTTGCGTGGCGTTTTGCGTGTTGCAGTGGACGGCCGTGTTACCCGACCATCGGCGAATGCGGCGCTTCCCCTACGTCGTGTTGGTTTTATTTTGCTTGGCGGCGATGGCTCGGCACGGACGCTCCGGACTAGACGTGGCGCGTCAAGCCCTCGATGGAAACGCCGGCTCGATCACGGACGAGGTGCTGGCCGCACACTGCACGCATGTGACCGGTAATTATTGGCATGTATGGAAGGCCGTCTATCACGCCAACCGAAGGCTGGCTGATCGGGTTGCGACGTACACGGTGTGGGGCATCTGCCAGCGCTGTCTGCCCACCGCGGATCAGTGGACTCAAGTGCCCCTGGCCGAGACCCGAATCGCCGTACCGATCGGCGACGAAAGCGAAGGCGACGCCTACCTGGCCCAATATGCCGCGTCGCCGATGATTCTTGACCACGCCGGTCAAACCATTCGGGTCCTACGCCCGACAGTGGCTCTCTCGGAAACCTGGCCGGCCCGCGTTCGCCGGTAAAATCAAACGGCGTGTAGCTGCGGCATATCGTGCCCAAGGCCGTTTCCCGGTGGCCGCCTCCCGCTTCCTCATCCCCCCCGGTATGGGTGTGGCACGGACTTGGAAACCGATGGAAACTTATCGTACTTGCGCATCCTCGCACGAGGATGCGCTTGGAGCAGGGGACGTCAGTCCCCTGATTGCCTGGGCGCGACTCGCACGTCGCGCCCAGGCTACACTGCGCAAGTTGCCGTTGTTAACGCGGCTGATTCCGTTCAGGAGGGTCAGGCCATGGTTCGTACTCGTTCGCTTGTCGCCGCATGTCTTGCTCTCATGCTGGCCGTGGGCCAGTCGGTTCGCGCTGAAACCAATTGGCCGCAGTTTGGCGGACCCCAAGGAAGTTTCGGCTCGGTCGAAAGTAGCTTGCCGACTCAATGGTCAGCCGACAAGGTGCAATGGAAGACTCCGCTGGAAGGTTGGGGACAATCGTCGCCGGTGATCTGGGGTGATCGCATTTTTCTGACCACGGCGCTCGACAAGGGTCAGCAGCGGGTCGTATTTTGCCTCGACCGCAACGGCGGCAAGCAGCTTTGGCGGCAGACCGCCTGGAGCGGCACTCCGGAGCCGTCGCACAAGATGAACGGTTGGGCCTCGGCCACTTGCGTCACCGACGGCGACGTGGTGGTCGCCTTCTTTGGCCGCGGCGGGATACATGCCTATAGCCTCGATGGCAAGCCTCTCTGGTCGCGCGACTTGGGGCCGTTCGACGGGCCGTGGGGCACCGCCGCGTGTCCGATCATCGTCGGAGAACATATCATTCAGAACGGCGACAGCGAATCGGAAGCCTTCTTGATCGCTCTCGATAAGCGCACCGGAAAAACGATTTGGAACACCCCGCGCGAATCGCTCCGCGGTTGGAGCACGCCCATCGTCGTCGACGTTGGCGGGAACAAGGAAGTCGGCGGGCACCAGGAAATTGTGCTCAACGGTCACAACGGCGTGCGGGCCTACGATCCGGCGACCGGCAAAGAATTGTGGTTCTGCAAGGGTTACAATGGCCGTGGTGAGCCCATTCCCGCAGCGGCCCATGGGTTGCTGTATGTCGTCAACGGTCTGGCTGGCGACGTGTACGCGGTGCGGCCTGGCGGCAACGGAGACGTGAGCGAGACGCACCGCGAGTGGCACACGCCGCGCAAAGCGGGGCGTGATCTTCCTTCACCCATCGTGGTCGACAATTTCCTGCTCGTGCTGTCGATGAACGGCATTCTCACATGTTACGACACCACCACCGGCAAGGAGTTGTGGAAAGAACGGATCGGCGAGCATTTTAGTTCGTCGCCGCTGGCCGCCGGCGGATTGGTTTATTTTCAAAACGAGTCGGGGGAGACGGTCGTCGTGCGGCCAGGTCCGCAGCTTGATATCGTCGCTCGCAACACGCTGGGGGCCGGCTCCGACGAATTGTTTCGTGCCAGCCTTACCCCGAGCGAAGGCCAACTGTTCTTGCGATCTGATCGTTTCCTCTATTGCATCGGCGAGCGAAAACCGGCGCGGCCATGACGAGCGGATGAATGCCGTTTGGCTCCAGGCCGGTTCTACGGGATTGAATTGCGGATCGGCTCGCGACTAAATCCCGTCCAATCAAGTGTGTCAGGCCAGAGGGTTGATCCACTACGGATGGCACCCCATCGGGAAGGCCATCCGCTATTAAAAATGGCCCAATTCCACAGTAGCAAAGTAGTCCACTTGTCGCGCATAATTCCCAGCGTCGTCGGCCCAGGCGGGCGGCGGTGGGATTGACCGTGAAAGGCGAGATCAGGAACGCCAGCTCACGGCCATGAGTCCGCGAACTAGTCTTGATTCGCGGGCGATGCCGTTGCCCGGCTAACAACCAAGCCTCTCTCGTCAGCGGTGGTGAAAAGCCGCTGAGCGAGACCGTGCCGGCGGCATCCGCAGCACGCTCCCTCCACACCGTGTGGGCGACGGGCGGTGCTATGGCGGGCGCCAACACATTCGAGGCCAGGGCGAAGCGCTAAGCCCAATTTCAATGCCGCGCAAGCGGCGGCGAAAGGTCTCGGGTCGGGCAGTGCCGCGAGGTTTTTAGCTAACTACGAGGCGCTACACAAATCATGCGAAGCCTGAAATTCGGGCAATCCCATGGATTTTGATCGAGCCTCTAGCCATCGCTGCGGATTCGTCCCGGTAGACTCGGCGCTTCACTGATCAAAGCGGCCGTGGTACAGACGTGGGGAGCAGTGGAACTACGGTTGTTTCAGCCGGCCGATTCTGAAGCCGGACAAAACTGATTCGGCCGCAAGCCCTGTGCGCTCACGTCACCAGGTCCGCGGAGGCATCGACGCCTCTGGGCGGACCAAGCTACCCGTGGCTCGGGGGTTCGTTACCCGCGAGCCACACCAAGAACACGCCACGGCGCCAGACGCAAGCGGAATTTGCCAAGCGTTCAACGGCAGCGGTGCGCGCCTATCCAACGGCGCTCCATCGCTGCCGCTTTTTCTGCCGACTGCGTGGATTGTCCCGCGTTATTTCAGGAAGCCGAACGCGGCCAGATTGTTCTTGATGTATTTTTCAAGCAATTGCACCGTATCGTCCATAGCATCGAAGTACATGGCGTCCGGCGATTGCTTATCCTTGAATACGTCCATCAAGGAATACTTTGCCGACCACATTTCCAATCGGCGGGCGATGTCTTTAGGGGGCGTCGATTTCGGAAATACGGCAAACGCCCTATCGAAGGCGGAACTGGCTCTTGTTGCGCCGATCGTCTTGTAGGCCTGGCGCGTCAACAGGAATTCGGGGTCGCCGGAGAAGTCACCTTCAAACAAGTATTGGAAGCCGCAATTGCCAATGATCCCATGCGCATGATAGACCAGCGCGACTGTCCTATGTTGCACCGGGATTTACGCAGGATTCATGCCCTCGCCGTAGCGTTTGCGAATTTTGTCAAACATCTCACTTGGCAAGTCGCTCTTGGTCACTTCAATTATTCCATGCGTGTCGGCGTCGTTCGACGTTTCCGTGGCTCCGGAGCAGCCCACCACGAAGACGAACAAAACGCATGCAAATCGATTCATCGTGGCGATGCCTTGGGATAGAAGGCCACGGTTAATATGCAAATGTCAGGCGCGGGAGTGCCTGACCTACCATTTCTCCGGGATTCGCACTTGAGTTGTGTAATTGACCACGGCCCATTAGACCTCGTCCAGCGGCTCCGTGGCATCGCCAAACTTTCCGGGGCGGACGTTCATCTTGTCCATCATAGACAGGTACAAACGGCACATCTGACGGTTCGGCTTGTCGCGCAAATTGAGGACGCGGCCGGTTTCAATCCTGCCGCCGCCGCGGCCCAGCATCACCACCGGAAGCTGTGTGGCATCGTGGTTGCCGGTCAGCATGCTCGAACAGAACAGCAACATCGAGTTGTCGAGCGCCGTGCGATCCCCTTCCTGGATCGCGTCGAGTTTGCGGGCAATGTAGGCGACTTGTTCGACGAAAAACTGGTTCACCTTCAGCCAGTCGGCCGTGTCCGAGTGGGACAGCAGGTGGTGGATCATGTAGTCCACGCCCAAGTGAGGAAAGCGGAGCGACGAATGATCGTTGTTCAGCTTGAGCGTGGTGATACGCGTGGTGTCGGTCTGGAAGCCCAGCACCAGGATATCGCACATCAGCCGCATGTGGTCGGCAATGTTCTGCGGGATCCCTTCCTCCGGACGCGGCATGTTAGGCTTGTCGAGCGTTGGCCGCCAGCCTTGCAATTCACCCTGCTTGCCGGCATGATCGATCCGTTGCTCGACGTCGCGAACCGATTCGAGATATTCGTCGAGCTTGCGTTGGTCGCCACGGCTGATCTTACGGCGCAGGTCTCCGGCGTCGGCCAATACCGCGTCGAGCACGCTCTTGTCGCCCCGGTCCACCTCATCCTTGAAGAGCCGGTCGAACGCCAGCGCGGGATACAGTTCCAGCGGCGTGGGCGTTGTCGGCGAAGTCCACGAAATGTGCGAGCTGTACAACATCGAGTAATTCTTGTGAACCGATGGGTTCGACTTTTCGCACCCAAGCACGAGGCTTGGCACCTTGGTCGAGCGGCCGTAGCTCTGCGCGAGCAACTGGTCGACGCTCGTGCCGGAACGGATTTCGCCGCCGGAGGCCAGTGGCGCACCGGACAAGAGATTGCCGGTTTGCGAACTGTGAATGTTCCCTTTTAGGGCCTGCTCGTTGTAGAGGCCGCGGATGAAGAGCATCTTTTCGCGAAAATCATTGAGCGGAGCGAGCACCTGCCCCAATTCCATCGACGCCCCGTCTCCCGATGTCGCGTCGCCCGACGTCCCGTCGCCTTTGGCCCACCACTCTTTGCCGTGGAAGCCGTTGCCCGCGAACAGCACGGCCAGCCGCACGGGGGCTTCGCTCGATTTTTGATTGCCCCCCGGCTCATCTCCCCAGACGCACAGCGACTCGAACCAAGGCAAAGCCATCGTGACGCCAAGCCCGCGCAACATGGTGCGGCGGGAAAACCGGTGGGTTGTCATGGAAACTCCGGGCAGAGGACTGTGTGAATTGTGAATGCGGAATTATAAGTGATCGATTTCAATCGTCATATGCCGCGTCAATTCCGCGAATCTCGCGAAACTGCCGGCTGAGGACAATCGTCTCCACGGCGGAGACGATCTTGTAATCATTCGCTTTCAACACGTTCTGCATTTCGGCCAGCAGCGGTTCATCGGAAAGTTGCACCGAGCGACCCAGAGCATAGCCTAGCAGCTTGCGGCAGAATTGCCTCATGAATGCTTCGCGCCGTACCGTGAGCAGATAGCTTCGCAAACCGTCAAGGCCTTCGAACTGCGCCCCGTCCATCGCGGTGACGCGCGTCTCAATCGGCCGGTCGCCGCTGTCCCTTTCGCGCCGGCGGCCGATGGCGTCGAAACTTTCCAGCGAGAAGCCCAGCGGGTCGATGCGCTGATGGCAGACGACGCATTTCGCGTCGCTGCTGTGCTTTTCCACAAGTTGCCGGACGGTCAGACCCGCGGTGGCGGCTTCGTCATCCGGCAGCGTCGGTACGCCCTTGGGCGGGCGCGGCAAACGTTCCCCCAGCAGCACTTCGCTGATCCAATTGCCTCGCAGGATCGGACTGGTGCGCGATGCGCCGGATTGCTTGGCCAGCGTCGTCGCCTGGCCGAGAATTCCGCCGCGGCCGTATTGCTTGACACCGTCGACGCGGAACCAACCCGTGCCGGCAGCGTTGTCCGGCGAAGAAGCTTTGCTCGCGGGAATTCCGTAGTGCTTCGCCAACTCGTCGTTCAGGAACGTGTAATCGGCGTCCAGAATGTTAAGCGCCGAGCCGTTGTTTTGAAACAGGTCCGTGAAGAACTGAATTGATTCCTCGTACATCGCTCCGCGCAGACCGGCGAACGTGGGAAAATGCCGCTCGCTTTTTTCGTCCAGATGATCGAAGTCGTGAATGTGCAGCCACTGGCAGCCGAATTCGATCGCCAGCCGTCGCGTCTTGGCGTCACGAAGCATTCGCCGCATTTGCGCCGCGAGCGTATCCGGGTCGTGCAAGTGACCGTCCGCGGCCACGCGGTACAACTCCGCATCGGGCTGCGACGACCAGAGGAAATAGCTAAGCCGGCTGGCCAATTCCCAGTCAGAAACCGGACCTTGTCCCATTCCCGCGCCGGGCTGTTCGACTCGATACAGAAACGCCGGCGCGACGAGCACCCGCGCGAGCGTCAGGTGAAATGCCTCGTCGTGCGGGATCTCTTGCGCCGCAACTTGCCGTAAAGTGCCCAAATGTCTTGCGATTCCGATTTGGCCAGCGGCCGACGGTAAGCCCGGCCGGCAAACTCGATGAGTGCGTCGAGTTGTTTTTGTTCGCTGTCGATCAGTTGCCGTCGAAAGGCGGCGGCGCGCTCGTTGAAGGACTGACGCAACGGTTCAAATACCTTGGGGTTGCCGTCCTGCGTCGCAAATTCGATCAACTGAGCAAGCGCATCGACCGCCGTCAACGCATCTTGGCTGACGTAATGCAACTCGCCCCAGAGCCCGTCAAGTTCGGCCTGCTGCGCGTCGTCAAGCATCAGCCGTGCGAGTTGGTCATCCTCACGGTAGAACAACATGAGGGTGACTACTTCGTCGGTCGGCACGATCTTGGCGTAACAAAGGGCCGCGGGGAATAATTGCCGGAAGTCGTGGAATGCCGCCTCCCAGCGTTTCCGCGCCGCGCTGGATGCATTAACCAAAATCGGCGTGCCGTAAGAGAATCGCCGATTGTCGGACGTCCACAGCCCGTTCGCGTTATCGACCGTCACCTGGCTGGGATGCAGTCCGGCTTCCCGTTTCGGCTGGCCTGCGACCACTTCGAGCTGCACGCTCCCTTCGGCGCCGGTGTCCTTGTCGAGCGAGCCGGTCGCGACCAGTTCGCAGCCGGCCACAAGCTCGGCGGGAAGGCGAATCGTGATCGTCGAGGAGGCGCGGACGCAAATGCTGTCCGCGTCGATGGCGCCGCCGCCCGGATGCTTGCCGAACAGGGCCGGATCAAGGCCCCATTCCTCCGGGCCTGCGCCAGAAATGCCCGGCTGAGCGTTCTCGGGCCTGGCCAGGTCTGCCGCCGATTGCCCCGTCCGTTCAGCAACCGTCTTTTCAGTACCTGTCTTTTCATCCATCGGCGCGCGGTGCATTCCGTTCAGCAAAGGGCCACCGAACGACGACAGTTGCGCATAAAGGGCCGCATCGGGGCTCTCTGTTTCAGCCGGCGAGTCGGACGTCAGCAGCTTCTGCACATCCTCGGCCAACTGGCGCCTCCCGAAAGCGTCGGCGGTCGTTTGCCACTTCGCCAGCAGCGAGTCGGCCGGAATGACCCAACCGGGCTCGGTCCCCGGCTTGTCCGACTCTGTGTAGAAGTGCCAGATCCCGGGATTGCCGAAACGGTCATCGTGCGGATTCGCGGCAAGCACGTTGCTGGAAACGTCGTCCGCCAGATTCCAGGTCTTTCCATCGTCGCCTTCACGGGTGAGCTTCATGTCAATCGCCGTCAGGTCGCAGGAGTCATTTCCGTCACGCGGCGCTGATCAAAAGGGACACCAGATCGCCGCTCCGCAAGCCGAGGCCTTCGATCGGGCCGACTTTCACGGCCTTGCTCCCTTGCGACCTGCCGGTCGCAAGTCGCTGGCGAGTCGCTCCGCGGCGCAGCTCGAGCGACCAGCTCACGCCGTTGCCGCACTCCGAATTCGCGGACGTCACCGTCGCTTCGACGCGCATGATTGCGGTCGACGGACTGCGCCATCCGACCGCCGTTTGAAGTTTCTGCGAAGGATGAACCGCCACGCCATGCGGCTTCATATTTCCGGGAATGCGGACGTGCTGGTCCGATGAATTGGCCAGCAGGTACGGCTTGTCTGGGCTCCCCCAGCCCCGGATAAAGTCATACGTGGCGGTAGTGTCAATCTGCTTTGTGAACAGTCCGCGCACTTCCAGCCTGTTGCGAGTGGCCGTGTTTCCGGTGGAATCGTTGCCGTTGACATCATCGTAGCCAATGCCCAGGTAATCGAGCCATGCCCGCAAGCTGGCTGGTTCGACCGCGCATTTCTCGGCCAACGCGGCCAGGTCAGCCTCACCTTTGGCCCCGGCGGGTTCTTCTTGAGCCCGCGCGGCTTCGTCGGCGGCGATCAAATACTTTGTCGCCGCGAGAAACATGCGCTGACGCTGCGCCGCCAGGTTGCGAGTCACCTCGCGTACGTCGCGCAATAGCAGGTCGCTACGACCCGGCGCGACGAGCCGTGGCTGTTGCCATATCACGAAGTCGTGTTCGTTACCGTCTCCTGCATCGGTTGCTATGAACGAGAGGGTGGTGTCCTTATTAGCGGGCTTCTTATCTGGCGCCGCCGGAATCTTGAAACGCAACTCTTGCTTCGCGGTTAGCGGAGTGACTGGTTCCAACCACGCCGTGGGTCCGCCGATCTTGCCGATGTGGCCAACCTTGGCAAACGTCCATAACCCCTTTTGCCATGCGGCAACGTCCGCGGCAAGCGCGGCGGCATCCTCCGGCTTGCCGGTGCGCCAACGGGCACGGAGGCCGTCCAGAATCAGCGACGGTTCAGAGCCGGCGAGACTCGACCAGAGCATACCCAGATATTTGGCATTCAATCCGCGCTCGTGCGCCACGGCTCCGATTGTCTTGGCGCCCGTGGCCAGCGACTCACGTTCGATGAGGGTCGCCGTCAAATATTTTTCCACGGGTAGGCGCCCACCTTGATTGGTATCGAACACAACCCCTTGCAGATTCACCTTTTCGCCACCCCCAGCGGCGGTGAACTGGCTATAGAAACCACGGATTTTCGCGAGGGTCTCCTGGGTCCAGTCCCGCGGCGTCGTGGTGGGTGAGAAGTGAAACCCACTGGGTAGCAGCACCGCGTGGCCGGCCATTTCCTTCGCGGCGTCCAGATATTTTGTCACCAGGGCCGGCGACATCACCAGCGCGCTGCCGGTGTTCGTGAAGCCTTCTCCCGCCGCGCCGTCGACCGGGAATTCACGCGCTGGATCGAGCGAATCGACGCCGGTCAGGTCGCGCAGTGTGTAGGTGTACTCGGCATTGCTCAGCCGCCGGAGCACTACCCGCCCCGGGTCGCCGGCCTGGGCTTTCGCCTCGGCGGTGAGATAGCCTCGCACCCATTGCTGCAATTGATTTCGCTCGGCGTTGGTTGGCTGACGAGCTTCTTTGGGTGGCATCTGGTCGCCGTCGAGCATCTCACCGACCTTCTGCCAAGTTCGCGGGTGCTTGCGGACGTCGGCCCAAGTCGCAAACGCGGTAAGATCGATCTCCCCCTCGGTTCGCTTCGCCGAGTGGCATTCGTGGCAGTAACGCTGCACGAGCGGCCGAATACCCGCTGGGTACGCTTGCTCCAGCGCTGCCATGTCAGGCGCCGTGCCGTTCGGGGCCGTCCCGGTCAGATCCGCAGCTCTGGCCAGCCGTTGTGACGAAGGGGACAGGGTCACAAACAGCGACAGAGCTACCGCAAACAACGAGGTCACCGCAAACGCGATCACCGCCCCACTCTTGCGCATGCGCGCGATTATGAAAGTCATGTCCGGACCTCCGGACGAGTCCTGTGGCTTTCGATGTGGTGACGCAGTTCATCGCTGGCCTGGGTCACGTTCTGGTCGCGCAGTGCGTCGATGATCCTCTGGTGGCTTTCGATACCGCGCTGCCATTCGGCCTTTTTCACATTTTCACGGAACCGTTGAAAAAAGATTTGCAGCAGGTCGTTGAAGGCGACCAGGGGAGCCAACCCACTCGCGTCGAGCAATCCCCGGTGGAATGCGATGTCCAGATCGATCCACTTTTGCAAGTCGCGCGTGCCACGGAAAGCCTCGACCAGTTCGCTGAGCGACTCGTACAGGGCGGGATCATCGGCCATGCATCGCGCCGTATAGGGCAATGCGCCAGTCTCGATCACGACGCGCGTATCGATAAGTTGACTGGGAGAGCCGTTTTGCAAGGCGGGATGAAAGCTGAGATGTCCCGTGACCCGTTCCAGATTGACTTGCCCAACGGTCAAACCGACACCCGCCTTCGATTCGACAATGCCGAACAGTTCCAGCGCTTTCGTGGCTTCGCGAAGACTGAGCCGGCTGACGCCGAACTTCGTGGCCAGTACCGTTTCGTTGGGCAACCGGTCCCCGGGCTTAAGGCCACCGGAACTGATTAAGTCCTTCAGACGTTCGACGACGACGTCGCGAAGCTTTTGGCGCGGAACGGTTTCGAGCACGATATCTCCCCTGTCCGGTAGTAGGCGGTCCTAGCCTCTCTAGATTATCAGACAATCTGACCGCGTCAATCGCTCGACGAGCTGTTCGCGTTAAACGCCCGAGGGCTTGCAATGAGGCTCGGCAGCGGCTTAGATCTCAGGGGGACTTGCGTCCCCCGCTCAGAAACACAATCCTTCCGACTCCATCCTCTTATAACCTGGAGATTGACTGCCATGAGCCCCAAGCTGCTGCGTCGCGATTTCCTTAAGGCGGGCGCCGCACTGGCCGCGTTGAACAGCCTGCCGTCGGGTGCGCGAGCGGCTTCGGCCAACGGTAAGCTGCGGACGGCTCACATCGGCGTCGGGGGCATGGGCGGATCCGATCTGGGCTCGATCTCTTCGCATGCCAAAGTGGAGGTCGCCGCCCTGTGCGACGTGGACCAAACACGCCTGGACGCGGCTTCGGCCAAGCACTCCATGGCCAAGACCTTTCGCGACTATCGCGAGATGATCGACGCGCTGGGGGACACGATCGACGCCGTTGTCGTGTCGACTCCCGATCATACCCATGCGCCTGCCGCGATGACCGCGCTCGTCCACAACAAGCCGGTCTATTGCCAGAAGCCGCTGACCCATGAAGTCTTCGAGGCCAGGCAACTGCGCTTGATGGCCGAGAAGAAAGGCTTGCCCACGCAGATGGGCATTCAGGTCCATTCCAGCGCGATCTATCGCCGGGCCGTGCGGATGATCCAGGAGGGAGTGATCGGCAAAGTCAGCCAAGTGCATGCCTGGTCGAACAAGAATTGGGGATACGACGGCGGTCCCTTTCAGGGAACCCACACACCACCTGATACGTTGAACTGGGATTTGTGGCTTGGAAGCTCGGCCGAGCGGCCGTTTGTGCCGGGCGTCTACCATCCGAGCAACTGGCGCAAGATCGTCGATTTCGGCACCGGCACGCTAGGGGACATGGGCGTGCATATCTTCGACACACCCTACGCGGCGCTCGAGCTGACGTTCCCGAAATGGGCCAAGACGACTTGCCGCCCACCGTCGGGTCTGGGCCATCCGGAGAAGAACATCGTCGAGTATGAATTCCCCGGTACCCGGTTCACGACGGCGGCGCTCCTGTGGAAATGGTATGACGGCGCTTTCGCCCCGCCGAAAAACGAGGAGTTGCACGTGGACTTGCAACTACCGGCCGATCTGAAGCTCCCCGGCCAGGGATCGTTGTTCGTGGGCGAGGCCGGCACCATGCTCCTGCCACACGTTGCGGAACCGCAGCTGTTTCCCGAGGAAAAATTCCGCGATTACAAACGTCCCGACGTCGAAAACCAGAACCATTATCACCAATGGGTCGACGCCTGCCTGGGCCAAGGCAAGACCAGCGCCAGCTTTTCCTACGGAGGCCCGCTGACCGAAGCGCTGTTACTGGGCGTCGTGGCGAATCGCTTTCCCGATACCAGGCTGATGTGGGACGCAGAGAAGCTGCAAGTAACCAACCTGTCCGACGCGAACCTGTTGCTGAAACGGACCTACCGCAACGGCTTTCAGGTCGAGGCGCTTTCGTAACGGGATTTCGGTTCTGATTTCCCGATTGCGGCAACTCAGTTGCCAGGAATAGCTTGCGATTCCAGCGTCGCGTTTGGCCTCACTGGCCGGCTGTGCGCGGATCAAACTGGCTCGAATGCAATTTACAACCCAGCTTGCGCCTGTTCATCGGCCGCGGGTTTCAGTTCGAAACACGCGGCCTCTTCGCCGTTGCGGACGAAGAGTTTGCCGTGCGCGATGACCGGGTGATTCCAGGTCTTGCCTTCAATCGCCTTGAAGCGCGCGATTTCCTGATGCTTTTCCGGTTCCGCCGCCACCAACACGACGTCCCCCGTCTCGCTCAGCACCAGCAAGAGGGCCTGATCGACCAGCAGCAACACCTGGCCATTGCCGTAGCCGCGAGCCTTCCAGCGCGGGCGACCGTCGTCCAGGCCGACGCACATGAAGATGTTCCCGTCGAAGCCGTATAAGTATTCTTTGTGGACGACCAAGTCGTTGTAGTAAGGCTTGATCGACCGCGAGGTCCAAAGTTCCTTGATGGGCCAGTTATCGCTCTCGTGGCTGACGCTGATCCGGCGGGTGCCGACGCCCATGCCGGTGCCGATAAGCACGTCGGAATCGCTCAGCAGCGTCGGCTGTACGCAACGGGCAACGCCTTCCGTCGGCCAGCGATGCAGCCACAGGACTTCGCCGGTCTCGGGACGAAACGCCGTTAGCCCAACGTCCGTGGTGATCAACAACTGTTGCACTCCGGCAAGCTGGGCTCGTTGCGTCGAACCGTAGCTCAACGAACCTTCGCCAGCGGACCAGGCTAGTTCGCCCGTTCCTGCGCGATATCCCAGCACGCTCTTGCCTCCCGGCGCACCGGCGAACACCGTCACAATTCCCTCGGACACCAGTGGCGAACTGGAAAAGCCCCACTGCGGCACCTTGGCTCCCGAGTCGGTCACGATATCACGCGTCCAGCGGGCCGAGCCGGTCGCGGCGTCCAGGCAATGCAGATGCCCGTTGGCACCCAGCGCATAAATCAGGCCTTCGTGAAACGTGGGAGTCCCGCGCGGACCGGGACCGGCGACGACCTCGGTGAATCGCGTGGCGTCGCCATGCGCCCGGCGCTGCTCGCCCGACGCAACGTCGTAGCAAACCACCAATTCATCGTCGCCGCGCTGTTCCTGGGTATACAACCGGTTGCCGATTACGGCAAAGGACGACCATCCGGGGCCGACGCGGTGCCGCCACAGTTCGCGGGGCGGCGATTTTTCCCAGTCCGTAGCCACGCGTACGCCGGACAAACGGCCATCGCGAGCGGCGCCTCGAAAGCCAGGCCAATCGCCGCTCTGCAAATCCATGATTTCAGTATCCGGCTCAACTTTCGGTTCAACCGCTTTGGCAGCAGTTGCAGGCTTCGACGCTGCCAACTCCGCCATCAACTTGTCTTCGGCGGTCGGCGTCCAGCGCCAATGCATCGCGGCATTGAAGCTGCCGTCCATGCCGTCGACGCGGAGCAAGCTGACGCTAACGCCCGTCAGCACGAACACGGCAATCAGGCCGAGCTTGCGGATCGGCCAGCTCAACCCAAAACTGATTACGAGCCAGCCCACCCACAGCGATGTAAGCACCGGCAAAGCGTACAGAATCAATGCCATCACCGGAAAATTGCTGCGGCTGACGAGAATCGTCGTTCCAGAAACCAGCGCAAAGGCGCCGCATACCAGCAGACGGTCAGACCACCGCAGCCGGCTGGCAAACAACCACCACAAGTTGAGCAGCAGCGTGGCAACCAGCGGGGCGATCATCAGGCCAATAAAGAATTTTGACGGCGACGGATTTCCAAAACTGGTCGACGCCCGAACCAGCCAAAGCAGTACCACGATCGCCACTCCGGGCCACAAACGCAGACGCGGATCTGCCGATCTTGAATCCGGGAGCGCCGTAACCGCTGACGAAATTTCCGCGCTCATCGCTATTCTCCTCGGAAAGGTGGCTGACTTTCGCAAGACCCCAGTAGTGATACTGGTACAATATGTATTAGTCTACAAATAGTCAAGCTCGCCTTCGACTCCGCTGCCGAGTAATGTGAAAGCCTATGATAGCACCTGAAGCACTGGCTGCCCTGGTCGCCGATTTCGGCAAAGCGTATACGCGCAAGATTTGGTCCGAAATGGAGCGTGCCGGCACGACTCCCGCGCGGGCCCGACTGCTCATGGTCTTGCAATGCCGCGGCAGTTGCAAGATGTCGGAGATCGGCGCCCATCTGGAAGTTACGCCGCGCAGCGTCACCAAACTTGTGGACAGCCTGGAGAGCGAAGGGCTCGTGGTCCGCGAACAGCATCCCGAGGATCGCCGTGCGACGCTCATCCGTCTGACGACCCAGGGAATGCTCGTCTGCAAAGAAAGTGCGCTGGCCAATCACTCGGCCATTGCCAAGCTGTACGAGCAATTGAGCGCGGCCGACCGTCAGCACCTCAGCCGCATTCTGCACAAGCTAATCGATGTGTTGGGCGGAGAGGCTCGATGATCAGAACATGAAACGGAAGAAGAAACGCAAGCGGCAGCCGAAAGACGAGGCCAGCTATATTTGCGACGCCTGCGGCGAAGAAATCGTGATCCCGCTCGACTTGTCGGCGGGCGAGAGTCAGGAGTATGTCGAAGATTGTCCCGTTTGCTGTCGACCGAACGTCATTCACGTTGAGATTGAGCCGGGAGACAACGTGCGGGTCTGGGCTCATGCCGAGTGACAATTGGAACAACTCCGCCGCGTAAGCGTTGAAATGCCAAAGCCAGAATCGATCACGGTGCCCAGCGCCGCTCGCCCTCCCTTGGGCCTGCCCAACGGCAGCGTCCGAGCGTTGCTGACGCTGCTCGTCGTGGCCGTGGTCATCGTTCAGGTAATTCGCAGCCGAGAGGTGGAACCGCTGTGGACCGAGACCCTGATGATCGCGTTGGCCCATTACTTCACCTCGCGGCGCTTCATCAACTTGACGCCGGACGTTATTCGCCGGCTGGAAGCCCAGGGGCACGTCGACGTGGAGTCGAACCCGTTGTGCTTGCCTCGCCATAGTATCCGGGCGATTGTCGTCTTCGCCTTTGCCGGCCTGGCATGTTATCTGTACCGGGAGCAGCGGCTGTTCGAACTCCATGCGTTATCGATCCTGGGCGTGGTCTCCGCCTACCTGCTCGGCATCTTGGCCCGTAGCGGCATCGGGTGGCTCAACAGGGGGGCGCCGTCGAAAACGTTTCGCGGCTGGGAGGATTTAAAGGGCGCCGTCGTGCTGGCCGTGCTGATGTACACTGCGGGAGCCTACTTGCTGGATCGACCCGACCTGGTGCCCCCGCAGTTGAGGAACGTCACCCTGGGGTTAGTCCTGTTCTACTTTGGGTCACGCTAAACGCAGGCCGGGGGCCGTTCTATCCCTAATCGTCGAACTCAGATACAATCAAGGTTTTCCCGAGGAACCCCGACGATGTCCAAAGACAAGCCCAAGACGACCCGGCAACCGGCGACCAAGTTTCCCAAGTTGCAAAAGAAGCTCCAACAGCAAAAACTGGACATCAAGAAGCCTTGGCAGAAGTCATCGCTGGGACGTTGAAAACCGCGGCCGCGCTTTGACAGCGTGCAAATTGCCGGCATAAAGAAAAAGCAATGATCCGACGATTCATCCTCTCGGTCATCAGCATTGCTATGCTCACGAATGTCGTTTTCTCACAGACTCGCGAGCAAAAGGTCCGCAACGACAAACGGACCGTCGAGGCCCAGGGATATTGGATCTACAACGATTTGCCGCGGGCTTTTGCCGAGGCCCGCAAAACCGGCAAGCCGATTGTCGTGGTGCTGCGTTGTATCCCCTGCGAAGAATGCGTCAAGTTGGACGACGATCTGATTGACGCGGATGCACGGGTCAAACCGCTGCTCGAACAATTCATTCGCGCGCGGGTCGTGTCCACCAACGGGCTCGACCTGGCCCTGTTCCAGTTCGATACGGACCAGTCGTTCGCCGTGTTCTTCATAAACGCCGACGGCACCATCTACGGCCGATTCGGCACTCGTTCGCACCGCACGAATTGGTTCGGCGATGTGTCCGTCGACGGTTTGGCGAAGGCCCTCCAAGGCGCACTCGATCTACACAAGGCCTACCCCAACAACAGGGAAGAGCTCGCGGCCAAGCTCGGTCCGGCGCCGGAGTTCGCCAGCCCGGAAACGTTTCCGTCGCTCAAGAGCAAATTCAAGGCGGTCTTGGACTACGAGGGCAAAGTCGTGCAAAGCTGCATCCACTGCCATCAGATCGGCGACGCCATGCGCATTGCGGTGCTAAATCGCCGCGAGAAGTTACCGGAAGCCCTACTGTTTCCCTTTCCCCATCCGAAAAACCTCGGGCTGATTCTCGACCCGAAAGAAATGGCAACGGTGCTGAACGTGGAACCTGGGAGCGATGCCGGCAAAGCAGGGTTTCATACGGGCGATGTCATTCAGAAGCTGGCCGGGCAGCCGCTGTTGTCCATCGCGGACGTCCAGTGGGTGTTGCACACCAGCTCGCCGGAAAGCGTGGAATTGAAAGCCGACGTGACGCGGGCAGGCCAACCGATGCAACTCACGCTCAAACTGCGCGGGGTTGGCGTCAGCGGGACGACATCTCCTGGCGGGCCAGCACCTGGGAATTGCGCCGCGCGGCCTTGGGTGGCATCCACCTGGTCGAACTTCCGGACGAAGACCGCAAGAAATGGAGCCTGTCGCCGGAATCCACCGCGCTGCTGATCGACCACGTCGGCCAGTTCGCCCCGCACGACCGGGCTCATCGGGCGGGCATTCGCCAGGGAGACATCCTGGTCGGTTTCAACGGACGCACCGACTTGCTCCGGGAGACGGATCTGATCGTTAATTCGTTGCAGGAGAAGAATCCGGAGAATAAGATTTTGTTGACGATCCTGCGCAGCGGAGACAGACAGACGCTGGCCGTTCCGATTTCCGACTAGCCGCTGGTGATCCAATGCCCAAGCACCGAACACAAGATATTTTGTGAACCTTCGGCAAATTTGCTGCGTCTTAAGAATGTGGGTCCGAGATGCCAGTCAGCCTCGGGGGCAATGAACGTTGTTCTGGTTTCCCAAATAATGTGCCTTCCATGATGTATTTTCGATTGAGTTTGAGACAAACACGCGGACGGGCGCGGAATTCCGCGCTGAGGGCTAGCGTCGCACTGGCAGATATCGGGGCTTTCCTAGGAACCCGGCTCGCCGCGAATCGCCTCGCTCACCTGTCGCGCTTTTGACACCCAGCCGCATCCACGGTACGAAGATCCGCAAGGCTCGGTGTCACCAGAACATCGGGCCTTTTTTCGTGAACGGAAGTCGATGACTGCAGAGCAAACAGCAATGGGTCGGTGGCTGAAGCGGTGTTCCGATTGGCTGAAAACCAAGAGACGGTGGTGGGCGCCATTGGCGAGACCCAATCAAGAGAGGGATGCAATGAACACGGCCTACGAACAATTGATTCGGCACTTGGATGAGCGGGAGATTCGGTACCTCACGAACACCGATAACCACTCCGTGTGCGCCGACTTTCGGGAAGAGGTCGGTGTCTACCGGATCGTGGCGACAGTAGATCCTGACCAGGGCCTGTTCCAGGTCTTCGGCCACTCGCCGGTGCGCGTGCCGGCTGGGAGCCGGCACGCCATTGCGGAGACGGTGGCCCGTGCCAACTATGGGTTGAAGGTGGGCAAGTTCGAGATGGACTTCGAAGATGGCGAACTTCGCTTTCAGGCTGCGCAGATTCTGCCCAACGACAGCCTGGACGACGAGATCATTCGCCGCCTGATCGGTACGGCCATCGTGATGTTGAACACCTACCTGCCGGCAGTCTTGTCGGTGATCTACGGCAACGAATTGCCCAAGGATGCCATCCGCTGCGTGGAACAGCCGCCGCATGGCTCGGATGAAACGGAAAGCGGTGAGCGGGGAGGCGACGCTTAGCCCGAGCCACGGGCTTGAGCTAGCGTCGGCTCTTTGCGATCCTGTCCTCGGAGTTCGGCAAACCGCGAACAGGGCTCTGCGATTATCGAGATATCCTGATCCCGGGCGTTATTCTCGCCGGAAGTCAGGATCTTCTGTTCCCTGCGGGGAGGCGCCGCAATTCCAGCAAACCTCCAAGTCGTCCGCCACGTGCTGCCGCACTCCGGACAGTCCCAACCCAGATCGTCCCAGTCCTCGACCTGGGGCTCCGTGTCGGCGGACGGTCCCGTCGATTTTGCGGTGAGATAAGCGTCGTAGAGTTTTTCCGGGTCGGCGATGCGCAACTCGACGTGCCCGCAGTGGCCGCACACGTCGGCCGTGACCTCGCTGAATACCGGGCCTTTGAAGATCAGCGAAGTCGGCGATTTGTAGAACACTACCCGCACCTGACCTTCGCTTCCGACGACCGTAAGATTAGCCCAAGTTAAAGAGTTGGAGGCCGATTTTCGGAATTTCGAGTCCGAAATCGATGGTAAGTCCAATGTTGATGGGGTGCGGGTCGTGGGCAGGCGATGTAGTGAAGACCTAGGTCGTTGAATGTGGCCTCAGGCTGTGCGATTCTGTTCGCGATGACTGATCGCGAGTGAGGGATCGCTCATGTTTCTCAGGCGTTACGAGCGGCGGAAGAATGGCAAGCCGCATACGTATTGGGCGTTGGCCGAGTCGTATCGCACGGCTCAAGGCTCGCGGCAACGCGTCGTGGCCTATCTGGGCGAACTGAGTGCGGACGAGCAGGACGGCTGGACGCGGCTCAGTTCGCATCTCAACGGGGAAGTGAAAACGCGGCCGCAACGGACGCTCTTCGATCCGCCCCGCCGTGACGAACGGCGAGACGACGAGCCGCTGCTGGTGAAACTCAGCAGCATTCGGCTGGAACGCACGCGCGATTTCGGCGATATCTGGCTGGCCTGGGGATTGTGGCGGCTGCTGGAGTTGGACCAACTGCTGGAGCGGTTGATCGAGCCGGGGCGTGAAGACGTATCGTGGGCCACGATCGCGGCGATTCTGGTCATCGCCCGTTTCTGCGAACCGTCGAGCGAGTTGCACATCGCCGACACATGGTATCGCCGCACGGCGCTGGACGAGTTGCTGGGCGTCGCGGCGGAACAAGTTCACACCGACCGCTTGTACAAGGGTCTGGATCAACTGCTCCCGCACAAGGAAGCGTTGGAAAAGCATTTGCGGCAGCGACTTGGCGAATTGTTCGAATTGAAATGCGACCTGCTGCTTTACGACGTGACCAGCACCTACTTCGAAGGCGAGATGGATGGCTGTCCGCTGGCCCAGCGGGGCTATTCGCGCGATTCCCGCGGTGATCGGCCGCAGGTTTGCATCGGACTGGTCGTGACGGAGGAGGGCTTTCCCGTGGGCTACGAGGTCTTCGCCGGCAACACCCACGATTCGAAGACGGTGCAGGAAATCATCGAATCGCTGGAGAAAAAGCACGGCTCGCTGAATCGGGTGTGGGTCATGGACCGCGGCATGGTCAGCGAAGCGAACTTGAAGTTTCTGCGCGAGCGTGGCGGGCAGTACATCGTGGGAACGCCCAAGGCGATGCTGCGGCAGTTCGAGCAGCACTTGACCACACAAGACTGGACGACGGCTCAGGCGGGCGTCGAGGTGAAGCTTGTGCCTGGCCCGAGCGGAGACGAGACGTTTCTGCTGGCCCGCAGCGCCGATCGGCGCGCCAAAGAGTTGGCGATGCACGAGAAGTTCACCCGCGCATGGACGAGGGATTGCAGAAGATGCAGGCGGCCGCGGAAGCGGGCAGACTCAAGGACGAAGCGACGGCCGGCGAGCGGCTGGGCCGGTTGAAACAGCAGAACTGGCGCGTCGCACGCTTTTGACGTGAAGATCAAGAAACTGGCCACGCCGCGCGGCAAGCAACGCTTGGACATCACCTGGCAGCGCAACGCGAAATTCGGCGACTGGTCGCAGCTTGCCGATGGTTGCTACTTATTGCGCAGTAATCTACAAGGCGTCGACGCCGCGACGTTGTGGAAGCGCTACATCCAACTGACGGAAGCCGAAGGGGCCTTTCGGATCACGAAAGACGAGTTGGCGATCCGCCCGATCTGGCATCAGAAAGAAGACCGCGTAAAAGCCCACATCCTGGTCTGCTTCCTGGCCTACGCCATGTGGAAAACGCTGGCCGGCTGGATGCGGAACGCAGGCTTGGGCGACGCCCCGCGAACGCTGCTGGAAGAAATGGCGAAACTCAAAAGTGGCGACGTGACGCTCGCCGCCAGATCCCCGCGCGATGGGCAGCAACGACAAATCACCCTGCTGCGTGACGGAACCGGACGCCGGCCAGTCGGTTCTGCTCAATCGCCTGGGACTCTCGCTACCACGCCGCCTCCGCCGCCTCGACACCATGATCCAATTGTAGTGAAATAAACCTGCCCAAATCGCACCTAACTCCTTTGCCGAACGTCAAAACTCTTTAACTTGGGTTAGGAATCATTCGCTGCGAACCACAGACGGAACATTGGGATGGCATTGAGGTTCTCTCCCTGGGAAGCATTGCCCGTCATTCCGTTTGATCTGACGAGACCGGGCAACCGAGCCGCTTGCCGAGGGGCCGTAAGTCGCCAGGAATCTGCACGGCTCCTATCTTAGCTCATCAATCTCTCTGACGGCGCATCGAGCTTGAAGGGCTTTGGAAAGATCGATATGATGCCGACCCTCTTGATCCGGGCATTGGCCTGGCCGGCCTATGAGCTTTGCACTTGAAAAACCGCTGTCTGGCTTGGTTTTAGGGATACTACATGCCACAAGAATTCCTGCTCAAGCATCGCAATGCTTTGGTCGGTGGCTTGCTTAGCGCCGGCTGTCTGGGCTGGTGCTTCTTCGTCGATTTCAAAATGGGGCCCGTGGAATTCTGCCGAGTGCTAGCGGGCCTCGTCGCTCTTTGGCTGCCGATCGGCAGCCTGGTCTATTTGCTGTTGCGCGACCGCTGCTCAGATACCTTGATGCGTTGCACATTAAGCGCCGCAGCCTCCTATGCATTGACCGCCCCGGCTTACACCTTCTTCGGCGTGTGTGATCTGAAAGTGCCCGGGTTCCAGTCAGTTTTTTATGTCGTCCAAGCGTTGATGCTGGTCGGGGCTGTTGCTTACGCGTTGCGACACAAGCAGCACTGGCAGACCGCCAACCTCGTGCAAGTCTGGCGGAAGCTGGATTGGGTGCTGATCGTGTTGATCTCGCTCAGTATTCTCGTAACCGCTCGTTACAAGACAGCCTATGAGTACCTGGAGAATCAAAACGTCAGGCTGATCGGCTCCGGAGACTCCACTTATTTGACGTCGTGCGCTTACGAGCTCGGCCGGCAGACACCCGCCGCGCAGCAGTCGGTCCGGGCGGGGATCAAGGAGCGCGCGTACCACATGTATCCGCATCTCACGGCCATGCTGGTTGCCCGTTACACGGGCGAGCCAGATATTTACCTGGCCATGACGCGTTTCAACTTCACTTTGGTTGAGATCCTGCTCTGCCTGATTATCTTCTGCCTGGTGCGTCGCGTAACGGCTAGCCGGGCGGCGGGCTACGCTGCGGTCGCCGTGCTCTACATTTTTGCGATTCCGCTGCCTCCGATCGGCCCCCATTTCTTGAATTATTTCTATTTCAACTTCTATCCGCATGCGACCAGCAATATTGAGCCATCCATCTACTGCAGTCCGCAGACGTATTTAGCACTGCCGGCGATCTTTGGCGCCATGTTGTTCGTTTTGCAGTTGTCCGTGCAACTGTCCCAACGGCGAAAAGTCGGAACGGTGGCGGTGCTGGCCGGACTGATGGTAGCCGTGCTGATCCGGTTTCGGGTCCAGTCGTTCATGATCTTTTTCCCGGGTTTTCTGCTGCTTTTGGGCATCATGCTGGTGGCTACGCGTAAATGGGCCTTGGCGGCCGCCGGCGTATTGGCGACTTTGGCAGCGGCGGCGCAAGTGCTGGAGATGAAGTTGCCGCTGTATTATCCGGAGTCGGCCAGCATCCTCCTTCAGAACAATTTCCTGGCCCGAGATTGTGCTTTCATGAAAGAGTGGCCGGGGGCCGGGCTGCTCCAGGTGGCACTCGATTCCGTTCTGCATCCCAACGTGTTCAATTGGACGTGGCAAATCGTCGGTCTCGGAATGTTTGCGCTGCTCAATATGGCCGGCATCCCCGTGGTGACGGCCGGCTTATTTCATTTTTTCCGCTGTCGCACCTGGCAGGCGGATACATGGGCGTACTCTGCCATGGTCGCCTGGCTGGTGATCGGCACCGTCATCGGTGCAACGTTCCTCTGCACTCCGTACGACACTTATTCCATTGGTGGGCAGAGTTTGTTCCTGATCGGATGGTACATGCTGCCGCTGCTGGCGATCGGGTTTTGCCAGGCCGGGTCGTTACTGCCGCGCCGCCTTTCGCCGCTAAATGGATACGCCGCAGTTGCGGCCGTGCTGCTGATTCTGGCGGCCGGCTCGTGGCAGCGAGTGCGCCCCAACTCCCGCTTGCAAAAAGTGATTGGCGGCGGAGTGATCCTGAGAGGCGAGGAGTATTTGGGCATGGTTTATATGCGCAGCCATTTGCCGGCCGACGCGGTTCTGTTAACCCGCGCGTCTCACCACCCGCGCGGCGGCGCGCTGATCAGTGGCATCGCCGGCCGCGCATGCTTCTTGGAATACTTTCCCATGGGGGGCCCTCTCGGCGGTGGCCCCCAGGACCAATGGTACGGCCGCATTGACCGAGTCGATCGGGTCTGGGACGCCGATGACGCGGAAGACTTTACAAAGGCGGTGCTCGATACGGGCGCCACGCACCTGATCGAATACGCGGATCAGCCGCTGGAGGTGCATCCCCGCGATTGCCTCGAAGAATTCTGGACGAGTCCCACGGGCGCTGTCCGGGTGTGGACTTTCCGTGCGTCACCAACGGCAAGGCTGGCTGCCCGTGTCGCGCGCAAAAGGTTCGATCCGGCTGGCGAAGCCTACCGAACGGTTGGAATTCTTTCGCAGAATCCATTCGCGCCTCCATTTACGACGAACCGCCTTGGCAACATTGCCGGTTCTCCGGCCGTTCTGGCCACCGGCCAAGCCGCGCATTGAGCTTGAGCGGAATGGAGGGGCTAGCTATGATGCCCCCCCACACGCGAACAAGACCGCCCACAGCCCTCAAGATTCCCACGAGCCCGCGGCACAGATTGCCGTCCTTCGATCTCCCTCGGTGGTCTGGCGTGACCTGAAGGAACACTTAATGCCAGCAGGTTTCCTTGTTGAGCGCCGATTCGCACTCATAGGCAGCTTGCTCAGCATTGCTTGCTTGGCGTGGTCTGTTTTCGTCGACCTGCAGACCACTCCGCTCGAAGCCTGTCGAGTGACAGCAGGCCTCGCCTGCCTTTGGCTGCCGATTGGCGGCGTGGTGTACCTGCTATTGCAAGACCGCTGCACCGACGGCCTGACCCGTTTTACGTTGAGCGCCGTAGCTAGCTACGCATTGACCGCCCCGTTGTACGCCTTGTTCGGCGTGTGCGGTCTCATGGTGCCTGGGTTCCAGCAACTGTTTTACGTCGCCCAGGCACTGACGCTCTCAGGGCTGGCAGTTTACGCCGTGCGGCGCAAGCTGGTCCGGCGAGGGACTGACGCGCTGCACGGTTGGCGACCGTTGAATTGGACGCTGATCCTGCTGATCTCGTTGAGCATCTTGGTGACTCATCGCTATAAGGCCACTTACGCGTTAATGCCCGACGGGAGTTCGCGCCGCCTGGTCGCCCATAGCGAAGCCACGTATCTGGCAGCCCTCTCGTACGAACTCGGCCGGCAGACTCCCGCCGCGCAACAGCCAGTCCGTGCGGGAATCAAAGAGCGGGCATATCACATGTTCCCGCATCTGACCACGATGCTGATTGCCCGGTACACGGGCCAACCCGACATGCTAAGGGCCTTGCTGCACACTCAATTCACCATAGTCGAAGTGCTGCTGTGCCTGGCCTTCTTTTGTATGGCAAGGCAACTCACAGGGAGTGATCCGGCGGGGTACTTTGCGTTGTCGCTAATCTATATCTTCGCGATTCCGCTGCCGCGGGTTATGCGCGGCGACATCGGTTATTTCTATTTCACCTGGCATCCCCAGGCAACCAGCAGTCTGGAGCCCGCGGTATTGTGCGTTCCGCAGTTGTACTGCGCATTGCCGGTGGTGTTCGGCGCTCTTTTGTTCGTATTGCAATTTTCCGTGCAAAGTTCGCGACAACGCGAGGCGGGCACGCTGGCGGTGCTCTCCGGACTGATGGGCGCCGTGCTGCTCCGCTTCCGCGTTCAATCGTTTCTGATTTTCTTTCCCGGTTTGCTGCTGTTGTTTGCGGTCAGTTGGTACCGCACGCGGCAGCGAGGGTTTCTGGCCGCCGGCCTTTTGGCGATGCTGATTGTCGGGGTTCAGGTTCTGGAGATGCAGTCGTCCCTCTATTACCCGGACACCGCTCACCTGGTGATTGGCGACAATCACCTGGCTCACCGGGCCTATTTCATGAATGCTTGGCCCGGTTCCCGCGAGCTCTACGGGCGCTTTGGGAACGGCTTTCGGCAGCGGCCTTTTCGCTCTCCTGGCAGATCGTCTGCCTGACGATGTTTGCACTGGCCAACATGGCCGGTATTCCCGTGGCGATCGCGAGCGCCGTCCATTTCTTGCGCCGCGCACCTGGCGCGGCGAGGCGTGGGCCTTTTCAGCCATGCTGGCCTGGCTGACGATCGGCACCGTGCTGGGCTCGATGTTCCTCGGCACGACGTATGACACTTTTTCCCTCGGCGCGCAGAGCCTTTTCATGCTCGGCTGGTATTTGCTGCCGCTGTTGGCCATCGATTTGTCTCACAGTGGGCAGTGGATTTCTCGCTATCTGCCTGCCGCCAAAGGATTCGCCATGACGTTGGCCTCGTTGCTCATCGTGGCGGCTTGCGGTTGGCAACGCATGCGCCCCGCGACGGGATTTCAGGAAATTACCAACTCCGGCGGTCCGGTCATCTCGGCCGACGAATTTGCAGCCATCGAAACCATGCGCACTCGTCTACCGGACGACGCGGTTCTGTTGTCCAAGGCCAGCCATCACGGCACGCATTATGCGACCCTGAGCGGAACGGTCGGACGCAGAGTTTTTCTGGAATACCAGTGCATGAATCCCTATTTGCAGGGGGAGCCGACCGATCGGGACGATAGCCGACTGTCGCGCATCGATCGGGTGTGGAAGGCCGCCAGCCCGAGCGAATTCGCGGCCGCGGTGCTCGATACGGGTGCCAGCCACCTGGTCGAATACTCGCAAGATCCGCTCGCTTGCCATCCCAGCGACTGCCTGGAGGAATTCTGGAGCAGCCAAACCGGGAAGGTCAAGCTGTGGACATTCCGCGGCCATGCGTCCGCTGAGCCGGCGACGCGCATGGCGCGGCAAGCGTCGGCGGATAACCACTATCACGCAAGGGCACTCTGAAGCCGCCAGCCTTCCGGCGACCCAATCCTATTCGTGTTGAGGATGATCCGAACATGACCGCGACAACCCGCAAATGTATCAGCATTGTGACTCCTTGCTATAACGAGGAGCTCAATGTGTCGGACTGCTACAGGCGATTAGGGATCTCTTCGCGGAGCATTTTCCCGAGTACGACTACGAGCACATCTTTTGCGACAACGCCTCGCGGACCGCACGCCAGACATCCTGGCGGAATTGGCCGCGCAGGACCCGCGCGTCAAAGTGATTTTGAACTCCAGCAATTTCGGGCCGTTCCGCTCGATGTTCAACGGCCTGATGGCCACTTCGGGCGACGCGGTCGTCGTGCAAATGGTGGCCGACTTGCAGGATCCGCCCGAGCTGATCGTCGAATTCATCCATAAATGGGAGGAAGGCTACGACATCGTCTATGGCATTCGCCAGCAACGCGAGGAAGGCCTCGTGCTCCGGGCAGTGCGCCATGTGTACTACCGCATCGTAAGCAGTCTGGCCAGCATCAACGTGCCGCCGGACGTCAGCGAGTTCCAGTTGATCGACCGGCAGGTGGTCGACGCCCTGCGACAATTCGACGACTATTACCCTTACATTCGCGGAATGATCGCCTATTGCGGATTTCGTTCGACGGGCATCCCGCATACCTGGCGAGCTCGCCAGAAGGGCTTCTCCAAAAATCGCCTGTATCATCTGGTCGACCAGGGCCTCAATGGATTGATTTCGTTGAGCAATCTGCCGATGCGGGCCTGCATGCTGTTTGGATGCGTCGTGGCCTCGCTGAGCATCGTGTATGCCGTTGTGATCCTGGCGATCGGCTTGCTCTATTATCGGCAGATCGCGGCGCCCGGCATTCCCACGCTGATCGTCGCCGTGTTCTTCTTTTCCGGCGTGATCTTGTTCTTTCTGGGGGTCATGGGCGAATACATCAGCGCGATCCATTTCCAGGTGCGCCGCCGACCGCCTGTCGTGGAGCGCGGCCGATTGAATTTTCCCGACGCCGCGAGTCAGACAGCCTCCGGCGAACCCAGCTCAGTCGTCGGATCGCCGGGACGAACGATTCTCATCGAGCACCGAAGTGAGCTGCGCGACCCGCAACCCTGGTAGGAGCTGGCGCCGCGCCAGTCGAACATAATGCACGAACAGATCATCAACCGCCGGGCGATGAGCCTGGATAAAAACCCGGGTGCGCGGTTTTCGTTGTCAACCGTCTATCACGGGCGGTTTAGTCTGCGGGCGAGCCAAGTCCGGTCCCACGGCAGCCGGTCTGGCGCCGCTGCGCCGGGGTGGCGGGGTATTACTCGCTGGCGGTCGTGCTCACGCTCGCGCTGCTCGCCAGACTGTTGCACCTGTGGGAAGGCAATCTGCGCGTGCCGATGGCTTAGTGACGGAGACGGCGTGGTGTTCGAAACGTGGTGCAAAGCGCTCGTGGATCATGGCTGGTATCTGCACAATCTCCAATCTTGGAGCTCCCGCACGGGCAGTCGCTGGAAGACTATCCCATGGCCGAGACGTGCAATTTCCTGATCGTCAAGTTTTTTGCCCTCTTCACGCACGACGCACAACTCGTCGTCAATTTGTTCACCCTGTCGACCTATGTGATTGACCACGGTCACCGCGTTGATGGTGTTGCG
The DNA here is from genome assembly GCA_963807715.1 of uncultured Planctomycetia bacterium. Classification (GTDB taxonomy): domain Bacteria; phylum Planctomycetota; class Planctomycetia; order Pirellulales; family PALSA-1355; genus CAWECK01. The sequence continues at coordinate 507,327 of CAWECK010000002.1, forward strand.
TTATTTTCGCATCGCTTATCCGCCGGCTCTGGCGTGCAGCCTGCTGTATTCGTTTCTGCCGTATCATTTTAAGCGCGCCACGTTGCCATCATTTGCTGGCCTGTTACCATATCGTCCCGTTATCGATCATGCTGGCGCTGTGGATTTATTCGGGCCGGCTGGCCTGGTCGGCGAAACAGGACGGTGCGGCGGAGCGGTTGAAGGTCCGCCGGTCGAGTGCGATGGCTGTGGGCCACCGTGATTTGTGTCTTGCAGGCCTCGTCAGGGATTTATTACGCGTTCTTCGCCGCCTATTTCCTGGCGGTAGCCGGAGTCGCGGCCAGCGTGCGGCAGCGCACGATTCAGCCGCTGTTGGCCTCAGCCGTTCTGATTTCCCTTACTATCGGCGTTGTGCTGGCGAACTTGACGCCCACGTTTCTCTATTGGCAACAGCATGGCAAGAACAAGGATCGTAGCCAGCGGGATCCTCGGGAAGCCGGAGCTGTATGGCTTCAAACTGACGTCGCTGTTGTTGCCGATTCCCGGCCATCGCATCGGCAAGGCCGCCGAGCTGCGCGGCAATTACGACCAGCTAACGATCAATCGCAATGAAAACACCTGGTCCTCGCAGGGCATCGGTGGCCAATATCGGGTTTGTCTGCTGCTTGGGTCTGCTGCTGCATCGCAAGCCCATGCCGCGAATGCTCGAAGGAATGAGCGTGTTCAATATCTTTGGCGTTCTCTTCGCCACCATGGGTGGCCTGGGAATGCTGTTCAATCTGCTGGTCTCGCCGCAAATTCGCAGTCAAAACCGCATTAGCATCTTTATCTCGTTCTGCTGCCTGGCTTGCCTGGCGTTCTTGTTGCAACTGGGCTGGACGCGCTGGGCTACCTCGCCGCGGCGAAGGTTGCTCATGACCGGAATGCTTGCCGGCATGGTCCTTTTCGGACTTTGGGACCAGCACCCGCGCATTTACAGGCCGGATTACGCCGGTTTGAACCGTCAATGGACGCAGGACGCCGATTTCGTGGCGAAAATCGAAGCGGCGCTGCCGCCGGCGGCGATGGTGCTGCAGTTGCCGCATGTCAAGTTTCCCGAAGCGCCGCCGGTACACGAATACGACGCATCTCAGGGTATACGATTTTCACTGCATTCCAACTCGTTGCGGTGGAGTTGCGGCGCCGTGATGGGCCGGGAGGCCGACCAGTGGCAGCAGCAGATCTCCGCATTGCCAGTTGCGGAACAAGTGCCAGCCGCGATCGCCGCGGGCTTCCGAGGCATCCAGATCAACCGAAAAGGCTACGCGGACCAGGGCCAGGATCTCGAACGGCAACTCCGCGAACAATTGGGCGTGGAACCGCTCGTCAGCGAAAACGGTGTCGACTCCTTCTTTTCGCTGTCGCCGCGACTGGCCTCGCTGCCGGGCAGCCAGCTCTGAAAAATCGATGTATCATGAGCTCCATCGGTAACGTCAATAACTCACCCAGCACAACGCAGCCCACCGGCGGAACCGCAAACGGGGCCATTGCGCTGGGCCAGTACCTGCTGGCGGCGGTGATCACCTTGGGCGTAGTCACCAACGTGTATTGCCTATGGCGAGGAAGCTTGTGGTTGCCGATCAGCTATGACATGGGCGACACGATGCTGATCCAGACCTGGTGCAAGTCGGTGGTCGATCACGGCTGGTACTTGCACAACCCGAACCTCGGGGCGCCCCACGGCCAGTTCATGGAAGATTTTCCACAGGCCGACTCGCTGAACTATTTGATCGTCAAGTTTTTCGGGCTGTTTAGCCACCATCCGGGCCTGGTGATCAATTTGTTCAGCCTGTCGACCTACGTGCTGACGACTTGGTCGGCCCTGGCCGTGATGCGGCACTTCCGCATTGCGTATCCGCCGGCGCTGGCGGCCGCGCTGTTGTATTCGCTGCTCCCTTATCACTTTGCCCGGCTCAACGGCCATCATTTTTTGGCTTGTTACCAGGTGGTGCCACTATCGGTCATGCTGGCCCTGTGGCTGTACCTAGGGCGGCTACCGTGGCCTTCACGCAAAGCTGCCGACGACGGTGGGAGTACTGGAAATAAATATGACAACGAGGACCAAGCGGCCGCCGGGTCTCCGCTGCTCCGCTGGAGCGTGGCGATCGTCGTGTGCTTGATGCAAGGTTCGGCCGGCGTGTACTACGCCTTCTTCGCAGAATACTTCTTGCTCGTCGGCGGCCTGGCCGCCAGCTTGCAGCAAAAGAAGTTGCAACCCTTGTTGGCCGGCGGAGTGCTGTTCATGGTGACGCTCGGCGCGTTTGTCGGCAACATGGCCCCTTCGCTCGTCTATTGGAAAGAACATGGAACCAACCCGATTGTGGCCGGGCGTGTTGCCAGAAACTCGGAGCTGTCTGGTTTTAAGATGACCGCGATGATGTTGCCGATCCCCGGCCATCGCGCCGCACCGCTGGCGAAATTGCGCGATCGCTACGAGCGGGAAACCGCCGTGCTTACGGAAAGCACCTGGTCGGCGCAAGGTTTCGCCGCGAACATCGGCTTTGTGGCCTTGCTCGGCTTGCTGCTGTATCGCAAGCCGGTCTCGCGGCTGCTGGAGGGGCTAAGCATCCTGAACATCTTCGGAATTCTGTACGGCACGGTCGGTGGGTTCGGCATGCTGTTCGCCCTGCTGGTTTCACCTCAGATTCGTGCCCAGAACCGCATCAGCGTGTTCCTGTCGTTCTTTTCCGTGTGTTGTGTGGCAATCCTGCTCCAGGCGATCTGGAGTCGAGTGGCAATCACGCGCCGCGGACAGTATCTCGTAACAGGGTTGCTCGCGGCGCTCGTGTGCGTGGCGCTATGGGACCAGCATCCCAGGTGCTATCGGCCGGACTATGTGCGGATTAAGCAGGAGTGGGCCCGTGATGCCGCCTTCGTCGCGGATATCGAATCGGCAGTGCCCGCGGGATCCTTGGTGTATCAATTGCCGTATGCGCCATTTCCGGAAGGACCGATGGTGCACCAACATTGCTCTTATCCGGCCATACGCTTTTACTTGCACTCGAATTCCTTACGCTGGAGGCCGCGGGCGCCATGCACGGCCGTGAGGGAGACCAGTGGCATCAAAAAGTGGCGGCGCTTCCGCTCCAAGAACAATTGCAAACCGTGGCTGAGGCGGGCTTCAAGGGAATTCAAGTGGCCCGTCGTGGCTATGCCGATCAGGGACAGGAGATCGAAAGACATCTCCGCGAACAACTGGACGTAGACCCCCTCGTCAGCGAAGACGCTCAGGACTCGTTCTTTCCGCTGCAACCGTACCTGGCAGCGAGGGCCCGCAGGCAACTTTGACAACCCAGTTACCAACAACACGCGTCGAGTCGCGAGAGGCTCGCCGGTCCATTATTTTCACCGACAAAAACTGATTGGAGTCGGCCGCAAGGCCGGTTGATCATGACCCCCGACGCCAACGTCACGAATCGCCAGACTACGAACCAGCCCGCCAATCGGGCCGCCCGGTTGCAGGGGGCATCCAAGGCCGAACGAGCCTCTTCGACCTCCAGCCAGACGCCTCCCCAGGCGATCCCAGGAAGTTTTGCGCCTCCGCTACCGATGGCTCATTGCGCTGGGCCAGTACCTGCTGGCGGCGGTGATCACCTTGGGCGTAGTCACCAACGTGTATTGCCTATGGCGAGGAAGCTTGTGGTTGCCGATCAGCTATGACATGGGCGACACGATGCTGATCCAGACCTGGTGCAAGTCGGTGGTCGATCACGGCTGGTACTTGCACAACCCGAACCTCGGGGCGCCCCACGGCCAGTTCATGGAAGATTTTCCACAGGCCGACTCGCTGAACTATTTGATCGTCAAGTTTTTCGGGCTGTTTAGCCACCATCCGGGCCTGGTGATCAATTTGTTCAGCCTGTCGACCTACGTGCTGACGACTTGGTCGGCCCTGGCCGTGATGCGGCACTTCCGCATTGCGTATCCGCCGGCGCTGGCGGCCGCGCTGTTGTATTCGCTGCTCCCTTATCACTTTGCCCGGCTCAACGGCCATCATTTTTTGGCTTGTTACCAGGTGGTGCCACTATCGGTCATGCTGGCCCTGTGGCTGTACCTAGGGCGGCTACCGTGGCCTTCACGCAAAGCTGCCGACGACGGTGGGAGTACTGGAAATAAATATGACAACGAGGACCAAGCGGCCGCCGGGTCTCCGCTGCTCCGCTGGAGCGTGGCGATCGTCGTGTGCTTGATGCAAGGTTCGGCCGGCGTGTACTACGCCTTCTTCGCAGAATACTTCTTGCTCGTCGGCGGCCTGGCCGCCAGCTTGCAGCAAAAGAAGTTGCAACCCTTGTTGGCCGGCGGAGTGCTGTTCATGGTGACGCTCGGCGCGTTTGTCGGCAACATGGCCCCTTCGCTCGTCTATTGGAAAGAACATGGAAAGAATCCGACGGTGGCCTCCCGGGTTCCCAAGGAAACCGAGGTTTACGGCTTCAAAATGGCGGCGCTGATGCTCCCCATCCCCGGCCATCGCGCCACCTTCCTGGCAAATTTGCGACAGCGGTACGAAGAGGAAACCGCCATCCGTTCGGAAAGCACCTGGTCGGCGCAAGGCCTTGTCGCGAACGTCGGCTTCGTGGTCCTGCTCGGCTTGCTGCTGTATCGCAAGCCTGCCTCACGGCTGCTGGAGGCGCTAAGCGTGTTCAATGTCTTTGGTATTCTGTTTGCCACGATTGGCGGTTTCGGCATGCTGTTCAGTTTACTGATATCCCCCCAGATACGCAGCCAGAACCGCATCAGTGTGTTCCTCTCGTTTTTTTCCTTGTGCTGCGTGGCGATCCTGCTGCAGGCGCTCTGGAGCCGAGTGGCAACCACGCGCCGCAGACAACATCTGGTGAATGGGTTGCTCATAGCGATCGTCTTCGTGGCGATGTGGGATCAGCATCCCAGGGGCTACCGGCCAGACTATGTACGGATCAAGAACGACTGGGCGAGGGACGCCAACTTCGTGGCGCAAGTCGAAGCCGCGGTGCCCGCCGGATCCATGATCTATCAAGTACCGTATGCGCTATTTCCGGAAGCACCAATGGTGCATCAACATCACTCTTATGCGGGCATACGTTTTTACCTGCATTCGAACTGCTTGCGCTGGAGCGCGGGCACCATGCACGGCCGTGAGGGAGACCAGTGGAATCAAAAAGTGGCGGCGCTTCCGCTCCAAGAACAATTGCAAACCGTGGCTGAGGCGGGTTTCAAGGGAATTCAAGTGGCCCGCCGTGGCTACGTGGATGGAGGCAAGGAAATTGAACAACAACTCCGGGAGCAACTGGGGGTCGAGCCAATCGTGAGTGACGACCAACAGGACTCATTCTTTCCGCTGCAACAATACCTGGCAGCCCAACCCACGAGTCGGCAATAATGAACTCATCCAGCAAAACCACCCACGGCGTCGCTACGGATTGGAGTAAGTCCCGCTGGGGTAGGCTACAAGTTGCCGCGACGGACAAGGCGTCGGCCGACCTGGCGCCCGGCGCGACTTCCGCGGCTGCTGGTAGCGCGAGCCGCAATCGGTGGGCCATCGTGCTTGGCCAATACGCCCTCGCGGGGATGCTCGCCATTCTACTGGTCACCAAGTTGTCGTTCTTTTTGCGTAGCGACCCTCGAATCCCGCTGACCTATTCCGGCGACTCCCTGCTGGTACAAACCTGGTGCAAGGCGGTGGTCGATCACGGCTGGTATCTGAACAACCCAAATCTTGGCGCACCGTACGGGCAGTCGCTGCACGATTATCCGTTGGTCGACACGCTGAATTTTTTGATCCTCAAGTTCTTCGCCCTTTTTACCGGCAACGCGCAGGTGGCCCTGAACGCGCTTACCTTGTGGACGTACGTGGGAACCACTTTGTCGGCCATGGTGGTACTGCGACATTTCCGCATTGCGTATCCGCCGGCCCTTACCTGCGCGCTGCTGTACTCGTTGCTGCCGTATCATTTTTTTCGCGTCGATTGCGGTCACCAGTTGCTGGCCTGTTATTACATTGTGCCGTTTTCCATCCTGTTGACCCTCTGGCTTTATTTGGACCGACTGCCATGGCCGCTTCGCGGCGATGACCCGGCGGACGATAAACCAACAGACAATAACTCGGTAGGAGGGGCTGACGGCGTCGGCAGCGAGACATCTGGCGAGGGAAGATCGAGTGCGATGCGTTGGTGCCTGGCTCTGGTCGTTTGTCTGCTGCAAGGTTCGGCGGGAATCTATTACGCGTTTTTTGCGGAATACTTTTTAATTGTCGGAGGCCTGGCCGCCAGCTTGCAGCGGCGCAAGTGGCAGCCCTTGCTGGCCGCTAGCGTGTTGGTGGCGGTGACTCTGGTCACCGTCCTGGCAAATCTGGCTCCCTCGTTCATCTACTGGCAAGAGCATGGGACCAATCCCGTAGTCGGTGCGCGGCCGCTCACGGATTCCGAGGTCTACGCATTTAAGCTGACTTCAATGTTGCTGCCGATTCCGAGCCATCGTTGTCCGCCGCTGGAGCAACTCCGTCGCGACTACGATGCGGAAACCCCCACGCCGACGGAAAACACCTGGTCCGCACAGGGTCTCGTGGCGAATGTCGGATTCTTGGTCCTGCTGAGCCTGCTGATCTATCGCAAGCCCGTCTCGCGACTCCTGGAAGGGTTGAGTATTCTGAACATCTTCGGAATTCTGTTGGGAACCACCGGGGGCTTGGGCATGGTTTTCAGTCTGATCGTCATCCCCCAGATCCGTAGCCAGAACCGCATCAGCGTGTTTTTGTCGTTCTATTCTCTGGCCTGCGTCGCGCTGTTGTTGCATCTGGTTTGGCAACGGATGGCGACGACGCGGCGCGGAATGCACATGGCGAACGGACTGCTGATCGGCCTGGTCATCGCGGCAATGTGGGAACAACATCCGTCACAATGTCGGCCCGACTACGTCGGCATCAAACCTCGTTGGAGGAAGGACGCGCGGTTTGTCGCTCAGATCGAGTCCGTTCTGCCGCCCAAAGCGATGGTGTTTCAGCTCCCCTACATGGCTTACCCGGAATCGCCGCGGGTCGGAGGGCTCGATTCCTATCAGACCCTGCGGTTCTACCTGCACTCGAATACATTGCGCCGGAGCGCCGGCGCCATGAAGGGTGCGAAAGCGATCGCTGGCAGCAGCAAATCGCCGCGCTGCCGCTGAAAGACCAGGTGAAAGCAATCACCGCGGCCGGCTTTGCCGGAATTCAAATCAGCCGGCTGGGCTATGCCGATCATGGCGAAGAGATCGAGGAGCAACTGCGCGAGCTGTTGGACGTCGATCCGATCGGCAGCGAGAACGACACCGACTCTTTCTTTCCACTTCCCGCCGCAGCAGCGCAAAATTAACCCCCGGGCGATTGCCAGGGGGTTAATTCAACGGGCGAAAGATCGAATTGCCGGTCGTGCGTCGCCGGCTTGGCGGACCCGTCAAACAGTGTCTTTGGGAATGCCACGCAGAGCAAGCGACAGCATGATCCAGGTCCAACCGTTGAACAGCATTTCCAGGCCGACCAAGAGGCCGATCACCCAGGGGACGCTGCTGGGAAAATGCCGGTAGATAATAATCCCGAGCAGCAGAGTCACGACGCCGTTGAGCAACACCCAGCCCCATTGCGGCAAGCGGAAGGAGAGGGCCACCACGATACGGAAGGCCCCCAGCACGATAAAGAACGAGGCCAGCAGGATCGTCGCGGCGACGGCCCCCTTGCCCGGCTGTTCGGTGATGGCGAAACCAGCCACGAGGTACAACAATCCCACCAGCATCTGCAGCAGGAAGCCGCTCCACCTGCCGGTCCAGAATGCGGCCACGATGATAGCCACGCCGGCGATCATCAGCGTAACGCCCAGCACGATGACCGCGGCCAGGGTCGTCACCACGGTGAGCGTCGGCACAACAATCGCCGCCGTGCCGCAGACGACCAATAGCGATCCCAACAAGGTCAACCACCACCAATGATCTCGCAGGTGATGCAGTTCATGCCTGATTTCCTCACGCAATTGCGGCGGCAAGCCGGCTCCTGGGAACACGGGCGAGTCCGTTGGCTGAGTCATGGCTAAGTTCCTCGATTAAAAAACAGTTGGTTGATTGTAAGTAGTATATACCGATTCAAGTCTATCTTACATTTTACGGGTGAACGATTATTCCGATGGTTCCGGACGGCGATGCCGCGCCGATATGCAAGTCGAGTGTACCCCCTCGGGGGCATCAATTCCAAACCGGCGATGGAAAAATGCAATTCAGCCGCGTCCTCCGGCCTGCGAATTCACTCGATTATCGCATAGAATGTTCGTTGCGGCCCATCTCATTTTTTGGGATACGCCGTTCAATTCACGGGATCTCGACAACCTAGGCTCCAGATGAGGCGGCGGCTATGCGGTTGTACATTGTGCGCCACGCTTTCGCCGGCCAGCACGGCGATCCTTCCTATCCAGTCGACAGCTTGCGGCCACTCACGACCCAGGGACGCAAACAGTTTAAGCGGCTCGTCGCAACGATTGCCGAACATGGCTTTCGCCCGAGCATCGTCGCCACCAGTCCGTTCGTGCGTTGTCGACAAACTGCCGAGATCATTGCCAAAGAGGTGCCCGGCTGCCCAGCACCGATCGAGTTGTCAGAACTCGCGCCCGGCAGCGAGTTGAACGCACTCCTCGCGTGGACCCAGCAGCAAGTGTCCGAAGAAATCGCATGGGTCGGGCATTCACCGGACGTTGAACGGCTGACCGCCAGCCTGGTGGGAGACAAAACAGCGGCGATCCACTTCGGCAAGGGGACCATTGCAGCCATTGAATTTACGGACCAACAGGCATTGGTTTCCAGTCGCGGCAAACTGCGTTGGCTTGTCACGACAAAGATACTCTAGATTGCTAGTCCGCTAGGAATTTGAAAATGAGGTCAACCCAGGGTTCTAATGCCACCCATCGAACGTCACGTTCCACCGAAAGTGGAACCGGCCGGGTCCCGAGCAGCAGGACACCCAGCGGCAACCTTGAATCGATAATTATTATTGATATACTTCTTGAGGCGCCGCCGGTCCGCTTTACTGGTCCCATGCACGAAAGAATTCCTGCCGCGGCGAAGACTACCCCCACACGGCAACAGAAGCGTGGCCACCTTTCTGTGGCTGCACTCTCGCCGAACGGTTCTCGTTTTTAATCTTCGGCGCGCCACAGAAACTGCGGGTGCCGCGAAAATTGCGGACCGCCGGATTTGCCTGCGTCATGAACTTCGTATTTCGTTGGCCAAACAAGACAAATAACATCGGCAATCATCTTCGTTGGAGAGGACATTTACACATGAATCGATACGGCAAAGTCTGGAGTCTGTGGGCGCTGGTCGCGGCGATTTTATGGTGTGGCGCGTGCCAGCCATCGGTCAAGCCGTTGGCTGAGAAAAGGGACGATGCCGCCGACGCCAAGGTTGACTTGCCGGTCACTTCGCCAGCCGGCGAGGCACCGGGTGCTACTGAGCCCAGCCAGACCGCTTCCAAGCCTCAACCGCCAGTAACCGAAAAGGAAAAAATGCCGGCCGAGAAGCCGGCTGCCGACAACAAGCCCGCTCCTGCTGAGACCAAGCCGGCCGACACAACGCCGGCAGCGGAGGCGGAAGCCGACAAGGTCCTGCTCGGTTCGCCTGAACTCACGGCTGGCATTGCCGGAGAGGGGCCCCTCAAACTCGAAGAAATTCAAAAATGGTTCGCCGATCCGAAGAACATCGCAGTGCTGCAATTCGAACTGCCGCTCGGCTTGTCAGCCGGCATTCAGCAGGTCAAAGGGCTGGAAACCAACCCCCTGACTCGCGCGAAGATCGAGCTTGGCCGCCAGCTCTATTTCGATCCCCGGCTGTCGGCGGACGGAAGCATCAGTTGTGCTTCGTGTCATCACCCGGACACTGGTTGGGCCGCCCAGACGCAGTTCGGCGTGGGCATTAAAGGTCAGACCGGCAATCGCAACTCGCCGGTGAGTTTCAACCGAATTCTGAGCGACTTGCAATTCTGGGACGGCCGGGCCGCTTCGCTCGAAGCACAGGCCGTGGGCCCCATTGCCAATCCGATCGAAATGGGCAATACGCACGAAGCGGTCGTGGACAGCCTGAAGAAAATTCCCGGCTACAAGGCCGAATTCGAGAAGATCTTCGGCGAGATCAACATCGATGCCGTCGGCGCGGCGATTGCCAGCTTCGAACGGGCCCTGGTCACTAGTCCCGCTCCGTACGACTATTACGAGCGTTTTCGCCCGCTGGAGAATATGGATCCCGCGGACTTGAAGGACGAAGACCCGGATCTGTATGCCAAGTACGTCGAATTCAAAAAAGCGGTGGACGCGCACCCCATGTCCGACAGCGCCAAACGGGGCCGCGAATTGTTCTTCAGCGACAAGGCCAACTGCACGGCATGCCATGTCGGGCCCAACTTCAGCGATGAGAAGTTCCACAATCTGGGCGTGGGCATGGACAAAGACGAACCGGACTTAGGTCGCGAAGCCGTCACCCACAACCCCAAGGATCACGGAGCCTTCAAGACTCCCACGATCCGCAACGCGGCATTGTCGGGACCGTACATGCACGACGGATCGCAAAAAACCCTCGAGGATGTCGTCGAGTGGTATGCTAAGGGAGGCCATCCGAACCCGTCCCTCGATGAAAAAATGAAGAAACTCGATCTGACCGATCAGGATAAGAAAGACCTGGTCGAGTTCATCAAAGCTTGCACGGGTGACTTTCCCAAGATCGAGCGAAATCGCTTGCCGGAATAAGCCCGCTAATTCGAGGTCTGAGTTTGGGCCAGAGTTCTGCCTGTGTGGCACGCTTTGAGCCTGGCGAAGGGCGTGGCGAAGGCAATGCAGTTCGGCACTTGGCCACCACGCCCTTCGCCAGGCTCAGAGCGTGCCACACGAAGACGAACCAAAGGTCTAAAGTATTGGTTGATCGCATGAACGACAATGACATGTACGAGGGTCGCATCCGTGACCATTACGAACAGCCGTTTCATCGAGGACCGTGCCCGCAGGTGACCCACGCCCACGAAGATGACAACCCAATGTGTGGCGACATGGTGCGGGTGGAGTTGCACGTCGGAGATGACGGCAGGATTCAAGACGCCTATTTCACCGCCGACTGCTGTAAGGTCAGTCTGGCGGCTGCCTCGATGTTGATCGAGAAAATCAACGGAAAATCGTTGGACGAGGTCAAGCACTTTTCGGCTCCGGACATGCTGGCGCTATATGGCGCCAGGCTAACGCCCAACCGTCAGAAATGTTGCCTGCTCTGTTGGCGCGTGTTGCAGTCCGCGATTTATGCGCCCCTGAGCAAATAATGGGGCCTTGAGCAACAATTAAGGCCCACGGGTGCAATCATGATGCCACGGCTTGCGGCGGCCGCGCTCGATCCCAACGCCTGGCGGCCCGATTTTCCCATTCTGTCGCAATTGATCCACGACGGCGTGCCGCTCGTCTACCTCGACAATGCCGCCTCGACGCAGCGACCGCGGCAGGTCATCCAGGCCATCGTCGACACTTACGAGCAACATTATGCCAATGTCCACCGCGGAATCCACTGGCTCAGCGATCATAGCACGGACCTGTTCGAACAGGCTCGCCGCAAAGTGCAAACCTTTCTCAACGCAGCCGAGCCGGAGGAAATCATCTTCACCCGCGGCACCACCGAGGGGATCAACCTCGTCGCCCGTAGCTGGGGGGACGCGAGCTTGCGGGCCGGCGACGAGATACTGCTCACCGAGATGGAGCACCATGCCAACCTCGTTCCCTGGCAGCAGGCGGCCCAGCGGACCGGTGCGATCCTGCGTCATGTGCCCATCACCGACGACGGCCTGCTACGGCTCGACCTGCTGGACGGCTTGCTGACCGATCGCACCAGGCTCGTGGCGGTCGCGGCGGTATCGAACGTCCTCGGCACGATTAATCCGGTGGCAGAGATCATTGCCCGGGCACATGCCGCCGGCGCGCTGGTGTTGATCGATGCGGCGCAAAGCGTGCCGCATCAGGCCGTGGACGTGCAGGCCCTGGGGGCCGACTTTCTAGCCTTCAGCGGCCACAAGATGTTGGGCCCGTCGGGCGTGGGAGCTCTGTATGGCCGCCGAGCGCTGCTCGAAGCCATGCCGCCTTTTATGGGGGGCGGCAGCATGATTCGCCGCGTCCGCTTGGACGGCTTCGAGCCGGCCGACTTGCCGGCGAAGTTCGAAGCCGGCACGCCGCCAATCGTGCCGGCAATCGGCCTTGGCGCGGCGATCGACTATCTCCAGCGGGTCGGACTGCCGCAGGTCCATGCTCACGAACAACGGCTGTGCCGCCTGGCTCACGAAGTGCTGCAAGCGGTAGAAGGCGTGCGATTTCTCGGCCCTGCGCCTGAGCACAAGGCCGGCATCGTCAGTTTCACCTGCAACGTTCATCCTCACGACGTAGCCCAATTGCTCGACCAGCGCGGCATCGCGGTCCGCGCCGGCCACCATTGCACAATGCCATTGCACAAACGGCTGGGCATCAACGCCAGCACACGGGCAAGTTTTTATTTCTATAACACCGTCGAAGAAGTCGAACGGCTGGGCACGGCCTTGGATGAAGTGCAGCAGCAAATGCACCGCAAGTCGACGGGGCGCTAAACTCACCTTGCGCCTGGATACAATCATCGACTCCAGTGGTCCCACCGACCCGCTGGCGCCAACTATTTGGTCGTGTCCGTGGCAGGTTGCTCCGCATTCTCCTTGCCGTCCGCCGATTCACCTTTGCCATCGGCCGGGTGCTGTCCGCGACTCTTTCCGTTGGACTTTTCCTTGCCATTGGCCTTGTGATGTTTGCCGCCGGCTTGGGAAGGCTTCACGGCATCGGGCTCGCCGGATAGCGTCTGGACTCCGGCGACATGACCGGGCTGCAGGAAGTACAGCCGTCGCAACTCGCGCTGCATCTTTTCCGGCGGCAGGGCCAGTAACTGTTCGCGCTGGTCGCTCGTAAGCTCATGCTCGAAGAACTGTTCCAACTCGTGCTGAGCGATTGGCGACAGCGACCGGCTTGCGCCGACGGTCTCCATCCGATGGCGCACGGCGGCCTGAACCCAACGGTGAACCAATTGGCGTTGCGCTGAAAGGCCCGCTGAATTTGTCAGTCTGTCGTGCGCCTGGGGTGAAAGCTTTTCAGTGAGCGCCGCGATGTCCTGTTCGCTGATCGGCGGCAAGCCCCCCTGCTGTCCACCGCGCCACCGCTGTAACAGGAGCCAGAGAATCGAGCGATGGCGTTTATTTTCGGGTAGCCGTTCGATTTGCTTTCGCATCTCGGGCGTTGCATCCTGCAACAACGCGTCCCGATGCTTCCAGGCGTAGCCCTCGATCCATTTGATAATATGGTTGAAGTCGGCCAGGGTTACGGGCTCGCCGGCGGCCGATTCCTGATGGATGCGCCGACTTTGATCGGCCCGGATTTCCTTGATCTTGGCGAGGCGCTGATCGGCGGGTAGCTCGAGCAATTCAGCCCGCTGACCGGGCGAAAGCTTTTTGAGCCAATCATGGTATCGAACCAGGATATGGTGCAGATGCTCCGCCTGCGGATCCGATTCGAGTTCGTCCGCCACCTTGCGCAGCTTTTGTTGCTCGGTCGCCGGCAATGCGGCCAGACGTTCTTGATTGTGGAATAGACGCTCTTTTTGTTCCGGCGCCATGGCCAGCAACCGTTCCCGCCGCGCCTGCAAGTCGACGTTCGCTCCCTGCGCAATCGATGCGGCCATGCAGAGCATGGACAGCGCACAACAAACCAGAACGCCGAGGAAGTCTCCCTCTCGACAGGCTTGCTTCCACGATCGTCCAGAAACGGAAAGCTGAAGCGCAAGATCCCGCTCAATTGGCATGTTCACCCTCCTCGGGGAACACCCCTTGGCCATCCAACGCGCGGAGAAACTCGATGCTGTCGGCATTCCGCAACAGGTCCAACTGTTCCAAAACCGGTAAGTCCCGCAACACTTGCTCATTGGGGTTCGGCCATGCCCGATGCCCCACGACGACACCCAGTAGTCCGGCGGCAATAAGCCCGGCCACCCCGGCAATTTTGAATAACCGACGTTGCCGCGGGATTTCGGACTTCTGCTCGGCGATTTCTTCGGTAGCCGCGACCGTGACCATCGCCATCGTCGATCGCGAAAACGACTCTTCGACTTTCGCGGACGGCAATTTGTCGAGCAGCCCCCAGGCCCGTTCCAACCGCTGCAATTCCAGCCGGAAGACTGGATCCTTGGCGAGTTGCTGTTCGATCCGTTTGCGTCCCGCGACGTCAAGTTCGCCATCCAGATAAGCCGAGAGTTCTTCGATCATGGGCGAAGGCTCGCCGGCGCTGTTTTTAGTAGCCATAGTCAAATCCGCAATCCGCGACGATTTCTATTCTGAGTCCAATCCCTCGGGACGAATTCCGCTTTCGAAATAGGGTTCCAGCACCTCGCGTAAATTGACCCTTGCCCGCGACAACAGCGATTTGATGGCCTGCGGCGACATCTGCATCGCGACGGCGATATCCGCATAACTCATGTCTTCGAATTTACTCAGCAGCACCGCCATTCGCTGCCGCTCGTTGAGGCCGGCCAAGGCCAGGCGAACCACATCGCACAATTCCGCGCGGTCGGCCTGGCGCGTCGGCATTTGCCCGCTCGCCGCTTGGGCCAACCGGTCCAACGGATTGACGCCCAACGGCCCGCTCTCGTTGCCTTGCAGGTTCACCTCCGGCCGCCGCGACATGCTGCGCAGCGCATTGGCGGCGACGTGGTTGGCGATCGTGTAAAGCCAGGTGGAGAACTTCGCGCCGACCACATAGCGCTTTTGCGCCCGATACACGCGCAGAAAAACTTCCTGCGCCAGGTCTTCGGCCTGATCGCGGCGTCCCACCAGGTGCTCCAGCACGGTGACCAGGCGATTCTGGTAGCGGCCCATCAGTTCGTCAAAAGCGGCAGCATCCCCGTCGCGCATGCGCAGCATGAGCCGCACGTCCGGGTCTTGCAATTCATAACGTCGGGCCGATGATTCGCTGACAGCCAACGGCTAGCCTCTCGCGTCATTGAACAGCCACACCAGAACACATTCCCACTACCGCCCAGTTTACTGCGCGGCGGCCCGTTTGTCGCATGTTTGCAAACGACTGTGGTTGAATGATTTAAAGCTGGCGGCGAATGCTAACGAGGGCTCTGCCCGGACCTGCCCGTCGGCTGCGGTTGCACGACCCGAACTATTAATCCCCAGGACAGCCCACGGGTATCGGTCGGTTGGGCACTGGATTTTTGCTGGACGGTTCTTCCTGCCCCTCGGCAAAGCACTTGCTTTCAAACGGAGCTCGGCATTCCCAAAGGTATGAATTCGCCCTGCGAACGTCGCAATTGCCCGCAGGCCGCGTCGATCGCGTCCCCTTTGCGCTCGCGGACTTGCACGTTTACGCCGGCATCCCGCAAAATTTTCAGGAAGCGCTGCTGAGTAGCCGGCAGCGGCATCCGAAAACTGAGACCCGCCACCGGATTGTAAGGAATCACGTTCAACAGGGCCGGCCGGCCGCTCAGCAGTGCCGCCAGGCCTCGGGCATGCTCTGGCCGGTCGTTCACCTCCCCCAGCAACACATATTCGAAGGTCAGCCGCCGGCCGGACGACTCGAAGTATTGATCGGCGCCGGTCAGAATGTCGGCCAGACCAATGTTCTTGTTCACGGGCACGAGCTGATTGCGCAGCACGTCGTCCGGCGCGTGGAGCGACACCGCGAGGTTATAGCGACAACCCAATTCCGAGAGCCGCCGCATGGCCGGCGGAAGGCCGACCGTTGAAATCGTAATCCGGCGAGGACTGATACCCAGCCCCGTCGGACTGGAAGCGTCAGAGAGCGCGAGGAGCAAGCGGTCCAGGTTTGCCAAGGGCTCGCCCATGCCCATGACGACGATATGGCTGAGCCGGTCGTCGGGGGGCAAGAGCCGGTCGAGCAGCAGCATTTGCTCGACGACCTCGCCAGCCGTGAGATTGCGGGCCACGCCGTTGAGACCGCTGGCGCAGAAGACGCAGCCCATGGCGCAGCCCACCTGGGTGCTAATGCAGATGGTCCGGCGAACGCCGTCTCGCAGCAGGACGCATTCGATCTGCTCGCCGTCGGCCAATTGCAGGAGCAATTTTTCGGTGCCGTCCGCGCAGCGGTTATGTCGGACGACCTGCATCGTCCAGAGTATAAAATCGGCCGCCAACTGTGCCCGTAGCGGCTTTGGCAGATTGGTCATGTCGTCGAACGTTCGAGCCCGCCCCGCGAAGAGCCACTTCCGGATTTGTGCCGCTCGATAGGCCGGCAGCCCATGCGCCGCCAGCCAGGCCGGCAAGTTGGCGGTCGTAAAATCAAGCAGGTGGAGCATAGGCGTACAGGGTCAAGAAGCTGGCAGCAGAACACGTAGATTATGACATAAAAACGCGGTCTTCCGGCGAATTCCAATTCCTCTTATTGTGGCCCGGCCCCCAGTGCCATGCCAAGCCCTCTACCGGAGCCTCAAACCGTGCTAGAATTGCCCTGTCGCCAAAGCCGGTCTCAATGGATTGCGGTCCGCGAGCTTAAGAATTAATCGCATCTCCCCCCGAGAGGTCGCCGAGCCATGTCTACCGAACCGCTGTTTTCCGCCGAGCCGCCGCCGCGCACCGGCATGAGCGGCACGACCAAAGTCTTGTTGGGGCTTGGCCTCGGCTGCGGGTTTGTGATGTTGCTGGCCTGTGGAGGAGTTTGCGTATTCTTTTTTTACGCCCAGTCGTACATCAAGAATTCGGCCACCCAAGACCCGGCCAAAATCCGCAATCTGACGAACGACATTGTCGACATCGAAATTCCGCCGGGCTTGGAACCGAAAATGGGATTCGATGCAAAGATGCCCGTCACCAAGGCACCGCTGGGGATCGCGGTAGTTTATGCCGATGAAAAGCAACACAGCACTCTGATGTTGATCGAGATTCAGGTCGACATTCCTGACAAAGAGCAGCGTGAACAATTTCAAAAGCAGATCGAGGACGGAATGGAGCAGCAGGGGCATCGCCAGCAGCAAATCCGTATCCAAGAGTCGAAGGTCCACGAAACCACGATTCATTCCGAACCGGCCAGGTTCATCATCGCGAAAGGCGTGAACCCATCCGACAAGCAGGAAGTGTGGCAGGTCACGGGCGAATTTAAGGGCGTGGAAGGGCCGGCGATTTTCGTGTTCCACGCTCCCACCGAGGGTTACAGCGAGGCACAAATCATCGAAATGCTTGACTCGATGAAATAGATCGAACGTCAAGCGCGAGCCCCGGGTGTCAGCCAGGGAATTCGCTCCAAATTCAGCGGCCGATTTCGCACCAAAAGCCCCGGGCTCACGCCCAGGGCTTGGGGGCCATGAGCGAGGCCAAACGTTCGGCGAATTCGCCCCTCTCCACCGCGGCTTCAAACTGCGCCAGATCGAGATAGCGCAAATGGCTGAGAAATTTCACGGACCAGTTGTGCTGTAGCGGACTGATCGTAACCACCGTGCGTCCGTTTTGGTAGGCCTCCCACATTTCGATGGCGGTGCCCATCGAAGCCTCGGGGACAAAGGCTACCAGCACGTCCACCTCACGGCACATTTGATTGTGTCCGAAAAAAACCTCGCGGCCGCGCTGTTCGTTGTACTCCAGGGAATCGCCGTGTGCCGCCAGCGGATCGTAGAGTTCCGCCTCCGGGAAATGCCGGCCCAGCAATTGCATAAGATGCCGCCGATACTCCTGACCGTGAAGCTGGTTGTCCGAGAGTGAGCCTTGCATGATGCCGGCCAAAAAGAATCGCATGCCGTAAAAACTCCCATTCTCCGCCTTTCAAGGCCACGGATCGCTTCCGTGGGTGTCACCTGCAAGGTCCTTACATTAAGATAATAGCAAGTGGCGTCCCTCGGCACGCAATCGGCTTCCGACAATCCTTTACAACCTCCAGCCAGATTTCACAGCAATGCCTTCTCGCGCTCCGGCCCGATCCAAGAAATCATCCGCGTCCAACGGTTCCCACGCTCCCCGTGACGCGGCCCCCAAGAGCGCGGCCCTGGCAGCCAATGCTCCGTCAGATCTTCCGGCGCCGGAACCGGATTTGGCCGAAGCGATGGATCTGGTCATGCACTTGATGGCGATTCCCGGCGTCAGCGGGCACGAGGCCGCGGTGGCCCAATTCATCACCGACCGGTTAATCGCCGGCGGGGCGGACCGTGCCGCGATTCGGACAGATAATGCCCATCGCAAGACCCCGCTGAAGGGCGAAGTCGGCAACCTCATTTTCCAATTGTCCGGCACGCATCCGGGACCGCGCCGGCTGTTGATGGGCCATATGGACACCGTGCCGGTCTGTGTCGGCGCGCAGCCCGTGCGGCAAGGACGCTTCGTCTCTTCCGCCAATCCTCAAACCGGGTTGGGAGCCGATGACCGCGCCGGCGTGGCGGTGGTCCTGAGTACCGCGCTGGCCATCCTGCGGCGCGGGTTGCCCCACCCGCCCCTCACCTTCTTCTGGCCGATCCAGGAGGAAGTCGGGCTACACGGTGCCCGGCATGTGCAACTCAGTCTCCTTGGCCGGCCTAAGCTGGCCTTCAACTGGGACGGCGGCCCGGCGGAGAAACTGTCCGTCGGGGCTACCGGCGGTTACCGCTTGGAAATTGAGATTACCGGCCTGGCAAGCCACGCAGGGGGCGCGCCCGAGAAAGGGGTTAGCGCCATCGCCATTGCCTCACTGGCCATTGCCGATCTCGTGCAAAACGGCTGGCACGGCGACATCCGCCGCGGCCGCCACTGCGGGACCAGCAACGTGGGAGTCATTCGCGGCGGCGACGCGACCAACGTCGTCACCGACCACGTACAAATCAAAGCCGAGGCCCGTAGCCACGATCCCAAGTTCCGGGAGCGGATCGTGCGCGCGATCGAACAGGCCTTTCAGCGGGCAGCTAAAAAGGTACGCAGCGTCGACGGAATTCGGGGCAACGTGCAGATCGAGGGGCGGTTGGATTACGAGTCGTTCAAACTCCCCGACGACGAGCCTGCGGTGTTCGCCGCGGAGGCTGCCATACGAGCCGTCGGGGGCGAGCCCTTACGGGCCATCAGCAACGGCGGGCTGGATGCCAATTGGATGACGGCCCACGGCATCCCCACCGTGACACTGGGCTGCGGTCAAATGAACATCCATACCGTCTCGGAGCAACTCGACGTCAGGGCGTTTGAGCGCGCCTGCCGCATTGCGTTGCGATTGGCTTCGGGCACCTGAACGATTGCATATCCGCGCCAACAGGATTGAGAGGTTTCTGTGGAACTCGACGAAGAGCTTTGCCTGTGCTTCCACGTGACTAAACGCAAGGTATTGAATTACTTGCGCGTGGAACAACCGTCGCGGGCCGGTCAATTGAGTGACTGTTTCGGGGCCGGCACGGGCTGTGGCTGGTGCCGAACTTACCTGTGTCGACTGTTTGACGAAGCGCAGCAAGGCCCCCTTGCCGTTGCCGACGCCGTCGAGCCAACCTCAGCCGATTACGCGCAAGGGCGAGCCCAATACATCCGCGCTGGAGGAGGCACTCCCCCGCCGGGCGCAACGCCCCCCAAGCCCGCATGAATCCCATCCGGCCCCCCGAGGCGCTGACTGGCGTCAGGCGCTGACTGGCGTAAAAGCGTTTCCGTGCCGGCCATGGAGAACCGCGGTTATGTGGCGGTTTTCGGCGCTGCGGGCGGTTTTCCCCCGCTAAAGGCGCGTAGCAGACCGTTAGTCAACCTATTATCATAGGAGAACCTAGGCATCTCGCTCGTGGACGCCACCCAATCGTACTCACCCCTCCGCTGAAAGTAGTTGAGAGATGGCTCGGAAAGTTCTGAATCGTAAGGAGTTGCGTGTTGAGTCTGAAGCTGCGGAAACCGAGGAAGCCAAAAAGGAGAAGGCTGGAAAGGGTGATGCCACGAAGAAAAAGCCGACCAAACGCAAGAGCCGGGCGAAGACCGCCAAGGAAGTCCGGCTGAAGGCGTTCTGGGGCGTTTTCAATCAATCGATGAAGCGCGTGGCACTGTTTGAATACAGCCAACGCAAGCAGGCGGACAAAAAGGCCTCCGAATTGTCCGCATCGCAAAAATCTCCCCACTTCGTGCAACCGGTCAAGGAAGTCATTGAAGAGTAGGTCTTCGGCATCTTCACGGGAACGAACGCACCAAGGTGATTGTGTTGGCCTCGGGGGCGGCGGGGCGGCATCCTGAGATCCGCCGACTGGTTCTCATTGCTTCCGGGCTCCTTGCGGCGCCTGGGCCAAAACGACACGCCAAATCCAGGGCTTGCGCAAATGGCGAAAACCCTCGACGTCTACCGAGATTGGCTGGGAGTCCAGGAGACGACTAGGCCGCTCAACTTTTATCAACTGCTGCGGCTTAAGCGGTTCGAGGATAACACCGCGAAGATCCGCGAGCATTTTCACAAAATCTCGGCCCACTTGCGCAAGTTTGACGCCGGTGAAACGGCCGCCAAGCGCAAGAGCTGCACGCCGAGTTGGCCAAAGCCCTGCTCTGCCTGACCGACGCTCGTCGCAAACAGGAATACGACTCCTCGCTAGGACGCACCGGCGAGGTGAACATCAAGCGACGCACCTTGGAAGAGATCCTCACGGCTCAGAATGCAATCACACCCGACCAACTCGCCAAAGGGCACAAATTCGCCCAGGCCGCTGGGATGGAGCTGCGCGACGCGCTGATCCAGACCAAGGCCGCACCGGCGGACGTCGTCATGTCGGCCTACGCCGAATCGGTGGGCGTGCCGTACGTGGACGTGGCCGATGTCAAGTTGGACGAATCGCTCGTGTCCCAGGTGCCTGCCGTGCTAGCGCGGCAAAACTCCTGCGCGCCGATGATGGTCGACGACAACCAATTGCTCATGGTTTCGCCCCATCTGATCGATCCGAATGTCGAGGAGGAACTGCGCCTGCGACTGGGCATGCCGGTGCGCAGCGTGCTATGCACGCCGGCCGGCATAAACGAACTGATCAACAAATACTATCCGCGCGAGAAGGCCGCGGCTGAAGTGGCTGCCGGCGGCACGAAACAGTCCGGCAAGACAGTCGGGGCCGCCAAAGCCGCCCAGGCCGATGCAAAGTCCGGCGCCAAGCAGCGGTTGCCGGAAGTCCAGCCGCCCCGGCCAAGGCCGCACCGCCGCCGATTGAAAAAACCTCGCCGGAATACATCAAGAAGCGCCCGCGACTATACGCTGGTGGCATTTAATTTTACGTTCATGGCTTATGAGGTCATTTACACCTCGTCCGGCTTCTTCCCCGACTGGAGCTGGTTGGGAGTCTTTGGCGGTTTCTTCGTTGCAGGCGGTGCGGCATTTTACACATGGACAAAAATGAAATAGCTGTGTCCTATGCCTACGGCAAGCACCTTGGACGTCTACCGCGACTGGCTGGGCATCGAGGAAACTGCGCCGCCCGCTTAACCATTACCAGCTCTTGCGGCTCAAGCAGTTTGAGGACGATACTTCAAAATATCCGCAGCGTTACCGCCGGATGACGGGACATGTGCGCGGAATTCGCCCCCCCCGAGCACGCCGAGCAAGCCAAAAAGCTGATCGAAGAGGTGGTCGGCGCCATGCTCTGCCTCTCCGACGCCCTCCGTAAACGCGAGTACGACCGCAAATTGGGCCGTCCGGAGGAGGGCCAGCCCCGTCGACGGACGATGGAGCAGGTCTTGTTGGATCGCAACGCGATTAGCCCGGCGGAATTGACCATGGCCAAGAATTTTGCCCTGGCCGTGGGCTTTGAACTGCACGATGCCCTTATCCAACGAAGACTCGCACCGCAGGAGGTCATCGTAATGGCCTACGCGGAATCCATCGGGCTCCCCTACCTGGACCTGCTGGACGTTCATCCCGACGAGGCCCTCGTGCAACGGATTCCCGCTTTTCTGGCGCGGAAAAAATCGTGCGTCCCGTTAATGGTCGACGACGACCAATTGCTCGTGGTGTCTCCCTTTCCGATTGCCCCCAAAGTTGCGGAAGAACTCCATGAACAGTTCGGCCTGACGGTCCGCACGGTCCTTTGTGCGCCGAACGTGGTCAATGATCTGCTGAACCGTCATTTTTCGCCCGCACGCCCGGACCTTGCGGCCGGGGATACGAGTCGTTCCGCGAACGCCCCCAAGCCAGACGACCCTGCGCCCGCCAAGAGCCCGGCATCGCTCGCGGCGCGACGGACGGATGCCGCCGCCACCGCACTAGCAGACCTGCAAGCCGCGAGCCGCGGGGATGACGATGAGCAAATCGCCGCCAGAGCCGCGGTCAGGGCTTTGGCAAAGGCCGAGCCCACGTCGGCAGAAGTGCTACAGTTCCGCCAGATGGTCGCGTTTGCCGCCTTCAGCATTGCCGCAACCGTGTTTCAGACCAGTTACTCGATTTACGCATTCGTCTTCTTCCATCCGTACCGTCTTTCCGTTTTCTTCCTGGGCTGGGTTGTGGCTGCAATCATTGCAGGTGTTACGTGGAGCGTCACCAAGTTGCTCTCGGCGTAGCACGCGGCTGAAGAATTTTCAGTGGGCCTTGGTGGGATCTTTTCCGTGTGCCACACGCGCAAAAGTCGTCCAGAATCGCCGCCCCAGCGGTGATCATTCGAGGAAATGGGCCAGCTTGCAACGGGTTTCCTCGCTGTCCAAGTCGCGCTTGCCGAACCCGGGCTCGGCGCCGGCGGCCACGGCGGTTTGCTGAGACTCCGGATAATTCGAGACGAGCATCACTGGAATCTTCGCAAGGATCGCGTCCGTTTTGAGCCGTCGAACGACGTCCAGGCCGTCGCTGCCGTCCGCGTCGAGTTGACGATTGACGAGCACCAGGTCGCAGGGCTCGCGGCGCAATACCACCAGCGCATCGTCGAATCCGTCGGCCGCCAGGACCCGCGCCGAGAAATTACGATGCATCATGCGCGCGATCGACCCATGATCGAAGCCGCACTGACCGATATCGAGGACTTGTTTTGGCATGTTGGAGTATTTGCAGCCTGTAGCCTCGAGGCAACTGGGCTGAAGGCCGAGGTAACCGCAGGGCCGGCTGTGCCGGCCACGATTGAACAACCGTTACGTGAACCTGTTCGCCGTCGGGCTTACTTCTCGCTGGCTTCGATCGCGAACAAGTGGTCTTTGTCCGAGATGAAGAGCACGTTGTTGGCGATGATCGGGGTGCTGTAGACCGCGCTCCCCATGTTGTGCTCGGCGATCAATTCTTTTTTTGCCGACAGGCGAAAGATCGTCACGTCGCCGTCTTCGTCGCCGACGTAGACCTTGTCTTCCACGATCAGCGGCGAGCTCCAGCAGGCGGCCAGCATGTCGTGCGTCCAATAAGGCTTGCCGGTCATCGCGTCCAGGCAATGAAACAGACCGCTGAAATCGGCCACGAACAACAAGTCCTCCTTAATGGCCACGGTGCCGCAGGTGCGGTGCATCGTCTCTTCGAACTCGATCTTGCCGTTGCTGTTCAAATCGTGGCTCTCGTAATGCCAGATCGCCGCGGAATTGGGATTGGGTCTGGCCACTTCGCCTTGCTCTTTGATGACGGCTTGAATGCGGCGGTGCGGGATCGGATGCTTGAGGTCGCTGACGTTGAAGGCCAGTTCGGCGCTCACGTCGCCGAGCTTGCGCGGATCGATGCACCACAGGTGGCCGACCCCTTCGCCGTGCTCGGGGTCTTCTCCCACGCCCACATAGACCAGCCCCTTGTAGAGCACGGGCGTGCCGATGATATGGTTGCGATCGGCCCGGCCACCGAGCACATACTTCGACTCCTTCGGATTGCAGTCGAACTTCCACAGGTGCTTGCCTTTGCCGCCTTCATTGCTCGCATCGCCCAGGAAACTGTACACCCAGCCATCGCCGCCGCCGAACAACACCTGCGGCACGCCATCGAACACCGCATACGCCGGCGACGACCATTGGCCGTGCAAGACGTTGGAGCCGGGCGAACTATCGGTCCAGACGACTGCGCCCGTGTTCTTGTTCAGAGCGACGAACGACGGCGCGTTGGGGGCCGGCAGATTGATGTGCCCTTCGTCCACGCCGTTCGACGTGTTGACGAACAGCAGATCTCCGACCGCGGTGACCGAGCAAGCGCACATATTGTGCTGGGAAATCCCCAATTGGGTCATCATGTTCAACCGCCAGATGACGTCCGCCTCGTCTTTGTCGTCGACGTTGATGATCTTGTAGGCGCTCAACCGCGGTCCCTCGATGCGCAACACGACCTTTCGTTCCTGCTGCTGGCCCGGTTGGCCCGAGAAGCTGAATTTGAAGCTGGTCTTGTCGGCCGCAATGGTAACCTTATCCGGCACGCTGAGACCCGCCGTATCAAACTCCCCGCGCAGCGTCGGCGAAAGTTTGCCGGCCTTGAGGCTGGCGACCGCGTCGGCGAATTTATCCTTCGCCGGATCCTCGTTCTTGGCGATGTCAAACAAGCGGCCCATCTCGTTGACCACCGGACCGTTATCGACGTCGTCGTGGAAACCGTTGGCGTCGAGGCAGACCACCTCGCCACGGTTGGTCACGTACCAGACGCGCTCACCTTCGACAATCGCGGCTGCGCAAACGCCTTGCAACGGCCAGTCGTGGACGCGGCCGGTGGGGAGCTTCTCGTTGGAGTGCTGCCACAGAAACTTGCCGTTGGCCTCGTTAAAGCAGAGCATCACGCCCAAGTCGATCGACGCCGGATAACGCTTCAAATAACCGGCTCCGTTGTTCGAGCCGACATACACCTTGCCGTTGGCGACCACGGGATTGCCATACGACTGGCTGCCGAGGCGGGAGACCCATTTGATGTTTTGGGCCGAATCTTTCTGCCATTCGCCGGTTTTGGGATGGAAATTGCCCGCTTCCCATTCGGTGGGAATGTTCTTGCCTTGGGGCGTGTTGTTGCGCACCGTGGTGCCACCCCACATGGGCCAGTCGCCAGGCTTGCGCACCGATCGGAGCCGGATATTCCATAATGGCAAATCTTTCTGTCGACGATTTGGATCCACCCCGCTTGGATGTCATTGGCGTTTGGGCCGGTTTCACCGCGGCGGCCTTTACAGCCGGCTTGGCCGGGGCCGTGAGCGGCTTGACCGGTGCGGTGGTCGGTTTGTCGCCGGCGGCACCGGCCGTGCCCGGAGTGAGCAAACCCAGCAATTGAGAGACGCCCAAACTTGCCAGTCCGGAAACTACGAGAAGCAACCAAGGATTGCGGCCTGATTTCATAGAATTCGATCTCGTGCAAAAAGGAAGGTGAGTTTTTCGATCGGGCACCGTCGATCCCGGGATGCTGTCCGCCAGGGCTGCGGTATTGTCGTCGAGTGCGGCCGGGCCAGCGGACTTCCGGCGAGCGGCTGGTCCGCCTCTGGTTGTCACCTCCAGCACGGGCCGACAACTTGCCCGCAGCACCCCATGCCGCAAGGCCGTCACGCGTTCAGTTGGGCGTCGCAGTGATGTTGGGCGTAACCGTGATATTGTCGATGAAGATTTCAGAGTCGTTCGCATTGCCCCACAATCCTGGGCTGCCGACCAGGTTGCCAGCTTCGTCCGTGGCTTCCAGCGTCCAAGCGGCGGGTTCCTTTTCGTCGCGCAGCCAAACCTTGCCGCGCAGCACTGCCTTGCCGTTTTCAACCGCCGTGCGCAACTTGATCGTGTACCAAGTGTCGGCTTGCCACTTAACAGGCACCGCCTTCGAAAACCGGGCCAATTGCGGCGTCCAACTGCGCAGTTGCAGTTGTTGGCTGGCACCCATCAGGTCTAGCGTGTAACGCTGGCCAATCACGCCCATGTCGGGCAGCTTGTTGTTGGTGAGCGCGCCGCGCACGTCCGCTTGGATCGTGTAGTCGTGCAGATCGGTGGGCCCCATCAACGACTGGCTGCGCGTTCCCTTGGGAATCGTGGTGATCTTCACCATCAGCTTGTTTCCGTCCACTTCCCGAATGATGTGGCGATAGCGGGCGCCGACCCAGGTAACAGGCACCTCGCCGTCCGAGAAATCGAATTTCCACGGCAGCGGCGGGATGACTCGAATCCGCGCCGTGCCGGTCAGGTCGCCGACTTTGGCCGTCAGATAGGTCGCCGTATGAGCCCCGCCGCTGGGAGCCGTGAAATTGCCGCTGGCGTCGATTTCGCCAGGGCCTTTCAGAGTGAACGTCGCTGGGCTGGTCTTGAGAAGTTGACCGCGCGCATTGTAGAGCCGCACGGTGAACTGCTGCCTGGCCGATGGTTTCAACAACACCTCGTACGGCACGATTTGCACCAAGGTCGGTGCATCCTCGGCGCCAACCGGAGTTTCTTCCGGCGTCTCCGGGCGAGGCGTGGCCTGCGGCTTGGCGTCCGATTTCCCCAGGCAATACAGGTGTCCGCCCGTGGGCAGATAAATGCGACCGTGCGAAACGACCGGCGAGCCCGAGACCTCGTCCTCGTCCGCCAGGCGCAGTCGATGCGTAATCTTGGCCCCGGTTTCGGTGGGTTTGATCACATGCCAGGCGCTGGTCGTGCAGGCATAGATCTTGCCGTCGGCATAAAGCGGGCTGCCGCGCATGATGGTGCCCACCAGTTTGACCGGCTTGCAAATCTCCTTGCCCGTGTTGGCGTCGATCACGAATATCTTGGCGCCATCGTCGAAGGCATACAACCGACCGTCGATCAAGAGCGGTGAACTCTTGCCGTCCATGCCGGACGCCCGCCAGACCTCGCCCGTCTTGGTAATGTCGCCGGAGAGAGATCCGTCCATGCGGACAATCGCTCCCATGGTCACGTTGTCGGTGTTTTCCTCGGCATGGGAAATATAAACGTTGTAATCGGATACCACCGGCGAGACGTTGATACCGCGGCGCGAAAGCTGATAGCTCCAGATCGATTTGCCGGTTCGCGGCTGGAACGCGTGGACGCCGCCATCGCCCGAACCGAAGACCAGCGCCGGCTGACCCTTGAGCACCGAGACCGCCGGCGTGCTGTAGGTGGTGTCTTCCGGCAGCGGCTTGGTGCCGTTGAACCAGATCAATTCTCCCGTCTTCTTGTCGAACGCCAGAAAACGATGTGCCGGCCGGGCCAGGTCGCCCCAGCCGATAATCACGGCGCTGATGATCACCTTGTCGTCGGCGATCACGGGCACGTTCGTGCGGCCGCCGTAGGTGCTCAAGAGGCCGAATTCTTCGTTGAGCGAGTGCTTCCAGATGGTTTCGCCGGTGTCACCGTCGAGGCATTGAAAATATCCGCAGACGCCCATGGCGTAGACCCGCCCCGTGGTCGGATCGCCGACGCAGCACGACCAGCCGACCCGCTCGGCCGGGACGTCGGACAAAAAGACGTTGAAGCTGCTTTCCCACAGCTTCTTACCGGTGGCCGCGTCCAGGCACAGCACCTTCTCGCCTTCACGGGTAGTACCCGGCAGGTTGCGGACCAGGGTGTAGACCTTGCCTCGCATTACGATGGGGGTCGAAATGCCGCCGGCTTCCGCGTTTTTCCACAGCACGTTCGTGCCATCGCCGGCGAAGTCCCAGGAATCAATCAGACCCGTTTCGCGGGAGATGCCGTTTTGCTCCGGTCCGCGCCACGATGGCCAGTCGAGAGGATCCACCGCCAATTGGGCCGGCTGGGCACGTTGCTTGGCAGACGCCATCGCACCGGCCGACGGCTTCGTGCCCGGAACCAAAACGGGCGTCGGCTTGGCCGCTTGCGCCGCCGCGGGGCCGGCCGGCACGGGAGGGGCGGCGGCCAGCGAAGGCATTCGATAGAAAACGCAAACCAAGAGCGAGACAACAGACCGATCGCAACGCTGGAAGCTTCATGACGAGCCCGGAGAGAAATACGGGGGGAATATATCGCCGGCCTAATGAGGCCACCGTCCAGGATACGTGCTGACGTCGCAGGTATCAAGCGTTACCCAGGGGTTCTAATCGGCAGAGTCGTTCCCGTGCCAATAAGATCCACGCCTCTATGCGGCGGCCGGAGGTTTCCAGGAAAGCAACCCACCACACAGTGGGGATCCCTGGGATTGGCCGGCGGCGACGAAACGCTTAATCGAACCACTCGTCGTCGGCTGTGAATTTCGGGGACACAATGTTCAGCACCGTCATGCGTCCTAGGGCTCGATGCCGAACACCGGGACGAATCAACACGCAAAGTCCCGCACGAATCGGTACTCGCTTCCCATCCAGTTCGATCGCGGCGTCGGCAGCACACTCGAGAATGTAGTAACACTCGGTGAGGTGGCGATGGTAATGGCACCGCGCCTCATCGCTGATCTCGGTGCGGTGAATGGTCAGGGGATAATCGGCCGCATTGCCGAAAGCACGGCGGGACGTGCCGCAAGGGCACAAGATACCAGGCAACTGATCGAAGTCAACGATTTCGGACCTCGGCGGAGCATCAATCTCCAACGGTTGCGCAGGGCTTTCCGACGACTCTGAATCATTCCTCATATTAGTTGTGCCATTTCGGTACGGTTCAGCAAGATGCTCACAGCGCCACCGGTCGTGCTCTGCGGCACCCGCGGCAGAATTCGAGCGGTCGCAAGCCCCATTGTACTCATGCAACCCGCAAGCTGTGGCAAGCTGTGCGGGTCGCGCAAAGAAATTGGTGCCAGAGGGCTCCGATGGATCGACCACCTACCCCAGGCAGGCGGTATCAATCGTTAAGGTTTAACCGGCTTTCGCCGTACGGTAATCTCTACGCAATAGTTGTCGTAAGCCATTCAGTGAAAATTACTTCCGCTGTTCTCAAGGGGTCTGAAGCGAGCGGCCGATACGGTAGGTGTCATCCGCCGAGGATCGCGTGCCTCCAGGCACGTAACAGGGCGCGTCAGGGGAACCGGTTCGGATCTTTCGAGTCAAGGATTGGCTCGACCGGCCTGCCGCAATAAACCGTGTGAACTGCTGGTTCCGACCCCGCCAAATCCCTACCCAGGCACGGTCCGACGTACGGCTTAGCCGACGTCGGCCGCCTTCCTGTGCCATACCGGTTGGGATGCACGCTATCCGCAGTTCAATCGTAAAGGAGACGTTGCTCGATGAAATGGAACATGGTCTTAGGTGCGCTAGTAGTCAGCGTAGGCCTGTGCGGCCAGAGCTTCGGATTTCGAGCTCTTGGAACGCATGTTGGGCCTGAATGACTGCGGCTGCAACACCTGTTGCACGAAACCCGCGGCGGCCTGCGGTTGCGACAAGGGCACTGGCCCGTCCAATTGCGAGGCGGCCTGCAACGCGGCAGCGGCTCCGGCTTGCACGGCTGCCGGCTGCTCCGGCTTGCGAAGCGGCCGCTCCCAGCTGTGCCGCTCCCGCGGCTCCCAGCTGCGGCTTGTGCGGCTGCTGCTCCCGCTGAACCGGCTTGCGGTGCTGCCGGCTCCGAGCTGTGCGTGCGGCTCCCTCGTGCGGTTGTGCGCTCCGACCTGCGGTAGCTGCGGCCACTGCAACAAGTGCTGCAAGCCGTTGTTCTCTGGTCTGAAGGGGCTGTTCGATTGTGCGTTCCCCTGCGGACCGGCGCTGGTGATCAAGCCGATCAGCTGCCATCATCACTGCTGCCACTCAGGTTGCGGTTGCGGTGCGGCTCCCAGCTGTGGTTGTGCGGCGGCTGCTCCTAGCTGCGGTTGCGCGGCGGCTGCGGCTCCTAGCTGCGGTTGCGCGGCTGCTGCGGCTCCGGCTTGCACTGCCGCTGCTGAACCCGCCTGTGCGGCTGCTGCTGCTCCCAGCTGTGGTTGTGCGGCGGCTGCGGCTCCCAGCTGCGGTTGTGCGGCTGCTGCTCCTGCTGAACCGGCCTGCGGTGCTGCTGGCCCTGGCTGCGGTGCAGCCGGTCCGAGCTGCGCTGCGGCTCCGGCCTGCGGTTGCAACAAGCCTTGCTTGCTCGATTGCTTCCGCATCAAGCACAAGTGCTGCACCCGTAACTGCGGTTACCATCACCACTGCAGCCTCTTCGGCGGCTGCGGAAGCTGCGGTTCGAGCTGCGGCGCTGCCGCTCCCTCGTGCGGTTGCGCTGCTGCTGCTCCCAGCTGTGCCGCTCCGGCGGCTCCCTCGTGCGGTTGTGCTGCCGCCGCCGCTCCTTCGTGCGGCTGCGGTGGTACCGCTGCTCCCGCTGCTTCCGCTCCGGCGGAAGACGCCGCTCCGATTCCTCCGGCCCCGACTGCCGATCCTTCGGCTTCGTACCAGAAGAGCCGGGTCCTGACGCCAGCAGCAAAGTGGTTCGCCGCAACTAAGCGGTTCGGATCTAACTTCGCGATGACCTGGTCTGCCCGGAATGAAAGTTCCGGGCAGACCTTTTTATTGCACCGCGGCTGGCGCGCACCGCCTCGGGCCAGCAGCCCAGCCGTGTAGCTCACCAGGTCGTCTTTGGCCCGCGCCATTTCCAACAGCCGATCGTAGTTGCCGGCCAGTTGCGACAACTCCAGCAACGAAGGAGCGAGCCCCGCCCCGCGAACTCGGGACGGCAAGAACTCCGCCGCGGCATCCACCGCGGCGTTGAATCGGCCTAGCCGCGCCAGCAGGCTGACATAGGTCTCCGCCGGCAGCGTACCCCCTTCCTCGACCTTGACCGCCGCCGCTCGTTCTTGAAAGAACTGCAGGGCGCTCTCGACCCCTTCACCGAGTAACGCACGGAAGAACAAGGCGTGGGTGGCATACAAGTCGACGAACGGCTCCTCTCCGAAAAATTGAAACTGCCGCGACAATTGACGGCCGTACTCCGTCAGCTCGATCGCCAACCGCAAGACCTCGGCTTCGTCGATGACTTTGGCATACCGCACCGTAGCCGCCAGGTGCGTCGTGTCGATGTGGTAGTTGTTATTCAAAAATAACCAGTCCCGATCGGTCAGCAACGCCACCAGGCTGGTTTCGGCGGTGTCCGTCCCTTCATGTCGGCGAATGTCCTCGCGCAGGCTGGCTACGAGTTCTCGGTACAGGTGCCGCACCAGCAAGGTCGCCGCGGTCTGCTGGTCCCCGCGCGGTCGGCCCGACAGGGCTGCTTCGAATGTCGAAATCGCGTCGCACGTGCCGCGATGTTCGAGCACCAACTGATACCCCAGGCCCGGGGCCATGCCCTCGTGCAGGGCAATTTCAATGATGTCTTCCAGGTTGTCTTCGTCTGGGTCGATCTTCGCGAGCGCCGTCGCCACGAGCTGCTTGTCACCGACGGGCCGCAGATACATCCAAGCGGCGCGCAGGTTGCCCGCGCTGAGCAGCAGGCCGCCCACTTCGCGGCAGGCCGCCAGATAGGAATCCTCAACTTGCGTCCGGATGGGCTCCGGCAGGTCTTCGAGCGGCGAGGTAATGATGACGGGCAAACCCAAGCGATAACGTGCTCGCAGCAACAGCGCGTCGAAAAGTTCGTGATATTTCTCTTGCTCGCGCAACTCCGCCACAAGCCGGTCCAGCACCGCGCTGGTGCCTCCAGAGGAAAGTGCCGCTTGCAACTGATCGAAGGTAGCGTCACTCATGCGGGAATCATCGATTGGGGTGTTCGGAAATGATCGTTCAGTCGGCTTTCGTTGGAGGCTGCCAGGAAACTGACGCGGCAAGCTCGCAACGTCGGCGAATCAATCCAATTCAGTCCGGTGTTTTGTCAGCCTGTTAGAAACCATCCTAACGCCAGCCAAGCCGGTACGCCATTCCGCCACGCCGCGTCTTCAGCAGGCCCCCGGAGCGTGATCTCGCGGCTTTCTGGCATGAAACTTCGTCCCTTATGCTGTTTTCAGCGGCCGAGTAAGATGGGGCGATCGGCGGCTTGCGTAATTAAAATGCCGCCACACCATTTCCCTGATGCCGCATCCATGTCGACCGAACCAACGCAACTCACTGGATTGCGCGTGGCCGCCTTCGAAAGCCGTCGGGCCGCCGATATGGCCCGGCTCATCGAGCGTCACGGCGGCATCCCGCTGGTCAGTCCCTCAATGCGCGAAGTGGCGCTCACCGAAAATCGGGCGGCCGTCGATTTTGCCCATCGGGTAATGACCGGTCAGATCGACATCATCATCTTCATGACCGGCGTCGGCGTGCGGCACCTGATCGCCGAGGTCGAGCGGCAGGTCGACAAGGCCCGATTCCTGGCTTCCATTTCGGATGTCACCACGCTCGCCCGGGGTCCGAAGCCGGTCGCCGCTCTCAAAGAACTGGGGCTGGAGCCAACCTTCCGCGTGCCGGAGCCAAACACCTGGCGTGAAGTCCTGGGGACGATCGATCAGCATGTGCCCGTGGCACAGCAAACCGTCGGCGTTCAGGAATACGGACAACCGAACGCAAGCCTGGTCGCCGGACTCGAAGCCCGCGGAGCCCGCGTCGAAACCGTGACGGTTTACCGCTGGGCCTTGCCCCTAGATCTGGCCCCGCTGGAAGCAAATATCCGCGCGATTGCCGCCGGCGAAATCGACGTGGCGCTTTTCACCTCGAGCCATCAGATTGTCAATCTGCTGCGCGTGGCCCAGCGGATGGACCTCGCCCAGGAATTGCGGCGGGGATTGAGCCAGGCGGTAATTGCCTCGATCGGCCCCACCACAAGTGAAACGTTGCGCGAGTTCGAGTTGGACGTCGATCTGGAGCCCGAACACAACAAGATGGGACATCTGGTGTTGGCCGCCGCCGAACAGGCCACCAACGTGTTGAGCCGCAAGCGCCGCGCGTCGAATATTTGGAGCAGCCACGCGCTGCCGACCGCCGTTCGGTCGCAGGCCGGCCTCTGGAACGAAAGTCTCTTCATGCGGGCCTGCCGCTTGGAACCGGTCGAGCGGACGCCGATCTGGCTGATGCGTCAGGCCGGCCGCTATCTGCCGGAATATCGGGAAATTCGCGCCAAGACCACGTTTCTGGAGTTATGCAAGAACCCGCAGTTGTGCGCGGAAGTGATGATCCGCACCGTCGAGCGACTGGGGGTCGATGCAGCCATTATCTTTTCCGATCTGTTGCCAATCCTGCAGCCAATGGGACTCGACCTGGAATTCGCGCACGGCGAGGGCCCCGTGATCCACAACCCGGTGCGCGAGGCCCGCGACGTCGATCGCGTCTTGGAACTCGACTCGGTCGAGGCGTTGGAATTCGTCGTCGAAACGGTGCGTCAAACGCGGGCCGGCCTGGCGAACCATTTACCGGTGATCGGTTTTGCCGGTGCGCCCTTCACGCTGGCTAGCTACGCGATCGAAGGCGGAGGGAGCCGCAATTATTTGCACACCAAGACGCTTATGTATCGCGACGCGGCGGCTTGGGACGCGCTCCTCAGCCGCCTTTCCCGCGCCGTGGCCCGTTACCTCAACGCGCAGGTGGCCGCCGGGGCGCAGGCCGTGCAATTGTTCGACAGTTGGGTCGGCTGCCTCGGAGTCGAAGATTACCGACACTACGTGCTGCCCTACACCAAGGCCGTCATCGACGCGATCGCGCCCGGCGTGCCGGTGATTCACTTCGCTACCGGCAATCCGGCGCTGCTGCTAGCTCAAGCCGCGGCGGGAGGAACGGTCATCGGCTTCGACTGGCGGGTCGAACTGGACGAAGCATGGCGTACGATCGGCTACGACCGGGCCGTGCAAGGCAACCTCGATCCAACGGTCCTCTTGGCCGATCGCAACGAAATTCGCGGCCGCGCCAAAGAACTACTCCAGCGGGCCGCCAATCGCCCCGGCCACATTTTCAATCTGGGCCATGGGGTACTGCCACAGACGCCCGTCGACAATGTGCTGGCGCTGATCGAAGCGGTGAAAGAATTCAGCAGCCGTTGATCGAGTTCCGCCTCGCAATGGAGAGCCCCTTGCGGGGCTGATTCCCGTATATTGCCCGAGTTCACAACCCCTAGCTATTAACTCTCGCCCTCGCGGGGCTCAGGAAATGGCCCTTAAAAGGCTCGGGAACTGGCCACTTCACTGGCCAAGCACTGGAGTGCACTGCCCGGCCCAGATTGCTCGCGGCCGATTGGAAAGATATGATTGCATGGTCAAGCCTGACAATTTTCTTTGGCCATCTGGCAGCGTCCGGCCCGTTGTCGGCCTTAGCACATACTCCCGCCCGTAGGAACTAACCCATCGTTCGTCGCGTCGCTATTGTCGGCGGTGGCATCACCGGACTCGCGGGCGCACATCGGTTGCGGGAGCTTGACGCGTCTGTCGAGGTCACCGTCTTTGAGGCTGGTTCCAAGCCCGGCGGTGTCTTGCAGACGGCGCGGCGCGACGGCTATTTGATCGAACAGAGTGCCGACAACTTCATTACCAACGTGCCGTGGGCACTCGACCTGTGCCGTCGCTTGGGCATCGAGCCGGACTTGCTGCCGACCAACGCGGCGCACCGCCAGGCGAAAGTGGTCTTCCGCGGCCGGCTGCACGACGTGCCCGCTGGTTTTCTATTGATGGCGCCGACTCAGCTCTGGCCACTGCTGACCACGCCGCTATTGAGCCCACAGGCCAAATTGCGATTGTTGGTCGAGCCATTTGTGCCGCGTGCGCGACATCTAGAAGACGAGAGCCTGGCGTCGTTCGTCCGCCGGCGGCTGGGACGCGAAGTCTTCGAGCGGCTGGTACAGCCGTTGATCGGCGGCATTTATACGGCCGATCCTGAGCGACTGAGCCTGGCGGCCACGTTGCCCCGTTTCCTGGCGATGGAGCAAAAATACGGTAGCCTGCTCATGGCCGCAGCATGCGGTGCGGCAGCATCCGACGCCCCGGGCAACGCTCGCACCAGCGGGGCCCGCTACAGCATGTTCGTCGCCCCGCGCGACGGCATGAGCAGCCTGGTGGAAGCCCTGGTCGGCCGGCTACCGCCGGAAAGTTTGCGGCTTAACGCGCCCGTGGATCGCATCACGCGAACCGCCGACGGTTCCTGGCAGGTGACGCTCGCAGGCGAAAAAACGCCCCCGGGGCATGGGAAAGCCGTGGCCGAAACGATTGCGGCCGATGCGGTCATCGTCGCCGCGCCGGCCTATCGCGCGGCCGAAATGCTGTCGGATGCCGATGGCGAGCTTTCCTCGCTCCTTAAGCGTATTCCCTACGCCGGCACCGCGATCGTGTGTGCTGCGTATCACCGGAATCAAATTGGCGGCCCGCTCGATGCCTTCGGCTTTGTCGTCCCTGCGTGCGAACGGCGAAGAATCCTGGCCGTTAGCTTTTCCAGCGTCAAGTTTCTCGGCCGCGCTCCCGAGGGAAACCTGCTGCTGCGCGTCTTCGTGGGAGGCGCGTGCCAGGCCGAATTGGCCGAACTGGACGACGACTCGCTCCAGCAGCTTGTCAGCGAAGAACTTGGCGAGCTATTGAACATCTCCGGTCCGCCGATCTTTCAGCAGATCGCTCGCTGGCCGCGGGCCATGCCGCAATACCACGTGGGCCACCTGCGCCTGGTTGCGGAAATTGAACGGCGGGTCTCCCAGCATCTGGGATTAGCCCTGGCCGGCAACGCCTATCACGGCGTGGGAATTCCCCATTGCGTGCGAAGTGGCGAAGCCGCGGCCGAGGCCGTCATGCAAACGTCGCCTGCGCCTGCTGCCCGTTGATGGTGATCCCGAAGACGGGCGGGTGCAGCGCATCGTCGGCGGCCAGGGTCAGGTCCGCGGCTCGCAATTGGCCGTACGATTGCGAAAGAGACTGGAACTGGGCGACCAGTTCGGGGTGATCGTTGAGAATGGCCGTGATCTTGTCCGCGTCAGGATTATTGCCGGCCACTTGCACCCCGCCTTGTCCGTCGCTTTGCAGTTGGATTTGCTGCGACGTGTCAACCTGGCCATTCGTCATAAGCTGTAGCAACGTTTGGTGGAAGGCGTTCAGCGCGTTTTGGGCCTTCTGGAGATCGGCCTGATTGACCGTCTTGGCGCCGGTCGAAGACTTGGCCGCGGCCGCTTGCATCGCTGATGCAAACGTCGGTGGCGACTGCGTTCGCGTGGCATTCCCAATAGCCGGTTTGACGAAGGTGTCGTTCGCCGCCCGCGCGGCCTGAAGCGCCGCTTGTGTACCGCCTAAAACAAAAGGAATGGGCATGCGTCTTCTGTTCTTACCAGTAGGGAAACTAGGTTGCGCAGTGGTTGCGTCGGCCAGCTTGTGCTGCTATCTGCCAGCTAATCTTGCCGATTGCGCAGAATTTAACGGTAACGTAGAGATGATCGGCAAGGCTGCGACAGAAACTGAAACGAATCGATTTCGTGCCACGGCATCTGCTAGCTGGCACTGACCGCGTCGTTCAGCCGCCTGACGCTGAAGGCTCGGCATTTGCTGGCCTTGCGGCAGCGTCGGTAAGGATTGCGTTCATCCGTTCCACGAATTGGTGCGGGTCCGTCAAATAGCCGTCGACCAGCATGCAGCCCTCGAAGAGCTGTTCGCAGGCCCGGGCCACGAAGGCATCTTGCGGATTGGCTGCCAAGCGCCGCTCTAAGTTGCGGATAAGCGGATGCGTCGGATTGAGCTCCAGCACTCGCTTGGGAAGTTCCGTGTTCTTTTGCATCATACGGAGCACTTTGTCCATGTGCCCCGACATTTGGTCGTCGTCGCTCACCAGGCAGGCCGGCGACTCGATGAGCCGCTCGCTCGCTCGCACGTCGATGACCCGCTCGCCAAGCACTTCCTTGCAGCGAGCCAACAGGGGCTCCGCATCGGCCTTTTCAGCCGGTTTTTCGCTCTCGGTTTCTTCCAGAGTGCCGCCGAGGTCTTTAAGATCCTCGGGCTTCACCTGGTCGGCGGACAGCAGCGACTTATCCTGATACTGGCCCACGTTGGAAAGGATGAACTCGTCCGCAGTTTCCTCCAGATACAAGACCTCCACACCCCGCTTGCGGAACAACTCCAAACGCGGGTCGCGCAACAGGGCCTCGCGGCTGGCGCCGGAAAGATAATAGATGGCCCTCTGCTCCGCGGGCATCGCCGCCACATAGTCTGACAGGCCAATCAGCCCTTCCGCGTCCGCATGCCGCGACGAGTTGAAGCGGAGCAGATTCTGAAACTTCTCGCGATTGCTAAAGTCGTTGTAGCCCTCGCGAAGGATTCGCCCGAACGATCGCCAGAATTTCAGATACTCGTCCGGATTTTCGCGGGCCAGTTCAAGCAGTTGGTCGAGCAGCCGCCGGGTGAGTGTATCGCGAATTTTCATCACCAGGCGATTTTCTTGCAACGTTTCGCGCGAAACGTTGAGCGGCAAGTCGTCCGACTCGACAACCCCCTTGGCAAACCGCAAATAAGCCGGCAACAGGTTCTTGTTCTCCGCGTCGATCAGCACGCGTTTCACATAAAGGTGCAGGCTAACCTCGCCGCGGCCGAAACCGAGCACCTCGGGATTGCTGGACGGGACAAACAGCAGGGCCGAAAACTGCAAGGGAGCGTCCACCGAGAGGTGCATCCGCACGAGCGGATCTTCCGAGTCGTGACTGATGAGCTTATAGAATTCGTTGTATTGCTCCGGCGTGATCTGGGCCGCCGGCTCACGCCACAGGGCCACGGCCTGATTGGCCCGCTCGCCATCCACCAGCACCGGGAACGAGACGAAGTTCGAGTAGCGCTTGATGGCCTCCTTGACGGAGTCCGCCTGGGCGAAACGATCGTCATCTGGCTTCAAGTGGATCTCAATGCGGGTGCCACGCGGCAGATCGCCGTCGAGAGTCTCCACCGAGTAGCTCCCCAAACCCTCGCTGGTCCAGCGGACTGGCCGACCTTCGCTCTGGGCGCTGCGCGTGGTAAGGACGACCTTCTTAGCGGCCATGAACACGGAATAAAAACCGACGCCGAAACGGCCGATCAGGCTGAGCTGCTGCCCGGCATCCTGCCCCGCTGCCTTGAGCTGTTCGAGAAACGCGGTGGCGCCGCTATGCGCAATGGTGCCGATATTCGCATGCACTTCCTCTTCCGTCATGCCGATGCCGGTGTCGTTGATCAGCAGAACCTTTTCGTCCCCAGCGCCGCGAGTCTCGATGCGGATTTCCAACGGCTCGTCCGGTGAGTGGATCGGCCGGCCGCTGGCCTGAGCGAAGCGAACTTTCTCGAGCGCGTCGGTCGCGTTCGAGATCAGTTCACGCAGGAACACGTCTTTCGACGTGTAAACGGAATGGATCAAAATGTCGAGAAGCTGCCGAATCTCGGCCTTGAATTCATGCTGATGAGATGGTTCGCTTACGGTGCTGGACATCGAACGGTTTCCGAAGGTGGTCAAGGGAGAGGGCAATTCTACCGGCCAAGGTGGCACTTACGGTCCGATAGGTTTCCCGTTTGCAACCCGCATACCAAGCCGCGTCGGGAAACAAAAAGTCCGCCACTGGCGGCCGCAACAAATTTCGTCTTATAGAGTTGCGGTGAGTAAGAAAGATCTTCGTCCAACGAGTAATCAATCGATTACCGGAAGGTTCTGCCATTTTGGCAGAGGAGGGGCCGCGAGAGTTTTTACACTTTGGAAGTCTCAACCAGATGACCGGTGGCCTCATTGGCCCGCTCTAACGAACGGCCGCGCTTTGCGGAAGGCGTAGCCGTCTGCCAAGGCACCAGACCAGTCCTTCGCGCGCCCTTGTTGATGATGGCTTCCAATGCCTGAAAGTCGTCGTCGGCAATCTGGCCGGCGTCGTGCCGCTGCTTGCCCCGTTTGGCGGCGTCCTCCAGCAGCCGCGAGTTCGTCAACGTCACGGCGGTAAGGATCTGTTCGAGTAAACGGCGGTTGTCCCGATCCTCCGCAGTCGGACGATGGCATGCCGAGCCCAGCAGGGACACTACCAACAGAAGGCTCCAAAAACGGACGGAATTCATGGTCTTCTTTCGTTCGGTTGTTCGGCCGTGAGTGCTGAATCGGCCTGCGGCAGCTGGTTCTCCAGCCGAGCTATTTCATACAACAATGCCATGTTGCCTCGAAAAGGAGTGTCTCCGTAATTGGCCCAGAGGATCTGGCCATCGCGCCCGACGAGGAATGTACCATGCAGCAACTCCTCCGGCTCCGCGGTGTTCGCAGGCCGGAACGTGTCGAAGGATTCGGCCGCGCTGTGGCCGGGATCGGACAGCACCGGGAAACCAAAGTCACCATACCGCTCGAATTGCTCCCGGGTAACCTCCGAAGCGTCGCCGCTGACAGCGACCACCTCCGCTCCCAAGGTATGAAAGCGTTCCAGATCAGCGTTTAATTCAAAGAGATTGTGGACACAGGCATTGCAGTAGTAGCCGAGATAAAACACCAGGACGACCGGTCGCCGCGTGAGTTGCTCTGTCAGATTCCAAGGTTGGCCCCGATGATCCGTAAGCGTGAAGTCGGGAGCGCTGCGGCCGAGCAGCGGATGGCTCTGCGTCTCGACCCGAAACGGAGGCTCGCGGTCAGCCAATTGCCGCAACCACTCGTCAGCCGTGCCGCGGCGGTCTTCCGCCAGCAGCTTGGCCAACAAATCAAAATGAACGGTCCCGGCTGTATGTTTGCCGACCGCCGACGAACTGGCCGATTGAACCGGAGGTTGGGCCTCGATCCGTTTCACGCGAGCGGCAAGGCGTGTGTTTAGCCCCAAGCACAAGATCGTCAGGGTGACCGTGAGACCCAACGACAGCCCAGCACCGGTGATGCGTACTCGGTCAATAATCTTCACCGATTGTGTCTCCACCGGCGCGGCTGATCAGTGCTACCCAAGTCTGTAGGGCGGAATCCTCATTGTAAAAGTGGACCGAACCGTCCCCCATTAAGATGTTGGCCCCGCCAGGATGCGTGGATTCCATCTGGTCGCTGTGCCCATAAGGGCTGTTCGGTGGATGGATCACGACCGGGTCTTCATAAGGGCAAGGGCCGCCGTGGGCAGCCACATAAGCACCCGGGCCGTCGTAGTTGGTGTTTAGGCCGCCGCTGCCGATACTGGCGAAGGGTGGGTACGCGAAGTGTCCAGACAATGGCACGACCCCAGGCCAGACCACGTCCGCGAGATTCGAGGAGCGTTCGCCGACAAAGACCGTCTTGCTCAGGCCGTCCGTAACGTCACGCATGCGGGTCGTGCTGTCGCGGTACATGACGCCGTTCGGATAAATGGTGACCGGATAAGTACACCACAGCGACGCACTGCCGACACTGGAGACATAATTCGACCGCCCGAAGATCAGCCCGCTGCCATCCGGCCGAACCATCGGTTGCTGGTTGGTGTCGGTAATGTTCATCGTCGGACCCTGATTGGGATTCTGACCTGGCGCATCCGAAGGACAAAGGAACTCATACACCACTGTTTTAACCGCGACGGCGTTCGCGGGATCCCAGCATTTCAGCTTGATGTTCAACGTCATGTAGACATTGTTCTCCTCCATGAACGGCATGAGGAACGTGAGCCAACCCCAACCCGGACCTGCATCGTTGAAATTCGGGTCCGGTGGCCCCATGGCGGTAAGGCCCGGTTGGCTGGTATAGCCAGGCGGGAAGACTTTTCTCGCGTCGTGAAAGCAGTGCAACCCGAGGCCGATCTGCTTGAGGTTGTTCGTGCAAGTCATCCGTCGTCCAGACTCACGAGCGGCCTGTACGGCAGGTAACAGCAGACCCACTAGCATGCCAATGATGGCAATGACCACCAGCAGTTCGACCAGGGTGAACCCTGACCGGGAAGATATTTTTGACATATAGGTACCATTGTTTTTACTACTAAAAATGCATGAGCGATCTTTATACCGTATATTTTCGCAGTGTCAATAAGTTACTTTCTAATAACCAAAATGGCTCTGAATTACTGCTTCGTAAATGGACGTATCTTGCTTTCCATAAGCATCTTAACGATTGATGCCTGCGGCAGATCGGAATCGCGATTGCACGCACTACTGCGCTTTCTACGCAGGTGACACGGGATAAGCCCGGGCCTCACGTGAGTTAACTAGGCGACGGCATTAGGGCGGGATAGGCCCGGCATTGCAGGTGAATGGCGCACTCTCGCACGGGTGTCAGGCACGGGAGTGGCCTGCCCCCGTTTTTAGTACCAGGGGTTATGAGAGTACTGGTTGGGTAACATGCTCTGGTTGCCGCGGGCTGTGTTCCCGCTGGCTGGACGTAGAGTTAGCAGTCGGTAAGCCAGCGGGAACACAGCCCGCGGCGGCGAACTCGGCTGGGGTCCGGTACCCCAGCGAACTGTGCGGCCGGTGGTGGTTGTAGTCATTGCGCCACGAGGCCGCTAACACCTGGGCCGCCGCTACGCTGTCGAATACTTCAGCACCCAGCAGCTCGCTTCTCAGGCGGCTGTGGAAGCTCTCGGCATAGCCGTTCTGCCACGGCAAGCCTGGCTCGATGTAGAGCGTCTCGACGCCCACCGCGGCCAAGTATTTGCGGATGGCAGTGGCGATGAACTCCGGGCCGTTGTCGCTGCGAATGTGCCGCGGCACGCCCCGGATCACGAACAGATCACGCAGCACATCCAGTACATTCTCCGACGTCAGCCCGCGATTCACTTCCAACACCAGGCACTCCCGGGTGTGTTCATCCACGATGGTGAACCACTTGAGCGTGCGGCCGTTGGCCGTTCGATCGAACACGAAGTCCCAAGCCCACACGTGGTCCTTGTGTTCGGCCCGCTGCCTTTGACAGCCACCTTCGCTGCTCCCCAATCGACGCTTTTTCCGCGGCTTTTTCGGCACTTGAAGACCCTCTTGCTGCCACAATCGATACACTCGCTTGCGATTCACCCGCCAACCTTCACGCCGCAGCAGCACCGTGATGAACCGATACCCAAACCGCGGCCGTTCGGCCACGAGTTCGAGCATCCTCGCCACTAATCGCTGTCCTTCCTCATCGGGAATCGGCGCGTAACGCAGACTCGTTCGTGATTGACCCAGCACTCGACAAGCCCGACGCTCGCTCACCCGCAAGGCCGCTCGCATGTGCGCAACGGCCAGGCGGGTGGCTGAGCCTGGCTGCCGCCACGACTTCACGCTGAAAGCGAGCCGCCGCGGCCGCGTCTTTCAGCATGGCTGCCGGGAGCATCTTGATGGCAACAACCCGTTCCATGCGGCGGTGCTGGGCCTTGAAGACCTGTCCCATGCCGCCCGCCCCGATCCGATCGAGGATGGTGTAGTTGCCCAGGAGCAGCGATTTGGCCCGGCCCTGGTAGATTTCCTGGACCTGGTAATCGGTGAGATGCTTACTCTGAACGAGTTACCGGGCAAGTTCCTCGGCATCTTTCGGGGTTGCCTTGGGCGGGATGAAA
Source organism: uncultured Planctomycetia bacterium (assembly GCA_963807715.1). Classification (GTDB taxonomy): domain Bacteria; phylum Planctomycetota; class Planctomycetia; order Pirellulales; family PALSA-1355; genus CAWECK01. The sequence goes on from CAWECK010000002.1 coordinate 549,373, forward strand.
TTCTCAAGCTTGCCGGGCGAGATGATCCCGGAATCCGTCAGCTCCTTCACGAAGGTTTCGAGGGGAACTTCCATCGCGCAATCCGGAGCGTAAGAAACGGAACCTCGATTATAGCCTCCCCCCGGTGGAGCCAAAAGAACCGCAAACCGGTTGTGCCGAATTATTTGGAAATGGTTCTGAAACAACAGGTTGCAAAGGACGCGAAGGAAACCATTGGAAACTACGTCGACGACATCTTAGCTCTGCTCCCACTATTCGCGTGAATTCACGTGCATTCGCGGCCCTCTTTTAAGCTTCCTGCGTATTCCCTTCAGAGGCGACAGGTCCGCTAACAGAACCACGAAAGTGCTGCTGCACTTTCCGGCGATTCGCTGGTTGCTACTCACCGCCGACATCGGTCACGGGAATCGGCAATCGGGCCGTGATCCTGGTGCCGGCGTCCTTTTCGCTGGTGATCGAGCATTCGCCCCCCAACAGTCGCACGCGTTCGGTCATTCCGAGCAGACCAAAACCCCGAGTCCGGGCTGATTTAACGTCAAATCCGCAGCCGAAATCCCAGACTTCGAGGTGCAGGTCGCCGTTAGACTTACGCAACTCGATTCTGATTACGTCGGTGCCGCTATGCTTTCTGGCGTTGTTCAGAGCCTCTTGAACGACTCGATAGATGGTCGTTTGAAAGGACTCCGGCAATCGGCCAATCTCCGGGTCGCAATTGCATGTGACCAAGATGCCCGACGTCGAGAACTGGTCGATCAAGTCATGGATGGCGGCTTCCACGTTCGAGTCGTCCAGCACGGAGGGGCGAATCCCGCGAATGACGCGTCTGCCGTCATCGACTCCCTTGCGCAACTGGCCAATCACCGTGTCAATCGTCGCCGATTCCTCAGGTGACGGGTGCGGTTGCCGGTAGCCCTCCAGCAGAAATAGCGCACCAACGGCGTACTGTATCAGTCCGTCATGAAACTCGTGGCAAAGAAACCGCTTTTCGTTTTCCTGGACATCGATCAGGTTGCGGAGCAGTTCCTCCTGTTTCTTCAAAGCTTCGTGGGCTACTTTCAAATCGGAGATGTCGGTCGAGATGCCGCCGAGCGCAATCACGTTGTCGGCATCATCTTTGACGGGAAACTTCACCGAGCGATAGGTATGCGGGCCGTCGTCGTGGAGAGCGACTTCCTCGAAAACAAGCGGCGCCTGTTCCTCAAGCACTTTCCTGTCCGCCTCCATAAAGGCCTTGGCAATGATTTCAGGAAACCACTCCAGGTCGTTCTTTCCGATGACGTCATCACCGTGATGGACAAAAAGCATCTGATGACGACGGTTAACAAGGACATAACGCCCCTGTAAATCCTTCAGATAGATGACCGCCGGTGTATGGTCCAAAATGCCTCTTAACTGCGATTCTTTCGTCCGCAGGGCATCTTCGGTAGCCTTGCGTTGGGTGATGTCGATGGAAACCCCCAAGACTCGATTCGGGTTGCCCGACTCGTCATGAAAAACCTGGCCGACCGACTCGACCCAATGGATGCTGGAGTCAGGCCACACGGTTCGATACGCTACTCGTTTCGGGGCCTCGTCGCGCATGGCCCGCTCCATGGCGTCTTTAACGACGTGTCTGTCGTCTGGATGGATGTTGTCCAGAGACTCCGCAAAGGCCCTGTTGGTACTGTCAGGAGATCGGCCATGAATGATCGCTTGGGTTTCGGTGGACTTTATCTGACCGGTTTTTATGTCCCATGACCAGATACCCAGGTTTCCCGCTTGCAAGGCAAGCTCAAGTTGTTGCTGGCGTTCCCGTAGTTGTTGCTCGATGGCCTTGCGTTCGGCAATCTCCCGTTCCAGCAGGCGTTGTTTGTGCAAGGCATCGGCAGCGTTCTTTTCGGCCGTATCGCGGGCAATTCGTTCGGACTTGGCCAAGAGAACAATGAGCGTCCCGAGGACGAGGTACATCGCAATGGCGGTTTGCGCTGCCGGATTCAATGCGTCCAAAGTTCCAGTGCGCACCAATTGAAGATAGGCGACTGGAATCGATCCTAGAGCCAGAGCCAGCCAGGATGGACCGTAACCGCCATATCGGCTGGCGACCAAGATGGCGATCAAAAATGGCGAAGAACGAAGCCGATGGTCGAGGAACGGCGTTAACGAAAATCGCACGGCGGCAGCCACAGCTACGCTGACCACCGCGACCGCATATCCACGTAAAGTTTGCCGAAGCCGGTTTTCCATCGAAAAAGCCCCAACGGAACTGCTGGTTCGGAACGCTCATCCGATTGTATCCGCAGGCTGCGGGGCTGCTACTGTGGCAACCTTGGCATTAGGGCCTTTTCAGTTGCGGCAGTTTGGCGGGACTGCGCTGCCGTTTGTGGAGGCGCTGTCGGGAAAGTGAGGCACCATCAGACGGAACGCGATACAGTCCGACGAAGAACGCGAAGGAGGCCGGCGACCTGCTTCGTGCCGTAAGCGCGAGGCTAAGGCGTCGCCACCTTTGTCGGATCGTCCGACTCGATCTTGCAATCGGGCAGGGCTTTTCGCAGGGCAGCGACGCCGGCAGGGGCAACTTTGGTTGCTTTGGCAAGCATGGATTGCAGGTTCTTGCAACTTTCCAGCGGCGACAGTTCGGATACTCTTGTTGAACTGCAATCCAGGCGTGTCAACGGCATACCTTGCAGAACTGACAAGTCGGACACATGGGTGCTGGCGCAAGTCAGGAGCGTCAGTTTCATCCCTTCCAGCGGCGACAGGTCGGATACTGGTGTGCCGCCGCAGTTCAGCGACGTCAGAGGCATCCCTTTGAGCGGCGACAGGTCGGACACTTTCGTGCCGCCACACGACAGCCTCGTCAGCTTCATCTCTCGCAACGGTGACAGATCAAATACCTGCGCGCCCTCGAACTCCAGCAACGTCAACGGCATCCCCTTCAGCGGTGATAGGTCAGATATCCGCGTGAGGTTGCAAATCAGCTTTTTTAGAGGCATCCCTTCCAACGGCAACAAGTCGGACACTTTTGTGGAGTCGCAAGCAAGGTCGGCAAGTTTCATGCCCTTCAACGGGGATAGGTCGGATACCTGCGTCGTGCCACACCACAGGGTCGTAAGCGGCATCCCACTGAGCAGCGAGAGGTCGACCACTTGCGTGCCGCCGCAATCCAGATATGTCAAAGGCATCCCTTGCAGCGGCGAAAGGTCGGACACCTTAGTCCCGCCGAAACGCAGCTCCTTCAGCTTCATTCCCTTGAGCGGCGACAGGTCGGACACCTTTGTGCCAACGCACGTCAGGTTCGTCAGAGGCATCCCCCGTAGCTGCGACAGGGTCGAAACCGGCGTGATGGCAAAATGCAATTCCGTCAGAGGCATCCCTTCGAGGGGCGACAGATCCGAGACCTGCGTGAAGGAGCAAAACAGCATCGTCAATGGCATTCCTCGCAGCGGCGATAGGTCGGTTACTTTCGTATAGCCGCAAGTCAATCGCGTCAGAGGCATCCCTTGCAGAGGCGACAGGTCGGACAACTTGCCCTTGCCTGGACTGCTCCCATCACTGTGCAGAGCTTTCAAGCCGGCCAATGCCCGCACCGGCGAAATATCGGTCACGTTGTCCGGAATTACAATCAGCTCAACGACCACGCCGTCCTGAATTCGGTGACCGACCTTTCCATCGTATTCAGGATTGAGTTGCTGCAATTTCTTGGCGACGGCTTCCACCTGCTTTTCGGCGGGCAGGGAGGCGACGTCCCTCGTCCATTGCTGGAAGGCAGGATCGTTGAATGTGGTGATCGGTCCGGTTACCCCGTCCCAGTCGATCTTGCAATTGGGCAGTGCGCTGTGCAGGGCGGCGAAGGCAGCGGCGGAGACTTTGGTTCCCGTGAGCTTCAGGTGTATCAGATTTTTGCAAGTTTCCAGCGGCGACAGATCGGACACCTTTGTAATGTCTCGGCAATCCAGATATTTCAGAGGCATCCCTTTCAGCGGTGACAGGTCGGAAACCTGCGATTGGTTGCAATCCGGCTCCTGAGCGCCATACCTTCGAGCGGCAACAAGTCGGACAACTGCGTATGGTGGCAATATAGGTTCGCTAGCGGCATCCCTTGTAGGGGTGACAGATCAAATAACTTACCCTTTCCAGGGCCGCTGCCATAACAATTCAGGCTGCTTAATCCCACCAATGCTCGCACGGGCGAAATATCGGTCACGCTGTCCACGACAAATCCCAGCTCCGTCACGACTCCCTTCTCGATCTTAGGCGCGATGGTCCCGTTCATGTCCGTGACCTTGCCATCAAACCCAGGATTGAGTTGCTGCAATTTCTTGCTCACGGCATCCACCTGCTTCTCGGCAGGCAGAGCGGCAACGTCCTTCATCCATTGCTGGAAGGTGGGGTCGTTGAGCGTGGCGACAACCTTGTTGGGAGTGGCGGGCCGTCCGTAGAACTTGCCCTGATGAGGCCACTCGATCGCGCAGTTGGGCACGGCTATGTGGAGGGCGGCGACACCGTCTTCGGTGACTTTGGTGCGTCGTAAATCCAGAGTGGTAAGTGTTGCCATGCTTGTCAGCGGCGACAGGTCGGAAACCGGCGTGCTGAAGCAATTCAGGGTCGTCAGAGGCATCCCTGCGAGCGGGGACAGATCATTTGCATGCGTGTCCTCGAGCGATAAATTCGTTAGCGGCATTCCTCGTAGCGGAGACAGGTCGGAAACGTCCGTCCAGGAGCAGTCGAGTTTTGTCAGTTTCATCCATTGTAAGGGGACCAAGTCAGAAAACTTCGTCCGTTTTGGGTAACTGCCGTAACATTTCAGAGACTTCAACCCCGCCAACGCCCGCACCGGCGAAATGTCGGTCACGTTGTCCGTATGAAATCCAAGCTCGGTGACGGTGCCTTTCTCGATCTTGGGCGTGCCTTTTCCGTCGGCATCCGTGACCTTGCCATCAAAGCCAGGATTGAGTTGCTGCAATTTTTTGCTCACGGCATCCACCTGCTTCTCGGCAGGCAGAGAGGCAACTTCCCTCAGCCATTGCTGGAAGGCGGGGTCGTTGAGCGTGGCGGAACGATGCTTGGTTTCGATGTTTGCGGCGACCGCTTCCTTCGTCAACGGTTCAAGCGTCGCCGTGATCGACGCCTTGCCGCCCGACTCAATCGAGAATTCCTTGGCAAAGACGACGAATCCCTCCTTCTGGATCCGTAGCCGGTGCTTGCCAGGATCAACGGCGATCGAGAGGCTGCCTTTCTCGCCAGGTTTAGTGATCGTGACTTCGCCTTGTTCGTTCAACACCTGAACGACCGCGCCGGGCTGGTCGACCTCGACCACGAGCGTGCCGTCTTTCGTCTGCATCTTGAAGATGACACCGGCCAGGAACGCCGCCCCCAAGAATGCCGCTCCAATGGCCCCGAAGATCAGCTTGTTGCTGCCTTTGCCTCCCTTGCCGGGAGCCGCTTTCTTGGTCGCTCGCGGCTTGTGCTTTGCGTGGGCAGGAATATCTCGGAGAAACGTCATCGCGTCGGAGTCAGGACTTGTATCGGTCGACTGCGGAATGCTCAGCGACGTTTGCTGTCCGGCGCCGCATTGTTCGAGAGCGACGACGATCTCGCTCATCGTCTGATACCGGTCTTCAGCTTTCTTGGCGACCATTTTTCTAAAAACAGCATCGACCTGTTCCGGCACGCTGGCCTGAACGTCTTGCAACGAGGGAATCGGTTGCTCTCGATGAGCCAACAGCTTCTCCATCAAAGATTCGCCCTGATAGGCGCCTTTCCCGGCCAGCAAGTAATACAACGTGCAGCCCAAGCTATAGATGTCCGATCGGGCATCGGTGCGCTTCGTGTTGAGTGCTTGCTCCGGGGCCATGTAGTCGACGGTCCCCATCACGGCCCCGGTGCCGGTTAGTTCGGCCTGCGTGGCGGCATCTTCGCTCGCTTCAATGCGGGCCAGCCCCATATCGAGGATTTTGACGACGCCTTCCGGGTCGAGTAGTAGGTTGGCGGGCTTGATGTCCCGATGGATGACACCTTTCTTGTGGGAAAATTCCAAACCCCGGGCGGCTTGCAGAATGTAGTTGACCGCCTTGCCAACCGAGAACGGCCCGTTCTTCTTCACGAGTGCGGAAAGGTCGGCCCCTTCGATGTACTCCATAACGAGGAAGTGGACGCCGTTGGCCTCATCGGCATCGTCGGCGGCGACAATGTTGCCGTGACGCAGTTTGGCGGCAGCTTCGACCTCTCGCTGAAAGCGTGCGACCGCAGCCGCATCCCTTGTCACCGCCCTGGGCAGCATCTTGAGTGCCACCACGCGCTTCATGCGGCGATGCTCAGCCTTAAACACCTGGCCCATGCCGCCGGCTCCGATCTTTTCGAGGATGGTGTAGTTGCCCAGGATCAGAGCCTTGGCGCGGCCCTGGTAGATTTCCTGGACCTGGTACTTGGTCACTTGCTTGCTCTGCACGAGTTGCCGAGCAAGGTCCTGGGCGTCTTTCGGAGTTGCCTTTGGCGGAAGGAAGTTTTCCAGCTTGCCGGGAGCGATGATCCCGGAGTCTTCGAGCTGCTTCACGAAGGTTTCGAGGTTGGCCGCCATAATCGTACGCCAGGACATAGGAAGTGAGGCTGTGATTATAGCCGCCGCCAAATCGAACTCAAAGAATTGCAAACTCTTTGTATGGAATGGATGGCCTCCGTGCGCACCCCCATTCAAGGCTGCCCATTAAGAGTCTCCGTCGGGCGAAAAGCCGGCCACTGGCGCCTTCCAATCGAGCTTGATCCACGCGAAATGGACGGCTATGATCCCCCCGGTTGCATCGAACCGCTCCAGCGCGAGAAGGCGGCGCCAGGGTCGGCCGCCGTCCTGACGCGGTCTTCTTTCCGATAGGCGGTTGGCAGACGAATGCTTCGGGCCGACCCTCGGGAGGACGGCATTTGTCGAGGAAATGGACGGACTCGTGCCGTGTCAACCTGGACCCCAACAATCACCCACGCGTTGCCACGGCTGGCAGGACGACTTGATGGGCGCGGGTTTTGTTCTCAACCGACGTGCAGTTGTCTTGGCAAGCCTGTTTAGCGCTGGCTGCCTCGGCTGGAGCTTTTTTGTTGATCTGCAAGTCGGCCCGCTCGAAGCCTGCCGAGTGCTGGCAGGCTTTACCGCCCTCTGGCTGCCAATTGGCGGCCTGGTCTACCTGCTGTTGCGCGGGCGGTGCTCGGACGGCTTGACCCGTTTCACGCTCAGCGCGGCGACCAGCTATGGATTAACAACGCCGATCTATGCATTGTTCGGTGTTTGCGGGCTGGCATTGCCGGGTTTCCAGAAGATGTTTTACCTGGCCGAGGGGCTGGTGCTGACCGGTGTCGTGTTGTTTGCCGTTCGGCGCAAGCTGGTATGGCGAGCGGCTGACCTGCGGCAAGGCTGGCGGCGGTTGGATTGGACGCTGATCGCGCTGATTTCGTTGAGTATCTTGTTGACCGGGCGCTACAAAACCACGGTCGTGACGTTGCCCGACCAGAATTCGCGCCAGATCGTCGCTCATGGCGACGCCACGTATCTGGCATCGCTGGCCCAGGAACTTGGTCGGCGCACTCAGGCGGCACAACAGGCCGCCCGCGCCGGTCTCAAAGAGCGTGCCTATCACATGTTTCCGCACCTGACCGCGATGCTGATTGCCCGCTATACGGGCCAGGCAGACATGCTGAGGGCCCCCGCGCTCTGTCAATTCACGGTCGTCGAGGTTCTGCTGTGCCTGGCATTTTTTGCATTGTGCGCACGGTGACGACAAGTCCCGCGGCGGGATATTTTGCCGTGGCGCTGATCTATATCCTGGCAATCCCGATACCGCCGGTAGGACGCCACGTGATGAAATATTTCTATTTCACCACGCATCCGCATGCAACCAGCAGTTTAGAGCCATCGGTTTTGTGCAGCCCACAGATGTATTGCGAATTGCCGGTTGTCTTGGGCATCCTGCTGTTCGTGTTGCAGTTTTCCATGCAACTTTCTCAGCGAAAGGCCGTCGGGACTTTGGCCGTTTTGGCCGGGGTCATGGCCGCCGTATTGATGCGATTCCAGATTCAATCATTCCTGATCCTCTTTCCGGGGCTCATGCTGCTGTTTGCGATCGCGTGGTATCGGACGAGACAACGGGTCCTTGTCGCGGCGGGCTGCCCGGCCGTATTGGTCGTGGGAGCCCAAGTCCTGGAAATGAAACTTTCGCTGTATTATCCGGACACGGCCCGGCTGCTCGTGCGCGACAACCATCTGGCCCGCGACTGCGTTTTCATGAATGCCTGGCCGGGAGCCGATATGCTGCGCGAGGCACTCGCGCAGCATCTTGGTCCCAAGGCGTTCTTGCGCATCTGGCAAATCATCTGTCTGTCGATCTTCGCACTGGCAAATATCGCCGGCATCCCGGTGGTGACGGCAGCGGCTTTTCATTTTATGCGGCGACGCACCTGGGCATACTCCGGCATGGTCGCCTGGTTGACGATCGGCACCGCCATCGGGTCGACGTGCCTGAGCACGACCTATGACAGCTATTCGGTAGGAGGCCAGAGTCTGTTCATGGTCGGCTGGTATTTGCTGCCGACGGCCGCGATTGGCGTCTGGCAGGCCGCATCGTTGCTCCTCGGCCCCCTGCCGACATTGCAGCGGCATGGCTGGGTACCGGCCGTACTGTTGCTCAGCCGGGCTGCCGCATGGCAGGCCGTTCGTCCGCCGTCGTCGCTGCAGACATTCATCCACAGCCAGGCGACGATCGTTTCCGGCGAGGAATGGGCCGCCATGGAATATATGCGAGCCAATCTGCCGTCCGACGCGATTACTTTGACCAAGGTCTCACATCACAATCAGAATTATTGTCTCATCAGCAGCATTACCGGCCGACGAACCTTCTGGGAATATCGCAACGTCGGGGGATACATCGGCGGTGGGCCCACGGACCAACCCCCGGCTCGCTTGGCCCGCATCGAACGCGTGTGGGCCGCCGAGACCGCGGCCGAGTTTTCGTCGGCGGTACTCGACACCGGCGCCACGCACCTGATCGAATACGCCGAGCATCCCCTCCCACGCCACTTCAGCGATTGCCTGGAGGAGTTTTTGAGCGGCCCCACGGGCGAGGTCACGGTGTGGACCTTTCGCTGTTCGGAGGCCGCCGCGCAGATGGCGCGGCAAGCGCAGCCGGACGATCCCCACCGGGCATTCTGAATGGTTTTCGAATGAATGTGGCCCGTGAGGCGATGCCTCCGATCGAACCAGCGGGAGCGGCCGGCGCAAGCCGGCTGAAGGACGCCCTCGTGCGCGTGAGCCCGGCGATTGGTCAGTACGCGCTGGCGGCACTACTTACGCTTGCACTGGTGGCGGGAGTGATGCGACTCTGGCGGGGCGATCTGCGCACTCCGATCATCTACGATCGGGACGCGCTGCTGGAGGAAACCTGGCTGAAGTGCATCGTCGATCACGGTTGGTATTTGCATAACCCAAACCTGGCCGCGCCCGACGGACAATCGCTGGAGGATTTCCCTCAAATAGAGTTGGTAAATTTCTTGATCGTCAAGAGCCTCGCGATCTTTACCCGCGACGTGGCATTGGTGTTCAATCTGTTCGTTTTGTCGGCCTTTATGCTGACCACGATCTCGTCGCTCGCCGTGTTGCGACACTTTGGCGTCGCCTATCCGCCCGCACTGGCTTGCAGCCTGTTGTACTCGCTTTCTCCTTACCATTTCGCGCGGCTCGAAGGGGGGCACGCCATTCTGGCGTGTTACCAAATCGTACCTTACTCGCTGCTCGTGGCGATGTGGATCTATCAAGGACGATTGCCCTGGCCGCTGCGTCCGGCGCCAGGCGGGGCGGGCCACGCGACGTGGCGCTGACGCGTATCACGCCATGCGTTTCTATTTGCATTCGTGCGCCTGCGCTGGAGTAGCGGCGCCGTGATGGGACGCGCGGGCGATCAATGGCAGGAGCAGGTCAGCTCGCTGCCGTTAGAGGACCAATTGCGAGCGCTCGCGGTGGCCGGTTTTCAAGGAATCCAGGTCAGCCGCCGCAGCTGCCCAGACCAAGGAGCGGAGCTCGAAGCACGACTACGCGAGCGGCTCGCGGTGACGGCGATCGTGAACCCCAATCATGGGGATTCTTTCTTTCGGCTCGATCCGGCCCTGGTCCGCGGCCTGAAGGCGGCGAGTCTGCCCCAGGCCGAGGCCCGCTGAAGGACCAAAATCGCGGCGGACATCCCAGGCATCCAGCTCAAGCCGCGGCAACGGAGTAATTTCCAATTGGCCCGCTCAGCGCTGCGGGAGCAACGGCCGGCACTGGTTCCGGCAGCAACTTTGCGACCATGATCTCGGGTCGCTTCGTGGCAGGGGCGTCGTGCGACGGGGCGTTCAAGGTTTTGTCGAGATCTCGCACCGCCTGCTTCGAGCGAGCACCTTTTGGCCGCCCCGCTTTGCTTCGGCCTTCTGATTCGGTATGCTTTTAGCTTGTCAACGCCCGCAACGTGGCGATGACTCCGGCCGCAGCCGTAAGTCCCCGTAGCCCAATTGGATAGAGCGTCGGCCTCCGAAGCCGAAGGTTAGAGGTTCGAACCCTCTCGGGGATACTTATTACGAAAGGACTTGCGTATAATAGCCCTAGGACAGTGCAGCAAACGTTGCAGCAAACTTGGGGGCTATTATGGCACGGCCGAACAAAATATGGTTCCGCAAAAGTACCGGCTGGTGGGTCGTCGTGATCGACGGCGAGTGGAAAAAGCTCGCCAAGGGGAAGGGTAACAAAGCGGCGGCGGATACCAAATTCCACGAGCTGATGCTGCTGCGTGCTGAGGCACCAGAGGATGCGTCGGCAAGAGTGGCCGCGCTTTGCGAGGCGTTTCTTCGCTGGTCCAAACTGCACCACGCGGACGATACCTACCGCAACCACGCCTTCTATATCCAGAGCTTCGCTGAAGCCTGCGGGCAGCTTCTTGTCAAAGACCTGAAGGTCTTTCACGTCACTCGCTGGGTCGATGGTAAGACGGCTTGGAAAGAGACGAGTGCTTACAACGCTCGCCGCTTCGTGTTCCGCGTTTTCACGTGGGCGAAGGAGCAAGGAATGATCGCGAAAAACCCGCTGGAGGGTTTGAAGAAGGGCAAGCCGAATCCTCGCATGCGTGCTCTCTCCGTCGATGAATACAACCTTCTGCTGAAGGAAGCAAAAGGAGAATTCAAGACCTTCCTCTATGCCCTCCGACAAACGGGAGCACGGCCGAAGGAAGTGAGAACGGTCCAGTGGAAGCACGTCAAAACGGACCGTTGGGTATTCCCTGAGCACAAGACCGACGAGCACACGACCAAGCCCCGCACGGTCTATCTGACGCCGCCCATGCAAAAGCTGATGCAGAAACTTCCCAAGAATTCCCCGTATGTCTTCCTGAATAAGCGGGGCAAGCCGTGGACGACGAACGCGGTTCGCCTTCAAATCGCCCGCATCAAAAAGAAGCTGGGGCTGTCTGCGGATGTCTGTGCATATCTCGTCCGTCACGGCTGGGGAACTCAAGCGATCCTCAACGGCACGAATCCGGCCGTCGTCGCGGAGCTGATGGGCCACAGTTCGCTGGAAATGGTATCGAAGGTCTATGTTCACCTGGCCGACCAACATGCCCATCTCCAGGATGCTATGACTTCCGCGACGAAGATGCCCACGCCTTCAAAAGCCGCTCGCCCTTCAGGTGAGTGAACGAGCCTTGAGGATTGGCCTTCGGAGAAAAATCAGGCACTTCCCTGTGCCTGGTTTCCTTACGGTCCTGAATAAAACGCTCAATCTCTTCATCGGCGATCCGAAATCCCTTGCGGACGCCGTGACGGCTGACGGCGATCAAACCTCGGTCCTTCAAATTGAAGATTGTCGATACCGAGATGTTCAAGAGTTCCGCAGCTTCACGCAGAGTGCGATACACGTGCTTCTCCAAATAAAAAGCGGGGCTGCGCGGGCAGCCCCTGGGAATCAGTCGATCTGCCAGTCCGCGAGCAACGCGTCGAAACTTTCGTACTGCTGCCGAGGCCACGACGCAAAGTTTTCGCGCGTGATGTCCCCGACGTTCGCGAGGATGACCACGGGTTTCGGGCTGACCGTGGGCGGGGCGATTCTAAAACATCTTTTCCGTCCAGGTCTTCGGGGTCAGTGCGTTCTCGATTTCGATATCGAAGGTGTACTTGAATTTCTTGGCTCCGCGTCTCTGAATCCACTCCACCATTTCCTCAAGTCCCTCGCGGAGCGAATGCTTGGTTTCGTAGCCAAGCAGTTGGCGGGCTTTTGTCGCCGAGCACGTGGCTATCGGGACATCTCTTCGTGTTTCGCTCGAAACGCGGCGACCGGGTGAAGATTCTGTACTGGAACACGCATGGCTATGCGCTGTGGTACGCGCGGTTGGAGCGAGGAACCTTCCGCTTTCCTGCAATGGACGCCGACAAGAACGCGACCTGTCTGACGATCTCGGCGACCGACCTGGCGATGCTCTTGGATGGCGTGGAACTGGCCAGCGTGACGCGGCGGCCGCGTTATCGCCGTCCGGCCTGCGGCGGCGCATGATCTTTTTGCCGCGCGCTCTTGCTTTGGCAACGCGCGGCGCTAAGATCGTCGCAGTATGAGCACGGACGCCTTGCCACTGCCGGAGCTTTCTGAATTGCCCGACGATCCGCAGACGCTGCGGACGTTGGTGTTGCAACTACTCGAAGCACTGCGAGGCGAGCGCGAGCAGCGAGAACAATTGGAGCATCGTCTGGACCTCGTGATCCGCAAGCTCTACGGTCGTTCCAGCGAGAAGGTCGATCCGAATCAGTTGGCCCTGTTCGACGCGTCACCGGAAGAGCCGGCGGCAGAGCCACCGGTGGCGGAAGAAAACGAGCAGCCTCAGCCACGTAGCGGCCACGGTCGTCGTCCCAAGCCGGATCATTTCCGACGTGTAGACGTGGTGCATGACCTGAGCGATGCCGAGAAGGCGTTGCTGGCCGGGGCCGGCCAACTCGTACTGATCGGCGAGGAAGTAACGGAGCAGTACGAGTGGCAACCGTCGAGCCTGTACGTCGTGCGGCACATTCAGAAGAAATACGCTCGACAGCCGCAACTTGTGGAGAGTGGCCCTGGCGCGGCCCAGAAGAACATCGTCACGGCCCCCAAGCCGCCACAGCCGATTCCGGGCGGCATAGCTGGGCCGGGCTTGTTCGCGCAGACGCTGGTCAGTCACTATGTCGATCATTTGCCGTTTCATCGGCAACAGCGGATTTATGGCCGCCACGGCCTGCCATTCTCTCGGCAAACGACCGATGGCTGGTCGCTGACGCTGGCCGAAGGCGTCCTACAGCCGCTGTATCGTCTGATGATCGACGAAGTGTTGCAATCGTACTCGATCAACACGGACGACACCCACGTCGACGTGCGCGACGCCCACCGCAAGCTGAAGTACACGGGCCGTTTCTGGCCCTATGTGGGAGACGAGGAGCATCCGCTCACGGTCTTCGACTTTACTCCCGACCGTTCGCGCGACGGCCCCGCGAAATTCTTGGCAAGCTATCGGGGTTACTTGCAGGCGGATGCCTACAGTGCCTACGACGGCATCTATCGGCAGTCGCAAGGTGGAATTGTCGAAGTTGGCTGTTGGGCTCATGCTCGCAGGAACTTCTTCGAGGCGCGCACGCCGCGGATGGATTGCGCGCACCACACGGCGCTGGCCTACATTCGCCGCTTATACGCGGTGGAACGCGAGCTGCGCACGCGGTGTGAACATGAATGGCGCGAACTTCCGCTGGCGGATCGCGCCGGGCATATTGCCGTCGACCGCCAAGAGCGTTCGCTACCGGTCCTGCAAGAGTTTCACGCATGGCTGGAAAGCGAATCGCCCAAGCTGTTGCCGAAACATCCCGTGCGCCAGGCGATGGACTACGCGCTGAATCAATGGGCGGCGCTGATCCGCTACGCTGCGGACGGCCGCTTGTCGATCGACAACTTGGCAGCCGAGCGGGCTCTGCGCGGTTTGACCATCGGCCGCCGCAATTGGCTCTTTCGCGGCAGCGAACGAGGCGGGCGTGCGGCCGCGGTTCACTACAGCCTGATCGCTTCCTGCCCCGGCACGAGATCGAACCGTTCGCCTACCTGCGCGACATTCTGACGCGACTTCCTGCACTGCTGCCACAGGTTACCCGTGAAAATCTCCGGGCCCTCTTGCCCGACCGTTGGCGGCCCAACGACACCTGACGCGATCATCCGTGGCCGTTTCCCGCCCCGTGCCATCCCACGGGTTCCACCGGACGCTTACCGAATTACGGTGACACGTCGCTGTCAACCGGGCATGCTTCTTCGTATTCTCGGTTTGTTTTTTCGATCCCTGTAAAACGACCTGGCTACAGCTACTGCTTCAAGTTGTTTATCGGGCTGGTGGTAGCAACTGCCTTGGCGTTCGGAATGTTTTTCGTTAAGCCAACTGACGATCCGAGATTTAATCTCGGCGTCGGGGCCATCTTCGCCGTCGTTGCCAGCGAATACATTGTGGCGGCCTGCCTGCCGGCGACCCATGTGGTTACCCTGGCTAATGCCCTGCACATACTTGCGCTGGTAACGATCTTTGCTGCCATTGCTGAGTCGATTGTTGCGCTCAGGCTTGAGCGGGCGGATAAACTGGGCACTGCCAATGCACTAGTGTAGTGCTTGGTTGATTCGGGAACTTAAATGGTTGCTTGTACGTCGAAGCGTTCATCAGGAGGATGATCGCATGCGGATCGCACCAGCCATAGTTGTTTCTGAGGCAGATCGCCGGACCTTGCAGCGCTGGTCGCGAGGCCGCACCACTGCGGCGCGAGTCGTGCTTCGAGCCAAGATCGTCTTGCTGGCCGCCGGCGGCAAGTTGAACAAGGACATTGCCGCCGAATTGAACACCGGCATGAAGACCGTGTGCCAATGGCGGAGCCGCTTTGCCAAGCAAGGGCTGGCAGGCATCGAGAAGGATGCGCCGCGGGGCGCTGGGCCGGCCAAGACGACAGCGGCGCTGGCGGCGGAGATCGTCCGCCAGACAACGACGGAGAAGCCACCCGCCGCGACGCACTGGAGCACGCGCACGTTGGCCGCCGAACTGGGTACGTCGCCGTCGATGGTGCAGCGTGTCTGGAAGGCCCACGGCTTGCAACCACATCGCACCAGGACGTTCAAGCTGTCGAACGACAAGCACTTCGTCGAGAAGCTGGTCGACGTCGTGGGGCTGTACCTCAACCCACCCGAGCATGCGATTGTGCTGTGCGTGGATGAGAAGAGTCAGATCCAGGCCTTGGACCGCACGCAGAAAGGACTGCCGATTCACCCGGGCCGCCTGGGGACGATGACCCATGACTACAAGCGGCACGGCACCACCACGCTGTTTGCGGCGCTCAACGTGGTCGAGGGCCTGGTGATCGAGGCCTGCATGTCGCGACATCGGCATCAGGAATGGATCAAGTTCCTCAAACTTATCGACGCCTCGACCGATCCCGAACTGGACCTGCACCTGGTGGCCGACAACTACGCCACGCACAAGCATCCCAACGTCCGGCGCTGGCTGGCCCGTCATCCACGATTTCATATGCACTTCACACCGACCAGCAGTTCGTGGTTGAACCTGGTCGAGCGCTGGTTTCGCGAACTCACGCAGAAGCGGCTGCGGCGCGGCACGTTCACCAGCGTCCGGCAGCTGCAAACGGCGATCATCGAGTATGTCGAACATCACAACGACCGAACCGATGGCTATCACTGGAAGGCCCTGCCCGACGCAATCCTGGCCAAAGTCCAACGCGCACGAGCCGTCCTGGATACAACCCCAACAACTTGACGCACTACACTAGATAAGTGGAGTTATCGGGCGCTGGCCATTGTCTTCGCGGGCACGTGTCGGCGCGATGTTTGTGATATTCTGCCGGGCCGGGTGAGGCGTTCCAGTATTGTTGCGGCTCGCCAAAGATCGCGGCTAAGCATAGTTCCTGATATAAGACTGACCAACTATCCGGATGCTGGTGAAATCTGACCCCTCCCGGCCTGCACACAAGATTCACCCACTACCGGGCTGCGGCGTGATAGCCGACCTAACGGCTCGAGGACGGCGACCCAGGGATAGTGCTATTTCGCCGCGACCTGCCACTCTTCCGCGCCGTCCTCATCGACTCTGACTCTTCATACGACGACCGCCATCGGCTTGACTCGCGGACTTCCCTCCCTGACTCTGAGGAGCTGTGGCTCTTGTACTGCTGCCTCCAGTGTTCCTCGACCTCGTTGCGGCACCTCAAGGTGCTTTCGGCCTTACCGGAGAAGGAGAACGGAGACTCTGCCCACAGTAAGCAGTCGGGCAACAGAATCGCAGCGAGCGTCAGGACAAGGCAGGTAGTTTTCATACCCCGTATCTTGAACCGGCCGAAAGTGTCGCTCAAGCTGAGCGGGCGTTCAGGTAATTTCTCTGCGGCGTAGATAAGCCCTTACGCGGTCCCTGGCTTAGGTCGACTGTGTGGATCTAGCGGGACAGTACCCGGCGGCCGATCTTTCACCACGCGACTTGGCTTAAAAGCGGCCACCACAGTTGCCCGCGCGGAGGTTAGGCGGCAGTTCAACGACTATTGGACATGGGACTTTGACGGAAAATCTCCGAATCGGCCGACATGCTGGACAATTCCCGCAGACCCCCGGCCGCTGGCACCGCATTTGCATGCATTGCCGTCGGCACTGCCGTGAACGTCACGTCTTCATAAGGAGCTTGCAAATGTCACATGAGCCCCGGAAATCAGTCAGTGGCTACGCCGCGATGGACATTCGGCCCGCGAAATCGAAGGCATTCTCAACCAACTCGATCGCTTCGATGACCATGTGAGCCGCGAGTCTTTGTTTGATGACTTGGCCACTGGAGAGTTCGACATCCGGCCGATCATTGAGGAGGCGCTCAAGGACGACGAGTGCGGCGCTTGGGACGTGATGCGACGGGAAGAGGATATCTTCTTGCAGGGCGCGTTTGTCGTGTGACTGGCACTTACCCATAGGGGGATGGGTATAAGCGAGTCGCTGAGGGTAATGGGCTTGTGGGAGTAATTGTGGCCAGCGGATTTCCATGCGGCTGACGACCGCACCAGCTGCGTCCACCCCGCAAGCTTGCTCTGTGGTTCACCTGGCCGCAACTCACAGCACACGATTCGGCGAGTCGGGCTTAGGCAAAAGAATGCAGCCTGGCATCGTGAATTATCTGGCTCGGCCAGCGGGATGTTGGCAGCAGTCGCCGCGGCGCACTCACCTTCCCCCGCAGGCCATGCTCCATCTGGTCTCCAACTACTGTCCAGCAATTCCAACCGGCAACAGGCCTCGATACGTTGCGAACCTGGCGAGCGAGCGGTTGGCCGACCAACATGAATTTGGCGGCCAATTCTGAGCATCCAGAGCCCCCGCCGGCAAATCGCCGGCAATTGCCCGGAAAAGCTCGCCATTCTTTTAGTCCCCATTTGGGGCGGCTATACTTGTTCCATAATCCGTCCGTCCCTCCCGGTTACAGCAATGGCCGTCGATCTCGAAACCCTTGTCAAGCAACTCACCGATTCGGGGATCATTGCGCCCGGCAAGCTCGAAAACTTCATTCCGCCCAAGGCAACGCCGAAGGACGGTGAAGCCCTTCTTCGTGAACTCCACAAGCAAAAGTTGCTGACCACGTTTCAGGCCCAGCAGTTCGCTCAAGGCCGAGACAAGGCACTGATCCTCGGGAATTACACCATCCTCGACAAGATCGGGGCGGGCGGCATGGGGCAGGTGTTCAAGGCCCACCATCGCCGAATGGAGCGGGTAGTCGCCATCAAGATGCTGCCCAAGGCCATGCTCAAGGATGCGGCGGCAGCGGCCCGTTTTCAGCGTGAGGTTGTGGCAGCAGCCAAACTGCGTCACACCAACATCGTCGCTGCCGACGATTCCGACGAAGCGAACGGGGTTCACTTCCTGGTCATGGAGTATGTCGAGGGCCAAGACCTTTCGGCGCTGGTCAAGAAGAATGGACCATTCCCTGTTGCCAAGGCCGTCAACTACATCCTTCAGGCTGCCCGAGGTCTGGAGTTTGCCCACAAGAAGGGAGTTATCCACCGAGACATAAAGCCCGCTAACTTGCTTTTGGACAACGAAGGCGTCGTCAAAATTCTCGATATGGGCCTCGCGCGAATTAGCAGCGATGGCAATGCAGCCACCCAAGCTGAACTGACGGGCACGGGGGCCGTGATGGGAACCGTGGATTACATGGCCCCGGAGCAAGGACTCAGCACGAAACACGCCGACGCCAGAGCCGACATTTACAGCCTGGGCTGTTCCTTGCATTACTTGCTCATCGGCAAGCCGACCTACGACGGTGAGACGATCACGGCAAAGCTCCTCGCCCATCACAATTCCCCGCCCCCGAATCTTTGCGACTTGCGGAGCGACGTACCCAAACAAGTTCAGGCTATCTTCGCCAAGATGGTCGCCAAAAAGCTCGAAGACCGCTACCAGTCGATGACCGAAGTGATCGCCGATCTGGAAAGGTGCCAAGCCAGTCTGAGTTCATCGTCTCCGTCTGCCACGGTCAAGACCTCATCGTCACCGGACTGCCAGGAATCCGACATGACGTTGGCTTTTGGGAATCGTCTCCTTCAATCGATCCCGCTACCAGAAGCTGAGCCGGAGCCAGATAGGGGCAGCCCGCCCTGGAGGAACACCAAGCTGCTCATCGGTGCCGGTGCTGCCGGGTTCTTGTTCTTGCTGCTGGGCATCATCGTCATTTTCAGGAATCAGAAGGGCGAAGAAGTCGGGCGCATGGAATTGCCCGATGGAACGTCCGTCGAAGTGCAATCGTCAGCGAAGGTCGATCCAGCCAAAGTAGTCGCTGGTCAACCCAACCAACCGCCTCCCCCATCGACTGCGGTAGCATCATCGGTTCCGGCGATTGACGCTGCGCCACCTCTCGCCAAAGCCCCCTTCGACGCCGCCCAAGCCAAGGCCCATCAAGCAGCCTGGGCCAAGCATCTGGGCACGAAGGTCGAGACGATCAACAGCGTGGGGATGCGGCTGACGTTGATTCCGCCCGGCGAGTTCCTGATGGGGAGCACGCCGGAACAAAACGTTGTCGCCAAAAAGATGGGCGAAGACGACAAGATCAAGTCGGATGACTATTACTTCCAGCGACTGCTAGCGGAGGAAATGCCGCAACACAAGGTCACCCTCAGTCAACCATTTCGAATGAGCACCACCGAAGTGACGGTGGCGCAGTTCCGCAAGTTCGTCGAAGCGAGCAAGTACGTCACGGAGGCAGAGAAGCTCGGCTTCGGGAGCAGCCAGGGAACTGCCATCGAAAAGGCCAAAGACGCCGACAAGGGAAAGAACTGGAAGAACCCCGGCTATGCGATCACCGACGACACGGCGGTGACGCAAATCACTTGGAACGATGCGGTGGCTTACTGCAACTGGCTCACCGAACAAGAGCAACGACGCCCCTGGTATCGACCCGATGGCAAAGGGGGCTGGTTGATTCCGGCCTCGGCCAACGGCTACCGGCTGCCGACCGAAGCCGAGTGGGAGTATGCTTGCCGGGCCGGCACGACGACACAGTATTCGTTCGGCGATGACAAATCGCAGTTGGAGCAGTATGGTTGGTTCATCAAGAACTCCGGGGCTCAGCCGGTGGCGTTGAAGCTTCCCAATCCGTTTGGGCTGTTCGACATCCACGGCAACGCTCTGGAATGGTGCCAAGATTGGTACGATGGTAAGTGGTACGAGAAAAGTCCACCCAACGACCCAAATGGCCCATCGTCCAGCACTGCCCGGATAGTCCGTGGTGGTTACTATAGCTACCCCGCTTGCTTCTGCCGTTCTGGGTTTCGCAGCTACCTCGGGCCGACAGTCCGGTTCCCCCATTTGGGCTTTCGCTGCGTGCGAGTGGCTGATGCGGCGGGTGAAACGCAACTTATCACGAACACCACCACACAGCAGTCAGCCCCGGTCACGCCTGCCACCCCTCAGCCCAACCAGCCCTGGAACACACCGGCGTTCCAAGCGTGGGTGAAGGAAGTTCAAGCAATGCCTGCCGAGGAGCAGATTAAGGCCGTCAGCAAGAAGCTGATGGAACTCAATCCTGGGTTTGATGGGAAGGTAACGGCATACGACGGAAAAGACACGCCCAAGGTCGAGAACGGTGTGGTCACGGAGGTCCGACTCGTTACCGACAACGTAACGGACATTTCGCCGGTGCGGGCGTTGGCTGGATTGAAGGCGTTTGCTTGTACTGGGAGCGGCCCAATCAGGGGTAAGTTGGCTGATCTATCACCGCTTCAAGGGATGTCTTTGTCGTCGCTGCTTTGCACGAGCACGCAGGTCGGAGACCTATCCCCACTAAGAGGCATGCCATTAGGGACCCTACAGTGCTACGCCACGCAGGTCTCCGACCTGTCGCCTCTGCAAGGTATGAACCTGACTTACGTTGCCTTCACGCCCAAAAGCGCTGCCGAAGGGCTGGACGTAATCCGCCAGATGAAGAGCCTCAGGGTCGTCGCTATTGGCAGCGGAGAAACGCAAAAGTTCTCACCGACTGAGTTCTGGAAGAAATACGACGCTGGCGAGTTCGGCAAACCCACCGCCAAGAAGCTCGCCTACCTCGATCCCGCTTTCCAGCAATGGGTCAAAGCCACTCAAGCCCTGCCCGCCGAGCAGCAGATCGAAGCCGTCAGCAAGAAGCTAATGGAATTGAATCCTGGGTTTGACGGGAAGCTGACGGATGGCTCCGGTAAAAACAGGCCCCGGATCGGCGGCGGCGTAGTGAACGAGTTGGCGTTTTCCACGGAAAACGTGCATGACATTTCTCCGGTGCGAGCGTTGGTGGAACTCAAGAGCCTGAATTGCAGCGGCATTTTTGCAGACAACCGTGGCCAAGGTATCCTGGCGGATTTGTCGCCACTGCAAGGCATGAAATTGACGACGCTGAGTTGTGGCCTCACGCAGGTGTCCGACCTGTCGCCGCTGGAAGGGATGCCGCTGACGAATCTGTACTGCCACAACACGCAGGTGTCCGACCTGAAGCCCCTGCACGCCGCCCCGCTGAAAATGCTGGGCTGTGCCCAAAGCAAGGTTTCCGACCTGTCGCCTCTGATCGGGATGAAGCTGACGAACCTGGATTGCGGCGGTACCCGGGTTTCCGACCTCTCGCCGCTACAAGGGATGCCTGTGACGGCCCTGAATCTCACCGGCACGCAAGTATCCGACCTGTCGCTCCTGCGCGGGATACCCCTGACGCACCTGCAATGCGCCGTCAACCAGGTTTCCGACCTGTCACCGCTCCAGGGGATGAATTTAACGCGGATTTCTTTCACGCCCAAGAACATCACCCAGGGGCTGGACGCAATCCGCCAGATGAATAGCCTCCAGACCATCGATATCGACGCTACGAATAAATGGCCCCCGGCCGAGTTCTGGAAAAAATACGACGCCGGCGACTTCGGTAACCCTGCCGCAAAGAAGGTCGCCTACCTCGACCCCGCCTTCCAGCAATGGGTCAAAGCCTCGCAAGCCCTGCCTGCCGAGAAGCAGATCGAAGCCGTTAGCAAAAAGCTGATGGAATTGAATCCTGGGTTTGATGGGAAGCTCAGTGGCGTGAGAGACGAGAAGGTGGTCGAGCAGCCAAGAATCGAGAGTGGCGTTGTCAGCGGAATCGCCATACTCAACGACGATCTGGTGGACCTGTCTCCTTTACGGGCATTTGCAGGACTCACCAGTTTGACTTGTAGAATTAGCACCTACGGCAAGAAAAGCCGGTTGTCCGACCTGTCGCCCTTGCAAGGAATGCGGCTGACCAACCTCGATTGTAACGGAACGCAAGTATCGGACCTGTCGCCACTGGCAGGGATGAAGCTCACGCACCTTAGGTGCATAGAGTGCAATGTTGCCGACATTTCGCCACTGGAGGGCATGCCGATAACGAAGCTTTGGTTGCATGGCACGGACGTTGCCGATCTGACTCCACTTAAAGGGATGGCGCTAACAAACCTATATTGCTGGGACACGAAGATTTCGGACTTGTCGCCATTGCGTGGGATGCCTTTGACGGGGTTCAATTGCCGTGGGTCTCGGGTAAATGATTTGTCGCCGTTGGAGCAATGCAAGGACTTGCGAAGTCTGTACGTCAAACACACCCAGGTCACTCCCGCCGGTGTCGCTGCCCTGCAAAAAGCTCTGCCGAATTGCAAGATCGAGTGGGACGATCCGGCCGGGGGAGCCGCCGCCGAGCCGAACAAGCCGTGGAACACACCCGCCTTCCAAGCGTGGATGAAAACGGTCGCTGCCATGCCTGCCGAAAAGCAGGTGGAGGCGGTCGCCAAGAAGTTGCAAGAACTCAATCCCGGCTTCGATGGGCAGGTGAGGCCGGAGTTCCGGCGGAGCGTGGTCATCGAGTTGGGATTTTTGTCCGATAACGTGACAGACATTTCGCCCGTAATAGCGTTGGTGGGGTTGCAGGCTCTTACGTGCAACGGCAGCGATCGGGGCAAAGGAAAATTGGCCGATCTGCGGCCCCTCAGAGGGACGCCGCTCACGCACCTAATTTGCGAACTCACGGCGGTTTCCGATTTGTCCCCGCTGCAAGGGATGCCGCTTCAAGTGCTGTCTTGCAACGGCACCCAGGTATCCGACGTGTCGCCGCTCAAGGGGATGCCTCTGTCTCAATTGTATTGCGCCGGTACGCAGATATCCGATATTTCGCCCCTGTCGGAATGCAAACACCTGCAAATTCTGCAAATCTTCAAAACCAAAGCGACTTCAGCCGGTGTCGCTGCCCTGCATAAAGCCCTGCCCAACTGCAAGATCGAATGGGACGATCCGGCCAAACCGAAGACGCCCGAGCCTGCCGCTTCCGACACGAAGTAGAACTTTGGCCTCGCTCAAGCTGATCGCCAGACTATTCCAGGTGGCTCGCGGTCACGGTTGGCCGGCCCTGCTGGGGTGGCATGGCGGCGGTCGACGCTTCGGCTACTCCAACGCATCACGGACGAGCTTCAGGATATGAGCGCGAGTCAATGCTGGCAACGAATTCCACGTTACGATTACCTCTGCCAACTCCGGATCAGCCGCGTCCCTGTATTGGATAGTCGCACCTACAGTTGCACCACCGGATTCCAAAACATGGGATTCAGCCGTGTCTTCCCGATGGTGTTCGAACCCTCTCGGGGATACTTATTACGAAAGGACTTGCGTATAATAGCCCGAAGACAGTGCAGCAAACGTTGCAGCAAACTTGGGGGCTATTATGGCTCGACCGAACAAAATATGGTTCCGCAAGAGTACCGGCTGGTGGGTTGTCGTCATCGACGGCGAGTGGAAAAAGCTCGCCAAAGGGAAGGGCAACAAGGCGGCGGCGGATACCAAGTTCCACGAGCTGATGCTCCTGCGTGCTGAGGCACCCGAGGATGCGTCTGCTGATCGACGCGACGCAGGAAATGGTCCGCGGCGACAAACGACTCCAAGTCGATGTTCACCTTCGCCTTCGGCTCGAATGCATGCACTCCTTGCATGACCGCCTCCGCCAACAGAAGTGAAACGGATGGAACGACAACACGCCCAGAAACTCGTTTTCAAAAGAAAAATCAAGCCGAACTCGTGCTAGCTCAAAACAGGGTTTTTCAACAGACCCGGTCGACTGATGGGATTCTCAAGAATCATCGCTGCTCCGACGAGTTCTTCGGATAGCGCAGTTTCTGTGCGCCCGGCGTCCGAGTGATGTGGCGGCGACCTACCTGGCCGACGTCGATGTGACCGACGCGCCGCCGAAAATGCCTGAACAAAGCAACGTTTAAAGCCCGATCCCTGCGCGATAGACAGGTGACCCAGTTGCTCAGATTTGCAGCGTAAACATCTTAATCTGATGTGCCTTCAGCAGGTCTTCGACAAACTGCGGAAAGACATTGCGGAATTTACCGTCGCTCGCCGGTATGACTTCGATCATTTTCTCGATCATTTCTTGGGGATCGAGACGCCCTTCCGCAGTGCCGATCAGACCAGCGACCGTTTGGCGTAGTGCCGCTGACCACCACTCCTGTGATGAACGGAGCCTTCCGTTGGTTTATGGGAGACAAACGCGTGGGCTGGATTGCGGGCGACGATCTCGCGGCCGTGTTCGCGCGCGTCTTGGCGGAGGGGCCAGAGAAGCACGCCAGCAAACAGTATTGGCTATCTACGGAAGTGTTCAACGGAGCGGAGGCTGCGGCAGAAATCGCACAGGGGCTCCAGCAGAAAGTTGAGTGTGTCGTTATGACGCCGGATGACCTGGCTGCGCTCATCGCGTCTGGCGCCGTGCAACCCCCGCCAAACATCGAGGCGAACTACGCGGCAAGCATGCTTGAGTGGGCGCGTCAGACGTATGATGGCCGAATGGATTTCGCGGCTGTAGCGACGACAACGGTGGAGGATCTGCTCGGTCGCAAGCCCTTGACACTGCGAGAATGGGTCGCGCGCAATAGCAAAGCTGTGTTGGAGATCGGCGCGCGGGCGGCAAGCGGAGCCCACGCCCCCACGACTGTTTGATTCGGCCCTTCGAGCATGCCGATGAAGCTGGCCGGCGTGTTCTGTAGCCCGCTGATTAGCGAACCACCAATGGCGGTCGAAACGGCTGATATCAATGTACAGGTGACCAAGCGACGGTCTGATTCAAGGAGCACAAAATGTTCGTTTACCGTAGTTCGATGGCGCTGGTCACCGGGGCGTCCAAAGGACTGGGCGAAGTCTTTGCGGATGCACTTGCGGCGCGTGGCATGAACCTAGTGCTGGTCGCCCGCTCCCTTGAGGCATTACAGGGGCTCGCGGAGCGGCTTACCGCCAAGTACCACGTGCAGTGCGTCCCCCTCAACGCCGACCTCGCCGATCTAAACGCCGCCAGCCAGATCGGGGTGGAACTTGAGCGCCGAGGCATTCAGATAGATCTCCTGATCAACAATGCAGGACTTGGACTCACTGGCAACTTCCTCACCCACGATATCACGAAAGAGCAAGCGGCGATTCAAGTCAACGTGCAAGCGCTGGTCGCCCTTACTCACCAATTCGGCAGCGGTATGGCAATTCGCGGCAATGGCGGAATCATAAATATATCGTCCAATTCCGCCTTTCAGCCTCTTCCCCACATGGCTACGTATGCGGCTGCCAAAGCTTTCATCCTTTACTTCAGCGAAGCTCTGCAATGCGAACTCAAAGACAAGGGTGTTCGCGTGATGGCCGCTTGCCCCGGGCCGACGGCGACCAGCTTCTTTGCTGGAACTTCTACCGCCTTGTCTGCGAAGGACCTGGACAGCTCGGAAGTAGTCGTTCGAGAGATATTGATGGCTTTCGATCGCGGAAAAGCCGTTGCCTATCCCCGTCGGCTGAGTGTGCGCACCGCCACTTGGTTGCCTCGTTTGCTGCCTCGCTCTCTCATCGTACGAATCGCGGCCATGGCAACCAAAAAATGGGCTTGCACGATTAGTTCAGCCATTCCGAAACAACCATGTTGAATTAATTGTTCCACTTAATCGTCATCGACTTCACTGGATATTGCAGGTCTCGCTTCCTGGAAGAAGCCACCCACTTGCGTGGCAGAGACAGGCGAAGTTAATTGCTCGCAAAGGCCCATGCGTCAGCCACACGCTTGCACTTGACCACTGCGAGACACCCGCAGAACGGACCCCGAGTGCTACCCAGACGTTAGCCACCCAAAGCCAGAAATACGATCGTGCCCACGATCGCCGCCAGACTGAGCATCGCCACGGCGTCATCCCAGGAACTGGATGGCAAGGGCCACTCGAACTGTTCGTCGCCTCGGGAGGCGGTCTGTCGAAAATTGGTTTTTACCGATCGCATACGTATAGTTTTCGCGGCGTCCATGTGAGTCTCCCATGCACAGAATCTACAAACGCTTCCCTATAAGGAGTACCGCTGTACCGGTCGAGTCTTACATCCGACTTTGCCATTGCTGGACGGTAAATGCCGTTCGGCTGGCCCGAGTCTGGCGTAGCGCTTCGACGCAGGTCGCTTCGGCGCAACCAGGTACCGAGTCGAGCCGCCGCCAACGCTGCGGCCAAGCGCCGAGCCGCAAGCGCCGGATCGCCGACATTGTTACGGGGCGCTATCGCCGCCGTTCGTTAGCGGGCAACTTGTTAGTCTTTCAGGCAACGCAGTTGCCACGTGACGGTCGCATGGCTGCAACTTAACGATTCATTCGCAACTCTTTACGCGGCACGACATTTGCTAAGGGTAGTGGTTTGGACGCGCCGGTGACCTTGGATTGAATAGGCAATCTGCGCTGTCCTATCAGACTCCCTATTCAATCTCAACGGAGGGGATATCGTGCCTTGCCTGCTTCATTGTGAATTCCTAAGCGAGGCCGGTACCGCAACGGCCGCCAGTTCCGCCGTCTAAGGATGGCCAATAAATTGACGGCTTGGAAAGCGCCTCGCGCGAGCGGTATTGTTCTACCCGATGGAGTCCCGACCGGATTGCCTCGACGTGCGAACCGCGCTCAGCGCAAAGCGCACCGTCCGACCCAAACCGAGATTTGCACCTGGCAGTGGTCAAATCCCGGGGCGTGTAAATCCGTGCAGCGTGATGACAATAGCGTGATCGCCGTTTTGCCGTCCACCACATCAACCGGACGGCCCAGGCGCAGTTGCGTCATTGATCGGCTGATCGGTGATCCTCGCCGGCCAACAGGAGCACCAAGTAGTAGCTAGACCTTAACCAAGCGTAGCCCCTTGGGCATTTTCGGAGGCGGCGAAAAAAACTCGAAATCCTTCGGTGATTTCCGGCGTATTAGTGATTGTCAGAAAACAACACGCCGCAACTCAAGGAGGATTTCGAGTGAATGCCAGTATCCGCAAATCCCTGGCCCGATGCAAGCGTCGCATCCAGCACCGGTTGCGTCTGAAGCAGTGGCCCGACCAGCCGCGGCCCATGTTCCAGGCCAGCAACATCCGCTATGAGCGTGCCGAGCGCACACGCGGCTTGGCGGCGGGCGGCATTGGCGAAATCCACCTGCTGGCTCAGCGGGTGGGCCTGGTCCAGGAGATCGACCGGCGTCTGCACCTGCTGAAATATCATCGTCCGTATCATGAAAGCGATCATGTGTTGAACATCGCCTACAACCTGCTGGCCGGCGGTTCGCGATTGGAACATTTGGAACTGCGGCGCAACGACGAGGTGTACCTGGACGCGCTGGGCGGTCGGCGCATTCCCGATCCCACCACGGCGGGCGACTTCTGTCGCCGCTTTACGCTCGATGACGTGGACGATTTGACCACGGCCATCAACCAGACGCGGCTCAACGTCTGGCGACAACAGCCCGACAGCTTCTTCGACGAGGCGACCTTGGACGCCGACGGCACCATCGCCGCGACCACCGGTCAGTGCAAATTCGACATGGACATCAGCTACGACGGCCAGTGGGGCTATCATCCGCTCATCGTATCGCTAGCCCAGACGGGCGAGCCGTTGTTCCTCGTCAATCGCCCCGGCAGCCGACCGAGCCACGAAGGGGCAGCACACTGTTTGGACCGGTCGATCGCGCTGTGTCGGCAGGCCGGCTTCCAGAAAATCACCTTGCGCGGCGACACGGATTTTACGCAAACCGTCCACCTGGATCGCTGGGACGCGGCGGGCGTGGAGTTCGTCTTCGGCATCGACGCCATGCCGAATCTGCTGGAAATCGTCGAGCAATTGCCCCCATCCGCCTGGCTGCCGCTCGAACGCCCGCCCAAGTATGAAGTGCGCACCAAGCCGCGGGCCAAGCCCGAGAACTATAAAGAAGAGATGGTCATTGCGCGGGAGTTCGAGAACATCCGCTTGCTGCGGGAAGATGTTGCCGAGTTCGACTACCGGCCCGTCGCCTGCCGCAAGACCTATCGCGTGGTCGTGGTTCGCAAGCACTTGTCGCACAGCAAGGGTCAGCAGTGGCTGTTCGATGATACCAAGCCGCGATTCTACCTGGCCAATGACCGAGACAGCTTGCCGGCGGCCGTGGTGCGCAAGGCGAACCGGCGTTGCAACCAGGAGAATCTGATTGCCCAGTTGAAGGGCGGCGTGCGGGCGTTGGACATGCCGGTCGACAATCTGGTGAGCAATTGGGCCTACATGGTGATGGCCGCGTTGTCTTGGACGCTCAAGGCCTGGTCGGCGCTGCTGCTGCCGGAGACGGGCCGCTGTTCGCACAAGCTCCAGAGTGAAAAGCTGGCGCTGTTGAAGATGGAGTTCAAGACGTATGTGAACGCCTGGATGCAGATGCCCTGTCAGATCATCCGCGGCGGACGGCGAATCGTCTACCGGCTATTGTCGTGGAATCCGTGGCAAGCGGCGTTCTTGCGGTTGGTCGACCGTTTGCAGCGACCGCTACGATGTTAGCACGGAATAACTTGAAGCCGGAGTCTGGACGCTCCGGTCCGCCGCGGCCCCTAAGTACGAGAAAGATTCCTGCTGATGCCCGATCCGACAACCCGAAGCCTTTCGCCGTCGCCGCTAGGCGTCCGCAGGCTGACGCTGCGCCGCCACGGGCTACGGAAACTCCCACAACAAACCCTTCCGCGTTCGCTTGTTTAAGGGCTAGATTTGATGTGCCGGCACTCGAAATCGCGCATAAATTGCCATCTTTGTATAATGCTCTGGGCTTTTCGTATGTCACCGTGGAAAGCTGAATCGCTGGCTCCTCCATAGCAGCGTTTATGTGTCGCCGAGACGAACCGAGATTCGAACGACAGACTCGTAGCATTGAGGATCCGAGGAATGACTCAAATTCAAGAAGTCGCATTTCCTCACTTAACCGGTGCCGAAATCGCGCACATCAAGCCTCTGGCGACCGTTTGTGATTACGCCGATGGTGAAATTATCTTTCGGGTTGGTCAGGCCGACATCGATTTACATATCGTAGAATCCGGACTGATCGATATTATCAATCCGAGGGACGGCGACGCGGTCATTGCCACGCATGGGCCTGGGCAATTCGCCGGCGACATCGACCTTCTGACTGGTCGACCGGTGATCGTGACGGCGATCGCACGAGGTCAAACGCGCATCCTATGCGTTCCCGGGAATCAGCTTCGCGCCTTGCTGAATCGTGTTCCGAGTTTTGGCGAGAAACTAATCGTTGCATTCACGCGTCGCCGAGAGTTGCTTTTGCAGTCCGGCGTGCTCGGGTTACGGATCGTCGGTCCCGGTCGTTGCCGAGACACGAACACGGTTCGCGAGTTTCTTTATAAGAACTTTGTCCCCTTCACGTGGTTCGATCCCGATACCGAGGACGGGCAGAATGTTCTCGTCGCGCTTGGCTCTCCAAAGAAATCCCCGGTTATCGAATGCGGTAACGGGCGCGTTCTTGTCAATCCATCCTTGCGGGAGCTTGCCGCCGAAGCCGGCATCTGGAAACACTGCCCCTCGCAGGAGGTCGATTTCGCGATCGTCGGGGCGGGACCGGCCGGCATCGCCGCGGCCGTGTATGCATCCTCCGAAGGACTTTCGACCCTAATGCTCGACCAACTCGGGCCTGGTGGACAGGCCGGAGGTTCGTCGCGAATCGAAAACTTCATTGGATTTCCAGCCGGATTGAGCGGCGCGGAGCTCGCCACTCGCGGTGTCTTGCAAATGCTCAAATTTGGCGCACGGATCGTTGCTCCCGTCGCCGTCGTAAAACTGAGTCCGGCGAAATCGGCCGATGACTTGCATGTGCTGCATCTGGATTGTGGTGCTGAGATTCGAAGTCGAGTCGTGCTTCTGGCGTTGGGGGTTCGTTGGCGACGGCTGGAAGCCGCCGGAGCGGACCGATTCGCTGGGGCGGGTATCTATTACGCCTGCACGACCGTCGAGGCCGACCTTTACGACGGTACCGACGTCGCGGTGGTCGGCGCTGGTAACTCGGCCGGACAAGCCGTCATGTTTCTGGCTGAGTGCTGCCCAGCGCGCAAGGTACACATGCTCATCCGTCGTACGCTGGGTCGCGGTATGTCGGAATACTTGTCAAGTCGGATCCGCGCAACGGCCAACGTCGTCGTTCACGAACAGACGGAGATCGAGGCCGTCTATGGAAGTCGTCATATCGAAGAGATTTCGCTGAAAGGAAACGACACGATGGCGTCACGTCGATTACCCTGTTCGGCGGTGTTCGTATTCATCGGCGCCGAACCCTCAGCGGAGTGGCTGCCTACCGACCTTGCTCGCGACGCCAACGGTTATCTCCTGACCGGTACTGACGTGCTTCGTTCGGGATTATGGCGCCGGGCCGATCGTGATCCCTGTCCTCTGGAGACGACGCTACCGGGGGTGCTGGCCGCCGGAGACATCCGCTCCGGGTCCACGAAACGAGTTGGATTCGCGGTGGGCGATGGCTCACTGGCGGTTACCTGTGCCCATCGTTTACTATCGATCCAGCGGTAACGTGTTTGCTGGAAGCGCTATCGAGGCTAAATCCCAACGATAAGTGCCGGTGAGAAAGTAGGAATACGCCTTTAGCTCGATAAAATGAAGGCGAAAAAATTGTCCGGAGTAAATCATGCGGGGCGTGGCCGAATAGCAACCTCACATCCACGGATACGGCAAGCCAGCGTTCGCAACGCGGTCGAGACGGAAGCCCAGAACTTGTACCAAGAGGGGAAAGATAAACTGACGCCACAGCAGCACGAGTACGAGCACCGATATTTGGTCGTAGTGGTTGACTCCTCGCCTGAACGACCGATCTGCCGTTATGGTGCGTCGTGCTATGGCCGGTTCGTGACTTAAAGAACGTCTGGATAATTGCCGCTTGCGACCCCGAGAAGCGCCACGCCAATGTTCTTCTTTTCAACGAGAGCGGCATGGGTAACCCGCTATTAACCAAATCAGCGGTGGCAAACCAGATTGACAAAGCATATAAGGGAACGTGCATTCTAAGACACGAGCGGTTGGGACATCGCGGAGAGGTCCCAAAGCTAGCATTTCGAGCGATCGAGACCCTTCGCATGCCGCATTCCGAAAAAACTGCTCAGGCAGCACGTCTCGCCGCGCGGCCAAGGGGAAATTTCCGGCGAGGGTTTCTCCCCAGCTACGCGCGGGCATCATGCTTTGCCGGCAGTCTGTTGGCGGTTGCCCTGTTGGGTTGCCGCCCCGCGGCGCCGGTGGTTGCGCCACCGCCTACGATCGTCACGGTGGCGAAACCGATCGCGCGAAGTGGTCGACGCGGCCTATTTCACCGGCCGCACCGATGGATCGGAATTCGTCGAAGTGCGCGCTCGCGTCAGCGGGTATCTGACCAAGGTGCTGTTTCAGCCCGGCACTCGCATCAGCAAGGGCGATCCGCTGTTCGAAATTGACGATCGCCCTTATCGCGTGTCGCTGGATCAAGCGGAGGCGGAGCTCGAGCGTGCCAAAGCCCGACTGACGCGCACCAACCTGGACCTCGCCCGGAACGAAAAGCTGGTCAAGATCGAACGCCGTGAGCAAGGAAGACTTCGACCAGCTTCGTCGGCGATCAGGCCGAAGCCGCGGCGACGGTGAAGAGCGCCGCGGCGACCGTCGAGCGGGCCAAGCTCGACCTCTCCTGGACCAAGGTCTTCGCGCCGATCAGCGGCGTGGTCAGCCGCGAACAAATCACCGTGGGCAATCTGGTGACCGCCGATCAAACCCAGCTGACGAGCATCCTCCGCGAAGATCCGATGTACGTCTACTTCGACATCGACGAGCGCACGGTGCTCAAAATCCTGCAATTGATGCGCGAAGGCAAGTTCAAAGGCGGACGCGAGAACCAAAGTGCCGATTCGCATGTCGCTGGGCAATGACAACGGATTACTCGCTGCAGGGCTTCGTCAACTTCGTCGAAAACCGCGTCGATCCCAACTCCAGCACCATGCGCATCCGCGGCGAATTCGCCAATCCGCTCGAAGCCAACGGCTCCGTGCGGCTGACGGCGGGACTCTTCGGTCGCGTGCAGTTGGACCTCGGGTCGCCTTATCCGGCGCTGTTGGTGCTCGAACGCGCGATCCAGTCGGACCAGGATCAGAAGTTCCTCTACATCGTCAACGATAAGAAGGAAGTCGAACGCCGCGACGTACGTCTCGGGCAACTCGAAAACGGTTTGCGGGTGATCACGTCCGGGCTCCAGCCAAGCGACCGGGTCATCATCAACGGCTTGCAGCGCGTGCGGCCGGGCGTCGTTGTCAAATCCCGAAGAGAAGCGCCGATGACGATACCCACGGAACCGGAAGCCGGACAGGGCCCCACGGCCGCCGCGGCGAAGAATTCCAAGCGGTACTCCGGAATCTGTCGGCTCCAGCTCTTCCACTCCCTGACAGGTCGCCCGTGTTATCTCGCTTCTTCGTCGATCGACCGATCTTCGCCACGGTGCTGTCCGTGGTGGTCGTGATTCTGGGTTTCGTGGCGCTGGTAAGACTGCCGATCGC
Organism: uncultured Planctomycetia bacterium; assembly: GCA_963807715.1. Taxonomy (GTDB): domain Bacteria; phylum Planctomycetota; class Planctomycetia; order Pirellulales; family PALSA-1355; genus CAWECK01. The sequence goes on from CAWECK010000002.1 coordinate 581,737, forward strand.
CCAGTATCCGGAAGTCGCGCCGCCGACGGTTCGCGTTACGGCCGTTTATCCTGGGGCCAACGCCCGTCGTGGTGGCCGAGACCGTGGCCACGCCCATCGAGACCGAAGTCAACGGCGTGGAGAACATGTTGTACATGAATTCCCGCTCGACCAACGACGGCACGATGACGCTCGACATCACGTTCGCCCTGGGCACCGATCTCGACACCGCCCAAGTGCTGGTGCAAAACCGGGTGGCGATCGCCGAACCCAAGTTGCCCGAGGAGGCCCGCCGGCAGGGCATCACCACCAAGAAGCAGTCGCCCAACATTCTGCTGGTGGTCAGCCTGATTTCGCCCAACGGAAGTCGCGACAATCTCTATCTGTCGAACTACGCGATCCTGCAAGTCAAAGACGCGCTGGCCCGGATTCCCGGCGTCGGCGACGTCACGCTATTCGGCGCTCGCGACTACAGCATGCGCTTCTGGCTCGACCCCGATCAACTCGCGGTGCGCAACCTTTCGGCCGGCGACGTCATCCGTGCGCTGCGCGAGCAGAACGTGCAAGTGGCCGCGGGGCGGCTGGGGCAACCACCGGCGCCGGCGGGGCTCGATTTCCAGATCACGCTCAACACGCTGGGCCGTCTGGTCGACGAACAGACAATATGGCGAAATCATCGTTACCACCGGGGCCGACGGGCAAGTGGTGCGTCTGCGCGACGTGGCCCGGCATCGAATTGGGCGCCAAGAACTACGACGTCAGCAGTTTTCTCGACGGCAAGCCCTCGGTCGGCCTGCCGATTTTTCAGCGACCGGGGTCGAACGCCATCCAAACGGCCGAAGCGATCCGGGCCGAAATGCGGCGCCTGAAGGAGGACTTTCCGGACGGGGTCGATTACGCCATCGTCTACGACACCACCACCTTCATCGACGAATCGGTGCAGCAGCGTCTATCACACGTTGTTCGAGGCGTTCGTGCTGGTGTTCATCGTGGTCCTGATCTTCTTGCAGGACTGGCGGGCCACGATCCTGCCGATGATCGACGTGCCGGTGTCGCTGGTGGGCACGTTCGCCGTGATGTCGCTGTTCGGCTTCACGCTCAACAATCTGACGCTGTTCGGCCTGGTGCTGGCGATCGGCATCGTGGTCGACGATGCGATCGTTGTGCTTGGAGAACGTCGAACGCTGGATGGCTACGGGCCTCGATTCGCGGGCCGCCACTCTCAAAGCGATGGAAGAAGTGACCGGACCGATCATCGCCATTACGCTCGTGCTCTGCTCGGTGTTCGTGCCCACCGCCTTCGTCGCCGGCATTAGCGGGCAATTCTACCGCCAGTTTGCCCTCACCATCGCGGCTTCGACCGTCATCTCGGCGCTCAACGCCATGACGATGACCCCTTCGCGGGCAGTCCAGATCTTCAAAAGTCGCAGCTGGTCGGCCACGGACATGGCACCACCGAGGCTCTGCCCCGTTGGGGTTACGTCATACTGGGCGCGCTGCTGTGTATTTGGCTGGCTGAACATCGCGTGCTCACGCTCCTTGGGCATAACGCCGGGGCTGAAGCCGGGCGTCACGTCGGAGGAATGGCGAATCGATCTGTGGCTGTGGGCCGTGCGTGTGTTGCTGGCCGGCGCGGGAGGCATGCTGGGGTGGCTGGCGGCGCGGCGGATCAATGTGGCCTTGGGGGTGTTTTTTCGAGGCTTCAATCGCGCGTTCGATGCGTTTACCAACCTCTACGGCCTCGTAATCGCGCGGCTGTTGCGAGTCGCCGTGGCGGGCGTCGTCGTCTACGTGGGCATCCTCGCGCTCACCTGGTTGGGATTTCGAACCGTGCCGGTGGGCTTCATTCCCGAGCAGGACAAGGGCTATTTTGTCGTGCTCGCCCAGTTGCCCGACGGAGCGAGCCTGGAGCGCACCGAAGCCGTGATGCGGAAGATTGCCGAGATTTCGGCCGAGATTCCGGGCGTTGCGCATACCATCAGCGTACCGGGGTTCTCGCTGTTTAGCGGAGCGAATCAATCGAACGCGGCTACGATGTTTCTGCCGCTGCTCCCCTTCGAGGAGCGCGTGGGCAATCCGGCGCAATCCGGGCCGGCGATTCTTGGACAGCTCCGCCAGAAATTCGGGGCCGTCCAGGAAGCGGCGGTGTTCGCGTTCGGCGCGCCGCCGGTCGAGGGCGTGGGCAACGCAGGCGGCTTCAAACTGTTCGTCGAGGACCGCCGTTCGCTGGGGCTCGAAGCACTCCAGGGCGCCACCGATAACCTCATGGAAAAGGCCAGCACCCAGCCCGGCCTCGTGGGATTATTCAGCACGTTCCGCGTCAACGAACCGCAACTCTATCTGGAAATCGATCGCACGAAGGCCAAGAGCGCCGGCGTGGCGCTGAGCGATATCTTCGAGGCGCTTCAAGGCTATCTCGGCTCGGTCTACGTCAACGACTTTACTCGCTTCGGACGCAATTGGCAGGTGAACGTGCAGGCCGATTCCAACTTTCGCGTCTCGCGCGAGGATCTCGGCCGGCTCAAAGTTCGCACCGCGGCCGGCAGCATGGCCCCGCTCGACGCGCTGTTGGTGGCGCGCGATATCACCGGCCCCTCGCTGGTGAGCCATTATCAGATGTATCCCGCCGCGGATATCAACGGCAGCTTGCTGCCCGGCACAACCTCGGGCGACGCGATCAGCATCATGAACCAACTGGCGGCCCAGGAATTGCCACAGGGCATGCGGATCGAATGGACCGAATTGTCCTTTCAACAGATCGAAGCCGAGAAAGATCTGCTCACCAAGCTGGTGTTTCCGCTGGGCGTGATCTTCGTGTTCCTCGTGCTGGCGGCGCAATACGAAAGCTGGTCGCTACCGCTGGCGATTATTCTGATCGTGCCGATGTGCCTTTCGGCCGCGATCGCCGGAGTCTGGGTGATGAAGCTTGAGAACAATGTATTTACGCAAATCGGCCTGGTGGTCTTGATCGCGCTGGCCAGCAAAAACGCGATCCTGATCGTAGAATTCGCCCGCCAGTTGCAACACCAAGGCAAGTCCCGCTACGAGGCCGCCCTGGAAGCATGCCGCCTGCGACTCAGGCCGATTCTGATGACGTCGCTCGCTTTCATCCTGGGCGTCGTGCCGCTGGTTCGCGCTTCCGGGGCTGGCGCGGAAATGCGTCGGGCACTGGGCGTCGCCGTGTTCAGCGGCATGCTCGGCGTGACCTTTTTCGGGCTATTCTTCACGCCGATTTTCTACGTAATCGTCAATTGGTTCATCGACCGACGTGAACGGCCCTCCGAGGCCACACATACTGTTGAAAGCGCGTCGCCACACACCCCGTGATCGGCCGCCTATTCGCCATTTCAAAGCGGGCAGTGTAGGTGGCTCTACGGCCGCTTACTCAGCTTGGCTAGCCGGCTCTCACAAGCCGGCGACGCTGCCACTGGCTGCGCCATGGCGATCTCCGCTGATCTATGAGCCTGGCGAGAACCGCCCCGACTCGGCACGCTAGTCCACCGGACGGCGACTTGATTGCGTATGGCGGCGCACGTTATGGCCGCGGATGCAATGCTGCCGCCGCGATGGACGTGAGGCAACAGTAAGTGCATAACTTCACCGGCATTCGTAGAATGTCCTATAAACTCCGACCGTTTTTTGAGAGACCCATCATAGGACCGTATTGCGGCATCCACCGGAATTAGCCAACAGTAGCGACGGGATTTGAACTCGGTAACGGCGGTGGCGGAATCGGGTTGGGGCGAATCAGTTTTTATGCCCCCCTTTTTCGACACCCTGTTTGAACCGACAGGGTGCATACTACTCCCCAAACGCAAACCTCAGTCCGTAAACAAGAAATGGCTCTTCACCAAATGCGGGCGAAGAGCCGTTTATCATTCAACTCGGGACAACAAGACGGCTATTGAACTTTTTCTTGCCGGAGTAAAAGGCTGTGAAGTGGGCATTCGGCGGCGGCTGGATGACGGAACCTCATGTTCCTTCTGACCTTGAGACTTCCTCCGTCAGTGAAACGGACGCACCTCGACCGGCGCCCGACAGGCGACGGCGGCCTTGCGCCCCCACGCCAGCGCCTCGTCCAGGTCAACGGCTTCCAGCACCCAAAAACCGCCCACGTGCTCCTTGGTCTCCAGGTACGGCCCGTCGGTGATGAGCACCTCACCATCGGACTGCGCCCGCAGTGACCTCGCGCTGCTAGCCGGGTGCAGGCCGCCAACGAAAATCCTGACACCAGCAGCCTTCATCTCGTCGTTGAGCGCGTCGATATCGCGGTCCATCGCTTCGTCCTCTGCGACGGCCGGGTCGTAGCCGTCAGGGTGGTGAATAGCAACCAAATACTGCGGCATGACTTCTCCTGTATGTAACGGTCTTCGGGCGGGCCGGTTGCCCTTCCTTCCCTGTATAGTCGAACGGCCGGACCGGAATTCGACAAATCGTCCAAGATATTTTCCGGCCACTGCTACGTTGAAGGAGTGCGGACGGGTCCGTAGCGACACACGAATGGCACATAGATATGGAGCAAGTGCTTGGGTTGAAGTGACATAGGCAAAAAGGCCTCGCTTGCGTAGATGGTTGTTTGTCAACGACATCCATCAACGGCAAGGAGGCCCAAGAATGCGGTATTGTAATCGCGGACTTGTTCGACAACAGATGAAATTCCTGAGGCGTCAGTTTCTGCAAGATGGCAACCTGCCTTTTGCGACAGCCCTTTCTGAAGCAACGATTGCGCCAGCACTGGCGTCAATCGAGGCACCTTGGAAGGATCGCATATTTTCGCCACTCATCACCTTGTGGGTTTTTCTGAACCAGGTGTTGAGCGCCGATCATTCATGCCGAGCCGCTGTGGCTCGATTGATCGCCCATCGAGTGTCCCGAGGGCAGCCAGCCTGCTCAGCCAACACGGGTGCCTACTGCCAAGCCAGAAAAAGGTTGCCAGAGAAGTTCTTCTCCGCCGTCGCCTGTTTAGTCGGACGCGTTTTGAATGCCCAGGCCGATCATTATTGGCTGTGGAAAGGGAGACGGGTGTACATGTTCGACGGCACGACCGTCACCATGCCGGATACTCCAGAGAATCAACAGGCTTATCCGCAAGTCTACAATCAGAAGCCGGGCCTAGGCTTTCCCCTCGCGCGAATCGGGGCCATTACTTCGTTGTCTTGTGGGGCAATCGTGAGTCTCGGCTTTTGCCGATATGCCGGCAAAGGACAAGGCGAAGTCAGCTTACTTCGCCGACTGTGGGACGTGCTTGATCCCAGAGATGTTCTGCTCGCGGATTGTCTGATGGCGAATTGGACGAACATTTTGCTGCTCCAACAGCGCGGCGTAGATTTGGTCAGTCGCCTAAACAAAGCCAACCGCAAACCGGACTTTCGACGTGGAGAGCGCCTTGGCGACGATGACCACATCGTTCGCTGGTTCAAGCCGACGTCGATTCGTTCGCTGGATTGGCAAACCTACAAATCACTCCCTGAGTGCATCACCATTCGAGAAGCGAGGATTCGAGTCGCGCAACCTGGATTCCGGACCAAGGTCATTGTTGTGGTGACGACATTGCTGGACCCGCAGCAAACGACCAAAGACGATCTGGCGACTCTGTATCGCGCGCGGTGGAACAACGAACTCGATCTACGTTCCATCAAGTCGACCATGCAAATGCACCACCTACGCTGCAAAACGCCCGAGTTGGTGCATAAGGAGGTCTGGGCGCATGTCCTGGCCTACAATCTCATCCGCACAATCATGGCACAAGCCGCTTCCAGCCATCATGCCGAGCCACGGACCATCAGCTTCAAAGGAACTCTGCAAACGCTAGAAGCCTTTCAGCCATTGATTGAGCTTCGGACCGCTCATGACCCGGCATATCGTTTCCGAGTCTACCAAAACCTGCTCGATGCCATCGCCACCCATCGAGTTGCCGACCGACCCGATCGTTACGAGCCTCGCATGAAAAAGCTGCGACGCAATCACTATGACTGGATGACAAAGCCCCGCGCCGAGATCAAACGCAATATGGCTAAAGGCATTACAAGAATCTAAGTGCCATTCGTCACATCGACCGACTCACCGAAATTGTGCAGCGGTGCCAAGTCAGAAATCGTTCGATTGATGCGCCTCGCAGAGGGCCAGATCCGCGACAGATCGCGGCCTCGTAGCATTCCGAGAATTCGGTTGGCTTTCAGAGACGCTCAGAAGGTCCCTTCAAAGGCATGGGTTTCTGACGCGGGCGGCGAGCGTCATCAATCGGTTGGTTTATGGGAGTCCAGGAAAACGGTTGGGCTGAAGCGGGAGGGCGGGCACATCTACGTTGGGAGGTCGGCGCATTCTGAAGCGGACCTGTTCGAAATACATAAGTATCATGGGGGATTTTGCGGCTAATTGATTCGACGGTCAGGTCATCGAGCGATAAAATTATCTCCCGCCGATACCCCACATCAATATGCACCTGCCAGGGAGATTCCCATGACATCTAATCACGAACCTCGCCCAACCCCGCATAATAAGCTGGCCGAAGAAGTACTTTCTGGCTTCGACGATGTGTTCGGTTTGCATGCCGGCTTTCGAGCGGTGCATGCCAAGGGGCTGATGTGTCGAGGCACTTTTACGCCGACGCCCGAGGCAGCGCGGTTGACCCGCGCCCCACACGTCGCCGGACCATCGATCCCCGTCGTCGTACGGTTGTCAGACTTTGCCGGCGTGCCGATGGTTCCCGATTACGATCCGGCGGCAAGTCCTCGCGGGATGGCGATTCGCTTCAATCTGGCCGAACATGTTCATACCGACATCGTGGCCCACTCGTTCGATGGTTTTCCCGCCCGAAGCGCCGAGGAGTTTCTGCAATTCGTGCAGGCCTTGGCCGCCAGCGGGCCAACGGCGCCCAAGCCGACGCCGCTCGACGAGTTCCTGACGAAACACCCCGCCGCGATGCGATTCGCGGTCGCGCCCAAGCCGATTCCGACCAGCTTCGCTCGCGAGGCGTTCTTTGGCGTTTCGGCCCTGAAGTTCACAAATCGCGAAGAATCATCCCGCTTCGGACGCTATCGCATCCGTCCAGACGCGGGCACGGAGTATCTCGCTGCCGACGAGGCTATCCGAAAATCTCCCGACTTCCTGATGGAGGAGTTTTCGGTTCGACTCACACAGGGCCCTGTCATGTTTCACATCTCGGTGCAATTGGCCGAGCTGGGCGACGACGTGAACGATGCGAGCATCACCTGGCCCGATAGCCGGTCGCAACTGGAATTTGGCACAGTCACCTTGTCCCAGCGCGCCGACGACCAGGAGACGGAATTGCGCAAGATCATTTTCGATCCGATCCCGCGTGTCGATGGTATCGCCCCCACGGACGATCCGCTATGGCAGCTAAGAGCAGACATTTACCTGATGAGCGGTCGCCGTCGCCGCGCAGCCAGCAAATAACTTCGGCGTCATTTTTTGACCCGGGCCGCGAAAATCGTCATTTATCGGTCGGGTCTGTTGAAAAACCCTGTTTTGAGCTAGCACGAGTTCGGCTTGATTTTTCTTTTGAAAACGAGTTTCTGGGCGTGTTGTCGTTCCATCCGCTTCACTTCTGTTGGCGGAGGAGGTCATGCAAGGAGTGCATGCATTCGAGCCGAAGGCGAAGGCGAGCATCGACTTGGAGTCGTTTGTCGCCGCGGACCATTTCCTGCGTCGCGTCGATCGGGTACTCGATCTGTCGTTCATCCGAGACTTGACGGCTCCTCGGTACGCAGTCCAACAAGGGCCGGCCGTCGATCGATCCGGAGGTTTACTTTCGCATGCAGCTGGTGGCGTACTTTTTCGGCGTCGCCTCGGAACGGCAACTCTGCGAAGATGTCTACTACAATCTCGCTTACCGCTGGTTTTGCCGCTTGTCGCTGACGGATGACGTGCCCGACCACTCGTCGCTCACCCGCATCCGCGACCGCTACGGCACCGAGATCTTCGAGTCAGTATTCCGCCGAGATCGTCGAGCAGTGCAAGCAGAAGGGGTTGGTCAAAGACTCATGTCGAGTGATGACCGATGCGACCTTGATCGCCGCCGACGCCTCGCTGAACTCGCTGGTGCACAACAATCCTGGCGAAGCTCAGGAGGAAGCAGAGGCTCAACGGCAGCGGCGAGGGACGATCGACAGTCAAGCACAACGCAAGCTGTCCAACGAAACGCACCGCAGCCGCACGGATCCGGACGCCACGCTGGCGCAGAAGCGCGGAACGCCTCGGCAACTCAAGTACAAGGTTCACCAAACAATCGACGCTGACAGTCGTGTCATTCTGGACACTGAGGTTACGACCGGAGCTCGGCACGACAACCAACCTTACCTCGACCAACTGCAGCGCATCCGGGATCGGTACAAGATCACGATCCGCGAAGCGATTGCCGATCGTGGCTACGGCTCAGCGGCAATCATCCGGACGCTGCAGGCGCAGGGCGTCGAGACCTATCTCCCACTCTGGAGCGGCCGCGTCGGCAACAGCAAGTACCTGAAGTCAGGATTGACCTACGAGAAAGAGCACGACCGCTTCCGCTGTCCTCAGGGGAAGTATCTGACCCCCAATCCAGCGATCTGTGACAACCACAAGCGGTACGTTAGCACCGCGACGGACTGCCAAGCTTTTCCGCAAGCTTCCAACTGTCCGGCCAGGTCGCGTAACAGCTCGCCGCACTATCACTTCGTGATGCGTAACGTCGACCAGGACCTCTTTGAGGAAGTGCAAACTCGAATGCGAGATCCGGTGTTCCTGAAGAGAGCTTCCGAGCGGATGTGGAAGATCGAGGGGCTCTTCGCCGAGGCGAAGCAGAGCCACTGCTTGTCGCGCGCGAAGTATCGCGGCCGGCCAAAAGTGCAAATCCAAGCCTACCTGAGTGCAATGGCCCAGAACCTCAAACGCCTCCTCTTCCCGTTTTGCCAATGGCTGACGGCTTGGTGGCTAGGCAAGCAATTCTCGCCAATTCCACCAACCAGCGACCCCCATCGAAAATCCGACTTTTTCAACAGACCCGGTAGTTTTTTGAGACGTCTCGTGTGCGACGAGTAATTGGGACTGTCAGTTTTCTCTTCGGCGATCTTGCGAGCTTCCTGCGTCGGTGTGTCGCTACGAATGGCACTTAGATTCTTGTAATGCCTTTAGCCATATTGCGTTTGATCTCGGCGCGGGGCTTTGTCATCCAGTCATAGTGATTGCGTCGCAGCTTTTTCATGCGAGGCTCGTAACGATCGGGTCGGTCGGCAACTCGATGGGTGGCGATGGCATCGAGCAGGTTTTGGTAGACTCGGAAACGATATGCCGGGTCATGAGCGGTCCGAAGCTCAATCAATGGCTGAAAGGCTTCTAGCGTTTGCAGAGTTCCTTTGAAGCTGATGGTCCGTGGCTCGGCATGATGGCTGGAAGCGGCTTGTGCCATGATTGTGCGGATGAGATTGTAGGCCAGGACATGCGCCAGACCTCCTTATGCACCAACTCGGGCGTTTTGCAGCGTAGGTGGTGCATTTGCATGGTCGACTTGATGGAACGTAGATCGAGTTCGTTGTTCCACCGCGCGATACAGAGTCGCCAGATCGTCTTTGGTCGTTTGCTGCGGGTCCAGCAATGTCGTCACCACAACAATGACCTTGGTCCGGAATCCAGGTTGCGCGACTCGAATCCTCGCTTCTCGAATGGTGATGCACTCAGGGAGTGATTTGTAGGTTTGCCAATCCAGCGAACGAATCGACGTCGGCTTGAACCAGCGAACGATGTGGTCATCGTCGCCAAGGCGCTCTCCACGTCGAAAGTCCGGTTTGCGGTTGGCTTTGTTTAGGCGACTGACCAAATCTACGCCGCGCTGTTGGAGCAGCAAAATGTTCGTCCAATTCGCCATCAGACAATCCGCGAGCAGAACATCTCTGGGATCAAGCACGTCCCACAGTCGGCGAAGTAAGCTGACTTCGCCTTGTCCTTTGCCGGCATATCGGCAAAAGCCGAGACTCACGATTGCCCCACAAGACAACGAAGTAATGGCCCCGATTCGCGCGAGGGGAAAGCCTAGGCCCGGCTTCTGATTGTAGACTTGCGGATAAGCCTGTTGATTCTCTGGAGTATCCGGCATGGTGACGGTCGTGCCGTCGAACATGTACACCCGTCTCCCTTTCCACAGCCAATAATGATCGGCCTGGGCATTCAAAACGCGTCCGACTAAACAGGCGACGGCGGAGAAGAACTTCTCTGGCAACCTTTTTCTGGCTTGGCAGTAGGCACCCGTGTTGGCTGAGCAGGCTGGCTGCCCTCGGGACACTCGATGGGCGATCAATCGAGCCACAGCGGCTCGGCATGAATGATCGGCGCTCAACACCTGGTTCAGAAAAACCCACAAGGTGATGAGTGGCGAAAATATGCGATCCTTCCAAGGTGCCTCGATTGACGCCAGTGCTGGCGCAATCGTTGCTTCAGAAAGGGCTGTCGCAAAAGGCAGGTTGCCATCTTGCAGAAACTGACGCCTCAGGAATTTCATCTGTTGTCGAACAAGTCCGCGATTACAATACCGCATTCTTGGGCCTCCTTGCCGTTGATGGATGTCGTTGACAAACAACCATCTACGCAAGCGAGGCCTTTTTGCCTATGTCACTTCAACCCAAGCACTTGCTCCATATCTATGTGCCATTCGTAGCGACACACCGACGCGAGTTAGGCGTTGCGGTATGCCAAGTCAAATTGTCCCAACAATCGTTCCTCAGACGGAACGGACTCGGAAATGACGACTTTCCGAAACTCAGTCCGCGATGGATGCTCGCGGCGGATGATCTCAATCGAACATCCCCGTATTCTAATCGGGCGAAGGTGGGGTGGGACCAGCGGCGAGACGGCGATTGGCGGGATGGGTCACGCTCCGCCTTCGTACGAGACAACCTCCGCCAAAAAATCTCCCGGTGTTTGAACGTAAAACGACCAGCCGCCGTGCTCGCTCCGTGGCGGCTCGACGGCGACGCCGCCAGCGATCAACGCGCGATAGATCTCGTCGACTTCGCTGCGCGTGTCGAGAATAAAGCCAACGTGGAAATCCTGGGGATAGCTGACTTCGGTCGCGTTGCGAAAATGGCTCAGGGTCAGGAACAAACCGCCATCGTCGCGCATGACGGTGAGTGTGTTGCGGCCCTTCTCTTCGATGCACTGAAACCCAAAATACTTGACAAAGAAATCCCGCGTCGCGACCAGGTCGACGACCGCCAGGTTAATGTGATTCAGCTTCATGACCTTTGAATCCAGTGTTTGACGGGCGATTGGTTCACGTGCTGCGTTAAAACAAGACGTTACGGATTTCCGAGCCCAGCGGCAATGTCGCTTTAGGCGCCGGCCTCGATGCTCGCATGCGATAGCTGGCGGGCCCCCCCTTCCTATGGTCCGAAGCGAGAAAAACGGTTGATTTGCGGAATCAACGCGATTCTATCGTTGCCACCAGCGACCGCCACGCGTCGTGTCCGTTTGAACCGCCGAATACTGAGTCGCAGCAAGGAATTGCGGCGACTGTCGAAAAAAACCCTTGCCAAGCCAATTCACTGCAAATTTGAACCGGGCTCGGAATGGCGAAAACGCCTGGAAGTTAAGCAGAAAAGCCGACCCCCGAATTTGGCAATGGGCTTCCATAAATACCCAGTCGGGGCACCTGGATTTGAATTCGGTCCCAGAAGCCGTTGGTTTCTCGGCACTGCCAATTGGGCGATGAGGCCAAGACCACGAGCCAAGCCGGCATTCTCGCCAAAGGCATGAGATTTTGGCACGCTTTGGCGCGTGTCAGAAATGGGGTCGTTTGATCGGATCTATTGTTCCGACGAGTTCTTGGGGCGAGGACGATGCCGATCCAGGCCGATGTGGTGCGACTCGTGCCTGGTGGCGGTCGGTCGCGAGCAGTCGTTTGACACCGATTTCCACCTGTGGCATTCTTAGGTTTGCAGCTTCCCTGTGGACGCCGTTCTCATTCCGGGCTCGACTGCCGGTGAATGGAGGTTCGCGATGTGGAGGATTGTTCGAGGAATAGCAATCGGGAAGTGGCAGCCTGCCTTTTGCCGGAGTCAACCGGGCTTTCGCAAGATTGGCCGCAGTGGCGCGGCCCGAACCGGGACGGAGTTGCCCATGGGGTGCAGGTCCCCACGAAGTGGCCCACCATGTTGACCGAGTAATGAGCACCCTTGTATGAATAATTGCTGAGGGGGGGGTTCCAATGAAATACTCGTTGCCGGCCGAAGGTTTTCGGCTCGCTTATGATCGCATCGGGTCTGGGCAATCCGTGGTACTGTTACATGGTTGGCCCGGTGACCACACCGACTACCGCAAACTGGTTCCGCTGCTGGCAGACTCTGCTGATGTCATCGTGCCTGACCTGCGCGGGTTCGGGCTGTCAGACAAACATCTCGTTGATCCGGAGAAGGTGTAATCAGCGGCAGGGCAGGCCAACGGTGTCATCGCCTTGATGGACGAACTCGGTCTAGGGTCCGCTGTTTTGGGCGGATATGATGTCGGCAGCTTGGTGGCTCAAACGGTAGCAGCAATGCGTCCCGACCTCGTGCGCGCTCTTGTGGTGTCACCGCCGCTGCCTGGCGCCGGCAAAAGAATACTGAACCTCAAGGAAGCAAAGGAATTCTGGTACACCACTTTTCACCAACAAGAGATTGCGGTGCAGCTTTTGGACGGCAAACCAGAGGCTTTGCGTGCTTACTTGCGTCATTTCTGGTCGCACTGGTCAGGCCCCAAATACATCATTGAAGAAGACGCTTTGAATCACTTGGTCGAAGTCTACTCACAACCAAGTGCCTTCAGCGCCTCTCTCGGCTGGTATCGGTGTTCTTCAAACCCGGTTACTGCCTACACGTCCGAAACTGTCCCAGTGCCGGCTGATCGCCTCACAATCCCTACAACAGTGCTCTGGCAAGAGTTTGACCCGATTTTTCCCAGGTCCTGGTCAGACCGGCTCGATGAGTTTTTCGTTGACGTTACATTTGAACCGCTTGCCGGTGTCGGTCACTACACTCCGCTGGAAGCCCCTAACGAATTTGCGGCGGCGATCAAGAAGCGCTTTGGAGATTAGAGGATCTGATAGAACAAACGGATTTTGAGTTTCCTATTTCTCCATTCCCGCCCAGGAGTTGGCAGGACCAAGCGGCGCGGAAATGCCGAGTTGAGCGGCCGGAATTACCCGGAAAATTCAATAGGCCTGTTTCGTCCCTTCGCGAACAATCCCACCGGGAGAAAAGACATGGCGCGTGTCGTGCGATTCCACAAGACCGGCGGCCCAGAAGTCCTTCAGGTTGAAGAGGTTGCGGTGCCCCCTCCCGGGAAGGGTGAGGTCCAGATCAGCATCAAGGCGCTGGGGCTGAATCGCGCCGAGTCGATGTTCCGCAGCGGGCAGTACCTGGAAAACCCCAAGCTGCCGGCCCGGCTGGGGTACGAGGCGGCCGGAACCGTTGCGGCCATCGGGCCGGGCGTGCAGGGGTTCAAGGTCGGGGACGCGGTCAGCACCATCCCGAGCTTTTCCCTGAACGACTACGGCCTCTACGGCGACCTTGCGAACGCCCCGGTCCATGCCGTGACGCACCATCCCAAGTCGCTCTCCTGGGAAGAGGCGGCGGCGGTCTGGATGCAGTACCTCACCGCCTACGGGGCGCTGATCGACATCGCCAAGCTGACGAAGGGCGACACGATCCTGATCCCCGCGGCATCGAGCAGCGTCGGCCTCGCCGCCATCCAGATCGCGAACAAGGTCGGGGCGGTTCCGGTCGCCCTGACGCGCGGCCAGTCGAAGCGGAAGGCCCTGCTGGACGCAGGCGCGGCTCACGTCATCGCGTCGGACGAGCAGGACCTGGTGAAGGAGGTTCTCAGGATCACCGGCGGCAAGGGCGCCCGCGTGGTGTTCGACCCCGTCGGCGGCCCGACCGTGAACAAACTCGTCCAGGCAACGGCTCAGCTGGGGATCGTGTTCCTCTACGGTGCGCTTGAGCACGGAGCCGACCCCGCTGCCCGCTGTTCGACCTCCTGGCGCAAGTGGGCCACGATCCGCGGCTACGTGATGATGGAAATCACGAGCGACCCGCATGCGTCTGGAGCGGGCGAAGAAGTTCATCAACGAAGGACTCGCCGACGGCAGTTTCAAGCCGCTCATCGCCAAGACGTTCCCGCTCGACCAGATCGTCGAGGCCCACCGATACCTGGAGTCGAACCAGCAGGTCGGGAAGGTCGTGGTTACGGTGTGATGCCGTCCGACTGAATCGTGAAGTCGGTAAGCGAACTGATGTGAATGCACTCTGACGGAGAAAACCCATGACCGTACTCGCATCGGAAACCGCCAGCGCCACCGCAGGCCGCGAAGGCAAAGCCACCAGCCCGGACGGCAAGATCAACCTCGCTCTTTCTCCTCCCGGGTCGCACGGCCCCGGCACCAACCCGGAGCAGCTGTTCGGGGCCGGCTACTCGGCCTGCTTCGGCAGCGCGATCGCGGCGGCGGCGGGCCTCGCGAAAATCGCCGTGAAGGCCAGTGACATCAAGGTGACCGCGACGGTGAACCTTAACAAGGACGACAGCGGGTATTTCCTGGACGTGACGCTGAATGCCGAGTTGAACGGCATCGACCAGGCTCAGGCCGAAGCGCTCGTCGCCAAGGCGGACACCATCTGCCCTTACTCCAAGGCGACGCGCGGCAACATCGAGGTGAAGCTGCAGGCGAACGGCAAATCGCTGCAACAGGGGTAAACTCCCAACGGTCGAACGGCATCGCCCTCATGTCGGCCCTCCACACCGCCGATGCGCCGACGGGATTTGAACTGCCTCGCAATACGTTCGCAGAAGCGCGGTCTGGATTATTTGCAAGTTTTCGATGATTCGGATAAGGCGGAAGCCTTGTGGTTCATCGAGGACGATGCCGGCGGCGCAATCACAGCGCTACTTCCGTCCGACTACTGAGAACTCCCCCGCTGGCTACGGTCGGCGGTTTTTTTTGTTGCTCGCAAGCAATGCGAGAGAAACTGACGGTGCCCGACGTCGGGCGGTAGTCGCGGAGCCCTCCTGCAAGCCATTCTTGACGGCTTGGAATAAATAATCGTCTGCTGCCATTCATGCTTCCAGAGCATGACAACCTGGCCACCCGCTGCGCCAAAGATGAATTCGAGGGGCCATGCCCCAGGACACCGTCAAAGATCTTTAAGGTCTTACCGTACGTTGCATTTCCTGTGGCGGCTGTCCGACGGAGCGGACGAACGCATGCCGCATCCGCTCACGATTTCCAAAACCGTTTTTGCGAGCGATCTCGTCGGCAGAGAAGCGTCCAGCCTCCATCATCAGCTTCGCAGACTCAACCCGCAGCAGTTCGATTGCCTTTGCCGGTGTGTGCCCCGTTTCCTCTCGAAACAACCGGCTGAATTGCCGCGGGCTCAGAAAGGTGACGTTCGCCAAATCCTCAACGGACAGCGAATCGCCCAGATGCTCCTTGGCATACGCGAGGGCGATCCGGACGCGATCGGATGTTGCGTCTAGTTCCAACAGCGCCGAAGACTGCGATTGCCCACCGGCTCGACGGTGATAGACCACGAGTATTCTGGCGACCGCTCGAGCAACCTCGGCGCCAAGATCGATTCCGGCGCTCATCCCTGCCGATGTCCAAATGGGCCCATCTCTCGTGAAAATACGATCTTCTTGGACCGCGATCTTGGGGTAGTCACGCTGCATAATTCCCGCGAATTGCCAATGAGTGGTTGCTCGTCGGCCGTCGAGCAACCCCGATTCGGCGAGAATGAGGGCGCCGCTGCAGATCGAAGCGATCCGTCGGCTGCGACGCACGGTTGATCGAAGATAGCGAAGTAACCCCGGCGTCGCTTCCGGGGGCGTGATGCTGCCGGCAACGAGGATCGTATCGAACGTCCGCCGAAGAAATGTCGATGTTTGAATCTTGTATCCGAGCGACGTCTCGACCAGCCCGCCTTTCTCCGAAACGAGCATCAGTTCGTACGCCGCCGACTCGACCTTCCAATTTGCGGCCTCAAATACGCTCGTGACCCCAAAATTCATCGGGGAGAAAGCAGGGTACAAGATCAACCCGATTTTACGCATCGATCTGCCCCACGGGTATGCGGGCCGGAATTCGGAATGTCCTGAAACGCTGCATATACGTCATTTGCAACATTGGCCCTAGGGCTACAATCCGGACACGCACCAGCATTATAGCCGGGCGCCTCCAACCACCACTACCGGAACGGGGCGGTTGGCCGTCTCGCTCGGCCGATAAGAATCACCGCAAACAGTCAAACTGCGCGATTTATCGTCCGCTGACGTCCCGGAACCAATCATTCCCTGGAGAATCGTATGGCTGACAAGAAAGTTCTTATCACGGGTGCGACTGGTGCGACTGGGACATACGCCATCGCCAAGCTCCTGGAACTCCAGATCCCCGTACGGGCGCTGGTCCATTCGATTGACGAGCGTTCCCATCGACTGAGCCCAGGGCGTGGAGATCGTTGAGGGCGACCTCAGCGATTTTGCAACGGTCAGCGAAGCAATGAAGGGAATCACCGGAGCGTATTTTGTATTTCCCATTCAGATACCTGGCATTTTGGAGGCCACCGCCTTTTTCGCCCAGGCCGCACTGGAAGAAGGTGTCGGAGCCATCGTGAACATGTCGCAGATTTCGGCAAGGAGAATTGCGAAGAGTCACGCAGCTCAGAATCACTGGCTTGCGGAGCGTCTGCTGGATCGCTCGGGTATTCCGGTCACGCATCTGCGGCCCACCTTCTTCGCCGAATGGCTCATGTACATGTCGGGGAGCATCCGGGAGAAGGATATTGTTCCCACTTCCCTTCGGCGACGCTCGGTATGCCCCCATCGCAGCGGAAGATCAGGGCCGAGTCATTGCCGCGATTCTGAAGAACCCAGCGGAGCACGCCGGAAAAACGTATCCGCTCTACGGTCCAAAGGAATTAACACAGTACGAGGTGGCGGACATGCTCACCCAGGTTCTCGGACGAAAGATTACCTATGCTGCCCTTGAGATTCCGGCCTTTATGGAAATCTGGCAGCAGACGGGATTCTCCCCGTACAACCACCAGCATATCGCTGCCGTCGCCCAGGACTGTCGCGACGGACTGTTCTCAGGAACGAACGATGTGGTGGAACACATCACCGGCCAGAAGCCGCTCGGGATGATGGATTACATCGTCAAGAATAAGGCGCTATTTAGCGAAAGCACTCTTCAACCAAAGCGCGGTCTCGCACGGATGACTTGAATCCAAGTATGAGGAAGTGGCACTAGGATCTGGACTCTGACTGTATTTGTTACTCAACGCGATCAATCGGCACGTGTACCTACGTTAACTAATGGAGAATACTCATGAAAGTCATGGCAATCGGCACGCTGAAACCCCTTTCACCGGACCAACGACAGCGCTATTTGCCGGCGGAAGTTCCGGCCACGCTGCAACTCTATCTCGACGGCAAAATGGAGCAGTTCTGGCTGCGAGACAAAGAGGCGGGCGTCATCTTCCTGATGACCGTGGACTCGGTCGACGAGGCGGATCGGCTGCTGAAAGCGCTGCCGCTCGGTCAGGCCAATCTGTTGACTTTTGACCTAATGCCGATCGGTCCTCTGCTGCCACTCGGCATGTTGATGAAGGCGAAAGAGCGACACTCCGCAGGGTGTAGCGCGAGCGAGAACGAACCCGTTCAACCTTGGCATCGCCGTCCTGCGGGCGCAGCGGCGACACCAAGGAATGATGGACGGCATTCTTAGGCATACGAAAGTCAGCAAGCTCTGGGAAGAGAACTACGAAGATCGCCGAAGCTCTGGACGCCAAGATCGAAACGCTCATACACACCGCATTATAG
The DNA here is from genome assembly GCA_963807715.1 of uncultured Planctomycetia bacterium. GTDB lineage: Bacteria > Planctomycetota > Planctomycetia > Pirellulales > PALSA-1355 > CAWECK01. The sequence continues at coordinate 599,551 of CAWECK010000002.1, forward strand.
GACTGAAATATGGGAACGCCGAAGATTCTGGTGACGGGAGCAACAGGGGCAACCGGTGGGAGCGCTATCAAACGGCTTCTGGAGCTCAAGGTACCCATTAGAGCTTTGGTTCATAAGACAGACGCTCGATCAGAGCGACTCAGCGCCGCGGGCGTGGAAATCGTCCAGGGTGATCTGACCGATTTTCAGGCGATGAGCGAAGCGTTAGAGGGAATCACTGGGGCATATTTCGTTTATCCGATCCAGGTGCCTGGCATTCTGGAGGCCACCGCCTTTTTCGCGCAGGCCGCTATCCAACAGGGTGTCGGGGCCATCGTGAACATGTCGCAGATTTCGGCGAGGAGAATCGCGAAAAGTCACGCGGCCCGAAATCACTGGATTGCCGAGCGTTTACTGGATCGATCAGAAATTCCCGTCACTCATCTGCGCCCCACCTTCTTCGCCGAATGGTTGATGTATTTCTCGCAGATCATCAGGGAGAAGAACATTCTCCCTCTTCCCTTCGGCGAAGCTCGCTATGCTCCCATCACGGCGGAAGATCAGGGCCGGGTCATTGCCGCGATTCTGAAGAACCCAGCGGAGCACGCCGGAAAAACGTATCCGCTCTACGGCCCAAAGGAATTAAGTCAGTATGAAATTACTGACATCCTCACGCAGGTCCTCGGGCGACACATCTCGTACGTTCCGATGGAAATCGACGCTTTCAAGGAAGTTCTGGAGAAAATGGGATTTACCCCCCACTTCCAGCAGCATATTTCTGCGGTTGCCCAAGATTGTCGCGACGGACTGTTTTCCGGAACGAACGATTTGGTGGAACAACTCACCGACCAGAAACCGCTTGGGATGATGGATTACATCGTCAAGAACAAGTCACTATTCACTTAACAAGGCCACCGGATCAAGAAACAACGACAGCAAACTGTCGATGGCTCGCGGCGGCCTTTCATCCGCACGTTTTTGAATTACGCACTTCGGTCACACTCTTACTCACTTTCACGGGAGAATCCAGATGATCCAGGGAAAGATCTTAGTCACCGGCGCGACTGGCGACACCGGCCGTGCAACCATCGACTCGTTGTTAGCTCGCAGACATGAGGTGCGGGCGTTGGCCCACGAGCAAGATGATCGATCGAAGAACGCTTCAAGATCGTGGCGTCGAGGTCGTCTACGGCGATCTGCTCGACTTCGGCCAGGTGCGTGCCGCCTTTAGCGGTGTGCAGCGGGCCTACTTCGTCTACCCCATCCGCCCCGGCATCCTGCAGGCGACGGCGTACTTCGCCCAGGCCGCGAAGGAGGCGGGCGTCGATGGCATCGTCAACATGTCGCAGAAGTCCCGCACGAGAGGACGCGAAGAGCCACGCGGCGACCGATCACTGGCTCTCCGAGCGGATCTTCGACTGGTCAGGCCTGACCGTCGCCCACATCCGCCCGACCTACTTCGCCGAATGGCTGCTGTACATCGCCCCGATGATCAAGGCCGGGCTGCTGCACGTGCCGTTCGGCACCGGCAAGCACGCCCCGATCGCGGCGGAGGACCAGGGGCGGGTGATCGCCGGCATCCTCGAAGACCCCGCGCCTCACAAGGGTGCGATCTACCCACTCTTCGGTCCGGTGGAATACACCTACGAGGAGACGGCGCAGCTCCTGAGCCGGGTCCTTGGCAAGGACGTCCAGTACAAACAGGTCGACTTCGAGGAGTACCTGCAAACCCTGAGGTCTGGAGGCAAGAAGCCGGGTTCGGGTGAATCCGCCATGACCTTGTATGGGGAGTTGGAGCGGGCGCCGGGTTCCGGCGATTCCTTCTTCATCCAGCATATTAAAGAGGTCGTGATCGACCACCAGAACGGCCTCTTCGAGGGCACGAACGACCTCGTCGAGAAACTCGGCGGCCGGCCGCCCATGACGCTTGAGGCGTTCATCACTAAGCACCGCAAGGCGTTCGAGTAACGCATTGAACGCGGAAAAGGCTCGCCCTTGGTATCGCTGTCTTCGCCGGGCGCACCGGTGATACCAAGGGCCTGGAATATCGAGCACTTCATTTCGAACAACCGCGCTGAGCTGACCTTATGGAGGTCAGCACACCTTGTCCAACGAGGAATGACTATGACCGTAACGATTGGACTTCAGGAGCTTTTCCGTCGAGACGACTCCCCGAACGCACTTCTTACCCGCATTTTCATTCGCTCGCTCAAACGCCGCCTGGAGCGCTCTCGACCATTTGTCTATCGTGTTTGCACTCAGCGTCTCGGTGCACTCCTTGCTGTTCGGGTACTTCGACCGCCAGTTTTTTGGCAGGCTTAAAACCTTATGTTGAAAGTTCTCGCAGTCCTGGGGCGTAGCAATCGTTACCGGCTTGAGGCCGGTAATTCCCCGAAAAGCAACGATTGCGTCGAGAACGGCTTCTAGCGACTTCTGGGCTCGTTTCTTAGCGTCTGGTGAAGTCTTTTTTCGTAGTGCCGTCGTTGGATTTGCTCGAACTCTTCGTCCGACATTATCGCATCGGCCAGGAGTCGCTTCTCGCCCCCGTGATTCAGCATGCCGTTCACGACGACGGCCCGTTGGCAATCCGTATGGCCGGTTGATTTGCGTGCCTTTAGGCCAGGCCAGTACGCTACCATGACCGCTTCGCACCCTGGGGAGGGAACATCGTGACCGTTATCGGAGCGCCGTTGACCGAGACGATGATCTGGGTTTTCTGAATCTTCGGCTTCCGGGGCATCGCTAGCTCGAATCCTGGGCGGCATTGGTTCTGCCCAATCGTATCGGTCGGTCAAGTGCTACCGTTCGGCGCACGGGTCGTTATCTCCGCATTTCAGCAATGCCTTGCGACATAGCGACTTCCGTGCCTGATATGCCTGCGAAATGCGTGATCTACCTGCATTAATGGGAGAAATGGGGTATTGGCGGAAACTGCGTTGCTTCTCGCAATTCACTACCATACAATCGCGGGGGGCATCAATTTGGAGTACGAACGTTCGGCGTATTTCCGAAGCCCGCTACGGAATCCTTGGCAGGCCCTGGTTTGGGCGGGAAACGCCACGGAGCCCCTAAGACCCAGTGTTCTTTGTCGGTTTATAGGCGGGCTAATCGCTGCCGCTCGCAACGTCCACATGGCATCCTCAGTGAATCTCCCGGAGTCGAATCATGTCGTCGAGCAGTCGCCGCTCAGGAGCTAAGAAATCCCGCACGCCTCGCAAGCAATTTCGCCACTTCGAATTCGAAGCGTTGGAGGTTAGGTCACTGCTGACCGTGCTGAGCATAACTCCTTCCGAGGAGTCGGGGCTGCCGGCAGGAACCTACGGCACGAACTATAGCGAAACGCTCACCGTCAGCGGTGGCACGGCGCCCTACGATTTCGAGGAGGTCGAGCTCCTAAATGAAACCGGAGCCACCGGCCTTACGACCCAGGACGTCGCTACCTTTGCCGCGGTCGGCACCCTTACGATCAACGGCACGCCCACGGGCATCGGCACCGCGAATCTCACGTTCTTTGTCGAAGACTCAGAAGACAACCAACCGGCGCAGGAGCCGTCCTACCTGATCACGATCGGCCAAGCAACGCCCACCGTAAGCGTCGCCGGCACCAGCGGAACCTACAACGGTTCGGCCTATACGGCGACGGACTCCGTGGCGGGAGTCGGCAGCCAGTCCACGGCTTCGCCCAGTCTGGAAAGTGTGGCTCCGAGCCTGACCTATTACTCGGGCGCAAGCGTCACGGGCTCAGGTTCGAGCGCTGCTCCGACAACGGTGGGCACCTACACCGTGCTGGCCAGCTTCGCCGGCAGCACCGACTACACCTCCGGCTCCGCGAGCACCACCTTCACGATCAGCCAGGCCCCGCCCAGCGTGAGCGTGACCGACAGTGGCGGGACGTACAACGGTTCGGCCTACACGGCGACGGACTCCGTGGCGGGAGTCGGCAGCCAGTCCACGGCTTCGCCCAGTCTGGAAAGTGTGGCTCCGAGCCTGACCTATTACTCGGTGCAAGCGTCACGGGCTCAGGTTCGAGCGCTGCTCCGACAACGGTGGGCACCTACACCGTGCTGGCCAGCTTCGCCGGCAGCACCGACTACACCTCCGGCTCCGCGAGCACCACCTTCACGATCAGCCAGGCCCCGCCCAGCGTGAGCGTGACCGACAGTGGCGGGACGTACAACGGTTCGGCCTACACGGCGACGGACTCCGTGGCGGGAGTCGGCAGCCAGTCCACGGCTTCGCCCAGCCTGGAAAGTGTGACTCCGAGCCTGACCTATTACTCGGCGCAAGCGTCACGGGCTCAGGTTCGAGTGCCGCTCCGACAACGGTGGGCACCTACACGGTTCTGGCCAGCTTCGCCGGCAGCACCGACTACACCTCCGGCACCGCGAGCACCACCTTCACGATCAGCCAGGCCCCGCCCAGCGTGAGCGTGACCGACAGTGGCGGGACGTACAACGGTTCGGCCTACACGGCGACGGACAGCGTGGCGGGAGTCGGCAGCCAGTCCACGGCTTCGCCCAGCCTGGAAAGTGTGACTCCAAGCCTGACCTATTACTCAGGCGCAAGCGTCACGGGCTCAGGTTCGAGTGCCGCTCCGACAACGGTGGGCACCTACACGGTTCTGGCCAGCTTCGCCGGCAGCACCGACTACACCTCCGGCACCGCGAGCACCACCTTCACGATCAGCAAGGCTCCGCCCAGCGTCAACGTGACCGACAGTGGCGGGACGTACAATGGTTCGGCCTACACGGCGACGGACAGCGTGGCGGGAGTCGGCAGCCAGTCCACGGCTTCGCCCAGCCTGGAAAGCGTGACTCCAAGCCTGACCTATTACTCAGGCGCAAGCGTCACGGGCTCAGGTTCGAGTGCTGCTCCGAGCACGGCGGGCACCTACACCGTGCTGGCCAGCTTCGCCGGCAGCACCGACTACACCACCGGCACCGCGAGCACCACCTTCACGATCAGCAAGGCCACGCCCAGCGTCAACGTGACCGACAGTGGCGGAACCTACAACGGTTCGGCCTACACGGCGACGGACTCCGTGGCGGGAGTCGGCAGCCAGTCCACGGCTTCGCCCAGCTTGGAAAGTGTGGCTCCGGGCCTGACCTATTACTCGGGCACAGCGTCACGGGCTCAGGTTCGAGCGCTGCTCCGACAACGGTGGGCACCTACACCGTGCTGGCCAGCTTCGCCGGCAGCACCGACTACACCTCCGGCACCGCGAGCACCACCTTCACGATCAGCAAGGCCACGCCCAGCGTCAACGTGACCGACAGTGGCGGAACCTACAACGGTTCGGCCTACACGGCGACGGACTCCGTGGCGGGAGTCGGCAGCCAGTCCACGGCTTCGCCCAGCCTGGAAAGCGTGACTCCAAGCCTGACCTATTACTCAGGCGCAAGCGTCACGGGCTCAGGTTCGAGTGCCGCTCCGACAACGGTGGGCACCTACACGGTTCTGGCCAGCTTCGCCGGCAGCACCGACTACACCACCGGCACCGCGAGCACCACCTTCACGATCAGCAAGGCTCCGCCCAGCGTCAACGTGACCGACAGTGGCGGGACGTACAATGGTTCGGCCTACACGGCGACGGACAGCGTGGCGGGAGTCGGCAGCCAGTCCACGGCTTCGCCCAGCCTGGAAAGCGTGACTCCAAGCCTGACCTATTACTCAGGCGCAAGCGTCACGGGCTCAGGTTCGAGTGCTGCTCCGAGCACGGCGGGCACCTACACCGTGCTGGCCAGCTTCGCCGGCAGCACCGACTACACCACCGGCACCGCGAGCACCACCTTCACGATTTCCAATAGCGGTGGTCAGACCGCGCCGACGCTGACAGTGACCGACAATAGTGGGATCTTCACGGGCGCAGCCTTCACCGCAACGGACACAATTGCGGGCGTCGGCAGCCAGTCCACGCCGGCGGCCAGCCTGGAGGGGGTCACGCCGACGCTGACCTATTACTCGGGCACAAGCGCCACGGGAACCGCATTGAGCGGCGCACCGAGACTGGCGGGCACCTACACGGTGCTGGCCAGCTTCGCCGGCAGCGCGGACTATACAAGCGTCACGGCGAGCACGACGTTCGCGATCAACCCGGATTATTTTCTCGTCGACGATCCGCAGGCCACCTACACCGGCACCTGGGCCACCTACCCTGAGGGCTTCGAAGGCAGCGAGCATTTCACGTCGCCCGCCAGCGGCGGAGCCGGCGCCACGCCAACGGCAACGGCCACCTACACCTTCACGAACCTGCCGGCCGGCCAATACCAGGTGCTGGCCACATGGTCTGCCGCCAGCAATCACGCGACCAACACGCCCTACACGTATTACGACGGCACGCAACTGGTCGGCAGTACCGCCGTCGACCAGACGGTCGCTTCGATTGGAGTCTTGGAAGACTTGCCCAACGGTTTTCAGCCGTTGGCGACGGTGACCGTTTCTTCCGGCACCTTGAACGTCGTGATCAGCAACAATGCCAACGGAATTGTGGTCGCCGACGCGATCGCCATCGTGCCGGTCGGCGTCATTCCCACGATCAGCGGCACCACGTCCACGACGACCATCCTCGGCAATGAAACCGCCACCCCCTTCAGCGGCGTCACCTTGACCAGCGTGAATCCCAGCCAGTCGATCTTCAACGTCACGGTGACTCTGAGCACTCCGGCAAGCGGCACCCTGTCGAATCTCGGGGGCGGAACGCTCACGGGGGGCGTTTATTCGCTGACCCAGGCGACCCTCGCGGCGGCGCAAACCGCCTTGCAGGGCCTGGTCTTCACGCCCGGCCCTCTGCTGGGCGCCTCGTCCGCGACGACAACCTTCACGATCCGCTTCGGCAACGGGTTGCTCGGTAGCACCGACAGCACAACCACGGTAACCACGGTTGCGGCCCTGGTCATTGACGACCCGCAAGCCGTCTACACCGGCACCTGGGCCAATTACGACGTCGGTTTTAACGGCAACCAGCATTTCACTTCGCCCGCCAGCGGCGGCGCCAGCGCCACGCCAACGGCCACGGCCACCTACACCTTCACGAACCTGCCGGCCGGCCAATACCAGGTGTTGGCCACCTGGCCCACCGCCAGCAATCACGCGACCAACACGCCCTACACGTATTACGACGACACGCAACTGCTGAGTAGCACGACGGTGAACCAGCGGTTCGCTCCGATTGGAATCGGGCCCAACGGTTTTCAGCCGCTGGCCACGGTGACCGTCTCTTCCGGCACCTTGAACGTCGTGATCAGCAACAACGCCAACGGAATTGTGGTCGCCGATGCGGTGGAAATCGTCTCTGTCGCTCCCACTCCCACTCCCACTCCTACTCCCACCGCGACCCCATTTCAAAATCCGGTAAATCCGCTGGATGTGTTAGGCACGGGCGGACCGATCACGCCGGCGGATGCTCTGGCCGTGATCGATTATTTGACTGCGCATCCGGCGGGGACGGTCCTGCCTTCGATCTTTACCCCCGGTTCCGACTACTATGATGTCCTCGGCCTCGGCACCGTCGTTCCGGCCGACGCGCTGGCGATTATCGACTATCTAAGCAACCAGCCGGCCATGGTGCCCGCGGTTTCACCGGTTTTGTCTCCCACGGTTTCACCGGCGGTGACGAATTCTGCGACCGGCACCGACAGCGTTTCCGGCGCGGCGACCGCCGCCGGCAGCGTGACAAGCTCGCCGGCTACGACTCAATCCCAGGTGAGCGGAGATATCAGCCTACCGCTGCAAGCGCAAAGCAGTTCCCCGGTCGTAAGTCCTGCCGTGGTTGCATCCGGCCAGGTTAGTGGTCCAATCAACAGCAGTAGTCCCTCGTCGTCCGTTGCTTCGGCACCGGTCGCGGCGGCATCGACCAGCCCGTCGCAATCCTCCGTCAAACCGCTAGCTGTGTCCGCGAGTCAAACTGTGAACGGCCGACCGGCGCCGGCGCCTCGCTCCTTGCCATTCCCTTCTTGAATTGGCTGGATGACTAACTGAATCCTGATATGCCGAGTCATGGCCTCGAAAAATGCGAGGCCGCTTCCGTGAGCATGTAGACGTGCTCCTGCTGCGATTCGTCGCGTAGGATTAGCCCAAACGGGCATTCGCAATCCGTTTACCGGCATGAAAAGGGGGCCACACGCTGCTATGCCCTTTCGGCCAACCAACGAGAAATTCCGTGGCCCATTCCTGGCGGCGGCGCATAGCGGAATAGACGACCGTGGGCGGTGCGGCTTCGTTTTCTGGCTGCTGGTAGGACGGGCGAATTCATGCTTTTCGTCTCGCTAGAGACGAATAACGCAGCCCACGGGATCCGGTCCTGCTATGCGCTTCGGCCATTCACCTGCCGACCGTATTCGCCGTGCGCTACGGCACTCCCGTGGTATCGCCGAAAAGAAAATGTTCGGCGGCATCGCCGTGATGCAAAGATCAGCCCGAAGACGACCTTGAGCAGATGACGATCTACTTCGTGCCGGAAGCGGCAGGCTCAGGCGTCTTCGGCTTGGCTGGATCATCCCACTCGATCTTGCAATTCGGTAGGGCTTTTTGGAGGGCGGCGACACCGGCAGGGGTGACTTTGGTTGCAATGACGGATAGGGAAGTGAGGCTCGTGCAACCTTCCAACGGTGACAGGTCGGACACCGGCGTGCCGCTGCAATATAGGCTTGCCAATTTCATCCCTTGCAGGGGCGACAGGGTGGCGATCTTCGTACCGCTACATGACAAGTTCTTCAGCGGCATCCTTTCAAGCGGAGATAGATCAGATACCTGCGTGTTTCTGCAATACAGGTTACCTAGAGGCATTTCTCTTAAGGGCGAAAGGTCGGACACCTGTGTGAAGTAGCAAGATAGGCTCGTAAGTTTCATTCCTTGCAGAGGCGACAGGTCGGATAATTTACTCCTGCTTTTGAGGCTGTTGCCGCTACAGTTCAGATACGTCACCCCCGCCAACGCCCGCACCGGCGAAATATCCGTCACGTTGTCGGTGAGGAGTTCCATACCCGTGACCACGCCTTTCTCAATCTTGGGTATGCCTTTCCCGTCCAGGCCCGTGATCTTCCCATCAAACCCCGGATTCAATTCCATCAGCTTCTTGCTGACGGCTTCGATCTGCTGCTCGGCAGGCAGGGCTTGCGTGGCTTTCACCCACTGCTGGAAGGCGGGGTCGAGGTAGGCGAGCTTGGCAGGGACGACCGGCTTGCCGAACTCGCCGGCGTCGTATTTCTTCCAGAACTCGGCTGGCGGGAGCCTATCTTTCGCCTCCCCACTAACGGCGACATCGTGAGGCTCTTCATCTGGCGGATTACGTCCAACCCCTTGGTGATGTTCTTGGGCGTGAAACTAACGCTGGACAAATTCATCCCAGCGAGCGGCGACAGGTCGGAAACGGCGTGTTGTAGCAGAGCAGGAACGCGAGTTTCATTCCTTGAGCGGGGACAGGTCAAGAATCTTCGTGCCGGCACAATTCAGGCCGATTAGTGGCATCCCTTGCAGCGGCGACAGATCGGACACCAGCGTGCCGTAGCAATCCAGATTCGTCAGTTTCATCCCCTGCAACGGCGAAAGGTCGGATACCTGGGTGTTGGCGCAAATCAGGGTAGTCAAAGGCATCCCATTCAGCGGTGACAGGTCAGACAACAGACCCTTGCCAGAACCGCTGCCACCGCAATGCAGAAACTTCAATCCGACCAACGCCCGCACCGGCGAAATATCCGTCACGTTGTCAGTGAAAAACCTGAATTCGGTCACCACGCCGTTTTCGATCTTGGGCGTGGCTCTCCCTTGGTCTCCAGTCACCTTCCCATCAAACCCCGGATTCAACTCCATCAGCTTCTTGCTGACGGCTTCGATCTGCTTCTCGGCAGGCAGGGCTTGCGTGGCTTTCATCCATGCTTGGAAGGCCGGGTCGAGGTAGGCGAGCTTGGCAGGGGTAGCGGGCTTCTGCCGAACTCGCCAGCGTCGTATTTCTTCCAGAACTCGGCGGGCGGCCATTGATTTTTGGAGTCGATCCCAATGGTCTTGAGGCTCTTCATCTGGCGGATAACGTCCAGCCCCTTGGTGATGTTCTTGGGCGTGAGGCTGACTAGAGTCAAGTTCATCCCTGTCAACGGCGACAGGTCGAACACCTGCGTGTCGTGGCAATACAGCCTCGCCAAAGGCAGCCGCTTCAGCGGTGACAAGTCAGATACCCGTGTGCTTCCGCACCGCAGTTCCATTAAAGGCATCCCTTTGAGGGGCGACAGTTCGGACGTTTTCGTGCCGGCGCAGTCCAGAAACGTCAGCGGTATCCCTTGCAATGGCGATAGATCGGACACCGAGTTGAAGGAGCAGTGCAGCGCCGTCAGCGGCATCCCTCGGAGCGGCGATAGATCGGACACGTGCGTTGCGCCGCATTGGAGGGTGTCGAGCTTCATCCCTTGCAGCGGCGACAGGTCGGACAAACGGCCCTTGCCTGGGGCGGTTCCCGAGCAACTGAGGAATTGCAACCCTGCCAACGCCCGAACTGCCGAAATATCCGTCACGTTGTCGGTCAGAAACCCGATTTCCGTCACAACTCCCTTTTCGATCTTGGGCACAGTTTTCAGGTCGTAACCCGTCACCATCCCATCAAACCCAGGATTCAACTCCATCAACTTCTTGCTGACGGCATCGATCTGCTGCTCGGCAGGCAAGGCTTGTGTCTCTTTCATCCATGTCTGAAAGGCGGGTGTGTTCCAAGGCTGGTTCGGCTGACCGGCGGCTACTTTGTTGGCCGGATCATCCCACTCGATCTTGCAGTTGGGCAGGGCTTTTTGCAGAGCGGCGACTCCAGCAGGCGTGACTTTGGTTGCATTGATGGATAGAGAAGTCAGGCTCTTGCAACCTTCCAGCGGTGAGAGATCGGAAACCTGCGTGACGTGGCAATACAAGGTCGTCAGTTTCATGTCTCGCAAGGGCGACAGGTCGGACACCTGTGTGCCGCCGCATCTCAGGCCCGTCAGAGGCATCCCCTGAAGCGGGGACAGGTCGGATACTGTCGTGCGTCCGCAATCCAGGTAGGTCAGCTTGACCCCTCGCAGCGGCGAAAGGTCGGACAATTTACCCTTGGCTGCAATGCCGCCGCCACAAATCAGACCTTTCAACCCTGCCAACGCACGTACGGGCGAAATGTCCGTCACGTTATCGGAGATAAACGTAAATTCCGTGACCACGCCTTTCTCGATCTTGGGCGTGCTTCTGCCTTCGGCCCCCGTGACCTTCCCGTCAAAGCCCGGATTCAATTCCATCAGCTTCTTGGCAACGGCTTCCACCTGCTTTTCGGCAGGCAGGGCGGCAACGTCTTTCATCCATTGAACGAAGGCAGGGTCGTTGAACGTGGTGATGGGCTTGGCTGCTCCGTCCCATTCGATCTTGCAGTTCGGCAAGGCTTTTTGCAGGGCGACGACGGCGGCGGGGGTGACTTGGGTTTTGTTGGCCTTCAGGAAGGCCAGGCTCTTGCAATCTTGCAACGGCGTGAGGTCGGATACCTGCGTCTTGATAAAATGCAACTCCTTGAGGGGCATTCCTTGCAGCGGTGATAGGTCCGTTATCCTCGTCTCGTCGCAAGCTAGAAACGTTAATTTCAGCGGCTTCAACGCTGACAGATCGGAGATTTGCGTGCAGTGGCAGTAGAGTGTTCTCAGGTCCATCCCTTGTAGGGGCGACAGGTCGGACACCGGCGTGCCGCCAATAGCCAGATATGTCAAAGGAATCCCTCGCAGCGGCGACACGTTGGATACCTGCGAGTTTCCAACTTCCAGGTGCGTCAGTTTCGTTCCTTGCAGTGGTGACAGGTCGAAGAATGCGTTGCTTCGGAGGGAAAGGCTGCTGCCCTTGCAATGCAAACGTCTCAATCCCACCAACGCCCGTACCGGCGATATGTCCGTGATATTGTCCGAGAGAAGCCACAACGCCGTCACGGCGCCGTTCTCGATATTGGGTGTAGCTTTCTCATCCCAACCTGCTAGTTTTCCATCAAAGCCCGGATTGAGTTCGACCAGCTTCTTGCTGACGGCTTCCACCTGCTTCTCGGCAGGCAGGGCTTGCACGGTTTTCATCCATTGCTGGAAGCTGGGGTCCAAGTAGGCTAGCTTCGCTGCAGCGGCGGGTTTGCCGAACTCGCCGTCGTCGTATCTCTTCCAGAAATCTTCGGGAGGAAGCTTGCTCTTGGGATCACCGCTCGTACCGATGGTCTTGATTGACTTCGTCGGGCGGATCACGTCCAATCCCTTGGTAATGTTCTTGGGCGTGAAGCGAACTTCGACGAGTTTCATCCCTTCTAGCGGCGAAAAGTCGGATACCGGCGTGCTGTTGCAACTCAGATTCGCCAGCGGCATCCCTCGCAGAGGCGAAAGGTCCGAAACTTGCGAACCGTTGCAATGGAATGACGTAAGACGCATCCCTTCGAGCGGCGATAGGTCGGAAACCTGCGTGTGGTAGCAACTAAATCCCGTCAGAGGCAGTCCCTTCAGCGGCGATAGGTCGAAAAGTTTGCCCCTGCCTGGATCACTGCCCGGACATTCTAGAATCTTCAATCCGACCAATGCCCGCACCGGCGAAATGTCTGTCACGTCGTCACTACCAAACCGCAACTCCGTGACCACGCGATTCTCAATCCTGGGTGCGGCTTTCCCGTCCAACCCCGTCAACTTTCCATCGAATCCAGGATTTAGTTCCATCAACTTTTTGCTGACGGCTTCGATCTGCTGCTCGGCAGGCATTGCGGCAACGGTTTTCATCCAGGCCTGGAAGGCGGGGTCGTGGATCGCGGCGGGGCGAGATTTCGCCTGGGTGACGGCGGGGAAGCGATCCTTCTTCACCGGCAACAATGTCGCCCAGATCGACGCCGTCCCCCCCGGCTCGATGGAAAAGTCCTTGGCGTAGAACTGATAGCCCTCCTTTTCCACCGTCAGCCGATGCTTGCCGGGATTGACCCGAAACGAGACTGCCCCCTGGCCGCTCGGCTGAGTGACTTCGACCTTTCCCTCGCCGTCCAAGAGCTGCACCACGGCATCGGGCTGGTTGACCGCGATGAAAAGCGTGCCACCGCGGTTCTTGTACGAAATGAAGATACCGGCCAGGATCGCCACGCTCACCACCGCCGCCCCCACGGCGGCCAGGGCCACTTTGTTGTTCCCCTTGCCGGTCTTGGTCGCCGTCGCCTGCCGGATTGGCTTGGTGCTCGGCTTGTGCGTTGTGAAGGCAGGTATGTCCTTCAGAAACGTCATCGCACTGTTGTCGAGATTCGTATCGACGGTCTGTTGAATGTTGAGGGATGTTGGCTGGTCGCTACTGCTCCGTTCCAAATCGGCGATCACTTCCGCCATCGACTGGTAGCGGTCCTCGACCTTCTTGGCGACCATCTTTTCAAAGACGGCTTGGACTTCCTCCGGCACGTCGTCCCGCTTTTCTCGAAACGATGGGATCGGATCGCACTGATGGGCGAGGAGTTTGGACGTGAGCGAATCGGCTTCGTACACCGGCTTAGCCGTCAGCAGGTAGTAGAGCGTGCAGCCCAGGCTATAGATGTCGGCCCTGGCATCAGCTTTGTGCGTGCTGCGGGCTTGCTCCGGGGCCATGTAATCGACCGTTCCCATCACGGCCCCGGTGCCCGTCAATTCGGCTTGCGTGGCGGCATCGCCACCTGCTTCGATGCGAGCCAACCCCATGTCGAGGATTTTGACGACACCCTTCTTGTCCAGAAGCAGGTTGGCGGGCTTAATGTCCCGATGGACGACGCCTTCGCCGTGGGCGAACTCCAAACCACGGGCAGCTTGTTGGATGTAGTTGACCGCTTTGGCGACGGGAAAGGGGCCATTCTTCTTGACCAGCACCGAAAGGTCTTTACCATCGACGTGTTCCATGACCAGGAAGTGGACGCCGTTCGCTTCGTCGGCATCGTCGGCGGCAACGATATTGGGATGGCGTAGCTTGGCTGCCGCCGTTACCTCTCGCTCAAAGCGAGCGAGGGCCGCTGCATCCTTTGTCAGCGTCGGCGGCAGCATCTTTATCGCCACGACTCGGTGCATGCGGCGATGCTCGGCCATGAACACCTGCCCCATGCCACCAGCCCCGATTTTGTCGAGGATCGTGTAATTGCCCAGGGTCAGCGATTTCCCCCGCCCCTCGTGAACTTCCTGGAGCTGATACTTGGTGAGTTGGTTGCTCTCGACGAGTTGCCGGGCAAGTTCCTCGACGTCTTTCGGGGTCGCCTTGGGCGGGATGAAGTTTTCCAGCTTGCCGGGAGTGATGATTCCGGAATCGGTCAACTCCTTCACGAAGGTTTCGAGGGAAACGGACATAACGGCAAACCAGGGGCGTGGGAAAACCGAGCTTCGATTATAGCTGCCCCCTTTTGGAACGAAAAGAATCGCAAGCTGTTCTCGGCTAATTGCTTGCGAATTGCCGTTCGCGGCCCCCGATCCTCGTGATTGCCGGGCTGATTGTGCCCACCAGGCAAGCACATTCACCGAACGCTACGGCACCCTACAGGCATTGCCGAGCAGACAAAGATCGTGACCGTACCACTGCTCAACGAACCATGCCAATGTGTTATCTTGGAATCGGCGCTTCGCCCAACTATCGTAGGGACATTGGTGAGAACCGCATACAACCTAGGTGAAGACATGGCTAAAGCCAAAGGCAAGACCAGCAAATCGGCATTGATTCGAGAAGCGTTGAAAGCCACCCCGGAAAAGCCCGCCGCCGAGATCGCCAAAGAGGCCGGGGTGACGCCCTCTCTTGTGTACAGCATCAAGGCGAGCATGAAGAAAAAAAAGAAGGCCAAAGGCAAGCCCGGCCCGAAACCTGGTGCCAAGGTATCGGCGCCAGTTGCCGCTCATGCCGCTTTGGATTCGGCTTTCGAGTTCGTGGTGAAGGTCGGCGGACTGCTCCATGCCGAGCAACTGATCGCCAAGCTGAGGTCGATTAAAGAGCGGCTGTAAGAAGTCATCTGTTATCGGCCATTATTCGGCCCGTCAGGGTTCGTGCCCTGAGAAGAACCTGGCTTGCTGGACTCACTGAGCCGCAAATTCCTCACGAGCGTATGACTCGAGGAAGCCGCAAGAGTTGCAGCGGAATGTGCCGATGGGAATCCGATTGTCCGCAAGAGGCATCTTGGTTTTGAACCAAAAGGATTTCTGCGGTGATCCTTCTGCCCATTGACTCACTTGCATTCCCCCGTGGATGGTGTCCATTACGAAGCCCAGGACCATGTCGCCTTGACACTTCGGACAACGCGATATTGTTGGATTCATTTGAGATTCGTTCTGCTGAATGCCCAAGGTCGTTAGGTCAAGTTTAAGCGACCTCGGATTTTATCCGGGAAGATAACTGGCGGCAAATCCTGACAACTCAGCGACGGTTTAGCGCAGAATGGAACTGCCGAAAGCAAGCCATCACGGATTTCAAGCAAGATCACGTCTGAAAGTTCGGTGTGGCCGAGCGAACCATGAAAAGCTGAATCGTGGTCAAGCCAGATGCCCCTCCTGGCTCGGTTCCAATCATTCAAGAAACCTGCCGGACGGATCGAACAAACGGCCTGCCATCGGCGGCTTTTCCCGGTCTGCACAAACTTTGCGGGCCGGAAATGATCGACAATAGGTTCATCCAGGAAGTAAGTCGCCATCGAGCCGGACAACGATGCTGGGCACCTCGATCACGGCGCCGGGGCCGCGGTTTGGGTGGGGCCGCCTTTGACAGGCGAGTTTGCTTCGTCCATCGATGCCAGATAGGCAAAGATTGTGCCGATCATGATCAGCACGACCAACCACGCCCGCCAGTCTTTGTGTAGGCCCCGCTTGGTCGAGCCGTGAAGTTTCTTAGGGTGGTGTTCCTGGTCGCCGCCGTGCGGATAATGGCCATGATCCTTCGACACTAAAAGTCCTCCGGAAATTCTGTTGGTGTTCGAGCTACGTTTCCGACAGCCGCTGGAGATCCTGCGACGGTCGCTTCGGCGCGAGGGCCATCGGTCTTCGCCGGACTTGCCGGATTGTAAGAGCGGCGCACGGTCAGGTTTGCTCGCTGCCAGCGCGATGATTCTACCAGGCAATTCGGCAGTCGTAAAATCAGTGACCGAACGGTGGTAAGCGGCCGGAAGGGTGGCAGCGCCGATTCGATAATCGGTTTCTGTCGCCGTCCTCTACCCACCGTTTCGTCTGCCGACGAGAAGCGGGGCCAGCGGCGGCGGAGACTATTGATTTCGAGGTAACGAATGCGCAGTGAATTTAAGCGAACTCCCCGCATTCCGGGGCTTCCGATGGTCGCCCCTCGTTCATTATCTTGCTAGGACTCACTAGGAACGTTTACAGGCCAATGTAGGTCGCATTATCGATCCAAAAGCTTCCGGTCGAGGGCTGGTAGAACCAACCGGCAGTCGCGCTTCCGCTGGCCGTCGGCGTGGCAGTGCCGGTGTAGAGGGTGACCGTGTTGCTACCGGTGAACGGATTCACTGGCATTGCCGGGCAGTACGGCCCATACGGGCACGCCGTAGTAGGGGATGGGGCCGTGATGAGACCAGTGACGTCGGTGGCCAGCGTGAATTGCTGGAGATTGCTCGCGCCGTTCGGCAGTGTGTTGCCATGTTCCAGCGAGTAGAGCTGCACCAACGACCGCAACCGGAACAGATTGAGTTGCGACGTGCTCACCTTGGCGTCGTTCGTCGACGTTGAGAATTGCGGAATGATCGTCGCGGCGAGGACCGCCATGATGACAACCACGATGAGAATCTCGATCAGGGTAAACGCAGAGCGACATCGCTTGGCGGACATCGAATTGCCTCCCCTCTAAAGCTGAGTTCGCTCTGGGCTTTAAGATCAGGCCAGCAGCGGATCGCTTATCCCTGTTTCGCAGGACGGCGGGGCCGTCTGGCGCAGTCACCGCCAGTGTCATTTTTTTGTTTCCTTACAGGTTAACTAGGTCACCCGGGGAAGCGAGTCAAGCAAATCAGCAGGGAAAATTGCTGATTGCGGGCAACATCATCGGGCAGGTAGCCGCAAAATTGCACCAGATGGCCCTTTGTGCCACGTCGGGTATCAAGGCCTCTTGAGAGGCGAAAGAACCCATGCCTCAAAACCCGCCCGGTTGCGGCCCAGCGCATGGTGAGATTACCTTTCCCGGGGCCTTTCCCTTGATTGCGTTGATTCCGGCGAAGAGGTCTCGGAATTCTCGGGGGCTCAGAGCGGCGCGTCCATCAGCCAAACTTGCCGCTGATGTAGTCCTGGGTGGGTTTTTCCTTGGGATTCTCGAAGATCTGCCGGGTGTGTCCGAATTCGACCAAATAGCCGGTGCGTCCGCCTTGCGACGTATCGACGTAGAGAAATCCCGTCTTGTCAGCCACGCGCTGAGCTTGCTGCAAGTTGTGCGTGACAATGGCAATGGTGAACTTCTGCTTGAGCTCAAGCATCAACTCTTCCACTTTCCGCGTGGCGATCGGGTCGAGCGCCGAGCAGGGTTCGTCCATCAGCAATACGGCGGGCTCGGTGGCAATTGCCCGCGCGATGCACAGTCGCTGCTGCTGACCGCCGGAGAGGGCCAGGGCGCTCTTGTGCAGCTTGTCTTTAACCTCGTCCCACAGTGCGGCGCCGCGCAGCGCCTGCTCGACCTTTTCTTCCTTGTTTCCTCGAAAGCCGTTCAGACGCAAGCCAAAGGTCACGTTGCGATAGATGCTCATCGCAAACGGATTCGGCTGCTGGAAGACCATCCCAATATGCCGCCGGACCGCTACCGGGTCGATCACGGGATCGTAAATGTCCTTCCCTGGAAATGGACATGCCCCTTGAAGCGGAAGCCGCGGACGAGGTCGTTCATGCGGTTCAGGCAGCGGAGGACGGTGCTCTTGCCACAGCCCGAGGGGCCAATGAAGGCGGTAATCGTGTTCTTCTCAATGGGAATGTGCGTGTCTCGCACCGCCTTGAAGTTGCCGTAGTACAACTCCGAGACGTTGCAATCGATCACGACGTGTTCGACGCCGTTGGTTTTTTCCGCGCCGCTGGTTTCGATGGAGTTGGGAGTGCTGATCATAGGGAACTTCGATTCTCATTGCCTTCGTCGGGAGAGACTTTGTCCGATCAAATTGGTAAAAAGCACAAACAGAACCAGAACCAGCGCGGCCGCCCAGGCCAGCTCCTTCTGGTTCTCGTAAGCCATGCTGGAAAAGTTATAGATCAACACTGCCAACGACGCCGTCGGCTGCATGAGATCGACGTGGCCTCTGGTGAGCGGCCAGTTGTTGCTGAAAAGAGCCGTGAGCAACAGCGGAGCCGTCTCCCCCGCGGCGCGGGCCACCGCCAACATCACGCCGGTCAGAATGCCGGGCATGGCGGTGGGGAGGATGACGTGCCAAATGGTTTGCGTCGGGGTGGCACCCATGCCGATGGCGGCTTCTTTGAGCCGGTGGGGCACCATGCCCAGAGCGTCCTCGGCGGTGAGCAGGACAGTGGGCAACATCAACAAGGCCAGGGCCACGCCCCCCGCCACCGCTGAAAAGCCGCCCGTCACCAGCACCACCGCGCCGTAGGCGAAGACACCCGCCAGGATCGAAGGGAAACCGCTGAGCACCTTGGCTCCGAATCGGACGGCGTGCGCCAGTTTGGTTTTGGGACCTGTTTCCGCCAGAAAGATGGCCGCCATGATGCCGGAGGGGACGGCGATCACCGCCGCAATGGCCACCATCATCAACGTGCCGACCAGCGCGTTGCCGAACCCGCCACCGTCGTCCATCGCGGCCGGAGGCAGGGATTTGAATACAGTCAGATTCAGTCGTTGGCTTCCCTTCACCAGGAGCATATAGACGACGGAGAATAACGGCACGAGGGCCGAGACCGTCAGGACAGTGACCAGCCCGCTGAGCATGAAATTGATCAGCGAGCGCGGGCGACGCAGTGATTTTTCCAGTTCGGCGGGATCCAGCAGCAAGGCGGCGCGCTGCGCATCCGCCATGGCCACTCTGCGAACGACGGGATCTTCCATCATCGCCCTCCCCCGATTGCCGCCGAGGCGCGCTGCAGGATAGTGCGCCGATCATGTTCACGGCCAGCGTGATCGCCATCAACACCAGGGCAGCGTACATCAGCACACCCACCTGATCCTTGCCCGCCTCCGGAAAGTTATTGGCCAGCAGGGCCGCCAACGTATTGCCCGGAGCGAACATCGACCAACTGATCTTGTTGGCATTGCCGACCAACATCGCCAGCGCCATGGTTTCGCCCAAAGCACGGCCGAAGGCCAACAACACCGAACCGACAATCCCTGTTTGGGCGGTCGGGATAATGACTCCCAGGATCACCTCCCAGCGGGTCGCCCCGAGTCCGTAGGCGGCTTCACGGAGTTTCGGCGGCACGCTCGTCAGGGCATCGCGGCTAATGGCCGAAATCGTCGGCAGAATCATAATCGCCAACACCAGCGAAGCGGGCAACATTCCTGGCCCGGCCAGGGACGAGCTGAAAAACGGGATCCCTCCCAGATGATCATGCAGCCAATTGCAGGGGGGACGCAGCAAGGGAATGACGACGAAGATGCCCCATAGTCCATACACGACGCTGGGAATCGCCGCCAGCAATTCGATGAGGTTCTTCAGCAGACCTTCGAACTTTTCGGGCAGCCCGCCCCAGAAGGAATGGAATTGGACCCCGAACAACTTGAGAATCGAAAACACCAGCGACGACAAAAATCGTTCGCTGAGAAAGACCGCCACCGCCAGGCCGAAGATGGTGCCGATAATCAGGGCCAAGACAGAGCTATACAACGTGCCCCAGATATGCGGCAGTATCCCGTACGCTTCTTGATTAGGATCCCAAACGGTTCCCGAGAGAAACCGCAGGCCGTGGTCCTTCATCGCCGGAAGGGCTTTGCCGCCGATTTCCACGACGATGTACAGGACCAACAACACGTTCAACCAGGCGAAGAGGTACGTAAGGCCGCGGAACAGCCGATCCGTAACGATCTCCCGTTGTGTGGGGGGCCTGGAAATCGAATTGTCTTCGCTCATAAACTAATCACACCAAGCGGCACACCGCCACCGCATCCAGATGTTTGCCGCCGCCTTACTTGGTCTCGGTGCCCGCAGCCGGCGCTTCCGCGGCCGGTGCCGCGGTGGACGCCTCGCCGCCGCTGATGTTGTTAAGCGCCGCCTTGCTGGCCTCGATCACCGCCGCCGGCAGCGGCACGTAGCCCAGCGACTCGCCCATGCTCTGCTGCGCGTCTTCGAGGCAGAACCCCAGGACGTCCCTGAGCGCTTTGGCTTTTTGCGGGTCGGAATAGTTCTTGTAGGCGATGATCCAGGTGTAGGTGACGATGGGATAAGAGGCGTCCCCTTCCGGATCCGGCACCCAGGCGATCAGATCCTCGGACAAGGTAGCCGAGGCCAGTGCCGCTTGAGCGGCGGCAACGGTCGACTCGACGAATTTTCCGGCCTTGTTTTGCAGCTTGGCACTCTTGAGCTTGGCTCCCTTGGCATAAACGTATTCGACGTAGCCGATCGAATCCGGCGTCGTCGTTATACTCGTCGAGACGCCTTCGTTTCCTTTGGACTTCGTGCCGACCGGCCAGTTGGGCATCTTGTTGGTGCCGGGGCTCGCGGCGAACTCTTCGCTAACGGCGCTCAGGTGCTTGGTGAAGACATAAGTCGTGCCGCTGCTGTCCGCGCGGACAACCACGTTGATGCTGGAGCCTGGCAGCTTGACTCCCGGATTGGAGGAGGCGATTGCCGGGTCGTTCCACTTGGTGATCTTTCCCAGGAAGATTCCGGCGTAGGCCACGCGGGATAGCTTGAGGTCGTCGACGCCTTCCAAGTTATACGCCAGCACCACGGTGCCGGCGGTCATGGGCAATAGCTGAACACCGCCGTCGACCTTCGCCATTTCGTCCGGCGTCATGGCCGCGTCGCTGGCGCCGAAATCGACCGTCTTGTCGGTCACGGCCTTCACCCCCGCGCCGCTGCCGAGCGACTGGTAGTCAACGATCGCCGCGGGATGGGTCTCGGAGTAAGTTTTGAACCACTTGTTATAGAGCGGTGCCGGGAAGCTGGCCCCCGTTCCCTGAAGTTTTACGTCTCCTGCATCGCCGCCCGTTGCGCCCCCCTTGCCGGTGCCGGGCACATTGGATGAGCACGAAACGCAGAACGACGCCAACAATAATAAGGACAACACGCAGGTCAATCGTTGCATGCTCTTCACAATGCATTCCTTGAAAAACATTCGGCTACGAAAATAGTAACAACCCTGGCTTGAATGACTCGGCCTCGCAGAGCACGGCGAGCCCATGTACCGCGAAACCCCATGCTATTGATGAGGTGTGTACGATGCATGCGTTTGCCGGAACAGGGCGGTTATTCCCTGCGTTTCAAAAACCGGGAGAACGCCAGAAAATACCCAGATCTACAAGCCAGGATGCAAATCCCCGGGAGGAACTGCGAATCCAAGAGCGGTCTGGTCCGATCCGTCCAGAAATGACGATCCGTCGTCGCTCACGCGACCATTAGTAGGACTAAATATACCCGACACCCGAGCCCTGAACAGCGATGCACGATCTCAGGAAACGAGTTGCTTATTGTCGGGACGTCCAGAGGGTGTCCCGACAGTCATAAGGGACCAGATGGGGGGCGATTGAAGCGTGACCGACGTCCGGTGACTCATGCTCCGTAAAACAGGCTGGCGGGAATGGACTTAGGACAATTCAAGTGCTTCCGCGCAGTTCCGAAACATCGCTTAATATCCGATTCGTGCGGGGTGAAACTTATCGCCAACGATCGGCCCACGGTTACGCCCCACCAGACCAAAACTGGAATTAAACACAATTCTAACAATCGCGGATTGATTTTTTGACGGCCGGGAAGCGAAAACGGCGAACGTCACAATCGCGGCAGAGCGCCCGCAAAGCTCAAGTAGATCAGCGCCAATGCGAAGCAACCGACGGTCGCGATCAGGGCACCGAAGGTCCCTTGATGAAAAGGCGTGCCGCACGCCGCTCCCAGACAGGGAAAGCTGAGCAGCAGATATACGTAGCTGCTGCTGACGTATGCGAACCAGATCAAGCCGACGGCGATGCCGAGCCACATCGTGGACGCAAACCAACGCCAAGGCTCCGGCCGACGCCAATGCATACCACCATCATACATCCTCCGGCATACCACCTCCGGGCCAGCGAAGAAGTGCCCGCGGCGCAAATCGAGGGCTGCCATCGATTTGGAAAGCAGCGAACCGCAAAAAAAGGGTGCTTGCGACTTTAACGATGATACGGTGTATGCCAAGCGATGCACAAGTAATTGCAGAATGGTTTGTACGTGCCCGATTGTACGAGCAGGCGCAACAATGTCGCGTTCAGCCATTGTGCGAGAAGTGGCGTCCAAGAGGGACTTTTTATCTGTGGCGCAGGCAGCGTCATTTTAACGGAGTTTTTGCTATGACAGGATGTCAAAGATTTCGGCTAGGAATAATTGCTCAGCTTGCGCTGACTTTAACGGTCGGAACGGCCGCGACAGGTCGTGCTCAGACTGGGGACGGCGGCAGCACGACGGCGATTAGCCCCTTGCCGGCCGTAGTCGACACGGTGTCGTACGACGCACCTGCGGATACCAGCGATTACGCTTTGCCGTACTCGTCCGATGTGTCGGTTCGCCTGCAACAATTGGAAGCTCAGTTGCAAGAGCAGCGAGCCATGACGGTGAGCTTGCAAAAGCAACTGAATACCGGAGCACCGCCGGCCACCGGCAATCCGCCGGGGGTGAAGAAATACGTCGTCGGCAGCAACGTAACGGCGGTTGGCAAGTATCTGCCGGACGGCCTCACCTTCTCGACCGCCAACGGCGACTTCAAGACCCATATCGGCGGGTTGGTGAACCTCGATTCCATCGCGCTGCGGAACAACAATCCCGGCCTCACCACCCCGGGCGGCGCAGGCACGGCAGACAGCGTCGCATTCCGTCGGCTCCGTATTCGCGCCGAAGGGACCATGTACGAGAACATCGACTGGATCTCCGAAGTCGACCTTGCCCAGCAGCTGCTGAACTCCGATCCGGCAAACGCCAACCAGCCACTCACGGGGTTGCGAAGCATCGGCACTAACCCCACTACCGGCGCCGCTCTCACGCAGTCCGGCAACACATTCAACTATATTGCGCCAACCACGGTTTTCATGACGATCAAAAACCTTCCGGTTCTTGGCAACGTCCGCGTCGGCAACCAGCAGGACTGGATCGGCATGGAGCACATTGAAAGTGCCCGATTCACCGACTTCATGGAACGTGCCCCCATCCAAGACGCCTACTACGGTCCCAACAACAACGGTTATACGCCGGGCATTTCGTTCTTCAACAATATTGCCAACCAGAATGTCAATTACTTCGCCGGCATCTACAAGAACAATAACTACGATTCGGGAGCTTCCTACGATCTTGGCGATCACAGCTGGACCTACAACCTGCGCGGAACTTGGACGCCTTTTTACGACGAAGTGTCGAACGGCCGCTACCTGCTCCATTTAGGCGTGGGCAGCGAATATCGGACGTTCAATACGAACCAGTCGCAGGCCACGGGCTTCGACAATATCCGCATGCGCTCGCGGGGCGATCTCCGCAACGTTGCCGCGACGCTCGATCCGAACTTTGCCGATACGGGCAACTTCTTTACGAGCAGCCAAACCCTGATCGACCCGGAATTTGCCTTTCAATGGGGTTCCTTGCTCATTCAGGCGGAATGGACCAATTCATTCTTCGGCGGGGCTTACACCGCCCAGCCCGGCAGCCCCGGCAGCGCGTCGCTGGGTAAAAACGTCCTCACCCAGGGCGGCTACGTTCAAGCCATGTACTTCTTCACCGGTGAAAGCCGCGTGTACAACCGGCAGACGGGAGTTTTCGGCCGCACGATCCCCTTGCAGAACGCGTTCTTCACCCGTGGCACGGGCTGTCACGGCTGGGGCGCCTGGCAAGGCGGCTTTCGGTATGACTGGCTCGACTTGAACTCGAACCGTGGCGCTGCTGGCGCCGCAGGTCTCAACGGCGGCAACGAGCAGGACTTCACGCTCGGCCTGAACTGGTTCTTGAATCCCAACGCCCGATTCATGATTAACGGCGTGGGCTCGCTGTTGAACAACGGCCCCGCGGTTACTGCTGCCGGGACGTCCGGGGCCTTGAACGGTTCCCGCTTTCTCGGCGACGGAGCGGTCCTGTCCTTCGGCAGCCGAATGGACTTCACCTTCTAAACGGCCCGACCAGAATTTCGATTGGCCTGAACGAGTCCAAGGCATGGCGACACGCTCGCTGTGCCTTGGACTCTTCTGTTTTGAATCTTCGAGAGGATTCGTGATCGCGCTCGTGATTGCAGAGGCCGCGACGCAATGGCAGGAACGTCGCCGAACGAAAAAACTTGGCCAACCCCTCACCCCTTATGGGGCGTCGCCCGTTGCTCCATGCCAGCGATCATCCACGGGCAAAGCGCGGGCCCGCCGTTCGTCTTCCGAAGGAAAAATCCGCTCCCAGATGGTCTTTTTGCATATTGGTCCCGTGGCGACGGGCGGAAGCCGCTCCGTGCGGTCGGAACTGAGCGGATGATTAGCCGATCGGAGCAGCAGGGTATCCGGCGAGCAACCTCCGGCGCCAGCTAGCACACACAATGCAATCCAGATAATACGTCTCACGTCTAGCGCACCTTTCCGGCCCGGAATCCAGCAAAGCTGTCCGTTCCTACCATCATTAATCGACAGCCGGGTACGTGCGCTTTGAAGATTCCGATTCTGCCGGAAATGCCGGCTGCCAGCACTGGCACCCGGCGTATCGAAGGTGCTTCCCTTAGTCACCTTGTCACCCCGTCACCTTGTCACCCCGTCACCTTGTCACCCCGTCACCCTTTCACCTTGTCATCCTCGCCGCGCTTCGGCTCGACGACGTCAACCGTCGCGCCGTCGCTGATTTCCGAGAAATCGCCCAGAATTACCGGTTCGTCCCCTTGGAAATTGGTCCACTCGCCTTGGATCTGTTTCTGGGCCACTTCGATCCACTTGCCGTCGTTGGGGCCGGTCTGAACGGGCGTTCTTACGGCTTTGCTGTTTTCCAGCAAGTAGCAGCAGTTCTGACTCCCCATCTGCGTGATCGCCGCGATCGGCAACGCACGGACATTGGGCCGTTGGATCACCACCATGCAATTGGCGTACATGCCGGGCAGAAACCTGGCGTCGGAATTGGGGAGATCAACTTCGGCTCGCAACGTGCGGGTTTGAACGTTCAGCGACCAGGAGGTACGCGTCACCGTTGCTTCAATATCCGCATTCTCAAGGGCCTGAACATTGACTTTGGCCTTGGTGCCTTGTTTTACATAATTGGCGTCGCTTTCGGGAATATCCACGAAGACCCGGACCTGGTCCGTGCGCGCCACGACATAAATTGCCGCCCCCTTGCCGGGCGCCTGGCCGGAATTGTCGCGCGCAGGCGGATTGGTCGCCCCCGGCGGGCTGCACGAAGTCTCCAGTGTTGGCATTGCGGACGACAACGATGCCATCGTATGGGGCCGTGAGCTTGGTATAGCTGGCCAGCGCGGCGTAGCGCTGCACTTCAGCCACGATCACCGTGTACTTTGCCCGAGCGGCATCGACGTCAACGCGCGACTTGGCCAGGTCCGCGCGTCGTTCCGCTTCGAGCGCCTCGGCGGCCAGCGTGCCTGCCTGGGCCGCCTCGCGGGCCGAGATATTGGATTTAAGCTGTTTTTCCGACTCCGACAGAACTTGCTTATCGACCACGCGCTGCGCGACCAGGCCGGTGAGTCGCTCCACTTCCGACTCCCAGCGTTCGACCGCACTTTGATATTGCCCGACATCCGCCTTGGCTTTGACCACCTGAGCCTCGGCGACTTTCAGCCGGTTCTCGGCCACTTTCACCATTTCTTCGGCGACCTTGATCAAGACCTCTTGTTCGGCGGCCTGGGCCTTTTTTTGTGTCAGTTCGGCTTCGAGTTCCGGCACGAACAGCTCGGCCATGAGCTGGTCTTTCTTGATGCGGTCGCCGATGTCAACCGTCCACTGTTTGATGTAGCCGGCGATCTTGGGATACATCGATGTCTGCTCAAAGGCATTGACGAATGCTGGTTGAGAGACCGTGCGCACGATCGTTGCGCAGCTCCGGCTTGATCAGTTGCACGCGCGGCTTCAAGCGGGCCGGCGGCGCCGCCTCGGGCGGTTTTTCACAGCCCGACAGGGCCATGGCAACCAGGCAGACAAAACCAGGTGTTACCGAAAACAACGCAACTCTCGAATGCATGATCCCTCTCCTGACGCGGCCAAATCATTTCGGCCAGTTGCCTAAGTATTTCCCGTTGTCGCACCCGCCGCGTGCTGGGATGCGAATGCGGACTTTCGGGGTCGTCCGGATGCAGCGAAGGCGAAACGTATTTGCGCTTGCCCACGACGACGGCAAAAATGGCGGGCACGATCAACAGCGTGCTGAAGGTGGACACGAACAAGCCGCCGACAACCGCCCGGCCCAAGGGGGCTTCCATCTGGCTGCCGGCCTCCAGCGCCAAGCGCCATCGGCACCATGCCCACAATCATGGCGCAGGCCGTCATCAGAATCGGCCGCAGCCGCTCGCTGGCCCCCTGATTGGCTGCCGCCACCGCGGATAGCCCTCGCTCCCAATCGCGGGCCATGAAGGTGACCAGCATCACCGAGTTCGAAACCGATACGCCGATGCACATGATCGTGCCCATGAACGATTCGATGTTGAGCGTCGTGCCGCGTGATGAACAGGATCAGCGCCACGCCGCTGAGCACGCCGGGCACGGCCCCCAGCGAGATCACGGCCGAACGCCACGCTTCGAAATAGGCGGTCAGCAGTATCAGGATCACGACCACCGCCAGCGCCAGCCCGATGGCCAGCGACCTGAACATCTCTTGCATGGGAGCGATCTGGCCGCGCGTAATCACGCTGACGCCGCGAGGCGGCTTCCCGGCCTGCGCGAGTGCCCGCTCGATTTGCTTGGAGGCCCGGCCCAGATCTTCCCCCTCGACGTTGGCGGTGACGCTGAGATAACGCTGCATGGAGGTGCGGTCGAACTCGCCGGGCATCACGCCTTTTCCGACGCGGGCCACGTCGCGCAGCATCAGGTTCAAGCCGGTGCCGGCTTGCTCCAGCGGAATCGTCTCCACCTGCGCCACCGAATTCATGCGGCGAGTCGGCACCTGCACTTGCACCTGGTAGCTGACGCCGCTCTTCGGGTCTTGCCAATAATTGCGAGTCACCATGCGGCTGGAGGAGGTCGCCACCAGCACGGAGCGTCCGACGTCGGCGGCCGTTACGCCGCTCAGGCCGGCCTTTTCGCGGTCGATGGTGATGGGCACCGACGGATAGTCCAGCGTCTGTTGGATCTGCACATCGCGCAAACTGGGGATCTTGCTGAATTCTTCCTTGAGATGGGTGGCGTACTCCCGCGCATCGGCCAGATTGGGACTCGCCACGACGATCTCGATCGGCGTCGGCGAGCCGAAGCTCATCGACCTGGCTGACGACGTCGCCCGGCTCGAAGCCAAAGACCATGCGTTGGGCTCGCGCCTCGGCCTGTTCGGCCGACAGGCCTTCGCGCTCGAGCAACATTCTGCAGCCAAGGCACGATGCGCTCGGGCAACTTCTTGCGCAGCCGCTCCCGCAGTTCGGTCAGACGTGACGCCGCTGTCGCCGCGCAATTGCACCCGCATTTCGCCGTCGTCGGGGCCGCGCATGAACAAGAGCATGTTGTTCATGCCGTAGTTCGGCGCCTGCTGGCCGGCAAAGCCCATCGAGATCAAGATGTTGTCGGACTTGACCTCTTCCTCGATAACCTGCAAGCACTGCACCCAGGCCTGGCGCGTGATCTCGTAATTCGTGCCCGGCGGAGTTCGGAAGCGGAGCACGAATTCGCCGGAATCCACTTGAGGGAAAAGCTCCGTGCCAAGCTGCAAGCCGAAGATGCCAACACCAGGGCGGAGACCACCAGGTACGCCGGCACCGCGACCCAGCGCCAATCGATGATCCAGCCGACCAGCCGTCCAAATGCGGCTTGAACGCGATCGAACAATCCGGGGCCCTTGGCCTTCGCGTGTTCCCCTGGCGGTATCCCGTGCGAAGCCGAACTGCTTTCAGGGTGACCTTTCTGGGATCGGCTATCCGCTGGCTCATCCCGAGGACTCGCTGGCGGAGCTAGTGATGCGGCCGGTTCGGGCTGCGTGGAGGCTGCTTGGGATTCAACCGGCTTGGCGTCATGTTCGGCCTCCTCGATGAGATGGCCGTGATGTTTCAGCAGCCACACGGAAAGCACGGGCACCAACGTGCTGGAAAGGATGTACGAGGTAATCATGGCGAAGCCCACCGCCAAAGACAGGGGCAAAAACAGCGAGCGCACCGGTTCCGCCATGATGAACGCCGGAATGAACACCGACAGAATGCAGAGCATGGCGAGCAGGCGCGGCACGGCCGTTTCCATGCTTCCCCGTTCGACGGCCCGCGCCAGCGACGACGTTTTCGTCATTTGGACGTGGATGTTTTCGATCGAGACCGTCGCCTCGTCCACCAACATGCCGATCGCCAGGGCGAGGCCACCCAGGGTCATGATGTTGATGGTGCAGCCCGTCAGCCAGAGCGCCGTCAGCGAGCCCAGCAAAGCCATCGGAATATTGAAGACCACGACCAGCATGCTGCGCCAGTCGTGCAGAAACAGCAGGATCATCAGGCCCGTCAGCGTGGCGCCGATGAGCCCTTCGGTCGCCACGCTACGAATCGCTTCCTTCACCGTCGGCGACTCGTCGAATTCATATTTGACGTCCACCGACTCGGGCAAAACGTTCTTGAAGGTGGCCATGGCAGCGTGAATCTGTTCGACCACGGTCAGCGTCGAAGCGGTGTTCTTCTTGACCACCGGGATGTAAATCGATCGTAGGCCGTTGACCAGCGCATAGCCGAAGTTGAGATCAGTGGCGTCCGAAACCGTACCGACGTCGCGGATATAGACATTGCGGCCCGTGCGCAGGGGGATCGACCCGAAGCCCTGGATGTCCGTAATCATCGCGTTCATGGGAACCAGCGGCATCTGGTCCTGAATATACAAATTGCCGGACGGGGCGATCATGTTGCCGCGTGGTCAAAGCGATCACCACATTTTCCGGGGTCAAGTTGTACGAACGGAGCCGATCTGGATCGAGATTGATGACAATCGAGCGCACGTTGGATCCAAAGGGGGCCGTGCCGACGGTTCCCGGCACGTTCGATTGCAACAGCGGACGAATGCGCTGCTGGGCCAGGTCCGCCAGCGTTCCCAAGGATTCGGTCTTGCTGGTCAGCACCAGGTAACCGACCGGAAAACTGCCGGCATCCATGCCGCATGATCTGCGGCGGCAGCACGCCGGGCGGCATGAAGGCCTGGGCACGATTGGCCTGGCCCACGACATTGGCCATCGCCTGGGCCATGTCGGTGCCGGGATAAAAGGAGAGCTTGATAATCGCGATTTGCTGAATGCTTTTCGACTCGACGTTCTTAATGCCATCTACATACTGGAAATTCAACTCGAACTGGTTGACGATCAGCCCCTCCATTTGGGCGGGGCTCATGCCGTTGAAGTTCTGGATGACATAGATCTGTGGCAGATCGAACGGCGGAAAGATGTCCATTCGCATCCGATCGATCGCCAGGCCGCCGCCGCCAATCAGAGCCACCATCGCCATCATCATGCTAATGGGATGACGCAGCGCAAAATCGATGGGATTCACGAATGGAGCTCCTGGGTTCCGGCCGCCGTGCGCTGCCACAGTCGACTCAGCTTTTTTGCGGCGTCAGTAGATCGGCGCGGTAAAGGAGAGAACGCTTGGCATGCAATTCGCCATCTTCGCATTAAGCTGCCATTTAGCAAAGAGTTGCCTGATTCCACCAGCCCAATCGAGGTGCCAGCTTACAGATTCGCAATCGCCTGGGGGATTGGGTCGACAATGCCTATTACGAAGCATTTGCCGGATGCGGCGAAGTCCCAATCGTGACAGGTTTTCTGGCAAAATGGACCGTCCCCGCTGAGCGGATTCAAACGATCGTGCTGCGTGTGTCGATTTTAATGAAAGGCCAGGGCCCGCGATGTCCGCTCAGTCGCCAGACGCACGAAGTACCACTCTATGAGAACCGTTGACTTTGCCCAAGGCGGCAAGATGGCGTCGGCTTGCGCTGAAGGCGGCCCTACCCATGATCAGCGTGTTCCTGTCGTTTGAACTCAGCGCGGGTGAACCGCCTTCGGAAACCATTCCGGCTCCCGCCCCGGTCCAAGCCAGCCCGCAATCCCCGTGCACCGCTCCGGCCCGCGTAACATACTTCAGGGTCCCACCTTTTCCAGTGACAATATTCCGATGCGGCTGCCGCCGGTCGAACCCCATTCCGGCCGCGGTCCGCTGCCGATCAACCTGGCTACGGCCTTGCGGCTCTCCGGGGCCCGGCCGCTGGTCATTTCGGCAGCTCAAGTGAGCGCGCAAGTGGCAGCCACCGAGTTGGAACGGGCGCGGGTACTCTGGTTGCCGAATTTGTACATGGGGCCGAGTTACTATCAACATGATGGCGGCGCTCAAGGTCAGTCGGGGACGTTTTCGATTACCGACCGAAACACGTTGATGGTCGGCGCCGGGCCGATCGTCCAATTTGCCACCACGGACGCAATCTACGCTCCGTTGGCGGCGCGGCAGGTCCTGCGCGCGCGCGACCTCGATGTGCAAAGGGCCCGGAACGATGCCCTGCTGAATGTCGCCGAGGCGTACTACTCCGTGCAACAGGCGCGCGGCCGCTTGCTCGGCTATCGCGACGCTTTGGATAAAGGTCAGGCGTTATGGAAAACCGTCAACGCGCTGACAGCGGGGCTGGTCCCGGCGATCGAGGTCAATCGCGTGAATGCCTTGCTGGCCAGCCTTAACCAGTCGTTTGCGATGGCGCAGGGCGATTGGGGAATGGCCAGCGCGGATTTGACCCGCGCTTTGCGTCTTGATCCGACGGCGCTCGTCATGCCCCTCGAACCACCGAATCTGCAAGTCACCCTGATATCTCCCAAAGAATCCGTGGACGAGCTGATCCCGATTGGCCTGACCAGCCGACCGGAGCTCGCCTCCCAGCAAGCCCTGGTGCAGGCTGCGCTGGCGCGGCTCAAGCAGGAGCGCATGCGGCCGCTGATACCCAGCGTGCTCATCATGGGCGATGGGGGGCAAACGGCTCCCGGCGGCTATCTGATGGGCGGATTCTTTCAATCCAATCTCAACGGATCAGGCGTGTCGACGACCGGTCGCAGCGACGTCAACGTGCAATTGCTATGGGCTCTGAACAACATGGGGTACGGAAACCGCGCGATCGTGCGGGAGCGCGAGGCCGAGCAGCAACAGACCGTCATTGAGATGTTTCGGATTCAAGACATGGTCGCCGCCGAGGTCGCCCGGGCGCATGCTCAATTAGAATCGGCCGCCATCCGCGTCAGGGAAGCGGAAACGGGGGTCGCGCAGGCACAGATATCCTTCGCGGGCAACCTGAAAGGACTCAGCGAAACGACTCGCTTCGGCGATGTTCTGGTGCTGGTCAATCGTCCGCAGGAAGTGGTTGCGGCCCTGCAGCAGTTGGCTACGGCTTACGACAATTACTTCACTGCGGTGAGCGACTACAATCGCGCCCAGTTTCGACTTTACCGCGCCTTGGGCTTCCCGGCGGGCATCTTAGAGGTTGAACGCTCGCCCGGCCCGATTCACCCCGTCGACACCCGGCGTCCAGCCATGATGCCTCCCGTCGCGCCGCTGGGCGGCCGTGACTGCCCATAACCGTGCGAAGCGCTTGCCGTAACGCGTCTACCTTCTTCTTCCGCGCGGAATGAACCCGTGATCTCAATAAGGTTCGCAGATTTGGCCATTCTCGGCCGCTAACGGCTCGTCGCCGGTCTCTCTTCAAGCTCTTCCGACTGCGTTGATTGCCAGAGAACCTGGCCGCCGCGTTGAATGTGCCGGCGGAGGCGCCGCGGCCAGTTCTTGGAATATTTTCTTTTCTTTTCCGGCCAAGTCGGTCGTCTCGCCCGGATCCTGGCGCAGGTTATAGAGCTCCTGACGAGCAAAAGGGCTGTCTTGAATCAGCTTCCAGTCGCCGCGGCGGAGCGCCTCGATGGTCTTGCCACCGTATTCGGGTCCCCCTTCGCGACGGACAAAGTACAGCTCTCGCTCGGTTTCCGGCTGCTGCTGGCCGAGTAGCGTGGGCAGAAAGCTCACGCCGTCAATGCCTGGCGGCGGTTTGACGCCGGCCGCTTCGCACGCCGTGGCAAAGATATCCATCGAAAGGGCAGTGCGCGGCGTGTGACTGCCGGGCCGGATCTTGCCGGGCCAGCACGCAGCCCCGGAAACGCGCAGTCCACCTTCATACATATGCGTCTTGCCGCTGCGCCAGGGACCGTTGTTCGCTCCAAGCCGCAGCAGCCCGCCGTTGTCGGAGGTAAAGATGACCAGCGTTGTGTCGGAGAGTTTTAATCGATCGAGCGCGGCGAGCACTCGGCCGATGCCGGCATCCATGTGCTCGATGAGGGCGACGAGCCCGGAGCGTTGATGGCTCATGTCCGGGGCACGCTGCTTGACCTTGGCGAGCCACTCGGCAGGCGGCTGAATCGGATCGTGCGGGGCATTGTAGGCGAGATACAGAAAAAACGGCCCGCCGGCTCGCGCGCGTTCCTCGAGATACGCGCAGGCGCCGTCGGTGAACAGATCGGTTGCGTGCCCTGTCGGATCGACGACCTCCTTGTTGCGGCGCATGAAATTGTAGCCACCGCGGAGGTGCGTTCGATAATCCTCCATCATGTCGCCGAGAAAACCGTCAAAGAAATCGAAGCCTCGCTCGGTCGGCGTGTTGGGAGACGCGAGGCCAAGGTGCCATTTGCCGACAATGGCCGAGTGATAGCCGGCCGGCTTCAGCACCTGCGGCAACAGCACCGCGTCGGGGGCCAGATAGCCCCAGGAGTCTTGAGGCGTGTGACGAATGACACCGGGCACGCCCACGCGGTCCGGATAGCAACCCGTGAGCAATGCCGCCCGAGTCGGCGAGCAGACGCAGGAGTTGGCGTAAAAATTATCGAACGTCAGCCCGCCGTGAAACAGCCGGTCGATATGGGGCGTCTGAATGTCGGACGTGCCAAAAGCCGAATTATCCCCCAATCCAAGATCGTCCGCGATAATCACGACGATATTGGGACGCACGGCGGGAGCCGCGGTCGCGTCCTGCGCCGAATATCGCTTCGGCCCGCAGACAGACCAAGGCTCCCGTTAGCAGGAAGGAGCACGCGTTGCGGAAGCATCGCCGTTTCATGATGCGCACTCTGGATGCTTACTGGTGGAGTTTCGCCTGACTGTTGAGAGGCGGTCTTCGGTGCCGTGCCGGCGGAAAAGGGGTTCAAATCCGGCACGTCCACCATTTCCGCCTACGGCTGGCCCCGAGTCAAGTCGCGCCCGCGAGGTCGGTGTGCGGGGACGAAGAGGGGTCGGAAGGGCCGCCGTTATAGGTCAGGCACCGAGGGTGCTTGACATTATGGCGGGATGTACCCACATGGCAGGCAATTCAAACCGCCAAATTGTGGGAAGTGCCGGGCCACGCGAACTTGACGCATTTCGCCAGTGACAGTACAGTGCGCCCCCGCTACGGCCTCGATTCCATGAATCTCTTGGCTCTCAAAAGGCATGGCTTTCGCCGGTCACGAATTCACTGGTCCAGCTTCACACGGCCCGTCGGGCAGCCTGCCTGACCGGGTTCGCTGTCTATTCATGACCACGTCGCGGCGCACCGGGGCGTGGCTCGCCGAGGCTTTGGCCGCCGACAGTGCCACCCGCGTCCACCTGGAGCAAGCGTCCACTCCGGGCGAAGGCCTGGCGCGTCTGGGCGAGCAGGTGTTTGATGCGGTGCTGCTTAGCCATGAGCCCGGCCAGCTCGATGCCCTGGAGATCGTCGAGGGTTTACGGGCAGGCGGCAACGAGGAACCGCTCATTGTCCTGGGAGCCGCCAGCGAAGCGGAGATGTCTCCGCTGAGCTTCGAGGTCGGCGCGGATGCGTATGTCTGCGTAGCCACCGCCACCACGCGCGGGCTCCTCTGGCTGGTAGCCCGGGCAATCGAACACCGTCAGTTGCTGCGCGAGAACCGCCGCTTGCGGCAGGCCGAGCAGCACCGCTTACAACACGAACAGCGTGAAGCGGAACACCTGCTCAGCGAGCAGCGCATCCTCGTGAAAACCTGGTACGAATACTCCGCCGGTGGCGCGGATGAATGCCACCCTGCCGAGCGCACCGCGGAACAACGGGAAGCCGGCTCGCAAGCCGTGAGCCGGCTTCCCGAACCGCTGACCAACCACTACCGCGACCTATTGCGTCGCGCACGTGATCATGGGCTCGGGCAATCTGCGGCGCGATATCGCCCAGTTGGCCGATCTGCTGATTCAAGCGGAGGTGACGGCCCCGGCGGCGTTGCAATTGCACACCGAGGCGCTGAGCGAGATGATCCGCGGACTGGGCAATCGCAGTGCCCGGCATGTGATGACCCGGGCCGACATGATGGCCCTGGAACTGTCGCTACGACTCTCCGAAGGATATCGGCTGCGATCCGAGCCTGCGACGATTCCGCCACAGTCGCGGGGCTTGCCACACTCGGGCGAGTCATACCCCGGCATCGCGACGGGCGAGGTCTTCCGCTGATGAGCGATCAGCAAACGACTATCGACGCGCTCAAGCGATTGATGGCCGAGTTCGTGGCGGAGCGCGACTGGCAGCAGTTCCACACGCCGAAAAATCTCTCGATGGCGCTGGCGATCGAAGCGGCCGAACTGATGGAGCATTTTCAGTGGCTCACGCCCACGGAAGCCGCCGCCGTCAGCCAGGATCCCGCCAAGCTGACGGCTGTCGGCGAAGAACTGGCCGACGTCGTCTGCTACGCGCTGGCGCTGGCGAACAGCCTGGGCCTGGACCTGTCGGAAATCGTTCAGGACAAAATGCGCAAGAACATTTCAAAGTACCCCGCCGCGGAATTTCGCGGCCGCTGGGCGCGGGGGATCGGAGTAAAGAACTCTGAGACACGGGGCATGAAGTTACCCTACTGATTTTGCTTCTGGATGCATCGTTAATAGCCGACTGCGGTAGCTACGGGGCGTAAGGAGCACATGCTCGCCCGCGTAGGCACACGCCCGCAACGAGTTTGAATTGACGTGCTGCCTGGGGACTCGACGGCACTCGGCGTTAGGCTGCTACGCTTCTTTTCCGCGTCAGCCTTGTCCTGTTCGACGTGTTGCATTTGCGCAATATAGGCGTACATCGTAAGATTTTCATCCTCCGCAAATTGCTTTCCGACATGAATGTAGCGGCGGCCATCGCACGAAAAATGCAGGTTGACTTTTGCGGCCACCATGAACCAACAGATTCGCACACAGCCATATTCGAGTTTCATGCGAATGCTGCCTATTTCGCATCCATCTAGTGGTCCACCGACTTTGTCATAGGCTTCACTCTCCTCGAAGTGCTTAAGCACTTCGGCATAGAGCTCTCTCGGTACTTCAAACTGCGGAACGTCGCTGCCGCCCAGTGGATGGCAGTACGCCTCGGCCACCATTGAGGTGATTTCTTCGACTTTGGGCAACCGACACACTCTGGGTTTTATCGCGGAGTCGCGTAAGTCATCTGCGAGCACGCTTGTTTCAAATACCGTGTTTCCGCCAAAGGGTGACAAGCCCAAAACAGCGGTTGCCGACGCGAAAATCGCGATAGAGAAAATCGTCCGCATGCGTCATCTCCTTAGCTTGCAAACGGGCCGGGCCGAGCAAACTGGTTAATAGCCGACTGAGGCCGCTACGGGACGTAAGGAGCACATCCTCGCCCGCTGCGGCACTCGCCCGCAACGAGTTTGAATTGATGTGCTGCCTGGCGACTCGAAAGCATTCGGCGTTACGCTGCTACGCTTCTTTTCCGCATCAGCCTTGTCCTGTTCGATGTGTTGCATTTGCGCAAAATAGGCGTACATCGTTAGGTTTTCGTCGTCCGCAAATTCGTCTCCGACACGAACGTAGCGGCGTCCGTCACACGAAAAACACAGCCTGGCCTTTGCACCCACCATGAACCAGCAGATTCGCACGCAGCCAAATTCGAGCTTCATGCGAATGCTGCCTATTTCGCATCCATCAAATCTTCCGCCGACTCTGTCGTCGGCTCTGCTCTCCTCGAAGTGCTTAAGCACTTCGGCATCCAGCTCTCTGGGCACTTCAAACTGCGGAATGTCGCGGCCGCCCAGTGGATGGCAGTACGCCTCGGCCACCATTGAGGTGATCTCGTCGACTTTGGGCAACCGACACTCCCGTAGTTTTGCTGCGGGCTCCTTCAAATCGTCCGCGAGCACCCTTGTTTCGAATGCCCTGCTTCCGCTGAAGTGGGACAGCTCTAAAAGAGCAACTGCCGATGCAAAAATCGCACCCAATAAAATCGCCCGCATGTATCGTCTCCTTTGATCTGCATTTGGACGATTGTGCTCCAATGGAATCAACGATTAAAGCCCAACTTTTCGACACGCCCGCAACGAGCTCGCATCAATGCGCAACCAGGGGATTCAAGGGCCTTCTGCGTTTCGCTACTACGCTTCGTATCCGCATCCGACTTGTCCCGTTCGGCGTCGTGCATTCGAGCAATGTATTGGTACATCGTGAGATTTTCATCATTCGCAAATCGCTTTCCGACATGAACGTAGCGGCGGCCGTCACACGAAAAATGCAGTCTTGCCTTTGAACCCACCATGAACCAGCAGATTCGCACGCAGCCATATTCGAGCTTCATGCGAATGCTGCCTATTTCGCATCCATCCAGTCTTACCCCGACTTCTTCGTCGTATCTGCTCTCCTCGAAGTGCTTGAGCACTTCGGCATACAGCTCTCTGGGCACTTCAAACTGCGGAATGTCGCGGCCGCCCAGTGGATGGCAGTACGCCTCGGCCACCATTGAGGTGATCTCGTCGACTTTGGGCAACCGACACTCCAATCGTTTCGCCATAGATTGGCTCGTATCATCCGCGAGCACCCTTGATTCGAGTGCTCTGCTGCCGCCGAAATGGATCAAGCCTATAAGACCAGTTGTCCACACAAGAATCGCGACAGAGAAAATCGTCCGCATGAATCATCTCCTTAAGTTGCATTCGGGCGGTTGCTCGTCAATGGCGATAGGGATTTCGGGTTTCGTGGCAAGACCTTTAGCGTTTCCATGGTTTCTTTTCGACAACGATATAAAACGTCGCATCATAGTTTTTCGGCAAGGTTTCTCCGTGGCGAACGGCTGGTGGCTCGTCGTTGCTAAACTTCAGGTTGTGATTCATCCACTCCCAGCACGACTGGCCGTTAGGGAGTGGCAGCTTCGTGGCGAAATTGAATTGTCCGAGTTGCGTAGGATCGATGATACCGTGAAGATCCGCGTGCTTGAACGGTCCATCGCCGAGACTATCAAACTTCTTCATCCCTGTGTCGGTCGCATTGATTTGCATTGCCACCAGATAGTACGTCTTTCCCGGATTGTTCTTCTGCAGATCAGCGAGGCGTTTTTCAGCAGCCGCTTTGCTCTTGAACGTCTCAGCATCCTTGCGCATGAAGGTGTCTTGAGCCACCGAGGGATTCGCGAAGCCCGAGGGATCTCCGCATCGCAATGAATTAAGCCCGACGCAGCCGAGTGCGACCTTCGCCTTCCATCTCGGCGGCCGGTCTTCCGCCGGAAGCAGGTCTTCAAAAAACTTGAAGGCTTCTTCTTCGGATTGAAACTCCCAGGATCCGAGCCCTTGGTACTCGTTGTCTTTTGTCCCCTTCGGGGGAGTTGCTTGGGGTGGCGGCGCGTTTGGCTTGGGTTGCGAAGGCGCCGCGCTCGGCAGGAGAGGGGATTTGGTTTTCGCAGCCGGCGGGCACGGCTTCTTCGAGAACCTGACCGCTTGGACTTTCGCCGTCGCTGTCCCGGCGGAGTGGTTGCCGGACGAGCCGCCGGCGCCGGTTGTCGGCAAAAACCAGCCTGGATTTTCGCCGCCGCGCGGATGCTTCGCGGGGTCCCATTCGGCTTCGAGCGATTGGGCCGCCGCTTCAAGGGCTTCTCGCCGTGCCCGGGCATACGCCATCAAGGGCTCGCATACGAGTGATGACGAATTGTCCAGCAAGAGCTGTGCGGCAACCTTGGGATCGTCCCAACGAGACGCCCTGTCAGGCCTGGCAGCGGATTCGGCACTCTCCAGGGAAGGGTTGCTGGCGATGCGCGGACCGGAAGAAAATACGTCGCACACGAGCCCGACAGCCCGTTGTACGCGATCCGCATAAGAGCCGGGTCCCTGATGGATCCTTCGTAACTGGGCTACGAAAGCCGCCCACTTCGGGTCCGCTGGTTGGCCTGGCCGCGGCGCACGAGATTGACATTGGGGTTCATGTTCGTTTCTCATGCGATTCAGGCTAGTGCCCTGTCCAGACTAAATTTTCGGGTAGAGCCGCTTCAATTTGACTCTCGCGTTGTCGATCGTGAATTGCCAATCGACGGCTCGTTGCTTCGCGTTGACGCGGGTTGACCAGGCGGCAATTTCGGATTGCAGCGTCGCGAGGTCGCCGATCCGTCGGTCCGACAGGCATTGGCTTGTCATGCAACTCAGCTCGCATTCCGCGACGTTGAGCCAACTGCCGTGCTTGGGTGTGTAAACGAAATGGATCCGCCTCACGTAGTCACGGGCCTTCTCGGGCGGAAACGCTTCGTAGAACGCCCCTTTGGTGTGCGTGTTCAAGTTGTCGCAGACCAACGTGATTCCCTCGCCGCCCGCATAGCGGGTGTCCAGCAAATGGGCGACTTCATGAGCCCAATCGTCCTTGGTGCGGCGCGGCCGAGCCGTCGCTTGGCGGAAGCCGGAGAGCGGTTCGGCGAACATGAAGATACTGGCAGTCCCCCTCCGTTCGTATTCGTAATCGACCCGCTCCGGATGCTCCTTGGTTGCCGGGATCGGCACACGCGTCTCGCCGATGAGTTGCACCGGTTGCTCGTCCATGCACACGACGGGGCAGTTGGGATCGTAGGCTTTTTGGTACGTCTCCAACACCTCCTCCATGCTGGCGACGAACTCGCCGTCGGCGTCAGGAGGAATCACCCAGTACTCGATTTTCCGCTTGGTCATGCCGTTTTTTTAAGCGTCTGACGGACCGTCTCGGGGCTGATCGATTCCACGATCTCCAGCTCCACCATTTGATCCGCCAGCAGCCGCAAAGTCCAATGACCGAAGCCGGCGGGCGGCTTGCCCAACCGCAGGGCGATCAACTTCGCCTCGGCCGCGCCGTCAAGCAACTTCGGCGTCGGCGACGTCGCTCGCTTCTTGCGAAACAGCGCCCCCTCGAAGCCTTCGAGGACAATTGCTTGCCGTACGTTCTCGACCGTCCGCGTTCTGCAACCGACCGCCTCGCTGATCCTGGCGTCATCCCAAGCCGGCCCGTCGGCGTCGGCCTTGAGCAAGATGGTAGCCCGGCGCAGTTTCTCCGACTTGCCCGTTTCCTTCTTGATGGTCGCCTCGCAAATCGCCCGTTCTTCGTCCGTGAGCCGCACGATATACTTTTTGTTCATTGGAACCTCCGTGTTGACGCGGAGATTCTCCAAAATCGACGGTTCTGGCAACCCGAATATTTAGCCTGGACGGGGCACTAGCAATGCCTGGCCGAGCCATAAAGGCGAAAAAATGAGCCATTACGGCAAGCCGCAAGCCACAGGCGAGAGGGGGCAGCGGTGCCGCAAAGGGCTGTGGGGCCTTCGTCGCCGAGACCTAGGGTTGGCGCTGCGATTTTCCGTGGGCTAGCATGTCGCGCCCACTTTTAGGCTACAATGCCAGGATCTGCGGATACGAATTTATGCCCATTTTTTCGTCCGCGTTCAAAAAGGATTCGGCCTGAACGCGACGTTTGAGAGGAGTGCCCTTGCTGGCGCTGCGTGCTCCCAAGAAATTCGCGGGCTCCCAAGAAACTCAAGCGACCCCCGTTTGACGAGCTAGCTGTGAAGACAGTTTCTTTAAATTTCTCTCAATCGCGGATGATTTTCAGAACGCGGTCGTTGCCCGCGTCGGAGATATAGATGTCGCCGGTGGGGCGATAAACGATCACGCCGTGCGGCTGAAAGAATTCCGCCTGCTTGGGGTCGCCCCCGACACCCCCGCGCCCCTTGCGGCCGGTGCCCGCCACCAGCTCGATCACTTCCTTGCCCGGCAGGTAGCGGAGAATGCGGTGGTTTTCGGTGTCGGCAATCAACACCGAGTCGTCCCGGTCGATGCACAGATGCTTCGGCCCGTTCATCTGCGCTTCAAGGGCCGGACCGCCGACGCCTGCCGTTCCGCCTTTTCCGGTGCCTGCGACGGTGCGAATGTTGCCGTCAGATCCCACGACCCGCAACTGATGGCCGCCCCGTTCCAGAATGTAGACGTTTCCCTGACGGTCCACGGCAACGGCCCGCGGATCGACCAAAGGCTGCTCGACGGCCGGTTGGCCGCCGAGCGGGTGGCCCCTCTTGCCGGTGCCTGCAATGGGTGTCATCGAGGCGGACTCGGGATCGGCCCGGAAGATCCGCTTGCGATCAAGATCGCAAATGTAAAGCTGCTTGCCAGTCGGCTCGAACGTCACGCAATACACGCCGCCCAATTCGGCGTTGGGCGGAGCCTGCCGGGTGCCCGCAGGCAATGGCATTGGCCGGCCTTTGAAGAGATTGACCTGGCCGGTCTGCGGGTCAAACACGCGGACACAGTTGTTCCAGGTGTCAGCGAGGTACACGTGACCGTTGGCGCCGACAGCCAGACTGTGCATGCCGTTGAACGTTGCTTCGCGGGCCGGTCCACCATCGCCGCTGTAGCCCCGCACCTTGAGCGAGCCGGCCAAGGTGACGAGATTTCCCTTGGCATCAATGGCCCGCAGCCGCTCGCCGCCCTGCATTTCGACGATGTAAATCGTGCCGTTCGGACCGAAATCCACGCCGAAGGGCTGAATCAGCCCGGCTTGCAACGCCGATGAGTTGTCGGGACCGTCGCCACCGGCAACGTGGACGAGTTTATCGGCCCGGGCGGCGCCGGCGGCGAAGAGAATCAGCACGGCAGAGATCAAGATGTTACGCTTCATGCGACCTTTCCCCTTGGGGTTGGGGCTGGAACCGATCCAGGCTCGGACTGGCCGCCATTTTAGCAGCGTGCAACGTGCTTAGGCATCGATCGCCGCAGGGGGGCAAAGATTTTTTATAAGGAAGCAGGAAAGCAAGAAGAATGGGAAACGTGCCAGCAGCATTTCTTCGACCCGCTTTCTCACGACCTGCTGCCCTGATCCATCCCAATCAACTAGTGACTCTGCGACGGCTCGGCCCCTCGGCTGGCTTCGAGTTCGGTCGGGCGGCGGGCATTCAAATCCGGCCGCTTGGGTCCGCAGGCCAGGCCGATCCAGCCGTCGTCGACCACGAATTGCGTGATCGCGAGGTCTTTCGTGCGCGGGTCGTTAATGAACTTGTCCGCGATCAATTGCACACGCCGGTTGGACGACAGGACGCGGCTGAAAATGCCTCGCAGCAACAACTCGGGTTTGCCCTTGATGCTCTCGCCTTCCAAGCGGAGGCCGCTGTCTCGTAGGAAGCCCGCTTGCAACTCCTGGGTTTCAGGCCGGTAGCTGGCGCGCACGGTGAAATTGCGCCAGTGATTTCGTCCCTGCGTCAACTCGGTCATGGTCAGGCATAGTTCCGCACGGTCGCTGGTGAATCGCACGCTGACCGGATCTTTCGCGGCGAACGTGATGAAGACGTCGTCGGGCAGGTCTTCCGGCAACGGCGTCTGCGGCCTGTCCAGCTTGTTGTTGATCCACTGGAACAAATCGGCCAATGCGAATTTCCGGGCCGCCAGGTCTAGATGGTCCAGTAGGTTGTTGACCACCGACTGATGGAATTGCAAACTGGCCAGGCTATCCGACGGCGCCCGCGGCCTTGGTGTATGCGCACCCAATTGTTGGTCGCTGGCGATCCGCAGACGCACGACAACGCGTTCGTCGGTCGTAGCGAATGAAATGGGCGTGATGTCGACTCCCAGTTGCTCGGCCCGCCTTAGGGACCGCTGATGAAAACTGGCCTGCGCCTCCTGCATCCGCTGGTTGGCGGCGTTGTCGAACTGGGTTCGCGCCCGGAGAGCCAATTTCTGTTGTGCCTCGCCCAGCGCTTCGGGCTGTGAATCTTCGAATTGCGAGCGGGCAATGGAGCGGACCAGTGGGCCGAAGACCGGGATGCCGTCGAATTCGGTCTCCAGCGACACCAGGTTGTTGCCGCTGTGCGCGTCGGCAACCGCCGGCCAATCTCGCAGCCCCTTGGGACCAAGCACATATAATTTTTGGACCAGAAATGTCGACGTGCCATTGTTGTAGAAAGTCGCCGGGCCGCTGCTGCTGGTCGTATCCGAGGCCACGATTCCCGTGGCTTCGAGCCCCAGGCGAACGCGCCGCGCAGTCCGGCACCAGCCGCAAGGAAAGCTGCGTCCAAGTCGTGCTTCGGCCTCGCACGGGCACGCCGATCAATGTGTCGGAGATCGGCGTATTGATGGCGCAGGGTTGCGGCAAGAAGCGATTCACCAGAGTGCCCGTGATCGCAACCCGCAGATTCGCGTTGCGATAATATTCGTCGACCTCGCCGGCCATTTGCCGGTCCGCACGATGGTCCGACCAACCCAACCAACGGCAGTCGACAGCGAGGAGTTGGGCATCGCTCGAAAGGCCGGTCCGCTCGTAGGTTTCCAGCCGAGAGAGCAAGCGTTGTGGGCTGACGGGCTCGGCATCCAACTTTGTAATTCGGTGCCTAGCGTGGCCAGCGGCCCGTCGGCCACGAAGTTCCGCTGCTGTCGGGAAGCGCGAGCCCGCGCCAGGCGATCGAGAATCTGACGAGCCAATCGGCGCCGCTCGACGGTGTCGTGGTTCGGGTCGCGAGCCACTTCGTTGAGCCGATCGAGTTGCAGATACTCCCGCCAGCCGTTGCCCGCCTCGCTGGAAGCCATCAACGTTTC
Source organism: uncultured Planctomycetia bacterium (assembly GCA_963807715.1). Taxonomy (GTDB): domain Bacteria; phylum Planctomycetota; class Planctomycetia; order Pirellulales; family PALSA-1355; genus CAWECK01. The sequence goes on from CAWECK010000002.1 coordinate 642,542, forward strand.
AAGTTCTTTGATCTTGGCGGAGACGCGCTGGGCGGACGTACTGGTTGGGGTGGTGCTGGCTTCGGCCGGGCCGGCTTCCGTTGGCTTGATGATCTGCCGCCAGATCGCGAGCCGTCTTTCGAGCGCGTAGTGAGCTCGCAAGAACTGCGTTTGCTGCGCCGGGTCTTCGAGCTTGCCGGCCAACTGTCGACCCGTGCCGACAAGTGCCGCCAATTCCTCCAGCGCGCTAGTTCGGGAATCCGCCGCTGCGGGCAGGGGAGTTTCCGACAGGGATTGAATCTGGCCGCGCACGTCTTCGGCCCAAGTTCGGCAAGCGGCGACTTTGGACAGGTCCGTTAGTTGATCGAGCAGCGTGGACGGCATCGTCCAGATTTGATCCGCGGACTCACGCTCGACGGATTGCAGGGCGGGAGGGGGTACGAGAACTTCGTCCACGAAGAGCTTTTCCGGCAGCAGCCGGACCGCGAGCAGCAATGGATCCTCGACCACCCGGTTGCCGAATGCCGGGGCGACCGCCACGGGTGTCGGAGCCGCGACCGCCGCGGGCATTTCAATTACTCGCGCCGAGGGCGCGGACTGGACGACTGCCGGGATTGGGACCGCCGCGATTGGCGGCTGCGAGTTTACAAACGGCGGTTGTTCTTGGGCAGGCTCCGACGTCGTCAACCGGGTAGCCTGCGGTTCCATCGGGGGCGAAACGTCGAGGCAGCCACCGCTTGCGACGGACGTATCGTCGTGCTGCTGACAATGCGTACCCGGTTGGGCCAACTTCGTGTGAGCAATGCGTTCCCAAGCGCGAGGCGCCGTAATGCTTAACACGAACAGGCACGCCAGAATGCTCAGAAAGGGCCAGGCCGGACTGCGTGACTTTCTCGACATGCTCCCCCCAATATCGCCGACGAACGACAGGACGAAATGCCAAACTAATGCCGACATATCCTGTAAGATCGGTAGACTGAGGCAAGCGAGTAAAACCAGACTTCCACAAAGACGAATGCTAGCAGAAGGCTCGCTAGCAAATGGATCGGGCAGGATGCACCGGCAGATAATAATCTGACAAACTGGCTGATACTATTAATGGGGAGTGGTCGGCGTAAACTGAAGAACGTCAGCCGTCACTTCCTATTAACAGGCGGCATCACGGACCGCAGCCTGGGCGGTTGAAAATACCAGGCTTCTCCGATTTTCACCCAATCCTCCCGGATCATCAGCGGGGCGCCCCCTGCTTGTGATAATCTCGTGCTGACTTTGGCATGCGCCATGTCGCTGGGATTCGCAACGACTTTCGAAATCGCGGCTTCTAGCGGCGTCCCTGCTTCTGACGGCGTGGGCAATCCGGAGCCATGGGCGAGCCAGATCCTCAGTGCCCTGTGTTGCGAGGGATCGGTCAGCCCGGTCAAAGTGGCCATGTCACGGCGGGCCAGCGCGGTCGTCCAAAGGACTGCCCGATCGTCCAGCAATGCGGGAAGGGCCGTCGGCGCTGTCGAAGCGGGCACAGTCGCGCCGCTGAAACTCGCGGCCACAAGGATTAACGTCAGACTTGCGGCAGCCAACCAGCGTCCCCAGCCCACGAAGACAAAGTCGATCGCCGCACTGCGCAGCCTCTTTCCGATGCTAGGGTGCTCGCGAATCACGGCGCGGTGCTCCCGCCACGCTGACGAATTCGTGCGCACCGCCACCTTGATACTCTCCTCCTGGGGTGGCAAAACCTCGACGAGACCGGCACGTTCGACCCGATAGCAAACCCGGCAGGCATTGCAAAACAGCAGACGGTCAAGCTGTGGCAACGGAATCAGCCCGGCCGCCCCGCACCTCTTGCAAGCCAACCTCAGTTTCGGTTGCTTGATCAGGTAACGATCCGCGTCCGACGCTTGGCTCATACGAGATTCCTTACGATGGCGCAACTAAGCCCCCGGCGGGAACCGCCGGGGGCTTAGCGATCAGATCTTGTAGGACCGGCTTGTGCCGGCCGAAATGGACTTTGTTGTCAGCAGCGGCCGGCACAGCCGGCCCTACAGGTGACTACTGCACATTGAAGTATTTCGATAAGGCCTCATCGCGGCCGCTTCCCGTAAAGAGACGATTGTTGCTGACGTCCGTGACCGTCCCGTTGCCGCTGGCGCTTTGGGCTGAAACGGTGCCGAAGGGAAGCGTGCCCGGGGTCGGGTTGACCAACGTATTCTTAATGTATTGCGGCCACGCCACGTTCATGCCGTTAAACGGGCTGCCGGTTGCAATGTAGGGAGTCATCACGTAGCCCAATTCCAGGAGTGTATGGCTCTCCACGTGTCCATCGAGGAATACCACATTGGCACGGCCCTGATGTCGCTCTTCAGCAGGCGAAAAATAAATCACAATATCGGTGCCGACTTCATCGGGTCCGTTTGGATCAAAGCCGGCCATCAGGGAAGGCGACGGCGAGTACCAACCGGTGGTGCTGCTGGAGAAGGCGTCCGTGGGGTGCACGCGCTGGTGCGGCGGATCGAGTGTCATGGAGTGGCCGCCGTGCGGAATATTGCCGCCGCGGCTGTCGCCAAAAGCAATCGTCCGCGCGGTGTCTGTAACGTTCGCCACGGAAACCGGATAATTGAGATACGGCGAGCTCGGGTAATCCCCTTGGTCGTCGATGGTCCGGCTGTTGCCCAGATATTGAAAATTGTAGCCGTAGGCGCCGTTGCGGATGCTGTTGATGTTGGTCGCCAGACCGCCCGCGGAAGTCGGGTCCGGGTTGGGATCGAGCATCGCCGGGTCAAGAAAGATTTCGTTGTCGATCGGCACCAGGGTGTAGGTCGCATCCCCGCCCGCGGTGACGGACGCGTCGGCGCCGACCGGATAGCCGGTAATTATCTGTGTGCCGAGCGGGTATCCGAACACGGGCCCTCCCCCGGTGACGGCAGCATCGTAAGCGCGCAGAGTATCAGGATTTTGCAAGGGGCGTCCGAGATAGTCGGCAATGATCCACTGCCAACGGGGCCGGTTGACTCCCCAGCGGTTGACGTGGTTTGTGTCTTCGTAGCGATAGGGCATGTAAACCTGTTGGGAATTGGCGAATTCCAGGAGCCCCAGGCTGATCTGCCGCAAATTGGACGTGCAGGTCGTCGTCCGAGCGACATCGCGGGCTTTCAAAATTGCCGGCAACAAGAGCGCGGCCAACGTGGCGATAATTGCAATCACGACCAACAATTCAATCAAGGTAAAACCCGGATTCCCACGGCGTTTGACAGAAGACATTGATGGTCCCTCCCCAAAGAGTTCGCGATTTGGATCCGAAATTTGCAACGTGTGACGGCAGCCCTTAGGCACTTTGCGTGCCACGCGGGGTGAGGCGGGGCTGCTAATTCTCAAGCTGCGGTCCCGCAAAGGGTAACGTCGCCAAGTATGCATGGCAGGCAAAGTTGCTGACGCGAGCATTTGGACATAAGATGGCCTCCAGCGGTGAAGTTTTCGCCGCCGCTCTGCGAATGGCGGTTCGGCGAGCGCTGCGGTTCTCCCTCTCGATTTAGCAATCCAACCACAACAAATCCGAAATTCCTGGCATGCGTTGGCCGCTCCGCTATCAAATTCTGGTGCCGTTCGCGGCCGTCATGCTGATTTCGCTGGCAGGCGTCAGCTTGCTGGATGCCTATCTGGCGGCACGTTGGACCGAGCAACATATTCAGGCCCAACTACGCGAGATGGCCGAAACGCTGCTGGACTCCACGTTCCCGCTGACCGACCGCGTACTGCATCAAACGCACGGCCTCTCGGGGGCCGATTTCGTGTTGACCGATGCCGACGGACGCCTGCTGGCGGCCAGCCTGCCTTTCGGCAGCCTGCGCCTGCCGAAAGGGAAAGTGGCCGCAGGGGAAACGTTTCACTTGGGACCTGTGGAGGATATTGCCGGAGAGCGTTATTTCCATTCCGTTGTAGCGATGCGCGAGCGCGGAGGCGAAACGGCTGCCGGGCAATTGCACATCCTCTATCCCGAACAAGTCCTGCGCGAGGCACGCTGGCAAGCCATCTATCCGCCGCTGCTTGTGGGCGGCTTGGCCCTGGGCGGAGTCATTGTGCTGGCCGTGGCCATCGCCGGCCGAGTAAGCCGGCCGATTCTGCAACTCCGCGCCCAAGTCGGCCGACTGGCTCAGGGCGATTTCCAGCCGGTGACGCTCCCTTACCGGAACGACGAACTGCGCGATCTGGTGGGCTCCGTCAACTTGCTGGCCAGTCAACTCGACGAATTGCAACGGGTCATTAAACGGACCGAACGGCTCACGTTGCTGGGGCAGTTGAGCGGCGGACTGGCGCACCATTTGCGCAACAACGTGACCGGCGCGCGCATCGCCATGCAATTGCACCATCGCCACTGCCGCGAGATCGACCAGGAAAGTCTCGCGGTTGCTCTTCGGCAACTGACCCTTACCGAAGAACATTTGCAACGCTTCCTGGCCGCCGGACAACCCCAGCCGGTGCGACTCGTGACGTGCGACCTCGAGCAAGTGCTGGATGGCCTGCTACCGCTGGTGGCGCCGGCCGGCCGGCATCGCCGGGTCGCGCTGGGCGTGAGCCAACGGCAAGCGCCGGCGAACCCTGGCGATCTCCAAGATCCGGCGGATGCTGTTGATATTGCCGGCCATCGCGCACCGCTGCGGGCCGATCCCGAACAGTTGCGGCAATTGCTGCTGAACCTGATGTTGAACGGCGTGGAAGCGGCCGGCCCCGGCGGCTGGGTCCGCATCGAATGGTTTGGCACCACGATTAACTGGCACGTTTGTGTTTTCGACAGCGGCGCCGGCCCTCCTCAGCAACTCGTCGAACGATTGTTCGAGGCCTTTGTCACCAGCAAGCCGGAAGGGGTCGGACTGGGGCTTGCCGTTGCGCGTCAAATCGCCGAGGCCCACGGCGGCACGCTCGAATATTGCCGGGACGAACACACCTGCTTTGAACTGATCTTGCCGCGCTGCGCCGTTGCCGAAGGGCCCGTGAACGCGAATCCAGTTACGTCAACTGGAGCGTCCGATTCGCTTGCGACTTACTCAGCTAGACAAACGTTAACCCCTGCCGCTTTGGAATCGCCCATCAATCACACGGTCCGCCCATGAGTCACGTCCTCATCGTCGACGACGAAGAAAGCATCTGCTGGGGTCTTGAGCGATTGCTGCACGAGGCCGGACACCGGGTCTCGATCGCGGCATCGGCCGAAGACGGCTTGTCGCTGGCCGAAAGCGGACGACCGGACCTGGTCGTGCTCGACGTGCGCTTGCCAGGCATGGACGGTCTGACGGCCATGGCGCGGTTCGCGAAGGCGGCTGCGTCGGCGCCGATCGTCGTGATCACTGCGTTCGGCAACCTTGATACTGCCGTGCGGGCCCTCGGCAACGGGGCTTTCGATTATCTGGCCAAGCCGTTCGATCTGGAACAGGCCGCCGCCGTGATGGAGCGAGCCTTGGCTCATCGCCGCGAATCGAAAGCCACAAGCCCAGTTTCGAGCCATGCCATCGAAGTGTCCGACGAACTCTTGGGCACCAGCCCGGCGATGCAAGAAGTCTTCAAGCGGATTGCCCTGGTGGCGCCAACCGACGCGGCCGTGTTGATCACCGGGGAAAGCGGCACGGGCAAGGAACTGGCGGCACGAGCTATCCACCGGCATTCGTTGCGATCAGGTCAGCCGTTCGTGCCCATTAATCTCGCCTCGCTGAGCCCGACACTGGTCGAAAGCGAGCTGTTCGGTCACGTGCGAGGTGCTTTCACGGGGGCCGAGACGTCGCGGCAGGGGTTGCTGGAATTGGCCAGCGGCGCGACGGTGTTCTTCGACGAGGCGGCAGACATTCCGGCCAACGTGCAGGTGAAGCTTCTGCGGGTGCTGGAACAGCACGAGGTCACACCGGTCGGCGACACGCGGCCCCGTCCGAGCGCGTTTCGCGTGATTGCCGCAACCAGCCGGGATCTGCGCCGCGAGTTTCAGGCCGGAGGCTTCCGCCAGGATTTATATTTTCGCCTGGCCGTGTTCGAAATCTCGCTCCCTTCGCTGTGCCAGCGCGTCGAGGACATTCCTATTTTGGCCCAGCGCTTTCGTACAACGTTTGGGCCGGCCGGAGATGCCGGCGGGCCGCTTGACCGACGCGGCCATGACGGAGCTTTGCCGGCGGCGCTGGATCGGCAACGTGCGCGAGCTGCGCAATGCCGTGGAGCATGGCGCTCTGATGGCTCGCGGCGGCGCGATCAGCCCCGAACATCTGCCGCCGCCGCTGGATGTCGAATTAGCGCGCGACGCGCGATCCCGCGGTCAGCGTGGCGCAAGCGGTTCGCGCTTGGGCCGCAGCCCAATTAGCGACCGGTCAAGCGCGAACCGACCTGTATCAGCACTTTCTGGCCGAGGTCGAACCGCCGTTGTTCGACTCGGTGTTGGACGCCACCGGCCAAAACCGCGCCGCGGCCGCGGAAGTGCTGGGCATTCACCGGGCGACGCTGCGTAAGAAGCTAAATTGAACCTGGTACGCGTCCCAGGGCGCGTCTAAAGCCCAGGGATTGCATCCCTGGGTCAACCACGGCAGCACGCTGCACCGTATCAATCCACCAGCACCGTATCCGCATTCTCATAGCCCGGCGCACAGCAACACAAAAACTTCAGCACCTCGCTGCCGATGTTTTCAATCTGGTGCGTCATGCCGGGGGGAATTGCGATGGCGTCGCCAACACCCACGTCGAGCGATTCGTCACCCAATCGCATGCGGCCCGTTCCCTCCAGAATGTAATAGATCTCTTCCGTGCGGGGATGATAGTGGGCCGTGGTGATTGCCCCGACATCCAAGCGAGCCTCGGCCAGGCTCTGCTGGCGAATGGACGAGTTGCGATAGGCCAGCAGTTCTCGGATCTCGGAGCCGTCTTTCGTGGTGAAGGCCGGCACCTGGAGAATATTGCGAACTTCCATGCTTATGTGCCCGTTAGTAAAGCTGGCTTGCGATAGATTGCCACCACCGCCGGCGGGTAAGGCCGAATCTGCCAGTCGACGGCCGTCGGCAATTGCCCCAAATCAAAGCGATTGTCCGCTTCCACCATGAGCACGCTGCGCGGTGGAGCATCGTCCAACATCGTTCGCACCAATTCGAGCATCTCGGCGGCGCGCTCGACATAAAAGGCGTACGGCGGCGAGCAAAAGACCAACCACGGGGCGTCCAGCGGCGCCGCCGGCCGGCGCTTGGCCCACAGAAACGTGTTTGCCGGAAACACGTCGCATTGTCCGGCCACGCCCAGCGCCGCGATATTCTGACGGATCATCTCCGCGGTGGGGAAGTGCTGTTCGACGAACGTCGCGCGGAGGCTGCCGCGGCTGAGGGCCTCCAGACCCAAAACGCCCGACCCAGCGAACAGATCCAAGGCGTAGCTGCCGACAACGTCGTCGCCGATCAGATTGAACACCGCCTCGCGGACGCGATCCTTCATCGGGCGCGTGCGGACAGCATCGCCGCTATAGCTCACTTTGCGGCCGCGCAGCGAGCCCCCGATAATCCGGATGCCGACGACCGTCTTGTCGTCCGGCGGCGGCTGTGGTGATCGATGTCGCAATGCCTGATTCCACCTACCGGGTAACATGCCGCAAATCCAGGCGCCCGGTCGACTTTTGGCTTTGGACTTGGGGCGCTGGTTGCTATCTTTCCAAGAGAACCGACAATGCTCCCAATATAGCCGCTAGGAACGCTGGCTGCCGGGCCATTTCAGGGAGTTCGAACCTTGGCGGGCCTATTGTCGTATTGCGGGGGGCGAGCCGCTGCGCGCCCGATCGGGCCCAGGCAGACCACAACCATTACCAATAACTCACACGGAGTGGCTCTCATGCGCAGTCTTGTTTGGCGTGGATTGACGATGGCAGTGTCTTTGGGAATCTGTCCGCAGCTTCAGTTGGCGGCCGATACGCCCGCCAAGCCGCCGGTGGCGAGTACGCCGGCGAAGGGGGCCCCGGTAAAGCCCAAAGCCGACCCGCCGTCGAAAACCGAGCCGCAGGACGCGGCCAGGCCGGCGACTGTCGCATTCAACAAATTGTTCGATGACTGGAGAGAGTTGCTGGCGAAGATACGGCATGTGCAGGAAAGATATCAGCTTGCGCCGTCGGCAAGCCGTCCGCCGTTGGTTAAGGAATTCGACGTGCTGTTGGAGCAGGGCCGAGACATGGCGACAAAACTGACGGCCGCGGCTGAAAAGGCCTACATCGAATACCCCGACGACAGCCGGGTCTCCGATTTTCTACTTTCGGTGGAGGCCGACAACGGTCGCACCGACAACTACGAAGAAGCCTACCGGTTGGGAAATCTGCTGATCGAGCACGGCTGCAAGAAGCCGGCGGTCTATAATATCACTGGCATTGCGGCTTTTTGTCTAAACGATTACCCAACGTCTCGCAAAAATCTGCAGTTGGCCGCCGACGCCAAAGAGCTGAGCGAGGCGGGCCAGAAATTTCTGGGGCTATTGGACAAGTACAAGGAGCCGTGGAAAAAGGAGTCCGAGCTGCGCGCGGCCGAAGCCAAGGCGGACGATTTGCCGCGAGTTAAGCTCAGCACCAGCAAAGGAGATATCGTCGTAGAGCTTTTCGAGAACGAAGCTCCCAACACGACCGCTAATTTCATCAGCCTGGTAGAGAAAGGCTTGTACGACAATACTCCCTTCCACCGCGTTTTAGCGGGGTTCATGGCTCAAGGGGGCGATCCCCAAGGCAACGGCCAGGGAGGCCCCGGCTATACGATCGCCTGTGAGTGCTACGTGCCTGAGCGGCGGAATCATTTTCGCGGCAGTCTGAGCATGGCGCACGCCGGACGCGATACGGGGGGCTCACAGTTCTTCCTCACTTTCGTGCCGACCGACATGCTCAACGGCAAGCACACGGTATTTGGCCGCATTATTGAAGGGATCGACGTCCTTGCGAAATTGCAACGGATCGACCCAGAGCATCCGCACGGCGAACCGCCCGACCGGATCCTAAAGGCGTCTGTATTGCGGCAGCGCAATCACGATTACGTGCCGGTCAAAAAATCCGCTTGAGAAGCGGCCGCCACGAGATAAGCAACGGGTGAACCCTCTCCATGCCACGGGCGGTCTTCGCCGTCCGTGGCATGTTGCGTTGTTCCCCCCCAAACGCCCAACCGCCTCTGGTAAGTTTGGGTCGCCCCATCCACCCTACACCCCCACTTAATGGCAGGCCGCCAAACGCGTTCTGTCTTCCAGTCAGGCAAGAAGCCTGCCTCCCAGCAAAAATACTAATACTGGGTAATTGTTTCTAGACGCCAATTAAATCTCAACTTATTTTAAATAAACGATTTACAATCATAAATAGCCCGCGTGTCTCCGCTGCGATATTGGTTTGTATTCTGCGCCAAATCGGAAAACTTGCTTGACGGACTGTGCTCGAATGCCTAGTTTATTATGTTTGATTTGAATGCTGCGAATCCGCTCTATTTGAATTATTTATTGGACGATTACTACCTGCGATGCAGTTAAAGAGCCTGAAGGTGTTTTGCGATGTCGTCGGTTGGCGCAGTTTTTCGCGCGCCGCGGACGAAAACGGCATCTCCCAGTCGGGAGCCAGCCAAGTCGTGCATCAGTTGGAACATCGGTTGGGCGTCAAGCTTATCGATCGCTCCAAACGTCCGTTCGTACTGACGCCCGAAGGCGAGGCCTATTACGAAGGCTGTCGCAAGCTGGTGCAGCGCTACGACGCCCTGGAAGACCAGGTTCGCACGCTGCACGAAGAGGTGTCGGGGCGGGTGCGGGTCGTGTCGATCTATTCGGTCGGCTTGCACCACATGAATCGGTATTTGCAGCAGTTCCTCAGTCAATATCCCAAGGCTAACGTGCGGCTTGAATACCAGCACCCGAACCGCGTGTACGAGGCCGTGGAAAAAGATCAGGCTGACCTGGGGCTGATCAGCTATCCCCGTTCGTCGCGCACCATTGAAGCCCTCGCCTGGCGGGAAGAGCCGATGGTGCTGGTTTGTGCACCGGGGCATCGCCTGGCGGGTCGCGGCCCGTTGCCACTCGAGGAATTAGCCGGCGAGCGGATGATCGGCTTTGACAGCGAACTGACGATTCGCCGCGAGATCGACCGTGTGTTGCAGTTGCGCAACGCCGAAGTCCGCGTGGTCATGGAGTTTGATAATATCGAAACCATCAAGCGGGCCGTCGAAATCGACGCCGGCGTGGCGCTGCTGCCGGAGCCGACGGTGCTACGCGAAGTGTCGGGCGGCACGCTGTGCGCTGTTGGGCTGGCGACCGACGAACTGGTTCGGCCATTGGGAATCATCCATCGCCGCGGCAAAGAGTTGGGTGGCACGACTAGGCGATTTATCGAGCTTTTGCAAAGCGTACGTCAAGCCGTCGGAGAGTTGTCGCGGACTGCCGATCCGGATGCAGCCAATGGTTCTCCGATAAGTTCGCAGCCCTCCGTGATCCATAGCCCAGCTACTCATGCTGACCGCGACGGACGCAACGGCGAAAAACCCGCTGGGCTCGATCGAGTTGGACCCAATGGACATGATTCCAATGGCACCGACAACGAGCACCACGCCGCGGAACCCAGCGGGCACGGCGGCACGGCGGCGGATGCAGAAACATCTACCGGCCGTCAGCGACGACACCGGCTTGCAGCCAATTAGCAGCCAACTACGTGAGTCACCAGAAGTCGAGAACACGCATGCGCGAAATTCTAACCAACCATGGTCCCCCGCCGAAGCAAGGGCTCTACGACCCATCGCAGGAACATGACGCTTGCGGCGTCGGTTTCGTGGTGAATATGCGAGGTGAAAAGAGTCACGCCATCGTGCGCTCGGGGCTGCAGATCCTGGCCAACCTGTCGCACCGGGGCGTTTGTGGCTGCGACCCTTTGACCGGTGACGGCGCCGGGATTCTCACACAGATTCCACATGATTTTTTCCGCGCCGCGACGGCTAAGATCGGGATCGAGTTGCCCGCGGCCGGTGACTTCGGCATTGGCACGCTGTTTTTGCCACGCGACACGGCCGAACGCCGCTTTTGCGAGGCACGCATGGAAGCGATCGCGGCCGAAGAAGGCCAGCAGTTTCTGGGATGGCGCGAGGTGCCCCTCGACAACGGTGTTTTGGGTCCCACGGCGCACGACGTCGAACCGGTCATCCGACAGTTCTTTATTGCCCGCGGTGACGACACGCCGGCGGAGATGTTCGAGTGGAAGCTGTACGTCATCCGCAAACGCCAGGAGATCGAAATCCGGGGGAGCGAACTGGCGCAAAAGTCATACAACTATGTGCCGAGCCTGTCGTCGCGGGTCGTGATTTACAAGGGCTTGCTGCTCGCCGAACAGGTGGCGGCCTTTTATCGGGATCTGGCCGACGAGCGCTTTGTCTCGGCCTTGGCCCTGGTACATCAGCGCTACAGCACAAATACGTTTCCCACCTGGGACCTGGCCCATCCGTTTCGTTATCTGGCCCACAACGGCGAGATCAACACGTTGCGCGGCAACGTCAACTGGATGCACGCCCGCGAAAGCATGTTCGCCCACGAAAAATTCGGTCCCGACCTGAAGAAGATCTGCCCCGTATGCGTCCGGGGAGCCAGCGATTCGGCCGTGTTCGACAACGCGCTGGAACTGTTGGTGCTGACGGGCCGGTCGTTGCCGGAAGCCATGTCGATGCTGATTCCCGAGCCCTGGTCGGGACACGAGAGCATGTCCGACGAATTGAAGGCCTACTACGAATACCAGGCTTGCCTGATGGAACCCTGGGACGGCCCGGCTTCGATGGCGTTCACCGACGGGGCCATGATCGGCGCTTTGCTCGACCGCAATGGTCTGCGGCCAAGCCGCTATTGGGTCACCAAGGACGGCTGGGTGATCATGGCCTCGGAGGCCGGCGTGCTCGAAATTCCGCCCGAGCGGGTCGAGTCGAAGGGGCGGCTGCGGCCGGGCCGGATGTTCCTCGTCGACATGGAAGAAGGCCGCATTGTCGCCGACGCGGAAATCAAGCGCGAGCTGGCCGCGCACGCGCCGTATCGCCAATGGCTTCAGGAAAATCAATTGCAGCTCAGCGACCTGCCACCGGCCGCCACCGTGAACGGCCACCTGGATGAACCCTTGGTCAAGCTGCAGCGGACGTTCGGTTACACGCTGGAAGACTTGCGAATCTTGATGGCGCCGATGGCCACCGACGGCCAGGAAGCCATCGGCTCGATGGGCAACGACACCCCGTTGGCCGTGCTCTCCGATCGCCCGCAATTGCTTTACAACTATTTCAAGCAACTGTTTGCGCAGGTCACCAACCCGCCGTTGGACGCGATCCGCGAGGAAATCATCACCTCGCTGGTCACCACCATCGGCTCCGAAGGAAACTTGCTTGGCGAAACGCCCCAGCAATGCCGGTTGCTGCGGCTCGATCATCCCACGCTCACCAATACCGACATGGAGCGGCTCAAGCAACTCAACTTGGACCGGCTCAAGAGCCGCACGCTGTCGACGCTGTTCCCGCGCAGCGAAGGTTCCGGCGGCATGCAGCGCCGCTTGCGCGAGCTGCGCGAAGAGTCGTCGCGGGCGATTGCCGAGGGGGTGACGATTCTGATCTTGTCCGACCGGGGCGTGAACGCCGAGATGGTGCCCATTCCGGCCTTGCTGGCCACCAGCGGCGTGCATCACCATTTGGTGCGAGAAGAAACCCGCACGCATTGTGGCCTGGTGATCGAAACCGGTGAAGCCCGCGAAGTGCATCATTTTGCGCTGCTGACCGGCTACGGCGCCGGCGCGGTCAACCCGTATCTGGCCTTCGCCACGCTACGGCAAATGCTGGCCGACGGAACGATTCCGTCCACGTTCACTTACGAGAAGCTGGAGAAGAACTACGTCAAAGCCGTCGCAAAGGGCTTGCTCAAGGTGATGAGCAAGATGGGCATTTCCACGCAACAGAGCTATCGGGGTGCCCAAATCTTCGAGGCGATTGGCTTGAACTCGGACTTCGTCCAGAAATATTTCACCTGGACCCCCAGCCGGATCCAGGGGGTCGGGCTCGAGGCCATCGCCGTCGAATCGTTGCGCCGTCACGAACACGGCTATCCGTCGGCAAACGTGCCGCAGACGCTCGATCTGGACGTCGGCGGCCAGTACCAGTGGCGCCGCAAGGGGGAAGCCCATATCTTCAGCCCCGACGTGATCGCCAAACTGCAGCAAGCCACGACGCTCAACAGCCGCGAAGAATTTCGCCGCTTCTCGCAACTGATCGACGAGCAGCAGCGGCAATTGCTCACGCTGCGCGGCCTCTTGGAGTTCAAGCCGACCACCCAGAGCGTGCCGCTCGACGAAGTCGAGCCGGCCAAGGAAATCGTGAAGCGATTCGCCACCGGGGCGATGTCCTACGGCTCAATCTCGCGCGAAGCGCACGAGACTCTGGCCATCGCCATGAACCGCATTGGCGGCCGCAGCAACACGGGCGAAGGGGGCGAAGATCCGGTCCGCTTCCAGCCCGACCCCAACGGCGACAATCGCTCCAGCGCCATCAAGCAAGTCGCCAGCGGACGCTTCGGCGTGACCAGCGAATACCTGGTCAGTGCCCGCGAACTGCAGATCAAAATGGCTCAGGGCGCCAAGCCGGGTGAAGGCGGTCAGTTGCCCGGGCATAAGGTGGATAAGGAAATCGCCCGGATCCGCTACAGCACTCCGGGCGTGGCGCTGATCTCGCCGCCGCCGCATCACGACATCTATTCGATCGAAGATCTATCGCAATTGATCCACGACCTGAAGAACTCCAATCGCCATGCGCGCATCAGCGTCAAACTGGTGGCCGAGGTGGGAGTGGGCACCGTCGCCGCCGGCGTCAGCAAGGGCAAAGCCGACGTCGTATTGATCAGCGGCCACGACGGCGGCACCGGCGCCAGCCCGCAAACCTCGATCAAGCACGCCGGAGCCCCCTGGGAACTTGGCCTTGCCGAAACCCACCAGGTGCTGGTGCTCAACAATCTGCGCAGCCGTATCGTGGTGCAAACCGACGGCCAATTGCGCACGGCTCGCGACATCGCCATCGCCACCATGCTGGGCGCCGAAGAATGGGGCATTGCCACGGCGGCCCTGGTAACCGTGGGGTGTATCATGATGCGCAAGTGCCATTTGAACACCTGCCCGGTGGGAATCGCCACGCAAGATCCGGAACTGCGCAAGAAATTTGCCGGCCAGCCGGAACACGTCGTCAATTACTTCTTCATGCTGGCCGAAGAGCTGCGCGAGATCATGGCCCGCCTCGGCTTCCGCACCGTCAACGAGATGGTGGGCCGCGTCGATCGGCTCGAGACGCGTCGGGCCATCGGTCATTGGAAGGCCAGCGGACTCGATTTCACGCCGATCTTGCATCGCCCGGAGATGCCCTCCTATGTCAAGACGTATTGTGCCGAGCGTCAAGATCATGGGCTAGAGCAGTCGCTGGACATGACCGTGCTGTTGAAGGAATGCAGCCGGGCGCTCGAGCATCAAGAGCCCATAACGCTGAACCTGGCGATCCGCAATATCAACCGGACATTCGGCACGATCCTGGGCAGCGAAGTAACCAAGCGCTACGGACGCGGCGGCTTCGCGAAAGAGGATACGATTCAGCTCAATTTGCGCGGCAGCGCGGGCCAGAGTCTGCTGGCTTTCGGAGTCCACGGCGTCACCGTGCGCGTCGAAGGAGACGTGAACGACTATTGCGGCAAGGGACTTTCGGGAGGCAAACTCATCGTCTACCCGCCTCGCGAAAGCACGTTTAACGCCGAGGAAAACGTGATCGCCGGCAACGTGGTGCTGTACGGCGCCACGAGCGGCGAAGTCTACCTGCGCGGCATCGCGGGGGAACGCTTCTGCGTCCGCAACAGCGGCGCCACGGCGGTGGTCGAGGGAGTGGGCGATCACGGATGCGAATACATGACCGGCGGCCGCGTCCTCATTCTCGGCAAGACCGGCCGGAACTTTGCCGCCGGCATGAGCGGCGGCATTGCCTACGTGCTGGACCTGGACGGAAACTTCTTTCGGCTGGTCAACCGCGAAATGGTCGAACTGGAAGACCTGTCGGACACGGAAGACCAGCAGGCAGTTCGCGACCTGCTCCACAAGCACGTAAACTATACCGAGAGCGCTCGCGCCGGTTGGGTGCTCGACAACTGGCCGGACATGATCGGCAAATTCGTGAAGGTCATGCCCACCGATTACAAGTTAGCACTCAAGAAACTCAAAGAAGAAGCCGCGGCGGAAAAGTCAAAGCCGGTTCTCCAAAAGGTGGCCCATGGGTGATGTCCGGGGATTCATGAAGCATCAGCGTGCCTACGTTCCCAAGGAACCGGTCGCGGAGCGTTTGACCCATTATCGGGAGTTCCTCAAGGTATTGCCCTCGGAGGACCTGCAGACGCAGGGCGCTCGCTGCATGGATTGCGGCATCCCGTTTTGCCATACGGGCTGCCCGCTGGGAAATATCATTCCCGACTGGAATGACCTGGTGTACCGCAACCAATGGCAGGAAGCGCTCGAGCGGTTGCACGCCACCAACAATTTTCCGGAGTTTACGGGGCGCGTTTGTCCGGCCCCGTGCGAATCGGCCTGCGTGCTGGGGATCAATGAGGATCCGGTGGCGATCAAGCAAATCGAGATGTCCATCGCCGACCGCGGTTTCGACGAAGGCTGGATCGTGCCGGAGCCTCCGGTATTGCGGACCGGCAAACGGGTGGCCATCGTCGGCAGCGGGCCGGCAGGGTTGGCTGCCGCCCAGCAATTGAATCGGGCCGGCCATTTGGTCACCGTCTTCGAGCGCGCCGACCGTCCGGGCGGACTACTGATGTACGGCATTCCGGACTTCAAGCTCGAAAAGTGGCGCGTGTGGCGGCGCATCGAACAGATGAAAACCGAAGGGGTCGAGTTCCGCACGAATGCCAATGTGGGCGTGAATGTGTCGGTCGACGAATTGCGAGATCGTTATAATGCGCTGCTACTCGCCGGCGGCGCCACGCAGCCGCGCGACTTGCCGCTTGCCGGTCGGGAGCTCAAGGGCGTTCATTTCGCGATGGAGTTTCTGCCGCAGCAAAACAAGATCAACCAGGGAGATAGCATTCCGGACCAGATCCTGGCCACCGGTAAGCACGTGATCGTCATCGGGGGCGGTGACACCGGCTCGGATTGCACCGGCACATCGAATCGGCAACGCTGCGCCAGCCTGACCCAATTCGAACTGTTGTCCCAACCGCCTGACGTGGGCTCGTTCCCCCGGCTGCGCAGCGGCCCACCGCGACGCCGTGGCCCAATTGGCCGCTGATCATGCGCACCAGCACTTCCCACGAGGAAGGCTGCGAGCGGCATTTCAGCATTCTCACCAAAGAGTTTCGCGGGGATGCCAACGACCAGGTCCAGAGCCTGGTGACGGTAAACATCGAATGGCTCAAGGACGCCGGCGGCCGGCAGACCTTCAAGGAGATTCCAGGCACCGAAAAAGAATGGCCCTGCCAATTGGCGCTGTTGGCGATGGGCTTCCTGGGTCCGGAAAAACAGGGGCCGATCGAACAACTCTCTCTGGCACTCGATCCGCGCGGCAATGTCAAATGCGACGCTCAATACATGTCCAGCGTCGACGGTGTCTTTGCCGCCGGCGACCTGCGCCGCGGACAATCGCTCGTGGTGTGGGCGATTCAAGAAGGTCGCGAAGCGGCCCGTGCCGTCGATAGATATCTAATGGGCGTCAGCCACTTGCCGAGCGTCAACGCCGGCGACTTTGCTTGGAAATAAGCCGAGACCGGTCCGCGGCACGGCGCTGGAAACCGGCTCACCCCCCCGCTAAACCCAGCTATCTATCGTAGCGACTCTCCCGATTGGGCCAATTGTGCGCAAAACCGCAGTTCAACCGGCTGCGTGGTCTGCACAAAATAATATTAAGGAACCGGCCCAGGTCAGTCGAAGAAGAAGATGCTGTACTAGCATCCGAAGCGTGCTGAAAGGGAGCGCGTGCATGGCGTTAAAGTTGGCTCAATTTACGGAAAACGCGGTTGGCTCATGCACCGCGGTCACTCCATCCGGATCCACCGTCCGCGGGCAAGCGTCGCTGCTGCTGATCGATCCTGTGCAAGCGGTGTTGTTGGAACTGGCGGAAACCCTTGCCGCGGCCGGCTACCAGTGCATGTGTTCGACGGATGAAGAATCCGCTGCCGAATGCGTGCGGAATCTGACTCCCGATCTGATCCTCTCGGACATCAACCTAGCGGGCCACAGCGGTGTCGCGCTGTGTGAACGCCTGAAGCAAACCGAGGGCATGGCCGAAGTGCCGGTGATGTTCCTTTCCGGTACCCAAATTCCCGATATTATTCGTCGCTCGCACTCCGCCGGCGGCACGTATTATCTACGCAAGCCGTGTGACCTTGATGTGCTGCTGGAATTGATCGGCAAGGCATTAGGAGCGCCGCGGCCGGTTCCCGGCACGCTCGGCCGGAATTAGGCTTCCACCGCAATTTTGGGTCATCACGAGTGCTTCTCCGCTCCCGGAAAGCGATCCGGTACGAGCCACCCCACCAGGTCGGTGCGCGTGGCAGCGAAACTTATGTCGTGATGAACCCCTCGCGAATGGCAATGCGAGTCAACTCAGCCGTCTTATGGACGTTGAGCTTCTTCATGATCCGCGACTTGTGATTGTCGACCGTGCTCGGCGACAAGCTCATCAGGCTGGCGACCTGCTTGACGGAGAGGCCGCGAGCCAAATGGGGCAGCAGCTCGAACTCCCGAGGGGTGAGGGTTTGAAACCGGATGGACGCGGCCGGCGGCGCGAATCGCAGACCGCCGGCGTCGGGCATCAGGCGGTTCGCGACTGCCGGGCAAAATACGGTCTCGCCGGCGGCCACTCGCTGGATACGCTCGGCAATCTCGACGAACGATTCTTGCTTCGTCCAATAGCCCGCGGCCTTCAATCGCAATGATGCCCGCACATGAATATCATGCACCATGTCGTCAAGCAGCACCAGGCGCAGGCGGTTACGTCGGGTTCGGTCGAGCATCAACGTTTGCTCCAGATGCTCATCGCAGAAGTGCGCGTTGAGCATGACCACCTGGGGATCGAACATCTCGATCAACGGTAGCAACTGCTCGGCTCGCGTGCCTGTGCCTACCACCCTCAGGCGGCCAAACGGCGAACAGAGCGCCTTGAGAGCTTCAGCCAAGAGACGCAAACGATCGACGACTACCACGCGAATGGCTGCGACGGACCCATTCGGGGCCTCGGAAGTTGAAAGCATGGATAAACCTTTCATACCGCCGCCACCGAGCAAAACCGATGCGCGCTCAAGCAGCAGGATTAAGATCCCGTGAGGACATCCTTGATCGACTCCATGTGGTTACCCACGCCTCGGATCGATCTATGAGTTTGCTTCGACCGTATGGGACTCGCAAATTGATCGCCGTTCAGCAGTTTGCGGATGCTCGCAAAATCGTGTGGTGGTTTCACACGTCGAACGGTCGATTGGCCAGGGATCCACTGCAATATCCCTCCGGCCACTCGGATCTCGTCTTCGTGGGGCAATTGCCAGCAGAACTTCGTTAATAGTGCGGAGGCCGCTCCTCCAGCGGATTTCGTTCGACTGGAGGGCCGGACGACAACGTCCCGTAATCAGCGGTCAACTGGGATAATCGTGCCGCCAACCGATCGGCCTGGCGGGCCTGTTGCAAAATCACCTGATTGAGTTCTTGGATCGTTTTCTGAAGGTGCGTAAAAAGCACCTCCAGTTCAGTGATTCGAGCTGCCAACTCCGCGGGCGTGGGCACTTCTGTCGCGTTCATGGGTCGCTCTTTTTCGCCGAGTCGACGGTTTGATGGTTCGCTGACCATTATCCGCGCAATTCTCGCATCCACCAGAGCCAATGGCACGCGCCTGGCGTGCCACCCCGAGAAGAACCATCGGCGATTGACGCTCGAACGACGCCGGCAATAATGAACAACGTCGTAGCGCTACGGAATTCGTCGATATACCGTGCTCCGGTCAGGGAGATTCTCGCGATGGAAACCCAAACGGTTGACCAGCTCGTTCATAAGAAGTGTTTGCCGTGCGAAGGGGGCGTACCGAAATACACGCCTCGGGAAGCCCACGCACAGTTACAAAATTTGTCTGGGTGGCGGTTGACCCACGACGAACAGCGGATTCGCAAGGACTGGGTCGTCAAGCACTTCATAGCCGGCATGCGATTTTTCAATCGCGTGGCGGAGCTGGCCGAGGCTGACGCTCATCATCCCGACCTTCATTTAGAAGGCTATCGCAACGTCTGGATCGAACTTTGGACGCATGCGATCGGAGGCCTATCGGAAAACGACTTTATCCTGGCCGCCAAAATTGATCAATTGCCGATTGAACTGAAGTCTTAGCAGGTTGCAAACTAGTTTTGAACCCAATCGTCTTGGACACAATAAACTTGGACACGGCCCCGCAACCGTTTCCCATAGTCACAAGCCAAGTCACCGTTGGGGGCCGGCAGTATGTGCTGCGGCGACCCGAATCGGCGGACGTGCTGTTGGCCTTGATCACGGAAGAGGATTTTCAGCGCGATGATCGTTTGCCCTACTGGGCCGACATCTGGCCATCGTCGCGAGTCCTGGCCGAGCGCGTGGCGGCGTTGCCCGGCGAAGGACGCCGGCTGCTGGAATTGGGTTCCGGCGTCGGGCTGGTTGCCCTTGCGGCCGCCACAGCCGGTTTTTCGGTGCTCGCAACGGATTATTACGCCGAGGCGTTGGAGTTCGCCGCCGAAAACGCGCGTCTGAACGGAATTCCGGGTATTTCCACGCGGCTGATCGATTGGAGGAATTTCCCGACGGATCTAGGACGCTTCGACGTCGTCGCGGCCTCGGACGTGCTCTACGAGCGACCCAATGCGCCCCTGGTGGCAGCCGCCTTGGCTCGTTCGTTGGCCGACGGCGGCGTGGCGCTGGTCACCGATCCCGGACGAAAACCCGCGTTGCAGTTTCCGCAGGTTTGCGCGGAGCATGGCCTCGAAATCGTGAAAACCGACGAGGTGCCCGTGGTCGACGCCGTTGCGCCGCTGACAGTTTATGTCTATGAAGTCCGGCGGCCGGGCAGATCAGGCACAACCATCGAGAGGCGCCCATGACGGGGTTAGACTAGCGCGGCTCGACCCAGGGCTGGCGCGGGCACGGAGAAACTATCAGGGCTACGCTGCGCTGTGCCCTGGGCTGTCCTAGCGCGTCCCGTCGGAGCTTTCGTAGATCCTCGCAATCCTACTTCACACTTTGATGCTCTACCGAACCCGCCAGTCCGGCCGGTTCTTCCACGCGCGGCAAGGTAAACCAGAACGTCGCGCCTCGTCCGGCGCGCTATCCACTCCGACACTGCCACCGTGAGCCTCGACGATCTCCTTGGACAATGCCAGCCCCAGCCCGGCTGAACCTGATTTGGCCCCGGGCACACGGAAGAATTTCTCGAAGATCGCCGCCTGGAATTCCTCCGGAATTCCTTCTCCGTTGTCGCTGACCTCGAACCTCACGCTACCCCCCGTCGATTTAGCATCGATCTTCAGGGCATCGATTTTCACGGTGTCGATTTTCACGGTACCCCCCGGGGGCGTGTGTCGAATGGCGTTGGCTAGCAGGTTCGACAGAACGATGCCTACTTGCTCGGGATCCGCCAGCACGGTCTCCTGCGCCTCCGGCATTCCCACTTGGAAGTACAGCCGTTTATCTTCGGCAATTGTGCGGTATTGTTCCGCCGCGGAATCGATCAGGTCGCGGCTGGAGACGGGCCGCAGGTCCATTTTGATGCCCCCCGACTGCAGCCGGGCAAGATCGAGCAGATCGTCGACGATGCCTTGCAAGCGCTGGCAGTCTTCGCGGCCGGCGGTCAGCAGGTCCGCTTGTTTTTCCGACAAGGGTCCGGCGACCCCTTCCAGGCACAGGTGGATGGCCATTCGCAAAGATGTCAGCGGCGTACGAAATTCATGAGCCACGGTGGCCACCAGGTCGTTCTTGAGCTCGTCGAACCGATGCAACCGGGTGACATCCTGCAGGATGACCGTCGTCCCGTTGATCCGGCCTTCGTCTTCATAAATTGGAGTGGCTCGCAGGAGAAAATACTTCTGGGAGCCGTTCTGCTCGACGAGCAACGCATCGTCGAAGCCCTTCGGCAAGAACGGGCCATTGCCTTGCAACACGAACAGCCGAGCCTCTTCCACCGGCTGGCGCAGAGCCGGGGGCAGGCTGGCCAGTGGCGCCTCTCTGCCGCCGACCGAGGCACCGTCCATGAGCGATTGGGCGGCGCTATTCATGCTCAGGATGCCGCCATCCGACGTGAAAACGATCACCGGATCCGGAATGCTATCGATCGCCGCCTGCGAGGCCCGCTGGGCCAGCAGCAATTCGCCCAGTGAACTGTTGCGGTAATCGCCCAGGTGTTTGGCCATCGTGTTAAACTGGTTCGCCAACTGACCGATTTCGTCCTGCGTGGAGACGACGGCGCGCGTCAGAAAGTCACCCTGACCCAGGCGGTTCACGGCTTGCGTCAGCACGCCCAGCGGCACCAGCAGCCGATTGGTGAGAGTGATTGATACGGCCACGCCCAGCACCAAAGCCGCCAGGGCCGTGGTGATTACCATCACGGTCGTGCCACGGGCCAACTGGTCGGCCTCCTCGCTCTTCTGCACCATGGCATCTTGATTGATGTTCAGGATCACATCCGCCGCGTTCTTCACGGATACGAAATGAGGTTCCAGCGTCTGAAAGTAGTAATCGACCTGCGTTTGATCGCCGGGCATTTGCGTGAAATGATCAAAATCTTGTTGATAGAGCTGCCAAGCCTGCCGCAGCCGCTGGGTGGCTTCGTGCTCGCCCGGCTCGGTGATGTTGTCTTCCTGGACGCGGAGTTTGGCTTCAAAGCGGCGGCGGTTCTCCCGGATCTGAGGCTCCGCAAGATCCGCACGGCCCAACGGAATGAACAGCGCCGCGCTGTCCAGGCGTTCGATCGATTCCTTCATGAGTTGGGCCGCGAGCACGCTGCGGTAATTGTCTTGAAAAATCGTTCGAGAGCGCTGGCCCAGGCTGGAGACGGACCACACGGCCACCACCCCCAACGCCACCAGGGCCAAGCCCAAGGGTGCTTGCGCCAGCAGCAGCTTTGTGCGGAGTGTCATTCGACCACCGTATTTTCAGCGAGAGAAACAATGTGCAAATCAAAGCCTTCGCTTTCCATCACCAGCCGGTCCATGATCGAGCGCCGTAGCATCCGCTTCCACCAAACCCCCACGGAACGGCCGATGACGATATGCCCGACCGCATGCGAGCGAGCGAACTCCAGCAGCGCGCCGACCGGATCGGTGCTCCGTAGCCGTACCACTTCGGCTCCCAGGTCCTGGGCCATTTGAATCGTGTGATGCAACTGGCGCTGGCGCTCGGCGTCGATCAAATTGGGCGCCTCGCTGGGCGTTTCCACATAGACGGCGAACCAGTCGGTGTTGAGCCGCCCGGCTAATCGCGAGCCGCGACGCAACAAGGCGAGCCCCCGCGGCGATCTCGACGCCAGGCACACCATGACCCGTCCGGCCGCAGTCACCCGCCCGTCGTCCCGAGTCTTTTGCTGCACGGCCGTGGTACGGTCGACGCTGGCGGCGACCTCCCGCAGCGCCAATTCGCGCAAGGTGGAAAGATTGTCGCTTTCGAAGAAGTTCTCGAGCGCCGCGTTCACTTTTTCGAGACCGTAGATCTTGCCGGCCCGCAGGCGGTCGATCAGGTCTTCCACCGCCAGGTCGAGATTCACCACCTGGTCGGCCTGCTTGAGAAAGGCGTCGGGAACCGTTTCCCGCACGGCCACGCCACTGGTCCGTTCGACAATGTCGTTGAGGCTTTCCAGGTGCTGAATGTTGAGGCGCAGATCACGTTAATGCCTGCTTGCAGAATCTCCAGTACATCCTGGTATCGCTTGGTATGCCGGGAGCCGGGCACATTGGTGTGGGGCAACTCGTCGACGATCACCACTTCCGGCTTGCGAGCCAGAATGGCGTCCAGGTCCATCTCTTCGATGGCCAGCCCGCGATACTCGATCCGTTTGCGGGGGATGACGTCGAGACCCGCGACGAGGGCTTCGGTTTCCACGCGGCCGTGCGTTTCGATGAAGCCGATGACGATGTCGACGCCGCGCTTTTGCAGGGCGTGGGCTTCCTCGAGCATGCGGTAGGTCTTGCCCACGCCGGCGGCGAAGCCCATATAGACCTTTAGCCGGCCCCGCTTTGATCGCTGGACCAGCTCGAGGAAGTCTTCCGGCCGGGACGAAGAGCTTTTCATAGCGGAGGGCAATAGACCAGAGGCCGGCTTAAACTGCAAGTCAAAGATGCTTCCGTCGGCCGCTTGCCGCGATTGGTGCGCCGTGCCGACCTCAGGGTTGGCTGGCCGTGGAATTGCTGAAACGGTCGTCCAGCTTCATGTTTGTCTGCAGCACGTTGACGCGCGGCTCGCCGAAGATGCCCAGCTCTCGACCCTCAATCATACTCTTGATGACCTGTTTCACGCGTTCCACATCCTCGATTCCCCGAGCCTTGGCGATTCGCGCAGCCTGCCACAGCGCTCCCTCCGGCGTCAAGTGCGGGTCCAAGCCCGAACCAGAGGCGGTCACCAAGTCGGCTGGGATCGTCTCCGGCGCGTCGGGATTTTCCTTCTTCAAGCGTTCGATATCCCCCTTCACCCGGTCGCTAAGTTTTTGCGACGTGGGACCGAGGTTCGAACCGCTGGAAGCGCCCGCATCGTAACCGGCGCCGGCGGCCGACGGCCGGGGCTGCAAGTAGGCCGGATTGTTTGTCACCTGGCCGAGCAATTCCGAACCGATCACGTTCCCTTTGGCGTCTTTGAGCAGGCTGCCGTTGGCCTTGTGACTGAACAACGCCTGAGCCACTCCGGTGATTGCGACCGGATAGATAAGGCCGGTCAACACCAGGGTGACCAGCGTGGTGCGCAGGGCAATCAGAAATTCTGTTTTCATAGTTAATTACTTTCTCAAACCAGGTTCATGGCCACGAGGACCAGATCGATCAACTTGATGCCCACGAACGGTGCAATCACCCCGCCTACGCCATAAACCAGGAGCAATTGCCGCAGCAGCGGCCCGGCGCCAACGGGACGGTACTTCACACCCTTCAAGGACAACGGAATAAGCGCGACGATAATGAGGGCGTTAAAGATCACGGCCGACAGAATGGCACTGTAATTCGTTGCCAAATGCATCACGTTCAGCGGAGAAATCTCTGGAAACACCAGCATGAACATGGCTGGCAGAATGGCGAAGTATTTGGCGACGTCGTTGGCGATGGAAAACGTCGTCAAGGCACCGCGAGTCATCAACAACTGTTTGCCGATTTCGACTACCTCAAGGAGCTTGGTGGGGTCGGAATCGAGGTCGATCATGTTGCCGGCTTCCTTGGCCGCCTGGGTGCCGGTGTTCATGGCCATGCCCACGTCGGCTTGGGCCAAAGCCGGCGCGTCGTTGGTGCCGTCGCCGGTCATGGCCACCAATTTGCCGCGCGGCCTGTTCCTCTTTGATCAGCCGCATTTTGGCTTCGGGCGTGGCTTCCGCCAGAAAATCGTCGACGCCAGCTTCCTTGGCAATGGCGGCCGCCGTGCGGCGGTTGTCGCCGGTGATCATCACGGTGCGAATCCCCATCGCGCGGAAGCGGTCGAAACGCTCCGCCATGCCGAGTTTTACAACATCCTTAAGATGGATGATGCCGAGCATCCGATTGTTATTTGAAACGGCCAGCGGCGTGCCGCCGTCGTCCCCGATTTGACCGGCAATTGCGGCCACATCGTCGGGCACTTTGCCGCCGAGCGATTGCACGTGGGCGGCCACCGCCTCAACGGCCCCTTTGCGGATTACCTGGCCGTCGAAGTCGCAGCCGCTCATCCGCGTGTGCGCCGAAAAGGGAATGAACTTGCAGTCGGCGCCTGCCGGAACGGCCTGCCGCGGATGACGATCGGCGACCAGCTTGATGACCGAACGCCCCTCGGGAGTCTCGTCGGATTGACTGGCCAGGAAGGCCGCCGCGACACAGTTCCTCGACGGGCACGCTGCGGGAGGGCAAGAACGCCGTGGCCATGCGGTTTCCGATCGTGATCGTGCCAGTCTTATCGAGCAACAGCACGTCCACGTCGCCGGCGGCCTCGATGGCCCGGCCGCTCATGGCCAGCACGTTCTTGCGGATCAGCCGGTCCATGCCTGCAATGCCGATGGCCGACAGCAACCCGCCGATCGTCGTGGGAATCAGGCACACCAGAAGTGCCACCATGACCGTGAGCGATAGATGAATGTTCGAGTACAGCGCCAATGGCACCAGCGTGGCGCAGGCGAACAGAAAGATCACCGTCAGACCCACGAGCAGGATGTGCAGCGCGATTTCGTTGGGAGTCTTTTGTCGCGAAGCCCCTTCCACCAGCGAAATCATCCGGTCCAGGAAAGACTCGCCGGGATTCGAGGTGATGCGGATCACGATGCGATCGGAGAGGACCCGCGTGCCGCCGGTAACGGCCGAGCGGTCGCCGCCGCTTTCGCGGATGACGGGGGCCGATTCGCCGGTGATCGCCGATTCGTCGACCGATGCGATCCCCTCGACCACTTCGCCGTCGCCGGGAATCTGTTGGTTGGCTTCGACCACCACCTTGTCCCCTTTGCGCAACGCGGAGGCCGCGACTTGGGTTTCCTGGCCGTTGTCCAGTGAGTTTGCGGGCCATGGTTTCGCTGCGCATCTTTCGCAGCGTGGCGGCCTGGGCTTTGCCGCGCCCTTCGGCGACCGCCTCGGCAAAGTTGGCGAACAGGACGGTGAACCACAGCCACAGCGTCACCGATCCGGTGAACCACAGCGGCTCCATTGGCGATGCCAAGGACAGGTCGCGGATCCACAGCGCGGTGGTGGCAACGCTGCCGATCTCGACGACGAACATGACCGGGATTCTTGTACACGTGCGCCGGCGACAGCTTAACGACGCTGTCGATGGCGGCACGCGTCATGATCTCGCGGTCAAACAAGGAAATGGATTTGGCTCTTGGCCCACCCATATAGTTTTTTCCTGGTAACTTGGAACTATCTAGCGGTTGTGCAAACTTCGAATTTCAAACTTCGAACTGCGTAAAATGGACGTTCTTTAGAGAACAGCGGCGGACGTCTCTGAAGGTTAATACAAATGCTTCCCTTGCAAAAAATGCTCCACGATCGGTCCGAGGCACAGCGCCGGGAAGAAGGTCAATGCTCCGACGATGACGATCACGCCGATGAGCAAAACCGTGAACGTTGCACCGTTGGTCGGAAACGTGCCCGGCCCGGGCTCGACGGTTTTCTTGCCGACCATGGCGCCGGCGATGGCCAGTACGGGCACGATCATCAAAAAGCGGCCGGCCAACATGGTCAGCCCCAGCGTGATGTTGTACCAAGGCGTGTTGGCGTTGATTCCCGCGAAGGCGGAGCCATTGTTGCCGGCGCCGCTCGAATAGGCGTAAATGATTTCCGAAAGTCCGTGGGGGCCGCCATTATTCAGTGAGGAGCCCCCGTACCAGTTTTCCGGTGTCGGAGGCGGCGCGGGCGTTTGACCGGGTTCGACGGCGGGGGCCGGCGGCAATGCGGCGGCAAAATCGCCGGCGTGTTTCTCATACACCGCCGACCATGCGGCCATGAACAGGATCAGGAACGGGAAAATCAGGATGTACAACACAGCCAGTTGCACCTCGCGGGCCTGGATCTTCTTGCCCAGGTACTCCGGCGTGCGCCCGACCATCAAACCGGCGATGAAAACCGAGAGGAGCACGAACACCAGCATCGCATACAGTCCCGCGCCGACGCCGCCGAACACCAGTTCACCGAGTTGGATATTGGCCAGCGGCACCAGGCCGCCGAGCGGCGTGAAACTGTCGTGCATCGAGTTTACGGCGCCGCAAGAGGTATTGGTGGTGATGGTGGCCCACAACGCCGAGTTGGCCACCCCAAAACGGACTTCCTTGCCTTCCATGTTTCCCGCGGTCTGGTCGACGGGCAGGTCCTTCAAAATCGGATTGCCCTGTGCCTCGGCCCAATAAGCCACAAAGATGCCGAATAGAAATAGCGTTGCCATGGCCCCGAAGATCGTCCATCCCTGCAGTTGATTTCCGGCCATGCGGCCAAAGGTGTACGTCAGTGCGGCGGGAATCGCGAAGATCAACAACATCTCCAGGAAGTTACTCAGGGGCGTGGGGTTCTCGTAAGGATGGGCGCTGTTGGCGTTAAAAAATCCGCCGCCGTTGGTGCCCAATTCCTTAATTACTTCCTGCGACGCGACCGGTCCCATGGCGATGGTCTGCGACGCGCCGTCCAAGGTCTTAGCCGTTGCATAGGGGCTGAAGTTCTGAATGACTCCAGTGGCGACCAACACCAGCGCGCCGATGAGACTAATCGGCAACAACACGTACAAGATCGCCCGGATCACGTCGACCCAAAAGTTGCCCAGCGTGTATTGATGCGCGCGACGCGTCAAACCTCGGGCAATGACCAAGGCCACGCCCATGCCAACGGCCGCGGACGTGAAGTTGTGCCAGGCGAGGCCGGCCATTTGCGTCAAGTAGCTCATGGTCGCTTCACCGACGTACGACTGCCAGTTGGTGTTGGTCGTGAAGCTGGCGGCGGTGTTGAAGGCCAGTTCAGGACCCACCGCGGCCAGTTTTTGCGGATTCAGCGGCAATACATCCTGAAACCGCTGGATGCCGTAGGTGACCAGCAAACCCATCACGCTGAAAACCAGCATGGCAAAAGCGTAAGCGATCCAGGTATGCTCCTTTCCCGGGTCCACGCCACACAGCCGGTACAGCAACCTTTCCAGCGGCCCAAAGAACTTCGGCAACGGCTGCTTGTGCCCTTCGAAGACCTGGTACATGTAGACGCCAAGGGGCTTGGTGATCGCCAGTATCACGAGCGAAAACAGCCCAATCTGGAACCAACCGGAAGTCGTCATAAAGATCCTATTTTGAATTGCTTCGCTTTGTTATTTTCTGATGCGACGGTATTCGCGCTATTTGGCGGAGTACGGTTCGCCATGCGACTGGCCGAAGTGCGCATACAAATTCGCGTCAGGGCGTGACGCGAGTCGAGCGTAATCGCTCAGGGTAACCGCATCACTCTCTACAATCAGCATCGCCCTGAACTTGAACTCGGACAAAGAAACGACCCGTGACGCTAAGTGTGAGCCGGCGCTGCAAAACTTGCTCCCTGATGGGGCACACGCCCGCTAAAACTGCTCGGGCCGCAGCAAGGCATAGAGCAGATACAGCCCCACGAGAAGCGTGAGCCCGGCGCCGAGCACATATTCCAATTCCATCGAGATGATTCCTGCCAAAGAGTTTGAACGGTCGGGCTTTACTTCGTTTCACCCGTGAGATGGTCGCAACCGAGAACGTACGCCCAAGTCACGGCAAAAAACACCATCGTCACGATGATCAAAACAAAGTCTGTCATAGCAAGGTTTCCTAAGAACCGGCCAGGCGTCACTCGCGCTCGGCTGGAAGTCGACTTAACGCAAACATCGTGCCGCAAATCAGGCGGAATGCACGATTAACTTGCAAAACTCTTGTTCAATGGACCGAATTAGCGATCTACTAACAAGCCGATCATGCGGACGTGCCATGAGAGGACCGTTCTCATCGTGCAGCTCGCAAGATGAAAGGTCAATCGCCGTGCAAGCTGCAATGACAAATAGGTGCAAATGGCTGGCGAATTGCAATGACTGATTGGCAGAGATTGGCGGCATGCTAGTTTTTGATGGCCCGAGCCTGGCTAAATTGCTCCCTCTCAGGCGTAAAATAAGAAAAATGCGTGCCGCCAATCGCCGGCATCTAACTTGCGTATGATAGAGACATCGAGAGGGGATTTTCCCACTTTCCATCCAAAGACGTGTCCAGGTTTCGCTTACCGCGACCTGGTCCTGCCATAAAGTGCATCAGACCATGGATTACCCGTTGTTTGAGATCTGTTTTGAAAAGGGGCCGTTAGACGGGCTGACGTTGACTACCAACATTCTGCCCGACGACGAACTGACGCTCCCCGCCCGGCCGGATCGTGTAATCAACATTGGAAATGGGCGTCAGACTATCGAGGGCCCGCTGGCTCACTATGAGCTCACTTTCGGGGGCTTAAAACCCGGCAATGAAATCCCGGTAGTGCAATTCCGGTTTCGATTCAGGAGAATGTCCCAGAGGGAAGACTTCCCATTGCCGGCAGGCCGCCGGCTGAACTGGTTTCGGCGACTATGGGCCAGGTTCCAGGGGTCGGCTTTCGTCGACAACCGCCGCTGACTGAAAACGACACTATTTTCCGCCAGGAACCTTTTGGCCCGTTCTGCCCGGTGGGAACTGCGTCGTCGGTAGAACACTTTGTCCGCTAGAACCGTAGAATGGTGTTGGCCCAGGCAACTTGGGAGAAGTGAAGATGAGGCGGGCATACTTTATGAGAGATCCGCGTTCCAAGACGGACGAAACGAAGTCCACGGGACGCACGATTGCCATCGGCGACATCCACGGCTGTTCAACGGCCTTGCACGCGCTGCTCGCGGAGATTCATCCCGAGCCGAAGGATACCATTGTCACCATCGGTGATTACATCGATCGCGGACCGGACAGCCGCGGCGTCATCGAAACGCTGCTGGAGCTTCGCAAGCAATGCTGTCTGGTGCCCTTGCTGGGCAATCACGAGGAAATGTTGTTCTCGGCCCGCTCCAGCCACGACATGCTCGACCGCTGGCTGAAATATGGCGGCGCCACCACGCTGGCCTCTTACGACGCCGACGACTTGCATGCCATTCCGTCGGAACACGATTGGTTTCTCGATTCGTGTCGGTTGTATTACGAAACCAACACGCACTTCTTCATTCATGCCAACTACGACCAGAATTTGCCGCTTGGCGACACAGATCGAGGACACGGCCTTGAGCCTGTCCTTATACGAACATGTGCCGGGTCCGCATCTTTCCGGCAAGACGGCGATCGTCGGCCACACGGCTCAACTCGAAGGCGAAATCCTCGACTTGGGCTACCTGAAGTGCATCGACACGAATTGCTATGGCGGCGGGTACCTGACGGCCCTGGATGTCGACTCCGGCCAACTCTGGCGGGCGCGGGAGCCCGTTGGACAAAGTTCCTACGCTCTACACCCTGAAACCCTCGTGCCCGTATACCCTGTCATGCGTCCTTAAACGCCATGCACGATGACAGTTTTCCACTCGGTCATTTCTTCGACGGCATAGCGCGGGCCCTCGCGGCCGATGCCGCTGTCTTTCAGGCCGCCGTAGGGCATTAGGTCGGCCCTCCAGCCCGGCCCCCAGTTGATGTGCAGATTACCCGCGTCCACCTGGCGGGCAAACTGCATGGCGCGGCCCAGGTCGCGCGTGAAGATCGCCGCGCCGAGCCCGTAACGGCTGTCGTTGGCCAGAGCGATCGCCGCGTCGACGCTGTCGGCCCGCGTCACGGCAACCGCCGGCCCGAACAGTTCTTCGTGGCTGATCCGCATATCGGGCGTGACATCGGCGACGAGCGTGGCCTCGTGCAGCGAGCCGTCGCGCTCCCCGCCGGCCAGGATTTTCGCTCCGGCATGCACGGCCTCATGAATCCAATCGTGGACTCGCTCGGCATCCGACGCGCGGATCATCGGTCCCATTTGCGTTTGCGGATCGAGTTGATTTCCCACGCGAATTGCCTCAATCCTGCGGCTTCAATGCGTCCAGCAGATTGCCGTAGGCCGCCTGTTGGGCGATGACCCGCTGGGCCGAGATGCAAACCTGCCCTGCGTTGGAAAAGCCGGTGGCCACGGTGGCTTCGGCCACGAGGTCCAAATCCGCGTCGTCCAGCACGATCAGCGGACAATTCGAGCCAAGTTCCATCGTCATGTTCTTCAGGCCGGCCAAGTGGGCGATGTGCGTGCCCACGTCGCGGCTGCCCGTGAAGCTGATCTTGCGCACGCGCGGATCGGAACAAAGGGCTTCGCCGATGACCGCTCCGGAACCCGTGAGGCACGAGATGCCCAGCGGCGGCAGGCCGGCTTCGAGCAAGATTTCGACCAGCGTCAGGGCCGACAGAGGCGTATCGCTGGCCGGCTTGAGCACCACGGCATTGCCGGCGGCCAGCGCCGGCCCGACCTTGTGCGTCACCAGGTTGAGCGGGAAATTGAACGGCGTGATCGCCGCCACCACGCCGCAGGGCACGCGCAGCGTGAAGCCCAATTTGCCCGTGCCCCCGGGAGCACCGTCCAGCGGCAGCACTTCGCCGCCCAATCGCTTGGCTTCTTCGGCCGATAGTTCGAGGGTTTGGCAGGCCCGGGCGACTTCGGCCAGCCCTTCGGCCAGCGTTTTGCCTTCTTCGGTGCTGATCAGCCGGCCGAATTTTTCGCGGCGCTCGCCCATCAGTTCCGCGGCGCGGTGTAAGATGCGATAGCGGTCGTAACCCGAGAGTTGTCGCATGATCTCGGCGCCGCTGACCGCGTCGGCAATGGCGCGTTCCACGTCGACGGCGTCGGCCCGGGGCACGTGATCGATCACCGTGCCGTCGAAAGGATTGCGGACTTCCATCCGCTCGCGCTTGTCTTGCCAGCTCCCGGCCAAGAACATTCGCATAGTACTGAAAGCCTAGGGTTTCATGCTTGCCGTTTGCGGCGGCTGTTTTCCATCGTCCGTTTTCATCTTATACAACGGCAGATACCGGTAATAGACCTCCAAGGTCAGCGCCGAAAGGCTCGTCGTCATCAGCCGGCCACCCTGTTCTCCCCAAGCATCGGGCGTCGGTTGGATCGGGTCCCAGCTACCCGAGGCGCAACCTTGCTTCGACTGGGACTCGATCAGCACGCGGCGCATCTGGCGATTCCAACGGTCCCACTCCGGGCCCAGCAGGTTGTGCATCACTTGCGTGGCGTAATACCAGTAATAAATGTTGCGCAATTGCATGTCGGGCGCATTGCTGAGCAGGTAGGCCTTGCCTTCGTCCATCGACGGATCATTGCCGCGAGCGCCCAAGTATTGATTGCAAAGTAACCCCACGGCGGACATGGTCGGCGTGGGCTCCTGAAAAACCTCGTAGGCGAAGAGTCCGCCCCGGGCACTTTTCTTAACGGTTCCCAAAAAGCGACGCGCGCCCTCGAACGCACTCGAATCGACGGACAGGCCGGCCATTTGCGCGCTCTTCAGAGCCATCACCTGCCAACCGACGACGGAGGTGTCTCCTTCGTCGCCGGGTTGATAGCGCCAGCCGCCGGTATTCTTGTTTTGGCGCGCTCGATGAATTTGATCGCGGATTGAGCCGCCGAGCCCACGGCGGACTCCTTGGTCAGACCATAATCTTCGCATAAGGCGATGGTCGCCAGCCCCTGCGAATACATGGGCTGTTCCGAGGCGGACGCCAGCAGTCCGTCCGCTCGCTGATTCTTGATGAGCCATTTGATGGCATTGCCGATTTGAGCTTTATAGGGCCCGTCGGACATCTGCGTTTGTCCGGCGGCAAGAAAGGGCAACACGCCCAGCGCGGTTGCAGCCGCATCCGCGGTAATTTGTGCGTGACCGGTGCACTGGCCCCCTTTACAGCGTTGCTGAAAGTTTCCCAGACTCCAGTTGCCGGCCGGAGACTGATGGCGAGCCAACCAATTCAGCGCCGCTGCTACCGCCCGCTCCGAGGCCTTGGTCCCTCCATAGGCGCCCAACATGGCCTCGCGATGCCCCATGCCGCGTCCGGCAAATCCTGCTCCGGCACCCCCAGGCCGACATGCTCGCCATTCTCGTTGCTGCCCCCCATACCGCCGAGGCCTGCCAATTTCGGGCCTTCCCCGATGGATTTTAGATTCGGTCCTCCAGCGCCTCCCAGCGTTGGTCCATCGGCCTGGATGCCGCCTCCCTGTTCTTGGAACTCGGGCGAGGCGTCGATGTACATCGCCTCGACGGCGGGCGGCTCGATGGTCAAGGTTTCCGTGTTCAGTTCGGTCGGATCCAGCGGCGCATCACCGATGTTGTAGAGCCCCACGTCCACGGTGGTATCGACCACGGCCGACTCGAATTGGGGCCCGCGGTCCCGCTTTGCAATCGCATACGGGATCATCGCCAAGCAGATCACAAGGACGGCGTGGCCCATGCCGCTGAGCAAATGCCATGCGCCATGCTCCCAGAACCATGCCTTGAGACGCGCAATGTCCTCGGCTGGCGGCAAGAAGTTATCCGCCAACATCGAACCGATGCGGGACATATTTCTGATCCTCGCCGCCTATTTTGTTCCCGAAGGATCAACGCAACTGACCGCCACACCAGCAAAGCGGCATAACCTACCCCCGACGTGTTTCCACCGGCCGGCAATCTCCGGGGCAATAGGGGAACTCTATATTAGCAGTTTACCCGGTAAACGTGATAAAACCAAATGACCGCGGGCCCTGCGATTATGCGTCCCCCCAGATGACGCCTCGCCAGCATTTCGCACGCGCCCCAGGGCGACCGGTAGTCCGGCAGGCGTTTCCCAGGCTTTAAGTCGTGTAGCCGTCAGGCCATCCGCTGGGCAAACTGGCCTGCCTAGGTAATTTCGTATTTCGAGACCACTTTTCTTCCCCGCGTCCATTTATCCCGATTATCCCGACCCATCGCGCCCAAATAACTCCGCGACCCACGCCCAATTGTCCCCTCCGCGAAGGTCGGCCGTCCCTTAGGCGTTAGCTGCTAAAGGCGGGACACCGGAATGTAAGGCTCCACGGAAATTCGGAGCCATGACACTCTCAAAGGACACTTGGCAATTTGCGGACTATTGCCGGTTTGCGAAGTTGGCTAATGTCATGGACGTGCCTTACGACATCCAGCGACGAGCCGTGTTTGCCAATGGTATGAAGGCCGCCCGGAATCGGTCGGGCCTCAGCGCGCAGCAGGCGGCCGCCCTGCTGACGGCTCATGGCTTAGAGTGCACGCGTGGAACGCTACTCGCCTGGGAACGGGGTCAAGGGCCGACTACCCGCGAGCCATTCGCCAGCGATTTGACGATTATCGCCAGGGTTTATGGTTGCTCGGTGGATGAGTTTTTTTCAAGCGAGGAGGCGCCTGGATCTCCGGCGATCTTCGCGTCCAACGCGCTGCGAAAAGCAGACGGGAATGGCCAGTCCAAGTGGCCAATTCCCGGTAGCGATCCTCACAGCGGATAACGGCTCTCGACGTGCAGCAGCATTGCAGTCAGTTCTCCGAGAAAGGTCGCGAGCACGGCCACATAGAGAATCCCGGTGGCACTCTGCGTGTTTGGAATCAGCAACGTCTTCCAGGCCATCCACGTCAAACCACCCGCACCCAGCAACCCGGCCAGCCAGCGCAATGCGATGAACAGCCAGATGGCCGACGAAGGCCAGGCGGCTTCAGCCACCTGAAACCCCAGACCGGCCGCGCTAACCAGAACTCGGAGGGCCAGGGCTGCGGCCGTCAGCAAGATCAGTCGCTCCAGCGGCGCCAGCAACATGGTCGGCGTGTTCAAATACCAGTGCCCCAAGAACATCGCAGAGAGCGTCAGGCCTAACAACAGACCTGAAGTCACGGGGTCGAGGAGATCGAGAACACGGCCCGCGGGGTCGATCGCGCGTTGCCAATTCGTGCCCAGCCACGCTCCGGAGAGAGTCACTCCCGCAATGAGCAACAGCGTGATGACGCCTGGCCGAGGTTTCTCGTACAGCCAGCAGACAGCGCCGACATAGCTCAACACAGCGGCTGCCAAAGGAGGCCACAAGGCAAATTGCGACGGGGCCGACAACGCAACCAACGTGGCCAATACGTTCAAGCCCAGCAAGACGTACAAGTGATTGCGAAAGAACCCGCTCGTCACTTGTCTGGACGGCGTCAGTGCCATCCCCACGGCCAGGCCGAACGAGATGCGGAAAATAAACTGCGTTAGCAAGGCCATAGGCGACAACGGTTGGGAGCCCAAAGTCGCCGGACCTCGGACTGGTGAAACTAAGACTTTGGACGTTGGACTTCGCGTGCCTACGTTCGGCTACCGCCATAAATCAAATTCATGACTTCCGAGCGGCTGGAAAGATTCGAACGGAAGATGCCCTTCATCGCCGACGTTACGCAGAGGCTGCCCGGTTTACGAATGCCGCGAATGGTCATGCAGGTGTGCGTGGCCTCGATGACCACCGCGACTCCCTTGGCCTGCAATTCCTCGAGCAACAGATTCGCGATCGTCTCGGTCATGCGTTCTTGGACCTGCGGCCGGCGCGCGACGACGTCGACTACCCGTGCCAGCTTGCTCAAACCGAGGACGCGACCGCCGGGAACGTAACCGATGTGCGCGCGTCCCATGAACGGCAGCATGTGATGCTCGCACATGCTGTTGAAACTGATGTCTCGCACCAAGACCATCTCGTCGTAAGGCTCGGTGAAAAACTTTTTCAAATGCTCGCGTGGATCCTCGCGCAGTCCGCTGAACAGCTCGGCATACATGCGAGCCACGCGGGCCGGGGTTTCCAATAGCCCTTCGCGGTCGGGGTCTTCTCCGACCGCAGCCAGGATCTCCCGGACGGCGCGCTCGATGCGCGGCTGATCCACCTGGCCGCGCGCGATCGGCGCGGCGTCTTCGCGTTCGCCGTCCAAACTCCCCGTCATGGAAGGCTCCGTTCCAGATTCGATCATCGCGAGTGGTCTTTCCTTGGGTCCATTCAATTCGGCTTAATTCAGACTGAACTGCGGTGGGAAGCCTGCCAGCCCGCCGCTTGCTGCGGCATCGCTGGAACGATTGAGATGCTCGAGCAGCGTCAGGGCTCGGCGATCGACGTCGGGCTCGGCCAACAGCGATTCTTTTACCATGAGCTCCAAGTCGAGCGAGTAACCGACGACATCGGTCAAGGCACCCAACGGGAGGTTATTTCCCAAGAGTTGCTCCAATTGGTCGGCTACGTCGAGCTGCGGGAGCACTTGCTGAAACGCCTTCACGAGGGAGTGCTGCAAGGCAACCCGGCCAGCGGCGCCTGCGGGTGGATACTCGTCTTCGACAATTTCGACTTCGGCCTCGCGGAACGGTTGGAGAGGCGCTAGTTCACGCACCAACCGGACCCGCCGCAACCCCAGCAAGAGTACATTAGAGCGGTCGGCGGGCTGCTTTTGATGAGTGGCAACCCGCGTCAAACAGCCGATCGGCAGCAGCGGCGGCCGGCCGTCATAATCATTTTCCCAGCCGGGCGCCAGCAAGGTCATGACAATCAATTGATCGCCGGCCAAGGCATCCGCCAGCAAGGCCCGATAACGGGGCTCGAAGATATGCAGCGGCTGCATGACGTGGGGAAACATCACCAGCTTGGGGAGTGGAAAGAGCCTCGCTTTGCCGGAGAAACGCTCGGGATGAAACTCCAGGTCCTCAAGGTCGGTCATGGTCGCAGCCCTTCGTTGGTCGCAGCGTCAGTGGCAGGCCGGATCCAGGTGGATCTCGGGGATCCGATCTGGATCGATCTCAATGTGGGGGAACTCTTCGTCATTGGCCAATACCTCGGCAAAGCAGTGATGAAATTCGGCTAGAAATTTGTCCAAGTCGATTCCCAGATGAGCCGGAGCATAGGGCTTTAGATAGCTGAGCGTGCTGTGATAAAGCTTTCGCGCTCCGCGGATATTCCCGTTTCCAAAGTGATGCAGCCCGACGGCAGCCTGGATCAAGCCCTGAAAAAACTTGCGCGAGGGCCCTTGGTAGTCGGCCCAGAGAGCTTCCCACACCTCGTGGCTCTCATAGAAATCACAGACGTTGAAGTGCTCGATGCCTTCGAGGTACCGCGGATCATAATCGGCTGAGTCCATGAGCGCTCCCAGCGCGTTGCGGATTTGATATCGAGGCATTCGGTCCCGCCCGCGAAATCGGTAGACTCGGCGCACAACCGGCGGACCCATCGGTCGGCCGATGAAGCAGCAGTCCTGCCAAAGGCAATTGCTACCGGACCCCATTTAGCGGTTACCGGGCCAGTTTTAGCGCCGGTTCATTTCCATCAGGAGCTGCACCACGTACCAAAACAGCAGGGCCACGGAGGCAAACAGGGCCAAGGCCGCGGCGACGTACTGGTCGGTCCGATAGACATGCAGGACGTTCGAGGTGTGATACAGGATGTAGCCGCTTGCCAGCACCAGCATCGCGGCGGTGAATAATATGCCGAGATTGAAACCGAAGATCGCGCTGCATAAGATGATTCCCAGCGCGGCGAAGCCGGCGATCGTCAAGCCCAGGCGCAAGAAAGAGAAGTCCGCCTTGCTGATGGCCACCACCGCCGTCAGACCGCCGAACAGCAATAAGGTAATGACGCCGGCCTCGGGGATGATATCCGGACTCATCCTCTCGGCGATGTACAGCAGTGGCAGAAAAATCACCGCTTCTGCCACGACATACAAGCTCAGCCCGGCATATTGCTTGCTCAGTGACGTGGACGATTGAGCCCAACTGTTGGCGATCCAACTGACCACCATAAAGGCCCCCAAGACCACCATCCAACTCCAGCGCCCCCCATCATCGTGCCGACCAGGCTATCGATGCCGGGCATGTTGAGCAGCAACGCCTCCAAGGCCGTAAACCCGAGAACGGCGCCCCCTAAATGCAGATAAGTTCGCCGAATGAAATCAGCACGTTCCCTTGGCTGGGCATCGGCGGCAGTCGTTCCCCAAGAACGATACGGATTTTCAGCATAACTCACGGCGTAGTACCTCAAGGGACTGGAGACGATTGAGAAACACTCCGCTTCCATCGCCGAACGGCGGCACTCTGGCGGCCGGACGGACAGGATCGCAAAGAGCCATTACCACTTTATCGGACGGCGGACGGGAGTCAAGGAAAGAATGCCTGGGCTGTAACGGAAGTAATGCCATCTGCCACGATTGTATAGGCAG
Source organism: uncultured Planctomycetia bacterium (assembly GCA_963807715.1). Taxonomy (GTDB): domain Bacteria; phylum Planctomycetota; class Planctomycetia; order Pirellulales; family PALSA-1355; genus CAWECK01. The sequence continues at coordinate 680,358 of CAWECK010000002.1, forward strand.
GGATGAAAGTCTCGGTGATTTCACCCTGTTTTTACTCACTCTTCTCGCCGGAGGGGGTTGCTGATTTTGGAGGTTTCAATTAGTTGTGGAGGAACGTTTCTAAGCATGGCATCGTCTAATGGTCCCGCTCCGTCTGGGACGACTTTGCAGCGCAGTGCTATCTGAGAAGCCTGCAGGGCTCGCAGGCGGCGCCCAACAGCGCGAATGTCACCTGTCAAGTCTGGTATTGTAGGTATTCCGGGAATTGCGTTTCCGGAGTGTTGTAACGATAATATCAAGATATCGAGTCCCCCCTTTCTGGTAAGAGTTGGTTGGTCCTCGACCACTTCGTCTAAGGAATGTTCTCCATGTCTATCCGGCGGATTTTTGATGCCCTCATTGCGCGCCGCGAAATCCTCCCAATCGTTGAACGTCTTCGCTCCCGCCGACCGATCAGCCGGGTGTTGCGAATTGAACCCTTCGAGGAGCGGACGATGTTTGCCGCGGCAGGGCCGGAGTTGCTTTCCATCAACCCCAATCAGGGTATCCCCATCACCGCCGCCAGCACGACGGCGACCTTCACGACGGCTCCGACGCAACTCACCTTCCAATTTCAAGCCGGGGAGACGTTCAACCAGGCACAGCTCAGTTCCCCATCGTTCGACGGTATTCAAATCAACGTTGCAACTCCGAATGGCGCAACGGCGGCTGGCGCGACGTATGGCACGCCGACGCTGCTTACCCCGGGGGCCATCGTTGTCGGTAGCACTTCGAACGACATCGTGTATCGCTTCCTTAACACGTTGCCAGACGCCACGTACATCGTCTCGCTCAAACCGTATAGTGCGAGCGACCCGAACGGGCTCGAGGACGGTAACGGCGCTCCGGTTGTAACTGCAACGACGGCAGGCGTCATTACTACGCCGGTCACGTTTACGGTTGACTACGGCGCACAAGTCACTGCCGTAGTGCCCCAGCCGGTCTTGCAGACAGACTCCTCCGTTCCCCAAGGCTCCTTCCCAGGCACTCTACAATCGCTTAATCAGACGTATCCAGCCGGGTCGCCGTACGCCGGCCAGTCGACTCTCGACGAGGTCGATGTTTACTTCAACAACGATCCCCTGTACACCGCCTCCGCGACACCTCTCTCCAGTCAAGATATCTTGAATTACGAGCTGATCAACGTCAGCAGCCAAGTCACGAATAGCACGGCGTCTAACGCGAACGAAACAATCATCAATCCCATTGCGGGGTCGGGGACCGCGACTAGCATGTCGGGCAGTTGGTATACTTATACGCCCCCAACCAGCACCTCGCCTGCTATCGAAGAGGTCCAGCTCTTCTTCCCGCATGGAACCCTGGACACGGGCGCCGCCAATTGGCGGCTGCGGATAGGCGACAACGATCCCGTATCGGTCGCCCCCACCAACGAGCAGATCACGGCGGCGCAATCCGGCAGCACCTCCACGAACTTCTATAGCTGGACGGGCTCGAGCGCCGCCACGGCAGCCAATTTAGGAGTCCTTAACCAAGGCTATTCGGCAGCGCCGACGGTCACCTTCAGCGGCGGCGGCGGTACCGGTGCCACGGCAACGGCCCAGGTCGCCAGTGGTATTGTGACGTCCATTATCATCACCAACCCCGGTACCGGCTTTACGTCGGCCCCGACGATCGCCCTCATCGGTGGCGGCGGTACCGGTGCCACGGCAACAGCCGCGGTCGCCGGTGGTATTGTGACATCCATTACCGTCGCCGGCCCGCAAAGCCAAATCATCACGGGCTACCAGAATCAGGGTAATGTGACGAGTGTTTCCGTCACCAACGGCGGCAGCGGTTATACATCGACCCCAACGGTCACCCTCAACGGTGGCGGCGGCACGGGTGCCACGGCAACGGCCACGGTCGTCGGTCGTGTTGTGACGGCCATTCTCCTCGACAGCACCGGCAGCGGCTATACCTCGGCGCCGACGGTCACCTTCAGCGGCGGCGGCGGTGCGGGTGCCGCGGCAACGGCCAATCTCGCTCCTATTTCGCTGTCGATCAGCAACGCAACGGACCCGGTGAACGACTTCTTGCAATATCCGGGCACTACCGCGACTCCCGGCAATCGTTTGATTCCGCTCGCGCCACCGAATGGCCCCTATATCGAAGACTATGTGCCCCCCGGTTACGGGCAGGGTGGCTCGGCGGTGGCCCAGTTCGACTACAATTTCGGCTACATCCTCGGCTACAACAACGGCGTGCCCTACTACAACACAATAACGCTCCAACAGGAACTGGATGCCGAAGATATTTTGACGATGTGGGGCAATTACTTGGGCGTGCAGTTTGTCCTGACTCCAAGTTCAGGTCTGATCATTGCCACCGGCGACCCACACGCGGTTGATCCGACGATCTCAGACAACGTCGGCGGGATTGAGGGGAACGGCATCGCCTTGGTCAATAAGGGAGTTCCCGGTGGCTTTGGCTCGAGCCCGGTAGGAGGCACCTGGTTTCTCACAGCCATGCATGAAATCGGCCATGCGCTGGGGTTATATCACTCCGATAATACTCCCGCGATTACGATCATGAACGGCGGCACCGAATCTACCGGCGGGGCCACCGAAAATTTCGACGGCAACACCGTGCCGGCCGAAGACGTCTATCCCGGAGACGCGGACATCGTCAACGGCGATTATCTCTTGGCCCCCGACGTCAAGGACGTGAACATGTTCCAGTTCACGCTTGCCGCCAACATCAACAATCCGAGCACCCGGCGGGGACGGTGGACTTGCAGACCATCGCTCAGCGGCTGTCGATTCCCAGCGATTTGCAAACGGACTTGCGGGTGTTCGAGCAAGATCCGAACAACCCGGGGCAATACATTCAAATTGCGGAGAACCAGCGGTATTTCGGCAACGACTCGTACTTATCGCTGCTGTTGAATCCCGGCACGTATTACGTCGGCGTCAGCAGCGCCGGCAACAATGCGTACAATCCGGCCATCCCGGACAGCGGCGGGGGCGGCAACACGCAGGGCGATTACGAGTTGGAAATCCAATTTACGCCGCTGCAGTCGTCCGGCCTGACGGACGTCGGAGGCCAATTGTTCGACGGCGACACCAACCAGCAGCCGGGTGGAATCTTCAACTTCTGGTTCAACACTCAGACGGCGACGAACACGATTTACGTGGATACACTCCCGAGTGCCGCGGCCACCGGTGCCCTCGGTTCCATTACCAACCCCTATACCACCATTCCCGCCGCGCTGACCGCGGCCGCGCTGAATACGGCCGTGCCGGGCGACATCGTGCGCATCGAGGGGAACGATCCCGATGGCAATTGGGCGGACACGTCCGACGAGGAGGCCTACGAAATCGGCTACAACCTCTCGGGCGGTGTGCTGCCGGACGGCGCGAGCATGCAAGTCCCCAAGGGGGTCACGGTGATGATCGATGCCGGCGCCATTTTCAAGCTGCGCCAAGCCAATATCACTGCGGGAAGCGTCTCTGAAAACATCAATCAAAGCGGCGGCGCTCTGCAGGTGCTGGGCATTCCGCAGCGGCAGGTTTACTTCACGTCGTTTAACAACACGTCGCTCGGCACCCGGACGGCTACAGCCATGCCGGGGCCACGGCCAGTGCAGGGGATTGGGGCGGCCTGGTCTTCAATAGTGATGCCGACTACGAAGCGGACGGGGTCTTTTTGGATTATGTCAACGAAGCGACGATCACTTATGGCGGCGGCCAGGTCATGGTCAACTCGCAGCCCTCGGTCTTCGATTCCATCTACTTGAACAGCGCCCCCACGCAGTTTTCGCTGCCGAACGCGGCTGCCCAGCCGACCATCACCAACAACACGATCGTCGATAGCGCGGATGCGGCCATGTCGGCCGATCCGAACAGTTTCGAGGACAACGAATTCCTGGGCCAATTCCAGAACGCCTACTATGCGCAGGATTACACCCGCGTTGGCCCCAATATTCATGGGAATCTGCTGAGCATCATCTCCACTGTCACCAACTACATAGCGGACGGGGTCAGTAGTACGGGCATCCAGGATAACTCCATCAACGGGATGTTCATTCGCATCGTCACGCAGGCCGGGGCGAGCATCACAACGCTTACCGTTCCAGCCCGCCTGACCGACACGGACATCACCTACGTGCTCACGGAAAATCTGTTGATTGCCGGCGCTCCGGCCGGGTCGGTGGAGGACACTACGGCGGCGCCCAACGGTGTGGCCAACGTGGCGGGAAGCCTGGTGATCGATCCGGGCATCATCATCAAATTGGACGGCTCGCGGATCGAGACCCAAATCGGCAACAGCCAGTTGATTGCCGAGGGGACGGCTCAAGATCCGATTATCTTCACGTCGCTGAACGACGATACATATGGCGCGGGTGGCAGCTTCCTCTCGTCCGGCCACACCCACATCACCATGCCGGCCCCAGGCGACTGGGGTGGCCTCCTTTTCGACCCGGTCTCGATAGGCAGTCTCGACTATGTGATGATCACATATGCGGGCGGCACCACGACCATTGAGGGGGGGTACGACCAGTTCAACGCCCTGGAAATCGACCAGGCTCGCGTCCGCGTCGCCGACAGCGTCTTCGAAAACAACGCCAGCGGAGCCTCGACCGACACCCGCAACGGCCGCGGCCCGAACGGCCCCGCCACGATTTACGTGCTCGGCGCCCAGCCGGTGCTTCTCAACAACATCATCGAAAACAACGCCGGCGCCGCGATCGACATCAACGTGAATTCGCTCAACACCGACCTGGTCGACGACTGGGGCCGCAGCACCGGAACTTCGTTCGCAATCACGAATAACGGTACCGGAACCGCTTACACGCTCTCGAGCGTGGACCCGTCGAGCGATACGCAGGTTGCCTACTTGTCCAACATGGGCCCGTTGGTCAATGGCAACCTTCTGGCGGGCAACACGATCAACGGCATGTTGGTTCGAGGCGGTGTCCTCACGACTCAAGTGGTCTTCGACGACACCGACATCGTGTACGTCGTGGAAAACGAGATCACTGTGCCCGATGTGACGGGGGACGGCGGATTGCGTTTGCAAAGCAGCGCGACCCAAAGCCTGGTCGTCAAACTGTACGGCCCAACGGCCGGGTTCACGGCCACCGGCGAAACGGGCGATATCGACGACCGCATCGGCGGCAGCGTCGATATCGTCGGCACTCCCAACCATCCGGTCATCATGACCTCGCTCAACGACAATTCGGTGGGCGCGGGTAGTACTCCCAGCGGAACCCCGGACGACCTCACCTGGAGTTTGTCCACCGGCACGCCCTTGCCGGGCGATTGGCGCAGCGTGAAGCTGGACGCGCTGAGCAACGACAACAACTTCCTCGTCGTCGACGGTTACCAGCAGAACATTTCGAGCAACGTCAGCCAGAACCTTACTCCCAGCACCGCCCAATACCTGGGCCAGCTTGCGCCGAATTTGAATTCCGGCGACGACACCAACCGGCTCGGCTTCCAAGTCGACGCAACCATCGACCAGCCCAGCAACGTCGACGTCTACAGTTTCACCGCGCAGCCGGGAACCCAGGTATTCATAACCATCGACCGCACCAGCATGGCGCTGGGCTCGGTTTTGGAGTTGGTGGACGCCAATGGGACGGTGCTCGCGCAGGCGTATGCCGTGCTCAATGCCGCGACCAACACCTATGCCATGCAATACGTGGGGCTGGCGCAACCCATCCAGTCAGGCGGCGTCAGCTTGCCCGACCTGTACTCCATCAATCCCCGCGATGCTTCGATGTCGGTCATTCTGCCCGGCACCATCAATGGCCAGGAGAGCACCTATTACGTCCGCGTGCGGAGCGACAGCAGTAATTTGTCCAACTTGACGGGCGGACTGACCACGGGCGATTACAACTTGCAGATCAAGCTGGACGATACGTATCAGTGGCCGGGCTCGGAAGTGGAATACGCGGACATTTCCTACGCCACGAACGGCGTGCAGGTGCTCGGTCAACCGTCGGCGTCGCCGCTGATCGGCGACTCGGTTTCGACCGGCACGAACCACAGCTTCGACACGGCCCAAGACCTGGGAAACCTGTTGGACCAATCTCAGAATCAGATTTCGGTGGCCGGCAGTTTGACCTCGGTCGACTGGTACAAATTCGAACTCAATTACGACCTCGTGCAAGCCATCTCCGGCAACAATGCCGCGTATGCCTGGCCCTCGGTGTTCAAGGTTTCCTATGCGGACGGCCTGGCCGGTCCGGACACCACTCTGGCGCTGTACGACAGTTCCGGCGACCTGCTGTATATCGGCCGCAACTCGGACGTGGCGGACAACGAGCCACCCGGCCAAATCGCCGCCGACACCAGTAATGACACGTCCGGCTCGTTCGGCGCGGATCCCTTCATCGGCACCGTGGCTTTGACCACCTCTCAGACGTATTACCTGGCTGTCATGCCGGGCAACGAGTTGCCGGCGACGCTGGATCAACAATTCGTCTCGGCGTCCACGAATCCGTTGACCCGCGTCGAGCCGATCGATTCGGTCGCCCGCGTGTCCCAGAATTCATTCGGCTCCGGCGACCAGGGTTCAACGGCGGCCGCCCCGCCATCGCTCACCCTGACGTCGACGCCCTACAACCTCGGCAACATGGTCTTGTACGTAAATACGAATAACCCCACCAACACTACCGACACTCTCTACACGGTTGATCCGCTCACGGGACAACAGGAGACGAAGGTCGGCACGTACATCGGGTCCACCGGGGAGAACGGGTTAACCGCACCGAACCAGCCGACCGTCTCGATAGGAGCGACTATCGTCATGCGGAATGACGGCGAGTTGTACACCGATACCACCGGAACCGTGGATAGCGCGGTCAACTATACGCAAATCAGCACCTCCCCCGTCACCGCAACCAACCTCGCAACCACCATCGGCAACGATGGCCTGGTCACTTACGACATCCCGACCGGCTCGACTAGCGCAGCGATCCAAAACGTGGGCTTAAGCGTTAACGCCCTGGCGTACATTCAAAACCCGGCCAATACACAACGCACGCTGTATGGCGTGGTCACTCGGCCAGGCGGGCAAGGGGTCACCTTAACGAATAACCTGCTTTACTCATTCGATCCGAACTCGGGAACCGTCTATCAGGATCTCGCCAACACGCCCATCATTCCCCTTACGCCCACGCAAACGCTACCCATCGGCCAGGTGTTGACGGGGTCGACGATCACCTTTCCCACCAACGCCACCGTTTTGCCCATCGCCTCCGGCACCCCCCCGGCCATCGACCCGGAGACTGACATCGAAGAGGGCCAAACGATCTCGATCAACGGCAAGGTCTTCGAGTTCGACAGCGGGCCGGACGAGAATCTGGATCCCAACGGAGGCGACAACACGCAAGACGGCGCCACGTTCACGCTCGGCGGTAAGACTTTTGAATTCCACAACGGCCTGTCCCTCACCGTCAACGGGGGAGCCGGCGCGGGGGGCGTGATCCAAAATGGTGATAGTATCTACTTGACCAATTCCGCCGGGGTGAAAACGCAGTTCCAGTTCATCAACTTAGGCCTCGGCGGCCAGCCGACGGGCAATCAGATTGGTTACCATACAACGGATTCCGCGTCAACCATTGCCACGGACATTGCGCAGGCCATCAACCTTTCTGGCACGACGATGAAGGCCGAGGTGGTTCCGGGGGACCCAAGTGAGATCGCCCTGAACACGGGCATTGTCACCGCCGCCGCGGTCTCGACCGTCACCGCCGCCCAATCTACCGACACCAACGCAGTGACCGTGAACGGCACCGCCACTGCGACGACAGGCGACCTCGTGGTGCCTTTCCAGCCGTATTACACGGCGGATCAAATGGGAGCGGCCATTCAGACCGCGGTCAATACCTCGGTGCTGGGGTCTAACGTCTTGGCCAGCTACGCCACCGGCGAGGATCGCATCACGTTCGGCACCGTATCTGGCGCGACTACCATTGCCAGTTTGAATAACTCGAATTTTCCGACGTTTCCAACCGCGGCCGTTCCGTTTCTAAGCGCGAACGTTGATGTCTACACCGACGAAATTGTGGGGAGCGCGACCGTCGCCAACCCCGGCAACGGCTATACGTCGGCGCCGACAGTCACCTTCACCAACCCCGCCAGCGGCGCGTTGCCCACCGCCACCGCCACCCTCGGAGTCAACAGCGTCACCCTGACCGCGGACGGGAGCGGCTTTACATCGGTGCCGGCCGTGACCTTCACGGGCGGGGGGGGACGGGGGCAACTGCCGTCGCCGTCCTCGGCGTCAACACTGGCGACTATGCCGTCACGACCGGTGGCTCCAGCTATACGTCGGCCCCGGGCGTCATCTTCACGGGCCCGCCCTCAGGTGGTACAGCCGCGACCGGCACTGCAAACATCAATCCAGTTACCGGCCAGGTCACGAGCATCACCATCACCAACTCCGGCTCCGGCTATACGTCGGTGCCGACCATCAGTTTCAACAACCCCGGCAGCGGCGGTTCGGGTGCCGTGGCTACCGACACTTCGTTATCGGTGGAAAACGTCAACATCAACAATGGCGGCACGGGGTACACTTCGGTGCCGACGGTGACCATCGCGGGTGCGGGGGGCTCGGGGGTAGTCGCCACCGCATCGATGGGCGTGGCTAGCATCACCATCCCCATCAACGGTCACGGCGGAAACTATCTGACGCCACCGACCTACACCTTCAGCGGTGGCGGCTTCACGTTGGCGGCCACTCCCGGCACTGTCTCGATGGGACTGCCGGCGGACTCACTACCATCGACCGCCTACCCAGCGGAAAACAATGCAGCGTACGTGTACGTGAAATTCGGAGCCGGCGACCCCAATTCCTCTCTTCTCGCGCCCTCGCTGGCCATCGACCTGGCGAATGGGATCAACGGTGCGGGCGTCGTGGGACTCGGCGCCACGGCGAGTGGCGACCAGGTGAGTTTGCAAACGTCCGGAACGGGACAAAGCAACGTCGTGGGCGGGGATGGTCCCCTGACTGTGCTCGACGGTCTGACCGAGCCCTTTACCATTACCGGCGTTGGACATGGCGGCACGATCACGGGTATGGCGGAGATCGGCGGCACCATGTATGCCGTCAGCAGCCGGGGAGACCTGTTCACCGTCAACTTGCTCGGCAATGGTTTGTACAACGGAGTCAACGTCGCCTCGAGCCTGGTGGGGACGATCGTGGACGCCAACGGCAACAATGTCCCGTTTACCGGCCTTACCGCCGGGCCGCCTGACCTGGAAAACGGCGCGTATGCGGATACCCTTTTCGCCACGGACGCGAACGGCAACATTTGGGCCCTTAATCCCAATACGGGGACCACGTCGCCAATCTTCCCCAACGACTCGAGTTTCATCACGGTCACCTCCGTCTCGGCCACCGGCACCGTCACGGTCGTCAAGGATATCACCGGTCTGGCTTTCTCGACGCTGGACTATAACCTTTGGCACGAGACCGATCTGCGTTCGGGAAACGCCGGAGAGGCCATCGATCCGAGTCCCGACAACGTCTACCCCCGCACGATCACTCCCAATGTCTCTGACAGTTACTACTTCGGCCTCGATGAGCCGAGCTCGCTTACGGATCCCTACTACCCCGCCCTTAACGACGACGGCACCAGCAATATCCAACCTGGACTAAAAGCCTACGCTACGAATCCTACCCTGTATAACACTTTCAACCTTCCCGGCGGCGCAGGGGTCGCTGACGACCAGCAGCGTCGACCTGTCCAGCTACTCGACAGGCGATGACCCGACGCTGTATTTCAACTATTTCATGGCGGACAGCGGTCCCGACACCCAGCCCTTCGACACCACCCCCGTTCAAGACGTGGTGCGCGTGATGGTGTCGGATGACGGTGTGAACTGGGAGGAAGTCGCCACGAATGACGCGGGTAAATCCACAAGATTCTATGACGCCGAACTGCCGCAAAACCTTTCGCCGTACGGCGGAAACTATCTGGGCGAAGGCGGCAGCAGCGATTCTCTCAGCACCATCACTCCTTCGTCGGCGGACATCAATCCGATTACCACTGCGAATACGCACGATCAGCAAACGCAGCAATTGTTCGACAACACGGGCGCCTGGCGCGAGGCCGAAATCGACTTGGGCGATTTCGCCGGCGACAGCAACGTGCAAATCCGCTTCGACTTCAGTTCCGCGGGGTCGATGGGTGAGGGATACCTGGATAACGGCGAGATTGGCGCGAAAGCCGGGAACCAACTGACGGACGAGGATACCGTCACGATCGTCAACCCAACCACCGCTACCACGAGCACGTTTGATTTCGACCTGGGCTACATCCTCACGGTCACGCAGACCGGAGCGGCGATCCCGGACGGAACCAACTTCACCGTCAACGGCACCACGTTCCAGTTATCAACGGACGGCAATTACGGTGGGAATACGGGCATCGCCATTACCGCCAACGAATCGGCCGCCCAGGTAGCCTCGGCCATCTCGAACGCGTTGGCCAGCATCGGCGTAACGACGAATTTCGACGCGACCGGCGACAAGATAGAAATGTCAGCCGCAGCCGCCAGCGTCACGTTGGGGGCGGGAGTCACAGCTTTGACACTCGATACGCCTCCGGCGGCCCCAGCGAATGGTTCGCTCATCAACGTCAACTACACCATGTCGGTGGGGGCGGTCGCCACGGCGTTGGCGACGGCGATTAACAACTACTCGTCGACTGCCAATGACGCTGAGTTGAACGGCTCCACGGTTACGATTGTCACCGGCAGTACCACTGCGACCGTCACCACGACTTTGCCCTACTCCGACACCCTACCGGGCGACATCTACGGCGATATTAACAGCGCGGCTCGCAATACGACCAATAACTTCGAGGGGGTGTACCTCGACAACATCATCATCGGATTGGCCGGCCGTGGCGAAATGGTGACCGATCCGACGCCGCTCAGCCAGGCCGCCATGGCCGCAACGGGCGCCTATTCCTTATCTTCCGTGCCCGCCAACTCAAGCTCAAATGCCGAATTCAACTTGCCGACCGACCCGAGCTTCACGAAGACGAATTACACCGGAACGTACCAGTTGGAGATCCAACGCGGCTCTGAGTTTTCGCTCCAAGAATCGGCCTCGCAGTCGCTCATCAACCTCAACCAAACCTTCAATATCAATGACCGGCAGACGCAAGGCTACAGCCTGACGGCCTCGACCGGTTCGCAAATTTCCGATGGCGAGGAGTTCTCGATAAGCGACGGCGTGCATTCGGTCACGTTCATGTACAGTTCGACCGGCGCGATAAATAGCGGCTCCATGGCAAACAACAACCTGGTCGTGGTGATTCCTTTCACTGCCAGTCAGTCGGCCGCATCCATCGCGACTTCGATGGTGGCGGCGATTAACAGCGTCTCGGCGTCGAGCCCTGCCCTTAGCAGTGCCGCGGCGCCGGGCCTTGCCGTCGAGGCCGGTACCGTCGGCATCGGCTACGACGACACGTCGACGCTCCAGTCAGCGGGACCGCAGGTCAACCTGTTTGGCGCCGTGCAGGTGCTCAATTCCCTGACCATCGTTCCGCAGAGTGGCAGGCGCTGACAAATGGTCAAACCTTCCAGCTCAGCGGTGATGGTCAGGGGGTCACGCCCATTACCCGCACGTTTGAATTCAACAGCCCGGGCACGACGCTCACGTCGGGGAACATTTTAGTCGCGTATACGCCGACCTCCACTGCCGCGCAAGTGGCCTTGGCTATCCAGAACGCGATCAACAGTACTTCCAACCTGGGCGCCGTGGCCATGATCGATGCCTCCGGCTATACGTCGGCCCCGACGGTCACCCTCAGCGGCGGCGGCGGCACGGGCGCCACGGCCGCGGCCACGGTCGCCGGTGGTATTGTGACGTCGATTGCCGTCACCAGCGGCGGCACCGGCTATACGTCGGCCCCGACGGTCACCTTCAGCGGCGGCGGCGGTACGGGGGCCACGGCCACGGCCACGGTCGCCGGCGGTGCTGTGACGTCCATTACCATCATCGATGTCAACGTGATCGTGACGGGAGCTACGATACCGGCCACCACGGAACCCAACACCTCGCAGACCACCGACGCGGTGCCGTTCTATGCTCAGAGTCAAAGCCAAATCACGGACGGCCAAACGCTAAACGTCAATGGCGTCGTCTTCCAATATGTGTTGTCCGCCACGGATGCCAACCTCATCGCGGGTGACATTCCGATCATTTTAACGGCCGGGGACTCGGCACTCGCCGTGGCCGACAAAACCGCCGCCGCCATTAACGCGATATTTACGAACCTCATAAACGCAACGGTCGCCCCCGGTTATACGTCGGCCCCAACCGTCACCTTAACCAGCGGCGGCGGCACGGGAGCCACTGCTATCGCCACGATCAATGGCGAGGTGGCAAGCGCCTACCTCGCTTCCGGCGGCAGCGGCTACACCGCGACACCGACGATCAGTTTTAGCGGCGGCGGCGGCTCGGGAGCTACCGCAACGGCCGCCATTTCCGGTCCCGTGGCAAGCCTAGCTGTCGCTTCCGGCGGCAGCGGCTACAGCGCGGTTCCCACGGTCAGCATAACGGGCGGTGGCGGCTCGGGAGCAACCGCGAAGGCCACGATCTCCGGTGGCGTGGGAAGCGCAACTGTCGCCTCGGCTGGTAGTGGCTACACCGCGGCTCCCACCATCAGCTTAATCGGCGGCGGCGGCACGGGAGCCGCCGCGACGGCCATCTTCAACGTCGGCGTGGGAAGCGTATCGGTCGCCGCCGGCGGCACCGGCTACAGTTCGGCTCCCACGGTCACCTTGGCCAGCGGCGGCGGCGCGGGAGCCACCGCAACGGCCACCATCACCGGTGGCGTGGGAAGCATATCGGTCGCCACCGCCGGCAGCGGCTACAGCGCGGCGCCGACGGTCACCTTCACTAACGCGGGCACCGGCGGCACGGGAGCCAAGGCAACGGCCACCATCACCGGTGGCGTGGGAAGCATAACGATCATCTCCGGCGGCACCAGCGGCGGCTATACTTCGGCCCCGACCGTCACTTTCAATAACGCCGGCACCGGCGGTTCGGGAGCCGCCGCAACGGCCACCATCCTCGGCGGCGTGGTCACGAGCGTCACGATCACCAATGCCGGCAGCGGCTATACCTCAACCCCGACCATCACCTTCTCCGCTCCCAAGACGGGCACGACGGCCACCGGCACGGCCGTTCTCAGTGCCACGGTGACAAGCGTCACGATCACCACTGCCGGCACCGGCTATACCTCAACCCCGACCATCACCTTCTCCGCTCCCGCGGTCGGCACGACGGCCGCCACTGGCACGGCCGTTCTCAGCGCCGCGGTGACAAGCGTCACGATCACCACTGCCGGCACTGGCTTTACCTCGGCCCCGACCGTCACCTTCTCCGCTCCCACGGTCGGCACGACCGCCACCGGCACGGCCGTTCTTAGCGGCACGGTGACAGGCGTCAGCATCACCACTGCCGGCACCGGCTATACCTCAACCCCGACTCTCAGCTTCTCCGCTCCCCCGAGCGGTACGACCGCCATCGGCACGGCCGTTCTTAGCGCCGCGGTGACAGGCCTTACGGTCACCACTGCCGGCAGCGGCTATACCTCGACCCCGACCGTCACCTTCTCCGCTCCCCCGAGCGGCACGACCGCCACCGGCACGGCAGTTCTTAACGCCACGGTGACAGGCCTTACGATCACCAATGCCGGCAGCGGCTATACCTCAGCCCCGACCCTCAGCTTCTCCGCCGCCTTCTCCACTCCCACGAGCGGCACGACGGCCACAGGCACGGTCGTTCTTCACGCCATGGTCCCGGCGATCGGCATCAACATCAGCAACGGCGGCAACGGCTACACTGCGGCTCCCACCGTCAGCTTTAACGGCGGCGGTGGTTCGGGAGCCACCGGAACGGCCATCATCAACGGTAGCGTGGGAAGCCTAGTCGTCGCTTCCGGCGGCAGCGGCTACACCGCGGCTCCCACCGTCACCATCGCCGGCAGCGGCTCGGGAGCCACCGCAACGGCCACCATCAGCGGTGGCGTGGGAAGCGCAACTGTCGCCTCGGCTGGCAACGGCTATACCGCGGCTCCCACCGTCAGCTTAATCGGCGGCGGCGGTACGGGAGCCGCCGCGACAGCCACCATCAACATTGGCGTGGGAAGCGTGTCGATCGCCGCCGGCGGCAGCGGCTACAGCTCGGCTCCCACGGTCACCTTGACCAACGGTGGCGGCACGGGAGCCATCGCAACGGCCACCATCACCGGTGGCGTGGGAAGTGCAACTGTCGCCGCCAGCGGCAGCGGCTACAGCGCGGCGCCGACGGTCACCTTCACTAACGCGGGCACTGGCGGCACGGGAGCCACCGCGACGGCCACCATCACCGGTGGCGTGGGAAGCATAACGATCATCTCCGGCGGCAGCGGCGGCTATATTTCGGTCCCGACCGTCACTTTCAACAACGCCGGCACCGGCGGTTCCGGAGCCGCCGCAACGGCCACCATCATCGACGGCACGGTCACGAGTGTCACGATCACCACTGCCGGCACCGGCTATACCTCAACCCCAACCATCACTTTCTCCGCTCCTACGAGCGGCACGGCGGCCACCGGCACGGCCGTTCTCAGCGCCAAGGTGACAAGCGTCACGATCACCACTGCCGGCACCGGCTATACCTCAACCCCAACCATCACCTTCTCCGCTCCCGCGGTCGGCGCGACGGCCACCGGCACGGCCGTTCTCAGCGCCGCGGTGACAAGCGTCACGATCACCACTGCCGGCACTGGCTTTACCTCGGCCCCGACCGTCACCTTCTCCGCTCCCACGGTCGGCACGACCGCCACCGGCACGGCCGTTCTTAGCGGCACGGTGACAGGCGTCAGCATCACCACTGCCGGCACCGGCTATACCTCAACCCCGACTCTCAGCTTCTCCGCTCCCCCGAGCGGTACGACGGCCACCGGCACGGCCGTTCTTAGCGCCGCGGTGACAGGCCTTACGGTCACCACTGCCGGCAGCGGCTATACCTCGACCCCGACCGTCACCTTCTCCGCTCCCCCGAGCGGCACGACCGCCATCGGCACGGCCATTCTCAGCGGCACGGTGACGGGCGTCAGCGTCACCAATACCGGCAGCGGCTATACCTCGGTCCCGACTCTCAGCTTCTCCGCTCCCCCAAGCGGCATAACGGCCACAGGCACGGCCTTTTTCGGCGTCAGCATCACCAATCCCGGCACCGGGTACACGTCGGCGCCGGTGGTCAGCTTCACCGGTGGCGGCAGTACGAGTGCCACGGCCACGGCCGCGGTCTTCGGCGGCGTTGTGACGTCCATTGCCGTGAACCCAATTTCAGAGGTTCCGGTCTACCTGACACCGACAGGTGCGGCGACCGTATCGGTTGGCACGCTGTCGATCAGCGCACAAACCGCCTCCACGATCACGCTGTACGACCTTAACCAGAATACTTTCCCCTTGGCGGGCGACTCACTCAACCCCGGCACGCAGGGCTACACGCTGATCTATGCCGACAAGATCACCGCCTCAGAGGGATATGGCATTTCCGTGGGACCCGGCGCCCGTACCACGCCGGCGCTCTCTTCCATATTATCCGTCGACGTCAACAACGGCGGCACCGGCTATGCGTTCGCCCCAACGGTCAACTTCAACGGCGGCGGCGGCACGGGCGCCACGGCAACGGCCACGATCAGTGCCGGCGGCGTTGTGACGTCCGTTACCATCACCGCCAGCGGCACCGGCTATACGTCGGCCCCGACGATTACTTTCACCGGCGGCGGCGTCGGCGCATCGGCGCCACGGCTATCGCCGCGATCACCGAGAACTCCGAGCCCGGTCCCGTGCGGAACCTGACCGAGATCAACTCAGGCGGACTGGTGCCGGGGATTTCTCTGGTTAACAACCTGCTCGCCGGCAATGGCTTGGGAGGCATCCAATTCTCGGGCGATCCGGCCGGTGGCCCGTCTCCCTTCGGCCGCATCGTGAACAACACGATTTTCGGAACCACGCAGCAGTACTACACGTTCGTCGCGCCGACGGGACCGCAAATCAAGGACGGCGAAACCTTCTCCATCACGGACGGTTACGGCAAGACTGCCACGTTCGAGTTCATGATCAACGCCGCGCTGACGGTGGGCGATATTGGAATCCCGATTTTGGGGACGGAAACCGCTCAGCAAATCGTCACCGACATCGTGAACGCGGTGAATGCCGCGGGGATCAATGTTTTGTCAGTTGTCGCCAGCGCCGGCGGCACCGCGGGCACCGTGCAATTGGTCAATGCCACGGCGGTCACCCAGTTGACCTACAGCGTGCCGGCGGGATCTCCGAGCATGGACGGCCAGACTTTCACCGTTACGGATAATCAGGGCAAGAGTGTCACGTATGAGTTCGTCATCAAGGCCGCGCTGGTACCAGGCTTTGTGCAGATCAAGATTGCCGGCACCGAAACCCCCGCGCAAATCGCGACCGACATTACTACCGCCGTGACGGCTAGCGGCCAAACTCTTGACGCTGCTGCAACTCTCGGTCCGTCCAGCGTCACGAACCCCGTCACCGTGGAGTTTCTTAGCGCGACGAAGGTATCGACGTCGATATCGGGATTCACGTTGTTGGCGAACGCCATTAGCACCGGTGCGGCCGGCAACGGCGTCAATGTGATCAACGACGCCAGCCCGACGATCGTCAATAATATTCTGTACGGTAACGCGACGGGCATCGCGGTGGATGCCTCGTCGTCGTACAACCAGACAACGGGAGCGGGCACGGTCGCCGAAAACAACCTGTTCCAATTCAACACCGCCAACGGCGACGCGATTCCGAACACGCAAACGGGCGGAACCGATATCGTGATCCCCGTGACCACTTCGTCCATTTTCGTCAATGCCGCGGTCGGCAATTTCAACCTGAACCAAACTCTGATCATCCCACCGGGCGGCACCGGCTATACGTCGGCGCCGACGGTTGCCTTTAGCGGCGGCGGCGGTACGGGCGCCACGGCCACAGCCACGGTCGTCGGCGGCATTGTGACGTCGATTACCATCACCAAAGGCGGCAGCGGCTATACGTCGGCCCCGACGATAACCCTGACGGGTGGCGGTGGTACGGGTGTCGTGTCAACGGCCGCAGTTGCCGGTGGTGCCGTGACATCCATTTCCATACACCAGGGCACCATTAATAATCCGGCGATCGACGCCGGGTTGAATAGCGTGATCGACCGCCCCGCGATGGTCGCCGTCGAACAAGGCATTGGCTTGCCGCCGTCGCCAATCATCTCCCCGGCTTACGATATCAACGACGTGCTGCGCGTCTCCGATCCGTTGATCAATCCGACAGGAAGGGGGCAGTCCCCGTACATCGACCTTGGCGCCATCGAGCATGCGGACTTTGCGGATCCCACCGCCCAGCTTATCTCGCCCAACGCCGGCGGTCAGACCAGTGTCACCGTCATCGGTCAGACGACCACGCAGTTCACGATTGAACTGTCCGACGGAAACGGCGCGGGCGTTGACTCCGACACCGTGTCGGTGGGGCAATTCACGCTCACCTATAACGGCGCGACGCTCCAGCCCATCACTAACTACAACTATAGCTACGATCCGACAAGCGGCGCCGTCACCTTCACGTCCGCCACCGGTTCTTGGGCGAACGGCACCTACGTGGTTTCGATCAACAACACGATCGGCGGCAGCTATACCTCGGCCCCGACGGTCACCTTCAGTGGCGGCGGCGGTACCGGTGCCGCAGCAACGGCCACGGTCGTCAACGGCGTTGTGACGGGCATTACCGTCACCAGCGCCGGCAGCGGGTATACGTCGGCCCCGACGGTCACCCTGAGTGGCGGCGGCGGCGCGGGCACCACGGCAACCGCCACGGTCGGCGGCGGCGGCGTGAAGTCCCTTACGATCATCAACGGCGGCAGCGGAGTCACCGACCTGGTGGGTAATCCGCTGGAGCCCAACAACGCCACCACGGGAACCACATCGTTTACGATCAACCTGGGGACCCCCGTTACAACCGTACCCACCAACGGCTGGCAAAATCCCGGTGCTTACGTAGGCGCTATGTTCGACGTCGATAACGACGGCGTCGTTACACCGCTGGACGCGTTGATTCTGATCAATGCGCTCACTACGAGAATCATCGTGGACCCTGTAGGCAATCCGACATCCCCTTACGAAGTGACGCTCCCCGCCAACGGCTTGCTGCCAACTCCGGCCCCCGCGTTACCGCTGTACTACTACGACGTCAGCGGCGATGGCTTTCTGACCCCAAGCGACGCGTTGCTAATAATCACCTACTTGACGACCAATCCGGTTCAGGTCGGCGTCGTCGCACCGGCAGTCACGGAGGCGTCAACTACCGCCGACGTCGCAACAGCCACGGGGGCGCCGACCTACGGGCAGACCCTCGTCAGCCCGCAAGTCACGGCGCCGAGCGCCGGCACCTCGGTCAACCCGAACGTCGTGGCTCCGCAAGTGGCTGCGGCCACCGATACCGTCGGCACAACGCCGGCCGTCGGCACGGCACCGGCCAGCACGACGGCTTTTGCCGTCACGGCACCGGACGTTTCGCCGCTGGGTAACTCGGCCGCAGTGACGGCGGCAGCCCAAACCAGCCCGCTGCCGAGCGTCAACGCCGGAAATCCGTCGGCGCGCCAATCGCCGCAGGGATCGACGGTCAGTTCATTGACGTTCTCCCAACAGAAAGCGGTAGGCGCCGCGTTGAGCGACAGCGATGGATGGCAGTCGCTCGATGGCTTGGACGGCGTCTTGACGGATATTGCAGCCGCGGTCCAATCCTCGCGGACCGCCCGCAAGAATCAAGGTTCAATGGGCGGGTAACGGGGCTGGCGAGATGAAGGCGGCTGCCCACCGAGGGCATGACGACGAACCGAGTGGGAATATTTAAAGCGACGAGTGGCAATCACGGATCAAGGGCGGATCGTATGAGACGCAGTGGACAAGAGCGACGGGGCTCGCGATTTTTGGATCGGAAACCGAGGCGTTTCGCGCGAAGCGTCGAACGCTTGGAGTCTCGTGATTTATTGTCGGCGGATCCCTGGCAAAACCCCGTTGACCGTTACGACGTCATGGGCAACGGTCAGATTACACCGGCGGATGCGCTGGCAATTATCGACGCCCTGAACCGCGGCATTACGACATTGCCGGCCGTCACCGCATCGAGCGGGTCCACGATGACGCCCCAGTCGCTGGGATACCTGGACGTCGAGGGGACCGGAGTTGTCACGCCGCAGGACGCGCTGGTGATTATCGACGCACTCACGACCGGTTTCGAGATGACCAATTCGCTCGTGACCACCGATATGAACGGCAATCCGATTACGACCGTTTCGGTCGGCACGCAGTTCAAATTAGAAGATTTTGTCCAAGACACGTGCGCCGTGTCGGCGGCAACCGGCGTGGCATCCGCGTATTCCGACGTGACCTACCCAAGCTCATCGGCCACGATCTCGACGATCAGCTATCCCAGCGACTTCCCGTTAGACCAAAAAGGAAACATCGCCACCGCCGGCGCCATCAACCAGGTTGGGGCTGCCGCGACAACGGCGCCTGCATCTCTCACCAGTTCGGAACTCTTGTGGAGCGTACCCGTCACGGCGACGGCAGCGGCGGTCGGCACTTCTCCATTGATCTTTACCAACGGACCGGACGCGATGGACGGTTCGTCTGAGTTCAAAGGTACGGCGGCGGTCCCGACGAGTCAGATCAACTATTTCGGCGCGAAGATCACCGTCACCGCAGCCTCGTTGCCGACGCTGTCGGTCAACAGCGTGAGCGTGGCCGAACCCTCAGCGGGCAGCAGCGCCCAAGTGATCTTCACAGTCTCTCTTAGTTCCCCCTCGACCCAGAACGTCACTTTCAATTACTCCACGGAAAACGGCACGGCCCTTGCGGGAACCGATTACACCGGGGTGACCAACCAAACGGTGACGATCCCGGCGGGCCAAACGTCGGTGGCGATCCCAGCGATCGCGATTCAGAATAATCCCACCTTCAATTCCAGCGGTGAAAGCTTCTCCTTGAACCTGACCAGCCCGACCTTCGCCACGGTGCCGACGGGGCAAGGCACGGGCACATGCACGATAGGCGCGGGCACGATCACGGGCACGCCCGGGGAACCGACAGTGTCGATTCAAGGCACCACGGTGGCCGAAACCGGATCCGGCAGCCAGTCAGCCACGTTCACGATCAATCTTAGCTCCGCCGCGACCCAGAACTTCACTGTCGGCTACAGCACGGAAGACGGCACGGCCGTTCAGCCAACCGACTACACCCAGCAGCTCAACGGCACGGTGCCGATCACGGTGGGCGAAAAGTCGGTGACATTCTCGGTAGCGCTTCAGCAAACGGTCACCACCCTTTCCAAGACCTTTTTGGTGGACCTGACTCCGTCGACCAGCTATGCCATCCTTAGCGGGGAAGCGACCGCTACGCTGCTGCCCCCAGGCAGCCTAACCACCGGCACCCCCCTGGCTGCGATCAGCGTCGTGCTCACCGACACTAAGGGTAACGCGATCACCGCGTCCAACCCGCTGACTGTGGGCGAACAGTTCCTGGCAGACGTTGAAGTCCAGGATGTCGACCCCAATCTGGCAGAGCCCAATGCCGGCGTGTACTACGCCTACACCGATCTCGGCTGGACTCCCGGCGTGGCCGATATGACCTCCGGGTCCAGCGTGACGTACACCACCTACCAAACACAGAATGCCACGAACACGTTCACAAGCCTGAACCTGATAAACGTCGGGGGAACCGGCCCCGATTCGGCGCCTGTTTCGGTGGGAGGCGTTATTGCGGGCGTAACGGTGCCAACGGAGCTCGTCTCCATTCCGATGACGGCCCTCGAGGCTGGCACACTTACATTCACTCCCTTCCCGGCAAATGATCTCCCGGGCACAACGTTTAAAGATGTGGGACTGTTTTCCAGCAACCCTGCCAATCCTAACGAAACGAGGCCGCCCGTCGCTCTGATCAATTACTCAGTCGCCTCGGTTTCGGTCGGCAGCAGCAGTAGTAGCGGCGGCGGCGGTTCCGGTTCCTCGAGCACTTCCAACGATTTCTCGCTTACTGGTCCCAGTTCGGTCAATAACGTAACCTTGGGCACGACGACGGCCACGTTTACCGTCACCCGCACTTTGCCGGACAATACAGCGATTACCGTCCCTATATCGACTTCGGGCGGCACTGCCGTGGCCGGCAGCGACTATGAGCCACTTACCAACTACCCGTTGAACTTCGGGGCAGGTCAAACGACTGCGACCTTTTCCGTTACCTTGATCGGCAACTCGCTGTACGAAGCCAGCAGAACGCTCACGGTCACTCTTGGCACGCCCGTGCTTTTTGGTACGACCACTCAGGACGGGACGTTGGTCCAACCGTCGGTAACGGCGACCATCGTGAGCGCGGTCTCCGAGCCGAGTATCACCGTAGCATCCGTATCAGAGCCCGAGGGGGAGCCCCTCCAGTTCATTGTCAACTTGTCGGCGGCGAGCGATCAGCCGGTCACGGTCGGCTTTAACACAGCCCCCACCGCCTCGGGCAATACGGCGGTCGCCGGGACCGACTATCAGACCACCTCCGGAACGCTGACCTTCCTGCCGGGGCAAACGCAGCAGATCGTTACCGTCAATACGTTGTATAACCCCTTGAACACCACGGGCAAGACGCTCCAACTCGACTTAACCAGCCCCACGAACGCCACGTTCAGCGGGACGCAGATCGTCGGCACCATCACCTACGTCCTACCGACCAGTATTTCGGGTTATGTCTACGTCGATACGAACGACAGTGGCATTTTTACTTCGAACGACGTAGGGCTCGCCAATGTGACCGTGACGCTCACGAGCACAACCCCCGGCTTCACCCCGGTAACCACCATCACCAACGCCAGCGGTTACTACGTTTTCAGCGGCCTGAACCCGGGCACGTACAGTGTCACAAAGACCAATCCCGGGTTCTACGTCGACGGGAAGGAAACCCCCGGCACGCCGGCCCCCACGGGCCCGAACACCGAGGATCAGTTCAACGGGATTGTAATTGCATCGGGGACCAACGCGGTCAACTACAATTTTGCCGAACAAGGTCTCCGGTCGGACTTCATCAGCGCTTTCATCAATCGCAGGGCTTTCCTCTCCAGCTCGATCGTTACCGGCGAATACGGTCCCTCGACGATCGCAAACTCTTCGCAGACCTTTAATTTGCAGGCCGGAGCCGTCTGGATCTCCTTCGACAATGGTTGGCAGGGGCCGGGCACGATCACGGCGGCCTATAACCCGGCGCAGGGCAGCGTCACGATGACGCTCTACGACAACAATCTCAATCCGCTCACTTCGTCTTCATCCGGGCAAATCAGCTACAGCGGCGTCCTGGGAGCGCCATACTTTCTTGAGATCACCGGCTCGAATCCCAACGTCAGCCTGAACGTGAATATTTCGACGACGGCATTAACTTCTTCCTCAACGGCAGGTTCCTCGACGACAACCGGCACGTCGGGAAGTGGCAATCTGGGAACCGCCACGTTCGCAGCCGTCAGCGCACGAGTTCGACCTCGCCTGCCACGACAGGCGGCGGTACGAGCACCGCTGCCAGCCAAAACACGGTTGCGGCGATTGCGGTGGCACAAACGACGACCGCGAAGACGGTGACCGACAATGTCCTCGGACAAGACATCAACTGGCCTAGAACGTCGCTCTTCGCATAAAGAGCAACCCACAGGCTCTACCGGGTCCGGCCACGTGGAGTGCCGCTCCCCATGGAGTAACGGCAAGGCCCCGCGTTCAGTCGATTCAAAGCCCGGCTTCAAGTGAACTGGGGCGGACGCGTTACCAGCGGAATTCCAAACCGCTGGAAAATCCCTGGGCAAAAAAACCGGTGTCCGAAAAGGCGAATGCCGGGCGATTGGGCGTTCCCGCGGTTACGCCGGTGCCACCGATTTGGGTCGGATTGACCGTGGTATCGATTGCCGAGCCTGAGTTTTGCATTCGAGTCAAGTACATAAAATTGTAGCCGCCGACCAGCCGCAGACATGCGGTTATGTCGTAACGCAGGGTGAGTGCGACTTCGGGCAGTGCGGCGAACTTGGTCTGGCCATACGTACCTATGTTGCTGGGTTGAGCCAACAAGCCACCGACGGTGGTCGCCGTGGTGCCCAGAGTCGTCACGGTGCTTACACCATTGATCTTGACGGCTTCGTGTACGGCGCCGAAGGCCGATTTGGCCACGGTATTCAAGGACAGCCGGCCCCAATAGTAGTCGCTCGAGAAGCCGATTTCGCCACCGTTAAACGTGTTTCTGGCGGCAAAGCTGTCGTACGCGGTGAACGTGGTCGGAGCCAGCAACCCGCCGACTGTCGAAGTCGAATCGTTGATCGCGACGCTGTTGTCCGCCTTGAAGAATCGATAGCCGGTCAGCAGATCCAAGCGATAGCTCCCCTCGAAGTCGACCCACATCAGATGTCGAAACAGCAATCCGGCCGACTGCACGTTGGCTACGGTTTGCACGTTGACCGTGCCATTGAGGTTGACCAGCGTGCCCAGCAGGTTGAAATTCGGGAACGCCAGCACGGAGCTGTCCTGGCGGTTGGTCTGCGTATTGAAGAACGGCCGAGCCAGAATCGTGGCAGTCGTAGGATTGTCCGTGAATGATTGGGCATTGCTATAGCTCGTGCCTCCCGGGACTAAGGCAAAATAATGTCCCTCGATGCCATTGAACTGGCCTTCGTCGAACCAGTAGCCCAGCGTGAGACGGGCGCCGTTACGGCGAGACTGGTCGACTTTTTCGTTGCCAAACAGGGTGCTGGTGCTGGCAAAACCCAGCACGCCGGCTTCCGATTGCGTCGTGCCCGGGAAACTGGTGGTGACCAGCGACGGGAGCGGGTTGCCCTTGGTCCAATATGAAAGATACTCAGCACGCACATAAAACTTTTGGGGCAAATGGGACTGGTTCCACAAACCGACGCAGTTGGGCCCTCCGAACCAGCCGGGGGTATTCCCTTCTTCCTCGTCGTCGGGACAACTGGCGTCGGCCGGTCCGGCAGTCGGGCCGCCCCCCGCGAACGAAGCTTGCGGGGCGCTGGGCCGTAGTTCGGAGCCGGCATCATCTGTTGACCGCCAGGCCCGCTCATTGGCATCTGCAGGCTTGCCTGCATAGCGGGTCCGTACATGGGCATCGCCGGCTGTCCATACGCCCCCGGCTGCTGCGGATAAGCCGCGTTCATGGGGAGCGGCGGCCAGTAGGCGCGCTGCACCGAAGTCGCTGTTTGCGTGGGACGCACGTTGGCATCGCTGACCCATGTGCCGACGGTGTCGTTGGGTGAGGGGATTGTGGTGACAGGTTGCGCCGCGATAGGCGCCCCAGCAACGGCCGCTGGAGGCTCGGCCTTGGGCACCCGCATCAGCGTTTGCAAATCATCGCAACGGCCCGCGGCAGCCATGCTGCCAATGGCCGCCAGCGCGGTGAAAACAAGTCCAACAAGTCTCACGGTCGTCCCCCCTTTACAGGTACCGTTTATTCCAGTCAGTCAGCTCGTAGCGGTTATAGCGCTCGGGTCATGTGTATCGATTCGACCGATTCAGGCCGCAATTTCAGAGAAATCTGAGTAACCGTTAGTCTTCCCGCAAACTACTAACCCATCACAAGTCCCCCAGAGCCTCGCGACTTACTCCATTTGGCGGCACAAATTCATCAAGGACCGTTCGCACGTGAGTAAATCCGTTTGGCCGAAGCCATTTCGTGGGATAGAGTAGGGGGGTGGGAACGCGGCGGCGGCAAGATCCGTCACGGCCGTCGTCCCGTTAATCCCAGACCTTATGTGCACGAACAGGAGTTCCCCGTGTCAAAGACCGCAGAGAATCCCGAGGCTGCTTCACAGCCGACCGCGCAAGCTCCCGAAGCGCAGCAACGTCAGCAGATCGTCGTCGATACATCCAAGGCGCACGCGGCCTATGCTAATTTCTGCCGCGTCACCGGCACGCCGGAGGAGTTGATCATTGATTTCGGTCTGAATTCACAATTGGTGGGCGTGCCGACGGAGCCCATCGAAATCTCGGAACGGATCGTGGTCAATTACTTTACGGCGAAGCGACTGCTCGGCGCGCTACAGATGTCGCTGCAAAGGCACGAAGCGGCTTTCGGAATTTTGGAAACCGACGTTCAGAAGCGCGTTCGGCCTGGCGTGCGGTAGTTGGTCGGGCTAATTGGTAGCTGGCAGGGCTAGCAGGTAGTCGGAACGGCTAGCACCGTTTTTGCATCAACCACTTATTCGGATGCGCTGGCGGCTGCTATCAATGCCGCGACAAGTTGCTTCCGCACTTCAGTCACTCATTGCGGCGAGTTGCCAAACGGTTACATGGGCGATTCGAATTGACTTTTTGCCAGCCGGTGGGCGCGCACGGTGCGTCCGCCGGCTGGCTTCTTTTTGCGCCGCGCGCATTTACTGGCTGCTCGTAGTTCGCCTTCCGCGAGTTGGGGTCGGGGGGTTTGAAACCGGTGGTTGTGCGACGGCATGGGCACCGTCGCGCAAGCCCACCAACTTCGACGACCGTCTGAATAAGCCTCCAATCGGGCCAAAACTGGGCATAATTGAGCGGTTAACCCCCCGGCTCCTCGTTGGCAATTCTCCTGAAAAACGAGATTCTTCAGGAAAAAATTTGCAACTGTTGTAATGCCTTGAGTCTTGGTGTAGTCTGGAAGTTAATCGGCAGGCTTCTCCTGTCTTACCTGAATCAGTTAGGCGTCCCACACGAGCCAACTGCTAAGGCCCGCCGCGAGGGATAGATACCGTTCGGACCAGTCACGCCCGTCCGCGGCAAGGCGGCAGTCCGACCCACGCTGACTATTGGGGTTTAGCTCAGCGAGGCGTAACCCGCCTAAGCCGTCACTTCTATCTATCCAAACTGCAATTATTCCCATTAAGTGCGCCACATCCGGCCGCGACCTTGTCGGCGGCACGTTTCTTTCCTAACAGCCCTCACAGAGCCATGATGAATCAGCAGAACAGGACCCATCTGCGTAAGAAGCGAAATTTGCCCTTTAGCGGCGGCAAAGTGGCGCTCCATCGGCCTGACGATCGAGCCGCTCGAATCCCGCGAGCTTCTTTCGGCGAGTCCCTGGCAAAATCCGATCAATCCCCTGGACGTACTCGGCACCGGTACGGTAACGCCACAGGATGCCCTGGCCATCATCAATGCGCTGAGTGAAAACGGCGGCAGCTTCAAAATTGCCGACTCGTCCGGCTCCGTGTTGCCGCAGGCGACCTCGGCCAACACTCCTGCCCCGGTCACGCCCACCGATCCCCAGGGTCTGTATCTGGATGTTGCGGGGACCGGCGTGGTCACGCCACAGGACGCACTGACGGTCATCGACTCTCTGGCCCAGCCGGCAGCAGGCAACGATTTGATGAGCGTTACCCTGCAAGCGCAGGACCCGAACACCGGCGCCGTGCTGACGCAAGTCCAGCCCGGCGAGACATTCAATCTCGTGGCTTACGAACAAGACCTTCGTACCATTCCGCTTGGCGCGTTCGCCGTCTTCACGAACGTTACGTATAACTCGAATTTGGCCACGGTCTCGGCGCAGGCAAACATCACCCCCGGTCCCGACTTCACAGCCGACCCCGGACCAGGCATTACCTCGACGCCGGGATTCATCCAGGACGCGGGTGGGATTGCTTCATCCGGAACGAATGCTGCAAATGATAGTCCCCCCGAAGATCCTGCCGGCTTTCTGGAGGTGTGGAGCGTGCCGGTAACGGTGCCGACGAGCGTGGCATCGGGACAGCTTATGTTTACTCCGGGCACCTCGAGCGGCGACGGCAGCCAATACGACACGCTTCAGTACGAAGACGTAGCCGGCGCGAGTGGCAACGTGCCGGCGGCTTCGGTCGATTACATTCCGGCGATCGTTACGGTGAACGGCGACCAACAAGCCACACCGACTTTTTCGATTTCCCCGGCGCAGGTGACGAATAGCACGACTGGGACGACGACCATGACGTTCAACGTGTCCCTCTCGCAAGCCCCCGCGGGAACGGTCACGGTGACGGCTCAGACCCAGGACGGCACCGGCCCGACAGGCGCCGTCAGCACCGGCGCGTCTCCGGATTACACGGCCAATCAGCAAACGTTTACGTTTACTCCGTCGGACAACACGCCGGCGTTACTGACACAGCAGTTTACGGTGACCGTTTCCAAAGCCACGGCGATCCAACTCGACAAGACCTTCACGGTGAATCTATCGTCGCCCACTACGGGCACAGCCCTGGCGGCCGGCGAGTCGTCGGCAATCGGCACGATCTTCAACGGCGATTTACCCACGCTTACCGTCCCGCCCGCCTCGGTGACCACAACGGGCGCGGCCGACCAGACGAATGTGGTTTTCACGGTCTCGTTGTCGGCAGCGAACCCGCAACCAGTCACCGTGGACTACGCCGTCAAGGATGGCTCGGGCAACCACGGCGCCACAGCCGCCTTCAACTACACGTACACCGCGGGCACGTTGACGATCCCTGCAAACACAACCAGCGCGACGATTACCGTGCCGATTTACGCCGAAACGAATGTCGGCGGCTCGCAAACCTTCACGCTCAATTTATTCTCGCCGGTACACGCACAATTTAATCCCGCCAGCCTGACCACACTCTCGGCGACCGGGACGATCAACGAACAGCCTGCCGCCACGCCGACGATCACCGTCGGCGCCGCCTCTGTCAGCAACAGCGCCACCCTCGACGAAACGCTCAATTTCCCGGTCAGCTTGTCGTCCGCCGCGCCGGCGGGGGGCCTGACCTTCCAATACTACACGACGGACGGCACCGGCTCGACGGGGGCCGTCAGCACCGGCGCGACCCCGGATTACACCGGTATAACGCTGGCGAACGCGGTCACCGTGATGATCCCGGCGGGTTACACTTCGGGAACGATCTTCGTTCCCGTTACGGTGTTGCCTGCGGCGGCGATTGGCGAGCCCAACAAGACCTTCACCCTCAATCTCACTGGTGCGTCGGGGGGCGCCACATTCACCGCCGCTTCGGTCACTGGCACAATCCTAAACACCGATTTCCCGACCGTCTCGATCACGAACGTGACGCCCGCGACGGCCCCCGCGACGGGGTCGACACCGTATAGCTTTAACGTCAATCTTTCAACGGCCAGCCAGCAAACGATTACTTTAATGTACACACTGTCTGGCGCGACCTATGGCACCGATTACACCACCAACTCCGGTTCGACGACCGGGACGCTGACGTTCGGTGCGGGTACGACGACCCTGCCGGTCACCGTAAACCTGCTGAGCACCGCCGTGAATGGCGACGGGTTGGTGCTCACTTTGAGCAATCCCAGCGACGTCACCATTCCGACGGTCGCGGCGGGAACCGCAACGACCACGATCTCCACGCTTCCCGTCGCGACGGTAACAACCACACCCGGAAAGAATGGTGCCGGCACGCCCGTCACCTTTAACGTGACCCTGTCGAAGGTGGCCGCCCAGAACGTGTTCATTAGTTACTACACGACGGACGGCACGGCCTCGTCCGTGGGCAACAAGGACTACACCAGTCAGGGGACTGCGGGGACTCCATTGACGGTGACGATCCCGGCCGGCAGCCTCACCACGACGATTACCCCGTCGATTTCGATTCCCGTGACAGCCGTCTCGACCATCGAGAACAATCTCACGTTCACGCTCAATCTCAGCGCGTCGAACAACGCGACCCTCGCCCCGAGTTCGACCACGGTCACCGGGACGATCGACAACACCAACTTCCCGAGCACCACGATTACTGCCACGACCAACAGCGTCACCGCGTCGCCCACCAGCAGCACCCCCTACACGTTTAATGTCAACCTGACGCCATCCAATCCGCAAGGCGGCAGCGTGACTTATACGCTTGGCGGCTCGGCGGCCTTAAACACCGACTACACGACCGCCAGCGGCTTGTCGACCGGGACGTTGACGTTCCCTGCGGGTACAACCACCTTGCCGGTGACCGTTAACGTGCTGAACGATACGGCTTTCACCACTCGGACATTGACGCTTACCTTGAGCAACGGGACCAATATCACCATTCCGGCCGGCGCGGGTACATCAACTCTTTCGGCCACGATTAACGACGTCCAAGTCATCTCGGTCGCCAACCAAACGCTACAGGCCCCGGCCTCGCCGGCCGCAGCTACGACCATGACGTTCGTCGCACAGTTGACGAGCGCGGCGCCTGTGGGGGGCTTGACGTTGAATTACTCGACGGCGGATGGCCCGGCCGGCACGGGCGGCGCCGTCGCCGTCGGCAACACGGACTACGTTCCGGTTCCCAACGGCTCGATAACGTTCCTGGCGGGCGCAACAACGGCAAACTTTACCGTAACGATCAACCCGCAAACCGAATATGAGCTGAATAAGACTTTCACCATCAACCTGAGCAACGCGCCAACCGGCTACGCTCTGGGCAACACGTCCGCCACCGGCACGATTACGCCCGCCTTTGCACCGCCGACCGTGTCGATCGTTCCGGTCACGTCCTTCGTCAACGCGAACACGACGCTGGCTGCTGGTAACGCGACTTACGCGTTCACGGTGAATCTGTCGGCGATGAGCAGCGTTCCGGTGGTTCTCACGTACACCACGGTCGACGGCACCGCGAAGGCCGGCACCGGCAGCCAATTCCAATACACGGCCACCAACAGCACCACGACCCCGGTGACCATTCCGGCTGGATCCACCAGCGCCACCATTGACGTCCCCATTCTGCCCGAGACCGTGAATGAAGCGACGTCAATGTTCTCGGTATTGGTGTCCGCCGCGACCAACGCCACGCTGGCGAACGGCGGAGTCTCGGCAACGGGCACGATCGACAACCAGATCTCGCTGCCGAATATCTCCGTCAGTTCCGGAACCGTCACGGCTGGAACTACCAACACCACATTTCCGATTACGGTCAGCTTGACCGCGGGCGGCCAGCCGACCGAAAGCGGCCAGGCGGTCTCGTTCACTTATACCCTGACGACGCGGCACCGACCACGACCCTGGCTGCGGCGGCCGGCGGAGCGGCGCTTGGCACCGGTGTCGATTACGTGAACACCGGCGGCACGTTGACCATCCCGGCATTCAGTACGACGGGATCGGTGGCCATCAATGTGCCGATCTCCGCACAGACGTTGTACGGAAGCAAGGGCTTTACCATTACGGTCAACCCGACCACCCCAACGACTGTCGCCTCGACCGGAAACACTTTGATAGGCAACGAGGTGATCGCGAACTCGGTTAAGGAGCCGACTCTCTCGATCATGGGCTTTTCGGGGACGGTGCCGGCCGGCGGTACGACACCATTCCCATTCAACGTGACGTTGTCGGCTGCCAGCAACCTGACGACCATGGTGTCCTATGCGACGGCTGACGACACCGCGACGGTCGCCGGCGGCGATTATAAGAGCGAATCCGGCATGTTGACGTTCCTCCCCGGCTCCACCACCCCGACCACCCAGATCAGTGTGCCGGTGACGGCGCAAAACCTGACTTCCGACGAGTCCTTCACCGTCAATCTGACATCTCCCCTCAATGCGACTTTTCCCGGCAACGTGACAACTGAGACGGCGACCGGCAACATCCTGGCATTCACGCCCTCGAGCTACTCGGGTTATGCATTCATCGATCCGAACGAGACCAGCGATCCCGCGGGTGCCAGCGTGAAAACATCGAGTGAAACCGCTCTCGAGGGAGTTGGAATTGTGTTGACCGGCACGAGCGTCGTTAACAGTTCCCAGGCGGTGAGCATTCAAGCGTACACGGCAGCCAATGGCTACTACAGCTTCCCGAATCTCACGCCCGGCACGTATGTCATCACCGAGACGATGCCGAGCGGCTTCACGGGAGCGGAAGCGGTCTCTGGCGGCGTCGTGGTGGGTAGCAACCAGATCGGCATGACGATTGGGTCGCTGGGAGGCATCACCAGCACGAACAATAACTTTGCGTTCAGTGGCGCGCGCGCCCGGCTCCCCCTATTTGTCCCAACGAGGTTTCTTATCTTCGGGAGGAACGTCTGGGCCGATCGTTATCTCCTCGAACACCGTTCAAACGGCGGCCGTTTCGCCCGCGGTCACTAGCGCCGTCAGTCCAGCCGTGACACCGGCCAGTCTGCCCAGCAACATCGTGCAGACCGGAAACACAATTACCGTCACCGGCACGGGCGGAGATGACGCTTTCAGCTTCACCGCGGGGGCGCACGACACCCTGACGTTTAACGGGACCAGCTACCAATTTGACCCGGCCACCGTAACGTCGGTTGTTTTCAACGGTCTCGGCAAGGGTTCGGCGACGGTTACTGATACCTCGGGCAATGCCACGGCGGATCTTTCGCTCGGATCCGGCATTGTGACCGGGCCGGGTTACACGGTCACGATCAACAACGTCGCGGCCATCGCCGTGAATGGCACGGGGGCGGATCGGGCCACCTTGCACGACTCGGCCTTGGCGAACAATCTGTTCGCATCGGGGAGCCTGGCCATGCTGACCAATAGCGCCGGCTTGTCGGTGTCCGTCGACGACTTGGCCGCCGCGACCGTCGAGACCGAGGGGGGCGGCACGCTTACCAAGAACGTGCAAGCGATCGACTTCGCGTTGTCAGAGATCTGAGCCCGCCCGGCCAACCATGCCGATGGGCTCACTTGCATAGCCCTGTCCGGCGACGTATTAAGCTAAGCAAACGACACCAGCCCAGGGTCGCTGAGACCCTGGGCTGGCTTGTTATTGTATGCGTCATGCTCTTCCCGGCAATCTGGTTCGCTCTAGGGAGCGGACTTCCTCCGCGGCCTTAAAAGCGGGCTTCCAACCCCAGGTTGATGCCTTGCATCCAAACAGACCTTTCACTGTAGGTGAATATCGGATGCTGCGACACGGGAACCCCCGCCGGCGGAAACCGATTGGGATCCACGATGGGATCGATTTGGTTGCCCGGTCGGGCGACATTGCTCAGATACAACAAGCTGTAACCGACATTGAGGCGCCAAATCGGCGTGAGCTGGAAGTGGAGATTGGTATTCAGTTCGGGAATCACGGCCAACCGGGTACGGGTATAGGTTCCGATGTTACCACCGGGGCCCACTGCCCCGAGGGTTCGCGGTTGCGCAAAGATGCCGCCCACGGCGGAGGTCGGGGCATTTCCCGGCACGGTGGTAACGGTGTTGCCCTGGATGGCGACAGTTTCCTGCATCCCACCAAGCGCGGCTTTGCCTACCATGTCGAATGACCAGCGATCGTTGTGGAACCACTCGGTCCGCAGGCCCAAATTGCCGCCGTTGAATTGATTCTGCGTGCCGAACGTGTCGTGGATGTTGAACATCGTGCCGACTGGCACCACGCCACCCGTTGCGGTCGAAGTGCTCTGCGAGGCCACTTCCAGCCCTTCGTCGAAGCGGAGGAAGCGATAGCCCATAAGCACGTCCGTGCGCCGGTTGCGATTGGCGGCGATCATGCGGCGGAAATTCACTTCGCTGCCGAACACCTTGGTGGTGGCCGCGACACCGATCTGCCCGGCAACCAGACCCGGGAACGCGATCAAGTCCGCGTCGTTCACTCCGCTCGCGGCGTTTCCGAACGGCCGTGCGAGGATCGGCACGCCGGCCGATCCCCCGGAATTAAAGGACGTGTGCGCCTGTTGCAAGAACAGCGAGGTACTTTCAATACCGACGGTTTCTCTCGGGTCAAACCAGTAGCCAAGCGTGAGCCGACCCCCGGAACGCCCCTGACCGTTGATCGGCGAGCCGCCGAACAAAGTAGTCGCGCCGGGCAAGACCCCGGCCGCCGCCTGAGGGGTTCCCGCCGGGCTCGTAGTGGCCAGCACTGGTGTTTGCTCGCCTTGGACGAACCAATAGAGATACTCCGCACGGCCCCAAAACCCGCGAGTGGGTCCGCTATCGCAATTATCGCCGCAGTCCCCCAAGGCACAGCTCTCGCCGTAGCCCGGCGAGGAATTCTCGTAGCCCGCGCCCGCCATGTTAGGCTGCTGAGCGCCGCTTTCGTCTTCATCTTCTTCCTCGTCGCTTACCAGGGTAGCGCCGGAGGTATCCTGGGTCACTGGAATACGGCCGGCAGTGTTCAGGGGAGCGGCATATGCCAAGCCGGCCGTTCCCGCCAAGCACAACACCAGGCCAAAGGTCCATCGAAAAAACATTTTGAATCCCCCCTGCATCGAAATTCTGTCCCCCTGAGGAAGTTGCCGTCCAAGCCTTCGTGCGACGGCCTCCCTTCAGTCCCTGCAACGTTTGTCGGCCGTTCCGGATTTGCCAGTTGAACCGAATGTAGGGGCAATAGCGGTTTTTCATCCAATACCGTCTGTAATGGTTGTACTGATTGCATCAACTTTTTGCCTTTCGGTAGGCGGCTCGATAAGCGCCAGCATCGCGCAAATCGATTGCGAGCACTGCCTGCGGGCTATGCAATTCGCAATATGCCACTGGAAAACTCGCGCCATTTCGGTGGACGCAATAATGCGTAAACACCTTGTAAATAGAGTCTTAATGCAATGCGACAAGTCGCAAGGTAGTACTGGCACAGTAATTGCAAAAGACGAGGCACGAAAACAGCCTGCCTGTTGGTTAGGCGTTTGCGAGCATCCCCCAACTTCAACAGAGCAGCCTACATGTCCACGGATTGCCACCGGCATCGGACAGATTTAATAAGGTCGTACAGCGTTGGCTTGCTACTAGTGCATGCATTAATCGCCTCCGCGGGAGCAGTGGAGCTGACGCGAACCCCGGTAAAGGGAGTTCACCGGATCTGCCCCTCGGCGGCTTGGCAGACAGTTGAATCTGGAAACTTCCGGCTCTTGCAGTACGGCACCGAGTCGCCAAGCCCGCCGATCCTCAAAGTTTGCGAAAAGCTCCGTGCGGAGCTGACCGCCAAGTGGCTTGGCGCGGGTTCCGATATCCCTTGGACCCCCAAATGTGACATCGTCCTGCACGACAGTGACGCCAGCTACGCCAAAGCCGTTGGGCCCGGCGCCGCCAGCACCGTCGCTTCGTCGTTGATCGACCAGCAAAAGGGTCGGATTCGCCAGCGCCGCATCGATGTGCGAGCGACGGACGCGCAATGGCATGTGACCGCCTTGCCGCATGAAATGACTCACGTGGTCATGTCGGACCGCTTTATCGGCAAGCGATTGCCCCGCTGGGCCGACGAAGGCCTGGCAATCCTGGCGGATCCGGCACAAAAGCAAGACGGCCATTTACGCGATTTTCAGCGAGCTCTGGCCGGCCGGGACGCCTTTCGGGTCGTCGAGTTGCTGATGCTGGAGGATTATCCGGCAGCTCATCGCTGGGCTGCGTTTTATGGGCAGAGCGCTTCGCTATCGCAGTTTCTAGTGCGGCGAGGCACGCCGGAACAATTTATCAGGTTCCTCCACCGCTCGCTGGAGAACGGTTACGAATCGGCGCTGCAGGATACCTATCGTATCGCGAGCGTGGCCGAACTGGAGCGAGAATGGAACTCCGATCTGACTGCGACCCAACCCGCTTCGGCTTTCGCTCCAGCCCAGGTCACAACGCTGCTAGTAAATCGAATCGCCGTGTCAGGCTCCCGTCCACAGGCAGCCCAAATTAGTATTGCCCCCATCTCCTGGCAAACTCCCGAGCCGGCCAAATAACGCCGGTGAAATTGGTCGGCAACGCTGGCAGAAGTCGCAGTGGCAGTGAAGTCGCGCGTGTGGCACGCTGAGAATTCTTCAACCGACTGCTAGCGCCGGGATTCGTGCTTGCCTATCCGGCCGATTGGCTTGTCGCATCGTGCGGGTGCTTGAGCACCAAGACGGGGCAAGTGGCTAATCGCACCACGCGTTCGGCCACCGAGCCGATTAACAACCGCTTGATGCCCGAGTACCCATGCGACGGCAACAAGATCAGATCCAATCCGTGCTTGGCGGCAAAGTCCGCAATCTCATGGCCGGGGTCTCCCAGCAGCACGGTCACTTGCAGCCGCGCATATTTCGGCCCGCTGAATAACTTGTGCAGGGCGCTGTGCGCGTATTCGGCCCGATTCTCGTCAGTGACGACGGACATCAAGAGCCCGGCCTCGTAGTCGGTGAGGATCGGCAGCACGTAAACGACGGTGACTTCCCCCTCGGGCCCAGCCAAGCGCAAGGCAAGGTCGACGGACTCAAGCGACGGACTCCCCACGTCCACTGGCACGACAATTCGCGAAACCCATGACATATCCCACCTCCTGACTTCCATCGCGCGCCGACTCACAACCCTCGGCGCTCCCCCAATTGTACCCGATGAGGCCCCTATAAAATTGACGGGATTTTCTGTTGACGCGGATTTACAATCAAGGGAACTCAGCACATCCCCCGGAATAAGCCGCACACCATGACCCCGCCGAGAACCGACCAAATTTCCGCAAGCCAAACGAAACTGTTGCCGCTCGCCGGGCTTTTCGCCGCGATTGTCTTCGGCGTCGATTTGGCGGCCAGCCATGCCGCGGGTGACAAACGCCCCAACCTCCTGTTTATCATCACCGATGACCACGCCTACCAGGCGATCAGCGCTTATGGCGATTCTCGCAAGCTCAACAAGACGCCAAACATCGACCGGATTGCCCACGAGGGAATGCGCTTTGATCGCTGTTTGGTTCCCAACTCGATTTGCGGCCCCAGTCGGGCCACGCTGCTGACCGGGCTTTACTCCCATCGCAACGGGTTCTACGACAACGCCAGCCGGTTTTCGCCGGAGCTGACGACATTTCCCAAGCTGTTGCAAGCGGCCAGCTATCAGACCGCGATCATTGGCAAATGGCACCTCGTCTCCGATCCGATCGGCTTCGACCACTGGCAAATCTTGCCGGGGCAAGGCGTCTATTACAACCCGCGGATGATCCGCGACGGCGAGCGCATGCAGGAGACCGGTTATGTGACGGACATTATTACCGAGCGAAGTCTGGAGTGGCTCAAGCAACGAGACAAGACGAAACCGTTCTTGCTCATGACGCAACACAAAGCGCCGCATCGCGAGTGGGAGCCCGCGTTGCGCCACCTGGACCACGACGGAGGCCGAACATATCCGGAGCCTTCCACGCTGTTCGACGATTATTCCAACCGAGGTCCGGCCGAACGGGAGCAGGACATGACGCTCCAGATGACCATGACGCCCCACGATCTCAAGCTAGCCAATCCGCCCCCGTTGACGGCCGCGGAGCGCGAGCGATGGGATGCGTACTACGAGCCGCGCAACGAGAAGTTTCTCGAGGCCGGGTTGGAAGGTCAAAACCTGGTGCGCTGGCGATATCAGCGTTACATGCACGACTATTTGGGCTGCGTCAAAGCCGTCGACGAGAGTGTCGGCCGCCTGCTGGCTTACCTGGACGAAGAAGGCCTGGCGGACAACACCCTGGTGGTCTACACCTCGGACCAGGGTTTTTACCTCGGCGAGCACGGCTGGTTCGACAAACGTTGGATCTTCGAAGAATCCCTGCGCACGCCGCTGCTCGTCCGTTGGCCCGGGACTGTCAAGCCGGGGAGCGACACCGCGGCCATCGTGTCGAATCTGGACTTGGCCGAAACTTTTCTCGCCGCTGCCGGAGTTCCTGTTCCGCACGAGATGCAAGGCCGCAGCCTCGTGCCGCTGCTCAAGGGCCTCTCGCCCGCCGACTGGCGCAAAAGCTTTTACTATCACTATTATGAGTACCCGCGGCCTCATCGCGTGCAACCTCACTACGGCGTGGTCACGGACCGCTACAAGCTGGTGCATTTCTTCCGCCCCGAGGCCGACAATTGGGAATTGTTCGACCGCGAGACCGACCCGCAGGAACTGCAGAACGTCTATGGCCGGCCCGGCTACGCGAGCATCCAACAGGAACTGGAGTCCGAATTACGGCGATTGCGGCAAGAGCTGAAGGTCGTCGAAGATTCCCCGGCCGATTTGCCGTCGGCAGTTGAACAACCCAAACCGGAAGCCGCGAAATCAGGAGCGCCGAAGCCGGAGGCGCGTTAGCAAGAGTTTTTTATAAGGAACGCGGCAAGTCAGGAAAGGAAGCACAGGTGTGGGTGGCTTGAGCTAAAGCCCAGGGACTGCATCCTTGCGTCCGTCAAAAATCCCAGGGGATGCAGTCCCTGGGATTTGGCAGGCACATCGGTCGATCAGCTTGGGCTCACGGCGAAAGGGCGCGGCTTCTCGCCGGAGACATGAATCTCCTGCATCTTGACGTACGCCTTCTCCAGGTTCCGAGCAAACCGTGCTCCGTCAAACAGTCCGCATGGCTGACGGTTGGCTTCCAGCCTGCCGCGAACGTCGGCCAGCAGGTCGGGGTTGTGCGCCAGTCGCAAGGCGTTCGCCTGGTATTCCTCTAGGGACGTCGTGATGAGATCCGGCAAGCCCATGGTGCGCAGCAGGCTTCCAGCAACTCGCGAAATGAATGTTTCCCCGGTAATCGTCAACAAGGGACAACCTGCCCAAAGGGCGTCGCTGGCCGTCGTGTGGGCGTTGTATGGGAAGCAGTCGAGGAATAAGTCGGCCGCGCGGTGGCGTGCGAGATGATCCGGAAGCGGCCGCCGTGGCGCGAACACCAACCGTTCTTCCGCCACGCCGGCAGCTCTGGCTTCCCGTCGCAAATTGGCAGGTGCAAAACGATTGCCTTCCAGCAGCCAAAGCACGCTCCCGGGCAGGGCCTTCAGCAAACGCATCCACACTGCAAAGATAACGGGCGTGATCTTATAGATGTTGTTGAAACAGCAGAAGACAAAGCCCTCTTCAGGCAGGCCGCATTCAGCGCGCGACGGCGTGTGGGGAGCGATCTCTCGCTGGCTGTCGTTGACCTGGTAACATCCGGGCAAGTGGACGAGTTGCTCCGTAAAAAACGGCTGCTGTTCCGACGGGACCACGAAATCATCGACCAGGATGTAATCCATGAACGGGGCACCCATCGTGCATGGGTATCCGAGGAAATTCACCTGGATGGGGGCGGAACGGGAGGCGAATATCTGGGTGGGTGCGTATCGCGTGTAGCCCATGAGGTCGACCAGAATGTCAATTCCATCCGCTTCCATGCGCCGCGCCGTCTCCCGTGGCGGGACCTCCTTCAGTTCCGCAAATCGATCGAACGCGCCGACGATTCTCCGCCTTATAGGACTGGCGTCATCGGGGCTATAAGAATAACCGAAGACATTGAATTGATCGCGATTGTGTTTCTCAAACAACTCCGCAATCAAATAGGCAACCGGATGCGCATAGAAATCGGCGGAGACATAACCGATGGTAAGTTTCGACTTGTGGTCCAAGGTCCGCTGCGGCGCACGCGCGTGTGACGGCGCGCTGATCGCTTTCAGTTGCCGAGCCGCCCATTGCCTTGCGCAACGCCCTTGCTGTGCTGGGGTCGTTGCCGTCGACAGACACAAAAAGTAGCCCGGCGACACAGGAGTTCCGACGCCGGCATCACTGTCAACGATCTCGATCATGCGCTGGGAAAGACCCTGAAGGTTTTCCCATTCGCACATTTGCTGCCGACCGAAAACCAGAGCACCCAACGCCGCCACATCGTCGGGGTTGACCTCAAGCGCACGCTGGTAGCTGGCATTTGCTGCCTCCAAGTCGCCCTGCTCCCCAAGCAATCCCGCCAAGTTGTGGTGCGCCGCGGCATAGTTCGGCTTGAGCTGTAGGGCCTGCTTATAGCGTGCTGCCGCCTCTTCGATTTTCCCGGTTTCTTTGAGCGCGGTCCCCAGGTTGTTGTGCGCCTCGGCAAAGTCTGGCTTGAGGTGCAGGGCCTGCTGATAACAGGCCACTGCCTCGTCCAGTTGCTTCTGGTGCTTCAGACCACCCCCTAGGTTGCTATATGCCTCGGCATAATCCGGCTTATAGTGGAGGGCTTGGCGCCAACTCGTCAGCGCTTCGTCCGTTCGCCCTAATTCGTGAAGGGCTACCCCCAAGCTGTTATGCGCTTCGGCATAGTCCGGCTTGATGTTTACGGCCTGTCGCCAGGTTGCTACGGCTTCTTCGAATTTTCCCTGCTCGTAGAGAGCCGCTCCGAGATGGTAGTAGGCCCCGACATAATTCGGGTTGACGCTCAAGGCGTAGCGCCAGCTTGCTGTCGCTTCGGCCAACTGCCCCCGCTGCTGGAGCGCAATTCCTAAGTTGCCGTGCGCCTCGGCAAAGTCTGGTTTTATCCGCACGGCCTGGCTGATCAAGTCGACGGCTGAATCAAGCTTCCCCACGTGAAGGGCGATCAACCCCAGCAGGTGTAGTGCATTGACGTTGTTGGGGTCAACTTGCAAGATCTGTCGATAACCTTGCTCGGCTTGCTGGAGGTTGCCTGCTTGATGGTGCCTCACGGCAATGTCGAGGGTCTGAGCAACGGTGTTCATGGAAATGTCGGATTCACGGGATTATTTTACTTTGGTAATCAGTGGATTGGGCAGTCGCTCGATGTCATTGTTGCTCCATAACGCGACGCAAATAGGTCATCTGTCGATGGGTTCCCTCTTTTCGATATCGACGTCGTCTAATCGACGTGTCGCCACCTTCTCGCGGCAGACCACCCGGCCCCAATCTCCGAAGCCGTGAAAATGATCGAGCACCTCCATGTCGGGCTCAAACAGCGAAGTCATGCCAGTTTGTCTTTCTGGGTTCGGCGTAACTAGGAATGTCCGAGAGAGGGCGCTCGCGGGCAACCGTCGCGGCGACATGCACCGCCTGGTCGTCGGCTGCGGGCCGAAGCGCGCTGGTGGTGGCCCGCGGGGTTGCGCCATGGAAGCCGCGTTTGCGCCGATCGGAGCGATACCCGCCGGCCTCCCGCCGCTTTTTGCATAGATTTCCATTTTACTAGGAAGCTGCTGCGGCCGTCGAGCAGCGAATCTGAAAGATCAGAAAGTGTGTAAGCGACTCGAAAGTCTCGGCGAGCCCGCAACGCCAGCAAGGGGGAACGCCATCCCTTGCTGGCGCTGCGGGGTCGCTGGCGTTATTTGAACCTCCCAATAAGTTGCGAATCGCGCCACACGGAACCACGCCAAAAAGCGCGCGCGTCGGGTGGCAAATAACCTAGCATTCATCAGCGAAACTTGATATAAAAACTGTACTGCTCGCGATCCCGCCTCGATCACTCCCGATGAGTTCTCGCCCATGCTTTCCATCCTGGGACGCCCCAAACGACTCTGCGACGGTATGACGCGGCGCGAGTTATTGACCATCGGCGCGTTAGGCTTGGGTGGGCTGGCCTTGCCCGACTTGCTGCGGGCCGAGACGCGACAGGGAATTGGCAAGTCGCACAAGGCGATCATCATGATCTACCTGTGCGGCGCCCCGCCGCATCAAGACATGTTCGACCTGAAAATGCAGGCGCCTGCCGAGATCCGCGGCGAGTTTCAACCGATCAACACCAGCGTGCCTGGAATCCAGATCTGCGAGCACTTGCCCCGCTTGGCCCGGATCATGGATAAGCTCACGCCGATTCGTAGCGTCTATGGCTCGCCCAGCGGCGACCACGATTCCTTTATTTGCTACACCGGGCGATCGGTGAAGCAACAGCCGTCGGGCGGTTGGCCGTCGCTCGGCTCCACGGTCGCCAGGCTGCGGGGCGAGGCGACGCCGGGCATGCCCCCTTTCATCGGGCTGGCCCCAAAAACTGGTCACCCGCCGTATGGTTCACCGGGACATCCTGGTTTTCTCGGGCCGGCGTACAGCCGCGTTTCGTCCCCATGGAGACGGTCAGTCGGATCTGAAGCTCGACGGCATCACGATCGAGCGGCTGCATGACCGCAAACAGTTGCTGGCCAGCGTCGATCGACTACGGCGAGATGTCGACAACAGCGGCAAAATGGCGGCCCTGGATGCGTTTGCGCAAGAGGCTTTCGGTCTGCTGACGTCGAATCGGCTGGCCGATGCGCTCGATGTGAGCCGCGAAGATGCTCGCACTCGCGAGCGCTATGGCCAGGGAGATCCAAAAAACTATGGCGACGGCGCGCCGCGCAATCTGGAACACTTTCTCATTGCCCGCCGTCTGATCGAGGCCGGAGTGCGGTGCGTGACGTTGAACTTCGGCCGCTGGGATTTCCACAGCAACAATTTTTCCGAGTTCAAGAACACCCATGGCCCGCTATTCGATCAGGGCATGAGCGCGCTGGTCGAAGATCTTCACGAGCGCGGTCTGGACAAGGACGTATCGGTCGTGGCGTGGGGCGAATTCGGTCGCACGCCCGTGATCAATAAGGACGCCGGGCGCGACCACTGGCCGGCGGTCGGCTGTGGATTGCTGGCTGGCGGAGGCATGAAGCACGGCCAGGTGATCGGCGCTACGGATCGGCTCGGCGGCACGATCGTCAATCGGCCCGTTCATTTCGGCGAAGTGCTGGCGACGCTATATCACCAGTTGGGGCTTGACCCGAACGCGATAACCTTGCCGGATCTGGCCGGCCGCCCGCAGTACCTGGTCGACGAGCATCTGCCGATGCCGGAACTCGTGTGAAAAGCGGAATCGCTTTGGCTGCCCGCGATCGCGGCGTTTTCAGTCGACCAATTTCATGCCGTTACGCTTTGTACGACGGGGTCCGGGCATTGGCGTAGGTAGTCGAGCAAATCAGAGAGCTGCGCCGTGGCGAGAGCCAGACAACTGTCGGCTCCGCCGTAATAGATGCGGACCGCTCCACTCGCTTTATCGTGAATCCAACCGCAGGGAAATACAACGCCGTTCACGTCACCCTGTCGCTCGTAGGGGGCCTCGGGGGCGAACACAAATTCGTCGCTCCGTCGCAACACCTGACTTGGATCATCCAGGTCCAGCAAGGCCAGGCCCAGGCGGTACAGGCAACCGCCGGGCGTGTTTCGCACACCGTGGTAGAGGATCAACCAGCCGTCCGGCGTTTCCAGCGGCGGCGGGCTTAAACCGATTTTATTGGCGTCCCACCAGGCGCCGTGCCGCGCGTGCAGCAGGATGTGGTGATCGCCCCAATGGGTCAAATCCGGGGAGAACGAGAGCCACATGTGGGCTCCCGAGCTTGCCGAAGAGACTGGCCGATGAATCATCGCGTAGCGGCCGCCGAACTTGCGAGGGAACACGGCGGCGTCTTTGTCCTCTGGCGGCATGACCGGACCGAGGCGGGTGAAGGTGACGAAATCCTTGGTCTTGGCCAACGAGACCAGCGGCCCGCTCGGTGAGTAGGCCGTGTAGGCAATAATCCAGGCTCCGAGTTCTTCGACCCAAGTCAGCCGCGGATCCTCAATGCCCCAGGCTTCTTCCGGAAAACTCTCCGGATCCGGCGGGAAGCTGGGCTTCGAGTCAATGTGCCAATCGGATACTCCATCGCTGCTCCGCGCAACGGTGAGATGCGAATGGCCGCGGCGGTCTTCGACACGCACCAACAAGATGGTTTCATCCCCCGCCTGACACGCGCCGGCGTTGAACACCGAGTGCGCAGGGTAAGGCCAGTCCTTGGCAGTCAGGATGGGATTGTCGGCGTAGCGATGAAAAAGCTCGGCGTAGACAGAAGGTTGTTTCGATCCGACAAGCATATTGTGTCCTTGAGAAAGAAGAGTCCATTCTGATTTTTGTGCGATCGGGTGCAGCTCCGAGGAGTTTGCGAATCGGCACGCGATTTCATTGTTTCGAAGGGTTGCCGCCTCAGCGTCTGCCAAAGGTTGCCGTCCGGAGATCCCCTAACCGCTGCTGGGCTTCGTCATGAAGTAATTCCGCGCTGAGGAAGGACAACGTCGACTCCGCCCCCTGATTGCGATTCACGCCCGACGGCTGCAAGCCGTCGCAGCAGGCGCCGATAGGGACAATGGCGAGAGGCTGCCGCGAGCTGTTTTCGCCGTGAAACCAGTCACGCGCTCGATGGAAGGTGGCCAAATATCTCGGATCGCCGAGAGCGTCAAAGGCGGCCAGCGCCGCGTCCGCCATGGTGATTGCTTCCACCGGCTGCTGATCGTAGCGTGCTTTGTTCTCGCAATGGGGATACCAGCCGTTACTGCCAATCGGCCAAAAGACATCGTCGACCGTCGTGGCGCCATCGAGAAGGTCAAACGATTCCCGGGCCGCCGCCAGGAAGGACTCCGTGGGCCAGCGGTGCGCGGCGATGAACAAGGCGTGGGGCAACACGGCATTCGCATACGTCATGCGCGACTCAAACCACGGCCAATCCGGACGTCGCGAATGCTGAAAGTTTTCCTGTAATCGCCGCGCCGCCAACCAGGCAACGTTTTCCAGGGGTTCAATGCCTTTTACGCCCTCGGCCGATAAATGTCCCCAGGCCAAAACAATGTAGGCCTGGGCACGCAGACTCCGCAGATTCGCGAGCGAAGAGAGCACGGACTCGATCAACTCGCCGGCCAGCGCACGGTAATCATCCGGAAGATTGCTTCCAAGAACTTCCGCCAAAGACCGGATTGCCTGGCCTTGGCAATCGCCGCAACCTTCCGCATCGAGCCAGCGGCGGTCATAGCTCATGAAATTATGAAAGCCGCCGCCGAGCGCACGAGCGAACTCCAGGAAGCTCAAATACGTTGTCACGCGACATAGCATGCGATCGTTCGGCTGGTGCCGCCAGAGTCGAGTACACAACCGCAATGCCCGCGCGTTATCATCGGTGGTGTACCCACTCTCGCGCCGCGGGACGTTATAAATGGCGTGCTGGATCAGCCCAGTCGAATCCGTCATGCGATCGAGGTGATCCAAAGGGATTCCAAAGCGAACGTTCATGACAAGCCTCCCTGTAAGATCGTCTCGCGCGGATCGATCCGGCGTGGAGGTCCAAAAACTTCCTTGTCGAGGCGGTTCCCGTCAAATCCTCGCTCGGACGCAATCCGAGCAAATAGCTTCGAGTATTGCTTTCCCACGTTCGACCAAAACATCGGCTTTGCGTAGCGATGGGCGGCGCGCCGCGTGCGCAGCGTGAAGGATGGGTCCCGGAGAAACCGTAGCGTGGCATCCGCCATGGCATTGCTGTCAGCGAACGGCACAAGCTGCCCTCGGCCTTCGGCCAATACTTCGGCGGCGTAAAGATACGGAGTGCTCACCACGGCCAGGCCGGCGGCCATGGCGTAGGCTAAGGTCCCGCTGGCAATCTGGTCTTTGCCGAGATAGGGGGTGACGTAAACATCGCAGCTTTGCAAATGCTCCAAGAGCTCGGGTTGACTGAGGAAGCGGTTTACAAAGCGCATGTGCTCGCCGACGCCGAGCGTCTGAGCCATGGCGACCAAGCTTTCGCGGTAAACCTCTCCCTCCCGTCGTTTAACCACGGGGTGAGTGGCGCCCACGATCAGGTAAACGACATCGGGACAGGCGGCAATGATCTTGGGCATGGCCTGAATCATATGTTCTAGGCCCTTTCCTTGATTGATCAGCCCAAACGTGCAAACCACGCGTCGCCCCTTGAGACCGAGAAGTTCTTTGTGCGAATCACCGTTATCGAAGGCGACCTTCGGCACGCCGTGCGGGATCACCGTCACGCGTCGTCCGGAAACGCCATACACGGTGCTCAATAGTTTCGCCGCTATTTCCGTCATCACCACCAGACCTTGACTGTTGGTCGCCAGAGTCTTGATCAGATGCCGAGGCAGCGTTTCGGGTTCGGTCATGAGCGTGTGAAAGGTCGTGACGATCGGCTTATGACAGGCGCGCACAAAATCCAAAATGTCGCTGCCCCACTCACCGGGATAAAGGCCGAACTCATGCTGCAAGCTCACCACATCGCACGGGCCGTCGTTGGCAACCTGCGCAGCCAAGCGGTAGGCGTTTGGCCGGGCGTTGTCGATCACGTGTACGACTCGTGCATCGTCGTAGTCGAGCGAACTGTTCTTTTGGATTGCCGCGAAAGACGAGACGGAGTTGCCTGCCGCTAAATCCACGGCATCCGCGGAGTCTCTGGTAAACGTCGCCAGCCCGCACTCTTCGGGCGGATAGGTTGATATGAAAAGTGGTCGAACGGTATTCATGAATCAGCCTTTGACAGTGTTTTTATGTCTGAATGAGG
Organism: uncultured Planctomycetia bacterium; assembly: GCA_963807715.1. Classification (GTDB taxonomy): domain Bacteria; phylum Planctomycetota; class Planctomycetia; order Pirellulales; family PALSA-1355; genus CAWECK01. The sequence goes on from CAWECK010000002.1 coordinate 725,300, forward strand.
ACGGCTTGGAACTCGACGACTGTCTTCATTCTCATAGGATCGAAAGGGACTGACGGTGACTCCAACCAAACAACTAGCATCGAGACTTCGAACACTTAGCCGGCTCGTGGATGGTTGCCGCCGACCATGACCGACGGGACTGCGGTCACCGACGAGGGATTACGACCGGTCGCACAAAAGATAGGCCGACATGGCGGGACACTCCAAAAGTTCTCCCACCATGTCGGCTTACTTGTTAACGAACTTCCCGGCACGGCCGAGCTGCTCTTTACCTAGTCTTCCGAGTATTGCGCTCTCAACTCGGCCACGTTGGCGGGCCGCGCGCTTAAACCTTGCCGGCGCATTGCCGCCGTGTACGCCTCGTAATAAGCGTTCATCGTTGTTTGCGGCCCAGCGTTGTCGGGCAATCCGTTAAGCACTTTGAGAAACCATTGCCCGTCGACGCTCTTGGGGACTTGCCAACACGCCAGCAAGCTGCCCCGCAGCAATACTGTGCCGTCATTCTCGGAAACAGCGTCCAGATTTACCGGGTGCAACTGGAGTCTGAGCAACTCCGCTTGGATCGATTGGCTCAACATGCCCGTTTCCTCATCGCCAGCCCCTCAGGCCCGAAAAGCCGACGTGCTAAAAAAAGCCGACGTGGCAGAACACCCCAAGGTATTCCGCCACGTCGGCTTACTCGTTAACGAGCCTCCCGGCGCGGCCGAGCTGCCCTTTATTTAGTCTTCCAACATCTTCGACTGAACTATCTCACCAAGCCATTATGTGGTCTATTAAGGCTTATGTAAGCTAATTAAGTGTAGCTCTCGCCGCGGGGAATACAAGGGAGATTACGCGGCTGAAGCGGCAATCGCCGCCGTTTCACTTGCCGCGTGCGGAAGATCTGTTATTCCCTGCCGTCGCTTGCCGCGCCCATTTGTCCGCCGGACGGCTTCAATCGAGTCGCATGGACTCGTAAATGCCATGAAAACTCAGGGAGAGATCGAAGCCGCCATCTGCGATGGAATCCGGCGTTTCGAGCAGGACTACATGGGGCGGGGTCCAAAACAGATCCACGCTCACCTCTTGGACGACCTGTTGGTGGTCCGCCTGCAGGGCGTCTTAACGGCGGCGGAGCAACACCTGGCAAGCTCACTGCCTGTCGAGAAGGGGAGGGACTTGCTTAAACAAGTCCGCACTCACTTAATCGAAACAGCCCGTCCCGTCATGAATGCGATGATCGAAGAGGTGACCGGCGTGAAGGTGGTAAGCCTGCACCACGACATCAGCACCACAACGGGCGAGGAGGTCGTTCTCTTCACCCTTGCGGAATCTCCTTGTGTTCGCGAAGCCAAGAAGCGATAGCGATAAGGCGTCTCCCCAACTCCGTTCTCAAAATAGCCTTGCGAGTTGAACCTCATTGCCTGATTCAACTTGTGCCTCGCGGCGTGCAGCCGCATGGTATCTGCACTCGCCGGCGTGCATACGCTCAATGAAATCAGCCTCAGCACGGCTTGATCGCGTCCAATACTTCGTCGAGTGAAACCGTGGCGAAGGAGCTGGCGTAATCGGCCATCGCATAGGGAATGATTAGTTCCCGGCCGTGCAGTGCGGCGCCGCAACTGTACACTACGTTGGGCACGTACCCTTCTCGCTCGTTTTCATTGGGGGCCAGCAAAGGTTCGGACATCCGGCCGATCACCTTGGCGGGGTTATCCAAGTCGAGCAGAAAGGCTCCCATTGAGTACTTCCGCATCGGCCCTACGCCGTGACTGAGGACGAGCCAGCCGGCTTCGGTTTCAATCGGCGATCCACAATTGCCCAATTGCACAAATTCCCATGGGAAAGTGGGCTTGAGGATCAATACTTTGCTGTGCCAGAAGTGGAGCATGTCCGAGTACATTAAGAAGATGTTCTCGTTGTCCTGCCGAGACAGCATTGCGTAATGGCCGTCAACCTTGCGTGGAAATAAGGCGAACCCTTTGTTGCGAACTTCCGGGCCATTGAGCGTGCTGATCTTGAATCGCAGAAAATCTTCCGTTTCCAGCAACTGAGGCAGGACTACCTTGCCGTCGAACGCAGAGTAGGTCGCATAGTATCGCGTGCTGCCATCATCGTCGAAAAACTGCACGAACCGGGCATCTTCGATACCGTTGGTCTCGGTCGGCGAGTAGGGAAAGATACACCGCTCCGAAAGGCTCTGATCCGGTTCGTAGGACGATTCATAATTCGACTTGGCCAATGCGATGACCCCTTTGGAGATCGGCTCCCATTCGGTCTGCTTGGCGCGAAACTGGCGCAACACCCGCTGCACCGCCTCCTCTAGTTGGGCAATGGTGAACTGCTCGTCGAGCATCACGAATACTTGCTCGGTGAACCCATTGGCAAGCCCCAATTCGGTCAACTTACGCACGAACAATGGTTTATCGTACTGCGGATTGGGAACCATGTGGGGCGTGGTTACGAAACGCGTGGGTTGATCGACCTTGATTTGATTGTTGTGGTCGACCGTGCCGGAGCGAAACGTGATCGAGGAGACATGGCCCTCGCCCGTGGCTCGCAAGCTAAGCACGAATCGCCGCGTCCCCTTCGGCAGCCCGCTTTGATCGGGGTGCCACACGAGCGAGGGATTGAAAAGCGCTGCCGACTCGAGGGAATACTCGTTCGTAAAATAGGCGCCTATGAGCAGTTGCCGCTCTTCACTCAACGTTTCATCGGTGAGCAGGTGGCGTCTGACGCTCTCAAATCGCTCCAGAAAGAAACTGCGGAGCCTTTGATGCCGTCCCTGGAATTCTCGCATCACCTCGGCCAAGAGTACCGAGACTTGCCCGTCACTCACCGACATGATCCGGGCGATAATTTTGAGGATGCGTTCCTGAGTGGCAGGCTCGAAGGGCCGAAACAGCACACGGGAGTTATTCGGTTTGAGAACCAGGCCAGTACGCTTGACGTCCATGTTTAGCGATCCGGTTGTGTGGGAACATAACGAGCTTTACCGAGACGCCATTGGACAGGCTCCGCCTGTTCCAATGGTCTTAAAAGTTAGCGCCGATTTACTGGTGTGTCACTGCCAACGGGGCGGAAGGTCGTCAGAGCACGGTCCGTAAGCTCAAGCTCGGCCAAGGCCAGTTGAAATGCCAACGTTGATTCGGCTCCTTGGTTCTGGTTTACACGATCCTGGTGCAGACCGTCTCGACAACCGCCGGTACCCGCGTCATAAACGTCCAACCCCAAGTCGTTTCGGCCGAGGAACCATTCGAATGCGAGTCTTGCCTCGGCCAGCCAAGTCGGGTCGTCCGTGGCACTCCATGCGGTAATGCAGGCCGACACCATCGCCTGGACTTCCACCGGTTGCTGGTCGAACTGTGCGCACTCTCCGCCGCGCCGATAAAACCCGTTGCTGCCGATGGGCCGCAAGTGACCATGTTGCGACCGTTGAACTTCCAGGAGCCAACGGAGCGTGCGCAAGCCGATCTCCAGCGCTCGCCGATTGCCAACCCCGTGGCCGCTGGCGATCAAGGCCTGCGAAAGCCGGGCGTTATCATAGCTGGCAATCTCTTCAAACCAAGGCCAGTTTTCGGTCGCGGTTTGGTCGTGCAGATCAATTAAACGAGCCGTGAGTGTCTCTCGGAGCTGGTCGAACGCGCCGATCCCCGCTTAAACGGCGAAAGTATTCGTGAATACCCAGCAGCGCGAAGGCAGATGCGCGTGGCGAAGAAATATCAGCAACAGCCGGTAGTGCACGGTTGAACATCTCAACCGACCAATACTGGAAGTCTGCCCGCCTGCTTCGACCCACGCAGGTGCCGAGCGCCCATACCGCCCTCCCAAAACAATCATCCGATCCCTGATCTCGGACCCAGCGACGATCCAGGGTCATGAAGTTACGAAAGCGGCCATTCTCCGCGTCAAACGCAGCGTTCAGGAAGGCCGCGTAGGCCGTCGCGGCCCGCAAAACCAAGGGCGACTCGTTTCCCAACTCCTCAAGCAATACCGTCAGGATCAACGCTCGGGCGTTGTCGTCGGTGCAGTAGCCGTGCTCGAAGTTCGGAATCGTATAGTTGGCGTGCTGGAAAATCCCGGTGGAGTCGGTCATGTTCAGCAGATGTTCAAGTCGAAGCACGGGCAGGTCAAGCGGGCGCTCCTCCAGGGTTGGAACCATGTACGCCGGCCGGGCTTATCGACCAAACTGCGTCGCGCTTGCTGGAACGTGTCCATATAAAGATGAGCCACATTACTCCAGATCATCTCACGGCCCAACATGTAGGCGCGCTTACGCATGGCATGACGGCGAGTGTCATCCGCCAGCAGGCCGCAGATCGCGCGAGCAATTGCTTCCGAATCTGAAAATGGCACCAGGATACCGCGTCCGTCGGCCAGCAACTCCTCGGCATGCCAGTAGGGAGTCGAAATGACCGCCTTACCGCAGCCGAACGCATACGCCAGCGTGCCGGAAGTAACTTGCGCCGGGTTCAAATACGGGGTGACGTACAGGTCGGCTGCGCCCAGGAATTCCGTCAGCTCCCGCAATTCGACAAAGCGATTGTAGAAGATCACACTCCGCTTGATGCCGAGGTCTTGCGCCAGTCGTTCCAGGCTCAGGCGATAGGCTTCACCCTGGGCACGAACGAGATTGGGGTGCGTGGCTCCGAGAACGATGTACACAAAGTCTGGAAATTCTCGCAACACCGCAGGAACAGCACGCAGCGCGTGCTCAATACCCTTATTCGGCGCGAGGAGGCCAAAAGTAAGAGCGACTTGCTTGCCCTCGACGCCGAACTTGTCTTTAAAAAAATGGGAGTCCACAAACGGCATGTCGGGTATGCCATGGGCGATCAGAGCAATCTTGCTTTCGGCGATGCCATAAACCTCTTGCAAAAGCGATTTGCCTTTTTCCGACATGACAATGAGCCGAGCCGACACGTCGGCCAACTGCTCGATAACGCGCTGCTGCTCGGCATTGGGATCACGCAAAACCGTATGCAAGGTGGTGACAATGGGCATGCGCAGATCGCGCAAGAGCCCGAGCACGTGGCTGCCACTGGCGCCACCATAGATGCCGAACTCGTGCTGCAAACAGACTACGTCGGCATTGCTGAAGTTGAGAAAGTCAGCCGCTCGCAGGTACGAATCGAAGTCCTGCTCGGCGATTTGGAATCGCACCTCACGCGGATAGTCGTAACCCCCTTCAATGTCATCGACGGGCACTACGCAACATTGAACTTCGGGAAACCGTTCTGAAACCGCCCGGTGCAAGTCCTGTGTAAATGTGGCAATGCCGCACTTACGAGGGAAATAATCGCCCACAAAAGCCACGGTGCGAACATCGTTCGTTCTTACCATGACCAAATCAATGCTGAATGCCGGGGCGGATCCGAACGGCCAGTGTGGTGGCCCACCAAGTGGGCAAGGCGAGAGAGGAGCAGCCGGCTTCAGAGGAAGCGCACACTACGGATCGCGTCGTCGAACCGACCACCTGCACTATACCAGATTTCCACAACGATGATAGAGCATCATCCTCAGGCCGCTGACCAGGTCGTGGATTGGCCCGCTGTGACTGGCGGCTCAGGCTATGGTTGCCTCATCCGCGAGTTCAAATTCCTTGATGCTGTCTTCGGCGTTGAATTAAGATCGAACTCCTTGACGCGCCGCCCATGCCACCAGCCGCAAGGAACCGCAGGCTTCCGAACGTCTTTTCGATGCCCTATATCGCTGGTAAGCTGCGCCATCCGTTTTTTCAGAGACCGCCCGTGATGGCATTCCAAAAATGGACACCGTTCAGCTCCTTGGACTGGATTTCGGCACCACCACTTGCAGTGCCATGATCGCCGCCGCGCAATTGCGACGCAATTCGGTCAATGGTCGGGTCGAAATTACCCAGCTCAGTGAATGTTATCGTTCCGCCATCGAATTTACCCCCATTCATCATGATCTACTGGACCTCGGCCAGTTAGAGCATTTGATGGATCAGTGGTTGCTTAATGTTGACCGCAGCACACTCTTCGGCGGCGGCGCTTTGCTCACCGGCTTGACCGCGCAGCGGGACAATACGACGGAATTGGTTAATCTGATTCGCCAGCGGATCGGGGACGCCGTCGTCGCGTGTGCGGACGATCCGCGTCTAGAGGCTTGGCTTGCATTCATGGGTGGTTGCGCGACACTCTCTCGTCAAAATCCACGCACCGCCTTTATTAATCTTGATATTGGTGGTGGCACGACGAACCTCGCGCTCGGCCTCGACGGCGAAGTGTTGGCGACGGGTTGCCTGTTCGTGGGCGCCAGGCATGTCGAAGTGGTGCCAGGTACTTATCAACTCGTGAAGTTATCATCCTACGCCCGGAGACTATTCGCGCATCTGTGCATCTGCAAGGATATCGGCGCGACACTGGATCTGGACGAGATTCAACGACTACTGGACCAATATGTCGTTTGGCTCACCGCGGCGGTGAACGGTTCTGCCCAGGTTTTTGCTGAACCGGTGGCCTTATTACATCAACAGGTTTCTTTTCAGCCTCAGCTACCACCTGATGTGGATCGCCTGGTTGTCACTCTATCCGGTGGCGTGGGTGAATTGGTCTATGCCGCCTTGTCCGGCCAATCCATTCTCGGACAAACCGCCTTCGGCGACCTGGGCATCGATTTGGCTAATCGTTTGCTGCAAACGCCATGGGTAGCCGACTTTCGGGTATTTGTGCCGCCCGCTGCTAGCCGCGCCACTGCCTTCGGTTTGCTGCGCTACAGCACCCAGGTTTCCGGCAACACGCTGTTCTTATCTGATCTGGTACGGTTACCATTGTGCGATCTGCCCATCCTTGGTTTGATCGCTGGTAGCCTGCCCGCACAACAGTGGGAAGCCTTACTGAAGCTGATGCAAGCTTGTAAAACGGGAAGCTGCGTGCAAATCGCCTTGACCGACGCAACTGCCGGCAGCTTGCGCAGCCTGGGAATGCACATCGGCCGTTCCTTGCAAGAACGCGGCATACCCGCCGATCGCCCCATCGTCATTATTGTTTCGGGCAATGTTGGCAAGGCGTTGGGGCATTACATTACCCAATGGGGCTTAGCCCCTCGCTGCCTGGTGGTGATTGATGAGGTGGCGCTCACCAACGCACGCTTCGTGCACATCGGCCGACCGTATGATAATGTCCTGCCTGTCTCGTACTATGGGTTGCAGACATGAAACAACTGACCCCGTTATCGGCTATTTCAGTTCCCGATCCGAAACCAGACCAATCCTACACAGGCCGCTTTTTTGGTCGTGACATCAGCTTCCACGGTCTGAAGCGTTTGCTCGGCGCAGCCGACGCCAACAAAGCTGGCGATCGTCATGCCGGTCTGGCGGCTGCCGATGAGACCGTCCGCGAAGGCGCACGCACGCTGTTGTCGCAACTTACGCTCCAACACCTTTACGATCACCCGTTGACCGATGACCAAGACCGAGTCGATTCGGTCATGCGTGTCAACTATGACGTTGACAAAGAGGTGTTCGGATCGCTTGCTTCACTGAATCTTGGCGAAGTTAAGAACTTGCTTCTCCGATCGCCTGGTCAAGATTGTGCGCGGACCGGCAGTGCGCTCACCGGTGTGATGGGCGCTGCGGTTGCCAAATTATGCGATGTGCATGAACTCATTTATATTGCCCGCAAGATCACGCATCCAACGCAAGCCCGCACCTGCCTAGGCTTGCCCGGCACGCTTTCCTCCCGCTTGCAACCCAATCACCCCACGGACGATCTCCGTGGAATCACGCTTCTTTGTTACTGGGGGTTCGCGCTCGGCTCAGGCGATGCGCTGATCGGCGTTAATCCGGCGGTTGACACCGTCGATAATATCAGCGCGATCTTGCATCAACTTGACAAAGTTCGGCGTCAGACCGGTGCGCCGACGCAGATTTGCGTGTTGGCTCACATCAAGACACAACTCGCCTGCCTCGAACGTGGTGCTCCTGTCGAGATCATGTTTCAAAGTCTCGCGGGCACGGAAAACACCAATCTCACCGAATTCGATATTTCTGTTGACTTGCTCGATCACGGTTACCGCAGCATGGTCGCGAAAAGCCCGCTGGCTGGGAAGGCGAAACAATTCATGTATTTCGAGACCGGCCAGGGCAGCGAGTTCAGCTACGGCAAGCACAACGGCATCGACATGGCGACGACCGAGGCGCTGACCTACGGTCTGGCCCGTCGCTATGACCCGTTCATGGTCAACAATGTCACCGGCTTTATTGGCCCCGAAACCCATCGAGACAATTACGAACTGGTGATCGCCAATCTTCAGGATCAATTCATGGGTAAACTGCTCGGTTTGCCCATGGGCATGGCGCCGTGCTACACGTTGCATTCCAAGATTACGCTGGAAGGTCAACAGATGGCCACCGAATTACTGGCCGCGGCCGGCGCGATTTATTACATGGATGTGGCACTCAATACCGACCGGATGCTGGCTTACTTCGACACCAGCGGCCATGATAATCAGACGCTTCGCGAGATTTACGGGAAACTACCGGCACCCGAGTTTCTTGACTGGGGTTTGCAGCGCGGTCTCTACGTGCGTGACCCCAGCGGCACCGTGATTCGTGGGCCGCACTGGGGCGATCCCCGGCAGTTTTGTGCTTCTGACGAGGAACTGGCCGAGTTGGTCAGCGTGACCCCGGCAGTCTATGGCTTTGCCAATGCTGGTCCACGCCCTGCCGATGAAGTATCACGCCAGGTATTGTTGCATCAATCCATCGGCCGCGCAGCAATTCACTCCGAGCTATGCATCGCGGATCTACAAAAAATCACCGCATTCCGCGAGATTGAAACTACGGCCACGAACAAGCAAGACCACCTCAATTCGCCCGACCGCGGTGCTCGACTTTCACCGCAAAGTCGCGCCAAGTTGACCCCCGAATTCTCGCAAGTGCAAATCCTTGTCTCCGACGGCTTGAGCGCGGAGGCTGTAAATACCAATGCGCCTGACTTGTTACCTGTGCTGCTCGATGGCTTGACCGTCCGGAAGGTACGCCAAGGAACGCCGCTCGCCGCGCGCTATGGCCGGGTAAAACTCGCCGAAAGCCTGGCCGAATGTCTGCAATCCGACTTGGTCATCCATCTGATTGGCGAGAGGCCCGGCGGGGATGCCCATGCCTCCCGCAGTTTGTCGGCCTACCTTGTGTATCGACTTTTCGAACCAACCACACAAAAACGTGCGGCTGAGTTCAGCCAACATCCCGACATTCGTTTCGAATACACGGTGATCTCCAACATCTATGCCCGTGGACTCCCTCCAGTCGAAGCCGGTAGCATCATCGTCGAAAGAGTGACCGATATTATAAAACACCAAGCGGCTGGTAAGCGGCTGGAAATGCTGATGCATGGGGCGATCACAGGTTTGCCTTGAGCAACGCAAATGGGGCCGAATTCTCGTGGCCCTCGTCGCACAATTCGCAACTCGATTGCATGGATCCGTGTTGGGTATTCGTAAGCGTCCAGTGCGGCCCGTGTTGTGCGGTCTGCTAGCCTTGAGTCGTGGGATCCACGACATCAGGGGAGATGAGCATGACTGGACGCACTCGGCGGCGGAATGAGGAGAAGGAGCGGTTTTGGCGGGAGGTGCTGAGAGGACACGCGTCCAGCGGACTTTCAGTTCGGCAGTATTGCATTGATCAGGGAGTTAGTGAGGCCTCGTTCTTCGCTTGGCGAAGAGAAGTGGCTCGACGTGCGGCCGCCGTGAACGAGCCAGTCAAGTCGTGGCAGAGACGTTCCAGCCTCCAGGCGACGGAGCCGCGGCCCGAACGGCTCCGCTTTGCCAAGGTCCAGATTACGCCCAGCGAACTGGCAAGCGGCGTCTCGATCGAGATCGTGCTGCCGACAGGCACGCGTGTCCGGGTTCCGCGCGGCATGTGCCCGGCAACGCTCCGCGACGTGTTGGCCGCCTTGGAGCGTCCATCATGCTGAGCGTATCCGGACAAGTTCAAGTGTTTCTGGCTTTGCAGCCGACCGACATGCGAAAGAGCTTCGATACGCTCGCCGCGCTCGTGCAGAGCGTGCTTGAGCAAGATCCGCTATCGGGACATCTCTTCGTGTTTCGCTCGAAACGCGGCGACCGGGTGAAGATTCTGTACTGGAACACGCATGGCTATGCGCTGTGGTACGCGCGGTTGGAGCGAGGAACCTTCCGCTTTCCTGCAATGGACGCCGACAAGAACGCGACCTGTCTGACGATCTCGGCGACCGACCTGGCGATGCTCTTGGATGGCGTGGAACTGGCCAGCGTGACGCGGCGGCCGCGTTATCGCCGTCCGGCCTGCGGCGGCGCATGATCTTTTTGCCGCGCGCTCTTGCTTTGGCAACGCGCGGCGCTAAGATCGTCGCAGTATGAGCACGGACGCCTTGCCACTGCCGGAGCTTTCTGAATTGCCCGACGATCCGCAGACGCTGCGGACGTTGGTGTTGCAACTACTCGAAGCACTGCGAGGCGAGCGCGAGCAGCGAGAACAATTGGAGCATCGTCTGGACCTCGTGATCCGCAAGCTCTACGGTCGTTCCAGCGAGAAGGTCGATCCGAATCAGTTGGCCCTGTTCGACGCGTCACCGGAAGAGCCGGCGGCAGAGCCACCGGTGGCGGAAGAAAACGAGCAGCCTCAGCCACGTAGCGGCCACGGTCGTCGTCCCAAGCCGGATCATTTCCGACGTGTAGACGTGGTGCATGACCTGAGCGATGCCGAGAAGGCGTTGCTGGCCGGGGCCGGCCAACTCGTACTGATCGGCGAGGAAGTAACGGAGCAGTACGAGTGGCAACCGTCGAGCCTGTACGTCGTGCGGCACATTCAGAAGAAATACGCTCGACAGCCGCAACTTGTGGAGAGTGGCCCTGGCGCGGCCCAGAAGAACATCGTCACGGCCCCCAAGCCGCCACAGCCGATTCCGGGCGGCATAGCTGGGCCGGGCTTGTTGGCGCAGACGCTGGTCAGTCACTATGTCGATCATTTGCCGTTTCATCGGCAACAGCGGATTTATGGCCGCCACGGCCTGCCATTCTCTCGGCAAACGACCGATGGCTGGTCGCTGACGCTGGCCGAAGGCGTCCTACAGCCGCTGTATCGTCTGATGATCGACGAAGTGTTGCAATCGTACTCGATCAACACGGACGACACCCACGTCGACGTGCGCGACGCCCACCGCAAGCTGAAGTACACGGGCCGTTTCTGGCCCTATGTGGGAGACGAGGAGCATCCGCTCACGGTCTTCGACTTTACTCCCGACCGTTCGCGCGACGGCCCCGCGAAATTCTTGGCAAGCTATCGGGGTTACTTGCAGGCGGATGCCTACAGTGCCTACGACGGCATCTATCGGCAGTCGCAAGGTGGAATTGTCGAAGTTGGCTGTTGGGCTCATGCTCGCAGGAACTTCTTCGAGGCGCGCACCGCGGATGAATTGCGCACCCGCACGGCGCTGGCCTACATTCGCCGCTTATACGCGGTGGAACGCGAGCTGCGCACGCGGTGTGAACATGAATGGCGCGAACTTCCGCTGGCGGATCGCGCCGGGCATATTGCCGTCGACCGCCAAGAGCGTTCGCTACCGGTCCTGCAAGAGTTTCACGCATGGCTGGAAAGCGAATCGCCCAAGCTGTTGCCGAAACATCCCATGCGCCAGGCGATGGACTACGCGCTGAATCAATGGGCGGCGCTGATCCGCTACGCTGCGGACGGCCGCTTGTCGATCGACAACTTGGCAGCCGAGCGGGCTCTGCGCAGGTTTGACCATCGGCCGCCGCAATTGGCTCTTTCGCGGCAGCGAACGAGGCGGGCGTGCGGCCGCGGTTCACTACAGCCTGATCGCTTCCTGCACCGGCACGAGATCGAACCGTTCGCCTACCTGCGCGACATTCTGACGCGACTTCCTGCACTGCTGCCACAGGTTACCCGTGAAAATCTCCGGGCCCTCTTGCCCGACCGTTGGCGGCCCAACGACACCTGACGCGATCATCCGTGGCCGTTTCCCGCCCCGTGCCATCCCACGGGTTCCACCGGACGCTTACGGTATTCGGCAAGCGTTGCTTGGCCGACGCTGAAGACAATCGGCGCTGCAAATGCGGGAACGCACACGATCGTAAAAACCTTGTGCGCAACAAAAGATTTCGTCTCAACATGCTTGCCAGTACGCTTGAGGATTACTTCAACCAGCGATCGACGTTCTCACGGATGAACATCTCGTCGAACAGATGGGGATAGTCATGGCAGACACGTGCGATTTCCTGGGCTTGCCCTGGGCTGAGCGCTTCGAGTGGGTCCAGGCACCAGATGCCTTCGAGTAGTCCGTGAAGTCGTAGCACTTCGTGCACTCCGGCAATACAACCGGCAAATCGATTGGCCGCATCGAAGACAGCGGCGTTCAAATCAGTTATTTCTACGCTGCGACGCAACATCTCGGCCGAAACGTTTCCGCCTTCGGCAACGATACGATGGCATTGCTCCAATAACTCGACCGACCGGCTTGCGCCGACGGCCCATTGACCGAGCAGACCACCGACAATGCGCCGCTCGTGAACGCGCTGCGAGGTTTGAAACTGAAACGGAGTGAGCAAGTCGACGACGATGTTGTCGTCGTTACCTGTATAGAGCGCGATGTCGTCGCGTCGGGCTTCGATTACGGCTCGCACGACATCGAGCGTCTGGCAGCGATTAAACGGAGCGATCTTAACGGCAACGACGTTTTCAATTTCGACGAATCGTCGCCAGAACGAAAACGGCAATGCTCGGCCGCCTACCGAGGGCTGCAGATAGAACCCGACAATCGGCACGATCGACGCCACGGCTCGACAATGATCGATCAACTTGTCTTCCGTGGCGCGAGCCAGGCGCTGCCAGACTGAGCAAAGCCGTGTGATATCCGAGTTCCCGAATCAACTCGGCTTCTGCCGTCGCTTGCGCCGTCGGTCCACACACGCCGGCAATCCGCACCAGCGGTTCGGTTCGTTGACGGTCGGCCTGACGCAATTCCTCCGCCGCCAGTTGCAGCAAAGGTTGAAACAACCCGTGCTTCGGGTCGCGAATAGCGAACTGAGTGGTGTGAACGCCGACGGCCAGACCGCCAACTCCCGCGTCAACGTAATAGCGCAACAACACGCGCGTTGCCGGCGTTCGTCCCACCGCCTGTGGGCGTCGAGCGCCAGAGGACATGCGGGAATTGCCACGCCGCGCCGCAGAACCGCGTTTACTTGCGAATCGATATGCATGGCGAGCCAGCGTGCAATTTCTGCTAGGATTCTAAAACCGTCCGTCGCGCGATTCGAAGTGCGTGGGCTTACCCAGGTTTCGACCTCCGCGCATCACCCATCCCGCGATCCATTGGATCAGTCGAGCGGCGCCGACTCGCGGTTCGCCTAGTTCTTGCGCTCCGCGTAATGCGTTGCTCAACAGCGCCGTCGCCGACTCTTCGCCCGTGAAGCGAACGTGCTTATTCAGCAGTTGGCCGAATTGCAAACTGAGCGAGCGTACGGACAATAATTCCGGCCCGGTTATATTCACGACCCAGGGGGGGCTCGACACATGCCCCAAAGCGCCAGCGTCATCGCGTTGGCATCGCCTTGCCAGATAGTATTCAAATACGACATGCTCACATCGACGGATTGCTCCCGCCAAATGCGGCTCGGCCAGATCAACCAACACGCCGTAACGCAGTTCGCAGGCATAATTAAGCCGTAAGATCGCCATCGGAATGTTCAGCCTGCGACTAAAGTACTCGAAAATGCGCTCGCGTCCCAGGCAACTCATGGCATATTCGCCAACGGGCCGCGGGACGTCGGTTTCGCTCGACCCACCGTCGGACACACAACTCAGGCCATACACATTGCCCGTGGAAAACGCCACGATGCGGCTTTGTCGATACTTGCGACAGACGATGCCGGGCAGATAACTGTTCATGGCCCAAGTCGTGGCCTCGTCGGCGGCGGAGCCGAATTTGCGTCCAGCCATGAAGATCACGTTTGTCGCGTCGGGCAAACGCGCAATGTCGTCTTCATCGAGCAAGTCGCACGGAATTGTTTCGACGCCGTGCGCCTCTAACGCATTGCGGTTCTCCGAGGAAAAACGCGATACTCCGATCACGCGTCGCCGGACTCCGGCCGCGTCCGAAGTGCGCCTGGCCATGCGTGCCAGGGTCGGTCCCATCTTTCCCCCCACGCCGAGCAGCACAATATCGCCCGGCAATCGGCCAAGTAGTTCGATGACCTCGGGCGTCGGTTCGCTGAGCCGTTCTTCCAGTTGTACTTCAGTTTCAATTCCGGAACAGATCATCGAGCACCTTTTTGAGCAAGCCGTGGATTTGTTTTGCCTCGATCAGACTCAGGCCAAGACTCCCTCGACGAATTTTCCCTCCGAGTGTCCGTCAGGATTCGACAAGTACAGCACTGAGTCGCCACTGGAACGGAAGCTCCCGCCTTGGTCTAGTACTGTGCGGCCGGACTCGTTTTAGGGGGCAGGTCATCAATGATTTGAAACGTGGTTTTGATCCGCGTGAGGCCAGTTATCGCTCGACCAGTCCAATTAGCGCGAGAGTATCTCGCTCGATCATCGCCTCGATGGCTTGTTCGTCGAGCCGAGGCAGGCCTGTTCCGTGCGTCATGAGGTTGAGTCGTCGCAGTCCCTCGATCGAAGCATTCACGGTGGTGAACGGATAGTCGGAGCCAAACAGCAGTTTGTCCCACACGCCGTATTCCTGGGCGAGCATCAAGCTGTGATAGAGCTGAAACGGCCGATAGTGTAGCGCGCTGATGTCGGCATAGACATGCGGATGCTTGCGAACGGTCACGATGCACTCGGCCTCGTACGGATGCCCAAGGTGGGCCATGATAATCTTCACGTCCGGGAAGCGGATTGCGACCGCGTCGACATGGCGTGGGAGGGTACATTCGAGAGGCGCCTGCGAGACGAAAGTCGTGCCCGTGTGCAGCAGTACGGGCAAGCCGTGCCGCGTGGCATATTGCCAAAGCGGATCTAAACTCCGGTCATCGGGCCGAAACCCGGCATACATTGGCAAAAGCTTGATTCCGCGCAGACGCAGGTCGCGATGACCGTGCTCCAATTCGGCCTGCCAGTCTGATTGCGTGGGGTCGAGCGAAAGGAATCCGAGAAGCGAGTCCGAGTGAGCCTGGACGTAGTTGGCGACGTATTGATCATCGACCCATATTCCGCTCAGTCGCGCTTTACCGCCAAACACAATCGTCTTCGTATCGGGCGGCGCTGCAGCACGGTAATCCTCGAACCGCACCGTCAAATCAACTTCTGCGCCCGCACGGGCACGCGCGCCTGCTGACGGAAGCCGTCTTGAAAATGGAGCGGATACTGCCAGGCATGGCTGTGGACATCGACAATCATACGTGCCTCGAGCGAGTGCCGGCCACCAGTGGCCGCAGCAATGCTAACCAATGATCGCGCCCGGCTTTGCTGTTGATCGAGGGGCCAGCTGCCACCCTTAACGCGCACCTGAAACGCCGTCGAGAGGTGCGGCGCCGTCCCGAAGCAGTACAAATGCCCTGTCGTGCGCACGTAAATCTTGCCGTCCACGATGGCGGGAGTTGCATAGGCGTCTTCACCGAAGTCGGCGCTATGCAACACCTGCCACTCGCCGGCCGCGCTGATCACGGTCAGTTGGCCGCGAGCATTAATCAGGTATATTTTTCCGTCGCCGGCCACCGGCGAACTGTAGTATTCGCCCGTGGCTGGCAGGCGGGCCTGCTTGAGCACTTTGCCCGAGTTCGCATTGTAACTGGACAGAATGCCGCCGTCTTTTACCGTGAATAGCGTTCCCTGGTACAGCAACGGGGACGCGCAAAACGGCACGTGCTTGGCGTGCTCCCACAGAACGTTGGAGCTTGTCAGATCCCCCGTGCCACCCGGCTTGATCGCCATAATCACGTTACGCGACTGATCGAACAACCCGCGGAAGAATTCGTATTCATCGCGGGTAATGGTGCCGTTCTTGTCCCGATCGAATTGGGAAAATCGCTGCTTGACCGGTCCCTTGGGAAGTTCCTCTTCCGCGAGCAAGCCGTCTCTGTTGGCGTCGTCTACGAGGGCTTCCTCGAAGGGGCCGATCTGGATGCGTTCGCCGGCATCGCCCCCGCCGGCCCAGCCGGCCACGTACAGCACGCCGTCGTTGCCTACGACTGGCGTCACGCAGACCAGTCGCGAGATGCCGCGGACCGTCCACAGTTCGCGCCCCGTGTCAAAATCGTAGCCCACTACGCGGAGCGTCGCCGCAACCACGATTTGCTTCTTGCCGGCGACCGTCCAAATGACCGGCGTACAGTAATTCCGTGGGAATTCCGAGCGATCGATTTTCCAGATCGTCTCGCCGGTCCGCTTGTCGAGCGCCATCAGAAACGAATTCTGATCGTGGTCCTGGCACAGGATGATTCGGTCGTCCGCCATGATCGGCGACGAGCCGGCTCCAAAGTCGTTGTTGAACGGACCCATCGGGCGCTTCCACAAGAGCTTGCCTTGTGGGTCGTAGCAATACAGGCCGCTGGAGCCGAAGAAGCTCACGACGTGCTGGCCATCCGTCACGGGCGAAGGCTGGGCATAGCTGCCGATGCCGTGAATCTGCTCCAGCTTCGCATGCGGAGCCTCGGCCTCCCACAGCATTTTGCCGGTCGCACGGTCCAGCCCGAGAGTGAATAACTGTTTGTCGCGAACGGCGGTCAGATAAATCCGGTCGCCAAAAACGATCGGCGATGAATGCCCCGGAGGCAGGTCAACCTTCCAGACGACGCTGGTATCGGGCCCGATCTCGGCAGGCAGCGGATTGACATTCGCGGCGGTTCTCGCGCTAGCCGTGCCGGCGCCATTCGGCCCACGGAACTGCGGCCACGATTCCGCGGCGGCGATCCGGCCAACCGGGATGGCTGCCAGGCACAGAGCCAGGCACAGAGCCGCATTGAGGGGAGTTTTCATAACAGGTTCCCGGCGTAGGAAGCGTCGTCGGCAAGGAAAATTGGCATCGGCCAGCCAGGAGGCTATGGTTTGGCAACCGTGACGAACACCGGTTCGCTGGCGTAATTCATTTTTAGCGCAAAGGTAAGGGCAACGCTGGCCATAACCGGCACAAGTTGCTTTTCAACCGGCTTTGCGTCGGCCGCGGCCTTGAGGACGATGCTCCCCTCGGTCTGAACGCCTGAAAGGAGCGTTTTGCTGGCTTTCTCGTCGATCGTCACGCCCCCTGGCAGGCTGCTGCCGTAAACGGTTCCTAAATGCCGCGACATGACATCGAACGTTACATTTTTGTCGAAGCCCTCGGCGGCGCTCGATCTTGATCTTGATCGTTTGCGAGCCTCCTGGTTTGAGCTCGATCGTGGCCGGTTCGAGCTTTACCGAGACAATGTCCAACGGATCACCGACCGACACGGTTTGCATTTTGGCCGGAAAGAAAACCCGGCTGCCACCGCCGGCATGGATTTCCTGGAACGGCGCCGCGGTCGCCAACAACTTCCAGTCTTTGCCGTCGGCTTTGAAGTCGGCTGTGCCGGTCACCCGGACGTTCGCGGCGGATATCGGCGCGTCAGGGGCCGCATTCAGCACAATGCAGCCATCGTTCCCCCCTTCCAAAATGCGACCGCAGGTGGCTGTCACGCCCTGGGGAAGCCCGTCGACGGACAACGCAACTTCACCGATAAAACCGTTGCGGCGCAGCACCCTGGCAAAAATCGCATTCCCGATGCCGGGCATGAGCGGCGTCTTGTCGCTGTCCAATTCGAGCAGAAAATAAGGCTCGCTGCGCGTGGCTTTGAGATAGTACACATACTGCGAGCCGCCGCGCAGGTGGACATCGCGCAGTTCGAGCGTATAGCGGCCATCCGCCGGCGCGGTCCAGTTCTCGATCATGGCATCGGCAGTCAAATAGCGATGGAAGGTGACGTCGTCGCTTTCGATGAGCCGGGCCCCCTTTTCGTTTAAAACGGCCAGCAGCGGGTCGAGGGCTGATTGCTGACGGCGCGCGACGACCTCGAACGAGAACCTCTCTCCTTTTTGGGCCTCGAAACTGAAATGATCGATCTGCCCGGCCGAGGCAATGCAGCCGTTGACGCCGCACGGGACCGGCAGGGCCGGGGTGTTGCCGGACGGTTGACCGTCGGACGTGCCAGGCACTTCCGCGAGGTGGCTGATAAATACGGAGGCCGGGTTCGCCGGCCGGTCCCCCAGGGGCAGTTCGATCCAACGTGGGCCATCCGGCACATCGCCGGGCAAGGTGACCGTGACATTAGGGTCTTGCGGCAAGTTGAAGCCGATCATCGTCAAACGCGTCGGCTTTTCGGGAGTGATGCCCAGCGGAAAGACGTTGGTGACAAACGGCCGGTCGTTGACCTCGATCGAGTACTGCCAGAAGGCGTTTCCTTGGTAGCGAACGTCTCGCATTTCGAGGTAATAATCTCCCGCGGCTGCGAACCGGTAGAATAACAGCGGATCGGCGGAGAAGTAGTTGTCCGAGACGGCCAGTACGCTGCCGGAGGCGTTGCGGACCTTGATGATTGGATCGGGGCGGAGGCTGGCCACGTTGTTGATCCGGTCCATGCAGCGCGACGAATAGACGTGGAACGTCAAGCCCGTGCCTGCCTCGACGTGGAACTTGTAGAAATCAACGTCTTCTTCCTTTTCGACCGCGCCGCAGAGCGTGGCGGGAAGTTGGACGACCAAGGCCTGCCCGAGCGTGTCGTTAGGCCCCTCTTCGACGACCACGGGATCCCGGACGATGACGACTTGTCCTAATGTCGACGCGCCACGCGGCGTGACGAGGCGAAAATCATACGCCCCCGGCATAGCGTTCTTGGCAACCGTAAAACGGACTTTGAGCTTTAAGACCGCCGGCTTCTTGACAGGCGCGGTTTCCGCAGCCTTGGCAAGTTCGGCCTTCTTGTCGGTCTCGGCTTTCTTTTCGGCCTCGTTCTTTTTGTCGGGCTCTGGTTTCTTGTCTGTGTCGGCCGGAGTCTTGGCACTCTCCGGTTTTGCCACGTCGGCGGCCGCGACTTGCGGCGGGGTGGCTGGCGGCGGGGCGCCGGGTCGGCGACCACCTCGCCGGTCACTCCGGCGGCATCGACAATCACCTGATAGGCTCCCTCCATCGAGAATTCCGCTGCGACCTCGTGTTCGCTCGTCTCGCCGATCCGGGCGGCCAACGGCCTGAGAGCCTTGAGCATCGGATACGACGTCTGGCCGACGGCAGCAGACGCACAAGCCAGGGCGGCAAAGAGTCCAACCGGAAAGAACCATCTCGATTTCATGGTGCGTGGTCCATGTTGTTCTTGGCTTGAGCCTGTAGGGCCGGCCCTACAGGATTTGCGATTGGATTAGGGAATCTTCCCGCGGGGGCCGTATTAATGCACAAACAAGAACTCTTTCGAATTCATCAGCAGCCACAGGAGATCTTCATAGAATTCCTTAGGATTGGGGCTTTCCGCCAGCAGCTTTGTGCAAACGGCGGATTCCTCGGCGCTGGGGCGGCGGGCCAGAGCGGCCAGGTACAGTTCGTCGACGATCTCCTGATGCTGTCGTTTGGCGGCAAGCAACTTTGCGACACGGCCCTGGCCATCGGAGATTTTCGAGGCCAGCGTGTCGCCGTTGAGCGTGTGCAGAGCCTGCGACAGGTTCTCGTCGGCGCCCCGTTCGCATTCGCAGACGCTGGCCCGGCGCGGCTTGCCGAAGGTCGTCAGGAAGTAGTCGGGATAATTGGCGTCCGGCAGTTCGATGGCCTTGGTCCCCAGCGGCATGTCCTTGAACTTCGTCGGCACGCCGGTGGCATAGTTGATAGCGTCCAACAGCGGCTCGGCGGCGATCCGCTTGACGCCGTAATGGCTGTAGAACTTGTCGTCGCTGGCGTTCTCCTTCGTCGGTTGCGAGTCCAATTGATACAGCCGCGAGGTCATGATCGTGCGGAGCAGATGCTTGATGTTGAAGCCGCTCTTGGCAAGGTCGTCGGCCAGGGCCGTCATCAAGGCCGGATTGCGTCGGCGGGTTCGTGGCTCGCAGATCGTCGACCGGTTCGACCAGGCCGCGGCCCAGCAGGTAGGCGACGTAGCGGTTGACCAGGTTGCGGGCAAAGTAAGGGTTCTCCGGCGACGTCAGCCATTTGGCCAGCGGAATGCGGCGATCGAGCGGGTCGTCGAGCGGCTTTGCCGTCCAGCGGCGTGGGCGGCATCATCTTGCCGGTACGCGGATGGCGTGACGTCGCCGCTCGACTTGACCACCACGGCTTGCTCGCCGCCGAACTGGCCGAATTCCCGGCTGGGCTTGGTGCCGACGCGGGCAAAGAAGGCCGCGAAGCCGTAATAGTCATCCTGGCTGTATTTCTCGAACGGATGATGATGGCACTTGGCACAGGTCAGCCGCACGCCCAGGAACAACTGGGAGGTCGTCTCGGCCAGGTCTAGCGGGTTGGTCGACGCGCGGAAGTAATTCGCCGGCCCGTTGTTGAACAGCGAACCTTGCGCCGTCACCAACTCCTGCGCGAACTGATCGAACGGCTTGTTTTCGCGCAGCGATTCGTTGATCCAGTTGTAGCATGGCCCACATCCCCTGGCCCTGCAACTTCTCGGTGGACGAGCGGATCAGGTCGGACCATTTGATCGCCCAATAGGCGGCGTACTCGTTGTTGTGAATGTCCTGGGCCGGGTCGCCGGTCAGACCCAAGCAGCTGATCGATCAGCTTGCTGCGCTTGTCGAGGACTTGCGAATCGAGAAAGGCCTTGGACTCTTCGACCGTCGGAACCGTGCCGATCGCGTCGAG
Organism: uncultured Planctomycetia bacterium; assembly: GCA_963807715.1. GTDB lineage: Bacteria > Planctomycetota > Planctomycetia > Pirellulales > PALSA-1355 > CAWECK01. The sequence goes on from CAWECK010000002.1 coordinate 746,041, forward strand.
AAAAGCCCGCCGCAGGAAGGTTGCGTCGTCGCACAACGGCGAAGGGCTGATGCCCAACTCGGTGAACTTCTGGCCGGCCAGTTCGTCGACGAAGTTGTTGTTGTTCCAGCCGGTTCGATCGATCTTGTCCGAATAAGGGACGACGAACTGGCAGATTTCCGCCTGGCCTTCGAATCGCACCATGACCGCCCCCTGGCCGTCGCCCGACGGTGCGGCATAGGCCTTCGGGAGTGACGCTGACGATGGCGTCGTCCATGCTGTCGAACTTGGTCCAGGCCGTCACGTCGCGCGTGCGGCCGTCGGTGTAGGTGACCTCGACGCGCAATTGCTGTTCGACGTCTTGCGTGGCCGTGCGATGCGCGGGATAGACCCGCATGGAAGCTGCCTTGGGGTCCGTGGGCTTGGGAGGCGGCGCTCCGCCGGCCAGCCACGAGCGAATGATTTCGTAGTCGACCGAGCCGGGCATCAAGCGTCGGCCGCCGCCGTGGGGAATCGTGGCCGTCGGCTTGAGCAGCACCAGGCTCTGGTCCGGATCGACGAGGTCGACGCGGCGGCCCAATTGGTCGCGGACGATGGCCGCGTAATCTTCGTCCGGCGCGTAGCCGAACACCGAGAGCTTGAAGCCGCCTTTGCCATGTTGGCTGGCATGGCAGGCGGCGGCGTTGCAGCCCGCCTTGTTCATGACTGGCCCAATATGGTAGGTGAATCCAATCTGCGGTTCCACCAACACTCCCTTCACCTCAACGTCGATCGTTTCCGGACCGCCAAGTATCACGCCAGCCGCCGGCTGGGAGGCGTTTCCCGGCGATGCTCCGTCCTTGGTCGGGGCCGCTTTCATGCGGATCGTGATCGTCGCGTTGCCGTTGCCCTTAGCCAGGAGCCGACCGCTGGGGTCAACGCTGACCACGCCCGCGTCGGACGATGAGTACTCAACCTGATGCGTGAGATCGGCCAGGCGATCGACAGCGTGATCCGCGCCGTGCGATGGATCGAGCGTCGACGTGACCAGCAACTGCGTTTGGGAGAAATTGCCGTCGAGCTGAACCTTTTCGGGCAAGACGTTGAAAGCCTTGGCGCTGGCCGAAGCCGGCACTCCGCCGCAGAACATGGCCGAGACCAAGGCGGCCAACACACTCGAGAAACTACGTGGTCGATGGCAAAACATGGCGCGATCTCCAACGCAGCGAGGGGGGAGAAATCAGCACGCGTTAACGGCAGGTAAAGCAGACAACCGGCCGCCAGCGGGGCACTGTCGGTGGGGGTCGAGGCAGGCTATGTATCAATCCATGTTTATACACCAAACGCCCACTTCCGCCAATCATATTTCGCGTCCTGAATTTCCCGATTCCCGCCGTTCACGGAGATTCGCTGGCCGACTTAAGTGAAAACTTCCTTTCCGCCAGGCCAACTAGCAAAAATCTTCCGGAAGTTGCTAAAACATTGACTTACGAACCGCCGAAGGCGTACACTGAGAGCGGTTTGCCCCGCCTGCGCTATGTCCGTTGCCCGCCTGTTTGAATTCCCGCCTGGAGATCTCGTCATGCTCAGCCTTTTTCCGCACCTCGTGAAAGATTGTGAAGGCATTCGGCGCCGCGACTTTCTGAAGATCGGCTGCCTGGCCGGGCTCGGCATTTCGTTGCCAATGGCGCTGGCCCAGAAAAAGGCCCTGGCCAAGGCCGGCCAGACGAGCAAGGACGTCAACTGCATCCTGGTGTGGACCGTCGGCGGCACAAGCCATCACGATACCTTCGACCCCAAGCCCGATGCGCCGGAGAACATCCGTGGGCCGTTCAGCGCAATCGACACCGCAATTCCCGGCGTCAAGTTCACCGAGGTCTGCCCCAAGTTTGCCAAAGAAGCAAAACGGTTCTCCGTGCTGCGTAGCTGGAATCCCCGCAACGGCAGCCATGCCACGGCCGATGCCGAGGTCATGTCGGGCCGCAAGTTTAACGTCGCTATGACCTATCCCTGCTATGGCTCCGTGGTGAGCCACCAAAAGGGATTCAAGACGGCCATGCCGCCGTTTATTCAGTTAGGCGACCGAATCGACGGGCGTTTTGGCGGGGGCGTCTCCGGTTACCTGGGAATGGAACACAACCCGTTCCTGTTGCTGTCGGACCCGAACGACAAGGCGTTTAGCGTTCGCGACATTACGCCTCCCACGGGAGTCGATTTTAACCGCATTGCTCGCCGCCGGCACATGATCGACGCGTTTGACAAATTGCAACAAGCCGCCGAGATAGAGCCCGATGCGTTCAAGGCGCTCGATGAACACTACGAAGCGGCCTTCAACATGATCACGGCGCCGGAGACGAAGAAGGCGTTTGCCCTTGATGCCGAAGACCCCGCGCTGCGCGATCGCTACGGCCGGACCCAGTTTGGCCAAAGCTGTCTGCTGGCGCGCCGGCTCGTCGAGTCGGGCGTGCGCTTCGTGACGGTGACTAACAGCGGCGGCTGGGACCATCACCAGAATGTAGCCTCGGGACTCAAGCTACGGATGCCGCCGGTTGACCAGGGACTGCCCGAGTTGCTGATCGACCTGCAAGAGCGGGGGATGCTCGATAACACGCTGGTTCTCTGGCTCACCGACTTTGGCCGCACACCCAAGATCAATGCGGCCGGCGGCCGCGACCACTGGGCCGGAGCCGGGTTCGCATTGGCGGCCGGCGCGGGCGTTCAAGGTGGCACGATCATCGGCCGCACCGATGGTGAAGGGGGTGCGCCGGTCGCGGACGAATACCTAACCGACGACATCGGTGCCACGGTTTACTCGAAACTGGGCATTCCGCTGGACCTGATCACCTACACTCCGGATGGCCGTCCCATACGCCTGAACGAGGGTCGGCCGATTCGCGAGTGGATGTAAGTTCGAAAACCTCAAGCTTCGGGGATTTTCGACGGGCTTGCCGAGCTATTGTGAGCGCCGTGTTGGCAAACTGATTGCATCGATAGCTGACGGGCCTGCGCGTGATCCAGATTTCTGGCCGCGTATGCCGCTTGGCTGTTGTGTTGAGTCATGCTCTCTCTTAGAGTGTTGTTCTGATCGCAAGTTGTCATCTGCCCCGCCCAATTTTTGCAAGGAGAAGACTCATGAAGTGGACGTCCTGTCTGGCCCTGGCTACCCTCGCGTTGGGCGTTTCCGTCGCCATCGCTGGAGATGTGAAGAGCGGCTTGGAAGCCGGCACGAAAACCGGCGCGTTCATCGTGACCAAGTGCGCCGGCGCTGATGCCGACGGCATCAAGGTCGGTGCCGAGCTTTGCTATCGCTGTAAGTACGGGTCCCGTCCGCAGGTCATGGTGTTCGCCCGCAAGACCGACGGTGCGGTTGCCGAATTGGCCAAGGAATTGAATAGCGCGGTTTCCGACAACGAAGCGAAGCAGCTCACGGCGTTCATTAATGTGCTCGGCAACGACAAGGCCGCCGCGGAGAAGTCGGCCAAGGCATTGGCCGATACGGCCAAGACCGACAAGGTGCCCGTTGTGGTTCCGGTCGAGAATGAAAACGGCCCCGCCAACTACGGCATCAACCCGGACGCCGAGGTTACGGTGATCGTCGCCAACAAGGGCGTGGTCGTCGCGAGCCAAGGCTTTGCGACCGGCAAGTTCGACAAAGCGGCGGTCGCGTCCGTGCTCGACGACGTCATGTCCACGTTGAAGTAAACGCAACGACACCGAGCCCCGCGAATTTCGCGTCACAAGCGAGAAGCTCGCGTACTGGGCACGGCAACTGAGAATCACCACCCCAGAGCCGCGGCGGGTCTGCAAAGGCCGGCCGCGGTGTTTTATTGCGCTTGGTTTTTTGCGCCGACAGGGATGCCACGCTGCATCCATGCCCACGGCGGTTACTTGCCATTGAGCAGCGGTACGATGAAGATCTCGACTTCGGAATACTTAACTTCGTTCTCAAAGACCTTGAGTAGTTTCCCGTCCGGCCCGAAGACCAGGATCGTAGGCACGGAAGCGATCTTCAGCTTCTTGTAGAGGGCCTCGTCAGGCTCGCTCGATAACACGTTGTCGAACACGGCTCCCTGGGCCTGCAAGAATTTTAGCGGCTCCTCGATCTCGTCCTCCGGTTTCCCCAGGCCGTTGAAGTTAACGCACAGCGACAGGCAGGCGATTTTTTCCGGCGCGTACATCTTATGCAGCCTCACCAGGCCGGGAAACTCCTTGACGCAGGGATCGCAAAACGTGCTCCACACGTCGACTACGACGATCTTGCCGCGTTTCGTTGCGATCAGCGCCATCAGTTGGTCGTAGTTCTTGATTGCGAGTTGAACTTCACCCGCCCCGATCGCGGCCTTGGCAGCACTCGGCGGCGCCCCGACGAGAGTTGAACAGGTGGCAGCCATGATCAAAAGCATCGCCGCGGTGGACCGCCGCAACAGGTCGAGCATCGGGTTTCAGGCTCCTGTGTCATCTTCGTCGTGGCGCAATGACTTATTCAAAGCGTCTTCAGATACTCGATCAGATCGGCCAACTCTTGCCGCGTCAAGTTACCTTGGCCGATGACCTTTGTCGGATCATGGTCGCCGGTTAATACCTCCTCCAAACTTTTGGCGCGGCCATCGTGCAGCAATCGCACGCGTTGATAGACGCCCACCAGCGACGGCGTGTTGAACCCTTGATACGCGTCCTTCTCCGAACCCAGGCCGACGTCATGAATTGCACCGTCGGTGAAGTAAGTCCCTTTGTGACAGTTGGCGCAGCCGGCCTTTTCGCTTTGAAAAACCTCGCGGCCGCGAGCCACGGTTGCCTTGGCCGCCGCGTCCTTTGCGGCCCGGGCGGCAAACGGATTCGGCGGCGGCCGCAGTTCAGAGCAATAAGTAAGCAGCGCTTCAACGTCGTCGGCGCTGGGGGGCGGCCCGAGCATGGTCTCGGTGATCGATTTCCGCATTGCCGCGCCCAAATCCCGCTGCCAGCCATGCCATGTCCAAGGACCGGTGTGGGTCACGTTGTAGAGGGCCGGCACGGTTTTGAACGTGCGGTCGGATCCGTCGTTGCGCGTGTCCATGACCGTGGCGTTCGGCCCGGCGTCGTAATGGCAACTATGGCAGCTATACCATTGATCGAGACTGTGGCGCGCATCCAGGAAAATCTCCTGACCGCGACGAGCCAACGACGGCTCCGCCGCGCCGCCAAGATCGATCGTCGCGACAACTCCCCTGCGAGCAAGATCGACCGTTTGCACGCAGTTGAGCAGGTAGTTGGCGACGAACACGCGACGATTATCCCGAGCCGCACGGACATTCATCGGCCGGCCGCCGAGCGGCACGCGGTAGAACTTTTCCGGGTCGCGAACGACCTTGGGATCGGCCACGTCCCCCGGTCCGCCGACGCTCATGAACTTCTGATCGGCCAATCGATACACAAGCAGTTCGTGCGTGCCGCTGGCCGCGCAAACCATCCACCGCTCGTCCGGCGTCAGGGCCAGGCCGTGCGGGTCGCTCATTGCCAGTCCCGGCACATCGAGCGAAATGGCTTCCCGATAGCTATTCTCGTCGAGCCTGGCCCGAGCAATGCGGGTCGCCAGAACCCAGCCCAGGCGGATGTTGCCGGGCGTGACGGCGAACTGGCGATAAACAATCCAGGGAAAATAGACATAAGTACCCGCCCGATCGATTTGTAATTGCCCGATGTTCAGGCCGCCTCCGGTGCGATGCTGAAACGCCAACTTGCCGCTCTGTCAGATCGACCATCGATACGGTTTGGTCTCCGCTGGTGCTAACCGCCAGCTTCTTACCGTCGGGCGACAAGGCTATTTCTCGGGGCCAATGGCCGACGTCGATGTTGCCGGCAGCTTGCATCGTGGCAAGATCGATCTGGGCGACCGTGGCGGCGGCTGAGAGCGAAACATAGGCCGTTCGCCCATCGGCAGTCACGGCCAGGCCGTAAGGATGCATGCCGACGTCGACGGAACCGATCTTGGCTAGCCCTATTTTGGCCGACTCTGCACCTGCTAGCCCTGTCGCGCGAAGCTCGTATGCTTCCACCGTGCCTGAATACATGCAAGTGACCAGCAGGCGGTTGCTGCCGGGAATGCAGGCCACGGCGGTCGGATGCTCGCCGCACGGCACTTCTGCGATGACCCGTCCGGCGGCCAGGTCGACCAGGGACACGGAGTTGGACGTTTGGTTTGCGGTAACCAGAAAGCGCTCATCGTCTGTCAGTACCAAGTCAACCGGTGAACGATCGACGCTTGCCGGCACCGCGGCGATCGCTGTTGGGGGCGGAGCAGCCACTATCTGGCCGAGCCGCGGGCAAGGATCACGGAAATCCGCCAGCATGATTCCACCGATCGCCAATGCGATCCACGGCGTCCAGCGAGAACGGACCCTCAATCGCGGCGAGGACAACGAGCGGAACATGGCCGAGGTTTTTTCGTCGGGAGCAGGCAATCGGATGGAGAAGTAACCGGGGCTCATCCTAGCTTGCCGGCGAGATATTTCGCAAGAGATGCAGGTGGCCAGCTTGTGGAACAGTTTTTTTGTTAAGAAAGGTAGGAAGGAAGTGAGGAAACAGACTCAACAACCTTGGGCGCCGTTTTACTTCGCCGGTTCCTCCCACGAAAGGCCGCTGGTCATGATTGTGACCTTGCTGCCGGTGCCATTGGGCTTGACGAACACGGTGACTTCGGCGCCGGCCCGCACACGTTTGAGGATCGCGGAGTTTGGCGTCACGAGATCCTCGTCGTCGTCATCGCCCTTCCAACCGCCTGCCTTGAATTGTTTCGACAACCAGCCTGAAAGCGTCTTTACGTCGGCTGGACTTTGAAAGGTGAGTTGCTCCACAATCTCTTTCTTTTCAATATCGGTCGCATCGGCCGGCAGCGGCAGATCGCGTGCCGAAGGCTTGCGGCCCGTGTCCGCTGCCGTCCGTTCCGCGTCCTTGGTCGCGGGGCGAGTGCGAGAGGTCGACTTGGCATCGTCCATTTTCGCCGTGGCTATGGCAACCGGCAGCATGATGATCGGGCCAGCGAACCGAGCATTGAGCACTTGTTTTCGCTGAGGTGGGTCACCCATTTCAATCGTCGCGTTGCCCTGGACCCGCCCATCCTTGACGATCAGCTCACCGGCCAATCCGGAACCTGCAACGCTGAGCGAATGACCGGCGCCGTTCGCGTTCGAGAACAACGGCTTGCCATCCTTCGAGAAGTTGATTTTGCTGTACGGCTCGGAGTAGAAAAAATCGTCGTCCGTCCCGGAGCCTTTAACGATCGCGGCCTTCAGCTTGTCGACCGGGATCGGCCCTTCGGCCAGCAAGACGGCTATCACGTTTTTTTCGTACAACTTTGTTTCATAAACAACGGCATGTTCGAGCCGATACGTCTTGTTGCCCAGGACGAGCGTGCCCTGACACGTCTTGCCCGCTGGCAGTGCCGGTCCGGCGGCAACAACGGTCGGCAACGAGGCGACGACCAGGACCAAGGCCAACCATAGATTACGCAGATGCAACATCAATCGGGGTCTCGCGCATAAGAAGACTAGTGGTTCATCTAGTGCGATGGATTGTAGCATGGTCCACCCATCGTGGCTGAAGATTCCCGTCATGGTTGAGATCGGAATAAGGGTTTGCCACGCCTGGCAAGCCGCGTTACAGGTTTTTTTCGGTTGGAATCGAGCGAGCAACGATGGATGAGGCGTCCAGGAATGAAGTTTCCGTATCCCAACAAACGAATGGTTTGAGGACGGGAAAGGAGTGGCGACAACAACATCGTCCGCAGCGAAAAGGCGAACCAACGGCGGCGGGGAGGGGCGGTCCGCCTGTTTCCCTGCAATCGTTCGGAAGATACGGCACGTCACGCCGAGAAACCATTGCCTCGCCATCAAGATCATCGACAGCAATCCACCACTCGGCAGACTCGTCGGTGGTGGCGAAGCAAAATATCCAGTTGCCAAACTCGATGAGGCTGCTTTTGAGCGGCCCGAGGGTGGCACCGTGCTGGGCACCGACGTTTCGGGCAAGCGACAAGGCGATAGTGCGTTCCATGCCCCCATTGCAGCCGAGCGACGCGGCTGACTCACCGTTGTGCGCAACAATTTGTTGTGCGCCGCGGCAAGAGAAAGAGCCGCAAGGGATGGCCCTACGGTTGTGTTGTTCGCGTGGCGGATAAAAAAGGAGCGGCTCGGAAGAGTTCCGGCCGCCCCGCGACTACCAAACTGTCGGCATCAAGAGTATTAGGTGAATTCGATTGCCGCATATTTGATTCCCTTCCTGCCTTCCTAATACAGAATTCCTCTCGTTTCCAACTTTCTTCTTACTTTGAAAACGGATTAGGAACTTCCGGCGCCGCGGCGGGAGCTGCCGGCGTTTTGGCGCCTTGCGGAGCCTTCGCCACGGCCCGCTTTCCCTTTTTGACGGCCCCAGCCAAGGGCTTGGTGAGGGTCACCGTGACGGATTGAGCCGTCACGTAGCCGGGCGCCTGGGTTTGCGGATTCGGCTTTTGTTGCACATCGCCTTTGACCGCGACTGCGTCTCCTTCTTGGGCCAGGCTGACATCGCTAGAGCTGACCGTAATGGCCAGGCTGGCGCTTGTCTTGGCGACAATCTTCTTGCCGCCAACGGTCATCGTCAACTCGTTGGATTCGGGTTTAAAACTGAGGACTTTCGTGCGGATCTCATAGGTCGTGCCGTCCACCGGGGTGCGCACAGGCTTGTCGGGATTGGTGGCATCGAACACGCCGACACCTCCTTTGCCCTGAGGAGTGAAAATCTCGATCTGTTCGATTTCTTTTGGCAGCACGGTCCCCTTCTTGTCGAGTTCACCCGAGAATTTGATCGACAATCCCGACTGCAAGTACGACGGCTCGGCGGTGCCGGTGACGGTGACCTGCGTTTCGTTGGGAACGACCGTTATCACCCACGGCAGGGTCCTTTCCAGTTTGGCGGTCAGCGTGTTGCCGGACGCGGCTTCGACAAAACCCTTTTCATCCAGAGGAGGCTGGGGTTGGTTTTGTGCCTGGGCCGTGCTCAGGCTCATTCCCAGCATCGAAAGAAAGACCCAAGCCCGGCCGCGCGAGTTGAGAAGAGATGTGACCATGCGAGATTATCGCCTCGTTGCAAAGAAGGGTGACTCTAACAGCTAACATATCGTTCCCTCGCGGTAATTGCCACATTTATCGCATCATAAATCTGAATTCGCCCGCTTGCCGGGCGACGCTGGCTGGCCCCCAGCGGTTGCTCCCGGTTGCCAGCCACCCCGCGCGGAGTAACAATGCCTTGGCGGCACTGTCTCCCTGATTTACCCCTTTTTGAGCGGACCCTTATTCTTTTTGGCTTTCCTTTTGGCTTTTCGAGTGCACCAGTATATGCCTGCCGAGTCCGCCCCCATTACGGTCCCCAAGTTCATGGCGATGAAGGCCGCGGGGCAAAAGATCACCATGCTCACGGCCTACGATTACACGATGGCCGGCCTGCTGGACGCCACCGGTATTGAGGGGATCCTGGTCGGCGATAGCCTGTCGATGGTGGTTCAAGGGCATGCCAATACGCTGCCGGTCACCCTGGATGAGACCATTTACCATGCAGAAATGGTTGGCCGAGCCGTTCACCATGCGCTGGTGGTCGTCGATCTGCCGTTTCCCAGCTATCACTTAGGCAAATACAAAGCGGTGGCGGCCGCCGGCCGGATTCTCAAAGAAGCTCGCTGCCACGCGGTGAAGCTCGAAGGAGGCACCGCTCAAGCCGAGGTCATCGCCGCTCTCGTGGGGGCTGGTATTCCGGTCATGGCTCATTGCGGCCTGCGGCCGCAGAGCGTCCACCAGTTGGGCGGATACAAGGTGCAGCGCGATACGGAACAATTATTGGCCGATGCTCGGGCGGCCGAAAGTGCCGGCGCCTTCGCCGTGGTGTTGGAGTGCATCCCGGCCGCGCTGGCGGAGCAGATCACGGCGACGATTGCCGTGCCGACCATCGGCATCGGCGCCGGACTGGGCTGCGACGGCCAGATCCTGGTGGTGAACGACTTGCTGGGGCTGACCAGCGGCTACGTGCCACGCTTCGTCAAGCCCTATGCCGATCTGAAGGGCACGATCACCGGAGCAGTCAGCAGCTTCCGCGACGATGTCCGTCAGGGCAAGTTTCCCGGGCCGCAGCAATGGTTTATATAGCCGCCGAAAAAACGAAGAAGTTTTTATAAGGAAGGCGGGAAGACAGGAAAGAAGGGAAAAGGACTTTGTTGTTTGCCAAGTGACGATCGCTTGTTCCTTTTATTCCCTTCTCACATTCCTGCGTTCTTAATTCTTATCTTCTTATTCCCTTCCTGCCTTCCTTACAAAAAACTTCGCGTTCCGAATTGACGGGTTCATCCTTCTCTTGAGATACGTTCATGCCTAATCGCCTGGCTCATGAATCCAGTCCGTATCTGTTGCAGCATGCGGGCAATCCGGTGGACTGGTATGCCTGGGGACCGGAAGCCTTGGATCGGGCCAAGACGGAGCAGACGCCAATTTTCTTGTCGATCGGCTATTCGGCTTGCCATTGGTGCCACGTCATGGAGCACGAGAGCTTCGAAGATCCCCAGATCGCGGCCTTGATGAACCAGCATTATGTCTGCATCAAGGTCGATCGCGAAGAACGGCCGGATCTGGACCAGGTGTACATGCAGGCGGTGCAACTCATGACCGGTCGCGGCGGCTGGCCGATGTCCGTGTTTCTGACGCCCGACTTGCGGCCCTTCTACGGCGGCACCTATTGGCCGCCGTCATCGCGGATGGGCATGCCCGGCTTCGACCAGGTGTTGACCGCCGTGGCCGACGCCTGGCACAACCGCAAGATCCAAGTCTTCGAACAGGCCACCTCGCTCACCGAGCACATGCAGCAGGCCGCCTTGCCGGCGCCGGCCGAGGGTCGCCCGTCAGCACAGTTGCTGCACGGGGCGGTGGCGACGCTGGAGCGAATTCTCGACTACGAGCATGGCGGCTTCGGCCAGGCCCCCAAGTTTCCGCATCCGATGGATCTGCAACTCTTGCTGCGAGTCTGGCGTCGCACCGGTCGGGGCGGCATTTTGGACATGGTCAAGCTGACGCTCGACAAGATGGCCGGCGGCGGCATCTACGATCACCTGGGAGGCGGTTTCCACCGTTATTCGGTGGACGAGCGCTGGCTCGTCCCACATTTCGAAAAGATGCTCTACGACAACGCGCTGCTGACGAGCACTTATCTGGATGCCTTTCTGGCGACAGGCACGACCGACTATGCCCGCGTGGCCCGCGAAACTTGCGACTATGTGCTGCGCGAGATGACCGACCCGGCCGGCGGTTTCTATAGCACCCAGGATGCCGACAGCGAAGGGGAGGAAGGCAAGTTCTTCATCTGGAGCCCGGCCGAAACGGCTGCCGTGCTGGGAGCCGAACGGGCACGGACGTTCAACTACGTTTACGACGTGAGTGACGAGGGGAACTTCGAAGGGCGCAATATCCTCAATTGCCCCAAGACATTGGCTCAATGTGCGGCCGTGCTCCATCGCGAGTCGGCGGAGTTGAACGCCGAACTGGCGGAAAGCCGCGCGGCGTTGCTGGCGGCCAGGCGACAACGGATCGCTCCCGGACGTGACGACAAAGTGCTCGTCAGTTGGAACGGGCTGATGCTGGACGCCTTGGCCAAAGCCGCCGGCGTGCTCGACGAGCCCCGTTATCTGACGGCCGCCACGGCTGCGGCCGAATTCTTGATCACGGCGCTGCGCCGTCCCGACGGCCGGCTGCTGCATGCCTGGCGCCACGGCAAAGCGCGTTTTGACGCATACCTCGACGATTACGCCTGCCTGGCCAATGGACTCATCAGTCTCTATGAAGCCGGCTTCGACGAGCGCTGGCTGCGGGCCGCCGTGCAGTTGGCCGATCAGTTGCTCCAGTGGTTTACCGATCCGGAGGGTGGTGGGTTTTTCTTCACGTCGAAGGATCACGAAGAATTGGTGGCCCGCCAGAAGGACATTTACGACAACGCCACGCCGAGCGGCAACGGCATGGCGGTCACGGCGCTGGTGCGACTCGGCAAGCTCATGGGCCGGGCCGATTATCTACAAGCGGTCGATGCGACCTTACAGACGGCGCTAGGAGTTCTCCAGCGTTCGCCAACGGCCGCGGGGCAGATGCTTCTGGCCTATGACATGCTCCTTGGCCCCACACCGGAGATCGTGATATTGGGAGACCCGACGCATACCGACACGGCGGCGGTGCTGGCCGAACTGCGCCAGCGGTATTGGCCTAACAAGTTGTTGGCGCTGCGACGTTCATCGGCAACAGGAGGTACGGTTACGGCCACATCCCAGGAAGATCCGCTAGCTGACTTGTTCACCGGTAAACAGGCGTCGAGCCCCGAGCCAACGGTTTTTGTATGTGAAAATTTCGCCTGCCAGGCGCCCGTGGCCGGCAAAGAGGCCGCTATCGAGATGTTGCGGCGCATGGCGGCGACGCCGAGGCACTGAGTTCACAGCGCGGTCTTCTTTCCTGCGTCCAACTCCGCGATCTCTGCGGCTCCAACTGGTCGACGTTTCAGACCGGCTGGAGCCTCGTCTGCCTTAGCGTTGGCAGAGCCGCTGGCCGGCGAAACCGCATCTGGCTCCAGCATTTGCTGGGCACAATTGAGTGCCGCTTCCAGCCGTGCCGACTGTTGCTCGGCTCGCAGGACAAGCTGCTGCACGATGCGAATCTTGGTATCGAGCTGCGCTGAAAGATCTCGGGCCGTGTCATGCATTCTGACTTCCCATTGCTCTAGCGACGCGGGGGGAATCTTCGGGAGGTTTTCCGGGGCCCCTGTTGTCGCCCCGTCTGGGAGTTGCGGATCGCGATGTCTACCTCGCACTCGTTTGCTCGACCATCGCAACCCGAACCAAACGACCAACAACAGGCCGGCCAGAAAAATAGCGTCCGGACTAATGGCGGCGAATGTTAAGTTCATGGGATACGGTTCCACCGCGGTAAGCGGCATTGCTTCAGCTTTTTCCGCGGTTACGGACAAAACGCCTTCTGAGCCGCCTCGTAGACCGCCTTCAGCGGCAGGCGGTGCTCTTCGGCTATGCGGCGGCATGATTCGAATTCAGGGGAAAAGTGGGCCTCGCCATCCAGCCAGGCAAGCATCCCTTCGACCGGCCCCCAAGGTGTTTCCACGCAATGTGTTTCGCGCCTGAGCGTGTGCCGCCAAACCGATTGCCGGCGCACGCCCAGGGTCGTGGTCTCGCGGAACAAGATGGCTTCCAAGGCGTCGCACTGGCCGGCCTGGCACAAAACGCTCAGAGTAACTCCCGGACGATTTTTCTTCATTTGGACGGGCGTGGTAACGACGTCGAGCGCGCCGGCCTGCCAGAGTTTGTCGAGGGCATATCCGATCAGCTCGCCGCTCGCATCGTCCAAATTGGTTTCCAGCAGCCAGACTTGCTCGGCAGCGGGATTGGCCGTCGGGTCGCCCGCTGCTTCGCCAACCAATGCTTCCCCCACCAGCAACCGCAGCAAATTGGGTTGCTGTTCCAAGTCCCGCTGACCCGCGCCGTAGCCGATGGACTCGATCTTCATGGCCGGCGGCGGACCGAAGGATGTACACAGCGCGCTGATCAAGGCGGCCCCGGTCGGCGTCGTCAATTCGAACGGCACCGCCGATTCGGCCAGCGGAATGCCGCGCAGAAGCTCCCCCGTTGCCGGCGCCGGAATGCTGCAGCGGCCGTGGGCGATTTCGACGAAGCCGGTTCCGGTGGGGACGGGAGAGCACACGGCGAGCTGGATACCCAGCAGGTCCCAGCCAATAGCCGAGCCCACGATGTCGGCAATCGAATCAATGGCTCCCACTTCATGAAAGTGGACCTTTTCGATCGTCGTGCCGTGGACTTTGGCCTCGGCCTCGCCCAGCCGGGTGAACACGCGCACGGCCAACTCCTTTTGCTTGGCGCTGAGAGCCCCGCCGTTGATCATCGCCGTGATGTGGTGCAAATGACGGTGTTTGTGCTGCGGTTCATGCTTGATGGTGATTTGGGTGGCCCGGAAACCCTTTTTCTTGACGTCCTGCCGCAATATTCTGACGCCGGGCAGCCCCAGGCTTTGTACTCCGGCATTGATAACGTCCAAATCAGCGCCGGCATCGACCAAGGCGCCTAACGTCATGTCACCGCTGATGCCGCTGGCACAATCAAGGTAAGCGATCTTCATTACCAATTCGCAGGCCTTTCAAAGGGGTGCCATGTCACCGGGCAACCGGCAATCGTAAGAACGAACTGCTTTCGATTGCGGCAGTATACGTCAGATGGTTTTTCCAGACAGCCCGACTGGAGTGATCGTCAGGCTGGCTCGAAAGTTATCTCGAAGCAACGCGATTCTCCCCGCAGAGTTGGTTCAGCCGAGCCCATTCTCGTAAACGACAAGCCGCAGTACGGGTTAGGAAATCAATAGATAGGATGGTAAAGCCAAGGCCGCTCGGTATAAACTAGCGGCTCGTTCCCACAGCATGGGGCGGCAAGCGGGGTACGCTTTGCGGCGCGCTGGTTGGCTCGACCCACGAGTGACATTTACCGGCGCAGGCACCGCAATGCAAATGCTTTTATGGTAATAACTTAGGGTCATCATCGCCGCGTTAGCTCGAAACAGCGAAGTTGGTCCTGTCTCGCGGATCTTGACCCCACACTGCCTATCTTTCCACAGTCCGCGACATCCGCTTTTCAAGGCTACAGATTTTCCAACGCTCCCGCGCGGTACTTCGATGAACACGGTGTTTCCATGAGCTTGGTCAAGACGGTGATTTTGGCGGGAGGCCAGGGAACTCGCTTGCGCGAGGAAACGGAATACCGGCCAAAGCCGATGGTCGAGATTGGCGGTTACCCAATTATCTGGCATATTCTCAAGCTCTATGCCCACCACGGCTATCAGGACTTCGTTATCTGCCTCGGCTATCGGGGCAACATGATCAAGGAATACTTCCTGAACTACGAAGCGATGACGACCGACTTCACCGTTTGCCTGGGCCGCTTGCATCAAGTGGCCTATCACGGTGCCCATAGCGAACAAGACTACCGCGTCACGCTCGCCGACACCGGTTTGAACAGCATGACGGGCGGGCGCGTCCGGCGGATCCGGAAATACATCGATAACGACACATTTCTGGTGACCTACGGCGACGGCGTAGGCAACGTGGACATCAAGGCGCTGCTGGAATTTCATCGGTCGCATGGCCGCCTGGCGACGGTCACGACGGTGCGTCCCACCTCGCGCTTCGGCAATCTGCAAATTGCGGGCGACGACCATGTGCTCAGTTTTGCCGAAAAGCCAAAGCTGGACAATTGGGTCAACGCCGGATACTTCGTCTTCAACCGCCGGGTGTTCGATTATCTCGACGGCGACGACTGCGTGCTCGAACAGCAACCGCTGGAGCGGTTGGCGCACGAAGGGGAGCTGATGGCGTATCGCCATGACGGATTCTTTTTCGCGATGGATACTTACCGCGAGTATGTTTATCTGAACGAGCTGTGGTCTAGCGGCCAGGCCCCCTGGAGAGTTTGGGAATGAGCTTCTGGCAGAACCGGCCAACGTTGGTGACGGGCGCGACGGGGCTTGTCGGCAGTTGGCTCGTGAAACGTTTGTTGGCGGCCGGCGCCGAGGTGGTTTGCCTGGTGCGCGATTGGGTCCCGCAGAGCGAGCTCGTGCGCAGCAAGGCGCTGGAGCAAGTCAAGGTTGTGCGCGGGGACGTGTGCGACCAGGCGATGCTGGAGCGGGCGCTGGGCGAATACGAGATCGACACGGTCTTTCACCTGGCGGCGCAGACGATCGTGGGCATCGCAAACCGGAACCCGATATCAACGTTCGAGGCCAATATTCAGGGGACTTGGGCCCTTCTGGAGGCGTGCCGCCGTTCGCCGCTGGTCAAGCAGATCATCATCGCGTCGAGCGATAAGGCCTACGGCGACCACGAAAAACTACCGTATGCCGAAACGGCCCCCTTGGAAGGCCGGCATCCGTATGACGTGAGCAAATCCTGCGCGGACTTGATCTCCAAGGCCTACGCCGTGAGTTACGGCTCGCCGGTCGCGATCACGCGCTGCGGCAACTTCTACGGTGGCGGCGACATGAATTGGAACCGCATCGTGCCGGGCACGATTCGCTCGGTGCTCTCCGGCGAGCGGCCGGTGATCCGCAGCGATGGCAATTACATTCGCGACTATTTCTACGTGGAGGACGGGGCGGCCTGTTACATGCTGCTGGCCGAAGAACTGGCCAAGCGGCCGGAGTTGCGCGGCGAAGCATTCAATTTTTCCAACGCCTTGCAAGTCACCGTGCTCCAGCTCGTCGACCAGATTCTCATGCAGATGCAGTCGGGCCTAAAACCGGACGTCCGCAACGAGGCCAACCGCGAAATTCGGTATCAATTTCTGGATCCCAGCAAAGCACGGACCCTGCTGAACTGGGAGCCGCTCTTCAATTTGGACGAAGGGCTGCAGCGCACGATCGCCTGGTATAAGGAGTTTCTGACCAGTGACACAAAGTGCTGATGCGCTGCGCGCGCAAATCCTGGAGCTCGTCGCCGCTTACCATGACGCCGCTTTTCCCGCACGCGAGTTTTCGCCGGGAAAAACGCCGGTGCCGGTGTCCGGCCGCTGTTTTGACGCAACCGAAATCCAGCACCTGGTAGACGCATCGCTCGACTTCTGGCTCACCACCGGGCGCTTTGCCGCGCGCTTCGAACAGGAACTGGCCCGGCACGTGGGCGTGCGCCATGCGCTGTTGGTCAATTCAGGGTCTTCGGCCAACCTGCTGGCCGTCTCTTGTTTGACGTCTCCGACACTGGGCGACCGGGCTCTCCGCGCGGGCCAGGAAGTGATCACCGTGGCCGCGGGCTTTCCGACCACGGTCAATCCGATCATCCAGAATGGGCTGGTGCCCGTGTTTGTCGACGTCGCAATTCCCAGTTACGACGTGGACATCAGCCAACTCGAAGCCGCGGTCAGCGACCGCACGCGGGCAGTGATCCTGGCTCACACGCTGGGCAACCCATTCCGGGTCGACGAAGTCCGCGAGTTTTGCGACCGGCATGGCTTGTGGCTCATCGAAGATTGCTGCGATGCTCTGGGAGCGACCTATCAAGGCCGGCATGTGGGGACGGTCGGCGATCTGGCGACGCTCAGCTTTTATCCAGCCCATCACATTACGATGGGGGAAGGAGCGCGGTGCTGACGGATCGCCCGGTGCTGAAAAAGCTGGTCGAGTCGTTCCGCGACTGGGGCCGCGATTGCTGGTGCGACCCGGGCAAGGATAATACGTGCGGCAAGCGTTTCGACTGGCAGCTCGGTCAATTGCCTCACGGTTACGATCACAAATACACGTACTCTCACGTCGGCTACAACCTGAAGGCCACGGACATGCAAGCGGCGGTCGGCGTCGCTCAACTTAAGAAACTGCCGGAATTCATCGCTGCGCGGAGCGCAATTTCAGCGCCATGCGCGCCGGCCTCTCCGGACTGGAAGAATTCCTGATCTTGCCGGAACCGACGCCGGGCTCCGACCCATCCTGGTTTGGCTTTCCCTTGGCGGTACGATCGACGGCCCCTTTTACGCGCAATGACTTGCTCGCGCGGCTGACCGAGCGGAAAATCGGCACGCGCCTGCTCTTCGCCGGCAACCTGGTGCGACAACCGGCCTATCAAAATGTGACCTATCGCCAGATCGGAGATCTGCTGAATTCCGATTTCGTCATGAACCAGGTGTTTTGGACCGGCGTATTTCCAGGTCTGACTCCACCGATGATCGATTACGTGACCGAAGTCATTCATGATTTCGTCATTGAAAATGTGGCTCACGGACATGTCCACGGTTAGCAGTCTATTGAAGCATCCTCGGCAAGCATTGGTTCTTCTCAGCGTGGCACGCTCTGAGCCCCGCAAGCTGACATCATGATGACTAGCCCGCTCGCGGACGATCTCGACCATGTGCTGGCCGCCACAGGCGAAGCATGGAGCGACATTCGCGGCCAACGCATTTTTCTCACGGGAGGCACCGGCTTTTTCGGCAAGTGGCTGGTCGAGAGTTTCTGTTGGGCCAACGACCGGCTCAAACTGGACGCCACCTTGCTGGTCCTGTCTCGCGATCCCCAGGCGTTCAACCGCGCCATGCCGCATTTGGCGAGCCGTGCCGATCTGGAATTTCATGTCGGCGACGTTCGCGACTTCGTCTTTCCGACCGTGCCTTGTTCGCATGTCATTCATGCCGCGACGCCGTCAACCGGTTTGCCCTCCAGTGGCCAGGAGTTGTACCTGACTGCAATGATCATTGGAGGCGCTCTGCGCGTCCTGGAGTTTACCCGCGATTGTGGCGCCAAGAAGCTGCTGCTGACCAGTTCCGGCGCCGTCTATGGGCAGCAGCCGCCTGACTTGTCGCATCTGCCGGAAGACTACTTGGGAGCGCCCGCCACGATGGATCTGCGAGCGACTTACGGGCACGGGAAGCGAATGGCCGAGCATCTGTGCGCGCTCTATGGCGCCGCCTGCGACATCGAAGTCAAGATTGCCCGTTGCTTTGCCTTCGTTGGTCCGCACCTGCCGCTGGATGCCCATTTCGCGATCGGCAATTTCATTCGCGACGGTCTGCGGGGCGGCCCGATCGTGATTCAAGGAGACGGCACGGCTTTCCGGTCTTACCTGTACGCCGCGGATCTGGCAGCGTGGTTGTGGACCATTTTGTTTCGCGGCGCCTCGCTGCGGCCGTACAATGTGGGATCGGCCGAGGCCGTCAACATCGCCGCATTAGCCCAAGAGGTGGCGAAGGCAATCATCCCGTCCCCAGCCGTGCGAATCGCAAGTCTGAGCGTCTTGGGGCAGCCAGCTGCGAGATACGTGCCGTCGGTCGAACGTGCCCGGCAGGAACTGGGGTTGGAGGTCTCATTCGATTTGCGCGCCGCCATTCAAAAAACCGTGTCCTGGTATCGCGGCAGCCGCTAGTGCGGTTTGTCCTACAGAGGGCGTATTCTCCAGCAGAGGGCGTATTATTAATATGCGAGTCAGTGCCGCTGCTTCGTACGGCGGTCGATGCCTTTTCGGCCTGATACTACGCATTGGGCCCAGTCAGCAGCGGCACGCTACGCATTAAACCCGCTTGCCATAAACACATACGGTCCGTTTTCCTTGGCTTCGGCAGAGCCAAAGAACCGTCGCAACCTAGCCGTAGATACCCCGAACTGAAGGCTGCGAAGAAATCGAAAAAAAATTCGATCCTAACAGTTTCTGAACCAACGCTCATCATACTGATTCGCTTAGGTTTTCTGAGCTTGGGATGCTGGCTTAGCCTGGAGGTTCCCCAAGACCACTCTCCTTGAACCTCCAAAAAGGGGGCTATCATGGCCGAAGTGCAAATCGGTAATACGCTTGTTGGTGACGGACACCCATGCTATGTCATTGCGGAAATCGGCATCAATCACAACGGCGATATCGACATTGCCAGGAAGCTGATCGATGTCGCCGTGGACGCCGGCTGCAACGCGGTCAAATTTCAAAAGCGCACCGTGGAGGTGGTTTACTCGGCCGAAGAATTGAGCCGTCCTCGCGAAAACCCGTTCGGTCCGACCAATGGCGATCTCAAGCGCGGACTGGAATTCGGTCTCGAGGAGTATTCGGCCATCGACGCCCATTGCCGCGAGAAGGGCATTCGCTGGCTGGCTTCCTGCTGGGACGAAGAGGCAGTAGACTTTATCGATCAGTTTGAAGTGCCGTGCTATAAGATCGCCTCGGCCTCGCTCACCGACGATGCCCTCTTGAAGCATACTCGCAGCTATAGGCAGCCTATCCTGCTCTCGACCGGCATGAGCAACCTAGATGAGATCGATCATGCGGTCAAAGTGCTGGGCAGGAACGATTTGATACTCTTGCATTCCTGCAGCACCTATCCGGCCTATTATGAAGAGCTCAACTTGCGGATCATTCCCGTGTTGCGTCAGCAATTTGGTGTTCCGGTGGGCTACTCGGGACATGAAACGGGCATTCCCTCGTCGGTGGCGGCCGTCGCGCTCGGCGCCTGCGTGATCGAGCGGCACCTGACGCTGGACCGCTCAATGTGGGGTTCGGATCAAGCCGCCTCGCTGGAGCCCAACGGCATGACTCGATTGGTGCGGGATATCCGCTTGATTGAGACGTCGATGGGGGATGGCGTGAAGCGCGTTTTGGAGCGCGAAGTGCCGATCATGCAAAAGCTGCGTCGCGTCGGCGGCTGGCGCGAACGGTTTTAATGAATTCCAAGGCCGCCGGTCATGAAACAAATCAAAGCCATCGCCCTGGACGTCGACGGCGTCCTGACCGATGGCACGTTTGGGTGGGACGCCGAAGGGTCGGAAGTCAAGCGGTTTTCCTTTCTCGACGTCATGGGGATTTCGCTCGGTCGCAAAGCCGGGTTGATTTTCGCCTTGGTCTCGGGGGAAGATAGCCCGCTGGTGGATCGTTACGCGCAGAAAATGGGTATCGCGGACGTCTTCAAAGGCTGCAAGGACAAGGGAGCCGCCGTCCGAGAATTCGCCCAGCGTCGCGAATTGCAACTGCGGCAGATTTGCTTCATGGGAGACGACGTCAACGATCTCCCGGCCTTTGCGGTCGTCGGCTTGAGCGCGGCCCCCGCGACCGCGCACGAGAAGGTGCGCAGTCAGGCATCGCTGGTCATGCGGCACGAGGGGGGCCGAGGCGCGGTCCGCGAACTGATCGACTTGTGGCTGGCCGAGCGCGAATCGGAGCCGGGCTGAACCCGACAATACTGCGATGACCGAAAAGATCAAGCTTTCCGATTACGTGATTCGCCGAATTGCCCTTCAGGGAGTGAAACACGTCTTCATGCTCCCCGGCGGCGGCGCGATGCATCTGAACGATTCGCTGGGTAAGTGCCGGGACATTGAATACGTCTGTAATCTGCACGAACAGGCGAGCGCGATCGCGGCGGAAGCCTATGCCCGGGTCACCAATAACTTGGGCGTGTGCATGGTGACTTCCGGACCGGGCAGTACGAACGCGGTGACCGGCGTGGCGGCAGCGTGGCTCGATTCAACGCCAACGTTATTTCTCTCAGGACAGGTGAAACGGGCCGACCTGAAGCGCGACACCGGCGTACGGCAGTTGGGCGTGCAAGAAGTGGACATCACTTCCATCGTGAAGCCGATCACCAAGTACGCTGTCACGATCATCGAACCGGAGTCGGTCCGCTACCATTTGGAAAAGGCCCTGCATCTGGCAAAATCCGGCCGACCTGGACCGGTGTGGCTCGATTTTCCGCTCGACGTACAAGCCGCGCAGATTGATCCCACGGCGCAACAGGGATACGAGCCCGAGACCGTTGGGACCGCCGGCGATGGACCTTTGAAGAAGCAAGTCGCGGCGGCTGCGGAGTGGCTGGCGGCGCACGGCGGCCGATCATCCTCGTCGGCAATGGCGTCCGGCTGGCGGGAGCCGCGGCCGCGTTCCAACGCGCGGTCGAGCGGTTGCAAGTGCCCGTGCTTACGACCCGGCTGGGCGTGGACTTGCTGGCTGCCGATAGCCAGTGGCTGGTCGGGATGCCCGGCGGCATTGCTTCACGCGGCGCGAACTTTGCCTTGCAAAACTGCGATCTGCTGCTGATCCTCGGCGCGCGGCTCGATATGGCCTTGATCGCCCATGCGCCCAGCGTCTCGCGCGTGGCGCCAAGAAGATCATGGTCAATATCGATCCGGCCGAAATCGGCAAACACGGTCCGATCATCGACCTGGGCATCGCCGCCGACGCCGACGCGTTCCTGGCGGAACTCGACCGGCAAGCAATCCCCGGCGCACGGTGGATCGCAGCGACTGGATCCGGCGCTGCCGGGATTGGAAAACTCGCTATCCCTTCGTGCTGCCCGAGCATCACCGGTCGTCCGACGGGATTAGCCTCTATGGTTTCTCGGATGTGCTCTCGCAATTGCTCGCGGCTGACGATATCGTGCTGCCGGGCAGTTCCGGATTCGCCGCCGAAATCTTTTTGACGGCGTTCAAAGCCAAGGCCGGCCAGCGCATCTTTCACAATAAAGGGACGGGCGCGATGGGCCTTTGCCAGCCCTCGGCCATCGGAGCCTGCCTGGCGGGCGGGCGGCGCCGAACCATCGGCGTCGACGGAGACGGCGGCTTTCAAATGAATATTCAAGAGCTGCAGACCGTGCGTCGCATGAATTTGCCGATCAAGTTTTTCGTAATCAACAATGCCGGCTACGCCTCGATCCGTTCGTCGCAAAAAAATTATTTCGGACGCCTGGTGGCGGCCGACGCCACCAGCAACATGACCCTGCCCGACGTGGTCGCGCAAGCGGCCGCGTACGGGCTGCCAGCCGTGCGGATTACCGAGCCAACCAACCTGGCAGGGCAATTGGCGGCCATTTTGGAACAGCCTGGACCGGCCGTCATTGATGTCATCACGCTGCCCGACGAGCAACGAGCCCCGCGGATCACCTCGGTACAGCGGGCAGACGGATCCATGGTTTCGAAGCCGCTCGAAGACATGTGGCCCTTTTTGGACCGCGACGAATTCCGCGCCAACATGATCGTCGCGCCGATCGAAGAGTAACGGTGCATTTGCCGCCCCGTGACCCCCATTTGCCGAACGATTCGCACTCGCTCCGATTCTGTGCAAGAGCCAGCAAAGCCGATGCCGACGCTTCCCAAAAATTCGCAGCTTGATGAGTTTTTGGACAGCTATCTACCCATGGTGGCCGAACGTGAGCGGCATTTATTTGATGAATGGGCGTCGCCGTTTCAGCAGCGCCTGGTAGTCTTCGGTGCAGGGGGCCTGGGGCGCAAGATCGTGGCCGGATTGGCACGACGCGGCATCGTTCCGCTGGCCCTGACCGACAATAATCAAACGCTGTGGAGCACTTCGGTCGATGGCATTCCCTTGTTGTCTCCAGCGGACGCGGCAGCCCGGTTTGGGCGATCAGCAGCGTTCGTAATTGCCGCTTGGCCGGCGGGGGTCGGCGACCGATTGCCGGCTCTTCGACGGCAATTGCTCGCTCTGGGCTGCGAGCGAGTGCTGACGTTCATGCCGCTGTTTTGGCGCGATCCAGAAATATTTCTGCCCCATTTCCGAGTAGGCTTACCGAGCCGATTGATCAGCCACGCGGGCTCGATGCGCGAGGCGGCTGAACTATGGGCCGACGCCGCCTCTTACGAAGAATATGCGGCCAATTTGCATTGGCTGCTTGGAGATCCGGCGGATTGTGCGGACCCATGTCCTGACGATGCCTATTTTGCGGCGGATTTATTTTCCCCAGAGCCGTCCGAAATTTTTGCCGATTGTGGCGCGTTTGATGGTGATACACTTAAGACTTTCCTTCCTCACGCGCAGAATCGATTCGACCGCGTGGTGGCCTTAGAGCCCGACCCGCGCAACTTCGACAAAATGATGGCGTACATTCGGACCCTGCCGCTCGCGATCCAGCAGCGCATTGAGGCGCTACCAATCGCGGTGGGGGCGGTTTCCCAGCGAGTACCTTTTACAGCGGAGCAAGGGGACGGTTCGAGGATCAGCGACCAAGGTTCGACGAACGTGGATTGCCGTACGTTGGACGACATTTTTCCGAACGCGGCCCCAACGTACATCAAAATGGATATCGAAGGGGCCGAACCGGACGCGCTGCGGGCGCAAGCCGGCTGATTGCGCGGCATTTGCCCCGACTGGCGATTTGCGTGTACCACGAGCCAGAGCATCTGTGGCACATTCCCCTGCAAATTCGTGCGATGAACCCTCGTTATCGCCTGCATCTGCGGCGGTACGGGAACACGGGGGATTTGGTTTGCCACGCGGCAATCGACAAGTAACGCGCGGCCCATGAAATAAAGCCGGTCAAACAACCAAGTTCTTTCTGGAATTCAGCCGTGAAATTCATAAGCATTACGACCCCGTGCTTCAACGAAGAGGACAACGTTGAGGAGACCTACCGGCAAGTTAAGGCAGTCTTCGAGCGTTTGGGAAAATATCGCTATGAGCACCTGTTCATTGACAACGCCTCAGCCGATCGAACCGCGGCAATTCTCCGCCGGCTGGCTGCCGAAGACAAAAACGTCAAGGTGATCCTGAATAGCCGAAATTTTGGCCATATCCGGTCCCCTTGGCACGCTTTGATGCAGACCCGCGGCGATGCCGTCATTCCGATCGTGGCGGATCGGCAAGACCCGCTGGAACTCATTCCTGAATTCCTCGACCAATGGGAACAGGGACACAAAGTCGTCATGGGGGTCAAGATCCGCAGTGACGAGCCGGCGATGATGTTTGCCCTGCGGAGGATATATTACAAGCTGGTCAAGCGTCTGGCGGAGATCGAACTCACCAACGGCTTCTACGGTTTCGGGCTTTACGATCGCGTGGTTGTCGAAGCTTTGCGAGCGATGGATGATCCATATCCGTACGGACGAGGCATGATTTCAGAGGCCGGCTTTGATTCCGTCAAAATCGAATACCATCAACGCCGCCGCGAACGCGGCATCACCAAGAGCAACTTCTATTCGCTCTACGACAACGCGATGCTGGGCATCACCAGCCACTCCAAGGTGCCATTGCGACTGGCGACCATGCTGGGCTTCACCATGTCCGCCATTTGCCTCTTCGTCGGTCTCGGATACCTCGCCGCCAAACTGTTGTATTGGGACCGATTTTCGTTCGGCCTCGCGCCGCTCATGGTGGGCTTGTTCTTATTTGCCTCGGTGCAACTGTTTTTCATCGGAATCCTCGGTGAGTACCTTGGCTTCATCCATACCCTCGTGCAGCGCCGGCCGCTGGTGATTGAGCGGGAACGAATTAATTTTGAATCCGGGCCGGAGCCGGACTCGTATGAGTCGATCGAAGGTGCTGGGCGGCCGGCGACCACCGTAAACTCAGCATATTCCGCCGATATTCCCGCGGAACCCCAGAAAATTCGTTGACGACGCGACGGTCGGCCTTTCCGAAGATGTCGCTTGACATGCTGCCACCGAAGTTCAGCCAGCCGCGCACAATCAACGCGAGATGGACGTGTTGCAACTCATTCTTAAAAGGCTCCCGTCGCGCGAATTGCAGCGTTATCTATTCGTCGGCGTGTGGAACACGCTTTTCGGGTACGGTGTTTTTGCGCTGTTGACATATTTACTGACCGACCATATGCCGTACCCCTATATGGTCGCAAGCGCAGTGAGCCATGTGATCAACGTGACCGTGGCATTTCTGAGCTACAAGCACTTCGTCTTTCGTGCTGAAGGCAGCCTGGTGCGGCAGTACCTGCGCTGTCATATCGTTTACGGATCGACCTTTTTAGTGAATTTCGCCCTTTTGCCGATCCTCGTCGGCGGATTGCAATTAATGGTCGGCCCGCAACGTTACGTGCCTTACGTCGTCGGGGGCGTCCTGACACTGTTCACCGCCTTTGTAAGCTTTCTTGCTCATAAGCACTTCTCGTTTGCGCCCCAGAGACCCGCGGACGTCGCAGCGCCAACAGTCACCGGTTCTCCGGCAATCATGGCCGAGACGAACATCCTCCGCGTGGATTGAGTCGGTCCCTCGACAATTATTTGGCAAATTGCCGGTTTGCTTGGGAATTGCCAACTGTCATACACAAGCGCGCACTTCGAGATCGACAATCTCACCAGGCGTTCGGCCGCCGGGCGTCTTCGCGCGTCGGAAGACACGCCATCGCCCGGCCCGCTTCGTCTGGGAGCAAATTGAAGGGCGGAAGCAAATCGAAATTTCTCTACCGCATCGCTTGCAGCGACTCGGCCGCATAGCGGCGCGGGTTCTGATTGAACTGCTGCAGCGAAGCTTCGCTCGAGAATAAATAGATCCGATTGCCGTAAAACACGCCGTGCGTGCGAGTGCCCGGCACAACTTGGCGCTGATCCGCGGCCATCACGGGATCGTTACCCGACATCACCGGGCTAAAACTATCAGGACTGGCTAAGAAGTGTTTTTGCTCCTCCGGACCCGTGAACAAATACGTCCGCCCACGGTGTACTGCGCCCCACCGCGAGTCACCTTGCACCCAGCGCTTCTGATTCACCAGGGTGACAGGGCAATATCCCTCCATGCCCAAGGGCGGAGAACCGGGGGGCAATTGGAACTGCGGCCTTGGGTTTGGTTGCGCAGTAGCTTTTCGAGCCTTCCGCCCGCCCAGGAAATCGGCGATCAGCCCACCTTCTTCTGGCTGCACGGTTCCTCCCAAAGTATTGCTGGATGGTGCCGCGTTGCCGGGAGTAGCCGCCTGAGCCGGCGGGGAGTTGAGCGGCGGCGGAACATAGCCGCCCGATGAGGCGACAGGACCATAGGCCGGAGTTGCCGTCAAAGGTCCCGCCGGATTAGCAGGCGGTTGCTGGCCGGAGCTGCCTGCTGCGAACGATTGAGGTGCATAGCCGGTCGCCGCAAGTGACTGCTGATAACTCACCTGTGCGGGAGCCTGTGCCCTGGCAACGAGGGAGGCACTGACGAGCAGTATCCCTGTGCCGAAAACCCACTTTCTACCTTTTCGCAGCGTTGACCGGATCACGGCTAGGTCCCCAAATATTTGTCGGCCTGGTGTCGACTCGAAACGTGCGGACTCCAACTCCTTTATCGGCCGCACCGGCTGGCAGAATTGAGCGATTCTGCCGGTTGTAGGGACGATAGCGGCTGGAGTAGCCGTAGCGGAAGCGACAGTTTTTGCGAGCCACGGTATCATCGGCACGGCCGAATCATGCGGACATCCTCTTAGGTCATCTCGTAGCGCCCGACTGCGGCAAGCGTGTCGATCCTACGGCCTCCGCCACGCTAGTCATCCCATTGGGCGTTTACTGACGGTGTTCGGCGCCGCATATCGACTGACGACTCGCGCACGTCGTGGGCCGCATGACCGCTACTACCGTAATCTCTTGCATTTTTCCATCCACGGGAGTTATCGATTAAAAGGGCGGTTCGGCTTGCTCCGATAAGTCGTTGCGTAAGGCTTGTTCGGAGCAAACTGTGTGTAATTGCTAGTAGCCCGGACAATTGAAGCGTTGCTGACTGGACAACCCAAGGCACGCGCGACCTGTAGATTGCGCCCACCGTCAGTCGCTGGCACGTTTCGATTTGACCGAGAGCGATAAGAGGCGTTACATGTTATCCCAAACTGCTTCGTCGAGGCCGCATATTCTACCCAAATTGCTCTCGGCGATCGGCTCGTGGTGCCTGGCGTTAATCTTGACCGGACCGACAACGTCGCACGCCGCCGACGCCTCGCTTCCCCCCGATCTGGTACAGATGCAGGCCCAATTGGCCCAATTGACGGAAGAACTTCGTCAACTCCGTGAACAAAGAGGGACTTTGGAACGGCTGCCGCCGCCGCCCCAAGATGGCTTTGAAGGCGTCCCTGCGGCGCCGGTATCATTCCTGCAGGAAGAGCCGCCGGGCCTACGCCTGCCCGGCGCTCCCCGGAAGGAGGCGCCACAAGCCCCAAAAAGAATATTCGATTTTCCGACCGTCAAGATTACGGGCTTTACCCAGTTGGACAGCGCTTGGTATTCGCAAACTCCCAACGATATAGCCACGGTCGGAAATGCCCAGGACGGCGTTGGATTTCGCCGCGCTCGTCTGGCCGTCTACGGCAAAGTGGCCGAGTTCACGAACTACATCATGGAAGTGGACTTTGCCACCGCCGGCCGCCCGAGCTTCTTTGACGTGTATACGGAACAAACCAATCTTCCCATACTCGGCGCGGTGCGAGCGGGGCAATATGTCCAGCCCTTCAGCGTGGACGCCATGAGCGGTTTCCGCAATCTGCCTTTCCTCGAACGTTCGTTGCCCTTCTTGGCCTTCGTGCCATTTCGGCGCGTGGGGGTCGAGGCCTACAGCTCCACCGAAGACAAGCGGCTCAACTGGGCCTATAGCGGTTTCAAAACCGGCGGGTTCAACAACGCGCCCCTCGGCGACGATCGCTTTGCGGTCGACACCGGCGACGTCGGTGGCTACTCGTTCTCGACTCGCAGCACGTACCTGATTTATTACGACGATCTGGTTCCGGACCGCTACCTATGGCACGTGGGCTCGGCATTTGACTACAGCCGGTTGGGAGAGAACACGGCCGCGGGGAGCGGCACCAGCGGCAACTCCGGCGGCGGACCATCGCCTTTTTATCAATCTCGCGTTCTGCCGGAATTTGGAGCACTCGGCGATCCCGAAAACTCGCAGTCGTTCGGCAGCGCGGTCAATTCCACTCCGGTATTCATCGACAGCGGCCGTTACGCCGCCAAGAGCTTTGAGTTGTACGGCCTGGAAACCGTCTGGCAACGTGGCACGGTCAGCTTCCAGTCGGAATGGATGGCCACGGTGGTCAACAGCGCCGTGGGACCGATTTTCTATCACGGTGGCTACGGCGAAGTGATGTGGCGTCCGACCGGGGAACATCGCCCTTACGACAAGGTCACCGGTGCTCTGAAGAACCCCGTCCCATTCACGGACCTGATTCCGCTTTCGAGAGACGGAATCCAGGGCTGGGGAGCTTTCGAATGGGCAGCTCGACTGTCGTATGTCAACGAAGTCAATCCGAGTGCGTTGAACGGACACTACTACAATTCCACGACAAACACTTACAATGCCAGCGGAGGCGGTGTGCGGCAACGGTCGGCTGACCGACACGACCGTGGGTTTATCCTGGTTTCTCAACGCCCACACCAAGCTTCAGTTTAACTGGATTCATGCCATGCTGCACAACGTGACGCACGGGTACAGTGATGCCGATCTGTTCGTCAGCCGCGTGCAGGTGGATTTTTAAGAATCACACAAATTGGCACAATCTGAAGGATCGTCAAGAGAGACCTTCAGGCCGTCCTCAAGCGTGATGATAGCACACTGCGGCTCCAACAAGCTGATGGGCGCTATGAACTACAACGTGAACCCGACACCCAATTCTTCGGGTTCGGACGAAATGCCGGATTCGGCGGCTTCGGAGCCTGGGAAACGGCCTTCCGTTATTCCTACCTGAACTTGAGCTCGGATAAGATTCTGGCGGCGAATTCCGCCGGGTTTAGTTCAGCAGCGGGGACTCTTCCCATGTCGCCGAACCCGGGCATTCTGAGCAAGTACACCGCAGCGATGAACTGGTGGTGGAACGAATACACCCGAGTCCAATTCAATTTGATTCGCAGCGACGTGCAAAGCAACAAGACTGACTTCAATGCCTTGTGTATCGCGGCGATTCGCTTCCATGTCGAGTTCTGAGAAGCATCGTAGCCGTCGCCCTCTTCCAAACCGCAGCCGGCTGTCCCCTCGTGGACGATCGGCTGGGGTTTGCTTGTTTGCTGGGTATCCAAATGCTTGTCGACCTGGCGAGTCGCCCGCGCCGGGCATTCAAGTAGCCACGCTTCCGCAGTGTCCAAGAGAGGAATTTTTGTTCGGGTTCTGTTAGAGGAAACTGCCTTAAAACCATAATTTCAGCCATAAAACCTGACAACTGATTGCTGCTTAAGAACTTAACACAAAAACCTCCCAAATTGCCTTCCTCCACCAGCCGCGTAGAATTCCTAACAGGAAACTAATATTTCAGCAGGGAGGCGGCATTTCCGTTCAAACCAAAGGGGGGAGGTGTCGTATGAAGCTATTATCATGCACCGCGATTCTTGCCTTGTGTTCTGTCGGGTACGCGCAAAACGTGCCTCAAGCGGCAACTCCGCCAAATAAATCCCAGCCGAAAGTTGCGGTCGCCCCGGTGGCACCTCAGAAAGTGTCGCCGCCGAGCACGGCGCGTGTTTCCAATGGACCGTACTGGTACCAGGCTGCGAATGGACAGTGGTGCTGGCAGCCTGGATCGCGGACAGCGGTGGCTCCGACGACGACCGCGACCGTGCCGCAGGCACCGGCCGCCACCGGCCAGCCCTATACAACCTATCGCTATTCGTATGATCCAAGCCGCGGGCAAATGGGCGCGTCTCAATTGCAGCCCGGCGACCAAGTTCGCGCACTCCAGCGAGAAGTCTCCCGTCTGCAACAGGCCGTCGACGAATTGCAGGCCCCGCAGAACTTAAACAGATCTTTCAATTTCGAAGACTGGTGGAGTCGACAGCAACGCGGCGAGACGAACGGCGATCCGTCACTATTCCAATAGAAATCACCGGCCCTGAATCCGGTGCCATCATAACGCATCGCCGGCACTTGGCGCGCCGGTAAGGCGTTTCAGTTGGTGGTCCCAACGGGGCGCGCAACGCAGTCCTGGGTCACACCGCACAACAATCGACGTAGTCCCAGCGTTTTGGCGCGATCGCGCTTGACGATGCATGGCCTTTTATTTCGGCGAATTAGACGTCGCCGGGAGAACCGGCCGCCATTGCAACCCCGCGTCGAGAACTCGCAATCGCCTCGTTGGGGCTTAGAATTCCCAAGCCGGCGGTTCTAACGTTGCGGCGGCGGCAGTTTCTGGAGTAGCTCGCTCAAGTTCTTTTGAAATACGTCGGGCTGGTACTTAAAGGATGCGGTTGAGACGGCCTCGTCCACCCCCTTGTCACGGGCCGCGCCGTGAATCGTGAGGTTCAATTCCTGTTCAAGCTTTTTCAGAATCGCTCGAATCTGCTCGATCGTGGTCGCGTCCAACGCGCCGGCCGCCGGAGGCGCGCCCTCGGTGCCGGCGATTTCCGCAAAGATCTGTTGAAAGCCTCGCGACAGTTCCTGGGCCGTATCAAAGTCTGATTGATTGGCCAGTCCCGCCTCACAGATGCGGCGTAATGCGTTCAGGCTGACCGTCCGATCGGGCCATTGTGGCGTGCTTTTGAGTGCCGCGATCTGCCGGTTTAGCAGAGCGACTGTGAGTTTTGCCGCTTCCGCCACCTCGTGCCGCTCGCCGAAGGGACGCCGACTGAGGGCCTGGGTAAGCGGACGCAAGTCCCCAGACAGATCGGGCTCATCGATCGATACTTGCGCCAAGGCAAGCGGCCAGTAGCGAAACATGGGGCGTCCCGGCGTGCCCACAGACGCATGCGCTCGCCGAGCAGGCAGGCGCAGTTCATGGTGGCATGCCGCACAATCGAACAGGGCAAACTCCGGCCAGGCCGATTCGCCGCGCCGCTCGCCAGGGGCGTCGGTGTCTGGTTCGCGCTGCGATTTGAGGCCGTCGCTCGCATCTGCCAGCAGTTGAGCCGACTCGCGCAACGCCACTAGGTCGCTCAGCAACACGCTTCGCGAGGCGTGCAGATCGTCCTTCTGAATTCCCAGGCTCTGCAGAGTTTCTGGCAACTTTTCGCCGAGCGGGCGCCCGTGAGTAATTGCGCGGTCGAACGCTTCCACCTCAAAACTTCGCAGCGGCGGATGCCCGGCCGCGTACATTTCGTGGGTGACAAGCTTGCCGGCGCGGATACTGCCCAGATGGCAAGAAAGGCACAACTCGGCTCGTGTCACGGTGTCCCGCACGTTCACCATGCCCAGCGATTGTTTTTCGGTAGGGGAGCGACGCCACCAGCCTGATTTATCGTGTTCGCAAACCCAGTCCGATGCCGCGCCATGGCAGGCCTGGCAAGCAACTCCGGCTGAGATGACCTGCTCCTGGCTAACATTGTCTTGAACGGCATTGATATCGTCAGGGCGGGCGTTGTTTTCTGCCCCCTTGGTGCCCGCCGCGGGATCGTTTGGAGTCGCCATCGAGTGCGAATCCGTATGGCAATTAAGACATGCGACGACTTTCCGGCAATCGTCGTCCGGGTACTTCAATTGCCTGGCCATGGCTTTCGCCTTGAGGCCGGACAGGGCATCGCCGGCCTGGCGATGTTTACTTTCATACCACTTGGGATACTCCGTCAGGGAGATGCGAAACAGCGGACCTTGGCCCTTCATTTGACGATCCAGATCCTCTTTCACCGGGGCCTGATGGCATCGCTCGCACCGCGTGTTGTCGACGAATTGGTGGCCCAGTACCTGCTGTGAAGCGTTGAGACGTGCCGCCACCGCCGGCGGCAATTCAAGTTCGTCAGCCGCGCTAACCGGCGGGTGCCAGTGGATGAGGCCGAGCATGAGCAAAACCGCGGCGGCCCGCGCGAGAACAACGACTAGATCGGCGTTCATGTTTCAAGGACCCTGCAAGGCGATCAGTTCTCGCAACTTTTGAACCAAGGCGCGTACTTCCGGCGGGTTGAAGTCCCGCGGACTATTGTAGAGGATCGTTTGTCGGCCGCTCGCCTGATCCGTAACCGTGGGAAAGCGAAGTTTCTCCCGCAATTCGGCTAAGGCCGAATTGATTTTGGAGTCGCGATCGGTGGGAATGTGCCCCTTGCGAACGGTCTGAGCATTTTGCAGCGCCACGAGTGCGAGATAAACCTGGACGGCATGGTCCCAACGATCAGCTTCCGCGCCGGCCGCCACCGCGGCCATGAGTTCCGCCGTTTGTTTGCTATCCGGTTTGGAGGCCTTGATCGCATCCAACTGGCCGTCCAATTCCGCGAGTGCCGGCGCAACGGCATTCCGGACGGCCGTCGTGTCCGGCAACGGTTTTCCCATCACCTCGACGACCTTTGAAAGCGCGCTGAAGCCGGGCGCCGCTTGACGACTGCCAATCAGCGGCAGCATGGGCGTGTACCAGCTTCCCCAGACAAACGTGCCGGGGCGCCGGCCTGCGATTGCGGCGGCCGCCTTGCGCTCTTCCGGCGTTTGCAATTGATGATGACATCCATAGCAGTCGTAATCCGCGAACTCCGGCCAATGAATCTGTTCGTTATTCCGCAGGGCTTCCGCAGCCGTATTGGCCTGATAATCCAGCAGCTTCAAGGCTTGCCGCGCGGTCGCCAATTGCCCAACGGCCCAGATTCTCGCCTCATCGTCATCCGTCCGTGCGTTGCCTTCCTGGCGATTCCAGTGGCGCGGCATGTTCGCCAAAAACGCCGACAGTTCAAAGTTGAGCCGCGGATGTCCGGCAGCGATTAAGTCGTGGTTGACTTCATACGACATTTCTCCGTCCGGCGGTGCGCCGACATGGCATTTCACGCAAGTCGAAGCGGCAACTTGGATGTCTTTTGTGTTCGTCATACCTGTAGCTTGCCTAGCTTTTTCAGCCTCGCCGGCCTGGAGCGACGGCATGAGGGTGTGCGCGACCAGCCATTTCTCGGCCGGTCCGTGACAAGCTTCGCAACTTACGCCGTCCGTCCGTAGCGCATGCGGATCCTGCCGGGCCTCGATGCCGGCACTGTGACAGCCCAAGCAGCGACGGTCTTCAAACGCCTTTGCCGCATGCAGGTCTTCTAACCTGTCCAGTTTCTGGATGATTTGCCGGGCCAAATCATTAAACAAGATGCCGTAAGCCCGAGCGTGCCGGTCGCGAGTTGCCCACACGCTGAAGGAGTTTCTCCAACTCATGGGAAACGAGATGCTGCCTCCATGGCAGGCGCTCGAGGCGCAGGATCCGGCGCCGGTGTAGGCAAGTTGAGTTGAGTGGGGCAACGCCGCGGGAGCCGTGGGCTGCCTAGTCGCAGATTTTGTTGCCGGCGGCTGGGCTTCCGGTGCTGCGCATAACGTCATGCCCATGGCGACCCAGACGACGGCCATCGCCAGAGGCACGATCCCGCAGACCACGCGCCAGGGCTTGCCGGAAGCCAACGGTCGGACCGTTGTGCGCGGCGCTCTCACGAAATCATTTCGCCAGGCCACCGGATGATTCTCCTGGCCAATTGGCTCGGTTGAAGAAGTCTTGTAACGTGCCGGCGTGCGTCGTGCTCTGCGATGGTGCTCCCAAACCCTCGAGCGGCCTGTCGCCGTTGTGATAACGATGGCATTCGACGCAGTCTAGCCGCGCGCCGCCAGTGCCGTCCGCACGGCGCGGAGCATGGCACTGGGAACAAACCTCCAATTGCGGAATCAGCACGTTTTGATTGTCGAGGGCCCCTTGTTTTTCGACGAACACTGTGACATCGCCCGATAACGAGCGGCCGGGCGCATACGCGCCTTCGTGACAAACCCGGCAGTCGGCCGCCCGGTGCGCGGTATGATCAAATTTAGCATGAGGCAACCATACTTGCGGCACATGCGTCGGCGTTACTTCCGATTCTGTCGGCCGTCCGTTCAATTCGTGGCATACGCTGCACGTTCCGCGCAAGTAACGGTCGGCACCTGCGATTTTTTCGTCAATCCATTGCCGGGCCGCCTCGCGATCGGCCGGTTCGAGCTGGTTGGGGACTTCTCGTCCCGCCAGTGGAATTTGCTTCTCACGCACGTCGGGGTTTGAATCTAAATACTTTTGGGTGAACGTGTTTCGCAAAAAGTCGCGAATTTGCCGGGGCGACAGACCGTGAGGAATGGCCGGATTAGCAGCGGTCCCACCAGACTCTGGATCGAACGGCAACGGGTGACAGGCACGGCAATGTTTTTCATAAGTGACCGGCAACATGGCTGCGCCGGCGGCGCGCGCGGAGAGACCGTAGCGGGCGTCTCGGGGTTGGCAGGCGAAGCCAATTGGTCGGCGTCCAATTGATGGCAAGCGGCGCAGTTGAGTTGCACCAGATCGCCGTTGACGATTCCCAATTTGGCGTAGCGATCTCTGTCGGCTGGCGCCAAATTCTCCCATTTCTTGGGCAACAGCCGGTCGCCGGCACCTAGATTCAGCCCCGGCGCCAGATGCCGCCAGTGGGAGAATTTGAGCTGGCCGGGATCCGTGCGAGCGGAGCGAAAATGAGGATGATGGTCGGCGTCGAATTGCGTGATATGTTCCGCGGACCAGCGCGAATCGCTCTCGATCGGCTTGAGGGGCTGAGTTGCGTGTAGGCTTAATGCGTCGTGACAGCGGGTGCAGTTCCGATCGTTCATGAGCAGCAACGACGCATCGCGGCCGCGATGGTCGATGTGGCAACTTGCACAGCCGGCTACTTCGTCGGGCTTTTGCACGGCATGATGGCCCGGTCCGCGATGGCAGGAGCCGCATTTTTCAGTCAACAGATCCGCGGAGTGCCGGGTCGTCGTCAAAGCGTCGTCCCGAATCGGTTTGAAGGATGTATGGCAGGCCTGGCATTGATCGTCCCAGGTGGCGTGAACCGCAGTCAAGGGGCCAGGTGAATAATGCGTTTCCGGCCGCAACGCACCCCAGGCACAATAGGCAATGGCCAGCGGCAACGCTGCCGCGGCCAGCAGCAGTTTGCCTCGCTGCAGTCGATCGGCCCGGCGATAATAGTCGGGCAGAATTCTCGCGGTCTTCTGCTTACTCGTCTCGCCGGTGGGCATAATTTACCAGGTTTTGTGACTTACCAGTATTTGAGAGCCACGACCACGTGGACACACAATAGGGCCATGAGCATGATCGACAGGGGGAGGTGAATCCAAAGCCAGGCGTGCAGCCAGACATGCATACGTGCCTGGGCGTCGAACTGACGCCGCTGTTCACATAGGTCCGCCAAGGATTGCGCGGCGCTGGCCGTGGCGGCGGGCAAGCGGCTCTCGAGAGCGAGAAACAACTGGCGGCAAGGCTCCCGCCGGCACAATTTCGATCGGCTCTTCGCCCCCTGTAACAGGTACGGGGCAATCGTGTCATAGAAAGTATCTCGCAGCAGGTCGGAGTCGGGCACGAACGCCACGGTTGGACGCGTCTCAAGCACCTTGCCCCGGACGCCACTCACGGATCGCAAGGCTCCCACGGTCATCACGGCCGCTTCCTCCCCGCGTCGGTCGCCGCGCCGAGCACGTTCCGCTTAGCCGGGTCCGGACCGCAAGTGGCCAGCACCAGCTCCTCGGCACTGAGGCACGACAGCGTTGAGACGTGCTCGATCTGCGCATAAATCGTTTCGGCGGGAATATGTTCAAGCATCATGCGAGGCAGCCATTGCTGCATCGCCAACCCAAAGATGCCGCTGGCAATGACCAAGATAAACAAGATCATGAGCGTGGCGCTAAGTTGGCCCCCCAACCCAAAGCCACTGTGAAGCACGGCGAGCGGCACGCTCAACAGCCCCAGCCAAATGTGGGCCCGCAACCAGGACTGGGCCGACCCGATGCGCCAGGCGCGAACTTTTTTTCGTGGCCAGAGCAGAAACTCAAACAGAATGATGAGCCCGGCCGCCACGCCGAACGAGAATCCGGCCAGGCTGCTGCCGCCGGGGAGCCGGCCTGTTTGCCAGTTGGCCGTCACGTACCAGCCCACGGCCACCAAGGTCGCCAACGTAACGCTGCCGAACCAGGCTCGCTGCCGCGCAAAGTTCTGGCCGCCAATCAGCACGGATGGTTTCTCGAAAATCGGGTAGCAAACGGCCGGACGAACGCCGGCAGTGACGGGTAAAGTTCGCTGGTCTGCTCACCGACCGCCATCGGTGCCAACCAGCACTTCGCGACCACCCGCGCCTTCCTGGCGTCCCCCACAGCATGCACTTTATGTCACGCCAAATCGCGGGTCAATGACAGCGTTCGGAGCGATGGTAAGCCGCAACTCTCAGCGACCCGGCGGATCGCCAGCCTCCTGACGCGGGCCAAAGAGTTGCTGCTGCGGCAGAAGCCGCGCCGGAGGAACCGCCTCCGCCGGTGGATGATAAATGTCCAGCTCGAACGGATTATCGCTGACGCGCCAAGCCTCTTCGCGATGCAGATACATCCGCTGTTGATCCTCGCGGCTTAGGGGCCGGGCCCCCACGCGCCCAAAGACACCGATCTGGTTGCCAGATTCGTCCACCGCGCGGTCCCGATCGACCCCCTTTGAAATCGCTAGCGCATGACCGCCGCGCGGCAGCGCATACGTCGCTATTAATTGAGGTGTCGGCCGAGGGCTGAAGCCGTCGTTGCCGGGCGTGTCCGGCGAGGTCAATTGCACAATCCTCATTCCGTTGCAGCCATCGGCCAAATAGGCGAACTCGCTCACGTAAGTGATGCCGAGTTTGATGTCCTGTAAATCGTTAATGCACCCGCCGGCGTTGAACACCTGATCGATGCGGGGCTGCTCGGGGTTGGTAATGTCAAGCACGACAAGCCCCTGCGAACCTGCCGCCACGTAGGCATAGGTGCGCGCCAGATAAATGCTGTGCGCCTCGGCCAACGGCAAGCCGGACACAAACCGAGGTTGGTCCAGTCGCGTAACGTCGAGCACTTTGATCCCTTCGGCATCACACACCAGCGCGTAGCGAAATTGCACCTGCACGGCTTGCGGCTGCTTCAGGACGTCGCCGCCGATGACCGACGTCACCCGCGGACACTTGGGATCCGCCAGCGACACCACCACCAGGCCGGCATCGCAGCAAATATAAGCATAGGTGCCCACGATCGACACGTTGCGCGCGCCGTTCAACAGGCCGTTGGGATTGAACGTAACGGCCCGTTCGAGGAAGTTATTCGTCGGGTTGCCGTCGAGCAGCGTCCCGGCGCCGACCAGGATCAGCCCTTCGTAGCGGTCGGTCACGTACAGATAAGCGTAGATCGAATTGATGTCTTGCTCGGCGTTTTCAGGACTCTTGTTGCGCGTCGGATCAGGTGCGATGGTGGTTGGCGCCGCCACAGCGGTGGCGTAACGCGTGTCGACGTAGAACCGCTGCCCCAGCGGCGACACTGGCGCGGTGGTGATCCGTTTCGAGAAACCCTTGTCGTCAATAAACGCGATGTCGAACACCCTCAAGCCGGCTTCGCCGCAGGCCGCGTACAGGTATTCACCGCGGGCCTGCAGACTCAGAATCTCTGGCTTGCGCAGCGGATGGGTAATATTGTCGCTGATGTCTTTGCCAGGGTGCTGATGAGCGTGCTGCAGGATGCGGTCGTGCTGCAGATGAGAGCGGTAAAAATCCGGGAAGGCCAACTCATGCAGGTTGCTGCCGATAACCGCCTGCGGTTCATCCCGCTCGGTAACCATCACCCCGTGCAGTCCCTTGTCGCCGGCGGCCACCCAACAGTAGCGTCCGATGAAATTGACGTAATTGGTGCCTTGCATCAGCAACTGCGCCATGATGGCGTTGTTGTCGTTTTGCTTGGAAAGATGGCAGTCACTGCACATCTTGGTCTCGTTGGTGCCGGGCCGGTAATTCAGCGGGTCGTGCATTGACCGGTGACGGATGTTGCCGCCACGAACCGTGTGCGGCACGTTGGAACTGAATGCGATGCCGCTCATGCCGTCCGCTGAAATTGTCTGCTGCTGCACGTAAATCGACTCGCGATTCTGGTTATACGAGCCCACGTGGACCGCGCAGGAAGAGCGCGCGGGCCCAATGCGATTGCCGGTGACGTTACCGTCGCGGGCCAGCATGAAGACGTCGTCTCGCAACGTCTGAAAGTTGTAGGACACGAAGTTCCGGCTGACATCGCCTTCGTTGTGCAAAGCAGGCATCTTCTTGTTCGCCTTCTGCGGCAGATGGCAACCGAAGCAACTGGGGTTCCAAGACGAATGACAGGCGACGCAGCTCATGCGTTCGTTCTGGTGAGCGCACTGCCGTGGATCGATCTCACCGCCCCAAGCCAACTTTCCGTCGTCGGCATGACGCACGGTCTTGGCAATGTGCGACAGCACGTTGTAATGCTCGCTGTTGGGATTGACCGTGTCGGCGGTCTGAACCACCTCCCAGCACAGATCCTTTTCGACCATCGAGTTCTGATAGATCCGCGTGCCGCGACGTTCGAAGCGGCGCTTCCCCGAGGGAGTTCGCATGGTTTCCAGACTTCGAAAGCCAGCTTCGCTCGAGGTGTAGCTGGCTGGCCCGCTGGTTCGCAGGGTGGCTGGCCGGTCGAACGTGCCGTGGCAATCAATGCACTGGATTTCGATCGCGGCGCGCACTTCGCCTTGCAGCCGGGTGTTGCCGTGCACGTCCTGGATGAAGTGGCAATCAATGCAGTGCATCCCCTTTTCCATGTGGATGTCGAGCAAATGCACCGGCAAATTGTCCCGATTCGGCAGCGGATGCTCGCGGCCGTCCTGGCGATATTGCTCTTTGAGCGCGGCCGGCATGGCCACTGCGGCCCGCAGTGCCTCGTTGGTGACCGATTCCACGACTTCGCCCCGATGATCGAGCAAGCGGCCCGCTCGGTCTTTCTTGAACACCGCGCGGAAGGCCCAGCCGTGGCCATGGAAGTCGGCAAATTGCGTGTGCGTCGTTTGCGTGTTCAGGTCCGTCAGATTTGCCAGGAACTCGGGATTCGACCAAAGTCCTCGGGCAGCCGCCTCATCCGGGTTCGACATTTGCGCATTGGCGAACTGCTCAGAGGTCGGATACGCTTGCTGCGGCGGATACATCAGCCGGCCGTCGGTTTCTTCATCCCACCACTGGTAACCCAGAAAACTGTTCATCACGTTCGTGCCCGGATGGATGTGGCACACGATGCACTGGCTGGTGGGGATCGAATTGCCGGGCGCAAAGCGGTGTTCGATCGGGTGGCCCGGCTCGTCTTTCGGAATCGTGGGATCGGCGCTGAAGCTGGTGCCCCGATTGCCGAATTGGGCGTAAGGACCCGAGTGGACCGGCGAACGATCGTTGGCATAAATCACGTGGCAAGCGGTGCAGCCGCTGGAACGATAATCGCCGGGATGATCGTTGGTGCCGAGGAAGTTCAGCGTCGGGTCGAGCAGCCGGGTCTTTTGCAAGCCCAGGAAGGTCGGGTCGGTGCGATTGTCGGTTCCCAGGCCGCGATTGCTGAGCCGCGTCCGCGGGCGGCCCGGGCACTTCCAACGGCTCGGGGAT
Organism: uncultured Planctomycetia bacterium; assembly: GCA_963807715.1. Taxonomy (GTDB): domain Bacteria; phylum Planctomycetota; class Planctomycetia; order Pirellulales; family PALSA-1355; genus CAWECK01. The sequence continues at coordinate 785,556 of CAWECK010000002.1, forward strand.
GCCCGTTTCAGGCCGAAAGCGGCCGCCGCGTTCGAAGATCCGCAGCACGTTTCCGGGCTGCGAAATCTCGAATCGGGTCAAGGGATCGAGGTAAGGCAGCACGCCCTTTTCAGCCGTTTCACGTCGCATCGTGGGCGGGGGCACGGTCTGCAACCGCTGGGGTGAGCCGAGCATGCTGTAGCTCTCGCCAAAACAGGCCCATTTCTTGGGCACCGCGCCGTTGTTGTACAGCGCCGCACCCCACAGCATGCAGCCGTGGGTCATCATGCTCTTGCGCACTTGCAGCACTTGCTCGGCGTGGCATGCGCCGCAGCTGATGTGCGCGACACGCAGATCGCCCGGATTGACGAACCGGATGAACTCGGGCGACTCGTGGTTGAGCAGCGTGTACGAGCGGACCGGATTGGCGGACGTGGGCCAGGCTTCGGGCAGGGCAGGGGGCACGTGCGCCTCCCTCTTTGGTAAAGCACCCTGGATTGCCGCCGTGGCAATCCACACAACCCAAGCGCACGGTCGGTTTGGCGTGCATGTCGCCGACGCCCTGATGGCACTGCACGCAGCTTTGACTTTTGGCCGCGGCCTCGGCCGGCGATTGTCTGAGAAGTTGTTCCACCGAGAAGCCGGCCGGAAGCGGAAAGGGCTCTTGGCCAACGTAACTGACGGTTCGCGAATCGGCTGGCTTTGGCGGCGGACTCTGCGCAGCAGCCTTGTTCGGCGACGCGGAACCCCGGGAACTCGCGGGCTCGGCAGCCGTTGTTGCCCCGATGGCCAAGAGCAACTGGACTAGACCTGTGCAAACAACGAATTCCCGGTTGCGGTAACGCAATACCCGATCAGGCCGACGCCGGAAGGCAAATCTGAAAGTATTCATCCGTCGACTTCCCTGCCGGTCTCGGAAGGGCATACAGCGCCTGCGTAAATTGGGGGGGACGGGTTAATAGCCGCTTTCGGCCTCCTAAGTCAAGATCGTTTGCCCTTTTTCGCTATCGCCGAGCCTGCCTGAACGTCAGTAAAGGAGTGTCATTTCAACGAAACTTCCGAACATATTGGGCACTCGGCCAACGATCGGGTTGTAGATGTCCTGAAGGCCAAGCCCGGGCAACAGCCCCGAAATGCCTCCCAGAAAGATGATGTTGTTATTGAGCAGCGGCCGGTATTCGACCCCCGAACTCAGGTCGGTGCCGATAAACCGATGGATGCCGCTCTGGAATAGGAACTGTTGCAGCACGTTGGTCGAATCGAACCACAGACAATTAACGTTGTTTATCAATCGAAGCTTAGGGGTCACGTCGAAGTCGATGCCTACATTGACGAACTCCAGTCCGGGGTTGACGAAGTTTGCCTGCCCCTCGATCTTGCTCGATCTCAAGTCGGGCACGAGGCTCATGCGTTGCTTGAGGTTGACACCGTTGAGTTTGATCGCCTGGCGCTGCCAAAAGCTGAATTGGCCTCCCGCGAAGTTGGGATTGTCGAAGATCGAGTCGAACCCGGTGGCGGTGCCGTTCATGCTATTATGGTCGCCGGAGGCATAAAATCCCGACGTACGAAACCGGACCCAGTCGCGATCGTACGACAACTCCACCGCGGCCATCTGGGCGTTAATGCGCTGGGCTTGGCCTGCCATCGGGTTAAGGTTATCCCGGCCAAGCACCTCGTAGAACGCGTGGTTGATATTCAGACGGTTGATATGTCCGTCGCCGGTCCAGCCCAGGTAATAGGCGTCAACGCGGTGTTGCTGGAAGACACCGGCCGCGTCGGGCCGCACCAGAAAGCCGTTGTTGTCGAAATGCAAAGATGGGTGGTCGTCGTCGTAGTGAAAGCTGAACTGAGTCGTGTAGCCGGGAAAGATAAAATCCTGGCGAAAGTAATTCATGATGAAGATCTGCTGGCCCCGGCTCTTGAACGTGTTGAGCGTGCTGTTGGTGTCTTTCTCCTGCTGGTCAAAATAGGCCACGTTGAATTGTTCGCGATTGGAGAGCCGCGTGCCGAACAGCCGGACTGCGCGGTTTGTGTCGTTAAAAATGAAACCGCGGAAATCGCTGTTGAATTGCTGAGAGCCGACCCGTGCCGACAAAAAGTCGTAGTCCGGGCTCAAGTCGGCCAACTTGGCTTCGGCGAACCACTCCTGCAGCGCAACGAACGTCCGATAGCGCGTCGTACCTTGGCGAACGTCGGGGCTGACGATCCCCACTTCGTGAACGTCGAGATAATTCTCGTTGAATACCGGGGTCAGACGAATTCGCCAGTCCGTCGGCTTGAAGGCGGCATCCCCATGGTTCAGGTCGAAGGAAAAGGTCGTATTGTTATTGATGAATAGTTGATTGGGATTCCCAAAGGTGCCGAACTCGCCGGGTTTTTGCGTGCTTTCAAAGTCGTTGGCCGGAGTCGGCACCTGCCGGGTCTCCACCAGCGATACGTTGCTGGCCGTGATGTTCAGGAAGGTGTGCTGACCGAGGATTGGATAATCCCCTTTGAGTACGTTCTGAGTGTACGGATTCAGCAGGTTCCCTTCGGCATAGGGATAGTCATCCACCGGCGGATGACCGCGACCATACCGGTCCCACTCGGAAAATCCCACGCGCCAGCGGTCTTCCATGGGAACGAAGTTGCTGCTCTGTTGCGGCTCGCGCGGCAAAATTCCAGAGCGGCCGGTAAACCCAAGCGGCGCTTCTATCGGCAACACCAAATACGGCGGACCATCAACGCTAATGTCCGGCAACCGCGATAGGTTCGCAGTGCCGGGCAAGCGCAAGACTTCAGGACGGACCATCTCCGGATCCGTATCGGGCAATGGCTCCAACGGTTGAAACGCCGCGGCCAAAGAAACTAGCCCAGACGATCCCGCGGCCCCGGGTTGCCAACCGTCTGGCGGAGGTCCTCGATTCTGATCGGCCGAGCATGGCAGGCACCTTGGCGGCGCTCGGTGCATGCCTTCCGGCGTGAACGGGAGGAGCCCGTCGACGATCGGCGGTGGCACGTCGCTTCGCGGCCCACCTTCAGCAATCAGCGCCGAGGAATTGCGATCCTCCTTAGCGGCTTGCCGAGGCCAGGGAGCACCCATGTCGCTTTGTTGCTGCGGTAGAGCGGTGACCGCTGAGTTGACGCTCGTCGCGTCCGAGGTCCCCTTGGCGCCACTTGGTTGGCATGCCGGCAGTTGATGCGGGGCATTGATTCCATCGCCCACCGGACCGTTAGAAAGGGCCCCCAGGCAAGGATCGCTAAGTTGCGGTGTCTCAGTCGCGCGAAGCGGTTGCTCATCGCCCGAATTCGCGGCGATATGCACGAGACTGGCAGGATTCTTGGGGCTGGCTGGGCCGAAGCATTGCGAACCCTTGTTGGCAAAGTCTGCAGGCCGCTGGCTCGGACCATTATTACAGTAATGGGCAAGTGCCGCAAAGGATAGCAACGCTAGCAGCCCAGCCGCCCGTCGAGGGTGCGCACGAGCAGGCCGCCGCGTTGGAGTCCGGCCAGTTTGCACACCAACCGGCGGTCGTGGTGAGAATACATTCAAAACTGCACCGCGAGGAACTTCATTGAAATTCCCCCACAACGGGGCTAACACCGATGGCTTATAACGATTGTATCGGTAGAACGGGTTAATCGAATTAAACCGATTACCTACACCTACAGATCCGAAAGAGTAATTAGCATGGATTTCAGGCCGGCTGTTCGTCGCAAGTTGCAAACTGCCAAGTCTTGGCAATTGGGGCAGTACATCAAATTCACCGCGTAGCGATTGCCCCCCGGAACCAGATGGCGGAGCAGCCAGTGTGGCCCGCGTGTAGCAACCGCGGTGAGCCAAATTAGCATGGTAGGTGGCGCTTCGTGGGTCCGTTTCCGCTAGCTGGCCTGATTTAAACAATGCAAAAACCCACGGCAAAGCGTTGCAGACCTCGCGCCAATCGCCTCGGCATCGAAGTGCTGGAAAGCCGCATCGCGCTTACCGGAGACCCAACTCTCACAGCCAGTGAGGTCCAATCCCTTTTGGGCCGCGCGGCCGCGGCCTCGTCAACGAATCAAGCCGTGATTGCGGTCGTCGATCGCAGCGGTAACATTCTGGGCGTCAAGGAGGAGCAGGGGGTCATCAGCTCCCTGGGGATCAATACGCCAGCCAGCGTCTTCGCCATTGACGGGGCGGTAGCCGAGGCCCGCACGGCGGCCTTCTTTTCGAACGACACTGCCCCGCTGACGTCGCGAACAATTCAGTTCATCAGCCAGTCCACGATCACGCAGCGCGAGGTGCAATCGTCGCCGGACGCGAGCACCGCGGCCACGATTATCGACGACACTCAGGCGACCTACGTGGGTCCGTGGGCAAGTTATCCGGTTGGCTACAACAACAACCAGCATTTTATAGCGGCCGGCAACGGCAGCGCGACGGCAACTTACAGCTTCACCGGCTTGCAGCCCGGAACTTACCAGGTTTTGGCAACCTGGCCCGCCGCCTCTAACCACGGTACGAACGTGCCATACACCGTTTACGACGGCAACACGTCGTTGGGCACCACCACCGTCAATCAACAGCAGCCGGTAGCTTCCGGACAAGCAGGACTTAACGACTTTCAACCGCTCACCACGGTGTATGTCAGTTCCGGAACACTGAAGGTCATCATCAACAACAATGCCAACGGCTACGTGATCGCCGACGCGGTGGAAATTGTCCCGGTGTCATCCCCGCCCACCATCAGCGGCACCACGCCCGCGACGACCATCATCGCCAGTCAAACGGTTGCTCCCTTCAGCGGCGTGACCTTGAGCGCGGTCGATCCCGCCCTGCCGACGTTCACCGTGGCCGTGACTTTGAGCAACGCGGCCAATGGCACGCTTTCGAACCTGAGCGGAGGAACCTACACGGGCGGCGTGTTCACGCTGTCGAACGTGACTCTGCAACAAGCACAGACCGCCCTGCAAGGCCTGACGTTTTCCGGGGCAGCCCCGGCGGGCGCGTCGGACACGACCACGTTTACCATCCAACTCAGCTCCGACTCGATGGTCGCGACGGACAACACAACGACCGTTACTACCAACGCGTCGCCCTTCTTGCAGTTACTCGACGACAATCAGGCGACTTACGTCGGATCGTGGTTGCTCTTTCCCGTCGGCTTCGATGCGCCCAGCATTACACGACCGCCGGCAACGGCAGCGCAACCGCGAACTACAGCTTTACGGGACTGGCGCCTGGGCAATATCAGGTCTTTGAGACGACGCCCCCCGCCTCCAATCACGGCACGAATGTGCCTTACGTTTTATCCGACGGCGCGACGCCCCTGCTTACGGTGCCGGTTAACGAGGCGGTAGCCCCCAACGGAACGGGGCCCGACGGTTTTCAGTTGTTGAGCACGGTAACGGTCGCATCCGGCACTCTGAACGTCACCATCAACAACAATGCCAACGGCTACGTGATCGGCGACGCAGTCGCCATCATTCCCGTCGTGTCGAGTGCTGCTCCCACCATCAGCGGCACGACGCCCGTCACGGACATTGCCAACACTCAAACGGCGACGCCCTTCAGCGGCGTGACCTTGAGCGCTCCGAATCCCAGCCTGACGACATTGAATGTAACCCTGAACCACGCGACCAACGGGACACTTTCCAGCCAGGCTGGCGGAACATTCTCGGGCGGCGTTTACACCCTCGCCAATGTGACCCTGGCGGCGGCCCAAGCTGCTTTGCAGAGGCTGGTCTTCACGCCGTCGGCTTCGGCGTCGCCCATTCTCACTACGTTTACGATCCAGCTCACTTCCGCGGCGCAGACCGTCAGCAACAGCGCGACGATCGTGGTTGCCGCCGCCACGAGTTACCTGGGGCCCGTCGACGATGCTCAGGCAACTTACGTTGGAGCATGGGCGACTTACCCGGTCGGCTACAACAACAGTCAGCATTACATTGCGGCCGGCAACGGCAGCGCCACGGCGACGTATGGTTTCGCCGGGCTGCAGCCCGGCCAATACCAGGTGCTGGCCACCTGGCCCGCGGCCAGCAATCACGGCACGAACGTGCCTTATTCGTTCTTCGACGGCGCCCGAGCGCTGGGAACCACGCTGGTCAATGAGGCCGCGCCCCCGAGCGGCACGGGGCCGAACGGCTTCCAGGTTCTGTCCACCGTGAACGTCACTTCCGGTTCGTTGAACGTCGTGATCAGCAACAACGCCAACAACTATGTGATCGCCGACGCCGTGGAACTGGTACCTGTCGGCGCGTTAAGCTCAGGTCCCGTCATCAGCGGCACAACGCCCACGACAAAAGCTGTCGGCAATCAAGCGGTGAACCCGTTCAGCGGCGTCTCATTGACCAGCCCGAACCCGGCTCTGGCCACATTTAATCTCAGTGTGACGCTCAGCACCGCGACCAACGGCGCCCTGACGAACCTGGCGGGCGGAACTTACTCGGGCGGCGTTTACACCCTGTTGAACGTGACCCTGGCAACCGCGCAGGCCGATCTTCAAGGGCTTGTCTTTACACCCACGGCTCCGGTAAACGGTTCGGTCACCACAACGTTCACGATCCAACTCAGTCAGGGCACGTTCAGCGCAAGCAACAACACGACCACGGTGCTCGCGAGTGCCAGCGCAAGCACCGCCGCGAGTTCGAGCACGACGACTGGACCGGGTCTCGTCGCGCCGATCGGAACGGGAGGGCACTTCCCGCCGGGGATCGATCCTACCGATTCAGCCGACCTGTTCGAAATCGAGCTTACAAACCGCACCCCCAGCGTCGCCCCCGGCATCCAGACCGCCTCTTACGGAGTCGTGTCCGGCATCCTGCCGACGGCGCAATCTCGCGGCATTGGCACGCTTCCTGGCGGCATCCCGCTCTTCCAAAACGGCTACCTGGTCGGAGGCATCGGAGTGTTCTTCCCCGGTCCAGCCGGTTATGCCGACTATGAACAGAACTTCGTCCCGCTAGGCAGCCAGCCGGATACGTCTTCGGTCGATTATGCGAGAATCAATTCGCCGTTGGAGTTGGAGGCCGAGTGGATGGCTTTCGCCGCCGCGGGAGGTAGTTCAGCGGCTGGCGCCTCGATAGGGGCCTTGGGCGGCGTACCCTTGCCGGCCGGTTTCAATTTACCCTTCGGCCAGATCAATCTCGGCGGCATTATCCTCGACATCTACGGTCCTGGCGGCCCCAACGGCGTGAAGACCGTGCTGGCGCAGGCAGCGAAGTACGGGGAAAACAATTCTCCCAACAACGGGCAGAGCGTGAAAGTCGACCCGGGCGGCGACCTCTATCTAGCGGGCACGGATCCACCAACCGGCTGGATCATAGCGCCCCACAGCAGCCCGGACGACAGCTCGCCGCTCACTGCGGCTGAAGTCGCTCAAATCATTGATCAGGGAATCAACACGGCTAGCCAAACCCGGGCTCAGATTCGGTTGCCCTATGGTTCGGCCGCCAGCATGACCCTGGCCGTGTCCGATAAAAACGGCAACATCCTGGGATTGTATCGAATGCCGGACTCGACGGTGTTTTCGACCGACGTAGCCTTCACCAAAGCTCGCAACACCGCGTACTACGACAACCCGGCGGAAGTCCAAGGGGTCGATCTGCTCCCCGGCTATGCCCCCGGAGTGGCCCTAAACGCCCAGACGTTCCGCTACTTGGCCTTGCCGAATTTCCCGACGGGTGCCCCCGGTTCGCCTCCGGGACCGTTCTCCATATTGAACGCTCCCGGCATCAACCCGACGAACGGCGAAAACCTTGGTCCAGCGTTGCCAGCCTCGGTTTACAGCAACGGCACCAATATTTTGGCTCACGATGCTTTCGTTCCGGCCAGTAACTTCCACGCGACGGCAAATCCCCAGAATCAAAGTGGCGTCGTGTTCTTCCCGGGGAGCACGCCCGTGTACATCGGCGGCGCAATTGCGGGAGGCTTGGGTGTCAGCGGCGACGGGGTCGATCAGGACAACGTGGTGACCTATTACGCCTCGCAAGGCTATAGCGTCCCGCCAAACGTCGTCGAGGCGGATCAAACGTTCTATGAAGGCGTACGACTGCCGTTCTACGTATTCTCGCGAAACTCGCTGGAGCTTTAGACCAGACGGTCAAGGAGCCAAGGATGACTTTAGCCGCTTCAAACCGTTTTGTATGGTGGGCCGCGCTGGCTGGTTGCCTGCTTGGCACTTTGCCCTCTGGCTCAGTAGTCGCGGAGGACGCATGTGCCGACTGCCAGCGCGACGAAAACCATCGCCGGGCCGGCTATCCGCAGAGTGTGAAACATCTCGCCGCGCCTTCCAATACCCGCTTTTATGGCTGGTATTATGTGGGAGGAGGCGACGCCTTGTGGCGCGGCGAGCCGCGGCTGGCCAACGAAGGGACCTTCGGTTGGGACTACAGCGGGATTTTGTTTCCCAAGCAAGTCGCGCTCGCCTGGTCCCACGGCCGCCGCTATCAAGGAGGCACCGGCGCCTATCGCACGGTCGGCTTGGCGCCGCTCAAGACGCAATAGTGGACGAATCGACGCGAGAGGACTTATAAGGAAGGCAGGAAAACAAGAAAGGAAGAAATCAGGAAACAATGCATTTGGGCCTTGAGACTGAGCCCTTCTTCTTTTAGAAGTACCGGTTGAAGAGGACGATCAACTCACCGTCGAACTGCCGCTGATTTTGCGATTGGTTCAAAGGCACAGCGCCCGCCACCGTGAAGATGGCCTTTGGGCCGAAGTAGAAATGGGAGCCGACCGTCAGATTGCTGATAGACAACTGATTGACCGTGCTTCCGAACTGAAAGATTCCGTTTGAGGTCGTCACCAGGTCTGGCTTTTGCAATGAGCCGGTAAAGTGATATTCCAGCAGGGGCACAATTCCGGTCAGGTAGTGATTTTCGGGATGGCGATAAAGCCAATAGGCCAGTGACGTGTCGACATACATCAATGTCTGGTCGTTGAGCCGCCCGACCGACGAATTAAGCGTGTTGTCGTAGATTCGATTGCCGTTGGCGTCGACGTCGACTTGCACGAAGGTGGTCACGAACAGCCGATCCGTCGGTTGGAGCAGCACACCGAGATACGGCAGGAAATGCACCGCATCGTTGAAAAGCGTGAACGACTGATTGGCCGTGCCGACCCCCGTGTTGGTCAATAGACTTCCGCTGCTGGCCGTCGGCACATTGAGCCCAAAACCCCCGGCCACCGCCATCCTATCCGTTCGCACCAACAAAGACTTGAACGTGACGGTCATGTTGCCAAAGACAGTGCTTTTGGGCTGATTGTTGGGGACCAAGCTATTGATGTTCGGATTCTCGGCACTGGCAAACGGCGCTCGAACGTCGATCGATGTCCAACCGTCGAAGAAGGTCTTCTCGAAGCCCGGCATGTATCGCTGAATCGATGTGCTGTGGCCCGGGGAAGTACCCGTTCCCGGCACGTACAGTGCGTTTTGAAAGTTGTTGTAGTCAAAAAATACGCGGTCGCGCGGAATCGGGCTGTTGTTTTCCGAGATTTTCACGCGACGCGTGCCGCCGGCAGCGGGGATCGTGCCCAGCAGATGAGTCGTGGTGACACCCGGCTTTCCCGTATCGCCTCCCCCGCTCGTTAAGGTCTGGTAGATGCTGCCCGAGCCGAGGAAGAAGTCGCCGATCATGTTGGGCGATATCGCTGCCGGCGCTTGCGGACCGCCCAGCGAACTGACCGAACCGCCGATGGCGAATTGGTTCGCCGCCGCCCGACGGCGCGCATTGGGGGCGGGCGGGTTCGCGCTGGGGACCGGCGGCGTGGCTGGCTGATCGGCATCAGCAACCGTTTGCTGCGCGCTCGCCAGGATGATCGAATCATCGTCGTCTGGTTGCAACAGCCAGCCGTGCAACTCGCCGTCGGCACCGCTCTTGACGGCCGGCTGACTCGGTTGCGAAGCTGAATACTGCGGCGCCGGCAACGGCACGACAGACGCGTTGGCATCCACATCGTTTAGCCGGGCACTTGAGCTGACGGTGCCGCCGCCCTTCTGGTCGACGAGGTCCTGAGACCACAAGGTTATTGGCCACAACGCGATCAAAGCGGCGGCCATCGCTAACGATCGGTAGTTGCCTGATTGGCCCACGGCACGTCCTTCGGCTTCGAGATTTCTGATGGTTGCCAGCGATCGGTCCAAAATGTCAAAAGATGCAGGTTGTATCGGATGTCTCGACTGTATCGCGTAAGCCGGATTGCACGGTAAAATCAGCGGGGAACCGACTTTAACGACCAGGCAAAGTCTCCTGCCGAGCACCTCGGCGAACTAGGAAAACTTTTCCGGCTGCATGAGGCAGACAGGTTCGCGAAGTGCTAACCGAGAATGCGAAAGAGCGAGTCCAGGCTCGCTCTGGATGGGGCGGGAGCGGCGTTACAGAGGTTCAAGATCGCCTACTTGCTAAACTCCCCCGCGGCGTACCGCCGCCAGAATTCGCCGGCGGGAAAAGACTGCAGAGCAACGGGCTGGATGGTCTTTTGCGGCGCGGGGCCATCCAACAATCGCGCTTCGGTTAGAAATACCGGTTGAAGAAAGCGACCACTTCGCCATCAAACTGCCGTTCATTGGGCGACCGGTTCAAGGGAAGCACGCCCGCCACCGTGAAGATGGCTTTGGGGCCGATGTAGAAATGCGAACCGACCGTCATGTTGCTGATGTCCAAGTTCGTGACCGGGCTGCCGAAGACAAAGCTGCCGTCGGCCGTCGACACCTGGTCCGGCTTCTGCAGCGAACCCGTGAAATGGTATTCCACGGTCGGCACGATGCCGGTGAGGTAGCGATTGTCGGAATTTCGATACACCCAATAGGCAATCGACGCGTCGACATAGAGTAGTGTTTGATCGTTGAGCATTCCGACTTGCGAATTGTTCGTGTTGTCGTAGACGCGGTTGCCGTTGGCGCCGACGTCGACTTGCGTGTAGCCCTGCAAGACGATCCGATCCGTCGGCTGGAACAATACGCCGACATACGGCATGATATGCACAGCGTTGTTCTGGATGGTGAAGGATCGCAAAGTGCCGGAGATGTCCGTCAGCAATTGCGTACTGGCGGCCGAAGGGAGGTTGAGCCCAAAGCCGCCCGCGATCGCCAGTCGATCGGTGCGCACCAGCAGGACCTTCAGCGTAACGGTCATGTTGCCGAAGACGGTTGACTTGGCCGGCGTACTGGGGACCACCGTGTTGATGTTTGGGTTTTGCGCGTAGGCAGCGGGAGCGCGAACGTCGATCGACGCCCAGCCGTTGAAAAACGTCTTTTCAAAGCCGGGCATGTAGCGTTGCACTGAAGTGCTATAGCCACCCCCCGTGCTAGGATTTGGTACGAACAGCGCATTCTGAAAATCGTTGTAGTCGAAAAACACACGGTCGCGGGGAATTGGGCTCATGTTTTCCGAGATCTTTACGCGGCGCGTCCCGCCGGCGGTGGGAATCGAGCCGAGATTAATCAGCCCCCCAGGATCTCTGGTGAAACCCTTGCTGATGAAGTACGCGTTTCCCGAGCCCACGAAGAAGTCGCCGATCATGTTGGGCGACATGGGAGCCGGAGCTTGCGGACCGCCCAGCGAACTGACCGAACTGCCGATGGCAAACTGGTTCGCCGCGGCGCGGCGGCGCGGGCTGGGGGCTGGCTGATTGGCGTCCGGGGCCGCCGGACTGGGCTGACTGGCCACCGGTGCTGGCTGCAATGCGCTCGCCAAGGTGACCTGCTCGTCGTCGTCCGAGTCCGCCGCCATCAACCAGCCATACAAATCATGATCGGGCTCGCTGGGATTGCGGGCCAAACTCGGCCCGGCAGTGCTGCTGAGCGTTCCTGAGGCCGGCGCGAGGGTGGAAGCGGAATCCAAATCCGCGCTAGTGCCACCGGGCTCGGCAGCGCTGCTGCGCGGAACGCTCTGAGCGCACAACGTTACCGGCATGGCCACGATCAAAGCAGCTGCGAGCGCAAGCGTCTGGCGGTTTCCTCTCCTCATGGTCTACGTCTTCCGTGACTACGCGTACCACGTATGCTGGCGTTGACTTTGCCGGTCGGGCAAGCTTCCGTGACACTCTTCTACGAGCGACCAGGAAGAGTTTGCGGACTGTAACGAATGCGATTGGGCAGCGCGTCTCTCGCCGCTAGTCATAAGTTGTATTCGCCATGCCGGCATTGTCTTCTATCGCTTAATTCGAGGATTCGCGGCAGTTCATTTCGGCCTATCGTTGATTCCATTCCCGTCGGGTGGACTCGAGGGCGTTTGTCGCGATTCGAGCAGCTTTTGGAAGCCCGGCAGATCTCGCAGGTTGGCCAGATTTGGGTCGGCTCGCAGCTTGTCGAGATCCTTGAAGCCGGCGGCCAGGGCGGTTTTCAATGCGTCCAACGCCTCCGTCTGGCATTGACGGTGCAGCGATTGTTGTTCGGAAGTCAATTGCGCGGCGTCTTTCTCCAAGGCGGCGGCGGTCAGGGACCATTCGACCGCCACCTTAAACAGCTCGGCGGGGTCGTCGGGCCACAAGGCCCGGTGTTGGGTGATGAATTTCGCCGCTGCTTCCGGTCGGCCCGCTTCGCGCTCCACGATGGCCAGGTTCGTGAGATGATTGGCCAGGTTACGGCGATACAAGGCAATGGCTGGCGCGTGTTCGACGGCCAGCTTCAAAGGCTCCGTTGCGGCTTTAAACAGCCTGGACGCCTCTTCGTAATGCTCCAATTGCCAATGGATGACTGCCACCTCGTCGAGCGTTGTGCCCAACGCGCTTTGCAGTTCCCAATTCTCTGGCTGACTGGTTGCCAATTGCTCGCGGATTTTGCGGGCCCGCTGGTAGAACGGCATCGCTCCCGTCAGATTGCCTTGCTCGAGTTTCGAGAATCCTTGCAGATAAAGAATTTCACCCGCTAGGTTTTCATACTTGGGGATACCAGGATACTTGCGAGTCAATTCAACTTGCAAAGTGTCGGCTTCGGCCACTGACTTCAGAGTGTCCAGGGGTTGGTGCATGCTGCGCTGCTCGACCGCGATGTTGAGCAGCGCATCCGCCTTACCGAAGAGAAACTCAGCGCTGGCGGGCTTATCGGCCGCCAGCTTTTCATACACGGAATGCGCCTGCTGAAACTGTCGGAGCGCTTCGGCTGGTTTCTGCTCGGAGCGCTCCACAAGGCCCAGATCCGTGTGCGCTTGTGCCATCACGATTTGCACGGCGCTATCTTGCGGATGGGCGGCCAGCAATCGGTTGAGGCTGACCATTGCCGCATCGAAGTTCTCGCGGGCAGCCGGCAGTTCGCCGCCGGCCAGTCGCACCAGACCGATCTGCAGCAGCGTCCCGGCCAGATCATTCTGGTAGCGAACTTCGTCAGGGTCCGAGTTGGCTAGTTGCTGCTGAATGCCGTAGGCCCTCTGAAACCATTCCAGAGCTTGCGGCAAATGGGCTGCCTGACGTTCCAGCTTGCCGCGGCCGCTGTAGACCGCCGCCGCGTCCGCTTGCAGGGCAACGAGGAATGGATTTTGTCGAGCCAACAGCTCGGAGATTCTCCCCGCCTCCTCGTAGAACGCCGCGGCCTCGGCCGTTTGGCCGCTCATCGCCGACAACTCGGCCAACTCGCGGCAGGTAATCGCCAACTCGCGCCGGTTGTCGATGACACGAGGATCCTTCTCCACCAGCGTTCGATAGCTCGCCAGGGCCTGCCGGAATGACTCTAGCGCCACGGCAATGTTGCTCGCGTCACGCTGGACGAGGCCCAGGTTGTAATAGCCCTGGGCCAGATCGCGCAGGTATTGCGGTGCCGCGGAATTGTCCCGAACTAATTGCCTGCGCAGGTCGTTAGCCTGGCCGTAATGCGGCTAGCGCGGCTCCAGATCCCCTCGCGCGCGGAAACCACCGCCAGGTTATTGTAGCTGTTGGCCAGTTTGCGGCGGAATTGGGAATTCCGCGGTTGTTCATCGACCAGTTTCCTGCGCACTTCGAGAGCTGCGCGAAACGCCTCATTGGCGGAGTCCAGTTGACCCGCAGCCTGGTGGAAATTGCCGAGGGCGTTGAAAATGTTCGCCAAGGTCTCGCGGTAGTCGACGGAGCCCGGCTGCGACGCGATCAGTTGTTTCTGGATTTTCAGTGCCTCTTGGAGCGATGCCGCCGCCACGCTCTTGGTGTCAACTTCCAGGCCGATCAGCCCCAGGCGATAGTAGGTCTTGGCCAGTTCGGCCCGCACCGACGGATCGTGGCCGCGCTGCTTGATGAAACCGCGGTAATACGCGGCCGCTTCGTCGAGCAACTCGCGACGCATCGGTTGCAAGCCGGGTACGTTCAATAGCTTGTTTTCACTAACGCGGGTGAAAAAATCGTCCACCGTTTGCCGGGCTTGCTGAAAACTGTGCTCCGCCTCGGCCCGGGCCAGGGCTTCGCGTCGTCGCGCACCGTTGATGACCAAACTGGCGACGACCGCGGTGACCGCAATAACCAATAGGGAAGCCGCCGCCGCCTGGGTCCAGGTGCGGTGTCGCCGGGCGAAGCGCCGCAGGCGTTCGTTCCAAGGTTCTCGATACGCGGTCACCGCTTCGTCCGCCAGCCAATGTTCGAGGTCATCGGCCAAGGGCGCGGTGTCGGATAGCGATATGCGGGCCGCAACGACATGGCTTTCATGCAAATGGCTTCCAGAGGCTTCGGCAACCGCGGGTTTAGCTTCCGCGGTGACGGAAAAACGCCCCGCTCAACCTTGCTCAACAACGTGGCTAAATCGCGCTCTTGAAACGCGGTTTTCCCAGTCAAAAGGTTGTACAGGGTTGCCCCCAGGCTATAGACGTCGCTGGCCGGGCTCAATTGGTCCAGTCGGCCGGTAGCCTGTTCGGGGCTCATGAATTGCGGCGTACCGAGGGCTGAGCCCATCTGAGTGGCGGCCGTGCCGCTGGCCGACGGAGGATGCAGCCGAGTTTCCCCGGAAGCTTTGCCCACGTCGGACTGATCGAGCGGCTTTGCGAGGCCCCAATCGACCACTAAAGTTTCGCCGTACTTGCCGAGCATGATGTTGCCTGGCTTCAAGTCCCGGTGCAAAATTCCGCGGCTATGCGCATACTCCATCGCATTGCAAACATCGATAAAGCGTCCAAGGAGTTTGCGCAGTTCGACGGCTCGTTCGGTCGGGTCCTGGATCGGGCTGTCGGCACGATAGAAGTTGTCGATGACGTCTTTGAGGCTGTCTCCCTTGATAAAGCGCATCGCGTAATACGGCCGGCCATCGGGATACGTGCCCAGACCGTACACGGGTACGATACCGGGATGCTCCAGGCCGCCGGTGATTTCGGCTTCGAGCAGAAACCGCGTGCGACTCTCCGGATGATCCGCGTGGCGCGACTGAATTTCCTTGAGAGCCACCTCGCGGTGCAACTCCTGATCATCCGCCAGAAAAACCTCGCCAAGTCCGCCTCTTGCGTGCGGTCGCAGCACACGAAATCGCAACGGACCGACGCTCGACGTGCCGGCTCCCGCCTGCCCCTCGACGGGCGCCACGAGCGTGTCGAAAGGGCCGACAACGGGAGCTTCCGCGGGCAGTTGCGCGAAGACATCGGTGGCGGCGGGGTCGATGATCCGTTCAAGGCGAGCCCGCAGGACGCTCGGAGAGCCGACCGCCGCCAAGCTCATGGTCGCATTGGCCCCGTACTGCTTCAGATGCTCGGCAACCAGCGCATCGAGCAAAGCGCGGCGATCTTGGCTCAAAACGCCTCGCTCAACCAGGCGCTGGCCCAGTGGCTGGGTCTTGTCTTCGACCCAAATCTCCATGGTCGCGATCAGCGATTCGGCGGTTACCAGGCCCGTTTGGACTGCCAGTACTCCGAACAGCAGGTTGGAATCTCGAATGCCGATGGTCATGAATGGCGGCCGCCTGGTTCGGCCCGGAGGAAAGAACCCGAACCAATTTGCTCATTGATATAAGGAATCGGAGTAGATTATAACGCGCTTCTGGCGCAGCGCTGACAGTCCCAACGACGGCGCCATTGGACGCGTTGCGGTCGTTCATCGCAACCGTGTTCACAGTTTCCTCGGCGTTTTCAGCTTCCCTGGGCTCTTGGTTCCGTAAAATGGGCTGTAGATCCGTCGCGGAAGTGTAGCATTCGGTTCAGGGACGAGCGGACCGTTCGTTCTCCACATGGCTGCGGCTCTGCCGCATTAGGGTATCCAGCAACAATTCATGACGCCCATTCTGCTACGCGTTTTCAACAACAACCTGTTGATCGTCGAAGAAATCTTGGACGCCTGCACCGACATCGGACGGCAGCCGCAACCGGCCGATCCGCTGTATGTTCGCGTCGCGCCGGCGCCCCATCTCCGGCTAAGTGGCGGATCAATATCGCGGCCCGGGAAGAACTGGCCATTTCTCGCGACTCACTGCGGTTGGAACCGCTACCCTCGGGCATGGTGCGCATTACGAACCTGAGTCCCAGAACCCTTCCGGACGTTGTCGGGAGCGGTGTCATCCCGGCCTCCGCCTCGCGCGATGTCAAGCCGCCCGTATTGATCACCTTGGCCAACAAGTCGCTTCGTCTTGAATCCGACGAGATGGATTCGGCCGATCTGCAGAGTCTGGCTGAACCGACCATTGCTCCAGGCATATTGCACACCCCACAGGCAGCGATTCTCAGCGGCAGCATCAAGGCGGCCGATAGCGAACAATTGATCCGTTGGTTCCGCGGTCACGACGGTCCTGCAATCAGCCACCAACTCCGAAGAGTTTTTCCAACGGGCCGCCGAAGCCATGGTCGACCTGGTCGGCCTGAACTCCGGCCGCGTGATGCTTCATCACAGCGGCAGCTGGCAATGTGCCGCCGCCTCGTATCACGAGGGGATGGCCGATAATTTCGCCTCCGCGCGGCCAAGCCAGCGGATTCTCACCCGCATTCAACAAGACAAACGGACCTTCTGGCAAACCCTGGGAGCCGCCTCAGGCGAGGCCAGTCTCTCCGGAGTGCAAGCCGTGGTGGTGGCACCGATTCTCGACGCGCACGGCGAAGTGATCGGGGCCCTTTACGGCGACCGACACTCCGAACTAGGGATCGGGCGCCCGATCACACAACTCGAGGCAATGCTCGTCGAAACCTTGGCTTGCAGCGCGGCCGCCGGACTGGCACGGCTTGAGCAGCAACGGGCCGCCATGGCGGCTCAGGTGCGCTTCGAGCAATTCTTTACGCCAGAGTTAGCCAGCCATTTGGCTGCCCAGCCGGACTTGTTGAAGGGACGGGAGGCCGAAGTCACTTTATTATTCTGCGATGTGCGCGGTTTTAGCCGAATCAGCGAGCGGCTGACCCCGGCGGCCACCGTGGAATGGATCGGCGGCGTGATGAGCGTCCTTTCCGATTGTGTCATCGCCCATCAGGGCGTGCTGGTGGACTACATCGGCGATGAACTGCTGGCGATGTGGGGGGCTCCCTCGCCGCAGCCCAGACATGCCCAACTGGCCTGTGCGGCGGCAACCGACATGCTGTTGGCCCTGGATCCGCTAAACCGGCAGTGGCAATCGCAATTGGGAGAGCCGATCCGCGTCGGCATCGGCATTAATACCGGGCTCGCCCATGTCGGCAACACCGGCTCGACGCGAAAGTTTAAGTATGGGCCATTGGGTAACATGGTGAATCTGGCGAGCCGCGTCCAGGGGGCCACAAAATATCTGCGCGTTGACACCTTGATTACAGCCGCAACTCGGAGCCGACTCGGCTTGGAAGCAAAACCGCGGCGGCTGTGCCAGGTTCGCGTGGTGAACATCTCGGAACCGGTCGATCTGTATCAACTTCAAGTGGGAGATCCGGACAGTTGGAAGAGCTTGTGCGACGACTATGAAGCCGCTCTCACGGAATTCGAAGCCAGCAACTTCCGCCAGGCCGCCTGGCTGCTGAGCCAATTGACGCTTAAGCGTCCCGACGACGGGCCGTCCCTGGCCTTGCTGGCCCGCACCGTAAACCTGCTGGTGAACGAGCCGGCCAAATTCAGCCCGGTTTGGGATCTGCCGGGGAAATGATGGGATGAATCGCTTCGGTCGAAGCCAGGCGAGTGGCCAGCCGGTGCCTGGCGGTCATTGTTGACGCCTCCCCCACGCAGGGCTTAGCATGGCGTGCCCATTCCTTTTCATGCCCGATCTTGCAAATCTGGTTGCTGATGATCGTCCAGGAATTACACAAAATCCAAAAGGCGCACGGGCACTTGCCGCGGCAGGAGTTAGTCGCGCTTGCGGCGCGGCTCCAGACGCCCCTTTATCGCCTCCAGGAAGTCGCTAGTTTCTTCCCGCATTTCCACCTGGAGCAACCGCCCCGAGTCGAAGTCTTCGTGTGCCACGACATGGCTTGCCACTTGCGCGGCGCGGCGACCATCAAGGCAGATCTCGAACAGTCGACGCGTGAGGGAAAACTGGCGGGCGCCGTGAAAGTCCATTTTGCCTCGTGCTTGGGACGCTGCGATCGGGCTCCGGCCGCCGCGGTGAACGAAGAGATTTACTGCGGCAAGACATACGCGGAGTTGGCCGAAATCGCCGCGGCTCATCTCACCGACAATCCGCCGGCCGCCGACGCCGACGCATCCTTCCCGCGCACGGCTCCGGAGCCGTGGAAAATCGACCTTCATAGCGGCGCACCCAACTATGACGCCGTTCGCCAGTTTCTCGCTCACCGTGACGGCAATCGCATCATCGAAGCACTCAAGGTTGCCGATCTGCGCGGCATGGGAGGCGCGGGCGTGCCGGCGCACCAGAAGTGGAACGACGTCTGGAAGGCCAAAGGAGACGAAAAGTATATCGTCTGCAATGGGGACGAGAGCGAGCCTGGAACCTTCAAGGATCGCGAGTTGCTGCTGCGCACGCCATACCTGGTGCTGGAAGGCGTAATTCTTGCCGGGTTGCTCACGTCCGCGACCCGCGGATACATATATATCCGCCACGAATACCAGGAAGAGATCGCCGCCGTGCGGGCGGCCATCCAGCAAGCCCAGCGGATGGGAGCTTGCGGCGAGCGCATGTTTGGCACCGACCGCGATTTTCCGGTCGAGGTTTTTGTCAGTCCCGGCGGCTATATTTGCGGCGAGCAAAGCGCCTTGATCGAGGCGATGGAAGATCGTCGGGCACAGCCTCGCAACAAGCCACCGATGCTCGAAACCAACGGCCTCTACGACAAACCGACCCTGGTCAGCAACGTCGAAACTTTTGCCTGGGCCGCCGCCATCGCGGCGCGCGGGGGAGAGTGGTATCGGGATCAGGGGGCGAACGGATGCAAAGGACTGCGCTTTTTTTCGATTAGTGGCGACGTCAACCGACCCGGCGCCTATGAAGTGCCCAACGGCTTGACACTCGGGGAATTTCTTACGGAATATGCCCAAGGCGTTCGCGGGCAACTGAAGGCCTTTGCTCCTTCCGGTCCGTCAGGCGGCTTTCTGCCGGCCAAATTCTCCGTCAAAGCCTTGCCGCGCAATTGGCGTGAAAAGGCTCCGCCGGCATTGGTTGAAAAAGTCGACCGCTCGGGCGGCATCTATCTGGATATTCTTGACTTGGAGCTCGACTTGGATCGATTTCGCAGCCTCGGCTTGATGTTGGGAGCCGGCGTGGTCGTTTACAATGAAGCTGCGGACATGGTGGATCAGGCCCTCAACTGCGTCGAGTTCTATCGCAACGAATCGTGCGGAAAATGCGTGCCTTGTCGGATTGGCTCGCAGAAAATCGTCGAAATCGCCACGCGTCTCAAGAACCACGGATTTAACGCCGAACAATTTCTCGACACCAAGAGCCTGGTCGACGAACTTGCCGACGCCATGCTAATGACATCCATTTGCGGCTTGGGGGTAGTGGCTCCAAAACCGCTTACCTCGGTGCTGCAATTCTTCTCCGACGAAGTCGCCGCCTATCTGGTCGCTCGCCGGCCCGATCCGCCGGCGCGAAAACTGAATCCGCGAGGCCTGCCGTGAGTGAGGCGTTTCTAGCCGAAAACCCACTGAACCTGGATGAAGAGGGCTTGTTCGCCCGCGACATCGACGGGCAACTGTTGCGGATGGACAAGGTCACTTCGGAAGACCTTGCCAAGGAGATCACGATCAAGATCGACGGCCGCGAGGTGACCGTCAAAAAGGCCGTGCCGCTAACCGACTCGCAGGGCAAAATCCTCCGCGATGCCGAGGGGCGGCCGATTCCACGGGCCACCACGATCTACGACGCCGCCAATGAACTGTTCGTGAAAAAACTCGGCGACGTCAATCCGATTCCGATTCTCTGCCACCAGGAGCACATGCAGCCGGTCGGAGTCTGCCGCATCTGCGTGGTGGAAATCGCCAAGGTCAAAAGAGGCCAGGTTCAACGAGAACGCAAACTGCTGCCGGCCTGCCAGCACCGGGTCGAAGAAACGATGGAGATCCAGACCATCGCTTCCCCCGATGAGAACGCGCGGAAGCGAGTCGAATCCTCCGTGCGGGTTCTGGCCGAATTGCTCATGGCCGATCACCTGCACGGCGACTTGGACGCGCAGCAGCCGTACAACGAACTGGCCGCGCTTGCCCGCAGACTCGAGCTGAAATCGCCGCGCTTCGAGCCAGGCAAGACGGGGCGGCCTGTCAACATGTCGTCCGCGTCCATTGCCGTCAATCACGATTCCTGCGTCCTGTGCGACCGCTGCGTGCGGGCCTGCGACGACGTGAAGAAGAATTTCGTGATTGGACGCACGGGCAAGGGCTACACCACTCACATCGGCTTTGACCTGGATCAGCCGATGGGCGATTCGAGTTGCGTTTCCTGCGGCGAGTGCATGATTTCTTGTCCGACCGATGCATTGACCTTTCTCAAGCCAGTAAAACGGCCAGAGGCAACGGGAACCGGCGGCGCAAGACTAGGCGAAGTTGTCACGGCCGATAGGCTCGCCGACGCCCATGACCTTTTCAAGGGTATGCCCTACAAATTCCTGCAATGGAATACCGATTCCGTGCGGCGGCGCCGATTGTCCGCCGGCGACGTCTTGTGCCGGGAGGGAGAAGCCGGATCCACCGCGTTTCTGCTGATTTCCGGCAAATACGAAGTGTCGATCCAGGCTTCGCTCAAGCAAATGAAGACGGAGCGCAGCGGCGGGTTGTGGCGGGCATTTGTCGGCCGGTTGAAAACGACCATGGTTTCCGGCCAGGCCATCGGCGGCGAGTCGCCCCACGCGAGCGCCATTCGTAACGACGGTGGAGCTCCGTTGTCGCTAGGCAAGCCGGTCGCGGTGCGCACTCCGGCGGACCTGATCCTGGGCGAGATGACTTGCCTGAATCACTATCCCCGCTCGGCAACCGTCATGGCCTTGGAAGCCGGCGAAGTCCTCGAAATCGATCGCAACATTCTCTATTCATTGCAGCGCAATCACACGGCCCGCGCGATTCTCGACAAGGCGTATCGCGAACGCGTGCTGGATAACCACCTGAGGAGTTCGCAACTATTCACCGAGCTGGATCCAAGGCAGCAGGTCGAATGCGTCGAGTTTTTGCGCGATCGGGTCGACCTGGTGCGCGTGGATAAGGGACAGGTCATTTTTCGCCAGGGAGATCGAGCAGACCATTTCTACACGGTTCGGCTCGGCTTTGTTAAAGCTACGCAGTCGTTTTCCGGCCAGGAACGGGTTCTGGACTACTTGGGCCCGGGAAGCAGTTTTGGAGAAATCGGCTTGCTTTCCACCCTCGTCGACTTGAACGAGGGGCAGGCGGGCACCAACTTGCAGCCGGGCACGCGAACCGCGACTTGCTCGCGCTGGATGATGTGGAGTTGGTGCGCATCCGCGGCGAAGACTTCCGCGCCCTCATCCAGAAATATCCCGCCGCGCGTGAAAAAATGGTCGCCCGCGCACGACAACTCATCGCCCAAAACATCGAGGCCCGCCGTTCGCTCGACCGGCCGCTGAGCGACTTTCTCGAACAAGGGCTCTTCAACGCGCAAAAGCTGTTGGTACTGGACCTGGAATCCTGCACCCGCTGCGACGAATGCACCCGGGCCTGCGCCGATACTCACGACGGCGTGACCCGGCTGATCCGCGAGGGGCTGCGCTACGACAACTTCCTGGTCGCCAGTTCCTGCCGTTCGTGCCTCGATCCGTATTGCCTGGTGGGCTGCCCGGTCGATGCGATCCATCGTCGGCCGCGCAGCAACGACCAGAATTCACTTGAGATTCTGATTGAGTCCTGGTGCATCGGTTGCGGACTGTGTGCGCAGTAATTGCCCCTACGGCAACATCAATGTGCAGGAAGTCAAAGATGCTGACGCACCCGGCGGCGTTGCGGTCAAAGCTACGACCTGCGACCTTTGCCGCAATGTCGTGTCAGCCGATCAAGACCCGAGTTGCGTCTACGCCTGCCCCCACAACGCCGCGTTTCGCATGAGCGGGCCGCAACTGCTGGAACTGGTCAAGACCCACAGTTGTCCGTCCTAAAAACTCGTGTGTGGGTTCGAACAAGGGCTTACGTCGATCCGGAGCCTCGTCAAGAATCGGTTGCCTCGCATCCGAGAGCAACAGTCGTGAATCTGTTTCAGCCTTCTTTCTGGCTTACGCGCGGCTGGTTCCGAGACCGCGCCAAACTGGCCATCGAGAACCTGGCCTAACCTCCGATCGGCCGAACCACGTCTGGCCTGTCGACATGACCGCCATCCCGTTCGGCGCAACCCGTTAGACACCTTGGACGCCGAAGCCATAGACAACAAGAGAAGGTGATTGAGTATTAGAACGGACACCTTCGGCCGTTTGCTTCTCAATCGGCCGCGTCGGCCAGAATTTTGCGATACGCTTGCCGGGCAACTTCGTAGGCTTCGGCCGCGGCCTGACGCTCGGTCTCGCGAATCTTCGGCGACTTGGACGCCCAGCACACGTCGACCGCATCCAGGCACCACTGGGCGCTCTTCTTGCTCGCCCGGATCGGTTGGCCGTCAAGTTCGACGAACACCGGGTTCGTATGCGAGCCGGCACGGATCCGCAGGGCGACCCAACTCGAGCGATCGGGCGTGAATTCGAAGTTCAACTCGTTCACTCGGCCGTCGGCGACCAACGTTCTCTTGTCGATCGGCTGGCCATTGACGATCAACTCGACCGGAACCGTGCGCGTATCGCCAATGCGGGCCCGCTCGATGTGCCAATAGGGCTTTTGATCGAGACCGAGGCTCCGGATCTCGTCGTGGGACTGCTCGTCGAGCAGGGCGGCAGCCCGGGCGGTTATCTTCAGCCGCTGTCCCGCGTGGGCTGCGAAGACGCTGGCCCGGCCGCCGTCACCCGGCTCGCCGACGCCCAAGCCGCCGACCGTGAAATCGAACAGGTGGCTGTGACCGTCGCTGCAGTAGCTGCGGCCGTCGCGCAGTCCATCGGCCCAGGCGTCGTAGGTCAGCGGCCGTCGGCCGTCGAGCTTGACATAGGCCCGGCCCAGCCCGACCCGCTCGCCGTAGATGCAAGGAAAATCGGTCTCGCCGCTGATTCGAGTCGTGAAGCCGCAATTGAGCGTGTGGTACCAGATGTTCATTTCCCAGGGGTACGGCGTATCGACGGCCGAGATAAAGTCACAGGCCCCGTGGACCGTGTCGACGATGAATTCGTTGGCGCCGATGCCGTTGAAACGGGGGCATCTCGTAGTTGGGAACTTCCTGGCTGGTCGGTATGCAGCCCCCAGCCGCTATGGGCAAAGCCGACGACGCCCCCTTGCGACTTTCCCCACTTGAGAATCGGCAGATCCCAACTCGGCCATTCGTCGATCCGCGACGTGCCAGGGTAATCGTCCTCTTTCAGACGCAACAGGCACAGGTGGCCGCAGTGCGAACTGGGGAAGCCCGAGACTTCGACGTCGTAGCGCATCAGCGTCTGCGGCGTCGAGAGCTTGTTCACCTGGCCTTCGAAGAATTGCTTCTGGTGATACCAGCAAGGCCCCCACGACAAGACGCAGCCGACGTTCAGGTCTTCGCCCAGGATATGGCGCATCATGTCGATCGGCTGCACGCCCTCGGTCGGGGCCTCGTAATGGGCGCAGCCGGCGGCATGCACATGATGATCGCCCGAATACCAGCCGTAATCGGCCAGCTTGATCCACCGCTCGAGGCGGAAGCTCTCGCGGTGCGTCTCCGAATCGGGCACGGTGATCTGCCGCTCGGAGATCCGATATTCCGGCCCGCGGGTATAGGTCACCTGGAACTTGCCCGGCGGCAACAGCACCGTTTCGCCGCTGCTGCGATAGACCTGGTCGTGGAAGAAGAAATCGGGGGCCAGCCGGCGCGCGCGGGCCGGGTAGACCCGGCCGCGGTCGTCGCGGAAAACGAACTGGCCGGTCGTCGGCTGGCCATCGTCGTCGATGACTTCCAGCGTCACGGCCACCGCCGGCAGGCAGTGGAACAGCACATTGATTTCGTTGCGAAAGCCGAGATCCTGCGTCCCCTGGCCGACGTCGAAGGCCAGCTTGGCCTCGCGCCGGCCGGCGTCGCGGCTATACAACTCCAGCAAGCGATACTCGACTTCGAGGCCCGAAAGCGGCTTGTTCAGCGGCTGGGCGTCGTACAGGCTCACGTCGAGCCAACGATTCGGCGGCTTGTTGCGGCGAGATCGAAGGCTTCGGTTCCGGGCTGCTGGTCGAGCGCTTCTGCAACGGAGCGGCCTGCGGGCTGGTCACTCGTAGCGGCGCCGTCACGCCGGCCTCGTTATGGACCTTGACCAGGAACACCCGCCAGCCATGTTGCACCAATTCGGCCGCGGCCGGCGCCCGGGCGCGACCTTGACCCGGCTTTCGGGGTTGATGCTGACCAGTGCCAGGCACAACGGATCGAGCACGGCCTGGATCCTGGCCACGCCCTGGTCGTCGGCAGGTTCGTTCAGCGCGGCTTCGAATTGCTGGCGCTGCGATTTGGTCAGCGGCGCGCCGACCAACGCCAGCGCCTGCACCACGCGCTGAGCCTGGGCACGCAGCGGCTGGGCTTCGACGTGCGTAATGACCGGCAGCGCCGGCTCGGCCGTTGCAAGCCCTGGAAGAAACAGTAGCAACAACGTGGAGAGACGGAGCCACGGAAAAAGAAGACCCCTAGGGCGGGCCACGACGACTGACACAAATCGAATCAACCGCAAGCATCCCATTGACGGCTCCTTAGGCATGGGCCTGGAATGAATATGGACAGCGTCCGCGGGCCGACGCCGCACTGCGGGCAAGCGATATTCAATTTAGCCGCTGGGGCCGTCTGCTGCGACTATTTTCGCCTGAGCGCCTCGGCTTGGCTTCGTATAACGCAATCTCCCACACCACTCGCGGTATTTTAGTAAACTGTTGGGGGCGGGAAGGCCGGTTTTAATGGGTGCATAGGTCCAGCGATTTCGATATCTTCATGATGAAGAAGGCTATCCGTGGATGAGTCATTATCTTGATCTCGTATGGTCAAATTATTCCGCCGAGATGCAACTGGCGGTTAGAATGGGACCTGGGTACGGGCCAAAGTACGTGATTTCGGCCCGTTGAGGAAGGCATGCCGGCAACGGAGGCTGCGCGAAACTCGGTGCTGGCGCATTCATGAGCTTCGTCCTCCAACCTTGGCGTTTGCTGGTGACGATTCTGGCCGACTGGGTGAACCAACGGCAACAACTAGCGATCGAGTACCTCTGCACGAAGAATCAGGTGCTCAAAGAGATGCACGGCAAGAAGCGGATTCTGGTGAACGACGACCGGCGGAGGCTGGCTGTCAAATCCCGTCTGCCATGGACCGCCTGGTTGGCGATCTTACCAGTGACGGCTGTGATCTGCGCAACGAGCAGTCCGATAGCGGCTCAAGAGGTGCGCTACAATCGGGATGTGCTTCCCATTCTGGCAGAGAACTGCTTCACGTGTCACGGCTTCGACAAGGCGCGGCGCGAAGCCGGTCTGCGGCTGGATTCCGCGGCGGGAGCCACGGCGGTGCTCGAGTCGGGCGCCGGGCCATCATACCGGGGCAGGTGGCGGAAAGTGCCCTCATCGAGCGCATCCTCACTGCCGATGCCGACGATCTCATGCCGCCAAAGAAGACGGGAAAGCATCTGACACCGGCGCAGAAGGAAACGCTGCAGCGCTGGGTGGAGCAGGGGGCGCGCTACGAAGCGCACTGGGCTTTCATTCCGCCGCAACGCGTGGACCCGCCGGTGGTGGCGGGAATTGATCATCCCATGGATCGTTTCATCCGCGCACGCCTGGCACAGGAAGCAGATCGGACCATCGTCGCAAGCGAATCGCGCAACATTGATCCGGCGTTTGAGCTTCGATCTTATCGGTCTGCCGCCGTCGCCGCTGGAAGTCGATGCCTTCGTCCACGACCCGCGGCCCGACGCCTACGAGCGGATTGTCGATCGTTTGCTCGGCTCCGAGCATTTTGGCGAACGCTGGGCGCGCTGGTGGCTCGATCTGGCGCATTATGCGGACAGCGACGGCTATTTGCAGGACTTCATCCGGCCTACGGCCTGGCGTTATCGACAATGGGTGGTGGATGCCTTCAATCGCGATCTGCCGTTCGATCGGTTCACCATCGAGCAGCTTGCCGGCGATCTGCTGCCGAACGCCACCGCTTCCCAAAAAATCGCCACCGGTTTCCTGCGCAACACGCTGAGCAATCGTGAAGGGGGCGCGGACCTGGAGGAGTTTCGCGTGCGGCAGGTGGTGGATCGCACGACGACCATGGGAACGGCCTGGCTTGGGCTGACCGTCGGCTGCGCGGAGTGCCACGATCACAAGTTCGACTCGATCTCGCAGCGGGAGTTCTACCAGCTCTATGCCTTCTTCAACAACGTCGACGAAGTAAACTTCAACGCGCCTCTGCCCGGCGAGCGCGAGCCATGGGAGCGCGCAAAGCAGGAATATGATCGCAAGCGCATGGAATTGCTCGCGCCGGTAGCCGCGACGCTCTCCGAGATGCAGGCGGACTGGGAAAAGCGGCTGCTGGAGGCGAAGGCCCATCCAGACGTCGATTTCACCTGGGACCGGCGCTGGAAGTGCTGGGACTCGGTTGGGGCCAAGGCCAGGGCGAGGGACAGCTCGAAGGGATCAACATTATCAAGACTCCGCTTTCCGAACGCACGCAGGAGCAGCGTGACCGGCTGTTGGATTATTTCCTCGCCCACGCTCCCTCAATCTACAGTGCAAAGCTCACCGAACTCAAAACTAGCGAACTCCGCACCAGGCTCGATGCGTTGAAAAAAGATCTGCCGGTGATCAGCCGTGCGCCGGTGGTGATGCAAACAATGAAGCCACGCCCCACGCACATCCACATTCGCGGCGAGTTTCATCGCCCAGGCGATGAGGTGAAACCGGGCACACCGGCGGCGCTGCCTGCGTTCACGACGGTCCAAGACGCGGATCGGCTCGCCCTGGCGCACTGGCTGGTTTCGCCACGAGCATCCGCTGACTGCACGCGTCACGATGAACCGCTTGTGGCAGGAATTGTTCGGTCGCGGCATTGTGGCCACCTCCGAGAACTTCGGCGTGCGTGGGGATCGTCCGTCTCATCCCGAACTGCTCGATTGGCTGGCGATCGAGTTCCAGCGAGCGCCGCTGGAGCATCAAGGAGATGCTGCGATTGATGGTTACCTCGCAGAGCTACCGGCAGTCGTCCCAAACGCGGCCTGAACTCGTGACGCGCGATCCGAACAACACGCTGCTCGCGCGCCAGACACGATTGCGACTGTCTGCCGAGGCCGTGCGCGACAATGCACTCGCCGTGAGCGGCCTGCTCTCGCGCACTATCGGCGGCCCCAGCGTTAAGCCGCCGCAGCCGGCCAGCGTCTCGAAGGAGGGTTTCAGAAACCGATGGGAGACCAGCCCGGGAGCGGATCGTTACCGTCGCGGGACTCTACACCTTTATCCAGCGCACTTCCCCCTTCGCGCAGTTTGTCACGTTCGATCTGCCCGACTCCAGCCGCAGTTGCACGCGCCGCGAACGATCGAACACGCCGCTGCAGGCGTTCAATCTCCTGAATGATCCCGTGTTTATCGAAGCGGCGCAGGCGCTCGCTTCGCGTGTCCTGCGCGAGGCCCGTGCTGCCGACGATTGCCGACTGAATCACGCCTTCATCCTTGTGCTTGCCCGTCCGCCGGAGCCCGAGGAGTCGCAACGTCTGCTCGCCTATCTCCAGCAGCAGAAGGCACTGTTTGAAAGCGACGCCGCATCGGCCGCGAGCAATTGCTCCGGGACACGACGCCAGGCGAGGACGCCGCGTCGCAGGCTGCCTGGATCGCGCTTTCCAGCGTGCTGCTGAATCTCGACGAAACCATCACCCGCGAATGAAGTCATGAATCTTTCCATGCTCTCTCCCGGCCTGTCGCGTCGTGACTTTCTCGCCCGCAGCGGCCACGGACTTGGCGCGATGGCGCTGTGGCATCTGCTCGCTCGAGACGGCCATGCGGCCTCGCCGCAACTCCACTTCGCACCGCGGGCCAAGAACGTCATCTTCATCTTCATGGTCGGCGGGCCGTCGCATCTCGATTTGCATGATCCCAAGCCGAAGATGACGGCCCTGCATGGTCAGCCGATGCCGGAGTCGCTCGTGCAGGCGAAGAAGAGCGCGACCGGTGGCGTGCTGGAAACGGTGATGGCCAGTCCGCGGAAGTTTCAGCGCTATGGGCAGAGCGGCATCGAGTTCTCGGAGTTGCTCCCGCATACGGGCGCGGTGGCGGACGAGATCTGCCTCATCCGCTCCATGCACTGCGAGCAGACCAACCACGATCCGGCGCAATTGCTGTTCCACTGCGGCACGCCGCTGTTTGGCAGTCCCAGCATCGGCTCGTGGGTGAACTACGGACTCGGCAGCGACTGCCAGAACATGCCGGGCTACATGGTGCTCATTTCCGATTCGGGTCGTGGCCTCGAAGGGGCCGGCAGCGCGCTCTGGGGCAGCGGCTACATGCCTTCGACGTATCGCGGTATCACTTTCCGCAATTCCGGCGATCCGATCCTCCATCTCAGCCGTCCGCCCGGCATTAGCGCCGCCACGCAGCGCGCGAGGCTCGATGTGCTGCGCGAACTCAACCAAGTGCATCAGCAGAGCACCGGCGACGCCGAGATCGCTTCGCGGATCGCTTCTTACGAGATGGCGTTTCGCATGCAAAGCGCCGCGCCGGAACTGCTCGACTTCAGCAGGGAAACCGACCGCCATCCAAGCTATGTATGGCCTGGATGCGAAGAAGACGCGTCCCTTCGGCACGAACTGCTTGCTGGCACGTCGCATGGTCGAACGCGGGGTGCGCTTCGTGCAACTGCTCCATACTTCATGGGATGATCACCACGATTTGAATAAGCAGCTCGATATCAATTGTGGCATGACCGACTCTACCCACCGCGGGTTTGCTCAAGGATCTAAAGCAGCGCGGCTTGCTCGACGACACGCTCGTGGTGTGGGCCGGGGAGTTTGGCCGTACGCCGATGGGCGAAGTCCGCCGCGGCGTCACTCCGGGCAAGGAAGGCCGCGATCATCATCCTATTGCGTTCTCGGTTTGGATGGCCGGCGGCGGCGTGAAGCGAGGCCACGTCCACGGTAGCACCGATGACTTCGGCTACAATGTCGTGGAGAACCCCGTCCACGTTCACGATCTTCAGGCCACCATCCTGCATCTCCTGGGCATCGATCACGAGCGGCTAACCTACCGCCACGCCGGGCGCGACTACCGCCTCACCGACGTGGCCGGCAAAGTGGTGAAGGAACTCCTTTCATAACCTGACGAACGTCTCCTACCGATGCTGAACGGATACCGACTCTCCCGACGCCGTTTCCTGGCCGCATCCGCGTTGGCCGCGCTGGCCCTCGATCGTCCCGCTTTTGCAGACCCGAGCACGCGCCCCAAGCACAAATACATCGACATCCACACGCACCTCGGCGCGTTTTACTTCGGGCGAGAGGTCAGCGTGAAGAGCTTGATCACGTGGATGGACGAGCACGACGTCGAGCGGGCCGTGATGCTGCCGCTCGTCTCGCCCGAGGCCGCTCCCAGGTTGCAGCCGATGCAGACGAGCGACGCGGCGATTGAGGCTGCGCAGGCGCATCCTGATCGACTCATCGCCTTTTGCTGCCTGGATCCGCGCGTGACGACGACAAATCCGCAACGCTACGGCCACGTAAACGGCGTCAAAGGGCTGACCGAAATCTTAAAACGTTACAAGGACGCCGGGGCGCGCGGCTTTGGCGAACACAAGGTGGGCCTGTTCTTCGATTCTCCGCAGATGATGCAACTTTACGAGTCGTGCGACAAGCTTGAACTACCCATCCTCTTCCACCTCGACGATCTCCGCGGCATCGACACGCCGGGCCTGCCGCGGCTGGAGAATGTCCTCAAGGCATTTCCGAAACTTCCGCTCATCGGCCACGCGTGCGGTTTCTGGTCGTCGATTTCCGGTGACGCGACGCCGGAGGATTTCGGCCGCTACCCGAAGCCTCCAAGGCCCATTACCCCCGGCGGAGCGCTCGACCGACTGATGGACGCTTGTCCGAATCTCTACTGCGACATTTCCGAGCCAGGTGGCGCCATCGCCCTCACGCGCGACCCCGCGTTTGCTCGCGAGTTCGTCCTGCGCCGCGCCGACCGGCTGCTCTTCGGCAGCGACTACCTTGCGCCCGGTCAGCAAATTCCACAATTCGAGATCCTGTCAGCAATGAACCTGCCCGACGAGGTGGAATACAATATCCATCGCGGCAATGCAATCCGCATCCTGAAACTGGAAGGCAAATGAACCTGCATGCTGACCGATCCACTTGGCACCGGCACTACATCGCAAGTAATAGGCGTGCAAACCAGGCAGAGAAGATCCTGAAAGGCGTTCAACTGGTCTCAACGTAACGCGCCGTCGCCACCTCGGAACCTATCATGGCTGCTTCGCGAGCTCGAATTTCGCACCGATATCCGTTGTCGCCGTTAAGGCGAACGAGCGAGACGCTGGCCCATTGCGGCGGTATGCTCTTGGCGTGTTGGCCAGTAATCGCGCTGGCCCACCCGCCGGCCATGCCCTCCACGCGAGTCGACCCGGTGGCCGAAGCGCGGATCCACACCCCACAGGGCTTCACGACCGAGGGGAAACCCAAGACCTATACCGGCGAAAAGCCTGCGCAGCTGCACGTCACGATTGTCGAAAAGGCCACGGCCCAGCCCATGTATTGCCGCGTGAATGTGGTCGGGGCCGACGGGAACTATTATGAGCCGCGCGACAACCCTCTGGCCCCCTGGAGTCTGCACCGCACGGGCAATCGCCCGGGGAAAGGGCCGTTTCGCTACTACGGATGGTTCTTTTACACGACGGGGGCCTTTGACGTCGAGGTGCCTCCCGGTCCAACGCGGGTCGAGGTTTGGAAGGGTCTCGAGTTTCAGCCTCTATCGCACACGGTCGAACTGACCGCCGGCGAGAAGTCGGACCTGAAATTGTCGATTGACCGGACGGCACCGCTGGCCGAACTGGGATATTACTCGGGCGACACGCATATTCATCTGCCCCGCCGCAACGCGACGGACGACGCGCGGGCCTTAGACCTAATGGACGCCGAAGACATTCAATATGGCTACATGCTCTCCGCCAACGACGGCCGAGGTTACAGCGGTCATTGGGAGCGCCAGGCGATCGCCCTGCAACGGGCTCTGGGCCCCGACGCGGTCGCCACGCGCGGATGCTATCATATTGCCTCGGGCCAGGAATACGTCACCAGTTCATACGGCCACATCGGCCTGCTGCTGCATCGGCAGATCGTTTTTAAGGGGTTGACCGTCGAGCCGAACCGCTGGCCGCTGCTGGGGCTGGTCGGCCAGGAAACGCGAAAGCTGGGCGGATACTCCATCAATCTGCATGGTGGATACTCCAATGAGATCTATATCGATTTCGCCCAGCAGGCCACCGACGGCGTGGAACTGTTGCAGTTTGCCGAGTATCGCGGCATCGCGCTGGAGGGCTGGTACCGGATGCTTAAGATCGGCTATCGGTTTCCGGCCCTGGGAGCATGCGACTATCCCTACTGCCGCGCTCTGGGCGATTGCCGCACCTATGTGTATTGTCCCCAACGTCCCGATCCACTCGAATGGGTCCAGCGCGCGGCGGCCGGCCACAGTTTTTTCACCACTGGGCCGCTGCTGCTCTTGGAGGTCGATGGCTGCCGGCCGGGCGACGCGATACGTCGCCGCGGCGCTGACCCGACGCAGTTGCACGCCCGCGTGCGCGTGCGATCAGAAGTAGCTCCGGCCACCGAAGTCGAATTGATCGTGAGCGGCCAGAGCGTCGCCCGCCGCCAAGTGCCGACCGACTTGCGGGGCGAGTGGTTCGAGTTCGACCATCAACTCGACGCCCATGAGCCGCTGTGGATTGCGGCCAGGACCTGGTCGACTTCACCGCCGGAACAGCCCAATACCGAAGCCCACACCAACCCTGTCTATGTTACGATCGATGACCGACTGCCGTATAGCGAAGCGGATTTGAATTGGCTGGTGGCCAAAACGGACGAGTTGATCGCCGAGTTGGATCGTCGTACGTTTGAGGAAAAGTCGGCAGCGCTGGAGTTTTATCGGGCCTCCAAGGCCACCCTGCTGGAAGTTCGCAAGCGTCATGGCCAACGCCTGGCATACCAAGGCGAGGAACGCAAATGATAAGCGCGGCATCCCGCGCGTCAATGTTCGTGGTGCACCCCTTTATGATGACAGTTGGTTGGGCGCCGCCCATTATGAACTTTCCTTGGCGTTCCTTTTGAGGAGGACAACCACTCGTGCAACTCACCAGGCTGCTCGCGACGATGTTCGTCCTGCTGTCGACCGGCGGGGCCCAGGCCGTCGAGCGGCCGAACATCCTGATCATCGTGGCCGACGATCTGGGTTGGCACGACGTGCCGTGGCACGGAACCGATTACGCGATGCCTAATTTGGACAAACTGGCTCAGCAAAGCTTGCGGCTCGAGGCCCATTACGTCCATCCGATGTGCAGCCCCACGCGGGCCGCGCTGCTTTCGGGGCGTTACGCCAGCCGCTTCGGCTGCGTAAGCGCGCAGAACGAGCGGGTCTACCCGTTCGATACAATCACACTGGCGACGGCGCTGCGCAGCGTCGGCTATGCGACGGCGCTGACCGGCAAGTGGCATCTGGGCTCGTTGCCCGAGTGGGGACCGAATAAATTCGGCTTCGATTACTCGTTTGGTTCGCTAGCCGGCGGCGTCGGGCCGTACGATCATCACTACAAGCGCGGCCCCTACACCAACACATGGCACCGCAACGACCAGCGAATCCAAGAGGAGGGACACGTCACCGACCTGATCTCCCGCGAGGCGGTGACGTTTCTCCGCCGCGACCGTGCCGCGCCGTTCTTCCTCTACGTGCCGTTCACGGCCATCCACATCCCGATGGACGAGTCGCAGCAGTGGCTCGACAAGAACTTGCACATCGCTAACCTTGGCGATCGGCTGCGCGCCGCCTGTGCGACCCACATGGACGCGGTCATCGGCCAGCTTCTGACGGCGCTCGACGAGACCGGCCAGCGAAACAACACGCTAGTGCTGTTCTTCGGCGACAACGGCGCGCATGGCCCTTACCCGAACAACGACTCGCAATACCCCGGCACCTACCCAGCCCTGACCGTCGGTCACGACAACGCTCCGCTGCGCGGCTACAAATCGGGCTTGTACGAAGGGGGCATCCGCTCGCCGACAATCGTCAATTGGCCGGGGCACTTGCGGCCAGGCATGGTCGACGAGCCGCTGCATGCCTGCGACTGGATGCCGACCCTGACGAAGTTGGTCGGCTACCAGCCGCTGCGCGACTTGCGCTGGGACGGCACTGACATCTGGCCCCGGTTGACCGGCGCATCAATCACCGGCGAGCCGCGTACGCTCTATTGTCTTGGCGCCAACGGCCGCGACCAGACGGTGCGGCGCGGGCCGTGGAAGTTGCTCATCAAACCGGGGACCGATGCGGAATTGTTCAACCTGGTCGACGACATCGGCGAGCGGACGAACGTCGCCCCCGAACATCCGGAGTTGGTGGCCGATTTGAAGCAGCGGATGAAAGAATTGGCGGCCTCCGATGGCGACAACAAGGTCGTGGATCCGCACAAGAGTCCGTGAATGCAGGTCAGACACTGCCGTGCCCGACTAACGCCAGAGGTCTGGCGAACCGCTCCCTTATTTCGCAGAACAAACACTTTAACTACGACCCAAGACTAAAACCCTTCGCTGAGGATCTGAATATGATCTCGATAACTCGTCGTCTTTTTCTCGAAGACTCCATGTTGGCCGCCGCTGCGCTGGCCGTGGCCGCTGCTCCGCGAGCGCTCTATGCCGAAGACAAACCAACCGGCAATCCCAGCAATAAGGTCCGAGTCGCCGTGCTCGGTTGTCGGATTCGAGGAAAACAGCATGTTGCGGAACTCAGCAAAGCCGCTGACTGCGAGATCGCGTATGTCTGCGATCCCGATCGTGATTTGGCGGGCGAGCTTGCCACCGTCGTCGAGAAGCAACAAGGCAGCGCTCCCCAGGCGGTCCAGGACATGCGGCGAGTATTCGACGACAAGACGATCGATGCCGTCTTCATTGCGACGCCGAATCATTGGCACTCGTTGGCGGCCATTTGGGCGATGCAGGCCGGCAAGGACGCCTATGTCGAGAAACCCGTGAGTCACAACATCAGCGAAGGGCGCCGCATCGTGCAGGTGTCTCGCAAGACCGGCCGCATCTGTCAGGGGGGAACTCAGAATCGGTCCAACATGGCGCTGGCAGAAGCGGTCGAATACATGCAGGCCGGAAAACTCGGCGAGGTGAAGTTGGCTCGCAGCATCGTTTACGGGCGTCGAGACTCCATCGGCTCGGTTGGCAGCTACGAACTACCAAGCAATGTGGATTACAACCTCTGGACCGGCCCTGCGCCACTCAGCCCGCTGACTCGACCGAAGCTGCATTACGATTGGCACTGGAACTGGCAAACCGGCAACGGGGAACTGGGCAACAATAATATTCACTCACTCGATATCTGCCGCTGGGGACTCGGCCTGACCGGACTCGGGCGAAACGCAATCAGCTACGGTGGACGCTTCGGATACACCGACGCCGGCCAGACGCCGAACACCCAGGTCTGCATTTTCGATTTCGGCGAAAAGACGATCGTCGCGGAGACTCGCGGCCTGGCGACCGAACCATTCCGAGCTGGCTTCACCGGCGGTTGGCTGTTTCATGGGACGGAGGGCTCGATCGCCGGAACGTCGCTGTACGACCCTGATGGAAAGCTCGTCAGCACATTCAGCGCGAAGCGAAAGAGCGAGAGTCACTTTGTCAACTTCCTCAATGCCGTCCGCAGCCGGAAGCGAGAAAGCCTCAATGCCGAGATCCTCGAAGGCCATCAATCGACCTCGCTGTGCCACATGGGCAACATCTCGTGGCGGCTCGGAAGCAAAGTAGCTCCAACCGATATTCGCGAGCGGCTGAGCAAACTCAAGGTTCACGACAACGCACAAGAGACTCTTGATCGCACCGTGCAGCACCTGCTCGACAACAAAGTCGATCTGGAAAAGACGAAGCTGGTTCTCGGTGCCTTGCTGTACCCCGACTCGGACCGAGAGGCTTTCGTCAACAACTCTCAGGCCAACGCGCTG
Organism: uncultured Planctomycetia bacterium; assembly: GCA_963807715.1. Classification (GTDB taxonomy): domain Bacteria; phylum Planctomycetota; class Planctomycetia; order Pirellulales; family PALSA-1355; genus CAWECK01. Next base: position 821,015 of record CAWECK010000002.1, read on the forward strand.
CTCACCCGCGAATACCGCCAGCCGTTCGTCGTGCCCGGTGAATCCGAGGTCTAATCCTCTATCAAACACCACCCCTGAAGCCGCAAATCTGGTTGACGAGGGCATTGCATCAATGTAAATTGATGAATCCACGCCCGCTATTTCGATGGCAACTCGTCGCATCCCACCCGCTCAGCCAGGCAAAGCCAGCCTCATGCCGCTCTTGCGCTTGTTAACTATTGCCGTCGTCGTACTGCAGGGCATTGGTTCCGCTGCGGCAATTGAGCGTATTGACCCGGCGCCGGCACAACCCGCTAACTTCGAACTTGACGTCATGCCCATCTTAACCGCTGCCGGTTGCAATCAAGGAGCCTGCCACGGTAAGAGCCGCGGTCAAAATGGGTTCCAGTTGTCGCTCCTCGGGTTTGATTCCCAATTCGACTTCGGCGCCATTGTTCTGGAAGGGCGTGGTCGGCGTGTTTCGCCGGCCGCTCCGGACGAAAGCCTGTTGCTGGCCAAAGCCTCGGCGCGCATACCGCACGGCGGAGGGCTACGATTACCGACCGACAGCGAACACTATCAGACGCTGCGACAATGGATTGCCGATGGCATGCACCGCAATCCGCCAGACGGTCCCAAGTTGCAGCAGATCACCGTTATGCCGGCCGAAAGTCCATTGTCGCTGGGCGAGTCGCTACAACTGCGCGTGATGGCCAACTATTCCGATCAGTCCTCTCGCGATGTGACCCGCTTGTGCGCGTATCAATCGAGCGAAGCCGCGGTGGCAGCCGTGAACAACGTGGGCCTGATTCATGCGGGCAAGCTGTCGGGCGAGGCATCGATCATGATTCGCTACATGGGGCAAATCCTCAGTTGGAACGTGGTCATCCCGCTGTCCCAGCGATTGCCTGCCGAGCAATACGCCAGGCTGCCCCGCAGTAATTTCATCGACGACCACGTATGGCGCAAGCTTGAGAAAGTGGGCGTGCTGCCGTCTCCGTCGGCGGGCGATAGCACGTTCTTGCGTCGCGTCTATCTCGACGTGATCGGCCGCTTGCCCACGGTCGACGAGGTCCGAGCTTTTCATGCCGATTCGGCTCCCGATAAACGCACTCGGCTTGTCGACGCGCTTTTGGCTCGCCCGGAATATGCCGACTCTTGGGCCAATCGTTGGGTCGATCTGTTGCGTCCCAATCCGTACCGCGTGGGAATGAAGGCGACTCTGAATTTCGATACTTGGATTCGCGACCAATTCCGCCGCAACGCGCCGTACGATCAGTTCGTTCGCGAGTTGATCACGGCGCGTGGCAGCACCTGGCAAAACGGCGCGGTTACGCTGCTGCGCGATCGTCGCACGCCGGAAGAAATCACCCCATTGGTCTGTCAGTTGTTCATGGGCATCCGCATCGATTGCGCGCGCTGCCATCATCATCCGTTTGAAGTGTGGGGGCAGGACGAGTTCTACAGATTGGCCGCGTACTTTTCGCAGATCGGCTACAAAGGGACGGGGCTGTCGCCGCCGATTTCCGGGGGCGAGGAGATTGTCTTTCACCGGCCGACCGGCAACGTCAAGCATCCATTGACGGGCGAAGTCGTAGCACCGCGCCCGCTGGCCGGCAGCGCCAAGGTGGAAACCAACGACGATCCCCGCGATGTATTCGCTCGCTGGCTGACTGCCGACGACAATCCCTATTTTGGCCGCGCCGCGGTCAACCGGATTTGGGCCGAGTTGATGGGGCGCGGACTGGTCGAGCCGGTAGACGATTTACGCGCCACCAATCCGGCGACCAACGATCCTCTGCTCAACGCGCTGGCTGCCGAGTTCCGCCGCAACGGTTACGATCAGAAGCAGTTGCTGCGTATCATTCTCACATCTTACGTGTACGGCTTGTCGAGCCAACCCAACGAGACCAACGTGGCCGACACGCAAAACTATTCGCGACACTATCGGACACGGCTTCGCGCCGAAACGATCCTCGACGCCGTGTGTGATATCTGCGGGGTCGGCGAACAATTTGCCGCAATGCCCCCCGGTTCACGGTCGGTCGAACTCTGGACCCATCGCGTGCCGTCGCTGACGCTGGATGCGTTCGGCCGTCCCGATCCCAACCAGGACCCGCCCTGCGAACGGACCACTGAAACCGCCATGGTCCAAACGCTGCACCTGATGAATGCCCCGCAGTTGCACGCCAAGATTACAGGCGACCAATCGCTGCCGGCACGGCTGATTGTTGCCAAGGCGCCACCGGCACAGATCATTGAGACATTGTACCTGGCCGTATTTTCGCGCCCTCCGACCAGCGATGAGTTAACTGCGGTCTTACCGATTTACGACAAGGATGAGCAGCATCGCGCAAGACCACCGAAGACCTGCTGTGGGCCTTGCTCAATACGGCAGAATTCCTGTTCAAAGATTGACAACGGAGTCAGGGCATGGCGATCCATCGAAATTGCGAAGGGATGACACGACGTGACAGCCTGCGGCTGGGGCTCGGCACGCTGATCGGCGGATCGTTGCCGAACTTGCTCCGCTTGCGAGCCGACGCGGCCGACACTGCCAGGCGTTCGGACCAATCGACCCGGTCCACGAGCTGCATTCTGATTTGGATGGACGGCGGACCGTCCCATTTCGAAACGTTCGATCCGAAGCCTGACGCGCCGATGGAGATCCGCGGGGAGATGAACACCATCGCCACCAAGATTCCCGGCGTCAGATTTTGCGAAACGGTGCCGCGGCTGGCAGCGATTAGCGACAAGCTCTGCATTGTCCGCTCGATCTGCCACAACCAGGCCAACCATGGCGCCGGTAACCATTACATGATGACCGGTGCGCCGCCGCGAATCCCGGTCAGTTGCGGCGCGTTCGTCAGCTTTCATCCCAGCCTGGGTTCGGTGACCGCCTACGAGCGCGGAGCGCCGCACGGCTTGCCGGCCTATTTTTCGATCCCCGATCGATCGCGATCGGCCGGTCCGAATTTTCTGGGGGCCAAGTTCGCGCCGTTCGTTGTGGCGGACGACCCGAATCAGCCGCAGTTCCGTGTCCGCGACGTAGCGTTGCCCCCCGGCCTGCCCGATGATCGCTTTGCCGATCGCCGCGACTTGCGTGCCTTGGTCGACCGCTTGCCGCGGATCGCCGACAAGGCGGCCGGCGATCCGGTCCAACCACTCGATTCGTACTATCAGCAAAGCTATGACTTGATCAACTCCGCCGAGCGCAACGAGCGCTCGACATCGGTCGTGAACCGGACAAAATCCGCGACGCGTACGGCCGCAACACCTTCGGCCAGCAAGCACTGCTGTCGCGCCGCCTGGTCGAAGCCGGCGTGCCCTTCGTGACGCTGTACAGCGGCGGCTGGGATCATCACACAGGCGTCTTTACCGACTTGCCCAAGAAGCTGGCAAGCTTCGAGCACGCCATTGCGTCGTTGATTGAGGACCTGCATGAACGCGGCCTGCTGGATTCCACTCTGGTCGTGGCCCTGGGCGAATTCGGCCGCACCCCCAAGATCTCCACGCTTTCCGGTCAAAAAGCGGCCGGACGCGATCACTGGTCAAGTGCGATGTCAGTATTATTTGCCGGTTGCGGCACGCCGGCAGGCACGGTCGTCGGCGCTGACGGACGTCCGAGGATACGCGGCGATCGAACGGGTGCTCAGCCCCGAGAGTTTTGTTTCGACTGTGTATCGTAAATTGGGCATCGATCCGAACAAGATCTATCACACGCCGCAAGGGCGTCCGGTTCATCTGGTCAGCGACCCGACACCCATCAAGGAACTGATGGGGTGAGCGCCGACGGCAATTGCAACGTATTTTGGTCCGCTTCTGTGTGCCGCGCGATGCCGCGCCGAACGCGCCGGCGACCGCGGTCAGGCGCTTCGTGGCCCAAACTGTTCGGCCTGCTCGCGTCGATCGGACTCGTGGCCACAACCACCCGCGGTGAGTCGCCTAAGGTCGACGGGCTGTTTCCCGCAGGAGCGCAACGAGGCCAAACCGTGACGATCTCGGCCAGTGGCACGCTCAAGCCGTGGCCCGTGAATTTCTGGATCGACGATCCTCAAATCAAGATCACAGCCGGCGACCAGGCCGGTGCGATCCGGTTTGACATCGGCGCCGATGTCGCTCCCGGCGCAAAGCTGGTTCGCCTCTTCAACGCCGCAGGAAGCAGCTCGCTCGTTCCGTTCGTGGTCGGCACGCTTGCCGAGCGCGTCGAGCAGGAGCCAAACGACGATCGGGCCAAGGCCGAACGACTTGACACGCCGGTCACGATCAACGGACGACTCGGCGCGGCAGGGGATGTCGATGTGTTTGCTCTTTCACTTCGGGCCGGACAAACATTGGTAGCCGCGGTTGAAGCTAATTGGCCGCTCGGTGCGCCCATGGATGCCGTATTGCAGTTGCTCTCCGTCGACGGCTTTGTATTGCAACAAGAAAACGACTCCCCTCGACTCGATCCGCGACTCGTGTTCACCGCACCGAGCGAAGGCACTTTCCTGGTCCGTTTGTTTGCATATCCAGCGACGGCAACCGGTTCGATTCAGCTGGCTGGCGGCGATCGCTTTATATATCGACTGACACTGACGACCGACGGCCTGCTCGATTATGCGTTCCCGTTAGCGGTGCAGCGCCCAGTGCCCAGCGCCGGCAACCGCGCCGCGGACGGCACTAGAACTTTGTGGCTGGAACATTCCAGCCCCCGTGCCCGGCGGCTTGCAGCCGATAGAAGCCCCTAGGACTGGCGATCCGAATGTGCTGACGGTTTATCATCCGCAACTCGCCGGCCAAGCCCAAGTCGCTGTCGTCGCCGACCAGGTCGTGGTCGAAGTCGAGCCGAATACCGCAACCCAGCCCCAGCCAGTGATGCTCCCGGTGGTCGTGTGCGGACGGATTGCTGAGCCCGGGGATACGGACATCTATTCGTTCCGAGCTGTCCAGCACGATAGGATCGCCGTGAATGTGGCATCGCAACAGCTTGGCTTTCCGCTCGACCCAATCGTCAAAATCACCGACCACACCGGAAAAGTTCTGACGACGCAAGACGACCAGGGAGCGAATCGCGATGCCGACCTGGTTTTCAACGTACCGTCCGACGGCGAGTACCGTGTGGTCGTTGCTGATTTGTATTGTCGTGGAAGTTCGCGGCACGTTTACCGGTTGAACATTGCGCCGGCCCACGCCGATTTCGTACTCACGATGTCCGCCAGCGAATTCTCGATCGCCAGCAGTGACAAGATCGAAATTCCGGTTACCGTCGACCGCCGCAATAACTTTGCCGACGAGATTGAGGTCAGCTGCGCCGGCCTGCCCAACGGAGTCACATGCCAAGGAGCCGTTTCGGCCGTCAAGGGAGAGACATCCAAAGCGGTCAAGCTAATCATCACGGCCGCAGGAGAGGCGTTCTCGGGACGGATCCAAATCATCGGAACATCACGAGGCACCGCGGCCGAAACACGGATCGCGCGGTTCGCGCTGACCGCAAGTGACTTGACGACTGAAGAAATTTGGCTAACGGTCACCGTCAAGTAACAGGCCGCGGAAGACAAATTGGTGCAGAACCTCACACCCATGGGTTCCGATGCAGGCGAGAGAGGGGCTTTTCCGTCAGCTACTACTCTGCACCGAATTCAGCCAACTCGCGGCCGTTTGTGCCGTCCCAGACGCGCAACAAGCCGTCCTCACCGCCGCCGATGATGAGGCTGGCAGTCGCTGCGCAGGCCGCGGATTGCATGAAATCGGGCAGATTGGGAATCGCGCGGATCTCCGCGCCATCGTCGCCTACGATGCGGATAAGATTGTCTCCCGCGGAAGTGAGGATTTGAGTCGTGGCTCCGATGAACTGTAACGAGGTCACTTCTTTTTCCCAACCCTCGATTTTCTTCTTTCTCTCACCCGAGCGCATATCCCAAACAAGCACCACGCCATCGGCACCCGCGCTGGCGAGCACGCGGCCATCGGCGCGAAAGGTCACCCCCATCACATGATGCGTGTGGCCCTCGAAGAAGCGTGTTTGCTTGCCGTTCGCGATCTCCGTGACTCGCGCGACCTTGTCGGCACCTCCGGAAGCGATGAGGCTTCCGTCGGGAGAAAAATCGAGACTGAGCACGGCATCGGAATGCCGTTCGTTCCAGGCCTTGATGAGCTTGCCGCTCGCAACATCCCACAGACTGATGTCGCCCGAACGCGAAGGTTCACCACCACCCGCGGCGAGCATCGTGCCGTCGGGGCTGAATCGCACTGCATTCACGCGATCCACGAACGCCAGCGGAGAATCGGACTTCTCGCCGCCGAGCACCCGTTCCACAACCCAGCGCGATGCGGTGCTGACGTTAGCCGTAGCACCGTCGGTGCTACAAGCTGCGAAGGCGCCGTCGGCGGAGGCGACAATGGAAGCCGCGGTTGTCGCTGCGCAGACCGAGACGTGCTCAATCGGCACTGCGGAAACGACCGCCCACACGCGTAGTGCCCCATCGTTGAATACCGTTGCGATTGATTGCGCATCCGGGGAAAAAACGACGGCTAACGGTCGCGAGTTTTCTTTCATTAACGCTTGTTTGGCGGCGGCAAGGTCCGTGCTGGCCTTGGTCTGAACTTGCTTCGATGTGGCGATAGCGGCAGTGGCCGCTGTAATCGTGCTGCCGTTCTTGATCTTCGCTTCGGTGATGCGATTGACCTCGGCCTCGGCGTCGTTGAGGTGATTTTCCGAGGCAGCGACCGCGGCAATCGCCGCGATTTCCGCCGTTGTGGCGGCCGCGAGCTTGTCCTGGGCCTCCTTGTTCTGCTTTTCCAGTGCCGCATCGGGCTTGCCATTCGCCGCCTGGGCGATCCGTTCGCTGAAGGTGCCAGCAACTTCTTGAGCGGCCAGCTTTGCGTCCGTTGCCGATTTCACGGCATTCTGCTTCTCAGGCAATACTTTCTTCACGGTGGCAATGGTCTCGTTGGATTTCTTGAGCAACTCATCCAGGGCCTTGTTCTCTGCTTCGATGCGAGCCAACTCCTTAGTTTGAAAGGCCAAGTCGAGTTGCTGAGCCGCGACCACCCAATCCAGAGAAGCCATCTGCTGGTTGGAAGTCGTATCGCCACGCAGTTCCGCGATTTGCTTTGCTGAATCCAGGTCCCACACCCGCACCGCGCCGTCGGTGCAACCTGCCGCGAGTTGCTTGTCATTTTGCGACAGCGCAAGGGCGTTGACTCCGGCGATGCCGAGCTCTCGCAGGACTTTGGCTTCCGAGATACTCCACAAACGCACCTTGCCGTCTTCGCTAGCTACAAGCAGATGATCGCGATTGCTTCCCGCTTCGAGCGCGGCGATCGCGCCAGTCGCACCCTTGAGTTCCTTCGGCGCGACAAGCTCGGAGCTCTCGCCAACGGGCGACGGCCACACTCGCACGATCTTATCTTCTGCTGCGGCGGCAATTGCTTTGCCGTCGCGCGTCCAAACCAAGGCGCGCACTCCAGGGACGTTTGTTCCTGTCGCAATGGGCTTGCCATCCGGCAGACTCCAAACACAGAGTGCCGCGTCCACTCCGTAAACGGCAACCTTGGAAGAATCCGGTGAGATGCTCAGCAACTTGATGCCCGCGGCGTTCGCTTGTGGAATTGTCTTGATGACCGTTCCGCCGTCGACAGACAGAAAATGAAGCGTGCCTTGTTGATCGGCGCAAAGAATTTGTTTCCCGTCGGCACTGAGCACCGAGACCACGGCTCCGAGTGCCGCATCGCTCTTCCGAGAGGCGGCGATTACTTTTTCGCGTCGCCAGATTTTCACCTCGCGAAAACTGCCGGATGCGAGCCTTGTGCCGTCGGGACTGAAGGCCAAGGATTGCACCAGCGCACGATGCGACAGACCGCCATTCTGCAAGGCTTTCAGTTTAAGCGAGTCATCCGTGAGCCACATTGCGAAACGCCGAGTGGAGAGATCGTAAATGAAAATCTGGTTGGCACGCCCGCAGGCGGCAAAGCGGCCATCCTTGGTCATGGAAACGGTGTAGATGGGATTCAGGCCGGGTGGCAGCGGTTGCCAGGCAACTTGGCGTGCCTGTTTGACTGAGTTTTTCGCGCCTTGGTCGATCCATGTAGAAAGCAGGGCGGTTTCGTCGGGCGTGAGATTGACGGCTCCCGTCGCGTTGTTCTTCGGCGGCATAATAAAGTCGCCGGTGTGGGCGGCGGCTTGCAGAATGAGGCTGTCGGCGCTCTTGCCCGGAATCACACCCGCACCCGACTCGCCCCCTTTCTTCATCAGCTCCGGCGTTTCCATGTTGAGTCCGGATTTGGTCGTCGTCTTGTTGTGACAAGAGATGCAATTGGCCTTCAGAACCGGATAGACATCTCGATAAAAGTCGACATCGGCGCCGCTGGCGATCGGCTGGAGCAGGCTCGACAACCCTACGCACAAAGTCCACGCAACCCATGACCGGCTGGTCTGGGACGATCGAAGGTCACGGTTCATTTCGTGTCCGCGGGCTTGATGAGAATGCGAATGGGTTCCGATACCACGATATCGACCGTGTCCTTTGGCATGGCGGTATCCGTCGCGGCCTTCATGCGCTTGGCCGCCTCGACTTTCGCGGCATCGGCAATCTTCTGTTGCTCGGCCACCGCTTTCACCGCGTTCTCGGCTTCCGTTTTCTTGTCCGCGGGAGCGGCCTTCGCGTCGTCGGCGAGCTTTTTGGCTGCGGCGGCAAGGGCCAGGGCTTCCTGCTCGGCCTTCGTCTGCTCTTCTTCCGCGGCTTTCACGGCCCCAGGGTTGTAGCGGTATTTCGTTGTGGCACTGCCGTAGAAAGCGATGACATATTCTCCGGGCAATGTCTTCAATGCAACCAGATCAAGCACGGCCTCCGAGGTAGGCGCGTTGATCGCCACATCAATCTCCTTCGCGCCTTCGAAGCCCGCTCCAAATGTCTTCAGCTTGAGCCCGCCGGTAAACTCGCCGCGCCACACGACGTTCAAAGGGATGGTGAGCTTGTCGCCAGCCTTGGCTTCCCAGACTTTGTTTTCGCTCGGCGCAATGGTGATGGGCGCACTCTCCGAACCGTTGACAGAAACCGGCCCATCGACGAGCAAACGCGGACTGGGAGTCTCCTGGCTCGCGTCCCTCACCGGCCAGGCCATCGAAGCCAGACGACAAGGCCGAGTCACTGGCATTCCATCGATCAGAGCACGTCCGAAGAGCTTCGCTGAGGCAAATGATCGCGGCGCATTTTCAGCGGCGGTGATAAGCATGATCCCTCGACTCTTGCCCGCCGGAATCTTCAAACCACACGCACTCATACCCTCGGGCAGATCGTCCATGCCCAGCTCAATCTCACGATCAAAGCCGTCTCGCCGCACGACGACCACTTCCAACGCCATGGTGCCGCCGCCGCGCATGGCAACTGGCTTGGACAGTGCATTGCGATCCCCGTTTCTCAACTCCATGTGAAGTGCCCAGGCAACAAGGGCGAAATCCGGAGCCGCTTTCCGCAGGATCAGCCTGTAAATATTGCGGGGATCGCTGCGAGTTCCGCCGAACAAATCGCGGATTTGCAGGCGATAGAGGCCGTTTTCCTTGATTTCCACTTTTCCCAAAACGTCGGGAGATCCCGCATTGTAAGGCGGGGCGTCGTAGGAATACCCATTGCTTGAGACTTTCATCGGGCTTGGAATGTCATTCAACTCCGCCACATCGGTGAGCTTCTCGGTTGCGCCCTCGTTGGTTACTTGCTGCACTAAAACAAATGGATCCGTGGGTAGCCCGAGACGCTCGGAAACCACTTCGACCCACCATACTTCGCCCTTGTTTGCCTCGAACTCGAAGGTGTCCACATCTGCGGCGGGGAAAAACTTACCCGCGATCTCACATGGCAACGTAATCTTCTGCGCTTCGTATTGCTTGTCGTTCGGCTCGGCCTCCGAGAGCTCGGGACGACCGGATTTATCTTCCTGCGTCCATGAAGACGAGCTTACGGTCTTGGTGGAAGGCTGCCGCGGAGCGGGATCGGCGCCAACCGTGTCCAGCAAAGCCAGCCGATAGAAATACTCCGCACCTCCTTGGTAAGTAAGGTCATGCACCTTGATGAAATACTTGCCGTCGGCGGGAGCCGTGAAATCCAAGACCCCGCCACGACGATTGACCAGAAGATCACGGCCCAAGCCGTCGGCGACGATCAGCACAGCGGTCAACTTCGAATCGATGCCCGCCGCCGCACAGTCCACCACTAGGCGACTTCCCTTCATGGTTTGGAAGGTGTAGTGGTCAATCGCTCTGCTGCTGGCAAACGCATTGCAGACGACGTTGGGCTTGAGCTCCATTGCCGTCTCCGACGAGGTGTTCGGCTTTTCTCGTGTCACCTCTGCCAGCGAACCAACGGAAAAAGCGCGCGACGAGGAAACGCCAAGGCGCGTCATCAGTCTGGCCTCGTGAACGCCACGGGGAGCATCGGCGGCAATGGTGACTACGAACTTGTTTTTCTCCACTTTCCCGTCGGCGGCCACTTTGGCTTTCGCCGTGATCTTGGGATTGGAGAAGAGCAGCTCGCAGGAGTCGTCGATGCTTTCGCCCGTGATGGCAACCTCGACGCTGGCCTCCGCTTGCCCACCCATCGGCATCAACGTAAGCAGACGTGGCGCGGGAAGGCACACAACTTGGGCGACGGACGCGGATACGAAGCATGGCAACACAAGCCCGAAGGTGAATCGGAAGATTGATGTGCGAAAGGTCATATTAATGGTTGTAGAGGAATTCTTTGGTGTTGATGAGTGCCCAGAGGAGGTCTTCATAGCCCTGGCGCTTGGCCTTGTGAGAATCGAGCGGATTCCCTTGACCATTGACGCGAGGCTTCGCGAGATGCGCGGTCGCTGCGTTTATCTCCTCAGTGCTGGGCTGGCGCGAGTAGGCGGCCAGATACAGCTCATGGATTTTCTCCTGGTCTGGCTTTTCTCCCTTGGCCAGGAGATCGGCACGCCCGCCATTGACGGCGAGCTTCTGCTTGATGTCTTGTCCGTTCATCAGATACAAGCTTTGCGCGAGACTTGACGTCTGGACGCGCTCGCACTCGCAAACGCTGGCTCCTTCCGGTCTGCCGAAAACCGTCAGAAAGTAGGAGCTCTTGTTGTAGCTGTTGTCGGGCAGCGAGATGGCATGCGTGCCGGGTGGCATATCCGGCGAAATCGGTGTGCGCGCCCGTAAGTTGATCGACGGCATCCAGCAGCACCTCGGCAGTACATGCGCTTTGGATAGAATCGCGAAAAATTCTGCCGATCGACGTCGTTGTGCGCGTTCGGCATGGCGCTGAGCTGATAGGTATGCGACTGGGTGATCACGCGAATGACCGCCTTCAAATCGTAACCGCTGGCGACGAAGTGCCTGGCAAGCGCATCCAGCAGCTCGGGGTTCGAGGGCGGGTTCGTGTCGCGGATGTCGTCCTCCGGCTCGATCAGACCTCGCTTGAAGAAGTGCTTCCAGTAGCGATTCACCAGCGACTTCGCAAAGTACGGATTCGCTTCATTGCTCATCCAATCGGCCAGCCGCAAACGCGGATCTTCGTCGGCCGGAATATCGAGGCTTGCTTCGCCCAGCCCGGCCGGCTTCACGGGCAATCGCGTCTTTTTGTTCTTCGCCTGGGCGATGCCCCGCTTGTGAAAAATCACATCCTCGCCGCTGGTGGCCGTTGGCCTTCGGCCGATCTGGCTGAAGAACGCGGAAAGGCCGTAGTAATCCCGCTGGCTCCAGCGATCGAATGGATGATGATGACACTGCGCGCAGTGCATCCGCACGCCAAGGAACAGCTGCGCCACGTCTTCGAGCTGCTGCTCCGGATCTTTCACTCGCTTGTACCAGGCGACCGCCGGGTTCTCCACGACGCTGCCCGTGGCCCCCAACAGTTCGCGCACGATCTGGTCGTAAGGCTTGTTCGCCAGCAGGCTGTCGCGCAGCCAGAAATGGAAGGCGAAGTTGGACGTCTTGTCGCTGGCCACGTCGCGTTTGTTCTTCAGCAGCGCCGACCATTTGTTCGCGAAGATAATCGGCGTAATCGGGGCTGCCAAGCAGCAACTCGATCAAGCGGTCTCGCTTGTTCGAGTCCTTGTCAGCAAGAAACTCGCCGCGTCTCGTCCACCGTCGGCAAATGGCCGGCGATATCGAGCGAAGCACGGCGCAGGAACGTCCCGTCATCGCAGACCGGCGAGGGGGGAATGCCGATCTGCTTCAGGTTGGCAAATACGAGCTCGATCGATGAAGTTCTTCGCCGCCGGCAGGTTCTCCACCTTGGCCCCCAAAGGAATCGACGCGCTGTAAACCGAAACCATGCCCTGATAGCGCACCATCACGGCCACATTGCCCGGGATGTCGAGGATCTTCACCAATCCCGCTTCATCGGCCTCGGCCATGCTCTTGTCGTTTGGCTCATAGAGCGCGGTTGCAAGTGACGTCCCTGGTGCTGTCATCCGAATAGTGGGCCAGCACTTTGAGCTGTTGCTCGCCGTTGCTCTTCATGGCGTTTCGCTTCGGCTGCACCTCGATCGAGGCGAGCTTGGGATCCGTGTCGCTTCGCCAAACGGCATGCCCTGGCTGATCCATGCAACGAGCAGCTTGTAGCCCTCCGAGTTCGAATCCAGCCGCTTGCCGCCGCCGTGCGGCACGGTGTTGGAAGCCTTCAAGAGCAACAGACTCTGCTCGGGGCGATCCCGGAAACACGCGCCGGCCGTGCCCTTCCTTCACAATGTGCTCGTAGTCTTCCTGAGGCTCGAAGCCCAGCAATGAAAGTCGAAAGCCATTCTGCCCGTTCCCCGCCTTCGCGTGGCATCCGCCCGAATTACAAGCGGCCTTGGTCAAGATCGGCACCACGTCGTTGACGAAGTTCAACGCGCCCTCAGGCTCGGATGCAAAGCCTGCGGTCGCGAGCGACATTGCCACGAGCAGAGAGCCGGCAAATGCGGTACTGAGGAGTTTCATGATCCCGACACCTGCGCCGCCAGCTCGGCGATCGGCTGGCCGTCGTTAACGATGACCGTTGGCCGATTGTTGAAGTCATTGATCGTGACTTTGGAGCCGTCGATGCCGAGGTGATGATAGATCGTCGCCAGAAAATCGCCGGGGCCGCAAGCGCGCTCGACGACGTCTTCGCCACGATTGTCCTGGCGCCGATGATGCCGCCGGTGTGGATGCCGCCGCCGGCCCAAAGGTTGCTGAAGGCGCGGGGCCAATGATCGCGTCCGGGCTGGATGGTGCCGGCCGGCGCGCTGGCGTCGCCCGCGCCAGTGCTGCGATCGAAACTGATCTTCGGCGTGCGGCCGAATTCGCCGGTCACCACCACCAGGACGCGCTTATCGAGGCCGCGCTCATAGATGTCCTCGATCAGCGCCGACACCGCCTGGTCGTAGGCTCGGCGCGCGAAATCGCAGTCCGTCGAAGACATGATGATTCACTGCGTGATCGTCCCAATTCCCAACGCGCCCGCATTGAGGGCCGTTCAAGGAGCTGGTGATGATTTCCACGCCCGATTCGACGAGCCGGCGAGCCAGCAGCAGTTGCTGGCCCCAGCGATTCCGCCCATAGCGGTCGCGCGTGCGAGCGTCTTCCTTGCTCAGATCGAATGCATCGCGCGTCTGAGGATTGGTCAGCAAGGTCATCGCCTGCGTCTCGAACTGATCCAACGCCCCCAGCTCGCCATCCTTGTCGAACTTGCGTTCCAGGTTATCGAGATTCCGCCGCAGTGCCACGCGATCGCTCAACCGCGCCGCCTCGGCGGGATCGGACAGGCCGACATTGGGCACCTCGAAGTCTGGCCGGTTGGGATCGCCCGTAACGGCAAAGGGCGAGTAGGCGGCCCCCACATAGGCCGGTCCGTTGTATTCAATGACGGGGTTGACGCCCACGTAGTTCGGCAGCGGATTGGTGCGATCCTGACCTTTCGAGCGCAGATAGGCGGCCACCGACATCCAGTCTGGCAGGCGCGGTCTTGGTTTATCAATCACATCCGAATCGCCAGAGAGCATTTGCATCGATCCGGCTGGGTGTCCTCCAGCTCGGTGGGTCATAGAACGCACGATGGTGAACTTGTCCGCGATCTTAGCCTGCAACGGGAGCAGCTCCGTAAGACGCATCCCGGGTACCTTCGTGGCGATCGTCTTGAACGGGCCACGATACTCGCTGCCGATGTCAGGCTTCGGATCATAGGTATCCAGATGGGAACAACCACCCGGTAGCCACACCATGATGACGGCCGTCTTTTCGTGATTCGGCTTCGACGCGGTTTCGGCGCGAAGCCGCAACAACCCGGGCCAACTTAAATTCGCGAAACCTGCAAGCCCAATTTGCATGAACCCTCGCCGACTCAAGGGGCCGCAGCAACGGATGGAGTGAGGTGATGCGGAGGAGGTCATGATCGATCCTGATGGAACAGGGATTTCATGGAGTGAACGACATGTGCGACTACCGACGCCTGGGCGGAATCTTCGTAGAACGGCGCGAGGCCGGGGCTTGGCCTGACTCGGCACTCGGCAGGGGGGACAATGGCGGGATGACGGACGGCCGAGCACCTGTCTTGTTCCCGGCGTCCTGCATTATATCAGAACGGTGGCACGCCACAGTGAACAAATCGCAAAATGACAGTTTCACGGAGCCTAATTCTCCGGAGCTGCGACCGACCCGGAAAGGAACCGACGCAGTGTCTCTCGAAATTCTTCGACCGGCGGAGACAAATGGGCGCCGCGGCGGGTAATGGCCGTCACGCAGATCGAGTCTTCGTCGTCGGTCAGGGGGCGAACGTGCAGGCGTATGCCGGGAAACTTTTGCTGACCAATGTGCACTAAGGCGATGCCCAAGCCTGCGGCCACATACTGGCAGATGCTGTCCAACAGCGGTGTTTCCATCACTATGCGCACCTGCTCGCGCAAATGATGTCGCTCAAGAAGCTGGTCAAGCGTCCGCCGCGCATAGGCGCCTTCTGGCGGAACGATGAGCGGATATTTGGCCCAGTCGGAGGAAGTGACTGATCGCTTTCGAGCTAAGGGATGGTTTACAGGGGTGATGAGCGAAAAAGGAAGGGCAATGAGATACTCGTAATCGATCTGGGAGCTTCGCGGTTCTTTGCGACTATGGAGGACGACACCCACGTCAGCTTGGCCTAGTTCGACCAACTGAACAACTTGCTTGAACCAGACGAATACTCGCAGTTTCAGGCGGATCGCAGGATTCTGCCTGGTGTAAGCGCGTACCGGTTTTAGCAAATGGGATGATGCCAAGTAGGGCGTGGCGGCGGCCGTCAGTTCCGGAGGCAGGTTGCGCTGGCGGGAGGCGAATAGGGACTCAAGAGAGTCGAGACCGCTGACATGCGGTTGAACGATTTCTAAGAGAACTTTTCCCTCGTCGGTAAGTTCAATGTTTCGTCCGTGGCGGCGCATCAGCGTGGTTTGCAGTTGCTGTTCGAGCGCGCGGACCTGTTGCCAGACCGTGGGCGTGGAGAGACCCAGTCTGCCGCGCTGCCACGGTGAAGCTTCCCTCGGTAGCGGCGACGCAAAAACTGCGCAATTGCGGCAGTTGGATATCTTTGTAGCGATCGTTGCGCCGATAAATGCCTCAGAGTGAAATCATAAAATCAGACTCGGCCGAGGTCGAGTTCTGGTCGCTTGCGACTGGGCATTTCCAGACTACGCGAGTCGAGGTCACGTTGATAGTTGTCCGAGACTCCTGACGATGGTCCTAAGACATCCTGCGCCTGAGCTACAAGAGTAACTCACGCAATTGATTGCTTAACATGACGCTTCCTAACATGTCAACATACTTTACTCGGTACTTTCACGCGGTAAAACTATCTGCGTAGCAGGAATGCTTGCCCACATTGAGCCCCACGTCTGTTGCGCCCCCTACCCGGCCTGGTCTCGGTATCCAGATCGACATAGCCGACGTCAAGAACCACCGTTCCGGTAAAAGCCGCCTCAGCTACTGTTTTTTGCAGACCGAAGTATAGGAGATGTCGAGATGCATCGAGTGCTGTCGGGCGTGCTGCCCGTCGTTCAAACGCCATTCACGACCGATGATCGCATCGACTTTGCCGATCTTTTACGGCTGGTCGATTGGGTCTTTGCTTGTGGCGCGGCGGGCTGCGGCACGGGAATGGTCTCGGAAATCTCGCGCCTAACTCGTGATGAACGAGTGTCGCTTGTCGAGCAACTCGTGCAGTGTACAGCGGATCGGGGAGCCGTGTTCGCCGCGGTAACTGCCGAAAGCACTGTACAATCGCTTGATTTCGCCCACGCCGCCGAACGTGCCGGTTGTGATGCACTCATGGCGGCGCCGCCGCTAAGTTCGCACGTTAGCGAAGGCGGCATGTTGACACACTTCCGCACTCTGATCGAAGAGACCTCGCTGCCGTTAATCGTGCAGGATGCATCGGGCTATGTGGGCCAGCCGATTCCGTTGTCTGTATCCGTGGAGTTGCTGGAACGGTACGGTCGCGAGCGAGTTTTATTCAAGCCCGAAGCCGCGCCGTTGGGAACCAATCTTTCGTTGCTTCGTGATGCGATGTCGAGGCAGGCCAGGATCTTCGAGGGATCGGGGGGCATCCATCTCGTCGACAGTTACCAGCGCGGCATCGCTGGAACGATGCCCGGCCTCGACCTGCTCGATGCGGTGGCAGCGCTCTGGCGAGCATTGGAACAGGGCGATCAGGTAACGGCTTATCGATTGCAATTGCCGATCTCGCGCGATGATCTCGCTCGAAATGCAAGCCGGACTGGACGGGTTCCTGGCGGTCGAAAAATATATCCTGATGCGTCGCGGGCTACTAACGAACGAACTGCGTCGGCCTCCTTACGGCTGGGAACTCGACGTCGAAACGCGTGACGAGGTCGATCGATTATTGAAGCTCGTTGAGCAGAGTCTGCAGGGGCACGCGTGAGTGGTTACAATGGCGATCATTCCAAGCTTGGATTGGGTCCAAGCGCAAGCCATATGGGAAAGAACGGCTGAAACCGCAGAGGTAACGAGAACCATGAGATACCTTCAGGTCACAATCCTGTGCGCAGCCTTGCTTGTGCCGACGACATTCCTGCGCGCCGCTGTCCCCGCACCGCCGCCAGACTTTCGAGCGATCTTCAACGGCGAAGACCTTAGCGGATGGTACGGGCTGAACCCACACACGGTGGCTAAGTTACAGGGCTCAAGCCGCGAAGCGAGCTTGAATAAAATGCGCGACGAGTTCGCACAGCATTGGCGTGTCGAAAACGGCGAGCTGGTCAACGTCGGCACTGGTCCCTATGCGACTACGGAGGAAGAGTTCGGGGATATCGAGTTGCTCATCGAATATAAGACCGTGCCGCACGCCGACAGCGGCATCTACCTGCGCGGAACTCCACAAGTGCAAATCTGGGACGTCAATCAGCCAAGCCTTCCCGACAAGCCCGATCGAAACCCGAACAAAGGCTCCGGCGGTTTGTTCAACAATGCACCGAATTCGCCCGGCAGAGATCCGCTCGTTCGGGCCGACAAATCCTTCGGCGAGTGGAACGCGTTCCGCATTCGCCAGATTGGAGCACGCACGTGGGTTTGGCTCAACGACCAACTTGTGGTCGATGGTGCAGTGATGGAGAATTATTGGGACCGCGAGAAACCGTTGGCAGCCAAAGGCCCGATCATGTTGCAAACGCACGGAGGGGAGATTCGTTGGCGCAATATTTACGTCCGCGCCATTGGAGCCGAGGAAGCGAAGACAATCCTAAGCAAGATCGACGCCACAAAGTAACGCAATCGAACGAGCTACGGCATTACCAAGCACACTCTGCAGCACTCTCCGGAGTGTGCCGATGAGTCCCGCTCCGCATCGCGCCGTTTACGAAGCCGACGCCTCAGTTCAACTGGTACACCTGATAGGCATGGTCACAGGGCGTTCCCCGACTGACGTGCATCTGCCGATTCTCCGGTTCGATGATGACCGAGAACACCGTCTGCCAATATCCGGTATCCGGATCGTCGTTCGTGTGCCGGCAGATCGAACGGGGATAGTCTTCGTGGTCCCGGAGTGCCGCCTTGATGTCCACTAGACTCGTCTGACGGCCGCTGGAAAGGCCCAACAGCGAGTTGATCCGCTGCTGGCGGGCGTAAGACTGGATTAATTCGGGAAACTGCTCGTTGTTCCGCTGCAAATCTGGGTGCAGGCAGTGATTCGTGTGGGCGATTCCTCCAAGTTCCGCGTTTCGCAAGAGATGGACGTGATCGATCGTGACCTCCAGGTCAACCAGCCCCTGCGGCGTTGCGAGCATGATGTTCGCAGGAATTACCCGCTGGGCACGCCGCACACTGTCGACTGCACTATTAAGCGAGTCGGCCTCATAGATTCCACGGACGGTGAAATAATGCGGCACGCCCAGCTTTCGAGCCGGGGCTGGTAGCGAGTTCAGGCATACGCCAATGCCGGCCTCGTTGAATCCGATGTACGCAATGAGCCCGGCCTGTGTCAGATTCATGAGTGCCGGTTTGCCGGCTGGACGACGAGTCAGGACGACGGTAAACGGATCCAAAGCCGGATCATTATCCCAGTTTTGAGCGACGAGGCACCCGGCTCGAATCAGCCTCTGGCCTGCAAGCGCGAGCGAGGTGCAACCCGCGTCAGGCTCCGGGCGCAATTGATTGCGGACCTGGAGGAGCATGAGGTCTTCCAGCGTCATGCGAGTGGCTTCGGCCATTCCTCGCAGTTCCTCGACCATGTTTGGGCTGTACTGTTCCGCGCAGGGGATCGATGCCGCAGCGATCTCCCTCGCGCAGGTGAGGGAAATGCGAACTGTTCCGCTGATGTGTCTGAATGCTGCCTCGCAGAAACCGCGAATCTCCTCGCCGGCGGCCTCGCCGATTTGGCGTCCCATCTCCCGCGGCGTACCGGCGACTTCGATCTCACGGTAACGACCCTCGCTGGGCATGCCTTGTTGTCTCCGCAGGTGCTAACCGTCGCGGTCTACTAGCCACGTCGTCAGATTCGTTTTCCTGAAGCCACCGGCAGCGGGGCGTCGAGCGTATCCGCGTTGGGCTTGAAGCCATCGCCATCCACGTCAACGTAGATCGGGTTCGACACGGCGATGGGCAGGTCCTTGCCGTGTTCGGGGCCCATCACTGGCCCCATCGAGAGTTTTTCCCCAGCCGCGACCACGATGAGGTGCGCGTCGGATTTCAGTGCCACCGGAATCGTCTGCTCGAATTTCACCACGCCCGAGCCAAAACGCTCAGGATGGCCGTCTCGTGTGAAATTCAACTCCGGCGGCATCCGGCCGTTGACCAGCACCTGCACCCGGTCAATATCGAACCAATTCGGGCATTGCACGCGAATGTGCATCGCAATCTTGCCCGAGTTGACAGTAAGATCATCGCCCGGAATGACCGACTTCGCCGGCACAACGTCACTCGCCTCGACGTTCACTTCCAGGAACGGTCCGCTGGTCATCACAACGTGCCCTTGCTCGGCGGCATGCACCACGTCCAATGTTTTGACCTGGGCCGGATCATCGGTTGGGCTGCGTAGATAGATTCGCAGGAAGCCCGAACCGTGAAAGTTGTAATGCGCGTCGGTGTTTACTACGCCCGGCACTCGATACCCCTGATTTAAGAGTTGCAGCCAGTTAACGATGCGATTGTTCTGCGGTGTCGCCTTTGGATTCCAATAACGCGGGCTTGAAAATCGTGTCAAGTGGATGCACCTCAACGACGTCCATATGCGGCAAGGCGTTAACAAATCCGCCATCCGGATGACCGTCGCCGTTTTTGTCGAAGAAGAGTTGGCCGAGATCGGGGTGGTTCTGCTGCACGAGTTTCTCACTACGGTTGTCCCACAGTGCGAGCCGGGCAATCTGTAGTTCGGGATCAACGTCACTCGTCGGGCCGCCGCCATCCTGTGTCCGCGGCTTATGCACCATCGGAAAGGCGTTCTGATGGTTCAAGGGAAGCGGGTTGCCCGTCAACTCGATGCCCGTACTGGTGCCCATCAGGCTGAGATGCGCCGAGACGCGTGAGATGCGGCTCATAGGTCGAGATGCGGTTATGTTCCGTGCAGGGGGCGTATTCGAGATGCTCGCAGAGCAGGTTGAGCACGCGGCCATACTGGCTACTCGTGTTGTCACCCGACGGACTTGCATGATTGTGGAAGTCGGCACTGATCCAGCCGTCCGTCTTCACCGTGCGCTTGAGGACGGCCGCCAGCGGTGCCACTTTTCCTTGGTGGATTTCGATCGAGGTGAAAACGGCGTCGTACTCGGGGCCATAACTTACGATCACATCGTACCTGCCCGGTGGCAGGATCTGTGAAAATCGGCCATCGTGACTGTAATAGAGATTATGGACGACATGCTCGCCGCTCTGCGGGCCGAAGAAGGGATCCTGCGTGCCGTCGGCGCCACGGAATTGTAATTTACACGGGATCGGCCCTCCCGACTCGCCGGTGATCTGTGCCGCGACCCAGCCCGCCACCGGCAACTCGATCACCTGCTCGCCAGATTTGAGGTCGAGTTTCTTTTCGCCACGGCCCAAGCTATGAACCTCGGCCGTGGCGGTACCTGCAGGCAACCGGAATGCGAGCCGTCCCTGATGGTCGGTGCGGCCGAAACCAGCCGCAGTCCCGTCGCGTTCGACTTTTACCTCGGCATCGGCGATCGGCTCGCCTGCCGCGTCACGGACCACGACTGCATAAGATTGTTGGTCGACGCCGGCAAGCTCAGCGGCCAGCGCACGAACTTCGAGCAGATTAGCACCGGGAAACAGACGGCGAACCAAACGCAGATTCTCACCAGGCTGCAGCGCGGCAGTTGTCTTGCCATCGTGCGCGTAATGCAGGCCGGAAGACTTGGCATCCGAGGTTGATTGCACTTCGTGCGCCTCCGGAAGCACACCATACGCCTGAGCGAACCAGGGATCATAAACCCAAAAGAACGGCGCCTTGCCATTTGGTAATTTCTCGAAGGTCGTGTCAGCCCGCATCTCGTCGACCAGCGGCACGTCGAGTGGCTTCGCGGAATGGTTCGTAAACGTCGTCTCGACAAGAATGTAGGACCGGCCCTGTTCGAGCGTATAGGTCAATTCAGCGTCGGGCCGCCCTTCCGCAGGTTCGGTCCGAAATGAGGCTCTGACGACAGCCTCTGAACGAACCTCGCGAGGCGGCTGGGCGGCTCGCCAGGCCATTTGCTTGCCGCCGGGGTAGAAGGCGCTGAGTTGATCGCTCTGTGGCTTCGCCACGCTAAGGTCGATGATGCAACCACCCACGTTCTTGACCGTCATGTTGGCGTTGCGCCCGGCGATGGGGTTGGCGATCACCGCGACCAGGCGGTCGTTGCGCAGGACAAGATCGCCGTAAATGCAATCGACCTCTTTGCCCGCTGGCGCGAATTCGTCCCAAGTCTGCGGTGTGAGTACCACGAGATCCGCCGCCGACAGACACACCGTCGCAGCAGCCCAGATCGTTAAAATCATTCCACATGTCGATACGATTTTCATAACCGCACCTCGGATTGTTGAAAATTGCCGGGCCACTTTTGTTCCCGGTCGACTGATCCATGAAGAACTCGCTCTAGGGTAGACTTGTCGACGCGTTTGATCTCAACGACTCATCCGCATGTGCTTCAGGCATAGAGTCAAGGTTGCGATGGAGTGGCTGGCTCCCCTGCGAGTTGCTTCACCTTAAAACTACGGAAGGCCACCGGGTCGTTGTGGCCAGCGAAGCCGATAAAGCCCTTGCGGCAATCAAGTCCCTTGGGCGGGTGAGCAATTTGACTGCGATCGAAGGCATCGATATCCACGTCGAGGATCTTGGTGCCGTTGAGAGTGACCTTAATCGTCTGACCGCGGACTTCGATTTCTTCGAAGTTCCACTCTCCCACAGGACGCAGGTAGCCGTGCTTCGCACCTACGCAGTGGTAGAGTGAACCGTGATATTGGTAGGGCTGCAGCGGCGCGTTGGGATGCGCGGCGTTATAGCCATCGCTATCTATCACTTGAATCTCCAAACCATCCGCCGAGGAATGGCCGCCGAGTGGCGAACGAAGGGCAATGCCATTATTGCCGGCTGGTGGCAATTGGAACTCGAAGCGGAGAATGAAGTTCTCGTATTCGTCTTTGGTGAGCAGGTCGCCTCCCTTACCGGGCTTGCACACGATTGAGCCATCCTTGATCTCGTAGTTGTTGACGGCGCCTTGCCAGTTGCTTAAATCCTTGCCATTGATCAGCTCGGAAAATCCTTCGGCATCGCGAGCGGCGAGGATCTTGTTGGCTTCCTTGGAGCCGATTTCGCGGATAAAGATGTTGCGCCAGCGAATCTCGCTGCCGTGGGTCTGAAGCTGGATCGGCCCTTTGGGAAAGATGGGATCGAGCATGAAGCCATTCGGGACTTTCTCTTTCGTCCCATCGTTTCTGCTTGCCCCCGGCTTACCATAGGCCAGATAACCACTCTTCTTATTCGCAAAAAAGTTCTCCAGTACCGCATGGTCGACCACGGTCTCCCCATTCAGAACAACCGTCACGCGCTCGCCGATCATCGTCACCTTGAGGCTGTTCCACTCGCCCAAAGGCTTGTCCATCTTCTGTAAGGGATCCTTGCCTGGCGAGCCTTTACGATTGTTCCAAAGGCCGCCGGAGCCCTTGTCCTGACCAAGCCCTCGCGGGTCACCTTCCGTCGAATCCCAAATCTGAACTTGCGGCACGCCGCGCAGATAGACACCGCTGTCCCCCTTGGGCAAAGCCTTGTATTCCAACAGCAGTTCGAAGTCGCCATAATCCTTGTCCGTGGTCAGGTACAGACCATGCCCGTCGTTGATGAGTTCGTTGTTCTCAACTCTCCAGTGCGCATTGGTGTGGTCGTCGATGGGCTTGCCGTTCTTGTCCAAGAGCCCTCCCTCGATCGACTGCTTCTTGTACGTGGCCTGCTGCTCAGGCGTCATTGCCCAAAGCTCACTAGGGTCGCGCGTTGTCCAACCATACCAGCCGGAAAGATCTGCGCCGTTGAAAAGTGGCATGAAGCCGGCCGGCGGTGCAGCTTGTTCAGCCCGACACGGAAGTGCAACGGCAAGCAAACTGGCAAGAACTACCAGAGACGACTTGCGGAAAATGATTTGCGGCATGGTGCTCGACATGTTCATGATTGCTTCCTGTGATTCCTCGCGGATGTGCAAAAACGGCGTGAAACAAACTCTGGGTATGCAGGAGTTCTTTAATCCTTTGAGCTGAATCGCGAGGTAGGCGGTCTAGGCAGTGGCGATTTAAGGGCTGGGACAGCTCCGTTCATCGCTGCAATTTGCACGCTGGTGGACTGCATGTCAAATAAGTTGACCATTGCGCCGCCTGTAACCGGGAGAACGGAAGCCTTAAGCACATTCCCCAACCGTCGAGCCACACCTTCGGGGGCCGTGATTCTGATTTGCAATCAAACCAGGTTCAGGCTATAGCCGCCGATGCCTTTGCAGTTTATAGGCAAGTTGCCGACCAGGGCTGACAACCGACTCAAAGGCAACTAACATACCCCTGTCCGCGAGAAGAGGGCCAAGTCGTTGTCGAAAAGCATGCGGCAATGGTTCCGCAGTTCGAACTACTATCGGAGAAGCTACACGTGGCCAAGAAAAAGACATCTCACAAGGGCGCTAAAAAGCATGCCGCGGGACGCATCGTATTGCGTACGGGAGAAGCGCTAGTCGAGGCCGAACAGGCATGGTTGGCTGCAGAGCCGGAAGTTTTGATAGGCGAATTGGACGGTCCCGTGGGTTACGCACTGGCCAATCTAATTGGCGGACAGGTGAAAGGGCACACCCGCGTGTTCGCAATTCTCAACAGTGACGTGCAGGTACGGCCGGCGACCGTGATGGTGAGCAAGGTCACGGTAAACAACGAAATGTATACCAACATATTGATGGGAACCGTACAGGCAGCAATCGCACACGGCGTGCTCGATGCGGTGCGGGCCGGGGATATTCCCAAGAACAAAGCGAACGATCTGGGGATCATTGTTTCGGTGTGGCTGGACCCGAGTGTGACCGAGGTTGAGGTCGATCACCAGGTTCTCTTCCAGACGAATCGCGAAGCGACCGCCAAAGCGATCCATAAAGCTATGCACAACGAGCCCTCGATCGACTGGCTTCTAAAAAACCAGAACAGCGTGCCGCACTACTTTCATCAGTTGGCGTTGGAAGGAAAGCTTTAAACGTCGTGTTTAAACCTCGTTTTCCGTGGAACGGATTCGTCAGAGTATCAGGCCAGCGTTGGGTATCACGACGATCTTTAACGTGCAGCGAGCGTCAACGGGTATAACCGCGATCTAAGCTGCTCGATACCCGCATAACTCCTTTAAAAAGGCGGCTTTCCCCAGAGACTGTGTCGGTTCAAAACTCAACCCCCATGAGAAGTCTCACCTCATGAAATACCAACGAGTTCCCGTCAACCCGTTGGGTTGTCTCGCTGCCCTCGTGATGTTCGCTCGGTGTATGGCGACGGCAACTGGTGCGCCGCCGCCACCACCCGTCGTACCTGACGAAGTCCCTGCGCAGATCAACATTTTGCAACCGGGGGTCAAACTCACGTTGCTCGCGGAACACCCCGACCTGGTAACACCGACGGGCATTGATGTCGATGCGAAGGGGAGTATCTGGCTGGTGGCGTGTCATACCCACTTCCGCCCGTTGAACTACGCGGGTCCGGAGCATGATGAGATTCTCGTATTCGATATTGACGGAAAGAACCGACGTGTCTTTTACAACAAAACCGATGCGACGATGCAAATCAAGCTCGGCCCCGATGGCTGGGTGTATTTGGCGGAGCGCGATCGCATCCTGCGCGTAAGGGACACCAATGGCGATGGCGTGGGCGATGTGGAGGAAAACTTGGCGACGCTCGACACCGTAGCCGATTATCCACACAACGGACTTTCCGGCATGGCGTGGCATCCGGATGGAGAATTGGTGTTCTCCCTGGGCGAAAACGTCGCGAAGGACTGGACGCTCACCTCTCGCGACGGCCTGAAGGTGACTGGACGTGGCGAAGGGGGCGTGTTTCGCTGCCGCGCCGATGGCACGCGACTGTGCCGCATCGCGCGCGGTTTTTGGAATCCCTTCGGGCTGCTGGTTCGCGACGATGGCGAGATGTTTGCTGCCGACAACGATCCAGGCAGCCGTCCGCCGTGTCGGTTACTGAACATCATCGAAGGCGCAGACTATGGCTTCCAGAAGGCATATGGCGATGCGCCGGTGCATCCGTTTGTTGCCTGGAATGGCGAACTACGGGGAACGCTCGGAATGATTCATCCATCGGGCGAGGGGCCCTGCGCCGTGGTTGAATTGGGCGGCGGTGTGTTGATTCCGTCGTGGAGCAATCACCGCATTGATTACTTCCCACTCGTGCGCAGAGGAGCGGGCTACACGTCGCAGCGCGTCGAGTTGCTGGGTGGCAGCGATTTCTTTCGTCCCGTTTGTATGACGCGGGGACCGGATGGCGCGTTTTATCTCGCCGACTGGGTTTTCAGTTCATATTCGATTCACAATCGCGGGCGATTGTGGAAGCTGGAGATTCAGCAAGACAAGGCCGCCTGGGTCAAGCCGACCCGAGAACCGATGAACGAGGCCGCACGTCTGGCGAAGAATCTGCGTGAGGGACGCGCCAAGCTAAGCGTCGAGCAGCTTTTCGAGCATGCGCGCGGCAGTGATCCTTATCTGTCCGATGCTGCGCTAACGGCGCTTACTCGCGAGAGCGCATTGTGGTCACCGGAGTCGGTGCGTTCGTTGCCTGCCAAAGATCGCGTGTGGGCGCTCGTCGCGCTGCGCCGCGTGAATCTCAGCGACGACAAGTGGGTGCGACTGCTGCTCCACGACGCCGATCCCGAGGTGCGATTCGAATGCCTGCGGTGGATCGCCGACGCCGTGCTCACTAATTTCAGTCCCGATGTGGAGCAAATGCTCACCCAGCCCGATCTTGACTACCGGCTCTTTGAAGCGGTGCTCGCCGCCTCGAACACATTACATGGCAAACCGGAGGCTGGCATTACCGACGTGGAAATGCTGGTCAACCGTGTGACGAATGCCGCCACACCCGCGCGCTGAAAGGGTACGCGCTACGCCTCGTACCAGCGACGCACGCCAAGATCACCGTGTCGACGCTGCGAGAACTGCTCGCGGCAAATGATCCCGTGCTCTCGCTTGAAGTCGTTCGCACACTCGTGGCGCGCAATGCCGACGATGCGCGCGTGACACTCGCCGAAATCGCCAACAATGAGGCCCAAACCTCTGAGCTGCGCAGAGGCCATTGTCGGTCTCACATCGTCGGCGAAACCAGAGCATCGGCGGTTGCTGTTGGCGTTTGCCGCCCATGACAATGCTACCATCCGCGATGAGGCCCTGCGTGCCTTGCGTTTGTCATCGCTGGATGCCGTGGAACAGAAGTCGCTCAACGACCTGGCACATCGCCGCCCTGAAACGGCTGAGTTGGTGACGGTCCTGCTCGATCCCACCTCGATCAATGTAAGCCGACCAGGCCTTGATGATACGGCGGCATGGCTAAAACGTCTTGACGCGCTGCCCGGCAAAGTGAACGCCGAGACCGGACGCCGCATCTTTTTTCACCCGCGGATCGCCTTGTGTGCTACCTGCCATCGCTATAGCGGGCGCGGCAACGTCGTCGGCCCCGACCTTAGCCTCGTCGCACAGCAAGGCGACCGAACCAACATCCTGCGATCCATTCTCGAGCCTAGTCGCGAGATCGCGCCGCAGTTCTATCACACGATCTTGCGGCTCAAAGACGGCACCGTCTTCAGCGGCATCCTGCTGCGTTCATCGCACGTTGATGTATTCCGCGATGCCACCGGCAAGGAACGCACGTTCCAAAATGATGACATTGAGGAGCGCATGGAATCGAAAACATCACTGATGCCCGTGGGAGTGGTCTCGTCGCTCACCGACAGTGAGTTGCGGGACCTGCTCGCGTTTTTGACCAGAGGAGCCGACTCTCAAACAACATCCACCGCAATAATGGGGCCCATCTCGTCTGGCAAAGGCAAGTGAACCTCGATCAAGAATCGCTGGATCAGTACACCGGACAAACACAAAAGCTGGACGAACAAGAAACGGAGCGCAGTAGCATGAATGTGGAATGTTTGGCACACCGCCTTACGCGGGCGGAACGCGAGTTTTTCAACTCGAACGGCTACCTGATCGTAGAGGATGCTCTGGACGTCTCCATGACCTGTCGGTTGGTCGAAGCGGTCGATCGCATCGAAGCCCGTGAGCGGACTGCCCAGACGTGCGACAAGCTTCTGTCGGTTACCAACATCATCCACGAAGATCCGGCCTTCGTGGACCTGATTGATTGGCCGACCACGTTTCCCAAAGTCTGGGGCATTCTGGGATGGAACATTTATATGTACCACTCGCATGTCGACATGACGCCGCCTGCAGACGCGGCAGCTCTCAAATGGCGAGTGTCCTGGCATCAAGACAGCATGCGCGTGAACGACGAAATTGAAACGCACCCACGTCCACGGTTGTCGCTCAAGATCGGGTATTACCTGACCGATGTCGGTCAACCGGACCGGGGCAACACGCTCATCATCCCCGGCTCGCATTTGCATGACGAAATCGATTGCCCCGCGGACGGCGTCTCGAACCCCGAGGGCGCCGAGCCGATTTGCGTCAGTCCCGGCACGGCATTGTTAATTGACCGGCGCATCTGGCACTCACGCAGCCCCAACTTATGGAACCATACGCGCAAAGTGGTCTGGTGCGGTTATGGCTATCGCTGGCTGCGGCCGAAAGACCAGATGACCGTCGCCCACCTTTATCGGCAGCTCGATCCGGTTCGCCGGCAAATCCTAGGAGAAAGCCTCTCGGCAAACGGTACCTACGACCCGGCCGACGGCGATGTACCATTACGCTCCTGGTTGCGCGAGCATGATCCGGAGGGTGCGGACTGGTCCCACCACGAACGATCCCAGTCGCGGCCTCCGGCGATGGTTCGCGGCAAGAACCTCGGCCGGCAATAACAAGATTCTCCAGCGCGGCGGGGTTGGCCCGCATGGTCAAACTATGGCAGCGAGGCCAAAAACGGCGAATCATGGCACGCTGAACATGTTCGACCTCGAAACGTCAGCCGAGTAGAAGCAATCCGTGTGCCCGGGCAGTGACTCGCAGCGTGGTCTTGTTGGCCAGCGACGGTTTCCCTCCTAAAAACTTGCCGGTAGGATCGGGCAAGGCTTTACGTCGATCCTACCGACGAGTTTTTAGGGGGGCCAGATAGTGGGTACAATCACAACATCGTGTTTGAAGTTTGATCTCCTGGCGAAATGCCGGTCCTGGTGATGACCAAGACCCCAGCCCCAACAATTACATGAAATACCTCTTCGCATTCGTCGTCGCACTTTTCCTTTGCTATAACTCAGCGTTGGCCGCCGACAAGCCCAATATCCTCGTTATCGTCGCAGATGACCTGGGATACGCCGACATCGGCGTTCACGGCGGCAAGATCGTGCCGACGCCCAACATCGACTCCTTGGCGGCCTCCGGCGTCCGCTGCACCAACGGTTACGTCTCGGCACCTTATTGCAGCCCCTCGCGTGCCGGGCTTCTCACCGGGCGTTACCAGACCCGTTTCGGCCACGAGTTCAATCCGCACATCGGCGATGAAGCTAAACTCGGCCTGCCACTCGATCAACGGACTATTGCCGATCGTCTGCGCGACGCGGGCTACGCGACGGGTTTGGTTGGCAAATGGCATCAGGGGTTCAGTCCCGCCCATCATCCGCAGTCACGCGGCTTCGATGAATTCTTCGGCTTTCTCGTGGGCGGTCACAACTTCATCCTGCATCAGGATGCCGAGGCCGTGTTCGGCTCCGCCCATTCGCACGACATGATCTATCGCGGCCGTGAGGTGCAAAAGCTCGACGGCTACACCACCGATCTATTCACCGATGAGGCGATCGCCTTCATGGATCGCCAAGCCGCAAAGCCGTGGTTCCTGTACTTGGCCTACAATGCCGTTCACACGCCGCTGGAGATTGTGGAGAAACACAAGGACCGCATCCCTGCCAGCGTCACCGATCCGGACTCGTCGCGGTTATCTTTCGTTGCTGTTGGGGCTCGACGACGCCATTGGCCGAGTCACAACGCATCTACGCGAGACGGGGCGTGACAAAGACACGCTGATCTTCTTCTTCAGCGACAACGGCGGCTCGGGCCATAAGCCGTTCCTGGCATACAACACGGGCGTTAACACTCCGCTACGCGGCGACAAAGGTCAGACGCTCGAAGGTGGCATCCGGGTCCCGTTCTTCATCTCCTGGCCCGGCACGCTCCCAGCAGGCAAGGTGTACGAGCATCCCGTCATCGCTTTGGATGTTTTGCCCACGGCCGTCACGGCGGCAGGCATTCAGGCCCCGGCGGATTGCGACGGAGTAAATCTGCTGCCGCATCTCATGGGTGTAAACAAAGCCTTGCCACATGCGTCGCTTTACTGGCGATTCGGCCCACAGAAGGCCATCCGCCGCGGTCAATGGAAACTTGTCGACTGGCGAGACTTCGACGAGAAGAAGAATAGCGGCTGGCAGCTTTACGATTTGTCAAACGACATCGGCGGAACAGCATGATCTGGCCGCATCTCAGCCGCAGGTCGTCGCTCAGCTCAGCCGCGACTGGGAACAATGGAACGCCAAAAACATCGCTCCCCTGTGGCACGGCGGCCCAACGGAAGATCCCACCGCCCCGGCTCCGCCAGTAACGAAGAAGCAGTGAGTTTCGGCACATTCGCGCTCGGATAGCTACAATAGCCTGACCTCGTACTCGTCGGAATTCAGACTCCGCCACCGGGGCGGCATCGCGGACTTTCTTGATGCGGCGACTGATGGTCCAAAAGAAACAAGCGGCACGAATCATTCGAAAGTCGCGCGGCGGGGAGCCTGTAATTAAACTGACCTCGAGTCCGAGCTAGAGTTTTCCTCAAGTCCATTTCAAACAGAATGTACTCCATGACACGTAACCTCATCCTACTCGCGTTCATTGCCGCCGCCATCCTTCCGGCACACGCCGCCGCGCCAGTCTCGAAACACAAACCCAACATTCTCGTCATCCTCGCCGATGATCTCGGTTTCTCGGACATTGGCTGCTACGGTTCGGATATCCGCACGCCGCGCCTGGATGGCCTCGCAAATGATGGGCTGCGGTTCACTCAGTTCTACAACACCGCGCGCTGCTGGCCCACTCGCAGCGCTTTCATCACCGGCTACTATCCGCAGCAGATTCGCATGGATCCGCCGCAGGGACGACTTCCGCAATGGACACGCACTCTGCCGCAATTGCTCAAGCCACTCGGCTATCGCAGCTACCATTCCGGCAAATGGCACGTCAACGGCGCGCCCAAACCGATGGCCGACGCTGGCTTCGATCATTCGTATGATTTGGAGGATCACAACCGGAATTTCAATCCGCAGCGCATCCTCGAAGACGACCAACCGCTGCCATTGGTGACAAAGGATAGCGGTTACTACACGACAACCGCCTTCGCCGATCATGCGATCCGTTGCTTGAAGGAACACGCCGAGAAGCATGCGCCGCAACCATTCTTTTCCTACCTGGCGTTTACGGCGCCACACTTTCCATTGCAGGCTCCGCCTGAAGATATCGCTCGCTACCGCGATAATTACGTCAAAGGCTGGGATCAAGTGCGCGAGAATCGCTGGGAAAAACTGCGTGAAATGGGGATCGTCCATTGTGACCTTGCGCCGCTGGAGACAACATTCACGCCGCGTTATTTCAAGCCCGATGTTTTGGAGATACTTGGCCCGGGCGAGGTGGAACACGCCGTTCCCTGGCGCGATTGACCAATGAGCAGAAACAGTTCCAAGCCACGAAAATGGCCATTCACGCCGCGATGATTGACCGCATGGATGCCGAGATCGGGCGCGTGCTGGATCAGGTGCGCGCGATGGGTGCCTGGGACAACACGATCATCATGTTCTTTTCCGACAACGGTACAGACGCTACGGTTATGGTCCGCGGCGATGGCCATGACCGTGCTGCTTCGCCCGGTTCCGCCGCCTCCTTTTTGTGCCTTGGGCCTGGCTGGTCGACGCGGGTAACGCCCCGTTCCGCCGCCACAAAATCTGGACGCACGAAGGGGGCATCTCCACGCCATTCATTGTGCACTGGCCTAAGGGGATCGCCGCGCATGGCGAACTCCGGCACGACGTAGGCCACGTCATCGACCTCGTCCCCACGCTACGTGAACTTGCGGGTGCCAATTCGGAACTGCCAGAAGGCGCGCCGCCATTCCCCGGCCGCAGTCTCGTGCCCGCGTTCGCAAAGGATGGCAGTGTCACGCACGACCATGTTTTCTTTAACCACGAAGGCAACCGCGTCTGCGCGTGGCGGACTACAAACTCGTCTCCGCCCGCGAGGATGAGAACGCCTGGGAACTCTACAATCTGGTGACGGACCGCTGCGAACAACACAACCTCGCCGTCGCGCAACCCGAACGCGTTCGCGACATGGCAGCGCTCTGGACACATTTGCAAGACAGCTTCACCCGCGACGCTGGAGTCGGCTTGCCTGTCGGAGGCTCGAAGGATGCCCCAAACAAGACATCGAAAAAGACCGCCGAACCATGAAGCATTTCCTTGCGATTCTCTGGGTCCTCGGTCACATCCGCGGGTTGGCGCATGGTCAAAATACTCAGCCGCGCCTTAATTCACAACGATCTTGAGGTTTCCGAACAAGGGCTGAATCAGGCGTCAACTGTCACTCGAGAAACTACCGGGAAACGAGTAATTCTCCGGACAAGGACCTTTCTTATTAGATCATCTAGACTTCTCATGACACACCAATGGACTGCTAAGGATGACATTGGTCTCACGACGCGGAATGGCCGAGTGCGGATTGTTGCAGAGCCTGATTCGCACCCATCTTATCGCAACTCAACCGGCGGCGCCCACGCCGACGGCCAAAACAATGAACCTGAGCCAGGCGACTTTAAGCCTAACGCTGGGAGCTGTATGATATGCTTGGCAACCAATTGGGACGGGTACACCGACCGCACCTAGACCTTAACCAAGCGTAGCCCCTTGGGCATTTTCGGAGGCGGCGCAAAAAAACTCGAAATCCTTCGGTGATTTCCGGCGTATTAGTGATTGTCAGAAAACAACACGCCGCAACTCAAGGAGGATTTCGAGTGAATGCCAGTATCCGCAAATCCCTGGCCCGATGCAAGCGTCGCATCCAGCACCGGTTGCGTCTGAAGCAGTGGCCCGACCAGCCGCGGCCCATGTTCCAGGCCAGCAACATCCGCTATGAGCGTGCCGAGCGCACACGCGGCTTGGCGGCGGGCGGCATTGGCGCAATCCACCTGCTGGCTCAGCGGGTGGGCCTGGTCCAGGAGATCGACCGGCGTCTGCACCTGCTGAAATATCATCGTCCGTATCATGAAAGCGATCATGTGTTGAACATCGCCTACAACCTGCTGGCCGGCGGTTCGCGATTGGAACATTTGGAACTGCGGCGCAACGACGAGGTGTACCTGGACGCGCTGGGCGCTCAGCGCATTCCCGATCCCACCACGGCGGGCGACTTCTGTCGCCGCTTTACGCTCGATGACGTGGACGATTTGACCACGGCCATCAACCAGACGCGGCTCAACGTCTGGCGACAACAGCCCGACAGCTTCTTCGACGAGGCGACCTTGGACGCCGACGGCACCATCGCCGCGACCACCGGTCAGTGCAAATTCGACATGGACATCAGCTACGACGGCCAGTGGGGCTATCATCCGCTCATCGTATCGCTAGCCCAGACGGGCGAGCCGTTGTTCCTCGTCAATCGCCCCGGCAGCCGACCGAGCCACGAAGGGGCAGCACACTGTTTGGACCGGTCGATCGCGCTGTGTCGGCAGGCCGGCTTCCAGAAAATCACCTTGCGCGGCGACACGGATTTTACGCAAACCGTCCACCTGGATCGCTGGGACGCGGCGGGCGTGGAGTTCGTCTTCGGCATCGACGCCATGCCGAATCTGCTGGAAATCGTCGAGCAATTGCCCCCATCCGCCTGGCTGCCGCTCGAACGCCCGCCCAAGTATGAAGTGCGCACCAAGCCGCGGGCCAAGCCCGAGAACTATAAAGAAGAGATGGTCATTGCGCGGGAGTTCGAGAACATCCGCTTGCTGCGGGAAGATGTTGCCGAGTTCGACTACCGGCCCGTCGCCTGCCGCAAGACCTATCGCGTGGTCGTGGTTCGCAAGCACTTGTCGCACAGCAAGGGTCAGCAGTGGCTGTTCGATGATACCAAGCCGCGATTCTACCTGGCCAATGACCGAGACAGCTTGCCGGCGGCCGTGGTGCGCAAGGCGAACCGGCGTTGCAACCAGGAGAATCTGATTGCCCAGTTGAAGGGCGGCGTGCGGGCGTTGGACATGCCGGTCGACAATCTGGTGAGCAATTGGGCCTACATGGTGATGGCCGCGTTGTCTTGGACGCTCAAGGCCTGGTCGGCGCTGCTGCTGCCGGAGACGGGCCGCTGTTCGCACAAGCTCCAGAGTGAAAAGCTGGCGCTGTTGAAGATGGAGTTCAAGACGTATGTGAACGCCTGGATGCAGATGCCCTGTCAGATCATCCGCGGCGGACGGCGAATCGTCTACCGGCTATTGTCGTGGAATCCGTGGCAAGCGGCGTTCTTGCGGTTGGTCGACCGTTTGCAGCGACCGCTACGATGTTAGCACGGAATAACTTGAAGCCGGAGTCTGGACGCTCCGGTCCGCCGCGGCCCCTAAGTACGAGAAAGATTCCTGCTGATGCCCGATCCGACAACCCGAAGCCTTTCGCCGTCGCCGCTAGGCGTCCGCAGGCTGACGCTGCGCCGCCACGGGCTACGGAAACTCCCACAACAAACCCTTCCGCGTTCGCTTGTTTAAGGCCTAGAAGATGACTTCAGGCGGTACAAACAAGAGAGCGGATAAGAATGCCGAACGGAGATCAACACGATGACTCATTCTGCGCGTATCCTGGCAACTTGGCTCGCTGGCATTTCGTCACTTGTCGCATGCGCA
This sequence comes from uncultured Planctomycetia bacterium, assembly GCA_963807715.1. GTDB lineage: Bacteria > Planctomycetota > Planctomycetia > Pirellulales > PALSA-1355 > CAWECK01. The sequence goes on from CAWECK010000002.1 coordinate 854,991, forward strand.
CCGGACTTGCGAGCGGCTGACCAACTGATCGACTTGGGCGTCGCTCGAGTCGACATCACGCCGATGTACGCGGTGCGCTGACCGGGTATGGCAACCGCAAGACGGAATCCGAAGGCGTCGAGCAGCGTCTGTGGGCCAAGGCGCTGGCCATTGGCAACGACCAAGAGGGACCGGCCGTTTTGATCACGGTCGACAATTTGGGAGTGCCGGCCTCGATGTTTGACCAAGTTCTTTCCCGTTTAGGAAATAAGTGCAAGCTTCCTCCCGAGCGATTGAATATTTGCTCGTCGCACACGCATTGTGCTCCCTGCCTGTCAAACGTCGCGCCGTTGATATTCGGCAGTGAGCTTTCTTCCGCCGAACAAGAACGGGTCGATCGTTATACGCACGAACTCACCGATCATCTCGAGCAGGTCGCGTCGCGGGCGCTAGTGGACCGCAAACCGGGTCGCTTGGCTTGGGCCGAAGGCCATGTTGGCTTTGCCGTAAATCGGCGCAATTTGAAGAATGGACATTGGAGCGGTTTCGGTATTGCCTCGGCCGGACCCACCGACCAGAGCCTACCCCTATTGCGCGTGACCGATGCCGATGGCATGCTGCGGGCGACCCTAGTGAACTATGCCTGTCACTGTACGACATTGGGTGGAAACTACAACAAGATCTGCGGCGACTGGGCCGGCTACGCCCAGGAAATTATTGAGCGCGAAAATCCCGGCGCGATCGCGATGGTCGCCATCGGCTGCGGTGCGGACGCCAATCCGCAACCGCGCACGGAGCTAAGCCACGCCGTCCAGAATGGCGGCGATATCGCACGCGAGGCCAAGCGGCTGCTCGCCAGCCCCTTGGCGCCGATCACTGGCCCATTGACGGCACAACGCAAGTGCATTGAGTTGCCGTTCGATACCTTGCCGATGCGTGACGAATGGGTGCAGCGCACGCAACAGAAGGGTCCCATCGCCTATCATGCAAAGGTCCAACTGGCACGGATCGATCGCGGCGAGAAGTTGCCAACGACGCTCCCCTATTGCATCCAAACGTGGCGATTTGGCGACGAACTTACCATGGTGTTTCTACCCGGCGAGGTAGTGGTCGACTATGCCCTACGCCTGAAACGGGAATTCAAGGGGAAGCATCTGTGGGTCACGGCCTACGCCAACGATGCTCCGTGCTATATTGCCTCGAAACGCGTGCTGGCGGAGGGAGGATATGAAGTCGACGGTGCAATGTACTATTACGATCGGCCCACGCACTTCGCCTCGCAAATCGAGGACCTGATCATCGGAACCGTGCGCGGCATGTTGCCAGATCAGTTCCAGGATGCGGCTCCGTGAACAACTGACCCGGAATATAGGAAACCAGTCCTCTCCTCGGCGTAACTGGCGTGTAAAATCGCTCGAGCCCCGCCCTAGGCCTTAAACAAGCGAACGCGGAAGGGTTTGTTGTGGGAGTTTCCGTAGCCCGTGGCGGCGCAGCGTCAGCCTGCGGACGCCTAGCGGCGACGGCGAAAGGCTTCGGGTTGTCGGATCGGGCATCAGCAGGAATCTTTCTCGTACTTAGGGGCCGCGGCGGACCGGAGCGTCCAGACTCCGGCTTCAAGTTATTCCGTGCTAACATCGTAGCGGTCGCTGCAAACGGTCGACCAACCGCAAGAACGCCGCTTGCCACGGATTCCACGACAATAGCCGGTAGACGATTCGCCGTCCGCCGCGGATGATCTGACAGGGCATCTGCATCCAGGCGTTCACATACGTCTTGAACTCCATCTTCAACAGCGCCAGCTTTTCACTCTGGAGCTTGTGCGAACAGCGGCCCGTCTCCGGCAGCAGCAGCGCCGACCAGGCCTTGAGCGTCCAAGACAACGCGGCCATCACCATGTAGGCCCAATTGCTCACCAGATTGTCGACCGGCATGTCCAACGCCCGCACGCCGCCCTTCAACTGGGCAATCAGATTCTCCTGGTTGCAACGCCGGTTCGCCTTGCGCACCACGGCCGCCGGCAAGCTGTCTCGGTCATTGGCCAGGTAGAATCGCGGCTTGGTATCATCGAACAGCCACTGCTGACCCTTGCTGTGCGACAAGTGCTTGCGAACCACGACCACGCGATAGGTCTTGCGGCAGGCGACGGGCCGGTAGTCGAACTCGGCAACATCTTCCCGCAGCAAGCGGATGTTCTCGAACTCCCGCGCAATGACCATCTCTTCTTTATAGTTCTCGGGCTTGGCCCGCGGCTTGGTGCGCACTTCATACTTGGGCGGGCGTTCGAGCGGCAGCCAGGCGGATGGGGGCAATTGCTCGACGATTTCCAGCAGATTCGGCATGGCGTCGATGCCGAAGACGAACTCCACGCCCGCCGCGTCCCAGCGATCCAGGTGGACGGTTTGCGTAAAATCCGTGTCGCCGCGCAAGGTGATTTTCTGGAAGCCGGCCTGCCGACACAGCGCGATCGACCGGTCCAAACAGTGTGCTGCCCCTTCGTGGCTCGGTCGGCTGCCGGGGCGATTGACGAGGAACAACGGCTCGCCCGTCTGGGCTAGCGATACGATGAGCGGATGATAGCCCCACTGGCCGTCGTAGCTGATGTCCATGTCGAATTTGCACTGACCGGTGGTCGCGGCGATGGTGCCGTCGGCGTCCAAGGTCGCCTCGTCGAAGAAGCTGTCGGGCTGTTGTCGCCAGACGTTGAGCCGCGTCTGGTTGATGGCCGTGGTCAAATCGTCCACGTCATCGAGCGTAAAGCGGCGACAGAAGTCGCCCGCCGTGGTGGGATCGGGAATGCGCTGACGCCCAGCGCGTCCAGGTACACCTCGTCGTTACGCCGCAGTTCCAAATGTTCCAATCGCGAACCGCCGGCCAGCAGGTTGTAGGCGATGTTCAACACATGATCGCTTTCATGATACGGACGATGATATTTCAGCAGGTGCAGACGCCGGTCGATCTCCTGGACCAGGCCCACCCGCTGAGCCAGCAGGTGGATTGCGCCAATGCCGCCCGCCGCCAAGCCGCGTGTGCGCTCGGCACGCTCATAGCGGATGTTGCTGGCCTGGAACATGGGCCGCGGCTGGTCGGGCCACTGCTTCAGACGCAACCGGTGCTGGATGCGACGCTTGCATCGGGCCAGGGATTTGCGGATACTGGCATTCACTCGAAATCCTCCTTGAGTTGCGGCGTGTTGTTTTCTGACAATCACTAATACGCCGGAAATCACCGAAGGATTTCGAGTTTTTTTGCGCCGCCTCCGAAAATGCCCAAGGGGCTACGCTTGGTTAAGGCCTAGGTGCGACTTGCGGGCGAATACTCTGCCCACAGACGGTCGCTAAGGCATGCTCACATAGTCCACGAGTCTCCGTTCCCGATAAGGTCAATTCATGAAGTACGTCAAAACTCTGGCCCTGACCGTGTGCTGTTGGTTTTGCGGAACATTGTGGAGTTCGGCCGGCACGCCCGAAGCACGGGACGGCTGGACAAGCTCCTCGCCGCGCGCGGAGTTGCGGCCGAATTTCTCCGTCGACCCGAGCGGTGGTCCGTCTGGCAAAGGCTCATTGATCATCGACTCCGACGTGCGCGAGGGGCTCGACGGTCACTGGACAAAGGAATTTCCGATCGTCGGGGGCAACTGGTATCGTTTTGCCTGCGTTCGGCGTCTCGAACACGTCGCCGTGTCTCGGCGTAGTGCTATCGCGAAGATCGAATGGAGCGACGACAAAGGGCGAAAGGTGTCGCGCGACGAACCCGCTAGCGCCGGTTATATGGCCGGGACCGTAGGCCAGGCCCAGCCCGACTATTCCGTCGAGCGCGGCAGTGTGTCCGAAGGCTGGACCGAAGTCGGCGGCGTCTTTCATGCGCCCAAGATGGCCACGCGTGCAACTATCGATCTGCAATCGAGGTGGGCTGTTGGGGCCAGGATCGAGTATGCGGAGATTGCGCTGACCCAGACTTCACCGCCCGCGGCACGGCGGGTGCGGCTGGCTGCCGTGCATTTCCGGCCGTCGGGAAAAAAGACGGCCGCCGAAAACTGCAGGCTTTTTGAGCCGCTGATCCAGGACGCCGTCCGGCAGCGGGCTGACCTCGTCGTGCTGCCGGAGACGCTAACGCAATACGGCACGGGCCTGAGTTATGCCGAAGCGGCCGAGCCGATGCCCGGCCCCTCGACCGATTACTTCGGCCGGCTGGCCCGCGAGCACAATCTTTACATTGTTGCTGGACTGTGCGAGCGCGATGGATCGCTCATTTACAATGTGGCGGTGTTGTTAGGGCCCGACGGCAAGATTGCCGGCAAATATCGCAAGGTGACACTACCGCGCGGCGAGAATGAGGTCGGAGTCTATCCGGGTCACGAATATCCGGTCTTTCAGACTCGGTTCGGTAAGTTGGGCATGATGGTTTGCTACGACGGGTTCTTTCCCGAAGTCGCCCGCGAGCTGTCGAATCGGGCGCGGAGGTAATTGCCTGGCCGGTCGCCGGGTGCAACCCGCTGCTGGCTCGTGCGGGCCTGCGAGAACCAAGTATTTGTGGTGAGCAGCACGTATACCGACAGTTCGACAAACTGGATGCAGACGGCCGTTTACAACCCCTATGGCGAGACATTGGCAGTGGCCAAGGAGTGGAACAGCGTGATCCTTGCCGAGGTGGATCTCGACAAGACCACTTATTGGAACAGCATGGGCGATTTCAAGTCGGAGATGACGCAGAATCGCCCACTCTCGTCCGAGGAGCGCGGCGGGGCGAGGTGACGTCCGGACTCCGGGCCAATTTCGGCACGTCGTCAAATCACGTGGGCGTGCATGCTACTGTGTTGACAACATTTGTGTCCCACCTTGACAGCTTTTATGTCTGAATTGACATGTTTATGTCCAACACCACACTGGTGCCGGACATAAATGTTGTCCAAAGTGGCACCGATGCCAAACGACTTAGGTGCGGTTCGGACACAAATCTTGTCACCCGCCGGACATAATAGTTGGCACACGGCACGCTTCCAGACAGATATTTTGTCCTGAGGTGCGCTCATTCAACCGTTGTTTTCTTCGATCGCACCGCCAGGACATTGCCCACGTAATAGCCCCCCAAACAGCAGTGGGTATTAAAACTCAGAATATTCGCTCGAGCCGTTTTGGGACATAAAGTTCGGCACGCGGTGCGAATGCCAGTTACGTCGGCGCGACCGACAGGCGGTGCAGGTGCACATCGATGAACTGTGCGCGAACGCATGTGAACGGTGCCCGAATAGTGCAGCGCTTGGCGGGTAGCCGACGGTCGGTCGAAAAGTGCAGCGCTCATGGCCTGATTCGCGGATTCGTGAGGAAGACTTGCGACGGTAAATCCGTCACAAGCCCTACGAACCGCGAGAAACATGAGTGTACGACGAAATGGACCAATGGACCGAAATCCGTCGCTTGGTGCTGACCAAGCAGAAGAGCAAGCGAGCGATCTGTGAAGAATACAAGCTGCACTGGAAAACGCTGAAGAAGATTCTCAACCACGAAGAGCCGCCGGGCTATCGGCAACGTCAGCCGCGTAGCAAGCCGAAACTCGATCGGGTGCTGCCGATCATCCACGAGATTCTCAAACAAGATAAAACAGCCCCACCCAAGCAACGCCACACGATCAAGCGGATCTTCGATCGACTGTGCGCGGAGCATGAGTACGACGGCGGGATCAGCGTGGTCGGCGACGCGGTGCGTGCTTGGCGGGCCGGCACGGCCGAGGTGTTCATGCCGCTCGCACATCCAGCGGGCCAGGCTCAGGTCGACTTCGGCGAAGCGACCGTCCGACTGCAAGGCCAAGAGACGAAGGTAGCTTATTTCGTGATGGCGCTGCCGTTTAGCGACGCCTTCTTCTGCCAGGTGTTTCCCCGCGAATGCACCGAGACGTTCCAAGAAGGACACTGTCGGGCATTCCAATTCTTCGGCGGCGTGCCCACTCGGATCAGCTACGACAACAGCCGCATCGCCGTATCGAAGTTCGTCGGCCGGCGCGGCGATACGCCGACGAAGGAGTTCTTGCGGTTGGAAAGCCACTTCCTGTTTGAGCATCATTTTTGTCTCGTGCGTCGCGCCAATGAAAAAGGGCACGTGGAAGGTTCGGTCGGATTCGCTCGTCGCAACTTCATGGTGCCGGTTCCGCAGATCGATGATCTGGAGGAGTTCAATGAGCAGTTGGTTCAGTCCTGTCGGGACGATCTGCAACGTCGCTTGCGAGGTCAGCCCACGACCAAGCAGGGACTGTTGGAAGAAGAGCAGCGTGCGTTGTTGCCGCTACCAAAGCAGTCCTTTGAAGCCCGACGCGTCGAGCCGGCCAAGGCCAATTCGCTGTCGCTAGTCCGGTTCGACACGAACGATTACTCGGTGCCCACGGCCTATGCGCATCACCACGTGACGGCAGTCGGCGGCATTCAAGAGGTGCGACTGGTCGTCAACGATCAGGTCGTTGCTCGTCATCCGCGCGATTGGGCACGCGAAAACGTGCATTACAATCCGCTGCATTATCTGGCTCTTTTGGAGCGCAAGCCGGGCTCATTGGACTTCGCGCGGCCGCTGGCGGACTGGAATCTGCCAGACTGTTTCGACGTGCTCAGGCGTCGGCTTGAAGGAGAACGCCAGTCCGATGGACGACGTGAATTTATCCGCGTGCTGCGGTTGTTGGAGACGCTGAAGCTGGCCGAGTTGACTCGCGCGATCGAGCGTGCCTTGGCGATCGGTGCGATCACGGTCGATGCCATTCGACTCTTGGCTGAGCAAGGGCGCGAACAGCCATCGCAATGGTTCAGCCTGGATGGCCGGCCACATCTGCAAGGTCACGAGATTCCGCCGCCGCACTTGGAGCACTACGCCTGCTTGCTGCCAGGAGGTGACCGATGAAGTCGATCGAAACCAAAAGCCTGGTACTGCTCCAGCATCACTTGAAAATGCTGCGACTGCCGACGATGCACGACGAGTGCGAAAAGCTGGCCACGCGTTGTGCCCAGGAGAACGTGGATCACCTGGCGTTCTTGTTGCAACTGTGTGAGATGGAACTGCTCGATCGGGAGAAACGCAGCGCAGCGGCGACTGCGATTCGCGCGGTTCCCCAATCACAAGACGCTCGATGATTTCAAGTTCGCATCCCAGCCGTCGCTCAATCGGCTGTTGGTCGCGGAATTGATGCGTTGTCAGTATATTGAGCAGCGCGCGAGCGTGATCTTGATCGGCAATCCAGGCACGGGCAAGACCCACGTGGCGACCGCCTTGGCGATCGAAGCCTGCCATCGCGGTTATCAAGTTCGGTTTTATCGCGTGACGGAACTGGTCACGCAGTTAATGGAAGCCCGCGAAGAGCGGCAACTGTTGCGGATGAAGGCCCAGTTAGCCAAGCTCGATCTGTTGGTCTTGGACGAACTGGGCTACGTGCCGGCCAGTAAGCTCGGCGCGGAGTTGCTGTTCGATGTAATCAGCACTGCGTACGAACGGCAGAGCGTGATCGTGACGACGAACTTGCCGTTCGGCCAGTGGACCGAGGTGCTCGGCAGCGAACGCTTGACCGGTGCCGTGTTGGATCGGTTAACGCATCGCTGCCACATTCTGGAGGCGACTGGCGAGAGCTACCGGCTCAAAGATGCCCGCCGCCAGCGCCGGGACGAGGCGGTTGTGCCTGAGCAGGAAGAATCGTCACCATCCGACTCGTCGTGACAATTGTTGCGACCCCACTCCTCCTCCGGAGGAGGAGTGGGAAAACGCTTTCATTCCCCGGAAACGCTACGTAGACTAGGAACCTATCACCCTCCGAGCGCTGCACTATTCACCCGCCAAGCGCTGCACTATTCGGGCACCGTTCACAACGCATTGCGCCGCCGCCGGCTAAGCTGATCGAGTACGCTCCGGTTAGGGGTGTTTTACGTAACAGTTCCGTTTCAAGAACGATCTACAAGTACGGTGGTGGCGATTTTACCTGTGAAGAGCTAATCACCCCCGCCAAGAATCGCGTCCATCCTTTCGACCTCTGGCGCGAGCAGCCGCGAGTCCAGCTTTGGTCCGTTCTTGGATGCGACGCCGCTCGAATTGTGTAAGCGCGGAAAAAACAAGAAAGATCAGCTCACCTGACGATGTCGTAGTGTCGACTAACGCCGTTAGCCCGGGTCCGGTCGATACCTCGCTGCTCAATCAGATGTTCGCCAATCCGGACGACATGAAGGCCCTAGTTTCGACCGTCCCCATGGGTCGCCTCGGTCGCCCGGAAGAACTTGCCAAGGCTGTCGTCTTCTTGGCTTCAGCAGATGCCAGCCTTATTACTGGTGTTGAGCTCTTCGTCGACGGAGGCGCGGCCCAGGTCTGAATTAGGACTGCCTCCCGTCAGTCGCCCGGACAAGTGTATCCTCTGGATTTGGTCCGGGGTGACTTCGGCGTTGATGCTTGATTTCATCGAGCATTGCCGAGAGCCGAACGACAACTTCCGGTTTTTCCGCGTAAAGGTTCTTCGTCTCGCCAAGATCGTCGGCCAGGTTGTAGAGTTGGCCGGGCCGTTCGGTGGTCGCGCGACCTATGCTGGTTAGGTCATTTTTGCAAGGCCGACCGCGATCGCCGGTATGTGCTCGAACGAGCCTTCACGCTCGAAGACTATGCCGCGACCGTTTATCAGAAGCTAGGGATCGACCGCGAGCAACCTCTTTACACGCGCGAAAAGCAGCCGATCTTTTTCTCTCACAACGGCAATCCAAGCGGCGGTTGACACGCACCTTAGGCGACGAGTTCCGGAACTACGCCCGTGCTGTCGCCGTGGCGTTCGGCTTTGACTCCGACGCCATGCAGCAGTGTGAGCCAGGCATTGCACAGCGGCGTCCCCTTCGAGACGACAAGGTTCCGCCCCAACTTGATTCCTGCGCCGCCGCCGGTGAGCAGCGTTGGGCAATTGCTGAGCTCGTGGCCCGTGCGAATATTGCTGCCATAAGCCACGGCCACGTTATCGAACAAGCGGCTACCGTCGGCTTCTTTGGTCGTCTTTAGCTTGTCGATAAAACCGGCGAGTAGTTCGCTTTGAGCGAGGTCACGGCGTTGCGAGGCGTCGAGCTTCTCGCCAAGCGTGGTGTGATAGTGGCTCATGTCGTGCGGATGTACCTTGATATCCAGGCTCGTTAGCAGCGTGTTGACGGGCTGCCGATAGGTGAGAACTCGCGTGCTGTCGGTTTGCATGGCTGCGAGGATGATGTCGTACATGAGCTTGATCTCTTCGCGACCGGCGAGTCCGGGCTTGGGTTCGGCGAGCGGGGCTTGCGGCTGAGGCACGCCAAGCCACTGCTCGTCTTTGCTCAGGCGAGTTTCGATGTCGCGAATCCCTTGGAAGTATTCGTCAAGCTTCGCGGAGTCGGTCTTACCGAGGCTGCGCTGCATCGAGCGGGCGTTATCGAGGACGGCATCGAGCACGCTGCGCTGTCTGGGCAAGCATGGCTTTTTGTTGCTCGATCGGCGCCGAGTCCTTGGAGAAGAGTCGGTGATAGGCCTCCAACGGACCTTTCTGTCCGCCCACCGGTTTGCCACTTACATCCCACGCCAACGAAAGCCCCGGCCCGTGACCCGAAAGGTCTCCACCTTCGCTGCCGTTGAGTTGCAGCGAGGCAAAGCGCGTGTGCAAGCCTAACTGTTCGGCGGCGACCTGGTCGGCAGAGATGCTGTTATGAAAGCTTTGTCCTGGCTGGGCGTAACGATTGGCCCCCGTAAGCCACATCGTGCTCCCCCAGTGTCCTTCGTTCGAGTACTTGTTCCACAGGCCTTGGATGATGGTGAAATCGGACTTGTGCCGCGCGAGTGGCTGCAACCCCGCAGGCAAATCATAGTTGGGGCCGGGCTGCTTGATGTCGGGATACCAGCTGGCTTCGGTTACGCCCCAGCCAAAGCTGAGGAAAACCAACCGCTTGGCAGGCGGCGCGACCGGCGCCGCGGCAGTGGCAAAGCGACGAAAGCCGAGCGAGTCGAGAACCGGCAGCGCAATAAGAGCGGTGCTGGATTGGAGAAAGTGACGGCGTGTGTTCATTGTCGGTCGTCCCGAATGGTCATGAGCCTTGGTTACTTTGTGTGGAACTCTATGCTGCTCACCAGCGCGTGGATGAATTCACGGATGGCAAAGTCCTTATTACCCGCTTGGCGCAGCATGTTGTCGATCAGTGATTGGTCGCTGAAGCCGCTGGGGCGGCCGAGCGCATACTCGATGAGCACGGTGCTGAAGCCGCGAGCGAAGGCGTCGGACTTCGAGCAGATAATGTCGCGCAGCTCGAAGTAGTCTGTTGAAGGCAGGGCCTTTGTAAAACTGCGCCGGCAGGATCGATCGTCCATGTCTTCTTTGCCTTGGGGTCGGGCTTGCCGTTGGCATCGGTCGCTTGGTAATTGTCCGTCGGTTCGCCAGTGCCGAACGGCGTCGAAGTTTTCGAGGCCAAAGCCGATGGGATCGATCTGTCGGTGGCAACTGGCGCATTGCGGTTCTTCTTGATGAGCGAGCATACGTTCGCGCGTGGTAAGAACCTTGTCGGCCAGGCGAGCGATCATCGGAACGTTCGCCGGTGCCGGAGGTGGAGGGTCGTTGAGCAATTTGCGCAATACCCATGCACCACGTTCCACCGGACTTGTGCGCTCGCCGTTGCCCCCCATCACATGGATGGCTGCCATGCCAAGCAATCCGCCGCGCGGCGAATCCTTAGGTAGCGCAACCCTTTGAAAGGCGTCTCCCTTTACGCCTTCGATCCCGTAGTAGTTAGCCATTACGCTATTGATGACGACGTAATCGGCCTTCAGTAGATCGCGCACGCTCGCGTTTTCGCGCAGGAGATACGCGAAGGTCTCGTAAACTTCGTTGCGAGCGGCCAGCTTCGTGCTGTCGTCGAAGCGCGGATACATCGGCCGGTTGACCTCGAAAAAGTCGAGGCGATCCATCCCCAGCCATTGATAAATAAACGGCCTGACGAAGCCGTCGGCCCGCGGGTCGTCGAGCAGACGGTTGGTCTGCGCAGCAAGAACGTCGGGCGTCGACAATTCACCACGGCGTGCAAGGTCGCGCAGCGTGGCGTCAGGGGGTGCGCCCGAGAGGAAATAGGAAAGCCGCATGGCGAGTTCTTGTTCAGTCAGCGGCCGATGCTTTTCATCGGCGGTTGGCTCGGCCAGATAGAGAAACATCGGCGAGGCCAATACGACCGACAGTGTTTCTCGCAGCGCTGCGGTGTGTTTTACGCCAAACTTGCGGCGTGCGTCGTAAATACTTGCGAGGCGATCGAGGTAGCTCGCCGGTGGCTCGGCTCCGCGGAAGGCTTCATAAGCAAATCGCCGAAAGGCCTCACGAATGTCGGGCATTGCCAGTGCGGCAGATTTGTCGTCGAGCGGGATGCCGAGCGCAGTGATACCCGAGGGTTCGGGCTGGCCGCTCGTCGGCACGCGGCTCGATCTCCATCCAATCGACCCATAACGCCAGTTCGGGGCCGATGCCGTTGCGTTTGACCGCTTCGTCGCGTTTGCGGCCCCCCTCTTCGTTGGTGTCCCAGCTTCCCTTTTCGCGAATGTACAACGTGCGGTTGTCGCGGTCAGCATGCGCGCGAGTCAAGGTGAGCGGAATCTCGATCACTTGGGGAGAGTCCATCGTCCCCGTGACATGGTTAGTGCTCATCATGCGCCCGTTGCGTGGATGGATGCCGAACTCCAAGAACCGCCGTTCCAGTGCGGCATCATCGGCCGCCGCTAAACGAAACGCGCACAGCGTAGTCACCCACAGGCCAGTCGAATGGTACGAGGAGTGTAATGTAGTTAACCGTAAGCTCGGCAGGATGGCGCGTTTGCGTTCCGAGGTAAGCCCCCCGATCCAAAACCGGTTGCTGGAGATAATACTGGTGATAGGCTAGCCAGCCAGCCCCCAAGGAATCGTTGGCCAAATCGGCGTCGTTCTCCCCCTTTTTGTCGAAACCAAACGATCTGGGCGAAGGTGCGCAACGATCTTTGCCCATGACCGGCGGAAGATGGCATCACTCTTCGATTCCTCTTTGAGTTGGGCGACGATCTCGCGGTTCTCGGGCCGCGCGGCGGCTTCTTGGACTGCCTTTACCCAGCGCCTGCGCCCGTTCCCTTGCATCGATTTGGCAGGCAACAAACTTGGCGACGATCGGCGTCGAGGTCTCGGCCTCGTAGCGCAAATGTTTCTCGACGTCTGTAGCCATCTGCCGGTCAAAAGCTTCGTTGAGTGCTTCGCGACCGAGAGCTAGATACTGCTCGAACTGATTGGCCGAAATAAACAGATTAGAGCCAATCGTGTCGAAGCCACCCGTACCGGTATCGGCCGGTAACTCACTGACATTGATTTCGACGCCAAGCAATTCGCGCAGCGTGTTCCGATACTCGCGCCGATTAAGTCGCCGCATCGTGATCAGTCCTTTCTGATCGCTAAGGCTCTTCCGTGCGGCAACCATCGCATTCGCCAGATCGGCCAAGAGATCGGCCTTCGCCGTTCGTTCTGGCTGCTTCTCGTCTTCCGGGGGCATTTCACCCGAGTTCAGTACATTGAGCACTTTTTGCCAGCGCTCGGCCGCTTCGACCGTTGTGATGGCAAACGGTAACTCGTCGATGCAAAACTTGCCTTTCTGAGTTTCACGGTTGTGACACTTTTGGCAATGATTGTTCAGCAGCGTCCGATGGTGCTCGGGCAAGGCGGCCTGAGGTCCGTTGTCGGCAAGGCTCGGCCGCGGCGCGACGAGTAACCCCAAGGCGAGAATAAGGATGAGTCGTTTCATATACCAAGGCATGTGCAGGGAGCAATCGGCAACCAATGTGCGGGCTAGCAAAGTAACGGCAGGCGAGGGGTGATCCGAGATTTCCCATATAGACTCCGCTCGGCTACGCTCCAAACGGCAACAGTCTTCCATGTTAACAATGTGGCTTGCGTCCTTCCAGTCGGCGGACTGACTCCCTGTTCAGAATGAAGTCCCTTGGGCAATCCTGAGGCTCGGCATTCCCTCCGGACAGCCATTCCGGGCATGGTTTTCTGCCCACAGGCCATGAGTTCTCCGTCGCTCTCGCCAATGCCCCTTCGTATTCCTGTCCAACTGGGCTTCTCAACCGGATCGACACACCGCGAGTGGCATCGCTTGCCGTTCGATCTGTTTTAAAATCACGACGAACAGTTGTCGTGGTGCTGCGACAATGCAAATTAGAACGACCCTGGCGAGCAAGATGACGTTGGCTTTAGAACGACTAACTTGAACGCTGTGTCAAGAACCGTTCCTCATATGGAACAGTGCCGGAATTGACGACTTTCCGAGGATCGGGCCGCGGTTGACGCTCGCGATGAATACTTATTCGCAACCGCCCGCCAACAGATAGGCTCGCCAGGGCGTCCAGTAGTATTTCTCCCAGCCGTGGCTGACGCCGGCAAAGTCATCGTCGGCGACGTTGATGTGCGACAGCTCGATCCGCCCGCTGCCCTGTTCGGGCCAGAACGAGAGGATGAGGACGGAGTCGATAGTCGAGGCCGACCAGTTCGCGGAGCGCCAGGTATGAACAATCAATCGCTTCGGTTCGACATGCAGTATCGTGCCGGAAAGCTGGCCGTTAAACGCCAGAAACGGCGCCCCAGGACGCACGTCGATCGTCACCGGAAGGCCGGTGAACGCGGCGTGGACCGCCGGATCGAGGTACATGTCGAATAGTCGATCGGGGGTTGCCGGGAGAGAAGCGGCGAGGATGACATTTTTCGGCATGCGTTGAATCCTCGGAAAATGGATCTGCCAAGGGATGCGGTCTGGAACAGTTTTGGATCCTTCGGGCAGATCGCCAACCAGTCCCAATCGGGTGCTATGCCGAACTGGGATCCGTGCTATCCCGCAGTCTTCTCGCCGGAGATTATACTCGCTAACAGCGATCGCTTCATCCCAACTGCCAGAGCGGAGATTCCTTGAACAAGTGGCAATCGACTGCCGCCCCCGGTGTTGGCGTAGTCAGTGAATCAGAAACGGTTCCTCAGATCGAACGGTACCAGAAATGACGAGTTCCTGGGAAGAGTAGCTAGGTCGATGTCAGCGTCGCCTGTTCGCGAACGGACATTGCGCTTACTTGCGTTTCATGTATCGGTCGTTTTTCAGATTTCCCAGGAAACGGTTGGGATAACCAGAGTGTGCCACGATGGTTTGTTTGACAACGAGCGGCGCTCCTTGGCGCTACCGTTCAACCTTCGTCTTAGGCATTGCTTGCTGAAAATCTTGAACCCCGGCGTCGGTGACCGTCGTGCCTTTGAGGTTCAACTCTTCGAGATAGGTCAAAGTTTTTAACTGCGCCAAGCCGACATCGGTGATCGCTCCCGTCTCAAGCGACAAACTTCGCAGTTGCAACAAACGTTTGAGATGCACGAGCCCCGCGTCGCTGAGCTGCGGGGACTTGAAGCGGAGAGTTGTGAGCTGCGGAAACGCCGTAAGGAGTGCCGCTAGGCTCGCCAACTCTTCGTCGTCCACCTCGTAGACCACGTTCACGCTGATCACTGGCTTGCCGGGGTTATTCTCGTCCATTTTATACGTTCCGGAAAACTTCCGGATCGCGTCAAATGCCTGCTGCTGCCTAGCGGCAAGGTTCAGCACCGGCGGCACGGAACGCACCAGGCCGAGCGTGCCCCAGGCGCTGCCGAAATAGGTGATTGGCACCGGATTGCGGATCGGATTTCTGGTTGTCGTGATCCCTGGATGATTACGAGACACCATCGACCACGAGCCGTCTTCTCGCTGACTGGCCACTAGGAACGAGACCGCGCGACGGATCTCCGCGCGGCAGGTCTCAGCGCCCGCGAAACTGAGCACCCACAGCGTTTGCCCTGTGGCGTAGGCATCGCTCGGCAAGTCCACGGCCTGGCTCCAACCGCCGTCGGCGTTCTGCCAGCCAAGGAGTTGGTCGATCTTTAGCTGGAGTTGCGTGGCCGGCTTGCCGCTGCGGATGTCGAGAAGCAGCCGTAGCGCAGTGCTTTGCGTCGTCTCCGTTGGCTTGGTCTTGCTGAGCCAGTCCGACGCTTTCTCCCGGCTGACGCGAATTGCGGCCGCCTCTTGTGGATCGGTCGGCACGTATGGTTGCCACGCCAGGTACGCCAACAGCGCCAAGGTTTCGCGGGACTCCCAGGTAGGCGGCGCGCCGTTGGTTGGGGGCGGCATAAGCCATGCTCCGTCGTCTTCCTGGTGCCTGGCAAGGTGCACCGCCACCTGGTTGATCTCGTCGCGTGAGAGTATCGGCAAACTTTGAGACATCACTCCCAAATAGATCGCTGGCACACTCACAAGGTTCCATCCATAACGTGAGTCCCGAGGCTTGCTGAAGCGATGGACGAATTGGTCCTTGGTCCACTGTAGGTTGTTCACCAAGGCTTCGGCGTCAACTGCATAGCCCTGATTCTTTGCTTCGCTTAAGGCCCAGACGGTCATGGTTCCGTGATGGCAGGTGGCGCACCCGCGCTCCTTCCGCCATTTCGTCGCATCGTTCGCAAGAAACACCAATGCTCTTTCAACAGCTTGAAGGGTATTGCGGTCGGCAGGATTTGCGTCCAAAGAATCCATCGTGTTATCGTGAGTTCTATTCGGCTCGGCAGCGCCAGTCGATGGCACGTTGACAGCTAAGACGCAGAACGATGCCATCGCCACATAATTGATCCATCGAGAGTACATCTTCGAGGCCTTTGACAGAAACCATCGTTAGCTGATCGAGAGGTTACGACTTTCTCGAATCCGGTCAGGAAGGGGAGTCGATCCTTCGGGCGGTGGACGGCTCCATGCATGGAACTTGCGCAATCATAATTATAACGTAAAGGCGTTACACAAAGTCAGGGAGATGTCGCTACTGATGAAGAGATTGAACCAGAGTCTCGCCGGTGAATGAGCCAAGGTTAAGGCAAGTGGGACGTAGTTAAGCCAATCTCGGGTGCTTCATCAAACGTTCCTCAGATGGAACGGTGCCAGAATTGACGAGTATCCGGGACCAGCGGCTTTGCTAGCGCCGGTGATCGCTGTCCGTGAATGAACACAGTGTCCGGAGGCGGCGCACTTATCGGTCGATTGATCGGCCTGTCATAGAACGATCGCTAGCCGCGAATAGCCTATACTTGCCGAAACTGCTGAGAATGCCGTCCCGAAACTAAACTATTTCCACTCTTTCGCTTTGAGCAGGTTATTCCGCAGTGTGCCGCACGGTCAGAAAAGCCAAGTAGATGTTGGCCGGATTGTTCCCGACGCCCTTAGGTTGCGGCCATTCGTGCGAAGAATAATAGCAGAGCAGCACTTCTTCGCTCGTACGGCCAGGAGCGAACGACGAGTAGCCGCAGTCACCCGAACTCGGCACATAAAACGGATCGCTCACTCCAAACGGCGTGACGCTGCGCACAACGAGCCGAGCCGGATAGGTGTCTCCACGACGCTCAGGCGTCTCGCGGGCGGCCAGCAGGATACCGCCGCCTTCGGTTGTATGCAGTGCTGGGCCGCCGAAATCGGGCCAGTTGGTCGCCACCCCGCGCCAAGTTTCGTACGGCGGCCCTGCCATCGCGAGGACGCCGTTCTTGCTGTTGCGAATCGCGGCCACGCACGTGCCATCAGGCCACCAGGCCAGATCGGCCTCATGTCCCCAACCGCTGCCACCTCCTTCTTGGATCGCGCGCGTTGGGCCTTGGTAGTAACTGTGTTGCGCCTTGAAGGTGAATCCGTCTGTCGAGCGATACGTGATAAGCCCGAAATTGCCGGGACTGCCGCTGACTTTGATTCCGCAGGCGCCAGGCTGTAATCAGCGCCGTCGGGCCCGCGACGAATGCGAAACAACCATCGCCGTTTCGAGCTGAGTTGAATGCCGCTCTCGGCCGACGGCTCGACGAACTCGGTGTCGAGTAACTCTTGCTCGCTCCAATTAAGGCCATCGACTGTATCGCTAGTCCAGTCTTCTTGGGAATGCCAGACGACACGCAATCGATCGCCGACGACGAACAGCAGTGGGTCGCGGGCATCGTGGTCGTTGTGGAACTCTGCCACACGTTCCCATTTCGTCAGATCGTCGGCTGGACTGCGGATGACGAAGATGTGGGTATCGTTCTCGGCTTGATGCCACGGCGCATTGCGAAACGCAACGTAGTAATAACCACCGAACCTCGCGGTTCCGGGAAAGCCGTTGTGCCGACCGTCGTTCCAAACCGTGCGAACGTATAGGGACTTGACTCGCGATATTACCCCTTGTTTCAGCGAGGGTGTGGCGATCGGATCGGCGGCTTGGACTGCCGGCGGAGAAACTAGCAGCAGGGCGACGGTAAACGCCCTGAGACACTGGGCACTTGTTCTGTTCATTTGGAGATGCTTTTGCATGTAGGCGGTAAGGGTGTTGTACTTGACAGCCAACTGACTCGTTAGCCCAACCATTGTAATGCTGCCAAAACTCGTGCCGCAAATGGTTCGATTAACGGGAACGACTCCGATGTCCGCAAATGACGGTGATTGGAGCCGATTTTGCACGCACACAGCGTCCGATTCTGTCATCTCGTAAATCAATTGCCCCGGAACTCATTGAGGGCACCAGTTCACGGGACAAGTGTTTTCGCATCGCAAGTGGCAATCGGTATTGGCAAGGGAGCTCTTTTTTCTCGGGTGAATTGGGACGTGCGGTTCGAGTTGTCGGAAGTCAATCTTGCCCGGCGGGCTTATGTCTCCAATAGGAGTGGCAGATCAAAATAACACCCCTCTTTCATGGCATATACCTTGGTAGTGCCGCCTAGCTTTCGGCGAGGTGGATCTCGGCCGCAAGGTGCCTTTCCAGGCATCTTGCGACCTTTTTTCACACTCGATTCCATCACTCCCCTTTGCGAGGTCTCTTGTATGGCAACCAGTGTTCTGCGCGAAGCGTCGAGCCCCTGCGAACCGCACGCGTGCCGGCCAGCCGCGCCAGTTGGTGCAGTCAATTGAAACTCGGCACGCTCTGCGTGCCAGTGAAAGCCTACGCGGCCATCGCCACGCCGCCCGATATTCCCCTGCGGCAACTCCATGCCGTCTGTGGCGAATGCATCGAGTATTGTAAATGCTGCCCCGAGCATGGGGAGGTGCCGGCCGAGGAGATCGTCAAGGGATATCGCCTTTACCGGAGGGAAACGGTGGCAGTTCAAATGCCCAAGCCCCCGACTTTCCATTCTTTCTGATCTCTTCGGCCATCAGGTGGAAGGGCTTTCTCAATGCAGCGGCTAGACTTGCGTCGCCAGGGGACAATTTAAGTGAAGGGTTTCGAGGAATTCGATTCTTCGCCACAAAACCCAATACAACCCCGATTGACACGACGCTTGGGCCAAAGTTTGAACGCTTTGCTCGTAAAAGTGGTGCCCGTTGCTGACAACATGAACAGCTCGAACTACGATACTTGTTTGACTCGATACAGGGTCAAATCATGGCGCCTCAGCTACTTGCCTTCCGCGCAACGAGGATCACCCCTTCGAAACTGGCCTACAAATACCCTCCCAAACGTCAACTATCGTATCACGAACATGAAACTCAATCGCCTTCTCGCGCCAGTCCTTACGCTCTTTGTCGCAGTTTCGGCTAAAGCCGAAGACTGGGGAACCTACAGCATCGTACCGGTTAGTGCGCAGGCCATGGTGCTCGAGGCGGTCGAATCAGGCACGATGGATGGCACCGCAGTTTCAATCAGCAAGCCAACCAACAAACCGAACCAAAGATGGATGATCGCGCCGAAAGACGACGGCTTTTTTGTCATCAAGCCTTCGCACAGCCAAGCCCTCGCGCTGTCGGCTGCTCAAGGGGGAACTAAAAATGGCACGGCCATCGTGCTCGAAACCGATGGTGGTAAGCCGTCGCAGCTCTGGGCGATGACGAAGCACGAGAACGGCAGTTACAGCCTCACGCCTAAGCACGCGCCGGCGATGGGAATCGACGATCTCGGCGGCAAACAGGACCCCGGCGCAAGATCGACCTATGGACTTATAACCCGAAGGATCCGCATCTGCAGTGGTTCATCAAGCCACTGGCAGGCAGCGGCGTTACCCAGGCAGCTGTCGATGCCGTGCCGAAGTACGTCCCCCCCGCGATCAAGCCCGAGGATATCCTGCCCGGCGTAACAAAGCAGTTCCGTTTCGCGCAAAGCAAGATTTTCCCCGGCACCGTGCGCGACGTGACGGTCTTCATACCCGCACAATACGACGGCAAAAAGCCGGCGTGCGTCTATGTGAAGACCGACGGTTTCAATCCGAGAGAGAAAACGATGATGGAGCTGATGATCGCCACGAGGGAAATGCCCGTGACCATCGGCGTCTTCGTGCGGCCTGGTGAATTGCCTGCGCCGATGAAAGGCACTCTCGGACGGCGCAATCGCTGCTTTGAATACGACGGCGTGAGCGACAACAACGTGCGATTCTTCACCGAAGAGCTGCTGCCGTTCGTCGCGAAGGAGTACCAGCTTAACCTCTCGACCGACGGCAACGACCGCTGCATCTCCGGCGGCAGCAGCGGCGGCATCGCGGCTTTCACCGCCGCCTGGCACCGGCCCGAGGCTTTCAGCCGCGTTTATGCAGCGAGCGGCAGCTGGGTGGCCTTTCGCGGCGGTCATGAGTTTCCGACCATGGTGCGCAAGTTCGAGGCCAAGCCAATCCGAGCCTTTCTCACCACCGGCATGCGCGACATGGAGAACGCAGCCGGCGACTGGTTCCTGCTCGATCAGGAAATGGACAAGGCGCTGAAGTTCTCCGGCTACGACTACCAGTTCCGCATCATCAACGGCGGCCACGTCGCGGGCTACATGGAAAACTATCAGGAGGCGATGGCCTACCTCTGGCGCGGCTGGCCCGAGCGCGTGAAGGCAGGCCCGAGTGCGCCGCGTGCCCAGGAAATCCTCGTTCCCGAAGAAAACTGGCAGCTGGTCGCCGGCGAACTTAAGGACGCACGCTCTCCGGCCTGCAATGCCAGCGGCGAAGTGTTCTTCATCGCCAACAATCAGATTCATCGCATCGGGCTCGATGGCAAGATATCTATCTTCGCTGCCGATGCGAAGCAGGCCAGCGGTCTGACCGTCGGCGCGAATGGCCACCTTTACACGGTCTCCGGCATCACCGGAGTTGTGCTCGATTTTGGTGCCGCCGATCGCAGCGGCAATGTCGCTGAAGCGTCAACCACCGTCGTCGCTGAAGGCATCCGAGGTCATTCCATCCTGGCCATGCCGAACGGCAGTTTCTACGTCACCAGCGACGAAGACAATGGCAGCGTGTGGCTCGTCAAAGACGGCAAACACTCCCGCGTGGACACGGGCCTGAAGCATCCCACCGGTCTGGCTTACCGCCCCGATCAGTGGCTGCTCGCCGTCACCGAAGGGGCATCGAAGTGGACGTGCAGCTACCAGATTGCCGATGACGGCGCGCTCACGAACAAGGAGCGATTCTTCTGGCATCACGTTGCGGATTGGGACGACGACACCGGCGCAGAATCGGTCTGCTACTCGCTCGAAGGGCGTATGTTCGTCGCCACGCGACTTGGCATCCAGATCACTGCCGACGACGGCCCCACGCAGGTGATTTTGCCGATGCCCGACCGCAGCCGCGTGTTCGGCGTCTGCCTTGGAGGCAAGGAACTGGACACGCTCTTCGCTTTCTGCGGCGACAAGATTTGGAAACGAAAGGTGCAGCACCATGCGATGGGCGCTTTCACACCTTGGACCAAAGTCACCGGTACCAAACTGTAAGTAAGACGAATCTTTGCTTCTTTATCGATGCCTACTATGAAACTGCTTTCTGTCGTCATCTGTTTCGTTTTCAGCTCTGGCGAGTTACGTCCAGAGTGCTGATACGGCGAAGCCCGTCGCCTCTGTTTTGCAAGAGTTGGTGGACAAGCATCTTGTCTCCGGCGCGGTGGTGCTCGTGGCTAACAAAGATCACGTGCTCGACGTCAGCGCCGTGGGCGAAGCCGACATGGTCACGCACCAGCCGATGCCCGAGAATGCGTTGTTTTGGATCGCGTCGATGAGCAAGTCGCTCACCGGCACGGCGCTGATGATGCTGGTCGATGAAGGAAAGGTGAGCCTCGATGACCCGGTGGAGAAGTATCTGCCGGAATTCAAAGGCCAACAGGTCGCGGCCAGCGATGGCTCGTTGCATGCGCCGAAGCATCCAATCACCGTTCGCGAGATCATGTGCCACACCAGCGGCCTAATCCTCGCCAGTGACAAGTCATTGAAGCGCACGCAGTCGCTCCGGGAGAATATAGCCGAATATGCGAAGCATCCGCTGCGGCAGGAGCCAGGAACCAAATACGAATACAACAACTGCGGCATCAATACGGGAGGGCGCATCATCGAAGTGGTCAGCGGCATAGCGTACACCGACTTCATGCAGCAGCGGGTGTTCGATCCGCTGGGAATGAAGGATACGACCTTCTGGCCCAGCGCCGAACAAGCTGCGAGGCTCGCCCACACCGCGCGTCGCAACATCGATAAGCCTGACCCGAACGTGCTGGAGCAGATCAAGCAAGACAAGGACGTGCCCCCGCACGTGATCGAGAAGTTGAGCGAAGGCGTGCCTGTCCCCGCAGCGATCACCGCCGATATGGGCGCAGGCATTGCCGCGAGCTACGCCAAACGCTTCGGCGAGCCTGCGGGCGGTTACTTCTCCACGGCTCGTGACATTGGCACCCTGTGCCAGATGCTGCTGAACAAAGGCGTACATCAGGGCAAACGACTCTTGTCAGAGAACGCCGTGCGCTTGCTGAGCGCGATCCAAACCGGCGATGTGCCGGTAAATCCACAAGAGGCTTACGGCATCGGTTGCTCCGTAAAGATTCGCGACGACGAAGGCCCGAGCGTCGGCAGCTTCGGTCACCGCGGCGCGCGACGCACGGTGATGTGGGTCGATCCGACCAACGGTCTGGCGATCGTGCTGCTCGTCGAGCGTTTCGACATGAGCGGTGACGAGCAGAAGTTAATGTATGGCTCGGTTATGAAGGCGGCGATCGCCAACTATGGCCCAGCGCGCTGAATCAGCCCGCCATTGACGCATTGAAGGGCTTCTGGTGTCGAGCCGCAGTAATGCTGAGCGACTTCTTGTTCACGTCGGTCCGACATGCCCAATGTGACCGACGCACCGAATGTTCCGCTGACGATGCCATCCTACTGGCCTGCTATTGAAAATCTGACCGGATATTATGAAGGTCTTTAGCCCGAGAGGCAACGCGCCGGAAGCGTCAACGGATTTAACTTTGGCCGAAGGCGGCGAAGCCGCTATTAAGAATTGCTGACCTTGCCAAGCTGACACCTCCGCGCCCAGGCGATCGCTTGGCGCGGACGCAGTTTGTTTGTTAGCCATCAGGGCTTGCGCCAATTTCCTTTGGATTGTCAGGGCGAATCACGTGGGCAACTCTTTGCCCACGCATTTCTGTGACAAACTTTGTGTCCAATCGTGCCAACCTTTGTGTCCGAAATGACAAACTTTATGTCCGACACCAACACCTGGTGCCGGACATAAATGTTGTCCAACGTGGCACCGACGTTAAACGACTTAAGTGCGGTTCGGACACAAATCTTGTCACGCGCCGGACATAATAGTTGGCACGCGGCACGCTCTCGGACAAATATCTTGTCCTGTGGCGCGCTCATTCACCCGATGTTCTCTTTGATCACACCGGCAGGGCATTGCCCAGGCAACGCCCTGCCCCCAAACAGTAGTGGGTATCAAAACTCAGAATATTCGCTTTGCCGCATGGCGACGTCAACCGCCAGTCGCGTCGCGATCCACTTCTTCACGATGGATGGTCGACGCGAGCAAGAACCACCTGCCAGACATCGGTCAACCCAAGTTGATGAGCCCAATGGCTTACGTAATCTCGGTCTATTTCGTCGCTGCTGACGCGGAGCATCGAGGCGATATCGCGGAGATGCTTTTCATGCTCGCCTTCGCGGTAATACCACATCTTTCCGAGGATGATATCTTCAGGTGCGGCAGTGGACGCAGTCAAGCCCGGTAAAATCGTGAGCGGCTTGCGACGCGCGAGTTGGCTTCGCCCCCAGGCGTCATCACGAGCGATAATCACATCGATCTTGTTTCCCGAACTCGGATGAATGACGTTAAACTGGCTGCGATACCGCACCGCTTCTCGGGCAGCATCGCGGCTGAGATAGAACTCCGGTGACCCGAATGCATCACAGAACGGATCGACCTGGTCTGCACGCAGGTCGACAACAAGATCAATGTCGCGCGTCAATCGCGGTTCGCCGTAAGCCATGCTGGCCATGGAGCCAACAATCATGTGCTCGATTCCAAGGGACTCGAGCACATTGAGTGCATGACGTAAAAGGTCAAGCTGCTCCATCAAGCATTCTCCCAGCCACCCCAGCCTGTATCTGCTCATCAGTCCATTCGGGATGGCACGCACGCAAATGACCAGCAATTACCAGGCGTGCGGTACGATTGCAATCGAAAGCCATCGCCAATCGTTCGGCTGGTGTCTTGGCGCGCAACACCATTACCATGGCGTCATCCAGCAGCTCAATTTTTCGTGGGTCAAGGGCAGTGCCGGCCATGACTAGTATCCCTCTGCGCTATCTTACAAAAAGGCGACGATCGCCCCGTCGCTCGAGTTTTTTCACAACTGATCGCGGACAAGTCCGTCGAAAAGCCGCCAAGCATCCGGCAACGACGCCACTGGGTCGTCGAGCGCTTGGGGATTCGTTTCTAGTCGCGGAAACCCTTGCTGAGTCAATCGACAGAAGGAACACTCCTGGTCTGGTACGGTTTCAGCCCAGCTTTTGGCGGCCACATGATGGACACCTCGGCTGAACTTCAAGCTAAGCCAAAATAGCGTCAGGCAGAAATGTCATCTCCTTCCAGACGCTCGCCGACACCTTCGACGGTTAATTGCAAGGTGGCAGGCCGATTGGACGGCACGAGCGGCAGAGTAACTCGACGTTTCTGCTGCGCCGGTTCGCCACTCAACGATTCCGGTCACGAGATGGTTACCTGTAGCTCTTCCCGCAGCTTCAGTCCGCCTTCCAAAGCAACCACGCCATTATGCTCGACCACGAATGATCATGCCGATATTTTCTCCCAACGGACGGCCAGAATCAATCCCACAGCCAGACGAATGCCGCGTTAAAGGCCGCGGCGAATTGTGCGGTTTACGAGGGCAGTTTATTCAGATCTCCAACCATCTTGAAGAAATCTTTGGAAGTCGCCATGAGATCGCGAAATGCGTCGCCAAAACCAGCGGATGCCTTGCCCACAGCGGCTTGGCCTTGCTGGCCCGACAGCAAGGACAGTTTTGCGTAATAGGCTTGCGCGGCCGTTGCCAACATGGCCAGCATATTGCGCCGGATTGGATCGTGCTCCGAATCCACCCTGGACATCAACGGCTGGATCAATGTCGCGTCGACTACGCGCTGATAGTCACGCCGGGCATGTTGAATCTTTTTTTGGCTACCGGGTTGCCATTCGCCAATGCCAGCGCCGCATCCAGCTGCCTGGTGGCCGTTGCCAAGTCCTTGACTTCAGATTGCGGCTGACTTTCAGGTGCTGAACTACGGTCGAAGGAAGTCATCGGGCTTCGATCCATGGCAATCGATTCAAAGACTGCTCGTTGAGTCCAGGTTGACTCTTCTTTGCCCAGCGCAAAATCTGTTTTTTCCCGATTCGCCTCCGATGACGTCCAGATCCGCACAGAAGAGATGCCGACTCCGACGTTCGCCTCAAGGGCTCGAAGTTGATCCAACAGCCTGCGGATTGCTGGATGAGTCTCAAACCTGAATCGCGATGGACTCCGATTGACGAGCACCAGATTGGCAACAGCAATGGCCGGCTCCTCCGGTTCCGGATCCGGTTTGGATTCCGATTCGGGAACCGTCTGGGGGGCTTGGTCTTCTGTATCGTTTGAAGCAGGAGCGGCCCCAGCCGCTGGGGTGGCCGGGTCATCCGCGATGGCTAGTCCTTGCGATCAAAGAGCCCGGCCACCTCGAACTCAGAGCAAGTCTGGACTGGTCTCACGCAAGCCCGCCGATCAAAATGACGGTCGACTTATCTGCCCTTGTCCTGGCTGCAATGCTCTATGCCGCTCGAACTGTTTATTACTCCCCACGGCCGGATGAGCGTTTCCAACACCCTCGACGGACGGCTAGATTCCGACGACGCCCTCGCGCGGCGCCTGATCCAAGCCTTCGACAATTCGACGGCACAAGGGCTGTTGCACCTCGCGACGGTCGAATTGGAGACGCGATTGTCGGCCGATTTTGGTTTCGCGCGCGACTTTTCCCAACGCTATATGACCGATCGTTGCCGTTTACTAATAGACCAAGCTGACAAGCCGGAGCCACTTTCTCCTCCGCCACGCGAAGAACTGGGCCTGTTTCGCCGTTGAGGACTCGTGTTCGTGAATCTGCAATTTCTTGGCCGACTCGGTACATATATATCTGTCAGAGATTGCTACCACGTAACACAAAGGCTCGCCGGGCCGCCTTATAGCGGTCCGGCGAGCCCTTTGTTTTTCTTTATCTATTGGCCGATTTATCACTCGCCTGCGTCGTGCCCGATCGCAGAAGCGACGGCAAGCAAGAGCCAGTCGTCAGATCACCTGGGCATGCATGCTACTGCGTTGACAACATTTGTGTCCCACCGTGACAGCTTTTATGTCTGAATTGACAGGATTTATGTCCCACACCACACCTGGTGCCGGACATAAATGTTGTCCCGCCGCCCTCCATCGCGAAAGGATTTACGTCGCCGTGGGACATAATTCTTGTCCCGGACGGGACACAAATCTTGTCCCGCGGACCGGTTTGAGACACAAATTTTGGCACGTGGTGCGAGCGCAGTCCAGATGATTTCGCACATCACTTGGCACAACCGCCTGAGCTCATCTTTGACTCCTGGGGTTACGGAAACCTCACCCCTCTCGTGAGGACGAATTAGGTGACGAACCTACGTTTCTCCTGAATCGTCATGAGGTGGCGGAAGTTGCGGTGCCAACGGCGTCTCTGCTTCGCGCGCCGCAGCTATGTCGTGATCCAGCTGCGCGTAACGGGTTGCTTGGCGGTGTATCACTCCAAGACTGCTGATCGCCTGCATGGGGCCTTTGCGCATCTCCCGAAGAGTTTGCTTTCGCTCGCGGAGTTCACCCTTAATTGCATCAGCAAGCGACGAGCCGACGTCCAACAACTCGGCCATCGCATAACGAATATTCGACTGGCGCGGATCCTGCAGGTCTAAAGCGGAGGCATACAATTCCTGCAGCCGCTCGCCGTGTCGATCCGTCGCTTTTGTTTGCGTCAGCCCTTCTGCATGTTGTTTCCGCGGATTAATCAAGGGCTCTTTCGAACCCTTGCAATGATCGTCCATGACGTCTCTCCTTAAACACATTCCTTGGGATAATGAGATACTCGTGACACTTGGGCACTCACCGCGCCTCTTTCGAATTTCACGGCCGTGGTAGTAAAGGCCCGTTCCGGATAATAACGGTTCCAACCGGCGTTTCGTTTCTCGAAGACACGACCTCGCCCGGCTTGCCTGCCGAAGGAGTCGTCGGTGAGACTTCGTGCTACTCTGTAAACTCGCCAACTCTCGCCGAACTTGGTTGACGAAGGCGGAAT
Organism: uncultured Planctomycetia bacterium; assembly: GCA_963807715.1. Classification (GTDB taxonomy): domain Bacteria; phylum Planctomycetota; class Planctomycetia; order Pirellulales; family PALSA-1355; genus CAWECK01. The sequence continues at coordinate 881,549 of CAWECK010000002.1, forward strand.
TATTTCCGACGTATCGAACTTGCCGCTTGCCCGCAAAGCTATAGCGCAATTTGCAGTAGCATTTGGTCGAATCGAACCGATCGGCGCTTAAGCTTCCTTGTCGGGCCAACTCGGCAAGCTGCTCCTTTTTTAGGCCCAACGAACTTAGGGCCGGAAACGATGCCGTTGGCAACGGCAACTCCTCACTCATCAGTCGCTCTCCCTAGACAATTTGTAAAGTGCATCGAACCCCTTCATCAGGCCTTGGATATCGAAGGCCACTGCATCGCCGCGGAGGCCTCGCTCCACGATTTCCCTTTCGAGATTTGCTTTCTTTACGGCGACGGCCAAGTGCAGAATGCCGCTAAGCTTGGCCAACCCGCCGAAGCGACTCCGCTCGCTAAGGTTTTGCTCGTCCGCGGCCCGCTCAAGCAAAGGCATGACAAACGCTTCGTCTACCGCTCGGCGAAAGTCTCGAAGCCGGCGGCGGCGAGCAACTCGACTTACTTCCGGTCGCAGCAGGGCTTCCTGCAGCCGTTGTTCGCTGACAAGCAGGCCTGCGGACGGGCTTGATAGGGTAGGCTCGGGAACGAGCGGCTGACAACTTTCGTCAAGACTTGTTAGTATCTCTCGGACTACGTCCGACTCGGTTCCGATCCTTAGGCACTTCACGATCCCGTCGATGCCTGCGGCGTCGGGTTGCCAGGCCAAGATATTCTGGAGCGAGAGACCGAGAACCTTTTCGCTATCCATCAAATTGCATACCGTTCGGTCAAACATCCCGGGGAGTTGCCGCGACAGTTTCGACGGCGACCAGCCGACGAGAATCAACTGATGCGGGACCTTCGGTGGCTTGGATTGCGAGAATCCGAAGGCGCTGCGAAAGTCGTCGAGCGAGTGCTGGTTGAAATCTGCCAGCCCGCCGGCAAAGGCGACGGGCAGTCCGATCGTCCGCAGCGACACCAAATCCTGTAGGCTGAACGCCGTGAACAAGAAGCCGCTTTGCCCGATTCCGCCGCTTACTTGGTGGTCATGCACGGCCGCGCGCAGGGGCAATCGACCACTGGCGCTTCCTTGATCCGTAATTAGGTCAAATGCCGCTCCCTGCGGAGTCTTCCGTAGGGGGAGAATGGGGTTAGGCATTCCCAGGAAAATCGGATTGATTTGCAACTGCTTGGATGGCGCCCGTACGGCGACACCCGAACGAATCAGGGCGTGCCGACTATGCTTTTCCCGTAGTGCCGCCAGCATCGGTTCGTCGTACAGGGGTGCGCACATGACATCGCTGCCATCCACAAATTGCGACCAAGGCCGGGCAATTGAAAACGGCCGGCAATGGCCGAGGAAGTCGAGATACAGTTTTCCGTATTTCATGGCAATCTACCGCTCCATCACCTTTGATCCGGCTCATGATTCCGTCGAAGCCAACTGCGAGGAAATCCAGATCCTGGCGGCATCTGCGTCGGTGCCGGAGCGTTCATTTCAACGGAAAATCAGCCCGGCCTAACGTCGGATTAAGCTTCTTAGGCGGAGGAATCGTCAAGTCAGCCAGCTCATCCAATCCAGGCACGTCGTGTCCGGTGGCCAACAACTGCAACTCATCATCTCGTAGTTCAACCGCTGATTCGTCAAACTTGCCGATCTTCGTCCCTCGGTATTGGGTCTCACCGTCATCACCTATTGTCCATGGAATATTATCCAGCATCGCCTTGATATGCTCTTCGTAGACTGTATGCGACGCATCGTCCGACCCTTGTCGAACTTGCCGCGAAAGTTTCAATAACGACGCCAACTGCTTGGGATCGGCGGGGTTTAACGAGCCGACGCCGATCAGTTGCTTGAGCGTCACGATCGCTTGAGTTTTCAAGGCAAGCCAAGCTGACGCCTCACGCTCCGACGGTAAGCTCGATTCGGCGTTGATGTCGAGTAGCTGATCCAGCGCCTTGGACTTCAGCACATAGCCGACAAGCTTCCAAACCTTATGAACGTCGAGGTCGGCTTCCCCGTTTTCGGCGGCGACGCGGATTAGCTGGTGAAGGACGCGGACTGGAAAAGCGATGAGATGCTGAATGTCATAGAATGCCTTGCGAAAACCGTACAAGGCCTCGACCGGCAGGCCAAATTTTTTGGCAATGGACTTGTCATCGAGTTCCGTCAACAAAAAGGCCTCCAAGGCCGGCCGCAGGCGTTGCGCCTTTCCGTGGTGTAGATCGAAAGCAACCGCGAGTCCTTGATGATCGCTCAGTAACTGGCCCCGTTGACGGGATTCACGAGCGGACTCGCGCTTCTGCAGAAAGCGATACAATTCCCGTGTGATCTTGTCGTCGTTAAATGACGGCGGAATACCGCGGCGGAGATACAGTTTTGCTAGCCTGTATCTCCGATCCGGGGGTGCAAACAGATTGAGATCGCTCAAGCGGTATCGTGAAAGGTCGTTGAATTTCATGGCTCATGCCCCGTTGCAAGAAAATGAATCAGGGAAGTATCGAAACACGATGGAATGGCCAATCGCTTCGCGGAGCCTGCGCGAACTGGCGGAAGAATTGCGGATCACCGGTCTCACCTCGCGCATGGCGCCAACGTGGTGGCCGCGACTCTGCAGATGCGCCTGATAATCGCTGTCAGACGCTTGCTCGCGGGCGGCGTGAACAAATGCCCACGCCAGACGGGATCCATCGGGAAAGATGACCCTGCCGTGTGTGCGGCTCAGACTCTCAGTCAGGCCGCTGGTCGGGGTGACCGACATAAATAAAGTATCGGAACTCTCGAATCCGCTGTCAAGGTAAACTTCATCGAAAGCGTCGGTCGTCTTGCACTTCGCCTGGATGACTCCCCGATTGGGAGCGCGAACGACAGCAGCGCAGTGGACCGCATGACTCAGTTTGTCCGCCCAGTAATGGATTGGCTTCGATAACCGAAGATCAGAAAAACCTTGTTCGCTGACAGATCATCCTCAGCGGTCAACGACGATATGCTATTCAAAGCCATCAATCGCCACCTTGGGACGTCCAAGCGAAGAGATGCAAGGCCTGCAGCGCTACGGGTGATCGTCTGCGAACGGCAGCATCTGGTCGTGTCCCCCGACCCTACCGACAACAACCCAATCCATGCGAAAATTTCCGGCTGGCCCAATGACAAGCCGGCGCAGAAAGTCATCGCTTTGGAAATTGCGGCGGCGGCCGCATTCGTAGCCAGAAATCAATGATATCGGCATCGCATCCGAGCCTTTGCCGAAGATCGCCGGCAACTTGACCGATGCGGTCGACGGTCCTCTATTCCGAATGGCCAATCCTTGCGCTCAAACGGCTCGGCACCTTCGAATCCTGAGCAGGTTCTGGACTGGTCTCACGCAAGCCCGCCGATCAAAATGACGGTCGACATACCTGCCCTTGCCCTGGCTGCGACGCCCTATGCCGCTCGAGTTATTCATTACTCCCCACGGCCGGATCGGCGTGGCCGACGACCTCGATGGACGTCCAGACTCCAACGACGCCCTCGCGACGGCGGCTGGCCCAAGCCTTCGACGACTCGACGGCGCAGGGGTTGTTGCATCTCGGGACGGTCGAATTGGAGACGCGATTGTCGGCAGATTTTGCCTTCGCACGTGAATTTGCCCAACGTTATTTGACCGAGCGCTGCCGCTTGCCCATTGACCGGGCGGACAAGCCGGAACTGCTGCCACCTCCGCCGCGGGAGGAACTGGCCTTATTTACCATGCGATGCCCACCGCTCCGCGGAAGCGAATATCTTTCGGCCGAAACACTTTCCGCTTGGTGGACGGAACTCGATGCCCTGGTGCTTGCCGGTCTGTACAGCAGTGCAGGGGATGCGGCCGGATACCTCGTGAAGCTCAATCCAGTATGGCGATTGGTCGGCCGCGTCACGTTCCACCTGGCCGAGAACAAACGGGACACGGATCATCCGTTCGCATTTCTGGCCACGTACGCCAATCGTCTCTCGGCGCAGGCGCGGGTTCAACACCTTCCGCTGGGTAAAGCGCTGCAGGAATACGCCTCGGCCCAAGATCGTCGGACGCTGATCTCGTTGCTCTCGCCGGTGCGACTCGCCGCCGAACAGTGTCCCTGGGTCAATGAACTGGTCGAGTCGGGCGAAATTTATCACCCACTGACCTGGACGTCGCGGGAGGCCTATCGCTTTCTTCAGGACATTCCCAAGCTGGAGTCGGCCGGTTTGATCGTGCGGGTGCCCGATTGGTGGCGAGCGAAGAACCCGCCGCGACCGGTCGTGAGCGTCAAAATCGGCGATGTTCCGGGAGTACAACTCGGGGCCGATGCGCTGCTCGACTTTCGAGTCAACGTCGCGCTCGATGGCGAATCGCTAACCGAAGCCGAGTTGCAGTCGCTCTGGGAATCGACCGGCGGACTGGTCTCGCTCAAAGGGCGATGGGTCGAGGTGGATCGGGACAAACTGGCCGAAGCCTTGCGGCATTGGCAGAAAGTCGAGCGCGAGGCAAGCTACGGAGGCGTAACATTCTTCGAGGGAATGCGATTGCTGTCCGGCGCCAGCCTGCCCGGCGACGTAGCTCAAACCGCCGCGACGAGCGCTGCCGAGTGGACCGGCATTTCAGCCGGCGAATCGCTCGCCGCCACATTGCACGAACTGCAAGATCCGCAGCAGGCCGATCGTGCTCCGCTCGGTTTGCGGGCCAAATTGCGGCCCTATCAGCAGGTCGGCGTTCACTGGCTGCGGTTCATGACCCGGCTCGGCCTGGGAGCCTGCCTGGCCGATGATATGGGCTTGGGCAAGACGATCCAGGTCATCGGCTTGCTCTTGCACCTTCGCGATCCCGGCAAGACGAAGGCGACCGCGCCGAGCCTGTTGATCGTCCCCGCGTCGCTCATCGGCAATTGGAAGTCCGAGCTGACACGGTTTGCGCCATCAATTTCCGTGCGGATCGCGCATCCGTCGGAAGGAGACGAGGCGTTGCCGCTCGCTGATGACGAAACCTCCCTCAAACGGCTCGCCGGCGTTTTGGCAAGTTGCGACTTGGCTATCACGACCTATGGCATGCTCGTGCGGTTGAAGCACCTGCGCCAGCAACGCTGGAACGTGGTCATTCTTGACGAGGCGCAGGCGATCAAGAACTCGAACTCGCGGCAGACGCGGGCCGTGAAGGAAGTGCGAGCGGCATCGCGGCTGGCTCTGACCGGCACGCCGGTCGAGAATCGCCTGTCCGACCTGTGGTCGATCTTCGACTTCCTGAATCCAGGTTTGCTGGGGGGCGCCAAAGAATTCTCTACGCTAACCAAAAAACTCACCGCGCAAGGAGGCCCGGGGTACGGACCGCTACGGACATTAATTCGGCCTTATCTGCTGCGGCGGCTCAAGACTGACAAGACCGTGATTCACGATCTGCCCGAAAAGACCGAACTGAATACGTACTGCGGATTGAGCAAACAGCAAGCAGCGATGTACGAAGGGGCGGTCCGGGAACTGTCGCAGCAATTGAAAAAGGTCGAAGGCATCCAGCGCCGCGGAGTGGTACTATCGTACCTGATGCGATTCAAGCAGATCTGCAATCATCCATCCCAACTCAGCGGCGACGGCGGCTACGATCCGGAGCAAAGCGGTAAGTTCCAGCGACTCGGCGAACTGTGCGGCGAACTGGCCGAGCGGCAGCAAAAGGCCCTAGTGTTCACGCAATTCCGCGAGCTGCCGCGCCCGCTCGCGGATTATCTTGGCCGGCGTCTTCGGCCGGGCCGGGCTGGTGCTGCACGGTCAGACGCCCGTCGGACGGCGCCGAACGCTGGTGCAAGATTTTCAACGACGAGGACGGGCCGCCATTTTTCGTGCTTTCGCTCAAGGCGGGCGGTGTCGGCTTGAACTTGACTGAGGCGTCGCACGTCATCCATTTCGACCGTTGGTGGAACCCGGCGGTCGAAAATCAGGCCACCGATCGGGCCTTCCGGATCGGCCAAATGCGCAACGTGCTGGTGCATAAATTCGTCTGTCGCGGTACGTTGGAGGAGCGGATCGATGAATTGATCGCCCAGAAAACCGTCGCTGGCAAACAAACTGCTCGACGGTGGCGGCGAAACGCTGTTGACGGAAATGAGCGACCAGGAATTGCTCCGCTTCGTTTCGCTCGACCTTCGCAAAGCGGTTACGACATGAACGCATTGACGAGTTTGCGGCATCTAGAACAAGGAGGTGGTTGGTCATGTGGGGAAGTTTTCGACCGTACGTCAGCGTCGCTCAGCGTCGGGCCAATGCCGAGCGCAAGCTTAAGCAAATTGCCAAACAGGGGCACCAGGTATCGCCGGTTAAGATCGCCGGGCGCAAGATCGCCACCACGTTCTGGGGACGAGCCTGGTGCGACAACCTCGAAGCCTACAGCGATTTCAGCAATCGCTTGCCGCGCGGCCGCACCTATGTGCGCAATGGTTCGGTGATCGACTTGCAGATTCAAACCAGGCCGTGTCACGGCGATGGTCAGTGGCTCCGAACTCTACAACATCGACATCGAATTGACTCCGCTGGCCAAGCCGACGTGGAAACAAGTCAAGTCGCAATGCGCGGGCCGCATCGGTTCGCTGGTCGACCTGTTGCAAGGCAAGCTGTCCCAGGACGTGATGAGCATCGTCACCGCACGCAAGAGAGGGCTGTTTCCGAAACCTAAAGAAATCAAGATGAAGTGTTCGTGCCCGGACTACGCCTACTTGTGCAAGCACCTGGCGGCCGTGTTATACGGAATCGGTGCTCGGCTCGACCAACAGCCCGAGTTGCTCTTCCTGCTGCGGCAGGTCGATCACCTGGAACTAGTCACCGCCGCCGGCGAACGAGCAGTTGCGACCAAAATGCGATCGAAAAAGAAGGATATCGCAGACGAGGTATTGTCCGAGATTTTTGGAATTGAACTGGAGGGTCTTAGCACCGATCAACTTGAAGCGTCTAAGTCGCCAGCGACATCGCCGAGCGTTAAATCCAAGGATCGCCCCAATCGCACGCAGCGTGCTGCGTCGCGACAAGCCACCTCGCGTGCTTCCGTCACCCGCCCGAAACAACGGTCCGACCAAAGCCAGGCCATCAAGAAACCCAAGCCACGGACTCCGGCCAAGCCGTCGAAGACGCGGGCGGGGGAAACGCCAACTTCGTCACCAGGAAAGGCTACCATCAGAGCACGCACCACGACGAGTCACCGGTCGAAAGCGTAATCTCTGCACTCGCTGAGATCTCGAGCATCAGCGCCGGCGCGCACCGGGCATTCAGTTGACGCATCCCGTATGGCCAAAATACTCGGCCGAGGTGCAATTACCAAGTAGAATGGCACTTGTGTACGGGTCGCTACACGTAAATGCGGCCTGTTCAGGAGGACGTTCCGGCAGCAGAGGCTCGCCATAACCCTTGGCTATAGGTGCCTTCATGAGCCGCATGTTCCAACCTTGGCAGTTGCTCCTAACGATTTTGGCCATACGGGCAATTCGAATCGGTCCGGAAGCTCAGACCGCAACGATCCGATGCGTCGAAACAGGACGACCTGGGCGGAAGCACTGCAAGGTGTTGATCGTCGCGACGGCTCCAGCCTTTGTCGCTTCTTTTGCGACTGCTTTTCAGACCAAGTCGGAAAGCGTCTCCGGATCTTCCCAGCTTACAGGCGCCACGGCCTCAACCCTCCGCCGGCCCTTCATCCTGCAGATACGTCTTGCCCCGGTAAAAACTGGCAAAGATCACGAACGCCACTGAGATCGCCAGCATCATGAGGGTGAAGAACCGAAAGTAATTGGCCCCCTCCAGCCCGCTCGCTCCCTTGCTAGCGCTGATGAATCCGTTGACCTTGGCGGTGAAAAAGTTCCCCAGCGAGACGGCCAACAAATAGATGCTCATGATGACCGACTTCATCCGCTTGGGGGACTGCGTATAGAAGAACTCCAGGCACGTGACCGAAACCATGATTTCAGCCCCGCCCAGAATCACATAGGCCAGCCCCTGCCACAAGATGCTCGGCGTTTGTCCGGCATCGATCAGGACTTGAATCCACCAGGTCACGACCGAGGCCGCCACGGTCACGAAAAATCCCAGCCCGATCTTGCGCAGCGGCGTCAAGGTCCAGACGCGGTTGATCGCCGGGTAAATGACGTACGCGAACAGGGGCACGAACAGCAGAATCAGCACAGGGTTCAACACCTGCACCTCGGACGGGTTGCAATCGTAACCGAACAATTGCCGATCCATGTGGTTGGCTTGCTCGATCCAGGTCGAACTGGTTTGGTCGTACACCGACCAGAACATGGCAACGAAACAAACCAATCCCAGCAATCGCAGCACGGCCCGCAGCCTCTCGCCGGTGAACGATTCGCGAGAAAGTCCCAGCCCCCGGGCGGGACATGCACGAACTTATTCCGCCCCATCCAAAACACGATCGTGGCGATGAACATTATGACGCCCGGCACGCCGAAAGCTACGTGCGGGCCGTACCATTCAAGCAGCTTGGGGGTCATCACCGTCGAGGCCGCTGCACCCAAATTGATGGAGAAGTAGAACCAGTTATACACCCGTTCCAGCAAATGCTGGTTCGACTTGCCAAACTGATCTCCCACGTGCGCCGCGACGCAGGGCTTGATCCCGCCCGAGCCGATGGCAATCAACGACAGGCCTATCCAGAGCCCCAGCCGAGTTTCGTCGAGCGACAAAGCCAGGTGTCCCAGGCAGTACATTAACGACAGCCACAGGATCGTGCGGTATTTGCCCAGCAGCGTATCGCAGAGCAAAGCTCCGGCGACCGGCAGAAAGTAAACTGCCGAAATAAAGGTATGCACGGCCTCGGTAGCATCGGCCGGGCTGAGCAGATTGAATCCGCCGCTGGCCGCCAACAAGTGTTTGGTCATGAACACGTACAGAATCGTGCGCATCCCATAAAAGCTGAATCGCTCCGCCGCCTCGTTGACGACGATGTACGGGATGCCGGGCGGCATCGTGGTGCTGGGGGCCGGGGCCGTGCGGTAGTGGGCCATGGGGCGGCTCTTCGATGCGGGAGTCGGGTATGGGGTGAGTTCTCCGTACGTTCGCGTTTAGGCTGACGCGGCCCAGACCTCTCGTCAGGCCGAAATCATATCCTTCGGCCTGGATCCAAGTCCGATTGCATTCCGCCGTTGCATCTCGACGGAGGATTTTGACCATACCGGAGAAGTGTTGTTCGTTTCAGGGAAATCGAGACGGGACTGGCATATGCGGGTGGAGAGTTTCCCAACGCGGTCAAGGAGACCGGGCAATGGAATAACCTTTCCAAAGCCACTCCAGCGCATGAGGCAGGATTTGCGCCCGGGCATTGCCGACACCGTGGCCAGCATTGAGGCAGTAGAGGTATTGGTAGTGATAGCCTTTTGCTTTCAACACGGCGGCCATGCGGTTGTTAGCCTCGACCCAGTCGTGCATGCCATCGCGCATGACGTTTGGGTTGAGCAAATCGCGGTCGCCGACCGCCATCCAGAGTCGGATGCGCTTCGGGGCACTCTCGGGAATGAGTTTCGCATGAAAGCCCCAGGCACCATCGGGCGCCTCGGGGTTGAAGGGCCACTGTTGGTTCACAAAGGTGCCAGAGAAAGTGAGCACGCGGTGATAAAGCTCCGGGTGGTACCACGCCATGATGAGCGCGGCCGAGCCGCCGGAACTGTTGCCCATGGTCGCGCGGCCCTCAGGGTCTTTGGTCAGTTTGACGCTGTAGTTTTTCTCCACCAGCGGCAGCACTTCGTTCTCGATGAATTCGGCATATAAACCGGACATAGTGTCGTATTCGCGACCACGCTCGTGCCCCTGCGCATCGCCGCCGCCGCTGGAAATCATGATGGCGATCATGGCGGGGACGCGGTGTTGGGCGATCAGGTTGTCGAGGATATGAGCTAGGTTCATGTCCGGCTTGCCCATGCCTGGACCATCGTGCGTGACGATGAAAGGCGCGGCGGTGCCGGATACGTATTGTGCGGGGATGTAAACGGTGACGGTGCGCTTGTAGTCGATCGGATGGGTTTCAACGATCAACGTCTTGGGGTTGCTGGGATCCACCGTGCCGAAGATGTTCCGGGCAATCCCTGGGTTGAAGAGTTTGCAGTCCTTCGAGTCCATGCTGAACTGCTGCACCTTCCCCTGCGGGACGCCTTCGACGACTTTCGTCTCTGGTGCCGCCACATACTCGGGACCAACAACAAAATCGCCTTCCGCGTCAACAGGCGGATTCACGCCGGGCCTTCCATCGAGGTGGGTGAACGTCGGGGCACCAGGCGCATCGAATGGGCGCGTCGGCGGCTGGGGCCGCGCTGGTTGCTTTGTCGCAGGTGATGCCGGCGTCGGCGCATCGGCGCTGAATGCGGGGGTGAGCAGCGCGAGGGAGGCTGCAAAGCCCAGGAGTAGTGAGGTGAGGATAGTTTTCATGGGATGGAGTGGTGATGTGGTGGAGCGGTGCGTCATTTAGATCATCTTATGGCCGCAAAAGCATCCGTTTCGCTCATCGTGAGGATCTTGTCGGCGGCTTTGTACAGCTCCCTGGGAGCTGTTCGTAACGATTCTGCGCGATTGCCGGTCGTGGACATCGCAGTTCCCGTGGAATCGGATTACAATCGAGTTACCTAGTGTAGTGCTTCAAGTTGTTGGGGAGTTATCGAGAACGGCTCGGGCGCGGCGAACTTTGGCCAGGATTGCATCGGGCAGGGCCTTCCAGAGGTAACCTTTAGTCCGGTCGTTGTGATGCTCGACGTACTCGAAAATGGCCTCCTGCAGTTGACGGACGCTGGTGAACGTGCCGCGCCGCAACCGCTTCTGCGTGAGATCGCGAAACCAGCGTTCCACCAGGTTAAGCCAAGAGCTGCTGGTCGGTGTGAAGTGCATATGAAATCGCGGATGGCGCACCAGCCATCGTCGCACCTTGGGGTGCTTGTGGGTTGCATAGTTGTCGGCAATCAAATGCAGTTGAGCTGCCGGGTCAGTCGCGGTGTCGATGTGTTTCAGAAACTTGATCCACTCCTGATGTCGATGCCGAGACATACATGCTTCGATGACAATTCCTTCCACCACGTTGAGCGCCGCAAACAGCGTCGTGGTGCCGTTTCGCTTGTAGTCGTGGGTCATCGTCCCCAGGCGGCCCGGATAAATCGGCAAACTCTTCTGGGTGCGATCCAGGGCCTGAATCTGACTCTTCTCGTCGACGCAGAGGACAATCGCATGCTCCGGCGGGTTCAGGTACAAGCCCACGACATCGATCAGCTTTTCGGCAAACTGCGGATCGTTCGACAGCTTGAACGTCTTGGTGCGATGCGGTTGCAGGCCGTGGGCTTTCCAAACGCGCTGAACCATCGACGGCGACGTGTCCAATTCTTCGGCCAGCGTACGCGTACTCCAATGTGTCGCGGCCGGTGGCTTTTCTGTCGTGGTCTTACGAACGATCTCCGCAGCCAGCGCCGCGGTGGTGCTGGCCGGCTTAGCACCACGCGGGGCGTCCTTCTCGATGCCTGCCAGCCCCTGCTTGGCAAAGCGACTCCGCCATTGGCACACGGTCTTCATGCCCGTCTTCAACTCGGTGGCAATGTCCTTGTTCAACTTGCCGGCAGCGGCCAGCAAAACGATCTTGGCTCGCAGCACGAGTCGCGCCGCCGTGCTGCGGCCTCGCGACCAGCGCTGCAAGGTCCGGCGATCTTCCTCCGAAACTACAATGGCTGGTGCGATCCGCATAGGTTCATCCTCCTGATGAACCCTTCGACGCACAAGCAACCAAATAAGTTCCCGAAACAGTGAAGCACTACACTAGTATTTACGGAATTGTAGCCGGTCCATTCATTATTGCCAGGACGCGCGGCTGGCAGCCGTCGTAACCGCGAAAGTTCTGGCGCTTTGTGCCGGCGAACAGCCGCGGACAAGGTTTTGACTGTCAGTGCTGAATCGCTGGCAATTCCTTACCTCAGGCGAATCATGAGATTCGTTTTGCAGCCGTAGCCGGGGTTGGTTGATCCAGCGCCACCCGGCGGCTCAACGTGCTGCCCAGTCATGACGACGCCCCAGGGCCATTGCTGGCCCTGGGGCAGCTCAACCGCCTCAACCTCGCGCACAAAGCGACCACTGTCGCGGCTGAGGAAAGCCGAGACGACCTGAAACGCGGCGTCGCTGAAGCCGCCGACGTTCAGGATGTCCGCGCGATCCGGAGCCTGGGTCGTCGTGTAGGCTTGCAGGTCGATGCAGACTAGCCCGCGTGGGAGGAGTAGCGGCTGGGACCCGCGAGCCCCCATTCGAAAGGCATCCGTTCCCTCGATGGCTTTTGTATTGCACCGCCCAGTGCCGAGACCTAAAATAACAATCCCTCCCTGCCATCCTCCCTCCTGGACGTAGTCATGTTGAACGTGCGTTCGAATCGCACAGATGTTTCATCATCTTCCCTCCAGCATCCGCGTCCCGCCTTGCTGCGGACTGGCAGGTGTCTACCGCGAAGCGTCGGCGCGCTCGTCCTGCTGCTGATGGCAGGCGCCGGGGGGGCGATGCATGCCAGGCTGGCTCTTGCGGAGGAAGCCGTCGTGAACGGCGCCGACCAGACGCTGGAGCAGTCGTTTGAGCAGCGGGCGAAACCGTTCTTGAAGCAATACTGCATGCGGTGCCACGACGCGGAGAAGATGACGTCCGGTGTCCGCGTCGATCAACTCGATGCGGCGATTGAGGACCGGCATCTGCGCGTGTGGAAAGCAATAGGAGATCAACTTGCCGATGAGGTCATGCCGCCGGAGGACCAACCGCAGCCGACGAGTGTCGAGCGCCGGCGAATGGTCGAGTGGATCGAACGAGCATTGAATCTGGCGCGATTGCGGCCGAGGCCGAAGAACGGCCTGATGCGACGCCTGACCGTGGCACAGTATCGCAACACCCTGCGCGAGCTGCTGCAAATCGAGGATGATCTGACGGACGTGCTCCCGCCCGACGCCGTCTCGAAGGACGGATTCTTGAATAACATAGAGACGCTGCAACTGTCGCCGCTGCTGTTGGAGGCATACTTCCAAATCGCCGAGGAAGCGCTTGATCGATGCGTCGTCGACGTGAAATCGAAGCCGAAGATCCAGAACTTCCGGGTCGATTTGGGAGCATCGATCAATCCTGTGCCATGCCTCGACGAGCTCATCCTTGGCGCGAACAATTTACTGCTGAACAACAAAGACTTGTTCGTGACGCAGTTGACGCCGGACAAACCGTTCGCGTTCGAACCGTTCCGCATGCGGACGAAGTATCGGTTCATCGAAGGCTATCAGGGCAACGCCACGGTACGCGGCTGGCGAGAGTACGACAGCATCTATCATGCGGTGTTTGCCTGTCTCCGCGGTGCTCTGGGCTATCCCAAGGGGGACGCTTATTGCACGGTTCCGCAGGGGTTGTTGCTGCGGCCTGCCATTCCGGCTGACGACTTTACGTACGGGCCTAAGGCGAATTTCAAGATTTCGCTGCGCGAGTTGCCCGACTACGGCACCTTTCGGGTCACCGTCACCGCGGCGAAGTACGATGACGGTCTGCTGCTCGATCCGGGCACTCCCCCGCAACCGCCTGGGCCCGGGGCCCCGATCTGCCGCGATCCGCAAACTCCGCAAAGCGTCACGATCAGTCAGCCCGGCATCTACCAGGTAGACGTCCACGCCGCGAGGAAAGAGGCGCCCGCCCCCGATTCGTCGCGGTTGGCCGAAGGGTTGATCGGAGCGTGGCCGATGGACGGAAATGCGGCCAGCAATCCCGATCGCGCAGGAGTTGGCGGGTCGATTGTTGGGCAACGCTCGATTCGTCCCTTCACCCTTTGGCCAGGCAGTGTCGCTGGATGGCGATTCCGTGGTAATTGGTCGTCACGAGGCGCTGAATGTCGGCCAGGGCGACTTCACCATCGCCGCCTGGATTCATCCGCGCCACCTACAAAAAGGAGGCCTGGTGTGCCTCGGAAAATACAATGGGACGCAAGGCTGGTACTTGGACATGCCCGACAACCAGGGCATCCTGCGGCTCGAAACTTTTGGCCCCGACAATCAATCGAACGGGTCGGTGACGTCGCGGCGGGGAGACATTCGTAACGATGCCTGGCAGCATGTCGTGGCCGTGGTGCGACGTGGCGAGGGGCAAACGCGGTTGTACGTCAACGGCTACGTCGTTGCGAAGGGAACGATTGGTCTGGCGAACTTGGATAATCCACGCGTGGATCTCCACCTCGGACGCATTCAAGGCGGACCGCCTTTTCGCGGCCAATTGGATGACGCGCGTTTGTATCGTCGGGCGCTGGACGAAGCCGAAATTCAAGCGCTACTGGAACCCGGCAGGAAGTTTGTCCCGCCGCAAGACAAGCCGCAAGACGTAACGCTGACCTTAGGCGAGCGGCAATTCTTCGCCGCGCTCGGCAACCGGCGTTCCTGGCGATCAGGCTTCCGGCCGGCGAGCTGCCCGTAGACGCTCGATATACCGGCGTGGAGGAATTGGACCGAATCGCGTTCACTCGGCTCGCCGCGGAGCATGAAATGGCCCGCCGATTCGAAACGTTCGAGCGACGCTCGCCGCGGGTGGGCGTGCATCTGGGACTGCGTCGCGATTGCGGCAGCACGCTGGCTCAAGTCGGGACGGCGCAAACCGTGTCGAGCGGCGAGCTCACAGCGGTTCGTCTTCACGGGGGCCATCCGCAATTTCCCCAGCCCCGACGTCGAGAAAGACAACGTCAACTACCTGGCGGGCGTACGTGAGATCGGCGTGCGCAGCGAGTACACCGACGGACGCGACATGCCGCGGCTGCTGATCCGGTCGGTGGAATTCGAAGGCCCGTTCTACGAGTCGTGGCCACCCGAGCCGCATCGCAACATCTTCGTCGATTTCGATCGCCCGGACGATTTGCCGGCTTATGCGCGCGAGATCATCCGCCAGTTCGCAACCCGCGCGTTCCGTCGTCGCGATTACCGCTGCGGAAGAGTCCGCGCTGCTGGCGGTGTTCGAGAAATCGTTCGCCGAGGGAGCCGGCTTTCAGGAGAGCGTGAAGTACGCGCTGCGGGTCGTGTTGACGTCGCCGCAGTTCTTGTTCCTGATCGAGAACAGCGGCACGCCCGCGTCTGAGCCGCTCGACGACGATGAATTGGCGTCCAAGCTGTCGTATTTCCTGTGGAACGGTCCGCCGGATCGCAAATTGTTGGACCTGGCCGCGGCCGGCAAGCTGCGCAGCGGAACTGGACGCGCGAGGTGGGCCGGCTGATCGACGATCCACGCTTTTCGCGGTTCGTCGACGAGTTCACGTCGCAATGGTTGAACCTGGGCAAGTTCGACGTGCTCGAACCGGATCGAAATCAGTTTCCCAAGCTCACGCGCGACACACGCGCGCAGTTGCGGCAAGAGCCCGTGCAGTTTCTCCAGCACCTGATCCGCAACAATCTGCCGGTGCGGAATCTGATCGAGTCGGATTTCGTGGTCGCGAACGAGGTCGTCGCCAGCTACTACGATCTGGGCGACAAGACCGAGAGCGGCTTTCAGTTCGTTGCCATTCCTCCACGGCCGGCGCGAGTTGGGAGGCGTGCTCGCCCAGGCGGCGATCATGGCGGGACTGTCGGACGGTCGCGAATCGAACCCGGTGAAACGCGGGGCCTGGCTCGCGCGGCGGATCATCGCCGAACCTCCCGACGATCCTCCGCCGAACGTGCCCGCCCTGGAGAAAGAGACGCAGCAACTTACGCTGCGCCAGCGGCTCGAACGACATCGCAATCAAGCCGGCTGCGCTCAATGCCACGCGAAGATCGACCCCTGGGGGCTGCCCCTTCGAGGAGTTCGACGCCGGCGGGCGGTTGAAGTCGCAGCCCGTGGACGCCCGATCCTCATTGCCGGACAAGACGGAAGTGGCCGGTGTCGAACGAATCTAAAGCGGTATCTCGCGCGACGATCGGATCGATCAGGTCGCGTTCAGCGTGCTCAAGCATCTGGCGACCTACGCGACGGGCCGCAGCCTGACATACAGCGAACTTGAGTTCCTGAAACAGGATGGATTAGAATTGAAGCCCGACGGCTACCGCATGCGGGACATGATCCGGTTTGTGGTCAACAGCGAGTTGTTCCTTGAAAAGTAGACCGTCTTGGATCAGACGACACTTCCCCAGCGCAAACTCCTTGGAACATGCCGCTCGGAACCATGAGCACTCTCTCAACTCGACCGCCGCGCGTTCCTTCGAGGCCTGGGTGGCATGACGCTGGCCTTGCCGGTTCTCGACGCCATGGGAGCGGAAGTGGCCGATCAGATTCCACGCCGCTTCTGTGCGCATGTACACCGCCAACGGCATGTCGCTGCCGCGGCCGGAACACGACCTCGCCGAGTGGAGCTGGTTTCCGACCGCCGAGCACAACGGCGACTTCGTCTTCGGCAAGTCGACCGAGCCGCTCGAGTCCGTTCCGGAAAAAGCTCAGTTTCATGGGCGGCTTGCATCACCCCAATGGTCCCAAGTCCGATCCGCACGTCTGTTCCGACATGTGGCTCACCGGCGCCCCGCTGCACAACCCCAAGCCTGGCACCTACAACTCGGTCGGCCTCGATCAAGTCGTGGCGCTGCACACCAAGCAGCACTGCCGGCAACCTTCGCTGGTGCTCTCGATCGACGCCGGCACGGGCTTCCTCTCGCGGACGGGCACGATCTCTTACAGCCTGGATGGGAGGCCGATTCCGGCGGAGAACAACCCGCGCCGCGTGTTCGACCGCTTGTTCGGCGGCGACCGCACTTCGGCCGCAGTCGGAGCGCGCAGCGGCTGCAGCTGCGCATCAAGCTGGTCGACGCCGTGGTCGAAAGTGCCCGATCGCTCCAGCAGGAACTCGGCAAGTCCGACCGGGAGCGGATGGACCAGTACCTGACCTCGCTCGATGAAGTGGAATCGCGGTTGATTGCCTCGGAGCGTTGGATCGATATTCCGCTCAAGCAGCAGGACTATTCGCATCTGGATCTGAGCGTAACGTCCGAAGGAGAGCCGGCCGAGTATTACCGCAACATGTTCGATCTGATCGCTCTGGCGTTCGACGCCGACATCACGCGCTCCGTCACGTTCATGCTCAATCGCGAAGACGGCATGGGGATCAGCGATACGTTTCCGCTCAAGCTGGGGCTGTCGAAAACCCACCACAACCTCTCGCATGCCAGCGACAAGGACGGGCAATTGAGATTCGCCAAGTACGACCTGTTCCTGAGCCAGCAGTTGGCGCATTTCTTCGGACGACTGACCAGTTATCAGGACCGCAACGGCAGCGTGCTCGACAACACGATCGTGCTGTTCGGCAGCGGCGCGAGCACGACCCACAACCCTCGCAACCTGCCGACGCTGGTCGCCGGCGGCGCCAACCTGGGTCTCAAGCACGGGACCTACTGGCGACGATGGCGAAACGCGGATGTCGAACATGTACCTGAGCATTTTGCGCTCCTTGGGCATCGAGCAGGAATCATTTGCCGACAGCACCGGCACGCTGAGCGGCTCGATCTTCAACGTGTAATCAGCCGCACACTCAAGCGACGCGGTAATTTGGACGGTATTTTGGTCGTGTCGGTCACGTGACCCGCAGGCACGTCGAACGGTCTTTCGTGCCGCGTCTCCGCTCCGTCGGCGTCTAGCAACCTGCCGCCGGTTGGAATACTTGTAGAGTAGGCGAGGGCCGTATGGTCAAAAAACTCGGCCGAGATGCAACGGCCAAGTACAATGGGACTTGGATGCAGGTCGAAGAAGGTGATTTCGGCCCAGCGAGGAAGGCTTTTCGGCAGCGGAGGCTTTAGAGGATCCCTTGGTGCTGGCGCCTCCATGAGCCGTGCGTTCCACCCTTGGCAGTTGCTGGTGACGATTCTGGCTGGTTGGATGAACGAACAGCAGCAAGAATTGATCGAGTACCTCCGGACTGAGAACCAGGTTCTCAAGGAGACGCACGGTAAGAAACGGATTATCCTCAACGACGACCAACGGCGCCGGCTGGCCGTCAAAGGGAAGGTCTTGGGACGTAAGCTCCTTGGTGAAATCGGCACGTTGGTCACGCCCGACACCATTCTGCGCTGGCATCGGATGCTGGTGGCCGAGAAATGGAACCACACGGACAAGCGCAAATCTGCCGGCCGGCCGCCCATTGCGCAGGAAGTCGTCGATCTCGTGCTGAAGTTCGCGAAGGAAAACCTGACCTGGGGCTACGACCGAATCGCCGACGCACTGGCCAACATGGGCCATGAAGTTTCGGATCAGTCGGTCGGCAACATTCTCAAGGCCCACGGCATCGAACCAGCGCCCAGCGCAAGCGACAGACAAACTGGTCGACGTTTCTCAAGGCACACTGGGACCAATTGGCAGCCATCGACTTTACGACGCTGGAAGTCTGGACAACAGGTGGATTGACGACTTTCTATCTGCTGTTCACCATGCGGCTTGCGACACGTCGGGTGCATTTTGCCGGCTATACGACCAACCCCGACGGACCTTGGATGAGGCAGATCGCCCGCAACTTGATCCATATCGTCGACGATCCTTTGCGCGAACGGGTCAAGTACGTGTACTGATGGACCGCGATACCAAGTTCACCGACGAGTTTCGTGCAATCCTGACGGTATCCCGCATCAGGCCAGTCCGGCTGCCGCCCAAGAGTCCCAATTGCAACGCCCATTTGGAACGGTTTTTCAGATCGTTGAAAGAGGAAGCCCTGGAAAGAATCATCTTCTTCAGTGAACGATCGCTGCGGAGTGCCGCCCACGAGTTCCTGGTCCATTTTCATACCGAGAGAAACCATCAAGGCCTCGAGCACAAGATCATCGAACCCGGCGTCAAGTGGGTCAGCACACCGTCGAGTTGGTTTGTCGCGAGCGGCTGGGTGGACTGCTCAAATACTATCATCGACAGGCCGCCTGACATCTTCTTGAACGCCGAACGAACTTCACCATCCCTCACTCAACAGCATCTCCGCGCTGTCCGGCTCCGCTCTGCTCGGCCATACTAACCAGGCTCGGCCCAAATTTCGATGCTGAAAGACAGCACCATGACACGATTCGCCGCTTTTCGAGTTCGTTTCAGTATTTTGACCATACGGGGTTCTGCCCGCACAATTGCGGACCAGGGAACCGCCAAAGCCAGGACACAAGGCAGGCGAGTCGTTCAGGCATTCCCCAGCGCCTCCGTTGCAACTCCCCTCGGTAGTTGACGCAATTCGCCGAGCAGCGAGTCGTAGGCCAGGTTCAAATGTTCCAGCATTTCGCGACGTGCCCGTTCCATGTCGCCTTCTACGAGGGCCGAGTAAACCCCAGCGTGCGATCGGTCGGCCGTGCTCCGTCTTTCTAGCGACGACGGCACTTCGGTGAGATAGGGCCGGAGCAATTCCATGAGTGTTTCTTGCATGCGTGCCAGCAAATCGTTGCCCGCCAGACGGCCGATCGCGACGTGAAATCGGATATCGCGCTCGACATATTGCGACCGCGACGCATCCGTCGGCAGTTGGAAGATGGCTTCGAGAGCACGGCGGGAAGGCAATAAATCCTCAATCCGCCGCCATTCGGCGGCCCGCCCGACCAATTCCATCTCGATCACCCGGCGGGCATCCAGCAATTGCAAGACGTTTTCATCGCCGGCGCAGCGCGGCATGAATCGCTCGTGGCACTGCTTCCGTCAGGTCGCCGGTCAGAGCACGGGCTGCCGTTGACATCGTTTTCAAAAACGCGCCGACCCTTGGCACGACGCGGACCGCGCCGTGGGCTTGCGCGTAGAGCAGCGCATCGCGGATCAAGGTCGGCTTCGCGGACAGCTTATCCGCAAGATTGCGGACGCTTGGCAGTTGTCCACCCGGCGGCAAACGCAATTCCTCGGTCAAGCGGACGATATCTTGCCAAAGCTGCTCCGGTGTCAGACGCGAGTTCCTGGCTTCGACAACGACGGCCTTCGCTTGACAAACCTCCGGCAGGAAAAGATCATAGCGAAATCATTGATAATCAATCTGATTGTCACCGTCAAGCAGATGGCCTCACGTCCGCCGAATGAACATCGTAGCCCTCGACAAATTTCGTCGCAGCCTTGCCGCCAACAAGCCGGTTCTCGGGCTGTGGGTCACGCTGGAATCGCCCAGCATCACCGAAATTGCCGTCGCACTGGGGCTGGATTGGGTGGTCGTCGATGCCGAACACGGTCATCTCGACTGGAAAGAGATCGTCGAGCACCTGCGGGCTACAGTTCGCAGTTCGACCGTCGTGCTCGTTCGACTCGCGGAACTGAATGTCGCGTTGATCAAGCGGGCATTGGACCTGGGCGCCGACGGTGTCGTGATTCCATGGATCGAGACGGCCGAGCAGCTTCGGCAAGCGGTCAGTTTTTGTCGTTACCCACCGGAAGGCGTGCGCGGCATCGGAGCGGAACGAGCCACCGCCTGGGGACAGGCATTCGTCGAGCATACGGCCGAGGCCAATGACAAGGTGCTCGTCATTCCGATCATCGAAACCGTTCGCGCTGCTGGTCAAGTTCCAGCTATGTTGGCCGTTCCCGGGGTCGAGGTCTTCTTCTTTGGTCCTGCAGACTTTTCAGCCTCGGCCGGCTATCGCGGTCAATGGGAGGGACCGGGAATCGCCGACGAGATTTTGCGGCTCAAAAACAGTATCCAAGCGGCCGGTAAATCGTGCGGCGTGTTGGCTACCAGCCCGGAGAATCTGCAACAGCGAACCACGCAAGGTTTTCAGATGGTCGGGCTGGGAACCGATGTCGGCTTGTTGATACGCACGGTGCGGGACAATTTACGCGTCTTGCAACGTGACTGCGCACCCCGCGCCGACTTAAGATGATTGGAATCCTCGTCGGATCGCGAGCTCTAGCGAACGGTCGCGTTCGAGCGGTGCGCCACAAGAGAAGGAAACCCATGCCAACGAATCCCGACCGGGCCGCCCAAGGGCCGGCTTCGCGTGGCGCGAACCATCGCCGCGCCCGGTACGCCATCACCCTGACGGCCGACTTTTACGACGACGCGGGAAACGTGAAGTTTCCGGACATCGGCCTGGATGCGCTGGGGAGTGATCCCGACGTCGAGGTTCGCCGGCTGGACCGCCACCACGCGGAACTGCCCCCCGACCAATTGTCCGATGCCGAGGCCGTTTTGGTGTTGGCGCCCCACGTGACGGCTCGGAGCCTGGAGCGGGCCGACGACTTGCTCGTGGTGGCCCGTTTTGGGGTCGGGTACGACGGCGTCGACGTCGGGGCCTGCACCGCGCGCGACGTGATGCTGACCATCGCCAAAGGGGCCGTCGACCGGCCAGTCGCCGAAGCGACGCTGGCCTGGATGCTGGCCCTCACCTACCGCATGACGATCAAGGATCGCCTGGTCCGCCAGGCCGGATGGGAACGGCGCAATCAATTCATGGGTCAGGACCTTCGCGACCAGACGTTGGGGATCATTGGCTTCGGCGGAATCGGTCGTGAACTGGTCCGCTTGCTGCGCGGCTTCGGCATACGCCGTCCGCTTGCGTTCGATCCGCACGTCCCCAACGACGTCGTCGCTGAGCACGGCGCCGCGTCGGTCTCCTTGGAAGAGCTGCTCAAGGAGTCTGATTTCGTCAGCTTGCATTGCCCGTTAACGCCGGCGACGCGCGGCCTGCTAGGTAAGCGCGAACTGGGGCTGATGAAGACAACCGCCTATTTGATCAATACGGCCCGCGGCGGCATCGTCGATGAAGCCGCGCTCGACGAGGCGCTTCGCTCGGGACGCATTGCCGGAGCGGCGATCGATTGTTTCGTGGGGGAGCCTTTGAGCCCCGCCGAGATTCGCGGACCTGGAGAACGTGCTTTTGGCGCCCCATGCCATCGCCTGGACCGACGGAATGTTTCGCGACATGGGGCGGACCTCGCTAGCCACGATTCTGGACCTTCGTCAGGGGCGCAAGCCGGCTGGGATCATCAACCCCGAGGTTCTGGAGCGTCCCCGATTTCAAGACAAATGGAGACGATTCCGCGTGGCCAACCTTTAAGACCCAATCTGCGGCTTCGGTGCGTCGTCAACCATCCCTTCACCCCGTTTCGACTCGAACTGCGATGCATGCACCAAAGACCTTTATCACTCGCGCGGCGGCAATCCTGATCCTGGGCCTCTCCGTGCCGACGATCGGCGCGGCGGAGCCGATTGTGCCGCCCGACGCAATACTCGAAAAACTCTTCGAGGGGCAAGTGCTCACCGAAGGGGTTTCGGTGGCGAACGACGGATTGGTCTACTTCAGTGATATTACCTTCTCGCACCTGGCACATGGGCCTCACGGCGAGATCCAAGCCGGGCACATTTGGCGGTTCGATCCGCGTACGAACAAGACGGAGATCTTCCGATCCCCCAGCGGCATGTCCAACGGAATCAAGTTCGACGCGGCGGGCAACATGATTGTTTGCGAGGGAGCCGACTTCGGCGGGCGCCGGGTGACACGGACCGACATGAAGACCGGGCGGAGCTGGATCATCGCCGGTCTCTACGAGGGCCGGCCCCTCAATTCGCCCAACGACGTAACCATCGACGAGCGCGGGCGGATTTACTTCAGCGATCCTCGCTACTTGGGCCACGAAACGATCGACCAGCCGCTGCCAGCCGTGTATCGCATTGATCCCGATGGGCGCTGACGCGCATCATTACCGACGCCGGCAAGCCAAACGGCGTTTGCGTCTCGCCCGATCAACGCACGCTGTACGTCGTCAGCAACGACAACGGCGCCACATCGATTGAACGTCTGAGCCAGGGACCGGCGGGTCAGGCGGATAAAGTATCCGTACCGCTGCAAAAGGGACGGATGGCGCTCTTGGCCTACGATCTCCATGAGAACGGAACGGCAACTTTTCACAGAACGCTGGTCGATTACTCGCCTTACGACGGGCCCGACGGCCTGGTATGCGACACCGAAGGCAATTTGTTTGTCGCCGTGCGGGCCGAAAACCGGCCAGGCATCTGCATCGACTCACCCGCCGGCACGGAGTTGGCTTACATCAAGACCGAAGTGCCCACGAACGTCGGATTTGGCCGGGGCGAGTCGGCGAACGTGCTCTACATCACGGCCGGCAAGAGCTTGTATCGCATCAAGTTGAACGCTCGCGGTTACCATCTACCCCCAGCCGCGACGCATTAAGCGGAGCCAACAATGTCCTTGAACAGCAGGTCCTTCCTCGTCATCGCTGCAACCGTCAGCGTCGGTTTGAGTCTCGCCGCGGCCGGTGCCCGCGCGGCGGATGACGCCATCGCGAGTCGATTGCCATGGAAGACGTCTCGCATGCAAGGTTCGCCAGAGCCGCCAGAGCCCTATCGCATCGTGCCGGCGTTTCCAAACCTGCAGTTCGAGAAACCGACGAGCATCGAGGAGATCCCCGGCGTCAACCGGTTGCTGGTGACCGAGATCGGCGGGAAAATTCACACGTTTTCGAAGGATCCCGCGGTGAATCACGCCGACCTGGTCGTCGATCTGCAAGAGACTTTGCGGAAGGACGCGGTCGCGGGTCGCGTGGCGCTGTTCGATGCCGCGATCCATCCGCAGTTCACGGATAATCATTTCCTTTTCATCTGCTACTTACATCCGGGCAATGGCGGACACATGCGAGTCTCGCGGCTGACGCTCAGCCGTGAATTACCGTCGAGGGCCGTGCCCGGCAGCGAGCAAGTCGTGATCACTTGGCCGGGCGGAGGCCATAAAGCGGGTTGCCTGGAGTTTGGCGTCGACGGTTATTTGTACATTGCCACGGGCGATGGCGCCGGCCCCAATCCGCCGGACGTTTTGACCACGGGCCAAGATGTTTCCGACTTGCTGGGGGCCATGTTGCGAATCGACGTCAACGGCCGGACCGGCGAGCAGGCGTACGCGGTGCCGCTGGACAATCCGTTCGTCGATCTGCCGGGCGCCCGGCCCGAGATTTGGGCCTACGGGCTGCGCAATCCGTTCAAGTTTGGCATCGATCGCCAGACCGGGCAACGTCTTTGCCGCCGACAATGGCTGGGAAACGTGGGAGATGATCCACCGCATCGTGCGCGGTGGGAACTGCGGCTGGCCGGTGATGGAAGGTCGCGCCGCGCTGCGATCCGAAGTCAAACTGGGGCCGACCCCCATCATCCCGCCCGTCAAAGATCATCCGCACACCGAAGCCAATTCGGTCATCGGCGGTCCCGTCTATCGAGGCGGCAAACTGACCGATCTGGTTGGCTCGTTCATTTACGGCGACTACATCACGGGCACGATCTGGGCCATTCGACCCGACAAGGATAACTCCTATTCGTGCCACGACGCTGGTCGACACCGACCAGCGGATCGTCGCTTTTTCCGAAGGGAGCCGAGGCGAGCTGTTCGTACTCGACCATGACTTCACCGGAAGGATCTATGAACTGCTGCCATCGGACGTGAAAGACACGTCGGCCAGCTTCCCGCGCCGTCTCAGTCGGACCGGCTTGTTCTCGTCGCTGGAAAAGCTGAAGCCCGCACCGGGCGTCGTGCCATACGCGGTTCGCGTCGAGCGCTGGATGGACGGAGCCAAAGCCGAGCGCTGGGTGGCCATCCCCAGCGATGGTCGGATTCAACTGGCCACCGGCAAAGACGCGTCCACGGTTTATCCGGAAGGAACCGTGCTGGTGAAGCAATTATCCTTGGCCCGGGGGGAGAGCGGCGAGCCGATTCGTCTGGAAACGCAGCTGCTGCATTACGAGCGGGGCTTGTGGCATCCCTACAGTTATCTCTGGGACGACGCCGGACGAGATGCCGTGCTGGTGGCATCGATCGGCGCGAGCCGACCGCTGCGAGTCGCCAATGCGACGGCCAGCGACCACGCCCTGGAACGGACATGGCAGATCAATGCCGCGAACGAGTGCAAGTTGTGCCATAACGCAGGCCCGCGGTTCGTGCTTGGATTCACGCTGAACCAATTGGATCTTGCGCCGGCCGACGCGAATCCGCCCCAGTCCAGCGAGGCGAGTCAACTGAACCGATTGGCCGCACAGGGCGTGCTCGCCCCGGTCCATTCGATTCCGACGCCGTTGCCAACGCCATTTTCGACAGCGGGGCCGTCAAGACTGGTCGATCCACGCGATCCCTCGCAACCACTGGACGACCGAGCCCGTTCCTATCTTCATGCCAATTGCAGCAATGTGCCATCATCCGGGGGGCAATGCGATTGTTTCGTTCTACTTGCGCGGGATCTGCCCTTCGACAAGCTGAACACGAACAAGGGAACGGGCATCGGCACGTTCGGGATGCGCGATGCAATGATCATTGTGCCCGGCGATCCTTACAGCAGCTTGCTGCTGTATCGGATGTCGAAGTTGGGGTACGCGCGGATGCCGTACATTGGATCTCGGGTCGTCGATAGCGCCGGCGTGGCCTTGATTGAAGAGTGGATCCGCTCCTTGCCGCGCAGTCCGGCGAGCAGTGTTTCGGCGTCCGCCAGCGAGGACTCGGCCCAGGCAAAGTCCTTGCGATTGCTGGCGAACAAGGAATCGGATCAGGGCAAGCAGGCCGATGAGGCCATTCGCGATCTGCTGGAATCGACCGAAGGGTCATTGGTGCTCGTGGCGGAGATGCATCGCGGCTCATTGTCCGAGCGAAGTTTTCAGGCGGCGGTGGCGGCCGGCAGCGCGGCGAAGAGCGATATTCGCGGTCTGTTCGAGACCTTTGTTCCGGAATCGAAGCGGCGAGCAACGCTGGGGCCGAACATCGATCCGCAAGCGATTCTCAGCCGTCAAGGTGATCACCAACGCGGCAAACTCATCTACTTCAGCGACGGGGCGCGTTGCCGGGCATGTCATGAAATCGACGATCGGAGCAAATCGCTGGGACCTACGCTACAAGAGATCGGGAAGAAGTATCCGCGTCCGGCCGAGATGCTGCAGCACGTGCTCCAGCCGTCGCTGAAAATCGACGACCCGTATGCGGCCTATATGGTGGTCGCGGATGATGGACGCGTGCTCAGCGGGTTGATCGTCGATAAGACCGATCAGGAAATCACCATCAAGACCACCGAGAAGCAAGTCATGAAGATCGCTCGCCAGAATGTCGCCGAGATGCGAAAAGCCGAGAAGTCATTGATGCCCGACCGCATCCTGAGCGATTTGACTGCCCAGGAAGCGGCCGATCTGCTCGAGTACCTTCGGTCGCCCGGTCGATGAAGAGCACGCCGCGAAAGGCATCCGGAGCAAACCATGAAAACGTTGGCCCTTGTTGGCGTCCTTCTCCTCTCGGCAGGGGTTTCCGTCGCCGCCGAGTCCGCGAACTTGTCCGGGCTTCCGCGAGTTCCCGGAGTCAAGTCACGCAACATCGTGCTGATCCTGACGGATGACCACCGATATGACGCCATCGGGTTCGCCGGCCATCCGTTTCTCAAGACGCCGCACTTGGACGCACTGGCACGCGGCGGTGCGCACCTGCGGAACTCCTTTGTGACGACATCGCTCTGCTCGCCGTCACGCGCGTCGATTCTCACGGGGTTGTATGCGCATCGTCATCGCGTCGTTGACAACAACACTCAAGTTCCTGCCGGTTTGACGTTTTTTCCGCAGTATCTGCAACAGGCTGGATACGAGACTGCGCTGGTGGGCAAATGGCACATGGGGAGCGACGGGGATGCGCCGCAGCCGGGTTTTCATCATTGGGTCAGTTTCAAAGGACAAGGAACCTATTGGCCGAATCCCAACGGCTTGAACGTCGATGGCCGACAGGTCGCGCAAAAAGGTTACTTGACCGACGAACTGACCGATTATGCCGTGGACTGGCTGGAAGTCGCGTTCCGACGACAAGCCCTTCTTTCTTTATCTCGCCCATAAGGCGGTGCATAACGATCTGTTGCCCGACGAAACGAAGCAAGGCAAACTGCTTGTGCCAGGGAGCGACGGCGAGATGGGTTTCATCCCCGCCCCACGACACGCGGGCCGATATGGGAACGAACCTTTCACCGCGCCGCAATCCATGGCGTGGACGCCTCCCAACTTCGCCGACAAGCCGATGTGGGTGCAGAACCGCCGCAACTCGCGGCACGGCGTCGATCTCCCCTTCGGCAATAAGGTGAGCGTAAAGACGATCTACCGGCAATACATGGAAACCTTGTTGGCGGTGGATGAAAGCGTCGGTCGGGTGATGGGTGCGCTGCGGCGCAAGAAAGTGCTCGATTCCACGCTGGTGATCTACATGGGGGACAACGGCTACGCTTGGGGCGAACACGGCATGATCGACAAGCGCTCGGCCTACGAAGAGTCAGTGCGCATTCCGATGATCGCGCATTGTCCGGAACTGATCTCGCCCGGAACGACCGTGCGTCAAATGGTCGCCAACATCGACCTGGCACCGACCATTCTTGAGGCCGCGGGCCTGCAGTTCCCAGAGTCGATGGATGGACGCAGCTTTTTGCCATTGGTCCAGGGCCGCTCCGTACAGTGGCGCGACAAGCTGCTCTACGAATATTACTGGGAATGGAACTTTCCGATGACGCCGACGATTCACGCAATTCGCAGCGACCGCTACAAATACATTCGCCCGTACGGCGTTTGGGATACGGAAGAGTTGTACGACCTGCAAGCGGATCCCAGGGAAATCGTCAATTTGATCCGCGACCCCCAACATCTGCAGGTGGCAAAGGAACTGAAAGAACAGATGTTCGAGATGCTGAAGAAGACCCAAGGAATGGTGATCCCAATGTTCGAAGATCGCGGCGGACAGTCGGGTCAGCGCTCATCGACCGGAACGCCTCAAGCACCGTTTCCGCAACATATGCTGCGTTAAAACGCGACCGGGGCATTAGACGTGTCCGCGAGTGAGTCGGGGCGGCTTAGTTTCGCGGCTGATCGCCGTGCGGTGCCCCCAGGCGAACAGCGTCGTCACGGAAACGGACGGCCGCATGGTCAAATAACTCGGCCGACATGCAACTACTTTGTAGATGCCGCCGAATTACAAACCCCGCATGGTCAAAATACTCAGCCGCGCCATAAATCGCAACGACCTTGAGGTTTCGGAACTAAGGGCCGCACCCGGCCTCGGCCGGGTGACACTGCGACTCGTCGGCATCGTGAGATAGCATCTCATCTCCCCGAATAGCGCACCATGAGCCTGCTACTTCAACCTTGGCACTTGCTGTCGTTCGCCTTGGCGGGCTGGCTCAATCGGCAGCAGCAAGCGGCCTACGAGTTCTAGACTAACGGCCGCTCCCAGCGATGAAAACAGGCACCTCAAGCGGGTTATTAAGAATAGCTGGATCAGCATAGGGCCTGATCTTTTCGAGCTCGGCCAGCTCCATGGTGCAGCCCAGTCGTAAGACGCCCCAGGGCCACTGCTGGCCCCGGGGCAATCGAATTAAAGTTCAACCGCCTCGACCTCGCCACAAAGCGACCGCTGTCGCCCGTGAGGAAGGCCGCGACCACCTGGAACACGGCGTCACTGAAGCCGCCGACGTTCAGGACATCCGAACGATCCGGAGCCTGGGTCGTCGTGTAAGCTTGCAGAATGGCCGATCATCGATCCCACTTCAAGTCTGGAGAAGAGATCCATCGGGCTGCCAATCTCGTCCTCGATCCGATTAAGCGTTTGCAAGCAGAGCGTCGACCTGTCCCGTCGATAGGCCGACTACGCTCGCAGTGTCGATGATCTGTGTCCATGTTGTGCTGTCGATGTCGATCCCGTCTCGTTCTCGTTTCGCTTTCGTCCTGTCTTCGATCTCGCCCGGCATCAGGATTTCACCGTCTTGCACTATTTTTTCGGAACTTTTGACCCAAGCAATGAAGCGGCACATTTCGCGAGCGAAGGCCGCATCGGACTCGAAAAAGGCAGGGTCGAGGATAATCGACAGCATCCCATTGATCATACGGCCAGCGCTCTCGGGATTACTGCAACCACCGCCGGTGAGAGCGCCGGCCAAACCTTCGCACAAGACCGCCAGGCCGTAGCCCTTGTGGCCGGCGATGGGAAGAATGGCTCCGGGCGGGTCGGCATAAAACACGCGCGGGTCGGTCGTCGGTTGTCCGTTGGCATCGATGAGACAGTTCTCCGGAACGACCTCACCTTTGTTCAACGCGACGTGAATCTTGCCCTCGGCGATCATGCAAGCCGACATGTCGAGGATCAGTGGCGAACGGCCGGCGACGGGGATCCCGGCCGCGATCGGGTTGGCTGACAAGCGGCGATTGATGCCGCCATAGGGAGCGACCAAAATGCCGGCCCCGCTGGAATTGACGAAGTGTAGCGAAAGTTTTCCAGCCCGGGCCGCCATGAGTGGCCAATCGCCAATGCGACCGAGATGACCTGAATTGCGCAGCGCAATCACGGCCACACCATGCCGTGCGCACTTCTCAATCCCCAATTGCATCGCCTGTTCGCCAATGGTTTGGCCCAGGCCATATTGTCCATCGACGATGGCGATGGCGTCGTTTTCAAACACCACCTGAATCGAGCGGTTGGCCAGCACCTTGCCAGCCCGCAGCCAGTGGACGTAGGAAGTGACTCGAATGACACCGTGTGAATCGTGGCCCACCAGATTGGCTTCTACCAGATGCGAAGCGACCCGTTGGGCCTCCTGAGCTTCGCAGCCAGCGCCCTCGAAGATAGCGGCAACCAGCGTTGTCAATGAAAGGGGACGTAACTTTATGGAAGCCATTTAGCCAAACACCTCACGGATCGATTCATCTCTCGCCAAGAAATGGGGGCAGCTGAAGTTACCAAGCATCGTCCGGCTGTAATCGATCCCAAACGCATCGCAAACGGTGGCCGTCGCGTCGCTCGATTGAACGATGTCGTCGTTCACTTGCCAACCCTCTCCATCGCTGCCGTCATATTACTGCGTGTCACGCACCGCGCCGAGCGCCACGTCGAAGATCGTTCGGCCCGTAGCGTTTTCCTTCGGGAGCATGCCACCGCAGGTGCTGATCGTTACGTCGCAGCCGGAACGAACCCCGGGTAAGCGAGCTACCTGATCTGGCTGGGCCAAGATTTGGGCAAGGAGATTCGCGAGGAGAGACTCAATGGCACGTGCTTGACTCCGAGCGGCGGTATCCTGACGCTACAGTATGGTCAAAAAACTCGGCCGAGATGCAACTGCCGAGTACAGGGGAATTGGATGCAGGTCGAAGAACGCGATATCGGCGCAGTGAGGAAGGCTTTTCGGCACCGGCGGCTTGCGATGATCCCTTGATGCTGGTGCGACCATGAGGCGCAATTGTCTTCCTTGGCAGTTGCTTGTGGCGATTCTGGCTGGTTGGATGAACGAACAGCAGCAACTGCTAATAGAATACCTCCGAACTGAGAACTATTGAGTGCTAGCTATCCAATGGAATTACGTGCGGCATGACGTTATACTTTCGGTATGAGACCCATTGGAACCGCCGAGCAGTTGGAAGCCCGCCGCATGCGGGCGTTACAATTGTTGCGGCAAAAGAAAACATTGACCGAAGTTGCGTCAATCGTGAAGAGTTCTGTCTCTTCGGTGAAGCGCTGGAAAGATGCCCTCGACAAGCACGGCGAACAAGCCTTGAGAGCCAAGCCACATCCCGGTCGGCCGCCCCGTTTGACGGTCCGACAGAAGGAGCGGTTACTGAAAACACTGCTTCGAGGCGCTACGAAGGCCGGCTACTCGACCGATCTGTGGACGTGTCCACGGGTGGCCGAGGTGATCGAACGTCTGTTCGGCGTAACCTATCACGTCGATTACGTGGGAACGCTAACCCAAGTTAAAGAGTTTTGACGTTCGGCAAAGGAGTTAGGTGCGATTTGGGCAGGTTTATTTCACTACAATTGGATCATGGTGTCGAGGCGGCGGAGGCGGCGTGGTAGCGAGAGTCCCAGGCGATTGAGCAGAACCGACTGGCCGGCGTCCGGTTCCGTCACGCAGCGCAGGGTGATTTGTCGTTGCTGCCCATCGCGCGGGGATCTGGCGGCGAGCGTCACGTCGCCACTTTTGAGTTTCGCCATTTCTTCCAGCAGCGTTCGCGGGGCGTCGCCCAAGCCTGCGTTCCGCATCCAGCCGGCCAGCGTTTTCCACATGGCGTAGGCCAGGAAGCAGACCAGGATGTGGGCTTTTACGCGGTCTTCTTTCTGATGCCAGATCGGGCGGATCGCCAACTCGTCTTTCGTGATCCGAAAGGCCCCTTCGGCTTCCGTCAGTTGGATGTAGCGCTTCCACAACGTCGCGGCGTCGACGCCTTGTAGATTACTGCGCAATAAGTAGCAACCATCGGCAAGCTGCGACCAGTCGCCGAATTTCGCGTTGCGCTGCCAGGTGATGTCCAAGCGTTGCTTGCCGCGCGGCGTGGCCAGTTTCTTGATCTTCACGTCAAAAGCGTGCGACGCGCGCCAGTTCTGCTGTTTCAACCGGCCCAGCCGCTCGCCGGCCGTCGCTTCGTCCTTGAGTCTGCCCGCTTCCGCGGCCGCCTGCATCTTCTGCAATCCCTCGTCCATGCGCGCGGTGAACTTCTCGTGCATCGCCAACTCTTTCGCGCGCCGATCGGCGCTGCGGGCCAGCAGAAACGTCTCGTCTCCGCTCGGGCCAGGCACAAGCTTCACCTCGACGCCCGCCTGAGCCGTCGTCCAGTCTTGTGTGGTCAAGTGCTGCTCGAACTGCCGCAGCATCGCCTTGGGCGTTCCCACGATGTACTGCCCGCCACGCTCGCGCAGAAACTTCAAGTTCGCTTCGCTGACCATGCCGCGGTCCATGACCCACACCCGATTCAGCGAGCCGTGCTTTTTCTCCAGCGATTCGATGATTTCCTGCACCGTCTTCGAATCGTGGGTGTTGCCGGCGAAGACCTCGTAGCCCACGGGAAAGCCCTCCTCCGTCACGACCAGTCCGATGCAAACCTGCGGCCGATCACCGCGGGAATCGCGCGAATAGCCCCGCTGGGCCAGCGGACAGCCATCCATCTCGCCTTCGAAGTAGGTGCTGGTCACGTCGTAAAGCAGCAGGTCGCATTTCAATTCGAACAATTCGCCAAGTCGCTGCCGCAAATGCTTTTCCAACGCTTCCTTGTGCGGGAGCAGTTGATCCAGACCCTTGTACAAGCGGTCGGTGTGAACTTGTTCCGCCGCGACGCCCAGCAACTCGTCCAGCGCCGTGCGGCGATACCATGTGTCGGCGATGTGCAACTCGCTCGACGGTTCGCAGAAACGGGCGATGACCAGAATCGCCGCGATCGTGGCCCACGATACGTCTTCACGCCCCGGCTCGATCAACCGCTCCAGCAGTTGGTCCAACTCCAGCAGCCGCCACAATCCCCAGGCCAGCCAGATATCGCCGAAATCGCGCGTGCGTTCCAGCCGAATGCTGCTGAGTTTCACCAGCAGCGGCTCGTCGTCTCGCCGTTCGTCACGGCGGGGCGGATCGAAGAGCGTCCGTTGCGGCCGCGTTTTCACTTCCCCGTTGAGATGCGAACTGAGCCGCGTCCAGCCGTCCTGCTCGTCCGCACTCAGTTCGCCCAGATAGGCCACGACGCGTTGCCGCGAGCCTTGAGCCGTGCGATACGACTCGGCCAACGCCCAATACGTATGCGGCTTGCCATTCTTCCGCCGCTCGTAACGCCTGAGAAACATGAGCGATCCCTCACTCGCGATCAGTCATCGCGAACAGAATCGCACAGCCTGAGGCCACATTCAACGACCTAGGTCTTCACTACATCGCCTGCCCACGACCCGCACCCCATCAACATTGGACTTACCATCGATTTCGGACTCGAAATTCCGAAAATCGGCCTCCAACTCTTTAACTTGGGCTAATGCACAAGCTGGGCTGGAGTTCGCAGAAGCCCGAACAGCGGGCGCCGAACGCGACGAAGAGGCGATCGCCCGTTGGCGCCGCGAGGATTGGCCGCGGATAAAAAAAGAGGCTCGCGCAACAAGCTAGCTTGGTCTTTCTCGACGAATCGGGCTTCATGTTGCAGCCTTTGCGACGTCGGACCTGGGCCCCGCGTGGCCATACGCCGATCCTCTACGCCTGGGACCGGCATGACCGCTGGAGCGCACTGGGTGCCATCACGGTGGCGCCGTGGGCATTGCGATTGGGCCTCTACTTTCGGCTTCTCGACCGCAATGTCACGGCCGATGACGTCGTGGACTTCCTGCGGCATCTGCACCGGCAGCTGCGACGAAAGATCATCGTGGTCCTGGACCGCTGGGGCGTACATCGGCGTGCCGTGCGCGAACTGGCAGAACAAGGAGCAACTTGGCTGCAGGTCGAATGGTTGCCCAGTTATGCTCCCGACCTCAACCCCGTGGAACATGTTTGGAACCACACGAAGTGGGCGCAACTGGCGAACTTCGTGCCACGGGACGCTGAGCACTTGCACGAAGCCGTATCCGATTCCCTCGAACATCAGCGAGGTGATCCACATGAATTGTATTCCTGTTTTCGCGCCGCTGATCTCATCTTGTGAATGTTTCCTTTGAATAGCTAGGAATCAATAGGTACTCAAGGAGACGCACGGTAAGAAACGAATTGTCCTCAACGACGACCAACGGCGGCGACTGGCCGTCAGGAGGAAATTCTTGGGATGCAAGCTACTCGACGAAATCGGCACGTTGTTCACGCCCGATACCATTCTGCGCTGGCATCGGATGCTGGTCGCCGACAAATGGAACCACGCAGACAAGCGGAAAGCGAGTGGCCGGCCGCCCATTGCCCAGGAAGTCGTCGAACTCGTGCTGAAGTTCGCGAAGGAAAACCTGACCTGGGGCTACGGCCGAATCGCCGACGCACTTGCCAACCTGGGCCATGAAGTTTCGGATCAATCGGTCGGCAACATGCACGGCATCCAACCAGCGCAAACCCGCAAACGACAGACAGATTTGCTCTTGGCAGGGACTGGCGTCAAACCAGGATATCGGTCAACACGTTTCCGGCGACGTCCGTTAGACGGAAGTCGCGGCCGTTGAAACGATAGGTGAGCTTCTCGTGATTCAGCCCGACCAGGTGCAGGAGCGTGGCGTGCAGATCGTTGACGTGGACCTTGTTCGTCACGGCCTTGTAGCCGAATTCATCGGTCGCGCCGTAATGGAAGCCCCCCTTGACGCCGGCGCCGGCCATCCAGATCGTGAAGCCGTTGGGATTGTGGTCGCGTCCCTTGGCGCCCTGCGAGTCGGACGTGCGGCCGAACTCGCCGCCCCAGATGACCAGCGTCGAATCGAGCAGGCCGCGCGAGGCCAGGTCGGTCAAGAGCGCGGCCGCGGGCTGGTCGGTGTGCAGGCCGCAGGAACGATGATTGGTTTCACGTCGGCGTGGCAGTCCCAGGGAACGTCGTTGACGCTGCCGTCCCCGCCCACGCCCTTGCCGGCGAAGATCTGCACGAACCGCACGCCCCGTTCGACGAGCCGCCGGGCGAGGAGGCACTGCCGGGCGAAGGTGGAGCACTCGGGCTTGTCCAGGCCATAAAGCTTCTGCGTCGCCGCGGATTCCTTGCCGACGTCGAGCGCCTCGGGCGCCGCCATTTGCATGCGGTAGGCCAGTTCGTACGAGTTGATCCGCGCGGCGAGATCGGTCTGCGTCGGGCGGCGTGGCGGCATGCTCCTGGTTCAAGCGGCGCAGCAGCTCGAGTTGCGATCGCTGCTGGTCGTCGCTGTGCTTGATGCCGCGGGCCAGGTTGTCGATCGCCTCCTTGCGGCGGGCGTCGAGGGCCAGGGCCTGGTACGATTTCGGCAGGAAGCCGGCGGACCAGATCTGGTCGTCGCCGCGCGGCCGCGTGTCGTGCATCACGACGAACGACGGCAGATCCTGGTTCATCGAGCCGAGGCCATAGGTCATCCAGGCGCCCATCGCCGGCAAGCCGGGCCGATTCGTGCCGCACATCAACTCGATCGACGCCGGCGCGTGATTGTTCTGCCGCAGGTACATCGAAT
This sequence comes from uncultured Planctomycetia bacterium, assembly GCA_963807715.1. Lineage (GTDB taxonomy): Bacteria > Planctomycetota > Planctomycetia > Pirellulales > PALSA-1355 > CAWECK01. The sequence goes on from CAWECK010000002.1 coordinate 916,300, forward strand.
GCAGGAAGCACATCTTGTCGACATGCTGCGACAGGTGCGGGAAGAGATCCGACACCCAGCTTCCCGAATCGCCGTATTGCTTCCATTCGAACGGCGACTTCAAGCACTTGCCGCTGGTGCTGAAGAAGCCGGTCTTCGGATCGGCCCCGGCAAGTTCCTGGCCGTCGCGCTTTTGCAATTCGGGCTTGTAGTCCCAGGTGTCGACCTGCGAGGGAGCCCCGGTCATGAACAGCCAGATGATCGACTTGACCTTGGCCGGGAAATCGCCCGGCTTCGGCGCCAGCGGATCCACCGTGGCGGCGGGAGCCGCGAGCGTATCCTGATGCAGCAGGCTGGCCAGCGCCAGCGAGCCAAAGCCAAGCCCGGCTTGTTGCAAAAATCGACGGCGCGGGGGCAGGGCAATGTCCGAGAGGGAATTCGACGGGAACATGCGAGGCTCCATGTTGGGGAGTGTCCTGCGTGCCTGGTTTTCCGAACGGCTCTTGCGCGGCTGCGCGAGGGCCGCTGATCAGTCGATGTAAACAAACTCGTTCAAACAAAGCATGACGTGGCAGAACTCGACCAGAGCCTGATCGGGTTCACCGCCGCGTCGCGCGCGGCAACCGACCGCTGCTCGGCAATGAAGGCCAGCATTTGGCTTCGTTCCGAATCGCTGGGAAGCCGGGCGAAGGCGATCCGATAGGCCAGATCGACCTGCCGCCTCGAGGGGGCGAATCCTTGGTCCCGCGAATGCGCTGGGCCAGCTTTTCCGCCTGCTGACGCACCAGGGGCGAGTTCATCAATGCCAGGGCCTGCGTCGGCACGGTGGTGCTGATCCGCTCGCCGATGCTTTGCGTCGGCTCCGGCGCGTCGAAAATGGTCATGAGCGGAATCAGCTCGCTCCGCTTGACGCGCAGATAGATGCTGCGGCGCGGCGTCTCCGCGAGAATGCTGGGACCGAACATCTTCGCATCGAGATTGCCGCCGACCGCGAGCAGCGCGTCGCGAATGATCTCGGCGTCCAGTCGGCGCGGCTTGTAATGCCAGAGGTATCGATTGTCCGGATCGATCCGCAGATTCTCGGCGGAGACCTCGTGCGACTGCCGATACGCGGCGCTGAGCATGATCTGCTTGTGCAGCGGCTTGAGCTGCCAGCCGTTTTTCACGAGCTCCGCCGGCCAGCCATTCCGAGCAGTTCGGGATGCGTAGGCCGCTCCCCCTGCGCGCCGAAATCGTTGGGCGTGCCGACCAGTCCCTCGCCGAAATGATGCTGCCAGAGCCGGTTGACGGTCACGCGCGCCAGCAGCGGACCGGCGCCGCGCTCGGCGTCCGTCATCCAATCGGCGAGCGAAACGCGCGGATCGGCCGCTGGGCGGACGATTCGCTCGGCGCGCCGCGGACCAGCACCTGCAGGAAGCCGGGGGCGGCCTTGTCTTGTTTGTTGTCGACTTCGCCGCGCCGCAGCAGAAACACGTCCTGTCCGCCGGCCACCGTCGTGTAGACTTCCTGCAACTTCGGCCGGGGTTCGGCCGCTGCATGATCGCGCACCGCGCCGAATACTTTGGCCGCTTCGGCATCGAACGGAGCGAGCCATTGCACCATCGGCTCGCGTGAGCGCGTCCGGAAGTTGATTGCCTCCCGCGGCAACGATCGCGCGAATCTCGCCGAGATGCTGCGGCGCAAAGTCGCCGGCCCAGGTGGCCGGGTTCGGCTCCGTGCTGACCGAGAACCGCAGCCGGCCGATGCCGAGATCGCGGAATTTCATCTCGACGTCAAGCTCCGTGCCGCCCGGAAAGCCGTCGAATGGCGGCTCGAACTCGAACACCGCGGCGTTGTCTTTCTTCGCGTTGGCCCGAACGACCCAGGCCGTCTCCGGCTTGCCGTCGACGGCATTGGCCAGCGGCTGGTCCTTGTCCTCGAAAGCCGCAAAGACCGGCTTCAGTTTCAGTTCGCGCGGCGCGTCCTTGGCGTTGGGATCCCGCGGCCGCGCCGTTAGTTTGATCTCAGCCAATTGGAAGCTGCCATCCGTGGCCAAACCGGGACCGCGTTGCGGCAGCGACTTTGTCGGTGAAGGCATCGAATCGCAGCGCGGCGATGTTCTTCTGATGGGTATTGAACGTCAGGCGGTATTCCTCGGCCGCCGGAACGGATCGGCGCTGCCCCCGCTGCTTGACGTTCGTTCCCGGAACCAGCGCGCCGTCGTAGGCCGACGATGCCGCCGGGCAACCACTTCAGCCACGAGCGTTGCGCTTCGACTTGCTGCGGTTCGAGGATTTGCCAGCGCGGCGAGTCGGGCTGCTTCGGCAGTTCCGCGGCTCGCCAGGATTCGAAACGTTTCGGCAATTCTTCACGGCGAACTTGCGCAGTGCCGCCACGATTGGCTCATGCTCCCGCCGATGCCGCTCGTGCGCCTGCTTGGGTGGCGGCCGGGTCGGGATCGAGTCCGCGGGTGCCGTGCGACCGTGCGGGCCAGCGTGGCGGCAAGCGCGTAATAGTCCTGCTGCGGAATCGGATCGAACTTGTGGTCGTGGCAGCGGACGCAGCCGAGCGTCAAGCCCAGCATCGATCCGCCGATGGTCATCAGCATGTCGTCGAGTTGATCGTAGCGGATTCGCTCGACCGTCTTGGCCGTGATCTGACCCGGATAGGGACCGGCGACGAGAAATCCGGCGGCCGCCGCGGCCGAGTAATCGTCCGGGCTGGAGCTTGTCGCCGGCAAGCTGCATCCGCACGAACTGGTCGTAAGGCAGGTCGTCGTTGAAGGCCCGAATCACCCAATCGCGATAGTGATACGCGCCGGGCCGGAAGCCGTCGAATTCATAGCCGCCGCTTTCGGCGTAGCGCGCCACGTCGAGCCAGTGCCGCGCCCATTTCTCGCCGTAATGCGGACTGGCGAGCAGCTCGTCGACGACTTTCTCAAAGGCCTGCGGCGAATCGTCTCGCTGAAACGCGTCGATTTGTTCCGGGGTCGGAGGGAGTCCGATCAGGTCGAAATAAGCGCGGCGGATCAGTTTTTCCTTCGCCGCCGGAGCACCAGCCTTGAGTCCGTGCTGGGTCTGCGCCGCGACCAGGAAGCGATCGATGGCCGATTCGGCCGAACCTTCCGGCGGAGTCATGGCCTTGAGGGGCTGGAACGACCACCATTGCCGCCCCTCGGCGATATCGATTTCCCGTTTGGCTTTGGCGGGCGCGGCTCCTTGCCGCGGATCCGGAGCGCCCATGTCGATCCATTTCACGAAGTCGGCAATCACTTCGTCGGGCAGCTTGCCGGTCGGAGGCATTTCCAAGTCGTCGTAGTTGAGAGCTTTGATCAGCAGGCTGTCGGCGGACTTCCCTTTCACCACGGCCGCGCCGGTTTCGCCGCCGGTAAGCATTCCTTCGCTGGAATCGAGGAACAGCCCGGCCTTGAGTTTTTTCGCTTCCTGAGCATCCTTGGAATGGCAAGCGTAGCAATGTTGCGCCAGGACGGGCCGGATCTTCTGCTCGAAAAACTTGAGCCCTTTGTCGGTGGCCGCCTGCCCGTGGGCCGTCGAAGCGAACAGGGCCAGTTGAGCCAGCAGCACGGGGATGAAGCTGACGGTTGTGATTCTGCTCATGCGAGTGTTTTTTGGCTGCGTGGGGGGCGGTTCATTGCTGGTTTTCCGAATCCGGCGAATTGCCAGACGAGCCATTCCCTGCAACTGGTGATTAGAGCCTGCGGGAATGCCCGATGCGAGCGTCGGCGGGATTGAGCGGTGGAACGGCCTGGAGATTAAACTATACATGCCACGATTGTCCACGTTGATTGTAACCACCGACAGGAGGGGGCAGAAAACCAAACGTCGTGAGCCGAGCCAGATTGCTTGACGCGCCGGAATTTCCATCGACGTGGCGACTCTTAGAATGGACGGTCGGCTAGTGCCCTGTCCAGACTAAATTTTCGGGTAGAGCCGCTTCAATTTGACTCTCGCGTTGTCGATCGTGAATTGCCAATCGACGGCTCGTTGCTTCGCGTTGACGCGGGTTGACCAGGCGGCAATTTCGGATTGCAGCGTCGCGAGGTCGCCGATCCGTCGGTCCGACAGGCATTGGCTTGTCATGCAACTCAGCTCGCATTCCGCGACGTTGAGCCAACTGCCGTGCTTGGGTGTGTAAACGAAATGGATCCGCCTCACGTAGTCACGGGCCTTCTCGGGCGGAAACGCTTCGTAGAACGCCCCTTTGGTGTGCGTGTTCAAGTTGTCGCAGACCAACGTGATTCCCTCGCCGCCCGCATAGCGGGTGTCCAGCAAATGGGCGACTTCATGAGCCCAATCGTCCTTGGTGCGGCGCGGCCGAGCCGTCGCTTGGCGGAAGCCGGAGAGCGGTTCGGCGAACATGAAGATACTGGCAGTCCCCCTCCGTTCGTATTCGTAATCGACCCGCTCCGGATGCTCCTTGGTTGCCGGGATCGGCACACGCGTCTCGCCGATGAGTTGCACCGGTTGCTCGTCCATGCACACGACGGGGCAGTTGGGATCGTAGGCTTTTTGGTACGTCTCCAACACCTCCTCCATGCTGGCGACGAACTCGCCGTCGGCGTCAGGAGGAATCACCCAGTACTCGATTTTCCGCTTGGTCATGCCGTTTTTTTAAGCGTCTGACGGACCGTCTCGGGGCTGATCGATTCCACGATCTCCAGCTCCACCATTTGATCCGCCAGCAGCCGCAAAGTCCAATGACCGAAGCCGGCGGGCGGCTTGCCCAACCGCAGGGCGATCAACTTCGCCTCGGCCGCGCCGTCAAGCAACTTCGGCGTCGGCGACGTCGCTCGCTTCTTGCGAAACAGCGCCCCCTCGAAGCCTTCGAGGACAATTGCTTGCCGTACGTTCTCGACCGTCCGCGTTCTGCAACCGACCGCCTCGCTGATCCTGGCGTCATCCCAAGCCGGCCCGTCGGCGTCGGCCTTGAGCAAGATGGTAGCCCGGCGCAGTTTCTCCGACTTGCCCGTTTCCTTCTTGATGGTCGCCTCGCAAATCGCCCGTTCTTCGTCCGTGAGCCGCACGATATACTTTTTGTTCATTGGAACCTCCGTGTTGACGCGGAGATTCTCCAAAATCGACGGTTCTGGCAACCCGAATATTTAGCCTGGACGGGGCACTAGAATGAATTGCCGGCATTCAGCCCTGAAACAAGCGATCGAGACCGCATTCATGAAGATTCCACTCGCCCCGCTTGCGATCCTACTTGCCACCGGGACGCTGGCATTTGGCGAAGAATCCATCTCGTTCAACCGTGACGTGCGGCCGATCCTTTCCGACAAGTGCTTTTTCTGTCACGGGCCCGACGCCAAGAAGCGCGAAGCCGACCTGAGGCTCGATGATCGCTCGGTGGCCATCAAGGCCGGGGCGATCGTGGCCGGCAAACCGGCCGAAAGCGAGCTTGTGCGTCGGATACTCAGCACCGACGCGGACGAGCGCATGCCTCCCCCCGCCTCGAAGCTCGACAGGCTCACGGAACAGGAGGTTGCCACCCTGCGCCGCTGGATCGAGCAGGGAGCCGAATACGAAAACCACTGGGCGTTTATTCCCCTGAAGCCGGGCATTCCGCCGAAATCCACGGCCGAAGCCGGCGACGCAACGACCGCGGCCATCGATCGGGCGGTTATGGAGGGTCTCGCCAAGCGCGGTCTCGGCTTTCAGCCGGAGGCTGACCGGGGCACGCTGATTCGCCGGGTCAGCTTCGATCTGACCGGACTGCCGCCGTCTGCTGCCGAGGTCGAGGCCTTCGTGGCCGACGCGGCCCCGGATGCCTACGAGCGGCTCGTTGATCGATTGCTTAAGTCGGAGCATTACGGCGAACGAATGGCCGTGGATTGGCTCGATGCAGCCCGGTATGCGGACAGTTACGGGTTTCAGGTCGATCGCGAGCGCGACATGTGGCCCTGGCGCGATTGGGTCGTCCGGGCGTTCAACGCCAATCAACCGTTCGACCAGTTCATCACCCAGCAACTGGCCGGCGACCTGTTGCCGGACCCGTCGGATGAACAGATTCTGGCGACGGCATTCAATCGGCTCCATCAACAGGAATCCGAAGGGGGGAGCGTCGAGGAAGAGTATCGGGTCGAATACATTTGCGATCGGGTGCAGACCTTCGCCACGACGTTCCTGGGCTTGACGTTCGAATGCGCCCGTTGCCACGATCACAAATTCGATCCGATCGCGCAGCGCGAGTACTATCAGTTCTTCGCGATGTTCCAGAACATCGACGAAGCCGGGCTCTATTCGTTCTTTACGTCGTCCGCGCCGACGCCGGCTCTGGCTCTGACCGATGAGCCGACGAAACGCCGGCTGGCCGACCTGCGGGCAAAGCTGCACGATTTGGAAAATCGATCCGCCGATCTCCGCCAGGCGCGCCGCGCTTCGTTCGACCAGTGGCTGGCGGACCTTCGTTCCCAGGCCAGATCTGAGCCCAAGGAATCGGAAGAGCAACTTGGGACGGACGACCAGGCTCCGTTTGTCGGCGAAATCGGCCGCTTTCGCTTCGACTCGATCGAAAAGAACCTGCTCAAGAACGATGTGGCGTCCGACAAGCCGGCGACTCTGCGCGGAGAGAACAAGCTCGTGCCCGGGCACGACGGACAGGCGATCGAGTTCACTGGCGACGATCCGGTCGATCTGCCGCTCGGCAATTTCGGCCGTCACGAGCCGTTTTCGATCGCGCTCTGGCTGAAGACGCCCGACGAGAAAGAACGGGCCGTCGTGTTTCACCGTTCGCGGGCCTGGACCGACGCCGGCAGCCGGGGTTACGAATTGCTGATCGAGCAGGAGCGTCTCAATTGGTCGCTGATTCACTTCTGGCCCGGCAATGCCATTTCGATCGCCGCGATCGACCGATTGCCACTGGACGAGTGGGTGCATGTGGTCGTTTCCTCGGACGGCAGCAGCCGCGTCGAAGGTCTGAAGCTGTTCATCAACGGTCGTCCGGCGCCCGTCGAGATCGTCAAGAGCAGCCTCACCAAGGAAATCACCGGCGGAGGGGGCGACAACATCGCGCTGGGAGAGCGATTCCGCGATCGGGGCTTCAAGGGGGGAACGATCGACGATTTCCGCGTCTTTCATCGCAAGCTGACCCCGCCTGAAGCGGAAGCGGCATGGCGGGGCAGTTCCGCTCGCGCAATCGTCGCCGGAAGCCTCGGCGAACCGGGCCCGCCGGCAACGAACGAGCGATTGTTCGATTTCTATCTGGCGACAGTCGACGCCGAGTGGCCGAAACACCTTGCCGCTCTGCAAGCCGCGCGCCCGATGCGAACAAGCTGGCGGACGGAACCAAGGATGTCATGGTGATGCGCGAACTGCTGCAGCCCAAAAAGGCCTACATTCTCTTTCGCGGCGATTACTCGCAGCGGCGCGAGGAGGTCGAGGCCGGCACGCCGGCGGCCCTCTCGCCGTTTCCCGAAGGCGCGCCCCGCAACCGGCTCGGCCTGGCGAAATGGCTGACCGATCGGCGCCATCCGCTCACGGCGCGTGTGATGGTCAATCGGGTTTGGCAGGGAATCTTTGGCCGCGGGCTGGTCAAGACGGCCGAGGATTTCGGCAGCCAAGGAGCCCGGCCGCTGTATCCCCAAGTGCTCGATTCTCTCGCGCTCGCGCTGATCGACGGCGGTTGGAACATGAAGCAGCTCGTAAAGACGATCGTGGTGAGCCGAACCTACCGGCAGCGGAGTCTGGCAAATCCGAAGACGATGGCCGACGATCCGGACAATGAATGGCTGCGCGCGGTCCAAGGTTCCGCTTGTCTGCGGAGATGATTCGGGACAACGCTCTGGCGGTAGCAGGGTTGCTGAACCGCAAACTCGGCGGCCCGCCGGTCAACCCTTATGAAATGAGCGAGTCGTTCAAGCCGGCTGCGCCGACGGGTGGCGATGGCGTCTATCGGCGCAGCCTGTACACGAACTGGCGACGCACCGGTCCGCCGCCGGCCATGGTTGCCTTCGATGCGCCGCGCCGAGCGGTCTGCGCGGCCAAGCGCGAGCGCACCGATACCCCCTTGCAAGCATTGATCCTGCTCAACGGCGTGCAATACGTGGAAGCTGCCCGCGTGCTGGGTGAAACGTTGCACGCCGAAGCGCAGGGCGAGCTGCCGAAGATGATCGAGCAAGGCTTTCTGCGCTGTCTAAGCCGTCGCCCCGACGCGCGGGAAGTCGAGATTCTCTCGCGGCTCTATCGTGAGCAGCTTGAATACTTTGGCCAGCACGAGGCCAAAGCTGAGCAATGGCTGAAAACCGGCCGCACGCCGCGCCGAATCGCGATTCCCGCGGCCGAAGCCGCCGCCGCCACAGCCTTGGCTCAAGCGTTGCTCAACCACGATGCGTGCGTCGTAAAGCGGTAGTTAACAGTTTTTCGCCCCGGAAGAAACCATCATGCATACGCGTCGCCAATTTCTGACCCACGCCGGTCTCGGGCTCGGCGGCTTGGCCCTGGCCGATCTCCTCGGGCAGGATGAGGCCCGGGCCGCCGGCGCGGATCGCGGCGTGCTGGGGCAGCCTCATTTTCCGCCGAAAGCCAAGCGGATCATTTATCTGTTCATGTCCGGCGCCCGTCCCAGTTGGACTTATTGGATTACAAGCCGCTGCTCAATAAGCGCCACGGCGAACAACTGCCCGACTCCGTGCGCGGCGGCCAACGGCTGACCGGAATGTCGGGGAACCAATCTTCGATCCCACTGGTCGGCTCCCCCTTCAAGTTCGAACGGCACGGCCGGGCAGGGGCCTGGTTCAGCGAATTGCTGCCACACACGGCCGCAATTGCCGACGAACTTTGCGTCGTCAACTCGATGTTCACCGAAGCGATCAATCACGGCCCGGGCGTGACCTTCCTGCAAACCGGCACCCAGATTGCCGGCCGCCCCAGCATGGGCGCGTGGCTGAGCTACGGCCTAGGACAGGAGAATGCCGATCTGCCGTCGTTCGTGGTCCTGATTACGAAGGACAAAGGAGGGCAGCCACTTGGCGCCCATCTGTGGGGAAGCGGCTTTTTGCCGACCCGGCATCAAGGGGTCCTCTTCCGCGCCGCGAAAGATCCCGTGCTGTATCTCAACAACCCCGACGGAGTGACCGCCGAGAGCCGGCGTCTGTTGCTCAACCGCTTGAAGGATCTGCACCAGCATCAATTCGAATCGACGCCCGACGCCGAGATTCAGAACCGCATTGAGCATTATGAAATGGCGTTCGCGATGCAGACCAGTGTGCCGGAAGCGACGGATATTTCCGCTGAGCCGCAGGCAGTGCTCGATTCCTACGGCCCGGACGTCAGCAAGCCCGGAACCTTTGCAGCCAATTGCTTGCAGGCGCGCCGGCTGGCCGAGCGGGGCGTGCGATTCATTCAGCTCTATCATCAGGACTGGGACCATCACGGCGGCTTGCCCGGGGCGTTGCCCAAACTCTGCCAGGAAACCGACCAGCCCGCCGCCGCGCTCGTAAAAGACTTGAAACGGTGCGGTCTGCTCGACGACACGCTCGTGGTCTGGGGAGGCGAATTCGGACGAACCAATTATTGCCAGGGAAAGATCCAGAAGAACTTCGGCCGCGACCATCATCCGCGCTGCTTCAGCGTTTGGCTGGCCGGCGGCGGGGCGAAGGCGGGGACAGTTTACGGGGAGACCGATGAATTTGGCTACAACATCGCCCGCGGTGCGATCCACGTTCACGATCTACAGGCGACGATCATGCACTTGCTGGGCATCGATCATGAGCGTCTGACGTACAAATTCCAAGGCCGACGCTATCGCCTGACCGACGTGCATGGCCAGGTCGTTCAAGGCATCGTGTCGTAGCCGAGATTTTGCTGGCTCCGGATCCGCTCATGGCCGGCCGGTCGGTCGTAGTGAGTGCAGGATTAACCCAAGTTAAAGAGTTGGAGGCCGATTTTCGGAATTTCGAGTCCGAAATCGATGGTAAGTCCAATGTTGATGGGGTGCGGGTCGTGGGCAGGCGATGTAGTGAAGACCTAGGTCGTTGAATGTGGCCTCAGGCTGTGCGATTCTGTTCGCGATGACTGATCGCGAGTGAGGGATCGCTCATGTTTCTCAGGCGTTACGAGCGGCGGAAGAATGGCAAGCCGCATACGTATTGGGCGTTGGCCGAGTCGTATCGCACGGCTCAAGGCTCGCGGCAACGCGTCGTGGCCTATCTGGGCGAACTGAGTGCGGACGAGCAGGACGGCTGGACGCGGCTCAGTTCGCATCTCAACGGGGAAGTGAAAACGCGGCCGCAACGGACGCTCTTCGATCCGCCCCGCCGTGACGAACGGCGAGACGACGAGCCGCTGCTGGTGAAACTCAGCAGCATTCGGCTGGAACGCACGCGCGATTTCGGCGATATCTGGCTGGCCTGGGGATTGTGGCGGCTGCTGGAGTTGGACCAACTGCTGGAGCGGTTGATCGAGCCGGGGCGTGAAGACGTATCGTGGGCCACGATCGCGGCGATTCTGGTCATCGCCCGTTTCTGCGAACCGTCGAGCGAGTTGCACATCGCCGACACATGGTATCGCCGCACGGCGCTGGACGAGTTGCTGGGCGTCGCGGCGGAACAAGTTCACACCGACCGCTTGTACAAGGGTCTGGATCAACTGCTCCCGCACAAGGAAGCGTTGGAAAAGCATTTGCGGCAGCGACTTGGCGAATTGTTCGAATTGAAATGCGACCTGCTGCTTTACGACGTGACCAGCACCTACTTCGAAGGCGAGATGGATGGCTGTCCGCTGGCCCAGCGGGGCTATTCGCGCGATTCCCGCGGTGATCGGCCGCAGGTTTGCATCGGACTGGTCGTGACGGAGGAGGGCTTTCCCGTGGGCTACGAGGTCTTCGCCGGCAACACCCACGATTCGAAGACGGTGCAGGAAATCATCGAATCGCTGGAGAAAAAGCACGGCTCGCTGAATCGGGTGTGGGTCATGGACCGCGGCATGGTCAGCGAAGCGAACTTGAAGTTTCTGCGCGAGCGTGGCGGGCAGTACATCGTGGGAACGCCCAAGGCGATGCTGCGGCAGTTCGAGCAGCACTTGACCACACAAGACTGGACGACGGCTCAGGCGGGCGTCGAGGTGAAGCTTGTGCCTGGCCCGAGCGGAGACGAGACGTTTCTGCTGGCCCGCAGCGCCGATCGGCGCACCAAAGAGTTGGCGATGCACGAGAAGTTCACCGCGCGCATGGACGAGGGATTGCAGAAGATGCAGGCGGCCGCGGAAGCGGGCAGACTCAAGGACGAAGCGACGGCCGGCGAGCGGCTGGGCCGGTTGAAACAGCAGAACTGGCGCGCGTCGCACGCTTTTGACGTGAAGATCAAGAAACTGGCCACGCCGCGCGGCAAGCAACGCTTGGACATCACCTGGCAGCGCAACGCGAAATTCGGCGACTGGTCGCAGCTTGCCGATGGTTGCTACTTATTGCGCAGTAATCTACAAGGCGTCGACGCCGCGACGTTGTGGAAGCGCTACATCCAACTGACGGAAGCCGAAGGGGCCTTTCGGATCACGAAAGACGAGTTGGCGATCCGCCCGATCTGGCATCAGAAAGAAGACCGCGTAAAAGCCCACATCCTGGTCTGCTTCCTGGCCTACGCCATGTGGAAAACGCTGGCCGGCTGGATGCGGAACGCAGGCTTGGGCGACGCCCCGCGAACGCTGCTGGAAGAAATGGCGAAACTCAAAAGTGGCGACGTGACGCTCGCCGCCAGATCCCCGCGCGATGGGCAGCAACGACAAATCACCCTGCGCTGCGTGACGGAACCGGACGCCGGCCAGTCGGTTCTGCTCAATCGCCTGGGACTCTCGCTACCACGCCGCCTCCGCCGCCTCGACACCATGATCCAATTGTAGTGAAATAAACCTGCCCAAATCGCACCTAACTCCTTTGCCGAACGTCAAAACTCTTTAACTTGGGTTAACCAACTACACCGTATGGTCAAATTACCAAAACGACGCGAAAAGCCGGCGAATTGTGTCATGCTGTTGCGGTTAAGCGTCGAAAGCTGGGACGAGTCTGGGTCGTGTGGCCAGCTGAGCGGAGCCGGATAGCGCGGAGATGCTGTTGAGTGAAGGATCGTGAAGTTCGTTGGGCGTTCAAGTAATTGTCAGGCGGCTTGGCGATGATAGTATTTGAACAAGTCCACTCTGCCGTTCGCGACAAACTAACTCGCCGGTCTTCTGGCCCACTTCAGCGCACAGGTTCGATGATCTTGTGATTCAAGCCTTGATGGCTTCTCTCGGAATGGAAATGGACAAGGAACTCGTGGCGGCACTGCGTAGCGAATGCTCGCCGAAGAAGATCACCCTTTCGAGCGATTCCTCTTTCAACGATCTGAAAAACCGTTCCAAGTGGGCGTTGCAGTTGGGGCTTTTGGGCGGCAGCAAGATTGGCGTGATGCCGGATGACTTCAGGATCGCACGAAACTCGTCGGTGAACTTGGTATCGCGGTCCACCAGAACGTACTGGACCAGCTCGCGCAAAGGACCGTCGACGATATCGGTCAAGTTGCGAGCGATCTGCGCCATCCAAGCTCCGTCGGGGTTGGTCGTACAGCCAGCAAAGTGCACCCGCCGTGTCGCAAGCCGCATGGTGAACAGCAGATATAAAGTCGTCAATCCACCCGTCGTCCAGACTTCCATCGTCGTAAAGTCGATGGCTGCCAATTGGTCGTATGGCGTATGGTCAAAAAACTCAGCCGAGATGCAACGGCCGAGTACAATGGAACTTGGATACAGGTCGAAGAACGTATTTTCGGCTCCAGTGAGGAAGACTTTTCGGCACCGGATGCTTGCGACGATCTCTTGGCCCTGGTGCCTCCATGAGCCGCGCGTTCCATCCTTGGCAGTTGGTAGTGACGATTCTGGCCGGTTGGATGAACGAGCAACAGCAACAGCTGATCGAATACCTTCGGACCGAGAACCAGGTTCTCAAGGACGCGCACGGCAAGAATCGGATTGTCCTCAACGACGACCAACGGCGCCGGCTTGCCGTCAAAGGGAAGGTCTTGGAACGCAAGCTCCTTGGCGAAATCGGCACGTTGGTCACGCCGGACACCATCCTGCGCTGTCATCGCATGCTGGTGGCCGAGAAATGGAACCACGTCGATAAGCGGAAAGCTGGCGGGCGGCCGCCCATTGCGCAGGAAGTCGTCGATCTCGTGCTGAAGTTCGCGAAGGAAAACCTGACCTGGGGCTATGATCGAATCGCCGACGCACTGGCCAACCTGGGCCATGAAGTTTCGGATCAGACGGTCGGCAACATTCTCAAGGCCCACGGCATCGAACCAGCGCCCAGCCGCAAGCGGCAGACACACTGGTCGACGTTTCTCAAGGCTCACTGGGACCAGTTGGCAGCCATCGACTTTACGACGATGGAAGTCTGGACAACGGGTGGATTGACTACTTTCCATCTGCTGTTCACCATGTGGCTTGCGACACGGCGGGTGCATTTTGCAGGCGGTACGACCAACCCCGACGGACCTTGGATGAGGCAGATCGCCCGCAACTTGACCGATATCGTCGACGGTCCTTGGCGCGAACGGGTCAAGTACGTGCTGATGGACCGCGAGACCAAGTTCACCGACGAGTTTCGTGCAATCCTAACGGTATCCCGCATCACGCCAGTCCGGCTGCTGCCCAAGAGTCCCAATTGCAACGCCCATTTGGAACGGTTTTTCAGATCGCAGAAAGAAGAGGCCCTGGAAAGAATGGTCTTCTTCAGCGAACGAGCACTGTGCAGCACGACCAAGGAGTTTCTTGCCCATTTTCATGCCGAGAGAAACCATCAAGGCCTCGATCACAAGATCATCGAACCCGGCGCTGAAGTGGGCCAGAAGACCGGCGAGGTAGTTTGCCGCGAGCGGCTGGGCAGACTGCTCAACTACTATCATCGACAAGCCGCTTGACAACTGCTTGAGCGCCGAACGAACTTCACGATCCTTCCCTCGACAGCATCCCCGCACTATCCGACTACGCTCAGCGCGGCCACACTAACCAAGCTCGGCCCAGATTTCGATGCTGAAAGACAGCAACATGACACGATTCGCCGCTTTTCGAGATCGTTTCAGTATTTTGGCCATACGCGATCTTAGGTGGCGAATAGGTCATAGACCTTCTTGTTGCTGCTCGCTCTGTGGCTGAAGCGAATGCTGTCGGTCATTGGGACGGTTCATCGGCAGCAAGCGCCGACTGCCAGTCTTGTGCTGTGTGAAAAAGACGCAGCACGGTGACTTGGTTTCCGACGACTTGAAATACCGCCAAGTGGCCATGTCCGCCGGTCCGACGCCGGATCAGCAGATAGCGAAGGTCGGGACGGCCGGCGATAGCTCGGCCACTGTTCTCGGGACGAGCGAGAGTGCCAATCGCAGTTTCCAGAAATTGCAAATAGCCGTCTGCGTGGTCCAGCCCGTAATGGGTGGCGTTCCAAAGCCAGATTTCTCGGAGCGTTCCAAGGGCGGCGGTCGAGAACCTTACGTCCCGCTGCTTTGATCGCGCAGCCATGCATCCCTCGTTTGGTCCAGCGATTCCCGGACTTGCTCCATCGCATGGACATTTCCGGCGGCCACATCGGCGGCTGACTGGTCGATGAGTGCCAGCCGCTCAGGCGTAAAGAAATGATTGAGATGCTCGTCGTCCAACTGGAAGTCATGCGAGAGCACGTCGGAAACGTACTCGTCGACGCTTGAAAACCCGGCGGCGACCGCACGGCGCACGCGCTTCTTGATAGAGTTGATCGTTGAGATTGACTTGCTGCATCGTTGTGCTCCTTATCGTCACAATTAATCTTACCGCCAAATTCGAGGAATGTCACGCCGAAAGAAGGCGTGACGCTTGGCCCCCGAACATCATGCGACCCTCTTCTCAAAGAGCATGCAAACGTCGTGCAGGCCGGGAATAAAAGAGGATCGATAGACCCGCTTGCCGCTGCTGGCTCCGTGGCTGAATCGGATGATGTCGGTCGCGGCTTGCTTCAGGCCGCACTCAAAGGCGAGCCGCTTGGTGTGATAGGTGAGGGGAACGAATGCTAATAGAGAACGTCAGTAGCCGGCCGTGTTCCGCGAGATTGCACGCGTGTTGAACTCAGGTACCGATACTCCCGACCGTTCGCGCGACGGCCCCGCGAAATTCTTGGCAAGCTATCGGGGTTACTTGCAGGCGGATGCCTACAGTGCCTACGACGGCATCTATCGGCAGTCGCAAGGTGGAATTGTCGAAGTTGGCTGTTGGGCTCATGCTCGCAGGAACTTCTTCGAGGCGCGCACCGCGGATGAATTGCGCGCCCACACGGCGCTGGCCTACATTCGCCGCTTATACGCGGTGGAACGCGAGCTGCGCACGCGGTGTGAACATGAATGGCGCGAACTTCCGCTGGCGGATCGCGCCGGGCATATTGCCGTCGACCGCCAAGAGCGTTCGCTACCGGTCCTGCAAGAGTTTCACGCATGGCTGGAAAGCGAATCGCCCAAGCTGTTGCCGAAACATCCCGTGCGCCAGGCGATGGACTACGCGCTGAATCAATGGGCGGCGCTGATCCGCTACGCTGCGGACGGCCGCTTGTCGATCGACAACTTGGCAGCCGAGCGGGCTCTGCGCGGTTTGACCATCGGCCGCCGCAATTGGCTCTTTCGCGGCAGCGAACGAGGCGGGCGTGCGGCCGCGGTTCACTACAGCCTGATCGCTTCCTGCGCCCGGCACGAGATCGAACCGTTCGCCTACCTGCGCGACATTCTGACGCGACTTCCTGCACTGCTGCCACAGGTTACCCGTGAAAATCTCCGGGCCCTCTTGCCCGACCGTTGGCGGCCCAACGACACCTGACGCGATCATCCGTGGCCGTTTCCCGCCCCGTGCCATCCCACGGGTTCCACCGGACGCTTACATCTATTCTGAGGCTGTGAGGGCGACCGTGCGGTGGCCAAAGGTTCCAACTGATGCTTTGTTTTGGTGACTATGATTGGATGCAATCACCCAGTTTCAACCACACACTGACCACCGAATGGCAGTGACTTATCGGGCAGGGCATATCGGGCGAGCCTCCCCGGCCAGCTTACGGTGGTATTTTTGACGCGGTTCCATCATCCATTCCCGTCGCGGATGACGGCGTTTGTTGAGTCGCGGTTCCTGTCGGCCTGGACGGTTCCCAACTCGGTGGGCCGAAATCGTCGTTAGCATAGCATGATAAATTGCCTCATTGCCGTCTATGTTCATCATGGCTGGCGTAAAACTCTCGACGCTCTGCATCGCGCCCTTTACCGACACTTCCCGTGGGTGCAATTCGGTCCGCTTCGCCGATTCCACGATTACGCCTCGCAGTAGGTTCCAAGCAAGCATGTGAGCCCAAAGTTCCTTGCGGATCATGTCGGGCGTTTTGGCCCGCAGAATGTCCATGTGTAGGGAGTGCTTAATGCTACGAATGTCGAGTTCGCAATTCCAGCGCTTCCAATAAAGATCGCTGATTTCATTTTGAGGAACGTTCGGGTCGGTAATCGTCGTGACGATGGTGACCCGCTCTTGCTTGCCGTCGCGGCCCTCTATGTTTATAGCAAACTCGCGAACAAGGATCGTCTCAGGTAGGTCGCGCTCCTCTTCCTCGTGACGTGCATACCGAAACTTTGGCTTGTGCCACTCCACGATATGATCCTCCGGGCCGAGAATTTGCCCTTGTGAAAAATCGATATCGCGGCCGTGGTGGCTGATCGATACCAGATCGACGCCATGCGCCTGGAGCATTGCTATCGTGGAATAAGTCGGATAGTACCGGTCTGCCACCACGACATCGCCCGGCGTCATGCTGCCAATTACGCTGCGGAACAGACTCAATTCGCCCGTGCCCTTTCCCTTGAACTTCGTGAACGCCATATCCAGAACCGCGCCCGTTGAAAGAGAAATCAAGGCTACGGCGCGCATGATCGGAAAGCCTACTCCCGGCAGTGACGACGGACTCTGCGGCCATTCGAGTTGATTCTCCAAGGTGTCGGGCATGCTCAGCCCAGTTCCGTCCGCTAGCAGCACCGGCCGACCTCGCCAATTCCATTCGTCGGATCGGCTGTCGTGAACCTTCCGGCCGATTTCCTTGGCCATTCTCGACATCGCTTGTAACGGAAATCGCGCACGGGCTCTTGCGTAGGCCCCAGATGTTGCTGAGCAAGCCGGCAGGCTCATAGTCACGCGATGAGCGACCACACGACTTACCGCTTCGCTTAGCGATTTATCCTGACTGAGGCATTGCGAGAGCCATGCCCATAGGGTTACAAGCGGGCAGAAAATCCGGCTCTTGTAATAGTGGCCTTCGTCCGCCAGCACGCTCAGTACATATTCACGGGTGAGCAGCCGCCCGAACGGCAGGCCGTTGTCTCGGGCGAACTTGTCGCGGACGATTCGGAAGTCTTTGCGGGGAGTCACGAGATACCCTTTTTCTTGGGCTCTCGCTAGAATGCACGGTGTATGGGGCACATTCGGCGAAAGCTGTTGTGTTCTTCGCCCCGATTCTGCCCTGCAAGGCCGAGTCGGGGTTTTCTATCACTGTTATTATTGTAGTAATATAATAGCGAAGGTCAATAGCGCTACTTGACATTGCGGAATAAGATTACTACATTTATTTCATGGCAAAATCACCAGGACGACCGCCGAAAGACCCATCTGAACGCAAGGACGTTGACCTACGAATTCCGGTCACTTCTCAGCAAAAACAGCTAATAATTGAGGCCGCCAGGGTTCGCGACAAAGACAATGACATGGCATCATGGGCCAGGGCAGTTTTGCTGGAGGCCGCCCAGAAATCGCTACTGAGCCCGACGCCGCCGCGTACATCAAGACGAAAGCGCCCCTGACCTGCCGCCATGCACAGCCAGCGGTGCCATATAATATAAGATGGCCTCTGCGATGGCTGGTTCGCAAAAAACGATAGTCTGGTCGATTGGGTGTATTGCCTGATGGCATCTCGGGCTATATACTTTGGCTATCGAACATCCTGGAATCTGGTGCGAGAATGACGGTCCACGAAGAACGAATTGTGGCAGACTTGGTCCGCAAGAGCCGGCGGCTCATGCGTATTGCATCGGAATTGGCCGATGAATATGGCATCGACATAGAAGCCTTGTCACGCGGCCACGCGGCTGGAGAAGAGCCCAGAACCGGTGCTGAGTCGAACGGCGCCGAGACGAATGGAGCGGAAAAGCCGATGCCCATTCGCGTTGGTCAGCTTCGTGATTATCTGAGAGAAAGCGGTCCCGCTAAGAGAGCGAAGATCCTAAAAGACACGGGAATCCCCGTCGGAACTATTGGGAGCCTGCTGGCAGATTACTGCGAAAAGACCGACAGCGGACTTTGGCAGTGGAAAGAAAAGGATCAGAAATAAACCCCGAAGAACGGATGCGAAGGGTATTCTAGAAAACCCGGGCAGCAATCCGGCCAGAACGTTGAGCGGCCTCTTCCGTCGCTCATCCGTTCTTCGGGGCCTAAATCACGATGACGTTGATGATCCCGAAGCGAAAACCGACCGCGGTCGGTTTAGTTGGTTTTGCAAGACCAAGCGTTCTCTGACGTTCTTCGGGGTCATCAGCGTTTCCATTGCTACAATAATATCAACGGCTAGTTAGACAGTCAACGTTATCGATCGGGAATTTTGCCGCCATTTCATGTGATAGCGATGATGTCGCTGCCTTCTGATTGTGCTTTTTCACGCGATCTTTCCAACCCCGCCGCTCGGCTACAATGGGGACATGAACAAGTATCTGGCCGCCATCGCCGCTGCTCCAATTGCGGTGCTGGTGTACGTCGCCATTTACGTGCCGCGATATCGAGGTCTGGGAAAAAGCCCATTCCATTCGGCCGTTACATATGGTTGCGCGGGCACAATGGTGCTGGCGATTTGGGCGATCTGCTACCGGCCGCAATTAGAGAAACGCACCGTCAGTCTACGGAGCCTGTTCGTGCTAGTGGCAATGGAGGCCATTTTTCTTTGGGCGGTCCGTACTTTTAACCCACATCTCCTATCCCCATGACGCCTCCCCGCCGCCGCTGGTTCGCCTTCTCTCTGCGGACGTTGTTCGTGGGGGTGACGGCCATTGCGATCCCAGCGAGCCAATGGCCACCAATCCGTTGTGGACCACTCGTAGGCCCTCCGCATCAACGCTTCTATGAAATCTCCGATTGCCGGATTAATTGGCTGTTTGTCGGCGCGGTCGGCCTAGAATGTCTCGTATTAGTTGCGTGGCTGCGCTGGCAGGCTGCACGAGGTTTAGGCGGGACGGGTGATCGCTAGGCTTCCGGCCGACCACTACCAACGGAATCGTCCCAACGCTGGGACAATTCCGTCCGCCCGATAAGTCACTGCCATTCACTGACCACCCAGTACCGCCGAAGGCGGCTCGCGTCACCCAGGGTAACGAGATTCACAGTTCCACATGCTACGAGAACCTGGTTTTTCTCGTTTGCGACAGGGCGCATTGTCTCGACGGTATCGTGAACCAGCCCCAACAAGTCAGTTCGCTCACGGAGAGGTGCGATGATGCCCGCGTCCTCACGCGCGAGCGTCAGCAGTTGATCGGTCGTCCAGCTCAGTCGTGCGCACTCTTCCAGAATGCTACTGAATCGCTTCTGCACATCCTCCAAGGTAACCGAGTTCTCGACGCCCAACTCTGACTCGCTACGGATAACGGCAATCGGTGTCCGCAATTCATGCGATGCATCGGCCATAAAGCGGCGGATTTCCACGAATGACTTTTCCAAGCGTTCGATCATGGAATTGATTGTCTGGGCGAGCATGCCGATTTCGTCGGAAGGATTCGAGTTGGATAGTCTTTGATGGAGCCGGTCGGCCGTAATTTCATCGGTAAGCTGCCGCAATTGTTCGACAGGTGCTAAGGCCTTGCGCGCCATCAGATACGCAACCACAGCGGCAAGACCAAGAGCAATCGGGGCGGTGATAAGCAGCGAGGTGATGACCTCCGCCATTTCTTCGTCGGTATGGTTCAAATCCTTAAAAAACATTGCCGTGTAGGCGGCTTCCCCAATCGCGATGCGTCCGGCGAGGCGGCGTACGTGGCCCAGTGCCGGGAGTGAAATACTATCAGACACTACCAGGTTTGAAGAACGAGCCGCAGACGGGGACAAACCATTCGTGGCAAGTGACTTTGAGCGGACGACCGTTTGCCCCAGTGAGTCGAACACCACAACCGAGACGCCTGGATGCGAGCGAACCCATTCCTGGAAAGGCGATTGCGCGGCATCGGCGAGCCGCACTGCCTCGGCGAGCTCTTGAAACCTACTCGTGAGCTCTCGGTCAATCTGGTCGTAGTGAACTCCACGGAGAAGCGAGTAGACGAGCAAACCGAATCCAAACAACACCGCAGAAAATCCCGCCGTGTTCCACAGAGTTATTCTCCAGCGGATGTTCAGATGCTTCATTACGAATCCCTTGCGGCGTAACCGACTCCCCGGACCGTGTGGATTAACGGCGGTGTACCTGGCAGTTCAACTCGTTTCCGCAAGCTGTTGACGCACACGTCGATGACGTTGGTCAAGACACCAGCCGGTTCCCGCCATACGTCACGGGCGAGCATTTCACGAGTTACATTTGTGTTCTTGTTCCGGAGCAAATACTCCAGCAATTCGTACTCTCGCAGACCGAGCTTGATTTCGACGCCCCTTCGTATCACGCGGCGTGTAAGCAGCTCCCATTGAAGATCACCGCAGTGCAAAACTAGCTCGGCCTCCGGCCGGCCACGACGAAGCAATGCGCCAACCGTGCCAGTAATTCAGCGTGCGCAAATGGCTTGATGACATAATCGTCTGCGCCCGTATCGAGTCCGACCACTCGATCGTCCACCGAGTCACGAGCCGTCAGAACCAATACTGGCGTTGCCAAACCCGCCGCGCGCAAGTCGGCCAGGATTTGCAGCCCATCCCGGCCAGGTAGGTTCAGGTCGAGGATCACGGCATCAAAGGATTGTGTTGTGGCGAGGGCTTGACCCTCATCTCCCGAGCCAGTTGCAGTCACCAGATACCCTTCCTGCTCAAGGATTTGTTGAAGATTCCTCCGGAGTTTGTACTGGTCTTCAATGATGAGAACGTGTGTCATGGCGCCGGGCGAATTGTCCCTCCTGCAGGCTTGGCTATTTCTTTTCCGGTGCGATGGCATCCACCGCTTGTTGTTTGAGCGCGCTTACCTGGGCCAGCACAACTGTGTCGTCAGCGCCAATCCCGGAGAGGACTTCGATATCGTTTCCGCTGCGCAGACCGACCTCGACGCGTCGCCGGTCAATCCTACCGCCTTCGACGCGACAAACGAAGCAGGCGGAACCCTCACGAACAATCGCCGTAACCGGAAGCGAGAGAACGTCCTTGCGTTGCTCCAGCAGAATGGTGGCAGTGGCGTACATGCCTGGGCGAAGAGCGCCTTGAGGATTGGGAACGTCGATCTCGGTCCGTAATGAGCGGTTCGTCGGATCAATCGACCAACTATTCCGCGTCACCTTCGCGTCGTAGATCTTCCCGCTTATCGCCTGTACACGGACAATCGCCGTGTCGCCGTCATTTACCCATTCGACTTCCAGTTCGGGCACCTCCACGAAGATACGGACGATGTCCATCCGAGAGACCACGAGGATTGGTTGAGCGGCACCACCCGTCGCTGGACTGACGTAATCGCCGGTGACGACGACGCGACGCGTAACTACCCCGTCGTAAGGAGCCTTGATGGTTGTGTATTCCAAGAGGGTCATCGTATTGGCCAGATTCGCTTTGGCGACGCGCAAGTCGCGCGGCGGCGGCACCTAAGTCCGCCTCGGCCTTCTGCACATTGACGCGTGCTTCTCGCAACAAGGCTTGCGAGGATCGGACGCTGGCAAGAGCCGCACGGTAGGCACCTTTGGCTCCCTTCAGTTGGTTGTGCGTCTCGTCGGCGACCTTCTGATTCACGGACCGATTCGCGGCAAGCTCTTTAATACGGACGTATTCGGAGGACCAACGGTCAAAGTCGCCCTTCGCTCCAATCACGCCGGCATCCGCTTGTTCCACGCGTGCGTCGGCTGTCTCGACCGCTGCTTTGGTACCCTCAACGGCGACCTCGGCTTGCTTCAATTCCGCTTCGGATTGTGCAACTAATGCCCGTTTTTGCTCCAGATCGTCTTGCATTTCCGGGATCGCGATCTTGACCAACGCCTGACCCTTGGCGATCGGATCGCCGATATCGACGAGGATCTTTTCGATATAGCCGGCAAGTTTGGCAAACAATGGTGTTTCCTCGAAGGCTTCTATCCGGCCTGGCTGCGACGTGGACAGGCTGAGCGTCTTCCGCTCCGGCTTCCCTACGAGCACACGCTCCGGCGTCGCGGCCTGCTCAGCGCCCGTATTTGCGGCCGCAGCCGCCGGTGCAGCACGATTGCAGCCAGTCGTTCCCAGCAGCAGCAACCCGAGTAACATCAGCACAATGAGGAATTGAAACGGGCGCGTCATATTCAATCTCCGGTACCGGCGAGAGCGGCTGCCGCCGTCGGCATAAAGTGCGCACTGTGGGGATCGGTGGGATCAAGCGAGGCCGAGGCAGTCTTCGCGCGTCGTTGGATCGTCGCGAAAATACCAGGTAAAATAAATAGCGTGGCTGCCGTCGCCGCAGCCAATCCGCCAATCACGGCTCGCCCCAGCGGCGCGTTCTGTTGCCCGGACTCGCCCAACCCCAGGGCCATGGGCAGCATGCCCGCGATCATCGCACAACTCGTCATCAAGACGGCACGCAACCGGCTGCCGGCTCCGGAAACCGCCGCTTCGCGGCTATCGTGCCCTTCGTGTCGGACGCTTTCGGCAAAAGTGACTAGGAGAATCGCATTGGCCATCGCGACACCAATGGCCATGATGGAACCGACGAATGACTGAATGTTCAACGTGGTTTGCGTGACATAGAGGATGAACAGAACGCCGGCAATCACGGCAGGCACGGTCGAGACGGTTGCCAGCGCCAGGCGTATGGATTGGAAATTCGCCGTGAGCACGAGGAAGACGACGAGAATCGCGACCGCGAGGCCCACCGACAGACCGCTCATCATTTGATTCATAGGGATGATCTGCCCGCGAACCTCGATCTTTGTGCTCTTGGTCGGAGCGCCGGCCCGGTTGATAGCTGCTTGAACCTTGCCGGTAATGCTTCCTAGTATTACTCCGTTAACTACGGCGGCTGTGCGGCGATAAACTCGGGGACGGCTTGTCCACAGAGGAGGCATCGGCCGCACCAACACGCCAAGAGAGTTTGCAATTGTTCGCGGAGCAGCGGCAGCGTTAGGCGGAGACCCCTTTTTTTGCGCGGCGGCGACGAACGTCTTGGAGAAAAGCGTAGGACAAAAGCACCAGCACGACGTGATGATGCCAGCCACGCCACGACCGCCCTTCAAAATGATCCAGTCCGAGTTCGTCCTTCAGTTCCCGATAGCTATGTTCGATCCACCAGCGACTTTTCGCCGTGGCCACCAATCGCTTCAGACTCGTGGTGGCTGGCAAGTTGCTGAAAAAGAACTTCGCTGGATGATCGGAGTCTCCTGGCCATTCCACCAGCAACCAGCACGCTTCCAGTGGCTCTTTGCCGGCTGAGAGTTTGTGTGCCGGTCGGACGCGCCAGGCAGCGAAGCGCCCCGCCATTTTTCCTTTCGTTCCCTCTCGCCAGGTCACTTTGCGGAAGTCGGCAGCATGTACGACAGCCCATTGCTTGACGCTCGGCGACTTTGTTCCGGCCCGAACTTTCAGCGGTCGCGTCGGTGGTTGGCCACGTCCGGAATATTCCGGCACTGGTCCGAGGTCGGCATCAGCGGCAATCACCTTTAAGGTTGAATCGATGCCGACACAGTAGGCCCAACCATTGGCGGCCAACTGTTGTCGAAATTCAGTCACGGTGCCGAACAAGCTGTCGGCTAATATCGTGCCGCTCAAACCATTGACGCGGGCGCGGTGCAGCATTGCCAGGGCCAATTGCCACTTCGGCTGGTACGGCACGTCGGCTGGAATGCCAGATTTCTCACAACGTTCATGGTCGTCGGACCAAGCTTGGGGAAGGTACAACCGAGCATCCAGTCCGAGCACCTCACGATTGGTCGCTAATTGGAGAGTAACGGCGACCTGACAGCTGGCCACCTTGCCCAAAGTCCCCGTGTACTGTCTGGCCACGCCGACCGAATGCTGCCCCTGCTTCGGAAAACCGGTGTCATCGAGAATCAGGTAACCGTCCGTGCCAAATTGCCGCCCAACCCAGGTCTGCAAGCTGTCGAGCACCGCTTGCTCATCCCAAGGGCTCTGATTGATGAACTGTTGCAACGCCTGTTCGTAGTCTTCTTCGCCTTCCTCGATCTTCTTCAATCGAACCGCCATCGGCTCGATACTCTTGCGTTGCCCGTCGAGCAGCACGCCACGCACATAAGCCTCGCACCATCGTCGGCGTCGCGCATTACCCAATGTTCCGACCACGACGTCCAGGAACGCCGCCAAATCCTTCCGCAGCTTGCTCAGCTTCCGTGCATCCATGCCACCGATCTTGCCAGATGCGGCGGAATCGGCCAAGATTAGTTAACGGAGTAATACTAGGTGGTCGCCCGCGAAATTGGCCAGAATCGTCACTTGCCGCTTCATGTTATAGCGATCAAACTGCCCCGGCATTGTGCCCGTCTGAATACTGGACACGTCGCGCACCAGCACCTGCCCATCGGCCGTTCGTAGTACCGGCAATTGCCCCAGTTCCTCGGCCGAATTGATGGTTTGTACTCGATCGTCGGGCGAGCGAATCACCGGTCGCGGGACTTCGACCTGAACCTGATAACCGATCCCGGACTTCGGATCAGCCCAATAATTCGGCACCACGAATCAGCTCGACGATGTCGCAAGAACAAGTGCATGTGACACATCGGTCGGCGTGAGTCCCGCCAATCCGGCCTTCTCGCGGTCGATCTGGATGTCGATCGTGGGATAGTCCATCGACTGGCCAAATTGAATATCGCGCAGCGCCGGGATCGTTGCCAACTCGCGCTGCAGTTTCTCGGCGAATGCCCGACTTTCCGCCAAGCTGGTTCCGCTCACCGCAATCTCGATAGGCGTCGGTGAACCAAAGCTCATGACTTCGTTGACGATGTCCGAGGGCTCGAACGACACGCGCAATTCGGGCATCGCCTTGCGCAGGCGTTCCCTTAACCGTTCCTCCAGTTGTTCGACATGAATTCCGCTGTCATGCCTGAGGCCGACATACAGGATGGCCTCCTCGGGACCACGGGACCACTGGTAGACTGCATTGATAGGGAAGTTTGAATGAATCATCCCCACGTAGCCGAGCGTGAGTTCAACGTTCTGCGGGCCAACTTCCTGCTTGATCAGCGCCAGCGTATCGAGGGCGTATCGCTCTGTACGCACGATCTGGGTACCGTCCGGTGCGCGGAGTCGCAAGCGGAACTGTCCGGCATCAACTTCTCTCTTCCAAGTCGAGGCCCGCACCAGCCGACGACTACAAAGACAACGAGGGTGTAGGTCCCCATGACGAACCAGCGCGCACCAACAAGTTTTGTCAGGAACCACTCATATCTCCGCCGCATGCGCCCGAAAAGCGACGCATCTTCGTGCTCGTTATGGGGGACGTGCCGCAGCAGCCATACGCACACGACCGGTACGAACGTACTCGACAAGATGTAGGATCCGATCATGGCGAAGCCGACCGCCAGGGCCAGAGGCGCAAACAGGCCTTGGGCCGTTCCCTACATGAAAAAGGCCGGAATAAAGACCGCAAGAATGCACAGCATCGCCAAGAGCCGCGGGACCGCGGTCTGGGCATTTCCTAGACGCACTGCGAGAGAGACCGAATCCGTCCGTTGCATTTGGGCGTGAATATTCTCGATTTCGACGGTGGCTTCATCGACGAGAATCCCGATCGCCAGCGCCAGACCACTGAGCGTCATGACGTTGATCGTTTGATGGCTAATCCAAAGGGCAACGACGGAACAACACAGTGCCAGCGGTATGTTCAGCACCACCACGAGCGCGCTGCGCCAATCGCGCAAAAAAAGCAGGACCATCAGCCCAACGAGGACGGCGCCCAATGCTCCTTCCATTGCCACGCCCGCGACGGCGCGGGTCACGTAAGGTGACTGGTCGAATTCAAAACTCACCTTGATGTCCGGCGGCAGGACGGCTTGCATATCCGGTATCGCCTTCTTGATGTTGGCGATAACGCTCATCGTCGAAGCATCGGCTCGTTTCGTCGCCAGGATGTACACCGCCCGGCGACCATTCGCCAGCGCATAGCCGGCCGGCGCGTCGGCCGCGTCCGTCACGTATCCTACGTCACGTATATATACGGGCATTCGGCCGTTGCGGATCGGAATCGTCAGCAACTGCTGCGGGTCTTTCAAGACCGCATTGACCGACACGATTGGATACTTATCGCCGATCAGAAGATTACCCGACGGACTGATCGTGTTCCCCTTGGTGACGGCGGTCACGATCTCTTCGGGCGACATACCGTACAATTGTAATCGGCGCGGATCGACCGTGATGACGATCGTGCGGGCGCTGCCGCCGAAAGGAGGCGGAGCCGAGACGCCGGGCAAGCTGGCGAACATCGGTCGCACCCTAAAAAGCGCGAGGTCCTGAATCTCAGCGATGCTTCGCGTTTCACTCGATAGCACAAGATAACCGACTGGAACGCTGCCGGTGTCGAACCGCATCACGAACGGAGAGACCGTACCCGGGGGCATGAATGCCTGTGAGCGGTTGACGTAGTTGATCGTCTCGGCCATGGCCTGAGGCATGTTTGTGCCTGGATGAAAGTAGAGTTTCATCAAGGCCATTCCCTGTACGTTTCGCGACTCGACGTGATGAATCCCGCTGATGTAGAGAAAGTGGTACTCGTAGTAGTTCGTCAAAAAGCCTTCCATCTGAGCGGGGTCCATGCCACCATACGGCTGGCAGACATAGATCACCGGCAAGTTAAGGCTGGGAAAAATGTCAACATCCATGCCCTTGGGCAAACCCTCGGGATACGGCAACCGAAGTTGCTCAAATACCGAACCACCTACGGCCAGGAACGCGCCAAGCGCGATGGCCAGCGCCACCACCATCACAGTCAATGGGCGTCTAAGTGCGGCAACAATGGGATTCATACGATTGACCAAAAAAGCGGCATGCCCAGACAATCGCCAGCAAGATCCGCGCCTTCGTTCGTAACGGAGGGATTGGCAGCAGTCCTTGCTAGCACTGCGGGCGCGTACGCGTACCTATACGAGGCCGGAACTCTCCATTCTCGGCTGGGTGACCGCAGGCTGCAATTAAACAACCGATTAGAAATAGCTAATGTTCCGTCGGTTCGATGGGGCTGCGTCTGATTCGACGGCAATTCTTAAACGGTTGTCCCCAACTGACTTTATCGCGATCGCTGCATCGCCTGGATCTGGTGGGCGCAACTATTCCGACCCTCATCACCGATAAGTTCGCTATATCTGGAACAAGCATCACGCCGATCCAACAGAAAGGAGGTGTCTTCGCCGGTATCACTCATCCAACCTCTACGGATCGACAATCGGAGAGTGCGTGAGATGAGTCAATGGCTCTTGAGAAGGCGCTCCCCCTGGCTGACCGTAGCCTCACTGCTAGCTTTGGCTGGCTGTGCCACCGGGTCGAACCAACGTCTTGCGAAATGCGACAAGGCTCCTCAGCAGTGCTGCGTAACGCCACCAGTCGCTTCGACGTCTGCGCTGGCAGGCGTGAGCAGTTCAGCTCCAAGGGGCGGCGACCAAGTTGCCACGCCGCCGTCAATTCGCCAGCTGGCACGCCTTCTGCGCCACCAGCAGCGTCTCCCACCGACCCAGAACGGCCTTCTTCCAGATCGACGAGCCTGAATAGTGCGGCTTCCAGCACGGTGCCTCCCTTCGGTTTTTCGACAGGCGTTCCAGCACAGCCAACAACGTCTACGACGAACGCAAAACTTGTATCGCAAACCACCGTAGAGCGTTTGCCAACGCCGCCAATCGTCGGCGAACTCTATGGCCCATCGGCGGCACCCGCTGGCCCAACACCGACGAAACTGGAATCGGGCACGTCGCAACCTCCCGAAGCCAGCGCCTACCCAATTGACCTCCCAACGGCTCTCCAATTGGCGAATGCGGGGAATTACCAGGTACAGTTTGCTCGGGAACAAATTCGCCAAGCGTGGGCGCAAGCCCAGGCAGCGAATGTTTTATGGTTACCGACGATCAGTACCGGTGCCGGTTTTAACAAACACGAGGGCGAGATCCAGCAGGTCTCGGGCCCTGTTAGCCCGGTAAGTCGCGACAGCTTTTATGGCGGCCTCGGCGCATTGATGCCGGGGGCCGCATCGCCTGCGATTCCCGGAATCTATGCCAACTTTCGTCTGGCTGACGCATTATTTAGACCTCTCGCTGCGCAGCAGGCCGCCAATGCCCGTCAATTTGCCGCTGCGGCCGCTACGAACGACGTCTTGTTGAAAGTTTCGCTGGCGTACGTGGAACTCGTAAGAGCGCATGCGGAGTTAGCGATTGCCCGTGAAACTCGTAATAATGCTCGACAGCTCGCCGACTTGACCGCCGACTATGCGCGAAGCGGGCAAGGCTTGCAGTCGGATGCTGATCGGACTAGAACCGAACTGGATGTTCGAGAAAACGATGTCAGCCGCGCCGAGGTGGCCGCCCAGGTAGCTTCGGCACGGCTCGCACAGCCACTGCGTCTCAATGCGGCAAGTTGGCCGAAAATCTCACACGGTTGCTCTCTGCCCTGCGGGACGCGAGCGATACGACTGATCCAGAGTCGAGCCGCTACGCACTCGGCAATATTCAACTGCGGCCCAAGCGGGGCGAGATCACGGCGACCGATGGCTGCCAGTTGCTCGTGCAACGAGGCTTTGTGTTTCCCTGGAAAGAAGATGTACTGATTGGTGGCAGCGGAGTCTTTGGGCATGCCGAGCTC
Source organism: uncultured Planctomycetia bacterium (assembly GCA_963807715.1). Lineage (GTDB taxonomy): Bacteria > Planctomycetota > Planctomycetia > Pirellulales > PALSA-1355 > CAWECK01. The sequence goes on from CAWECK010000002.1 coordinate 945,204, forward strand.
AATCAGGCCGAGAACGTTTCGATTGGCTGCACCGATGGTTGGGTGACGCTTTGCGCCGGCCGGTGGACCTTGCAGTTGGCGGTCAATAAGGAAGGGCGGTTCCCTCGCACCGATGATATTTTGAGGCCGGTCGCAGATGCTTGCTCCAGCTGCCAGATGTCCCCCGCTGACACGCTGCGTCTGCAACGTGCCTTGCCGCTGCTGCCGGGGGCCGATGAATACGATGCGCCGGTGACCATCGATTTGAACGGGCATTTTGCAGTGCGAGCTCGAGTCGCCCGCATGACCGAGCCGGTGGAAATCAAGCTGCCAGACGGTCGCCCGACCGGTGAGCCCATTCGGATCGCCACGAATCGTTGCTTTCTCAACAAGGCCGCCAAGCTGGGGCTGCGGGAGTAGCACCTCTTTGGGCCGGAAGCCGAGTTGCTCGCTGCCGATGAAAACCGGTCCTATCTTTGGATGCCGCTCACGGCTCAGCAGATCGTTCCGCCGATCCGCGAGCCCCAGGCGGAAACAGCCCGCGTTGCCGCCTGACCGTTAGAGGCCGGCACGGAACTCGAATACACAGCGTGAGAGGTCAAATTCTATGGAATCGATCTTCGTTCTTGGCGCTTTCATCTTCCTGGGATACTGGTGCTTCCGCTCAGGCAAGCACATCGGAAGCGTCAAGGGGTTTAATGTGGGCCGACGGCGGCGACGGCGTTATTAGGATTCGCAAGTGTTGCCAAGACTTAAACGTCCGCGCCCGGGGATGTCCCGGCGCGGACGCTGTTTTCGCTTAGCTATCAGGGACTTGCGTCAATTTTCTTTGGCGCGTTCGGGCAAATCACGTGCGCAGCTCTACGCCGCGTTAAATCGTGGCCAAAAACTGTGTCTCAAGTGGCCAAGATTTATGTCGCGTTGGCCAACATTTATGTCCCACACCACACCCTCTCCCTAAACATCCAAATTCCGCACCTCCAGCGCGTGCTTCTCGATGAATTCGCGGCGGGGCTCTACCTTGTCACCCATCAGGACTCGGAATAGTTCGTCCGCCGCGCCGGCGTCGCGCATCGTTACTTGCAGGAGCGTGCGATTCTTCGGATCCAGGGTGGTGTCACGCAGCTCTTCCGCGTTCATTTCGCCCAGGCCTTTGAAGCGGGTCACCGACAGGCCGCGCTCGCCGGCGGCTCGCACTGCCGGCAATAGTCCACGCAGGTCTTCCAAGCCCGTGGCGTGTTCGCCGCGCCGCAAGATGAAACGAGGCTCTTCGGTCCCCGTGCGGTCTTGCGGAATCAAGTCGTTGATGTAGAAACCCATCTTCGCCAATTCGGCCAGCATGTTGTTGACGGTGCGGCACCTCGTGCAACTCGACGATATGCAGCTTCGAGGCTTCCGGTTCGTGCGCGGCTTCACCGTTGGGGCCCGCGGCTTTCGCGGTGCCGCTGGCGGGCTCCGTGCCGGGCTTGGCGGTGCCCGGAACCGGTGGCGCTTCGGCCCCCGTGACGGGCTTGTCGGTAACGGCCAGTTCGCCGCCGGTCTGGGCTTCCTGTTGGGCGAGGAACTTGTCCAACTCGTCGCGCGTGGTGAACCAGAATTCCTGATTGCCGAGATAGACGTGGTAAATCGGCAGCTTGAGCGTGACCGGGTCTTGCCGCAGGGCATGAGTCCGCAGACTGATGCCGCGCCGCTCGAGGGCGACCATCGAGTCTTCCATCGCCGCCAGCGCCCGGGCCAGCCGGTTCATCGCCTCGCCATCAATGCTGCGGCCGTCCCCCGGTTCGAACACCGCCTCGCCCAGACCGTATTCGAGCAGTTGGCTCTTCATCTCTTCTTCGGTCTGCACATAGTAGGTCTTCTTCTTGGTCTTCACGCGGAACAATGGCGGCTGGGCCACGTAGACATAGCCTTTGCTCACCAGTTCGTACATCTGGCGATAGAAAAACGTCAGCAGCAGCGTGCGAATGTGCGAGCCGTCGACGTCGGCGTCGGTCATGATCACGATCTTGCCGTAACGCCGCTTGGTCAGGTCGGTTTCCTCGCCGATGCCGCTACCGATCGCCGAGATCATGCTGCGCACTTCCTCGTTGGCCAGCACCTTGTCTTCGCGCGATTTGTAAGCGTTGATGATCTTGCCTCGCAGTGGCAGGATGGCCTGATACTCTCGCAGCCGGCCCCCTTCGGCGCTGCCGCCGGCCGAATCCCCTTCGACCAAGTACAACTCGCATTTTTCCACGTCCTTGCTGCTGCAGTCGCGCAGCTTTCCCGGCAGACCGTGGCCGGAAAGGGCTCCCTTTCGGTCGCGCACTAGTTCGCGGGCCTTGCGGGCGCTCTCGCGGGCTTCGGCCGCTAATAAACCCTTTTGCGCAATGATGCGGGCCGTTTTGGGATGTTCCTCTAGGAACTTATTGAGATAGTCGCCCACAGCCGAGGTGACGATCCCTTCGACTTCGCTGTTGCCCAGCTTGGTTTTGGTCTGGCCTTCGAACTGCGGCTCCGGCACGCGCACCGAGATCACGGCCGTCAGGCCTTCGCGGAAATCGTCCCCGGACGGCGTCATGTCCTTGAACAGATTCTCTTTCTTGCCGTACGCGTTCAGGCTGCGGGTCAGGGCCGAGCGGAAACCGGAGATGTGCGTGCCTCCTTCGATCGTGTTGATGTTGTTCACGTACGAGTGCATGTTCTCCGTGAACTCGGACGAGTACTGCAGGGCGACTTCCACCTGCACGCCTTCTTGTTCGCTGGAGATGTAAATCACGTCGGCGTGAGCCGGCTCGCTGGCGCGGTTGAGATACTCCACGAACTCGATGATGCCCCGTTCGTATTTGAACGTGTCCCCCTCGCCAGTACGTTCGTCGCGAAAGACGATCTTGACGCCCCGGTTCAAAAACGCCAATTCTTGCAAGCGGCGGTGCAGGGTGTTGTAGACGAATTTTGTGTTCGGGAAGATCACCGAATCGGGTTTGAACGTGGTCTTGGTCCCCACCTTGGTCGTAGTACCGATCCGCTTGACCTCGCTCAGGGCGACGCCGCGGGCATATTCCTGCTGGTACACGTGCCCGCCACGGCAAACTTCCACTTCGCACCATTCGCTCAATGAATTGACCACCGTGGCGCCCATGCCGTGCAGGCCGCCCGAGGTTTGATAGGCCCCCTTTTCAAACTTGCCGCCGAACTTGAGCACAGTCATCACGCCTTGCAGCGTGGAGAAGCCCAAATCGGAATGGGGCTCGACCGGGATGCCGCGGCCGTCGTCTTCGACCGTGCAGGAGCCGTCGTTGTTGATCGTCACCGAGACGTGCGTGGCATGGCCGGCCATCGCTTCGTCGATCGAGTTGTCGACGATTTCCGAGACCAGGTGATGCAGCCCGCGCAGCGTCGTGTCGCCGATGTACATACTGGGGCGTTCGCGGACGTGCTCCAGATCGCTGAGGTGCTTCATGTCCTCGGCGTTGTAGTCCGCTTCGACGCGCTTCCACTCGGGCATCATCTGTTGCGGCGCCGGGTTGGGGGTTGCGGCATCGCCACTGTCGGGCACGGGTTGTTTATCGACCGGAGAATCTTCATCAACCATGAGATCAACTCGTTCTGTTGGACAAAGTGCTTGTCGCTAGTCTCGCGACGGCCGACGAATCTGCGACGCGTTTTGGAAATCCGCCCGCGCGGCCGGCCCTACAAGATTACAAATGAATTTCATGAATATATCAGCTTGGTCGTCGGCCGCCGCCTTACTCGATCGGCCCGACACGGAACCGCAGGTCCCCGATCTTTTCGTCCGGCAAAAGCTCGTGCAACCGCTTGAGCAACTGTTGCTTTTGAAAGCCCAACTCTTGCACGAGCGTCGAGGACGTCACCAGCACTTCCAAGACGCCGCGACGCACCTGTCCGGGCCGGCTCAGCGCCGCAAGTTGCTCGCCTGCCGCCTGCCGCCAAGCCTCGGCCGAGAGACCGGCCGATTCCACCCGGGCATAGCCCCGGCGAGCCATCAGTTGCGCCAAAATGTTGCCGATCGGTTTGGGAGAGCCGGTCATGCGTCCTGCACGAAGTTAGTCCGTTAAAAATTGCCGCCCGGTCAACGCAAAGCTTCTACCGTTTAATGATCGCGAGCCAACGGCATGATCACGTAGCCGTAACCGTCATCCGTGAGGCAAACGGCTGCGCTCTCCGCATCCTTCAGGTCCAACGTGATCGTCCGGTCCGGGTCGAGCACCTTGAGAAATTCCTGCACGTAGCGGGGATCCAAAGAAATCGACAAAGCCGGCCCGTCGTAGGTCAAAGGGAGTTCGATCCGCGATTGGCCCACCTCGGCCGCGCGGCCGCTCAATAGCAGTGTTCCGTTCTCAAAGGTAAAATCGACGCCGCGGCTCTCTTCGCTGGTGACGATCGCCGCCTGCCGGACAGCCGACAGCATCGGCCCGACGGAGACGTCGATCTTCGTGGCTCCCGTGCGCTGCGGGAAGACATCGCGCCAACGCGGGAAACGTCCTTCGACCAACCTGGTAAAAATCGTAGCCCTGGGGCTTTGTACGACCACTTCATTGGCGCGGGCAGCGATCTGAATTTCGGCATCGCCGTCGGTCAGGGTTCGTTCGATCAGTTGCATGGAGCGGGTCGGGACGATCGTGGTGCTATCGCCGCTGGCATGTCCACCGACGCTCTTCGCCGGCACTTCCATCTTGGCCAATCGCCGACCGTCGGTCCCCACCGCCGTGATCTTGTCCTCACTGAACTCCAGCAGCACGCCCCCCAAGGCATAGCGGCTGCTCTCGTTATCGGTGGCAAAGATCGTGCGGCGAATCAATTCACGCAAAAGCCGGGCAGGCAGTTCGTGGTACTTCGCCTCGCTGAATCCCGCCACGGCGGGAAACTCATGAGGATCCTCGGCTGGCAACTTGAACTCGCTACGTTGCCCGCGAACTACCGTACTCTGCCCGTCAGTCTCCAACCGCAGTTGCTCGTCGCCACTCTCACGCAGAATGGCGCCAAAGCGGCCGATGGGGAGCACGGCCGAGCCGGCGACTTGCACTTCCACTCCAGGAACGTGGATCCGTATGCCAACTTCCAAATCAGTGGCCAGTAAGATGGCGCCGGCATCCGTCACTTCCAGCTTGACGTTTTGCAGGATGGGTTTCGGACTGCGGGTAGGAGCCACGGCCGCGGCCGTTTGAAACGCGGCCAGCAACTTCTCTCGATCACAGGTGACTTTCATCGTGGACGAACCTTTCCCTGGTTGCAAATTCTATGGTGGTCGGACAAGTTTCTGGGACTCGTCTGTCTGTACGGCAATATCTTAAGAGCTTTAGTAGTAATAGTAATAAGAGCCGCTCGTCCCGATGGACTGGCGTCGGATCGCGTCGACAACCCCTCTATCTGACTGAGGTTGCGATCAAAGCGGGACTCGGTTTCCGGCGTGGAATAAATGTCAGCCGCGTGTCAGCCGCATGTCGCCTAGTTGTCAATGGTAGCGGACGATTCCCGTCGCTGGCGAGCACGTGTTGGTAACTGCCGGAGTTATCGACGTGGCGCGACAGCCGGAGAACATTTTGTCCACAACTTCTTCATGATAAGGTCAATAATCGTTTCAAGTCGGATATGGCCTGTCGCAATATGGCGTCTTGCTTGCTGAGCTTTTCGGTGCGGCGGCACGCATGCAACACCGTGGTGTGATCCCGGCCACCAAAATACGCGCCGATCTGGTCCAGACTTTTGTCTGTCAACTGCCGAGCTAGTACGACAGCTACGCCTCGGGCGGTGACCAACGCCTGGCGTCGCAAGGGGCTCTTTAAATCAGCCAGCGTGAGGTGGAAGTACTTTGCAGTTTGCATGGCGATAGACCGCAACGTAGGCGGCTCGCTAGCCGTGCGCTGCATCAAGAACCTGCGCACTTGCGAGACATCGAGTTCCGCTCCATTGTCGTAGACTGAGGCGAACTCGAACAGCGTTCCTACTAGCGTTGGCACACTGCTGGCGATGCTGTCAGCCAGCAAGTATGCGGCCGGACGTGACAGCCTCAGGCCGCGTGCGGCGGCCACGGTCTCGACGATCATTCTTCGTACGCCGGCTCCCGGCAAAGCCAGCGGCACCATCAGTCCGGCGGAAAGGCGACTGCGCAAGTTTGCGGCCAGGCCACTGATTTGGCCAGGCAGGATTCGCGATGTCACGACCGTCAGCGAGCCGGATTGCTCAAGGACATCCAAGGTCTGGCACAGATCTTGTTGAGCCGTCCGTTTGCCGGCCAACTGGCTCAAATTCTCCAACACGAACAACCGCGCTTTGCGACATTCCGTCCGCCATGCCTCAACCCGCTGCGCATCGACGGCCGCGGCAAACTGTTCAGTAAATTCGCTCCCCGACAACAGCACGGCGCTCGCATCGGGATAAGTTTTTTCCCACCACCGTACGAGGCCTTGTGCTAAATGGGTCTTTCCGCAGCCGGCCGGCCCATAAAAGTACAAGGGACTGTAGGGGCTCTCGCCACGCTCCAGCACGTCACTCAGGGCCACATTGACCAGCCGGTTTTCCGGACCAGCCATGAAACCAGGGAGCGCGAGTCCGCGCAAGGTTCGCGGCGAGTCTCCGGAACGGGGCAGTCGAAACAGCGCACGCGTAGAATGCGACGGCGTCAACAGTTCCCGTGCCGAACGCGCCGAGGTCGCCATTCGTGCCGAGGAGGCGACCGCCGATCTGGGGCCGGGCGATCCATCATGTGGCGGCCCGGCATCTGTCTGCCCCGAGGTTGCCAGCGCGGGGCCGGAAAGGGGGATCGTGATGATGCTATTTACCACACGCGGGATCCGTCCACAAAAGGCCAAAGAAGCAATCAAATAACGGGCGATAACAGCGTTTGCGCAAACCGCCAATGTACCAGTTTTGCTCTCTGTTCGCGAGAAGTGTCGATGAATGTCCGCGGGATTTTGTGGGGGCAAAACGATGGCAGTTCGCCAGCTGCCTGGGCGGTAAAATGTATAGATAATTCAAATTAGTTATTGACACTCTCCGGGGACCGTGCTTGTCCACAGAGGAAACCACTCCCTTCTGGTTGTTTTAGGTGTTGAAATCTCGGCGGAAAGATCCTTGGCGCGGAAAACGAACTTCGATGTTCGGCACGTTCGGGTTGGAACTGCCCTTCCGCCACAGGACTTCCGCCGGTAGTATTCCCGCCCCGTGAGTGCCGTGAATGGCGGCGCTCGAAAGACAGTTTTTCAACCGTTTCGGGTGCCGCAATATGAACAACAGCAACAGTAACAACAGCCTGGGCGTATTTCATTGGATCCGCGAGAGTGTACGACGGAGCGTCTTGCTCGGCTTTTCAGATGCCGTCGAGCAACTGGGCGTGCCGAGCGGCGAAGCCGGCGAAGTCAGCCCGCACTTAATGGCGGTTCTACGCCATACCAATCCCTCCCCGGCGTTAGCTTCCGCGGAGCCGATGGTCGAGCCGCAGACCGCGGTCAAAGCCGAGCGGAAGCGCTTAGGACGCTCGCTCGATCAGCTTCGCGAGCCGAGTCCGAAGACTGCGCCGGGTTCGGGGTCCTGAGAAGGTTCGCTCACCGCCCCATAACACCACGCCGGCAATTGGCCGGAAATAATCGAGAATGCATGGAAATAAGCGGGGAGCAAAATGTTCCCCGCTTATTTCCATGCATTCTCGATTTTTTGCACAGGGCGATTGATTTATGCCTCGGGCGTGAAGAAGTCGCCTATCAATGCGAATGCAGGCTGATTACGCCGATAGCCGCCGCCCGGGCGCGGATGCGATGTACTCCTGTGGAAAACTGCGGATCGAAGCCGGCGTTTTGCGACCAGAGATGTTCGAGCACCTGCTCCCAGCTATTGCCGCGAGCATTGACCAGCCCCACTTCGCTTAGTTGGGCCTGCAGGCCGCTGTCTTCGTAGAGCTGGATCATCGTCGTAGCCAACGAAGGCGGGTCGCTGGCATCGAAGATCAACCCCGAGCGCCCGTGCTCGACAATTTCGGCCGGGCCCCCTTCGTTCGACACAATAGCCGGCAACCCGCTGGCCTGGGCTTCGAGCACGGCATTTCCGAACGTGTCGGTGGTGCTAGGGAACACGAACGCATCCGCGCTGCTGTAAGCCCTCGCCAGTTCGTCGCTGTCCATGAAACCGGTGAACAGCACGTCCGGCCGCTTGTAGCGCTTCTTCAAATCGGCCAGATACGGCCCGTCCCCGACCATTGCCAGGTCGGCATCCAACCCGAGCTCTCGCAGGCGGACGAAGGAATCGAGCAACAAGTCGAGGTTCTTTTCTTTGGAGATACGGCCGACATAGAGGAACGTGAACTTATGCCGCGAGCCGTGGCTGGGCCAGAAATCGCGGTCGCGCTGGTTGGGCGTGAAGCGGCTGGTATCGACGCCCCGCTTGAGCACTTTCAATTTACGGCCATCGAAACCGTTGTCGAGCAACTGGCGACGATAGTATTCGCTGGGGACGTAGATCGTTTGCATTTGGTCGTAGAACCAATGCATGTAACGCCAGGTGAGCTGTTCCAGCGTTTCGTCCTCGGTCATGCAGCGGACGTATTTCGGAAAGTCGGTGTGGTAAATGCCGATGAGCGGCAGGCCCAGCAGCTTGCCTGCCGCCAGCGCCGTCAGACCCATGGGGCCGGGCGTGGAAACGATCACCTCACCGAATCGCTCGCGTTCCAAATACTCTAGCACTTCCAAAAAGGGAGGAAAGCCAAGCTTTTGCTGCTCGTATTCCGGCAGGCTAAAGGCACCGACCGGCGGAAAGTTCTGCAAACTCATGGCTACGTCAGGCGTGCTTTCCAGCCCCGTCACGATCGTCAGATGTTTGCCTTGCCGCCCGGCCTCGTTTCCCAGGCACTTGATCATCAGGCTTACGCCGTTGACATCGCTGAACGTGTCGGTGACCCAGGCTTTTTTGTGGCCTTGCGCACCCGGTCACGGCTGGCGTCGAACCGTTGGGCCACGGCTTGTAGAAATCGCTCGTCCTTGTGTTGCGTACGGAAGGCGGCCATGTAAGGGGCCATGGCCAGGGCCACGGGTCCCAGCGACGCCACCGATTGCAAGCTATCGACCAGGCGTCCCTCGCCGGCGTATCTGACAAACTTGCGGAAGAATTCGTAGCTCACCAGCTGGCACACACGGCACGCGGTTTCGAAGCTGTGCCGGTCGTCGCAGGCTTTGGGCACGCCTTGGGAGCGACCTTCGGCTTGCGTCAGCAGTGCGGATAATTCATCGGCCAGCACTCCTTCGGCCGCCTGGCGCCGGTGGCCCGGGTTGAGATTCGCCTGGCCCAATACCGCAGGTGATCGCGGAAGCTCAGCCGGGCCGCCGTCTTGCCTTCGATCACGCGATGGAACAGCTCATCGATAAAATTGCGGCGGGCCAACGAGCCGCCCAACAGCCGGGCTTTATAAAAACCGTAAGCGATGTGGTAGAAACTGTGGGCCAACCGCAGGCTGGTGCCGGAGGTGCCTCCCATTTCGTGACGGCCGGCCCGCAGGTGATCGAGAAACTCCGCGACGTTTTCGGCCGGCGGCGTTTGCGTGTAGGCGCTGGCGATATAGATGCCGCTGTGATCGTCGCTGCCGCCGGTAAACGTCTTCCGCCAGGGCTCAAGTCCGACCGGTTCCAGGTCGTGCCGGTTGGCCATCTCGGCGATCATCTCCGGTGAGAGTTGCCGAAAGATCAGGGAGACCAACTCACTGGCCCGCGGGTCGCGCGTGCCGTTGATTCCCTCGAAGCGGTTGAACATTACCAGCAGTTTTTCGACGTGTTCGACCGTCAACTCGTCGTTCACGCGGAAGAGCGGGTGCGCGACCGAGTAGACGATATCCTCTTCGAGCAGGTAATGGCGGAATTCGTAGATATTTTCGCGCAGTTCCTGGATGATCTCGAACTGACGTTCGGTGATGCCCATGACCAGGCAGTGAATCTTGCAGCCGTCTTCCGGGAAATAAGTCGTAATTTCGGAGGAAATAAAGGTGTCCGGCAGATGGGCGATGTCCAAGGCGCCTTCAATACGGTTATGGTCCGAGATGGTGACGAACTGCATGCCGCGCTCTTTGGCGCGGCGGTAGATGTCCAGGGGATCGACGAAGCTTTCGGGGGCTCCGATGCGCCGCAGAATCCATTCGCTCGGCCGGTCGGAATACTTGCTATGGACGTGCAGGTCGACTCTGGTTTGTGCAGCCGCTATGGACTGTGACGTTGCGTTGGATACGGTCCGCTGGTCCGTCGAATTGCTCACAATGCGCCTCGCTTTCCTGCGTGCAAGAAGGCGATCGTTGGGCAGCGGGGCGGAAGCTGGACGCGTTATTGAGAGTGCGGGCTGCAATCACCCCGCCGTGCTGTCGCAGCGGGAAGTGGCACGCCCAAGCCTCTCGTAAACTCCGGAAACTTCACCTCACGGACCATTCGATCGCGAAATACAACGGCCCAATTGAGTGACTCGGGAGGCCGTTGACGCCGTCCCTGGCTACGTCGCACCCATGTAAAGATGCACGGCACTTAGATGGTGCCTATGGAAATCACTCGGCCCTGGAAGCGTCTCCCTCGCCGATCCACTCAACGAAAGAATACAGGCGCAAAAACTCGACTACGGTTAGGGTCGCATAAGATTTGCAGTAAATCCGCTAGAGCGCTTCTCAGCTAGCTGGGACGCTAGCTGTTTTTTGGCGGGTGGCGGTTTGGCTGGCATAATCTGGGGTGATTTCAGTCCTCGGAGAACTGCCATGGAAGCCTATTCGATGGACCTGCGGGTGCGGGTCATGGCCGACATCGACGGTAAAATGCGAACGAGTGCCGTCGCCAAGAAGTATTCCGTCAGCGCGGGTTGGATTCGCAAGCTCAAGCGATTCCGCCGTGAGACGGGCAGTTTCGCGCCGCGAACGCAACGCGTGGCGCACGCCACCAAACTCGACAGCGAGTTACCTCGTTTGGAGCAGCTCATCCAGCAACAGCCTGATGCCACACTCCGGGAGTTGCGCCTGGCGCTCGGCGTTCAGGTCGGGCTGGCCACCGTGTGGCGGGCGCTCAAGCGTCTTCAGATCACCTTCAAAAAAAAGTGATCCACGCTGCCGAGCAACAACGGCCCGATGTTCAATTGCGTCGCGCCGCCTGGATTGTCGAGCGTCTCGGCTGGGAGCCGAGCCATTTGGTCTTTATCGACGAGAGCGGCGCCCGCACCAACCTGGTTCGACAATACGGGCGATGTCTGCGCGGTCAACGACTGGTAGCCTACGCACCGCACGGGCATTGGAAAACCACGACGTTCATCGCTGCGCTCCGTGAGAGGGGCTTCACGGCTCCGATGGTCCTCGACGGGGCCATGGACGGCAAAGCCTTCTTGGCATACGTGCAACAAGTACTCGTGCCCACGCTCAAGATCGGCGACCAGGTGGTCATGGACAACCTCGCCAGTCACAAGCGTGCCGGGGTGCGAGAATCCATTGAGGCGGCCGGCGCTCGGGTGCTGTATCTTCCGCCCTACAGCCCGGACCTCAACCCGATCGAGCTGGCCTTCAGCAAACTCAAATGGCTCTTGCGATCGGCGGCCGAACGGACTGTCGATGCGTTGTGGTCACGCCTGGGCCAACTACTCGATCGATTCCCGGCAGATCAGTGCCGCAACTACTTCCGACACTGCGGATACAACGTCCCACCTGCGTGAAAAGCGCTCTAGTATTGTGCTAGCACTCTGCGTTGAGACGATGCTGCCCGCGGAGAGGAGCTCGACTAGGGAGTGACCGTCACCGAGCCGGACTCTTCCGCTTCCAGAGGAATCCCGGGAGGCGCGATCAGGCACACGTGGCACCTCGCGTGACGCAGCAAATAGTCGGTGTCGACACACGGATGGCCGGAGTCGCTGCCGGTGAACACACCGCACACCAGCAAGTCCGCCTGGCCGTCGGCAGTCAGCGTTAAAAGGGATGCTTCCAGCTCTCCGGCTGGCAACGTTTCAAGCGCGACGTCGCGGTGCAATTGGCTGGCCCGTTGCATGTCTCTTTGCACGCGGCTGTGCGCCGCGTCGTCCACCGGACTGGCGGGTTGAGCGATGCGCAAGGTGACTTGCGGGTCGAGCATGGTTAGCAACGCCGCAAACAAGTCGGTGCTTTCCGAAGTGCCGTCATGAAAGAACAGGACGCTGTTGACGCCGATTCCGGCGGCCCGCAGCTCGGCGACCGAACGGGCTTGCCGTTCCGTGATTCTTGGAATACGAGCGCCGCCGGCCAGGTCATAATAGATGTCGCGGTTGCGGCCGAGGAGTCGCACGGACAGGGGCCGCTGCTGGCCCCCGTTCACCTCGATCCAATAGAACGCCAGTTGTTCGAGTTGGTCATCCGCCGAGAATTTGTTCGAGGCGCCTATTATGACTTCCTGGGCATCCAGATTCTTTGCGGTTTGCACCACCGCGTACAGGGGATTGTTCGTGGGAATGACGAGCGGCTGCACGGGTTTTCCGGACTTTTCAGCCCGGTCCACGACCGCCGTCATCAGCTCCTGATCGTAGCGGTCCAGCTCGCGCAGCGAGGTGTCGCCGCGAGGAATCATCTTGGCGGTCATCACGAGCAAATCCGTCGTTTCAGGATCCGTTTCGTGAAGTGCTTTTTCGAGCATAAAGAGGTTGTACGGTGACCGGATGGCCACCAGCTTGCGATAGCGCTTGTTGAGTCGCAGAGCTGCCGGACTGATTTCTTCGGTCGTTTGCTCGTTGAACTGCTCTATGTGATGATGCGCGGCTGCGCCCCGTTTGCGCTCGTGGATTCGTTCCGAAACCATAAACATGGTCAAGAACACGGCCGTAAAGATCGTGCCTCCCACCGTGGCCACTTCCTTGGTGAAGAAGTTCAAGATGGCCGTCGCCAGCAAGACCAAGAAAATCAGGCATAGGCCGACCGGCACTTCGACGTCGCCAATGCGGCACGTTGCCCGGTACCTTGAATTCGCGCGGCGTGCGGTCTTTGAATCGCAGTACGACCATGGCTGCGGCTTTGAACACGAAGCTCCATACCACCCCGAACGCGTAGGCCTCGCCCAACACGTACATATTGCCCCGGCTGACCACGATGGTGAACAATTGCAAGCCCACGATCATGTTTAGCAGCCGATAGGTGGTGCCGTGGCGCGGATGTGGCCGCAGAAACCAATTCGGCAGGACGCCGTCTTCAGATACGCGGTTCAAGACGCCGTTCGACCCGATGATGGCCGTGTTCACCGCACCCGACAGAATCAAGAAACCGATAATCACCACAAAGGCGTTGAGCAACAGCCGCGCCAGTGGCGGGCCGACCACGTGCATTGCCAGCCCGCCAATCAGATTGTCCCCGTAATACTTCATTCGCACTTCGTCGGGGATCAACAACACCGCCAGGAAGGAAATGGTGGCCGTCAGCGCAAGGCTGTAGACAAAGACGATGAAGGCCGCCTTCTTGAAGTTGAGCATCTTGGGCGCACTCGACTTCACGATAGACCTGCGCCAATGTTTCTTCGCCGCTCATCGCCAGGATCGAGTGCCCGAACGCGATCAATAGTCCGATCACTCCCACAATGTGCCACCAATGGCCCGGCTCTCGAATGTGGGCGGACAACGTCGGGAAGACGCGTGCCAGGAACCCAAGTGGATCCTCCTGCTCGCCCGTGGCCGGGTTTCTTTTCGGCTTGGGCTGCATGGTGCCGTCCTGGGCTTTTTCCATTTCGGGGATCAGTCGGCCGGTATCCGGATCGCGCAGCCAAATCTCCCGTTTTTCGCCCGTCACGCGGTCCACTCCCTCGACGCTGGCGTACTCGACCTTGGGCATGAGATCCGGAGCCAGCGGGATGCTGTTGACCGGACCGTGAACGGCCAGCGTGATCCCGCACCAGACCAACATCACCACGGCCATGACCGTGGTGGCGATCATGATCTTAAGAGCCTTTTCGCTGGATTCGTGAATGCCTCGCAGGTTCTCTCGATAGAAGAAAAGCGTGACGCCGATGGCGATCACCACGGCTCCCCAGCGGCGGATGTAATCGCTCGTCTCAGGAGTCGGAGCAAGCGCCGGGCTCAGGATGGCCAATGAATCGAGCACCAGGCCCATGATGTATTGGCCCGCGGAGACGCCGCTGGTCGGCCCGGTCAGGATGTAATCGAACATCAAGGCCGACACCGAAAGCTTCGCCAGGAAACCTCCCATGGCCTCTTTAACCACGCGATACACGCCACCCCGGACGAACAGCGAACAGCTTTCGATGTAGATTGACCGCACGGCGTAACTGAACAACATCACCGCCAGGATGAACCACGGTGCTGCCGGCCCGACTGCCGCCTCGACGATGCCGCCGATGTAATAGGCCGTGCTGGCCAAATCACACAACACGACGGCGGCGGTCCTCCAATACGAAATAAAGGTGAACATCACGCTGCTGACGACGATCACTTTGGCGGGACCGCGCCAGCGCGCGGCAAAGCCGTCGCCGATCGGAGGGGATGTTTCGGAAGTCGACATATAAGAAATTGGCACGCTTCAAGGCGCTAAAATGCGGCTCGTGCGTCAGAACGCGACAAGACGTAAGACGTGAACGGGCCCTTTCAATCTGGTCCTGGCGCCTTGCCTGGACATGCCGACGGGGTTAGCTGACGGGCTTGGGCTTGAAAGTGCCCAGCGCCAAACGACCTTCTAGGTCTTGCCTGATCTGGCGCTACGCCCCTGAGCCAGTTGAACCGGCTCGCTGGTTTCCCCGCTCTCGCACCGGGCGGCGCGAGATTAGGCTGCACATGAGGCACAATATAGATACCCGAGGCGGCGGCTGACAAGCAGGCGCCGAAAAGGCTCCGCACTTGGCTAACCAGCGACGCGCCCGTGTATTCAGGCTTTCAACGCCCGCAGGGCTTCCAAAACCTCGGCGTCGTGGCCGTCGACGTTGACTCGTTTCCAGACTTTAGCGATTTTGCCGTCGGCGTCGATCAGGTAAGTCGATCGTTGGATTCCCATCGACTTCTTGCCGTACATGTTCTTCTCTCGCCAGGCCCCGTATTTCTCCGCCACTTTGTGATCAGCGTCCGCCAGGAGTGGAAAATTCAGCTTAAACTTGTCCCGAAATTTCCCGTGGCTGGCCGTGTCGTCCGGGCTCACCCCCAGCACTTTGGCTCCTAGTTTCGTGAGCGACTGCTGCTGATCGCGAAAGGCGCAAGCCTGCTTGGTACATCCCGGCGTGTCGTCTTTGGGATAGAAGTAGAGTACCACCGGGCTGCCGCGTAGCGCCGATAACTTGACCTTGCTGCCGTTGTCGGCCGTCAGCGCAAAGTCTGGTGCCTTGCTCCCCTCGTCCAGAAATTCTCCCATTTGCGTCCGTCTCCTTTATCGCAGTGTCAATCTTTCCCTGCCAGCGAACACGTTCGGCGTTGCGAGTGTCCCTACCATAGCGGTCCGTCGGCCGGCGGCAAGGGTTCCCCACGGAACACCCAGACGAGTCGGTCGATCCCCGGCCGGAACCCCGAATTTTCGGGCCTCCCGGGGCTTCGCTTCCCCGCTGGCGCGATGTAAGATTATAGTAGGGTTTGATTTCCTTCCTAATTTCCTGTGCATGAGGGTCGATTTTGGCCATCGCAATTCAAGCCGAGAGATCTCACACCGGTCGCAGTTTGGAGCGCGCCTTGGCGGCCGCCCGCACCGCTGAGAACAACCGCGGCCGGGACATTGTGGTGCTCGATCTGCGCGAGTTGACATGCGTGTTCGACTATTTCGTTCTGGTTACAGGGACGAGTCGTCGGCAACTGCATGCCATCAGCGAGGAAATCGATCAAGCGCTGAAGGAGCAGTTTGACGACCGTCGCCTCGGCATCGAAGGCTATGCCGACAGCCGATGGATCTTGCTCGACTTTGGCGACGTTGTCATCCACATGTTCGACGACGAAACCCGCAGCTACTACGACCTGGAAAATCTCTGGTCGGGAGCCAAGCGAGTACCTTTCGAAAGCGGACTGCGGACGACAGCGGATGATTCGATCGCCGGCTGATTGAGCGTCCACGCGAGAGAACACAAAAATGAGGGCCGATTCGGCTCCCGCGATGGCGTTTTAACTTCGTCCGCCTGCCAACTACCGCATTTGAATATTATCTTAAAGCCCAGGGATAGCCATCCCTGGGCTTTTGTATTACCGAGTTTTGTATTATCAACGGGCAGCCCCTTAGCATTTCCCCAGGCCAGCGATGAACACTCTGCGTGAACTTCGAACCCGTTTTGTTACCGCATTGACGGGACTTGCCGAGCAACCTGCGGAACTGGCGGACATGGTACGCCTGAGTGCCGATCCCAAATTCGGCGACTATCAAGCGAATTTTGCCATGCCGCTTGGCAAGCAACTGGCTCGCCCGCCGCGCGAAGTCGCCGCGGACGTCGTCTCGCGGCTGGAGATCCGTGATTTCTGCGAGCCGGCGGAAATCGCCGGACCCGGGTTCATTAACCTGAAGATCAAAACCGATTGGCTGGCCCGCCAACTGCGCGCGGCCGTCAACGACGAACGGCTGGGGGTCGAACCGCTCGCGCCGCGGACTTATGCGATCGATTACTCGGGGCCGAATGTCGCCAAACCGATGCACGTGGGCCACATTCGTTCGACCGTCATCGGCGCTGCCCTGGAGCGCACCCTCCGATTTCTCGGTCATCGTGTGATCAGCGACAATCACATCGGCGACTGGGGCACGCAGTTCGGCATGATCATCTACGGATATAAGCACTTCGTAGATCGCGAAGCCTACGATCGCAATCCGGTCGGCGAACTAAGCCGACTGTATCGGCTGGTCAATCAGCTTGTCGATTACCACGCAGGCACCGCGTCGCTCGGGACATTGCGCGAAAAAATTTCGCGGCAAGAAGAGGTCGTCGCGCAGGAAAAAGCCGGCCAGCATCCCGGCGGCGGCAAAGTGGAAAAGGATGCCGCAAAAGCGCTCCGGCGCGCCGAAGGCCAGTTGAGCGATCTGATAAAAGATCTGGCTGCCCTGGAAGATAAGCTGGCCGCCATTGAGCGCAACCCGCAACTGGCCGAGTTGGCGCGCACCCATGCCGATATCGGTAGGCGAGTGCTGACGGAAACGGCCAAGCTGCACGCCTGCGACGCCGAGAACCTGCGGCTATGGCGCGAGTTCTTGCCCCCTTGCCTGGTCGAAATCGAGCACATCTATCGTCGCCTGGGTGTCAGCTTCGACCACACACTGGGCGAAAGCTTTTATCACGACGCGTTGGGCCCGGTCGTCGAAGACGTGCTGGCGCGAGGCATTGCCCGCGAGAGCGACGGCGCGATCTGCGTCTTCCTGCCCGGTCACGAAGCGCCCTTGATCGTCCGCAAGCAGGACGGGGCGTACCTGTACGGCACGACGGACCTGGCGACGATTCAGTATCGCGCCCGCGAGTGGTCGCCGGACGCCATCCTGTACGTTGTGGATCATCGCCAGAGTCAGCACTTCGAGCAGTTGTTCGCCACGGCACGGCTATGGGGATATGACAAGATCGAGCTTACGCACGTCAGTTTCGGCACCGTGTTGGGCGAAGACGGCCGGCCCTTCAAGACCCGCTCAGGCGACACGGTCGGACTCGACAGCCTGTTGGACGAAGCCGTCCGCCGGGCGGCCGCCATCGTCGCCGACACCGACAATGCCAAGCCGGCACGCGAATTGAGCGAAGAGGCGCAACAACAGGTTGCCGAAGCCGTGGGCATCGGAGCTTTGAAGTATGCCGACCTATCGCAAAACCGCACGAGCGATTACGTGTTCAGCTACGACAAGATGCTGGCCATGAACGGCAACA
This sequence comes from uncultured Planctomycetia bacterium, assembly GCA_963807715.1. Lineage (GTDB taxonomy): Bacteria > Planctomycetota > Planctomycetia > Pirellulales > PALSA-1355 > CAWECK01. Next base: position 962,948 of record CAWECK010000002.1, read on the forward strand.
CGGCGACCTATATGCAATATGCTCATGCCCGGGTGCGCAGCATCTTCACGCGAGGCGAAATCGACGTTGCCGCGCTCCGGGCCAGCGACACAAAGATTACGCTGGACCAACCGGCGGAACGGGCCCTGGGGCTAGCGATCTTGCAATTCTCGGAAGCCTTGGAACAGGTGGCGGTCGATTACCGGCCGAACTTGTTGACGGGGTATCTGTACGAACTGGCCAATTGCTACTCGACGTTTTTCGAGCAATGTCCGGTGCTCAAAGCGGAGAGCGACTCGCTACGTGCCAGCCGCCTGCTGCTCTGCGACCTGACCGCGCGTACCTTGCGGCAGGGATTGTGGCTGCTGGGGATCGACGTTGTGGAGAGGATGTGAAGGAAATGCGGAATTTTGAATGCGGAATGCGGAAATAGGAATCCGGGATGGACTGCAATATTTCCTCAATTCCGCATTCCGCATTTGCGAGCCTTAGCCCGTCGTCGGGGCTTCCGCCGCGTGGCCGGCTATGGTGCCCCGGGCCGTGCCGTCGTAGCGGCCGAAGATCATCCGGCCGGCGCTGGTTTGCAGGACGCTCGTGACGGCGATCCGCACCGTTTGATTGACGTGATCGCGGCCCCCTTCGATGACGATCATGGTTCCGTCGTCCAGATAACCCACGCCTTGCCCGGCCTCTTCGCCCGGTTTGACGACCCGCACGTCGAAATTCTCGCCCGGCAGAAAGACCGGCTTAAGCGCGTTCGCCAGGTCGTTGAGATTGATCACGCCGACTCCGTGCAGCCGAGCCACCTTGTTGAGGTTGTAATCGTTGGTCACGATCTTGCCGTTTAGCAGCTTGGCCAGCAGCACCAGCTTGGTGTCGACCGGCTGGCCCGCGAACTCAGGCAATTCGCGATCGTAGATTGCCAGATCGACCTTGGGGTTCGAGCGCAATCGATTGAGCACGTCGAGCCCGCGGCGGCCCCGGGTGCGCCGCAGCCGGTCGGAACTGTCGGCGATGGCTTGCAGCTCGGCGATGACAAAGCGCGGCATGATCAACTGGCTGTCGAGGGCCTGCGTCTCTACGACGTCGGCAATACGGCCATCGATCACGACGCTGGTATCCAGCACATAGGGCTTGAGGCCTTTGACCTCTTTGGCAAATTCGACATAGGGGATGATGAATCGAAAATCATCCTTCGTCTGCAACAGCAGGCTGATGCACGTGTAGCACAGGACCATTCCCAGCACGAGCTCCACGAACGGGGCCACGGCAGACTTCGTGGGGAGTACCGGGCTGAGCGCCAGGCGGAGCACGTAAGTCAGGAACAGTCCGATAATCAATCCGAAATAGACGGCCGAGACCGTGTCGATTTTCTTGCGCGGCAAGAACACGTCCGCGGCAATCACTCCGACGGATAATCCCATGATGCCGCAAAAGACCGCATACGGCAGCCAGGCGGGATCCTGCGGAACCGCCGATGAATTTATGAGCTGAACGCTCAGGCCGGCGGCCACCATGAGAAACACACTGCGCAGAACCACGAGGGCCATGGTGCGTAACCGCCCAATCAAAACAAAGAATTGCTCAAAGATGCCGCGAGACTAGCCGATCGGTTTAATTCTAAGTCGGGGATTCGCGCGACGAAAGTGGTCTTTCTGTCGGCGCAGGCGCGCCGGCTGGGCCATAGGGGGCGTTTGGTTTGAATTGAAAAGGGCCGCGAATGCACGTGAATAGGAAAGGGGAAGGGAAGTAGGCTCCGCGGAAATCAAGGAATGTCAGGCACAGGAGTGCCGTGACCTACTTGCCCAACTCGAGCAGCCGCTCGAATTCTCGCCCCGCGAAGCGGTCGGTCATTCCGGCCAGATAATCCGCTACGCAACGCGACAGCCCGACCACGAACGATCGCTGATGAAACCGATCCGGAAGCTGCTCGGGTCGTTGCATGAAGCGGTCAAACATCTCGTGCAACTGTTGCTGAGCGACCTGCCGATGACGGATGACCTTCGGATGGCGGTATACGCGCTGATACAAGAACGCCTCGAGTACTCGTTTCTGCTCCGCAAGCTCGTCGCTGACGACCACGATTACCGGGACCTGACGCACCGCTTGCGGACTGTCGACGCCAAAATTGGCGAGCCGCTCGCCGGCCTGGGTCAGCAGATTGCCGACTTGCCAATCGATCAGTTCGTGCAGCACGGCTCGGCGAAGTTCGGAGGGCTGCAGGCTCGTGTATTGCCGGCAGACCCGCCGAGCCGCTTCCGCCCATAGGGGAATCGCCAGCAATTCGTCCAGCGTCAAGAGGCCGAGTTCCATGGCGTCGTCGGCGTCGTGGGTATCGTAGGTGATGCTGTCGGCCGCTTCGACGACTTGCGACTCCAGCAGGGGTCGCTGCACAGCGGCGGATTTGGTGATGCGGCCGGCCTGGCCTTCAAGCACTTCCCAGCTCAAGTTAAGGCCGGGAAACTCGGGATAACGGACTTCCAGTTCTTCGACGATTCGCAATGCGTGGCGGTTGTGGCAAAAGCCGCCGTGGTTTTCGAGGCACGCGTTGAGCACGTCCTCGCCGGCGTGACCGAACGGCGGATGTCCCAGATCGTGAACCAGTGCCAGCGCTTCCGTCATGTCTTCGTTCAGAGCCAGGGCCCGGCTGACCGTCCGCGCCACGGAAGCCACTTCCAAGGTGTGAGTCAATCGGGTGCGATGGTAGTCGCCCAGCTCGCCGGTAAAGACCTGCGTTTTGAAACTCAGTCGACGGTAGGCCGCGCTGTGGACGACACGATCGCGATCGCGTTGAAATGGGCTCCGATAAGGATGCAGCGGCTCCGGGTACTTGCGGCCGACCGAGTCGGTGCTGTGCATGGCGTAAGGGGCCAGCGTCGCTTCTTCGCGGGCCGCCGTTGTCTGTTGCCAGGCGTTCAATGCTTCCAGTCCCATGAGAATGGTTTCTTTCCGGTTCCTGCTTAGAGCTTGCTCGCCGCCAACGGCGGGTCATTCGTTCGTTGGTTTTCCGTGAGCATCAGCAGCGTCCGCTGCTTGCAATTGCGTCCACAACTCATCAAGCGATTGGGGAATCACATGAATGCCGGCAACCACGGGCATGAAGTTGGTGTCGCCCGACCAGCGCGGGACGATATGCCAGTGCAAATGCCCCGGCAGCCCGGCTCCGGCAACGCGGCCCAGGTTCAGCCCGATGTTGAATCCCTCGGCATTCAGATGGCGCTCGAGTAAGCCCACGTAGCGCGTGATCTGCTGCTGCAGTTCGAGTTGTTCTTCCGCGTCCAATTCTATCAGGCTGGCCTTATGGAAACGTGGAGCGACGAGCAAATGCCCGTTGTTGTAGGGATAACGATTGATAACGACGACGGAGCGCGGGCCGCGGCCGACGATCAGGTTTTCGCGATCGAGAGTATCGGCGGCGCCGCGGCACAAAAAGCATCCGGGGTCAGCGCCGGCTGACAAGTTCAATGGCCGCGGGTCGGCGGACGGTGTCTTGGAATCTTTGATGTAACCCAGCCGCCAGGGGGCCCAGAGCCGCTCATCTTGCATTGCGTTTAACCAATTCCTGATTCGAGAACCGTTGCTCGCCGTGCCAGCGGGGCAGGCGTGGAAGTCTAAGGCCGAGGCGCGCTGACGTGGCAAGACGAGATCCCGGGCCATAGCAAGCACCGCTGGTACGCTTTGCGCGTGGGCCATGAGGAAGTCCGCAGGACCATTGTAAACAAGTTCTTTCGCCACGGCGCCAAACGGGCTCGGGTGAGAATCGATGCGTTGGGGCGAATGCGATTCTAATAATCGCGATATGCGACCGGCTAAACGACAATCCATTACAACGCTTCAGGACCTGAGTTACGGCGTTTTGGCACTCTGACCGGATACTCATCAATTTCTAATTTGACCCCTCTACTTAAAGGTCCCAACAATAACCGCTGCGCTGCGTCGCTGCGTTGCCCAACATCGTTTTCTTGGTTGACAGCGCCGGAGCGGTTGTCTTTGGCGGCCGCCCATGATGATTTATCCCAGTCTTGCCGGACTCACTTCGGATACCACACTGACCCATCTTGCGGCGCACGATTTTCGCGTGAGCGCCCAAACCTTAGGGCATCAGGTGGCGCACGAATTCAAGCAGCAGCCGGAACTTCCCGGCGTGCTTGTGGCCGACGGACCGACCCTGTGGGGCATGATCTCGCGGCAGAGGTTCCTGGAGTTCCTGAGCCGCCCGTTCGGCCTCGAACTGTTCATGAAGCGGCCGATCAAGACGCTGCTCGACGCCATCGATTTGCCTCCTCTGGAGTTGGAAGGGACGCTGGGCATCCATGAAGCCGTGCAGCGGGCCTTGAGTCGTCCGGCGGACCAGGTGTACGAGCCGGTGGTGGTCAAAGTCGCCGGTGCGGAGCCGCGCTTGCTCAGCATTTCGTTTCTGCTTCTGGCTCAGTCGCATCAGATGGCCCTGGCCAAGGACCTCATCCAGCAACAGAAAGAGGCGGCCGAGGCAGCCAACCGCGCCAAGAGCGCCTTTCTGGCGAACATGAGCCATGAAATCCGCACGCCCATGAACGGCGTGCTGGGCATGATCGAACTGCTGCTGGACACGCAGCCAACGGGCGAGCAGCACGAGTACTTGGAGATGGCTCGGGAATCGGCCGATTTCCTGCTGGCGGTCATCAACGACATTCTCGATTTCTCCAAGATCGAAGCGGGCAAGCTGGAACTGGATCGTGCCCCTTTCTCAATCCGCGAATCGTTCGGCGATGCGATGAAGGCCTTGGCTTTGCGAGCGCACAAGAAGGGACTGGAACTCGCCTGCCGCATCGCGCCGACGGTGCCGGACGCGCGTGGTCGGCGACTCCGGCCGATTGCGGCAAATCATCGTGAACCTGGTCGGCAACGCGGTCAAATTCACGGAGTATGGCGAAGTTGTGGTGCGCGTGGATAACGAAGCCGGGGCGGTCGCGGAGCTTGACGAGGCCGTGCTCCGTTTTTCGGTCCGCGATACGGGTATCGGCATTCCGCCGGACAAACAACAAGCTATCTTCGAGGCGTTCGAGCAGGCGGATACTTCGACCAACCGCAAATATGGCGGCACCGGACTGGGCCTCGCCATCTCGCGCAATCTCGTCGAATTGATGGGCGGGCAGATGCGCGTGGAGAGCACGCCCGGGGGAGGCAGCACATTCACCTTCACTGCGCGCTTGGGCCGAACCGCGGCAGTCGGACGTCCACCACCATGCCATTCCCGCGGATCTGCAGGGCATGGCGATCTTGGCGGTTGACGACAATCTCACGCAGCAACAAATTCTGGCCGAAATGTTGGGCAGTTGGGGGCTGGCTCCGCAAGTCGTCGGCAGTGCCTCGGCGGCGATGGCGGCCTTGCGGGAAGCCGCGCGGCTGAGACGGCCGTTCCCGGTGGTGCTGCTCGACGACGGCCTGCCAGACGAAGACGGCTTTACTCTGGCTGCTCGCGTTCAAGAGGAGCCACCGTTGGCCGACAAGATTCTGATGATGCTCACCTCGGGGGGCGGTCGCGGCGAACAGTCCCGTTGCGAGGAAATGAAGCTGAGCGGTTGGGTGATGAAACCCATCAAGCAATCGGATCTGTTTGACGCGATCGTGACGGCTCTTGGTCATCCCGTGATGTCCCAGCAGGCCGCGGACAAGCGTTGGCTGGAACCGGCCCCTCCGCATTTGCGGCGAATGATCTTGCTGGCCGAGGACAACCTGATCAATCAGCGCGTGGCTGTTGGACTATTGACCCGCCGGGGCCACCAGTGCGCCGTCGCGCTCAACGGCCGTATCGCGCTGGAGGAACTAGCTCGCCAGTCATTCGATATTTTGCTGATGGATGTGCAGATGCCGGAATTGGACGGACTGGCCACGGCGGCCGAGATCCGCCACCAAGAGCGCACGACGGGCCGGCATCTGCCGATCGTCGCCCTGACGGCGAACGCCATGAAAGGAGATCGGGAGCACTGCCTGGCGGCCGGGTATGACAATTACCTCGATAAACCAATTCGCCCCGAAAAGCTTTTCGCCATGATCGAGTCCCTGCCGCTCGATGGACCGCCCCTGTCAAGCCTGCCCCAGCCGGATCGATCCCCGGTCTCAACGCAAGCAGCCGGACCGGCGGCTCAGCAGTCACCGGCAGCGGTCGAGGCGGCCTCTGAGGTGGACGCCTTGTCGGAGGCCGAATCGGCTGGCTGCGTCGACTGGAACGTGGCCTTGGCTGACGTGCAAGGTGACGAAGCGCTGCTCGCCGAGATCGTCAATATTTTCCTGGAGGAGCATCAAGAAATGCTCCAACAGGTTCGTGTGGGGATCAGCATGGGGGATGCCGTGAAAGTGCGGATCAGCGCCCACAGTCTGAAGGGCGCCTTGCTGCACTTTGGCGCTCAGACCGCCGTCGATGCCGCGAAACGGCTGGAGTCGATGGGCCGAAGTCTGACTTTGGACGAGGCCCCAGCGGTTTGCAAGGTCCTCGAGCGTGAATTGAGCCAGCTCCAGGGCGAGTTGGTGGCGTTCAACGTCCGGATGAAGGCTTGAGGCCAAGGACACACGCCAGGGATAAAGGTGGGAACCGGTTCACGCCTGGGATAATTCCAGAATTCTTAAGCGAGGAAAGTTGTTATGGCAATTGTGTTGGTCGTCGATGATTCGCCCGTCGATCGTCGCTTGGCTCAGGGGCTGCTCGAAAGTGGCACCGGTTTCACGGTAATGGCGGCTTCCAACGGATCCGAAGCCCTCGACCTCGTGCATCGTCAGACGCCGGACATCATTGTGACGGATCTGCAAATGCCGGAGATGGACGGCCTGGAACTGGTCGGGCTGGTGCGAAGCAGCTTCCCGCTGGTGCCCGTGATCCTGATGACGGCGCACGGCAGCGAGGAGGTGGCAGTGCAAGCGCTGCAGCGAGGTGCTTCAAGCTATGTGCCCAAATCTCGGCTGGCGCAGGATCTGAAAAGCACGGTCTACAGCGTCTTGGCGCTGGCCCGGGCGGATCGTTACCACGACCGTCTGCTGCATTGTGTTACGCGCAGTTCGCTCCATTTCGAATTGGAAAACGATCCGGCCCTGATTTATCCCCTCGTCGATCACATGCAACAGCAAATCAGCCGCCTGCAACTGGTGGACGATACCGGACGCATCCGGGTCGGCATTGCAATGGAAGAGGCCCTGCTCAACGCGTTGTACCACGGCAATTTGGAACTGAGCTCCGCAGACCTGGATCAGGTCAGAAACGCCTCGCGACTCGGGCCTAGTCTGATCGACGAACGGATGATTTCCGAGCCCTACAAAGGCCGGAAAATTATCGTGGAGGCCGAGTTTTCGGCCGATCAGGCCAAGTTCGTCATCCGCGACGAGGGACCGGGATTTGATCCCGCAGTGGTACCCGACGCCAGGCAATCGCAGCAAATTGAGGAGGAGGGGGGACGCGGTCTCTTGCTGATGCGCACGTTCATGGATCTGGTGAAGTTCAGCGCACGGGGTAATGAAGTGACGATGATCAAACGTCGCGAGCTGCAGTTCGACGAACATTCGGCCGATCGAGACCTGGCAGCGGGCGCAAATCGCCACGCGTGATCTGTCGCCGACAAGGCTTGCGGTATCACGCAACCCCGGACCGACCAGTCGTTTTCGTCAAAGCGTCAACCGCGCAGCGGCTAGGAGGATTGGGGGTGCTGGAAATCAAGCATGCCACGACCCGCGCGGTCTTACTCCGGATCGAGGGGGCTAGTTGGGACGGCCGGAATCTGGCGGGAGCCGCCCTCGACGATGCCGACTTGGCAAAGCTGAGCATGACCTATTCTTGCCTGCGAAAGGCATCGCTGCGCCGCGCGGATTTCAGCGGAGCGACGCTGCATAACGTGTGCTTTGATGGCGCAAACCTGGAGCGCGCCTGCCTGGCGGGCTCCGATCTCACGTCGGCTACTTTATTGGCCGCCGTTTTGGTCCGAGCTGACTTGCGGAAAGCAGTCCTGCGCTATGCCAGCCTCACCGGCGCCAGTTGCGAAGGAGCCAACTTGCAAGGGGCTGATCTGAGCATGGCGGACGCGCGGGCCAACTTTCGCCATGCCAGCTTGATCGGTTGCGACATGCGCGGAGCCAACCTGGCCGGCGCCAACTTGCAAAGTGCCGACCTGACTGGCGCCGACCTGACCGGAGCCAACCTTACCGGCGCGGTGTTGGTGGGTGCGAAGCTGCACGGGGCTAAGATGCTGCCCCTCAACGAAGCGCGCAGTTCCAGCGGCCTTAATTGCTCCCCAGGACCATCCACCGTCGGCCCAGACCCGTCGCGGTCGGGCACAGTTCGGCCACGCGCCGTCCGGTCGTCACAAGGCGGATGCCGACTGGATGCATACCACTGGACCGGACTTCGATTCGGTGCGGGTTAATTGCCCTGAGTGTGGTTTTACTACCCGTTTGGCAACGACGCAGCTCGACGGCAGTTATCGATGCCGTGCCTGCCAAAGCATTTTTAAGCTCGACAAGTCCGGCAAAATTCAGTCCGGACAAGCCAAGGGCAAAAAACAGACAGCCTCTGCTTGGGAGCCCAGCCGTGAGCCCAGCAAGGCCAAGAGCCGGATCATCCAGGCTGGGATTTTGTTGGCGGCTCTGGGGAGCATGGCGCTCCTACTCATGTTGGGCATCCAAGCCTGGCAGGCCATTAGCTTACCTTCGGCCCTATCCGATCGGGCGATGTACGCGGCCGATGCGTTTGTTTTTCAGGACCCTGATCGCATGGCCGCACTGGTTCCCACGGACATGTGGCCGATTTTAGAGCAGTGGCAAGCCCGTCGTCCGGCGCGGTGGACCGAATTGCTGCGTGGTTCCAAGCCGCGATTGCGAGTCAAGGATACCAAACAGGGAGCGTCCAGCGCGATCGTTTTGATGGAGGTCACGATTTCGCCGCAGGCAAACGCCGGTTCGCCACCCGCGGGCACCCATCCGACGGCCGAGACCATCAATCTGACTCTGTGTTGGACTCTCGCCGACAGCGGACAATGGTTGCTCGACGCGGTCAATACGCTAAAAAGCGCGCCGACGCAATACTAGCCGGCGGCCAGTGGATTGGACTCGCAGTGCCCCGGTGCGTTATCCTGGGTCTTGGACAATCCGTGCGCAGGGCGTTCACCTCGCGCACAATTACTTGGCGATATTAGTCGGGAGCGGTCATGGAGTTCCGCGTCGATCTGGAAGTTTTCCGCGGGCCGCTCGATTTGCTGCTCTATCTGGTGCGGAAGCACGAAGTCGAGATCATCGAGATCCCGATCGCGCCCATTGCCGAGCAGTTTCTCGGATATCTGGATGTGCTGCGCGAAATCGATATCAACGCCGTGGGCGACTTCGTCGACATGGCCAGCACCCTGATGGAAATCAAATCGCGGATGGTGCTGCCGCGCGGCGGAGAAGTCGAAGAGGAACTGCTGGACCCGCGCCACGAACTGGTGCAGCGGTTGCTCGAATACAAGAAATTCAAAGACGCCGCCAGCATCCTGGACGAACGCAGCCGGGCCTGGCAGCAGCGGTTTCCGCGCCTGGCCGACGACCTGCCGCCGCGGACCCGGAACCTGGCCGACGAGCAAATTCAGGAAGTCGAACTGTGGGACCTCGTCAGTGCCTTCGGGCGCATCATGCGCGACAGCCAGGCTGCCCTGCCGTCGAATATCGTGTACGACGAGACGCCGGTCCACGTCTACATGGCGCGCATTCAGGCCTTGCTGGCCGAGCGCGGGCTGCTGGCCTTGCGGGAATTGTTTCAGCCGGGCATACACAAATCGAGCATGGTGGGGATCTTCCTGGCCACCTTGGAACTCGTGCGGCATGCGGGAGTGCATGCCCAGCAGAACTCGCTGTTCGGCGAAATCTGGATCTCGTCGGGTTCACCCACCGCCGCGCCGCTGGACATTTCGGCGGTCGACAATTACGAGCACGGCAAGAAGAAGAAATGAATGGAATTGTCCATGATTCGCATCTTCCGGTTGATGGCCATGCTGTTTGTCGGACTGGTGGCCGTCGGTGCCCAGCGGGTGTCGGTTGCCGCCGAAGTTGCACGACGGCCAAACGTCGTGATACTCATCACCGACGATCAGGGCTACGGCGATCTTGCCTGCCACGGCAACCCGGTCCTCAAAACGCCCCATCTCGATCAGCTCTATCGCGAGAGCGTTCGGTTAACTAATTTTCACGTCGACCCCACCTGCTCGCCGACGCGCGCCGCACTGATGACCGGGCGCTACTCCACGCGCACCGGGGTCTGGCACACGGTCATGGGCCGGCACATGCCTCGGGCCGAAGAGCGGATGATGCCGCAAGAGTTTGCCGACAACGGCTACGCCACGGCCATGTTTGGCAAGTGGCACCTGGGGGACAACTTTCCGTTTCGGCCACAAGATCGTGGTTTTCAGGAGGTGCTCGTTCACGGCGGCGGCGGCATCGGGCAGATTCCGGATTATTGGGGAAACGATTATTTCGACGATACCTACTTTCACAACGGCCGGCCCGAAAAGTTCGCCGGCTACTGCACCGACGTCTTCTTTCGCCAGGCGATCCACTTCATCGAGTCGCATCGCGACCAGCCATTTTTTGTCTACTTGGCCACCAACGCGCCGCACGCGCCGTACCGTGTGGCGGACGAGTGGCGGGCGCCGTACCTTTCGCAGGTCGGCGACGACGCGGAACTGGCGAAGTTTTACGGCATGATCGCCAATATCGACGAGAACCTCGGCCGGTTGCGACAACGGCTCGCGGAGCTCGGACTGGCGGAGGACACGTTGCTCGTCTATATGACCGACAACGGCACGGCGCGCGGCGCGACGTTTACCGACCAGCGCGGCAACGAAGGACACCTGACCAGCGGTTACAACGCCGGAATGCGCGGCCTCAAGGGCTCGCCCTACGAAGGCGGGCATCACGTCCCTTGCTTCTTGCATTGGCCCGCGGGAAAGTTGACCGGCGGTCGCGACGTGCAAGGGCTGACGGCCCACTTTGATCTGCTCCCCACGCTCGTCGACGTTTGCGACTTGAAGCAAGCCACGCCGGTTGCCTACGACGGACGCAGCTTGCGCAGGCGCTGACCGGCACGGCGCCGATCGATGCCGATCGCGTGTTGATTGCACACCACCAGGAATTGCCCGACCCGGAAAAGTATCGCTTCGCCAGCGTGATGCAGGGGCCCTGGCGACTGATCTTGCGCAACGGCCTGCCCGAACGCGACAAGCCGGCGGTCGAATTGTATCGCCTGGCTGACGATCCTGGACAACACAACAACGTTGCTGATGCGCATCCCGACGTCGTGGCCGGCCTGCTCCGCCGGTACGACGCATGGTGGGACGCGTTGGCGGGCGATTTCGATCACCCCGCCGAAATCGTTATTGGCGATGCGCGGCAGAATCCGACCGCGCTGACCTGCTTCGAATGGCACCGTTCGCAACAATGGTGGCAGCAGGCGGTCCAACGCGGCTTCGACGGCAACGGGTATTGGACCATTCGTATCGCCCAGGCCGGTAAATACGACATTTCGCTGCGGCGCTGGCCGACGGAAGTTGACGCGCCGATTACCGGACAGGTCAAGGGGAGTCGCGCGATCACGGCCGACCTGGCGCGGCTGCGCATTGGCACGTTCGACGAACAGCAACCGATCACCGCGCGTAGCGCGCAGCGTGACGTTCGAGGCGTCGTTGCCCGCGGGCTCGACCCGATTGCAAACCTGGTTGACGGCGGCGGACGGTGCATCGCGCGGGGCGTATTATGTGACCGTCCGACGCGCTGCGTCTCCCTAGGAGAATCCCCGAATCCGAACGGCGCTGAGCGGTGTTTGAGAATCACGGGCGTCTGGTCCGCAAGGCTTAGCCACAGTAGGATGGAAGTCACGTTAGCTTGGTCGTCAAGCGTTCACATGAGGCCGACGACGATCGCCGGGAAACTCCACGAAACTGAAGGCCATGTCCGGATCCCTACCTCACGAAGTTGCTATCGCCGCATTGCTGGCCGTGTCGGCTCTGTGTTCGCTGGGCGACTCGGCCCAAGCCGAACCGCTCGACTTTCAGCGCGACGTCCAACCGATTCTCGCGGACCATTGTTTTCACTGTCATGGTCAGGACGAGAAGCATCGCGAGGGTGGCCTGCGACTCGATGTTCGCGACGCGGCCATGGCCCGGCTGGAATCCAGTGCGACAGCTCTTGTTCCCGGAAAACCCGAGGCGAGCGAGATCTTCAGACGCATTTCGTCGCAAGATCCGGAGGAGGTCATGCCGCCGCCGAGTATCAAGAAACCGTTGAATCCTCGGCAGATCGAGACGCTCCAACGCTGGATTGCCCAGGGCGGCTCCTTACTCCGAGCATTGGGCATTTCGCGGGCCCACGAAATCGGCCGTGCCAACGGTGCCCAAGGGGCCTGATTCCGCGGCGCGGGTGCTGAATCCGATTGACGCGTTTGTCGTCGAGCGACTTGACCGCGAAGGCCTGACGATGTCGCCACCGGCGGCTCCAGAAGTGTTGTGTCGTCGAATTCATCTGGACCTGATCGGCCTGCCACCGTCGCCGCCGGACGTCGATGAGTTCGTCGCGGCCGCGCGGAAAAGTCGGGCGGCGGCGGTCGAGTCGCTCGTCGAGCGATTGCTCGCCAGCCCTCACTTCGGCGAGAAGTGGGCACGTCACTGGCTCGACGCGGCGCGCTATGCCGACAGCAACGGCTACGAAAAGGATCTGCCGCGCGAGCAATGGGCGTGGCGCGACTGGGTCATCAACGCCTTCAATCGGGATTTACCGTACGACCAGTTCATCGTGCGGCAGATTGCCGGGGATTTGTTGGCCGCCGGGCAGCTTACAGAAACCGAAAGGGAAACGGTCTCGGCGCGGCGCAGCGCCGCCTCGACGAGGCAGGATCTTATCGTCGCCTCCGGATTTTTGCGCAATGGCCTGGTCAATGAGGAAGGGGCGATCGTTTTTGAAGAGTTCCGCATGGAAGGGATGTTCGATCGGATCGATTGCGTCGGGAAGGCGGTGCTCGGCTTATCACTGCAATGTGGCCAGTGCCACACGCATAAGTTCGACCCGCTCACGCATACCGAGTACTACGGACTGTTCGCCTTCTTGAATAACACCTACGAAGCGCAGTCATGGGTCTATACGCAGCCGCAACTCGACACGATCGCCGAAATTCACGCAGGCATCGCCAAGGTCGAGGCCCGCATTCGCGAGCAATATCCCGACTCTCAGCAGCGTCTTGCCGTTTGGGAAGCGGACGAGCTCAAGCGTCGCAGCGCCGTGAAATGGCAAGTCGTCGAGGCGCTCGATTTGCACTCTTCGTCAGAACTGAACCACCCCACGATGTTGCCTGACAAATCCGTGCTGACGCTCGGCCATAAGACGGTTTTTGGCGATGTCTACCTGATTGCCGAACCGCAACTGGCCGGAGTCGTGGGCATCCGCTTGGAAGTGCTCAAGCACGGAGATCTGCCGTTTCAGGGACCGGGACGCAGCTTCAAGGGGACATGGGCGCTGACGGAGTTGGTCGTCGAATGCCAGCGACCCGGCGAAGCGAAGTGGGAACGGCTTAAACTCGGCAGCGCGAGCGCCGATTTTTCCGAGCTGGAACACAAGCTTGAGCCCGAATGGGAGAACAAGTCGCGGGATAAGGATCAGAAGCGGATCTGCGGACCCGTGGCGTTTCTGGTGGATGGCAAAGACGAAACGGCCTGGCGAGCGGACCGCGGCGCCGGCAGGCGCCATGCCGAATCGGTTGCCGTGGCCCAATTCGAAAAGCCCCTCGACCTGCCTGCCGGGACGAAACTTAAAATCTCGCTACGAACCAATCACGGTGGCGACGACAACGGACCTACAAACGTGATGGTCGGTCGCTTTCGCGTCTCGCTTACCACGTCGGACGGCGCACAGGTCGACAGCACGCCCTACGCTGCGCCTGTTCGCGCTGCAAACGCCCCGCGAGCAGCGCACTGAGGAGCAGACGGCCGATATTTTCGCGGCATGGCGACAAAGCCTGCCGGAGCTGAAAGCCTTCAACGAGGAGATCGAGGCTCTGTGGAAGAAGTTTCCCGAAGGGACCACGTCGGTCCTGCATCTGGCTGAGCGGCAGGCGGCCGACGCGCGCGACGCTTTTCGCCTGGATCGTGGAATGTGGAGCCGGCCCAAAGAGCGCGTTGCGCCGCACGTGCCGGCGTCGCTGCATCCGTTAGCCACGGCCGCCCCCACGCGGCTGGACTTTGCCCGTTGGTTGGCCGATCGGCGCTCGCCCCTCACGGCGCGCGTGGCGGTGAACCGCGTCTGGCAAGCGATCTTTGGCGCTGGCCTGGTCGAGACCTCGGAAGACTTTGGCACTCGCGCCGGCACCCGAACATCGATTGTTGCTCGACTGGCTTGCGGTCGAATTCATGGACCACGATTGGAGTCACAAGCAGATCCTCCGCGCGATTGTCGCCAGCGCGACCTACCAGCAAAGTTCGGCGGTTTCCCCGCAGCTTCTCGAGCGCGATCCGCGCAATCGCTGGCTTGCCCGCGGACCGCGATTTCGGGTCGAGGCAGAGGTCGTGCGAGACCTTTCGCTGAGCGTCTCCGGCCTGCTGAATCCGTCCATCGGCGGCCCCAGCTTCTTCCCGCCCGTTCCGCAGAGCGTGATCGACTACAATTACGTCAAGCCGAGTTATTGGATCGCGGCGGAAGGCCCGGATCGGTATCGCCGCGCCTTGTACGTATTCCGCAAGCGGTCGATGCCGGACCCCGTGCTGACGACGTTCGATGCGCCGAATGCCGATTTTGCGTGTGCGCGTCGCCCGCGCTCGAACACGCCGCTCGCGGCACTGGTTTCCTTGAACGAGCCGGTTTTTGTCGAGGCGGCGCGGGGGATGGCGCTGCGGATCTTGAAAGAAGGGGGCCACAGCGATGCCGAGCGCATCGACTATGCGTTTCGTCTCTGCACGAGCCGGCATGTCAAACCAGCGGAGCGCGAAGCCATGTTGGCGCTGATCGCCCAGCAGCGCGGGCGGATCGCCGACGGTTGGCTCTCCGCGCGCGAGATCACGACCGGCAATGTCGCCAAACTCCCCGAACTGCCACCGAACTGCACTCCCCAAGACGCAGCGGCCTGGACCCTCGCGGCCCGCGTGCTGCTGAACCTGGACGAAACACTGACGAAGAATTGATGCCGCCGGGCTCCGGGTCGGAACCTTGCGATGTTTGAACGCGATATTTGAATACGGGCGCTTTATGAATACGCTGACTCGACGCTGGTTCTTGCACGACTGCACCATGGGCCTCGGTTCCGTCGCGCTCGCTTCGCTCCTGCAACATGACGCCGGAGCCGCCCCGTCGAACACGACGGCGAGCGCCAAGTCTCCGCTCGCGCCGCGGCCGCCTCACTTCACGCCGCGGGCCAAACGGGTCGTGTACCTGTTTCAGGCCGGCGCTCCCAGTCATTTGGAGCTGTTCGACAACAAGCCTGAGTTGGCCAAACGCAATGGTCAGCTTCCGCCCGCGGACCTGCTCAAGGATTACCGCGCGGCGTTTATTAAGCCCAACTCGGCTTTGCTCGGACCGAAATACAAATTTGCCCGGCATGGTCAGTGCGGCTTGGAGCTCAGCGAATTGTTGCCGCACACCGCCGGCATCGCCGACGAGATTTGTCTGATCCGGTCCATGCAGACCGACGCGGTCAATCACGCTCCGGCGCAGATTTTGATGAATACCGGGGCGCAGCAGTTTGGCCGGCCCAGTTTTGCGCACTGGACGCTCTATGGATTGGGCAGCGAAAGCGACGATCTGCCGGGTTACGTGGTGCTAACCAGTGCCAAGGGAACCAGTGGCGGAGCGAGCAACTATGGTTGCGGGTTCTTGCCAACGGCCTATGGCGGCGTTCCCTTCCGCGGCAACGGCGATCCCGTGCTCTATCTCTCCAATCCTTCGGGCATCGACGAAACCGCGCAGCGCCAATCGCTCGACACCCTGCGGCGACTCAATGAACTGGCGCTGGCGGACGTGCGAGATCCGGACGTTGCCGCGCGGATTCAAAGCTACGAGCTCGCTTACCGGCTGCAAACCAGCGCACCGGAGCTGATGGACTTGTCGCAGGAGCCGCAAGACGTTCTCGATCTGTACGGCATCAAGGACGCTAAGGAGTCGGGCTATGCGCGCAACTGTCTGTTGGCGCGGCGATTGCTCGAGCGCGGCGTGCGGTTCGTGCAGCTCTTTCATGAGGCTTGGGATCAGCACGGCGATTTGACCAAGCAGATCAAAAAGAACGCGGACGACACCGACCGAGCCAGCGCGGCGCTCGTCGTGGATCTCAAACGCCGCGGCTTGCTGGAGGACACGCTCGTGATCTGGGGCGGCGAGTTCGGTCGCACGCCGATGGTGCAGGGGGGCAACGACGGCCGCGATCACCACAACCGCTGCTTTTCTATGTGGTTGGCCGGAGGGGGCATCAAGGCCGGTCATGTGCAGGGAAGTTCCGACGACTTGGGATTCAACGTGGCCAGCGATCCGGTTCACGTTCACGATTTCAACGCCACGTTGCTCCACCTGCTCGGACTGGATCATGAACGACTGACGTTTCGCTTTCAGGGCCGCGACTTTCGCCTGACCGACGTGCATGGCAGCGTCGTTAAAGGGGTGTTGGCATGAACCTGACGATCATTGAAAGTTACATGCAAAAGGTCGTGTTCGGCCTCATGATCCTCGGGGCCGTGCCGATCGACAGAATTCGACGACGCCGGCCGCCTCCACGCTCGCCATGAACGACCCCGATTCACTCACCGATCTTTTTCTCGCGGCGCTGCGGCAGCGGCCCGACGCCTACCTGGTCGGCATCGCGGGCGTTCCCGGCAGCGGCAAGACGACGCTCTGCCGCGCGATTGCGGCCCGGCGGCCCGAGGCCATTATCGTGCCGATGGACGGCTATCATCTGCCGCGCAGCCTCCTCGACGCAGAAGGATTGCGTCGCCGCGGCGCGCTGCACACGTTCGATGGCGTCGCTTTCCACGTTGACATGGAAACCCTCCGCCGGACCCGTAGCGGCACTTTTCCCGCCTTCGACCATGCCGAGAAAGATCCACGACCCGGCGCGGTTCGCATTACGCCGGAAGCGCCGCTCGTGATCGTCGAGGGTCTCTACGTGCTGATGCGGGCCTGGCGTTCGGAAAGTTTCTTCGACCTGCGGGTGTTTCTCGATTGCGACCTCGACGAGGCTATCGAGCGATTGACCACCCGTCATGTGGAGACCGGCCTGGCGTCGACGCCGGAAGAAGGACATCACCGCGCTGTGACGAACGACCGTGTGAACGCCGAGGCTATTTTGGCCGATGGCTGCCGTCAGCGGGCCGACCTGGTCTTACGCAGCGGCGCCGGTTTAGTCGGCCGCATACCTGGGTAGGAGTGACGTGGTGGCCGAAAAAGGCTGGCCCCGGGTGAAAGACCGCGCGTTATGAGCACCGCATGCCGGCAGAATAGTTTGTCGGACCATGATTATTCACTCTTGACCACGAGCGGAGAGGGAAAGGAGGATAGGGGCTTGGCAAGAGACTATCGACAGAGCCCCCTTCGCTCTATGCACCCGCTCACCGGGTGAAATATCCCCCGCAAAATACACTGAAGACTCGTGATTTTGAAAAGACTTCTCTTTGTCGTGTGTACCGCCTTTTCCAGAGAGGAATTTCTGAGCCGGTCAACGACCCGGCAGTTCTTTGCCGATAATGATCTTCAAGAGAGTGTCGACTTTGTCGTCCTTTACGAGAACTGCGCTATCGCTATCGAAGAACTACAATGGCTTTCTGGCGGAAGGCAACGCGGACGCAATCGTGGTGTTCATGCATGATGACTTGCTCCTTGGGTATCATCACCGCACGCTGCAACTGCGCCCTCCACGAGGCTCACCAACAGTTCGATATCGTCGGGCTGGTGGTGCGCGACAAAGCTGGTTCTAGGCCATCCGACATTGTGGCACCACATGCAGCGAGGCGCTTCAGGCGGAGTCGCTTGCATCGACCAAGGACGCTTTAGGCTTTATGCGTTCGGCCTGACACCGGCGCAATGCGTCTGCGTCGATGGGTTCTTCATTTCGCTAAATGTCGAACGCATATTGGCCATTGGCCATAGATTTGATGAGCGATTTATGTTTCATCATTACGACATTGATTTCTGTCTGGAAGCCCATGAGCGTGGTCTGATGGTCGGTACATGGCCTATCTGGGCGACCCACATCTCGGCAGGGCTTGACTCGTTTGACAATCCTGAGTGGTGTAAATCAAACGAGCTTTTTTGTCAGAAATACGGAATCGCTGGTGCAACGAGCTGACGAATAAAACGGGAATCGAGGCGACGATCTTGGCGAACACAAAGCCAAGTTGCCCCCGCAGCCGTCGCGTTCGCGCGGCGGCCCCGGTCGCGGCAACCGGCCCACGGATAAACGCTTGCATATCCAGTCTTAAAAGAGTTCCTGTCGTCGCAAACGGCTCGAAATCCTCGAGAGAACCGGGAAATGGCGTCCCCGGACAAAACAAAATCGATCACCCGCTTGATCGGCCCCGCGGCGTCGGGCATGATAATGGTTCCAGGCAAGCCGGTCCGCTGCAGCAAATGCGAGGCGAGAATGGATGAGTTTCCATGGTCGATCTGGTCAATTCATTGCTCAAGCAATGCCCGACTGTGCCCCCGGCTCTCGTCGAAGCGCATCTTCGCCGGATGCCTGAGAATTACTTGGAGGGCTATTCGCCCGCCGAGATTGCGCGGCACTTGAAGCTCTTGGCACGATTGTCAGCAGAGCAGCCGGTCGAGGTTGAGGTACGACCTCTCGGTGGAAAGAATTACGAGATTTGCGTCGTCGGCTTCGATCGCACTGGCGTGCTGGCGGCGATTACAACCGCGCTTGCGAGCAACGGGTTCGACACTCAGGATCTGCGGCTGGCAACCTACCAGACCGATCTGGATGAGGACGCCGAGCGGGCCAGGTTCGTCGACGTGGCGCGAGTGGCCGCCCAAGAACGCAGCAACGTCGCCGACATGGCGAGGAATCTGCGCGAGCGACTGGGCATCGCCTTCAACCATCTGGCCGAAGGCGATTTCCTGAGTGCCCAGACGGCAGCGGCCGATAGCGGCTCGACCCTCAGCGGACTGCCGCGCACTCCGAAGCCCGTCGCTACTCCCTGGGTCGTCAAGGTGGGGTTGCTGCTCGGCGATTTTCGTTTGGAGAATAAGCTCGCCACGGGGGGCATGAGCGAGGTGTATCTGGCCACTCAGGTCAGCTTGGATCGCAAGGCGGCGGTGAAGATCGTTTCTTCTCCGTCGATCGCGTCCGACCCGGCATTGGCTCGCTTTCAAAAAGAGGCCACGGTACTGGGGTCCTTTACGTCTCCCCACATCGTGCAGGTGCTGGCGACGGGAACAGCCAACGCGGCCGATGGCTCGATGCTCCGCTGGCTGGCAATGGAATACGTTCCCAACGGCGACCTGGCGACCTGGGTTCGCCGCCACGGTCCTCCCGCGAGTGACTTGGGAGCCGCCTGGTTATACGAGTCGCTGCAGGGTTTGCTGTATGCCCACCAGCACGGCATCATGCACCGCGATTTGAAGCCGCACAATTTGTTGCTGACCGCCGACGGCAACGTGAAAATCAGCGATTTCGGCCTGTTGAAAGAGGCTAGCCCCCGCGAGATGGAGCTTACCATGGCGGGCGCGGTGATGGGCACCCCGCAATACATCGCTCCGGAACAAGCGCTCGGGGAAGTGGTCGACGAGCGAGCCGACATTTACTCTCTCGGCGCGAGCTTCTTCCACTTATTGACTGGCCGGCTCGCGTTCCAAGAGCAAAGCTCCACGGCAATGTTGTTGAAAATCACTCAGAATGAGGCGCCGGCGTTGCTCGATGTGGCCCCCGATACTGCCCGTCCCCTGGCGGTGATCATCGATCGCATGATGGCACTGCGCCCGGAGGAACGTTATCAAAATGTCCGCGTCATCTTGGAGGACTTCAAGAGCTACATACAGCGCGGCCTCCTGCAGATCTCCGTCGGCGAAAATGTGATGGAAACCAGCACAGGCAACGAGTTGCCCTCCGACGTCACTCAGGTTTTCCGACCGGCTAGCAAGCCGATGTAGAGTCAGCACGACCTATTTAACCGCTATTGATCGGCCGGCTTGGTATTGTTCTCAGGCGCCTTGGCGGGCGGAAAGTGCTTTTCGTACAGCTTGATCAGTTGGGCGGTCGTCGCATCGGCTCCGGACTGGGCCGTAGAGCCTCCTTGATTGCTGCAGGCCAGCACGGCGAAGTCGCGCTTGGGAGCATCCACACGACGGAAAAATTCAACCCATTGCTCCCCGAGTGAGTCAGTACGCGGCCATCGCCCCAGGGGCTCTCGGCGACGCCCCAACCTAACGCGTAGCTGTCACCAAACGACGGCTTTGTGGAGAATTTGGTAAGTCTCGGGCTTCAGCAGAGCGGGCTCGCCACGGTCGCCGCGCAAATGATCGGCCACGAACGTGCTCCAGTCGTTCAATGATAGGCGCATCGTCGAACCGGCCGGACCGGCCGCCGGAGCCTCTCCGTCGTCGCCGAGAACAATCCCGAGCAGAAATCGGTGGGCACCGATGCCCAGCGA
Organism: uncultured Planctomycetia bacterium; assembly: GCA_963807715.1. GTDB lineage: Bacteria > Planctomycetota > Planctomycetia > Pirellulales > PALSA-1355 > CAWECK01. The sequence goes on from CAWECK010000002.1 coordinate 983,524, forward strand.
GTTGAGTGTGTGTCGCACCGAACTGCCGGCGGCATTGCTCGACACAGGGTTGCTCTGTCCCACCGGTCGGCCATCGATTTCGTGGGGCCAAGGCAGGTCCAGGTTGTCGTAATCGCCCAGCGCCGGAACGTTGCCTGCTGCATGTCGAGCGGTTGAAACAATCGCCGCCTCATCAGCTCTTCTCAACTGGTCTTAGTCGCCCGCTCGGCCATCATCGCCGCCACGACGTAGCCGAGGTTCGAATACTCGAATTTGGTCCCTGGCTTCGAAGTTAGAGGAACAAGGGTCAGGACTCGCAGCACTTCGACCCGCTGAGCCTCGATCGGCTCGTCGCGCGGAAAGTTCCCCCAGGTCTGATTCGACGGCAACCCGGAACGATGCGAAAGCAATTGCAGCAAAGTGACCGGACGCAGATCGGACGGCCAGCGGTCGGCAACGTCGGGAAATACTTGTTCGACGGTGGTGCTCCAACCGAGTTTGCCTTCCTCGACCAGGGTGGCGATCATCGCGGCGGTCAGGGCCTTGGTACAGGAGCCCATATACCACAGGTCATCGACCGTGACCGGCACTTCGGTCTTCACCCGGCGCTTTCCCACGGCGGCGGCGAGCAAGCCGCGACTGGTGACGATCACCCCAGCCAGGGCCGGCAGTTTATGCTTCTCGCGGATCGGCTCGAGTGCCTGGGCAATTTCTCTGGACAGTGCCGGTTCGTCGGTTCGGCCTATCCGCGCCGACGGAAGCAGCACGCAGCAAGCCAGCGTCAGCCATCGCGCACTTGTTTGACCGGAGATGTTTGCTTTTCCCGAGATTACCCCTAGGAAGTGAACTTGGAACCGATCTCAGCTCCGGACTGGCGGGCAACCACTTCCATGCGCAAAACCAGCATAGCGGCCGCGGTCAGGTGGATCCGCCGGTTCTATGCGGTACTACCAAAAAATACCAGACCCGTAACGGCCCGGCCACCACCACGAGCTCCAGGACATTCCAGTCGTCATCGGCCGGTAGCCGTCGCCTGCCGTTCTTCCCAACAACCGCCGGGAGACGGACTCGTGGCAGAGTCCATGAAGAAAACCATGCCACGCCATACTCATGAGCGGGTGCGCTGCTAAAATGGCGGCCAGTCCAAGTTTGGAGCCGGTCCATGCTCAAGCCACTTAAGAAAGATCGGCTCAAGCCGAAAGCAGGGTCAACCAGCATGCGTGTGCAACTTTTTGTAGTGGCCAGTTGGCTGATTGTTTCAACATCCGCAGCGGATACGTTCGGCGCCGAGGAAGCCGATCTGATCGTCCACAGCGGCAAGGTATTTACTGCCGCCCGCGATGGCGCCATGCACGAGGCGCTGGCCACCAGGGAGGGCCGGCTGTTGAAGGTCGGCTCGAACACGGAAGTCGTGGCTCTGCGAGGTCCGCAAACTCGGCTCATCGACCTGGAAGGCAAACTCGTGCTTCCCGGACTGATCGATTCGCACGTCCATCCGACCGGCGCCAGCCTGACGGAGTTCGACCACCCGATTCCGCCCATGGAAACGATCGCCGATGTGCTTGCCTACATCCGAGCCCGCGCCGCGGCGCTCGGCCCGGACCAGTGGATCGTCCTGCGGCAAGTATTCATCACCCGCTTGCGCGAGCAGCGCTATCCGACCAAGGCCGAACTGGACGAAGCCGCCCCGCTCAACCCGGTCGTCTATTCCACCGGCCCCGACGCGTCGGTCAATTCGTTGGCCTTGAAGTTGAGCGGGATCGACAAGGACTTTCAGCCGGCCGCCGGCGGCAAGATCGAACACGACTCCGCGACCAGCGAGCCGACCGGCATTCTGCGCAGCGCGATGTCGTATCTCAAGGTCAAAACCAACGAGCGCCAACCCACTGAGGCGGAGCGCGACGCCCGGTTAAAGCAGTTGCTGGCCGACTACAACTCGGTCGGCATCACCGGCATCATCGACCGCAACTGCACGGCCGACACCCTGACCCAGTACGCGCGATTGCTGGCGGCCGGCGACCTTTCGGTGCGGGTGGCCGTGTCGCGCGACGTGAGCAATAGGCTGTCCGTGGCCCAGATGCGAGAGACGATTCGCGAGATCGCCGCCCATCCGCTGCGCCGGCCCGATCCACAATTGCGGATCGTCGGCATCAAGACTTTTCTCGACGGCGGTATGCTCACCGGCAGCGCCTACATGCTCGAGCCCTGGGGGCTGAGCACTATTTACTCGATCGACGACCCGCGTTACCGAGGCATGCTCTATATTCCTCCCGAGACGCTGGTGCCCATGGTTCGTGCGACGGTCGAGGCCGGCCTGCAATTCACGGCCCACAGCGTCGGCGATGGGGCGGTGCAGGCCTTGCTCGACGCCTATGAAGAGGTCAACAAAACGACCCCCGTGGCCCCCACGCGCCCTTGCCTGACGCATTCGAATTTCATGTCGGCCGAATCGATCTCGCAGGCGGCCCGGTTGGGCGTGGTGCTCGACATCCAGCCGGCCTGGCTGTGGCTCGACACGCGGACGCTGCTCGCCCAGTTCGGCTACGACCGGCTGCGCTATTTCCAGCCGCTGCGGACGATTTTCGAATCGAAGGTCATCGCCGGCGGCGGGTCGGACCATATGCAAAGAATCGGTGCGCTACGCGGCCTGAACCCCTACGACCCATTCCTAGGCATGTGGGTGACGATCACCCGCAGAGCCAAGGGGGTCGATCAGCCGCTGCACCCCGAAGAGGCCCTGACCCGCGAGCAGGCGATCCACTTCTACACGGCCAACAACGCGTACCTGATGTTCCTGGAAGACCAGATCGGCACGCTCGAAACGGGCAAGCTGGCCGACTTTATCGTTCTCGACCACGACCTGCTGAATTGCCCCATCGACGAGATCCGCGATGCGCGGCCGCTGCAAACGTACTTGAACGGCAAGCTGGTCTACGATCGCGCGGGATCTGATTCTCAGCTACGGCCGCGCTGAGCCGTCTTGGGTCTTCTCCGGCTTGAGTTCCCGATCCAGCGTGAGTCGGGCTCGCAGGCCTTGGTCTTCGAACGTCAGGCCAAAATTGGCGACACGGAAATTCAGAAGTTCCGGCGGCGCGGAAGGGCCTTCCTTGGGCCTGCCCGCACATCCGTAGACGGTCGACTCCATCGAGTTCCACTCGTCATTCCAGATATACTTGCCGCCGCCCGGACACACCAAGCGTTCCTTCCAGATCCGCTCGTGCAATGCGACTGGATCCTGATCCGGATAGAGTCGGCGCCACTCGTTCAAGATCGGCAGATTGTTCCACGACTGGCTCTGCATCCACTGCTGATAGTGATTGCCAAAAGCGCTGGCCAGCAACTGCAGTAACTTGTAGTCGACTTGCATACCGACGCTCGATCCCAGCCAGGGCTGCAACTCGCGCGGCTTACCGCCTCCCGTTTTGTTCGTGCTTGCATTGTCCGCCGCTGCCTTCTCGGGCGACTCGTTCGCCACCTGGCGGTCGAGCGAGCGCTTCAGCAGCGCTTCACTGGGAGTCAGCAGGAAGAACTTGCCCGAGGCGACGTAAAACAATTGCGCGTTGATTTGCTCCCCGTTATCTCCCGCGGGAAGCGCACGCGGGGTCGGCGTGACTTTGACGTAGGGCTGTCCACGATATTCGAGCGACTCCCAGTTCGTCATGCCGGGGGCAGTTTGTTCGATGAATGCCCGCAAGCCGCTGAGAAAAGCCGTCAATTTGAAGCCGCTGGATACCTCCGCCCACAGCGCGACTGGAATCCGTCCGAGATTTCGTTCCGCAAAGCGCTGTTGCTCGGTCTCGTCTTTGCATTTGGCCAATTCTCCCCAGAAAGGATCCTCGTCGACGTAAATCGAAACCGACTGTCCAAGCCAGCCCAGCGGATCAAGCTTGCCGCCGGGCACCATTTGGGCCAGCATCCCACCGGTGCTGCGCAACATATCGCTCTTGGTGTTGAGGGCGATGATAAGTTGAGCCAGCGCATCATGCCGATCTCCGGCGTCGGGCTTAATCGCCGCCCCGCGTGACACGGCGATTATCGGCCGGTATTCGCTACCGGCAATCAGCGGCATGACGGTCAGATCGGCCGCCAGACGGTTGTCGCTGACGCTCAGCCGCAGCGCGATCGGATCAAAAGCCCAGCGCCAGCTATTTTGATAACCATCCCGCCACCGGTTGTAAGCGTCGGCTTCGGCCTTGGTCACTTCGTTAAGCTTCAATTCCGCGATCGGCGTCAGGAAGTCCAAGCCGCCGAGTGTCGACGAGCCCACGCCATCGGCCGACAGGGTCAATTCGCCGCCGGTAGCCAGTGGCAGATCGCAGCGCAACGGGCCCGCTTTTAACTCGTTCTTTGCCAGCTTGTCCATGTACTCGGCTTGCAGTTCGGCCAGTACGGCAGCGTCGCGCGTTTCGCGGCTGGCCGCAATCCGCCAGCGAGGTCCGCACCAACGGCGGATCGTTGCGTCGCTGAGAAACACGAGTGCCGACTCCTGCCGGTCGGTCCGTGGGTAGCGATCGCGAAAGAAGGCGAATTCATCCAGCGCGGCGATTGCCGGTGTCTGCTTGTTCGCGACGTCGGCAAAACGCTCCAACTGATAGAGCGAATTGGTCAGCACGACGGCGCCCGGCAACACCGCAACATACGACGAAATCCGGCGATCTTCCGAATGCATGCCGCTGTAAGACAAGCCGTTGATCTCGGCCGACACCTTTTTGGCCGAGGGAATCTGCTGTGCCCTGATGGCGGCCTGAGCCAGTAGCAAATCCTGGAGCAAGTCCGGCTTAGCCGCTTCGAATACAAGTGCTACGTCGGTGCCGCTCAGATAATAGGGATCCGATCCGGTCAACGCCACGCTGGCGACCACCTGCGGTCCGACGATCCGACCCAGCCCTTGGATCGACAATCCCAACTGTTGCTCATAGCGCGTGACGAGCCGCTGGTCTTTCGACTGCGGTTCGGCCAAGCGCATGGCAATCATCCCGTGCTTGGCGAGCCGATCAGCAACTTGAACGAACGCCTGAAAACTTGGGAACAATACGACGTGCTGATCCGCCGGCACCAGATTGGCCAGCGAATCGAGTTCAGGATGCAAGTCCTTGATCAGCGGTTTCCAGTCGATCTCGGCGACGCCGATGCCCTTAAGGGCATCGAGCGGCACCATTTCGTCCTCTTTGCCGACTCGCTGCAACACGCGGTCGAGCTGCAAATTCTCGCTGATTGCCCGGCCGCCGCTCAACAGGTCGAACGTTTGCCCCAAGCTGTCGATGCGGTTCCCACTCCAGGCCCGCTGCGCGGGAGGGTCGAGTGGTTGTCCCAAGCTGGTCCGTGTCTCGTGGACTTGATGACGGAACCAGGCGGCGCCGGCGCCGCCCCGGCTCATTAGTTCCTGATAATGGGATTGCTTAGCTTGATTAAATGCCGTCTTGAAGTCATGGCTAGGCTCAGCCTCAAGCACAAAAACGAGCTTCTCCATGCCGCTGAAATCGGGTTTGGGCCAAAACAACGTGCCGGTGACTTTGCGCGGGGCCGCAACTGCGCACGACGAGATTGGCCTGGGCAGCGCGATACGCCGATGGTATCCCGTTGATCGTTCGGACATAAGCTTCTCCCTCTCCGTCGAGTACCGCATAGGGCGAGAAGCTCGGGTAAAACCCCCAAGGAACTTGTCTCGAAGTTGCGGCGTCATCGCCGGGCAATTTTCCCTGAGTGAACTTCAGATCGAGCACCGGCACGCTGTAGAACACATCGGCCGCGCGTGCGGCGAACGGCATGAGGGTCGCGACAGCGAGTGCCCAACCCCAGACCCGGAGGATGTTTCCCAATCGTAAGCGGCTCAGCATGGCGATCTCCTAGACAATGGAAAAGAGCGAGACTGCTCAAACGGCATCGCTCAGGACGTGTACGTGCCCGTTGGCAGAGGAGGCCGCGCGGCAGGCGAGATAACGCCTTGCAAAGATGCCTCCTTGCCAGTCTGAGAGTATACCCGTCGCGGCGACCGAAAGTTGCAAAATTGAGGGCGCCCTTGCGTCAACTCACGTTAACGTCTGCCCGCGCCTGCCATCAATTCCGCCATTCGTCGATCAGCGAGGCCACCAGCGCCGTCCAGCCGGTTTGGTGAGACGCGCCCAAGCCGGCACCGTTGTCGCCATGGAAGTATTCATAGAACAAGATCAAATCGCGCCAGTGCGGATCTTGCTGGAAAACCTCGCTTCCGCCATAGACCGGTCGCCGGCCGGTTTCGTCCCGAACGAAGATGCGAATCATGCGATTCGCCAATTCCCGGGCCATGCCGTCCAGACGCAGGGTCTCGTCGCTTGCGGCACTCTTGATCTGAAAATCCGGCCCGAGTGCCTTGTCGAGCTTCCTGAGCGACTCGATGATGAGAAAGCAGGTGGGAAACCAGATGGGGCCTCGCCAATTTGAATTGCCCCCCTTGAGCTTCTCGACGGATTCCGCCGGTTCGTATTGCACCAGGCGGCCGTTGAACTCAAAGGGATTGCGCGCGTGAACTTTCGACAGGCTGCGGATGCCGTAGTCGGACAGGAACTCCTCGGCATCCCACATCCGCGAGAGCATGCGCTGCAATTGGTCTTTGTTCGCAATGGTCAACAGATGCGTGCGCCCGCCGCCATGATCGATCGTATGAACCACGTCGTGGGCCAATTCTTGTCGATTTTTCAGAAACCAATCCAGGCAGGCGCGAAACTCCTTGAACGGTTCGAGCCACTCCTCCTCCAGTCGCTCGACGGCGAACAACGGGATCAGGCCGACCAGCGACCGCAGGCGGAATCGGCAGAAGCGGCCGTCGGGATAGCGCAGCACGTCGTGAAAGAAGCCGTCCTGGTCGTCCCACAACTGATAATCGCGGCCCCCCATGTGCTTCATGGCCGCGGCGATGTAGATGTAATGCTGAAAGAACTTGGTCGCGAGAGCCTCGTAGGTGGGATTTTCCTTGGCCAGTTCCAGCGCAATGCGCATCAGGTTGAGGCAGTACATTCCCATCCAGCCGGTGGCGTCCGATTGCTCAAGCACGGCGCCGTCGTTGGTTCGCACGCTCCGGTCGACCACCGTAATGTTGTCGAGCCCCAGGAAGCCCCCTTCGAAAATGTTGCTCCCCTGGCTGTCGACCCGGTTGATCCACCAGGTGAAGTTGAGCAACAACTTATGGAAACTGCGTTCCAGGAAGTCGCGGTTAGCGTGGCCCGTACGGATACGGGCCATGTTGTAAACTCGCCACACGGCCCAGGCCTGCACCGGGGGATTCAGGTCCGAGAATTCCCATTCGTAGGCGGGCAACTGGCCATTGGGATGCTGAAACTGCTCGAACAGCAGTAGCCATAACTGGTCCATCGCGAACTGCGGGTCGACGGCCGCCAAGGCCACGCAATGAAATGCCAGATCCCAGGCCGCGAACCAGGGATATTCCCATTTGTCCGGCATGCTCATGACGCGCATCGAATTCAGATGGCGCCAATGCTGGTTGCGAATGGTCCGCCGCGAGGCCGGGGGCGGCCACGAGGGATCGTCGCCATCCAGCCACTCCTGCACATTGAACAGATAGCATTGCTTCGACCAGAGGAGTCCGGCCCAGGCTTGCCGCTGGACCAGGCGTTCGTCGGCCGTCGCTCCCGGGGGATGGATCGTCGCGTAGAACTCATCGGCTTCGCGGCGGCGCTGAGCGATGACTTGGTCCACCTGCGCGAGCGGCGATCGCAGGTCGGCTTCCGCCGTGAGCCGCAGCCGCACGGACACGGCGGCGCCGGCCGGCACGTTTTCGAACCGGTAATGGACAGCCCCCTTCGTGCCCCGTTCCGCGGGATTCGTACACGCCTCGCCGTGAATGATGCGGCGATGGAAAGCATCCTTGGCGAAGGTCGAACGCATGCTGTCCGGCGTGGCGAACGTCTGGTCGGTGCGCGTCTCGTTGTCGGTAAACAGCAACTTGCCTTCGGGCGACGCGTAGAGGGTTCGCGATCCCAGGCGATAGGGGATCGGCAGCGAGGCGGCCGGCAGTGCCCCCGCATCATCGGCACGCAGGCTGATGAAATCCGGTTCGCCAGGCCCTCGGCAAATCGTGGGCTCCGGTCCGCGCGGTGATGACCAGGCCCACGTATTGCGAAACCAGAGTTGTGGAATGATGTGCAGCGTGGCTGCGTCGGGACCGCGGTTAATGGCTTCAATGCGTATGCATAGATCCTCGGGATCGTTCTTCGCATACTCCACGAAAATGTCGAAGTAACGATTCTCGTGAAAGACGCCGGTGTCGAGAAGTTCGAATTCGAATCCTTGACCGGCCCGTGCTGGTTCTCCTGGGTCAACTGTTCGTACGGAAAGGCCGTGTGCGGATACTTGTACAAGAACCGCATGTAGGAGTGCGTGGGCGTATTGTCGAGGTAGAAATAATATTCTTTGACATCCTCGCCGTGATTTCCCTCGTGCGGCGTCAGGCCGAACAGGCGTTCCTTGAGGATCGGGTCGGCGCCGTTCCAAAAGGCCGGGGCGAAGGCCAACACCTGATAGCGGTCGCAGATGCCCGCGATGCCGTCCTCCCCCCAGCGATAGGCCTTGCTGCGGGCAAGATCGTGTGGAAAATAGCCCCACGCATTGCCGTCGGAACTATAGTCCTCGCGGACCGTGGCCCACGATCGGTCGCTGACATAAGGCCCCCAGCGCCGCCAACCATCCGCATCGTCGCTGATTTCCGCCAACCGGAGATGCTCTGTGGTTTTCATCAATAAGCGCGCAGAAGGCGAAAGGGAGCAACCTTGATTGGCTTGTTACACGGCGCAAATTGCGAACTTCATTGAATAACTCGCGGTCGGCCGCAATGCAAATATAGCTCGCCGGTGGGGATGTTTTTGCAAAAGCGGTGTAACCGCCGCAACCGTCCCGATCACTAATGCCGCATACTCGCCTGCCGACTCCGTCGGCATTTTCATGCGAGCTTTTGCCTGCAAAACTCGCGAGCCGCAGGCGGCGTGGTTCCTGACCCGGTCTGCCGATGAACCCTCCTGGCGGCGGGCTTAATTGGCGCGGGTCAGGAATCATGCTTTCTTACCGCAATCGAATCAAAATATGACCGGCAATCGATTCGCACTCCGCCAAGCCATTCTCTGCCATTCGGCATACCAGCTGTCAATTCAGCCGGCAGCGGGTGCGCTTGCTAAGCCTTGGCTGACAACCTACGCTGGCAACAGTATTTGCTACCGCCGAAGGCGACAAAATGTCGCCATTCCCGGCCTGCCGAGAGCACCCAGATTTTCTTTGAGATGCACGTCGCGCCTGCCACTTCCCGCGACGAAATCCTGATGCGGCTCGACTGTGTCGGTAAGACATTTCAAATGGGAGAGGTCTCGGTCGAGGTGCTCAAACACATCTCGCTCGACGTCCGCGTCGGCGAACTGCTGGTTCTGGTCGGCCCCAGCGGCTCCGGCAAGACGACGCTGTTGAATCTCATGGGCGGGCTCGATCAGGCAACAGTCGGCGACGTCTGGTATCGCGACCGAAATCTCAGCGCCGCCGGGCCTCGCGAACTGACCCGGTTCCGCCGCGAGTCCGTAGGCTTCGTGTTTCAGTTCTACAACCTCGTGCCCAACCTGACGGCCCGCGAAAATGTGATGGTTGCCACCGAAATCAGTTCCCACCCGCGCGATGTCGACGAAATGCTGCGGCTGGTGGGCCTGGGCGACCGGATGAACCACTTCCCCGCGCAACTCTCCGGCGGCGAACAGCAACGGGTGGCGATTGCCCGGGCCCTGGCCAAAAACCCGGAACTGCTGCTGTGCGATGAGCCGACCGGAGCGCTCGACTTCGAGACCGGCAAGTTGGTGCTGCGGCTACTGGTAGATCTCAAGCAACAGTTGAACATGACGATCCTGATCATCACGCACAACGCCGCGCTGGCCGACGCCGCCGACCGCATTGTTCGACTTCGTTCGGGCGAGATTCACGACCTCTCGGTGAATGAGTCGCCCATGCCACCCGAGGAAATCACGTGGTAAGCGCCCTCGATCGCAAATTGCTGCGAGAAGTCCGATCGTCCAGCGGTCTGCTACTGGCGATCACCAGCGTGATCGCGGTCGGCGTGATGTGCTTTATCTACATGCGCTCGGCGTACAACAATCTCAACGTTGGCCCGCTGGCAGTACTACGCCCAATGCCGCATGGCCGACTTTTGGGTCGACGTAAAAAAGGCTCCGCGCACGGAGTTGGCCCAAATTGTCGACCTGCCGGGCGTCACGGCGATTCGCCCGCGGATTCAGTTTTTCGCCACGGTCGACCTGGAGAACGTGCCGGCGCCTCTCAACGGGATCGTGTTGTCGCTGCCCGACCAGCGTGAACCGGTCATCAACGACATCGTTATCCGGCGCGGCGGCTATTTTACCGACCGCCGCGACAACGAGGTGATCGTCAACGACGCCTTTGCCCGACGGCACAGAATTCATCCGGGCCAATGGATCCACCTGGTCCTGAACAACCGACGTCAAGAGCTGTTCGTCGTCGGCACGGCGATTAGTTGCGAATTCGTTTACCTGGTCGGGCCCGGCTCGATCACGCCCGATCCCGAGCATTTCGGCGTGTTTTATCTGAAGCAACGCTACGCCGAAGAAATCTTCGATTTTTCCGGAGCCGCCAATCAACTGGTGGGGACACTGGCTCCGGACGTGCAAGATCGGCCGGAAGACGTGCTGCAGCGGATCGAGACGCGGCTGTTCGGCGTATGGTGTCTCGACCACGACGCCCCGCAGCAATCAAAGCTCGAACCGGTTCCTCAGCGACGAGATTCGCGGTCTGGGCGTGTTCGCCTCGTTTCTGCCGTTCATTTTTCTGGCGGTCGGAGCGCTGGTGCTGAACGTGGTCCTGGTGCGATTGATCGAACAGCAGCGGGTCGTCATCGGCACCCTCAAGGCCCTCGGCTACCACGACCGGCAGTTGTTCGCCCACTTCACCAAGCTCGGACTGGCCGTGGGCCTGGTCGGTGGCATCGCCGGCTTGGGACTCGGCTATGGCATGGCGGAACTGGTCACTTCGCTGTATCGCATGTTCTACGAGTTTCCGGATCTGGCGAACCAGATTTACTGGCCCACGTACCTCGGCGGGTTGGCGATCAGCCTGGTGTGTGCGCTGGCCGGTTCCTGGCAGGGTGCCCGCTTCGCCATGCGATTGAACCCGGCCGAGGCGATGCGCACTCGGCCGCCGGTGCAAGGGGGCGCCATCTGGCTGGAACATTTCGGCTGGCTTTGGCGGCGGCTCAGCTTCGGCTGGCGGCTGACGCTGCGCAATGTCTTTCGCAATCGACTGCGCACCGCGGTCGGCGTGTTCGCCGCGAGCCATGGGGGCGGCCTTGTTGGTTTGCGGTTTCATGCTCTCCGAAGCTCTGGAGTACCTGATCGACTTCCAATTCGAGCGGATCCTGCGCAGCGACGTCGAACTTAGTTTCACGGACGAGCGAGGACGTCCCGCCCTGCTCGAGGCCTGCCGCTTGCCGGGGGTCGACCGGGCGGAGCCGACCTGCGACGTGGCCTGCACCTTCGTCGCATGGTCCCCGGCGGCGGCGAGGAGCTGTGACTGGCCTGGCGCCCGGCGCCCTGCTGACGACGCCGCGCGACGTGGCCGGCCGCCAGATCCGCATCCCCGATACCGGGTTGGCGATGAACCGGAAGCTGGCCGAACTGCTGGATATTTCCGTCGGCGACCGTCGTGACCTTGCTTCCCGGTGAAAGGCCGGCGGCATCCATTGGAAGTGCCGGTCGTCGAAATCAGCAACAGTTATATCGGACTGGCCGTCTATTGCGACATCGACTATTTGAGCCGTCTGGTGGGGGAAGAATTGATGGTCAGCGGAGTGCAGCTGACCGTCGATCCCCGCCCGCATGTCCGCCGGGCGTTGTTCCGTGAACTAAAACAACTGCCTGGTTTGCGGGCCGTCAACGTGCGGGCCGACGTCATCGCCAATATGCAGTTCGTGGTGCGAACGCAGCGGATTTTTGTCGGCTTGCTGGTCGCTGTTCGCGGGGGTCATCTTTTTTTGCAGCTTGCTGAATGCGTCGCTGATCGGCCTGGCCGAGCGGCGGCGGGAAGTGGCGACGCTGCGCGTCTTGGGTTACAGTGCGTGGCAGGTGGGAGGCTACTTTCTGCGCGAAAGCCTGCTGGTCAATTCGTTCGGCACGCTGCTCGGACTGCCGCTGGGTTACTCGTTGGCAATGTTGATTTCGATCGTTTACAACACAGAGATGTTTCGCTTTCCGCTGGTTTCGCCGCCGGCGGTATGGGTGCGCGACGATGGGGCTGGCCCTCGCGTTCGCCCTGCTGGCCCATGCCGTCGTGCAGCGAAACATCCATCAACTGGATTGGCTGGAAGCTTCGAAGACGAAGGAGTAACCGGCACCTCGCCGGAAGTAAACGCTATGCGAAGCGTGTGGATGGCATTCATTTTGTTGGTCGTAGCGGTCCTCTCGGGCATTGCGGTTTCGTCGTTTTCCTCGGCGGTGCTCGTGGAAGCGGCCCGCGTCACGCGCGGTTCCACTGGCGAATACATCGACGAAGAAGCCAAGACCCGGCTGGCGCAGACGTATCTGATCACCATGCCCTTCAACGGTCGCATCGAGGCCATCGAGCTTTCCGAAGGCTCCGCCGTGCGCAAGGGCCAGGTGGTGGCTCGCATCGTGCCGCTGGACACCGAGTTGACCGTGGCCGCGGCCAAGGCCGCGGTCGATCGATTGCAGGCCTCGATCAAGGAGAACGACGACGTCACGGTCGAGACGACGACGCTCGAACAGGCCCTGAACTTCGTCGATTCCATGAACCGCACCGTCGAAGCGGCGGCGGCCCGCGTCAAAAGCGGCGAAGCCAAGCTCGAATACGCCGAAAAAATTCTGGCCCGCGCCCAGCGGATGTTCACCGCCAAGTCGATGGCCGAGAACGAACTCGACCAGGCTCGGGTCTCCCAGGTCGAAAGCGAGGTGCAGCACGAGCAGGACATGCTGGTGCTGCGGGCCGTCGAATCGCTGCGGGCCGCGACCGCGCTGATGCCCACGGCCGTGCGGCAATACATCCAGCGCAAAACCCTCTCGCGCGACGTGCTGGAAAAGCAGTTGGCGGAAGCCCAGGTCAACTTGCAACAAAGCGAGCGCGACCGCCAGCGAGGCAATATGACCAGCCCCGTCGACGGCGTCGTGCTGGAACGGGTCGACAGCAACGAACGCCAGTTCACGCGCCGGCACCGTGCTGCTGCGAGTCGGTCGCTGGGAAGACCTCGAAATCGAGGCCGACGTCCTCAGCCAGGAGGTGGTGCGGATCAAGTCGGGCACGCCGGTGGAAGTTTCGGGGCCCGCGATCGGCGAAAAGCCGGTCACGGCCCGGGTCACGCTTATCTACCCGGCCGGCTTTACCAAAATCAGTTCACTCGGCGTCGAACAGCAACGGGTCAGGGTCATCATGCGTTTCGCCGACGAGGAGTTGGAGCGTTTGCGCAGCGCAGCGTGGGTTGGGCGTGGACTATCGGGTGCGGGTGCGAATTTTCACGGCCGAAAGCAGCGGAACCCTGACCATTCCTCGTTCCGCGCTGTTTCGCGGGGCCGATGGTGCTTGGCGCGTGTTTGCCGTGCGCGGCGGCCGGGCCGAGTTGCAAGTCGTCAAAGTCGGCTTGAGTAATGACGAGCAGGCGGAAATCACCGAGGGGCTTGCCGAGAATGAAAAAGTCGTGCTGGCCCCCGAGACCAATCTGAGCGCAGGACAATCGGTCAAAACCCTGAACCACAACCATCGCTGATCTTGAAACCATGCAAATCGCAAACCATGCATTCCTGGTGACCGGTGGCGGCTCCGGCTTGGGTGCCGCAACGGCGCGGCTGCTCGCCAGCCTGGGAGCCAATGTACTCATCGCCGATCTGAACGCCGAAACCGGCCAGCAGTTAGCAAGCGAACTGGGGACCAGTACCCGCTTCGTGCCGGCGGACATTACCAGCGAGACGGATGTCAGCCAGGCCATTGACGAAGCCGAGCGAAATTGGGGGACCCTACACGGGCTCGTGCATTGCGCGGGCATCATCGGGGCCGGCCGCGTGTTGGGCAAGCAAGGGCCCCACGACCTGGCACTCTTCGAGCAAATTATCCGGGTCAACCTGACCGGCACGTTCAATGTCGCGCGGCTGGCGGCCGCGGCGATGGCCAAAAACGAACCCAACGACGAGGGGGAGCGCGGCGTGCTCGTGTTGACCTCGTCGGTGTCGGCGTTCGACGGGCAAATCGGCCAGGCTGCTTACTCGGCGTCCAAAGGGGGTGTGGCGTCGCTCGCGCTGCCGATGGCCAGAGAACTGGCGCGGTTTGGCATTCGCGTGGTGGCCATCGCGCCGGGCGTGTTCGACACGCACATGGTCCAAGGGCTGGACGCCGCGATCCAAGAGTCGCTGGCGTCGCAGGTTCCCTTTCCGCCGCGGTTGGGCCGGCCGCCGGAATACGCGGCCCTGGCCCGGCACATCATCGAGAATGTCATGCTCAACGGCACCGCAATCCGCCTCGACGGTGCAATACGCATGGCCGGCAAATGACCGGCAAGCAGCAGCCTGCGCGTGCCACGGGCTCTGCCGGTGCCAGAAACCGCGAAGAATCAAAGCTCGCTGAGAATTCTGACGTTCAGGGAATCTCGAAGAACGACTGGCTTTTGACGATTGCGTAGTCGTCAGGAAACGTGTGGAAGGCCTGCACCAGCAGGCTCCGGTTGCGCGTCTCAACATTGATGTAGCTCAAGGCGCCGAGCGCCATCCGACCGCTGGAATCGAAGCGGTGTAGCATGCCCTGCCGCTCCCCGTCGCAGGCTAGTTCTTGCTGAAACGTCCAGAACACGGCCGGCTCGACCGGTTCCAATTGAAAGTTGACCCGGTAGCGAGCCCCGCCGCGGCATTCCAGGTGGTCGCTGCTTTCTCCTTTGAGCCGGTAAGAGATCAGCCGCCGTTTTTGCGGCAGCGGGTGATGGGCACTGGTGGCGACTTCGGTAAGTGTCAGCCCCTGATAACGCCAACAGACAACGTGCCCTGCGCTGGTGATGTTGATGGTCGCCTCGTAACCGCCCCGTTTTACCGTGCGAGAGCTAAAGACCTGGAATAGCTCCGGATGCAACGCTCGACCGTATAACTGAAACACCAACTCGGCCACTTTCGGTCTTACGGAGAGCACGGCAGGTCCTTTCCCTCACGCGGATTCACGACGATGCGGATAATTCGAGGGCAGCGGGCTTCACTGGCGGTAGTTCGGTTCGACATTGCAGCACGATTGCATTGCCGATGCGGCAATACTTTTTGACTCGTTTGTCATTTTTAAGTCGGCGACTTTTCAAGACGACGACTTTTTCATCGGACGCTCGACACTGATTGATATGGCAGTGCCTGACCACCGAATGCGGTCGCCGCCTGAATTGCGGCCGCGATTGGTTCCGACGACCCGCGGCCTACTCGCGGCTCTCATCGGACGACCGCATTATAAGCCGGGCCCCGGCCGGTCACAAAGAGACTTTTTTTGACCGCGCAAGATGGCGGGTCAACCACTTGACAAGACCGCTCGGCGGACTCCGAGTCGCGCGCATGGCTGCTAGCACGGACCGAGGCCGCGCAGTCAAAACACGCCCACAAAAATGTCGTAGAGCGCGTGCGTGCCGGCGGCGATGCCAAAGCCGCGGTACACGAAGAGCACGCCGAAAAAGCCGCCGGCCAGAAAACGGAAAAGGAAGCTGTACGCTTCGAATCGCTCGCCTTGCAGCCCAAAATAATGGGCACCTGAAAAAATCACGCTCGTGACGACGATCGCTGCCATCAGGCGCAGCCGCCGCGATCCGCCCGCCAGTTGCCAGCAGCCGGCGACAATGGGGAGCAACGTCAGGCGAAATAGCAGCTCTTCGTAAATCCCGGCGCCGAGAAAACCCACCGTACGCCCCGCGGCCGACCAATGACGCATGGACCACTGCGACACCACCGGGTGACTGCCTGTCCCAGAGAGGGATTGAAGCAGCGACCCCTGCAATCGTCCGATGGCCACCAGTACCAGGCCCATTACGACGCATTCCAAGAGCATCCCAGCCAGCACGCCGGCCGAGACTTGCCAGCTCTCGCGGGTCGTATGATGCCAGGCCATGAGCAATGCCGCGGTCAACACCGGGAGCAAAAAATATTGCCCGAGGCCGAATAGCTCCAAGAGTTCCCGCAACCACAGGTCGGCCCCGTTGCGCAAAGTGCGGGGCCCGAGCAGCAGCACTCCAATTTCGTAGATCGCCAGGGCCGGCAGGATGAATGCCAGACTGGTCAGCGGCCGCCGCGACTCGCGCCAATAATCTGCCTCGGCCCAATGGAGCAAAGTTTGCTGGCCGACAGCGGAAGATGCCATGCGAATGCTCAGACTAGAATAACGCGGTCGCTGGAAGAACGTCAGGGGCTGAAATCATATCTACCGGGAGACCGGCAACAGCGGAACAGCCGGCCGGGCATCTTAATCTTCG
This sequence comes from uncultured Planctomycetia bacterium, assembly GCA_963807715.1. Taxonomy (GTDB): domain Bacteria; phylum Planctomycetota; class Planctomycetia; order Pirellulales; family PALSA-1355; genus CAWECK01. The sequence continues at coordinate 999,986 of CAWECK010000002.1, forward strand.
GCCCCCACGCCGAGCCACCTTGAACGGCGACTGGCCAAGCAGCCGGCAAAGACGGCAGGCTTTTCCAACGGCGGCGGCGATCGCGCCGGTGTTGCGGTATAATCGGACGGTTTCCCGCCAATCGGCCAGCGGTTGCTTTCCGCGCGCGCAAAGTCATGCTGATCTAACCGCTGACCGCGTGCTCGAACCGAGGGTTCGCGCCGGCCAGACAATGCGAAGTGTCGATTTCCACAAACTTCAACAAGCATCGGGTGACGGCATGCGAACGACAGGCGCTGGGCTGCTAAGCTTGGGTTACTATTTTCTGGCATTGATTTTCGGAGGCGCGACGGCCGTGGGAGCTGAAAACTACATGACCGTGGGGAAGATTACGCGGCTCGATCCGCGGTTCGATAAATTGGTGCCGGCCAGCGCGGGAATCGAACTGCTGGCCGGCGGCTTTCTCTGGTCGGAAGGTCCGATTTGGGTTGCCGACGGCGGTTACCTGCTGTTCTCGGACATTCCCCGCAACAGCATCATGAAATGGCGCGAGGGGGAGGGGATCAGCCTCTTTATGCATCCCTCCGGTTATACCGGCGTCGTCGACTACGGAGCCGAACCGGGAACCAACGGCCTGACGCTCGACCGACAAGGATTCCTGATCGCTTGCGAACATGGCGACCGACGGGTCTCGCGATTGGAACGCAACGGCGGGAAAAAAACGCTCGTCGATAGTTACAAGGGCAAGCGGCTCAACAGTCCGAATGACGTCGTGGTCAAGTCGAATGGCGACCTGTACTTCACCGACCCGCCTTACGGATTGCCCGAGCGTCAGAAGGACTCGCGGCGAGAACTCGACTTTTGCGGAGTCTACCGGTTATCGACGGACGGGCATCTCACGCTGTTGACGCGCGAAATGACATTTCCCAACGGGTTGGCCTTTTCGCCCGACGAAAAGACCCTCTACGTCGCCCAGTCGGATCCGGACAACGCCATCTGGATGGCTTTCGAGGTCGAGAGTGACGGTACCTTGGGCAAGGGCCGGGTATTCTTCGACTCGACGGCTTGGGGCAAGGCCGGCAAAATGGGTTTGCCGGATGGCCTGAAAGTCGACCAGCACGGCAACCTGTTCGCCACGGGACCCGGCGGCGTGATCGTTTTCGCTGCCGACGGTACCCACTTGGGCACGATTGAAACGGGCCAAAGGACGGCCAACTGCAACTGGGGGGGCGACGGCTCCGTGTTGTACATGACGGCCGACGACTATCTCATGCGTCTTCAAACCAGCACCAAAGGCAACGGATTCTGAAGGCTGACATGGCTAACAAGATGGCCGACACGAACGTCAGCTATTTGGCCTTTGATATCGAAAGCGTCGCGGACGGCGATCTGGTGTCTCGCCTGCGATACCCGGGCGAAAAGCTGTCGCCTGCCGCGGCCGTGCGACGTTACCGGGACGAACTGCTGGAGAAGTACGAAAGCGACTTCATTCCCTATACGTTTCAGGTGCCGGTCTCGGTCGCGGTTGGGAAGATCGCGGCCGATTACCGCCTGATCGATTTGGTCGTGCTGGATGAACCGCAGTTTCGGCCGCACGTCATCACCGAAAATTTTTGGCGCGGTTGGGAGCGTTATCGCCGGCCCACGTTGATCAGTTTCAACGGCCGTACGTTTGATCTGCCACTGCTGGAACTGGCTGCGTTTCGCTATGGGTTGAGCTTGCCGGGCTGGTTCAACGTCACCGCCAAGAGTTTCGAGCAGTATCGCAATCGCTACAATCTCGACGCTCATATCGACTTGCAAGAATTGCTCACCAACTTCGGTTCCACGCGCTTCACGGGCGGGCTGAACCTGGCCGCCAACCTGCTGGGTAAGCCCGGCAAGATGGATGTGCAAGGGTGCATGGTCCAAGACATGTACGACGCCGGACAACTGCGGCAGATCAACGACTATTGCCGTTGCGACCTGCTCGACACGTATTTTGTCTTCTTGCGAACCCGTGTCCTGTTCGGCGATCTGACGTTGGACGCCGAGCAGGGATTGATCGCACAAACGAAGACATGGTTGCTAGAGCGTGCCAAAGACGCGCCGGCCTATCAAAACTATCTCGACCGCTGGGGCGACTGGGAGACTCCGTGGAAATGAGCGGGGCTTAGCGATTCTGCATCGAAGCCTTCAAGGGCCGGCGGCGCTTCCGCGGCTCTAATGTCGATCGGACACGTTCTGGCCCGGCGTAGGTCTCCGTCATCGCGCACCTGCACAGCCACCGCCACCGCCCAGAGCCCTGCCTCGTCAAACAGCCCTGCTTCGTTGAACAACATCGCCACGTTGTACCCTTCCAACCAATGCGCAGCGGCTTCGTGCGATAGACAGCCTCCCACCGCCAATTCGACGGCCCGATACTTTGGCGGCACTTCATCCCAGCAATTGGGACACCAGTCCTGGTAATGGACGATCCACACACGATAAAACTGCGGAGCGTCGTGGCTGGCATCCGACATGAGCAGCGTTCCGTTAGGAGTTCGTGGGCCAGACGTCGGAGGGAGTACCGATTTTTCCCAAGTTTCGGTAGCGGGGACCGACCGCTTGACGGGAATGGCACTAGCATTTCGGGCGAGCATTCTTGCTGGCCAATCGGCGCGGATATTTGTTGCGCGGCTTCATCATATACCGCTTCCACGATGGGCGGCGCTTCTTCATTCGCGGTTCAAGCCGGCCGGGTCGATCTGCAACCCGATGAGCCGATACCGTTGTCAGCATTGCGTTGTACAGGGTGTCAGTGCCGTCTATGACCATCATCGGGCCGGTGAACGATTCCACGGCTTGCATCGCGCCCTTGGTCGACAGTTGTCGCGGTAGCGCATCGTGCCGTTTGGCAGATTCTACCATGACGCCTCGCAGCAGGTTCCAGGCCAGCATGTGGCACCAAAGCTCCTTGCGAATCATTTCAGGCGTCTTGCAACGGAGAATGTCCAGGTGAAGCGAGTGCTTGATCGACCGAATGTCGATTTCGCAATTCCAGCGCCGCCAGTAAAGATCGCTGATTTCCTTTTGGGGAATCGTCGGATCGATCATGGTCGTGACGATGATTGCCTTTTCCTTGCCGCCCTTCCGGTCGTCTATCATTATTTCAAACTCGCGGACCTTCAGGCTGTAGGGCATTCTGGCGAAGGTTTGGTTGCCCATCCATTCCGGCTGCGGGCGTCGATACCATGTCGTGATGTGGTCCCTTTCGCCCAGAAGGTGGCCTTCGCTGAAATCGACTTTCCTGCCAGCATGGCTGATCGAGATAAGGTCAACGCCATCTTCCAGCAGCATGGCCGTGGTGAAATAGCCCGGGTAGTATTTGTCCGCCACCAACACGTCCCCGCGATTCAGGGAGCCCATCAGGCGGCGCAGTAGGGTTGATTCGCCAGTGCCCTTGCCTGATTCCCTGGCAAACGCCAGGTCAGTTACCGCACCGGTGGCGAGAGAAATCAGCGCCACGGCCCGCATGACCGGGAACCCGATGCCCTTGGCTTGAGACGAGCATTGCGGCCACTCAAGTTGATTTTCCGGGGTATCGGGCATGCTGAACTTCGTCCCGTCCGCTAGGATCACCGGACGCCCGCGCCAGTCCCATGCTTCAGAACGCGAGTCGTGGACCTTCCGGCCGATTTCCTTCGCCATGCTAGTCATCACTTGCAAGGGAAAGCGGGCGCGAGCATTGCTGTAGGAAGCCGAACTTGCCGAACACGCCGGCAAGCCGCTGGAAACGCGGTGCGCCACAATGCGCGAGACGGCTTCGTTCAAGCTCTTGTCTTGCGAGAGGCATTGCGAGAGCCATGCCCAGAGGGTTACCAGCGGGCAGAAAACCCGGCTCATATAATAGTGGCCTTCGCTTTCCAGCATGCCAAGCACGTATTCTCTGGTCAGCAGCCGGCCGAACGGCAGCCCGTTGTCTCGGGCGAATTTGTCGCGGACGATTCGGAAGTCTTTGCGAGGAGTCACGAGATACCCTTTTTCTTGGGCTCTCGCTAGCCCAAGTTAAAGAGTTTTGACGTTCGGCAAAGGAGTTAGGTGCGATTTGGGCAGGTTTATTTCACTACAATTGGATCATGGTGTCGAGGCGGCGGAGGCGGCGTGGTAGCGAGAGTCCCAGGCGATTGAGCAGAACCGACTGGCCGGCGTCCGGTTCCGTCACGCAGCGCAGGGTGATTTGTCGTTGCTGCCCATCGCGCGGGGATCTGGCGGCGAGCGTCACGTCGCCACTTTTGAGTTTCGCCATTTCTTCCAGCAGCGTTCGCGGGGCGTCGCCCAAGCCTGCGTTCCGCATCCAGCCGGCCAGCGTTTTCCACATGGCGTAGGCCAGGAAGCAGACCAGGATGTGGGCTTTTACGCGGTCTTCTTTCTGATGCCAGATCGGGCGGATCGCCAACTCGTCTTTCGTGATCCGAAAGGCCCCTTCGGCTTCCGTCAGTTGGATGTAGCGCTTCCACAACGTCGCGGCGTCGACGCCTTGTAGATTACTGCGCAATAAGTAGCAACCATCGGCAAGCTGCGACCAGTCGCCGAATTTCGCGTTGCGCTGCCAGGTGATGTCCAAGCGTTGCTTGCCGCGCGGCGTGGCCAGTTTCTTGATCTTCACGTCAAAAGCGTGCGACGCGCGCCAGTTCTGCTGTTTCAACCGGCCCAGCCGCTCGCCGGCCGTCGCTTCGTCCTTGAGTCTGCCCGCTTCCGCGGCCGCCTGCATCTTCTGCAATCCCTCGTCCATGCGCGGTGAACTTCTCGTGCATCGCCAACTCTTTGGCGCGCCGATCGGCGCTGCGGGCCAGCAGAAACGTCTCGTCTCCGCTCGGGCCAGGCACAAGCTTCACCTCGACGCCCGCCTGAGCCGTCGTCCAGTCTTGTGTGGTCAAGTGCTGCTCGAACTGCCGCAGCATCGCCTTGGGCGTTCCCACGATGTACTGCCCGCCACGCTCGCGCAGAAACTTCAAGTTCGCTTCGCTGACCATGCCGCGGTCCATGACCCACACCCGATTCAGCGAGCCGTGCTTTTTCTCCAGCGATTCGATGATTTCCTGCACCGTCTTCGAATCGTGGGTGTTGCCGGCGAAGACCTCGTAGCCCACGGGAAAGCCCTCCTCCGTCACGACCAGTCCGATGCAAACCTGCGGCCGATCACCGCGGGAATCGCGCGAATAGCCCCGCTGGGCCAGCGGACAGCCATCCATCTCGCCTTCGAAGTAGGTGCTGGTCACGTCGTAAAGCAGCAGGTCGCATTTCAATTCGAACAATTCGCCAAGTCGCTGCCGCAAATGCTTTTCCAACGCTTCCTTGTGCGGGAGCAGTTGATCCAGACCCTTGTACAAGCGGTCGGTGTGAACTTGTTCCGCCGCGACGCCCAGCAACTCGTCCAGCGCCGTGCGGCGATACCATGTGTCGGCGATGTGCAACTCGCTCGACGGTTCGCAGAAACGGGCGATGACCAGAATCGCCGCGATCGTGGCCCACGATACGTCTTCACGCCCCGGCTCGATCAACCGCTCCAGCAGTTGGTCCAACTCCAGCAGCCGCCACAATCCCCAGGCCAGCCAGATATCGCCGAAATCGCGCGTGCGTTCCAGCCGAATGCTGCTGAGTTTCACCAGCAGCGGCTCGTCGTCTCGCCGTTCGTCACGGCGGGGCGGATCGAAGAGCGTCCGTTGCGGCCGCGTTTTCACTTCCCCGTTGAGATGCGAACTGAGCCGCGTCCAGCCGTCCTGCTCGTCCGCACTCAGTTCGCCCAGATAGGCCACGACGCGTTGCCGCGAGCCTTGAGCCGTGCGATACGACTCGGCCAACGCCCAATACGTATGCGGCTTGCCATTCTTCCGCCGCTCGTAACGCCTGAGAAACATGAGCGATCCCTCACTCGCGATCAGTCATCGCGAACAGAATCGCACAGCCTGAGGCCACATTCAACGACCTAGGTCTTCACTACATCGCCTGCCCACGACCCGCACCCCATCAACATTGGACTTACCATCGATTTCGGACTCGAAATTCCGAAAATCGGCCTCCAACTCTTTAACTTGGGCTAGAATGCACTTGCTTAGGGCGCATCCGGCGAAAGCTGGTTTGTGTTCTTCGCCCTCGGTCGGACGCCAATCCTTCCGAGGGTTTTTTGTTGGGTTCAGGGCTCCCAACTGCTGCCGTTATTGTACTACAACAATTATCAGATGCAATAGGCAATCGGCCTTGCATAAAAGATTTTTTGTAGTACAATTCCGGCATGAAAAAGAAGCGCGGGCGACCGCCTACGGACCCGGCCGAGAGCCTGTCCGAAATTATTCAATTCCGCATGACGGAGGCAGAACGTGCGCAATGCGAGCGGGCCGCAGAAACAGCGGAGCAGAAGTTTTCGGCGTGGATCAGGGATAGGCTGCTCAAGGCAGCCAAGCGCGAGTCCAAGCGGGACTAGCGGAGAATGGGGGAATCGAACCCAGGCAGCGCGTGCTGCTCCCTACCGGCGTTTATAAGACGCTTGCGCCGCCAAGACGCGGGCCGCTCTCCAGGATAGCTGGACTGGCGCGGAGGGCGGCCGATATGATTGCAGACATAGCAACCACATAGTAGGTTCGGATATGGAATTTGATGTCTACTGCGACGAAAGCCACACGGATGTCTTGTGTTCGCATTCTACCCATGCCAAATACCTCATAATCGGCAGCTTGTGGCTGCGCACCGACGGTAGGGATTCATGCAAGAGTGGGCTTCATCAGTTGCGCGAGAAGCACGATATAAGACGAGCGGAAGTCAAATGGCAGAAGGTGTCGCCAAATAAACTGGGATTTTACATCGACCTGATCGACTGGTTTTTCACGCAAGGCACGTCCGTTCGGTTTAGGTGCATAGCCGTCGACAGGCAGCACGTGAATTTGGTCAAGTTTCACGACAATGACCACGAACTTGCTTTTTACAAATTCTATTATCAAGTTCTACATCACTGGATACTCGACTTTAACCAGTACAATATTTTCTGCGATCACAAAAGCAATCGCGACGGACAGCGATTGCCAGTTCTTAGTACCTGCCTTAATAATTCCAACTTAAGTTCCGAGATTCAACGCGTGCAGGCGATTAGGTCTTCCGATTCTGTCCTGCTCCAGCTTGCCGATGTTTTGACTGGCGCAGTATCGGCAAAGTTGAACGGAAGTCTAAAATCAGACGGCGCAAAGCAATCAGTCGTCGATCGATTAGAGCAAAGGCTTGGCCGCGCTATCGGACACACGTGGATGAATGAGCCGAAGTTCAATGTGTTCGTAATTAACCTTCAAGGCGGTTGGTAATGCCCCCAGCGTTAATCACGCTCGCAAGCGAAGCGCATTATCGCGATCACTTTAGGCTGCAATACTGCTCCGGCCCGATAACAACCCACGATGGCATTCCGGTCCGGTTCCACGCAAGAAAATTTGACCACTGCTGCTACGACTCCAGCCGCCGCGACGGCAACAAGGATACGTTTTCTCTGAGAAGAGCTGAGCGGCTAGATTGGATAGCAGCAGTTTTGCAGGATCCAGCAATCCCACTTCACTTTGGATGGGACAACAAGAGGAAAGTTATCGACTTTGATCGACGAGTTGCTGTATTGCGGCCTGACTATGCCGTCATAATCAGGCGGCTGGACGCTGCGTGGAGCACGTGCGAGTTCACGACCGCATTTGTCATTGATGACCCCACGATTATTTCTTTGATGCTTGCGAAACCGCAGTGGACGCGGTAGATCTACGCGCATAAAAAAACCGCTGATTCGCCAGGCGGGCTCAGCGGAGGCCTTTGTGGGTTCCACTGCACTGGGCAGAGAACACGACTAGTATTCGTCATTCTGCAATGCTTGTCAACAGCCTTTTTGTCGCAAGTCGCTAATTGGCCACATCTTGCGCTTCTTATGCCAGCACCCCATTAGACTTGCAACCCATTGCCAGCAAACGACTTTCATTTTCCTCTGATTCGGCAATATCGCCCCAATTTGGGACGCGAAACCAAGACACAGTACCTCCGCGGATGGTTCGCTGGCACTCAATCCAGCGCCAGCATGGCGATGGCATCAATGACGCGAGGCTTTCCGGGTTATGCCGAAAATCCGGATAAGCAATCGAGCGGGTATTGACGCGGTGCCCCGAATGACGAATACTCGTCAAACGAGTTCGCGCCAAGCTGCGTGAACCTATCAAGGCTTTGCCGCTGAGCCAGCCTGGCGAATCAGCGGCTTTTTTTATGCCCATGCAGGGCCGCCAAGAATCTTGCGTATGGTCTTGTGACTGTCCGCCCAGTATGCGGTAATAAACCGCGCCTTCTGCACGTCCGTCCTGGCAATCACGACCACCATTCTGTCGACCACTGCAACTCTGCGGTCTTCATCATGCCGTTTTGCCCGGCTGTCCCATCCCTGACGGATCGCTGCCGACGGATTCTGCAAGACGTAGTCAATCCAGTCGATGCGCTCAGCACGTGCGGCAGAAAACCGATCCTTTGTTCTGTCGCGATGCGTGGACTCATAGCAACAGTGATCGAAATCGCTGGTGCGAAACCGGACGGAGATGCCGTCGTGGGTGACTATCGGGCCGGCGCACAATCGTGCCTGGAAATGGGCCCGATATTCGACCTCAGAAGCAAGCAGTAAGACGCTTGGAGGCGGTGAGGTGTGTGTTCTGGCGGCGATTATCGGCGGCTTACTCGGCGCAACATCGCCACCTAGGCTTGGCGTCTCTGTGGACGCGGAGGTAGAGGGTTCCATTTCGAGTCTGTCTCCATCCCACGCTCATGCGGGTCTCCATGTGTAGGTCCATTCAGGCTTGTCAATGAATGGGCCGAAATGCAGCGCGCAACAATGCCGCGGCAAAATCACAGCCACTATCATGGATCGCCAACGCCAGAGCAGCGGGGCAGAGAATTTGCGAAATACCCACCCAAACCGCGCTTTTAGACAGCGCCCATTAGGATGGAAATATAGCGACGTGGGGAGATTAACGCCAGATGAGTTTTTTGCCAATTAAATCCAAACGCCCGGCGCAAAAGCACCGGGCGTTCAGAATGGTCGAGGGGGCATTTCGCAGGGATGTTTGTAGCAGAAAAGGCCTTCGCAATTCAAGTGGGGTTATTGAAAAAGTCACTATTTATACCATATGCAGTACCCGAAAGCGAATTTTCGTTGTGAGATTTACTGCCTATATCGACATGGTACCTCACCCCAAACAACCGGGCCGCTCCAGCTTTACTAGCTCCGACTCCTGCATGCTCGCGGATCCGCTGGTTTCATCCGTGTCTCACGATGTTACACGGGCGCCGCTCGGCCGATTCTTAAAATAAGCCGCAGCAGCCACGCCCGAAATGCTAGTGCCATTCCCGCTTGACGGGAACGGAGGATTAAGTGTACATTTATACACTACTTCTTATCAGGAGAGTCGCTGGCAAACGTGGCCCGAATGTGCAAGCTACGCTTGTGATAACGCCTATGTATGATCATGCCGCCAATCTCCGCCGCCTGATGGCTCGCCAGGGCCTTACACTGCAAGACCTTGTCGAGCGCACGGGGCTCTATGAGCGTACTTTGAAGGGTATTTTGGCGGGAACCAACAAGCCCCATGCCCGAACGTTGCATCGTCTGGCTGCCGGATTGGGCGTCGACGCGGATGAGTTGTTCCAGGATCCGTCGCTGTTGGCGTATCGCGCGTTTGATCGAGCTACCAATCCATTGGTCGAAGAGGTTGTCACCAGCCACAAGGAGCTGTTCGCCGGCTGGACCCAAGCCGATTTCGACGAACTTTACAGCCGCTTCGGCGCCGGCGGCGGTTTGACGCGCCAAGGCACCCTCGATGCCGTCATGGCAATGAACCATAAACGCGACATTCACCAAAAAGTCGATTTGTTGCTGGAAAGCGGCGAGTGCGAATTGCTCATGGGATTCGTGGAATTGTTATACCAACGAATCATCGTTCATCGACCGCTGGCCTAGCCGGAGTGACAACTGTATGTCACTGCTAGGCACTGTGAGGCGGCGATTCCGGCGACGATTGGCCGCTGGAAATAAACTCGAACGACACGACGGCCCGGCCGGTCGACCCTCGATAACCGCGAATAAATTCCGCACGGCGTGAACCGTGCCGCATGACACGCGCCGTTCGCCAGAAGGGCGATTGCCGGCAATGGGCGATGACAGCCGGATGGCTGGCGGTGATGTTCAATCGATGTCCGTCGGCCACGTGGATTCCCGCCACCGCCTCCACCACCCGCAGGCCGATGCCCACGCCTTGGTAGTCCGGCAAAGTGACGATGCGGCTAATGCGCCAGTGGCCGCGCCGGCCGATGATCGGCAAAGTGGCGCAGAAACTGACCGGAACACCGTGCCACGTCGCCACGAAACACCGGGCCATTTTGCTCAGCGAGCCGCTCAAATAGTGATGCGGCGCAAACAGGGGCCAAAGAGCATGTCGGCAACGCTGGATCTCGAGGCAGATGTCCGGTCGCCGAAGCCGCCTCCGCTGACAGGTGCCGAGTGCCATGTCGACCACCCAATCCGGCTCCAGCCATTCACTCACGTCGTAATGGCAGCTCACCGCCACGAAACGGCAAGCGAGGTTTCCCGCTCGGATCGCTTTAGCGACGGCGGCGGAGCCGATTTGCGCAACTTGCCGATCGACGACGCTGGTAAATTCGTCGAACGCCACGATTGGAGTTGCCGCAACAAATTCGGAATTGGGAATGCTGAATTCGGAACTCCCGCGTTCCGCATTCAGCATTTTCACTTCCGATCCTAGGGCCAGTGCCCGCGCCAAGTCGCAGCGAAATTTTTCACCCCCGCTCAGCACGGCATAAGGCTTGACCCAGGAAGGAGGCGAGCCAAACCCCACGGCGGTGAGCAGGCTGGTAATTCGCCGCGTCGGCAACTCTCCGAAGCAATCGACCACCGCCCGATCGTCAGGCCAGGACTGACGATCGACGAGCGCGGATCCAAACGCCTGGCGAGCGATCGTCGTCTTGCCGCTCCCGGAAGGGCCGACGATCAAGCCGATCTGCCACGATTCGTCGACGCCGGGCACGTCCACGGTAAAGCTCGCTTGCGCTTTATCGGCCAGCGGCACATCGAACAGGCTGGCCACCTGTTGCACGCGAAACGAATTGTGGACCGGACAACTGACGGTCGCTTCCACGCGTGGCATCGACGCACCTCACGTCACGAATCCCGAGTTTCAGCCAAGATTGAGCAATCGACAGCGAAAGCCCTCCGCGGTCAGTCGCTCGTACACGGTCCGCTGTTGTTCCTCTCCGGCGCACTGCACGACCACCTGGTACATTTCCGGCACTTCGACACTCTCGCGCTGGGGATCGCCTTCGAGAGATGACGGCAGGTGGTCGGCGGCTAAACTATCCAGCAGGGCTCGCAAAGCCGGATCATGACAGTCGACCTGCCGCAGCAAAGCATCGAGCGCGGCCGTGTCGGTGCCGGCCAGCGCGGCGAGCGGGTCGAACGTAGCTAACAGCTTCGCGGCTTCGGCCTCGTCAAGATCCAGCACGAGCACCGGCACGAGGGCCTCCGGCGTGGTTTCGGCCCGCAGATGTCCGTCGATTAATTCCAACGATCCGTCGGCGAGTTCCCGCGCAAGAGGGCGCTGGCATAGCCGATTTCGGCCAGGGCGCCGCGCAGCGCGTCGCGTTGGGCCGCGGGGTGCGTGCGCCAATTGAGCGGATTGGTTCGTAAGCTGCTCGCCGGAACGCGGCGCAAGCCTTTGATGCGGTCTCGAATTTCCATATGACGCCTTGTAGCAAATCGAGTGGCCCAGTTTCTAGTGTAGTGCTTCAAGTTGTTGGGGAGTTATCGAGAACGGCTCGGGCGCGGCGAACTTTGGCCAGGATTGCATCGGGCAGGGCCTTCCAGAGGTAACCTTTAGTCCGGTCGTTGTGATGCTCGACGTACTCGAAAATGGCCTCCTGCAGTTGACGGACGCTGGTGAACGTGCCGCGCCGCAACCGCTTCTGCGTGAGATCGCGAAACCAGCGTTCCACCAGGTTAAGCCAAGAGCTGCTGGTCGGTGTGAAGTGCATATGAAATCGCGGATGGCGCGCCAGCCATCGTCGCACCTTGGGGTGCTTGTGGGTTGCATAGTTGTCGGCAATCAAATGCAGTTGAGCTGCCGGGTCAGTCGCGGTGTCGATGTGTTTCAGAAACTTGATCCACTCCTGATGTCGATGCCGAGACATACATGCTTCGATGACAATTCCTTCCACCACGTTGAGCGCCGCAAACAGCGTCGTGGTGCCGTTTCGCTTGTAGTCGTGGGTCATCGTCCCCAGGCGGCCCGGATAAATCGGCAAACTCTTCTGGGTGCGATCCAGGGCCTGAATCTGACTCTTCTCGTCGACGCAGAGGACAATCGCATGCTCCGGCGGGTTCAGGTACAAGCCCACGACATCGATCAGCTTTTCGGCAAACTGCGGATCGTTCGACAGCTTGAACGTCTTGGTGCGATGCGGTTGCAGGCCGTGGGCTTTCCAAACGCGCTGAACCATCGACGGCGACGTGTCCAATTCTTCGGCCAGCGTACGCGTACTCCAATGTGTCGCGGCCGGTGGCTTTTCTGTCGTGGTCTTACGAACGATCTCCGCAGCCAGCGCCGCGGTGGTGCTGGCCGGCTTAGCACCACGCGGGGCGTCCTTCTCGATGCCTGCCAGCCCCTGCTTGGCAAAGCGACTCCGCCATTGGCACACGGTCTTCATGCCCGTCTTCAACTCGGTGGCAATGTCCTTGTTCAACTTGCCGGCAGCGGCCAGCAAAACGATCTTGGCTCGCAGCACGAGTCGCGCCGCCGTGCTGCGGCCTCGCGACCAGCGCTGCAAGGTCCGGCGATCTTCCTCCGAAACTACAATGGCTGGTGCGATCCGCATAGGTTCATCCTCCTGATGAACCCTTCGACGCACAAGCAACCAAATAAGTTCCCGAAACAGTGAAGCACTACACTAGTGCCGAATTCTTAAAAACATTAGTGAACCGTTAGGACATCGCATCTCCGTTTCATGATTCGGCCAGTCTTGAAGCGTCTTACAACGCCTGTGCGCCGCGCGGATTGTGTGTCGTAGGAGGGCGCGTGTAAAATTCAACGACCGCCCGCCTCTACGAGGCATTCTGTTTCGTCGCGCGTCGGCGCAGCTGTCGCGTAGCAGGTATTCCCGCCAGGGGTCGGGTTTCCCAAACTAGCGTTATGAGGCCCGTCCCGAGTTTGCATCTTCCTAAGAACTTTACGGGTACCCGCAGCGCCGAAAGTCTTTCGTTGGCGTCGCGGAAGCACGTCTGGCTGGCGGGACTGCTGATTGCTGTCTCTGCGGGAATCGCCTACTCGAACAGCCTCAATGGGCCATTTCTGTTCGACGACCAGGGGGACATTGAAAGAAATACGAGCATCCGTCACCCCGAGAAAATTTGGCAAATATTCGGTTCGTCCGACGCTCCCACGATGTCGGTCCACTCCAGGCCGGTAGTGGTACTTTCTTTTGCCGCGAATTATGCCTGTGCTGGCCTCGGTACGCGCCCCTATCACATTACGAATCTGGCGATCCACATCCTGGCTGGGCTGACGTTGTTTGGCATCGTGCGACGTACGTTGTCGCTGCCGAGCATGGTTCGATTTGCGGAAGTCTCCACACCGCTGGCTCTGGCAATCGCTTTGGTTTGGACGCTGCACCCGCTGCAAACGCAGGCCGTGACTTACATCGTGCAGCGTTACGAATCGCTGATGGGCTTGTTCTATCTGCTGACTTTGTACGCGGCCATTCGCGCCTCAACCGGCTCCCATTCAGGACTCTGGATGATCACCAGCATTGCGGCGTGCCTATTGGCCTTGGGTTGCAAGGAAGTGGCCGTTTCGGCACCCATTTTGGTTTTCCTGTACGACCGGGCGTTTATGGCGGGCTCTTTCCGCGAGGCCTGGCGACGGCGCTGGCCACTCTACAGCGGCTTGGCCGGAACCTGGCTGATTTTCTTGCCGTTTTACTTCGCGTTTTCGGGTCGGGGATTCACGGGCTCTGTGACAGGGCATACCTGGCTGGAGTATGCCCGCAGCCAGCCGGGAGTCGTTCTGCATTACCTGCGGCTTTGCGTCTGGCCTCAAGGACAGTGTTTGGACTATCGCTGGCCAGTCGCGCAAACGGTGTCGCAGATTTTTCCGCAATCGACGGTTATTTTAGCACTCTTGGCTGTAACGGCCTGGCTCACTGCTGTGCGACCCCAACTGGGTTTCTTGGGAGCCTGGTTCTTCTTAATCCTGGCTCCCACGTCCAGCGTCATGCCAATCCTCGACTTGGCCTTCGAGCACCGCATGTATTTATCGTTGGCTGCCGTCGCGGTTGCCCTCGTCGTCACCGTTTATGAACTGACGCCCCACTGGCCTGGGAACCGGTGCAGATTCATCCTAGCCGTTCTCGTGGTCGCGCCGGTCTGTGTCTTGGGGTCGTTGACGTTTATGCGCAACCGAGTTTACTCCAGTGTGCTGGCCACCTGGGACGATGTTGCGGCCAATTCTCCTAGAAACGCTCGCGCTCAAATCGGTATTGGCGTTGGGTTGGTTCAGTCAGGTCAGCATGCCGCGGCCCTTGGGCATTTCGAGGAAGCAGGGCAGCTCAAGGCGGATTACATCGACGTCGCCGATTTCCAGAACAATTGGGCCGCGTGTCTTGTGCAACTCAATCGCGGCGACGAGGCCATCCCTCACTTTTTGATTGCACAACAAATGAAACCGAACGACTACACGATCCACCTGAATCTGGCAGTCCTGTTTGCAGCGCATGGCCGAAAACAAGCAGCCTTATCCGAGCTTCATGCCGCCGTGGAACATTGCCCGACGTTGGCCACGGGTCGGCTCGACACTGAAGTGGCGAACCCGGCCGGATGTGCCGCCATGCTCGCATACTTAGCGCAAACCTTGGGTGGGGCTCCCAAGACGCTCCTCGCACAACCACTCGACAATTGCCTCGCCGAATGTGAATACGGTGCCGCACTAGCGCGAGCCGGGCAGTATGAAATGGCCTTGGCGCGCTTTGACGCGGCCACCAAGCTGCAACCCGGCGAGCGTCTGGCGAGAGAAATACAGGAAGCCCGCACCCAGGTGACCGCGGAACTTCGACGCGAAAGCCCAACGAAACCGTCGCGAGAGGCGAAATCTGATGGTGAAACACTTGGCAAAAAGGAAAACTAGGCCGTTGGGGCGGACAATTACGGCCGTTGCGTTTGGCTGCCGGCAGACTGACGTGGCGGCTGTTCGACACCACCAGCCAGCGCCTGTACGGCCGTTTGGCGAGCATGATCCAGTTGCTGCGTCAACGAATCGTCCGGATGAAGATTTGTCGCCGCCGCGAAGTGCGTCAAAGCCGCTTCATATTCTCTTGCCTTGAGCAGCGCCGCGCCAATTTCATACTCGCAGCGGCACAGGTCCGCTGGATGCTCGAGCACAGGATTGAGTCCAGTCCCTAACTCCCCCGCCACGTATTGTGCCAAGGCTCGTCGTTGGGCATTGATCTCGATATTCGATCCGTCCTCGGTTTTCGCAGCCTTCCCGCGCAACTCCGGGTTAAGCCGAAGGGCGGCCTGAAGTTCGAAACGGGCAGCCGTTCGATATCCGAGAGATGCCAACACGGCCGCCAGGTTCAGGTGCGTATCCGCGTCGTTGGGATCAGAGGCGATGGACCGCAGAAAGTGAGGCACCGCTAGCTCACCCTGTTTGAGTTGCATCAAGCACGAGCCCCAATCCCGCTGCAGCATCGGGTCGTTGGCTACAAAGGGCATAAGCCGCAGCGTTTCCTGGATGTGTTCCACGGCAAGATGCGGCTGGCCGTTCCGCGCAAACAGCGGCGCCAGGTTGGCGTGTGCACGGCCGTTTTCGGGACGCTTCGCCGCGACGTCGGACCATAACATCAGTGCATCGCCGTACACTTGGTTGCGCAGGAAGGTGAGCGTTCCCAGTATCACGGCAACGATGGCGACCAGACCGATCCACTGGGGGCTGGCGGTTGCGGTAGCCGTGGGACGCATGCGAGACTGCAATTCAAAGGCTGCAAAGACTACAGCAGTCACCACGGCGGCTAGCGGCAGATACATGCGATGTTCAAACGCCAGATCGTTGATCGGAATGACGCTTGACGTCGGCGCCAAGATCAAGAAAAACCAGGCTCCCAGGAATCCGCAGCGCGGTCGCCGAATCAGCAACCAGGCGCTGCAAGCCACCAGCGCGCCGAGAATTAACAGCGAGGGCCAGAGCCGGCTCAGGTCCGGCGTGGCGCTCCACGCATAATCAAGGCATTGTCCCTCGGGCCACACGGCAAGGCGCAGGTAGTGTAAAATCACTTGGGGTTGGTTCAAGGCATAGAGACGCCACGGCTTATCCTGCTTGAATCCGGCCCAGCCCTCCTGGCCCGACAACAGGCCGGCGCCGCCGGAGAAGAACAGGAAAAACGGGATAAACACCAACCAAGTCGCTGCCAGAGCTGCGTACAACGTCCGGCGGCGCCGCCAGGCTTCGCGAAACGAACCGACGATGAACGCTCGATCGAAGAGCAGTACGATCACGGGGGCGGAGACGGCCACTTCTTTGCAGCCCAGGGCCAGCAGGCACGCCGTCACGCTCGCGGCGCCCCAACCCCAAGCCGATGACCCGGAAGACGTCGCGAGCGCACGCGCCGCATACAACGTACCCAGATAAAACAACCCCATCAGGGACTCATAGCGCTGCACGATGTACGTAACGGCTTGCGTCTGGAGCGGATGCAGCACCCAGAGGAGAGCCACCGCCAGTGCCAAAAGCGTGGCCGACGAGGCATATCGCTCCTGCCGCGACAACAACAAGGTGCGGCGCACAATGCCCAGCAGCGTCAAGCCTGCCAGCAAATGGATCACCACGTTTGTGACGTGGAACCCCCGTGTGGCCAACCCGCCAATCGCATAGTTTGCGGCGAAGGAAAGCACCACAACAGGGCGCGAATGGATGCGCATCTGGCCGTCGACTTGGCTCACCACCGGCCGCCAAATCGGCCACGGCTCACGAATGGCAGGATTGGCTTCGATGTCGCCGCAGTCGTCCAGAACGAAGGGCCCCGCCAGGCTGTTGGAGTAGGCCGCCGCGCCGCAAAGGACCAGGAAAAGCCCGGCCAACCAAGGGCGCGGGAAACTCACGGCAGCGATTGTGCCCATCGCAGCTTGCCGAGTCTCGCTGCCGGAAATCGGCCTGCTTTCGTCGAGTGCCGCCATCCTCGGTTTGTGCTTGGTAATGCGAATCACCGCTTGGCCACCTACCTGTCGTTCTCCGAACTCGACACTTCACCATGACCGGGGAATTCTTTCTCCCGGCCATTTCTCCAGCGATATGCGATCAGACGGGAATGACAAAAACCGTCCCGGGGCGAGTAAAACCCACCCCGGGACGGCTGACGTTCAGACCATTGTTCGCAGCCGTCCGCTCCGCAAGGGAACGGTCAGCTTATGACAATTACTGCTGTAGCAGGATCCCTTCGTCGAACTTGATAGCTTCGCTCGGAGTGATGAGGAACCGCATGACGACCGGGTCGATGTTGCCACCGATGTAGTGGACGCTGCCGTCGCCGAACAGGTTATTGCAACCGTTGCCGTGGAACGAGAATGGTTCGTCGTTCGGACCGCAGTTGTTGGCACCCCACGGGCAAGCAGCAACACCCGGATCATTCGACATTCCGCCGCCACTGATCGTTTGAACGGGATTATTCGGCCCGCCGAACGGAATGGCGTTGTTGTTGATGACCTGGGAAAAGTAGACGCTCGCCACCGTACCGGAAGCGCTTGAGTTCGTCAAATTCGACTGGTTCGGAGGTCCAGAGACGCCTGAACCGCTGTCCGGATCAGCCCAACGGGAGAAACCACGCTTGCCACCCGACGTCGGCGTGCCAGTGTCGGTGTAGCTCGAAGCAGCTATCCCCGCATTCGGTTGATAGGTGAACGTGATGCTGCCGCTTCCGGATGCCATAGTGCTGCCGACTGGCGTGTACAACTGCGGCGTGTTCACAATCCCGGAGACAGACGTGCCTGAGCCGAGATTCATGGTAAACGTAGCGTATTTGCTCGTGACGTTATAGCCGCTGTATGCCGAGTTGCCATAAATCGGGTCAGCAGCCTTCGATTGCGTGCCTAAACTGTTGGTTTCGAAAACACGACCGCTATCTTCGGTCACCGCAATCGTCTTGCTGGTGCCGTCGATGACACCCGAGATGTACTGAGCAGACAAGCCGTGCAAGAGACCGTTGAGGCGAGTCGCCGAGTTGCGCACGCCGAAGCTGCCGGTGCCGCCGGACGGGTCGATATCGGTGTACACGGTCGGCATGTAATCGGTTTGACCGTATCCACTCGGATCGGGTTGCGACAGCGACAGCGTGTTACTGGGGCAAAGGAAGGTAATGACCCGAGTCTGGGCCGCCAAGCCATTCGCCGGATAGCCGTTGTCGTTGTAGGCATAGTTCAGGTTCATCTGCTTGCCGACCAAGCCTTCTTCGACGAACGGAAGGATCAACGTGAAGAATGAATGCAGGTCGAACTGCGTGAAGGGACCGGCCACCGCCTGGCTGGGGCCCGGCTTGTCGCCGACAGCCAGAATGGCCGCCGAGTTCATGTTCGAGCCTTCACCGCCCGAGGGCAGCCTGCCGTTGGTCTGCTCGTAGTTGAGCATACCGAGGCCTTGCTGCTTCATATTGTTAATGCACTGGGCACGACGGCCGGCTTCGCGTGCGGCTTGCACGGCGGGGAGCAACAGCCCGATCAATACGCCGATGATGGCGACCACCACCAGCAATTCCACCAAGGTAAAGCCAGCGCGGCTGGCCCGATTTCCAAAACTCATACTTTTAGTCTCCAAGTGGGAACAAATAACGCGGAAAAAACTTAGTAAGAAGCGACATCCATACGTCCCTGCCAAAGAAAATCGGCCCCCTCGGTTAAGAACAACCTGGCCGATGTAGCGGTTTAGTGCGCTTCTACCCTCCTTTCGCCATTGTTGGCTGCCCTTCCAGTTGGCAGCTTCATTAAAGCCCTTGTATGGTGCCCGCCGAAAACACGTCGGACGGGCCGATTTCAACCGTGCTGTCGGCGAATCCGTTCCAGTTCGCGGGGATCGGATTGGGGGGCGGATACTGGCCGGGAAAACCGTCATTCAACATCTGGTCGTTATTAACGTCCAGGAAAGTCCGCACGCTCCCGTCGGCAAACACGATGTTGCAATAACCTCGATGAACCGACGAAAATTGCCGGTAATCCTGCAAGATCAAAGGCGGCATCAAATTCGAACCTAGGGGCGGGTTCTGGCTTGACCCCGGCGCCGTCCAGCCCCCAGCCCAACTGTTCCACCAACCGGTCGGGCCGTCGTGCGAGGTCGGATTCGGAAACAAAGGCGCGGTCATCGTGTACAGCCCGTTGTTTTGCATCGGTCCGCCGGTAAACGACGCGGCTAAACCGGCTCCCTGTTGAGCCGATCCCATTTGCATTGGCAAGGTCTTGCCCGCCGCGGGGCCGCCACAACCGAGCAGCGGAATGATGTTGCTCGGCACGCTGCCGCCGTCGATCATCGAGGTCTTCAGCGGACCAACCGTGCTGGTTCGGTCCAAATACGGGACTTGCGTCGTATTCGAGGAGGGGACGCACGTCGAAGTCGCCGGTTCAGACGCGTTGCCGTTGGAATCCAAAACCGGACCGCTGCGCACCATGATCCAACTGGCCGTGTAGTTCGTGTTGTAGCTCGCGGCCAGTACGCCATTGAGCACCAGACTCTGCCGCGCGGCGCTGTTCGGCGGGAATTGACTGGAATTGGTCATGATCTGGTAACAGGGTTCCGCAAACGTGGCGGTGTTGCCGTTGGGCAACGTCGCTGGCGCGTTGCCCGGATAATTGACGTTGCAGACCGTCAGCGTCGCGCTCGTCGCGGTCAACAAATCGCTATACGTCTCTGAGATGGTAAGACTATTCGAAGGACAAAGCATCAGCCCTACCTGCGTCCCCTGAGCCACCAAATCCGCCACCCAACCGACGTCCGTGACTGCGCCGTCGTAATTCCAGTTGAATGCCCCGCTGCAAAACGCGTTTCTGCGCGAGGCATAGCTGTTGAGTCCTATTCCGAGTTGCCGCAGGTTGCTTTGACAGATAGAAGCTCGGGCCGACTCCCGCGCCGCAAATACGGCGGGAACGCTGATCGCGGTCAAAATGCCGATGATCGCCACCACCGTCAGAAGCTCGACCAAAGTAAAGCCAGAGACCACTGCGCACGGGACATGCACTTACTTGCCGCCGACTTTTCATAAAACCTCCCACCATCCATAAAACACGCCTAAGCATGCTCGCGAACAATCGCAGAGCCGGCTAACACCGAAAGGCACTTGAAGCAAGCACCTACGGCAAAGCCGTTGACCCCGCTGTTCCCTAGTGACGGGGATTATCTTGGCAATTGCCGGTTAGACACCCATGTGCTGATTGTGAGAATTCAATTAAGTTGTTGCTCTCGGTGCCAAGCTGCTTCTACCACAAGACTTGAAATGCATCCGTCGCGTCCGATCTGCGAAAACCGACGCGTCGCAAACGCATCCCTAACCGATCTTGTCAACCGCTAGGAAGGTTGGGCGGAGAATCTCCAGAATCGCAGCGCGAACCAACGACGGCAGCGCGGCGTAATGGCAGCTTAGAAACGACGCTGCCAAGGCAAGGATGGGTGCGCAACTTCCGGTACGAATTTCCAAACGCAATCAGAGGTTTGGAAACGTGATGGGCGGATCGGGCGGAGGGGGCGGGCCCGATGGTGCGGGCACGATAATCACGTTGCTCGATCTCGATGCCCAACTCGTGGTTCAATTCCCATTGGGCGAGCATGGCCCAGGGGGTGCCGGCGTTTTCCTTCACGCAACGGGTCAACAACCGGAATGCCTCGCGGGCGCGCGGTTCGATCGTCGAGCCGGCCAGGTACTGATAGGTGGGCTTCAACACCAGATGATTGGTTTCCGGCTTCAGATAGCCGGATTTGAAGCATGGTTTCGCAGGCCAACACGTACTCCAACTGCCGCACGCTCATGGCCAGCAGACGCCCGCGCGTCAGATCGTACCAGGCCCGCCAGCGCGGCGAGCGTTCGGCCAGATAGTCGTACTCCATGCCGTCTTTGGGAAATTGCGACAAGGCCTGCTCGACCACGCGGTTGGTTTCCCTCACGAGCATTTGCTGCTGCGGAATCGCTTCCCGCAGCAGTGCGCGAAATTGCTCGGGCGTGTAGTACGGGCTGACGACCGGATAGGGATAATTCGGATGGCGGTGCAGCACGAACGCCGTGGCCGGCGGGAATCAAGTTCACGTTCCTGGTAGGTCGCCATCACGGCCGCGGAAATCGCCTTTCGCAACGGCTTTGCATTGACCGCATCCAGGTATTCGTTGGCCGAGCCGTAGTCGGGCAAATAGCGCTTCATGACGTCCCACTGAAACGGCCCGCGGTCCTCTTTGCGATCGAGCAGCGTGAACGTGCCGCCGGTTTCCAGCGCCAGCCGCGTGAGGGCGTAAGGGCCCACGCCCGAAAGCAAGCCTTCGCGATGCGGCCCGCCGTACCAGGGCGACTCCGCTGGCCGGCACCACGCCGTTTTGAATCCAGGGGGCCAGGGGCGAATCGTGCCAGTACGGCAGCAGCAGCCGCTCAGGGCAGCGAGGTGTCAGGGCCGCGCTTGATCGGCAGCAGGAAGGCGAAGCCGGTCCCCTTGTCGACGTAATGATGCCGTCCTTGTTCGCTCCCCAGCACCGCCGTGGGTCCGACGACCGAGACGACGACGTTGCGCCGTTTGCATTTTTGAATGATTTGTTCCAGATACAGAATGTCGTCCCCCGATTCATCGGTCCAGACGACGATCACCATGCCCCCTTTCCATTTGCGGCCGTATTGATCGATGCATTGATCGACTGCCGACATGACGTTTTCCACCCCGCTGGTTGCCAGCGGCAGGTTGCGCATGGCCTCGACGATTTGCGAGCTGAAATTCGTCGGCTTGATGACCTCCCAGGTCGTATCGCTGAAAGCAACCACGGAGTTCAGCAGCCGGTGCGACTTCTTCGGGTCCTGGGCTTCGATTTTACGAAAATAAGGCTCGACCCGATCCGCGATCACCTTGCGGTCGTCCGCCAGGCTCATGGAAGCATCGATGAGCCAGCAGACGAGCAGATCGCCTTTTTCCAGTTCGCCTTGAATGCCCTTGAGCACTCCGTCCACGGCCTGGTTCACGTTGCCGGCGGCCACCACGCCCCCATTGGCGGCGCGGCGCCGCGCAATGCTGCCACCGCCGGAAATCTTTCCGCCGTTCTTTTTCCAGGCGGAGTCGAGTCCCTTCATATCCATTCCACCCGGCGTCCCGCTGCCGCCCCCCCCGCTCCCGAGCCGACGGAGCCGCTTGCGGAAGCGCTGCCGGTTCCCTCGCCCGGCGACCATGACCCGCCGAGCAGTCCGCCGGCAGCGGCCGATGCGCCGGTCGCCCCACCCAAGCCGCCGGAAGTGGCCGAGAGATCCCCGCGCAGCTCGCCCGGATCGATCGCACCGGCCGTGATGTCGAAGGTCTGGATGTCGGTTTGGCCGACCTCCGTATTCACCGCCGACTCGAACGAAGGCGCGGTCGAATGGTAGGTCGGCGTGATGACCGCTCCCAGCGTAAGCAGCGCGAGCGACAGGACCACAGCGTGGGCCGTCGCGCTGAGCGCCCACCACAAGCCGGAAGTGACGACCCAGTCGCGGACACGTCCGGCGATGGCGGCTAGGGATGTGAGGACCGCACAGGCGGCCCTGCGAATTGCCGAATCGACCTCGACCTTGGCTGCTGCGAGTGGGACACCCGCGGCAGCCGTGACCAAGGGAGGCACAGGCAAAACGGCGGGTGGTGCCGGAAGCGCTGGCGCCGCCTGGGCTGGAAGGGCCGGCGCAGGACCCGAAGCCGTGTTGTTACCCGCAGCCTCCGCTGGCGGCGGTGAAGGAGGAGTCGCTGAAGCCAACGCCGGAGGATTCGACGGTTTGGGAGGCAACGGTGGCGGGCCAGGTCGCCCCGTTGTCGGCAGCCCGGACGGCTCCGAAGTCGGAGACGGCTCCGAAATAAGCCCGCTGCAGTCGAGGGAGATGTCGCTCTCCATGCTAGCCATCCACTGCCAAGCGTATGCCGGAACTTGCTGCCCAAGGGAAACTTACAGCCGCTGTTTTTTAACAGCCTCTATTCTCTACCACCCCGCCGAGCCCGTCAATTCATATCAACCGTTGTTGTTGCGTTGCTTTGGCGGCAAGGGCCGCCGGCCTGTTGCAGCCACCGCTGCTTACGCGACTCCGCCTTACAGGCTCGTTTTTCGAGCGGCGTCGAGACGTTCTTAATTACCAATCGGCACAAGGCGCACGGATCGCAAGTCGAGCAACGGACGGCTCAGCGGGCTTGCAGGTCGGAATATCAACGTGTGAGGGCCGGCCGGCAGAGTAATTCTGCCGATTTCCACGTCGCGGTAGGTGTCCCAAGAACCGGTCCCTTTGACGGTGCCTGAGAGTTGCTGATCGTCGACGTCGAGCCGGAACGTGTCGCCGGCGTCGTGGTTGCAGGCGTAATCGAGGATCACCTTGTATTTCGTTCCGGTCCCCACCTGCAACGACCATCTGGCGACGTCGTCGGCACTCGTCCAAAAGCCCAAGTTCCCGTATTTCGGCTCGAATACCAGGGTGCTGCCGTAAATGTTGGCCTTGCTGGCGGTCAAACGCAGGATGTCGTCGGCGTCGGGGCGAACAACCTGCGGCTGATTGCCGGCGAACGACTTACTAGGGGGCGAGAATCCACTGACAAACGCGATCACGTCGGCCAATTCCTGCGCCGAAATGTCCTTCTCTAGCCCCTCGGGCATCAGCGATTTTCCGGTGTTGCGCAGCACTTCCAGGTCCTTGCGCAAAATCACCTGGTCTTTGCCGTCCGGGCCTCGCAGCGTGAGGCTGTTGCCACTTTCGGCTGAGAGCACGCCGCTGATGATTTGCCCATCTTCGAGCTGCGCGAGGTAGGTTACATAGCGACTCTCGACGGCCCGATTCGGATCCAAAATGGCGATCAGCAACGCTTGCGGCGACTTATTGCCCACTGCGGCCAGATCGGCTCCCACCGCATGCCCTTGCCCTTCAAGCACGTGGCAGGAGGAACAACGCTTCAAAAAGACCTGCCGACCGCGGGCCGAGTCAGCCGGCAAACTCAGCACGAATTGATGCTCTTCGACGGTTTGCGCTCGGGCACCAACGCTGCTGGCCAACAGTTTTTCGGCCCGGTCGCGAATCGCCTGAGTGCCGCTCGCGGTGAGTCGCTGCCGGCGCGTCGCATCGATTTCACTCGCTGCAACGGCGCCGTGTTCGATCTGCTCGAGTAAAGCAGTTGCCCAGGCATTGCGACTCAGCAGGGTATCGAGCACCTGAGAACGTACGGCCGGACTATAAGCTTGCCAACCTTCGAGGAGCTTCTCGGCGGCGCGTGCATCGCGCGATCGCCCTAGGGCATTGATCGCCAAGATCTGAAGTTCCGCGGGATGCTTTGGCCCCAAGAGCAAGGCCAGTGTTTCGAAGTCCTTCGCGTCCGTCCCTTGTCCGAGCAATCCGATCGCGGCGGTGCGGGCATCGGGAGCCGCGTTGTCATCCGCCGCGAAACTGCGAGCATCGGCGAAAATACTGTGAAAGTAACCGAGCACTTTGGGCTCAAGGACTTTGTCAAGCGGGGTTTCACGCCGACGTAGCTCAGCAAGCGCAGCCGTGGCAACCGTCATTTGCCAATGGGAAAAATGTAAGCGTGCATCACCGTACCCGAAAACCTGCAGAAGCGATCGGTTCAATACCTCGTGGTCTTTTGCAGCAACTGGAATCGTCAACAACTGCGAAATCAGTTCGGCGGATTGTGGGGGCAACAGCACCATCTCCAGGACGCCCAGTAGGTTTTCGTCGCTGGTCGAACTGAGGACTGCGGCCGTAAGATAACGTTCGTCGGATTGTCGGTGTGCCAAGAATCCGAGTGCCCCGCCTGCGCTCGGGTCGCGCCATTCGCCTAACGTGCAGGCCAGTTGCAACTGGACGTCGTCCGCGGGATCTTTAAGCAGCGAGAGAAGCGAGTCCCCTAATTCCGGAGACCTGTTCAGTCGCGGTTCGGCCAGACGCACCGCTTGGGTGCGGACTTGCGGACTGGCATCGCGAAGGCCTTGCAGAATCAAACCATCGCTCAGCGAACCAAGGTTCGCCAGCGTCCACAGGGCCTGAACGCGCACCGCGGGCGCATGGCTTTCGCGGCCAATTGCTCCAGCGGTTCGCAGGCAGCCTGGTCGCCCCGCCAACCCAGCAACTCCTGTACCCGATCTCGCTCGGTGCCGTTGGGCGAGTCGAGTTCGGCGACTAGGCGCGACGTTGCGAGCTTATCGAGCGGAATCAGTGCTCGGAGAGGCTTATCGACGGGCACCACGCGATAGATGCGCCCCTTGTCATGTCCGCGCGCAAGTCGAGCTTTGCTTCCCAATCGTCCGGAATCCACTGCGGATGTTCCAGGACGGCCCGATACATATCGGCAATCCACAAGCCGCCGTCCGGCCCGGTGCGAACCATCACCGGCCGGAACCAGTTATCCGTCGAGCGCAGGAATTCGGACTCTTGCTCCGTGCCTGGCCGAGTGCCCTGGAATCGCAATCCATTGCGGGTGAGCACTTCGCGATGCGCCAGGTTATGGACCGGTTCGCACACGAAAAAGTTGCCCGCCACGTCGCCCCCCAGCAATTCGTCACGATAGACCATGCCGCTACAAGCCGAGGTGAAGTGGTTCGCCGCCTCGGGCACATTAAAACGCGCCACGGTGCGGCTGAGCGGGTAAAGCTGAATCGAGCGGTCGCAAACCGGAATCGACGGCGGCGGCGGTGCCAGATTCGGGTTGCGGCGAAGATAATGGTCCGCAAGCACGAATTGGAAGCCCGGGTTCGAGTTGTTCGTGCCGAACCAATGATCGTAATCGTCGCGATTGCGGCCGAATTGCGTCATGCCGGTGGTCGTTTCGATGTTCCCTTCGTCAGGCCGGATTCTGAGGTCGCGTGACCGGATATCAACCTCGTCTTTGGTCTTCAACGAGTGGATCTTTCCGCCACTGTCGCCGTTGGCCAGGTGTACCCAACCATCGAGCGCCCAGCGCAAGCCGTTGATGCGGTGTTGCTGGTTGCCTTCGCCAAAGCCGGTGTACAGCACTTTGCGCTCGTCGCACTTCCCGTCTCCGTCGGTGTCGCGGGCAAAAAAGAGGTCGGGCGCTGCGGTGACCAACACGCCGTCGCGCCAGGCCATGACTCCGGTGGGAAACGGAACCTTGTCGAGAAACAGCGTCGACTTGTCATAGTTGCCGTCGCCGTCCGTGTCTTCTAGGAAACGTACGCGCGCCACCGGGCGCCCCCTTGCCATCCATGCCGAGCGGATAGTCGGCCATCTCGACGACCCATAGCTTGCCGTCCGGGCCCCAATCGAAGGCCACCGGATCCATCACCAAGGGCTCCGCGGCGACCAGTTCGACGCGGTATCCCGGCGGCACGTGCAAGGATTTGAGCGCTGCCGCCGCGCCAAGCGGACGCGACTCCATGTCGCCCAGCATCTCGTTGAACGAACGATGAAACACGCCATCGGCGAGGCGCTGCGTTTCTTCGTTCTGCAACCAGACCTGCCGATCGGCGATCCACGCGCCCCCGTTCTTTCCGTCGGCGACAAATTTCGGCAACGCCTTGCCGCCGCCGGCCGGCTCGTTAAACACCGGGCGAGCCCAGCCGGTTTGCAGCGAGTCGAACAAGTGCAGCGCCGAACCGCGCTCGCTCGAACTGATCAGATCCAACAGGCCATCGGCGTCGACGTCGGCCCAGCGAGTGCCGGCATCGCGACCCAAGGCATCGACAAACCACGTGCCCTCCGGCGGCGCCCACGGCAGTTTCTGCCAGGAATGCTTTTCTCGGTTCCAGGCGAAGGCGGCGCGCTGATCGGGACTGGCTACGATCAACTCGCAACAGCCGTCGTTGTCGACGTCCACCAGACGGACGCCGCGGTCGCGGCCTTCGCGACCGGAGAACACCGGCTGACCATCGACTTCCAAGCCGGCAAGCAGGCGATCGTCGGCAACCCAATTCGTGCCGTCAAAGCGCCAGCCGCCCGTTAGGCGTTCGTTGCGAACCAGCAGCACGGGAAATCCGGATGAATCCAGCACGCCAAAGCGCACCTGATTGAGCGTGCGGCGGCCGGTCGCATCAGACTGCACAATTCGCACGGGAAACGGAGCTTCAATCCAATCTTGCGCACGCGGGCTCCACAAGCGGGTCAATAGCCGGTGGTCATTGGCGATCAACACGTCCATGAATCCGTCGTTATTCACATCCAACAGCCGCACGCCGTTGTCGCCCCCGTCGGTTGCGCGCACCGACTGGCCGGCGAGCAGATTCGCATTGAGACGCTGCAAACACTCCTTGAAGGTCAAGAACTTCACCTTCTTACCGTGCGTCTTGGCGGCACGATCGACCAGCGCGGCCATCTGATCGTTGCGAATCCAAGTGCTGGGATGGAACGTCATGTTCACGACTCCCTGCTTGAAAACGACCGCGTCTACGTAGGCTTGCATGTCCGCAAGCGTCTGCGGATTGGCGGCCTGCTGCGCATGAAAGCCTTGCCAATCGTCGGGCACGCCGATCGGGAATTCCCAGATCGCGCGGGCTACGATGAACGGATAGGGGTAATTAAAGACCCGATTGACGAAATTCGGGAACGGAGCATATCGGGCAAACCGCGGTTCCTCATTTGCGCCTCGCACCAGCGATCGGGGCAAGCGAGGATCCGCCTCGTTGAGCACGCTGCACACGGAAGAGCTCATTTGCAGAAAGTTGCCCGCCTCGGTTTTTGCGGCCAGAATTTCGACGAAGGCCCGCGGGCTGGGCGTGTTCAGCGAGTCGCAGCAAGGAAAGCGAAAGGCGACGGGGTGCGTGCCCGGGATCTGGGACATTTGATCGACGCAGCGATCGAACGTGCTCTTGGCGACGTCGAAGCCTTTGGAGTTCAAGCAAGGGCACGGATGATCGGCGGTATGTGTTTCGATCGACAGCCCCTCGGCCAACCACTGTTGCAAGTGGGGATGCTGAGGGTCGATCCGGCAAGTAAAAATGCTGACCGGCGCGCGGCCGTCGATTTGCTTCAGCCGCTCGAGAATCGGCCGCAAGTACTTCTCGTACCGATCAACTTCCCGCATATCGTCGATGCCGAGCGTGATGACCGCTTCGACGCCATCCTCGCCGACCCACTGAGGAGTCGTCAGCCGCGGAGAAGTCAAACCAAAGACATAGGGATCGCAAAAATCATCCAGGTACCGGAGTCGGTTGCCCTCGATCGACTGGGCGCCAGTCGCCTCCTGCGATGCAAACGCACACAGCGAAAGGAAGCTGACGCAAAGGACGCATTCTCGCAATGGTGCCAGGCACAGAGTGCCTGGCCCACTGGTACGATTGGCACTCATGGGATGAGATCTCCTACGAAGAACGAGCCTGCAAGGCGGATTTGCTAGGGTGCAGCGGTAGCTGCAATTGGCCGGCGGCCCTGCTGCCCCGCCGGAGGCATCTGCATTAATCTAACGTGTGCCATCAGGAAATCAGCGTCAGCGGATTCTGGCGGGTCTTCAATGGCAGCGTGACGGGGCCGCCGACGCGCTGCGATTCGAACACCGCCACGATCATTTCCGTTGCACCCCGGGCCTCATAGAGGTTGCCCAGCGGTTCGCGATGCTCCTCAATCGCTGCGAGCAGATCCTTGATGATCAGCAAATTGCCGGCATACAAAGAGCCATCGCGCACAGGCTCGGGCTGGCCGATGCCGGCCGTCGAAACTTCCACCCAGGCGGCGCCGGTCCGGCTGGGAGACCAGCCAGGATCGGCCAGATACCGTACGGTCGGCTGCACGTGACCTGGCATGATCTCGAGGATGCCTTGCGTGCCGAAAATTTGCAAACCGTAGCGAGATTGTTTTCCACCGGCGTTGCGCTGCGACGCAAAGTAGGCCGTGCTGCCGTCGGGCATGCCGTACATGGTTCGCACGTCGTCGCCGGCCAACGGGCCGATCCCTTCCGCTCCTTCGACCACGTCCTTCTTCTCGATCGGGCGTCCGGCTTGCTGTACGGTGGCAAAGCACCAGTTCGGCTGTCCGCCGATGGCGCGAATCATATCCATCATGTGCGTGCCGAGGACCCACAGGTCTTCGCCGCCGCCACGTCTGTCTTCCTTGCCGCGACCGCGGTATTCGAGCACGCGGCCTATTTTGCCGTCGGCGATAAGTTGCTTCACGACGGCAATCCGCGGACTATAGCGCGTCTGATGGGAAATTACCAGCCGGGCGTGGGTCCGTTCGGAAGCCGCCACCAGTTCATCGGCCTCAGTCAGGGTGCGGCAGAGGGGCTTTTCGAGGTAAACGTGCATGCCCCGATTCAGGCATTCGAGGACCATTTCGTGATGGCGATCGATCCACCGCTGGCAGATGGTCACGATCTGGGGCTTCGCCTCGTCCAACATCTTGCGGTATTCGGCATAAGCGTTGTCGGTTTTCAATCGCTTGGCGGCGGCAGCCAGACCAGCCGGGTCATCATCGGCAACGGCCACCACCTCGGCCTCGGGAATCTCCAGCCAGGCCGTATCGAGGCCGTGCCCGTAGTTGCCGTGGCCGGTGCGTCCAATCACCGCAACGCGAAACTTTGCCATGTTTTTAGATTTCCTCGGGTGAGACGTCTCGGGTTTAGACCTCGGCGAGCTTCGGCAGTGTCCAAGGCTTGCGATACTCGGGACGCGTGAGGTACTGATTTGCTTCCGCATCGCCGACGAACGTGTGGCTATCCGGATCGAAGCTGCACGCTCCGTCCTAGCCGCCAGGCCGCGTTGCCCACGTGGCAAAGCATGCTCGAAGGATGGCCGACCGTCTCCAAGTCAGCGGCCGGCTTTTGCCGGCTGCGCATGCAGTCAAAGAAGTTCTGCATGTGCGGCACGCCGGTTTCATCGTCTGCCGAGCCCTTGCCTTCGGCAACCAGCTTGTTATGCAGCGCGTAGGCACGCCAACTCGTATTGCCGATGATGATGTAACCCTTGTCGCCGTAAACGGCGGCTCCCTCGGATTCGCCTTCCATCGTGTAACGGCACCAGACTCGCATCTCATAGGTCAACACGCGACCGCCGTAGTCGTAGGTGACCATCAAGGTGTCGGGCCACTGTTGATCGTCGTCGAAGTAATACTTGCCGCCGACGGACGACACGGTGCGGGGAAAGGGGGCCAGCGGCGCCCCGCCTTCAGCACCCACGGCGGTCTCCAGGGCCCAGCGCGCCATGTCAAGCCGATGAACGCCGTCGTTGCCCAAATCGCCCGTTCCGTAATCGAAGAACCAGCGCCAGTTGCCGTGAAACCGCAAGGGATTGAACGCATGAAGCGGCGCGGGGCCGAGCCATGTGTCGTAATCGACGCCGGCCGGTGGCGTGCCGTCCGGCGGATGGCCGAGCGAGCGTTGCAGCGAGCTTTCCCAGGCTTTGGCAAACAATGCGCGGCCCAGGTGGCCGGCGCTGAATGTATTCCATGGCGCTGAGCATGTGAGGCTTGCTGCGAGCCTGCGTGCCGAGTTGCACGATGCGCTGATACTTCTTGGCGGCCGCGACCATCGTCTGGCCTTCCAGGATGTTGTGACCGTCGGGCTTTTCCACGTACACATCCTTGCCGGCCTGGCAGGCCATGATCGTCGGGATCGCGTGCCAGTGGTCGGGCGTGCCGAGCACCAGGGCTTGAACCTCTTTGTCGTCCAGGGCCCGTCGGAAATCTTTGATTGCCGCGGGCCGGCGCCCGGTAGTGCTGGCGATATCGTCGACTTGCCTGGTCAGCATGGCTTCGTCGATGTCGCAGACGTATTTAACTTCGACTTTCGGCAGCCCGGCCGCCATTTTCAGAAGAGACTTGCCGCGTCCGCGGACACCGGCAACCGCGACGACAATCCGGTCGTTGACGTCATCCTTGGCCGTCGCTCGTTGAGACAATTGCTGGGCAACCGCCAGTCCGATGGCCGACGCACTCGCGCCGCCAAGAAAACTACGTCGATCCATTGCATTCGCCTTTGCTGCATAGGGCGCGGGAGGGAAGGCGCGAGCGGGGTGGGGAACAGTCGCGGCCTTTCTGAACCAGGCTTAGGAGCACAAACCTGGCGGTGCCGCGGCCGCTTTCCACCGTTATAGAAACGCACCACGGAGAATGCAAATTTTAAATCGGTTGCCCTGTGCCCCGGTTTTTTCGCGAAACTTTGCCGGATCGCCGGGTATTGATTGGTGCTGAATCGATCGTCGCGCTCGGGTATAGTGCAGGCTCTCGCGGTTGCTGCTATAAGTCTCGTTCGCATTGCCAAGATCCCCTATGACTTACCGAATAGCTTTCTGGAGCTTGGGATTCACCCTGGCCTGGCTGCCGTGGCTGGCCGCTAGCAGTTTGGCGGATGACACGTTAGCGACCGGCAAGCCACCGGCCGCGCTGGGGCGAGTCCAGCAGTTTTCATTGCTGGATCCGCAGGGCAATACGCATACTCCACACGAGTGGCAAAAAGCCGAGGCGGTCGTAGTGTTGTTCCTGGCGACCGATTGTCCCATTTCGAATCGCTATGCGCCGGCGATGGCGAAATTCGCCAAGGAATTTGGCCCTCGCGGCGTCTGGTTTGCCGGCGTGTATTGCGATCCGGATGTGACCGCCGCCAGCGCAGCGAAGCATGCGGCCGAGTATCGGCTGCCGTTTCCGCTGCTGTTGGACTTGGACCAAATCCTCGCGCGTCAGACCGGGGTGCGCGTGACGCCGGAAGCGGTCGTGCTCCTGGCAGACGGCGAAATCGTGTATCGTGGACGAATCGATGATCTTTATTCCACGCCCGGCAAGCCCCGCCAGCAGCCAACGACCCGAGATTTGGCCGCCGCGATCGAAGCGGTGTTGGACGGCAAACGCCCCGCGCCGGCTGAAACGAAAGCGTATGGTTGCCCGTTGCCGCCGCTGGAAGATTCCAAATCTACGGATTCCAAACCGACGGGCCGCTGAGACCAGGGTTTACAAGCGGCTATCGTGCTCCTTCCCATCGTTCTTCTTCCCGAGGATCCATGCCATGCAACGTCGCTCGCTGGTCAGCTGGCTGACCTTGGCACTCGCGAACTCGACAACGGTTCTCACGAACTCGGCTGTCTCGGCCGAGATCACATTCAATAAGCATATCGCGCCCCTGTTGTGGAAAAACTGCGTGGCCTGCCACCGGCCGGGAGAGGTCGCGCCGTTTTCCTTGTTGACGTACCACGACGTTGCGAAGCGGGCCGGCCAGATCCGGGACATTACCGAGCAGCAGATCATGCCCCCTTGGAAGCCGGTGCCCGGCCACGGGGAGTTCGCCAATGGCCGGCGATTGACGTCTGACGAGATCGGCCTGATCCGGCAATGGGTCGCCGAAGGAACGCCCGAAGGCATTGCCGACGACTTGCCTGCCGCGCCGACTTTCGCCACCGGCTGGCAACTTGGCACTCCCGACCTGGTAGTCACTTTGCCCGACCCGGTTGAAGTGCCCAGCGAGGGGCGAGATGTCTATCAAAACGTGATCCTGCCCTTCACGATCCCCGAGGGAAAGTATTTGAAGTCGATTGAGTTCCGGCCGAGCAACCGCCGCGCGGTGCATCACGCTGTGCTGTCGTACGACACCAGCGGCAAGGCCCGCGAGCGCGACGCAGCCGATCCGGAGGTCGGTTTCAAAGGGAGCAATCCGGTCGGGCGATTCCTGCCCGGCAGTTTGGGCATTTGGACGCCGGGACACGATCCCGTGCCGCTGCCCACGGGGTTGTCAATGCCGTGGCCGAAGGACGCCGATATGGTCTTGAATTTACATTTGCATCCCAGCGGCAAACCGGAACTAGAGCAGTCGTCAATCGGATTTCATTTCACCGACGAACCGCCGCAGCGCGCCCTGTTGCACTTGATTCTGATTGACATGAAGATCGACATTCCGCCGGGCGAGACGACCTATCGCACGCATGACAGTTGTGTGCTGCCGATCGATATGGATGCCCTGTCGATCTTTCCACACATGCACTTGATCGGCAAGGAGTTCAAGGTAACCGCGACCCTTCCCGACGGCACTGTCCGGCCTCTGCTGTGGATCGACGATTGGGACTTCAACTGGCAAAACCTCTACGAGTATTCCGAACCAGTCCGCCTGCCGAAGGGGACCAAGCTGACCTTGGAATGCATCCACGACAATTCCGAGGACAATCCGCACAATCCCAAGAACCCGCCGGAGCAGGTCCGCTGGGGCGAACAGACGTTCAATGAAATGGCGATAGCGTTCATCAACCTGATGCCGGTTAAAGATAGCGATCTGCTGGAATTGCACGCGCATCCTATGCGGCGTCTCAATGCGGCGATCGTGCCCCCGTCGACCGTGGCCGCGCTTGCCGCCGCGGCGCCGATTAAGAATTCGGGCGCGAACGGGTCCGACGCGGGAAAGCCCGGTGCAACCGAAGACTCCACTCGCCGGGCCGCCGAGGCCATGAAGAAAGCTGACAAAGACGGCGACGGGAAATTGAGCGTTCAGGAGATTGTGGCCGCCGTCGGCAATCGCTTCTCCGCTGAGGAAATTGAAAAGATCGTCGCCCAATTCGACCGTGACGGCGACAAACAACTGAACCTGGAAGAAGCCGCAACGGTCCTCCAGGTATTTGGCAAGCGATAGCGGCGTTGATGTTCCGCCGGGATCGATTCAGCGCAAACTCTGCCGCCGCCGCGCGAGTTCTCCGGATTCGCCTCCCTCGTAGGCGCTGAATTCGGCCCATACCGGCATGTGGTCCGACACCGCCAGGGCTTCGTCCAAGGTCAAATTGAAGTGGCGAATCACATCCAATACGCCCGAGCGGCCCGTGAACTCGGTGGCCCCCCGCGAGAAGACGATGTTGTCGAGCTGGCGGTCTCCGTGGGTATTGGTGGGCACTCCGGAAATCGCCGCCATGACGCGAGGTATTTGAGTCAAGGGCCCCAGGTGACGGTCATCGGTGCCGAAATCACCCAGCAGAATCACGTCGTCCTCGCCGCGGCCGTCGTCGCGCACCGCCCGATAAGCGGCGGCAATGGCTTGTTGCTCCGCCGTGGTTGTGCTGACGGTCATCAGCGTGAAGGTAAAGGCTTGTTCCGCAGAGAGTCCGCGGACGCGAAACCAACCGACCAGCGGCGGATGCCCCAAAAGACGATCGGGATCCGCGACTGAGTAGAGGACGCTGCGATCGACCTCTAGTCGGTCGGTATCGAACAGAAACGCGTCATGGCTTTTGGACTGCCGGCCGCTAACGGCGCCCACCGCGAAATCGTAATGCCGTCCGTGCGAATTGACTAACTCGATGAGCGAGTGCAGAGCCTCGCCACTGTTCTCCGTGAGCCCTTCCACGGCGAGCACGTCGAAACTGCTGGCGACCTCCGCCAGCACTTTCATCGTGC
Source organism: uncultured Planctomycetia bacterium (assembly GCA_963807715.1). Lineage (GTDB taxonomy): Bacteria > Planctomycetota > Planctomycetia > Pirellulales > PALSA-1355 > CAWECK01. The sequence continues at coordinate 1,034,507 of CAWECK010000002.1, forward strand.
GCGGCTGGCCGAGCTGGATCAGCCCGAAGTCCCGCAACTTATACGAGCCGATGCGGATGGCCCGCTTCGTTTCTCCGCGCCTGGGTCATCCGGAGCGTTGTCCGCTTCCACGGAGCCATCGCGAGGGCGAAGTTTCAGTCGTTCCAAGCCATCAATGCGATACTGCTGCAAGAAAAACCAACCACATCCGCCGACCGCCGCCAACACCAGCAGTATCAAAGGCTTTCGCATAACCGTCTCTCCCGGCAAGCATGCCCCGTCCGTTCAAAACCGGCGCACATCCCCAGCGCCGCGCCGCCAAGCGGGAAGGAACAATACTGGATTGGGACCGACCACTCCAGTCCAGTAGCCGTCCACCGCCACGGGGGGACTTCGATGTCAATCCGGAGTGCTATCGCCGGGCTTCGCGGACCAGGTGTCCTAACTCTGGCAGGATCAATCGTGTCATTGCCAGCCGCACTGCCGCCGGCGAACCGGGCATCGTCAGCACGATAACCCGCCCCAGCAGGCCCCCCACCGCCCGGCTGAGCATCGCTGCGGGTCCGATCTCTTGAAAGCTCAGAGAACGAAACAGCTCGCCGTAACCTGGCAGCGGCTTCGTGAGCAGGCCGCTGACGGTTTCGAAGGTTTGGTCGCGGCTGCTGATCCCGGTGCCTCCGGTCAGCAATATGGCGTCGAGATCGCCTCGATTGCTCAACTCCGCTAGCAATGCGCCCATGCGTCCTGGGTCGTCCGGAATAATGTGCCTCTGGACGATCGTGTGTCCGGCTGCCGCGAGCAGGTCGAAGATGGTCTGGCCTCCCACGTCGTTTTCGATCGTGCGCGTATCGCTGATCGTCACCACGGCACAGCGGAGCCCGGCTGGCGACGATGCATGGTGATTTTCAACGATCTGGCTCATGGCTGTTCCGAATAAATCGCTTAAACCGGGCCTTGCAGGGTTTGTGGCGGCATTTGCGGACGATTCGGGCCGCGGTTCCCAGCGGTTCTCCAGGTTGCCCCGAGTGGTTGCCGCTAACTATACTGATAGCAATCGGATAAGACTACCTGGCGACAGATTCGACTACCCTGACGATTTCGTCGGGGGTTGCCCGTAGCGCTCGTTTGCAGTGCGGTTCAACTCATGAGGGAGATGGCTGTGAAGACGTCACTCCAATGCCTCTCGGCCGGCAAGCCATTGCTGGTCAGCTTCTGCGCCGCCGGTTGTACGCTCATTTCCGCTGCCGCGTTGCGTGCGGATATCTTTATGTTGCACAACGAGGGCCAGGTGCGGGGTCAACTCGTCAATGCGGACGAATCGCCGCGTCGAAGCTATGAGGTGCGCACTCCGGGGGGCGGCCAACTGACGCTCGACGCCACCCAAGTCAAAAAAATCGTGCCGCAGCGCGACGTCGAGATGGACTACGATCGGCTACGGCTCCGCGCCCGGATACGGTCGACGGTCAATGGAAGATGGCCGAATGGTGCCGCACGAACCAGCTCTTGAAACAACGCAAGACCCACCTCGAACGCATCCTCGAACTCGATCCAGAGCATGCGCCAGCGCGGCGCGGGCTCGGTTACAGCCAAATCCATGGCCGCTGGACGACCCAAAAAGAGCAGATGCTCAACAGCGGATACGTTTTGTACAACGGCAAATGGATCCTGCCTCAGGAAGTTGAGCTCAACGAGTTTCACCGCAAGGAAGAGCTCGCGCAAAAGGATTGGTTCCGCAAGATCAAGATGTGGCGCGAGTGGCTCGAAAAGGACAACAAGGCGGCCCAGGCTCGTGCCAACTTTGCCGCCATCGGCAACGTCGAGGGGGACGGTTTCGCCGTCAAGGCCCTGGCGGCCGGCATGCTTAGCGAGACTGACCGCGACATCAAGAGCATGTATATCGAAGCGCTGACGAAGATCGCCGTACCAGCCGCCTTGGAAGCACTGACCAGAGCTTCCTTGAACGACGCTGACGAAGAAGTGAGGCTGGAGTGCCTCGATCGGGTCGTGCGAAAAAACTACCGGCCGGCCGTGGGCATCTACGTCCAGGCTCTCAAAAGCAAAGACAACGTGATGGTGAATCGAGCGGGCGTGGGACTGCGGCAGATGAAGGATCCGGCGACCGTCGGACCGCTGATCGACGCTTTGGTCACCACGCACAAGTACACGATCATCAAAGGGAACCCTGGCCAAATCACGTCCTCATTCGGCACGGGCGGCAATGCGAACGCCATGCCGGGCTTCAGCTTCGGCAGCCCGCCCCCGGAGATCGTGAAGCAGCGCATCCAGAACCAGGCCGTATTGGATGCCCTGCTGGCACTGACGGCGCCGGTCAATTTCGAGTTCGACACGGTCGCCTGGAAGTACTGGTTCGCCTCGCAAAAGAAGCCGGCGACGATGGACGCTCGGCGGGACTAAGGGGAAGGCGGCACCAAGCGAGAACTGTGGCTCAGCCGCCGCTCACGCGGCCCGTTCGGAACTCGCGAGCGGCACTCGCCGTTTGATGAACCATCCTTCACCCAGCACCGTCATGGCCACGCGGTCTTCCAAGTTCGGGCGGAAGACGGTCAGTAGCATCAGCGGCAAATACCAGGCGATATACAAACCGCCGCCGTGTGCCATCCAGAATTGCGTGCCGAGCATGACCGCGGCCGAACAGCTCATCAGCGTGCCCAGGTTCTTTTGAGCCGGCCACAACGTCAAACTCCCGCACAAAGCGAAGAACGCCGCCAGCACGGCCGCCCGGTAAGCGGGATGCAGCAATTCAAAGCTCCAGAATCCGGTGAACGTTCGCTGCGACAGCCCGAACAACTGTTGGAATTGCGGCCAGAACGGCTGCGAGGTAAAGGTCAGCGAAACCAGCAGCACGGTCACGGCCGCGACAACGCCCAGGCTGAATCGCAGCAAGCCGCGCGGCCAGTAAAAGCCCAACCACAAGGGCAACAGAAAGACGGGATACAATACGCTGATTGCCGTGCCCATCAGCAGTCCGGCAATAAACGGCCGGCGATAGGCCTCGATGGCCCAAATGACCAGCGCCGCCGGCAGCACATGGTCGACGTGACCGGTCCACTGCGCCGTGTAGGGCATTAGAAGATAGAGCGTCGCCGCGGCGATGCCCGTCTTGATGTTGTCGAAATGCCGGTAGCCGATCAGCACCATGCCGATCACCACCGCCAAATGCGCCAGGATGGCCATAGTGCGGGCAACGGCCGTGCGCATTACGTCGCGGCGCACGTCACGCTCTTTTTGGGTCGGCTCGGTCGACTTTTCGGGAAACAGCAGTTGCGTGGTGATGTTCGGCACCGAGTACAAGAGCGGATAGCCAGGCCCATGATCGGCGGCTCCCTTGCTTTCAATCGGCCCCTTGTTTTCATTCGATTGCTCCGCCGAACTGCCGGCCCAAACCCGGTCCGCCGCTTCGGCATCGGCCAAGTCCTCGGGCGTCGGGCGGCTGTTGATGACATTGGCCATCAAGAACACCAACAGGGCAATCCCCAGGAAGGTCATGCCTCCGACCGAGAGATTCGGCTCCAGCAGCGGCCGGCGGACCATCATGGGGTCAAGCAGTAACCGCACCATGAAGATGCCGCTCATGCTGAACAGCCAGACGTACCCTCCCTGCTCGATCACCCGGGTATCTTTTTCAACGCCATACGCCACCATCAGCAAGCCGGGGGCCAGAAGAATGAGGCCGATGAGATCGAGATTCCTCACGCTCCAGAGGCGGCTGAACTTGAAGTACAGGCAAATCGTGAGCAGTGACGACAGGTAGACCCAAGTCGTCGGGTGGACCTTGTGGTACTGAAATAAGATATCGCTCATCAGTTGAAAAATCAGCCTAGGCCAGCGAGGATCCCGCCACTCGCGCGATCAGAAAACAGACCGATAGGCCTGCGTGCCAAAGCCCCCCTATGAGCACGTTGAGGGTGCCACCTCTTTCTGTCGCATCCTGCAACATAGGAAGTTTAATTGGATTTGCAAGTAGATGCGATGGGTGCCAACCACACTTTTGTAGGGACTCTTGCTTTATCCTGACTACTGCAGGTCCAAACGCTGCCGCGCCTGGTCCCCCCAGGGGCTGTCCGGTGCGAATCGCAAGAACGACCGCCAGTGCGACTCGGCCTCCACAGGCCGCTGAAGCTCGTCGAGCGTACATGCCAGATGGTAATGCACGTCGGGATAGTCCTGATGAAACGCCAGCGCCCCTTGGAAGGCGGCCACGGCCAGTTCCGGTTCCCCCAATTCGACCAACACGCAACCAAGATTAGCGCGGGCCTCGACATAGTCCTCATCGAGCTCGATCGCCATGTACAAACGCTCGCGCGTTGCGGGCAGGTCGCCCAATTGATACAGCAGTTCGCCCAGCAGAAAACACGATTCGGCCGTGGGCCCGCCGGCTGCCATGGCGGCCCGCACCATCTCGGCGGCATCGCCCAATTGGCCTTCGTCCTCAAGCAACCCGGCTACGTGGAGCATGTCCTCGGGAGTGGCCGTCGCGGGCTCCGCGTCGCCAACTCCTCTCATGCTCAAGAAATGCTGAGGCACCTGCATTCGCACCGCTGCCGGCGATTCCTCCGCTTGCTGGCCTCCTTCGAAATCAAACCGCAATTGGCCACCCGGCTCGATCAGGCCCGCTCCCTGTCTGAGGAACAATTGCTTGCCTTCGACGATGACCGACAATTGGGTCAGCGGCCGATCGACGTGGGGCAAGTATTTGGACAATCTGGCTAATTTCTTTTCGATCGCCGCCGGAGACATGCCGGCCGCCAGCAATTCCGCCAGCCGTCGGGCCGTGGCGACTTCTTGAAAATCGAAGTACGGCAAACGGCGGACTTCGCGCACGGGGACGATTAGCTTCCGGCGATGCCAGCGCCGGATCACTGCCACACTGACTCCCAGCAGCTCAGCCAGCATACCCGGCGTGTACAGCCGGCGCACGTCCTGGTCCCCCTCCATCAACCCCAATCGCTGCCAAAGTTGCGTCTCGGCGATCACTTCCAAGGCACCTCGTTCCGCCGCGGCCCGTGTCGCGTTGTCCAAGATCTCGACCAGGGAATTATCGGAGAGGAGCTCGTCGTCGCCGACGACGACCAGGTTCACGGCCGCGTCCAGGTGCTCCACAACCACGCCGCCGTGCAGGCGCAACAACTGTTGCGCTTCGCGTTTCGACATGCCTCCCAGCTTGCCGACCAGCAATATTCGCTGACCGTCGATCGGCGGGCGCGCCACGGTTTGTGAAGACACGGCTTGCGGAGGGGATGCCATCATGCGACCCATTCTACAACGGCTTTCAGTCAGCGACGAGCCACTCAGCGTCAGGGAAAGCTGAATCGCCAAGCATGGGAGTGCCCGACTTACGTCTACGGCTGGCGGCCAGTCGGCCGGCAAAAAAGGGCACAGACCTAAGAAGATCCGTGCCCTCGGGCGCTGGTTCAGGAAATCATCGCTCGCCGCTCGCTCAGAACCTTCCCCCGGTTCAACGAGCGGGAGCGGCATTCGGAGCTTCTTCATCGACCGGACCGGGAACCACATCGTTCGGGCCCAAGGCGGGTGCCTTGTCTGCTCCATTGCCGCTCCGCCCGGCGGAGCCTTGCCGGTGAGGCTGAGCGGGGGTCGGCTGCCCAGAGTACGGTTGGCTCGGCGTGACGATCGTCGCCGCCGGCTCGGAATAATAGCTGTCAACCGCCGGAGTAACACCGCTGCCACAACACGTCGGCGCAGCCGACGCACAGGGCGACTCGTCAACCGGTACCCGCATGCAAACCGTGCGAGGCACGCGGACGTTGTACGTCACGGGAATCTGCTTTTCGACCACGCGCGGCACGCGCACCGTCGACTGAATAGCCACCATCTTGCACACTTGCACCGGCACTTTGTCGACCCGTTCTTCGTAGACCAGGCGGCAGGTCGTCACCGGGATGCGGCGAACCACTTCCTCTTCGACCATCTTGCACACCTGCACCGGTACTTGCTGTTGAATGCGTTCCACAACTTGGCGATACGTGGTCACCGGCACGCGGCGCACTTGTTCTTCCTGCACCATGCGGCAGGTTTGCACCGGCACCTTCTGCACTACCTGCTCGTCCACAAAACGGCAAACCTGCGTGGGCACCTTCTGAGTAACGACCCGGGCCACATAGTTGGTTTGCGGAACCTGCATGGCCACGATGTTCGGCTGCCAATTTCGGACCAGGCAAACCGTGCTGGGCGCCTGCTCCGGTACCCACGCCAGGGCGCCGCGCTGGTACGCGCTGACCCCGGTGGCCGGATCGACGGCACAGCGGGCCGGCAACCAACGCAAACGATTATGAACGGCGCCGGGTGTTACCACGGGCTGTTCGACGAATGTCCCTTGATCCGCATATGCGGTGCGGTAGGTGGTGACCGGTTCCACAACCGTCGACTGCACGTCTTGCTCGACCGTCTCCATCACTTGCCTGCGGACCGTGTAGCGATCTTCACGTTCGCTGGTTTCCATCACGGGCCGGGCAACCATGTACCGTTCTTCGCGATCGGCCGTCTCGGCCACCGTGCGCACCTGGTCGTAGCTGGCGTCGCGGACTTGGGTCTCCCAGACGGGTCGCATGACTTTGTACCGCTCTTCGCGTTCGCTGGTTTCCGAAACCGGCCGCGCCACCGTGTAGCGATTCTCGCGAACTTCGGTCTCCATGACCGGGCGATAACTCGTCACCTGCTGCTCGTCATAGACCGTTTCCGTTTCAAGTCGATAAGCCGTGACCGGCCGCTCGTCGTACACCGTTTGATAGACGATGCGGTAAGTCTGACATTGAGCCCACGCGGCGGTGGGAGCCACCAGAGTGACCAGCGCGGTGCAAAGCAAGCTGATTCGCATGAACATTCACCTCGCCTTCCCTTTTTGGGAAGGCCCCCGTTGATAGACCGAAAACCGGATCATGACCCTGTAACAACTGTAAAACAGGCGCAAATTAGTGGAAAACGCACATTGCATGCCGCGAGGCGTTCGCCCCACGGAATACCGCGGTTTTTCGCCTCCAAGATCCGCCGGACCAGCCGACTTGCAAAAAATGGCTTTAAGAGAGTCTGGCGGACAATCGCGAAGTTCGCAAATAATTTGCTCGGCAAAAGTGGTTGGCAAGCGACGAAACCACTCACAGATGAACGACTTGCAGAAAGAAAAAAAAGTTTTAAGTGGTGGCCTTCCAACGCCGACACTCGCCAAACGTATTTTTTCTCAAATCATTATTTTATAATGACTTACGAAAATTTTTTACCCAGGCGTTAAGCTTTAACAGCGCGTCCAAATGAGTCTGAGAGACGAATGCCTCGGGGTTTTGCGAGACAGTTCACCTTGAATTCCGCGCCGTCAGAATGAAGGCGCGTATAAGCAGTATGTACATTTGTGAGTTGTAGGGCGCGGCAGCCAACCCCACGCGAACACGTCGCCTTCGTCAGCCCTCTGCCTGTCTACCCTTTCGCCGCGAGCACTTCCTTGGCCGCCGCCACCAATGCGTCGGTGGTGATGCCGAAATGCTTGTAAAGCGTGGTGAACGGGGCCGAAGCGCCATAGCCGCGCATGCCAATAAAACGCCCGCGCAGGCCCAAGTACCTGTCCCAGCCGAACCGCTCCGCGGCCTCGATCGCTACCCGGGCGGTCACTGCCGGCGGCAACACCTGGTCCCGATAGGCTGCGTCCTGGTCTGCGAAGATTTCCCACGATGGCATGCTGACCACGCGGGCCTTGACCCCCTCTTTGGTCAACCGCTCGTAGGCTTCGACCGCCAGGGAAAGTTCACTGCCCGTGGCCATGAGAATGACCTCGGGCTTGCCGCCGGCCGCGTCTGCCAGGATGTAGGCTCCCCGGGCCGTGCCTGACGCCGGGGCGTATTTCGTGCGATCCAGCGTCGGCAGGTTCTGCCGCGTCAGGATCAGCGCCACGGGCCGGTCCTTTTGCCGCATGATGGCTCGCCAGGCTTCGGCCACTTCGTTGGCATCGCCGGGCCGCAGCACGATCAGGCCGGGAATCGCCCGGGCAGCGGCCAGATGCTCGACCGGCTGGTGCGTCGGGCCGTCTTCGCCCACGCCGATCGAGTCGTGCGTGAACACGATGATCGACGGCACTCGCATGATCGCGCTGAGCCGCATCGCCGGCCGCAAGTAATCGCTGAACACGAAGAACGTGGCGCCAAACGCACGCACGTGAGACAAGAACCATGCCATTCAAGGCCGAGGCCATGCCGTGTTCGCGAATGCCGAAGTGAAAATTGCGGCCGCCATAGTTATCGGCCTCGAACGACCGCCGGCCCCTTCAAAGGTCAAGCGTGGTCATGGTCGACGGGGCCAGATCCGCCGAGCCGCCGATCAGCCAGGGAACATGCTTGGCAATCGCGTTGAGCACCTTGCCGCCCGAAATGCGGCTGGCCATTCCCTTGGCGTCGGCCGGAAACTGCGGGATTTCGGCGTCCCAGCCGGCCGGCAGTTCGCGGGCTCCATCGGTCTGCCACTGCTTGGCCAGATCGGCGTTGGCTTGGCTGTATTTTGCGAACAGTTCGCCGCCAGGCTGTGCTGGCCTTGTGCCCGCGAGCGCCGACGCCAGCGGCGAAGTTCTCCCGTACCCCGTCCGGCACCAGGAACTGGGCATCTTCGGGCCAGCCGTAGGCCTTCTTGGTGAGCTTGATTTCGTCCGTCGCCCAGCGGAGTGCCGTGGGCCTCGTGCGTGTCTTGCTTGTGCGGCGAGCCGTAGCCGATATGGCTGTTGACGATGATCATCGTCGGCTTGTCGTTGGTGGCCAGGAATGACTGATAGGCCTTGCGCAGCGTGCCGCTAGATCGTTCGCGTCGGCGACATGCAGCACGTGCCAGCCCAAGCCCTCGAAGCGCCGGCCGACGTCTTCGCTGAAGGCCAGATCCGTGTGCCCTTCGATCGTGATGCTGTTGTCGTCGTAGATCCAGCACAGGTTCGAGAGCTTCAGATGGCCGGCAATCGAGGCCGCCTCGTTGCTGATGCCCTCCATCATGTCGCCGTCGCTGCACAGGGCGTAAACGTTGTAGTCGAACAGCTCGAAGCCCGGGCGGTTGAAATGCGCCGCCAGCCACCGCTGGGCGATCGCGAAGCCCACGCTATTGGCCACGCCTTGGCCCAGCGGACCCGTGGTGGTCTCGACGCCCGTGGTCTCGAAGTGCTCGGGATGGCCCGGGCAGCGGCTGTGCAACTGGCGGAATTTCTTGATATGCTCGAGCGGCACGGCCAACTCGCCGGTCGGCTTGCCGTCGTGCAATTGCTGGACTCCTGCCAGATGCAGCACCGAATAGAGCAGCATCGACGCGTGCCCGCACGACAGGATGAAGCGATCGCGCCCCGGCCAGAGCGGATCGTTCGGGTCGTATCTGAGCACCTCGTTCCACAGCGTGTAGGCGACCGGAGCCAGAGCCATCGGCGTGCCGGGATGGCCGCTGTTGGCGGCTTGGACGGCGTCCATGGAAAGCGTGCGAATCGTATTGATCGAGAGCTGTTCGATATCGGTCATCGGGCTGGAGGACTGTTTTTGCATGAGAGTTCGGTGGCAAAAGAGAATTGTTGGCGTAGCGACATTGCGCAAACAGTTCCAGCCAACCAGGGGCGGGCTGATATTTCCGGATTGCCTGAGTGTAGAAGTCTCCCGGCGAGCCGTCAACGATTGTGGCTTCCGACCAGGCGCAAAACGGTCCCCAGCCCCCGATTGGCGAAATGCGGTAGGAGCAAATCTGCCGGCCCTAAGAGAGACACGATTTCGCGGCCCCCACGGGTCGGTTCAGCCCCGCGACCTCGCCAGGTGCCCCGCGCTGGATTGAAAATATTTCCTCCTGCGACCGTCGGTTGCGGCGGCTTGCTCGGATTTCTGCCGTTGCAGGTCGTCGATGTTCGCCCGGCAATATCGGCATTCCACCGTGTCCAGGTGCAAGCGGATGTAGCCGGCCTGGGCATCGTCGAGCACGCCCAGCAAGAAGCTTCCCAGTTGTTCGCGGGTCGAACAGGTGAGCCGATGGCGACGCCAGATTTCGCCCACGGAGTGGATGCCCGCGTCGCGTCGCGAGTTGATCGCGGCCAATTGCTGCAGCAAGGCCGGATCGGCACGCAAGGCCTGTTCGATCCGGGCCATGTCGGTCGGCGACAGGGCCTCGTCAAGAAAGCCGGTCAGCTCGGTTGCTGTGAAGGTCGAAGGCATGGGCTCACGGCTCGGGTTCATACAATTCCGGAAAAACATCTTCCGACAGATTCTGTTTGCGAACCAGCGTTCGCAGCCGCGCCAGAAAGTCGTATTTGAAATTGGCCACGTTTTGCTCGGTCAAGCCCAGCTTCGTGGCTACGTCTTTGTTGGCCAGCCCGCGCACCAGCAATAATTCCAAGCAGGCGAGCTTGTCCCATTCTTGCTTGTTCCGGAGCCGCTCGATTTGTTCCGCCAGGGCCGCTGCCACGGCTGACTCTTCCAGAGAGCGCCGTTCGCCGCTGCGCAGGATGCTACTCACTCCGCGGCCGCGAGCGGGCAAGTCCCGGTCTTCGCCGTGGCTGCCCGATCCGGTCAACGGCAGCGCCGGTCTGCGACCCTCGCGGCGGAGATGGTCCGTGAGCTTATGGGCCGCTATGGAAAACAAGTAGCTTTCCAGCGGCCGATCTGGGTCGTAATTGGGCAGGCTGTTCAGGAAGCCGAGAAACGTTTCCTGCACAACGTCTTCGCCGGCCGAACTCCGCCCGATGCGCGCCTCGACGAACGCCAACAGGCGGCCTTCGAAGCGGGTGATCAACTCGCGCCAAGCGTCTTCGTCGCCGCCACGAATTCGTTCGACCAACAGATTGTCGGACTGGCTAACGGAAGACATGGCGCAGGCCGTCGGCTCGCGATGCGATAAGAGCTCGTTAATTGCGATTAGCTCTTATGATTATCCCCGACCGGCCGGCGCTTCGCAACGGGTGGGGACGCGCCGAAACGCATTTAGAGCCGAACGGCCTTAAGATTTGCGCGGCATTAAGAATGGCCAACGATTACCGCGGCACAGCCTCGCGCTCCGCAACGCGGGCACCGGTTACGAGATAACCGAAGGTTGAAGCGACGGCAGCCAGCACCGCAGCCGCCCCGCCTCCGACATACCACAATCGCCGCGTCACCAGGGCCTGACGCCAACGATCCTGAAAGTCGTTTCGCGCTTCGTCGTTAAACACCAGCAAAGCATGCATCTGTTGCATGGTGCCGATCGAGACGTCGATCTTCTCGGTGTACTGCTGCTTTTGAAGTTTGTCATGAACATAGCGGGCATCCAGGCTGACCAGATCTGCCGCTCCTTCACCTAGATAGCTATCGAGATAATCGCGGACGGCTTGTTTTTCGGCGGCTTCGAGCGCGCGTTGGCATTCGGGAATGGTCACGTAGAGCCCCGACTTCACGGCAATCTCATACTCTTTGCCGTTCAATTGACCATGGTGCTTTGCCAGCCACTCGGGTCCGGCCTCGACTAGGGGCTTTTCGCCGGACGGGGCCGAGTCCACGTTGGGCACTGGCAACGCGGGCGGCGCGTCCGTGACGGTCACTTTGGGCACCTCGGGAACCTCGATGTGTGCGACCGTTTCGCTGGAGTAATTCATGGCGATGACCCTCAACATCAGCAATCCCGTGATGGCCACAACCGCAACAAGCACTCCTAGGGTGGCCGCCATGGCAATCATGCCGCGACGTATAAGGCTAAACACTCGCCCGAATGACGGGACAACCCCCTGGGCCCCCATCACGGCTCGCCGCATGGCCTTGGCACTTTTCAGCGAATAGAAATGACGGGGTTGCTTTCGGCACATATCTTTAGACCCAATTCTTTCGGCCGCGCAGCTCGCCGGCCCATGGGCTGGCAAGCTGTACGGCCAACGAAATGGTGGCTGCCGCCATTAAGCCCCAGGGTTGCGGGAACGGCCAGAAAATGTTGATTAGCCAGGCCACGAAGATGGTGGACACGGTCGCCCCCAGGCTCAGCCGCGACGAACGCAAAGGATCGGCCTGCCGCCACCAGCGCACCATCAGGAACAACAAGCCAAAGTAAACCAGGAACGCGCTCAGCAGGGGCGAGCCATCGCTGGAATACATCTTGTACAAGCTTTGACCTAAACCAGAGCCCTTGAAAACGCTCTGATTGACGAATGAGTCATCAAAAGGTAAATCCACGATCAGCAATTGGTCGCAGCCATACGCCGCGGCTCCCAACCCCAAGCCAATCACGAGTAATACGAAACGCCGCAGCGATGGATCGCCCCGCGTCGCTTCCCAGAACTTGGCCGAAATCAGCACGCTCCAGGCTCCCAGCGTCGAGACGAGCGCGAGCCACGCATATTGTTCGGGCTGCGGCGACTGTCCACGGAACAGCAGCACCAGGATGCTGATGACGCCCGCCACGCCGGCCGACATCAGCAACGAGCCCAGCAGTTCGGTCAGTCGTGCGCGAGGCGATTTGACGATCAACACCGGCGCGGCCTTCTCCCGCCAATTCTTGCGCTGGTAAACGGACTGCGCAAACGGGGCCGCCTGCTCAGTCGCTTGCGGCTTAGCAACGTCGGCTGGCGTCCCCTGTGCCGCGTGCCGCGCCGGCGGCGCGTTGAGCCCAAGCACGAGCGCGCGAACCACGCGATAGGCGGCATAGCACAACATTAGGATCACGGCGGATTCGAAGATTATCGCAGACTTCGACAATCCCGCATAAATGGCGAATAGTACTAGGATCGCTTTGGCGCTCGAATTCAAATTGGGACTATTCCACCAGGCCACGCCGCGCTGCCACTGATCGTTTACCGTGCGCAGATCGGCTCTTCGTCATCGACGACACCCTGGGTTGCGGCCGCAAACGTAGGGCCGGCGGCGCCGCTCGCGGTAGCCGCAGTGTGACCTGCAGGGTCAAAGGCCGCTGCCTGCTGTGACGCGCCATCCAGCGAGCCTGTGCCCGGTGACGCGACATTTGCTGCCGCTGCCGCCGGCGGCCCTGACAGGTTCATATACGATACGGCGTCGGTTCCCAGCCCGGCTGGCAATTGTGCGGCAAGTTCTTCGACCGAGCTGAATCGCTGATCCGGATCTTTGGCCAATGCCCGGCCTGCGATCGACCGATAGGGCTCGGCGAGCGCGGACAAGTCCGGCAGCGCCGTCAGGTGTTTCATCAGCACCTCGCCGACGCTTTCTCCTTCGAACGGCACGCGGCCGGTGAGCATCTCGAAGAGGATGATCCCCAGAGCGTAGATATCGATCTGCTTGCCATAGCGGCCGTTGGCCACTTCGGGCGCCATGTAGTGGACGGTGCCGACGCTGTCGGTCTGTCCGCTGCGGCGGCTGCACGAGATAAATTTCGACAGCCCATAGTCCCCCAACTTGATCAGGCCTTCGTCCCGGAAGACGTTGCCCGGCTTCAGATCGCGATGCACGATGCCGTGGTTGTGCAGGTAGGCCACGCCGGCGGCGATGCCTCGCATCCACTGGCAGGCTTCCTGCGGCGGCAACCCGTGCGGATGCTGCTCCAGCACGTCTTCCAGCGATTGGCCGGCGAGGTACTCCATGATCACCCAGGTGTTGTCTTCGTCGTCCTGCTTGACGTCGTACAGCGCCAGCAAGTTCGGATGCTTGAGGTTCAAGCAATGGGTGATTCCGCGCAGCTCCACGTCCAAATGACGGCGGATCAGCTTCAGCGCCACTTCCTTGCCGGCGTCGCTGACGGCGTAATACACCTCGCCGAAGCCGCCACGCCCCACGCCGCGCTTAATGGTATAGCCGGCCAGTGGACGCGAACCGCTGGCGTAAATGAACTTCATCGGCCCGCGCGGGGCGGCAAGTTCTCCGGTTGTAGCGAGGGTCACGTTCATCGCCTGTCGATCAGCAATGTTGGGTTAGGATGCCCTTGCACGAACGATCGTCTCAATCTATGGCATGCTCAGAAATCATCAGCCGCTTGTCGAACAGGGCAACCAACAAAAACGTGGCGATCGGTCCGAGCAACAGCGAGAGCAGGAACCAAACCAACCCACTGCGGTTCTTACCTTGGGCAATGCCCGCGTTGAGCAAGGCCAAAGTCCCCCATCCCACGAAATAGACTTCATTGCCGGCGGCGAACAGGTACATCGTCTCTTTCTCCGAGGGTAATTCGCTCCGGCGGGCAGAATCTTGGTCGCAGAATCTTTCGTCGCAGAATCGTCCTATCGCCGCCGCCATTATCGCACGCGGCGCCTGCGGCGCGAATCAAATGTTCTCCAAGGTAAAGGAAAAATGCTCGCCGACTACGCGCGACTCCAGCGTCACCCGACCGCTCCCAACACATTGCCGGCCATCGATTTCCAGCGATCCGCCGGCCCGGCAATACCAGCCGTCCGGCCGTCGATAGAGCACCACCTCGGCTGGCCATTGTCGGCAAACCACGTGGCATTGTGCCGTCGGTCCCAGGATACAAGTGTCCGCCGCCAGTAATACCCCGGAAGTGGTCGGTTGGGTTTGATGATGGCTGACAAAATCCAAACGTGCCGTTGCGCTCAAGGGATGCGGACGGCAGAACCGCATGCGCAATGAAGGCCCCAGCCCGATGACACTGCCATCGGCCAGCCAGGCAGGTTTGTGCAGCAGTTGCTCGTTGAGTTGGGTCGGAGAGACCGACTGTAAGAGATAGCCTTCACTATCGCGGCGGATCGTCGCATGATGCGCGCGATAGATCCGCCAGCAACGGCACCTCGACGAGATTGCCGGGCACGGCTTGCCCCAGGCGAACTTGGGGGCCGTCGCAGACCAGGAAGCCGCCAACGGCGTCTATCCACAGTAAGAACCGCGATCCAGGCCGGGATGGCAACACGGTAAAGCTCCTGGCGTGGCAGCATCGGGCAGTCGAGATCTGGATCCAAGACGGTCCCCGAGCCGCGGGCGTAAGCCCGTGGATGATTTTACCGCGAGCCGAGCCCAAGAATCCACGGAATGCAGGGAATCCACGGGCTTACGCCCGCAGCTTGGCGGCCATACTCGCGGGGGGCGGGGCTCATTCGGCTCCGGTCACGCTGGATTCGGCGAGCTTCGTCGTGTTGGGCTCAAGGTATCGAGAGACCTGATCGACGATATCCTCATTGTTGCTGGGGGTCAGCGGAATTTCTTCGCGGAAATTAGTGTCGGCGTTGACTAGCTTCTCCGCCACATTGAGTCGGGCTCGCACGTCGGCCATGAGCTCGCGGACACGGCCCAATTGGCTGTCGTCAAAGTTGAAGTCGCTGGTTGTTTGGGCGACTTCGACCATCTTTTTACGGGCGTCCAGGTTCTCCACTTCAACTTCCAGGTTCCGCTTGGCGGCCAACATACCTTCCAATTTCTGCCGGGCCGCTTCGAGGCTGCGGCGGCGAGCCTGCTGAATCTTGGTCAGGCTGGCCAGCGTGGCCTCTTGGGTCTTGAACCGTTCAAACCGGTTGGCCAGGTCGGTCTTGACTTGCTCGACACTATAAGTGCGGCCCCCGTATTCAAAGGTGATGCGGCTGCTGGTCAAATCGTTCTTGAGTCGCACGATTTCGCCGCGCTGCTTGTCCACATTGCTTTGGCTCTTGGTGATTTGCTTCTCCAGTCGTTCCACTTCCACTTCTTCTTGGGCAATTACGTGCATATTGCTGCGAACGTCCGGTGTTAGGTTCTTGATCATCTGCCGAGCCCGTTCGATTTCGAAATCCACAGGCACCGAGCTCCGCACCGACTGCTTGAGCCATCCGGCGGAAGTGCCGACGTAGCTGACCGCGTCGCGGCCAAAGCAAAATACCGAAAACAACGCCAGCCCCCCGGTCACCAAAGCGATCTTTTTGAACATGAACATCGTCTTGTCCTCCCCGTCGTGCGAGCGATAAGTGAATTTCCAAGCGCCGGCCTGCCAGGCGCCCTGATAAATAAGTCTTCGCTGGACCTGGCGGGATCTTGGCAATTAAAAAAAACGCTATTGCCCGCCCTCGGCAAAAGCTAGGCTTACAAGCATGGACCTTCCCGCCAGACAGCGCCTGATTCAGCAAATCCACGATTCCGGCAGCCAGTTCGTGCTGGCAATCACCGGTGGCGGTAGCGGCGCGATTGCGGAGGTGCTCGGCGTGCCGGGAGGTTCGCGAAGCCTGATCGAAGCCGTCGTCCCCTACTCGGCGGCGGCGCTAGCCGCTTGGCTGCGGGCGAAACCAGAGCAGTTTTGCTCCGATCGCACGGCCCGCGCAATGGCGATGGCGGCCTATGTCCGTGGCCAGATCTTGGGAGCTGACATGACGACGCTGGCCGGAATCGGTTGCACGGCCAGCCTGGCCAGCGACCGGCCGAAGCATGGCGACCACCGCGTGTTCGTCGCCTGGCAGACCCAGCGGGCGTCCGTCGCGGCGAGGGTCACTCTAGATAAGGGACGCCGCACGCGAACCCAGGAAGAAAGCCTTGCCGCCCTCCTGGTCCTTAACGCGATAGCCGATGCGTGCGGCGTAGCAGCAATGCCTGTTTCCCTCACCGACACTGAACCCCTCCACATCACCCGCCACGACGCCCCACAGCCGTGGCAAGATCTCTGGTCCGGCCGCATTGACCGTCACGCTCAGGGCCCCGATTTCACGCTTACCGCACCACGTGCGATCTTTCCCGGGGCGTTCAATCCCTTGCATCACGGCCATCAGCGGATGGCCGAAATCTCGCGCCAGCGGTTGGGCTCGCCGGTAGCGTTCGAGCTGTCGGTCTTCAACGTCGACAAGCCACCGCTCGACTATTTAGAGGTGAGCCAACGCCTGGCCCAATTCCCGTCCGATCAAACGGTCTGGCTCACGAGGGTCCCGATGTTTGCGGAAAAGGCCGACCTGTTTCCGGGAGCCACGTTCGTCGTGGGAGCTGACACGATTGTCCGCATTGCCGACCCAAAGTATTACGGCGGCAATCCCGCGGCCCGTGATGCGGCGCTGGCTCATATTACCGGCCAAGGCTGCAAGTTCCTGGTTTTTGGGCGGCTCGTGGACGGCGGGCCGAACGGCCAGTTTCAATCGCTTGCCGGTCTAACGCTACCCGACTCCTTACGATCGATCTGCCAAGAAGTGCCGGCGGCAACCTTTCGCGAAGATGTTTCATCGACTGCGTTGCGGCAGTCCATCACGTAGGGCCGGCTATCGCCGGCCGACCTTAGCTTCTTCCAATTGTCCCATCTTGCTAAGGAGTCTATACTTACCGTCTCCGCGACTCGCTAGATCGCTCTCTCCCTTGTAAATTCTCCCAGGCTTCCGTCCCATGTCCGAATCGCGGCAATTCGTTCATGCCGGCGCTGCTCAGCGGCCGTTTTGCGTGGGCGCGGATTTGGGAGGGACGAGCATCAAAGTCGGCGTCGTTGACTCGGGGGGCGGGGTACTCAGTTGCCTCAGCGTGCCCACCCATGTCGAACAAGGGCCTGCGGCAGGCGCCGAGCGGATTGCCGTGGCGATTGAAGAATCCGTTGCCCGGGCGGGGCTCTCGGCGCAAGACATTGAGGCAATAGGACTTGGCTGCCCAGGTGGCATTGATGCCGTGGCCGGAATTCTGCTCTTTCCGGTGAATCTGCCGCTCTGGGGCGGGTTTCCGCTGCGCAGCACAGTGTCCGAACACTGCCGGCTGCCGGTGAAGCTGTTCAACGATGCGGCCGCGGCCGCGTACGGCGAATTTTGGGTTGGCACCGCCGAGGCGTTTGCCAGTATGGTGTTATTGACGCTGGGAACCGGAGTCGGCGGCGGCGCAATCATCGGCGGCAGGCTGATCGATGGAGATCACGGAGCGGGAACCGAACTCGGACACATCATCATTGACTATAATGATTCTGCCCGCCTTTGTTCCTGTGGACAGCGGGGCCACTTAGAGGCCTATGCCAGCGCATCGGCGGTAGTGCGCCGGGCAGAAGAGACGCTGGCCGCAGGGCACAAGAGTTCACTGGCCGACCGTTTGGCGGCCGGCGAAACGTTGACTGCCAGGCTCATCGGGGTCGAGGCCGAAAGGGGCGATGCCGTAAGCCTGACGATCATGCTGGAGACGGCGCGGTTTCTGGGGATCGGCGTCGTGACCATGCTGCACGCGCTCGATCCGAGCATCGTCGTGCTGGGAGGCGCGATGACTTTCGGCGGGCCGACCAGCCAATTGGGACAGCGGTTCCTCGAGCGTATCCGCCAAGAGGTGCGCGAGCGGGCACTGCCCCCGGTCGCGGCGACCCCGATCGAGTTTGCGTCGTTGGGAGCGGAAGCGGGATTTATTGGCGCGGCCGGACTGGCGAGAGGAATGCGGAATGTTGAATGCGGAAGGCGGAATTGAATTATCGCTGCTGAAATTCCGCATTCCGCATTTACACCATTAAACATTGATTCAAGACACGCGCTTCCCTATGACTGACTGCAAGCACATTCGAAATTTTTCGATCATCGCCCACATCGACCACGGCAAGAGCACGCTGGCCGATCGCCTGCTGGAAAAAACCGGCACCGTGACCACGCGCGAAATGCGCGATCAAGTGCTCGACGACATGGAACTCGAACGGCAGCGGGGCATCACAATCAAAGCTCGGGCCGTGGCCATGCGCTATATGTACCACGGACAGGAATACGAATTGAACCTGGTCGACACGCCGGGCCACGTGGACTTTCAATACGAAGTTTCGCGCAGTCTGGCTTGCTGCGAAGGGGCCGTCCTGCTGGTCGATGCGTTTCAAGGGGTCGAGGCTCAGACCGTGGCCAACGCCTACGCCGCCATGGATAACAATCTGACCATCGTGCCGGTCCTCAACAAAGTCGATCTCAAGCACGCGCGGCCGGAAGAAGTCATGGCCGAAATGGAATCGGTCCTGGCGATCGATCCGTCCGAAGTGCTGCCGTGCAGCGGCAAGACCGGCGTCGGCGTCGAGGATCTGCTGGCCGCCATCATCGAGCGCGTACCGCCCCCCAGCGGAGACCCAGAGGCGCCGCTGCAAGCGATGGTTTTCGATTCGCATTACGACGAATTCCGCGGCGCCATCACCTACATGCGCATCATGAACGGCACCGTGCGCAAAGGACAAAAGATCAGGTTCTTGCGGTCCGGCACCACGCACGAAGTGCTCGAGCTGGGGCAGTTCGTGCCCCAACGCCGGGCCTGCGATGCGATGAGCGCCGGCCAGGTCGGTTACCTGATTTGCAATATCAAGAGCCTGGGGAACGTCCACGTCGGCGATACGGTGAGCGTGCCGGGCGAAGGAGCGGCCGAGCCGCTGCCCGGTTATCGCGTCCCGCAGCGCATGGTCTATTGCGGACTCTATCCGTCGGACGGGCAGGACTTCGAAGAGCTGCGCAATGCGCTGACCAAGCTCAGCGTCAACGATCCCAGCTTCTCCTTCGAGCCGGAGACCAGCGACGCCTTGGGCTTCGGATTCCGCTGCGGCTTCCTGGGACTGCTGCACATGGAAATCATCCAGCAGCGGCTCGAACAAGAGGCCGATCTCGACATGGTACAAACCGCCCCCAACGTGACCTATGAGATCCTGACCACGGCCGGCGAAACACTACAGATTCATAACCCGCAGGATGTGCCCGAGACTGGCTTGATCGAAGAATTCAAGCAGCCGATCGTGAAGGTGAACTTCGTGCTGCCGACCGACAACATCGGGCCAGTGATGCAGTTATGCACCGATCGCCGCGGCGTGTACGTGCGCACCGAGTACCTGTCTCCCACCAGGGCCATGCTCACGTTCAATTTGCCGCTGGCCGAAGTCATCTACGACATGCACGACAAACTGAAGAGCATTACCCGCGGTTACGGAACGATGGACTACGAGCTGATCGGTTA
Source organism: uncultured Planctomycetia bacterium (assembly GCA_963807715.1). Classification (GTDB taxonomy): domain Bacteria; phylum Planctomycetota; class Planctomycetia; order Pirellulales; family PALSA-1355; genus CAWECK01. Next base: position 1,054,264 of record CAWECK010000002.1, read on the forward strand.
CTTCCCGGCGGAGTTGGTACGGCTCGACATCCTGGTCGGCGGCAAGCGGGTCGATGCGCTGTCGATCATCGTCGACCGCCGCGATGCCGAACGCCGGGGCCGAGCCATCGTCAAGAAGCTGCGCACCGAGATCGATCGACACATGTTCGAGATCGCGCTGCAAGCCGCGGTCGGCAGCCGGGTGATTGCCCGCGAGACGATTTCGGCCATGCGCAAGAACGTGACCGCCAAGTGCTACGGCGGCGATATCACGCGCAAGCGCAAGCTGTGGGCGAAGCAAAAAGAAGGCAAGAAGCGGATGAAGTCGATCGGCAGCGTCGACATCCCGCAAAAAGCCTTCCTCGCGGTGCTCGACACCGGAGCCGAAAAGTAGAAAAGTAGACGTAGGAAGGCAATCCCCGCTCCTCACGCCCGGGGCTCGGGGTTTACGCCCGGGGGCTCGGGTCCTATGCGGCGATTTCTCGATACGCTGGTGCTACTTGCCGTCAGCGGGTTGATGGTTCATACGTGGCTGCTGCACGGGTGGCTGTTTCCTGACGTCGTGGCCAATTCCAGCATGGCGCCCGCGCTGCGGGGGCCGCACCGCCTGGTCGCGTGCCACGCCTGCGGATTGCGTTTTGCCTGCGACAGCCTTGAGCTTCCGCCCGGCGCGGCCGCCGTGTGTCCGAACTGCGGCACAGCGGACCATGAACTCGCATTGCTCTCCGACCGGCCTGGCGACCGGCTCATCATCGATCGGGCAACTTGGGCCTGTGCAATCCGGCTCGATGGGACATGGTCGTGCTGCGCAATCCAGCGGATCCCGGCACCTTGCTCGTCAAACGCGTGGTCGGCCTGCCTGGCGAAACGATCGAGATCCGCGCCGGCGACGTCTTCGTCAACGGCAGGCTCGCTCGCAAGTCCCTCGCGCAGCTGAATCGCATGGCGATCCTAGTCCACAACGACGATCACCGCATCTACCCTAGCGGCTCCGGAAGCCTCAGCCGTTGGCAGCCCGAGAACGATAAAACTCTCTGGAGTCTTGCTGAGCAAGGTTGGACGCGTGCCGCCGGTATCCAGGGGGCTGCGGAATTCTCGAAAGCAAAACCCGCCGGGCCGGACTGGCTTGTTTATCACCACTGGCAGTCGCCGGCGCTGCCTGGCGGAAGGCCTGTGTCCGGGCCCGTTTTGGACGATTACGCGTACAATGCCCAAGAGTCGCGGCAGCTCAATCCCGTGGGCGACCTGTTGCTGCGCTGCCGCATTCAGGCGGTAGGCGAGGGAGACTTATGGCTGCGGATCGGCGATGATCGCGATCCGTTTGTAATTCGCCTCGCGGCGGGCACGGGCAAAGGCGAATTATTGGACGATGCCCAGAAGGCCAGGCAAATGGATGCACCAGCGGGCTTAGGCAAGTCTCCCGTGGCACCGACGCTGCCCGAGGCGATCGCTCCGCCAACGGGGCCGAATGAGTTCATGGTGGATCCGAAACGCCTGGCCAAGGGAGCCGTCTTGGAACTCGCCTTAGTGGACGGGCAAGTTTTGCTGGCCCTGGACGGCAAGGTGGTGCTCAAACATGCCTACGAGTTGCCTGGAGAGCCGCCAGCCCGCTACGATCATCCGCTCGCCATCGGCGCCATGGGCACTGCCGTGGTTCTCAACGGACTGGCAGTGCTGCGAGACGTTTTTTATTTACCTGCGGCTGGGCTTGGTCCGCCGGCGAGCACTTGTTACCGGCTCGGGCCGGACCAATACTTCGTGGCAGGCGACAACAGCCCGGTTTCGCTCGACAGCCGACACTGGGAGCCCGCCGGTGTATCCGGCGACTTGCTGATGGGCCGCGTATTAACGGTGCTAGCTGTCGATCCCGAGGACAAATAGCAGCAGCGGGGCGGTCCGTTTGCAAAGAGGCAACGGTCATGGGGCCCGGCCGAATGGCTTTCCAAGTTTCCCCCAGCGGGCCAATTCGTTATATTCCGGGCCTCGCTATACTCAACAGGGCCCGAAGAAACTAGACAACGCCGACGGGAAACCAGCAACAGAAGAATCCGAGCATGACCAAGAACAAACCCCTTCGCGGCAAATCCGATAACGACATCGACGCGCCGCCGAAGCGTGCGAACGATTCGTCGGGCAAGGCCGTCCGCGAGACGATCGAATCCGTCGTGATCGCCTTTGTCCTGGCGTTCCTGTTCCGCACGTTCGAAGCCGAGGCGTTCGTGATTCCGACCGGTTCCATGGCACCAACGTTGCAAGGCCGGCACCTCGACGTGACATGCCCCAAGTGCGGCTACCAGTACCGGGGCGGCTCGAGCCTGAATGAGACGTGGGCGGCGCAGGCCAATGATCCTGCGCAAATCAGTGGGATCGCGACAACGCGAGAAGGCGCGTGCTCGACAGCGAGGTGGTGGGGGTCACCTGCCCGGAATGCCGTTACGTTTTTTCCGTCGAGCCGGGCACTCCAGCGGGCGATGCCAATCCGCCTTACAATGGCGACCGCATCCTGGTGGCCAAGTTTCCTTACGATTTCAGCGAGCCGCAGCGCTGGGATGTTTTCGTCTTCCATTTTCCCGGCGACGCCAAGGTGAACTACATCAAGCGGCTCGTGGGGCTGCCGAACGAATCGCTGCGGATCTATCACGGCGACATTTACCGGAAACCACTCGACGCGCCCCCTTCGGAGTTTCAGATCGTAAGGAAGCCGACTAGCAAGTTGCTGGCGATGTTGCAGTCGGTGTACGACAACGATTTTATCGTCGATGAGATGACCGCCGTGGGCTGGCCGCTCCGCTGGCAAGCGTCCCCCGCCGGCGAACCTGCCAAAAATTGGCAGAGCGCCGACGGAGGCCGATCGTACCGGGTCGAAGCAAAGGCGGGCGAAGGGGCTTGGTTGCGCTATCAGCATTTCCTCCCCACCGACTCCGACTGGCTGGCTATCCTTGAGCGGCGGTTCAACAAGGAATCGCCGCCGCGGCCGCAGCTCATCACGGATTTTTACCCCTACAACGACGTGATCAACAAGGGAGAGCATGGCGCGCCCCCCAACCATACCCTGGGACTGAACTGGGTGGGTGACCTCAAAGTGGATTGCGAACTGAAGGTGGACAAACCCGACGGCAAGGTCATCCTGGACCTCGTCAAGGCGGGGCGTCATTTCCGCGCCACGCTGAATGTCGCCACCGGTCAGGCGGAGTTGTCGATCGACGGGCTCGACGATTTCCATCCCCAGGCGCAAACCAGCGTGCGTTCTCCCGGGGTGTTTCAGTTGGGTTTTGCCAACGTGGACGCGCAGTTGGCCCTGTGGGTCGACGGCAAACGGATCGAGTTCGACGGGGAAACGACTTACGCCCCGCTGGCTAATGAGGTTCCCACGGCGGATGATCTCGCTCCGGTGGGCATCGGCTCCGAGGGAGCGGCCGTGAGCGTCAGCCATTTGAAACTGCAGCGAGATATCTACTACATTGCCGACAAGTTCGGCGATGGGCCTCCGGGTGTGATCGTCGACTATCCGATAGTTCCCGGCGTGCCAACGACCATGGACCAACCCGACAAGCTGGACGAATTCTTGGACTTCTTTTCCAATCCCGAGCGGTGGAAGCCGCAAGGGGCGGACCAAAAAAGCCCGTTCGACGAGCGGCGAATGGTGGAGTTCAGCATTGGGCCCAATCAATTCATTGCCCTGGGAGACAACAGCCCCTTCAGCCTGGACAGCCGGCTGTGGTCCGGGGGACCGTTCGTCGATCGGTCGCTGCTGATCGGCAAGGCGGTGTTCATCTATTGGCCCCATTACTGGCCGTGGAAATACAGCATTGGGATCCCGTTCCGCGGCGACGAATTCCGCGTCCCGTTCTGGCCGAACTTTCGCCGCATGGGATTCGTGCGGTAAGTGAGAATGGTGAATGCGGAATTAGGAGTGCCGCTTTCCGAATTCCGCATTTAAGCCTAGTCAAGGAGGACCGACCATGGCGATGTTGGAAGTCTTTGGGTTGGTCAAGACCTATGGCCGGCGCCGCGTCGTCGACGGGATTAACTTTTCCGTCGAACGGGGCGAGATCGTCGGTCTGCTCGGCCCCAACGGCGCCGGCAAAACGACCAGCTTTCGCATGGCCTGCGGTATGATCGAGCCCGACGCCGGACGCGTGATGCTCAACGGGCTCGACGTCACCGGGTGGCCTATGTTCCGGCGGGCGCGCGACGGCGGCATGGGCTACCTCGCGCAGGAGTCTAGCGTCTTTCGCAAGTTGTCGGTCGAAAACAACCTGCTCGGCGTCATGGAAATGCTGGGCATGGACCGCAAGACCCGCAAAGCACGCTGCGACGACTTGCTCGAACAATTCGACATTGCCCGGCTGCGCAAGTCGCGAGCCATGTCTCTCTCGGGCGGCGAACGGCGCCGATTGGAGATTGCCCGCTGCCTGGTTTCCGAACCGAAGCTGATCCTGCTGGATGAGCCGTTTACCGGCATCGACCCGGTGACGATCAACAGCATCCAGCAGATCATTCGCGACCTGAGCCAGCGCAGCATCGCAATCCTGATTACCGACCACCAGGTGCGCGAGACGCTGCAAATCACCGATCGCAGCTACGTGGTCTGCGCCGGCCGCGTCCTCTGTCACGGCAGCCCGAGCGAGGTGCTCCAGAACCCGGAAGCCCGCAAGTAATACTTTGGCGAAATGGACATGGGTCTGGCCGGGTAGGACTACGAGCGCGAAGCGCCTCCTCGTAACCGTTCTCCCTCGGGCGGCTTTGCACAAGAGTCCTGACTTGCGCAAAAAGTCGGCCGTCTGCACAAAAAGTCCGTTTCCGATTACATCGTCCCATCGACCCAAACGTCTGCGGGTGAGTAATCCGGCCTAAGCCACTGTCGCCCAACCCACGTCGACGAGCCATTGCAGCGGATTCTCCAGGAACGCCTCGGCCTGCTGCAGCAACAGCCGCAGCGGTTCCGGCAGGTAAAGGCCCAGCAGCACGACCAGGGCCATGAAGGCCACGATGGGCCAACTGGTCGAGAAGTGGTCGCGAAAGCGGGTCAGGCTGGGGGGCGCGGATGGCTTGCCGAACACGATGCCGACCACGGCCGAGCCAAAGGCCACGAATACGACGAACAGTGCCGTTAAAAACAATCCACCGGCGTAAAAGTGATCCCCCGCAAAGGCCGCCGACACGATTCCAAATTCGCTCACGAAAGGAGCGAACGGAGGCGAGCCGGTAATTGCCAGAAAGCCGGCCAGGAACATCCAGCCCGACAGAGGCAGCCGCCGACAGGCGCCTTGCACGTCACCCACGTACTTGCTGCCGTAGGCCCGGTGAATATTGCCGGCCGACAGGAACAGTACCCCCTTGGTTAGGCCATTATTGACGGCGTGCAATAAGGCCATGAACACGCCGGCCCCGCCGATGCCGATGCCGAAAATCAAAATGCCCATGTGCTCGACGCTGGAATAAGCCAGCAAGCGTTTGAAATCCTTTTGCCGGGCCATGAAGGCCGAGGCCAGCAACATCGAGAACAGTCCCATGAAGATCAGCATCGGCTGCACGAAGGAAGCTTTGCCCGCGGCGATCATGATCTGGTAGAACCGCAAAATCGTCAGGAAGCGCAATTCGTCATGCCGCCGGCCAGCAGGGCGCCGATCATGCCGGGTGCTTCGCAATAAGCGTCGGGCTTCCAAGTGTGCATCGGGGCGAGCCCCATCTTGGTGCCGTAGCCGACCAGCAACAGGATAAAGGCCGCGCGCAGCCAGGGGGCCGACATATTCGGCGCCTGCTTGATCAGATCGTCGAACAGGAGCGTCGGCTCCAGTTGGGAGTGAAGCGAAGCGTAGGCCAGCAACAACGAACCGAACAGCGCCAAGGCAATGCCCACCGAGCAGATTAGCAGATATTTCCAAGTTGCCTCGAGCGAACGGGCGTTGTGGTTGAAATATAAACCTGGCGCCGTGCACAGAGTCGTGGCTTCCATGGCCACCCACATCAGCCCCAGGTGGTGGGAAAGGATAATCAGCGTCATCATGCCCAACGACAGCAGCAAGCACGAACACAGCATCCGGTTGTTGCGCTCCTTCCGCTGGTGCAAATAACCGGGTGCATAGCCGGCACACAGAAAGAAGAGGACCGTGATCAGGCCCAGGAATACCTTGCCCAAGGGATCGAGCACCAGCCATTTTTCGAACTGATGGGCCGGCGATAGGGGCGGCTGTTGAATCTGCTGAAAAACCAGAACCAGTTGCACGGCGCCGGCCACGGGCAGCATCCACGGGCGCAGCCGGTTCGACGGAATCGTGAACGTCAGGGCCGCGGCAATCAAAGGCGCGACAATCAACACGATCAGCATGCGTTATTCCCTTAAGGCCGGCAAGCTTTCGGCCCCGGTCGTCTGAACCTCGCGGGCCACGTGGTGAATGACGATGCCCATCAAGAACACGCCCACGAACAAGTCCAGCAGCACGCCGATTTCCACCAGGAACGGCATGGCTTCGACCAGCAACAGGCCGAAAATAAAGATGCCGTTTTCCAGCACCATGTAACCCAGCACCAGGTTGATCGCCTTGTACCGGGTAATCAGGATAATGAATGCCGTTAGGACCGTTGCCAGGGCCGTTGGCACCACCAGGTTGTTCGTGTGCGACGTGCTCAACGGCAGGCTGTCGGCATAGTTCAAGGCGATGGCCGTGCCGGCTGCGCCGAACAGCAGCGAGGGGATCGGCCCGATCAGCGACTCGACCTGCCAGCGCACGTCGGCTCGCCGCATGGCAAAGAACAACAGCCGCGGAATGAAAACCCCGCGGAGCACGATGGTGGCGGCAGTCAGCAGGGCCGCGCGTTGATCGTAGCCGGGATGCACGATCGGCAGCATCAAACCCAGCACGATGCCTTGCGCGGCGATCGCATAGACCACCGGCTTCAGCCGGGTCGCGCCCAGCAAAAGGAAGTTGAGTAGCAGCACCGTGACCAGGCACGGATCGAGCCAGGGGGAGTTCATGATTGATTCACCAACACCAGGCCGAAGGCCGACAACACGCCGGCTGCCACTAGCAGCTTCGGAATATCCAGGAGCCGCAGACGGGCCATGACCGACTCGACAATCCCCACGCCGACAGCCAGCCCCAACGTAGCTCCCAAAAACATAAACCAGTCGAGTCCGCCGCCGTCGTTATTCCAAGGCAGGACAAGCCGCAGCACCAAAGCCGAGAAAATCAGCAGCTTGATCGTGGCGCCGTAAAGGATCATGGCCAGCGCCGGCCCGCCGTGATCGAGCACGATGACCTCGTGGATCATCGTCAATTCCAGGTGCGTGTTCGGGTCGTCGAACGGCACGCGGCAGTTCTCGGCTAGCAACACGATGAACCAACTGATAATCACCAGCAGCAGCGAGGCCTCGCTGAGTCCCACGCCGACCGCGTGTTCGTCGGCGAACATCTCGGCCAACCGCAGCTTGCCGGACAATCGCACCAGCACCATCAGGCCCATTAATAGCGCGGGCTCGGCCATCGCGGCATAAGAGACTTCGCGAGAACCGCCCATTCCTTCGAATGCCGATCCCGTGTCCAAAGCCGCCGACACCGTAAAAAACCGTCCCAGCGCGAACAGGTACAGCAGCACCACGAGGTCGCCGGTGAACGACAGCGGCGCACGCACGCTTCCCAACGGCACCAACAGCGACGCGGCCAACACGGTCGCCAGGCCCACGACCGGACCGGCGCGAAAGATCCAGGTCGTGGTATGGCTGAAAACGGACCCCTTTTGGATCAGCCGCCACAGGTCAAAATAGGTCTGCAGCACCGGCGGACCCACGCGACCGCCGAACTTGGCCTTGGTTTTGTTGATGACGCCCCACAGCAAGGGTGGAAACACGAGCACGATGGCGACGTGAATCGCCGCCTGCCGCAAGTCGATCGCATGATCCGCCAAAAATCCGGAAAGATCCATAATGCCAATCCGCCAGTCGTGCCTCGGCTCAGGTGCTGCTAGGTTCAAGACCAAACCAGCAGCGCAACAATAATCAGGAAAATGTACAGCAGGTAGACCTGGATCACGCCTTGCTGCAACAAACGCAGCCGCGCGAACAACCAGGCTAGAAAGCCGGTCACCGGCTCCACGATCCGATCCAGGACGATGTCCAACACTTGAATATGAAAGCTGGCTTTCTGAGGGAACAGACCGCTCACAGGAGGGCCTGACACCCTGGGTCGCAAGATCCAGGCGAAGAGTTGAACCAATATCTCCGCGAAGGACGCCGCCGTGTACTGCATCCGGGCCGTCGGCTGAGCGTAGCCGCAGTCCCAGGTGCCGCTGGCACCCACCGGCGACGCACGCAAACGCCAGCGAAACACGGTGGCAACCACCATCACCAACCCGGCCAGAAGTAGGGCAATGCCGCTGATCCAGGATAGCGGCGCAAGACTCTCCAACGAGATTAACGATTCCGCTTGCGTCGAAGCCAATTCCGCCGCCGTGGGAGCCGCTTTGACCCATGCGTCAACTCCACGATCGATCACCCCGATCACCACCAGCGGCGCAACGCCAATCACGATGCTGCCGACGATCGGCAACAGCAGCGGCACCAACATGGATAGCGGGGCCTCGTGGGCATGTTCCGTGGCCTGCGACCGTCCGCTCCCCAGGAAGATCACGCCGTAAAGTTGCACGAAACAAGTGACGGCCAGCGCGCCGACCATCGCCAGCGCCGCCGCGGCGAAGCTAAACCCCGGCAGCACTTTAACCCCGTCACTCACGACCAGGTTTTTGAATATTCCCAGGTAGATGAACAACTCGCTCACGAAACCACTCAGCGGCGGCAGCCCACAGGCCGAAAGGGCACCGATCAGGAAGGCCAGCGAGGTCCAGCGCATCGTTTTAGCCAGGCCGCCCATCAAATCCAGTTGCCGGGTGCCGGTGGCGTGAATGACGGATCCTGCGCAATAGAACAACAGCGACTTGAAGAGGGCATGATTCCAGACGTGCAGCAGAACGCCCCCTATGCCAAGGATCGTCCATTCCAGCTTTCCCTGAGCGCGGCCCGACAAGGCCAACCCAAGCCCCATGAAGATGACGCCGATATTCTCGATACTGCTATAGGCTAGCGTACGCTTGATATCCAGTTGGCCGATCGCCAACACCAGGGCGAGGATGCCCGACACGGCCCCCAGTGTCAACAACGTAAGGCCCCACCACAGCGGCGGATTCGGCAGCAGCGACGTGACGCGCACCAGCCCGTACACGCCCATCTTGATGAGCACGCCGGACATCAGGGCGGATACGTGGCTCGGAGCCGAGGCATGCGCGCTCGGCAGCCAAATGTGCAGCGGCATGATTCCCGCCTTCAGCCCAAACCCCATCAAGCCCAGCAAAAAGATGGCCGTAAGCATCGCCGGGCTCGCTTGATCCGGCGTCACCGCCGTAATGTCGAACGAACCATGAACCCGGTGCAGCAACGAAAACATGCCGAACAGGCACAACGTCGCCAGGTGACTGGCCGCCAGGAACAACCAGCCCGCGGCCAGCACGTCATCGTCGTCATCCTCGGTGCTCACCAGGAAAAAGGCCGAGAGAGCCATCATCTCCCAGGCCATGATGAATAAGACGCCGTCGCGGGAGATGATCAGCAGGCCCATCGCGGCGGTCAATAGGCCGTAGAAAAAGCGCAGTCGAGGACCGGTCGCCGAATGATCGCTCTTCTGCCAATAGCCGGGCCATGTCTCTGAAAAGAGGTTGGCCCATTGCTGCTCCTCGGGCTGATCGCCTTGCCTCCAATAACCTAGTCCATAGATCGAGCCGACGAGCGAGACGACAAAAAGCGGCAACAAAAAGATGCACGATAGCGTGTCGAGTGCGATCGAGAACCGCCCGATGGGCAGGAACCAGTCCCACGCCACGGGCGTCGTGCCGTCCAGCAGGCATTCGACCGTGCCCCAGATGCCGCCGACGCAGCCGCCAGAGGCCAACAACGTACAGAATACCTGGCTCGCCTGAGTGCGGCGGGCCAACACCAAGCCAGGTAAACCGGATAGGCCGACGACGGCCAATGAAATCAGAACCAAACGCTCATTCATGCACGCGCCTACTCCGACCGCGCGGGTGCTGGTGCGAGAGACAACCTCTTCCGCACGAATTGACGCCGCCCCCGATCGCTTTGATGGGCTGTCAGGTTGTGGATCATGCCACGAAAATACCGGCAGAGCAAGCGCCAATCAGGCGGGGGAGGGCAAAAAATGCGACCGCGAGAAACGAGTTGCCTAGGGGTCGGGACCGTGGCATTTACCCCAGCGGGTCATGCTATTCGTCGACGCGCCGGTAGAGGCCGTAGTTTTCGTCGGCCAGGGTCTTCAAGAAGACGTCGAAGATATTGCCTGCCGCTCCCACGCCGATGCCAATCGTGTAAATCGACTCGCGGCGCACCCGATTGAGCCGGGTGATCGCTTCGATGATGGCCCCTGGCTCCTCAATCTGGCCGCCGCGCAGCGCGCCGTCGGTCAAGAAATAGATGGCCTCGGCATCAAACCGCATGGCCGCTTCCAGGGCGTCGTAGGACGCAGTCCCTCCCCCCATTTCCTGATTGTTGATCCACAGCGCGGCCGCCCGTTTCATCTGGGGCGTGGCCTGCACGAGCTTGCTCTGCCACTGGTTGGCTCGGTTGTTAAACGCGATCATGTTGAAATAGGCCTTGTCGTCGAGCGCCATGACGGCGTTGGTCAGGTCCCGCTTGGCCGCACCGATCCGGTTGCCCAGCCTCATGCTGAGGGACGTGTCGAGCACGAACACCATTCGCTGAGCATAGAGCGGAATACCGTAGTAGGAGCCCATTCCGGCCGCCGCGATCGTGCGCAGCAACGGCGGTGGAGCCCGCTTCGGATACTCGAAAGTCTTTTCGTTCTCCTGCCACCACTTGAGCCACGCTTGCGTGTCGTTGCCGTGCTTCTGCTCCGTGACCTGGGTCAGGAATTCCACGATATCGCCGCGCATCTCGCCGTGCTCGTCGGCCAGCACCGTAAAGAGAAAGGCCACGGCTTCTTTCGTGGGATACCGCGTGGCCGCATGGATGACGGCCCGGCGAACGCCAAATTCGTTTTTGAAGGCTTTGAACTTCGTCAGCCGCTGCAACTGGCTGAGCTCGGACGGATCGGCCTTCTTGCCGTACCCGTCGGCGATTTCCGAGAGCATCAGCACGACGTTGTCTGGCGCGGCGGCGAGTTTGTCGAACTGGTCGAGAAGACCGTCTTCGGCGTCCGGCAGATTCGAGGCCAACAGCACGCGAACCAGCGGAACAACGCCGTCCAGGCTCCCTTTGCGATGACTGTCTTTGGCCAGCAGTTCCAACAGGCACTCGCACACCGCCGGATTGTCTTTCGTCGCCAGCAAGGTATCCTGCGCAGCCTGCCGGATATCCTCGTCGCGATCTTTGAAGCCGCGCTGCACGACGAGCTTGACCATTTCAGCGTTGGGATAGTCTTTCAAGCCGCGCAAGGCTTCCAGGCGGTCGCTCGACTTGCGGCTAGCCAGTTGCTGCTGAAACTTGCGCTTAACGGCCGCGAAGTCAGCCGCCTCTTCGCCGCGGCTGATGGCCGAAGCTCCCAGCACGAGACACAAGGCCAGCATGCCCCAGCCTATTTGAAAACGGGCCTGTTGAACCCAAATTTGCTGCGCGCGGCGCATGGCAGGCTTCCCCGCAAAGAAATAGCAAGCGAGATTACGGCGTCGCCCTATTTTTTGGGCTTCGTCCTATTTTCACGTCCGATAGACCCGCCTGTCAACGACCGGCCGACGTTCGGCGTGGCACGCGTGTCGGCTTGGCGTTATGCTTTAGAGAGTTAAATGATCTAGGTATTAGGCATTGCGGCATGCGGCAGAGCCCCCGTAGCTCAATCGGATAGAGCATCTGCCTTCTAAGCAGAATGTTGCAGGTTCGAGTCCTGCCGGGGGTACTGGAAAAACCCTGTAAAACAAGGTTTTATTCGCTTTCTGACCGCTGGCCGGATAGGTGTCGATCCGCCTCCGATGGTCGGAAATGGTCAGATAAACGCGCAGTTTGCCGCACAAGGTTTTTTGTCGGCAACTCACCAACTCCGCACGGTCTGTAAATTCCCCTGGAACAAAAGGTTGCGAAGAACTTCAAATGGTTTCCTTCGCGTCCTTGGCGAGCTTCTGTTCGATCCAGCACAATGATGTGCGCGCCTTGCGCAAGACTCCTACCACACACGCACACATCGAAAGCCGTCGTAGTAGCGACGGTTCGACGGCGTGCTGGAGTGGGTGATAAGCACTGCTACAGTCGGACGCGGGTCGTTCCAGTAGCCGCCACGGATCACGCGATTGGGCCGAGTGGGTTGCTTGAGGGGCTTTTCTCGTACCACTTTCCGTCGTAATACTCGGAGCACCATTCCCGGGCATTGCCGTGCATAGCGTACAGTCCGAAGACGTTGGGCGACTTCAGGCCCAGGGCCGAGAACGGCTTTGCACAGTAGTTCCGGTCTGCACGAATATTCGTGATCCTGCACAAATATTATGGCGGTGTTCTGACGCCGTGTGCATGTCGTTTGGAAATCAAGCGAGTTCGTAAAACGACCAATCGACCCAGACATCTTGATACGAAAATCCATCCCGAAGTGGCCATCCCATTAGGCAGATGATCTCATCGACAGCGGACTCATCTTTGGCATCGAAATGGGCGTAGTCAGAGAGAACGCCGCCGGGCCGGTACTCTACGTGGAGCCTAACAGGAAACCGGAGCGGGAAAGGGCAGTCCTGAAAATTGTGAGTGCTGTATTTCATAGTGCAAAATGGCGATCCACGGAAAGTGAATGTCGTAGGTCGCCCACAACTCTGCCAATGATATGCGGGTCACCGCAGCAGCAATGTAGTGGCGCTAGCGTATTGCCGCTAGGGGAAACCCACTATCTATGCCAATAGGCATATCATGTTTGTTGGTCTGATCGAGCGGTTGGCCGTTATTGTCTAGCATGCTCAGTGTGCTAGCGACGTGATTTTACCAGCACGAACACAGACCCAAAACCTCGGCGGCGAGCGCCAGGATGAGCAGGATCTGCCTTGGGCCGAATTGAAGTTGCATGCCCAATTCTAGGCGAGCATAGTGTGCCGGGAATCATAGCCGACCAACAAAAAGAGCACCGCGGCCGGGATTTCATCGACGGCAGCGAGACCGTGACAGAGACAGTCACGCTGACCAAGACGACACGCAAGGCCTACCCGCAAACTGGCGAGCCTACAACGCTGCACATACCCACGAGAAGGAAGAGTTCCAAGACCTTTCTCCGAGACTTTTCCGGGCGACGATTCATGACCGACTTGCGGGAAGCCCAAGAGAAGGGCTTTATCAAAAAGACCCCACACTTCAATTCGATCTTCAACAACCTGGAAAACCGGGCTCTATCGCAGCGCGCCGCGGTTGGGGCTTTTCATGGCGGAGCGCACGTCCGGCGTCGAATGCACTCCGGCGGAATCGCGGAGTCGGTCTCAAGACTCCCACTGGGCCGCGGGCCGCCGCTCAGCCCTTTCCCGAGTCGCGCAGCAGACCTACACTACGGAATTCCCGCTTGCCGGTCCGGAGTGTGCCTGTGGTTGACAACTTGCCTTTCAAAACGCTGGTTCACAAGGATCTCACCATCGAGGGGTATTCGCGGGCGGCCGTCCAGACCTACTGGCGCTTGCCGGAATTCAAGATCGGCTTCGATCTGGGGGCCCAGCCTTGGTCGTTCATGGGCACGCCGACCTGGTTCGTGTCCCACACGCATTTAGACCACCTGGCGGCCTTGCCGGTGTATGTCGCGCGGCGGCGGATGATGAAAATGGAGCCGCCGGTCATCTATTTGCCCGAGGCGGCAATCGATCCGGTCGGCAAGCTGCTCAAGCTGATGACCAAGCTGGACCGCGGCCGATTACCTTGCGATTTGCGGCCGATGCTGCCGGGCGACGAAATCGAATTGTCTCGCGAGCACGTAGTGACCGTCTCGGCAACCAAGCATACGGTTCCCTCCTTGGGGTTCGTGGTGTGGGAACGCCGCCGCAAGCTCAAGGCGGTGTATCAAAACCTGCCGGGGGACAAGATTCGTGATTTGCGGCTCTCGGGCACCGAGGTGACCAGCGAGCGGCGGATCGCCAAGTTCGCCTACCTGGGCGATAGCGCTCCGGAAGGGTTGGACGCGTGTCCGGCGATGTACGAAGCCCAGGTGCTGGTGATGGAGATGACCTTCGTGGCGCCGTCTCACAAGAAAGACAAGATCCACAAGTTCGGCCACATGCACTTGGACGACGTCGTCGAACGCCGCGAGCGGTTCCACAACGAAGTGGTGATCGCCTCGCACTTCAGCACGCGCTACAACGATGCCCGCGTTCAGCGGCTGGTGGCTCGGGCCTTGCCCGATATGCTCGGAGGGCGGCTGAATTTGTGGCTGTGAAAGTTTTGGGCCGGGATAATTGACCCAAGGATGTAATCCCTGGGCTTTTGGGATTAGCGCCGGGCCGTGATGGCTTCCACCCGGCTGCGCAGTTGCATGACGTCCTCGCGCAGTTGGTCGAGTTCCCATTGGACGTCATCCACCGGGGAATTGGTTTCCGCCGCCAGACGCGCTTTTTGCATGCTCATGTCGCGCTAGTTCCGCGATCAATCGTAATCGCTCGATTTCCAGGGAACTCACCGCGCTTGGCACGCGGGTATTCGCGTTCATGGCTTTTTGATAGTTTTGCTCGGCCGATCGCAACGACACCTCGGCCGTGAAGATGTTGGCATCCGCCTGCTTGCGGCCGGCGTTTTTGACCCATTGCAGCCGCTCTTCCCCGAAGGCCACGATGCGTCGCAAGCGGTCGACCTCGGCCTCGGAAAAGCCTCCCGGCACCCGGCGATTGTAATCCATCGCCTTTTGCAAGCTGACCTGGGAGAGTTGTAGAAAGGTTTCCGCGTACTTGACATTCAGCGCCTGCTGTTCAGCGGCCAGCTCAGGCTCCCTGTCTTTCGAGCCGGGAGCGGCTTTCGCGGGCGTCGGCGTGGCCGGGTCGTCCGCCGCCTGCGCCGTCGAAGGTGTTGGCCGCGAGAGCAGCGCGACTCCGATCAGCATCACCCCGGCGGAACACCCGGCATACATCAAGGGGGTAGAACAACGAAACATGGGTGCGCCTCCAATGGAAATTATTCTGCTGGGGTGCCGCCGCCGTCGTGGTCATTATCGCCGCTCTATTCATTGTGGTCCTTCGTGGCGGCGTTGCAAATTGGCCGCGTCACTTTTGACAGCTTTTTTGTAGGTGCGAAGTCACTTCGTGGCCCCGCAAATGCCGCCCGTCGGCATAACCGGAACCTGCCAGCTCAGCCGCCCTGCGGGCCTTTCTGTCGCTCCGGCGTGCTCTCGGCGGTGGCGGCCGCTAGAATAGCCAACATGGCCATTGAGATCCCTTTAGCACGCGCGGCTTACATTCACGTCCCTTTTTCGCGCATCGTTGCGGATATTGCAATTTTACGCTGGTCGCCGGACGCGAAGAACTGGTAGAGGCCTATTTGCAGGCGATTAAGATCGAACTTGCCTCGCTCGGCGGCCCGTTGGAATTGGACACCCTGTTTATCGGGGGCGGCACCCCGACGCATTTGCCCGCGGCGGCTCTTCAGCGGCTCCTGGCGTTGCTGCGCGAGACCTTTGTTCTGGCCGACGGTTACGAGTTCAGCGTTGAGGCGAACCCAGTGGATATAACGCCCAGCCTGGCGGCGCTCTTGGCCGATCATGACGTGACGCGGCTGAGCTTGGGCGTTCAATCGTTCAACGCCGACAAACTACGCCTGCTCGAGCGTGATCACAGTGGTGACGTCGCGCGGCGAGCCTGTGAAATCGCAATGGCCACTTTCCCGTCCGTTTCGCTCGATCTGATTTTCGGCGTACCGGGCGAGACGAGGGTGATTTGGGAAGCGGATCTCGCCCGGGCTTTGGCAATCCGGCCGAACCATGTTTCCACGTATGGCCTGACCTTCGAGCGAGGGACATCGTTTTGGAGCCGCCTTGAGCATGGAGCCATCGCGCGCATGGATGAGGAATTGGAGCTCGCCCTGTATGCCTCCGCGATCGACACGCTCACCACGGCAGGCTTCGAACATTACGAAGTGTCGAACTTCGCCCAGCCGGGCCATCGCTGCCGGCACAACGAAGCTTATTGGGCCGGCGACAGCTACTACGCCGCGGGGCCGGGGGCCGTGCGCTACGTCAACGGCCGGCGCGAGATGAACCACCGCAGCACGACAACCTATCTCAAACGGGTTCTCACCGGGCGATCTCCCGTGGCGGAAACCGAGACCCTGGCTCCTATCGATCGGGCCCGCGAACAACTCGTCTTCGGTTTGCGGCGACTCGAAGGAGTCCGGCGAAGCAACTTCCAATCGCGGACCGGCTACACGATCGACGCACTTGTGGCCGTTCCGCTTGCCCGGTTCACTGCCGCGGGGCTGCTGCGAGACGACGGCGAGCGCGTCCAGCTAACGCGCGCCGGGCTGTTCGTAAGCGATGCGATATGGCCGCATTTTCTGCGGGCGTAGCGTCAATGTTTATCCGGCGGCCGGCATTTCGAGGGAATGCCGCAGCGTGGCGATCTTCTCTTGCAGAGTTTCCACCTGTCGCTCCAGCGAGGCCCGCGTCTTGCGAACGCGCTCCAGAATCTTTTCGCTGCCGGACTTGATGGTTTCGGCCGACGTGGAAACCTCGTTAAGAAAGCGAGATTGCTTTTCGATCTCCAGGATGGCCTCCGTAATCGCGGCAAAGTCGGCCACTTGGGCCTCGGTTTGCCGGGCCGAACGCACGGAGAGGGCGCGGGCCAACGTCAAACCAATCTTCAGATGCAGATCGGTGGCCGGGTCTTCGGCGTCCCAAACTACGAACACGTCGTTGCCGTAGCGGGCGACTTCTTCATAGCCTGCCGGCGCGCTCTGCTTGGAAAACACGAACAGGCCGACTGGGGCGTCCCGGTTTTTGCGAGCCTGTTCGATTTCCGCGCGGGCGTCGGCCAGCGTGCAGCCGACCTTTTCCTTGGCTTCGACGACGATCAAAGCTCCCGGCGCGGCCGTATCGGGGCCGAGTTCCAACACGCAGTCGCCGATTTTGCAATTCTTGATCAAGCCGGTGTTGTTGCCCGTGCGGCGGGCCACGTCGCCGTGTTGCTGCGCCACTCGCTCCAGCAGCTCGCACAGAGCGTCCTCAAAGACCAGACCATGCCGCGTCGAGCGGGCCGCCTCTTCGCGGCGGGCCTTCATCTGAGCCAGGGCCACTTTCACCTCTTCCTGAAAGACGGCATTGGTCTGCGTGTGCTTGTCCAGAATGGTCAACAGCTCGCGTTTGAGCCGGGCCAGCGACGATTGCTCGTCGTCCAGCGTCAGGTTCGTGTGGATCGCCTGGCTGGTCAGGTCCAAGGTCTTTTGCAAGCGTGAGAAGAACGAAGACTCGTCGGCGAGCGAAAACTCCTTGACGACTTCGTCGATTTTCCCTTGCAGTTGTTCGGTCAATTGGCCGTGATTGTCCGTCAGCTCACGGACGAGCCGCGACAGGGCTCCTTCTTTGTTATTGAGCGAAAACTCACTCAGCACTCGATCTCGCTGCTGCCGCAATTGTTCTCCCACCGAATCGCGAGCGCCGCCAAAAGCCCCTGCGATTCGTCCGGTTTTAACAGCCGCATCAGCGGGCTTTGTTCGCCGACGTGGGCCAGCAGCGTCTTGCAAAGCTCCGAGTCCTGCGTGCCGACCTGGGCCCGCAACACACGGTCTAACTCGCCATCCTTTTCGACCAACCGTTTGACCCGCTCGTGGAACCGGCCACTTTCCGGATCGAAATAATCCCGCAGGGCGCCCGCCAGATCATCGTTGATTCGCCGGGCATGGTCCGTGAACTTGAGTTCCAGCGTGGTGAGCATCTGGCGAGTTTCGCGCTGGATCAGGTCGACGTCGATCCGGCCGCGCGCTTGCCGCAAAGCCAGCATGCCGATCCGCAGCGCGCTGAGGGCGAAGTGCTCGCGCTCGCGCCCTTCGGGATAGCAGCACAGATCGTCGATCATTTCTCGATCTTCGATCGTAAGCTGCAGCAGCAGACATTCCGGCTGCACTGCATCGAACAGGGACCGGTTCCGCGTGAAGCCGTCTTCGAGGACTCCCGTCATGACTTACTCCGTGATTGCGGTTCCACTGCGAATCGTGCTCGGTGGTAGATGAATGTTCAGTCAATATGGCAGCGGCTGTCGGGCCGATCAAGTGCGTGCTAGCGGGGCCGAGCCAAGCCACACGTCGCGAGAGTTGATCGATCGTAACTTCGATAGGGCGGTTAGATTCCCATCCGGCCGAGAGCGTCAATGATGCCCCCCAGGGTGCCCGAGAGTACGGGGTGAGAGGCCTCGAATTCGAGGGCCGCCTGGTTGAGCCGCTCGCCTAAGCCGTGCTCGCTGGTTGATTTTTTTCCGGCCAGCGCGGCTTCAATATCGGCCAGCGTCGCGCGCAGCTTGGCGACGGTCGCCGGAGGAAGCGAGGGGATCTGGTCCAGTCGCAGCCGCAATTGGTCGAGGGTGGCCAAAAGTTGTTCGCGTTCATCAGGCATGGTGGCCAGTGCATCTCCTGAGAACCGTTAACCCAGGGGCTAACTGGAAAATGACGTGGAATTAAACAAACGCTGACCCACGGACGGCTGCCTCCTTGGGTCTGCGGAGCGGCACGCCCGCAGGTTCTCCGTCGCCAGGGGTTGGCCAATTGCCGCCAAGCGGCAAGGCCAGTATAATTCGCGACTTGATCGCGTGCTAGAAGCTTTGCCCACTTAACAGAGTCCTGTTTGCGTCCCGGGGCGGGTACTGCGTCCAATTTGCCTGTGCCGTCGCTAGTTGTTCTTGGAAAAGGAGAGTGCTGTGGCAATTCGTGTTGGTATCAATGGTTTCGGCCGCATCGGCCGCCTCGTCTTCCGCAACCTGATGGCCCGCAAAAACGAGTTCGAGGTCGTGGCCGTCAACGACTTGACGGATAACCGCACGCTGGCGACGCTCCTCAAATACGACAGCACCCATCGCCGCTACCCGGGCACGGTCGAATACAACGACAAGGAGCTGATTGTCGACGGCAAGCATATCAAGGCTCTGGCTGTCCGCGATCCGGCCACGTTGCCCTGGGGTGAGTTGAACGTGGACGTTGTCGTCGAGAGCACGGGCATCTTTACCGCTCGTGAATCGACGAAAGACGGCAAGTTCAAGGCCGGCTACGACACGCATCTGAAGGCCGGCGCCAAGCGCGTCGTGCTGAGCGCTCCGGCGAAAGACGGCGCCGACCTGACCTGCGTTCTCGGTGTCAATGACGACAAACTTACCGCGTCGATGAAGTGCATTTCGAACGCCAGTTGCACGACCAACTGCCTGGCCCCGCTGGCCAAGGTGCTGCACGAAAAGTTCGGCATCGTCAAAGGTCTGATGACCACAGTACATGCTTACACGAACGATCAGCGTCTGCAGGATCTGCCGCACGACGACCTGTATCGGTCGAGGGCCGCCGCACAAAACATCATCCCAACCACGACGGGCGCCGCCAAGGCCGTGGGCCTCGCAATTCCGGCCCTGCAGGGCAAGCTCACCGGCATCTCGCTTCGCGTGCCCGTGCCGACCGGCAGCGTGGTCGACTTGACGTCGCTCATGAGCCGCGATGTCACCGCGGCGGAAGTGAATGCCGCCTTGAAAGAGGCCGCCGCCGGCCCGCTCAAGGGAATTCTGGAATACACGGAAGACGCGATCGTTTCGAGCGACATTATCGGCAACCCGCACAGCAGCATTTTCGCGGCCGACTTTACCCAGGTAATGGACGGCAATTTGCTGAAAACCGTGGCCTGGTACGATAATGAATGGGGCTACAGTTGCCGCACGGCCGACCTGATTGCCAAGGTGGGCAAGCTGTAATCGGTTCGTCGCGAGAGCGGCATCGAGCAGCGCTCCAGTACAACTTTGGCGTTTCGTGAGTCGCGTGCCGCCGGCACTCAATTTGCGCGAACATCGGAATTCGATGAGCATTGAGGGCCATGGCGCTGTTTCCCGACCTAACCAGTCGTCGGCTGGAGCCGGAGGTCATGGACGACCTTGGGCTGGACCCGGCCCGGCACCGGCACGCTCTGACGGGGCTTAGAACGCTCAATTGCGTCAGCTTCAGCGCCGGCATCCTCTGGGCCAAAATCAGCGATCTAGCTCAATCCTCGCGCACTCTGTCGCTCTTGGATGTGGCTAGTGGCGGTGGGGACGTGGCGGTCGGTTTATGGCACCGCGCTGCTCGGGCAGGCGTGCGGCTTCGCGTATTAGGCTTGGAGCGCAGCCCCTTGGCGATTGCGATGGCGCGCGAGCGGGCTAAGGAAACCGACGGGCAAGTCGAGTTTGCCCAGGCGGACGTGCTGACGGACCCGCTGCCTACGGATTTTCAGGTCGTCACGTGCTCGCTCTTTCTGCATCATCTGGACGAAACCTCCGCCGTGGCCCTACTCAGGAAGATGGCGGCCGCCGCATCGGACCTGCTGTTAGTTAACGACTTACATCGCAGCCGGAGCGGATATCTTCTGGCCCAAGCGGCGTGCCGGCTCCTTTCGCGATCGGCGGTGGTTCACTTGGATGGGCCCGCGTCAATCGCCGCTGCCTTCAGCGTGCAGGAAGCTGCCGATCTCTGCCAAAAAGCTGGCATAGTCGGCACGACCATCCAGCGCCGCTGGCCAACCCGCTTGCTATTGACCTGGATTCCTAACGCTCGGCGTTGAGTCCAATTATAGTGGAAAGCCAGAGACCGATTGCCACTGGCGCAAACCTATTGCGGCGTACGATTTGCTCCAGTCGGCTGCATCTTCTGTGTCGGGCCATAACTGAGGGGGGCTCAATCCTTGTTGTCGATCAATTAAAAATCCCTTGAAAGACCGAACACCGCTTGCCGCAATGAGATCGAGAGGATTCATGGGTCTTAACATCTTGGGTTTGGCAACCGCGTTGCCGGAATATGTTCTGACACAGAAAGACGCGGCGGCCATCGCGCACCGCATTTGCTGCCAAACGGCGGAGCAAGCCCGCATCCTAAAAGTGATCTATCGCCGGGCGGGCGTTGCAACCCGCCACTGCGTGGTGCCCCACGAATTCGCCTTGAACTGGGTCGAATCCTCCTCCGAGGGAGCCATCGCCGTCGCGACCGAAATGGGGCCCACGACATCCGAGCGAATGCAGATGTACGAGCAGCATGCTGGTCCGCTGGCGGTTCGCGCGGCAACCGGGGCCCTACTCGCGTGCGGGGTTCCGGCGAAGCGAATCTCGCACCTGGTTACCGTTTCTTGCACGGGGTTCTTCGCTCCGGGCATTGATATCGAGTTGATCGATCGCCTGAAGCTCTCGCCGAGGACCGAGCGGATCAACGTGGCATTTATGGGTTGCCACGGTGCGATTAATGGAATGCGGACCGCTCTTGCCCTAGCGACCGCCGATCCCGAGGCGCGCGTCCTGATGCTGGCCGTCGAATTGTGCAGCCTGCACTATCGGTTTCCCTGGGACCCCGAACACTTCATGGGCAACGCCCTGTTTGCGGATGGTGCCGCGGCATTGGTCGGCGGCGGCGTGGGGTACGAGGGCTTAACCGTCGCGGCAACCGGCTCTTGCGTGCTGCCCGATTCACGCGAGGCGATCGGCTGGAAGGTCGGCGATCATGGATTTGAAATGACCCTCTCGGCCAAGGTGCCGGACCTGATCAAAAACCATTTGCGGCCCTGGCTGGACGAGTGGCTGGCCAGCCACGGCTTATCCGTGGAGCGTGTCGGCTCCTGGGCAATTCATCCCGGCGGCCCGCGGATACTGTCGGCCGTGGAAGAAAGCCTGCGAATGGGGCCGGTGGCTAGCGTTTCGCGGCAGGTGCTGTCTGAATGCGGCAACATGTCGTCGCCGACCGTGTTGTTCATTGTCGAGCGGCTGCAGCGCAGTCAGGCCCCGCGGCCGTACGTGGCGCTGGCGTTCGGACCCGGTCTGACCGCCGAAGCGGCCCTCTTCCTGTAGCCCACCCGGTCAGCGCGCCATCACGAAATAAAGCCCGGCACTCGTAATCCAGCGCAGGACGCATCATAAAGCCCAGGAATTGCCATTCCTGGGTCTTCCCTCCCCAATTAAAACCGGCAGCAACGGCCCCGCCGCCCAGTCGCGGAGCCCCGCTGCCAATGCTAGGCTTTCCCTAGTTGGCCATTTGCAAGCCTTTCGGGAATCGCATTTATGCATCGAGGCCTTGTCCTGGGAATGTGTCTGGCCGCAGGCTGCGTCGTAGCTCGCTTGTTGGACGATCAAGAGCGGCCGTCGTCCCCCTCGGCGACCGGCGCCAACCTCGTCAGCGCGGCCCAAGCGACCGAGCCGGATCGGCAGGCAACGCTCGAACAACTGTGCCAAGGCAAGCTGAAGTTGCTGGACCTGACCTGGACCCTCAATCGGGAGAGCGCCTATTGGCCCGGCCTGAGGTACAAGCCCTTCCAACTGGAGACGCTGGCCACGTTGGATAAAGATGGCGTCTTGTCGAAAGCGTATTCCACGCCGGAACACCTGGGGACGCACCTGGACGCGCCCAGCCACTTCGAGGCCCGCGGCATCTCGGTCGATCAGTTGCGGCCCGAACAATTGTTTGCGCCGGGTGTGGTGCTCGATGTGTCGGGGCCGGCGTCGTTGGACACGGACTATCGTCTGCGGTTGGAAGATGTCCAGCAGTGGGAGGTGGCTCACGGCCGTATTCCCCGTGGCGCGGTCGTTTTGTTGCACACCGGTTGGGGCCGGCATTGGAATCACCCCGAGCGCTATCAGGGCTTGGATGTGCTGGGGCGCTTTGCACTTCCCCGGTTTTTCAGCCGCCGCCGTTCGATGGTTACTCGCCGAGCGCGACATCCGCGGCATCGGCATTGATACGCTCAGCGTCGACTATGGATTATCGCGAGATTTCGAGGTCCACCACCTGATTGGCACCGCCGGCCGCTACGGCCTGGAGAACGTGGCCCATCTGAACGAGTTGCCGCCGCGCGACTTCTACCTGGTCGTTGCGCCGATTAAGATCGAAACCGGCAGCGGCGGCCAGGCCCGGATTTTCGCCATCGTGCCTTAGAAGCGTGCCGTAGGGACGCGCTTTTAGGGCCGGGCGAGTCGCCGATGGGAAATAATTTCGCGGCGCGAAGGCGCTGGGCGGCATCAATCAGCCCAGCAACGGCTAAAATACACCACCGCTGCGATTTTTATATCGCATCAATCGGGCCTATTCCGTCGCACCTGAACTATCCGGACATCCGGGGATGACCGACACCATCTATCTCGATCACAACGCCACGACGCCGTTGTTGCCGGAAGTCGCCGCGGCCATGGCCGAATGCCAGGCGGCGGGGCATGGCAATCCGGCCAGTCAACATCACCTGGGGCGAAGGGCTCGGCAGGTGCTGGACGAGGCATGCGAAACGATCGGACGGCTCGTCGGCGCAGGATGACCGGCCGGCAGCCGGATCGGGTCCTATTTACTAGCGGAGGGACCGAGGCCAACAATCTGGCGATTCTCGGACTGGCGGCCGGCGCAGGCCGTACTACTCCGCTCGCACGCCCCTCGTCGGCATCCAT
Source organism: uncultured Planctomycetia bacterium (assembly GCA_963807715.1). Lineage (GTDB taxonomy): Bacteria > Planctomycetota > Planctomycetia > Pirellulales > PALSA-1355 > CAWECK01. Next base: position 1,077,826 of record CAWECK010000002.1, read on the forward strand.
CGAACTTACTTCGGACGCGCCTGGCGAGATCGTTGTCTCGGCCATCGAGCATCCGAGCGTGTTAGGGCCGGCGGAGCATCTCCAGCGGCTGGGGTGGACGGTGCATCGGTTGGGCGTCTCTCGTGGTGGGGTTATCGACCTTGGCGAACTGCGAAGTTTACTGAGCGAACGCACGCGGCTGGTCAGCATCATACTGGGCAACAATGAGACCGGCGTATTGCAACCGGTGGATAAGGCGGCGGCCCTCTGCGAGTCGGCCGGCGTGGCGCTGCACACCGATGCGGTGCAGGTACTTGGGAAGCTGCCGTTCGACTTTCGCAAATTAGGCGTCTGGGCGATGAGCCTCAGTGCCCACAAGCTGCATGGTCCGGTCGGAATCGGGGCGCTCGTTTTAAGGCACGGAGTGTCCCTGGCTCCGCTGTTTTTTGGCGGCTTTCAACAGCAGGCTCTGCGGCCCGGGACCGAAAGCCTGGTGTTAGCGGTCGGTTTTCGCAGGGCGCTGGAACTGTGCCACGCGGAGGCCGCGGCCCGCCGGCAGCGCTTGGAAGAACTTCGTGAGTGCCTGGAAGCCGGGCTAACCGCTGGGTTTCCGGGACTGGTCGTCAACGGCGCCGAGTCGGCGCGGCTTCCGCATACCGCGAACCTGGCTTTCCGGGGGCTGGATCGTCAGGCCCTGCACATGGCCCTCGATCTGGCTGGCATCGCCTGTTCCACCGGCAGTGCCTGTGCCAGCGGCTCCAGCGAACCGTCTCATGTGCTCAAAGCCATGGGGGTCGACGCGGAGATCCTCTCCAGTTCCCTACGTTTTAGCCTGGGAGCGTCCACGACGCGGGGAGACATAGCCGAAGCCGTGTCGCGGATTCTGGCGGTGTGTGCCCGGCTGGCCGATTCGCGGCGTACGGCGAGTTTCTCGACGCGCTGAGCCGCAGCTAAACAAAGAACGAAAAATTTTTATAAGGAAAACAGGAAAAGAACAAGAAGGAGAAAACTAAGGGAATTGCAAGCTAAAGCCCAGGGATTGCATCCCTGGGCTAGTTTGAGAACCCAGGGATGCAATCCTGGTTTTTAGCCAGCACTCTTGCTGTTTTTTTCTTCGTTCCGAGAGTTCGCTCCACCAATCCGTGGGGATTTCAAAAGGTTGTTGGAATTCAGCGGAGCCGGGCTTTTGCTTGGGACGAAAGATCCTATAATGGCGGATTCTGTTTTGTGCAATTTGCGGTCTCGCTGGCCGAGGCCGAATTACGAATACGTCGATAAAGTTCCTAAAATAGCCTCCAGCGACCAAGTGATCCCATGCCAAAGCAAAAGACCCACAAGGGCATCAAGAAGCGGTTCCGCCTCACGGCCAAGGGCAAAATCAAGCACCGCTGTTCCGGCACGAGCCACTTGGCCAGCCATAAGACGCACAAGATGAAGTGCAATCGCCGGGGCACCACCGTGCTCCACGAGGAATTTACGACGCAAATTACGACGATGCTCAACGGTTACAGTTATTAGATATTAGAGGCGCTTGCTAGAGACGCGATTTTTAAACGTTTGATTTCTGAAATACGAACTCCAAAGTTGCCTTCAGAAATCAGCAGTTTCCATTACTGACGCATGCGGGCTGGAGAACGCCTGTCCTGATCTCGGAGCTGATCCGAAGGGACAGGGGCCTTGACTTGCGAACTGGGAGAGTAGAGAGCCATGAGGACGATCAAGGGTGCCGCGCGCAATAAATCCAAGCGCCGGCTGTTCAAGAAGGTCAAAGGTTACGTCGGCGGCCGTAATCATCTGTTACGCACCGCCAAGGAAACCCTCATCCGCGCTGGCGTGTACGCCTTCCGCGACCGCCGCGTCCGCAAACGCGAATTCCGCGAGTTGTGGATCATCCGCATCAACGCCGCCGCCCGCGAGCACGGGCTGCGTTATAGCGAGTTCATCTACGGACTGAATAAGGTCGGCATCGAACTCGACCGCAAAATGCTAGCAGACATTGCCGTCCGCGATCCGGATGGCTTTGCCGCCATTGTCGCGCAGGTCAAAGCAGCCCTGGAGCCGGAAAAAAAGGTAGCCAAAAAGGCGGCCGTAGCGGCGGGCAGTTCTTGATTTCGGCTGGATGATTTCGGATTTGGCCGAGTCCAAACGGTAAATCGAAATCCGGGATTCTTTCCGAGGCCGCGATGGCTCTAGCTGAATTTCTGGCCGAACTCGATCAACTTGCGGCAGCCGCCCAGGCTGCCTTCGGCGCGGCCGTGGATGCTGACGTCCTGGAAGCTGCCCGGGTCGATTTTTTGGGGGCCAAGAGCGGCCGGCTCAAGTCCGTGCAAAAGGGACTTGGCACGCTTACCGCGGACGAGAAGCCCGTCGGCGGCAAGCGGTTCAACGAAATCAAAAATCAAATTGAAGCCGTCTTTTCCGCCGCCAAGGAGCGGTTGACAAACGCCGCCACCCAGGCGGCCGATCGGGAGCCGTTCGACCGGACTCTGCCGGGTCGCCAGTCGCGGCTGGGGCGATTGCACCCGCTGACCCAGACCATTGAGGAGCTCAAGGAGATCATGGGCCGCCTGGGATTCACGGTCGCCTCGGGTCCGGAAATCGAAGACGAGTGGCACAACTTCGAAGCCCTGAACATTCCGGCCGCCCATCCGGCCCGTGATCCGCTGGAAAATTTCTACTTGGCAACTGCTGGCGTGGGCACGTCGGCGGGCGCGGCTGCGCCCTTGTTGTTGCGCAGCCAAACCAGCACGGTACAGATCCGCGTGATGGAGAACCGCCAACCGCCGGTGCGGATCATCTCGCTGGGCCGCGTTTATCGGCCTGATACGGCCGATGCCACGCATTACCCGATGTTTCATCAGATCGAGGGACTGCTCGTCGATCGGCAGGTGACGATGGCCGATTTAAAGAGCGTGCTCCGGCTGTTCGCCAGCAGCTTCCTGGGGAGCGACGTTCACATTCGCTTCCGGCCGTCGTTTTTTCCGTTTACCGAGCCCAGCGTGGAAGTGGATATGAGCTGGCCCGACCCGAACGTGCCAGGGGGAATTCGCTGGGTCGAGATGGGTGGCGCCGGCATGGTCGATCCGAACGTGCTCCTGGCCGTCGGTTACGATCCCGAGGAAGTGACCGGATTCGCGTTTGGCCTCGGAGTGGAACGGGTCTGCGCCCGCCGCCACCACGTGACCGACATCCGCGACTTCTATAAAAACGACATCCGCTTTTTGCAACAATTCGTCTAACAAGCGCTACGCGGGGGAATTCGGAAGCAGAGATTTTTATAAGGAAGGCAGGAAGACAGGACAGGAAAGAAGGAAAAAAAGCAGGAAGAGTACTGGCCAAAGCCCAGGGATTGCATCCCTGGGTTAGTTTGAGTACCCAGGGATGCAATCCCTGGGCTTTGGCTTGCAATTCCCATAGCTTCCTCCCCTCTTGTGCTTCTCCTGTTTTCCTGCCTTCCTTATAAAAACTTCTTCGTTTGACCCTTCTACATTTAACTGTGGCTCCACGCTAAGAAAATTGCCTTGTTATGCTCGTTTCCTGGGATTGGCTCAATGAGTACGTCGCGCTGGACATGACGGTCGCCGAATTGGCGGACCGGCTGATGATGGCCGGCTTGAACCATGACGGCACTGTTGCGGTCGGCCCGGATTGGGCCATCAATCTCGAAGTCACCAGTAACCGGCCTGATTGCCTGGGGCATCTGGGTATCGCACGCGAAGTCGCCGTTCTGTGGAATCGCACGTTGCAGTTGCCGGCGGCCGCTCCCCGCTTCTCCGCATCAAAGGTCGCAGAATTGGCTTCCGTGCTGCTCGATTGTTCCGACCTCTGTCCGCGCTATACGGCGCGAGTGATTCGGGCCGTAAAAATCGGCCCCAGCCCGGCCTGGTTGCGAAATCGTCTAGCCACGATTGGCATCACGGCGATCAACAATGTCGTGGACATCACGAACTACGTCCTCATGGAATGCGGCCAACCACTGCACGCGTTCGATTTGCAAAAACTCAGCGACCGGCAAATCGTCGTGCGGCGGGCCCGTAACGGCGAAGTGCTCGAGGCCATCAATCACAAGAACTACACACTGGACGCCGACATGTGCGTCATCGCCGACGCGCGGCGTCCAGTGGCGCTGGGGGGCGTGATGGGCGGAGCCGAGACCGAAGTGACCAGCGCAACGCGCGACGTCCTGATCGAAAGCGCGGCCTTCGCTCCCATCACCATTCGGTCGACGGCCCGCCGGCTCAACCTGCACAGCGACTCGTCGTATCGGTTCGAGCGCGGTCTTGATCCGCAGGGTATCGATTGGGCCAGCCGGCGCTGCTGCGAATTAATTCTGCAAATCGCCGGCGGCGAGTTGGCCGAGGGTATTCTCGACATCGGCACTCCGCCGGCTCCGCGCCAGCCGATTACGCTCCGTTTCAACCAGTTGCGACGGATCCTCGGAATCCACGTCGAGCCGGCCGAAGCCCAGCGAATTCTGGCCGCTTTGGGCTGCCGCGAAGTGGTGGCGGCCGGAGGCCAGGTGATCGTCGTGCCACCGTCCTGGCGGGGCGACCTGACGCGCGAAATCGACCTGGTCGAAGAAGTGGCCCGCATCCACGGTTACGACAAAATTCCCGAGGACGTGCGGGTGCCCATGGCCCCCAGCCATCGCACGCGCGAGGACCGCGTGCTAGCCAAGGTGCGGCACGTGCTCACGGCGTCCGGCTACAACGAGGCGCTGACGTTGAGCGCGGTGGAAGAAGCGTGGTCCGATGCCTTCAGCCCCTGGACCAGCCAGCCGCCGCTGCGCGCGTCCACGCCCGTGCTAAGGCGAGCCGACCGGCTGCGCCGCAGCCTGGTTCCCAGCTTGCTGGGTGTGCGGCAGACCAACGAAGCGTTGTCGAATCCGGTGATCGAACTGTTCGAGGTGGCCAAAGTTTATTTGCCCTGCGGCGAAAGCCGCCAAATAGCAGCGGATGCAGCCAGCTTGCCCGTCGAAGAGACGATGATCGCGCTCGTTAGTGGCGGCGATTATTTCAAAGTGAAGGGTGTTATTGAGGGGCTGCTGATGCTGCTCAGTCCGGAGGCGGAACTGGCCGTCAGACCAACAACCCAGCCGCTGCTGGAGACAGACCGCTCCAGCGAGTTGTGGCTCTCGGTTGCCGGCGCTGGCGAGCGACTGCTGGGATACCTCGGAGAAGTGAACTCGCGCGGACGTAAGGAATTCGATCTGCGCGGGCCCGCCACCGTGGCCGAGTTCCAGCTTTCGGTCCTGTTGGAGATCGCACAACTGATTCCACAGGCGGGCCGGCTATCAGCGTTTCCGGCGGTCTCACGCGATCTGAACCTGGTGGTGGACGAAGCGGTGCTGTGGGCGGACGTGGCGCAGACGGTCCGGCAAGTTTCAGTTCCCTACGCCGAACATCTCGCGTTGCAAGACGTCTACCGGAGTGCCGAACGGCTGGGCCCTGGAAAAAAGAGCCTGCTGCTGACGCTTACCTTGCGGTCGGCCGAAGGGACTCTGACCGGCGAAGAGGCCGATGCGATTCGCGAAAAAATCGTGGCGGCTTGCGCCGAGCGGCACGCTGCGCAACTGCGGGCGAACTAGCCGACCGATTTCGCAGGGGGAAGACTCGGACAAACAGGGACGGGTTTTTATTGGGAAGGCAGGAAGCGTACGAAGGATAGGAGCCCGCAGCATCGTTTCCTGGGGGCTATTCGCCCAGCGCGAATCGCTTGACCTGGTTGAGGTACTTCGGGCCGGTTGACTTTCCGGCAGCCGGTTGGCTCGATTTGGAGGCATCCACGCGGCGGGTGAGGGCGATCGCTTGTCCCGCGCCCTCCTGAAGATTTTTCAAGTTGTCGCGGCGGATCATTTGCACCCCGACGCGCGAGGCGGCCGCTTGGGTTTGTCGCTGCTGGCTGCGGGCGAGCAGCTTGCTCATCCAATTGGCGCCGCTCGAAAGACTGTCTTTACGGCGGGCCACGATCAGGTTCTGGTCGTCGTGCACTTGCCAGAGCTTTTGCAAATCTTCGACGGCGATGCCGTACTGCTGGTCGCCGACGAACACAACTTCACCGGTCGAAGCGTCCAGACCCGTCTGGATCGATTCTTCCAAGCCCAGACGCACCGGATGCCTAACGAGATTGACCTGTGGAAAATAGGTCGCCAGCTCGTAGGCAATGTCGGAGGTGTCGTCCGTCGAGCCGTCGTCGACGATCACGAGCTCGAATTGCCGGCTCATTTCCGGCAGAACATCGAGCAACCGCTCGACCTGATCGGCAATGCGTTCCTGGGCATTGTAAACGGGCAGCAAGACGGTAAGCGACGTATTCAAAACCACTCCTTTGTTGCGTGGCGTCCGACGGCCGGCTTGCGGTGACCGCACGGTCTGCGGTTGCACAGCCAAAACGAGCCGCGGCTCGGACACCGAGTTTCCAGGTTTGTGCGATGCATTAATAGCAGGGAGTGCGCGTGGCCCGGTGTTGAGCATCCTGCGGGGCCGCGGCACAGGCGGAGTCGGCTGACTTGGCGCGCCGTCGCACAAGAGAGCTCAAGGCTCGCAGGAGCCCCGGCATGGCCGACGCTCTAATTGATCGGAACGAGGTCGCAAGTAACTCTATATGGCTCAAGCAAATGCAGGCTATAGGTCTGGTAGGAGATGGGGGGGTGCTACCTGTTGCGCGGATTGGTTGCATCGGCCGGGACCAGCTGCGCCGCCCGAGTGACGTGTACCCGGGTCCCTGGCGTGAGCCGGGGGATATTCTCCAACTGGCCGCGCGGCATCCCGGCAAGTATGTTAGGGGTTTCCGTTCACGGCGCTGATTAAGGAGTTTTCTGCTTTGTGTGCTGAACCTGCGAGTGAGCCCGACTTTTCCAAAGGGGACGGCTTGTTGCCGGCCATTGCTCAGGACGCCGAGACCGGCGCCGTGTTGATGCTGGCTTATATGAATTCGGAAAGTTATGCCGAGACCCTGGCCACCGGGCGGGCCGTCTATTACAGCCGCAGCCGCCGCAAGCTGTGGCGCAAAGGCGAAGAGAGCGGCCACGTGCAGATCGTCGAGGGTATTTACCTGGATTGCGACGCCGACACGATTCTGCTCAAGGTCCGGCAGGTGGGCGGGGCCGCCTGTCACGAGGGTTACGCCAGTTGCTTTTTTCGGCAGGTAACGCCCGGCGGACTGCAAGTGGTTGGCGAGCGCGTGTTTGACCCGGGAAGTGTATATAAAAAATCATGACGACGTCTCTCAAACTTGGGATTCCTGCCGGCAGCTTGCAAGAAGCCACGGCGGATTTGTTTCACCGGGCCGGCTATAAAATCACCTTTCACGCGCGCAGCTATTTTCCGACCATCGACGACGAGCAGATCGAGTGCCTGCTGATCCGCGCCCAGGAAATGGCCCGTTATGTCGAAAACGGCGTGCTGGACGCCGGGCTGACGGGCTACGACTGGATTGTGGAGAACGGCGCCGACGTTCACGAAGTGGCGGAGTTGATTTTCTCCAAAGTCAGCCGCCGGCCGGTTCGCTGGGTGTTGTGCGTGCCTGAGAATTCGCCCTTTAAGAGCGTGCAGGATCTGGCCGGCAAGCGTATCGCCACCGAAGCCGTTGGATTGACCGAGCGCTACCTGGCCCGGCATGGTGTGGAGGCCAAGGTGGAGTTCAGTTGGGGAGCCACGGAGGTCAAGGCTCCGAGGCTGGCGGACGCGATCGTGGAAGTCACCGAGACGGGGAGCTCGCTGCGGGCGAATCAGTTGCGCATCCTCGACGAAGTGCTGGTGAGCACGCCCCGGTTTATCGCCAATCGGCAATCGTACGCCGAACCGTGGAAACGGCAAAAGATCGACGACATGGTCTTGATGCTGCGCGGCGCGATGGCCGCCGAAGGCAAGGTGGGGCTGATGATGAATGTGCCGCGCGACCAGTTGCAGCAAGTGCTCGCGCTGCTTCCCGCGATGCAGCAGCCGACCGTATCGAGCCTGGCCGACGAACGCTGGGTGGACGTGAACACGGTGCTCGACGAATGCGTGGTGCGGAACATTATTCCCCGCCTTAAAGCCGCCGGGGCGCGGGGCATCGTCGAATATGCGTTGAACAAAGTGATCGAGTGACGTGGAAATGCTGAATTCGGAACTTCCGCATTCCGAATTTCATCCTAGAGGACCAACCCCATGAGTGCCGAAAACCGTTTGCAGGAATTGAATCTCGTGCTGCCGCCGGCTCCGAAGCCGGCCGGCGTCTACAAGCCGGTGGTGGTGGTGGACCGCATGGTCTACGTTTCGGGTCACGGCCCGTTGTTGCCCGACGGCAAGATGCTCAGCGGGCCGCGTGGGGGCCGAAGTGGACGTGACCGGAGGCTATGCGGCGGCCCGGCAAACCGGACTGGCGATCCTGGCCTCGCTGCGGGCCCATTTGGGGAGTCTTGACCGGATAAAGCGTGTTGTGAAAGTGCTCGGCCTGGTGAATTGCACGCCCGAGTTTTATCAGCAGCCGGCGGTTATCAACGGCTGCAGCGAATTGTTCCGAGACATCTGGGGCGACGACTTGGGGGTCGGAGCGCGCAGCGCCGTCGGGCGCGGTGGTATTGCCCGGGAACATCACGGTCGAAATCGAGGTCATCTTCGAACTTGCGTGAAAATGGTGTCGCTTCTCTCGGCAAACGCCGTGCGATTCAGCAAGCCAACAACACAATTGTTGCTGCTCGTGGCGTTTTTCTTTTCCTCATTTCTGGGCGGAGCCTATCTGCTTGACAACTCTTCGGGTTGGGTATTCTTGCGCGCTATCGAGGACTTCAACTGAGTATGACTCAGGATGGCGTTCGTGAGCTGTTTGGCCCGACACCCGAGTTTGATTGCCGCTTCAAATCATCGCAGATTTGGTACTATCGCGCTCCTGGGTATTTTTCCGGTAACTTCGACGACGTTAAAATTAATCGTGGCGCGATGGTTGAAAATCTCGAAGATCTCCCGGATGTATACAACTATGTGCAGTTTGCCTTTGACGCCGAAGGCCGTCTGCACGCGTTCACCTGGATTGGCGAGTCTTACACAGTCGAATCAACCAGTGGATCAGTCCGCGGTAGCCATTTCGCCAAACGTTCACCCGCTGAGTTTTGATCTCATCGCGGTGCAGCCTGGTAGGTCAGGCACCCCGTGCCTGCCAGTAGCGCGTTATTCACAGGCATTAGCCGGCAAATCGATTAGCGAGCCCTTTCAGGGCTTTGTGTGCTGGGGGCGTGCGACCCAGGGTTGCGCTGCGCTCCACCCTGCTGCCATGGCGCGCCCGCTTCGGGGCTCCGGAACGCAGAGCTTTGGAACTCGTCCGCTTCTAAAGATCTCCACCGCCCCCCACCAGTCCCTGCAAGTGGTCGAGCTGGTTGAAGGTTTGCAGCTTGACTTCCGACTCCCAGGCCAGGCGGCTAATCGAGCCGTTGTAAAAGTTGAACGGATTACGCTCGGCCGGAACGCCCAGCAGCACCTTGAGGGCCGCGGCCAACGATCCGCCGTGCGCCACGATGACGGCGTGCGCATGGCCTGCCTCGCGCACGGCGGCAAACGCCTCGCCCGTCCGCCGCATCAGGTCGCGGCGCGACTCGCCTTGCGGAATGCGGAAGTCGGGATCGTGGCTCCTCCACCGCGCGGCCTCGCTGGCGTAGCGGTTATCGATCTCGGCCCAGGACAAGCCCTGGAACACGCCGGCATTGATCTCCATCAATCGTTCGTCGACGTGGATCGCAACTCGCAGCGCGTCGGCCACGCATTTAGCCGAGTCGAGGGCCCGTTGCAGCGGGCTGCTGTAGATGGCCTCGATGGGCAGCGTGGATAGCGCCGCCGCGGCCGCTTGGCATTGTCGGCGGCCCAGGTCCGAAAGGGGGCTATCCGTTTGCCCTTGAATTCGTCCGGCCGCATTAGCCATCGTTTCGCCGTGTCGAACGCAGTACAGGATCATACGCTACCAGGGGAACGGTCCGAATGGTTGGCATGCCAAGGCGCTTTGGGGCCGGTGCGCTCCTGACCAGAGGCATGATAACCGTCAGGGCCGGGGTTTGTCTGCACCCGAGCCCTGCGCCCCGTGCGGAAATGCGATGGAGAGTGCGCCCTGGCCCCGCCGCTTTGCCCCGCTTGCTCAGGATCGGTAGTTTGTCCGTCCGGTGTAACGGCAGCCGACGATGAATGCGGATTGACCGTTGCGGCTCGTGGGCGTCAAATGGATTTGCCGGGCCGTGAGATACGTCAGCGAGTCGCCGGCGCCGAAGGCTACCACCAAATTCGTCTCCTTCGGCGGAGTCGACGCGAAGAAAGAGAATCCGCCGGCGCCAATATCCCGGCATTGGACCTCGCGGAACTCATGGGTAGGAGGCCGTTGGCCATTGTCGAAGGGAGCGATCAACTGCACATACGGGTAAGCCCGCCGCGGCCGAGAGCGGCGGTCGCCGAATACCCCGGGCGGAAGCGCCTGAAACGGACGGGCGCTGCGCGCTTCGTCCTCGGCCTGGTTTTGCGTCGATGGGGTCGCTGAGTCTGCGGCGGCCTGGTTGACTGGCTGAACCGCGCAGTCCCGACAATGCGTGAGCCGCGTTCCAGCTTGGCTTCGAGATCGCATTTTTCGGTGATGTCGATGCCCGTGCCGACGAGCGATTCGAGTGACCCTTCGGCGTTTGGCAACCGCGTGAACGCCCAGGCGACGCGGCGCCGCAATCCGTGCTTGGTGAGCACGTACGATTCGAATTCAACCGGCGCCGCCGTATTTTGCTGCAATCGATCGAGCGCCTCTTTGATCATGCGGACCTCGGTGGGCACAAGAAACGCACTGCAAAACGGTCGTTGCTGCAACTCCGTCAGCGAGAAACCCGCGATTTCCTCACACCAACGGTTGACTTGCACGATTCGCGTTTCGGGATCGAGCACCACGACCAGCGCCTCGATGGTGTCCAAAACCGCCGAATCCAACCGCATCTGATTGGCGAGGGCCTGCTCGGCTCGCTCGCGGGCAATTGTCGTCGTAATCAGGTGGCCGATGGCTTCGACAAACAGCAGATCATGTTCGCTGAATGTGTGCGGTTCGAATTTTCCCACCAGCAGCGCACCGTAGGCCCGATCGCCCAGTTTCAGGGGGCACGCGAGCGCGCTCTCGACGCGTTCTTTCCGCAAGAACAAATCGATGAAACGAGTTTCTTGGCTCAAGTTCGGCACCGCGATCGGGTGACCCGCGGCGATTGCGAAGCCGGCCAACGATGCTTCGGCGTGGGAGGAAGTGCGGTGCGCCGCCGCGTCGAATTGCACATCGGGCCGGGCCGGCACCAACTCGATCGCCAGATGGTCGCCGTCGTTGATCAGTTCGCTGACGCCGCTCACGTCGGCATCCAGGGATTCGGCCAACATGGCAGCCGCGTCGTGCATCAGCAACTCGATATTGGGCGAGTCGACGGCGCACCGTCCCAGAGCCACCAGCGCGGCCCCCCAACGGTCTTCGCCGGGAGCCGCAGAGCCGAAGGGGCTAAAGCCATCGGCAAGCGAATCGATCAGATCGGTCGGTGTGGTATTCATCGTCATCATGAGGCGCCTCGTGCGTGGCGATCGGGTCGTCACCCCGTTTTCAAAGCCGGTCATAACGGTAAGACTCTTGGCTCCAGGCTGAACCGGGGTGGCACCACCGGGGCCGGAAACTTTCCTTCGTGCAAAAATGTGCGATTCCCGCCGTAGCCTTGAGCTTCGACGAGCGTGGCTTCCAGCCGGGCCAGTAAACTTTCCGCGGTATCGGCCTCCGTGGCCTCTGCCACGGCGCACGTCACGGCGACCGCGACGGCCTCGGCCCCCTTAAGAAACTGCGTGGCGTCGATCGTCTGCCGCACGCGTTCTACTGCGCTCGTTGCGCTGCGGGCTGCGGTGTCCGGAAACATAATCAGCAGCCGTTGGCCGCCAGAGAGGGCCGCGAGATCGTCGCCGCGCGTGACACTGGTCACCAGCGTTGCCAACGCCTGCAGCACATTGCTCGATGCTCGCGCCCCGAACTGCTCATGGATTCGGGAAAACTGATCGACCTCGATCAGACCCATGGTCAGCGACCGAGTATGCTCGGGATCTTCGCGCCACCACTCCGTGAGGGCCCGCTCCAGGGCCGCGCGGCTGGCCAGGTTGTGCAGGTTGTCTTGGTCCGTGGCGGCGTCGGAAAGGAGGTCCTGCTCGCGCCGCGACAATTCTTCTCGCGCGTGGCCAAGGACGTCGCACAGGCCGGAATTGGCTTCGGCAAGTTGATCCGCGCCATCCAGCAATTGCTGGCAGCCGGATAGGATGTTCGCTTGCAGGTCGATTGAACCCAACTGATCGTCGACGGCGCGGACCTGTTCCGTTTGGCTCGCCACGGCCGCGGAGAGCCATTTGCAAAAGGGATCGGGCGCGATGTCAGTCGTCTGCTGCAGACGTTCCAAGAAACCGGTTTGATTTTGCAGATATTCCTGATTCACGCCGCGGAAGCCGTCGCGGCACGTGGTGACGGCAGTTAGCTCCGGAATCTCAGCGCATCCTCGTATCTGGTCGTCCATTTCCGCGAGCTGGGCTCGATAGCGATTAAGTTCGGCGTCGAATTCCTCGAGAGCCGCTTGCACTTGTTCGCGCGGCACGGCGAACTCGGCTTCTTTGGCAGGCGACGGCTGAAACGTCAAAGGGATCTCGGCGGATGGCGCCGCGGGCTTTGCGTCGTCCGGGTGGTCAGAGGATTTCGAGAATCCGCTCGACGGATCTTCGTCGAGCGTCAGCTTTCGCCAGGGTGCCTGGACGTCGCCTCCCAGCACGTGGCTTAAAGTCACGGCCAACCCATAGCCGAGCACCAGGTTCAGCAATGCGACGGTTAGGAAATAAATGGTCATGGCACCGGATGGCCGATCGTTTGAGGCGGGACGCCGGTTGGTTCCGGCAGCAACTCGGGGACTTTGCCAGGCAGCCTGCGTGTTCTTTCAACAGACTGTCCACGGTGGGTCTACTGGCAACTATAGGACACCGCCCCGCTGAAGAAGTGCGTGAAAACTTGAATACTCAAACGGATTTGCCGGCCGGTTATGCCGATGGCGCGGATTTTTCGCGATGGGTGAGCCGGCAGTGCACACACTGCCAAACGCGCGGAGTTAGTGAATTTCCGCTATGGGTTGGCCCGCCAGTTCGGCTGCCAGGTCTGTGAGCCGGCCGTTGCGGACTGACCGCCCGTCGGCCTTGGGCTTCCGCTCGGAACTTTTTTATTGGCGAGATTGCTTGCAACCACGCGGGGCACTTCCAGCGACGTCAGATGGCGAGCGTCCTGGCTTTGACGTTCATCGGTCAGCAGGTTCAGGAACGCCGCGGACGCCCGATCGAGCACGATGATTTCACTCTTGGCTTTGGGATCGCTCAGCGAGCGGACGATGCAAATCACCTCGGCCCCTTGAGCTTTTTGACGCAGCTCGGACAAGGTCGCACGCTCGGTCGACGAAAGTTGTTGTAGGGCAGCGGTGGCATTTGCCAACGCGACCGCCGGCGAGCTGGCGCCGGCCATGCCGCCGGCTATGCCGCCGGCCGCGGCACGCAGATCAGCCACCGGCATCTGGGCCGGCATCAACGGACCCGCGGAGCTAGCGGGCAGCGGCGCTCCGAGGTCGCGCGGAGTGCTGGCGGCAACCGCCACGCCGCCGGAAGTGTTGTCCGGTCTACGCTGATAGACCGACGCCAGCCCGGCTTGATCCATTTGCGCTTGGATCGTGCTCGCGGCCGCGAACAGTCCTTCGTTGTCCGCGGGATCGGCGGCATTGCAAACGCCGATCAAGAATCCGCCGCTCGAGAACAAGCCGCCACCGCTACGTCCTTGCACGGGCTGGCCGGCCACTTGCAGATTGGCCGGGCCCAAGAACTTGTCGAGGGAATTCACTTTGCTTTCGCGGACCGTGGGATTGGCTCCATTGTCGCAGCCGACGCTCACCACCCGGTCGCCCGCGGAGACCCGATAATTTACAGGCGCGACGGGAATTGTCGTAACGCCGCCGGTCGGATGGATGCTGACCAGCCCGACATCGCGCTTGATGTCGAAGCTGATGAGTTGGCCGACCAACTTCGATTGGGGATTCGACCCGAAGACGTCGACCGTAATCTTTCCTTTGCCCTGCGAATCGCGAAAGATGTGTCCACAGGTCACCACGAGCGCGTTGCCGTTTCGAGCGTCGACCAGCGTGCCTGATCCGTAGGAAAACCCGCTGGCGTCTTCAACGGTCAATCGGACGCTGGCCGCCAAGAACTGGGCCGCGGTCACGGGGGCCGTGTTGGCGGACGCCATGTTCGCAGAGGCCATAGTCAGCGGAGATGCGGATGAAGTCGCAGGGAAGGTCTGAGCCGCGATGCTTGCTGCCGCCGGGCCGAACGATCGGTTCAGCGGCCGCGGCGACCCGCCTGGCGAGCTAAAGCCGCCCGGCGCCGCGTCGGGCGCCGCGGTGGGCGATTGGCCGCGGACTTGGAGGTCTCGTGCCGACGGCTGGCTCTGACGAGCTTTGCTGAAGAGGGCTTGCAACTCCGAGATGCTTGCAGGCCCTTCGATGCGGTCGACCTCTTGGCCGTTGCTGACCAGTACGAAGCAGGGGATGGCCTGGATGTGAAATTGCCGAGCCAGTTCGCGCTGCTGATCGATGTTGATTCTTTGTACCGGATAACCGGCTGCGGCCAATTGCGCCACGGTGGTTTCCATGGCTCGGCACGGACCGCACCAATCGGCTTGGAAGTCGAGCAGCATCGTGTTGTTAATGGCCGCCGGATTGACGCCGGCACCCAAGTCGCCAGGGCCGCAGACCGCCAACACGATGGCCGCAAGCTGCGTGGTAAGCATAGCAGGTTCCTTCCGTGGAATGGCCTCGCCGAGCCGCGCTCCTGCACGGATCGGCTAAGTCTGCGCATCCTTGCGCGGGTGGAGGTGGCTCTCAAGACTGCTGCCGGGGAATGCCTGGGGCGGGGACCTTGCGGGCCGAATACGTCCGAGGCTTGGCAGCCGGGCCTGAAGCAACCTCCGTGTTGCTTTTGGGGATCGGTCTTAAACGCTGGTTTACGCCTCGATCCGGCATCCTGCCAGGGGAAGTACGAACTGCTTCCGTCAGGCGTCACCAGCGACGAACGCAAATTGTCTGTGGGCTTATTTGGCGGCGGGCGGCAATCTTCCTCAAAACTTGAAAATTTTGCAATCTCAGTCCTGGCTGTGGCCGCCGATGCCCGCGATTTTTCGGGAAATTGTTGGTGTTGCTAAGCCGCAAGCGAACCGCCCGCCGCTGGGCGATGGGTTATAGCATGTGGTGTGCCCAAGGGAATGAAAATCCGCGGCTGGCCGACGAACCTCTGACCGTGCGGGCAGTCGTTAGATACAATGCCTCTTTCCATTGAGGTGCCGCCATCGTGGCGCCGCTGGTGCCAGGGAGCCGTTCGTGAGCCCACCGCGCAGGATTTTAGTCACTGCGGCATTGCCGTATGCCAATGGCCACATCCACTTAGGCCATCTGGTCGAGTACATTCAGACCGATATCTGGGTGCGCTTCCAGAAGCTGCGCGGGCACCAGTGCATCTATATCTGCGCGGACGACACGCACGGCACGGCGATCATGATCCGCGCCCGCCAGGAAGGCCGCAGCGAAGAGGCGCTGATCGCCGACATGCGCGGCAACCATGTCCGCGACTTCGGCGGGTTTGACATCCAGTTTGATAACTACGGCAGCACGAACAGTCCCGAGAATCGCGCGCTGTGCGGCGAATTCTGGACGGCGCTGCACAGCGCCGGCCTGGTCAGCGAGCGGGCAGTGAGCCAGTTGTACGACCCAGTGGCCAACACGTTTCTGGCCGATCGCTTTGTCAAAGGGACTTGCCCGAACCCGGAGTGCCACTCGCCCAACCAGTATGGCGACAACTGCGAGGTTTGTGGACGCACTTACAGCCCGAGCGAGCTGATCAACCCGGTCAGCACGTTGAGCGGCGCCACGCCCGAGGTGCGCAGTGCGCCGCACTTGTTCGTCAACATCGAGCGGTTGCATCCTTTTCTGGCCCAGTGGACGCAGAGCGGCGAGCACTTACAAAGCGAAATGGCCAATTATCTGCAAGGACACTTCCTCCACGAACCGCTTCGCGACTGGGACGTATCGCGGCCCGCTCCGTATTTCGGTTTCGAGATTCCCGATAGTCCCGGCAATTATTGGTACGTCTGGTTCGACGCGCCGATCGGCTATGTGGCGTCTACGCGGCAATGGTGCGACTCGCACGGTGAATCGTTCGACGCCTGGTGGCGCAGCCCGGACACCGAAGTCCACCATTTCATCGGCAAGGACATCATGTATTTTCATACGCTGTTCTGGCCGGCGATGTTGAAGACGACCGGCTTCAACCTGCCCAAGTTCGTCCACATCCACGGGTTCTTGACCGTCGACGGCGCCAAGATGTCGAAGTCGAAGGGGACCTTCGTGCGGGCGGCAACGTACCTGGAGCACCTGAGCCCGGCCTACCTGCGTTATTACTACGCGTCGAAATTGAGCAGCCGGGTCGACGACCTGGATATGAATCTCGGCGAGTTCGTCAGCAAGATCAACTCGGACCTGGTCGGCAAAGTCGTGAATTTGGCCAGCCGCACGGCGACGTTCGTCGCTGACGTCGGACTTTCCGAGAGCTATCCCGACGACGGCGGATTGTTTGCCCAGGCGGCCGCCGAGGGAGAAGCCATCGCCGCGGCGTATGAAGCCTGCGAGTACAGCAAAGCCATGCGGCTCATCATGGGACTGGCGGATCGAGCGAATCAGTACATCGCCGACGCGGCCCCTTGGACTTTGAAAAAGGATCCGAACCGAGCGGGCGAAATGCAAGCGAGCTGCACGATCGCGCTGAATCTGTTTCGGCAACTGGTCGTTTACCTGGCTCCGGTTCTGCCTAGCTTGCAACGACAAACCGAAGAATTATTTGGCCTGCCGGTCGCGCATTGGGACGAAAGTCAGCGGCCGTTGGCGGGCATCAGAATCAATAAATTTACGCGCATGATGAACCGGGTGGAGCCCGCGCAAGTGGAAGCCATGATTCAAGTCAGTCGAGAAACCACGGAGACGAACGTGACAGAATCTCAACCCCCTGCTGTAAACGCGGCCGCCGCAGCCAACGCGCCGGCCCCGAATGCCGGTTCGACTTATGAAGATGGTCCCGAGCCGTTGGCTGCTGAGCCCCTCGTGCCGGAAATCATCAGCATCGATGACTTCACCAAGATCGACCTGCGGGTGGCCCGCGTCGTAGCGGCGGAAGAAGTGCCCAAAGCCAAGAAGCTGGTCAAGCTGACGTTGAGCCTGGGGGGCGATCAAACGCGGACGGTCTTCGCCGGCATCAAAATCGCTTACGATCCGGCCCAATTGGTGGGCCGACTCGTGGTTTGCGTGGCAAACCTCGCGCCGCGCCAGATGACGTTCGGCGTGAGTGAAGGCATGGTCGTGGCCGCCGGAGCCGGGGGCCAGGAGATCTATTTGCTGAGCCCCGACAGCGGCGCGAAGCCGGGGCACCGCGTGCATTAAACAGGGACATCGAATGCATTAAGCCATGTGCATTATTGATTGCTAGGTAGAAAATGGAATAAGCAGATCATCGTCAACCGCCCTGTTTTCCGGGGCTCCCGGTAGTCGCCCCTATTCCATTGGCTTGCTAGCGGTCAATAAGCTGGGACATCGGGTGCATTCAATGCGCCGAGTCCGCGTGGTGCGTGATGGTGCGAGCGATCGTTTGGCACAGACGCGCCGTTAGCGGTAGGGCCGCCAGATCGGCCGTGCCATGCGCGTCGCAGGTGGCGGGTTCGGCACCTCGCTTTGCGCGCCGTCGTCCCCGGTTGGCGGAGGACCGCCAATGGGTCCCGGAATTTCAACGTCCGGCATCGCTGGGCCCTGGTCCTGACCGGCGCCACCAGCCGGATTGAATCGCGGGGCCTCGCCGCCTGACGGTTGTCCTCCGCCTGACCCTTGGAAAGGCGGCGCCTCGCCGCCGCGACCGCCGGCGCCGTCAGCCGGCGGCGCTTTGTCGTCACGGTTGCCTGTCAGGCTGCGTATGCGGCTGCCGTCAAAGAACCCCGGTCCGCCCCGCAGTTTCGAGCGATCGATTAGCCGGGCTGTCTTCGACGCTCCTGAGCCGGCGCCCCCGCCCGAGGACGCCGGGGGGACGGCGCCAGCGTCGTCCGTGCCCGGCACGGTGATATTCAAGGAGCCGTCGGGCTCCGGAGGAGCAGGCGAGGCCTGTCCCTTGCCGGAGTTGGAACTGCCGGCGCCCTGGATTCGAGAAAACAAACGGGGGCGCTGCCTGTCGCGAGCGGCAACCTGCGTCGCCGCTTCGTCGGCCATCGCCGCGGTACGTTCGGCCGCGACCTCGCCGCTTCGGGATGCCGCGAACTTTCCGCCGGCAATTTCCCCCGCCGTATCCAGGTGGATCGATTGGTTGGCGATAAAGCGCTGTCCGTCGGAAGTCTTGAGTCTCACGAACAGTTCCAACGAGTTGTGGCCCGGGGGCCGGCCGGGCCAGTGCAGGTCGAATTGGTAGCCCCGCGCTTCGTTTGAAGAGCGATAGTGAGCCTGAACTTCGCTAGGTTTATAGTCCCAGCGGGCCACGCGCGCTGCCGGGCCGGTCACGGCCGGATCGAGCACCACGATCGAAACTTCCCCGGTGGCTTTGACAAACTGGCCGGCAGCATTTCGCGGCTCGAAGACCATCCTCACGTCCCCGTCGCCCGGACTGCCGTCATCGTTTGGCGCGCCTGTCAACTGCTTGTTCAAGACGATCTTGGTCACCCGGTGGTCGACAATTTGCGGTTCGACTGCCGGCTGTTTGTGCGAAGCGCCTTTCGCATCGAATGCGCGGCGTGGAGAGCTCGACGAGGGGATTTCTTCCCCATCGGAATTGGGAACCAACGTGGGCTCGCCCGGCGCCATTTCAATTCCCGGCTCGACCGTCGGGGTAATCAGTTCCGGCGGCGGAGCCTTGTCGCTGGGCCGACGCGACCGCGGGGGCGTCTTGCCGGAGCGGCCAAGGCCGGGGGGGAGTTCCACTCTGGGCTCCGTCAATTTGCCGGAGGAGGAACGGGACGGGGCGGCCTTGGAGTCGCCGCCGGCCATCTCTTTTCTAAGGGACTCGTTCTCGCGCTCTAGCGCGTCGAGCTTAGCGGCGGCGTCATCCAGTTGATCGTGAAGCCGATAGAGCTCCGATTCCTGGAATCGCAATTCGCGTTCGATCAGTTCTTGATTACCGCCGCTACGGCAACCGATGGCAACAAGCGCGGCGAGCGCCAACGGCGCCAGAATCGATGCTCTCATGTCAGCCTCATGCGACAGAGATCGTGGATCGAACAAAAACGACAGCCGAGCCACGCGCCCTACGGACTCGACGGAAAATTCCTTTCGCCATCGACCGCCGCGCAACTCGTTGATCAACTCAGCAAAAACGACCTGCTTATTTGTTTTTTTATAAGGAAGGTAGGAAAGGAAAAAATGAGAGAAGAAGATTGCTGTGGTACAGCTTCGCGTGTCTGCTCCTCTTCTCTTCTATTTTCTTCTCTCCTGTTTTCCTGCCTTCCTTATAAAACTTCTTCGTATTTATTCAGGAGCCTTGGTGCGGATATCCGATTCCATGCGATCGATTACCCGGTCGATCAGTTTGTAATCGAGCGCCTCTTCCGCCGACATAAAGCGATCGCGGTCGGTATCACGTTCGATTTGTTCCAGCGGATGGCCCGTATGTTTGAGCAGAATCTGGTTGAGCTTTTGCTTGACCTTCTTGAATTCTTTGGCGTGGATCATGATGTCTTCGGCGGTTCCCTCCATGCCGGCCAGCGGCTGGTGGATCATGATCCGGGCGTTGGGCAGCGCAAATCGCTTGCCGGCCGCTCCGGCCGTGAGCAGCACCGCTCCCATGGAAGCGGCCTGACCGATGCAATACGTCGCCACGTCGCAGGTGACGAATTGCATGGTGTCGTAAATCGCCAGGCCAGCCGTAACGCTGCCGCCGGGCGAATTGACATACAGGTGGATGTCGGCCTTGGGGTCGTCCGACTGTAGGAAGAGCAATTGGGCCACAATCGAATTGGCGACTTCGTCGTTCACCTGGGAGCCGAGAAAGATAATGCGATCTTTCAGCAACCGGCTGTAGATGTCCATCGCCCGTTCTTCACGGCCGCTCTTCTCGATGACATAAGGAATCAGAGGCATAAGACGTTCACGCTTTGCTGATCAGGTAATGTGAATGGTGCTGTTTGCCGCCGGCCGTGGATGCTGATCGTTTTGATGAAGTTACGAGCCAGCGTCCCGTGAAGCAGCGTCACTCTTTTTCGTCGTCCGCCTCGGCGGCCGCCACCGCCTTGGTCAGGATTTCGTCGACGATGCCGTATTCCTTGGCCTCGGCGGCGCTCATGTAATAATCGCGGTTCGTGTCCTTGGCGATGCGTTCCAGCGGCTGCCCCGTGTGGGACGCCAGGATTTGATTGAGCACTTCTCGCGTCTTGAGGATTTCGTCTGCCTGGATCTCGATGTCCGAAACTTGCCCCCCCACCTGACCATAAGGCTGGTGAATCATCACCTTGGCATGGGGCAGGGCCGTCCGCTTGCCCTTGGCGCCGCCAGCCAACAGCACCGCGCCGCCGCTGGCTGCCAGTCCCACGCAGTAGGTGTAGATCGGGCAACTGCTGATCTGCATCGTATCGTAGATCGCCAGCGTGGCGCTCACGCTGCCGCCGGGCGAATTAATGTAGAAATGGATCGGTTTACGACGGTTTTCGCTCTGCAGAAACAGCAGCTTCATCACCAATTCGTTGGCGTTGCCGTCGTGGATTTCGCCCTGCAAGAGAATAATACGGTTCTCCAGCAACAAATCGCCAAGGGTCAATTGGCGCTGGCGTTGATAGTCGCGGTAAGACATAGCGTCTTGGTTCCTTGCTGTGGCGGCAGTGCCGGCCCCAAAAAATGGCCAATGGCCGGCAGTTGTCGTCGCGGGACCGCTTTTTCGGTCCCCCTAGGGTTCGACGGATCTTGAATCGTCGCGGTTCGTCCTCCTGACGGCAGCGGCGATGAAAATGGAGCCTAGCGCTGGTTTCCTTGCCTGCTTTATGGCCCTTGCCTACCTTACGAGTTGTCGTTGCCTGTGCCGGATGCTTCCGTGACGTCGGGAATACTGGATTCCTCTTCCTCGCCCCCCGCCGATTGATCCATGGCCTCGGTGTCCAGTCCCTGTGGCTGGTACGGGACGTCTTTGAACGTTGCGTGTTCGAGCACCAACTCGATCACCTTGCGCTCGATGATCTGATTGCGCAGGGTATCCATCAACCCACCCTTCTCCAGCCGAGCCCGCACTCGCCGCGCGCTCTCGCTGCGCTGCGCCGCGATCAAAGCGACTTCCTGGTCGTAGTCGTCCTGATTCGCGTCGATTTTCTCTTCTTCGGCAATCCGCTCGAGAATGAAGTGTTCCTTGAGGGCATGGGCTGTACTGACAGAGCTGTTCTGCCGTATTTCGTTTTCATGGGCCCGAATCTCGGCCTCACTGAAACCGTTGCGCCGCAGTTCAAGCACGGCACGTTCCAGTTCGCGCCCGCTCTGACGTTGCAGCAGGCCGGGGGGCAGTTCCCAATTGGCCGCCTGGGTCAAAGTGGCGGTGATCTGTCGGCGGGTTTGCTGTTGTTGGTGGTATAGCAACTGCCGCTCAAGGTCTTCCTTGACGGCGTCCTTCAGTTCCGCTTCAGACTGAAAAGCCCCCATCGTTTGGAGGAACTCGGGAGTCAAGGTTGGCAGTTCCAGCTTTTTCACTTCCAGAATTTCAAATATACCCACGACTTCCTTGCCGCGGATGTTTTCATTCGGCGCGTCTTGGCTGAGCGTGGTGGGCGCCTCGCGGGTATCCCCGGCGCGAACCCCCTTCATCAGTCGGTCGAAGTTTTCGATATTGCCGTCGCGGAAGCTGAGCACCGGCTTGATGCGGATGACTTCTTCCTTGCTTTCCGAAATGGTTTCGCCGGCGTGGGTAAACTTGAGATTGCAGGTGATGTAGTCGCCGGATTCAGCGGGCCCGTCGAACGGCACCAGGCGACCGTGGCGGGTTAGCAAAGTCTCCAGGCGCTTAGCCACGTCTTGGGCCGTAAATTTGCGCACCGGGCGGTCGATGGTCAGGCCCTTCCACTGCGGCAAATCGAACTCCGGACGGACTTCCAGGTCGAACTCGAACGTCAGGGGTCCGTCGTCGGGAATCGCCACCCCCTTGGGATCGAACTCCGGTTCGCTGATGGCCGAAAACTTCTGGTCTTCGGTCACCTGCGTCAGGCTGTCCATCAGCAGGGAACCTTTGACTTGCTCCGCGACATCCTTCCGGAAACGGGCTTCGATCAGTTTGCGCGGAGCGCGGCCGGCGCGGAAACCGGGTACCGCGGCCGAATCCATCATGTCGCTGAACGCGCGGTCGAAATAACGTTCGATGTCGTCGCGCGGAATGGTCACGGTGACGTGCCGCTCGCAGGCCGTGGGACTTTGCACCAAGACAGCCAGGGTTAAGCGAGGAAGCGCTTCTTCTTCGCCGGTGGCGTCGGCCGCGGCCGAATTTTCCTCGTCCGCCGCCGTGGCGTCATCAAGATGATCAACAGCAGATTTCTGACGTGCAAACATGTCGACGCTTTCTAAGTGCCAGGCAGCTTTTTAGCTGCGTCGTTTCTTTAGCTGCGTAGTTTTCTTTAACGGGCACCCTCGGGGGAGGGCACACGCTCCGCCTGAAAGATTCTTAGCCCCTGGGCCGAATCGAGACGGAGCGATCTACCGAGATGAATAGGAAACAAAAAGAGCGGGTGATGGGATTCGAACCCACGACAACGACGTTGGCAACGTCGTGCTCTACCAACTGAGCTACACCCGCACTTCAAACATAATTTGGAGCACGCGGCCCCCCAGCGGCCCAGCGCAGCTAAACATCCCTGCACACCCAAGTCCGCCCGGAACCTTCGGATTATAGGCCCGCACGGTACCCTGGCAAGGCCATTTGGGAAACAGTCAACCTAAGGCCGGAATGGCCGATTCGTCAAGGGGGCAAGCCATGATTGCAGGCATCACCACGCTGGCAATCCGCCACTGGGCTGGCCAAGGCTTGAGGCCACCGTTCTGAAGAGATCAAAAACTCTGCCGTCGAGGCTTGTTGCTGCCCCATCTTTGTCAAGTTATAGTAACGAGTTGCGACAGCGGCCCATTGTGGTTTTTCGTCGCCGGCTGCGTTTTCAACGCATAAAAACGCATTAAAGGGTTTGTCGGAGTGGCGTGATGGAAGCCAAGCTTGTCGTGATCAGCGGCGCTGCTCGCTCCAGCGAATTCAAGCTGAAGTTGCCAGCAATCATCGGGCGCAGTCGCACTGTCGATTTGCCTGTCGGACATCCCCTGATAAGCCGGCAACACTGCGAACTTTTCGCCGACGGGGAAGTGCTTAAAATCCGTGATTTGGGTTCGCTCAATGGCACCTTCGTGCGCGAGACCCGGATCGCGGAAGATACCGTGCTCGAACCGGGCGACGAATTCACCGTCGGTCCGCTAGTCTTCAAAGCCGTCTACGGTTATATGCCGGCCACTGCGTCGGCGGGCGACGACGAACATGATTTATCCTCGCCCGCGGCGGAAGAGAGCGCGGAGGGCGTTGACCACGGGTCGCCGCCACAATTTGAGGATGAAGAACCGGCCGTTGGGCTCGGAACGGTTGAGGTTGGCGATGTCCCGGCCCCCGAGAACCATTCGGCGGATGCCAACGGTGGTGGCGAGTTCGACTGGATGAGCGAGGCTCCAGCGGCTTCCGGGCCCAAGCAGCCTGCTCCGATCGGCGAGGACGACTTCTCGCTCGCCGATTCAACCGACGAGGGGCTCGATACGGACTTTGATTCCGTCGTCTTTATTCCGCAACCCGCAATGCCCCGGGGGGCGAAGGCTCCAGCAGACAAGAAGGCTCCGGCAGACACGGCAACCGCAGGCAAATCTGCCGCGGATCAGGTTCCCCCCGGCAAGCCTTCCGCGGGCAAGGCCGAAAAGGCAAAAGCCGAAAAGGGCAAACCGGCGCCAGAGAAGGCAAAGTCCGCTAAGGCAAAGGCTGCCAAGGATCGGCCGGCTGAAGTAGCAGCCGCGCCCGAGACTGCCAATGGGGTGAACGAAATCGCAGCCGAGTCCGAGGCCAATGACTTTGCTCCTCCGCCACATCAACACGGCAAACCGCACGGCGATCCGGACATCGACAACCTGCTCGATTTCCTGCAATAGCTTGCGGTCCTAGCCAGGAGCCAGCGATTGCCGCGGCTGCGGATTGGTCGCAAAGCTGTGGTCGAATGTCAGGGCGCAATGCCAGAGGGGGAACGGCGTGCTGCTGTTCAAGAAGAAATTCCTACCGGCGATCCGCAGCGGCGAAAAGACGCAAACGATTCGCTTGTGGCCGTTCCGACGGATGAAGCCTGGGCAGCGCAGCTACATTCCGGGCGCCGGCTACATTCGGGTTTTGGCGGTGGACGAAATCGTCGTATCAGAGTTGTGCGATGCGGATGCGTGGCCGGATGGGTTTGCGACGGCCGCGGCCCTGCACGCGGAACTGAACAGTCTTTACGAGGCCCAATTGGCCGCGGGTCAACAAGCCTATCGCATCCGCTTCGAACTCCTCTCGCCCGCCGAGCAGGTCGACGCCGCTGTCGCGCGTCGCACCAAGCCGACCCCGCCCGGACCGGCGTAGTGGACCGCCCAGGCTAAAGGTCGGTTGATCCACTACGATTTTCAGCCGATTTCATCGGGGGAAGACTGGGACAAAAAGGAGAATTCTTTATAAGGCAGGCAGGTAGGAAAAGTAAGAAGGAAGAAGAGGCAAGGAGAGCAGGAAAAAAGCAAGAAGGGGGTGGCTTCCGGCAGGGGTCCAAAATGCATCGTTTCCTGATTTCTTCCTTTCCTGTCTTCCTGCATTCTTTGTAAGAATCCTCCGTTATTTCGTTCCCGTAGCTTGTTCGCCGTCTTACAGCCGCAGCAGATTGAACAGACCCTGGGCCAGGGCTTGCGGATTTTCCAGCGTTTTGTGCAGAATTGCCGCCAGCATGATCAGGCTGCAGATCACCAAAGTCAGCCCCGGCGGATTACGCGGGACTTCGCACTGCCGCAGTTCAGCGCGCAGCTCCAGTTCCAGTTGCGCCAGCCGCTGAAGCTTTGCTCATCGCCGGTCGACGCGAGCGAAATGTTGCGTAGCGACGGAAAATCATCGATGTGCAGTTGCACACCAAGTTGCGGCAGCGACAAGCTATCTCCGGCCCAGCGGGCCTGGCTGTCGAGTCGCAGCGCCAACTCGGACAAGACGGGCCGCAGTTGCGAAAGCTTCAAATTAAAGATCACCAGGCGCGGCTTCGACAACAAAATTATCAGGATCAACATCAGCCCGTAGAAACCGAGCAATAAGGCCCAGACCAGCGATCCGAAATATGCCGCGGCCGGCTCGGGCATAAACAACTGCATGGGCCCGACGATGACAAATCCCGACAGGGCCAGCCCCAGGGCGGCGGTTTCCCGAAAGCCGCTCACCACCAGGGGACGCCGCGACAAGTTGATGATCCCGAGCAAGAACAAATACGCGGCCAACGGGCCCAAGGCTGCGCAAAAGGAAAATGCTTGCATGAGAAAGATGATGACTCGACCGAGGGTTAGTGCGACGCTCTGGAAATAGAATACGCGGTGGTTTGCGTGCTGCATCCTGCATCATATCCTTCCGCGTGGGCGGTAGCGAGGACGACAGGCCGGGCTCGGTTCTTCAAAAGCCGGTTGTACTTTTCAAGTCTCATTTTCCGTTTCGTCGCTCGGTGAATGGCCATTGTGCCGATGGCTGAAATCTTTCCGAAATTGGCGCAAAAGGATCGCTTCTTCGGCGTCCCGCTGGGCGCGCTGTAAGCCAAAGTGCTGCTGGCTTGCCACCAGGTCGAGCATAGCCAGTCCCACGATCCAGAGAACCAGCAACAGCGTGCCCGACCAATAGACCAGGCCCAGCACCGGGTCGCGGACGAGTTCACCAACAGCCACAGCGACGCCTAGCACGACGATCAATATGCCGACCCGCCGGCGGCGGTGAAATTGGCGGCGGGAAAATGCCAGTTCTCCTTCGTTCGGCGCGTGGCCCTGTGCCGCCTGCCAGGTCCGGACATGCCAAATCAGCAGTCCCGCGCCCAGCGCTGCGAGGAACGTTGCCAGGAGGAGGCTTGGCAGCATGCTTTGCTCGGAAATAAAACGGGAGCCGGGTGAGAAGCCAAGCGGTCTGTTGAAGAATACTCAGCGAGCTTTGGCACACCCGTAAGAGTCGAACGACGGATTCCGCAACACGCTGCCGTGGATGTGCCCGCGGGCTGACCGGATGAATGAACGGCCGCGTCTACGGTTTGTTCACGGCCGCCTTCAGCCATTCTTCGAGCACCCAGCCGACTTTCGCCAGGGACAAGGCCGAGCATTTGTCCGGGGTGTCGCCGGCTGTGTGCCAAAACGGATAGTCGAAGTCAATCAGGTCGCAGCTCGGAATACCCGCCGTATTGTGCAAATTCAGGTGGTCGTCGCGAATTTCGTGTCCGGGACGGGCAATGAACTCGCCGACGCCCAACCGACGCGCCGTGTTCCAAAGGTCACTGACCAGAGGCTGCGAGTCGGGCCATGAGATGCTGTTGCGCTCCTGCAAGATTTGCAAGTGGGCGTCTCCCACCATGTCCAGCAGCACGGCCCAGCGATACTTGTAACCGGGTGGCTCAGCGACATAGTCCCGGGCAAACAGCTCAGACCCGAGGAAATAAGGGTCGTTTTCGTTGTAGACCAACTCCTCGCCGTCGAACAGCACGAAGTCGACGCCCAGCGTCCCGTTGAGCGAGGGCATACTTCGGCCCAGTTCCATCAATATGGCCACGCCGCTGGCTCCGTCGTTGGCGCCGACAAACCGGCCCTGGGGATTTTGGGGATCACGATCTGGAAAGGGGCGCGTATCGTAATGGGCGCACAACAGAACCCGCTCTTTGCGCTGCGGGTGCCAATGCACGAGGAGGTTCGCGATGTTTACTGGCGAACCGGTGCGGGGATTGCGGTAGCGAAACTCCTGCCAGCGCACCGTGGCTCCCAGCTTCTGGAAATAGTCCGCCAATAGTTTTTGCTGCGCCTCCATACCCGGCGAACCGCTGAACCGTGGCCCAATGGCACACAATTCCTTAAGATAGCCGTAAGCCCGGGTGCCATTGAAAGGGATATCGCCGAGTTTGAGGCGCGAAGCGGCGCGGGGCGGGTCGCCGGCTACTCCGTCGTTGCCATAGAACAACAACAGATAGCCGATGAACAGGCCGCTGGCCACCAGCACGGCCATCAGCAAAATCGTTTGCCCCGACGGCTTGAACATGGATCGTGGCTCCAACGGTGAATTTGCCTGCGGGTAAGATTCCATCGGAAAAAACGCATCCGGAAGAACCCACGGAAAGAACCAACGTTAATAACCCACGGATGCAATCCGTGGGCTTTGGTTTGCGCGGCATTGTCCACGGGGCGATGCCTACAATCTTATGCCGGTCCGCGGGTTACGCCTAGAGAAGCTGCCATGCACGTGCCGAGCCCCGCCGCATTTGTTTGCCCAGCTTGCCTTGCGGGCCTCTACCGCCGCAGCTAGAATCCGCCGCCAATTTCTTCCGTTCCCGCATCGACACACCCTCCTTGCACAAAGGGCCTGCCCGTGATCGACGTCCAGGAGATTACCCGATTGCATCGTGAAACCGTATTTCATTGGCATCAGGAGCCGCTGGCCAATCCTTACAACGGCTTTTTGCGCGTGGTTTGCGAGCAGCACAAGTTCAATTTCCAGTTATGGCACGAGGAGGACATTGCTCGCAGCCCCGACGTGGGCGCTGAGAGCATCGCGGCCGTGAAACGGGCGATCGACGGCTATAACCAGAAGCGCAACGATTGGATCGAAAAGCTGGACGACTTCCTGCTCACCGAATACAGCTGTCTGGCGATCGAGCCGCAGCCGGACGCGCGGCTCAACACGGAAACACCCGGCAGCACGATCGATCGGCTTTCGATCTTGGCCTTGCGGCTGTACCACATGGAAGAGCAAACCGAGCGCACGGACGCGCCGGTCGAACATATCGCCAAAGCCCGCAATCGGCTGGCGATCCTGCGGGAGCAGCATTTCGATCTGTCGACCTCGCTAGCACAACTTCTGGAAGACATCGATGCCGGCCGCAAGCGGCTGAAGGTTTACCGACAGTTCAAGATGTATAACGACCCGACGCTCAATCCATATCTGTATAAGGCCGAGCAGCCGGAAATGGCTGTCAACAGGCGCGCGGCTTAATGGGGCTGAACAGCGGCGAACAGAATTGCGAACAGTTCAGCGGGGCTTGGTTGTGCCCGGCTGCTGCCATGCATTTCATGCACATTCCCGGGCGCGAGTCGACCGTGCCAGCAGCATGTCGCAGGCCGCGGTTACGTCGTCGACGCCGATTGCAAGCATCGACGCGTTGTCGGCCGCGCGGCGGCTGCGGCTGCTGCCCCTCAGGGAGACCTTCTGAACCGCGATGTGCCGGGTACCGTAAGGCCCGTTGCGCTCGGCCGGCATGGGGCCAAACAGGCCGACGCTCGGCGTGCCGACAGCCACGGCCAGATGCAGCGGACCGGTGTCGGCGCTTACCAGCAGCGTGGCGCGGCGCGCCAAGGCCCCCAATTCGCGGAGCGTGGTTTGTGGAGCGATCCGCGCGTGGCCGCCGGCCTGGTTGACGATCTCCACAGCCCAATCGCGCTCTTTTTCACCGGCCCACACTACCAGCGACGAGAAGCCGTGCCGCCGGCCGAGATATTCGGCCACGGCGGCAAAACGATCCGGCGGCCAAAGTTTCGACGGCCAGCCGGCTCCTGGATTCACCAGCGCAAAGTTGGGCAACAACTGTCCCGCATAGAGTATGTCAGTGGCCGCCGCCGCCGGCTCGGCTGATTCCGGCAAGTTAAACAATTCCGCCGGATCGCGTGAGCCAGCCGGACCCGCATGGATGCCCAGCGGGCGCAACAGCTCCAAATTGCGATCGATGACGTGCGTGGCCGTGGGCAGGACCCGAGAATTGTTGAGCCACGGGCTGATCTCTCGGCCGTCGGGCCCCGCGAAGCCGATGCGCTGCCGGGCCCCGGACAGTCGCGCGGCGACGGCACTCTTCGTGAGTCCTTGCAGGTCAATGGCGATGTCAACGTCGAGCGCGCGCAACCGACGTCGCAGATCGAGCACGCTGGCCGGATGCTTCAGCCAACCGCGCTTGATGCTCACCACGATGTCCAACGCCGCGTGCCCCGCGAGCAGTTCCGCGGCGCGTCCTTCGACAACCCAGGCGATAAAGGCTTGCGGCCATGCCGCACGTAGCGATGTCAGCACCGGCAGGCCGTGAATAACGTCGCCGATCGCGCTCATGCGAACGATCAGAAAACGCGGAACCGTGACATCGGCAATTGAGGCGAACATTTCAGCAAACCCGGACAAGGGTGACAGCTAGCATGCCAGCGCAGGGAAAAGTGCCCAACTAGAAGCGCGGGCCAAACCGTGAGCACGGTATCATACCGAGCGAAGTCCGAATTGCCCAAGAGACGTTCGAAGGATTATCGAGCGGGGCGGCGGAACCTCGCTGCGCTACGATTTTCGGCTGTCGCGCCAAAGGGTGTAGGCATTCCAGCCGATCAATCCGAAGCCCATTACCGTAAAGATCATCATGATGGTCATGCGGCTGCCTTGCTCGGCCGCGTCGACGGGTCGACTTCGCACGACGTTTGGAAGGGCCGCCATGACCAAACACAATATGCCGTAATACCAGAGCGGTTTGTGTCGTCGCATATAGATTTCAGACTCGCTTGCTCAATTTTTCGGTTAGACGTCGCAGGGCCCGGCTGGCGTCGTCGTGGGTTAAATGAACTTGGATCAGGCTCGGTCCGCTGTTGTCCGCCCAGGCCTGGCGCAGCGCCGTGTCGAACTCTCCCTCGGTGCGCACTTCATAGCCGGTTCCGCCACCTAGCACTAAGGGTAGCTTATGGTAGGCCCAGGGGTGAATTTCATTGAACTGGTTGCCTGGATGTAAAAATCGCTCCGTGCCGTAACCTTTGTTGTCCAGAATGATGATGATCGGCGCGAATTTGTGCCGGACAATCGTGGATAGCTCCATGCCGGTCATCTGGAAGGCTCCGTCCCCCACGACCACGATGGCCCGCAAGTCCGGCCGCGCGACTTGGGCGCCGAGCGCCGCGGGAATCGAAAAGCCCATGGAGGTGTAATACGCCGGGCTGACAAACTCAGTGCGGCCGCGCATGACCAGGTCGGTCGCGGCAAAAAGCGAGTCGCCGATGTCGGCAATCACCACCGTCTCTTCGTTGAGCACTTCGTTGAGCCGAGCCATCAGCCGGCTGATCGTCACCTGCTGCTGCGGCCGCAGTTCGTATTTCTCGCTCGACAGGTTCTTGATTTTCGGCACCGGCCGCCTGGCCGCCAGGGGCTTGCGGGCCACTAACTCGCGAATGAAATCAGTCAGCAGCACATTGTGGTAATGATGATGCCGGATGCGCAACTGTTCGCTAGTGGCATAAATGCATTTGCCCGGATCGAGATTCGCCGTGTAAATGCCCAGGTTGAGGTCGGTCATGAAGGTGCCGAGCAGGATTACGCAATCGCTTTCCTCGACGAACCGCGTGACCTCGTCATTGCCCATCGCTCCCTCGTACAGGCCGACGAACAGCGGATGCGTCTCCGGGATGATGCTTTTGCCCAGTATCGTCGTGGTGATGCCGATCTGCGAGCCTTCGGCGAGTGCCAACAGGTCGTCTTGCAGCCCGAAACGGTGGATTTCGACCCCTCCCAGGATCACGGGCCGCTGGCAGGTGTTGATCCAGCGAGTCGCTTCGCTGACGGCTTCCAACAGCGCGTCCGGATCGCTAGCCGAGTGCGGATCTTTGAACTGATAGGGGACATCCGGCACGACATGAACCATGTCGCGAGGAATCTCCAGATAGACCGGTCGTTTATAGCTGGCCGCCGCATGCAAGACGCGATCGATCTCGTAGAAGGCGACCCGTGGATCCTCCAGTTCGGCCCCGGCGATGCACAGCTTTTCGAACACGTCGAATTGCGTGTGGAAATCCTTGACCCGATGGTGCAGCAGGGGATTATTCACCCGTTCCGAGATGCCAGGGGCGCCGGTGATGACCACCACGGGTGATTTTTCGGCATAGGCCCCGGCGACCGAATTGCACAGGCTTAGCCCGCCGACGCAATAGGTGACGCACACGGCCCCCATGCCGTGCATGCGGGCATACGCGTCGGCGGCGAAGCCGGCGGAGTCTTCCCGGGTGCAGCCGATGAGTTGGATCGGGCTCTTTTCCAACAGCGAATAGAATCCCAGCACGTAATCGCCCGGGATGCCGAACACGTGGCCGATGCCGTAGTCCTGCAAACGGCGAATCAGGTACTCGCCGATCGACAAGCCCGAGACCGTCGCGGCGGCGGGTGGAATCCTGCGGGACCCATCGCCGGGCAAGGCGGTTTCCGTCTTGGACATGCTGTGGTCCTTCTGGGGTTAGGACAAACGACCGAGTTTACGGCCGCCGGTTCGCAGCGCAATCGCTAGCAGGCTGCTGAGCCAGTCCAATTCTATGCTGGCGGCGGCCAAAGAGCCCAGAGCAGGTGATTGACAACGGATTCATAGCCGGCGGCGAGTCGCCGGGGTCACGGCCGTAACCGGCGCTGTCGATTACGAAGCAGCAACCACCACCAGGACAGGAACAAACCGAAACTAGCGAGCACCACAACGCCGCGCCAGGGGTTGTAGTTAAAGCGATACGCGCCCACCGCGTGCAGCAGGCCCCACAGCACGAGCCCAACGACGATCACGCCCATCAGTCGCTGCATCGAAGGAAGCGGTTCATGCGGTTGCATACGGATGCGACGTGGTAAAGCCAAAACGGTGCGAAACCAGTCCCAAACCCCAGGGATTGCATCCCTGGTCAGTGACTCCTAACCCCACCATAACTCCCCGCCGTCAGGAAGCAATGCCCACCGGTCGAGTCGTGGGGTGGCAGCCCAGCCCACTCGCAGCCGGCGGCAAGGGGCCGACGTTCCCGTCGACCTTGCCCTTTCGCACGATCTTCGACTATAAGCAGGCCTCTTACCGGGTGCAGAAACCGCCGCAGCGCCGGCGGCGCCAGTCGAATCCCTCCGGAATCAGACATGCCCACGCGACGAGTCGAGCTGATCCTCGTGTTTGCCGTTCTCGTCGCCGCCGTGGTGTGGATGGATTTGAGCTCGCTGCACCGCTTCACCAATGCCGACTCGCTGATGATGTCGCTGGTGAGTCTCTACAAATGGACCCCGATGTTCTGGGAGCAAAATCGGCTCGGCATGTTGGTGCCGGCCCTGGCCATGCCGTTTCGGCATCCGCTTACGAACATGCTGGTGCAGGGCGGTTTGACGACCCTATCGGGCCTGGGGAGTTTTTATTTGCTTGGTTACTATGTGGCTGGACACCGGCGGGGACTCACGATTGGCTCTCTGGCCGCGCTGTTGTTTGTGCTGACGCAGGCGGCCTGGCAGCGCTTTTGTTATTTCATTTACATTTATCAATTCCACGTGTCCATCAGCCTTGCATTGCTGGGGCTGTTGGCCTCGGTGCGCTGGCAGCGCAGCCGCCACCCTTGGGAGCCGCCGATCGCCGTGGCATGCCTGTGGCTGGCCTTGTGGGTCAATCCAACACTTGTATTCGCCGTGGGGCCGTTGATACTGCTGCGACGCTTTTTACTCGGCGACGCCGCACAGGAGTTCGACCGGCTGGATGAAATGCCGCCAGGCCTGTCACCCGCAAGTCCGCGAGCCGATTTCGGCCGGGTTCTCGAAGAACAACCGGCGTCTGCGCGACCGAGCGCGCCATGGCGCCGCTGGGCCCTTGGGTTTCCGGCATCCGATTGGCTGGCACTGGCGGCCACCGCGACCGGACTGCTCGTGAGCATGGCCGTCAGCCAGTTTGCCGCCGACTCGCAGGAGCAGTACGCGTTTCTACCGCCGCGCGAGTGGCTGGCCTGCGCGCTCGGCGTGCTCAAGGATCTGACGCATCAATTGCACGTCCGCTGGTTTCTCGCGGTGACTTTCATAGCGGCGACCGGGCTGCTGACGCTGGTTTGGCCGAGCGGCCGCAAGGCGGTTCGCATGTCGGCAGGAATAGCGATCGGACTGCTGATTCCGGCCATCTTCCAATTTGGCTTTGTGACCAGTGTCGACCACGTGCATCGCACTGACTTCGGACATTATGCCTTTGTCGCGGCCTTTCTTTGGCAAGGGGCCTTGCTGACGTTCGCTGTATTGCAGTGGGCGGCGGTGCTTCCTGACCGGCCGGTTACCCGGCGCGTGCCGTGGGTGCTGTTGGCCTTGTTCATGATCGTGGTGGCTGCCCGGCATGGCCGCCCTGGTGTCGGCGTCGTGCGGGCCGCCTTGCAGGAGTCGATCGGCAAATACGCCCCGAGGTACTGGCATCCGGCTGCACGCACGTGGCAGGCGAATATTGGCACGTCTGGCCGACGATGTTTTACGCCAACATGCTGTTGGCCGACCGTGGCGAGCCGGCGAAGGTCTGGGGGCTGGCCTTTCGCTGCCAACCCACGAGCCAGCGTTGGGCACGCGTGCCGTTGGCCGATACGCGCATCGCCGAGATCATCGGCGACGAACCGTACACGGCGAGCACACTGGCAGCCTACGGGTTGCCGCCGCTGGTTGTAGAGCGGGAACTGACGACCATTCGCGTGCTGCGGCCTACAGTGCCGTTCTCGGCAAGTTTGCCGGTGAGGCGAACGCGGTAGGGGGTTGGGCGGGGCAAGCTCTGAAACCGGCTACTACACGGTAGCGCTCGGCTAGCCGATTATCGCCCGTTTTCGACTACTTTCCCCCACCTGTGCATATCCCACGGAGTTAATCGCCTGTTAGAATGACTTTACTACAACGCCTGTAAAGTCAAACGCGCCCGTGTTATGCCCCAACCCGCCTCCAGTCTGCTCCTCGAACTGCCGATCATCGGCGCTGCGCCGGCCTCGCCGGTAGGCGTGCCGTTCGGCCGGCTCCCACGCCGCCGCTGCCGATGACGCCGCGGAGATGAAGGCCCGGGGTTGGGACGAGGTCGACGTGGTGTTCGTCTCTGGCGACGCGTACGTCGATCATCCGAGCTTTGCCATGGCCCTGTTGGGCCGGTTGCTGGAGAGTGCCGGGTTCCGCGTGGCCATCTTGAGTCAACCGGATTGGCATTCTTGCGCTCCCTGGCAAACTTTTGGCCGGCCGCGGCTGTTCTTCGCGATTAGCGCGGGGAACATGGATTCGATGATCAACCACTACACGGCTAACAAGAAGGTCCGCAACGACGACGCCTACAGCCCCGGCGGCGAGATCGGCCGGCGGCCCGATCGGGCGACGCTGGCTTATTGCCAGCGGGCACGCGAGGCGTACAAGGGCGTGCCGGTGATCGCCGGCGGCGTGGAGGCCAGCTTGCGGCGGCTGGCCCATTACGATTATTGGAGCGACAAGGTCCGGCGATCGATCATTCTTGATTGCAAGGCGGATCTGCTGGTCTACGGCATGGGGGAGCGGGGCATCGTCGAGATTGCCCACCGCATGGCCGGCGGTCAAACGGTCCGCGATCTGCGCGACATGCGCGGCGTGGTCTATCGGCTGGGAGCCAGCGAGGCGGCGCCCTTCAATGATCCGTCGAGCGCCTCACTGCAAGGCTCGATCGTGCTCCCCAGCTACGAATTGGCGTCGACCGACAAGTGGGCCTTCGCCGAAATGACGAAGATCTCACATAACGAAACGAATCCTTATAACGCCAAACGGCTGATTCAGTTTCACGACCGGGAATGCATCGTCGCCAACCCACCGGCCGTGCCGTTGTCGCAAGCGGAAATGGATCGCGTGTATGGGCTGTCGTTCACGCGCAAGCCTCACCCGGCCTACGGCAAGCAGAGCATCCCGGCGTACCAGGTGGTGAAGGATTCGGTGCAGATCATGCGCGGCTGCTTCGGTGGCTGCACATTCTGCTCGATCACGGCCCACGAAGGGCGCATCATCCAAAGCCGCAGCCAGGACTCGATCCTGTCCGAGATTCGCCAGATGACGGCCGATCCGGAGTTCAAGGGCGTGATCAGCGATATCGGCGGACCCACGGCCAACATGTACCAGATGCAGTGCAACCGGCCCGAGGTCGAAGCCAAATGCCGCAGGCTAAGCTGCGTACACCCGACGATTTGCAAACTGCTGGGCACGGACCACGGGCCGCTGATCGAGCTGATGCAGGCTGCCCGCGAAGAGCCCGGCGTCCGCAAGGTGCTGGTGGCCTCCGGCATTCGCATGGATCTGGCCCGGCGGAGTCCCGAGTACATGCGCGAGTTGACGGCCCATCACGTGGGCGGGCATTTGAAGGTGGCGCCGGAGCACACCGACCCCGACGTGTTGGCCCTGATGAAGAAGCCGGACGCCGACGATTTTCGCGAGTTCGACCGCGAATTCAAAAAGGCCTCGAAGGCGGCCGGCAAGCAGCAATTCCTGGTGCCGTATTTCATCGCCAGCCATCCCGGCAGCTCGCTCGATTCGATGATCGACCTGGCCGTGTTTCTGAAGCGCAACCATTACCAGCCCGACCAGGTGCAGGATTTCATTCCCAGCCCGTTCGACATCGCGGCCTGCATGTACCACACCGGCCTTGACCCGTTCACCAAAAAGCCGGTGTACGTTGCCCAGCATTTGCGCGATCGGAAATTGCAACGGGCCCTGATGCAATTCTTCAAGCCGGAGAATTACTTTGAAGTGCGGCGGGCCTTGGAACAAGCCGGACGGCAAGACCTGATCGGCAGCGGCTGCGACGCATTGATTCCCGAGCGGCCACCCAAAGAGGCCCTCGACCACCGCCGCCGACGAGCGAACGACGCGGTGCGCGAACAGATCCAAGGGGACCATATTCGGGCCAAGATCGGTCGTCCGGCGAAGGGACGATCCAAGCGCCAGTCCCAGGGGACGCCGGAGGGAACTCCGCAGCAGCGCAAGCCCGAAGCGAATTCGCAGCCAGGTCCTGGCTATCGCCCTCATCGCAAATCCGGCGCAAAGCGGCCGCGGAAATAAGGATCGTCTGGGCCGGACTTTCAGACGCTTGCTGGGCTCGAAAACATCACCCGGCCCTTCGTTCGAGTCCCGAACTTTCCGTGTTGGCCAAAATTTTCTCGCGTGCCGCGGGATGACCGGCATTCGTCGGCGTCTTATTAGTGTTTGGGGTGGATTGACGGGCTGAGCAGGAACTTCACGGTGGACGGTGCTGAGGCAACCGATGAGGTGGTCGGTCCCAAGTTGCTCGGGCAACTCCTCGACCGGCATGGGCCGGCGCTGGCATTGTTCGCTCGCCAGTGGTGCCAAACGCCGGACGACGTCGTGCAGGAGGCGTTCTTGCAGTTGGCTCGCCAGCGGACCTGGCCAGGAATGGTCGTGCCCTGGCTGTACCGCGTGGTGCGCAATGGGGCCTTGAGCGCGGCCCGGGCCGAACAGTGCCGTCGCCGGCACGAGGAAGCCGCCGGGGCAGAGCGTCCGGCCTGGTTCGAGTCGTCCGCCGCGGCTGCCGGCGAAGCCGAGGCTGCGGCCGCGGCCCTGGTCGAACTGCCGCTGGAACAGCGCGAAATCATCGTGGCCCATCTGTGGGGCCGGCTCACGTTTCAACAAATCGCCGAGTTGGTGGGGACGACGTCCAGCACGGCCCATCGGCGTTACGAGGCCGGGTTGGAGCAATTGCGGATGCGGATGCAACTGTCCAGTCCCGCCGTGGGAAAACAATCCGGGTTAAGAGACAACAGGTGACTTATGGGACTCGACCAAGAGAATCAGCAGCCAAAAACCGAGCCGCAGGACGAAGCGGCTCTCGCGGCAAGCCTTTCGCCGGCCCTGCAAGCCGTGGCCGATGGCCTGGCCGCGTTGCTGCCCGCGGCTCCCCGCATCGATCGAGACTGGCTGATGTACGAGGCGGGCCGCGTGGCCGCGGTGAGCCTGCCGACGCCGAGTCAACCGTCCGCCTGGCTGTGGCCCTTAAGCACCGCGGCCTTGGCGCTTGTATCGGCTGGATTATCGGCGCTGCTACTCAGCGGCGCGGGTGTGCGCGAGCAAATTGTTTATGTCGAACGTGGCTCCGCTCAGCCGGCCGGAAATGCGGAGACGGCAAGCGCCACTGGACATCGCACGCCGAACAAGCCGTGGACTGCGGATCCGGAAAGCTACCTGGTGTTGCGGGCTCGGGTATTGGCAGGGGGTGTCGATGCACTGCCGAATGCTCCATCGGGCGATGCGGCCATGTTCGCGCCAACGAGCCTGAACTCGCGGCAGGAACTGGAAAGTCTGTTGGGGAGCTGACGTCCTGAACGCCCTCTTATCCTGGTGATCGATAAATTGCCAATTACGTTCCTTTCAAGGAGACATATCCATGCGCGGCGGCCTGATTTTCAACGGTTTGCTTTTGGGGGTGGCCTGCGGTTTCTGTTGGACGCTTCCGACCAGTGTGGCCGAAGAGGCTGGGGCGGATGCCGGTCCCAAACCGGTCATTTTCAAGGTCACGCCGGCAAAGCCACCCTATCGGCCGCTGAAAAACAACCTGTTGCCCAAGAAGCTGGATCTGCAATCCGGCGACGCGGCCCCTCTTTATCTGAAGGCTTGTCTGTTGGCGACCGACATGACTCGGGACAAGGAGTTTGAGAAACGGCAAGAAAAGATTGGGAAATGGCTGGAAATGTCACCAGCCGAGTTGCCACGTGAAGAGGTACGCGCAGGCGCTGGATACTTATCTTCCGACCTTGGAACTGGTGAAAATTGCGGCGTGGCGCGAGCACTGCGATTGGGATTTACCCTACCGCGAGCAACCGTTTTATTCGATTCTCTTGCCTGAAGTGCAGTGGATGCGAACCCTTGCACGCGGCATTGCGACTCGACGCCCGATTGAAAATCGCGGAGGGGAGACCGGAGGAGGCGATTCAAGACTTGCAAACCGGTTTTGCAATGGCCCGGCACACCGCGGCCGCACCGATTCTCATCAACGGTCTGGTTGGCGCGGCGATCGCCAGGATGATGATGGATCAGCTTTACGAAATAACGGCGATGCGAACTAGCGAAAATCTCTATTGGAACCTGGCGGTGCTATCTGCCCCACTGATCGATTTTCGACCGGCGTTCGAGTTCGAAGGGGAGTCGATCTACTTGCTGTGTCCACAACTGCGAGACGCCGCCATGGCCCAGCGGTCGGAAAGCCAGTGGCAGGCGGACTTGAATGACCTACTCAAGTCGCTGGAAGTGTTGGAACCTCTGACCAAGGGAGAAACAAAGAGCACCACGGAACCAAAACTGCTGGATTTGGTGGCACTTGCCGCCAACATGGCGCACTCGGGCCAAAGCTGTGTTGCAGGAGGACGGCTGGCTGGACGAAAAGATAAAAGGCATGTCGCAGGCCCAGTTGATCGTGGTCGGCACTGCCGTCGGCTATTCCCATTACCGCGATGAGGTCTACAAGTGGCAATCGATCCCTTTCGGACAAGGAGACGCGGGGCGCGCCGGCGCCGAAAAACTCATGCAAGCGGAAGCCCGGCAAAAGGAGGTGATGCCGCTGGCCAGCCTGCTATTGCCTGCGTTTACAAGAGTACAGCAAACTAACGTGCGTCTGGACCGATCGATCGCCGCCTTGCGGATCGTCGAGGCCTTGCGGTGTTACGCGGCCAATCACGACGGCAAGCTGCCGGAGCGTATGGACGACGTCGTGGAGCTGCCAATTCCCCTAAACCCACAGACTGGAAAACCGTTCGAGTACACCCTGAAGGACGGCCGGGCCACGCTCAGCGCTCCACCCCAACCGGGCACTCCGGCCAGCCAGTCGGTCCTGCGGTTCGAAATCTCGATTGCGGAGTAGCGTCGCCGGGTAGTATCGTCGAGCGGCATGATTAACTCTTTTGAATTGCTCGATTGCGGCGAAGGGCGCAAGCTGGAGTCGCTGGCCGGCTATGTGCTCGACCGGCCGGCCCCGGCCGCCGACGGCCTTGCGCGGCAAAACCCAGCCACCTGGCGCCGAGCCGCCGCGCGTCACGAGCGCGGACCCGGCCAACGCGGAACGTGGACCGTGCGGAATTCGCCGCCCCCCGATTGGCGATTTGTCGCGGACGCGTTTTGTTTGGAACTTCGGCTCACCGAGTTCGGCCACGTGGGGTTGTTTCCGGAGCAGCGGGAGAACTGGGATTGGATCGACGAACGGATCCGTGCCGCGCCCTCCGCCGCGCCCCTCAAGGTGCTGAACCTGTTCGCCTACACCGGCGCCGGCACGTTGACGGCTGCTGCCGCCGGCGCCGAAGTCACGCACGTCGATGCCTCGCGCAGCACCGTGAAGTGGGCCCGGCAGAACGCGGAACTCTCGGACCTGGCTCAGGCGAAAATCCGTTGGATCGCCGAGGATGCCCGGCTGTTCGCGCAGCGGGAAATCAAACGCGGCCGCCATTACGACGCCGTGATTCTCGATCCGCCCAGTTATGGCCACGGGCCGGCCCGCCAGGTCTGGCAGTTCGACGAGCACGTGGAAGCCTTGATGGCGGCTTGCCGCGAGTTGACGGTCGGCCAGCCGCAGTTCATGGTGTTGACGTGCCATTCGCCGGGCGTGGGTCCGCGCGAGGCCGCCCGATTGCTGGCCACGGCGCTGCCGAAAGGCGAGCGGGGCCGCATCGAGTCCGAGAATCTGACGCTGGCCGCGGCCAGTGGCGCGCGGCTGGACTGCGGAGTTTATGCTCGTTGGTCCGCTCATCAATGAAAGGCAGTTAGCGCCGACTTATGGACCCCATCAGCAGTCTTCAGAATCCGCGCGTCAAGAATGCCGCCAGGCTGCGTGACAACCGCGGGCGCCGACAGCAGGGGCGAATCCTTGTCGACGGAGTCCGCGAGATCCGCGCTGCCCTGCGAGCGGGCGTCGAGTTCGTCGAGGTCTTTTCCTGCGAGCCGTTATGCAGCACGGCTGAGAGTCGCCAGTTGCTCGCGGAACTCTCGCAGGCCTCGGTGCCGCTGGTTCCCACCACGGAACCGGTGTTCGCCAAGTTGGCTTTTGGGGAGCGAGCCGAAGGGATTGTCGCCGTGGCAGCGTGCCCCTCGCGACAACTGGCAGACTTGGACTTGCGGGCTGACGCACTGATCGCTGTTCTCGAAGGAGTCGAGAAGCCGGGGAACGTGGGGGCCGTGCTGCGCAATGCGGACGGAGCGGGGTTGGCCGCCGTGATCGTAGCCGACGGCGGCACGGATCTGTACAACCCGAATTGCATTCGGGCGAGCCTTGGCACGGTCTTCACTATGCCCGTCTGCGCCGCCACCACGACCGACGTGCGGGCCTGGCTGCAAGCCGGCGGCTGGCGCATCGTTGCGGCCCGGGTCGATGCGAGTGGACTATACGTCGACGAACTATCGCGGCCGCACGGCGATCGTTCTAGGGAGCGAGGCGACTGGTCTCTCGGCAGACTGGCAGGGTGAAGACGTGGTTGCGGTGCGCTTGCCGATGCTCGGCAGCGCGGACAGCCTGAACGTTTCGGCCACCGCCGCGGTGCTGTTCTACGAAGCGCTGCGCCAGCGCACCGTGATCGACAACGAGCGACGATAAACGGCTCGATGCCGCTCGCGCTAATCCAGCAGTTTTGCGGCGGCTAGCGTGTTTGCCAGGAGCATCGTCACCGTGAGCGGGCCGACCCCGCCGGGCACTTTGGTGATGTAACCGGCCACTTCGCTAACGCCCGAAAAATCGACGTCGCCGACGAGTCCTTGCTGCGTGCGATGGATTCCCACGTCGACGACGACCGCGCCCGGTTTGACCATGTCGGCGGTTACAAAGCGCGGCTTGCCGATGGCTACGATCAGAATGTCGGCCCGGCGCGTGATCGACGGCAGATCGTGCGTGCGGCTATGACAAACCGTCACCGTGGCATCCCCGCCTGGGCCACGCTGCATCAGCAGGATGGCCATCGGCTTGCCCACCGTCTCGCTGCGACCGACCACCACCACTTCGCGGCCGGCAAGCTCGATGTTGTGGCGGATCA
Organism: uncultured Planctomycetia bacterium; assembly: GCA_963807715.1. GTDB lineage: Bacteria > Planctomycetota > Planctomycetia > Pirellulales > PALSA-1355 > CAWECK01. The sequence continues at coordinate 1,118,900 of CAWECK010000002.1, forward strand.
ACAATTGCTGAATGCCCAGCGGCGTGCAAGGGACGAAGCGCGGCGTGCCTTGTACGAGCCGACCGACGTTTTCCGGGTGAAAGCCGTCGACATCCTTGCGCGGGCTGACGGCGTGCAGGATCCGCGTGGCATCGATATGCGCGGGCAAGGGGAGTTGGACGAGGATGCCGTGGACCGGCTCATCCTTGGCTTTGTTCAGCTTGGCGATCAGCGCCAGCAGTTCATCTTGTTGGATGTCGGCCGGCAGGCGGTGCAACCGGCTTTCCATGCCGATACTTTCGCAGGCCGTGCGCTTGTTGCGCACATAGACCTCGCTGGCCGGGTCCTGGCCGACCAGGATGGCGGCCAACGTGGGCGTTTCCGCGTTGTTCTCGATAAAATCGGCGACCTCCTCGCGCAACTCCCCTTGGATTTGCAGCGCGAGTTTTTTACCGTCAAGAATTGCAGCGGTCACAAGGGCGCCTTTAATTGCTGGAGTGTCCAAGCGCGCACGAGCGCGGTCAACGCGGCATTCTAAATAAAACCTGACATGCCTGACAGATGCCCGGGACAGGCATTTACGAGCGCTGACTGACACCTAAAAGCTGGGCATCTTTGCCTTGGGGCCCCGATTGGCGGTTGACTCGAATCGGCCGAATGCCGACAATTATTAGCAGCATAGTTATCATTGGCTTTTCGGTTCGGTGTAGCCCTGCCTGCCGCACTTGGGTGCGTCCCCCTAATCCCTTCGCTGGAAAGGACCTTTCATGGCCCAAGAAGGCAAGCCTAGTCCCGTCGAGGTTTTCAAGCTCGAAAGCCGCTACTTGCGGGGCGAGATCGGTCCGGAATTGCAAGACGGCAACGACTTCTTCGGCAAGTCGAGCGTGCAGCTCCTCAAGCATCACGGCACTTACCAGCAGGACGATCGCGATGCCCGAACCGCTGGGCGCGCCGAGGGTCATAAGGGGCCGGTGGCCAAAGTGTTCAGCTTCATGGTCCGCACGCGTGTCCCGGGCGGAAAGCTGACGGGGGACCAATTGCTGGCCGAACTGGATCTCTGCGATGAAGTGGGCAACACCACGCTGCGCATTACCAGCCGCCAAGGCTTGCAGTTGCACGGCGTTCTTAAAGACAACTTAAAGCAGGCCATTCAGCGAATTAATGAGGTGCAACTGACGACCTTGGCCGCTTGCGGCGATGTCGAACGAAACATCATGTGCTGCCCGGCCCCGCACCATCAGGATCCGGTGCATGCCGAAATGCAAGATCTGGCCGACCGGCTCGCGGCCCACCTGGCCCCCCGCAGCCGGGCCTATCACGAGATTTGGCTCACCGATCCCGAGACCGGCGAAGAGCAACTTGTCGGAGGTGGACCGACGACGGACGACGTGGAACCGATCTACGGGCCGACCTATCTGCCGCGGAAGTTCAAAACGGCCATCGGCCTACCCAGCGATAATTGCGTCGATCTGTACGCGAACGATCTGGGCCTGATGGCGATTGTCGAAGCCGGGCGGATCGTGGGCTACAACGTGTTGGTCGGGGGGGGCATGGGGGTCACGCCGAGCGCGGAAAAGACGTTCCCGGCGTTGGCCAAGCGCATGGCCTTCGTGCGGCCGGAAGAGGTCGTCGACGTGGCCACCGCCGTGATCAAGGTACAGCGCGATTTCGGCAACCGCTCCGACCGAAAGATCGCGCGGCTGAAGTACCTGATCCATAACTGGGGCCTGCCGAAGTTCAAGGGCAAGGTCGAAGAATACTACGGCCACCCGCTGGCCGATCCCCATCCGGACGACGTGCATGGTTTTGACGACCACATCGGCTGGCACGAGCAGGGTAACGGCCGGTTGTTCTACGGACTGAATGTCGAAAACGGCCGCATTGAGGACGACGGCAACTTCCGGCTGAAGACGGTGCTACGCGAAGTTTGCCGCCGCTTCCGGCCCGGCATCCGCTTGACCTCGCATCAGAGTCTACTGTTGACGGACCTGGAACCGGCCGACCGGCCTGCCGTTGAGCAAGTCTTGCGCAGCCACGGAGTGAAGCTGCTCGACGAAATCTCCACGGTCCGCCGCTGGAGCATGGCTTGCGTGGCCTGGCCCACCTGCGGCTTGTCGATCACCGAGGCCGAGCGGGCATTGCCCGGCATCATTGACGGCCTGGAGGTTGAGCTGCGCGGCTGGGACTTTCGCAGGAGCGGTTCACGGTCCGCATGACAGGTTGCCCCAACGGTTGCGCCCGGCCTTATAACTCCGACATCGGCCTGGTCGGCAAAGCAGCCGGCAAGTACACGGTGTTTGTGGGGGGACGATTACTGGGAGATCGTTTGAACTTCATTTACAAGGACATGGTGCCGGCCGAAGAGGTCGTGTCCACGATCGTGCCGCTCTTGGCATATTTCAAGCAGGAGCGCCAAGACGGCGAGACATTGGGCGACTTCTGCAACCGCAAAGGGCAGGCAGGCCTGGTGGCATGGTCGGAACAGTTTGCTGCCCAAACGGCGGGCTGACGCCTGACTTTACTGCGATCAAACGGCAAGGAATGCCAGATGCCGGTATTACGTCCCTGGATGTGGTGGGTGTTGCGGTTTGCCGGCACCTACAACCTGCTGGCCGGCTTGACCATGCTGGTGTTCTACCACGAAGCCTATCGGGCCTTGGGCGTGTCCAAGCCTGAACTCGTATTGCCGCTACAACTGGTGGGCATGCTGGTGGCCCTGTTCGGCGTGGGCTACCACCTGGTTGCCAATGCTCCGCGGCAGAATCGCAACTTGCTGCTGCTCGGCTTCTGGAGCAAGTTGCTTGGCTCGGTACTGGCCGTTTACACGGTCGCACGAGGCCAATTGCGGCCCGACTTCCTGGTGCTGGTCTTCTTTGCGGACATGATCTATTTGCCGCCGTTCTGGGCCATCCTGCGGCATTTTCGCAGCCAATAGCTGCGGCCCCGGGCGACGCGAGAATGTAGACCCTTCTGCACCTGATCTCGCAGCCGACAACCGACGGCCTATCGCTTGCGGGTCGGGGTCGGCGCCTTGGACGTGGCGTCGTCGGGCTTCGGCTTTTCGGCAGCACGCTCTTCACGGTCAGGCTCGTCCGAAGCCTGATTGACAGCGGGCGGAATGGCTTCGCGCCACGGCTTGCTCTGTTTGTAGCTGGCGAGCTCTTTGCCGAGTTGTTCCTTTAGAGACGCCTCGCCCGCTTCGACGGCTTTGGTCGACCAGAGGATCGCATTCTTGAAGTCACCGGACTCGGCATAACCGGCGGCTAGAGTGCTGAGGATGTGAGCCTGCTTGTATTCGGTGACCTTGCAGGCCGTCGTAGCCAACTCAATGGCCCGCTTGCCGTCTCGCAATTTTTCATCGGGCGAGGTAGCCAGGACCCAGGCCAGATTGTTCAGCACGCCGCTGTTTTCTGGATCGAGTTTTATGGCTGATTCGTAATCGGCGATAGACTCGGCCTGTTTGCCCAAGCCTAAATAAGCGTCGCCGCGACTGCGATAGGCCACCCAGCTCTTGGGATTCTGCTCGACGACGGCATTGAACGTTTCCAACGCCTTCTGGGGTTGCTGACTCGCGGAATAAAACATGCCCAGTTGCAGCAGCAAATCGGCGTCGTTCGGGTCCTTCACGCGCAGTTGTTCCAGATCGTCAATCGCCTCGATGAGTTTGCCATTGCCGGCCAGCAGCAACGCGTGGAGCTGCCGGGCTTGCGGCTGGTCTGCGTCCTTGCGCAACACGCCGTTCACATCGGCCATTGCTTTGGCGGTCTCACCCAGTTGCTGGTAGATGCGTGCCCTTAGCAACAGCGCCATCGAGAAATCCGGATCGAGCTTAAGGCTCTTGTCCAGTTCGGCCAGCGACTCCTTGTACTTCGCGTTGAGCGCGTGGATGCGTGAGCGATGGGTGTAGACGACCGGGGAGTTCGGCGACAATTCGATGACTTTGTCGAAGCTTTTCATCGCCTCGTCGTACTTCTTCATCATGAACAGGACCACGCCGCGAGCCTCGTGGCGCATCGGCCTGGTTGGGGTTCACGTCCAAAGCGGCGTCGAAAACCTCGAGTGCGGCTTCCAGTTCGTTTTGCTGCAGCAAAAACATACCCTGCGATCGCAGCACTTCCGCGTTATGCGGGGCCAGCTTCGCGGCTTCGTCCAGGTCGGCTCGCCGCATTTCCACGTCATCGCTGAGCGAGGACCGCAACGCGAGCGCCTTGGCCCTGAGACCGGGCTCCTTTTTGGACAGTTCCACGGCTTCGTCGATCGCCTTCACCGCCCGCTCGCGATCGCCGCCGGGGAGCGCCTGGAGTCTGGCGATCAGAAAGTGGGCATCCGATTCGCCAGCCTTGACTTCGAGCGATTCTTCAAGGTCGGCCAGGGCCAGCTGTCGCATCTCGGGCCAACGCGCCGGCGGGGTCGGACGATCGAAGATCTCGGTGCACATAATTTCGGCCCGCTGCAGCAAGGTGCCAGCCAGCAGATTTTTTGCAAACTCGGCGTTGGACTTGTCCAGACCGGCTTCGATCGCCTGATGACAGAGCCGGATCACGCCTCCCAGGTCGTTGATGCTTTCCGCCGTTAACTTGGCTTCGGTCGCTTCGTCGAGGGCCGACTGACCCGCCTCCTCGGCGGGCGCCGGGGCCGCCAGGAGAAAAGAGAAAGCGAGTGTCAGGAGCAGCGGTACGCTGGAATTCCGATAAGCGGTCATGGCGTCGGGCCTCGTCTGGCGAGCGGAGGAAATTCGGAGAATTACAAACGCCATTATGCCCGCTTCCGCCGATTGAGACCATGCGAGTTCTTTGCGGTTGAAAGCTGGGGAAGCTGGCGAATGGCCCAACGGCGACAAAACGCCAGCACTCCAACGCCACCCCAAGCCCAGGAACTGCGTCCCTGGTCCTGTTTCCCCAGGTGAGCCCCGACACCAGGCCCCTAAAGGGGCGCCGGCAAATCGCGACGGCAAAAAATCAGCGCGGCGCCCCCATAGAACAAGGCTGCGAGCCCCAGCAAGATTCCGTCGTACCCGAGTCCGCCCAGGCAGCCGCCGGCGGGCGATTCGTACCAAAACGCCCAGGCCCCGCCGGGCCGCATCACCAGCAGCGCCGGTTCAAACGCGGTGAAGAACGAAAAATAAGTCAGATAGTGCCAGCGCTGGGAAACCTTGCCCATGATCTTGAGCACCGTGGCTGCGACATAAATCGCGCCCATGATGCCGATGGTTCGAGTCCGAAGCCGATCCGCGGAGGAGGCAAGCGTCGACAAGCCGGCCAGGAAATGCGCACAGGGCGAACAAGTTCAGAACACCTGGCAGCAGCTTGATAACGTCAACCGACTCTTCCAGCGTGACGGTCTTGACGCCGGCCAGCGTACCCAACCAGGCCGCCAGCGCCAACAGCATGGCCCCGGCCAGCGTCACGCCGGCTTGGGTTGCCAGCACCGAAATCCGCCGGACTGGCTGGGCCAGTAGCAATTCCATCGTGCCGCGTCCCAGTTCACCGCTGACCGCATCGGATCCGCGGGCTATGCCCCAGACGGTGACGATGAGCACCACCAGGGGCTCGGTGTAACCCGTGGAGATGCCCCCCAGGGGGGTCGCCAATTGATCGTAGGGAATTGGGGAGAGTTGCTCTGCCATTGGCGGCAAAAACTTGAGCAACTTCCGAAAACCGCCGATCGGCAGCTGACCGATCATCCAAACGCGCATCCATTGGAACGCGAACATGACCGCGCAACTCCCCAGCAGCAGCCAGAGAGCTTCGCGGAACGATTTTTTCCAGAGGGCCATGTGCATGGTGCGATTATAGACTTCATTCCACATTCGATAGCGGATGAAAGCGATCATAAACGGCGCGTAGTCCGACCGGCTCGATCTGCACTTCGGCCAACGGCAACGTGGCCAGCCATCCCAGCAACGGAGACAACTCACCCGGCGTGTCGATGGTGAGGTCACCGTCGGCGCTGGTGGTCACGACCAACCGATCCTGCAGCGCCTCCGGCACTTGGAGCAGTGGCCCGGTAAGCCGGGCTCGGATGCGGTGCTGCTTGCGCAATTCGCGCATGATTTGCGTGTGGACCAGTTCCCCGGCCCGTAGGATCACCACGCGATCGCAAGCCTGCTCGACTTCCGACAGCACGTGCGAGGAGAACATCACGGTGCGACCGGCCTGCCGCGCCTCGCGCACCAAGGTGAGCACCTCGGCCCGCACCGTTGGATCCAGGGCCGACGTGGGCTCATCGAGAATCAGCAGCGGCGTGTCGGCGGCAAGAGTCGAAATCAGGGCCAGTTTTTGCCGCGTGCCGGTGGACATAACCGCCACCGGCTGGTTGAAATTCAAGTCGAGCCGCTCCGCGAGTCGTATGGCACGATCATAACCGCCGTCGCGGCGCACGTCGCTGAAAAACCGCAGCACTTCGCGCCGCGCAGTTGGCGAAACAGCCGCACTTCGCCGGGCAAATAGGAGACGCACCGATGCACCTTGAGCGCTTGGCGGTAGCAGTCAAAACCATTAATGGTCGCCTGGCCGGCCGTGGGGCGCAGCATCCCCAACAGCAACCGCAGCAACGTGGTCTTGCCGGCGCCATTGGGCCCCAAAAGCCCAAATACTTCACCTTGATAGACTTGCAGCGAACAAGCGTCCAAGGCCGTGGTTTGACCGTAACGCTTCGTCAAGCTATCGGTTTCAACGTAGGCCAACGCTTAAACGCCGTAGAAATAGGCCAGCAGAGCGTCTCCGCGCGTCCCATGCCGAGCCGAATGGGCCGACCCAGGGACGCGCCTCCCTCAAGCCCCATTCTACCGATTGAACAAGAACGCGGGACCGTTAATCAACGCCCAAGTTAGATCTTGCGCACCGCTAAGCCGTTTGTCCTGCGGCTTGCTGGCAGCGGCGGCCGCACTGTTGAGCCGCTGCCACTCGTCGTCCTGCTGGCGGAAAAGTGTTGCCAACTCGGCCTTTTGCTCAGCAGTGCGCTGGTCGCGCGGAGTGGCTAGGGCGGCCGTGATATTTGCCGGGGGCCCGACTGCCGACAGCGGACGGCGCGAAGTTGTCACCGCCAGCCGAAACTTGCCCAGCGTGTGGCGTCCGTCCGGGTACTGCTGATCCAACGTGAACGTAAGCAGGGTGCCCCCCGGGAAGCCCACGTCCTGTCCGGTCTCGAAGGTGGCAGCGTGGTTTCGGCCGGTTTGCGGCTGGATTGCCCAGCCGGTGCCCGGTTTGTTGTCGGTGGCATTGGCGGCCGTGAAACCGTTTTGGTTGAAGTCGGCGGTCCCATTTTGCAGAGTCACCGAGGTGCTCTTGCTCGGATCGGTGACCGAGGTTACCGTGACCTTGAATTCCGACAACACAAAGTTTCCGTTGGGCGAGCGGCCCGGCCCCTGCTTTGGCAATTTGGGATCGGTGAGGGCTTCCACGCGCACGCCCGTGATGGCCTGCAAATCGGTGCTGGCCTTGACCGTGTAGGCCCCTTTGCCATCGGTACCGTCCACGAGAATTGCCTGATCCGGCAGCGCCGTCAGCGTGGCGCCGAAATTCGAGTTCATTTCCGTCGGCAGCAGATCGGTCCAAGTCGTGGGGCCTTGGCTGGCTTCCCACGTTTCTTGTTTGGCGTCGAGCTGCTGCTGGTACGCGGCGAGGGCGGCGACGGCTTTATTCCGCTCCTCCTCGTTGTAGTTGGCTTCCAGGGCCTTGAGACCGGCGGCCATTTCACTGGCTATCGGCGGCCGGCAGAGCAACCGCATGAAGATGTCTTCGACGATCTTCCGATCGTCTTTTTCCGTCTGCACGAGGCGCGTGATCGCGTTGTTGCCGTCCATGATGGCATCCGCAATGGTGGGCCCATTGACCAGCGTCATCACCGGTCCCAACATGACTCCGCTCGAACGCTCGCATTCGCAAGCGCTTTCCCGCGCGGGGCGGCCGAACAGTTCCAAGAAGCCGCTCGGCAGCGAAGCGCCCCGAGTCTTGCAACTGCGCGGCACGATAGCCGCGGGGCAGGCCGGGGAGCTGCGCGATCGATCCCGTGGCGCGCTGGATCGTGTCGAACAGCACTTCCGCCGGCAGGCGGCGTGCAATGGCGTGCGAATAGTTGATGTCGTCGTCCTGGTTCCAGCGGTTGGTGGTGATCGACTGTTGGTAAGTTCGCGACTTGCAGATCGTTCGCAGGATTTCCTGGGTATTGAAGCCGCTGGCCACGAATTCTTCGGTCAAACGTTGCAGCAGTTCCGGATTGGTGGGCGGGTTGCCGGCCCGGATATCGTCGATCGGCTCGATAATGCCGCGGCCGAACAGATAGCCCCACAGCCGATTGACGTGGCTCTTGGCGAAGTATTGGTTGTCCCGCGAGGTGATCCAACGGGCCAGCTGCTCGCGGCGAGAGGCCGTAGCCGCGGCCAGGTCGTTGTGCTGGTAGGGGAATTCGGGCGCGGCCACCTTGCCCGTGCCGGCGTGCAATTCTTCGCCCGAGCCGCTGTCGAAGACGTCCTCGATCGAGGGCCTTGGGGCTATCGACGCTGCTGCCGCCCAGTTTTTCACCGTTGCTGGCCGGGTCGTCCTTGCGTCCGATTTGGGCAAAGAAGGCGGCCAGATGGTAATACTGGTTCTGCGTCCAGCGTTCGAAGGGATGGTCGTGGCACTTGTTGCAGTTGAAGCGCACGGCCAGAAACAATTGCGTCGTGTTCTCGACCAGCTCCTCCGGCGTGCGCAGCGTCTTGAAATAGGCCGTCGGCGGATTTTCCACCGTCGACCCACGGCTGGTGAGAATCGTGTACACAAACTGATCGTACGGCATGTTCGTGGCCACGGATTGCTTGATCCAGGACCGCAAACCGGCCGAGCCCTGCTCGCCAAGGAACTTGCGATTCACTTGCAGCAAGTCGGCCCATTTATTGGTCCAATGCTCCACATAATCGCCGCCGCCGATCAGCCGGTCGATCAGTTCGTCGCGCTTGACACGAGTCTCGCGCGAGTCGGCCAGGAAAGCTCTTCAATTCTTCGAGCGAGGGCGGCAGGCCGATGAGATCCAGATACACGCGACGGATGAATTCGGCGTCGCTGCAAAGCTCGCCGGGAGCCGTGCGGACCCGCTTCAGTTTGGCGAACACCAGATCATCGACATAGTTTTGTGCCGGCGGCGGCGACCAGACGAATCCCGCGCGGTCTCCCATCACCGTGATCGTCGTTGCGGTGTACGACCCTTCGAAGCGGGCCAGCAGCGGGGCTTCGCCGCGGCGGACCATGGTGACCAGCCCCAGCTTGTCGATCTCGGCCACTTCCGTGTTGCCGCTTTCGATGAAGGATTCGAGCGTGACGTCGCGCGTCGTGCCGTCGCTGTAGGTGGCCATGACCGCGGCCTGTTGTTTCATGCCGGGCAAGGGCACGACAGGGTTTTGCGGCAGAAACTCGATCTTGGTGACGCGCGGGCTGTCGAGGTCCAGCTTAACGCCGGCCGCGATCCAGGACCGGATCTGCTCGTAGTACGGGTCGCCCGGATGCGTCAAGACGCCGCCGACGTGCGGAATGGCCCCGGCCGGCTTGAGCAGCATCAGGCTTTGATCGGGAGCCACGCGGTTGAACCGTCGGCCGGCAATGTCGTCGGTCAGCGCCGGTGATCAAACGCCGGATCGTAGCCGCGCAGCGAAAGCTTGAAGCCGTTCTTGCCGTTGAGCGAACCGTGGCAAGTGCCGGCGTTGCATCCCATCTTGGACATCGCCGGCATGACGTCGCGCACGAAGCTCGCGGCATAGTCGGCTTGCTGTCCGCTGACTTCGACCGGCAACATGGCCGTGTGCGAGCCAACGCTGACGCGCACTTGTCCCTGGCCGTCCTGCTTCGGGCGCACCACGCCTGTGGGCGAAATGCTCACCAGGTCTGCGGGCCACTCGACATCGGCCTGCGCGTGACATCCACTTGCTCGCCGCCGGCAAGCCGGGCCGTGAGGAGCAACTGGGTGTATTCGTAGCGGTGATGGAGCTTGAGGACGGAGGGAAAACCTCCAGGGCCACGATGTCCACGTGTCTGGGGCAGCTTTTCTTTGCCGAGCGGCGCTGCGGCGAGCAGGGCTGGCCAGAGGCCGGCCAGCAACAGTCCGCCGATGCTCCCATGCGAGCGCGGTTCGAACAACGGTTCGTTGGATAGCATGCCGGCCGAACATGAATCGTCTCCCGTCCTGTGGATTCTTTTGTAAGCTTCGATTCCGCACTTGCCTCTGGCGACTCGCCGGGGGCTGAGACACGATATTAGGTTTACGGCTGGACTGGCCCGGCCACTTGCTTGGCTGGGGTCAGCGGCGCCGCAATGAACTCTTTCACCAATTGCCCGTTCTCGGCGTCGTGGATGCGCACCATGCCGTCGAACCCGCCGGAAGCCACTCGCTTGCCATCGGCCGAATAGGTCACGGCAGTACACGGGGCCCTGATCCTCGAACTTTTGCAGCACCTTTCCGCTGGCCGTCTCGTAGATCCGCACTTCGCCCGTCCCGTCCAGAGCTGCTGCCGACGACAAAGCGGCTGCCGTCGGGGCTGAATTGCAGGTCGTAAATCCGTCCGGCACTCGCATCGTAAGCCTTGATCAAGTTGAAATCGTCGCCGATGACGCGGGCCTTGGTGCGAAACATCTGGTAGATCTTGGGCACTCCGTCGGCCCCGCCGATCAGCAGTTCGTCGTTGTTCGGATTCCGGTCGACTGCCGCCAGGCCTCCCTTGAGGGCACCCGGCGTGATGCTGGTGATATTGTCGACGAAACCGCTGGGTGGCCACTTCGATGAGCTTCATCGACCGATCGCGGCTGACCGAGATCACGTGAGCGCGCGTCCTTCGAGAACACCGTGTCGAGCACCCAGTCGCTGTGCGCTCCCTGAAACAGACACCTGCTTGCCGGTGGCCGCATCGATGACCCGCACGGTGTTGTCGGCGCAGCCGAAGGCGATTTTGCTGTTGTCGCGCAGTCCAGCTTGCTCCGTAGAGCGTGTCGTACGTCACTGCCACGGAATAACGCAGCTTGCGGGTTTCGACGTCCCAGACTTGCAATTCGCCCAACCGGCCGGGCGAACCGCCGGCGACGGCCAAGCTTTTGCCGTCCGGAGAGAACGCGGCCGATTCGATCCGCTCCGACTCGCCCACCAGTCGGGCGACCAGTTCCGAGCCGTCACCCTTATAGAGCAGCACTTCGTGATAGCCGGAAACGGCCAGCAGGGCATCGTCGGGCGAATAGTCGAGCGACGTAATCACCGGCGGAGCCGCGTACACCGGTGGATGGTCGGCGTCGATACGGGCAACCACGGAAGGGGGCGTGTCATCAACGGCGCCGGCGGCGATCCAGCGGCGGAGGCGGTCGATCTGATCGGCCGAAAGGGGGTCCTTGTCTTTGGGCATTTCCGCCTTGCCGTCTTTGGGCGTGACCTGGGCCAGCAGATGGCTGGCCTCGGGTTTGCCGGGCACGATGGCGTGCTCACCACTTTCGCCCGCCTTGAGCAGCGCCGCATGGGACGTGAGGATTAACTGCCCCTGGGGCTTGGCCGGCTGATGGCAGCCTTGGCAGTTGGCCTGCAAAATCGGCCGAATGTCGCGAAAGAAACTGATCGGGGCGGCGGAATCCGGCTGAGCCGGCGGGTCGGCTGCCTGGACGGCGGCCAATCCGGCCATCGTTGTTGCCGTCAGCCCCAGAAAAACACAACGAATCAGCTTCCGCGCAGTCATAAGCGAAGTGCTCCAGTACACGTTAACCGGCCGTATCATGACAGCCCCTCGCCTTTCGTGAGCCATGATTTAATTCGCACCTGGAAGGCGCGAGAAAACACAGCCCAGCAATTTCGCCAAAAGAATTCAGTCGCCGCAAGAATTCAGGCGTGATCGCTGGGTAGGACTCGCCAAGCAGGAGCGCGCTGGGCGGTAAGCGATCAAGGATGACTTAGATTTGCGTGCATGATTAAAGGACAACAGCGTCCTCGGCTCCCGCGCAACTGGTTCTAATATAACCACTCACGCAACCATTTGGCAAGCAAAATTGCGCGGCAAATTTTGGGGGATTAGGTCGTATGGGAAGCCTTGAAAGGTCTCTGGCTACCGCGAGTTGAGTTTTTCGTCCGGAATGAGTAGATCGGGGAGAATCCGGCCGCCGATGACGGTTTCTTCGATGATCCGAGGAACATCTTCGGGCGTGACGCCGCCGTACCAGATGCCTTGCGGATAGATCACTACAGTGGGACCCAGCTCACATTGGTCCAGGCATCCCGCCTGATTGGCCCGCACCAGCGGGCCGAGTTTGCGCCGTTTTAGCTCTTTTTTGAAGCAATCGCGCAGTTCACCACTGCCGTCCGGATCGCAGCTGCCCCGTTTATGACCGGGCTCGCGCTGGTTGCAACAGACGAAAATGTGGCTCGTGAAAGCAGGCATGCGAGGCCTCTTGAAGGGATGAAAAGACTCGGAATCAAGAAAATACCATAACCGCCGCTCGCGGCTTAGCCCTCGGCGTGTCGCCGGTTATTGCGAAGTTTTCTGCCCCCGTCACTTCGCCAGAGCTTTGCCGGTCGGGCTGAAGAACCGTTGGTCGATCTGCCGTTTGCCTTGCGCGATGTAATACTTTACCAGCTCGATCCTCAGGGCTCGTGGCGAGAGACGCCCCTGTTGCCACAGGTCGAACAGGCCTGCGTGCTGCTGCCGGTAGCGGAGAATGTTGTCCGCGACGTCCGACTGCCGGCTCCGTCGCAGGGGGCCCTCGATCGGTCCGGCCTTGAGTGCCTCCAGAGACTTCGTGAACTGCCCGCTGCTGCCGTAGGCGACTTCGTCCAGCGTCTCGACGACCGCCACGGCTTTTGCGGCCGACACCAAGTCCATGTCCGGGCTCACTCCGGCCGCCTGGGCGAAGGCTTGTGCCAGCAGAGCATTCTTCTTGGCGGCGTTGGCGACTTTCAGCCGCAGCGTCTGATACAGGTCAGGCGATACGTGCAATCGCTGAGTCATCAACCGGGTGGCGAAGTAGTCGTAAATGGCCTCTTCGACCTCGCGTTGCGGGTCGTAGTTCGGCTCGCACCGCCCCGCGATTTGCATCTGAGACGAGAACAGGGCTCCCGTGGGTGAAATGAAATCTTCACCGAACGACATGCCCAACGTGGCCAGGTTTTCTGCCGAGAGTCCGCCGGCGTGAGTCTCGGTCACGGGAAAAAACGACTCGCGGGGAGCGTCGGTTTGCAAGGCGCACAACAAAAGCAGCCCGGCGCAATACGTGTGAATTGTTTGGCCCGCGAGGGGCTGACCGGCCAGCCGCAGCACGCGATCAGTGCGGAAATTCATGTCGAACTGCGACGGATTGCCAATCATGCTCGTGGCGGATTCCCCCATCTTCTTCGCAATCTCCGGATCCTTATGACGCAGGATCACGTAATGCCGGGTTCGTTTAACGAAGGTGTCTATATTGGTGGCCGGAATCGTGGTGCCCCGTTCCGGCAAGTCGACCAGCACCATGCGACCGAGGCTATCGGAACCTTTCTCCCAGGCGATAACGCCGACGTGCGTGAACAAGCCGGGCGACAAATCCGTGAACAAATTGTAGGGAGACGGATTGCGCATCAGCAGCCAATCGCCTGGCCGCACGGCGCACGGGCCGATCATCAAGGACTTGTCGGCGGGCACGCCGTGGGTAATCCGCGCATCCAGCCAGTTGAGCACGGCCAGACGGCGGTCTTGCCAGGCCTTGTCGAGCGCGGCGGCCGGCAGTCGTCCCAGCGCCGTGCGCAGTTGCTTGGGTGTGATCGCCGGCGGAGGGAGCGTGGGGTCCTGGCCGGGCCGCACCTCTTGCGGCAAGCCGATGCGTTTGATCGTTTCGGCGGCCTGCACCAGCAGCCGCGGATCCGTGCCGGGACTGTTGATGAAACGAGCCAACTCCGGCAACTGCTCGGTCTGACCCGTCACGGCGATCAGCTCCAGCAACCGGCTGCGCTCCTGCAAGCTCGGCCCGGGTCCGGAAAAGCGGTCAGACGATGCCGGCTCAAACAACGCCTCGACTAACATGGCCGCGCCGACAGCGCAACGATAGCGCAGGAGCAGTTCGAGTAGCTGACTGCGTTGCGACGGAAAGTCGGCGAGCTCACCGGCGGCCGTTCGCACCACGTCAAATGTGAGATAACGCAATCGCCCGGACAGATCGATCAGTCGACTCGTCACGTGAAGGTAATTGCGCAGCATCTCGCGCGAGCGCGGCGGCTCGGGCAGAGCCAAGGCGGCTTTCGCCACGTCGCTACTCTTAGCGAGGGCCTGATCGAGAGCCCGATCGACGCGGAGCTTTGCCGCTAAAAATCGCTCGGTTGTCGCCAGCACTTCGGCCCCCGGGCGGGCTTCGGTTGCCAGCGTGGCCTGGGCCGCTGCGGATTCGACGGCCAGAGCGGCCCGGTCTAGCGCAGCGAGCGAAACTTGCTGAAAGCCGGCGCTGCCAGGCACCAACGCTCCATCCAATTCAGCCAAAGCGGCGTCGAGCGCCGCCGCTTGAACCGCGGGGGAACCTGCGGCGATGGCCAACCAAGCCAGGCAAAACAGGGACGGAACGCATAATTTCGCCACGGAAGTGCTACCTGAGGAACGAAAGACCGCTGGGAAATCGATATCCCACGTATAGCTCGCGCCGCGCCGGGAAGCCAGCGATTGGGCCAAGAAATTGTCCACTTATCAGGGAAAGCAGTGGGCGAGCGCAGGCCGCGAGGCCCTTGGGCTTATGCACTGCACCACCAGGACATCACGGCCAAAACGGCGAGCACCACACCCATCAAGCCCACCGTCATCACGGCAAATCTGAGCGCGTGTTTGAGTATCGGCTCCAGCAGTTCATGCCGGGTCGCCGCGTAAACGAGACTGATGGCGACGATCAGTGGCGCTGCGTACCAGAGTTGGTTGATCATAGTGTCCCGTTGGCGAGTTGGCCGAGGCTTTTGGCCGTCTAGGATTGTTTATCGTCCGCCCGGGGGTCGTCAGCACGTTTTTCGGACTCGTCATCCTCTAAGGCCGGTCCGTCAAGCGCATCATAGACGGCCAGGATGTTCAGGAGTCCAGCAATCATTGTATAGACCGTCCCCAACTCGAAGTACCGGTTCAATTGCTTGTGCCATTCGGCCAATTCATCGAACGAATTCCGGTTGTCCGGCAGATGCGGCGGAGCCATGCGGCCGTCGAAAAAAGGAGCCTTATCGTTGCTAACTCGCTGGGCTTGAACCAGCGCCGGCAGCGCCGGCAATCCAACGCCCACCTGGCAGAGATAGGGAAGGCGCATGTCACTGGACCGCCACGAGGCGTACACGATCCGGCCATCCCCCAGCCACATTCCGAAAAAGAACGTCCCCAGAATGCAGACCATGAACAGCAGACCCTTGGCAGTCCGACCCTGATACAAGTGTCCAGCACCCGGCACCAGCCACGCTAGAAAGGCAGCGAAGACCGGGTCCTTGAGTTTCACGTGCATGGCAGACGAAGTTGCGCTGGACGTTCCCTTGGAAATTGTCACGCGAGGGGGGCTCCCGAGCTGAAGATCATGGCAGGCGATTGTTCAACGCCTGTTAATTCTAACGGGCCGGCAAGCTATTGCCAGCCGAGTTTTGGGCGTAATTCGCCTACTTGCAGTTACTTGCGCCGCGGAGTCAGACGCCGCCGCACGCTACCGGGGAACCGGAATCCGCACGTCTCGCGGCTACGCTGACCGCAGTGGCCGGCACAGCCGACCCTACAGATGCGGACGTGGATGATGGGAAGGGATTTGGCGCCGCCCTTAGCCCAGAGGCTCGCAGGTGGGAGCAACAGGAAAAATTTCCGATTACCCATTTGCCGCGGGAGACAACGAAAGCTCGTTTTCCGTCCCGTCGGACGTGTTGGAGCCGCCAATAATCACTCCGAGTTCGAAATGTGCCCCCGTGACAGTCTCCGCGTCGATGGCCCGCAGTTCTTGACCGGCGGCGGCCAGCAGCGCGAGTTCCGCCAGTTGCTTTACCCGGCGGGGCACGCCATCGGAAAGTTCGTGGATGCGTGCCAGGGCGTCGGGCTGGAAAATGTCCGTCCGGCGTCCGGCGATAGCAATCGCGGTGCGAACATAAGCGGCCGTGTCGGCGACTTGCCAAGGCTCGAGGTCGATCCGCAACTCGGCCAACTCCAACAGCCTGGAACCCAGGTGGCTGGCCCGATCCTCGCGCGCGGTCAACACGACGGTCAGGCGGGCGTCGACGTTCGGATCGCATTGTACGAGGCGAGCGACCTGCGTGAGGAGGGCTGGTTCGGCCTCATCGGCGTCATCCAGCAGCACGACGGTGTCGATTTTTTGGTAGCGGTTCGATACCAAATGGTCGTCGAGTTGCCGCCACAAGACGGCGCTTGACGTCAAGGCCGCCGGAGATAACCCGAGCCTGGTGGCAAGTAACATGAGGAACTCATTGACATCGACGCCCAAAGCCTGGATCGTGGCCACCTGCCGGCCTTCGTGCAACAACTGTTTCCTAAAGAGTTGCAGCATTTGCGACTTGCCGACACCGTTGGAGCCAAGCAACAGGCCAAGTCGGCGGCGCTGCTCCGGCAAAAAGTGGAGCCGGGCCAGGGCCTCCTCGGCGTTGACGCTTTGATAGAAAAAGCGCGGATCGAGATTGCCGGAAAACGGCGACTCTCGCAGGCCCCAATACTCGTGATACATAGTCCATTGCCCCGCGGTGTCTGTGCGCTATCCGCTCCACAGAGCGGCGGATAATTCCGCATGATCGTTATATTCGGTAGAATTCGGCCATGTTCTTGAACTGAATGCTACCAGCAAGCTTATCTCATGGCGGATCGCTATTTTTCCGAGGTTCCGATTAGCGGCGACGCTATCACCCTCTCTGGCCAGGAAGCCCACCATCTGCGCGACGTGATGCGCTCCGGGCGCGGCGACCGGGTGCTGCTGTTCGACGGCAGCGGCTTTGAGTTCGTGGCTGAAGTGATCGAGGCGAAACGCGGCGCCGTCGAATTCGCGCGTGCTCGAGCGGCTCGGCGTCAACCGCGAATTACCCTGGCCGCTGACCCTCGGCGTGGCGCTGCCAAAAGGCGAACGTCAGCGCTGGCTCCTTGAAAAGGCGGTCGAAATTGGGGTGACGCGATTGGTCCCCCTGCTGACGGAACGGGGCGTGGCCGATCCCACGCCGAGCGCGCTGGAACGCTTACGGCGCGGCGTCGTCGAGGCGACGAAACAATGCGGGCGGAATCGATTGCTCGAGATCGGCGAGCCGATGAAACTGGCTGAATATTCGCGTCACGCGGCGGCTGATTCGCTGAGATTGCTGGCGCATCCGGACGGGGCGCCGCTGGTCGGTTCCCCGGCGGCGACGGCCCGCGCGGCCGTGTCGCTCGCGATCGGGCCCGAGGGGGGATTCACGATGGCGGAAGTCGACTTGGCGCGAAATGCCGGTTGGCGGGCCATCAGCCTCGGACCTCGCGTGTTGCGCGTCGAAACGGCCGCCGTGCTCATGGCGGGCTTGGCGGCGCAGGGGTGCTTTTTTTAGAGCGGGGGAGAACGACCCAGGGACGGCGGTCCCTGGGCTTTGGGATTGCGCATTCAAACTGATTGCCGCACTTTGGCCGGGGGTTACTTTTTGGCTTTGACGATGCGGCCGAACATTTGGCCGCCGTGGTCGCCGTGGACCCACATGCCGGCGTACTGGTCGCGATAGACCAGCACGCGGGCCGTGAAAGTTCCCAGGCCCGGCACGGTCAAGTCGGTGAGCGTTATGATGGGCGTATCCCCGGCCCATTTCACTTGAATGGTGATCGGCAGCGTGACATCGTGTTGGCCATATTGAATGCGGGTCTCGAAGAGCCAGTAGTCGTCTTTGAGCTTGGCGACCTTGCCCAGGGTGTAACGGTCCTCCTTCAAGGGTTTCGGCGTTTTGAGTTTTTCGGCGTTGCCGATGTCCGCGTCCGGCGTTTCGGCCGGCTTCAAGGAACCGGCATTGAAGTTGCCGATCATCGTGGCGCCGGACATGGTTTCAGCGAACTTCTTTTCGAGCTCGTCCTGGCTCAGAACCGGGGCCGGGGAAGCTTTTTCGTCCACCTTGATTTCGCCGTAGGGAAGCGTCGCTTTTGGTTGTTCTGCAGATGGCTTGGGCTCATCGGCAAAAGAGGGACGGGCTAGCAAAACCAGGCCGCTGAAGGCTAGCGCTAACGAGAACGAGAACGAGCGAGACATAGTGGAAGCTCCGAGGGGCAGGCTGGAAGGACATCGTCTGGCGACGGACAGTGTACTACGGCTAGCCGCGAAAGTCGAAGTTGGCGAAACCGCGGGAGCGGCACGGTTCGAAATGCCGGTAGCGAGCCGCTCACAAGCTCCGCAAATACTTCACCGCCGAGCCAATCTCATAAATCGGGTCCTCGGCGTGCTCCCGGGCCACCGTGAAGTAGCCCCGATAGGCATGCTCTTCCAACGCCCCCAGCAAGGCCGGAAAATCGGCCGACCCGCGGCCCAAGGGCACTTCCAAACCGCGGCCTCGGGCCAGATCGCGCACCCCGTCGCGGGCATGCACATGCAAGATGTTGGGGCCCAAGCAAGTCACGGCCTCCAGGGGCGAGAAGCCATTGATGATCAGGTTGCCGGGGTCCAGGTCGATGCCAATGGCTTGCGTCGGCAACGCGCCGAGCAGGCGGACCAGATCGGGGCCGCTCTCGGTGCCGGTTTGCGCCGCCAGAAAGGCTCCGACGTGATGGCCGTAGTTGCCCAGGTCGGTAAGCACCTGCAACAACTGGTCCCATTGCGGCCCCGCGGGTTCGGCCGGCACGCGACCGACCTGGTTGATGACGACCTGGGCGCCTGAGTCATGGGCCAGTTTCATGGCCGCCTTGGTGGCGTCGACCCGGCGCTCCAACTGCTCGGCCACGTCGTATCCGCGATGGGTCGGAAAGCCGATGGCTGCTACCCGCAGATTCAGCTCATCCAGCACATTCCGCAGTTCCCGCAGGCCGGTGGTCGAAAGCTGCTGGGGTTGCAGTTCGTGGCGGGCATCAATTTCGACGGCGGTAGCGCCCAATTGGGCTGCGGTGTGCAAGGCTTTGCGTAGGGGCTGCCGCAAACCGGCCAGTTGGATGGCGATTTTTAAGGCGGGCACAGGGCGGTCCTTCCGGTTGTAACCGCCGGCAAGGCGACATTGCGCCGGCCCGGCGGTTAGACGATAGCTGGAGTTGATTGGTAACGAAACACGGCGCTGCTGGCCCGCTGTCAACAGCCGCAATCGAGCGCCACATTGGAGATCGTTTTGACAACCTCGCTGCAACATTTGCTGAGCCTATTAATTCTAACGGCTCAGCCGGCTGCGCCCATCGACAATCGTCAGCCCGACGCTGTCGAGGTGTTTCACTGCGGCTTTGAAGCCTCCGCCGACGAGGATTACGATGGCTGGCCCGATCACTGGACGCGCAAGCGCGGCCCGGAGTATCCCGGTTACTTGCAGGTAAACATCAGCGAGGAACCCTCGTCGGAAGGAAACCGTTGCCTGCGGATAAGCCTCAACGGCGGGGCCGTGGAAGTCTCCAGCCCGAAGATCGAAATCGGCTCGTTGTTCAGTTACGTGCTCGAGGGTTACCTGAAAACCGAGGGCTTGCGGCACGACGACGTTTATATGGCGGTCGCGTTCCTGGACGCCAAGGGCCAAATCGTCGGCAGCTTCGAGTCGGAGCGGTTTTGCGTGGCGAAGGACTGGACGAAGGTGCGGCTGGGTCCGTTGACGGCCCCCAGCGAAAAGGTGCAGTCGGCCGTGATTGAGCTGCACGTCGAGCCACGCGGGGTGCCCGACCTGAAAGGCACCGTCTGGTTCGACGACATCTGGCTCGGCCGGCTGCCGCGGATTAGCCTGTCAACGAACAGCTTGTGCAACGTGTATAGCAGCGACGGTCCGCCGCCCGAGGTCACTTGCCAGGTGTCGGGCATTCTGGAGCGCGATCCGATGATGACGTTCGAGCTGCTCGACTGTTCGAGCCAAAGCGTGTACCGGCAGCAGCGCCGGCTGCAAGGGGAAGTGGTCGCCCAAAAATCTTCCAAAGCCTCGACGCTGCTCGGCACGACGATCACGAAGAACGTCGGGTTTGCGGGAACCGCGCGTTGGAACCCGGACATCAAGGAACCGGGCTATTATCGCGTGCGGGTTGCGATGTCGGGACAAGCGGGTTTGATTCTGGAACGAGAGACGACGATTGCCGTGCTGCCGCCCCAGGCCGCGCCGGCGCGGAGAGTTTGGTTGGTCGCTGCCTGACGGCGACCAGCCCCTTTCGTTGGCTGCCTTGGGGCAGTTGTTGCCGCAAGTAGGGATCAATTGGGTTAAATTTCCCGTTTGGAGCGGCGGCGGGAGCACCGAACGATTGGACCAACTGGTCACTTTTTCCGAACGGCTGAAACGCCGCGGCATCGAAACCGTGGGCGTGCTGGATCGGCCGCCGCCGGACGTGCAAGCGTCGATCGGCCAGACAGCCGGCCTGTTCGCGGCGGACGTGTTTTCCATCTCCGCCGATGTTTGGTATCCGTCGCTCGAACCGATCATGACGCGGTTGTCGCTGCAGTTGAAATGGTGGCAACTGGGCTTGGATGACGACGTCAGCTTTGTCGGCTATCCGAACTTACAGCGCCGGATCGCGGAAGTAAAAAAGCAATTGCGACGCTTTGGTCAAAGGATCTTCCTGGGCTTTGGCTGGCGAGTCATCAACACGGCGCCGGACGAACAACAGCCGGCCTGGGACTTTTTGTCCTTTTGCTCCAATCCGCAATTGACCGAAGATGAAACGGCGACTTATCTGGCTGCGCACGAGAGTCCCACAACGCGCCGCTGGTTGTCGATCGAACCGCTGCCGCGCAATCAATACGCGATGGAGACCCGCGCTGCCGATCTGATTCGCCGCATGGTGGCCGCGCAAAAAATGGGGCCGATGCCATCTTTATTTCGCGCCCGTTCGACGAACAGTGCGGCCTCATGTCGCCCGATGGGACGCCGAGTGAACTGTTTCTACCCTGGCGGACAGTCGCCGCGGCGCTGGCCGGCGGGCAGTATGTCGGCAGTCTGCGGCTGCCCGGAGGGAGCACGAATCATGTCTTTGCCCGCGGCAACCAGGTGGTGATCGTCATTTGGAATGCGGCGCCGTGTGACGAGGCGGTCTTTCTCGGGGATGAGGCACACCAGGTCGACGTTTGGGGACGCCAGATCGAAAGAACCAAGATCGAACAGGGGACAGCATTCCCCGTGGGCCCCTTGCCGACCTTGATTCTGGGGGCCAGCGAACCGATCGTCCGCTGGATTCTAGGATTCGCCTTTACCCAGCCGCGCATGCCGAGTTTGTTCGGAATTCCGAACGAGAACGAATTCACCGTAAAGAACTTCTTTCCACAGGGGGTCGGAGGGGAGGTACGGCTTATGACTCCCGACAATTGGAAGACTTACCCGCGCGTCACGCATTTCAAGCTTGCCGCCGGCGAAGAACTACGGCAACCGTTCACCGTGACCCTGCCGTTCGACGCCAACGCCGGGAAGCATGAGGTGCGCGTTGACGTGCACGTCACTGGGGATCGCCCGTACCAGTTCAGCGTCTACCGCTACCTGGAAGTCGGGCTCGGCGACGTGACGCTCGAAGTCACCAGCCATTTGAATGCCCAGAACGAATTGGAAGTCGAACAGAGATTCACCAACCACACGACCGAACCGGTCAGCTTCAAGTGCATGCTCTTTGCCCCGGAACGCCGGCGGCTGGTGGCCCAAATCATTCGCCTCGGGCAAGCCCAGGAGACAAAGACCTATCGCTTGCCCAACGGACGTGAGTTGATCGGTAAAGCGCTCCTGTTGCGGGCGGAAGAAATCAACGGACAACGGATTCTGAACCAGCGATTGGTGGCCCAGGAATGACTCTCGCAAACCTGATCGCGTTTCTCGAAGCTTTCGCGCCGCCGGGCCTCGCCGAGTCGTGGGACAACGTCGGCCTGCTGGTGGGCGACCGGAGGCGCGAGGTTGCCCGCGTCATGACCTGCCTGACGGTCACCGGCACCACGGCTCAGGAAGCACTCGCCGAGCGGGCCGACGTGATCGTCACCCATCATCCGCTTCCGTTTCATCCCTTGAAACGGTTGACCGCCGACACGCATGAAGGCCGGTTGCTGTTGGACCTGATCGGCGGCGGCGTGGCTATTTTCAGCCTGCACACGGCCTTTGATTCGGCGCAAGGCGGTATCAACCAGCAACTCGCCGAGGGACTGGGGTTGGTCGACGTGCATCCGCTGGTGCCGGCGGCGTCTGTCGCTACACCCGCTGACACCGGGGCAGCGGATGTGGGGGGCGGACGCTACGGCTGGTTGCCCGCGACGCGGACTTTGTCGGAGTTGGCTGCCGCCGTAAAAGGCTTTCTCAAAATCAACCAATTGCAGGTGGTTGGTTCCTGCGAGCAGCCGCTTGGGCGGGTGGCGGTGGCTTGCGGCAGCGCCGGCGATTATTTGGAGCCAGCGCTGGCTGCGGGCTGCCAGGCCCTGGTGACTGGCGAGACACGGTTCCACACCTGTTTGGCAGCGGAGGCAGCCGGAGTGGGCCTCGTGCTGGCCGGTCACTACGCCAGCGAGCGATTTGCCGTGGAAACGCTGGCAACCGTGATCGAGCAGCAATTTCCGGCGCTACACGTCTGGGCCAGCCGGCGTGAAACGGACCCGCTGGTTTGGCTTTGAATCCCTGCTGGCAGCCCGGTTTGAAAGCATTCTCGACAAAGTGTCCATGTGCTTAAGTTGTTTTGCCATCTGGTTGAGTCGCCGAGGAGCGCCTATTCTCTAGAATGCATGGTCCCGACCGAGGGCGATCCGAATCCCAGTTCGATCGGTTCTGCACTAATTTTCAGTTCGCTTGTAGCTCCCTCCATTTTCCTCCATTAGATTGTCAGCCATGCCAGTCAGGTTCCTCACCGCGTTGCCGGTTTACAACGAAGTCAAGCACGTCGATGCGGTGCTTGATGAAGTGCTCCGCTACAGTTCCGACGTGTTGGTCGTTGACGACGGTTCGACCGACGGCACCTCGGAACTGCTGGCGCGCCGCCGAGATGTCCAGGTGCTCACCCACCCGCGCAACCAAGGGTACGGCGCGGGGTTGAAATCGGCGTTTGAGTTTGCCTTGCGGCAGAAATACGATGTTTTGGTAACCATCGACTGTGACGGGCAACACGAGCCGCAGCGGATTCCGGAGTTCGTGGCTGCCACGGCCCAAGCACCCGTGGTTTCCGGCAGTCGTTACTTGCAGCACTTTGCCAGCGACAGCCTGCCTCCGGCGGATCGGCGGCGAATTAATATGCAGCTCACCGCCGAGTTGAACCACCGGCTGGGGCTCAAGCTCACGGACGCGTTTTGCGGCTTCAAGGCTTACCGGGCCGAGGCGTTGGCCAATTTCGACATTCAAGAAACAGGCTATGCCATGCCGCTCGAGGTCTGGGTGCTGATCGCCGCCGCTGGCTTGCCGGTCGTCGAACTGCCGGTTCCACTGATTTATTTGGACGAAAAACGCTCTTTCGGCGGGGCCTTGGACGACGCCGACACCCGGCTCGATTACTATTATCGAGTTGTGGAGCGGAGTTTGGCGAGGATCAGCGCGGCGCAAATCAGCCCGCGGCCTCCGCTGCGCACGCCGCCGACGTTTTGTCGGACCCTTTGCCGGGAGTGAGCCCAGGACATGCTCAAGGGTGAGACATTGGAGTACCGGCGGTTACGGCGCCGAGCGAAGATGGCGGCACGCTGATCGAACCGACGGTGGCGGATGTCGATGCGATCATCCGGCAAAACATCCGCCAGCGCGAAAGCGACTGCGATTTACAAGGCCGGTCGCTGGCCGATTTGACCCGCGAGGTCCGCGGTCAACTCATCCAGGCCGCAATGACGTATACGCGACAATATCGCGATGTTGCCGTGCCGGCGGTCAATCCGGCCACGCAATTGATTCTGGCCGGCCACCAGCCGCAGTTGTTTCATCCGGGCGTCTGGTTCAAGAACTTCGTGCTCGGCCGCTTGGGACGCCGGCCGGACGCGGTCGCCGTGAATTTGATCATTGATAGCGACACCAGCAAGACGACCGCCCTGCGCGTCCCTGGGGGAACCGTCGACCATCCGACCGCCGAACTTCTGCCTTTCGATCAGACGAGCGAGCCGATTCCGTTCGAAGAACGGCAGATTCTGGACCGCGACTGTTTCGCCAGTTTCGGCACGCGGGCCTGCGAAAAAATCCATGCGCTAGTTCCCCATCCGCTGCTGACTGAATTCTGGCCCCTCGCGACCGGGCGCAGCCGCTCCGAAAACAATCTGGGGCTGTGCCTGGCCCAAGGCCGGCATCTCCAAGAGGAACGTTTTGGCGTCGCTACGCTGGAATTGCCGCAAAGTCAGGTCTGCCAGTTGCCGGCCTTTCATTGGTTCACCAGTCACTTGTTGGCCAATTTGCCGCGATTGTGGGAGGTTTACAACACGGCGGTGGCCGAATATCGCCGGGCCAACCACCTGCGCAGTAAATCGCATCCCGTGCCCGACTTGGCCAGCGACGGCCCGTGGCTCGAAGCGCCCTATTGGATTTGGTCGCGCGATAATCCGATCCGCCGGCCGCTGTTTGTCCGCTGGCGAGGCGACGAACTGGTGCTCACCGACCGGCGCGGGCTCGAGATTGCACTTCCCTTGTCGGCCGATGGGGATGCGAGTCGTGCGGTGGCCGTGCTGGCTGGGCTCTCAGGCCGCGGAATCAAGCTGCGTACCCGGGCTCTCATTACGACGATGTTTGCCCGGCTGGTGTTGGGAGATTTGTTCCTGCACGGCATCGGCGGAGCCAAGTACGACCAGGTGACCGACCTGGTGATTCGTCGGTTTTTTGGGGTCGAGCCGCCGGGGTATTTGACGGTCACAGCCACGTTGCGGTTGCCGATTCAGGGGCCCCCTGAGCCGGCTGGCGCTTGGAAGGAATTAAACGGCCGCCTGCGAGAACTTGAATTCCATCCGGAGCGTTTTGTGGATGCCCGGAGTGACGGGGCCTCCGGCGATGCGGCCCTGTCGGCTCTGATTGCGGAAAAGCGGCATTGGATCGCGACGGCGCCGACTCGCGCGATCGTGCGCGGGCGGTGCCGGGCCATCCGGCAGGCGAACCAGGCCATGCAACCGTGGCTTGCTCCGCTGCGCAATCAATGGCTCGCCCAGCGCGAGCAATTGGCCACCCGTCTCGACAGCGAAAGCATCCTCGGCTCGCGCGAGTACGCGTTTTGCTTGTATCCCGAGGTGCCCTTACGCGAGTTGCTCGCGGCCGGAGATCCTTAGCATGGCGGCCTCACTGCGAGTGACGGGTACTTGCTCGGTGTGTAATCGCAAAGGCCGTGGACATGTTTCCCCACGAAATGAAGCGCCGCCACAGCCGTCGATAGGTTTGCGCCATTTACAACGAAGAAGAATTTTGCCGCAAATGCACGCGAATAAAAGACGAAGCAACCTCTGCTCGATGCGGAGATTTTTTTGAACAGAAGGACGCCAAGGACGCAAAGATTTTTGAATTCCTTCCTTCGCGTCCTTTGCGATTTTCTGTTCGGTCCTCTCTTCCTCTGCTCTTATTCGCGTGCATTCGCGGCCCTTTTTCACGTTCCGTACCGTAGTAGGTCAGGCACGGGAGTGCCTGACCTACGGTTACTGAAGCCCAGGGTTGCGCTGCGCTACACCCTGGGCTATCCTGGCGCGCCTCTTCAGGGCTTGGATGATTTGGTGCGTGCAAGTTCCCCAGGGCGTTGCCCTGGGCTGAAACTGAGACGCCCCGTTGGGGCACATTGGATAACTATGGCTCAATGATAACCGAGTTGCCGCAGTCCATCCAAACCAACCACAAACGTGACGTCCGCCTCCTTCCGACAAATGATTGGGGTATTCCGTCCCGCTCCCATAGGTTGGTCATCGAATCGAAACAACCGCATGCCCAGAACGTTGATCTTCGCCCGACGACGACTGCGGGAGCGACGTCCCCATCCTCACTTCGCCGGCTGCGGCTTGAAATCGTCCAGCAACTCTGCCAATTCGATTCCAACCTGATCGGCCCGGAGCGACTTGCCGAGTGGCGACGCCTGCAAGCGGGTTGCGGCGGCTTTGAGCGCATCGAGCGCCTGCGGATCGGCTCCGGCATTTTTGGCAACGAGTTGCCGGCCCGCGCCAGCGCGTTGATGATGATCATGGCCCGCTTGTAGTCGCGGGCCCCCGGCTCTTCTTCGGCTTTCACGCCGGCCAGTTCGTCCGGGTCGAGCATTTCGCACAACACTTCGACGCAGGCCGCGTCGCCGTGGCGTGCCAGGCCGGTGGCCGCGTTGAATCGTGAGTCGGGATAGGGGTCGGTTAGCATTTCCCGCAGTCGGGCAAGCATTTCATCCCCTTTCACAATGCCGAGCGCAAAGGCGGCGGTGGATCGCACTTGGTTGTCCTGGTCGCGCGATGCGGCGAGCAGGACTTCTCGACGGCGCGGTTCCAACTCGGCGTCCGGCGGCGGGGCGAATTCGGCCAGCAAGGCAATCGATTGCAAGGCCGCGCGGCGGACCTCGTTTTCGGCCGGTTCGCGATTGGTTTCAGCCGCTTTCAGCAGCGCGGGCAAGCCGGTGTTCACGTGGAATTCGCCCAGCGCGCTGCACAAGAAAACCCGCAGCCGAATGGAATCCTCGGCCGTGCTTCCGGCTTTGATCTCGGGCTCCAGAATGCCGACCAATTGCCGCGCCAGGTCGGCGTTGTTCTTCAGCGAGTCGGGCCCGGTGTCTCGATCCCCGCGCAGGGCATTGGTCAGATTGACGGCGGCCTGCCAACGGTTGGCGTTGTTTTTCGACAGGTCCCGAATATAGGCGCTCGGATCGTTTCCTTTTTGCGCGAGCCAGTTGAACATCAACCACACCATCACGATGATGAACACGATGATGCCCGGGATGACGAACAACTGGATGATGAAGCCAGCGCTGGGCGGTTCCACGGGAGGAAGCGCGTCGGCCGATAACGGGCCGGCTGACAAGGGGCGTTGTGGAGCAACAGGCTCGGACATACGGGCACTCGCTAGGAACTTGCAGGGGAAAACTAAAGTCTAGACCCGTCCCTCGGCCAGTCAAGGCGGCGGCGTTAGGGCGTTGCCACCTCTTTTGGCGAATAAATCATGCAGCTTTTGGATCTGACCCTGGCGGAACCCGCGGCCAATATTGCCTTGGACGAGGCCCTGCTCGAGGCCGCCGAAGCGGCCCCCGAGCCGCGGGAAGTGCTGCGCCTGTGGGAGCCTGCCGCTCCGCTGGTTGTCGTCGGACGCAGCTCCCACGTCGCCGCGGAGGTGCATGTTGAGGAATGCCGCAAACGCGGCATTCCCGTCCTTCGCCGTACAAGTGGCGGCTTGTCGATCGTCAGCGGACCCGGCTGCCTGATGGTTGCCGTGGTGCTCAGCTACGAGTTGCGCCCCGCCTTGCGGTCCCTCGACAATGCTCATCGGGAGGTGCTGTCCACGACGATGCGACGCGTTGCGGCAATTCGTGCCGGACCTGGCGCGTCGCGGCACCAGCGACCTCGTGATCGGAGCCCGCAAGGTGTCCGGCAACAGTTTGCGCTGCAAGCGGCGGCATTTCTTGTATCACGGGACATTGCTGTACAGCTTCCCGCTCGAACTGATCAGCGAATGCCTGGCCGAGCCGCCCCGGGCGCCGGATTACCGCGCGGGCCGGCTGCACGCCGGATTCGTCGCCAACCTGCCGGCCAGCGGCTTCGATCTACGAGCGGCACTGGCCGGGGCCTGGCAGGCCGAGGAGCTGATGACCGAGTGGCCGCGCGCCTTGACCGAAGAGTTGACCCGTGAGAAGTTCAGCCAAGACGAATGGAATTACGGGAAATGCTGAAGTCGGAATGCGGAATGAGACGTTCGATAATTCGGCATTCCGCATTCCGACTTCAGCATTTCAAGCGAAGTGGCCATCATCGTCGTCGCCGGTTGACAGGCTGCCGATGCCGGGCGTGCGTTTGGTCCATGCGCTGGTCTGCCAGTTGTCGACGACGGCTTTGTCAGGCATGAAAGGGGGCAGCTCCAAGAGCATCTGCCGCGACAAGCCGAAGACAAAAGGTTCGTACATGGCGCGCAATTTCGCCAGTTTCGCCGCGGCAACGTCGATCGGAACAACGTCGACTCCGGCAGCCGCGAGCTTGCCGAGCATTTCCGCCAGCTTTTCGCGCGGCAAGCGATCTCGCTCGTCCACAGCCGGCGGCATCCAGAAAACCAGCGCCAAGTCGACGACCGTATGCCGTCCCATCGCAAATGTGAGCTGTGCGTGATACTTGTCCGCATGATTGATCGCGGCCAGGAGCACCGCGCAGGTGTCTAGAATCATGGTCAATGCCGCCAGCCACGATTGATTATCGTGCTGTGAGCGATAATAAGTGAGCACCGGGAACGACAAGTGACTTTCCAGGAGTTCCACGGACCAGCGTTCCCACTCCAGCAGGAATCTCTCAATGGCCTCCATCCGGCCGGCCTTGGCAAGGCGAACCAGGAACTCCGTCGCCGTCGGCGGCGAGCCGGCCCTGGCATCGAGCAACCCGATGGCTCGTTCCCGCGAGGAAAAAGTCTGATACAGGACCGGCAGGTAACCAATGATCACAGCCATGAACCCAAAGCCGACCCCGGCTTCTCCCACGGCGAGCGCCGGCCGAGCGACTCGGCGGGCACAACATCACCGTAGCCCAGCGTAAAGAAGGTAACGCCGCTCAGGTACAGGTACGTTTCGATGCCGGGAGCCGGCAACCCCGCCAGCGCCGTCCGAAACGACCAGTGTAAGAGACCAAAGGCAGGGATGAGAATCGCTACCCAAAAGCAAAACAGTCCCAGCACCGACAGCGGGCCGAACAGGCTCAGAAACGCCAGCCGTTGGCGGGGCAGGCGAAACAGACTGACCGCCCGGCGCCAGCAGACCCAGGACGCGCGGAAGTAAAACCGTGTCAGCCGAAAGCGGTGCGTCACCCGCCGGGGCAACACCATGGTTTCAAAGGCGTCGAAAAGCACCAGGAAGATCAGGAGCATGCTGGCCAGTGCGGTGAGGAAATGCATGGCACTACAATAGCGAAAATCGTCGCGCCGGCGAAATCGCTCGGCGGCGGGCCGTGCTAAACCAGTCCCCAGCGCTTTCTTAACACCCATTCCACGCATAGCAGCGAAACGAACACCATAAAGAACGGCCAAGTGTCCCAGGGGCTTTGCTTTTCGTCGGTCTTGGTCTCCAGGTCGAGCGGCTCTTTTTTCAGTCGCTCGACAAGCGTCGAAAGCTCCTCCGGAGCGAGCAGTTGCCCGCCTGCCTGGGCGGTCATGCGGGCCAGGCTTCCCAACAGCGTTGGATCAGCGGCCGCATTGTCCAATTCCAGGTCCTGCTCGAAGACCAGCAGCCGCGCCTTGGTGGTGCGGAGCAGGTTCTCCGCCGCGGCGGTGACTTCGATTGTGTAATCGCCCGATGTTTGGGTTTCGCTGAACACGCCCGACATTTGGTCTCCTTGGCGCACCAGGGCCAAGGGCCGGCGGGCGCCGCTGGGAAGCACGATCTCGGCTTTGAAAGTGGCGTCCAGCACCGGCTCACCGTGCGGCGAGTTAGTTCCGGCGGTGAATTCCACGCGGCCGCCGGGCGCAAAGCGTCGCTGGGCCAGGTGGATCCAGACGTTGCCTTGGTTCTGATCGTCCTTATGAGCCAGCCACAAAATGGCCTGCCGCCAGAATCGCTTATGTTCGGCCAGATGCCCCTGCATCCACCAGTGCCAGGTCGAATCGCCGGCAAAAGCCATCACGCGTCCGCCGGCCTCTTGCACGGCCAGCAGCGGCTTACCGTCGGGCGTTTCGGCCAGGACTTGAGCCGTGGGCTTGAGGCTGCCCCACTTGTTGGCTCCTTCCAGCGGCGGCAGCTTCTGCCATGTCTCGCGTATTCTCGCTGGGGGGCGCCAACGACATGACAAAATGCCGCGTGCCCAGCGGACTGCGCCGGCAGCATGGCCAGCGGACCGGGAATTTGCAGATCTGTCCGGGCACTGATCGAATCCTGCGGCTGCAAGCGTTCGAAGGGATCCATTTTCACGGGCAAAAGCCCTGCCAGCGGCGTGGCGTAGTAGCCGCCCGGCCCGAATGTGCGGAAGCCTCCGAGCATCATCAAACCGGCCCCTTCTTCGACCGTCTTGGCCAGGGCCTTCAATTCCTCGGGTTTGAATACGCTCGAGTCGACGTCGCCCAGCAAATACACGTCGTACTTGCCACGTTGGAAATAGTCCCCCATGTCAATCGGATGGGCAGCGCGGTCGCGCCCTTCCAGCCGGATATAGTCGACCTTGATGTCAGGCGAGGCGTCGAGGGAGCGGCGCACGAACTTTTGCTCGACTCGCAAGGCTCCTTCGACGTACAGTACGTTGAGTCCGCCCTTTAGCACGGTGACGAACGTGCTCAATTGATTGTTCGTGGTCACCAGTTCGCCCGGTTGCCGTGCCGCTTCCAGCGTGACCTTGAATTCGCCCGGTGTTTGCGGGACGTAGCTCATCTCGATCGGAAGCGATTGCCCGTCGCTTTCGGCCTGCAACTCCTGGTTGCCCACCACCTGCATCTTGCCCGAAGGAGTTTCGAACAACAGCCGAACCGGGATCTTTTGGTTTACGTAACCGTCGAGACGCGCCGTGCCGTGAATGACGAGTTCGTTCTTGACGAAGACGGTTTGATTGACGAGCAAGTCCTTGATGGCCACGTCGCGGGCCTGTCCTAGTCCGCGGGCCTGTCCGAAGGGCATGGCATACAGCGGATAGCCCAAATCGGCCAGCCGACGGGCCGGCACCTGCGGCGGCAGATCGCGCGGGGCATAGGCCCGCTGGGCCCCGTCGCTCAGCACGATCACGCCGGCCAGCCGCTGTCCGGCTTCACGGCGTAAAACGTCTTCGAGCGCGGCGCCGAGCGCGGACTGCTCGCCGGTGGGCTTGTCGTCGAGCTTGAAGTGGCCATCGGCGAATTCCAGCGGCTCGA
Organism: uncultured Planctomycetia bacterium; assembly: GCA_963807715.1. GTDB lineage: Bacteria > Planctomycetota > Planctomycetia > Pirellulales > PALSA-1355 > CAWECK01. The sequence continues at coordinate 1,149,854 of CAWECK010000002.1, forward strand.
CGTCGGAGTCAAACGCGTATCCCTTGACCTTGATGTCCTCGCCGATTTTGGCCAGGGCCGGAGCCGCCTCCTGGAGTGCGGCGGTGAGGGCCTGCCAACGGGTCTTGCCGCCGACGCTGTCCTCGACCAACATGCTCCGCGAGCGGTCGATCAGCACCACCAATTCCGCCGAGCGCTTCTTGGTGACGGTTTGCACCAGGGTTGGCCGCAGCAGGGCCAAGAGGAGCAGCAGGAGCACGGCCTCGCGCAGACCGAACAGCACCAGGCGCCGGCGCCGACTCAGCCGGGCCGCCGGGATGCCCAGGAAAACGAGCACGGCCAGCAGGCCCAGGGACAATAAGCCCACGAGCCAGTAGCTGCCGACCGGATTGAAATACCACTGGGTCATTTGCATCCGTTGGGAACGTGCTATACGCCGGCGGCTTCGCGCTTGGTCGCTTCGATCGTGGCGGCCACGGTTTGCGGCGCTGCGCGGGCCGTTTCCGTCCGGTAGTCGCTCCGATAAAAGCGATTCGCCAACAGCAGTTCGCCCCCGAGCAGCAGCGCTACGATCACGATTAAGTAAGGATACAATTCCTGACCTACGCGGGCAGCGCTCACGTTGCGATCGATCTCGTCGCGATTTTGCGCCAGGCGGTAGGGAAAGTCGCCGAAGACAGTCTTCAGGTCCTCATCGCTGGCCCGCTCCAGGCGCGTGGAGTCCGCCGCGAGGTTCACGCTGAAGCCCAGATCGACCCCTTTTGCGTCACCGCCGGCGCGAGCCCGGTAGTTGCCAGGCTCGTCGGTGGAAGTGAAGACCAGGGCCCGTTGTCGTTCGTCGACCGTTTGTCGCACGATGTCGTTGGCGGGCGTGCTGAGCAGATAGATCGCATACTGTTGGTCATGCGGCAAATGGATGACGGCCGTATCGCCGACCAGGTAGTTGAGCCGCGCCGTGTTGCTGCCGACCAGGTAATGCATCATTTCGTTGGCCAGCATCACGAAGGGCCAGGGCTCATCGCCGGTCGGCAAGGTGTTCCACAAATCGCGCCGGGTGGCCGCGTCCGACACCGGCGTTGTCAGCATCAGCACGCGTCCTTCGCCCACCGGCTTATCGACGAGTGCCGGCAAGTTGTTGGAATAGGGAATCACCAGAGCGGCCCCTTCGACCAGCGGCCCGAGCTCCCAATGGCGAAACACGGGAAACGCATCCCAAGGCACGCTGCTTTCCAACGGTCGAAACTTGGCCAGCAGTGGGTGCTCCAAGTGTCCGGCGCAAGATAGACTTCGCGCTGGCCCGCGTGCCATTGCCGCAACAGCGGCCCGGGCAACAACTCCAGGGCGGATGGATCGTTGAACGCCGTGGCCGAACCGGCGTTGCGGCCCAGGAACAAGGCCACACCGCCCCCTGAACTGGCGTAGGCGGTGAGTTTTTGCCAGGTAGCGGCCGGCAGCGGCGTGGGATCGACGAGGCATACGGCCGCATACGCCTCCAAAGGTTTTTTGGACAGTTCGTCGAGCGTGGTCGCCGTGCATTGAAATGCCGCCGCCCCTTTGACTCGCAAAGCGTAGGGGGCCAGCGCTTCGCTTAAGAACAGCGTGTAATCGGCCGGGTTGGATGGAGCGGCCAGCAAGATCTGCCAAGGCGGCTCGACGGCCACCGTGAAGTACCGCAGATTGTCGCTCGCCAGTCCGTCTTCCCCCGCGATTTTCACATAACCTTGATGGATTCCCGGCTCGAGGCCGCCGAGGCGGAACTCCACGCGCTGCGCCTCGCCCGAAGATAGCGAAATCACTTGCTGACTGCGCTGCGTATCGCGCTTCGCAGTGTCAGGGCTCGCAGGGTCGGTCTTCGGAGCTTCGGGTTTCTGGTCGTCCGTTAGATAGAGTTCGATGTTGCGTTCGCCCCCTGCGCCGGTGCAAGACAGGTTGGTCTCGAGGTGAAGCGTGCTGTTTTTCGACAGCACCTGACCGCTCAAGCGAAGCTCGTCGAGGGAGAAGTTTTGGGGATCGTCCACGCCCACGTCAATCAAGTACACGCCCACATCCTGCAAACCGGCCAGCCGGCGCTGCAAGGCCGCGGCGGCCGAGCCCGACCAACTGGCGCGGCTACGATCGGTAAAGACATACACCTCTTTGCGGAGCAGTGGGCTCTCGCTTACCAGCCGCACCGCGTCCTCCACCAGGCGCGGCAGCGGCTGGGCCATGGGCCGGACGTCCAGCCGTTTGATCCGTTGCCTCGCGGCGCCTGGATCGACCGAAAACACGGCCGCATCGGTGCGCGAATCGAGCACGGCCACTTCACTCTGCTCCGGCAATTGCTCCAACAGCCACAAGCCGATCTCGCGGGCGGAATCCAAACGGGTTTCGTTGCGATAGCGGTATTGCATTCGCGGCGAGGTGTCAAAGACCAGCGCGGCCGCCACAGGAGCTTCCTGGCCGCCGAGCAGGCCTCCCGATGCCAAGATGCTGGGCCGAGCCAGCGCCAGCGCCAACAGGCTGATCGCGGCACAGCGCAAAAATAGCAGCAGCAATTGCCGCAATCGCAGCCGGCGGCGATTGGCGTCGCGGCGAAGTTGGATGAAGCGCAGCGCCGGAAACTCGAGGCGCCGCGGCTGCTGGCGCATGATCATGTGCAGCACGATGGGCACGACGATCAGTCCCGCGCCGGCCAGCAATGAGAGGTGTACGAACGTCATGCGTGTAGCCTAACCGCGGGCTCGCCGACTGATCAGATATTCCATCAAGGCCCTATCGAACTGCATGCTGGTGTCCAGGCCGACGTAATCGACGCCGCACTTGCGGCACTCGCGACGATAATCGTCGCAAAAGGTCTTGATTTCGCGCAAATAATCGCCGCGAAAGCTGCTGGCGTCGATCTGCAGCCGCTCGTGCGTCTCGGGCTCCTCAAACTCAATCATACCGTCAAAGGGGAACCGCACCTCGGCTTCGTCAAGAATATGGAACAAAATCACGTCATGTCCGCCGTGCCGAAGCCGCCGGAGAGCCGCCAGCACCGGTTCCGGATCGGCGAATAAGTCGGTGAAAAGCATCACCAGCGACCGGTGCCGCAGCATGGCCGCGATCTGGGTCAGACTATGAGCGATATCGGTTTGGCCGGTGGGCTGCAAGTTGGCCAGCAGCGAGAGGACATTGCCCAGTTGCGTCCGCTTGGAGCGTGGCGGCAAGCTTTGCCGAATCCGCTGGTCGAACGTGATCAGCCCGACGGGATCCTGCTGGTGGATCATCAGATAACAGAGCGCGGCGGCCAGGCTGACGCCATACTCGAACTTGGTGAGCTGCTGGCGATAGGTGTAGGCCATCGAGCGGCTCAGGTCCATCACCAGGTAGCCGGTGATGTTGGTCTCCGCCTCGAACTTCTTGACGTAGTACTTGTCGGTCTTGGCATAGACTAGCCAATCGATATCCTGCGGATCGTCGCCGGCGGTGTATTTGCGATGCTCGCTGAACTCGACGGAAAAGCCCTGGAAGGGGCTGGCATGCAGGCCCTGCAAAAATCCCTTGACGATGAATTGAGCGCGCAGGTCGAGCCGAGAAATCTGGCGGATAACTTCCGGCTTCAGGTATTTTTCGACGGATGCCATGGGAAATGCGGAATGGAGAATTCGGAATGCGGAATTACTTGCCCTTCGATGCGGAAGCGCGGCCAAGCCGAGCGGTCTTGGATGACGAGATGAAGATCGCTAACAACTCGCTTGCTTCCTGTTGCAGGGCTTGCAGCCGTTGCGGCGGAATGAGATCGCTTTCCACAAGCAATTCCAGCCAGTAGCACGTCTCTTCGAGTTCCTGTTGTGCGCTTTCAAGCTTGCTCACAAACTCGGCGGTCGAACGGGAGCGTAGTGCTTCACGGTACTGCGCGCGACTGAGGTGCCGCTGCGTAACAACTGCATTCCGAGAACCTGGGCGACGGTTGTTTCCGGCAAGGTGGAGAACAGTCGTATCACACGAAGGGAAAATTCCTTGGTGCGAACTGCTAACTCGCTTCCTCGGTGCTGATCCCGAACCACGATCGCGCCCCCTGATTGAATGCGGAAGTTGAAATGCGGAATGCGGAAGGAGTTGTTCGATAATTCCGCATTCCGAATTCCCCATTCAGCATTTTAAGAGAACTTCGGAATCTCCGGCGTCGGCAGTTCTTTCAGCAGCCGGGCGATCACGTCTTCGGTGGTCAGCCCTTCGGCTTGGGCCTGAAAGTTGGTGCTTACGCGGTGCCGCAGCACGGGAACGGCCACTTTGCGGATGTCTTCGATCGACACCGAAAACCGCCCTTCCATCGCGGCCAGGGCTTTGCCGCCGTGGATCAGGAACTGCCCGGCTCGGGGGCCAGCGCCCCAGTCGACCAGTTCCCTGACGAACTTCGGCGCGGCTTCGTCCTTGGGGCGCGTGGAGCGGACCAGCCGCGAGACATATTTGATGATGTATTCGCTCACCGCCACCTTGCCGACCAGGGCCTGCAAATTCAGGATCGCCCGGCCGGAAAGGATCTTGCGCACCTCCGGCTTTTCGTTGCGCGTGGTCGAGGCCAGAATCTGTTCCTCTTCGGCCGCGCGTGGGATAGTCGACCTTGATGTTGAACATGAAGCGATCGAGCTGGGCTTCGGGGAGCGGATAGGTCCCTTCCTGCTCGATCGGGATTTTGCGTGGCGATGGTGAAGAACGGCTCGGGCAGCGTGTAGGTCGTCTGGCCGACCGTCACCTCGCGCTCTTGCATCGCTTGCAGCAAGCGCCGCTTGCGTCTTGGGGGGCGTGCGGTTGATTTCGTCGGCCAGCAGGATGTTCGTGAAAATCGGCCCTTCGACAAAGCGGAACTGCCGCCGGCCGTTCTCGTCTTCGTCCAGCACGTTGGTGCCGGTGATGTCCGAGGGCATCAGGTCGGGCGTGAACTGGATGCGCTTGAAGTTGATGTCCAGAATGCGGGCCAGGCGTGCTGACCATCAGGGTCTTCGCCAGCCCGGGCACGCCCACCAGCAGGCAATGCCCGCGCGTGAAGATGGCGGCGAAGATCTGCTCGATCACGTCGTTCTGCCCGATGATGACTTTTTGCAGTTCCTCCTGCATCAGCTGCCGATGCTGGCTGAACTCCTGCGAGGATGTCGCCGAGACTGCGGGGCTTGAGTGCTGGCCAACGGGGGATCCTTGGGTGAGCGGAAAACCCTATTCACAAGTCGGCCCTTGGAAGGGGCAATGAATCGTAGCAAGTCGGTCTCTTTGGCAGTGGAACCGCCGCGTGCCGCTGCTGAAGTGAGGAAAAATCGGTCCTAAGAATCTCGTCTGGCGGTGGGATGGAGCTCCTGGGCTCCGCCGGTTGCGGCATGACGGAGCGTGCCTAACACTTGGGCAAGTTGCCTGCGTAACTCTAGAAACCTAAGATATTTGAGTCGCTGCGGCCAGTTGCCCGCACAGGAAGCCAGGCTATGCCCAGTCGAATTGGCACACGCATCGTAACTGCTGTGACGGCTTTCACTCTGCTGGTGATCGCTCCCGCCCAAGGGGCCGAATCTCGCGCCGAGCAGGTGCGCAAGTCGATCGAAATCGGGGGTCGAGTACCTCTCTGCGGCAGCAAAGCCCGAAGAACGGCACCTGGGACGACATCCGGCTCAGGCCAGCGCGGTCACTTCGCTCTGCACCTGGCGCTGCTCAACGCAGGCGTGGAGCCTTCGCATGCCCGGATTCAGCTGGCACTCAAATATCTGCGACTCGGTCAAGCCCGAGATGACTTACGCCACGTCGCTGCAGACGATGGTATTTTGCGCCGCCGAGCCCAGAAGGACTTGCTGCTCATTCGCCGCAACGCCAAATGGCTGGAGGAACAACAGATCAGAACCGGGCGACAAGGCCGGCTCCTGGTCGTATCCTTCGCAAGGAGGCGGCGACAACTCGAACAGCCAGTTCGCCCTGCTGGCCTTGTACGAGGCCGAACGGGTCGGCGTGCCCGTGAGCGAAAAGACCTGGCGGCTGGCCTACGATTATTGGAGCGACTGCCAGAACGAAAACGGCTCTTGGGGCTATTTCAAGGGCATGGCCGGCTCGGGCAGCATGACGTGTGCCGGCATCGCCGCGATGGTCATTACCTCGGGCGAATTGAACATCGGCGACGCCGAAGTCGTCGACGGCCGCCTCAATTGCTGCGGCGAACAGAAGAGCAACTCGGCCGTCGAGCGCGGCCTGGAATGGCTGGGCAACAGCTTTTCGGTTTCGGTGAATCCAGGCGCCGGGCTGAAGCAGGGTTGGCTGCTGTATTACCTGTACGGCGTCGAACGGGTCGGACGCATGACGGCCCGGCGGTTCATCGGCAAGCACGACTGGTATCGGGCCGGGGCCGAAAAGCTGGTCCGCGAGCAGGACCGCCTGAGCGGCTTCTGGAAAGGAGCGGGCCATGCCGAAGACAATCCGCACATCGGCACCAGCCTGGCCCTGTTGTTTCTGGCCAAGGGGCGCCGGCCGGTGCTGGTCGCCAAGCTGAAGCACGACCCGGAGAACGATTGGAACCATCATCGCAGCGACCTGGCGAACCTGACCAACTATGTCGAGCGCATTGGCATCGCGACCTGACCTGGCAGATCATCGATCCGAGCTAACGCCAGTGTCGAAGATCTGTTGCAGTCGCCGGTGCTGTTCATCAACGGCCGCGAGGCGCCGCTGTTCAACGCGCGAACAGAAGCAGCGGCTGCGCGACTATGTCGACCGGGGCGGCTTCATCTTTGCCGAGGCCTGCTGCGGCGGCGGCGAGTTCGACGCCGGCTTTCGTCGACTGATGAGCGAGATCTTTCCCGAGCAACGAGTACAAGCTGCGGCTGCTGCCCAAGGAGCATCCCATCTGGCACGCGGAAGAGACCGGTCGATCCCGGAACATTTGCGCGAGCTGTGGGGGATCGACGTCGGCTGCCGCACCAGCGTGGTCTATTGCCCGCAAGATCTGTCATGCCAGTGGGAGCTGGCGCGGCCAGGGCGCGAGTTGCAATTCCCGCAGGAAATTCAGGAGGACGTGGCGGCGGCCAGTCAGCATCGGCATCAACGTGCTGGCGTATGCCACGAACCGGGAGTTGAAGTACAAGTACGACCAGTTCAAGACCACGGTGGTGGCAGCCGAAGACAAGTTCGACCGCGGCAAGCTGTACGTGGCCAACATGCAGCATCCCGGCGGCTGCAACGCGGCTCCCGGGCGCTGCCGGCAACTTGCTGCGGCTGGCCGGCGAAAAGCTGAAGATTCGCGTCGAGCACCGAGCCGCGCGACGTGACGCTAACCGATCCGCAGCTGTTCAACTACAGCCTGGCCTTCATGCACGGCCGGCACAGCTTTCGCCTGACGCCGCAGGAGCGCAAGCAATTGAAGACTTTTCCTGGAGACGCGGCGGCGTATTGTTTGCCGACGCGATCTGCTCGAACCAGGAGTTCGCGGAGTCGTTCCGCCGGGAGATGAAGACGATCTTTCCGGACAAGCCGCTGGAGCGAATTCCGGTGAATCATCCGCTGTTCACCGACCGAATTCGGCGGCGCGCGCTCGACCAGCGTTTCTCGCCGAGTCACGCAGCAAGCGGGCGAAAACGGCCCGGTGAAGGACGGTGGTTCGCGAGGGAGAGCCGTATTTGGAGGGCATGCGACATCGGGGACCGCCTGGCGGTGATCTTTTCGCCCTACGACCTGAGCTGTGCGCTGGAAAGCCGCAAGGCGATCGACTGCGAAGGGTATATCCGCACGGACGCGGCGCAGATCGGGATGAACATTATTTTGTATGCGCTGCATCAGTGAGAACGAAGAAGTTTATATAAGGAATGCAGGAAGGAAGAAACGAAAGGTCTGTCCGCCGGGTGACGTTTTCCTGTTCCTCCTATTCCCTTCTTACATTCCTGCCTTCCTTATAAGAATTCTTATCATCCGGCCTGTTGACCAACGTCAACAACAGCGGCAGCACTACCAGGTTGCCGGCCAGGCCGCCGAGCATGGTCAGGCCGACCAGCACGCCGAAATAGATCGTCGGCACGAACTCGCTGAGACATAAGCGCGCTGAAACCGACCACCAGGGCCAGGGTCGAAAAGACCATCGCCCGGCCGACGGTTTGATGCGCGGCGTCCAGCGCCGTGTGAAAATCGTCGCCGGCTTTGCGGCGGGCCAGAAATACCGTGATGTAATGGACCGACGAGTCGACCGACAGGCCCATCGACACGGCCGCGATCATCGCCGCTCCCATGTTGATTTTCAGCCCCAGCCAGCCCCACAGGCCCGTCGCCACAAAGATCGGCAGTGCGTTGGGCACCAGGGCAACGAGCGCCAGCGGCACGCTGCGAAACGCCACCACCATCATCAGAAAGATGCCGCCCGTCGAGGCCGCGAAGGTCAGCCACTGATCGCGGCTGGTGCTGTCGATCAGCCTGGTCAGCAGCACGAAGAAGCCGGTTACTTCGGCGCCGGGAAACTCCTGCCGGGCAATGGAGCGCACATGTGTCGATCATCGGCCCGCTTCTGATCGGCCGGTTGCCGCTCCAGCGAGCGGAGCATGATGCGCACGTACCGCTTGTCGGGCTGGTCGGGATCGACGGCGACCAGGGAGCGATACAGAGTCGGCAGATCGGCTTCGACCCGCGACAAGGCGGCGGCAATCAGCCGATCGCGCACGCGCGGCAATTGGCACCTGCCTGAGCCGATCCAACGTGGCCGCGTCGAGTGCGTCGACGATGCTCATGACTTTGGTCAGGCCGGGGGCGTCGCGTCCCTGGGCGTCATGGACTCGCACTTCGTCACGCAGCCGCGCTTCCAGATGGCGCAAGCGATCCAGTTTGCTCCCCATTGAGCGGTGCCGTCGATGGGGACCAGGCAATCCCAGACGCCGGCACCTCCCAGCCGGGATTCGACAAACCGATACGAGCGGACCAGCGGGCTGTCGGAGCGGAAATTGCTCATGAAATCGGTTTCGACTTCCAGCCGCCAGTAGCCTAACGCTGCGACGATGCAGACGACGGCGCTGGCCCAGGCCCAAGCCTTTGGCCTGCGTGCGAGCGAAGCTGCTGATCCTGCGCAGGCTGGCGTCCAAGTGATGTTCGCCCCAGGCTCGGCGCGGGTCGCCGTGTGGCGGCCGGCCAGCGCCAGGCCCGGCACCAGCAGCAGCATGCTGAGCAATTACCAGGAACGAGCCGATCACCATCATCAGGCCGAAATCGTGAACGGGGCCGACGTGCGGAGAGCAGCAGCGAACCAAAGCCGATCGTGTCGGTCGCGCAGGCCCAAAAGATCGGGGCGGCCAATTCGGTCGCGGCTCGCCGCAGGGCGGCTTCGGCCTCCATCCCTCGTCGCGCAGCTCCCGGTAACGGACGATGATGTGAACCGTGGTGGCCACGCCGATGATCGTGATGTTCGCCCCGAGCATCGAACTGACCAGGGTCAGAGGCAACTGCGACGCCACCAGCGCGGCCTTGGTCGCGATCAGCGTCCACTGGGTTACCGCCAGCGGAATCAGTACCCACCGCAAGCTGCGAAAGCAGAACACGATCACCCTCACCAGCAGCAGCACGGAAACAATGCCCAGCAGCAGGCCGTCCCGTTCCAGGTAGCGAAAGCCGTCGACCACCATGACCGGCACGCCGACCACCACGCCGCCGGGCGCCGCTGCTTCGAGGATTTGGCGGATGGCGTCGATCGTCTGGCCACGCGAGACGCGCTGTCGGCGCCAGCACGCACACCACGGCCGTCGTTTCGCGGTCGGCTCCCACGGTGTAACCTTCATAAAGCTTGAGCAGCGACTTGGCCAGCGGATTGTCGCAGATGATGTTCGCCCCGAGCGGGCCGCGGCCCAGGCTGAGCACGGTGTCGATTCCCGGCAAGCGGAGAGTTGGCCGCACAGGTCTTCGAGCCGCTGCATGCCGGCGGCGGTCATCAATTGCGGGTCGACGTACGCGGCCAGCACGACTTCATTGCCGCCGAAGGCCCGTTGTTGCAGTCGATAGGGCTTGAGCAGCGGATCATCGCTGGCGAACATGTTTTCAACCGAGCGGTCGAACTGCAAATGTCGTGACGTCTGGTAAGCAACTGCCGCCAGCGCCACGCCAAGGGCTAATAACGGCCACCGCCAGTGAATCAGCCAACTGACGAATTGTTCGGTGCGTGCGGGTTTCTCGGTAGGTGACTGCGCGATCATATCTCTGCCACGATTGCCACCGCGGGCCACGATTGCCGCCGGAGGGCCGCCCAACCATAATCGACGCCGCGGCTCGATTGCCGCAACGTAGTATTGACCCTTACCCCCGAAAGGCAAGGGGTCGGCGTTTCACGACCGAGAAACAGGGACCTGCCCCGATCAAACTCCACCGCCGAATATTCAGCGAGCGTACTGCATTAGCCGCCGTGCTGTGCTTGGCCGCCGTACGCGCGTCGCGGCCCTGATCGCGCACTGCGACGCTCTGACTTGCGATCCAGACGGTTATCGGGCCCTGGCCGGCTCGCTCGCAAATAATGGAGTGCTCGCGCGAGCGGGCGTAATGCCGAAACCGATCGCTTGTCAGCCGATCGATGGTCCGACAATAGAACGTCGGCGGGGGCTGACGAGCTGCCACGCCCTTCTGCTTTTCGGCCTCCTTTGTATCCACTGTTGTTGGTCCCTTGCATCGCTTGGGGACATCATGTCGGCTGCTGCATCGGCCTCTTGCACCTGCTGTGCGGCCTGGCGACCGTGTGGCTAACATGGCGGTTAGCCCGGTCCTGGCAGCTAAGTCTGCCGAGCCGCGCGGTGGCCGCGACCTTGGTCGCTATCGATCCTATTCTGCTGTTTCAGACGTCACAGGTCATGACCGAAACCGTGGCCGCATTGCTGGCGGTGGCCGCGTTATTGGCCGTGACTCGCGCTGGCCAAGACCGGCGTGCGCCGTCGGCCGCCTTGGCAGGCGGTTTGGCCGCACTAGCCGTACTCTGCCGCCCGACGTTTTTAATCTGGCTCGTGCTGGTTGGTCTCGCGCTGGCGTTGGGTGGCGGGTGGTCGAGCGCAGCGAGTCCGTCCGGGCATCGCTCGTGGTTTCCTGGACTGCGCGTTTACGCGATATATTTGGGTCTTTTTGTCGCATATTTCGCCGCCGCCGCGTTAGTTCTCAGTCCCTGGGTCGTGCGTAACACGATTGTCTTTGGACGGCCAATCGTGACGACGACGCACGGTGGCTACACGCTGCTGCTTGGCAACAATCACCTCTACTACGAGCATCTGCGCACACGTCCCTGGGACGAAGCCTGGAAGCCGGAGCAATTACAAGCCGAGCTGCGCAGCGGAATTAGTCGACGGCGCGAAAGACGAGTTGGCCCGCGATCGGGTGGCTTATCGCCTGGCGGGAGAGGCCGTCGAGCGCGAGCCGGGCATGTTCCTCAAAGCGTGCTTGGCGCACTGCATACGGTTGTGGGGCGTATTGCCGCTGCGCGTTTCAGAGGATGAATCGGCGAGCCGACGTTTGGTCCGCTGGATGGTTGCCGCCGGTTATGCTTTCGAACTGGTTTTGGCCGGCCTTGGCTTGTGCCGAATCGGACGCCAAGTGCTTCGACCGCCCTGGCTGTGGGGGCTTTTGCTGGCCGGATCCTTCACCGTGGTGCATGCCGTTTACTGGACGGACCTGAGGATGCGCGCACCACTAGTTCCGCTCGTGGCCCTAGTGGCCGCCGTCGCCGTGAACGGCTTACGCCGAAAATGAGTGCGTAAGTGATTCATGGGAAAAGGTTTAGAGACAGGCGGTTGGGCAGCAAACCGCCTTGACCGCTGAAGCGGAACGCCCATATAATCCGCCCCGCTCATGTCGCCTTAACAAGTTTCGTCCCTTCGTTTTGCGCCGCACGCTCGGGGGTTCTCTCCAAGCTGCGGAGCGCCGGCCACAAGGATGGCGCTGTCTGAGTAAGTCTCACGACGTGGAGTCTGAGTTCGTTGACAATCGCGCTCTGCGCCGCACCTACGCGCGCAGGGATTCACGCGGGTCGCTCGCGCTGGCCGCCTGCGACGGCTTCTGCCGGACGACTTCGCGTCTTACCATCGGCCGTCGCCTGATGTCGACTTTAGCGAATCCAACGCTGGCATATACGCCGCTTCTACGACGCGCGTTGCAAGTTGTTAGCGGGACGGCTGCGCTGTTTGTCGTCGCACTATTTGCGTTGGCGATGATGGCAGCCAACGCATCGGCGCAAGTTCAGTTGCCGGAGACAAACATCAGCGATCCACTGACCCTTGCCGCGGACAGCGGCAATCGCTTCAAGCAGGGCTCTTACGAAGTCTTGATCTTGCATGGCAACTGCTACATCAACCAGGGGCTCACCTACGCGCGCTCGGACGACGCAGTCCTGTGGGTCGAGCGCACCGGCTCGCGCAATAATCCGCAGTTCAAAATAATCGCCTACCTCGAAGGCAACGTGACGATCGATTACCAGCCGGCGACCAGCGGAGTTACGAAGAACGACGGGAAGCCGCAAGCCCGCGTCACCGATAAGTCGTGGTTCGGTCGCTTTACCACCAACATGCCGCTGACCATCCACATCGATAGAGTGGCCGGAGAGCCGGCGGTCAAGCCCCCTGTCTTTCAGCGCGGCATGCAAGCTCGCGATCCGTCGATTCCCGACGCACCGGGTGGCCTGTCTGGCGTCGCGGCCAACGGCTCGGCAACCGGTGTCACGACCGCGATGGCTACCGACAGCGGAACACAAAACTCCGGCGTTAAACAAGCGCAGCTCACCGCCCCCAACGCCGCCGGTGCTCCGCCGGGCGGAACTGCGACCATCGCGCCTCCGGTAAGACCGCAAGCCGGTCCGCGACGCCTGCGGGCCTTTCCGCGCAGCGATACTCGGGTGCAAGCGCAGGTGTTTCCCAATTCGGTCGTTAACGAAACGATCGTCGTGGTCACGTCGGGCATCAACCTGATCGTCGACGGGATGGAGGGTTACGGGACGATCGATCTGTCGGCCGACCGCATCGTGATGTGGAAGCAAGGGGCCGCGCCGGATCTGACGGGCCAGGTGGACGAAAGCGCGGAGACGCCGCTCGAACTGTACATGGAAGGAAACATCGTCTTCCGCCAGGGAGACCGGATGATCTTCGCCGATCGGATGTATTACGACGTCCGTTCCAAGCGCGGCATCATCCTGCAGGCGGAAGTGTTGACGCCGGCCCCCAGTTTCTCCGGACTGTATGCGGCTGCGCGCCGACGTTCTCCGGCAGGTCGACGAAAACCAGTACACGGCCGACCGGGGCGGCGTGACGTCCAGCCGATTGGGAGTTCCGACCTTCGAGTTACGCTCCGGTGAATTGAACCTCACCGACGTGCAGCAGCCCAAGGTCAATTTCTTCACAGGCCAACCAGAGGTCGATCCCGCGACCGGCGAACCGGTAATCGAGCATCAACGGCAGGCCGTCAGCAAGAACAACGTGCTCTACATGGGCCCGGTGCCGGTCTTCTATTGGCCGGTCATGGCCACGGACCTGGAAGAGCCAACGTACTACGTCCAGAGCATCCGGGTGGGCGAAGACCTGATCTTCGGCGATCAACTGCTCCTCACGCTGAATGCGTTTCAACTGCTGGGCCGCAAGCGACCATCTGGCACCACCTGGACCGCAAGCGTCGACTACTTCAGTTTGCGCGGTCCGGCGGCCGGCACGCAGTTCCGATTCGACCGATCCGACTTCTTAGGCCTGATTCCCGGCCGCTCCTACGGCATCTTCGACGCGTGGGGCATCTACGATCAACGCGGGTTACGATACGCTGGGCCGAGACCGCCGCATGGACACGTTCACCAACCCGGATCGCGGCCGCATCCTGCTGCGCGACCGGCAAATGCTCCCCAATAATTTCCAATTCACCTTCGAAGTCGGCTACATCAGCGATCGAAACTTCCTGGAGCAGTACTTCGAAACGGAATGGGACCAGCTCAAGAACCAGAGCACCGGCTTCGAGCTGAAGCAATACGTCGATAATACAGATTGGAGCCTGACCAGCGACGTGCGGGTCAACGACTTCTTCACCGAAACCAACTGGCTGCCGCGGTCTCGATCATTACACGATCGGCCAATCGCTGCTGGGTGACCGGCTGACCTGGTTCGAACACTCCGACGTCGGCTACGGGCAATTCCGCGTCCTCACGCCGCCGACGAGCACGGAAGACAAGGCCATTTTTCAATACCTGCCCTGGGAAATTCCCGGCGGACAACAGGGAGATCGGGAGGTCACTTCGCCAGGAAATCGATTTGCCGTTTACCCTGGGAGCCTTCAAGATCACGCCTTACGCGATGGGCCAACTGGGCCACTGGGGCCAGGCGCTCAATTATAACGACCTTGATCGGGCGTACGGCCAGGTCGGCTTTCAGGGCCAGCGTCCCCTTCTGGTCGGTGAATCCGATGGTGGAAAGCGATCTGTTGAATGTCCACGGAGTTGCCCACAAGGTGGTGCTGGAAGCCAATGTGTTTGCCGCCGACGCCACCCAAAACGTGACCGCAGTTCCCGCTGTACGACACGATCGACGACAACGCCATTTTGCGCCTTCCGCCGCCAGTTCGGCATCACGACGTTTGGCGGGATGACGCCCTTTCAACTCGATCCCCGGTTTTACGCCATCCGCGCCGGACTGGCGGGCGACGTCACGTCCCCGGCGGCCGAAGTCGTCGGCACGATGGCGGAAGTCGCAACTCACGGCTCGACAACGCTGGCAGACCAAACGCGGTCCCGCGTCTAACCGCAAGGTGGTCGACTGGATCACGCTGAACACTTCGGCCACGTTCTATCCGGACCCGACGCGCGACGATTTTGGCTCGGTCGTCGGCCTGCTGAATTACGACTTCAACTGGTTCGTGGGGGATCGGCTGACCGTGATGTCCGACGGGTTTTACGACTTCTTCACGAATGGCGCGAAATACACCACGTTCGGCGCATTTCTGAACCGGCCGCCGCGCAGTGCCTTCTATGCCGGCGTTCGCTCGTTGGCCGGTCCGCTGCATAGCACCGTACTGATCAGCTCGTATAGCTACCGCATGAGTCCCAAGTGGTTTTCCTCGTTCGGCACGTCGTACGTGCTGGGCGGACAGGGGAACATCGGCGAGAACTTCAACCTCACGCGCATCGGCGAGGCGTTTCTATTGAGCATGGGCGCGAACGTGGACGCCAGCAAAGGGAACGTCGGCTTTATGTTCGGCATCGAGCCGCGCTTCCTGGGCAACAAGGCCCGCTTCGGAGCCACCACCGGCGCCCTGATCCCGCCGGCCGGCGCGTTCGGTTTGGAATAGTTGCACTATCGAGTTGTGGTGAGGAACGAGAAAGGGGTACACGCTATAAAAAAGGCGGCGAGGCCGCCGGCCTGTTGCAGCGGGTACCGACGCGATTAGCGTTGGTCGGCTGCCTCGCGCGAAGCCGCCTTGCAGGCTCGCTGGTCGTAGGGGATCGGGCGATGTGAGTACTTGCCTACGGGAGTCTGCGTTCCGATCGATGTGCGCTTCGCGATGAAAGCCCCAACGGGGCGCATTAGGATAGCCCAGGGTGGAGCGCAGCGCAACCCTGGGTTGAGTCTCAGATCAGCTCTTTCATCGGCTCGTACTGGTCGACTAGATATTGCGGTCGGCTGGCCAGATCGGCCAAGGTCGTGCGGTTGGCGTTGATGCCCAGCGCGTGATACAGCGTCGCGAACACTTCCGGGAAATGCACCGGGCGGTCTTTGGCTTCGCCCCCCGTCTTGTCCGTCGAGCCGATCACCTGGCCCGTCCGCAGGCCGCCGCCGGCCAGCAAGGCGCAGGATACGTTCGGCCAGTGGTCGCGGCCGGCGCTCTTGTTGATTTTGGGTGTGCGGCCGAATTCGCCCCAGACCACCACCGAGACGTCGCGACTCAGGCCCCGCTCGTGCAAGTCTTGCAGCAGGGCGGCCAGACCCTGGTCGAGCATCGGCATGTCCTGCCGGCCCGCGTTGAACGTGTCGCCGTGCCAGTCCCAACGGCTGAAGGCCAGCGTCACGCAGCGGGCTCCCGCCTCGATCAGCCGGCGGGCCGTGAGGAAATGTTCCATCAGCTTGGGGCCGCCGTCGTCCCGGTTTTTCGGATCTCCTTTGCCGTAGCGCTCGCGGATGCGCGGGTCTTCGCGGGAGATATCCAGCGCCTCCATCAAGCGGCTGGAGGTGAGGACGCCAAACGCCTGTTGGGTAAATCCATCCATGCCGTCCATCAGTCCGCTGGCGTCGGCCTCGCGTCGGAAGCGATCGAAGCTGGTCAGCAAACCGCGGCGATCGTTCAAGCGGTCGAGCGTGATGCCGTTGAGGACCATGTCTTCGGAGCCGCCGCTGCTTGGCCGAAACGGGGCATGCCTTAGGCCCAGGTATCCGGGCTGACCGGGATCGGCCCACTCCATGTGGCCCATCGGCGGCGCAGGCCGACGAATGGTGGAATCGCCGAGTTCGCGGGACCACGCAGCTTGGACAGCACCGATCCCATCGAGGGCCATCCGCCGGCCGCTTGATTTTTCTTCGGCCGGCCCGTCTGGCACTGAAACGCGTCGTGCGATCCCTCGCAGCCGACCATGCTGCGAATCACGGCCAGCTTATCCATCATCGTGGCGATGCGGGGAAAGTGTTCGCAGATTTCGATGCCGGCGACGTTCGTCTTGATGGGCCGGAACTCGCCACGGATTTCCGACGGCGCATCCATCTTCAGATCGAACATATCCTGGTGCGGTGGGCCACCAGGCAAATAGATCATGATCACGCCCTTATCGCGAGCGGCTCGCCCACTGGCCGACTCCGCTTGCAGAATCTGCGGCAGCGAGAGGCCCCCCAAGGCGAGGCCACCGATCCGCAGGAAGTTTCGCCGCGAGATGCCGTCACAAAACGTTTGCCGAGAACCTTGAATGGTGAGCATGGCGTGGGCTCCTTGGGGCAGGCGGGAGACGGCAGGCGGTAGGGGCTGCGAACTTCGCTAAGTCGTCACTCTATACCTTTCGGCAGCCGGCTGAAATCATATCAAAGTTTTTTGATCGGTTCAAGCTCAACCGAAATAAAGCCTGACGCCGCATTGGGCAAAAACCAAAAAAGAGACCCGCGGCCGTGCGTTGCCGGGGTCTCTTAATCGTTGTCGGTTGCCACGGTGACGAGCGGTCATCTGCCCATCATCTTCGCCAGAACGAAGATGAGAAAGGCGCCGAACAAGCCGCCTCCGCCCAAGAGATAAACTAGCGAGTAACCAGCAGCAGCCACCGGCGGCATCATATGCATAAGCATGTCCATGTTGCGCTCCTTGAGACAAAGGTTCCTCCTTCGCCGGCACATGCCTGGCGCGGAAGTCGGCACCAACGTGAAGTCGTTATTCCAAAATCAGAATGACTATCACTTCAGGCATTTGTTATGCCAATTGGCTTCAGGCACGCAAGAATGCGTCAGGCGCATTGTCGTCTTGCGGGCTTGGCGACAAGTTGCCACGCCTGACGTAGCGGCCGCATTGGGAAATAGTGACGCCGCTTGCTCCAGGATGGCCGTCCAGAAACCGTTCTGGAGTTTCCTTGGGAGGACCGGGCAGACTACGCAGGGCGAAGATCAGGGGGCCGGCTTTGGCGCCGGAGCGGGCACGGGTGTTGGAGCCGGCGCGGGAACGGCTGCGGGCGCGGCCGGCGGCGCGGGAGCCGCTGGGGGTGATTCGAAAGCCCAAAATTTGAGCTGCGTTTCGTCCTTCACCAGCACGCCTGTCGACAGGACAACCGGCGTTGCCCATGTGGTGGTGCTGGAAACCTGGTAACGGGCGACCGGCGTGAACTCTTTTTCGCTATCGCGAAAAACGATCAGTTCGCCCCGTGTCGTCAATGCCCAGAACAGAGTGCCTGTGCGCACCACGGCGGCGTTGTCGGCCAGGCGGCCTTCGCCCAGCCAGAGGGTCTGGCCGGTCGTCATGTCGAGTGCAAAGAGCTGGCCTTTTTGCCGCTGCGAGAAGCCCACCAGCCGTTCGCCGCTGGACACCGGCGAGCTTTGGTAGAGCGAGACTTCGTTGTTGGGCCAGATCTTGTCGGTCCGCCATTCGTCCCCTTGCTGCTCGATGCGATAACGATCGATGCCCCGGTTGAAGCCGGAAAAAATCACCGACTCGTCTTTGAGCACCGGCGTCACGCTGTTCTGATCGCTTTCGGTGGCGTAAGGAATCCGCCACAGCAGCTTGCCGCGCTCGATGTCCACACCGACGCAGGCGGACTGGGTTTGCGTGATAACCTGTCGGACGCTGGACAGCGTGGCGACGATCGGCGAGGCGTAGCACGGGCCGTCGCCGTCCCAGGCCCAGATCAGCCCGCCCGTTTTTATGTCACAGGCTAAAAGTGCTCCGCGGTTGTGTCCGCCAGCGTGGGCAATCACCTTGTCGCCGTCCACCAGCGGCGACATGGCGGCGCCATTGAGGGCGCCGTCCGTTCGAATTGCTTGGCGAAGTTGTCGTTCCACAACCGCTTGCCGGTGTTGGCGTCCCAGCCGGACAGCATGCCGTTGATGCCCAAGGTCACCAGGCGGCCGCCGGCAAACACGGGCGTGGAGCGCGGGCCTTTCCCCTGGCTGGCGGCGGCCGGATTCGGCGTGTAAGGGGCCTGATAGTCCTGACGCCAGATTTCCTTGCCCGTGGCCAGGTTCACCGCGGCCAGAGTTTCGTCCTCTCCGCGGCGCGTGAAGATATAAATGCGGTTGCCGACAACGATGGGGGACGAGCGGCCTTCGCCGACTTCCAATTCCCAACGCAGATGAAGTTCCTCGGGCAGCTTCTCGGGGAGCTTGACGCCGACGGCCACGCCGTCGCGCGCGGGCCCGCGCCATTGGGGCCAATCTTGCGCGGCCCCCTGGGCCGCGCTAAATCCGGCCAGAGCCAAGGCGAGGGTGAGTCTAAGTACTGCTCTATTCATCGAGCGCACCGCGTTGTCATCCCGTTGCCGTGCTTAGGAGCGGAATTCAACAGTTTGCACGTCCAACAGAACGGCAACTGAACGAGCAGCAGCCCCCCGACGATCAACAGCGCGGGCAAGGTCAGCCAAAGCAACATGAGAATCAACAATGTCATTCCGGGCACGGACGTGATCAGCATGGTTAGGCTGGCTACGGAAAATGCGCCCGCAGACCGTTCTTCAAAGATGACGGGTCCGCGGAGGAGGCGGCGATGGGAAGCCCGGGCAGAGACATGCAGCTATTGTACACTCCCGTTGACATAAGCTACCAGCCGACCGGCGTGCGCGGTAGATGTCGGCCAATTCGGCGGGCGGTCACTTGCGGTAAATTCCGTGGAAAACGGTTTTGAGGTTTGTATCAGAGCTTCGGGGTCGTGCAAACCGGGTAAAACGGGCACGGTTGCCGTAGTGTTAAAGTATCCATTGGGCGACCTTTAGGAGTGTGCCACTGGCTCTGCCAGTGCAGAATGGCGGCGGTTCGGGGGCACGGGCACACAAGCCAAAGATTACCGAGAATCCTTCAACTGGACTGCGAACGTAGCGTGAACACATAGGCTCTCCGAAATGCCGGCAGACCGCGAAGTCGCGAGCAAGCACTTACGAGCTTTCAAAGCCGCCGCTGCGGCCGTAAAGTTTGGCCCGCGTGGCCCACAGGCCGGCCGAAGGCGTCGGGATGAAGAAGAATCGTTCGCCGTCGGCCGTGTGTTGCCAGCCTTCGTTGTGCAGCGTCCGGGCTGGTAGCGGGCGAGCGTCTGCCTGCAGGTCGGCGTATTGCGAAGTCCGACCCCTTCGATCTCGCTCGTGCGTCAGGTGGCCCGGGGCGTAGGTGATCTTGAAACGGCCTTCGCTCGAGCCGTGGATCAGATGGGCCGTGGCGTGGGCCAGATCTTGCATGTCGGCGTTGCATGCGATATTGCTCCATCACGCGCGGCGTGCCGCAGTAGCCGTATTTGCGAATGAACGCGATCGACTTCCGGCTGCTCGCCGAACCGTTTCAGGCCCGGCGCGATGATCACCAGCTCGCCGCCGTCGGCCAGGGCCATGCGCGTGCGATAGACGGCCTTGTTCGCCACCCAGGTGCTGACGAATTCGTCGTCCTGCATCACGCAGACCATCTTCTTGACCGGCTCGTCGAAGACCGTGATGTTCTGCTCGCGCGACTGCCGGGCGGCCGCCAGGTAGGTTTCCAGATCGTCGCCGACGTAGAGGCCGGTGTGGACCAACTCGTTCTTGCGCGTTGCGGGCCATGCACGACCTGCACGTACAGGTCGGGCAAGTTGGCCGAGAAACTGGTCTTCGGCCCGGTTGAAGCATGCCCGGACCGGCGTGATCAGGTTGCCCAGGTTGTTTTCGATGCCGCAGGTGGCGGCCATCATGTGCGAGGCGCAGATCGACTCTTTGCCCCCCAGGCCGATGAAGTAGTTCTTGTTGTGATTGGCGAAGCCCGAGCACTTCGTGCGGCACGACGTGGCCGACGTTGATGATCAGGTCCCACGGCTCTTCCATCAGCATGCGGTTGAGCGAAGATGGGAATCGGCCAATCGGCCACGCCGTCGGACGCCTGTCGACGAACTGCGCGGCCGAGATCTCGCCGAGTTCGACGCAGCCGCCGCGCCAATCGTGGGCATGAATCCGCTCGTTGGGAATCGACGCCGAACATCCGGCGATTTTCGTCCGGCGTGTGCGGCACATGCTGGCCCGAGCGTGGGAATCACATGCACGTCGGCCTCGCCGGAAAGCTGCTGATAGAGCAACTCGGTGAGCCGGCCGGCGCCGGAGTGCATGCGCGTAATGTCGGGCGGCAGCAGCAGCACGCGACGAGGCTTGGCACAAATCCGCCGCCGCGCCTCGGCCAGCGTGGCGCTGCATCAATTCCGCTAGCCGATCCCAAGAAATTTCCGCGGCCGTTTCTGCGATCCAGGGCATAGATTAGGACTCCACAACTTAAAGCTACGAGGACAAAGAAAGCAGGAGACAGATTTATTATAAGGAAGGCAGGAAGACAGGAAGGAGGAGAAGGAAAAGAGAAACAAGGAAAGGTTGCCTGTTGGGACCATACTCGTAAGTGAAGTCAATTGCGTTCTGATTGTTCCTGCCTTCCTTATTAAACATTCTTCTTTTAGTGTTAGCGACTCACGCTGGCCAGCGGCGGGCCAGTTCGACCAGCGCACGCACGTATTGGCCGCTGGCTCCGCCGTCGATCCAGGGTTTGGGCTTGTCGCGGAAGGCTGGGCCGGCGATGTCGATGTGGACCCAGGGGGTCTTGCCGACGAATTGCTCCAAGAACTTGGCGGCGGTGATCGCTCCGCCCCAGCGACCCTCCCCCACGTTTTTGATGTCGGCTACTTCGCTCTTGATCAGGTCGTCGTAAATCTCGGGATACATCGGCAATTGCCAGACCGGTTCGCCTGTGGTTCGCGCAGCCGAGGCGACGGCGTCGCACCAGGACTGGTCGTTCGTCATCAGGCCGGCCACCTCCAACCCCAGCGCCACGCAGCAGGCCCCGGTCAGCGTGGCCAGGTCGACGATCTTCGAGACCCCCAGGTCGATGGCCACGCTCAACACGTCGGCCAGCACCAGCCGTCCTTCGGCATCGGTGTTATGCACTTCGATCGTGCGGCCGTTGCGGGCCGTGAGCACGTCGCCCAGCTTCATGGCGGCTGGACCGGTCATGTTTTCCACCAGTCCGGCCAGGCCGATCACGTTGATCGGCAATTTTAATAGGCTGATTGCCCTCAGGGCTCCCAGCATCGTGGCGGCGCCGGCCATGTCGCATTTCATGGTCAGCATGCCGTCGGGGGTCTTTAGCGAAAGGCCGCCGGAATCGAAGGTGACTCCCTTGCCGACGATTGCCAGCGTCGGGGCTTTTGGGCCGGCTCCTTGATGGCGAGCAATCACCATGCGCGGCGGATGGCTGGAACCCTTCGCCACGGCGAGCAAACTGCCGCAGCGTTCGGCTTCGAGTCGCGACTGATCCCAGACTTCCATCGAAAATCCGCACTCGCCGGCAACCTTGGTCGCCTCATCGGCGAATGTTTCCGGATAAATATCGTCCGGTGGACCATTGACCAGTCGCCGTGTCAGGTTGACGCTGTCCCCCAGGATCTGGCCGCTAGCGGTTGTGTCTTCGTTACCGCCGGACCAGAGGAGCGTCTTAAAGGGATGACGTTTTTTTTCGGCTCGATAGAGGTCCTGTCCTTGGCAGCCGACGAGGGCTCCGCACAAGCCGGCCTCGATCTCAGAGGCGGTCCAACCTTCTGCCAAAAAGAAGGCCACCGTGTTGCGCGGCCGTGCGGCTAAAATCTGAGCGGCCGCGCCTGCCGCGCGATGGGCCGCGCCGGTGTCGAATTTTCCGCGCTCCCCCAGGCCCAGGACGAGCACTTGGCTGGCAGCCAGTCCCGGCAATCCTCGTAGCGGCAACGCTTCGTAGCTTTTGCCGGCGAACTCTTTGCTCTCGATCAGTCGTGCGATTACGCCTTTCGTGGCCCGATCGATTTCGGCGGCCGCGCCGCTGAGGGGCTGTTCGGCAAAGACGCCCACAATGACCGCGTCGGCCGGAGTTTGCGTCACGCTGGTGGTAGGCTTGGCGACGAACATTCGGACTTCCTTGGGGTAATCTTGCTGACGGGACGTCGTTTTTGAGCGGGGGACGTGAGTCCGCTGATAGTCCCCTGATAGATAGTTCGCATTGTAAGCGCGCGGCGAGCGGGACGGGAGGGTCTGGGGACCCAGGGATGCAATCCCCGGGCTTTTTCCAGGACAGTACGCCCCCTTTGCGCCGTGGGTGGGTGGCCTATGATGGCGGGCGAGTTGCCATCGTTTCAAGGAGCCGAATACGTCTGATGGGTTATCGAACGCTGCAAGCCTGCCTCGCCGACCTGGCCGCCACCGGCCGGTTGGTGCGCATCGAAGAGCCCATCGATCCCTATCTGGAAGCCGCCGAGGTTCAACGGCGCGTTTATCAGGCCGGAGGCCCGGCGATCTATTTCGCCAATGTCAAAGGTTGCTCTTTCCCGATGGTCAGCAACCTGTTCGGCACGGTGGAGCGGGTGCGCTACCTATTCCGCGATACCCTGGAGAACGTTCGCCGATTGGTCGAGCTGAAGACCGATCCCAGCAATCTGCGACGACAGCCGCTGAGGTACCTGGGCTGCTGCCGGCGCCGTGTGGTCGATGCTGCCGCGCAAAACCAGCGGTGGCGCGGTGCTCGCCGAGCAAACGACGATCGATCGGCTGCCGCAGTTGCAGTCGTGGCCGAAGGACGGCGGGGCGTTCATCACGCTGCCGCAGGTTTATACCGAAGACCCTGACCGGCCGGGTTTGGCCGATCGAACCTGGGCATGTACCGGGTGCAAATTTCCGGCGGAAGCTATGCGCCGAATCAGGAGATCGGCCTGCACTATCAGATCCATCGCGGCATTGGCGTGCATCATGCCGCGGCGCTGCAGCGCGGCGAGCCGTTGCGGGTAAATATCTTTGTCGGCGGCACGCCGGCGATGTCGGTGGCCGCCGTGATGCCGCTGCCTGAGGGGCTTTCGGAACTCGGTTTCGCCGGCGCCTTGGCGGGGCATCGCATCCCGATGATTCCGTCGATGACTCAAGGGGCGGCTCGCCGGCCATTTATGCCGAGGCCGACTTTTGCATCGTCGGATCGATCGAACCGGGCCGCACGCTGCCCGAAGGCCCGTTTGGCGATCACTTGGGATATTACAGCCTGGCGCACGAATATCCGGTGATGCGGGTCGAGCGCGTCTATCATCGGCCGGACGCCGTGTGGCCGTTCACGGTGGTCGGCCGGCCGCCGCAGGAAGACACCGGCTTTGGCGAGTTGATCCACGAGCTGACCGGCCCGGCCATCCCGGCGGTCATGCCGGGCTTGCATGCGGTGCATGCCGTCGACGCGGCCGGCGTTCATCCGCTGCTGTTGGCGATCGGCAGCGAGCGTTACACGCCCTATGCACGATCGCGAGCCGGCCGCAAGAATTGCTGACCACGGCCAACGCCATTCTGGGCCAGGGCCAATTGTCGCTGGCCAAGTATCTGCTGATCGTGGCCCGAGAAGATTGCCCCGCGCTCGACATTCACAACGTCGACGATTTTCTGCGGCACCTGCTGGAGCGCGTCGATTGGCAGCGCGATTTGCACTTTCAAACCTGCACGACGATCGACACGCTCGACTATTCGGGCAGCGGACTGAACCAAGGCTCGAAGGTGGTGATCGCGGCCGTCGGGCCGGCGCGTCGCACGCTGCCGACGGAAGTCGGCACGCTGGATCTGCCCGAGGGATTTGCAAGAATCCACGGCTGTGCCTGCCCGGCGTGCTGGCGATCGAAGGGCCGGCTTATCGGCACGCCGACCGAGGCAACGGCCGCGATCGAACGATTCTGCGCCGGCTTCTCGGCGGCGAGATCCGATCAATCGGTTCCCGCTCGTCGTGATCGTCGACGACAGCGAATTCACGGCGCGACACGCTGAATAATTTTCTGTGGGTGACATTCACGCGTAGCAATCCGGCGGCGGACATTTACGGCATCGGCGCGTTCATACGGCAGAAGCATTGGGGTGCGCAGGGTGCGCTGGTGATCGACGCCCGCATCAAACCGCATCATGCGCCGCCGCTGGAGGAAGACCCGGAGGTTACGCGCCGCGTCGATCAGTTGGGTGCCCGGGGTGGGCCGTTGCACGGAATTATTTAGTTTTACTGAGTATCGGCGCGATGCGCGGCTGGGCACGACCGACACTTGCTCAGCGTTAACATTGCCGCTGACGAGCAGGTGTGATAGCCTGAACCAGAGGCTCAACGAGGGGAGGAATCGCGAGAATCATGGCTACCCACACAATCATCACGGTGCCGCCCGACGCCGGTGGAAGCGGACTAGCCGAGCGGATTCCGCCGCTGGAGTCCGGCGACCATTTGTCGTGCGCCGAATTCAGGCGGCGCTGACGAAGCGATGCCGTGGTTGAAGAAAGCGGAACTCATCTTAGGAGTCGTCTTCGTGCCAGCCCCTGTCTCCGCGTTCCATTGCGATCCACACGCCGATCTCATAACGTGGTTTGGCAATTACCGTGCTGCGACCCGAGGAGTGGTCTTCGGCGCCAATGGTACGGTCCAACTTGGTCCGGACAGCGAACCGCAGCCCGACGTTTCCTTGCGTATTGACGCGGCTTGTGGTGGGCAATCGCGAATTAACGCGGATGGGTACATTGAAGGGGTGCCTGAATTGGCGGCCGAAGTGGCTGCGTCGACCACCAGCTATGACTTGCACAACAAGCTCGACATGTATCGCCAGTACGGCGTCCGTGAGTATCTCGTCTGGCGCGTGTACGACAACGATCTGGATTGGTTCATCCTTCGCGATGGCAAGTACGACCGATTGCAGCCCGGTCCGGATGGACTTTATCGAAGCGAAGTGTTTCCCGGCCTCTGGCTGGACAAGGCGGCTTTGCTCGGGGGCGACTTGGCCGCCGTCTTGCGGCAAGTTCAGAACGGCACGACCTCGCCGGAGCACGCCGCGTTCGTGGCGCAGCTCAAACAAGCCGCTCAAGCGAAATGATGCCCGGGCAAGATCTGATGGGCGATAGCCATATCACCTACGTCATTTTGGAAGGCGATGACGCGCGTCTTGCCTGCTGGTTCCTGACCGCCTGGCTAGGCGTCTTCGGAGCCGTCGTCGGCAGTTTTCTTAACGTCGTAATCTACCGGTTGCCGCTGGGCATGAGCCTTTCCTTTCCCGGCTCGCGCTGTCCGGTTTGCAAGCATCCGATCCGCTGGTACGACAATGTGCCAATCCTCGGCTGGTTGTGGCTGAGAGGGCGTTGCCGCGACTGCCGCACGCCGATCTCGCCGCTATCCGCTGATCGAACTACTGGTTGGGTTGCTGTTCGCCGGATTGGCCTGGCTGGAGGTGTTCCAACTGGGGATGAACCTGCCGCAGCGATTGCCGCTGAGCGCCGCCGAGCCGTTGTGGAGTTTGTGGCTGCAATATGCCTTTCACCTGACGCTGGCGTGTACCGTCCTGTGCGCCGGGCTGATGGAGTACGATGGCCAACCGACGCCGCGCCGGCTGTGGCTGACGGCATTGGTGTTGGGACTCGGGCTGCCGGTCATTTGGCCCGAGTTGCGGCCGGTCCCTTGCATACGGCCACTCCCGGCGGGGCTCTTGGAACATCCCGCGTTGGCAGGACTCGTGGAGGGAGCGGTCGGGTTGGCGGCCGCCGCCGGATTGAGCTGGCTGATGCAAGCCAATCGTCGCCGAAGCTCTGGTAATCAACCGGCAAAGGGGACTAGGCCGGCAAAAGGTTCCAAGCCGGCAAATTTTGAGGGGAGCGACGTTGTCGTGTTGGCCGTCATCGGCAGTTTTTTGGGCTGGCAAGCCGTCTGCTGGGTAGTCATCGGAAGCTGGCTCCTCTATGGTTTGGTGGTCGGGCTGCCGCGATTTGGCTTCCCACCCAGAATCGGTTTTGTTGGCTGCGCGAGCGGGGCGGCGTTGGCCCTGTTGCCGGCATGGCGCTGGCTCGACACGATGCAAAGCCGCTCGGACTTGCCCGCTTGGTTGTTGCCGGGCCTCGTCGCTGTGCTGGTTGCCGTAGGTTCGCGTTGGCTCGGCCGTTCATCCGCCCCATCCGATAACCTCGGACATTTCTCAAATACCCCCTGAAACTTTTCATGATTCGCCTTTCGTTCCACGGCGCGGCGGAAACCGTGACCGGCTCCAAGTACCTCTTGGAAGCCGGCGATGCCCAGGTCTTGATCGACTGCGGCCTGTTCCAAGGCCTGAAGGATCTGCGCCTGCGAAATTGGCAACCTTTGCCGTTCCTTCCCTCCGAAGTCGTCAGCGTGGTGTTGACGCACGCTCATATCGACCATGTGGGCTACCTGCCGCGTTTCGTGCGCGACGGCTTCAAAGGCCCCGTCTATTCAACCCCCGCGACGGAAAACCTGGCCGAACTGATGCTGCTCGACTCGGCGCACAACCAGGAGGACGACGCGGACTATGCGAATCAAAAACAGTTTTCCAAACATCATCCCGCGTTGCCCTTGTACAGTTCCGAGGACGTGCGGCGCACGATGCAGCGGTTTCATACCGTGCAGCGCGGCCAGTGGTTTGCCGCCGCCGGGCCGATTTGGGCCCGCTACCACGACGCGGGTCATTTGCTGGGCGCCAGTATGATCGAAGTGGAAATCCGCGCTGGCCAACACCCGGTTCGGATCCTGTTCTCCGGCGACGTGGGACGTTACGACGCGCCGCTGTACTTCGACCCGTCGACGCCCCCCGCGTGCGATTACCTGATTTGCGAGAGCACTTACGGCGACCGCAATCATCCGCCGGTCAATGTGCTCGACGAACTTTGCGAGGTGGTCAAGGCTGGCATCGCCCGCGGCGGCGTGATGCTGGTGGCGTCGTTCGCGGTGGGCCGAGCCCAACAGTTGATCTTTCTGCTGCAGATGCTGATCGAACAAAAACGGCTTCCGGAGCTGCCCATCTTTCTCGACAGTCCGATGGCCGTGAGTGGCATGAATTTGTATCGCTATTATGCCCAGGAGCATGAGCTTTCGGAGGCCTTGGCCGACAAGATCGACGATTACCAGTTTGACCTGCGGCACGTTCAGTTGGCCCGCACTGTTGCCGAGTCGAAGCAAATCAATAGCTGCAAAGGTCCGGCGGTGATCATCTCCTCGTCCGGCATGATGACCGGCGGGCGGATTTTGCACCATCTGCGGCAGCGGCTACCGCACGCGAACAACACGATCGTCCTGGGTGGCTACATGGCGGACGGGACGCGCGGCCGGGCGTTGCTCGACAGCGCGAAGACGCTGCGCATCCACGGCCAGGACGTGCCGGTGAAAGCGGCCGTGGTTAGCATGTCGGGCCTGAGCGGCCACGCCGGGCACGACGAGCTGCTGCGCTGGCTTTCGCCGCTGGCGGCGCCGCGGCAAATCTTCATCACCCACGGCGAGAAACCGAGTGCCATGGCGC
Organism: uncultured Planctomycetia bacterium; assembly: GCA_963807715.1. GTDB lineage: Bacteria > Planctomycetota > Planctomycetia > Pirellulales > PALSA-1355 > CAWECK01. The sequence goes on from CAWECK010000002.1 coordinate 1,177,718, forward strand.
TGGCCGACGAACTGCGCCGCACGCGCTCCTGGAACACGGTCGTGCCGAAAATGGGCGAAAACTTCGAACTGGCGGAGAACTGAACGGTGGCCTCGGGCTACCGCTGGCAGCCTGTTGAAGGATTGTCAGCGGACTTTGGCATAGGTGCGTGGCGGCCTGGCGCGGAGCTTGATCGCCTTCACCCCGCCCTTCGCGGGGCTCAAGAGCGTGCCACACGTAACAAGTCGGTTTCCTAGGGATCGAGGCTGCCATGAGTGACCACCCTCCCGACGTGCAACGCATCTTGGAATCACCCAGCTACACGCTGGCTGAACGGGACACTCAGTTTTTGGCCCGTCGCGAGCTGCGGCCAGTGCGACTGCAGTTAGAACTGTTGAAGCCGGAAATGAGCCTGAATGAGCACAATATCAACTCGACGATCGTCGTGTTCGGGGCCACCCGGATCGTTGAACGGCCGCTTGCCGAGCAGCGACTTTCGCAGGCTCGGGCCGCTTTGGCCGACGACCCCGGGAACCCGCAATTGGCTCGCGCGGTGGCTCGGGCCGAGCGATTGCAGAGAAAGGCCCCGTTTTACGACGAGGCGCGGGAGTTTGCCCGGCTAGTTTCTTCGCGCCCAGCTAGACGGCAAGCGAGAATACGTCATGATCACAGGAGGCGGGCCAGGGATTATGGAGGCGGCCAATCGCGGGGCGCACGATGTCGAGGCCGAATCGATCGGGCTCAACATCAGCTTGCCGCACGAACAGGCGCCGAATCCGTACATCACGCCCGATTTGTGCTTTCAGTTTCATTATTTCGCGTTGCGCAAGCTTCACTTTCTGTTGCGTGCGCAGGCGTTGGTCGTGTTTCCGGGCGGCTTCGGGACCTTGGACGAGTTATTCGATGCGTTGACGTTGCGGCAGACTCGCCGCATGCAAGAGATTCCGATTGTGATGGTTGGCCAGCGACTATTGGAGCCAGGTGATTGACTTTCAGTTCCTGGCGGACGAGGGAGTGATCGACGACCGCGATCTGGATCTGTTCAGCTTCGCCGAAACGGCGGCCGAGGCCTGGCAGATCATTACCATTTTTCATCAGCAGCGTGAACCCATCCCATGATGAACGAGAAGCCCCGCTACCTGCCTCCGGACAAGCGCCCCGTGGCCATTGTTACCGGCGGAGCGCACCGGGTCGGTAACTTTGTCGTTCGAGACTTAGCGGGACGCGGCTATCGGGTCGTGATCCATGCCAACCGCTCGCTGACAGAAGCGCAGCAGGTTGCGGCCGAACTGTGTGCTCAGGGGGATCCGTCGATCGCGATTGCCGCCGAGCTGCGCGATCCGGATTCCGTGGCGAATCTGGTTGCCGCCACCCACGAGCATTTCGGCCGCATCGATGCGCTGGTGAACTGCGCCGCGATTTGGAATCGCAAGCCCTTGGAGCAAATCACCGCGGAAGACGTTCGCGAACACTTCGAAGTGAACACGCTGGGCACCTTTTTGTGCTGTCAGCAAGTGGGCATGGTTATGACGACCCAAACCAGGGGTGGCGCGATCGTGAATATCGGCGATTGGGCCATCTCGCGTCCCTATGTCGATTACGCCGCGTATTTTCCTTCGAAGGGGGCGATTCCCACGCTGACCCGAACCTTTGCCGTTGAATTGGCCAAGCGGAATTCGCGAGTGCGCGTGAATGCGGTTTTGCCCGGTCCGGTGCTGTTTCCGGCGACCATGTCCGAACGAGAGCGGAAGGAGGCCATCGCCGGCACGCTGGTTCGCCACGAGGGGACTCCGGAACACGTTGCTCGTGCCGTGGTCTTTCTGTTGGAGAACGACTTTGTCACCGGAGTTTGTCTGCCCGTCGATGGCGGCCGCAGCATCTTTTCGGGAGATTTCGAGCATGGGTGAAAAGGCGAGGCTAGCGGCGACGGCTCTCCTGTTGCCGGCTTTCTCAGCCGGAGCTTGCTCGCTATGGTCGCAAGATCGAAAAGGGGCCCAAGTTCAGGCAGCCGACGCAAAAGCAACTGTCCCGAAAGAGCGGCCCCCTCAACCGCCCGACGGCGACGAGCAGTGAATCGCTTTGAATTGCGGCCATTGGAACGCGCAAGTCATGCCGCACAGAGAATTTGCCGCCGGGAGTGCGGCGTTTGCGGTTTTTCGCCTTCCGGCACGTTTACGACCGTTTACAAAAATGCAACAATGTGGGGCTGCGTTAAGCAAGCCGTATCGTGGAAGCTGTCGTATTGTCATTGTTTCTCAGGATGAGGTCACGACGCACCTATGGCGGTCGACTCCAGCACGCGATCTATTCGCAAGATTAAGTGGATTGACGGCACTTCGCCGGACCAGCGCACGGAAGACGTCGCACGGCGCGTGATCGAGGCCCGCTTGCAAGTGGTCTGGGAATATCTGCCGGTGGCCGCCAACGGACCGCTGGAAGAGATCGAATTGGTGCATCAGTTGCGGGTGTCAACGCGGCGGGCGACGGCCGCGCTGGAAACCTTTGATGCCCTGCTACCGTCGCGGCGCACACTTTGGATGACCAAGCAACTCAAGCATGTGCGGCGCACGCGGGGACCGCTCGCGACCTGGACGTACTCATTCGGCATCTCAAGGGATTGCAGCAAGAACATCCCGACGGACCGTATGCGGAGTTGCTGCACTCTGCCCAGCGACTGCGCGAGCGAGCCCAGCAGCCGATTTGCGAGATCTACGAGAAGCTGGTGCGGAAGGATTATTTGCACCGACTCAGCGTGATCTTGAAGCGAGTACGGCTGCGGGGCACGGCGAACCGCGTGAAAAAGCCCACTTTCGGTCAAGCGGCCCGCAAGGAACTGCAGTCGCTCGTGGACGATTTCTTTGCCGCGGCTGCCAACGACCTTACCGATTACGAGGCATTGCACGGCTTTCGTATTGAAGGCAAGCGGCTGCGTTATGCCATGGAGACTTTCGCCGGCGCGTTCGATGCGTCGTTCCGCAAGTCGCTCTATCCGCTGGTCGAGACGTTGCAAGAAAAATTGGGCGAAGTGAACGACCATTGCGCCGCGCTGAACATATTTGCCCATTGGCCCGACCAGGCCGAGTCTCCGCGCCTGGCGGCCGCTCTGGGAGCCATTACGACCCGCGAACGGACGGAACTTGAAGCGAGTCGGCAACGGTTTCTGGATTGGTGGACGCCCGAGCGGTGCGAAGATCTGGCAGCCCGCTTCGCCGCGGTGCTCCAGGGCAACGGGCTCCAGGGCAACGGCAAGGCAAGCTGACGCTGCGTTGTGGCGGGGCGATCTGTGTCTGTTGTGGCACGCTTGGCAAGCTCGCGCCACGCGACTCTCCGCCGCTGCCCGGATCGAGCGCCGCACGCAAGAATCTCCCGCGGTCACCCAGTCACCTTGTCATCCCCCTCAGTGCCAGGATCCAGCGCCGCTCGCAGGAACCTTCCGCCGCTTTCGTACCAGCCCTGCCCGGTAAATCGACACCACGTGACGTCGATCAGAAAATGCATCGAAGCCTGGGCCGGTCCCCGTAGCGAGGCAATCATCCGGCGGAAAGGTAACGGTTGTTGATGGTAAAAGCCGAGTCCGCGCTCCGAGAGATGCTTGCCGGCGACCACCATCGGGCTGCTCAGGCGGGTGATACCGTCAGCAGCCACGGGCGTGAGTTGCACCAGGTAAGGGTAGGGGAACCGCTGCTCGCCACGGCGCTCCACGCGGCTGTGTACCGGATAGAGTCCGGACAGCAACGACCAGACTTGCTGACGGACCGCCTCCTCAGGCAAAGTGACCACTGTGGGAAGCGTGATGCCCGCGCTGCTGATAACCGTGCTCATAAATCGTTTTCCCCGAGGCCCTGTCGGCGGGCACCGCGCTCGGCCTGATGTGCTCAACCGCATTCCGCGCTACGAATAAGCGCATGCGAATCTGAGCGAAGAGAGTTTATGAATTGAAACTAAGAAAAGGTGCAACTTAACCGTCAATGAATCCGGGCTCGGCGCGGCGGTCCGGAGAACCCGACCGGGCTGCTCGGAAAGGACGGGTGTCGCCGTGGCGACGAGCCTGGATGTAGACACGATTTTCCAGCAAGGGTTCGTAATCGGGGGCGACTGCCAAAGCGGCGTCGATTTTTTCCAAGGCGGCTGCGTAGTCTCCGGCATCGGCCAAGGCCAGAGCCCAATTGTTCCAGGCCGCCAGCAGATTTTGCCGGGCCGCGGCGCAGCCGGCGTCCAGTCGCAAGGCGGTGCGGATGGAGTCGATCGCGGCGGCGAAGTTGCCTTCGGCGAGGCGCGCGACGCCGCTGTTGTGATAATAGGTAGCCAACAGTTCGGCGGCTTCAATCACCCGTCCCTGCGTGCCGCTTCGGCCGCAGGTGACATTGGCGGCCATGCGCCAATCTGGGCAGGTCGTTTCTATCGTCACAGCGGCTCCCTGGGGATCGAGCACCACGAGCACGTGGGCCGGCAGTTCCAAGGCGGCCGCATGCCAGCCGCATTCTGCGGCCAGCGCGATGAACACCGTGCTGCTGGTAATGCAATTGAATCGGCCGCTACGGAAGACGTCGGCCAGGTTATTGGCGCTCGGATCATAGCCTTTAAGCAGGCGACGGTGCATGAACTGGTGAATGGCCCGCGCTTGCTCGAGGGCAGAACCGCAGGGGGCGCCCGACTCGCGTAGTTCGCGGGCTAGGCTGGCCAGGGCCGCTTCCGACTGGTACCAGACGTGCGAGTCGCGCTCGCCGCCGGCGATCAGCGCGGCGCGCACGACGCTGTGGTGATCGAGCCGCCCGTCGCCGGCATCGGCCAGTAACCGCGCTTCGCAGTTGGCAGTTTCAGGCGGTGTCGGCGACTCAAGGCCGTTGTCTGTCGGAAATAGTCCCACGAATGCTAGCGCCAACGCGGGCATGCAACGTCGTTGGAGCATCTCGGCTGACCTGGTGCCTAGGCAAGAAGGGATGGAAATGCCCAGCGGTTGAATTGAGCCGCTGCCTCGCGACACCGCTGGGACAAGTCACAATCAAAATATAGGCCAAGAAATGGTCTCCGGCGGAAAACTACAGCAACTGGCAACCGCCGAGGGACCAAGCGTGGCGTTATAACCGTTGCCATTGGCACGGGCGCAAGGAGGAAGAATTTGGCCGCAAATACACGCGAATGATAACCAGGACAACGTCAGCGGTGTCGGACTCTGTTCCGTTCCGCTTATTCGCATACATTTGCGGCCCTTTTTCACGTTCTGTACCGTAGTAGGTCAGGCACTCCTGTACCTGACGGCAGTTAAGTCATGTCAGGCACAGGAGTGCCGTGACCTACGGCTTGGGTGTCGCCATTTTTATATCGCGCCGGGCAAAGAGCGAGTGACAGAGAGCAGAATTACAGAGTTCGAGGACTCTCGCGCAAGGACCCTACCACAACCGGAAGAACCACAGCTCGCTGGGATTTCTTCAACAGACTTCGAGGAATCGTCCCAGTTCGGCGTTGAAGGCGGTGGGGTTTTCCAGGGGCGACATGTGGCCCGCATCCGGCAGGACTACGCAGCGGGCGCCCGGAATTGCGGCAGCCATGGCCTGCATTTCCGCGGGAGGCGAAATGATGTCATGCTCCCCCACGACGACCAACGTGGGCAACCGGATCGACCCCAGTTGCCCAGTCACGTCGGGCCGGGCCGTCAGTCCGCGAATCGCCGCGGCAACACTTTCCGGCCGGGCGGCCAGGATCTTTTGCCGCACGGCCTCGACGAGCTGCGGCGCGCGTTTGAAGGTATCCTGCGCGAACAGCTTGGGGAGCATGGCGTCGGACACGAATTGCGTTCCGGCGCGGAGCACGTGGTCGATCATTTTCTGCCGCGATTGAACGGTTTCTGCGGAATCGGCTTGCGAGCGAGTGTCGCACAGGACTAGCGCTCGCAGCCGGGAAGGATATTTCCGCCAGAATTGCCAGGCCACGTAGCCCCCCATCGACAAGCCGCAAAACACGATCGGCTCGGTCACCTGCAGTGTGCTGAGCAGCCCGGCCAGGTCGTCGGCCATTTGCTCCATGGTTACCGTGCCCATGGCGGCCGGACTCTCGCCAAAGCAGCGCAAATCCGGCGCGATTACGCGATAACGGGAAACCAGGAATTCGGTCTGCGCGGACCACATGTCATGGTCCAGCGGAAACCCATGCACGAGCAACACCGGTTTGCCGGCCCCCGCGTCAAGAACGCGGAAATCAGCGCCGGCGACTTGCACGGTTTTCATGACTGCCTTGCTTCTTTCGGCTTGGGAGTGCCGGTGGGCTTGCCGGCCTCCTCTTTCTCGTCTCTCTGGGGCTTCCGGCCATCCTTCGCGGCTTCCTCCGCTTGCTGTTTTGCCAGCGCCGCGCGGAATACTTTCAACTGGCGGGTAATTGCCTCGGAGCTCGTGTCGAGCTTGGCAGCCTCGGTTTGGTACTTTACCGCGCTGGCGTAATCACGTTTGGCGTAATAGCAGTGTGCCAGCGTATCGAGATAGCCGCCGGCACGCCGAAGTTCGACGGACTTATGGGAAAAGCGAATGGCCTCGTCCACGTCTCCTTCGGTATTGGCCACCAGCCACGCCATCTGGTTGTAAGCGGTGGGATCTTCCGGGTGCTGTTCGATGAGTTTGCGAGAATCATCGACGGCCTCACGGATGTTCTCCATTAATTTCTTTTTGCGGTCCGCGCGGAGCGGCATCCGGTACAGGGCGATCAACACGTCCGCGTCACTTGAGTCCCTGGCCAGCGCCTTTTCGAGGTCGTCGATCGCTTTGTCGTTATCTTTCTCGCGCCGAAAGGCTTCGGCCAGAAAGAAGTACATCCGTGCGCGGACCGAGTCCGGATTCCGCCGCCGCGCCACGAATTTCAGCACGTTGTTATCCGAATCCATGGCCTTGACGGTTTCCTGCAGCACTTCTCCGGCTTCCTTGTCTTCCTGGCGATCATGCAGGTTTTCGCTGAGTTGCAATCTCGCGAGCAACCCTTCCTCGGCAAAACCGGGGCCCAGTCCCAAGCTGATGACGAAGCGATATTCGCGGTCTGCCCATACAATCAGTCCGCGCGTCTGCAATTCGAAAGCCAGCTTGATGTGCTCGCGGACCTTATCCGCGTTCAAGCTCAAGGCCCGTTGGGCCGTCTCTTCGGCCAGCGCCTCATTGCCTTGGGCTTTGCGGGCCTGTGCGAGCGTGTAGAGCAACCCGGCATCGGCGTTGAAGCTGGCACTGAAGCGGTTGGCCACTTCGTCGATCACGCTCCAGGCCTCGCGCTTTGCCAGCCACTCGACCAATTCGGTCAGCGTTTGCGGATCGCCCCGCTCGAGGTCGACGATCTTGCGTATGACGGCCAACTCCTCGTCGCGCCTCTTCAAGCGGTCGAGCAGGTCGACTTGCTGCCGAAGCAATTCCTGCACCAATTGATTCTCGGTTTGTTGCGGGTGTTCTTCGAGCGTCTTGCGTTCCGCGTCGGCCAATTGCTGCCAGGCGGCGAGGCCAGCCTCGGCGTTGTCGTGCGCCTGGACGTATGTCCGCAACCACTCGGCAGCCGGCCGTTTGCTGCGATCGACGTTTTGCAAAATGATCTTGCTGCGACGCGGCCAATCGGCATCGGCGGGCAACTCTTCCTTCAGGATGTAGGCGGCCGCTTGCTTCGACAGTTTGGGCGACGCCTCAAAACGGGCCAGCCGGCACAGGGGACCAATCCCGGCGTCACCGCTTAGCGCGGCCAAATCTTTCATCTGCGCAAGCCGGTCCAATTCGTTGCGAGCATCGTAATTGCTCAGGAGTTGCCTCACCTGAGCCGAATCGCCGTCCTGGATCCAATCGATGCGGATCAACCGCACCAGATAACGGGCCTGGGTCGCAATTTCAACATCGTCGCTGTTCTCGGCCGCCGTCAATGCATCGAAGGCGGCATGCCCCAGGCGAGTCAGTTCGCGTTGGGCTCGTTGCCGCACGGCGAATTGGTTATCCCCCAACTCCTCGATCAATCGGGCAATACGTTGATCGAGATCGTCGTTTGGCGCCGACGCTTCGGCTGCCAGAGAAGTCCCTGATCCAGCCAGCCCAGTCCCCGATCCAGCCAGGCTGGCCAGCACGACGATCAACAGGAGTAACCGCCTCATTGGCGGATCCGCATCAGCAAAAGGCAGAGGCCTCGTAGACATCAGTAGTCCTCTCGACAGGGATTGTTTTCGCGGGCTCAGAGCGTGGCAACTTGATTCGATGACACGGTTTCCTGATTCGAGCGCCGGCAAATCGAGGGCCGCAGAAGGCGCCGGCGCAGTGCCTCATTGGTTCAGCATAGCGGACGGTTTCGCGCTATCGCAAGCGCGGACCTGGTGCGGCCTGACGGGAAAACTCGGGCCGGGCGCGAAGCTGGCAGCCTTTCAGGACCACCGTTGCGTAGCCCACGGCGCGCCGCTAGGCTGCTTTTCTTTCGCCGTCGGACGCCGCAAGCGAGTCTGCTGGGGCGGTTGCGGATGCGGGCGAAGGCGCGGCGGCAGGCCCCGTAAGTCCGGGCATGGCCACGGCTCCGTGATTTTGGGGCAGCCAGGTAATACCGGGACGCAAGTAGGTCCAGTAAATCCGCCCCATGTCGACCAGAGCGACCGAGAAGTCGCTGGCGCGGATTTTCGACCCGCCCACGTCGCGCCACTGGTCCAGGGGATATTCGTAGACCGCCTGACCCAATTGCCGTTGCGACGTGCCGCGTCGGCGTGACACGATGCGAGCCATGAATTCAACGTCGAAGATCCAGCGGCAAATGAATCGATCGGCGAACAGGTCCCGCGATTGGGAGTTGACTCGCAGCAATTTGGCGCCACACTGGGTGTCCTGAAATCGGACGCCGAGCACGAGCGAGGCCGCCACGGCAAACACCTGGCCGCAAAGATTGCGGAGCGGGTGGCGTTCAATGGCCCGCCCCAACAGCGGCACGCGCACGCCAATCACCATTTCGACCGTCGGTTTATCGTCGAGCACTCGGCAAAAGCCGGGAATATCTTCCAACGGCGTGGCGAGGTCGGCGTCCCAGAAGCCAATGTAGGAGGGATCGCGGTCGAGCGCCTTGATGATGCCCTGCCGCACGGCTTCCGCCTTGCCACGGTTCTGAGTCAGTCGCAGCAAACTGAATCGTTGCGGATCAACGGCTACCAGGCCCTCCAGCAAAGCCTGCGTGCCATCGCGGCTGCCGTCGTTCACAAACAAGAAATCAGCGCAAGTGTTTTGCCGCGAAAACTCGGCGAACCGTCGAGCATCCAAGCGCTCGGCCTCGTTATAACAGGGCACGACAATGACGGCGCGCGCCATCGAGACATCCTTGTCCGTTTGTGCAGTCGATCCGAAGTGAGATTCCGCCGGACACCGCCGACCGGCTTGCATCCTGCAAGCCACCACGGCATTGCTTTGAAAGGAGTCCGCCACGTTCAGCCGGCGATGGCCCAACAAGCTTCGTTAAGAGCCAAATGCTGCCAGAGCGTGTCCGCCAGAGGTTGCCTCGCTAACAAGGGGACAACGCTGTCGAACCTATACCTCATGCCGCCCCCAGGAACAAGGTCAAATGCACAGCGAGAACGGACGAGGTAGATCGGGTAATATGCCGCGACCTCGTAACGGTTGGATTGCTAGCAGACGGTCGCTCGGAATTGCATCACGGCCAAGTCAGGCAGGGAGGATCAGATGGGACCGCCGGGCTCTTCCATTTCGTTGATGTAACGCCGCAGACGCTCGACTTCATCGGTAACATGGCGCAGTTTGAGCATGTTTTCGACCCGCTTGAGCAGTTCCAGTTTGTTGACCGGCTTGCTGAGAAAGTCGTCGGTGCCGGCTTGAACGGCCCGTTCGATATCCCCCAGTTCGTTCAAGGCCGTGACCATCAGGATCATGATGCCGCGGGTGGCCGGGTCGCTTTTCAGCCTCTGGCACACTTCAAATCCGCTCAGCTTGGGCATCATGACGTCGAGCAGGATAAGGTCTGGACTGAACTGCTTGACCTTGTCCAGGGTGTCGCGACCGTCCACGGCCACAGCCATTTCGCAATCGACGCTGCTGAGATAGGCTTCCAGCAGTTCGACATTGGGGCCGTTGTCGTCGGCGATCAGGATTCGGCTTTTCTGGTTGCCTGGCGTGGAAGCCGAGGTAATTGGCGTGGTCATCGACGATTCACCGAAATGGTGGCCGGCACCGCTGGGAGCAACATCTGCCGCAGATTATACGATGCAACGCTGGTGCCGAGAATGGCAGGCTGCGGCCAAACGTGGAAGTCCTTGTTTTTTAAAAGAAGGCAGGAAAACAGGAAAAAGAAGACAGGAAAAGAGCATGAGGATGCGTCTGGGTGTCCTCTGGTGTTTTTTTCCTGACTTCGTCCATTCCCACCATCCTTATAAATTTCAAAAATCTGCCGGTCGCACGAAGATTTCCTTGCCGTGCTGCTACCCCTGCGTTGCAAACCTGGGTGGGGTCGGTAAAGATAGGGTCTGTCGTAACTTGGCCGCTTCGCGCTCGGGCTCGAATCCATTTTACAGCATCTCCGGGAGCCTGCTTCGCTGTGCCTCATTCGCCGATCCAAGAAATCGTGGGGGTCTTTGGCCAACCTGTCGCAGGAAATCCCACACAATATATCGTCGAAAAGGCATTTCAGCGGGCCGGACTCGACTGGCGCTACCTGACCCTTGAAGTGGCCCCCGAGAACCTGGCCGACGCCGTCCGCGGTGCTCGGGCCATGGGCTTTCGCGGCTTCAACTGCACCATCCCACACAAAGTGGCGGTGCTCCAGTACCTCGACCGCACCAGCGAGGCCGCGAGCCTGATGGGGGCCGTCAATTGCGTCAATCGGGTCGGCGACGAACTGGTGGGCGAAAACACGGACGGCAAGGGCTTTATCGAGTCCTTGCGCACCCTTTGTGATCCGGCCGGCAAGCGCATCGTGGTGCTCGGGGCCGGCGGCGCCGCACGGGCCATTTCGGTTGAGTTGGGGCTGGGGGGAGCGGCCGAAATTACGATTGTCAATCGCGATCCGGGCCGAGGTTATGAACTGGTGGACCTGATTTCCACGCGTGTGCATGTCGTATCGACCTACGCCCCTTGGCCGGATCCGTATGAAGTGCCCGCTGGAACGGACGTGGTGATCAATGCCACATCGATCGGCTTGGGGGACGCCGAGGCCCGAGTTCCCATCGAGTTCGCCACGCTCAGCCCGGAGATGGTCGTGGCCGATGTGATTTTTAATCCGGCGGACACCCTGTTTCTGTTTGAGGCCCGCAATCGCGGCTGCCGCACGATCGACGGTTTGGGCATGCTTGTCAATCAAGCGGTGATCGGCTTCAAAATCTGGACCGGCGTGCAGCCTGACGCGGAGTTGATGCGCGAGGCGCTGGAAGAGTTTTTGGGGATTTGAGGCCGGGCTCTGCCGTGGAGCGAGCCGCTATGCCGGCTGCTGCTGGGTGATGCAATGAAAGGCTCCTAGTCCCCACACCAGGTCCACCGCATCCAGTCCGCGGATCTGCCGCGTCGGAAACACGCGTGCCAGCGTTGCCACGGCCACGGCATCGGCCGGATCGCCGAATTGGGGCACGATCACCACGCCGTTGGCGATATAAAAATTCATGTAGCTGGCCGGCAGCCGCTGACCGTCGTAGTAGAGCGGCCGGGGGAGCGGCACCGGAATGATCTCCAGCGGTTGGCCATCGGCATCGGTCATGCCGTGTAGCCGTGCGAGATTGTCCGTCAGAGGCACGTGGTTCTCGTCTGCCGGATTCGGTTCGACTGCGGCGAGCACCGTGGTGGGACCGACAAAGCGGGCCAGTTCGTCGATGTGGCCGTCGGTGTCGTCGCCGACAATGCCGCCCCCCAGCCAGAGTACTTTGCGGGCACCGCAATAGTCAGCCAGATAGCGTTCGACTTCCTGGCGATCCAAGTGTGGATTGCGATTTTCGTTGAGCAGGCATTCCTCGGTCGTGAGGATCGTGCCCGCGCCGTTGCCGTCGACGGCGCCTCCTTCCAGGATGATGCCGGGTACGAATCTCTGTCGGCCCGTGAATTGGGCGACATAGCCGGGCACCGCGTTGTCGAGATCGAAGGGCGGATACTTGCCGCCCCAGGCATTGTATTCCCAGTCGATCAGGACAGGGGGCAAAGTGGGCGGCCCCGAAAGGAACATCGGCCCATGATCGCGCGCCCAGACATCGTTCGTGGCAACTGTCGTGCAGAGTGACATTGGGCACGTCGCCGAGCAAGCTGCGGGCCTGCTCCATGACCGCGGAGCCACCGGCCAGAATATGCACCGGCTCAAACTCCGCGAGCGTGCGCACCAAGCGGGCCCAAATGCCGGGAATCGGCTCGAACTTGCCCGGCCACGTCTCCGGTTTGCGGGGCCAGGCAAGCCAGGTGGCGGCATGCGGCTGCCATTCGGCGGGCCAGCGATAACCGAGTGCGGCGGGAGTTTTCTTAACGGGCATATCGTTCGGACCGTTTTAGTCCAAATAGCGTTTCGTCAGATCGCCGTAGGCATCGATCCGACGATCTCGCAAGAATGGCCAATGCGTGCGAACCGCGTCCTGTTTGTCAAAGTCGCATTCGACGATCAGGGTCTCTTCGGCGTCATGCCTCGCGCGGGCCAGGACATTGCCGTTCGGATCGCAGGCAAACGAGGCGCCCCAGAATTCCAGTTCCCCTTCGCGGCCCGTGCGGTTGGCGGCGGCTACGAACACCCCGTTGGCGATGGCATGGCTGCGCATCATCGTTTCCCAGGCGGAATGCTGGCTGGCGCCGTAGACTTCCTTTTCGTTCGGCAGCCAGCCGATTGCGGTCGGATAAAACAGGATTTGCGCACCGCTGAGCGCCGTCAGGCGGGCCGCTTCCGGATACCACTGATCCCAGCAGACGCAGGTGCCAATTCGGCCGAACTGGGTCTGGAAACTGCGGAAGCCAAGGTCGCCGGGGGTGAAGTAAAACTTTTCGTAATACAACGGGTCGTCGGGGATGTGCATCTTGCGATACATGCCCGCCTGCCGGCCGTCGGTGTCGTAAACTACCGCCGTGTTGTGATACAAGCCCGGTGCCCGGCGTTCGAACAGCGAGCCGACGATCACCACGCCATGCTCGGCGGCCGCCTTGGCCAGCGCATCGCTGGTAGGGCCAGGAATCGGCTCGGCCTCATCGAAGCGGCAATGGTCTTCGGTCTGGCAGGGATATTGGCCGGCGAACAGCTCCTGCAAACAAATGACCTGGGCGCCGCTGGCCGCCGCTTCCGCGATGCGCGTGAGGGCTTTGTTCACATTGTGAGCCTTCGACTCGCGACACGTCATTTGCACCAGCGCCACCGCCACGCGCGAGGGCGTGGAAGCGCGGGACGGGGAGTCGGAGTTAGCGTTTGGAATGGGCATGGTCTCATGGTACTCTAAGCTCTATCATGCGCGAACGGGTCTTGGGTTTATTCATTACAGGCACCGACACCGATGTAGGCAAGACCTACGTCGGCTCTCTTATCGCCAGACAGTTGCGCGTCGGCGGGCATCGCGTCGGCGTTTATAAACCGGTCGCCAGCGGTTGCCGCGAAGAACACGGCGAGATCGTGGCCGACGATGCCCTGGCCTTGTGGCAGGCGGCCGGCTCGCCGGGCGAACTCGAACGGGTCTGCCCCCAACGGTTTCTCGCTCCGCTGGCTCCGCACCTGGCCGCGCGGGCTGAAGGTTGCGAACTGGATGAAGAACTGCTGTTGAGCGGTCTCGACTATTGGTGTCAGCGATCCGATGTCGTTGTGGTGGAAGGGGCTGGCGGTTTGCTGTCGCCGTTGGGAGACGAGCTCTACGTGGCCGATCTGGCTCGCGAATGCGGCTTTCCGCTGGTGATCGTCGCCCGGAATTCCCTGGGCGTGATCAATCAAACCTTGCAGACATTGATTGCGGCGGCAACGTTTCGGCAGGGCTTGCCCGTGGCCGGCGTCGTTCTCAATTCACGCGACGAGCGGCCGCACGACATGAGCCTGGCCAGCAATCGGGATGAGATCAGCCGCCGGGCACTGGCCCCGGTGTTGGCCTGCGTGGATCATGGCGGCCGGGATTTCGTGGAAGACGTCGATTGGCTCAACGTGGCCGCTGCCGCCGGCGCGTCGTGCGGAGCGACATCTAACCTCTTTTCACGGCTTCGCTATGACGCAGGCTCAGAGCCGCCGATATCGATTGCCCGTCGTGCCGAACGAGCAGGTGGCGAAAAGCCGCGGCATGATTCTGGAATCGGCCTCGGTCGTGCCGGCCGGCACGGCGATCGTGCTAGGAGCCGGCCGTTGCACGGAGATTCCCCTGGCCGAACTCGTGCGACGTTTTCACCGCCTGGTCGTCAATGACATCGAGCCGCCGCCTGGCGAGGAACTGGTCATCCAAGCCGGACTGAACGCTGCGGAGGGGGCGAAAATCGAGTGGCAGGTCGCCGACTTGACCGGCATGACGCGGCCGCTCCAACAGGCTTGGGAACTGGTGCTGGCGGACGAACGAGACTCTGCCGCGGCTGCGGAAGCGATGTGTCGGGTCATCGAGACAACGATGCCCGAGACAGTGATGCTTGGGTCGGCGTCGCCCCAGTCCACCCAGCAGTTTGACCTGGTGGTGGCTTCCTGCATCTTGAGTCAGTTGCACAACGCGTCCCTCCAGATGGCCCTGCGGCTGTTTGGCGAGCGGTTTCCGGGCGAGGCCGAGCGGTTCAGAACCGCGCAGCAAACGGCAGCCGCTTTTTACAGCCTGGCGCGGGAGATCGAAGCCAGATTCATCGATTGGTTGGCAGAAATTACGGCCCCCGGCGGCAGAATTTTCTTGTCCGAGAGTGTTCAGATGTGCTTTATCGAACCCGATGGGCCCGACCATTGGTCGACCGAGGGGACGCTGCGCATGACCCGCACGACGAACCTGGCGGATTATCTGGACCCGCGATTCACGATCGAGAAATTCGACCGCTGGAACTGGGTAGCCGATCCGCCGCAAGCCGCCGGCCAGCGCGGGCGGCTGTTCGACGTACAGGGGTTGATTATGTCGGTGCGTTAGTCTTTGGCGAGCCCGCGTCAAGTGGGATCAAACCACGTATAACGTGACGGAAGTGAACGAGGCAAACGCGTTAAGAACCTACAAGTCAACTACAGCGACTGGATGCCGCCCACGCGACGCGATCGGCGAAAAAGCCAGATGGCGGGCAGCACCGCCGCGACGATCAGCGGATACGACAGGCTGACTGACAGTGTCCAGAGCGACGTGCCGTTTGGCCATCGAATCAGCCTGTAGTAGATGCCGGCCGTATCGCCGAATCCTGAGATGGATGGCCCGTTCGGATCGCCGGTGAAAGCAATGATGCTTCCGGCGTACGGACCATAGTTGGCATCGTTGAAAATCTCCAGGCGTCCGTCCTCGCCGCGGTGGTCGATGCTGAGGTGACATTCTCGGGACAAGCTCACAAACTGCCTGCGCGGATCGAAGTGGCCAGCGATGAGCCAAGCGACGATGATCAGGCAGAAGATGGTCGCCGAACCGAGGGCGGCGATGTTAAGTAGGCGATTCGCCACGGCGTTATAACTTGATTATAGATCGCTTCTGTTTGACACCTGCAGGCGGCAGATTTGCGGCCTAAACGCGCACGCGGCATTTGGTCCGCACGTTGAATTTTAGTCGTCGCGTATTTGTTTGTCACACCTTGTCGGGCGCGACAGTCCAATCGGCTATGGCACGACCGGCGCGACGATTCGCGAGGCGTGGGCCGGATTGTGGTGGACGCGGTTAGTGGCCACCTTCGTTTGCTCGGGCGGAGCGATCGTTAGCGGCAGGCCCGTGTTTGGGTTCGGCTCGTAGAACGGCGCCCCGGTGCTCGCCACGGTCACGCGGATGCGATGCCCGCGGTTGAATATCTGGCAGATCCAACCGATATCGAAGCCGAGGTCGTAGACCTGGTCAGGTTGTAGAAAACTCTCGCGATCGAAACCTTCGCGATACCGGGCACGGCGGATCGAATCGACCAACAGGATCGAGCGGCCGTCGGGATAGACATCGCTGATGCGGACGATGAAATCGGTATCGGGCGCCGTCGACGACACGGCCAATTCGGCCCGCACCAGGCCGGTCCACTGGACCGGTTCTTCCAACGGTTCGGTCGTAAAGGTGCGCACTTGGGATTGCGTTTCGTAGGCCCGGGCGTCCCGCGCTCCGGGAAAACCCACGCCCGGAATCTCGGCCGGGTGCTGCGGATCGCTGGTGAACTCCGTCAGCTGCGCCGTCGTCCGTCGGCTGGCTGGGCAACAACTTGCCTTGCGGCTGTAAGTAGTGGGGTGTGTGGGTCGCCGCGACGGGCCAATCCACGGCGTCGCGCCACGCATTGCCAGGGGCGCCCGTTTCGCCGACCGCGCCCATCGCGTAGTACCGCACGACCGGATCGCGCTCGACGCCGTTGTCCACGCCTTTCAAAAAATGGTCGAACCAGCGCACCAGGTGGTCTTCCATCAGGAAGCGGGCATCGTCGGGAAACACCAACTCACCGGTCTTGTTCGTGTCCTTGAGACGACCGTGCAGCCAAGGGCCGATCAACAGTTGCTGCCGGCCGCGCGACTGCGGCCCTCCCTGGTGTTGTCGTCCGATAAAACTCTGGACCAAGCCGGCGCACATGAAGTCGAACCAGCTCCCGACGGTGAAGCACGGGACGTTCATCCGATCGAAATGCCGCGAGCAATCCTCCTGGGCCCAGTAGTCGTCGTAATTCGGGTGCGAGAACCACTGCTCCAGTAGCCGGGAGTTGTCGTCCGGATTGTGACACAGAGCGGCCATTTTTAAAAACCGTTTCGGCCGCGTCGCGCCGCCGATGCGATAGCCTTCGTGAAACAGACTTAACCCCGTGTCGATCATATACTGGCACGCCAGATGCGGCGGCCCGGCGACGGCCAGAAAGTTCTGGGCAAAGCCTGCCTGGGAACTGCCGAACGTGCCGATCTTGCCGGTCGACCAAGGCTGCTGGGCGAGCCACTCGACCGTATCGTAGCCGTCCTGCAGTTGGCCCCAGCCCAGGGCCCGATAGCCCACCCAGGTTCCTTCCGACAGGTGCGTGCCGCGAAAATTCTCGATGACCACGGCGTAGCCGCGATCCGCCAGCCTGGCGAAGCTTTCGCGCATGCCGCGGCCGCGCACGTCGGCATACCGCTGTTCATAAATGACCGGCCACGGCCCTTTGCCCGACGGCAGATAGACATACGCCGACAGCCGCTTGCCGTCGCGCATGGGAATCATCAGAGGTCGCTCGGTCACGGAGCCGAACTGCGTCTCGCCTGCCGAGTCGCTGAGGGGCTCCGCGGCGTTCAGCGCGGTTAAGATCGCCAGGCCGGAGACCAAAGCAACGAGTATCGCAACGGCGCGGCTTGAGAGCGTTTGTCGCATGGTGTTTATCCTATTATCCGATCCCCTACAAAGAGCGAGCCTGCAAGGCGGATTTGCGCGAGGCAGCCGACCAACGCTAATCGCGTCGGTGCCCGCTGCATCAGGCCGGCGGCCCTGCCGCCCCGCCAAAGGCATCGTCGTAACTCACGACAATGTCGAGCGAGTTGAACGCCCGCTCAACCGGTGGCGGCGATCGCATGGCCTTCCAGGCGGCTTTCCGCCTGGCTGGTGTCGATTGCGAGTTGTAGGGTCGTGCTCCAGCGCCCTTCGGCGTCGGGCTGGACCTGCCAGTGGGGCTGCACGACGACCGATTGGTGGACCAGTTCGAAGCCGCCTTCCGATTGGCTGACCGTTTCGATCGGATAGGTCCAGAGGCCGGCCGGCCGCGACAGCGTCAGAGCGCAATCGATGCCGAGCCACTCATCGACGAGTCCCAGTTCGCGGCAGTCGGTCAGATCGAGCCGCGTGCCCAGTTGGCCCAGCCGCCGCCGCTGTTCGCCGTAGAAGAAGCGGTTGTCGGCGCCGGACGGTAGGCCGGCGAAGTTCAACTCGATGGCGAAGTGCAACGGTCGCTCCGGCCGCAGGCCTTCGAGCAGGTACGCGATCTGGAGCGTGGAACTGCCGGCTTCCAGCGTCACCCCCTTGGTGATGCGGACAGGCTGGCCATCCACGTTGCCCTGCGCCGTAAGCTGTACTTGAATGCGATCGGGATTGCGGCGCACGCGGGCCTCGTACGGACGATTGAGGAAATCGCCCCGCTGGGCGGCTTCGCCCAGCGCCACGGCGGAGAGAGTGGCGCCGGATCGTAAAAGTGATCCAACAGGCTCTTGCGCGGAGTGGCGTCGTACTGCAACCGCTGATCGAGATTGGCGTGCTTGAAGACCACCTTGTCGCTGATGCCGGCGACGTCGTTGCGGCCGTCGTTGCCCGCCAGGATCTTGCGATGGTAGGCCTCGGGCCGGCGCGTGAGGGTGGCCAACAGATTGTGGCAGATCGAGCGGACGTCGAGTTCGTAAATCTGTCCGCCGCGGCTGGGAGCGATCAACGCCAGCAGCCGGCCGTTCGCCAATTGGATTTCCTGCCGGCCGTCAAAATTGAAATCCTCGGCCGTGGCTTCCACATACGACTCGCCGCGACCGCTGACCCGGTCAAGCAGGTTGTCGGCGATAATCAATTGCTGATAGACAGCATTGCGCAGGTGGGGCAAATACACGCCACCAAAAGCGCCGTGCCAATACGAGCAATTGCACTGGCCACGATAGAGGGCCGTGCGGGCCTGATCGATCAGGTCGCCGCTGGTCCCACCGGCTACACCGGCACCGCCGTCGATCGCCGTCTTGAGCCGGCGGCTGACCTGCATCATGCGGGCATACATCTCGCCCGTCTCGGCGTACTTCATCTTGAAGTTGCGCCAAAACCGCCGCGCACGAACCGCGCAATCTTGGGCCAGCGCGGGTCGTGCTCGAAGTCGCGCCGCACCTGGGCGTACTCGGCCAGTTGATCCGCGGGCAACACCCACTCGGTCATCTCGCGGTAGCTTCCCTCGGGCAAATAGACCTTGCCGACAGGCGCGACGTGGTCGAGCGCTTCCGCGGGTGTGGTGATGTGGATCCAACTCCGATTGGCCATCAACAGATCGAAGAAGCGCACCAGCCAGCCGTCTTCGTAAACGTGCTTCTTGGTTTCCGGCCAGGCGCCGAATTTCTCCCCGTCGTCGCCGAAGACGGCCACGGCCCCGGGATGCTCCCGTGCGACCTCCGCCAAGTTATCGATCACTTCCTGGGGCGAGGCGAATGGAATCAGGTACCTGAGGGGCTCGCTGTCTGGGAACACGGCCAGCACTTCGCCGTCGTCCTCGGTGAGGTAATAACCGTGCAGTTGGTCGCCGTGCAGTCCCGCGTTCTTGAAATGGGAATCGTCCAGCATGGTGTACTGGATGCCGGCCGCCACCAGGTCGCTGGTGAAGTTTTGTTCCCAGACGCGCTCGGGAATCCACATGCCTCGGATATGCGCGCCCAGACGGGTCTCCAGCCAGCGCGAGAAGCTTTGAATCTGACCGATCCGGTCGCGTGACGGAATCATCGCCAGGATTGGCTCGTAAAAAGCGCCGCCAATGATCTCCACCCGGCCCGCCGCCACCAGGTTGGCCAGGCGGTCCAGATAGTCGCCATGATGGGCATCCAGCCATTCCATCAAGGGTCCGCTGGTGTGCAGACCCATCTTCAAGTCGGGATAGCGTTCGAACGTATCCAGGAACGGCTTGTAACTGTCCTGATAGGCTTGTTCGAAGACATGATCGAAGTTACCGACCGGTTGATGGTCGTGGAGAACAAAGATGAAGCGGATAGCGTTTTCCATAAGCTAGCGGCAAGCTCGGCGGAAGTTGGCCGGTTAAGTCGTTGACGGCGGAGGCAGGCTAAAGTTTTTTCGGCTGCCTAAAGCGAATTTCTTGCGTGAATTACCTGGTTGACCGGATCGGAATTTTTTGCCACGGGCGTTGTTGGGGTGATTACCTGACGCAAAAAAGCGGCCGCATCTTCCGGCGGAACCGGGTTGATGTAAAACCCGGTCCCCCATTCAAAGCCCGCTGTGCGCGTTAAGCGCGGAATAATCTCTATATGCCAGTGATAGTGGCCCAACTCATGGGTGTCAAACGGCGCGGTGTGAATTATGTAGTTGTAAGCCGGCCGGTCGAGCGCCGTTTCGATTTTTGCCATCACTCGGTGCAATACACGGGCCAATTCTTCCACGCCGGATTTCTGGATGTTTTCGTAGTGACTGGCGTGGGGTTTGGGCAGGATCCAGGTCTCGAATGGGAAGCGTGAAGCGAACGGGCAAAAGGCCACGCAGCCCGGCGTATCGAGGACGATGCGCTTTCCGTGGGCGAGTTCCTGCTGAATCATGTCGCAATACACGCAGCGGCCGCGATAGCGGTAAAATTCCAGCGAACCGGAGATTTCTTCCGCCACGGTGATCGGCACGATCGGCGTGACGATCAATTGGCTGTGCGTATGCTCCAGGGAGGCGCCGGCGGCGGCGCCCACGTTCTTAAAGATCATCCCATAAACGAGCCGGCCATCCTTTTTCAGATCCACCAACCGGTCGCGGTAGACCCACAGCACGTCACGCAGGCGTTCCTCGTTCAAATCGGCGGTGGTCACCAAGTGTTCCGGCGATTCGATAATCACTTCATGGCGCCGACGCCGCGCATCATGTCATAAATTCCTTCGCCGCGCTTATTCAGGTCCCCTTCGATCTCCAAAGCCGGAAACTTATTGGCCACGACGCGCACCCGCCAGCCCGGACTATCCGGCTCGCTATTCGGCGGACGATATGCCAGGATCTCGCCGGGCGTATGCTCTTCGCTGCCGGCGCAAAACGGGCAGAACTTGCCGCGACGCAATTTTTCGGTCGTATCGAAATCGTGCGGCCGCTTGGCGCGCCCCTTGGCCACAATGACCCAGCGGCCGACAATCGGGTCCTTACGCAAATCAGGCATGCAGTGGTTCCTTAAATCTCGGAATGCAGAATTCTGAATGCGGAATTCGGAGTTTTCTCAATTCCGCATTCTGCTCACGCTTGCCACATCATTAGTTCGAAGTCGGGCGAGGGGACTCGGGTTTCAATCACGGCTTCCCGCGGCGCCCGCTCAAGCGATCGGCCTTGGGACACGAGCTCGACGAAGAACTGCACCTCGGCGCCGGTGGCCAACCCCAGGCTCAGCCAGGGAATTGCGATCTCGACGATCACATCGGCGGCGGTTTCCACGCCCCCCTGACTGATCAGAACGTTGTCGTGGTACAGACGTGCCAGCGGTTCGGGCGATCCCGGCTGTGCGATCGAAAGCTCGAAACCGGCCGGCTCCAAAAACGTGAGCCGCAAGGTGTCGATCTGGGCCAGTTGTTCGCGGGCCGAGCTGCCGCTGAAGTCCAGGCGCACGAGCAGCCGCTGGTCGTCGAAGCCGAAGTACAATTCGCGCACGCGGCGCCGGTCCGCCATACTCATCGTTCCGCGGCCGCCGGTGGCCTCGTAATGTCCGGCGTTGATCCATTCGAAGTAGGTCTGTCGGCCGTTCACCTTGATGTTCAGCAGCCCAGTAGGCTCGGTGTGTTGGCGGAGGTGGCGCTGCGCCAGACGAATGGCATGCCGTAGTTCGGCCGGCGGCTGTTCGCCGATCGTGGTATAAACGTTTTGCAGGTGCTTGCGAAATAGTTCGTCGAACAGACTGTCTTGAGCGCTCGAGTGGCTGTCGCCGAACCACCAGAACCAATCGCTTCCCTCGGCGATGTATAGCTCTTCCCAAGCGAGTGCCAGTTGTTCCGGCGACTTCTGGCCACTCTCGGCCATGCTCACAAGGTATTCTCGTGTTTGCGATACCAGGTCCCAGGCTCGGTTGCATTCGGGATGGCCCAGCCAGATGCCGAAGTTATGGCTGATCCATGAGCCGGCGAAAAGATTGCCGATGCGGTCGCTGGCGGGGTACTTGTCCAGATAGTCGCTCACTCGGACCGCGTCGAGCTTGGGATGATCGGCGATGCGGCGATACAGCGTGCGCAGGAATTCGACGCCGCCGTTGGGATAGTATTCCCAGCAGTTCTCTCCGTCGAGGATGATGCTCACCAGCGCGGGCTGATCGGCGGTCTTGCCGGCCGTGGCGCCGCCGATCGCCTCCAGCTTGCCTAGGAAATCGTCGACGGCTTGCTGTGCCGGATAACGCTGGTATTGAAAGCCGATCAGGTCGCTCATCGCATGATCGCGGAAGATGATTTGCAGGTGTTTGCCCCGTTCGTCCACGCGCCAGGCCCGGTAAAGCATTTCCGGGTGCCGCAAAAATCCCTGCGCGTCGCGCGAGACCCAGCCGTTGGTCGAACAGGAGAGAATCTCTTCGTCCGTGGCGATCCAGTCGATGCCGGCTTCGGCAATCAGCGGCACGACGGCCTGTGCCACGGAGCCTTCGGACGGCCACAGGCCGCGCGGCCGGCTGCCGAAGATCTGCTGGTGGTAATCCAGCGCGCGGCGAATTTGCAGCGATGCGTCCTCCGGATAAGGTTCCAAGCGTTCGGGGAGTTGTACCTCCGGCATGGCCTGCCGGGCCAATCGCTTATCGCACAACAGCGGCAGAATCGGGTGATAGAACGGCGTGGTAGTGAGTTCCAGTTGGCCGCCTTCGGCGAGATCTCGGTGCAAGGGGATCACCTCGGCCAGCAGTTCCATCTGCTTGCTCAGCAGCCACTGCTTGTCGCTTTCGGTGTACCGCTCCCCTTTGCGTCGGAATTCAGCCAGATCGCGGTCTTGCTCAAAGGCGATCGGGTGGATCCAGGCCAGGTTGTTCCAACACTGCAAGTCCAGCACGTCGCGGGGCGAGAAGCGCCTCGCTGCCCGCACGGCCGTATCCACCGCAAAGCCGCGCTGTTGATAGAGCTCGAAATAGCGACGATAGGGCCGGATCATCTGCTCGGGATTGACCATGAAAAAATTGTCGAGCAGATACAGCAAGTCGGCTTCGCTAAGCGCGTCGGCGGGCAGCCGAGACACCCGCAAATGCTCGTCTTCGTGCTGCCCGTCCGTGTAGGCCAGAATCTGCGTCAGCAGGCTGGGCACCAGGTTGATGGTGGCCCGCAGCTCGGGAACTTCCTTGAGGTGCATGGCCATGCCCCAGTAATCCTTGGTGCCGTGCAATCGCACCCAGGGCATGGGGTTATGGCCGCTGACGTTATCGACGTAATACGGTTGATGCTGATGCCAGAGAAAGGCGACTGAAACTGCCGGCATGATCAACCTCCGTGGAACCGCTTCGGAATGCTGAATGCTGAATTCAATTCAGCATTCAGCATTCCACCTACCCGTTGCGTCTGGCGGCCTGGGGTTGACGGCGGCTCGCGGCAATCCGGGCGTACAGGTCGGCGTATTGCCGGGCGCTTTGCGTCCACGACCAGTCTTGCCGCATGCCGTTGTCTATCAATCGCCGCCAAATTTCCGGTTGAGCATAAGCGTTGCAGGCACGGCTCAGCGCCTCGCTGAGCGCCAGGGCACTATAGTCATGGAAGACGAACCCGGTGGGAGTGCGTCCTGGCAGGTTTTCTTCCGTCAAATCGGTTACCGAGTCGGCCAGCCCGCCGGTGCCGCGAACGACCGGAACCGTGCCGTATTTCAGGCTATACAACTGATTAAGACCGCAGGGCTCAAAGCGGCTGGGCATCAGGAACATATCGGCCCCGGCCTCGATCTGATGGGCCAGAGGCATTGGAGAACTCAAGCCGCAGGGCGACCTTCTGAGGGAAACGCTTGGCGAGGTTCTGCAGCATTTCCTGGTAATTTGCTTCGCCGGTCCCCAGCAGCACCCATTGAACGTTCTGCGATTGAACCCATTCGCGCATCACGGCGGCAATCAGGTCGATTCCTTTTTGCTCGACCAGTCGTCCGATCGACGGCCACCAGCGGAATCCGCGCCGATACCGGAAGACCAACCATCGACTGTAAGGCGGACTTGCAAACGGCTTTACCCGGCAGCGGATTGTCCGGCCCGAAATTGGCCGGCAATTGCGGATCCGTGGCCGGGTTCCAATCGCTGTAGTCCACGCCGTTAATAATGCCTGACAGCGCTTCGCGCCGCTGCTGCAGCACGCCTTCCAGCCCACAGCCCAGCGGAGAGCTTTGAATCTCTTCGGCGTAGCGCGGGCTGACGGTGTTCAAGCGGTCGGCAGAAGATCAGACCGGTCTTCAGCAGGTTGAGGTTGCCGAAGAATTCCATCTGCTGCCAGTTGAAGTACTTCCAGTCCAGACCGGTAAGCAGCATGTCCCAGTGCCAGAAAACGCCCTGGTAGGCCATGTTGTGAATCGTAAACAGCGTGCCGATCCGCTCGTAACCGGGCATGTTGCGATACAAGATCCGCAGGTAAGCCGGCACCAGGCCGGTTTGCCAATCGTTGGCGTGAATGACCTCAACCTGGAGCGGCAGCAGCCGCACGGCTTCCAGCACGGCCCGGGAGAAGAACACGAATCGTTCGCAGTTGTCGGTATAATCGCGGCCATCGGCCCGATAGAGTTCCGGACGGTTGTAGTACTGGTCCTGCTCGACCAGGTAGACCGGAACCCGGCCGTCCCCCAGTGAGGTCTTCAGGAAAGTGCCGGCGACTTGCTTATTGCCGATCGAGATATCAAAACCGACGCCTGTGGGCTCGATTTGGCAGCCAGACTGCCGAACCTGATGGAACGCCGGCATGATCAAAATCGGCTCGTGGCCGAGTTTGGCCAGCTCCAGTGGCAAACTGCCGCAAACGTCGGCCAGGCCGCCAGTCTTGGCTAGCGGCGTCGCTTCAGTGGTAGCAATCAAAATTTTCAAAGCCCGCACTCTCCTCTGGGAATTGGCACCGCGACTCTCGTAGGCCCCGGTTGCAAATTCACTTACTGCCAGGCCGGCTCCGCCACCCTGAGCCGAGCCGTAACGCCCCCGGCCGGGTTCTGCCCTGCCCAAATTAGCAAAATTTGTCCGAAATGGAAAGCACCCGAGGGTTTACGGTGACGGCGCGAAAGGTCTTGCTGGTTTCCCCCGCTCGCCTGCTCGTTAAAGTCGGGCTGACTGCGGGCAGGAATGAACTTTTTCGCCGATCTGGGCAACCAAATTCGTGACTGGCTGGCGTTACGCGCAGGTTTTAGGGGTCAGATGGTGTGCGGCTTGGGTGCTGACGCATTACAATCAAGTGTAGTTGAGCGGCATTCGGAATTCATCGCGGCCGAAACGTAATGGCCGTGGAGAGGGGTTTCTGCCATGGATATCCCCAGCGCCAGCCGAGAGCATTTCGCGCAGAATTCGCCGCGCGGCGTTGGTTTTGACGGGCAATCCTTGGGACGCGGACGATCTGGCGCAAGAGACGTTTCTGGTCCTGGCTGCTCAAGGAGACAGTTTTCAGGGCCGCAGCAGTCTCTACACCTGGTTATATGGCGTGTTGCTAAACCTCGATCGTCGCGAGCGGCGTCGCCAGGGGATACGAAGTCGCAAGCTGCGCGTCCTGTGGGATAACGAATCGGAACAGACGGCCGCGGCCTGCTGAAGAAGCGCCGCTGGAAGCCACTGAGTGGCGCAAGAGCCTGTGGAGCCATGTGGCTCGCCTGCCGGACGTTCAGCGGCAGGTCCTCGTGCTGCGGTTTAGCGAGCATTTGTCGTACGAGGAAGTCGCCGAGGCGCTCGGCTGCCCGCTGGGCACGGTGAAGTCTCGGATCTTTAATGGATTGCAATCGCTTAAGTCGATGTTGAATGCCGACCTTTCAGGTCTTTCCGAAATGCCGATTCCCAGGCAAAAGGTGCAAGATGGCGTTTGAACCCCGGATCGTGCGGCCGGATGATTTAGAGCGGCCGGATGAAATTGTGTCAGAGGGTCCTGCGTCAGGCGTACCCGACCGATTGGCAGCCGAAGACAACTGGCTGCCCGACGAGTTGCAGGAGCTGGCGGTCCAGCTAAGCGCCGATGCCGCCCGATTGGCAGATTGCTATTCGGTCGCTCCGGTCAATCACGAAAGCGGCCGCGCCGGTTTGCGGGGCAGGGGGTCCCGCCTGGCGGCGGCGGCGGTCCTCTTGGCGTCGGCGATGTTTTGGGTGGCGGGGCGCGGCGAACGACTCGAAGCACGGCGCGGGGGGCTAGTCTCATCGGCTGCCGAGATCTCGGCGCCCGGTCCTGCCGGCCGGCTGGCACAAACAGAGCCTGCCAGCGAAAGCGGCGATCTGGGCGATCAGTTGAGTCGGGGTGGTCAGGAGAATCAGGAGGCTTACGTCCCCCGCTCAACGGCCGTTATGCCGGCAGTTTTGCTGGACAATCTGACCGGTCCTGAGCGGGAGGGGGTGCTCGACTTGCTGGAGCAGCAGGCTCTCGAGCCGACCAGTGTCTCGATTTAACTCACCGCTTCGATTTGAGCAACAGCGGCCATTCGCCATGAACTTCTTTACGAGAACGTTGATCGTGCTCTCAGCGTTCGACGCACCGGCGTTGGCCCTGGGGGCTGACTCCGAGTGGCAAGAAGCGGCGGCCGCGCGATTGACTGCGAGCACGGTGACGGTGCGCATCTGGCCCGGTCAGCAGGCCGCGTTGGATAGCGAGCGGGTCGACAGGAGCAATTTCGTCGATCGGGGCAAGACCGTCGAAAAGTTTCAACAAACGCCGGCTGCCGCGGCCCTGCCGGATCCAAGTCAGGCCTCTGGAGATCAGGTCATTGTCTGCTCGGGCGTTTGCGTCGGGCGCGGCTTGATCGTTACCGGCGGACATCCTTTGGTGCATCGCGCTCCTGCCGCGGCTCGTTTTCGGATCACTCAAGCCGACGGGCAACAGTCGAAAGCCGCGCTGTGCGTCTTGGATCATTATTCAAATTTGTGCCTGTTGGTAATCGGCGACGATACGTTGCCCGCGCTCGATCTGGCGACCGAGGCACCGCATGTCGGGGCACCGGTCCTCACAGCCGCTGCGGCGGGCATCGAGCGGCCGGCCGTTTCTTTGGGAATCGTCGGCGGCATTGATCGAGCCGCCGACAGCCGCGGATTGCCGCCCCTGTTGCAGTGCGACTTGCGAGCTACCGAGACTTCCGCGGGCGCCGCCGTGGTCGACCGCCAAGGAAAGCTGCTGGGGGTGGTCATGGCCACGGATTTGCCCGGCGAGCGTTCGGGTTGGACCTTCGCCGTGCCACTACGGCATTTGCAGCGAGTGCTGGATGCCCGCCGCGAGGACGAATTGGTGGTGCTCCAGCGGCGCCGGCCGACCGTCGGGCTTACCTTGGGACTGGGGCCGAAGGAAGGGACTGTCGTGGTCGAGCGGGTGGTGTCCGACGGTCCGGCGGCCAAGGCCGACGTGCCGCGCGGGAGACCTGATCGTCGAAGCCAGTCGGCGCAAAATTCGCAGCGCCTACCAGGCGGTGGACTTAATTCTTGCCCGCCAGCCGGGGGAATCGATTGGGTTTGTCGTCGAGCGGGCCGGCGAGCGGCGGCCGATTCAGATCACGCTTGGCGGTGAGGCGGCCACCAGCCTCCCCCGCCAGTCGCCGCCCGCCTTTGCCGCGCCGCAAGTGAATGTGCGCGTCGTGGGTCGCAATCAATTCGAGGTCCGCAATGGCACCGCCGCCAATGTTGCCGAATTGGCGGCCGGCAATAACGCGGCGCCCCAACGATGCCCGCGCGACGAACTGGGAATGCTCCAAGCGCAACTCCAGGCGTTCGACAGGGTGATCGTCAAGCTCCAGGCCGAGGTTCGCCGCCGCGACCAGTTGCTGGAAGAAACCACCGAGTTGGTCAAGACCTTGACTGCCGAAGTGGAGTCGCTGCGCAAGCAGCAGGGTCCGGGGAAGTGAGCCAGGTTCGAAAGCCGGCCCTAATCCCCCTTCAAGAACGCTTCAATGCGATCAAAACCCGCTTCCAACGTGGCCATGCTTGCGGCGAATGAGAGCCGCGCGTAGCCTTCGGCGCCGAATGCCGAGCCCATCACCGTCGCCACGCCCTGCTGTTCCAGCAGCGCCAGGCACCACTCGCTGGAATTGGTGACCGGCTTGCCGCCGTAACTCCGCTTCAAGTGGGCCTGGATGTTGATGAATGCATAAAAAGCCCCGCCCATGTCCGGGCAACTGAGTCGCGGCAGACCGGCGATTCGCCGACGCACGAATTCGCGCCGTTTGGCAAATTCGGCGAGCATTTCAGCGACGCATTCTTGCGGGCCTTCCAGCGCCGCCACCGCCGCGTATTGGCTGACGCTGCACGGGTTCGAGGTTTCCTGGCTCTGCAGGTCGGCCATGGCCGTGGCGACGTTCGTCGGAGACAGTGTCCAGCCGATGCGCCAGCCGGTCATCGCGTAGGCCTTGCTGACGCCGTTGACGGTGACGGTCCGTTCTTGCAGGCCCGGCCGCACCGTGGCAAAGCTGGCGAAGCGGTGCTGGCCGTAAACCAGCCGTTCGTAAATCTCGTCCGACACGACGAGCAGGCCGCGCTCCAACACGACGTCGGCCAATTCGCCCAACTCTTCGGGCGTGTACATCGTACCCGTGGGATTCGACGGAGAGCACAACAGCAGAATCGTCGTGCGCGGCGTGATCGCAGACCGCAACTGGGCCGGCGTCAGCTTGAAGTCGTTTTCTTCGGCCGTCTGAACGATCACCGGCACGGCTCCGGTCAGCTTGACCAGTTCCGCATAGCTGACCCAGTAAGGAGCCGGAATGATGACTTCGTCCCCTGGATTGCAAAGCGAGGTAAACACGTTGTGCAGCGAATGCTTGGCGCCGTTGGAGACGATCACTTGCTGCGGCGCGTACTTGAGTCCGTGGGTCTGCTCATAGCGGCGGGCAATCGCCGCTTTGAGCTCCGGGATGCCGCTGGCCACGGTGTAGTGGGTGTGCCCGGAGTGCATCGCGGCGATGGCCGCCTGGCAAATGTGTTGCGGCGTGGCGAAGTCGGGCTCGCCGACGCTGAAGTCGTAGATCTTTCGGCCCGGCGGCCTTCAGTTCCTTGGCCTTGGCGGCCATCGCCAAGGTGGCCGAAGGTTCCAGGGCTTGCACAATGCGTGAGATCGTGAGGGGCATAACGAAACTTTCGCAATGAGTTTTCTACGCCGGCCAGTGGCCGGGGCAGTTCTTCAGCAGAACCGACGTTGGGACACGGCACTGTGGGGACACGGCACGCTGCACACGAGACGGCGGGCTACCCCCGCGCAATCGGAAAAATTGGCGGAAATGGACCGCGCGGCAACAGTTTTTCGTCGCGGGCATGGCGCAAGCCCAAACGCCGTGCATGCTTGATGCCGGCGCGACAAACGTTCGACAATCATAATTGGTCGGAGGTTCGCTTCCAAGTGGCCGGATAAGCCGGTGTTTTGCAAGCCGCACATGCGAAGGGGGCTAGTCGTATTTCGCGTTGCGACTCCCGCCTCCCCTGGGGACGTGGGGAATTCGAGTGATTTTCCCGCCTGCGCCGACAGCCCGCCTGATGATTTCCTGCTTGCGTTCATTCCTGATTCAACGCATCGACTTTTGACACCCTGGGGGTAATCACTTCGATGGCTCGTTCGCGGATTGGTATTTGGTTGATCGGCGCCAAGGGTGGCGTGGCAACGACGGCCCTCGTCGGCCTGACTCGCCTTGAAAAAGGGCTTGATCGGCAATGCCGGGCTGGTCAGCACGCTGCCGCAGTTCGCCGGCGCTGGAACTGTTGGACTGGAAGGACTTCGTCGTCGGCGGGCACGATATCCGCGAGGGTCGCCTGTTCGACGAAGCCATGCGGATGCACACCGAAAGCCGGGCCATCGACCTGGAGATCCTGCAGAAGTGCAAGTCGACCTGGAAAAGATCGAAAAGAACCTGCGGCCCGGCACGCTGCTGAATGTCGGAAGCGACGATCGAAAAATTCGCCACCGACGAGGCCCGCGCCGGCGCGAGAACGCCCCGCGCGGCCATCGAGCGGCTGCAAGCCGACTTCAAGGCGTTCATCGCCGAACACAAGCTGGCCCATTTGATCGTCGTGAACGTCGCATCGACCGAGCCGGTCGCCGTCGAGCCCGACGACTTTGCCGGGCGATTGGGCCGGACTCGACAAGCTGATCGACAAGCCGAGCAAGTGCCCGCTGCCGGCGAGTTCGTTCTACGCCATCGCCGCGTTGGATTTGGGTTGTTCGTACATCAACTTCACCCCGTCGCTGGGTGCGACGCCCGCCGGCGATCGACGAATTGGCCACGCGCCCGCGGCTACGCGCCACATGGGCTACGACGGCAAGACGGGCGAAACGTTGCTCAAGAGCACGCTGGCCCCGATGTTCGCCCATCGCAATTTGGAAGTGATGAGCTGGGTGGGACACAACATTTTCGGCAACATGGACGGCAAGGTGCTCGACGATCCGGCCAATAAAAAGTCGAAGGTGACCAGCAAGGACCGTCTGTTGCGGCAGATTTTCGGCTACAGCCCGCAAACGCTGGTCAGGATCGAATACATTGCCAGCATGGGCGATTGGAAAACGGCCTGGGACCACATCCACTTCCGCGGCTTCCTCGGCACGCCGATGACGTTGCAGTTCATCTGGCAAGGGCTGCGATTCGCTGCTGGCGGCGCCGTTGGTGCTCGACCTGGTTCGCTTTACGGAGCGCGCCTGGCGAGCCGGCGACGTGGGAACGCTCACCTTCCTCGGCAGCTTTTTCAAGAGCCCCTTGGGCGTCGAAGACCAAGACTTCGGCCGACAGTTTCAAACCCTTGAGGCCTGGGCCGCGCGGGTTGCTAACGCAAGTCGCGCCTGAGCGGCCACATGGAACTGCAACGTTCCTTGCGCGTGCCTTTGAGACGTTCCCAGCGGGTCAAAAAGAGCATCCTTTTTGACCGTTTGGGAAGATTTCCTGCAGGAGCAGAGGCGGATTGCACGATAACTCGCCTTGACGCAAGGCCCTCATAGTCGATCCAATTCGCAAACTTGAACCAGACAGCCCCAACGCCGTATGTTCGACAGGCACAGCCCAGATCACGGTCTGGCGGGATCCGCCGGCCGGGCGTCCATGAGGTTGGTTCTGAAATCACAAGACGCTTACGGTAAATCCACGTGAGGATTTCCGCATGAATACGGGCATAAGCCCGTAGGGTTATGGCTTCTCCCAGTTAAGGGCGCCCCAGGGAGAAGTCGAAGCACGATGATTCGGGCGCCCATATTGAGGAGCCAAGGATATGGCAGCTGCCAAGAAGACCACGAAGAAGTCGACCACCACGAAGGTTGCGAAGCGTTCGCCCAAGAAGAAGTCCACCAAGAAGATTGTCGCCAAGAAGACCGGCAAGTAGTTCCCACTGCTTGTCGTCCTGAATTCCGACGAGAAAGGCCGATCCGCCGCTCCTTTGCGGCGGATCGGCCTATCAATTTTTGCGGGGGCCGTCGCCGCTCCACCAGAAAAACCGGAAGCGGACGCATCCGGCTCGAAACTGACATGGCCGCCGGCCGCGTTAGTCTGCGGTTGACCCGGGGTTCGCGAACTGATAGCGTAATGTAGGGAAAATTATCGGTCACCCTCGCTCTGGCCCACGGACGCCGCCTTCTTCCGGCGGCTCAATTACCGCTCTTTGGGCCGCCCTCGGATTGGAAGGTCGGTGTTGGAAGGTCAAGAAACCATTGCGGTTGGGGCACCCTCGCCGCCGCCCACCCCCAAGTTTGCCGACCTCGGCGTGTCCGAGGTTATGCTGGCAGCTCTCGAAAAGGCCGAGTACCAGCACCCCACCCCGATTCAAGCCGGCTTGATTCCTCGCGCCCTCGCCGGAGTTGACGTGTTGGGCCAGGCCCGCACCGGCACCGGCAAGACGGCCGCGTTCGTCATTCCGATTCTTGAGCGAGTCGAGCCGCACAAGAAAGGGACCGGCCCCCAAGCGATCGTGCTCGTGCCGACGCGCGAACTGGCCGTGCAAGTTCGCGAAGAAGTCGTCAAGCTGGCACATGGCCGCAAGATTCATTCGGTCGCCGTCTACGGCGGCAAACCGATCCGCGGTCAGATCGAAAAGCTGGAACGGGGCGCGGAAGTCGTTGTGGGCACGCCCGGCCGCGTGCTGGATCATATTGGCCGCGGCACGCTCAGGCTGGACGATCTGCGGATCGTCGTGCTGGACGAAGCCGACCGTATGCTCGACATCGGCTTTCGTCCGGATATCGAAAAAATCCTGCGCCGCTGTCCGCGCAACCGCCAAACTCTGCTGCTCAGCGCCACGGTGCCGCCGCCGGTCGAACGGCTGGCTCGCAGCTACATGCGAGATCCCGAGACGCAGAATTTTTCGCCGCAGGATATTTCGGTCGAAACGATCGAGCAGTTTTACTGCTCTGTCGACGCGGATCGCAAATACGAATTGTTGGAAAAGCTGCTCAAGGAACAGGCTCCACGTCAGGCGATCATTTTTTGCCGCACCAAGCGCGGCACCGACAAAGTGCATCGCCGGCTGGCGAAGAAGTTTCAAGGCGCGGCCTGCATTCACGGCGACTTGCAGCAAGGGGCCCGCGATCGCGTCATGTTGGCCTTTCGCGAAGGTAAGGTTCGCTACCTCGTGGCGACGGACGTGGTCGGGCGCGGCATCGACGTCACCGGCATCTCGCACATCGTCAACTACGACATCCCGCAGTTCTGCGACGACTATGTCCATCGCGTCGGCCGCACCGGCCGCATGGGACGCGAGGGAGTGGCCTATACGTTCGTCACGCCCGAAGAAGGCAACGAACTGACGAAAATCGAAATGCGCATCGAAAAGCTGTTGAAGCGGCACGAAGTTCACGACTTCGAAGCCTCGCCTACCCGCAAGCCGGTCGCCAACGCGCCGGCGGCTCAACCCAAAGCAGACGAGCCCGGACAACCTCCTAAGGCGGCCCCCATGATGGGTCGCGGCGGCCGCCCGCCGCGCCGCATTCGCCGGGCTCTGTAGTAACGCTGGGATTTTGCCGGGCGACTTTCCCGCGGCTCAATCTTCCGCGCCGGTGAATTCGTTGCGCAGAAACTTGGCCGCCGTGTCCCACATTTCTCCGGCACGGTTAAAGTCGACTTGCATCGGACGCACTCCCTGGATGTTGGGCAGCCGTGCCTTGTCGTGCAATGCCCGATTCAGGGGAATCAGCGCATTCGGGCCCTGGGCCAACTTTTCCTCCACGGTGTACGTGAGCAGATAGTCGACCAGTTCGCGAGCCGCTTGAGGATGCGGACAATCTTTCAAAATGGCCAACGTGTTGGGAATGAACAACGTGCCTAAACCGTTTGGCTCCTGGTCAGGATAGACGATTACGACCGGCTGGCCACTTTCAATTTCCGCCATCGCTTCGTCCGTGTCGGTCAGTCCGAAGACGAGTTGGCCGGTTGCAACTTGCTGGGCGACTTGCTTGTTGCCCAGCAGGATGCGGGCGTTCTGCTTCAGTTGGCGAAAGAACTCTTCGGCCTTTTCAGGTCCCCACGCGGCAAACAGGCAAGCGGCATGGGTGGCCGTGGTGCCCAGCAGCGGCTTGGCCAATCCGACGCGACCTTGCCACTTCGGGTCCGCCAGGTCGCGAATGCTCTTCGGCCGCTCCTCTTCGGTAAGCTTATCCTCGTTGACTAACAGCACGCGGGCCCGGGCTGCGAAGCCATGCCAGGTGCCCCTTGACGAGCGATACCTGGGCGGAAAGCCATTCGCCTGGGTCGGTTGATAGCTGTCCAGCAACCCCTCCCGGTCCAGCCGCAAGGTGTCCAGAATTTCGTTGTTCCAAAACACGTCGCAGCGCGGACGGGCCCTTTCGGCGAGGATTTCTTCCGCCAGCCCGCTGGTCTTCGTGCTCTCGAGGTTGTATTTCGACAGGGTCAAGATTTGGGTCAGATTCGAGAATTCCTGGAAAATAGGCTGAGCGAATTCCGAGTCCAAGGCCGTGTAAACGACCACTTCCGGTCCTTGAGCCGCAGGGCGGCAGCCGGCAACCATGAGGATGAAGGCCAGCATCCCAAAAGTACCAGGGTGTCGAGCGTGACGAAACATCTCTAGCTTTCCCTCATGGAGTTTTCACATAACGTACAATTTCGAGCATACTATATCTGACCTGGTACGGCAGACGAAACGGAATGGTTTGGTGCCGGTTCGGGCGGACAACTCGGGCGAACGGTTTGGGCGGTCAACGATGACGATCAACAGGCACGGCACAATCCAGGGATGGCACGGCGCGGCCTGTTGTCTGGCCGCGCTCTGGCTGGCCGTCGTGGTCCACGCCCGAGCAGCCGATCCGGCTTCCGTGCCGGCGGCCAGTGGAATCCGCGAGTTGAAGGGGCGGCATCTGACGTTGTTCACCGATCTGCCTGCCAGCGAAGAGGTCGACGCCTTGCCGGCAATCTTCGACCTGGCGTTTCCGCAATGGTGCGAATACTTCCACGTCGATCCCGCGCAGCACGCCGCCTGGCACGTCACCGGGTACCTGGTGCATGCCCGGGAACGTTTCGAGCAAGCCGGGCTCATGCCGGCCAGCCTGCCCCCGTTTCGCACCGGTTACTCCCTGGGCGAGAAGCTATGGCTCTACGATCAAGAGAGTGCTTACTATCGTCGCCATCTGTTGCTGCACGAAGGTACCCACTCGTTTATGACGATGCTCCTTGGGGGCAGCGGGCCTCCTTGGTATACCGAGGGCATAGCGGAGTTGTTGGCCACGCACCGTTGGAATGGCGAGCGACTTACGCTCAATTATTTTCCGCACGATACAGCGGATGTGCCGCGGCTGGGCCGTGTCCAGATCGTGCAAGTAGGGTTTGAAGGGGGCCACGCGTTGTCGCTCTCCACCGTGATGGCTTACGATAGCCGCGCCCACTTGCAAAATGAGCCCTACGGCTGGTGTTGGGCCGCGTGCCGCTTTCCTCGACGGCCACCCACGCTATCGCCAGCGCTTCCGCACGCTGATCAAGGAGGTGGTGCGTCCCGATTTCTCTTCATACGTCCAGCAGTTGTATGGCGAGGATTGGGCTCACGTTTGCGAGGAGTGGCAGATCTTCGTGGCCAACATGGAACATGGCTACGACTTTGATCGCATGGCCGTCGACTTCGCGCCGGCTGAGCCGCCTGGCGGGGGTAAGCCCTCGGTCCAAAGTCCGAAGTCCAAAGTCGAGATTGCCGCCGACCGGGGTTGGCAAGCCAGCGGCCTGCGGCTGGAGGCTGGTCGTACGTATCGTCTGACCGCGACGGGCCGTTATCAAGTGGCCGACAAGCCGCGCATCTGGTGGTGCGAGCCGGGGGGCGTGACCATCGATTATTATCACAGCCAGCCGCTCGGCGTGCTGCTGGCGGCCGTGCGCCGGACGAAGTCGATCCCAAACGGGGCAGTCCGTTGATCAAGCCGCTGGTTGTCGGACTCACGGCCACTCTCAAGCCGGCCGAAAGCGGGACGCTTTATCTGCGCATCAACGATTCCGCCGGCAAGCTGGCCGATAACGCCGGCATGTTGACGGTAGTGGTGATGGAAGCCGAGAAGTGATTCTCATTATTCGGCAACAAAACCTGCTGGCGATATGTTAAATTTGATGTTGGGAGGACCAACCAAGATCGGGCCAGAAAAGGGGTCAGGGAATCAAAGGGGTCCTGTCACCTTTGATTCAGCTGACCCCTTTGATTCAGCAACCACATTGGCCAGTCACTTGAAGCGGCTCGGATTTGTCCGAACTGGGCATGGAACCCGACTGCTTGTCACGCCTCTGTTCGTGCCAACTCTCGGCTGCCGGGCAACCGTCGCGTCCAGGCCTCTTCCAGCAAGGCGAGCATCTGCTGAGTCCGCCACTGCCAGGTGAATTGCCGGGCTAGCTC
Source organism: uncultured Planctomycetia bacterium (assembly GCA_963807715.1). Taxonomy (GTDB): domain Bacteria; phylum Planctomycetota; class Planctomycetia; order Pirellulales; family PALSA-1355; genus CAWECK01. The sequence goes on from CAWECK010000002.1 coordinate 1,213,339, forward strand.
GTCGCAGTGCCTGGCATCGGGAGTGTCGCCGGCCAAGATCCGCTGGGCGGCGCGGATAAACTCTGCCGAACCGGATACCAGCCGGCACGCTTCGGCGTATTCGCTAAGCGCCGGCACGTTCGCGGCCACCACCGGTCGGCCGGCTGCCAGGTATTCGAAGAATTTCAGCGGAAACATTGAGGCCGTGTAGTCGTTGGCCACCGATGGAATGGAGGCCACGTCGAAGCCCCGCAGATAGTCCGGCAACTGGGCGTACGGGCGCGGCCCCAACAGGTGAATGTTCGGCAGCCGCAATGCTTCGATGCTGGTGTCCGGTTGCCCTTCACCTATCTGGCCGATGAGCACCCAGTGCCAGTCTGGCCTGGCGCGGGCCACGGCGGCGATCAATCCGAAGTCCACTTTGTACGAGCTGAGCGCCGATGAAACCGATCCGTGGATGGGGGATCTGGGCCAGATCTGCCGGAACGTGGCTGCCGGTTCGGGCCTGGGAAAAATGCTCGTAGTCGGCAACGTTCGGCAGAAAATGCGTGCCTTGGCGGCGGTGCGCGGACATGCCGCTCTTGCAAACGGGGGCTTGTGGTAAACACTAAGTCGGCCGTTTGCGCCAATTCGGCTTCCGCCGTCTCAATGGTCGACGTGGGCATATGGGGCGCCGCCGTCAGGTCATCCACGCAATGATAGACCACCAACGAGCCCGGCAGCTTGGCGAGCAGCGGGCCCATCAGCGGATTGTAGGTCCACAGCAGCGGGTTGCGGAAACCCAGGCGATTGAGGATCCGTCGCAGCATCCAGCCGAGCAGACGCTCGTTGAGTGCCCGCACGCCGGCGCGCGAGTGCCAAGGCAGGACCAACGGCGAACAGACCCAGAGGTTTTCGGCGACCTGTCGCGGCGAAGTTGCGGCAGCGCCACAGTCGGCGAGCGATGCGGGCCAGATCGCGGCCACCCGCGGTGGGGCGCCGCAAGCCCAGCGAGTCGACATAGAGCACGCGAAACCCCGCTCCGGCCAACTGGCAGGCAACACGTTGTTTGTTGGTCCAAAACGGGTGATCCCAGTCGGCCGTGGAGAACAACAAGACATCGCGCGGCAAGACGTCGCGCGGCAAAACATAGTGCGGCAATTGGCCGGCTGGAAACTGCCGAGTCGCCGCCTCGATTTCAATAACGGCCGATTCACGGTGCTTATCGAGCACACTCGCGTCCTTTCCAACGGGCCGCCACATGCAGCGTTTGCCCGTTGCCGTTTCGGTCTTGGGAACTGGTCCAACGGAAGTGGCTGCCTTGTTCCACATGCAGGCTCACGGCGTTGCGGCGACGCAAGAAATCCAACGCGTCCCGCAGGTTCGGCCGCCACACGTCGGACGTGCGATCGATATGCGCCAACAATTGGCCGTGCGCTTGCAATCGGGTTGCTTCGTCCACCCAGCCGTATTGGTACCGGCTGGAAAACGGATGATCGAGATAACCGAAGATGCTTCGTCCGGCCCGGTGGTTGTCAAAGCTCTCTTGATAGGTGTCGACCGTGCGGCCATAACGCTCAAAGCAATCGCCGTGCAGCATGCACTGCGCGCTGTGCGAGACCAACGGGCTTTCAATGAAAGGCACCTGCCCGGCGCGGCCCAGCAGAAACTCTGGATCGCCGGCGATAATGCCTCCCACGAATCCGGCATAGCCGGTATCAGCCAGGGCATGCACCGCGTAAATGGGGTTTTGATGAAACGGCGAAACGGCGTACTCGACCGGTCCCAAGCCGCCTGCCTGCTGTTCTAACGCGGCCTTCGATTGCGCGGCTTCACGCGCCGCTGCCGTGTAGCAGCCGCCCCAATTCACGTGATGATGGACGGAGTGGGACACGACCGAGCCGCCCGACCTGGCGACGTCCCGCATCAGCTCGATGGCATCCGGTCCGAACGTCTGGCCGGTCGGAATCGCCAGCGACAACGGGGTTCCCGAGTCGGCATACAGCTCGTGCAGCGGCCGGGCCGTATGGACCGCTTCGTCACAATCCAGACGCATGGTCACCGCGGCCGCGTAGCCGGCCGGAATCTCGGACAGATAGGGAAAACAGACCAGGTCATCTGGTCGATAGTCCCCCAGAAAGACTTCGACGATCCGCCACTCGCTGCTATCGACGGGCCCGACGGCACGGTTGAACCACAACGCTGCGCCGGAAGGCGCATTGCGCAGGGCCGCGTATAAACGGCGCGTGGGAGCCTGGTCGACGGCGATCCAAGCGATGGGCGTTGCGCCGGCAGTCACGGCGGCCGTGGCTAGCGACCAGGCGCTCCCGTCCGTGGTAATGCGTCCAAAGCCCAGGTTGTTCCATTCGTTTTGAAAATCAAAACGGCAAAGTGCCCGCTGGCGCAGGGAGGAAGCAAGTGCCAGGGGATGCGCGGCGTAATGAATCGCGGCCGGCGAATCGTTGTGGTGCCGGGAGTGGTCTACCTTCGCCGTGGCCAGCGCCGGCTCCAGCGCCGGCTCGCTGAGAACGTTGACGCCCACCAAGTCGCCCAAGATCGGCGGAAGACGGCCGAGCAGCAGAGCCTTGCCGCCTGCGGCCAACAAAGCCGCCACCATCGGCGCGGCCTCCGCTGCCGGATTAATCAGCACGGCGGCGGCTGGCGTTGGCCAAAAGCCGTCTGTCAGTTGATCGCAGGTTATGCAGTGAACCTGACCGGAGGTGAAGGATCGGCGAAGCGCCGTGGCGACAATTTCGGCCGAATACCGCTCGCGCTCGTCGTAAACTACCAGCATGTTCATTCTTCAGAATCCATTTGCCGAGGTCGCTGCCAAGGATGGGTACAGTTGGGCCGGCCGTGACGAGGATCGTCGCCCAATTACAGCCGGCACAGCCGGCACTACGGGTTCCTGACGCGTGCGGTCATTCTGGCAGCGGCAACGTGGCCGTTGCGCCGGGGGCCAAGGTCCAGGCCCGATCGACGACTTGGAAATCGCAGGCCGAGCAGCGAAAGGACTCCCAGCACAAAATCGGACGCTCCAGCAACTCGAACTGATCGTCGAACAGATTGCCGATTGGAGCGTAGTGCGGCAGCGACAAACGGTCAAAAATCTTGCTGCGGTCGATCGCGCTCATGCACACGTACACGTCTCCTTCATCGTCGACGTTGATTCGCTGTGAACCGGCCGGGCAGAAGATCGGGGCATGACCGATTGGCCGGGGACCGCTGGCCGATTCCCAAAACTGGGGCTTCTCGAACGACCACAGTTGCATCTTGCCCAAATCATGCGTGTAGTTGGCCGCTCGCTGAACCCAGTCCTGCATTTGCGCCATCAGTGCGTCATCACGACCGACTGGATCGTTCGCCGCCGGCACATAGGGCACGTAGCGAAGGGATTCTCCCAGGGCACGACAACGGTCGATCACTTCTCCCGCGAATGGCAGGTTTTGGGGATAAAGTACCATCGTGGCCAGCAGACGTTGGTAGCCGGCGGCGGACAAACGGGCCAGCTTGGTGAAGAATTCGTCCAGCGTGCATTCAGTGGGGTGCAGGCTGAAGACCAGTTCACGAAAGCGGTCCGGTGCCACGTGTTCGAGAAATCGATCAATCGAAAGGGCTCGGCCGAGATTCGAGTTCATATGCAACTCGATCTGCGGATCGAGCATGCCGATAAACTCGGGCAGTTTCTTATACAAGCTCGGTTCGCCGCCGGTGAGGTAGAACTCTCGCGGCTTCAAGCGATGGAATCGATCGGCCCAAACCTCCGGCGCAATTTGGTTGGCCCGACCACCGCGATAGGCCTCGGCAGCGACTTCCTGCCAGCAGTAGGCACAGGCAAAGTTACACTTCCAGGTGACGAACCACTGCACGCTGCGAGCAAGCGTGTTGGCGATCTGCCGCGAATGCTGCTCGGCAAGCGCGAACTGCTGCGGCTGCTTGCTTTGCGAACGCAGGCCGAAGTAGTCGTAATAATCGGCCCGCAGAGTCGCCGACTCGATCTCCAGCGACACGCTGGCGGAAAACGAGATCGTGCTGCTTTTGCGAAGGGCCGCCAACGGGATCGCCAGACTGTGCGAGCGGCGTCCGCCTGGTAGCACCAGCCCTGCTAGCGTGAAGTCCGCGCAAGCGAAGTTGATCTGTCCCCGGTCGGCCGTGTGCGCGACGTACACCACATCCAGGTAGGCATACGTGCCCATTTTTGGCAGGTGGTTCAGTTGAAGTTTGCCGGTGCAGCCGTTTTCCGCTGGTTGCACGGCATACGTTACGTCGCATGCCGGCGCCGCGACCTTCGGCGGCGGAGCCGCATGACTGACATCGGCAGTGGTCAAGAGCGGCAAATTCATCAAACTGCCCCCCAAGGCAGCGGGCGCGGGCCGCAGGTCTTTCAATGAGCAGCCGGTTCTGAAAGCAATAGAACGCTGGTATGGTTCCAGGATCCGGGGTCGGGGTCAAGATCAGTCGACCGCTCGGCGCCGATGGCTCGAAGGGTGGTGGCACATTAGCCGGTTTACGAAAGGCTAACCGTCAGGGGCAGACTGCCGCGCTGGGAAAACCAGCAGAATCCTTCGATCACCAGATCCACGGTCAGGCTCGTGCTCTCGGCGGGTAATTCAGCGCGACTGACCTCCACGGGCAAGCTCTCGCCAGGGCGAATATCGCCGGGCAAGCTTACGCGTTTGAAGTCCCGTTCCAAGCTGTCATTGCGGCCAGGTTGCAGTGCGATCGTCACCGTACCCCACGGCAACTGCGACGACTGCAGCCAGGTTGTGCGACTGATGTTCGTGATCGTGAAACGCAGCCTAGCCGGAGTCATGGAATCCATCCGAATGCTGGCCCTGACGTCACGCGGAAACACGGAATTGGGCATCGGCAGCGTTTGTAACCAGTCGCTGAACCGATCCGGCTTGCGGCCAAAAAAATAGACCCCGGAAGGAATTTTCGAGCGATCGACCACGCTCTCAGGCAGGACTCCATCGATCCAAACAACCAGGTTGCCCAACAGGTAATAAAGTCGTTCGACCCAGCGCTCGTAGCGGGCCGACGTGCCGAAGCCGGCCACATAAGCACGCAGCATTTGCAGCACGGTGGAGGTGGGGCCGACACAGACGCCCACGTCCAGGGGAGTGCAAAATCCCAACGCTTGCCGCAGCCCGGCCTTCGTCAGCCTGCGGTAATCCTCAAACTGCACGCCATAGATGTCGTGTGTATGGTAATTCTGAATGAAGGGAATTTCGACATAGACGAAACCACCGGGCTTGAGTACACGGTTCATCTCACGCAGCGTCGCCGGAAAATCCTGTACGTGCTCGAGCACCGCATTCGAGATGATCACGTCGATGCTTTCCGTGGCAAGCGGCAAATGCTCCGCGCTGCCGACGACGTCGATGTTGGTCCGCGGAAAGAGATTCAGGTTCCATTCTTTGGGGTGATTGCGATTCGGCCCGCCACCGACATGCACGACGCGAAACTCGTCCCGATAGAGGATGGGACTTTTGATGAGAGACCGGTCCATGGGATAATGGTACAGCGGCTCGCAACGGAAGCGACGAAACATCGAGTGGGATCCCTTAGACGCCATCCACGCCATACCAAAGCCTCGCCTGTGCACAGTGCCCTGGGGCTCATGTGACGCGCGAGGGAGTTAGTATGCCGCGATGCCGGCGCGAGGTCCATCCAAGAAAGCAATCATCGCAACAAGGTGCGGCGAATTCTCGGGGAGCGCACCGCCGACACCTATCGTCCGCACGGCGCCAGCACGCTGGGGTAAGATAGGATCGTCAGGCTTTCGATGGGCACGATCGGCAAGGATCCGGGCGGTAATCCGGATCCGGGCGAGTAGGTCGGCTCCACGAGCCCGGGAACTTTGCCATTGTGCCGCCAGTCACTTCAATACGGGGCAACTGGGCGTGTTGCTGCAATATTTCGAGAGCCGGCCGGCGGCGAGCTCGGCGCGAATGTGTTGGTACTTCGGACCGTTGAAAACATCACCCAGGAACTGTTCCAGCGGGCGGTTTCCCTGCTCCTCCCAACGGGCCAGCGGTTCGGTCGCGTAACAGCAAGGGACAATGCCGCGATGCAAAACCCATAGGGTTTTCCAGGGCTCGGGGCATAAGGGTGCCGTGGAACCGCACTCGTGGGCAAACTCTTCCCATTCCAGATACAGGGGAATGTTGTGCGCGGCGGCCGCTTGGCGCACGAGCGGAGACAGCTCCTCGAGTTCATTCATGGAAAGGAGTTCCGCGCCATAATCGAAGCGGTAGCCATTGTTTTCGATGACCGGAGCGTTCGCATTGTCGTCCAGATTCAGCGAGCGCAGCTTGACCTGATCGACCCCCACGTCGGCCATGAGTTCGAAGAATTCGGGCCATTCGGAAAAATTCGATCGCATGGCCACCGCGGAAATGAACACGGTCGGAAGATTGCCATGCTGGCGTTTCTCGCGACATAAGGCTCGGAGATTGGTAATCAAGTCGTCGAAGCGGTTATTGCGATAGCGCGCGTAACCGGCGGTCGTAGCCGCCTCGACGGAGACGTACAGGATCACGTTCTTGCCCAATAAATCGCGGCGGCGGCGCTCGACCATGAGTTGGCCGTTCGTTGTCAAAGAGAAGTACTTTCCATCGGCGTCGATCTTTGCCACGATTTTTCCGAACTGCTTGTGCATCGTCGGCTCGGCAATACTATAGTCGTGGACAATGCTGGCGCAACGATAAAACCCGCCCAGATCGGTCAGAGTATCGAGTCGGAACGCCGCGCCCCCCGTTCCATCGCCTTCGTCCAGTTCCAGCAGCAGTAGGTGCAGGCCTGGCCGGTCTCCGGGATATTGCAGCGTGTTTCCATCGAGATTCGCAAAGCCGGCGGATAGGAGGCCAGGACCGTGCAGGCGGCTTGGAACTCTTGCTCATTCAGCATGGCGTTGGACGCCGCGCTGCACAGCATGTCGAACAGCTGTTCGTCGTCGAACAGATTCGCGGCGAGCATGATGCCCAGCTCCCGGCTATCGCCGGATATTTCCAGCAGCGGGTTCACCGTGGCAGTAACCGCCGCGCCGCTGGACGACGCCAGGCTAACCACGTAGTTCTGCCAGCCGTAGCGTAGTTCGACCTCGTCGAGCAGCACGCCGTTTGACTCGAATGTAAGCCGCCCCGAGTCACCCAGGTAGCACATTCGCATGTGAGCAAAGCGAGCGGCATGCGCGGGTCGCAATACAAATGTCCGGCCTGTCCAGCGGAATGCGCCTTCGGCGTCTTGTTCTATTGGGTAGTAGCCGTCCTCAGCTTCACGGCCGCCTGGAATCAATAGTGGCTGATGGTCGAACAGGGCCACGTCACGCAGCATCACCCCGAGTTCACGCGTGTCGGTCTCGACCGGCACGACAGGGCTAACGGTCATGTCGATCGGCTGGTGATCGGCGGGCGCCAGCTTGACAACGTAGTCTTGCCAGCCATGCCGCAGTTGCACCTCGTCGAGCATTCTGCCGCCTGAGTTAAGGCGGAGCGTGCCCGCCTCACCGAGGTAGCAAAGCCGCAGGCGTGCGAACTGCGCGGACTGAGCCGGCCGCAGCACAAAGCGCCCTCGCGTCCACTGAAAGGGACCTAAGACGTCCTGTTCCACCGAGTAATATCCGTCTTGTACGTCTCCCTGTTCGAACATAGCCGTAGGATCCTACGAGAAAAAACACGAGAACACTTTGTGCAAACTCGTTGCACCAATGTCCATCGGCGGCAACCCGCATCGTTATCCTCGGCCGTCGGCGCAGGATATATTAACATTGACGAAGAGTTCGGTCGCGCACCGCCCCAGTGACAGCTTGCTCGCGCACTGAGCTAGCCGGCATTGAATGGCCACAAGGACCGGCGGGGGGTAAGAACTCGCGCGCCGGCGGCGCCTGCCAGGCGAGACGAAGGGAGTCCGGCGGCGTAGCTGGAACTCCAGCGAGACATGCCGCGTCAGGACCAGAGAGGCACGTTTACGCGGCTTGTTGCTGCACGACATAACGGAATTTTCCGCGCCAGCCGGTGCGGGTCAGCCCGTTGAAATCGGCGAACTCGACGACGACCGCGGCGCCCCACCACTGGTGAATGCGGTCGGCCACGGCTTTCCGGCGAGCGACGTCGCTGACCACCAGCCGCAACAGCAGGGATTGGCCCTGCCGCGGTTCGACTTGAAATTCGTCGATGCCGCCGATGCGATCCAAAACGTCCTGAATGTAATGGGTCGGGTAATGGCGATCCCCGATCACCACAAGGTCATGCACTCGGCCGATGACCTGGTGCAAGAAGCAGCCGCTTTCGTCCGTGGTCAGCCGGGCTAGGTCTCCGGTGCGGTAGCGCACCAGCGGCATGGCCTCATTCAGCAAACCGGTCAACACCAACTCCGGCGTGCCGCTCTCATGGGATACCTGCTCCGGCCAGACGACGCAATCGAACAGCCTCAATCGCTTGTCTTGTTGCCCGAGCGGCTCGTAAGCCACGACGCCGAACTCCGCGTTGCCGAAGCGATTCAGGACACGACAACCAAAAACGGTTTCGATCGTGTCGCGCTTCTTGTCGTCCAAGGCTTCGCCGGTCGACTCGAAAACCCGAAAGGCGCCCGTGCGCTTCGCAGCCGCGAAGTCCGCAGATAGACCGCCAAGGCGTACAGCGTCGAGGGATGTCCTTGCACCAGGTAGGGCTGCGCGCGGCGCAGCGTTTTCCAGAGACAATCCAAACTGGCGGGCTCCAAGTCGTCGGTGAAGGCGTTGTAACGGTTGAGGGCTAGGCACTTGATGCGCTCTTTGAGCCGATCCCGCCAGGGAAACCGTTCCGGAAACCGACTGGCCAGGTGCAGTTCGGTGCTATGCCGGCGTTTGCCGGCCCATTCCAAGGCCACCAGATTGGCGGCTGCCGTCCAATCCAGCGCCTCGGACGAGTAATGGATCAACGTGCTCGGTCCGGTCGAGCCGCCGGTTCGGCGGACGTGCAGTTCCGGCCGCGAGAATCGTTCGGAAAGCAAGCGTTTGCCCTGCTCGCGGACGATCTCTTTGGTCAGGTAAGGGATCTCTTCCAGATAGCGCGGGTCGTCGGCCACGCGCAGCGGGTTAAACCGCAACGCACGGAACAGATCGCGATAGTAAGGCACGTCGCGAGCCGCCGTGGCCAGCAGCGCCGAGAGCTGCCGTGGCCGCCGTGCGCTCCGCTGCTCGAACGGCAAGCCCATTTCAGCTCGCAGTTGCGCCGCTTTGGGCCGGATCTGGCGTCCCAGCCAGCGCTCGGCGAGCGGATAGACGAGCCAGGCGTTCAAGTACGGCAGCATGCCTTGACCTTAACGATAAGGCGATTCAACGAACGTGACATGACGATGCAACTGGCAATGTAGATCGCAGCAAGTTTCGAACGAAATACTTTCGAGATTGGCCGCCGCTAGGGGCGAGGATTTCGGAACCAGTCACGCGCTGGATCAAACGGGTATTACCGGGAAGCTAGCCCGGCCGTTCTTGGTTTGGGCAATCCGGGCTGATTGGCGGAAGCGTGCTCATCAAGTTCGTTGCGGCGAAAAAACACCTCTTCGATGGTGGACCAAATCATGCGGCCGTCGATGCCAGACGTGATTTCGGCCAACCGACGGCGCTGTTCGGCAAGAATTCTGGCACGCTTCCAGTCCGTGTGCAGAACATCGTGCATGTTCGCGGCGAGACTGGCAAAATCCTTTTTGTAAAACACCCGGCCCGATTGCCCCAGCGTTTCAACGACGGCTTCGCACGCGTAGGCGAACACGGGAGTGTCGAAGACCATGGCTTCCACGAGGGGCACGCAGAAGCCTTCGTGTTCGCTCATCGTGACAAAGGCGGACGCGGCTGGATAAAGGGTCTTGAGCTGACCGTCGCTCACCCCCTCCAGGAAATGGATGTGGTGTTTGAGCGGCCGATACTCGTTTTGCATCAGGTACCGCAGGTAACCGCTGTAACCTTCGAAGCTGGCCCCGCCGGCAATCAGCAATGCCGAGTCCGAGTCGAGCTTATGGTAGGCGCGGTAGAGCGCCAGCAGATCTTCAATGCGCTTGTGAGGGGCTACGCGGCCCACGTACAGCAGCAATCGTTTTTGCGGCGGCAGCGAGACCTCCTCCGCGACGATTTCCAGCCAGCGCGAAGCGTTCATGAAGGGAGGGCAGACCTTGACATCCAGGTCCGTCTCGTTCTTGTTGCTCCAGCAGCCGCGCTGCTTGTTCCAGCAGTCGCGAGGCGTCTTCGAAGGGGCCTTTCGTGCGTCCGTTTTCGTGGCCGTTCTCGCTGGCTTTGGTGTTCCGCTTCTTCGCCGTGAGGCTTTGCAGTACGCGGCTGGAACTGATGGAATTGGCCATGATGCCGTCGAAGGCGGGAAGCAACTTCAATTGATCCACGGCCTGCAAGCAGTGGGCCGCGTGTTCGGCGTCGTAAATCTGGAAGAATCGCGGCGGGGTGATGTTGTGGAAGTAGATCACCTTCTTGCAGGGCAAGTTTGTCATCAGCGGCAGGAACGCGTCGAAGATCGAGAAATTGACGAACAACAGATCCTCCGTCTTCACGGAACTCACAAGGTCCGATACGTGCCGGATCACCGGACGCATGGCCGGGTCGAAGTTGCCGGCATAGAGCTGGCAAGGAATGCCGTTGGCCCGCAACAATTGCTGTACGGCAAATGTGAAATTGCCGACGGCGTCTTTGGTAAAGATGTTGGTGCTGACCAGGTGGACTTTGGAAGTCGCGGGCCACACGAACCAGGGGACGCTGGTCGGTTCGCCGCCGGGGGATGCGATGGCCTCGCGGCGGGCTTCCGCCTCCGCCAAAGCCTGCGCCGAATTGTACAAAAACAGCTTGTCGTCAAAATCGATCGCTTCGCTCAAGGTCTGCCGCAGCACGAGGTGGACTTCGAGCACGTCGGTATCGCACCCTGTGAAATCCGGGTTGGTCCAGCTTTCCGCGGGCTCGCGGCCGTCGAAGGTGACCTCAAAGCCGCCGGCCGCCTTGACGATCTCCACCCCCAAGTCTCGTTTTTCGTGGAGCGGCCATTTCCACCAGCCCACGTGGCCGTGCGGATGGACCGGGTTGGCGGCCGAATAGATATCGACGACCAGGAACTCCTCGTTCTCCCAGACGGCCGACGAAAACGACAGCACCAGTCGGGTGCTCGGACGCTCCGTGAGGTCCAGCACTTGCTGATCGAGCGAGGCGTAAGGCAGCGAGATCCCTTGGGCTGCGTCGGAGACGATCACGACTTCCATTTTTCTTTCGCCTTTTCGATGAAGTCCCGCGTCATGTCCATATAGTGCTTGCCATGGTTGCGCGAGGGCTCGATATGGGTGTTCTCGTGGTATTCGTTAAACGTGGAAATAAGCACCATGTCCGGCTGTTCCGGCACCGACAGGGCGAAGTCGATCGTCCGCTGATAGGTCGCCCCTTTTTGACGGTCGATGCTGCGGTACAAGTTGCCCTTGCGGTTGGAGTCTCGCAGGTGACGGTCGTCGTAGCCGGGCGAAACGGTTACCACTTTCAGACCCTTGGTCCCGGCCGCATGGTTCCGGTAGGCTTGCCGCCACAACCGTTCCCAACTGGAAGACTGCGACAACTCAAGCGGCGAATAAAGGCTCCAGCCGTCGAACACGCCGAAGGTCTTGCTCCGTTCGTCCTTGGCCGAATACATCCGCAGACTGCTGGCGATCTGCAAGAGTCCCGGCGTGTTGTCCTCGATCGCGTTGAGCCAGGTCTTGTTTCCGTCTTGCACGCCGGTCCAGAAGAAAAACAACACCGGCTGGCCTTGCACGCGCAGATAGCTCGTGCGCCGAGCGAACATCTTCGCCACCACCTCCAAGGCTTCGACCAACTGCTCCCGCTTGCATTCGTAGGGGCAGACCTGGATGGCCAGCTTGCACGGGGCTGCTGTTCTCCTCGACGATGCTGAAGATGTTTTCGGCCGCCGCCAGTTCGTAGCCGCTGGCTCCCTTGCCGTCGATGTGGAGATTCAACACGGCGAAATTGATCCCCGCCTCCTCGAACTGCTTCCAGTGCTCTTCGATCGTGGTGCGGCTCGAGGAGCCGTAGTAGCCCAGCTTGGGCATGTCGGTGACGCCGCCGGCATGCTGCGAGTCGTTCCAGTGCCTGCGAGCCGATGCCGTTGCCGTACCAGCAGTAGTATTGCGCGCCGAACAGCGTGGTCTCGGGAGGCGCTCCGTTCGCGATCCGCCGGCACTTGAGGGGGTCGTGCGTCCGACCCAGGTCTGATGCGTGCTCTCGATGATTCCGAGCAGATTCTGGGCCGCTATGTCCCAAGTGTAGTCCTTGACTTTCTGACGTCCCGCGTCGCCCATGCGGCGGGCGATGTCCTTGTTGTCTCGCAGGTGCCGCATGCGTTCGGCCAGTTCTTCGGGCTGCGGGCGCAGAGGAATGCGCAGCTTTTCGTCGACCACTTCGGTAAATCCGCCCTCGTTGGCGGCGATCAGCGGTTTGCCGGCGGCCATGGCCTCCAGAGCCACGATGCCGAACGGTTCTTTGACCGGAGCGAACACGACGGCCAAAGCCCGCGAAAACAGGATCTGTACTTCCAGGTTGTTCAATCCGTGCAGGAAGAACACGCGGTTCGACAGGCCCAAACCGGCCGCGGTGCGCATCGAGTTTTTCCTTGTCGGGACCATTGCCGACAATGTAGAGCTGCGCGTTGTCGACGTGCTTCATGGCCTCAATGATCAGCTTGATGCGCTTGTGCGGCCAGAGTTGTCCGATGGTCAGGAAGATGTTTTCATCGGAGGGCTGGAAAATGAAGTCGTCGACGTTGACGCCCGGATAGACGACGTCGCGGACCTTGGTGTTGTAGACCCCTTCCAGGTAGCCGGCCGTGTAACGGCTGTTGGCCACGATCCTATCCGGCTTGCCGAGCTTGTCGAACATGTCCATTGAGGCCAGGTAGGCCTCGTACGTCACGTCCGTGACCCGGTCGTAGTTGTATTTGGGATAAATGTGCAGGCTTCGCTGGAAAATTCCGGCGACGTCTTCCAGCGACTGCTCGTAGCGCAGGTCGTGCAGAATCCGCAACGGCTCGTGTGGATACCAGACCATCGGATGCACGTTGATCAGGTGGGTGGGCCATAGATGGGTATGGTAAACGTCGTGGGGTGCGATTTCCTGTTCCCAGATTTTTGGTAGCAAGACCGCGTTGAGCAGAATCGAATGCCGGCCCTCGAAGTAGGGCGTGAGCCGTTGCAGCTTGACCCGATCGGCGATGCCGTGTTCGCGCAGCAGATCTTCGTCGATCTTGGACGCGTAGATCGTAATACTGTGCCGTGTTTGCCAGCGCGCGACGCATTCGATCAGATACCGTTCGGCGCCGCCGTATTTCGCCAATTCCGGAATGATTACCGCCATGTTGAGCGGAGTCTGCACCGCGGCGGCCGGTTCCGCGCCGCGCTGCGGCTGTCGCGCAGCTTTGCTCCTCGTGGCCACCGCGGTCGCCGAGCGTCGTTGGGCGCGGGGCGGTGAGGAGTCGTACTGACATTGCGTTTATTGCGAGGTTTCATCAGCCGCCAATGGGTCTAGAGTGATCAATCGTGCCGCAGAGGGTCAGGCCGCCTGCGATCGGGCACGATAATTTGCGATTACCCGCGCCGGTTCCCCCAACTCCACCAATTTTCCGCCCTCGATCAAGGCCACCCGGTCGCTGATCTTTTCGATCGTCGACATGTCGTGGCTGACGAACACCATCGTTGTCCCTTGTTCCCGAAACGCTTGCATGCGCGCCAGGCATTTGCGCTTGAACACCTCGTCCCCCACGCTCAGCACCTCGTCCACCAGCAGGATGTCCGGTGTCAGGTGGACCGCCACGGAGAATCCCAACCGCGCGATCATGCCGGAACTGAACGTCTTTAGCGGCTGATGAATGCAGGCCGACAATTCCGAGAAGGCGATGATGTCGTCCACGCGGTCCAGCACCTCGCGGCGCGTCAGTCCCAGCAAGATGCCGTTGAGGACGATGTTCTCCCGGCCGCTCAGTTCGAAATGAAAGCCGGCCCCGAGCTCGAGCAAGGGACAGATGCGGCCGTGGGTCTCCACGTCTCCCGTGCTCGGTCGGAGTACGCCGGCGATCAGTCCCAGCGTCGTGCTCTTGCCGGCCCCGTTCCGTCCGATCACGCTGAGACACTCACCGGCGCGCAGCTCGAACGAAACGTCGTCCAGCGCGTAGTGCGGCTTTCGCCGACGGATGGCCTGCAGTTGACTCGGTAGGTGCAACAGCAGGCTCTTGAGGCCGTCGGCCACGGGGCTGCGCACGTGATATCGCTTGGTCACGTGGCGAAACCGGATAGCCAAATCGCTAGACAATTTCGGCGAATCTCCAGACGGTTTTCTTGTACACGGCGCCGCCCACGGCCAGGCAGGCGGCGGCCCACAGAGCCGCGATGGCCAACGCATTCAGCGACACGCTGCCGCCGTAGAACAAACCTTGCCAGCAGGTGATCAGCGCTGCGAATGGGTTGGCCCACAGCAGACAGCGCCATTGCTCTGGCAATTGATCGATGGGGTAGATAATCGGCGTGAGGTAGAACATCAGATGCATCGTGATGGCAGTCAGTCGCTCCAGGTCGCGAAAGAACAAGTTGCAAGTCGCCACCGTCAAGGCAATCCCCAGCACCATGGTCAATTGGATCACCATCAGGGTCGGCAGCAGCCACCACCAACCGGGCGCCGGCGGCTGGCCGTAATAGAGCATGAAGGCCGCGAGCACCGGAATCGAAACGATGAAATGAATCAGTTCATTCAGCACGCCCGCCAGCACGAGCGTCGCCCGATGAAATCGCACCTTCTTGATCAGCGTGGAATTGCCGAGGAAATAGAAGTTCGCGGCGGGAACCGCATTGGCAATGCATTGCCAGGGGAACAGGCCCGAAATCAGGTAGAGCGAATAGGCCGGTACCCGGAACTTGCCGATCGTGTTGAACAGCAGGAAGAACACCGAGGCGAACGCCAACGGATGAATCACGCTCCAGGCATAGCCCATGAAGGTGCTCTTGTAGCGAACCTTGAACTCCTTGGCCAGCAACACCAGGATCAGGTCGCGGTAGTAGACGAACGTGCGCAGAGTGGGCGAACCGTGGTAGGCCAGGGCCCCGGGAGCGGCGTCACTGTCAGCAGTGGAAACAATCTTCATGAATGGCTTCGCGGTTGGTCGCGACCGTCACTGGTCTCGATGGCCGCATAAGCCGGCCGTCCATGGCAGTGGCGTGGATTGCCTTGGGGTTCCCGTCTTCGCCGGACATGACCCATCCATGGGCCCCGAACGGAAGACGTGATCGCTAGTCGCTGGAGCGGCAGTATATACGCCGACCATTGGTCCGCGTCAACACAACATTTTCCGGGCAACGAATTGTCCACGAGCGGCGTCTTGTCCGGGTGGCAAAGGGACGCAGGATGCCACGGCCAACGTGCCAATTCGCGGATTTTTTACCACGGGTTGTCTTGCGCGGCGCGCTGGCGGAGCTATGCCGCGATTCCGACCACGGCGTGATGCCAGCATTGCCGTGCTAGCGGACGAATCAGGCTTGTATTGCGCCGAGAGCTTTTGTCATAATCCGCAGCCTCGTTGACGAGCCACCGCGCGGCAGCCGCCATCTGCGAGCCATGTGCATGCGGTGCTTGCTGTGAATTACACGGTGACTTGGGAGTGGCCATGAGAGTGATGTTCAACACCTATTCCACCGCCTTTTTCGTGCCTGGCGGGGGTGAGGTTCAACTCCTCAAGACCCGCGAGCATTTACAGCGCCTGGGGGTCGAAGTCGACCTCTATAATCCCTGGGAACCGGCGGTCGAGCGCTACGACATCGTGCATATGTTCTCGGCGCGGAGTGGGTCGTGGCCCTTTCACGACATGGTTCGCGAGCGGCACGTACCGCTGGTCCTGTCACCCATTCTGTGGCTAAAGAACGGCGGGGGGCAATTTCCGATTCACGATATCTACCACCTGTTCCATCGTTCTGATTTAGTGCTTCCAAATTCCGAGGCTGAACTCGACGCCTTCGATGAATTCTACAACCTGCCCCGCGAACATTACCGGGTGGTTTACAACGGCATTGATCCGCAGCTGGCCGAAGGCCCGGGTGCGGATCTGTTCTGGAAAACCTATCCGCACCGCGACTTCCTGCTCTGCGTGGCGAACGTGGAACCACGGAAAAACCAATTGGCTCTTGTGCAGGCATGCCAGGGGTTGAACCGGCCGTTGCTGCTCGTCGGTGGGGTGCGCGAGCAGGACTACCTCGATAAATGTCTTACTGCCGGCCGCGGTTTCGTGCATTACCTGGGACGTTTTGAAGCGGAGTCCGACCTGCTGAAGTCGGCCTACCAGGCATGCACCGTGCATGTCTTGGCCAGTCATTTCGAAACACCCGGCCTGGCCTCGATGGAAGCGGCAGCCCTGGGGGCTCGCGTTGTCAGCACCGAGGTAGGCTGTGCCCGGGAGTATTTTGGAGACCTGGCCCATTACGTCAGTCCTGACGATATACCCGGCATTCGCGCCGCCATTGAGGCGGCGCTGCGGGATCCACGGGACACGGCAGGGCTGCGCCGCCACATGCTGGATCATTTCTCGTGGCGTCATACGGCTCAGCAAACGCTCGCGGCCTACGAGGAAGTGCTGGCTCGCAAAGGCCGCGCCGCGCGGTCTTAACTTCGGGTCTTAAGCAGCCCGCGCGCTAAGCATGATGGGCGAACGAGGAGCAAAAGGCCGGGAATGCACGCGAATGAGCAGGAAAGGAAGCAAATAAGCTCCCCCCGTTCCTCATTTCCGTGCATTCGGTGCGTTTGCGGCCAAAGTATCCCCGATTGCGCATGACCATTAATTATTTATAGTCTCCTATTTCGCGGCCTTACGTTTAACTTCTAGAGGCGCTGCACCTACCGGGCTGGCCTATTGACTTGCCTTCGGCAGCGGATGAGCATGAACGATAGCTAGCGAGGTCGGCGAAGTTCCGCCCGTCCGACCTTGATGTCCATTTTTTAGCATCCAGGCTCTCCAGCCGAAGTCCGCCCCTATGGCCCGCTCCGCGATCTTCGAAGCCAGCGTTGATTTCTTTCTGAGTCCCGTGCGCGAGTATCTTGCTGACGACTCGGTGACGGAAATCATGATCAACGGCTATCGGGATATCTACATCGAACGGCGCGGCCGCATCGAGCGGACCGATGCTCACTTTGCCAGCGAAGACGCCTTGCTTTCGGCCGTCCATAATATTGCCCAATGGGTCGGCCGCGAAATCAGCCAGCAGCACCCGCTGCTGGATGCTCGGCTCCCTAGCGGCTCACGGGTCAACGCCGTGATTCCCCCCAGTGCCACCGGCGGCACTTACCTGACGATTCGCAAGTTTTCCAAGCAGGCTCTGACGCTTGACGACTTGATCCGGTTCGGCAGCCTGTCGGAGGCGGCCCGCGAGTTTCTGCAGATTTGCGTCCGACTGCACAAAAACATCATCATTTCCGGCGGCACTGGCACCGGCAAGACGTCGATGCTGGGGGCCGTCTCGCAAGCGATTCCCGACGAGGAACGGATCATTGTCATCGAAGACACGGCCGAGTTGCGGTTGCGGCAGCGACACTGCTTGTACCTGGAAGCCAATCGCCCCGACGCCCACGGCCGCGGCGGCCTGAGCGTGCGGCAGTTGTTCGTCAACTCGCTGCGCATGCGGCCCGACCGCATCATCGTGGGGGAAGTTCGCTCGGGCGAAGCACTGGATCTCGTGCAGTCGATGATCAGCGGCCACGCCGGCAGCCTGTCGACGGTGCATGCCAGCACGCCGCGGGATGCCCTGGTCCGCCTGGAGACCTTGAGCTTGATGAGCGACGTGGAATTGCCGATTTACGTTGCCCGAGCCCAGGTGGCTTCGGCAATCAACTTGATCGTGCAGATTTCACGGATTGTGGAAGACGGCAGTCGCAAGGTGACGCGCATTACGGAAGCCCTGGGCTTGGACGAGACCAACCAATACCGCTTGCAGGACCTGTTCGTCCGCAAGTTTCACGGACGCTCCCCCCAGGGAGAGTTGCTTTCGGACCTTGAGTTCTCGGGTCACCGGCCTACGTTTTGGTCCGAGCCGCATGACCAGGGGCTAGAAGGATTGGTGCGGCTATCGGCGCCGCTTTTTACAGAGACGACAGCTGGTTGACGGGCGAATTGCCCAGCTTCTCCATGGGAGCACGTTTCGGTCTGGAATATTCGGGATGCCGCGAAACGAATCAAGTTGAGTGGGGTTATAAGGTTGCGGCGTGAGATGGGGATCCTTTTGTAACGAGTTCGTCCATGGGAGTGACTAGCCGCCGTTTACGCCGCCGCCAGCGTCTCAGCCGGGCAAGTGGCCGCCGGCGATCCCGCTCGGGCGCGGTCGCGTTGGATTACGTGTTGGTATTGTGCGTTGTCCTGCCGCTGGTGGCTTTCATTCTGGGGGTGGCTCCGCGTATTATGAATCTTGTCTATCAAATGATTTGCATGCTGGTTACGTGGCCCTTTATGTAGAGAGTCATTCGCAATTAGGCACTGAAATTCGACTTTCGCTCGCGGTATTCATAACGCCAGATCGGCGATTCAGTGTAAGAGTCTGGTCGGTTTTCCCCAATGGGCTGACGACCGGCAAGGAGAATAGAGAACCCCATGCGCAAGAATGTGTCCGTGTGGAACCTGCTCAAGCGGGTTCACGAAGACGAAGCGGGTGCTGTGAGTCTGGAGACGATTCTCGTCCTGGGAGTCATCGCGCTGCCGATCTTGATCTTTCTGATCAAGTTCGCGTGGCCGACCATCAAGACGTACTTCAATTCCGGCTTAACGAACCTGCAAACCGGCGCGAACAACGCGCAGGGTGCTAACTAAACGCGCCAGCAGGTGTCAGTAATCCCACGGGCAGCATCCCGTTGGGGGGAGGTTTAGTTTCTCGTGGGAGGAGCCCGGTGGTTGTCACCGCCCTGTTGTCGGCACTCGTTTTGGTCGCGATGATCACCGATGTTTGGCGGCGAAGAATATACAACTGGCTGACTTATCCCGGCATTTTGATCGCTTTGGCGCTGAATGCAGCGGGATCGGTGTGGGAAAGACAATCCGAGTCCGCGCTGGTTTGGAAGCCGCGGATCGGCTGGGTGGGATTCACGGAAAGTGCCGAGGCGTTTCTGCTGTGCGGCGGCTGCATGGTGCTGTGCTATGCGTGCTTTCGCATCGGCGGCGGCGACGTGAAGCTGATCGCGATGATGGGGGCCTTCCTGGGCGTTGAGCGTGGTATCGAAGCATTGCTGTGGACGATTGTCCTCAGCGCCGCGGCCGGCCTGGTGGTGCTCGTGTGGCGCGTCGGGGCAATGCGACTGTTGGGGCGGGCTGCCCGGCAGGCCGTTTGGTCGTTAAAGATTGGCAGTTGGAGTCCGCTCACGCCCGAAGAGCGACGCCAGTTGCAAGTGCCGCTGTACATGGCCCCTAGCGCGCTGGCGGGGCTGGCCGTGGTTTTTAGTTCGCACGCGTGGGGATGGTTCTAATTCCGGTAGGGTCGGCTGTTGCCGGCCGTTGACCGGGTTCGGAGCCGAATTACTGCCGGCACAGCCGGCCCTACCGGAATTTAATTCGTCACCTGATTTCTAACTAGCCCACGAGGCCGGTGATGCATCGCGGCGTTCTGCTCGATTGCCTGCCCTGGTTTTTGCTGCTCGTCAGTCTGCTGGTCGCGTTGCGCCTGCTGCTGGCCTTGAGTGGCGGACGCTGGCATGCACGGCGGCTGGTCTGTTTGCATCAGGACGAGGCCGGCGCGGTCCAAAGCCTGAGCTTCGTGCTCACGCTGCCGATCTTCATCATGCTGCTGATGCTGATCGTGCAGGCCAGCCAACTAATGGTCGGCCAGATGGTCGTCGAGTACGCGGCGGTGGCGGCTGCCCGGAGTGCGATTGTTTGGATTCCGGCCGGCGTGGGAGTGGCCGGAGCGAACGAGTGGGAAAACCGCATCAGCAGCTACACCGTCGACACGGATCAAACCGGCACCAACGGCGGCACGCGCTATGTCATTAATCCCGGCAGCCCCAAGTATCAAAAGATCCTCTCGGCCGCGATCCTGGCTTGCGCTCCCATTGCCCCCTCGCAAGCCATTGCGGGCCAGCAGGCCGCCCCAGGCAATCTGGTGGCGGCGGTAAAAAAGGCCTACGCCGCGCTGGCGCCGACGTCCGGCAACAATCCGGCCATTCCCCAGCGGTTGACCAATAAGCTCGCCTACAGCAACAACAATACGAACATCCGGCTGACCTTCGTACACAAGCCCCAAGCCCCCAGCACCATTAACGAACTGCCCCTCGCGACCTATAACCTGCCCGCTGACATCGGCGAGTTCTATTTCAACGAAGTCGGCTGGCAGGATTCCATTACGGTGACCGTCTCTCATCAATTGGCGCTGTTGCCCGGGCCGGGCCGGTTGCTGTTTGGTCGTGCCGCGTCCGAGACGGGCCAAGCGGATCAGGTGTCCGGGATGATTCAGCAAGCGGGCAACGTTTACACATATCCTCTGACGGCGGCGACCACGCTGGGCAGCGAAGGCGAGAAACCGGTGCTGAGTTATGCCTATCAACTGTAGCCACAAACGGTTGGCAGAGTCGAGTGCGTCTGGCAGCTTGCCCGCCAGTGTCTCGATCGCGCGGGCTGGCAAGCCGCGCCAGGCAGAGCGCCGCCAAGCGGCTGGCCTGGTCGTTGAGTTGCACCGTGACGAAGGGGGCACGATGAGCATCGTGTCGGTCTTCACGCTGATGTTGCTGGCCATGATTCTGGGCATGGTGATAAACGTCGGACGCCAGGTCGACAGCAAAGTAAAAATGCAAAACGCCGCCGACGCCGCCACCTGGTCAGGTGGCCTGGTGTTGGCGCGAGGCATGAACACCTTGGCCTTCACCAACCATCTGCTGTGCGACATCTTCGCCCTGACCGCGTGTCTGCGTGAAGCAGAACAACAAAACGCGGCCGGCCAGGTCCCTGAGATCATCGCCGCCTGGCAAGCAATCGGCCCAATTTTGGCCAACTCGGGGTTTCCCAAGTTCGTCGCGGCTGGGCAGGCCATCGCGCAAATGGCGCCGATGGAACAGCAGATGGTCCAGACCTACAGCAATTGGATCAAAGCCTCGGCCGACCTCATCTTGCCGACCTGGGAACAAATCCTGCAGCAGGAACTGGTTCCTAAATTCCAACGCGCCTTGGTCGCTGCCACGCCCCAGTTATCTCAACTCGCGGCTAATGAAATTGCCCGGCAGCACGGCCTGGTCCAGGGAGCTGCGCCAGCGGACCGGGGCAACATGCAGGCCACCCTGTGGCGGACCAGTGGCCAGGTGGTGGGAGGTAACGGCGAAACGGCCCGCCGCACGCTTCCCGTGGTCGATCCGGAGATGGACAACCTGCCGAATCAGTCACAATACCAGGCCGCGGCGCAGCAGCAGCGATCCCAACTGGCACAAACGTATCTGAACCAGTGGAACAGCCAGATGATGGCGGCGTTCGACCTGCTTGAGAATGGAGGCATGGCGCAGTACGGTGGAGGTATGAGCCAGTTCGGCATCCTGTGGCGCGGCTTCACCTGTGGACAATTGAACAAACTGCTCAACCAAGACTACCCAAACACCAATTTACTGTTCCAAATCCGCGCGGATGGCAGCCAGGCTTTCGGCAATCCTGATCTGGAGCAGGACTACCACTTCATCGGCGTGTGCTACTGGCCGCCCCTTACCGAGGCGTTGCCGGGCTTGTTTTTCAACCCGAAAAAAGCGACGCGACAAGGTTCCGCCAGTGCCGACCAGACGTACACCGAGATCAGCCTGTATATTCCCCTCAATCGCCTGGTTTGGGTGTCTCCCAACAACAATAACAATTCCAACATTGTCATCGGCGCCGTACCCGGAAATTCTGTCGGCCTGCCCGGCACCGGGAACGCCAACGCCAACAATAACAACAACAACTCGACCTTCTTTCCCGGCCGGCAGGGCTATCCGCAGGATTGGACGCTGCTCAATCAGACGTGGACCTTAAAGCTGGTCCCGGCGGTGAGCACGAACCTCGTTACGATCTTGCAGACGGTCCCCCAACAGTTCGCCCCCCAGGCCCAGTCGCCGCAAGTTCCGGCTCTGGGAAACCTAACGACCCAGGATTGGAGCCAACTCAATACGCATTAGTCGAAAGCCCAGGGATGACCATCCCAGAGATTTTGGTTTCGTCAGAGAACGACCCATGAAGTTCGCGAACTCCCCAGCCCCTCAATCGCCGCGGTACCGCTTCCACTGGCGACTCGTTCGCCGAAGTTGGCGCACTGCCGCGCCGCGCCGCGGCCTCGCGCCGCTGGAACTCGTGCTAAGTTTGCCGCTGCTGCTGATGGTGATGGCCTTGATGATCGACTTTGGCACGGCGGCCAGTTGGAAGGTGCGCTCGGCCATGGTGGCCCGCGACGCCGTGTGGAGCAACCGTTGGCCGCGGTCCGGTCTGGCGACCGCTCCCCAGCCAGCGAACTGGCCGATGAACGCCGGTCAGGCTGTGCAAGCGGGTGCCGTGATGAACATGCTTAACAACGCGTCGATTGACCAGCCGGTGGCCCGCGGACCTACGCTGGATCAATGCACCGTGAACCGCAACCTGCTCGATCCGACCCAGGGATTGCAACTGGGTACGTCGGCCATTCAGCGCCCGATGCCGCTCCTGCCGTCGCTGCCGTCGATTCAGTTCAATCTAACCGATCCGTTGCTTAGCAACGGTTGGCAATATCAACGCATGGGCATGTACAGCAACACGCAATTGCGGGAGCCGATCATTTATCAATTTGCCCAGCCTAGCAACGACTTGGTCGTGGCGTACCAAAACGCGGTGGCCGCCGTGTGGTTCTCGCCATTGCAGGCACCGTTGGCGGTGTTGTTTCAGGATCAGGAAATCTTCAACTATTACGGCGGCTATAGGAACTTTTACCCGCAATTGCAAGGATTTTGCAGCCTCGATGTGAATTCAGTCCACCAGAACAACGTCCAGCAGCTCATCTACCAAATCCAGGGACGCAAAAAGCCGCACGTGGCCGGCGTGCCGGAAACGATGGGCCGCTTCTTCATCGGCATGTACCAGTCCCAACTTCAGAATCTGAAGAACCAAATGCAGCAGCCGGGTGCCGATGTAGCCGCCTTGCAGGCCCAGATGCAACCGCTGCAAGAAACGATTCAAAAGCTGCAACAATTCGTCAACGGGCCGGCTCAAAAAGCCGCGCTCTAAAGGGAATTTGCCACTCTGACGCGTGTGCCACTGGTCGTGCCAGCGCCGATTTGACGCTGTTTCCGCAGCACTTGCGGAGTCAGTGGTACACGTGTACCAAAGCTCACTGAGAACTCTTCAGCAGACTTCTAGGAGTGGCCTGAATCCGATGCCGGTTAACCAAGTTTCGCCATCCCAGCCACCCAGCTTTGCGGCAATCGCGCGGTGCATCACCGGTTGGACCACGAACCTGCTGGCCACCGGAATCATCGTAGTCCTGGCCCTGGTCGTCGGCAAGCAGCTCGTCGTCTGGTGGCAGGTCGAGCCTGGCGGATCGAGCGGGCCCGGGCTCGCATCGTCCGTGCCACTGGCAGACGTGGGGGCTGGCGGGCCGCTGGAACTCGATTTTGGGCAAATGCCCTACCAAATCCAGTGCCGCAACGTTCGTGGCGATGGCCGGGCTGCGACGGACGCTCTCGTGGCTGCCTGCCGCGAACTGGCGGCCCGGGGTGCGGCCATATTTCCCGATTTCGGCTCGGCGGAAGCAGGGCTGCTTAAGCTCGCTGCCCGCTCGTCGCCGATCGCTCGTGGTCCCGGCGAAATCGAGGTTTTCGCCTCCGGCGCGGGTATGCCGCTGGTGGTCGTTACGAGTGCCGCGACTGGAGGCAGCGGATCGACGTTCAGCCCCCCGCAGCTTGGCGCGGGTCAAAGACGCGTGGTAACCTGGGGGTTGGCGGCTGCGGCGGCCGAAAGCGAGTGGAATCTTTACGTGGCCCACGCCTCCTGCGGTCCCCAGCGAACAACTTCGTCGCACGACGCAGATCGGTTGCCGGACACGGGTTCGCGGGATGCCCTTTCACGAGACACCGTGCCTATCCCTCCTGGCAGTCAGCGTTCGCTGACGGTGTGGGATGCGCATGGCGGCGGCTTGTCAGCGTTCGCCGGAAGCGGCCGGGCGGAAGACTGGGTGGTCTTCTACTCCGCCTGGTTTAGTCAAAAGCCGTGGATCGTGTCGCAGCCTTGGCGGCCTTCCGGCGGTTGTTGGCATGCGCGCTGACGAGCGCACGGGAAGCTTGGGCTGCGAAATCGTGGATGTGCAATTTGGCCCGGGCGGGCAATTCGGTCCGGCTGGTCAATCGGGTTCCGAGGGCGCAGCCGGACTGGTTGGACTCATCTCAATCGCTGGGGCGGAACCTCCCGCCGGGAAGTGAAAGCGGCATTATGAAGAGTGTGCAAGGCTTGCTGATTGCCGTGGTGTTGGGCCTGGTCGGAGCGACGCTCAACTGGTTTTACCTGGAACAGCGCTCGCACAAGTTCGAAAAAGAGGAATTCATCGGCATCAAAGAGGGAACCACGATCCGGCACGGCGACGTGTTGAACGATGACCAATTGGTGCCGGTCGAGATTCCACTCTACGCAACCGGCTATCTGAAGGACTTTGCCTACAAGTATCACGATCGGTTCACCGTCATTGGTCAGAGTCCGAACCGGGACTACGTCGGTGGCGAGTTGCTGCTGCGCCAGGACATGAGGACTCCGCCCTCGCAGTTAAAGTTGGCGGGAGCCGATGAACGGGCCCTGTCGATCCCGGTCGATACGTCTAGCTTCATTCCGTCCTTGGTCGTGCCGGGGCGCAATGTCGATTTTCTGGTTGCGCGACCGGAATTGATCGGGGTGCCCACGCTGGCCGCCGGCAGTGAACCGGCCCCTGGCCCGCCCGTGGTCCGCGGCGGCTCCGAGATTATCGGGCCATTCCGGGTGCTGTCGCTGGGCAACCGGCTGGGAAGCCTTGAAGTGATGCAGGCCAACCACATTCCGCAAGTGCAGGAGAATGTGATGACGATCAGCGTCCAAGTGGTGGGCGACGAGCTGGAGCCGAAAGCCAAAAAACTTTGGGAGGCGCTGCGCCGCACGAATTTCCGCGGGGTCGGCGTGCTCTTGCATCCCCGCAATGAACGGGACGAGTAACCACTCCAATTCTATTCGACCAGAAGCCCAGGGATTGCCTCCCTGGGTCCATAACCACCAAGCAAAACCATGAAGGTCTGGTACAACAAAGTCCACGATAGCCGGCGCTCGATGGTGGAACTGACCGCGCCGAGATCCGCATCGGCCGCGACCCCACGAACACGCTTGTGCTCCCCAGTCCGCTCGTCTCGCGGGAACATGCCGTGGTGCGCCTGGTCGACGGGAAGCTGGAACTGGAGAACATCGGGCTGAACAGTTGCCTAGTGGGAGAAACCGAGGTCTTCGGTGGGCAAACCGCCATCTTTGCGCCCGGCACCAAGGTGCGCATCTGGCCGTACAGCCTGAGCTTCGAAACGGAAACGGCCAATGTAATCAGCCGCGCGGAGCTCGAAGCGCACCTGCGTTCGATCATCGCCGATTTGGAATTGCGAATCCACAAGAAGCTGCTTGAACGGCTCGACCTTTACGAGTTCGAGTCCGAACGGGTGCGGAGCGAAGACAACATCCTCCTGTTGGAAAACAACATCGAGGACGTGTGTCGCGAATTGGACGTTTTCGGCGCCAAGAACGAGGTCCTACTGGAAGAGATCACGGGGATCGTGCTGCGAGACCTGTTGGTAAACCAGTTGATCATGGAGACCGGCAAAGATCGTTTTTTCGATCTGGCGGCTCTGACCCATAACGAATTCGACATCCCGGCCACGCTGGTCCCCGAGCGCGAAACCGAGTTGCACAGCCTGCTGGTCTTCCTGCGCGACCGGTTGGAGCTGACCAAAGAACGGGACCTGAGCAGCCAGATCCAAAAAGTCGAATCGCGCTTTGCCGACTTTTTTCCCTTGGTGCGGCCGCACCTGCACCACGAACTGCGCAAGTACCTGATCCTGCGGACGCTCAAGAAGGACCTGAAAGACATTGTATTCGGTTTCGGCCCGCTGCAAGATTTGCTGCGAGCGCCATCGATTTCGGAAATCATGGTCGTGTCGAGCGACCAGATTTTTGTCGAGCGCGGCGGCGTCATCGAGCGGTCTGGCCGGCGCTTCATTTCGGACAAGGTCACCGAGTCGATCATCGAGCGGATCGTCGCCCAGGTGGGCCGTCGCATCGACAAGAGCCAGCCTCTGGTGGATGCCCGGCTGCCGGACGGCTCGCGGGTCAACGCCATTATTCCACCCCTGGCGGTCAAAGGCCCTTGCCTGACGATCCGCAAGTTTCCAATTCAGCGGCTCACGATGAACGAGCTGGTGGAAATCGGCAGTCTTACCAAGACGGCGGCCATGTTTTTGCGGGCCTGCGTGATCGACCGCTGCAATATCCTGGTGAGTGGCGGTACCGGCACCGGCAAGACCACGTTTCTCAATGTGCTCAGCAGCTTTGTGCCTTTCAAAGAGCGGATCGTCACCATTGAAGACACGACCGAACTGCGGCTTCACCAGGAACACGTGGTCAGCCTGGAAAGCAAGCCGGCGAATGTTGAAGGAACCGGCGCCTACACGATTCGCGATCTAGTGAAAAATGCCTTGCGCATGCGGCCCGATCGGATTGTCGTGGGGGAGTGCCGGGGTCCGGAAGCCCTCGACATGATCCAGGCCATGAACACCGGCCACGACGGCTCGATGACCACGGTCCACGCCAACAGCGCCGACCAGGTGCTCGAGCGACTCGAAGTGCTGATCCTCATGGCGGCGGACTTGCCGGTGATCTCGATTCATCGGCAAGTTTCTTCGGCGCTCGACATCATCGTCCATATCGACCGCCTGCCCGGCGGACGCCGCCTGGTGACTCAGATCTCGGAAGTCACCGAGATGGACCTGGAGACGCATCGCACGCAGGTCACGGACATTTTCAACTTTCGGGACGGCGTTTCCTTGCAGCCCACCGGTTATCTGCCCACGTTCATCGACGAGCTGGTCGAGAAGCGTCTGTTGGAAGTCGAATTCCTGTACGGCCGCGACTACGAATCTCCCGCGCTGCCGCCGCCGGGCGGGAACGGGACTGCGGCAGCTTTGGGCAGGCCGAATCCGCAGCGTCTCGTCAAGTAAAGAGTTTCGGAAGAGATCGTTATGTACGACGTTTGGCTTGCCAGCCTGTTGATGGGCGCCGGGACCACCGGAGTCGCCTTTTTTGGGAGCCCTTATTACTGGCAAGGCGTCGATTATCTGGAACGTGACCTGGGCGAAAAGCTCCGCCGGTTGCGCGTGTCGACGGGGCGTCTGCGTCGGCAAATCATCCTCTGGTCGCTGCTGCTCGTGGTCGTTTTTTTCAGTTTTTGGCTGGGGGCTGACAGCCTGGTGTTTGCCGTTCTGAGCGCCGCGATCTTGAGCTACGGCCCTTGGTACCTTTTGCAGCAGATGGCGGAGACGCGTCGACTGAAGATCGAAGATCAATTGGCGGATGCGATGGTCACCCTCTCCAGCGCCGTCAAAGCCGGTCTGTCGCTTCCCCAAGCCCTGGAAATTCTCGCCGACCAGTGCCCACCGCCAATTAGCGCCGAGTTCCAGCAGATCATGGGCGAATATCAGTTGGGCAAGCCGATGGAGCGCTGCCTGGAGGAAGCCAAAGCCCGGTTGCACAGCGAAAACTTTGCCCTGTTTTCGGCCGCGATTCAAGCCAGCCGGCAGAGCGGCGGCCGATTGAACGAGACCATCGATCGCATTGCCCGCTCGGTGCTGGAACTTCAGCGATTGGAACGCAAGGTGCAGTCCGAGACGGCGCAGGCCCGCAAGTCGGCCGTGTACATGGCCCTGTCACCCGTGCTGATCCTGATCGTCTATTACTTCGTAGATCCGATCAACACGAGTCGTTTGTTCGTCACGCTCCCCGGACAGATTCTGTTGGCGATTTCGCTGGTCTTGAACCTGACGGCATACGTTTGGGCCCGCTTCATCTTGCACCCCGACATCTGAGATTTTCAATTTTCGAACCCCACGAAAGCCCGGGGATTGCATCCCCGGGGTCCGGCATCCCCCGAAATCGCCACCCATGACGCCCCTCAGCCTCTTGCAACACGCCGGCCTATTGCTCGCCGCCGACGCTCCGGCCGCCCCGGCGCCGCAGCCCGGGCTCCTCTTGGCCGCCAGCGGGTTGGTAGGGTTGGGGCTGGCGTGCATCGCCTATTGGGTTGTGATCGCCTTGCAAACCGACGACCTGCACCAAGGGGACGAGTGGCGCTATGACGTCAGCCGCATCAATGAACTCCGCCGCGTGGATATCTTTTACCGCTTTTTCCAACCGATTATCCGCTGGCTGACCCCGCTGAATCGCCGGGCTTTTGCCGAGAGTCTGCCCGAGATCCAGCGCGAAATTCAGGCTTCGGGCATGCCGCGCTTCTGGCTGGCCGAGGAATACCTGGCACGCATCGAGTTGATCGTGCTGCTGTTCGCCCCCGTGACGTTTTACCTGGGATTCTGGCTGATGGCCTGGCCCGGAGTTGTCGTGGCCCTGGGCCTGCTCGGCGTGGCCGGTTGGTTGATGCGCCGCCTGCTCTCCCGCAAGGCCCATCGCCGATTGCAAGCGATCAAACGCCGCCTGCCGTTCCTGCTGGACATGCTAACCCTGCTAATGGAGGCGGGTTCTAATTTCCTTCGGGCCCTGGATCAGTCTATCCTGGAGTTCACCGGTCATCCGATCGGGGTAGAATTTGGTCGGGTGCAGGCCGACATGCGGATGGGCAAGAGCCGCACGGAGGCGTTCGAGTCGATGGAGCGCCGGCTAGGAGACGACGAGATCACAAGCATTATCGGTTCGATCATTCAGGGGGAAAACTTGGGGAGTCCGTTAGCCAACGTCTTTCGCACTCAAGCCGATGTGCTCCGCATCAAACGAACCCAACGGGCCGAAACCATTGCCGGCGAAGCAGGCGTGAATATGCTGCTCCCCGGCATATTGATCATGGCGTCGACGGTTTTAATCATCATCGGGCCGTTTGCGCTGAATTACATCTATTCCGGACTGAACTTATAGCGGGTAGTCGTCATGGTATGGGTCAAGCTGGACTGCCCGCGCTGCAAGGCGACGTCGAGTATCGACGCCGCGTTGGCTGGGCAATATGCGATCTGTCCGGCTTGCCAGGCCCGCGTACTCGTGCCCATCAACGCCCCGTCGACCAATGTGCCGCCGAGCAATCCGCAACCGCAAACTGGCAATCAACCCGCGGCAGTGAGCGGAGCGCCGAATTGCGCCAGACGGTGCAAGCCTCGTCATCTCAAACCTGGGTGAGTGGACAACCGCTGCCTTCCCCGTCCGGATTAAGCAACGGTCTGCAATCCGGCGGTCCCCAGCCCAGCCGCCCTAGCGTCCCACCATCTTCCCCCAGCCTTGGCTCGGCGACCTTCGCTCGACAGCCGTCGGGCTCGACGCCGGTTTCACGCCGCCAATCCCGGGTCCGCGGTGCCCGCGATTTCCCAGAATCCGGCGTTACCGTTGAGCCCGCCGATGGCCGACGTGCCACTGTTGCCGCCGCGGGTCAACCCATCTCAGCCCGCGCCCCTCCGGCCGTTCCTTCCCCCTATTCAGGCCAAGGGGTCCGCGCCGGTTACGCGGGCGGACCGCAGCCGGTTACCTCGGGTGGAATGATCCCGAATATTGTCCCTAGCGGCGTTCCCGCCGCTCCACCGATTCCCGCGGGCGTTGTTCCGCCGGCGGCCGGAGTGCTCGCGCCGACCGGCACTCGCAAGGTGGCCCGTTTCATCGCGGCGGAATCGGCCCAGTCGACAATTCAACTGGCGACCGACGGGCAGTTGCCGAGCTTGCAGTTGATCGAGGCCGGCAAAACAGTCACGGAAACGACCAAGGGGTCAACGATGAATCCGCTGCTGGTGCTGGGCGCCATTGCGGCCAGCTTTTGCATGTCGGTCATGTTGCTCACCACCGACTTCGGTTCCACGGAGAAGGATGAGGCGCTCCAGTACGCCCGTGATACTTTAGCGAGCGACTACGAAGGCCAGCGCGGACCGCTTTTGCCCTATCAAATCCACTTGCGCGAGGCCCAGCAGGCCTATTCGCGGGACGACCGCAAGACGGCGCGTGATCATTACCGTAAAGTATTGGACCTGTTGCACGCCGAAGGGGGCGATCGATTCCACGGTCTGACCGGCACGCCCGCCAGAGACAAGCAATTGGAAGAGTTGTTGTCGAAACTGCTTGGCGAGGACGCTTCGTCCGGCATCTTGATCAACGAACCGTAAACGGGGGATATTTAGCAGTCCATTGAAGAATTCTCTGCCGGCGATAGCGCGTGTGCCACTGGCTCTGCAAGTGCCGGAAACCGCATCGATTCTACATTGGCAGAGCCAGCGGCACACGCACGAGTCGCCGGGGGCCGTGCGAAAGATTAAACTTAGGATCAACCGTCCAAAAAGGTTGCTAGTGCATGATGGAACCGAGCCGCTATGAACTGCTGGCAGAAATCGCCTCGGGCGACTTTGCCGTGGTCTATCGCGGCCGCGATCGCGAACTGGGGCGCGAGGTGGCCATCAAGCAGATCCACCAGCAGTATCTCAACGACAGCCGCACGCTCGAGCGCTTCTGGCGCGAGGCCCAATTGCTCGCCTCGCTCGAGCACCGCAACATCATGACCATTTACGACATGGTCCGCAGCCGCGGCTGGCTGATCCTCGAATTGATGCCGGCCAGCCTGCAAAAGTATGCCCAGGGCGAGCCGCTGGATCTAGATCTGCTGCGCGTGGTTCTGAGCTGCAGCCTGCAAGCCCTGCAATATCTGCACGCCAACAACATCATCCACGGCGATATCAAGCCCAGCAACTTGTTCGTCGACAAGCGATTGTGGGTCAAGGTGGGCGATTTCGGGCTGGCCCGCCGCGCCAGCAACGAGCAAGGGAGCATGCTCAAAGGGACCACGCAGCTACATGGCGCCGGAACTGGTCTCGCAGCAGTTCGGCCCCGTGGGACCGGCCAGCGATCTGTATTCGCTGGGCTTCTCGGCCTACGAGCTGATGTGCGGATCGCAGTTCGATGCGTTGTTTCCCGGCATGGATGCCTTCGGCCGCGACAAGCAGATCGCCTGGATGATGTGGCACGCGGCTCCCGACCGGCGGATGCCGGCGATCAACCGCGTGCTGGCCGGGCGTTCCGGACGACTTGCGGCACGTAATCGAAAAGCTGGTGGCCAAGAATCCGGCCGAGCGGTATCGCACGGCGGGCGAGGCGCTGGCCGACTTGAAGAGTCGGCTGCAACTGGCCGACTCCTCCTCCGACGAAGAAGAAACCGAAGAGGAGTCGGCGGAGGCTGCCAAACAACAGCGGCGCAAACGACTACTGGGGATGGCGCTCGGCGGCGCTGCTGAGCTGCGTGGCCGTGCTGGCCTTGCTGGTATTCAAACCGGCTCCCACGCCGGTGGCCGTCAAACCCTTGGCTGATCCGATTAAGGGCATTGTGCGAAACCTGTTTACCGACACGGACCATCCCGCGCTGGTCATCGAAAAACTGCCCGACCATGCTCGCGAAGAGATCAAAGTCACAGCGGACGATCGTCTGTTCCTGAATGGCGCTCCGAGCCGGCTGCGCGACATTCACGAGGGAGACCAGGTCACGGTGAAGACGGCTCGCGACGACTCCGGCAAGGTGATCCATGAATTTTTCGCCGATCGGCCGGACCGTAGCGGCGGCACCATCGCCAGCGTCGATACGGACAACGACAGCCTGACGCTGGATTTGGACAAGCCGGATAAATCCGGTCGGAAGTTGCTAAAGGTTGTCGTGGTACCCGACTTGCCAATCCGCTTCAATAACCAGGATCAATGGCAGGGTAGGCCCGTCAAGCTGGCCGATCTGCTGCCGAGCGATCGGGTTGTCGTCGACCACGAGGGGACCAAAAATGCCCGCAAAGCCACGTCCCTCAGCGTCGCTCGGGTTGTGCCGCTGGAAGGTTTCGTGCGAGCGATCGACTCGGTGAAGCGTGAGTTGACGATCGCCTTGGGCGCGGACGACAAAGCGGCGCTCGAGGTCTGGCCGCTGGCGCCAGAGTGTGAGATTACGATCAACGGCGAGCGAGTCATCGACGGCGAATTGGTCAAGCTTGCGGACGTAAAACCAGGCAACGAGGTGACGATTCAGCACGACACGCGCGTCACGCAGATTGCGGTCCAAGTCACGTTCCGTCGCTCCGGCGTTATCCAGTTGGTGAATGCCGATAAAGGCACGTTCGCCATCTTGTGCCAGGGACAGGACCATCCGGCAACGCATAGCCTGACCAAAGATTGCAAGATCAGCCTCGGCAACGAACCGGTGCAGTTAGTCGATCTGCAACGCGGCGATGAAGCGACGATCAGTTTCGACTCGGTCGACAGCGACAATGCCGAAATCCTCTCGATCACCGCAGTGCGCCGTCCGGACCCACGGAAATGGGCCCTGGTCGTGGGAGAGCAGGCGTTTGACGACAAGTCCGTGAGTCTGCTTCCATACGCCGGCGCCGATGCGCGGCTCATCGCCCAAACCCTGACCCGGCGGTATCAGGTCCCGCCGGATCAGTCGCTGCTGCTGCTCGACGATACCAAGGCCCGCTGGGAAGAAACCGTGCCAGCCTTCTTGGAAAAGATTCCGGCCGATGCCCGCGTGCTGGTGTATTACGTGGGCCACGGGTATGCCGACAAATCCAACAAAATCTGGCTGGCTCCGAAGGATTTTGTCCTGGCCAGGGCCGAGGCTACGGGCGTTGGCTTAAACTGGTGGGTGCAGCAGCTCGAAAAATCCCCCGTGCGGGAAAAGCTCCTGCTGTTGGATGCCACGCATTCCGGGTTGGGGAGCCATGAGAAGCAAGAGCCGTCTTCCGCCGAGATGATCCAGACGTTACAGCAGCCGGGCGCCCTTCGCCGGTTCGCACGGTCACCGCGATTGCCAGTTGCAAAGCGGGTGAGCGCGGCCAGGATGTTCGCGAGAAGAACCACGGGCGATTTGCCTGGTTTCTGGCGGAAGGGCTGTCGGGCCGAGCCGACAAAGATCAGGACAACCGCATCGATCCCAGCGAATTGTACGAATTCCTGGCCACGTCTCTGAGCGGCGGCCCGGTGCCTCAAACGCCGGTCCTCTTCCTGCCGAACGACACGCCGCCGCGCTTGACCGAAGAAGCCAAGGCCGCCATTCGGAAGCTGGAAGCGAATCTGTTTGTCCCGCGCTTCGACGCGAAGAAGGTGGAGGAGGAGTATGCCGCGGCCCAGCAATTGGCGGAACAGGAACCCGAGCCCAAGCTGATCTATGGTCTGGTGCTGGCGAAGGCCAAGCGGGACGTCGAAGCGCTGCATGTTTTTGACGCTCTGAAGGCCGAACAGCCGAATCATTTGCTGCCACCGATGGGCGCTGCTTACCTCCGTTTCCGCAGGCAGGATTATTCCGGCGGAATGGTCGATATCCTGCAACTCGTCAATAGGCTGGGGCCAGCCGCGCAAGCTGCGGACGAGGATAAATTTGCCACGAGCGTCGCAGGCTGGGCCGGCCGCATGCGCGAGTTTTCCGGCACGGGAGCTTCCGAGCAGCGGCGTCCTCCGAACACGCTGTTGGAGCAGGCCGATACCGCGGCGCGCCAGTTGCCGGAGGCCCAGAAGCGCGGTTACGACCAGGGACGTTCGCACGTGCAGAAACTGATTGTCGCGGTGGACAAGCAGATCGCTGACACGAATGACCAGACCGAGCAACTTAGGCTGCAAGTGAAGCGCAAGCAATTGACCGAGTATCTGGCCTTCCCGTTTGAAAATCTGGGGCGTAAAGTGGTCGATGGCATGCAGGACGCGGGCACGCCGCGGCGTTAATGCCGCGCGGCAATCCTCTGACGTCCGCTCGACGCCCGGACTTCGTTCTAAAATAATCCTTCTCCAGGTCAGAGATTTTGGAAGACACCCAGCCTGATTCCCAGCCCTTGCCCGAGGCCTGGCGTCTGGAAGTTCAATCGCACCTGGAAAGCGGCGAGAGCGTGCTGGCCTGCTTTGCTCCCGATTTGAACGACGAACTGCGCTACGGCGACGGCTTGGTTATCCTGACTGATCGCCGGTTGCTCAGCATGCCTTTTGACGAGCCGCACGGCAGCCACCCCGTGATTCGATCCTGGCCGCTGGCCGAGATCACGGCGCTGCGCGCGCGCGACCGGGCCGGCGTTGGAGTTTTGGAAGCCGTCGGCCCCTCGGGCCGGTTGGCCCATTGGCGCGTATACGGTGGCCCGTGCCGGCGCGGCTCAGCATCTGGTCCACCATTTGGAGCATTATCGTCTGGGCGAGCGGTCCGATGACGAAGGTTGGGGTGAGGTCGTACGCGCCGGAAGCCGCCGAGGCGAGCCAGACCCCCAGCACGCGCTCTCTGCTGCGGCTATCTCGGTTTGCCGTTCATCGCGGCCGGCTGGTGCTGTTGGGCTTCGTGCTCACGCTGCTGACGACGGCCGTCGGCCTGATCCCGCCGTACCTGACGCATGCCTTTGATGGATCGAGGTTTTGATTCCGTTTCAGAACGAAGTGCAATCGATCGAGGCCCGAGGGGATCTCACGCCCGAGGCGCAAACAATCCGCACCTGGCGGACGTGCAACGAGATTCGCGCCCGGTTTCGCCTAGTCGTGTGGCTTCTTGGCCGGGCTGGGAATCGCTTCCGTGTTGGCTTGGGCCTTCAGTTGGGCGCAGGGAGTCGTCATGGCGTGCGTCAGCGAGCAGATCGGCGCGGATTTGCGCAACGAGACGTATGCCCACTTGACGCGATTGTCCCTGACGTTTTTCGGCAAACGGCGCACCGGCGACCTGATTTCGCGCATCAGCACCGACACCGAACGGATCTGCAATTACCTGTCGGACAACCTGGTCGACTTCGGCACCGACGTGCTGATGATCGTCGGGACCGCGATCGTGCTGGCCTTGATCGATCCTTGGCTGGCGCTGGTGACGCTGTGCCCGTTCCCGTTGATCGCCTGGCTGATCTACAGCGTGCGCGAGCAATTGCAGCACGGTTTTCGACGCGGGGGCCGGGCTTGGGCCAACATGTCCAGCGTGCTGGCCGACACGATTCCCGGCATCCGCGTCGTCAAGGCCTTTGCCCAGGAGCGGCGCGAGATCGACCGCTTCCGCCAGCATCAACGAGCAGGTGCTCGAAGCCAACAATCGCGTGAACACGGTCTGGACGTTTTTCTGGCCGATGGTCGTCGCTGCTGAACCAGATCGGGTCTGCTGGTCGTGTGGGCCTGCGGCGCGTATCGCGTCTTCGAACTGCAAATCACGGTCGGCGTGCTGACGGCTTTCTTGGCGTACATCGGCCGCTTTTACACGCGGCTGGAATCGATGAGCCGCATGATGCAGGCCACGCAGCGGGCCGCGGCCAGCACGCAGCGGGTGTTCGAGATTCTGGACCAGGTGGCCGAAGTGCCCGAGCCGCGCCATCCGGTTCCCTGCAGCAGCTCCGCGGCGAAGTCGAATTCCAGAACGTCAGCTTCCGCTACGGCAATCGGCCGATCATCGAAGCAGCTCAGACCTGACAATCCGACCCGGCGAAATGATCGGCCTGGTCGGCCCGAGCGGGGCCGGCAAGAGCACGCTGGTCAACCTGGTCTGCCGCTTCTACGACGTCAGCGACGGGGCGATGCTGGTCGACGGCGTCGACATTCGCTCGTTGCCGGTCGAAGAGTATCGCCGCCACATCGGCATCGTGCTGCAGGAGCCGTTCCTGTTCTACGGCACGATCGCCGAGAACATCGCCTACGGCCGGCCCGAGGCGCCGATGCACGAAATCATGGCCGCCGCCCGCGCCGCCCGCGCGCACGATTTCATCCTGCGCTTGCCGCTGGGCTACGATTCGCTGGTGGGCGAGCGCGGCCAGATGCTCTCCGGCGGCGAGCGGCAGCGGATTTCGATCGCCCGGGCGCTGCTGATCGACCCGCGGATTCTGATCCTGGACGAAGCCACGTCGAGCGTGGACACCGAAACCGAACGGGAAATCCAGGAGGCGCTCGACAACCTGGTGCAGGGCCGCACGACGATCGCCATCGCCCATCGCCTGAGCACGCTTCGCAAGGCCGACCGGCTGGTGGTGCTGGAGCGGGGCCGCATCGTCGAAATCGGCCAGCATCAGGAACTGCTGCAAGCCGACGGCGTCTATGCCCGCTGCACCGCGCGCAGCAGGAGATGGTGCAGGGCGGGGCGAAGTGACCGCATCAACGTTAACTCGTTTCCGCCGGCCCAGTTCGATCGCCCGGCCGGGATCGCCGAAAGGGGCTGCTATCAGCCGTTTATCTCCTCCCAACCGCTACAAACCGCACGTTCCGGCAACGCGAGACTCAGCGGCGAGACAAGGCTGAGCGGTTGGCGATTGCCAAGCCCTTCGCGGTCGAACATTATCAAATGACGCGGCATCGAACGTGCTCATTCCGCCATTTGGCGGATAGGGCTCCGCTGGGAAATCCCGGGGCTCGCTGTACACGATTCCCGCCAGCCGACCGAAAACCGATCGATCTTCAAGCTACACAAAGCGAGGCAGTGAACCTGTGAGTTCAACCGTTACTGAAGTTTCCGCACCGACGGAACCGTCCGCAGCGCCGGCGAGCTGGCAGACTGCCGCTTGGGTCGGTTGGATCTTCGCCGGCGCGGTGCTCGTCAGCGCGTTCTTGCTGTTCCAGGTCCAGCCGCTGATCAGCAAGTTCATTTTGCCTTGGTTCGGCGGCAGTCCGGCCGTTTGGACCACCTGCATGCTGTTCTTTCAGGTGTTGTTGTTCGCCGGCTATGCCTATGCCCACGCGGTGCCAGCGTATCCTGCGGCCGCGAGCGCAGGGAATTTGCCACGCGAGTTTTGCTGTTCGTCGCGCTCGTGCTGCTGCACGTCGAGCCGAAGCACAGTTGGAAGCCGCCCGACAGCAGCCACCCGACATGGCGCATCTTGCAGTTGTTGTTGGTTTCGGTCGGGCTGCCCTACTTCGCCCTTTCGGCCACGGGTCCGCTGCTGCAAGCCTGGTTTAGCCGGGCCTATCCGGGCCGCTCGCCTTATCGCTTGTATGCCTTGTCGAACGTCGGCTCATTGCTGGCACTGCTCAGTTATCCGTTCGTGTTCGAGCCGGCGTTTGATGTGCTCAAGCAGATTGATCTGTGGTCCGTTGGGTTCTGGCTGTTCGTGGCGTTGTGCGGGGCGTGCGCGATCTGGATCGCGCGGCGACATTGGAGCCCCGGGGAACTCGATTGCGAGATCAGCGCGGTCCCCGGAGTCGGCATTGCCGCCGCAGTCGTCGAAGAGGTGCCGAGCGTGTTGCGACGGGCCCTGTGGCTTGGTCTGCCGGCTTGCGCATCGCTGATGCTGCTGGCCACCACGAATCACGTTTGCCAGGACGTGGCCGTCATTCCGTTCCTATGGGTCGTGCCGCTGAGTCTCTATCTGCTGACGTTCATTATCTGCTTCGATCACGAACGCTGGTATGTGCGTCCGGTGTTCTGTGGGCTGACGATCGCGCTGCTGATGGGAGTCGTCGGGCTGCCGGAGTTGGAAAGTTTTTTCAACAGCGCGCCGCAGGGCGAAAAGAATTACATCTTCGAACTGTCCATTTATTTCACGGCCATGTTTTGCGTCTGCATGGTATGTCATGGAGAGTTGGTGCGATTGCGGCCCGGGCATCATTATTTGACCGAGTTTTATTTGCTCATATCGGCCGGCGGCGCGCTGGGGGGCATCTTCGTCAGTCTCATTGCTCCGAGCATTTTTCACACGTTTTTCGAGTGGAAGATCGCGTTGACAGCCTCCCATGTCTTGGCAGTCGTCGTGCTGGCTTGGAGTTTCAGCAAGTGGACGCAAATGCGGCCGGCCTGGGTGATGGCGGCGGCGTTGCCGCTGGGGCTCGCCTGTCCGGCATTGACGACCTGGTTGGACTGGGATGATGAACAGCCGGCGGCAATCAAACGCAACTTTTACGGCGTGGTGTCGGTGTGGGACATTAGGTCGGACGATGATCCGGAAATGAATTACTTTTCGTTGTTGAACGGCCACATCGTTCACGGCCGCCAGTTTACCGATCCCGACAAGAGCCGATTGCCCATTTCCTACTATCCGTTTTACAGCGGCGTCGGCCAGGCGGTCACGTATTACCAGGATCGGCGGAATTTAAAAGTGGGAACGATCGGGCTGGGTGTCGGCACATTGGCCGCCTATGCACGGCCGGGGGATCAGTATCGTTTCTATGAAATCAATCCTACCGTGCTGGAAATGGCTAACCAGTATTTCACCTACCTGAAAGACTGCCGGGGACAACAAGACGTAGTGCTGGGAGATGCGCGGTTAACCCTGGAGAGAGAGCCGCCGCAAGGTTTCCACGTCCTGGTGCTGGATGCTTTCAGCGGCGATGCCATTCCGACGCATCTGCTGACGCGAGAGGCGTTCGAAATCTATCTAAAACATCTCGATCCGGCGGGCATTCTGGCAATCAACATCACCAACAAGTATCTGGACCTGGCCCCCGTGGTCCACGGGCTTGCCGACCACTTTCACCTTGGCACGACGCAGATCGATGTGCCCGAAGACGAGGAAAAACTGATCAACCGGTCGCACTGGATGCTGGTGACACGGGACAAGAATTTCCTGCAAAGTCATCCGCCGCAGTTGTCCGAAGAACCGACCGGCAAACGACGCGAGGTCCATTTGTGGACGGATCACTACAGCAATCTATTCGAGATCTTGTACTGACGTTGCAATTTGTACGGACGGTCGCCGCGATCAGCGCTGAACTGCGCTTTCCGGCTTAGTACAAGCGAAAACCTCGGCCTACTAGCTTGAGCCGCCACGCGCTGCCCGAGTATGATTGCCAATTGCTCTCCTGCGTTCGCGGCCCCTTCGGAATCGACCCCCGATGTTTGTTTCCCAGCGAATGGAAGCCGTCCAATTGCCCGTGATTGCAGTCGTGGGCCAATTGGTTCGCGATCATCCGGGCTGCATTTCACTGGGGCAGGGGGTGGTGCATTACGGGCCGCCGCCCGGGGTGGCCGAGGCGGTCGCGCGGTTATCTGCCGAACCGCAAACGCATCGTTATCATGCGGTCGACGGAATTCCGGAGTTGCACGCTGCCTTGGCTGCCAAGCTGGCCGCCGAGAACGGCATCGCGGTCGGCGGTGAAAGCCGGCTTATGGTGACCGCCGGCGGCAACATGGCCTTCGTCAACGCCGTGTTGGCCGTTGCCGACGCCGGCGACGAGATCGTGCTGATCTCGCCTTATTACTTCAATCACGAGATGGCAGTGACCATGCTCAACTGCCGGCCTGTGATCGTTCCTTGCGACGACGATTATCAGCTCGACGTGGACGCCATCCGCCGAGCGATTGGCCCGCGCACCCGGGCCGTCGTTACGATTTCACCCAACAATCCCAGCGGCGCGGTTTACTCCCCCGCCGCCCTGACGGCAGTCAACGCCCTGTGCCGGCAGCGGGGTATCTATCACATCAACGACGAGGCCTACGAATACTTCGTCTACGACGGTGCGCGGCATTTTTCGCCGGGCTCACTGCCGGGCAGCGGTGGCCACACCATTTCGTTGTATTCCATGTCGAAGGCCTATGGCATGGCCGGTTGGCGGATTGGCTACATGGTCATTCCCGAGCGTTTGCTGCTGGCGGTCCGAAAGGTGCAAGACACCAACCTGATTTGTCCGCCGGTGTTGTCGCAGTATGCGGCCTGCGCCGCGCTCGAGGACGGACGCGAGTATTGCCGCCAGCGGATCGCCGAGCTGGGGGACGTTCGGCACCTGGTGCTCCAGCGATTGCAGCCGCTCCGTTCTTTTTGCACGGTCTCCCCGTCCACCGGCGCGCTTTATTTTCTGCTGCGGATCGATACGCGGCTCGACCCGATGCCGCTCATCGAGCGATTGGTGCGCGAGTTCGGCGTGGCGCTGATTCCCGGCACGACCTTCGGACTCGATCATGGCTGCAACCTGCGGTTGGCCTACGGGGCCCTCGACAAACAGACAGTTGCCGATGGGATCGGCCGGCTGGTGCGCGGCCTGACGGAAATCATAAAAGGATAAACACCATGCAAGTGCTGGCCTGCCAATTCAATATATCCTGGGAGGACAAAGCGGCCAATTACGCGCACAGTTGCGCGCTCGTCGATGGGGCCAATCCGCAGCCGGGATCGCTCCTCGTGCTGCCGGAGATGTTCGCCACCGGCTTCAGCATGCACCTCGAAATAATTGCCGAGACCATCGACGGGCCGACGCAGGCTTTCCTGTCCACCCTGGCGGCCGAGCACCGCTGTTACGTAGTCGCCGGAGTCGTCACTCGTCACACTGACGGCCGCGGCCGCAACGAGGCCGTCGTGATCGATCCCAACGGCCGCGAAATCGCGCGCTATTGCAAGCGGCACCCGTTTACCTTGGGAGGCGAATCGCGAAACTTCGTGGCGGGCAATGAAACCGTGGTTGTGCCCATCGGCCCGCTGCTCGTGGCGCCGACCATTTGCTATGACCTGCGATTTCCGGAGACGTATCGCAAGGCTGCGCAGCGCGGCGCGCAGCTCGTGCTGGTGATCGCCAGTTGGCCGGTAGCCCGCGTTTCGCATTGGCGGGCCCTGCTGGTGGCTCGGGCGATTGAGAATCAGGCCTATGTCGTGGGGGTCAACCGGATTGGTCGCGACCCGCATCTGGCGCACAACGGCCAAAGCCTGATCGTCGATCCGAGCGGCCGCATCCTGGCCGACGCGGAAGACGGCGAACGGGTGATAGGCGCCGAATTGGAATTGGAACCGCTGTTGGCCTATCGCCGCGACTTGCCATTCCTGACGGACATCAGGCCGGAGGATGTGACGGGGTGACAAGGTGACATTTCCGAGCCAAGCATCAACCTGTGGTCACCCCGTCACCTCCCCCCTCCGCTTCATGAAGTATCGCTGCACTTCCGTGATGCAGCACTGGCCGCTGGGAGATCGTAGACGGCATTGCGCACTGGGCGACTTGCTCTTTGCCAGCAGGGCCTTGACGCGGGTCGCGCCCCCCTCGCGAATATCGTCTTCCACGTCGTCACGAGTGAATCCAAAGCAGCCGCACAGCGGCGCGTCCGGGTCCTTGGGATAGACCGGATTGGCCAACTCGCTGGTGACCACCATCCGTTCGAATTCGTCGAAGTAGACGACCTCGCAGCGGGCGAACGGGCAAAAGTAGGCCGGCTCGGCCAAATGGACACTGGCCGGATTGGTCACCTGTGCCCGCCACGTTTCGGCGGTAACGCTGCTACCGATCGAATCGCAGCGCGGACAAAATCGCTGTCCATTGTCATCCGGCTCGCGCAGTGAAAGCTTTATTCATCAGAGGTCAATTGAAAGGATCCAGTCGGTGAAATCGCCCTTAAACATTCAGATTAACCGGACATCGTAAGGAATCGCAATGTTTGCGCAAATATCTGTTTCGATTGTGGTTACAGCGGGGGGCTACGCTCGGCGGTGAGTCGCCATTGATTGACAGTCGCCGTCCGGCCTGCTTAGGATGATCCCTTCCGGACCAGGCGGTCGTCGGAAAGTGACAGGATTTTTAACCGACTTGAGCACGCCTTTTTTAAGGTCCTGATGAACGATTCTCACCCTCCTTCGGGAAGTCCCGAACCGCTTGCGGCGCAAGGCTCGGCCGCCACGCAACCGGCAGCGATTGCGAGCGAACAGCCGCAATCGTCGGATCCCGTGGATCCGGCAGAACTGGCTGCGGCTGCTCCCATTGGGATCGACACCGAAGTCCATCTGGACCATACGGTCACGCTTAGCTCCCGGGTTAGGACGATCCTGATCGGCAAGCCGCGCGATCTGTCGGATCACTCAATCTTCCACAGCTTATCGTTGGTGGCGTTCCTGGCCTGGGTGGGACTTGGCGCCGACGGTCTGTCGTCCTCGTGTTATGGTCCGTCGGAAGCCTTTAAGACATTGCAGGAGTCGGCATCTCGGCGACTTCCGTTTTCTTGCGATCTTTCTGGCCCTGGCCAGCGCCGTGACGGTGTTCATCATCTCGGCCTGCTATAGCCACATCATCGAAGAATTTCCCAGCGGCGGCGGTGGTTATCTGGTCGCTTCGAAGCTGCTCGGCAAGCATGTGGGCGTGGTCTCCGGCTGCGCGCTGCTGGTGGACTACGCACTTACGATTACGGTTTCGATCGCGGCGGCGGGGGACGCTCTCTACGGCCTCTTGAACCCCGGCGGCCCGCTGGAGCACCTGGGGACGCCGCAAGTCCTGGGGTCGAAGCTGGCGGTCGAAACCGCGGTGATCGTGCTTTTGATCTTGTTGAATTTGCGGGGCATCAAGGAATCGGTAATGGTGCTGCTGCCCATCTTCATGATCTTTCTGATTACGCATGCGATCTTGATCGTGGGGGCAGTGACGCTGAAGTTCTCGGCGATTGGCGCGGTCGTCACGCACGTCACGACCGGCATTCAGGAAAATCTGGTCAAACCCGAGGTCGGTCTGCTGGGAATGTTGCTGATTTTTCTGCGGGCCTATTCGATGGGGGCCGGTACTTATACGGGCATCGAAGCCGTGTCGAACAGCATGCCCGTGATGCGCGAACCGCGCGTCGCCACCGGTAAACGCACGATGCTCTACATGGCCACGTCGCTGGCAGTCACCGCCGGCGGCCTGATGGTCGCCTATCTGCTGCTCGATCTGAAGTGGACCGAAGAGCCGACAATGAACCACAGCCTCTGCGAACAGTTTGTCGAGGCGATCGGACTGCCCGGCTGGCTGGGCACGACCTTTGTGCTGATCACCGTGATCAGTGAAGGCTTTTTGCTGTTCGTCGCCGCGCAAGCCGGCTTCATCGACGGGCCGCGGGTGCTGGCCAACATGGCCCGCGACTCGTGGATGCCGCATTGGTTTGCGAGTCTATCCGAGCGGTTGGCTACGAAAAACGGCGTATTGCTGATGGGTTTCGCCGGCATGGCCGCACTCTGGTCGACCGGTGGCAACGTGTACGGCGCTGGTGATCATGTATTCGATCAATGTGTTCGTCACGTTTTCGCTGTCGATGATCGGCATGTGCCGCCACTGGTGGGAACTGCGCCGCGAGAATCCGCTGTGGCTGCGGCGGCTGGGGCTGTTCGGTGTCGGCGCAGTGATGTGCCTGTCGATTCTGGCGGTGACGGTCTACGAAA
Source organism: uncultured Planctomycetia bacterium (assembly GCA_963807715.1). GTDB lineage: Bacteria > Planctomycetota > Planctomycetia > Pirellulales > PALSA-1355 > CAWECK01. The sequence goes on from CAWECK010000002.1 coordinate 1,256,546, forward strand.
AGTTCGACGAAGGCGGCTACAAGACGATCGCCGTGACCCTCTCGTGCTTTGTGTGCTGCGTCCTGATCCATAAATATTATCACCGGGTCTTGGAAAAACTGCAGCGGCTCAACACCCTGCTGGAAGTTCCCGCGCCGTCAGGACAGCCCGTGGCCGCCGATCCCGATCCCAAGCAACCGACCTGCGGAGTGCTAGTGGGCGGTTACAGCGGTCTGGGGGTTCACACGCTGCTCAACGCGCTGCGCTTCGGGCCGGGCAAGTTCTCCAACGTGGTGTTCGTGTCGGTGGGGGTTGTCGACTCGGGTAATTTCAAAGGGGCCGACGCGATCGACGACTTGAAGCACCACACCGAGGAAGCGCTGAACAAGTACGTCGATTACGTGCGGCGGCTGGGCATGCCGGCCGTGGGCTTCCTGTCGATTGGCACCGACCCGGTCGACGAGTTGGAGCATTTGTGCGTGGAAGTGAAACTGCGTTTTCCTCGCACGATCTTCTTTGCCGGGCAGCTCGTATTCCAGAAGGACACCTGGTATCGGCGGCTGCTCCACAACGAAACGGCCTTTTCCCTGCAGCGCCGCTTGCAATGGGACGGCGTGCCGATGGTGATTCTGCCGACGCGAGTGCGATAAAGCGCCGCCCACGCGAGCCAGACAAGTTCCCCTCCGGCGAGCCAGCCTGGGTTCGATTTCTGTTCAGGGCGCACCGTGCGATTCCTCGGCCGATTGCCTCATTCCGGTCTTGGCAGTAGGCTTATCTGTTGCCGTCAACCGCATCCGGCATGTCCCATTCAAGAGCGAGAGGACCCCAAACGATGAAAAGATCTTATTTGCGTTTCGCGCTGCTGCTGGTCGGCGTCCTCCTGTTCGTCGGCGGAATCTCCCTGGCCGAACCGCAAAATGCCAAACCGGCGGCAGCCCAGGAAACCACCGGCGATATCTACCAGGTGCCGGCGACCGACGACGTCAACGCCTTGTTCGCGTTTATCGACAAGGTGCGGGAATTTCGACCGACCACGAAGAAAGAGTATCTAAACCATAAGGTCAAGGCGGGCCCGGCCATTGAAGCAGCCGCCGAGAAAATCCTCAAATTGGAAAAGGATCCACGGTCGGAGGCCTCGCGACAGGCCGGCGACGTGCTCATCGAGTCCCGCATCGACGGCATCGATCAGGCCACGCCTGAACGACAACAGGCCCTGCTTAAGCAGGTTGAGAAATCGCTGGAGGGCCGGAACCTCACAATGGGCGACCTGCGCACCGCGATGAGCCTGGCCACGAATCTTGAATACGGCACCGCCAAGCCGGCTTTGGCGGCTCAAGCCTATGCGGACTTTGCCAAAATCTTCGCCGCCAGCGGCGATTCCAAGTTCGCGAAAATGGTCGCCCGTTTCGAAGGAGCTGCCCGCCGATTGACGCTGGTCGGAAAGCCGCTGGAACTCAAAGGCAAAACGTTCGACGGCAAGCCGTTCGATTGGGACCAGTATCGCGGCAAGGTGGTGCTCGTGGATTTTTGGGCCACCTGGTGCGGACCCTGCCGCGCGGAGTTGCCCAACGTCAGAAGAGAATATGAGAAATACCACGACCAAGGCTTCGACGTGGTAGGCGTCAGCCTGGACGATGACCGCGAGGCGCTCGACAAATTCTTAAAGCATGAGAAGCTGCCTTGGGTCACGCTGAACGAAACGAAGGACGACGACGGCAACAGTCCGATGGCCGACTATTACGGCATCGTTGGAATCCCCGCGGTATTTCTTGTCGACAAAGAGGGTAAGGTCGTTTCGCTGAACGTCCGCGGCGAAAAACTCGACAAGGAATTGGCCAAGCTGCTCGGCCCCGCCAAAGGCGCCGCGGTTGGGAATCCATAAGCCGCCGATGAATTATCCACCGATACGCTCCGATCGCTTACTCCAGCGGTTTCTTCACTACGTTCAGGTCGACACCACGGCCGGTGAGCCGGGGGGCGTTTATCCCAGTTCGCCGGGGCAATTGGAATTGGGCCGCCTGCTCCTCGGCGAATTGAAGTCGCTGGGGCTCGCGGAGGCCGTCCAAACCGAATACGGCATCGTGCTCGCCACGCTTCCCGCCACCACGCCGGGCCCGACCTGCACCATCGCGTTCAACTCGCATCTGGATACCTCGCCCGAGACAACCGGCGCGGGCGTCCGCCCCCAGGTGATTCGCAATTATCGTGGCGGCGATCTGGTGTTGCCGGGGGACCCGCGGCGGGTGATTCGCGAGGCCGATAATCCCGACCTGGCGACTTGCCTGGGCCATACCCTCATCACGTCGGATGGCACGACGCTGCTCGGCGCGGACGATAAGGCCGGCGTGGCGGTGATCATGGAAACCGTGGCCTATCTGGCCGAGCATCCGGAAATTCCTCACGGGCCGCTGAAGATTTGCTTCACCTGCGATGAAGAAGTCGGCCACGGGGTCGACCATGTCGATCTGAAGCAACTCGGAGCGACCGTCTGCTACACGCTCGACGGGCAGGGTGCCGGCGAGATCGACGTGGAAACGTTCTCGGCGGATCTGGCCACGGTGCGGATCCACGGTATCAACATTCATCCGTCGATCGGCAAAGGACGGATGGTCAACGCCATTCGTGTCGCCGCACACTTTATCGAGCTGTTGCCTCGCGTCGGCTGTTCGCCGGAAACAACCTCTGAGCGTGAAGGTTTTTTGCATCCCTATCACATCGACGGCGGAGTGGCCGAAGCGAGCTTGCGGATTCTGCTGCGGGATTTCGCTACGGCAAATCTGGCGGTGCTGGCTGGTCGGCTGCACGAAATCGCACTCCGGTGCGAGGCGGAGTTTCCGCGGTCCGTGGTGGAAGTCATTATTGAGCCCCAGTATCGCAACATGGCCGACGGGCTGCGGCGCGAGCCCCGGGCGGTCGCCCTGGCCCAGCAGGCTTTCCAGCGGCTGGGGCGCGAGCCGCGGCTGACCATCGTCCGTGGCGGCACGGATGGTTCCCGTTTCACCGAACTCGGGCTGCCGACGCCGAATTTGTCCACGGGCGAGCACAATCCTCACTCGCCGCTGGAATGGGCCTCGCTGGACGAAATGGTCCAGGCGGCCGAGGTGCTAACGCAGTTGTCGCAATTGTGGGCGGAACAGCCGGGCTGAACTCGAACATTCGATGGACGAGTGAAAAAGCAGGGGAAACTTGTCACAGAGTGAAAAAGGTGGCAGTGCCATTCGTTCTTGACACATTTTCCACCTGGGATGCGAATGCGCCGAAAGAAAGCCGTAGGTCAGGCACTCCTGTGCCTGACAGTTATAGACTATCGAAGAAGTTGAACAATCACGTATCTGAATGGGGAACCGTCGCACGAATGTCAGGCACGGGAGTGCCTGACCTACTAGACTAAACCCGGTCGACTCGCGTCCGTTTCGGTAGGATGATGGCATGAAATTACCGCAATTCAGTCTCAGGCGTTATCTGTTTGCATTGGCTTTATTTGCAGTGTCAGCCGCGTGCATTGGCCACACAGGAACCCTACACGGCTGCGGGGCAATGGGGACGTATGTGGCTGATTTGGTTGTCGCATCGATTACCGGGTGCGCCGGCGTTGGTGCGATTTTTGGAAGTGCCTTCCTGGGAGCTTTAGCCGGTTGCTCTGTTGCCATCGCGCTGCTTTATACGAGGGGGACCGTGTAGCGATTTCTGAGAGTGACTAGCGGCAACGGCTTTCAGCAAAAGAAAATACAAAAAAGACCCCACTACCCGAGCGGAGAAGTCTTAGACAACCGCAACCGGCAGCCTTATAATGCGTCGTTGCGTTCTTGATGAGAACGCGAACAAGCGGACATGATGTGAACCAGAAATCGAAAAACTTCCCGGTCGTGCCCAGATCGAAAACCAGGAGACAACCCCATGGCTCAAGCAGTCCTCGAACGTAACGCGGCCCCCAAGATTGGCGAGACTCGGTTGTTGATCGACAATAAATGGATTGATCCTGTCGAAAAAGGCAGCTTCGAAACCTACAACCCGGCCACCGGCGAAGTCATTGCCAGCGTGGCTGCCGGCACGGCCGCTGACGTTGATAAAGCGGTGAAGGCCGCCCGGCGGGCTCTCGATTCGGCGCTTCGCGCGATATGGACGCGGCCAATCGCGGCAAGCTGATGTTCCGCCTGGCCGATCTGATCGAGGAAAACGCCGCCGAGCTGGCCCTCCTCGAATCTTTCAATTGCGGCAAGACCATCGTCGATTCGCGAGGCGATATGGAAGGGGTTTGCAATACGCTCCGTTACTATGCCGGCTGGGCCGATAAGGTCGAGGGACGTACGGTACCCGTGCGCGGCAACTTCTTCTCATACACCCTGCGGCAGCCGGTGGGCGTGGTGGGGCAAATCATTCCTTGGAATTTCCCGTTGCTGATGCTCGCTTGGAAGTGGGGACCCGCTCTGGCCTGCGGCAATGCCATTGTGCTCAAGCCAGCCGAGCAGACACCGCTGACTGCCCTGCGCGTCGGCGAGTTGGCGATCGAAGCGGGCTTCCCGCCCGGCGTGATCAACATCATCAACGGCTTCGGCGAGACGGCCGGCGCCGCTCTATGCTCCCACCCGGGCGTCGACAAGATCGCCTTCACCGGCCATGTCGACACGGCCAAGCTGATCGTCAAGGCCACGGCCGACACTCTGAAGCGCACCAGTTTCGAACTCGGGGGCAAGAGTCCGAATGTGATCTTCGCAGATGCCAATCTGGACGACGCCGTGGCGGGCGCGTTCCACGCGATTTACTTTCATGGCGGCCAGTGCTGCACCGCGGGTAGCCGGCTGTTTGTCGAAGAGAAAATCCATCGCGAATTCGTCGAACGCCTGGCGGCCAAGGCTCGCGAGCGCCGCGTCGGCGATCCGCTGGACCCCACGACTGAGCAGGGCCCGCAGGTTTCGGGCGAGCAGATGGACAAGATCCTGGGCTACGTGGATCTCGGCCAGAAGCAAGGAGCGAAGCTGGTGGTCGGCGGGCACCGCGTCGGCGACCGGGGATTTTTCGTCGAGCCGACGATTTTCGACAACGTGCGAGACGACATGGCCATTGCCAAGGATGAGATCTTCGGACCTGTGGTCAGCGTGCTTCCCTTCAAGCAGGTCGACGAAGTGATCGATCGAGCCAACAGCACGTATTACGGGCTGGCAGCGGCCGTCTGGACCAAGGACATCGATAAGGCGCACTTGTTCGCCAAGCGCGTCAAGGCCGGCACGGTTTGGGTCAACTGCTACCACGTGGTCGACACCACCACGCCGTTCGGCGGTTTCAAGATGTCGGGCCTGGGCCGCGAGAATGGCGAGGCCGCGCTGGAGCATTACACCGAGATTAAGACCGTCACGGTAAAGCTGGGAAGTTAAGACTGTAACGGCCAAGCTCCTATGTCTTTAGGCATACGCCGATCCGAAATTTGTTGTCCAGTTTCCGGCGGGATAATTGACCGCGTTCGGCAGGCGCAACCGATAAAGACATAGCGATCGTAACTATCGGCACGCAGCGCAAGTCCCGCGGTTTTTGAGCTTTTGGCAAGGATAACGCAGAGCCGTTGTCCTTGCCTCGCAGCCGCCCGGATGAGCCCGGAACCGCTGGGAGGCTCGCTATGCCAGCAACAGGCGGCTTTCGGTGTCGCTTGGGGTCGGCCTTGCCGTTGCGTTGACAACATGATACTTCACCGTTTGTTAGTCCGAACAGTTGCGTCCGAGGCCGCCAGCTCGCAATAGCAATGCTTGCAGCCGTTCGACACTAAGGCAGGAAGGCTGAGATCGACGAAATTGAAGCAGGAACGTCTGGAGCGTTGGTTGCAAGAAACGCAATCGTTGCCGGCGTTTTATTTGCCGAATAAACACGTAAACGCTGCCTCGATTTCGCACTTCTGGCAGCATGGGTAGGGTTATCGCTATGCGTAGGCTTTTGGCGGAAATCCGTCGACGACCGTTCGACGATTTGCTTATCGCCTGCTTTCCCAAGTCGGGCTCGACGTATCTGAGCAAGGTGCTGCAGAAGGCGACCGGTCTGAAAGAGGACTACCTAGCCGAGTTCGGTTCGCAGAACGAGCAAGACATCGTTCGCCGCAAGCTCAAGCGGCTCTGGCGACGTTCGGTGCTCCAACAGCACGTCAAGGGCACGCGGACGAACGTCGAGTTATTGACGAGCTTCGGCATCCGGCCGATCGTCCAAACGCGCAGCCTGTTCGACGTCGTAATCTCGCTGTACGACCATTTCGAACGCGAAAACAATAGCCTTCCGTGCGGCCATGTTTGCGCGGACTATTGGCAGATGACCTTTCACGAGCGCTTGGACTATTTGATCTGCGTCCATCTCCCCTGGTACTTCAACTTCTATCTGTCCTGCGCGATGCGGCGCACAAAATCGAAATCTTCCCGCTCAGTTACGAAGGCCTGTTCGCCGACCAGGTGGGCCGACTGACGGAAGTCTTGAACTTCTATCACTTCAGCATATCCCTGTCACGACTGCGGGAAGCCATCACCCAGACAGCCAGCGCCAAGACCCGCTTTAACGTCGGCGTCATAGGACGCGGGGTGCAAATGTTGAGCAAGCGGCATCAACAAGCGATCGAACGCCTGGCGGCCACCTGCCGTTTGGAATTGGATCAGCGCGGTTCGATTGCGACCGGACTGTTGGCCGCGCCGCCGACGTTCGTGCCGCGGGAGTCGTCGGCAGCCGGAAATCTCCGGCAGACCGCCGCCTGACCGCCCACGTGCGGTGTCACCGGAAAATCCCCTGAGCCGGATTAGTCCCGGTTTCTCCGGCATTTCATTGCGAGTCCGCCACGGATTCCCCGTTTCCGTGGTCTTTCGCAATCGCCGGTTTTCGCTATACTAACGAATTCTTAAGATCTAAAACCGTCCACGCCATCGGGGCCGGTCAGGTTCGGTCCGTGAACTTTACACCGCAGTAGCAGCAAGGTCCGTCATGCGCACTCGTCCGCACTCCAAGTTCGTCGACAAACTCAAGGCCCGCCGCTGTACCAAGTGTGGCAGCAAGCTCAGTACGCAAAAGATCCGCTGCCGGCGCTGTCACGCCACCGCCAGCCGGCCGAAGAAATAGCCCGGCAGCCCCGGCTGCTTGCAGTCTTGCCGGACGATCTTTCCACGCCCGTGGCTTTGCGTGGACGCGCTGCTGCGGGCGCGGCATACATGGGAAACTGCCCGTGCGAAGGGCCGTGGGCGCGGCGTACGTCAGGGCCTTAACGACAGGCCACGATTCGCTCGCCTGAGCCGGTAATTAGAGTTTGCCGGCCTGCTCCGCCGCGGTCATGTGTGGAACCGCATTTGCCGCCGGATCGCCATTTGCCGGTTCACCGTCTGTCGCCGCGTCGCTGTCGACCGGCGGATCGACGTTGCGGCGGGCGCGATACACGAGTACTTTTATTTCGTCGCGCTTGGATCTCGGGTCTTCAAGTCGGAAGACCTCGCGGTATTCACGCTCGATTTGCGTGCGCCATTCTGGCCGAAACCCAATGATTTGTAGATCCAGCACTACAAATTCGATATTCGGACCAATCTTCTTCTGTGCCAACGCGGACTCGAGTGTCGGTGTTTCGGGCGTCAACTCGGCACCAGGCACGTCGCCGTAAAACGCGACATAGGGTGAGTTGGAAATGATCGCGTCCCCCGGCCGCAATTGGTCGTGAATCCAATGGGTGGCCACGAACACGGCTTGCAACTCGGGGTTCATGGCCACCAGGTTGCGCGGTACCACAATCACGCAGCTGATCGTAACGATCGTCGCCAGCACCATGCGGTTGGAGAAGCGTGGGGCCAGCAGGGCGGTCAGTTTCTCGGCAACGTAAACGGATCCCAGGGCCGCAAACGGCAAGCCCAAGGCCACGATGGGCATCATGTGCCGCTGATCGATGTACCCCGATATAAAGTAGACTCCAAACAGCACTGCGATGTGCAGTGCGCCGAGACAGGCCGGCAGGCAGACAACCCACCAGGCCGGCCGGCGCCGATAGAGTTCCCAGTTGCCGATCAAATACAACGGTAAGAAGACAAAGCGGAATCCCCAAACGATGTTCTTGACGAAGGTTATTGCCGCTTTAATGGCCACGCGCGCCGCGACCCGCTGGGTAACCACCGCGGGGACCGCGACCGGTGGAGTCGATGCCGGAGCCGCTTTTTGCTCCTCGCGCTGGGCGGCTTGCGATTCTGTCACGACGAACACCGGTACCGCTTGCCGCTTGGCCCACGGGAGTTGCTTGCTGGTGATTTTGCCCGCCAAAACGACGTAGGGCGCCACGGTTATCATCGCGGCGGCTCCCACGGCCACGAGCGCCCAACCCACCCGCAGCCGGCGTTGCAACAGCATCTGGCAAGCCAGCAAGGCCGCGGTGACCAGTGCCACCTCGAGTCCTTCGGGTCGCACCCAAAAGGCAGCGCCGCTGGCGGCCCCAGCGGCTGCGAACCAGCGGAGCTGGTCGCGGGCAAATCCTTCAGCCGCGAGCCAGGCTGCCAACAGATACAGGAGTAGATGCTGGGTATCGCTGAGCGCGTCGGATGCGATCAGGCGAAACAGCGGCAGCACTGCGAACGACAACGCGGCAATGTTGGCGACCTGCTCGTTGAACAAGCGGCGGGCAAACAGCCAAAGGACGATCACGCTGAGGATGCCGCACGTGCCCGACGCCAAGCGGGTCGCCAGCGTCCACAGCTCCGGTTCGCTTAGCTGGACGAAGGGACGGGTCACCGAGGCGGCGGCTAGCACCAGCGCCGGATAACCGGGATGTTGATCCTTGATGCGCATCGTCTCGATCGGGTCGCGTCCTAAATCCTGCGCGATGCCGATAAAGGTGAGTCCGTCGACGTGGATCGAAAACGCTCGGCCGATGATGACGACCTGAAGCGTCGCCGTAATCAGCATTGCCAGCGCCAGCCAGCGAAACCTCGTCACGAATGCGTCGATCCATCTGTTAGTAGGCATTGCGTTCCACCAGCACCCGTAAAGGTGTCACCAGCAGGATCCACAGGTTAAGCCAGAGCGAACGATGCTCAATGTAGTACAGGTCGTGCTCCAGCCGTTTGGCGATCGATGTATTGCCGCGCCAGCCGTGAATCTGGGCCCAGCCGCTGATTCCGGGCTGCACGCGATGCCGGTCCATGTAACGAGGCAGCTGTTGTACGAACTCTTTCACGAAACAAGGCCGCTCCGGGCGGGGGCCGACGAGGCTCATGTCGCCCCGCAGCACGTTGAATAACTGCGGCAATTCATCCAGGCTCAGACGACGCAGCATGGCTCCGAGCCGGGTGCAGCGACTGTCGCCCCGACGAGCCCAAACCGGCCCCGTTTCGGCCTCCGCGTCGAGTCGCATCGTGCGAAACTTGATCAGTGTAAACCGTCGCCCGCCGCGTCCCACGCGTTCCTGGAAATACAACACCGGGCCGGCGCTGGTGAGTCGAATCAATAATCCCAGCCCAAGTAGGGGCAATGCCAGCAACAGCAGGAGCATGGCCGAGAGAATGAGATCGAGGCAACGAATGGCCCGGTCGGTGGCCAGGGAGCCCGGTTCTCTTGGGGCCTTGTTGCCGGGATCGACCCGCAAGGTGTCAGTTTGGCGCGTGAGTTTGCCGGTCAAACGCGACCCGCTTGTGCGCACGGGAGCGCGGGCTGGTTGGGAATCCATTCGACAACCACCGTTCTTGTTACCGGGGCGCGCGGGACGTTTGCGCGAGCCGGCGAGTTTGCCCGGTCGCAGCCAAACGAAAGGTGCGTCTCGGGGGGTGCAACTCTAGCATAACCAGGCAAATGCCACCTAGAGCATTCGCCCGAGTGCGTACCGAGCCGGATGCGTAAGCTTCCGAGTTCCGCCGCCGGTCCGGCAAAGATTTCCGCATCGATTACGGAAACTTGTTCATTGCTTGCCCTTAGCGGTTCAATAACCCTTAGTGGTTCAACCGTTTGCGAAAAATCACCAGATCGTCCCCGTCGGCGTAGTAATCCGGTAGTTGGGCTACCTGATCGTACTGGTGCTTCAGGTAGAACTTGCGCGTCAGATCGTAGTTCGGCAACGACGATGTTTCGATCAGCAGAATGCGGCCCTGAGCGGTGCGGATGGTTTCCTCGACATGCTGCAGCAAGCTGCCGCCAATGCCGCGGGCCTGGGTGTGCCGCGTCACTGCGATCCAATACAAATACCAGGTCCGATCGGTCATTGCCGCCGGGGCAAAGTAGGCAAAGCCCGTGATCTGCCCCTTCGTTTCGTAGGTGACGGACTTATGGCCGTGGTTCTGGTTGGTTGCGTGGTAGTCGTCCAGTACTTCCTGGAGAGCTTGAATCTCGTGAGGCTTGAAGACATCCGTCTCCTTTGCCAAGGCCACGAGCGTGGGCGTATCGGCAGGCGCCGTGGGACGTATCATGGACGGATTCCTTCCGAGGAGGTGCTTACGTCAAAGTCCTGCTTCAGCGATGGGCTGGGGAGCGCAATTCCCGGTCCTGCTTGCCGGAACGCGAACGCATGGTAAGCTGGCCACGTCAGCGTGTCGTTGGTTTCCCCGCGTCACGTGTCGCTGGTTTTAACATCTCTGTATTCAACCCTGACAATTTTTCAGAGCCTACCATGCCAGAGCACGGATGGAAACAGTTGCTTGCCAGCGCCGACTGGTGCCAAGGGCCCGGAAAGTATCCGATCGAGGCCTATTCGGAATTCATGCCACCGCCGCGGTTGGGCTGCAGAGCTTACGGGGAGGTCGATAGTCTCCTGTTTTCCGAAGACGACCCCTGGGGCTGGCATGTCACGGAATACGAGGAACTGCTCGAACTGCAACCGGGCTTGGTCAACATCGGCCGGCAGCTCCTCACGGCGCTGCATCATCTGGGCTGCAAGCAACCCGCCCACGGCATCGCCCGCGTCAAGCTGGCCGGCAACCCGTACTGGCCAAAGGAACTCCTGGATGCCGCGTGCCGGCCCACGAGCGTTACGTCGTCTTGATGCCCCTGGCTCTGGCTCGCACTCAGGACGACAAGGGGCGCGTGCGCTGGACACTGTTTGGCTGTAGCGAGCAGGGGCCGGGCAAAGCGTTTTGGAAGAGTTTCTTTACGGGGGCGAAGCAAGAACGAGATACCGAGTGGAGCCTCGACTTCATTCGCCGCTTGCTGATGGCCGCTTACGGGGAGACCACCGAACAGCTTGGCGACTTGCGCAAAGCCGGTTTCCGCATCTTGGACGGGGACCAAGAGCCGCTTTTGCCGCACTGGCGCGAGTCGAAGCTGCCGTCGTGGACCGAACCGTTTCTCTGGTCCCCCGGTCGAACGCTCAAGGGGGTTAAATATCTGTTGACCTTTCGCCCCTTTGCCTCTCTGCCACGTCCGGTGCAGCGAGCTTATCGCACAGGCGACCTCCACTTGCTCCCGTTTCCCGGCAGCTTGTGCTTTTGGGGCGCGCCGCCGTATCTGGGCATGCAGCGCGAGCTGCCGTTTGCCGTGCAGATTCCGCTGCTGCACTCGATCGAACGGCATGAAGCGCCCCATGGCATCCGGGTGCCGCAGTCGGGCTGGATGCACGAGCCTCATCCCGACTTGCCCGAGCCCGCCTCGGAGCGTGGACCGTTTCGCAATACGTTTCGCCGCACGCATCGCTGGGCAAAAGTCCATCGGCACGAGGACGAACTGGCGGTCACGGAGCACGAGGATAAGATGGCCCACGTGCTGTTCAGCACCGCGCCGGATGACCTGGGACTTTATGGCAAGCCGATGGCTCGCAATGCGCAGATTTGGACACCCGACTTTCGACTGCTGCTCGACGGTCCCCGCGCCGACCGCAAGAAACTGCAATCTGCCGCGCGGCAAGTGGCCGCCGGCGGCTCGTTCGGATATCGCTTTTTGTATCCGGCGATGCGCGTGGGGGCGTATGAAGTCTATTGGCAGCGGCCTTTGGTCGGATACATGTCGTCGCACGGTGAGCCTCAGATTCTTGCGGATGCGCCGCTGGGTTATCTGACGGCGTACGAGTTTGCAAAACCGAAACTAGCAAAACCTGTCGAGCTATGGCCCCGGCTGCTCGACCGCGACGCGCATCGCAGCGCCGTGACCCTCTTTCATACCGAGCACGACAGCCATTACCGCCGGACCACGGTCAATGTCAAGAAATTGCTGGACACGCGTCATTTGTTCGGCCAGCAGCCCCTCGGGCGCTCCTTTGCGCCGGGCTCTGCTGACCCTGCCGAAGCATGAGAGCTTGGACGATTGGTTGCAGGCGCTGCCCCGCCACGCCGTGAGCGAGACCTCCGGCCGACAATTGGCCGACGAATTGTCGCTGGCCGTGGCTCCGGCCGACGTAAAGCCGGATGATCCCAAGGCGAAGCTTCCCGCATCGTTCACCTTCGACCACACGGCCCGCCGCTCGTTCGAGACCAGCTATTGGAAAACGATTGCGGCTCTCGCGACCGGCGAGTATATCAACAAGGACAACGCCGATTGCGTGCAAGATCATGTGACGCAGAGCCAGTTGCAGCATAAGCAGCGCGATTTGGAAGCCCTCGGAGACTATTTGCTGGCGTACTATGCCCGCATCATCGAATCCCACGAGAAGTCAGGCGAGTCCCAGGAAATGACCGGCCAGGTCTGGGCCGGCGAGTTGCCGTTTCGTTGGCAAACGCAATTCGACTTCGCCTGGCAAGGAGGCTGGCTCGCCAATCAGCAAGGCACGACCTACGAGCGCGATCTGGTGGTGATGATTCCCGGACGCGACCGCAGGCGTACCGTGATCATGGGCGACCATTACGATACGGCGTACATGGAGGACCATTATGGCTACGGGCATGGCGGTGGAGGCCCGCGCTTGGCGGCGGCTGGGGCGGACGACAACCATTCGGCCACCGCCACTCTGATGCTCGCCGCGCCCATGCTCATGCAGATGAGCCGTGCCGGGCAATTAGCCTGCGACGTTTGGCTCGTGCATCTCACGGGCGAGGAGTTCCCATCCGACTGCATGGGAGCCCGCCATTTGGCGCAAGGCATGGTGGAGAAATTCCTCGAAGCCACGATGCCTGGAAAAAATACAGTGCCCGGCAACCACCCCACCCGGGGCAACAAGCGCAAGAAGAACATCGGTCGGACTCGCGTCGAGGGCGTGTACGTGATGGATATGATCGCGCATAACAACGATCGCGACCGCGACGTGTTTCAGATTTGCCCCGGCTTTGGCCGCCAGTCCATGTGGCTGGCCCTGCAGGCCCACCTGGCCAACGATGCTTGGAACCAGTCGGCCGCAAAGTGGAACCGCCGCCGCAAAGGATGCAGCCATGGCAAGCGCAGTGCCGACGGCATGACCTTGCCAGAGGTGGCGTTGCATCCGCAGTTGTTGGGCGAGGTGAGGCCGATCTACGATCCGCGCAGCACGCTCTATAACACCGACGGACAGATCTTCTCGGACGCGGGCATTCCGGTCGTGCTGTTCATGGAGAACTATGACATCAACCGCCACGGCTATCACGATAGCTTCGACACGATGGCCAATATCGATCTCGACTACGGCGCCGCGGTGGCGGCTATTTGCATCGAATCGGTTGCCAGGGCCGCGAGCCGCCCGGTGCCCGGGCGCTAACAGGAAAGTCCGCAGGTGCCCAAGCTTGGTCCATGCTGGTGTTCGGTACGCGTCCTGAAGCCATTAAAATGGCACCGGTGGTGCGTGCCTGCCGTGATCGCGCCGGCGCGATCGATCCACTGATCGTGGTCACCGGTCAACATCGCGAGATGCTGAACCAGGTCACGCAGTATTTTGGGATTCAGCCCGACATCGACTTGGAATTGATGCGGCCCGACCAGAGCCTGGCGGATCTGACGGCTCGCTGCGTGCAGGGGGTCGATGCGGTGTTGCGGGACCATCGTCCGGATTGCCTGGTGGTTCAGGGAGACACGACCACTGTGATGGCCGCGGCGTTGGCTGCTTTTTACCAGCGAGTGCCGCTGGTTCACGTTGAGGCCGGCTTGCGCACCGGCAACTTGCAGGCCCCTTGGCCCGAGGAGTTGAATCGCCGCGTCGCTAGCCTGGTGACCGCGCTGCACTGCGCGTCGACGCAGCAGGCGGCCGACAATCTGTTGGCCGAGGGGGTGTTACCGGCCACGGTCCATGTTACGGGCAACACGGTGATTGACGCCCTGATGTGGACCGTCCAGCGGGAGCGCGCTCGCTCCGAGCCGTGGCAGCGGAAATACGCCGCGCTTGCCGAGCGGCGCCTCGTGCTTATCACGGGGCACCGCCGAGAGAATTTTGGCGCCGGGTTCGAAAACATCTGCCGGGCCATCGCCACTTTGGCCGATCAATTTTCCGACGTCGAATTCTTGTACCCGGTGCATCTCAACCCTCGCGTGCGCGAGCCCGTGCATCGGCTGTTGGGCTCGCGGCCGAACGTCCATCTGACGGAGCCGGCGGCGTATCCTGAATTTGTCTGGCTGATGGACCGCTCCTATTTGATACTGACTGATTCCGGCGGCATTCAGGAAGAAGCCCCTTCGCTGCGCAAGCCGGTGTTGGTGATGAGGGACACGACCGAGCGTCCGGAAGCTCTGGCGTCTGGCGCGGCCGAATTGGTGGGGACGGACACGGACCGAATCGTCGCGAAAATTGGCCAGTTGCTTAACGATCCCACGGAGTACCGCCGACGGCAGATCGACGTGAGTCCCTACGGGGATGGGAAGGCTGGCGGGAGAATCGTGGACCTGATGCTAGCGATGATGATTCCCCACGCTGGGCGCTCCTGAAGAGTCCGGGCAGGTATCGCCACAACTCTGCCCGTGTTCACGACGCCGACAGGCATGCCGCCAGTGCCGCGCGGCTGTCAATCCGGTTTCTGCGGATTACCGATGCTAGCACCCGGTTCGATCTTCAACTACTCACCGGCTTCTGATAGGCTCCGACGTCTTGGCAATCCAGCAGTGCTTCCAGACGGCGCGGCGCACCGAGCCGTCGAAGCAACTTGTAGTCATCGAAGCGGGGGAGCGGGTTTTGCGAATTGCAATCGTCCATGACTGGCTGGTGACCTACGCGGGTTCCGAACGCGTGCTGGAACAGATGCTGGGCCTATTCCCTCAGGCCGACTTGTTCAGCCTGTTCGATTTTGTTCCCGAGCATGAGAGACATTTCATGCACGGCAAGCAGCCTCGCACGTCCTTCCTACAGCGGGCGCCGCTAGCGCGCGCAGAAGTATCCTCGCTATCTTCCGTTGATGCCCTTGGCCATCGAACAGTTCGACCTCTCGAGCTACGACCTGATACTTTCCAGCAGTCATTGCGTGGCCAAGGGTGTGTTGACCGGCCCCGACCAGTTGCATATCTGTTACATGCACTCGCCGATGCGGTATGCGTGGGACTTGCAGCATGAGTATTTGCGTGGCGCAAGGTTGGATCGGGGGCTGAAAAGTTGGATCGCCCGTTGGATGTTGCAGAAACTGCGTCTGTGGGATGTGCGCAGCGCGAACGGGGTCGATGCGTTTTTGTCCAATTCCCACTTTATTGCCCGCCGCATCGAAAAGGCTTACCGACGGCAGTCGACGGTCGTTTACCCGCCGGTGGACGTGGATGCATTTTCTCTCCGCGAACAGAAAGACGATTTTTATCTGACCGCGTCACGGCTGGTCCCCTATAAGCGCATCGACCTGCTGGTGCAGGCCTTTGCCGAGCTGCCGGACAAGCGATTGGTCGTCGTCGGCGATGGCCCGGAACTGGCCCGGCTGAGGGCCCAGGCCGGTCCGAACGTGCGGCTGGTCGGTTATCAAGAGTTCGACGTGCTGCGCGATTACATGGAACGTGCGCGGGCCTTCTTGTTCGCATCGCAAGAGGACTTCGGCATCGTACTCGTGGAGGCTCAGGCTTGCGGTACGCCGGTGATTGCGTTCGGCAAGGGAGGCGCGCTGGAAACCGTGCTCGGTCGATCGACGGAGCGGCCCACGGGCGTGTTTTTCACGGAACAGACGGTTCCCTGTCTGGTTCAGGCGATCAAAACATTTGAGCGCGAAAACGACCGCTTCGAGCCTACGGCATGTCGCGAGAACGCCCAGCGGTTTCATGTAGAAAGGTTCCGCCGACAATTCTCCGTCTACGTTGCCGAGCAGTGGACCGAATTCCAAGCCCGCCACGATTCAAAGTCGCACCGTGATCTGCATTTGGTGCCGGAAATCAGCCTGGCGGATTTTCCTCTGAGCGACGACGATGAGCGCTACGCCGCTTGAATCCGCCGAAGCTGGCGTCGGATCTTCTCTGTGTGGCATACGTGCCGCTGCCAAATCGCGCCATCGGCGAGTGCTGAACTTGTAGATTCCTGCAAGTTTGGTTGACTTTGCCGCCGATACCGGTAAGGATCAATTGGGGGTTTACCGGCGCTATGTATCCATTCGTATCCAGTTTGACGGCCAATTTGCTGCTCATCCACGCTCTTGTTGGATGCTGCTGGCACGTTGCGCACGACTGCACGAACCATGCTAAACCGGCCGAGGGTGCTGCGACCGCAGTCACATGCTCATGCTGTCGGCAGCATTGCTGTCAACAGGACTGCGATGATGAACCGGTTTCACGGCACAAGGCTGCCCATCGCAACTCATCGCACCACTGCAATTTGGAATGTCACGGGGTGTGTATTTATCTTCCACCCCAAAAGACCTGGCCTGATATATCGCGATTGATCGTTCCACTCGATCCAGTCATGGGCGCCACGCTGCCCTGCGACGGCAAGCTTGCCATCCAGACCGAAGACCAGGTTCGGTTGGCCACCCCGTCGGGCGCCCCGGTGCGCCTGCATTTGCTGCGGCGGATCCTACTGATCTGACCGGTTTCGCCCTCTGAAGATCCTGCTCGGGTCGTTTTGCTCATCTCCGAGTGTGCTCAGCCGCCGCCACATTTTGGTTGCAACGGCTGCTGGCGATGTTCGTTCTGAATTCACGGAACGTGGTGTTCCGAAGGGGAGGGCTCCGTATGGCCACATCAGTGTTTAGACGCCATGATCGCGCGGTGAAAAGTTCGACTCCGGCCGACTCGGCCGAGCTTGCGCCCCTGACAACGCAGGCCGCCGCACCCGCTCCCATGGAGTCGTCCGAAGCGAGGTCCACAATCTCTTCGATGGCTTCGACCGGGGCGATTCTAGCCGCGTTGGCCGGAATTGCCTTGTGGGGACACACGACGGATTGGACGTTCCCGAAATTCTCCTCGCTGTGGGGCGGAAGAGCGACTGCCGAGGAAGCCTGGTGCCAGGAGCACAACGTGCTTGAAACGCAGTGCATCGAGTGCAACGTTGCCCTCGCGCCGCCGCGTCATGGTTATGGATGGTGTGGCGAGCACGGGGTCTCCATGTGTCCGTTGCACCATCCCGAGGTGGCCGAATTAAAAACCACACCGGTGGTGCCGGCCGCAAGATTCGCCCGTGCGGAACGAGCCCTGTCGCTGTTGCCACGGACCGAGAACAATAGCCGCTGCAAGTTATATCAGCGGCGAATTCAGCTTGCTTCCATCCACGCGACCGATAAGGCGGGCATCGACATTGCAGTGGTGAAAGAACGGCCCATCGTCGAAGCCATCGTCGCCAATGGGGAATTGACCTACGACGAGACTCGCAGCGCCCACCTGGCAAGTCGCGTCGCCGGCACCGTGTGGCGGGTCGAGAAACAGGTGGGCGATGCGGTGCAAGAGGAGGATGTCCTGGCGCTGATCGACGCCGCTGAAGTGGGTCGAGCCAAGAGCGATTTTCTGCAAGCGATTTCCCAGGCGCACCTCCGGCAAACTACCGTCGACCGGCTTGCTCCCTTGGCCAGCAGCGGCTCCGTGCCCGAGCGCCAATTTCGCGAAGCGGAGGCCGCCTTGCAGGAGGCTCAGATTCGTTTGCTCACCGCACAGCAAATGCTCGTGAACCTGGGATTGCCCGCGGACGCCACGGATTTTGCCAAACTCAGCACCCAGGAAATCGCCACGAGGATTCAATTCCTCGGCCTGCCTTCAACGATCACGGCCAGTCTGGACGCGGCCTCGACGACTTCCAATTTGTTCCCGCTGCGGGCATCGCTGGCCGGTCTGGTGGTCGCCCGCCACGTCGTGCCCGGAGAAGTCGTCAACACCGGCGTGCAACTGTTTGGCGTGGCCGACGTGGATCGCATGTGGCTCACGCTCGACGTGCGGCAGGAAGACGCCAAATACGTTGCGATCGGTCAAGCGGTGTTGTTTCGTCCCAGCGACGGCCATCAGGACGAGGAGTTTCAAGGTTCGGTCGACTGGATCAGTACGGCCGCCGACGATCGGACGCGCACCGTCAAGGTGCGGGTCGTGTTGCCCAACATCAGCAGTTGCTTGCGGGCCAACACGTACGGCACCGGGCGGATCGTCCTGCGGCAGGAGGCCAGCACGATCGTCGTGCCGAGCGAAGCGGTGCATTGGGACGGCTGCTGCAACGTGGTATTCGTGCGAGACAGAAATTACTTGCAAGCCGACTCGCCGAAGTATTTTCATGTGCGCCAGGTGCGCTGGGTGTCAAGGAAGGGGATAAAACCGAAATCCTGGTCGGTTTGCTCCCGGGCGAAGTCATTGCCGGCAAGAACAGCGTGGTATTGGAAGCCCAACTGCTCCGCGGCAACCTGGGCGCGGGCTGCGGGTGCTGTGCCCATTGAATGGAGAAGCGTGTTACCTTGGGTCCCATTGCGAGGCCCCGCAGATTTCGTCGGATGAACTGAATAACTCTTGGGAGAGTTCTCTTGCTTAATTGGGTGATCGATTGTTCGCTCCGGCATCGCACGCTGGTCATCCTGGGCGTTTTGGTCCTGGCGGCGGTCGGTGGAGTATCATTGCGATATCTGGAGATCGACGCGTTTCCCGATACCACGCCGGTGCAGGTGCAAATCAACACCGTCGCGCCGGCGCTTGGCCCGGAGGAAGTCGAGCAGCGAATCACGTTTCCGATCGAGCAGGCGATCGGCGGCTTGCCTGCGCTGGAAGCCATGCGGTCGGTCTCGAAATTCGGCTTCTCGCAGGTCGTGGTGACGTTTGCCGACGGCACCGACATTTACTTTGCCCGTCAACTCGTCAACGAACGGCTTGCCACCGTCGAACTTGCGGAAGGGGTCGGCCGGCCGAAGATGGGGCCCGTGGCCACCGGCTTGGGCGAGGTGTTTCATTACGTCGTCACCGGCCAAGGGAACGATATCACCGAACTGCGCACCGATTCAGGATTGGGTCATCAAACCGAAGCTGCGCACGGTCACGGGAGTCGCCGAAATCAATAGTTGGGGCGGCTACTCCAAAGCAGTATCAGGTGCGCATCAATCCGAACCTGCTGGTCAAGTACGACCTTACGTTCGACGAAGTGGTGCGCGCGGTGACCGACAACAATCGCAACGTCGGCGGCGGCAGCGTCCGCTCGGGGACCCAGTCCGCGCTGGTCAAAGGGGTGGGCCAAACCACTGGCAGCGAGCAGGTCAAGGGGATCGTGATCGCCGCGAAGAATGGCGTGCCGATCCGCGTGGGAGACGTGGCCGAGGTGACCATCGGCTCGGAAATCCGCCGCGGCGCGGTGACCGCCGATGGCGCCGGCGAAGTCGTGCTCGGCCTGGGCTTCATGCTGATGGGCCAGAACACGCACGAAGTCACCTGGGCCATGAAGCACCGGTTGGACGAAATCAAGGCCGCGCTGCCCGCCAATGTCAGCGTCGACGCCGGTCTACGACCGCACGCAACTGGTCGAGCAGGTCATCGGCACCGTCAAGAAAAACCTGTTCGAAGGAGGGCTGCTGGTCGTCGCGGTGCTGTTCCTGTTCCTGGGCAATCTGCGGGCAGCGCTGATCGTGGCTGTGGCGATTCCGCTGTCGATGCTGCTGGCCTTCTCGGGCATGCTGCGATTCGGAATCGCCGCCAGCCTGCTCAGCCTGGGGGCGATCGACTTCGGCATGATCGTCGACAGCTCGGTTGTGATGGTCGAGAACTGCGTGCGGCACGTTGCCCGCGATGCCAACCGGCGGCGTTCGATGATCGACGTGGTGCGCGAGGCGGCCGTCGAAGTGCGCCGGCCGACGATGTTCGGCGAACTGATCATCATGATCGTTTATCTGCCGATCCTGACGCTCGAAGGGATCGAAGGCAAGTTGTTCCGGCCGATGGCGTTGACGGTCATCTTCGCATTGATCGGCTCGATGATCTTGTCGTTGACGCTGATGCCCGTGCTGGCCAGCCTGTTGTTGCCGCGGCACATCGACAGAGCGCGAGCCGCTGCTGATGCGGCTGGCCCATCGGTTGCACTGCGCCGATTCTGCGTTTCTCGATGCACCACAAGCCGCTGGTCATCGGCTTTGCGGCTTGCGTGCTGCTGGTGGCGTTTGGGTGGATCGCGCCGAACTTGGGGACCGAGTTCGTGCCGCGGCTGTCGGAAGGGGCGATCGCGATCAGCGTCGTTCGGCTGACTGGCACGGATCTGGACGACTCGATTCGCTGCAACACGCAACTGGAAAAGGCCGTGCTGGCCGCCTTTCCCGACGAGGTCGAGCATGTCTGGAGCCGCATCGGCACGGCCGAGATCGCCACCGATCCGATGGGCATCGAATTGACCGACGTGTTCATGACGCTCAGGCCCGTTCGTCAATGGAAACGAGCCCGCACTCAGACCGAACTGACCACGCTGGTCGAACGGGAACTGCGCGACATGCCCGGCCAGCGGCTGGTTTTCTTGCAGCCCATCGAAATGCGCATGAACGAAATGGCCTCCGGTACCCGTGGCGACCTGGCAGTGAAACTCTACGGAGACGACCTGGACGTGCTGGCCGCGAAGGGACATCAGATCGCGGCCATCCTCGGCAAAATCGCCGGCAGCGCGGACGTGAGCAGCGAACAAATCACCGGCCAGCCCGTGCTGGAAATCAAGCTCGATCAACACGAGCTTGCCCGGCACGGCGTGGCGGCCAAGACCGTGACCGACGTCATCGAATCGATCGGCAGCAAGCCGCTGGGCGAAGTGATCGAGGGGCAACTCCGCTTTCCCCTCGTCGCTCGCTTGCCGGAAGAATTTCGGGACGGACCGTCGGGCATCGGCTCGATCCTGATTTCCACCGCCACCGGCGAGCGGCTGCCACTCTCGCGACTGGCCAGCATCCGGATGGTCGCAAGGCCCCGTCGACGATCACGCGCGAATGGGGACAGCGCCGGATCACGGTTTCGGCCAACGTCCGCGGGCGCGACATCGGCAGTTTCGTGGCCGAGGCCCGGGAAAAAATCAAGCACGAACTCAAACTGCCGCCGGGGCGCTACTTCGTCGAGTTCGGCGGCCAATTCGAAAACTTGCAGCGGGCGCGTACGCGGCTGCTGATCGTCGTGCCGCTGGCGGCGGTGCTGATCTTTACGCTGCTGTATCTCACGTATCATAACATTGTGGATGCCTTGCGGGTCTTCACCGGCGTTCCGTTCGGCTGGGTCGGGCGGCATCTTCGCACTGTGGCTGCGCGACATGCCGTTTTCGATCTCGGCGGCGATCGGTTTTATCGCCCTGTCCGGCGTCGCCGTGCTCGACGACATGATTTTGGTCTCCTACGTGCGTCAGCTTCGCAAACAAGGTCTGCCGCTCGACGAGGCCGTGATGCAAGCGGCGGTCACGCGGTTGCGGCCGGTGCTCATGACCACGCTGGTTGCCAGTTTGGGATTTCTGCCGATGGCCTTCAGCGAGAGCATGGGTGCGGAAGTGCAGCGGCCGCTGGCCACGGTGGTGATTGGCGGCGTCATCGGGTCGATGGTCATGTCGCTCCTCGTGCTGCGAGTGTTGTATATGGTGTTTCAATCCCCGGCGAACAAGTCCATTGCCGACGAGCAACCCGCCGATGAACAGTCCGCACGGCAGCAAGTGGCCGTGCTTCCGCAATTGGGCGAAGTCACCGTGATCTGATTCCGATTGTTTTCATGGAAGGAGACTATTGATGAGAATGGCAACGTTTATCGGCATGAACCTGGCAATTGTCGGACTCGCTGGCATTGCCGGCTGCGGCCAGTCGGCACAACAACCGGCGGCGGCTCCCGCGGTTCACACGGTCGGCGCCGAGCACAACCACGAAGGCTGGTGGTGCGACGAACACGGCGTGCCCGAAGAAGTGTGCGCGATGTGCAACAGCAAGTTGATTCCGGACTTCAAGGCCAAAGGGGACTGGTGCAAACAGCACGACCGGCCGGACTCGGAATGCTTCGTCTGCCATCCGGAACTGGAAGCGGAATTTGCCGCACAATACGAGGCCAAATACGGCAAGAAGCCGCCGAAGCCGCAAGGCTGAGCCGAGTAGAGTCCGTTGTGCGGTCCAGATCGGATAGGGTATTAACGCGACCGTCATTGATTTCCAGCGCCTGGACGGCTTTCGTCCCGCAACGTATTCGGTCCGCACAGTGAACCTTACTTGCCTGCCGCACTTTTCTCTCCGCTCGGAATCGTGCGAGTTTCACCTCTTGATCCAGAGAGTGTCCGATTCGTCGCAAAGAATCCAGGCATAGCCGTTGGCTGTCATCCAGTGATCAATCTCGCTCATGTAAGGGTTGCGGTACTTCTTGTAGTGCGTCTCGAGCACTATGATCTTCGGTCGGCTGAGAAGATGCTTTATCACGTAGTATTCAGCACCTTCCACGTCGACGAGTAAGACGGCGATGTCTGCCGGGTCGATCGTGTCGAAAGTGACGCCCTCCACGATCAGACCATGGTTCTGTTGCGTGAGCGCCCCATCGTTAGCAATGGCTGGGGTGATCTTGGTTGACAATGCGTCGCCCGAGCCGGTGGAGGCGAACGCATAGGTGTCCTTAGCAAGGATCGGGTGGGTTTGGGTTGACGGCGATAAGATGAAACTCGACTGATCGCGGTCGATGAGAGTAACAGGGCCAGGCTGGTCTACGATTGCCTTCTCGATCACCGTGACGTTATAGGCTGCATATTGTGCACGCAGTTCCTGTGCGTGACGGGCCAGTGGCTCTACGAGTATGACTTTTTGCCCGTCCTTGATAAACTCATCGACGCGGCAGAAGCGAGGGCTGTTGACCCCGACTTCGGCAATCGTGCCCTGGACTGGTAGTTCCAGTGCCATCACCAGGTTCTTGATATGGATCATTGCAAGTCGCAGTCCTTTCTCAGCGGGTGTTCTTCAACGCTCCGCGCCTCTTGTTGGTCACGCTTTGCTCGGCGCGATGGATAATTTCTCGATATCGCCAATCGGCCCGGCGGACCCAATGGTCCGCCGCGGTTCAAGACATACGTATCGATCATGGTCGTCGCGCGCGCCGAACGTCCTTGTGGGCAAGCATCTCCAGTTCCGTGCGGACGTCGTAACCGTCGGCCAGCAGGCGGATGGCGAAAGGAATGGGGATTGGCGTGACTCCACCATTAGAGCGGTACGCAAGCGAGCCTTCAAGCTGGCGCAGGCCGGCGCCATAGGCGGAGTTTGATCTAGCGCCGATTCCGTGGAATCGGCTGCGGCATTATATTGTTCTCGGGCCGCGCCCCGTTCCATTAGCCCCGTTTCGCCCGCTCTGACGACAGGAGATCCGCATGACGACCGCTCCCGCTGGTTTGATCGCAACAACACGGTCTGGCTTGGACCTTGAAAGCCACTATCCGCTCACGCCGGACCAGGTCCGATTCTTTCGCCAGCAGGGCTACATCAAGCTCAAGAACGTGCTGTCCGCCGAGACCTTCGCGCACTACGGGCGCGAGATTAGCGCGAAGGTCCTCGAGTTGAATACGATGCAACTCCCCATGGAGCAGCGAACGACGTATGAAAAGGCATTCTTGCAGATCATGAACCTGTGGACGCATAGCCAGGTCGTGCAGGAATTTGTCTATTCGAAACGGCTGGCGCGGATGGCGGCGGAGTTGATGGGTTGCCGGGGCGTGCGGCTGTATCACGACCAGGCGCTTTATAAGGAGCCGGGAGGTGGCGTCACGCCTTGGCATGCCGATCAGTATTACTGGCCTCTCGACTCCGACAACACCGTCACCGTCTGGATTCCCTTGCAAGCCACGCCCATGGAATTGGGGCCGCTGGCCTTTAGCGCCGGCAGCCACCGCTTCGAGTTCGGCCGTGACTTGGAGATCAGCGACGAAAGCGAACAAACGCTCGGTCAGACCCTCAAGGACCGCAGCAAGCTGATCGACGAGCCATTCGATCTGGGCGAGGTCAGTTTCCATTACGGCTGGACGTTTCATCGGGCGGGTGCCAACGCGACGAACCGCCCGCGCGAAGTGATCACGATTATTTACTTCGACCAGGACGCTCGCGTCATCCAGCCGAAAAATAAGAACCAAATCGCGGACCTGAAAACCTGGTTGCCGGGGGCACGCATCGGCGAAGTGGCCGACACGCCGCTCAATCCGGTCTTGTATCGTGCAGCGCAGTGACATCGCCGCTCAGGCTGGAGGCAGTAGGCGGTGACGGGCCGACGATCGGCGTATCGGCTCATACAGCCTTGGCCAAATCTTAATATCTGGCCTGAAATACGGCTGCATTATGCGGTCGTGTGGCACAGTTCATCTTGTCGATCGCGACCCGGAATGATTAGCTTGACGATCATTGAGTCGGGCGATCTTTTACGCCAAAGGACAGGCATGCAAGAAAAGCAGGGTCGCTGGGTTTCGCTGTCCGTGCATCGGGTCATGATTTGCGACCTGATGCACTTTTCGCGCAAGCTGCCGAGTATCCCGGTACAGCGCCGGATGCGGCTGGGGGAAGTCGTTGCGGCACGGCGCGAGGCTTCGTCCCGACCGAGCTGGCCCGCCATCTTTGCCAAGGCGTTTGCCATCGTCGCGGCCGACGCGCCGGAGTTGCGCCGGAGTTACCTGGAGCTTCCCTGGGGACACTTGTACGAGCATCCCATCAGCATCGCCTCGGTGGCCGTCGAAAAGCCGGTGGGCAAAGAAACCGCGGTGTTCTTCGCCAAGTTGCGACGGCCGAATGCCCATAAACTGGTTGCCATCGAGCGCTATTTGAAGTGGTTTGCCAGCTCG
Organism: uncultured Planctomycetia bacterium; assembly: GCA_963807715.1. GTDB lineage: Bacteria > Planctomycetota > Planctomycetia > Pirellulales > PALSA-1355 > CAWECK01. The sequence continues at coordinate 1,281,480 of CAWECK010000002.1, forward strand.
CCCAAGGCGAACATGGGACTCGCGCGTCTGGGGTTGTGGATCAGTCTCCTGCCGTGGCCACTACGGTATCTCTTGTGGTGGTACGCGCTGAATGGCGGCGGCTACTTCCGGTCGCGGCAGTATGGCACCTTTGGGGTAAGCGTCTATTCGAGTTTGGGCGCCGAGTCGCTCCACCCGCTGTCGCCGCTGACCTTCGTGCTGAACTACGGAATTATCGACGAGCAAGGAGACGTCGACGTACGGCTGGTCTACGACCATCGCGTGCTCGATGGGGCCACGGTCGCCCGCGCGCTAGCAGCTCTCGAAAGCGCGCTAACCGGTCCGATTCTCACGGAATTGCGTGGGTTACGCGTGGCGGTGAAATCGTGACGCTAGTACAAGCAGTCGGGAATGGTTCGAGATTTTCTTCTTCATGAAGCGAGGCCGTTAGTATGCGGCAGCGAGCAGCGATACGACGAACGGCCGACATCCGGCCGAGGAATCCTATCACGGCCTCGCGTCGAAGGTTAGGGATGTTCACGTTATGCCAAAGCTTGGCTCGACCCTAAACACTACGATGATGATCGAGTTTGTAATATTTTAAGTCCTTTTATAATACAGATTTGCGACTTTAGTCGCCGTTGGTATATTCACCGCATCAAACCCATACCAACCCGAGATTCGGGAGGTTTCACGGAAGTATCGGCGTGGCCGACTGGGCTGACCAGAGGCGCGCTAAAACCGGCCTCGGCCCGAGCATCTTGCCTTCATTCTGCCCGGAGGATCCGGAGCGGCGGTGAGCTCAGTCCGAGGTCAACTCTAAAGGAGTCTCGACGATGACCATGATGATGATGGACAAGGGCACGCTCGGAACGATGGGAAGCTCAATGCCGACGATGGGAATGCCAGGCGCCATGCCTGGCGCACCGGCTGGCATGGCCATGGTGCCCCGTTGCACCATGAAGATGGAAAAGTGCGCTGGCGGCATGAAGATGACCTGCAAGTGCGATGACGAGATGTCTTGCGCCATGCTGCAAAGCCTGTGCAAGATGATGGCCGGCGGCATGTGCAGTTGCTGCTGCATGATGAACGGCATGGTGATGTGCCAATGCAACATGTGCATGTGCAAGTGCGAATGCACCAACACCAAAGACGGCGTGTGCTTCACTTGCACCAGCGGCGATAAGGCCTGCTGCGAAATGTGCCAGGCCTGCTGCGACTGCATGACGAAGTGCATGGCTGCCGGTTGCATGTGCTGCGTTTGCATGAACGGCATGCCGGTCTGCTGCTGCTAAGCTCCACTACGGTCAACTCGCCGTTGTCTCTCGCGCGCCGACGGCCTGCGACCACGAGTTTTTAGCTGCGATGATTTTTGAGCAATGGCGATAATCCCTGGGCCCGCGCAGCCCAGGGATTTTTTTGGTCCGTGGCGCTTTTCCAGCGGTTGCGGCGGGCCTTTTATTGGAATGGCATTGCGCGGCTAAGCCGCATACGGATTACTTGGCTCGATTGCGCTGTCTATTGCCGATGATAGCAGTGCTGTGCCAACACAGATTCCCCTGGTCGCGCCGCCACTCTTCGAGTACTCTTCTCGGTCCCGTGGGCACCCCGTGCTTCGTCGCGTGGCGTGGCTTCTGTTTCTTCTTACATGATGGACCGACGCATGTTCAATCTCCGAATTCTCCTCCTTACTGGTTTCACTGCCGGTATCGCCCGCTGTGGCGTTCTACTCGGCGTTTGCGGTTTGCTGTCGACAGTCGCGGGGCTTAACCCGCGAGCGACCCTGGCCGCCGCCCCGCTGGCTGCCCCTCCCGCCAGTGTGCAAACTGCCGTGGATGAAATTGCGGGCAAGCGGGCCAAAATCTCGGAACGAATTGCCAAGCTGTCCGAGCCAGCGAGCACTGCGCCGTCCAAGGGCCAGCCGTCCCCCACGGAGCCGACCTCGGAAGACGAACTGGATCTGCTCGAGTCGCTCGACCTGGTTTATATCCAGCAGCAGGCGAGCAGCGACGAGCACGCGGCGCTGGAACAGGAAAAGAAAAAGCTCGCAGAGGAAGCGGAGTCGTTGCACAACTTGGGTCCGGCGGAGCCCAAGCCCTATTCGTTCCTGCTGCTGGAGGATATACGCGATCAACTGGGGGCCGAAAACGATCGTGCCGAGTCGATCCATACGAATCTGACCTCCGCTCAAGACATGTTGCAAACCGCGCGAGAACTTCGAGGAATGCGAGCGCCAGCGGCGGGCGGCCCACGAGGCCGTACAGGACAACAAGGACGCCGGTCAACAGGCGGCCCTGGCGCGCGTGCTGCAGTTGGCGGAACTGAAGAGCACCATCGCCACTGAAACGGTGGCGCTGCGGCGAGCGGAGATTGAAGTTGCCACTAGTCGGGAAGCGATGGACAAAATGCGGCGCGACTATTTGCAGGAAAAAGTCACGATTATCTCCAAGGGGGCCAAGTTCACCGAACGGGACTTTCAGTCGCGTCTCGAGTTGCTGAACACGAACCGGGACGAGTGCCGGGAACGACTGAAGGCTGCTCAAAAATCACTCCACCGGCATGAAGCCGACGAGCAAGAGACGCTGGCCAACTTGCAGCAGAAACACGCGAGTGCCGCGGTGGTGGACGCAGCCACGGCGGCATACCAGTTAACCCGCCGCGCGCATTGCGAGGAGATCGCGCTCGTCAACCAGCGGCTGGTCGAGATGGAACACTTCAGGCACTTATTCACCTGCCGCTACGAATTGGCCAACGGCAAAGCCAGCAAAGAGTCGATCGCCCAGTGGCGCGACCAGGTCGTTGAGAGCTTGAATCGGCGCAAGTCGCTGCAACACTCGCGCGGATTGCGACTGCAGGAGATTCACGTCGATCAATCGGCCCTGCTGCGCCACTCAACCGTGAACCAAGACGAACAACTCAAGCCCTGGATCGAAATGCGGACCCGGCATTTGCAGCGGTTGGGCGAACTCTATGAAACCAACCTCTTGCAGTTGCAGACCGGCCAGCGATCGCTGCAACGTTTTCTCGAGGACTTGCAAGCCGGCAGTCCGACGGAAACAACCGCCGACCGCCTGGTGGCGGCCCGTCAGGCTATCACCACATTCTGGAATTACGAGCTGGCTTCGGTCGATGATCGGCCGGTTACCGTCGGCAAGATTTCCAGCGGCGTGTTTTACCTGTTCGTGGGCCTGTTGTTGGCGCGGCTGGTGAGCGGCATCTTCGGCCGGCAGATCCTGCCCCGTCTGGGACTGAACGACGGTGCGACGCACGCCGTGCAGTCGATCATGTTCTATGCCCTTTGCGTTCTGTTCTGCCTGGTTTCCCTGGAACTGGTGAACCTGCCGTTCGCGGCTTTCACCTTCCTGGGCGGAGCCGCCGCGATCGGCATCGGCTTCGGCAGCCAGAACATCGTCAATAACTTCATCAGCGGGTTGATTCTGCTGGCGGAGCAACCGCTGCGCGTGGGAGACCTGGTGGATATCGACGGCAAACAAGGTACTGTGGAACGGATCGGCGCCCGCAGCACCCGCGTGCGGACTTTGGAGAATCACGAGATCGTGGTACCGAACAGCAAGTTGTTGGAAGACAAGGTCACCAACCTGACCCTCTCCGACAGCCTGGTGCGCACGGCCATCGGCGTCACCCTCGCGCCGAGTTTGTCCGTTGCCGAAGTCCGCTGCCGCTTGCTCCATACCGCGACCAGGCATGCCAAAGTGCTCGCCGAACCGGGCCCGGTGGTCCTTTTCCAGGGGTTCAGCAAAACTGATTTGTCGTTCGAGCTGCACTTCTGGGTCAAGCTGACCAACCTGATGGATTGCCGAGTGGTCGAAAGCGAAGTTCGTGAAGCGATCAACCTTGCGTTGGATTGCACCGCTACGGCCACGAGCAACGTCGCGAGCGTGGCCGGCCCCGCCGCGGCAACGGTGGGTTTGCCGCTCCCCGCCAGACCCGCGGATGTTTCGATCGCGGGAAAGGTTGCCACAGGGCCGGAGCAGCGGATGCTACGAAAAGCAGGCTAGTGTCGTTGCCAGAATGAGAATCTCCCCCCCGGGCGTCAGCCCGGGGGGGATTGACTCCAACTCCGGATTCCACACCTCGAATTTCAATCTGGACGGTATGAACTTTTACGAATGTTGATTGAACCGAGATAGCGTGGCCGATAAGGAGTGATGGGTAATGCCGCCCTGACTCATGCCCAAGCCTCCCGCGACGACAAGGCTCGGGTCTTGTCGGCGACTGGCTGCTACAGCCACCCCGAGCCCCTCGGCCGCCCTTGCCGCCGCGCGCGGCTCTTTTTTTTCGCCCAGCGCCAGCGCCCGAGGCGAATCCACGAGCCACGCTGCAATTGGCTCGGCAGCGTGTTGAAGGATTCATCCCAGACGCTCGCGCCGCAGGATCAGGTCATCAGGTTTCCGCTGACTGTCGTTCGCGCTAAACCGTCCGCCGCCGATGCCGGTCCGCACCGCAACGGGTGATTATCCGGAGGTGTCAATCGTAAGCGCGGAACACGGCATCGGGGCGACTCGGCGGACGGTTCGGTCGATGGCGAAGGGTAGGTTTCGCCGGGATGGTTTTGGCTGCGGTCGGCGGAGCCGCGTCGCTTTTTCTTGTTGTTTTCTACGCCTTGGGGAGAGGATCCGGCGGCCTCCGCGGCCATACGTTCCGCCAGCTCGGTGCGCATCACCTTGACGTCGCTGGGGGCTTCGATGCCGATGCGCACCGCCAACCCTTTGACCTTCAAGATGGTGATCGTGATGTTCGGCCCGATTTGAATCTGCTGATCGGCTTTGCGGCTGAGCACCAACATGGTGACACTCCTTTGCTTTGTTTCTGGTCTTGTCTGACTGACGCTTTTCTTATAATGCACGCGTCGTGCCAATCGTTGGCAGCGTGGACATGAACAACGCAACTGCCGTGGCGACGCGGTGATGGAGTGATCGGCGGTTTTTGTACACTGGTCGTGGTGTACAAATTTACAAGCCGTTGTTACAATCGGCCATTGCAAACATTCCGACAAGTTTGCCGCGCAAAGATCGGTGTTAGTGCCGCTTCCACTGCGAGAGTTTCCGAGCCCCGGGTGTCAAACAGGGATTTTCCGCCAATACCGGGAAACTCTGCCATGGAATACGGTGCTGGCAGAGCCGCGCAGCCGAGGCAGAAACCAGAGAAGGTGCAACGACAAGAACCGTGTCAAACCGACTTGCGTTTTTGCCGGGTCAGTTCATCGCGCAGTTTGGCTGCCAATTCGTATTCTTCGGCGGCCACGGCTTCGGCCAGTTGATCGGCCAGGCTCGGTTGCAGGTCGTACTGCCGCCGTAGCGTTTCTTTTAGTTCCACTAGCCGCTGGACGAGCTCGTCGTCTTCGTACTGGTCCTCGGCGTCATACTCCGCGAACACTTCGCGGAACCGCTGCAAGCCGCGCCCAAGTTCCACCAACGCCGCCTCGGGGCCGACTTCCTCGAGCGTAGCCAGCGTGGCCGCCTGCGTACGATGAAACAGCACGAACGGGCGGTATTGCTCGTGCGACAGCGTCCATTCCTCGTCCGGCGAATGTGCCCGGACAAAGTCCATAAACGCCAGGCTGTGATCGGCATCGCGCACCGCGCGTCGGAATTGCCGCAGTGCCAGCCAACAGATCCGGCGATGATAAAACTGCAAAAACTCCCGATCGGCCGCCGCACACTGGTCCTGGTTCAGTTCAAAGCCGTCCCCTTTTAGCACGGCTTGCCCCAGCAAATAATCGAAGTAGGTGTCCGAACCTTCCGGATGTTGCCCGTCGGGCCGATTCTCGACTTCGAGCTGCAAAATGCCCATTTCAACGCGCATCTGCAAGACTTCCCGCCCGTCGCTGGCCCGCACAAGGCGCACACACCTCGCCTGGTTGATAAGGCCACTGCTTAAGAAGGCGATCGATGTCTTGACGCCGGGCCATAATTGAGGCTCGCTATCGGTTCGACTCTGCTCCGATTTCACCTCCCAATTATAGAAGCCCGTACTCGGAATGGCTACTGCTTCCGCAGTTCCGGCCGGTCGAAGCAAGCGCATATCGCCACGCGTCTTACGGTCAATCGTACGGTTCCGGCCGTCCACTTTCTTGTTGGAACGGACTGGCGTTTTCGCGGTTGGCGCACCGACGGGACAAGCCAAATGCATAGCGGGACTTGAACTGGCAAAGCTCTTGGCTTCGCACGTGTTCAAGTCCCGCTAATGCTAAACGGATTGTCCAGGTTGGGGCCAGCCGACCCAGGGACGTTTCCCCGGCCCGCGGCCACTGCGAGGCGAGAATTTATTTGCCCAGCAAGGACATTAGTTTGCTCTTCACGATCAGGGCCGGAGAGGCCAGTTCTTCCTTCTTCTCGGGTTGCGAGCTGATTGCTTCGGTGGCCGATGCTTGCACCACCGGGCTGGCTTCGTCGGCCGGTGCTTCTACTTGGACCTTGTCGGTGTCAACGGCGAGTTGCGATTCGGAGATGGGTCCGTTTTGGGACAGATGACCGCATTTCGCGCAGTTGCCGCAAACTCGTACCACGACCCACTTGTAGGTCGGCACTTTCTTGGGAGTTTCAATCTTCACCAGCTTCGCTTTGGTGCGAATGCAACCGCACGGATTGGGAATCCAGTTGATTGTCTTGTGGTGTTCAACGCAACCCGTGCAGGGGTTCACGTCGCAGTCGCAGGTCTTTCCACACGGCCTGCTGGGACCCGGAATGCAAATGTCTTCGCATTCCGCACAGTACGTGACCTTGGGCACGATCTTGGTACCCACGATCAACTTGCAAGTCTTTTCACACTGGCAATGGCAGCCGCAGAAGTCGCAGCGTTCGCAGCCGCAACCGCCGGCTTGAGCCGAGGGAGCAAAAGCCAGTGACGCACCCACCAATACTAAATAGATGGCAACCCGATTCATGGCGATCCCTCACTCTTGGTTTCGTGATGTCTCATGGCAGCGCGGCGCGTGGCGATTTGCCACCACCTGCTGTTCGATAATCTTCGCATGCCACGCCGGATCGTACCCCGGCCCAGGTATCATCGAGCCGGCGCATGCCGGAACTTTCCTGCTTTGCCGCTTCTGAGGTGGTAGCTGCTCGATGGGGGGCCATAATGCCGTCAACCTCGCCAAGCTCGACGAAGCCGCAAGAAATTGCCCGGTCAGCCGAGGCCTCAAAGGCCGAATCTCTTAAAGTGCCAGCAGATTGAGCTGGCAGCAAGGTTGCAGGTCGTTTCAGAGCGGTTGCGGGGAGAACGATGAATTAACCGCCGTCGCAAACACTTTCTGGGTCAATACCTTGGTTTACTTTGCTTTTCCGAAGCGTGCGGGCGATAATTCTTACGGATCGCCACCCTCAAAAGGGACCATGCCGATTGGTCGCTGGCACGGAGCGTTGCTCGCTATTCTCGTCAGGGAGCCCACCGCGATTTACGCCAGGCGGCCGTAGATCAGCGATCGCGCCGCGGCAACCTTTAGCCGTCGCGAGTTTCCTATTCAGCCGCTTGCAGGAAGCGCACTATGCACGGGCCGAATCGTGAACAACAAATGGCTGAAGCCGAGGAATTGCTCGCCGATCGTCAGGCCGGCATCGGCTTCGCGAAGGGACTTTATTTCGGTCGCTACCTGCAACCGAAACTCTTGCCCTACCCATTCCACACCGGCCAGGAACTGGACCGCAAAGTGACCTCGCTGCGCACGTTTTGCCAGGAGCAAATCGATCCGGTAGCCATCGACCGCAATGCAGAAATCCCGGACTCGGTAGTGCGTGGGCTGGGAATCCTCGGCGTGTTGGGCGCTTGTTTGCCGGAAGAATTTGGCGGACACGGCTTAAATCAAACGTCTTACTGCCGGCTGATCGAAGTGCTGGGAGGGCATTGCGCAAGCACGGCACTTTTCGTCAACGCGCACCATTCGATTGGTCCACGAGCCCTGGTGCTGTTCGGTACCCCGGAGCAGCAGGCGCGGTGGCTGCCCAAGCTCGCCAGCGGAGAGTGGATCAGCGCCTTTGCCCTGACGGAGCCCGAGGCCGGCAGCGACGCGGCGAATGTGCAAACGTCCGCCGTTCCCACCCCGGACGGGCGAGGTTTTCTGCTCAACGGCACCAAGCGCTGGATTACCAACGGCGGCATCGCGCACGTGCTCACCGTTATGGCGCGCACGCCGGTGCCGGGGAGCCGGGAAACGAAGATTACCGCCTTCCTTGTCACGCCCGATATGCCGGGCTTCGAAGTGGTCGAGCAGCGAATGCCCAAATGCGGCGTCCGAGGCACGGCGACGGCGCGGCTGGCCTTTCACGACATGTTCGTTCCCAAGGAGAACGTTCTCGGTCAACTTGGCAAGGGACTCAAAGTCGCTCTTACCGTGTTGGACTTCGGCCGCACGACGTTCGGAGCGAGTTGCACCGGCGCGGCCAAGTTTTGCGTCGAACGGGCCCGCATGCACGCCCTGTCGCGCGTGCAGTTTCAGCAGCCACTGGCGTCGTTCGAACTGGTCAAAGAGAAGCTGGCCTACATGGCCGCCGGGGCCTTCGCGATGGAGTCGGCCACCTACCAAACTGCGGCCCTGATCGACTCCGGCGCGGATGACTACATGCTCGAAACGGCAATGCTCAAGGTATTCTCCACCGACGTTCTTTGGCGGATCATCAACGACACCATTCAGATCTTCGGCGGCAAGGCCTATTTTACCGACGAGCCCTACGAACGCATGATGCGGGACGCCCGCATCAACATGATTGGCGAGGGGGCCAACGACGTGCTCCGTGTCTTCACCGCGCTGGTTGGCATGCGCGATGTGGGCCTGGAACTCAAGAACGTGCTCGACGCGGCCCATCACCCGCTGCGCAATATCGGCCGCCTGAGTCAGTTTGCCGGCCGGCGTTTGGAAGCCCTTTTCTCATCCCCTTCGATTGCCGTCGACCAGGCCGAACTGCAGCCCGAAGCCGCGCGACTGGGCCGACTCGTCGGCTTGTTCGGTTCGAACGTGGAACGGCTGTTGCGGACTTATCAGGAAGCGGTGCTCGATCGGCAGTATCAATTGGGCCGCATCGCGGACGCGGCAAACGAGATCTATGTCTCCGCCTGCGTGCTGCACAGGCTCGACGACTTATTGGCGCATCAAGACCACGGCGCGTCGGGCGAACACGGTTCCAACTCCGGCGCACAGGATCTGGCTGCCGGCAAGTATTATCTGCTCACCGCGGATCGACGTATTCAGGGGAATCTGGCTGCCCTGTGGTCGAACGACGACCAGTCCACGACCCGACTCGCCGATTCGCTGCTGGCGGCTCGCGAAGTGCCTTTGCCGCCGAGTGGGACAAAACCCAATGGGGCGCCGAAGGGGCATTGAAGTGTAGCCGGACTAAAAGATCAGGAGCCCGCAGCGCAAGCAAGAAACACTGAAAATCGCGGTCCCTTGCTTGCGCTGCGGGCTCGGTCCCAAATGCATTGTTTCCTGAGTTCTTCCGTTCCTGCCTTCCTTATAAATCCACCGTTATTTCGCAGCGGCGAAGGTCGGTTAGCTTGCAACCGTCGCTTCAGGCCGGTTCGTCTACTAGTCGTCGCGATCGGGCTTCCGCCGCAGATTTTTCTTGTTGGATTCCGCCCGTTTTGAATCGAGCCGCCGTTGTTTCGCGGCGCGGCCGGGGCGTGTGGGCCGGCGTTTTTTCGGGGCTACGGACACGCCGGCCAGCAACTCTCGGAGTTTCTCCAGACAATCGTCAATATTGCGCCCCTGGTCCCGATATCGCTGACTGACAATCAGCAGTTCGCCGTCAGCCGTGAGACGCGGCCGATACCGGGCCACCAGCCGCTCGCGCACATCGGCCGGCAGCGAGGGGCTGGCCAACGCTTGCCAGCGCAAAACGGCTTTGCTATTCACCTTGTTCACGTTTTGGCCACCGGGACCGGAGCTGCGAACAAAGGAAAATTCCAACTCGCTCAGCGGAATCCGCAGCCGAGGGCTGACCACGAGCGCACGGTCGTCGGATGACATACTCATCGTTCCTGGACGCTCAATGGTTTCAGAACGCCGGGCCAGTTTGGCTTATCCGTTAAAAAGCTCACGCGCCCATGATGGCGGCTTGTGACCGGAGGTGCAATGCGACGAGATCGACGTTTTCGCGGCGCAGCGGCCACGAAAACCAGACACATTCCGCTGCCCAAAGTTCGAGGTTCATGGCCGACCGCCGGCTAGCCGGCACGCGCTGGTTCAACGGCGGCCGTCTTGAAGCGGTTTGTTCTGATCTCGCAGCCCCCTGAAGGAATCGACCGAACTGGGTAGAGAAAAGGGAAATCCGCTACGATCGAGGGCCGTCTTTCGTGACGTTCGACTAGGTGTCGGTAGCGGAATCGCGGCGTCTTTGACCGGCTTTTGAGGCGGGCAACCCCGGCAACCCACTTGCTGAAGAGGGCCGGCAACGGGTACTATGGTTCCTTCCGCGCGGGCGCTGTCCCGCAAAGGCTCCCTTAGCTCAATTGGCAGAGCATCTGACTCTTAATCAGAGGGTTGTTGGTTCAAGTCCAACAGGGAGCATTTTGTAAGCCGCGAATCCGCAAGGGTTTACGGCTTTCTTCTTTTTGCGGCAACAAGCGATTTTGAGCTGCTGTTACCCAAAGTGTTACCCGAAATGGGTCCGAGCAACCAACGGCAGGGTAACTGAGAGATAACGATCATATTCCGCTTCGGCTCCGATCGGCGTGCGCCCCGTCTTTTGCGTATCGGCGCTTTTTGCCAGCACCCGCGGCATTGGCTCTCACTGGCCGCGAAACTATAAACGACAATACTGCTCTGGCGCGCAGAGTGGAGTCGAACACTCGCGCAAACCTCGTGCCAGTCCAAGCGGATGATAAGTATGACCCACCGGTCCGTTGCACGTGACTGTGCCGAATAATCTCTTGTTTTCTGGTGACAATGGTCGTTTTCCAAATTACTGCCGATCACTGGCGATTCGCGCGGCTTCCGTGTAATCAACTACATTTTGCTACACCGAAACCTGCCTTCAAGGCCGACTTACTACCCGACACGTTTCAGGATTAGATACGTGTCGACCGGACAAGGGCACTCCTTGCCCTCCCTCTGGATTTCAGCCGCGCGGCATTCACCAAGGATTCGACGCTTGGCATCGCAGCACAAGGTTCATCTGACGTAGATCGCGTTGTGGAAGAAGCAACTCACGGAGGGAGCGGCCGGAGTGTTCGAGATGCCCGTGGCCAAGAAGGGCGCGGCGAACGAGCGGATCGCGGCGGAGTTGTACGAGCAGATCGGGCGGTTGTCTCCTTGTCGAATTGCATAACGGCGGCCCGTTTTCTGGTACAAACGGGGTGTCCGAAAGCGTCTGGTTGTATCGCAAGCCGACTTGCCGTGTCAGCCCAGATCTCTCAAAGTGCGCGATGGCCCTGGCCAGTTTCATGGCCGGATCGTGAGCCAGTCGATCGGCGTTGTCTTGGGCCGAGTACCCCAAGGCCAACGCATAGACCCGTTCGCGCAGCAGTTCGACCAATTGGTTGCGAATCAATTCTTGGCGGCGGGGATCCACCAGTTCGCCGGCCAACCGTCTGATCGGCGAATATCGGCTCTACCGCCAACACGGAGAACTGCGCCTCAGCGCCGAGGCCAGACAGCCAAAACCGAGCCGATGAACGCCGCCGGACAACCACCCCCGGCTAGCGAACGCAAAGCCGCCCGACCAAGCCCGCCGCCACCGCCGTCCGCCCGCTTTCCGCTTGTCGACATGGTTCCATTTTTCGGCTACCAGCATGCGATGCCAGCGTAGAATGGTGTCCGGCGTGACCAACGTGCCGATTTCGCCAAGTAGCTTACGTCCCAAGACCTTTCCTTTAACGGCCAGCCGCCGCCTTTGGTCGTCGTTGAGGGCAATCCGTTTCCTACCGTGCGTCTCCTTGAGTACCTGGTTCTCAGTCCGGAGGTACTCGATTAGCTGTAGCTGTTGCTGCTGCTCGTTCATCCAACCGGCTAGAATCGTCACGAGCAACTGCCAAGGGTGGAAAGCGCGGCTCATGGAGGCACCAGCGCCAGGGGGTCATCGCAAGCATCCGGTACCGAAAGTCCTTCCTCACCGGGCCGAAATCACGTTCTTCGGCCTGTATCCAAGTCCCATTCTACTCCGCAGTTGCATCGCGGCCGAGTTTTTTGACCATACGCCATGATCCTTCGACATGAAAAGTCCTCTTTATTGTTTTGGTCGATCTTTACCCGAAGCGAGGCATTTCGGCCAGAGAAAATACGACCACTTCTTCGCCGGTCACGGTGCTGAGGTCGTGGTGCATGCTCAAAGCCTTCACGCCGGCGACCTCGTACACCAGCGATTCCAACATCGGACGCGCCAGCTTCAGCAGTTGCTTCCTGACTTGCTTGACGAGGTCCCGGCCTTTTTCCGACGGCAACGCCTTGCTGAGCTGTCGTTCGGCAAGCGTCAAAGCGCCAAGAATGCGAATCACCAGCAAATCCTTGATGAAGTTGGCGCGTATCTGCTTGGATCTCCATCCGAGGAATTCTTCTTGAAAATGTTCGATCCCTTCGCAGATGGTCGCTTCGCTTTCCGCTTGGGTCAGGGTCTTCGATTTGCGAGCGCTCCGGATGCGTCGTGCCTTGTCGATCGGCAATCGCCGGCCGGCGCCAAGACCCTCTCGCTCATCCGAACGTATGGACGCCTGGTTCGCCAGCGCCACCGAGACGCTGGCCAATACCGCCTCGATTTCGTCCAGAGAAACGGGTTTTGCAAATATCGAATCGAACCCGGCCTTCATTGCCAAGGATCTATGGCCCTGGTCGGCATGGCCGGTGACGGCTACGATCCTCGTATGCGCGAAGGCGGGAATCTCGCGAAACTGCTTCACGAGACAACAGCCGTCCATGTCGGGCATGGCCAGATCGACGAGCATCAGATCGGGCCGAAACGCGACCGCAACATCCAATGCCTGCAACCCTCCGTAGGTCACATGCACGCGGTTGCCGAGTTCTTCGGCCACAAGGCCAAGCGTGTCGGCCCCGTCGCGGTTGTCGTCGACGATCAAAACTCGCAGCATCGTCTTGGTGGTGGCCATAGGCGCCTTCATTCCGTCGATACACGGCTTTAGTGATTCCGAACCGGCGAGATCGTCATTTCACTCCGGTGGGCGTCAACTCGCCTTCGTCGAGATGGCCGCCAGGATCTGTTGCACTATCCGGAAGTCGGCGGGCTTGACCATGTGGTGGTCGAAGCCGGCGTCCAGTGAACGCTGGCGGTCCGACTCTTGCCCGTACCCGGTCATGGCTACCAGCACCACGCCGGAGAGCTCCGGCTGCCGACGCAGCAGCGTCGCCACCCCACAACCGTCGAGACCCGGCAAGCCGATGTCCATCAGCACGACCTGCGGGCGGTAATCGAGGGCCGCCTGCAGCACCGACGGGCCATCGTGAACCATGCGAACGTCATGCCCCCACACTTTTAGCAGCATCGCCACGGTCTCGGCGGTATCCACGCTGTCGTCCACCACCATCACCCGCAGTGAGGATCCGTTTGGCCCGGCCTCTGCGGCGACGACCGGCGACGGTTCTGGAGCCGCCGCCATCGGCAGGCGCACGACGAACTCGCTGCCGTGCCCGAAAATGCTCTGAACCGCGACCGTTCCTCCGTGCATTTCCACCAGCCGCTGCACCAGCGCCAGTCCGATGCCCAGCCCGCCTTGCGAGCGGTCCAGCGAACGCTCCGCTTGCGTGAACAGGTCGAAGATGCGGGGCAGCAGTTCGGGAGCGATCCCGACCCCCGTGTCGCGAACCTTCACGAGACAATCCTGCCCGTCTTCCTCGAGGGACACCCAAATGTGCCCTCCCTCGTTGGTGTACTTGGCGGCATTGGTGAGCAAGTTCACCACCACCTGCTCCAGCCGCGAAGCGTCGGCGTGCAGCCAGATCGGCTGCGGCGGCAGCGACACCGTCAGTTCGTGCCGGCATTGGCCAATCAGCGTGCGCACCGTCTCCACGCCGTTTTCCACGATGCCGTTGAGTGCCACCCGCTCTTGCTTTAGGTGGATTCTGCCGGTGGTGATGCGCGACACTTCCATCAAGTCGTCGACCAGACGCGTCAGTTGCGCCAACTGACGCTCGATGATCGAGTGGGCCTTCTGTTGGATCGGGTCCTCGTTCTTCCGCAGCCGCAGCAGATGCACGGCGTTGGAGATGGGAGCAAGGGGGTTGCGCAGTTCGTGACTGAGCATCGCCAGGAATTCGTCCTTGCGGCGGTGCAGATCGGCCAAGGCTTCTGTCTGCTCCTTCAATCGTCGCTCCAGGCGGCTTCGGTCGCTGATGTCCCGGATGTTGCACTGAGCGACGGTCCGGCCGTCCGCTTGATAGATGTTGCTGACGAACTCGACCTCGGCCTTCTCGCCGTGTTGGGTTTCCAGGGGCAAGTGCTCGTAACGGATGTAGCCATTCTGTTGCAGTTCTCGCACGGCGTCTTCATTGGCCGATTTGTCGCTGAACAGGCCGATCTCCCAAAGTTCCTTGCCCAGGAAATGCTCGTGGGAGTATCCCAGCAGATCGCTCATGAACGGATTGGCGTCGGTGATTCTACCGGTCTGATTGTCCAGGATCAGGATGCCGTCTTTGGCCGTCTCGAAAACCCGCCGATAGCGAATCTCGGAGTCCCGCAGCGCCGCTTTGGATACGAGCAGTTCCTCGTACTGCCGTTGCTTGCTCAGGTCGGTGATCAGCAGAAAGTATTTCCGCAAAGGCAGCGAGCTAAGGGCGAGCGCCGCTGGAAATGCGGTCCCGTCCTGGCGGCGCAGGCTGATCTCGTTCTGGACCGGCGTGTTCTCGACGTTTCGCAGCAGGTCGGTCCACACGGAGCGGTCGGCTTCCGCCACCAAACCGTCCACGCTGCCTCCGATCACCTTGTCCACGGACATCTTGAACAGGTCGGCCAGGCAAGGATTGCAGTAGAGGATCATGCCCTCCGCATTCAGCACGGCGACCCCTTGCTGCATCGCTTCGACCAGCAGCCGGTACGGACGATCGGCCCCTTCCAGAGTGTAGACCTTCTCCTCGGAGACTGGAGTGGACGACGACCGCATCGACGATTCCGTTTCGGATGGCCTCGACGACGGCTTCGGCTTCTTCGAGCCGCAGCCGCAGCCGCTCGTTTTCCTCAAGCAGTTCGTCATTGATCTTCGTCGTGGTCATGATGACGGCTTTTCAGTGTTAAATAGCGGTTTAAGCAGCGATGTTCAGGCCCAGCAGAATCCTCTTCTCGTCCGTCATGTCGCCGATGAACATCCGCATCGGTGTCGGGACTTGCTTGACCAGCGTGGGGGCGACGACGACCTGCGCCTGGCGGGCCGCCTCGGGGTGCAAATACAGATCGACGACCGTCAGTTCATAACGGCCCGCCAGGTAGCGGTCGCAGATGGCCCGGATCCGCTCCATCGCCAGCGTGGATCGGGGCGTCAATCCGGCAATATACAGACACAAGACGTAGCGCTCGTTCGAGCGGCTGGCCGTTCGTTCCTCGAACGCCTCGGTCGCGGTCTCGCTCTTGATGCGTGGCTCATTATCGTTCACGGTGCCGCCTTCTCATTTCATCGAGGAACGGAGTTGCAGGCCGACCAGCGTTCGTTCCGTATCCGACAGGTCACCGATGATCTTGCGGATCGGCTCCGGCAGTTTCCGCACCAGAGTCGGAATGGCGACGATCTGGTCGTCCTTTGCCAACCGCGGGTTCTCGATGAGGTCGATCACCTCGATCTCGAATTCGCCCGCCAGGTGTTCCTCGCAGATCCGCTTGAGGTTGGCGAACGCCGTGACGGACTTCGGCGTTTGCCCGGCGACGTACAGGCGCAGTTGCCATTGCTTCGGCTTGGCCGTCTGCGCCGGATGAGGTTGACCGTTCGGTTTCGGCTGCATTGTCATTTGCGGCCTTTCTTGGGCGATGCGTGCATTCCGTTGGAATCGGCCTTGCGGCTGCGGGCCATGTCGTGACGGCCCTGTTCCAGCTTCTCCAAATAGGTCTGCTCGTAGGCGATGTCGCGTTCCATTTCTTCCTTGTCGGTTTGAAATTGCAACTTGAGAACGGCGATTTGAGCCTCAAGGGCTTGCTGCCTCCGTTCCAATTCTCCCCGCTTCCTTTCGATATCCAGGCTGCGCTGCACCGCCGTCGCCTTCTCCTTGGCTTCCTGGGCCAGTCTAGTCGAACCCGTGAGAACCCCTTCCGGCCCCAGATAGACCTCGGTGAGCTGAATGCCCCGGTCGGTCAGCAGGAATTCCCGGATCTGATTGCTGTGGGCCATGCCGCGGGACTTGAGAATGTACAATCCCCGGTTGCGCTCGCCGTTGAGTTCGATGTCCCGCAGGAGCAGCCAGGTGTCGATGAGCGACGAAATGTCCAATTCCGTCTGTTCCAGGGCGCCTCCCGAAACGTTCGAGATTCGTGAGCATGGTCGTGATCTGACGAGCCTTCAAGTAATCGACCAACCGCATCATCATGGAACTTGCTTCGGAAGCCGTTCCCGCCGATACGAAGTTGCTGATCGGATCGACGACTACCAGATGCGGCTGAAACGCTTCGACCTGCTTGTGGATGCTGGCCAGGTGCATTTCCAGGCCGTTCATGGTCGGACGGGCAATATGAAAGCGTAGCAAGCCGCGTTCTTACCCAAGGCTCCAAATCGAGGCCGATGGACCGCATGTTGCGGAGCAGTTGGGCTTCCGACTCCTCGAATGAAATATACAGACAACGTTCGCCCCGCCGACAGCAGGCATCGGCGGCATGGCAGGCGAGACTGGTCTTGCCGACGCCCGCCGTGCCGGACAGCAGAACGCTGCTGCCGCGGTAAACCCCCTGGCCGCCCAGCATGTCGTCCAGAGCGGGAACGCCGACGGAAATGCGCTCGGACGATGCCTTGTGCTGCAATTGCAGCGACGTGATCGGGAGCACGGAGATGCCCCCCTCGTCGATCAGGAACGGAAATTCGTTGGTGCCGTGCGACGAGCCGCGGTATTTTACGATCCGCAAGCGGCGGGTCGAGATTTGCCCTTCAATCCGGTGATCCAGCAACAGCACGCAGTCGGAGACATATTCTTCCATGCCGTGCCGGGTGAACGTGCCATTGCCCCGCTCGGCGGTGATCACGGCGGTGACTCCCTTGTCCTTGAGCCAGCGGAAGAGGCGGCGCAGCTCGGCTCGCAGGATGCCGACGTTCTTCAGGCCGCTGAACAGCGTCTCTAGGGTGTCGAGCACGACCCGCTTGGCGCCGATGGAATCGATCGCATGGCCCAGGCGGATGAACAATCCCTCGAGGTCGTACTCTCCGGTCTCCTCGATCTCGTTGCCGCTCGATGTGAATGTAGTCGACCGCCAGCTTCCCTTTCTCGATCAGATCGTCCAGGTCGAAGCCGAGCGAACGGACATTCTGCGCCAGTTCTTCCGCGGTTTCCTCGAAGGCGAGGAACACTCCCGGCTCGTCGTGCAGCGTGGCTCCGCGGACCAGGAATTCGATCCCCAGCAGACGTCTTGCCGCAGCCGGCGCCGCCGCAAATCAGGGTGGGCCGGCCTTGGGGCAGCCCGCCGCCGGTGATCTCGTCCAATCCTTGAATGCCCGTCGTACACTTGGGCAAACTTGCGGGAAGCGACTTCGGTTTCGTTGTCGGTTTTGGTAATGGGACGATCCTTTTTAATCGGTGCTCGGCTTGTTTATGCCGATTCAACCCTTGGCCAACAAAATAAGCCGGCGTGGCCGCATACCCAAGGATATGCGGCCACGCCGGCTTATTTAATGACGAGCCTCCCAGCGACTGGGCTGCCCTTCATTGAATCATCCGACAAACCATCTATTCTATTGTAGAGCGACCGGCGGAAAAAGTAAATGCAATTGCGCGAGCTTCTTTCGTCAGTTTGTCCGCTTTTGTCGGCGTTATTTTGTCAGACGCGGGTGTTCTCCATGACGGAGTTGTATTCGCCGCGTCGCGCCGCCCGATTGCAGGCGGCCCAATGAAAAAGAACCTGCGCGGATTTGCGTCGTTTGCGGATCAAGCGGCGATAGCTTCGTCCAGCCACTTTCGTGCCGCGGCCGCGTCGGCATGATCGAAGTAGCGGATTTTGGCCGTCGTAAACGGCTTGCAAAACGCCGCCATGCCGTGTTCCCACTTCGTCTCTCCGACCATCGCCAGCCGTTCGATGTCGCCGAAGTGCTTGACGTCGAACTTGACGTCCTCCCACAGCCCGCCGGCTTCCCAGCCGTGAAAGCCGGTCATGTCGAACAGCACTCGCAGTTTTCCGTGCTGCGCGACCAGTCGTTCAAACTCGGGCACAAAGTGCTTGTAATCGGCTTTTGCCAGCTTCCCGCTGACGTGAACGACGAGAATCTTTCCACCATGTTCTTCGTTGAGTTGAATGGCCATCGTGAACCTCATTAAATGAATAGCGGGGTAAATTACTTAGGTTTGCTCTTTGGTTAATCCAGTATCGGCGTGGTTCAGGCGCGCAGGTTTAGTTCGCTAATGGTTTCCCATTCGGCGTTTGACTCTTTCCCCATTTCCAATTGCGAATCTCCGGCAAATCCTGGCCGTGCTTCGCGATGTAATGCTTGTGCTCGATGAGCTTGTCCTGCACCGCTTGCTTCAGATTGGCCCCTTTCGTCCCCAACTGAGGCAGACGGTCGACCACGTCTTGCACCAAATGAAAGCGATCTAGTTCATTCTGCACTCGGATGTCGAACGCCGTCGTGATGGTCCCCTCTTCCTTGTAGCCCCGCACGTGCAGGTTGTGATTGGTTCGGCGGTACGTCAGCCGGTGGACCAGCCAAGGGTAGCCATGGAAGCCGAAGATGATGTGCTTGTCCTTGGTAAATAGCGAATCGTAATCCGTGTCGCTCAGTCCGTGCGGGTGCTCCGATTGGGGTTGCAGCTTCATCAGGTCGACGACGTTGATCACCCGAATCTTCAGATCGGGCAGATGCTCCCGAAGAATCGAAACGGCGGCCAGAACCTCCAGCGTGGGCGTGTCGCCGCAGCAAGCCATCACCACGTCCGGCTCGGCGTCCTGGTCGTTGCTGGCCCATTGCCAGATGCCGATTCCTTCGGTGCAATGGATGACCGCGGCGTCCATGGTCAGCCATTGCGGCAGGGCGTGCTTGCCGGCCACCACCACGTTCACGTAATGCCGGCTGCGCAGGCAGTGATCGAAGACCGAAAGCAGACAATTGGCATCGGGCGGCAGGTAAACGCGGCACGATGTCGGCCTTCTTGTTGATCACGTGATCGAGGAAGCCGGGATCCTGGTGCGTGAACCCATTGTGATCCTGCTGCCAAACGTGGGAGGCAAGCAGATAGTTCAGCGACGCGATCTTCCGCCGCCAGGGAAGTTCCGACGTCACCTTCAGCCACTTGGCATGCTGGCTAAACATCGAATCGATGATGCGGATGAACGCCTCGTAACTGTTGAACAGCCCGTGCCGCCCGGTGAGCAGATATCCTTCCAACCAGCCCTCGCACTGGTGTTCGCTGAGCATCGAATCCAGCACGCGTCCGGCCGGGGCGAGGAACTCGTCGTCGTCGACTTCCCGGGCATCCCATTGACGGTCGGTGACTTCGAAGACCGCGCCCAGGAGATTCGAGAGGGTCTCGTCGGGGCCGAACACGCGGAAGTTATCCTGATTCAGCTTGGCCACGTCGCGCAGGAACTTTCCCAGCACGAGCGTATCCTGGCCATCGACGGCACCGGGCGAAGGGACGCTGACCGCGTGCAGATGAAAGTCCGGCATGCGCAGGTCGCGCATCAGCGTTCCGCCGTTCGTGTGCGGATTGGCGCCCATCCGTCGGTCTCCCTGCGGCGCCAGTTCGGCCAATTCCGGAATGAGGCGGCCGTTCTCGTCGAACAATTCCTCGGCCTTGTAGCTTTTCATCCAGCTTTCAAGCTGCTGGACGTGCTCGGGATGTTCGGAATCCACCAGGAGCGGCACCTGGTGCGCGCGAAAGGTTCCCTCGACTTGCAAGCCGTCGACGACCTTCGGACCGGTCCAGCCCTTGGGTGATTTGAGGACGATCATCGGCCAGAGCGGCCGACTGGGGTCATGGCTGCCGCGGGCATGCTCTTGTATTTCACGGATTTCGTCAACCACCTTTTCCAGCGTGGCGGCCATAAGTTGATGCATCTTTTCCGGATCATCGCCGTCAACGAAGTAGGGCGTCCAACCGCAGCCGCGCAGGAATTGCTCTAGTTCCTTATGCTCTATGCGGGACAGAACGGTCGGGTTGCTGATCTTGAAGCCATTCAGGTGCAGGATCGGCAGTACGGCTCCGTCGTTGATCGGGTTGAGAAACTTGTTGGAATGCCATGCGGTGGCCAAGGGGCCTGTTTCCGCTTCGCCGTCGCCAATGACGCAGGCGACGATCAAATCGGGATTATCGAACACGGCCCCGAAAGCGTGACTGAGCGAATAGCCAAGCTCGCCACCTTCGTGAATCGAGCCTGGCGTCGTCGGCGCAACGTGGCTCGAAATACCACCGGGAAATGAAAATTGCTTGAACAGCTTTTTCATCCCGGCTTCGTCCTGCGTGACGTCCGGATAGATCTCGCTCCAGGTGCCTTCGAGATAAACGTTGCCCACTAGTGCCGGGCCTCCGTGCCCGGGACCGGCAACATAGAACATATTCAGGTCATATTGCTTGATGACCCGATTCAAATGCACATAGATGAAATTCTGCCCCGGCGTCGTGCCCCAGTGTCCGACCACCAGCGGCTTGACGTGCGAGAGCTTCAGAGGCTCGCGCAACAAGGGGTTGTCGTAAAGATAAATCTGGCCGACGGACAGATAATTCGCGGCCCGCCAGTAGGCATGAATCTTGCGCAGTTGCTCCGGCGCAAGAGGATTCTTCTTCGTCTCGGTTTTCAACATCGCTTAGCTCCTTCAGTTGGTTGGATTGATCTGAATTCGCGGCGCTGCGGGGCCGCTTACCGCACGGCCCAAATCGCCGGCTTTGACGGGATCAAGAATTCGGTATCCGAGCAGTTTCACGCGGTCATTGACGAGGAACCACACGAAAGAGTAGCCCCACACGACAAGCGCCCAGCCCCAGCCGATGGGTGGCATGAATAGCCCGTAAACCGCAATGAATGTGGCCACGACCTGGGTGCCGATCACGGCCACCAACAGAATCCACGCGGGACGCGTGGACCAGAATGGCCCGCGTGTGCGGGTGAGGAAAATCTTGAAATGCCCCGCCACCGACAGCTTCAAATACATCAGCGTCTGGATGATCGCACGGTCGAGGTGAAATACGCGTTCGCCGAGATAAAACAGGCCAAACGAGTCCATGACTCCGATGACGCTCACAACCGTGGCGATCCCGAGAACCAATCGCATGTTCCAACCCTCGGGCTTATCCGAGTAAGGAACATTGTCATAGGCGATGGACAGGATTGCGCCGTCGTTGAGCAGGGCCAGCATCACGATCATGACGGCCGTCACCGGGTAAAAATTGAATACCAGAATCGACAGCGTCATGAACAACAGCACGCCCAACGTCTCCGCGATGCGGTAGATGGCATAGCTGTTCATCCGCTGGAAGATGCGGCGGCTCTCCTTGATCGCGTCGATGATTACCGACAGGCCCGGCGCCATCAGCACGATGTCCGCCGCGGCACGTGCCGCGTCGGTCGCGCCCGAAACGGCGATGCCGCAATCCGCTTTTTTCAGCGCCGGAGCGTCATTTACCCCGTCCCCCGTCATGCCGACGATGTGCCCACGTTTTTGCAGCACGTCAACGATGTGGAATTTGTGCTCGGGAAATACTTGGGCGAACCCGTCCGCCTTTTCAATGGATGCTCCCGACGCCTCGGTTTCCTCGCGTTTGGAATCGCCCAATCCGCTGGCATCGAGAATGTTCGTGCCCAATCCCAGCTTCTTGGCGGTTTCCTGCGCGATGGCCAGTTGGTCGCCTGTCACCATCTTGACCGTCACGCCCATCTGGCGAGCAGTCGCGATCATGGCCTGCGCATCTTCTCGTGGCGGATCAAAAAGCGGCAACACCCCAAGAAACTGCCACTGGCCTTG
Source organism: uncultured Planctomycetia bacterium (assembly GCA_963807715.1). Taxonomy (GTDB): domain Bacteria; phylum Planctomycetota; class Planctomycetia; order Pirellulales; family PALSA-1355; genus CAWECK01. The sequence continues at coordinate 1,303,494 of CAWECK010000002.1, forward strand.
CTGGTCCGCCCGGGCTACGCCCAAGGAACGAAATCCGCGGGCCGCAAATTCCTGGACGGCCTTCTCAACGTCCGGCTTGACCAGAGCAGCATTGGCCGACATTTTTAGAATTACCTGCGGCGTCCCTTGGCCACCTGGAACTGTTTTCCGTCAGCAGCTTTGACGGTGGCCTCGGTGCGCTTGTGAACTGGGTCGAATGGCTGGAAATGGACCGCCTGAAAACCTCGCAAGGCTCGGTCGCTCTTCAGGGCGCCAATGACGGCCATGTCGATGACGTCGTTGTCTTCCGCACGCGAAGCCAAAGCGGCACAGATAATGACCTGGTCGCCAGCAATGCCGTTGACGCAGAACGGCTCGCCCAGCGTCAGCTTGTTCTGGGTCAGTGTGCCGGTCTTGTCGGCGCACAGCACGTCGACGCCCGCCAATTCCTCGATGGCCACCAGTCGGCTCACGATCGCCTCTTTCCTGGCCAGAAGGCGCGCGCCGACCGCCATAGTCACCGACAACACCGTGGGCATCGCCACGGGAATAGCGGCCACAGTCAGCACCAACGCGAACTGCAATGTCGTGAGGATCGGGTCGCCGCGGTAAATCGCGACGATGACAATCACGGCGACCAGTGCCACCGCGAGCATGATCAAATAATTGCCGATCTTCAGCACCGCCCGTTGAAAGTGGCTGACGGTATGCGCGTCTTGCACCAATTGCGCGGTCTTGCCGAAATAGGTGTTCGTGCCCGTGGCGTATACCAAGGCGCCGATCTCGCCCTGGCGAATGATCGAACCGGAGAACACGGCGTCGCCGCTATTCCGCGTGGCTGGCAACGACTCGCCGGTCAGTGCGGACTGATCCACCTCGACCGAGTCACCCTCCAGCAGGCGTGCATCCGCCGGCACAATGTCCCCCAGTCGCACGCGGATAACATCGCCCGGCACCAGCTCGTGCGCCGCCGAAGTGATCCACTTCCCGTCACGTTTCACCCGCGCCTTGATGGCCAGCTTGGCCTTGAGGGCCGCGATGGCGTTGCCGGCCTGGCGTTCTTCCCAGAATCCGACGACGGCGTTGCAGACCAGCAATAAGAGAATGATGAAAAAATCGGGCCAGTGCCGGGCGACCGCCGAGAGAATCACCGCCGCTTCGATCATCCATGGAATAGGGCCCCAGAAATAGCCGAGGAATTTCAACAGCGCATTGGTTTTCTGTTCTTCGATCTCGTTGGGACCATATTGGATCAGCCGTTTCTGCGCCTCGTCCTGACTCAGGCCGTCCGGCGATGACTCCAATTGTTTCTCCACTTCCGGAAGCGGCAGGGACTTGAAATCGGCATTTGGTTTGAGCTGCGATTTCGGCTTGGCTGTGTTAGCAGTAGACTGAGCAATAACAGTTTTCATGACCGGCCTGCTTGAGATTGAGCGTTGATTTGGACTAAACCTTTGGGATGGGAAAGGTCGGCGAGAGCCCCGGGCGGCAAAGATTCCGGCACGTCGAGCCGCGCCACGCCGATCCGGTCGTCGGCCATCCCGTAATACACGTCGTAGCGATCCGGCAAACCGAGATCGGTGCGTCGGTCGATGGCGGTCGGAAAAACGACGTTGCCGATCGTCCCGATGCGTTCCGACGGCAATTCCGGCGTCAGCACCGGCTGCGGCGAACGATAACGGATCACCTGCGGATGATCTTCGGAAAGGATCAGCACCCCGGCTGAATAGCACAAATGCGGCGTTTCGGCGCTCGACTTCGCCGCATCGCAGACGCCGTGGTAAACGACCAGCCATCCGTGCCGGGTCATGATCGGAGGAGTGCCGCCGCCGATCTTGAGTCGCTCCCAGGGCGCCACCGGACTAGCCAGCCGGCTATGCGACGTGAAGTGGCTAAGGTGATAGGGCTCGGAAAGATCCGCGTTCAGTTCGCAGTAGGACATCCAGATGCTCTCCAGTGGCAAATCCACCGCGCGCGATGCCGGGGCGCACGCCGTTTCCTCGGGACGGGTCCCGGGAAACAGGGGTCTGTGCAGAATCGCCATTGCCGGTTTCCCGGTCGGATCCAGAATGGTCACGGGGAAGACGCTGGCATCTTTGTTGTCCACGCCGTCGAACTCGATGCCGTAGTACGGACGGAACGTCGCCAGCCCCATGCGCTGCCAATGGAACAGGTCCTTCGACAAGGCCAGGGCAATCCGAGGGCCTTTGGCGGTTAACGCCGTGTAAGTCATCACGTAGCGCTGGATGTCGACGCCGAACGAAATTCGCGGATCCTCGCAGCCTCCGCTGCCGTCGGCCCGCAGCTCGTAATCCGTTTCCGGTTCCAACGCAATGCCGAGACGTTCTACACCGATTGGGTCGCCGGCCTGATTGAACCGCACGTGCGCGATGCCGATGCGCGAGTAATTGCCCCGCGCGACCATGCGCGGAAATAGGTAAAACTGACCATCCAGGCCGCGAACCCCGGCCGGGTTCAAGACCCCTTCAACCTCCATCGGATTGCCCGGCTCGGGCTCCATCATCAACCCCAGCCGATTCAATTGAAATCCAGCCATTCCATCTCCTTGCAACGTCGTGCGCCGGACTCAAGCCAGACAAGCGATGAGTGTTTCGATAACCGGTTTTGTATCGCTTGGATCTCTGACTCGAATCGAAACGACGCCGGCCTGCTGGGCCGGGTAGTCGTTGCCGCCCGGAAACAGGGCATCGCCAATAAAAATCATCTCTTCAATGGCAATGCCAAGCAGATCTCGCAATTTCCTGATCCCGTAGGCTTTGTCGATGCCCGGCTTAGTAAGATCGATCGACGTCGAGCCGCCCAGGCGGACGGAAAACTCGGGAACCAGCGCGTCGAGAATGGCTTTGATCTTTTTCCGTTTGGCGAAATCGGGATCCCATTTCACCTTCTCTTCCAACGGCGCTTGTTGACCCAACGCGGAAAAGGTGATTTGGCTGCCGCGATCTTCAATCACGTCGCCCCAGACCTTTTCGGTCTTCAATCCCGATTGATCGACCGCCTTCCTCAGGGAACTGACGAGCTTCTCTTTCTGCTGACTGGAAAGGTCTTCGGCGTAGACCTTTTGCCAACCTTTGTCGTATTTGTAAAACTGGGTTCCGCAGGTGGGAAGGAGCGAAAGATTCCGCAACCGCTCGTCGCGGACAAGGTGAGCGAGGACTTGCTTTTGGAATTGCGGCCAATTGCCGCCGGATATCACGGCCACCTTGACGATACCAAGCAGTTTATTGATCAGGCCCGCCATTTCGGCGTCGATCGACGCCTTGCTCGGGGCAAGGGTTCCGTCCAGGTCGAAGACGATGAGGTTTTTCATGATTTCCGTTTCCCGGCCGCTGGCCCTGCCGACGATCCGATTCGCGCGGAGCAAGAGTCACTCCGGCAGCGCAACCTCCAGCAAAGTAACGGCGTTGCGCGGCCGGCAGCAACACGCGCCGATTTCCGCCGGTAAGAGCACGACCTCGCCGCGGCCGATCGTGTAAGTCGTGACGCCGTGTTCCAGTGCACATTCGCCGCCGACGCCAACCAGCACCCGCGGCGTGTCCTCCGCGCCGACCGTGAACGGCGATAGTCCGCTATGCCGCCACACCGAGAAATGTTCACAATGAAAGAGTCGTTCCCGCAATGCCGGCGCCGCTTGCTCGATCACTGGCGTCACTGGACCGATCGCAACCTGCTCGAAATCGATGCAGGAAACCGCCCGCTCCACTTGCAGAGGCCGAGGCTTGCCTGTCTTGGCGTCGATGCGATCCCAATCGTACAGGCGAAAGGTGACGTCGCTGTTTTCCTGCACCTCGAACACCACGACGCCGCTGAGGGAGTGAACGGTTCCGGCTCGGACGAAGACTGCGTCGCCGACCTTTGCCGTGAAGCTTGCCAGACGGTCCGCCACCGTTCGATTCGCCAGCGCTCGCTCCAAATCGCCCCGCGTGGTTCCCGGCTTCAAGCCCGCGTAGATCCGGCTGCCCGGGCCCGCGTCAAGGACGACCCAGGCTTCCGTCTTGCCGCTCTCGCCTGCCAAGATATAGTCCGTTCGGCAATCCTCGGGATGCACCTGGACCGAGAGCTTGTCGTTTGCGTCGAGAAACTTCAGGAGCACCGGGAACCGGCGGAAGCGGCCCGCCACTTTTCCCAGCAATTGGTGCGGCCGCTCCTCCAGCAATTGGCGAAGGGTCGAGCCCTGGAGCGGCCCATTGGCGACCTTGCTGGGATGGTCGTCGCGGTCGCTCAGCAGCCAGGCTTCGCCGATGGGGCCGTCGCCGGGAAGCGGCGCGGCAAGCAGATCGGCCAGACGCCGGCCACCCCATAATCGATATTGGCAGATCGGCTCGAATCGCAGCGGATACATCGGCACTTGGATCATGACTGGCCTTCGGAAAAAGCCTGGAGAGCCGCCGTGGGCAGCCCTCCAGGCGGCAATGACGCTTGGATGATCAGACGCCGGCGGCGACTTTTTCTGCGTGAACCGTCGTTTTCTGCGCTTCCGTCCGGTGCAGCATTTCCCGGGCACGTTCGACGTCGTTGGCTGTCCCGTGGGCAACCAGCAGGAGTTTTCCGTTCTTCACTTCGGTCTCATATTGCATGACGCTGTTCTTCGGAATGCCGATGCTGAAGAGTCCGGCGCCCAGGGCGCTGAGGCCTCCGGTAACGACGGCCCCTTCGAGCGCGCCGACGATCCACATGACGAGCGGTCCGGCCACGACCAGCGGTCCAACACCCGGCACCCAGAAAAACGCGGAGCCGAACATCAACCCCCAGAAACCGCCCCAGATCGCCCCCAACTTGCCCCAGTACGCCATGCGGTCGGACGCGTTGTAGTAGCCGACGACGTGCTCTTCCGTATGAACGTCCTTGCCGACGATCGACAACTTCTTCATGTCGAAGCCGCTCTTCTGAAGCTCGCGGACGGCGGCTTCCGCTTTTTCGTGAGACGCAAATAGGGCTACGACGGAGTTTTGATCTGACATGGTTTGTTTCCTGGTACTGAATGATCGATGGCCGTCGCCCGATGGTGGGCGACGCGCCGACAATTGAATTCGCGGGGACGCACTACGGTGTGTTCCGCCGGCTGTCTGGTGATGAGGCGGCCCGGGTCCTGTCGCAACAAGACCCGGCGCTGCCTCGATCACGGTCGCCTCGGGGATTGAGCCCTCGGCGACGCTAAACTTCGGTTTTCTTTGGACTCCGTCTACTTTTGTGAATGCTGATGTGCCGCCTTGGAATGACGGTCGGCATCCTGGCTGTGCGTCTGAGCCGACGTGGCATGCACCTTCGCCTCGGCATGTTCACCCAACTCGTGGCGATGGGCCGCTTCCCGGTGGTGATGTGCGGCCGCTTCATGCTCTGAAGCGGAAGTCTGGTGATAGGCGCAGGCCGGATGTTTTGTCGCTGTAGTTATCAAAAGTCTCCTTCGAAGGAATATCCATGACGTTTCGGGGCGAAATGCCCGTCTGCCTGCCGTCACAAACCTCACGTACGTTCTTGCCGCATGAAAGTGGCGTCCGTGAAGCGCCACCCCAATGAAAAAGCCGACGCTATGGAATACCCGCGGGCCTTCCACTACGTCGGCTTACTTGTTAACGAGCCTCCCGGTACCGGCCGGGCTGCTCTTTATCGAGTCTTCCAACGATACTGATTCAACTGCTTTCAAGTGCTCGAAGCGCAATCGGGATCACTGATCCGCCGGGGTGAATATCTCATCTTCCAGGCGTCGCCGCGCCTCGTGTGCGTCGGCAAACGTATAGTTTTTGTGTACGACGGAGACGAGCCGCTTTTCCGTTTCCCCGGACAAACGGTGCCGGAGAAGCCCGAGGAAATGGGGGGCGCCACCAAGAACACCCGATCGTAGCTCCTGTGCGTTGTCCCGGCGGCCAGCACGTCGGCCAGTTGCTGAGCAAAGTGTTCCATTTCGGCCTGCTTCGGGGAAGTGTCGGGCTCCATCGTGGTGTGCCGCGAGCCGCCTTTCGACTTTGCGGAGTGCCCTGGCTCCGTGGGGGTCAATTCGGAGTTCTTCAGGCGGCTTTCCGGATGACTGTAAGAGTCGACGAGCTTCCAATCGTCGCCCCGTTTGTCGGTTGCGTAGAGCGTCGCGCGACAGGCATCGCTGACGAGTATCCATATCGACATGGTTTACAATCCTCTCCGTATTCACACCACGAAACGAAAAAAGCCGACGTGGCGAAGCACCCAAAGGTACTCCGCCACGTCGGCTTACTTATTAACGAGCCTCCCGGCACGGCCGGTTTGCCCTCTATTCAGTCGTCCGACGACTTTTGAACTAACTGCTCATCCAAGCCAGCGTTCAGTCCCTGGCTCGTCCCTGATCCTACAGCCAGGACCAGCAAATGCAAGAGGATTCATTCGAGCATTTGCCGCGAGTGTGAGCGTCTCGAAAGTAGGTGGAAAATCTGCTCTGTTGTTAGGACGTGTTAGGAGATTGCCCATTTTCCGCCGGTCGAGGAGGGATTTATGGAACATTCAAAACGGGAGCCGTTGGAATTGAACGCCGAGGAGCAGCGGATTTACGAGCGTTTAGAGGCCCTCGCCGACGAGGAATTGCGACGGATGGCCAAGGCGTTGGCCGGCAAAAGTGACGCCCAGTTGTTCGGAAAAACGGAGTTCGAACTGCGCGATCGCGTGCATGCCTTGGGAGCCCGAGCCCTGGAAGCGGCCGCCGACGAGCGGCAAAAAAAGGGACGGATACGAAGGAGCTAGCTGCGTATGTCCGCAGTGTGGTGGGGACGCACGTTGGGTCGGGCTGCGGAAAAAAAGGATCGACAGCCTGTTGGGGTCCTTGCACGTACAGCGGCATTATTATCACTGTCGGGCATGTCGGCAGGGGCACTTCCCGCGTGACAAGGGCTTGGGCTTGAACGCTTCGCATCTAACACCGGCGGCCACTGAAGTGGCCAGCATCGCCGGAGTGCAAACGAGCTTTGCTCAAGCCAGCGAGGTTACTTTGCGGAAACTGTGCGGCCTGCAGTTCAGCGAATCGACGGTGGAACGGGTCACGGAAGTGGCAGGCGAACGTTTGGCACAGTTGCTCGCGGAGAAGGTGACTTTCGGTGAAGATCGGCACTGGGACTGGCAACGCGATGCACGCGGTTGCACGTGCGCTTATGTCGCGGCCGATGCCACGGGCGTGCGGCAACAAGGCGAAGATGGCGTCCGTGCTCAGGGCCGCATGGCCAATGCAGGGATGCACTACAATCCGTGCAGCGAGTCCGATGATCGGCCCGTCCAACCGCATCAAGTGCGATATTTGGCGGGTTTTTATTCGTACGACAACTTGGGACGGGAGTTGCGTCGACAAGCGGCCCAAGTCGGCTGGGACGAAGCGGAGCAACAAATCGCTCTCTCCGACGGCGGCAATGGCTTGGAAGAATTCTTCCGCAAGAACTTCCCGCGCGGAATGCATCTTGGACTTCTGGCATGCCTCGGAACATCTGACGGAACTTGGGTTGGCCTTGTATGACGACGAGGACGAACGCAAGAACATTGTGGCTGTCTGGTGCCATCGGCTGAAACACGAAGGTGGCGAGCCGTTGTTGGCGGAATTACAAGCTCTGGATTTGAGCCCTTGCTCCGCCACGGCCCGCCAAGCGCACGCTGAACATGCCGGTTACTTCCAACATCAGAAACACCGAATGGACTACCCGCGCTATGCGGCGAACGGTTGGCAAATCGGTTCAGGCCCTGTGGAAAGCGCCTGCAAGACCGTGGTGGGAAATCGCCTCAAAGGAGGCGGCATGCGCTGGGGCGAGGACGGCTCCGACGCGGTCTGTCACCTCCGCGCCCTCTACCTGAGCGAACCCGGTCAGTGGGACGCGTTCTGGCGTGACCACCGTAATTAACCCAAACTCACCACCAATCCGACGCTCACACACTGACAGCCCTCTTGCACGTGCCGTTGACGCGTTCCCCAAGCCGCCATTTGCCAAGAGAGAGCCGGAAACCCTAAGACAGCAATAATCTCACACGCCCCAACTATCGCGTCTGGTACCTCCTGGGGAATCCTGTTTCTTCTTGTGGAAATTGATTACCTTGTAAGAGCAATTAAGAATCGCTGGACCGGGACTGAGGTGGACCCCAGGGCGATTGCGCCATGCTGTATAAACTGCCATAAATAGGCATGGCGATTGGTTGATGCTGAGATGGAGTCAAGCGGGACCAGTCGCGTTTAGCCTGAGGTGGACCCCCGGAAACTGAACAGCATGTCGTGGGCGCTTACGGAATGCTAGCAATTTCCTTCCGCCGGGGGCATCTCAAGTCATGCAACAAATAGTCCTAGCTCCCGAAGCTAAAAAGTTCTCGGGGTTCAGCCGCTTGTATTGGATACCAGCATTTCATGCGTCTTTGGTGATCGCTTCGATTCGCATATAGACAGGACAATCCGCAAGCACTTCATTTTGCTGTCGAGGGGCGGGGCACACTTTTATTGGAAAACAACCCGACGGCGGCATGTGCGATGGATCTGGACTTCATTATAGTGGAGGTTAGACACTGGCCATCCGTAGCCAATTTCTGCGAAATGATTCGCCACATCTTGCCTTGGTTTTTCTAGAACCAGTTCCCCTGTTTGAAAGTCGCGACTCCGCTTTTGCTGTAACCGCAGCATAAGGCATATAGCTTTCGGGGTCTTCTGCTTCCTTCCCATCTTACGTGCTTGCACGTCAACTGCGGCTGCGTTTAATGCGCACCGACTGCGTTGATTTTCATGCTACCAAGCTGATTCCATCATGCTCCATTGGTTGTTTGAGAGGTTTAAACATCGAAAGAAACAGCAGCGCTATGCAGATCGTATCGGTCACAGCCTGCCGGCGAAGCCCCTACGCATCGAGCAACTCGAAGACCGCCGGATGCTCACAGCCGTCTCGTGGATCGGCAGTGCCACCGGCAACTGGGGTGTGGCTGCAAACTGGAGCAATGACGCTCTTCCCACGTCGGCCGCCGACGTCTCAATCAATACGACAAGTCTCGCGACGATTACAATCCAAGCGGGCGAGATAGAATCAATCGATAGCCTTGTCGTCGGCAGCAATGACTCGCTCTTGATTGCCGGCGGCTCCCTGACGACGGCGTTGGGTTTGACCAACAGCGGCACGATCAACGTCTCCGCGGGAAGCAACCTGACGGTGAACGGCGGCATTCAGCCAAACTTCCACCGCCACGCTGTCGATGCCCGGCGGCGGCTCAACGGCGAACCCGGCGACCAACCTCGCCACGAATTCCGATTTCGAATCCCCGGTCGCCACCAACAGCATGACCGTGCCGACCGGCTGGAGCATGTTTAACGGAGCCTACCTTAGCACACAATACGCCTATACGGGCTCGCAATCGCTGCTGACCAGCGGGTCAAGCTCCGGAGTCTACGAGACGTTTGCCGTCACGCCCGGCGCAACGTACACGCTGTCAGCCGACGCAATGATGCCGGCCGACGATCCGCTGACGGGTAACGAAACAGGCCAAATGGAATTGCTGTTCTTCAATTCGTCAGGCACGCTGATCAGTTCGTACGCCGCGCCCAATTTGCTAACCGTGCTGACCGCCTCGAGCACGACGAACGGCGTGCCCGGTAGCGTCGGCGGCCAGGAATGGAACCACTTCGATACCAGCGCGGTAGCACCATCGAACGCCGCCACCGCGAGGGCAGAAATTGCCAGCAAGATAAACTCCGGTACTGGCGGCGGGGAAGTCTTCTGGGACGATGTCCAGTTCGGGCCGTCCGTCCTGGTCGCGGGCCCGTCCAATTTCGTCGCGGGCAGCATTTCCAACAGCGGCGCCATCACGGTTGGCCCGAGCAACACGATTACCACCAGCGGCACTTTCACGCAGACCTCGACCGGAACCTTGGACATTCAGCTCGGCGGCGCTCCGTCGTCCGGTCAGTTCGGTTTCGTCAACGTAACCGGCGCGGCAACGCTCGGCGGGACGCTCAAATCGGACATCGTTTACGGTTATACGCCCTCGACGACGGACAGCTTTACTCCCGTCGAGTTCGCCAGTGAATCGGGCACCTTTTCGACTTATTCGCTTCCCAGCAGTTCGATATATCGGTTTGCCGGCGCCGCCACCTTTACGAACGTTGTCATAAGCGCCGCCCCCGCGACGACAGTGACTGCCGCGATCAACGCCGACGCCAACGTCGATGCCGCCTCGACGAACCTGCTGGGGGTCAACTTGGGCTACTGGAACTCCCAACTGGGGACGACTCAGACACAGCAGATGGTCACGGCAGCTGGGCTCGACATTTATCGGTTTCCCGGCGGGACCGCAGCGGACGATTACCATTTCAATGTCTCCAATAACCTTGGCGACGTTTCCGCCGAAACGATCGCGCAGTTCGTCCAGTTCATCTCGGCGGTAGGCGGCACCGGTTTATTGACGGTCGACTATGGCTCGGGCAGCCCGCAGGAAGCTGCCGCCGAATTGGCCTATCTGGAAGGCTCGCCCACCGATAGGACCACGATCGGCACGGGTATCGAATGGAACGACAGCACGGGCCAATGGCAGAACGTCAACTGGAACACGGTCGGCTACTGGGCCAGTCTGCGCGGCGCATCGCCGCTGGCCGTTGACGACGGCCTGAATTTCCTGCGGATCGCTCATTCGGCCCCGTTTGCCAACATCAAGTATTGGGAAATCGGCAACGAGCAGTATGGCAGTTGGGAAACCGATCACCACGGCACCCTCGGGCCTAACGGGGTGAGCACCGGCGCCCAGCACGACCCGGCCACGTACGCGACTTTCGCCCAGCAGTTTGCCACTCTGGCGACCGAGATCTTAGGCACGGCCGGCCTGCCGGCAATCTCAATCGGCATCGACAGCGCCAATCCTACCGGCCTGAACGATGACAACTGGACGAAGAACGTTCTCGCAGACGGGCTGAGCATCGGATTCGTGCCCGGCTTTATCTCCGATCACAACTATATGCAGGGGCCCGGAACCGAGAGCGATTCCACGCTGTTGAACAACACCGATACGAATCCCGCCAACATTCTGGATTGGTCGACGCGCTATGCCGACTACGAATCCTTGCTCCAGCAGGTGCTCGGGAGCAAGGCCTCGAGCGTGGTGGTCATGGCCACGGAATTCAACTCCGTCTACGGCGAACCCGGCAAACAAACCACGAGCCTGGTGAACGGATTGTTCCTCGCCGACTCGATCGGAAGCCTGCTCGGAAGCGGCTATGTTGGTGCCCTTTTCTATGACATGAGCGGGGACCCGAAAACAGACGTGAACAACAGCAACCTGTTGTACGGCTGGCGGACGTTCGGCGACTACAGCGTTTTCGGAGATGGCACCAACAGCAACCCTCCGTACAACGGATCCTATATTGCCTATCCGACCTATTACGCCTTGCAACTGGCGTCCAAGATCGTGGCCAGTGGCGGCGAAGTCGTCTCGGCGACCAGCAACTATGGTGATCTCCAAGTCTACGCAGTCAAGGAACCCAACGGCCATCTGGAACTGCTGGTAATCAACACCAACCCGGCCGCCGGCCTGAGCGACCAATTCAATCTGACAGGCTTTCAGCCCAGCGGCTCGGCACAGGTCTGGCAGTACGGCGAGGCCCAGGACACCGCCCAGAGTCAGAGCGCCAACGGTGCGTCCGCTCTGGCCAACTTCAGTGCCACATTGAACCTGAGCGGTGCGAATTTCAGCTACACGTTTCCGGCCTATTCCATGACCGTTCTCGACTTGGCGCCGGCCCTGGTGCTCAGCGGTCCGTCGATGGTGGCGGTCGGCAACTCCCAGCAGTTGACGTTCAGCGGCGCCAATGCGTTGTCTCTAAGCGACGCGGCGGCGAGCGGCGTGACGATTGATACCGTCGCGCTGAGCGTCAAGACCGGCACGTTGAACGTGAACCTGAGCGGCGGTGCTGCGATCAGCGCAGGGACGAACAATACCTCAAACCTGACGCTCAGCGGGACCGTGACCCAGTTGAACGCGGCCCTCGGCACGTTGACCTACACGGCTCCGGCGCTTGGCAGTTCCGACACACTGACCGCCATCGCCACCGATGGCGGCAGTTCGAGCACGCCGCTGATAACGACAATCAACTTCCAATTCCAAGTGTTGTCGACGGCAACCGCGCTGACCGCCTCACCCCTTACAATCACCTACGGGCAGAGTGTCAAGCTCTCAGCCACCGTGTCGAGCACGCCCACGCCCAACGAAGGCATCGTGACGTTTCTGAATGGGACCATCACGCTCGGCACCGCGCCGGTCAGCAATGGCGTCGCGACGCTGAACGTTACGACCATTTCGGCAGGCAATCCAGCGGTAACGGCAGTTTATAGCGACCCACTTTTCAACTTTTTCAATAGCACGAGTCCGATCGTCAACTTGACCGTCAACAAGGCGACCTCCAGTATTAGCGCCAGTGACGCGAGCGGTGCTTATGCGGATTCCGGCTTTGTCGCCACGAGCCTCGTCAATGGGGGCGCCAGCCTGGAAGGAGTTTCGCCCACATTGACTTACTACATCGGCTCCACGAAGGGCGGCTCGGGCTCGCCTGCCGCTCCGATCAACGTTGGCACGTACACGGTCGTGGCCTCGTTTGCCGGCAGCGCCGACTATGCTGCCGCGCAGAGCAGTCCCGTGACGTTCACGATCGCGGCGGTGCCGCTGACCATCATCGCCAACAACCAGACCATGACGTATGGCGCGGCACTCCCCAAATTCACGGCTAGCTATGCGGGATTTGTCGGCAGCGATACTGCAGCCAGTCTAACGACTCCGCCGACACTATCGACCATAGCCAGCACTGTCATTCATGTGGCGGGGAGTCCCTACGCGATCACGGCCTCAGGAGCCGTCGACCCAAACTATACGATCAGCTATGTAGCCGGCTTGCTCGCGGTGACGCCGGCGCCGCTGACGATCACGGCCAATAATCAGAGCAAGGCGTACGGGGCACCAATTCCGACGCTAACGGTCAGTTACTCGGGTTTCGTCAATGGCGACAACTCAACCAACTTGGCCACGCAGCCCACGCTGACAACCACGGCCATGGCCACGAGCCATGCTGCGAGTGGCCCGTATGCGATCACGGCCGGCGGCGCGGCCGATTCCGATTATGCGATCAGCTTCGTGCCAGGCGTCCTCACAGTCACTCAGGCGACGCCCACGATCATCGTTTCGGACGCCAGCGGACTGTATACGGGCTCCCCTTTTGTGGCCACGTTCACCGTAGCCGGCGTCGTCAGCGGAGTAGACAGCAACCCGGCACCGTCGCTGGAGCAAGTTGCGCCCACGCTCGCGTATTTCGGAGGCACCGCAGCTACCGGCACTCCGCTCTCCGGCGCGCCATCGAACGCGGGCACGTACACGGTCCTGGCCAGCTTCCCCGGCAGTACAGATTATACTAGCGGCACGGCGAGCACCACTTTCACTATCAGTAAGGCCACGCCGACGGTGACCGTACCCGCGGCGCAGAGCGCGCCGTTCAACACGGCGTTGGTCTTCTCCTCGGCTAACGGCAACGCCCTCTCGATCACCGACCCCGGCATCAACAACATCGTGCAATTAGCGCTCGGCGCCACCAACGGCACGCTCACCTTGGGCACGACCAGTGGCCTGACCTTCACGTCGGGCACCAACGGTTCGGCCAGCCTCACCGTGCAAGGCCCGCTGACCGCGATCAACGCGGCGCTAAGCGGATTGACGTTCACGCCCTCCGCGAACTACGGCGGCGCCGCCAATGTCGCCTTGAACTACAGCGACCTGGGGGGCGGCGGCGCGGGCCCGGCGCAGACCGTCAGCACGAGCGTGGCCATCACGGTCAAGTTTCCGATCTACACGATCGTCGACCAAGCCAGCGGCTATGCCGAAACGGCCGGAACCTGGGCCACGAGCAGCGTCACGGGTTACAATGGCGTGGCTATGCGGACCAGCGCTTCGACCGCTCCGACGAGCGCCGTGGCCACCTGGACACCCACGCTGGGCACAGGCGAGTACCTGGTGTCGTTCTACAATCCGGCCATCGCCGGGGCCTCGACCGACGCCAAGATCACCGTCTTTCACTACGGCCTCACCACCACCTACACGGTCAACGAAGCCAGTGGAACCCCCGGCTACGTCATCCTGGGATCCTGCTACTTCACCGGAACGGGCGGTGAGTACGTCAGCATCTCCCAAGGTGCTACCGCCGGCCTGCTCTACGCCAACGCCGTCCAGTTCGCTCGCGAAGGATACACGCCCACCGTCACCGTGCCGGCGGCGCAGAGCACGCCGTTCAACACGGCGTTGGTCTTTTCCTCGGCCAATGGCAACGCCCTCTCGTTTACCGACGCCAGTATCAACAACAACGCCGTGCAACTGGCGCTCAGCGCCACCAACGGCACGCTCACCTTGGGCACGACCAGCGGCCTGACCGTCACGGCCGGCGCCAACGGTTCGGCCACCCTCACCATGCAAGGCACGCTGACCGCGATCAACGCGGCGCTAAGCGGATTGACGTTCACGCCCACCGCGAATTACGGCGGCGCCGCCAATGTTGCCTTGAACTACAGCGACTTGGGAGTCGGCGGCGCGGGCCCGGCGCAGACCGTCAGCACGAGCGTGGCCATCACGGTCAAGTTTCCGATCTACACGATCGTCGACCAAGCCAGCGGCTATGTCGAAACGGCCGGAACCTGGGCCACGAGCAGCGTTACGGGTTACAATGGCGTGGCCATGCGGACCAGCGCTTCGACCGCTCCGACGAGCGCCGTAGCCACCTGGACGCCCACGCTGGGCGCAGGCGAGTACCTGGTGTCGTTCTACAATCCGGCGACCGCCGGGGCCTCGACCGACGCCAAGATCACCGTCTTTCACTACGGCCTCACCACCACCTACACGGTCAACGAAGCCAGTGGAACCCGCGGCTACGTCATCCTGGGATCCTGCTACTTCACCGGAACGGGCGGTGAGTACGTCAGCATCTCCCAAGGCGCTACCGCCGGCCTGCTTTACGCCAACGCCGTGCAGTTCGCTCGCGAAGGATACACGCCCACCGTCACCGTGCCGGCGGCGCAGAGCACGCCGTTCAACACGGCGTTGGTCTTTTCCTCGGCCAATGGCAACGCCCTCTCGTTTGCCGACGCCAG
>CAWECK010000003.1:0-424086 GCA_963807715.1 uncultured Planctomycetia bacterium
AGGAATCCCGCCGTACCCACTTCCGGCTACCCGCCTTCTGCTGCATACTTGAATTATGGCGGAGTACCTGCAACTGCTGGAAAACCTGCGGAAAAACTTTCCGCAGCCCGTGTCGGATCCCGTCCACGACGGCTACGTCGTGTTTTCGATGCTGCGGGCACTGGACCGGGTCGATGCGCTGAAATCGCAGGCGCCGATTCTGGGCCTGCCCGTCGAGCCCGACTATGCCGCGGCGCTGGCGCGGCGGATGGCGGTCGAGCATCAGACGCTGGAGGCGGTCATTCCGCAATTGGTCGACACCTTGCAGGGGATGTTCATTTGGGGGCATCCGCGCAGCCAGATCAACGTCGTGCCGAATCCGACGATCGCCAGCATCATCGGCGTGCTGTTGCCGCTGATCTACAATCCGAACCTGGTCAGCGAAGAAAGCGGCCGCCGATTTTCGGAGGCCGAAGTTGCCGCCAGCGCGATGGTGGCCGAGCTGGTTGGCTACGATCCCGAGGCTGCGCGCGGCGTGTTCACCTTCGGCGGCACCGGCGGCATGCTGTACGGCGTGAAGATCGGGCTGGAAAAAGCCGTGCCCGGCTCGGCCCAGCACGGCGTGCGCGGCGACGTGGTGCTGCTGGCCTCGGAGCACAGTCATTACTGCTGCCGCACCGTGGCGTCGTGGCTGGGGATCGGGCAGGACAACGTGATCGCGGTGCCGACGCACCTCGACAATTCGATCCAGATTCAGGCACTGGAGGATGCGGCCGTGGCGGCTCTATCCGCCGGCAAGCGGATCGCCGCGATCGTGGCCACGATGGGCTCGACCGATGCCTTCGGCATCGACGACCTGGCGGCCATTCACGCCGTGCGCGATCGGCTGGTCGAGCAATTCAGCTGGACTATCGTCCGCACATGCATGCCGACGCGGTGATCGGCTGGGCCTGGAGCGTGTTCAACGATTACGACTTCTTGGCGAATCCGCTCGGCTTTCGCGGCCGCACGGTGCGGGCACTCGCGGCGGCGCGGCATCGCATGCGCCATTTGCCGCTGGCCGATTCGATCGGCATCGACTTTCATAAGACCGGCTACACGCCGTACGTCTCGTCGTTGGTGTTGGCGCGCGACGGCCGCGACTTCACGCTGCTGGCCCGCAAGCGGGAAGACATGCCCTACCTGTATCAATCGGGGCATCATCATCCGGGCATGTTCACGCTGGAAACCACGCGCGGCGGCGACCGGCCCGATGGCGGCGCTGGCCAACTTGTTGCTGCTGGGCAAGGAAGGCTACCGCGTGCTGCTGGGCCATGCGGTGGAAATGGCCGAAGTGCTGCGCGAGCGACTGGAATCGCACCCCGACCTGACGGTGCTCAATGGCGACAACGTGGGCCCGGTCACGTTGTTTCGCGCCTATCCCGACGGCGTCGACACGTTCTCCGTCAAGCAGCGGGAACGGAGCGACCCGGCCTATCGCGAGCAACTGCAGGCGCACAACGAATACAATCGCCGGATCTTCGAGCTGGTTCACAGCCGAAGCGCTCACCGGGCACGGCGTGGTGCTGTCGCTGACCAATTGCTACCGCCAGAACGATTTTGGCGACCCGATCGTGGCGCTGAAGTCGTACGTGCTGTCGCCGTTCACCGACGAAAACCGCATGGCGTCGATCGTGCGCCACGTGCTGGACGCTCGAGCGGCGGTGGGAACTGCGAAGTAAGACGGTAGGACCCAGGGATGCAATCCCTAGGCATTAGTTTCGACGGCTCGCGCACTTTGCGTCGCCCACACGGGCGTGAGAGCGCGCACCCGCGCTTATTTGGTGGCGATCGTCCGCGCCAGCGGCTGCAGCACGTTTTCCACGACGTAGTGTCGACCATGTCGTAGCAGACTTGCGTCAGGTGTTCGAGCGCTTGCACGAAGGTGGTGTCCGGGCCGAGGCTGCCGTACTGCCGGGCGGTCAGGTAGACGCTGAGTTGGTCTTCCGGATACTCGCCGGTGCGCACCTGGTAGGCATTCGTGCGGGTTTCGATGCTGAGCCGGCATTGCACCCGGCATTCTTCATCCAGCGCCAGCGTGATCGAGGGCTCGTAATTGATGACCGTGGCTCCCGGCACGTCCGCCATGCGTTCCAGCGCCGGGCTCAGGCCCAAGGCTTCGGCCACCAGTTGGTTGTGGTTGCCGCGATAGGTGAAGTCGAAGCCGAACAGCAGGTCGAGCGCTTCGCAGTCCAGCGGGCTGACCGAAAGCAGATAGGGGGCCAGATCCAGCACCAGCTTGTGCTGTTCCAGGGCATGCTCGATCGTCTGGGGGTTTACCTGACCGGAGCAAACCCGGCGCGACTCGATCGTGCTCCAGCGATATTGTCCCTGGTCCTTGTCTTCTTCGAGCACGAAATCCCCCTTATCGCGGCAATAAAAATTGCGCATCGTGGGGTATTTCTTCTGGATCCGTTCGAAAAAGTGCAGGACCGTTTCGCGATTCGTCGGGAGCTCCATCTCGGTGCTGAGGTTCATGTTGACGTAAAAGTCGTCGCACAGCGAACTATAGCGATTCATCAACACTCCCTTCGGGTCGCGGCTGGGCGACAACTATTCCCCGTCACGCGTCCCGCACTACACGCTGACAAGGGCGGATGATTGCAACCCGTTGGGGACAGTATAGAATGGCGTCTCCTTGACTGTCAAAGGCTTGCGAGGCCACAACATGAGCATCAAGATTGTGTGCGCGAAGAGGGTTGTCCGTCCTAAAAGCCGATTCCAAAAGGCCGTTGCGCAAAATGAGCCGTTGCGATCGGCCGAGCAATTGCAACGGCACGTCTTCAAGACCGAACTTGGCTGGATGGCCGCTTTGGGTCGGGAAGGTTCGCTCGTTCAGCTCGTTATCGGCTGCGACTCGCCGGACGCAGCCACCACTCGCCTGGACGCCAGTTGGGCGGCCGACGCCGAAGAAGGGCGCTGGTGCGCGGCCCTCGCGCAGCGTTTGAAAGCCTATGCCGCCGGGTTGCCCGCCAGTTTCCACGACGTGCCCGTGGAAATGCAGGATCTAACGGCCTTTCAGATTCGGGTTCTCAAGTGCTGTCGTCAGATTCCCCGGGGCCACACGATCAGCTACGGCGAACTTGCCCGTTTGGCCGGCCGTCCAGCGCGCCGCCCGTGCCGTGGGCAACGTCATGGCCGCCAATCGCTGTCCGCTGGTCATCCCCTGCCATCGCGTGGTTCATGCGGACGGCCGCATCGGTCGATTCTCGGCGCCGCAGGGATCCCGGATGAAACGGCGGCTGCTGGAACTCGAATCCTGAGGCGCGATAAAACGGGGAAGATTTTTATAAGGAAGGCAGGAGGAAGAAGTAGGAAGGAGAATAGGCGTCGTGTTACGCGGTGCTGGCGGGAGACGGCTCCCACTACCCAAAATTTGTCGATGTTTTGCTGCAGCTTGCACAATGACCTTGCCTCTTTGGTGGGGTTGGCTATGGTCATTGGCCCCTTGCCGGCCAGAAAGGTTGACCTAGAGTTGTTATAGGAGTTCTGACAGAATATAAGTTGGTTCTACGGCCTGCCAAACGTCGCTTTCAGCTCCTGCTATACTGAATTTTCCCCACCGAACTTCGCCGACGTCCTCCTTCCCGCCTGTACCGTGATCTCCATCGACGTTGACTCCTGGGATCTGGAACGCCGTAGCGACGGCGCCGTGTTGGTGCGCGTCCATTCGCAAGACCACGGGGACGGCGCCCCCTGCCGGACGCCGTGTTCGCCTTCCGTGCCGGGGATCCCCAGTTTTCTTACTGGGAAAAGCAATGGCAGTTGAAGCAGCAGAGATCGTAAGTGACACGATCCTAACTGCGTCTTGCCGTCGATCGACTCTTGGGCGTCTGCCAATGGCACACGTGCCAACGCATCTTGATGGCTGCAGCCTTTTCGACGAGGATTGCCGGCGGCGGCTTCATGGCGATCGCACTCGCGTGCCACACTGAGAACAACAGGAGAATCCCATGACGACTTTATCCGGACGGCTGACTTTGGCGGGCGCAGTCGCTTGCTATCGACGGGGGGCTTGTTGCTGACTTGCGGCTTGTTGCTGATGGGCTCCATCGCCTGGTCGGCCGATGGTATAGGCAAAAAAGAGAACAAAAAAGACGAACAGAAGGAACTGGCCGCCGAGCATGCCGCCGTGCGAAAGTCATTGGGCAAGGCTAAGGTGACGCTGGCCGATGCGATCAAGGCCGCGGTTGCCAAGCTGCCGGGCGGCAAAGCGGTGGAAGGCTATTTCCAGCCCGAGGGAAACGCTCTGCTCTACGAAGTCGTGGTGATCGGGGGCGGAAAACATAAGGCCATGCTGGTCGACGGCGAGCTCGGCCATGTGATGGGCGTTGTCAATGCCGACGACGACAGCAAGGCGGAGCGCGAAATGAAAGACACCATTGCCAAATCGAAGATCACGTTGACCACGGCGATCGAAGCGGCGATCAAGAAGCACCCCAATGCCAAGGCTTTCGATGTGCATCCGGACTTGGAAAAAGGCAAAACGGTGATCGACGTGGAATTGCTCGACGGCAAGAAGATTCTGGAAGTGTTTATCGACCCGACCTCGGGAGCGATCCTCTCGGAACTTGAAGATAAGGACTGACGCCCACGCTCCGCCGAAACCGGTGTCCCGGCTATTTCTTCGGCCTCGGCTCCGCTCGCAGCGGCCGATCAGCTTTGAAAAGTTGTAAACGTTCCCACGCGTCCAGCTTGTCTTTGTCCGCTTTTGCCAGATCGACTGCTTGCTCTTGCCACTTGACGGCGGTTTCAAAGTCGCCCGCTTCGGCATAGGCGGCGGCCAAGGTGCCGAGGTAAGACCAGTTCTTCCAACCCGAAAGTTCACAAGCCTTGGCAGCGTCCAGGATCGCCTTGTCGCCGTCTCGGAAGTTCTCGTCCGGGCAACTGGCTCGCAGCCAGGCCACTGCGTCGTAAGCATCGGCGGACTTTGGATCGAGCCCGATGGCCTGGTGATAGTCGTTGATGGCGCGCTCGAAGTCGCCTTTTGCATTCCAGGCGGATCCGCGGCCGAGATACGCCGCCGCGTCATAGGGATCGAGCCGGAAGGCTTCCGTGAAGTCAAGGATTGCAAGTTCGAAGTCCCCTTTGCGCAGAAAGAGGTTTCCGCGGTTCTTATAGACGCTCGCGTGCTTCGGATCGAGGTCGATGGCGTCGTTGAAGTCCTCCATGGCGTTCTTTTCGCTGCCTAAGTACTGCCAGGCCACGCCTCGTAGGTTATAGGCCGGCGCATTCTTCGGATCGAGCCGGATGGCGTCGTTGCAGTCTTTCAGGGCGTTTTGATACTCCCCTTTTTCAGGCCAGATCAAGCTCGCCGGCGCCACCAGATGTCGTTAATGGGATTGAAGTCGATCTTATGGGTGTAATATTCCAAAGCCTGGTCCGCAGACATGACATCCTGCTTGTGTACCCAAGCCCGCTCAAGCCATACCCAGTCGCCTTCCACCCGTTCCACCTTGGCGGGAAACGGAATTTTTTCGATATGGACCACCGCATCGCCGATCTTGGCCCTGGCTCCGCTCTTCCAAAACACCTTCTGGCCCAGCCACGGGTCGGTGGCGGTGGCAACGCCGGAGATCAGCAAGAGCATAATCAGCAAAGGGAGCCGGTACACGGGTGAGTTCTCCATGCTAAGCAAATGGCTTACTTCAAGTAGTTTCCGCGCCGAACGTCAGGCCGGCGTAGCCGACGACATGGCTGGTGTCGCCGGTGGCGTCGGCGCTGGTCGCATAGCCTATCCGGCGGCAGTCGTGCAGCCGGCCGAGTTGCCGAAGGGTTTCCAGCACGACGACCGCGGGCAACATGCCGCACATGCTGATGTGGTGATCGCGCACCGTATGATACAGGCCCTGGGCATCAAGCTGTTCGAGCTTCGTCAGCGCCAACGCATCCAACTCGCGGTTCTCCGCGTCGGTTGCAAAATGGTTCATGTCGCTGGAAATAATCAACAGCGGCGGTTTGGACATCCCGCGAATCACTTTGGCCAGAGCCGAGGCAAATGCCTGGCAGCGTTCCCAATTGCCGCTCCCCATCACGATGCCGACCACGCGAGCCCGCGGCGCCAATCGGGCGATCAAAGGCAGTTCCACCTCGATGGCGTGTTCCCGTTCGTGGGCGTTCGCATCGAGGGTGAGACCTGGAATCGATTTGGCCAGCCACCGGGCCAGCGCGAGATCCGAATGAACGGCCATGCCGGGCAGCAGCCAAGTTGCGTGTGGAGCCACGGCCCAGTCGACTCCCACGTTCGTATGCTTGGGCCCAATGATGATCACCGTGTCGGGGATTCGCGTCGCAGCCAACGTGGCCGCCGCTAGCCGGCCCGAAAAATGGTAGCCCGCATGCGGCAACAACACGGCCGAACAATCGCGGACTTCGGCCGGTGGGACGCTCAACAGGTCGTCGACGAGCCGAGCCAGTTGCTGGGGATCTTCGGGATAAAAGGTGCCGGCCACCGCGGGTGGACGCTCGTGGGTGCCCGCCGCCGCACGCGGCGCCAGACCGCGCCCGGGCCTGCGCGAGGATCGTGGCGGTCGCAAAGCTGTAGATGCCGGCCTGGTCAGCCCCTGCTGCGGCCAGCGGCGCGACGGCTGCGGCAAGCAACTCCGTGGGAGACATTGCCGGGTCGTATACCCAACTCGTGTTGCCTTGGTGGAGCACGAGGACGGTCCGCCGGGCCTGGTCGATGCCGCGCAAGTCCGGTTCCGCGGCCGTGCCGTGCATCGCCGGATCGGTCAGCACCGCCGCCAACACCCGGCAGTCGTCCAGCCGGGCCGGCGTGGCCCCTTGCTGAAGCAGGTTCGCTGCGATCGCCTCGATAAGCTGATAGGCGGTTGTCTGCAACGGCATGCTCTTCAGCAGATCGATATGGCTGGCCGTGATCAGTTCTTCCCCCGCCGGGCCGCGCACCGTGAGCAAGAGTCCGTTGACGTTGCCGTCGGGTCCGCCCGGCAGATAGTAGCAGGCGACCGCGCCGCTGGCCAGCGCCAAGAGGTTCCTCCGGCAATGCTCGTCCAACTGCTGGGCGTCTTGCGCGCCGAAGCGGGGAGCCGGCGCCGGCGTCGGGCTGCCGGCATTGAAGGGTCCGGGAATCGAAAAACCCTCGAAGGTAAAGACGTGCGTGTCGTCCTGCTTCCAAGCCGTGGTGGCCAGTCCGGCCTTGACGCACAACTCGCGCAGAAATCGCTCGCTGTTCCAATGGTTCTCCTGGGCGACTTGCGGCAGGAATAGCCCGCTCGCCTGGCCCCGCTGCAACACCAGGCCATGATGACCCGGCACGACGGCCGCGGCCCGCGCCTCGCCGCTGGCCCCGATCGGCTGCTGATTGTGGAGCAGGGTCACGTCGAGATCGAGCAACTCCAATTCGGTGGGGCTGATGACCGGCAGGCGCATGTCATCGCGGGCGGCTCGGGCTGACGCATGCTTCACGGCTTCGAGCAGCGTCAAGCCTCCCATCTGACCGCAGCAACTGCGCAGCCGTCCTTGGCGCTTGAGAGTCACGAAAGCGCCCCATACGGGCAAGCCGGCCGCACCGGCCAGATCGCCGACGATTGGCTCCTCGTTTAACTGCAACACATACGCCCTGACGAACTGCGACGCGGCCCGATGAATCTGCCGCTGTTGCTCGGACGAGAGGGTCAGGGCCGTAGACATGGATAGGGCTCCGGTGCTGGAGCGGGCCTGCGGAACGGAGGCCTGCGGAACGGGGGCCTGAGGTGCTGTAGCTGGAAGTTCGACGATCGGCAGCAATGCCAGCTTGGCGTCTGCGTAGCGGGCCATGTCCACGGCCTCGCGCCGTCCGTTCCAGGTGCCGCACTGCGCGTCGAAGCGGCCGGAAATGGTTGTGCCGCAACTGGCGCAGCGATTCTCGTTTAGTCGGTATTCGTGCAATTTGTGCCAGTCCCGATCGATCAGCAACTCGCCGCAGCCCGGACAATACGTGCTGGCGTGCGGCCGGTCGTGAACGTTGCCCACGTACACGATACTTCACGCCCGCTCGGCGGGCAATCTCGTAGGCGGCCAGCAAGGTTTCATGCGGCGTCGGCGGGCGATCGGTCAGCCGAAAATCGGGATGGAACGCCGTGAAGTGGAGCGGCACCTCGTCTCCCAGGTTGTCGAGCACCCAGCCGCACATCCTGCTCGAATTCTTCGGGCGAGTCGTTGGCCCGCGGAATGACCAGGTTCGTGATCTCGAACCAGACGTCGGTTTCGCGCTTCAGCCAGAGGAGCGTGTCGAGCACCGGCTCCAAGTGCGACTGGGTCAGGTGCCAGTAGAAGTCTTCGGTAAATGCCTTCAGATCGACATTGGCCGCGTCCATGAACTCGTAGAACGGGCCCTCGCGCCTCGGGCGTGATATAGCCGGCCGTAACGGCCACGGTTTTGATCCCCTGCTCGCGGCAGGCCCGGGCCGTGTCGATGGCGTACTCGGCCCACACGACCGGGTCGTTGTAGGTGAAGGCCACGCTGCGGCAGCCCAGCTCGTGCGCGGCGGTCGGCGATCGCCTCGGGCATGACGCCTCCTGGCTCAGCCGCTCCACGTCGCGCGATTTGGAGATGTCCCAGTTCTGGCAGAACTTGCAGCCCAGGTTGCAGCCGGCCGTGCCGAACGAAAGGACGCTTGTGCCCGGATAAAAATGATTCAGCGGCTTCTTCTCGATCGGGTCGATGCAGAAGCCGGTGCTGCGGCCGTAGGTGGACAGCAGCATCTGGCCGTCGCGGTTTTCGCGCACGAAGCAGAACCCGCGATCCCCCGGCTTCAGGTTGCACGCCCGGGGGCAAAGGTCGCACACGATGCGCCCGGTTTCGGGCACCGGGTGCCACCAATGGGCCTGCGGCCGGGGCGACAATGCGGAAGCGTCCGGAGACGTCTCGCTGGCTGAGTGCATGATGGTTCGTGAATCAGGAGAAGTGGGCCGTGGTTTTTCCCCGCTTCCGCCCTTGGGGGGGCCGCGCCGGGAGAAACGAAGCAGGACCTATTTTAGCATCGAACGACCGCGTTTGGTGTGCCGGATTCCGAATTTTCGCGAGGTAATACAGGCCGCGGGCAAGGAGGGGTAAATTTGGTCAATTCATGGGAAGAAAAGAGGGGCCAGAAAGGGAAGAAAAAAGGGCCGCGAATGCACGCGAATTCACGCGAATAAGAAGAGGATTTTGGAACAGAAGGTCGCGAAGGATGCGAAGAATATGAAATGGTTTCCTTCGCGACCTTTTGTTCGATCCGGTTCCCGTAGGGTTGGCTCTGCGGGCCGGGATTTGCGAGCGAGGCGGTTTGGCCGTAACGTTGCGTTGGTCAACTTCGAGCGTCAATGGCCGGCACAGCCGACCCTACGGAGCGGGCGCGTCTTGCGCTGGCGGGTTGAGCTTTTGGACCTCGGCTTGCGCTACCGTGTTGAGGTTTGCCAGGCCGTTCTCGAATTCCTTGCCCACCATCGCGTCCATGTCGAACAGCGCCGAGAATGCCTTGCCGATGAGGTTATTCTTCCCTTCCATGATCCAACTGACCCGAGTTCCGGTGGCGGCCGGTGCGAGCTCGAAGTTTACTTTATTTTTACAGGCAAAGGGCCTCGTGAATTCGAGGTCCATGGATACAAGCTCCCCGGGCTTGCTCTCCACAATCGTCATGCGACCCTCGCCGGCTTGGTTGTTTCCGTTCCAGGCATAGCTGGCCCCGGGTCCGGCGGCGGGGCCTACGAAGGTTTTCTGCATGTTCGGGTCGAGCTTTTCATACGGCGACCACCGCTCCCACTGGTGAAGGTCGTTGATCATCGAAAAGACGACGTCGCCGGGAGCATTGATCTGGCGGCTCCGCTCGATGTGGAAGTCCTCCGGGCGCGAGCCGATGAAAGCGAGCAGTCCGACGACGATAACGACCAGGACGGCGATGCCGATATAGATTGCCACGCGAGCGTTCCCGCGGGTGGAAATGGCTTGGTTCATGGATTGAGTCCGTTCGGGTTTGTCGTGAGGGTTTTGACGAGGCCCGCGGGCGCGAGCCGCACCGGCCGTTAGTACTGAGGAATCGGCGCCGCCATCGTTCTAACCAGGGCCGGGGCGGAGAGAAGATAGGCTGCGCTCACGGGAAGGGCGCCCGTCATCGGGTCAGGCGCTAACAGCGTTGTCGCGCGATCCGACAGGGCGGCCGTGATGTTTGTGCTCAAGGGCAAAGTCTCGCCTGCCGCAAAAGCGACTACACCGAACGAAGCCGACGCGTTCTGCACCGCGTGGGTGACGTACACCGGCGCAGGGGGTGATGGGTCCTGCGGTAGTGGATAGTTTTGTACCCCAGTGGTTGTCGTGAGATAGCGAGTGACTGTGCCCGTGCCGCTGCCTGGGGCGAATCCGACATAAGCAAATCCGATGATGAGCCCGGAATTCTGTCCTGTGGAGACGATTGGGATCAGGCCCGTCAGAGTTTGAGTCGGCTGACTACTGATCTGGGCAACCGCCTCGCCAACGACAACCGAAAATGAGGGCAATGTAGCGGAAAGTGAGGTAGAGGTCAGGGGCGAGATTACGAGCACAGCCTGGTTGCTTGTCAGCGGATCCTGATAGATCCCCAACTGTTGGACGGTCACCGTTGCGGACTGGGATGTAAAGACACCGTTTGCCATCGTCGTCGTGGTTGTCGTCCATGTCGGATGTGGCGGTGAAGAGGCATCCTGATCCGTCGGAGCGGTCCAAAAAACGTCCGTTAGCGCCAGCGATTGCGAAGTAGTCGATTGCAGCAAGGTGGCGTAAGGAAGCTGCGAAGGGGGTGGCACTTGGGAGAGCGTCCCTGAGATATTCGGATCCGCGTAGCTCACGTTGAAGATCGGTGATGAACTGGAAGAACTACTCGGATTCCAGACCCTGATCGCGATCGCCGGAGTCCACTCGGCGATCGCGGTTGCTCGGACCGTAACCCCGTCTCCGAGCAACGGATTGCCGCCATACAGCATGAGCGGGTTGCCGCGGCCGAATAAAAACGGCACCGGCGGCCCTCCGGTGCGCGCCAGCCGGCAGGGTTCCGTTGGTGTACTCCGTGCTTCTGCGCATTCTTACGAGCATCGAATTTGGCGGCGTCGAATTCAGCGAGCTAGACTGCGGGGTGAAATCGCCCCGGTTGTAGCTGCTGTCTTCGACGTGGCTCGCCGAGTCTCCCTGATATTGCCCCGCGACAAAGTCTCCGCCTTGATTGGTGGTTGCCTGGTATGCGAGCTGCGGGGGAAGCCACGGTCCGCTAATAGTGGAGCCGTTCGGCTGGGCTCCGCTTCCCGGGGTCGGCAGCGGCAAGTACTGCGACGCCATGTAGTTGCTACCATCCATGGCAATGCCCCCACTATACGGGATATAGGGGCCGGCGCCGTAAGCAATCTGCTGGCCCGATGGATCGGCAAAAATCTGCTCGGCAACCAGATCGCTGGCCGGCTGGGCGCCGTTGCGCAGAGCCTCCAGCGCCGCGGTATTTACCGCTCCCTGCATCTGCCGCCGGGTCAGTTGGACCAGGCTCATATCGATGGCCAGCGCCGCCAGCGCCATGACGGCCATGAGCATCATCGCAACAAGGACAAGCGCGACACCGCGACGGTTGCGGCGTTGATGGTGGTGCATGGTTCGACCGCGATGGATCCCGGGAAGGCACGCTTTTTTGAAGCACACCGCTATTGGCTGAAAGATTCGCGCCGATAGACGGCTTGCGTGGTAATGACCTCTCGGAACGGGCGAACCCCCAATTGCTGTGCGTAAGAGAGTTGTCGCCCGAGCCCGTACTTGCCGCCAAAGATCCGCACGCCGTCCTCGTCGAATCCTGCGTTGTCCCCAACCACGAGCGAATAATTGCCGAGCGCATTCGACTCGGTCATGGATGAGTCGTCCGCAAGAATGGGATTGCCAATCGTCGGGCCCCCCGGAGTCGACGGCTGTTCGAAGCCACTCATCACGGCCGACTGCGAGGGGTAATTGATCCGCAGCGCCACCATGCCGGGCACAAATAAATTCTGCACGCTCTGGGGCAGACTCGAAACCGCGGTCGTGGCGTTGAACTGACTGTAATAGTTCCCTTGGCCGTCCGGGATCAAGACTTCCTCGACCGGCATCACCCAGGTGATCGTCGACGTGGTGTAATTGACGACCGGCACGAGAACCGTGGTGTGGCCCGTCGTATTATTCGTCACGATGCGCCCGGGTAACGATAGGCCTGCTGGTCGGTGTCGAAGATCAGCGCCGGAATGAGCAGTCGGTTAATCAGCGGCAGATTTTGTGATGCGTACGTGATCAGGTCTAGGCTGCCGAGTTGGCTCTGGGGAATGTACAGGTACTGCTCGTCGTAGATCTGCGTGTTGAAGTTGGAATTCGGCTGATTGACTTTCACGGTGTTCGCGTCGGTGTTCGCCGGCGACTGAAGACTTAGCCCCAGCGCCGCATCGGCGGGCAAGGGCATCCGCGCGATCTCCTGGGCACCGGCGTCGACAACCGACTGAACGAGATTCGCCTGGAAGAGCAGCAACCCGAACGTCAGGACGGCTGCCAGGATCAAATAGGACGTCAAAACAATCAACGAGAACTCGACGAGCACGCTCCCCGCGCGAGCGCGGCGGCATGCCTGCTGCCCAGCAAAAACGCTTTACGCCGATTTCGTGGTGAACGCTGTGGGACCGCATTTGTCTTTCAAAAGTGACGCCGGTTGGAGAGCCTGGCGAGATGGCCGGCCCATCCGCTGCGTAAAACCAGGAACCTTCATTTGTAGTCTGGGTGCATAGACTAGTCTAGCTTTCAGGTCGAGGAGTAAAGGGTCCGGTTTTGCCGTAACTTGGCTTTTTTCAGGCGGATGGGCGTCGGTGGGTGACCTGCGAAACGGATTTTGACAAGACGGCGATTCTCCGTCTTCCTTTGGGAGAGGGCTGGGGTGAGGCCTTGGGTGCAGCCAATGCCGCCACCTTCTCCCGGAGGGGGCTTTGCACAACAACCCTTAAGAAATCGCGGGTTTTTGTGCAGGCGGGTTTTCTGCCCAAAAAGTCGCCGAGATCCCGAGTTCGTACGACTCCTGGATCAGGCAGCATAGATTGTGGCAGAGTATCTTGCAAAGCACTTCGTTGACCATCGCCACGTCGCTCTTGCTGCGGACATGGTCGCGGAACTTCGCTTTAATCATCGAGAACGTCGACTCGGCGTTTGATCGCTTGTGGTAATGCGTCAAGAATTCTTCCCGGCGAAAGTTGAAGTAGTGGAACATCGTGGCCCAAAGCCCGGGCCGCTTGCCGGTGTGGATCTTTTTCTTGAAGGGAATGAATGGCGTTGCGCCGGCTGCCTCGACTGACGTCGTAATTATCGTAGCTGGCGTAAGCCTTGTCGCCCGAGACTTCCCGCATGGTGAAGTTCTGGTGGGTCGTGGCGACCATCGGCGGCAGGAGCGGCGAGTCTTGAGCCAGCTTGTCACGGATTTCCACGGCCGTGACGATGTTCGTCTTGACCCCGCACATTAGGTGAACCTTGACCCATTCGTGCTGCTGCATGACCTTGCCATACTTGTGGTCAAACCAGCGGATAAACCGCGACGTGGTGAAGCCGGACGAGTCGGCCGCGAAGTCGATCTCTACGGCTGCCAGCGGTCGGCTGCTTTCCTCGATCATGCCCCGCAAAATCGGCGTCAGTTCGGGATTCTCCAAGGTATTGAATATCGAGTTGAAGTGCGGAGTCTTTTTGATGTAGCCGTTTTCTTGGGCGGCGCGTAGGTCGGTCATAAACCGGCGACCCGAAAACGTGCTGTAGATTTTGTAGCAGGCGCAGAAGATTGCATCATCGAGCGGCAACTTCGGGCGACCGGTCTTGGCCTGCTGCGGTTCGGTCACGCCGTCGCACAGGTCGCGGAGCAGATCCAGGAACTTTTCCTTTTCGTGCGTTTGCGCCGCGTTGTACGCCTTCCAGTTCTGCGGGTAGGTCTTGCGGTTCGTGATCTTGGTCAGCGTGAGGCTTTCCGTCACGGTCTCGCTGCCATCGGGATTCTGTTCACGCTTCATGCTGAACTCGACCGCGTAAATGTGCTTGCACTTTCCGCCGGTCGTTTCGTGATCGGGGCAGGTGCAATGCGGATGATCGGCGTCGGGGCAGACCGTGTACTTGCCTTTGCCGGATTGCGACGGCACAAGGTAGACGCCGCCCTTGTGGTCGATCCTGCAAAGTGCCGCTATTGCTAGGCCGCGTTCTTCTCTGGCGTTCATGGCTGCACCCGAGGTTTGATGCCCTTGGTTCGTCATTACCTATAGTATATACCATTGGTAGATTGACTGTCAATACACCGGGTATATACTTTTAGTAGATTCCTCCAAATAGGTCGGGGTGGTTCATGAAGAAGAAAGAGCCCGAAATAGGTATGGTCCAGCTACTCGGCTGCCGCTGTCGCTGCGGTCACGAATGGCTACCGCGCGATGCGTCGGAGAAGCCGCGAGTCTGCCCGAAGTGCAAGACGCCGAATTGGGACAAGGCACGCCTATTTCAGCGAAAGCCGTAAGGCTGCCGGCGGAAAGGCATTTCCGCAGCGTAAGAAGTGACCGTTTAAGGCCCATTTTGATCGCAGACGAAAGCGCCGGGTTACGACGCCGGCGGTACATCCGAAATGTTTGCTAGGTTGGTTCCGCGTTGCCTGCGGGCGCACCGTTCCCACCGATCAGTCAATTCCGGGTATAAGTCACCATTCGGGGAGGAGTCAACCGGGGGAATCTCCCTTGCAATGTCAGTGTACGAGCGACCGGAGGTAACACCGGAATAGACCGAAGTTCCAGATTGTTTTGGGGGAGAATTACGATCCATAGCACCTGATCCTCATATCTCGGTTACTTTACCCATTCCCCAAACGCCACTCATGTTAAGGCAAAACCAGTCCAGCAGCGTGTTTAAGGCCGGATCTACGTCCTGCCTGACATGCAAGCCAATGGGCTCGTTTTCCTTTTCTGTTTCTTTATCGACAACCGCACCAACGGTTCTCGATTCGTCTCGGTCGATTACGAAGTCGTGCGTTGGATACTTCCGCACCAGATCCTTTGCGATAGCCTTTGCCTGCTCTTTACTGAAGCGTGGCTGCAAAAGGCGTTCCGCGTAGTCTTGGGCCTCTTTTAGAATCCGAGATTGCCGAGAGTACCGTACAGCGTCGATCTTTTCAAAGAGAGGCTGGGTAATTTCTGCTGCAAAATGAAGCGAATGCTCCATCAACGTATTGTACTTCTTCTTTGTCCGCTCGTTAAGGTACCGAAGCATCTTCATGGCGACTTCGATTGCCGAGTCTTCCAATTGCTCAACGGCCTGTACAGTGTCTAACGCGGAAACCCAGGTCTCCTCAATGTCGAAGTCCCTGAACTGCGCGTTGAGCGGACCGAGTTCAGCGTCCTCACTGAGAATAATCTCTTTTGCTCCTAAGGCAAACAGGGTCGCAGCGCTTTTGGCGATTCGCGGCACTATCGCGACAAATCCGCCGCAGCGCCTCCTAAGCGTCGTCGCAAGTCGAAACGCAGATTCTCCATCGCCTCCGTACGAATGAATCAGAACCGCCGGAGGCGTCGTCGGAAGCGACAGCTTGTTTTTGACGAGTTCATCCAGCACGTACGGATGCATCATCGACAACCCCACGCTGCTCTCGGCGAACAACCAGACCTCGGCGCCAAGCATGACTTGAAGCTCTTCGACTTTGGCTAAGAAATCGTTAGGAAGAGGACCTTTTCGAATAATGCTTAGCCCCTTGGGTCGCGGCGGTGTCGCTGGAGGAGGGGGTACTGGAGGTGTGCTAGGCGATGCCGCCTTTGCTGACTTCGCTGACTTTGGCGGTGACTTTTTTGCGTTACTAGATTTTTGACCGCCTGGAGTTTTTGCCACGTGGTGCTCGCATCACTTAAGGGTGGTTGCCTCGTCGCTGACATGCTAGCATCCCCTCTAAGCGGTAAGCAACCATTTTTAAAAACCACCGTTCCCGGCGCGAGTTGACGGTAGAACTACTCCGATGCCAATAGCAGAACCGAAAGAAGCGCAACGGTCAACCAGGGAATTGGGCCAATAATCCTCGCCGCCAAGCGGGCTAACCGGGACTTTTTGTGCAGCCGCCCGAGTTTTTGTGCAACTCGGGGTTATTGTGCAAAGCCCCCGGAGGGAGAAAGATATTTGTTGCGAGCAACGCTACGAAGGCCCAAAAAGGGTGCCCGCCCCACTGCGGAAAATCTCGAAATCAACTTGGCACCGGGAACGCTTTCGCATAGGCTGTCGTTGATGAGTCCCTGCCCCTCCTCCTCCCTCCTTCGGATTCAGGAGTTCCGCGATGTTGTCGCTCAACGATCCGCGGGCTCGCTTTTCGCGACGGGAGCTGTTGCGCATCGGCGGACTTGGCCTGGGCGGGCTGACGTTGGCCCAACTGCTGGCGTTGCGCGGCTTGGCTGCGAGTCGGACGCCGGTGGTGCGCGATAAATCAGTGGTGTTCCTCTTCATGCAAGGGGGACCCAGCCAATTCGAGACCTTCGATCCGAAGATGTCCGCTCCCAGCGGTATTCGCAGTGCCACGGGCGAAATTCAAACTGCGGTGCCGGGGCTCACCTTTGGCAGCACGTTTGAGCGTTTGGCCCAGCGAGCCCAGCGGGTAAGCGTGGTGCGATCTTTCACCACGGGGGATGCCAAGCACGACATCAAGCCCTTGGTTTGCAAGGACACGCTGAATACCAGCATGGGCGCCATGTATGCCCGGGTGGCTGGGGCCACGCGGCCCGACACCGGCATGCCTTCCAGCGCCGTGCTCTATCCCCGCTCGGTCGACCCACAAGCCCTGCCGCCGAATCTTGGTTTTGGCAACCATGCCGATCCCGGGCAGTTGGGCGCCCCTACTCGCCGTTTTTTCCCGCGCGGGGAGATTGCACGAGAACATGCAATTGACGTTGCCCCGCGAGCGCTTGGATGATCGGCGGCTGTTGCTCGCCCAGTTGGATCGTATCAACCGCGGCATGGATGCCGACGGCATGCTCGCCGGGCTCGACAAGTTTCAGCAGCAGGCCTTTTCCGTGATTCTGCGCGGTGTCGCCGACGCCTTTGACTTGTCGAAGGAAGATCCGGGCGTCGTGGCGCGGTACGACACGGAGCCGTTGATCCAGCCCGACCAGTTCAGCACGCGCTGGAACAACCGCAAGAATTACATCAACCATGCCCGTTCACTCGGCAAGCTGATGCTATTGGCCCGGCGGCTGTGCGAGGCGGGGTGTGGATTCGTGACCGTATGCACGGATTTTGTGTGGGACAACCATGCCGACAACAATAATGCCGGCGTCGCGGAAGGGATGCGCTACTGCGGCTTGCCGTTCGATCATGCCGTCTCGGCCTTCTTGGACGACGTCCACGAGCGCGGGTTGAGCGACAAAATCTTGTTGGTTTGTTGCGGCGAGATCGGCCGCACGCCGCGGATCAATGCCCGCGGGGGCCGCGATCACTGGGGCACGCTGGCTCCGTTGCTGCTGGCGGGAGGCGGACTGCCGATGGGCAAGGTCGTTGGTCAATCGACCCGCGACGGGGGCGAGCCCCTCACGGAGCCGGTGACCATGAAACACCTGTTGGCGACCATCATGCACACCGCGTTCGATGTCGGCCAGTTGCGCCTCGATCGGAGTTTGCCCACCGATTTGTTGCGAGTGATTACCGAAGGGGAGCCGATCGCGGAGCTAGTGTGAAGCGGCGGAGCGACTTGAACCGACGGTCCGCCAGAGGCGGCCGGCCGCCACAATCAGCGCGAGTCCGATCGCCAGCACGAACAGACGGATCGCGCGGCCGACAAGCGACGCGGAGACGGCGCGAGCGGTGATTACCACGTCGCCGCGCGGCGTGGTGAATAGATACTGCGTGCCGCGGGGATGCAGTTCCACGTCGAGGCTTGCCAACACGGCCGGATGGGGCAGATTGGCTGCCCCGGCGTCTTTATTGATCGTGATTGCGAGGTCGCTTGCGGCGTCAGCCTGCGGGACGCTGGGCGGCGCATCCTTGCCCTCGGCATCAGCCACGCTAAGGGCATTGTTGCCGAAGCCCATGCCGCCCATGCCCCCACCCATCATCTGACCCCTGCCGGCGGCCTGATCTTTGCGGCCGCTGACCTCCAACTCTCTGTTTTCCGATAGCACTTGCCCCGGTTGTTCCTGCTGTCTCGCCAGCCGGTCGGTATAACGCTGAAGCTGTCGTTGAGACTTCTTGCCGGCGGACTCCCGCTCTTGCAAGGCCTCCGTTGCGTTGGCTTTCGCAGGCATTGGGGCGTTCGCGGCGAACGCCTTGGGGGCGGCGGGCTGTGCGTCAGCAGGCTGGGCACTGGCCGACTTTGCGTCGGATTTTGACTCGCTGAATGGATCAGAATTATGATGGGTGCCCGCGCCGAATTGAACTCGTCCTGTCTGGGGTCCCAGGGAA
Source organism: uncultured Planctomycetia bacterium (assembly GCA_963807715.1). Lineage (GTDB taxonomy): Bacteria > Planctomycetota > Planctomycetia > Pirellulales > PALSA-1355 > CAWECK01. Next base: position 18,407 of record CAWECK010000003.1, read on the forward strand.
GTTCGCCCCCCGGCTCGCACTGACGACGCTTCACTTGAAATCTTTCGCCCCGGTTGCACTTCAGACGCCGGTGCCTCCTCTGGGCGGGTTGTTCTTCCCTTGTAGATGATCAGCTTTGACTCGTTCTCCAGCTTGTTCTTGGCCAGCCAACGAGAATTCACTTCCTGTCCCCTGCCCTCTTTCCCTTCTCCGCCCTGCTTCGTTTCGTAGACTGGCTTTGAGACCGTAAAGTTGTCCCCCGCCTGGTTCACCACGTCGCTGGCCCGGCCGTTGACTTGCGCATAATAAAACTGATTGAGCCGGCCGCGGTTATCCGGTTGTGTGGCCGCCTGGCTTTGATCGACGGGCGGCGCTGACTTCGCCTTCGAGTCCCTTTTGGATCTGCGCGTTCGTACTCAATTGCTGCTCCAATTCGGCGTTGCGCCGGAAAGCCTGAGCCGATTGCTTCAAGGCTTCGGACTGTGCTTGCAGAGATTTGATGGTATTGATGGCCCGGGCTTTAGCGTACGCATCCTCGCTGTGCAGTGCCTGTCGGGCGAGCTCGATTTGTTTGGTGTTGTACGCCAACCAGCCGGCCGCCAGATCTCCTTCATCGCTTGACCAGCCGCATCGTGCCACCGAAATTGAACCAATCGAACGTCTCCGGCACGTTCAGTTCCACCTGGCTCAGTTCGACGGGAATGTTGAGCGTGTGGATCAGCGGAAAGCTCAGCCGGTCGACCACTTTCAGTCCGGCCCAATTGCCCGCCGTATTTGAGCACCACCGCGTAGTCGGCATCGCCGGAAGCCGTTTTGACCAGCGGGATGCGAACGACGTCGCCGGCCGAATCGCTGCGCGGCGTTTTGCCGCCCGGCTGTGTCTTACCGCTTGGCTTAGCACGGCCGCCGTTTGTGCCGGCCGCGGGCTTGACCGGCTCGCCGGCCACGTGGGCGGTCCACAGCCGGGCCCCGCGGGGAAGCTGAACCTCCAGATACTGTTCCAGGCTGTTGTCCACGCGATACAACTGCTGCGCCGCGATAATCGCCGTTCGCGTCGATCACCAGGGTCGCTTTCGCCAGTCCGATCCGCGCGCCGGCCGTTTCCACCGCGGCCCGGTCGTGGGCCTTCAGCGACAGCAGCGGCTCGGCGGCACGGCCGCACGAGATAAGCTTGCGTCAACCCGCGGCCCAGCATGGCCGTGAGCATCCGCCACTCGGCCTGTTCCTGGCTCAGCGGATCGATTCCCTCCTGCTTGACGACGACGATTTCGTCCCGGCCGGCACTTTCCAGCGTGATGTAGCGGTGATCGGTCTGGCCGGTCTTCACGGCCGGGATGGGGACCGCGTAGTTGTCGCCCGTCAGCAGCCGATCGTTTTCCACCAGCACGCGCAGGTTGTCGATGACTTCCTCCTGCAAGTCCAGCCGCACGCGCACTTGCGCTCCGGGGCCATCGCCGATCGGCTCGAGCGTTTTCTGCCGCAGCATGGGGGCGCTGATGCGCGCGTCGCGCATGGCCCCGGGCAGGAGAAACGACAGGCTGCGAATGCCTGCCTCGCGGATGGTGAAGTCGAGCAACATGGTCTCTTCGACGATTCGCTCGGTCACGCGGATGTTGCTGAAGGAGTTCGAGTGGACGAGCGGCTTGCGCGGCGAAAGTTGTAATTGGCCGGCGTAATCGGGCGTGCGATAGCGAATCGCCAGTCTTGCCAGCCGCTGCTGGGCCGGATTCAGCCAGGCATGCACCTGGGCGAGCAATTCCGTTTCGCACTGGACGAGCTTCTCGGCGCCGCACGTTGAGCGACGGATCGGCCTCGACGGCGATTTCGCCCGTCTGCTGGATGGGGCCTGGCAGCTCGTCGGCGTCGACCACTTCCAACTTCGGCAGCGTCAAGGTTTCCGTCGGGCCGTACTCCCCCAGGTTGCCGGACAGGACCACGTCGAACGGCTTTCGCTGGCCGGCGGCAAAGTACAAGTTGAGCAGCCGCCGCCCACCCTCTTTGCCGATGACCCACTCCAACGGCTCCGGCGCGAGCACGCGATCCAGCTTCCAATCTTCCGGCAGAGCAATCCGCAGCCGATAAATCGGCCGATCTTCGATGCGCAGGCGAATGCGGCTTTCCAGGGTGCGCACGCCGCTCGGAGATTTTCAATGCCGTTTGCAATTCGGCCGAGATCCGGGGCGTCACCGGCCGCGCCGACAGCGTAATCGTGAACGGGATCGTGGCGAAGCGATAGATCTGATACGGCAAAATGCCCAGCGGGCTCTCTTCGCCCGCGACGCTGCCGTCAGCCTTCACGGTGCTGCCATCGACGCGCGACACGCCCGCGGTCCGTTCGGTGCGCAGTTCCAATAGCGGGCTGCGGCGGATCGTCAATTCGCCCGACTGCTGCGCGGCCCCCGCGACGGCCAGGAGCGGGACGGCGAACTCTTCCAGGTTTCCGCTTCCGAGGGCACCCCGTCGCGACAAAACCACCGCGAACGATTCGCTATCTTGGGCCGCTTTGAGGAGCGTCACTTCCAGCGTGCGCCGGCCGGCCGCTACATTCCACTGCCAACCGTGCACATTGCCCCCGGTGACTTTTTCCACCAGGTACCCTTCGGGAACGTCCAGGCTGAACGATTCTCGCTGGCCTCCGCGAAACGCCAGATTGAGCTGCCAGGAGAGTTGTAAGCCGTCTTCCTGCGCGTCGAACAAAGCGGCGCTGCGCACCGAGAGCCCTTGATCCACCGGAGCCGCTCCTGCCTTGGGACGCCACTGGATATGAAACGCTCCATCGGCCGCAAGGGCCGTTTCCACGGATTCGTTGTCGCGCGTCGTTATCGAAATCACCGCGATCGGCTCCTCCGGCGAGCCGGATTTCCGTGCCGGCTTTCGCGACTTCGAGCGTGAGAGCCGATGCCGGCGCGACGCTCAGGCGTCCTTCGGCAATCTGCCAGCCTCCTTGCCGTCGCAAGCGGAACCGCATGGCCAAATCGACGCGATGCCGACCCGGACCGGAAACCATCACGACCAGCGGGGCCTCGGCCGCGGGAACCGATTTGGCTTTTCCCTGAAGAGCCTGGACTGCTTCCGGTTCTGTGAAGCTAGCGGCGCTCCCGTGGGCCCCGCCGACGCTGACTTTCGTCAGCACGCCGCCGGAGAGCGTCAACGGCACGCTCACCGCATGGTCGACCAGCACGTCCACATCCAGGTGACCTTCGACTAGCAGCGAGTCTCCTTCGTTGGGCTTGCCGGCTATGAGCTTGCCGGGATCCAGTTTCCCGTAATCCAGCTTGATCGTGAACTGACCACCGGCCAGGGCAAAATCGGCTGGCGGTGCCGAACGTTCTCTTTCCTCGGGATGGGCCGCCCGGCGCAGCTCAAGATACTGGTCGTAAGGGACCAGCAGCTTCCGCCCTTTTTCCATGCCAAAGGGTTTGCCGTCCTTTTTGGCGTTCTCCGCCCCGGCTTTGATCACCGCCAGCGGGTCTTCCTGCTCCGAGTCGTAAGGGACGATGATTGCGTCCGGCGGAACCTTGACCGGCGGCGGGACATCTTCCGCCGAGGCGCTGCGAGCTGCGAGCAGGAGCAACCCGAGGATTGCCGTGACCGACCGCGTGCTGCGGGTGAGTTGGCCGATCTCGCAACAACGCATCCGCGCGAGCCGCTTGACCAGGCCCGTGGCCAGATAATAGGGAATCAGCCAACAGGCCGCATAAAAGGCCATGTTGCACAGCGGGGCGATCACTTCGCTCCACGGCAATGCCCACGGCAGCGCCAGAGCGATGATCAGCACGGCCGCCACGAACTGGATGCGCTCGGCACGAGGTCGATTCGTCAGCAACAGGCCCCGCAGCAAGACGAGCAGCCCCAAGCCCCAACCAAGCAGGCCGAACCGCTGAGCGTCGAGAAGTGTGACCACGAGCTGCGGCTTTGCGCCAGACTCTGAAATGTGGTTTCAGTGCCATTGGGCTGCAATTCGATTGGCAAGCTACGAAGCCCTTCGAGGGCCCAGAGAGATTGCTGCGCCTTTTCGGGGATTCGGGTTCTCGCCGCAGAGTTCTTTTCGCTTGCCGCAAGGACATCCTTTGCTGTTTCGATTGTCAGAGTTTCAGCTTTTAGTTCGGTGGGGTCGATGGGAGCGTTTCCAACGTCGAATGTTTCCTTGGCGGCGGGGACGCCTTTGGCTTCTCTTCGTTGAGGCCTACTGTGAGATCCTCGTCCCGCCGGACTGGTATCTTTCATGACCGCTGAATCTAGATCAATTGCTTCGGGTGCCGCCTTTTCCTCCGAACTCGCGGCCTGACGCCGTCCGGCTTCGTGGGCACCTTGAACCGATGGCATGAGACTCGAAACCGCCTTCGCCACCCGCAATAACGGCGACTCCCGGACAATATCTCCGGTGAACACCGTGCCGCTGCTGCGCACCACCTTGAAGTCGCCCGGCGCGCTTAATTGCCAAACCAGATCGGCCAGCGGCACCTCGTCGGCGGCAGCGCCGCGGGCGGATCGCAGGAACAGCTTTGGGGCGACCAGGTCCAATCGACCGATCATGCCCAGCGGCGCGACCGGGGTTTCGTAGACGATTTGCAAGGTGCGGCTGCGGGTTTCGGCCGTGGCCGGCATCCCGATCAACAAGCTGCCGGACTCGCGCTGCGGCAAGGTCGGCTCGCCGTCGAGATAGGCCGACCAAAGAGTCGAGTTTTCCGGGAGCCGGACTTCGATCAACAGCGCCTTGGCCCGCATTTGAAATCGGGCGGCCGTTTGGCTGCGGCCGCTGGCGGCAAGCATCGTCAATAATTCCACACGCTCCACGATGGCCATCGGCAATTCATATCCGGCCGGCCGGGCGATGGTGACCTTCACCTGGGCTGCGTCTCCGCCGTAGCCATACGCCCCCAGCAATCGCCGGCCAGGCTGATAGTCGGCCTCGGCCAATTCCCCCACGTCTACCTTGCGCAGCGACGTTTCCACGCACACGTCCTGCTGGGCACTCCCTTCGACGGCCACAAGCCCAGATTGATAGACAACGCCCAGAGCGCGGACCGGCGGCAGCGTTACTTCCGCCGTTGCGCTGGCATCTTTGACATGCTCTTTTCCAGTTGGTCGATCGAGCGGCTGCTGAAAATCAACCGCCAGGCGAATAGTCCCTCGGCGAGATTCGGCCAGCAGCACCTTCCAGTGTCGTTGGCCTTCCACCAACTCGCTGCTCGATTCCTTGATCGCCACGCCGTCCAAACCTCGAATGGCCACCTCCACGGGAGTGCTCTGGGCCAGCGAGAACTCCAGACGCGCGGTGCGGGCCTCGGTCACGTCGTAGGCAAGTTCATAATGGGCTGCGAGCAGATCGGACTCCAGGCGGAAGAACGAGAAGGCCCGCGCTGTGAGCCGTGGTTCGAGACGCGAGACGGTTAGCGCCAACGCATAACCGGGCGCGTCGTAGCGGTAGGCCAGCTCGGTCGCGACGTCCGCTAGCCCATACTTGCTCTTGTCGTTGGCGTCGAGCGGCGTGAGCCGGACCGCTTGATCGGAGCGGGCCAGCAGGTCGTCTTGTGTCTGGACCGCGATGGCGCCAATGTCGTGCGTCGCGCCGGCCACTTTGAATACCGGAAAGTCCACTTGCTTGGTGCGCCACTGGTCGAGCCAGTTGTCGGGCGTACTCACAGCCCGAAAGTAAACAGTGCGCGACTCGCCTCAGCGGCGCGGACTGCGGCAATCGCACATGGACCCGCGAACTTCCATCGTCGGCCGGATAGATCTCCAAAGGCAGCGCAGCCTCGCCCTCGGGCGTGACCTCAGTGACTTGCCAGCCGGCGGGTGAGAAAAAGTCGAACTCCGGCAATTTGTCGGTGGCATTCAGCAGCGCGAAGCCGCCGCGTGCTTCCAGCTTCTCGTCGGTAAGCGTGAGGAGCACGTTTGTCGTGACGCGCAGTTCGGGGGCCGGCGCCGCAAAGCGAGCCTGCACCTCGTAATCGGCGCGGGGAGCGTAAAACGCGGCCACGGCCACCACTACGGGAGCGCCGGATTGGGCTTCGAGCAAACTGGCCGGCATGGTTTGCGCAAGCACGCGGGCGTCGATCGATATCAAGTTCTTGGGCCGCAGGTCGTAGGGCTTGAGCCGGCTCTCCAGCAATAGACCGACCACCGCCATCTGGCCGGCAACGTCCAGGGCCGTCAGTTTGGGCAATTGCCAGCCTTCCAGCGAAGCCGGTGTTCGCACGGCGGCGATGTTGAGGGACAAGCTGTCCGAGATTGCCTCGCGCAGCCGCACGTCGAGGATGCGCTGGCCGTCTTCGGTGACCACTGCCCAGCGTGCCACTTGCGGCGCGCTGACGCTGGTGACCTCGAAGCCGGCGGGCACGCTGAAGCGAAATTGGTCCGTTGCGCCGTGCAGCACCGACAGCGAAACGGTGGCATGCAGCCGCTCGTAGCCCGAAGTGATTTCGTCGATCAGCACGGCATGCGCGACGACGACCCGCTCTTTTTGCAACTGGCGGTTGTTCAGCGACAACACCAGGCTATTGTTGCCGGGACGGGGCAGCAGTTCGAACTGGGTGACTTGCCGCTGCTCGTCGACGTCTCGGCGAATGACGGTGGCGCCGCTCTTGATTTCCACGTAGCCGGCAGCGGTGAGCCGGAAACGCGTGGCTGGAGGGGTGGGAATTTGAAACGAAAGCGTGCGCTGCGCGGCCGCGGTTTCCAGCGGGGCCAGAATTTCGAGCTTCAGCTCGTGTCGCCCGGCGCCAGTTACAAACAATACGGGCACTGCGGCATTTCTGAGGGCCAGGGGGGCCGGCTTGCCGTCGAGCGTTGCTGATCGGATCGCCACGCCGGAAAGATTCAACGCCACCTCATGAACCGCATCGTCCGGAGCCGTGAGGACGAGCGTTCCGAGTAGCCGCGCACGATGTTCCTCAATCGTTGCCACATAATCCGCCGACAGCAGCGCCGCGGGCTGCTTGGACGCTTCCGGCTCGGACGCTTTGCGAGCCTTGGCGGCCAGGTCTTCATACTCTTCGCGCGTGACGAACACACGATGCACGTCCGCTGACAAAATCACGTGCAGGTCCGAGAATGGGACGAAGATCTCGCGCCGCGGCGGCTCATCGGCTGCGGGGCGGACCGGGGCAGCCGGGGCGGGTTCCTTGGCTGGGCTGTTGAGTGCGAAGAGCGAGACGAAACAGGCGATCTGCATGGCAATGCCGAATCGTGGGGTTCGCCTCGAACGGGCTGAATCATCGACTGCGTGGTATGGACTACTATTCATGACCGTCACCTCCTTGATTCGGCTCGTCGGGCGGAGGCGGTTCGCGAGGCGGATCTTCAGGAAGCGGCTCGAGATTTGGGTGTACGGCGGCGCTGGCGACGGAGTTTGCCGCGATGCTAGCCGGCACCGGAGATGTATGCCGGCTGAAGTTAATCAGGTACACAATGCACCACATTAACAACGTTAACACCAGTGCCAGCCCCAGGCCGCCGTAGAGAATTTGCACGGTAAAGGTCGGCAAGAAGGCCCCCAACAATAAGAGGCCACTTACCAGGCCGGCCAGCAGCGCACCGCGCATTGCCAGCGGCCACCGAAGGAGCGCCGCGCCCACGACGACGACCACAAGAAACACGATCGCATGCAACCAATTCGCATTCATCGTCGTCAGGCGCAGGCTGCCGACCTCGCCGGCTTCCGGCCTCAGCGTGCTGAACACGTACGACTGGCCATCGACGGGAAACGAGTCGGCCGGATTACCCGGCAGAGACAGCCCTTCGCAAACCCAGCGGACGAGGTAAAAATCGGTGAAGCGCGGGGCCGGGCTACGATGCCATGGCGAGTCGTGGGGCCACTGTTGCTCGTTAGTCCAGGGTCCGAGGTAGCCGAGCAGTTCCAGTTCTTGCGGCAGAAAGGCAGACACGTAAACCTTCTGCACCGCCGGCTCGTCGCGGAACCTGGGAAGATCCACGCGTTTGCCGCCGCCACTGAGCGTGTAGCGCAATTCCAACAGGAACGGTTCGTTGGCGGCGCGCCCCACCAGCGGCACGAAGAACTCGTCTTTGGCGCCCCGTTCCAGCGCGGTCGGCCGGCTGTTGATGCGCAGCGGTTCGGTATCGAACTCCACGCCGGTCGGCAGTTCGACGGCTAACCGTTGCCGCGCACTGCGCATGCGATACAAAGCCTGCACCGCCAGTTGTCCGCCCCGGGTTATGACGGCGCGAACGAGGCCCCGTTCGATGCTGGTATGCTTGACCGCTTCCAGTTGATAGCGAGTGGCCGTAATGTGGAGCGACCAGTCGTCCTGAAATTCAAAGGCGAGTGACGCGTCGGGCAAGCTCGCTCCCGGCATCAAGTCGTGCTGCGGATCGATCGGACGCAAGCCGCTGGGCGTTCCGGAGGTCGACAAGTCGATCGTCTCGGCCTTGATCAGCACGATCTGTCCCCAGGCTCGATCGGTATTCATCGGCCGTAAATGAGGGATCGACAAATCCACGCTCTTGCCCACTTCCAGATTCTCCAGCTTGCGTTCCCAATTGAGCCGCACGGTCTGCGAACCCAGCAGTTCCCCTTCGCCCGTCAGGCTCCAGGCGACGTCTCCCTGGCCCAGATCCGTGGGAGGCGGATCGAGCACCCTTTCGCTGATGCCGGGCGTGCCATTGCGAACATCGGCCGCCAACTCGGCCGGCAAATCGATCCGCAGGCTTTTGACGCCGCTATAGCGAATGTCGTAAAGGAAGGTCGCCTCGTACTTCACAAGGCCGGGCTCGACGCGCGCCACGAGCAATTGGCCGACGGCAACGTAGGGCTTGCGGCGCTCGACCGACAGCGCCAGGTCCACCGGCGCCTTCGTGTAGACAAAGGATGAAACGGGTCGGGCGGCCGCCATGCGATCCGACGGCGGCACGGTCGTCCCCGCGGGCACTGTCGTCCCGGCTGGCATCACCGTTCCCGCGAGCGCTTCCGCCAGCGACACGTTGCGCAATCCCGACTGCCGGGCAGGGTTCACGCGCAGGCTCTCCGGAGCGTAGACCACGAGCCGCCCGCTTGTGCGTTCGATGGTCTCCGGCGCCACTCGCGGCAGAGGAAGCGGAACCTCCGACGTCTTACCCGTGGGCCCCAGCAGGTTGGCATCCTCGAGCCGTTTTTGCAGCTCCACGTAGAGCCCCACGCAGTCCATGGCCTTGTGAGCCAAATTCACCACCAATCGCGTTTTATCGGCGCCTTCGAGGTGGTGAGCATCCACTTCAGCGGCCTTCGCACCGGCGACAGCCTCGCCGCGCACCTCGCGGATGTCGTAGCCCGCGGGAACATCGATCGTCATTTCGAAGACGCCGGCCCGCTGGATCGTGTAGACAGCCTGCAATTGCAGCGTGATTTGTTCCGGTTCGAGATAAGCTTGGACAAGCTCGCTCACAAGCACACGCGGCTTGATCTTGGTCACATCGAGCGACAGCTTCAGCGGCAGCGCGGCGTAACGATACGACAATTCGTGTTGCCCCTTGGCCAGAGTCGGCGGCAGGTCGGCGGCGTCGAGTTGCAGCAACCCGTCGCGCGTGCGGGCTTCGACCTGCATGCCTTCGGCGACGTCGACCACAACCACACCCTGCTGCCGCGATACGTCGAGCGACCGGACGACCGGAACGTCGACGGTACGATGAGCCGGTTCGTCGGCCTTTCCGCCGTTCGGTGGGGCCTTCGGCTTTGCATCCGGATTTGGATCCCGTACTGCATCCGGTTTTGCATCCGCGGCCTTGGCCGGTTCCCCTTGGACCACATACTGTTCCAGATCGATGTCGATCGACTCCGACAGCCGGGCCGGTTCGAACAATTCAACGGTGATCTTTTGCGTGTTGCCGGTCGTTTGCACGGTCCACTGCCGCACGTTGGGGCCCGACACATTAATCACCTTCTGGTCGCCCGGGACTTCGACGCCTAGTTGCGTCAGTTCGGCCCGGCTGATCGAATAGGCCAGCCGTGCGTGCGTGCGCAGCGCGGCTTCTTCCACGCGCACCTGCTGAACGGCGTCGACGTTGGCCAAGGCGGTTAATCCGCTGGCCCCTTCGGCCTTGGCCGTCCACTCGATCCGTACCGAAGGGGCGGCCCCGACAAATGCCAACAACACTGTTTCACCGGCCGGCTTTTTGTCGGCTGAGGGCTTCTCGCCAGTCGGAGACTTTTCGTCGCTGGGAGGTTCCGTCGCGGCAATCAACGGTTCGATGTGTACTTTCACGCCGCTTTCCGGAACGCGCACTTTCCAACGATTCACCGGAGCCTGCGGGGCGGCGAAGCTGACATCGTTTCGGCCCGGCATCTTGTTGAACGCCTTGGCATACTCCAGGCGCAACACAATTTGCCGCGGCTCCTTGGTCTTGTTTTCCACCACCAGCATGTAGCCGTGGTCGGCGGCGACCGCGAGGCGAGCGGGCTCTTCGCGGCCATCCTCCGCCACCAGCGTAGCCGAAATGACGCCCGCCTCTTTCAGTCGCAGTGGGACAGTCACCCAACCGCTGGCCAGCAGATCGATCTTAAGCCGTGCCGTGACTCGGACCACTTCCTTGCCCACGGCGGCTTCGCTGTCGGCCTCGGTAATCACCGCGGGTGTCGGCGGCTTGGTTTCGACCGGCTTTCGCTGTTGCTGCCGAGCGGCCTTCCATAATTCCTGGAACCGCTCGTACGGAATGAAAACGCCGCGACCATCTTTTTCGAAAGTCTGGCGCAGCTTCTCGAAGGGAATGTAAATTGTCTGCTCGCGCGGGGATGATGCCATTTCAGCCCTTTCCCCCGCCGCCGGCTTGTCAGCCGCCGGTTTTTCAGCCGTCGGTTTTTCAGCCTCCGGTTGATCGCCCGGGGCGGTCGCAGGTTCGGCAGCCCCCAGACTTGCTAATGCCGATAACCACAGTGCGCAAAACAACATCCGGCCGCGGGACGCTGGCGACATGATTCAATCCTGAATTAGACAAGTCGGAAAAGAAATGAAATGACAACGACCAGGCGAACCGCCAGTCCGGCGCCGCGCGATTTATTGTACTTCAGTAGCGCCAAGGGGGATATAAGTTCCCTGTGAAGTGTCCCGGGATTGTGCTATCGTCATCGGCCGGCTGGGAAAGGCTTCATGGGGCTGCTCAATGAAAGGTTGCATGCGATGCAGTGGTTGCTTCTTGGCATTGCGGTACTTGGAGGCGCGGCTTTGGCTACTCAAGCCGGCGTCAACGCGTCTTTGGGCCGTGGGCTCGGGCACCCGATAACGGCGTCCTTTGCGTCGTTCCTCGTGGGTGGCGTGAGCTTGCTGGTGTACGGACTGATTATGCAAGTGCCGTGGCTGACGCTCGGCCGCGCGAGCCAGGTACCCGCGTGGGCCTGGTCGGGCGGTCTGTTGGGAGCCGCTTACGTGGTCGCTTCGATCATGCTGGCGCCGAAACTGGGGGCTTCGACGTTGTTCGCGGCAGTGATTGCCGGCCAAATCCTGGCATCCGTCGTGCTCGATCATTTCGGGCTGGCCGGATTCCCGGTTCACCCGTTCAGCCTGATTCGAGCTGTCGGGCTGATACTTGTTGTGGCGGGCGTATTGATCGTGCGACACTTTTGAGCGGCTGCGGTACTATTTGGCCCCGCCGTGTGCCACTGGTTCTGCCAGTGCAGAATCGCCGCCGCTTAAGACACTGGCAGAGCCAGTGGCACGCGCACGCAAAGGAATCTGGAAGCTGACGCATCCGGCTCGGGCGCGTCACCGTTCACCGCGCTCCAGCAATTGCTGGAACTCGTGCAGTCGCTCCAGGTCGATGCCTGGCGGCATTTTGTCCAAGAGCCATGCCACGTCGAGCCGCGAAATTTCCTTGCGGTCGAGTTGGAAGCTGACCACGGCGCGCATCCAGTGTTCTTGGGCCGATTCGGAATCGAGGGCCAGAATGGCGTTCAAACAGCGCAGCAGACCGGCGCTGTCGCGGGCCTGAGCCGCCACGCCTTGCAGATTGTGAAGCATGCACCAGGATAGCCCGCTTGGTCATGGGGACGAGATCGGCGTCGGCGAGTTCCCGGTCGGCAATGCTCCGCACGCGGCGAGCGGCATCGTCGCGGCTCATCGGATTGGCCCCTTCGTACACGTCGATCAATTGCGGCGGTCCTTCCGCCGGCACATATTCCACGATGAAATGTCCGGGCAGCCCCAGGCCCAGCACTTTCAGGCCCAGCTTCGCGGCCAGCTCCATGTACAGCACCGAGAGCGTGATCGGCAGGCCTTCGCGGTCGTCGAGCACTTCGTTCAGATAGCTGTTCGAGCGGTTGTAGTAATCGCCCCGGCTGCCGTGGAAACCGTTCTCTTCGAACAGATATTTGCGCAGGGCCGCAAGTTTTGCCTCGTCCCCGGCATCGTGGGCCAGTTTGCCGGCGATTTCTTCGCCCATGCGGCGCACTTCATGCAAGTAAGGCTCGATGTCGAGTTCCTCGTTATCGAGTTTCGCGATCAAAAGGGCCGCGCGCGAGAGATCGATGTCGGCCTCTTCTCCCTTCAGGGCCTGCACCAGTTCGGCCACGACGCGATGCTCGTGGATGTCTTGCGCGAGTCGGCGCAGTTTAGCCGCTTGCTCGTCGAGCGATTTGGCGCGCTCGCGCAATACGGTCGGTGGCGGCGCCCGAGAGCGCCAGGGCTTCGATGGCTTCCCGCTGCTTTTCCGTGGCGGAAAGAGCCTCAATCCCTCGCTGCAAGGCTTGCATTTGTTCGGCGGGAATCGCCTCAAAGGCCAGTTTTTCGCCCACGCGAAAGTTCTTGAATTCGGCCGCCGTGTCGCGGAACTTGGCCAAGCCCGATTTTCGTATCCGGCCGCGCCATTTCCGTCGATTCGATCACCAACTGATCGTTGACGAAGCAGGAGATCTTGTCCGCCGTGATGCGCACTCGCAAGTTGTTCCACTGGCCGGGGCGATAGTGGCGGCTGGTGGGCTCCTGGAGGACCGACCAGGAAAAGACGTCGGGCCCGTCGAACCGCGTCAACCGCAGCTTGCCGTTGGTCGGATAGAAACCGAAATGTTTGTGCTCGCCGTCGGAACCGAACACCAGGCCGGCCGCTCCCGCCTCGTCGTCGAGCTTGACGTTGACGGCCAACTCAAAGGGAACCGCGGGAAGCGGCTGTTGATACAGACACAGCGAACGGCCGCCAAAGCCTTGCCCAAGGCCGTCGACGAGGATGCGGCCTGCCCGCTGCCGCCAGCGGCGCCGAAAGGGGCTGCCATTGCCGCGGATCGAGCGCGCCGATCGTCAGCCAGCGCGACATGGCGATCGGGTTCGGTTTCTCCAGCAGCGGTTTCAACGTGTTGACGCCGACGGCAAATCCGAGATTCGCCGTCATCAGCGATTTGAGCGTGAGAATGCCCTGCACCCGGCCTTGCAAGTCCAACAGGGGGCCGCCGCTATTGCCCGGCTCGATGGGCATGGCCAGTTGAATCATCGGTCGGCCTTCGAGTTCTCGGACGCCCGAAACGACGCCGGTCACCACGCTATGCTTCAACCCCAACGGATTGCCGATGGCCAGCACGCTCTGTCCTTGTTTTAGGGCCTCGGAATCTCCCAGCGTCAGGGCTGGCAGATCATGACCGTCGATGCGCACAACCGCCAGATCGAGAGCCCGATCCGAAGCGTGGATGCCGATGACGTTGAATTGCCTCTCATCGGCGAGTTCCACGGTGATGGGCCGTCCTTCGCCGATGACGTGGAAGTTGGTGACAATCAAACCGTCGGCGGAAATGATGAAGCCCGCGCCGAGTCCGACCCGTTTGCCATCGCGGCCGGTTTGAGTGATGACCACCACCGATTTGCGGGCCCGCTCGGTCAGTTGTTCGACTGACCCGTTCGATTGGGCGGCAATGTTCGGGGTCTGTTTACCGGCGCTGGCCGGGGTGGGTGCCTTGGCTGCGGGTTCGTCGCCAGGCAGCGGAATGCGCCAGACAGCGCGGCGATTGTCAAAACGCCCCATGCAATAGAAGCCATGCGCATCGGTGATACCTTTCGTTCGGCGAAAATCCGGCCCAGCATCGGCAGGCAAAAGGGGGAGAGCGGCAGCCCTCTGATTGTAATCTGCTTTCGGCCGAGTCGACAGCGCACGACCGGGCCCCCCATCAAGACTCCGCTATTCATCCCACCAATTCAACAAGGGATTGGACAGCAGCGAGTCGACGGCGCCGGCTGGCGATCGGCTGTAAGAGGCTTGGCTTGCGGATGCAAATCGGCGGTGCTGCCAGTAGCGGATAGGCTGCCGAACCGTGAATAACCGCGCCAGTTCCCGCGTTACCCGAGCGACGGAACCTTCCTATTGAGGTTCCGATAGCGTCGTGAACGAGACACTGCCTGAGAACGGCAGGATGCGATAGATGGCGTTTGTGAAAACCAACTGGGCGAAATTGTCGATCAGCAGGATGTTCGACTTGGGCACGATGACCAGGTCGTAGTCGGCCACCCATATTTCACCGGCCGGATTGGAATGCCGGCCCAGAAAGGGCTGGCGCAGGTCCACCATCGTCGCCACAAGTTGCCAATCTTCGTTGCGGCGAAACACCACCACTTGCTCGATGTTGGCTCCGACGTTCCAACCGCCAGCCACGGTGATGGCCTGCATGACGGTGGTTGGCCCTTCCAGCAGGTACCGCCCCGGATTTTTCACTTCGCCTTGCACGAAAACGAATCGGGGTGCCCGTAGCGTAAGTACCGGCGTTACTTCCAGTCCTTGGACGATCTGCCTGAACCGTTCGTTGATCTCGCGATACAGCTCTTCCAAGGTCAATCCCTGGCACGGCGCCGAGCCGATGGCCGGCAAGACGATGGTGCCTTCCGGCGTTACCCGGCCGTGGCGCGCCTGGCCGCCGAGTCCCTGGCGACGGTCCACCGTGGCCCGTATTTCGTCCAGCTTGGTGTTCACTTTGAGCGGCCTGAGCGTAATCGCGGGCACTTTGTAGAACTTTTTGTATCGCTCTTCGAGTTCGTCGCGCAGCCCTGCCGAGGTATGACGCGTCGCGCGGACCTGGCCCAGCAAGGCCAGGCTCACGGAGCCATCCGGCTGCACGATCAGGTTGCGATCAAGATTGCGATCGGTAAACGATTCGAGGCGGAGTTCGTCTCCGACATTGATTTGATACGGACTGGCGGCATCATCACGAGTCAAGCGAAAGATGAAATCCAACTCGTCATCAGGGCGCAAGCGATACCGCGGCACGTGTGCCAGGCGAGGCCTTGCCGCGTACTCGCCCTGTTGATAGCGCTGGAACTGCGGGCCGCAAGGATCTTCGAAGCCGGCGTCTGCCCGATAGGGCGCATCCGCATGCTTCAGGCGGATTGGATCGGCGCTTGGTGACGGAGGCGCGGACAATGCCTGGCAGCGAACCACGCAGGAACCCTCGCGAAGCGCCAAGGGCTGCTGGTCCGCGGGGAGCGAGTCGGGCTGCCGCGGCGCGCCGACCACCGTGGCGGGCGAACCGCGCTGACCGCCGGCGGAGCCTGACCAATGATCGCTACTCACCACCAGGGTCAGCAACAGGGAAATCACAGCCGGTCCGGCAAACGCCGGAATTCTCCGCTGGCCAAAGCTTGCCTGAGACCCAGACGAACGCATGCGTCACCCTGTTTTTCGTAGCCCGCTACTCAAATCGCGCTAGTCCTACCGTTGGTAGCGATTGTGCCACGGAGGGTATTTGTTCATGCGATGGTGCCAAGGACGCGATGGAATGCGGAGACATTCAGCTAGCGCAATTCACCCGTATCCCCTAGCGCCTTCGCCAGATCAAAAATCCGGCGTCGGCCGATGAACGAAACCGAATGCGTGGCGTCCTTGAAAACCGATCGTCCGTCGAGAGCCGTTGCGCTGAAAAAAACCGCAGCGCCACCCGGCAGCAACCGGGAAGACGTCGCGCCAACAGTCACAGAGCGTGCCGACCACACGGAGGAGATAGGGTTGGGGCGCAACACATGGAACTTCGTGCGGTGTCACCGCAGAGCGTACATTAGGAGCAGGCGCAGAGCGCCGCTCAATGCATCGTCATCCAGCCTCGAAGTGGTCGAGTCCAATTGGCGGCCGTGCGGGCCGCTATCCGCAGCGGCGACGAACGAACCCAGTCCTTGACACGCCACCAGTTTTTTTGAACGTGTTCGACGACCGGGTTGAAGGCGACGGCCCCGCTGGCAACCTCGTCGAAACCTGACTGCAGACTCAGTTTGAACGGCACGTGGCCGGCGCCCAAGTCGATGCGCCGGATGCCGAGAGACGCAGCCGCCTCGGCCAATTTCAGGAACAGCATCATCCCCGGAGAATACCTGGCAAGACGTTGGTCGTAGGCGGGAAACCAGGCATGCAACACGCCGTTTGAACGCAGGCCGAAGTGTACCGCGGCCAACTGGTCGCCGAAATATAGCGCCGACAACATTCCGCCGAAGGCCGCGTCCCGCTGCTGTTGCAAGTTTTGCAGCAGGTGCACCGTCCAAGGTAATGAGAAAACGTCCAGCACGCCGTTGCGCCGGTATTGCTCGGACTTCCATTGCCTGAGTGCGTCAAACACCGCCGGGTCAGTCTCCTGCGCAACCAACCGGATTTTTCCATGCACTGACTCGACGGCTCGCATTTTGCGTAATGTGTTGTGGATCCTCTTGGCATGCGAATTGCGGCCGGCAAGATAGGCCTCAAAGCCGTCGGCGACGTTCATGTAAGGAGATGGCATTATCTCCCATTGGTGAGGCGCAAACATCGGTTGGCTTGCCACCAGGCGATCGAACATCCAGGCGAGCAGCCGGCACTCGTGCAGCAGTTCTTTTAGGTCGAAGCCGCTTTCCGAGTCGCAGGCATTCTGTGAGCGAGAGATCACGCCCTGAAAATCATTCAGACCGGCTCCCACCGGCTTGCCGATGTTCCAGCGGTTCCGCTGGAAGGGAAAGTAGCCGCACGGCTCGCCATCGTGCTCGAGGATCGCGACTTCCACGTCGGACCGCGCAGCCGCCACAGCCACGGCGAACTCCGGGCAGAAGAAGGGGCTGCGTAGTTGATCGTTCTGGCGTTGGATCGTCGTCCAAGAATCAATGTGCGCCGGCGTGAGCTCGCGGCCAGGAACTAGGGTCACCTTCAAGATGGCTGCTCCTTCGCAACGTCGCACCGACGATACCGGGCCGGGATTACCGCGCTAGACGTACCCATCGTTTATCAATCCCTTGTTGTTCTCAGGAAGCGGGGAATCTATAAGTTGAGTTATAGAGAATAGCTGAAGGGACGGGCTGTTTTCAGTCCCCCTTACACGAGGACAAAGGGATGCTGAGGGACGTGGTGCAGAAACTCAGGATATTCCAGTGGAGGATCTTGGGCCGGCACGTCGGCTAGGGACGACGCTACGAAGAATCCAGTTGGAGCCAAAGCTACGCACAGGGCAAGTGGGACTTCATGCGAAGCCCGGAAGAAAGCCAGCGATACAGCGCTGGCTTTCTGTTGCGCACGGACGTCTCAGACCGCGGTGCTGGACATGGCCTGCGGCGAAGGAATTCTGTTGGAACATTTTCAGAAAGTGGGTTTTACGCCGACCCGTTATCTCGGTCTGGACATCGCGAGTGCGGCGATCGACAAGGCGCGCGTGCTGCATCCTGATTTTCGCTTTGAAGTGGTGGATGCTGAAAAGTACAAGCCAGACATGCGCTTCGACATCAGCGTGCTGAACGAATGTCTCTATTACTTCCGGCGTCCTCTGAAAGTGCTGCGAACCTTGGAGTCCAGGCTGGCCGAGGGGGGCGTTTTCGTGGTGTCGGTCTACTGCGTTTCCCAGGCCGCGTCGTCCAATCACCGTTATTGGGAAGATCTCATCTCCCGTTATGACTGTATCGAACACCAAACCATCACTAATAGCAAGGAAACCACCTGGAAAATCGGCGTTTTTCGGCCGTGCGGGGCCATCTAAATGTCCCGGGTACGCGACACGATCGTTGTTGCAGCCAACGAGTTTAGAGCGTCGCTTCGCATTTCGCGGCAACTGCAAGCGCGGTTCGCCGAGCCCTTCCCCCTATTTTGTGCCCTTCCCGTTGTCGACTATACTCTAACTGCACGGGTCAGAGATGACTGCGTCCGACTACCCCGGCCAATATTGTCTACCCATTTGGGAGATTATCGTGCCGCCGGGTCGTGCTCCCAACCACAGGGCTATCGTTTTTTCGACACTAGCGAGACGTGCTGACCCTCATGGCCCTTTTCCGTGAACGACCATCGAGGCCCAGGGTGCTGCTATTGGCATATGCCTGCAGCCCGGAACATGGTTCGGAGGGAGGCATTGGCTGGCACCGCGCCGTCGAGTGTGCCCGCCGCTTCGACACCTGGGTAATCATGGCCGACAATTTCTATGCCGACGGGGTCCGCCGTCACCTGGCAGCCCACGGCGAGATTCCGGGCCTGCAGTTCGTCTTTGTTGCCAAGAGCCGTTGGCAGGAAGTATTGGAGCGGGTGCCGGGCTGCTTCTACGTGGTCTATCATCTTTGGCACAAGCAGGCGTTCCGCAAGGCCGCGGAATTGCATGAACAGTTTCGGTTCGATCTTGTGCATCAGATCAACTTTTGCGGCTATCGCGAACCCGGTTACCTGTGGAAACTCAGTGCGCCGTTTATCTGGGGGCCGGTCGGCGGAACCCAAGATTACCCATGGCGTTTTCTGGGCGAAGCCGGATTTTTGGGTGCCATTGCGGAAGGGTCGCGCTCGCTCGGCAATCAATTGCAATTGCGGTTCGATCGTCGCGTGCGGCAGGCGGCCCGGCACGCCAAGGTGCTGCTGGCCGCGAACTCGACCAATCAGCGTGATTTCACGCGCATCCATGGCATCGTTCCGCAGTTGATGCTGGAGACCGGCATCGAGACCGCAATGACCAAGGGGCGGCGGCGGGATTCGAGTCGCACCGAGATCCGAATTCTCTGGTCGGGCGCTTTCATCCCGCGAAAATGCTTGTCGCTCTTGCTGAGGGCCCTCGCTCTGCTCCCCGCGGACTGCTCCTACCAGGTGAAAGTGCTTGGTCGCGGACCGCGGAGGCGCGCCTGGCAGCGGCTCGCCCGGCGCTTGCGGGTTGATGGCAGGATCCAGTGGATTGGATGGTTGCCCCATGACCAGGTTCTGCATCAATATCATTGGGCCGACCTGTTCGTCTTCACCAGCCTCCGCGATACTTCCGGCAACGTGGTCCTTGAAGCCTTGGCGTGTGGGCTTCCTGTCATTTGTCTCGATCATCAAGGGATGCATGACGTCGTAGCCGAGGACTGCGGCGTCAAGATTCCGGTGACCAACCGACGAGACGTCATCAAGCGGCTGGCCGAAGCGATTGTGTTGCTGGCGAAGGACCAGGATCGCTGGGAACGGTGCAGCGTAGCGGCTCTGCGACGGGCGGAGGAATATCATTGGACGCGGCAAGGAGAGCGCATGGCCGCCGTCTACCACCAAGCGCTGGGCATCAATGAGCCGCCGCCGCAAACGGTCTCCCTGGTTTCAGACGAAGGGCCCGCTTCCGAGCCCCCCGCGCACACATTTGTTGATGATTCGATCAGGGGGCTTACGTCCACCGCTCAACGCGCAACACCGACGGGCGTTCGCGCCGATAACTCTTCATGCCCGGCCTTTCGACGCGATGCGCAACAACATTGGTGCAAGGAATGGGGCAAGAGGGCAGCGGCGTGGACCGGAGCGGCCATGAATCGATTGGCCGGCGGCCCGGTGCGCACGGGCGGGGCCGGTGAAGCGGAAAACTTCGGAATTTTCAATTATCATCGTGTCGCTCCACATGTTCCCGGTGTTCCCAAGCCGACGATCAACGTGACGCCGCTGCAATTGCGTCAGCACCTGGCGGGCCTGCTAGATCGTGGCTACGTGATCCGGTCTCTGTCGGAGATGCTGCGTCATCATCGACTCGGCCTGAGCGTACCGCCGCGAACGGTGGTGTTGACTTTCGACGACGGCTTCGCTTCGGTATACACGCAGGCCTGGCCGATTCTGCAAGAATTCAGAGCCCCGGCGACGATCTTTCTTTGCACCGCTTATTTGGACAGCGACGCTCCGTTTCCGTTTGACGGTTGGGGGGAAACCCATCACGAGCGCAGCTCCTGCCGAAAGCTGGCGTCCGCTGCGGGTCGACGAATGCCGCGAGATGCTCTCGAGCGGACTCGTGGAATTCGGAGCTCATACCCATACCCATCAGGATTTTCGCACCCAACCTGACGAGTTCGCGAGTGACCTGCGGACAAACCTGGATCTGTTGGACAGCCATTTCGGTCTGCGGCATGTCCCCCTGGCGTTCCCGTACGGCGCGTATAACGGCGCATTAATGGACGTTGCTCGCCAATCGGGTGTGACCTGCGCACTGACGGTCCACGCCAACCTGGTCGACGTGCGGAGTGATCCGTTCGGCTGGGGTCGCCACACGGCTCTCGACTGGGACACCGCGAGCACTCTGTCGGCCAAGCGAGAAGGTTGGTACGGCCGGATTCTCGATCAGTCTCGAATTATTGTGAAGATGGCCCGCGGGTTCACAGGCCGGAAGCGGCACCAGGATTCTGGGCAACGGAGGATGGCGTGAACATCCCGCCGGCGCAGTCGTCGCTGACTTTTCAACGTATCGCCGCACAGTGGAACCAAAGGTTCGGCGCCGCGGCGCGCAAGGGCGGCATTACTTTGGCCGACCAGTCGATCGTGAGCGGCGCCAACTTTTTGACTACCGTGCTCATTGGTCGACTCTGCGGCCCGGAAGAACTGGGCATCTATTCCGTGGGCTTCAGCGTCGTGGTGATTCTTGGAACGATGTTGCAGGCCCTGGTGGTCGTACCCTACACCGTCTTTGTGCAGCGACTGCAAGATCCCCAGCGCAGCGAATACACCGGCGGGGTCCTCGCGCATTGCGTGATCCTATCGATCCTGGCAATGGCTGGGTTGGTTTGTCTCGCGCTGGCCCTGCAGCATTCCGGGACATCGACGCTCGCTCCGGCGATCTGGGTTTTGTCCGCCACAATTCCGTTCGTGTTGTTTCGCGAGTTCTGCCGCCGCATGGCCTTTGCCCACATGCAATTGACGACAGTGTTTACGTTCGATGCGACGGCCGTGACACTTCAATTGGCAGGGCTTGGCACCCTGATTCTCGCGGACCAGTTGTCGGCGGCCAAATGCTTTGCGATGGTCGGCCTGTGCTGCGGCTTAGTAAGTTTGGCCCGCCTCTATTCCATTCGCGATCAATTTTCCCTGCGAGCCGCCCATGTACGGCAAGCCTGGCGGAAAAACTGGAATTTTTCCAAATGGGTGATCGTCGAGCACACGGCTGCAATACTCAATTCAAACGTCATGCAGTGGCTGCTGGCCGTAATGCTGGGCACCGCCGCCACGGGGCTTTTCGCCGCTTGCGCAGCGATTCTGAATGCATTCAATCCCATCGCGCTGGGGCTCAATAATGTCCTGATGCCGCGGATAGCCGTGGCGATGTCGGAACAAGGCCCTGGCGAAGTGCGGCGCGTAGTCCGAAAAGCAACGCTGGCAATGCTCGCCATCACGGCGGTCTTCTGCGGCGCGATTATGATCTTTGGCACGGATATCATGCGGCTTCTGTACGGCGCCAAATATGCCGGCCAGGAGAGCACTATTACAATCCTGGCTCTTGATATGCTGGTGCAAAGCTTGGGTTCGCCGTCTGCCTATGGACTGTGGGCCTTTGAACGTTCGCGCACGTTGTTCTTTGTCAGGCTGCTCCGCATTGCGATCGCGGTGCCGATCAGTGTCTGCCTGATCCCGTACTTGGGCGCCGTGGCGGCCGCCTGGGGTTTGCTGATCGGCAACATCGCCGGCACCAGCATCACCTGGTGGATCCATAGCCGCATGCTGGCCGCTGACGAGTCAAACGCGCCAGCGGACCCAACCTTGTACGTCGAGGAAATCGGCGTATGACCTCAATTGCCAGCCATCCGGCCCGCGCCGCGCTGCGACCCGCGCCATCAGCACCATCCTCTTTGTGCTGTGCGGCATCCTGTATATGGCCGAGCCGCTTAACGTCACCTTCTCCGCCGCTGACAACGAAGACAGGGCATCCGGCAGTGTGGACGAAAACGTGCAAAGCGTCGAGGAGGGAAGCTGCGCGGCACTTGGGCCTGCTGGCTCTGGTGGGCTTTGGAGCGGTTGCCCTGTGGAGCACGAAACAACCGCCACTCAAAATGCAGGGGACGCTCAGTTACGCCATCGTGGCATTCCTGCTCTGGTCGGCCGCCAGCGTTGCCTGGTCGGATGACCCAAGTATGACGGTTCGCAAAATTGCGGCCCTCGTCTGTCTGGCGATCGGCGCACTCGGAGTCGCCCGGCTCCTATCGTGGCAACAACTCACGACCCTGGTTTTCGCAAGCGCCGGTATCCAGTTGATCGTTGGCTTGAGCGCGGAAATCGCCTTGGGTACCTTTCGACCGCTGGCGGCAGGATACCAATACGCAGGCTTGGGCTTTCAGGCCTTTACGGCATGGAGCCTGTCCTTGCTGGTGCTGTCCGGCGCCGCGCTGTGGAGCCGGGCCAAGCCAACGCTGCGACTCTGCATTAGCGCGATGATGATCGTCGCCACGCTGGCACTATTCTTGACAAAGAGCCGCACGCCTGCGATTGCATTCGTGATCGCTGCGCTGACCTATATGGTGCTCAGTTGGCCGGTCCGCCGCACGTTGTTCACGGCGGCCTGCCTCGGCCTGGTTGCTTCTGTTGGTTTCCTCTTGATCGATTCATTCGCGGGGAATGTTTTCGAGGTCGGCGGCGATTTCGCCAATCTCGGACGTGAAAAAGAATCGATCGGTAACCTAACGGGCCGCATCGAAGTCTGGCGCGAGTTGATGCCCTATATTGAAGCCCGGCCCTGGTTGGGCTATGGCTATGAAAGTTTCTGGACAACTCCTCGCCTGGTGGACTTTGGCAGTTCCCAGGGATGGGCTGTTCCTGATGCGCACAATGGCTTCATCAATTTCGCGCTGGGCATCGGGTTGCCTGGCTCGCTGCTGTACACGTGCGTGTTGGGATTGGCCTTCGCCCGGTCGGTGCGGCAGTATGTTCGCAGCGGCGACGTAGATTACGCGTTTGCCGCCGCCGCCCTCGTTGCGCAGGGCGTCAACATGCTCTGCGTGGCTATCCAAATGTCCCCTTATTTGCCGAGTATGGTCACGATGTTCTTGTTGGCCAAACTGGGGTTCGTCGCCGACGCATCGTCCGATTCGTCCCCCGCCGGCACTTCCGGAACACAGAGCGAGCGAGCGCAAACATGAAGATTCTGCTCTGTCATAATCATTATCAGCTGCGGGGGGGCGAGGACGAGTCGTTCGCCGCGGAAGCGGCCATGCTGGAAGGGCACGGACACGAGGTGCTGCAATTCACGCTGCACAACGATTCGATCAGGGGGGCGAGTTCCCTCGCGACGGCCGCGCGGACGTTGTGGAACCGGCAGGTGTATCGCCAGTTGCGCGGCCTGATCCGCAGCACCGGGCCTGCCGTGATGCACTGCACGAACACGTTTCCGCTGATCTCTTCGGCCGCGTATTATGCCGCCGAAGCGGAAGGAGTTCCCGTGGTGCAATCACTGCGGAATTACCGGATGTTCTGCCTGAACTCGTTTTTCTTCCGCGATGGCTCGGTGTGCGAGGACTGTCTAGGCAAGTTGGTTCCCTGGCAAGGCGTGGTTCATCGCTGTTATCGCGATAGCCGAGCCGGCAGCGTGGTCGTCGCCGGAATGCTCACGCTGCACCGCATCCTGCCCACCTGGCTGCGAACCGTGGATCGGTTTTTCACACTGACAGACTTTGCCCGCGGCAAGTTCATCCAAGGCGGGCTCCCGGCCGAGCTCATTGCCGTGAAGCCTAATTTCGTGCCTGTCGACCCCGGACCGGGCATGGGCCGCGGCGGGTACGCCGTTTTCATTGGACGCCTGTCGCCGGAAAAGGGGATCGACACCCTCTTGAAAGCCTGGCAAGAGTTAGGCGGCCTGGTGCCTCTGAAAATTATCGGCGACGGGCCGCTGAGTGAGCAGGTCCGGCTGGCTGCCAGCACGCTTAAGGGCGTCGAGTGGCTCGGACGCCGCGAACCGGCTGAAGTTCTGGCCCTGTTGGGAGACGCGACCTTCCTGGTGATGCCATCGATCTGGTACGAGACCTTTGGACGCACGATTATCGAAGCCTATGCCAAGGGAACTCCGGCAATCGCGTCGCGGATCGGCGCGCTGGCCGAATTGGTCAAACATGGGGACACGGGGTTGTTGTTCGAACCGGGCTCCGCCACCGACCTGGCAGCCAAGGTTCGCGATCTTCTGGCGGCAGACCCCGCAATCTTGCAGCGCATGCGCCAGGCTGCCCGCGGCCAGTTCGAACATAAGTACACCGCTGAAACGAATTACCAACAGCTAATGGGCATTTATGGGGACGCGGCTGATGTCAGCCGTCGTAAAAAAGCGGATAAGTCATGGCGGCCCGCAGCGGCAGCCCTGTGAAGCGAGCTTTGCGGAAAGCCTATGAAAACATCCACGCAGCCGAACAAGACCGGCGCCGACCAGGCCGATGCATCGTCCGGGCCACTGTTGGTGAGCCTTATTGTTTCCACCTACCGCCGTTTGGATATGCTGCGCAACGCGCTGGAAAGTTTACGTGAACTGGAAGTACGCAATGGCTTGGAATATGAAGTGCTGGTCGTGGACAATGACCCCGCGTGCAGCGCCGGGGAACTCGTCGCGGCACTGCAGCCCGAATGGATAAACACGCGCTCGCTGCGCTACCTTCACGAGTCGCAACCCGGGCTGAGCCATGTGCGCAACCGCGGCATGGATGAAGCACGGGGCCAAATCATTGGTTTCCTGGACGATGATATTTTCATTTCCAAGAACTGGCTGCTCGACGTCATCGACTGCTTCAACAAGACGGGGGCCGATTGCGTCGGCGCGCGCACGGTAGTTCATTGGGATGGCGAGCCGGAAGCCACGGTACGCGCTTGTCAGGACCAGTTGGTGGACAACGCCATCGAAATGGGACAATTCGAAGTCCGCGGCGCTTGGCTGCCCGGCGGCGGAAACATGGCGATTCGCCGCAGTGTCATCGAAGACGGATTTCGTTTCGACCATGGCTTGGGCCGCGTGGGAACCGTGTTGCTCTCGGGCGAGGATACCGAGGCGATGCGCCGCCTGCGCGACGGGGGAAAGCGCATCTGGTTTTGCGGATCGGCCGTGATGCACCATCGCACGAGTGGAGAGCGGCTCAAAGCGTCCTACTATGTTCGGCGAGCATACTGGATGGGGATATCGTACGCGCTCGTCGATCAAAGGCTGCGCGGCAAAGCTCATCAAGTCGCGTCAGCGATCGCCCGACTCGTGAAGCTGGCGTTGGTGACGTCGCCGGCCTGGCTGCTTGCCCGGCTGCGCCGTGATGCGGTCAGGCAGTTATTGCTGAGAGTATCCATGGCCCGGCACTGGGGTTACATTCATATCACGTTTCGCGCCGGCAAGCTGCTCGAGCAGGCATTGCCGAAGAAGAATTAACCTGGGCGACTGACGGTGATCAAATTCCGCCGTCTACCAAGACCTTTCGTCTACCGAAGCTTTGCGTTTATCCTTTCCGGCCGCGGAGCATCCTCTTGACCCACCAGACGCCAATCACTATATTCCTCTGAAGACATGAAAACAAAGCCAGTCAATTCCGTCGATGTAACCTTCCGGGCTTTCTCGGATTGGACTCGTCTGCGCATCCTTAACCTGCTTCGCGACGGCGAGCTATGCGTCTGCGACCTGACCGACGTGCTGGAAACTCCACAACCGGCTATCTCGAAACACCTTGCTTACTTGCGCAGGGCAAAGCTAGTGACTGGCCGCAAGGAAGGCTTGTGGAGTTATTACCGGCTGACCCCGGCTCGCGATGCCTTCCATCAAAAGCTGCTCGAATCGCTCGCAGCTTGCGTGCAGAACGCGGCTGAACTCCGTCAGGACGCCAAGCGGCTGGCGGACCGTGGGAAGAATTGCTGCTAAATTTTTTTGCTCTATTACATTCCTTTGAACGTATGAAGTGGTGCTCGGCGTCCTAGGCAAAGGGGTTACGGCATGAGAGTCGTTTTCGTGTGCGTTGAGAACTCCAATCGGAGCCAGATGGCACAAGCCTTCGCGCGAATGCTGGGCGTTGAAGCCTTTACTGCCGGCTCACGGCCGTCGGGTAAGGTCAATCCGAAAGCCATCGAAGCAATGCGAGAACTGGGCTACGACCTAACCACGCATCGTTCCCAGTCGCTGGATGATTTGCCTGCTGGCCCATTCGATTTTGCGGTCACGATGGGCTGCGGAGACGCCTGCCCTAATTTGCAAGCCATACGGCGGGAAGATTGGGCCATTCCCGATCCGCGTGAAATGTTGCCGAACCAGTTTCGAGCGGTTCGAGACTTGATCGGCGTAAAGGTCAAAGAACTACTGAAAGGATGAAGCCATGTCGATCAAGGAAGTCGTACAATCGAAATACGGGGAAGTCGCAGTCAGCGGTCTGTCGAACGACCACGAAGGCGTTCGGGCCATTGCCGAGGCCTTTGGCTACTCGGCCGCCGAACTGGAATCGATTCCTGCCGAAGCCAATATGGGCCTTTCGTGTGGCAACCCCACGGCGTTCGCCGGCTTGCGAGCTGGCGAAACCGTAGTCGACCTTGGCTGCGGCGGTGGCTTGGATGTTTTCCTTGCGGCTGCGAAGGTCGGGCCGCTGGGCAAGTCTATCGGCATCGACATGACGCCGGAAATGTTGGCTCTTGCGCGTGCAAACGCCGCGAGGGCCAGACTTGCGAACGTTGCGTTTCATCAAGCGACCATCGACCACCTGCCATTGCCGAACGCTTCCGTTGATTGCGTCATTAGCAACTGCGTCATCAATCTAACTCCGGACAAGCCAGCCGTGTTCCGCGAGATTGCCCGCGTTTTGAAGTCCGGCGGACGGCTTGCGGTTAGCGACATCGCGCTAAAGCGACCGCTCCCGGCGGAAGTCGGCGGTGACATCATGGCCTACATCGGCTGCATTGCCGGAGCAATATCACTGGACGACTACCGAACCGGCCTGGCGGCCGCAGGCTTCGCGCACGTCAAGCTGATCGAAACCGGAACCGACTTGAATGCATACGCCAAGGTCGAAGGGCAAGCCGGATGCTGCTCGCCGGCGATGAGTGGCGTACCCATTGTGTCCTGCGGGTCGGACCTTCATAGCAAGCTCGCCGATTTACTTTGTCGATACAACGTGAACGACTATGCGGCCAGCGTGCAAGTGTATGCCCTGAAGCCGTAGATGGCCGCGGCGGATATCGAAGCACGCGCGCCACTGGCCTACGGCGTTGGGGGCAGTCGTCATCTACATGAAGGCGAAGAAGTAAATTACATGAAGGCGAAGAAGTAAATCACGCCATAGCAAATAATGCAGATCAAGGGGATCGCGGTTATCGACCTTGCCCGCTGTACGGTGCCAGTCGTTTGGGGCTGAGAGCGATAAACGGCGGCGAATCGCCGGCGGCGAATCAGCCGAACAGCATTTCCTGCGTGGGCGGGACAGCATTTTCAGGGTTGAAGCTGCGCAGCCGCGCCCACTGCAACCCCAGCAGGCTCAGATACATCGGATTGAGCAGCAGATAGCGCTTCCACAGCCGCTTCGGCTCTTGCAGCAGCCGATAGAGCCATTCCAGGCCTCGGTCCTGCAACGCCTGCGGAGCTTGCGATAACCGACCCGCATGAAAATTGAAAGCCGCTCCCACGGCAATGATCGGCATGTTCAGCACCAGGCGATGCTCGAACGCCCACACCTCTTGTCGCGGGCAGCCGAGACCAACGAAGGTGATGCGGGCTCCGCTCGAGCGAATCTCGCTGACCAGGGAATCGCGTTCGGCGGGCGTCACCCGCCGAAACTGGGACGGCCGCATCCCGGCAATCCGCAGATTTGGGAATCGCTCGGTGAGGCAGCTTTGCAGCGACTTGAGTAACTCAGCCGAGCTGCCGAAAATGAAAATCGGCACGCCATCCTCCGCGGCCCGGCGACAGACGTCCAGCATCAGTGCCGGCCCATAGACGCGCTCGGCCAGGCGCACGCCGTGCAGCCAACGGAGCGCCCAACGCACGGGCTGACCATCCGGCACCAATAAGTCGAAGTTGTTCAGACGGAAACGATGGGCTGGGTCCAAAACTCCCGTCATCACCCCATGCACGGCCAGCGCCGAAACCGTGAGTGGTTGCCCCGCCTGGGCGGCCGTCATGATGCGCTCAGCGGCAGCCGCGTAATCGACCGCGGCAATTCTGATGCCCAGCACGTTGTGTCTGCCCCGGTCGATCATCGCACGATATTGCCCAAGTGAAGTGCGTGACTGGCTCTAATGAGCGCCGCGTCGCAACAGAACGGCCCCGACGGTTGACAGCAGCAGTTTGAGATCCAAGAGGGGAGATGCGCTTTTCACATACTCGAGATCCATCCGCATCCATTCGTCAAACGCCACGCAGGAGCGTCCCTGTACCTGCCAGATGCAAGTCAACCCCGGCGTCACGTCCAGTCGCCGCGAATGCCAGGGAAGACAACGGCTCTGTTCGTCGACCGGCAGCGGCCTGGGCCCGACGAGCGACATGTCACCCTTGAGCACGTTCCACAATTGGGGCAATTCATCGATACTCGTGCTGCGCAGGAACCGTCCCACCGCGGTCACGCGCGGATCGCCAACCATTTTGAACGCCGGTCCGTCCTGCTGGTTGAGAGGCAGCAGGTCCTGTTTGCGCCGTTCGGCATCGGCCGTCATGGTGCGAAATTTCAGAATCAAGAAATGGCGGCCCGCTAGTCCGGATCGCCACTGTCGGAACAGCACCGGTCCTGGGGATGTCAGGCGGACGAGCAAGGCCACGGTAGCCAGCAGGGGAAACAAGAGGATCAACCCGCTGAGAGCCCCCATCACATCGATAGCGCGCTTCCAAGGGGGCAACGGCTGCACGAACAGCGGCTCCATTGAGTGCGACGGGCACACTTTATCGGCCACGTCCGACCCGGACATGGGAAACGCCTCTTCGCCAAGCTGGCCCGAGCAAGGATAACCGTAGACCCTGCATAGCGGCAGCAGCATGTCGTCGGAGAAAGCTTGCACCACGTCATTGGCCACCTTCCAGGCGCCAGCCGCTCCGGTCGCGGGAAGCATTACGCCGACTTGCCATTCGTCCAGCCAGCCAACTTCGTCCGTCAATCGCAGCCGCTCGGTCAGGGTCCGTGATAAGCAGATCAGCGTCGCACTAGCGGACGACCGCTGGGGCGGTGTGAAGGTCAACAGGGAGAACGGCACGCCGTTGCGGTCGGTGCGAGCCCGTTCGCGACGGAGCGTCTTCCAGAATTGCCCGACCGAACAAACACCGGCAAGTGCCGCTTCACTGCCCCCTTCGTGCGCCGAGCACCAAGCCCACAACGGCGCGATGAGCCGGCGAACGACACCCCGGCAGACGGCCGATGGCGATCGTATGCCCGGGCTGCAACAAAGCGCCCACGTGCCATCTCCCGCGTCCAGGTCCTCCATGCCGGCATTTTCCGCAGGGTCAACGCGTTTGACGATCATACGTGCGGCGCCTTTTTGGAACGCTCGAATCGTTGTGCCGACAAGGACACCACCAAGGCTCCGCAGCACCCAGCAACCAGTCCGCAGGCAAGGTTGATGGCGACACGGGGGCGAACCGGTTTGGCCTCATAGCTGGCCGGTTGAGCGACATTGATATTCGAAATGCGCTCGTTCGCCTGCGACTCGTCAATGCGGGCTTGTTCCAAATTGGCCGATGCACGTCGAAAGCCGGAGTCCATTAAATCGATTTCTCGCTGCAACGTGGCAATGCGCATTTCATCACGATTAAATGCCTTCAAGTGCTCCCGCGCGGCGGCCAATTGGCTTTCCAGTGCTATCGCTTCGGCCTCGAGAGCCGCCAACACGGGCTGTTCCGCGAGCAGCAGCGACTCCAACTGCTGGCGGGCGCGGCTGGGCGTTGTCGTGACGTGACGGCGGGTTGGTTCTTCCTGGGCCAGAACCGCCTTGGCTTCGGCCACCTGCCGGCGAACTTCCTGCAGCATAGGGTGCGCGTCGGTATGCGAAGCCGCCACTTGTTTCTCCCGCAATTGCAGTGCGTACAACTGGGCGCGCATGTTTTCCGTTCCCATGTCGCCCACTCCCGCAAGTTCGCCCGAAACTTCACGCTCCGGCGTTTCGGCGATCTTCATCAACAGGAGAGCGATCTTCTTGTTGGACGCCGCGGCGGCGGCTTGCGATTTTCTGAGCACGTCTTCCAGTCCGCCGATCTGAGTAGTCAAGACCTTGCGCTGTTCCTCGCCGGAGGTCATTTCCGATTGATTCTTCAGGTCGCACAATTTCTCCTCGGCAAGCTTCAGATCCAGCCGTAGCCGGTCTGTCTCCTCGCTGAGAAACCGGTAGGCGCCCGCGTTGCGATTCAGTCTCGCGTGTTCGTGAATGTAAGACTCGACCAGTTTGGACACCACTTCTTGTGCGGCTTCCGGGCTGTCGCTTTCGTAACTGACGCTGATGACGTTCGACTTGCGAATGGGGGCCACTCGCAAGTCCCGCTTCAGCGCAATGATGGCCTTGTCTCGAGGAGTAACCGGCGTGATCAACTGGAGTGGCGGAATCCAACTCGCCTGGACGGCCGCCTTGGCGTGGACCACGGTTCTCACATGGGCCGTATGAGTCGCCAACGGATCTTCCGAGGACTCGCTTTCCGGCCAGCCAAGAATCGCGGCCGGACCAATCGCGTCGACGACTTGCTCCAACAACACTCTGCTACCGAGAATTTCTGCGATCGAATTGATCTCATCCTCGCGCGACTGCGGTATCGTCATCACCGCTTCGGTTGTCGACATTACGGTTGGATCGAGCGTCGCGTTTTCGCGCCCCAATCGCACAAGCAACTTGGCCTCGGAACGATAGGCCTTCGTCATAAGGCAAGTGATCAGCACCGTGACGGCCATCGTCACGATGAAGCAGCCAGCCGCCTTCTTCTTGTGACAAAGCAACGCCCGGAAAATATCCTGGAGCGGATTCAGCGGGGGATGCACTTCCTGAAACTGACCATGCTGTTCGGGCTGATTCATAGATGAAGCCTCTTCTTCCCTTAGGTCGCTCTTCACGTGTAATCGCCTTGTAAACTAGTCAATTGTCATGTAAAAACGGATGTTTTCATCGTGCTATTGTAAGTAGAAGCAAGTCGGACTTCTACGGTCGAATGCGCAGATTTGTCCAAGCAAGCCGGGGGTCAGTCGCGGATTGTCCACCTCGGTAGTCGAAAAGCTAAGAGTTGCCATTTTGGCACAACAGACTTTAGCACTCTGCGCGGGGGGCGATCAATCGATGCCCTTACCACCTGTTGGTGACCTTCCGGAGAGCCGTCGGTCTCAAAACGCCGTCGCAGACTTTTAAACTTCCACCTACGAAGGAAACAATTGACAGGCGACCTAACCGCCGACTCACGGGCAATCGAGCCAATAACCCGCCCCCGAATGAATTCCAAAAACCGTTTCCGGCAGTGGAGTTACAGCGTTATGCCACCGCTCGCCAGATTGTCGTTCCGCCCCGATGAGAGACGCCGATGCCGACAAGGCGTGTGAAGCCACAAATCGGTTGCATTGCGGAAGTCCATGCGACACTCCCGCGGATGTCGCTTGGGACGCCTGGAGTGGCCACCCTTGGGAACAGCCTGTCGGCGTCATGCGGCCTATCGTTAGCGCAACACTAAACCAGCTTCTAGTCACGCGAACCAAAAAACTGGGGCTGGCCAAAAGAAAAACGGCAAAAAAATTAACGGCGTGCTAGCCGCCGGAGGGGCGGCCCCGAGGTTACAATTGAGTTGATGCGAGCCCGCCCGACGTTGTTTGGCTCGCATCGGGGTCAGGTTGCGGCGATGGAGCGACTTGCCCGTGAATACTAGAGAGGAAGTATGCAACGGCATTTTGTGAATCCTTGGCCGCGTGGAACTTCAGAAACTTCCACGGCCGCGCCTGCAACAATCTCGATCGCGGCGCACATCGCCGCCCATGCCGCCGCGAACTCGGACAGCACTGCCGTCGTCGACGACACCACACGACTCACGTTTGCCGATTTGGAAAGCCGGTCCAACCAACTGGCCGCGCAACTGCATGCCGCGGGAGCCGGTCCCGAAAGTTGCGTGGGACTTTTTCTCGAGCGGTCAGTCGACTTTGTCCTCGCTGCCTTGGCAGTGTTGAAGACCGGCGCCGCCTACTTGCCGCTCGACCCTGCCACGCCACCCGATCGCGCGTCGCTGATTCTGGCCGACGCCGGTTCGCTGCTGCTGCTGACGCATCGCGGTAAGACTCGTGGTTGGGCAGGAGCCTGGCGCACGATTGAGATCGACCGCGCCGACTCCGCGCCTCGCGCCAAATTCGGGCTCGGCGATTTTGTGCCGGTGGACGCCGATCCGGAAAGCCTGGCCTACATCGTTTACACCTCGGGCTCGTCCGGACAGCCCAAGGGAGTTGAAATCACGCATGCGAACCTGCTCAACCTCATCCATTGGCACCAGGCCGCGTTCAAAGTCAGCGCGTCCGATCGGGCCAGCCAGGTAGCGGGCCTGGCGTTCGACGCCACGGCGTGGGAGATTTGGCCTCATCTCACCGCTGGGGCGAGTCTGCACATCGCGGAAGAGTTGACGCGTCGCTCGCCCCACGCCTTGCGAGATTGGCTGGTGACCGAAAGAATCACCATCAGCTTTGTCCCCACGGTGCTCGCCGAACCGCTGTTGCACGACCAGTGGCCGGCCGACACGGCGCTGCGCACGTTGCTCACGGGCGCCGACGTGCTGCACCGCCGCCCGATCGCCGGATTGCCGTTTAGAGTCGTGAACAATTACGGCCCCAGCGAATGCACGGTGGTGGCTACCTCGGGAATCATTGTCGCCGATGACGCCACCGGCGACCCGCCTTCGATTGGCTCCCCCATCCGCAACACGACGGCGCTGATCCTTGATGAACAGTTGCATCCGGTCCCGCCCGGCGACGGTGGAGAACTATGCTTGGCCGGCGCGTTAGTGGGACGCGGCTATCGCAACCTGCCCGAGCTGACTGCCAGCCGCTTCGTGACGTATTTGCCCCAGACCGGCCCGCCGCTGCGCATCTATCGCACCGGTGATCGAGCACGGCAACTGCCCAGCGGCGAACTGGCCTTCCTCGGCCGTCTCGACCAGCAGATTAAAATTCGCGGCTACCGCATCGAGCCCGGCGAAATCGTGGCTTGGCTCGACCGTTTTCCGGGCGTGGAAGCGAGCGCCCTGGCGGCTACTGCCAGCGCGGCCGGTTCGGCCCTGATCGCCTATGTCATACCGGCCTGGGACGCCCAATTGACCGCCACTGATCTTCGTGAGTTCCTGGCCGCGCGGCTGCCCGACTACATGGTTCCCGCGTCCTTCGTCAAAATCCCGGCGCTGCCGACGACGGCCAACGGCAAACTCGACAACGCGGCTCTCCCCGCGCCGACCGCCGAGAACCTGCTTCCCAACCGAGCTGCGCAGGCTGCGTTGGCCGTTTCCGGCGACGACGGGGTCGGAGGCGACACGGACGGCGTGCAAGCCAAGATTGCGGCCCTGGTGGCCTCGTTGCTCAATCAGCCGACGATTACGGCCGAGGACAACTTCTTCATGATCGGCGGGCACTCGATGCTCGGCGCGCAGCTGGTGGCGCGCATCCGCGACATGTTCGGAGTGAAGTTAACCTTGCGGCAATTGTTCGGTGCGCCGACGGTCGCCGCTCTCTCCCGTGAAGTCGCGCGGCAGATCGGCACGAGCCATGTCTGAACAACCCAGCGACTTGCCCCTGAGTCTCTACCACCTAATGAATCCCGAGGTGCTGGCCAATCCCTACCCGCTGTACCGCCGCCTGCGCTGCGAAGCGCCCGTGCATTGGGACCCCTATTTGCACGCCTGGATCGTGACACGCTACGAGGACGTGATCACCGTCCTCACGCGGTTCTCGGCCGAACGGGCTCCTTCGCCCGAATACTTCGAGGCGCTCGGCGCTCCCGAAGTCAGCCCGATCGCCAAAGTGATGGTCAAGCAGATGCTGTTCCGCGACGGAGCCGCGCACTCGCGGTTGCGAAAGCTTGCGGGCGGAGCCTTTGTGCCGGCACGGGTGCGCGTGTTGCGCGACCACATTCAGGAGATCGCAACCCGGCTGATCGACGACATTCAGGCCCGGGGGAGCGGCCACTTCGATCTGCTGGCCGATTTCGCCGAGCCGCTGCCTGCCATCGTCACGGCCGAAATGCTGGGCGTGCCGGTCGATGACCACGTGAAACTGAAAAATTGGTCGGCGACTTTCGCCGAAATGTTGGGCAACTTTCAGCACAATCCCGACCGTTTGCCCGGCGTGCTCCATGCCGTGGAATGCCTGACGGCTTACTTTCAAGAGGCGATCGACCAGCAGCGCAAGAACCCGTGCGAAGGACTCGTCCACACGCTACTGACCAGCGAAGTGGACGGCGACCGCTTGACCGACGAAGAGGTGATCGCCAACTGCATCGTCACCATGGTTGGCGGCCTGGAAACCACCACCAACCTGATCGGCAACGGCATGCTGTCGCTGTTGCGCCATCCGGAGCAATTAGCCCGGCTGAGGGCCCATGCCGATCTGATGCCGGCTGCGCTCGAGGAATTGCTGCGGTATGAAAGCCCCAGCCAGCATACCGCCAGGCTGGCCCCCGACGACGTAACGCTTGGCGGCAAAGCCATCCGCCGCCGCCAGGCAGTGATCGCCGTGATGGCGGCGGGCAACCGCGACCCTGAGCGCTTTCCCGACCCCGACCGTTTGGACTTCGATCGGCCCGACAACCGACATCTGGCCTTCGGCTGGGCCGCTCACTTCTGCTTTGGCGCCCCACTGGCCCGCATTGAAGGGCACATCGCCTTTGCCATGCTTCTCAAGCGCTTCCCGAAGCTGCAAATGACCGACGAGCCGCTGGTATGGCGCGAGAACCTTGGTCTGCGCGGCTTGAAATCGCTGCCGCTCACGTACACCGCTGCCCGATGAACACTGCCACTAAGATTGCCTCGCCCGAACTCCGTTTGGCCAGTCTCGACGACTACGACCGAATTGCGCAGCTCGAGGGCCGCAGCGGGCTCGCCAGCATGCCCCGCGACGACTGGCGCAACCTGTGGCTGAACAATCCCCTCTGGCCGCGCTTGGGCAAAAAGTGGCCCGTGGGTTGGCTGCTCGAAGATGCCAGCGGCCGGCTGGTGGGCTCGCTGGTCAACATTCCGACACTGTACACGTTTCGTGGCCGCGAGTTGGTGTGCGCCAATGGCCGAGGCTGGGTGACGGCGCCCGAGTTTCGCGGCTTTGCTCTGTGGTTGATGTCCGAATACTTCGATCAGCCCGGCGCCGATCTGTTTATCAACACGACGGTGGCTCCTAGCGCCGCTCCGGCGTTCAGCACGCTGTCCGATCGCGTGCCGCTGGGGGACTTCGAGACAATTGCCTATTGGGTGACGGGCTACCGAGGTTTCGCCAAAAAAGCCCTGCAAAAATTGCACGTGCCCGCAGCCGGCCTGTTCGCCTGCCCGGCCGCGGCGGCATTGTGGCTCAAGGATGGACTGACCGCCAAGTCGCTCCCCGCGGTTTCCGCGTCGATCGTCATTGAGAGTGCCAACGCATTCGATGCGCGGTTCGACGCCTTTTGGAACGAGTTGGCAGGGCAGAACCCCGACAAGCTGCTGGGCCTGCGAGACAGCCGCTCGCTGGCCTGGCATTTTGGCGGTCAGCAGCGGGCCGGACGGCTGTGGATCATCACTGCTGCGCGCCGGGGACTGCTGCGCGCGTACGCCATCTTCAAGCGGCAGGACCAGGGGGACGGCGTCCGTCGCATGCAACTAGTCGACTATCAGACGCTCGAGCCTGACGAAGACCTGCTTCCGGGGCTGCTACAGGTTGCGCTGCGTCGCAGCGCGAGCGAAAACTTGTACGTGCTGGAGCACGTCGGCTGCGGACTGCCTAAGCGGGCCAGCTTCGACGACTACGCTCCGTACCGCCGCAAGCTGCCGTGCTGGCCGTTCTACTATCGGGCCGCGGACTCGGCGATCCATGCCGATTTGGCGAAGCCGGAAGCTTGGGACCCATCGACATTCGACGGGGACGCGAGCTTCGACTAGGCCAGAGCCCGCGCCGGCAACCGTTCGTTTCGACCCGCGAGGCGGCTTCGTCGATCCAGCCGACGCCCGATTCGGACGAAAACCCCTTAGTTCCGCGTCCCTTGCGACGACGGGTCTTTTTTCGTACCATCGCGTGTGTCCGGTGCTGCCTCGCCCGTGGGCCGTTTCGCCTGCGGACAGTCTCGCCAGCGGAGAGTGCCACGAGCTCTCGGCAAGCATCCATTTCCCGCCGGAAAATGCGGGGGAAAAGCCACGCACGCACCCCTAGCTCAATTGGATAGAGCATCGGTCTACGGAACCGAAGGTTAGTGGTTCGAGCCCACTGGGGTGTATTATACGTATAGCGTTTTTCGGCCACTCCTGCGCACTTCCGCCGCGCACCGCATCCATACGCCTAGGGGCTGCAAGGCGGCTGTAGCCTTGGGAGGCCAACGTGGACCCGGATTTTGGAGTCATCGCGAGGTCGAAGGGTCGAATAGAGCTCCACGAATTAAAGGCGGCTCTGGCGGGGGACCCGAGGTTTGAGCCGTTTCCCCACCGAACGCTAATGAACCCGTTCACGAAGCAGCCAATCTTGGCATCGGGCGAGGGCAACTCGTACTATGTTGCCGATGGGGCTAAGTCAGGCAACATCTCGCTGCAGGTTGGAAAAGTTGTTACGATGGGCGTTCCCCGAGCGGTTTGCGAAGAGTTGGCCGCCCGTCTTGGTGCCCAGTTCCGCAACGACGATCGCAGTTAGTCACCTTTCCTCAGGTCCTGCGGCAGCCGAAGCTGGTTAATCGCCCTGATGTCCGCATCCTTCTGCGGCCGGGCATACGCTAGCGTCAGCTTAATGTCCGAGTGCCGGCCGGGAGGAATTTATGGTCGAACACGCAGCTAATAGCCTGCCTTTGGATGATAGCCAGGCTGCAATACGCTTCTTTACCGCGTTGTCCCCAGTCACTTGGATTGAATTGGAAGTGGGGGCTACTCACGGACGTTGAACGCAAAGCGACAGTGCTGCTGGTCGAGGCAGACCTCGTGCGTGTCGTTGCAACCGGAAATGGAATCTCGCATTTGCGGCTTTCCGGGTATGGTCAGGCCGTAGCGGAGGAATGGAGGCGAGGTGATACGGCGCCGCTCTATCGCAAACTGACGACGGCAGAGCAGGCCATTCGATCGCAACAGCTCGGACCAGCGGAGGGCGACGTAAGCAGAGATGAAATCGATCCACTTCTAGTCGATCATTCCTTTCCCTAGATCATCGTAGCACTCAAGCAGTCTTTGCCCGATCTCGACCGGCACTTTGAACTCCCGCACGTCCTTGACGCCGGTGGAAATCGCAATGAGAGCGATCAGCAATTTTCGCTCCTCTTCGTCCGCCTGCCTTTCGTCACCCAAGAACTTCTCGTGGTATGCCAGCCATGCCAGCGTGATGTTCAACCAGGCAACGACCTCAGTTTCCGGGTCCAAGTCTGCCATGAACCAGCGCTCGAATTGCTCCAGCGTCATGCCAAGGTACGGGCCAATCGCATCGAACACCGCCTCGGCGTTGGCGAGCATTGCGTACGGCAACGATTCCTGGCAAATCGGTCCTGGTCGGCATTGGCTGCGATAAACGACCTTGCAGTTGCTCATTATGGCACTCACGGAGAAAAGGCGGATCATGTGTCGCCAAAGTGAAGACTTTCGCACTCCCTCGACATCCTCACCATTCAGGATTCATAGGAAGCTGCTGAGTAAGCAGCCCGAACTAAAGCAAAGCCTATGCCGAACTGACCGCAAAGAAAGTACGGCGTGGACGAATGGCGATTGTAGACGGCGATTCTGTTACCAAATGCGCTAGACCTGCATCCGCCGAGGCCATTCGATATCTAAGACGAGTCCCAAACCGAGACGTTCGTCCAGAATGTAGACCAGAAAAATCTAACTCTCGCCCAAGTTCGGCGGCTGGTTCGCTGTAACGCTTGCCCGAGCGTAGCGTCGACCCGAGCCCGGCAATCCGGCCACCCAGCGACTCGCCGCGGATGACCAGGTTCTTGGCGCCGAGGTGCTCGATCACCGCTAGCCACGTCTCACGGAGCACGGGCTCCCGGTCTGGCGGCCGCCGTTTGCGCACCCAATCCGGACTGACGCGGTACTTCTCAGCCATCCCCTTGGTGCCCAAGGCAGCAGGCGTTGCAACCGTTTGTTCGTGCGGGGCTTTTTGCGTTTGAGAGCTGCCCCTTAACCCGGAGCTGCGTCTCGACCGTTCTTTGATCCTTGCTTCGCCACGTTCGCGAGGCGGTTGTGGTCCATCACACGACCGCCCCTCGCTGGGGCGGTCTTATTTCCCAAAGGAGATCGTTCCATGATTACGTTTGCAAGACCTTGCCCCAATGACTCCGCGAGCGGTCGCTGCGTCCGCGGGCCATGCAGGGCTTGGTGCGGCTAATCTCCATATGCGGCATTATCCTGCCTCCGCGACTGGCTGCGCATCTTTGGTCTACGGGTGTTGCCCAAAAGCTATTCATTACCAAGTCAGCGAGCGCGTTGCTTAGAATGCGTCAATGGTGATAGCCGCTTGCTTCTCCGTGCGTCAACGGCGTGGTGACAGGATGTGTCTTGAAGTAGTCGATGCCCGATGTGATGTCTTCGACGAGCGACATTGCCAGATCCTTGCTGATTCCATGTCGGACTAAAATGCGCTGCACGATCGTGTTCTGGCAATTGGCCGGCAGCGAGTAGGCCGGGACTTGCCAGCCGCGGTAGCGCAGTCGATCGGACAGATCGTAGAGCGTGAAAGGTTTCGGCAGGCTGTCTTCTTTCAGTTTCCAGCACACGCCGGGGATGCCGCCACGTCCGTTGTAAATTACCTCGAACGACCCCAGTCTGGCAATTTCTTCGGCAAATTGAAAAGCGGTGTCTGAGCAGCTCTTTTGAATCTTCCGGTAACCTTCGCGCCCGAGGCGCAGAAAGTTGTAGTATTGGGCGATCACCTGCCCACCAGGGCGTGAAAAATTCAGCGCGAAGGTGGGCATCTCGCCGCCCAGGTAATTGACGTGAAACAGCAGGTCCTCGGGCAAATCGGCTGCCTCGCGCCAGATGATCCAACCGACCCCCAACGGAGTCAGCCCGAACTTGTGGCCCGACGCGCTGAATCGATTTGACGCGCGGCAAGCGAAAGTCCCACGCGACGTCCTGATGGATGAATGGGGCGATGAAACCGCCCGAGGCCGCGTCGACGTGGACGGGTACGTCGATTCCGGTTCGCCTTTGCAGGTCGTCAAGCGCCTGACAAATGGCGGCTACCGGTTCGTACTGCAGCGTCATGGTCAAGCCAAGCGTGGGGACCACGGCGATCGTGTTTTCGTCGACACGTTCCAGAACTTCTTCGGGGGTCATGACAAATCGATTAGTTGCCAGTGGAACCTGACGTTCTTCCACGTCGAAAAACTTCGCAAACTTGTGCCAGCAGACCTGAACCGCGCCCCAGACGATATTAGGGGTTCCCGGCGTTGTGCCGGCCCGTTGCAACCGCTGACGCCAGCGCCATTTTGCGGCGAGGCCGCCCAGCATACAGGCCTCGCTCGACCCTGTGGTCGAGCAGCCGATCGTGTTGGCCGCCGTTGGGGAGTGCCAGAGGTCGGCCAACATATGCACGCAGCGACTTTCGATTTCGGCTGTCTGAGGGTACTCGTCCTTGTCGATCATGTTTTTGTCGATGCACTCCGACATCAGCTGGTGGACTTCCGGCTCTAACCAGGTTTGGCAGAAGGTCGCCAGGTTCATGCGCGAGTTGCCGTCGAGCATCAGTTCATCGTGAATGATCGAATAGGCATGCCGCGGCGACTGTTCGCAAGGCGGAAATCGATACTTGGGTACTGCCACCGATAGATCGGTCGAAGCGTAGATATCGTCGTCAAGTGCGTCGCGAACGTCATCTTTGGAATGCAGCGGCATGGCGAAATACTCCGATGGTCTGAAACGGATGGAAGACGGATTATGCGGGTAGCGCGGGGGGCCACAGGACCATTGCATTTCCGCGCTGCTATTGCTCGTCCGGCGAGATTCCTGCAAGCCCGACATCTGCCTCGGGAAATGCGATTTTGACGGCCAGACATTTTTCAGCCGTAAGTATATCGCCTTTCAGCCAAGAGACAGGCGTCAAAACCAGGCAGCCCGCGGTCCACGTGCTTGAAGTTCTGGACGACCCGAAACAGATCGACCGCACAAAGCGCATCGTCGAGCGGGTCTGGCGATCGATTGAGTCGGGTATCCGTGCGAGCTACGAGCGTGAGAGCGCCGCAAGGCCGCGGCCAGCCCTCGTTGAATAGCTCCATCCCGACGGATTCATCCGGTTACGATCGGATCGACGTGGTAGACGCAGTAGTTGCGAGGTGAAATAATCAGTTCTTGCTCTGTTCGACAATGGCGATCATCCGTGCCAAGTGATAACCAAGGAGTTCCTACTGTCATGTCGAAACATTCTCGACGGTCGTTTCTGAAGAAGTCCGCTTTGGGCGGCGTGATTCTCGGGCTCTCCGCGAGCAGCTACCGCGCCATTTTCGCGGCCGAACCTCCCAGCGAGCGGGTCCGCGTCGGCATGATCGGCGTGGGCAATCAGGGCGGGCCGAAGAACAACATGAAGTATTTTCTCAACAACATTGTCGCCCTTTGCGACTTGGACAAGAACTACCTCGCCGAGGCCAGCGACTTCTTGCAGAAACAGGCGAACCTGTCGGCGACGATGACCGACGATTACCGCCGGGTGCTCGACGCGAAGGATGTGGATGCCGTGGTGGTGACCGTGCCGGACCAGTGGCACGCCATCATGACGATCGACGCCTGCAAGGCGGGCAAAGACGTCTACTGCGAGAAGCCGCTGACGCTGGTGATCGGCGAAGGAAAGCCGATGATCGACGCGGCCCGCAAGTACGGCCGCGTCGTGCAGACCGGCACCATGCAACGTAGCGGTGAGGAATTCAAACTGGCCGTCGAGCTCGTGCAAAAAGGAATCGTCGGCAAAGTGAGTGCGGTGAACGTCACCCTGCCCAGCCCGAACTGGATCGCCCGGGCCGGCAAACCGGTGCCCGATAGCGACCCGCCGGAAGGATTTGACTTCAACCGCTGGCTCGGTCCCGCTCCGTTGCGTCCCTACAACAAGAATCGCGTTCACTACCTCTTCCGCTTCTTTTGGGATTACAGCGGCGGACAACAAACCAACTTCGGTGCCCATCATCTCGATATTGCCCAGTGGGGGCTCGGCATGGACGAGAGCGGCCCGGTCAGCGTCGAAGGTTCCGCCGTTTTCAATCCCGATGGCTGGTACGAGACGCCCGACACGACCGAAATCAAGTACACGTACGCCAACGGCGTGGTGATGACTTGCCGCCAGAAGCTGAACACGAAGAACCCCGATCAAGGGACCGAGTTCATCGGCGACAAGGGGAGCCTGTTCGTCTATCGCGGCGGCATCGTCGCGAACCCCAAGGAACTGCTGAAGGGTGTGGAGTTGCCGAAGATCACCAGTTCCCAGGCGAACATCAGCCACGTGAACAACTTCTTCGATTGCGTGAAATCGCGCAAGACTCCCGCGGCGGACATCAGCATCGGTCATCGCTCGGCAACCGTCTGTCACCTCGGCAACATCGCCGTGCGGACGAAGAAGAAGATCACCTGGGACCCGAAAACCGAAACCATCGTCGGCGACGCGGAAGCGTCAAAATGGCTGACGAAAGAATATCGCAAACCCTGGAGCCTGGGGTGATGGGGCGGCAGCCTCAATGAGGGCCCCCTATGCGGACCATGCGAACTCTCCGGTCGCGTCCCACCATGAACGAGAAACTCAACTGGCAAGGAACTTTGGTTGCGATTCAACCACGGATACGGAT
The DNA here is from genome assembly GCA_963807715.1 of uncultured Planctomycetia bacterium. Taxonomy (GTDB): domain Bacteria; phylum Planctomycetota; class Planctomycetia; order Pirellulales; family PALSA-1355; genus CAWECK01. The sequence goes on from CAWECK010000003.1 coordinate 60,362, forward strand.
GACTCGCTCGTTCGATGAACGCAGCCGCAGCTACTTGGGATGCGTCTTGCGGATTCTGGGGATCATCGGCGAAGAGGAGCGAGAGTTTGTGGCTGGCATCGGGGAGTCGGCTCAGGCGAAGTTTCGGTTCCGAGCCGGTGACGTTCTGGCCGGGCGTGCGGCCGATCCACTTGCCCGTCTAGTCCAAAGCGGTATTCGTGGTCGGGCCACCTTCCAATGGGATAAGAGAGGGCGAGTGCGATAGACCATTGCAATTTGCCTGCCGCGAGAGAGTAGCCATATAAGAACTACGGGGGGCATTTCCGTGACAGAGCATCCTCGAACTGTTACATTGCCTTAGCAACCGTTGTTCTCCGTGGATGTAATCCGTAGATCCTTTTGCTGAAGAGTCTCCAGAGCGAAGTCGAATCGTGCGGCGGTGGTTGCAGCCTTGCTCATAGATCGTCGAAGTCAACCGTTTTGAAGCGAGAGGAGTCTCGATTGGTAGCCAAAGACGACCCGCCGATAGCAATCTACAATCCGGAACTCTATGAAGTATCGACGCTCGAAGAAGCTAGGAAGATCACGGTCACGCCCGAGGTGGGAACGACAACAGACGAACGATGGGAAAAGGAGACGCGTTATCTTGTCGACGAGATTGGTCGGAGGTTGGCGATCCGGCCCGAAACCTGCTTGTTGGATTACGGCAGCGGTACCGGACGAGTGGCCAAGGGTCTGATTGAACAGTTTGGTTGCCGAGTAATTGGCGTCGACAGCAGCAAATCCATGCGGTTGCTGTCGCCGGAGTACGTCCTCTCAGATCGGTTTTTGGTGTGGTCGCCGGAAGTCTTGGCGACAATGGTGGGCCGTGGATTCAGGTGCGACGCAGCCATTACATTGTGGGTCATTCAGCACGCGTTTAACCCCGAGGCGGTCATCCGGCAAATCGCGCAAGCTTTGCGGCCGAACGCAGTCCTATATTCGTTAAATCAGAAAACTCGTTGCATCCCAACAGACAAGGGCTTGGTTAACGATGGGTTCGATGTGCGCTCAGGCCTGTGTCAAGCCTTTGACGAGCAAAGCTTCGCTTCGTTGCCGGAGAATGTGACTACGCCCGAGGTGGCTGCTGCCTCGATGATCCAAGTCCTACGCAGGCGAGCATGAAGCCAATCATGCGAATTGCCGCTGCGTCTCGAACTTCCGCTTGAATCTGTACGAAGTGCGACGCTATTGGTCCTCCCGCTGAAAGGCATACAAGGCAAGGCGACCACCTGCACGCGCAAAAGAAATGCCCCACGATCGTCGGAAGAACCGAAAATCGCAAGGCTGGTGAAACTTTGGATGGCTCTAACAGCTACGCCAAGGGCTCGCTCCATATGATAGGAAAAACCGCCAAAATAAGCTGGCTACCTGGAGCATCTGGCACGGAGAACCTGGCCTGCAAATCTTACAATGACGGCCCCCATAGAATATAATGGCCGTTTCCCAGGAGATTTCACCCGCAGTCTGGTAAGCCTTTTTTCGACCATTTGCACGGGCTCCGCGGTTGATCTGAAGGCTTACTGGTGCTGCGTGAATTCCCAGTGGGATTCGCCCTCCTCAGGGCATTATCAGGTATAGATAACTCGCTAGAAGGCCGCCTTTCATTCCTGCGTTCATGCCGAATGTCCCTTTGAACATCGCCGCCTTCCTCCTGCTGGCCGCGCAGGGATTCGCCGCGGAGCTTCCGCCGCAGGCGGTTTCGTTCCTCGACGACCATTGCATCGAGTGCCACGACCCGGACGACGAAGAAGGGTAATCTCGATCTCACTACCCTGAAGTTTGATCTTGGTGACAGTAAGACCTTCGCGAAGTGGGTCAAAGTTCACGATCGGGTGCGTGACGGCGAGATGCCGCCCAAGAAGCAGGCCCAGCCCGAAGCGGCGGCAACGGCGGGATTTTTGCAAAGCATCGCCCAACCCATGATCGAGGCTGATAAAGCGCGCGAAGCCAGCGAAGGGCGCTCTACGTGGCGGCGCATGAACCGCTACGAGTATGAGAACACGCTGCGCGATCTTCTGGATGCGCCGTGGCTGCAAATCAAAGAAAAGCTGCCTGAGGACGGCGAGGCATACCGCTTCAACAAGATCGGCGATGCGCTGGATGTGTCGCATGTGCAGATGGCGCGTTATCTGGGTGCGGCGGAGTATGCCCTGCGCGAGGTGATGGCTTCGCAGTTGTCGCCACCGGAGTCAAAGACCGTGCGCTACTCGCGCGAGATGACTCATCGTTGGTGGGCAAGATGAAGTTCACCGAGTTCAACAAAAGTCCGGAGCGCGCGACCTTTCCTGTGCTTGGCATGAAGGCCCAACCCGATGTGCGCGCCGGCAAGGAGCCTGCCACCGTGGGGCAGGAGAAGCCGGAATTGCGCGAACTGGAGGCGATCGGGGTGGTCGCGAGCAGCTACGAGCCTATCGAGTTGCGCTTCAAACGCTTTGTAACACCAAGAGCAGGCCGCTACAAAATCAGGTTCAGCGGTTACTCCGTGTGGGTAGGACCGGGGCCGGAAAAGAAATGGTGGACGCCGAATCTTGATGATGTCTCCCCGGGGCGTCGTCCGGAACCGGTCACGATTTATTCAGAGACGCCGCCGCGTCAATTGCGCCTGCTTGGCAGCTTCGATCTCGGCACGGAACCGACCGTGCGCGAGCTCGACACCTATCTGCTCAAGGGCGAAATCATTCGCTACGATGCGGTGCGATTTTTCCGCTCGCGTCCGCCGAAATACCACAACCCGCTCGCCGAGCGCGATGGCCAGCCTGGACTGGCGATGCAATGGATGGAAGTCGAAGGCCCGATTCTGGATGAGTGGCCCAGTGCCGGACACAAACTGTTGTTCGACAACCTGCCGCTGAAACGCAAGGACGCCAGCGCGCCGGTGGAAGTCGATCTCTAACGACCCTGGCGATGCCGAGCGGTTGCTGCGACGTTTTATGCAGCGTGCCTACCGGCATCCGTTCAGCGACGATGACTGTGAAGGCATTCCTGACGGTGATCGACATCGCAACGAAGACCGGCAGCGATTTCGCCGACGCAATGATCGCCGGCTATACCGCCGTGCTGTGTTCGCCGGAGTTCGTATACCTGGAGGAAAAGCCCGGACATCTCGACCGCGCTCCCTGGCGGCACGACTGTCTTACTTCCTCTGGAACTCCGAGCCTGATGCCGAGCTGCGGTCCGCGGACCTGACGAATCCCGAGGTGTTGCGGCGGCAGACCGAACGTCTGTTGGGCGATGACCGGTCGCAACGGTTCGTGAATGCCTTCCTCGACTACTGGCTTGATCTGCGCAAAGCCGCAGCCACGTCACCCGATGCGGCCTTGTATCCCGACTACTACCTCGATGATTTGCTGGTCGAGTCCGCAACGCACGAGACGCAGATGTTCTTCGCTGAACTGCTGCACAACGACATGCCTGCGAGCAATCTCGTCTCGTCGGACTTCGCGATGCTCAACGAGCGCCTTGCCCAGCATTACGGCTTGCCACCGGTCGAAGGCGTGAACGTGCGTCGTGTGTCGCTGCCGAAGGACAGCGTGCGCGGCGGTCTGCTGACGCAGGCCAGCGTGCTGAAGGTTACCGCGAACGGCACCACCACCTCGCCGGTGCTGCGCGGCGCGTGGATCATGGAGCGAATCCTCGGCAAACCGCCATCTCCACCGCCGGCGAGCGTGCCAGCCATTGAACCCGACACGCACGGTGCCCAGACGATCCGCCAGCAACTCGATGCGCATCGCAAGCAGGAGACCTGCGCCGCCTGCCACGCAAAGATCGATCCCGCGGGCTTCGCCTTGGAGAACTTCGATGTTCTGGGCGGCTGGCGAGATCATTATCGCGCGCTCGGCGAAGGCGAATCGCCCCCCGGCTTCGGCAAGAACGGGCAGCCGTTCACTTTCCATCTTGCGCAGCCGGTCGATGCCGGTGGCGTGCTGCCCGATGGCCGCAAGTTCACGGACATCCGCGATCTCAAGCAACTGCTGCTCGATGATGAGGAGCAGGTCGCGCGTAATCTTGCGAAGCAACTCATCGTCTATGCCACAGGCGCAGCCGTTCGCTTCGGCGACCGGCCGGTGATCGAGAAGGTGCTCGCTCGCACTCGGGCCGGCCACTACGGCGTGCGGTCGCTGATTCATGAAATCGTGCAGAGTGAAGTTTTTCAAACCAAGTGATCCCCATGAACTCCTCCAAACCCTCGGTTTTCATCGCGAAACAACGCCGCCTGTCGCGCCGGCAATTCCTGCGCGCTTCCGGAGTCGTGCTCGGACTGCCGTTGCTCGATGCAATGCTGCCTGCTTTCGCCCGCGCCGATACCAAGGAAACAACGCCGCGCCGCTTTCTGGGCGTGTGCAACAACCTCGGCCTGCTGCCGGAGAAGTTCTTCCCAGAGCACAATGAAACTGGGCGCGGTTACAAGCTCTCACCTTATCTCGAACTGTTGGAGGCCCACCGTGAAGACTTCACGGTGTTCAGCGGGGTGTGGCATCCCGATGTCGATGGTGGGCATCCGGCGGACAATTGCTTTCTCACGGCGGCACCGCACCCGGGCGACGGCGGCTTTCGCAACACGATCTCCATCGACCAGTTCGCTGCGGAGCGCATTGGGCATCTGACTCGCTTCCCATCGCTCACGCTCGGCGTGAACGTGCAGCAGGGTTTGCGCAGCCTGTCGTGGACGGGAACAGGCGCACTGATTCCCTGCGAAGAAAAACCGTCTGAAGTCTTCAGGCGGCTGTTCCTTCGCGGCAGTGAGAAGGAGGTCGCCGAGCAGGAGCGCCGACTCTCGCTAGGCCAGAGCATCATGGATGCCGTGGCAGGACAGGCCAAGAGCCTGCAACGCGATCTCGGCGCTCGTGATCGCGAGCGACTTGATCAATACTTCACCGGTGTGCGTGATCTGGAGCAGCGTCTGGGCAAGGCGCGCCAGTGGGAACGCAAGCCCAAGCCCGTGGTGGAGGTCGAGCCGCCAGTCGATCCGGCAAGCCCGCGCGAATATATGGACAAGGTGCGACTGATGTATGACATGGTGCGACTGGCGTTTGAAACTGACAGCACGCGCATGGTCACGTTGCTGCTCGACAGCGTGAATTCGCCGACCATCGAAGTCGCAGGCGCGGAGATCACGGACGGCTATCACAGCCTGTCGCATCATGGTAAGTCCGAGAAGAAGCTCGCTCAGCTCGAAGCGATTGATCGGGAGCATATGACCTTGCTCGACGATCTCTTCACCCAACTCAAGGCCTCCCAGGAAAACGGGGCCTCGCTGCTCGATCACAGCATGATCCTGTATGGCAGCAATCTGGGCAATGCGAACACGCACGTGACCACCAATTTGCCCGTTCTCTTCGCCGGTGGCGGATTCAAACACGGCCAACACCTTGCCTTTGATCGCGAACGCAACTACCCGCTGCCAAACCTCTTTGTCTCCATGTTGCAACGCCTCGACATCGAAGCCGACAGCTTCGCAACCAGCACCGGCACCATGCGCGGACTGGAAGTGGCGTAAGCTATTTGAAATTCATGAAATCCACTCTTGCTTTGGTTGTGATTGTTTCCTTCTCGACAGTCGCGGCGGGTTGGTGCGACGCGCAAACCGCCTTCGGGACGGACGCCGAACGTCTCGCTGAGAAAATCCTGCAGCGTCTCCCCATGCACGAGCCGCAAGGCAGTCAACCCTCTGATTAAGAGTGCATTTTCAACGTGCCGTTGCGCTCCATTTGCGTTGCAATTGCTTGTTTTTCCCGAGGATTTTCAATAGGCCGGTCGTCGGAAAAACCTGAAGAAAATCGCTCGGTGGTAACAGTTCAGGTAACACCAAAATCGACCGTCTGAGTGGCTACGCAAGCCTGCTGCGGGACACGCAATGCGCCGTGCATAGGGGGAACAAACGTCTGAATTGTGGTCAGTCGACCTAGACTCTGTCGGCTTAGACGAAAGAGGATTCGGTTGCAACGACCTTAAAGCAAGCCTTGCCAGCAGACGACTCCTTTAGAATTGCGGGCGGTCGATGTGACCGAAGAAGTCATGGTGGCCGCTGGGGGGCAGCTTTAGGCCTGGCGGAAGGGCAAGTCTTGAACCCCTCAGTGGGTCTCTGGGAGCGTTAGGTTTTAAACATGCTGGCACGACCTTCAACTTTTCTGTTTGCAATTCACCGTTTGCCAATCCTTCAACTCTTGATCTCGATCATGAGCAACCCATGATACTGCATCGGGATGCTTCGCTCGCTCGTCGGGATCTGCGTAGGCCTCCCACTCATTCCGGCTCGTCTGGTCGTTCATGGTCTCCTTAACACACAGGTTGAGCGTCTGATAAACAAGTTCCGTCAGGTGCGCGTTGGTCGTGCGCATGTCAAGGATTTTGTCGCTGGTCAACCCTACGAGGTCGACGAAGCCGGGCCGTCCCGTCTTGGTGAGATCCGCCTCAGAGAACAGCAGCACGATCTTCGGTAACTGGATCAGGTAGGAGTCCGGAAGGCCATTTTGGGCAAGCAGGAATTTATCGCCGCAGCTGAGGCAAAGGAGGTTATTAATGCCAGGCTTCAATAGGCAACTCTCGGTGATCGGTCGGTACGCATAGGGATAAACGAAGAGTGACTTGCCGACTTCGTCCAGGTTCTGGAGAGCGCTGTAAGCCAAGTCGCGGAACTTTATGCCGATCGGTTGATGGTCCTCGCGCGGATCGTATGCCAGACTGTGGATGGCGTAACGGAAGCACATCAAAACGCTGAAGCTGAGATTGGGCTCCCTCCCCCAGACCTTTCCGGCCGCGAGCGGATCGGGAAAGACCTGGTTGCTGAACGGCCCTTCCCAATGGTCGCCGAATGTGACGTTTTCACATGGCTGGCAGAAATACGGCGGTGCGATCATCCTGTGGGCGAAGGGGGAGTGTTCCCAGTTGTAGTAGAGATCGCCGATACAGTTCTCGCGGACGTAATTGATCATAAACCTCGGGACGACGTGGGATTCTTTGACGGTCGGCCGAGCCTTACAGTAGTAGCAAGGGATCTGGCTGACCTTGAGATTTCCTGAAGCGCCCATTTCCTTCAGGGTGTCGACGTGTCCGTCGGCGTCGGCTTTACTCACGCACTCAACTGTGATAGTGGTCTTTGCGGGGTCTTCGGCAAAGTAAATGGCCGTGAAGCGCCCTAGCAGGTCCTTCACATCGTCAAAACTCAGGGCCGGTGGCTTCGGTTGCTCGATGACCAACTGGTGGCGGAATTCAAAACCCATTTGCAGCTCCTCTTAGGCCGTAAAAAACATTATATCGTTGGCCTCGGGGAGGTGCACCGCTCGCGATGTTTACGCAGTCGGGCTCAGCCTATCAAACCTACTTTCCGCTGGTCGCCGGTTGAATTTCGGCGGATTTGTTTCGGCATGACTATGCCGGCACTCGCGATGATTGTTGGCTGTGGGCGCGTGGCGGCAAGTGTCTAACGGCGGCGGCGCGAGGGCCTGAAAAAAGTTGGGGAATGCTTCGGAGACGTAAGTTGGGCGGCGCACGACTTACGTCAAAGTCGGTTTTCACAAGTTCGCGCTCGCGGTGGCGGGGCTGCTTGCCGGGACACTTGGCGGCGTGAATCCTTGAGCATTGTCGGGACGTTTCCCGTGGATCAAGGAGGTGCCCCCATGTCCGCACGTTCACGCCGTTCGTCCGATCGTTCTCCGCCGAATCGCACTCCCCGTCGCCAGCGCGAGCCGGGCCAGCGGGCAGACGCGGGCGGTCTGCAATTGCGGTCGTATCAAGTCGGCGCTGTGCCGTTGGTCAATCGCTTGCTGGAGCGGATGCGGTTGCGGGAGATCCTGTCGGAGCACCTGCCGGCCGACGATCCCCGCACGGAACTGTCGACGGTGTCGGCCTTGCTGGTGCTGGTTCGCGACGTGCTGCTCTCGCGTCAGCCGGTGTACGGCGTGGCCGAGTGGGCGGCGGGGTTCGCTCCCGATCTGTTCGACTTGTGGCCCGAGGAGTTGGCCCGGTTGCACGACGACCGACTGGGCCTGCGCTGGACCGGCTGTTCGACGGCGTGGGTCCCGAACTGATCTTGGCCGTGGTGCGGCAGGTGGTGCAGGAGTTCTCGGTGAACCTGGACGAGTTGCACAACGACTCGACCAGCGTCTCGTTCTACGGGGCCTACGAAGGGGCCGAGCAAGAGAGCCGCCAACGCGGCCGCACCACGCAGGCCATTACCTGGGGCCACAGCAAGGACCATCGACCGGACCTGAAGCAGTTGCTGTACATCCTGACCATCAGCGAAGACGGCGGCGTGCCGGTGTACTTCACCACCGCTAGCGGCAACCAGTCGGACGACCGCACGCACTGCGAGACTTGGGACTTGCTGCATCAACTGGTGGGCCGGACCGAGTTCTTGTACGTGGCCGACTGCAAGCTGGCCAGCAGCGAAAACCTCAGCCACATCGCGACGCGCGGCGGCCGGTTCGTGACCGTGTTGCCTCGCACGCACAAGGAAGACGAGGTGTTCCGCGCGGCTGCGGCAGAGTTCCGCCACGATCCCTTGGAAACCGCTCTACGAGGTCCTTGATGAGGATGGCCAACTGCGCGATCGCTTCTCCGTGTGTCGCCGAGGAGATGACCAGCAGCGACGGCTACCGCCTGCTCTGGTATCACAGCACGCGCAAGGCCCAGATCGACACGCTGGCCAGAAATCGTCGTCTGCAACGAGCCTGGGCTGAGTTGGCCGATCTGCAAGCCCGCTTGACGGGTCCGCGCACGCGATTTCGCCAGCGCGCCAAGGTGGAAGAAGTGGTGGCGCGGCTGCTGGAAGACAACGACGTGGCCGCCTGGCTGCAAGTGACGATCGAGGAGCAGGGCCAAGAAACCTATCGCCAGGCACGTCCGGGGCGTCCCACGGCCAACACGCCTTACCGCAAGGAGACGCGGCCGTCCTACGCGTTGGCTTGGGAGTTGGACCAGCAACTCCTGACCGAAGCCGAGCGTGAAGATGGCGTGTTTCCGTTGCTCACCAACGACCGCACCTTCGACGCCGAGCAAGTGCTGCGGGCCTATAAGCGTCAGCCGCTGATCGAAAAGCGATTCTCGCAATTCAAGACGGACTTCGCCGTGGCCCCGGTGTACCTGAAAAATGTGGCCCGCATCCAGGGCCTGCTGGCGGTGTACTTCCTGGTGCTGCTGGTGCAGACCTTGCTGGAGCGGGAACTGCGCCGCGCGATGGCCCGCAGCAATGTGCCCGCCTTGCCGCTCTACCCAGAGGGCCGCCCTTGCACCCGGCCGACGACGAAGAAACTCATCGAGTTGTTCGAGCCGATTCAGCGGCACGCGGTGCTGCGAGAAACGGACGCCGGAAGCGACGAGGACCAAGAACCCCTCATCCTGATCACCACGCTAACGCCCGTGCAGCGGAAGATCGTGCAACTGCTGGGCCTCAAGCCCGCCGACTACGGCAATTGACCCGCCCCGGAAACCCCGAAGAATTTCAACCGGCGACCAGCGGAAAGTAGGATCAAAGACTTCAAAAAATTGGCAATGAAACAGGCCGAACGGGTGGCGGTGGCATGCTTCGGTCCGACATACGAATGGCACATAGATATGGAGCAAGTGCTTGGGTTGAAGTGACATAGGCAAAAAGGCCTCGCTTGCGTAGATGGTTGTTTGTCAACGACATCCATCAACGGCAAGGAGGCCCAAGAATGCGGTATTGTAATCGCGGACTTGTTCGACAACAGATGAAATTCCTGAGGCGTCAGTTTCTGCAAGATGGCAACCTGCCTTTTGCGACAGCCCTTTCTGAAGCAACGATTTCGCCAGCACTGGCGTCAATCGAGGCACCTTGGAAGGATCGCATATTTTCGCCACTCATCACCTTGTGGGTTTTTCTGAACCAGGTGTTGAGCGCCGATCATTCATGCCGAGCCGCTGTGGCTCGATTGATCGCCCATCGAGTGTCCCGAGGGCAGCCAGCCTGCTCAGCCAACACGGGTGCCTACTGCCAAGCCAGAAAAAGGTTGCCAGAGAAGTTCTTCTCCGCCGTCGCCTGTTTAGTCGGACGCGTTTTGAATGCCCAGGCCGATCATTATTGGCTGTGGAAAGGGAGACGGGTGTACATGTTCGACGGCACGACCGTCACCATGCCGGATACTCCAGAGAATCAACAGGCTTATCCGCAAGTCTACAATCAGAAGCCGGGCCTAGGCTTTCCCCTCGCGCGAATCGGGGCCATTACTTCGTTGTCTTGTGGGGCAATCGTGAGTCTCGGCTTTTGCCGATATGCCGGCAAAGGACAAGGCGAAGTCAGCTTACTTCGCCGACTGTGGGACGTGCTTGATCCCAGAGATGTTCTGCTCGCGGATTGTCTGATGGCGAATTGGACGAACATTTTGCTGCTCCAACAGCGCGGCGTAGATTTGGTCAGTCGCCTAAACAAAGCCAACCGCAAACCGGACTTTCGACGTGGAGAGCGCCTTGGCGACGATGACCACATCGTTCGCTGGTTCAAGCCGACGTCGATTCGTTCGCTGGATTGGCAAACCTACAAATCACTCCCTGAGTGCATCACCATTCGAGAAGCGAGGATTCGAGTCGCGCAACCTGGATTCCGGACCAAGGTCATTGTTGTGGTGACGACATTGCTGGACCCGCAGCAAACGACCAAAGACGATCTGGCGACTCTGTATCGCGCACGGTGGAACAACGAACTCGATCTACGTTCCATCAAGTCGACCATGCAAATGCACCACCTACGCTGCAAAACGCCCGAGTTGGTGCATAAGGAGGTCTGGCGCATGTCCTGGCCTACAATCTCATCCGCACAATCATGGCACAAGCCGCTTCCAGCCATCATGCCGAGCCACGGACCATCAGCTTCAAAGGAACTCTGCAAACGCTAGAAGCCTTTCAGCCATTGATTGAGCTTCGGACCGCTCATGACCCGGCATATCGTTTCCGAGTCTACCAAAACCTGCTCGATGCCATCGCCACCCATCGAGTTGCCGACCGACCCGATCGTTACGAGCCTCGCATGAAAAAGCTGCGACGCAATCACTATGACTGGATGACAAAGCCCCGCGCCGAGATCAAACGCAATATGGCTAAAGGCATTACAAGAATCTAAGTGCCATTCGTCCGACATACCGCGGTCGATGTATACCGACGAATCCACGGTCTGCTACGTAGAAGCGCCGTCGGGATAGCGCAGCGCGATTTCTTGGAGCATGCACTGTCCGAGGCCCAAAACGGCATTCGTTCAGGCCCCGCAACCGCGGCGACGGCCAAGCGATGAAATCCGTCTCGCACCCCGAGCTTTCCATTAGGTAGAAATTGCAGAAGGAGGCGTTAGTGAAAAGCCGCTCAACCAGCGGTCGATGACCCACAGAAAGCGATGCTTATCAGCGACGTCTGGAGAATAGATGTGCGGAACCATCAGCGCCGTCGGCTTATGAAAGCGTCGTCGAATCACGTCAGTAGGCCCTTCATAGAACACGCCCATGTCATCCACGCACTCCCAATTAAATTGCCTTGCGGCCAGCGTAGTGTCCCAGAGGCACTCGATAGTTCTGTAAACCGCTTGCGGAGCATTCCAAAATCGCAATCCGAGCTCGTCCGCACGGGCGCTGGTGGCGAACTGCTGAAAGAGTTCCGACTGTGTGACATGCCACTCCCAACGCATGCCGAACTCACCCCAGTCATCAGAAGCGTGATCCATCGTAAACTGACGTAGGTGCGCTGTGTCGTGTTCCCCCTGCAGCGCGATCGCTGGTTGAAACGCTTCCAAGGTTTGAATGGCGCCCTTAAAACTCAGCGAGCGTGGTTCAAGATGGTGTTTCTGCGCCGCCTGTGCGAGGATCGTGCGAATGAGGTTGTAGGCCAGAATGTGCGTCCACAGTTCCTTACGGACTAATTCGGGAGTCTTGCAGCGCAGCACGTCCATCTGCATGGTTTGCTTCAGTGACTTCAAATCGAGTTCGGCGTTCCATCTCGCGCGATACAGTTTTGCCAGCTCAGACGGTGGGTAAGTGACGTGGTCCAAGAGCGTCGTGGCAATCACGACGATCCGCACGCGAAAGTCAGGCTGCGCAATTTGCACGCGACACTCACGAATCGTCAGCGAATCGGGAAACGTGTTGTAGGTCTGCGTGTCGATCGACCGAGGCTTGGTCGGCTTGTGCCAGGTCACGATGTGATCATCTTTGCCCAAACGCTTTCCACGACGAAAGTCGGCCTTGCGGTGTGAGGTGAACCGGCACACGCTGTCCACATCGCGCTGCTTGAGCATTACCAATTCCGTCCATGCGCACATCAAGCGATCGGCCAGCATGATGCCTCCCGGCTGAAAGAGCGACCACATTTGGCGCAGCAGGGCTAATTCGCTTTGTCCTTTGCCGGCATAACGGCACATGCCCACGTCGAGCACCGCACCGCACCGCAGGCCAGCGAAAAGATGACCGCGATGCGCATCAACGGAAATCCCAGGCCGGGTTTTTGTTGTGGTGGCTGTGGATAGGCTTGTTGATTCGCGCGTGTCGGGCATGGAGACGGTCGCGCCATCGAAGATGTAGACGCTTCGATTCTTCCACAACCAATCTGATTCGACGTTGGCATCGAGCTGGCGTCCCACCTGCCGCGCGATCTGCGAGAAGAATACTTCCGGCAAACGTTTGCGGGCTTGGCAATAGGAGCTCGTTTCCGCAGAGCACGCGCGTTCTTTCCGGGCAACTCGACATGCGATCAAGCGCGCCACGGCCGCGCGGCACGAGTGATCGGCGCTCAGCACCTGGCCCAGAAACACACGCAGCGTGACGAGCGGCGTATAGATGCAATCAATCCAACCGACTTGCAGTGCTGTCAACGCTTGCTCGATCAATTCTGATGACAGAACGTTGCTGAACGGGAGATTTCCATCCTGTAGAAACTGCTGCTGCAAGAATCTCACCTCCCTCCGAAACCGTCCTTCGTTAAAATGCCGCATCGCAGGCCTCCTTGCCGTGATGGGAGTGGTTGACAAACCCCATCTACGCAAGCGAGGCCTTCTTTGCCTATGTCATTTTCAGTGAAGAACTTCCGGAAGGACTACGTGCCATTCGTGCGACACACCGACGCAGCCGGCACAAAACGGATTCGCACTGATTCCCGCGACGTCGTTCAAGCGAAATAGGCCGGGATTCTGGTTCACCGAATCCAATTCGCACTGATGTTTCCCGGGAAATCCCAACATCCCGTCTACGGCGCTCGATTCGCCCCGGCCGTCAACGACAAGTGTGCGCCTGAATTCGCGCCCCGTGGTATTGTTTCCTCCAAAATACGCCTGTCAATTTTCCCCGCCGGCGCACGTTGGGGACGGACATTTTGCCCACGTGTGCGAGACGGGCGGAGCGCGGGGCTGTTGGCCACATGGGATGTTAGAAGTGACGAAGCGTTACTAATTACAAGTCGCAGCTCGCAACCCGACTCAGACCACTTTGTCAGTCGTGATCTGGGATATGTTTCTTGAATTCTTGGACGTAGCGACTGCGAGTTTTCCGAAAACTAGCCGTCGCCAACCAATCGTCTTGCTCTTGCGTCGCCAGACGAAATGATCGCAACTAATTTACCCATAAGGAGTTACGCCTAAATAAACACGAAATTCGCGTCATATATAAATGGGGGAGGAATTACCTATCGGCGGCCATGCCCGCTCGGAAAAAATCGTCCGGTTTTCCCATTGGTTATGTCGGGCCCATCGGTTTGGGTCCAAAACACGCCTTGGGAGATTTCTTCAATGGACATTCAAATCAACGATCCCAAATGTTGCGATGCGAAACATTTGCCCGCCGGAGAGCCAAATAGCCAGTGGGGGGCGGAGGATCTTGGCCGCTACGCCGCCAACCAACACAAACAAATCGTGAAAGGTGAAAAATCGCTCACCGCCATCTATTGGCTCTTGGGTCTCGCCTTGCAACTGGCCAGACCCAGCTTTACGCATGGTCAATGGTTGGGCTTCCTGAAGAAATGGGAGATTGACACGACCCGTGCGTCCCGAGCCCGGGCGATCCATCAGACGTTTGGGACCACCGAAGCCACGGCGGGCCTTTCCGTTAAGCAGGCATATGCTCAGCGCAGACGCAAGCAACCCAAATCGAAAACCACGTCCCGCGCCGGCAAGCTCAAGGCGGCGAAAGAGTCGTTTTCCAACTTCCTCAAGCAGATTTGCGACCGTGCCGAACACTTCGTCCATGAGGCAGCTGTCACCGACAAGGATGACGCTCTGAAGCTCCTCGAACCGGTGGCTGAAGCCATCTGTCGCCTGAGTGAGATTCAGGAGTGGCTAAAAAGCCAAACAGCTGAGTAGGCTGCGAGTACAAGGTCGGTCTTCATCGGCCGCGAGCGAATGATCGCGCGAACCGCTCGAATTCGTCGCGGGCTAAACGGATTTGATGACTTGCAGCGGGCTTTTTTCGACCCGCTGGTCGTGCTGTGCAGTTATCGCAGCAGACATCGAGCGTGATGAAGTTCTTGGTCTCTTTTGCTATCGTTGACGTCCATCTGGAAGAGTTGCATCCGCACTTTAGGCGTCGTGTTTCTGCCAACTGTTCGGCCACCGCGGCAAATAGACTCCCGCTGTCGATGCTTGGCTTCCGACCTGATTTCGCAATCTTCGACTTTTTCCCTTTCCGGATTTTATCGGCACTTCGACGGGCTGGTGCCATGAGCGAGTAATACTCCAGCAACCGGTACAAGACTCCGAGACCGGTTCGGCTGCGGGGCGACTCCCAGAGTTCCAAGATGGGCTGCTTGAGAAAATTGGATCTGGCCCAAAGCATGATCAGGGGCAGGTTGCCAAAGCACGGCTTGCGACGAAAGAGGGAATCAAACGTGCGCCGTTCTTCAGTAGTGAGCCGGCGCGGCAATGCATCCGCGAACTCATTCGCAAATATCTCGACGTACTTGGCCACCTCGGAATGAATTCGCCATCCCAGTTCCATGATTGCTGCCCGAACAATCTCCTGACTTAATTCTCCGCCCGGCGCTTTCTTTTGCTGGGCGATCTGTTTAATAAACGAACTCCTCTGGCCAACGAACCATTCGTTGAATTTGTCGATACTGTCGCCAAGATGGTTACGGATTGCCTTGACGGCGCGTTTGCGCACTTGCTTTAGCACCCTGGCTGGGATCGGCGTCTGCGCGGGATCGCACTTGAACAGAACCTCTCGGATTAACCTGGACGCTGCCGCCGAATCGAAAGGTCTAACGGCTGCCTTCTTGCTGCCGCAACGAAGCCATGATGAATCACCTTCTCTTCCGTGAGTGGCATATCGTCCGCCGCCGTCGCGGCGTTGGTACCTTCTGCAAGCAATTGCGCAACATGCCATTCTTCGCCATTGCCCTTGCGATCCAGTCCAAGGCCGGGGGGCAGAATGTCTCGATCGGATTCGCCTTTCCTTTCGCCGCGGCTAAGTATCAGAGTCCGGGAATCGGAGAGGGATCCGGACAAATATTCCTGCATGTTTCGAGTCAAGTGAAACAGCAACCAGTTCTGTCGAAAGGCGTCCTGAACGCTCTTTTCCGGTTCATTTCTGTGGCAGAAAATCGCCAAGCCCACCATCCAGGCGTGGGCCACAAATTCATGCGGACCGTAGAAGAATGCAAAACGCCGCGGCCCACCAGGAACGCTTAGGCATGACACCTTAAATCGGAAATTTGCCGGGAGCTGCTGGGCGATCGATTGCGACGGTGTCCAAATATAGGTGGACTCGTGGATGACCTTGGCCCGCCCAGTCCTTCTTTTGGCCGACAACGATTCAATGGTGATCGTCCCCAGAGCTGGCTGTCGCGGCGGATTGGGTGCGTTTTGGCATGACACTCGACTCGCAGTGCTGAGAGGACTAGGGCGTCACCAGTACAAAATAATACGCCCTTCACTGGCTGGTTCAAGAGTAACCGTATTTCATCGGGCCGGTTCGTAGCCGCGGCTAAGGATCGTGCAGCGGTCCGGTGCGCATTTTTTTCGTCCGGTTTTCCCAGAGATGGCAGAAGGGATACACGTAGTGTCCCCGCAACGTGCCAATTCGGGGAGACCCGGGATGAAGAACAATCCAAGTGAACCCGCCAAGGGCCGCCGTTCAACGTCGGCAGGGGTCATATCCCTGCTTGAGCTCTACACGATCGCGGAAGCCAAGAGCCGCCTGGGATGGAGCGATTCCGCCTTCCGGGCAGCGAAACGGCGACGGGTTTCGCGCCTGCTGGCCTCTGGCAAACGCCGTTACGTCACCGGCCGCGAGATCGGTGCGCTTTCTCCAGACCGAAGTCGCCTGATAGGGGCCCGGCGTCGCGCCGTTGACCGGCGTCGTCCCGGGTCCGCGTCCGCTTGTCTCCTATGCTCAACCAAAGCCGAATAATGCAGGAGGGCACTTTACGCCCGGTCCTATGCAAAATGATCCCCTCAAAGTGACCGTAGTTTCCTATCCGGACCGCAAGTTCTTGATGATGCGGTACCGCGATCCAATCACTCGCAAACATGTCGCCAAGTCCACCGGCACGACGAATCGTCGAGAGGCCGAAAAACTCGCCGCTAAGTGGGAAGCCGAACTGCACGAGGGCCGTTACCGAGCGCCGTGCAACATTGCCTGGACGGCGTTTCGCGAGCGATATGAGGAGGAAGTCCTGCCCAGCCTCGCCGAGAAAACCGGCGCAATGCTTGGAACGGTGTTCAACGTGATCGAAAACATCCTCCGTCCCGAGAAGCTGCGTGACTTGACCGCCGAACGCCTTAGTTATTTTCAGGCCCAGCTGCGGGCCGGTAAGCGCGCCGAGGCGACGATCCGAAGCTACCTGGCCCACCTGGCGTCGGCTTTGGGATGGGCCGTCCAGATTGGTCTTCTCAAGGCAGCCCCGTCAATTCAAATGCCAAAGCGCGAAAAACAGCAAAATCATGAAGGGCCGCCCGATTACAACCGAGGAGTTCGAACGGCTGTTGGGCAAGGTAGACACCATCGTCGGCGACAAGGCGGCTGAGTCCTGGCGGCATTACCTGCGGGGCTTGTGGCTCTCCGGTCTGCGCCTCGCGGAATCGTTGCAATTCTATTGGGATCGGGACGATCGACTTTGCGTCGATTTCTCCGGAAAACGCCCTATGCTTCGCATTCCGAGGGATTTTGAAAAGGGCAATCAAGACCGACTCTTGCCCATGGCGCCCGACTTTGCCGAGTTTCTGCTGGCGACTCCACTGGCCAATCGCCGCGGACGGGTGTTTCAGCCGGATGGTCTGCGGATCAAAGGCGCCCACCTGGACGAGGCCTGGGTATTGCGTGATTAGCCGGATCGGCGAAAAAGCCAACGTGAAGGTCAGCACGCACCCCAAGACCGGGAAGGTCAAGTTTGCCAGCGCTCATGATCTGCGGCGGTCCTTTGGCGAACGGTGGGCCAGGCTCGTCATGCCACAGGTCCTGAAGGAACTAATGCGGCACGAATCCATCGAGACGACCATGAAGTATTACGTCGGCCATAACGCCCAGTTGACCGCCGACGCCTTATGGTCCGCGTACGGCCAGCGGAACATCGAGTCCACCCCTTCCTCCAAGACCGTGGCCGACCAGCCGGCGGCTGGCGGCGACGAGAATCCCGCCACCTGACTAACGACCCGTCGACGGGTCGTCCGGCCCACTCTCATCGCCGAGAGAGCTATTTCGCTCAGCTTGCCGATCCCTGCGCGAGCGCACCGCCGACGGCACTTCTCTGTCTTTTCGGTGAACGGATCTTTCGCATCGGAGTGCCTAACGCCAGATACGCCATTACCTTTCCAAGAAGTTGACGGCCGGTTTTCCGGCCGATGCCTCAAGAAATAATCGTCCGGTTTTCCCAAGGGGGTTGTATGGCGTCATGTTGATGCCGCAGAAGCTCTGACTTTGGGAGGTGATAGATGACTAGGTTAAACACTATTTTCAGGACGAGGGTTCATGCTCGTCCGGCGATCGGATGGGTATTTTTGATTTGTTGCTTCCAGCGGGCTATTCTCCGGGCGGTCAGTTGCCTCGATCTGGGAACCCTAATCATCACGTTCGTTCTGATGCCTGCCGCCAGCGGCTTTGCGGCCCCTACTTCCCAGAACTGTCATGCGTTCTCGCATCACGCACCGGCGATCGTGGCGAACAATCCGCAGGACGCATGGCCTAACCCGATCCGTGAACAGGATCGGCTGCCGAACGGACAGCGTCTCTCGGCGGCACGGCGCAAAGGGCCGCGCAACAAGGCGGAGATCGAGCGAGAGCGGCGGGAGGCGCTGGGAGAAAACCTGCCGAGAGATCGACGAAATCTACGCGGAGTACCTGGCGGTCTTTCCGCGGGATCAAGCCACGACGACGGCGGTCCTCTACGCCCGCTTTAGCACGCGGTTTCAAGACTCGATCGCCGATCAGGTGCGGTCGATCCTGGAACACGCCCTGCGCCACCGTATTTTCGTGCCGCGCGAGCTGATCTTCTTCGACATGGCAGTGCGCGGGTTCAAAAAGAACCGCGCTGGGCTCGATCAGGTTGAAGCCTGCCTGCGAAAAAAACGTGCGTCCGCGTTGTTGCTTTTCTCGACCAGCAGATTGTTTCGTAAGCAGTACCGCACTTTGGAGTTCGTCGACCGCATTCACAAAGGCTTGAACGTGCGGTGCGTCTTCGTGAAATCTGGCGTGGACACGAACGACAAGCAACGATGGGAAACGATTCTATCGACCCAGGCCATGATCGACCAATTCGTCGTGACCATGAATATTGCGAACGTGCAGGCCGCCCAGGAGGGCCTGCTGCGAAAGCAATTGGTATTCGGCACGTTAGGTATTGGGTATACGGGTGAGATCATCGAGGGGGAATTAACCAAGTTGGGCCGGCCCCGGCGGCGGATCATTATTGATCCCTCGACCTGCGAGGTCGTGAGGCAGATATTTTCCTGGTATGTCAATGATGAACTGTCGATCAACGAGATTGTGGGGCGGCTTAATACCGATCCGAACATTCCTCTTCCGCCGGGCGCCAATAGCGGCCAGTGGACTCGACATTCGGTGTCGCGACTGCTGCGAAATACCCGCTACCGCGGGCTGTGGAAATACGGCGTAATGGAAGCGGTCTACGTGCCGGACGCGGACTATACCCGCCAACGGATGCGATCCGAGCCGCTGAGACAGACGCAAATCGATGAGCTCCGCATCGTGTCGGATGACACGTGGTACGCTGCTCAAGTACGACTAGCAAAGCGCAGTCGCAATGCCGGTCGCCGACCGGTGGACGGCGACCAGAAACGCCGGCCTAAGGTGATCAATGACTTTCTGACGTGTCCTGGGCACGGGCGCCTGCACGTGAGCGGCACGTTCGGACGACACATGCACTGTCCCGTATGTAGCCGGTTGCCCTGGAACGAGCGTAATCTCGTGTCGGATCTCAACCGCGAGCTAGCGCTACAACTCGTTTGCGAAAAAACGGGCGAATTAGTCCGCGGCGATCAACTCCTCCTCCAGGACGCCCTTGCTGCATGTGACCTGGAAGTCGAAGCGGCCCAGCGTCCGGATCCCGCTCGGCTCGTCCAGCTCAGGTCGCAACTCGACAACATCAACCGCATTATCGCGTTTACCCGTCGTTCGGTTGGTGCAACGTCCGACGACCAGGCCGACGCTGAACGCTTTGTAAAGGAGCAGCAGCGGGAGCGATCAGGGATTACCGCGGACATCGAACGGCTGGAGGCGGCAATTGCCAAGGTTCCCAGAAAGCCTCAGGAGGCGGAAGTCAGACAGGCGATCGAGGATCTCGGGACCATCCTGTTTCAGGCTGCGGAGGGAAACGATGATCTGGATGCGGCCACTGTCCGGCAAGTGCTCGTGCTGCTGACCGGTGGCAAGATTGAGCTGCATCAAATGGGGGAGCGAAAGCGTCAGCGAGGCTGGCTCCAGGGCCGATTCGAGGTGCGCTTGCTGCCCTATCTGGTCGAACAGTTGACTGGCGCACCAGCGACAGTTGTTGCGGACGCCGTGCAAGTGGTGATTGATTTCAAGCGCCCCCTAAGGATCGACGCGGACGCGGAGCGTGCCTGGCAATTGGCCATGCACGACAAACTGCAGAACCAGCAGATTGCCGCAGCCCTGGGTTGCAGCAAGACTTATGTGACCAACCTCCTGAAACATGCCACTGCCAAGCGTGGCGTGTCCTTCGAGGATGGCCGCACCCGCCGCGCACGACAGCGACGCGAGGCAGCCACGGACAGTGTCGGATCATCGGTCGACAACGCGCAAAAGACTGACGCGGCGTAGTAATTCCCCTAACAGGTCACCCATTCTTGCCCGGGCTAGAGATCCTAGCCCGGTTTTTTTTTGCGCCGACGAAATCGGCGACGATTCCGGCACTTTAGCGCTATCGAACTGCTGGGTCGCGCGTCCGACCGTCTGCTGACCGGGCAGTCGCTAAGCGATCGGCGTCATCTCTCTTTGACGCCCGGCGGGCTTCACTCATCGCCACCTTTGTGCAGGGTGTTTCGATGTGGCGGCCGCGCAAATTGCGATATCACGTCCTCAATTAAACCACGTGCCTGGAGGTGTCATCTTGCCTAATCCCAAGGACCTAGAAACGATCGGAAACCAAAATTCGGCCACGGGCGGTGACGCCGCCGAGGAATTCGCTCGGCGGCGCACTCGGCTTGCTCAGCTAATCGGACGGTTGTTGGCTCGCCATTGGCTTCGCCAGGAGCAGGCGGCCGAGAGAATGGTAGTTACTGATCCGACATCACGACTGTGATCTACGCCGCGGCGGATTCGGATGCGAGGTCCGTCTGATATCTTGCCTCGCCTTCCTCCGTCCACGAGGCGCTGGTGCCTCTATCCGGCGCTCGTCGGTGCCGAAGTTCGGTACGTGTACCAAGCTCCGTTCAATACTTCCCCAGCAGGAGACACCCATGAAAAATCTTGATTGCACTCGTGCCGGTCCAAAGGAGTTAACGGGGCGCTGGCGGCAACAAGTCGCCCGCCAGCATCGCCGCCGCGTTGTCCAGGGACCACGCCCGTTGGCCGGCATCGGTTATCTGGTCCATGGGCCGGTGATTGACGGTCTGATTGACCTGCGGCAACTCGTGTTCGTCACGCTTTTCGACGAACATCCCGCCGCCGGCCGGACCACGACGCGGTTCGCCGGCTTCGCATCCTCGGCCATTCCCTGGGGCATCAAAATCGGCGGGCCGGAGCAATGCCGGTTTGAAAAGGATCTGGCCCGAGCGCCTGGATTCGGAGTGAAAGGTCGTCGATTCGATCTGTCGCATCCGGACCTGCTCAAATTGGCACTCGACCTGGACCGCTACGTTGAAAGACACCTGCGGTTCCCTCACATGCCCAGGCTGCGACAGCCGCGCTGGCCGGCGCTCTGGGCTACAATCGACGCCCCGGCCATGTCAAATATATCTGGTGAAGGTCCCGAATTCGAGGCTTTCGTCCGCCAGACTGGCAACGGGCATGTCGACCTGCTGCGAGCGAGCACACGATCGATCCGCGGCCGGACGGCATTTCCACTATCATTCGTCAGCCACACTTGGCGGCAGTTCTCGACGGTTTACGCCGATCTGAAAAGCCTGCCCAAACGACAGGTCGTCACGCTGGACCACGACCCGGCCAACAATCTTTGCGGTTTTTCGGGAGCCATTGAGTTTGACCTGTTTCATACGCGGTTCGCCGCCGCTGCCAAGCGTTCGGGCCACCGGTCACGTCGTATCGCGTCGTTATCATGCTAAACCCAGCGTCGCGCGGTATTCCGCCGGCAGGTTCGCGGCCGACCGATCCCAAGGACATCGTCCAGGCCCAGTCTCGACAGCCGAGCGTCGGCGGCTACGACCGGCCGGCGCCGCCAGATCCGAATCTATCCTCGCCATCAATCCTCAAAAGGAGGTTGCTTTGAATGTTTACCCGGTCGTGGTAGCCGCTATGGCTGTTGCGCTGCTGCTCGTCGTGCTGGCCCTAGTGCGTGAGGCCCGGCTGCGGCGAGCGTTGCAGCAGCTCTTGACTAGACTCTTAGCTCATTGGAGGCACTCAAATGCGGAGGACTCTGATCCTATGGCAGGCCGGCGTGCTGCTGGTCCTGATGTCCGTCATCGGCTGTAGTACATCGGACGACCGTCTTGTCGAGCTTTCCGAAGAAGCCATGAAACGGCAGGCCGAACAGAACCGGCAAATTGCCCAGCAAAGCCAACAAGTCGCCGAGGCAGCGCACGAGTTGGTGCAAGCTGACGCTCAATCTCGCAAGGAACTTTTTGAATCCCAACGATCGCTGGAAGCGGGAATCCAAGCCGAGAGGCTCCGGCTGGACGAGGAACGCCACGAGCTTGAGCGGGACCGCCAAGCGTTGGCCGTCGCCAAAATCCGAGAGCCGATCGTGGCCGCCACCATCTGGTCAGCGGCGGTCTTCGTGGCCGTCGTCTTGCCCCTGGTGCTGTGCATTTATCTGGTTCGCAACTTGGGGTCCAGCGAACCAAGCCAAAACCTGACCGAACTGCTTGTCCATGAACTGACCTCACCACAACCCACGCTGCTTCCGCCGATACCGGCGGATCTGCCAAGTCTGGATCGCGGTCAGTCAGAGCCGAGTTGTGAGTTGCCGGCCTGAAGGCATCTGACAAATCGGGACATATATATAAGGAGGAAATCCGTGTCGCACATTGTGCAAATTCAAACGGAAGTTCGGGACGCATCGGCAATCGCTGATGCGTGCCGACGGCTCGGTTTGCCGAGCCCGGTGAAAGGGACCATACAACTATTCAGCGCCCGCGCGACGGGGCTCGCGGTTCAGTTGCCGGGTTGGCGGTATCCGGCCGTCTGCAACATCAAAACGGGCCAGGTCGAATTCGACAACTTTGGCGGTCATTGGGGGGACCAGAAACAGCTCGACCTGTTCTTGCAGGCTTACGCCGTCGAACGAGCGAAGCTCGAAGCCCGCAAGCGGGGCCACACCGTCACGGAGCAGCAGTTCGCGGACGGCTCGGTCAAACTCACGATCCACGTCGCAGGAGGTGTTGTATGACGCAGATCATCGAAGTCATCGTGTCGCCCACCGGTGCGACCAAGGTCGAAACCAAGGGATTTTCCGGAGCGAACTGCCGGGAGGCCAGCCGATCCCTTGAAGCCGCCCTGGGGCAGCGGTCCGGCGAGCAACTGACTGCCGAGTTTCACACGGCGTCGACTTCCAACGCATTAAATCTGAACCAAGGTCCATGAACCCAACAGGAATTGTTTACATTTTGACAAATGTTGCTGGTCGTTTCTGGCCCCGCCGGCCGCGAGCACCAGCCATTGGGCAACGGCCCGTCTTGGTCATCGTGGAAGGCCGGTATGATATCGAGTTTCTAAGGCGGATCAGCGGCATTCTCGCCGCCGAACGAGTCGACCTGCCCAACCTGGCCCAGCTTGAAATGTCCGGCAAGTTGATCTTCATTCCGGCCGGCGGTGATTTCGTGCCGTGGCTGCATCGACTGGCGGCCTTCGGTTGTGCCGAAGTGCATGTTTATGACCGCGAAATCCCACCAATTACCGAGTTACGTCAGGCCGGTGCAGCTGCCGTGAACCGTCGGTCGCGCTGCTCGGCCTTCGTCACGCGGCAACGTTCCTTGGAAAATTACCTTCATCCCGACGCTATTCGCGAAGCCCGCGGGCTGGATCTGACGTTTTCCGCTTATGACGACGTTGCGGCATTGGCCGCGCAGTTCAGCCTGAAGCTTCAGGGCACAGTGGCCTGGGAATTACTTTCACGGCGAGCACGGCAGCGGCTGCGAAACCGGGCCAAAGCCTGGCTCAATACGGCCGCCGTCGACCGGATGACGCCCCAGCGGATTGCCGAGCGCGATCCGGCCGGGGAAATCCCGCTATGGCTCGCGACCATCGGCCGGTTTGCCGACGAGCATTGAAGCACCGGCCCAAAGAGTCTCTTTCACTCGTGGGAGACGCTTCCGCTCGCACGATCTTCTTTCCAACCCACCGTCCATTCTTGGAGAGCAACTATGCCTCAAGTCCGTCGACGAATCTTGCGCCCCCAGCGGAATCCGGCCGTTGATCCGCGGCAAGCAGCCCGGCTTGAAAGACTGCATCAGAAGCTCGACCGCGAGCGCACCGTGTTCGCCAGGTGGCTGACCAAACTCAAACGGGCCTTTCATGCCGTCGAAAAGCAACAGCAGCGGATCGCCCGGATCGAACGGCAACTGGCCGGCGATGGTATATCGAACTAGTCACGCGATCTTCAGTCGATCGGCGGCCTCCCTTCGACATCCCGGGGCCGGAAAGTTGCCACACGCCGTTGCGTCGAAACGGCGAATTGCTATTCAGATGGTTTGCTGTTGCGCTGGTAGTGTGCCAAGGCATTGAAGAGTCGATTCACATCGTCGTCCGTGAGCCGCTCCGGCTCACGTTTGAGAAACTCCAATAGTCCCGTGAAATTCAGAACCCAGGTCTTCCCACCCCGCCGAATGCGATCTACCCGCCAGCCCGCCACCAGAACGACTGGCCTCACATCCAAGTCCATCCCCGAGTGTTGGAACAGGATTTTCGTGAGGCGCGCCGCCACCGCTTCGACCTGGACGATCGGATTACGATCAGGCGCGAAGCCATTTACCAACACCTTCTCACCGTCATAGGTGATCTTGGCGTCGCCCGTACCCGGCTTGCTGAATGCTTTGGTTTCCAACGCAAATACGCCGGTGCGGCCAATTAAGGCGTGGTCGATGTTGTACCCGTCTTCGCAGACGTCATGCACGACGCGATAGCCTTCGGGTGTCAACTCGTTTTGCAGAAACTGTGCCGTGAGCCGTTCGCCCGTGATGCCCTTCCGCAACCGGTCAACTTGCGACTTGACCGTCTTCACTTTCGACCAGGCCCAAAATGCCGCACCCACGGCAATGAGGGTCAACACGACAGGATGGCTTCCCCAGTCAAAGTACCAGCGAACCCATTCGTAGATCGCGAATAGTCCGATAAACGCTGCAAACATCAGCGCGGAGATCCCTTCCTCTAAGCGAATGCGATCGGCCTCTTCACGCAACGATTGACCAGGGTCTCGCAGCGGTTCGTCGCGTAGTGGGCTTCTGGTCTTGCGTGCGGCAAAGGCCATTTCTGACTGCCTTTCGTCGGGATGGAGGTTGGTCTTTTCGTGCGATCAATGTACCCGGTCTCACGGTCTTTCGGAATTGAAAAGGCACAACTTACCTATCGAAGCAATTTCCAGTTTCCCGTAGGAGGTTTCACATGTCGCTGTCACAAAATATTGCCGAATATGTCCGGGCCTGTTTTACCGGCATCTGGCTCACGTCTCACGAACACGAGGATGCCATCGCCGAGATTGCGGGCCTTTGCCGTCAAGAGAACTGGCGGCTGGCCACCTGGGACATCGACCAGGGTCTCAAAGTAGCCGGCCAGTCGGCCAGCAACAACGAGGCCGGTGGGCAGGACCCGCTGGCGGCCATACGGTTGCTGAACGCCTTGGCCACGCCGGACGGTACGGCCTTGCTGGTGCTCCAGAATTTTCACCGGTTCCTGCAATCGGCCGAGATTGTCCAAACTTTGGTCCGGCAGATCAACGCCGGCAAGCAGAACCGCACCTTCGTGGTTGTGCTCGCGCCGGTTGTGCAAATTCCGCTCGAATTGGAGAAGTTGTTTGTCTGCGTCGACCATGAGTTGCCGGATCGCGACCAACTGGAGCAGATTGCACGCGGCATCGCAACGGAAGCAGGGGAGCTGCCCGGCGGGGACGAAATGAGCGCCGTGCTCGACTCGGCTGCCGGCTTGACGCGCTACGAAGCCGAAGGGGCATTCAGCCTGAGCTTGGTGCGACACGGTCGCGTGACGCCCCAAGTTGTCTGGCAACTGAAGTCGCAGATGCTCAAGAAAAGTGGCCTGCTCTCGCTCCACCAAGGGAGCGAGCGGTTCGCCGACCTGGGCGGACTGGAGGCCTTGAAGTCATTTTGTATCCGGGCACTGCAGCGGCGCGATCGACCAGCCCTGCAGCGTCCCCGCGGCGTGCTCTTGCTCTCGCCACCCGGCTGCGGCAAATCGGCCTTCGCGAAAGCGCTCGGCAACGAATTGGGCCGCCCCACGCTGACGCTCGACGTCGGCAGCCTGCTTGGCAGTTTGGTGGGCCAGAGCGAGCAGAATGTCCGCCAGGCATTGCGCATCGCCGACGCCATGGCCCCCTGCGTACTGTTCGGTGACGAATTGGACAAGGGGCTGAGTGGCGTGGCGTCCAGCGGCTCGACGGATAGCGGCGTATCCGCCCGGTTGTTTGGTTCGTTGCTGTCGTGGTTGAACGACCACGAGTCGGACGTGTTCTTCGTCGGAACCTGCAACGACATCAGCAAATTGCCACCGGAGTTTGCGCGGGCCGAGCGCTTCGATGGCGTGTTCTTTGTGGATCTGCCAGCACCATCCGAGCGCCAGATCATCTGGCAAATGTATTTGCGGAAGTTCGGCCTGGTTGCCAACCAGAAATTGCCTCCGGACGATCAGTGGACCGGGGCCGAGATCCGCTCCTGTTGTCGGTTGGCGGCGCTGCTGGACGTGCCGCTACTGGAGGCCGCCCAGAACGTGGTGCCGGTGGCAGTCACGGCAGCTGAGTCGGTCCAGAAGCTGCGCTCCTGGGCTAGCGGCCGGTGCCTGAACGCCGATACGCCGGGCGTCTATCGCTGTGCTGGTACATCGGCTACCAAGCCGGGCCGAAAAATCAACCGCGACCCTTCCACCAATTAACCCACAGGACACACGGGATGTACACGAAGCGTGAAAC
The DNA here is from genome assembly GCA_963807715.1 of uncultured Planctomycetia bacterium. GTDB lineage: Bacteria > Planctomycetota > Planctomycetia > Pirellulales > PALSA-1355 > CAWECK01. The sequence goes on from CAWECK010000003.1 coordinate 87,092, forward strand.
GGCCACGATCCTCGCCGCGCTTCTCTATTCGCGCGAGGAGATCTGTCCCCACGGCCCGAAGATTATGCGGCCGTATTTCAAAGCGGTCGGGCTGCCGCGGGCCAAGCCGCTCTCGGCCGACGAGATCGTCAAGCTTTCAGCGCGGCTCCGCGCGCACCTCACGAATTAGCCATTTGCCGGTGATCTTAGCAGGAACAAACTCGCTGGGACTTTGAAATACTGTCCATTTTAAAAGGAGCAACACCCATCATGGCAGATTATGTGCCTGCCTGGATCGAGATCGGCGGCCCGATTCCGCGAGAACTTGTCCCCGAGTTGATCGACTGTATCCAAAGCGAGGGGGTCAGCGATTGTTTTGGGGGCGGCGCGGTTGTAGTCCGCAGCGCCGACGAACTGCTCGCCCTGGCACGCGACACGGAGGGCCATTCCGAGACGCTCAAGCTTTACGACGAACAAGTCCACAACGGCGAGTTCGATTATCTCGAATGTTTTCTCGAAGAGCATGCCGTCGCCTTTGAACGTCACAGCGACGGCGGCGCAGAATTCTGTCCCGAATTAGTTCGTTTCCGGCCTGGTTGGCCGGCCCCCACGACTACCATCGTGGACAACTTGGGCCGGGAAGTTATTGCCATTGTATACGTCAACGAGGCATTGGAAATGCTGCGGAATGGAAAGGTCGCTGATGCAATCGCAGTCTTGGCGGCGCTGGCTGGCGAGGGAATTCCACCCCTCATGCCGCTGGAAATCGTGGCGTAGCCAGGCAGTGGCCACTGTCTGGCCGCCGACCGGCCGGGCAGCGATGACGCGTAACCCATTCACTCTCAGAAGATAGGCAGTACACCATGGCCGACAATTACGTTGAGTTTTCGGAAGTGTTGCCGCAATTGACCGACGCCGAGATTGCCTGGCTGCGGGACCAATTGCAGTCGATCGTGGTCGTCAACGACCGAGAGCATCTGGTTGGTTCCCTGCCAGCCGAAGTCGAAGAGAAGCAAGCGACGTGGCGCGGTCCATGCTTCTTGCACAATTGCGACGACGTGAACGGCTGGGGCGACGAGGTTGAGTTCAGCTACGGATTCGCTTTCGACGATCGAAATACCGAATGGGGACATCACTTGTGGGTTTACAGCGACGAGCACGGCAGCATCGATCAGGTGGCTTGGCTCGTGCAGAAATTCTTGCGGCAATTTCGCCCCCGCGATTGCTGGACCCTCACCTACGCCGCGACCTGCTCCAGGCCCCGCGCGGGCGAGTTCGGCGGCGGTGCAGTAATCGTCACCGCAAGCGAGATTCATTGGGAAGACGCCCATTCCATCGCTGAGAACGCCCGGCGGGCTTGGCTTGAGCAAACGCCGCGCGTTCCTGCGACTTAACCGGGCCGTTCCGCCGGAAACGCCCACCGAGCGGCCAATTCTCTGCCTCTCGGTTTTCCCCTTCAATCCCGCCGCGCTATGAATGCGCGGCACCTTGTCCATGTGGAGACCATTTGCATGCCTGATTTGCAAGACGGCGAATCGGCCGAGGTCCAAGGCTCGGCCCGATTGCCCTATATTCTAAAGAACGTCGGCGGCGTCTACAGTTGCACCTGCCCAGCCTGGCGGAACCAGTCGCTTGGCATTGAGCAGCGAACCTGCAAACATCTGCGCCACCTTCGCGGCGAAGATGCCGAGCGCGAACGCCTTGGCCACGCAGCGCCACTACCGACCGATCCGGTTTCAGCCAAACCCAAGCCGGCGGTACCAGCTTTATTATTGGCCGAAACCTGGGACGGCGAGAAGGACGTCACGGGCTGGTTCTTGAGCGAAAAGCTGGACGGCGTGCGGGCCTACTGGGACGGCCGGCAGTTCATCTCGCGGCAGGGAAACCTCTACCACGCGCCAGCTTGGTTCACGGCTGACCTGCCCAATACACCGCTCGACGGCGAATTGTGGCTCGTGCGCAAGGCTTTTCAGAGGACTGTGAGCATCGTCCGTCGTCAGGATGGCTCCGACCACTGGAAGAATATCCGCTACGTCGTCTTCGACGCCCCGGCCTATGACGGACCGTTTGAGTTGCGGATCAAGCACTGCCAAAACCAATTCCGCCGCCATCCCGCACCGTTTGCTACGGTCTTGCCGCAGTTTGAGTGTCGAGGATTCGACCATGTGCAACTCCAACTGGAGTACGTCCTTCAACAAGGCGGCGAGGGGCTCATGCTTCGGCAACCGGGCTCCCGGTACGAAGCTGGCCGCTCGGCAACCCTCTTGAAGGCCAAGCAGTTTTACGACGCTGAAGCCCGCGTGGTCGAACATCTTCCCGGTGCCGGCCGTCACAAAGGTCGGCTTGGCGCACTGGCCGTTGTGCTGCCGGACGGCATCCAGTTCTCCGTGGGCAGCGGTTTCAGTGACGCCCAGCGCGAAAGGCCGCCGGCGGTCGGCAGCCTGATTACCTTCCGCTACCAGGAACTGACCGATCGGGGCGTGCCCCGGTTCCCGACGTTCCTGCGGGTAAGAAACGACGTAGAGCCGGCGGCGTCGCCGGCGACCATTTACAAAGCCAACAGCAACCCAACAGGAAAGGACGAATCCATGACCCGTCGATTCGAGTTCGTCGGAGGTACCTCCGCAAAATTCTGGCAAGTCAGTGTCTGCGGTGCCGACGTGACGGTGTGCTATGGCCGCATCGGCACCCAGGGCCAAACTCAAACCAAGTCACTGGCGAGCGATGCAGCGGCGGAACGTCATGCGGAGAAGCTGATCGCGGAAAAGACCGGCAAGGGCTATCAGGAAACGGCGGCAATCTGATGAATCCTGCGAGCGGCTAGACCAACAGAAAGATTAAGCCGCCACGATATACATTTCCCGAGTCAACCTGGAGACAACTCTCATGAGCACACTGCTCGACGATGTTACGACGCCATTGACCACCAATCCCAGCTCCCGGCTGCGCGCCACGATGGCCGCCGTGCGAGTCGCGTTTACGTGGTTTGGTGTCGTGCGCCTGATGTATCCCGTTTGATCTCGGACCGAGATCGACGGGGAGACCTTGTTGGTAATGTCGTAAGACCGTGGCCGTTTGGCCGGCCACCGTGCTTAGGGGGTAAGTTGATGAAGTGCGTGATTCATCGGCGAAATAGCTCCCCCGACAATGCGAAGCACTGGCAAAACTCTCTCGCCTTGGGAGCTTCGCTAAGCAGAGTATCCCCATGACTACGAAAGGAACCGACTAATACCTACGGTGAAAACCACACCACATCTCCGCTAATACGAGAGTTGCCTGGGGATTGGTACCCGGGATAGGAGGTGTCCTCAACGGCCAGAAGCAATGTACGCCTGCAATCTGGCCCGCCGCTTTGCGGCAAATTCACGGCTCAGTCAATTACCCCGTGATGTTGAGGGGAGCAGCAGACCGCTGAAGGGTACTTCAGAGTCGGAGTCTACAGGGAAACGTTTGAGTATCAACAAGGGAACCAGGGAAGCTCGGCTGAGTATGGCAGTCACCAAACACCTGCCGACGAGGCAGCCGAGTGGCGGAGCACCCGTAGTAGTCGGAGACGTTAACGACGCTCACATGGCGAAGGGGTGCAGGATGATTCGTGTCCGGACAACCAAAGTGTTCTTCAATTTGGAGGCTTCCAAATGAACATCGACGAAGTCCAACGTAGGCTCTGGGAGCATTCGCAAGCCCATAGGCAGCACAGGGAATCAGGGACTCCGCTCTTTCCGACCAACCCGTACGGTGGCCGGATTCGGAACCTAATGGACCTGATCCACAATCCAACGTGGATTGCGGTGGCCTGTGATCGCGTGTTGAAACGCTCCCGCGGCAAAGCAGCAGGCGTAGACGGCATCCGCGTTTTCGAGTTTGAAAAGACTCGTGAAAAGCGGCTGGAAGAATTACGCCTGGAATTGAAACGCGGTACGTATCAACCTCAACCATTAAGGCGGGTGGAAATCCCCAAGGCTAATGGCAAAATGCGCCAGCTTGGAATCCCCTGCCTGCGGGACAAGATTGTCCAAGAGGCGATACGGATGGCGTTGGAACCCATCTTTGAAGTTGAGTTCCACGACAGCTCCTATGGGTTTCGACCCAATCGGAGCGCGCACCATGCTGTTCACGCTTGCGTGCTAACAGCACAACAGGGTTTCACCTGGATCATCGAGGGCGATGTCAAGTCGTGTTTTGACGAGATTTCGCACAAGGCGATCCTACGGTGCGTTCGTGAAAAAGTAATGGACAACAAGTTCCTCATTCTGATCCAGAAGTTGCTTCGATCGGGAGTCGAGATCGACGGAATTGTCCATCCAACGGTCAAAGGAGTTCCACAGGGAGGCGTGGTGTCTCCGCTACTGGCAAACATCGTGCTGAACAAACTAGACTGGTTCCTCCACTCCAGATGTTCTCATGGTGCGGACAGCAGGCGGCAGCATTACCACGGTCAGCCCAACATCCGGTTCGTGCGGTACGCCGATGATTGGTGCGTGCTTATCACGCGATCAAACAAACAGCGTGCCGAGCGATTGCGAGACTTAATCCGCGACTTCCTATGGAAGAATTGTGGACTTGAACTCTCAGTCGAAAAGACCCGGGTGACCCACGTGAGGGACGGATACGACTTCTTGGGCTTCAACATCTCCGTTGGTGTTGGTCGGTCCGGGAAATTTATTCGTAAGCTGAAGGTCGGCCAAAAGGCCATCACCAACATTCGTTCTCGCCTGGAAGCGGTTCTTTGCTACCGCCCTAGGCAAGAAAGCATTTCAGTCCGACTTGGGAAAGCATCGGCAGCCATTCGCGGCTGGTCGAACTATTTCAAGATCGCCCATAACTTCTTGGGCGTTGCACACGGGCTGGACCACGATGCTTTCTGGATCGCGGTGAAGGCGATATGCAGCAAAGAAGACATATCGACGGCCAAGTGTCTCCGCAGGTATCGCTTTGACAATGCCATCGGCATTGACAGAGCATTTACGATGGCTCGCTTCCAGCAGACGGAATCGACGTTCTATTTTGGGACGCCGGAACCGTATCAGCCAGGCAGCAACCAGAGCTATCCCGAAGACGGCACATGGGAGGCCGAGTTCTATCTGCCCGACAAGCGACGTCCAGGCTCCGGCGACCTCAAGTGGAAGGCATTGGTCCGTGACAACTTCTATTGTCGTGGCTGCGCAGTACAGGTCTCGGCCCGTACCTCGCATGCGGATCATATCACCCCTGTCAGTAGCTTTGCCAGTCTCGAACTGGCGAACGATTTGGAAAACATTCAGACACTGTGTCTGCGATGTCACCATCTCAAAACCACGAGGGAATCATGAGCATAGAATTATCTGGAAAGCCGGATGCAGGGAAACTTGCACGTCCGGTTTGGGGTTGGGGTCGGAGTGAAACTCCCCGGCCTACACCACCGAAAGACCCTCACACCCGAACAAAAATCCCAGGCCGCCGACGCATTCGGGGCGGAGGGGGAATTTCTGTCGGCCGGCAAGAAGCTGCTCGACACCCGGCATCCGGCGTTCAAGGCGGTCACGGCAGCGCGCGGCCGGATGCTGAATTTCTGGAAGGGAATTTCTTTACCCTATCCCGAGCCGGGCACCCGGTTGATTCGGCAGGAAGACATCGGCAGCTTCGACGTGCAGATGACCACGCTCAAGTCCGAATTGGACGAAGCCGTCGAGAAGCTCGATGAGCATTACGGCGAGCTACGATCGGCGGCCCGCAAACGGCTGGGTAGCCTCTTCAACCCGACCGACTATCCGCAGTCGCTGCGCGGGCTGTTCGCGGCGAGTTGGGATTTTCCGAGTATCGAGCCGCCGGCGTACTTGCAGCAACTCAGTCCGCAGCTCTACGAACAGGAGTGCCTGCGAGTGCAGGCCCGTTTCAATGAGGCCGTGCAACTCGCCGAGCAGGCGTTCACGGACGAACTGGCCAAGCTCGTTTCGCACCTAACCGAGCGTCTGAGTGGTCAGGAAGATGGGAAACCCAAAGTGTTTCGCGACACGGCGGTCGAGAATCTGACCGAGTTCTTCGAGCGGTTCCGGCATTTGAATGTCCGGTCCAACGAGCAGCTTGATGGGCTTGTGGCCCAGGCCCAGCGCACGATTCGTGGCGTGGAACCCCAGCAACTGCGTGATAACTCCAGCCTGCGGCAGCAGGTGGTCACGCAGTTGGCTGGCGTCCAGGCCACGCTCGACGGGATGCTGGTCGATCGGCCTCGGCGGCGGATCATCCGCAGCGCCGCACAGCCGGAGGTAGCGTGATGGAGCTGGTCATCACACCGGCCGGTTCGGTCCGCTGCGTCTATAGCGAAGCCATCGACTTGAACCAACTTGGCACGCTGATGATCGAGCGAGCCAGTCACGTCGAACCGAGACCGGTTGGCGGCTGGTCGGCTGATCTATCACCGGTAAACGGCCCGACGCTTGGGCCATTTGTGCTGCGTAGCCAGGCTCTCCAAGCCGAACAGGAATGGCTTGCGACGAATTGGCTGCCGCGGGCTCGCTGAATCCGGCCCGTTTCTTGGGATTCGTGCCGCCTGTTTCACTGCGGCGCTCTTCTTTGACTTTCCCAGGCGGTGCTGCGTACGGCCCCGCCGTATTCGTCCCGAAAGGTAATTTCATGACCAATGCTGAATTTGAACGTGAACTCGCCTCCGCCACCGGGGAAACGCTCGGTGTAATCCGCAGTCGTGGCTTCCAACTCGTCGAACCGCCTACGCTAGAACCGCTGACGGTCGACTGGGACGAATTGGACAGCCAGCGGGTGGCGTTATTTGCCCAGCGCGGCAGCCAGAAACGCTGCCAGGCAGCCTGAAGCTTCTTTCCGTCCAAAGCCACTATGTTCACGTCGCTCGTCCCGATTGGGGCGGGCGACGCGGGCCTTTTCATGAAGGAATCGTACATTGATCTCCATTCCTCGTAAAATTCTCCGGACTTTCCGCTCGCTGGCCCGCCGGGCCGCGCTGCACAAGTCCCGTTCCAGCTCAGAGGCTTGTCTGGCAATCATCGCTGATTCGGATGGCTGCCGAATTCGCGCCGCATCTACCGAAATCGCCATCGAGCATCACCTGGTCGGCACGTTCGCTCCCGAGTCGTTCATATTGCCCATGTCGGCCCTCGACGCCTGGGACGATCGAACCAACGACGCGATCGACCTGGAGCGGAAGAGAGACAAGTCGACACTGGCATCCTGGTCGGATCGCGGCGTACCGCGCCAGGCGTTAATTCACGTCGATGCCAAGGCGAAAGTGGATTTCCCCGAAGCCCCCGTGACGTTCACCGCGAACGACGCCCGATTATGGACGGCACTCCGCGATGCCGTGGCCACCACCGATCGTGGCTCAAGTCGCTACGCTCTCGGCTGCCTGCATCTACGGGGCGCCTTGGGCCGAATCGACGCCACGGATGGCCGGCACATCCTTGCGCAGACTGGGTTTCGGTTTGGTTTCGAAAACGACGTGCTCGTGCCGGCGGAACCAATCCTCGGCTACCGTGATCTCGACGTTGGGGAAGGCCTTGCCGTGGGGCGCAATGGCGACTGGGTCGGCTTTGGCGTCGGCCACTGGCTGATCATGTTGCGGATCGACAAGGAGGGACGGTTCCCCAAGATCGACGACATCATTCCCAACCACGAGTTTGCCCGATCGCGACTCGAATTGTCGCAAGCAGACTCCAATTTCTTGACCAACATCATCCAACGGCTGCCATGCGACGATCCGCAATACGCTGCCGTCACGCTCGATCTGAACGGCAAAGTGCTGATCCGCAGCCGGGAAGCCCAGCAGCCCTGTCCGACCGAAGTCGAATTGACGACATCTAGGCTCAGCGGCGAACCGGTGTTGCTCAATACGGATCGACGTTTCTTCGAGCGTGCGATCCGAATGGGATTCCGCCAGGTGTACATCAATGGGCCGGAGTCGCCTGTCCTCTGCTGCGACGATCAACGCCAATTTCTCTGGATGTTGCTCGATCCGAAAAGTGCCATTCTCCACAGCGACGATGCGATCCGCATCGAATCGTCGTTCACGTCCGTATCGAAACCGCCATCCCACAAACAATCGGAGCCAATCATGTCCGGCAAAGATCAAGCGTCCACGTCCGGTACCGAGGCGGCCAAACCGGTCCCGCGCCTCAAACGAATTCGCCCGGCGACCAACGGCGGCCCGATCGAGCAAGCCACCGCCCTGCGTGATCGTCTTCGTGACGCGGCGTCATCCGCCAATCAACTCGTGCAGGCCCTCAAGCAGCGTCAGCGCCAAAACCGTCTCGTGGAATCGACGCTCGCCTCGCTTAAGCAGCTTCAAGAGGTCGCGAGATAGCGGCTAACATCGGCCATTTACCTTTCCGAAATCACGCATGAGAGGAGATTTGTCGATGGGTGCTCGAACAAAGCTTAACATCGCCGCCATCAACGGCTCTCTAGCCATCGCGGCCGTTGTCGGTTTGGCACTGGAATCGTGGGCGGCGTTTTGGGGCGTCACGATCTTACTGGTTATCGGCAACCTTTGTGCCGGTGCGATTCGTCCTACTGGGAATCATCGTCGCTAAACTTCCCATCGACGTGGTTTGTGGCCCACGCATCGTGGACTCGGACGAACTCGCGGCGGAGCGGCCGAGTCTGTTTCCGTAGCAAATCGGAATTTTTTTCGGATCTCAACACTTGGCTGTGGAGGAAATGAGCTTGGACACGTTGGTCATTATCGGTGCAATCTTGGCCGTCATCATCTGGCTCTTTGGAGGCCATGGCGGCGGCCGATCGCCTGGCTGCCGCTGTCCGCGGTAAGGAGAATTCCTTTGGAAGCATTGATCGTAACGACCCTGGCCATAATCGGCGGCATGTGGGCGTATAAGCACGGCAAGCGGCTCGGCTCAAAGCTCGGGTATCGTGCCGCACAACGCCACGGCCGGCGGCAGTTTGGCAATCATCGCGCCAGTCGAGGTCGGTGACACCCCACTCAAACACTGGTCGGGGTTCCGAAACCTGGCAAATCTCGATAATCCACCGATCGCTCGAACCCACTCGATGTACCTGGGGCCACCGCAAGGTGGCCCCAGGTGTCGCTTTGTTTTATCTATCAGGGAATGCTGGCGATTCACGCGAATGATTAGTTCAGTGAACTGGTTTCAAGAAGTTCACGGGGCGTCGCGCGGCACCGTGCCGCCTCACAATCCATTGGTTTATTTAGAAGCAGGTGTTCCCAGCGTCCGGCTGTCGCCTAGCCGGTGCTAAAAACTACGGACTGGCGGGACTGGCGGCTAGAGTCACTAAATGTGACCGGACCGCATGATACCGCTCTGCTCGATCGATACTTGCCAGCGCTTGGCGAGCAGCCAACTCCCGACGGCGATGAACGCCATTGTAGATGACGTCAGTGGCGACATCGACGACGATCAAGGTCACGACGATAACAGTGCCGGCGGCCTTGCTAAGCGGCTCGGGCGTGATGAGCGTGTAGGTCGCTAGGCAGAGTTGCGTACCTCGTACTCCCGATTTGACGGCCAGGTAATCACCGCTGATTTCGCCTTGCGAGAATCGCTCGATGTCTCGGTATTGCAGATAACCCACGCTCGCCAGATCGACAAGATAGAGGCCTTTTGCCAGAACTTGTCTGCCTGCGGCTTTGCCCACCGGTGCGACTAGCGGTTCGCTCCGCACGAGTTCTCGCGCTGCTTCATTAAATGCGCCGCGAGTCGCCCTTTGTGTCAGACCAGCCAATCCCTTCAACGAGGGCAGCGGCTTATCGGCCCACCGTCGTGCGAGCCTGCCATCTTCCAGCGCATCCCGAACGACTTGCCATTTGGCGGCTAGCGGAACGCCGCGACGTGCCGCACTCGCTTCTCGGCGAAGCAATTCGGTCTCCACTCGCCCCAACGATTCCCGTGTTGTGAGCAGAGTCTGGCCCGGATAGCGCGGGTCCACCAAGTATTTGCCAGCCCTCTTTAGATCCAAATTGAATTTGGCTTGGAAGCGACGCAGTATCGCACCGTCCGGACTCACTTCGACCAGGTCTGTTGGATGACTTGGAAATCCTTCTGCCGCGGTCACAAGGATCCGATTGGACTGCCCCGACGCTCGTAGGGCCCGATTCGCGCGCACGCAAACACCGCCTCCAGCGCCTTGCCAGTGCGTTGGTTGGTCTGATTGGCGGCCTGCCAGTACGAATTGAAGCTGACATAGCGCAGCGGTGCGTCGGCTGCCACGGGCGCAGACAGCTGAATCAGTTGGCGAAGGGAAGGCGCGGCAAGCGTCTTGCGGCTGCTGAAAAACAGGGGCGTCACCATGCGAGCCTGGCGGCGAAGTACCTCGCGCGAGATCGCTTCTTGGGATGGCGCGCCAATCAGCTTTGCCTCGGATCGTTCCGAGACCAGGCACGACAAGGCTAATGCCAACAAGAGTACCAGCCCGGAACACGTTCGCATGGGGTTGCCTCTCAGAAAGCAGTCAAATGGACTCGTTCGCTACTGAGCAGCCGCTGCACCGTACGACTGCGCTGCTCGGGGTCTTTGATCTCTTCGATGCGACGACCGTAAACGGACGCGTAGATCGCGGAAACTGCTGGTTCCAGGAGCCCCGCGTCGATGCGTGCCAGTCGACCGTCCCATCCTGCGACCGTTTCGGCAGCTTCCAATTCACGAAGCGCCCAATGGTTGTAGGCCAAGACCTGCAATTGGCGCAGTTGATTTCGCAACTCGGCAAGAGACGATCCCAGCGAATCATCGCTCTGCTGGCTTGGCGTTTTTTCTGGAGCGGATTGGCGGGGGCCCGCTGGCGGCGCCCCCTTGGAAGCATCGGATCGGATCAGTTCCCGCGCCTGTTGCCAGCTTTCCAAATCAGCCTGGGTGAGTACATTGCCAAGTTCGGCAAGCTGAAGAAGCCACAATTCGCACTTGCCAACCGTCGGCTTTTCAAGTTTGCCCTGTTCGACCGGCTCGATGGGCGAGGACTTGTCTCCCACGAGTTGGCGTCGGTAGGCGTCAACTTGAACCTTCGTGTTGGCGACGGAATGCTGGACGATGTCGCGCGAGTGATTCTCCAATTCCAGGAATTCCTGTAGATCAACGTCATGTCCCGGTTCAGGCAGGGTGGCAACGAGAAGCATCATGGCACGTTGATTTGCGGTCGCAAACCTTGCAAAGTCCCCGAGAGCTGCCTGTGCATGTTGAATATCGATTGACTTGCTTGCTTCCGGCAGGGCCGACATTTGCTTGCGAACGTGGCCGATGAGTTTCAGGCGAAGTTGACCGATCGCCTCTTCGACCTCGTGCCTCACCTGCCATACCTCCTCAAAGTCGCGAATCGAAGAGGAACTTCGTAGGATCGTGTCGAGGTTATCCTGATAGGAAATCATGCTGGAAATAGCCGTTTCCAGCTTGTCCTGCTGTGGCCAGTTGCTGTCGTCGCTGCTCGGCCGTAGCGTGTCTTGAAGAGTTCCCCAAACGGCGCGAGCAGACGTAGGTTGCAGCCGCTGGCGTTCAAAAGCCACCTCTCGCAGCAAGGCGGCGCGACGAGTCCCATCCGTGGTCTGGTTAGCTTCTGTAGATTCAGTGCTTGCCTGTTGCAGGAACTCAGCGGGCGAATTGCTCACACTGGGCAGTGGCACCGGCACTTGGGAATGATCGGACTTAGCCAGCCAGACGGCTGCAGCGCCAAGGGAAACACCGATGGCGAGACCCGCAACTTGGCAAATCATTGCACCTGGAGCGGCCATGAAAGATCCCCGCAGTTTGTTCATTGGATTAAATAGACATGCGATCGAGCGAGCAGAGCAATTGCTGCATCAACTGACCGGTACTTGCACTGCGAGCACTTCAGGGGACAACGGCAATCTTGACTGCTTGTCGTCTTTCTCCCGTCGACTCCGCTCGTCCCCGCTGCAACCAACTACAGCTGGGATCAGAATCACGAAAACTCCCAAGATCGCCAGGCGGCAGTTCTGTGGCACGGTCATCTGTACTTCCTTTCGTTCATCAGTTAGCCGGAGCTTGGACGCTGCTATTTCGACTCCGCGTCTTCTGACGCCGGTCGGTTCTCCGAAGAAGATTGATCGTCCGGACCCGCAAAAGTCACGGATACGAGCCGGTCTTGAGAAAGGGCTTTGCCGCCAACCTCATAGATCGGTTTCTGGAACGCTTCTCCGGTCAGGCCGGTAATTGTCAACACGAGGCCATCGGGGCCCCAGTTGCGGTCCCAGATTTCAATCGCGTAGCGGTTTTTGGTGCCGCGCAAATTGGCCATTCGTTTTCTGGCTTGCCCTTGGGGAAATCCACTGACCAGCCTTTTTGAATCGTAGAGCCTTTTCCCAACGCGGTTCCGTCTTTTTTTACGACTACGTACAAGTCTGGCGGATGATCAATGTTTGGCGAGTTTCGCAGCGGCGAGTCCGGAGGGATGTCTACGTTGACCAGACGAAACCAAGACGGCTGTCGCGGCTTTTCGTCCGGCACAACATCATTCTCTACCACTTGGCTGGTCGCGGCACCGGCAATAGTGAGTGCGAAGAAGACCGTCGGTATGCCAAGGTGGTGCATTCGCATTAGGGTTGATCGCAGTTTTGGCGCCACGGTGCATCTCCTCACGACTGTCTTTTTCATCGTAGGGCCCTATCTGGGAAGGCGTTTCGTTGCAACGGCTTATTCTCGCTTGCTGTTCATGCCGGGTACCTGAGAGTTCGGTCGATGTGAGGAATGCCCCCTTAGGCCGCCGGTGTGCTACTCAAACGCATCATCGAATACGGCACGATGCTAGTCAACTATGGCAAGCATCGAAGATCACAAATTTCTACGGCAACTGGGCGAAAGGATTCGCGACCGGCGGACTGCGCTCAAACTGAGCCAGCTCCAGTTCGGCGAGAAATGCGGACTGCATAGGACATTCATCGGCAGCGTCGAACGCGGCGAAAGAAACGTCAGTATCTTGAATTTACGGCTGATCGCTCGAATGTTACGGGTGCCGATCGCCGACCTGCTGGGCTAACCGTCCACTTAACGGATGGCTTTCGGACCGCTCCCGCCACTCCGCATGTCCATAGTGCGTTTGGCTTGCCTTCTGCGGTCACGGCTATGCGCTGGCTTCGAGGGCTTTCTCGCTTGGCGCGGCTGTGGCGACCCCGATGCGTCTGACCTCTCTTCACCGAATAATTCCAAAATATTGTCAACTCACAATCGAAGTCCGCGGAGGTGGCACGCTCAGAGATACCAATCAACTCCGTGTGCCGAGTTTATTCGCATATTTGAATCCCGCCCGCTAGTGCCGCCCAATTGCTAAACGGATCTCGGGTCTTTCATCGGGACAGTCGCATGTTAGACTCGCGGACTTAAGACGCAGGAAAGATGCGGCATTTAGTAAAGAAATACCGGACAAAATCAAGACGTCTCCCCTAAATAACGCCGGGCTTAGCTAGCCAAGAACACTTTTCTCGCAGCATTTGCCTTGTCCTCTTCCACCCGTTAGCTTTAAGCATTAACCGGGCAGAGATTTGAACAATCGGCGCATCTCCGCGTTAAGGAATGCCACTGTGACCGCATCATTCAGTGACGACGAACCGCCGGTCAAGGACACATTAAAGTTACGGCGTCGGGCGATGTTGCTTCACCATCTTCGCGATGTTCCGCAGCGCGGGCTCAGAAAAGGTGACGCCAACAAGCGAATTTCCGCCGCAGCCGCCAAAGAACTGGGCTTGACTACGGCCGTTGCTAATCAGGCTCGCGAGGAGTTAGTCGACTCCGGAGAAATACATAGCGAAAAGGTTGGAAGAACGACACTCTATGTGCTTACTGACGCTGGGAAATCGCTTTTGCAGAATCTCAGCGAGTATTTGCCGCCGCCACGTTGCAATCCGCCGCGGGGCAAGGTGAACCTCGCAGAGAACGGCAAGGTCAAACGCGAGCGCGAGGTATACCTCTTGCTACAGTTATTAAAGGTCACTGGATATGCGATCAGCGGAGCCACAGCTAACACATTCAACGATGGCTATGCCAGGGATGGTTTGGAACTTAACGCTGCCACTGCCTGGCATATTCGTGGTGACTTGGCAACTCGCGGCCTTATCAACATCACACTTCGCGGCCGCTCGGAGATCTATAAATTGACGAATGATGGCTTGCTTTTTCTCGGGAATGCCGCGTTTCCTGCCGAAAGAACGTTCCACCTTCCTGGTGCAGCTTTGAACGCTCTCGTAGAAGCCGCCCGAAGTGTGGCTAAGCAGTTTGGCGAAATAGAACCGGCGTCGATAGCGCCACCGCAACCGGCCCAGTTAGAGCTCGCCATCATCGCGGCTTTGGAGGAGTTGCTACGCGAACGCCATGCCCAGACGGGTATGGTGCCGATTCACGAGATTCGCGAACAGATCCGCCGCGAGTTTGGCGAAGTTGCGGCTAGACATGAACTGTTCGACGAATCGCTTCATAGGCTCCGCCGCGGGGATGAAGTAATTCTATCCCCAATTACCGACCTTTCGCGCGCGTCGCACGAACAACTTCAGGCGTCGATTCCCGGCTTGGGCGAAACCTTGTTCTATGCTGAGAGGGGCCATGTCTTCGCAAAGAAATGATCCGCCTTTTCGTGTCGAGCATCCATTCGAGACCGACCGGCTAAACGGTGCCGGTGATTTTCGGTTGGAATGGGACGTTCCCGCGGTTGGAATGGATATCTCCACCGCCTTGGCGGATGACGTTGACACAGTACGCATGCACCCTGCGCCGGATCCTGCTCGCAAGATTCATGTCCTGATGGGGCCGAGCGGCTACGGCAAGACCCATTTGTTCGGGCGAGTTCAAAGCCGCGAGGGCGATAATATCGTAAACGTTTTCACGCCGTTGACGCATGAGCCCAGTCGGATCGTGAGCCATATTCAGTGGTCGGTCGTCGAGGCATTGTTCCAGCCACCCCCAGACGATATTGCGCCAATAAGTCGTCTGTTGGCGAAATTGATTGCTCCGTCCTTCGCTGAATATCTCGATCAACTCACTCCCACTTGGCAAGCCAAAGTTAGCAGCGTTCGTCAGCGACTCCAGCGAGATAGCCTCACGGTACTGAGCCTGCTGACAACTAACGAGCTTGGCCCATACTTGCAGCTGGCCGAGTCGATTCGGCAACGACATCCCCATTTAGCCGCCGGGGTAGTTCGCGCCTTGGTGCTGGGCTTATCGGTCGGAGCAGACGATGCTCGAGCGTGGTTGCGGGGTGAAGCCGAGCAGGTTCCCGATGAGCGTCTTAACCGCCTGCGATTGCCCCAGGCATCGCCCGATGCGACTTTGGTACTTAAGACGGTGGCCACAATGCTCACCCACATCAAGACCCCACTCCTGCTGTGCATAGACCAGATTGAATGGCTGCTGCAGAAGGACGCGATTGCATTCCGTGACCTTACCGCTGCCTTGATGGCCTGGTTGCAAGACGTACCGAACCTAATCATCGTGCTAGGTTGCATTAAAGAGCGTTGGATTGATTTGGCACAACAGGGAACCTATCAAGCTTTTCTCGGCCGGATCAAACGGTGGGATTTACGGCATCTGAAGCCGCACGAAGCAGGCGAGTTGGTAACTCGGCGAATGGACACTTGGGTGGGAACGACCGATGGACGCGCCTCCGGCTGGCCCTTTGATATGGCCTCGGTGGAAGGCTTCGCTGAAAAGGTCGCTCCAATGCCACGCGGGCTTATCGAACATTGTCGCACTGCATTCGACAAGTGGATCGTTGAAGGAGCGACCGGGCT
Organism: uncultured Planctomycetia bacterium; assembly: GCA_963807715.1. Lineage (GTDB taxonomy): Bacteria > Planctomycetota > Planctomycetia > Pirellulales > PALSA-1355 > CAWECK01. Next base: position 102,777 of record CAWECK010000003.1, read on the forward strand.
GATCAAACTCTCGGCGCAGCAGAGGAGCTAACTTCCGCGGAATTGTTCGTTAAGGAGTGGAATCGTCGGCTTGAAATCACACGACAGTCGATCAAGGAGCCTAGTCATTACCAAGAGGCCGAGCTTTGGGCAGGCGTCGAAGAGGCGCTCGTTCTGGCGAAACACGGCCAATACCTTCCTGAAGGAATGACGTTCGACCGATTTCAATTGGGCGCCTTAAACCGGAGTCCCAACGATCAACGTCCCAGCGCAGAAATCCACTTGGGTGCGAGCAACCAGAAATTCCCCGTCGTGGTTGCCGTGTCTAAGAAGGACAGCGGTAATCCATTTGGTAACTGGTTTGGGGCCTTGGATGAGGCTCTTGGGGGCAGTGTGGTGGGAGCAGTCGCCGTCTGGCCCAAGAGCCAATTGGCCGTCGGAAAGAAAGCCAGTTCATACTTGAAATATAAGGCCTTGGTGGATGCTGGAACAATTCGGCCATTTCCGCTGGATGAAAACGAATCGGCGTTTGTTCACTTGGACTGTTTGCGACAATTGATGCTCGATGCGGAATCACAGAATGTCATTCTCGGCGGCCGCCCGGTCACCGCACAACAGTGTCGCGATCTGCTAGTTGAAACGAAGCTATTGGCGAATCTGGATCTCTTCAAATTCCTTTTTGAGAACTGGCCGTCCATTGAGCGCGTTCGCGCCGGAGCAGTGCCGACGAGGCAGGCTGGTCGTATGTCCAGCGCAGAACCGACCGAACAGATAAGATCACCGGTTTCACTGCGCGAGGCCGCGATGACGCAAGAGTCGATCGCGACGCCAATAAGCAGTACAGTCAAATTGCCGGAGCCGGAATCCCCCCTTGCTCTGACCACTGGCGAAACTTGGGCTCTTGCGATGTTAAGTAAGGTTGTAGAAAAGCTTGGGCATCGTGGTCAGGCCGTGAGTCCGGCCGGCGTTGAGCTTGGCCCGACCTTTGCCCGACTCAAAGTAGAGCCGAAAGACGACACCGATTTCACGAAGGTCAAGAAACAGTCCGACAACCTGAAGCTCCAATTGGGACTTTCGGTTTCGCCGGTAATTGCAGCCCAGGCTGGGTACATAAGCATTGATGTGCAGCGACCGGATCGCCAGTCGGTTTCACTCGCGTTGGCATTGAACCCGCCGCCGGAGGGTCTCGAAGCAGAGCCGGCATTTCCGGTCGGTGTTGACGTGGGCGGCCGGGCACACTGGCTCAATCTCGCAGACTCCGCCACGTGTCATCTGTTAATTGCTGGGACTACTGGTAGCGGTAAGAGCGAGTTACTAAAGGCGATCTTGGCAGCATTGGCGTCACGGCTCGGCCCCGATGATGTCCAGTTCATATTGATTGATCCAAAGCGAGTCACCTTCAACTTCTTGGGAAGCTCTCCCTACCTACTAAGCCCGGTAGTCTTCGACGCGAGCGAAGCACTGCCGCTGGTCGAGAAATGCTACCGCGAGATGGAAGATCGCTATACTTTGCTGCAAAGCCGCCAACTCGACCACATCGGACAATTGAAGGGCACTGACGCGCTGTCGCGTTGGATTGTCATTTTTGACGAGTTCGCCGATCTGATGGCTGACCGGGGTAGCAAGAAGGAATTGGAGGCCCTCCTAAAGCGACTGGGCGCTAAGGCGAGAGCTGCCGGAATTCATTTGCTCCTCGGCACCCAACGGGCCGAAGCGTCGATAGTCACACCATTGTTGCGAAGCAATCTGCCCGGTCGGATCGCGCTCAAGGTAGCTGGCGTTCGGGATTCTAAGCTGCTGCTGGATCAACCCGATGCAGCGTACCTGCTCGGTAAGGGCGACCTGCTCTGGCAGCACGGTGGCGGGCTGATTCGTTTGCAAAGCCCTCTCGTGACCAAAGACGAATTGCAACAAATACTGAGGTTCCACTGACTTCGGCACTCGACCGGCATCGGTCCCGCAATTCATCCGGCTCGAAGACCATCGAGGTATTCTTTGGCCAGAGGGCCAACGTCAAAACATCCCTCGGGGATCTGCCATTCCTCAGGAGCCGCGTCGTCATCCAAAAGGGCTAGCAGATCGCAAGCATCCTTGAATCTTCGGTCGGGACTGGCAAGGCAGCGCGATAATATCTTGACCGTTCGCGAATCGACGCCGAGCTGATGCAAACGCTCAGCAAAGTCGTAGGGTGGCCGCGCAATCTCGCCAACCAGCACCTGGTACCAGATTACGCCCAACGCGAAGATATCGTCTTGAGCCGCAAAACGTGACGCCAATGGATCGGCGGCTTCAGGAGGCAGGTACATTTGCGTGCCGACTACGACTGCCTGCGAAAGGTTTAGCGATTCGCTACTTGCCGCTTCGACACCAAAACTGCTGAGGCCAAAATCAGCGATCTTGGGAACCGGGTTCAACTCGTCTGTGAGGAGCACGTTGGCAGGCTTCAGGTCGCGATGATAAATATGATGGGCGTGAGCTCGAGCGAGCCCTCGTGCAATGCCTGTGATCAGTTCGTCATGCTTCAGCGGCTGCCGTTCCTCGGCTGCCGTTAGGATCCATTCTTCAAGTGAACCGCCAGGCACATATTCCAGCACTAGGTAAGGATATGGTTTGCCATCGAGTTCAACGTCTTCGTAAGCAATCACATTTGCACAGCCACTCAGTCTTTGGTGAACCTGATACAGCGCCGTACCTTCGCGTTCGAGCCAATCTTGGGCCGCAGGCTGCGTGAAAAACTTGAACGCACGCAATGCGGGATGCAACCTATGACGACCGACCCATACTTCGCCATAGGCACCGTTCCCCAAGAACCGTTCTATGATCCACTCTCTGCGGCCGAGTGAAACCGGTTCGCCGGTGCGCCGCTTTACTTCGATGCTAGTGAGCAATTTGCTAATCAAGTGATCGAAACGCAAGTAACCGCTGAGCGGCGTTCCATGCGTTGTATGCAGCCGCGCTCCGCGAGTCAGGTTCGTCAGTAGCAGAATCAGTTCCTCGCGCTGTGAATCAGTAATTGAGCCGGCGTGCGGCCAATCCTCGACGAGGGTCCGCACGTCGGCTTCCGTTGAACAGCCAAGCTGCGCAAGAATTCCAACACTTGTTGCCGACTCTTGTCGCGCCACCTTTGGCGAAGAAGCTGGTTGAGCAGAGCGCCGATCGTAACCGAACCGCTAACACTCGCGATGACCGGCTCGATCAACTGCAAGATCCCTACGATGGCATCTCCCATTACTGATTCCTCGTCTAAGCTACGTTGCAATTTGACACGGTGGCAACCGTGAGAAGGTCAGGTACAGAGTGACATCTTACCGGAATGGACTCGCGTTGAGCAAACTTTTCGCTACACCCTTACCGGGAATCACTGTGCGATTGCATTTCTCTTGCGCAGCTCGGCACTTGTGCGGGTCCCTCGGTGGGCGGCGGCGGTTGTTCGGGACGAACCGGACGATGGGCGAGCCGGAGCCCCCCAGGCTCGGCTTAGGGCCATATGGACTGACGCATTAATGTCGGCATTTCGTCCCAGGAGGGAATCACCCGCTGAGAATCAGCGTCAGGCAACGCTGGTGTAAGACAGTTGGAGCTTTCGCCATGCAGCACCGGTGCAGAGTGTGCTCTTCGGCATTTGTCGCAGCCGCAACGGCAGCGGTCTGCTGTGGCGGAAACCAAGACGGGTTCAAGTCCCGAAACCCTTGACTCGACAACCTATTTCACAGCCGTCTGACATTAGCCGCGATTGCGTCCGCAGCGCTCAGCGAGTTACGTCGCCGCATTTCATTCGCTGGTCTTGGACAAAGGAGAGCCGCCCAAATAAGGCGTATCGCCTCCCGGCTCGCTGCATCGTCGGGCAAGCGTCCCGGCGCTGGACCATGACTATATGGCTCGGCTCCGTCGGTCGAGAAGGCAACCGGACGCGTTAGTTGGCGCGTCCGGGCCAGTGGGAGCCCAGGGTGAGCAATCGCCCTGAGCCACCCGGCCAAAGCGACGCACCGATGGATTTTGGCTCACGTTTTCATCGCCGGCAGTTGACAATGCCCGTAGGCACAGCGCTTCGCTGTGATAAAATGCCGTTTTCCATCGAGGACGTCACTTGTGGCTGTGCTATTGCATCTTTCTGACATCCATTTTCGCAAGCGCAGCGGCGATCCATTGGATCTCGATGAAGACTTGCGGAATGAATTGCTGATCGACGCGGCCGACGTTTGCAACGGTCACCTGGGGGTCCCCGATGCCATCCTCGTCGGAGGCGATATCGCTTACAGCGGCAAGGCGGAAGAGTACGTACATGCCAAGACATTTCTGGAAGATTTGGCGGAAAAAGTGAAAGCTACGCTGGCGTGTTTGTGGGGGGTTCCCGGAAACCACGACGTGGACCAAGCCTACATCCGCCAAAGTCCCATTCTGTTGGACATTCAAAACACCATTCGAACGGCCGGCCCGGCCGGAATCGATAAGAAGCTCTGGGACTATCTTGGCGATCCACTCGGCAAAGCGCAGCTCTTTCAATCCATCCAGGGTTTCAACGACTTCGCCAGGACATTCGGATTTCACTTCGACGCAAGTCGAACCCATCATCATGTCGACCTGACGCTCAATGACACATCGCTCCTGAGAATACACGGCCTCAATTCAACGATCACGTCCAATCACCTCGACAATGGTGTTCAGGAAATCGTTCTCGGCCGCTATCAATTACCCAAGCGTCAAACCGGGATCACCAACGTCGTCCTTTGCCATCATCCGCCTGATTGGTGGGCGGATGATGATGAAGTCGACCGCGACATGAATCACCGAGCGCACCTTCAACTCTATGGCCACAAGCACAATCAAGTGATGCTGCCGATCGGAAATTCACTCCGGTTGGTCGCTGGGGCAGTGCATCCTTCCCGAGATGAGCAGAAATGGCGGCCGCGATACAACTGGCTCAAGGTGGAGGTAGAAGGAACTGCCGATTCGCGGAAGTTGGCGGTCACGGTTTACCCCCGGGTGTGGAGTGAAGCCGCCCCAAAGTTCATAGGAGATTTTAATCTCTGCGATGGTAAAGAATCGAAAACCTACGTTTTTGACTTAGATCCCTGGCGTCCAGAACACTCGATTCCTTCGAGCATGTCTGGCAGTGCGCCGGTGGTCACCACCAGTGGCGCCACTGAGCCCGTAACCATGAACAGCCCCATGCGACTTCTGACTTACCGTCTCCTGGATTTACCCTATCCCATCCGAGTGGCGATTGCTCAAAAGCTGGGCTTGATCCGCAATGACGACGCGGGGCTGAATGATTATGAAGTATTCCGCCGGGTACTACGCCGCGCGACCGATGAAGACCGGCTGTTTGAATTGTGGAGCGAAGCGCAAGCCGCACATGCAGACGGCAAGTTTCCTGACAATCCGTTCAAGAAATAGACGAGGAGCCGCCCTTGAACCCTAAATTCGCAGACTGGTATCAACTTGCCCATTTGCAAGCTGACCATGAATCGTTGCAGCGACGTTGGTCGGGAATTGAATCCTACGTCAAGACACTTAATCCTGCCTCAGTCTACGAATTGGCGAGACTCTTCTATGGACTTCCGCGCCGCGACGCGGATGCGTACTCCCAGTTCGAATCCGCCTTACGCGATGCAGACAATGCATTTACAACCGCGGGTCGTGAGCTGGAACTCACCGTCTTAGCGGGCGCTGCGTTGGCGAGTACGCTCGAAAAAGAGTAGCGCCGTTAGCATCGCTTCCGCACTCTGTTTGGTCGTCGCCAATTTCCAAGGTCAACGGACGGTACCCATTCCCGATATCGTTCAAGATGCACTGCAATTCTTGGCAGATGAATCAGCTGCGCTTCGGGACATCGGTGGCGTCGCTGTCAAGACGATCGAAGTTCCCAAAGACGGCATCGACGGCGTGGTCGCTGCATTCAACGCCAATACACCGCAGTCGGCCTCTGACCCCTGGACGAAAGTCATCAACTGTCAAATCGCACAGATTCGAACTTTGAATGGCCAAGTCTCACTGTTAGACAAACGCTATAACCTGCTGCGCGAAGAATCTGACATCCTGTGGTGGCTTACTGGCGAGTCGAGTCGTATCGCTGGCGACTCCTTTTCGGAGCTTCCTATGGCGATCGTTCCGATCCTGATCGGCCGCGAGCTCGCGGAACTTACCAAGCAGTTGCCAGGCCCCGTCGCGATGGAGGCCTTTGCGGGTCGAATGCTGACGCGAACTCAAAACGAAACCAAAAAGGCGATCCAGCTTGCCCAATCCGTGAACGCACTGGAGCGCTCGCTGCGCGAGACCTGGCATAAATCTCACGGCGCCCACGCCGCGTTAGACCTTTGCCCGGCCCTCTATGCGTGCAGCAGTTCATTAACCGTAGAAGGTGCGAAGGAGTGGTACTCTGCGTTCAAAACGGCGAGCAGCTTGGACGCGACGGTGAAACTGACACCGCTCGAACTTGCTCGGCAGACCTATCTGGAATCACTCCTCTTGAAGTAAGGTCGTAGTGAATATGTCCGATGGTCCGACAAAAGATGACGCTGAAGATCAGCCGACAGGCTCGGGTGAGCGTGTCATTCACCTTCCCTCCGCGAAAGCGATGACCTATGAAGAGGCGTATTCGATCACAGCTGCCTCGCGCACTCGGCTGATTGTCCTAGCTGGCGCCCCTCGTTCCGGGAAAACGACCCTCGTGGCGGCACTGTTTCACGCTTTCCAGAGAGGAAACTTCGGCGATTATTGGTTTTCTCAATGCGCAACGCTGCTTGGCTTCGATGAGCGATGTCACGATGCGCGCATTTGCAGTCTGCGCGAGCGGCAAGACACGGAACGCACGAAGGCTGGGACACAACACCTCTTGCTTCACCTGCAGGTGCGCAAGAGCGCCGCGGGAGCAGTCACCGACCTTCTGTTTCTCGACATGTCGGGCGAGGATTTTGAAGATGCCCGAGATTCGGTCGAAGAATGTGCCAAGCTGCGGTTCCTACGCCGGGCGGATCACTTTGTCCTACTCGTGGATGGAGAAAAATTGGCCGATCCCTCCAAGCGGCAAAAGGCGAAGACCGATGCCCTGACCTTGCTCAGGTCCTGTTTTGACTCGCAGCAACTCAATCAATACTCGTTGGTCGACGTGCTGATTTCCAAATGGGATCTGGCGGCGACGAACAAGGAACAAGTTGAAGCTGTCACTACGTTCGCGGATTTGCTTGCCAGCCAGGTGAAGGAGCGTTTTGACTCCCGCTGTGGCCGATTGCGAATTGCTCGAGTTGCCGCTCGACCCGAAAATGGTTTCCCGCTTGGATATGGGCTTGATGGAGTTTTTCCGGAATGGATCACCGAAATGCCTCAGGCTGTCCAAGCTCTCTCTCCGGTTCGGGCTCCGCGACTGTTTACGGAGTTCGACAGGTTTGTTTGAGCTGCACCCAAGGGGACGATGCATGAGTTACGCTGAGCAAAAACTGTTCGTCATCGGGCTCCCTCGCGCCGGTAAGACGACCTTTTTAGCGGCCTTGTGGCACGTGGTTGAATTTCGTGAAGTTCCCGAGTCGCTCCGGCTTGTTACATTGGAGGGCGACAAGACACATTTGAATCAGATCCGAAGCCGGTGGATTGACGCCGAGCCACTCGAACGCACCAGGATTCCGGATGAGAAGGTCGTCTCGATGTTGCTGGCGGACGAAGCAGGTCAAACCTCACGCGTTTGGATCCCAGATCTTTCCGGGGAATCCTTGGAAGCGCAATGGACGGATCGTGTAGCCTCCGCAGACTATGAGGCGTTTGTGCGCGAGTGTTCCGGCGGCATCCTCTTCGTTCATCCCGCAATTCGCAAGGAACACCTGATCTCCGAAGTCGAGCCACTCATCCCCACAGAAAATGGGAGCGCTTCCGCTGGCGGCTCGGACGATGCCGTCGAAGTCTGGAATCCCCACAAGGCGCCCACCCAAGTTCAACTCGTCGACATTTTGCAGTCGCTTGTTGCGCTCACCAATCGGGCGAGACTGGGCCTCGTCGTTGCCGTATCCGCCTGGGACGTGGTTCCTCCCAAGATGCATCCAGCCGACTGGATCAAAATCGAGATGCCGTTGCTCTACCAGTATCTTATGACCCACCAGCAGCAATTCGAGTGTTCCTTCTTTGGAATCAGCGCCCAGGGCGGCGATCTGAGCATCGCGTCGCAGGTCGAGGCCATGCGGGATAAACCGATTGCTGCTCAACGTTTGAATGTGGTTGGTGACAAGGATTACCAGCATGACATTACGGCCCCGATTCGATGGCTGATGACGCGTACTGAAGAGGCGACCCAGTGACCATCTTCAAGGTCGATCAAACGCTTCATGGCTATTCTGAGGGGCATCGTCTGTTGGCCGGATCCCGGCGGCTGTCGGGAGAATCACAGCGAGCCATGCGCACGCTTTCCGATCTTTCGGGCCCTCGCCTCGTCCCGGGATTTGCCGACTACTTAACGGGGTACACCTTGTTCGAGGAAAAGCTCTTCTGCCTGGCACGAACTTGGTATGCCGATGAGTGCGACCGACCCGGTTGCGTCTGGACCCATTCGCTGTTGTTGCCTTCTCGTGACCTTGATCAGATCAATAGTCTCGAGTGTTTACTCCCCTTGTTTCGTCGCCCAAGTCCGGTCGAGGAGGGCAACGCCAATCTGGAACCCTACTCTCAACCGGTGTCGGTGATGGTTCCCCCTCCCGCTCCGATCAACTACGCCCCGCCTTCTATCGCAAAAACGCTGATTGAATGTGTCTATGGAACGAGGGCGCCGATCGTGATACCAGATGACGATTCTGAGGATCTGCAAGCGCTCCACTTTGCGCTGTGGCGACAAGCTCAGCGTCTCGCTGGAATCACACTTCAGTTCTGCACGGGGGCAATTCAGCCAAGAGTTGCCGTGTGTGGCCAGTTCGACATGCAAACAGTTCCCAGGGACTCGATTCGAGAGATCGTGCGAACGCACAAAAGCGTCCAGGTTTGTGAGCAGACTCAGACGCGTCCCCAGCCACAATGGGTCGAGTTGCTAGACGAAGATCTGCAAGGCGAAGAGACACCCTTTCGCGCATTTCTACACCGGTATGGGGATGCACAGGAGCGCGCGGCAATTGGCGCCTACGCGAGAGTTTACACCCTGCTGTCCAGAGATTCCGGGGCCTACAAGGAGGTGCTAGAGACGATCGCTGTTGGGTTCCCTAAGGATTCGGAAGCGATGGTACTGAAGACAGCGGTTGCCGGACCTCCGCATGATCGCGATCTGACACCGGGCGTTCCCGAAGAGCAAGTTCTCGCCGCGCTGCTTGTCGAATCGCACTCTGCGTTTGACGCCGACGCGCTGAAGGTCCGGAGCCGGTTTTCAGAGCTGTGGCACCACAACGAATTTGCGGCCCGTCAGGTTGCCAAGTCTGCTTTGTCGCAGCGCACTCATATTGCAGACGAACTCTGCGATGAGTTGTGTGTGCTTCTCACGGCGAAATCGATGGGCAATTTCATTGCACACGAGCCAGAGACGGCGCTTTCGCTGATTTCGCGAAAGCCTGAACTGGCGATTCATCGGGACGTATGGTGCGCGTCAGCTCAGTTTGTCGCAGAAGCCATGCAGATCGTTTCCGCCTCGAACTCGCTTATGGAGTCCGATATTGTTCAAATCGTGACCAACCAATTACGGTCTCGCACCGGAAATGTTGCATCCTCAATGGTTTCTGATTTTCCAACCATGGCGGCCGAGGCGGTGCTGAGATGGCTTCGAGAAGATGCAGATCGGACCGCTCCTCATGATTGGAAAGCAAGCATTGAGAATGCTACTGAACTTGCAGACTGGCTGAAGAAATCACTACAAGATTGCGACAACGCGGCGAGTATCATTCGGCTTATTTCTCCTGCAAGTCCGCTCATGGGAGCAATCGCGCCCGAACATTGGCTCGCATGTGCGGCTCGCTGTTCTCCGTCCGCGGACCCGGGGATTCACGCATTGCTTTGTTGCCTAGGACTCGATCGGGCGGATAACGTTGGCCAAGAATTGCTATCTAAGTCATTTCCGATCTTGTACACGATGGCCGAAAGGGGAGCAGTCCGAGAAGTGGTTTGGCAAGCGGTTGCAGAACGTTTGCCTGCAACTGGATGGTGGTGGGACAAATGCCGACGAATGCGCATCGGTTTGGTCAAGAAATTTGCCAGCGCCAACTGGTCTCCCGTCACGTTCATGCACTGCTTGGCAAGCGCCAAGGTTCTTAGCGACATGGTTCGGATGTGGGGCTGGGAGCAGAATGAACGAGATTTTCTTGGCTTGGTCCTAAGCCAGATTGTGTCAGGTACGATTCAGGCCTCGGAGGAGGCTACTGAGATCGCGCAACGTTACGTTCGCTGGTTTTAGAGGAGATGCAAACTAACTGGCGTCTTTTCCTTGCCTACTTCGGTACAACACACTCGCGCAATCGGGTCAGGCATTCACGGGAAAGCCGTGCCCGACAAGACCACGATCGACGACTTCATTGACACTGGCGAGTTACCGTTGTCAGAACCACATCCTTGCCGAGCCGGTTAGGCTGAGGGTTTCGTTGAAATCCTCGGTCTGGCAAGGAGCATGGCGATGGGGCGGCGAGCGGATTCCAATCGGGCGGCTTTTTGGCGGAAGTTGATCGATGGGCGACGGCGCAGCGGGCACAGCGTCGTGCGCGTCTGCGAGGAAGCTGGCGTGTCGCCGGCCTCGTACTACCAGTGGCAGCGTAAGCTTCGCGGCACTGCCCCCGCGCGAAGCACTGCGTTCGATCGCGGCGCGGCGGGCCGGCTCGTGCCGGTGCATATCGTCACGGATGCGCCGATCGACCGCCATGAGTCAGTCGGCTCGTTGGAAATCGAGCTACCTGGCGAAGTCCGGTTGCGGATTCCGGCCGGTTGCGATCGGGCCACTCTCCAACTCGTCTTGAGCATGCTGCTGCCTGGCGGCAGCCGGGAGGCCGGCTCATGCTGATGGCCACCTCGTCGCTACGTGTCTTCGCGCACCGAGATCCGACGGATATGCGTAAAAGTTTTTCGGGTTTGGTCGGCTTGGTGGAAACCGAGTTGGGTCAGCAGATCGAGTCGGGGGACTTGTTCTTATTCTTCAATCGGCGGCGCGATCGGGTCAAGGTCTTGTACTTCGTCGGCGACGGGCTGGTGATATTTTATCGAATGCTGGAGCGGGGCACGTTTGAAGTGCCTGCCGCGACCGATGCCAACGTGAACACCGCCGGCGTGGAGCTGCGGCTAGCGGACTTGACGTTGATCCTGGAAGGGATCGAGTTGGCCAGCGTCAAGCGGCGCAAACGCTGGCGGCGCGAGCCGCAGCCGACCTGACAAGAACATCTTCTTTTTTGCCGCGTTCCGCGTAACCTTTCGCCCGCTCGGATCACTAAGAGGGCATGGAGCAAGGACGCGATTCTTCCGCCGATCAAAGCCCCCTCGCGCAGCGCATTGCGCAGTTGGAGGCACTCGTCTCGCAGCAGCAAGCGGCCATCGCCGCCTATCAAGAGCAACTGGAGCGTCAGCACGAACAGCTCGTGTTGCTTAAGCGGGCCTTGTTCTCCTCGCGCCGCGAACGTTACCTGCCGTCCCCCGATCAACGGCTGCTGTTTTCGCCGCCGCCCTCGGAGTCGCCGATCAGGTGACGAGGACGCGACGGCCGATGCTCGACGATGAAGAGCCTCCGCCCGCATCGTCGGCGCGATCGCGGCGGCACGGCAAGAAGTTCGTCTTTCCCGAAGGTCTGCCGACGCGGCGCATCGAATATCAGCTGCTTCCCGAAGAGCAGGCCTGTTCGTGTTGCCACGAGCCGCGCGTGGTGATCAACGAGCAGGTGACGCGGCAATTGGAATTGGAGCCGGCGCGGGCCTATATCATCGAGCACGTGCGGTTCACCTATGCTTGCTCGAAGTGCCGCACGGGCGAACAAATGCAGACTTCGGCAAGGCCGCCGCTGCCGATCGAAAAAAGTCCCTTCGGCCCGAGCGTACTGGCCACGATCGCGGTTTACAAATACGCCCGGCATATGTCGCTGTATCGCGAGCAGGAGCAGTTGCTTGGCCCACTGCGAAAGTGGCTCTCGCGGTCGCTGCTGTGCCGCCTGGTACGCGGCACGGCCGAGGCGCTGCGGCCCTTGGCCCGACGATTGCTGGAGTTGATCTTGAGCGGCTGCGTGATTCAAGTCGACGAAACGACGGTTCGTTATCTTGGCCAGCTTGAGCGACAAGGCGCTGTTGGCCTACTTCTGGGGTTTCGCCGGGGATCGCGACCATCGCTACGTGGCGTACGACTTCCAAACGTCGCACGGCCGCGCCGGCCCGCGTGCGATTCTGGCCGACTATCAAGGTTATCTGCAAAGCGATGGCTACTCGGTCTACGAATCACTGGTGCGCGAAGGAGCCGCGCGGCTCATGCACGTGGCCTGCTGGGCGCATGCGCGGCGGAAGTTCGACGAGGCACTCTGCACCACCAGTCATCCGCTGCTGCACGAGAGTCTGGCGGCCATCGGGCAGTTGTACGACGTCGAAGATCGCGCTGAGACGCTGACTGACGGCGAACGTCGCGAATTACGCCAGGTCGAGTCGCGCCCGATCCTCGATCGCTTGACATGCGCGGCTGTCGACTTCGCGCGGTGAATTGCGTCCCTCGTCGAAGCTAAGCGAAGCGGTCGAATATGCGCTGGCCCGCTGGTCTTCGCTGCTGCGCTACTTGGACGATGGCCGCTTGGCGATCGACACCAACCATTTGGAACGCCAGTTCCGGCCGATCGCCGTAGGACGCGGCAATTGGCTGTTTTTGGGCCGCGAAACGGCCGGCCCGACAGCGGCCATCCTGTACACGGTCATCCAAAGCGCGCGGCTCAATGAAGTGGACGTGCTCCCCTACCTGACCGACGTGCTGCGCCATCTGCCGGCCGTGGCGGCCGACGACAAGGCCGGCATCGACCAATTCCTGCCGGACCGCTGGCTCGCCGCCCATCCCCAGCATCGCCTGGTCGAGCGTGAACGAGAATCCCGCCAAGCTCAAAACCGCCGTAAAGCTCGCCGCGCCGCCCGCCGAGCCGCGAGCGAAGGGACGGTCGCTAGTAATGGCTAGGTGATGGTGTTCCGTTGACGGTAACACTGGCGAGACGTTCTACGCTTTGATGACTCGTCGCGAATCGGCGTCAAGCGACGCCAGCTCGAGACAGTTGGAATGCCCAGAATGCGGCGCATTTGCAGCGCGGCACCCTTGGCAAAAGTCGCAACCACAATCGCCGTTTGCAATTACTTCGATTTCTCCGCCAGGTTCGACTCCCGGGCCATGTTGCCACCCCATTCGCGTTTCTCTTTATTCACTAGCGACTTGCGACAATTCATGCGAATGATTGAACACGGTCTGCTTGTGTCCGCCAGTAGGCCGGATTCGATCAGAACCGTGAATTTTCCGCTTTCACAACCGAGCAATCGAATTAGAGTGGATTACTGGTCGACCTGTCGGTGTCGAGACGCTGGTTAGCAGGTTCGATATCACGGCGGGCCATCGTTAGTGAGGCACGTAATATATGGGAAGGGTGGCGCGGATAAGCGTGTCTGTAATTACCTTTGTCTGGCTAGGAATCGCCAACGTCGTAGCTCAGACTGAAGTCGGCTGGAGTGATGAAAGTTACGTTGACAGTAACAATTATCAGGTTCCAAGAAGTTTAGTGCGTCAAATGGATCGCCAAGGTCACTTCCGTTCACTCGCGCCAAACAACTCGGGCCAACTTACTTCTACGCACGAGCACGAATAAATCCAATCGCCAACTCCGAAACTCGCGAATGGTACCGGCTTCCTCCCAAGTCCTTCTCCCAGCATGATCTGCTTGGTAGTGAAACCTTTTTCGGTTCGCGCCCGCTGAATTATGGGCAGAGCTATGGAACCGGTTACGGGCCAGGTTATTTTGGGAACTTTGGCAACGGCTATGGAACCGGGGAGAGTCGTAGCTATTTCGGTAATTACGGCATCGGTTACGGCCTGGGTGAAAGCCGCAAATATTGATGCGCCGGTTCACGGTGAACGTCGGCCGATCGTCCCACCGTTAATTCTCATGCCGCGTGGTAAGACTTGGTTGGGGAGTCTCGCCGGCTGTCGCGCCGTGATATCGTACGGCCGGTTGAACGCCTGGATCGCTCTAAAGCGTCACAGTCTTCCCGGTCGTCGAATCCGCAAGCTCGACCGACAGCCGCACGATCTCTTCCAGACAAGCAAAAAACACGTCAAGCACCTGGGGATCGAAGTGTTTGCCACGCCCTTCTTTCAGGATCTCCAGGCACTTCGGCAGCGGAAACGGCTCCTTATAGGGCCGCGCGCTGCTCAGTGAATCGAACACGTCGGCCACGGCGGTCATGCGGCCTTCGATGGGAATATCGTCGCCACGTAAACCAGAAGGATAGCCCGTGCCATCCCAACGTTCGTGATGCGTTGCGGCAATGCGGCCAGCAAGCGCCATTAACGGCGACTTGCACTCGCTCAGGAATGCCGGCCCAAAAGCGACGTGTTTCTGCATGATGCTCGTGTCCCCGACCGCGCCTGGAGCTATGATCTTGATCCCCATTTCGCAGTGCCGTTTCATGACATTGAACTCTTCGACTTCCAATTTGCCGGCCTTTTTCAAGATGCTGTCGGGAATTCCGATTTTGCCGACGTCGTGCAATTGCGCCGCGAGTTCCAATAATTCAATAGGCGCTCCGCGGTAGCCAAGTTTGCGAGCAAGCACGCCCACATATCGACCTACTCGTGCTACATGGTACCCGGTGCAGTCGTCGCGGAATTCTCCGGCACGGGCCAGGCAGTACACTACCTCTCGGCGCGATTCTTCCAAATCGGCGGTACGCTTTGCCACTTCGGATTCCAAATGCTCGGCATACCGGGCCAATTGGTCGCGAAAAGATTTTGCGAGTAGGGCATTGCGCAATCGCGGCAAAAGGTCTTGCTGATCGATCGGCTTAGCCAGAAAGTCGGTGGCTCCTAACTCCAACGCCGCTTGTTTGATTTCCGGTTCGATGCTGGCTGAAAGGACCAGCACAGGCATCTTGTCGAAGTCCAGCAGGCCCATGACTGCTGCCAATATATCCAAGCCATTGACCTCGGGCATCATAATGTCGAGCAGCAGGATGTCGGGACGCTCGGCGCAGATCAAATCTACCGCCAGTCTTGAGTCATCGGTGTAAAGGATGTTCTTGTATCCTGCTCCCTTAAGATATTTTCGCAGCATGAGGATGTTATACTCCTCGTCATCCACAATCATGATCTTACGATCCAGGACCGCGGCGGCAGCCTGGCGATGTTCATCGGTGGTCTTCGATGCCAATGCCTGAGCGGCGCTCAGTGTGGCTTCGACATGAGTCGCAATCATATTGCCGGGTCCCTGAGACGTTGAAAATGTGCCTGCTACAGTCATAACGCGATGCTTCGATTAAGTGTTCTGCGTCAATACGGTTTCAAGTAGTTCGGGTCTACAGAGGACGATTGCGAACGGGTCTTGTCAGGCGGTTGTTAACTCTGGAACGACGATCGAATCAACCATGGTTTGCAACTGTTGAAAAAGCTCGAGAGAATGCTCTAAGTCTTCGGCTTTTGCGGCGCGTTCCAGGGCTCTAGCAGGGTCAGTGAAGACGCCAAATCCCACCGTGCCGCCAGCACCGGCGAGCCAGTGGGCATGTTGGACAAGCGATTTAAGATCGCGATCTTTCGCACACGTATGCATGACACCCATCCGCGTGCGCAACTTCTTGACAAAACCCGACACGATCGCGCGGAACTCCTCGTCATCCATGGGCAAGGTCGATACGATGGCCCCCCTCGTGGACGGATCCTCGTCTGCCTGCAATTCGATCGCGGTTGCAAGTTGATCGAGGTTGGTAACTATTCGAGTTTCCAAATCTGAGGGCGAGGCGTGCCGCTCGACCGATGGCTTTGTCCCGACCTCTTGCGCCGCGTATGCCAACAATCGATCGATCTGAATCGGCTTGCTCAAGAAGCCGGAACAGCCGGCTTCTCGGCATTCCTGTTCATCCGTGGCCATCACGTTGGCCGTCAAGGCGATGATTGGTAGTTGGAGGCCATGCTCGCGCATGCGGCGGGCGGCGGTGTAGCCGTCCATCACAGGCATTTGCATGTCCAGGAAGATGAGATCGAATTGCTCGGTCGTCGCCAGATCGAGCGCTTCCTTTCCATTTTCCACTGCGACAACTTCCAAACCCGCTCGCGACAACACCAACTGAAGCAACTGACGATTAGCTTCTCCGTCATCGGCCACTAATATCCGTGCGTTGCGCAGGGTGGGAATCGAATGCTGCTGTTCGGTCGCCTCATGTCGCTCGCGCAGGGCTGCAACCGCGTCGTGGTAGTTCAGGCTTCGTACGCCCGAAACATCGCCCATTTGAACCGCTACCGTAAACGTGCTCCCTTTCCCGGCGATACTGCTTACCGTAATCCCGCCGCCGAGCGCTTCGGCAAATCGGCGGCTGATCGTCAGTCCAAGGCCGGTGCCGCCGAAATTGCGAGTCACCGAGCCATCCGCCTGCGTGAACGGTTCAAAGATTCGAGCCAATGCTTCAGGCGGGATTCCGACCCCTGTGTCGATTACGTCGAACGCCAGTAGGGTTTCGTTCTGGGTCACGGGCCGAATGTGGACCGACACGCCACCTTTCTTCGTGAACTTCAAGGCGTTGCCAACCAAGTTCGTAAGAATCTGACGCAACCTGAGTGGATCGCTTTGGATCGTTTCGGGAATTGGGTTGGGCACTTTGAAGTCGAGCGTCAGCCCTTTCTCCTCGGCGCGGACCCGTAACACGGCCAATACTTCGTCGAGCAGTTCGTGCGGCTTACAGGCTATGCGCTCGACTTCGCAGTGTCCGGCTTCAACTTTAGACAAGTCTAGAATGTCGTTGATGACCTCCAGCAGGTGCTGGCCACTACGATGGATCGTCGTCAGGTAACGTTGCCGATCGGCTTCGCCGTTCACCATGCCGCGCCGCAGGACGTCGGTAAAGCCGAGGATCGCATTCATGGGCGTGCGAATTTCGTGGCTCATATTAGCCAAGAAGGTGCTCTTCGCCTGGTTTGCCGTCTCGGCCGCTTCCTTGGCGCGAGTAAGCTCCTGCTCCTTTTCTTCGAGTTGCGTGATGTCGTCGAAGCTCGCCAGAACGCCACGATAGTCTCCCTTGTGGCCGAGGACCGGAGAGCAATTGACCATAAACGTGCGCACTTCGTCCGGTCCCACTTGCAAGCGAAGGATATTGGCAGTCTGCGGCATTTTTTGTTCGATGCGCCATGCGCCACGGCAATCGAGCTGGCGAATCTGCTCCAAGCACCCAGGGAAATTGCGACGCATGTCGCCCCATCAGTTGTCCCGGCGACTTGGCCACCAACGCTGCAAAGGCGTCGTTGGCCAGCACGATGCGATCACGTGTATCGATTACTAATAAACCTTCGGCCAACGTGTCGAGCGCCGATCTCACATGGGTCGGTACTGAGCGCGAGGGGTCGAGATACTGCAACGTCTTGATCAAATACAACAAGAACAGCAGAAAACTCGCCGAAGCCACGAAGCCTACGATCCGGCCCTCGGGGCCTACGAGCGCCGAGACAAGGCCATCGCCGTCGATCGGACGGAAGCGCAGTTCGACGGTGCCCCATTTTGTCCGCCCCGCTCGGATCGGTACCTGCACCTCGGTGTCCGTGGACTTTTCTGTATCGGTTCGATGCCATTGAGACCGATGGTT
This sequence comes from uncultured Planctomycetia bacterium, assembly GCA_963807715.1. Lineage (GTDB taxonomy): Bacteria > Planctomycetota > Planctomycetia > Pirellulales > PALSA-1355 > CAWECK01. The sequence continues at coordinate 120,482 of CAWECK010000003.1, forward strand.
GCCAATGTCGACGAGTAATTTCCCGCTGGCTTGACGTATACCGGATGAAAGAATGTCGGGATTCCGCGACAAGGTTACCCGCAACACGGTTTCCAAGCGTTTAACGTCCGCCTGACTTACCAATTCAGAACCGTTGACGGCGATGGCTTCGCACAGCGCTTGGCGTCCTGCGATGACGTCGCGGCGTCTGTCCGGAATAACGCCAAGCAAGATGCTCAGAAGGAGCACGCTGACCAGCAAGCTGACCAATCCAGCGGTAAGGCGGAGTCTTGTCGAAATCTGCTTCAAGCGGGCATCCTTGCATTTTGGGGCGAAGCGCTCGCCGATGCGTCAAATATCATCTCCAGGCTCTCTTTATTCTCGTCGCGATTCTTTTCGTCCTCCCAATCATCCGCGCGGCTGAGAACCACCAAGGGGTCGATCAAACTCCAGGCCGGAATTTGCGCGATGAGACTGGACAACAGCATTCCGCCGCGCAACATCCACATCACGTAGCCGACGGTCAGACCGGTCGATACCGTCAGCGCGGAGCCAATGACGAAAGCGTGGGATGGCATCCGCGACAATAGCTGATCACGGACACTGTCCAAGTCCTCCCAAAACACGTTAGCTGTCGAGGAAGCAAAACCATCGAAGATGCGCGAGTTTCTCATATTGCCACCCGCACGTAACGAGACTTGTGCCATGGCGAATTCGGTGAACGACGCTTCCACCGTAAATCGCATCGTTGTCATGCGCGCGGGGGCCTGAGGCAGCGTTGGCAACACGGTGGTGGGATGCTCTATGTTGGAAGAAGGAGTGCTTGGCGGAACGGGCGGTGGCACGACCGGTGTGGCGGGGGCTGGGACGATCGGGCCCGGTACCACGGGGTGGGGTGGAAGCGGCGCCGGGGTCGGGTTCGGTGGGCTCGGAGCAGGCGGAATCAGTGGTGCCTGCTGAATCGGGACGGTTGCAGTCACCGATGGTGGATTGTTGCCGGCGGCTACATTGGTTGCCGTGACCGTCAAACCATCGTTGACGGCCGACGCCCGGAAGACCATGCCGTTCAATGCCGCGTTGATAGCTGCAATGGTGCCGCTGAAAGTCGTCGCGGTATTATTTAGCCCATTCCCGCTGGTGAAGCTCAAACCTGACGTACCGGCCAGTGTGACCGTACCGTTGGTGGTCGTGAGTGTAACTTGGAGCGTGGAGACAGAGCCGCCGGACGAGCCGACGATGATCGGATTGCCGTTGGTCGAGGAGAACACGAGCCCAACATTCATGCTGAGTTGCGGCGAGGGAACGGTCAGTGTGGGAGTGGCGTTATTGATCGTAATGTTAGTTGCATTCGTCGCAATTTGCGGTCCCCCGATGCCGGTGTTGCCTAGGTCATTCGTCACGACCTGCAAGCTGGCGGCTCCGGCATAATCCGCCGTTGGAGTGAAGGCGAGTCCGTTGAGGGCATTGTTGATATTGGCGATCGTTCCCTGAAAGGTCATCGTGGCGCCGCCGTTGGCGCCGCCGGTAAACGTCAGTCCGCTGGTGCCGCCGAGCGTTAGCGTGCCGTTGGTCGCCGACAACGTCATTTGCTCCGGAGCGCCGTTGGCATCCTTGTCCGCAATCGATATTGGATTGCCATTTGCGCCGGAAAAGACCAACGGCACATTCTGTTCCGTCGATTGATTTGCGGGCACGGTGTTGACCGGGGCGGTATCAATGTGGTTAATCGTGATGTTGACCGTGCCGCTGGCTGACAGCGGGCCACCGACGCCAGTATTGCCCAAATCGTTGGTGATCACATTCAGGGTATCACTGCTACTATTGGTCAAGTTAGGCGGAGGGGTGTAAGTCAGTCCACTTAGCGCGTTGTTGATGTTAGCCAGCGTTCCTTGAACAGTCAGCATGGCCGAACCGTTTGAGCCGGCGGTGAATGTCAGTCCGATCGTGCCGTTGAGGGTCAGCGTGCCGCCACCGACCGAGAGGGTCACTTGTTCGGGGTTGCCGTTGGCGTCCGCATCGTTGACCGAAATCTGGTTGCCGTTGCCGCTGCTGAAGACGAGCGTTGCGTTGCCATTAACCGTTTGGGCCGCGGGCACCGTGTTGACCGGCGTAATATCGAGATGGTTCAGCGTGATATTGACCGTGTTGCTGGCAGTCTGCGGGCCGCCAACGCCGCTATTCCCAAGGTCGTTGGTGACCAGATTCAGCGCGTCGCTGCTGTTGTTGGTCAGGTTTGAAGGGGCCGTATAGGTCAGGCCGTTAAGTGCAGCATTGATGTTCGCTAGAGTTCCCTGGACGGTCATCGCGGCTGAACCGTTGCTCCCGTTGGTGAACGTCAAGCCGGCGGTTCCGCTGAGGGTCAGCGTACCGCTGCCGACCGAAAGGGCAATCTGTTCGGGGTTGCCATTGGAGTCGCTGTCGGCAATTGAAATCTGATTGCCGTTGCCGCCGCTGAAGACGAGTGTCGCGGTGCCGTTCACCGTTTGGGCGCTGGGGACGGTATTAACCGGGGGCTGATTTCCGATGGCCACTAGATCTTGTGCAAATTCGGAAGTGCCGCCATAGTTTCCATTGCCAAGATCGGCTGTGGCGGTAGCGGAGATCACTTCGCCAGCGGTAATTGTCACCGGCAGAGCCGCCGTGAAATTGGCATTGCCGACTAGGTTAGTGGTAACGGACGTGGAGCCGAGATACGTAGTCCCTTGGCCATAGCCCGACGGATCACCGGTCGAATTGCTAAAGAGCTCAATGCGATACGTCGTCAGGATGCTGCTACTGAGCGATCCCGTAAATGTGGTTTCAACGCCCGTGGTTTGCACGTTTGAAAGTACCGGAAAATTTTGGAGGCCATTCGGGCTCAAGAGGGCGATGCCGATATGATTCGGCGTGACGCCATCGTTTCCCAAGTCGATTCCCAAGCCAGCGTTGGCGCTGATTGAATTGCCAAGAATCGAATCGTTCTGCACCGCGCCTACAACGTCGACTCCATTGACATTGGAGCCCGAGATTAGATTTCCATCCCCGGCGGCAGTCCCTCCCACCAGAATGTTGCTCGTTGCCAGATAGATTCCCGCGCCGTTGCCGGAAATCGGAGCGGTGCCGGCGGCATTCGTTCCGATATAGTTGCCTTGGATCGAGCCGCTGGAGCCAACTTCGAACAAAACTCCGGCGTTCAAATTGCCGCTGATCACATTACCTTGACCGGGTGCGCTTCCGCCGACGACATTGTTCGTGGCGCGTGGGCCGACGTCGATGCCATAGCTCGAATTCGCTAGTGCGGTCGTGCCGGTCGCGTCAACGCCGATGTAGTTTCCCTCGATCAGCGTGTCTGTCGCGTTGGCGGTTTGTAAGTAAACTCCGCATCCTATATTTCCCGAGATGACGTTACGAGTCGCAACGGAAGTGCCGCCAATCGTGTTCCCACTGCCATCGGTGATTTCGATGCCGCCGGAACCGTTGCCTAGCGCAGCCGTGCCCGCGGCATCCGTGCCGATAAGATTGCCCTCGATGACGGTATTATCGGCGGTAACGCCGCCACCGCCGTATTCCCACACTCCAAACTGGCCGTTGCCGGAAATGACGTTCCCCGCACCGGCCACCGCGCCGCCGATCACGTTCCCTGTGCCGCCATAGAGCTCGATCCCCTCGCGCGGATTGGCAAGCGCAACGGTCCCCGTGACGTCGACGCCGATATAGTTCCCCTCGATCTGATTGTCATTGCCGAGCAGGAAGACACCACAGAAGTTGCCGGAAATGATATTCCGGTCGGCGGCAGTCGTGCCTCCCACGAGATTATTGTTGGAATTGATCTCGATGCCATAGCTGCCGTTGCCAACCATGGCCGCACCGGCCGCATTGGTGCCGATATAATCGCCCTGGATCGTGTTATTCGCACTAGTGACTTGAATGCCGACGCCACTGAACCCGTCGATCACCAGCCCTTTCACAGTGCTGCCGTCCGAGCCCGAGGCCAGATTAATTCCGTTGGCGCCACTACCGGCCGAGGCACCGGTCAAGACAACGAGTGGCGAGCCGGCATAGCCCGGCTGCGTCGTGGCATCGATCGTTATCGGCTGTGTGATAAGCGGCAACGCGGAAGCCGGCGAAATAGTCCAAACCCCGGTGCTGCTGTTGTAATTCGGATCGCTGGTCGAAAGATCGAACACGATTGTGCTTGGACCGGAGCTTGCGTCGGCGTCCAGGATCGCTTGGCGGAATGAACCGGTTCCGCTGTCGTTCGTGTTCGTCACTTGCAAGGCAGCCAACGTCGATTTGTATTCCTCCAGCACTGCATAATCGAAGGGACCTTCGACGGACGATGCCGGCGGAGACGTGGCGCCGGCGGACTCCGCCTCCAGGTTCCAGTCGCCTCCGGCGCCCGTGGTGTTTGTCGAGGCAAGGACTTCAGCTCCGGTAAGGTTCGCCAACTCGTTGATCAATGCCTGACCCGTGCTGCCGGGGGCCGCCACATCGCAGCCGAACAACTCGATGTTTGCTCTCGCGGCGAGGACGCTGCCGAGCTGTTGCCACGCGGCGCTGGTTTGCAAAAGAGACCTAGCCGTAATCCACTGGTTACCGAGCTCGAAGCCCCCGCCGACGCCGTGCGAGAGGATCGCCAGATCTTCAATCCGCTCGCCGTTGGACTTGGCCCAAGTTTCGACTTCCGAAAGAACCTGGCTTGCCGATTCGTGAACGCTGTCGTACAGCCAGACCTTATCCCCCGGCAACACGGCCTGGGCCAATTGTTTGCTGTTGGCCAGGTTGTTGTCGATCAGCACCACATCGACACCGTGGTTATTCGGCGGGGGCGAAGGACGTTGAAGATTGGCCGAAGCATTGGCGTTTTGGTTCGTGGTGCCGACTGCTGCCGTGGAGAGAGGTGTGGCACTAAAGAGGGTGCGATCTTCCAGTTCCATGAGATCTAGCGGACGACCGCGAGACGGCGCCCCGATGCCGGCTGTGGAATCCGCTTTCATTAGAGAGCCGGCCCTTTGCAGAACCCAGGAAACAGCCTTATTTCGTAGTATCGATGGTCGCACGGTTTGACCAGCCTGGGACGGAATACGAAGCATTGCCGACGCAAATCGTGATGATCCACGGCTCATTCTCTGGAACTTTAGGTCATGTGGGGGTACGGAAGTCTTGAAAAAGCAACTCCGTTGCATATTTCCATCAGGTCTATTCTTGTCGGAAGCGCATTCCTCGTCTGCAATGATCCTCGCCCTGCGGAATCACCAGGCTACCGGGTGCGAGAATCACCAAACGAGGCCCGTCGATCGCTCCAACGGAGAACTGGACGAAGCGTCACGACTGGGGCCGTGGCAGACCGCACGGACAACGCAAAACCGGCCTAAATGCTACGATTGACGGCATATCAGCCCGGCACTAACGATTTGGCAAGCCTCTGCATGCTTCATGTTGGCCGGGTCGATCAGATCGTGACGGCGACGCTGGACATATCGGTTCTATGCAATGCGCTCAAGATGCCTTTGCGCGGCCAACCTGCGATGAAACTGCTGGAGTTATGCCGAACCTACGATGGAGGGGATGGTAGACGGATTTGCCATCCTGAGTGAATCGTAAGACGGAACGCATGGAATTCGGCAATCGAAGATCTTCGCCTAATGGTCGGCAATTGATTTGGCCGCCAGTGGCTCTGGTTGGCATAGCAATCCTGGCTTGGTTGGAGCCGGCATTTGTTGCTGCGCAGGTGCTGCGAGTAGATCCTGGCCCGGCCACACCGGCCCGGCAGGAACTAACACCGCCGACGGGATCTATCACGCGGTTGCCCGACACAGCCGAAACGGCCGTCCAAATCTCGGCGGACTTCGTCCCTTGGTGGCAGGACGACGTCATGCGACAATTGCGGATTTCGGCCAGCCCACTGGGGATGACACTCGACAATGCCATTCTCGGAACGTTGATGCACTCTCCGCAGGTGCATATCTTGGCAGACAGCGCTCAGATTCAGCGTACCGTGATCGATCAAGCTGCCGCCACGTTCGACCCGCGCACTTTCATGCAAACGAATTATATCGATACCAGCGACCCGGTTGGAAGTTTGCTGACAACCGGCGGTGCTAGCCGATTCCTTGATCAGAACTGGAACTATACAGCCGGACTAAGACAGCGAACTTCCACGGGCGCCCAGGTCGAACTTTCCCAACGTCTTGGCTTTCAAGAAAACAATTCCATCTATTTTGTGCCTAATCCGCAGGGGACGGTAAAGACCGCTCTTAGTCTGACGCAACCGTTGCTCCAAGGCTCGGGCAAGGCGTACAACAGCAGTTTGATCGTGCTGGCTGAGATCTCGGCAAATGTTGCTCATGACGAGATGTCGAAAGACTTGCAAGACGTGCTATTCAAGGTCCACCAAGCCTATTGGGAGGTATATCTTCAGCGCGCCGTGCTTTTGCAGAAGCGCAAGCTTTACTGGCAAGCCGTCCAAATCCTCGACGAATTGAATAGCCGTCGTGATGTCGATGTGTTGGGCAGTCAGTTAGTCCGCGCCCGCGCAGCGGTAGCCACTCGCCAGGCGGCCACGATCCGTTTCCAGACCGAGGTACAAAACGCGGAAGCCAAGCTGCGCGCATTGGTCAATGACCCAGCCTTGCCAGGCAACGGCAGCCTGGAACTTATTCCAACCCAAAGACCCAATCTGGGTTGTCTCAATATTGACCTCGGTGAATCGCTGGCAAGCGCCTTGCACAATCGGCCGGAGATCAACCAGGCTAATCGCGAGATGCGCACTGCCGCAGTCCGGGCCGATGTGTCGAAAAACGAGACCTTGCCGGTGCTGAACCTAATTCTCGGAACGTACGTTTACGGTCTGCAGGGGAGCGGAGATATCCTGACCGCATATGCGAACCAGTACACTTTGGGCCGGCCAAGTTATTCAACAGGGCTGACCTTCGAAGTGCCTTTTGGCAATCGGGCGGCCAATGCACGTCTACGGCAGCGGCGCATAGAACTGCGCCAAGCCGCCAATCAACTACAAGTCACAATCACCCAGGTTCGAACCGAGGTCGAAATCGCAGTCCGCGAGGTCACTACGACCCACCAGGAGATGTACAGCAAGAGCCAGGCGATGGCTGCAAATGACGGGGAGGTGCAATACCTGCGGGAGCGGTGGCGCTTGCTTCCCGGCGATCAGCAAGTCGCGGGCATCGTATTGCACGACTTGCTGAACGCGCGAAGACCGCCTGGCCGACTCCGAATTCGGATTTGCGCGGTCGTTAGTGGACTATAACCTTGCGTTGATTAACTTCAAACGCGACACGGGCACGCTCCTGCAATATGAAGAGGTCACTGAAACGATCGTCGACGAGGGCGGTGTCCCCAGGATGATACTCCGCAAGGCAAAGTCGACTCAAGCACCCGCGCAATGCGCTCAGCGAGTCGTGCCACAGTCCGCCGCGCCGGGCCTGCAAGAAGCCTCTCGTCCCGTTCGTTTACCGCGTCCGGAATAGCTTCTCAATCTCTTCACGGCTAAACCCCAGTCATGAACATCACCGATTATTGGCAAAGCCTGGGGCAAGTATTCTTCCCGCGGATGAACGAGGTCTCCGTGCGCGATCGGCAAGTAGTCGCCCAAATCCAAGACTGTGCTGACAGATTCAAGAGTTTGCCGAGCACGACCCTCGCAGATCGCATCCGACAAACCAGGGCCCAATTTCTCGCAAGGACCGCCATATCGAACGAACTAAGAATCGAGGTCGCGGCCGCATTGCAAACGGCCGCACGCAGGACACTGGGGAATGAACTCTACGAGGTTCAACTCTTGGCTGGCTTTGCGTTGTCGCGTGGCGCCATAGCCGAAATGCAAACTGGCGAAGGAAAGACTCTTGCTGCTTCGCTGCCGGCACTATTGCAGGTGATCGCCGGACGAAAAGTGCATGTCGCCACTCCCAACTCCTATCTGGCCCGGCGCGATTATGAACTCCTAAGTCCCCTATTCGAGTCGCTTGGGATCGCTGTCGGATTGCTCCCCGAGGAGGCCACTCCTGAGGAAAAGCGGAGAGTCTACGGGTGCGATGTCGTTTATGGCACCGGCTACGAGTTCGGATTTGATTATCTGCGCGAACAACTTCGGTTGCTGAGCCTGAGTGACGACGACCTTGGTCAACGATATCGGCACCGATTGCAAGGACGATGGAACGGCGAGCCATTGGTGTCCCTCAACCGCGAGAAATGTTTCGTTATCGTGGACGAAATCGATTCCGTATTGATCGACGAAGCTTGCCTCCCGCTGATTCTGGCCGATGTCGGCCATGCAAATGCCGCCGATGCGTCCGTGTACGCCTCCGCCCGGGCCGTGGCCATGACTCTCGCCACGGGACTGGATTTTCGAGTCGATTCGACGTGGTTATCGGTGCGGTTGACCGAATGCGGAATGCGACGGATCTACACTGGCCACGGCTCGTCCTCGGATCGGCAACTCCGTCGCCCTTGGTCGGTTTACGTTGAAAATGCTCTGCGGCACAATGGTTGCTTCGCGAAGACGTCGACTACGTCATAGAACACCAGCGTATCAAGTTGGTGGATCAAAACACGGGCGCAATCCTTTCAGAACGGTCTTGGAGCGACGGCCTGCATCAAGCCGTCGAGATTAAGGAGGGCATGCCCCCAACCGCTGAATATCGTGCGTCAGCCAGCATTACCCGCCAGCGGTACTTTCGCATGTACGGGGCTATCTGCGGCATGACGGGCACGGCAGGCATCAGTGCCCGTGAGTTTTGGGATCTTTATCGGCTGTCGGTGGTCTCGATTCCAATGCGCAGGCCTTCGCGTCGGCAGCTGTTGCCAACTCGGTATTTTGCGAATGCCGAGGACAAGTTGTGTGCAATTGTCGATGATGTCGCGAGGATTCATGAGACTGGACGGCCAGTCCTGATCGGTTCACGAACCATCGAGACCAGTCTGTTGATGGCAAAGTGGCTCGGACGCTTCAACATTCCCTTTCAGATACTGAACGGCAAACAAGACGCTGACGAGTCAGCGATCGTTGCCCGCAGCGGTCAAGCCGGCGCCGTCACGATCGCCACGAACATGGCCGGACGAGGCACGGATATCCGTTTGGCGCCAGGCGTCAATGATCTCGGAGGGTTGCACCTGATCGGTGTCGAGCGGCACGAGTCGCGGCGAATCGACGATCAACTAACTGGTCGCGTGGGCAGGCAAGGAGACCGCGGCAGTTGCCAGTTCTTCGTCGCCGCCACGGATGAGGTCATAACTGACCATGCGCCGGCCTTGGCGCAGCGATTATGCGCCCTGCCGCATCCGCAGGGTATGCTCAGTCCTGCGTTCGACGCGGAAGTTGAAGCCATGCAACTAAAGATCGAACGCCGACGCTTCGGCGAGCGTCGCCAGTTGTTGTCGTACGACCGTTGGCTCGACGAAATCCGCGCCAAGCTTGCTCCTAGCGATTGACTCCAGAATGCCAATCCCGGCGATGGGGCCTGGCTTCAGCCGACCTTTGTCGGGATTGTACGGAGCGATGCGTCGCTCGCGGTTGGGGAACTATTTTCACGGGATTCTGCGTTTCAGCACCTGTTCCCTTAAGCATACCCTTACGACCGGCATAGTCGTCAGCATCTACCTGGTTTGCCTGGCCTCTCAAGCATAGTGCAAAGCTCAGCCGAAAGAATGACGAGGCGGGCATCACCCTGGATAACATTTCCCAGAAGGCTAGGGCCATGTTGCATTTTCGGATTCGTGTTTATTCAATGCTCGCAATAATACTCTATGCTTACGCGGCAATGGGGAGCCCGTTGGAGGCATTCACCGAGCCGTACCGGAAAGTCGATTTGGCCCCAGCTGAGCCGGGCACCTTAATGAAGCTCTCGGTCCACGAAGGGGACCAGGTGCGTAAGGGTCAGCTCTTGGGAGGCGCTCGATTGCGAAGCGTTGCTGGTTTCCCAAGAAATCGCAAAGTTGAACATGGAATCACACGGCCGATTGGACGCGGCGGTGGCCGAACGGGACTTACGGAAAACACGTCTGGGGAAACTCGAAGCCCTTCGTCCTAAGGGCCACGCCACTCAAGAGGAGGTCGATCGAGCCCGCGCGGACTTCGAGATTGCCGAGGCCAATGTCTTGTCGGCAAGAGAGCAGCTTGCCGTAGATGCCCTGGAATTCAAACGCACCGAAGCCCTGATCGAACGCCGAACCTTGCGGAGCCCGATGGATGGAATCGTCACTCGGATCTACCGTGAAGAGCGCGAGTTCATCATGGCCTCTTCACCCAGCGTGCTGACTGTCGTTCAACTAGATCCATTGCGGATCGTGTTTTCGGTTCCCATGGTGCAGAGCACCTCATTGCAACTTGGCACGACCGTCCCCTTGGCGTTGCCTGATCTGCATGCCAAAGCGGAAGGAACAATCGAGTTCGTCTCGCCCGTCGTTGACGCGGAGAGCGGAACAGTCCGGGTCAAAGTGCTGCTTGCCAATCCTCGTGGAGCCTATCGCAGCGGCATACGCTGCACCTTCGGCGACTCGCCTCCGGAAACTGCGCTGGACGGGACAAACTGATCCGCCGCATCAGGCTTGGGCCCGAGCGGCTAGAGGTTTCATCCGCTGAAGCAAGCTGGTGTGAACGAAAGTATCGAACTGAACCCCGCTCGTTACCGACAGGCAGATCCAGGTTGACTACGGTGAATGAATGACTGCGAACCTCGTGAATTCCAACCGATTGTGGCAAGCTTCTGAAAAGGATGGTTTTTCCGGGCGCACTCCGTTGCTGACCGGCTCCGGAATGGCGTCCGTGGATCTGTACGCGCTGCACAAAGATCTCGCGCAGCTTGTCTCTACGTGCTCCTCGGAGCAAGCGTTTCTGAAGTCGATCGTCGATCTCGTCGGTCGACTGACGAATGCCGAAACCGTCAGCTATTTCCGTGCAAAGGAAGCGGCGACGTTGGAAGTCGGACTGCAATCGACGTCTCCGGGATTGCATTCGGAAGCTCAAAGCAGCGCCGATGGCATGTCGACATGGGCCGATTCCGCACAGCGTCAGCAACGCCTGGTCGTGACACAATTGGACGCGGGATTGGTAGCGCTAGCCGCTCCAGTGATGATATCGGCCAAGAGGGTCGATGCGTTTTGCGCCATTGTGCGTCTTGAGAAGGATGCCGTGGCATCTGTTTCGATCATTCTCCAACTGGTCGCCGGCCACGTTACCCTCTGGCACGCCCATCGCGCCACACGCGATTTAGATTGCGAAGTCTCAAATTCGGCCGCGCTGCTGGAAGTCATTGGCGCGATTGCGCAACGTACGTGCATCTTGGACGCTGCGCAGCAGTTGGTCGAGGAAGCCCGCAAATATCTCGGCAGCGATCGAGTGGCGCTGGGGCTTGTCGCCCCGGGCGAACTTGCTGCCGCTTGGCTGCGGTATCTGGGGTTACCGAAATCGATCCGCAGGCGACCCTCTCAATTCAACTCGAAGCGGTTCTGAACGAATCGCTATTGAGAGATGAGCCAGCAAGCTGGCCGTCGCCGCCGGAAACCGAACGTCATCTGCTATCTGCGCATCGACAACTGAGTGATTCCTGCGGCGGAAGACGTGTATTCAGCACAAAGTTGTGCGATGCCATGGGAACACCGATTGGCGCATTGGGTATTCCTCGGTTCGCAAGATTCAGCATTCAACGTCACTCGCGCAGGTTTTCTACACGCCTCCACAAATATGGTCGGCACATTGCTTGTACTTGTTCGTCGGTCCGAGCAAAATACGAACGTCCGACATCTGGTTGCGCGATTAAGCATGCACAGCCTGCCGCGGAGCCGTATGCTTTGGATCGCTCTGCTGACCGTGGCCGCCTGCTTGGCGTTTCCGATGCATTATCGGATTTCCTGCGATTGCGTGCTCGAACCAGTCGTGCGGCGTTATGTTGCCGCGCCCTACGATGGCATCTTCGAAAAGAGCCTGGTAAAGCCAGGGACAGTCGTCAGACGGGACCAGGTGCTGGGACGATTGGACGGCCGAGAAGTCCGGGTCGAGATGGCCGGTTTGGCTGCCGACCAGAGCCGGGCCGCGAAGTCGCGAGACGTGAACATTGCAGCCGGAAAAATCGCGGCTGCCCAAATTGACAAACTTGAGATGGAACGGCTGGATCATAAGAAGCGCCTGCTGAACCGCCGGCTCGAACACTTGGAAATCAAGAGCCCTGTCGACGGGATTGTGATTAGCGGCGACCTGCAGCGATCCGAAGGCGTGCCCGTTTCGGTCGGGCAGGTCTTATATGAGGTCGCGCCGCTCGACCGAATGGTGGCCGAGGTGGCGATTGCAGACGCTGATCGATCCTACGCCGGGGAGAATCAAAGCGTATCGTTGAAGCTGGATGCTTTTTCCGCTTCGTCATGGTCCGGTCCGCTCGGTCGGATCAATCCGCGTGCTGAGGTCCGAGAAGATAACAACGTATTCATCGGAGAAGTCTTGCTCGACAATACAGACGGCACGCTACGGCCAGGCATGAAGGGAAAGGCCAAGATCATGAGCGATCGTCATTCGCTTGCGTGGATCATACTGCAAAAGCCCTGGAGTAAGCTCCTCGGCTGGATGGGTTGGTAAAATGAACGGGATAACCGGCGTCAATGTTCAAGTCCCACTCAACGCCAAGCTGGCGTTGCGCAAGGACGTCTCGATCGTTCTGCAACAACTGGGCGATGGGCCTTGCTATGTTATCGAGGATCCACTCCGCTCCAAGTTCTACCGTGTCGGGGTGCGTGAATTCACGTTCATCTCACTACTCAATGGAAAGACTTCACTGGGCGATGCTCTGGGTCTGGCCGCGACCGCGCTCGGTCAGGATGCGTTGTCGGAACAAGATGCGCTGGCAATTGGTAGTTGGTTGATCGACAGCCAACTCGCCAACCACCGTTCCGGGACCAGTGCCAGGCGCAACAAGCCCCTAAATGCGGTGCAAGCGATCTTTCGCGAGCCTCTGTTCATCAAGCTGCCGTTGTTCAACCCGGATCCACTGCTCGTAAAAGTACTCCCCTTGTGTGGTGGCTTATTGGGTCCGTGGTTTCTTTGCCTTTGGATAGTGCTTTGCTCCGTCGGTGCCTACTATGCTTGCACCGAATGGAATCAACTGCTGGCCTCGTCCGATGCGATCCTCGACCCTGCCAATTGGCTTCGCATGACCGTGGCTTGGTTCTGCCTCAGCTTATGGCACGAAAGCTTTCATGCCTTGGCGTGCAAGAAGTACGGCGGCAATGTTCCAAGAGCCGGCTTTGCCCTGCTGTTGTTCGTACCGGCGGCATTCGTTGACGTTACTTCGTCGTGGCGTTTTCGGTCGAAGCGGCAACGCATCATTACCGCGGCGGCGGGAATTTATGCAGAGATATTTGTTGCCGCCGGGGCTTTGATTGTTTGGGCGAATACTCCCGAGGGGATTCTGCATCGGTTCTGTTATGATTTGGCCTTCATGGCGAGTCTGGCTACCCTATTTGTCAACGGAAACCCTTTGCTGCGCTTCGACGGCTACTACATTCTGTCTGACCTGATGGAAGTCCCCAATCTATACTCGCGAGCCCACGGGTATGTTGGGTACCTATGCCAACGATACTTATGCGGTTTCCAGGTAACCCCTCCTGCTTGTCCTCCTGGACGAGTCGTCTTTTTCCGCGTTTACGCAGTTGCCGCCGCAATTTGGAGATCATTCCTTTACGTTGGCTTGCTCCTCACAGCCAACGGTATCTTCTCGTACGTTGGTATCGTCGCGGTCGTTCTTTTTGTTACATACCGGTTTGTGGTGCCAGCCATAAGACGGGCCATCCGGGCGTTTGGGCGTGGCCTGCCGCCCGGGCGCAGCGCATCGCAATGGGCTACGTTTCTGGCGAGCACAGCGTCGATCATGGCATTGGCCGGATGCTGGCTTGCCAGCCCCGGCACGATTCGTGCACGGGCCGTTATTGAATACGCACCGCTAAATGTTGTTCGCGCGGTAAGTTCCGGGTTTGTCCGTCAGGTTCTGGTCCGTGACGGGGAGCAGGTGGAAGCCGGACAGATCTTGGCGATCCTCACCAACGACGAGTTGCAAGTTAAGCTGGCCGACCTTGAACTCGCTGCTCAACAAACGTTGATTCGAGCGCGAAGGTGCTTTCAAGATCACGACTTACCAAAATACCAAATCGAAATGTTTGAATTGCAATTGTTGGAGATGAAGAGGGCTGAGGCTCAACGTGAGGTCGCGGCCCTCACGATCCACGCCCCGAGCGGAGGGAAAATTATTGGCCGAAAGCTGGAGACGCTAGCCGGCAAATTCCTTGAAGCCGGAGACGAGGTTGCCGTAGTCGGAAACGAAGTGACCAAAGAGTTAGTCATGGCCGTGCCGCAAGAGGACATCGACACGTTCACGTCACACATTGGCCAGAGCGTTGGCGTGCGGGTCTGGGGACCCGCACGCGGGTATTTTCAGTCTGTGTTGTCAAAGGTCGATCCGAGAGCGATCGTTGACTGCCCGCACCCGGCGCTGTCCGCCGAAGCGGGAGGCCCGCTGCCAGTCAAAGCTGGTCCTGCCAACGAGAATTCCAAGAATCAACCGACCCGGTGGCAGCTCTTGACGCCGATATTCATTGGCACTGTTCCGTTATCTCCGGACGAAAGCCTGCGATGGCATTCCGGACAATTGACGACGGTGAGTTTCCCGTCGGCAATGGAAAGCCGGTGGCGTCGCCTGAGCCGCTCGGCTTCGCACTGGCTCGAGCGGCGGATTATAAGTGCAGAGTCCAACTAATTGTTTACCTTCATATCCCCGAACTCAGTGGTAATGAGTGGCACATGCCGAGAATTCCTGGCCAAAGTAATCTCAAGGACCTGGATATGCTCCTTGCCCGAATGGGCACGCTATCCAAAGTAACTAGCCCTCGAAGCACTGTTGGTGCTCAAGAAATCGACTCGCGAAGTCGGCGCGCATCGGGCCTACAGCGAGATGGCGACTTTGGCACTGAATTGACGCCCCGACGAAGCGGCGAAGAATCGTCGGCGGGCGAGTTTATTCCAAGAGCCCTTGATAGTGTCCAAGAGACGGGCATCGAGGTAGCTGAAATCGAGGCGATTATTCTTAAGTCGATGGCCCTTCGCGGCCGGGCCCCAGGAAGGGACATCGCGGGGCATATCGCACTACCGTTCTCGTTGACGGCCAAACTGCTGTTTGAGCTCAAAGAGCGGACATTGGTCACGTTCAAGGACTCCGCCGTCATGGGCGATTACGTCTACGAGATAACCGAAGCCGGTCTCTGCCGGGCACGCGAACTGACCGCACACTCCAGTTATTGCGGAGCAACACCCGTTCCGCTCGCGCAATATGTGGCCGGCGTCGCTGCCCAGACGTTGCAAGCATTGCAACCCGGTCGCGAGATTCTGCGCCGAGCTTTCTCCGACATGGTTCTGGACGAAGCCATGTTTGCTCGGCTGTGTCGTGCGATTATCTGTGGCAAGGGTTTGTTTCTGCATGGATTGCCAGGCAACGGCAAGACCTGTATCGCTGAACGGATTTGTCGGGCCTACGGTTCCAGCGTCTGGATTCCTCGTGCAGTCAGCGTCGATGGTGAAATCATCCAGCTTTACGACCCAAGCTGTCATCAACCGGTTCCGCTGACGACTGGAAACAAGCTATTGCGACAAGAATCCATCGATGCTCGCTGGATTCAAATCGAACGTCCGACAATCGTTGTCGGTGGCGAATTGACCATCAGGCATCTCGATATCGAGTTCGATAGAGACTTGGGGTTCTCGCAAGCTCCGGTGCAGATGAAGAGCAACTGCGGCGTCCTTGTGGTTGACGATTTCGGTCGGCAACGGATCGCGCCGGCAGAATTGCTCAATCGCTGGATAATACCGCTTGAAAAGAGAGTGGACTATTTAACACTTCCGAGCGGCCGCAAGATCTGCGTTCCGTTTGAACAATTGGTGGTGTTTTCAACGAATCTTGAGCCCAAGGATCTCGTTGATGAAGCCTTTTTACGCCGCATTCCCTACAAGATCAATGTCGATAATCCGAAGCTCGATGAATTTCAATGTCTGCTGCGTCAGATGTGCGAACAATGCAACGTCGCCTATAGCGAGCAAGCCGCAAAGCACTTGGTGTTGAAACACTATGACGCCTGCGGACGAACTATGCGGTTCTGCCATCCGCGTGACTTAGTGCAGCAGGTCGCGATTTATTGCAAATCGCTGGAGATTCCGCCAGCCTTAAGCTGCGAAGCCCTTGACGCTGTTGCCAGAGACTACTTCTCGATTGTCTGATTCGTCGTGGCGCTCAGCAGGTGCTGCCTCACGCGATCGGGGCGGAAGTCGCCGAGTGGATCGAGTCGCATGCCCGCCTGCCGAACGAGGCCGGGTGCCGGCAGGTCGTTCGCAATGGCCATTTGCCAAAATGTTTGATCACGACCGGGAATGGCCCGGTTGAAGTCGAGCAGCCGCGCGTCCTGGATCGACGGCCGAAGGAGGAAACAGAACTTTGTTCCTCGAAGATTCTTCCGCCGTACTTGCGCAAGACGAAGAGCCTTGAGTCTACTTTCCGCTCTGGTCGCGGGTTGATTGTCGGCGGATTTATTTCGGCATGGCAATGCAGGGGCTAGCGATGATTGTTGCAGGTGATCAAGCCATGTTGCCGAATCGCAACATCCTGCCGCCCGCATTACGCGCATTCTCGGCATCAAACCCAAATATTACAGGGAAACTTGTCATAAAGTGTTCACCCGAAGTTCGGCTCCTGAGTACCAATCGTATACTACACAATACATCGGAGTCTGAGAGAGGCCGAAATGGATCTACGGTTCCCTTCGACCTGGTCTTTGCGAGATGAGACATGCGGCCCCTATTTTAGAGTTCGATGGAGGCTACAGAAGGCTTGCGAACAATTGGCATCTATGTCGGCTTGTGTACGTCGGGCCTCATCTCATACAGCATTGAGTATGACGCTCGTACAGGCTGGAAGGTTGTAGACCATGCCATGTGGAAAGTGAGCATTCGGCTGAAGCGCAGGCTAGGGTCGATGCGACGATGATTCCTGTGTTGGTGAGGTATCTGGTATTGGGTCAATCTGACCAAGGCCGAGCCCGGCGGTTTCCATTCACACTCAACCGAGGTATCGACAAATGAGTTCCGCAGATACGTGTTCCTCCTCAACCGCGGGTGCGACAAACGGGCTCGCAGCTCATGCAGCGGCCACACTGACGGCAATTCAGAAGCTTGCCGCGAAAGCCGTCGATCGCCGCCAACAGGTTGCGAAAGTGATGGATCGCAAGATCATGATCGTGGATGACGAGGAATATAACATTTTTGTGTTGCGCAAGTACCTCCGGGCGGCAGGGTACCAGAATATCGTGTATACGGATGATTCGAGAGAAGCAGTTGGTCTCATCTGTAGCGAGCAGCCCGACATTGTATTGCTGGACATAATGATGCCGCATGTCAACGGTTTAGATATTCTGTCGCAGCTCATGAGTCAGGGCGCGTTTGATACTATGCCGGTATTGATCCTATCGTCCAGCAATGAGTCCAAAATCAAGCAAGCCGCTTTGGAACTCGGGGCCACTGACTTCTTGTCAAAACCGATTGATCCCGAAGATCTTATGCCTCGGGTACGCAATGCTCTGTTCGCTAAGTATTTGCGTGATCAGCTAGTGGAATATGCTGTTCACCTGGAATCCGAAGTAGGAAAGCGCATGTCGGTGGTGGGCGGGAATTGAACCATTATGGCGGCCAGAATTGAGCCAGCGACGTGCCGAGGTGGCGGTCCAGAGGGTTACTTCGGATTCAAGTAAGGGATCGAGAGTTCCGCAATGAATACTGAGATCGCCGGCGGCTGCGTGGATGCCCAGGCCCTGAACGACCGTGATTTCGTTGGTCTTGCCGTGGACGCGCTCAAGTGCGGCGCGAGAGTCGCTGAGAGCTCGGTGCCAGCAGGTCACGATCGTGCGTCGCCAGGTCGGCGCGGCCCCGATGCCGCAGCCAGTTTTCCATCCGCCCCAATCCTCATAGCACGCCGCCCAATTGCCGCAGCAGACGGTTATGCCGACGAACGGGCACATGACAATCGGAGCCGATGCGGAACATGATCGTTGCCCGTCAGTTACCCTGTCGTTGGCTGTTCGGACCCGGTTCAGGTAACACTTTGGGTACGCTTGCAAGGCGCAGCCGTGGAACAAGTCGTCGAGTATGTCGTCGTCCAAGGGCAATGTCATTGCGGCGCCTCGCCCTCCTCCAGCTCTTCGTCGGTTGCCATCGGGATACGGACCTCAATCATCACGTCATCCGGTATTGGATCGCGGCTTATCAGGTATCCCACACGGTTGACGTAGTGCAAGCTGCTGACGACGTACATATCACCATCGTCGCCGTCGATCAGCGTCCAGACTCGTCGCGGGTCCTGGCGCTTTACGAACGCCAGTTCTTCGCCGTAGGTCTCGAAGATGCAGCCTCTTCGCCGAATGCCCATCCGGCGGACGGGTTCAGGTGGTTGGGAACAAGCGGGAACCGGCGGTCGAACTCGTCCTAGGTCAGTTCGATGAGCGTCTCGCTCATGGCTTTGCTCCTTCCGTCGGATTCAGCGGTTTCTGGAAGATCATGCATACGTCGGTGCAGACCCGGAATGAAAGCCGATCGATAGACCTTCTTGCCGCTGCTCGATCCGTGGCTGAAGCGGATGATGTCCGTCGCGGCTTGCTTCAGGCCGCAAGCCTCGAAGGCGAGTCGTTTCGTGTAATAGGTGATCGGTGCCCGCGGCAGCCTTGCATTGAGCGGTTTGTACCGTTCGGGTATCGGCTGAAACCCGCCGAACTAACTGCGATGTAGCAATATGTAGTTAATTCCCATGCACCGGCCTGAATTGCAAGCAATCCACAGTAATCGGCGATTGCGGCCCATTCGCGGCATTTTCCCGGATTTATCCTGCCAAACCGCAATTCGTCAGCAACGGCTCGTACTTATCGTCGGCTTGGGCTGGTATGAGGTCTGCCCGAATGCTCGTATCCACTCCATGCGGCGGGAGCCACATGGGGATTTAGCGTTCGAGGCCAGCCGGAGCCCATACCGCGAAGTGCTGGGAAACAGCGGCGATATGCGGACGAATGGAAGCGTGACAATCGGAGCCGATGCGGAAACACGATCGTTGCCCGTCAGTCACCCTATCGTTAGCTGTTCGGACCTGGTTCAGGTAACACTTCGGGTAACACTGACCCAAAATCGCGCTTTGACGCAAAACGAAGTAAGCCGCAAACCCTTTCGGACATGCGGCTTACGAAGTGCTCCCTGTGGGACTCGAACCTACAACCCTCTGATTAAGAGTTAGATTGCCCTGGTGCCGACATTGATGCCAGTGCCATGGAGCGGTTCGAGACGCTCGGAAATCGCCATGCCAGTCGCTCCAATGCCGTCGAACGATGCAGACCTGCGGTTACGC
The DNA here is from genome assembly GCA_963807715.1 of uncultured Planctomycetia bacterium. Taxonomy (GTDB): domain Bacteria; phylum Planctomycetota; class Planctomycetia; order Pirellulales; family PALSA-1355; genus CAWECK01. The sequence goes on from CAWECK010000003.1 coordinate 139,867, forward strand.
CTTCAACCCATCGCCGCAATCGAATCGCGAATGTGGGCCAGCGACTTCTTCATGCCTGGCATCTGGATCATCGGCGTCGCGCTCGTATTCCAGGCCCAAATGGCCGGAGAAGCCGACGTCCAAGAGCGCCTTGAGCACGGCTGGAATGTCGATGATTCCCGTGCCAAGCACCACCGGCGTGCCCTTGGCCGTAGCTTCGGAAACGTCCTTGATGTGGAAGTCGTACAGCCGCTCGGCGCAGCGCCGGATGGCGGCCACCGGCTCCTCGCCGATCCGCACCGTGTGGCCGACGTCGATGCACAGGCCCATTCGTTTGTCGCGGTTTTCGACGGCCCGCAACGCGTCTGACGGCGATGGATACCACTTGTCGCCTGGGCCATGGTTGTGAATGGCGAGGCGGATATCGAACTCCTGGACCATCTTCTCGACGTTGTCGAGCAGTTCGGGATCGGGACTCGATACGATGGTCGGCATGCCGGCGTCCTTGGCATACTGGAAAATGCTGCGCACATCGTCGCGTTTGCCGATCGTAATCACGCCCCCGCCCAGCAACTGGAGCCCCGCAGCGGCAACCTTGTCGTGCGCCGCGTGGCGTTCCTCTTCGCTGGTCTTCAGCGGCAGATGCATGTCTTTGAGGCAAATATATTTCAGCCCCAGTTCGCGAGTCATGGCCAGGGCCTGATCCAGCGTAAACTTGCGGAGCGAATACGAAGCCACGCCCATCTTCAGCCCGCGATAAGGGTCGGCCGGCTGCTCGGCAAACAATCGTGGTGAACGGTTGGTCGTGATCAGAGCGGCAGAACCAAGGGCCGCGAATTGCAGGAAACGGCGACGAGGCATGCTTTGCGGAGTGTTCATCGAGATTCGATTCCTGGGTGTGAATGACGGGTGAGTAGTGCAGCACCTGGCGGTTGAATTGTGTATCGCTGAGTCACGATCAACAAACGCAGTTGGGGAACTTTCCCATTTGGACGGAGCCTGAAACGAATCCAATCTCGAACGGTTTGCCATTTTAACAACGCGCCCCCCCTCCGCGTCTAGCGCGGAATGAGTTTTCTTCGTTTTCTTAAGCCGCGCTTCCGGTTTAGGATCATAGGGACAGACGAAGACGACCAGGAATCCCTGCCAACCTAGCTCTGCCTAAAAAACAATGTCTCGCATTTTGACGGTCACTATCAAATGCTAACTGTCGCTGTTTCGCCACGCAAATAATCTGATCGCTCATTCTTCCGGCCGGTCTGCCTCCGTTTCATAGTGGCCAAGACTGTCGTGATCCACGACGTGTGACGGACGGGCTTCGGACACGCCTTTAGAACTTTTTGTAAGGCAAAAACTTTCCATTCAGCGTAAGCAGCACTCGATCTCCCTTCGGATCTTCCACACGCTTCAGATCCATCGAAAAGTCGATGGCGCTCATGATGCCGTCGCCGAACTCCTCATGAATCAGCGCCTTGATGGTGGGTCCGTAGACCAAAACCAACTCATAAAGGCGGTAAATCGTGGGGTCCGTGGGGACCGGCTGATCTGTAATGCCGCGCATTGGGCACTCCTGCAAGGCCGCAGCTACGTCGGGGCCCAGGCCCAGAGCGCTGGTTGCCGCTCGCGCCTCGTCGGACGACATTGCATGTTGCCCCAGCAGGGCCGCCGTCGTCCAAACTGGATGACGTCCCACCTGCTCGGCCAATTCTCGCCACGACAACTTCTTTTCCTGCCGCGCTGCGACGATCTGCCTCGTTGCTTCATCCCGAGTCATGCCTAACTCCTGCTTATTTCTTGTGCTTCGCCGTGCTATTTCGACGCCTCTCGCGACAGCTTTCGATTTCGTTTGTTCGCATCCATCGATTCGTCCGCTTCCTGCAAAGCGTGCAGGGAAGCGCAGAGTCCATCTCGCAGTCGTACTGAACTAAAGGAACCTGGCGGAAACAGTCGGCAGAGATCCCGGCTGTCGCCGTGCTAGACGCACCGCTTCCCATCGGCCCAGTGTTCGTGCGCTGATAGGCTGGACACAGGTGGGCTCGCGATGATGAGACAGGGTTCTGATGAACGCATTGTCGTTTCGACGTGGTTAGGATACAAGCAGCGCGCCGGGAGGTATTGGCGATCTGACCATTTATCGTACTTATTTCTTGGCGGCAATTCCGAAGCCGTTGCTGGCACGGCCACTTTTATACTCAAATATCGGCATGCTTCCAGTTCGGGATAGCGTTGTCGCCGCGCATTACATTCCTATCGATTGGTCACGCAAATGACCCCAAAGGTCACCCGCCCCTGCGGTTCACGTTGCCGACTATCGTACGACCATGCAGCAAGTGAACCGTCTGCACAGCGGCAAGCTTTTTCAGTAGAATCGACGTTCCCAGGAATCCTTCGGAGGCTCCTATGGGTCTGTGGCCCAACAACTGGCGAGGCGAGTCTGGATGACTGATAACACTGAGAAACGAGACGACGGCCTTGACCCACGAACCTACTTCGCTGCCGAGCGCACTCTACTGGCTTGGGTGCGAACGGGCGTGGCGCTGATGGGTTTTGGATTTGTCGTCGCTCGGTTCGGGCTGTTTTTGCGGGAGTTGGCGGCGGTATCGAACCTGTTGCCACATCAGCGTTCGGCGCTTTCCCTCTGGGTTGGCACCACGCTGGTAGTTTTTGGCGTTGCCGTCAACGTGGCGGCGGCAGTCAAGCACTGGTGCCGTATTCGGCGGCTTGAACGAGGGCAGCCAATTCAGTTCAGGCCGTGGTCACTTGAGATGATCGTAGCCTTCCTGCTCGCACTGATTGGGCTGCTGATGGCGATCTACCTCATGTTTGGGTTGGACCACTCAGGCTGACCTCGGGTGCTAATCGATATGGTAAAACGAGGCGAAAAGGTCGTCTTATTTCTTTGCACCGGGAACTACTACCGCAGTCGGTTCTCGGAAATTCTCTTCAACTCCGTCGCAGGAAAGCTCGGGCTGAAATGGCGAGCAATTTCCAGAGGTTTGGCATTGGATCGGGGCTTGGGCAACATCGGGCCAATGTCAAAATCAGCGATCAAGGAACTGGAGCAAAAGGAAATCAGGGCCTTCGAGGAATTTGCTCGTTTTCCTACGCAAGTTACCACGGACGATCTTGAGAAGGCCGATTACATCGTCGCTCTGCAACAAACCGAGCATCTGCCCCTGCTTGAAGAACGTCACCCGATATGGATTAAGAAGGTCGAGTTCTGGGATGTTGACGACGCACCGGGGATATTCGGCCTGATCGAGAGCGAAGTCATGGACCTGACTTCTCGGCTCCTCTGCGGCGGTAAGCGGCGTGAACCACTGTCGCAAGACGTTGGTGCCAAGGAGATTGCTCCCGCACAGGAAACCGTTACCGCAAAGCCCAAGGGTGCCGTCGTCAAGGTAGGTCGAGAAACAAAAGGCAGGCGTGGCAAGGGAGTAACGACGGTGTTCGATGTTCCCGCCGATGCGGCAGGACTTGTGGAGCTTGCATCGAAGCTCAAACAAAAGTGCGGTACGGGCGGGACCGTCAAAGATGGACGCATCGAAATTCAAGGAGATCAGCGTGAACGAATTATTTTGGAACTCGAAAGCATAGGCTATCGGGTAAAACGAGTTGGCGGGTGAGCCTCCGATGATCTTAGTGTCGTTGGCAACCGACTAGCCGCCTAGCTGCGGCGAAAATTGATTTCGGCTGACATCCTTTCGACGACAGGCGGGCGCCCTGCGGGTACGTTTGAGCCGAGGAATACGAGTGTTTCGGGCAGTTACCTGAATTAAACGACAGGTTCGGGCGTCGGCATCCCTTCTGCGGTACGCTTAAATCATGGCATGATGACCAATCTTGCAGAGGACTGGTTAGCTTCGGCCACCACGAATCAAAGCCCGCTTGAATGGAGGGTACTGATATGAGGAAGATTATCTTGGTCTTGGTGGCAATGTTTGCGATGTCGGGATTTGCAGCGACCGCAGATGCACATGGTCATGGGTACGGCGGCTATGGTGGACACCACGGCGGCTACGGCGGCGGTTACGGTTATGGTGGTGGTTATGGCAGTTACGGATACGGTGGTTACGGTGGCGGTTTGTCCGTTGGCATCGGCATCAACCCCTACTATGCTTCCGGCTATCCCGCCTATGGCGCGGGCTACGGCAATTATTACACCGGATACCCAGGTTACGGCTACGGGGCGGCTAACTATGGTAACAGTGGATACGGTGCCTATGGGACCGGCTACGGTGTGGCTCCGAGCTACGGTGTAGCCCCCGGCTATGCCCCGTCCTACGGCGGTTATGGCTACGGGTACTAGAACACCTTGCTGCTGCTTGTTAGAGAATCGAAAAGGCCATCCTTCTTTTTAGAACGGATGGCCTTTTTCGTTCCGGCATTGTTTGACAAGCGTTGCGTGGGTGATGGAGATTCAACTCGACTCAGTCTTGTTCGTGCGTTTCGTTCAAGATCGGCCCCGTTGGCAATTTGAGCCGTGCAATGATGGCTTTGGCGTCTTCCAACGAAATGCCTTTGAAGTTCGAGTGCTTTTTCAGCGCCTTCCAAGTTGGAAAGGCGGTTTCGTCTTGAATGGTTACGTAACCTCTGGCAACTAGGGTTTGCAACTCCGAGTTCATCTGAACTGGAGTGATGCCGAGGGATTCGGTGAGCTTGGGAAGAGCGCAGCAGTTGCGATAATCGATTTCGTTCTGCAAAGCCTCCGAGGCATAGTCGGCGATTAGGGCGGTGATTCTGTCCCGAAACGCGAAGAACACCGATGTATTAACCATCGTATTGCCTCCAACGAACGGTTGCATGGCTGAATAGCCGGGCTGAAAAAGCCAAGATTCAACATACCTGTGATACACCGGAAATGCAATTAAGCGTCCAAACTCAGCAATGGCTCCAGTGTGCTGCCGATGTACTTGCCGGTAACGTCGAACACCGCCTTGATTTTGGCAAGCATTTCAGGCGGCAGCGACTCGTGGCGAATCGGCCCTGGTCGGAGTTGGCTGGGATCAATGAATTCTGGTTCGCCCATTTGGCACTCTCGGATGATCCCGGTCGAAGCAGTCGCAGAGGTCGATGCGAGTAGGGTAGGATACCAACCGAACCCCTCGCAAGGCTCAGAAAGCACATGCGCATACGCCCTTGCAGCCGTTTCACCGATGAGCGATTTACATGGCAAAGAAGATCATCGCCGCACGGGCCACCACTTATCGTTTAAAGGGGAAGATCATTTGATTCATCGCAAGCCGATCAATCCGGCAGAACCTTCATCCTGATGTTCCGGTAGAACACCCTGCCGTTGGGATCATGGGCCTGGAGAGCGATTTGGCCCTGCGAAAGGACTCGTCCTTCACGGCCTTTGGGGCGTTCAGGATTCTCCGGCTCGGTGTAGTCCACGGTCGTCTGGCCGTTGACCTTGAGGACGATTTGCTTGCCAGAAACGAGGATGTCGAACTCGAACCATTCGTCGTCCTTGACGGGCGACGTGTCCATGATGTCCTTGATGACGAGCAGGCTGCCAGTTCGCCGCTTGTCCTTGTGGGTGTTGCAGACCTGAGCCTCGTAACCCTTCTTCAAGGCACCGCTTTGTGGCTCCGTGTGAAAAAAAATGCCGCCGTTCGAGTCGGGCTTGGTCATGACTTCCAACTTCAACTCGAAGTTCTTGAAGTCGTGGTTACCCACCGGCCCGACGTAGAACAGATGAGTCATCGGGCCACCACCGGCGACAATGGCCCCATCTTCCACCTTGAAGCACTCGTCGTGGTCGGCGGCTTTCCAGCCGTCGAGCGACTTGCCATCGAAGATCGTCTGCCATTGGCTGTCGTCAGCCCAGGTGCAGGGGGCTAGGAGCAAGACGAGTACGAAACTGCCGTAGATCATCGTTGATTTCATGATTGTTCTCTCGTGCCGAGTGCGTGGATACTTGCTCAGGTTATGCCGCTGACGATCAGGTTGCAAGTCGGCTGGTTTTGATGTCTACCGAGTCGTACGGAGACGACATCCTGACGTGTCTGGTGCAGCAACAGGAAAACTCCTCTTGCCATTACCTAATGGTTCAATGTATAAGACCCGGCATGTCGATCAAGAAGACAAACCCTGACTTTGTGAATGGCGTCCCGGAACTGCTGGTCCTGCAACTGCTCGACCGGCGACCAATGCACGGTTACGACTTGGTGCAAGCAATCCGGGAGGCATCGGCCATGAGGCTCGACTTTGGCGAAGGCTGCATCTATCCGGTGCTGCATCGACTGGAGGAGCAGAAACTCCTTGCCAGCAAGCGAGAACTCTGTGGCGGCAGAAACCGGATTGTCTATCGGGTCACGAAGCAGGGGCAACGGCGACTGGCCGACTCACGAGCGGCCTGGAAGGAAATCGTTGAGGCTGTGAGCACCGTGTTGCAAGGAAGCGAACATGGCAAGCCAGCGTTGGCGTGAACCGGGGTTATTTCTGGAGGCTGCAAATGGGAATACTGAAAGAGTTCAAAGACTTTGCGATGAAAGGCAATGTCTTGGACATGGCCGTGGGCATCATCATTGGGGGTGCGTTCGGCAAGATCGTCTCATCTTTAGTCACGGATGTCTTGATGCCGCCCATGGGCGTGCTGATGGGCAACGTCGATTTTTCAAACCTTGCCTTCACCATCAAGGAAGCGTCTGGCAACGCTCCAGCCGTAGCGATCAAGTACGGCGTGTTCATCAATACTGTGATCGACTTCGTGATCGTGGCGTTCGCCATCTTCATGGTCATCAAGCAAATGAACCGGCTCAAAAACCCCAAAGTCGCCACCGCACCGACCACGAAAGACTGCCCGCATTGCCTGATGAGTGTTCCCATCAAGGCCACACGCTGCGGTCATTGCACGTCTGAACTCAAGTAGGTCGGTGCGGCAACTCGATGCTCGACATGATCGGGGCGATCCACCCACAACCTGGGGCTGGCGCTGATCGAACCCGCCTGGGCGATGCGGACGGCCTCTCTCAATTCTTGGGAGGTGATTCAGATCGAGACGTACTGCCCTTTTTTGACGGGCTCGGAGGATTTATCCGCATTTCTACGATGCGGTGCCGCTCGAAGTCAGTGTTAAACGTGATCGTCACCGAGTTCCCGGGTTGCAGCCCATTCAGCTTTCCCATGAAGGCTTTGTCGTTGTAGTTAGCGCCAGCAGCGTAAGCATCGGCAACGCCCTTCTTGGGCTTTACCTCGACCCAGAACTTGTTCCAGACCTTCACGACATCGCCCGTCACTGTTCCAGAGTCTTTGAGAATTTGTCTTGAGATACTGACCAGCCGCCGTGAGTCACCCTCCGTCTTATACGTCAGTTGCACTCGACAGGCGTTAAAAACCGATTTGAACGCCTCTTGCAGTCTCTTGTCGGAGGAATCAATGACGTACTTGACAGGTTCATCCTCGCCATCGGCCTTGACGGTGATCCAGTCGCCCCGCCCGTCGATATAAATTCCAGCGGCCATTCCTCCTTGCATTGAGGCATCTTTATCCACTTTTGATGCGGAGTTTCGTTTCTGCGCTGATGCCCCGATGTCGGTCGGTGTAGGATTCTTTTGGAGCGTCTGGATGCGATGCCGTTCAAAGTCCGTGGTGAAGCTGATTGTCACTGAGTCGCCTTCTTGCAACCCTTTTAGCCGCTCCATCATGTCCTTGTTCTGGTCGAACGGAAAATTGCAGGCATAACCATCGGACACGCCGATCTTGGGTTTTACCTCGACCCACCAGCCATAATTCTTGACGACCACACCCGTTACGGTTCCGGTGGCTTTAAAAACTTGCTTTTTGATGCTGACGAGCTTCCGTGATTCCCCGTCTGTTTTGTACGTCAATTGCACTCGGCTGACACCGAAAATGGCTTTCAGAACTTCGGCCAGTTTCTTGTCGGCGCTATCAACGAAATAGGTGACCGGCTCGCCTTCACCATCGACCTTGACGAGAATCGAGTTGTCCTTCCTGTCGAGCAGAATGCCAGCGGCTTTACGTTCCGGCGTTGCTTTATCCTTGTCCGCTGCCAAGGCCGTAGGGTTCGAGCGCAGGGCAGTGACCAGCATGACGACGAACAACATCCTTTCCAAACCGTGGCGTGCAAACATGGTCAGTTCTCCTCAGCTGACTTCCTGGTAATGCGATACCCCGCTGCTTCGATGCCGGACAGAGCAAGACGAGCCTAGTCCTTAAACAAGCGAACGCGGAAGGGTTTGTTGTGGGAGTTTCCGTAGCCCGTGGCGGCGCAGCGTCAGCCTGCGGACGCCTAGCGGCGACGGCGAAAGGCTTCGGGTTGTCGGATCGGGCATCAGCAGGAATCTTTCTCAGGCTAGGGGCCGCGGCGGACCGGAGCGTCCAGACTCCGGCTTCAAGTTATTCCGTGCTAACATCGTAGCGGTCGCTGCAAACGGTTGACCAACCGCAAGAACGCCGCTTGCCACGGATTCCACGACAATAGCCGGTACACGATTCGCCGTCCGCCGCGGATGATCTGACAGGGCATCTGCATCCAGGCGTTCACATACGTCTTGAACTCCATCTTCAACAGCGCCAGCTTTTCACTCTGGAGCTTGTGCGAACAGCGGCCCGTCTCCGGCAGCAGCAGCGCCGACCAGGCCTTGAGCGTCCAAGCCAACGCGGCCATCACCATGTAGGCCCAATTGCTCACCAGATTGTCGACCGGCATGTCCAACGCCCGCACGCCGCCCTTCAACTGGGCAATCAGATTCTCCTGGTTGCAACGCCGGTTCGCCTTGCGCACCACGGCCACCGGCAAGCTGTCTCGGTCATTGGCCAGGTAGAATCGCGGCTTGGTATCATCGAACAGCCACTGCTGACCCTTGCTGTGCGACAAGTGCTTGCGAACCACGACCACGCGATAGGTCTTGCGGCAGGCGACGGGCCGGTAGTCGAACTCGGCAACCTCTTCCCGCAGCAAGCGGATGTTCTCGAACTCCCGCGCAATGACCATCTCTTCTTTATAGTTCTCGGGCTTGGCCCGCGGCTTGGTGCGCACTTCATACTTGGCCGGGCGTTCGAGTGGCTGCCAGGCGGATGGGGGCAATTCCTCGGTAATTTTCACAAGATTCGGCATGGCGTCGATGCCGAAGACGAACTCCACGCCCGCCGCGTCCCAGCGATCCAGGTGGACGGTTTGCGTTAAATCCGTGTCGCCGCGCAAGGTGATTTTCCGGAAGCCGGCCTGCCGACACAGCGCGATCGACCGGTCCAAACAGTGTGCTGCCCCTTCGTGGCTCGGTCGGCTGCCGGGGCGATTGACGAGGAACAACGGTTCGCCCGTCTGGGCTAGCGATACGATGAGCGGATGATAGCCCCACTGGCCGTCGTAGCTGATGTCCATGTCGAATTTGCACTGACCGGTGGTCGTGGCAATGGTGCCGTCGGCGTCCAAGGTCGCCTCGTCGAAAAAGCTGTCGGGCTGTTGTCGCCAGACGTTGAGCCGCGTCTGGTTGATGGCCGTGGTCAAATCGTCCACGTCATCGAGCGTAAAGCGGCGACAGAAGTCGCCCGCCGTGGTGGGATCGGGAATGCGCTGAGCGCCCAGCGCGTCCAGGTACACCTCGTCGTTGCGCCGCAGTTCCAAATGTTCCAATCGCGAACCGCCGGCCAGCAGGTTGTAGGCGATGTTCAACACATGATCGCTTTCATGATACGGACGATGATATTTCAGCAGGTGCAGACGCCGGTCGATCTCCTGGACCAGGCCCACCCGCTGAGCCAGCAGATGGATTGCGCCAATGCCGCCCGCCGCCAAGCCGCGCATGCGCTCGACACGCTCATAGCGGATGTTGCTGGCCTGGAACATGGGCCGCGGCTGGTCGGGCCACTGCTTCAGACGCAACCGGTGCTGGATGCGACGCTTGCATCGGGCCAGGGATTTGCGGATACTGGCATTCACTCGAAATCCTCCTTGAGTTGCGGCGTGTTGTTTTCTGACAATCACTAATACGCCGGAAATCACCGAAGGATTTCGAGTTTTTTTGCGCCGCCTCCGAAAATGCCCAAGGGGCTACGCTTGGTTAAGGCCTAGTATCGCCGCTTTTGATGTTCATGGCGACGGCACCGCCCCGGTTCGATCCCACGATGACATCAGGCTGGCGCTGATCGAACTCGGCCTGGGCGATCCTCACGGCTTCCTCGAAGTCTTCGTCGGGCAACTTCGGGTTGATGACCGTGTGCCCGTGGTCCTTGAGATAGGTCGGCTTCACGCCGCCAGGAACCGATTGCCAGCCGTGGAGGAAGAGGATGGTCATGGGAATGAGCTTGGAAATAAAAGCGACGGTGATCGGACGGTTAGAAAGTCGCTGCCAGGGCTGAAATGGCGAGTATGACCCCTCTGTAGAAGTACTTAAGTCAATGTAATGTAAACTTTACATTATGTATTGCATGCCATACATTGACATCTGCCCCAAGTCGGCGTTCAGCGGCAGCCTTTTTCCAGAGGAGCAGGCCATGTGCCAGACCCAGAAAGCAGCGTTGTTCAACCTCATCATCGTCGTTTTGGCTTTCGCAACAGTTCTGGCACTCTACCCGTTCTTAGGACGAGGTGCGGCAGGTGGGTTTGGAATGTTGGGGTTCCTGGGCTTTGGTCCGCTGTTCTTTTGGAGGCACCGAGGCCAAGTGATGGCCGACGAGCGGGACCAACTCATCCAGCGACGGTCCACGATCATTGCCTACTCGGTTTTCTGGGTGGCATTCGTCGCCTCGTCCATGCTTGCTCTGGCGTTTTACGGCGGCGATGGCGCCGTTCCTGTGCCGGTAGTCATGAATGCAGTTTGGCTCGGCTTAATGCTTTTTGTTGGCATACAAGCCATCGCCACGCTGGCACAATACGGCAGGGGAGGCTCCGATGCGAGATCGTAGTGAGCTAACGAATCGGATTCGAGAACATCGCTTTCACAATGGCGAGATGACACAAGAGCAGCTTGCTCAGCGGGTGGGCGTGACCCGCCAGACGATCATCGCTCTGGAGTCTGGGAAATATGTGCCGTCCCTGTTGTTGGCTTTCAAGCTTGCTTCCGCTTTCGGTGTGAAGGTAGAGGAAGTATTTCAGTACAACGGCTCTTCCACAGCAACATAGTCGGTGGCGAACCAAGCGGCTCGAACACCTTTTTTCTGGAGGACGAGGAATCATGAGTAATCAACAACGCGTTCTGCGGGACGAGCGGACGGTGGCTGTCGAGAATGCCGGCCTCAAATGGGCCTGCATCTTTGTCGCCTTCGCACTTAGAGGCTATCCGAAAAGCACGTTTACGCTACAAGACGGTACTTGAACAGGGGATAAGTTGGCTTCGGTTCGAGTCGTTTAAGCATCAGGTGTATGGCGCTCATGCGGACCATGGATTCACTTGAATCGAGTCGGCGTTCGTAATCCTTGCTCAAGCGGCGTGACCGTCCTTGCCACGCAAAGGTGCGTTCGACCACCCAGCGCTTGGGCAACAACACAAACCCCTTTGCTTCCTTGGGACGACTGACGATCTCCAATTGCCACGGTAGATGTCGCTGCTTCGCTTTCCACTCGTTGAGCGCATGATTGTGATACTTGCTGTCGGCCCACACCACTTGCAGTCGCGGATAGTCTTGGCGTCGCAGTTGCGCGAGCGCCGCCGGGGCCGCCGCGGCATCGTCGATCGCGGCGCTGGTGACAACCACCGCCAACAGCAGTCCCAGCGTGTCCACGCAAATATGCCGCTTCCGGCCCGTGATTTTCTTGCCGCCGTCGTAGCCGCGCTCTCCTCCTTGCTCGGTGGTCTTCACCGATTGGCTGTCAATGCTGGCGGCACTGGGGGTGGGCTCTCCGCTGGGAGCGGTTTGCTCACGCACCGCGTGCCGCAGGATGTCCAACATCTGTTGCCAAGTCCCATTGTCACGCCACGCCGAGAAGTATTCATACACGGTACTCTTGGGAAGCAAGTCGTGTGGAAGCATATCCCACTGGCAGCCGCTCCGATTGAGGTACAGCATGCTGTTGATGACCTCCCGCATGTTGACCCCTCGCGGGCGACCACCAGATTTAGCCGGCGGGATTACCAGTTCCATCAGTTCCCATTGCTCATCGGTCAAATCGCTCGGGTACTTATTGCGTGTGTTGGCTTCCATGCCGGTGCTCCTGGGTGTCGAAGAGGAAGCACGCAATATCCATCACCACTCAACTTTACGCCAAGATCACTTTTCGGATAGCCTCTTATCATCGACGTGGTGTACCGAGGTATGGTTCGTCACGAGGCTGCGTGGGACTTGATGGCCTTGGCCTGTGTGCCTGGAATCATCAGTACGATATATCAAGCCCGCCAGAAGACAATACCAGGCTGGGTAGCGGTGGTCATGGTCTGCGCTGCGGTCACCGTTGCAGCCTGCATCGCAGCCTTATACCAATTGCAACCCTTGCATTGACCAAGCGTATCCAGGCGAACCACCGAGTCTGCTACCGGCTATTCGTGCAGAAGTCTGCATGGATGCAGGTGCTTGCGGGACTGGCCGAGGAAACCGACTACGATAATTTCAAGTCGGAGGTCGCCGACCATCAGGGGCGAGCCGGTGTCGATTATGAGCATTCGCTGCACGAGGTCTGGTCGGTGATGCACAGGCTGCAGAAGTGAGGAGTGCCTAATGAGCATGTCCGACCAAGAGGGCGAACGCATCTTGTCGCTTTTTCCAGAAACGGCAGGTGATCCTTGGAATCCCGCATCAGCATGATCGCCCTTGGCGTCCGAGATTTGCCACGTTCGGTGAAATTCTACCGGGACGGTCTGAGGTTCTCGCCATCCTCGGCCAGCAATGAGAGCATCGCCTTTTTCAAAATGGGTGGAACGGTGCTTGCCTTGTATCCCTGGGACAAGCTGGCGGAAGACGCCCAGGTGCCGGACGAAGGGCACGGATTCCGGGGCGTGACGCTGGCTCATAATGTGAGGGAGCGGAACGAGGTCAGCGAGGTTCTGGCATTGGCCGCAGCATCGGGCGGGAAGATCATCAAAGCCCGCTCAGGATGTCTTTTGGGGCGGGCACAGCGGCTATTTCGCCGACCCGGACGGCCACTTGTGGGAGGTCTGCTGGAATCCGCATTTTCCGCTGGCCGATGATGGCACCGTACTCGTCCCTTGAAAATACCTACCCGCTCCGAGGCGACCTTGGGGATCGACCTGATGAATGGCTGGAGATGCGGGGCCGAGGAGTGGGGCGGATCAGCGAAGGCGGTTGAAGCTTGCCGACATCGACCACGCCTCGGTGGCTTTCGGCGCTCACAGAGAGTCAGACCTAACCGGCAGCGTCGGGAGCGGGGCCAAATCGGGTTCGACGAATTCGGTTTTGGCGAGAGGGTGCATTCGTGTTTCCGGCGAGTAGAAGAAACGCAGGGCACATCTGGTCATCAGTTGCGGGTGAGTATCGCAAAAGCTGTCGGCGTTCGGCGTAGAAAATGCTTTACCGTATGCTTGCATGGTCACAGCGACTAGCCGCAGAAACGCCTGGGTCGTCGTCTCGTTGTAGCCGCTGGTCGGTCCTTCGGGAACCTGATTGGCGGCGTTGTACTTCTTGATTCCAGATCGGATTCGGACGAGAGCTTGGTCAAATGGAAACTGCCGCAGATAGAGAAAGGCAACTTTCACATGTGAGCGATGCGTCCACTGATCGAATGGGAGCGTGCATTCCTCAAAGCGTCGGAGGAATTCTTCGTCATCCATGTGGTAGTCTCGGTTGGCTTAGGTGATATCGGCTGCGTCGATTTTACTTACTCGGCAGCGTTTCCACGAACCTCTTCGCCGCTTCGATCCACTCGGCCAACTGCTTGTCACTGTCCAGGCCGTCTGGTTCGACCATGATCCAGCCCTTCATGGGTCGCCCAGTCACGTCGAACTCTCGGACATAATCCTGCTTCAATGCTTCGACTGCCTGGTCGGGGCCGAGGCGAACGATCAACGACGCCTGCCAGACGCCGACGAGCATATTGCCGTGCAGCAAAAAGACAATGCTGCCGAACATCTTCTTTTCAGCGATGCCCCGGTGGTTCCGCAACGCATGACGAACCCGGTTGGCAAGTGAATGGCTGTACGCCACGACCGACTTCTCCTTGACGCTGAGGAGGGGCCATTACGAGGACCAAGACGTCCACCACTACTACGACCACCACGAACATCGACCGCAACGAAAAGAAGGGCCAGCGGCGGCGAGGATGGGTCATAGCTTGTCGTCCAGATCGACATACCCATCTTCCCCGGCAATTCCTTCCACGAAAGAGATTTTGTTCGGCCCTGTGAATACGACCAGGAAGAACAGAGCAACGTCCGCGGTCAACGCGAACCGCAATGGAAACACGTAGATGGTCGGCAGAAGAACCACTAGCGCCGTCAGCAATGCGTTGCAAATCCGATGGGCCCACTGCGGCAAATAGTGATTCCGAACAAATGGCCTGCGGGACTTCCGGTTTTCGTCCATGACCATCATTCTGATATGTTTGGACCAGTCAAGTAAGTGTTTCGTTTGAGTTTTTACTTCATCGTGTTTTGGAGGAGGTTCGCCAAAGCCGGCAACGACGGTAGATCACCCTGATATTCGAGGGTTGGTTACCGCATGACCTGAATTCGTCGGTGGCTGCCTCCGTCTATCGGACGGGTGTTGGGTCGGTGCCTTACGGCGAGCCGAATCAGTGTCCGTGCAAAGTCGTCATAATCGCATTTCCGCCAATCTGCGTAGCCACACGTTGAACAGAAGTCATTCCTTGGCCGCTTCGGCCGTGGGAAGGTCTCGCAGCCAATTGGACATGACGTCTAAATAGCCGGCCACATAAGGCTTCTGCTGGAAACTGCTCCCCATTTCTTTTATCGATCCCGTCTTGGTTGCGAACAGGATATGATCGGCATCGGCGAACGTCTTGATCGTGACTCGCTTGTTCCCCGCCTTCTCGAAACTCTGCTGGTAAACTCGCGCACTCGCCGCTGCATCGACATTTCGATCTTTAGCTCCAAAGATGGCCAATACCGGGCACGTAACTCGTTCCAGCAGCGGCGCCGGATCGATGAGCAGGCTTCCGTCAAACTCGGGCGACTTGGCTGTCTCTTCGGTATAGCCAGGCTTCTTCCCCGCAAGATATTCCCAAAACGCCTCGGAGGGTGCAGGGCTCGGCAGGAATTGCAGCGAAAACCGCATCAGACCGGCGGCACTCTTGGCTGCATCTTGGGAAGCGCCCTCGTCGAGCAATCGGCAGTGCTGGCAGTATTCGCTTTGTACCGCCGCTGTCTGGCCGGGGCATGAAACGACGATGATGAAGGCAATGTCCTTGGTCCGGGAGGCGACCATCGGCACGATCCATCCTGCCTGACTGATACCCCAACAACCGATTCGCTCGCGATCGATGTCGGGTCGCGCCTTCAGGTAATCCAACGCCCGGCGCAGCTCGACGGCTCGCTGGAAATAACTCTGCCGGCTATAGCCGCCGCCGGCACTCGTGGACTGGCCCACCCCGGGCTTGTCCCACGACATGCAGGCATAGCCTACGCTCAAAAAGCGATCCCAAAGCGGTTTGTAATAACCCCCGCAAGTCCGATCGGTGGGCCCATCGCCGTGAATGAAAATGATCGCCGGATGTGGCCCGTTGGACTTCGGCAGATGCAGCGTGCCAGCCAACGTTCCCAGGCCTGTCTTGATTTGGATCGGTTCGCTGACGGCTGCCGCTGCTTGCGCGGGCTTTCCTTTGTCGGCGCTGTTTTGGGCAGTCGCCATTTTCAAGCCGCCGGAGTGGCTGAGCAGCGCCCAAGCAACGATAAGGGCGGAATGCCGGAGCGGAGGGCAGATCACGTTCATCGATGCTCTCCTACGAATGACGGCAGGACGTTGGCCCGAACGACCCAGCTCCGCTGCCGTTCACGTCGAGCCAGGATCGGGCGCTAGTATAACGCAGCCGAAGCGTCTGACGCCACGTTGGCTAGGAGCCGAGCCACCAGCCGCTTGGAAATGCCGTCGCATGATCGATGCCGCCGGGCATTTTCTAATCGGCGATTCCCCGGTGGTGCCGCAGCGGCCGGAGAACACAGTCGGCGAGGGTGCGGCCGTAGGGCGTAAATCGGGCCGGCAATGACGTGGCTGCGGGGGTCGTGGGCGGCAAATCGCAAACAATTCATCCTAGCGCAGCCGAAAGGCCGCAACCCAATGTTGAACGAGAGCACGAGTGATCGCTCCACGCCGCACCCGTCGGTCGTGGTCGTTCTCCCCTCCGCGCCTCCCGCGTGATCTTTTTCAACGTGTTTTGTTCACGCGGAGGCGCGGAGATCGCGGAGACGGCATTCGTCGCTAATTGCGGCGAAACCTCGTTCGCGTTAAGGCCGGACGGTTCGCCAAACAAGAAAATGTTGTCAAAAACACAAGAATCGACGGGTTTGCAGTGCAACGGACTTGGTGGCATTTTTTTCCAACAGAGGGAAGGCTATAATCGGAGTTCGATTTCCGCCGCCCGGATTCCGCCAATGGCCCTTGCCCTCGAAATCCTTGTCAAGCAACTCGAAGACAGCGGCATCGTTGCCGCTGGTAAGCTCAAGGAATTCATTCCGCCCAAGGCAGCACCGAAAGACGGCGAAGAACTGCTGCGGGAACTGTACAAGCAGAACCTTCTGACCAAGTTTCAGGCTCAGCAATTCGCACAGGACCGGGGCGAGTCACTAATCCTCGGCAACTACACTCTCCTCGACAAGATCGGGGCGGGCGGCATGGGCCAGGTTTTCAAAGCCCAGCATCGCCGCATGGAGCGGGTTGTCGCACTCAAAATGCTCCCAGCCGCCATGCTGAAGGATGCCGCCGCAGCGGCCCGGTTTCAGCGTGAGGTCGTGGCTGCTTCAAAGCTGTTGCACTCCAACATCGTTTCGGCTTTTGACGCCGACGAGTCCAATGGCGTCCACTTCCTGGTCATGGAGCATGTAGAAGGCAAAGATCTTTCCGCCTTGGTCAAAAAAGAGGGGCCCTTCTCGGTCGCCAAAGCCAGCAACTACATCTTGCAAGCCGCCAAGGGATTGGAGTTCGCACATAAAAAGGGTGTCATTCACCGGGACATCAAGCCCGCCAACCTGCTGTTGGACAAGGAAGGCACCGTCAAAATCCTCGACATGGGGTTGGCTCGAATAGAAGCAGGTGGCGATGTAGCGACCCAGGCCGAACTAACCGGCACCGGGGCCGTGATGGGAACCGTCGACTACATGGCCCCGGAACAGGCCCGCAGTACGCACAAAGCCGACGCACGGGCCGACATTTATAGTTTGGGTTGCGCGCTCTATTACTTGCTGATCGCCAAGCCCTTGTACATCTGCGACTCGATCACGTCCAAACTCATCGCCCACCAGTTCGATCCGATCCCTTCATTGCAAGACATTCTGCCGGAAGTCCCCGATGAACTCGAAGCCGTCTTTGAAAAGATGGTTGCCAAGAAGGTCGAAGACCGTTACCAGTCGATGACGGAAGTGATCGCCGATCTGGAAAGGTGCAGCGGCGGCCAGCCAACTTCTCTCAGCCTTCAGCAATCGACCAGCACGAATGTCGATAACAGTGCCTTGACGTTCCTCAACGATATTCCTACTCAAACGACCCACAAGTCCGAGCCAACGAAAAAGGCCGTCAAACCTGCTAGCGAAGCGGGCTCCAAGAACAACAGACTGCTGCTGGTCGGTGCGGGCGTCCTGGGCGTCATGGTTCTGCTGGCCGGCTTTATTTTCAAGATGCAGACGAAGGACGGCACCTTGATCGTCGAAGTCAATCAGCCCGATGCGACGGTGCAGGTGCTAAACGAGCAGGGCATCGTCGAGATCACCCAGCCGGGCAACAAAGGAACCATTTCCATCTCCGTCGATCCCGGCAAGCACCAACTCAAGGTGGAGAAGGATGGGTTCACCGTTTTCGGGCAGACGTTCGAGATGGCGTCGGGAGGCAAGACGGAGATCAAGGCGACGTTAGTCCCGCTCAAGGTGGCAGCGACGGCCACAGCATCGACGACCTCAAACTCTCCAATTGATGCCGAACGAGCCGTCGCCGAATGGGTGTTGAGGGTGGGCGGTTCCTTGACGGTTATCATCAACGGGAGAAGCCAGGACGTGCCGAAAGGCGGGCAATTGCCTGCCGGCATCCTATCGATCTCGAAAGTCGATCTGCGCTCCTGTAAAGCCGTTAAAGACGAAGACCTGGAGCGTTTCGCAGGACTTAACAATCTAACGAGCCTACTCCTCGGATACACCGATCTATCCGACAACTGCTTGCCCTCTCTCCTAAAAATGAAAGAACTGGAGCAGTTGTCCGTTGAGAAAACTAAGATCACTGCCCAAAAGCTTGGCACGCTCAGTTCGTTGACAGGTCTCAATTACCTATCACTGGCCCCCAATCAACTCTCTCCAGCCCTCCTTTCACTGCCGAACTTAAAGAAGATTTATCTTGGCGGCGTGAATGACCCATCAGCCAAGGATTTATCTCAGTTACTTCAAATCTCTGAATTGACCCTGTCTACTGGAACGATGACCGATGCCGGACTTGCCGAGTTAAACCGCTTAACGTCTCTCAAAGTTCTCAACATCACGGGAAACGCAATCACAGCCTCCGGCGTTGCGGCTCTGAAAACAGCTCTCCCGGCCTGCAAAATCACCTGGGACGCAGGCGTGACGCCCAGTCAGCCGGCTACTGCTGCCGATGCCGAACGATCTGTCGCCCAGTGGGTGTTGGGCGTGGGCGGAACCATCGACGTCAAGACTTCGCCTACGAAGACCATTTTTATCCCGGACATTGGATCGCTGCCTCGGTCGCCTATTCAGATTTATGCGGTGGCGATTGCAGGAGCCAAAACCAAGGTCACGGATGCCGAAATGGTCCGTCTTTCCAAGCTCAAGCATCTTCAAACTCTCTACCTCATCTCATGCGACGTAGGTGACCAAGGACTGGAAGCCCTCAGCGATCTGGGCAGCCTAAAACGGTTGGCCTTGAACGATACGCAGATCACCGACAAGGCAATCCCGTCCATCGTGAAGCTGCCAGGTCTTGAGCTATTGGGCCTGCGTGGAACGGCGATCACTGACCAAGGGTTACAGGAGCTCGCCAAGGGAACATCGCTCCAAGATCTGACTCTCGTGGGAACCAAAGTTACTGCCTCCGGCGTTGAGGCGTTTCACAAAGCCCTGCCGACTTGCAAGATCGAATGGGACGGCGGCGTGATTCCTGGTCAAGCAGCCATTCCCACCAAAATCGCCACGTTCAACGCTCCGGCCTTTCAGGCATGGATGAAGCAGGTTGCCGCCCTGCCTGCCGAGAAGCAAATCGAAGCCGTCGCCAAGAAGTTGCAGGAGTTGAATCCTGGCTTCGATGGAAAGGTGGGTGACGGCGGGAATGGCTCGCCCAAGATCGAGAACGGCGTGGTAACGGAGTTGTGGTTTTTTTCCGATCGCGTGACGGACATTTCGCCTGTTCGGGCATTGGCGGGGTTGGAGATTCTGAGTTGTAATGGCAGCAGCACTGATAAGAGCAAGTTGGCCGACCTTTCGCCCCTGCAAGGGATGCCCCTGACGAAACTGATGTTCACCCGCACGCAGGTGTCCGACCTGTCACCCCTCAAGGGGATGCCGCTGAAGTTCCTGCATTTCGGCGACACGCATGTGTCTGACCTTTCGCCCCTGCAAGGGATGAATTTGACCGATGTTCGCTTCACGCCCAAGAACATCACCAAGGGGCTGGAAATAGTCCTCCAGATGAAGAGCCTCAAGAGTATTGGAACGATCTACCTCGAAAGGCTGCCGCCTGAAGAGTTCTGGAAGAAATACGACGTTGGCGACTTCGGCAAGCCTGCTACTGCCGCGAAATCGATCATCACCTTCAACGATCCCGCCTTCCAGGCATGGATGAAAGACGTTGCCGCCATGCCCGCCGAGAAGCAAGTGGAAGCCGTCAGCAAGAAGCTGATGGAGTTGAACCCCGGCTTCGACGGCAAGTTGACGGGATTCTATGCGGAGGCCACGCCGCTGATCGAGAAGGGCGTGGTGACGAGGGTTGGATTTGTCACGGATAACGTGACCGATATCTCGCCGATACGGGCGTTGGTGGGACTGAAGAATCTGTATTGTGTTGGCAGCAGCCCGGACAAGGGCAGATTATCTGACTTGTCACCCCTACATGGGATGAAGCTGACCGCCTTATATTGCAGATGCACACCAGTGTCGGATTTATCGCCGCTTGAAGGGCTGCCCCTTACGTACCTGGGCTGTACTGGTACAACGTTTTCTGACTTGTCACCGCTGAAAGGGATGCCGCTCGCAAACCTGTGGTGCGATAGGACTCTAGTGACCGACCTATCGACGATTCAGGGGATGCCGCTGACGGTTCTGAGTTGCGTCAATACAAAAGTCTCCGACCTGTCGCCGCTTCGAGGGATGCCGCTGACGGTCCTATATTGCGAAGGCACGCAGGTGTCCGACCTGTCACCGCTGGAAGGGGTCAAGAATCTAGCCAGACTATCCTTCAATCCCAAGAACATCACTAAGGGGCTGGACGTAATTCGCCAGATGAAGAGCCTCACGAACGTCGGTATTAGTGGTGATAAAAAGGATCAGTTCCTGCCTGCCGAGTTCTGGAAGAAGTACGACTCTGGCGAATTCGGTAAGCCAGCCATTGCCGGTCAGCCGAACCAGCCCTGGAACACACCGGCGTTCCAAGCGTGGACGAAGGAAGTTCAAGCGATGCCCGCCGATAGGCAGATCGAAGCCGTCGCCAAGAAGTTGATGGAATTGAATCCGGGGTTCGATGGGAAGGTGACGGGCTGGGAAGGGAAAGGCACGCCAAAAATCGAGAAGGGCGTGGTCACTGAGATCGGGTTCTCAACGGACAACACTACCGACATTTCGCCTGTGCGGGCGTTGGGTGGATTGAAGGATTTGGATCTCCCTGGGAGCAGTCCAGGGAAGGGCAAGCTGGTTGATCTGTCGCCGCTCGAAGGGATGAAACTGAGGATCGTGTTGTGTGCCTTCACGCAGGTGTCCGACTTGTCGCCGTTGAGGAAGATGAAACTGACGAGACTGGGTTTAAGCAACACGCAAGTATCCAGCTTGTCGCCATTGGAGGGCATGCCTCTGACGCACTTGGATTGCGGCTATACGCAGGTGTCCGACCTATCGCCCCTGCAAGGGATGCCTTTGACGTTCCTGAATTGTTCCAGCGGGAAGGTGTCCGACCTATCACCGATACGAGGAATGAAACTCACGACCCTGTTTTGCGGCAACACTCCCATTTCCGATTTATCGCCGGTCGAAGGGATGCCGTTGGCGACTCTGAGTTGCTTCAATACGCAAGTGTCAGACCTGTCGCCGCTCCAAGGCATGAACGTGAATCAGATTTTTTTCACGCCCAAGAACATCACCAAAGGGCTGGACGTTGTCCGCCAGATGAAGAGCCTAAAGGCCGTTGGCACCATCAGCGGCACAACATTCCCGCCCGATGAGTTCTGGAAGAAATACGACGTTGGCGACTTCGGCAAGCCTGCTACTGCCGCGAAACCGATCATCACCTTCAACGATCCCGCCTTTCAGGCATGGATGAAGACAGTTGCCGCCCTGCCTGCCGAGAAGCAGGTGGAAGCCGTCGCCAAAAAGTTGCAAGAAGTGAATCCTGGGTTTGACGGGAAATTGATGGATGTGGACGGAAGTCCGACGCCCAGAATCGAAAATGGCGTGGTCACTCGAATCTCGCTGAACGACACGGAGGTGAGCGACATTTCCCCCGTTCGGGCATTTGCTGAGTTGAAGCGGTTGCGCTGTTCCAGCCCAAATCACAACAGCAAGTTGTCCGACTTGTCACCCTTGCGTGGATTGTCGTTGGTAACGTTCACCTGCGGACACAACAACGTCTCCGACCTTTCTCCCCTGGAGGGAATGCCGATCACCGAATTGTGTTTCGCAGCCACTAAAGTATCGGATTTGTCGCCGCTACGAGGGATGCCGCTGTATTATCTGAATTTCCAAGGGTCGCCGGTCACCGACCTTTCGCCCATTCGAGGGATGCGGATCGGCAGTCTCATTTGCGCCGGGTCGAAGGTTTCCGATCTGTCGCCGATTGCCGGGATGCCACTCGTCACGCTGCTGACCGTCGAGCCACAGAAAATAACGAAGGGAATCGAAATCCTTCGGCAAATGAGCGGCCTTGAAACCATCGGCATTGACGGCAACAACAAATGGCCCGCCGCCGAGTTCTGGAAGAAGTACGACGCTGGCGAGTTCGGTAAGCCCGCCGCTCCCGCCAAACTCGCCTACCTCGACCCCGTCTTCCAGCAGTGGGTCAAAGCCACTCCAGCCCTGCCTGCCGAGAAGCAGGTGGAAGCCGTCGTCAAGAAGTTGATGGAACTCAATCCGGGGTTTGATGGGAAGGTGGGCAGTGGCCTGTCGCAAGGTCAGATAAAGGGCACTCCCAAGATCGAGAACGGCGTAGTCACGGAACTTGGGTTTTTCTCGGACAATGTGACCGATATTTCGCCGGTGCGGGCGTTGGCGGGGTTGAAGGCTCTGCAATGCGATGGAAGCGGTTCAGGGAAAGGCACACTATCGGACTTGTCTCCATTGCAGGGAATGACATTGAGCATGCTTGCTTGCACTAACACTCAAGTGTCCGATTTGTCGTCCCTTCAAGGAATGCCTCTAGGTAGTCTGTATTGCAGCAGTACGGCAATCGCTAGCCTATCGTCCCTGCAAGGAATGAAATTGTCGCTGCTGTCATGCAGCAGCACGCAGGTGTCAGACCTGCTGCCACTCAGGGGAATGCCTCTGACGACCCTAAAGTGCAGTAACGCGCCGGTATCCGACCTGTCGCCGCTGCACGATTGCAAGAGCCTAAAATCCCTGCTAGTCAACAACACCAAAGTCACCGCTGCCTCGGTCGCCGCCCTGCAAAAAGCCTTGCCGAACTGCAAGATCGAATGGGACGGGTCGGCCAAACCCATCGCTCCAGCCAAACCCATCACAACGTTCAACGATCCCGCCTTTCAGGCATGGATGAAGACCGTTGCCGCCCTGCCTGCCGAGAAGCAGGTGGAAGCCGTTGCCAAGAAGTTGCAGGAACTCAATCCCGGCTTCACTGGAATAGTCACACCCAAAATCGAGAACGGCGTGGTCACGGCCGTGTACTTCTACACCGACAACGTGGCGGACATCTCGCCGGTGCGGGCGTTGGTGGAATTGCGAGCGCTGAACTGCTCTGGCCGCAATCCAAACAAGGGACAATTGTCGAACCTTTCACCCCTGCAAGGGATGAAACTGACCAATCTGGGCTTTGCCGACACGCAGGTGTCCGACTTGTCGCCCCTGCAAGGAATGAAGCTGATGCTACTGAATTGCAGTGCGACGCAGGTTTTCGATCTTTCGCCCTTGCGTGGGATGAAACTGACGAGTTTGAGGTTTTACGCCACCCAGGTATCCGACCTTTCACCGCTCGAAGGGATGCCGCTGACGATCCTGGACTGCAATATCACCAAGGTGTCAGATCTTTCACCGCTCGAAGGGATGAAACTGACGTCGCTGGGATGCGTCCAAACGTCTGTTTCCGACCTGTCGCCGTTGACGCGCTTGACGACACTCGGCAGTTTAATGGTGCAGCGCACCAAAGTCACCCCCGCCGGCATCGCCGCCCTGCAAACAGCCCTGCCGAATTGCAAAATCGAATGGGACGATCCTGCCAAGCCCCTCACTCCAGCCAAACCCATCACGACGTTCAACGACCCAGCCTTCCAGCAATGGATGAAGGACGTGCAAGCTCTGCCCGCCGAGAAGCAGGTGGAAGCCGTCGCCAAGAAGTTGATGGAATTGAATCCGGGCTTTGATGGGAAGGTGACTGGTTTCGGAGGGCAAGGCACGCCCAAGATCGAAAAGGGCGTGGTGACGGAGTTGGGGTTTGTCACCGACAACGTGACCGATATTTCCCCGGTGCGGGCGTTGGGGGGATTGAAGATTCTCTACTGTGCAAACGGAAAGTTGTCCGATCTGTCACCGTTGCAAGGGATGAACCTAACGGTCCTGCATTGCGGCTACACCCAGGTATCCGACCTGTCGCCGCTCGAAGGGATGAAGTTGGGGCAGTTGTATTGTTACAGTACGCCGGTGTCCGATTTGTCGCCGCTCAAAGAAATGCCGCTGACGGTCCTGAATTGTGAAGGCACGAAAACTCTTGACCTTTCACCACTCCAAGGGATGAAACTGGCGTTCCTGGGTTGCGCGAACACGCCAATCTCCGACCTGTCTCCACTGCGAGGGATGAAACTGACGACTCTCCGTTGCGGCGGCACCCAGGTAACCGACTTGTCTCCGCTGCAAGGGGTGAATCTGACTCAACTTCTCTTCACGCCCAAGAACATCACCAAGGGGATGGACGTAATCCGCCAGATGAAGACCCTCTCGGCGGTCGGCTTCGACGCGAGCGAAAAGCACCAGTTCCCACCCAATGAGTTCTGGAAGCGATACGACGCAGGCGAGTTCGGCAAGCGGATCACCACGCTGAACGATCCCGGTTTCCAGGCCTGGATGAAGCCAGTTGCCGCCCTGCCCGCTGAGAAGCAAGTGGAGGCGGTGGTCAAGAAGTTGCAGGAGTTGAATCCAGGTTTCGATGGGAAGGTGACGCCGAAGATCGAGAAGGACGTGGTCACGGAGTTTACGTTCTTAACCGACAACGTATTCGACATTTCGCCGGTGCGGGCATTGGCGGGATTGACGGTTCTTGATTGTAGAGCCAGCGGTGCCAGGAAGGGTAAGATGTCCGACTTGTCGCCACTCGAAGGGATGAAACTGACGACGCTGCGGTGCCCCTATGCGTCGGTATCTGACCTTGCGCCGCTCGCAGGGATGCCCCTGACGACCCTATATTGCGACAACACGCAGATATCCGACCTGTCACCGCTCCAAGGGATGAAACTTACCTTCCTGAATTGCGGGGGCACGCAGGTTTCTGAGCTTTCGCCGCTGCTAGGGATGAGACTGACGTCCCTGAATTGCGGCTACACCCAGGTATCCGACCTGTCGCTGCTGCAAGGGATGCCTCTGACCGACCTGAGATGCAACTCCACGCCGGTTTCCGACCTATCGCCGCTCGCAGATTGCAAGAGCCTGAAATCCCTGAACATCAAATCAACCAAAGTCACCTCCGCCACCGTCGCCGCCCTGCAAAAAACCCTGCCGAATTGCAAAATCGATTGGGACGGAGCGACATCAGCCTCTCCTGCCGGAGAGGGTGCCAAGCCGAAAACGCCTGAGCCTGCCGCTTCCGACACGAAGTAGATCGTCGGCCCTGTTCAAGTTCGTCGCTGGGCTGTTTCGAGCGGCGGCTCACGAAAAACGTGATTCGCCCTCAATTCCTCGGCAACGTCTCCCAGGGCCTGTCTTGGTTGGTCGCTGACGGTTTGGCGAGTAGGTCAATAGCTCGATCGGAGTTTGCTGCGATGCAAACGCCCTATTTACGAGAAAATGCTCACCCTTAGATGGGAAATATCGAAGAAGGGAAGGCAATAGATGCTTCGATTCGGTCTACAGGGGCCGCTGCGTGGTGGCGGCATCGTTTCCCTGGTGTTGCTTGTAGCGAGTCTGCAAGCGGGCGAACCGGCCTCCTCTTCCGCGGCGCCGGCTAGCTCAGCCCAGAACGTCTTCTTCGCCTTTGATGATCACTCGATCCCGTTGCGCGACAACCTGCAACTGACGCTGGTCGAAGCCAGAAAGCACCCGGACAATCCGGTCCTGCGATGTGGGCCGGAGGGTTCGCCGGACCACGGCCACGCGGTGCTTTACGGCAGCGTCTTGCGGATCGGCGATAAGTTCCGCATGTGGTACCTGGGCATGTCGCAGCGGAAGATCGAGCGCGGCCAGGCACCAGGTTACTGGCGTCCCATGTGCTACGCTGAAAGCAGCGACGGCGTGCATTGGACCAAGCCGGAGCTGGGCTTAGTCGAGTTCAACGGCAACCGCCAGAACAATATCTGCCTGATCGAAGCCGACGATTTCAATCTCACGCGCGTCGACGATTTTCTCTCGGTGCTGTACGACCCGGACGACGCCGACCCCAGCCGCCCCTACAAGTCGGCCTTCATTGCCCACGTGCCGTGGAGCGAGGTGGCTGGCGGCGTGCGCGACGTCGGATCGACTGAAAAACGATTGTGTGCCATGGTCTGTGCCACGAGTGCCGATGGGCTGCGCTGGCGGGTGCCGGGCAATCGGCCGGCGGTGAACGAGAAGTTCGAGGTCTCCTCGCTCTATCGCTTTGGCAACTTTTACTATGCGGCCGGGCAGCAAATTACGCCCTGGTCGTGGCTGGCCGACGGCAGCCCTGCCGGCCGCGTGATGACCATCTTCCGCTCACCCGATCTGTTGCATTGGTCGCAGGCCAAAGCGTTGGGTTTCGCTCGCGCGGGCCAGACGACGCATCCCCAGGTCGACGGTCAGCAAACCCACATGGGTGCCGGGCTGTGGAACCGCGGCAACGTGCTGGTCGGTCTGTACGGCATGTGGCAGGACGGGCCGAAGGAGCGTCCGAAGGGCTCATCGCATCTGTATGGCATGCGAATGGACTTGGGGCTTGTCGTGAGCAACGACGGCCTGCATTTCCGCGAGCCGGTGTCCGACTTCAAAGTCATTCCTCGCGGCGACCAGGGCCAGTGGGATTCAATCGCCTTGCTGCAAGGCCATGCCTTCGCCAACGTCGGCGATCAGACGTACCTCTGGTATGCGAATTGGGACTGCGAAGGGCAATTCCGCTCGCAGGAGATCGGCTTGGCGGCGCTGCGCCGCGATGGCTTCGGATACTTGGCTCGACGATCACCCCATGATCCGGGACATTTCGTGACGGCGCTGGCCGGCGCCAGCTCGCCGGGCCGGCGACTGCTGGTGAATGTCGAAGGGGTTTCGGCCGAGCATCCGCTGTTGGTCGAGTTGCTGGACGACTTCGATCGCCCGATCGCTGGCTATTCGGGAGACGCGGCCGCGCGGATCGCAGCGCCGGGCGTCCGTCAGCCGATCGTCTGGCCCACCGGCGACGAGCGAGGGCCGGCCAACCAGGCGATCGCGTTGAAAGTGCGGTTTCCGGATGCTGGCGACGTCCGCGTCTACGCCGTGTACGTGGAGTAGGTTACTTCGATCGGATGGCGACCCGATTAATGGCATGGGGCGCCTGGTGCGGTGCATCTCGGGAGCTGGTTCTCTTTGAGCGGGGCGGCGGCGTCACGGTTGCTACTCAGCGTGCGACGTTGACCGACATCCGCACGATTGGCTGACTCAGTCGCGAGAACGCCCTGGCCAGCATCCGCGCGACCATGCGCATATCCTTCGGAAGTACGGTCCGCATCAAGCCGGTCTGAGAACCACAGCGCGACGAATCCCCGTTCCATTTCGTGTTTTAGTTTTGGTTTCTCATTTCCGTTCATTCTCGTCCCTATCCGGCCAAAGCTTCTTCGTTTGGCCGCGGCTTTGCCGCGCTTACGTCTACTTGGTGCTGGGAGTAGCAGGCTCCGGCGTCGTCGGCTTGGCCGGATCGTCCCACTCGATCTTGCAATTGGGTAGGGCTTTTTGCACGGCGGCGACACCGGCAGCGGTAACTTTGGTGTTTTTCACACTTAGGGACGAGAGGCTCTTGCAGTCCTGCAACGGCGACAAATCACTCACCGTGGTGTCCCTGCAATTCAAAAACATCAGTGGCATGCCTGCGAGCGGCGCCAGGTCGGATACTGAGTTGGAGTAGCATCCTAAATCTTTCAGAGGCATCCCTCGCAGCGGCGATAGGTCGGAAACCTTGGTGGAACCGAAATTCAGATTCGTCAGTTGCATTCCTTCCAGCGGCGACAAATCTGCGATCGGATTACTTCCGCAACTCAAGATTTTCAATGGCATTCCTTTGAGCGGCGAGAGGTCCGAAACCTTGGTGTAAATAAACGTCATCCGTGTCAGCTCCAGCCCGTGCAGTGGCGACAAGTCGGACAACTTTAAGTTGGAGCTAAATTCAAGCTCCTTTAGCGGCATGCCCTGAAGCGGTGAAATGTCGGACAAGGCGCCTTTGAGGCTCGCGCCGCCGACGCATCGCAGCTTCCTCAATCCTGCCAACGCCCGAACCGCCGAGATATCCGAAACGCTGTCCGTAGAAACATTCAACTCGGTCACCACGCCATTCTCGATCCGGGGAGTGCGCTTCGCTTCGTAAGCCGTCAGTATCCCATCAAATCCCGGATTCAACTCCATCAGCTTCTTGCTGACGGCCTCGATCTGCTTCTCGGCAGGCAGAGCTTGAACTTCTTTCACCCATTGTTGGAACGCCGGTGTGTTCCAGGGCTGGTTGGGCTGACCGGCGGCTGCTTTGGCCGGATCGTCCCATTCGATCTTGCAATTGGGTAGGGCTTTTTGCACGGCGGCGACACCGGCAGCGGTGACTTTGGTCTTGCTCAAGATCAAAGTGGTCAGGCTCTTGCAATCCAGCAGTGGCGACAATTCGGATACCTGGGTGAAGGGAACAATGAGTCTTTCAAGGAAGGGCATTCCCAGGAGCGGCGACAGATCGGATACGGGCGTCTGGTTGGCCTGTATGTTTCGCAGCGGCGACCCTTTGAGCGGCGATAGATCGGCAACTTGAGTTTGTCCGCAATCGAAATCCCGCAACGGCATACCATGCAATGGCGATAGATCGGCTACTTTTGTTCCGTTGCAATTCAGGTACGTCAGCGGCATCCCGGCAAGTGGCGACAGATTGGAGACGATAGTGCCGTAGCATTGCAGAGTGGTGAGTTTCAGGCCTGCCAGCGGAGACAAGTCCGCCAAAGCAGCTTTGCGAATCCCGCTCGCACGACAATCGAGGCGTAATAAACCCGCGAATGCTCGGACCGGCGAAAGGTCGCTGACGTTATCGCTAGAAAACGAAAAGTCGTTGACCACGCCGTTTTCAATCTTCGGAGTGCCCTTTTGTTCGTAGCCCGTCACCTTCCCATCAAACCCCGGATTCAACTCCATCAGCTTCTTGCTGACGGCTTCGATCTGCTTCTCGGCAGGCAGGGCTTGAACTTCTTTCAACCACTGTTGGAACGCCGGTGTGTTCCAGGGCTGGTTGGTGGCTGCCTTGGCCGGGTCGTCCCACTCGATCTTGCAGTTCGGCAGGGCTTTTTGCAGGGTAGCGACAGAGGCGGCGGTGACTTTGGTGCGTCTGGCGTCCAGAGTTCGGAGAGCGGGCAGTTTGGTCAGCGGCGAAAGGTCGGACAGCTGCGGGTTGTCGTAGCACAAGAGTTTCGTCAAAGACATTCCGACAATCGGCGACAAGTCAATTACCTTTGTCTTCCCGAACGCCAGGAAATCTAGAGGCATCTGATTCAGCGGTGACAGGTCTGTGACCTGGGTGCTGGTAATATTCAAGGCGGTCAGTTTCATGCCTCGCAGAGACGACAAGTCGGATACCTGGGTGTTGTCGCAAAACAGGTGAGTTAGCGGAGCCGCCCGTAGCGGCGACAGGTCGTCGATTAGCGTGTGAGAGCAATTCAATCTCGTCAGACTCATCCCCTTCAGCGGTGACAGATTCGACAATTGACCTTTAACTAACGCCGTGCCTATACAATCCAGCGATTTCATCCCCGCTAAGGCTTTAACCGGCGAAATGTCGGTCACGTTATCCGTGAAAAAGCCAAACCCCGTAACGACGCCGTTCTCGATTTTGGGTTCGCCGGTTGCCATAAACCCCGCAACCTTCCCATCAAACCCCGGATTCAACTCCATCAGTTTCTTGCGGACGGCCTCCACCTGCTTCTCGGCGGGCAGGGCTTGCACGCCCTTCATCCATTGCTGGAAGTCGGGGTCGAGGTAGGCGAGTTTGGCCGGAGTGGCAGGCTTGCCGAACTCGCCAGCATCGTATTTCTTCCAGAACTCGGCTGGTGGCCAACTGTTGTTTGCCCCGCCGACACCGATCAATTTCAAGCTTTTCATCTGGCGAATTACGTCCAGCCCCTTGGTAATATTATTGGGTGTGACGGCAATATAATCACAGTTCATCCCTTCGAGCGGTGAAAGATCGGACGCCGGAGTGCTGAAGCAATCCAGGGTCGTCAGGGGCATTCCTTTGATCGGTGATAAGTCGGATACGTGCGTGAGGTAGCATTCCAGGTGCGTCAGCTTCATCCCTTGCAGCGGCGACAGATCGGATACCTGCGTGTTGGCGCAATGCACGAAAGTTAGAGGCATTCCCCGGAGAGGCACAAGGTCGGACACCTGCGTGATATAGCAATTCAGGTGCGTCAAAGGCATTCCTGCGAGTGGTGACAGATCGGATACCTGATTATGGTCGCAACGCAAGATCGTCAACGGTATCCCACGCAATGGCGACAGGTCCGACAATCTTGCCATCTTGCCTGCTACCGTGCCGGTACAATTCAGTTGCTTCAAGCTCGTCAACGCCCGCAGCGGAGAAATGTCCGTCACGTTGTCGGTGAAGAACCCAAAGCTCGTCACTACACCGTTCTCGATCTTGGGCGTGATTTTCGTATCGACCCCCGCCACCTTCCCATCAAACCCAGGATTCATCTCCACCAACTTCTTCGACACCGCTTCAATCTGCTTCTCGGCAGGCATCGCTTGAACTTCCTTCACCCACGCCTGGAACGCCGGTGTGTTCCAGGGCTGGTTGGCAACGACAGGCTTACCGAACTCACCGGCGTCGTACTTCTTCCAGAACTCGGCGGGCGAAACACTTTCGGCGTAGGGGCCGATTGACTTAAGGCTTTTCATCTGGCGAATTACTTCCAGACCTTTGGTGATTTTCTGAGGCGGGAAACGAACGTCCGTCAGGCTCATCCCTTGAAGTGGCGATAGATCGGATACGTTCGTGAGATCGCAATTCAAGTAATGAAGGCTTTGGCAATTCTCAAGCGGCGATAGGTCCGTCACCAGAGTCTCATTACACGAAAGGTTTATCAGCGGCATTCCTTTGAGCGGTGCCAGGTCAGAAATCGTTGTATGACTACAGGCCAGGTAAGTAAGGGGCATCCCCTGCAACGGCGAGAGATTGGAAACCTGCGTTCTGCCGCAATGCACGTACGTCAGCCTCGCCTGCTTCAATGGCGACAGGTCGGAAACCCCCGTGTTGTAGCAAACCAGCATCGTCAAAGGCATTCCATTGAGCGGCGACAGGTCGGACAACTTGCCCTGGCGGGAGCCGCCGCCAGTGCAACCCAGAGCTTTCAATCCCGCCAAGGCCCGCAGCGGAGAGATGTCCGTGACGTTCTCAGTGAAAAAGCCGATTTCCGTGACCACGCTTTTTTCGATCCTCGGATGCCGCCCCCGCTAAAGGCAGGTCCCATCATTTTCCCATCGAACCCCGGATTCAATTCCTTCAGCTTCTTGCTGACGGCTTCGATTTGCTTCTCGGCAGGCATCGCCTGAACTTCCTTCAGCCATGCTTGAAACGCCGGTGTGTTCCAGGGCTGGTTGGGCTGAGTGGTCATGGCAGGTGTGTCGAACTCGCCAGCGTCGTATTTCTTCCAGAACTCGTCGGGGGAGAGAGCTTCGGTTGAAGTCGTGCCGATAAGCGTAATGGTTCTTATTTGGCGGATTACGTCCAGCCCCTTGATGATGTTCTTGGGCGTAAGGGTAATCCGAGTCAACTTCATTCCTTCGAGTGGTGAGAGATCCGTTACGTGTGTGTGGTCAAAACGCAGGTCCGTCAGCGGCAGACCCTTTAGCGGCGTCAGGTCGGCCACCGGCGTGGCACCGCAAAACAAGCCCGTCAGCTTCATCCCATGCAGCGGTGACAAATCAGATACCTGCGTGGCGCCGCACCACAGAGTTGTCAGTGGCATCTCCTTTAACGGCGTAAGATCGGACACCTGTGTGTAACTACAAGCCAAGTACGTCAGTTTCATCCCTGCGAGCGGCGACAAATCGGACAATTTCCCCTTGTCTGGACCACTCCAACTACAACTCAGAGACTTCAACCCCGGCAACGCTCGCACCGGAGAGACGTCCGACACGTTTTTCGTGGCAAAACCCAATGCCGTGACCACGCCATTCTGGGTCGTGGGCAAGCCCTGCCCGTTGTAGTTAGTCACCTTCCCGTCGAACCCCAGATTCACTTCCATCAGCTTATTGCTGACGGCTTCGATCTGCTTTTCCGCAGGCAGGGCTTGAGTGTCTTTGACCCAGGCTTGGAAGGCCGGTGTGTTCCATGGCTGGTTGGGCTGAGCGGCGGCCTTCGCCGGATCGTCCCATCCGATCTTGCAGTTGGGAAGGGCTTTTTGCAGGGCGGCGACGGCGGCGGGGGTGACTCCGGTGTGGATTACACTCAGGCTTGTCAGTGTATTGCAATCTTCAAGCGGTGACAGGTTGGACACCTGCGTGTAGGCGCAATTCAAGTACGTCAGTTTCCGCCCTTTGAGCGGCGATAGATCGGAGACCTTTGTTTCGCTGCACTGCAAAAACGTCAGAGGCATCCCTTGTAGGGGGGCAAGGTTCGACACGAGCGTGCCACTGCAAGCCAGAAACGTCAGCGGCACCCCTTGCAAGGGCGACAGGTCGGACACCTGTGTGTATCTGCAATGCAAGGTTGTCAATCGCAGCCCTTTTAGCGGCGAAAGGTCGGAAACCTGCGTGGAAACGCAATTCAAGTATGTCAGTTTCAGCCCTTCGAGCGGTGAAAGATCGGACAACGAACCTTTACCGACGAGGGTGCCAGGACAACCAAGAGACCTCAATGCCGCCAACGCCCGCACCGGCGAAATGTCGGTCACGTTATCGGTATAAAACGCCACCTCCGTGACTGCGCCGTTCTCGATCTTGGGCGTGCCTTTATTATCGGCCCCCGTCACCTTCCCATCGAAGCCCGGATTCAACTCCATCAGCTTCTTGCTGACGGCTTCGATCTGCTGCTCGGCGGGCAGGGCTTGCGTCGCTTTCACCCATTGCTGAAAGGCGGGCGTGTTCCAGGGCTGGTTCGGCTGACCGGCAAGTGCCATCGCCGGATCGTCCCATTCGATCTTGCAATTGGGCAGGGCTTTTTGCAGGGCGGCGACAGCGGAGGCGGTGACTTTGGTTTCCTTGGCGATCAAAGTACCAAGGCTCTTACATCCCTCCAGGGCCGAAAGGTCGGACACCTTTGTGCCCACGCAATTGAGGCTTTGCAGTTGCATTCCCTGAAGCGGAGAGAGGTCGGATATCGGCGTCCATTCGCACCGTAGGCCCGTCAACGGCATTCCCTTCAGGGCCGAAAGGTCGGACACCGGCGTGACACTACAATTCAGGTAACCCAGTTTCATCCCTGTCAGCGGTGACAGATCGGACACTTGTGTGTAGAAGCAATACAGGTATGTCAGAGGCATCCCGTGCAGTGCCGACAGGTCGGACAACTTGCTCTTGCCTAGGCTGCTCCCAGAACAACTCAGAGCCCTTAGCCCCACCAACGCCCGTACCGGCGAAATGTCCGTCAAGTTGTCCGAAACGAACCAAAACTGCGTGACTACTCCGTTCTCGATTTTGGGCGTGCCCGTCCCATCGTAACCAGCAACCTTCCCATCGAACCCCGGATTCAACTCCATCAGCTTCTTGCTGACGGCTTCGATCTGCTTCTCGGCAGGCAGGGCTTGAATGGCTTTCACCCATTGCTGGAAGGCGGGATCGAGGTAGGCGAGATTTGTGGGAGTGGCAGGCTTGCCGAACTCGCCAGCGTCGTATTTCTTCCAGAACTCGGCGACCGGAAAGTCCCCGGTATTTGACGTGCCGATGGTCTTGAGGCCTTTCATTTGTTGGATTACGTCCAGCCCGCTCGTGATGCTCTTGGGCGTGAAGCGAACCCCAGTCAATTTCATCCCTTGGAGCGGCTTCAGGTCGGACACATTCGTATTTTCGCAATTGAAGTAAATCAGAGGTGCCCCACGCACCGGCGAGACGTCGGACACCTGGGTGTCGGGGCAATCGAGCCGAATGAGAGGCATTCCGTGCAGAGGCGACAGGTCGGACACTTGCGACTGGTTGCAAATCACGACGCTCAATTTCATCCCTCGTAGCGGTGATAGATCGGACACCTGCGTGCCGTGGCAATTCAGGTACTCCAGAGGCACGCCTTGCAGCATTGACAAGTCGGATACCTGCGTGTACCTGCAAACCAGGTGCGTCAAAGGCGTGCCATGCAGCGGCGACAGGTCGGACAACCGGCCCTTGCGTGGGCCGCTTCCGATGCACTCCAGCAACTTCAATCCCGTAAATGCCCGCAGCGGCGAAATGTCGGTTACGTTGTCTGTGAGAAACGCCATGTCGACGACCACGCCATTCTCGATCTTGGGCGTGCTTTTCCCATCCCATCCCGCAACCTTCCCATCAAACCCAGGATTCAATTCCATCAACTTCTTGCTGACGGCTTCGATCTGCTTCTCGGCAGGCAGGGCTTGCGTCTCTTTCACCCACTGCTGGAAGGCCGGGTCGAGGTAGGCGAGCTTAGCAGGAGCGGCAGGCTTGCCGAACTCGCCAGCGTCGTATTTCTTCCAGAACTCGGTGGGGGACCAAGTTTGGTTCCTGCTATTAGAGATGACCTTGACGCTCTTCATCTGGCGGATTACGTCCATCCCCTTGGTAATGTTCTGGGGCGTGATCCAGACATGCGTCAGGTTCATCCCTTTGAGCGGAGACAGGTCGGACACCTGCGTATCGCTGAAAGACATGTACGTCAACGGCATGCCTTCGAGCGGCGTCAGCTTGGACACTTTCGTATTATGGCAAGCCAAATACTTCAAATGCATCCCTTCGACCGACGACAGGTCGGACACCTGCGTGAAGGGAAAATACAGAGATTCCAGAGGCATTCCTTGTAACGGCGATAGATCGGCGACCTGCGAGTAACTGCAATTCAGATTCGTCAGCAGCATTCCTCGCAAGGGCGATAGATCGGCGACCTGCGATTCGGAGCAATTCAGATTCGTCAGCGGCATTCCTCGCAAGGGCGACAAGTCGGATACCAGGTTGAAGCTGCAAGCCAGCCAATTCAATTTCATACCTTGCAGCGGCGAAAGGTCGGACAATTTGCCTTTGCCCGCATTTCCGGGACCACAAGACAGAGACTTCAGTCCCGTCAATGCATGCACCGGCGAGATGTCCGTCACGTTGTCCGTTAAGAAACCAATCTCCGTGACATGCCCTTGTCAACTTTTGGCGTGCCTTTGCGGTCGTTGCTCGTCACCTTCCCATCAAAGCCCGGATTCAACTCCATCAGCTTCTTGCTGACGGCTTCGATCTGCTGCTCAGCGGGGAGCTTTTGCGTGTCGGCGACCCACTGCTGGAACGCCGGCGTGTTCCAGCCCTTCGTGGGCTTGGACAACGAAGTACCAGGCTTGGCAGTCGTCGCCACGGCGGTTTCTGGCTGCGAAGGATCGAGCGGGCGGACGGTGCGGAAGCCGTAGATGTTGTTACGGGACGACGCCGTGCTGAACGGGCGATACGCCGAACGGCAGTCGGAAGCGCCGTAGTGCCAAGTGCCGCCACGAATCACATGGGCTGCGCCGGAAGATGGGCCGGTTTGGTCGGTCGGTGAACTCTTCTCATACCACTTCCCGTCGTACCAATCTTGACACCACTCTTGAGCATTGCCGTGAATGTCGAACAGGCCGAAGGGATTGGGCAGCTTCAGTGCCACGGGCTGCGCCTTGCCACCTGCGTTCTTGTTGAACCAGCCATATCGTTCCAACTGCGTCTTGTCGTCGCCAAACGAATACTGCATCGTCGTGCCGGCCCGGCACGCATACTCCCATTCGGCTTCGGTCGGCAATCTATAGCCATCGGCCAAGGCCGCAACCAGCCAGCCGTCTTTGCCATCGGGTCGATACCAGGGCCGACGCTGCTCTTGTTCAGACAGCCATGCACAACAGGCACACGCATCATTCCAGGTGACTTGCGTGACCGCCGTATCGTCCGTAAGCGAGTAGCCTGCGTTCTTCCAGTTCTTTCCTCTGGCATTTTCGTTCACCCTGCCGGTCGCCGTGTCGCTGCTATCGCCGAAGCCGTACTTCTCCGCTTCAGTGATGTACTTGCTCGCTTCGACGAACTTGCGGAACTGCGCTACCGTTACTTCCGTGCTCCCCATCAAGAACGGCTGACTGATCGTGACTTTGTGTTGGGGCATTTCTTCGGGAAGCCGCTGGAAGTAGTAGTCGTCCGGCTTGATCTTGTCGTCTTCGCCCATCGTTTTGGCGACAACGTTTTGTTCCGGCGTGCTCCCCATCAGGAACTCGCCGGGCGGGATCAGCGCCATGCGCATGCCGACGCTGTTGGTCGTCTCGACCGTCGTGCCGAGATGCTTGGCCCAGGCCGCTTGATGGGCCTTGGCCCCGGCGGCGTCGAAGGGGGCTTTGGCGAGGGGAGCGCAGTTCCATTCGCCGGAAGCGACGATGCTACGGCAGTCGATTGAGGTGTCGGCGGCGTTGGCTGCACTTCGACTGAATTGCCATCGGGCACTTCGAGCCGGGCGACTTCCTTGCCGTCCTTGTTGCGGACGATGACGATCACGCCCAACAGCAAGAACAAGAACCCGGCTGCACCAGCACCGGCCAGCAATTTCATGTTTTTCCGAGGTGGGCCTTTTCTGTCCGGCTCCTCGTAAGGTTCGACTGCGGGAATCGATTGCAGGCGGCTGCTGCCCAAGGCTATCGTCATCTCGGATTCTTCGGTGGCCGACGACGCTGAAGTTTTCATCGTTGCAGTTGA
Source organism: uncultured Planctomycetia bacterium (assembly GCA_963807715.1). Lineage (GTDB taxonomy): Bacteria > Planctomycetota > Planctomycetia > Pirellulales > PALSA-1355 > CAWECK01. The sequence continues at coordinate 176,526 of CAWECK010000003.1, forward strand.
CGATGGGGGCGAAGCCTGAGTGGCTTGGCATTTCTCCAACTCGGCCACGACCTCGCTCATGGTCTGGTAGCGGTCTTCGAGTTTTTTGGCGACCATCTTGGCGAAGATGGCTTCCAGATTGCCTGATACGTCGTCTCGGGCCTTGCGGATTTCGGGGATCGGATGAAATTGGTGAGCGATGAGTTTGGCCGTCACCGTATCGCAGTCGTAGGTCGGCTTGCCGGTGAGCAGGTAGTAGAGTGAACAGCCCAGGCTATAAATGTCGGCCCGTGCATCGGCATGTTTCGTGTTCAGGGCCTGTTCGGGACTCATGTAATCCACGGTTCCCATCACGGCCCCGGTGCCGGTCAGTTCGGCCTGAGTGGCTGCGTTGCCATCGCTGCTAATCCGGGCCAGCCCCATGTCGAGAATCTTGACCACGCCTTCATTGTCGAGCAGAAGGTTGGCTGGCTTGATGTCTCGATGGATGACTCCCTTCTTGTGGGCAAACTCCAGACCTCGGGCAGACTGAAGGATGTAGTTGACGGCCTTGGCAACAGGGAATGGTCCATTTTTCTTGACCAGCGCCGAAAGGTCGCGTCCCTCGACGTACTCCATGACCAGGAAGTGAACGCCATTGGCCTCGTCAGCATCGTAGGCATGGACGATGTTTGAATGGCTTAGCTTGGCTGCTGCAACAACCTCACGCTGAAAACGAGCCGCTGCCGCCGCATCTTTGAGCATGGCCCTGGGCAGCATCTTGATTGCCACTACCCGCTCCATGCGGCGGTGCTGCGCCTTAAAGACTTGCCCCATGCCACCGGCCCCGATCTTGTCGATGAGGGTATAGTTGCCAAGGATCAGTGACTTGGGCCGATTTTGGGCGAATTGCTGGGCTTGGAACTTCGTCAGAAGATTCTGCTTGTGCAGTTCCCGCAGGAGCTCTTCACCGTCTTTGGGAGAAGCCTTGGGCGGAATGAAGTTTTCCAGCTTGCCGGCGCAATGATCCCCGAATCGGTGAGTTGCTTGACGATGGTTTCGAGGGGGACGGCCATTGGCGGATTCCGGGCAAATCGGCAGTTGGTCGATTATAGTCTCCCCCTGAGGGAGCTAAAAGCCGCAATGAGTGCCGGCTCAAAAAAGCCCCAGCAGGGCGTCCGTGGCCCGGCTGTTGGTTTGCGAGCGTCCGTCGCATAACATGATTGCTGCGTGTGCGTCGATGAAGCTAGGCAAATGCTCGCCCGGTTGTCATAACAAACGCCGTTTCGCCACGGGCGACCCATTTTTCAAAAAAACACTCGTAAATGCAGGCGACAACTCGCACTGCTTCACGTTTCTTATTAGAGACCCTTTCCCGATCGATCGCCCTAGGGAGACGCCATGATGAAACGGTTTATTGGGATAGCAGGACTCCTGGTCGTTGCCGGCATCGCGATGGCAATGGCTCAGCCTCCTGCCGGCCCCGGGGGGCGGCCGCCGCTGATTGAAGCGCCGACGCCGACCACGATGGCACAATCTCGGCGGAGGAACTCAAAAATGCGACCGCAGCGCTCCTGACGCTGGATAAGAATAAGGACGGCGTTCTTTCCGAAGAGGAATATCGGCCGCAAAGGGGCCGCGGCCAGGGCGAACCGGGAGATCGGCCGGGTGCCGGGCCTGGGCCGGGTCGTGAAGCCGGGCCAGGTCGTGACCTTGGGGCAGGTCAAGGCGGTCCGGAAGGGGCCGGTCGGCCGAGACGCGAGGCAGGCAATGGGCCCCCAGCCCCGGAAAACGGACCACCAGAAAGCCGGCGGCCCGAACGCCCGAAACGTCCTGAAACCACCTCCAGCACTACCACCCCCCAAGCACCACTCGTGTTTTCCGGCGGCTACGAGACAGACCCCCAGGACCGTGGCCGGCCGGTGGTGTTGGTTGCCGGGCGCTCGGCGTGTCGGCCGAAGTGTTTCGCGAAGCGTTCAGCCATGTCCGCCCGGCCAAGCCCGGAACCGAACCGGAGCCGGAGCAGGTCCGCCGAAACAAAGCCGCGTTGATGGGGGCGCTCGGAAAGTACGGCATCAGCAACGAACTGCTCGACACCGTCTCCAACTATTACCGCTACGCGCGTAGTCGCGGCGAGATGTGGCCCACCACGCCGGCAGTTGGCTATGCGCGGCTCGAAAACGGCAAGATCACCGGTTTTGTCATCACCAGCGGTGGGTCGGGCTACAGTTCTCCGCCGAGCGTCAGCGTCAAGGGAATGCCGGGCGTCACGGCCCAAGCCAAGCTGGCATTCAGCAAAGATTTCGAGGCAAACGGCGCAGTCGCCGAGGTCACGCTAGCAGAACGCACCGCCGACTGACCGCCTCGCGGACGTTCGCTGGCCAGCAGTTCGTCTTCGCGTCCAGCAGCGTGAGCCGTCGTTGCTGGAATGGTCATGGACCGCGCCCCAAGGCGATCGATCCTCTTGACGGTGCTCCCGCGCCCCCTCTCAGCTTATTGGGCCGCCGCTTTCCCCTTCCCTTTTCCTTTACCCTTCCCTTTGCCTTGCTGTGCCGGATTTTCCTTGGGCGAACTGGGGGGCGCTTGCTCGGCGTTCCAGGTGTCCCACAAGGCTTGCAACTCCTTCAGCTTTTCCGGTTGGGCAGATGCGAGGTTTTGGGATTCGCCGATATCAGCTGCCAGATTGTAAAGCTCTGGTTGCTTGCTGCCGCCGTTGGCCACGAGCAGCTTCCAGTCGCCGTGGCGGATGGCCCATTGTTCGCCAAAGCGCCAATAAAGGGTTTCGTGCGGTTTGGCGGAATTCTCGCCGGTGAGGTACGGCAGCAGGTTCACGCCGTCCAGCTTCCACTCGGGATCGACCGTGCCGCCGGCCGCCGTGACCATCGTCGGCAACAGATCCAGTTGAATGATGGGAGCTTCATAAGTCTTGCCTGCCGGGAGTTTACCCTTCCATTGCATGCAGAACGGAATCCGCACGCCTCCTTCCCACGTGGTGGCCTTGAAGCCTCGCAGCGGCAGGTTGTTCGAAGTGGTTGACTTGGTCGGGCCGCCGTTGTCGGAGAAAAACACGATCAGCGTGTTCTCTTCCTGATTCATTTCGCGGACTTTGGCGAGGACCCGGCCGACGGCGTCATCCATTGCCGACATTGCCGCGGCGAAACTCCGTCGCGTGGGGTCCTGGATATGCGAAAAGCGATCCAGGTATTTTTGCGGAGCCTGGAGCGGCGCATGCTGGGCGTTGAAGGGCAAGTACAGGAACCAGGGCTGGTCCTTGTGCTTGTCCAACCAATCGACGACACGGTCGGCGTAGGCTTCGGTCGTGTAGAACTTGTCATCATCAACCGGCTGCACCTCGGACGAGACGCGCGAGTCCACGAATTTCGCAGGATGAAAGTAGGGCGTGTTGGCCAGCGTGCCGAAGAACTCGTCGAAGCCCCGCTTCATCGGCCGATATTCAGCGCCGCCGCCGAGATGCCACTTGCCGACGGCGCAGGTCGCATAGCCGAACGATTTGAGCCGCTCGGCCACGGTCTTCTCCGAGAGCTTGAGGCCGCTGTGCTGAGCGACGCTGTTGAATTCGTGGCCAAAACGGGTCTGATAACGGCCGGTCATGAAGCCGGCCCGGGTCGGGCTGCAGTACGGGCCGGAAACATAGCCTTGCGGAAAGCGGACGCCACCAGTGGCGATCGAGTCGATGTTCGGCGTCGGAATGTCCTTGCCGCCTTGGAACCCGTACTCCGCCCAGCCGACGTCGTCGCTAAGAAACACGAGAAAATTTGGCTTCGGTTCGGCCGCGCCACAGGTGGCGGCCCCGCCGAGCAAACTGCCGAGAAGCGATAGCGTCAGCCAACCGAGGCGGCGGCATCGTGTCATCAGTGAATTCTCCAGGAACGGATTGCGCCGCGCCGCGCGGTGCGAATGGCGCTTGCCGAGGCCGGGTGAAATGTTTCGCCAGCAGAGGACCGGCCGAGCCAGCGGCTAATCTTCAGGTGTGCTTTGCCTCAAGCGTTCTTCTTTTTCTTTTCGGGAACCTGGGCGGCGTCCTCGGGCGTCATTGCGGCTCGTTCTTTCTTGCTCAGCTTGCCGTCCTTATTTAGATCATATTTTTCGAGAATTGCGGCGGGAATGCCTTTTTTCTTTTTGGCTTTGTTTTTGGCCTCGGCAACCGGAGTGAGCATCAAAAGGCCGCCCAGCACCAAGCAAGTAACGACCAACCATCGAGATTTCATGACGTGAGTCTCCTCTTGATATCGTTTTAAGAGATCCAAAACCCAGCGGGAATTCACGCGAGCCAAGCCCCGCCGCAGGGCAAGGACGCTGAGAACGCAATCAAAAACCGTCGTCGTCGGTCAGACTTGCGGTCCGGCAGGTCCTTAAAACCCCGTTAACAGGCAGGGTCCCGGTGCTTCCCGTCACCATTTAACGTGCGTGGCGGCCCAGGGTATCGCAAAATCGCGAAATTTCTTTTTTAACGGCCACCCCTGCGGCACGGTACAGTCTCCGTCGTTGCTACGAAACGCACATGCGGCACGTGGTTCAAGCGAGATCGGCGTGGCCTCCGATAAGCCCCCAAAGGGGTCAAAGATCGGTTACCATCCGTTTCCCCCGTAGGCCTTACCTGAAAGGCAATGTCCATGTTCACCCCCCGCAGTTCGCAGCTATTCAATCGCCGCAGCGCCCTTATCGCGTTGGTCACCTTGGCGGTATCGACGGTAGCGAGCGGCTCGAACGTCGCCTTTGGGCAATCTGGTTCGGCGGCGAGTCTGGCGGGCTGTTGGCCATGCGGGTCGTGGCAGAGCTACTGCACCGGACATCAAGGCAAGCTGCGGGGCTCCATTGTGCAGTGCGACGCCACTCATTTTGAATGCCACTTCGCCGGCACCTTTGCCAAGATCGTGCCGTTCCGGTACTCGGTAGTTCTGACCGTGACCAGCGAAAAAGATGGCGTGGTTTACTTCCAGGGCCAGAAGTCGCTGGGAAGGCTTGCCGGTGGGACCTACAACTTCAACGGCTATGCGACCGCCAATCAATTCCATGCCGGCTATGTTGCGGATAAAGACCGCGGCGAATTCGTGCTGAGCCGCTAGAGTTCGTTCTGAGTCGCTGCTGGTGTCGCACGCTCTGAATCTTGCGCAGGGCGTGATGGCCACTGCCCTGCGCTGGCCGCTTCACCACGCCCTTCGCAGGGCTCAGAGCGTGCCACACGAAGTTGCGCAGCGTGCCACGCGCAGTCCGTCGGCGGCCTCTCACCCCTCCGGCCGATAAGCTGCCTTGCCGGCGATCCGCGTCGCGAAGCTCAACAGCAGCGAGCCGCAGGTGACGTACAGCGTCTTCAGATCGGGCCCGCCGAAGCGGCAATTGGTGATGGTGTCTTCCGGCGTCTGGAAGAAGGCCACCAACTTACCCCCGGGCGAGATGACGTGAATGCCGGGGCGGGTGTCGAGCGTTTCGCTGGTGCCGCGCGTCTTATGCAGGCCGGCCGCCACGTACAGGTTTCCTTGCTCGTCGATCGCCATGCCGTCGCCGCTGCGGCCCGGGTAGAAATTGATGAGCGTCCGCGGGTTGGACACGCTGCCATCCGAATGCAAGTCGAACGCGAGGATGCAGCGGTTCCGGTCGGAGCGAGAATCGGATTCCACCAGATAGAGCGTTTTATCGTCGGGCGAGGTGACGATGCCGTTCGGCATGTGAATGGTCGGGGCTTGCAGCAGGCGCTCGACGTGCCCAGTCGGGGTCGATGCGGTAGACGGCGTTCACCCGCGCCTGGTCTGGATCGGTATTCGGCAGCCGCGAGGTGAAATAAATGCGGCCTTGCTGGTCGAAACAAAGATCGTTCGGCATGCCCAACCGGTGGCCGTCGTACTGATCTACCAGCACGGTGACCTTGACGGTTTGCATGTCCGTGCGCATGACTCGGCCGGCCTCTCCTTCACAAGCCAACAGGCGTCCTTGGCGATCGAACAACAAGCCATTGGCCCCGTTGTTGTCTTCGCGGAAGACCGACAGTTCGCGTCCGTTCCACTTCAAGATTTTCGAGGCCTCGGCGTTGGTGAAATAGACGTTGCCCGAGCGATCGCAGCAGGGACCTTCGGTGAAAACCTTGCGGTCGACGACCTTCGCCAGGACCTTGAGGTCTGTCAGATACCCATCGGTGTCGAGGCCGTCGTACCTCTCGGCAATGCCGGCAGCGCGGGCATATCGACTCGCGGCACAAGCGGCCGCTACCATTGCGGTGGTTCGCATGAATTCTCGCCGTTGCATGGAACTTCGACGCGCTTCCGGCGTCTTCCCGTTTTTGCGGTTGAATGACACCCGGGGGTCTATTGATTGCTAGGTAGAAAATGGAATAAGCAGATCATCGTCAACCGCCCTGTTTTCCGGAGCTCCCGGTGGGCGCCCCTATTCCATTGGCTTGCTAGCGGTCAATAGGATGCGCTGATTTGCGAAACAATGCAATCAAACGGGTGGCCGCGAATTGCCTCTTGCAACAGCGAGCGAATGTGCCGGCGAGGATTCGGCAGCAAATATTCGTCTGGGGGCAAAGCAGACGTGGCCAGCTACGGCGACATGATCGACGGCGGGAGCAAGCCGCCGCAGTACGGGCTCACATAGCCGGAGTTGTAGCCGGCGCCGTAGGCTGAGTAACCATAGTTGGCCGGGCCCGGATAAAATCCGCCATAGCCGGTGTAATAGAGTGGCCGGCCGTAGCCAAAGTACGGATACGGTCCCTGGGTCGCTGGATCGTTGAACGAAGCGCTTCCCAGGAAATTGAACACGCCGGTATAGCCGCTTCCAAAATATTCGTTCCGGTAGCCGATCTGGGCCATCGCTGGGGAACTGGCGAAACCGAGTCCAATTACGAGTCCAAGCCCGAGTAAGAACCGGTTCATGATTCATCCTTTCTAGAGGGAAGCGCTGCGCCGTGCGAATGCCAGAACCCGACGGTGATGACAGGCTCGGAGCAGGCCGTCAACCGGCAATTCTACCTCGCGAATCTGTGCAATGCACACCACGTGCCGTTGGTTTGAGATGCCATTGCTTCGTCCTGGGTCCTAGCGCGCCCCGTTGGGCTCCGGAACCAGCGAAAGGTGGTTTTGACAAAATGGGCGGTCTCGCTGGAGTCTGGCGGCGGCAACCGAAACCATCGATCTGCCGGGCTGTGACGGTCGATCCTGATTTCAGGCCCAAGTGGTGCTTGTCAGGCTGGCGATGACGCCGCTGCCGGGCCTGGCTGGCAGTCGCAACGGGACCAGCCAAGTCGGCAGTCAACCGGGCGGCCGGCTATTCGCACGTCGGAGACTCTGCCGGATAGCTCGTCCGGAACCGTTGTTTCGGAGCCCTGCCCGGCTGGCGACGGCTTACTTGTCTGAAATCGGCTCCCAAGCGGTCTTCCTGCCAACGCGCCTGGCTTTGCTTACTCCTGTCCAGAAAACTTGCCATGAGTTGTCGCGTCGACACGTCTGAGAGGATCGTGCACCGCACCGCCTGGATGTTGCTCGGAACGCTGATCTTCGTACTGTTCGTTCCTTCGCTGGCGGTGCGGGGAATGACCTGGGACGGCGTGCTGTACGCGACGATCTCGCGCAACATGGCGGTCGGCACTTGCGATGCCTGGCATCCGATGGTGACCGCCACGTTCATGCGGCACTTCCACGAGCATCCGCCGCTGGCCTTTTGGCTGGAGGCCGTTTTCTTTCGCGTTTTCGGCGACCATTTTTGGGTCGAACGTCTGTATGGCATTTGCACCGGGCTGGTCACCGGCGCGATCTTGATGGCCATCTGGCGGCAGTTGCTGCCGGGCTCCGCGAGCGGCGGCCAGTTCGTGGCTGCCGGCCCTGCTGTGGTTAAGCTGCAGCTACTGGAGCTACCGGCACAACATTCTGGAGAATACGCTGGGGATCTTCACGGCGCTGTCGGTCTACGCGTCGTTGCGCGCGATGACCAGCGTGCGGGCCTGGATAGCCTGGTCGGCGCTGGCGGGCCTGGCCATCACGGCCGCGCTGCTGGCCAAAGGGCCGGTCGGCTTGTTTCCGGTCGTGACGCCGACGATCGCCTGGATAACACTGCGCCGCGCGGGTTCGACAACGGCTGTGACGACTGATTTACGAAGGGCTCAATGGGTGCAGGCCTGCGTCCTGGGTTGCTGCGCCTGCTGGCTGGCTCTGGTCCTCTTACCCGAGGTGTCGCGAGAGTATTTGGACACCTACTTGCATCAGCAAGTCCTGGCCAGCGTCATGGGCCGCCGCGAAGGGGTTCGGGCGTTGTCGGGACACCTGAAGATCCTGTTTTTGCTGGCGAAGAGTTTGCAGATGGCTGTCGTCTTCACGGGGATCGTGCTGCTCGCGACCCGACTGGTGCTCAAGACGCCGTTCGGTAAACGCATCAGCCTTGAACCTCGGCAGGCCGGGCCCGGCTGGTTCTGTCTGTTGACCGCGCTGAGCGCCTCGCTGCCTCTGATCGCGTGCCCCAAGCAGCATGGCCATTACACGGCGCCGAGTTGGCCGTTCTATGCGTTTGCGTTGGCCCTGTGGTGCCTGCCTGGCGTATCGGCGTTGCTGCCGCGATTGGCCGCCTGGCTCGGGGGAGCCCGGTCGCAGGTGTTGCTAGGGTGCGGCATGGCCAGCGCCATGGCTGTAGCGCTGGTCTATGCGGTCGGGCACTACGGCATCCCCTTTCGCGACCAGGAGATCATACAAATGTCCAACCAGGTGGCCCGGGTGGTGGGACCGCATGCGACGGTCGCCGTGATGCCGGAATCCTGGGATCGCCTGGAGGATCACGAACAATTAAATCTGCATGCCTATCTCTATCGAGACCACTTCATTTCATTGTGGGCAGAACAGCCCTATACGGTGCGCGTTTCACATGCGCCTCACGCCGCCGGATGCGAATATGACGGTGTCGTACGAGCAGATCGTGACGGACAGCGGATTTGAGTGTTATCCACTCGTTCGCGGCGGCATTCTCATGGCCGACCGCCATGGCCGAATGCGCTGAGTTGATCCCTTCAGTGCGTGCCACACAGGCCAAACGCGCGCCGCGGGCTCTGCGCCGCTTGCAATCCGGTAGTGGGCGACTTTGAATTCTAGAATTCTTGCTTATGGCACGCGGCTGGCAACAGTTCCACGATATCGCGGATCGTCCAGGTCCGGTTCTCGATTCCCGCTGCCCTGGCCGGCGTGGTTCGTAGCGTCATGTGTTTGCGGACAAAGTTGTGGTGCATGAAGTCCAGGGCGATTGAGTAGGCCAGATTCTCAGCTTTCTTGCTGAAGGCGTTGGTTAGCCGTGTGAACCGCCGATTCTTCATCCGAATGTTAAGGTTCTGGCGTTCGGCGTAGGACGTGGAAACAAGATCCATGTCGGGGTTGCCGTCGATCTGCTTCTTCTTCGTTCCGAGGCACTTGGCGGGCGAATAGGCTCGCTCTGGCGCTTCGTTCTGGCCGTACTGCTTGATTAGCTGCGCGAAGTCCACTTCGCCGCCCATGTACGTCTCGACTGCATCAACGTAGACACGGTTGCCGTCCGTGGTCAACTGGACGCGGCCGGAGAGCCGATCTGCCAAGTCGCTAATGAAGGCGTGAGCGTTGGCCGCGTCACGAGCGCCGAGCCGCCAAGAGGGGACGAGCTTCGTTTCGGCGCAAAGCGAAGTCCAAGTCCACATGCTGCCGACGCCGGGCATGCCCTTCATCGAGTCGGGCAAGTTCTTATCCTTGGCGTAGCAAAAACACCAAATTTCATCCAGCTCCAGCCGCTTGCAGGAGAGGTTCCGCAGCACCGTGTCTTGGTAGTCGATGCAGACTTCGCCGACCTGCTTGAGCAGCTTCAGCACGGTGTCTTTGGCAACGCTGGTCAGCCGAACAGTTGACCGGACGGAGCAGCCCTCGACAAGGCAGGAAACAACCGCGACGCGCTTTTCAGTGGTTAGAATGTTCATGCCATTATTATGCGTGAGCGGTCACGCATTGTCAATGGGAGTGGACTAGTTTTAATAAAATGTATTGCATACTAGTCCACCAGTCGATAGTATATTTGCAGGCGTTTTTAAGATAAGTACCCGGAGTGGACTAAATATGGATATTTCCAGCAAGGAACTAGTCCAGTTTTCGCGACTTGCGCTGAAGGGCAGCACTGACGATATTGCGATGTTCTTGCGACGGTGGGCGAAGAAACTCCAGGCTAGCGATCCACAGACGGCAGAATCCCTGCTCGGCCTGGCTCGCGACTACCGCAATGCTCGACCGGCTAGGGGCGCCACGCTTGCGAGCCTGCCGGTCGACCTCGAATCACGACTCGAATTAGCCAAGCTTGAGCATCAAGTGACTGTCGCCTGCGAGCCGATCTGGACCCCCGCGATGGCTGAGATGTTCGACCAAGTTGTGGTAGAACGCCTCAACCAAGAAGCACTTGCCCACGCCGATCTGAACCCAACGCGATCGCTACTGTTTGTGGGGCCCCCTGGCGTCGGAAAGACCTTGAGCGCGCGATGGCTTGCGCGTCGCTTAGGCATGCCGCTCGTAACGCTGGATTTAGCGGCCGTTATGAGTAGCTTCCTGGGTCGCACGGGAAACAACCTGCGAAATGTTTTGGATTATGCAAAAGGTGTTGGGTGCGTGCTATTGCTTGACGAGTTTGACGCGATCGCAAAGCGACGTGATGACGCTGTAGAGGTTGGAGAACTGAAGCGTCTCGTGACTGTGTTATTGCAGGAGATTGACCTTTGGCCGTCGTCGGGGATTCTGATTGCCGCAACGAATCACGCAGATTTACTCGACCCCGCTGTATGGAGACGATTTGATCTTGTCGTAACGTTTGAGGCACCCACCAGCGACAATGCGAGACGCGCCATTACGCAATTGCTCGGCGGTGACACGGCTAATCTACATAGCGCGTTAGCAATTGCGATGAACGGACAGTCCTATAGCGATGTGGAGAGAGAGCTGTTGCGAGCAAAACGGAAATCCGTAATCTCGGGAATTTCTCTTTCGGCCGCGCGAGAGCAACTTCTTGATGATTACGTTAAGCGAATGGAACCAGCAGGGCGCAAACGGCTTGCGATCGCGCTATCATCGTCTGGCTATTCACAGCGCAAGGCCCACGAAATCACTGGCGTAAGCCGCGACACAATCCGCAAGGGAAGCGTCGCCGAACCGGAGGACGATAATGGCTAAAGTCAATTTCTTGCTCGGTAAAGCAGAGCGGCTTGTCCGCAAAATCGAGCCACCCAAGATGAAGCCGGACAAGGTGCATCCCTATGGCATCATCGACTCGATCGAGCGGATTGCCCCGATGCTTGCTGCCACATCCATGCAGTTACAAAGATTGCCGATTGAAGCTTGCCCGAATAACGAAGCTGTTGCCCTAGTCACTTTGCATCCGGCATACCTGGCCAAGAGCTATTTCCCGGATGCTCTGCTAAGTGAAGCCGGACTTCGCTCGGTGGGAAGCAGGCAAAGAATCGTCTCGCCGAGTGGCTGGGCAATTAAGAACCCTCCGGATCAGGCTGTCACCGCTGAATTGTTCGTCGCCGGCCCCCGTAAAAACTTTTCCAAGTTGGCAAGCGGAGTAAAAAACTGGACTGAGGGCACACGTGGCGCCGGTGACCTCCGAAAGATTGAAGATGTCCGGGTGTATCCCATTGCGGAACGAATTAGAACGGCGAAGGTAAAGGCCGACGCCCCCTATTGGGAGATAATTCTTCACGCAACGGAGTTGCCAGAATCAGACTTCATCCTTGACGCGTTTCGTGAATACCTCAAAACGCTCGACATTCCAATTAATTTGGACGACAGATTGCATGCGCAGGGCTTGTGCTTCTTGCCGGTTCGAGTTCCTGCCAAGCAAATCGAAAAAGTGGCCGCTTTTTCATTCCTGAGGGCCGCAAGGGTAACTCCGCGAATGCGCCCAGTGATTCGCGCCGGAAAGAGCGCGCCATCGTTTAAATACCAACTACCTGCGCAGGATGCCTTAGATCCGAAGATTCGCGTTGCCGTGTTAGATGGGGGGCTCCCTAAAACTCCAGACATAAGCCGCTGGGCAGACCGAATGAAGGCTAGCGGCACTAGCGATGCGGTGCCAGAACTGGTTGAACACGGCCTTGGAGTTACTTCCGCGTTGCTGTTTGGGCCAATTGAACAGGGCGTCCCGGCTCAGCGCCCATATGCCAAGGTGGAGCACTATCGGGTATTAGATGACGCGACGGACACCGATGAATCGTGTGAATACTTCGATGTCATTAAGAGGATCATAAAAATCCTCGACTCCGGGAGGTACGAATTCGCAAATCTGAGCGTTGGACCTGATTTGCCCATTGAAGATGATAACGTCCACACCTGGACGGCAATGCTCGATCAGTTTTTGAAAAAAGGTTCGCTGCTAATGGCGATAGCCTGCGGAAACTCCGGCGAACTGGATCACGAGTCTGGCAACGCTAGAGTTCAGAGCCCTTCGGATTGCGTCAATGGAATGGCCATCGGCTCGGCGGATCGAACTGGACTGGGGTGGAAGCGATCCCCGCACAGCTCTATCGGACCAGGGCGCAGTCCTGGCCGCACGAAGCCGGATATGCTGAGTTTTGGCGGGAGTTCCAAGACCCCCTTTTACGTGATCGGAACCAACGGGCATGCCGAGCCGCGGTTGGGTTCTAGCTTTGCATCCCCTAATGGACTCAGGGCAGCCATTGGCGTTCGAGCGTATTTAGGTCCGGTACTTTCGCCCCTCGCTATAAAGGCTCTTCTAATCCATCGCTGTGATCGTTCGGACGATCATCGAGACGAAGTCGGCTGGGGAAGAATTCCTGAAGAGATCGCACAGCTAATCACGTGCCCGGATGGTACGGCGCACATCGTGTATCAGGGAGAAATGCTGCCAGGTTCATTTCAGCGCCCCGATTCCATTTCCAGAGCATGAGTTGAAGGGCAAAGTGGAGATTAGTGCGACTTTCTGCTTCGCCACAGAAACCGACCCACAAGACCCGATTCATTACACGCGCAGTGGTCTTGAGGTTCGGTTTCGTCCACACGACGGAAAGCGTGGCGATGAACACCAGCGCGATGCAAATACGGCTACGTTCTTCAACGCCGGAAGCCTTTACGCGGGAGAGCAAGAGCTGAGGACCGATGCCCATAAGTGGGAAACGTGCCTCCACGCGAGCAGAAAATTCCTTGGAAAATCACTTCGGAACCCGAGTTTCGATATTCACTACAACGCTCGTGAGGGCGGCGGAACTACTCGTGCGGCGCAAAGCATTCCATATTCGCTCATAGTCTCGGTACGCGCTCCGCGCGTGAAAGACTTGTACGACCAGATATACCGAAGATATCGGACAACGCTAGAAGTGCTTAGCCCGGTTGTCCAAATCCAAATTCGCTCCTAAGAGCCCTTGCGCCATCGGGCCTGCGCAGCCTTCTTCGGGCATCTCGCTTAATTGCTCTTTGGTCAGCTTAGCGGCACGGGCATGCCCACCTTTCAATCCGCCCTTGCGCCCAGCGCCACGGCTGCCGGGTCTTTCTGGTGCTCCGGCTTCTTCTTGGGCCGCTTCTTCTTCGGGGGTGGATCGGAAGGCACAGAGGCACCTGTGACTTGATCCACTATAGACCGTGCGATTTGAACGGGGTCGCGACCCGCCGGTTTCTTCTTGCGTGAGCGGTTTGGCATGCTCTAATTATGCCTTCCGTCGTGTCTACGTCAACTGGCAGTCCAGGGGAGAGCATGGAATGGCGAGCTGGTATTACTGCACGCCAGGCGGCATACAGCGAGGCCCGGTGGACGGAGAAGAAATCGCAAGTATGCTGAAGTCCGGTGAACTCGGGCCGAATACATTGATTCGCCAGAAAAATACTGACTGGAAACCTGCGTTGACGGCCCTAGCACCAGCCGCCGGAGCGGCGTCCAAGCCGAAGAGCTACGACTGCCCGCGATGCGGTAGCTCAGACACAAAACGCCTGAAGGTTATCCACCAGCAGGGAACGACGGAAACGAATGCGAAGACCATCCAGACCGGTGTCGGCTTCGGACAATTCGGGCTCTTTATTGGCGGCGCAAATGCTCACGCGACCGGAACATCTCAGTCCAGGTTTGCGGCTACTGCGGCCCCGCCCCAAGACAAATTCAGCGGCGGGTATGGCGGCTGTCTTGCGCTCCTGTCGAGTGTGATCTTGGCGATTTTTCCGGGATTGGTTCTGGGTGTTGGCTGGCTGACGGACAATGGCCCGCGTGGAAGCTGGGGCTGGATTTATCTCCTATTTTGGATCATTCCTTGGGTGATGTATGCACCGTTCATGTCTGGCGACTTGAAAAATAGCATCAGGCAATCTGAGCGCAACAAGGAGCGTATTTCCGCTTGGGAAGGGACGTTCAGGTGCCTTCGATGCGGGCACGAATATCGTCCCTAAGGGTACACAACCTGGAGGCCAACATGGCAGCATTATTGGAAATTGCGCGGGCGACCGTGGTTCGGCTCGAAGGCGAGCTTGTCGATGCCAAGCATCATCTAAATGCACTTGAAGAGCGGCTCGCTGACCTAAACCAGCGAATCAACAGCAATCCGGCTGCGGTAATTCTGAATGCCGCAGTGGCCGAGCGAGACGAAATCCTCGGGCGCAGTCCAATCAACCCAAACTAACCGAGGCCGGTGGGTCCGATTTTTCCGGAATTCCGATTTCAAACTGGCCCACTACCTGCAATCCGCGCGCCTTGCAATTTGGCGCTCGAACGGTAACGATTTCAATGGCGCGCCGAAGCGGCCGACCTACGCGTTTGAGGCAAAATCGTAATACCGGGGAGCATAGCGATGATCACTCGAAAATCAGAAGCTGAATGGAAGGGCGACCTTATGAGTGGCGCCGGGAGCGTCAAGCTCGGCAGCGGGGCGTTCAGTGGCCCCTACGGATTTCGTTCGCGCTTCGAATCCGGCCCCGGCACCAATCCAGAGGAACTGATCGCCGCCGCGCACGCCGGCTGTTTTTCCATGGCCCTGTCGGCCGAACTGTCCAGCAAGGGACACGCGCCAACGCGCATCCACACTTCGGCCAGCGTGATCCTCGACAAAGTCGGCGAGGGATTCGCCATCACGCACATCAACCTTGAAACCGAGGCCGAGGTGCCGGGCCTCAGCGCCGCGGAGTTTCAAAAGTTCGCGGAATCGGCCAAGAAAAATTGCCCTGTTTCCAAGGCATTGGCCGGAACCGAGATCACGCTCAAGGCAGAGCTGCTTTGAGCTTTGGACCGTAGATCATGCCCACGGCTTGGCCCAGGGTTGCGCTGCGCTCCACCCTGGGTTATCTAGCGCGCCCGTTGGGGCGGACGAGCCAGAGTTGGCCAATAAAAAAACGGCCAGCATTCGCTGGCCGTCCGGCTCCGTTTATGGCCGCCTTACGACGGCTTGCCTGGTGTCGGGGGTAGGCCCGGAGCGCCGTTGGGCGGCGGTCCCTGGGGTTCGCTAACTGCCGGCACTGTTACCGCAGGTTCGCCCACCTTCGCGGCTGCCAGGTTGCGAAGGTGGGCGGCGAAAGGATCTTTCGGCTGCAGTTGGAATGCCTTATCCAGCTCGCGGAAGGCCTCTTTGACAAAGCCTAGATAGTAATACTGATAGCCCAGCAGGAACCGCAGGGCCGGCTCGTTCGGACGTTCGTTGGCGCCTTTTCGAGGGCTCGCAACTGGTTGGTGTAGTCCGTCGAATTCGGATAGATCTGCTGATAGTTGGTCAGGACGGAGCCCCACTTGTCCTGCGGCAGCATCTTCATGCCCAGTTCGGTGGCGCCTGCGGCTTCATTGTATTGCCCCATGGCAAAGGCGGTCTGACCGAGCAGCATCAGCACGCCCGGGTTGGCCGAATCGTCTACCAAGGCATGGCGGAAATTTCGGGCCGCAGCCTCGTATTTGCCGGCCTTGAAGTTGGTTTCGCCTTGGGCGGCGAAGTCGGCGGCCGTGAGGTCATCAACGTTTGCTGGGCCCCCCTGCCCTTGGTTCAGCGGCGATGGCGCTTGAGCCAGAGCCGACGATGTTTGCGAGTCCGCGGCGTACCCGGGGCCGGGAGCGGGAGGTGTGGCCGCAACCGTCGAAAGCGCTCCGTAGCTGGAGCCGTAGTTGGCGTAACTCGGAACCGCCGACGCGTAAGACGCGTAGCTGGTCAACGGATAACCGTAGCTGGAGTTGCCGTAATTCGAGTTGCCATAATACGAATTCCCGTATCCATATCCGGAGTTGGCGTAGGGAGAGCCGTACCCGTAGCTGGAATAGCCGTAGCCGTAGGGATAGTTGTAGCCGTAGGGATAGCCGTAGCCTCCATAGGGCCCATAGCCATACCCGCCATAGCCATAGCTGTAGTAGGGCGACCAGGCATTGCCGTACCCGTAATACGGATAGCCATAACCGTACCCATACCCGCCTAACCCATAGCCCAGGCCGTAGCCAAGACCCCAGCCTAGTCCGTAGCCAAAACCCGGAAAGTAGCCGTAGCCGCCGTATCCCAAGCCATAGCGGCCATAGCCATATCCGCCGTACCCGCCATAGCCACCGTATCCGCCATAGCCACCGTATCCGCCATAGCCACCGTATCCGCGGAAAGGGGAGCCATTGCCGAAGAAGTACGATCGATTTCCAAGATGATTCCAGCCGCCGCCTGCGTAGTGGTTGCCGTTGAAATTGCCGTAATGGTTGCCGACACCCTGATTGAACGAATGGCCGGCAAAGTTGCCGCCGTTAAAGTGTTGATTCAGAAAGCCGCCGTGCGATTGGTTGAAGCCGTGGCCGTAGTTCCCAACGTGGCCGAAGTTTCCAGAGTGGGCAACGCCGTGAGCCGAACTTCCAAAGTGCGAACCGACGAATCCGCCCCCTCCGGCGCCGTGCATTCCTGCGCCGCCGAAGTGTTGGCCGCCGAACGTGCTGTGACCGCCGTAGCCGGCATGCCCGGCCATGCCGCCGAAATTATGACCGCCCCCGGCCATTCCGCTAAAACCACCGCCGGGATGACCGCCCGCGAATCCGCCTGGGTGCCCTCCGCCGAATCCACCGGGATGCCCGCCACCGAAGCCGCCACCGCCCATGTGCCCACCGCCGCCCATGTGCCCACCGCCGCCCATGTGCCCACCGCCGCCCATGTGGCCACCACCGCCCATGTGGCCACCTCCGCCGTGCCCGCCACCACCGCCATGTCCACCGCCGCCGCCACCATGAGCGAACGCGGCAGTCGCCACGCCCAACACCAACGCGGCACACGCCATCCATCGTAGTAGCTGCCGACTCATCGTAGGTTCCCTTCGTACGCGAAGCCCGCGGTAGACGCCCCAACTACAGATTCTACGATCTTGGACAACGCTTGTTGATATGCTGGCAGGCAACTTACGGTCTTTTAATGTTTTGCGAACTTTCGGCCCAATTGGAGCTATCAGGAAGGCAGCAGACAGGAAAGGAAGAAGACAGGAAACGGGCGATCGGGATCCCCTGACGGTAAGAAGCCGTTTCTTCCTTCTCTCCTTCCCTTTTTCCTGCTTTCCTTATAAAAACCTGTCCTTGTATTCTCCGAGTTTTCCCGATGCAATGCGTTAGATTTCCCAGCCCTTGCGGAAATCGGTGCGGATGTATTTTTGCGCTTCGGGATTGCTGGCTTTGAGATTAGCCGCGTCCCAGTCGAACGCGCCTTGCACGCGGTAAGCGATATTCGCCAGCAGCACCGCTTCAGCCATCGGGCCCGAGTAATCGAAGTTGCACGTGGCAGACGCGCCCCGCGGCAGGCATCGAACCATTCCCGGTAGAAGCCGGGCGACTTGCCCAAAAAGGAATCCGGCTGTTTGAAGTCCTTGAACTTTTCCTCCGGCAGCAGGTATTGTTTCTTGCCGAAGCCGCACAGCAACATGCCTTCGCTGCCGATGAACAGGGTGTTCACATCCTTGCCTTTGAGGTCGATCCCCAACGATTTGAGAATCGCCGGGCCTCCCTTCTCCTGATACCAGTGCAAGGTGACCGCGCCGCGCTGGTCGCTGGCCGGATACGAGAGGCGGGTCGCCATTTGCTGCGGCGTTTTCTCGGCATCCGGAGTGGGCCCCGAGCCTTCGACGCGCGTGGGATGCTTCAGCCCCAGCGCCCAATAGGGAATGTCGAGGATGTGGCAGCCCCAGTTTCCGGTCTCACCGGTGCCGAAGTCCCACCAGAATCGCCAATTGTACGGAACGAACGCATGGTTGTACGGACGGTCGGCGGCCGGCCCGAGCCAGAGGTCCCACTTCAAACCGGCGGGCATGGGTCGGCTTGGGCCGGGAGTCTCGGGCATGCCGCGACTGCTGTTGACCCACGAATGGCACTCGGTGACGGTGCCAATCGCGCCGGCTTGCACCAGTTCGACGCCGCGGCGCAAGCCTTCTAGGGTGTGCCGCTGCGCCCCTAGTTGCGTGGCCAGTTTCTTTTCGGCCGCCAGCTTCGTCAGCTCGCGCACTTCCCAGACCGAATGGGCCAGCGGCTTCTCCAAATACACGTGCTTGCCGCGTTGCATGGCCCACCAGGCCGGATGGAAGTGCGTATGATCGGGCGTGCTGATCACGACGCCGTCGATTTGCTTTTCCATTTCGTCGAACATGGTGCGGAAGTCGTAAAACTTCTTGGCCGCGGGGAATCTGTCGTAGGCCTTGCCCGCCCGATCGTCGTCGACGTCGCACAGGGCCACGATGTTTTGGCTGTCCTTCCCGGCAATGCCGTTCAAGTTGTCGCCGCCGCGGCCCCCCAACCCGATCACCGCCAGGTTGAGCTTGTTGCCGGCCGACTCGGCGCGGGTCGAGTTGGCTCCGACCCCGAGCCAATAACCGGCGCTTGCGGCGGCGGCGGTCTTGAGAAAATCGCGACGCTTGATCCGCTGGGACATGAGAAGCTCCTTGCCTTACGCCATGCAATTTACTCTTACGCGTGTGCCACTGGCACATGTGCCAAAGCGCGCTGAGAATTCGAGAACTGGCCGCAGCCGGCAATCACGCGAAGATTGAAAGGCGCGGCTTACGACTTCTTGCGGGAAAAAAGTCCCTTGAGCTTTGCCAGCATACCGCCGTTTGCTTCGCCTCCTCCCGGCTGCTTCGCCTTCTCGAGAGCCACGATCACTTCCTGCATCGATTGATAACGGTCGGCGACCTGCTTCGCCATCATTTTAGCGACAACTTTGTCCACGCCTGGGGAGACATCGTCGCGCAACGCGAGAGGGACGGAGTGGGATTCGACCGATGGGCCAGCAGTTTGTCCATCAGGTTCTTCCCTTTGTAAGGGGGATGGCCGGCGAGCAGGTGGAACATGGTGCAGCCCAACGAATAGATGTCGGCTCGCCCGTCGATGCCGCTAGAGTTGCTGGCTTGTTCCGGTGCCAGATAGTCGGCGCTGCCGAGCATGTCGCCGGCTTGCGTGAGCGCTTCTTCCTGAACGTCGTGGTCGCCGGTTTCGGCGATCCGGGCGAGCGTCAGATTGGCCACCTTGACGCGCCCCTGCCGATCGATCAGCAGATTCTGCGGCTTGATGTTCCGATGGTAGATATTGTTGGCGTGCAGGTAGGCCAGGCCGTGGGCCGCTTGCTGGGTGTAATTGATGGCGCGGGGCACGTCCAACGGGCCAAAGCGGGTCAGGGCATCGGCCAGATCGGCGCCGTCGACGAATTCGAGGACGAGGAATTGAATGCCGTCCTGCTCGCCGGCCGTGATTCCGCGGACGACGTTGGGATGGTTGGACTTCTCGGCAATATTCGCCTCACGCTCGAATCGCTTGAGCATCTGGCCTTCTTTGGCCATGGCCGGCGGCAAAATTTTGAGAGACACCATCTGGCCGTCGGCGCGCCGCTTGGCCTTGAAGATCGGGCCGGCGCGACCTCCCCCAGTCCGTTCGTAGAGGACAAATTGTCCGAACAAGGAGCCCGAATCGGCTGGCGGAAGAGCCGCGGCGGGCGCGGCCGCGGCGGGCGCAGTCGCACTCATCGGGCCGCTTGTGTTGCGGTTCTTCAGGTGCGAGTCATACAAAGCTTTCGTGCGTGGATTGAGCAGGCACAAGCGAGCCGACGCAATCTGATTCAACAAGTTCTCCGCATACGCTGCCTGAGGGCCGTCGGCGAAGCTCTTGAGGTAGGCCATCCGCTGGTCGGCCGCGTTGGCGATTACATCGGCATCGTTTTCCAGCGGCTGAATGCCGAGCAGTCGGTAAATGTGCGGGGGCTGTTCGTCGGGGGAAATGCCCAGCCATTTGTGCAGCGGGTCGAAGGTGCCGGTCATGCTTGTTCTAGCTTTCTGAAATCCAATGAGTGGCTTCCGTTCAAACGACCATCGTGTAAGATCCGATGGGACGAACCCCCATGATACTTCGCCCCCCCAAGCGGTTGCAATCCACGGGCCCTTGCGAGTCCCTGGGAAAATTGCGGCGCGTTGGGGCTGTGTCAGCGCCTCGGTCAGAGCCAATCCCCTACTCTGCGATGGCTCTGGGCTTTGAATCTCCGCCGAGCCGCGCGAAACTATTTCGCCGTTTTTCTTGTTCGCCGCTAGAATCGCACGGCCGGGTAGCGGATAAAGTAGGGGTTCATGCGAGCAGCGCCCGGGAGATCTCGACGTTGCTTGGTGTCCTTCCCTCATAGGGCCTTCCTCGACTCACCCCCACCTTCGTTCTGTTGGAGACTTCGTATGCAACGCACTTTGCGTGGTCTGGTTCTGTTCTGCTTGACGCTCTTGGTTTCGCCCGTCTCCGCCGAGGAGTTCTTTCTTCAAGGACGGCGACCGCGTCGTGATGATCGGCGACAGCATCACCGAGCAGCACCTCTACAGCAATTATCGTCGAGATGTGGACCGTCGACTCGCTTTCCGGACTGGAACCTCACGTTTCGCAATGTCGGGCATCGGCGGCGATCGGCAGCGCCGGCGGCAACGGCCGCTTCAAGCGCGACGTGCTTCGCACAAGCCGACGGCGATGACCGTCGACTTCGGCATGAACGACGGCGGCTATCGGCGCGTTCGACGAACCTGGCTTCAAGACCTACATGGACGGCCTGCAAGGCATGGCCGATCAGGCCAAGGCCGGCGGGCATCCGCGTCGCCTGGGCCACGCCGCAGCCGCTCGACACGGCCGACCCGGGCCGACCGCCCTGCACGGCCTACAACCAGACGCTCGAAAAGTACTCCGAGGGCGTGAAGGAGATCGCCGAGAAGAACGGCGGGCTGTTCGTCGATCAGTTCCATCCGTATCTGGCCGTGCTTGACAAGGCCCGCGCGGCCGAGCCCGAAGTACGACCGCATCACCGCCGGCGACGCGGTCCATCCCGGCCCGCCCGGCCAGGCCCTGATGGCCTTCTCGATTCTCAAGGGCTCCATTTTCCCAAGCAGGTGTCGTCGGTCGAGATCGACGCGGCGGACTCGTCGAAAGTCGAGGCCACCAACTGCCGCGTGACCGAGGTGGCCCGCGATGGGGACGGCGTGCGGTTTGTGCGGCGAGGACCAGTCGCTGCCGTTCTTTCCCGGCGGAGGCCAAGCCGATTCTCAAGTGGGCGCCGATGCTGGAAGCGGCCAACGACTACGGCCTGAAAGTCGCGGGCCTCAAGCCCGGCAAGTATGAAGTCAGCCTGGGGGACAAGAAGGTGGCGGAGTACTCGGCCGAGGAACTGGCCAAGGGAGTGAACCTGGCCGGCCCGGCTCTGGCTGCGGGCCCCGTGGCCGATCAGGTGAAAGCTGTGAAGGCGGGCGATCGAAGCCAAGAACAAGTTCTATCACGACAAGATCTTCCGCGGCATCATACTGGCAAACGCCAGTCTGCCCGACTGGCTGGGCATCAACATGACGGCGGCCGAGATCGAATCGAAGAAGCAAGCAGCCCTGGCTGAACGAATCGCCAAGATGCCGGAACTCGACGCGGCCATCAAGCAGGCCCTTAAGTCCAAGCCACACACCGTGGCAATCAAGCCGGCGGGGTGAGTTGGTCAAAGCCCCAAGGAGGCGCTAAGATAGCCCAGGGTGGAGCGAAGCGAAACCCTGGGTCGCCCATATCACCGATAATCATGAAAGCCCTATAGGGCGGCGCTAGACTCGGTTGCGACTGAGCGCGCCCGGGTTGGGGCTGCCGGAATGCAAAGGTCGAGGCCACGTTTCATGTCCAAAGTGCTGGTCCTCTACGATTCCAAATCCGGGAACACGGCCCGCATGGCTCAGCTCGTGGCCGAGGGGGCTGAGAGCATTCCGGGGACCGAAGTGCGGTTGCGCAGCGTCGACGAAGCCGTGGCCGACGATGTCGTTTGGTGCGACGGGGTGGCCGTTGGCAGTCCGACGAACATGGGGCTGATTTCGTGGCGGATGAAACGCTTCTGGGACGACGTCATGGCCGACCAGTGGATGAAGATCGACGGCAAAATCGGCTGCGCGTTCTCCTCGTCCGGCGGCTGGGGCGGCGGCAACGAACTGGCATGTCAGTCGATTCTCACCGTGCTCATCAATTTTGGCCTGCTGGTCTTCGGCGTGACCGACTATGTCGGCGAGCTCACTACCCTGCACTACGGAGCCGTCGCGGCGCGCGAACCCCGTGGCGTTGACGAACAGGCAGCCTGCCGCAAGCTAGGCCAGCGACTGGCTGAATGGACCGCGGCTTTGATCGATGGTCGCCGCGAGGAGCACCCTCTGGTGAAAACCGCCCCGCGCATGCTGCCCGGGTGACGTTCTGTCGCCCAGAGTTCCCGTCGGATTCACGTCGCCGGGTTTTCGGGAAGTCGCAATGATTCCGGAAGCCGGGACAAGCATTGGCGCATTGTTTGCACTGATCGATTCATCATCCACGGTCCACCCTCCAAGCCGTGCTGGAGAGTGGCATCGTCGGGGCATTCGAGTGGGATGCCATTATTCAGAATAGATTCAGCGGGCGCGACGGGTAGAATTCGGATGAGCGGTTCAGATGAGGGGTAATGAACCGCGCCCATAGGCGGCAACGTACGGCGCCGACATTGGTGGCCGCGACCCCTCTTTATTTTGGAATATGGTGCAGGTCTATGAACCTAAAATGTTTGTGTGCGGCGGGTCCGCCAGGATTGCTGGCCGTGCTGTCGGGATTGCTGGTCTCGACAGCCGGGCAGTCGGCGACGGCCCAATGGTATCCGTATGGGGGCTATCATTCTTCGACAGTCGCCGAGGGCTACCAGCGCGGGTTTGCCGACGTGGTACGTTCAGCTGGCATTGCCAATCTGTATAACTCTCAGGCGTCGCTCAATTATGAGGATGCCCGCTCGAAGGATTACGACAACCGGTTGAAGGGGACCGAGACCTATTTCAATCAGCGGCGGATGAACGAGCAATATCGCAGCGCGGAACGCGGTGCGCCGGCGACCGCCGAACAACTCTTTCGCTGGGCTCATCGGGATGTGCCGCGAACGCTCAACTCTTACGAGTTCGATCCGCTCACCGGGCGCATCAATTGGCCCCTCCTCTTGCGGCGCCGGGCTACGATGACTATCGCGGCGCTGGTCGAACAATTCTTTCGCATACGGGCTGAGACCCCGCAAAACTTGAACTTGGGCAATTTGATGCGGCTGCAAGAGGTTGTGGAAAACTGGCTCTTCACCCTAAAAAACGACATCAACGCGTTCAAACCCAACGACTATATCCGAGCCCGGAAATTCATCGAGAGTCTGGGCGCCGAAGCGGATAAGACCTAGCAAATCCGGAAGACGCATCGTTTGTATCTCTCGGAAACCGCACTGTTTGCTTGAGGAGACTGGAAATGGTTTTGTCGTACGGGCTGTTGTCGAGCGGTCGCGCAAGGGCCGGTGTGGCGTTGACAGCCGGAGCGATGTTGTTGGTTGCGGGCGCGATGCTCATGGTCGGCGCGACAATTGCCCGCGCGGCCGAGGCCGATTTGGCCACGCTGGCAAAGAATCTGTCAGCCGCCGAGTTGAAAGATCGCGTTGCGGCCGTGGACGGACTGGCTGACCTGGGAGCCGACGCCAAAGTGGCCGTGCCCTCGTTGGTCGGAGCCCTCAAGGATAAATCGCCCGAGGTGCGCTGGCGCGGCCCGGGCGCTGGGAGCCATCGGCCAGGACGATAAGGCGGTGAGCGCCGCGCTTGCCGATGGGCTCAGGGATGCGGACGCTCAGGTACGCGCCTATTCGGCGTATGCCCTGGGTCGATTGGGGGACGCCCGCCCGCCGGTGGCCGAAGCCGTGTCGGCACTGTTGACGGATCCGGACCCGATGGTGCGTCGGGCCGCCTTGCGCGGGTTGCGGCAAATGAAGCTGCCGCGAGAAGTTTCAATTCCTTTGTTCGTCAAGACGCTTTCTACCGCGGATCAGTCCGCAGTGATGGGGGGGATTCAAACCATTGCCGAATCCGGCGAAAATGCACTCCCCTTTTTGATGGACGCTCTCAAGCAGCCTCGGGCCGCTTATTGGGCCTGCCTGGTTCTGGCCGAGATTGGGCCTGCGGCCAAGGCTGCGGTACCCGAATTGATCAAGCTGGCAAGCAGCGGCGAGCCGGAGATGCGATTGCAAGCCTGCATGGCGTTAGGCGCGATCGGGCCCGATGCGGCGGCGGCATTGCCCATGTTGAGCAATATCGTGCACAGCGACCCGTTGCCGGGCGTGCGCTATGCGGCGGCGTTTGCCATCGGGGGAATTGGCGTGCGCGACGTGGCGTCTTTGGCGGCGCTCAAGAAGGCCGCCGAGTCGGATGATAAGTTTCTAAAGATTGTGGCTGCTGCGGCATTGGCTCGCATCGATCCGAACGATAAGGCCGAGGTAACCGCGGCGGTAAAGCTGCTGCTCGAGGGTTTGCAGTCTGACAGCGTGCAAGTCCGGCGGGCCTCGGCGCGAGCGCTGCAGGATCTCAAGTCCTCGTCCGACATCGTGGGGCCGGCGTTAGTCACGGCGCTCAAGGACAAAGACCCGGCCGTGGTTGGCTCGTCTCTGACCGCGCTGGCCGCTTTGGGACCACAAGTCGTGCCCCAGTTAGCGGCACTTTTGCAGGATAAAGATCTGCGGCAGCGAACCGCGGACGTCCTGGCCGGTTTCGGAGCGGATGCCAAAGCCGCGGCGCCGGAACTGGTGGCTTTGCTGGACGATTCAACGCTGGAGCCGGCATTTCGCCGCGAAGTGCAATTTGTTCTTGGGCAGATCGGTCCGGACGCCGCGGCCGCAACTCCCCAGTTGATCAAGTCCCTGGAAAGTGACAATGAGCGCATGCGCAACAGCGCGATTTTCGCGTTGGGAAAAATTGGCCCCCAGGCCAAGGCCGCAGTTCCGGCTTTGCAGAAATGGGAGGACAGCGACGACCCGCAGATGCGCGTCGGCAGCCTGTGGGCCCTGGTTCACATTCAGCCGGGGGACGCCGCGGTGGTGGCGAAGGCGGTGCCCGAGTTGATCAAGTCGCTCAGTTCGGAGCGAGACATGGTACGGGTCGAAATCACGCGCACGCTCGGACAAATTGGGCCGGCAGCCAAATCGTCGCTGCCGGAGCTTGCGAAGACGGCCGAGCAGGATTCAAGCGCTATAGTGCGCGAGGCTGCCAAGAAGGCGATCGAGCATATTCGAACCGGCCAACCCGCAGGCAACAACCAAGCCAGCGAAATCAGAAAATAGCGGCCGGAAATTAACGCGAATGACGCGAACCCCGAGTGTGATCGCGGGGTTCTTCCGTCGCTGCCGAGAAACTCTCTAACTGGTCGCGACCGTAGCGGTGCTTCTAAGGGCTTTGGGCGACTCGCGGGGGCGGTGGGCTCCGCAGCCGGGCGAGGCGCTCGGCGAGTGCTTCCGGCGCGACGTAGCCGTTGAAGCGTTCGAGGATGACCGCTTGGGGAGAGATCACAAACGTGGTGGGATAGCCCGACACGGCCAGGTCTTTCATAAGCGGCGAGGGGACCGTGCCATCGACGGCCAGCGGCACGTAGCCTTCTCGAATCGCGTTGGTCACGCGATCGTCCGTCCAGGTATGAACTTTCATCTTTACGCAAAAGACACAGTTGCTGTGCGTGACGTACACCAGCAGCGGTCGCTGTTGTACTTGGGATGTTTGCCATGCCTCGCCCACGTCGGTGTGCCAGGCGACCTTTTCCAACTCGCTCGCCTGACAGGCAGCCGAGACGCACGCCATCAGAGCGCACGCCACCGGTAAGAGCCGGAGATCTGAAAGAGTTCGTATCATATCGCACCTCGCTTGCAAAACTGGGAATTGCCTCGTTCCGGCCAATGAGATATCGGCCGCCCAGCGCCAGAGAGTCGCAGGCGAAACCGACTGCCGAGCACGTTTATGCAGAGTTTGGAGACGCGGGCTCCGCATGTGCGCATGTACGATGTTTTGCCGTCTTTAGCCATGACGTTGTCTCTGACAGACGAGTCGGCAATGCAGGTTGGCTGGCAGCGGGATCTCGATGTAAAAACAAAAACCCCGCCAGCAGTCGCTGGCGGGGTCGCGCTCGCAAGGTCGGCCAGTCTCGGCGTCACTTCTCGGATACGAAGCACACGAGCGAATGGTGGTCCAGCCAGATGCGATTGGAACTCGGCGCGTGAGGGCCGTCCAAACCGGGGTAAATGTCGTTGGGGCTGTCCTGCATGGTGTCGATGAAGAGTTGCCAGCGAATCGTCTGCGGCAAGCGGGGCAACACGAACTCTCGGCCTTC
This sequence comes from uncultured Planctomycetia bacterium, assembly GCA_963807715.1. Taxonomy (GTDB): domain Bacteria; phylum Planctomycetota; class Planctomycetia; order Pirellulales; family PALSA-1355; genus CAWECK01. The sequence goes on from CAWECK010000003.1 coordinate 203,073, forward strand.
ACCGCAGGCATGGAACATGAGCAGCACGTGCCGGGCCGACGGATTCGCGGCGCGGAGGCTCGACGGCGCGCCAAACAGGCAGACCAGGCTGCCGTCGTCGGCGTTCCAGTCGCGCGGGCGGCCGTCGGGGCTGAACCAACTCACGTCGGGCAACTCACCCGGCGCCTCGGGCCGGCCCTTTAGAAACTCAGTCCGCCGCACGGTGGCCTGATCCAGGCGGAAGTGAATGAGGGCCTGCGTGAAACGCAACAGGTTGGCGTTCTTTTCCACCTGTTTCCAATCAAACCAATTCATCGCGTTGTCTTGGCAATAGGCATTGTTGTTGCCCCGCTGCGTGCGGCGGCATTCGTCGCCGGAAAGGAGCATGGGCACTCCCTGGCTGAGAAGTAGCGTGGCCAGCATGTTGCGGAGTTGCCGCAGGCGCAATTCCTCGACGTCGCGGCGTTTGGTCGGCCCCTCGACCCCGTAGTTCGAGCTGCAATTGTTGTTGTCCCCGTCGCGGTTCCCCTCTTCATTGGCCTCGTTGTGCTTTTGCGTGTACGAGACAAGGTCGTTCAAGCTGAAGCCGTCGTGAGACGTGATGAAATTAATGCTGTGATACGGCTGCCGTCCGCCGGGCTGGTACAAATCGCTGGAGCCGGAAAGCCGCGTGGCCATGGGGCCGGTCATACCCAGGTCGCCGCGCCAGTAACGGCGGGCGTCGTCTCGATAACGGCCGTTCCATTCAGCCCAGCGCAATTGGCCGAACGAGCCGACTTGGTAAGCTCCCGCGGCATCCCACGCTTCGGCGATGATCTTGGTGTCGGCCAGCAGCGGGTCTTCGGCAATGGCCTCGACCAGGGGCGGATTCGGCACGAGCTCGCCGTTGCGGTCGCGGCTGAGGATCGAGGCCAGGTCGAAACGGAAGCCGTCAATGTGATAGTTGTGGACCCAATGCCGCAAACACAGGAAGATCATTTCGCGCACGATCGGGTGATTGCCGTTGACCGTGTTGCCGCAGCCGGAGTAATTGCGATAGTACGCTCCGCCCCCCGTGAGCATGTAATAGACCTGGTTCTCCAAGCCCTTGAAACTCAGCGTCGGACCCAACTCATTGCCTTCGGCCGTGTGGTTGAAGACCACGTCGAGAATCACTTCAATGCCCGCCTGATGCAGGGCACGCACCATCTGCTTGAACTCATTGACCTGACAGCCCGGCTGACTGCCGGCCGCGTAGCCGCGATGCGGCGAGAAGAAGGCCAACGAATCGTAACCCCAGTAATTGGGCTTGGTTTTCTCGCCCCAAACGCCGTTCGTGGGAAATTCGTGGACCGGCATCAACTCGACGGCCGTGACGCCCAGGCTCTTCAGATAAGGAATCTTGTCAATCACGGCCAGGTAGCTGCCCGGATGCTCGACCTCGCTGGTCGGCGAGCGGGTGAAGCCGCGGACGTGCATTTCATAAATGACCGTCTCCGACAATTCGTGGCGCAGGTGACGATCGCCCTGCCAATCGAACCGGTCGTCGATCACGACGCACTTGGGCGGGCGAATGATTCCATCGCGGCTCGCTAGAAAACCCCCAGCCAGCGCTCGGGTGTAGGGATCGATCAGCCGGGCCGTGCGGTCGAACCGATGGCCGCGTTCGGGCTCATAGGGCCCGTCGGCCTGAAAATGATAGAGCTGCCCGGCGCCGATGCCGGGAACAAAGATACTCCAGATGTCGCCCCAACGGTCGCTGTCGCGATCAAAGACAATGACCTCGGTGGGCTCCGGGTCGTTGACGTCGTCGTACAGCAGGACCCGCATGGCGGTGGCTGTGCGACTGAAGACTACAAATTGAACGCCGTTATCGTGAAGAATGGCTCCATAGGGCAAGGGATGCGAAAACTGTAACGCAGGATGCCGATGAAGCATAAGCATTGCAAGCACTCAACAGGGCCAGGGTAGTATAGAACTCGAACAAAAGCCGAGGTAAACATACCACCCAAGGCCGCGCCGAGTGGCGTAAACGGGGCGCGGAACTCGTGTTTTTAACCGTCCGTGAACCGCCCGTGCCACGATTCATGATCGGGTCGGAGAGCGAAATACTAACGTTTGGGCGAGCCGTGCCCAACATGCACGGCCTAGGGTTCTTAAACTCTTCCGGTCAGGCTGCCCCGCTGGGTGATACCGGTCGTATCACCGCCGGGCGCGTCACTTGTCGCGGAAGACCGCGTGGCAAGCGTCGCAACTCTGGGTCAATCGTTTCTGTGCCGCTGCCGTCGCCGCCTGGTCGCCGGCGTGCGCGGCGCTGTTCATGGCGCCGGCCGCATCGCGCATCTGTGTGCAAAATTGTTGCCACTTGTCGGTTTCGGCCGCGTCGGAAACCATCGACGTATCGAACAGGGATGCCTGGGCAATCGCCGCCAGCGTTGCCGCCTGTTGAGCGACCTGAACGCTTTGCTTCTTGAAGCGGGATGGCTCCAGCGACCGCCTCAGGCTGTTATTGACAATGGGCACTTGCTTCATCAGCGCGCCGAGGGGCGCGACATCGGCCCACGGCGGCACATCTCCTTTGCCGGACGCTGCAGCCTGGTTGAGAGCGTCGAGCGCGCTCTTGGCCTTGCCATAATCTTCGGCTCCCTCGACCAGGCCTTGAGCGGCCTGGATCATGCCCACGGCTCCGGCCTGGTACTTGTTGGACTCGTCGTGGCGGCCTAGCACGAGGGACAGCGCCGCGACGGTGCTGGCGTCTTTGACAGCGCGGCTCTGCTTCGCTTCGTCGTACTCCGCCTGGTTGGCCAGCGTTTCCGATAAACGATTAAGATAAAAGTCCACCTGGGCCGCCAGGTCCGCGGCGGGCGCATAGATGGATGCCTTGGGGGGATCCGGAGGCGCGGCCGCCGACCGGTGAGCAGCCAGCAGAAACAAGGCTCCGCTCAAAGCGGCCGCCGGAATGGCCCAACGTGTCCAGAGCATTCAAGTTGCCCTTACTCGCATGGAAGCAACCTTCGTCGTTGCTTTTCAGAATGCCAAACTACGCAAGAACGGGTACAGTTTTCGCATGCCATCCCCCCCATGTCAAGGAAGCTGGAGCGGAGGGGCTGGAGGCCGGAGGTGAGAGGCGGAAGGAACAGCCAAAAGTGGCACGTGCCTGTGAATTGCGAGTTTTCCCAGCCTCCCGCCTTCGGCCTCATTCAATTCTGACTACGCTTCGCCCCAGAGTTCGGCCGGCTAGCATCTCTTGGGCTGCGGCAGCGACCGCAGGCAAACTGAGCTCATGCGTCAACGTTTCGAGCCCGGTCAGTTTCCACGGACCGGCGAGCTTGGCCCAGATTTCGGCCCGCCGCGGTTGGGGCACCCAAGCGGAATCAATGCCGATCAGCCGGACGCCCCGGAGAATGAATGGATAGACCGTCAGCTTCAGATCCGTGCCTCCGACGAGACCGCAAGCGGTGACGCAGCCGCCGATGTTCGTGGTACGGATCAACGTTGCCAAGGTATTTCCGCCGACCGTGTCCACGACTCCGGCCCAGCGAACGGCAAGCAACGGCTTGTCGCTGGAGTCTTCCACGGCGTCGCGCGAAAGAATCTCGGCGGCTCCTAGCTGTTTCAACAGGTTGTGCGCGGCCGGCTTCCCCGAGACTGCCGAGACGCGGTAGCCAAGCCGTGCGAGCAACGCCACCGCCAGAGTCCCCACGCCGCCGCTTGCGCCGGTGACCGCAATCGGACCGTCCGAGGGGGCGACTCCTTCGTGCTGCAAGGCCTGCACGCACTGCGCGGCTGTAAAGCCAGCCGTGCCAAGCACCATTGCTTCGCGCGCGGTGAGCCCCGGCGGTAGCGGCACGACCCACTCGGCTGGCACCCGCGTTAGCTCCGCGTAGCCGCCCCAGCGCTGCGAGCCGAATTCGAAGCCGGTGACGATCACTTCCGCCCCCGGGGCAAAATCCGTAGACGTGCTGGCGACGACGTTGCCGGCGACATCGATTCCCGGCACATGTGGAAAGGTTCGGGTAATGCCCGGATGACCGCTAATGGAAAGGGCATCCTTGTAGTTCAACGACGACCAGCGACCGCGAACGGTCACTTCGCCGGCGGGCAACTCAGCGGCTCTCAGCGACTCGACGCTGGCCGCGAACGACCGGTCGGGGTTTTTGCGGACCACGAGGGCCCGATAAGCGGCTTCTGCTGAGTTCATGGCATCCCCTCGTCTGCAGCGCTTTCGGATAAGCCGTGTCACGCCTAATTGTTGCGCCAGAACGGCCGGGTTGCTAGATCGCAAGCCGAGAAATTCGCAGTGTCGTCAAGGCTTACGCGGTTAGGCGTCGGTCTGGAAAACAGGGCAAGAATGGCTGATCGGCGGTGCACCGGTTCGTCGAATTAAAGGCTGCCCTAAGACTTCCGCCCTCGGCCGCTGGTTTGACAGCAGCTTGATGGGCTTTATAATTCCTAGCCAATCGATTTTATTAGCTGCAGGGTGTTGGCCGGCATGCTCGGTTGGGGAACAGCGCCTGGGTGGGAAACTGGCCGCGTGGCGGAAACTAAGTAAGGAGATTCACAAATGGGTAATGTCGCTGAATTTACAGACAGCAACTTCGATCAGGAAGTGTTGCATTCGGCCACACCCGTATTGGTTGATTTCTGGGCTCCGTGGTGCGGTCCGTGCCGTATGATCGCGCCGGTTGTCGAGCAATTGGCGGCAGAGAATACCGGCAGCATCAAGATCGGCAAAGTCAACGTGGACAACTCGCCAAACGCCGCTCAACAGTACGGCGTGAGCAGCATCCCGACGCTGATGATCTTCAAGGCCGGCGAGGTCGTTGAGCGGTTCGTTGGAGTTCAGCCAAAGGGCAGGCTGCAAGAAGCCTTGGACGCACTCAAGGGCTGACAAGCAGAGTTCTGAGCGAGCTTTCAAGTGTCTGCCGCTGGCGGGTGTTTGGCAGGAAAGCTCCGCCCCGACAAGCCGCCGTTTTTCGCTGCGCCGGCAGCCGATTCTTCGCTGCGCCATCTTTGCTGGCGCCCGTCTTCGCTGGCGTTCGTCTTCGCTGGCGTTCGTCCCTGCTGCTCACCGCCGTGCGCCCCTTCGCGAACCACGCCTCTCCCCCTGCTTGCCGCGTTCACGGCGGCTTTCTGCGCTTGGGCTCAACTCGGTAGTTGATCTTGCCGATTAGAGAAGATAGCGGGAGTTTTCCGGTTGCAGAGGCTTTGTCGGACAATTTTCCGCTCCTGATCTCCGAGACTGCAAGACTACGCGGCTCGTCTCAAACTCGAGGAGCGATTGGATCATGTCACATGTAGCGCGCAAGCAAGACCAACCCGAGAGCGTCGACCCGCAGAACTCCGCCACTTCTTCAGCCAGTACTCGGGTCGATGCGCCTCACGTGGCACGTGATGCCGGATCGCCGCAAGCGGCTGAGCGGTCGTCCTCGGAGTCCGAATCGGTCGACGAAGTGAGCGTGTCAGGCGACGTTGCGGCCGCCGGCAATGATTCCGCGGAGGAAACCAGCGGCGCGGTGCAGATTGTTCAACAAGTTCGGGCCCAAGCCGCGCAATTGGCAGCCCACTTGCGCCGTCAGCAAGCCGCCATCGACCACCGCGAATCTGAACTGAACGCGCGCGTGGGGGCCATGGACGCTCAGTTTCGCAGTGCCCGGCTATGGCTCGGGGAACGTCAACAAGAGTTCGTGGAGATGCGGGCCGAATTGGACGCCCGGGAAAAAGCACTCGAAGCCCACGCGGCTGTGATCGCGGGCGCCGACGCGGCTTGTCAAACCTTGCGCCGAGCACCGAAAAAGAATTGCGTAGCCGGGAGGCTGCGTTGGAGACACGGGAAGCCGTGTTCGCAACCCGCCTGACCCAGATGACCGAAAGCCGTGAGGCCGTTAAAGCCACGTGGGGCGAAACTCAGGAGCAATTCCGGAAGCAAGAGTTGGCCCTTGCCGAGCGCGAGATGGAATTGAACTCGACCCTGGCTCTGTGCGTCGAGCGCGAGCAAGCGCTCGAACGGCGGCAATCAACTTTGGATGCCGAATTAGCTCGCTTGGCCGACCTGGACCAACGGCAAGCGGATCTCGAAGCGCGCGCGGCCGAGACTGCCAAAGCCGACGCTGCCTGCCAGGCGTTGCACCAGAGCACCGAAAACGGGTTGCGTCACCGCGAGGCGGCGCTCGAAACGCGAGAAGCGGTATTAACGACGCGTTTAACCGAAATCGTCGGCAACCGTAAAAGCACCAAGGCCGCTTGGGCCGAGGCTGAAGAGCTATTTCGACAGCAAGAGTTGGCCCTTGCCAATCGCGAGACGGAATTGAACGAAGCCAAAGCCTTGTGCCTCAACCGCGAACAGGAACTCGTACGGCGGCAAGCGGTGCTGGATACCGAATGGGCTCGTTTCGCCGAACAGGTTTCCCACGGCGAACGGAGCGGTGAGATTGACTTGCGTCTGGCAGTGCTAGATGCCCGCACCGGGCAACTCGACGCGGCCGAATCGCTGTTGACGGAAGAACAAGCCGACCTCCAGCGAACGCGGGAAACTTTCTATGCGGAGCAAGCTCGCTGGCAGGAGGAAATCGCATCTGCGCGGCACAAGGCGGCATGAAGAGCGGCAGGAGTTCGCTCGCGATGTTGAGAAAAAGAAACAGATCCTGCGCCGGCGTCGCGACGACTTGGAATCGCGCCGCGATTCTATCAAGCAGTTGCGCGGCGAAGTCACACGCACTCAGCAGGAGACGCTGGAAATGCGACTCGCCACCGAGGAGTTGTGGGTTCGGCTTTGCGGCACGATGGCTCCCGCGGCGCTCACGCAATCGCTGGGCCAGTTACGGCTGAAATTGGCCGATCAGAATCGCCTGGCTCAGTCGGAGATCGCCGAGCAGCGCGCGGAGCAGAAACGGTTGAGCGTTCAGTTGGCCGAGCAACACAAAAAGCTATTGGCCCATCGCAAAGAACTGCAGACCTGGGCGACTCGCCGCACGGCCGAAGTGGAACAGCAAGCCGCCCTGCTTGTGGTGCGCGAGCAAGAACTGGATCAGCAGGAAAGCGAAATGCGGTTGGCAGCCCGCCGGCACAACGACGAGCGGCGGTCCTATCAGCAAGAAATTCGCAAGCTGATGCGGAAACTTCGCGAGACCGACGCGGCTACCGTGACGGCCTAACGCCAGCGCGAGCCAACATCGGCGGCAAGCAGCTTCCGAAGTCCGAAGTTCGGCGGCGAGGGCAACGCGTGTTGGGCTTATCCCAACCATGTTGAACGTGTCCCGGTTACTCGTATCCCGGTTGGCTATTGATGGGTGATGACCGTCGTGGCCGCCGCGGCCGTCGCGGTGCCGCTCAGAGTGGTAAAGTTGATCGACGTGGCAAAGGGCATCACGCGGTAGATGGCGTTGGTGAAAACCAGTTGGGCCAAGTTGTCGAACAACAAGATGTTCGACTTGGGAACGATGATCAAATCGTAGTCGGCCGCCCAAATCTCGCCAACGGGCGCGGAACGCCGCCCCAGGAAAGCCTGCCGCAAGTCGACCATGGTGGCCACCAGTTGCCACTCCTCGTTGCGGCGAAAGACCACGATTTGCTCGATGTTCGCCCCCACGTTCCAGCCGCCGGCAATCGTGATGGCCTGCATCACGGTGGTCGGCCCTTCCATCGCGTAACGCCCGGGATTTCGCACCTCACCTTGAACAAACACGAAACGTGGCGCGCGCAGCGTGAGGACCGGAGTCACCTCCAGTCCCTGCACTTCTTCGTCGTAGCGCTGGTTGATCTCGCGCTTAAGCTCTTCCAAGGTCAGCCCCTGCGCCGGCACGGAGCCGATGGCGGGCAGCCCGACAGTCCCCTCGGGCGTGACGCGGCCATGACGCGTTTGCCCGCCAAAGCCCGCGCGGCTGTCGACCGTGGCTCGAATGTCTTCCAACTTGGTGTTGACCTTGACCGGAGTCAGAGTGATCGCCGGAACCTTGTAGAACTTCTTATAGAGATCTTCCAAGGCGTCGCGCAACTGAGCCACCGTGTGATGCGTCGCGCGCACCTGGCCCAACAAGGCCAGGGTCACGGTGCCGTCGGGTTGTACGATCAGGCTGCGATCGAGATTATGATCCGTGAACGATTCAACCTTGATTTCATCTCCCACGTTGATCTGGTAAGGGCTTGTTGTCTCTTCGCGCGTCAGCCGAAAGATTAAGTCGAGCTCGTCTTCCGGCCGAAGCCGGTAGTGAGGCACATGAGCCGTGCGCGGGCGAGCGGCATATTCACCCTGGTAGTAGCGCTGAAACTGCGGGCCACAGGGATCCTCAAACCCAGCGTCCGCCCGATAGGGAGCGTCGGAGTGTTTGGGCCGAATGGGATAGGTCTGTTGCGGCGGCGCGCACAGCGCCTGGCAAAGCAGGATGTTCGATTCCCAGCACTGTTCCAACGTCTGCCGGGGCTGGCGGATTCTCGCGACCTCGACTTCCCCACCGCTGGCAGCTGGGACATGCTGCGCATGGCAAGAGTCGGCCGGCGGGCCGCACATCGACGCGGCCACGCCGGACCAACGGACACTGCTGACCGCCCCGAGCAGCAGCATCACCGGGAAGGAGAATCCACAGATCCGCACGAGGAACCGCCGCAGGTCGGTGCGACGTTCGATTCGAGGAGGGAACATGCGTTGGCTCATACGCTTTATCTTCATCGTCATCCTCAACGCCGTGGCGTTCCACGATCAAAGGGCTGGGCGGCTGTGCCTGGAGCTGTTTGAGGGTTCGTCGGCGGCGGTGCGCGGCGACATTATTCTGCTGAGGCGCGACCTTCCCATCGGAACCGGAAGGAGTCCGAGCGAACGCGGCCGGGTCGAGCCACTTCAATGGCAATTCTGGGGTCGTCCCATATCCACGCGGCACCTTGGTTCGGGCTTTCGCTGCCAGTTCCGGCAGTCCGAGCCGCTCGTAGGCGGTCGCCAAATTTTGCCACGTTGCTGGTTGAGAACTAATCGACAACGCATGAGCGAACATGTCGCGAGCCGCCTCCCAGCGGCCGTTGTCCGCCAAAAGCACGCCCAGTTCATTGGCAGCGCGAAAATTGCGGGCATCGGCGGCGACGGCCGCTTGATAAAGGGCCATGGCCTGGCCGGCATCCCCCAGCGCGGCCGAATTCTCCTGGCGGGCAGCCAGCGCGGCAATGCGGCCCAACCCGTACAGCGCGAAGGAACCGGCCGGCTGCCGGCCGGCCGCGGCTTCGAGTTGTTGTCGAGCATACGTTAAATAGCGCTGTTGTGCCGCCACCGCGGTCATGCCTTCGCGACCGGCCGGCCTGAGCACCGGCGTTTGGTGTGCGGACGTCACGCGCTGGAAATCGATCCCCTGCTCAATCGGAGATCGCTTGGGCTTGAAATCGCGGACCTCGCGCAGCGCCGTCAAACCGGCGGTAAGTGCGCGGGCATGCGAGTCGGTGGCTTGCTCCATGTCCTGTGCCTCGGCAATGAGTCGCAGTGCCTCGATGAACTGGGCACGAGCCGAAAACAGACGCCCCGTTCGGCCAGGCTACAGCCTTGCATCGCAAGTTGCTCGGCACGACGATCAACCGCGGCCATGGCCGCAGATATCGAAGCCGGTACCCCCGTGGTAAAGGCAGGTGGCGAACCGTCATCTACCGGAGGCAAGCGCCCATAGTCATCCACCGGAGGCAAGGGACCGTCCGTGACGCTCGGCAGATTCACCGGAGCACCAGCGGAATTGAGCGCACCGTTTGCGGTTCTCGATTGGGATGGCCCGAATTCCGGTCCATTCGAGGCCGTTGGGACACGGACGTTGGATGGCGGCGAAAAGGGGATGCCTTGTTCCACGACCGGAAAGGTTGGCGCGGTGGAATTCTTCGGCGCAAACGGATATGTCGCCTGAGTTGCCCGTTGCGGTTCGATTGGCAGCAACGATTGTGCGGCGTCCCCCATCTGCAGCCGGCGCGGCTCCGCGGAAGAGTCCGACAGTGCGGGCGGCGAGGGGGCGGGACCGCCGCAGCCGACGAGCGCCAAGGCGCTCAGCCAGATCAGTCGCAGCTTAAAGTGGGAAACGGTGTCGCGGTCCATCGTTCGTCCGTGCAGTGAGCTCCTTCGTAGCGCGACTTCCAGTCTCGCGCCCAATCGATCATTGAACCGATCGTCCTTTGAGGGCACAGGCGCTAAAAAAAACTGCACTGCCGTGCCACCGTTGCCGAACAGGCGTCGCGCTAACAGTCACAGAGCTTGCCAGTCGACCTGCGATGAGTAGCGCCGCGCAACACCAGGATATTTGCGAGATTTTGGAGCAGACGGCAGATCGAGAGAGGCCGGAACTTTCGGCAAGGTTTCCAGCCAAATGAATCGCCACCGGTGCGGGAGAGCCAGTCGCTACCTGGCCGTCGCCCGATCCCCCTCCAGCAGTCCGGCCAGGTGCAACTCGACGCACCCCGCCAGAATCGGCGGGTTGTAGCCGCCTTCGAGCACGCTGACGAGACGCCCGCCCGCGTATTCCTCGGCCGTCGCCACCACCGCCGTGGTCAGCTCGGCAAAGTCCTCGATCTCCAAGCCGAGCGAGCCGATGGGATCGTCGCGATGAGCGTCGAAGCCGGCGCTCACCATGACAAGCTGCGGCTTCATGCGCTTTGCCAGGTCGGCAAGTCCGCGCCGAAATTGGTCCAGATAGTCGCGCCGCGAAGTGCCCATTTCGATCGGCAGATTGAGCTTGGTGCCAAGGGCCGCGCCACCGCCGGTTTCCTCCGCGCATCCGGTGCCCGGGTAAAACGGCCAACGGTGGATCGACAGGAAGCCAACGCGGGGATCGTCCCAAAAGAGAGCCTGCGTGCCGTTGCCATGATGCACGTCCCAGTCGACGATCAGCACGCGATCAAAGCCCAATTCGTCGGTCGCCACGCGCGCGCCCACCGCGATGTTGTTGACCAGGCAAAAACCCATCGCAGCGTCGGCTAGCGCGTGATGTCCGGGCGGTCGCACTAAGCACAGCGCACGATGAGCTTCCCCGGCCGACACGCGGCGCACGGCATCGCAAACGGCTCCCGCGGCATGCTGGGCGACAGCCCAAGATTTCGGACTGCAAACCGTGTCTTCCTCGATCCGCCCGCCTCCAGTCGCCGCGAAGTCGGCTATCTGGTCGAGATACAGTCCCTCGTGGACCCGCAGCAGATCCCGCACGGAGGCGGCCTCCCAGGCCGGTTGTTGGCAACGATCGGCCAAGCCATTGCGGGCCAACTGCCGCCAGATTTGTTGCAACCGAACCGCGTTCTCGGGGTGCTGCCCCGTGGCGTGTTCCAGAAACAATGGATCGTGGTAGAGACAGGTCACGGTAATCAGCCATGCGGTAAATAAGGGTTAAGTTGCTCAACCGGCTCTGCGCCAGTCCGGTCTGAGCCCGGCATGTCGCCGTGAGGCCTGATTTGGCGAGCAAAAACCGGCCTTGGGTCGCCCCAAAGGACGCATCTTGACACATTGTATCCCACGGTGGTAGCCTAGGAGTTGCATTCTCCCAAAGCTCTGCTGGAATTGGTTTTGCGTTATTCAACGTCGTGTTCATAATCCCCTTGCGCCAGTGACGCCCAGAGGCATACCAGCGCCGGAACAGCATGTCTGCATTTCCTCTGGGTCGGCGGGCGAGTATCTTGGCTAACAGCCGTACTAACTGTGGATCTGTCCGCGGAGCTTCGCCGCAACGCGGGTGAGGATGAGGATCAGCGTTTCATGTCTGTTACCGCAAAGCTTGTAGCTTGCACGCGTCTGGCGATATTGCTTGTGCTTGTGCTTGGCGCGGCTTTCTTAGATCTCTTCAGCACGCCCTTGTACGCCCAGGGCGATCCGGGAGCTACCCCGAACCAGCAGCTCAGATCTCGGAATTCCAACATCGTGACCGACCTGCGTGAAAAGAATTTTGCCGCGCTGGACGAAGGACGATTTAACGAGTTTTTCACCGACTACTACTTGCAGATGTTTGCCCAACCGGATGTTAACGGCCCCCATGGTAAAAAAGGGGAAAAGCCCCTAGGTGAACTGCGGACCGAGCTGCGGGTAAGATATTTCGGCGCCGGCAAGTCAGGGCGCCCTATAACCGGCTGACCGATCTCACGTTCAAGTTTATGAAGGACATTATCTCGGGCGACTTTCCGATTTCCGTCAAGTACAACGCGATGCTGGTGATTGGGGACTTGAACGAGTCGGAATTCGACGCGGCCGTCAACACCAAGCTCAAGCCGCTGCCGGACGCGCTCAAATTCATGACCAGAGTGGTCCAAAGCAAGTCTCCCAAGGTGCCCGACTCCCTGCGTGTGCCCGCGCTGCTTGGCATCCTGCGGCACGCTGAGATTCATCCCAATCAACCGATGCCGGGGCCGGAACCTCGGCAGACCGTGATGAAAACGCTGCTCGATCTGTTGGCTCAGCAGACGCCGCCAGACAACCGAGCGCCGGAAGCACAAGCGTGGCTGCGTCGCCTGGCCGCTCAAGCACTGGGCAGCATGGGCGAGCCTGGATTGGAGGGAGGCACCGAAGTGCTCAGCGCCCTGGCGACGACCCTCAAGGACAGCAAGAACCCCCTCTCGGTTCGCTGCGCGGCCGCTCAGGCGTTTGGGGAAATGAAACTGCCGAACAACGTCGACATGACCGGACTCTGCTTGGACGTGGTTGCACTACAAGTCGCGGCTTGCAAACAGGAAATCGCTTGGGCCAAAGCCGAGCAGACCGATCCGAATCGGCGCCGTCTGGCGACCTTCACCTATAGTACGCGCATAGGTATCTTCGGCCCCGATGGCAAACATGGCGTGTCGGCCGGGGTGTCTGAAAATAACAAGGAAATGGTCGGCAAGATCAAAACTAATTATATTTTGATGATCAAGATGCTGGACAAAGAGCCCGTGAAACCCTCCGAGTTGCAGACTCTGGTGAACAATTTCGAAGAAATAATCAAAGTTTACGGCAAAGGCGCGGCGATCGCCGCGCCGCCTGCCGGCGGCAAGCCCTCGGCGCGAACCGGCGAGGCAAGTCGTCGTGCCATCGCTCCGGTCGCCCAAGCCGATAATTAGACGGATCAGAAAGAGAAATTGCTTTCGCCTGCCAGGGACGTCGCGCTCGCTGTTTTGAACACATCGCCAGGATGGTCGGGTTTGAACGCTGATTGAGAACGTTGGGATCTGTTGATCACTATGTTCTCCGGATTGAGAAGAAGGTTCTTCAAATTACGGAGGTGCTCCTGCTTGCAGGGATCTCCGGTTTAAAGGCAAAAGGATTTGCCGAGCATGGATGTCCAACTTCTCCGCGGTCGCATGGCGTCCGCATTGCTGCTGAGTCTGCTGCTGGCGGATGCGTCCGGTTGTCGCTCGGTCAAAGAATCGATCGACGAGTGGTGGTCGCCAACGCGTGACGGGGGCAAGTTAGACCGCTCCGCCGAAAAACCGTACGAGACGAAGGCCGCCACGGCTAACGACGCTGCCGCCGGCAACAGTCCAGCGGGTTCTTCCATTCAACAAGCGAGCCATTCCGTGCCGCTGGCAAGGCCCGACGGTGCCCTGTGCAAAGCCCTTGGCAAGGATGCCTGGGCGCTCAATATCGCCCTGCCGAGCACGACCAATTTGGAACCGACGGCCCGCTGGCGCAATCCAGCGATCGAACCAACCTTGCGGCTACCGTCGGAGAAACGCCCCGATCTCGCCGCGCTGATCGACGACAAGGACGCAATCGTAGCGGCCAACGCGGCGATCCTCTTGGCGCGCTGGGAACAAGGCAGCCCAACGCCGCGTCTGACAGCCACCGTGCGCAACGCCGAACTGCGGATGCCGGTGCGCCGCGCAGCCATCGAGGCTTTGGGCCTGGTCAAGTCTCCCTCGCCCGCGCCGGCACTGCGGGAACTGCTCAAGGAGTACGGCGAGTTCGCCGGGCCGGCAGCCCACAGCTACATTTCCGAATTGCATTCCGACTTGTTGGTTGAACTGGCCAGGCACGTCGAGGTTGGTCCTCAGCCCCTCTGGATCAAGGCGCTCAAGAGCCCCGACCCGCAGGTGCGCATCGTCGCGCTGCGCTGTTGGAGCGAGGCCGTCGATCAAAGCCTGCCGGCGATTGCCGTGGAGATGCGCAACGACAGCGATGCGCGGGTGCGCAGCGCAGCCTTGCACATGCTTGGCAAGCATCGCGATCCCAAGGCCATCGAGCATCTGCGCCGGGCGCTCGACGATTTTGATCTGAACGTGCGTTTGGCGGCGGTCTCCGCTCTTGGCGAACTCGGTTCGGAAGAGGCTCATGCGACGCTGGAAAAACTCCGGCAACATACGTCCGAGCTGGTGCGAGCCACGAGTGTCGAAGCGTTGGCGGCTTGCCAGGCCGACGCCGGCGTGGCGGCCGCCGCGGACGACAAGTCCTGGCGCGTGCGTCTGGCCGTGGCAACGGCCTTGAAAAACGATCCGGCCATGGCCGGCCGCAACCCGCGCGAAGCCTCGCGGCTGATTCTTAAACTTATCGTCGATAAGAATCCGTTGGTGCAGCAAACCGCGATTGCGGTGGTCGCCGAGTGGCCGTTGGACCAGGCTGGCCCGGCCTTGTTCATGGCCCTGCGCGACGGAGGCTATCACGTGCGCAAGACGGCGGCGCTGCAATTGATGGAACGCTGGCCCCCGGCCGCGGATTTTCCGATGGATGGATCGACGGACAGCCGGATCACGGCCATCGAACGTCTCCATGCGCAATGGAAAGCCGAGTTTGGCGGTCTTAGCACCGCGGCGTTTGAACCCAACATCGAGGCGCCTCGCGTCACGCTCGCTCGTCTCGAATCGCAGTTTCGCAGACAAGTCCGGATCTTAAAAGACGACGACCGGCTTGCAGTCGTCACGGCTCTGCCGGCCACGGCGACGCCAGCCGACGTGGAATCGGTGCGCGGCCTGATTTCGCAGTTGAACGATTCGCAGTTGCCGAAAACGGCGCGACGCGACGCTGTTCAATCACTGCGACAACTCGGCCCGGCGGTCCTGCCGGCGCTAGAGCAATTGGCGATCGACGACGCTCAGCATATGCCGGATGAAGTATTCACCGAGGTGTTGCCGCAGGTCCATCCCGCTTTCGCCGCGCTCGATCAATTGCGTTCCGCGGAACCGACCCAGGCGCTGGGCCGCGGCCGACAAGCTGGCGGCGCTCACCGGCGATCGTCCCCTTTCGCCGCTGGCGCTGGAGCGGCTGGCAACCGTGATGGCCACGCAGAAGGAACCGCTGGTTTGGCAACCGATCATGGCGGCCGTAGTGCGGGACGGGCGAGAACCGGCCGTGCTGATTGCGTACATGGCCGTCGGCAGCGAATCGCCGGAGGTCCGCCGCCGTGCTTGCGAGTACCTGTTGCAGCACCCGGCCGCCAGGCATGCCGCGACGCTGATTCCCTTGCTTGAGGATCCGCAGAGCACGGTCGTGGCGGCCGCCGTAAGGGCCCTTGGCGCTGGCGGCGGTCTGGATGATCCCGGCCCGCTGGTGGCGCTGCTCACGCGCACGGACAAGCAAATACGGCTCGAAGCCGCGACAAGCCTGACTCGTTTGGGAGCCACCGAGGGGATTGCGGCGCTGGAACGACTGGCGGCAGACCCCGACGCCGACCTGCGCCGGAGCACAGCCACCGCGATTGGTCAATTGGCCGAACCGGTCTTCGTGCCCACCCTCATCCTGCTCCTCGAGGATCGACACGACATTGCCCGCGCGGCGCTCGACAGCCTCACGGCGACGGTTGGCAAAGACGTTTCCGCCACGCGCGAGGAGGACGAATCGCCGCCGACGGTAGCCGAAAGAATTCGCCGTTGGCAACGCTGGTACCAGCAGTCGCAAGAGGCCGCCGAGAGCCGTTAGCTGCCCTTGGTTCTTCTCCTACGCAAAAGTATCTGAACCCCAGCGGTGCCCCGACACCTTTGCGATCGCCCCGCCGCGGTTTAAGATAGTCGGTTCTATATCGAGAACCACGCGAGGGGCCGCTTCGGGCCCTCGAGCGCGACACCAGCCGTATTCCAAACGCCGTTTTCCAAACAAGGATCCCCGCTTTGTTACGAACCCATACTTGCGGTGAATTGCGCGAGACGCACATCGGTCAGTCGGTCACTCTTTGCGGCTGGGTCGATAGTTACCGCGATCATAAGGGGGCCCTGTTTATCGACCTGCGCGACCGTTATGGCAAGACGCAGGTCGTCTTCGGACCGGAAAGCGGAAACGAGAATCAGGAATTGGCCCGCTCGCTGCGCAGCGAATTCGTCATCCGCGTCGACGGCAAGGTGGCCCATCGTCCCGAAGGCACGACGAATCCGAAATTGCCGACCGGCGCCATCGAGGTCTGGCCCAATCGGCTTGAAATTCTCAACAAAAGTCTCACGCCGCCGCTTCACCCGGGCGGTAAGGACTTGCCCAACGAGGATCTGCGGCTGAAATATCGCTACTTGGATCTGCGCCGCCAGGAGATGCAAAATACGCTGCTGCTGCGGCACAAAATCATCCGCGGCATGCGGACCTACTTCGACGAGCAAGGATTCATCGACGTGGAAACGCCGATGCTCGGCCGCAGCACGCCGGAAGGGGCCCGCGACTATCTGGTTCCCAGCCGCATTCATAACGGCTCATTCTATGCGCTCCCCCAATCGCCGCAGCTCTACAAGCAGATCCTGATGATTGCCGGTTACGACCGCTACGTGCAGGTTGCCCGCTGTTTTCGGGACGAAGATCTGCGGGCCGACCGGCAGCCGGAATTCACTCAGCTCGACGTGGAAATGTCGTTCATCGACGCCGAGGACATCATCGGCGTCATCGACGCTCTGGTGGCCCGCCTGGCTCGTGAAGTGCTCGGCCTGGAAGTGGCGCTCCCCTTGCCGCGCATGACGTACGACGACGCGATGGAGCAGTACGGCCACGACGCACCCGACTTGCGCTTCGGCATGAAGCTGATCGATCTGACGGACCTTGCCGCCACGGTCGACTTCCTCGTTTTCCGAGCCACGGCCGACGGTGGCGGCCGCGTGCGCGGCATCAACGCCAAAGGCGCCGCCGCCAATTATTCGCGCAAGGGCATCGACGAGCTGACCGAGTTGGTCAAGAAAGATCATGGTGCCAAGGGGCTCGCCTGGTTCAAGGTTGAAGACGCGCGCGTGCTCGCCTCGCCCATCGCCAAGAACTTTACGGCCGAGCAACTGGCCAAAATCGCCGACCGCATGCAGGCCGAGCCGGGTGATCTGCTGCTGTTTGTCGCCGATCAATTCGAGGTCACCTGCAAAGCTCTGTACGGACTCCGCAAGCGGCTTGGGCTCCGAGCTTAAACTTTATGACCCCAATACCCGGCACTTCTCCTGGGTCGTCGAGTTTCCAATGTTCGCCTGGGACGAAGAAGAGAAGACTTGGGCCGCCATGCACCATCCGTTCACGGCCCCTCGAACTCAGGACTTGGGGCTGCTGGCCACCGATCCCGGCAAATGCCGCGCGCAGGCCTACGACCTGGTGATCAACGGCTCGGAAGCCGGCGGCGGCACGATCCGTATCCATGATCCCCTCGTCCAGTCCCGCGTCTTCGACCTGCTGGGCATCAGCCGCGAGCAAGCCCGCGAGCGTTTCGGTTTCCTGCTCGACGCTCTTTCCTACGGCGCCGCCCCATGGGGGCATCGCCCTGGGGATCGACCGCTGGGTGATGCTCTTCGGCGGACTGGACAACATTCGCGATTGCATTGCGTTCCCCAAGACGCAAAAAGCCACGGACCTGATGACCGAAGCCCCGGGAGCTGTGGATCAGCGTCAACTGCGGGAATTGGGCATCTCGCTGCGCAAGCCGGAAGAGGCCCCGCGTCGTTGACACCCGCCCGAGGGCCCGCAAGACTAGAGGCTGGCCCCGATTCCCACTGACTCTGGCACACGAGGCCGTGTGGCACGCTCTGAGCCCTGCGAAGGGCGTGGTGAATGGCGAGCGCATGGCCCGTGGCCAACCACGCCCTTCGCAGGGCTCAGAACGTGCCATACCAAAAAAAGGGCATGCCGCTAATTGGCATGTCGGTTAACAAGGAGGATACGCGTGGAATTCAAGTTCAAGCGGTTTAATTCGATCCTGGCAGTGATGGCTGCGTCGGCAATCTGCTTTGCCGGTTGCAATAGCTCCACACCCGAGAAGCCGTCCACTGCCAGCAAGAGCCGGGCAGGAACGGCAATCGAGCCGGCCCCGCCTATAGCGAATCGGTCCCCTGCCGAGCCAGCGCGAACCGCGCGGGCTCCGGAAGCCGAACCTGTCAAGCTCGCCGCGAAGGACGCACCCGCCATGCCGGCGGCTGTCCAACCGGGGGGCGCCCAGCCGCCAGCCCCGCCTGCGGAGATCGGCCAGGTTGATCCGCTGGATCTGATCATGCCTTCGGTGCTGATGACCGATCGCGAGGCGAAGACCTGCCAGGTCAAGGTCGGCGATACCCTGCCGGATGTGCGACTGCCGAAGCCCGATGGCGGCGAAGAACTGCTGAAGGATCTTTACGGCCAGCGATTGACGGTCGTCTTTTTCTGGAAAGCCACGCAGCCTTACTCCGTGGAAGAGTTGGGCGACTTGCAGCACCTGGTGGCCGATCGGTTCGCCGACAAGCAGGTGAAAGTCGTGGGCATCGACGTTCAGGATGAACCGCAGGTCGTGCAAGAAAAGATCGCCGCTGAAAAGGTGGCGTATCCAAACCTCATCGACACGACCGGCTCCGCCTTCGCTCAAGTGGCCACGAACCTGATGCCGCGAACGTATCTGGTCGACCCGCAAGGCAAAATCTTATGGTTCGACATGGAGTATTCTCGCAGCACTCGGCGCGATCTGCTGCGGGCCATCCGCGCTACGCTGAGCGTCAATGAGTAGCAGGGCCGATTCTTCCGCCGTTTGATAGGTTGTCAACTTTGACCGAGCACGAGTTACCAAAGCCTAGCCCCGTCGCGATTCGCGTCGCGCTCGTGCAGATCGCGCCATCCTGGGCGACCGGCACCGCAATCTGGACCTGCACCTGGCCCAAATCGCCGCGGCTCGCGAGCAAGGGGCCGACCTGATCGTCTTTCCCGAACTGTCGCTGACCGGCTATTTCCTGCGCGATATCGTGCCGGACGTGGCGCTGGACCGCAGCGCGGTGGAGATTCAGCAATTGGTCGACGCGGCCGGTTCGGCGGCCGTGGTCGCGGGCTTCGTCGAAGAATCGGCGGGCCACCAGTTTTACAATTCCGTGTTCTTCGCGGAGCAGGGAAGCCTGCTGCACGTTCATCGCAAGGTGTATCTGCCGACCTACGGCTTGTTCGAGGAACAGCGATACTTCGCCGCGGGCAAGCGGATCGAGGCTTTCGATTCGCCCCGTTTCGGCCGCGTCGGTCTGCTGGTCTGCGAAGATTTCTGGCACCTCTCGGCCGCCGCGATCATGCAGGCCGAAGAGGTCGACCTGCTGATCTGCGTCGCCAATTCGCCGGCCCGGGGGGTCGACGGTGAGCGTCCGCGAACCGCCGAAATCTACGACCGCCTGGCGCGCACGTATGCCCAGTTGCTCGGCGCGATGGTGATCGTGGTCAATCGCGTGGGCTTCGAAGACGGCCTTTGTTTTTGGGCGCCAGCCAGATAGTCGGCCCGGACGGCTCGATCGTGGCCCAAGCGCCCCTGTTCGACGAAGCCCTGATCGTGGCGGCGGTCGACCCGGAGGAACTGCGACGCGAACGGCTGATCACGCCGCTGGGCCGCGACGAACAATTGCTACTCACGCTGGAAGAACTGAACCGCATCAAGCGCCGCCGCTACGGCGGTTGACTTTTATAAACTGACAGCCTTCCTGCCAGACCATCCCATGACCGATCCGCTGCATGCCAACCTGACGATCAATCCGGCGCTGGTCACCGAGATTCTGACTCGGTTCATCCGTCTCGAGATCACGCGAACCGGCTTTCGCCGCGCCGTCATGGGCCTGTCCGGCGGCATCGATTCCAGCGTGGTGGCCAGCCTCGCGGCGCGGGCGCTGGGTCCGGAAAACGTCCTGTGCGTGACGATGCCCTACAAAACGTCGAGCGTCGCCACGCGGCGCGACAGCCAGGCGGTGGTGGCCAGTCTGGGCGTAAAAACCCTCGACATTCCGATCACCGACCAGGTGGACGCCTACTTTGCTCAGGTGAAAGGCGCATCGCAACTGCGGTTGGCCAACAAGTGTGCCCGCGAGCGCATGACGGTGCTGTACGATCAGAGCGTGGCGTTCGAAGGCCTGGTGTTGGGGACCAGCAACAAAAGCGAATTGCTATTAGGCTATGGCACGCAATTCGGCGACATGGCCTCGGCCATCAACCCGATCGGCGATTTGTATAAGACGCAACTCCGGCAACTCGCCGCTTATTTAGAGGTGCCGCAGGAAATCCTCGACAAGCAACCGACCGGCGACTTGTGGGAAGGCCAGACCGACGAAGGGGAACTCGGGTTTTCGTACGCCGAAGTCGACCGCTTGCTCGTCCTGATGGTCGACCGCCGCTATCAACCGGCCCAACTCGTGCGTGCCGGCTTCGATACCGCGTTCGTCGAAAAAGTGGCCCGGCTGGTGCGCCGCAACCACTACAAGCGCCGTCTGCCGATCATCGCCAAGCTCTCGCAGCGGACGGTGGATCGCGACTTTCGGTATGCGCGGGACTGGGGGACTTGACGCAAGTCGCGCGACGAGCCAGCGTCTCGGCCAAATTGGCCTGGTTCTGGGTTGGAAGTCCAACGGGTTCTTCCGGTAAAATGCCCTCTCGACAATGGGATTGGCGGCTACACGCTGATGCACAGTCGGCAAACCAGTCGGGTTCCTGGATCGCAGAGCAATGCCCTTGGCTACGAGGAATCACTGCCAACCTAGCTCTGCCTAAAAAACTAAGTGCGCATCTTGACGGACACTACCTGAGCAAGCTTGACGCCGTCTACAAACAAGTGACGGGTAAAGATCGCCCAAAGCCGTAACTTCCAATTAAATAATAAAGCCCGCGGCCGTCCCATGAAATACCGGTTCAGCTTGCGCACCGTGTTGGGCGGTCTCGTTGCTATTGGCATGCTTTTCGCGATCCTCTCGAATGAGATCATGGAGTTCGAGCGTTATCGCCGCCAAGACGATGCGCTCGCAGAGTTATTTAATATCGGCGTATCTTCCAACGATTACCCATATCCCGTATCTATCCGTGGCAAGGTCTATTCGCTGTTCGGAGCGCCTATGGACGTGGCTACAAAGATTGCTCTTCTGTCTCCTCTGCCCCGGGAGCACTTGGCAACGTTTTCCGCGGTTAAGGACTGCTTTTCTCTAACAAGCTTTAACTGTAACGACGGGACGATCGATGACGAAGAACTGGAGTTGTTGGCCGCGGCGCCTCACCTCCAGGATTTATCCTTGAAAAACTCACCGGTCACCGCCCGAGGCATTCGCCACCTGAGACGCCTGCCGGAGTTGCGTTCGCTCCAATTCGGATGTCGCGTCATATCGGATGACCTGGCGGCGGAGCTTTCGGCGCTGACGACGCTCAAGAAACTTGACGTCCGTTGCTCGACCATTTCCGATCGCGCTGCGGCGGCGATCGCGGCGAGTCGCTCCCTCGAAGAATTGGATTGCGGCGCATCGAATCTCACGGATGAGGGCGCGGCTCAGTTCGTGAAGCTTCCTCGGCTTAAAACCCTCTGTCTCGCCGGAACGTCGATCACGGGAGCCGGGCTCTTCCGCCTGGCGCGATCGCGAACGCTCACCCATCTGGATTTGGCTCGCCATGAGTTTCCTTGGAGTGAATTCGAACGGATCGATCTTAACCATGAGGTGCGTCTCCTCGATATTTCCGGACTCGCGGGCAACACGACCATCGAGTGTCTCCAACTGCACGGCCGCTCGTTGGCGCCCGCGAGCCTGGCGGCGCTCAGTACTCTCGTCGGGCTGCGCGAGCTTGGGTTGATCGATTCCGGTGCCGACGATGCAACGCTGCAAAGCCTGCAAGGTCTGCCGCGACTCGCAAGCCTGTTGATATCCGGAAGCGAGATCGGCGACGACGGTTTAAAGCACTGCCGGTCGCTCCCAGCATTGAAGAAACTCAGCCTGAGCCGAAATCGCATCGGCGACAAAGGGCTCGAATACCTGAAAAGCGCCAAGTCCTTGGAAGAACTCGATCTGGTCGCGACGAACGTCACCGCACGCGGCTTGCTGGCACTCAAGGGCCATCCGTCGTTGAAACATGTTTACGTCGACCCGCATTTTTCGGACGATTCCCTCTCGGTAGCACGGCGGGCGATCCGCACGTTTAAGATCGAACAATTGCCCTTTGAATTTTAAACCGTGAATTACAAGCCATTCATGACACTTGCACGTCGTCGCAAGTCCAATGATATACGGTGGCCGGAACGGTGGATCGCGACTTTCGGTATGCGCGTGACTGGGGAACTTGATGCAAGCCGCGCGGCGAGACAGCATTTCGGCCAAATTGGCCTAATTCTGGGTTGGAAGTCCAACGGGTTCTTCCGGTAAAATGCCCTCTCGACAATGGGATTGGCGGCTACACGCTGGTGCACGGCCGGCGAACCAGTCAGGTTCCTGGATCGCAGAGCAATGCCCTCGGCGAGACAGTCCTCGCTGACAACGGCCAACAAGAGCACCGGACGTTGTGGGTCATTCTTCCAGCGGAGGAATACATGCATCGGAAATCGAACGTAAGCAACTTGTCCATGAATGGTACGGAGGCAGCGGACAGGGCGGCAAAATGGGCCGATCCCAAGGTGTGCGCGGCACTCCTCTTGTCACGGGATGGCGCCATAACATTGCCCAAAGCACGAGCCCAACAGCATAGCGGCTGCGTTCAGGCTCTCGAAAGCGCCAGTCCGGTCGACCCGGCCGCTGCTGCGAAATGGGCCGATCCGGCGGTGTGCGCGAGGCGCTACTTTTGCAGGTGGAATTGCCGGGGTTATTCCTGACAGATCCCCACTACCGCCTGTCGGAAGCGCTCGAAGCGAATTGGGATCCGGCGAAACATCCGCGCGGCGGGCAGCCGCAAAACCGCGGCTGGTTCTCGAACGTCCCGGGCAGCAGCGCTTCGACTGCTAGTCACACCGTCGGCCAGAAGCAATCGGCGCCGGCAGACGCGTTGCTGCATCGCGAAATCGCGACCCCGAGCGATCCAAATTCCGACGCGAACGCCCGCCAACGCGCCGGAAAGCCCGAACGGGCCAATGCGGCGGCTCAGCGAATGCCGGCTAATCCAGCGGCCTCGCAGGCCGCGCTCGTTAGCTTTCAAGGGGGCGGCAAGAACGGCCCCGCGGCGCCGGTGCAGCAGTGGTACGACATGGTCGACGGGGAACTAAAACCGCGCGATATTAAGGAAGTCGATCGGTGGAGCGACGGAAAACCGCGCCCAGGTGCCTGGGGCTACACGAGCGTGGACCCCGATAAGGCGAAATTCAAGGTTGTTGTTGCCCGTCCGCAGGGGCCGGGGGAAAGTTGGGGCCTGCAAGTTACGCAGGTTTACGCGGGCATCGACTCCGAGGTTCTGAAAGGAAGGTTGGATGCTGCATCCATAAAAGCGAATAAAGACCACGAGTGGGTTCACGTAAAGGCATATTTCGATATAACAGCGGCGTTTGCAAGGTTGGCTGCCGACCTCGACAAGTATATAGCTTCACTGCCGCCGGATCAGCAGCAAGCCGCCGCCGAAAAGGCCGCGAACGCGGTTAACTCTGTCGCCGCAACGTATCACCGCGAACTGTTGATTATCGAGGACTTGCGCCAGTTCGCCCACGCAGATCAACTCGACAACCGGAAGCTGATACGTCGTTCGCGGCCGATTGATCACCTGGATGAGGCCGGGCCTACCTACCGGGAGATTCTGAAAGATCCAGACTTCCAAAGGAAGTTCTTGGCACTAGTCAGGGCGAGGTATAACAAGTTCCCGGCGAACGGGACAACTGAGCAGGCGTTGGACTTTCTCAAGCAAAAGCGGAACGATTATTTGAGCAAGCTTGACGCCGTCTACAAACAAGTGACGGGTAAAGATCGCCCAAAGCCGTAACTTCCAATTAAATAATAAAGCCCGCGGCCGTCCCATGAAATACCGGTTCAGCTTGCGCACCGTGTTGGGCGGTCTCGTTGCTATTGGCATGCTTTTCGCGATCCTCTCGAATGAGATCATGGAGTTCGAGCGTTATCGCCGCCAAGACGATGCGCTCGCAGAGTTATTTAATATCGGCGTATATTCCAACGATTACCCATATCCCGTATCTATCCGTGGCAAGGTCTATTCGCTGTTCGGAGCGCCTATGGACGTGGCTACAAAGATTGGTCTGCTGTCTCGTTTGCCACGGGAGCACTTGGCGACCTTTGCCGCGGTTAAGGACTGCTTTTCGCTAAGAAGCTTTGACTGTAACCACGGGACGATCGATGATGAAGAACTGGAGTTGTTGGCCGCGGCGCCTCACCTCCAGGATTTATCCTTGAAAAACTCACCGGTCACCGCCCGAGGCATTCGCCACCTGAGACGCCTGCCGGAGTTGCGTTCGCTCCAATTCGGATGGCGAGTCATATCGGATGACCTGGCGGTGGAGCTTTCGGCGCTGACGACGCTCAAGAAACTTGACATCAGTTGCTCGACCATTTCCGATCGCGCGGCAGCGGCGATTGCGGCGAGTCGCTCCCTCGAAGAATTGGATTGTGGCGCATCGAATCTCACGGACGCGGGCGTAGCCGAGTTCGTGAAGCTTCCTCGGCTCAAAACCCTCTGTCTCGACGGAACGCCGATCACGGGAGCCGGGCTCTTCCGCCTGGCGCGATCGCGAACGCTGACCCATCTGGATCTGGCAAGCCATGGGTTTCCTTGGAGTGAATTCGTACGGATCGATTTTGACCATGAGGTGCGTCCCCTTGATATTTCCGGACTCGCGGGCAACACGACCATCGAGTGTCTCCAACTGCACGGCCGCTCGTTCGGCGCCCGCGAGCCTGGCGGCGCTCAGTACTCTCGTCGGGCTGCGCGAGCTTGGGTTGATCGATTCCGGTGCCGACGATGCAACGCTGCAAAGCCTGCAAGGTCTGCCGCGACTCGCAAGCCTGTTGATATCCGGAAGCGAGATCGGCGACGACGGTTTAAAGCACTGCCGGTCGCTCCCAGCATTGAAGAAACTCAGCCTGAGCCGAAATCGCATCGGCGACAAAGGGCTCGAATACCTGAAAAGCGCCAAGTCCTTGGAAGAACTCGATCTGGTCGCGACGAACGTCACCGCACGCGGCTTGCTGGCACTCAAGGGCCATCCGTCGTTGAAACATGTTTACGTCGACCCGCATTTTTCGGACGATTCCCTCTCGGTAGCACGGCGGGCGATCCGCACGTTTAAGATCGAACAATTGCCCTTTGAATTTTAAACCGTGAATTACAAGCCATTCATGACACTTGCACGTCGTCGCAAGTCCAATGATATACGGTGGCAGAAAAGGTTGATCGAGGCCAAAGCGTTGCTTCATCCCCCTCCGTTTTACCCTTCATTTCTGCTTCCTGACCCAGGCAATATGCCGCGCAACGGCCGGATGTTCGAGCAGTGCTTCCTTCGTGGTGAACTTCTCGGCCAGTTCCCGCTCGGAAAGCAGATCATGGATTCCGTTGTGGCACAGCCGGCAAATGTTGATGCCGCGAGATCGCAACTCGTCCTTCGTGTGCCGCATCTGAAAGCGTTTTTTCCCGTGCATGGCCTTGGGAATCAGATGGTGAAACGTCAGCGGCTTCTCTCGGCCACAGAGCTCGCAGAGTGTCATGAATGCTCGTGCGTGTGGCACGCTCTGACGTGTGGCACGCTCTGAGTCCGCGAAGGGCGTGGTGAATTGGTGAACGTATGGCCGTGGCCACCACGCCCTTCGCAAGGGCTCAGAGCGTGCCACACGAAAACACCCCACACACGAAAGCACCCCACACAGAAAACTTAGTCCGCGTTCGCTTTCGCCAGCAAGTCTTGCCAGTACTGTCGAGCCTCGTCGTAGGCTTTTGTCACGGCGTCGCGCTGGGCGGCATCTTCGATTTTCAGCGACGCGGCCCGCTCGTTCAACCAGTCGAGAAAGAATTGCGCGACGCGTTCGACTGATCCGCGGCTGATAGCCCACCTGCACGTAATACGGCCCGGTGCTGGCGAAGCGATAGGTGCCGGGCGTGTCGGTCACGGCCCGAATCAGAAACCAGCCGCTTTCGTTGAACTTGAGCTTCGGCAACCGGCCGCCTCCCTTGACATAGTCGTCGAGCCGCACGCTATACGCGACCCGGCCGTCCTTGATCACTTCCAGATAGTGGACCTTCTCGCGCGTCGATAGGGTCAGGCCGATTTCCAGTTCCAATTCGCTGCCGGCGCTCGGCCTGAAACATATGGCCGGGCAATTCTCCTTCCACGGTCGGCCGCAACAGCGGGCCATTGGTCACCACCACGCGGCCGGCCCGCAGGCCTTCCCACCATTTTTCGACCGTGAACTCGCCGTCGACGTGGACGTACGCCCGGTTGTAGCCCACCGGGTTGGGCGCGTCGCCGGAGCCGCTGCCGGCCGAGGGCGGAATCGCAGTCCGCAGTTGAGCAGGTGATAATAGATGGCGGCGTTCCAGCGGCCGATGCCCGTGGGATTGGGATAAGCCTGCTTGTCGCGCGGCTTGCCGCCGGCCTCGTCGGTCTGCACGCTGCTGCGCGCCAGATGGCTATTGGCCAGTTCGATCGAGTCGACCATCCCGTGGGCGATCCACATCGGCAAATCCCAACTGAAGGCCCGCGCCACGTCGATCCACGCCCCCGGCTGCTCGCGGGCCTGCAAGACAAGGTCGAGGGCCGACCGATTCTCCTTCTCGGCATTGGCGCCGCCCAGCAGCACGGGCTTCCGCAGATCGCAAAACAGCAGCATGTCCGCCGGCGCGGGCATCGACCTGGGCGAAGCGATGATACCAGCGGTTCTCGGCAACTTCATCCAGGGCTCTTCGACGGCGGATGCCGTCACGCTGCGGCCGTCTTGGTCGCCGGCTTGAAGATCAACTCGGCCAAGTGCAATCGTCGGCCTCCATCAGCAGCGGCAGGTCTTTCTCCGGCCGTTGAACATTCAGATCGCCGGACCACCAGCCTTCCTTGCTCATGTCGACCACGCGCTTCAAGTCGATGGCGTGCGAGTCTTCGGCGAAATCGTTGATCGTGAAGTGTCCCATCCGATTGAGATACTCCGGACCGCGCTCGATCTCAAAGTTGTAATCGCCGGTGGGCAGCTTCAGGGTCAGCGCGCCCTCGAATACAAAGTGGTCGTTCCAGAACGGCATCTTCGGCGCCTTTTGCACCACATTGCGGGCATTGCGCAGATGCATCCGGCAAGCGAGGGGCTGGCCCGTGTCGCGGTCGGTGACAGTGATCGTCAATTGGCCGCCACGTCCGGCATGGGCCGGCATGCGCCGCCAACAGAACGCAGACGTTCACCAGGGCGCATACGCCCAGCAGGAGGCGATTCAGATTATTACGCATGACGAGTCTCGTGAGCGAAGCAGAACCGACTGAGCCGCTTGGGCGGCATCTAGTGGCCCTCTAGGAGACTTTAGCACGCAGGCGGGGATGGGGGAGACGACAAGGTGACGGGGTGACAAGGTGACATTCCCGAGCGGGTGCCACTGGCTGCTTGTCAGCCAGTGCGGAAGGCGAGTTGATGCCGAAACTTGGCACGGATGGATGAGCCGACCGTGATTCCTCCAATTGAAAAACTGCCACGCCCTGAACGACAATGCCAACCACACGGCCCTTACTCGTCCGAAAACACCCGGGTGCTTTCTTCCTTCGTGATGGGCGTGCGAATTTCATCGCTCATCAGTTGCACGCGCAGCCGCGAGTCGCCGGCTTGCAGGGCCTGGGCTTTGATCGTGTAGATCGTGTCGGCCTTGGGTGCCAGTTGGTTCAGCGGCTCGAACAGCACCCTTTGGCCGTCGATGCTGAAGCGGACGGGCCCGCTGGCTCCCAGCGGTCGCATTTCCGGCGGCAGCAGGGCCACGATTCGCACATTGGAGGCTGCCTTCGAGCCTTGATTGACCAGGCGAATTTCATACGTCGTCTGGCCATTGACTTCGACCGGATCTTGCACGTCCACCAGTTCGAACATGATCGCCGCGATCCCTTCGACAATCACGTTTTCTTCGACCGTGTCGCTTAAGCCTTGCTGGGCCGTGCCGCGCACTTGCAGCTTCAACTCGCCGGGTTCCAAGGGCAAGGCGGTGAGGGTGACTTCGCCCGTTTCCTGTGGCGGCAGCTCTTCCAGGCTCCAATGGACGGAGT
Source organism: uncultured Planctomycetia bacterium (assembly GCA_963807715.1). Lineage (GTDB taxonomy): Bacteria > Planctomycetota > Planctomycetia > Pirellulales > PALSA-1355 > CAWECK01. Next base: position 231,272 of record CAWECK010000003.1, read on the forward strand.
TGGACGCCGCGTCGTAGGCACCCAGGTTGTTGGCTTCGACAAACTTCATTCCCTTGGGTAGCGTGGCGGCCAATTCGACCTCCTTGGCGGCGGCCGTGCCGGGATTGGACACCGCGACCGTAAACGTGGCCTTCCGCTCCAGGTAACGCCGCTTGGGCGCCGTCAGACCGAGCTTCAGGGCCGGCGATAGTACTTCAAGCTCCGACCGATCTTCGACTCGCAGATTGGCGTCGCCGCGAGCCGCCAGCAGATTGACTGCTCGCCCCGCCTGCGCGGCGTTCAGGGTTAATTCCAGGTCGCGACTTTCGCCCGGCTTGAGCGTGCCGACCTCCAGTTCCAATTCGTTGCCGGCCACGTGTTTCAGCTCGGCCGGCACATTCTCGGTCAGCACCACGCCGGTGGCGACGCCTGAGCCCGGATTCGACACGCGGATTTTCATGGTCAGGTCGTCCCCGATCATGACCTTCGGCGGCAACGTGACCTCCAGCGCGAGTGCCGGCCGCGTGGCCCGCGTGCGCACCGAGGCTTCCGCGCGAAAGTGAACCGTGGCCATGCTGCCGATTTCCCCTTCGGCCACCGGCAGCAACTGCACTTGCACCGTCGCTTCGTCCCCTGGCTTCAGGGTGCCCAGCGACCAAACGATCTGTCCCGCCACGGGCTGGGCTGCCGGGGGCTTGGTGCTCACGAGCTTCGTGCCCTGCGGGATTTCGTCATGAATCTCGACGCCGTGAGCCACCACCGCGCCCGCATTGCGGACCCTGATGACGAACGTCGCCGGCTTGCCGACTTGGATTTCCGCCGGGGCCGTCTTTTCGATCGCCAGCGACGGCGTCTGTGAGCCTTCGAGCTGCTGGGCGCCGGGGCGGCCGACGCCGTCGGCTTGCTGCGGCGTTCCCACGGAGACATTTCCCGGTCGAGCATCAAGATTGCCGTCATGCCCGCCGGCTGCAAATAAATTCTCACTAGCCGCACCGATGCCGTCCGCCGATGCCGGGCGTGTCATGTTGTCCGACATGGGACGACGGCCCGTACGATTGCCCGGCTCGTTGAGTGGAATGCCGCTCGTCAGCGCCGGCAGAGGACGGCTGTCTTCGACAGGCCCCAGTTGGCGCGGTTCTTCGCTCGCTGCTGCTGGTCCGCCGGCTGTAGCTCCACCGACCGTGGCGTCGGAGGCGTCTGGAGTGAACGCCGCCGGTTGGGCACCGGCAGCGGTGTCCGATTCGTTATTCTGCCGGGCCGCTCCAAATGGATCTGGGCGACCGGCCGACTCATCGCGCACCGTCGCCGCTGCTTGGCGCCGCGACTCTCTCAAGGCGTGCGCTGCACGAGCGTTGGCAAACGGATCGCGGGCTGCGTTGCTGGGAGGCTCGACCGATTGGTTGTAGCGATCGTCGCCGGCCGACGCTTGCATGTTCGGATAGCGGCTGTCCGGCGCGGCCTGTGGCGTCGCGTTTGGACTGGCCGTATCGAGCCCGTCGTTGTCGCCTGCGGTCAGCGGAATCGGCTTCAGGCTTGCCAGGTCCGGCTGAGCGGTCGCCAGGTCGAAGGAAGCCATGTCGGCAGGCGCCTGCTGAGGGCCAAATGCCTTATAAGCTTGGGTAACTCCCCCATAACCAAGGCCGCCGATTGCAGCCAGGAGTGCCATGCGAACAAAGACACGCTTCATGGGTGCGGTCCCCAAGGGATGCTGTGATGAGCCGTGACGAAAGGATGAGCCGCAGCCTGGAAAAAGGCGGCGGAGCCCGGCCGGTTAATTACCAAAATCGGCCACAAGCGTTAAGGCCAGATTCCGCTGGCAAGAGAAGCTGCTAGCGTGGGAGTGACAAGGTGACGGGGTGGCAAGGCATGCACTGGGCCGAGCCAGCATTGTCCTCAGTCACCTTGTCAGCCCGTCACCCCGTCACGTTATCACCGCTGTTCTTGCAGTCTGGCGGCCAGTACAGCCACGCGCCGCGATAATTGGTCGAGCACCGCCAACTCCGCATGGAGACGCGTTATGAGCATGTCGTCGTGGCGCCCCTCGATGCGTTGGCGGGCGGCGGAGATCTTGGCGCTCAGCAAGCTGACCGCCGCCGCCGGCGATTCAAGTCGCTGTACGCTTCCACTGTCGTCGGCCACCAATTTCAGGTACAGCATCAGGTCGCCACGCCGCGTGATCAGCTCGTCCAAGGCCTCTACCAGGGGAGTCAATTCGACAGAACTCATCGGCTCCGGATTCTGCAAGCGGCCATTGAGCGCCGCCACGGCCACCTTGTAGCCGGACAGCCGATCGTACAGCTCCATCAGATCGATGCTCGCGGCCGCCGATTCTGTCCGCTGCTTCGAACTAGCCGTACGTTCGACGCTAGCATTCGCAGGCGGCGGCGCTGCCACCTGCGTTGCCCGCTGCGCGATGTCGATGGGCAGCACCGGCGGCTGATTGACGGAATGGACGGTAGCCGAGGTGTCGACTCGCGAACCGTGCGCCTCGGGCTTGGCGGCGGCGATCGGCAAGTCCGGTGATTCTTGGGAATCCGCGAGCCCGCTCTTCAAGTTCGCCGCGGCCGCCGGGTCGCGCGGTTCGGCAGACTCCGCCGCAGGCTCATCCGCTACGACCGAGTTCGAGGGATGACTCGCCGGCGGCGGTTGCATCTGAGCATGCGGCAATGGCACCGTTGGCTTCGCGCTCGGCGCGGCAAGAGGCAACGTCATCGCCGGCGTGTCACTGAGAAGTGGGGGCGGCAACTCGGCGACGGAGGCTCGCGACGCCAGCAGCACTTCGCCGGGTGCAACGCCAAACTGCGGCTTGGCGGGTAAGGAACTGAGCCTGCCGCGCTCGAACCGATCAATCGATTCAGCCAGCCACGCCATCAACTTCGACTGTTCGTGCGCAGGCCGCCCGGCCGACTCCCAGCCCCGTTCGACGCGCCGCCAGGCTTCGATGCGCCGGTCGTATTCACGACGCTCTTTGCGGAACGCCTCGTAAACGGCAATGCGATAGCGGCGCAGCCAGACGTTCGACAGCCAGCCGCTCCATCGCGCCGGCAGTATCCAAGAGATCCCCGAGCCCCGCATCTGAAAGTTTTTTGCCGGCTTGTACGCGCTGCAAGATTTCGTCGTGGCGAGATTGCAGTGCGGTAGCCGCTTTACTCCCCTCGGCGACTAAGGCGGCCCGCTCGGTCCGATCGCGCAGCAAATGTTCGATCTGCCGCACTTGGGCGTCCGGATCCTGCTGCCGATAAGCAGCGATCCAAGCGGCCTTGGCAGCCTTGTTGGTTTTGTCGGTCGTATCACCGTTGACATTCTTGTCAGCCCTGACTGCCGCGCTCAGAGGCACGCCGGCGCCGGCACCCGCGCACCTGTCGGTGCTTAGTGCCAGGACAGCACACATCACGACCATCGCCCCTCGCAAAGTTCGCATCGTCGGCATCGTTCGTGAGATTCTGGATTCTTAGAAATCGCTGCGCGAGCGACGGCGGGTAATTAACAACGGCAGAACTAGGTTATTAGGAACGGAAGCTGCAGGCAATCGTTTTTCAGCACGCAGCCAGTCGTAAGTCTGCCAATTATTACCGTGGAAGCCTAGAATCTTGCTAGGTTCTGTCAACGCCCCAGCCATCGGATTGTCTACGCGATTTATGCGTGAACCGTCGCCGGAGGCCTTATTGGTTACCTTTGTGCTGACGTTGCCGGTCGTGCCGTTTCTGGGGACTTTGCGTCGCTCGCGCTGCCTGTGGCGGCAACCGCGCGGCTCCGCGGTTTGTGCCGCGGCGAGCGTTCAACAGCAATGGCAAATGCGTCGCCTGTGGGCGACAATGGAGCTTCTCGACATTGTCGGAAAATCCCTGGGCTGACACCCGGGGCTCGGTCGTGACTTGCCCTTTTGTGAGTGCCTTATGGCGTCATCCTCCTCCGCCCTTGCGGAGTTGCTCGATCCGGTCGATTCCGGCATCTTCACGGTGCAGACAAAGGCTGCCGGTCCCCTCGGCAAGTTGCCGCTTACCGACGAGATGCTGCGCCACTGGCCTAGCGGCGACCTCTTCGGCCTGACGCAAAACGCCGGCATGGGCTGGGATCCGAAACTGCTGGCCGGTCCGCAGTATTTGCTCCTCAGCACGCAAGGCGGCCTGCGGGCCGAGGACGGCACGCCGGTGGCGTTGGGCTACCACTCGGGCCATTGGGAGGTGGGGCTGCTCGTGCGCTGCTGCAGCACGCGTTATTAAAGAGGCTGGCGGCGTGCCGTTCGCCGCTTATTGCAGCGATCCGTGCGATGGCCGCACCCAAGGCACGGTGGGCATGTTCGACAGCCTGCCGTATCGAAACGATGCCGCCATTTTGTTCCGCCGCCTGATCCGATCGTTGCCGACGCGGCGCGGCGTGCTGGGAGTCGCCACCTGCGACAAGGGGCTGCCGGCCATGATGATGGCGCTGGCCGGCGCGGCCGATCTTCCCTCGGTGCTGGTTCCCGGCGGCGTTACGCTGCCTCCCGCGTCGGGCGAAGACGCCGGAAAAATCCAATCGATCGGTGCCCGTTATGCTCAAGGGGAACTCTCCCTGGAAGACGCCGCCGAACTCGGCTGCAAGGCTTGCGCGTCGCCCGGAGGCGGCTGTCAGTTCCTGGGAACCGCCGCCACCGCGCAAGTGGTGGCCGAAGCGCTGGGCATGGCGCTGCCGCATTCGGCTTTGGCTCCCAGCGGACAGCCGATCTGGCTCGACATGGCTCGCCGCAGTGCCCGCGCCTTGATGCGACTTGCGGAGCGGCGGCCTCACGCTGCGCGACATTTTGACCGACGCCGCAGTGCGCAACGCCATGCTGGTTCATGCGGCTTGCGGCGGCTCGACCAATTTGCTGCTGCACATCCCGGCCATCGCCCACGCGGCCGGACTGCGCATCCCCACGGTCGACGACTGGCAGGCGATCAACGGCGCCGTGCCGCGCTTCGTCGATGCCTTGCCCAACGGTCCCGTCGGCCATCCGACGGTGCGTGTGTTCCTGGCCGGCGGCGTGCCCGAAATCATGCTCCACCTGCGTGACCTGGGCCTGCTGAATGTCGACGTGTTGACCGTCGCCGGCTGCACGCTCAACGAAGTGCTCGACGGCTGGCAGCATTCGCCGCGCCGTGCCGCGCTGCGGGCCCGTTTACAAGCCGAGGACCAGGTGGACCCGGACGACGTGATTATGTCTCCCGCGCGGGCAGCCGAGCGCGGACTGACCAGCACGGTTTGTTTCCCCAAGGGGAACCTGGCTCCGGAAGGATCGGTGATCAAGAGCACCTCGATCGATCCACGCGTGCTCGACGCCGACGGCGTTTACCGCAAGACTGGGCCGGCCCGCGTGTTCAATCGCGAGCGCGACGTGATCGCCGCCATCAAGGGGCAGACCGAACAGCCGGTTCGCCCGGGCGACGTCATCGTGCTGGCCGGCCGCGGGCCGATGGGCTCCGGCATGGAAGAAACGTATCAGGTAACGAGCGCCCTGCGTTACTTGGAGTGGGGACGCGAAGTGGCCGTGGTGACGGATGCCCGTTTCTCGGGCGTCAGCACGGGGGCCTGCCTGGGCCACGTCGCACCAGAAGCCTTGGCCGGCGGTCCGATCGGCAGAGTTCGCGACGGCGATCAAATCCAGATCGTGATCGATCCCAAGCGTTTGATAGGAACCGTCGACCTGATAGGCACGCGCGACGCGGCGGGCAATTTGCAGCTCGCGTGCAGCCCGGCCGAGGGTGAACGGCTGTTGGCGGCGCGACCGATAAATGCCAATCTCAAACCCGACGCCCGCATGCCGGACGATAGCCGCTTGTGGGCGGCGCTACAGCGAGTGAGCGGCGGGACTTGGACCGGGTGCGTGTATGACGTGGAGAAGATCTTGGCGACGTTGGAGGCGGGCGAGAAGACGATTAATGCGGCCAAGGGTGCAGTACTTTAGTGCCGTAGCCCAGTAGGTCAGGCACTCCCGTGCCTGACATTTCGTTCGCTGGGCAAGCATGTCGGAAGATCGCGGCAATTTTGTGCCGGATGGTGCTTTTGCCGTTAGATACGTCCGCACCATTATCGTCCCGATTGTAGCGGAACGGCGACTGCGCCCGTGAATGACGCACGCTCGCCTGCATGTCAGGCACGGGAGTGCCTGACATGCATTCTCGGGCACTGGTATGGCCGTATGAAAACCGCCGCCGGCCGTCTTACTCCGGCTCGCCGCCGTCCTCGGGTTCTTCCATGCCGGGCCGAACGGCCCCGCAGACGTCGCATTCGTCGAACGCCCCGACCACCGTGGCCGCGCATTTCGGGCAGCGCCAGTCCGCACGATCCGCGCGCTCGATTTGCTTATCGTCGTACTGCTCCACGATCACTCGGGCCCGGTCCTCGTCGGCTTTGCGCACCAGGACGTCAGGCGGATCGATCGATAAGCCGGCCAAAGGCTCGAATTCCTCGGCCACGAACGCATCGATCTCCTCGTCCTCCAGCAGATTCTTGACCAAATGCGCTTCGGTCACGTTGGCTGCACGGTACACCGAAACCAGGTCCTGCGGATCCGTCATTTACATACTCCTGAAAGCGTGAAGAGCCTGGGAAACGAGCGTCGTCAACAGATAAGACCGCCAAAGACACGATCGACCGCCCCCTGTCATCGAGCGAGCGCCGGCAACGGATTATAGCAGGGCCCGAGGCGATCCATCAGCCGCCAACGATGCGGCCAGCCGCGACGGGGCCAGTCTGTCAATTTGGCAGCCCTAGCTACATTTGAATGCCTGAATCTGCCAAAACGCCCGAACGGACCGGTTCGCCCGCCAGGGGGCATTTAGTTTCAAGTTTCATCCAGTGCAAGACTTATCGCGATCTCCGAAAAACGGCGCGGCACTTGCATCCCTCACGGGCAAACGCGAACGTTCTGCGCAAATATTGGCAGACGGGTCCGCCCGGGGCGTCTTGGGCAGGTTCTTATAACCCACGTTCCAGATCAGCATAACTGCGGAGGCAAGATCAGATATGTCCACTGTGACCAAACCGAGCAAGAAGAAGTCCGTCGCGGGTGCCCACAAGATTCAACCCCTGGGTGACCGTGTCGTGGTCGAACGTGAAGCGGCCGAAGAGCGCACCGCCGGCGGCATCGTGCTGCCCGACAGCGCCAAGGACAAGCCGTCTCGCGGCACCGTGCTGGCCGTGGGAGACGGGCGTCTGCTGGACGACGGCTCTCGCGCCCCGCTGCAAGTGAAGGTGGGGGACAAGGTGTTGTTCACCTCCTACGCGCCGGATGTCGTCAAAATCAGCGAAGAAGAATTGCTGCTGATGCGCGAAGAAGACATTCTGGCGATCCTCGAGTAAATTTCGCGGCGATTAAAACACGCGATCGAATCATCGCGAACGAATAATCGCCCGACCAGACAGCAACCTTCAATCCACCGACGGGCGTTGACGACACCTGGGATCAGCGCCCATTTGTAAACAGCACCGATTTGTACGAAGCGCCTGTTATCGAAACGGCGCTCATTCGCAATCTAAAGGAGAAAGTATCCGATGGCCAAGATGATTGCTTTCGATCAGGAAGCCCGCGACGCGATGCGTCGAGGCGTTTCCAAGCTGGCCCGGGCCGTCAAGGTGACGCTCGGCCCCAAGGGTCGCAACGTGATTTTGCAGAAGAGCTTCGGCTCGCCGACCGTGACCAAAGACGGCGTGACCGTCGCCAAGGAAGTCGACCTTGAGGACGTGTACGAGAACATGGGCGCACGGATGGTGCGCGAAGTGGCCTCGAAGACCAGCGACGTGGCCGGCGACGGCACCACCACGGCTACCGTGTTGGCCGAGTCGATCTTCAACGAAGGCCTGAAGGCCGTCGTGTCGGGTATCAATCCGGTGCAATTGAAGCAAGGCATCGAGAAGGCTGTCGCCGACATCATCGAACGCCTGAAGAAAATGTCGATCACGATCAAGAGCAAGAAGGAAATGGCTCAGGTCGGCGCGATTGCCAGCAACAACGACACCGAGATCGGCGACCTGCTGGCCGAAGCGATGGAAAAGGTCGGCAAGGACGGCGTGATCACGGTCGACGAAGGCAAGAGCCTGAAGACCGAGGTCGAATGGGTCGAGGGGATGCAGTTCGATCGCGGCTACTTGTCGCCGTATTTCGTCAACAATCCGGCCACGATGGAATGCGTCCTCGAAGACGCCTACGTCCTGGTCTACGAGAAAAAAATCGCCAACATCAAAGAGTTGGTCCCCCTGCTCGAAGCCGTCGTCAACGCCGGCAAGCCGCTGCTGATCATCGCGGAAGACGTCGAAGGCGAAGCCCTGGCGACCCTCGTGATCAATCGCCTGCGCGGCACGTTCCAGTGCGTTGCCGTCAAGGCGCCGGGCTACGGCGACCGCCGCAAGGCCATGCTCGAAGACATCTCCATCCTCAGCGGAGGCCAGGCTGTTTTCGAGAGCCTCGGCCTGAAGCTCGAAACGCTCCCCCTCACCGATCTTGGCCGTGCCAAGAAGGTCATCGTGAGCAAGGACAATACCACGATCATCGAAGGCTCCGGCAAGAGCGCGGACATCAAGGCCCGCATCGAGCAGATTCGCCGTGAGATCGCCAACTCGACCAGCGACTACGATAAGGAAAAGCTGGAAGAGCGTCTGGCCAAGCTGGCCGGCGGCGTGGCCAAGGTCAACGTCGGGGCGGCCACCGAAAGCGAAATGAAGGAAAAGAAGGCCCGCGTCGAAGACGCCTTGCATGCCACTCGTGCCGCGGTTGAAGAAGGCATTTTGCCCGGTGGCGGCGTGGCATTGCTGCGTGCCGCCAGTGGCCTGAAGCCCGAAGGCCTGACGCACGATCAGCTCGTGGGCTACAACATCGTGCTCCGTGCGACCCGCGCGCCGCTGACCACCATTGCCAACAACGCCGGCCAGGACGGCGGCATCGTGGCTGAAAAGGTGATCGAGGCCAAGGGGAACATGGGCTACAACGCCGCGACCGACGTCTACGAAGACCTGGTCAAGGCCGGCGTCATCGATCCGACGAAGGTGACTCGTACCGCACTGCAAAATGCGGCCAGCGTCTCCACGCTGCTGTTGACCAGCGATGCCCTGATTGCCGAAAAGCCCAAAAAGGACGGCAAGAAGTCAGGCGGTGGCGGTCACGGTGGCGACTACGACATGTATTAATCGGCTTTGCTGTATAAATAGGCTTAACCGGCCTAACAGGCGTCTCCAGAGAAACCGCCGAATCCCAACTGTTGGGATCGGCGGTTTTTTTATGGCTGAGCGTAGCGAAGGGGGCCATGCGATCGCGACTTCACCAGCCCCTGCGCGGGGCTCAAGAAGCATGGCGCACCCGCTTGTTCGGATCTCGGTTTGTCCGAATTTCGCCGTTTTTCGGGTTCCGTCCCGATTCTGCTTGGCATTTTGTAAAGCCGGGGTTATCGTGGATCATTGATAGATTTATACTTTGAACGCTTTTTTGGCTGCAAGAAAAGGTGGCAGATGTCCAAGTCAAAATTCTGTCGGTGGCGGTTGGACGTTGCTGTTGCTTTGATGGCGGTCGCGTTCTGCCCAGTGGGATTCTGCGGAATGGGCGTTGGCAAGCTTCTCGCCGCCGATCCATCGGCACCGGCCCCGCAAAGCGTGGAGCTATTTGCCGCCATGCAAAGCGGCGAAATTGAAGCCAAAATCATCCCCAAGAACGACCGCGAAGCGCGCGTCTTCTTGAAGAACAACACCAAGCGCCCGTTAACGGTACGCTTGCCCGATGCCTTTGCCAGCGTGCCGGTTCTGGCTCAAGCGGCAGGGGGCAAAGGCCGTGGCGGCGGCGCGGCCGGCGGAGCCAATCAAGGCGCCGGCGGCGGCATGGGTGGTATGGGCGGTGGCATGGGTGGTGGTGGCATGGGCGGTGGTGGCATGGGCGGCGGCGGCGGTGGCGGCGGTTTCTTCAATGTGCCCGCCGAAAAAGTTGCCCAATTCAAAGTCGAAACCGTCTGCCTGGAACACGGCAAGAAGGACCCGCGGCCTGCCGTCCCCTACGAGATCCGCCCGATCGAGAGCCTGTCCGGCAAGCCCGCCGTGCAAGAATTGTGCAAGTTGCTCGGCTTCGGCGGAATCGATCAACGGGCTGCTCAAGCGGCCGCCTGGCACCTGGCCAACGATATGACTTGGGACCAACTGGCTAACAAGCAAATCGAACATCTCAGCGGTCCCAACGAACCGTACTTCACGCAAGAACAACTACGAACGGCCATAGTCTTGGCCAATACGGCAATCGATCAGGCAGCCCAGCGGCGGAACGGTCTGCCGCCAAGCGCTCCGGTAAGCTCGGCCCGCGCCGCGGCTGCCGGCGCCAATACGCGTCTGCCGAACAATTGATTGGCCGCTGGAGAATAAGCTCCTTCCCATCTCTGCTTTGTCTGGCTCGTCTGCAACGTCTTGTCCTGCTCGTGGGTCCCGATTCAGACTGTGGTTTCCTACGAAACCCAGCGTTTGAAATTCTGGAACAAAGGAGTTGTTGCCATGACCGCGTCAAAGTTGCGTTGGATGCGTTTCAGCCGTGGGGTCGCTCTGGCGGCTGTTCCCCTGGCATTGCTGGGGGCCAATGTTCGGCGAGCGCCCGTGCGAGCGCCCATTGCCCCGCCTGCCACCCCCGCCGCCGAAAGCGTCGAGCTGTTCGCCGCGATGAAAAGCGGTGTCCTCGAAGTCAAACTCATCCCGAAGAATGATCGCGAATCGCGGATCATCCTCAAGAACAACACCAACCGCCCGTTGACCGTTTGCTTGCCGGACGCCTTCGCCGGCGTGCCGGTGCTGGCTCAAGGGGGTAATGCTTTCGGCTTGAACGGTGGACGCCCTAACGCCAACAATGCCAACCAGGTGATCGGCGGCGCCAACCCCCGACCGAATGGCAACAACCAGCGGAACGGGTTCTTCAATCTGCCGCCGGAAAAGGTCGGCGATTTCAAAGTGGTCACCGTGTGCCTCGAACACGGCAAAAAAGACCCGCGGCCAAGCGTTCCCTACGAAATCCGTCCGATCGAGAGTGTCACCAGCAAGCCCGCGGTACACGCGTTGTGCGCATTGTTGGGCCAGGAGCAGATCGATCAGCGGGCGGCGCAAGCGGCTGCCTGGCACCTGGCGAATGATATGATTTGGGAGGAACTGGCCGCGAAGCGGATCGAGCATCTCAACGCTCCCGGCGAGCCGTACTTCACTGCGGACCAGTTGCAGAAGGCCAAGGATCTCGCCAAGCAGGCCGTCGAGACCGCGGCCAGGCGTTCTGCGGCCGAGGCCGGCAAACAGGCAATATCCGGCACGACCGGCGCGGCGGTGGCCAAGGCAAAACTCGCCAATTAGCCGCCAAAGAGATCGAACATCTCAACGGTCCCAACGAACCGTACTTTACGCCGGAACAACTGCGCTCGGCCGTTTCGCTGTCGCAGTGTCCACCCTATCCAACCACGAACTTGACGCCCGCCCGCTACAGCGTGGCCGCCGAGCTACTTGGCATCCGGCGCAGCAGGCCGATGCAACTACGGCTTGTTCGGACCGTCCCATTCGATCTTGCAATTCGGCAAGGCTTTTTGCAGGGCGGCGACACCGGCTGCGGTGACTTGGGTGTGTTTTATGTGCAGAGTGCCCAGGCTCTTGCAGCCTTCGAGCGGTGACAGGTCGGACATCGGCGTGCCGGAGCAATCCAAATACATTAGAGGCATCCCGCGCAGGGGCGATAGGTCCGATACCTGCGTGTTTCCGAAGAAAAGGTCGGTTAGCGGCAGCCCTTGCAGAGGCGACAAGTCGGACAATTTGCCCGTGCCCCCGCCGCTGCCAACGCAATAGAAACCCTTCAATCCTGTCAACGCTCGCACCGGCGAAATATCCGCCACGTCGTAGGTGATAAGCTTCAACTCCGTCACCACGCCGTTCTTGATCGTGGGCGTGGGTCTCCCATCGAAACCCGTCACCTTGCCATCGAAGCCGGGATTAAGCTCCTGCAACTTCTTGACGACGACTTTCCATTGCTCGTCGGCGGGCAAAACAGCAACCGTTTTCATCCACTGCTGGAACGCTGGATTGTCGAAGGTGGCGATGGGCTTGGTGGGAGCGGGCTTGCCGAACTCGCCAGCGTCGTATCTCCTCCAGAACTCATCGGTAGGAAACTTATCTTGTTCTCCCCCACCGATACTGATGACCTTGAGGCTCTTCATCTGGCGGATTGAGTCTATCCCCTTGGTGATGCTCTTGGGCGTGAGGCGAATTTCAGTCAGGTTCAACCCTTGCAGCGGTGACAAGTCCGATACTGGCGTGTCGTAGCAATGCAACTCCGTGAAAGTCATTCCTCGGAGCGGCGACAGGTCGGACACTTGCGTGCCGTGGCATTCCAGCGCCTTCATAGGCATCCCTTTCAAAGGTGACAAATCGAACACCTTCGTGTAGCTGCAACTCAGTTTCTTCAAAGACATCCCTTGTAGCGGCGACAGATCGGACACCTGCGTGGCGTTGCAATACAGTTTCGTCAGAGGCATACCCTGCAACGGCGACAGGTCGGACACTTGTGTGACGCCGCAAGACAGGTAGTGAAGTGTCATCCCTTTCAGCGGCGACAGGTCGGATAATGTACCCCGCCCCTTATCGCTTCCATTACAGTTTAGAGTCCTTAGACCCACCAAGGCCCGTACCGGCGAAATATCGGTCACGTTGTCGGTGAAAAACGCAAAGTCCGTGACCACGCCATTCTCGATCCTGGGCGGGCCTCTCTCAAGGCTATCATTCACCTTCCCATCAAAGCCGGGATTCAATTCCATCAGCTTCCTACTGACGGCTTGGATCTGCCGCTCCGCAGGCATGGCGGCAACCTGCTTCAGCCACGCTTGAAAGGCAGGTGTGGTCCACGGCTTGTTCGCCTGAGCGGCAGCTACGTTTTCCGGACCGTCCCATTCAATCTTGCAGTTGGGCCGGGCTCGTTGCAGGGCGGCAACGGTGGCAGCCGTGACTTTGCTTTTGGAGATTTGCACTTTTCTAAGGCTCTTGCAATCTTGCAGTGGCGACAAATCGGCCACGCTCGTTCCACTGCAATTCACAACGGCCAGCGTCGTCATTCCTTCAAGGGCTGTCAGATGGGAAACCTGCGTGTTGCCAAAATACAGAAAGACGAGCGGCATCCCTTGTAAAGGCGAGAGATCAGATACCTGCGTGTTGCAACAATTGAGAGTAGTAAGCTGCATTCCCTTCAACGGTGACAAGTCGGAAAATTTTGTTTTTCTGGCTATGCCCATGTCATCGCCGTTGCAATCCAAACTTTTCAATCCTACGAATGCCCGCAGCGGCGAAATGTCCGTCACCTTGTCGGTGTTGAACGCCACCTCCTTCACCAAGCCATTTTCGATTACGGGTGTGCTGAGATCGTGGCCAGTGAGCTTTCCATCGAACCCCGGATTCAGCTCGACCAACTTCTTGCTGACCGCTTCCACCTGCTTCTCGGCAGGCAGTGCCGCAACGTCTTTCATCCATTGCTCGAAATCGGGGGAATTGACGTTGGTGATCGGCCTCGGATCAAGAGCGCCCCCTGTCTTCGTTGCGGCAGCAGCAACAGCGGCTGGTTTCGGCGGCGTGTCGTCTTTCTCCAGGTACTTTTGGATGTAGAGCACCAGGATCGGAGCAATGATCGTGGCAAAGAGACCGCCGACGATCTTGGCGACCAGGTACGTCGTTTTATGAGTGACCACGGCTTTAACCAGCGATGCCGGGGACTTTGTCGGGGCCTTGGCCGCCAGCCGCTTCCTTTCTTCGGCGGAAAGGGTCCAGGCTTTTGCCGCCTCGCCCGTGCCGCTGGCACCGCCGAGCCCCAGGGCTTCCAAAGCGGCCACCACTTCCGTCATCGTCTGGTAGCGATCTTTGACCTTCTTGGCGACCATCTTGCGGAAGATCGTTTCGACTTGTTTGGGCACGTCGGCCTGAACATCCCGCAGCGACGGGATCGGCTGTTCTCGATGAGCAAGGAGTTTCTCCATGATCGAGTCGCCGTCGTAGGTGGCTTTGCCGGAAAGCAGGTAATAGAGCGAGCAACCGAGACTGTAAATGTCGGCCCGGGCGTCGGCGGTCTTCGTTTTGAGAGCTTGCTCGGGTGCCATGTAATCCACCGTTCCCATCACGGCCCCGGTGCCCGTCAGTTGGGCTTGAGTCGCTGCGTTGCCGTCCGACTCGATGCGAGCCAAACCCATGTCGAGGACCTTCAAGGTGCCTTCCGAGTTGAGCAGCAGATTCGCAGGCTTGATGTCTCGATGGATGACGCCGTTTTTGTGGGCGTACTCCAAACCTCGGGCAGCCTGGAGGATGTAATTGACGGCCTCGGAGATGGAAAGCGGGCCATTTTTCCTGACCAAAGCCGAGAGGTCGCTTCCCTCGATATATTCCATCACCAGAAAATGGACGCCGTTGGCTTCGTCGGCATCGTCGGCGGCAACGATGTTGGTGTGGCGCAGCCTGGCGGCGGCTTGCACTTCCCGCTCGAAGCGAGCGACTGCCTCCGCATCCCTTAGCATGGCGGCCGGCAGCATTTTGATTGCCACGATGCGATCCATGCGGCGATGCTTGGCTTTGAATACCTGCCCCATGCCGCCAGCGCCGATCTTGTCGAGGATCGTGTAATTGCCCAGGATCAGTGCCCGAGCTTTGCCAGCCTTGGCATTTTGAGCCTGGAATTTGGTCAGATGGTTGTGCTTGACCAGTTTCTCGACAAGCTCTTCGACGCTCTTGGGGTGAGCCTTGGGCGGGATAAAGTCTTCGAGCTTGCCGGGCGCAATGATGCCCGAGTCCGTAAGTTGCTTGACGACGGTTTCGAGGGGGACGGCCACAGCTAGACTCCTGGCAAATCGGCAGATGGCCGATTATAGCCTCCCCCTGACGGCACTGAAAAGAACCGCAAACTCTTTCCACTGAATTGCTTGCGATTGGCCGCCTGAGGCCCGTTGTTTTCGGCATTACGGTCCCGGATTGGCCAACCGGATCGAGAAGGCGACGAAGTTTGTGGAGACGTTGCCGGGGAAACCACGGCGAGCCAGAGATTAGATGAGTCGCCAATCCGTCCAGCCCACCAACGATCTTGAGCAGATGACTATCTACTTCGTGCCGGAAGCGGCAGGCTCGGGCGTCTTCGGCTTGGCCGGATCGTCCCAGTCGATTTTGCAATTCGGCAGAGCTTTTTGCAGGGCGGCGACGCCGGCAGCGGTGACTTTTGTGAAATTGACCTTCAGAGTTACCAGCGCATTACATTCTCCCAGGGGCGACAGGTTGGACACCGGAGAGTTGTTGCAATACAGAATGGTCAGCGGCATTCCTTTGAGCGGCGACAGATCGGACACATTCGTAGACCAGCAATGCAGTTCTTTCAGAGACATCCCTCGCAGCGGCGTTAGGTCGGAGACTTTCGTGTTGTTGCAATTGAAATACGTGAGAGGCATCCTTTGGAGCGGCGACAGGTCGATGATCTGCGTTCCTAAGCAATCCAGTTTGTCTAAAGGCATTCCTTGCAGCGGCGACAGGTCGGAGACTTTCGTACGCAAGCAATTCAGTTCCGTCAGTGGCATCCCTTTCAGCGGCGACAACTCGAACACTTGAGTTTCGTAGCAATCCAGTTTCGTTAAGGGCATACCTTTAAGCGGTGACAGGTCGGACACCTGAGTGTAAGCAAAATTCAGCCTCGTCAGGGACATCCCTTCGAGTGGTGACAGGTCGGAGAAATTGGTTCTGACTGCGTAGGTGCCATTGCAAAGCAAAACCTTCAATCCCGGCAAAGCCCGCACGGGCGAAATATCGGTCACGTTGTCGGTGAGAAATCCAAAATCCGCGACCAAGTCGTTCTCGATCTTGTTAGTAACCTTCCCATCAAACCCAGGATTAAGCTCCACCAACTTCTTGGCGACGGCTTCCACCTGCTTCTCGGCAGGCAGGGCGGCAACGTCCTTCATCCATTGCTGGAAGGCTGGGTCGAGGAAGGCGAGCTTGGCAGGGGCGACGGGCTTTCCGAATTCGCCGGCGTCGTATTTCTTCCAGAACTCTTCGGGAGGGAACTTCTTTTTCACCTCTCCGGTGGTACCGATGGTCTTGATGCTCGTCATTTGGCGGATGATGTCTATCCCTCGGGAGATGTTCTTGGGAGTAAAGAAAACCTGAGTCAATTTCATCCCTTGGAGCGGCGTCAAATCGGAAACCTTCGTGTTGTTGCACGCCAGTTGAGTCAAAGGTAGCCCTCGGAGCGGTGACAGGTCGGATACCTCCGTGCTGACACAATAAAGGCGATTCAGCGGCATTCCTGCTAGCGGCGAAAGGTCGAATACCTGCGTTTCTTCACAAGTCAGTTGCATCAGAGGCATTCCTTGGAGCGGCGACAGGTCGGATAATTTGCCGTTGTGTGGATGAGTGCCGCTACAACTCAACACGCTCAATCCCACCAACGCCCGCAGCGGAGAAATATCGGCCACGTTGTCGCCGACAAACTGTAAGTCCTTGACCACGCCTATCACGATTTTGGGTGTGTTTCTCCCTTCGGCCCCCGTCACCTTCCCATCAAACCCCGGATTCAATTCCATCAACTTCTTCGACACCGCCTCAATCTGCTTCTCGGCAGGCATCGCCTGAACTTCTTTCATCCACGCTTGGAACGCCGGTGTGTTCCAGAGTTGGTTCGGCTGAGGGTGGCTGCTTTGGAGGGATCGTCCCAGTCGATCTTGCAGTTGGGGAGAGCTTTCTGCAGGGCGGCGACGGCGGCGGGGGTGACTTTGGTTTTCTGGACGATCAGCGTTTTCAGGTTCTTGCAGTCTTGCAGGGGCGACAGATCCGAAACCTGAGTGCAGTTGCAAGTCAGCTTCGTCAGAGGCATCCCTTCGAGCGGCGACAGATCTGAAATCTTTGTTAAATAGCAACCCAGGTTCGTCAGTGGCATCCCTTCCAGTGGTGACAGCCTGGACACTTGCGTGTTGGCGCAGCCCAAGTAGGTCAGGGGCATTCCTCGCAGGGGTGACAGGTCGGACACCTGAGTGCCATCGCACGCTAGGTATGTCAGTTTCATCTGCTCCAAAGGCGATAGATCGGACACCGGCGTGCCGATGCAAGCCAGTTATCGTCAGTTCCAGGCCCTTCAATGGCGACAGGTCCGACAATTTACCTTTGCCAGAGCTGCTGCCGCCGCAAGTCAAAGCCTTCAATCCCACCAATGCCCGCACCGGCGAAATGTCAATCACGTTGTCCACGACAAATCCAAGCTCTGTAACCACGCCGTTTTCGATCTTGGGTGTGCCAGTTCCACCAACCCCCGTCACCTTGCCGTTAAACCCCGGATTGAGTTCCATAAGCTTCTTGCTGACGGCTTCGATTTGCTTCTCGGCGGGCAGGGCCTGCGTGGCTTTCACCCATTGCTGGAAGGCGGACGTATTCCACGGTTGGTTGGCAATGGCAGGATCGCCGAACTCGCCTGCGTCGTATTTCTTCCAGAATTCGTCGGGGGACCAAGTTTTTGATCCTCCCCAGGCGAGGCTGATGTGCTTCAGGCTATTCATCTGGCGGAGAAAGGACATTCCTTTGGTAATGTTCTTCGGAGTGAAGACAAACACCTCCAAACTGCGTCCTGCAAGTGGCGATAAGTCTGTGACCTTGGTGTCTTCGCAAGTCAGCCATTCCAGATTCATGCCGCTCACTACCGAGATGTCGGCGACTTGGGTTCCTCCAAGCTTTAAGTCCTTGAGAGGCATTCCCTGAAGCGGAGAGATGTCCGCCAGGGACGGTGACCACCCACAGTTCAGTTTGTATATTTTCATGCCTCTTAACGGCGATAAGTCGGACAACCGGCCTTTTCCTGGAGCGCTGCCCCAACATCTGAGCCTAGCGAGCCCACTCAAAGCCCGTACGGGCGAAATATCGACGACGGTGTCAGTCACGAATTCCAACTCCGTCACCGACCCGGATTCGATTTGGCGCTTCACCATCCCGTCAAATCCCGGATTCAACTCCACCAACTTCTGTGAGACCGCTTCGATCTGCTGCTCGGCAGGCAGGGCTTGCGTGGCCTTCACCCATTGCTGGAAGGCGGGCGTTTCCCAGGGCTTCGTGGGATTGGTCGGTGTAGCATTCGGATTGGCTGTCGTCGCTACAGCGGTTTCGGGCTGCGTGGGGTCGAGCGGGAGGACGATGCGGAAGCCGGTGTTGACGAAACGGGACGACGGCCAGTCGTACATACGAAACGCACTTCGACAGTCGGAAGCGCCATAGGGCCAGGAGCCGCCACGGATCATGCGGCGGGAGTCGGACGATGGGCCATTGGGGTCAGCGGGCGAACTCTTCTCATACCACTTTGGGTCCCAGCCATCTTGGCACCATTCCAGAGCGTTCCCGTGGATGTCGAACAAACCGAACGGATTGGGGAGCTTCAACGCCACCGGCTGCGCCCAGCTGGGATGGTTCTTGATGAACCAGCCATACTGCTCCAACTGCGATTTGTCGTCGCCGAACGAATACTGCGTGGTCGTCCCGGCCCGACAGCCATATTCCCATTCCGCTTCGGTCGGCAGTCGGTAGCCATCAGCGTACGCAGCGATCAGCCAACTACCCCTGCCATCAGGACGATACCAGGGCCGACGCTGCTCTTGTTCGGACAGCCAGGCACAGTAGGCACAAGCATCGTTCCAAGTGATTTGCGTCACCGCCGTGTCGTCGGTGATCGCCAGAGCCGGGGGATTTCCAGTTCTTGCCTTTGTCGGCGTCCTTGGCCTTCTCCGCTTCGGTGAAATACTTGGTCGCCTCGACGAACTTGCGGAACTGGCCGACCGTGACTTCCGTGTTGCCCATCAGGAAGGGCTTGGTAATCGTGACCTTGTGTTGCGGCATTTCTGCCGCAAGTCGCCCAAAATAGTGATCGGTTGGGGGCTTCTTGTCATCTTCCGCTATCTTTCGCTCAATGGCGTTTTGTTCCGGCGTGGTCCCCATCAGGAACTCGCCGGGCGGAATCAGCGTCAGCCGCAACCCGACGCTGTTGATCGTCTCGACCTTCGTTCCCAAGTGCTTGGCCCAGGCCGCTTGATGGGCCTTGGCCCCGGCGGCGTCGAAGGGGGCTTTGGCGAGGGGAGGCGTTGTGCCATTCACCGGAACCGATGATGCCACCGCAGTCGATGGGAGAAGCGGCTGGCTCGGCTGATCGGCAACTACTTTGGCCGGATCGACCTTCGCTGACGCTTGCACTTCGACGGACGTTCCATCGGGCAATTCCATGCGCCCGACTTCTTCGCCTTTCTGGTTCCTGAAAATGACGATCACGCCCAGCAGAAGCAGCAAGAACCCGGCTGCCCCAGCACCGGCCAGCAATTTCATGTTTTTCCAAGGTGGGCCCTTTCTGTCTGGCTCCTCGTAAGGTTCGACTGCGGGAATCGATTGCAGGCGGCTACTGCCCAAGGCTATCGTCATCTCGGATTCTTCGGTGGCCGACGACGCTGAAGTTTTCATCGTTGCAGTTGACGATGGGGGTGAAGCCTGAGTGGCTTGGCATTTCTCCAACTCGGCCACGACCTCGCTCATGGTCTGGTAGCGGTCTTCGAGTTTTTTGGCGACCATCTTGGCGAAGATGGCTTCCAGATTGCCTGATACGTCGTCTCGGGCCTTGCGGATTTCGGGGATCGGATGAAATTGGTGAGCGATGAGTTTGGCCGTCACCGTATCGCAGTCGTAGGTCGGCTTGCCGGTGAGCAGGTAGTAGAGTGAACAGCCCAGGCTATAAATGTCGGCCCGTGCATCGGCATGTTTCGTGTTCAGGGCCTGTTCGGGACTCATGTAGTCCACGGTTCCCATCACGGCCCCGGTGCCGGTCAGTTCGGCCTGAGTGGCTGCGTTGCCATCGCTGCTAATCCGGGCCAGCCCCATGTCGAGAATCTTGACCGTGCCTTCATTGTCGAGCAGAAGGTTGGCAGGCTTGATGTCCCGGTGAATGACTCCCTTCTTGTGGGCAAACTCCAGACCTCGGGCAGCCTGAAGGATGTAGTTGACGGCCTTGGCAAGAGGGAATGGTCCATTCTTCTTGACCAGCGCCGAAAGGTCGCGCCCCTCGACGTACTCCATGACCAGGAAGTGAACGCCATTGGCCTCGTCAGCATCGTAGGCATGGACGATGTTTGAATGGCTCAGCTTGGCTGCTGCCTCAACTTCACGTTGGAACCGAGCCGCCGCCGCCGCATCCTTGGTGACCGCAGATGGCAACATTTTGATCGCCACCACTCGCTTCATACGGCGATGCTCAGCCTTGAACACCTGCCCCATGCCTCCGGCTCCGATCTTATCGCTGATCGTGTAGTTGCCCAGGATCAGTGCTTTGTCTCGGCCTTGAGCGAACTGCTGAGCCTGAAACTTGGTCAGAAGGCCCTGCTTGTACAGTTCTCGAAGGAGTGCTTCGCCGTCTTTTGGAGAAGCCTTCGGCGGAATGAAGTTTTCCAACTTGCCGGGCGCAATGATGCCCGAATCGGTGAGTTGCTTGACGACGGTTTCAAGATCGACGGCCATCGGCGGATTCTCGGTCAGCGGAAAACGAGCTTCGATTATAGACTCCCCCTGATGGAGTCAAAAGAACCGCAAGCCCGCACCCCTGTTTTATTTATGCAAGATAATCGGGACTTGTGACTACTGCTTCCCGTAGGTCTTGTGCCAACGGTGGCTGACGCGGCCGCAGGCGTAGGTGAGCCCCAGCGTCAGAACGATTACCGCGGCGCACCACAGTTGCGCTTGGGCGCGGGTCTGAAGCATGCCCAGCGGCACGAGAGAACCCTGGGGAGTTACCCAAGCGATGCCCAGCGCCGTGCCATACAGGGCCGCTACGGCCGCCAACACGAGCATCGCCACCCACACGGTCGACCAGTCAGGCACCAGCAACATCCAGCAGGCATAGGCGATTTGCAAGGCGGCCAGCACGACCGCGATCCGAGCCCAGTCTCCATCGGCGCAAATCGAGTGCCGGTGCCGCCGGAACGACTTGAAACATGGCCAACAGCATCCACTGGATGGCCAGTACGTACACTTTGCGTTTCCACGTTCCTTCCGCCTGGTAGCCCACCCAGCGAATATTCTCCCTGCGTTTCATGCCGCCGCGGCTCGTCGTTTGGGGAGCCGTCGGCGGCAGATTCTGGGCCTGGGAAACCTGGTCCTTGGCAGGCGTTTCCGTCGGGCTGGGGTTCGTTTTCGGATCCTGCTCCGCTTTCAGACGCTGCTTCAGCAGCGGCGGCGCGGCCGGCTTGCTCTCTGGCGGATCCCGAACTTTATCCGCCTTGAACCGTGCCGCCAGGCCTCCGCGCTGCTCCCCCGATCGGCCCAGCGGGTCCGACGGGCCGGAGGCTACTCCGGGGACCAGGACCGCGCGGGAACACGTCGGGCAGCGAGCGAATCGGCCCCGGGAGCGTTCCTCGGCGTTAAACGCATGCCCTGCCGGGCAGCGAACTTTAATTCCCATGGATGGTGTGTGCGTTGTTGAGACGAATTCCCAGCGAGGGGCTGACCAAAAACAGGGGGCGGCGCTCGCCTGGGGCCATGCGGCGGCTTCGTGCGGGCGTTTCGCGCAATCTCCAGATTCTATCAGTCAGCGGTCGTCACGTCCTTACATCCGGCGAGTCGTTAAAACCCGAAAAACCCGCTCCTCGCCTGCCCCCCAGATCGATGAATTCCGCTTGCCAGGTTGATGGACACACCCGTTGGACCGTTGGTAGACTATTAGCATCCGTCGAATTCTCCGGGAGGACTTATGTTTAGCATTGTTGCTTGCCCCAGATGTGCCGGCCAGGTTTCGATTTCTTCCGGGGCGAGCCCAACGGCTCACGTGTGCTGTCCTCTGTGCGACAGTCAGTACCCGCTAAGTGAATTGCTGGCCGCACTGCCGCCGGCCCTTATCATCGTGGATAGCCCCGCTGAAGCTCACGACGCCGAGGATCTCCTGGCGTCGCCTCTCTTGCCACCGGCCGCGGATTCGCTATCGCACGCGGTCGTCGCGCCGGCGGGGACACCCGAAGACGAATTTGATTTGTCGCCCGTGGCGCCCGGGGAGCCCGATTCGCTCGAAGCAGAGTACTCACTGGAGGGTTCAGAGCCGCTGGATGAGGCGGATATTGCCGTCGAGGTGCCAAACTTCGCCGAACCGGAGCACGCCGGATTCCAGGATCACGAGTTGCACGCTGCGGGCGAACCGCCGGAAACTGCGGAAGGAGGATTTGAGGACGCGGGATTTGACGACGCGCCGGGGCCAGGCTCCCCCTATGCGGAGCACGACCCAGAAGAACTTCCCGAGATGGAATTCGCGGCGGCTGATGAATTCGCAGCGCCCGGTGACGAATTCTCGGCTCCGGGTGAACACGATTTCGCGGCACCGGGTGAACACGATTTCGCGGTTCCAGGCGAACACGATTTCGCGGCGCCCGCCGACGAATTCTCGGCTCCGGGTGAACACGATTTTTCGGCTCCGGAAGGGGACGAATTCTCAGCGCCGGGTGAACTTGATTTCGCGGCGCCGGGTGAACATGAATTCTCAGCGCCGGGTGAACATGATTTCGCGGCTCCAGGAGAACACGATTTCTCAGCTCCGGCAGAGGACGAATTCTCGGCTCCAGGCGAACATGCCTTTGCGCCGAACGAAGAGGGCGGGTTCGGAGATATTGAGCAGGGCTTCCAACATGAGATGGCGTTGCAGCCGGGCGAGTATCAGAGAGAAGCCGGCGAAGACGCCGGAGAAGAAATTGGCATGGCCGACGAGTTTTCGCTCCCCTCGCCCGGCGCTCCTCCTGAAGCTCCCGCTAAAGGGAAAAAAGGAGCAAAGGCAGCCAAGGCGGCCAAAGGGAAGCCAGCCAAGGGCAAATCGGCCAAGGTCAAGGCCTCGAAGAGCGACAAACCCAGACGCTCTTTCGTCGGCACCCTGTTCTTAATGCTCACCGTTCCGCTTTTCGCCGTGTTGTTTCTGGTGGGAATTTATATGGGAATGCTTTGGGGCACCAATCGAGACGTTCTCGAATTGGCAGGCATTAAAATGGCAGACAAGCTGCCGCCCTGGGCCGTTCCGAAAGCGTTTCATAAAGCCTCTCATCCGACAATGCTGGCTGGCGGCCCGGGAATGCCGCCGGTGAATCCCTTGAGTCAACCGGCCGCGGATTTGTCGGAGCCCGGTAATCCGGCACCCGGTAATCCGGCAGCAATGCCCGCCGAAGAGCCAGCCGCGAATGCGGCGCCCGGGGATAACGCCGCCTCAACGCCTGACAGTCTGGATGTACCCCCATCTGCGCTGACCGGACGAAAGCCGGTCCGCCAGGACGACGCGAAAGATATGCCGGCGGAAAAGCCTGGCGATGCGGCCGCCGATGACGAATTATTGGCGGGTCTCAAGCCCAAGCCAAAGGCGCCGGACGACGGTGTTGGCGCCGAACCGGAAGAAAAAATGCCGGCCAAGAAGAAGTCGGTCGAAAATGACGAACTGGCCGGGGATGAAAAGAAGCCGGCCGGCGACCTGCCGGGAGCCGACGAGAAAATGTTGGACGACCCGCTTGGCAACAAGGGTGCGGCCAAAAAAGTTGTCGCCAACAAAGTGCCGGAAGAAGACTTGTTGCCCGGCGAGGTACCGGCGGGCAAATCGAAGCCGGGCGCCAAGCCAGACCCGGAAATGAAGGACGAATTGGGGCTCGACGGTTTGGCTGGAAAAAAGCCGAAGGCTCCGGCCGACGAACCACCCAAGGATGATCCGCTGGCCGATCCGATTGCTCCTCCGGTCACACCGCTGGATGTTCCCGCCTACACCCTTGCCGACCTCGATCAAGCTTTGGCCGATGTTGTGGACAGCACGGCCACCATGGCTGCAGCCGACACCCTGGCCCCGGACGATTTAAAGAAAGCCCGCGCCCAATACTACCGTCGTTTTTATCGGCTTGGCGAAGTCATGACCTTTGCAGAAGACGATGCGGCGGCGCTTCGCTTGGGCGATGAAAAGGTGGCCGTAATCACCCTGTTGAGGAAAACGGGCAGCAACGAAGAAAAACTCGCACAAATCGGCCGCGCGGCCACCAAATGGCTGGCCTTCTCAAAACGGGGTGAGCACGCCGGCATCCTGCTGGGAGGCACCGTGGCGGAGATCGTCCACGACGGCAAACTGTACGAAGTGAAGATCGCCGTCCCGGGCGTCGAGCAGCCCGTCAGCGTCTTCAGCGGCACCAAGCCTAAGGTGGTTGAAGAGGACCGCGTGATCCTGTTGGGGAGCGTCGTCGACGATCCGACCGCAAATCTGCCGGGCTACGAAGGAACTCAGCCAGCGGTGGTTTGGAACGGGCTCACGGTCAAGCTGCCTGCCGAGGCGGCTGCCGAGGAATCTAAGTGACGCGACCGTCGGCGTCAGCCACGGCAGGCGCGGAGTTCCCAATTGCGGCCGGAAGTCACTCGCCTATCGGCCAGTGAGATCGCCGCGGAAATCGCCGCCGGACGTTTGTCGGCGCGTGACGCTGTGGATGCCCATATCGACCGCATTCAAGCGGTCAATGGGTTGCTGAATGCCATGGTTGCTCCGTTGTTCGACGAGGCTCGGGCGGCCGCCCGTAAAGCCGATGAAGAGCAAGCGCTCGGCCGGTCGCTAGGGCCCATGCACGGCGTGCCCGTGACCATCAAAGAGTGCTTTCACGTTACCGGCACTCCTTCCACGTTAGGCGTCGAGCGGCTGCGCATCGGCGTGCGCCGGTCGATAGTCCCCTGGTGCGTCAGCTTCGCGACAGCGGCGCCATCGTGCTGGGCAAGACCAATGTGCCACAGCTCATGCTGCTGCACGAAGTCGATAATCCGGTCTACGGACGGACGAACAATCCTTGGAACTTGGAGCGGGGACCAGGCGGCAGTACCGGGGGCGAGGCGGCGATCATTGCGGCCGGCGGATCGCCTTGGGGTTTGGGGAGCGATCTCGGGGGGAGTATTCGCCAACCGGCCCACTCCTGCGGTATTAGCGGATTGAAGCCCACCACTGGCCGCTTGACGGGCGCCGGAAAACGAAGCAACTTCCGCGGCATGGAAGCTATCGGCGTACAACCGGGACCCATGGCACGGAGCGTGGCGGACCTGGAACTGATGCTCCACACGCTCTTGCCGCTGGGGGCGGAAGACGATTTTCAGGTGGCACCCGTTCCACTGGGGCGAGCCGCTGACGTGTCGCTATCGCGGCTGAGAGTCGGAGTTTGGCATGACGACGGCTTCTTCGGCGCCGCGCCCGGCGCTCCGTCGGGCTGTGCGCGAGGCCGCGGCCGCGCTGGCGCCGCGGGCGTAACCGTCGTGGAGTTTTCGCCGCCGGACGTGGCGCAGGTCGTGTGCTGGTATATTGGGATCTTGAGCGCCGATGGTGGGGCCGATTTCCGCCGCACGCTCGGGCGAAGCATGGTGGATTGGCGCATCCGGCGACTTTTGCGGCTGGGGGCGTTGCCGGCATTCAGCCGGACGCATCTGTCGGCCATTTTGCGACTGACTGGCCAACGGCGTTTAGCCGAGTTAGTGACGCCGCGGGCCGGGCGACAGCGGACCGCTATTGGCAGCTTACCGCCGCACGGGCCGACTACACGAATCGCTTTATCGCAGCTCTGGACGAAGCCCGGCTGGACGCCTGCCTCTGCCCACCCCACGCCTTGCCGGCCTTGCGTCACGGCAGCACTGCCGATCTGCCGAGCGCCGCAAGTTACTGCTTCCTGCCCAATTTGCTCAATATGCCGGCAGGTGTCGTAGCTGCCACGCGCGTTCGCCCCGGCGAGGAAACCGACAGGCCGCCGAGCCGTGACAGGATCGACCAGGCGGCCATCGCGGTCGAACTCGGCAGTGCGGGATTGCCGGTTGGCGTGCAGGTTTTTGGCAGACATTGGCGCGAAGACGTCGTGTTGGCAGTGATGGCCCAGCTTGAAGGGCATTTCAAACTGCAAACCGACTATCCAGCCGATCCGCCCCTCTAGGCAAAGAAAAAAGGATCGCCGAGCGTTGATTGATTGCAATGCAGGACATACAATCTTCGATATCCTGATAATGAGTCTCAATTAGAGGCGGAATCGTACAGGCGAAAACGACGTCGAGCGATTCGGTCTTACAACGATTTTGGCTTCACGGGCGCGATCGTGGTTGACTGGATACCTTTGCAAATGCTGCCGACTGGCCAAACGGCCCGGGTGCGGCAAATCTTCGGATCTCCCGAGCATGTTCACCGCATGGAAGAGCTGGGACTGCGGGGAGGCGCGGAGATTGAGATGGTTAGCCCAGGCAGCCCTTGCATTGTCAAACTGTCGGGACACAAACTGTGTTTTCGCGCGGACGATTTGCTGAAGATTCTGGTTCAGCCGGGAGCCCTCGCTTGAGTTTGCTTGCAGAACTGCGCATCGGCGCAAGAGGCCGGGTGCTGCAGGTGTCCGGCAGCGACGAAATCAGTCTGCGGTTGTTGGAGATGGGGCTGACGCCCGGCGTGGAAGTTCGGATGATGGGGATGGCCCCGCTGGGCGATCCGCTGGAGATTGAACTTCGCGGATATCGGCTTGAGCCTGCGGCGCGCTGAGGCGGCCCGCATTGAAATCGAGGCGCATGGCCCGGCTTAGGGTTCGTGCGAAAGTTGTGCAAGTCTCGGCCGCATGGGATCCGCTGGGCTCTTTCCGGCGATCTCATTCCCACCGCAGTTCTCTCCCTAGCATGACCATTGCCGCCCAGTCGACCGTTTGCGTGGCATTGATCGGCAATCCGAACACCGGCAAGTCCACGCTGTTCAGCGCGCTGGCCGGCGTGCGGCAACGGATCGGCAATTATCCCGGCGTCACGGTCGAGAAGAAGATCGGCCACACGTCCATCGACGGACACCGCGTTCGAACTTGTCGACTTGCCGGGCACCTACAGCCTGGCGCCGCGTTCGCCGGATGAAATGGTGGCCGTGGACGTGTTGCTGGGCCGCCGCGCGACGTGCTGCCGCGTGCGAATGCGTGCTGTCGATCGTCGACGCCAGCAACTTGGAACGCAATCTGTACCTGGTCAGCCAGGTGCTGGCGTTGGGTTTGCCGACGGTCGTGGCCTTGAACATGATCGACGTCGCCGCGGACCGCGGCATGGCGATCGATGTCGCGAAGCTACAAACGCGGCTGGGCGTCGCCGTCGTGCCCGTGCAGGCCAATCGTCGGCAAGGGCTGGCCGAATTGGGCACCGCGTTGGCGGCCGCCGTCGCGGCGAAGCCCACGGCCCCGGCGGACCCGTTCCCGAAGGCCTTTCGCAAGAAGTGGACCGGCTGCACGGGCTGTTCGGCGATGCCAACGGCGACGCACCAGGTCGACTCGAAGGCCCCGGGCCCGAAGGTCCCTGGCTTGTCAGCGGCTGGCTCCTCGGTACCGGCAATGCCGCGCTACCTGGTCGAACGATTGCTGCTGGACACGGCCGGCTATCTGGAAGGGCATTTGCTCAACGGCGACGGCGACCGCATGCACGCCGAAGTGCGTGCGGCCCGCGAGCGGCTGGCGGCGGCCGGCTGCCCGGTGCCGGCCGTGGAAGCGATGGCCCGTTACGAATGGGTCGGCCGAGTGCTCGACGGGGTCGTCAGTCGTCCGGCCGTGCACGTGGTCACGGGCAGCGACAAGATCGATCGCGTGCTGACGCACAAGCTGTGGGGCACGCTGATCTTCGTCCTGCTGATGCTGATGGTCTTTACGGCCGTGTTTGTCGTCGCGGCGCCGGCGATGGACCTGATCAGCGGCGGAATCAATGCCGTCGGCGACGTCGATTGAACAGTCGATGGAGCCCGGGGCGCTGCGCTCGCTGCTGGTCAACGGCGTGATCGGGGGCGTCGGCAGCGTGCTGGTGTTCTTGCCGCAGATCCTGATCTTGTTCTTCTTCATCGCCGTGCTGGAAGATTGCGGCTACATGGCCCGGGCCGCCTATTTGATGGACCGGCTGATGACGCGCGTGGGCCTGAGCGGCAAGTCGTTCATCCCGCTGTTGTCGTCGTTCGCCTGCGCCGTGCCGGGCATCATGGCCACGCGGGTGATCGAAAACCGCCGCGACCGGCTGACGACGATTCTGGTGGCGCCGCTGATGAGTTGCAGCGCCCGGCTGCCGGTGTACACGATTCTGATCGCGGCCTTCATTCCGGCCCGCTCGTATGCTGTATGGGCTGGTGCGGCTGCAAGGACTGACGCTGCTGGCGATGTACTTCGTGGGCATCGTCACGGCCGCGGTCGTGGCGTTGCTGCTCAAGCGGTCGCTGCTGCGCGGCGCCACGCCGCCGTTCGTGCTGGAACTGCCCAGTTACAAGTGGCCGGGCGCCGGCAACGTGTGATCGCGCGATGCTCGAGCGGGCTGGGGTTTCGTCTATCGGGCCGGCACTTTGATCCTGGCGGTGGCGATCGTGGTGTGGGCCGCCGGTTACTATCCGCACGACAGCGCCGACGGTCGAAGGCGCCGTTCGAGGCCCTGCGGGCCGAAAGCCGACGCCCGGCTCGCAGCTGCGGCGAAGGACGATGAAGCCGGCCAGGCCGCGATCGAGGACGAGCTGGCCGACATCGACAACGACGTCGCCGCCGCTTATCAGCGGCAAAGCGTTCTTGGGCCGCCTGGGCCGAGTCATCGAGCCGGCCGTGCGGCCGTTGGGCTGGGACTGGCGCATCGGTTCGGCGGTGATGGCGTCGTTTCCGGCCGAGAAGTCGTCGTCGGCGTGCTTGGGGGTGATTTACAACCTGGGCACGAAGCTCGACCCGGGCGAAGAAGCGGATCAAGGCCGGCTGGTGGGACAGAATCCGCGCGGCCACATGGGACGGCACCGACGTGCCGGTCTATAATGTCCCGGTGGCCCTGTCGATCATGGTGTTCTTCGCCCTGTGCTGCCCAGTGCGCGTCGACACTGGCGATCATTCGCCGCGAGACGAACAGTTGGTCCTGGCCGGCATTCACCTTTGTCTACATGACGACGCTGGCGTACGTCGGGGCATTGATCACGTACCAGGTGGGCCGGCTGATTGTTGGGATATAGACGGTTTACCGGGGAGTGGATGGGGGCGACAATGAGCTTCAACTGGCAGGACGCGATTGCACTGACGGTCGTCACCGCGGCCGCGTGGTATTTGCTGCGCATTGCGCGGGCCGCGCTGGCCGGCAAGAAGGGAACTGCTTGCGGCGGTTGCCCGAAATGTGCCAGCGGTTCGTCGCCGTCGGACATGGGACTTTCGGACAACGGACTCGTGGTTCTCGACATCAACACGATTGGGCCCAAGCCCGAACGGCGTTAGCTTATTCGCCCGTACGGCCGGCCGTACCGGCCGCAGTCGTTGGCCACCAACATCCGTTGACGCGTATTCGCTTATTGGCCCGGCCCAGCAGCCTCGCTCGGCGTTTTGTCTGCCGGGGGCGCCCCTTCGCTTGGCGCATCCACCACCTGGGCATAGGCAATGCACTTGGCCACCGCTTCTTCCCCTTGATCCGTGTGAATGCTGATCTGCTGCGTGATCTTGCCGGGTTTGTCGCCTGCCGTGTAGATCACCGGCACGAGATGAACCGCCTTGGATTCCGCCGGAGGCTCGATGGAAAAGTTCTTGTCCTTGCATTGCACGGACGTGATGCGGAACGGCTTCTTACCGCGCACCACGAGTTGCTTGGTGACCCGTTGGCCGGTCTGCACGACCCCCATGAACAACGACGCCGGGCTGACGGTGAAGGCCGAGATCACGCGGCCTTCTATGTCCACAGGCAGTTCCGTGCCCTTGCCGTCGTTGGTGACGAGGATCAGTTGATCCTTGATGTAGCCCGGTGGAGCGTCCTTCATCAGCCGCACGACCATGTCGTACGCCACTCGCCCGCCGCCGCGCACCGTGGGGATCAGTTCGACCTCGAAATGCGGATTGGCAGTCTTGGCGTCGACGATTTTCCAGTCGTCGCGTCCGGCGTAGGTCACGGATATCTTTTTTTCCGCCCCGGTTCCGAAGTCGATGCTCCCCAGGTCGACCGAGCCCGGTTGCAGCACGACGTCGCTGCGGATAAAGCCGGAAACCTGGAGCTGAACTTCAGACGGGAAAGGCCTGTCAAAATTGACGGTCACAGTGGCTGACCTGAAGCCCATGAACGCGCGGGTGTTGAATTCAGCAATGATCTCGCCGACTTCGAACGTTTTCAGATCCGGTTTGACGATCTGCGGCGTGGTGCAGCCACAACTGGAACGCACCCCGGAAATGTGGACATCTTCTTCGTACAGGTTTTTGACTTTGAACCTATGTACCGCCTTGGCCCCGCGGGCGACGGTTTGAAAATCGTGTGAGGTGGAATCAAACATCTTGACGGCCCATTCTTGTGCCGGGGCAGGCGCCGCCGGCAAAACGGTTAGCAAGATGAGCAAGCCGCTGAAGATCGTAAATGGATTACTTAACAAGAGAAGCACGGGTGCTCAATCTCCGAAGTCCGCCCGATCCGCGGGGGCCACCAGATACGGGGTTGTTGCCAGCATCTAGCGCGACGGCACTGCGGCCAAAACGCTAGCCGGCACCGTGGCCCAAGGATCCAAAGCTCTGAAGAATCTAAAGTTGCGACGATTTTTTGTCAACTTTGCCGCCCTCGACCGCGACGATCCGGCGGACGGATAAAATACCGATCGTAACGATTATTCGGACGAGAGGTTGATCAAGCAAAAACATTTCCTAATAAATGATGGTCTGGAGAAATTGAGTGGTTTTGGTTGCGGATGTGCAGTTTAAATGCGGCATCTGGGTGCTTTAGTTGTCCGGGGCTGCCGAGCCCCATCCGATTGCGGGCAGCGAGCAGGGCATTTTCTGAGTCTTTAGTGCTAACTCGCCAGCCTGTAGGATGTTACTCATCGATGCTGGCCTTGTATCGCAAAAAACATCCGCCCGATATCCCCCTTCGCCAAAGGAGCCACTCCATGGCGTCCCTGCCGCGCGTGCCCTTGTCGATGAAAATGTTGGATGGAGAATGCGGAATTCAGAGTTTCCTCATTCCGCGTTCCGCGTTCCGCATTTTCGCGCTGGTCGCCAGCCTGGCGATCACGATTTTCTGGGCGACCCTCGGTTCGGCTCAGCAAAATCAAAGTCAAATTGATTTACCCCACCCTTTCCCCAAACGCGAAAAGGCACCCTCGCTGACCGGCGGCGTCGCGTGGATCAATACGTCGGGCCCGCTGGAGCTGCAGGACCTGCGCGGCAAGTTCGTGATCCTCGATTTCTGGACCTATTGCTGCATCAACTGCATGCACATCTTGCCGGAGTTGAAAAAGCTCGAGAAGGCCTATCCCAACGAAGTCGTGGTGATCGGCGTGCACTCGGCCAAGTTCGCCACCGAGCGCGACAGCCAAGAGCATCACCGAGGCCGTGCTGCGCTACGAGATCGAACATCCGGTGATCAACGACTCCGAGCACCGCGTGTGGGAAAAATACGGCGTGAACAGTTGGCCCAGCCTGCGCGTGATCGATCCCGAGGGCTACGTGGTCGCCGCGCAACAGCGGAGAAATCGACTTCGAGGCCCTGGATAAGTTTATGAAAAAGGCCTTCCCTATTATCGCCGGAACCACCTGCTCGACGAAACGCCGCTGCGGTTCGACCTGGCTGCTTACCAGACGCCGCAAACTCCGCTGCGGTTTCCCGGCAAGCTGCTGGCCGACGAGGCTGGCGGTCGGCTGTTCATCGCCGACAGCAATCACAATCGCATCGTGATCGCCGGCCTGGATGGCAAGCTGCAAGAGGTGATTGGCTCGGGCGCGATCGGAGCGGCCGACGGCGACTTCGCCCATGCCACGTTCGATCATCCGCAGGGCATGGCCCTCGACGGCGAAATGCTCTGACATCGCCGACACGGAAAACCACATGCTGCGCAAGGTCGATCTGAAAAAGAAGACGCGTCGCCACGATCGCCGGCACCGGCAAACAAGGTTCTGCCTTTCCGGGCATGGAGCGCCACGCGGTCGCGTCGCCGACGCGTCCCTGGGTCGGCAAGCCTCGGGCCACGGCGCTGAATAGCCCTTGGGCGCTGTGGATTCACAAGCAGGATCTTTACATTGCGATGGCCGGATCGCACCAGATTTGGCGGATGCCGCTCGATGAGCAGCGAGATCGGTCCTTATGCCGGCAACGGCCGCGAGGACATCGTCGACGGCCCGCTGCTGCCGCGCGAACCGTATGAAGAAGGCTACGCTTCGTTCGCCCAGCCCAGCGGCCTGTCGTCCGACGGAACTTGGCTGTACGTGGCCGACAGCGAAGGAAGCTCGATTCGCGCCGTTCCGTTCGAACGCGCATCAAGAAGTGCGCACCGTCTTGGGAACGGCGGCCCTGAAACGAGGCCGGCTGTTCACGTTTGGCGACGTGGACGGTCCGGCAAACGTCGCACGGTTGCAGCATCCCCTGGATGTGCTTGTATCCACGACGGGCACGCTGTACGTGGCCGACACGTACAACAGCAAGGTTAAAGTCATCGATCCAAAAGACGGCACGCTGAGCACGCTGGCCGGCACTGGCAAACAGGGAACTGGCGATGAGCCCGCGGAATTTCGCGAACCGACCGGACTAAGCTACGCCGCGTGGCAAGCTGTATGTAGCCGACACCAACAACCATTTGATTCGCAGCATCGATTTGCAGCACGGCAATCGGGTTGCCACGCTGACCATCGAGGGTCTAGCCCCGCCGACGCCGGAACCTGCGGCGCAGGCCAGGCCCAGTTTTCCGGGGGCCCAGAAGCTGAAAGTCGATCCGAGCGTGGTCAAGCCGGCCGACGGAGCCGTGCGGCTGCTGGTTTCACTGTTGCTGCCGCGCGGTTATAAAATCAATCCGCTGGCGCCGATGCGTTACCTGGTGGAGGCCGCTTCGGCGACCGGCCCGATCGACCGCTCGGTATTGGGCAAGTTGACGGACGTGGCCAGCCCGGCCAAGACGTTTGAAGTCGCCCTGCCAACGAAGGCAACGTCCGGTGAAGAGACGTTGAAACTTTCGCTCGTCTATTACTACTGTCAGGACGCACCGGGCGGCTTGTGCAAGTCGAAAACCGTGGAATGGACGGTGCCAGTGAAGCTGTCAGCGGACGCGACTGCGACGACCGTGAAGCTGGAGCACGAGGCCGAGTGAACCATGCAAACCGTCGACGAAAACATTCCGAGCGGTTGGCGTGAGTCGGCTGATAACCCCACCAAAAACTACCATGAACAGACCTCAGCCGCGTTCACTCGATCCCCATGAGTTGTCGGCCTTGGCACACCAGGTACTGGCCAACGACCGATTCCCGTGTCTGGCGACTTGCGACGGCGGCCAACCGCGGCTGCGTCCGGTGTCGCCGGTCAAGACAGACGGCTTCACGGTCTGGATTGCGAACCTGCGCTCTTATCGAAAAACCGCCGAGATCGCCGCCAACCCGAAGGTGGAACTGTGTTACGTAGACACGGGGCACAACCAAGTGCGCATTACGGGCATTGCCGAGGTCGTTCTCGACCGCGCGAGTCTGGAAGAAATCTGGCAGGCGAACCCGTTGCTGCGGCAATACTTGGGGAGCCTCGACAATCCGGAGTTGATCATATATCGAGTTCGACCGACGCGGGTAATTTTTATGCAGGAATGGGCATGGAGTATCACGACGTACCGCTAGGCTGAGCGAGGCGCCGACGCTCACCTCGTCAGTAAATCCGCGGACAAGCACTCTTCATTACAGGTTCAATAGGTTTACCAGCATTCAACAGGCTTTCGAGACCCGAAGCGTGGCACGCGACCCCATTGCCGAAATCATCGATTACAACCGCCGTTTCGTCGGGCGTTACGACGCGGTGTTGCGTCACAAGCTGGCGAGACTGGCCGCGGACCCGTTCGGTTTTTTTCGCGGCACATTTCATTTGTTCGCGCGGGACTGGGCCGAAGCCACCGTGGATCTGCCGGACATCGTGTTGCCTGCCGAGGGAGAACTGCGCATCGTGGCCGACATTCACGGCGAGAACTTTGGCACCTTCAAGGCCGCCGACGGCACCGTGCGATACGATATCAACGATTTCGACGAGACGAGCTGGGGTCGACTGGATTTCGATTGCTGCCGGGCCGCCACCAGCTCGCTGCTTGCGGCCGGCCAAATCGGCGTCGACGAGGCGAAGGCCACCAGCGCGGTCCGCGTAAACGTCACAACCTACGCGGGAGAAATCGTCCAGTGCGCTGAACAGGAACGCGTAACCTTCGAGGCCTGTTCCGATCGCGACTTGCCGGAAACGCCGGTCGCCAGACGGCTCATTCAGGAGGCGGTCGGGGTGCATCGGGCCGACTATATCGAGACTCTGACCAGAGAACACAAAGGAAAGCGGATTCTGACGCGCGGCGACAAGTTTTTCGACTTGCAGCCGGCCGACGTGGAACGGGCTCAGCAGCTGCTCTCCGATTATGTTCGGCGATTAGGAGATAAGGCCCGCAAGGAACCGGGGTTTTACGACGTTGAGGATATTTGCGGTCGCATCGCCGGCTGTGGCAGTCTCGGCCGCTATCGTTTCGCTGTACTCATCGCCGGGCACGGCGACGACGAAGGAAAGAACCTGCTGCTGGAATTCAAGGAGGCGTTGCCGAGCGGCTGCGATTTGTGCCGCACCGCGCCAGCGCCGCCCCAGGCGGAATGTCGCGCCGCGGAAGTGGCGGACGTGGCGCGACAGATGCAAACCGTCTCGAACCGGTATTTGAGTTACGCGGTTGATGGAGATGCCTCGTTTCAGGTGCGCGAGATCGGTCCACGCGAACGACGGTTGGAATGGAAAGCCGTCAAAAAGGCAGACGAATTTGAGGGCGTGGCCGCATTGCACGCTCAGTTATTAGCGAAGGCCCACGCCAAGGCGGCTTTGGAAAATCCGGCGACGCGCGACCGATTTTTGCAGATCCCCGCGCTGCTGCACGACCGGTTGAATCAGTTTGTCGGAGGGATTGCCGACTTTGCCGCGGCATACGCCAGCCTCGTCGCGGCCGATCATCTCGCTTTCGTGGAGCACCAAGCCGAGGTGACGAAGGCCCTGAATTTAGGGCCGGTTTCGAAGTAATCGGATGTCAAAGGTTTTAGAATGACGGATCGATGGCGTTGGGCCTGGATTTGGATATTGATTTTAACGGGCTGTACCGAAAAACCCGCTACCGAAAAACCCACTACGGTTGAGCGAGCACGGCTCTCTGCCGTCATTGAAAAATCGGCGGCGACAAGCGATCCCGCAAGTCCAGCACCTGCGGTTGATGCCGTTGCTGCGGCCGCCGAGCCCGGTTTCGATTGGCCTCATTGGCGAGGCCCGCACGACGACGGTATTTCCCGTGAGACCGACTGGCAAGCCGAGCATTGGCCCAGCGGCGGTTTGCCGAAGCTCTGGGCGAAATCGGTTGGCATCGGGTTCAGCTCGATTTCCGTAGCCGATGGCCGCGCCTTCACGATGGGATACGCCCACGGACTCGACACGGTGTGGTGCTTCGATGCCGCCAGTGGCAAAGAGTTGTGGAAGCATTCCTATCCCGCGAAGCTCGTCGATAATTTGCACGAAGGGGGGCCCGCGGCAACTCCGACGGTCGACGGCGACCGGGTTTACACCATCAGCAAAGAAGGACTCAAGCTGTGCCTCGATGCGCGCGGCGGCGGGGTCGTTTGGAGCTGCGAATTTCAGAAACAGTTTGACGTCAAGATGCCTGACTGGGGCTTTTCCTGTTCGCCTTTGATCGTGGGCGAGTTGGTTGTCGTCGATGCGGGCTGCGCGGCGGCCTTCGACAAGCGAACGGGGGACGTGCGCTGGCACACGGCGATCTTCCATCCCGGTTACGGTTCGCCGGTGGCTTTTAAGCACCGCGGCGAGCCGTGCATCGCGATCTTGAACAACGATTTTCTGCTCGTCGTGCGAGCCGCCGACGGCGGCGGAAATCGATCGGTTTCCTTGGACCACCGATTATGCGACCAGCTCCACCACGCCAATCATTGATGGCGATATGCTGTTTATTTCCACCGGTTACAACAAGGGCTGCGCGCTGCTGAAGCTTGCGGACGGCGAGCTCGACCTGGTTTATCAGAACAAGAAGATGCGCAACCACATGAACAACTGCGTGCTGTTCAATGGTTGCCTGTACGGGTTCGACGGCAACAGCCACAACGCGCGGCTCGTTAATCTGGTGTGTATGGACTGCGCCACGGGAGCGGTGAAGTGGACGTATAACGGCTTGGGTTGCGGCTCGTTGATGCTGGCCGCCGACAAGCTGTTGGTGCTGAGCGACGAAGGGGAATTGATCACGGCCCTGGCGTCGCCGGAAGGTTTCTGGCCGTTGGCGCACGCCCAGGTGCTCGAAGGCAAGTGCTGGACGGTGCCGGCGTTGTCGCACGGCCGCATTTACTGCCGCAACGCGGCTGGCGACCTGGAATGCCTGGATGTTCGCCCCGGCGGCCTTTAGTTGCCGCAGGGTCGAGCCAAGTAGGGTCCGATGTGAGGGCCGATTGCGGCTGGGGTTGCGGCCAGCAGTCACCGCGGACAATCGAGACCTTACAGGACGTGAGGGAGCAATCGGTCCGCACATCGGACCCTACTTGGCTACTTGGCTGCGGGTGAGAGTCGCTCTGGATCGTCGCGCCAAAGCGGGGACGGAACGTCGAATATCCACGACTGGATCATGGCAGAGATGCAAGATCGACGAGGAAGGGAAAATTCTGCTGCAAGCTGTTTAGAAGTTTTTGATCGGCGGTGACGAACTCGCATTGCTCGCGTTCAGACAGAGCCACGTAGAGGCAGTCGTAAACCCCAATGCGCGTTTCGGATGAAATCGCAACGGCCCTCGGCAGAAGAACGAGAGAAGAATGCAGTATGGGCCGCGTGTTCAGAATTTGACCAAGGAGAAGCTCGGCATCTCCTTGGGAGATGACACTGCGACGCTCCGCGCACGCGTTAGGGCGTGGGCCGCTTCGACCGGGAAGACATCCGGGGCGAGAAACTCGTGGAGCCCTTGCCGAAACTCCTGGCGAAGGGCAAGAGCCTTTGCCGAGTCGGCCTCGTTCAACTCCCATTTGAGCGCGACGGAGGAGATCGAGAACGTACCTCATGCGTCGCGGAGTTCACGGATGAGGGAGACGGCGATGTCGGTAACGCCCCTTTTCTTGATTTCGTCCCGGACCTTATCCGCTCGCTGCTCGATCCGGCTGCCGACTTCCGGATCGACGGGTTTGCCGCTGGCCAGGCTAAGACAGATGGCTTCCAAATCGGTTTGAGTTGTATCGATGCTCATAGTTCCATTGTTCATTCCGTTTTAGGGAAAGTCAACGTCAAGGAGCCTCCTTTGCGAGCCAAGCTGGCACCACG
Source organism: uncultured Planctomycetia bacterium (assembly GCA_963807715.1). Classification (GTDB taxonomy): domain Bacteria; phylum Planctomycetota; class Planctomycetia; order Pirellulales; family PALSA-1355; genus CAWECK01. The sequence continues at coordinate 268,514 of CAWECK010000003.1, forward strand.
CCGAGCGAGGCCCAAACTTCCTCGTCCAAGGTTGAACCGTCGAGTGCCTCACGAACGACTGCGACAACTACATGATCCGCGACTCCGCTCCACGCTGATGCAGCCTCCCGAAGGCGCGCTGCCAGCCAGTCCTGTTCTTGGTGTTGATTCCCGCAACGGCCTGCCCAATCGATCGCCTCCTTGCGAGAAAAGCACGAGCTTTGAAATCGCACACCCTCAACCGTTCCAGGTCCGGGGACTCGATCCCCCATAAGCCAGCGGTCAATCCATTCGCTGAAGTACACGATTGGTAGCGAAGTCCCGTTGTCTCGGAGCGCCGCACAAAAACGATCTACCGCCACGGTATCGACGGCAGACGCTGAACTGCGCCACGAGAGGAACAGGTTCCCGGTTGCTGCCGCGGCGTCGCCGACGAGGGTCGCAATGAAAAGACGCTGGGATGCCATATGGCCAGCCCTCACCACCGGGAGAGGAAAAGGAGTCGAGAGGTCGGGAGTCGTTTCTATTGACGTGACCAGGACAATACAAAGACTCCCGACTTCCCGCCCCCTTTTCTGCTCTATCGTCTCTCTGCCAACAACTTACAACTGCCAAGACCTAGGTTCAACCGACTTTTGCAATCGTCCTGACCACGTCACCCCGGTCCTTGTAAAGTTCGGGCCGGTTTCACGATAATACGCCTTTCTCGGCTCTCAAGGAATTAGCATGGTCTGGCAGGGGATTGAAGGGCACGACGCGATCGCGGATCGCTTTCGCACGGCGCTCACGCACGGCCGACTGGCCAGCACGTTTCTATTCGTTGGTCCGGCGGGAATCGGCAAACGGACGTTCGCCCTCAAACTGGCCCAGTCGTTGTTGTGTCAGGCCGTGCCGGCCGAACAGTTGGCGCCCTGCGGAACCTGCGATAGTTGCATTCAGGTGCTCGCCGGGACCCATCCCGACCTGCATCTGGTCTGCAAGCCGGCCGACAAGGGCTTCATTCCCCTGGCAGCCTTCATCGGCGACGACGACCACCGCATGCGCGAGGGTCTCTGCCACGCGATCGCGCTCAAGCCGTTCATGGGGGGCCGGCGCATTGCCATCATCGACGATGCCGACTATCTGAACGAGGAGGGGGCGAACTCGCTTCTCAAGACGCTCGAGGAGCCGCCCCCCCGCAGCGTGCTGATTCTGATTGCCACCAGCCTCGAACGGCAACTCCCGACGATTCGCTCGCGCTGTCAGACGGTCCGTTTTGGGCGGCTCGACGCCCGACGTCGTGGCCCGGCTGCTGGTGTCCGGCGGCTTCGTGCAGGATGCGGCTGAGGCCGCTCGCATGGCGGCTTTTTCCGAGGGGAGCGTACAGCGGGCGGGCGAGCTGGCCGAGCCGGAGCTGTGGAGCTTTCGCCGAGACTTGCTGACGGCTCTCACAGGGTGGCCGCTGCAAAGCGTGCGGTTGGCCGAATCGCTCGAAGCGTTTGTCAACGAAGCCGGCAAGGAGGCCAGTGCCCGCCGAAGACGCTTGCGGCAGGCCATCGTCTTCGCCCACGATCTTTTCCGCGAGGCCTTGCGCGGGGCCGCCGGCGTTCCGCTCACGGCAGATGCCGACATTCAGCAAGCGGTCCAAGCCGCGCCCGCCACCTGGGCAGACAACCCCGAACTGATCGTGGCGATTCTCGAGCGATGCTTGGAGGCCCTGGCACAGGTGGACCGCAATGCCAACCAAAGCACGTTAATCGCCTGCTGGCTCGACGATCTGGCCCGCATGATCGATACGGGCCGCTTCCTATTCCCCTTGCAAAGTCAGCACTAGGGTTCGGCGGCCGGCCCGGTTGCGGTGCTCGCAGAGATACACGCCCTGCCAGGTGCCCAGGCAGAGCCGGCCGCGCTCAACCGGAATGCTCACGCTACTTCCCAATAGGATCGACTTGACGTGCGCCGGCATGTCGTCCGGCCCTTCGACCGTGTGTTGGTACGGAAACGACTCCGGCGCGATGGCATTCAGCGAGGCCTCCAGATCGGCCGGCACGTCCGGGTCGGCGTTCTCGTTGATCGAGAGCGAGGCCGAGGTGTGCTGGATGAACACGTGCAAGAGGCCCACTGTGAACTGAGACAATTCCGGGACGGCCGCGACGATCCGCTCGGTGATGAGATGAAATCCGCGGGAGAACGGAGGCAACTGAAGCGAGTGGTGGTACCAGGGCATGGATGCGGGATCCGGACGTTGGAAGGTTTAGTTGGCCGAGAGGCGGCGAACCGTGCCACGACATTATTCGGAAAATGGCGGCGACAGCAAGCCAGAACCGCCGAGTCTCAGTATTGAACTACGCTCGGTGTTGCCCTCTGCGCTCGGTGTGGCACGCTCTGAGCCCTGCGAAGGGCGTGGTGCAGGCAATCGGCCCAGCGCCTTGCCACTACGCCCTTCGCAGGGCTCAGAGCGTGCCACACACGGTTGACGCGACGTGCCCACACACGGCCGAAGCGTGCTCAACAGGGTGCCGGCCGGCACCCTGTTGGGAAATGCCGGTGGCACCAAACGCTACGGTCCCCTAAAATGGTATCAGTCTCCCAGAGAGAGGACCCGCAAGGAATGCTCCTGGGCAACTCGGGAGCAGAGCCGGCGGCATCGGACGTCAAAACCGCTGGCATTCACATTGATCGCACCAACCAGTCAAACCCCTTCGACGACGGAATGGCCGAGGACTACTACAAGATACTGGGGATTAATCGGGATGCGTCTTCTGCGGAAATCCAGAAGGCTTATCGCGCCCTGGCCCGCAAGTACCATCCCGACTTGCATCCCGACGACAAAACGGCGACCAAGAAGTTTCAGGAAGTGCAAAAGGCATTTGACGTCCTGAACGATAGCAGCAAGCGGGAACTGTACGACCGCTACGGCAGCTCGTTTGAGTCCATGACCGGCGGCCCCGCCGGGCAGGGACCACCCGGTGGGTTCCACGGCGGCGCGGCGCCGGGCGGGCCGGATTTCGATTTCAGCAATTTTTTTGGCGAGCGTGCTGCCGGCGATCCCGGCGGCGCATTTGGGGATATTTTTGGCCAATTTCGCCGAGCCGGCGGTGGCGGAGGACGGGCCAAGTCGGCCCCACGGCGTGGCGGCGATGTTACCGCCGAGATTGACGTGCCGCTGGCGACCGCCGTCCTCGGGGGCGAGGCCCAACTCAGAATTGCCCGCGGTTCCGGCCGGGTGGAAACCATCAACGTCAAGATTCCCTCCGGGATCGAAGACGGCAAGAAGATTCGCTTGCGCGGTCAAGGCGAAGGGACCGGCGAAACGGCGGGCGACCTGCTGATCACGGTTCACGTCCTTCCGCATCCGCATTTTCAGCGACGCGGCGACAACCTGGACGTAAAAGTGCCGGTGAGTCTGGCCGAAGCCGCCTTGGGCGCGAAGGTCGATTTACCCACGCCGAAGGGAATCATCACGTTGAGCGTGCCCCCCGGCACTTCCAGCGGCACCAAATTACGCGTCAAAGGTCACGGCGTGACCGCCAAAGGGCGTTCGCCGGGCGACTTATTCGCCGAGATTCAAATCATGTTGCCCAAACCGCTGGATAAAGAAAGCCTGGAATTGATCAAGCAAATCGATGCCCGCACCGGCCAGACGGAGAAAGCGAATCTGCGGGCCGATTTGCACTGGTAAACGGGGATCCCGAAAGGGCCCGCGCATGTCAGGTTGTGCCTGACGGACTCGCTCAAGCATGTCCTGGTGGAGAAGCCGCGGAGCGCGGAACCAAGCAATGTCACCCGGCAATTGGCTGTTAGCCGTCGAAGAAGCGCTGCCCGACATGCCGGCCCCCGAGGGGCTTGCGCGTTTCGATGCGCTCGGCCGACTGCGGCTTTCCGTCGCCTGGTCTTTGCTGATTTTGGTCTTGGGGGCGATGCTGTTGATCGTCGCTTATCTGTGCCGCGCCTGGCGGCGGGCGGTTCATCGGCGCTTGCCGCCGATCCATTTGGAAGACGACGCCTGGCGCGGAAGCCGTTGATATCGCCCAACGACGACGAATCGGACGAGTGAGCTGGATGGATGATGGGGCAACGATTTTCAGTTACGCATCGCTTGCGGAAGACTCCGGAGTTTGAGCGCGTTTATCAGCGGCGCCGTTCGGCGTCCGACGGCCAGTTGTTGGTGTTCGCATGTGAAAACGAGGTCGAACATCCGCGCATGGGGATGTCGGTTTCACGCAAAGTCGGCGGCGCGGTTCAGCGCAATCGCTGGAAACGGCTGTTGCGAGACGCCTTTCGGTTAAGTCAGTTGGAATTGCCCGGAGTCGACCTGGTGGTAATCCCTCGGGCTGCGGCCCCGCCGTCTCGGGCGGCATTGATGGATTCGCTCGTGCGTTTGTCGCGTCAGGCCGCCTCCAAGCTGCACCGGAGGAAGACCGATGGTTCCGGCAGTGGCGAGCCGGAAAGGAAGTAACGGGGCCGCGAAGCGTCAGCCACTGATGTTGGGCGCCGCGAGCACAGGTGTCAGGATGCAATTCCTTTGGGCTACACTTGTCGAGCTGCCCGGTTTCTGTTTGATTGCCGCCGTGCGGACGTACCAAGTGCTGATCAGTCCTTGGTTGCCGCGAGCCTGCCGGTTCCAGCCGTCTTGCAGCAGCTATATGATCGGGGCGGTTACCAAGTACGGTTTTTTGCGCGGCGGTTGGCGGGGCGTCAAACGGGTCTGCCGTTGCCACCCGTTTTGCTCGGGCGGTTTCGATCCGCCGTAAGTTCGTGCCCCGCCTGCCCCTCCTGAATCGCCCAGTTTCCGGACTTGACCCTGGTTGGCGAAATCTCTATTCTCCCGCCGCGACAAACCTTTTCCGTGACCCGTTCGGGTATTTGCAACGGCTGGCGACAGGGATGTTCGCCGGCCGAAGGACGGACCTATTCAGTTCGGGCTGCCAATTAATGTCCGCGCAATTTCAGGGAAGCTTGGCATGGATGCTCGGCGACTTCCTCAACGATGGCTAGCGTTGGCTTGGCTGGTGATAAGCGGCTGCGCCGCGCCGGCATTGCGTTCGCAAAGTCCTGAAGAATTCACGGAGGCCGTGGAATCGCGCGTCCGCATGGTGGGCGATTATGCGCGTCCGTACGGCAACACCTATATCAAGGTCGAGAGCGTGGCCCTGGTGACCGGTTTGGCCAATACGGGCGAAGATCCGGCCCCCTCGCCGCAACGCGAGGAATTGCTCCACGAGATGAAAACCCGCGGCGTGAACAATCCGAATCAATTACTGGCATCCCCTACCACGGCGCTCGTGCTCGTGCGCGCATTCTTGCCGCCGGGCGTTCAGAAGGGGGATCGGCTCGACCTCGAAGTGCAAGTCCCTTCGCGCAGCGAAACCACCAGCCTGCGCGGCGGTTGGTTGATGGAAACGCATCTTTTCGAACTGGCCGAGTTGGGGAGCCAGATCCACCGAGGCCACAAAATGGCCCTAGCGGAAGGGCCCGTGCTCGTCGATCCTTCCGCCGACGGCGAAAAGGACCGCGGCCTGCTGGTGCGGGGCCGCGTGTTGGGGGGTGGCATGGCGCTGAAATCGCGCTCGTTGGGGCTGATTATCGCTCCTGAGGACAAGTCGGTGCGCCTCAGCACCCAGATCGGCGAAGCCGTCAACAAACGGTTTCACATTTACGATCACGGCGCCAAACAAGGGGTGGCCAAGCCCAAGACCGATGAATTCATCGAACTGGCCGTCCATCCGCGCTATAAGCATAACATTGCCCGTTATATGCGCGTCGTTCGTTCGTTGCCCATCAAGGAGTGCACCGCCGACCAATTGGCTCGCATGGAACTGCTGGAACGGCAAGTGCTCGATCCGATCACCGCGTCGACGGCTTCCCTGCGGCTGGAGGCGATCGGTCTGCCGGCCGTCAAGACGCTGATCAAAGGGACCGAAGCCAAAGAAGCCGAAGTGAGATTTTATGCCGCCGAAGCGCTGGCCTATCTGGATCAGATCGCGGCCGTGGCCCCGTTGGGCCGCGCGGCCCGCGAAGAGCCCGCCTTTCGTGCGTTCGCCCTGGCCGCCCTCAGCGCCATGGACGACATGACCGCTTACGACGAGCTGCGCGGCATGCTCGATACCTCCAGCGCCGAAACCCGCTACGGCGCCTTCCGAGCCTTGTGGGCCATGAATCCCCACGACTCCGTGGTGCGCGGCGAGAGCCTCAAGGGGCAGTTCAGTTATCACGTGCTGTCGACCGGCGGTCCGGAGATGATCCACGTCACGCGCAGCATGCGGCCTGAGGTCGTGCTGTTTGGCGCCGATCAGCGGTTCCTGATGCCATTGATTCTCGAGGCAGGCCGGTCGATCATGGTCAACGGCTCGGACCCCGATCAGATCGCGGTCAGCAAGTTTGTCGTCGGCCAGCCCGATCAGAAGCGCGTCGTTTCGAACAGAATCGACGACGTGATCCGGGCCATCGTGGAACTTGGCGGCACCTATCCGGACGTGGTCCAGGCATTGCAGCAAGCCAAGGCCAGCAAGTCGCTGGTCGGCCGCTTCGAAGTGGACGCCTTGCCGGACGGCGATCGCGAATACCGTCGCAAGGAGGACGGCGACAGTGGGCCGGGAACCGCGGACCGCAGCCAGATCGAAGTGGCCAGCCCGGCACCGGATCTCTTCGCGCCGAAAATGCAAAAAAACCTGCATTAATCGAAAAACTTTGACAAAAATCGTCCTGCCCGTTCCCCCCACTTTCCTGCTAAAATGGCTGGGTAATTAAAACGACCCGCCGTCCTTTGTAAAAACCACCCATGCTCAAGGCGCTGGAACTCGTCGGCTTCAAGAGTTTCGCCGACAAGACCCGGCTTGAATTCCCCAGCGGCATCACCGTGGTGGTCGGGCCGAACGGGTCGGGCAAGTCGAACATCGTCGACGCGATCAAGTGGGTTCTCGGCGAGCAAAGCGTCAAGAGCCTGCGCGGCAAGGAGATGGCCGACGTCATCTTCAACGGCTCCGCGGGCCGCCGGCCGCTGAACTCAGCCGAAGTGACGTTGACCTTCAACAACGCCGAGCGGCGGCTGGCCGTCGACGCGCCCGAGGTGCATATCACCGCGCCGCGTCTATCGCAGCGGCGAAGGCGAATACCTGATCAATCGGCAGCCGTGCCGCCTGCGCGACATTCGCGATTTGTTCGCCGGCACCGGCGTGGCCACCGAGGCCTACAGCGTCATCGAACAGGGCAAGGTCGACGTCCTGTTGCAAGCCTCGCCGCGCGATCGCCGGCTGATCTTCGAAGAGGCTGCCGGCATCAGCCGCTTCAAGGTCAAGAAACTCGAGGCTCAGCGCCGCCTGGAACGGGTCGATCAGAATCTGCTTCGGTTGTCGGATATTGTCGACGAAGTGGAAAGCCGGCTCCGCAGCGTCCGTTTGCAGGCTTCCAAGGCGCAGCGCTACAAGGAATACGCCGATCGCTTGCAGCAACTGCGCACCCAGGTGGGACTGACGGACTGGCGCAAGCTCACGGCCGAACTGACGCTTCTGGAAGCCGAACTGCGGGAATCCCAGGAAGAACTGTCCGGCTATATGGCCCAGGCCGAGAAGTGCGAAGCCAGCCTGCTGGTTGTCGATCTGGAGCTGGGAGATATCGACGAGGCGCTGCGGACCAGCCATGTGCGCATCGCTGAAAATCGCGAACGCATTGCCGCCTGCGAATCGACTATCGAGCACCAGCGCCGCCGTCAACAAGATTTGGAAGAGGAAATCGGCCGTTATCGGCGACAGCTCACCGCCATGTCGGCCCGGGCGGACGACCTGGACGGGCAGCTCAAAGTCACCGAAGACTCGCTCGAGAGCATCGATACCCAGCAGCGCGAACTGGCCGGCCGTTTGGGAGACGAAGAAGCGCACTTGACCCGGCTGAACGCGGAACTGGACAAACTTCGCAGCGACAACGAGCAATATCGTACGGCTCATCTCGAAAAGCTGCGGGTCGCCTCGGCTTTGAGCAACCGCATCAGTGCGCTCGAAGCCCATTTCCAGGCTACACAATCGGGGTACGAACAGGGACGCGTGCGGCTGGCCGATCTTGAGGCCACGCGCACAGCCGCCGCCGCGGAGCACGCCGAGTGCCGTCCGCAGCTCGAACGCCTTACGCAGGCATCACGCATTCAGCAGTCAGAACTGAGCGCGGTGGAGACCCGCCTGGCCGAACTGCGGTCCATTCATGCCCGGGTCCAGGACGAACTGGCGACGCTGCGCGAGCGGCAATCCGGCGCCACCCAGCGCTTCGCGGTACTGGAAGAATTGGAGCGCCGTCAGGAAGGCCTCAGCGGCGGCGTGAAAGAGGTCCTCCTGCGGGCCCGCTCGACCAAAGCCGGGCCTCTGGCGCAGGTTCAGGGGCTTGTGGCGGACCTGTTACAAGTCCACATCGACAGCGCACCGATGATCGAAACGGCCCTGGGCGAAGTCGCCCAGTTTGTCGTGGTCGGCGCCGGCCGCGAATTGATGGCACACTTGCAGCAGGACGGAGCCAAGTATTCGGGCCGGGTGACGTTCCTCCGCTTGGACGCGCCTCCGGTTAACATTGCGGACGCGCCGGATTTGGAGGGGCGACCGGGGGTTCTCGGCCGGGCCGACGAATTCGTGGAGACCGCGCCGGAGCACGCGGTGCTCGCCCGTCGGCTGCTGGGCCGCACTTGGATCGTCGACACGTTGGCGCGGGCCGTGGCGCTGGCGGAAGGGGCCGGCCGCGGGGCTAACTTTGTCACCCAAGCCTGCGAATTGCTCTCGGCTGAAGGCCTGATCGCCGTCGGCGCGCGGCACGCCGCGACCGGCTTGATCTCGCGCCGCAGCGAACTGCGGGCCTTGCGGCAACAAATTGCCGAGTTGAACACCCAATTGGAAGCCAAAAGGGCTTCCTGCGGCCAACTTGAAGCCAACATCACGGCGGACGCCGCGGATCTGCATCAGCGCCGCGCCGGTTTCGTGGCGCTGGGCGCGAGCTGGCCGACGTGCGGCTGCAGACGATGGCCGCCCAGCAGCGGCTGGAACAAACGACGAAACAGCAAGCGGCGACCGAGGCTGAAGTGCAGGCTGCTCAGGCGGCTGTGGAAGAAGCCCAGACATCGCTTGTCGCCACGCGCGATCAGTTGGCGGCCACGGAGAGCCAGGTGACCGAACTTGAAACGCGGGTCCAGCAAGGAACCTCGCTGGCAACCCAACTCGAACAGGTCCGGCAACGGGCGAACCGCGAAGCCAGCGCCACGCGGATTGACGTCGCACGCATCGAACAACAGGTCGAAAGCTTGCAGCGGCAAAAGGCGCAACTCGATCGCGACCGGCAAGAACGGGGCCGAACGCTGGCTGAAAATCGTTCCCAGCTTGCGCTGGCCATGACCCGAAGCACCGATACCGAGCGCAGCATCCTGGCGACTGAGTCGGAAGTGGCCGGGCTTTACTTGCGCAAGGAAGTGCTGGCCTGCGAGACGGTCGAGTCGGTCAATCGGCGCGAGGAAGCGAGAGCGCGCAAGGGGGCGCTGACTCAAGAGGATCAGCACGTGCGCGGCAAGGCGCGGAAGCTGGATGCCAGGCTGCATGCCCAGCAATTGGCGGCCGGCGAATTGCGGCATGCCCGGGGGACGGTCGAAGAGCGGCTGCGCGAGGATTACGGCATTGAACTGGCGGCCGCGGAGGCTCAACAAGAGTCCCTGTCCGACGAAGCCGAGCGCGATCGGGCCAGCGTGGAACTGGAAATCGCCGACTTGCGAGGCAAGCTCAGCAGCATCGGCAGCGTCAACCTGGACTCGCTGGACGAATTGGAACAACTGGAGACCCGTTTCAACAGTCTGTCAGCCCAGCATCAGGATCTGGCCAGCGCCAAGGACTCGCTGGAGCAGATCATCGGCAAGATCAACGCCGACAGCCGGCGGCTCTTCGCGGAAACCTTGGAACTCGTGCGCGGTCATTTCCAATCGCTGTTCCGCAAATTGTTCGGCGGCGGCCAGGCGGACATACTGCTCGACGAAGGGGTGGACATCCTCGACAGCGGAATCGAGATCGTGGCGCGTCCTCCGGGCAAGGAGCCGCGCAGCATTTCGCTGCTAAGCGGCGGCGAAAAAACGCTCACCTGCGTGGCTTTGCTGTTGGCGATCTTCCGCAGCCGCCCGAGTCCGTTCTGCGTGCTGGACGAGGTCGACGCGGCCTTGGACGAAGCGAACATCGAGCGTTTCGTGGGAGTGCTGCACGAGTTTCTGGCCTGGACGCAATTCATCGTCGTCACCCACTCCAAAAAGACGATGACCTGCGCGAGCACGTTGTACGGCGTCACGATGCAAGAATCGGGCGTCTCGAAAAGCGTTTCCGTGCGGTTCGACGACGTGAGCGACAACGGCGAAATCATCAACGCTCGCAACGACGAAAAGCCGGCCGACGGCAACCCGGACGAGACGCAAGCGGCGTGAGCTTGTGGCTAAGCAGTTCGGTATGGCTCGCCTTGCTCCGCGCATGCTTCGATTACATCATGAACGGATTCGGCGTGAAGCCGACGATCAGGAATAAGAGGGTCAGCACGCCCAGCACGGTGCGGCCGGTGCCCAGCGGCATGTCGTCATTGGCGGTCGGTGGGTGCCGGGGGCCCATCACGATCAGCAGGACCAGCATCAGCGACCAACCCCACAGTTTGTACCACACGACGGCAAAAACCGAGGCCAGCAGCACGATCTCCGCCACCAGGTACGACCGCCGCCGCAGCAATGCATAGAGGATGTGTCCGCCATCAAGTTGGCCGATGGGGAACAGATTCAGCGATGTGACCAGCATGCCGACCCAGCCGGCAAACAGCAGGGGATTCAAGATCACGTCCTGTCCGGCCGGCAACGGACCTTTCATCAAGTACACCAAGAACTGGATCACCAGCGGGTCGCCAAACTGCATGCCCCCGGCCTTGCCGAAATTTATCGGGATCGGCGCCACGTGCGCATAATGCAAGCCAATGATGGAGAAGATCATGGCCGGCACCAACCCGGCCAGCGGCCCAGTTATGCCGATATCGAACAGGGTCACGCGATTACCCATGTGCCCACTCATGCGAATTACGGCTCCCATCGTGCCGATGGGGCTAAGGGGCGGCGGAATGGGAATGAAGTAAGGCAAACTCGCCGGAACCCGGTAACGCAATGCTTGCAGGAAGTGCCCCAATTCGTGCGCGGTCAGCAGTAACATCGAGGGCGCCGGCATATTGCAAGCTTTCCTCGAAGGTGCCGCGAAAAAAGCTGGCATACGTGGCAAACGTGCTGAAGCAGGTGGCCACGTAAAGCACGAGCGGCGTCGTCCAGCCTCGTTTGGCCGGTTGATAGTGTTCCGGCGGCTCATGCACTTCCTGGGGGGGCGCATACGGTGAATCCACCGTGGCATCGAATTTGAAAGCGCCAGTTAGGGGACCGTACGGCAGATGATCGTCTGGTTCCGTACCCAAGTGGTTGGCCATAAAAGTTGTAATCGCTGGACCCGCGGTTCTTCAAGCGTCGCCCATCAGGCACGCGACCGAATTCTAGGCCAACCGCGCCAGCCGGCAAAGCCAAGCTGGCGGCGATTGGTGCTAAGTCTTTGGCGTGGGATGGGTTGCGCCCCGCTCGTGGAGCGGGGGTTACCGCATGGCCACACTAACAGTCAGCCTGCTGAAGAATTCTCAGCGAGCTTTGGTGTGTGTGCCACGGCTCTGCCAGTGTCGGAAACGGCGACGATTCTCACGGGCTCTGCCAGTGGCACACGCGTTAGAGCACGCTCCTTGGGATGCAGTCAATCACGCGTCGGGGCGCGTATCCCGTTTGGATTGCCAGATGGCCCAGCCCAGAGCAAGCACGCATACGCCGATGACTATCCAGAAGAACTGGTCCTCCGGTTTGAGCGTCACGTTGACCCCTAAGCGATCCAATTCGCCGACCATCTTCTTATCGTAGGGCAAGAACAGCCCAATGATCAGCAGGCTGACCATGTTCATGACCTTGATCAGCGGGTTGATGGCCGGGCCGGCGGTGTCCTTGAGCGGATCGCCGACGGTGTCGCCGGTGACGCTCGCCTTGTGCTTCTCGGAGCCCTTGCCGGTGTTAGCTTGCCAGGCTGCTGGGCTCGTCTTCGATCATCTTCTTGGCGTTGTCCCAGGCGCCGCCGGCGTTGGCCATGAACACGGCCAGCAACTGGCCGACACGATCATGCCGGCCAGGAAGCCGGCCAAGGCGATACGTGCCCAAGCACGAAGCCGACCAGGATCGGCATCAGGATGGCCAGCAGGCCCGGGCCGATCAGTTCCTTCTGGGCTGTCGCCGGTGCAGATGGCGACGACGCGGCCGTAATCGGGCTTCTTGGTGCCGGCCCAGATTTCCTTGTCGCGGAACTGGACGCGGCATTCCTTGACGATCAGGAACGCCGCCCGGCCGACGGCGCGGATCAGCATCGAGCTGAACAGGAACGGCACGGCAGCCGCCGATCAGCATGCCGATGAACAGCATCGGATCGGCGACCGTCAGCTTGGCGGCGACCTTGTTGTACATCGTGCTGCTGGTCAGCTGGCTGATCTCGCCCTGCCCGCCGGAGCCGACCGACGGCGATGAAGCTGGCGAACAGCGACACGGCCGCGATGACCGCCGAGCCGATGGCGATGCCTTGGTGTGGCCTTGGTGGTGTTGCCCACGGCGTCGAGGTCGGCCAGGATCTGCCGGCGCGTATCCTTGTACTGTGGCCTTCGCCCATTTCCTCCTTGTCGTAGCCCATTTCGCCGATGCCGTTGGCGTTGTCGGCCACGGGGCCGAACACGTCCATCGAGATCGTGTTGCCGGTGAGGGTGAGCATGCCGATGCCGCACATGGCCACGCCGAAGGCGACGAAGATGGGCGTCGTGCCGGCGTAGACGAAGACGCTGGCCAGAATGGCCGCGGCGATGATGATCACCGCCGCCACCGCTGCTTTCGTAGCCGACGGCGAAGCCCTGGATGATGTTGGTCGCATGGCCGGTCTGACAGCTCTTGGCCATGCTCTTCACCGGCTCGTACTCGGTGCCGGTGTAGTACTCGGTGCACTTGTTGAGGAGCACGGCCAGGATGATGCCGATCAGGCAGGTCCAGGCGGGCCGCATGTCCAGCCCGGGCTTGGCCGAATGTGGCCCATTGCGGTCGATCCGCCAGTGACGTTCATGGCGGCGAGTTTCGCTGATCTCGCCGACGTTGTTCGACGATCGGCCTTGCCACGCCGGAAATCCGGCGACGGCTTGCTGGATAATCCGTTCGAGGTAGCGTTGTCATCGAAGTGGAGGTAAACGAAGCCCAGGAGCGACGAAGCCGACGACGCTGATGATCGAGCCGAGGACGAAGCCGCGGTTGACGCTGTGCATGGCTTCGTCGGCGGTGCCCTTGTCGCCGGCCTTGACGCTGTAGGTGCTGATGATCTGAGCCGATGACGCCGATGGCGCGGACCAGCAGCGGGAAGATAACGCCCTTGTGGCCGAAGCTGGCGATGCCCAGGATCATGGCGGCGACGATGGTGACTTCGTAGCTCTCGAAGATGTCGGCGGCCATGCCGGCGCAGTCGCCGACGTTGTCGCCGACGTTGTCGGCGATGGTGGCGGCGTTGCGCGGGTCGTCTTCGGGGATGCCGGCTTCGATCTTGCCGACCAGGTCGGCGCCGACGTCGGCGGCCTTGGTGTAGATGCCGCCGCCGACTCGCATGAACAGGGCCAGCAGCGTGCCGCCGAAGCCGAAGCCCAGCAGGGCTTCATAGGCGTGTTCGCCGTAGACCAGGAAGATGAGCGAGCCGCCCAGCAGGCCCAGGCCGTCGGTGAGCATGCCGGTGATCGTGCCGGTGCGATAGCCGAGCTGCAGGGCCTCGCCGAAGCTGTGCTGCGCGGCGGCGGCGACGCGCAGGTTGCCGATCGTGGCCAGGCGCATGCCGACGAAGCCGACCGTGGCCGAAAAGATCGAGCCGACCAGGAAGGCGATCGCCCGGCCCCAGGCGATCTCCGGCGGCGACGCGGACTTCACCGCCGCGAAATAGAGCCGACCGTGATCAGCACGATCAGCACGGCCGACGACGCGGAATTGCTTGAACAAGATAGGCGTTCGGCCCCTTCGCGAATCGCGTGGGCGATTTCTTGCATGCGCGGGCGTGCCTTGCGGGGCGTTTTTGACCTGCCCGACCAGCAGCAAGGCGTAGCCCAGGCCGGCCAAGGCCACGAACACGTTGGCGATCAGCGCGACTTTCTCCATCGTGTTATAACGCGGGCTGTCAGCGGTTCCCAAAGGGTGACCGTTTCCATCGCGTGGCTTGCCGTCCGGCGCCGCTTCGATGGCTTCGGCAGCCAAGGGAGGCTGGATTTGCAGCCAGCCGGCTGCCATCAAGAGGCATACGAGACACAGGCCCAGGAGCGGAGTCGCTACGCGCTTCATGGTTTCCTCGCTGGGTTGTCAGATGCGAGTAATGGGGAAAGACCGGCAAGCTTTTGACCGCCAAGACCGGCACTGGGGAGCCTCCTGGAGGTGCAACGTGAAATGTGTGCTGGGTCTGAGCGTCATCCTTGCCGCTGGGAGTGCAACCCGCGAAAAGCCAGACGGAATCGCTGTTGGTCTTGCAAGTAGGGACAGCTTAACGGCTGTCGCATGCGCGGGCAAGCAGGTGACGAATCTCTTCAGCAATGCTCGAGCGGTTAGTCTCCGTGTGGCACGCCCTGAGCCCTGCGTAAGGGCGTGCCACACAAGACACAGCGTCTGGCACTGCCGCTGCGCCGTCCGGCTTGCCCCTGCCCTGCCCTGCCGCTAAGCTCCTGATGGCGGTTCGCGGCTTGCGATCTTGGTCGTCCAGGATCTGCCCGTGGTGAGCCGACGCGTCGCTTGTCGGCGCTGATGGTCGAGCCTCGCACAGGAGAACCCAATCGCATGCATGCGATGCCCGTGATGATCGGCGTGTTGGCTTGCCTGGCCGATCGCCTATCGGTTTTACAGCGCCTTTCTGGCGGCCAAGGTGGCGGCTCTCGACGATTCGCGGCCGACGCCGGCCGTGAGTTCAACGACGGTCAGAACTATCATCCGACGCACAAATGGGTGCTGTTCGGCCACCATTTCGCCGCGATCTCCGGGGCCGGACCGCTGATCGGTCCGGTGCTGGCGATCCAGTTCGGCTATTTGCCGGGCCTGATCTGGATCGTGGTGGGCGTGTGCCTGGCCGGCGCGGTGCAAGACATGCTGGTGTTGGCCGCTTCGCGTGCGCCGCGGCGGCCGGTCGCTGGCCGAGATCGCCCGCAGCGAAATCGGCCCGTTGGCCGGCAGCCACGGCGTCGATCACGATTCTGTTCGTCGTCATGATCGCCCTGTCCGGCCTGGGCGTCGGTGGTGGTCAAGGCACTGGGCGGCGAAGAGATCAAACTGGCCGCCGGCACAGTGCTCGACGCCGCCGGCGGATGAGCAGGTCTCGATCGAGACCGACCGCCGAGCGGCCGGTGATCGACCGTTGCCGCCGGGCACGCGGGTCGATCTATCCCGGCGGCGCCGAGGTGATACGCAGCGAGGCGTTTCGCATTTCGCTTCCCGCCGGCAGCGAGGACCTGCCGGGCCGAGCAAGGATCCGTCCTCGGACAAGGATTCGACCTCGGCAATCGAATCGCGGCGGCTGACGTTGCCGGCCGGGGCTTCGCAAAAAGTTCCCGGCAGTTCGTGGGGCACGTTCACGATCGCCTGCACGGTGCCGATCGCGCTGTTGATCGGTCTGTACATGTACAAGATTCGCAAGGGGCGCGTGGTCGAGGCGTCGGCCATCGGCGCCGTGGCCGTGTTGGCGGCCACGGTGGCCGGCAATTGGATTCCCGGCTCGGCGCTCGAGCCGTACTTCTCGCTTGAGCCGCGAAGAGACGATTCTGGCGATTTGCGTCTACGGCTTCGTGGCTCGGTGCTGCCGGTGTGGCTGCTGCTTTGCCCGCGCGATTATCTGTCGAGCTTTCTCAAGATCGGCACGGTCGTGCTGTTGGTCGCGGCGGTGCTCGTGGCCAATCCGGAGCTGAAGGCGCCGCCGGTCAACCAGTTCTTTGCCGGCGGCGGCGGACCCTATTTCAACGGGGCCATTTTTCCGTTCTGCTTCATCTGCATCATGTGCGGCGCGATTTCGGGTTTCCATGCTCTGGTCTCCTCGGGCACGACGCCCAAGATGATCTCGCGCGAGAGCCACATTCGGCCGATCGGCTACGGGGCGATGCTGATCGAAGGGCTGGTGGCCGTCGTGGCGCTGCTGGCGGCGGCTTCGCTGCCGCAAGGGGACTATTGGGCCATCAACATCGATCTGGCCGCAGGTCGACAAATACGCCGACACGCTGAGTGAAAATGGAGGCCGACCAGGACAACCTGGCGACGATCGAGCAGCAAGTCGGCGGCGAATCGCTGCGCGGCCGCACCGGCGGCGCGGTGACGCTGGCGGTGGGCATGTCGCAGATCTTCACCGAGGCCATGCGGCGCGTCGCCGGCGAGCGGATCAACCTCGAATGCGGTGATCAAGTACTGGTATCACTTCGCCATCATGTTCGAGGCGCTGTTCATCCTCACCACGATCGACACCGGCACGCGCATCGCCCGATTCCTGCTGCAAGAAGTCCTGGGCAAGATCTACAAGCCGTTCGACCGCACCGACTGGCTGCCCGGCGCCGTGCTGGCGACCGGACTGGTCACGGCCGGCTGGGGCGGCTTGATCTGGACCGGCTCGATCGAAACGATCTGGCCGATGTTCGGCATCGCCAACCAGATGCTGGCGGTGATCGGCTTGTGCGTGGTGACGACGGTGATGATCAACGCGCGGCCGCGGCCGCTATGCGCCGCTGACGATCGTGCCGATGCTGTTCGTGATCACCACGACGATGACGGCCGGCTATCAGATGATCACGGGGCCGTTTTATCGACATGGTGGCCGAGGGGCTCAAAGTTCACAATCAGGCGCTGCTGATCAAGGGCGGCCTGAACATCTTCTTCACGGTGTTCATGATCGGTTCTGTGGCGTTGATATTCATCCAGGCCGTGACGCGCTGGCTTTCGTTCGTGCCGGGAATGAAATTGAAAAAGCCGGATCCGGCGCCGCAGTAGATGAGGCGTGAGCCAGCTGGCGACTGCATGCGGAGCGCATTATGAACTCAGCGGCCGTGCTCGAAGTTCTGCGGGAAATCTGGCCGCATATTTTGGGCTCGATTTCGATTTCGATCACGGTGCTGGCATCGGCCCATGCCGTCATGTACAAGCGCGACTCGCGGGCCACCATCGGCTGGGTCGGCGTCATCTGGCTCGTGCCAATTCTGGGCGTCATCCTGTACGTGCTGCTGGGTATCAACCGGGTGCAGCGGAAGGCGGTTCGCTTCCGTGGCAGCCGTGCGCCGCACGGCGACCCTCGGGCGGTTCGAGTGAACGCTCGCCGCTGCTCCACGACCGTTTACTGCCGTCATGCAATTACTGACCGCGCTGGATCAGCTGGTGGGCGAACTGACGGGCCGCGACATCGCCCACGGCAATACCGTGCATCCACTGCATAACGGCGACGAAGCGTATCCGGCGATGCTGGCCGCCATCGACGAGGCCCGGCACTCGGTGGCCCTGAGCACTTATATTTTCAATAACGATCGGGTCGGCAAGTGGTTCATCGACGCCCTCATTCGCGCGGTGAAGCGGGGCGTCGAGGTGCGCGTGATCGTGGACGACATCGGCGCCCGCTATACCTGGCCCGCCGTCACCTGGCCGCTGCACGCCGGCGGCGTCAAAGTGGAGCGCTTTCTGCCGACCCTCGTGCCGGGCTTGTTTGCCTATTCAAACTTGCGAACGCACCGCAAGCTGCTGATTGCCGACGGGCGATTGGGGTTCACCGGCGGGCTCAACATCCGCGAGGGGCACGTGCTTAGCCTGAACCCGGCCCGGCCGATACAAGACACGCATTTCGCCTGGAAGGGCCGATCGTCCGGCAGATGCAAGACGTTTTCGTGAGCGATTGGGCCTTTTGCACAGGCGAAGTGCTCGAAGGTGAAGCCTGGTTTCCGCGGACTCGTCGAGGTTGGCGCCGTGCCGGCGCGGGGCATTTCGGCGGGTCCCGACGGCGATGTTGACAAACGCCGCCTCGCCCTGTTGGGAGCCATCTCCTGTGCCCGGAATTCGATCATCATCGTCACTCCGTACTTCTTGCCGGAGGACACGCTGATCAACGCTTTGAACGTGGCGGCACTGCGCGGGTGACGGTCGATATCGTCCTACCGCGAGAAGAACAACCTCAGCCTGGTGCAATGGGCCTGCACGGCCTTGTTGTGGCAAGTCTTGGAGCGCGACTGCCGGGTTTGGCTTTCACCGCCCCCCTTCGACCACACGAAACTGATGGTAGTCGATCGGGCCTGGAGCTGTTCGGCTCCGGAAATTGGGATCCGCGGAGCTTGCGGTTGAACTTTGAGTTCGACATCGAATGTTACGACCTGAATTTGGCCGAGACGCTTTATGCCAGTGCCTGCGCCAAGCGCGACGCTGCCCGGCAGACCTCTTTGCAGGAGGTGGACAGCCGGAGCATCCCGGTGCGCCTGCGCGACGGCGTCGCGCGGCTGCTGACGCCGTACCTGTGAACGAGGTGCCCGCTCCTACACTCCCCCAAGTGGGCCTGCCTGAGTTTGACGGGGCTAAAATCCGCCATCTATACTGAGGCAACCCGCGCAAAGGGTGATTAAGCCCTGGCTTGCTTCCGGTTGTGACGTTTTTTACCGAGTCCCGAAGGCCCGCAGGTCGAAGACGCATGACACCCCTCAAGCGACGTTTGTGCATCGCCGTGGCCGCCTGCCTTTCGGCGGCGATCACGTTTGAACTGCCTGCCGAGGAGCCGTCCGCATCCTCCCCCGGCAGTCCTGCTGTTGGCGTCCCTGCATCGAGCGGCCCAGCGCCGGCTGCGGCCTCCGACCTGGAGTTTTTCGAGAAAAAAATCCGCCCGGTGCTGGCGACGCGCTGTCATCAATGTCATGGGCCGGACAAGCAGAAAGGTGGCTTGCGGCTCGATTCCCATGCGCTGGTGATGGCGGGCGGAGAGTTGGGACCAGAGATTGTGCCCGGCAAACCGGGGGAGAGCCGGCTGATCGAAGCGGTGCGTTACGAGAATCCGGACCTGCAAATGCCGCCGAAAGGCAAGCTTCAGGAGCAGGAGATCGCGGACCTGACACGCTGGGTGGCGATCGGCTCGCCCTGGCCGTCGACCGATGTTCCACTGAATGCCGCGCCCGCCGTGAAGGGACCGGCGTCAGGATCGGCTGGCAAAGAGTCGTCCTCCGGCGGCGCCAAGAAGGAGCCGTTCGATTTAGCCGCTCGCAAAGCGCGGCACTGGTGTTGGCAGCCGCTACGTCCGGCCGCTCCTGGGCCAGTGGCCGGCGGCCAATGGGTCCGCCAGCCGAGCGACCAGTTTGTGTTGGCTCGCCTGGAGCAAAGTGGAATGAAGCCGGCCCCGCCGGCCGAGCGCCGCACATTGATTCGCCGGGCAACCTTCGATTTGCTCGGCCTGCCTCCCACTGCGGGCCGAAGTCGAAGCGTTTGTGAGCGACGCCAGTCCGAACGCTTGGGAGATCGTGCTGGACCGGTTGCTCGCGTCGCCCCACTTTGGCGAGCGTTGGGCTCGTCACTGGATGGACCTGGTACGCTTCGGCGAAACTCGAGGTCATGAGTTCGATTACGATAGTCCCCAATGCTTGGCAGTACCGCGATTATCTCATCCGGGCCTTCAACGCCGACGTGCCTTACAACCAGTTCGTCACCGAGCACATTGCCGGCGACCTGTTGCCACAGCCACGCATGGACGAGGCGAACCAACGCAACGAATCGGTCGTGGCCACGGGCTTCTGGTTTCTGGGCGAATGGATGCACTCGCCGGTCGATATCCGCCAGGACGAAATGGATCGGGTGGACAACCAAATCGACGTCATGTGCAAGACGTTTCTTGGGCTGACCGTGGCATGTGCCCGCTGCCACGATCACAAGTTCGATGCCATTTCGACCCACGATTACTACTCCTTGGCCGGCTTCCTGCACAGCAGCAAGCTTTCGCGACGTCTCATTCCAATGGCAAGCGCACAACGGCGAGGTGGCCGCGCAGCTTGACGCGTTGCAAACCGCCACGGCCGGCAAAGTGCTGGACCGGATGGCGACCTCGCAGCCAGCGGTCCTTGACCGACTGGCCGACTACTTGATGGCCGCGCGGGAACTGGCCGGCTCCGAGACGGCTGACGCGACGGATGCGGAAGCCGCCGCCAGCCGTTTGCAGGCGTGCCAGACATTGGCGACCGCGCGAGGATTGGACGGGACGGTGCTGGCCCGCTGGTGCGATGAGATTACTAAGGCTGGAAAAGACGGGCTTCATCCCCTGCACTGCTGGGCCAAGGTGGCCGCCGACGCTAAGGCCGAGTCGCCGGATCGCGTGGCCGCATTGCTACGCGGCCCGCTCGCCAACTGGCACAAGGAACGTGAGCGAGCCGCGGCGCCCCTTCCCGGCGAAGTGATTGTCGACTATTCCCAGCTTCAACCCGGTCAATGGATCAGCGATGGATTGGCGTTCGGCAGCGAGCCCTTGCCCACGGCGCTGGTGCAACTGGGGAGCACGGCCGAGCAACCGATTGTTTCGTTAGCCGATCCGGCCGCAGCCGACTCGTTCGGGCGCGGGAAAGTGCTGCCGGGCGTGTTGCGGACGCCGACCTTCATCGTTTCCGCGCCGGCGGTTTGGTATCGCGTGCGAGGATCCGTTGATGTTTTTGTGGTTGTCGATTCGCATCGCATGGTGGCCGGTCCCCTGCACGGTGCGACGAAGAAACATGTCGAGTCGGACGGCTGGAAATGGCACCGCCACGATGTGGCTCGCTACCAAGGGCAGCGGGCTCATATCGAATTTCGGCCGGCCAAGCCCGCGCACGAAACGGCAATTGCCATCTGCCTGCAATCGTCTGAAGAACCTGCCGAGCCGAGCCGGGTGTTTGAACCGTTGCTAACGGCGATCGAAGCTCCTGCTCCAAACGCTGCCAATCAAAACGCGAGCGCAGGACCGATTGGGAGCCCGTCTTACGACGTCGTCGAATTGGCCGCACGCTATCAGCGAGCTTTGGCCGAGGCTTGCGGCGCGGTTGCCGGCGCGGAAGGCCGCTCCAAGGCCGATCCCGAACAACTCCCCTTGGCCGAATGGTGTTTTCAACATCCGGATTTGTTTGGCTATGCCGAGGGAGCGCAAGAGGAGGTTGCCGCGGTGCTGAACGAGTATCAGCGGGCGCGGGGGGCCGTCACGGCACAAATAAAGTCGTCGCCGACGGCCATGGCTCTGTCCGAACAAACCGGGTTCAACGAGCACGTGCTGTTGCGGGGGAGTCCGAAAACGCCGGGGGCGGAGGCGCCGCGGCGCTATCTGGAAGCGCTGGGCGGGGCCGAGCAGCCGCCGATTCAGACCGGCAGCGGGCGGCTGGAACTGGCACGGCAGATGGTTGATCCGAAGAGTCCGCTGACTAGCCGCGTGATGGTCAATCGCGTCTGGCACCATTTGTTTGGACGAGGGCTCGTTCCCTCGGTCGACAATTTTGGCGTTCTGGGGCAGGAACCGAGCCATCCCGAACTACTCGATTATCTGGCCGACGGCTTCGTTCAGGACGGCTGGTCGATCAAACGATTGATTCGCAGGCTGATGCTCTCGAATACCTACCAGATGTCCAGCCAGCCACAAGCAGCCGCCGATAAGGCCGATCCGCTGAACGCGCTGCTGCATCGGGCCAATTTGCGGCGGCTGGAGGGAGAGGCGATCCGGGACGCGCTGCTGGTCGTTTCAGGCCGATTCGACCCGAAGCAATTCGGTCCGAGCGTCGACGTCCACCTTACGTCCTTCATGGAAGGCCGCGGCAAGCCGGCCGACGGCCCTCTGGACGGCGCCGGACGCCGCAGCATCTATACCAAGATTCGACGGAACTTTCTGCCGCCGATGATGCTGGCCTTCGACATGCCGATTCCCTTCAACACGATGGGGCGCCGCTCCGTTTCGAACGTGCCGGCCCAGCCGCTGATTCTGTTGAACGATCCGCTCGTGGTGCAATTGGCCGGCCTGTGGGCGGACCGGACGCTGAAAGCGGTCGATGGCTCGGCTGCCGATCGGGTGCGCTCGATGTATCTCGACGGCTTCTCGCGCCAGCCCACGGCCGCGGAGCTGGAGGCCGCCATGACGTTTCTCGACGCTGAAGGAGAACTGCTCGAAGTGCCGCGAGAAAAGCGGCTCGAAGATCGCCGCCTGTGGGCGAACTTGCCCACGTGCTGATCAACACCAAAGAGTTCATTTTTATTCGACTTAAGGCGCCGGCTCATGCATTGCAATCGCTTTTGCCAGCCGCTGTCGCGGCGCGAGATGCTGGGCCGCTGCGCCAGCGGGTTCGGCGGCGTGGCCCTTGCCGCGCTCATGGCCCAGCGGGATTTCGGCGCCACGCCGGCCGGCAACGATCTGGCTACCGGCGGGAATCCGCTTGTCCCGCGCCCGCCCCATTTTGCCGCCAAGGCCAAGCACGTGATCTTTCTGTACATGGACGGCGGCGTCTCGCAGGTCGACACGTTCGATCCCAAGCCGCGGCTCACGGCCGAGCACGGCCAGCCGTTCAAGATGAAGATGGAGCCGACGCAGTTCAACAACAACGGCAGCACGTTTGGCTCCCCCTGGAAGTTCAAGCAGTACGGCCAGAGCGGCATGCCGGTCAGCGAGCTGTTTCCGCACGTGGCCGAGTGCGTCGACGATCTGGCGGTCGTCCGCTCGATGACGTCGAATTTTTCGGAGCACACGGCGGCCAATTACTTCCTGCACACCGGCAGCGGCCTGCAAGGGCCGGCCGAGCATGGGCGCCTGGGCCTTGTACGGGCTGGGGAGCGAGTGTCAGAATCTGCCGGGCTTCGTCGTGCTCAACGGCGGCCTGATTCCGCCCGGCGGCCTGGACAATTTCAACAGCGGCTTCTTGCCGGCCACTTATCAGGGCTCGATGTTTCGCCGGGGCAGCGAGCCGCTGGCCAATGTCCGCCCGGCGGATGGGCGGGGCGACGTGCAGCAGCACAAGCTGGCCCTGATGCGCCGGCTGGACAGCGAAGTTGTACGAGCGTTGGGCGACGGGCGACCCGGTGGAATCGGCCATCGCCAACTACGAACTGGCGTTTCGCATGCAGTCGGCCGTGCCGGAGCTGGTGGACTTCAAGGGCGAGACCGAAGCCACCACGCAGCTCTACGGCCTCGACGATCCCAAGACCGAAATCTTTGGCCGGCAGTGCCTGCTGGCCCGGCGGCTGGTCGAGCGGGGCGTGCGGTTCATCGAGCTGACCTGCCAGAGCGCTGGGCCACGATCGCTGGGATCAGCACGGCAATCTGAAGAAAGGACACGAGGACAATGCGCTCGGCCACCGACAAGCCGATCGCCGGCTTGCTCAACGACCTGAAGGCGCGCGGGCTGTTGGACGAGACGCTGGTGGTGTGGGCGGGCGAATTCGGCCGCACGCCGTTTGCCCAAGGGACCGACGGCCGCGACCACAATCCCTTTGCCTTCACCATCTGGCTGGCCGGCGGCGGCATCAGCGGCGGCACGATCTACGGCGCAACCGACGAATACGGCTACAAGGTGGTCGACGGAAAGGCCCAGATCCACGATCTGCACGCCACGATGCTGCACCTGCTGGGCGTCGATCACAAGCGGCTGACCTACCGCTTCGGCGGTCGCGACATGCGGCTGACCGACGTCCACGGCGAAGTGATCCAGGAGATCCTGGCTTGAGGCAGCCGTGAACTCCTTAGAAGGCCAATTCCTGATCGCCGTCCCCAAGCTCCGCGACCCGGGGTTCTATCACTCGGTCGTGCTGCTGATCCGGCATACCGAGGAAGGAGCTTTCGGCCTCACGCTCAATCGTCCGAGCGATACGCGGCTGGAAGACGTCTGGTCGAAGATCAGCCAGACGAAATGCCATTGGCCCCAAACGCTGTTCACCGGCGGTCCGGTGCCGGGTCCGCTGATGGTGCTGCATAACGAAGCCGCGGCCGCCGAACTGCAAGTGATTCCCGAGTTGTATTTCACCGTGGATCCGGAAATGCTGAACGTGCTGACTGACCATCCCGAGGCCAAGGCTCAGTTTTTTTCAGGTTATTGCGGTTGGGGCGCCGGGCAACTGGAGATGGAGCTGGAAGTCGGCTCTTGGATCACCGTGGCGGCCGCGGCTAATCACGTCTTCGACGCCGACGGCGAACTGTGGAAGACGGTCACCGCCGAAATCAGTTCGTCGGCCGTTTTCTCCGCACTACACATCAAGCACATTCCCCCTGAGGCCGACAGCAATTAGTAAAGGAGAAAAGGAAGGAAGAGTTCACGCTTGAGCCAAAGCCCAGGGATTGCATCCCTGAGTTGTTGGAGGGCCCAAGGATCGCAATCCCTGGGCTTTCCTTGGTGTTCTTCCCTTTTCCTGCTTTGCTGCCTTCCTTATAAAAAATCAATGTTTGGCTGCGATTTTACCTCGTCTTCTAGAACCAGCGGCTAATACCCATTCACATCGATATCTCCCGGGAGTCACTTGTTATGGACCGTCGCATGTTTCTGGGCACGAGTGCCGCTGGCCTCAGCCTTTCCACGCTGGCTGGATATGTAGCCGCTGCTGAGTCCAAGCCGGCCCGCGTGGGCCTTATCGGCTGCGGCTGGTTTGGCAAATGTGATTTGTTCCGCCTGCTGCAAGTTGCGCCCGTCGAGGTGGTTTCGCTTTGCGACGTCGACCGGCAAATGCTGGCCGAGGCCGCCGACAAGGTGGCTGCAGCGTCAAGCGACCAAGAAGACGGCCGCGCACTTACGGCGACTATCGCGAGATGCTCAAGGAGCGCGACCTGGACATCGTGCTGGTCGCCACGCCGGATCATTGGCACGCGCTGCCGATGATCGCCGCGGTCGAAGCCGGCGCGGACGTTTACGTGCAAAAGCCGATCAGCGTGGACGTCGCCGAGGGGGCAGGCCATGCTGGCTGCTGCCCGCAAACATCAGCGGGTCGTGCAAGTCGGCACGCAGCGGCGGAGCACGCCCCACCTGGTCGAGGCCCGTGATCGGATCTTCGCGAAGGGAAGCTGGGCAAGATCGGCCTGGTCGAAATCTACTGTTACTACCACATGCGGGCGAAGGAGAATCCGCCCGACATGTCTCCGCCTGAGAATCTCGACTACGAGATGTGGACCGGCCCGGCGCCGATGCGGCCCTACAACAAGCTCGTCCACCCGCGCCGTTGGCGGGCGTTCATGGAGTACGGCAACGGCATCGTCGGCGACATGTGCATTCACATGCTCGACATGGTCCGCTGGATGCTGGACCTGGGCTGGCCCCAGCGCATCGCTTCGGCCGGCGGCATTCTGGTCGACAAGGCCAGCAAGGCGAACATTTCCGACACGCAACCGGCCACGTTCGACTACGGCGACTTGCAGGTCGTGTGGCAGCATCGCACCTGGGGCGATGCCGCCCGATCCCAAATATCCCTGGGGCGCGACGTTCTACGGTGAAAAGGGAACGCTCAAGGCCAGCGTGATGAGCTACGACTTCGTGCCGCAGGGACGGCGACACTCCGATTCATCGGGACGTGATGTACGAGTTGGAGCAATTTCCGGAGGACAAGACGGAGAAAGATCTGGAAAAGCACGTGGCCCCGGCGATCTCGCCGCCACATGCTCGATTTTCTGGCGGCCATCGCCTCGCGCGGCAAACCGGTGGCCGACATTGAACAGGGGCACATCTCCACGGCCAGTTGCATTCTGGCCAACATGGCCATGAAGCTTGGACCGCACGCTGGCTTGGGACGCCGGATACAGGCCAGGTACGCGGCGATGACGAGGCAAACCGGCTGCTGGCCGGCCCTATCGCCAGCCGTGGGTGCATCCGGAGGCGTGATTGCGCTCGGCGCAAATCTAACTTAACCCTCGGCCAACGGCACAGCGACAGTGCCGCTGCCGCCGGTCTTTGGCAGCTTGAAAAAAACGGAACAAAGCAGCAGCGATGCCACCGCGGCAAAAAAACACCAGACCGACAAGAAGGCGTGCCAATAGAGGAAATAACTCACGAGAAACAGCCCGGCAATGAGCAGGCCGCCCCAGAAGCTCGCCTTTTGGGGGCCGGAGCCGTTATCAAATCGGGCTAGCGCCAGCGAGACGCAAATGACGGCCACGTAGGCCAGTCTCCAGAACAGGCGCGGGGCGATTTGAAATGCGGCAATTTCGCCCACCTCGTAACGAATCGAGTGCTTGACGACCTGAGTTTCCAATTGCTCCGCGGGATTCTCGGCGATCGAGAAGTACAACCAAAACCACGTCAGGCCCACCAGCGTCAGCAGGCCTAACAGCCAACGCATCGAACGGCGCGTTTCAATCAGCAGAATGCTGAAGGGAATCCAGCACGGCCAGAAGCCGACCGCGAAAAACATGAAGATCAGCGATGCCTGCCGCACCAAAGCGATGTCTTCCCGGTGCAGGCCGATCCACACCGCTCCTTCGCTGAATTGCTGCAAGCCGAAGGCCACCGGCACCAGGGCCAACGGCAAGTATTTGACGTTCTTGCGCAGGGCGGCTTGCGTGCAGTAAGTGCCCGCCGGCAGAAGTGCGGCTCCCGCCGCGAAACTCGCTGATGCCGAGAAACACATTGCGACCTCTTCAGGGTGTGGAATGTATGGGATTTAGCGGGACCGGTTGTAGGTACTGCAGGCAGTGTCCGGGAGATCCCTAAATTAACTTCACGACATTTTGTCCGGTTCAGAAGTTTTTTGGCTTGAAACGTGAATCGCGGGAGAGGTGTAACGGTTTTAGGGATACGGCGGCGATCATTTAGGGTATTGCCATTGGCCATATTTGGAAAGTTGAACTAGGTTTAACTACGCATGGCGATTGTCGAAAGGCCATCGCCGCCAGAGCGTTGCAGGGTCATTATGGTCGGGTAATCGTGCAATTGTAAAACCGGGTTTTTCATCTATGCATCACCCCAGCAAAATGCGGAGTCATTGCCAGTTCACTAGTCTCGCCACGCGCGCCACGCGTCTGCGGTGTCTCGCTCATCAGTGCCGAACGTTTCTGAGCAGTGAAGACGGTCCGACCGCCGTCGAATACGCCGTGATGCTGGCGCTGATTGTGGTCGTTTGCCTGACGGCGATTCAATCGGTCGGCACGAAGGCGAGTACCACGTTTTCGCACGTGGCCAGTTCGCTCTCCTCAGGCAGTTAGGCCCCGGCGGAGAATCCATTCGCCGAATCAGCCATGCGTGTCACAGCCAGCCGCGGCGTTTGAACCAGAGCAGCATGCCACCCGCCGTGACGATGCAGATGCACCCAAAAGGCCGGATAAGTCCAGGTCCATTGGTTTTCGGGAATCGGCATGTTCATGCCGTAGACGCCGGCCAAGAACGTGAGCGGAATGAAGATCGTGCCCATGATCGTGAGCACCTTCATGATTTCGTTCATGCGAATCGACAACGCCGACATGTAGGTTTCGGTCAGTCCGTTGGCGAATTCGCGATAGGTTTCCACCAGGTCGATGATCTGCACGCAGTGGTCGTAGACGTCGCGCAGATAAGTGCGGGTGACGTCCGACATGCACTCGTGCGGCTCGCGCTGCAGGTTGTTGATCACTTCGCGCATCGGCCAGGCGGCGCGCCGCAGCAGGAGCAATTCGCGCTTCACGGCGTGAATTCGCTGGATCGTGTTGCGCGTGGGCCGGCGCAGGACATGGTCTTCCAGATCCTCCAGCAAGTCGGAATAATACTCCAGGATCGGAAAGCATTGATCGACGATCGCATCGAGCAGCGAATAGAGCAGGAAGCTGACGTCGTTCTGACGCAGCCGCGAGCCTTTGAGGCCGATGCGCTGCCGAATCGGGTCCCAAATATCTCCTTCGGTCTCTTGAAAGGTGAGCAGCGTCTTGCGGCCGACAAAGAGGCTGACCTGTTCGGTTTGAAGATGGCCGTCGATCAGCTTCAGCATGCGGGCAATGACGAACAACCGCGCCTGGTGTTCGGTCGAGCCGGCGTAATCTTCGACCTTCGGCCGCTGCGGAACGTGGATGACGTCTTCGATCGCCAAGGGGTGCAGGTCATATTTTTCCGCGAGCGTGCGAATGACGTTCATATCGGTCAGGCCGTCGATGTTGATCCAGCGCACGACCGACCACTCGGGACGATGCCGGCTGACGAATTCGACCAGATCCGTGACCCGTTCCACCTGGATGCGGTCGGACGAGTAATCGGTGCATGCGACCGCGACCGGCGTCTTTGAGCCGGACCGCTGGATAAGCTCATGGTGCTCGATTCCGGAAGCGGCCCCCGGCGTCATCTCCTCGATTTTCGGCAGCGGGCTCGCGGTCACGACAGGTCCCGGGTCGTCGTGGGCCGCTGCATCGTTTGCGGCGCACGCTTTGTCATCCTCTGGCCAGGTGCGGCGCAATAGACGGCGAATTTTCTCGCCAATGGGACGCGGCGCGGGGTGCATGGTCGGTTCGTCGAGCATACAGATGATTTTACTACGCCGCCGGTGCCGATTGGAGGATCAATTTTTACCGTTTTCGTCGGTGTGGCATGCTCTGATTTCGTCGGTGTGGCACGCTCTGAGCCCCGCGAAGGGCGTGGTGAAGTGGCCAGCGAATGTCCGTGGCCACCACGCCCTTCGCAGGGCTCAGAGCGTGCCACACGGCTCATGCCACCCAGGCCAGGCACGGACCTACCGGCTAGTCAAGCCGGCGGTAGCGACGATCCTGGCAATATACGCTTCGGGCAAGCTGTGTTGCCTCGCGCCGGTGACGATCCGGTTCAGGTACTCGGCGCTCGGATTGCCGAAGTTCGCCCCCCGGGCCGTCTCGACAACGTACGCCACGGCTGCCAGGAGTTCGCCATGCTCGTCCACCACGACGATCGCCCGGCGCTCATAGCCCTGCTCGTAGCGGTCCAGTTTTTCGAGGGCTGCCGGATTGCAGCGATAGACGACCCCCAGGACTCCGTCTCCGGGGCTCGTGATGTTGGCGAACGCCGGTCCGCCGCTCGTCAAGTTCTGGAACACCAACCGATGGTTCGCCAAGCGAGCGATTCTGGGACCGTGATCGCCCTGGCTGATCGGGCCGGTGCGCGCGATCATTTGGTCGGTCCAAAGATTGCTCCCGTAGGCGAAGTACCATTGCTCCACGTCAGCACCTTCAACCCCCGACAGCCGCCCCATTCGCAGTAACCTCGTAGGTCCAGATATTGAAGGACTGGAGTTGATTCATGCCGAAAGTCGTCGTCAGGGCGACGTCGGCGGCGTCGCGGCCCCGCGCCATCAGCACCCGGCCAATCCGCGGGACGTTGTTGCGGGCATCGAAGGTGTACCATTGCCCACCCAAGAACACCTCGAACCAGGCGCTGAAATCCATCGGGTAAGGGGCCAGCGGCACGCCGATGTCGCCCAGATAGCCGGTGCAGTAGCGGGCCGGGATGTTCAAGCAGCGGCAGAAGGTGATCGCCAGGTGCATGTAATCTCGGCAGACGCCGATACGCTCGCGATAAGCCTCCCGCGCGGTCCGATTGGCTCGGGCCTGCATATAGTCGAAGCGGATGTGCCGGTTCACGAAGTCGCAGACCGCTTGCACGCGCGGCCAGCCCGGTGGCGTATTTGCGAACAGCGCCCAAGCGATGTCTTTCAGCTCGCTGTCCACTTCGCAATAGCGGCTGGCAAGCAGGAACAACAGGACTTCCTGCGGCAACTCCTGCACATTCACCTGGGACGCATTCCAGACCTGCAAGTCGGGCAGCCCGCAGTCGTCGACGATCGCGTCGTTGCTCAGCACGACCCGTCCGGCCGGTACGACCGCTCGACCGCAACGGTTGCCATTGGTATCGAAATACTCCGACACGGGAACCGGCGGGTCGATCTGCAACTGCTCGTGCTTGCGGATCGTCGGCGCTCGCACGGGATGCAAACTGAGCATCAAGATCACTGCTGTCGGTTCGGGAAAAACGAACGCAATTTCGCAGCCGACTCGTATCAGCATTGGTTCTCGATATTTGTTTGGGGCCACCGCCTTTCGTTTTGCAGCATACCATGTTTCCGCAACGGACCGCCTAGCCACCGATACAAAACAACGAGAATTTTCATCAGGAGAGTACGAAGACGGGATTTTTTATTAGGAAGGCAGGAACGCAGGAGAAGGCCAGGAAAGAGGAGGAGAGAACGGGAACGGTCGGAGCCAAAGCGTCTTCCTGTCGTTCATTCCTGCCTTCCTAATAAAAATCTCTTTGTTTGCCTGCGATATTGCTGCGTCTGAGGAATCTGTGGCTAAATTCGGACGTTTTCGGGAAAGTCGAGCGTCTGGCAATCGTTTGCCCTCGACGCGAGGGTGTCTGCGTGCTATAAGTCAGGTACTTCTATCCTCTCGCCTTCTTCGGCCACAGGATTGTTGCCAGGTCCAATGGCTTTCTGAGAACGCGACGCGCGTTCATCACATTCGGTCCTGGGTTGCTCCCACGAGACCTCGAATGTCATTTGATCAGTTCGGGCCTTGCGCAGCCCATTTTCGCGCAGTTCTTACCGAAGGTTACTCCACTCCCACCCCCATCCAAGCTCAAGCCATTCCGCATGTTGTCTGCCGGCCGCGATCTGTTGGGTTGCGCCCAGACCGGCACCGGCAAGACGGCCGCCTTTGCCCTGCCTATTTTGCACCGCCTGACCCATGCCGGAAATCCGCCGAAGGGGCGCGGCCGCCGCATTCGCGTGCTGGTCCTCTCTCCGACGCGCGAATTGGCTTCGCAGATCGGCGCCAGCTTTCAGGCCTACGGCCGCCATACCGGGCTGCGGCACGCCTGCGTCTTCGGCGGCGTGAATCAGAATCCGCAGGTCCGCAACTTGCAGAACGGCGTCGACATTTTGATCGCCACGCCGGGCCGGCTGCTCGATTTGATGAACCAGGGATTCGTCGATTTGTCGTCGGTCGAAATCTTCGTGCTCGACGAAGCCGATCGGATGCTCGACATGGGATTCATGCCCGACTTGAAGCGCATCATCGCCAAATTGCCCACCGAGCGGCAAACCCTCTTCTTTTCGGCGACGATGCCCCCGGAGATCGAACGGCTGGCCAATGCCATTTTGAACGATCCGGTGCGCATCATCGTGGCTCCCGTGAAGGCGACCACCGATCTGATCGAGCAATCGGTCTATCACGTGCCGAAGGCCCACAAGCCGCGGTTGCTCACCAGCTTCTTGACCTCGCGGTACGTGGCTCGCGCCATTGTGTTCACGAAAACCAAGCACGGCGCGGACCGGGTGGCGAAGGATCTGAACAAGTCGGGCATTCGGGCCGAAGCCATCCACGGCAACAAGAGCCAGTCGGCGCGGCAGCGAACCTTGGCCGAGCTTCAAGAACAACGAAATGCAAGTGCTGGTGGCCACCGACCTGGCGGCGCGCGGGCTTGACGTCGACGGCGTCTCGCACGTGCTGAACTACGATCTGCCCATCGAAGCTGAAACCTACGTCCATCGCATCGGCCGCACGGGCCGAGCCGGAGCCGCGGGCATCGCGGTTTCGTTCTGCGATGGCGAAGAACGCCGGCAGCTTAAAGCCATCGAACGGCTCTTGCGCAAAGAGCTGGTCGTCGAACGGCAAATGCCCGAGGGAATGCCGGCGATTTCGCACAGCCAGGCAGACGCCGACCGCGATTCGGGTGCCCCTGCGGCTTCCCGGTCGGCGGCTCCCGACAGAAAGCCGGTTGGGCCGCTCCAAGGGTTCCAAGAATCAGGGCCGTTCACGCCGCCGCCGATTGTCGCCGACGGGAACCGCGGTCGCCGAATTGCCGGCCCGCCGCGGCAACGCCGAAGGGCCCCCGACCAAAGCCAAGAAGCGCCGCCGATTTTCCACCGCCGGGCGTGACTAACGCGTGCGGCCACGCAGCAGATAGTAAGCTCAGAGCGCGCCCAGGTGGCGCGCTTTGAGCTTTTTTGGGCTCGTGTTCGATCTTGTGCGGCAATGTTGCGCCTGTGTGGCACGCCCTGAGGCTTTGCGAAGGGCGTGGCGAAGTGGCGAACGCCTGGCCGCGGGCGGCGGTGTCGTACGCCCGGCATTCGCGATACAATCAAGCCTATGTAGGTCAGGCACTCCCGTGCCTGACATCCCTGTCCGCACAAAATAGGGGCGATAGTACGATCTGTTTGCCCAGCCATGTCAGGCACGGGAGTGCCTGACCTACGGCTTGTGCGGCAATGTTGCCGCCTGTGTGGCACGCCCTGAGGCTTTGCGAAGGGCGTGGCGAAGTGGCGGGCAAAACAAATGGGGGGACGCGGCTCATTGTTAGTGTCGTTCCAGCGGCGTATCCCCCGCCAAGGATTCGCAATAAAATGAAGTAGGGTGTGCCGCACCGGGAAAAAATAGGGGACGCAGTCGGGTAGTTCAGGCCTCTGGCCTGACTTTCTGCATTGTTGACTCTCGAATTCACTATCACAACGACCGCAGACAGCTGCCGTTTGTCAGGCCAGAGGCTCTGACCTACTGAAACTTGGCCAGCGGCTAAATTCTCGGCAGATGCTCGTCGTAGTCCCGCCCAAATCGCATCCTGGCGACGAACAGCCGGAAGCGGTCGAGATAGAGATAGACCACCGGCGTGGTGTAGAGCGTCAGCATCTGGCTGAAGATCAGCCCGCCGACGATGGCGATGCCCAGCGGGCGGCGCAGCTCCGAGCCCACGCCGGTGCCCAGGGCCAGCGGCAGCCCGCCCAGCAGTGCGGCCATGGTGGTCATCGTGATGGGCCGGAAGCGCAGCAGGCAGGCCTCGAAGATGGCCTCCTCGGGCGACTTGCCCTCGTTGCGTTCGGCTTCCAGCGCAAAGTCGATCATCATGATCGCGTTTTTCTTGACGATGCCGATCAGCAGGATGATGCCGATCAGGGCCATCACGTTCAGCTCGGTCTTGCAAAGCAGCAAGCGCCAGCAGCGCGCCGACGCCCGCCGAAGGGAGCGTCGAGAGAATCGTGATCGGATGGATGTAGCTCTCGTACAGAATGCCCAGCACGATGTACACGGTCACCAGCGCGGCCAGGATCAGCAGCGGCTGATTGCTGAGCGAGGCCTGAAACGCCTGGGCGGTGCCTTGGAAACTGCCGCGAATGGTCGGCGGCATGCCTAGCTTTTGCTGAACCTCGTCGATCTTCGGCACGGCGTCTCCCAGCGAAACGCCAGGGATCAGATTGAACGAGATCGTCACCGAAGGGAACAGTCCCGAGTGATTGACGGCCAGCGGGGTCGTGCCGGCGCCGTAGTGGGAAATCTCGGTGATCGGAACTTGCACGCCGCTTCTGCCCGCGGACGTACAGATGCCGCAAGGTGTTGGGGCTGTCGCGGTAATCGGGCTCCACTTCCAGCACGACGTGGTATTGGTTCAGCGGCATGTACATGGTCGACACCTGCCGCTGGCCGAAGGCGTCGTACAGCGTGTCGTCGATGGCCTGGGTCGAAATGCCCAGGATCGAGGCCATCACGCGGTCGATGGTCAGGCCGGCTTGCAGGCCGCGGTTTTGCTGATCGCGTGTTGACGTCCGCCAGGCCCTGGATCTTGCGCATTTCGCCCAGCAGCCTGCGGTCCCCACAGCTTCAGGTCCTCCAGGTTGTCTCCTTGCAGCGTGTATTGATATTGCGACGCTGCTGGCGCGGCCGCCGACGCGCAGATCTTGCACGCCTTGCAGGAACAGGCGTGCCGCCGGGGATCTTGGAAAGCTTGTTTGCGCAGCCGGCCGATGACCTCGTCGCGCACTGAGCTTCCGCTCTTCCAGCGGCTTGAGCGCACGAACATGCGGCCGGCGTTCGCGGTGCCGCTGTTGCCGCCGATGGAAGCCGTCAGGCTGTCCACGGCCGGGTCGGCGCTGACGACCATCGGCAAATCGCATGAGCAATTGTTCCATCGCCGCATACGAGATGTTCTGGTCGGCCTGGACGTTGCCGATCAACCGGCCGGTGTCTTGCTGCGGGAAGAAGCCCTTGGGAACGATCACGTACAGATAGCCGGTGAAGGCGATCGTGCCCAGCGTGACCAGCAGCGTAATGAACTGGTGCCGCAGCACGATCGACAAGGTCCTTTCGTAGCCGGCCAGAATCCACATCGAAGATCCGTTCGCTGGCATTGAACAGCCGGCCGTGCTGCGTGCTCATGTTCGCTCTTCAGCAGAAAGCGCGCACATCATCGGCGTGGTGGTCAGCGAGATGATCATCGAAACGCCGATGGCCACCGAAAGCGTGACGGCGAACTCGCGAAACAACCGGCCCACGATGCCGCTCATCAGCAGAATCGGAATGAAGACCGCCACCAGCGAGACGCTGATCGAAAGGACCGTAAAGCCGATTTCCTTGGCCCCCAGCATGGCGGCCTCGAACGGCGGCATGTTCGCTTCCAGATGCCGGCTGATGTTCTCGACGACCACGATCGCGTCGTCGACCACGAAGCCGGTGGCAATGGTCAGCGCCATCAGCGACAGGTTGTCCAGGCTGTAACCGGCCAGGTACATCACTCCGAAAGTGCCGACCAGCGATACCGGCACGGCAACGCTGGGAATGATCGTGGCCCGCACGTTGCGCAGGAAAACGAACACCACCAGGATCACGAGCAGGATGGAAATGATCAGCGTGAACTGCACGTCTTCCACCGAGGCGCGAATGGTCGTGGTGCGGTCCAGCGCGATCGAGAGATTGATGTCGGCCGGAATCGCCGCTTCCAATTGCGGCAGCAGCGACAACACGCGGTCGACCGTTTCGATGATGTTGGCATTCGGCTGCCGGAAGATGACGACCGAGATGGCCGGCTCCGTGTTGAAAATCCCGTTGGCCAGGATGTCTTCGACCGAATCGTCCACGTGGCGATTTGTTCGAGCCGCACCGGCGCGCCGTTTTTATAGGCGACGATCAGCGGCCGATATTCGTTGGCCTCGAGCAGTTGATCGGTGGTGCTGATGCTCCAGGCGTGCTCGTCGTTGCGATTTGGCCCTTGGGCCGGTTGGCGTTGGCATTTTCCAGCACGGTGCGCACGTCTTCCAGGCCAAGGCCGATAATGGTTCAGCACCGTCGGGTTAACGTCGACGCGCACGGCCGGCGGCGAGCCGCCGCCGACCATCACCTGGCCGACCCCCTGGACTTGCGCCAGCTTTTGCGCCAGGATCGTCGAGGCCGCGTCGTACATGCGCGACTTGGGATAGGTTTGGACGTCATCGCCAGGATCAGGATCGGCGCATCCGCCGGATTGATCTTCCGCTAGGTGGGATTGCTCGGCAGATTGGTCGGCAGTTGGCCGCGGGCCGCGTTGATCGCGGCCTGCACGTCGCGGGCGGCGGCGTCGATGTTGCGGTTCAAGTCGAACTGCATCGTGATCGACGTCGAGCCCAGGTAGCTGGTCGAACGTCATCTCGGTGATCGCCGGCGATCCGTCCGAACTGCCGCTCCAGCGGCGTGGCGACCGCCGAGGCCATCGTCTCGGGGCTGGCGCCCGGCAAAGCCGCCTGAACTTGGATCGTGGGAAAATCGACCTGCGGCAACGGCGACACCGGCAGCAGCAAGTAGCCGAGCGCTCCGGCCAGCGTGATCGCGATCGTCAGCAGCGTCGTGCCGACCGGGCGGCGAATGAAGGGGGTCGACAGGCTCATGCGTCCTCCACCTCGGCACGCTTCATGCGCCGGACCGGTCGGACGAACCGCGACCGAAGCGCTTGGCCAGTCGGTCGAAGGCAAGATAGATCACCGGCGTGGTGTAGAGGGTCAGCATCTGGCTGAAGATCAAGCCGCCGATGATCGTGATGCCCAGCGGCCGGCGCAGTTCGGAACCGGTGCCCGTGCCTATAGCCAGCGGCACCGCCCCCAGCAAGGCGGCCATCGTGGTCATCATGATCGGCCGGAAACGCAGCAGGCAGGCCTCGTAGATGGCCTCGTCGGGAGTCATGCCGTCGTTGCGCTCGGCTTCCAGCGCGAAGTCGATCATCATGATGGCGTTCTTTTTCACGATGCCGATCAGCAGAATGATGCCGATCAACGCGATGACGCTCAGATCGGTGTGGGACAACAACAGCGCCAACAGCGCGCCGACGCCCGCCGAGGGCAGCGTGGACAGGATGGTGATCGGATGAATGTAGCTTTCGTACAACACGCCCAGCACGATGTACACGGTGACCAGCGCGGCCAGGATCAGCAGCGGCTCGTTGCCGAGCGAAGCCTGGAAGGCCTCGGCGGTTCCTTGGAAATTCGCCTGGATGCTGGGCGGCAAGTCGATCTCCGTCTTGATTCCGTCGATCGCGTCGACCGCGTCGCCCAGCGAGGCTCCCGGCGCCAGGTTGAACGAAACCGTCGTCACGGGGAACTGACCCTGGTGATTCACGGACAACGGGGTGGTGGTTTCCTCGATGCGCGTGAACGTGCTCAGCGGCACCTTGCCGGCATAGGGCGCATGGATGTAGATTTCCCGAATGTCTTGCGTCCGGCTGCGGAACTCGGGCTTCACTTCCAGCACCACCCGGTACTGGTTCAGCTGCGTGAACATGATCGAGACCTGCCGCTGACCGAAGGCGTCGTACAGCACGTCGTCGATCATCTGCGGCGTGATGCCGAGCCGCGAGGCCGTGTCGCGGTCGATGATCACCCGCAGTTGCAGCCCGTGGTTCTGCTGGTCGCTGGCCACGTCGCGCAGCTGCGGCAATGCCTTGAGTGCTTCACGAAGCGCGGCACCCACTCGGCCAGTTCCTTGGCGTCTGGGTCTTCCAGGCTGTATTGATATTGCGTGCGGCTGACGCGGGTCTCGACGGTCAGATCCTGCACCGGCTGCATGAACAGCGTGATGCCTTGCGACCTCTTCCAGTTGCGTCTGCAAGCGGCGGATGATCTCCAGCGCGTTGGCGTCCCGTTCTTCCAGCGGCTTCAGATTGATCTGAATCCGCCCGCTGTTCACGGTGGTGTTGGTGCCGTCGACGCCGATGAACGACGACAGGCTCTCGACCGCCGGATCTTCCAGAATGACTTTGGTCAGTTCCTGCTGCAGCCGCGCCATGGCGACGAAGCTGATGTTCTGCGGCGCCTCGGAAATTCCCAGGATCACGCCGGTGTCCTGCACCGGAAAAAAGCCCTTGGGCACGATCACGTACAGATAACCGGTGGCGACCAGCGTGGCGACGGCGACCAGCAGCGTCAGAAACTGATGCCGCAGCACCACGTTCAGCGTCGCGCCGTACCAGCGGATCACCAACTCGAAGCCCTGCTCCGACAAGCGGTACAGCCAGCCTTGTTCCGAGTGCCGGCTTGTGACGCAGGATCTTGGCGCACATCATCGGCGTCAGCGTCAGCGAAACGATCGCCGACATCAGGATCGTCACGCTCAGCGTCACGGCGAACTCGCGGAACAGCCGGCCGACGATATCGCCCATGAACAGCAGCGGGATCAGCACGGCGATCAGCGACACGCTCAGCGAGACGATCGTAAAGCCGATCTCGCCCGAACCCTTGAGCGCCGCCTCCAGCGGCGCTTCGCCCTTCTTCGATATAGCGGGAAATGTTCTCGACCATCACGATGGCGTCGTCGACGACGAAGCCGGTCGAGATGGTCAGCGCCATCAGCGTCAGGTTGTTCAGGCTGTAGTCCAGCAGGTACATCACGGCGAACGTGCCGATCAGCGACAGCGGCACCGCGACGCTGGGAATGATCGTGGCCGAGAAATTGCGCAGGAACACGAAAATCACCACCACCACCAGCCCGATGGTCAGCATCAGCTCGAACTGCACGTCTTCGACCGAGGCGCGGATGGTGATCGTGCGGTCGGTCAGATACGGTGACCTTGATCGCCGCCGGCAGCGAGGCCTGAAACTGCGGCAGCAGCTTCTTGACGCGGTCGACCACTTCGATGATGTTGGCGCCGGGCTGACGCTGGATGTTGACGATCACGGCGGGCGTTTCGTCCATCCAGGCCGCCTGGCGCTGGTTCTCGACGCCGTCGATCACGGTGGCCACGTCGGAGAGCAGCACGGGCGCACGACCGGCGTGCCGTTGCGATACGGCGACAATCAGTTTGCGGTATTGTTCGCTGGTCAGGAGCTGGTCGTTGGCGCCGATGGTGTATGATTCGCGGCTGCCGTCGAAGCTTCCCTTGGCCTGGTTGACGTTGGCCTGCGTCAGCGCCGTGCGCAGATCTTCCAGGTTCAAGCCCAGCGCCGACAAAGCCATCGGGTTGGCCTGCACGCGAATGGCCGGCTTTTGGCCGCCGCTGATGCTCACCAGCCCCACGCCGGACAATTGCGAGATCTTTTGCGCCAGCCGCGTATCGGCGAAATCTTCGACTTTCGACAGCGGCAAGGTTTGCGAAGTCAGGGCCAGCGTCAGGATCGGCGTATCGGCCGGGTTGGTCTTGCTGTAGATCGGTGGGACTGGAAGATCCTTGGGCAGGAAGGTCGTGGCCGCGTTGATGGCCGCCTGCACCTGCTGTTCGGCCACGTCGATGTTCAAGTCGAGCATGAACTGCAGCGTGATGATCGAACAGCCGCCGGAACTGGTCGAAGTCATCTGGTTCAGGCCGGGCACTTGCCCAAACTGCCGTTCCAGCGGCGACGTGACGCTCGACGCCATCACGTCGGGGCTGGCGCCCGGATAGAACGTGAGCACCTGGATGGTGGGATAATCCACCTGCGGCAACGCGGAGACCGGCAGTTGATAGTAAGCGACCACGCCTACCAGCAGAATCGCCACCATCAACAGCACCGTGGCCACCGGCCGCAAGATAAATGGCCGGGACGGGCTCATGCTCATTCGGAACTCCGCGCCTGGACGTTCGGCCAGGCCTCGTTGATTACTGTCTCTTTGGTTATTGCCTCGTTGGTTACGTTCGCCGCCGCCGTGGCCGCTATGGGGTTGGTCGTTATTGGGCCGGCCATTATTGGAAGCCTCGGCGAGCCTGGCTTTTCCGTCATTGGCTGGCGCGTTGCGGTCGCGCGCCGCCACTTTCGTGCCGGGCTGCAGCTTGTCGACGCCGTTGACCACAACGACGTCTCCCGGATCCACGCCACTTTCGATGATCGATTGATCGTCTTCGTTGGGACCAAGCGTGACATTGCGCAACTCCACCGACTCGTCGGCTTTGACGACATACACGAACGTCGAGTCGGCTGGACCGCGCTGCACGGCCGCGGCCGGAACGATCACCGCGTCGTGCCGAACGTCCACGAGCAGTCGCGCATTGACGAATTGGTTGGGAAACAACATGTTGTCCTCGTTGTCGAAGATGGCTTTCAACCGCACGGTGCCGGTCGTCGTATCGACCTGGTTGTCGATCGCCATCAGCGTTCCGCTGCCCAGCTTGGTGGTGAATTCGCGGTCGAAAGCGTCGACCACCAACTTTTCACCGGCGTTCACCTTCTTTTGAACCCGGGCGATGTCATCTTGCGGAATCGTGAAAACGACCGTGATGGGCTGCAACTGGGTGATCACGGCCAGCCCGCTCAAGTCGTTGGCGTGGACGATATTTCCCGGATCGACCATGCGCAGACCGATGCGGCCGCTGATCGGAGCCGTGATGCGGCAGTATTTCAAGTTCAACTTGGAGCTTTCGATCAGGCCTTCGTCCGTCTTGATCGCTCCTTCGCTCTGTTGGATGAGGGCTTTCTGGCCATCGACTTGTTGCTGGGTGACGGACCGGGAGCCGAGCAATGCCATGTAACGGTCCATGTCGAGTTGGGCGACTTTCAAGGAAGCCTGGTCGCGAAGCAGGTTGCCTTCGGCTTGCTTGAGTTGCACCTGGAACGGGCGAGGATCGATTTCGGCCAGCAAGTCCCCCTGATGGACCATCTGTCCTTCGGTGAACGCGACCTTGTAAAGTTCCCCGTCCACGCGGCAATGGAGCGTCACGGTATATAATGCGGTGACGGAGCCGAGCTGCTTGAGATAGAGCTCCATGTCCCCTTTAAGGGCCGTGGTCGTTTCCACGGGGATGATTCGTTTGGTGGTCGCCGGAGGGGGCACGCTCCCCTTCAGCCATTGCGTGACGCGGGCTATCGAAGTTGAAACGCTGTCCTTCGTGATGGCACCTGTTGAAATGCCGTAGTACACGCCGTAACTCCCCGCACCGAGAACGATTGTCCACACCAGCAGTCGCAGGATGGTAGCAAAGACTCCACGAGTGCGTTTCGGCGCCGGCCGACGCGCAGCACCGTGCCGCGCTACCGGCTGGGACGCGGGCTGGGACGGTAGCGATTCACGCTTCGAAGGCTGCACGGGCACCTCCAAATCCACCGCCTTGATGATCATGGCTTGGGTTCCGTGATGAGCCGAGGGCCGTCGCTAGAGGACGCACATCATCCAACGGCATGAATGGACGTACCGACAGGCGCTTCCGTGCCTGTAGTATTGTACGCCACACCGGCGATTTGGATCGTATGTCTTTCGGCATATCTTCTTAAACGGCCAGTAGTTCCGTCTCTCGCGGCATTTCATTTC
Source organism: uncultured Planctomycetia bacterium (assembly GCA_963807715.1). Classification (GTDB taxonomy): domain Bacteria; phylum Planctomycetota; class Planctomycetia; order Pirellulales; family PALSA-1355; genus CAWECK01. The sequence goes on from CAWECK010000003.1 coordinate 308,917, forward strand.
CAGCTATAGTTTAGTCGACCGGTTCGTTGCGACGCCAGCGGTCGCGATGTCGGCTTTTCATCATTTTTAACGAATCGGCTGTCCGCACATCTCATACAATCGGGGTACCTGCCAAGAACTTGTTCGTTCATGGGGACGGAAAGCTGACGACGGCTCGCGTTAGCTGCCGCCGATTGTCAGCAGAAACCTAAGCCAGTAGAAACGGTTCACATGGACATTTCAACTGCTTGCCAAGGCTTCCAGCGGCGCGGCACCGAGAGGTTTCGTCAGGCGGCGCCGTGGCGCACCGCCTCGCGCCGGGGTTTGATCGCGCATGGAGTTCCGCATCGCACCCGGGATAGGGTAGGAAGTGCCATTCGGTCGGGAGTTCGGTGGCCGGTCTTCGTTGCGCTGCTGGTCGTATCGGTCGCCTTGCCCACAGGCCAGGCCCATGCGCTGGATCCCAATCGAACGTTATTGCAGTGCTTGCAGCGCATCTGGCAGGTCCAGCAGGGATTGCCGCAAGCGACGATCTTTTCCATCCGCCAGACGCAAGACGGTTACCTTTGGCTGGGAAGCCAAACCGGACTGATCCGCTTCGATGGAGTACGATTCACCATGGTGAAGGAGACGAGCGGTGCGTCGCTCGAGAATCTGTGGGTGAAAAACATCTTCGAGGATGCGGAGCATCAGCTTTGCTTGGCGACCGACGGAGCCGGACTCGTTCGGCTGCGAGATGGCGTCGCCACGCGATATACGCAAGCCATGGGGCTCCCTTCCGATGACGTTCGCTGTAGCCTTACCGCTCGTGACGGATCCTTATGGATCGCAACCGCGGACGGTTTGGCTAAAATGGCAAAGCCGACCCTTTTGCCGGATGGCTTCCCGACCGATACGGATCCGCTCTCGGTCGCGCCGTCCTTTGCGGTTTACCGTGCAGCCGATGGAATTGCCACGAATAGCGTGCGCGCGCTTTGCGAGGCCCAGGATGGTGCGTTATGGATCGGCGGCGACGGTAATCAACTAAGCGTTTGGAAAGATTCCCAATTCATCGGCGTTTCGCTCAAGGCGCTCCCGCCGCACGGCTCTGTCCAGGCTTTGCTCAGCAGTCACGACGGGGCCATTTGGGTCGGCACGTCCAATGGATTGTTGCGGCTGAAGGATGGCGAACAGCAGTGCATCACGACCGAAGATGGGCTCGCGCACGACTCCGTGCTGTGCTTGGCCGAAGGTCGGGCGGAAACACTTTGGGCCGGCACCAAAGAAGGTTTCAGCCGCTTGCATCGCGCTACTGCCGACGCCAAGTCCAAGCCGGCGGACGCTGCTGGGAAGCCGTTTGAAATCGAAAGCTTTCGGCCCCGGGACGGATTGTCCCAAAGCACCGTCTACACGCTTTGCGAAGACCGCGAAGGAAGTCTATGGGTTGGAACCAAACACGGTCTGAATCAATTTGTCGACCGGCGCACGATGCTCTACACCACCCGGGACGGACTTCCCAGTAACGAGGCCGGGCCGGTGTTGCAGGATGCCTCCGGAAACTTGTGGGTCGGCACTCTGGGAGCGGGGCTTGGCCGTTTCGACGGCCGCCGGTTCGTCGTATTGACCAGCAAAGACGGATTGGCGAGCGATACGATCTTCACGTTGGCGGATGGCGCGTAAAGGAGAACTGTGGGTCGGCACCGATAAGGGATTGAACTGCCTGAACATTGAATCACGCGGGAAAGCCGATTCAGCGATTCAAACAGGGATGAACAAAGTTTATACCACCCAGGACGGCCTGCCTGCCGATACCGTCTGGTGTTTATGCCGGGACGGGCACGGGGCCCTGTGGGCAGGCACGGACGCCGGAATCGCGGAGCTTCGTGGCGACCGCTTTGTGCGGCCGGAGGGGGCCCCGGAGACGCTCAAGGTGTCCATCCGGCGCTGGTTTCGCGCAGCGACGGTTCGCTGCTGGCGGCTGCCGAGGACGGCGGTTTATACCGCCATGCCGACGATCGATTCCAACGGCTGGCAGAACCCGGCCTGGCGCATCGACAGTTCGATGCGTTCTATGAAGACGCCGACGGCTTACTGTGGATGGGCACCGTGGGAAGTGGGCTTGCGCTGCTCGACCACGACAAGTTTTTCAATTTCACGACCAAGGAAGGTCTGTTCGACGACGATATCTTTGGCATCGTGACCGACGATCAAGATCGCTTGTGGATGGCCTGCAGCAAGGGGATTTTTTTTGTGGCTTGCGCCGATTTGCGGAAACTCGCGGCGGGCAAGATCAAGCGGCTTGTTAGCACGCCGTTCAGTCCGATGGACGCGCTGCGCACGATTGAGTGCAAGGGCGGAGTCCAGCCGACGGTGTGCCATACGCATGACGGTCGTGTTTGGTTTTCCACGACCCGCGGGATGATCGTCATCGATCCGAATCATTTACAGCGCGACATACCGCCGACCCCCGTGTTGGTGGAGGAAGTCATCGTCAATGGCAAGGTCGAGCCGCCCGACGAGGTGCGGAGATTGCCTCCCGGCGAAACCAACTTGAATTTCCGCTACGCTGCGCTCAGCTTCATCTCGCCCACCCGCATCACCTTTCGTTACAAGCTGGAAGGGTTCGACAAGGATTGGATCGAGGCGGGTACGCGGCGCGAGGCGTTTTATACGAATCTGCCTCCTGGGGATTACCGGTTTCGCGTGACGGCGCGAACTACGGACGGATCGGTCAACGCGGCTTCCAGCCCGGTGATCTTCACGCTCGAGCCTTACTTTTACCAGAATCCCTGGTTCCTGCCGCTGTGCGGCGCCGCGGTCGGGCTGACGGTTTGGGCTGCCTATCGCTTGCGCGTCCGCAGAATTCGCGAGCAACTGCAGGTGGTGGTCGCCGAACGCAGCCGAATCGCCCGTGAACTGCACGACACACTGATGCAAGGGTTTTCCGGGGTGACCATGGAAATGCAGGCTCTTTCCGTGCGGCTGTCCCCCTCGCTGGAGCGCAACACCTTGGAGGAGATCATTCATGATGCCGGGGTCTGTTTGCAAGAGGCGCGGCGCTCGGTGGCCGGACTGCGCAGTGCCCCGAACGGCGATCCAGGATTGGCCGGCGCGATCGCGGAGGCCGCCAGGCACATTACGGAAACGCAAGACGTGCGGCTAAAACTCAAGCTGAATGGCAATCCGCAGGGACTCGGGACGGACATTCAGTACCACCTGCTGCGGATTCTACAAGAGGCCGTGACGAACGGCGTAAAGCACTCCGGCGCAGGCACGATCGAGGTCACTTTGGACTGCACTCCGCAAATGCTCTACCTTACAATAAAAGATGACGGAGTTGGTTTTAACGCCTCCGCCGGAGATGGCCCGCAGCCGGGGCATTATGGGCTGATCGGCATGCGTGAGCGTGCCGCCCAAATCGGCGGCGCCCTGAATCTGGAGAGCGAGCCGGGACACGGTACGAAGGTGACTCTCGGCTTGCCGCTGCTTCAAACGAACAATCACGCCTCATCCGCAAAGAGTCCGCAGAGAATATTGTGAGCCGCATGGCACCGTAAACCCGCATCAAACGGGCATTTTGTGCCACGGCTGACACAGAGTTGATGGACAAAACTCAACTCCGCTTTATGGTTGAATCTATAGGATTGTTCCGTATCGATTTTCTTGTTCACTCCTTGTCACTTTGAATCCGCAGCATGAAGCCCGGTAATCCTTCAGTACCGATCAGCGTCTTGTGCGTCGATGACCATCCGCTGGTACGGAAGGGTATCGCCTCGATCTTGGGCAATGAGGCCGACATGAAATTGGTCGCCGAGGCTGGCAACGGGCGCGATGCCGTGCAGCTCTTCCGGCAATTTCGGCCCGAAGTCACGCTGATGGACTTGCGGATGCCGGAAATGGACGGCATCGAAGCCGTGAGGATCATTCGGGGCGAGTTCCCGGATGCGAAGATCATCGCCCTGACCAGTTTCGACGGCGACCAGGACATTTATCGGGCTCTGGAAGCCGGCGTGCGCGGCTATTTGCTCAAGGAGATGGTACACACGGAGGTGCTCAGTGCGATTCGCCTCGTTCACTCCGAGCGGCATCTCATTCCGCCGGAAGTGGCCGAACGCCTCAAGAAGTATTTCCCGCAACACGCGCTGACTCCGCGCGAGGTTGAGGTGTTGTCCCTCGTGGCTCAGGGCCTCGCCAACAAAGAGATTGCCGCTCGACTAGGGACGGCTAGCGGCACGGTGAAGATTCACGTGCAGAATATCCTGGCCAAACTCCACGCCACCGACCGTACCCACGCCGTCACCATCGCGATCCAGCGCGGCATCATACGATACTGAGGCAAGAATCCCCGGGCTGACGCTCGGCGTTCAGGGGGCACGGCCTTTCGGCGGATTATTACAGCTGGCGTCGAAAGGCGGCTCTGAGCAGCGGCAGCAGCCAGAGTGCGATGAGACCGCCCAGGAAAAGGCCGATTAGCAACCGGCGATTCGTGACGCTAGTCTCGGCTTGCTCCTCGGCGTCCTCGTCCGCTTCGTCTTTGGCCGCTTCGTCCTCTTCGGGCACTACCTGGCTGCTGAGTGATGCGTCATCGCTAACAGTTGCGCTATGGCTAACGGCGTCTTCTTCCTCGTGCTGCGCGACATACGACCAGCCGCATGCCGAACACGTTGACTGTTCCGCGGGCAGCTTCTCTCCGCATGACAGGCAAACGGATCCATCGATGGCCGCGGAAGAGTCTCGCGCGCGGGCTTGTTTTTGAGATCGCAATGTTTCCAGGACTTCGCGCGCCGCGACCGCCTGGTCGTCGGGAACCAGGATCTTGACGTAGCCGGTGGCGTTTCCCAGAAACCAGTCCATGTTTACCAACTCGGCGTTGGACAGATAAGCCTGAATTCCCTCTTCCTGCAAATGCAGTCGCGCCGCTTCGGCCTCAGGCACGAACAGAAAATTGCCGACGGCCACCAGATCGTTCGCCATTTCGCGCTCCTTTGGGAATCCCCGGGTTGCTGCCCGAGGCTCGGGTGGCTGACGGCCGTGGCTCAGGTTGACGGCTCGCTAGCCGGTCCCCTGCCCTTTCATCATGGCTTCGAATCGCTTCTGCATTTCCTCCGGCGAAACGTCTTCGATGTGGCTCGCCAGGCTCCATTTGTGGCCGAAGGGATCTTCGAAAACACCGGATCGATCGCCGTAGAACTGGTCTTTGACCGGCCTGACTTCCTTGGCGCCGGCGGCTACGGCTCGCGTGGCCGCCGCGTCCACGTCGGCCACGTACAGCAGGATGCTCACGGGCGTGCCGCCGAGAGACTGCGGGCCGCGTGCCCCCATCTCCGGAAACTCGTCGGCCAGCATGATCGGTGAATCGCCGATCTTGATCTCCGCATGGCCGATTCTGTCGCCGGGGCCATCCAGGCGAAACAACTCGGTGGCTCCAAACGCCTGCTTGTAAAATTCAAGGCGCGGGCCGCACCGTTGACGATCAAATAGGGCGTCGCCGTGTGGTAGTCCGGGGGAATGGGGCTCACTGCCATGTGCGTTTCTCCATTAGCTAGAATGTATCCGGGATAGCGGGTCGAAAGAGCCTAAGAAGGGATAAACGCAATATAACCATGCCGCGCAGGGTCCACTAGCCTGCCGTGGCGAGCTTGCATCAGTGCGGTGCCGCTCTCGGCTTATCGTCGCGGGAACTGCTCACGGATTTGTAATCTGCGGCGAAAAACTCGGAAGGCGCCCGCCGCGTAAATCAAGCAGAGACAAATTTCTCCCCTTATTTTGAAAGCGAGGCCCGCCATGCGATCAACCCTTCTGACCTTGGCCATAGTGTCTCTCTTGGCCCTGACCCTTCCAGCGAGTGCCTTCGCGCGGGGCGGCGGCCACGGGGGCGGCGGTCACGGAGGCGGCCACGGGGGCGGACATAGCGGCGGGCATCATGGTGGCGGGCATCATGGTGGCGGGCATCACATGGCTTCTCACGGCGGCGCTCATCACGCTGGTGGCAACCACGCCGGCGGACACTATGCTGCCGCCGGGCATCACGGCGGCCAGATGCATCGTGCGGCCAACGGTCGTGGAAACCAGGTGGCCCACAATCTGGCCGGCAGCTTGCACGGTGCGCGTGGCGCCTACAACCGTTCCGGGAATTTTGCGCATCGCAACTTCGGTAATAATTACGGCAACTACGCCCTCTATGGCAGTAACCGAGGATACGGCGGATATGGCGGCTACGGGCGAAATGGCTACGGCGGGTACGGGGGCTACGGCGGTTATGGAAATGGCTATGGCGGATACGGCGGCTCTGGCTGGCCTTTCTTCGGACTGGGCTACTACGGCGGCTATGGGGGCTATGGCGGTTACGGCGGCTATGGAAATGGCTATGGAAATGGATATGGCGGCTATGGAAACGGCTACGGTAACGGGGTCTACGGCCTGGCTTCGGCGCCGACCGCAAATACACAACAGGCCGCTAGCGCCGCCGCGGGCAGCATCGATTACAGGTCGCAAGGCGACGCCGATTTTCGGGCCGGCCGCTATCAAGCGGCTGTGAACGACTTTCGCCATGCTTTGGTCGATCAACCCAACAACGGCGGAGTGGTCATGTTGCTCGGTCAGGCGCTGTTCGCTGTCGGACAGTATCGCGAAGCTGCGGGCGCCATTCACATCGGAATGGGCATGCTGCCCGAAGAAAAATGGGGTTTGGCCGTGCAGGATTCCACGCAGCTTTACGGCAATGTCGGCGACTACACGCAGCAGCTTCAGTCGCTCGAAACGGCCACCACGCAGCAGCCCAGTTCACCGGCGCTACGATTCTTGCTCGGATTCCACTACGGATACTTGGGCTACTCGCAACAGGCCGTGCGCGAATTGGACAAGGCGGTTCAGCTAGCCTCTAATGATCCTGCGGCTCGCAAGCTGCACGATATCTTCGCCGCCAAGATCGGGGCGACCCAGGTGGGCCCGGTGCCGTCGTCGGCTCCTTCGACGGTCGTACAGCCAGCTTCTTGAATCGCCGTGCTAGTGCCCTGTCCAGACTAAATTTTCGGGTAGAGCCGCTTCAATTTGACTCTCGCGTTGTCGATCGTGAATTGCCAATCGACGGCTCGTTGCTTCGCGTTGACGCGGGTTGACCAGGCGGCAATTTCGGATTGCAGCGTCGCGAGGTCGCCGATCCGTCGGTCCGACAGGCATTGGCTTGTCATGCAACTCAGCTCGCATTCCGCGACGTTGAGCCAACTGCCGTGCTTGGGTGTGTAAACGAAATGGATCCGCCTCACGTAGTCACGGGCCTTCTCGGGCGGAAACGCTTCGTAGAACGCCCCTTTGGTGTGCGTGTTCAAGTTGTCGCAGACCAACGTGATTCCCTCGCCGCCCGCATAGCGGGTGTCCAGCAAATGGGCGACTTCATGAGCCCAATCGTCCTTGGTGCGGCGCGGCCGAGCCGTCGCTTGGCGGAAGCCGGAGAGCGGTTCGGCGAACATGAAGATACTGGCAGTCCCCCTCCGTTCGTATTCGTAATCGACCCGCTCCGGATGCTCCTTGGTTGCCGGGATCGGCACACGCGTCTCGCCGATGAGTTGCACCGGTTGCTCGTCCATGCACACGACGGGGCAGTTGGGATCGTAGGCTTTTTGGTACGTCTCCAACACCTCCTCCATGCTGGCGACGAACTCGCCGTCGGCGTCAGGAGGAATCACCCAGTACTCGATTTTCCGCTTGGTCATGCCGTTTTTTTAAGCGTCTGACGGACCGTCTCGGGGCTGATCGATTCCACGATCTCCAGCTCCACCATTTGATCCGCCAGCAGCCGCAAAGTCCAATGACCGAAGCCGGCGGGCGGCTTGCCCAACCGCAGGGCGATCAACTTCGCCTCGGCCGCGCCGTCAAGCAACTTCGGCGTCGGCGACGTCGCTCGCTTCTTGCGAAACAGCGCCCCCTCGAAGCCTTCGAGGACAATTGCTTGCCGTACGTTCTCGACCGTCCGCGTTCTGCAACCGACCGCCTCGCTGATCCTGGCGTCATCCCAAGCCGGCCCGTCGGCGTCGGCCTTGAGCAAGATGGTAGCCCGGCGCAGTTTCTCCGACTTGCCCGTTTCCTTCTTGATGGTCGCCTCGCAAATCGCCCGTTCTTCGTCCGTGAGCCGCACGATATACTTTTTGTTCATTGGAACCTCCGTGTTGACGCGGAGATTCTCCAAAATCGACGGTTCTGGCAACCCGAATATTTAGCCTGGACGGGGCACTAGGCCGCTTTTGCGGCAACCGCGCAAGTGCTAGTGACCGGTACGGCTTTGAGCAGGGTGCCTCGTTCATCGACGAACCGAACCTCGGCGGCATCGGACAGCCAAATCGCCGAAATACCCTCGAAATCGAAACACGTTCCCACATAATAGCGGTTACGAAACAGTAGGCGTTCACCTACCCAGCGTGCCTTTCCGCGTCCAAGTCCGTCGAGGTTCGCTAGCACCAGTTCGCGCAGTCTGATAGCGTCCATGCCGGGCGGGCTCCAGAGGTGTCAACTTTGTGTGAAGCGTCACGATACATCGGTTGGCCTGGACCGAGGGATTTGGTCGACTTTTTGGCAACAGGACAGTTTGCCATAACGATGCATCTTGCCTGCTTCAGAATCGTGGCGTCACGCAGAGTGGTACTCGGCGATGTCCGGCAAGAAGAGAGGATGGGCAGACGCACTACGCGACAATTCCCGTAATGGGAGCACCGCCGACAACGGTTAATCGCTCGTCGCGGCCGTTGTGCGGAAAGGTCAGGGCTTCGTGGTCCAGCCCGAACAGGTGCAGAATCGTGGCGTGAATGTCGCGCACATGGGATTTGCCTTCGGTCGCGTACAAACCGAGTTCGTCCGTTGTACCAAAGGTCAGGCCACGCTTTACGCCGCCGCCGGCAAACCACATGGTGAAGCCAAAGGGATTGTGGTCACGGCCGTTGCCGCTTTCGCTCATGGGAGTCCGTCCGAATTCGCCGCCCCAAATCACCAACGTGCTATCCAGCAGTCCGCGCCGTTTTAAGTCCTGCAGCAGTCCGGCGATCGGTTTATCGGTTTCATCGCACAGTTTGGAGTGGTTGCCTTCGACGTCGGTGTGAGCGTCCCAACGCGTGCCTGAGCCCATGTACAATTGCACGAAGCGGACGCCGCGCTCGACCAGCCGCCGAGCCAGCAGGCAGTTCTGCCCGTTGCGCTGGGTTTCCTTGCGGTCAAGGCCATAGAGCGCCAACGTCTCGGCCGTCTCGCCACTGATATCGACCGCCTCGGGCGCGGCCGTCTGCATGCGGTAGGCCAATTCGTAAGAGGCAATCCGCGCTTCCAGGTCGTCGTCTTCGCCGCGCAACTGCAAGTGGCGCCGATTCAACTGCTGCACGAAGTCGATCTTGCCACGCTGCTGGGCATCGGTGATGCGCGGCCGCCGGCGAAAGGTCGATGATCGGCGTGTTGCCTTCGCCGAAACCGCGTTCCCTGATAGGTCGCCGGCATGAAGCCGGTGCCCCAGTTGCGGTTGCCGCCGGGCGGGTCGGAAAGGTAATCGGTCATCACGACAAAACCCGGCAGGTTCTCGCATTCGCTGCCCAGCCCATACAAGGCCCAGGCGCCGACCGAGGGCCGGCCGGGCAGCAGCGTGCCGGTGTTCATCTGAAATACGCTGGCCGACGTGCGTCTGGCCGTCGGCATGGCAACTGCGCAGCACGGTGATGTCGTCCACGCATGCGGGCGATTTCCGGATACCAGTCGCTGACCCAGATGCCCGACTCGCCATGCTGCTTGAAACTGCGCTTTGAGGCAAGCAGCGGGCGTGTTGGCCGTGCTGCCCATGGCGGTCATCGGACGCGGAAAGCTTGGCGGCAGGGGCTGCCCGGCATACCGGGCCAGCGCGGCTTGGGGTCGAACAGGTCGATATGGCTCGGCCCGCCGTCCATGAAGCACCAGATCACGCTCTTGGCTTTAGCCGGCATGATGGGGCGGCTTGGGGGCGAGGGGATTGACGGCCTTTCGCTCGGCCCAGCGCACGCCGTGGGGCTATGCTGGGCCAGCAACGACAGGAGCGCCAGTCCGCCCAGTCCGCCACCGGCCCGAGCGAGGAAGTCGCGACGCGATGCCGTAGTTTCACAGCGTCCGCAACCCACTGACGATTGAGAGCGTGCCATAGGCTGCTTCTTAAGACCGACTTTCAGTCCACATACAAGAACTCGGTCGAGTTCATGATTGCGTGGCACAAATCAACGATCGCCGCGGCGTTGGCCGGCAGCAGGGCCTGCGGAGTCGGCTCGGGGAGCAAGGTCGGGGCTAATTTCGGCGGCCGACGCGATTCGCCGAGCCTGCTCGGCCAAGAACTGCGTCCGCCGCGGCGATCTCGTCGGTCGTTGGCTGGCGGCCATAGGCTTCGACATACGCCGCCGCGATCATACTCCACGCCAGCTTCCGGATACCGGGCCAGCAGGTTGCCGCTCCAATGCCGGGCCTGATCCAGCATGAAGTCGCTGTTCAGCAGCGTGAGCGCTTGGGGAGCGGTCGTCGTGCAGGAGCGCCGGGCACAACTGTTGTGCATGTCGGCCGGATCGAACGCCGCCAGCAGCGGATAACGCAAATTGCGCCGGGCAATGATATAGATCGACCGCCGATTTCGATCCTCCGGGTTCGCATCGGCTTCCCAAGAGTAACGGCTGCTGAGCATAACCGCCGGCAGTTCGGGCTTGGCGCTTGGGCCGTACATGCGCGGATTCAGTTGGCCGGAGACTTGCAGCGCGGCGTCCCGGATCGCTTCGCCTTCCAGCCGGCGACGACGGAAATGCCACAGCAGATGGTCGTCGGGGTCGGTTTTTAGGGCCAGCGGCATGCACGTCGTCGCCGCGGATCCACGGTCGAAGACTGACCATAGGTATTCGAGGTGACGATCAGCCGGTGCATGGCTTTCATGCTCCAGCCGTTCGACGACGAATTCCGCCGCCAGCCAGTCCAGCAGGTCCCGATGCGAAGGCGGGCTTCCCATCTCGCCGAAATCGTTCTCCGTGGCGACGATTCCCACGCCAAAATGGTGCTGCCATATCCGATTCACCATCACGCGAGCCGTCAGCGGATGATCGGGCTGGGTAAGCCAATGGGCCAATGCCGAGCGGCGGCCGGTCGAGTGGGGCGCCGCGGCCGGAGTCACGATCTCCGGCTCGCGCAACGTGAGACATTGCAGGAAGCCAGGCGTGACTTCTTGCATCGGCTTATTGTAGTCGCCCGCCGCCAGACAAAAGGTCGGCGGCGCTTGCACGCCGGTGTCCGTAACTGACATCGCGGTCGGCAGCGGCTGCGGCTTCAACGAGTCGAACCTGGCCAGCTCTTCGGTCAATTCGGCGTAGCGTTTTTTCTGGTCTTCGTCGAGGCCGTCTTCAATCCGGCGAAGTTTCTTTTGCACGGTCTCGTCGGCCAATTCGGCCAACTGCATTTGCAGCGGCGTCCGTTTTTCCGCGGGCGTTTCCACCGCCAGTTGCGTGGCCGGGATCGCAGGCCTCGACGGCCGCTTCGACGGCCTCTTTCCGCTCCGGATCCAGCAGTTCATCAAATTGCTTGCGGACGCCGGCCGTCGCCTGCTTCCCAGCGCGTTAAGCTTGTCTTCGTACCGCTTCAATTGGTGGGGCGTGACCGCCGGTACGTCGTCGTCCGGCAGGATGCGGCGCAAAGAACGCCTGCAACCGGTAGAAGTCGGTCTGCAAGATCGGATCGAACTTGTGATCGTGGCACTTGGCGCAGCCGATCGTCAGGCCCATGAATGCCAGGCCCGTGACTTCGGTGACGTCGTCCAGAATGGCTTGTCGGGCCTGCACGAAATTCGATGCGTTCGTCTCTTCCGGGAACAGGCGGTTGAGCCCGGTGGCGATCAGGGCATCGGGATTGTCGGGCTCCAACTCATCTCCTGCCAATTGCTGCTTCGATGAATTTGTTGTACGGCAGGTCCTGATTAAGCGCGCGAATCACGTAATCGCGATATTTGTACGCGTCGGGCCGCATATCGTCCTTCTTGAAGCCGGCGGTTTCGGCATAACGGACCAGGTCGAGCCAGTACTGCGCCCAACGCTCTCCGTAATTGGGCGAGCTGAGCAACCGATCGACCACCTTAAGGTAGGCGTCGGCGGATTGGTCGTTCAGGAAGGCCACTTGTTCCGCGGGAGTCGGCGGCAGACCCAGCAAGTCGAGCGTCACGCGTCGCAAGCAGCGTAAGTTTCTCGGCTGGCGGATTCGGACGCAACCCGCTCGCAACGAGCCGCTCGAGCACGAAGGCGTCGACCGGGTTTTTCACCCAACTTCGGCCAAGCCGGGTGGCCTTCGGTTTTGTGGCGGCGTTCTTTCTAAAGTTGCTTCTTGCCGTCGCGCTCACTTGAATCGCTTGCGCCGCGACGGGGTGGTTTGTTGCGGAATCCTCGATCGCGGTATCGTCGATAAGAGGCCCTGTGTCGCCAATAAGGGGTACTGTATCGTCGACAAGGGGCACTGCGGGCCGAGCTAGCGGAAGGAACGGCCAGTCTCCCGTTTTGAATGCGCCGTCGGCCGCCAGAGCATGACTAACGAGAACGGCTCCGATGACGGCAGTGCATGCCGACCAGCGAAGCACAGTGTGCAGGTACCCGTGGAGCATTAGATTGCGCCTAATGAACTCAAGGAGAACAAACAAGGTGCGGAAACGAGTGGAAAGTCTTTCCGGTCGTGGCGCCGCTTGGGGGCGCAACTCTCGCGCTGGGGCGCGAGCAAGTCACCTAACAGCGAACTTCGGTTTCAACACAAATCCAACACAGGACACTTACTAAAACAAAATAGAACTTGGCTGGGGTATCGGGCAAGGTAGCGCGCGGACGAGATGGGAAGGCCCACTTAGAATACTCTCTCGCCGAGCCGATTCAAATATTTTCAAAAAAGTAATTTTTCAAACCCCGGGCGTCGGCAGGGAGGCCGACCGCGAGTTTGCGGTTTGCGGAATCTGGAGCGGCGTGTCCGGCCGGCCCGTACCTCCCGCCGGGAGGCATTTCAAAATGGGATGACTTTGGGGTCTGGCCCGCTCACGCAGCTCAGCAGCCGATCCGTGCCGAAAAATCGCTGGAAACGACCATATTTGGCGGGGAAATGACAATATTTGGCGGGGGGAACGGCGAGGTTTGGCGGGGGCAACGGCGGGCATTCCGAGTGTTCTTCGGCATTTACCCAGGGGAGCGGTGAATCCGGTCCGAGCGTTTGCCCCTCGGGGCGCTTTTCATGCACCAGAATGGTCGGAGATAAGTTTCTGGCGACGCGGCCTGCCCGGTGGGTAAACTGATGGAATCGGTGACCGAGCCCAACGCCCCCCTGGAGCCCCAGCCTTGATGACCTCGCCGAACTGTTGCAAGAAAGGAATCGTTCTGGCCGGCGGATCTGGGACGCGCCTGTACCCAATGACGCTCGCCGTCAGCAAACAACTGTTGCCGGTCTACGATAAGCCGCTGGTCTACTATCCGCTGGCCGCGCTGATGCTGGCCGGCATTCGCGACATTTTGGTGATTTCCACCCCGCACGACTTGCCCGGATTCGAGCACTTGTTGGGAGACGGCTCGCAACTGGGGCTGAGCTTAAGCTATGCCGAACAGCCCCGGCCTGACGGACTGGCTCAGGCGTTCATCATCGGAGCCGAGTTTGTCGGGCGAGATTCGATCGCGATGGTGTTGGGAGACAACATCTTCTATGGGCAGGGATTTCAGCAGATCCTGGCGACGGCGGCGGCCCAAGCGAGCGGGGCCACCGTTTTCGGCTATCCGGTCAAAGACCCGCAGCGTTACGGCGTGGTCGAATTCGACGCTCAGGGCCGCGTGCTTTCGATTGAGGAAAAACCAGACGTGCCCAAGTCGAGATTCGCGCTGACAGGGCTCTATTTTTACGACAATCAGGTACTCGAGATCGCGGCGAGTTTGCGGCCCTCGGCCCGTGGGGAGTTGGAGATCACCGACGTCAATCGCGAGTATCTGCGGCGCGGCCAACTGCGGGTCGAATGCTTCGGCCGCGGTTTTGCGTGGCTCGACACCGGCACTTCGGAGTCGCTGTTGCAGGCGGCGAACTTCGTACAAACGATCGAACAGCGGCAGGGGCTGAAGATCGCTTGCTTGGAAGAGATTGCGTATCACAAGGGTTTTATTACCGCCGAACAACTCGAGCGGCTGGCTCGGGCCATCAAAAACGATTACGGGCACTATCTGCTTTCCCTGCTAGACCGGCCGCAAGTAGCAAAATAGCGCTACCGGCGGTGAATCCTCCCTAGGGTGCGCGTCGTCCGCAATCTCATTCTGAAGAGACGGTTAACGAACGCGAACGAACAGCCGATTCGAGACGTCTTGGCAAAGCTCATTTCGTATCGCGCAGACTTCCTGGATCGCAATGTCATCGCATTCTTGTTATTTGAACGAGCGCGAACTAAAATCGTACCCGAGGACTGAAGCAATCTGACCTTAACGAGTTGGGCCGGAAAATCTATGTCTGTAGCGATCATCACAGGTTCCGCGGGATTGGTCGGCTCGGAGGCTGCCTGCCATTTTGCCGGTCGCGGACTGGAAGTGGTGGGCATCGATAACAACATGCGGAAGAAGTTTTTCGGCAAGAACGCCTCGACCGTCTGGCAGCGCCGCCGGTTGCAAAAGCGGTTGGGCGATAGGTATCAGCACGAGCCCATCGACATTCGCGATAAGGCCGCGATCAACCGCGTGTTCCGCTTTTACGGCAAGGATATCGCGCTGGTGACGCACACGGCCGCGCAGCCGTCGCACGATTGGGCCGCGAAGTCGCCGCTTACCGACTTTTCGGTGAATGCGCCGGGGACCATGCATCTCTTAGAAGCCACGCGCAGGCACGCTCCCGGGGCGGCCTTTATCTTTACCTCGACCAACAAGGTTTATGGGGACACGCCGAACCGACTGCCGCTCGTGGAGCAAGCCACGCGCTGGGAGATCCATCCCGAGCATCGATACCGGGACGGGATCATGGAAGACATGTCGATCGACCAGTCGCTGCACAGCCTGTTTGGCGCCTCGAAAGTGTCGGCCGACGTCGCCGTGCAGGAATATGGCCGGTACTTCGGCTTGCGTACGGCCTGTTTCCGCGGCGGCTGCCTGACGGGGCCCAATCACTCGGGCACGCAATTGCACGGGTTCCTGGCATATCTCGTCAAATGCGCGGCGACCGGCACGCCCTACACCGTCTTTGGCTACAACGGCAAACAGGTTCGCGATAACTTGCACAGCGCCGATCTGATTTCGGCCTTCGATCATTTCTTCCAGGCGCCCCGTTGCGGCGAGGTCTACAACATGGGTGGGAGCCGGACCAGCCACTGCTCGATGCTGGAAGCCATCCAGATTGCCGAAGAAACCGTCGGCCGCGCGCTCGAGAGGACCTACACCAGTGTGAACCGCACGGGGGATCATATCTGGTGGGTCAGCAACGTCGATAAATTTGCCAGTCACTATCCAGGCTGGCGAGTTACCTACGATGTGCCCCGCATCTGCCGCGAAATTTATGCGGCCAACAAGGACCGATGGCTGAAGGCGCAATTGCGCTGATCGACCTGGCCCCGCCGTTTTGTTCGGCACCAGCGGCCAAAGCCGGCGCGGCGCGCCAAAGCCCAGGGACTGCCGTCCCTGGGTGCGGCTGGCGATGAAAAGCCTCCTTTGGGGCTTTGAGCAAGCACTCATCGCGGCGATGGCGTACGACACCTCACTGCACGCTGCGCCTCAACTGCTCCATCGCCGCCGCCACTCCTGCCGGGTTGCCGTAAATGGAGGTTCCGGCCACCAGCACGTTGGCGCCCGCCGCCACGCCCTGCGGCGCGGTGATAGGATCGATGCCGCCGTCCAGTTCCAACTCGCAGTTTGGATTGACCCGGTCGATCATTTGCCGCACGCGCTGGATCTTGCCCAGGGTGCTCGCGATAAAGTGCTGACCGCCAAAGCCCGGATTGACGGTCATGACCAGAACCTGGTCGAGGTCGGGGAGGATTTCCTCCAAAACCGACGCGGGGGTCGCCGGATTGATCACCACGCCGGCCCGCTTGCCGAGGGCTTTGATCCGCTGGATCGTGCGGTGCAGATGCGCGTTTCCCTCCCAGTGGACCATAAACGAGTCCGAGCCGGCCGCCACGAATTCGTCCAGGAAGAAATCGGGATCCGTAATCATCAGGTGCGTCTCGAGCGGCAGCCGCGTCACGCGCCGCAGCGACTTAACGATTGGCGGGCCGAGCGAAAGGTTGGGCACGAAGTGGCCGTCCATGACGTCGACGTGAATCCGGTCGGCTCCGGCCCGCTCCACTTCGGCCACTTGCTCGCCGAGCCGGGCAAAATCGGCCGAGAGAATCGAAGGAGCCAACTTGACAATGCTTGAGGTCATGCGCCGTTTTCCTGGTTTATCGCCCTACCCAAATTCGTTCTGCCGCAATCGCGTACCAAGCTTACCCGAAAACGGGCCGAATCGCGATTCTGGATAGGAATTTCGGTGCCAGGTCCGGTGTGGCACGCTCTGAGCCCTGCGAAGGGCGTGGTGAATGAGAAAACGCATGGCTGTGCATGCCCACGCCCTTCGAGGACTCAGGGACATGCCACACGAAGAAGGGCCTACACGAAGCATGCCGTAGGGCCGGCTGTGCCGGCCGCGGTAGCACGTCCCGATTGTTCCCGGCCACAGCCACCGGCGAGAAAAACTTCGCGACGGCTTTCACAGCCGGCCCTACGGGAATCGCATGTTTTTCCCTGGGTTTCCGACCGCGAACACGTTGCGTTCAACGCAACCAAAACTTGCGGCAGTTGGGCGCATCCGCTGGGACCGTGTTTGTGTACAATAACTGGCAGGCCCGTTGCGTGCCCCCTGCCCGCCTACCACCCTGCCCCGCTCGCCCCGCTTTGAGCCTCGTCCGATATGTCTCTCACCCGCCGCCACTGGCGCTCGACCTTTGCGATGGCCGTTTCCGTCGCGGTGCTCGGGCAATGGGGCGCCTCCACACGTGCCGAGGATGCGACGTCGGGCCGGTTGCCGCTGATCCACGCCTACTTAAACAGGTACTGCGTCGAATGCCACGCGGGCGAAACTCCCAAGGCGGGACTGAAGCTTTCGGCGGTGGCGCTCGCTGGATCATCTGTTGCGCAAGCGAAAGACGTGGGAAGACCTGCTCGACGTGGTCGAAGGGGAATCGATGCCGCCGGACGACAAGCTTCAGCCCACCGAGGCCGAGACCGCAGCCTTCATCCGGACGGTCCGCGCGGTTTTTGACGACTACGACCGCAACGCCAAGCCCGACCCGGGCCGCGTGACCATGCGGCGTCTCAACCGGGCCGAATACGATGCCACGGTTCGCGATTTGTTCTACGGACTCGAAGCCGGCATGGCCGACGACTTTCCGGCAGACGACGTCGGCCACGGGTTCGACAACATCGGCGACGTTTTGTCGATGTCTCCGGTGTTGATGGAACGTTACCTGGCGGCTGCCGAAACTATTGCCAAGCAAGTGGTGCTTGTCGAACTCCCAAAGCTGAACAGCCGCAGAGATCGTGGGAGCATTACTCGGCCGCCGCTGCCCGGCGAAAAACACAAGACCCCCTTTCGAGAATTATCAACCGCGCCGAGCAAGCGGCCTGCAGACACCGGCCCGGTTTACTTGGATACGATTTTGACCGCGCCCGATGACTATGTATTCAAAGTCACTTGTTATGCCGAGCGAGACGACGATCTTCCGGTCAAAATTGCGTTGTTTATCACCAGTCCACAAGTTGCCGACGCCGCCAGCGATGCCCAGGTCGAACCCCTCTTCGGTTCGAGCGTGGCAACCCTTCGGCCGCTACGCATCCTGGGCACGTACGAGATAACCGCGCGCGAGGCCAAGCACTTGCAGACGATTGAAGTCGCCTTTTCAAGCACGGAGGAAGTGAAACGTGTCGGCATAGCCCTGATCAAAACCCCGGACGACGAGCCGATCGCGACGGTTCATTTGCAAGCGTTGGCCGTCGACGGACCGCTCGATGTGCGTCCGCATGCAATGCGGCACTTCTTGGAATGCACCCCGGACAAACCGCGAGCTGAGCAAACCCGCGAGATTCTCCAGCGTTTCGCCACTCGCGCTTACCGGCGTCCGGCAACGCAGGCCGAAGTCGATCGGCTGTCGAAACTCGTCTTCGATGACCTACGCGCGGCGAGAAATGGGAAGCCGGCCTGCAACTGGCGATTCAAAGCGTGCTGGCCAGCCCCAAGTTTCTGTTTCGCGCCGAACTCGACGACCGGCCGACCTCGCCCGACACCCGCCCCTTGGACGAATTTCAATTGGCGTCGCGGCTCAGCTATTTCCTGTGGGGCAGCATGCCGGACGACGAGCTGTTCGCGCTGGCGGCGCAAGGCGGTCTCGCGAGCCATCTCGACGTTCAGGTCCGCCGCATGCTGCAAGACCCCAAGAGCCGCGCCCTCGTCGACCAGTTTGCCATGCAGTGGCTGCAACTGGGACGGCTGAAGACGCTCTCTCCCGACTCGACGTTGTTTCCCAAGTTCAACGAAAATGTCCGTCAGGCAATGCTGCGGGAGACGCAATTGTTTCTCGGCGCCGTCATCCGCGAAGATCGGAGCATCCTCGACCTGATCGATTCCGATTTCACATTCATGAATGGGCCGTTGGCAAATTTCTACCATGTGACCGACACCCTGGGAAACACCTGGGAATCCAAGAAAACTCCCGGGGGCAAGAAATTCAGCGGCGAACAGGTGTGGGAGCGAGTTACCTTCACCGACGGCATCCGTGGCGGCCTGATGACGCAGGCCAGCGTTCTGACCGCGACGTCAAACCCGACCCGTACCTCGCCGGTCAAACGGGGCAAGTGGGTGCTTGAGCAACTGCTGGGCGAGCCCCCGCCCCCTCCGCCCCCCAACGTTCCCGAATTGGAGCAGCAAAAAGACAAGCTCACCGGCTCGTTGCGGCAACGGATGGAACAGCATCGTGCGAATCCGGCCTGCGCGGGCTGTCATGCTAAAATGGATCAACTGGGCTTTGCCTTCGAGAACTTCGACGCGGTGGGAGTCTACCGGGTCAAAGACGGCAACGACCCGATCGATGCGTCGGGCACGTTACCTGGCGGAAAGACCTTCCGGGGACCCGCCGAGTTGCGTAAGATCCTGGCGGAGAACAAAGACGCGTTTGCCCGCTGCCTGACGGAAAAATTGTTGACCTTCGCGCTCGGACGAGGTTTGGAGTATTACGATGATCGAGCGGTCGATCGAATCGTGGCCGCGATGCGAACGGGCGGTTACAAAGTTTCTACGTTATGCTACGAGATAGCTCGCAGCGATCCGTTCCGCCTGCGTCGCGGAGCCAGCGCGGCAGCGGAAGAAGAGTAAGCCAGCGACACCGCGTCGCGGTTGCAGAAAAGAAGGAAGAGGGAGCCAAATGAGCCGAACCATTTCACGCCGAACGACTTTGCGGGGTCTGGGGGCGGCCCTCACTCTGCCGTGGCTGGAGGCAATGGGCCCGCTGTCCGCCTGGGCGTCCGCGCCCTCCGGTGCGCCGCAGGGACAAACCGCGCCCAATCGGTTGGCATTTCTTTACGTGCCGAATGGGGTCGACATCGAAAACTGGACTCCGAAAACAGAAGGGGCCGACTACGAACTGCCGGGGTGCCTTGAACCGCTGAAAGAACATCGCCAGGACTTCTGCGTGCTGACCGGTCTGACGGCCGACAAGGCCCGTAATCACGGAGACGGTGGCGGCGACCATGCCCGTGCGCTGGCGGCATATCTCACCGGCGCGCAGCCGCGCAAGACCAGTGGCACCAACATCCGCGGCGGCATTTCAGTCGACCAGTTGGCTGCCGGCCGGATCGGCGATCAAACACGGCTGCCGTCGTTGGAAATCGGCTGCGAGCGCGGAGGCATGGCCGGCAATTGCGACTCGGGCTATAGCTGCGTCTATTCGTCCACGATGGCCTGGCGTTCGGCCACCACGCCGCTGCCGAAGGAAGTGAACCCGCGCCTGGTGTTCGAGCGGTTGTTCAAATCCGACGCTTCAACGGACCGCGCGCAGGCGGTGCGTCGCGACAGCGTGCTCGACGCGGTGCTGGAGGACGCAAAAGACTTGCAGCGCCAATTGGGCGGCCAGGATCTGCGCAAGCTCGACGAGTATTTCGCAGCCGTCCGCGACGTGGAACTGCGCATCCAACGGGCCGCGACGTTGCCCGAGATCAAGGCCCCTGATTTCCCGGTGCCGCCGGGAGTGCCGCCGGAGCGCGAAGCCTACATTCGCTTGATGTGCGACCTGATGGTGCTGGCGTTCCAAGCCGACGTGACTCGCATTTGCACTTTCCTGATCGCCAACGAAGGCAGCAACCTGGCTTACAAGTTTTTGGACGTGCCCGAGGGACATCACGAGCTTTCGCACCACGCCAACGATCCGGAGAAGAAGAGCAAGATCCGCACGATCGATCGTTTCAACATATCGCAGTTTGCCTATTTGCTCGGCAAATTGAAGAGCGTGCAGGAGGGAGACGGGACGCTGTTGGACCACTGCCTGGTGGCGTATGGCAGCGGCAACTCCGACGGCAATGCCCATTCGCACAACAACCTGCCTACGCTGTTGGCCGGCCGCGGTGGCGGCAGCGTGACGCCTGGCCGTCATATTCGCTACGCCGCGGAGACGCCGCTCAACAATTTATGGATGGCACTCCTCGAGCGGATCGACGTCCGCGCTGCGTTCCTCGGCGACGCCAGCGGCGTGCTGCCAAATTTGACGTGAGGCGGCGGGGCCGCCGGCCTGTTGCAGCTACCGCTGCCTCCGTCGATGCCGCCTTGCAGGCTCGCTCTTCGAAAAGAAAGTGGTGTCCTCCACCCAACAAGCCTGCAAGGCGGCGTTGCGCAAGGCAGCGGCAGCTGCAACAGGCCGGGCCGCCCCGCCGGAGGCACCTTGGTGTTTCCGTCTGATTCTTTCCCTTCCCATAATCCGTAGATCATTTTCTTCATCGACAACAGAATGTGTCCGTAGAAATCCTACGAGGCCTACGCGCATAATCGCGTATGTTTGAGGTCGAGATGCGGCTGGCGAGGCGCAAGATCAAGATTATGAATTACCCCAAAATCGGCCAATTGAAGAATGTCGCGGCGCTGCGTGCGAGGCTTGAGGAATTGGCCGTCGACTTGCCGTTGGACGACCGGATCCTCACGGCCGGCGAAGGATCGCCGATGGCCGAGCCGCTCTCGCTGGGCAGTTTTCGCGTCGGCAATCGCTGGTGCATTCATGCCATGGAAGGCTGGGATGCGAACCGCGATGGCACGCCGAGCGAGCACACTCTGCGGCGCTGGCGGCACTTCGGTCTTAGCGGCGCGAAGCTGATTTGGGGAGGCGAGGCAGCCGCCGTGCAAGAAGATGGCCGAGCGAATCCATGTCAGACCATGGCCATCCCAGCCACCCGAGCCGGCCTGCAAGCGCTGCTGGACGAGTTGCTGGCCGCGCATCGAAGAACGTTCGGCCCTTGCGACGACCTGTTGGTTGGGTTGCAGCTCACGCATTCGGGTCGTTTCTCGCGCCCGAACTCCAAGCAGCTCGAGCCGCGCATCGCGTATCACCATCCGCTGCTGGATGCGAAATTCGGCATCGACCCGCGCGACACGAGCATTGTCTGGACCGACGACCTTTTGGAGCGGCTCATCGATCAGTATGTGGTGGCCGCCGGCTTGGCTCGCGAGGTCGGGTTCAAGTTTGTCGACGTGAAGTGCTGCCACGGCTATTTATTGCATGAATTCCTGAGTGCCCGAGTGCGGCCCGGGAAGTTCGGCGGTGATTTCGACGGCCGCACCCGGCTGCTGCGGGCGATCATCGGCCGCATCCGGCAAGAGTATCCCGACCTGATGATCGGGGTGCGGCTGAGCGCCTTCGACACGCTCCCCTATGAGACGAG
This sequence comes from uncultured Planctomycetia bacterium, assembly GCA_963807715.1. Lineage (GTDB taxonomy): Bacteria > Planctomycetota > Planctomycetia > Pirellulales > PALSA-1355 > CAWECK01. The sequence goes on from CAWECK010000003.1 coordinate 330,783, forward strand.
CCGCGAGGTGGGACGGCCGATGGAGTATGCGTCGTTGTTGCCGTATGAATACGGCTTCGGCGTGGCTCCGCTCGATCCGCGCGAGATGGACCTGACGGAACCCGTGCAATTGTTGCGAGTGCTTCGCGACGAAGGGGTGGCCTGCGTGAATCTTTCCTGCGGCAGCCCTTACTACAATCCGCATATTCAGCGGCCGGCGATCTTTCCGCCGAGCGACGGATATCTGCCGCCGGAAGATCCCTTGATCGGCGTGGCCCGGCAGATCCAAGCGACCCGTCGCTGCAAGCAGGCCGTGCCCGATCTGCCGATGGTCGGCACGGGCTACTCGTACTTGCAGGATTACCTGCCGCATGTGGCGCAAGCGGTCGTGCGGCAGCATTGGGTTGACGCGGTAGGTCTCGGGCGGATGGTCCTTTCCTATCCTGAATTGCCGGCCGATACGCTCTCGCGCGGGCAACTGACGCGCAAGAAAGTGTGCCGTACGTTCAGCGATTGCACCACGGCTCCACGCAACGGCCTGATTTCAGGCTGCTATCCGCTGGACCCTTATTACAAGAAGCGACCTGAAGCCGAGCAAGTGCAGGCGATCAAACAGGACTTGCGCGGCGACGGGGCAACGGCGGCGGAAGAGTCGGCGGCCACGGATCAGTAAGCGAATTGAATTCACGAACTCCGGACCAGCAGTTTCCTGGCGTTGTCTTGTGCAATCGCCTGGCGCCCGAGGCCGCCGAGTTGCGATTCCTGGAGTTTGAGAATCGCCGATTCGGGATAGAAAAATGGAGCGTAAGTGCCGAACAGGACGCGATCGGCCGTGATCTGTTGCACCAGGTTGCCAACGCCTCCCACGTTTTCCAACGTCGCAATGTCGAAGCAGACGCCTGCCGCGGCTAACTTGTCCACTTTTTCTACCCGCAAGCTGCGGAAGGCGTTGAGCAGCACGAGTCGCAGGGTCGGCAGCCGGCGGGCATGTTCGACGAGGGGCGCCACGTCGACGTGCGGCACTTGAACCAACGGATGCTGAGTCCGTTCGTCTTCCATCGTCAATGCGATCTGGACAATCAAGTTTCGCTGGGCGGCCAGATCGAGTAGCCGCGCAAACTCCGGGTCATCGAGCTTGTAGCCGTGATAATTGGGGTGCAGGCGGATGCCCGGCATTTTGTGCTCTTCCTGGCAACGGCGCACGTCTTCTTCCCAGTCGGGCAGCTTGGGATGGACCGCGCCGAAGGGGAGCAGCAATCCATCGCCGTGCCGGCGGCACTCGTCGGCCAGCCGCGAATTGACGTCGGCCATGTCGCGATGCAGCAATGCGTCGAAGCTGCCGGCCCAGGCCTGAACCACGCCCTGACTGCGAAGCTTCGCCACGAGTGCCGGAGTTTCGTCGTAACGGGTCCGGCGAAACGGCCAGCGGGATAGATACACGTTCACATCGATGAGCGAATCCATGGGATCCTCATTAGGTCTCAGGCCGTTGCGGTCTGGCTTGTCCGCTAAAGAGTTTGGTTTGAAGTCATGCGCGTTGAAGCGATACGCGAGCCCTCATTTTCCGGCGGCCGACGCCGGCCATGCGTCGAAGCGATCCATCGCCATGAGAGGATACGCCGTACCACTGTAGGTAATGAAGTGGTAGGTGTCCGTATTCAGCGAGCGGGTCCACCACCGGCCCGAGACCTGCTGGTGGCTTTTCAGCCAGGCGATTCCTTTCGCAACGTGGGGATCATTCTTCGCCACGCCGTTTTCGGCCAGCACGATGAGGGCCAGGCCCGTCATGTGGCCGTCGCTGGGCTCTCTGGTAAACTCCGGCTCCGCGCGGAGCTTCGCGGCCCGATTCCCCTGGCCCCATTGTTCGGGCTCGGCAAACGAGCGGATCGACCAGCCGCCGTCCGTGCGCTGATGTTTTTCCAACAAGGCGACCAGTTCGGCCCGGCGAGCATCGTCGATCAGTCCCGGCATCCGAGCTGAGGCCCATAACAGCAGCACGCGGGCATAGTCGTGCGGCGGCTCCGTCGTGCGCAATACTTCTTCAGCCGCTCAACCGAGGCCAGCACCTGTTCATCTTTCAGATTGTCCAGCCAAGTGGGGGCGGCGGCTGCGGCCATCACGGCGACCGTGGCCGGGTGATAGGAATCGGATTCGTAGGGGGGCCAGCAAGCGGCTGCGCCCCACGTGCCGTCTTCGCGTTGAATCGCGAACATGAGCCGCAAGGCCGCGTCAGTCTCGGGTGAAAGCTGATGCGTGACGTGGCGATCCCACTCGGCCAGTCCGGCGGCGAGATAGATGATTTGTTCGGGAGTTGTTCCCTTTTTCAAAGTCTCGGCGGGCACGTCTTGCTTCACCTTGAGCGTATCGACGAAGAACTGCCGGACCTTGGCCTCCGGCGGGCCAAGGCGGGGCGTCAGCGCCGGCCGGACTGTGAGATACAGGCCGTTGGTATGACAGGTGACGCACTTCCTGGCTCCCGACCAGGCCAAGGCTCCGTCGTCGAGATACTTCAGGGCCTTGTCGATCGCGAGTTCCGACGCCAGCGGTTCATCGGCGCTGGCGGCGGCGACCGTGATTCCCTCGAACTGATACTGCGGCTTTGTCGCCGCAGGTTCTGGTTTGGCTGCGGCGGGCTCCTCGCCAGCCACCGTTGGAGCAGCCAGCGCGGCGGTGCAGAACAACGACGCCAGGTACAGCGTTTCGCGCAAAGAGTTGAACCAGCGGAGCATGGGGGGACTCCCTTGGGGTTGGGAAGCAGTAGCCGGCGGGTGGCGAGGTGTCAGCCTCTCGTCAACAGCTTAAACCCCGCCGAGCGCAGATTGCAACCCGCATCAGCGACGTTCCGTCCTGTAAGCATTCTTGCCGACTGCGGAGCCGCGCCCGCGATAATCCAGGATAGAATACGGTAACCGCGTTTGCGAGCGGCCATCGCCGGTGTAGCATGGCGTCTAGGTGGCGTTGTCGGCGGACGACCTGGTTGCGTGACGGCAGGGAGCGACACGAAATGAAGCGAGTGGGCGCAAAAGTTGAGCCAGCCGTCCAAGCGAGTCTCCTCGTTTATCTCGCCTGGCTCTCTCGGCTCGCCTGGGGCCTGTGCGTCGTTCTTTCAGCCGGCCAGTCGCTGCCAGCCGCGGTGCCAACAGGGCCGGCGGTCGTTGAATACAACCGAGACATTCGGCCGATCCTGTCGGATAAGTGTTTTCGCTGCCATGGTCCGGATGCGGCCCACCGCCAGGCCGAGATGCGGCTGGATCGACGCGAAGACGCAGTCGCTGAGCAACACGGTTGCCGAGCGATCGTGCCCGGCAAACCGGCTGAAAGCGAATTGTATCGTCGGATCACCGCCGAGGATCTCGACGAACGCATGCCGCCGCGCAAGTCCGGTTCGGTTCTCTCTACGCGCGAGATTGAACTGCTTAAGCGTTGGATCGAAGCGGGGGCCGAATATCAACCTCATTGGGCGTTCATCGCCCCCGTGCAACCGGCCTTGCCGTCTGTGGGCCGTAGCGAATGGCCGCGCAACCCCGTCGATTATTTCGTGCTGGCCGAATTGGAGGGGCGCGGGCTTGGGCCGTCGCCGGAAGGGCCCAAGGAGACGCTGCTGCGCCGCGTGACGCTCGATCTGACCGGTCTGCCGCCGACCCTTGCAGAACTGGATGCTTTTCTGGCCGATGGGTCGCCGGGTGCCTACGAAAAGGCCGTCGACCGCTTGCTTGCGTCTCCCCGTTACGGCGAACGCTTGACGCTCGACTGGCTCGATGGGGCTCGTTACGCGGATACCAACGGCTACTACACTGACAACGTTCGCCAGTCGTGGCCCTGGCGGGACTGGGTCATCAAAGCCTTCAATCGCAACATGCCGTTCGACCAGTTCACGGTCGAACAGCTCGCCGGCGACCTGCTTCCGCAAGCGACGCTCGACCAGAAGATCGCCACCAGCTTCAGCCGCAATCACATGACCACCAACGAGAGCGGCGTGATCGACGAAGAATACCGCGTCGGCTATGTTGTCGACCGCGTGGATACGGTTGGCACGGTTTGGCTGGGCCTGACCGTCGGCTGTGCTCGCTGTCATGACCACAAATATGATCCCATCACGCAGCCGGAGTATTACCAGCTTTTTGCTTGTTTCAACAACGTGCAGGAAAAAGGGCTGATTAAGGAAATGGGCAGTCCGCCTCCGGTCTTATCGCTTCCGACGGAGGAGCAACAACGCCGGCTGACCGAACTCCACGAGCAACGAATCCAGTGCGAGGCGAGCCTGCGCGGGCTGGAAGCGGACTTCAGCAACGAAATGTCCGCCTGGGAGAAGACCATCGTTGACGAGCTTCCGCAGATAACGACCGCCGGCAGCGTGGCCCATTTCGATTTTAACGAAGACGGAGCCGATCATGGGCCGCAGCGGCGCGTGGGCAGTTCCGTCGGCACGTTGGCGTTCGGTCCCGGCATCCGGGCGCGGCCGCGATCTTCGACGCCACTCAATATATCGAGCTACCGGAACCGCCGGCTCTCGACACCGGCACGCCGTTTACGCTGGCGGTCTGGGTCCGACCCGACGGCGCTCCTTCCAGTTGCGTTGTGTCGAAGATGACTACGACGGCCGACGCGCGCGGGTTTGAGATCCTGTGGTATAAATCCCAGCCGCGCATCAATCTGGTGCATCAATGGGGAACCAGCGCCATTGAAGTTGTCGCCAAACAGACGTTCCCGACAGGCCAGTGGCGGCATTTGACGATCATCTACGATGGCTCCGGCAAGGCCGCGGGATTGAAAGTGTTCGTCGACGGCAGCCTGCAGCCGCTGATGGTGAAACGCGACACGCTGTCCGGCCCGATTGCGACTGATGAGCCGTGGCGGATTGCCTGGAAAGCAACGGGCGTCGGCTTTGAAGGGGGCCTCGATGAATTTCGGCTTTTCGACCGGCGCGCTCGACGCCGCCGAGATCGAAACCATCTATTGGCGCGAAATGCTCCAAGGCGCGATCGACACGCCCGCGGACAAACGGAACAAGCAACACAAGGAAGCGCTTCGCACGTATTACATTGCCCATCATGCGTCGGATGCAGCCAGGCGGTTATCGGCGGAATTGGCCAGCTTGCGCAGCGAAGAGGACTCCGTGCGCGCGGCCGTTCTTTCGGCCCCCGTCATGCAAGAATTGGACTCGCCGCGGCCCACGCGCGTGCTGATGCGAGGTCAATACGATCAACCGGGGGAACAAGTTTCGCCGGGTGTTCCCGCGGCGCTGGGTGAGTTGGCGGCGAATATACCGCGAAATCGTCTTGGCTTGGCTAACTGGCTCGTGGCTCCGGCCAATCCGCTGACTGCCCGAGTGGCGGTGAATCGCTACTGGCAACTGGCCTTCGGCGATGGTTTGGTGCGGACCGCCAACGACTTTGGCTTGCAGGGAGAAATGCCGACGCACCCGCAGCTTCTCGATTGGCTGGCCGTGCGACTTCCGGCAATCGAACTGGGACGTCAAGGGACTCATGAAGCTGTTGGTCACCAGCGCGACCTACCGCCAGTCGTCTCGTCTGACGCCCGACTTGCTGCAGCTCGATCCCGAAAACCGCTTGCTGGCTCGCGGGCCGCGCTACCGATTGTCGGCTGAAATCATTCGGGATCAGGCACTGGCGCTCGAGCGGTCTGTTGGTCGAGCGCATCGGCGGGCCAAGCGTCAAGCCGTATCAACCGGGCGGGCTGTGGGAAGCCGTGTCGTATAACGGTGACCAGTCGTACGAGCCGGACCACGGCGAGGGATTGTATCGCCGCAGCATGTACACGTTCTGGAAACGTCAGTCTCCGCCGCCGGCGATGCTCACCTTCGACGGCCCTACCCGGGAAGTCTGCACCGTCCGCCGGGCCAGGACCAATACTCCGCTGCAAGCGCTCGTGCTGCTCAACGACGTGACGTATGTCGAGGCGGCGCGCGGCCTGGCCGTCGCGATCTTGCGAGACGGAGGGTCCCTTCCCGCGGACCGAGTTCGCTATGGCTTCCACCGGGTGACCGGCCGGTTGCCCAAAGATGACGAAGCCGCCGCTTTGCAAAAGGTCTACCAGGATCAACTGGCTGCCTACCGCGATCGTCCTGAGTCGGCCCAGGCGGTGCTCTCGGCCGGCGAAGCGCCGCTCGAACCGGCGCTCGACCGGTGCGAACTTGCCGCCTGGACGATCACGTCCAGCGTGCTCTTGAACCTCGACGAAACCATCACCCAACATTAAGTATTATCAGGCGTTGACTATTACTCGACATGGATGCGGGCAAAACGACATCGAGGAAAACGGGAAATGCACCCCTCGGATGAATTGAATCTGGCCGTCACGCGGCGCCAGTTTTTCGGCCGCGCGGCTGGCGGCATTGGCACGGTGGCCTTGGCTTCGTTGTTGGCTGAGGACGCCCGATCCGCTGCCGGGTTCGAACCTGTCGTGGGCGTGCCAGGCGTGCTGCGCGAGCCGCATCTGCCGCCGCGGGCCAAGCGGGTGATTTATCTATTTATGCAGGGGGGGCCCTCGCAAATCGACCTGTTCGATTACAAGCCCATGCTCGCAGGCCGCCACGGCGAGGAGTTGCCTGCGTCGGTTCGCATGAATCAGCGGCTGACCGGCATGACCTCGGGCCAGAAAACGTTGCCGATCGCACCGTCACCGTTCAAGTTTGCGCAACATGGGCAGTCGGGAGCCTGGCTAAGCGAATTGCTGCCGCGGCTCGCCACCGTGGCCGACGATCTGTGCATTGTGCGGTCGGTTCAGACCGAGGCGATCAATCACGATCCGGCCATCACCTTTCTTCAGACAGGCCACCAGCAGCCGGGCCGTCCTAGTTTCGGCAGTTGGATCAGCTATGGCCTGGGCACCGAAAACCAGGATCTGCCCGGATTCGTGGTGCTGATCTCGCGTGGCAGCGCCGTGTCGCCGGCCGATCCACTGTACGCGAGACTGTGGGGCTCGGGCTTCCTGCCGTCGAATCATCAGGGCGTCAGCTTTCGCTCCAGTGGCGATCCGGTGCTGTACCTCTCGAATCCCGCGGGAGTCTCCAGCGAAGATCGCCGGCGAATGCTCGATACGCTGGCCCAATTGAATCAGAAACAACAATCCGAAACACTGGATCCGGAAATCAATACGCGAATTGCGCAGTACGAAATGGCCTATCGCATGCAGTCATCGGTGCCAGAGTTGACTGACATGAAACAGGAAACGGCCGAGACCTTCGATCTGTACGGACGCGATGCCCGCACGCCCGGCAGTTTTGCCGCCAATTGCTTGCTGGCGCGGCGGCTCGCCGAGCGCGGGGTACGGTTTATTCAGCTCTACCATCGCGGCTGGGATCAGCACTACAACTTGCCGACGAACCTGCAGTTGCAGAGTCGGGACGTCGACCAGGCGTCTGCCGCGCTGCTGATCGATCTTAAGCGCCGTGGCTTGCTCGACGACACATTGATCGTTTGGGGCGGCGAATTCGGTCGCACGACTTACAGTCAGGGGAAGCTTACCGCGACGAACTTTGGCCGCGACCATCATGGCCGTTGTTTTACGATGTGGTTGGCGGGGGGTGGCGTTCGACCGGGCATTACCCACGGCGAGACCGATGACTACAGCTACAACGTCGTCCGAGACGGCGTACACGTTCACGACTTGAACGCCACGATCCTGCGCTGCCTCGGCGTGGACCATACCCGCCTGACCTTCAAGTTTCAGGGCCGCTATTATCGGCTGACCGACGTTCACGGCGAAGTGGTCGCAAAGATTTTGGCCTGAGGCTGGCTTATCCAGGGAGTGATACAATGAGTCATGCAAAGTTTTCATTCGTTCGGCCAACATGCAGCCGTCGCGCTGCCATTCAAGCGGGCGTTTTGGGCCTCTTAGGGCTGGGCATGAATCCCTTTGGCGCCGATGAAACCCTGGCGACGGACGACGGCCGCGGCGAAAGCCCAACGCCCGCGCGGGATGTCATTTGGGATTTGCACTGCCATCTCTCGGGCGTCAACGGCCGCACGCCGCAGGAGCGAACGAGGCAGTTGATCGAGATTGCCGACCGCATGGGCATCGAGCGGCTTTGCGTGTACATGGGCATGCCGTGGTCAAAGAACCCCACCCCGCAGAAGCTTCGCGAGGAAAACGATCAGGTCCTGCAAGCCCTCGAGCACCATCAGGACCGCGTTTTCGGATTTGTCTACGTCAGTGGCGAGCACATCGAGGCGAGCGTCGCCGAAATCGACCGCTGCGTCCGCGACGGACCGATGGTCGGCATCAAGCTGTGGGTCGCCAAGAAGTGCAGCGCAAGGCGACCTCGATCCCATTATCGAGCGGGCCGCGGCCCTCAAAGCCGTCATCTTCCAGCACACGTGGTTCAAGACCGACGGCACGACGTATCCGGGCGAGTCGAGTCCGTATGACCTTGTCGAACTGGCCAAACGCCATCCCGGCGTGCCACTGATTTGCGGACACACCGGCGGAACTTGGGAACTGGGGATCCGGGCGGTACGGGCCATTCCTACGATCTCGATCGATCTGGCCGGCTCCGATCCGACGAGCGGACTGGTCGAGATGGCTGTCCGCGAATTGGGAGCGGAGCGGGTCATTTATGGCAGCGACTCGGGCGGTCGCAGTTTCGCCTCGCAATTGGCCAAGGTCTACGGCGCCGGGCTAGCCGACGAGCCGCGGCGGCTGATCCTCGCCGGCAACCTGCGTCGCATGCTGATGCCGATCCTGAACGCCAAGGGAATCAAGGTCTGATTGACTCGATACGGATTGACGGTCTAATTAAGTGGCAATTAACGCCACGAGTTTTTTTAAGCGAGATCTCCCATGCGCTCGTTGTCTTGTTTGGCTCTCCGCCGTTTGTCCGGGCTGATCGTGGTGCTCTCATCGTCCTTTGCGGTGGCTCAGGTGGACAAAGGGGCTCATGCCGACGAAGTAGGCGTGCGAATCCGCTTCGGTCTCGAAGATAAGTCCCCTACCAAATGGGCGGGCAGCGTCCAGGTTTCCCCGGGACGCGTGACCCATCTGAGCGGCTGGCGATTTACCGCCGGCGACGTCGTCAATGGCGAGGGAGCCAGCGGCGATGGGGCCAATGGCGACGCTAGTTGGACGGCATCGACCCATCCGGTCGCTCAAGTCGGGCGCGGCAACAACCCGAAAAAGGCGGCCGCCAACGCCGCGAAGCGAGACGGTGCCCAACCTATGAACGACAACGGCGTGCTGGTTTCATTTGCCGATGTTACCGGCGACAGCCGCGTGACCGTAAAGACGGCGCAAGGGGACTTCGATTTCGCCTTCTCGGAAATTCCTTACGGCCACGTGCTGGAAAAGCTGGATGGGGCTGTCGAGGTGGAACGAACGGGGACGGCACGGCAATTGACCACCGGTCGCACCGACGACGACTATCCGGCAGCCGCGGTGGCTCCGGACGGCACGATTTACGTCGCTTATATAAGTTATATGCCGGGGCGAAATCGCGACGATTACAATCGCCTCGAAGCCAAAGGCAAGATTGGGAACTTTGTCGGACGCAATTGGGCAAAGAGCCCGAGGATTTTGCTTTTCTTGTCAAACGCCCAGGCGGCGACCAAGTGTGGCTGCGCAGCCATCGCGACGGCAAATGGAGCGAGCCGGTCAGCGTGACCAAAGCGAGGCTGCGACATCTATAAGTGTGTGCTCACAGTCGATGGCGCCGGCAAGGTATGCATCGTGTGGTCGGAAAATGTAAATTGGCCGGCGGATGGGAACGATGCCAGCGCAAAGATACCGAGTCCGACGCCCGAATTTTGATATCTTTGCGCGGTCGTACGCGGCGGGCGAACTGGGCGAAACGGTGAACCTGTCGCACAACGCCGCCAACGACGTGAATCCCGCGGCGATCGCCAGTGACTCGCAGGGACGCGTCTGGCTGGCCTGGCAGGCGGTGCGCGAGGGCGTGTTTCGCATTGTCGAGCGTCATCAAACCGGCCCTCCGGGCGGCGCAGTGGAGCGACGAGCGTGCCGTGAGCACGCAGTCGGCAGTTGCTGGACTCCCGCCGCGGCCGCTTCGTCGGACGGCGGGTGGCGATCGCCTGGGACACCTACGACAAGGGGGACTACGACGTCTGGGTGCGCGAGTTCGCGCCACGGACGGAACTCGCCCGAGAGCGCCGCCCAGTGGCCAACACGATCGACTACGAAGCCCGGCCCGCATTGACCTACGACGGCCCGGGGCGCTTGTGGATTTCCTACGAATTGGGAAGCCCGACCTGGGGCAAGAATTTTGGGGCGCTAGTGCAGAACCAGGGCACCCCGCTTTACCGCGGCCGGCAGATCGGCTGATCGTCTGGAAGGATGGCAAAGTGGATGGAGCCGGCCAGCGAGCTACCTGGGCTCGCTGCCGGGCGCCAAGAAGCGCAAGAAGGTGAACAACCAGCGGGTGCCGGCCATCGAGCCGCAGGGCAGAATCGATCGCAGCAAGCCCGCAATGCCGAAGTGCTGCGCGACCTGGCATACAACAATCTGGCCCGCATCGTGGCCGACAAGTCGGGGCACATCTGGCTGTTCTGCCGCAGTCGCGGCAAAACGATTTCCGCTTTCCGGTGCTCGGCTCGTTGTGGCTGAGTTGGGCCTGTTACTACGACGGCAAGACTTGGACCGGCCCGATCTTGCTGCCAAACTCGGACAACCTGATGTACAACACGCCGGCGGTCGTGGCCTTGCCGGAGGGCGGCGTGTTCGTGGCCCATTCGACCGACCATCGGCAAGAACGATTCCCGGTCCGCGCGACCCAAGACCGAGGCCGGCCCGGACGAAGCCTGGACCGTGCCGGGCGATCCGTTCGACAACGACGTATTTACTGAGCCGGTTCACAGCTCCCGCGGGCTCGGCCGACGCGCTGACACGGAGCCGCTGCCTTGCGTAGCGGCCAAGATATCCGCCGCAGGAGCAAACGGCGCGCCGTCCAGGCCACGATCGACGAGCGGGCGGCGATCGCGCGCTGCCAGGCGCAACAGCATCGAGTATGGCGGCAAGACGCTGCAACTGATCCGCGGCGAGTTCCATCGCCACACGGAGATCAGCGGTGACGGCGGCAACGACGGGCCGCTGGAAGATATGTGGCGCTATGCGATGGATGTGGCCGCGCATGGATTGGCTCGGCTGCGGCGACCACGACAACGGCGCCGGCCGCGAATACACCTGGTGGCTGACGCAAAAGACAACCGATGCCTTCCGCATCGCCGGCAAGTTCGAGCCGCCGTTCACGTACGAGCGGAGCGTGAGCTATCCGGAAGGGCACCGCAACGTGGTGTTTCCCGAGCGCGGCGTGCGCACCCTGCCCCGATTGCCGATCACCGATCGAGACAACGAGATTCATGCCCCCGACACGCAAATGCTCTATCGCTATCTGCGAGCAATTTGGCGGCGTGTGCGCGGCGCACACCAGCGCCACGGGCATGGGAACCGATTGGCGCGACAACGATCCAGAGGTCGAGCCGATGGTCGAAATCTATCAAGGCGATCGGCAGAACTACGAACGTCCGGACGCCCGCGCTGTCCGAACGGCCGAGTATTCGATCGGCGGTTGGGAGCCGAAGGGGTTCATGAATCTGGCGCTGCTGCAAGGGCTATCGCCTGGCGTTCGAGTGCAGCAGCGACCACGTTTCGACGCATATCAGCTACGCGAACGTTTATGCCGAAAGCAACTCGCCGGCCGAGCCTGGTCAAGGCCATGAAGCTGCGGCACACTTACGGCGCCACGGACAACATCGTGGCCGACTTTCGCGTCGACGGCCGACGGTGTCGAGCACATCCTGGGGGATGAGTTCGCGTCCGAGCACTCCTCCGACCGTTCGACTGAAGCTGGTGGGCACGGCGCCGTTTGCCAAGATCACGCTGATGAAAGACGACGTCGAGATTCCGCTGTCGATCGGAATCGAAGGCCGAAGTGGATTTGACCTGGACCGATCCTAATCCGACACCGGGCAAGACCAGCTACTACTATGTCCGCGGCGAGCAGACGGACGGCGAATTGGTTTGGGTGTCGCCGATGTGGATCAAATTTCAACCGTCAGCCTCGGCCAGCCGCCAGTGAGCGCGATGCGTGAATTTGGATTTCGACGGTGGGTCGGTGGTTTCGTCGGCTTGTTGGTATTGCTCGTAGCCGGCCCGGCCGATGCCCATCAACCCGATACCAGCTACGCCCGGTTCAAAGTCACGCGCGACAGCCTCGAAGCGAAGTTCTCTTATGATCTGTCGACACTACAGCGCATCGTGCCGAAGCTTGATGCGAACGGCGACTACCAGGTGACGGCCTTCGAGCTGCAGGCCCAGGCGCCGGCCGTCTTCGCGTTTCTGCGAAAGCACGTGCGGCTCGAAATCAACGGCGCCGCGGCTCTCTTAGGCGAGCCACAGCCGGTGGTGTTTCCGACCGCCGCCAACGGCCCCGGCGCAATTGGCTCCGGCAGCAGGGACTCGATTTCGGAGCCGGATTATCACAGTGCCGGGTCGCTGGTCCACTTCACGTTTTTCAAACGGCTCCCCAAGCCACCCGCAGACTTTTGGGTGCAATTCGAGCTGTTCGACGAGTTGAGTGAACGGCACACGGTTTTGGGAGTGATTGAGCACGAAGGGGATGAACACGAGGTCCTTTTCCGGCAGACGCAGCCCGATTATCTATACGATACGGGCTATCAGCCTTCGCCGCCGACGACGACGGAGAACAACGCGACCTCAGAGCACAACCCGGCCGCGGCGCCCGCCGTTCCGCTTGATTCGCACCCGGCTCTCGCTCGCTCACCCGCGTCGCGCTCCAACGAGCATGCGTCCCCCTGGCAGCAGATGTCGAGCTTTTTCGAACTAGGGGTGGAGCACATCTTTTTAGGTTACGACCACATTCTGTTTTTGCTGTCGCTGCTGATCGTGAGCCGCTTTGGCGAGCTGATCAAGATCGTCACGTCGTTCACGGTCGCTCACACAATCACGCTGATTCTAGCGACGCTAGACATGGTGCAGTTGCCGTCCCGTTTGGTGGAGTCGGCGATTGCGGCCACGATCGTCTATGTTGCCGTGGAGAACTTCTGGGTGCAAAGCACGGCCCACCGCTGGAAGCTCACGTTTTTCTGCGGGCTGATTCATGGGTTCGGGTTCGCCGGCGTATTGCGCGAGCTTGGCTTGCCGACCCAGGGTCTCGTCCGCTCGCTGGTCGCCTTCAACATCGGAGTCGAGGCCGGGCAGTTGCTCATCGTCGCGGCATTGCTCCCGCTGGTCATGCTCTTGGCACGGTGGCGTTACGGCAAGCAGGCCCAGAAAGTCATTTCAGCCGCAATCGCGCTGTGCGGCGCCTGCTGGTTCGTCGACCGGGCCTTCGGGCTGGGCTGGATGCCGTTTTGATCGCGACATCGTGTTAAACGTAACTCGCCGCGAGACTCCGCGTCGCCGGCTTAACCCGCGGCCACCAGCGAAGCAAGCACTTTGCGCGTGCCCGTGAACGTCCGGCGGCCGTGCATCGTCACGTAATTGTCCACCAGGGCCACGTCTCCCTGTTGCCAGGGAATGTCGAAGGTCAATTCGTCGGCCAGTTCGATGGCGACGTTCACGGCCGCGTGGTCCAGCGGCGTGCCGTCGCCAAACGTGATCGATTTGGACGGATCGTTTCGAGTGTCCTTCCAGCCGCGATAGGCCGCGATCAACTGGTTGTAGAACGACGTGCGCCGCGGGGACAACGCATGCACGGCTGGCAGCACGGGGGTCGTGGCCCGCAGGCAGCCGTCGTCGAGCCATTGCCAACTGTATCCCAGTCCCTGCAGACGCTGCTCGGCCTCTTGCCGGGTCGTTGGCGCAGGGTGCTTTGCCAACTGCGGCCCATTCCCGAGTTGGGGTCGTTTTCCGAGGGCATGACGTTGGAATACCGCAGGCCTTTTGCGATGCAATCGCGCGGCAAACTCGCCGCAGCGCGCCTCGAGGCGTTCCCACAGCACGTCCGAGCGGCACAGCGGCGTCGCACCGCCGGTTTCCGCCGGCTTTTCGCAAAAGAAGAACAGCTTGCTGGGAGAGACCGGCGTTTGCGCCATTTCGTGATGCAGGAAGATGCTTACGCTCGCCGGGGCCTCGTTGGCCGTGAACACGCGCGGCGTGCGGATGACGCGCACGGCGTTGGAAAGAGAGTCTTCGTAAGGAAAATTCTCCAGTTCAAACGCGGCCACGAACCGGTCGAAATCCTCAGCCGTGCGTAGCGGAAAGCCGCGAAACAGCACTGCACCGCAATGGGCCGCGCTCTGGCAAAGCTCGTCCCGGTGCGCTGTCAGCCAAGCGGAGGCGGCGTCGAGGCTGACCTGCGGAGTTTCACACGCCAGCACCAGGGGAAACGGCTCGCCGCCGTGCATTTGCTGACCCAAAACGGAGATTGGCGAAACGTGCGGTGCGCTGGGGCTCATGGATTGCGTCCTTTTCCTGAACGATTCGGTTGCAGAATTCATCTCGGTAGCAAAGGTCATCCGGCCAGTAGGTAATGAGTTCCTAGAGCGAACAACGCGGCATGGACTCCGATTCGCAACTGGGGCTGCGAAACAAATCGCAACAGGCGATTGCCGCAGAAAATGGCTGCCCAAATCGGCCCCATGGCCCAGGCGGCCGAGGTCCAGTTTTCCGTGTGAATGCGGTGGTGGAAGAGCAAGAGCATCAGTCGGATCAGGCCGCCGCTTAGAAACAAGGCGCTGAAGGGTCGCCACTTTCTGCTCCTTCGGCCAAGGGTGGTCGAAAATGTACACGACCAGCGGTGGTCCGCCGATGTTAAACTGGCGCCGCTCAACATTCCACTCGCCAGCCCAATGAACCAGACCGACCAGGCCGGGAAATGGATTTTATAATGGGGCATGACGACGGCCTCAAATAAAACCAGTAAACAAATGGCTAGGCCCAGCACGCGCAAAGCCGGCGAGGGCTCCAGCGCGGTCAGCAGCAGGAAGCCCAGCGGCACTCCCGCGGCCGAACCCAGCCATAGCCGGCCGACGCTCGACCATTGAACCTGCCGGAAGGTCATGGCCATCATCGCCAGGCAGGCGACGATGCTCGTCAACGTCACCACGGTTTGCGCCTCATCCAGCGCCAGGACCCGCGGCAATAGCCCCATGGCAGTCAGGCCGAAGCCGAAGCCGGTGAGTCCTTGCGTGAAACCGGCCAACGCCAACACGCCAATCATCAGCAGCATCGTGGTGAATGTCATTGGCATTTCTAATCGTGAGTTGCGGGGGAGCCGAATGGCTTGTCGGAGCCGGTTGTCCAGTAAGTCATTCGGGAAACAGTCACTCGGGAAGCGGTTGGCCTTTGGTCTCGGGCATGAACCAGAGGATGACGAGCCCGAACAGGAATAGCAGGCTCAACAAGCTGACGGCCAATCGCAGATCGACGTCGGGCTGCCGTTTGATTTCGGCCGATAGCCACAGAATCGACGCGGCCAGCAAGCGGCCGCCATTGAAACACACACCGGTGCCAGTGCTGCGCAGATGTCCGGGAAACAGTTCGGGAAAGTAGATCGCATAGCCGGCATGAATGCCTAAGGTAAAGAATCCGTACAACGGCAAGACGGCCAACATCTGCCCATAAGTTTGCGGCAAATAGCAAGTGATCGGGACAATGGCCAGCGCGCCGCAGTGCATCAGCGCAAACGCACCTCGCCGGCCCAACCGCTCCGCCAGCGGCCCGAAACAGAGCATCCCCAGCCCGCCGCCGGCGACTTGCACGATGCCGTAGGCAAACTTGGCCTTCTCCGCGGCTACTTCACGGGACACGCCGAGACGGAGGAGCAATTCCTGCGTGAGATCCTGCCCCGCGACGGTCACCCCCCAAAACGTTCCGAGCCCGACGGAGGCAAGCAACACGCCCAGCACGGCTAAACGAGCCCAGCGCCAAGTGCCGAACAGCGCGCGGAAGCTTCCCATCGGACGATGCTGCTGTTCCGCCTGCTGCCAGCTCTCCGGTTCTTGGATGCTGCTGCGGACCCAAAACACCAACAGCGCCGGCACGATGCCGATCAGATACGCGTAACGCCATTCGGCCGCGACCAGCAGACCGGCGATCGCAGCCAGCCAACTGCCGAGGACGCTGGTCGCGTGAAAGATTCCGGAGGCCCTGGCCCGGGCTCGGGGTGGGAAAACTTCGGCCACCAGGGCCGCGGCCACGGCCCATTCGCCTCCCACGCCCAAGGCCACTAGAAACCGCAGCGCGGCGACATGCCAAAGTTCGGTAGCGAAATAGGTCAGGCCCGAGAATATGGAATAGAGCAAAATCGTTGCGGTCATGGTCGGCTTGCGTCCGAATCGATCCGCCAGGGAGCCAAACATCACTCCCCCCAAGGTTCCGCCGACGAGGAACACGGCTAGAAATATTTCGCCCCAATATTTAACTGCCTCCGGCGTGCCCTCAGCGCCGAGCAATTGGCCGAGCATCTGAGAGCGAGTGATGTTGAAGACCTGCCCTTCGAACGTGTCGAAGACCCAACCGGCCGAGGCGATGACCAGCACCAGCCATTGATAGGCAGTGACTTCGGCGTACCAGCGCGGCGAGTCTGAGGACGTTGCGGCCATTTCAACCGGCTCCTGCGGAGAAGAACACGGGAGACTGTTGTTCCAGCGACGCTTGGGCCTTGAGGCACATGGCGGTCGACCAGCGTCCGTCCTCGCCGCTGCAAGGGAGCGGTGTTCCTTCGCGAATCGCTCGCGCGAAGGCTGCAATCTGGTCGACGAGTTCGTACACCTCGCCGCTCTTCTTTTCGATCGGCACATCGATCGCGCGGTCCCCTTCGAGCAACTGCAGCGAAAAGGTCGGCTCGAACGTGCGATCCGCCGCGCCGCTCCAGCGGGCCCAGATCGCCCCCGTGTCGCCTGTCAGCTTGACGGTTTGATGGTGTTCCCAACCGCCCAGAGTTTGAGAAATGACGGCATAACGGCCCCGGGGGAACGTAAGCAGGGCCGAAAAATTGTCGTGCAACTCCGGATGATCCGGCCGTTTGCCATTGGCGGCCGCATAGACCAATACCGGTTCGCCGACGGCCGAGAAATACCAGCGGGCCAGATCGAAAAAGTGAATCGGCTCTTCGAGCACCCAGTTGCCGACGCGCTGAATGTCGTAGCGCCATCCTCCCGCCCCCAGCCGGTACGGTTTGCGCCATAATTCGATCAGGGCGTAGAGTGGCTCGCCGATCGCGCCGGCGTCGACCAATTGCTTGACCTTGCCCCACAGCGATGAGACGCGCAGTTCGTGCCCCACCGCCAACAGCCGGCCGCGCGCCTGGGCCAGATCGATCAACTGCGAACAATGCTCGACGTCAAGCGCCATCGGCTTTTCCAACAGCAGGTGCCGGCCTGACTCCAGGACGGCTCGACCGACCTCGTAGTGCAGATCTGAAGGGAGCACGACGTCGACGGCTTCTAAATCGTCCTGCGTAAGCATTTCCCGAAAGTCGGCGTAAACGCGGGCCTGCGGGTGATCTGCCTGGGCTTGCTGGCGGCTGCTTTCGGAACGGGCACTAATCGCGGCCAAAGCCGCGCTTGGAATTTGGGCGATCGCCCGGGCATGGTGAGTTCCCCACGCACCGTAACCGATCAATCCAAAGCGAACAGGAGCGTGGATGTTCATGAAATGGCAATTTGTGCGATAGGGTCCCTGGCGGGCCCGTGTAAACGTCTGTGTCCGCGACCGGCATTGTCATTTTGATTTGGCCAAAACGCAAATACTTAGTTGCGTCCAATTTGTGCGAATGAACGGCGCGGCGGCGGCTTTCTGGGGGATTGCCATGCCGGTATGATGAAGGCGATGCCACTTGATACCTTCCACCCCCTGATCGCTCGTTGGTTTGTCGAGCGATTCGGCGAACCGACCGAGCCGCAGCGACTGGGCTGGCCTGCAATTTCCGCGGGAAAGCACACGTTGATCGCCGCCCCTACCGGCTCGGGCAAGACACTGGCGGCGTTTTTGGTCTGCCTCGATCGATTGTGGCGCGAGTGGCTCAAAGGCACCTTGAAGGACGCCACCCAAGTTGTCTATATCTCGCCGTTGAAGGCCTTGAGCAACGATATCCAGCGCAACCTGGAATCGCCGCTCGACGAGATTCGCGCTCGGGCCGTGGCCGAGGGGTACGGCGATCCGGCAATTCGGGCGGCCGTGCGCACGGGGGACACGCCGCAGTCCGCGCGGGCCGCCATGCTCCGAAATCCTCCGCACATTTTAGTCACCACGCCGGAATCGCTTTATTTGTTGCTCACCTCCGAGCGAGGCCGGCAGTCGTTGCGTAACGTTCGCACCATAATCGTAGACGAAATTCACGCGCTGGCCCGCGACAAGCGGGGTTCGCATCTGTCGTTGTCGCTGGAGCGGCTGGAAGCCTTATGCCAGCAGCCGCCGGCACGGATCGGTCTGTCGGCCACGCAGCGTCCCATTGAGGAGATTGGCCGGTTTCTGGTCGGCTCGGCGCGTGGATGCCCAGGGCCAGGCGGACTGTACTTTCGTCGACGTGGGGCACGTGCGGCAATTGGACCTTGAGCTCGATCTGCCCCCGAGCGAGTTGTCGGCGGTCTGCTCGAACGAGCAGTGGGCCGAAGTTTACGAGCGGATGGTCGAGCTGATCCAGTCGCACCGCAGCACCCTGGTATTCGTGAACACGCGGCGGTTGGCGGAGCGGGTGGCCCATCATTTGACCGAGCTGCTGGGGGCCGACGCCGTTGCCAGCCACCACGGTAGCCTGTCGCGGGAGATTCGCCAATCGGCCGAACAGCGGCTGAAAGCCGGTCAGCTCAAAGCGATCGTGGCCACGGCCTCACTGGAAATGGGCATCGACATCGGCTACATCGACCTCGTGTGTCAGGTTGGCTCGCCCCGTTCGATCGCCATCTTTCTGCAGCGGATTGGCCGCTCGGGCCATGCCCTGGGCAAGATTCCCAAGGGCCGGCTGTTTCCCCTTACTCGCGACGAGTTGCTGGAATGCATGGCCTTGGTGCGGTCGGTCCGCCGCCGCGAATTGGACCGGATTGAGGTGCCCGAACTGCCGTTGGATATTCTCGCCCAACAGATCGTGGCGGCGGTCGCCTGTGAAGAATGGGATGAATCCGCGCTGTATGACCGCCTTCGTCGCGCGTGGCCTTACAGAAACTTGACGCCGGACGATTACGAGGCGGTGCTGAAAATGGTGAGCGAAGGAGTCGCGCCCGGCTCGAAGCGCGGGGCCTACTTGCATCGCGACAGGATTGGCGGGCGGCTGCGCGCTCGCCGCGGTGCGCGACTGGCGGCGCTGACCTCGGGCGGGGCGATTCCGGAAACGGCTCTGTACCGTGTAGTCGCCGAGCCGGAGCGCACATTCGTTGGCACGGTCGACGAAGACTTTGCGATTGAAAGTATGGCCGGAGACGTGTTTCTCCTGGGTGGCACATCGTGGCGCATACTTTATGTTCGCGGCGGAGAGGTGGCCGTGCGCGACGCCGAAGGGGCGGCGCCGAGCATGCCGTTCTGGCTGGGCGAGGCCCCGGGCCGCACGCTGGAGTTGTCGGCCGCAGTTTCACAGTTGCGAGTGGATTTGGCCCACGAGGTTGGTGCCACAGCATCAGAAGAGTCGCCGACGGTAGAGTCGCCAGTTGCCACGGTGCCGGCTGCGAACTGGCTACTTGACGAATGCGGCGCGACTCCTTGGGGTGCCGAACAAGCCATGGCCTATGTGGCGGCACAAGTTGCGGCTTTGGGCATGGTTCCCACCTGCCGTGAGATCGTATTCGAGCGGTTCTTCGACGAGTCGGGCGGGATGCAGTTGGTGATTCATTCGCCGCTCGGCGCGGATCAATCGTGCCTGGGGCCTGACCCTGCGGAAGCGGTTCTGTCGTAGCTTCGATTTTGAATTGCAAGCCAGCGCCGATGACGATGGCATCGTCCTCTCGATTGGGCCGCAGCATAGTTTCGCAATCGATGCGCTGTTCGCCATGCTGGGTCCGCACAACGCCGAGGGCTTGTTGGAACAGGCGTTGCTCGTGGCTCCCATGTTCCAGGTCCGCTGGCGTTGGAACGTGACCAGGTCGCTGGCGGTGCTGCGGCAGCAGGGAGGCCGGCGAGTGCCGCCCCATCTGCTGCGCTTTCGCTCGGACGATTTGCTGGCGGCCGTATTTCCGGAGACGGTCGGGTGTCTGGAGAATCACTCGGGAGACGTGGTCATTCCCAACCATCCGCTGGTGCGGCAGACCATGCACGACTGCAAACATGAAGCCATGGACATCGATGGATTTATCGGCTTGCTCCGCGACTACCAGGCGGGGCAACTCAAGTTCGTGGGGCGCGACACGCGCGAACCTTCGCCGTTCTGCTATGAACTGTTGAACGCTAATCCCTATGCGTTCCTCGACGGAGCCGCGCTCGAGGAGCGGCGCACGAGGGCCATCGCCACGCGCCGCATCATTTCGAGCGACGAACTGCGAGATCTGGCCCGGCTCGATCCGGCGGTAATTGCCGAGGTCCGAGACGAAGCCTGGCCGACGGTCCGCTCGGCCGATGAATTGCACGACGCCCTACTGAGCCTCGTAACGCTCTCCGAGCAGGAAAAGCCCGAGTGGCGAACATGGTTCTACGAGCTGGCCGAAGCCGGCCGCGCGACGACCGTTCAATTACCCCGTGGAAAACGGGCCTGGATCGCCGCGGAACGGTGGCCGATATTGAACGCGGCGTTCGATCAGATTCAAGCCGTGCCGTCGGTGGTCCTTGCCCCGCACTTGCAGCATGAATGGACGCGCGCGGATGCGTGGGTCGAGCTGGCCCGCGGCCGCGTGCAACATTCCGGCCCGACGACCGCCGAGTTACTGGCCGAATGTCTGGCGCTTCAGCTCGCTGAGGTCTTCTCCGCTCTGGAGGCGTTGGAAGGCCAAGGGGTTGTCCTGCGGGGCCGTTTTACTTCTGAGGCTCAGGCTGCCGAAAAGGAAGGGGACACCGCGCCCATCGAATGGTGTGAGCGGCGACTGCTGGCCCGAATTCATCGCCGCACCGTTGCCGGTCTGCGGCGGCAAATTCAGCCCGTCGAGCCGGCCGACTTTTGGCGGTTCCTCGTCCGCTGGCAGGGGCTCAGCCAGGCGTCGCGCGGCGGTCCGGTGGGCACTCGCGAAGCGGTGGCCCGGCTGCAAGGTTGCGAGTTGCCGGCCGGCGCATGGGAGCGGGTTCTGGCCGCGCGGCTGGTGGACTACGATCCGGCATGGCTCGACCAGCTTTTTATGGCCGGTGAAGTCGTGTGGGGCCGCCTCCGACCGCCGCGACGCGAGGCTGACGATGGGCCGAGTTCGGCCGGACTGACTCGCACCGTTCCCATTTCCCTGACGCTGCGCGAAGACTTGCATTGGATGTTGCCATTCGATCGCGACATTCCGGTCGATGCGACCCGGGCGGCCGCGCGCAAGGTCTTAGAAACATTGACGTCCGCGGGGCACTGTTTTTCAATGAGTTGGCCCGGCTCACGGTATTGCTGCCAGCACAATTAGAGGAAGCTCGCGCGAACTGGCCGCGCTGGGGCTGGTGACTTCCGACGCCTTTGCCGCGGTGCGAAAGATCGTGGAGGGGGGCCAAGGCCGGCGGAGCGGTCGACGGCGGACGAGAAACAGTCTGCATGGCACGGCGGCGCCGGTTGGACGATGGTCCCTCTTTCCGGGGCACGTCGATGCTCCGGCTCGCGAGACGTACCTTAACCATTGGTGCCGGCAGTTGCTCACTCGCTACGGCGTCGTCTTCCGAGAACTCTTGACCCGCGAGACGGCGGCGCCGGCCTGGTCCGAACTCGTACCGGCGCTGCGGAAGCTGGAGTTGCGAGGCGAAGTTCGCGGTGGACGCTTTGTCGCCGACGTGGCTGGGGAGCAATACGCTTTGCCGCCGGCCGTCGAGTCGGTTCGCCAGATGCGCGACGAGCAGCCCGAGGCCGAGTGGCGCGTGATCTCGGCGGCCGACCCTTTGAATTTGCTGGGCATCCTCACCACCGGCGCCAGGATTCCGGCGACCCACAAGAACGCGCTGGTCCTCCAGAACGGCCGCGTCGTGGCGACGTTGGTCGGCGGCGCGGTCGAATACCAGGCCCCATTTGATGCGGCAGCGCAGTGGGAAATGCGCGGAGCGCTGTTGCGTGGTCGGAAGGCCAGGGCCGAGCATGCTGGCCAGGAGGGAAGGCGGCCGGCTTGATCGTCGCCCTCTTCGGCACTGAAAGTTGAGGAGGCTTTATCCGTCGAACGCACAGGCGATTCAGATCGCTTCAAGCCACATTTGAAAAGCAATACGGCCTAGGATTGTCATTCGTCATCCACGGTGACATTTGTGGAGGCATTACCGTCGCGTCGATCGGGTGGGCCAGCGGTACGTCGGAGAAATTGAGCGTGTAGTCGATCAGCCACAACGGCCGCCGCTTCGATTCGGTGGAGATCCGAGCAATATATTCACCCAGCACCCCGATGCCGAGCGAGGTAACCGCCAGATTCAAGAGCGAGAGGAGCAACAAGCCGGTGATGCCCGTGGGAGACGCCGCCAGCAACCAGCCGCCGACGTAGACCATGCCTAAAGCGATCGTCAACGCCAGCATGCCGGCGCCGAAGAAGCTGAACATGCGCAATGGCTTCAACGAGAAGCTGAAAACGGCATTGAGCATGAAGCCGATCAGAAAGAGCGAGCTATTGTTGGTGACTCCCTTCGTGCGGCCTCGGCGCGTATAAGGAATGCCAAACTGCCGAAAGCCCAGCCAATGGATCATGCCGCGGACATAACGGTTCGCCTCGGGCAATTGGGCAAATGCATCCCGCACGCGGCGGCTGATCAGGCGGAAATCGCCGCTGTGCTCCGGCAGCTTGACGTCGTCGCTCATCCAGCTAATGAAACGCATGGCGCCCATCGTCGCCAGGATGCGCAGCCGCGGCTCACCGGTGCGTTTTTCCCGCACGCCGTAGACGATGTCGTATCCTTCACGCCATTTGGCGATAAACGTGGCAATCAGTTCCGGCGGGTCCTGCAAGTCGGAATCGATGCACATGATGGCATCTCCCCGCGCAGCCAGCATTCCGGCGGTTATTGAGTTCTGATATTCGAAGTTTCGGCTGAATCGGAGATATCGCCAGCGCGGATCCTGGGCACAGATCCGGGCCATGATTTCGGGCGTACGGTCCGTGCTGCCGTTATCCGTCACGATCACTTCAAAACGCATGTCGAGCTTTTCGAGTGTCGCGGTCAGCGTGGCATAGGTGTCGTCCAAGACATCCTGTTCGTTTCGGACAGGCACTACCATGCTAAGCAATTGATCAGACGTGGTCATCGAGTCCTCAATTCTACCCTAATCGACGCGTTCACGATGGAAAGTGTATTGCCCGGGACTGTAACTCTTGATGAGCTTTCGGTACACGGCCTCTCAAGCAGCGAGGCGCGGTTTTGAGCCCAATCCGATTCTTACCAAAAACTGTGTACCGTACGTTGGAAGCCGTTGACGAGCCGGGCGAGTTTCGAGGATCTCCACTTCTCGCCGAAAGCTCTGCACCGTGCGACGGAAACCGTCGACGAGAGACGTCGTTGGCCGCCAGCCCAATGCCTCGAGTTTCGAAGTGTCAGGCACGCACCGCTCGATCTGGCTGGGTAAATAGCCGACGGCCGCTTGGGACTGGCGAATCACCCGCAGTCGGGCCGCTGGAAACAGGTTCGCCAGTTGTTGCGCCAGTTCGGCCACGCTTGCCTCGGCATGCCGGTTGCCGACGTTATACGCTTCGCCGTTGGTGCCCAGCAGCAATGCGGTCAAGTAGCCCACCGTAGCGTCCGCGAGGTAACAATAGGCACGGACTGCATTGCCGTCCGACTTCATGACGAGGTCGCGGCCGGCCACCAGGTCCGCCACGAAGTCGCTGAACACGCGCCCATCGTCGAGGGCCATTCCCGGACCGTAGGTATGAAACGGTCGCACGATTTTTACGGGCACTCCATATTGCCGGTGCCAGGCGGCGCACAGGGTTTCTCCAAAGCGTTTGCTTTCTGCATAGCAGGAGCGCGGCGCTAATGGATCTAGGTGGCCTGAGTCCGTTTCGACAATCGGACCGTTTGCGGCGGGAAGTGTCCCATAGATCTCAGCGCTGCTGAAAAACAGCATGCCGCGAGACTTCTTTTCGCGGGCCAACTCCAGGATGCGGTGCGTCCCGAAACTGTTGGCCGCCAAGGTTCCGGCGGGATCAACGCCGAAATATTTGGGGCTGGCCTGACTGGCCGCGTGGATCACGAAGTCGATCGGGCCAGAGATGTCCACGGGCTGGCAAACGTCTTGCACAATGAGATTTAAGTCGTCGCGGCCTCGGTAACGGGCAAAGCGTGCTCGGGCCTTCGCGGCGTTGCGCACCAAGGCAAACACGGTGGTCGGCCTGCCGCGCCGCTGGCGGTTGTGCCACAGCAGCGTCTCCACAAGGTACGCCGGCAAAAAGCCGTTCGCCCCAGTAATTAATACGCTGGCTCCCTGCAATTCCTCGAAAGGAAGAGGTGCCGCCGCAATCTTTGCCAGATCAGCCTCGACGACCGCAGAGTGCATGAGTCAAAGCTCCCGGAGGTAAAATGCACAATCTGTGCAATTTAAGTGGCCGCAGAATGGTTTCTATTAGACTTATCGGACCCCGGACCCCACAAACTTGACCCAATCCGCATAATCGGCAAAGTTTATTTTCGGTCGGCCAACTGAATTCATGTTTCAGACCAGTCTTCGACGGTCGGTGGCCAATGGTTAAGCCCTGGCAGATTAATCAACATCTGGGAAGCAACTCTGAAGTTGCTCGGCTCGGTGGCGGTGGTCACCTACGCCGGGTGGCGCGAGCACAAGCCGGAATGGACGCCAAAGGAGCGGGACGGCCTCACGAGTTGGCGATCGCAGGGTCGGCCAACTCCAGGAACCAATCTTCATGCATACGGGTCGCATGAACCGCGGTAATCCGCCCAATTTCCTCCATGCATTCGAGCGGCAGTGGACTTTCGCCGATCATCTTCAAAATCTCGCGACCCACACCTTCAGCTTCCTCGCCCCGGTTCTGTTCGAGCAATACATCCAGCATTCCCGCCAGCGCGAAAACGCAATCTTTAGGCCCCTGGGCCGCCGTGCGGGCTTGTCGGTAGTGCGCCAGCGCCGCCGGTCAAGTCTCCGGCGGCGCGGTCACACCCGGCAAGCAGGCTATGGCAAAGCGATTGGCCCGCCTTGTCGCCAATTTCTTCAGCGATCGCCAGATCGTCGAGGAAATACCGCCTGGCCCGGGCGTAATCGGGCGGATCGGAAAAAAAGGCCAGTCGCCCCAGTCCGCCAATTGCTCGAGCTTGTCCCGGCAGGTCGCCAAGATGATGCGTTTGCCGGATCGACAAGCCGCGTTCGAATTGCAATCGAGCCTCTTCACGCTCGGTCGGATCGCCGTAGCTCAATTGCTCGGCGAGTGAGCCGACGATGCGCGCGGTGATCAACAGGACCGTCCGATCCGAAGATCCCGACTCGTCCAGGATGGCAAGTCCTCGACGCAACGCAGCGAGTCGCTTTTCGTGTTGATCGCGCGGCAGACTGACACCGAGCAGATGGTAGCCGGCCGCCTGCTCCAGCGGCAATCGGCTGTTTGCGATGATTCGTTGCGCCCAGCGCACCGTGGCGTCGAACCACGTCGAAAGGCCGCTATCGCGTCCGGCCTCGTAGCAAGCTCGCGTCACGGCGACGATTAATTCATGGTCCGGCGCCTCTGTTGATCGAGCATTTCCAGGCCCCGCGCGGCGACAGTAAGCCGATTTGTTCCGGTCACGTGGGCCTCGTCGCAGTCGATCAGCAACGCTTCGCATTGCAAACGATGATTGTCCTGCGCAACAGACGATGACTCGGCGGCCATCGCGAGAAACCGACGCGCATCATCAAAGGCAAACTCGCCACGTGCCGCTCGAGCGGCGCGAAGGGAGGTTTCCAGACTCTTGCCGGCATACTTGGCTCCTGCCGAATGATAGTGGCGAGCCAGTGCATAGATCACGGGCGCGGATTCGAGATCCTGCTGTTCGAGGGTCTTTGCGATCCGGGCATGAAGCTCCTTCGCAATCTTCGAAGGCTGTTGCACGGGGCCATCGATCGCAGCGATGCCAAACTCCTGACGAATCACTTCGAGCATGAAGGCTGACGAAAATGCGTACAGGTCATCGCTTCCTGGGACATCGCGGAAAATCCGCCGGTCGTGTTCCAGGCGGTGCAGTATCTGCAGCAATTCCAGGCGATCCAAGGCCAGCGCGCCGGCCAGATCGCCGACTTGAAACACGTGGCCGAGCAAAGCAGCGCATTCCAGAATGACTTGATGCTCTGATGATTCGCGCAGCTTGGCAACCAACCGTTGTCGCAAGTCTTTTGGAACCGGTAGTTTGTTTGCGGGCGAATCGCTCGGTTGCAGGGCAAACCCTCGATCAGTCGGCCTGATCGCACCCGCGTCCACCAATTCGACAACCGCCTGGCCGAGCCAAAACAAGCCGCCCGGCTCTTCGGCGACGACTCCCAAGGTGGAGACAATCTGCTGCGCCGAGTCGGGCTCGATCCCCAGACCATCGATGAGAATCTTCACCTGTTCAGCGGGCAGCGGCAGGGGAATGGAGACCATACAACCATTGATGCCCAGGCTTTTCAGGATCGTCTCGTCGCGGCCGGACAAGAGCAATACGAGTGGAATAGCTCCCCCCGGTGGAAATCGATCCTGGAGATGGCGCAGCACGACGGCAGATCCCGGATCGAGCCACTGCACGTTATCGATAAAAAGGATCAACCCGCGATTTTCGGCCAGCTTCCGCAACGTGCCCGAAACGGCGGCACACAAATCGCTTGGCGAGGCCGACGCACCATTGGCCGGGCCTAAGCCGGACAACAGACTCCAAAATGGGACGAACATTCCCACGAGTTCCTGAAGAACCGAATCGATCGTGGCACTTTGCGGCTGCGAATCGGGAGCAATGGAAGCCCAAATCTCGGCAAACGATTCGCGAAAGGGATGATACGGCGGGGCGTCCTGGCGACAGATCCCCTTGAGCACTTTAATGTTGTTGTTGCCGGCTTGCATGTTGGCGATCAACTGCTCAGCCGTCGCCGTCTTGCCGGCGCCGCTCGAACCGCACAGCACGAGCCATACGGTCTTGCCCTCCCCATACCCGTCGAGGTGAGCGCGGGCGCTTTCAAAGCTCTTTGCTGATTGATAACTCGGAGATTGCGAGCGGATTCGCAGCTCTTGGAGACTTTTCGGTGTCTCTCGTGTTTCGACCAAAGTCACATGTTTTTCCGATGCCGTGCGTCCTTTCGCTGCCATCTCTGATCGATGTCGATCGACAAAAACGAACCCAACGAGAACAAGCGATGAAATTACGACGTCAACCCAAAGGACCGTTGGAGATGCGAGGAACGCTCCCAGACCGAAAACGAACGAAAGCAGGACGGATAATACCACTAGCGTAGTGGGAGCCCGATCCAACGGGTCCATGGCTCGCCCGAACAAATACAAAATCAATGTAGCGGCAAGTCCTAATGGGACCAAAATGCCAATCGCTTGCCCGCCTAGATAAATCAAGGCGGGTTGGCACCAGAAGCCACACTCGCCAAAAGCTACCGCGGTGCATGCCATGCCCCAGCGACCGTTCGTATGGAGGCCAGCCACCACAGTCGACAAGCTTCTCGCCGCAAAGCGCAACACGATCGCCGGCGTTAGCAACATCAGTGCTCCGGCGAGGCAAGGCCACCAGAATGAATTACCCACCGGCGCCATCGGTTCTGGCATGACGCTCGAGAACGCCTTAACGATCACAGGAGGAAGCAGAAACCCCAACGCAAAACCTACAACTGGAGGAATCGTCCGAGTTTGCCAAGTACAAATGCCTGGCGGGCCGAGTGCGTTCAGAATCGAATAAACGGCCAGCGCCAAGAAGGCGAGGAATAGGTTGCATGCGACGACCGCCCCGATGAAATGGCTGCAGTCGCGGCAAAGCCCTTCCGTGACGCGCACCTGGGCGGCTTCCAAGGTTGGGGCCGTCGGCGAGTTGACCAATGGCGCCACCGCTGAGGCGGAAAACGTGCGGCGCTGCAACTGAAACCAATGATTATCGGTCGGCTCCGCGTCAACGGCTCGCAAAACGAACAACATCAGGTTCGACGGCCGCGAATTGGCGTCGAGTTGAACCAGAAACTGACGGCAATGAGGAGCGAACGACCCATCGGGCGCGTCCCACGCGGGCGGAGGGGGCAACTTCGCGCGCGAGCGCCCGGACACAGTTTCACGTTGGCCACTGGCCCGAAGGCCAAACTCGCCTCGCTATCCACCAGGTCGGTCAACTCCTGAAATTGGCGGTCGTCCAAATCCGCGTGGTCCACGAGTACAATCGCGGCGTACATGTCGCCCGGCAAGGTTTGCGAAGACTTCTTGAACGCCGAGCGTAATGCGTTGCGGCGCACCGTGCCGATCGCGTTGAAGGTAGCCGGATGCTCTTCGTTGTCTGGGAACTTATCGAGGCCGAGAGCACGCGCCAGGGGAAACCGGCCGTAGAAAACGGTCATTGAGGTTCGACGCAGTTGTTCGAGTTCCAGCCGCCGAGCGAGTGCCTCGGCTTCCATGGCCGCCAACTCGCTCTCGGTCCCCTCGTGAGCTTCGTGGGCCAGTGCAATTTGGCTCGCCGCGGCCTGCAGCGATTCCAGTGCCGCGTCGAATGCCTCAACGTTTCCCGATTCAATGACGCCGAACTTTTGTTGCGTGCGGGCATGGGCCAATTCTTGTTTTGCGGCGCGGAGATGAATGCCAGTGCCGGCCGAAAAGCCTGGTTTTGGCAGACAACAGATTCCGCCCATCAACGACAGAATCAGAAGCAGGCAATGACGGGTAATTCGAGCTTGCAGTGGATTGCTACACATATGGCATTGAGTCAGCATTGGCCTATTGGCGCCAATCAAGGGCATTCGGTGAGACGGTTAAGCGTTCCGCATAAAGACTTGCCATCCATCGCCACGGCGGACAACTTTGTCTCGTCCACAAAGTCTGGCTGTAGAGACTCGATCCAGCGCTGCACCGCTTGCTCCCAAGGTCCCGAAGATTATCATCAACCGGCACCGGCTCAGCAAGATAGCGACACCCGCCGTAAAGGCAGGAATCGTCATCGCTGATTTGAGGTGAGGAATAACGTATAAGCAACAGCGTGGCAGGAAGAAAGATCGCAGTTCGCGCCGATTATTAATGGGCGACTTGTCCTCTAACGGGTTGTCTTCTCGACTCATCTAGCAGAAGTAAGATTCGCGCCTATGGACGGAGTGCCACTCAGTTGTGACACCCTCCGAGAATTAGTTGTGACGTTTGGCGAGCGACGAAACAAGCATAGGCGGAGGCATTCCAACACGATTCGAGTTAACGCGATGAACGAATTGAAAGCTAACCAAATCCGGCAGCTAGTTCGCCAGTTGCTGGGGAACTGGTCTCCAAGCCCCTTGATTACGCTGCAAGTCGGTGTCGAGTATGCGCGGGATAACTTGCTGATCCTGCGCAATCGAGTTCGCAATGAGATCACAGGCACCGACGACGACCGCCTCCGAGTCACCTTTTTGCGGCCCGACCGATGCAGCGTCCTGGTTATCCCGCTTATGCCGGACTATCGAGTGGTGTTAAGCGTGCGCTATTGCTACGCGGCGGCTCGGTGGTCGCTTGAACTGCCACGGTTCGACGAACAAGATCAGGACGATGGCTGGGGGCAGGCCGCGGAGCGCTGCTTGGCCGAGGGTGCTGGCATGGTCGCCGATCAATGGTCACTGGTCGGCAACATCTACCTCGATCCGCACTGGTCGCCGACATCGCTCGCGGTGGTGCTGGCCAAGAATTGTCGACGGCTCCCCAGCGAACCGCGCCATGATGCCAGCCTGATCGCCGGCACGATTGCCGTAGGCAAGGAGGCCCTTGAAGAAATGATCCGTGACGGCGACATCGATAACGGCATTACCCTGGCCGGCCTGGCAATGCTCTGGGCCACGGACTGGAACTAGCCGGCCGGAAGCCGGCCAGCGTTTCTCCGGCGCTTTTTTAGCAAGGAATTCAGGAAGCAGGAAAAAGGAGAAATTGCGATTGAGTGATTTTCTCCTGCCATTCCCTTCCTGCCGGATGGCTCTGATCAGCGAGTGATTGGAAGGGGGAAGCGAGCATCGTAAGTCGCAACTGGCGGCTAGTTGTCGACATGCTTGGCGGAATGGATTTTTGACCGGCGAGAAAAGCGTCAGTGAAGATGTCTGCGTATGAGCGGCGATCCAGAACGAATCAACCGCAGTCTCTGCGCCGCCCCCGTAGCCGCAAAGACAGAGCATTGGCTTTCCCCACGAACTTGGGAAGGGACGACCGCCGGTTCTAAACCCGGCCGTGTCAAAAGGTTGGTCCCCTGGACCGACCGTCACGGGCTGCACGACGCCTTATTTCCCTGGAGGATCCTGCGGCTTCGATTCATTCGTTTGGCCAGTGGGCAGATTTTCAAACGAAGTTGGGAGTTGAAACCACTTTCCGCAAACTGAGCATTCAACGAGTCTACCGACCATCGCTGCATCTACCGCCATATGCGCACCACAGTCGGGGCATGATATTCTAGCTAATTGGTCCACTTCGGTTAACCTCCCTCATTTTCCGGCAGTTTCCTGTCCTATGTGTCAGTCGAAAACCGGAGCAAAACCCGGACATGATTTTTGGTTTCGATGTAGCTGACCGTCGAAGAATCGGGAGATCTACTTTGAAGCGGGCACGAAAAGGCCTGCTAGCAGCGCGGCCTCGTCATCAAGGGCAGCATGCGATGCCCTCAGGCCGGAAGAGTTTGCCACCAAGCGAACGCGCAGTGGGCGGGCGACGATCTTGTTCAGCATGGTGGCAAGCTGAAAGGTGAATTACGTCGAACCGCAGGGCCGGCTGTAGGCGCGTGCGCCTTGATGCGGCTCACAGCGCCAGGCGACGACCCGGAGCATTCCGCACCTTCCCCCAAGCTGAGCGCTGGCTCGGTGATTACCCTCATTACGGCAATGATCGAAAGTAGAGCGGCCGCCGCTAAAGACCGGTCCCATGCCTTCGGCCGGAGGTGTTCGCCATGGAAGCGTTTGCAACTTTTGTCGGATCCTTCTCCATCGCGCAGGAGGCCCTCTAACCCTCCATACACCTTAAATGGGGGGGTGGTGCAGGAAAATGACGTGAGAAGCTTATACAAAGTCAAAATCTGAGGCGAGAGAAATGAATTCCTCCCTGATATAATGGTCGCCGTCGGTAGAAACAGAGACTCCCGGCAGCTGCAACGAGCCTTAGGATGTGCCAAAGCGTTCGCTGACTGACGTTTAGGCGTTTAATTGAGAGGCCAGTTTTTGGCATCCGGGAAAATGCCCGATGGCAAGGATCGCAATCAGCATAAGACAGGAGAACAGCTAAGCAGGAGATTGTCTATTGGGCCATCGGTTTTGGATTTTGGTGCTTGCGGGTCAGTAATGGTTGCAACATAAGCCTGTGGCACTACTTTAGTCTTAGTCGCTAAAGGCCGCGTAAACAGGACAACCTTGCGTCGCTCTTGAACTTTGCCTTCGTTTCAGGTGGGAACAAGAAACTGTGTCACAAGACTTCCAAACTCTGATGCGGCAAGTAAAAGCCGGTTCGTCAGAGGCAGCGGGTGAGCTAGTAGAGACTTTTGGGCCGCATTTGATACGGGTCGTACGCAGGCATTTGGATCGAAAACTGCGTGCAAAATTCGATTCGGTCGATTTTGTACAGGCAGTTTGGGGGTCGTTCTTTGCGAACTCTCATCGGCTGGGAACATTTGAACAACCGGAACAACTCGTGGCCTTCTTGGTCACGCTTGCGCGGAATAAGGTCGTCGAAGAGTTCCGCCGCCGACTCCAGTCAAAAAAGTACAATATCAACCGAGAATCCTCTCTTCCCGCCGGTGCAGATGGCGCTGCGGATTTGATTTCTGGACGCTATCCCACACCTAGCCAGGTGGCGATCGCGCGGGAGCAGTGGGATCTGTTGCTCGCAGGCCAGCCGGACCATTACCAGCGAATCATTCAACTCCGTTATCAAGGCGCAACGTATCGGGAGATCGCTGAGCAACTCGACATTACCGAGCGCACGGCCCGGAGAGTGATCGAACGGCTATTTCGTGAGCGCTGCACATGAATAACCGTTCGGAGTTGTCAGCGCGTCCGGCTGGCGATCTTCGTCAGGCCAGAATGATTGCCTCTCAAGTCAAAGCTCGCTGGAACGAAGGGGAGCGAGCCGATGCGCTGACCGCGATTCGCAGTCACCCCGACCTAACGCGGCACAAGTCGATTGTACTTGATTTGGCCTACGAAGAGTTTTGTCAGCGGCTCGAAGTGGGTGAGTCGGTTAGCGTCGAAGCATTTTGTGACAACTTTCCGAGCTGTCGTGAGTCCCTTCAGCGACTGCTTCAAGTGCACGAATTGATGCACCGCGATCCAGAGTTGCTCGCCCTCCCGCAGCCTTCGAAATGGCCAGAGCCCGGCGACAACGTCCTAGGCTTCGATCTGGACGAGGAAATCGGACGAGGCGCATTTGCGCGAGTTTACCGGGCGCAGGAGCGCTCACTGGGAAATCGCCCGGTGGTTATCAAGGTTACTTGCGACGGTCATGCCGAGGCCGACATCCTTGGAAGGCTGCACCATCCGAACATCGTCCAGGTGCATTCAATACAAAGCGATGAAGATGCTGGCTATGCGGTCATCTGCATGCCATTTCTCGGACGGGCTACGCTGGCCGATGTTATAGGCCGTGTCTTTGTTGTTGCAAGTCGGCACCGTAGCGGGGCCGTGTTGTTCGATGCAATCGATGACATCAACCGTGACGATGACGGTGCTGATCCAATCGCGACAAGCGACCGACTCATTCGCAAGGGCCCCTTCGTTGACAGAATCATCGACTGGGGAGCGCAACTGGCCGAAGGGCTTGCTCACGCACATAGAAGCGGTATTTGCCACCACGATATAAAACCATCGAACATACTGGTCGCCCATGGTGGCCGGCCGATGTTATTGGATTTCAATCTTTCGCAGGAGGAGCATGCAGTAACGCCGCGAATGGGCGGCACGCTCCCCTACATGTCGCCGGAGCAAATAGAAGCAACCATTTTAAGTTGCCGGGCGTCAAGTGATGTAGATGCACGGTCCGATCTTTTCTCGCTCGGGGTCGTTCTCTACGAAGCCCTGACTGGACAATTGCCTTTCGGGCCGTTCCCATCCAACGGCTCGCTTAGGTTGGTCGCGGAACAATTGCACTCAAGGCAGCGAGAAGGGCCATTTACGTTGCATAAGCACGCGCTCGACATCGATCGGTCGTTGGCATCTGCCATCGAACGCTGCCTCCATTTTGATCCCAACGCACGCTTTCAATCCGCTGAGGAAGTTGCGAGCCAGCTTCGGCGGCAACTTTCAATCGTTAATCGCCTGAGCAGGGGATTAAAGCGAAATCGTTGGTCGACTGCATGTGCCGCAGCGCTTCTAGCGGCTTCATTGCTGGCATTGCAGCACTGGATGACTCATCGACCTTCATATGCCGCGAGTGAATATGATGCCGGCATTCGCCTTGCGGTATCGCATGAATACAACGAAGCGACTAAGCGGTTTACTCAGGCAATCACGGCCGACAACACCCTTGTCGAGGCTCTCGTGGCTCGAGGTAGAGCCCATCAGAAAATCGGGGAATTCAAGCTGGCGATAGACGACTTTCTAGCAGCACGCAAACAACGCCCGTCTCCTGAGCTAACGGCCGCTGTAGGCTATTGTTTCAGCAAACTTGGAAATTATTTTGTTGCCATCCAGCATTATCAAGAGGCACTTGCACAAGGCGTCAACACTGTTGCCGTCATGAACAACCTAGGCTTTAGCCTCCAGCAACTCAAACGGCCGACAGAGTCTCATCGCTGGCTAACGGAGGCAATTCGCGTCTCGTCGAACGTCCAAGCTCCGTTTGTCAACCGGGCTGTCCTGGATCTCCAGGAAGTATCACGCAACAAGGGCTACATTCCTTTGCAAGGAATGGAGGACATTCAACGCGCCATTGAGATAGGCCCTAAAAGTGGCCAACTTTTCTATTTTGCCGCTTGGCTTTCAGTTCTTACCTGCCAGCGAGATCAATCTTCGTTTGAGAGCGTTCTGGATTTCCTGTGCCGCGCCGTGGATTGTGGGTTCGATCCAGACGCGTTGCGAAACCACCCGCACCTGTCGATGCTGGCAGATAATGCCCGCTACCAGGCACTCTTTCAGCGAGCAAAAGGTCCGCAGGCACAATATCTCGTAGAACGGCTCATTCCCATTGAACCGTAACTGTGCGTCAGCGCACAGTTGTCTAAGTCGCGGCTGCATTTTTCCATTCTGAGCGAATCTTTGCGCAATCGTTGTTCTGTTCTCGAGCGACGCGTGGAGCAGTAGGCAGCGCAGCTCCAGTAAGCACAGAAGTTGGCGCCGCGGCAATTGTGAAACGCCGCTGCACTGGGCCATTCCCAACGGGTCCAAGGTTCTTGGCAGCCGACGAGAGCAAGGAAGCGCCGTCACCATTAGGACCTGTTGATTGATTGCATCATGCGTTGCTAACGGGCAACGTTGTGAATTGATCGCGCATGACGTCTGCAACGGCAATGCCAATCGTCTGGGAATCATGGGCCTGAATCACCGTTATTGCCGTTAGCATTGCCTGGCCCAAAAAGTGACCTCACGTCGGAACGCGATTTGTTTATCGCTTCCATGCCACATCGCCATTCCGGCGGTTTTTCTTGGCGAATGATGTCCCCTTTCCTTTCGGAAATGCGACTTCATGGGTGGCGATGAACATCGGACTTACGTGGTCGTGACTGCGAGTTCCGCTACGCACTGATATTTCATTCGAGTTGCAGGCGCAACGGGACGGCCCATCGTTTGCGATTGGCTGGCGTGCGCGAGCAACGGCACTTTTTTAAATTGCAGGCTGCTCATGAAGAGAATTCGCGAAATACTGTTATCGGCAATGCGCTTTCGTTCGGCTGCACAGGAACAAAGACCTGTCCGACGGAAGAAGGCGAGCAGTGTGTTGTCTCCCGTTCATTTGGGATTTGAGGAATGTGAAACGCGAAATCTAATGACAGCGAGTCCGATGGCTGGCCATGGCGCGTTTTCGAGCGACGCCGGCTCCAGGGCGTGCGAAGCTCCCACGATCACGCTTAGCGAAAACAATGGGGCCACCGACGGCAGCACCGATGGAACGGCCATGTTTACTGGCAGCGGCGGAACCACGGGTACGCACGCTCAGGCCAACTACACGATCACCAATCCCGACGGCTCGACCAGCTCGAGCTCGGTCTCCGTGACCGGCGGCGAGACTAGTTCCTTTTCGTTTTCCTACAACCCGGCTTACGGCGGCGTTTTCCAGGCGTACACGGTCAGCTCCAACGTGGGGACGGCAACTGTCACGGTCTTTCCACTGTCGGTCGCATTGACCGGGACGTATGGAGCCAGCGACGGCAGTACGGGTGGCACGGCCACGTTCACCGCTGTCAGCGGTGCAGCCGACAGCAGCAGCCAGCCGATCAGCTACACAATTATTAATCCCGACGGTTCGAACGGCACCTCCGGTTCCTTCACGCTGGGAAGCGGGGGAACCTTCGGCTTGCCGTTGTCCTACAACTCGGCTTATGGCGACGCTTCCCAGGCGTACACGGTCAGCTCCAACGTGGGGACGGTATCTGTGACAGTTTATCCGGTGGCCGTCGCACCCACGATCACGCTGAGCGAGATCGATGGGGTTAACGACGGCAGCAGCGACGGAACGGCCACGTTTACTGCCAGCGGCGGAACCTCGAATGGGTACGCTCAGGCTAACTATACGATCACCAATCCGGACGGCTCGAGCAGCACGAGCTCGGTCTCCTTAACCGGCGGCCAAAGCAGTTCCTTGTCGTTATCCTACAACCCGGCTTACGGCGGGACTTCCCAGGCGTACACGGTCAGCTCCGACGTGGGGACGGTGAACGTCACGGTTTATCCGCTGCCGGTCGCCTTGACCGAGACGGATGGAGCCAGCGACGGCAGTACGGGTGGCTTGGCCACGTTCACCGCGGTCAGCGGTGCAGCCGACAGCAGCAGCCAGACGATCAGCTACACGATCACCAATCCCGACGGTTCGAGCGGCACCCCCGGTTCCTTCACGCTGGGAAGCGG
Source organism: uncultured Planctomycetia bacterium (assembly GCA_963807715.1). Taxonomy (GTDB): domain Bacteria; phylum Planctomycetota; class Planctomycetia; order Pirellulales; family PALSA-1355; genus CAWECK01. The sequence goes on from CAWECK010000003.1 coordinate 366,913, forward strand.
GGGGACCTTCGGCTTGTCGTTGTCCTACAACTCGGCTTACGGCGGCGCTTCCCAGGCATACACGGTCAGCTCCAGCGTGGGGACGGCAACTGTGACAGTTTCGGTGGCCGTCGCTCCCACGATCACACTTAGTGAGACGAATGGGGCCAGCGATGGCAGCACCGACGGAACGGCCATGTTTACCGCCAGCGGTGGAACCTCGGGTACGTACGCTCAGGCCAACTACACGGTTACCAATCCCGACGGCTCGACCAGCACGAGCTCGGTCTCCTTAACCGGCGGCCAGAGCAGTTCCTTGTCGTTCTCCTACAACCCGGCTTACGGCGGGACTTCCCAGGCGTACACGGTCAGCTCCGACGTAGGGACGGCAACGGTCACAGTTTTTCCGCTGTCGGTCGCCTTGACCGAGACGGATGGAGCCAGCGACGGCAGTACGGGTGGCACGGCCACGTTCACCGCTGTCAGCGGTGCAGCCGACAGCAGCAGCCAGCCGATCAGCTACACAATTATCAATCCCGACGGTTCGAGCGGCATCCCCGGTTCCTTCACGCTGGGAAGCGGAGGGACCTTCGGCTTGCCGTTGTCCTACAACTCAGCTTACGGCGGCGCTTCCCAGACGTACACGGTCAGCTCCAACGTGGGGACGGCAACTGTGACAGTTTCGGCGCCCGTCGCTCCCACGATCACACTTATTGCGGCGAACGGGGTCAACGACGGCAGCACCGACGGAATGGTCTTGTTTATTGCCAGCGGCGGAACCTCGGGTGCCTACGCTCAGATCAACTACACGGTTACCCATCCCGACGGCTCGAGCAGCACGAGCTCGGTCTCCGTGACCGGCGGCGATAGCAGTTCCTTGTCATTCACCTACAACCCGGCTTACGGCGGCGCTTCCCAGACGTACACGGTCAGCTCCAACGTGGGGACGGCAACTGTCACGGTCTTTCCGGTGTCGGTTGCCTTGACCGAGACGGATGGAGCCAGCGACGGCAGTACGGGTGGCTCGGCCACGTTCACCGCTGTCAGCGGTGCAGCCGACAACAGCAGCCAGACGATTAGCTACACAATTACCAATCCCGACGGTTCGAGCGGCACGCCCGGTTCCTTCACGCTGGGAAGCGGGGGGACCTTCGGCTTGTCGTTCTCCTACAAGCCCGCTTACGGCGGCGCTTCTCAGGCGTACACGGTCAACTCCAACGTGGGGACGGTGACTATCACGGTTTATGCGGTGCCGCCGCAAATCGTAGGTTTCGATGCAGTCGATCTTGGAAATAACATTTGGGAGCTTACTGGAACGGTCATTGATGTCGATTCGGATCCGAGCGGTCTAACAGTTACCTTTGGTGGAGCTTTGGCAGGCAGTAGTGTTCCGACAGGGACCGATGGCAGTTTTGGGATCGGTGCGACAATTCCTTCTAATCAGGTGTTCGTAACGGCTCAAACCACTGACGGTAACGGGTTAATGTCCAACGTGGCCTTCGTTGACGTTTCCGCCACTTCATAATGCTCTTGAGCTGTTCGGATTGGCCAAGTGAGTTTTATCAAGAGTCAGGATAGGGGAAAGAGGCCCGTGTTCTTACTCAACCGGCGAGATTTGCGAACATTACGCAGAATTGCGCGTCGTGCGTTGAAGCAAGTCGCTCGAAACGGCGTCAATGCCAATCATATTTCACTACCGATGCAACTTGCGAAGAAACATCGGACTGAATCAAAAATGTTGCCTGCGCTGATCTTGCATTTCCAACACTTCATTCGGCGGAAAAAGCCCGAGTTACGTCGTGCTTCGACTATTCATATGGCTAAGGATGATTCGATTGTGGACGTTGACATGACCGCCAACTGCCGTGTTCGTCCGAAGAGCTCTGGATGATGTAACCCGGTAACGGGAGCTTGTCGAGTAAACTAAACCGATTGTCGGTAAATAACTCGCGCAGCTATCTGACGAGATGTTCTGAATGGCATTGTTGGTGCCAGCAACGTCTTAATCCACGTGGGCCGCGACCAAGCGGGACGGCGCCAATGTCCTCCCACCAATACGCTTGTCAAACCGGATGACCGTCCGGCCATGCCTCCCGTAGCCACGACTTTAGCCGCGGAAGCAGCGACCGAAAGCGGACGGACTGTCGTGAATTCGATCGGAGCCCGGTTGGCCCGCATCCCGGCTGGCCAGTTTATGATGGGCAACCTGGAGTCGATCGAAGACCTGGCTAAAGCGTTCCCGGCTTACGAGGCCGAGCGGTATCTGGATTTGTCCGACGAATAGCCGGCGCATCTCGTCCGCATTACCAGGCCGTTTTACCTTGGAGCCTGTCAGGTAACGATTGGCGAGTTCGAGAAATTCGTCGTCGATGCTGGCTACACGGTTGAGTCGGAACCCGATGGGACCCGCGGCTGGGGCTATGTACCCGGGCTGCCGGACTTCGTGGGACGCAAACCGGAGTACTCGTGGCGGAACCCCGGGTTCAGCCAGGAGCGAGATCACCCGGTCGTGAATGTCACCTGGGGCGATTGCCAAGCTTTTTGCGAGTGGTTAAGCGGCAAAGAAGGGCGAACGTACCGCCTGCCGACCGAAGCCGAATGGGAATACGCCTGCCGCGCCGGCACGACGACACGCTTTCATCAAGGAGACGATCCGGAGACGCTGGTCCAGGTGGCCAATCTCTACGACGCCAAGTCGATGCGCCTCTTTCCGCAATTCAAATTTGCACAATGCGATGCTGGCCGTTAGACTCGACCCAACTCCGCCAAAGTGATATTTATCTCGTCCTCAGCCCAAAGCAGAACGATTCCATCATGCCTCGCCGGCGCCCCCTCACGCGCTCACATCGGTTGCCAAGCCGACGGCAACTCAGCGTGTCTGGGCGATTGTTGAGCTTTCAGGCTTTGGAAGAGCGGCAGTTGCTCTCGGCCACGACCGCTGTTTCGGTCAGCGCTTCCGCGGCATCCATCGTAAGCAACCAAACTGTCAACCTGACCGGCACCGTAACGGCGTATGGCATGACCGCCCCCTCGCAGGGAACCGTCACGTTTACGGTCGGGGCTGTGGTGTTGGGGACAGCTTCCGTCAGCGGCGGGATTGCCACGCTCGACAACGTGGCGTTGCCGGCCGGCAAGAACCTGATTACGGCGTCTTACAGCGGTGCCGCCGGTTACCTTGCCAGTACCTCTACTCTGGGGCCGAATTCGCCCATTGCACTCGTTGCCGGGGACGGCACGGCCGGCATCACGGGCAATAATGGACCCGCCACGGCAGCCGAACTTACACAGCCTTGGGCCGTCAGCGTGGATGCTGCCGGGGATGTCTTTATCGTCGACCAGGTAGCGGCGCTAGTCCGCGAAGTTCATGCGGGAACCGGCTTGATCACAGCCGTTGCCGGAAGCGGGATGGCTGGCGATGGCGGCGACGGAGGGCCGGCAACCAATGCCGAGTTGCAATTACCCACAGGGATTGCGGCCGACGCGGCCGGCGATTTCTACATCGCCTCCGGCGACGGCTCGGTGGTCCGCTACGTCAGTGCCGCGACCGGGATCATCACCACGCCCGCCGGCACCGGACTTCCAGGCAATAGCGTCAACAATATACCCGCGACGGCCGCCCAGCTCTTTTACCCTCAGGACGTTGCCCTCGACTCCGCCGGGAACCTGTACATTGCCGATGCGCTCAGTGAGCGCATTCGTGAAGTCAACGTGGCCACGGGACTCATCACCACCGTTGCCGGCAACGAGTCTTCGGGTTACACCGGCGACAATGGACCGGCAACAGCCTCCGAACTCGATGATCCTACGCGGCTAACCCTCGACGCCGCCGGCGACATTTTTTTCATCGATAGTGGCAACAACGTGGTCCGCGAGGTCCACTATTCCACGGGCCTCATCACGACGATCGCCGGCAACGGCACGATCGCCAACAGCGGCGACGGCGGTCCGGCAACCGCCGCTGCATTGCTTAGCCCACAAGGCATCGCCGTGGACTCGGCCGGAGACGTGTTCATCTCCGGCTCCCTCGGAACTATTCGCGAGGTCAATGCTTCCACCGGAATCATCAACACGGTCATGGGAGGCCAAAACAACTTTAGCAACGGACTGACTGGACCGGCGATTTTGGATGAACTGGGTATTCCTCAGGGCATGGCAATGGATGCCAACGGCGATCTTTTCATTGCCGATTCGTTTGATCATCGGGTCGATGAAGTGCTGAGCGGCGTGACGACAGTCACCGTTACCGGGGTTGCGCTCCACACACCCTCGGTGACCAATGCCACGACCACGGAAAACACTCAGACGACGTCGGGCCTGGTTATTACTCCCAACGCGGCTGATGCGGGCGCCGTGGCGGACTTTCAAATCACGAACATCACCGGCGGCTCGCTATTCCTGAGCAACGGCGTGACGCCGGTCAGCAATGGCCAGTTCGTCACTCTGGTCCTGGGCGAAGCCGGGTTCAAGTTCACGCCGACGACCAACTCCACGGCTGCGGGCAGCTTCACGGTGCAAGCCTCGACCAGCGCCAGCATCGCCGGACTCAGCGGCGGCACGGCCACTGCTACGATCACGGTCACGGCTTTCAAAGCGCTTCATACGCCCTCGGTGACCAATGCCACGACGCCCGAAAACACCCAGACAACGTCCGGCCTGATAATTACGCCCAATGCGGCCGATACAGGCGTCGTGACGGATTTTCAAATTACGAACATCACCGGCGGCACGCTGTTCCTGAGCGATGGAGTGACGCAAGTCACGAGCGGCCAGTTCATCACGGTTGCCCAGGCGCCGCCGGCCTCAAGTTCACGCCAACGACAAATTCAATCGCTTCTGGCAGTTTCACCGTGCAAGAATCGACCAGCGCGACGGCCGCGGGCCTCGGCGGCTCGACGGTCACCGCCACGGTCAGTGTGCAGCCCGTGGTCAGTGCGCGGCCCGTGGCGCAGAAAACCTCTTCACGAACACCCCGGAAAATACTGCGCTCACGATCGACCTAGCCACGCTGGTTTCGTCGTCTACCGATCCGATTAACCCAACGACGTTTCAAATCGTCAGCCAACTTGGCAACGGCACGGCTGCGATCCTCAATCCCACCACATCGCCAAGTGTAGTCACCTATACCCCGCCGACCGGCTTTATGGGGGGCGATTCGTTCACCTATACCGTGAGCTCCACTGCCGGGCTGGTGTCCAACATCGGTACCGTGTGGATCGTCGTTGGGCCGACCGGCAGCCTTTTGGGCTACTCTTATGTGGACCAGAACAACAACGGAGTCAAGGACTCGAACGACGCGGGCATCGCCGGCGTCTCGGTCACCGTGCAAAAAACCGACGGTAACTTCACTTTCTCGCAATCGGTCCAGACTCAGTCGGACGGATCTTACGTGTTCAACAACCTGCCGTCGGGAGTCTACACGATCACCGAGACCCAGCCGGCTTTCTTCGAACATGGCAAAGAGACCGCGGGCACACCTGTACCGGCTGCGTCGGCCAGCGGACAATTCGCGGGGATCACGCTCACGGGCAGCGCGACAAGCACCGAGTCTGGCAGCGGCTTCAACTTCGCTGAGCTCGGCCTGCGAGCCCAATTCGTCTCGGCGTATCTGACGAGCCGCGCGTTTTTCGCTTCCTCCGTTTCCACGTTGAGCGGTTTCAACGCTTCGACGGGGGACGTTTGGATGTCCTTCGATGCCGGCATTGCCGGCATACTGAATGCCGCGGTATCGGCTGGCGGAAGCGGCAACGTGAGCCTGACGCTCTACGACAACAACCTGCAGCCGCTGGTTACGACCGCTACTAGCACAACCTCGGCCCAATTAACCTACCAGGGCACAGCCGGCCAACCGTATTTCCTTGAAATGGTCGGTACGAGCGCGAACGCCAATTTGCAAACGTCGATCGTCAATACGGATTACCACAACGACGCCAATCCCCTTGATGTCTATGATGACGGCGACGTAACCCCACAAGACGCTTTGGCTGTCATTAGCCTCTTGAACACAATAGGCTCGGGTCCGTTGGCGGGCAAGCAAGTGCCGGCCGGCCTGATGCCCGACGTCCTTGGTAATGGGATTTTGTCGCCGCAGGATGCGTTGCAGATTATTAATTACTTGAGCATCAATCCAGTTGCTCCACCCCTGGACGTCGCGCCGGATGTGTCGGCCGCAAGTTCCCCGGCGGTGACGCCGGCCGTGACCGCAGCAGTCCCACAGAGTGCAGAGGTGGAGCCGGCCGTAACATCTCCCTTGGCGGCAACGACGAACACAAGCTCTCCGCAGGCGACGAGTGCGGCCGCCGCAGCCATCCCACCGGCCACGGTCGCGGCACCGGCCGCGTCGGCCGAAAGCGCCGCACCGCTCAGTAGCACCGCTGCGCCGCAGAGCAGCGCGACCCAGCCCGCGACCGCGACGCAATCGACGATAGCCCGCACGCAGTTTTTCGCCAGCAGCGCACCGCCGGCCGCGCCCCCCAAGCCTGCCTCCACGAGTGTCCGGCAAATGGACCCGGCTGCCGTGGCGATGGTGATGTCGCTCAACAGCGGTCCCTGGGACACGCTGTGATTAGCCGCACGCGAGCCCCGCGTCCCTTCTCTTGCAGCCTTCGATCGGCTGACTTGCTAGTTCCGCGCTGCTGCGATTTTGACAACGGTGTGCCGGCGTTTAACGTCGTTTTGGTAATTTGACCATACGCCCTGCCTATCGTGTGCGTCTTCGCCGTATCGTCGACGGTTCCCTGATTCAACCAGGGTTTGTAAGTAATTGCAGCATTTGCCGCACGCAAATCGGGCGGAGATCGTAAGGCGGGCAACGACGCGATAAAATTGTCGCCGTATTTTCCGCAAAATCGTCAGCGATTCCTGTGCTGGGCGTATCTGCAAGAAAAAAACGTGCAAAGCGGCATTAGCTTTGCTTCCGGCTGGCTCACTCCTTTTTCGCGACAAGGGGAAATTCGTCGAAAGCTCGGCTCGGGCCATCATTCAAGCCAGACTTGGACTCTATCCGAGAACCGTCTGCGGAGAGGGGGACAGGCACATTTTGCTCCCTGGGGAGAGCGCAAAATGAGCCAGTCCCCGACGGTTCTCGGATAGGCTCTTAGGATACAACGGGCTTTGCTGACTATCCGTATCATTTTAGCAACCTTAGACACACCATTTCTCAGCGGTTTTGACGGAGCCGGTTGAGAAATAAAGTGTCCTATTAGTTTTTGTGTTCTATATCATCAACCAACCACAAGCAGGCCGAACCGTCACGGACTGCTCAGGAAGAAGGACCGCTAGAAATCTATGGCAAAGTATAAATTGGAATACATTTGGCTCGACGGCTACAAGCCCGTTCCCAACATCCGCGGTAAAACCCTCGTCAAGGACTTTGACAGCGTCCCGACGCTGGAACAGCTTCCCAACTGGGGCTTTGACGGCAGTTCGACCCAACAGGCCGAGGGGCACACTTCGGATTGCGTGCTCAAACCCGTCGCCAAGTATCACGATTCCTCCCGCATCAACGGCGTGATCGTTCTTTGCGAAGTTCTCCATCCCGACCTCACGCCTCACTCCACCAACGCCCGGGCCACGATCCTTGATGACCCGGAAACGTGGTTCGGTTTCGAGCAGGAGTACTTCCTCTACAAAGACGGCCTCCCGCTCGGTTTCCCCAAGGAAGGCTTTCCCAAAGAAGGCCAGGGCAGATACTACTGCGGCGTCGGTTACAGCCAGATGGGCGACATCGCCCGCGAGATCGTCGAAAAACATCTCGACCTGTGCCTCGATGCCGGCATCAACCACGAAGGCATCAACTCCGAAGTGGCCAAAGGCCAGTGGGAATTCCAGATCTTCGGCAAAGGCTCCAAAAAAGCCGCCGACGAAATGTGGGTGGCCCGCTACCTGCTCAACCGCCTTTGCGAAAAATACGGTGTGGACGTGAACTACCATTGCAAGCCGCTCGGCAACACCGACTGGAACGGCTCCGGCATGCACTCCAACTTCTCCACCAAGTATCTCCGCGAAGTCGGCGGCAAAGAATATTTCGAGGCGCTGATGGCCGCCTTCGACAAATACAAAGCCGAGCACATTCCCGTCTATGGACCGGACAACCACCTGCGTCTCACCGGCCTGCACGAGACCCAGTCCATCGATAAATTTAACTACGGCGTGTCGAATCGCGGCGCGTCCATCCGCGTCCCGAACAGCATGCCGAAAAACGGCTACAAGGGCTACCTGGAAGATCGCCGTCCGAACTCCCAAGGCGACCCCTACAAGATCGCCAGCCGGATTCTCGAGACCATCGCCACCGTGCCGCTTCCGGAACCGGAACTAGTCGGTGCCACTTGATGACAGCGCGGTTTGACGAGGTTGTGTCCGTCAAGGTGTGCACATTTGATTTCGGGTAGTCTCAGAGTTGGTGCGCCGTTGTTCCCTTAGCTAAGGGAACAACGGCGGCCGATTTTGCGGGGTGCGCATACGGCTGCAATCGATGACTCGTTCTCCAAGGATTCTCGCAATCGTTCCATGTCCAGGTAACGTTTCGTGCCCCACTTCGTGCCGGCCGATGTGACGCAACCGGGCCGCTACCCGCATCAAGGCGCGTATGGCCGTCCGGGAAGGCGCCGACCACCCGCGTCCGTGGGGGGCCATTCGCAAATATGGGTGAGGACAGACTAAAGGGCACTTCCCGACAAGGAGTTTCCAGCGCAGCGCGCCCGGCCGAGTTCTTCGGCTGAGAACCAACGCCCATTTTGCCCCACGCATGGCGGCCTCGACGGGCGCATCTGCGGAGGAACGTACGATGATCGTCAATGTTGTCCTGTGGTGCTTCTTCGGTTTAATCGCTGGCCCGATCGCTCAATTCATGATGCCAGGCAGGGATCCTGGCTAGGCTGCCAACCCAAGGGCTATTGCGGTTACCATCGTGCTTGGAATCATCGGGGGCGGCGGTCGGTGGACTCGTGGGCAGCCGCTTGTTCGGCTGGGACGTCACCGGCTTCAACCTTCCCAGCCTGGCGGTGCAATCGGCGGGGCACTCCTGCCGTTGGTCGGATGGGCGACCTGGCTGCCAAACATCGCGACAAGCTGAAGGAACTGCAGATGTTCTTTGTCGCCAAGGCAACCGCTACAACGTGTTGCCCGCTCGACGACCGGTTTGCCGAGCGACTCGACGTGTCATTACGTCGCCAGAGACATACCGTGTTTCGACCGAAAAACTTGCCCAGACGACAAAATCGTTCGGACGCCCCGCCAAAGTCCGTTCAAAGGCCACCTGCCAAATTGACAAGGTGAATTTGGCGCGCGATACTAATCTGGTAGTTTTTCGATCGCGCCACAAACCATTGAGAAGAATGGCTATTCGCGATTCATGTTTTTTTCTTGACGTTGTCCCCGTTTCCTGATCCGGCAGGGATGTTAGGTTTTCGAGATCCTGACATCTGGAGAAGGGAGCTTCATGGGGGAAGGTCAGTTTCGCCATGTTACAACAGATCGTCAAGTTGCTCGGAATCTCCTCTTCTGACGCCTACCGTCGGGCCCAACCATTGATTCTCATCAACGGTTTAGCGGAACAGGGTGAGAGCTGGTATCTGAACCGGAACGTTTGGCAAAAGCATTATGACGTGCATTCGCCCGGACTCATCGTTTATGACGGCCGGGTCATGCAGGAGCGTCTGGCCAGGCGGGAGCCCATTAACATCGACTTCTTGACGGATCGCCTCGCCGAGTACTTGGATCGCTTCGTGCAGTCCCCTCCGTATCACCTGGTAGCAAGCAGTCTGGGTGCGCAGATCTCGGTCGAGTATGCGGCTCGCCACAAAGAGAAGGTTGGCAAGCTCGTATTGTTGTGCCCTTCCGGGTTCGGCTCGGTCGAACGATTCCCAATCATGGAGGGGCGCGGTCAAACAACTACCAAGGGCTGGTCGAAAGCACGTTCTACGATCGTAGACGCGCCAGTCCGCGAATTGTGAAATATTACGAACAGAAGTTTGCCTGTAAGCCTTGGCGGCGAGCCCTGTTTGAAACGGTGCGGGGCACAAAGGGTCATTCGGTACGGGACAAGTTGACGCTGTTCGATCGGCCAACGCTGGTGATTTGTGGCCGCGAAGACCGCATCGTTGATCCTCATGCCGTGTATGATGCGGTCAAGGATATTCCGAACTACCGTTTCGAGATGGTTCCTCATTGTGGCCACGCGCCGCAGCTGGAATGTTCGCGGTTGATCAATCGCTTGGTCGTCGAGTTTTTGAGCTCCGTCGAGCCAGCGACTTAAGAACGATCGCCTATGGATGCCAAGCAACTTGGGTTGGAGTAACTAGACGACCACAGCGCCGTGGCCATTGCAATGGTGAGTTCTTGGACAGTCCACGTCGAGCAACTGCCTGGCTGATGGCACCGCAGCCGTTGGGCGATCGTTGTGCTCTGCGGTTTGGCAGGTCTCTTGCCGCTGACAATTCTCGGCGTCTCCGTTGCGATCCGCAGTAACGTCAATGACGTCCGCGACTGGCTCCCCGTCCACTTCGCCGAAACGGGTCAGTACCGCGAGTTTCGAGAGCTGTTTGGCAGCGACGAATTCGTCGTTATTAGCTGGCCCGGCTGCAATCTGGACAATCCACGGCTGGAGCAGCTGTCGGCCAATCTGCGCGACCGTTCGTTGGCCCGTCAGCAGCACGGCAATAATCCCCTGTTCACCCGCGTGACGACAGGTCGAGAACTGGTTGACGAGTTGGCCACCAATCGCGTCGGCCTGTCGCACAGCCAGGCAGTATCTCGACTGCAGGGCACGATTATTGGGCCTGATGGAAGTCTTACTTGCGCGTAGTCACGCTGAGCGACGAGGCTCGACGGAATTTGCGTGCCGTTCTTGATGAGATTCGTGCGGCGGCCGCCGAAATCGGGTTGCCTGCCGATGCAGTCCATTTGGGCGGTCCCGCGGTTGTGAACGACGCGATCGACCAGTCCAGCACCCAATCGCTCATCCGTCTGGCGGGACTTGCCGCGCTGGTGGGCCTGGTAATCACTTGGCTCTGTTTCCGGGTCGTTCGGCTCACATTGATCGTTTTTGTGATCGCCGGATACAGCGCCGCCCTGAGTCTGGCAGTCGTGCCTCTTTGCGGAGTGGCGCTGAACGCGATCTTGATCACGATGGTTCCCTTGGTGTACGTGGCGGCCATGTCGGGAGCGATCCACCTTTCGAATTACTACCTGGAGAGCCTGCAACGAGTTGGCTCGAGCGATGCCGTCGGCGATGCAGTCCGCCATGCAGCACTCCCGCTCGGACTAGCCACCACGACGACCGCAGTCGGGTTGCTGTCTCTTTGGTATAGCGATTTGGCGCCCATTCGCCTGTTTGGCCTGTTCTCGGCCATCGGCGTCCTCATTGGGCTCGCCATGCAATTGGTTGTTCTGCCAGCCCTCCTGTGTTTGTGGCCCCAGACTCGGGCCGTTCCTCGGCTTGGCGAGCGGTCGATCGACGAAGCCGCGCTGGAGGTCGAGCCTTTGACACCGGGCTGGCAACGTTTCGCTTCCTACGTGTTGGACCACCATGGATGTTTTTCTCTGCTGTTCCTGGCCTGCTTGGCGGCGGGCGCCGCCGGTCTCACTCGCATTGAGACATCCATACAAATCATGCGGCTGTTTGCACCCACGACTCCAATCATTTCGAGCTATGCGTGGCTGGAACGAAATCTGGGGGCCATGGTCCCGATGGAGGTCGTGATCCGATTTGATTCGGCGAATAACCAAAGCATGTTGCAGCGATTGGAACTCGTGCGCGACCTGCACGACAGCATTTCGCGCATTCCCGAAGTCAGTGGCTGCCTGTCGGCCGCGACCTTTACTCCCAAAATGCGGTCCAATGGACCTTCGCTCCGCGGCGCATTGACAAGCGCGCAGTTTGAAACGAACCCACGCGCACCTCATCAAAGCTGGCTACCTATTTTCCAGCGAACAAGAAGAAGTTTGGCGCATTAGCGTCCGCGTCACTGCGGGCGACGACCTCGACTATGGCACATTCCAACATCAGCTTCGAGCGCAGGTTGAACCGATCCTGGAACGCGAGCAAGCCGAGGGAGTGCAGGGATTGTCGGCGGTTTACACCGGTGCGGTGCCGATCATCTACAAGGCCCGCCGCAACCTGCTGGATGGATTGATTCTGGGCTTTGGAACGGACGTGCTGCTGGTTGTCGTTTCCATTGTTATCCTGATGCGAAACTGGAGCAGCGGGATGCTGCTGTTCTTGGCGAGCGTATTTCCAATGACAATTGTGTTTGGCATTATGGGCTGGTGCGAGTGGGTGGTCGACATCGGTTCCGTGATGGCACCGTGTGTGGCTCTGGGAGTGACCATCGACGACGCAATCCACTTCTTGCTGTGGTTCGGACGAGGGATCTCGCGCGGCCTCAGTCAGCCGAGCGCGGTGGCCTTGGCATATGCCGGGTGCGGTCGTGCTATGGTGCAGAGCTGGGGAGTCATTGGCATCGGACTGTCGGTCTTTGCGCTGAGCGCGTTTATCCCGACCTTCCGCTTCGGAGTATTGACCGTCGCCTTGTTGACAGCCGCTCTGGCCTGCAATCTTATCTTCCTGCCGGCCTTGCTGGCAGGTCCGCTGGGCAGCTATCTGGCAGCTCGAATGCGCATGCAACGCGACAAGCCACAGACCCCATCACATCAGCATTGAACGGTGATTGCCAGTGGCGTCTTGCAATACAACCGCTTAGGCCGCTCGCTGGCCGCAGCGCAACGCGCGGAGACATCGGTAACAAGCGTCCCGGACCGCCTTTTCGCGCGGATCGTCAAATAAGTGGAACCCCATCTGGTTTGTGACATATGAAAACCCCAGCCCTTCATCTGGATCACCCATGGCGAACGACCCACCCGCGCCGGGGCACCCAAAAGCGCGATTTGAGGTACCGAACCACATGTCGCGGCTGGGACACGAGAATCCCAGCCGATACAGCGTATTGATCTTCAGGATAGCATCGTATGTACCCATTGTCGGCACGTGAGCAGGCGCGACGAGCTCGCCCATGGTCCGCGCCGAGAGTCCAAGCTCGTGTCCGCCGCCTGCCAACACGTCGTAGATTCTGGCAAGCGCCCGTGCTTGGCCGATGCCGTTGGCCGATGGAATCTCGACCTGACGGAACTCCGGGTCGCCGAGTTTGGCCGGGTTACTGAGATTCAAACACCGCACCGACCTAGCTGCCAGCGACTGAGGCCAAATTCCTGCCAAGACCATTCTCGGCGGCAGCTTGTTCAAATGCCCAAGCATCGCCACACGGCTAAAGCCCTGGACCACGGCCAGTTGTTCCTCTGGTACACTTGCCGGCAAGCCGATATGGAATTCGACTCCCAACGGTCGCGTAATCTCGTCATCGAAGAACTTGCCCAGGCTGCGGTGTCGCGGGTCGACGCGGCGAATGAGTTCATTCTGGTACCAGCCGAGCGTTAGAGTGTGGTAGCCGTGTCGGCTGCCCGGCCGCCATGCCGGAACCTGTCGGGCCAGGATTTCCGCCATGCGGTCATGGTTGGCCAGGATTTTTGCATCTAACCGGCTATCCAAGGCAACGAGCCCCGCCTGGTGGGCCAACAGCTGACGTACCGTAATGTCGCGCTTGCCCGCCTCAGCAAACTCGGGCCAATAGGCGGTCACAGCCTCGTCCAGATCAAAGAGCCCTTGTGCGTGGGCCACAATCATCGCTGCAGCGGCCATTCCTTTGGACGCGGAAAAGACGAGCACACGGGTCTCCTGTGTCCAGGGCTTGCGTGCGCTGGCGCAGCGATAGCCGCCCCACAGATCAACGACCTTAGTCCCACGATGATAAATGGCACACGCAGCACCCCGCTCCCCTCGCGCCGTGAAGTTATGCGCGAACTCTTCTCGCACCTCGTGAAACTCCGGAGCCGCGAATCCAGCGAGGTGCAGATCGTCACCCGGTCTTGGCCGCGCTGAGAATATTTTCATGGCTGGTCTCCGGGTACGGATGTGACTGCTCGCGTTGTCGCGGCAGCACCATTATGTGCCATCACCGGCCTGGACGGGAGGGTAGAGCGCAGAATCGTCAGCGGAAGGATCAACTGAGCAATACAGCACGGTGAGACACGAATGACAGACCTGAGCACCACTTCTGGATTCTCCTCACATCCGGACGCCCTGGCAGGCTCTCGAAGATCACCCACCCATTCCGGCATAGAGGCCTATGAACATGTGTAATTCTATCGCGTGTCCCGATTGCGGGCCAGACGGATCCCAGGGGCACGAGGGTGACTGGTGGCACCCTAGCACTGAACAACATCCAGTCGGCATTTGTCGACAACTTCCGCATTGTTCCCGAGCCTTCTAGTGTCGCGCTAGCCGCGCTCGGGCTCCTTGGCCTGGCTGGTTGGGGATGGCCGAATCGGCTGATTGGCCGTGCCGAGAAGCCAACGATGGTTGAGCAAACTTGACTTGGCATCGGTCGGGCGGCGACCGACGCAGATTCCTCTGGGCAAAGTTCAATCGACTGACGATTTGTGTTATCGTTGACAGAGAAGCGGTGATTGAAATCGCTCTTAGTCAGCGCCCACGGAATGCTCCATTGCAAGTAGCCTGGCAAGCCCACCCCGGGCAACCACAAGCCTGCCTGCAATTAGTCTCACTCGTTTTCTCTAGAAGGATTTCTACCAATGCCAACATCTCGACAGACATCGCGTCGTCAGTTTCTGCAAGGCATCGCCGCCGCGGGAACCGCCAGCATTCTGCTCCCGTCGTCCAACCGGGCTTTCGGCTTTGAGTCGTCGAGCGAGCGTCCGGTCTTTGCGACCATTGGCCTGCGCAATCAAGGCTGGACGATCACCAGCAAGTCGTTCGGCTTCGCCGATTTCGCCGCTTTGGCCGACGTCGACGCCAACGTGCTGGCGGAAAACGTCGCCAAGGTCGAGAAGCACCAGGGCAAAAAGCCCGATGCCTATAAGGACTACCGCAAGATCCTGGATCGGAAAGACATCGATGCGGTGATGATCGCCACGCCCGACCACTGGCACACGAAGATCGCGGTCGAGGCAATGCTCGCGGGCAAAGACGTCTACTGCGAAAAGCCGCTCACGTTGACGATCGACGAAGGCAAGCTGATCGAGAAGATCGTCAAGCAGACCGGCCGGGTCTTTCAGGTCGGCACGATGCAGCGAACCGAGATTGACCAGCGTTTCCTGAAGGCGATCGCTCTGATTCGAGACGGCCGCATCGGCACGGTTAAAAAGGTGACCTGCGGCATCGACCGCATGGAGGCCTCGCCGGTCATTCCGACGGTGGCTGTTCCCGAACAGATTGATTGGGACTTCTGGCTCGGTCCGGCGCCCAAGGTGCCGTATCGGGCTCTGCCGGAAATGCGAAAAGGTTACGGCGGCGGCGTGCCGCTCTACAGCAATTGCCACTATTCGTTCCGCAACTGGCACGAGTACTCCGGCGGAAAGCTCACCGACTGGGGAGCCCATCACGTCGACATTGCCTGCTGGGCGCTCGGGGCCACCGAGACGGGGCCGAGCAAAATCACGCCCGGCGAGTACAAGTTGCCGGTCGAGTACAAGGACGGATATCCCACGGTCGACGATCGGTACAACGCGGCGACCCAATTCACCATCCGCGTCGACATGCCCAACGACGTGGAGATGGTCATCACCAGCGAAGGGGACAACGGCATTCTGTTCGAGGGGACGGAAGGTCGGTTCTTCGTCAACCGCGGAAAGCTCACCGGCAAGCCGGTGGAAGAGCTGAAGGACAAACCTCTGCCGGAAGGGGCGATCGAAAAAGTCTACGGCGGCAAGGTCAGCGCGAACCACACCGCCAATTTCATCGAGGGCATGAAGTCGCGGAAGCAACCGATCTCCGATGTCTGGTCGCATAACCGCATGCTCGAGATCTGTCACCTCTCGAACATCGCGATGCGTCTGGGCCGCGAACTCAAGTGGGACCCAGTCAAGCGGGAAATCATCGGCGACACTCAGGCGAACTCGTTCCTCTCGCGTGAAAACCGCAAGGGGTTCGAAATCAATATGTAGTGCCATCGGCGTCTTGAAACAGGGCACCTGGTTTTCCTTCGAGCAGACTGCGGATTTCTACGAACACTTTGGTAACTCTGGACAAGTCAGCCGCTGCTTCAGCCCCGTTAAGTCATCCGTATTTCAAGAATCCCATCAATCGACCGGGTCTGTGGCTTTTCGGTTCCACGCTGTCGACACTCGTTGCAGTTCCGTCAGTTGCGCCGCCATTCTGTTTGCGATGTTCGCCGAGACCGGATCCAACGAGAAAGTCGACGTGCCGCTGGACCGTCGGCAGCGTGAGATCGAGAATCTCGCCGGGAGTCTTCGCGATCGTGCAGCGAACTTGATGCAGTTCCGAGAACTTCGCAGTGGAGATGGTGTAATCCTTGTAGAGCACTCGATAGATCGGCACGGTGTCGCCAGCTTGTCTCGCTGCGAAGAAAATGCGGATCGTGTTGTCACCGACGGCGTGGAGCATCGGGGAAGCCGCGAAGGTTCCGCCGATGGCGATGCCATTCGAGGCATCGCCTGGTCCTGAAACATCCAGCCATTTCGCGGTAGCCGTTGGGTTCAGAAAATTGAAGATCGCCAGGCGGGCTACCTGCCCCGCCGCATTCTCCGAGGTCGCACTGGTAGGCCGCATTGCCGATCCCCTTTACGATTCGCAACGAGGATTGATGGGCATACAGCTCCGACGTGTATTTGCTCATGATCTGCGACTGGTCGATGAACGAGCGCGCCGAGACCTCCCCATTGGGTAACATTGGGGGCTCCGCAGAAACGATGCGAACGTCTGGTAGGCACAAAAGCAAAAGGAACGAGCCAAGGAATAAACGACTGATGATCCCACGTGAAAGGGCAAACAAGCGTGCGGAAAAGCTGGAGTACATTTTCATGATGCCAAGGCCGGCGCTTACCCGGGAGAGCGAACGTCGAACGCGATGATGTGAATGTACCCGCGACCGGCCGAGCAATCGACGCGCATTCAAGACAATCGTCGCAGGAGATACGCCAGCAAATGACACGCGGGGAACGGACGAAAGACTTCCGACGTCCGACCTTGAGCCGGCGGCATTCTTGCCGGCCAGCACGACGACTGCTCCGGGCACGGCACACCGGAGCTTTGGGGTAGCCGAAGAATCTTCCGGTCGCACAGCTGACCGGGTACGATACGTTGGTCAGCTAATATTCTCGACAACCGCGGACCAACTCCTGGTCATCCCCCGTTTTCCACCTGAAATGGCTGGGTGAATACGAATTGTCCGGGCCTAGCGTCCACTGCGGGGTCGCCGGAATGGCCGACAGGAAACGTGAGAGCAGGAAAATGAAGCACGGTGAGAATGCTGGATGCTTGAGGTTCCGTTTTCCCGCCTCTCGGTCGCCGTTGCGATGCGGTTGGATCGTAGTTTGTTTGCTATATCTTTCGTCGGCAGCGGATGCAGTGGCCGCTGATCGGCCGCTGGCTGTGCGCTGGGACTTCGGGACGGAAGAGTCCACCCCGCTGCAGTCGCATGGCGGAGTGCATCGCGATGTGCCGGGACCGAGGCCGCCGGAGTATCCGGACTTCGAGCCGGGCAATACGGCGATCAAGCTCGACGGCAATGGGGCGTATCTGTCGTTCGAAGATGCCGGCGTTCAAAGCCCGTTCGATTTTACCAACGGTGACGCCATTACCCTCGAAGCGTGGGTGCAAGTCGATGAGTTGCGCGCCGGAGAAAACGTCTATGTCATCGGCAAAGGGCGAACGGGAGCAGCCGGCTTTGCAGCGGACAATCAGAACTGGGCTCTGCGAATTCGTGAGAATAAGGGGAAGGCTAGCGTCAGTTTTCTTTTCGCAACGGTTCGCCCGAGCGGAGCCGCAAAGTCCGATTCGCACTGGCATCGCTGGACGACCAAGGGCGGCTTCTCGCCGGGCCAGGCGTGGCATCACGTTGCGGTCGCGTATCGATTCGGCGATCCCGCCGGTCTGCGCTGCTGGATCGATGGCAAGCCTCACATTGGAGCGTGGGACATGGGCGGAGAGACCGAGGAGGCTCCTGTCGTCGATGACGATGCCATCTGGATCGGCTCGTCGCGCGGCGGCGCGGCGGCCAACAGCTTTCGCGGAACTTTGGACGCGATCGCCATTCATCGGCAGGCACTCGACGACGACGTGATGAAGACGCGATTCCGCCGCGAGGGAGCGGAGGTCGTTGCGAAGCCCGCGTCCGAGACAATGCCGAATCTCGGAGCACTCCTGCCGGGTCAGGTATCGGTCGCGCTGCATGAAGGGATGCCTGCCCACGATCGCTGGTTGAACGACGGTGAATCGTTGCCGGCGGAAACGATGCGTTTTCAGGCCGACAACCTACTGCTGTCCCGCTTGCCCCAACGCTTCGACGCGATGGGCATTCGCGACAACTGGAAAGCTCCCGTCTTAACGCGGCTGGCGGCCGATGCGTTGTTGACGCCGGGCAAGCACCGCTTCCTGATGCGCGTTCGCGGCCTGGCCCGGCTTTGGGTCAACGGCTCCGTGATCGCACGGAGCAAGCCTTTAAGTGGTTCACCTAATGGCGAAGAGCCGCTGACGCCCGTTGCTCAACCGCCGCTGCCGGGGCTGCGCAGCGCCGAGCATCGTCAACAGGAAGTGTTCGGCGAGGCCACCATCGGCGAGGATGAAAGCTGCCGCGTCGTGTTGGAGATTCTAGTCGGCGGCAAATCGCTAAAAACCGATCCGGGCGAATCGTGCGTCGCGGTGCAAACCGATGGCGAAACGTCGTTCGTCTTGCTGTCGCCGGCCGGAACGCCTTTGTCGCCCGTGTCTCTCACCGATGCCGACGTATCGGATGCGCTCGGTCGGCAGGAGGCGTCGTTGCAGACGCTCGACGATCGAATGCGCCGCACGGCGGCGGCTAGCCAGGATGAGTTCTGGAAAATGCGACATGACGCCGCGCGGGCCTGGGTCGGAGAGCATCCCGCGCCGGCAGTGCCGAAGAGCGATCAGCATCCGATCGACGCGTTCCTCGGCGAAGATCGAGCGCGCCCTGATCGACTCCGAAAAGACGTCGCTGGTCGAATCCAGGCAGTTCCATGAGGGGGTCTTGCCGATCCTGCGCGATGAATGCTTTCGCTGCCACGGCGACAAGGAGAAGGGCGGCCTGCGGCTGAACTCGCGGGAAGCCGCGCTCAAGGGAGGCGATTCCGAGATTCCCGCCGTCATACCGGACAACGTCGGCGAGAGCGAACTAATGCGTCGCATTCGCGCCACCGAACCCGACGAACGCATGCCGCCTGGAGCGAAACCGCTCAGGCCGGAACAAATCGCGGCGCTGGAGGCGTGGATAAAGTCGGGCGCGGCGTGGCCCGCGCCGCCGGTGGCTCCCTCGGACGTGGTTGCGCCGCCTCGCTTGAAAGACGCCACGTATTTGCGCCGCCTCTGTCTCGATGTTGTGGGCGTCCCTCCGTCCGAGCAAGAAGTGCGCGCTTTCCTTTCCGACGCCGCGCCGGACAAGCGCGGCCGCGTCCTGGATCGTCTGCTGGCCGACGACCGGTGGGCCGATCACTGGATAAGCTACTGGCAAGACGTCCTGGCCGAGAATCCGACACTAGTCAATCCGAGCCTGAATACGACCGGGCCATTTCGCTGGTTCCTGTACGATGCTCTCCGCGACGACAAGCCGCTGGATCGCCTCGTCACGGAATTGATCTTGCTACGAGGCAATCCGCATGAAGGGGGCAGCGCCGGCTTCGGCATCGCGGCGGACAACGATGCTCCGTTTGCGGCGAAAGGTCAGATCGTCGCGAGTGCATTTCTGGGCATCGAACTGCAATGCGCCCGTTGTCATGACTCGCCGTATCACAGCACGAAACAGCACGATCTTTACGCATTGGCAGCGATGTTCGAGCGTAAGCCGGTAACCGTCCCGGCGACCAGCCGGGTGCCTGCGGCTTTCTTCCAGAAGAAGCCGCGTGGGGCGCTGATCCGTGTAACGCTCAAACCCGGCGAGTCTATCCCGCCGACGTGGCCGTTTGCCGAACTCACCGGCAGCTCCGAGGATGCCTCGCTCGAAGCGTTGATGCAGCAGCCTGCCGATTCGCGCGAACGGCTGGCAGCGTTGATCACGTCTCCGCAAAACGCGCGGTTCGCCCAGGTGATCGTGAATCGCGTGTGGCGACGCTTTATGGGGGCGGGCATTGTCGAGCCCGCCGGCGATTGGGAAGGGCACGCTCCGAGCCATCCGGAACTGCTTCAGTGGCTGTCCCAGGAATTCATCGCACACGACTACGACGTGAAGCATCTCGCCCGGTTGATTTTGACTTCAGAAGCGTATCAGCGCGCGGCGACCGGCAGAAATCTCACGGCTAATCCCGATCTGCGATTCTTTGCCGCGCCGGAGCGCCGCCGGCTGACTGCCGAACAGATTGTCGATTCGCTGTATGCCGCGGCGGGGCAGCGGATAGACGTCGAGGAAATTACCTTCGATCCGGACGGTCGCCGGCCGTCAAGCAATCGAATTAGTCTCGGCATTCCACGTCGAGCATGGATGTTTGCGAGTCTGGCGAACGAGCGCGACCGTCCAAGCCTCAGCCTGCCGCGTGCGCGGGCGGTGACTGACGTTATGGAGGCTTTTGGCTGGAGCGGATCCCGCCAGAACCCGCGCACCGATCGCGAAACGTCACCGAACGTCTTACAAGCCGGCGTGCTCGCCAACAGCACCGCTTCGGTCTGGCTGACGCGCGCCGCGCAGGGGAGCGGCCTCGCGGAGATCGCCGTGACTGCGACTTCACCCGAGCAGCTTGTCGACAGCGTCTTTCTGCGTTACCTCAGCCGGTTGCCAAGCGACTCCGAACGTGCGCCGCTGGCGAACTCGCTTGCAGTCGGCTTTGACGAGAGATTGGTTCCCACGGCCAAGATTGCAGCGACTCCGCCGGTAGAACCGCTGCCGCGAGTGACCTGGTCGAACCATCTTCGTCCCGAAGCGAACACGATTGCGCTGGAACTCGAACGCCGCGCTCGCACCGGCCCTCCTGCCGACCCGCGCTTGAGTTCGGAATGGCGAGAAGTTTTCGAAGACGTCGTGTGGAGCGTCGTCAACCTGCGCGAGTTCGTATGGATGCCGTAGCTTGACTCCGAGATTCATGGCGTGCGCCGCCGCTGCGAAGGCGCACCGTACATCCCTCAGCCGTTAGGAATATCAAGATGCACCGTCGCCAGTTTCTCACGGCCGCCTGCTCAGCGGCCGCGCTCTCGACTCTCTCTCGCAGTTCCTCCGCCGCGACGCCGCTGCAAGGCAAGGCCGATCACGTCATTTCGATCTGGTTGGGCGGAGGCATGGGAGCCGTTGATACGTTCGATCCAAAGCGGCGCGGCGATGCCGCGAAGAAGCTGGCCGGCTCCTACTACGACAGCATCGAAACTGCCGTGCCTGGCGTCCTGGTGTGCGAGCATTTGAAGACGCTCGCACCCTTGATGGATCGAGTCACCGTCGTGCGAACGCTTAATCACAACGTAATCGACGAGCATGCGGCGGCGACCAATCGCATGCACACGGGCCGCCCGGTGAGCGGCACGGTCGTGTATCCGTCGCTGGGCTCGGTCGTCGCACACGAACGAGGGTCAGCGGCCGATGGAGCACCACCCTATGTGCTGATTGGCTATCCGAACGTGACGCGCGGGCCGGGTTTCCTGGGCGTCGCGACGGCTATCTCTATTTGACCGACACCAGCCAAGGCCCGGCGGGCTTGTCTCGTCCGGAAGGCGTCTCGACCGCGAGGCAATCGCGGCGCGAAGCGTTTCTTGCCGACCTGCGAAAGGTGCAGACGGACACGGATGACGTTCGGCTCCGCGACTACGACGACGTCATCACTCAAAGCCTCAAGTTGAGTGGTCCCCAATTCACTCGCAGCTTCAAGCTGGACGAAGAACCAGCCGATCTGCGAACTCGTTATGGCGGCGAGTTCGGGCAGCGGTGCCTGCTGGCACGGCGGCTGGTTGAGCGGGGGGTGCGGTTCATCGAGGTCTCGCATAACCTCAACTTTTTGAACGGAGCCGGCTGGGACGTTCACAATGCCGGCATCCTCCAGCAGCATGCGCTGATTCAAGAGTTGGACACGGCGATGAGCGCTCTGATCACCGATCTCGAAGCCCGGCGGATGCTGGACAAGACGCTGATCGTAGTCACCACCGAGTTCGGCCGCCCTCCTGAATTCGACAGCGGCGGCGGTCGCGGCCATCAGGGTAGTGCCTTCAGTTGCGTTCTTGCCGGGGGAAGCTTGAAGCACTGCGGCGCGTATGGAGAAAGCGACGACATCGGGAAGAAGATCGATTCGGATCCGGTCAGCGTCGCCGACTTTTTCGCCACGATCCATGCCGCCATCGGCATCGACTACACGAAGAATCTCTACGACGGCGACCGCCCCGTCCCGATTACCGACATGGGCCAGCCAATCGCGAAGTTATTTGCCTAAGATTCGTCTAATTGACTTGGTAGCGCGGGCCGGTTTGCCGGCCGATCGGCTTGCCGAATTCGCTTCGAAGAACCTCAGCCTTCATTCAAAAGTACATCGATCGTTCAGGCGTTCAGGTTCTTCGCCAGCACGTTCATGGTCTTACGTTGGCGCTGCTGGACGAACTCGCGAGCCTTGGTCGCCTTTATGCGGGCGGCGGCCGGATCCTTGGCCAGTTCCAGGACGGTTGGCACAAGACGGTCCAGGTCGCTCGCACTGTCCATGTCGAACAGCCAATCAGCGAGGCCGATGTCACGCCACATCAGTCCCTTGCTGGTCTGCTCGGAAAACCGGCCAACCAAGGCCGGTACGCCATTGCCGATGCACATGATCGGCGAACGGCGTATGGTCAAATTACGAAAACGACGTTAAAAGCCGGCGAATCGAGTCATCCTGCCGCGGTTAGGCGTCGAAATCTGGGCGAACTTGGGTATTGTAGCCAGCTGAGCGGATCCGGATAGCGTGGAGATGCTGTCGCGGCAAGGATCGTGAAGTTCGTTCGGCGTTCAAGAAGCTGTCAGGCGGCTTGTCGATGATAGAACCTGAGCAGTCCGCCCAGCCGCTCGCGGCAAACCACCTCGCCGGTCTTCCGGCCCACTTCAGCGCCGGGTTCGATGATCTTGTGATCGAGGCCTTGATGGTTTCTCTCGGCATGAAAATGGACAAGAAACTCGTGGGCGGCACTCCGTAGCGATCGTTCACTGAAGAAGATCATTCTTTCCAGGGCTTCCTCTTTCAACGATCTGAAAAACCGTTCCAAATGGGCGTTGCAATTGGGACTCTTTGGCGGCAGCCGGACAGGCGTGATGCCGGATACCGTCAGGATCGCACGAAACTCGTCGGTGAACTTGGTATCGCGGTCCATCAGCACGTGCTTGACCCGTTCGCGCCAAGGACCGTCGACGATATCGGTCAAGTTGCGAGCGATCTGCCTCATCCAAGGTCCGTCGGGGTTGAAGCGGCGATGTTTTTCCGCACCGCCCTGCAAGACGCCGCGCCCGGCTTGCGGTTGAGCCGGCTTGCTGAAGCAGAGTTGGATTATTTGGAGCCGTAATCCGGCACGACCGGATGTAAATCAATCCGGATGCCGCTATCAGCCAACCGGGCACTTTTCTCTTAGAGGCTATCCGAAAAGTGATCTTGGCGTAAAGTTGAGTGGTGATGGATATTGCGTGCTTCCTCTTCGACACCCAGGAGCACCGGCATGGAAGCCAACACACGCAATAAGTACCCGAGCGATTTGACCGATGAGCAATGGGAACTGATGGAACTGGTAATCCCGCCGGCTAAATCTGGTGGTCGCCCGCGAGGGGTCAACATGCGGGAGGTCATCAACAGCATGCTGTACCTCAATCGGAGCGGCTGCCAGTGGGATATGCTTCCACACGACTTGCTTCCCAAGAGTACCGTGTATGAATACTTCTCGGCGTGGCGTGACAATGGGACTTGGCAACAGATGTTGGACATCCTGCGGCACGCGGTGCGTGAGCAAACCGCTCCCAGCGGAGAGCCCACCCCCAGTGCCGCCAGCATTGACAGCCAATCGGTGAAGACCACCGAGCAAGGAGGAGAGCGCGGCTACGACGGCGGCAAGAAAATCACGGGCCGGAAGCGGCATATTTGCGTGGACACGCTGGGACTGCTGTTGGCGGTGGTTGTCACCAGCGCCGCGATCGACGATGCCGCGGCGGCCCCGGCGGCGCTGGCGCAACTGCGACGCCAAGACTATCCGCGACTGCAAGTGGTGTGGGCCGACAGCAAGTATCACAATCATGCGCTCAACGAGTGGAAAGCGAAGCAGCGACATCTACCGTGGCAATTGGAGATCGTCAGTCGTCCCAAGGAAGCAAAGGGGTTTGTGTTGTTGCCCAAGCGCTGGGTGGTCGAACGCACCTTTGCGTGGCAAGGACGGTCACGCCGCTTGAGCAAGGATTACGAACGCCGACTCGATTCAAGTGAATCCATGGTCCGCATGAGCGCCATACACCTGATGCTTAAACGACTCGAACCGAAGCCAACTTATCCCCTGTTCAAGTACCGTCTTGTAGCGTAAACGTGCTTTTCGGATAGCCTCTTACCGCCCCGCATAATCCATGCCCGATATGGCGGGGTAACAAGCTGCGCCGCTTTTGGCGGAATGCAAACAGTCGTTCTGATGGCCCTCCTAATTTTCTTTTCCGCGAATAAATTTCTTGACCCCCCACGTTGGCCAATTTATATTCCGGTCTCATGCTGTCTGTAGGGTTTTGATTCTCACCGCAGTGGGGGGTTGGTGTCAGCATTTTCCGAAGTCGCCCCTGATCAGCCTAGGGAGGTGATCTGCTTGACTTGAATAGACGTCTGCATGCACGGGCAATGGCGCGTGGCTTCTTGCAAGCACCGGCCTAGACGATAGAGACCACCCCCTGGGCTCCTTGGGGTCCGTTAGTGCTTTTGTCTTGCGGTGCTGTTGGCCGAGCAGAGGCCGCCGGTTTCACCGGTTTTCATAGTGCCAAAGCGTGTGACACAATCCAGGAGACGCGGATGTTCTGGTTCAAGAACCGTCGGCCCGTCAAGAAAAAGCGCCGTTCTCATTCTCCTCCGACGCCTGCCTTGCAGAGCAATCAACTCGCGTTCAACGTCGAGCACCTCGAAGAGCGTCGGCTACTGTCCGCGACTACGACGATTTCAGTGACGGCCCCGCTGACCACGCTGACCTTTGGTCAAACGGAAGCCCTAACAGCCCACGTCGCAAGCTCGACCACGCCCAACGAGGGTT
Source organism: uncultured Planctomycetia bacterium (assembly GCA_963807715.1). GTDB lineage: Bacteria > Planctomycetota > Planctomycetia > Pirellulales > PALSA-1355 > CAWECK01. Next base: position 392,132 of record CAWECK010000003.1, read on the forward strand.
CCGTCACGTTTCTGGACGGGAGCACCACCTTAGGCACGCAGCCAGTCAGTGGCGGCACGGCGACATTGAACAGCGGGTTCCTGCCGGCTGGCACTGACGTGATCTCCGCGAGCTACGCCGATATGGCGGGCAATTTTTCCGGCAGCACGACGACGATCGAATCAGGCATAACCATCACCGTTCACCAGGCGACGCCCGGCTTGACCGTCACCGACGCTAGTGGAAGCTACAGCGGCTTGGCCTTATCGGCCACGGCCAAGATAGCGGGCGTGGTTAGCGGAGTGGACACAGCGCCGGCAGCCAGCCTGGAAGGTGTGTCGCCCTCACTGAGCTACTATTCCGGCGCCATCGCGACGGGAACGGCCTTGTCCGGTGCTCCAAGCACAGTGGGCACGTACACGGTAGTGGCCAGTTTTGCCGGCAGCACCGATTACAAAGCCGCCAACAGTGCCGCGGCAATCTTTAGCATCACGAAGGGAGCGCCGGTACTAACCGTGACTCCCGCGACTGGCGCCTACAACGGCTCCGCGTTCGTCGCGACGGAAACCGTGGTACCCGTGGGCGGAATCGGAACGACTAGCCTGGAAGGCGTGACCCCGTCGTTGACTTACTACCGCGGCATCACAGTACTGTCCGGCGCACGAACCGTAGCCGGCAATTACTCGGTCGTGGCCAGCTTCGCCGGCAGTACCGACTACACCAGCACGAGCACCAGTATAAGCTTCTCCATCGCCAAAGCCACGCCCACGGTAGCCGTGAGTAACCTAGGCGGGACTGCCAACGGCACGACCACGTTCCCGGCGACGTCGACCGTTGTCGGAGTGGGAGCTTCATCGACGCCGGCCAGCAGTCTGGAAGGCGTCGCGCCGACGCTCCAATACTATGCCGGCACGAGCGCCGCGGGCAACGACTGGACGAGCGCCGCGCCGAACGCGCCCGGCACCTACACCGTGTTGGCCACCTTCCAAGGGAGGCGCGGATTACAATGTCGCCAGCGCAACCACCAAGTTCACGGTAATTCCGGACCCTTTCATCACGGCCACGTCCGGTAGCGGACAAACCGGCGCGGCCTACACGCCGTTCGCTCAAACCTTCACAGCCAACGTCGTTGATACGAACGATATGCCGGTCAGCGGCGCTTTGGTAACCTTTACCGCACCCGCGAGTGGCGCCAGCGGAACCTTCGCCGGTGGCCTGACCTCGGTGGTGGTCGCGACTGATTCCACGGGTACGGCAACGGCCCCGGCCTTCACCGCCAACGGCGTACCCGGCGGTTATAGCGTCATCGCTTCGACCGCAGGTGCCGCCATCTCGGCCACTTTCACTTTGACGAACCAACATGCGGTCTCGCCAATCGGTGTTGCGCCCGGAATTCACATCACAGGCACGCTTCAGTATTCCGGTGATGAGGACTGGTACAGCTTCCAGTTGCTGCGACCCGACAGCCTTGACGTTGCACTCGACTACGATAGCAGCCAGGGCGGACTTGGACTGGAGCTCAAGGACGCAGCCGGGAATGACATCGCCGTTAACAGCAGTCCGGCAAATAGCCAGATTGTGCAGACCGGAGTGTTGCCGGCAGGGACCTATTACGTGCACATTTACGGACTGACTGCCGCGACCAACACGTACTCGCTCGCGATTGATCCGGGCACCAAGCCGGGCAGCGTAAGTACGACGCGAGTTTTTTACGTCAACGGTGGATCAACGACGGGCGACTACTACGCTACGGCTCCAGGCAACGACTCCAACGACGGCCTGACCCCGGAGACTCCCAAAGCGACGCTCCAATCGCTGTTGGCCACGTACACGCTTGGTCCAAACGACCTGGTGCTCGTCGACACGGGCACTTATGGCGGCAGTACGATCCAGATCAATGCGACAAGCCAAGGAGCCGCGTATGCAGGCAGTCCCGGCGGCACGACGCTGAATACGGGTTTCCAGTTGAACGGCGCCGATTATGACGTGATCTACGGCTTTAACTTCGCTGGTTTCGGCGGCACTGGCATCTCAGCCAGCCCCAGTGGAGCCAATGCATCGACGAACAACACGTTCCTCGATAATTCGTTCACCGGCCAGTTTACCGCAATTTCAATTACGAGCGGCTCTTCGGACGTTGTCTCGCAAAACACGATCTTGAACATTTATTCCGGCATTGCACTGAGCGGCAGCAACGAAACCGTCGAAAACAACAGCATCACGGGGACCACTTATGGAATCCAGGTAAGCAGCGGCGGTGCCACCGTTCAGAACAACACGATTATGACCAGCGCCGGCGGCTATATGGGGATCGAGATCAGCGGCGGCATGGAGGGCAACGGCAGCGATTCGGTTACCGGCAATTCCGTGAGTGGGTACTACTACGGTCTTTACGATGTGGGCAGTTTCAGTTTGGTCGCCAATAACAACATGTTCTCATCCGGCCAGTACGGGTTGTATCTGGCAAATAGCGGGTCAAGCAACCAAATCTATGGCAATACAGTATCGGGATGCCTCAGCTATGGGATTTACCTGGGAACGGCTGCCACGATCTACAACAACCAGGTTTCGACGAGTGCCACAGGGATCTATTTCACCAGCGGCGGGTCGCTTTACGGCAATCAGGTCTATGATAATACCCTGGGGATTTATGCTAATGGCACCGTTGGCGGTTCTGATTGGTCCGATCCAAACGCGATTTACGACAATCAGACGGGCATCTCGGTCTATGGTGACTCGACGGTGGCATTCAACGGCATTTATGGCAACGTCGTGGGCATCGACCTGCACAACACGACCAGCGTGCATAACAACCTGATTTATCGAAACTCGGGCCAGGGCATTTTGGTCGACGGTGCGAACAACCTGTCGATTTTGAACAACACCATTTACACGCCGTCGGGCGACGCTGTGCGAGTTCAAGGCGGAGCCTACAATGTCACGCTGCAGAACAATATCTTGTGGACAGATTCGGGAAACGACGTCTACGTGACGACTGACAGTCAACGGGGCTTTGTCAGCGATTACAACAACCTTTACACGACGGGCACGGGCACGCTTGTCTGGTGGCAGAAGGCTTTCACGGATCTGTTCGATTGGCAAGTCGAATCGGGCTACGACACGCACTCGATCGGCTATACGTCCGTCGCACCCACGCTGGACAATCCGCAGTTCGTCAACCTGGCGGGCGACGATTACCATCTATCCAATCAGACTTCCACGAGCATTGCCGCCGGAAATCCGGCCAGCGATTTCAGCCAGCAGCCGGCCCAAAGCGGCGGACGCATCGAGCTTGGCGCTTACGGCAATACCTCCCAAGCCGCGCTTTCTCGGCCCAGTTTCATTCAGATCGATTACCCGAATTATTACACCGATTGGCAGGTCAACGTCGGCCACGCCGTTCAGTGGCATGCCTACAATGTGACGGGCAATGTCGAGCTGGATCTGTACGAGCAAGGGGTGGGCAAAGTTGCCGTCATCGGCACGGTGGCTATCGGCAACGACGTGACGAATCCGGCCGGCGCCGCGGTGGTCAGTGGGGCGCTGGGTTGGAGTCCCGCCGCCAGCGGCATCACCGGCTCGACCGCCAATCGTTACTGGATTCAGATCAGCTCAACCACGAATAACACCATCGAAACCGCTTCGCGCGAGAATTTTGCGATTCCGGCCGCAAGCTCCAATTATTACATCAACGATGGGAGCCTGGCGGGCGACCAGTGGTCCACGGCCGTCGGCAGCAACCGCAATACCGGGACCACTGCCGGCGATCCGGTCGCTAATTTGATTCCACTGCTGAGCGAATATGCCCTGGGGCCGGGCACCACTGTGCACATCGACACCGGGAATTATGTCGAGGTGCGCAACGTCGTCATCGGCGTCAATTCACCGTACGGCAACGCCCAGGGAACCACGTTCACGGGTCCGACCAACGGCGGCGTGGCTCAACTCGATCGTGCCAACACGAACTCTGGCTCTATCGATATCGACGTCAATGACGGCAACTTCGTCACTTTGGAGAACGTGACCCTGGTCGGAGCCCAGGTTGGTCTCAACGTGCGCAACGGCAGCACCAACTTCAAAGGGGTCAACCTGACGTCCGCCAACAACAGCGGCGACGGCATTGACGTCGACTCGACCGCCACGGCTTCGCAGTTTGGCAGCCTGACTGCGCACGACAACGGCGGCAGTGGCATCAATATCGGAGTGCCGATTATCGGTCTGAGCAACAGCCTGGCCTACGGCAACGGCCAGACCGGCATTTACCTGTCCAACGCGGGTCCGGCCCTGCTGCAAAATGACGTGGCTTACGACAATCAAACCGGAATCGCGATTACTAACAATGCGTCGGGCACTGCGACCATTGGGGACAACAGCGGAACCGGAGCGGGTGATCTGGTCTACGGCAACAGCCAGACGGGCATCTCCGCCAGCGGCAACCTGCTAATCGCCGACAATACGGCACACGACAATCGGGACGGGCATCAACGCCAATGGCGGCACCGTTCAGGTGACCGGCAATACGGCCTACAACAACAGTCAGACGGGCATCGCCGTTAGTGGCACCGTTCAGGTGACCGGCAACACGGCCTACAACAATCAGACGGGAATCGCCGTCAGCGCGAGTGGGCAGGCTGGGCAGATGATGACCGGCAACACGGCACATGACAATCAGACGGGTATCAACGTAAACGGCAATCTGCAGGTGACGAGCAATACGGCGTACGGCAATACCAACATTGGCATTGAGGTCGACTCTGGGGCCGTTGCCACCGGGAACCTCGCGCACGACAACGGCACGGGAATTCAGTCGAACGCGGGTAGCGCCATTGATAACCGAGTTTACCACAACTCGGGCGACGGCATCTTGGTCTACAACAATGCCGTCGTGCAGAACAACATAGTCTACTCCAATGCCAGCGGCATTGTCGGACAAAGCTATACGGTCTACTACTGGTGGGGCTCGCAATACGTTCCTTTCATCGGCCAGATCGCCAACAACCTGGTCTACGCGAATTTCAACGAAGGTGTCACGTTGAATGGCACCAGCAGCGGCGCCCAGTTCACCAACAACACCGTGTATCAGCCGCTGGGCGACGCGCTTCAGGTCCAGTCGGCATCGAACAACCTTCAGGTGCGCAACAACATCCTCTGGGTCCAAGCCGGCTATGACGTTAACGTGAGCGACGATAGCCAGTCCGGTTTCAACAGCGATTACAACGATCTGTACTACACGGGCTCTGGTCAGGTGGGCTTTTGGCAGGGCAAGGCTCGCACGGCGATCGTCGATTGGCAGGCTGCGACTCTGCTCGATCAAAACAGCATCGCTGCCGATCCGCTATTCGCCGGATTGGCTGTCGGCGGAAACGGTAATCCCGGTTACGTCGACGCCACGAATGATGGCCGCGCCGATAACTTTCATCTGCTGAGCCCCTACGGTTACTTTACCGGATCCGCGGCGCCGGTCGCCGATCTGGTAACCGGTTTGCCGGAGTCGCTGCCCAACACCGAGATCTCCAGTTCTACGATGCCCGCCTACAACGGGCCGATATCGCCGGCAATCGATCGGGGAGATCCTTCGTTCGGCTACGCTAATGAACCGACACCCAATGGCGGCTTTATCAATCTCGGCTCGGACGGCAACACTCCCTTGGCATCGGTCAGCCCCAGCCAATACGTGCTGGTCGCGCGGCCGGATGCGGGCCAGAACTGGCCGGAGGGTCAGACCTTCACCATCTCCTGGCGCAGCCAGGACACGCTCGGCACGGTCGACATCGATCTTGTCGAACAGAGCGATCCATCTCTCGATATTCCGATTGCCGCCGGAGTTGCGAACTCGGGGAGTTACAGTTGGGCGATTCCGACGACGATCACACCGGCCACGGACTACGAAATCGAAGTCACTCGCGACGACGCGGCGGGTATGGGTACTAGCCAGCCGTTTACGATTGCTCCGCCGGTCCACATTTACTATGTCAATCCGGGAGCGATCATCGCGGGAGACAACGCCATCAATCCCGGCAACGACGCAAACAACGGTTTCAGTTGGGAATCGCCCAAAGCGTCGATCAGCGGGATTCTGAATGCGTACACGCTCGGAGCCGGCGATACCATCTACGTCGACGACGGCACTTACAATCTCACCGCAAACATCGTTATTCCCGCGCAGGATTCAGGCGTCACGATCGAGGGGCCCAAGGACAACTCGGCGATTCTGGATCGGGGCAGCACGCTCACGTCCAGCGACGTGTTCCAGTTGCAGGGAGCGTCGAACGTGACGCTGGAAAACCTGCAAATGACGGGGGCCTACGTCGGAATCAGCGGGACGGGGAGCAGCAGCCTGACGGTGATGAATAGCCAGATATATGGCAACTCCTATTCCGGCGTCCTGCTGGATGGCAGCAATACCGGCGTCCAATTGACCGGCGACAATATCCACGACAACACCAATTATGGGGTCTACCTGGATGGCGCCAATGACTCCGTGCTCGAAAGTACGCTTGCCAATAACGGAAATGACGGCATCTATGTAGACGGGCCGACTTTCTCGATAGACGGCAACATGGTATCGGGCGGCGGCACTTACGGCGTGTACGCCAGCAATAACGCTGGCGGCGAGATCAGCGGCAATACCGTATATCTCAGCAGCACGGGAATCCAGTTTAATGGCCAAGGAGTCTCGGCCGGCGACAACACGGTGTACGACAACCAGACCGGCCTTAACGTCATCGGCGGCGGGCAGATAACCAGCAACACGGCGTATGATAACCAGACGGGTATCGACGCCAACGGCAGCCTGCAACTTTTGAACAACACGGCCTATAGCAACTCCAACATTGGCATCGAAGTAGTCAACGGGGCGGCGGCCAATGGGAACGACGTGCACGACAACGTGACGGGAATCCAATTGGGCGATGGGAGCTATAACGGGCCCGGCAGCGCCAGTGACAATCAAATCTACCACAATTTGGGCGACGGCATTTTGGCCTACGGCGGCGGAAACGTCGTAGGCAATACAGTCTACTCCAACGCTATCGGGATCGTCGGACAAAACTACTATGTGCCCTCCTACTTCGGCTCCTACTACGTTGGTTACACCGGCCAGGTCGCCAACAACACTGTCTACGCGAATTCCAGTGAAGGGATCGAGCTGAACAGCGCCCGCAGCGGCGCCCAGGTCTCCAACAACACGGTCTATCAGCCGGCCGGCGACGCGCTGCTAGTCCAAAATGGATCGTCCAACGTCCAAGTTCGCAACAACGTCTTTTGGGTCCAAGCTGGCTACGACATTAACGTCAACGCCGATAGCCAGGCCGGCTTCAATAGCGATTACAACGATCTGTACACCACCGGCACCGGGCAGGTGGCTTATTGGCAGGGAACCATGCTGGCGACGCGCGCCGCCTGGTTTTACCGAGTCGACCAGGACGCTCACAGCCAGTCCGTCGACCCGCAATTCCTCGACGCGGCGATCCCCTCCGGCGTGGTCGGATTCGACCCGACGCCGGTCGGCACCCCGCAAACGATCGACACCAGCAGCGCGGGTTTTAGCGAAACTGGCACCTGGACCTCCGAACCAGGCGGCGTACTCGGAGACAACTATTCACAAAACGCCGGCGGCTATTTCGACACGGATTCCGCGACCTGGACCTTCACGGGCCTCACTACCGGTTCGTATTACCGGGTGGCGGCCAGCTGGCCGACGAACAACGTCGCCAACGCTTCGGCCTTTACCGTGATGGAGGGTGGCAACCTAATCTCTACCGTGAACGTCGACCAGACTCAGCCCCCTGCCGACTTCACCGACACCTCGGGGGTGAGTTGGAAGACGTTGGCCTTGTTCTACGTCACGAGCAGCACGCTGACCGTGCAACTCAAGCCTCAAAGTACTTATTATTCTTTGCCATTCGTGGCCGATGCCGTTCAAGTGCAGCAGGTTCAGGGAGTGCTGGTCGGCAATTTCCACGTATCGCCCGCTTCGCCCACGATCGACGCCGGGGATCCGACCTCGCCGTTTTTCCTAGAGCCTGCGCCCAATGGAGATCGGGTGAATCAGGGTGCCGACGGCAACACGTCCCAAGCGGACACCAGCGCGGCCCAGACGATTCAGGTCCTTGCTCCCTTCGGCTTGCAGAAAGTTCAGGTCGGCCAGAGCGTGCCGATCCAATGGCAAACGAGCGGCCTGACCGCCAACAGTCCGGTGGCATTTATCGACACGGGGGGCGGCCCGGTTGGCAACTGGTTGAGCGACAGTTACCGAACCGACAGCGGCCCCTATTATTACAACTCGTCGTTCACGAATCCGGTCGACACCAGCGGGGTGACCAATCCGGCGCCGCAGGCCGTTTATCAAAGCTATGCCTCGGCCAATTACGGCGTGGGTCAGCAAATGTCTTACTCGATTCCGGTGCCGGACGGCACCTATACGTTGCGATTGCACTTCGCTGATAATTCCTCGACCGGTTCGGGTCAGCGCACCTTCGACATTGACCTGCAAGGGTCGACCGCGGAATCAGGCTATGACATCTTTGCCGACGCCGGCGCTGCCAACAAGGCGACCACCCAAACCTTCACGGTGACCGCCACTGGCGGCCAGGGGATCCAACTGAGCCTGGTGAACGATACTGACAATCCGGCCATTCTGTCGGGGATCGAAGTCACGGCCGCCAACCCGTTGGGCACGGCGGACCCCACGGTGAGCCTGCAATCGTCGGTCGACAACGGCGCCACCTGGGCCACCATTGCCAGCGGCCTCGCGCTGGATGCCTACGGTAACGGCAGCTACAACTGGACTCCCACCCAAGCGTCCAACGGCAACACGGCGCTGATCCGGGTGGTCGCCGACGGCAACAACCAGATCCAGGGGACTTCGGCAGCGTTCTTGGTGGCCCCGGCTTCGCAAAACTTCTACGTCAATGCCAATCCGAATAGCGGCGGAGAAATTACCACGGCCGGCGGCAACGACTTCAACAGCGGCACCAGTCCCGACCAGCCCATGCAGGATCTGGCTGCGCTGCTGAACGCTTATACGTTCGGACCGGGCGACGTGATTCACGTCGACACCGGCACTTACAACCTTTTGCAGAACGTCGTGATTCCGGTGCAGGATTCGGGCGTCACGATCGAGGGGCCGAGCGACGGCTCGGCGATCGTGAATCGGGGCAGCACGCTCACTTCGAGCGACGTGTTCCAGTTGCAGGGGGCCGCGAACGTCACGCTCATGAACCTGCAATTGACCGGGGGCTATATCGGGATTGGCGGGACCGGGAGCAGCAATCTGATCGTCACCAATTGCCAAATCTATGGCAATTCGAATGGAGGCGTATTGCTGGACGGCACTGACACCGGCGAACAATTCACCAGCGACAACATCCACGACAACGTCAATTCCGAGATTTACCTGGATGGCGCCAATGACGTCGTGAGCGGGAATACAATATCCACATCCACACCCGGAAATACGTCGTACGGCATCTATGTCGACGGGCCGAATTTCCTGATCAGCGGCAACATGGTGTCGGGCGTCGGTTACAGCTACGGCGTCTATGCCTCAAACAACGTGGGTGGCACGATCAGCGGCAATACGGTATCCGGCGCTTCCACCGGTATCTACGCTTACGGTGGTCAACAATTTACGATCGCCAACAATACGGCTTATAACAACGGGACGGGCATCTACGTCATCGGCAATGGGCAGGTAGACGGCAATACCGCGAAAGACAACTCGTACGGCATCTACGCCAACGGCGGCCTGCAGGTGAGCGGTAACGCGGTCTATCGCAGTTCCAACATTGGCATCCAGGTAAACAGCGGCGCCGTTGCCAGCGAGAACGATGTGCATGATAACGTCACCGGAATTCAGTTGGGTGGCGCGTACAATGCCGGACCCGGCAGCGCCAGTGACAATCAGGTCTATCACAACTCGTCCATCGGCATTTTGGCCCTCGGCGGCAACGTCACCGGCAACACGGTCTACGCTAACTCCATCGGGATCGTCGGGCAAGTCTATTATTACTACTACACTAGCCAGATCGTCAACAACACGGTCTATGCCAATTCCAATGAAGGGATCGAACTGAACGACGCCTCCAACGGCTCCCAGGTCACGAACAACACGGTCTACCAGCCGGTCGGCGACGCGCTGCTGGTTCAAGGTGGATCGACCAACGTCCAAGTTCGCAACAACGTCTTCTGGGTCCAAGCCGGCTACGACATCAATGTCAACGACGACAGCATGGTTGGCTTCAAGAGCGACTACAACGATCTGTACACCACCGGCTCCGGACAGGTGGCCTATTGGCAGGGAACCAGCCTGGCGACGCGCACCGCCTGGTTTTACCGAGTCGACCAGGACGCTCACAGCCAGTCCGTCGCCCCGCAATTCCTCGACTCGGCGATTCCCTCCGCCACGGTCGGATTCAGTAACAATCTGGTCGGCGCCCCGCAAACGGTCGACAACAGCAGCGCGGGTTTTAGCGAGAGCGGGTCCTGGACCTCCGAGCCGGGCGGAGTGCTGGGGGACAGCTATTCACAAAATGGCGGCGGCTACAACAGCTCGGAAACGGCGACCTGGACCTTCACGGGCCTCACTCCCGGTTCGTATTACCGGGTTGCCGCCAGTTGGCCAACGAACAACTTCGCCGACTCTTCGGCCTTTAGTGTGCTCGAGGGTGGAGACCTGATCTCAACCGCGAACGTCGATCAGACGCAGGCTCCTGCCGACTTCACCGACACCTCGGGCGTAAGCTGGAAGACGTTGGGCCTGTTCTACGTCAGTAGCAGCACGCTGATCGTGCAACTCAATCCGGTTCATTCTTATTATAATTATTCCTCGCCAATCGTGGCGGACGCGGTGCAAGCACAGCAGGTTCAGGGAGTGCTGGTCGGCAATTTCCACGTCGCGCCCGCTTCGCCGACGATCGACGCCGGGGATCCGACCTCGCCGTTTTTCCTAGAGCCTGCGCCCAATGGAGATTGGGTGAATCAGGGTGCCGACGGCAACACGTCCCAAGCGGACACCAGCGCGGCCCAGACGATTCAGGTCCTTGCTCCCTTCGGCTTGCAGAAAGTTCAGGTCGGCCAGAGCGTGCCGATCCAATGGCAAACGAGCGGCCTGACCGCCAACAGTCCGGTGGCATTTATCGACACGGGGGGCGGCCCGGTTGGCAACTGGTTGAGCGACAGTTACCGAACCGACAGCGGCCCCTATTATTACAACTCGTCGTTCACGAATCCGGTCGACACCAGCGGGGTGACCAATCCGGCGCCGCAGGCCGTTTATCAAAGCTATGCCTCGGCCAATTACGGCGTGGGTCAGCAAATGTCTTACTCGCTGCCGGTGCCGGACGGCACCTATACGTTGCGTTTGCACTTCGCGGACAATAACACAAACGCTCCGGGCCAGCGCACGTTCGACATTGACCTGCAAGGGTCGACCGTGGAATCGGCGTATGACATCTTTGCCGACGCCGGCACTGCCAACAAGGCGACCACCCAAACCTTCACGGTGACCGCCACTGACGGCCAGGGGATCCAACTGAGCCTGGTGAACGATACTGACAATCCGGCCATTCTGTCGGGGATCGAAGTCACGGCCGCCAACCCGTTGGGCACGGCGGCTCCCACGGTGAGCCTGCAATCGTCGCTCGACAACGGCGCCACCTGGTCCACCGTTGCCAGCGGTCTCGCGCTGGATGCGTATGGTAACGGCAGCTACAACTGGACTCCCACCCAAGCGTCCAACGGCAACACGGCGCTGATCCGGGTGGTCGCCGACGGCAACAACCAGATCCAGGGGACTTCGGCAGCGTTCTTGGTGGCCCCGGCTTCGCAAAACTTTTACGTCAATGCCAATCCGAATAGCGGCGGAGAAATTACCACGGCCGGCGGCAACGACTTCAACAGCGGCACCAGTCCCGACCAGCCGATGCAGGACCTGGCTGCGCTCATTAACGCATATACCTTTGGACCGGGCGACGTGATTCACGTCGATTCGGGCACTTACAACCTGCTTCAGAATCTGGTGATTCCGGCCCAGGATTCCGGCCTGACGATTGAGGGGCCGAGCGACGGCTCGGCGATCGTGAATCGGGGCAGCACGCTCACTTCGAGCGACGTGTTCCAGTTGCAGGGGGCCGCGAACGTCACGCTTATGAACTTGCAGGTAACCGGGGGCTATATCGGGATTGGCGGAACCGGGAGCAGCAATCTGACCGTCACCGATAGCCAGATTTATGGCAACGCTTATTCCGACGTGCTGCTGGATAGCAGCAACACGGGCGTGCAACTGACAGGCGACAACATCCACGACAATGCCTATTACGGGATCTACCTGGATGGCGCCAATGACACCATTAGCGGGAATACGATCTCGAAATCCGGATACGGGGGGTACGAAATCTACGTGGACGGGCCGAATTTCTTGATCAGCGGCAACACGGTGTCGATGGGTGCTGCCGGCTACGGCACCAGCACCGGCATCGAAGCCTCTAATGCCGTTGGCGGCACGATCAGCGGCAATACCGTTTTCGGCTGCGGCACGGGGATCTCAGCTTACGGTGGCCAACAAATCACGGTCAGCAACAACACGGTGCATGACAACGGAACGGGTATCAGCGTCTCCGGCAGCGGGCAGGTGACCGGCAATACCGCACACGACAACTCGACGGGCATCTACGCCGCCAACGGCAGCCTGCAAGTGATGAGCAACACGGCGTATCGTAACTCCAACATCGGCATTGAGGCAGGCGGCGGGGCCCTGGCCAGCCAGAACGAAGTGTATGACAACGTCACGGGAATCCAGCTGGATGATATATACTACTGGGGGCTAGGCAGCGCCGTCGACAATCGCGTCTACGACAACTCGGGCGACGGAATTCTCGCCTCTGGCGGAAACGTCGTCGGCAATACGGTCTATTCGAACTCTATCGGCATTTTCTCCCAATACGGCACCCAGATCACCAACAACCTGGTCTACGTCAATTCCAACGAAGGGATTGAACTGAACGGCGCCGGATCCCAGGTCACCAACAACACGGTCTACCAGCCGGTGGGCGACGCGGTGCTGGTTCAAGGCGGATCGTCCAACGTCCAAGTGCGCAACAACATCCTCTGGGTCTCGGCCGGCTACGACCTCAACGTCGACGCCGATAGCGAAACCGGCTTCAATAGCGATTACAACCTGTTCAACATCGGCAACCTCTTAACCAGCGGCACCGATCCCAATGCCCACGTCGGCCTATGGGATGGTGGCGGCAGCAACACGGTTGTCGATTCGTTGGCCGCTTGGCAGGCTGCCTCGGGAGGCGACATCAATTCGATCTTCGGAAATCCGCAGTTCGTCGATCCAGCGGGCGCCGACAATGTGTTGGGATATTCCACCCAGGGAGGCGGATACAACGGTGGAGCCGACGACAATTTCCAATTGTTAGGCAACTCTCCGGCGATTGACGCCGGCGACAGTTGGTCCGCGCCGCCGACTGACATCCTGGGTGATCCCCGAGTCGTTGACCCGGGTGCGCCGAACAGTGGCCAGGGCTCGCCGAACTATGTGCAATCGACGGTTACGCAGAGCGTGTTTAGTGGTACGCCGAACGACGTTGCTCAAGGTTGGCATTCGTATGATGGCTATTGGAATCTGACGCTGCCCTTCGCATTTACCTTCTATGGCGTCAGCTACACCAGCGTGTTAGTCTCTTCGTCCGGTTTCCTGCAGTTCGCCGGCAACGATTATGCTGGGGACTTCAACAATAGCGATGCTAAGCTGCTCTCGGACGCGCGCATCGCACCCCTATGGGCCAATTTGAGCACCACTGGCCCCGGAAACGACATCTTCGTCGACACCTCGACGCCAAACCAGGTGACCATCCGCTGGAACGCCACGAACCAGGCGGACGGCAGCCAGGTGAACTTCGCCACGACCCTCTTCAGCGAGGGCAGCATCCGATTCGATTATGGCGCCGGCAATTCCAACCTGACGCCCACGATCGGAATTTCAGCCGGCAAGGGAAGCGGTAACTTGAGCTATTCGCTGGCTGGGTACGACGGCGAAGTCAACCTTACCAATGCCACCTCGCTCCTGTTCACCTTGCAGCCGGGCATCGTCGACATCGGCGCTTACGAGTATCAAGGCTCCACCCTCGACACCACGCCGCCGACGGTGACGGGCACGACGCCTACAGTCGTCAACGCCGGCACAAGCACCAACGCGACGACCAGCCAAATCAGCGTGTCGTTCAGCAAGCCGCTGGACAGCATCGACGCCAATGCCTCCGCCAATTACCAATTGATTCAGGACACCAATCATGACGGCGTGTTCGGCGATCCGGGCGATACGACATTTGCCTTTACGCCGAGTTATATTTCCGGCGCAACCACGGTTGGTCTGACTGTCGTTGGCGGCAACTTGCCTGTCGGCACCTATCAGTTCGAGATTTTCGGCTCCACTTTGCACGACGTGTCCGGAAACGAGCTGGACGGCATGGGGACTGGCACGGCGGGCAGCAACTATGTGCGGACGTTCACAATCAGCCCGGCCGGTGCAACGGTCAGCGTGACCGACAACAGCGGGACCTTCACCGGATCGGCCTTCACCGCGACGACCGCCAGCATAGAAAACGTCACCCCAGGCTTGACCTACTATTCGGGGACTAGCGTCACGGGAACCGCCTTGAGCGGCGCGCCGACCACGGTGGGCACCTACACGGTGCTGGCCAGTTTCGCCGGCAGCACCGACTACGCCAGCGGCACGGCCAGCACCACGTTCACGATCAGCCAGGCCACGCCCAGCGTCGGCGTGACGGACAATAGCAATACGTATAACGGCGCGGCTTTCACAGCTAGCGAGACTGTCACGGGCGTAAGCCAGGTTGCCGGCACCAGCCTGGAAAACGTCACTCCCAGCGTGAGCTACTACGCGGGCACCAGCGCCACCGGCACCGCTTTGAGCGGCGCGCCGACGACGGTCGGCACGTACACCGTGCTGGCCAGCTTCGCCGGCAGCACCGACTACACCACGGGAGAGGCGAGCACGACGTTTACCATCGTCCAGGCCGAGGCCACCTTTAGTGACGCGAGCCCGCTGCTGAATTTGAACCTGAACACTGATGCCGAAGTTGCGATTACCAGCCTCGGGACGAGCTATCAGCTTGTGCTGGCCGCAGGCATCTGGACCGGCACCAACGACGCGAATGTCACCGGCAACGGAACCGGCACGCTGACGGTTACGGCCGCCGGCATCAATGCGTTCACCGGCGGGATCGATATCACCGACGGCGGCAGCGGGGGCGGCGACTCGGTTACGTTCGGCAACAGCGGGCTGAGCGGCTATGCCAACAGCTTCGACATTACTCTGACGAGTTCGACGTCCGGCCTGAGCTTTTCGGGGAGTTCCTTGTTCACCGGCAGCTCCGCGCTTTCGGCCACGTCCACGGGCGCGATCCTCATCAATTCCGCCGCCAGTATCACCACCGCCGGCGGCGCGATCGACCTGGTGGCCACCGGGACGAATGCTCCGTTGACCGCCAATGGCAATGTTCTGACCAGCGGGGGCCCGATCACGCTGCAAGCCACCGGCGCGGTGACCGTGGGAATCGGCGTTACCGTCAACAGCGGTTCTGAGGCTTTGACGCTGGCGGCCGACGTCACGGCGAGCGGCGCCGGCGACGACGGCGTGGGCACGCTCTCGATCGATGCCGGCGCGACCGTCACTTCGTCCGATTCGGCGTCCAATGCGATCACGCTCCGCGGGGCGGACGTCAGCATCGACACCAGCAGCAATCCGGCCGTGGTTGGGGCCAATCGCCAATTGGGCACCACGCCCAGCGCCACGTATTTGGCCGCGGTGCTAGTGCCCGATGCCCTGGCATTCGACTCCAGCGGCAACCTGTACGTGGCCAATGCTGGCAACAATACGGTGGAGCAAGTTCGCGCCGGGGAGCACGACGGCCAGCGCCACCTACTCCGCCGGTGTGTCCGAGCCCGACGCCCTGGCATTCGACTCCAGCGGCAACCTGTACGTGGCCAACGAGGGCAACAATACGGTGGAGAAGTTCGCGCCGGGGAGCACGACGGCCAGCGCCACCTACCTCCTCCCCGCTGGGTCCGAGCCCGAAGCCCTGGCGTTCGACTCCAGCGGCAACCTGTACGTGGCCAATTATGGCATTTTCATTCCTGGCATTAGTAATGGCAACTCTACGGTGGAGAAGTTCGCGCCGGGGAGCACGACGGCCAGCGCCACCTACTCCGCCGGTGTGTCCGGGCCCGAAGCCCTGGCATTCGACTCCAGCGGCAACCTGTACATCGCCAACGGGGGCAACTCTACGGTGGAGATGTTCGCACCGGGGAGCACCACGGCCAGCGCCACCTACTCCGCCGGTGTGTCCGGGCCCGAAGCCCTGGCATTCGACTCCAGCGGCAACCTGTACGTGGCCAATGCTGGCAACAATACGGTGGAGAAATTCGCACCGGGGAGCACCACGGCCAGCGCCACCTACTCCGCCGGTGTGTCCGAGCCGTGGGCCCTGGCATTCGACTCCAGCGGCAACATGTACGTCGCCAATGCTTACAACAATACGGTGGAGAAGTTCGCGCCGGGGAGCACGACGGCCAGCGCCACCTACTCCGCCGGTGTGTCCGAGCCCCGTGCCCTGGCATTCGACTCCAGCGGCAACCTCTACGTGGCCAGTTCTTGCAACACTACGGTGGAGGAGTTCGCGCCGGGGAGCACGACGGCCAGCGCCACCTACTCCGCCGATGTGTGGGAGCCCCGTGCCCTGGCCTTCGACTCCAGCGGCAACCTGTACGTGGCCAACTGGGGCAACGGCAACTACTCTACGGTGGAGGAGTTCGCGCCGGGGAGCACGACGGCCAGCGCCACTTACTCCACCGATGTGGACGATCCCCTGGCCCTGGCCTTCGACTCCAGCGGCAACCTGTACGTGGCCAATAATGGCAACAATACGGTAGAGCGAGTTCGCGCCGGGGAGCACGACGGCCAGCGCCACCTACTCCGCCGGCGTGGACGATCCCGATGCCCTGGCGTTCGACTCCAGCGGCAACCTGTACGTGGCCAACGACGACAACTCTACGGTAGAGAAATTCGCGCCGGGCAGCACGACCTCAAGCGCCACCTACTCCGCCGGTGTGTCCGAGCCCGAAGCCCTGGCGTTCGACGCCAGCGGCAACCTCTACGTGGCCAATGGTGGCAACAATACGGTGAGGAGTTCGCGCCGGGAGCACGACGGCCAGCGCCACCTACTCCGCCGGTGTGCACGGTCCCGATGCCCTGGCGTTCGACTCCAGCGGCAACCTGTACGTCGCCAATGGCTATATTGGAGCGCGGTGAGCAAGTTCGCGCCGGGGAGCACGACGGCCAGCGCCACCTACTCCGCCGGTGTCGACCAGCCCGAAGCCCTGGCGTTCGACTCCAGCGGCAACCTCTACGTGGCGAATGCTGAGAACTCTACGGTGGAGGAGTTCGCGCCGGGGAGCACGACCGCCAGCGCCACCTATTCCGCCGGTGTGTCCTTTCCCGAGGCCCTGGCATTTGACTCCAGCGGCAACCTGTACGTAGCCAATGAGGACAACAGTACGGTGGAGAAGTTCGCGCCGGGGAGCACGCCCGCGGCTGGCGGCGTCGTAATCCAGTCCTCGGTCGAATCGCGGCCGATGCTGATCGGCGGCACGAACAACAACCCAGTGGCCGGCATCAATCTCACCAGCGCCGAGTTGGCGCAGATAATCACCACGTCGACCGGCACGGTCACGATCGGCGATAGCCAACAAACCGGCAATATCACCTTTTCCACTGCCACGCCGGCCACCACCGCCGGCGCCGTGGTGAACGTGGTTCAGTCGACCGCCGGCGCCGGCCAGATCATTCTGGACGACGGCGCGGGCACGGCCACGGCCTTGAACGGCAACGGTGGGAACATTTCGATTACTGCCGGCACGGGGGGCATCGCCGCGCTGGCCGCCAGCAACAGCACGGCCGAGATCGCCACGACCGGCGCGAGCGTGACTCTTTTCACCAGCGGCCCGATCGGCACGAGCACCAACCGCATCCAATTCGCCGACGACAGCGACACGGCCCAGCAGGTCGTTTCGATCGGTTCGACGTCGATCCAGCCCAGCAGCGTCTACCTGGACGGGCTTGGCAGCCTGACGCTCGGCAACATCCTCGGCGGTGCGTCGAACGCCACCATCGACGTCACGGCCCGCACGAACCTGACCGTATCCACCGGCGCGACAATCAACAGCGGCACGAGCACGCTGAGCTTGGGTGCGGATTTGACGGCCGCCAAGACCGGCGACAACGGCGTCGGCACGCTAAGCATCAACGCCGGGGCGACGGTCACTTCATCCGATACCGCGTCCAATGCGATCACGCTCCGCGGGGCGGACGTCAACATCGACACCAGCTCGAACCCGGCCGTGGTCGGGGCCAGTCGCCAATTGGGAACCACGCCCAGCGCCACCTACTCCGCCGATGTGTCCGATCCCACTGCCCTGGCGTTCGACTCCAGCGGCAACCTGTACGTAGCCAACCGTGGCAACGGCACGGTGAGTAAGTTCGCGCCGGGAAGCACCACGGCCAGCGCCACCTACTCCGCCGCCGGCGCTCTGGCGTTCGACTCCAGCGGCAACCTGTACGTCGCCAACGAGGGCAACAATACGGTGAGCAGTTCGCGCCGGGGAGCACGACGGCCAGCGCCATCTACTCCGCCGGTTGTCCTTTCCCACTGCCCTGGCAGTCGACTCCAGCGGCAACCTGTACGTGGCCAACGAGGGCGTTGGCATTGGCGACTCTACGGTGGAGGAGTTCGCGCCGGGGAGCACGACGGCCAGCGCCATCTACTCCGCCGGTGTGTCCGATCCCTTTGGCCTGGCATTCGACTCCAGCGGCAACCTGTACGTGGCCAACTGGGGCAACTCTACGGTGAGGAGTTCGCGCCGGGGAGCACGACGGCCAGCGCCACCTACTCCGCCGGTGTGTCCAGTCCCTATGCCCTGGCGTTCGACTCCAGCGGCAACCTGTACGTGGCCAATGGTGGCAACTCTACGGTGAGAAGTTCGCGCCGGGGAGCACGACGCCCAGCGCCACCTATTCCGCCGGCCTGAACGATCCCGTCGCCCTGGCCATCGACTCCAGCGGCGACTTGTATGTCGTCAACGACGACATTCAATACTCGGAGGGTGGCAACCTCGGAAACACGGTGAGCGAATTTGCTCCGGGGAGCACGACGGCCAGCGCCACCTACTCCGCCGGTGTGGCCGGTCCCGACGCCCTCGTCGTCGACTCCAGCGGCAACCTGTACGTGGCTAATGGTGGCAACTCTACGGTGAGAAGTTCGCTCCGGGGAGCACGACGGCCAGCGCCACCTACTCCGCCGATGTGTCCGGTCCCCAAGCCCTGGCGTTCGACTCCAGCGGCAACCTGTACGTCGCCAACAAGGGCAACAATACCGTGAGCAGTTCGCGCCGGGGAGCACCACGGCCAGCGCCACCTACTCCGCCGGTGTGGACAATCCCGACGCCCTGGCGTTCGACTCCAGCGGCAACCTGTACGTGGCCAATGTTGGCAACGATACGGTGGAGATGTTTGCGCCGGGGAGCACGACGGCCAGCGCCACCTACTCCGCCGGTCTTGACTATCCCGAAGCCCTGGCGTTCGACTCCAGCGGCAACCTGTACGTGGCCAACTATGGCAACACTACGGTGGAGATGTTCGCTCCGGGGAGCACGACGGCCAGCGCCACCTACTCCGCCGGTCTTGACTATCCCGATGCCCTGGCGATCGACTCCAGCGGCAACCTGTACGTGGCCAATTATGGCAGCTACCTGGGCACCATCTACGGTGGAGAAGTTCGCGCCGGGGAGCACGACGGCCAGCGCCATCTACTCCGCCGGTGTGTACCCCTTCTCTTCTCCCACTGCCCTGGCATTCGACTCCAGCGGCAACCTGTACGTGGCCATTAGTGGCTATGAATTTACGGTGAGAAGTTCGCGCCGGGGAGCACCACGGCCAGCGCCACCTACTCCGCCGGTGTGTTGCTGCCCGACGCCCTGGCATTCGACTCCAGCGGCAACCTGTACGTGGCCAACGATGGCAACACGGTGAGCGAGTTCGCGCCGGGGAGCACGACGGCCAGCGCCACCTACTCCGCCGGCGTGTCCGAGCCCGACGCCCTGGCGTTCGACTCCAGCGGCAACCTGTACGTGGCGAACTCTGGCAACAGTACGGTGAGCGAGTTCTCGCCGAGCGTCACCACCCCTACGGCCGGCGGCGTCGTGATCCAGTCCTCGGTCGAGTCGCGGCCGATGCTGATCGGCGGCACGAACAGCAACGCCAGTGGCCGGCATCAATCTCACCAGCGCCGAGCTGGCCCAGATATTCACCACGTCGACCGGCACGGTCACGATCGGCGATAACCAACAAACCGGCAACATCACCTTCTCCACCGCCACGCCGGCCACCACGGCCGGCGCCGCGCTGAACGTGGTTCAGTCCACCGCCGGCGCCGGCCAGATCATTCTGGACGACGGCGCGGGCACGGCCACGGCCTTGAACGGCAACGGCGGGAACATCTCGCTCACTGCCGGCACCGGCGGCATCGCCGCGCTGGCCGCCAACAACAGCACGGCCGAGATCGCCACGACCGGCGCGAGCGTGACGCTTTTGACCAGCGGCCCGATCGGCACGAGCACCAACCGCATCCAGTTCGCCGACGACAGCGACACGGCCCAGCAGGTCGTTTCGATTGGCTCGACGTCGATCCAGCCCAGCAGCGTCTACCTGGACGGGCTTGGAAGCTTGACGCTGGGCAACATCCTCGGCGGCGCGTCGAACGCCACGATCGACGTCACGGCCCGCACGAACCTGGTCGTCATCCGCCGGCGCGACGATCAACAGCGGCACGAGCACGCTGAGCCTGGGTGCGGATTTGACGGCCGCCAAGACCGGCGACAACGGCGTCGGCACGCTAACCATCAACGCCGGGGCCACGGTCACTTCATCCGATACCGCGTCCAATGCCATCACGCTCCGCGGGGCGGACGTCAACATCGACACCAGCAGCAATCCCGCCGTGGTTGGGGCCAATCGCCAATTGGGAACCACGCCCAGCGCCACCTACTCCTCCGGTGTGTCCGATCCCACTGCCCTGGCGTTCGACTCCAGCGGCAACCTGTACGTGGCCAACGGTAAAAAGGTACGGTGAGCAAGTTCGCGCCGGGAAGCACGACGGCCAGCGCCGTCTACTCCTCCGGTGTGTCCGATCCCGACGCTCTGGCGTTCGACTCCAGCGGCAACCTGTACGTCGCCAACGGGGGCAACAATACGGTGAGGAGTTCGCGCCGGGGAGCACGACGGCCAGCGCCATCTACTCCGCCGGTGTGGACGTTCCCGATGCCCTGGCATTCGACTCCAGCGGCAACCTGTACGTGGCCAAAATGCCATTGGCCAAGGCATCTCTACGGTGGAGAAGTTCGCGCCGGGGAGCACGACGGCCAGCGCCACCTACTCCGCCGGTCTTGACTATCCCGAAGCCCTGGCGATCGACTCCAGCGGCAACCTGTACGTGGCCAACGGGGGCAACAATACGGTGAGCAGTTCGCGCCGGGGAGCACGACGGCCAGCGCCACCTACTCCGCCGGTGTGTATACCTACGGTATCTCCTGGCCCATTGCCCTGGCAGTCGACTCCAGCGGCAACCTGTACGTGGCCAGTTATATCGGCTCTTCGGTGGAGAAGTTCGCGCCGGGGAGCACGACCGCCAGCGCCACCTACTCCGTGTCCGTTCCCGATGCCTTGGCATTCGACTCCAGCGGCAACCTGTACGTCGCCAACGGGGGCAACAATACGGTGGAGCAGTTCGCGCCGGGGAGCACGACGGCCAGCGCCACCTACTCCGCCGGTGTGGACGATCCCGGCTCCTTGGCATTCGACTCCAGCGGCAACCTGTACGTGGCCAACGGTGGCAACTCTACGGTGGAGGAGTTCGCGCCGGGGAGCACGACGGCCAGCGCCATCTATTCCGCCGACGTGTCCGGTCCTCAAGCCCTGGCATTCGACTCCAGCGGCAACCTGTACGTCGCCAACAACGGCAACAATACGGTGAGCGGTTCGCGCCGGGGAGCACGACGGCCAGCGCCACCTACTCCGCCGGTGTGGACGATCCCGACGCCCTGGCATTCGACTCCAGCGGCAACCTGTACGTGGCCAATCATGGCAACTCTACGGTGGAGAGTTCGCGCCGGGGAGCACGACGGCCAGCGCCATCTACTCCGCCGGTGTGGACGATCCCGACGCCCTGGCGATCGACTCCAGCGGCAACCTGTACGTGGCCAATGCTTACAACTCTACGGTGGAGAAGTTCGCGCCGGGGAGCACGACGGCCAGCGCCACCTACTCCGCCGGTGTGGACGATCCCGACGCCCTGGCGATCGACTCCAGCGGCAACCTGTACGTGGCCAATTCTTACAACATCTTCTTCGACATCAGCTCTACGGTGGAGAAGTTCGCGCCGGGGAGCACGACGGCCAGCGCCACATACCCCCTCAGCCTCTTCTCTTCACCCACTGCCCTGGCATTCGACTCCAGCGGCAACCTGTACGTGGCCAATAATGGCTTTATCAATTCGGTGGAGGAGTTCGCGCCGGGGAGCACGACGGCCAGCGCCACCTACTCCGCCGGTGCGGCCGGTCCCCAAGCCTTGGCATTCGACTCCAGCGGCAACCTGTACGTGGCCAGTGATGGAAGTAGTACGGTGAGCGAGTTCTCGCCGAGCGTCGCGCCCGCGGCCGGCGGCGTGGTGATCCAATCCTCCGTCGAATCGCGGCCGATGTTGATCGGCGGCACGAACAGCAACCCGGTGGCCGGCATCAATCTCACCAGCGCCGAGCTGGCGCAGATATTCACCACGTCGACCGGCACGGTCACGATCGGCGATAGCCAACAAACCGGCAATATCACCTTATCCACCGCCACGCCGGCCACCACCGCCGGCGCCGCAGTGAACGTGATTCAGTCCGCGGCCGGCTCCGGCCAGATCATCCTTGACGACGCGTCCGGCTCCGGAACCGGACTTAACGGCAACGACGGGACCGTGACGTTGACGCCCGGCACGGGCGGCATTCAGACAACGCTTTATGCTACCGGGACGCCGTTGGCAACCGATGGTTTTTCGGCCAGCGGAGATACGCTCAACCTGCCGCTGGGCTTCGCCCCGACGCCGGGAACGCAGCTCACGATCATCAACAACACGGCGACGCCGGCCGGCAGCAATCTCATTAGCGGCACCTTCTCGAACCTGGCACAAGGCGGCACGGTGACCCTCAATTATCTTGGCACGAATTACACGTTCCAAGCCAATTATCAAGGGGGCGACGGCAACGACCTGACGCTGCAATATCTGGCGGTGCCCAACGTCTCGGTCACCGACGCCGACGGCTCGTACACCGGCTCGGCGTATCCGGCCACGGACGCGGTCAATGGGGGCTCCAGCCTGGAAGGAGTCACGCCGACGCTCACGTACTACTCCGGCAGCGCCGTCAGCGGCACGGCCTTGAGCGGCGCCCCGAGTGCGGCAGGCACCTACACGGTGCTGGCCATTTTCCAAGGCAACACCGACTACGCCAGCGGCACGGCGAGCACCACCTTCACGATCAGCAAGGCCGCGCCCAGCGTCGGCGTGACGGACGCTAGCAAGGCGTATAACGGCGCGGCTTTCGCAGCTAGCGAGACGGTCATGGGCGTAAGCCAGGTTGCCGGCACCAGCCTGGAGAACGTGACCCCAGGCTTGGCCTACTACTTGGGCACCAGCGCCACGGGCACGGCCTTGAGCGGCGCTCCGACGACGGTGGGTTCCTATACGGTACTGGCCAGCTTCGCCGGCAGCACCGATTACACCAGCGCCGCCGCGAGCACCACGTTCACGATCAGCAACGCCGGTACCACGGTGAGCGTGACCGACAACAGCGGAACCTTCACCGGATCGGCCTTCACCGCGACGACCGCCAGCATAGAAAACGTCACCCCAGGCTTGACCTACTATTCGGGCACTAGCGCCACGGGAACCGCTTTGAGCGGCGCGCCGACCACGGCGGGAACCTACACGGTGCTGGCCAGCTTCTCCGGCAGCACCGACTACGCCAGCGGCACGGCGAGCACCACCTTCACGATCAGCAAGGCCGCGCCCAGCGTCGGCGTGACGGACGCTAGCAAGGCGTATAACGGCGCGGCTTTCACGGCTAGCGAGACGGTCACGGGCGTAAGCCAGGTTGCCGGCACCAGCCTGGAGAACGTCACTCCCAGCCTGAGCTATTACTCGGGCACCAGCGCCACGGGAACCGTTTTGGGCGGTGCGCCGACCACGGCGGGAACCTATTCCGTGCTGGCCAGTTTCGCCGGCAGCACCGATTAC
Source organism: uncultured Planctomycetia bacterium (assembly GCA_963807715.1). Lineage (GTDB taxonomy): Bacteria > Planctomycetota > Planctomycetia > Pirellulales > PALSA-1355 > CAWECK01. Next base: position 416,530 of record CAWECK010000003.1, read on the forward strand.
ACGAGCGCAAGCGGGAGCACCACGTTCACGATCAGCAACGCCAGTACCACGGTGAGCGTGACCGACAACAGCGGAACCTTCACCGGATCGGCCTTCACCGCGACGACCGCCAGCATAGAAAACGTCACCCCAGGCCTGACCTACTACTCGGGCACTAGCGTCACGGGAACCGCTTTGAGCGGCGCGCCGACCACGGTGGGAACGTACACGGTGCTGGCCAGCTTCTCCGGCAGCACCGACTACGCGAGCGGCGCCGCGAGCACGACGTTCACGATCAGCAAGACTGCGCCCAGCGTCAGCGTGACTGACAATGGCGGCACGTACAACAGCGCGGCCTACTCCGCAATGGATACAGTCGCGGGAGTGGGGAGCCAGTCCACCGCATCGGCCAGTCTGGAAGGGGTGACCCCGAGCCTGACTTACTACGCGGGCACCAGCGCCACGGGCACGGCCTTGAGTGGCGCTCCGACGACGGTGGGCACCTACACGGTGCTGGCCAGCTTCGCCGGCAGCACGGATTACACCAGCGGCACGGCGAGCACCACCTTCACGATCAGCAAGACCGCGCCCAGCGTCAGCGTGACTGACAATGGTGGCACGTACAACAGCTCGGCCTACTCCGCAATGGATACAGTGGCGGGAGTGGGGAGCCAGTCCACGGCTTCAGCCAGTCTGGAAGGGGTGACACCCAGCCTGACCTACTACTCGGGCACCAGCGCCACGGGCACGGCCTTGAGCAGCGCGCCGACGACGGTGGGCACCTACACGGTGCTGGCCAGCTTCGCTGGCAGTACCGACTACAACACTGGCGCCGCGAGCACCACCTTCACGATCAGCAGCAAGGCCACGCCCAGCGTCAGTGTGACTGACGCTGGTGGGACGTATAACGGCACGGCCTACTCCGCAACGGATACAGTAGCGGGAGTGGGGAGCCAGTCCACGGCTTCAGCCAGTCTGGAAGGGGTGACACCCAGCCTGACCTACTACTCGGGCACCAGCGCCACGGGCACGGCCTTGAGCGGCGCTCCGACGACGGCGGGCACCTACACGGTTCTGGCCAGCTTCTCCGGCAGCACCGACTACGCGAGCGGCGCCGCGAGCACGACGTTCACGATCAGCAAGACCGCGCCCGGCGTCAACGTGACTGACAATGGCGGTATGTACAACAGCGCGGCCTACTCCGCAATGGATACAGTCGCGGGAGTGGGGAGTCAGTCCACGGCTTCAGCCAGTCTGGAGGGGATGACCCCGACGCTGACCTACTACTCGGGCACCAGCGCCACGGGCACGGCCTTGAGCGGCGCTCCGACGACGGCGGGCACCTACACGGTGCTGGCCAGCTTCGCCGGCAGCACGGATTACACCAGCGGCACGGCGAGCACGTCGTTCACGGTCAGCAAGGCCGCGCCCAGCGTCAGCGTGACAGACGGTGGTGGTGCGTACAACAGCGCGGCTTACTCCGCAATGGATACAGTCGCGGGAGTGGGGAGCCAGTCCATCGCATCGGCCAGTCTGGAAGGGATGACCCCGACGCTGACCTACTACGCGGGCACCAGCGCCACAGGCACGGCCTTGAGCGGCGCTCCGACGACGATGGGCACCTACACGGTGCTGGCCAGCTTCGCCGGCAGCACGGATTACACCAGCGGCACGGCGAGTACGACGTTCACGGTCAGCAAGGCCGCGCCCAGCGTCAGCGTGACAGACGGTGGCGGTGCGTACAACAGCGCGGCCTACTCCGCAATGGATACCGTGGCGGGAGTGGGGAGCCAGTCCATCGCATCGGCCAGTCTGGAAGGGGTGACCCCGACGCTGACCTACTACTCGGGCACCAGCGCCACGGGCACGGCTTTGAGCGGCGCTCCGACGACGATGGGCACCTACACGGTGCTGGCCAGCTTCGCCGGCAGCACGGATTACACCAGCGGCACGGCGAGTACGACGTTCACGGTCAGCAAGGCCGCGCCCGGCGTCAGCGTGACTGACGGTGGCGGTACGTACAACAGCGCGGCCTACTCCGCAATGGATACCGTGGTGGGAGTGGGGAGCCAGTCCACCGCATCGGCCAGTCTGGAAGGGGTGACTCCGACGCTGACCTATTACGCGGGCACCAGCGCCACGGGAACGGCTTTGAGCGGCGCTCCGACCACGATGGGCACCTACGCGGTGCTGGCCAGCTTCGCCGGCAGCACGGATTACACCAGCGGCACGGCGAGTACGACGTTCACGGTCAGCAAGGCCGCGCCCGGCGTCAACGTGACTGACAATGGCGGTACGTACAACAGCGCAGCCTACTCCGCAATGGATACCGTGGCGGGAGTGGGGAGCCAGTCCACCGCATCGGCCAGTCTGGAAGGGGTGACTCCGACGCTGACCTATTACGCGGGCACCAGCGCCACGGGAACGGCTTTGAGCGGCGCTCCGACCACGATGGGTACCTACGCGGTTCTGGCCAGCTTCGCCGGCAGCACCGACTACGCGAGCGGCGCCGCGAGCACGACGTTCACGATCAGCAAGGCCGCGCCCAGCGTCAGCGTGACAGACGGTGGCGGTGCGTACAACAGCGCGGCCTACTCCGCAATGGATACCGTGGCGGGAGTGGGGAGCCAGTCCACCGCATCGGCCAGTCTGGAAGGGGTGACCCCGACGCTGACCTACTACTCGGGCACCAGCGCCACGGGCACGGCTTTGAGCGGCGCTCCGACGACGATGGGCACCTACGCGGTTCTGGCCAGCTTCGCCGGCAGCACCGACTACACCAGCGGCGCCGCGAGCACGACGTTCACGATCAGCAAGGCCGCGCCCGGCGTCAACGTGATTGACGGTGGCGGTACCTACAACAGCGCAGCCTACTCCGCAATGGATACCGTGGCGGGAGTGGGGAGCCAGTCCATCGCATCGGCCAGTCTGGAAGGGGTGACCCCGACGCTGACCTACTACGCGGGCACCAGCGCCACGGGCACGGCTTTGAGCGGCGCTCCGACGACGATGGGCACCTACACGGTGCTGGCCAGCTTCGCCGGCAGCACGGATTACACCAGCGCCGCCGCGAGCACGACGTTCACGATTGGCCGAGCCGCGCCAACGGTGAGCGTAATCGACACGAGCGGGACGTACACGGGCGCAGCCTTCACGGCGATGACCGCCAGCCTGGAAGGGGTGACTCCGAGCCTGACCTACTACTCGGGCACCAGCGCCACGGGCACAGCCTTGAGCGGCGCTCCGACGACGGTGGGCACCTACACGGTGCTGGCCAGCTTCGCCGGCAGCACCGACTACACCAGCGGCACGGCGAGCACGACGTTCACGATCAGCCTGAGCGGTCCAACGGTAAGCGTGACTGATAATAGCGAGATGTACACGGGCGCGGCTTTTACGGCGACGACCGCCAGCCTGGAAGGGGTTACTCCGACGCTGACCTACTACTCGGGCACCAGCGCCACGGGCACAGTTTTGAGCGGCGCTCCGACGACGGCGGGCACCTACACGGTGCTGGCCAGCTTCTCCGGCAGCACCGACTACACCAGCGGCACGGCGAGCACGACGTTCACGATCAGCAAAGCCAACGTGTCGGTCAGCGTGACCGATAGTAGCGGGAAATACAACAGCTTGGCCTTCTCCGCAACGGACACCGTGGCAGGAGTGGGCAGCCAGTCCACGGGTTCGGCCAGCCTGGAAGGGGTCACTCCGACGCTGACCTACTACTCTGGTACGAGTGCCACGGGGATGGCCTTAAGCGGCGCTCCGACGATGGCGGGCACCTACACGGTGCTGGCCAGCTTCGCCGGCAGCACCGACTACGCTAGCGGCACGATGAGCAACACATTCACGATCAGCCAGGCGACGCCTACGTTGAGCGTCATCAGCGGGACGTACAATGGTACTGCGTCCGTCGTCACGGCCGATGTGGCGGGAGTGGGGAGCCAGTCGGCGGTCGCGAGCAGCCTGGAAGGGGTCAGCCCGACGGCGACGTATTATAGCGGCGCAACCCGTCTGAGCAGTGCGCCAACGGCGCCAGGCACGTACTCTGCGGTGGCCAATTTCGCCGGCAGCACCGACTACACGAACACCATCGCCACTATACCGTTCATGATCAGCAAGGCCACGCCGACGGTCTTGGTGAGCGATCCGAGCGGCAGCTACACCGGCAGCCCATTCGTTGCCACAGTCCTCTTGACCGTGGCAGGCAGCCAATCGTCTCCGACAAGCAGCCTGGAAGGGGTCACTCCGACGCTGCAATATTACACCGGCACGAGCGCCTCCGGTAGCAGCTGGACCACCGTTGCGCCGAAAGCGCTGGGCACCTACACCGTGTTGGCCACCTACCAAGGCAGCACGGAGTATAGCAGCGCATCGGCCAGCACGACGTTCACGATCACACCGACCGGACCAACGAAGGTTGCTCCGACACTGGTGGTGACCGACGCGAATGGCGCCTACAACAGCGCGGCGTTCGCCGCAACGGACACCGTGGCCGGAGTGGGCAGCCAGTCCACGGCCGCAGCCAGCCTGGAAGGCGTGACCCCCACGTTGACTTATTACAAAGGCGCATCTACCCAAAGTGGCGCGCCATCAGCGGTGGGCACCTACACGGTGGTCGAAAGCTTCGTCGGCAGCACCGACTATACAAGTGCCAGCACCAGCACAGTTTTCACCATCAGCAAGGCCACGCCCACGGTAACGGTGAGCGACGCGGGCGGAAGCGCCAATGGCACCACGACGTTCCCCGCCACGGCGACGATGGCTGGAATGGGGAGCCAGTCGGCGGCGGCGGCCAGCCTGGAAGGTGTCGCGCCGACGCTGATCTATTACCCCGGCACGAACACCACCGGCAGCAACTGGACGACCGCCGCGCCAAATACGCCGGGCACCTATACTGCGGTGGCCGACTTCCAAGGCAGCACCGACTACACCAGCGGCACGGCGAGCACCACGTTCACGATCAGCAGCGCCAAGCCCGGCCTGAGCGTGACTGATAATAGCGGGACGTACACGGGCGCGGCCTTCACGGCGACGAGCGCCAGCCTGGATGGGGTCACCCCGACGCTGACCTACTACTCGGGCACGAGCGCCACGGGCACGGCCTTGAGTGGGGCTCCGACGACAGTGGGAACCTACACGGTACTGGCCAACTTCGCCGGCAGCACCGACTTCGCCAGCGGCACGGCGAGCACCACGTTCACGATCAGCAAAGCCAACGCGTCGGTCACCGTGACCGATAGTAGCGGGAAATACAACAGCCTGGCCTTCTCCGCAACGGACACCGTGGCCGGAGTGGGCAGCCAGTCCACGGGTTCGGCCAGCCTGGAAGGGGTCACCCCGACGCTGACCTACTACTCTGGCACGAGTGCCACGGGCACAGCGTTGAGCGGCGCTCCGACGACGGCGGGCACTTACACCGTGCTGGCCAGCTTCGCCGGCAGCACCGACTACACCAGCGGCACGGCGAGCACGACGTTCACGATCAGCCTGAGCGGTCCAACGGTGAGCGTGACTGATAATAGTGGGACGTACACGGGCACGGCCTTCACGGCGACGACCGCCAGCTTGGAAGGGGTCACTCCGACGCTGACTTACTACTCGGGCACGAGTGCCACGGGCACGGCGTTGAGCGGCGCTCCGACGACGGCGGGCACCTACACGGTACTGGCCAGCTTCTCCGGCAGCACCGACTACGCCAGCGGCACGGCGAACACCACGTTCACGATCAGCAAAGCCAACGCATCGGTCAGCGTGACCGATAGTAGCGGGAAATACAACAGCTTGGCCTTCTCCGCAACGGACACCGTGGCAGGAGTGGGCAGCCAGTCCACGGGTTCGGCCAGCCTGGAAGGGGTCACTCCGGCGCTGACCTACTACTCGGGTACGAGTGCCACGGGCGCGGCGTTGAGCGGCGCTCCGACGACGGTGGGAACCTACACGGTGCTGGCCAGTTTCGCCGGCAGCACCGACTACGCCAGCGGCACGGCGAACACCACGTTCACGATCAGCAAGACCGCGCCCAGCGTCAGCGTGACCGATAGTAGCGGGACGTACACGGGCGCGGCCTTCACGGCGACGACCGCCAGCCTGGAAGGGGTCACTCCGACGCTGACCTACTACTCTGGCACGAGCGCCACCGGCACGGCCTTGAGTGGCGCTCCGACGACGGTGGGCACCTACACGGTACTGGCCAGCTTCGCCGGCAGCACCGACTACGCCAGCGGCACGGCGAGCACCACGTTCACGATCAGCAGCGCCACGCCTGGCGTGAGCGTGACTGATAATAGCGGGACGTACACAGGCGCGGCCTTCACGGCGACGACCACCAGCCTGGAAGGGGTCACTCCGACGCTGACTTACTACTCGGGCACGAGCGCCACGGGCACGGCCTTGAGCGGCGCTCCGACGACGGCGGGCACCTACACGGTACTAGCCAGCTTCTCCGGCAGCACCGACTACGCCAGCGGCACGGCGAACACCACGTTCACGATCAGTAAAGCCAACGCGTCGGTCAGCGTGACCGATAGTAGCGGGAAATACAACAGCTTGGCCTTCTCCGCAACGGACACCGTGGCAGGAGTGGGCAGCCAGTCCACGGGTTCGGCCAGCCTGGAAGGGGTCACCCCGACGCTGACCTACTACTCGGGCACGAGTGCCACGGGCACGGCGTTGAGCGGCGCTCCGACGACGGCGGGCACCTACACCGTGCTGGCCAGCTTCGCCGGCAGCACCGACTACACCAGCGGCACGGCGAGCACGACGTTCACGATCAGCCTGAGCGGTCCAACGGTGAGCGTGACTGATAATAGCGGGACGTACACGGGCGCGGCCTTCACGGCGACGACCGCCAGCCTGGAAGGGGTGACCCCGACGCTGACCTACTACACTGGTACGAGCGCCACGGGCACGGCCTTGAGCGGCGCTCCGACGACGGTGGGCACCTACACGGTACTGGCCAGCTTCGCCGGCAGCACCGACTACGCCAGCAGCACGGCGAACACCACGTTCACGATCAGCAAAGCCAACGCGTCGGTCAGCGTGACCGATAGCAGCGGGAAATACAACAGCTTGGCTTTCTCCGCAACGGACACGGTGGCAGGAGTGGGCAGCCAGTCCACGGGTTCGGCCAGCCTGGAAGGGGTCACTCCGGCGCTGACCTACTACTCGGGTACGAGTGCCACGGGCGCGGCGTTGAGCGGCGCTCCGACGACGGTGGGAACCTACACGGTGCTGGCCAGCTTCGCCGGCAGCACCGACTACGCCAGCGGCACGGCGAACACCACGTTCACGATCAGCAAGACCGCGCCCAGCGTCAGCGTGACCGATAGTAGCGGGATGTACACGGGCCTGGGCCTTCACGGCGACGACCGCCAGCCTGGAAGGGGTCACTCCGACGCTGACCTACTACTCTGGCACGAGCGCCACCGGCACGGCCTTGAGTGGCGCTCCGACGACGGTGGGCACCTACACGGTACTGGCCAGCTTCGCCGGCAGCACCGACTACGCCAGCGGCACGGCGAGCACCACGTTCACGATCAGCAGCGCCACGCCTGGCGTGAGCGTGACTGATAATAG
>CAWECK010000004.1:0-241983 GCA_963807715.1 uncultured Planctomycetia bacterium
GTTAAAGAGTTGGAGGCCGATTTTCGGAATTTCGAGTCCGAAATCGATGGTAAGTCCAATGTTGATGGGGTGCGGGTCGTGGGCAGGCGATGTAGTGAAGACCTAGGTCGTTGAATGTGGCCTCAGGCTGTGCGATTCTGTTCGCGATGACTGATCGCGAGTGAGGGATCGCTCATGTTTCTCAGGCGTTACGAGCGGCGGAAGAATGGCAAGCCGCATACGTATTGGGCGTTGGCCGAGTCGTATCGCACGGCTCAAGGCTCGCGGCAACGCGTCGTGGCCTATCTGGGCGAACTGAGTGCGGACGAGCAGGACGGCTGGACGCGGCTCAGTTCGCATCTCAACGGGGAAGTGAAAACGCGGCCGCAACGGACGCTCTTCGATCCGCCCCGCCGTGACGAACGGCGAGACGACGAGCCGCTGCTGGTGAAACTCAGCAGCATTCGGCTGGAACGCACGCGCGATTTCGGCGATATCTGGCTGGCCTGGGGATTGTGGCGGCTGCTGGAGTTGGACCAACTGCTGGAGCGGTTGATCGAGCCGGGGCGTGAAGACGTATCGTGGGCCACGATCGCGGCGATTCTGGTCATCGCCCGTTTCTGCGAACCGTCGAGCGAGTTGCACATCGCCGACACATGGTATCGCCGCACGGCGCTGGACGAGTTGCTGGGCGTCGCGGCGGAACAAGTTCACACCGACCGCTTGTACAAGGGTCTGGATCAACTGCTCCCGCACAAGGAAGCGTTGGAAAAGCATTTGCGGCAGCGACTTGGCGAATTGTTCGAATTGAAATGCGACCTGCTGCTTTACGACGTGACCAGCACCTACTTCGAAGGCGAGATGGATGGCTGTCCGCTGGCCCAGCGGGGCTATTCGCGCGATTCCCGCGGTGATCGGCCGCAGGTTTGCATCGGACTGGTCGTGACGGAGGAGGGCTTTCCCGTGGGCTACGAGGTCTTCGCCGGCAACACCCACGATTCGAAGACGGTGCAGGAAATCATCGAATCGCTGGAGAAAAAGCACGGCTCGCTGAATCGGGTGTGGGTCATGGACCGCGGCATGGTCAGCGAAGCGAACTTGAAGTTTCTGCGCGAGCGTGGCGGGCAGTACATCGTGGGAACGCCCAAGGCGATGCTGCGGCAGTTCGAGCAGCACTTGACCACACAAGACTGGACGACGGCTCAGGCGGGCGTCGAGGTGAAGCTTGTGCCTGGCCCGAGCGGAGACGAGACGTTTCTGCTGGCCCGCAGCGCCGATCGGCGCGCCAAAGAGTTGGCGATGCACGAGAAGTTCACCGCGCGCATGGACGAGGGATTGCAGAAGATGCAGGCGGCCGCGGAAGCGGGCAGACTCAAGGAGCGAAGCGACGGCCGGCGAGCGGCTGGGCCGGTTGAAACAGCAGAACTGGCGCGCGTCGCACGCTTTTGACGTGAAGATCAAGAAACTGGCCACGCCGCGCGGCAAGCAACGCTTGGACATCACCTGGCAGCGCAACGCGAAATTCGGCGACTGGTCGCAGCTTGCCGATGGTTGCTACTTATTGCGCAGTAATCTACAAGGCGTCGACGCCGCGACGTTGTGGAAGCACTACATCCAACTGACGGAAGCCGAAGGGGCCTTTCGGATCACGAAAGACGAGTTGGCGATCCGCCCGATCTGGCATCAGAAAGAAGACCGCGTAAAAGCCCACATCCTGGTCTGCTTCCTGGCCTACGCCATGTGGAAAACGCTGGCCGGCTGGATGCGGAACGCAGGCTTGGGCGACGCCCCGCGAACGCTGCTGGAAGAAATGGCGAAACTCAAAAGTGGCGACGTGACGCTCGCCGCCAGATCCCCGCGCGATGGGCAGCAACGACAAATCACCCTGCGCTGCGTGACGGAACCGGACGCCGGCCAGTCGGTTCTGCTCAATCGCCTGGGACTCTCGCTACCACGCCGCCTCCGCCGCCTCGACACCATGATCCAATTGTAGTGAAATAAACCTGCCCAAATCGCACCTAACTCCTTTGCCGAACGTCAAAACTCTTTAACTTGGGCTAGTTTGACGGCGCCGCTCAACGCAGCCGCGGTCGTGATTGCCCCCGAAGGCTCCGTCCGGATCCCGTGATGTTTGTAAAGCCACTGCATGGCTTGTTGCGTGACCGCGTCGGGTACGGCCACGGCGACGGCGACATGCCGCTGCAAGATGGGCCAGTTATGCTCGCCGACGTCGTAAGAAAGCAAGCCGTCGCAGATACTCTTGGGTCGTTCGACACGCACGCGCTTTCCCGCCATTAACGATTGACGGAAGTCGTCCGCCCCGTCCGGCTCGACGCCGATAATCTTGGCCTGCGGGAATCCATCGGCAATCGCCAGCGCATGACCGGCCATGAGGCCGCCGCCGCTCACCTGGCAAAGAAACTGCGAAACGCGACGGCCTTGCCGCCGCAACTCGTCGACGATCTCCAGCCCTCCGACTCCGTTTCCGGCAATGACATGATGGTCGTCGTACGGTGAGGCTTGAACGGCCCCTTCCGATTCCGCGATCTCGCGCGTCAATCGGTCGCGCTCTCCCGTCTCGTGGTCTCGAGCGATGTCATACGTGCGAATCTCCGCGCCGAAGGAGCGTGTCAGTTCAACTTTCAAGCGCGGCGCCGTGTCTGGCATGACGATGATGACACGCTTCTTGTACTGCCTGCCGGCGAAGGAGATCCCCGCGGCGAAGTTGCCGGACGAATGAGCCGCCACCGGACGGTCGCCGATGCGCTCTAAGTTGGCGGCCATCCAGTTCAGGGCTCCCAACAGTTTGAAAGAGCCGACCGGAGTCCATCCGTAGTCTTTCAGCCACACCCGGCGACCCGCGACAAGACCGAATTCTTTCTCCAGGGCATACGAGCGAATAAGTGGAGCGGGAGAAAGGTGCCTGCCGATCACCACCGCGGCCTGCCGAATATCGTGAATGCTGGTGGTGGAAATCGGCATCGGCGGCTGGTCCTTGCGTCGTATGCACTCGGCCCACGTGAAGTTCTTGAAGGCGGTTGCAGGCACGCACATTGTATGCTGGGTGGTTCCTTTTCACGAATCCTTTTGGGGAGGCACTTAACAGGATCATGGACGGAGGGATATGCGGTCGGTCGTTGGGGGCGCTATGGCAATGCTTTCGCCAAGCCATTCGCGGGGCTCAGAGGGTACCACACGCGCGGCCGTGAGAATCGCCTCTTAGCGGGCGAAGCGGCCGTGAGAATCGTTCGGCCGGCGTGAGTCGGCTTCGATGGCTTTGCGGCCGGCGGTCGTGTCAGGTCTCAAAAGCTCTTCGACGAGGCCTTGCGCGTCGTTCGTGTTGTTCGTCAGACGCACCAGCCAGAGAGATCGGACGAGTCCTCGGCCGTCGAACATCTCGGGAGGAAAACACGCCAGCACGCCCCCGGCAATGCGGGCATTAAGATCCGCATTCGGACTCGGGACCAGGCTGTCGCGAAAGGCGCTCCGCAGAGCCGTCACGGTGAGTGCCCAGGCATGTCGCGCGATCGGTTGGCCGCGTCGCGACTCAAGATCCGCCGCGAATTCGTTGACCCGATCCACGTCGAAGGCAAAGTCACTCACCCGGCAGTCTGTCATGAGGTGGGCCAACAATAGGTCGGTCCAGCGTTCCGTCCGGTGCCGGAGGCGATTCATAGCAACCGCGGCTTCCGTAGCGATCCCTTGTCCCGAGACGAGCAGAGCGAGCGTGCGATGCCTCGCTTCCAAGTGGCCGAGCAATACGCTACGCGCGATCGGTTCAGCCTCGCAGACGCCGTGGACCCGATCGTAATTGGTGAGGACGGCGCTCCAGACCCGCGTGAGGATCTCGCCGGTGAGGATTTCTTCGAGCTCGCCGCGCAGACTGGTCCAGGCCACGGCGGCGTCCGGATCCGGACGATGCGTAGCCGAGAGGAACTGCCTTAGGGCCCGCGACCAGCGGTCGAGCCGGCACTTCGAGCTGGCCCAATATTGTTCGAGGGCCGAACTGGACAACCGTCCGCCGCTAGCGAGCAGCACGGGTCCATGGGCCGTGGCCAAGGCGGCCAATTCAACAAGTTCGCAACTCTGCATTGCAGCGGCATTCGTGAAAGAGAAAAAGGAGGGACGTCAACGAACGATGAGATCACCGACTCGCAATCCATGCGAAATTCTTGTAGGGCCGGCTGTGCCGGCCTCGATCAGGCGTGTTGCCCAAATTGCGGCCGGCACAGCCGGCCCTACGGTGCGAATAAATCCGGGAAGTTGTTCTCGGCGGGTCTCTTGCCCTCGGTGTGGCGGGAGAGTCTGAGGGGACCAAGACTCTCCCGCCGGACACCGACGGGTACTAGGTTGAAACTCGTTAAGCAACCGGGATGCCAGATCGCGAACCGACAAGACCAATCCACGGGGGCCGATCAGTCGCAAATACCTGCTTTCGTGCAGGTTAAGTGGTGCGTTTCCGCTCGCGTGACGATGCCAGGCATGCCGTCCGGCAATGGCAAATCTGTTGCCGCAAAGCAACGCCGTTGTCGAAACGCCACTTCCTCGGGCGCGCGCCAGATTTACGTTTGATGAAAGCTCGGGTTGTGCTGCTGACACTCCGTGTCGGACTCGGTAGCATGGAAGATGTGTTCGCTGGGCTTCTTAAATCTCGGAGCAACTTGCCATGGACGGGCAATGCCTTCGCGCACTCGTAGTCAGCCTTTTGACGGGGCAATCAGGGGACTTACGTCCCCCGTTCAGACAGTGCCTTCGCGCACTCGTGCTCAGTCTATTGACGGCTCTGCCGTTAACCGTTCGCGCCGATGATTTCGCGGTCGGACAAATCGTGCTGCCGAAGCCAGCCGAGACGGCGGATCAACAAGGCGCTAAGCCAGGTCCACGGTTGATTATCCTGCCCATGCCGGTCAAGGCGATTGATGGCGACCGACTGTCGGTTGGAGAATCCTGGATTCTCAAGAAGGACGCTTTGTCATTAGACCAGGCGATCGACTATTACAGTGAAGAGATTCGCAGGAATCCTAAGGATGCGGCGGCTTGGACGCAGCGAGGTTTAGCGTCTTCCGCCAAAGGGGATCCTGTTAAAGCTGTGAAGGACTTTACCGAATCATTGCGGCTCGGCATGACGGATGTCAGCGCCTACGCGGGCCGCGGAGCCGCCTTCCTCGCCAGCGGCGACATCGACAGCGCGATTAAGGACCTCACGAAGGCGTTGGAAATCGACCCTCGCAATGCCGCCGTGTATAGCGATCGGGGCATCGCCTGGACGTGCAAGGCGGAATACGACAAGGCCATCAAAGACCTCAGCGAGTCCATCAAGCTCAATCCGGGGAATCCTCTGGCGTTTAGTGCCCGCGCAGAAGCCTGGAAGATCAAAGGCGATTTTGCCAAGTCCGCGGAAGACTACGCCACGACGGCCGGCCTCGATCCCAAAGACAGTGACGCCCACAACGAATGTGCGTGGATCCTGGCGACGTGCCCGGTAGCAAATGTGCGCAACGGCGCGAAGGCGGTGGAACACGCCACCAAGGCCTGCGAACTGGAAGACTGGAAGAACGGAGACTTCCTGGAAACACTCGCGGCAGCCTGCGCCGAGCAGGGGGACTTTGCCAAGGCGATCAAGTGGCAAACCCAGGCCATTGATCTTGCCCCCACGGCGGCGGATAAGATAGCGCTACAAGAACAAATGGCGCTCTACAAAGCCGGTAAGCCGTATCGAGAAGAGTTGCCAAAGTAGGCTGCTTACCTGCCAGTAGGCTTACGGCTCGACTTTGTGAGCCCTGCTTCTCTTCGGTCGCTGCTATCGCCCTGCGGGAGCTGTGGTCGCGTCCGGATCTTTTTCCGTCGTCACAGCAATTGGGGGGGCGCCGCTGTTGGCGATCACGGCATCGTCACGATGCAAGCCCGCGGCTACCTGGCCTCGATCGTTCAAAAAGATGTCGTCGAGCCCACCAGCTTTGCTGGTGGTGAGATAGCCAACGTGCCCGTCTTCGAACAACACGTTTTGCCCAGAACCGTCGTGATTAAGGCTTTGCGGCAGCGGCACAGCGCCTCCCTGGGCCGGTTGATGCCGTGGCGCGTCGGCCATCAGAGCGAAACTTGGCCGTTGCAAGTTCCTCATCGGCTGCACGTGCCCGTCAGAGGCATAGCCCAAATGATAGCCGTAGCTGCCCCCCATGGATTGTTGCAGCCGGGCCAGGTTCTTCCCTTGAGCCCGCCGCAATTCGTCCAGAGTCGGCACCTTGAAGGTCGAAACCTGGCTGGCCAGATCGGAACCTGGGCAAATCAAGGCATGCGGATCCGCCAGCAGTTGATCGTTGACCAACGTGGGGGCGTAGATTCCCGCCGCCGAGAGGTTGCCCTCGGCCGGCACTTCCGGGAAATAGCCGCGGTGCAATCCACTGTATTGCGCCAGCGCGACGCCGATCCGCCGCAGGTTATCCTGACAAGCGGCTAAACGGGCCGTATAGCGACTGTGACTTACGGCCGGAAAAAAAATCATAGCAGCCGCCAGGAAGATACCGGCAGCCACGGCCCAATCTGCCAACGTCCAGTCCGAAAGCGACCACCGACTTGACCGCGGCAGGGTTTCGGCCGCCTGCGTGTCGCCACCCGCGCCAGCAAACGTCATGACCATCGTTCGGCGGGCCACAAATTCACAAGCTCTCTCCGCCAGGCCTATTGGCGGAGGGTAATGTCCCACGGCCGGCTCCAGCGGCTCCAAGGCTTGCGAGAGAAGCGCAAGCTCGTCTTGCAATTCCTGGCTGTGCTTCAGTTTCTGTTCGACTTCAGCCCGCTCGTCGGGCTCCAACGCATCCAGCAAATACCCCAACAGTGCGTCTCGCATGGCAGACATCAACCTAACTTAGGTAGGAACAAGACGATGAGGTTCGCGACAAATTCCGAACCGCTTTGCATAATCATTCGCCACCAACTTTTTTCCGCCCACAGCGTGTCATTAGTCGTTCTCCACAGGCTTGCCCGCGGTCCCAGCTTCGTTCAGCTTCAAAATGGCGGCGTGGAGCCGGCTTTTCACCGTTCCGACGGGAATCGACAGCACATCGGCAGCTTCTCGATATTTCAGTCCCTGGTAATAAACCAGGTTCACGACTTCGCGTAGGGTGTCGGGTAACTGTTCCAGAGCCTTCAAAATCCACTCGCGGCGCTGTTCTGAGTCCAGCCGCTGCTCGGGATTGGGCTCTTTGCTAACCAATAAGTCCACGAGAGCGCCGAGATCGTCGTTCTCATCGGTTCTTGAGGTCCTATCCAGGCTGACGCCGCGGTGCCTTTTGTTGCGCCGCTGAGCGTCGATGGCTTGATTCGTGGCAATCGTATACAGCCAGGGCCTGAAGCGACGGCCGGCATCGAACTGATCGCGCTTCAAATGCACCTGCAAACACGTGGCTTGGAAGGCGTCTTCCGCCGTGCTTGCATCGCCGAGGTATCGCCGTAAATAGCTATACAATTCCCTCTCGTACCGATGCACCAAGGTGGTAAAGGCATCGCGGTCGTCCTGTTCACGAAACCTTGCGAACAGTTCCTCATCAGAGATATCGGACTGGAGCCGACCGTTTGGCTGGGACCAATCTAAATTCTCGGTTGCCTTCCCCATTTGAAGCTACGATCCGAAGTGGCAAAGGGTTCGACGATAAATGGCGAGAAATGACCGCGAAATTCGACCTGTAATTTGATCTTTTGGCGCAGTGAGCGGCAGGGCGCGAACCGCGGGGTGCCCAAATTGTAGCAGGCCCTAACGCCCGCTGCCCCCCCTGGCCCCGTCGAAGTCGGAAATTGACAGTATTTGCTGACGACCACTACACTTGCGGCGCTTACGGGTGATATTGTCGCGTGAGGGGAAATTCGTGGCAAATTTAGCATTGGACAGGGGCGCGTCGGAACCCGCCCCGCGCAATAAATGGCCATCTGGTTGGCTCGGTCGCGGCGATATTAATGCCTGTTTTGGCTTGCTGCTCGACAATCTGGCCGACCTGGTGCTGGCGGTCAGCCTGCTCAGCCAGGTGTTTCATTTTCCGACCGAATTTGCTTTGCGCTACATGGTCCCCGGTACCGCATTGGGGGTCCTCTTTGGCGATCTCGTATTCACCTGGATGGCAATTCGCCTCGGCCGGCGAACCGGACGGTCCGATGTGACTGCCATGCCGTTAGGGTTGGATACCCCCAGCACGATCGGCATGGTGTTCTTCGTGCTTGGACCGGCTTATCAGGCTGGGCTGGCGACTGGGTTATCCGACGCCGACGCCGCTAGCCGAGCCTGGCATATCGGGATTGGCGCCTTGGTAATCAGCGGCCTGTTCAAGCTCGCCTGCTCGCTCGGATCCAATTGGGTCCGTCGTCTGGTTCCGCGGGCCGGATTGCTCGGTTCGCTCACTGCCGTAGCGTTGGTGTTAATTAGCTTCTTGCCGCTCATGGATATCCTGGAGACGCCGCTCGTTGGCATCGTCACGCTGGTCGTTATTCTGGCCACGCTCATAGCCAGAGTGGAACTGCCGGGGCGAATTCCCGGGGCGTTGGGAGCGGTGATGATCGGCGCCGGGCTGTTTTACGCTTTGCAATGGACCGGCATCGTGCCGCCGCACGCGGGCTCGGAGGTGAACGCCACATGGCTGCCAACCGAGTGGCTTACCGCCTGGCAGGGCGGTTGGATCGCGGATCTTGGAGCGACGCTCCCGTACTTGCCGGTCGTGATCCCCTTTGCCCTGGCGACCGTCGTGGGTGGCATTGACTGCACGGAAAGCGCCGCGGCGGCCGGCGACGAATACGACACTCGGCAGGTCATTGCCGTCGAGGGGCTGGCCACGCTCATCGCGGCCTGTTGCGGCGGCGTGATTCAAACCACGCCCTACATCGGGCATCCGGCTTACAAAGCCATGGGGGGCCGAGCCGGTTATACGCTGGCGACTGCGCTGATCGTGGGCTCGGCGGGCATCATCGGCTACTTCGGCTTGTTGTTTGCCTGGCTCCCCAAAGCCGCGGTTTTTCCGATCCTGATCTTCATCGGCTTGGAGATCACGGCGCAAAGCTTTCTCGCCACCCCGCGCAAACATTATGCGGCCGTGGTTCTGGCTTGTGTGCCGGCGCTGGCCTATTTGGTGATGATTTTTGTCGACAACTTGCTGGGGCAGACGGGCAAGACGCTCAGTGATCTGTCCCCCACGCTGGCCGCATCCTTGCAAACCATGCGGATACTGTCCGGCGGCTTCATTGTGACCAGCGTCCTATGGGCTTCCATGCTGGCGGCCTCATCGATCGGCGGCTAAGAAGGGGAGCCGGCTGGCTGGCTGCCGCCGGGCTGTGCAGCTTGTTCGGCGTCATTCATTCGCCACTTCCTGGCAGCCCGCTGTTGCTCCCCTGGAACCTGCCGGAACTTCCAGCCGTGGCGGCGCAGCAAACGCCGCTACGCATGGCGGCCGCCTATGGCCTGGCGGCGGCAGTCTTGCTGCTGTGGAGCTTCTGGGATCGCGGAGAGGCGACGGCCGGGGCGTAATGGGGCGTTTTGAGCCCTGCGGGGATCGCGGCTTTTCCCCTTTTGTGGGCGCTGTGCATGCCAGCGGCTACAATACGTTTCTACGTCCCGAGATGGAGTTTCCCGCCCACAGGTATGCCATTCATGGCTCGTTGGGTCGAACATCAGGCCGCGCGATCGGCTGTTTGGAAAGTCTTGACGGCCTGCGCCGCCGCTGCCTGGATCACCGGTCTCGCACGGGCCGATGAAGTCGTGCGCACCAACGACAAAAATGATGCGGCCACCGCGGTCATCGTGACCCTGCGCCACGGCCGTTCTTGAAGCCCGCTGCCTGCGCTGCCATGACGCTAGCAAGAAGAAGGGGGAGTTGGACCTGTCGACTCGCGAAACTCTGCTCAAGGGAGGAGCGAGTGGAGCGTGCGTCGACGCGGACAATCCTGACGACAGTTCGTTGCTGCGCATGGTCCGACATCTCGACGAACCGTTCATGCCGCACGAGGAGGAACGGCTGGCGCCGCAGGCCATCGCCGACATCGCGGCTTGGGTGAAGGCCGGCACGCCCTATAGCCGCACGCTCGCGACACGGGCGCCTGGCAGTAATCCTCAGGCGTTCAAAGATTTCTGGTCCCTGCGGCCGCTGCAAGCCGTTGAGCCGCCAACCGTAAAGCAGGCCGAATGGGTGCGGACGCCGATCGATGCGTTCGTGTCGGCACGCTTGGAAGCCCGCGAGCTGACGCCGACCGCGGCGGTCGACAAGCGGCAGCTCATTCGCCGGGTCTATTTCGATTTGATCGGGTTGCCCCCGTCGCCGAACGAAATTGCGGCGCTGCTGGCCGACGACTGCGCCGGACGCGTACGAGCGGCTCGTCGACCGATTGCTGGCCAATCCGCATTACGGCGAGCATTGGGGTGCGCCACTGGTTGGATGTCGTACGCTACGCCGATAGCAACGGGTTCGAAGGGGACGAAGACCGACCGCATGCGCATGCCTATCGCGACTTCGTGATCCGGGCCCTGAACGACGATCTGCCGTTCGATGCGTTTGTGCGTTGGCAATTGGCCGGCGACGAATTGGATCCGGCAAATCCAGCGGCCTGGCAAGCAACCGGGTTCTGTGCCGCCGGCCCGCTGTTGGTCTATTCGAAGAACGACGGCACGCCGCTGGAACGAGAGCAGAGCCACTACAACGAGTTGGACGACATGCTTTCGACCACCGGTTCCGCGTTGTTGGGGCTGACGATTGCCTGCGCGGTGCCACGATCATAAGTTCGATCCGATTTCGCAGCACGACTATTACCGGCTGCTCGCGGCGTTTGTCACTACGAGCCGACAGGAACGGTTGAATCTGCCGCCGGCCGAAGCCGCAGGCTACGAACGCCGCCAGCAGGAGTTCTCGACGAGTCTCGCGTCGGCCCAGCGGGCGCTCGCCGAGTGGATTGCACCGTTTGTCGAGCGGCATTTTCTGGCCAAGATCGACCAACTGGCGATCTCGGACCAGGAAAAGGAAACGCTGAAAAAGCCAGCGGATCCGGCTGACAAGCAACAGAAAGAATTACTGAAAACCCACAACGCCAAATTGCAGGCCAACGACGATGACTTGCGTGGACTGTTCAGCGAGACTGAGCGGGCCCGTTGGGAGGAACTGACGACGGCGGTCAAGCGAGTCGAAGCGACCCGGCCCGCCGAGCCGCCTCGCATGTTGGTCCTTACGGATTCCCAGTCGCAACCCCTTCCTTCGTTCTTTCTCGAACGGGGGGAGGTCGACCGAAAACGCGAACCGTTGACGCTGGGCTTTCTGAACGTGTTGGCCGGTGACCGACCCGCCGAAATTTCTCGGCCTGCTCAAGCCGCAACGACATTTCAAAGGGCCGCCCTGTGCATTGGCTGACGAAGGTCGACGATGGTGGCCAAGCCGGCTCTGAGAATTCAGACTCAGATAGTGCAACTAACATTGCCCAGCGGGGCGCCGGCCATTTACTGGCCCGAGTGATGGTAAATCGACTTTGGCAGCATCATTTCGGCGAGGGACTGGTGCGCACGCCCAATGATTTCGGTCAACAGGGGGAGCGGCCAACCCATCGGGAGTTGCTGGACTGGCTGGCCCGGCAGTTGATTGCCGGCGGCTGGCATCTGAAGCCGTTGCACCGGATGATGCTGATCAGCGCGGTGTATCGACAAGGCACGACTTGGAACCCGGCGGCTGCCAAGATCGATCCGGACAACCGGCTCCTCTGCGCCGGCGGCCGCAGCGTCTCGCGGCCGAAACACTGCGCGATGCCATGCTGGCCGTGAGCGGCAGTCTGAATTTGAAAATGTATGGCCCGGCAATCAAACCGGCGATTCCGGCCGAGGCCCTGGCGGGGCGCAATAAGGACAACAAGGTGCCCCGTCCCAAGCAAGACGGTCCCGAGCAGTGGCGGCGGAGTGTGTACCTATTCGCCAAGCGGTCAATACCGACCCCCATTCTGGATACATTCGATACTCCCAATGCGAGCGCGAGTTGCGGACGCCGCACCCTGTCGACCGTGGCGCCGCAGGCATTGCTGCTCCTCAACGACCCCTTCGTGCGAAATCAGGCGCAATGTTTCGCCACACTCTTGCGGGCCGAAACTCCACTTGATCCGATTGTACGGATCGATCGGGCCTTTTTGCGGGCCCTGGGCCGGCCGCCGACGGACCAGCAGCGAGCCGCCGCACTGGAATTTCTGGCCCGCCGTGACGATGATGGGGTCTGGACCAATTTTTGCCAGACGTTGTTCGCGTTAAATGAATTCATCTACGTTGATTGAAACGAAGTTGCGTTGATCGAGACGAACGAACTGAATTGACATGGACCATTCCCGTCATCATCACTGCTCGGGCCGCGTGACCGCTGGGAATCGGCGTGATTTTTTGCGTCGCGCAGGGGCTGGTTTCGGCAGCTTGGCTCTAGCGTCGCTGCTCGACGAGCAAGGCTTACTGGCGGCTGACGAGGCCGCCGGTGCGCAAAAGTCGCCTTTGGTGCCGCGGCCGGGTCACTTTCCGGCCAAGGCCCGTTCGGTCATCTGGTTGTTCATGGAAGGTGGGCCCAGCGGTTTCGATCTGTTCGATCCCAAACCCGAGTTGACGCGCCGCCACGGCCAGCGAGTGGGGAACATCCAGACCCATTTCGGCAATCCCGGGCCGCTGCTGAAATCCCCCTACAAGTTTCAGCAATATGGCGAGAGTGGCGCCTGGTTCTGCGAGAAGTATGCAACGCTGGCCGGCTGTGCGGACGATATTGCCTTCATCAAGTCCGTGCATGCCGACTCGAACAATCATGCTCCGGCCATGTATCAAATGAATACCGGCAGCATACGGCCCGGCTTCCCGTGCACGGGGGCATGGGTCACTTACGGCCTGGGGAGCGAGAATCAAAACCTGCCGGGCTTTCTCGTTTTGCCGCCCGGAGTCGGCAAAGGGGGGGCCGCCAACTGGGGCGCTGGCTTCTTGCCGGGCACCTTTCAGGGAACCCTGCTGCGTGGCAGCGGGCAAGCCATTCTTAACCTGAACAAGCCGGACGGTGTTTCGCCCGACGATCAGCGGGCCATGCTCGATCTGGCTGGCAAATTCAATGCGGAGCATGCGGCCGCGCACTCCGGCGAGGCCGATTTGCTGGCCCGGATCGAAGCTTTTGAATTGGCCTATCGCATGCAGATGGAAGCTCCCGAGGTGGTCGACCTGGCGGGCGAAACGGCCGAAACGAAGGCCCTTTACGGCGTGGATCAGAAGAACAGCTTCGGCGTCAAATGCCTGTTGGCCCGCCGGCTCGTGGAACGGGGCGTGCGGTTCGTGCAGGTCTATTCCAACGACGAATGGGATGCCCACGGCAACATCGTCAACAATCATAACGCCCGCTGCCAGGAAACCGACGTGCCCATCGCCGGCTTGCTCAAGGACCTGAAACGGCGCGGCTTGCTGGATTCCACGTTGGTGGTCTGGGGCGGCGAGTTCGGCCGCATGCCGGTTTCCGAGGGTGGCAACGGACGAGACCACAACCCGCACGGTTTCCTGATGTGGATGGCCGGCGGCGGGATTCGCGGCGGCACGAGCTACGGTGAAACCGACGAGATCGGCTATCAGGCCGCGGTCGATCCGGTCTCGGTGCCCGATATCCACGCCACCATCCTGCATCAACTCGGCCTGGATCACGAGCGTCTGACCTACAAACATAATGGCCGCCAATTCCGCCTGACGGACGTGGCGGGCAGCGTGCTGACCAAGATCCTGGCCTGAACAACACGGCCGGTCGTTTTCGGGGTGAGCTTGAATGTGCGGAATCGCAGGAGCTTTATGGCTGGATCCAAATAGCGCGGTTGATCACGCAACCCTCGATCGGATGACCGACGTGCTGCGGCATCGCGGCCCGGACGATCGAGGCGTCTATCGTAGTGAACTGCAACCGCGTGCGGGCTACGACCTTCAGCCCGGCGTAGCTTTAGGACACCGGCGGCTGTCGATCATCGACGTCGCCGGCAGCCGGCAACCCCTTTCGAACGAGGACGGCACGGTCTGGATCACCTTCAACGGCGAGATTTACAACTATCTCGAGCTGCGGCGGCGTCTGGAAGGTTCCGGCCACCGGTTCCGCACGAGCGGCGACACGGAAACCATCGTTCATCTTTACGAGGACGAAGGGCTCGGCTTCCTGGCACATTTGAACGGGATGTTCGCCCTGGCTTTGTGGGATAGCAAGCGCGCGTCGCCTGGTGCTGGCCCGCGATCGTTTGGGAAAAAAGCCGTTGGTCTATACGTTTGACGGCCGGCGGCTGCTGTTTGCCAGCGAGATCAAAAGCCTGCTGGAAGTTCCCGGCGTGCAGCGCGAAATCGATCCTGCGGCGCTCGACGCGTATCTCACTTATCAATACGTGCCCCATCCGCAAACGATTTATCGCGGGATTAGCAAGCTACCGCCGGGCTACTGGGCCGTGGTCGAAGATGGTCAGTTGACCACCGGCAGCTATTGGCAGCCCGATTTTCATTGGCAAACCGAACGGCCGCTGGCCGACGCGGTTGAGCAGTTGCGGGCCGAATTGACCAGTTCCGTGCGGCTGCGGATGCAAAGCGAAGTGCCGCTGGGGGCCTTTCTTTCAGGCGGCGTCGATTCATCGCTAATCACCGGACTCATGCAACAGCAGCAGCCGGATCACCCGGTCGAGACCTTTGCCGTCAGCTTCGCCGAGCCCGACTTCGACGAAACGCATTATGCCCGCCTGGTAGCCAATCGTTGGGGGACAAGGCACCACGAGTACCGGGTCGAGCCGCGAGCATTGGAAATCCTGCCCAAGCTCGTGTGGCACTACGACGAACCGTTTGCCGACAGCTCCGCGATTCCCACCTACTATGTCTCTCAGCTTGCGCGCGAGCATGTGACGGTGGCGCTCACCGGGGACGGAGGGGATGAGTTGTTTGCCGGCTACGTGCGTTACCAGGCGGTGCGCTGGGGCCGAGCGCATCGATCGCTTGCCCGGGCCGCTACGGCGGCTGCTGGCGTCGCCGCTATGGCAACGCCAGGGGCCGGAAGGAAGTCAGAGATCGACTCTCCGACGATTCCGTCGCTTTGCCGAGGTATTGGGCCAGTCGCCCCAGCGGCGCTATGCCGAGTGGATCAGCATCTTCAACATGGCCCGCCGGGCGGAACTTTACAGCGACGAGTTTCTGGCGCAATTGGACATTGCCGACCCTTTTGATTTCTTGCACGCCGCCTTCGGCCGAGCCAGCGGCCGCGACGCCGTCACCGCCGCGAGCCTGGCGGACGTGCAGACGTACATCCCCTGCGACCTGATGACGAAGACGGACATTGCTTCAATGGCGCATGGTCTCGAATGCCGGCACCCGCTGCTGGATTACCGCGTCGTGGAATTGGCGGCCACGCTGCCGCTGCGCTATAAGTTACATCACGGCGACACGAAATGGATTCTTAAAAAAGCCTTCGCCGACCTGCTGCCGGGGCCCATTATGCGGCGATCGAAAATGGGTTTCAGCGTACCGCTGGCGGCCTGGTTCCGAAATGAATTGCGCGACTATGCGCGGGACGTACTCACCGACCCACAGGCTTTGTCTCGCGGCTATTTCCGACCGCAGGCCGTGCGGCGTTTGCTTGACGAACACGAGCGCGGCGCGTGGGACCACAGCCACCGGCTATGGTCGCTGCTGTTCCTGGAGCTGTGGCATCGGGAGTGGATCGGATCACCCGTTCCACAGCCGCAGCTTACTCCTTGATCAAATCCTTCAGCGTTCCGCCGCCGGGAATCATCGGCAGCACGTGCTCTTGGTACGGCGTTTCGACGTCCAGCACGAACGGTCCCTTGGATTCGATCATCTCTTTGAGCGCGTCGACCAATTGCGACTTTTCCCGCACGTAACGGGCGCCGCAGCCGAAGCCTTTGGCGATCGACACGAAATCCGGATAACGCTCCGCCGGGCCGAGTCCGTTCCCCATGCCCACGGCTTCCGGATTGTCGATCGGGCCAAGATACGTGTGAGCCCGGTTCCCCTCATGAAAGCGGTCTTCCCACTGCACGACCATGCCCAAGTGCTGGTTGTTGAGCAACAGCACCTTGACCGGCAACTTCTCGCAGAAACAGGTGGCCAATTCCTGGATGTTCATCAGGAAACTGCCGTCGCCGTCGATGTCGATGACGAGTTTGTCCGGATGGGCGGCCTTGGCCCCCATCGCGGCCGGCAAGCCGAAGCCCATCGTGCCCAACCCGCTGCTCGAAAGCCACGTTTTTGGGCGATTAAGCTTGTAGAACTGGGCCGCCCACATCTGGTGCTGGCCCACGCCGACGCTGACGATCGTTTCGCGGTCGTGCGTCAGCTTCCAAAGTTCGTGAATTGCCTCTTGCGGCAGGATGCCGGGGAATTTCTGGTCATACTTGAACGGATCCGACTTCTTCCAAGCGTTGATCTGCTGGTTCCAGGCCGACAGATCCTCGGGCGCTTCGACGATCTTGTTCAGTTCGGCCAGCGCGAATTTCACGTCGCTGACAATGGGAATGTGGGCTTCCTTGTTCTTGTTGATCTCCGACGGATCAATGTCGATGTGGACGATCTTACCGTGCTTGGCAAATTCCGAAACCTTGCCGGTCACGCGATCGTCGAACCGCACGCCCAGGGCGATCAGCAAATCGGCCTGGTCCACCGCATAGTTGGCATAAACGCTGCCGTGCATCCCCAGCATGTCCAGCGACAGCGGATCGTTGCCCGGAAATGCTCCCAAGCCCATCAGGGTCATGGTGACCGGAATGCCAGTGCGCCGCACGAGTTCTCGCAGCTCTTCACTGGCTCCCGACTGGATCACGCCGCCGCCACTGTAGATCACGGGCCGCTTGGCTCGCTTAATGGCCGCCGCCACCTGGGCGATCTGCTCGGGCCGAGCCCGGCGATCTTCCACATGGTAGCCGGGCAGATTCATCGGCGCATGATAGTCGGGTACGATATGGGCTTGCTGCACGTCCTTGGGTATGTCGATGAGCACCGGTCCGGGACGCCCAGTGGTCGCGATATGAAACGCCTCGCGCACCACTCGGGCCAGCTCACTGACGTCGGTGACCAGGTAGTGATGCTTGGTGATTCCACGGCAGACTTCGACGATCGGCGTTTCCTGGAAGGCGTCGGTGCCGATGACGCTGCTCTTCACCTGCCCGGTGATGGCTATCAAAGGAATGCTATCCAGCTTGGCGTCGGCGATGCAGGTGACCAGGTTCGTGGCCCCCGGGCCGCTGGTGGCCATGCACACGCCTGGTTTGCCCGTGCTGCGGGCGTAGCCCTGAGCGGCGAACCCGCCCCCTTGCTCATGGCGCGGCAGGATCGTGCGGATTTGATCCTTGTAGGCCGTGAGGGACTGGTGCAGCGGCATGCTGGCGCCGCCTGGATAGGCGAAGATGACCTCCACTCCATGGTTGACGAGCGACTGCACAAGAATGTCAGCGCCGCATTGCAACTTGGCACCAGTCCGCTCGGAAATCGTGGTGGCCACGAAAATACCTCCCGCATTCAAGCATTCAAAAGGGTTTTGTCTTCCGCCAGTGGAAACATTCTAGGATACGCTGCCCAGCGGCCACTTGCAACTGCGAGACATCCTAAGATGCGTCGTGGGCTTGAGTTCGGGGATTTCGGGATGGGGCCCCAGGGATGGCAATCCCCGGGGCGTTGTTCGGTCAGAGTATTTCGGGCCCAAGGGGTGGGGGGAGAAGTGGCCGCAGGAACCGGCCAGTGGCGTTGTTCTCAATTGCAGCAATTTCTTCCGGCGTGCCGGTGGCCAGCAGGTAGCCGCCGGCCGCGCCCCCTTCCGGGCCCAGGTCGATGATCCAATCGGCCGATTTGATCACGTCCAGATTGTGCTCGATGACCAGCACCGTATTGCCTAAGTCGACCAGCCGCCCGAGCACCTTGAGCAGGTTGCGAATGTCATCGAAATGCAGGCCGGTCGTCGGCTCGTCGAGGATGTACAGCGTCTTGCCGGTATCGGTGCGGGCAAGTTCCGTGGCCAGCTTGACCCGTTGCGCTTCACCGCCGGAAAGCGTGGTCGACGATTGGCCCAGCGTCAGATAGCCGACGCCGACTTCTTGCAGGCTGTGCAGCAAGCGGACAATGGCCGGAAAGTTTTCGAAGAAGTCGACCGCTTCGTCGATGCGCATGTCCAGCACGTCGGCAATCGAACGATCGCGATAATGCACCCGCAGCGTCTGGCGATTGAAGCGCAGCCCCTGGCAAGCCGGGCAGGTGACGGTCAGGTCCGGCAGGAAGTTCATCTCGATTTTGCGAATGCCCTGCCCTTGGCACTCCTCGCAGCGGCCTCCTTTGACGTTGAAGCTGAAGCGTCCAGACTTGTAGCCCAGTTGCCGCGCCTCGCGCGTTGCCGGCGAAGACCTTGCGGATTTCGTCGAACACGCCCGTGTAGGTCGCCGGATTGCTGCGCGGAGTGCGGCCGATGGGAGACTGGTCGATGTCCACCAGCTTGTCGATCTGACTGGCGCCGCGCAAGCTGCGGTGCGGGCCCGGTTTGCCGGCTGCCATGCCCAGCCGCCGCGCCAAGGCTTTGGCCAGAGTCTCGTTGATCAGCGAGCTTTTGCCCGAACCGCTCACTCCCGTCACGCACACAAAGGCCGACAGCGGAATACGAACGTCGATGTCTTTCAGATTGTTCGTCGTGACCCCTTCGATCGTGATGGAGTGGGTCTTGCTGGTGCGGCGTCGCTGCGTGGCGGACGGCCAGCCGCAAGCGTCCCGCCAGGTAGCTTCCTGTGATTGAAGCGGGATTTGCCGCGACCTGGGCCGGCGTTCCCTCGGCAACGATCCGACCGCCTTGCCGGCCGGCACCCGGGGCCGATGTCGATCAGGTGGTCCGCCTGGCGCATCATGGCCTCGTCATGTTCCACGACCAGCACGGTGTTGCCTTGCGTTTGCAGGCCGCGCAACGCGTCGATCAGCCGCTGATTGTCGCGGGGATGCAGGCCGATCGAAGGCTCGTCAAGCACATAACACACGCCGACTAGCCCTGAACCAATGCCGGTGGCCAAACGCACGCGTTGCAGTTCGCCGCCGCTGAGCGTGTCGGCCGGGCGGTCGAGCGTCAGGTAGTCGACGCCGACCCGCTCCATGAAATCGAGTCGCTTGACGATTTCGCTGACAATTGGCGTGGCAATCGGTTCTTCGTCGGCATCGAGCGTTAGGGCCTGAAAAAAACGATGCGCCTCGCGAACCGTCAGCGCGGCGAGCTCATGAATGGCCTTGCCATGAAAGCGGCAGGCGCGGGCCGTGGGTTTGAGCCGTGCGCCGTGACACGCTGGACAAAGAAGCAGGCCGCGAAAAGTTTCCAAGCGAACGCGCAATGCCGGGTCGATGGCCGTCGCGTACTCTTGCTCCAACAGGGTCAGTAGCCCAAGGCGTTTGGCATCTCCTTCCAGGAACAATTGCCGGGCTTTAGGTTTGACCTCCGATAAGGGGCGAGTCCCAGGCGATACCGGCCGCCTTGCGCACATCAGCAGTCAGTTCCTCGTGACGCCGCTGTTTCGCCGAACTGGCCCCTTTCCAGGGAGCAACGGCTCCGCTGGCCAGTGACAGGCTTTCGTCCGGCAAAATCAGGTCCGGATCGAACTGCACTCGGGCGCCCAATCCTTCGCAGTCCGGGCAAGCGCCGTAGGGGCTGTTGAAGCTGAATGAACGGGGCTCGAGTTCCTCGTAACTGACCTTGCAGGTGGGGCACGCATTAAGCGTGCTGTAGAGGATTTCGCGAGAAGGTTGCGTGCCGTTGCCGGTTTTGGGTGCCGGGGCTCTCTCGGTTGCGTTTTTCGCTACCGGTGATTTTTCCACCCCATTGGCCGGAGCCGGATCAAAGATCACGACGATAATCGCCCCTTCGCCGTGGGACAAAGCCAGGTTCACGGACTCGGCCAATCGTGGCCGCACTCCCTCGCGAATCACCAGCCGGTCGATCACCGCTTCGATGTCGTGGTTTTTGCGCGGTGCCAGTTCGGGCGGCTGCTGATCGATGTCGATCACCGCCCCATCGACGCGAGCTCGCACGAAGCCGGCCTTGCGAATGGCGGCCAGAACTTCGGCATGCTGCCCCTTGCGACCGCGGACCATGGGAGCCAGCAGAATCACTTTGGTGCCGGTGGGCAAATCGCAGAGCCGGTCGACAATCTGTTCCGGCGACTGCTGGCAAATCGGCGAGCCACAGGCCGGGCAATGGGGCAAGCCCAACCGAGCCATGAGGAGCCGCAGGTAATCATAGACCTCGGTGACCGTGGCCACCGTGCTGCGAGGATTCTGGCTGCCGGCCCGCTGATCGATGGAAATCGTCGGTTGCAAGCCCTCGATCAAGTCGACGTCGGGCCGCTCCATCTGATGCAGAAACTGGCGGGCATAGACCGACAGGCTCTCGATGTACTGCCGCTGTCCTTCGGCAAACAGCGTGTCGAACGCCAACGAGCTCTTGCCCGAGCCGCTGGGCCCGGTGATCACTACCAATTGGTCGCGGGGAATGTCGATGTCGACATTTTGCAGGTTATGCACCCGGGCGCCGCGGATGTGAATGGCGTCGTCGATGGGCATGTAGTGCGAGCCGGGGATTTCGGCCGCGCGAGTAGCTGCGGCGTCCAAATCGCTGGGAATTGGCATATCCAACTGGCCCGTGGCAGGCACTTCGCCCATGACTCGCTCCGGCATAGAGGGAAGACAACTTCCCAAACTCGTCAGGCTAGCACAGGCGAGCGGTGCGGAAAAGCGGCATGATTGGTGCTGATCGGCAATCGCCCGACGGGCCTTCCGCGCCCCTGCGCCCTAAAACCCACGGATTGCATCCGTGGGTCCGTTTCGCAAATCACGCTCACACGCGAGAACGTGTGAGCGTCAGATTGGTGGTGAGTTTGGGTTAATTGGGGTGGCCGCGCCAGAATGCCTCCCATTGACCGGGTTCGCTCAGGTAGAGGGCGCGAAGATGGCAGACCGCGTCGGAGCCATCCTCGCCCCAACGCATGCCGCCGCCTTTGAGGCGATTGCCCACTACGGTCTTGCAGGCGCTTTCCACGGGTCCTGAGCCGATTTGCCAACCGTTCGCCACGTAGCGAGGGTAGTCCATTCGGTGTTTCTGATTTTGGAAGTAGCCTGCGTGTTCGGCGTGCGCTTGCCGGGCAGCGGCGGAGCAATTGCTCAAATCCAAAGCTTGTAACTCCCCCAACAACGCCTCGCCACCCTCATGTTTCAGCCGATGGCACCAGCCAGCCACAACGTTCTTGCGTTGGTCCTCGTCGTCGTACAAGGCCAACCCAAGTTCCGTCAGGTGCTCCGAAGCATGCCAGAAATCCAGAATGCATTCTCGCGCGGAAAGTTCTTGCGAAAGAATTCCTCCAAGCCATTGCCGCCATCAGAGAGAGCGATCTGTTGCTCCGCTTCGTCCCAGCCGACTTGGGCCGCTTGTCGACGCAACTCCCTTCCCAAGTCGTCGAACGAATAAAAACCCGCTAAATATCGCATTTGATGCGGTTTGACGGGCCGATCGTCGAACTCGCTGGACGGATTGTAGATCATGCCCACGTTGACCATGCGGCCCTGGGCACGGGCACCATCTTCGCCTTGCTGCGGCACGCCCGTGGCGTCGGAGGCGACATAAGCGCACGTGCAACCGCGTGCATCGCGATGCCAGTCCCAGTGCTGATTTTCACCGAAAGTTACCTTCTCCGCGAGCAACCGTGCCAAACGTTCGCCGGCCTCTTCCGTGACGCGTTCCACAGTCGATTCGCTAAACCGTAGTCCACACAACTTCTGCAAAGTAACCTCGCTGGCTTGAGCAAAGCTCGTTTGCACTCCGGCGATGCTGGCCACTTCAGCGGCCGCTGGCGTGAGGTGCGAAGCATTCAAGCCCAAGCTATTGTCCCGCGGGAAGTGCCCCTGCCGACATGCCCGGCAATGGTAATAATGCCGCCGCACGTGCAGGGGCCCCAGCAGGCTGTCGATCCTTTTTTCCCGCAGCCCGACACAACGCGCATCCCCGCCACAATATGGACAAACGCAGCTAGTGCCCTGTCCAGACTAAATTTTCGGGTAGAGCCGCTTCAATTTGACTCTCGCGTTGTCGATCGTGAATTGCCAATCGACGGCTCGTTGCTTCGCGTTGACGCGGGTTGACCAGGCGGCAATTTCGGATTGCAGCGTCGCGAGGTCGCCGATCCGTCGGTCCGACAGGCATTGGCTTGTCATGCAACTCAGCTCGCATTCCGCGACGTTGAGCCAACTGCCGTGCTTGGGTGTGTAAACGAAATGGATCCGCCTCACGTAGTCACGGGCCTTCTCGGGCGGAAACGCTTCGTAGAACGCCCCTTTGGTGTGCGTGTTCAAGTTGTCGCAGACCAACGTGATTCCCTCGCCGCCCGCATAGCGGGTGTCCAGCAAATGGGCGACTTCATGAGCCCAATCGTCCTTGGTGCGGCGCGGCCGAGCCGTCGCTTGGCGGAAGCCGGAGAGCGGTTCGGCGAACATGAAGATACTGGCAGTCCCCCTCCGTTCGTATTCGTAATCGACCCGCTCCGGATGCTCCTTGGTTGCCGGGATCGGCACACGCGTCTCGCCGATGAGTTGCACCGGTTGCTCGTCCATGCACACGACGGGGCAGTTGGGATCGTAGGCTTTTTGGTACGTCTCCAACACCTCCTCCATGCTGGCGACGAACTCGCCGTCGGCGTCAGGAGGAATCACCCAGTACTCGATTTTCCGCTTGGTCATGCCGTTTTTTTAAGCGTCTGACGGACCGTCTCGGGGCTGATCGATTCCACGATCTCCAGCTCCACCATTTGATCCGCCAGCAGCCGCAAAGTCCAATGACCGAAGCCGGCGGGCGGCTTGCCCAACCGCAGGGCGATCAACTTCGCCTCGGCCGCGCCGTCAAGCAACTTCGGCGTCGGCGACGTCGCTCGCTTCTTGCGAAACAGCGCCCCCTCGAAGCCTTCGAGGACAATTGCTTGCCGTACGTTCTCGACCGTCCGCGTTCTGCAACCGACCGCCTCGCTGATCCTGGCGTCATCCCAAGCCGGCCCGTCGGCGTCGGCCTTGAGCAAGATGGTAGCCCGGCGCAGTTTCTCCGACTTGCCCGTTTCCTTCTTGATGGTCGCCTCGCAAATCGCCCGTTCTTCGTCCGTGAGCCGCACGATATACTTTTTGTTCATTGGAACCTCCGTGTTGACGCGGAGATTCTCCAAAATCGACGGTTCTGGCAACCCGAATATTTAGCCTGGACGGGGCACTAGCTCCTTCGTATCCGTCCCTTTTTTTGCCGCTCATCCGCGGCCGCTTCCAGGGCGTGCGCTCCCAAGGCATGCACACGATCGCGCAATTCGAACTCCGTTTTTCCGAACAAGGGCGAGTCATCCGTGCCGGCCAGCACCTTGGCCATCCGTCGCAATTCGTCGTCGGCCAGTGCCCCTAAACGCTCGTAAATCCGCTGCTCCTCGGCGTTCAATTCCAACGGTTCCCGTTTCGAACGTTCCATAAATCCCTCCTTGATCGGCGGAAAATAGGCAATCTCGAACCACCGACTACCAGCAGAGCAGATTTTCCACCTACTTTCGAGACGCTCACACCGCGAGAACGCGAGAACCAGGCACCGAAAATTGGCTTGATTGCCAGGCGTCCGCCCGATAACCTACATGATTCTCCGCGGGACGCCGCTGACGCCATGGGCGGCCCTCCGGCGGATTCCGCTGAACCGAACAATTCAGTAAGTGAAGATAGGTATTTAGTTTATGACCAAGAAAGCCGTTGCCGAGAACCTCGCCCTGCAAAAGACCAAGTTGGCCGAGAAGTACGAAAATCTGGTTCTGATTTCGAATAGCATCCCGCGGAAGGCCAAATTAACCCGGCAGGCCGCCCGCTACCGTCGCCAGGCGGAAACGGCACGGTTGCAGGCTGCGAGCTACGCCAAAGCCAAAGCTTGAACCGCCCCTTACGCGAGTAACTTGCCAGCGCGCAGCGCGCCATTGAATTTTGCTGGGGTGCCCGAACCCGCCTGGGCATTTTCGCGCAGCTCTGATTCGCGGCTCTGACGCTCAGCGCTCCCGTCCTGCGTTGCCGTAGCGTTTGGAAGCTTGTGCAGCATGAACAGCCCCTCGTGTCCTCGACTAGTGCCCGAACGGCCGTTTCCGCCATATTCCTACGTTACGGGCCACTTTCCGCATCCGCTTCGCGATCCGCAGGGCCATAGCTTCGGGCATAAGCCCAGGCCGGTTGCCACGCTGGAGCCAGACCAATGGGCCAGCTCACAGGACTATCTGGCGGCGATCGATTTGTTTAATCACGGCTATTACTGGGAGGCCCACGAGGCTTGGGAAGGACTATGGCACGCCGCGGGTCGTAGCGGCCTCCTGGCCGACTTTCTCAAGGGTCTTATCAAGCTGGCCGCCGCGGGAGTCAAAGCCCGCGAAGGACGGACCGACGGCGTCAAACGCCACGCCCAACGGGCTGGCGAGCTTTTTGCCGCCACGCGCGACCGCAGCAACGAAAGCCGTCGCTTCCTTGGACTGGACCTCGACGAGCTGGTCACCGCGGCCAGCGGCCTGGTTCATGCCCCGCCGGTGACTCGCCGGGCGGGGCCATCAGGCCGGACCACTTCGGCCGAAGTTCCGCCGGTGGAAATCGTGTTCGATTTCCTGCTGATGCCTGACCTGTGTGGCACGCCCTGATTTCCTACTCATGCCACGCGCAAGGGCGTGACGCACGAGTCACGGTTTGGCGAAGGTGTCGGCCGCGGCTTCTTTCATCGCGCGATAATCTGACATCTCCCGCTGGACCCGCTCGGCGCCGTCCCAGCGCACCAAGGCCTTGCGCGGACGCTGCACGCCGTCGAAATCAGCGTAATCTTCCAACAGGACCTCTTGAGATATATCGCGACCGTGCTCGCTGATCTCGTATTCCGTTTTAGTAAGCAAGTGCGTGACCGGATCGAAGAACAACCGCACCTCGCGATGCGCCTCGCGGCGCACCACCACGCCGTCGGCCGCACGGTCCCCCACTTTGCCGTCGATGATGAGGCACCATTGATACGCGTCATCGTCGAGAATCGGATAGAGCCAAGCTACGCTCTCGGAGTGCATGCGCTCGCGCTGTTCTTCCACTCCGGCACGCGGCAATTCGATGGCCTGCTCTCCCGGTTTGATCCAGCCCTGGTCGCCGTCGAGGACGGCCGCAAATTTGAAGACCAGTCCCTGCAGTTTGATGCTGAAACGATTTCCAGGTGGATTCAGGACGGTGGTGCCGACAAAGGCCATCGGCGTCTGGCTAACGAAGACGGTTCCCTTGATCTTGTAACTCAGCACGGGGGCATCGGCCAGCTTCTTCGCGCCCCCCAGGGCTTCGACGCCGAGCCGCACCAGTTCCTTGGCCCGCTGTTGCGACTGGGCATCGTCGCGAACCGCCACAGGCTCCATCCGCGGGCCGGTTGGGTTGGAACTCTCGCGCGGCGAGATCGTGCTGAAATATCCGATCATCATTTCGTTCCAAGTCTGGTCTCCCCAGTGGACGCGCTGGGAAGGGTCGGGGTTTGCCGGGTTGCCGTCCGAGTTATCGAAATGGGCCGTGCAAATCAGTTGGGTTCCCTTGGGAATCGGCTTGGGTTCGGCCAATTGATAGCGCAGTTGCCAGTTGAAATCGTAATGCGGCACGTCGAGCAGCACTTCGCGGGTGCCGTCCGGATACAGGGCTTCATAGCGAAACGACTTGCCGCGCAGGTGCATGTGAGGCATCAGCGAGAACAGCCGCGCGTCGCTGTTGAAGCGGTACTGCGAGCGCACCTCGTAATTGTCATCTCCCGGCGGAATCTGAAATCCCGCATTCGCAGCCGCGCTGCCGTCGACCCGCTGGCGTACGGTGGCCGGATCGGCGAATACGATGCCAAGCATGCTGCGGTCCTGCTGCGGCGAGCCGTTGGGGGTGTAGTGCAGTTGGAATAGCAACTGTCGAGCCGGCGGGCACGAACATCGCCGTTCCTTCCGGAAGACGGATCGGCGGGATGCCAGGCGCAAAGCCGACCTGCGAACCGTGCAGCCCGACTCTCGCTCGCGCACCGGGCGGGATAAAGCTGACGATGATGTGATGCACCACCGCCCGGTTGCCAGGCCGCGCCTCGGCCGTATTGAATCCAGCGGTCTTCCTTGAAGCCCGGATCGACCGAGAAATATTGATACGCCACGGTTCCCTCGGCCGGCACGTCGACCGGCGTGTCGCGCATATAGAACACTTGATCGGGCTGAGGGATCTGCCACCCGACGGTGAACTCGCGCGGTGGAGGCAGCCTGGCCGGGTCGCCCTCGACGGCGCCCGCGTCGAGCCAGTCGTAGATCAATTGCTTTTCCACGTCGCTCAAACGGGCGTCGTTCGCAAAATGGCCGTAGTCAGGATTCGCCAGCCACGGCGGCATGCGGCCTTGCTGGACGACTTCGCGAATGGTCTCGCCCCAGCCAACCACTTCCTTGTAGTTCGTCAGCGGAAACGGCGCGATTTCTCCCTCCCGATGGCACGACACGCAGCGGGCTTGAAACAAGCGGGCGATCTGATCGGAGTAGGTCACCGCGCTGGCCGGCGCGGCGGCGCCCGGCTTTCGCTCAGGCACACGGCCGATATGGCAGCCCACGGCCGGGGCCTCCGCGACGCTCACCGCCTGGCCAGCCAACATTTCTTGAATGGCCAGCCGCAAGTCTTCGCGGGTCGGGCTGGAACGCCGCAAGCCGACGAGGTACTGATCGTCAACGCGGCCGTGATAGCGGACCACTCGTTGCTCGTCGAGCACGAAAACCTCCGGCGTGCGGACCGCGCCGAAGCGATCTGCCACGACGTTGCCCGGGTCCTTGAGCACGGGAAACTCCAATTCATGCACGCGGGCAAACGCGGCCACGGCAGT
The DNA here is from genome assembly GCA_963807715.1 of uncultured Planctomycetia bacterium. Taxonomy (GTDB): domain Bacteria; phylum Planctomycetota; class Planctomycetia; order Pirellulales; family PALSA-1355; genus CAWECK01. The sequence continues at coordinate 26,874 of CAWECK010000004.1, forward strand.
CAGCAAGTCCTGGCAATTGGAATTGATCGCCAGGAAAGTGACGCCTTGCGGTCCGAATTCCTGCGATAATTTGGCCAGCCGCGGGGCAAAGAGCTTTGCCACCGGACAATCGTTGCCGACGAATGTCACCACCACGATCTTGCTGTGGGCATAGTCGGCCAGCGCATGGACCTTGCCCCGATAGTCGCGCAGCGAAAAGTCCTCGATCTTCAGCCCAATCGCTGTTTTCGGCGGTTCCGCGGCCGATAGTCCACTGGCAATCAACATACCCGCGAGGGCCGCCTGCATGATCCAGGACATTGCCTTGTTCATCCATCCGCTCCTTCGTAAGTCCTCGCTTTTCTGCCAGGGCCACTCTCGGTTCGACCTGTCTCTTCTCCGTGTTGCACGCTTGATTATACGCGCCGTCTCGGTCAAAGCAGCCCGTATCAATTGGAGGGGGCTCCCCAGAGTCCAAGCGAGGCGGCAAAATGGCGGGGTGTTGTCGGCACGATTGCGTTCCAAATCCATGACAGAAAAGGACAAGCATGAACACCATGCAGGCCCTCGTAAAGCAGCTGCGGGAGCCCGGCCTGTGGCTCGACGAGGTGCCGGTCCCCGAGATCGGCATCAACGACGTGCTGATCAAGGTGCTGCGCACCGGCATCTGCGGCACCGACGTGCACATCTACAACTGGGACGCCTGGGCGCAGAAGACGATTCCGGTGCCGATGGTGGTCGGCCACGAGTTCGTCGGGCGAGATCGTCGAGATCGGCTCGAACGTCAACGATTTCCAGTCGGGCGAGATCGTCAGCGGCGAGGGGCACGTGGTCTGCGGCCGTTGCCGCAACTGCCTGGCCGGGCGCCGGCATCTGTGCAAGGACACCAAGGGGGTCGGCGTCAATCGGCCCGGGGCGTTCGCCGAATACCTGTCGCTGCCGATGACCAACGTCTGGCTGCACGACTCGGCCGACGGCAGCCATGTCCGGCATCTCGCGCGACGTGCAGTCGATCTTCGATCCGTTCGGCAACGCGGTCCACACGGCGCTTGCAGTTCGACGTGCTGGGCGAGGACGTGCTGATCACCGGCGCCGGGCCCGATCGGCATCATGGCCGCCGCCGTGGTGCGGCATGCCGGGGCGCGGCATCGTGGTCGATCACCGACGTGAATCCCTATCGGCTGGAGCTGGCGCAAGAAGATGGGCGCGACGCTGGCCGTCGACGTGCGCAGCGAGTCGACTGGCCGACGTGCAGAAGCGAGCTGGGCATGAAAGAAGGGTTCGACGTCGGCCTGGAGATGTCCGGCAACCCCGACGCGTTTCGCGACATGCTGGCCAACATGTGCCACGGCGGCAAGATCGCCATGCTGGGCATTCCCGACGCGCGAGATGGCCATCGACTGGAACACCGTCGTCTTCAACATGCTCACGATCAAGGGCATCTACGGCCGCGAAATGTACGAGACCTGGTACAAGATGACGGTGATGCTGCAATCGGGGCTGGATATCAGCCCGGTGATCACGCATCGGCTATCCGTTCCGCGAGTTTGAGAAAAGGCTTCGACGGCCATGCAGTCGGGCGAGTCGGGCAAGGTGATGCTGACCTGGAACGAAGGTTGACCCATGCAACCAGACGCGGAATCCCGTCATGTACAAGGTGCGATCCAGCAGCATCTCGACCGGCTCAGATCGACGAGATCCGCGCGGCCGGGCTGTTCAAGGCCGAGCGCGTGATCACCTCGCCGCAGCAGGCCCACGTCGGCGTGACAGGGCTGGCCCGACGGTGCTGAACCTGTGCGCGAACAACTACCTCGGGCTGGCCGATCATCCCGAGGTGCGTGGCCGCCGCCCACGAAGCGCTCGACCACTGGGGCAACGGCCTGGCTCGGTCCGCTTCATCTGCGGCACGCAGGAGCCGCACAAGGCGCTCGAAGCGGCCCTCTCCGAGTTTCCTGGGCACCGAGGACACGATCCTCTATTCGTCCTGCTGGGACGCCAACGGCGGCCTGTTCGAGACGATCCTCGGCGGCCGAGGACGCGGTCATCTCCGACGAGCTGAACCACGCCTCGATCATCGACGGCATCCGGCTCTGCAAGGCCAAGCGGCTTCGCTACAAGAACAACGACATGGCCGACCTCGAGGCCAAGCTCGCACGAAGCCGCAAGGCGCCCGGTTCCGGCTGATCGCCACCGACGGCGTCTTTTCGATGGATGGCATCATCGCCAACCTGCCAGCGATCTGCGACCTGGCGGACAAGCTACGACGCCCTGGTGATGGTCGACGATTCGCACGCCGTCGGCTTCATGGGCAAGAACGGCCGCGGCACGCACGAGTATCGCGGCGTGATGGGCCGCGTCGATATCATCACCGGCACGCTGGGCAAGGCGCTGGGCGGCGCCAGCGGCGGCTACACGAGCGGCCGGCGGAGATCATCGACCTGCTGCGGCAGCGGTCGCGGCCTTATCTGTTCTCCAACTCGGTGCCGCCCGCCGATCGTGGGCGCATCGCTCAAGGCGCTCGAGATCTGCTCAGCCGGCTCGACCGAGCTGCGCGACCGCTTGAGGAAAACACCCGATTCTTTCGCGCGAGCGATGACCGACCGCGCGGTTTCAACATCATTGCCCGGCGAGCATCCGATCGTGCCGATCATGATCGGCGACGCCGGGCTGGCCGGCAAGATGGCCGAGCGGCTGCTGGCAAAAGGGGTCTACGTGATCGGCTTCTTCTATCCGGTGGTGCCGCAAGGCAAGGCCCGCATCCGCACGCAGGTCTCGGCGGCCCACACGCGCGAGGACCTGGAGTTCGCCATCGACGCGTTTCGGACGGTCAAGGGAGACATGGGATTGTGAGTCTGCGGTATTTGGGCCGTGCGCAAGCTCTCATAGGCCTCAAAACCGGCGCTGCCTGGTCAGCCTGATCTTTGTATCATCCCGGCCCGAAACCATCTTCGTCCCGCCGGTGTATGAGGTTGACGCAATGCAAACCAGAGAACTGTCCAGAACGATTGTGCTGGCTGTGGCCGCCAGCCTGCTTCCAACCGTGGCCGTCGCCACCGAACATGAGTTCAACGGCAAAGTCGTCGAAGTGATCGACGGCGATACCATTCGGGTCGTGCATGACGGCAAGCCCGAGGTGATTCAATTGCTCAATATCGACGCCCCGGAGCTCGCGCAGCCCTATGGGGACAAAGCCAAGAAGTTCTGCGAGCAGTTGTGCCTGGGCGATCAGGTCCGCGTCGTGTGGGAAGTCCGGGACGATAAAGGAGGCATCCTGGCCACGGTTCACGAAGAAGACGGTTTCAACGTGAACTTCGAGATGGTCAAAGCCGGCATGGCCTGGGACAACAAGGCCTTGACCCACGATCGAACTCTTGCCGAACTCGAGGCCGATGCGCGCAAGGCAAAACGGGGCTTGTGGGTAGACCGCCATCCAACGCCCCCCTGGGAATTCAGGAAACAGCATCAAAAACAACCGGTGGCCGGCCAGCCTCCAATCCCACGCTTGGGGAACGGTATTCTTCCGGGGCCGATCCGTTTTTGATCCGGCAATCCCACGGCGACGTCAGCATCTCGCGGCGGCGTCAGTCCTTGGCCCAGTAGTCGACGACCAGCACTTTGTCCAACACGGGCCCGACGAGCTTCTTGAAATCTTCATGGGCCGGGTGGGGCAAGTAGGCGTCGCGCCCCTTGGCGTCGCGGAAGGTCACCAGGAAGCAATGCGTAAAACCGCTGCTCAAGTTCTCCACGCCGACGTCCGTGCCCCATTCAAAGTCCTGGATGACGTCGATCTTCTTGGGTAGCGCCACAAACGCGTCGATCACCTTCTGCACGTCTTCCGGCTTGGCAGAGTCCTTGAATTTGAACAGGACCACATGCCGCAACAGTTTTTCTCCTTTGGATGGAGCATCGGCGGAAGCACGCGACGCGGTCAGAATGGTGGCGAGCGTCAATGCGAACAGAACCGCAATCAGGGTTTTCATGAGTCATGCCTTTCAGCCAGCGTGAGACGTTTCCAAAACCGCAGGCTTCTAGAATAAGCCGGCGGCGAATCGAGTCCAAGGGTGAATCCCCCATGCCGAGCGGTCCAGGGTTATCGTAGCGAGCCTCGTTGGGGTTTCGTATCGGGGCTAAAACCGGCTGCTCTTGTCTCGGCGCCTTAACTGCCTCAACCGTTACATTCGCTCACGCCCCATACTCTTAGGCCCAAGAGCAACTCCACATCGGCTAAAGTCTTGGGCTCGAATTCAGTAGGCGAGACGTAGAGTTCAGAAACTGGGTGATCAAACGCCTAGGATCGATTTCACCAACTGAAGGACAATTACTCATGCGCTCGCAATCCCTGGCCCTTACTTTGGCACTGTTGGCCACATTTGCAATTCCGGTTGACGCCTTTGCAAGAGGCGGCGGTGGTGGCCGTGGCGGCGGCGGTGGAGGCGGTTATCGTGGCGGCGCTGGCGGTGTTAGTGAAGGTGGTTATCACGCCGCCCGCTGGAGGAGCGGGTGGGTATGCCGGCGGCAACGGCGGTCATGTCGGGGGGCAGACGATCAACGGCAATCACAACTTTGCCAACAACGGGGTGAACGGCAACCGCGAAAATTCTAACTTTTTCGGCAACAACACATCGTTCGGCAACGCGGCGTATAACCGCGGAGGCTACGGAGGATACGGCGGCGGATACGGCAATTACGGCGCCTACGGCGGCTTGGGATACGGCGTCGGTTTCGGTTTAGGCTACGGCCTGGGCGGTGGCTATGGCGGATATGGTGGCTACGGCGGTGGCTATGGCGGCGGGTACGGTAGCGGTTACGGAAACAGTGGCTACGCGAATGGAACCAACAACTACGCGTCGACAGTTCCCGCCAATACCGTTCAATCCGGAACCCTGGCAACCGATGCCGCAGCGGCAACCCAGCCGACTGCCGACGGTGGCAGCACGACCGATTTTGCTCTCCTGGGTGAGACCGACTTCAAGGCCGGGCGCTACCAAGCCGCGGCGTACGATTGGCGTCACGCCGTTCTCGATCAGCCGGACCACGCGCCGGTGATCATGTTGCTCGGCCAGGCGCTATTTGCCATCGGTCAATACGACCAGGCGGCCGGCGCCACCGAGACGGGCATGCACGGCCTGCCGAAGGATCAATGGGACGGCGTCATCAAGAATTACACCCAACTTTACGGCAACATCGGCGACTACACGACGCAGCTAAAAGCGTTGGAAAAGGCGCGCGACGCCAAGCCCGATTCCCCGGCCTTACGCTTCCTGCTCGGCTATCATTTCGGGTTCTTGGGATATCCCAAGCAAGCCGTTGCTGAATTGGACAAGTGCATCCAGTTGGAGCCGCGCGATCCGTATGCCGCCGAGTTGCGGAACATCTTCGGCGCGAAGCTCGGACTGCCCCTAGTGACGGTGCCGAAGCTGCCGACCGCGGGAAATACGCCGGACGGAAAACCAATGGAAACCCCACAACCGCCGGCGCCTCCCAGCGGCGGCTGAGCAATCGAAAATCAGCGAACCCTTGTGCATCCCTGCCGCACGACGGACGTGCGGCGGGGATGCTTTTTTATCGGCCTGTCCGTTTCGCAGCGTGTCGAAGTATTCACCGATCGACTTCTTGCGTGTGCCGGTGCAGAATCATTGCTGTTTCCGGCACTGGCAGAGCCAGTGGTACACCCAAAGGCAATGAAACTCAGCGTCTGGCCACCACGCCCTTCGCGGGGCTCAGAGCGTGCCACACTGGAAGCCTATCAGCCTTTGCTGGCCAGCACCCCGATGCGATCCTGCAGCGCCTGTACGGTCATCTCTTCGACGCGCAACGCCTCCATCGCCCGCACGGCCGCATCGGCCGCTTGGATGGTCGTGATGCAAGGCACACCGGCTGCCACGGCCGCGCTGCGAATGCGGCCTTCGTCGGTGCGGGCCCCCTTGCCGCTCGGCGTGTTCATGATCAATTGAATTCGGCCGTCGATCAAATGGTCCAGCAGGTTGGGATGCCCTTCTTGCAGCTTCTTGACGCGCTGCACGGTCACGCCGGCTGCTTCCAGAGAGCGGGCCGTCCCCTCGGTCGCCATGAGCTTGTAGCCCATGCTTGCCAGCCGCGCCGCCAGGCCGACCATGTGCTCCTTGGCTCGCTCGGCGACGCTGATAAAAATGGTTCCTTCGGCCGGCAACACGGTGCCCGCCGCTAGTTGGCTTTTGGCGAAGGCGATCGAAAAGCGTTCGCTGGTTCCCATCACCTCGCCAGTCGACCGCATCTCCGGCCCCAAGCACAATATCGACACCGGCGAACTTGCGGAATGGAAACACGCTTTCTTTCACCGACACGAACGCTGGGGATCGGTTCGGCATCACAGCCTTGCTCGGCCAGCGAGACGCCGGCCATCACCTTGGCGGCGATCTTCGCCACCGGCATGCCGGTCGCCTTCGAGACAAAAGGAACCGTGCGGCTGGCCCGCGGGTTCACTTCCAGCACGTAGAGCGTGTTGTCTTCCTTTTTCACGGCGAACTGGATGTTCATCAGGCCCACGACGTGCAGTTTGCCGGGCCAGCGCCTTGGTCGCCTCGCGGATTTCGGCTCAAGACCGGGCCCGGCAGGCTATAGGGCGGAATGGCGCAGGCCGAATCGCCCGAATGGATGCCGGCCTCTTCGATGTGCTCCATGATGCCGGCCACCACCACGTCTTGTCCGTCGCAAATGGCATCGACATCCACTTCGGTGGCGTCTTCCAGAAAGCTATCGATCAGCACCGGCTGCCCTTGAGCCACGATGAACGCTTCGGCCACGAAGCGTTCGAGCTGCGACATGTCGTAGCAGATTTCCATCGCCCGGCCGCCGAGCACAAAGCTGGGCCGCACCAGGGCCGGAAAGCCGATCTTGGCCGCTTCCGCCCGGGCCTGGGCCATACTGCGGGCGATGCCGTTCGGGGGCTGCTTGAGATCCAACCGCTTGAGCACATTGGCGAACTTCTCGCGATCCTCGGCCTCTTCGATCGTATCGACGCTGGTGCCGATGATCGGCACTCCGGCCGTGGCCAGTGCCCGCGCCAGATTCAGAGGCGTCTGCCCGCCGAACTGCACGATCACGCCGTCGGGCTGCACGCGGTCGCAAATGTTCAGCACGTCCTCGGTCGTCAGCGGCTCGAAGAACAAGCAGGTCGCTGGTGTCGTAATCGGTGCTCACGGTCTCGGGATTCGAATTGACCATGATCGACTGGATGCCCAGCTCGCGCAGGGCGAAGCTGGCATGGCAACAGCAATAGTCGAATTCGATCCCCTGCCCGATCCGGTTCGGCCCGCCGCCGAGAATCATGATCCGCCGCTGTCCCGGCTCCTTGGCGGGGGTTTCGTCTTCGTCCTCGTAGGTGGAATAGTAATACGGGCGTGTAGGCTTCGAACTCGGCGGCGCAAGTGTCGACGCTCTTGAACGTGACGACGATCCCACGGCGCTGGCGCTCGGCGCGAACATTCATCTCCGGAACGTTCCAGATCGAGGCCAGTTGACGATCTGAAAAGCCGTTGCGCTTCGCCTCGCGCAGCAGCGCCGTGCTTACTCCGGTGAGCCCGGGTTGCCGGCGCAGTTCTTCTTCGAGCTCGACCAACTCCTGCAAGTTGGACAAGAACCAAGGATCAATGTGCGTGAGCTGGTAGATCTCGTCCCGGGTCATGCCCGCCTTGAAGGCGTATCGCAAATACCATACGCGCTCGTCGCCGGGGGTCGCGATCGTGGCCCGGATTTCCTCGAGGGTGGGTTGGTTGGGCGTGCCCCACAGGTCCTTGGAATCACAGCCGAAGCCAAAGCTGCCCACTTCCAGCCCGCGCAGCGCCTTCTGGAACGATTCCTTGAAGGTGCGGCCGATGGCCATCGTCTCCCCCACGCTTTTCATCTGCGTGGTGAGGGTCGAATCGGCTTCGGGGAATTTCTCGAAGGCGAAGCGCGGTATTTTGGTGACCACGTAATCGATGGTCGGCTCGAAGCAGGCCATCGTTTCGCGAGTAATGTCGTTTGGCAGTTCATGCAGCCGGAAGCCGACGGCCAGCTTTGCCGCGATCTTGGCGATGGGAAACCCCGTGGCCTTCGACGCCAGCGCGCTGGAGCGGCTCACGCGCAGGATTCATTTCGATCACGATCATGCGGCCGGTCTCGGGTTGGATGGCGAACTGGATGTTCGAGCCCCCCGTTTCCACGCCGATCTCGCGGATCACGGCCAGCGACGCGTCGCGCATCCGCTGGTATTCCTTGTCGCTGAGCGTCTGGGCTGGAGCCACCGTGATCGAATCGCCGGTGTGGACGCCGCAGGGATCGAAGTTTTCGATCGAGCAGATGATCACGACGTTATCGTCGACGTCGCGCATCACCTCCATTTCGTATTCTTTCCAACCCAGGATCGATTCTTCGAGCAGCACCTCGGTCACCGGCGACATATCCAGCCCGCGGCGGACTAGGCTTTCGAATTCCCCCCGGTTGTAGGCGATGGCCGAGCCGCTGCCTCCCATCGTAAAGCTGGGACGGATGACGCAGGGGAGCCCGATATCGTCCAACACGCGGCGGGCGTCGCTCAGATTACGAACCGTTTTGCCCCGACAGACTTCCAGGCCGATCTTTTCCATGGCCTGCTTGAACTCCTCGCGGTTCTCAGCCTTGGCGATTACCTTGGGGTTGGCCCCGATCATTTCGACGTGGTACTTCTCCAGCACGCCGTGCTCGGCAAGCTCCATCGCCAGGTTCAATGCGGTTTGACCGCCAAGCGTCGGCAGCAGCGCATCGGGCCGTTCGGCCTCGATCACTTTGGCGACAATCTCCCAGGTGAGGGGTTCGATGTAGGTGCGATCGGCCATGCCGGGATCGGTCATGATGGTGGCCGGATTCGAATTGACCAGCACGACCTCATAGCCTTCCTCGCGGAGAGCCTTGCAGGCCTGGGTGCCGGAATAATCGAACTCGCAGGCCTGGCCAATCACAATCGGTCCAGACCCAATCAGCAGAATCTTGTGGATATCGTCACGTCGCGGCACTTGTTACTACCTTCCACCTGAATGTATGAAACCTGACACTGCGTGCATCCGCCGCTGCATTTCCGGGACTGCCGTTTGCAGTCAGCCTACCGCTGCCTCTCCCGCTGCGCAGCCAAACTGGCCGAGAGGCACGTAAAATCCCTCAAAGTTAGCACGGTGGGTACCAGGGATTCAAGGGGCGCGATTCGGCGGGCCTCCCGATCTATCGTCGCAATGATCAGATCGATCAGCCGGCGAACGTCCGGGAGTGCCTAAATTGCGCGCGAATTTCCCGAAAAGCCAGCCCGTCGGTTACCCAGCCGAGCGGGAATCGTGTTCGACAATGTCAATCCTAACGGATGCGAGGGTTATTTTCATCGCACGGCAACGCCATTTTTCGTTCACTGCGAAAACGATAGGCCTCGAATGCCTGCCTAGAAGGCTTGGACCGATGGTTTGCCACGGGGCGGCTCGTTGACACTTCGTCCTAAGCCATTTAGAGTAAATACGTTGTTGACTTAAATGCCATTTCTCTATCCTCGGACATCGTCGAGGCACTGCGTGGCGGACAAAGCCTGGTCCGGTGTATTTAACCAGCCAACCGATGCGCTGGTCGAGCGGTTTACGGAGAGCATTAGCTTCGACCGCCGCCTCTACGCGCACGACATTGCCGGTTCGATCGCGCATGCCCAAATGTTGGCAAAGGTCGGTTTGCTGTCGCACGATGAATGCCGCCAAATTGAACAGACATTAACCCTCATCCGCCAGGAAATTGAGCAGGGAGACTTTCAGTTTTCGATCGAACTGGAAGACATCCATATGCATGTCGAGCGGACCCTGATCGATCGGCTCGGTGATGTCGGTCGAAAACTGCACACGGCCCGCAGCCGGAACGATCAGGTGGCGACCGATTTGCGGCTATGGGTCCGCGACGCCATCGACCGGATCGATGCAGCGGCTGATCGCCTTGCAACGTGCTTTCGTGGCGCGGACCGATGCCGACGCCAATTGCATTCTACCGGCCTACACGCACTTGCAACGAGCCCAGCCGGTGCTGGCAAATCATTATTGGCTGGCTTACTGCGAAAAATTCGAACGGGATCGGGGCCGGCTGGCCGACTGCCGTGTGCGGACCAACGTGTTGACCCTGGGCTCCGCGGCCCTGGCGGGAACCAGCCTGGCCATCGACCGCGAGGACGTCGCTCGCCGGTTGGGCTTTGACGCCGTGGCCGCCAACAGCATCGACGCCGTCAGCGACCGGGACTTTATCGTCGAATTCGTGTTCGCGTTGACACTGATCGCCGAACATCTCAGCACCTGGGCCGAGGAGTGGATCCTGTGGTCCACCAGTGAATTCAGTTTCCTCAAATTACCGCAGGCATTTTGCACCGGCTCTTCGATCATGCCGCAAAAAGTCAATCCGGACGTGCTGGAACTGACCCGCGGCAAGACGGGCCGTGTCGTCGGCGATCTGACCAACCTGCTGGTGCTGATCAAGGGGTTGCCGTTGGCCTACAACCGCGATTTGCAAGAAGACAAGGTGCCGCTGTTCGACGCGTTCGACACGGTGAACCTGTGCTTGGAAGTGGCCGCGCCGCTGGTTTCCGGCGCCGAATTGAATCGGCCGGCGATCGCCGCGCGACTCGACGCGGGTTACCTGGACGCGACGACGTTCATGGAATACCTGATCCAGCAGGGCGTTCCGCAGCGCACGGCGCATGGAATCGTCGGCCGCCTGGTGCGCACCGCCAAAGACCGGGGCTGCCGGCTGGCGGACTTGCCCCTGGCGGATTTTCAGGCCGAGCATGCGAATCTCGACCAGCGCGTCTATGAGTTCCTAGGAGTCGACCGGGCCGTAAACGCCTTTGTCAGCTTCGGTTCAACCGCTCCGGAGCAGGTGGCGCAGCGAGTCGCCCAGTGGAAACTAAAATTAGGGTTGGGCATGGACGTGACGCAAGCTGCACCGATAGCCACTTCGGAGGTCACGTCATGAAACGGATGGTTGCAGGGGGGAGTTTGAGGCGGGGTGGACCCAGAGATGGCCATCCCCGGGCTTTTGGGGTTCGGAGTGTTGGGCTGCGGAGTTTGCTCCTTTGCTTGCTGCTGATGCCGTCCGCGCTCGTTACGGCCCAGGAGATCGATGGAGACGAAAAACCCAAGGCGGCAGACAAGGCCCCGCCGGTTAAACAGGACGATGCGGAAATGAAGATCGCGGAAATCATCCGTGATCCCAACGAAGATACGCTGATTCACACGCTGCTCGAATCGAAACCGACAACTGCGACGGAGTTGGTTCGGGCGATCAAGATCATGGTCGATATCAACCGTCCCAAGGTCGCCAAATTGCTGGTAAAGCAGCTTTTGGAAACCAAGCCCACGCCACGCGACATGGATCAGTTGATCGAGCAATTCGGCACGGCTGCCTTCATTCAATTGTCCACGGTTCCCGAACTCGCTCCGGATATGGGCAAGTTTGTCGACGCGGTCCTGACGGGCGCGGCAGCCTATCGCGAAGATCCGCAACGGCTGGCCAAGATGATCGGGGCGCTGCGATCGAACCAGGTGCGCACTCGACAAGAGGCGGTCGTACAGTTGGCCCGGGCACACAACGCCGCCGTTATGCCGCTCCTGAAGGTCCTGGCCGATCCGCAACGGACCGACGAACATGCCGCGGTGCGCACGATGCTGGTCCAACTGGCCGGCGACGCCGTCGGTCCCTTGCGTGGCGCGTTGGAAACCAGCGACGCTCCCCTTAAAATGCAAGTGATCGACGCGCTCGGCCGGCTCGGGGATCGAAAACCGCTGTTGGCGCTGCTACGTCCGGCTGTCGATTCGCACGCGGAACCGGCAATGCGGGAGGCGGCCGGGCAGGCACTGGTGTCGATCACAGGCGAGGCTGCCACCCTGTCCGAAGCGCAAACCTTGCTCGAGCGAGAAGTGACCCGGCTGCTCCGGTACGCGGTTGCTCATAGCGGCGAGCTGGCTCCCACCACTGAAATCTGGCGTTGGGACTCGGAGAAGCAACAAAGCGTCGCGCAGAACCTGCCGGCGGCGGTCGCTGCGGCCGATGAAGCCGCGGGACTGGCCCGCGACCTGGAGGCCCTGCGGCCAAATCACTCCCCGACGCGGCAGCTTTGTCTGACGGCCATGTTGACGGCGGCCAAACTGGATCAAGATCTGGATGCCGCGCTACCCACAGGGGCGGGAACTGCTCACGACATTGCCGTGGAACACGGCATGGATGCGGTGGACGACGTGCTGGCCGGGGCCCTGGCGAGCGGTAACTACGTGGCTGCGGCGGCGGCCGCTAACATGCTGGGCGAAATAGGCAAGCCGACGCTACTCACCCGCTTTGGCCAACGGCCGGCGCCGTTGGCGCTCGCTGCCCAGTCGGGCAACCGCCGGGTCCGCTTTGCCGCACTGAATGCGATCTTAAAGCTGGCGCCGGAGACGCGTTTTCCTGGCGCAAGCGCCGTGACGGATGACTTGCGTTTTTTTGCCGGCACGTCGGGCGTGCCGCGCGTGCTGATCGGGCATCCGCGCAGCGAAATGGCCCAAGTTCTCGCCGGTTTGCTCTCTGGCCTTGGCTACGATGTGGACATCGCCACCAATGGGCGGCAGACGCTGGCCTTCGCGACCGAATCGCCGGACTACGATTTCGTTCTGCTCCATTTCAAGCTGGCTGGGCCGCAAATTGACGAAATGCTAAAGGCTCTGCGGCAGGATCCGCGCACCCGGCAATTACCGATCGGCATTATAGCGAGCCTGCCGGAGCATCTGAACCCGGCGGAACGCCTGGCAGAGGGCACGCCCTTGACCACCGCCTTTGCCGCTCCCGGCACGCCAAAAATCCTGAAGTACAAGGTCGATGAACTGCTGGGTCTGCTGGGCCGCCACAACGCGCCGTTCGATGAGCGCCAGCGGGAGGCCGCGGAAGCGCTGGATTGGATCGCAAGACTCGCCGAAAAGCCCAAGGACAGCGTCTACGATTTGAGGCCGCTGGTTCCGGCGGTGGAGCGAGCCTTCTCGGTTGACCCGCTGCAAACGGTCGCCGCGACCGCCTTGGTGAACTTGGGTACCGTGTCCGGCCAACGTGCCTTACTGGAAGCGGCCAACCGTGGCAGCCAGCCGCTGGCAGCCCGGCAAGCCGCCGCGGCAGCCTTTAGCCGCAGCGTCGAGTTGCACGGCATCCTGCTGACTCAGGGCGAAATCTTGAACCAATATGCACTTTACAACAGCAGCGAGAAGTCCGAACAGGCTGTCCAAAAAGTCTTCGGATCACTCCTCGATACCTTGGAACGCCGCGGCGAGACGGCCGAAGGCGCCGCACCCCGGTGAGTCTGACCCCGTCTCTCAGGCTCCGCGTTTCTTAAGCTACAGGGTATCGAGCTGACACGTTCGGCAATTCAGCACATGAGCAGTAATTTCCGCAATCAGGACTCGAACCCCACCGGGTCGCCGATCATCGGCATCATCGGCTCGGGCCCTGCCATGCAAAAGGTTTATCGGCTCACGCGCCAGGTGGCCCGATCCAACGCGTCGGTGCTGCTGTTGGGCGAAACCGGAACCGGCAAGGAACTGATCGCCAAGGCGGTGCATCAGATCAGCCATCGCGGCAGCGGCCCGTTCGTGCGGGTCAATTGCGGCGCGCTGAGCGAAAGCCTGCTGGAGAGCGAACTGTTCGGCCACGTGCGGGGCAGCTTCACCGGCGCCATCGCCAATCGCACCGGCCGTTTCGAAGCGGCCCACACCGGCACGATTTTTCTCGACGAAATCAACTCCACCACTCCCAAGCTGCAAGTCAAGCTGCTGCGCGTGCTGCAAGAACGGGAATTCGAACGCGTCGGCGACACGCAAACGGTCCACGTCGACACGCGGGTCATCGCCGCCAGCAACCGCGACCTGCTGGCCGAGGTCGCCGCGCGACCGGTTTCGCGAAGACCTTTACTACCGCTTGAACGTGGTGCCGATCCATCTGCCGCCGCTGCGCGAACGGCCCGAGGACATCCCCGAACTCGTCGGGCACTTCCTGGCTCATTACAATGAAGAGAACGATCGCTACGTCGTGCACATCCACAGCCAAGCGTTGGACGCCTTGCAGAGCTATCACTGGCCGGGCAACGTGCGCGAGCTGCAAAATTACGTCGAGCGGGCCGTGGTGATGGCCTCCGGAGACGAATTGACGGCCGACTTGCTGCCGGAGACCGTGCTCGCCGGTTCGCCGCCGCCGAGCCAGCCGCAACATGCCGGCCGACCTGGAGACGCTGACCTACGAACTGGTGCAGCAGGGAGTCGACACGGCCGGACCGCAGGAAGACAACCTGCACGCCAAGATCGTCAACCGCGTGGAGCGCGAATTGATCGCTCAGGTGCATGACCTCCTGCGACAGCGTGCAAACCAAGGCCGCCACCAAGCTGGGCATCAACCGCAACACGCTGCACAAGAAGCTCAAAGAATATGGGCTGGACGGCGAGTGAGACCGCCACCCAGGGCGGCGGTGCGATTTGCCCTCAGCTTTCATAGTCGCGACCCCGTTGGGGCTAAATTCAATCGTTCCGTTTCAGCCGTTCCACGTTTTTATGTCCAGCGTGACCGCCAAGTGATTTCTCGCATCAGCATCACCTGTTTCGCCGCCAGTTATCTGGTCGCCTGGTGCTGGAGCTGACGCGGCTGTTCTTTCGCAGCGGAGTGCGCGGAGCCATGATGCTCGGCTTTGCCGCGGCTGGATTCTTGGCGCAAACGCTGTATCTCGGCTACCGGGCCATGCAATCGGCCACGCTCCCCCTGTCGAGCAGCTTCGATTGGTATCTGCTGGCCGCCTGGATGCTGGCCGGCGCTCTATCTGTATCTTGACTTCTACTATCCTCGCGCGGCAGTGGGGCTGTTTCTGTGGCCGCTGGTGCTGGGGCTGATCGCCGCGGCAGCCTGGTTTGCCGACCGCCAGCCGATTGCGCCCGAGCCGGCGTCGCGCGTGTGGGGCATGATCCACGGCATGTTCCTGCTGCTGGGCACCGTGACCGTGATGGTCGGCTTCGTCGCCGGGCTGATGTACTTGGTGCAGGCCATCCGGCTGAAGCGGAAGCACCTTTCGAGCGGCGGAATTCAGTTGCCCAGCCTGGAATGGCTGGAACACGTCAACAGCCGCGTCGTGCTGGCTTCGGCCTTGATGGTGGGCGTCGGGTTCCTGGCCGGCATCATCTTGAATCTGATTGGCGGCAAAACCCAGCTCCCTTGGACCGATCCGGTCGTGTGGAGCTCCGGCCTGATGTTGGCCTGGCTGGTGGCGGCGGCACTGTTCAACGTGTTTTATAAGCCCGCGCGGCACGGCCGCAAAGTGGCGTATCTGACGGTCGTCAGTTTCGTCTTCCTGGCCGTTGTTCTCGGCATGCTGCTGCTGGTCAACACCCAGCACGGCGGCCAGAAGCGCAGCCCGCATGCGCTGTGCGCAGATCGCTGGGAGGCCGAGCATGAAAGTGCAAATGGTCGGCTGCAGCCATCACAATTCGCCGGTCGAGATGCGCGAGCGCTGGCGTTCGGGCCGCACCAGGTTGGACCGGCGCTGGACGACTTTCGCGCCGATTTCCGCAGGCCGAGGCCGTGCTGCTGTCGACCTGCAATCGCGTCGAGATCTACACGGCCGTCGGAAGACGCCGAGGGCAGGCCCCAGCCACGAGGCCGTGGCCCAGTTCGTGGCCGACTTTCACGGCCTTAAGGTCTACGAGATCTTCGACGACCTGTTCGAGCGGACCGGCGAGGACGCGGTGCGGCACTTGTTCACCGTGGCGGCCAGCCTCGACAGCATGGTGCTGGGCGAGCCGCAGATCCTGTCGCAGGTCAAGCAGGCCTACGAACTGGCCAAGCAGCGCAACAGCACCGGCCCGGTGACCCACAGCATCTTTCAAGCCGCGGTGCGCGTGGCCCGGCGCATCACCAACGAAACCACGCTGCATCAGCGGCGGGTGAGCATTCCCAGCGTGGCCATCGGCGATTTCGCCAGCCAGATCTTCGAGCGGTTCGACGACAAGCAGGTGCTGGTCATCGGCGCCGGCGAAATGGCCGAGGAAACCCTGCGCTATCTGCAAGACGAAGGGGCCCACAACGTCACGCGTGATCAATCGCAGTCACGAGCGCGCCGCGGAATTGGCCGAGCGCTGGCAGGGGCATCCGGTCCCTGGGAGCAGCTGCCCGACATGCTGCTCGGTCGCCGACCTGATCATCAGCACGACCGGCGCCAGCGAGCCGGTGGTCACGCTGGCGATGTTCCGACGCATCGAGGCGGCGCGCGAGCAGCGTCCGCTGTTCGTGCTGGACCTGGCGATGCCTCGCGATTTCGAGCCGGCGATCGGCGACTGCCTGGGGGTTTACTTGTATTCGATCGACGACTTGCAAGAAGCCTGCCAGCGAAACCGGGAACAGCGCGACCGCGAATTGCCCGCGGCGCTGCAGATCGTCGAGCAAGAGACGTCCCGCTTCATGGCCGAACTGCGGCACCGCACCACGGCGCCGATCATCAAGCGGCTGCGCGAAGGCTGGCAGCAATCGCAAGACGACGAGTTGCGGCGGTTGTTCAACAAGCTGCCGCAACTCGACGAGCGATCGCGCGAGGAGGTGCGGCAGTCTTTCGACCGGCTGGTGAACAAGCTGCTGCACCCGCCGCTGGAATCGCTACGAACGGCGGCGGAAACAGGCCCGACCGCACGGGCTGTTGGACGCGTTGAAGCGGTTGTTTCAATTGAAGGAGTGATTTCGGTTTTCTCCGCGGGAATTATGACAGGCGGGTATTTCCCCGCCGAAAATCGGCGAATTTATCCTCCGGCCAGTGCAAACCTCGTTTTTTAAATTAAAGGGCGATTTGGTTGGCCCCAGTTTAGCCGAGGCGCGCCGCTGGCGGCCGACCGTGTACAATCGATAGAATAACTAGTCCAAATCGGCTGCGGCAAGTTTCATGGCCCGTTTCAAAATCGGGAGGTAGGCGTGCGATCTTTTTTACCCATCATCGCGTTTTTCGTCGCAATCGGCTTGATCGGGGTCTTGGGATTTCTGGCCTACGAGGCCCTGAGCAAACCGCGGGTCACAAAAACCGCGGTGGCGGAAAAAACGACGAAAGCGAAAAAGGCCAAAAAGGCCAAGCCGAAAAAGGACATCGACGACGATGAATCCGAAGAAGGCTGGGGTAAAAAGCCGGCCGTCGCCGGCAAGCCGCTTGTCGCCGGCAAGCCAGTCGACCGCTCGCAGACAGGCGGCCCGGCCGCGGGCATGCGTGCCCCGGCGCCCAGTGGCATGCCGTTCGCTTCGGGCAGCCTTTCACAAGTCCGCGGCCAGACAGATTTCCTGACCAATGAAACGGCCACCGATCGGGTCGGCTGGGAGATTGTCGATGCGCTAGGAGATCGGCCGACGCTAGCGATTTGGCTCTTCGACCGGACGTCCAGCGCCTCGAACCAGCGCGCAGCCGTGATCCGGCGGCTGGGAGACGTCCTGCACGGCTTTGACCAATTGAAGAAGCAGGGGCACAAGGCGTTCGAGAACGAGGCAAACGGCCCGCCCCTATTGAATGTGATCGCTGCCTACGGCAAGACCTGCGAAATTCTGACGCCGGAGCCCACGGACGACACGGAGGCCCTCATCCAGGTCCTGGGCAAGATCACTGAGGAATCGGACGGCGATGAAATGACCTTCGCCGCTATTCAAACCGTCCTGGATGAGTTTCTTAAGTACCGGACCGAAAAGAAGCGGCTGATCATGCTCACCGTCGTGACTGACGAGCGGGGAGACGATATGCCGAAGGTCGACTCCTTGGTGCCGATCCTGGAGAAGTATGCCATCCCGTGTTATGTGATCGGGCCGGCGGCACCTTTCGGACGCGAAGGTTCGCTATCGGGCGCGTCGGCCACCGAGGGAGGAAAGCCGGTTCACGTCGGGCCTGAATCCATGGCCAAGGAGATGATCGAACTCGACTTTCCCAGCTCGTTCGGGGGCGGGCATGGAGGCGGATTCCGCGGTGCTCAGGCGATGGCAGGCGGCGGCGAGCTGATCGACTCGGGCTTCGGTGCGTTCGCTCTCAGCCGGCTGGCGAAGCTATCCGGAGGCTCCTACCTGATTGTCCGTGCTCCCAGCTTCGGCGATTTCAATCAAGGGGGCGCGGCGCGGCGATTCGACTCCAAGGTCATGGCCAAGTATGCGCCGGACTATGTCAGCAAAACCGAGTACGACGCACTGCTGGCTGGAAACAAGTGCCGCATGGCCCTGCACAACGCGGCCATGCTCGAGCCGGTTGAAGTGAACAGCGGTGTCAACCTGACGTTGAGTTTCATCCGGCAAGACGAAGCCAAGCTTAAGGTAGCCTGCGACGTTGCCCAGCACTCCGTGGCCCGCATCGAACCCAAGCTGCGTCCGCTGTACAACGCTTTGGCTCCCGGCGAATCCGACCGAGCCAAGCTGACCGGTCCGCGCTGGCAGGCCGCCTACGACTTGGCAATGGGGCGAGTGCTGGCGGCTCGGGCTCGCTACGAGGGCTACAACACGATGGTGGCCCAACTCAAACAAGGCAAGCGGCCAGGGGGCCCCAGCGATAATGTCTGGATCATTACCCCGGCCGAAACTTTTAGCAGCGACAGTTCGCTCGACAAGCTGGTCAAGCAGTCGCGCAAGTATCTGGAGCGCGTGGTGAAGGAACATCCTGGTACCCCGTGGGAAATGATGGCCACGCACGAGATGAACAGCGCGTGCGGCTGGGAGTGGATGGCGAAATAAGAGACGAAAAAGTATTTATAAGGAAGGCAGGAACAGGAAGAGAAAAGGCGAGTCCGAACTGCTGTCTCTCGTGCTTCCTTTTCCTGGCTTCCTGTATTCCTTATAAAAAATCGGATTGGGTACCGCAAAGGCGGCGCGATCGCCGGGCGAGTTTCGCATTGCTGCCGCGACGGCAACTTGACGGCGGTGCGAAAAGGTTGAATACTCGGTCAGACACGAATTGCCGCGGGAATGGCGGAATTGGCAGACGCGCCAGGTTGAGGGCCTGGTGGGGGTAACCTCGTGCAGGTTCAAGTCCTGTTTCCCGCACTCTTATGTCACAAGGACTTACGGCACCTTCCCGCGAGTCCTTGTGGCGTCTTTATTCCTCGCCGTGGACACATTTTAGACACATGTGGCAAACATGTGACATCGTGTCCCATCGTGCGGCTGAGCCCCGCGGAACCAATGTGTCTCTGTTGCATAGGTAACGCACCATGCCCAGCCTCTCAGTTTTCCGAGGCTCCTTTTCCGTCCGTTTCCGGTACGCCGGCACCCCGTTCAAGAAAACGCCATGATCACCGACAGCGACGAAGCGCATACCTCGCTCCGTCTTGTTGGCATTACGCTCCATCGCCTTCGCACCGGCCAGCTTGTCGTTCCGGAATTCGGCCTGATCATGGTGGCGATACGCCCGGGCACCTCTGAAATGCGGATCTCTAGCGCGCCGATTCACCGGCTGGACGCGACGAACCATCGCCGACGCGAGTCACCCTTTCTCGCGATTTCCGGTTGGGCAAGTTCGAGGTGACGCAGCGCGAGTGGCGCGTCATCATGGGTGACAATCCGATCTGTCGGATATCACGGCCCAGATGACCGGAAACCACACCGGGGCCTGGGCACAACGATGAACGGAATTCGTTTGCACATGTACCAAACCTTCAAGTAAGCTCTGAATCTGCGACCGCAAATGCGCTGCCGTCGGTCAAATGCCCCTTGGTCGGCCAGTATCGGAATGAATCCGCCCGCGGTAAGAATTCTTTGAACCAGGCAGCCGGCTGATATCCCACAAAATAACACGGCAGCAATCGGCATCTAGAAGATACACGCCGACCAATTCACGCGGCGCCCATGACGACGTTCTGGTGGCGGCGAGAAACCGAAATTCCAACATTGAAGGACTACCATGCTCCGCCACCTCTCGCTTGCCGTTTTGGCCGTTTCCACTCTGTCACTGTGCGGGCCTTCGCAGATCTCGGCGGCCGACAAGCGGCCCAACATCGTGTTCATTCTGGCCGACGACATTGGGATCGACGGCATCGGCTGCTACGGATCGGATCGCTGCAAAGAATTGACCCCGAACATCGATCAACTCGCCGGTTCAGGGCTGCGTTTCGAGCGTTGCTTCGCGACGCCGCTGTGCGGACCTTCACGGTGTTTGTTGATGACAGGCCGCTACGGGTTCCGAACCGGCGGCATGTCGAACAAGTCGGCCCAAAATGCTTCTTACCAAGCGGAGCCGTCGCTGGCCAGGATTCTCAAGCAGGCGGGCTACGCAACCGGCATGGCTGGCAAGTGGCGCCAGATGAACGATTCGCCGGGTGATTGGGGCTTCGATGAGTATATTACCGACCCAACGGCGAGCGGTTATTATTGGAAAACCAGCTACACTAAGAACGGAAAGGAAGTCACGTTCGACAAAGACGTTTACTATCCCGACCAGGCTTCCGATTTCGCCGTCGACTTTATGCGCCGTCATCGGGATGAGCCGTTTTACTTCTATCTCCCCGAACATTTGATTCATGGTCCGATCCTGCGGACGCCCGACTCGAATTCGGATGCCAACGGTCGTCAGCTTTACGATGACAACGTGAAATATCTCGATAAGACCGTCGGGAAAATCGTTGCCGAACTCGACAAGCTTGGATTACGCGAGCGAACACTGATCGTCTTCTCGGCCGACAACGGCACGTCGAAGGTCGGATATACCGACAAACATGATCCGGACAAAACGTCGGGGAAGATCGGCGGCCGAGCGATGTGGGGCATGAAGGGGTCACTCACTGAAGGCGGATCGCGCGTCGCACTGATCGCCAACTGGCAGGGAACGACGCCGAGTGGCCGCACGACGGCCGATCTGGTCGATTTCAGCGATGTCCTCCCCACGTTTGCCGCCGTTGCAGGCGCGACGCTACCGAAGGATGTAACATTCGATGGACGCGGATTCGCCCCGCAGTTACGCGGCGAATCAGGAACTCCCCGACCATGGATCTTCGTGCAACTTGGCAACAAGTGGTACGCGCGTGAAAACCAATGGAAACTGAACCAGGCCGGGCGACTGTTCAATATGAAGGACGCTCCGTTCGTCGAAGAACCCGTTGCGGCGGATACCCAAGATTCTGAGGCCGTAGCGGCTCGCAAGCGATTGCAAGTGGTCCTCGACGAGTTGAATCCTGCCAGCGGAAAGGTTGAGCCTCAGCAGCAGGAGAAAGCCGAGACGAAGGCGAAGAAGAAACGACAAGCCAAGCAGTCCGCATAATTTGCCGACCGCAAGCAGTCCCGCGATGAGCTTGGACGTGGCCCGTGATCTACTTGGTGCCGGAAGCGGCAGGCTCAGACGTCGTCGGTTTGGCCGGATCGTCCCACTCGATCTTGCAATTGGGCAGGGCTTTTTGCAGGGCGGCGACGCCAGCGGCGGTTATTTTGGTTCCCTTGAGCCGGAGGTCGGTCAACTTGCTCAAAGAACTCAGATGCGAAAGCGCCGCATCGCCGATCGGAACTGCTTCGAGATTCAGCAATTCAAGGTTGGTCAGCGTACCCAGAGGTCGCACGTCGTCGTCGTCGGTAAGTTTGGAACCATTGACGTTGAGTTCGACCAATGCCGTCAAACCGCTGAGTAGCTTCGTTCCTTCGCCGGACATCCCTTTTTCCAAGGTAACGGTGGCCACTTGGAATGGCTCGTTGGGTAGACGATCGGTCGTCCAAACCTGCTGCCAAGCATTTTTGACGGCGACGTCGACAACTCCGCCCTTGCCAATCACCCACTCCGCTGCCCGGCGATTTGGATCGATAGGAGAGGCCGCCTGAGGCGTTTTCGGCTTGGCCGGCTCGTTGAAGGTGGTGATGGGCTTGCCGGGAGCCGCTGCAACGGAAGCAGCCTTCCCCGGCAAGTCGGCGGCGGACTTCGGCGCGGCCGTTAGCAATCGGTTGACCAACGGGACCATCGCCTCGGCCCACCGCTCGTAACCCTGCGGCGTCATTTTCACCCCCGAGATCATGCCGGTGCGCACCTGACCTGCCGCGTCTAAGAACACGGGTTCCAAGTCGACGAAGTACACGACGCGGTCATCCGCCAAGGGTCGAATCGCGGCATTCAATAGTCGGGCCTTCGCGACCAGAGGGGCGTCGCCGGTAATCACACTCGTCACGACAATCACGGCTTGCGGAAAACATTCGCGCAGACGAGTCACGAGTTGCTTGTAATCCGTGACAGTGATTGAAACGTCTTGTGGCCGTTTCAGATCATTGAAACCGATTTGCAGAATGACGACACGCGGGCGCACACGGGCACGTAAGCTTTCGAGCCGGCCAATCAGGCCGCTCACCCCCAATCCAGCAACGCCATCGTTAAGAAGCCGCCGCCCCGCGAAGAATTGGTCCCAAGCGGTCTGGCCGCCTTTCGCCCAACGGTGGACGTATCCATCGCCGAGCAGAAGTACGTCGATGTCTTCCACTATGCCGGCGGTGAGGGCGGGCTGCGCCAGGCCGTCCCAATCGATCTTGCAATTCGGCAAGGCTTTTTGCAGGGCGACGACGCCGGCAGCCGTAAGCGCGGTCTTAGTGACATTCAGGGATTTCAAGCTCTTGCAATCCAGCAGCGGCGACGGGTCGGACACCGACGTGAAAGCGAGATCCAGGAACGTCAGGGGCATCCGGTTGAGCGGTGACAGGTCGGATACCGACGTGATGCGGCATATCAGCTTCGTCAGAGGCATCTCTTTCAGTGGCGACAAGTCGGATATTTGATTAATGTCGCATTTCAAGTACGTCAGTTTCATTCCTTGCAGGAGTGACAAGTCGGTGACTTTGGTGCCGCCAAGACTCGCCGACGTCAGTTTCATTCCTCGCAGCGGCGACAGATCCCATACCGGCGTATTGTCAAAACTTAGCATCGTCAGCGGCAATCCTTGCAAGGGCGATAGATCGAAAACTGACGATTGCCCGCAGAGCAGAGAATCGAGAGGCATTCCTTTCAGCGGCGATAGGTCGAACACCGGCGTGGATCCGCAATTCAACGACTTCAGCGGCATTCCTGTTAGCGGCGAAAGATCGAAAACCTGCGTCCCCGTGCAATCCAGTGTCGTCAGCGGCATCCCCTGTAGCGGCGAAAGGTCCCACGTCTCCGTTGAAGTGAGCAGCAGCTTCGTTAGAGGCAGGCCTTTTAGCGGCGAAAGGTCGGAAACCTGCGTGTCCACGCAATCCAACTCCGTCAGAGGCATCCCTTGCAGCGGCGAAAGGTCGTGCAATCTCCCCTTACCACCGCCGCTGCCACGACACCTGAGACTCTTCAAGCCCGCCAATGCCCGCAGTGGAGAGATGTCGGTCACGCTATCGGTGACGAAGTGCAGTTCCCTCACCGTTCGCCCCTCGATCTTCTTGTGCGTAACCTTGCCGTCGAAGCCGGGGTTGAACTCCTGCAATTTCTTGGCGACCGCTTCCACCTGCTGTTCGCCAGATAGGATTGCCACGTCCTTCATCCATTGCTGGAAGGCGGGTGTGTTGAATTTGGTAGTCCGCCGGGCAAACTCTCCAGCGTCGTACTTCTTCCAGAACTCATCGAACGAATACGCCCTGGGCCAGGCGTTGATCCTTTGGAGGCTTTTCGCCCGGCGGAATACGTCCATCCCTTGCGTGATGTTTCTGGGAGTGAAGGTAACGTCAGCCAAGCTCATCCCTTGCAGCGGCGACAGGTCGGAAACCGGGGTTTCGCCGCAATTGAACCTTGTGAGAGGCGCTCCTTTGAGCGGCGAAAGGTCAAGCACCTGCGTGAATGCGAGGTCGAGGAAAATCAGAGGCATCCCTTTGAGCGGCGCCAAGTCGGACACCCGGGTGAAGGGGAAATTTATCTCCGTCAATAGCATCCCCGCTAGCGGCGAAAGGTCGGAAACCCAGGATTGGCGGCAACGGATAACCTTCAGAGGCGCTCCCTTGAGGGGCAAGAGGTTGGACACCCGCGTGCGCTCGAAACTCAAGTCCGTCAGAGGCGTTCCTTGGACGGGCGACAGATCGGACACCTGCGTGCTCGAACAAAACAGTCCCTTCAGGGGCATTCCTTTCAGCGGCGACAGGTCGGACACCTGCGTGTTATCGCAATTCAAGCTCGTCAGAGGCATCCCTTGCAGGGGGAGGAGATTCGAGACCCGCGTAAGTAAGCAATTCAGTTGGGTCAGCGACATCCCTCTGAGCGGCGAGAGGTCGGATACCCGCGTGTTCGAGCAAACCAGGCTCGTCAGGGGCATCCCCTTCAACGGCGAAAGGTCGGAGATCTGCGTATTACCGCAGTGCAGAAGCGTCAGTTTCATGCCTTTCAGAGGTGAGAGGTCGGCAACCAACGTGTCCCCGGTTTCCAGATTTGTCAAAGGCAGCCCTTGGAGGGGTGACAGGTCGGACACCTGCGTGTTGAAGCATTTCAGGGTTGTCAGTTTCATTCCTTGCAGGGGTGACAGGTCGGACAAGTTACCCTTGCCTTGGCCGCTCCCATAGCAACTCAGAACCTTCAACCCGACTAACGCGCTGACCGGCGAAATATCGGTCACGCTGTCGGTCAGAAAACTAAAGTCCGTGACCACGCCGTTCTCGATCTTGGGCTTAACCTTGCCATCGAAGCCGGGATTGAGCTGCTGCATCTTCTTGACGACGGCTTCCACCTGATTCCAACCCCCCAGCGCGGCAACGTTCTTCATCCATTGCTCGAAGGGAGGCTCGTTGAGCGTCGTGACCAGGTTACCAACCTTGGTGGCGACATTGGGAACAATCGCCGGTTGTGTGGCTGTCTCTTGCACTTCGGCGGTGTGGCCTGGGGGCAACGTCAATCGCCCCACTTCTTCCCCCTTATGATTCCTCAAAATGACGATCACACCCAGCAGCACGGCCAGAAAACCCATCGCACCGGCGCCGATCCACAGGGCCTGGTTGCGATTGGGATTCTTGTTCTTGGAGGCGCCTTCGCCAGCAGGCTTAACCGTTTTCTTGGTTGGCTTGGGCTTATGCGTGGCGTGGACAGGCATGTCCCTAAGAAAGGTCATCTCGCTGTTGTCGAGATTCGTGTCGATCGATTGCTGGATGCTCAATGAAGTTTGCTGGCCGGAGCTGCACTGTTCGAGCGCGGCCACGACCTCGCTCATCGACTGGAAGCGATCCTCGACCTTCTTGGCAACCATTTTCTGGAAGACGGCTTCGAGTGCGTCGGAAACTTCGTCCCCAATATTGCGGAGTTCGGGGATCGACTTATTTTGATGGGCCAACAACTTTGCCGTGATCGACTCGGCCTCGTAGATCGGTTTGCCGACGAGCGCGTAGTAGAGCGAACAGCCCAGACTATAGATGTCAGCCCTGGCGTCGGCATGTTTGGTGTCGAGGGCCTGTTCGGGAGCCATGTAATCGACGGTTCCCATGACCGCCCCGGAGCCGGTCAGCTCTGCCTGGGTTGCCGCATTGCCGCTCGATTCAATCCGAGCCAGACCCATGTCCAGAATCTTGACGACTCCCTTCTTGTCCAACAGCAAGTTCGCCGGTTTGATGTCTCGATGGACGACGCCTTCGCCATGGGCGAACTCCAGACCACGGGCCGCTTGCAGGATATAGTTGACGGCCTTGGCGACAGGAAACGGGCCATTCTTTTTGACGAGCACCGAAAGGTCGCTTCCCTCGATGTACTCCATGACCAGGAAGTAAACGCCACGGGCTTCATCGGCGTCATCGGCTGCGACGATGTTAGGATGGCGGAGCTTGGCGGCTGCTTTGACCTCACGTTGAAAACGAGCCACGGCTGCTGCATCTTTCGTCATGGCTGGCGGCAGCATCTTGATCGCCACGGTCCGCTCCATGCGGCGATGTTCGGCTTTGAACACCTGACCCATGCCGCCGGACCCGATCTTGTCCTGGATGGTGTAGTTGCCCAGGATCAATGCCTTGGCCCGACTTTGAGCGAATTGCTGGGCCTGGAACTTGGTCAGCAGATTCTGCTTGTAAAGTTCCCGCAGGAGCGCTTCGCCGTCTTTGGGAGAAGCTTTGGGCGGGATGAACTCCTTGAGCTTACCCGCAGCAACAATACCGCTGTCTTCGAGTTGCTTGACGACGGTTTCAAGATCGATGGCCATCGGCGGATTCCCGATCATCGGAAAACGAGTTTCGATTATAGCTTCCTCCTTTTGGAGCTGAAAGAACCGCAAGCTCTTTCTGTCGAATTGCTTGCGATTTGCCGGCTAAGCCCTCGCATGCTCGTTATCATGGGGGCATGAAGTCAGCAAGACCCATGTACGGGATCACAATTGCCGCCAAGATTTTGGGCGGTCTACTCGGACTGGCCAACCTTCGCAGTGATTACCACGAAAACTGGCGCCCCTTTACGCCGACCAAGGCGCAGGAGGTCAAATATCTCCTATTCGCAATTGGCTTCGCCGTTTTAGGTGCTGCTATTGGCGTTGCGGCCGACTTGGCAATCAATGGCCTCAGTAGTCGTGGCGCATGGCGATTCAGTATGAGGATGCTAATGCTTGCCGTAGCGGCTTGTGCATTCTTTTGCTTCGGCTTGCGATGCGTCTGGGAAATCCTCCGTACCAAGCCATAGCGGCATTTCCGGAATTCCGAATCCAAACTGGTCCGCTACCCAAAATAGATACCTATTGCACTACACGACGCCCTGCGACGCACACACAACGTCCTATCGTGATTTGACACAAGCTCAGTCCCACGCTACACTTAGCGATGCAAGTCCTGCTGCACGAGCGAGCTATGGAAAGGGGCGAAAACAGGTTGAGGGCCTGGTGGGGGTAACCTCGTGCAGGTTCAAGTCCTATTCTCCCGCACCTACTTGAAAAAGGACTTACGTCGAATTGCCGTGAGTCCTTTTTTCGTTCATCGAATTGCTAGAGAAGCCCCCCTGACCCGGGCGTTTTGGCAACTCAAAGATCGTGCTCCGACAACGGAACCGGTCACTCCCGGCGGGGTTTAGTAATTTGTTCGACGGGCGAAGCGGTGGTCTTGGGCGGATTCGGCAGTTGTCGCGCGGAGCAAATGTTATGAAAAGTGTGCTGTTGCTGCTTGCGATGGTCTTGGCACCCGGGCTGTCTTCCGTTGCCGAAGCGGCTAAGAAAGACGGCAAAAGGGATGGCAAGCAACCGGCAGCCGTGGCCATCGCCCCGGTCCTCCCCGCACCTCCCCTCGCGGCGAGCTATACCGGGGACGAGCAGGTTATTGCCTTCATCAATCAGCAGATTCGCGGGCGCTTGCAGGACGCTCAGATTGAAACCTCGCCCGAGGCGACTGGCAACGAATGGTGCCGCCGCGTTTATCTCGATGTGCTCGGCCGCGTGCCCACCGTCGATGAAATGCAACGGTTCGTGGCAGACTCCTCGGGCAGCAAAAAGGGTTCGCTCGTCAGCCGACTGCTCAGTTCCGAGGAGTATAGCGGCGAGTTTGCTCGAGCATTGGGCCACGGTCTGGTCGAACCTGTTCGTCGGGCGCACGCCCGGCCGGCAAGAAGGCCGACAAGAAAAACATGGTCAATCGCGGCGGCATGCAGGATTATCTGCGGAGCAGCTTGCAGGCCAATAAGCCGTACGACCGCTTGGTGTTCGAATTGATCACGGCCGAGGGAGACACCACGCCGGGCAATCCGAATTACAACGGGGCTTCAAACTTCCTGGTCGACAAGCTCAAAGAAAATGGCCTGGAGGCGACGGCCCGCACCGCGCAGTATTTTCTGGGCATGCAGGTGCAGTGTACGCAATGCCATAACCATCCGTTCAACGAGGCCAAGCAGGATCAATTCTGGAATCTGAACGCCTTCTTCCGGCAGACAAAGAGCGAACCGTTCAAAGTCGAAAAGAAGATCGAGCACTCGGTCCTGAAGAACGTCAATTTCAAGGGGGAAGGATCGACGCCCGAGGAAGCCGAAATCTTCTACGAGTTGCGCAATGGCAAGCTGCAGGTTGCCTACCCCACATTCATCGACGGCACGAAGATCAATCCCAACGGCTACGTCTCCGAGGTCAATCGGCGGTCCGAGTTGGCAAAACTGGTCGTTCAATCCGACAACCTGGCCACCGCGCTGGTGAACCGCATGTGGGCCCATTTCTTCGGCCGCGGGTTCACGAAGCCGGTCGACGACATCGGCCCGCACAATCCGCCCACGCATCCCGAGCTGCTGGATCGGCTGGGCAAAGAATTCGCAGGACATGGGTACGACCTGAAGAGGCTCATGCGCTGGATCGTGCTCAGCGAACCCTATTCCCTGTCGAGCCGCATCACCCCCGGGAATCGCAAGGACGATCCTGCGCTCGGCGAGAAGCCGCTGTTTAGCCACTTCTACGTGCGTCAAATGGAACCAGAGCAGCTCTACGATTCGATCCTGGCGGCGACCAATGCGCACAAGCGCGACACGCTGGCGGCGCGAGAAGAAAAAAAGGGCTCGATCATCAGCGAACTCACGATCGCCTTCAGCAACGACGATGGCGAAGAAGCGACAACATTCGACGGCACGATTCCGCAAACGCTCATGATGATGAACGGGGAATTGATCAGCCAGGCAACCAGCCTGCGGCCGGACTCGTTCCTGACAAAAGTGGCCACTAGCAAACCGGAGGCCGAAGTGGTTGAACGACTCTACCTGGCAGCCCTAGGCCGCAAGCCCACGACCGCAAATCTATCGAGCGCCCATAAATTGCTGGCTGCGCAACACGACCGGATGAGCGCCTATCAGGACCTGTGGTGGGCCCTGCTGAACAGCAATGAGTTCATTTTCATACATTGACCAGCCCCGGGCGTTCTTTGCACAAGGACTGAAGCCATGACCAGCATTCCAGCGCCCCAGGGGATGACCCGGCGGCATTTCGTGCAGCACATGCTGGCTGCCTCGACATTGACCGCCCCGGCTGCCAGCATGTTTGTCAGTGCCCTCAAGGCCGGCGCTGCCGATATGCGGCGGCACAATAAAGCCGCCATCCTGCTGTTCATGGAGGGGGGCCCCAGCACGATCGATATTTGGGACATGAAGACGGGCCGGCCGACCGGTGGCGAGTTCAAGCCGATCTCAACCAACGCGAACATGCAGATCTGCGAGCACCTGCCCCTGTTGTCCAAACAGATGAACCACCTGGCGGTGATCCGTTCGATGAGCACGCGCGAAGCCGATCATCGGCGAGCCCGCTATTACATGCACACAGGCTACGTCCCGAACCCCAGCATCGAGCATCCCAGCTACGGGGCGGTCGTTGCGCATGAGCTGGCGCCGAAGTCGAAGCAGTTGGAAATTCCTCCCTTTGTCTCGATCGGAGGACCGAGTTATGGGCCTGGTTTCCTGGACATGGCCTATGCGCCGTTGGTGATCGACGGGGATGGCAAGGTCCGCAATCTTGAATCGTCTGTCGAGCCATCGCGGTTGGGCCAACGGATGCGGTTGCTAGCCGAACTGGAGCGGGATTTCATCAGTCAGAATCGCGGGGAGCCGATCGCCGATCATGCCAAGGTCCTTGATAGCACCGTCACGATGATGAACAGCCGGCAAATGGCTGCCTTCGATATCCGCCAGGAATCGTCGCAGATGCTCGAACGTTACGGCGTCGGCGTAGGAGGAGGCCAGGGCAACGGCAACGGAAAAGGCAAACGGGCCGCCGCCGGCTTTGGCCGCGGCTGCCTGATGGCCCGCCGCCTGATCGAACAAGGGGTCCCCTTCGTGGAAGTGGATCTCGGCGGTTGGGACGACCACCGGGAGATTTTCCCGAACCTCCGCAACCGGCTGCCGGTGCTCGACCGCGGCATGAGCGCATTGCTTGAAGATCTCAATCAACGGGGCATGCTGAAGGACACGGCGGTCATTTGGATGGGGGACTTCGGACGGACTCCCACCATGAACTCGACCGCTGGCCGCAACCACTGGGCGCGCAGTTGGAGCGTAGTGGTTGGAGGAGCGGGCATGAAAGGGGGCATCACGATCGGCAACACCGACGCGGACGGCACCTCGGTCGAAACGGAACCCTACACATCGCAGGACCTGATGGCGTCGGTGCTGAAGGCCCTCGGCATTTCCCTGGAAACCACTTTTACCAGCAAGAACAACCGCCCGATGAAGATCGCCAATAGCGGCAAAGTCATCAAAGAGCTGTTTGTGTGAAACGTTGGCGAGCCGTCGAGAGGCGCAAGATTTTCCCTCACCAGACGAAACCCCTTTAGGAACCCAACATGAACCGGCTCACTCTTCCCTTGGCGCTCGCACTGACGGCGGGATTTTGCTGCGCATACTTTCCTAGCTTGCTAAGAGCCGATGACGCCAGTCAGCCCAAGACATTCATGGCCGAGCGCGGCAAATTGCTCCTTTCCGAAGATCTGGATAAGCCGCTCGCCAAACCGTGGACGGTGGCCAAAGGAAAATGGGAAAACGATGGGGGGGCGGTTCGCGTCAGCGAGCTCGCGGAGGACAAGCACGGCGCCGCCGCCCGCGTTCCGCTAGCGACACGGAACTTTGTCGTGCAGTATTCGATCAAGCTCGACGGCGCCAAGGCTACGTCGTTCAGCATCAACGATGCCAAGGGGCACTGCTGCCGGGTCAGTATTTCGCCGACGTCACTGGTCGTGCAAAAAGACTCGCACGATCACAACAAGGAAGATAAACAAGTCAAGTTGGATACTCGCACCGCGCCGATAACGCTCGGCGAGTGGCACACCGTCGTGATTGAAGTGCTCGGTCCAGAGATTGTTGCCAGCCTCGATGGCGATCGCGTCGCCCTCGGTTCGCACGAATCCATCGACGTCGATAAGACGAACTTCGGCCTGACCGTGGCTGGCGAAACGGCGTCGTATAAGAACCTCCGCGTCTGGGAGGCGTCTCCGAAGCAAGGCTGGGAGTCCACCAAGGCTGAGCTAATGCAACGCGCCGCCAAATGACCTTAAAAGCCCCGCAGGGTCCCGCCGTGCGCCACTGGCTTCGCCAGTGCCCCGGAAACGACGCCTTTGAGTTTCCGCAATGGCAAAGCCAGTGGCGCACCGCGTTTCTCCGGTAGTGGCAAAGAATCCCCTCGCCTGACGCCTGGGGCTCGGTCACGGAACTGGGTTCCGCCGAAACTTCAAAATCCGCACCCCTTCAATCGTCACGAGTCCTTCGGCGATCACCTGGTCGAGAAACGGCAGGAAGCCGGAAATCTTTTCGGTCGTATCCACGATCTCGACCAGGAGGGGGAGATCGCTGGCATAGTCGATGAACTTCGCGCAGTGCAGTTGCTTATGGGCACCAAAACCTTCCGGAGGCCGGATCACGGTGGCGCCCGCCAACCCTTGCCGTTGAGCTTCCAGTACGATCGTCTGATAGAGGGGCGCGCCCTCCCAACGGTCGTTCAAGTCGATGAAGATCCTCAGCAGTTGTCCTTCTTCGCTGCGCTGCATGATGGGAAACTCCTCCGCGGAGGGAAGATTGGCTAGAGGCGTGGGCGCGGGAGGGACCGCCAAAGGGCGGCCCGTTAGCTGCGCCAGTTGTCGGGAACTGCGGAACAGGACCGTGCGGGAACGTTCGAGCGACGCCATGCCGTCGCCAATGATGTCTCCCACGACGTTGAGGAACTGACCGATTACTGGCGGGCTGTCGTGGAACTCAATGATCAGCGGTCGATGCTCGACGAGCGACCACCAGCGCACTTGCAACAGTCGGCCAAAGCAATCCAGCCCGTAAAAGCCTTGCAAAACGGTGGCACCGGCCAGATTGTGATGCATGGCGGCAACCAGCAGCGAGTCCGACATCTTGCTCCACCAGCCGTGGCGGTCGGTGTTGCGAAGATAGACCCGCAGCAGCGTCATTTCGACGTCTAACTTCATGTCGGGCCGTGACTCGCTAAGGATGGTTTTCACGATCGGCCAAAGATCCCATGCGCGAGTGTCGCCCCCGCGAATACGGCGATGAAACCTCCCAGGCAACTGGCGGCGATATAGGTCAGCGCCATTGGCCAACTCCCCTCGCGCACCAGCTTGTACGTTTCCCACTCAAACGTCGAAAACGTGGTGAATCCTCCACAAAGTCCCGTCCCCAACAGCAGGTACGCTTCGCGTTGTGACGGAGACAGGCGTTCCAGAAATGCCACCGCCAAGAAACCGATCACGAAGGAACCGCTGACGTTGATGCATAGCGTTCCAGCGGGAATGCCGTGCCACCATGAGGTCCGTTCGATCCAGCTTCCTAACCAATAGCGCAGGCTGCCCCCGACGGCGCTGCCGACGGAGACAAGCGCCAGAGGGTGAGACAGCCAAGCCGGCAACAAGTTCCCATTGAACATAGACGGACCTCAAGGCACGATTCTGCGGCCAACGGCTCTTCAGCGGCAAGCCAACCAGCGCATAAAAAACCCTCGTGGAAGAGATCACTGTGGAAGATCACTCCCGAGGGCTGCCGCAGTTCAATGCGCCTACCCGAAGGGCAACCTTCCGGTAGGAGTTATCAGCCGAGCTAATCGGGCTCAGCGGTTTATGGGGCGAACTCCATCGCCACGTGCTGAAATTTTACCTGCGAAGCCGCTGTGTGCAAGATGCGGGATTCGCCTGGCCCTCGGCCCCAGTACCCGCGCCCCAGTGGGGCTTCGGAACTGATTTGGCCTCCCGATTTACACTACTTTTCCTGGTCCGGTTGGGCCGATTGTGTCGACATTGACGACAGCAGGAATGGTTTTTCGGGCCAGGACTTTCGCGGAGGCTGCGGATGGGTTTGGCTAAATCTCGTCGAAACTCGCCGCTAGCACGGATTAGGCGGATCCGTACCTCGATCTATTGCTGCGCGGTAGTCCTTGGCTGCTGCGGTTATTCGCTCGACGCACGGGCCCAGGCGCCCGCCGGACTGTGCACAACGCCCCCCTGGTGGTGGATTCCAGAGTCGTCTTGGGCGTCGTGGTGGCTTCCGGCCGGCTGTCCCAAGCCGCCGCTGCCGGGTTCGGCCAGGATTGTCAGCGGCGGCAATACCTTTGGTTTTGGGCCGCCGCCGCTACGGGGCAGTCGCATGGCATGCGGCTGGGCCGACAATTCTCATTCGGCCCCACTTGCCTCTCCGGTTCCTCACGTTGCCCGCCGGCCAACGAACGAGCGCTTTCGAGCCGCAAGCGAGCCTGACGACGGTCCGCCAGTGTTTAACGAGGACCGTGGCGGCGCTGCGGCAAGCAGGCTCAAGTAGGCGGTGTAAGAAAAAAATTCAATGTTTACGAGCGGGCTGCCGCCAAGCCCACGCCGCTGATCTGCGCTACGGTCGCTTCCCCTAACGGTATTCGGACCGTGAACTCCGCGCCCGCTCCCGAACGGCTTTCGACTGAAATCGTTCCACTGTGGGCTGCGACGATCGATTGGCAAATGCTCAGCCCCAGCCCGTTGCCGTGTGCGGGATTTTCTCGACGCCGAGACTTGTCGCCGCGGTAGAAACGTTCAAAGACGTGGGGCAGGTCCTCGGGGGCGATGCCGGCTCCAGTGTCCGTGATGCGCAGCGCCAGTTGCCGGTGAATCTCGTCGCGTTCGGCCGCCACATGCACGCTGCCGCCACGCGGCGTGAACTTCAGGCTGTTGTCAATCAGGTTGTTGATGACCTGGCGCAGATCGATCGCCGTCTCCCTGGCACGTCAACCCACTGGGATAATTGGCGGTTAACTGGATGCCTCGCTCTTCCGCGGCGCCGCGGAACATATCCACGGAACGCTCCAGCAGCCGATCGAACGGCACGGCACGGCCCTCGATCTGAAATCGGGCGGCATCGATTTCCGCCAGCAGCAGCAATTGATTGACCAGGCCCCCCAAGGCGCCGCATTGGGCGGCGATATCGTCCAAACGTTCCTGGTATTCGGGGATCGATCGGTCGCTATTCAACGTGACCTCGACCGAGCTTTGAATGGCCGCCAATGGCGAACGCAATTCATGAGCCGCATTGGCGACGAACTCGCGGCTGCGGTCGAGGTAATCGCCGATCAGGTCCAGGAAGCGATTGATGGTCGCCGACAGCCGATCGAGCTCGTCCCCCGTTCCCCGGATCGGCAGCCGCTCTTCCATATGGCTCGGGCGTAAACGAGCCGTTGTGGCGATAATGCGAGCCAAGGGGCGCGTGGCGCGGCCAGCCAGCCAGTAACCTCCCAGGGGCGCGACACACAACACTACCAGCACGGCGACATTCACCAGCTTCGTCAGTCTCGCCACGTCCTCTTCGACGGGTTCCAGCGACGAGCCAACGCGCACGGTGAACGCCGGCATTCCGGGCTTATTGAGCCGCCGCTGGGCAACGCGGTAATGATCGACGTCGAGAAGCGTCGGCCGGTGTCCGGTTGGTAGCGCCAAGTGATCGAGCGGGGGGGTTTTCGGGCTCGCCCACAGCACGCCCCCTTTTGGATCAAGAAACTGCACAAACAAGCCGCGGTCCACGTGGCCGACGGTTTTGCGATCCATTTCGTTATAGGCTTGCGGCAAATTGGGATAAAACTGCTCCACGGCCAAGGCGACTTCCGTGGTGTCGTCTTTCAGCACCTGGTCGACTTCGTGGAGCAGAGTCAGGCGCAGACCTTCGCGAACGCCAATCATCGCGACCACCACGGCGAGCAATACGACGGTCGTATTCCACGCCGTTAGCCGCAAACGCAGCGAACGCCACGGGGCCTTAGCATGATCGGAGGACATATCCGCGCCCTCGCACCGTTTGAATCAACGATTCGTCGTAGCCCTTGTCGAGTTTGCCGCGCAACCGGTTGATGTGCACCTCGATGACATTCGTGGTCCCCTCCCAATCGGTTTCCCACAAATGCTCGCACAGCATGCGGCGCGTGACCACTTGCCCGGCGAAGCGCATCAACAGTTCCAGCAGGCTGAACTCCGTCGGGGTCAGATCGATTTCCCGGTCGGCGCGCGTGACACGGCGGGTGGCGAGGTCCAAACTCAGCGGACCTGCTTGCATGGTGGCGGGGGGCCGAATCACCGTGCGACGACGAATGGCTTCCACGCGAGCCATCAACTCGGCCAGCGCGAACGGCTTGACGAGATAGTCGTCCGCACCCGCTTTCAGGCCCGCCACTCGGTCCTCGACCGAACCCATCGCAGTGACCACGATGACCGGCGTTTGAATGCCTTGCGTGCGCAGGTCATTGAGCACTTCGAGTCCTGGCTTGACGGGTAGCATCAGATCCAGCACGATGACGTCAAATTGCTGGCTGGCGGCCAGCGCCAGACCGCGTTCACCATCCTTGGCCCAAATACAGCCATGGCCGGACTCGGTGAGACCCATCCGCAAGGCCTTGCCGATGACGGGGTCGTCTTCAATGACCAAAAGATCCACGTGACTCCTACCTTAAGCGCCGGTGAGAGAGTCCACCGGACAGGCTCCATGGGTGCAATTCGGCTGGCGAGCCGCATCAGCGGTCGCAGGGGTCAGCCGGTGGGTAGACCGTGACAGGGGTAGGGCAGACAGTGTTATGGGTGGGAACACCATAAAAGCCGCTGCGGAACGTCGAACTATTCACGCCAAAGTCTGACTACATTCTACCTTA
The DNA here is from genome assembly GCA_963807715.1 of uncultured Planctomycetia bacterium. Lineage (GTDB taxonomy): Bacteria > Planctomycetota > Planctomycetia > Pirellulales > PALSA-1355 > CAWECK01. The sequence goes on from CAWECK010000004.1 coordinate 62,339, forward strand.
GATACCAACAGCTTACAGAATTGTAACCCAGGACGCGAATGGCGGCTGCCCGGCGCTTCCTGTTATTGTGAGCCGTTGAGAGTTATACTCGCTGCCGCGTCGGGGCGACTAGTCGAGTGTCAAAAGACGAGTCTGATGCGTTGGAAACTGGGCTGACCTGTCGGAGACTGTGTTGATGTGTTGGAGACAGCGCTGATGCGATTGAGTGTGCGTGACGTGGCTGAAATGTTCCAAGTTTCAGAAAACACCGTGGCCCGTTGGGTGCGCAACGACGCCCTGCCGGCGAGCAATGCCGGCGGTGAATTTCGTTTCAATGTCATGCAAGTGCTCGAATGGGCGACGCTGCACGATGTGACGATCTCGGAAGGCTTTGTGCAGGTGCTAGACGGCGACGCTCAGTCGGTCCCCAGCCTGGCCGATGCGCTGGAGGCCGGTGGCATCCTGCATCGCGTCAGCGGACCGGACAAGGCCGCTGCGGCACAAGAAATCGTCGAGGCCCTGGTCCTGCCATCGACCTTTGACCGGGAATCGCTGCTGGCCATGTTGCTCGGCAGAGAAAACCTGGGCTGCAGTCTGGTCGGCGACGGGATCGCCATTCCGCATCCCCGATTTCCCTTGATCCTACCCTTGGCGCGTCCGGCGATGACCCTCTGTTTTTTACAGACGCCGCTGGTCGCAAGCCAAGCGCCGAAGCGGATGATCGATACCCTGTTTCTGCTGGTAGCACCCACGGTTAGTTGCCATCTCTCGCTGTTGGCCCGTTTGGAAGCGGCGCTGCACGATCTGGAATTTCGCGATTTGATCAAGCGGCGTCACTCGCACGACCACATCTTCCGGGCTGCGCACCGGCTGCACAATTTCCAACTCAATTCGGCCAACGTCGCCGTGGCGTACCCGGAAAAAGCTCGCTAGCGGCCGGAGCGGCGTGTTTAATCTTGTGAGGAAACGATGACTATTGCGACCGACCTCCCACGATACGCTCCCGGCGAGCCCATCGCGTTGGAGGACATACCGCTCGTCGATTTCGAGAGCTTTCGCGAGACGCTGTTGCAAGGGGTCGCTTCCGGCGGCCGGGTCACGTCGTTCTTCGGACAACCGGACGGCACCGATTCAGTCCGGTTGACGGCAATACTGGCTTACAAGCAAACCGGCAACCTGTCGGTTTTCGCCACGCAAGTCGGCGACACGTATCCATCCTTGACGCCCGATTGCCCTCAGGTCCATTGGTTCGAACGCGAGATCGCCGAACAGTGGGGCGTCGTGCCGGAGCGGCACCCCTGGTTCAAGCCGATCCGTTTTCATGCTTCTTATCGACCCGGTCACGACGCCTGGTCGCGCGCTCGTGGGGGACACGATCCTGCCCAGCGTTACCGATTTTTTCCGAGTGGAAGGCCAGGAGATTCACGAAGTTGCGGTCGGGCCGATCCATGCCGGAGTCATCGAGCCAGGCCATTTCCGCTTCCAGTGTCACGGCGAGATCGTCTTTCATCTCGAGATCTCCCTCGGCTATCAGCATCGGGGCGTCGAGCGGGCCTTCTGGCAGGGCCCGAATAAGCGATCCATCCATTATGCGGAAACGCTGGCCGGCGACACTTCGATCGGCCACGCCACGGCCTACTGCCAGGCGATCGAGGCGCTGGCCGGCCGCGAGGCGCCGCCGCGAGCCCAGGCGTTGCGGGCCGTCTGCCTGGAATTGGAGCGATTGGCCAATCACACGGGCGACCTGGGCGCCTTGGCGATGGACACCGGCTATTTGCCGACCGCCAATTATTGCGGCCGCTTGCGCGGCGACTTTTTGAACGCCAGCGGAACGATCTGCGGCAGCCGTTTCGGCCGCAGCATGGTGCGGCCCGGCGGCGTGATGTTTGATCTCGATCGCGAGCAAATCACGCCAAATGTGCGACCGCTTGCAGCCCGCGCTGCGCGACGTTGGCGGCGCCGTCAAGCTGGCCTGGGAAACGTTGAGCGTGCAGGCCCGCTTCGAGGACGTGGGCACGGTCTCGCAGCAGACGGCCGAGGCCCTGGGATTGGTCGGCATGGCGGCGCGCGCTTCCGGGGTGGATATCGACGTGCGCCGCGATTTTCCCTCGGGCATGTATCGCTTCGCTCAGATTCCGGTCTCGACCGGCACGACCGGCGACGTTTTTGCCCGGGCTTTCGTGCGCTGGCTCGAAGTGCAGCGATCCGGCGACTTCGTGCTGTACATGCTGCGGCATTTGCCCGACGGCCCGATTCGCGAGGAACCAGGACCGCTCGCTCCCAATTGCTTGGTGGTTTCGCTGGTCGAAGGTTGGCGTGGCGAGATCTGCCATGTGGCCGTCACGAATGCCGCCGGCAAGTTCCAACACTACAAAATCGTCGATCCTTCGTTCCACAATTGGGTCGGCCTGATGATGGCGCTGCGCAATCAGCAGATTTCGGATTTTCCGCTGTGCAACAAGAGCTTCAACCTCTCGTACTGCGGTCACGACCTTTGATTTAGGAGTGCAATGTGTTTGATGTCATCCGAGAGCGGCTCGAACAGGGCTTCTGGACGTCGCCTTATCCCAAGGTGGCCCCCAAATTGCCCGAGCGCTTTCGCGGGCTGCCGGTGCTGGACTCGACCAAATGTCCGGAGGGCTGCCAGGCGTGCAGCGATGCCTGCCCGACCGACGCCATCGGCATGCATCGGGATCGGCTGCAAATGGACTTGGGCAAGTGCCTGTTTTGCGTCGACTGCGTGCGGGCCTGTCCGACCGGCGCGATCGCTTACACCAGGAATATCGCCTGGCCGCGCGGACCCGCGAAGAGCTGGTGATCAACGGCCAGCCGCATCAATTGGCCGAGGCGCTGGACGAGAAGACGCGGCGGCTGTTCGGCCGCTCGCTCAAGCTGCGACAAGTCAGCGCGGGCGGCTGCAATGGTTGCGAGGCGGACGTCAACGTGCTGAATACGCTGGTGTTCGACCTGGGACGTTTCGGCATCCAGTTCGTCGCGTCGCCGCGACATGCCGACGGACTGTTGATCACCGGCCCGGTGACGCAGAACATGCGGCTCGCGCTGAAGAAGTGCTACGATGCGTGCCCTGCGCCGAAGATCGTGATCGCCGTCGGCGCCTGCGCCATCTCAGGTGGCCCGTACATCAATCACGAAGAGCATCACAACGGTGCCGACAGCGTGGTGCCGGTCGATCTTTACGTGCCCGGCTGCCCACCAAGTCCGTGGACGATTCTCGACGGGCTGCTGCGAATCTTGGGACGCCTCGAAGGAACTGCCGCCAACTGAGGGCAGGCGACGGTAACGTTCGTTCATCTCCTCAAGGGATCAAGCGGCTTGCTTGTCAATCGGTTCATCGCACTCCGATGTGTTAGTTGTCGTTACGCCAAAAGACGTAGCTTGGTTGACTCTATCCAATGGCCCTTGAGTCTAATATTACAAATTAGTAACCCTTGCCTCCGGGTATTACGTTTGCATGCGTCACGCGAACGCCGTAAGTCCTGTTGACTTAGCGTGTAATTGCGGAGAAATTTGGCACTCGCAGCTTTTCGAGTTAGCGTTTGCCTTGCGGGTAGACTGCAAAAGGGCGGCGCTGGCAATCGTGTAAACGGCAGCACTACGTCTGCAAAATGCAACGGTAAGGCGGACTTCCGTTTCGATCACAAACTTTAGGAATGAACAAAGATGGCCTCCGGAACGATTTGGCTCATGCTGGCCGAGAACCTGTGCGCGGCGACTGACTCGCCAGCCGCTCAGACATCGATCGTCAAGTCACTGGCAGAGAACCTGCTCACGCCGATTCCGCTGTGCTTTGCCTTGGGCATTTTTTGCAAACTGATCCACGGCGGCATCAAGATTCCCAAGGAGTTGTATTACACGATCTCGATCTTCCTGCTGATGTCGATCGGCTTCATGGGCGGCCACGAACTGGCGCTGGCCGGATCTCGGCGTCGTCTTCAAGCCGGCCCTGGTGACGCTGTTGCTGGGTTGCGTGACGCCCGATCATCGCCTACGTCGTGTTGCGATTCGTCGGCCGGATGTCGGTGGCCGACTCGGCCGGCATTGCCGCGCACTACGGATCGACGTCGGCCGTCACGTTTGCCGTGGCACAGAGCTACGTCGAAGGGCTGGGCCATCCGATGAACGGCTTTCTGCCGACGTTGGTGACGATCTTGGAATGCCCGGGCATCGCGATCGCGTTGGCGATCGGCGCCGTGTTCTCCAAAGTGAAGGAGAGCCCATTCAGAGCCCGGGGCGGAGAGTAAGGACGGCCAAAGAGGAGGGCAAGTTCGGCGAAGCCATCTATGAGGTGCTCACCGGACAATCGATCATGTTGATGGCGGGCCTGCTGGTCATCGGCTACATCTCCACGTGCATCATGCCCAAGGCACGCGTGTTCGCCGAACACCGAAACGGCGCATGTGGCGGCCAAGGACTCGAGCGGAAGCGAAAGAGGCCGAACCGACCAAGGAAATGAGCGACGAAGAGAAGGCCGCGGCCGAAAAGGCCGAGAAAGAAGCCAAAGCCAAGGAAAAGGCGGAGAAGATGGCCATCTTCGCGACCAGTCCCGTTTTATCCCTTCTACCAGTTCTTCCTCGGCAAGGGGATGATCTTCCGCGGCGCGTTGTGCATCTTCCTGCTGGAGATGGGGCTGGTGGCCGGCGAACGGCTAAAAGACCTGATGAAGGTCGGGCCGTTTTTGATTGCCTTCGGAATTCTGATCCCGTTATTCCACGGCTTTCTTGGGGCGTGCTCGGGCATTGGGCCGGGCTGAACCTGGGGGGCTGCACGGTGTTCGCGGCAATCGTTTCCAGCGCGTCGTACATCGCGGCTCCGCCGGCGGTGCGGCTCACCCTGCCCGAGGCCAATCCGACGCTGTCGATCACGGCCTCACTCGCGATCACCTTCCCATTCAACATTGCGTTTGGCATTCCGATTTACTACCAGATGGCTCAGTGGGTCGGAGCGACCGTAGTCGTGCGCGTGCAGCTGGCGCGGTTCAGAAATTGTAGATTCTCTGAATGGCGCTGCCGCCGAGCGACCGCCGTGGTCCAATGGGTCGAATTGCCAATTGCCGTACTTCCTTTCGGAGCACTTCATGCAACTTTACACTCTCAAGCTCGTCACGATCATCGCGGAAACCATCCTCCGAGAGCCCATCATCCACAAGATTCTGGAATTGGGTGCGCACGGGCGTCAGCTATCACTCGACCGGCGGCACCGGCTCGCGGCATACGCGTCACGATGTGGTGCTGGGCGAAAACGTGCAGATCAAAGTCGTGTGTCCGCCAAGCGTGGCCGAAGCGATTTTGACGTTCGTTTCACACCACTATTTCGAAAACTACGCGTGCATCGCCTGGATGAACGACGTCGAGGTCGTTCGCGGCGCCCATTACGCCAAGGACGGGCCGGGCAGCACGCCGAAGTGATAGCTTTACCAGCGTCCTAGCTGGCAAGGTAATCAGCGAGGGGACTGGCTGGCGAGGCCGGGGCGACCCCTCAAGGTTCAGTCGCTTGAATTCTTCGCGCGCCTTCATCGCTCGACGCTTGTCGAACGGTGGTCCTCCAGCCATTAAATACCGCTGCACAGGAAAAGTTTGTTCTTGCGGTACTTCCGCCACCGATAACAGAGGATGTGCGACGAGAGGTGGCAATCGCATTTCCACCCCCTTCGTCACCATGGCGTTTCGATAATTCAGGCGTTGGTGGCTTTAACGTCGTTTGCGGCGACCGTGTAGGTTGCCGCAACGCAGTTGTTCGGCACACCAAGCGGCAAGGATGTCGCCGATGCTGGTAGTAATCAGCGATCTGCATTTCACGGACGGATCGTGCGGGGCCACCCTGGCGGCCGGCGATGCGAGCTGCTCCTCGAGCGCCTTGAGGATCTGGCGGTGCGAGCCTCCTGGCGTGCCAGCGGCATCTATCAGCCGCTCGAGCGAATCGATATCTTGCTGCTGGGCGATACGCTCGATTTGCTCCATTCGACGCGCTGGCTTCAATCCCGCGTCCGTCCCTGGAACAACTTGCATACGGCTGAAGGCGCCGCCCTGCTGCGAACTCTGCTGGGCGATATCTTGCGGCACAATGAAACAGCATTGGCTCTGCTGCGCACTTGCGGAAGCGAGGAGGGAATTACCGTCCCGCCCGCCGATCGCCAAGGACGCCCGGCCGCTCGCGCCGTGCCGCAAAAGGTGCCTCTGAACTTGCATTATGCGGTCGGCGAGCATGACTGGCTGTTGCACATGCCGGGACCGGCATTCGACGCAATGCGGCAAATGGTTACCCGCTCCTTCGGTTTATCCGGCGCCGCCGAGATACCATTTCCGCATGAACTGGCCGAAGATGAACGCCTTGGCGAAGTCTTGGTCCGACACCGCGTGGTCGCGCGGCACGGCGACCAGTTTGATCCCATTAGCTTTTCCGGACGGCGGGATCAGCCCAGTCTGACGGATGCCCTGCTGATCGAGTTGCTAATACCGTTTGTCGACCAGGTGACTCGGGAGCTATCCAGCGAATTGCCCCCGGCCTTATCCAGCGGCCTGGCGGAGCTTTCGCAGGTGCGGCCTTTGTTGCTGATGCCCGTGTGGCTCGATGCCCTGCTCGATCGGACGTGTCCCGCGGCGGCCCTGCGCCACAAAATTCAGCGGCAGTGGGACCGGGCCGCAGATCGATTGTTGGCGTTGGATGCTTTGCGCGCGGCGGCTTGAGTGAGCGGCAGGGCCTGACAACCGACCTGGCAAACATTCTCAAATTCAACCGCCGTCCGACGGGTAATTGGGCTGCCGCCGCTGACCAATGGTGCCAGGCCAACGGAGTGCTCCGAGGCTCACTCGCCGCACAGGCTCTGGCGGAACGCGATTTTCGCAACCGGGCGCCAAAGCACGTAGTTTACGGCCACACGCACGCGGCGGAAGCCGCGGCCTTGGAAATCAGCAGTGCCGGCGCCTTCTCGCTGCCGCAGATGTATTTCAACGCCGGCACTTGGCAGCGCGTTTATCAGCCGACACGCTTGGCTCCCGGCCCTCAGGATTTCATTGCCTCGGAGTCGTTCAATCTCGTGGTAATCTATCACGGCGATGAACGGGGCGGCCGCGGCTTTGAGACCTGGTCGGGCAGCCTCGGAGTCGCTCCCGCCCAAACACTGCGCCGGCTGGATGCAGGCCGACTTGATGCCGCCGCGGCTGGGCCGCCCATTCAAGCGCCCCAGACCGCGTCAACAGTTCCTGGCCATGGCCCCCACTTCGCCGCTCCGGCAGTCTGGACGACCGACGTCTCATCGTCGACCACCTGACATGACTCCAGATCAGTCGTCACGACGATCGCCACCGCGACCACCGCGATGCCATCCGTCCGGCCCATGAGGCTCGCCGAATTCGCCGTGCCCTGAGTGGTGCCAGGACCAACTCGCGAATTGGTGACGGCTCGGCGGTCCGTGATGGCCATGTTCGCCCGAGCCGCCGTGATGGCAATGGTGGCCGTGATGCTCATGGCCGCCCCCGGCGAATTGATGACCGTGGTGCCCGTGATGGTCACTGCGACCGCCATGATGACCATGGTGGCCTCCTCCCCCGGCGAATTGGTGGCCGTGATGGCAATGGTGACCATGATGCCCATGACCGCCACCGGCGAATTGATGCCCGTGATGGCCGTGGTGGCAACTGCGGCCACCGTGATGACCATGACCGCCGCCAGCGAATTGATGCCCGTGGTGACGGTGGTGGCCGCAATGTCCGTGGCCGCCACCGTGATGACCGCCATGGCCACCGGCGAATTGCCGGCCGTGGTGGCCTTTGGAATGGTGTCCGTGGCCATGGCCGCCGTGTTGAGACCAGCTTACAAACTGATGTCCGTGGTGGCCATGCTCATGGCTTCCGGGCCCATGATGGCCTGGGCCATGATGACCAAATTCATGCGGGCCAGGTCCATGATGTCCTGGGCCGGGATGCCCATCGCGTCCGCCTTCTCCGTGTGCGCGGGCAAACTCTCCGGGCTTACGGTCTTCGCCGCCGTCGCGGCCGGGTCCAGCGGAACCGTGCCTTGGAGGACCTGACCGATGGGATGCTTGCCGCCAATCCCCACCGGGACGGCCAGTTCGTGATTCACCAGACTTTCGGTCGCCATCCGGTTTATCGGGACGCCCACGACCGGCGTCGCCGTGTTTGCCATCGGATTTTTCCGCGTCCCCTTTGCCGGGATCGGATTTGCCGGCATCCGCGTCGGGGCGATGTCCGTGGCGGTGTCGCCCGAATTGTCCACCCCAATGGGAAAAGCCAGCGTCTCCCGCTCGATCTCGCTGCCCTGGCCCACCGCCAGCATTTCTGTCGTCAGCACCGCTGCCGTCCACCGCGTCCGAGTCCGCGGCTTGCACTGAGGCGACTTGCACTACGGCGCTCATCAGCAAAGCCGCCCCCAGACACCAACCCACGTACATGATCTTCATTTTGTCCTCCTGAGCCAGCATTGTAGCGACTCACCACCTACGGAGAGTAAATAGCTTTTGAAGCGTTATAGAAATCGCCCGGATCAAGGCGAAGGGGACGATGGCGGGGCGCTGCCGCTTGGACGCCGTGGGGCATCGCCCACTGGACGTCGCGGGCCATCGCCGCCAAGGCGGATTTCGCCGGTAAACGGTTCGCCGGTAAGTTCCTTCCACTTGGTTTTTTGTTCGTCAGTAAAAAGCTCCAGCACTTTCTCATTGGTCGACTTGCGCAGCTCGGTCATTTTGCTTCGGGCTTCTTCGCGGTTACCGGCCTGCATGGCTTCCCGCATTTTGTCCTGAACATCCTGCTGCATGGTTTTGATCTTGTCCTTTTGCTCGGCTGTCAACTGCAGGTCTTCGGCCACGGCCGGCCTGGCGACAGCGAGGGCTCCTTGTTGCTGCAGAGCGATTTGCTTGAGTCGCTTGAGCTGGTCCGGCTGGAGCACCTCGGCCAGCGATTTTTCATTGGCCGCAATCTGCTCTTGAACCTTCTGCCGCTGCTCAGCCGTGGCGTCCCGCATCCCTCGGCCCCCCTCACGCTGCTTTTCAGCCAGGGGCGTAATGACTTTCAACTGGTCGTCGGTCAGCTTCAACTCTTCTTTGACGGATTGTTGAGTCGCAAGTGCCAGCAGCCCTGGTCCGAAGCCGCCGCCCCGGCCGCCGCGTCCCCTCTCACCGGTTGCCTTTTCACCGGTTGCTTGCCCCCAAGCGGCCGGCGAAACGGCCAAGATCAGCGCAAAGACAACGGTCAACTCCGCGAATCGTTTCATCGTGATCTCTCCTGCGCAATGACGAGGCGAATTCAAGGGGCCGAACTTGGCAGGCTCCCTAGCGCAAGCTGCAGACAAATAGCTTGTGTACCTCGATCTAGATTAAGTTACCGGGGCCAAGAAAAAAATAGGTCTCTCATGGGGAAACTCGCAGCGGTATCGCCGTGCAGGGGCCGCGTGGACGTAATCCTACGCGAAACTATCCGGAAATCCCCACAAATTTCTGCCGAGGGTCGCTCAGCTCGCCCCCGTTGGGGCAACGGAACAGTTTATTTGCCTTTTGGCCGTAAGATCTCCCCTATCTGGCCGCTGGTGCTCGTTATGCTAGTGTAGTGCGTCAAGTTGTTGGGGTTGTATCCAGGACGGCTCGTGCGCGTCGGACTTTGGCCAGGATTGCGTCGGGCAGGGCCTTCCAGTGATAGCCATCGGTTCGGTCGTTGTGATGTTCGACATACTCGATGATCGCCGTTTGCAGCTGCCGGACGCTGGTGAACGTGCCGCGCCGCAGCCGCTTCTGCGTGAGTTCGCGAAACCAGCGCTCGACCAGGTTCAACCACGAACTGCTGGTCGGTGTGAAGTGCATATGAAATCGTGGATGACGGGCCAGCCAGCGCCGGACGTTGGGATGCTTGTGCGTGGCGTAGTTGTCGGCCACCAGGTGCAGGTCCAGTTCGGGATCGGTCGAGGCGTCGATAAGTTTGAGGAACTTGATCCATTCCTGATGCCGATGTCGCGACATGCAGGCCTCGATCACCAGGCCTTCGACCACGTTGAGCGCCGCAAACAGCGTGGTGGTGCCGTGCCGCTTGTAGTCATGGGTCATCGTCCCCAGGCGGCCCGGGTGAATCGGCAGTCCTTTCTGCGTGCGGTCCAAGGCCTGGATCTGACTCTTCTCATCCACGCACAGCACAATCGCATGCTCGGGTGGGTTGAGGTACAGCCCCACGACGTCGACCAGCTTCTCGACGAAGTGCTTGTCGTTCGACAGCTTGAACGTCCTGGTGCGATGTGGTTGCAAGCCGTGGGCCTTCCAGACACGCTGCACCATCGACGGCGACGTACCCAGTTCGGCGGCCAACGTGCGCGTGCTCCAGTGCGTCGCGGCGGGTGGCTTCTCCGTCGTTGTCTGGCGGACGATCTCCGCAGCCAGCGCCGCTGTCGTCTTGGCCGGCCGAGCGCCCCGCGGCGCATCCTTCTCGATGCCTGCCAGCCCTTGCTTGGCAAAGCGGCTCCGCCATTGGCACACGGTCTTCATGCCGGTGTTCAATTCGGCGGCAATGTCCTTGTTCAACTTGCCGCCGGCGGCCAGCAAGACGATCTTGGCTCGAAGCACGACTCGCGCCGCAGTGGTGCGGCCTCGCGACCAGCGCTGCAAGGTCCGGCGATCTGCCTCAGAAACAACTATGGCTGGTGCGATCCGCATGCGATCATCCTCCTGATGAACGCTTCGACGTACAAGCAACCATTTAAGTTCCCGAATCAACCAAGCACTACACTAGAACGGTCTCGGTAAACGCTCGTCCCCCGTCAAGCCAACCAGCGCAGGTCCCCGTGACAGACCATCCCTCTCCCTCGACCACCGCGGCCGGTAACCGTCCCGGCTCTTGGCGTGAGCGCCTGGGAGCGCACGCCCTTGTACATGCGGATCCTGGGGGGAGTTCTGTTCGGGGTGGTCGCCGGGCTGATCCTTGGTCCACGGGCCGCCCCGCTCGAAATTCCCAGCAAGCTTGTGCTGCGATTCTTGGGGGCTCGCATCGCCGCTGATTTTGCTCGCCGTGATTCAGGCCTTGATGCATGCCCGGCTGCCGCAGGGGGCTGGCTTCAAGCTGGTTCGATTGCTGCTCTTGAACACGCTGGTCGCCATTGGCATCGGCTTGCTGGTGGCTAACGTCATGCAACCGGGACGCTGGAAGCAAATCGACCCCGAAGCGACGAAACCGGCGGAGTCCGCCGCAGCCGGTCCGCTCAACCAGTTTCTCGAAAATATCCCCAAGAGCCTGCTTGGGCCGTTGTCGGACAACGGCAATGTCCTGTCGGTGGTGATCCTGGCGCTGGCGTTCGGCATTGCCTTGCGGCGGCTCAAGGACCACAAGATCGGCACCGTGGCTGAGCTCGTGGAAGTCAGCCTAAAGGCACTGCTGACGATTCTGCATTGGATTATCGATGTGATCCCGATCGCCGTGTTCGGTATCGTGGCCGCCATTATCGGCACCAAGGGCTTTGCCGATTTCTTGGCCCTGGGCGGCTTTGTCATCGCGGTGCTGCTGGCCCTACTGCTGCAAACGGTTTACTACCTGGCGCGTATCCGGTTCTGCTCCTGGCCCCGGCCGTTCGATGTGTTGCGCGGCGTGCGTGACGCCCTGGTGATGGCATTTTCCACCGGCAGCAGCACGGCCACGATGCCGGTCACCTACGCTTCGCTGCGCGAGCGTGTTGGCCTGCGCGAGCAATCGGCCAGCCTGGGCGCACTTGTAGGCTCCAACTTCAATAACGATGGCACGGCGCTCTACGAAGCCATGTCGGCCCTGTTCGTCAGCCAGATGTTGGGGCAACAGCTTTCGCTCAACCAACAATTCCTGGTGGTGCTCACGTCGGTGATAGCGTCAGTCGGCGCGGCCGGCATTCCGGAGGCGGGACTGGTGACCATGACGCTCGTGTTTGGCGCCGTGGGACTGCCGACGAAGTACATTGCCGTGTTGCTCACGGTCGACTGGTTTCTCGACCGCTGCCGCACGGCGGTCAACGTGCTGGGAGACGTCAACGTCAGTTGCCTGATCGACGGCCGGGTGCGCGAGAGCGTGCCGGCGACGGCGGACGATGCCGTCCAACTGAAGCAATTACCGGGCGAATTGAGCGATGCGGGGGACGCGGTCGTCGCGGATTAACAGCGCGCTGCCGATCGACAAATGGTTCTTCTCAGAACCTGCCACACAGGCCAGACCTGCCTAGCGATCAAAAAATTGGCGGACGGCCTGCACCGTGGCATCGCGGCCTGCCTTGGCGATCGACGTGGTTAGCGGAATCGACTTGGGGCACACCGCCACGCAGTTCTGGGCGTTGCCGCAGACTTGAATCCCGCCCGGTTCCATCAGCGCCTCGATACGCACGGATTTCTGCATGTGGCCGGTCGGATGGCTGTTGTAATAGACCGCCTGGCTGATGGCGTGAGCGCCAACGAACTCCTGGTCGTAGGTGGCATCTCGGCGGGCCGCGAGATGCTCATCGGACTCGCTCGGCGCCGGAACCACCTCGATCTTGCCATACTGCGGACAAGCTTCCAAGCAGCAGCCGCAGCTCATGCATTCGCTCAGCGGATAGGCTCGCTGTTGCTGCTGGAGCGACTGCCGCGGACCGGGGCCCAATTCAAAGTAGCCGTCGACGGGAATCCAAGCCTGCACTTTTTCCAAGGCCCGAAAGAGCCGACGGCGATCGACGCACAGGTCGCGCACCACCGGAAACTTACTCATCGGGCGCAACTCGATTTCTTCCGCATTTTCAGCCAGCAGCTTGTCCACCAGGGCCGAGCAGGCCTGCCGCGTGCGACCGTTGATCAGCATCGTGCAACTGCCGCAAACCTCTTCCAAGCAATTGGCGTCGTAGGTCACGGGCGCCACCTTCTGGCCGTCGGCTGTCTCGGCTTGCGTGGCGATGGCCTGCAAAACGCTGGTTATATTCATATCCGGCACATACTCGAGCCGATGGCGCTGCCAGTAACTGGCCTCGCCAGGAGCGTCTTGCCGCAGAACTCGCACGATGAAGCTGCGCGAGTGGCCGCCGGTCGTTTCGTGGCCGCTGGTCGTCGAGTGACTCATGACAATCTTTCGCAAAACGGAAGTTTTTAATAGGTTTTCAGCTTATTCGGAGAAAAGGACGCGATGACTGCGGCCAAACTTCTTCGTTTGTCTGGGTCGATCAGTGGGCGGCCGCTCCCACCGGCGCTGGCTTCGCGGCGCCGTTGCCGGCGGTTGGGCTCGCGGTCCGGGCGGCCTGACGCTGTTTCCAAACTTCGTCGATCACCTCGGCGCCGACAAGTCCATACAACCGTGGCCGCGGCGGGATCAACGATGTGTCGACTTCTTCGTACGTGATCTGCGGATCACCGTTGGGACCGCACTGGGATACGGTTGTTTTCAGCCACTTGCGCGTATTCTCTTCGAACCGGTCGCACCAAACCTCGGCATGCCTGCGCTTCTCGACCGGATCGGTAGCTTCAATGCCTGGCATGGAGAAGGCGGGCTTGAAGTGGGCGCCGCGGCATTCGTCTCGCTGCAGCGCGCCTTTGAGAATCGCCTTGGCCAGTGGGAACATATCGTGCAAGGCCCGAGTGAAAACAACGTTCTGATTGGTCCAGTTCCCGGTGTCGGACAGGGAGCAGCGCTCGACGCGCTCGGCCAGTTCGCTCACCGTTTCGTAGGCTCTGCGGAGCGCGTCGTTGTCACGCACCACGGTGGCGGCTTTGGTCATTACGTTGCCCAGTTCCTGGTGCAGCAGATACGGGTTCTCGCGGCCGCCCGGGCGATGCAACAGCGTGTCGTAGGCTTCCTGGTGGCGGCGCTGCTCGCGCTGGAAGAGGGTTGTCGGTTGGCTGTCCACTCCCTTCTTCACGCTGCGCAACAAGGTCTCCACGCCCGGAGCCACGATCAGGCCGCTGAAGATGCAACTTAACAGTGAATTGGCACCCAAGCGGTTGGCGCCGTGGTACTGGTAGTCGCATTCGCCGATCGCGTACAGGCCGGGAATGTTCGTTTGCTGGTTACGGGGCGAGCCGAGCTGGAGTCCGCCGGCCGCGGTCCGTTCGTAGTCGACCCACAGGCCTCCCATCGAATAGTGCACGGCCGGGAAGATTTTCATCGGCACTTCTCGCGGATCGACCCCCTGGAACTTTTCGTAGATCTCGAGAATGCCCCCCAGCTTTTCGTCCAGCGTCTTGCGGGGGATGTGCGTCAGATCCAGGTACACGGCCAGCCGATCGCGTTCGACGCTCAAGCCTTCCACCGTGCAGACGCTGAAGATTTCGCGGGTGGCGATATCGCGCGGCACCAGGTTGCCGTACTTCGGATAACGCTCTTCGAGGAAGTAATATCGCTCCGCTTCAGGAATCTGCTTCGGCGGCCGGGGATCCTGCGGCTTGCGGGGGACCCAGACTCGGCCTCCTTCGCCCCGCGCACTCTCGCTCATGAGCCGAAGCTTATCGGCCCCTGGAATTGCCGTGGGATGCACCTGAATAAACTCGGCGTTGCCATACCTGGCTCCCGGCGCGATAGGCGCGGCTGGCAGCCCCGCCGGTGCAGACCATCGACATCGTCGAGCGGCCGTAGATCAGGCCGCAGCCGCCCGAGGCGACGATCACCGCGTCGGCCGGAAAGCTGAGAATCTCCATGGTCACGAGATCTTGGCCGACACAACCGCGGCACACACCGTTTTCGTCGAGGATCGGCCCCAGAAAATCCCAGTATTCGAACTGCCGTATTTTTCCCTGTACGGTCCAGCGCCGTACCTGGTCGTCGAGCGCGTAGAGCAATTGCTGACCGGTCGTGGCGCCGGCAAACGCCGTGCGCTTGTACAAGGTGCCGCCGAAGCGGCGTTGGTCGCGAAAGCCCTCCGGAGTGCGATTGAAGGGAACTCCCAGGCGGTCCATCAGATCGACAACCTTTGGCCCCCAATCCGTCATTTCCTTGACGGGGGGTTGGTGCTGCAAGAAATCGCCCCCGTAGACCGTGTCGTCAAAGTGCTGCCATTCGGTGTCGCCTTGCTGCCGGGTCAAATCGTTGACGCTGTTGATGCCTCCCTGGGCGCAGACGCTATGCGAACGTTTGACGGGCGTCAGGCTCATCAAATCGACGTCAATCCCCAGCTCCGCCAGCTTCATAGCCGCCGCTAAGCCAGCCAGGCCGCCTCCCACCACCATCACACGTTGCTTTGCCATAGTTTTTACCGAAAGGTTTGCGCTAATGCGGCGGCTCTGGCGCGTGTCAGGCTACCGCCAATGCCTGTCCCGGATGACTCGCCGGGGACTAAAGGATCAGGGTTTCTTGCCTGTTTCCGTTTGGCTCTCATCTTGTTTTGCGGAGGTCTCCGCGGACGGGGTTGCCACAGCGGCGTCAGCAAGGCTGGCGCTGTCGGTGGCAATGCCGCTGTCGTCGGCGACATCCTGGCCCAGCGCAGCGCAGCCGTTCTTGCTCCATCCGCCGTTCGACGATCTTCGCCTTGGGAATGTTCACCAGGCTGAACCCCCACAACGCACTGAGGCCGGCGGTCGCCAAAAACACGCCCGCCACGACGCTGATGGCATTGGCCCGCCGCTGTGCGGCCGGTGAAGTCCACACTCCCCAAGTAATGCCCGCGGTCCATAACCCATTGCACAAATGGTACGTGCAGGCCAGCACGCCAATGGCGTAAACCACCTGAACCCACAGGGCCGCTTGTATCGCTGCGCCTGCGGAGGAAGCGGCCTGCTCGGGATCGAACTTGCCGCCGCCAAGGGCGCTCCCCAGATGATGCAAATGAATCACGTGAAACAGGATGAAGAAGAATGCGATGATGCCCGTCCCTCGTTGCAACACGTAGCGCACGTTGTTCGTGTAGCGATACTGGCTCGTGTTCGGCACGGCCCCGCTGATAATGAACCAGCCCACGGTGGCATGAAACAGGATCGGCAGGAAAATGAACGTCCATTCCACCAGGGGCAGAATGACGCCCAGTGAGTGAATGCGATCGACTTGGGTTTGGAACGTGGCGACGCTATCCAGAATCGTTGCGTTCGTCAGCAAATGCACCGCCATGTAACCGCCGATCGGCACGATGCCGCTCAGCGAAAATAGACGGTAAATCAGAAATTGATGCCGCAGCAGAAACGAGGGCTGGGGAATCTCAGCAAGCGGAGCAACAGATGGGGTTTCCACAGAGACTTTCTTTCCTGAAAGACTGCCAGGACGCCAGCCGTGCGCCCGGTCCCGGGGGCGAATGCAACGCCGCTTCACCGTGAGCCCTTAACAGCGGGCACCTCGCTGATCCGCAGAAGGCTCTCGTCTCCTGGTCGAACCGAAAACCAACGACGTAGCAAATTGTACGCGCGACCCAAATTCTCCTCTGGTCCCTGACTAGTATAGAGATACCAGAAGGTCTGACAATCCAAAGTCGAAAGTTCGCAGCGTGAAGTCCCGAGTCGGCAGTCCAGAGCCCAAAGTTGGCGGCCGAACGTCTGATTTGTCGTCCAAACTGTGCAGTTGTTTGGACCGCTCGGAAGGGGATAGCCGGCGCGGATCGAAAATGGCGCGGCGGAGCGGTGGTTGCCTAATTGGCAGGCGGATTCTTTCCGCCAAAACCATTATTTTTCCCATCTTATCTTTGCGCCAGTGGCCGAATATACTATAAGCGACGCCCTACTATTGGGTTACGGATTTGAGCGGACCAGACGCACCGCAATTTTTTGCCAATGGTATTCGAGTTGCTCGAGGGCAGTTCGCCAGCATTTTTTCTCGAAATGAACCCCCCGGGCTAACGCTCGGGACTTAAAACCCAAAGCCAGTGGCGCTCCCATGCGGATTGCCTCACCTGCAATTCTGATTACCGACGACGACCTCGACTTTCGAGAGACGTTGCGGGGCGTGCTAGAGCCGCGCGGCTTCCGCACGTTCCTGGCGGGCGACGGGGAAGAAGCGCTGCGCATTGTGCATAATGAAGACGTACACGTCGTTCTGCTGGACATGCACATGCCCAAACTAACCGGGCTGGAGACCATCCGCCGGCTTAAGCTAGTCAAGTCGCGATTGCCGTGCATTTTGCTATCGGCCGGCTTGGACGACTTGCTGATCCGCCAAGCGCAGTTGGCAGAAGCCTTCTCCGTGTTGGCCAAGCCAATCACGCGGCAGCAACTCACCAGCGTGGTCGACCAGGCGTTGCAGCGCATCTACAACTGGAATCCAACCTCCAGCCCGCAACCGTAAGCGGCGGAAAACCCGCGCCTGACACCCAGGGCTCGGGGATTCTCGCGCAGCGGGCCCGGCCGCTCAGCCCCCCTCGGCGGATTCCGGCCGGCGTTCAGCGGCCGGTTCCTGAACCGTTGCCCCAGCGCGATTGCGATCTTTTGAAGTCCCCGGCACGAGCAGCGGGCTGGGGGAGTTTTCTTCGATGATTTTGCGTAGTTCGTCCGCGTCGACGACTTCCTTCTCGATCAACCGGGCACTAACGGCCCGCAACGACGCCACGCGGGTTTCCAGGATCGTGCGCACCTTTTCGATCGACTCGTCGACGATGCGTTTCACTTCCTGGTCAATTTCGCGCGCCGTTTGCTCGCTATGGCTGTGCTCGCGCATCCCGTCGACGGTCGCCAGGAACGGGCTCCGCGAGCTTTCGCGATAGTTGACGCGGCCCATGCGGCTCATTCCGTAATCCATGACCATGCTTCGAGCGATCGCGCTGGCCCGTTCCAGGTCGTTTTGAGCGCCGGTTGAGACGTCGTCGAAGATCAGTTCTTCGGCCACCGTGCCAGCCAGCAGCACCTGAATGCGGCTTTCCAGTTCGGCTTGGGTCATCAGGTAGCGGTCTCCTTCGGGCCGCTGCAGCGTGTAACCGAGGGCCGCCAGACCGCGCGGAATGATGGAAACCTTGTGGACCGGGTCGGTATTCGGCAGGCTGTAGGCGACCAGGGCATGGCCGCTTTCGTGATAGGCGACGCGCAGCTTTTCGTCCTCATGGATGATCCGCTGCTTCTTTTCCAACCCGGCAGTCACCCGCTCCACACCTTCGTTGAACTCATCCATTCCCACGGCCGACTTGCCTTTGCGGGCAGCCAACAGGGCGGCTTCGTTGACCAGATTGGCCAGATCGGCGCCGACGAACCCGGAGGTGATGCCGGCGACTTCCTTGAGCTTGACGTTTTCGTCCAACTTTACATTCTGCACGTGAACGGCCAGAATCGCCTCGCGGCCGCGCACATCGGGACGATCCACCAGCACGTGCCGGTCGAAACGGCCGGGCCGCAGCAAGGCCGGATCGAGGGTTTCCGGCCGGTTGCTCGCAGCCAGCACGATCACGCCACTATTCGAGTCGAAGCCATCCATTTCGACCAGCAAGGCGTTGAGCGTCTGCTCTCGCTCGTCGTGTCCCCCCACGACGCTCGACCCGCGCGTCTTTCCCAGGGCGTCAAGCTCGTCAATGAAGATGATGCAGGGGGACTTGGCTTCGGCCTGCTGGAACATGTCTCGCACACGGGCCGCGCCCACGCCCACGAACATTTCCACGAAGTCCGACCCTGAAAGACTGAAGAATGGAACTCCCGCTTCGCCGGCAATGGCCTTGGCCAGCAGCGTTTTTCCGGTGCCCGGCGGGCCGACGAGCAGGATGCCCTTGGGAATCCGGCCGCCGAGAATCTGGTACTTTTCGGGCGTGCGGAGAAATTCGACAACTTCGCGCAGCTCTTCGACCGCTTCGTCAATGCCGGCCACGTCTTCGAAAGTTACGCCCAGATCTTCTTGAGCATACATTTTGCCGCGACTGCGGCCGAACGCCATCGGAGATCCGGCCCCGCCCAGACGCCGCATCATGAAGAATAATACGCCCACGCACAGTGCCGTGAGAACCAACATGGGAGCGTACGACCGCCAGGCGCTGGGCCCTTCGGCATTGTCGAAGCGAAGCCCGTTTTCCTCCAGCACCTTGGCCAACCGGGTATCGTTGGGTGATTTATTGGTGCGGAAGGCAACGCCAGCCTCGGGCTTTCCGACCGGCTGGTCGTTGGCATCCAACTCGACGCGGTTCACCTTGCCGGTCACTTCCCACGAACCGATGCGCAGCTCTGACAGGTCGCTGTAGCGAACGGCCTTATCCTTGTGTTCACGAATCACGACCGGTTCGCGAGACAGTCCCGAGAGATCGGCCGACTTGATGAGCTTGAGCAAATCGCTATAGGGAATCTCAACCCCTGAGGTGGGGGTTAGCAGGCTCACGACAAACAACGTCAAAACGCCCAGCGCCAGCAGCGACCAGACGACATTGTTGTTCATGGGAGAGAGCTTTTTGTCAGCCGGCTTCCGAACGGGATCCTTCTTATTTTCCATCACGCATTTTTCCAATCAGGGCGAGCTGGAGTCATTCGGCGAGTTGGGCCGGCACCCAGCGCTTTACATTTAGGGGAACAAACGGCCGACCAGCACAGTTGCGTTCCGAAGGCAAACTGCCTCTGGTAGAATCATCGTATGTGCTGATCGCGTATCCTGCAAATTAGAGCCTAGCAGGCAAACCGCGGAATGCCAGTTGCTAGCAGAGGTTCCCCAGGCCGGCAAAACCGGATCGGCACTTCGGGTTGTAGGCACTAGATGCTGCCTTTAGAATGAAGGTGCCCGCCGGAACTCCAGTTCGGCTGATGAATTAAATACAATCGGCCGGAGGTCAAGGCTGGCGAAAATCGGGGGGAATCGGCAATCCAACACGATCCGGCAATGGTTCGTGGCTGGCAACGGTTCGTGGCTTTCCGAACCGGTCGCAGGCAGCGTCCGGATAATCGATGCCACAGGAACCGCCGGCAAGACCGTTACGAACAACTTGCGACAGTTTCGAAGAACTCGCGTCTGGGCAAAGCAGCCGCATCTTTCTCAATCTTTGATCGGGGCAGCCTACGAAGCGCCGCTGTCTATGATTTCACCGGCGGCAAACATCGTGGTGCTTGGTTCGACCGGTCATATCGGCCGCAGCACCTTGGAAGTGATCGCGGCGTCCGATACGCGGATGCGAGCCGTGGGATTGTCGGCTCATCGCAATTGCGCTCTGTTGGAGAGCCAGGCGTGCGAGGTGCGACCGCAGTGGATCGTGGTTGCGGATCCGGAAGCCGCCGCGGCTCATCTTTGGGCCCGGCTGATCCCCGGCGTAGAGTTACTCCGGGGGCCTGAGGCTCTGGAACGCCTGGTGGGCCGGCCCGAGGTCGATTTGGTCGTAGCCGCGATTGTTGGCAGCGCGGGCTTGCGCAGCACTTGGAGTGCCCTTGAGGCCGGTAAGACCGTTGCCTTGGCGAACAAAGAGACGTTGGTGATGGCCGGTCCGATCGTGATGCGATTGGCGGCCCAACGCGGTGGCAAGGTGGTGCCGGTCGATAGCGAGCATAGTGCCGTGTTTCAGGCCATGCAAGCGGGAGGCCGGCAGGAGGTTCGGCGGATTATTCTGACGGCCAGCGGCGGTCCGTTTCGCCGTCATACGCCGCAGCAATTGGCCCAGGTGACGGTGGCGGATGCCCTGAACCATCCAACCTGGCAAATGGGCCCAAAAATTACCGTGGATTCGGCTACGATGATGAACAAGGCCCTGGAAATCATCGAAGCCCGCTGGCTGTTCGACTTGCGGCCTGAACAAATTGACGTGGTCATTCACCCCCAGTCGATCGTCCATTCGATGGTCGAATTCGTCGACGGGTCGGTGGTGGCTCAGCTTAGTCCGCCGGACATGAAGCTGCCGATTCAATATGCTCTCACGTATCCCCGGCGGATGCCGGGCGTGGCCGCTAAGATGGATTGGACCTGCAACTTAACGCTGGAATTCGAGCCGCCGGACTTCGACCGCTTTCCGGCGTTGAAATTGGGAATGGAAGTAGCCGCGGCGGGAGGCACGGCCGGCGCGGTCCTGAATGCCGCCAACGAGGCCGCTGTAGCCGGTTTTTTGGCCGGCGAGCTAGAATTCATCGAGATTGTACCGGCATGTCGCCAGGTTTTGGAACATCATGATTTTGACCCGCTGCCGACGCTCGAACGACTTGTCGAGCTGGACGGTTGGGCTCGACAGGAGGTAGTGCGTTGGGCTTGTGCATCTTAGCCGCGATTTCCGTGGAATCCGTGCTCTCCAAACTGAGCGTCGGCCTCGAGGTGGCGCTCGGATTGGGCTTCGTAATTTTCGTGCACGAACTTGGACACTTCACCGTTGCCAAACTCTGCGGCGTGAAATGCGAGAAGTTCTATCTCGGCTTCGACATCTACGGGCTGCGGCTCTGCCGTTTTCAATGGGGCGAAACGGAATACGGCATCGGCATCCTGCCGCTCGGCGGTTATGTCAAAATG
Source organism: uncultured Planctomycetia bacterium (assembly GCA_963807715.1). Classification (GTDB taxonomy): domain Bacteria; phylum Planctomycetota; class Planctomycetia; order Pirellulales; family PALSA-1355; genus CAWECK01. The sequence goes on from CAWECK010000004.1 coordinate 83,605, forward strand.
CTGGGGCAGGATGATAACCCTTCCCGCGCGGCGGAAGAACGAGCCCGCGCGACCCTTCCGGCAGACGGTAGCGCGCCAAGCCCTGCCCAAGGCAGCGGAGAGCCGGTCGTGCAATTGGATCCACGCAGCTACATCGCCAAGAGTGTTCCGCAGCGGATGGCCATTATCTCGGCCGGCGTGATCATGAACCTCATCTTTGCGGTCATCATGGCCGGCTTCGCCTACGGAATGGGCGTGAAAGAGCTGCCTTGCGGCATCTCAAGCATCCTTCCCGGAGAAGCGGCCTGGCGGGCCGACATGCACCCCGGCGACCGCATCGTCAAGATCGGCGACGAGTTCAGCAGCGACAATCTTCGATTTCGTGACTTGCAAGCCGCCGTCATGTTTGCGGACGCCGAACGCGGCGTGAAATTCAAGATCGCCCGCGACGGCGTCGCCGAACCATTTTGGGTGACCGTCAAGCCCGACACCGATGAAAAAGACCGGCTGCGACCCACCATCGGGGTCCGGCCGGCTCGCACCACGCAATTGTTCGACAAGGAGCCGACGCTGCCGGGGAGCGTGGCGGCTGCTACGGGCAAGTTCGAGGGGGGAGACACGATTATTGCCGTCGGCGGCGCCCCGGTGCCCGATTACACGGCTTTCGTGGCCCAGTTGGCTCAGCATGCAGACAAGCCGTTGGATTTCACGATCGAGCGCGGCAACGCGTCTGAGAAAGAAAGGGACGCTGGGAAAAAAACCGAAAACATCCTGGTGCCACCCCAGCCGCGCCGCGAACTGGGTTTGGAAATGAGCTTCGGCAAGATTACCGCCGTTCAGGACAATTCGCCCGCTGCCAAGGCAGGCATTAAACCTGGCGACTTCATCGAAAAAGTCGACGGCGAACCCCCCGACGACCCCATGACTCTTGGAGACCGGCTGGGCGAAGACGCCGGTAAGACGATTACCCTTGCGGTTCGCCGCGATACACCGGGAGGCCAATCCGAGGTGCTACCGAAGTCCGTTACACTCCGCGAACCCCGGTGGTACGAGGAGTCTGTGCCTGGGGGGACGCCCATGTCGGTGCCGTCCCTGGGAATTGCCTACAAGGTTCTAAACATCGTCCATGCCACGGCGCCCGACAGCCCGGCGGCGAAGGCCGAGTTGGAGCAGGACGGCAAACCGGCCGCGGTTGCCCATTTCGTCCAAGGGGATCAAATTGCCAAGGCTGAATTCCTGCAAGGGGATGCCAAGCTTCCAGACGGCAAGGAGAAGCTGGAACTCCCCGAACCGATCGAATTCAGCGCTGAAAAGCCAAATTGGCCGTTTTTCTCGTATTGCTTGCAAGTGGTACCGGCCGGCGTCAAGGTACGTCTGACTCTGACCGATGGCCGCACCACGGTGCTGACTCCGATCGACTCCAGCGATTCGTTCAACCCTGACCGGGGCCTGCTTAACGACACCGACACAACGGTTTATACGGCCAAGGGGTTCGCCGCCGCAGCAACCGCCGGCGCACGAGAGACATTGGACTCTTCGTTGCTGATCTACCGGTTCTTGAACGCGTTGGTCACCGGCCGGGTGTCGCCGAAGAACCTGGGGGGCCCGCTAAGCATTTTTAGCGCGGCATCCGACGCAGCCAGCGTCGGGCCCGCCCAATTGCTTCTGTTTCTCACGATGCTCAGCGCCAATCTGGCCGTGATTAACTTCCTGCCGATTCCGCTTCTAGACGGAGGCCATATGGTCTTCCTGCTGCTGGAAGGAATCCTGCGTCGACCGGTCAGCGAGCGAGTGGTGGTTGCCTTCCACTACCTGGGATTTGTGTTCATCATCAGCCTGATGTTGTTCGTGCTGGGGCTGGATTTCCACCTGATCCCTCGGACCAAGTAGCCGGAACACTCGGCAGCCAGATCCCGCGAACCAAGCCAACACGTCAGACGGCCACGACATCGGCCGGGTACATGACGTCAACCAGGTTGACGACCTGCTGAACCCCTTCGACTTTTTCGGCCAGAACCTGCACGGTTTGCTTCAGGTAATAGCTCGGCACGCGACCGCGTAAAGTCAAGACCCCTTCCTCGAACGCACACGAAATGGTGCGCAGGTAGTAGTAGGAACTGTCCCGCAAGCGTCGTTGAACAAGTTCGACGATTCGGGCACTTTGTGCCGCGGCAGCCAGACGGGGCGGGACGTCCAGTGCGATAACGAGGGTGGAGGAAAGAGTCGTTGAAACGGTCATGTGTCGATCGCTCCTTTGAATTACTTAACAACAAACGCATGGGTGGGATGAACCAAGGCTCGTTCAATTACCGCCTTGAAGAAGCCTCACGGGAAGGGTTGACAAGCATTTCGTGTGCCGGCCGCCTTAAATTGAATTGAGCTGGGATTCGCCTCGACCACACTTGCAAATTCACGGGAAAAACCGCATTTCAAGCTGGGGACAGCGATCTGCGGCTCCGCGCAGGCGGCAGCTACATGTCGACCCACTGGGCATGCTCTGCGCGGCGATGCGGCATATACCTCCCGCAATGCGGCCCTCCGCCGTGATTTTCAGGACGCATCCGAGGCCAGGGGACCCTCAAAACTCACCGACAAGACAACGCCGGGAATTTCTAGCTGGCTGCTGGCTGGGCTAGCCCGCCTGGGGCGCTGCTTGCTTGCGGCGCCGGATCAGCAGGGTAGCATTGCCCCGGTGCTTGCTCCGCAGCGAGCCAGCACCGCATCGGTTGCGTCGCTTTTTCAAATAGCTAGGTCGCGATACGTGAATAGTCGTTTTAAGGGTCCGCGAAATGAATCTCACGTTTCTCCAGCTTTATGTTTTCGTGCTGGCGGGGTTTGTCGGCTACCAGGTGATTACCCGAGTGCCGGCTCTGCTACACACTCCCCTGATGTCGGCCACTAATGCGATTTCCGGGATCTCGCTGGTGGGTTCGCTGGTGGCGGCCGGCAGTCAGCCTGCCCTCAGCAAGTTCCTGGGATTCCTGGCGGTGATCGCAGCCACGATCAACGTGGTCGGCGGTTTCATGATCACCGACCGTATGCTCAAGATGTTCAGAGCAAAGAGAGTTAGAGCCAGCTCCCGTGGAACGACTGCCCCCTGTCTCCGCGCGATGCCGACGGTGGGAGACATTCCACGCCACGGACCATGAATCGACAGTCTTAAGAGGGTGATAGCCCGATGCACCATGTTTGTACGCTTTGCGGTTTTCTGCCGCTTCTGGGCGATGTCGTTGCATCCGCCGCGGAGCCCGGCGAGGGGGCGGCGTCTGCTTTCACGGCAAGCCATGTGTTTATTCAAATCTGCTATCTGTCAGCCAGCGTTCTGTTCATCCTGGGGCTCAAGGGGCTTACCTCCCCGGATAAGGCTCGCCACGGCATGCAGTTGGCCGCAATCGGCATGCTGGTCGCGATTATCGGCACGCTGCTCAACGAGCAGATCGTGACGTTCGTCTGGATCATTATTGGACTGATCATCGGCTCCGGCATTGGGGCTGCGATTTCGATTTGGATGCCGATGACGGCCATTCCGCAGCGAACGGCCATTTCGCATGCCTTCGGCAGCTCTGGCGGCCACGCTGGTTGGCATTTCGCATTTCCACGAACATTACGGCCACATCTCGCACGTCGAAATGGCGGCGCTGGGCTTCGAGGTGATGTTCGGTTCACTGACGATCACCGGCAGCTTGATGGCATTCGGCAAGTTGCAGGGAATCCTCCCCAGCGCCGATCACCTATAAGTTCCAGAATGAATCGACCATCTCGATGTTCGTGTTGGCGGTCATCATCTTTATCTATTTGGTTTTCAATCCGCTCAGCGTGTTCGCCTTTTGGACGATGGTCTTCCTGGGGTTGGCGGTGGGGGTATTGATTGTCGTGCCGATCGGTGGGGCCGACATGCCGGTGGTCATCTCGCTACTCAATTCCTACGCCGGGCTGGCTTCCAGCGCAACCGGCTTCGCCTTGCAGAACAACGTCCTGATCATTGCCGGCGCCTTGGACGGAGCCAGCGGCTTCTTGTTGTCGATTCTGATGAGCAAGGCCATGAACCGCTCGTTCTCGAACGTGCTGTTCGGAGCCTTTGGCGCCACCACGGCAAGCAGTAGCGGAAACACGGCAGCCTCCGACAAGACGGTGCGCAGCGTGTCGGTGGAAGATGCCGCCATTCAGTTGGGCTATGCCCGGCACGTCATTGTCGTGCCGGGCTACGGCATGGCGGTGGCTCAAGCTCAGCACCAGGTTCGGGAACTGGCCGAGCTGATCGAAGAACGAGGCGGCGAGGTGAAGTACGCCATTCATCCCGTGGCGGGTCGCATGCCGGGGCACATGAACGTGCTACTGGCCGAGGCCAACGTGGCCTACGACAAACTGTTCGAAATGGACGAGATCAACGGCGAGTTCAGCCGGGCCGATGTGGCCTTGATCATCGGCGCCAACGACGTAGTGAACCCGGCGGCCCGCAACGATCAGTCCAGCCCCATCTACGGCATGCCGATCCTGAATGCCGATCAGGCGAAGAGCATTATCGTGCTGAAGCGCAGCATGAATCCGGGCTTTGCAGGCATCGAGAACGAGCTGTTCTACGATCCCAAGTGCGCCATCCTGTTTGGCGATGCCAAGAGCTCCCTCACCAAGCTGGTGAGCGCGGTTAAAACAGCGTAACGCTCAAACCGTTGTTGAGCTAGAATTCTGTGGGTTTCCATTTTAGCCGTGTCGGACGAACACCACGCTGCGCACTTCTATTTATTTGCATAAGGTTCAAGGCCTCTTAATGACAGTTCCGCTCAAGCCGGTGATCTATCAACTGGTGGTCCGCTATTTCGGAAACACCAACACGACTAACCGGCCGAATGGCACCTTGGCGACCAACGACTGCGGGCGGTTCGCCGATATCGATCCTGTGGCCTTGCAGGAGATTCGGCAACTGGGAGCCACGCATATCTGGCTCACCGGTTGTTTGCGCCAGGCGACGCTGACCAGTTATTCGGGCCTTCAGGCCGATGATCCGGATGTTTGCAAGGGAATCGCGGGCTCGATGTTCGCCGTGCGCGATTACTTCGACGTCTGCCCGGATTATGCGATCGACGTGCCGAACCGACTGGCCGAGTTCGAGGACCTCATTCGGCGGATTCATGCGGCCGGCATGCGGGCGATCCTGGATTGTGTGCCGAACCACGTGGCTCGCGGGTATCGCTCGGTGGTCAGGCCGGAGGCCGACTTCGGCTTGCACGACAACAAAACAAAGTTCTTTGATCCGCAAAACGCTTACTTTTATCTCGTTGACCCGCCCAATCAGCGGCTGCGACTGAGCCGGCCTCCCTGGTGGAATCCCCCCGGCTTTGTGTTTGACGGAAGTTTTCCGCCGGAAGATGGCGGACCGGGCCATGTCCCCAAAGTCACCGGCGACAACTGCACGAGTCCCCGGCCGGATGCGGGCCGCTGGTATGAAACCGTCAAACTCAACTACGGCTATGATTTCGTCAACGGCACCGGCCATTATGATCCGCTGCCGCGCACCTGGACGCTGATGGACGAGGTGCTCGCCTACTGGCAAGCGAAAGGAGTTGACGGCTTCCGCTGCGACATGGCCCACATGATCCCACGTGAAGCCTGGCAATACCTGATTTCAGGTAGCCGCCGGCGCGATCCGGCCTGCCTGTTCCTGGCTGAAGCGTATTCGAACGGAGGCCCTGGCTACCCGTCGAACGACCCCGACGTGCTGGTCGCCGCCGGTTTCGATGCCGTGTATCAATCCTCTTCGTACGATGCCCTGAAGCGGATTTACCTGCGCAGCGGACCGGCCGACGATTACGATCGGACGGTGACTCCGCTAACGGTGCAAGAGCGCACCGCTCGCCTGGTTTATCTCGAAAATCACGATGAGCGGCGGATTGCCTCGCCGCTGGCGCAGGGCACGTGGTCCGGCGACTCAGGGTTCGGCTCGGCCGACGCGGGATATCAACTTGCGCCGCTGCAATACTTATTCGGCAATGGCCCGGTGCTGTTTCTGAACGGCCAGGAAGTGGGCGAGCCGGGGGCGGGAGCCGCGGGATTCAGTACGAACTGCGGGCGAACCACGACGTTCGATTATTGGTGTATGCCCGAGTTCGTGAAATGGGTCAACCAGCATGCATACGATGGGGGCGGATTGTCCGCGTCTCAATGGGATCTGCGCCGTTATTACGCAGCCCTATTGGCGCTCTGCCAGGATCCGGCGATCCGGGGCGACGGCTATTGGGGTCTCAAGTATTTCAACCGCAGCTCCCGTTTTTCCGACTGCCCGGATGATCTGTACACATTTGCCCGGTTCCAGGAAGGAGCCGGCCGGCTGTTGCTGGTGGCCGGCTGCTTCCGGCCGAGCGGCGTCAGCGGTCAGATTCGCCTGCCGCTGGAATTGATCAACCTGGTGAACTTACGCCAGAACGCAACCGTGCGACTGGTGCTGGACCGAGGCGGCCGCCAAAATCTGCGGATCTGCCAACTGACGACGAACGCGCTGGCCGCGGACGGCTTTTCCGTGTTTATCCCCAATCAGACCAGCCATGTGTACGAGATTGAATAGGCGGGAGGCGGAAGTTTTCATGGAGACGACAGGAAGCCGGAAAGCGAACCCGGAAATGCCGGGGTCGCCGAATGTTTGGCGAATGTTCGGCTAGAGAAGCGTTTCAATCCCAGCCGTTTGGCTTTAGAATGGACGCCACGTCGCCTCGCCCCCTGTCCCACCCTATTAAACCCTTGACTGATTGCCTCGCCATGATTCAAAAACTTTTGGTCGCCTTTGTCATTGGGTTGCAGGGAACTCTCAACCTGGCCGCCGGGGCTGAAAATTGGCCCTGCTGGCGTGGCCCGCGCGGGGATGGAACGAGCCAGGAAACCGGCGTGCCAGTCCGCTGGAGCGGCGAGGAGAACGTGGCCTGGAAGACGCCGCTTCCCGGACACGGCCACGCTTCGCCGATCGTGTGGGACGACCGGATTTTCGTCGTCACCTGTCTGGAAAATGAGCATCAGCGCGTGCTGGCGTGCTACGACCGAACCAACGGCAAGGAACTTTGGCAGCAAGTAGTGCTGGAGAGCCTGTTGGAAAAGAAGCACCAGCTCAATAGCTTCGCCTCCAGCACTCCGGCCACCGACGGTGAGCGCGTTTACGTGACGTTTCTTGATCAGCACGAGATGGTCGTCGCGGCGTACGACTACAGCGGGAAGCAGCAATGGATGGTCCGTCCAGGCACGTTTTCCAGCGTCCACGGTTATTGCAGTTGCCCCGTGCTGTTCAAGGACAAGGTAATCGTCAACGGCGACCATGACGGCGATTCCTATATCGTAGCGCTCGACCGACGAGAGCGGCAGCACGCTGTGGAAAGTGCCACGGGAAAACAAGACCCGCAGCTATTCAACGCCCATCATTCGCGAAATCGACGGCCGTACGCAGATGATCCTGGCAGGCTCGAAGTGCGTGGCCAGCTACGATCCGCACGACGGTTCGCAGCACTGGATGATTTCGGGGCCAACCGAGCAGTTCGTCGCTTCGATGGTTTTTAACGGCAAGTTACTCTTCCTGACGGCCGGCTTTCCGGAGCTGCATTTGCTGGCGATTCGGCCGGACGGGAACGGCGTTGTGTCCGACGCCGACATCGCTTGGCGGACCAAGAAAGGGGCCTCGTACGTGCCCTCTCCAATTGCCGCGGGAGACTATTTCCTGGTGGTGTCCGATGGAGGCGTCGCCAGTTGTTTTGAGGCGGAGTCTGGCAACCGCGTCTGGATGGAACGACTGGGCACGCATTTCAGCGCCTCGCTGGTGACAGCCGGCGGGCTGGTCTATTTTCTTGCAGACGACGGCAAGATGACCGTCGTGCGGCCTGGCCCGAAGCTCGACATCGTCGCCGAGAATTCACTGGGTGAAGCGACGTACGCTTCGCCGGCGATCAGCCACGGGCAAATCTACATGCGCGGCGATAAGCATCTCTACGCCATCGGCAAGCCGTAACACCGGCAAATTTTTTATACGGAAGGCAGGAAGATTTTTTATACGGAAGGCAGGAAGACAGGAAGGGAAGAAAGCTAGGAAGCGGAGCCGGGGAAGTTGCCGGCTCTATCGCTTCCTGACTTCTTCCTGTCTTCCTGCCTTCCTTATTAAAATTTTTCCCGTCCCCGTCTCCTGATTCACGCGTTGGCTCATCAACTCCTGATCATCGTAATTCCGCATGCGCACATCGTTAGGTTGGCCGATTACTCTGGGCGTCGTGATGATCGTGCTGGTCATGGCGCTGATCGTCGGCTGGGTGCGCTGACCGCGGCCCAGGCGGATCGGTCGGCTTTGTATTGGGTGCTGTTGGCCGTCGGCACCGTGTTCCTGGTGTTAGTGCTGGTTGGCGTCGTGCTCTACCTGCTGATCTCGATCAAGGAAATCCGGCTCAACCAGCGGCAGTCGAATTTTATCGATAGCGTCACTCACGAGCTGAAGTCCCCGATCGCGTCGCTCAAGCTGTATCTGCAAACCCTCTCGCGGCGCACGGTCACCGAGGTCCAACGGGCCGACTTTTACCGCTTCATGCTGGATGACTTGGAACGGCTCGATACGCTCATCAATCACATGCTCGACGCGGCCCAATTGGACCAGCACCCGGTGGACGGCGATGTGACCGACGTTGCCCTGGCGACCGTGCTCGAGAGCTGCGCGAAACGGCCCGGCTGCGCTATCACCTGCCTCCCGAGACCGTCCGCATCCATGTACTGCCAACCACCGTGCGGGCCAGGCAAATCGACATCGAAATGGTCTTTCGCAACTTGATCGACAATGCGATCAAGTACGGCGGATCGCCGCCCCTGGTTGAAATCGAGTCCCATCCGCTCGGCCCGGACAAAGTACTTACCCGAATTGCCGACAATGGGTCAGGCATTCCGCCAAAGCTGCGGCGAAAGATCTTCGGCCGCTTCGTGCGGCTTGGCAACGAGTTGGAACGGGCCAAAACCGGCACCGGACTAGGACTGTTCATCGTTCGGACCCTCGTCCGGCGGCTGCACGGCAGCATCACCGTTCACGACCGCCCGGGCCAAAGTGGCACCGTCTTTGAAGTGCAATTGCCCGGCCTGCCGGCGATCCCGCAACATGAACCTGCGACTCATGACAGCTTGAGCGCAGGCCAGGAGCGCGCGCAAAATTGAGCGGATGTCCGACGACTTACGACGATTCTAAGTTGAGAAGCTTTTTATAAGGAAGGCAGGAAGAAGAGGAAACACCACGCCCGGTTAAAGCCGCAATACTCTTTCCCTGCTCTCGTCCCTGGCCCTTGTGCGTTCCTGTTTTTCTGCTTTCCTTATAAAAATTCTTCTTCCTTTATAATTCGCGCTAAAAGATATTTTCAGTTAAACGCGAATCGTGAAACCATGAAACGCATCCTGGTCGTCGAGGACGAAGATCATTTGGCGATCGGCATCAAATACAACCTGGAAGCCGAGGGCTATGACGTGGATATCGCCGGCGACGGACGGGGCGCGCTGGAGCGGTTCGAGAGCGATCCGCAAGCCTTCGATCTTGTGATCCTGGACCTGATGCTGCCGGGCATGAGCGGTTACGCGGTTTGCGAATCGTTGCGGGAGCGAGGAAACCAGGTGCCGGTTTTAATGCTCAGTGCCCGCACCTTGGTCGAAGACCGCATTCGGGGATACGACGTGGGGGCGGACCAGTATTTGCAAAAGCCGTTCGAGCTGGACGAGCTGCTGAGCATGACCCGCAACCTGCTGGCACGGCGGTCTCGCGCAAAACCGTCGCCGGACCACACCGCAGTCGGCGCAACCTATGAATTTGGCCGCGCCACGATCAACTTCGACACCTTCGAAGTCGGCGTTGCCGGAGAGCCGGTGCGGTTGACGCACACCGAAATGAAACTGCTGCGCTACTTCGTGGAAAACGAAGGCTTGGTGGTCACGCGGCGCCCAATTGCTCGAGCACGTATGGGGCATGAACCACATGCCCACGACTCGCACGGTGGACAATTTCATCGTGAACTTGCGGAAGTACTTCGAGATCGACCCGGCCCGGCCAAAGCATTTCCTGAGCGTTCGCGGCGCCGGCTACCGCTTTGTGGCGCACCGCCGGAGGAAGTACCGGAGGAATCTCCCCAGGAATTGCCCGAGGTGGAATAGCTCTACGGCTTGACCAACTCGAAATCGATGGGGTCGTGGCCAAGATAAATGTGGTCGAACACGGCATCGGCCCCGTCGACAGGCGCCAGGCTCAACCCGGTCAACGTGAATTCACCGAAGTCGGCGAAAAGGTCCCGCGTCACGAGCGTGAAGTCGCGCGAAAGCTTGTTGTCGACCGACAGCGAGCCGCCGAAGGGCTCCGGTCCGGGGCCGGCGTGATAACGGAATTTGGCCGGCTTGCCATCGCTGGGACCAAATTTGCCGTCGTGCGCCAACTGGATGCAGATGGTCTGGCCGCCTGTCTTTTTCCAGGCGAACTGCAGAAAGCGATATTCGCCGGGCCCGGGGTTTTGGCGAATCTTAACACTCAGGCCGGGCAGAGCGGTGTTGAACTTCTGGTCGGGCGTTACTTTGCAACTGGCCGTGCCGGAATACTTCTCGTCGGCAATCAAGGTCGCCTTACCGGCCCCCTGTTTGAGATTGGCTACGAAGTCCTCCTGGTCTTCAAAAATGGCCAGCGGCTGCTCGGCCGGCGGCTTCTCGCCCGCCACGATTTTGAGCTCCAGCGGAATTTCGTTCGAACGAGCCTCGATCTCCGGGTTCTTGGGATCGGGATTGCTGATGGCCACCAGTTTGACCCCCTTCAGGTCGCCGGCGGCAGTGCCAAAACGGAAATTGACCGTCAGTTCGAAGTCGTTGGCGTCAGCCGCCACCAGCACGCTGGGAGATGTCACCTCTTTCGGCAAACCGGTCAGCATGATCTTCGCTGCGACGTTGAACCCTGCGGCGCGCGCCGAGCTTGCCCGACAGCTTGCCGACCGCACCCACACCGGCTGGAGCCTCGGTTTTTGCGGCGCTTGTCAATTCCAGTTTAAGCGGCGCGACGGTCTCCATCCGCCGGACAGGCGTGAAGACCGAAGCGACCACGGTCTTGTTGTCGGCCCCCAGCAAGTCAGCCTGCAATGCCAAGTCGTACTGGAGCAGGGGCAAGTCGCCGGGGACGACGATCGAACCCTTGGCCGCCGACTGATCGGCCGGCACTTGTATTTCGCCCGCCAGGCGAATCGTGCGTTCGATAGCGTCTACCGACTGATCCGGCTTATTCGGGACCTTGACGGTTTTCTTCGGCGTAATCTGGCTCGTGATCAGGCTTACGTGGACCGCCCCCTTGGCGCTGTCCGCACGGGCGATTTGCACATCGGCGGGAAGCGGCATGCCCGGGACCAATGTCGCGTCGGCGCTGAATGGCTCCCAGACCAATGCCAACGGCGACGGCGGCACAATCGCGGCGGCCAGTTGACTGCCCAGCCACGGCTGATATTTATAGACCGTGGAATTGTCCAACGTTGCCACGCGGGTCACCGACGGCTCGACTCCGGTGCTCTCGCCGCGGACGGAAAACACCGGGGCCAGCGAGCTTTGCCATGAAGCTGCGTTTTGAGCGGCGACCGTATTGTCAGCCGAGGGGGCTTCGATGGCCGGCACGCTCAAGGTGATGAGCGCCTGGTCGACATTGGCCGGAATTTCCGCGATCTCCGCGGTCGCTTTACCCGGTAGGCCGTCCAGCAGAAGTTTGATCGGCCCTCGATAGTTTTCCCGCTTTGCATTCACCCGTAGCAACGTGTTGCCTCCGGCCGGAATTTGCACCCGATCATCTGTCAAGGACAACGCGAAATCCGGCTGACTAACCAGCTCGACACTGAGCCGGTACAGGTGGTCTGGCCCGCCGGCGCCATAGAGATCGCGAACTTTGATAATCAGCGTCTTCGTGCCGGCCGGAACTTTGTAATCGAGGCCCGGATCTTTTGTCCCCGGCCGATCATCGTTGGAGGCGAGTTGGCCCCCCTGTTCATTCCCCACGCTAAGTACGGCGTCGACGGGGGACCCGAGCCGATCGGCTTGGACCTCAAAGCGTAACTGCTGACCCGCCGTGACGGGCAAGCGATAAGCGTCGGTTTCGCCCGGCTTAAGCAGGCGGCCGGACACTCCGACAGGAGCCGCCGATAGTTCGTTGAGCCCGGCAGCCGCGGGATTCTCCGCCAGTTCCGCGTAGTCGCTCACGAGCACGACCGGCCGGCCGCCGGATAGATGCAGCGCACCACCAGAAGACGCGACGCCGACAGATGCCAACGCCGGCCATGGCGCCGGCTGCGTGCCCGCAAAAGGGCCGGCCGAAAACTCGACTTGCGCGTGATCGGGTGGAAGGTTCGTGCCGACCAGGTCAACGTTAACTCGACTGTTCCGCTGCACCCCTAAGGGAAACACGAAGTCGGCATAGTCGAGATCGCCCACGCTGAGTCGAAAGTGGCTCGGTTCAGCTCCGCGGAACAACGCGTCGTGCAATTCGATGCGATATTCGCCGTCGGTCGGCAACACGAGTTGGCAGCGGGCATCGCCGGCCAGAGACCGCATGCCGGGGCTCCAGGCCAACTGAGTGCCGCGCGCGTTGTAAATGTGAACGATCGGCTGCGTGGCCGCGCCCAAGCGGCGGCTGAGGACGTCGGCCACAATTCGCTGCCCGCGATGACCCGCGAACGTGGTGGCCATGACCGTGCTGCCGGCAAGATTGCCACTGAGCGCCAACCGGGAGCGACAAAGTCTGCGGACTGAACGGCAGTTCCGGCATATTGCCGACGCCGATGGCCTGGGCATTGGAAACCCCGCCTGGCGCCGCGAGCCGCAAGATGAAGATGCCGGCCGTGGCGGACGCGTCCACGGCGACTTCGATCTCAACGCGCTTCGCGGTCGCGCCTGGCTTGACCGTTTGCTTTGTCAACGGGACGCCCGTGACCAGCAATTGCGGATCGGGGAGCAAGCCGTCTCCTTCGAGCAACAAGGTTGTGGTAGCGCCCGCTTGCAGTCCGCGCGGTGACACGCGTTGCAGGGTTGGCGCGGCTTTGGCCGCAGGGGCAGTAGCAACGATGCTAATGAATAGCAGCGCCACGACGAGGAGGGATCGCATAAGCCGGTCTCGGACGAGAAAGTGGGAGAGCGTTTGGGGCGGGAGTTTTTATAACTGTCAGCGCTGCATAAAGCGAACGCCCGGCGTAAGTCAGCTGATGGCGGCGGCCACTGGCACACTTGCTCGGTCACTGGCGCGACTGTTTTGTCTGCACCGGATTACCGAATTTCACTTAGCGCCGAACGGGTCTTCTTCGGCCATCGCGGGGGCGGTGGCCCTGTTGGCGCCGAACGGGTCTTCTTCCGCCATCGCGGCGGCGGCCTTGGCCTTGGCAGCCCGTTTGGCTGCGGCCCCTTTCGGAGTTCCGGCTCCGGATTTGGCTGGCCCCGTAGCGTCGGCTGCGCCAGGGCGGCTGGGTCTACGGCATCGTCGGCGAATGGATTGCGCGCTTCGCCGCCAGCCATGTCTTCGGCGGCTTTGGCTTTAGCCCTGGCGACTGGCTTCTTGGCCGGCCCTTTGGCAGTCTTTTTACCCGCCGCCCCTTCCATAGCCTCTTCCGGCGGCGTCACGGCGCCGAACGGATCTTCAACCGTAGGCGCTCCTTTGGCGAATTTCTTGGCCGGAGCATCGGCGGCGGGCGCAGCTTCCTCGGCAGCCATGGCGCCAGCGGCGGCCTTCTTGGGCGGTTCGGCGGCGAACGGGTCATCGTCGGCCATGTCGCCTCCGCCAGCCGGCTTCTTGGCCGCAGGCGCCTTGGCGGCTGGTGGTGTTGCTTCGGCAGCCCCAAAGGGATCGTCTTCCGTAGCAGCCTTGGCCGGCTTCTTCGCGGCCGGTGCCGCGTCGTCCGCGGGCATAGCCTCCTCGGCAGGCATGGCGGCGGCAGCCGCCTTCTTCGGCGGTTCGGCAGCGAACGGGTCGTCGGCAGCCTCAGCGGGGGCCGCCTTCGCAGGCTTTGCCGCAGGTTCCTCGGCCGGCATGGCTTCTTCCGCCGCGCCCCGGGCTTCCGCAGCCTTCGCAGGTTTTGCGGGAGCATCCGCGAACGGGTCATTGGCCGGCTCGCCCGCCGGCTCCGCTGCTTTAGCCGGCTTTGCCGGTGCGTCCGCGAACGGATCGTCGGCTGCTTCGGCCGCAGGTTTGGCCGGCTTTGCCGGGGCATCGCTAAATGGATCATCAGCGGCATTCGCCGCAGGCTTGGCTGGCTTGGCGGGGGCATCGCTAAACGGATCGTCCGCTGCCGGTGCATCACCGGCAGGCATTGCCGCCTTGCCGGCCGGCTTTTCCGCAAAGGGATCGTCGGTGTCCGGGACGGAGGCCGCAGCCGGCGCAGCGCCTGCCGCAGGCAGTTCCTCGACCGCCGCGGCCGCGGCTACTGCCTGACGATCTGTCGGCTGCTGGCGTAGCACGGTGGTTTCGGCTCTGCGACGCTCTTCATAGCGCTGCGTACTGCGCGCCTGTTGCCGCTGGTAGGCTTCGGCACGGGCCACGGAGCGCTGCCGTTCGAGCACTAGTCTAGCCGATCCTTGCACGCGCTCCAGCGACTTGCCAACCGGATAAAACTGGCTGAGATCGGTGCTCTCCAAAGCGGCGCCGGCTTTGAAGTCCGCCTGGGCCTCGGACTCGCGCCCCATTTTCATTAATGCGAAACCACGAAAATAGAACACTCGCGGATCTTTGCTCCCGCCCGAGACGGCGGCAGATAGATCGGCGTACGCTTGAGAGTATCTGCCGGAAAAATAGTCGTGTGCGCCGTTGCCATAGAGCTCAGTCAGGACACTGTTTTGAGCGGTCGCAAAACCGCACCAAGCAAGCGCTACGCTCGCTACTATGGCTCGCAAGGACACGACTCGTAAAGTCACTGACCGCGATAAGCCAGCCTTGGTCCCGACCATCTGAGAATTCCCTTCAGGAGCGGTGGATGAATTGGTAAACCGGCAATTCACGCGACGCGGACTCGATGCGAAATTATGCGCGATGGCGCAAACACGCCAACACCAATGAGATTGACTGAATAATTTCAGAACCTTAATCGTAACCCCCACAGACACTTATTTCAAGCAAATACAAGCATTCTCGCTCTGGGCCGGCAGGACCTCACAAATCCGCCAAGAGGGCTAAAGCAAGTCTATTTAAAAGTACTTGAAAATGCAATTAAATCTAACTCGCACCACCTTAAGCAAGGCTCCCGACGGTCCGACCCTTGTCAGCCGTACGTCGTCCGGCTAGAACGGCGCAGCCTTCACACCCCCGTCCTTGCCGCGCCCCAAACTGCTCGCTATATGATGTCTCGTGTCCTGCCGGTCCGGTTGTTGATGTCGAACGTGTTCTTGGTGCAGCAAGACCGCACGATCATTGTCGATGCGGGGAGTCCGGGCAACGCGAAAACGATCATTCAACGCTTACGCGGCACGGCATTCAGCCGCACGATGTCTCGCTGATTCTGCTCACGCACGGTCACGTCGACCATTTCGGCAGCGCCGCGGAACTCAAACAACTCACGGGTGCGCCGATCGCCATCCATCCGGCCGATGTGGCCGCGTTGCGCGGGACGCAACCCGGAGCTTCTGCCGACTTGCCTGCTCGGACGCATTCTGAAGCCATGGCTGGCGCGGACGCAGTGGACTGAGCCCTTTGAACCCGATCTACTGATCGACGAAAATGCCCGGTTGGACGTGTTTGGCGTCGCCGGCCGCGTCCTTGCAACTCCGGGACACACGTCCGGATCGATCTCGGTGCTGCTGGACGAGGGAGATTTGCTGGCCGGCGACCTGCTGATGGGCGGCTTTCTTGGTGGCTATGTGCTGGATCGCACGCCGGGGCTGACCTATTTCATCGACGATTTGGAGCAGAATCTGGCCAGCATTCAAACGGTGCTGGAACTGCCGATCACCAACGTTTACGTCGGTCACGGCGGGCCGCTCGACGCCGGCCAAATCCGGCGTCGGTTCAGCGGGCCAAGTCGGACGCGGGGCAGTTGATTTCGCACCCCGGAGTGGAGTTGTTAGTCAATTCCGAACCGCGGAGGGGTGCCCGTCATTAGCCAGGGACGTGAACCCCTGGGACGTGGTAAACCTTGGAGGATTGGATCCCTGCAAGGGCGCCAGAAGCACTCGGCATACCGCGTTGGCACTCGGTCCCGCGCGTGTCACTCATCCCAGCGATTTGACGCGACGGACATCGCGAACCAGCGTCCGGGCCACGGCACTCCTGTGCCTGACGTCAAGTTTTTGATTGAACAGTAAGGGCGCGAAGAATGTCCAATGGTTTCCTTTGTGTCGTTGGCGAGCCTGTGTTCGATCCAGACGGTGCCGGCTCCTCATTTCCGTTCATTTCCGGCTAATTCTTCTTCGCCGCATTTTGTCGTTAAAAATAAGGGCGGTTGGTCTCACAAATAATCCAGCAGAAAGAGTTTGCGGCTCTGTCCGGCTCCTTGAGGAGGAGGCTATAATCGAAGCTCGATTTCTTACGCTCCGGATTGCGCGATGGAAGTCCCTCTCGAAACCTTCGTGAAAGAGTTGACCGATTCCGGGATCATTTCACCCGGCAAGCTCGAAGATTTCATCCCGCCAAAGGCCAGCCCGAAGGATGCCCAGGAACTTGCCCGGCAACTCGTCCAGAGCAAGCAACTCACCGATTACCAGGTCCAGGAAATCTACAAGGGCCGGGCCAAGTCGCTGATCCTGGGTAACTACACCATTCTCGACAAGATCGGGGCCGGTGGCATGGGGCAGGTCTTCAAGGCTGAGCATCGCCGCATGGATCGTATTGTGGCGATCAAGATGCTGCCTGCCGCCATGACGGAAGATGCCACCGCGTCGGCCCGTTTCGAACGAGAAGTCAAAGCGGCAGCCAAGTTATTCCATCCAAACATAGTTCCCGCGTTGGACGCTGACCAAGCCAACGGCGTCCACTTCCTCGTCATGGAATACGTCGAGGGGCGCGACCTTTCGGCGCTGGTCAAAAAAGACGGGCCATGCCCCGTTGCCAAAGCCGTCAACTATATTCTCCAAGCCGCTCGTGGTCTGGAGTTCGCTCACGGCGAAGGCGTCATCCATCGAGACATCAAGCCCGCCAATTTACTGCTGGATAAGAAGGGCACCGTCAGAATTCTCGACATGGGGTTGGCCCGAATTAGCGGAGGCGGCAACGCAGCCCCCCAGGCCGAGCTGACGGGAACCGGGGCGGTGATGGGAACCGTGGACTACATGAGTCCCGAGCAGGCCCTGAACACGAAACAGGCCGATTCAAGGGCTGACATTTATAGCCTCGGCTGCTCGCTCTACTACTTGCTTACCGGGAGGCCGACCTACGACTGCGATACGGTGACGGCCAAACTCATCGCTCACCAATTCCATCCGATTCCCGAACTCCGCAAGGCCCGAGACGGCGTTTCAGACTGCCTGGAAGCCGTCTTCCAGAAGATGGTGGCCAAGAAGGTCGACGAACGTTACCAGACGATGACGGAGGTGGCAGCCGATCTGGAGCGCTGCCAGTCCGGTGCGACTTCGCCCTCATCGTCCGCAACGATCAGCAGATTATCGTCGTCGGCCACCGAAGAATCCGAGATGACGGTGGCCTTCGGCAATTCCCGCCTGCAGTCGATTGCCCCGGTCGAGCCTTACGTTGAGCCGGCGGGGACAGGCCCGCCCCGCAAGAACATCAAGCTGCTGGCCGGCGCCGGCGCTGCCGGGTTCTTGTTCATGCTGCTGGGCGTGATCGTTTACGTTTACAACAGTCGCGGCGAGAAGGTCGCCGAGATCAAGGTCGAAAGCACCGACAAGGTGCCGATCTCGGTGCCCCCCGGCGGCTCCATCGCGGTGCAAAACGTCGTCGATCCACCCCCTGCCCCAGCCCTTCTCCCTCCGGCAAAAGGTGCGGGCACCGACGCGGCTAAGCGTTGGTCGAGGCCGGATGAGGGCGCGTTGGCAGCCAGACCGCCAAGCTCGAATTCGACGGCAAGAGCACGTACGTCGCGGTGCCGAAGTGGAAGTACACCGGCGACACGCCGATCACGGTCGAAGGCTGGTTTAACGTCGCCCGCACGGACTTTGCGGACGACGCGGGCGAGAATTTGCTAGGCGATTCCGACCAGTCTGGGCTGTTTATCCGCCGCGCCCGCGTCGGCGATGGAACCGTTCACGCGTCCCTTTTCGTTCACGACGGCGCCGGCTACATCGAAGCGAGGGAAAAAGCCCCAACGCCGCTCAATCGGCCGGTTCATCTGGCCGGCCTCTACGATGGGAAATCCGAAATCCGGTTTTACGTCGACGGCAAACTGCAACAACGCATCGCCATGCGAGGGCCCTACAAGCCCTCACCGTCGCCGTTTCTCATTGGCGCCGACCCGCAAGGCACGATGTCCGTCGCACGGTTCTTCACCGGCGCGATCTCCGAGGCTCGCATCTCGAAGGTCGCCCGCTACGACAAAGACTTCACGCCGCAAGTCCGCCACGAGCCCGACGTCGAGACGATCCTGCTCTATCACCTCGACGAAGGCACCGGCGACGTGGCCCACGACGCCACCGGCCACGGCTACGACGGCAAGATCGTGGCGGCCAAGTGGTCGCGGCTTGAGCCGGCCCCGGCCCCGCTTGCGAAGCTCGATTTCCCCGATATCAAAACACCGCGCGAGCTGGCCGAGTGGACGCTCCGCGTCGGCGGTAAGGTGAACGCGGGGAGCGGCGGTGTTTATCTGGGGGTAACTGCCGAACAAATCGCCGCCAAGGATTTCAAGCTCACCGGCGTCCGTTACGACAAGCTCAAGGCCATCGACGACGACGCGATTGCGCACATGGTCCGCTGGCCTCTGCCGGCGACAATCGGATTGATCGAGACCGGCATCACCGACGCGGGCCTGCGGCAACTGGCCGCTCTGAAACACGGCTCGTTATCTCTTGCGGTTGAAGGCACTAACGTCACCGGAGCGGGATTCGACGCATTTGCGGGACGAACATTTACCGCTTTGACGGTATCCGGCTGTCTGATCAGCCGCGAAGGTTGGACGCGGATCGGCGAGCTGAAACTGAGCGGGTCGCTCTATGCCGGCAACGGCAAGCTGACCGATGATCCACTCATCGAACTGATCGGCCGACAACCAGACCTGGTAACCCTTTACATCGACCGCACTCCGGTCACGGATGCCGCGTTGGAGCTGATCTCGCGCTTGCCGAAATTAGGGTTGCTCGTGGTTAACGGCACCGGCGTCACCGATGCCGCTCTGGCGCAATTGGAGAAAACCAAGACACTCACTGTACTTCGAGCTATGAGCACGAAGGTCACCGCCGCCGGAGTGGCGAAGTTGCAAAAAGCACTGCCCGGTTGCAAGATCGAGTGGAACGGCGCGGCAAACTCCCAGCCTTCGGCCCCCGGCTCGCCGGCCCCTCCGCCGGCCGTCGCCCCCTTCGATGCTCAGCAGGCCAAGGCCCATCAAACCGCCTGGGCCACGCATCTGGGCACGACGGTCGAACAGACCAACACGTTAGGCATGAAACTGGTGCTGATCCCGCCCGGCGAGTTTCTGATGGGAAGCACGCCGGAGCAGAATGCCTTGGGCATGAGAATGGCGGAGGACGCGAAGCTCACGCCTGTTGACTACACCTGGGGGCGCCTGAAAGAGGAAGGGCCTCAACATCGTGTCACGCTCACGAAGCCCAGTTGGCTGGGCACGACCGAAGTGACGATCGGGCAGTTCAAAAAGTTTGTCGAAGCTACCAAGCATGTGACCGAGGCCGAGCAGTTTGGGTCCGGTAACGATGCGAGAATGACACCCGATGAGAAGGTCACGCCGGAGAAGAAAAAGATGACCTGGCGACGCCCGGGCTACGCTGTCGACGACGATTCGCCGGTGACGCAAGTTACCTGGAACGACGACGTGCAATTCTGCAACTGGCTCTCCGACCAGGAGAAACTGAAACCTTGCTACCGTCAGGATGACAAAGAGGGGCTGGGTTCTGCTGGCGTCCGGCACGGGCTACCGCCTGCCGACCGAAGCCGAATGGGAATATGCCTGCCGGGCCGGCACGACCACGCAGTTCTCATTCGGCGACGACCCGGCGATGCTCGACAATTACGGCTGGTTCGGCAAGAACTCGGGTAGCAAGGCTCGGCCCGTGGGCTTGAAAACTGCCAATGCGTTCGGTCTGTTCGACATGCACGGCAACGTCTGGGAGTGGTGCCACGATGCCTTCTCAGCGGGCTACTATGCACAATTTCAATCCGCCGACCCGTTTGGCCCATCTTCCGGGTCCAGTCGTGTGAGTCGCGGCGGTCACTGGCAGTACTCGGCGGCCTCCTGCCGTTCCGCCGGTCGAAACTACGGCACGCGGGCTCTGCGCACCAACAGCCACGGTTTTCGAGTACTGCGAATGCAGGACGCCCCGCAGCCCGTGCCGGACCAACGCACGCCGCGAGAGTTGGCCGAGTGGGCCATCAAGCTGGGCGGAAGCGTTGTTGTCGCGGGCCGCTCCACCAACGTCACGCTACTGGCCGATTTGCCGGCGGAGCCGAAGATCCTCGAGTTCAACTTTACGCGTCTCAAAACGTTCGACGACAAAGCCCTGGCCATGTTGGCCGCGGCCCCCGAGCCGGTCGGCATCTATCTGGTTGAGGTGCCCGTAACCGGCGATGGTTTCGCCCCATTTGCCGGCCGGCAGTTCCGGAACATCACGCTTTCTCAGTGCCCGCTCTCCAGTGCGGGGCTGAAGCAGATTGCCGGCGTGCGCGTCCTGCCGACCCTTTATGCCGACGGCTGCGGCGTTCACGACGCGAACCTGGAGCCGTTCGCTGCTCACGATGAACTGAGCAAGCTCAGTTTGGCCGACAATCCGATCACGGATGCCGGCCTGGCGCATATCGGCCGGATGAGCGGTCTCACGAACCTCAAATTGGATCGCGACCCGATCACCGACGCCGGCTTGGCACAGCTCAAGGGCTTGACGAAGCTGACCACATTGAAATTGGTTGGAACAGGCATTACGGATGCGGGGCTCGCACACCTGGCCGACCTCAAGTCGCTTGTCGACCTTAACCTCGGCAAGACCAAAGTCACCGCCGCCGGCGTGGCGAAGCTGCAAGCGGCGCTCCCCAGTAGCAAGATCGAATGGAACGGGGCGCCGGAGCCCCAGCCAGTTCCCCTTGCGGCAGCGGGAGCCAACCAAGTCGATCCCGATCGCCGGGCCGCCCAGTGGGCGATTGCCGGCGGTAATAAGGTGACCATCCGGCCCGCCGGGCAATCGAAGATGATCGACGTCGAAAGCTCCGACCAGCTTCCCGCCGGCCGGTTCGTCCTCGCGCATATCAATCCGATCCTGTATCGTACCCGCGACTCCGCGACGGACGCAGGCCTGGAGAACCTTCGCGGGCTGGTGGCGCTGGAATCCGTCTACCTGCATGGCAACGAAATCGGCGACACGGGGATGGCCCTGCTGGCGACCGTGAAATCGTTGCGGGCGATTCGCATCTCGCTGGCCGGACCCAAGCTCACCGACGCGGGCGTGGCGCCACTTGCCGCTCTGCCGGCCCTGCAGGATCTGACATTTTGGAAGAAACCCGGCCAGGAGCCCGCGAAAATCACCGACGCAGCCGTCGAAGCGCTGCGCGGGCTGCCGCTGACGACGTTGCGGCTGGAAGGAACCTCGGTCACCGAGCGGGCCGCGGACTTGATCGCCCAGGCCTGGCCCGGTCTGGTCGAGGTCGGGCTCCCCCCCGAGGCGTTGAGCGACGCCGCCTGCCGAACGCTGGCGAAAATGCCGTCGCTCAAGGGCCTGCACTTGTGGGGCGCCGAAGTCGACGGGCCGTTCTTGCGCCGGCTGGCGGCGCTCCAAGGCCGGCCCGACTTCGCGTTGTATCTCCAGTACTCCAGCGTGAAGGATGCCGACCTCGCGGAGCTCGCACCCTTGAAGGACAACTTGTCATCATTGACCTTGTACAGCACGGGAATCGGCGATGCCGGCGTGCCGCATCTGGCGCAGCTGACGAAGCTGCACAGACTGAGCCTGAACGGCACGAAGATCACCGACGCCGCTCTGGAGCACGTCGCGAAACTGCCGGACTTGCACTTTGTGCAATTGGCCGTAACGAAAGTCACCGCCGCCGGCGTGGCGAAGCTGCAAGCCGCGCTGCCGAATTGCAAGATCGAATGGAACGCCCCCACGAAAACCCTTCTCCCTCCGGGAGAAGGTGGCCGCAGGCCGGATGAGGGCGCCCCCGCACCGCAGCCCGCTCCCGTTCCGCCAGCCGCAGCCAATCAGGTCGATCCCGATCGCCGGGCGGCCCAGTGGGCGATTGCGGCGAAAGGAAAAGTGACCATCCTGCCCGAAGGGGCCACCGAAAAGATCGTCGTGGTCGCTGCCGACCTGCTGCCCAAAGGTCGTTTTGCCGTGCTGAATATCGAAGCCGTGGGCGGCGCCAAAATCGATGATGCCGGCCTGGCAAACTTGGCGGGTCTGGCACAAATCGAGGCACTCAACATCAACACCACCGGCGTATCGAACGCAGGATTATCACACGTCGTCGCGCTCGCCTCGCTCAAACGGTTAAATCTTGTCGCCGGCGAGCGTACGACGATCGACGAGGCCGGCATCAAGCAGCTTGCGAGCCTCACGGGGCTCAAAGAACTGCTGCTGCATTCGGGAGCCAAAGGTACGCGAACTTTCCCATTCACCGATCAGGGACTGACCGCGTTTGAAAAGCTGAATCCCGAATGGCTGGCATTAGACGGAACGCAGGTTACCGAGCAGGGCATGCTGTGGGCGCTGCGGCAGTGGCCCAACCTTAAGTTCGTCGGCGCTTCTCCCCAGGCTCTCACGCCGCGAGTAATAGAAGCGCTTACCAAGCTGCCGAGGTTTTCGACACTCAACCTTTTTACCCACCTGACGCCCACGACGCTTGCCTCCCTGTCGCCGCTGGGCAAGCTCCCCGCGCTCCACTTGGACCTCGGCTATTCCGATTTGGACGACACGACGCTAGCAAGCCTGCCGCCGCTGCCAAACGTCGCCCAAATCTTAATGCACAGCACCTCCGTCACCGACGCTGGGCTGACGCAGCTCGTTCGGTTTCCCAAACTGCGTCATGTCAGCCTCTCGCGCGACAACATCACCGACGCGGGCCTGGTTCACCTGGCGCAGATCTCGAACCTGAAGATCGTCGATCTTGCGGGAACCGCCGTCACCGCCGCCGGCGTGGCGAAGTTGCAAGCGGCCCTGCCGAATTGCAAGATCGAATGGGACGGCCCGGCCAAGGCGGAGGGAGGCGCTGACGCCGACCGTGCCGCCGCCGAATGGGCCATCGGCAAAGGCGGAAAGGTCGCCATTGAGGTCGGGGGCCAGGCGCTCGGCTACATTTCAACCCTGGAATCGCTTCCCGCCGGACTGTTCAAGGTGACGAACATCATTATCGAAACGCCCGGCGCGGTTGGAGACGCCGATTTGCCGCGGCTGCTGGCGTTGCGGTCTCTCACCGAGCTGTCGTGGAACGGGAAAATGGTTACGCCCGTCGGGATCGGTCAACTCCGCGGCCATCCGGCGCTGACGAGGCTCACAATCTCGAATCTAAACCCGCTCGATGACGCCAGGCTCGATGCCCTGCTTACCTTCGCTAACCTCAACTTTATCGGGCTTCACAGCACCAAGCCGAGCGCCGACCAGTTGGCCAGGCTCAAGGCGCTCCCGAACCTGGTTATGCTCCGTGTGAGCTGGGATGCTGAACCCGGTGTCACGGACCTGGCGTTTGCGCGCATCGCCGAGTTGCAAAATCTCGAATCAATCATCGTCGATCACTCCAGCATTACCGATGCCGGACTGGAGCATTTGTCCGCGCTCAAAAAGCTCAAAAGGCTCGACGCCAGAAACACGAAAGTCACCGCCGCCGGCGTGGCGAAGCTGCAACAGGCGCTGCCGAATTGCAAAATCTATTGGGACGATCCGGCCCAGCCGAAGACGCCGCAGCCCGTGGGCGCAACTCCGCCGGACGAAGCCAAGCCATGAGCGAAGTATAGCCGGAACCGGCTGCCCGCAAGTTTGGTTCGCTCACCGACTAGTCTGCACGGAAAGTAAGGGCCGCGAATGCACGCAAATGCACGCGAATAAGAGCAGGAGAAGAGAGCGCGGCTCCGGGCGTATTTTCTCTCTTTTATATGCGTGCATTCGCGTTCACTTCCGGTTACTCTTTGCCGATTTCGTTTTTCGTCTTCCCGGCCGCAGCTCGGCGTGGCGGAAGCAATCGACCAGGTGGTCGTTCACCATGCCCGCGGCCTGCATGAAGGCGTAGCAGATCGTGCTGCCGACGAACGTGAAGCCCCGCCGCTTCAGGTCCTTGCTCATGGCGTCGGATTCGGGCGTCCGCGGGGGCACGTCTTTGATCGATCCCCAGGCGTTCTGGATCGGTTGGCCGCCCACGAATCCCCAGATGTACTCGTCGAACGTGCCGAACTCCTCCCGAACGGCGAGAAATGCCTGGGCATTCTTGATGGCCGACGCGATCTTGAGCCGGTTGCGAACGATGCCGGGATTCGCCAGCAAACTCTGCTGCTTCCGTTGGCCGTACTTGGCAACGATGGCCGGGTCGAAATGGTCGAAGGCTGCCCGGTAGTTGTCCCGCTTCTTGAGGATCGTCGCCCAACTCAAACCGGCCTGGGCTCCATCGAGAACCAGAAACTCAAAGAGCAACCGGTCATCGTGAAGCGGAACGCCCCATTCAAGATCGTGATACGCGACGTAGTGCTCCCCCTGGGCCCAGGGGCAACGAAACGATGTCATGGATTTCGTCATGGCCGCTATCTCGACTGAAACAAAAGTGTTCCTACCTTACTCGGTCTGCTGCGTCGCTTCCTTGCCGACCGACTTCACCAGTCTATGAACCGATTCGGCGATCCGCTGTTCGACGTCGCCCGCCCAGCGCAGCACCGGTCGGCCGTATTCAAACAGATTCGGTCCCCCCTCGTACCCGCCTTCGAGCCAAACCCGCCGCGAAGGAATGTACGAGATCATGTCGTCCGTGTAACCGCACACCCAAGTGCCCGGGCCGTACTCCGCCTTGAAGCGCAAGGCATAGTCCACCACCGTTTCCGCCCCCATGCCGATGACCAGCATCTCGTTGCCCAATCGCCAGGCATGCAGGGGGTAGGGATAGGTCGGGGCGAAGACCTCGCCCGCGGCGAGCTTCTTGAGCATCCGCTCCGCCCAGCGCCGGCGAATCGCGTTCTGGTCCGCGGCCAGCGCTTCCAACTCTGAACGCGTGATGACTTCTTCATAGGCAAGCTCGACATACGTGAAGGCGGTTCGCAGGCCGGGGGAGACGCTCGCGAGCGGCTGCTGCAGCGTCTTCTCGACGGCATCGGCGAGCTGGTGCCCGTATTTTTCGCACAGTTCAACTTTCCGCCGCGGCAACGGGTTTTGATCGCCGCCACAGGTGTTGACGAACATCGCCAGAGACCCGGGATGATTTTTCTCAATGGCGATCTGGGCGAAGCCGGCATAGTCGCCGCACCACTTGGTGAAGTTGAGCGTGGTCGGATGACACGCATACCCAAACAGAATCGCGATCGGCTTGTTATCGACGCCGGTCACCAGCATCACGGGCACCGCATGATCGACCGGCCCCTTGAGCGGAATCTCCTTAGCCAGCAGGTCGGGAACGTCGGCCTCGCGATTGTTACGGCGATTGACGGCAAAGTCCGCGCGACCCTCGCCGATCTGTAACGTCGCGGGCCTGAGCATCGTAAGCGATTCAGCGATCATCTCGACCATGCGGGTTTCCATCCGCGCTGTGTACTCATCCACCAGTTTGACTTGTTCCGTCTCGATGGGGTAATAATCGACCAGATCGAGTCCGAGCCGCGGGCCACAGTGATTGTGCGAGAAGGTGACCATTACCTGCTGGCGCTGGAGCTTGAGTTGTTTCTTGAGCCGATCGAAGACTTGATCGCTCATCTCCTTGGGAACCCCCTGGAAATCGCTGGTCACGAGCACCACGCGGTTGCCCTGCGGATCTTCCAGTGCGAGGGCCTTCATCCACAAATCGTGCAGCTTGCCATCGGGCGGGCGCTTCGAGCCGTAGCCCGCCAGCCATACGCCCGTCTCCGGCGTGACGATGGACTTGGCGACGCCGGCTTTCCAGGCGGCTGCTTGCCCGTGGGCCGACGGGACCGCGGCAGCGGCAGACATTCCCACGAAGAACGCTGCGCGCCCCAAGAGGAAAAGTAACCGGGCGATAACAACCTTAGGTGTCCATGACACGGCTTGGCTCCTTAGGGTTTCTTCAGATAACATGAAGAAGACACCCAAACTTCTGTCTTGGCAAGCGAGCGACAAGAATTTGCCCAGACTCAAGGCAAGCCGGGGCACCCGAAGGAAGACTCGGCAATCGCTGTTCGCCTCAAGCGAAGTTTTCTATAATCGAAAGCGACGCCACTCCGCATCAGGCCGCCGCGGCGCTGCCGAATGCGAAGCAACCTTTAACTAGCCTCCGCCCGCGCGCCCCCGGAAAACATGCGGCGTGAGAAGGGGCGGGGTTGGCTGGGAGATTCCCCCATGTCGCAGGCTCAGCGGTTTGATGTTCTCGTCCTGGGGAGTGGCGAAGGCGGGAAATTCATGGCCTGGCACATGGCACGATCCGGGCGCCGTGCTGCCGTCGTGGAGCGCCGCTGGATCGGTGGTTCCTGCCCGAACATCAACTGCCTGCCCAGCAAGAACGAGATTTGGAGCGCGAAGGTCGCGGATCTTGTGCATCATGCGGCCAAGTTCGGGCTGGTGACCGGGCCCGCCGCCATCAATATGGCTGCCGTGCGGCAGCGCAAACGCGAAATGGTCGAAGGCCTCATCGCCCTGCACCACCAATTCTACAAGGCGAGCGGCGCGGAACTGATCATGGGAAGCGGGATCTTCGTAGCCCCGAAAACGCTCGAGGTCCGTTTGAACGATGGCGGCACGCAAACGCTGATCGGCGAGCAGATCTTTCTCAACGTGGGAACCCACGCCACGATTCCACAGGTTCCGGGCCTGGCGGCCGCCCAACCGCTGACGCATATCGAAGTGTTGGAACTCGATCGTTTACCGGAACACCTGATCGTACTTGGCGGGGGATATGTCGGCCTGGAATTCGCCCAGGCTTACCGTCGCTTCGGCAGCCGCGTGACGGTTGTCGAGCACGGAGTTCAACTCCTCAGTCGCGAGGATCCGGACATCGCGGGCGAAATCCGGCGGATTCTCACCGGCGAGGGAATCGAGATCGTGTTTTCCGCCGAGGCGCTTCGTGTCGAGGGGCGTTCTGGAGCTGGCGTGAGCCTCGTCGTGCGTACGATGCAAGGTGAACAGACCCTTGCGGGGAGCGATCTCCTAGTCGCCGCCGGCCGAACGCCCAATACCGCAGGCATTGGACTGGAATTGGCCGGCGTCGAGTTGGACGCGCGGGGCTACATCAAAGTCAACGACCGACTCGAGACGACTGCGGCCGACACCTGGGCGATCGGAGAATGCGCCGGCAGCCCCCAGTTCACCCACGTCTCGAACGACGACTTTCGGATCATCCGCGACAATCTGGCGGGAGGCAACCGCACCACGCCGCCAGCGGCTGATTCCTTACTGTCTGTTCACCGATCCGCCACTCGCGCGGGTTGGCTTGAGCGAAGGCGAAGCCGCGCACCGCGGCATTGCTGTGCGTGTTGCCAGGTTGCCGATGGAATTCGTGCTGCGCACCAGGACGCTCGCGGAAACCGCCGGATTCATGAAAACGCTGGTGGGCGCGCACGACGACCGCATCCTCGGCTTCAGCATGATCGGACCGGAGGCTGGCGAGGTTATGTCCGTGGTTCAGACGGCGATGCTGGCGGGCCTGCCCTATACGGTCTTACGCGACGCCATTCTCACGCACCCAACAATGGCCGAGGGGCTTAATGGGCTGTTTTCCAAAGTGCCGCCGAGCGATCCCGCTTCGTGAGCGTGGATCGTTTTGGCTGCGTGCCTACCTTCCGCACTCGCGCGCCAACGTCAGACACGGGAGTGCCTGACCTGCTTGGCTGGAGCATTGAAATGAGCGATGAGCAAACGCGCCCTTTCACAGCCGGGGGGCATTGCCGATGATCCGCCTTGCCCGGGTGTTGTTGGTCTTGTTGATGGCTCTCTTGCACAAGGGGCCTGCGTTCGGCCAGGCGGATGTCGTTTCGTTACGACCGAACGTCTTGTTTATTCTTAGCGACGACCAACGCCCCGATACGATCCGTGCCCTGGGCAATGCGATCGTCGAAACGCCCCACCTCGACGCCTTGGTAGCCGCCGGCACAGCCTTTACGCGGGCCGTCTGCCCCAACCCGATCTGCACCCCCAGCCGCGCCGAGATCATGAGCGGCGCGTGCAGCTTCCACAATGGAGTGTTGGATTTCGGCCAGAAGATCAAGCCCGAGCTGACCCTCTGGGCCCAAGCCCTGCGCAATGGCGGCTATCACTCCTGGTATGTGGGAAAATGGCACAATGACGGCCGGCCGACAGGCCGAGGGTATCAGGCCACTGCCGGATTGTTCGCAGGCGGCGGCGCGCGTTGGGCTACGGACCAGACCGACTGGAAGGGCTTTCCGGTGACGGGCTATCGCGGTTGGGTGTTTCAGACCGACGCCGGCCAGGTGTTTCCCGAACAGGGCGTCGGGCTTTCGACACACACCAGCCGCCAGATCGCCGATGCGGCAATCGGTTTGTTGCGCGGCTGGTCCAAGGAGCAGCCGTTCTTCCTGCATGTCAATTTCACGTCGCCGCACGACCCGTTGCTGATGCCGCCCGAACTGGCCGGCAAATACGACCCGCGGAAGATCCCCTTGCCTGCGAATTTTCTGGCGAGTCATCCTTTCGACCATGGCAATTTGCACGGCCGCGACGAGGAGGTGTTCAGTTGGCCGCGGACCCCGGAAGAAGTCCGCGGCGAACTGGCTTGCTATTACGCCGTGATCACGCAAATGGACGCGGAGATCGGCCGCATCCTGGCGGCGCTCGAAGAGACTGGGCAAACCGCGAACACGCTCGTCGTCTTCACCTCGGACCACGGCGTGGCCATCGGCAGCCACGGACTGCGCGGCAAGCAAAACATGTACGAACACACGATCGGGGTGCCGTTGGTGATGCGCGGCCCTGGCATCCCGCGCGGCGGGCGGCTCGCGGCCCAAGTCTACCTGCGCGATTTGTATCCAACCGTCATGGAACTGGCCGGCCTGCCGATCCCCCGAACCGTCGAAGGCCGTAGCCTGGCGCCCCTGCTCGCCGGCCGCAGCGACTCGCTCTATCCGGAGGTCTTCGGCTACTTCCGCGATTTCCAGCGCATGGTCCGCACCGAGCGTTGGAAACTGATTCATTACCCGCAAATCAGCCGCTGGCAACTGTTCGATTTGCAGGCCGATCCCGCCGAAATGCGGGACTTATCGGCCGATCCCGCTCAGGCCGAGGTCCTGGTCGATCTTCAAAGCCGCTTGCGATTAAACCAGCAGGCTCACGGCGACCCGCTCGCGGCTCGAACGTCGCCAGCCACGCCGCCTCCCGGGACGAGCCGGTAGCGCGCCGGGCAGGATTGTCCGAGCGATGCGGTTTGGCGCTGTGTTTCCTCGATCGCCTTCGCCGGTTCAACCGCCGAAAGGGTGAGCCTCTGCAAGCTCTTAGTGGCGGCTAACACGGGGCGCTGATAAAGTAATCACGCCACTTTTCTCTCGATGGCCACGGCAATTCAAGGTGGGCTTGGTCCCCCGTCGTTCCTCTTTCGCAGGTCGCCCTCATGAAAACTCTCTCCATCATCGCATTGGTCGTCTTGAGCGGTTCCATCGGCAGTGGGGCGGAGCTTGCCGCGCAGCAGCCCGGAGGCGCAGGGCATCTCCTCCTCGGCGGTCCTCGCGTTCGTCGAGGCGGCCGACAAGAACATCGAATCGCTGCACAGCTTCATGCTGGTGCGGCACGGCCACGTCGTGGCCGAGGGCTGGTGGTCGCCGTATGACGCCGAGTCGCCCCACTCGCTTGTATTCGCTGAGCAAGAGCTTCACCTCGACGGCCGTGGGCCTGGCGATCGCCGAAGGGAAGCTGAGCCTGGACGACGAGGTGCTGAAGTTCTTTCCCGACGATGCCCCGGCCGAGCCGAGCGACAACCTCAAGGCGATGCGCGTCAGCGACCTGCTGCGCATGTCGACCGGCCAGCAGACCGAGCCGCCGCGCACGGCCGGATCAGCCCTGGACCAAGACCTTCCTGGCACAGCCGGTGCCGTTCAAGCCCGGCACGCATTTCCTCTACAACACGTCGGCCACCTACATGCTCTCGGCCATCGTGCAGAAGGCGACGGGCATGACCGTGCTCGATTACCTGCGGCCGCGCCTGTTCGAGCCGCTGGGCATCGAACATCCGACCTGGGAAACCAGCCCGCAAGGCGTCTCGACCGGCGGCTACGGCCTGAGCATCCGCACCGAGGACATCGCCCGCTTCGGCCAGCTCTACCTGCAAAAGGGCAAGTGGCAGGGCAAGCAGCTCGTGCCCGCGGCGTGGGTCGAGGCGGCCACCGCCCGGCAGACCTCGAACGGCAGCGATCCCGAAGAGCGACTGGGACCAAGGCTACGGCTACCAGTTCTGGCGCTGCCGCCACGGCGCCTATCGCGGCGACGGCGCGTTCGGGCAATTCTGCATCGTGCTGCCCGAGCAGGACGCCGTGATCGCCATCACCAGCGGACTGAAGGACATGCAAGCCGTGCTGAACCTGGTCTGGGACAAGCTGCTGCCGGCCATGAAGTCATCGACGTCACTCGCTGGCTCCCGACGACGAGGCCGCCGGCAAACTCCGACCTAGCGCTGAAGGGCTTGTCGTTGCGCCCGCAGGAAGGCTCGGGCTCGCCCGCCAGCGGGCTGGGCAAGACGGTACGTGTTTCCGGCCAACGAACCGCAAGCTGGAAGCGATCACGCTGGAGAGCGACGGCAAGGACGGCGCCGTGACGCTGGTCGCGCGAATCGCCGGCGTCGAGCAGCGCATCGCCTGCGGTCGCGGCACCTGGCAAAAGGGGCGGCTCGCGTGGGGCAAGTTGCCCGAGCAGCCCGTGGCGGCCAGCGGCGCCTGGACCGGCGACGACACGTTCACGGCCAAGCTTTGCTTCTACGAGACGCCGTTTATCGTCACCGTCAAGTTGAAGTTTTCCGGCGACGAGTTGAGCTGCACATCGGAGTCGAACGTGGGCTTCGGCTCGACGAAGGGTTCCGAGCTGGTGGGGAAGGAAGAGTGACCGCGGCCGAGTAACCGGCCGTAGGTCAGGCACTCCCGTGCCTGACGATTCCGACCTGGTCCGCAACCTCGACGATCATCGAATTTGAATCACGCTCTCTCGCACCGAGGTCAGGCACGGGAGTGCCTGACCTACTTGGCTTGGAGCTTTTCATCGCGAAGCGCACTTTGAATCACCCGATGACAACGATTGCGTCGCCTCCCGTGCCCATTTAGGATAGCGGTGCGGAAGAGAGTTGCGTTCTCCAAGGGGTTGTCTACGGGAGGCTGCGATGCGATGCGGCAGCGCGTGGATAGCCGTAACCGGCGCCGTGCTGAGCGGGATCTTGATCTCACACGCCGCGGCGGTTGACGAGATTTCTCCCGCCGGCCGCTCGTTCGAGACTCTGCCGCCGCTCGCGGCGCGCGGCGACTGGCCCTGGTGGCGCGGCGCGCAAATGAATGGCATTGCCGAGGAACCCTCGGCGCCAACCTCTTGGAGTCCGACGGAAAACGTCGTGTGGCGGGCCGACGTGCCGGGACGCGGCCAATCGTCTCCCATCGTGAGCGGCTCGCGGGTGTTCCTGGCTTCGGCCGACGAGCAGGCGGAAGTTCAATGGCTGTTGGCGTATGATCGCGCGAGCGGCAAGCGGCTGTGGCAAACCGAACTGCACCGCGGCGGCTTCATGCGCGACATCCACCGCAAGAGCACGCACGCCGCGGCGACGGCGGCTTGCGACGGCCAGAGGGTCTTCATCCCGCTCATTCACGCCAAAAGCCTCTGGGTATCGGCGACCGATCTCGCCGGCAAGATCCTGTGGCAAACGGACGCCGGAGCGTATGACGCGGAGTACGGCTTCGGCTCCTCGCCCGTGTTGTACGGCTCGCTGGTGATCGTTTGCGGAGACAACGACCGGCCCGGCTCGTTTTTGGCGGCGCTGCATCGCAAGACGGGTCAAATCGTGTGGCGCGTGCGGCGGCCAAACATCGACACCTACGCCACGCCGATTGTCGGGCACGTGGCCGGTCGCGACCAATTGCTGCTCGGCGGCAGCGGCTTTTTGTGGAGCTATGAGCCCAGCAGCGGGCAACTCGTGTGGCAATGCGCCGGTCCGACCAAGGAAACCACCGCTAACACCGCCGCCTTTTCTCGCGACCAGGTCTTTGCATCCGGGGGCTATCCCAAGCCGTACACGCTCATGGCGGTGCGCGGGGACGGCCGCGGCGACGTCACGGCCAGTCACTTGCAGTGGACCCTCCCGCAGCACATGTCGTATGTGCCGTCCCCCCTGTACCATGACGGGTTCGTCTACGTTGTCAGCGACGGCGGCATCGCTTCGTGTCTCGACGCGGCGACTGGCAAGAGCCGGTGGACGAAACGGCTGTCCGGCGATTTTAGCGCTTCGCCGGTCCTGTGCGGCGGGCGTCTCTACGCCGCCAACGAAGATGGCGTGACGTTTGTCCTGCGCCGGTCCAAAGTATGAACTGCTGGCCAAGAACGAGCTGGGCGATGGCATTCTGGCCACGCCCGCGATCTGCGGCGGACGCATTTATCTACGGACGAGCAAGCAGTTGTTCTGTTTGGGCGAAGCCGCACGGCGGTAGTCGCCGCAGAACAGCACTCCCGTGGCTGAGCTACATGGCTGCAGAGCGTGCGTGTCTGCGTTTGCCTTGTACCTGCGGTCGAAGAGCCTCGGAGGCCGGGAATCACATCCGGCAAAGAAGCCGGAACATTCCGCCATTTTCAGCAGGAACCACACTACGGAAACCCGCAAGCCACTTCACATCGCGGCTTCCCATATACCCCACAGCCCCAAGCTGTCTGCGCATCTTACTCATTTCAGCTCTCTCGCTTTACTTATCCTTAAGCTTTTCCGCCCAAGGTTTGACAGATCGTGGACCACGACTTAGAACTTCAGACTCGTTTCTGTTTCTTGTTTTGGTTTGAAGGAGCTTTAGATGACCGAGAACAACTCGCGTCGTGCTTTTCTGGCCACCGGATTGAAGGCCTTGGCATTGTTGGTGCCCGTGGCTGCCGTTGCTTTGACTGGCAACAAGGCCGAAGCCCGCACCTGGCGTCGTCGCTATCGCCGCCGCCGCTATTAATCGTTGAGCGGCCCAGCGAGCGATTTTTGGGACTAACTCATGGAGCGGCCCAATATCGCGCGACCCAGTAAACAACAACGAGATAGGCCAGGCGGCTCTCACAGGGAGCTGCCTGGCCTTGCGTTTTTGATGGGCCGGACGAGGAAGAAATTTTGAATGCGGAATTCGGAAATTCAGCATTCCGAGTTCAGCATTTTCCCCTCACCCCGTCACCTGTCGACGGCCCGGTTGCCGTAGAGGGGCATGTAGCGATAGTAGACTTCCAGCGTCATGATCGCCATGCACGTGATATAGAGCCGGCCGCCGACTTCGCCGTGTTGATCCTCGACGTACCAACTGCCGGCGGGGTGCCCGACGGTGGCCTGGGTGGCGATCAGTTGCTCGCGCAGGATCTTGTTCCAGCGGTCCCAGGCCGGTCCACCGTTGTGCCGCAGCACTTGGGTCGCGTAATAATTGAAGTACATTTCCGTCTTGCTCGGGCCCAGGCGTTCCAATCGCCGCAGTCCGGACATTAGATCCGGCCTGTCGCGCCGCCAGCCCGTGAGCATTCGGCCCAGCACCCCGACAGCCGTGGTGGTCGGGCCGCGGCCCGGTTTTTGATACCCGTAGCCGGCGCCGTAATCGCTCTGCACGCCGTCCAGGAAGTGGCTGGTCAGGCCAAAGGCGGAACTCGGCACGTTCAAGCCGCCGAGTAGCCCGCTCTTGAGCGCCATGAGTTGCCAGCCGGTGACGGTGGTGTCCCCCGGCTGCAGCGGCGTGTAGCGCCAGCCCCCACCGGTTTGATCTTGCCCGTGGACGATGAAGTCGAGGGCACTTTGGGCGTAAGGCCGCAGAGCTTCATCCTTCGACATCGCATACGCTTCGCACAGCGCGATCGTGGCGATCCCCTGGCTATACATCGAGCCCTCTTGCAGGTCGCCCCCTTGGTCCCCGACGATTATTTTTTCGGCCAGATAATAGATCCCCTTGCGGACCGTTTCGCGATGTTCGCCCGTCAGGTGCGTGTTGCCGGCTCCCAGAAACGGCAGCAGTGCCAGCCCGGTGGCCGCCGTGGTACTCGCGAAGCTCCCCGGGTTGCCGCAATAGCCGCGGCAAGAATCGCTTTGGTGATTGAAATGCCAACTGCCGTCGGGCAACTGGTGCTGCACGAGCCAGCGCAGCCCCTGGTTCACTGCGGCTTCGCTGGAAAGGGTGCCGCCGAAGCGGGCCAGCATCTTGCCTCGCATCGCCGGATCTCGCCCTTCGAGCCCGCCGGCTGTCGGCGACGCGACTACCTGGTCGCCGCGCCCGGAGACGTCGGCTTGGCGGCGCGGCGGATGCAGGGCCCGGTGCTGCGGCAGGCGGTGAATGGCCGGCAGTCGCCGCGCGGGCGTCCGTAACGGACCCACTTGCATCGGGTCCCGCAATGGCGAGCCCCGCCGCGATGGTCCCTGGTGGTATCGACTGATTGGCGGCCCCGGCGGCATCGTTATCGGATGCCTGCAGGGCCTGGCCGTTCGAACTGCCAGCCGCCGTGGTTTCTGCCACAGCCAAGGGCGTTGCCGGCGGCGGTTCGGCCGATTCGCCCCTCGGGACCGGAACGACGGTGAACGCGACGCTCTGCGGGCCAGCCGCCGATCCTGCGATCGCCGTATCCGTTCCCACGGTAAAGTCAGCCTGCATGGCCGGCGCGCTCACGCGTTGAGTCGCCGGAATCATGATCAAGCTGAGCGCGACGAAGATCGCCGCGTGCAGCGACATGCTGAGCGAGAAGCCGGCGATCCGCTGCGCGGATTTCGAGCTGCCAGTTTTCCAGCAGATGCCCCAGCCGGCGAGTCACCTTCCCGGTTCGGGTCCACCAGGCAAATCCCGGCTGCCGCAACCCCGGCAGGGGCGGCGGCAATTGCGGCGCTTGCACCGGCGGCTGAGCAGCGGCGGCTTCAGAGGGCAGCGCGGGCGGCAGCGGCGACGGCTGGGCAGCAGGGGAGGCGGAATTTTCGTGTGGCATAAGAATCACACGGTCCGTGCCCGCCTGGCAGCTTTGGACCCTTGGATGAACTAGGGTATCTGGGAGGTATTTGTCAAGTATAGCCTAATTAAGACCAAAAATCTGGCGGTTTTGCGGCCGAAAAGCCACTCTAGCGGTCGCGAACCGGACGGACCACGGGCGATTCCGCCGTAGCCGCAGCCAAACGAAGAAACATTGGCCGGAAATGAGGAACGAAGCTCCCGCTAGTACTTGGCTTTGATCGGGGAGCAGGCCCCAACGGCGGCAAGTTTCAGGCAAGCAGTTCGCCCAGCGGTTTGCCTTCCGAGAGTTTCAGCGGACGGCCGATCGGGGCGTTGTATTCTTTGTGGGGATCGATTCCAAACGTGGTCAGAATCGTGGCGTGCACGTCGGCCACCTGACGTGGGTCGTGGACTTTCTGACTTCCCTCGGGATCGGTGGCGCCAATGACTTGTCCGCCGCGCAAGCCGCCTCCCGCGATCGCCACGCTAAAACCGTGCGGCCAGTGATCGCGACCGCCAAGGCGATTGACGGTGGGCGTGCGGCCAAACTCACCGGCACAAAGCACCAGCGTGTGAGCGAGTTGGCCGCGGGTTTTCAGGTCTTGAACGAGCGCGGCAAAGGCTGGGTCAAGCACGGCCTTGAGCTTGTCGTGGATCTCATGATTGTTGACGTGGCTGTCCCAGCCGGCGAGCGTCACCTCCACGCAACGAACGCCGGCCGCCGTGAGCCGGCGGGCCGCCAGGCAGCCACGGCCGAATGGGGTATTGCCATAGGCCTGCCGCACCGCCGCCGGCTCCTCCGATATCTCGAACGCCGCGCAATTGTTCCGAGGTCATCATCCGCTGGGCGCTTACAACGCTCTGCCGATGCAAAGTCCGCTCAGCCGATTTACCCCTGCCGCGGGCGAATGACCTTTCCAGCATTTCCAGGTCGGTGAGCCGCTGCTTGAGCCGTTGCTCGGGCACGGAGGATGTAACGTCCGGCAGTTTTTGCAAGGGATCGCCAGCCTGAAAGGCATCGTACTGATTGCCAAAATAACCGCCGCGAGCCGGCCATTGGGATGCAAGGATGGAGACATGGCGGGGTATGTCGATCCCGGTGTCCGACAACTCGTGGCAACACACGGCCCCGATCGACGGGTAGCTGATCGAACCTTCCGGGCGATAGCCGGTCTTCACCAATTGAGTGCCCCGTTCATGGTCCCCCTCCTTGCTGACCAGCGAACGAACCAAAGAGATCGATCCCATTTGTTCGGCGAGGCGTTCCAGTCCGGCGGCCAACTTGATACCCGGCACCGCGGTGGAAATAGCCGCCGTACCCGCGGCGATCGAACGGCCCGGTTGGGGATCGAACGTCTCCAGTTGGCTGGGACCGCCGGCCATCCAGAGCACAATGACCGACTGAGCCGGAGCCCCCTTGGGAGCCGTTTCCTCCTGCCGGGCCAGGACACGGGCAAGCGGAGTCAGCCAGGCAAGCCCGCCCCAACTGACACGCTCTAATAAGTCGCGACGATTGATGTTCATAAAAACTCGGAATGGGGAATGCGGAATAGGGAATGCTGATTTCCGCATTAACTCTCAGTGGTTCCAGGCAAACTCGGTGGTGTTCAGTAATGACCAACAAAAATCTTCCAGCAGCTGCTTGCGCTGTCCCACCGAGGCGCCGGCGAGCCGCGCTGAAAAATATTTAGCTTCATCCTCCGTTGGGCGGCGCGAGAACACCGTCAGCATCGCCGTTTCAATTGCGCGATCGTTGCTAGGTGCCAAGACCGCGATTTGCGTGGCGGCGTTGCCGATCAAGCTCTCCTTGGTCGTGTCTCTGACCAAATCGCCGTTCATCATCAGCAACCGCTGCGGCACCGTGCCGCCACGATCATCAAACTCGTCGCTTCCCAGATCGCCGTAACGTGTGACGAACTGGTTTTCACGCACCTGCCTGATGAAGCGTACGACGATATGCGACTCATAGTTGATCGTCTGCAGCGACGCCGCTTGCAGCAGGCTGCCCACCATTTGCTCCGGCCGTAGTCGCGTGAGTGGAAATGACGCCCAGTTACTTTCTGGAGCGTCGGTGGTTTCCTCGCTTTCCGCCGTGCCGCGGCTATCCAGTTGGAAGACCCGCGTGGCCGCAATGACGCGCAGCAGCCGCTGAATATCATAACCGTGCCCGGCGAAGTCCTTTGCCAGCAAGTCCAAGACGGCCGGCTGCTCGACATCCATGGCGATGTTGTCCACGGGCTCCACCAAACCGCGTCCAAACAGGAGAGCCCAGGCCCGATTGACCATGGCCCGGGCGAAGGCCTTGTTGTCTCGATGGGTGACCCAGGCGGCCAGACGCTCGCGGCGGGTCCCAGCCGCCGGAAGGACCTCTGACTGATAGGGAACCGCTGGCTCGATGATCTCGCGCTTGCCGGACTTGCGGTTTTCCGCTTCGTACTGGCCGTTGCGGTCGCGGATGCCGGTCCCTGTGCGGCGCGTCTGGCCGAAAAAGGCGGCGAGACCTTGGAAATCACCTTGTTTCCAAGGTTGAAACGGGTGGTCGTGGCACTCCGCACAATCGAGTCGAACCCCCAGCAGTGCGCGGGCCACACGGGCGGCCAGCCGACTGGGATCGGGGTCTTCGTTGGAGTCGGGCTTGATGGCAGCCGTGATAAAATTGGTCGCGGGCGTATCGGTCCAAATTCCCGCGTCGGAAATCACGTGCCGTATGATTGCATCGTAAGGACGATTGACGCTCAATTCATCCGCCAACCAACTCACAAAGCGGCGACGCCGAAAAAGAATGAATGGACCATTTTCGGTTCCTACCAGCGCACGCGCGAGTCGCTCGGCGCGGTAGTCCGCCGAACGTCGGTCGGCCAGAATCGTCCGCAGCCACCAGCTCAAACGGTCCGCAGCCCCGCGGGATTCAAATGAACGAATCTCTTCCAGCGAGGGTATCGTGCCGAGCAGGGCTAGTGACAACCGCCGGGCAATTGTGAGGTCATCGGCCCGCGGCGCCGGCTGGACGCCGGAGAGGCTCCAGGCCTCGTCGAACGCGGCATCCACGGCCTGAATCGTCGGGTGAATGTCGTCGGGCCCGCTGTCCTCGAAACTCACTTCCGGCCGGGGACGAGGGACTTGCGGTGGCCACACCCATGCCCAATAGAGCGGGACGGTGGCGAAGCACACGCCGACAAGCAGTAAGTTGCGCGCCCACATTGCTTCACCTGGCTATCCCGGCGACTTTGCCGAACACCTCGGCACGTCATCCCGAGCGTTCCCAGCGGTTATTCGCCCGAGCAGCGGTTTTCTTGGAATCAGAGGCCCAAGACGATTTTTTATTCTACCCGAACTGGAGGATCAAAAACCAGTCAGAACCGGGATTTCATCTGGCTGTTAACTTAGCCCAGCCGCCAACTTTTTTGGCCGCCCGCCAGGCGCCGCTGGCCGACTGCCATTCGTTACGGGCGGGGTACGCTGCTCCTTGAGAGCCGCTTTTTCTTTACGACGCTGCTCGCGCAACACCATCGGCAAGTCTTCTTCGCTAACAACCCAGCCACGACAACTGCCCGCGCCGCAGTGGCAACGAATCGCCACGTCGGCCGGCCAACCATAATCGATGGTAAGTTCTTCCCCGGGCTGGATCGTGCACAGGGCTTGCAGCCAAAGCCGATCCGAGACGGAGGGATCCTCTCCCGGTTCGGGATTCCAGGAAAATACCTCGCAGTTTGGTTCGCAGCTATGGTTCAAGAAGCGAAACGGAGCAATGGGCTCCATGTTGCGATCGGGGCCCAACTCGATGCAGTACTCGGACCCGTAATCAGGATCGTCGATCACGCGACCCGTAATCTCGCCGATGGTCTGGTTGCAACGAAGGCGACGGACCGCATATACGCCACGCCCCAGAGCCATTTTTCGCACGCGAACTCTTGGTAACATCAACTTCGCCACGTTTTAGTTATCCTGTTGAGTCTGTTTTTCACTCACGACCGGCGAAGAATAATAGCCATAGCGATCGATCAACGTCAACGTTGCCGCGCCGGATTGGCCCGTCAGCGGGTAATCGGAAAGGGATAACCAGGGTTTGAATGCCTCACCGGTTGCGGCGAAAAGCCGCCTTGTGATAAGGTGTGCTCGTCGTGGAAGTCCCTCACAGGTCCTCCGCAATCCTGTTTGGGTCCTTTGTCCCCTATCTTTGTGGTCCCCACAGATTTCAAAAAATGGCTGCTACCGGACGCCCCCCCATCAAACGTGCCGATCTACCGCCTGGCGAAGTGCTCTGTAGTTATTGCACCGCGAAGTGCTGCCGCTACTTTGCCCTGCCGATCGAAAACCCCGATACCCAGTCGGACTGGGAGTATATCCGCTGGTACGTGCTGCACGAGAATACGACCGTGTTCAAAGAGGGAGATACCTGGTATTTGCTGGTGCATACCACTTGTCAGCATTTGCAGGCGGATAATCGCTGCGGCATTTACGAAACCCGGCCGCCGATCTGCCGCGAGTACACCACCGACGCCTGCGAATACGACGACGACAGCACGTATGATCAATACCTGGAAACTCCCGAACAGGTTGCAGAATATGTCGAGGCCATTCTTCCCCTCAAAGGTCGAGACACCCTCCGCAGTCCGTGCCCGCCCCTGCTGCCGTTGCTCGCGTAATCCCACGAAAGACAATGAAGAAGAACACCGAAATCGGCGTGCGACACGCAACTTTTTAGAGTTTATAAAGACGGCAGGAAGGTAGGAACTGAAGAAAAAGAGAAGAGGAATGCGAGAAGGTTGGGCGATCGCACGTTCCTGTCCTTCTCCTGCTTTCTTCCCTTCCTTGTAAATTTCATGTCACAAGGACGACGCCCAACGGGCTCGTAGCGGATCGTGCCGAGGATTGAACCACGTACTCTGAAGGGCTTTCGGGATTACTTGCCCGCAGCCATGATTCCCCGCGAATGGCTCATCGAGACGGCGCGGCGGGTATATCGGTCCTATGGGTTCAGTCCGATTGACACCCCGGCGCTGGAGTACCTGGAGATTCTGCTTGGCAAGGGGGGCGACGAGACTGACAAGCAGATGTACCGCTTCGAAGACAACGGCGGCCGCGCCATCGGAATGCGATTCGATCTGACGGTTCCGCTGGCCAGATTCGCTGCGCAACATTATGCCGAATTGGGCACGCCATTCAAACGCTATCACATCGCCACTGTCTGGCGCGGCGAAAACACGCAGTTCGGCCGATTACGCGAATTTATGCAGTGTGATTTCGATACCATCGGCACGCTGTCGGTCGCGGCCGATATCGAAACGGCGCTGGTCATTCACGACCTGCTCCTCGCCTTGGGGCTCACGGCATTCACGATCCACGTCAATAATCGAGCCGTGCTCACCGGACTCTTGGAGCGGCTCGAACTCGCCGATAAGTCGGTTCTCGTGTTGCGGGCACTCGACAAGCTGGCCAAGGCCGGACGCGACTCCGTAGCAGCCGAAATGATCGAATCTGCCGGCGCCAGCCCTGAACAGGCTCTCCGGGTGCTGGATCTGGCAACCATCCGTGGCGACCACGCTGAAACCCTGAGCCAGCTAGGCCGCCTAGTGGCCGGCAGCGAAAAAGGGGAAGCCGGCGTCGCTCGACTGGCCGAGTTGACCTCAGCCCTCACGGCCACCGGAGTTCCGGCGGCCCGCGTTCACATCGCGCCGGCAGTGGCCCGCGGCTTGGATTATTATACGGGCACGATTTTCGAGACCTTCCTGGACGAGTTGCCTGGGATTGGCAGCGTTTGCTCGGGGGGGCGTTACGACAACCTGGCCGAACTCTATTCCAAGCATCCGCTCCCCGGCATCGGCGCGTCGCTCGGCCTAGACCGATTGCTGGCGGCCCTGGAGGAATTGGGCCGTCTGGAAAAAGTGGCGACCGCCGCACCGGTATTCATCCCGTTCTTTGACGCGGCCCGGCTAACAGACTATCTACAACTGGCCGCCGGACTGCGGGGAGCGGGCATCGGCGTGGAAGTTTATCCGGAGCCCAAGAAACTCGGTCAACAACTGAAATACGCCGACCGTAAAGGCTTTCGCGTGGCCCTGATCGCCGGCGAAAACGAATTTTTGGCCCAACAAATTCAATTGAAGAACCTGTCCACCGCCCAAAGCCAAACGATTTCCTTGGCCGGCGGAATTGGCCTCCTCGTCGACGCCCTCCGCCCCATTCTAACATGATCAAATAACCGAAAAAGGCGAGCCGGCACGGCGATTCCGCGCTCGCCGCGGGCCGCCGGAGACATCCTTTTATTTTATAAGGACGTCAGGAAGACAGGAAAAGAAAAAAGAATACGAGACGATTTCTCGGACGTGCTTCCTTTCCTTCACTCGTCCTTTCCTCTCCTCCTTCTTCTCTCTCCCTTCCTTCTCCTGCCTTCCTTATAAAAAATCCTCGGAAAATTCAAATCCCCTGCGAACCCGAAGCCTCAAAACTGCCAGCAAAGATATCTTTTTCCGCACGATTCGCTATATTAAGCCCCAGCTGCCGGGGAGTGCGAATCTGAGCTTTGCCCCTGCCTCGCCGAGGCGCCGATGGCCAATCGCAATAACCATTATGAAGCTGCTTTCGAGGCCTATCTGCGGCTCGGCAAGTCACTTATGTGGCAGTGGACGAAGCCCGGCGCAGTCCGTTAGCCGATGGCTCGCTGAAGAGTCTCGATTTTATTGTGTCTCCGGTACCTGCCCTGGGCGAAGCCGGCCGCTCGTGGCTGGTCGACGTCAAGGGGCGGCGTTTCCCGTCTGGAGAGAAGAAGCGTTACTGGAAGAACTGGTCGACGCGAGACGATCTGCGAAGCCTGGCTGAGTGGGAGCGACTTTTCGGCCGGCAGTTTGGCGGGCTGTTCGTCTTTGCTTACAATATCGTCGGCAGTCGGGCCCCGGTCTCGCCGGAACGTTTGTTTGCCTTTCGAGGCGGACTCTATGGCTTCGTAGGCATCCGACTGCAAGACTACGTGCAGCATGCCCGGACGATGTCGGCCCGGTGGGACACCGTAGCGCTGCCGACCCGGCGGTTTCGGGCACTGGGGGCGCCGGTGGAATATTTTTTGGGGTCAACATAATGCGTAGCAGCCGAACTGCGGAAATTGGCGGTAAGCACATGAGTCGCGGTAGGCACGTAAGTCAACGAGTGCTGGCATTTCTGAGGCGTCAACTAGGGCCGGTTTGGCATGCCGGGGTGATTGCAGTCGTGACGGTCGCCATCGCCCTCTCCACGACGGACGCCGCGTGGGCCAAAGACCTACCCAACAACCAGGCCAGCAACGCGCAAGCTGAAAAATCGTACATCCTGCCCTACATTCTGGTCGGGCTCTGTATGGCGTTTGGCATCATGGTCGTTTGCCGACCAGGCAAGCGCTCCGATAAAGAAAAAATGAGCGCCAAGGAAGAGTTTGCAGAGAGTCATTGAAAAGCGAGGAGGCTTTCGCGTGCATATTCCGGACGGATACTTGAGCAATCCCATCTGCATGGCCACGGCGACGGCTTCGACGGCCGCGCTAACCTGGAGCATTTTGCAGTTGCGTGTTGCAAACGATCGACCACGGGCCGCTCAAATGGCAGTCGTGGGAGCTGGCGTGTTCGCCGTTCATATGATCAATGTGCCCATCGACCACGGAACTTCTGGACATCTCGTGGGAGCGGCCGTGGCGGCAGCCCTCTTGGGTCCTTGGGCCGCAACTTTGACGATGACGGTGGTGCTGGCGCTGGAGTGCATCCTGTTTGGCGATGGCGGACTCGGCGCGCTCGGCGCCAACGTGTTCAACATGGCCATTCTGGCCCCCTGGGTTGCGACCGCTATGCTATCGATGGGCTCGCGGCAGCGGCTTGCCGGCGCTAGTGGTCTGGGCCGTGGCAGGGTTTGGTTCCACGCTGCTGGCCGTTATGGCTTGCTCCTTGGAACTAGCCCTGAGCGGAACCGGCTCTCTTACAACAGTCCTCCCGCCCATGTTGGAGGTGCATTTGCTCGTCGGCGCCGCGGAGGGCTGCATCACCGCCGTGCTAGTTGCCTTGATTTGGAAACGCCCTGTGCTCGAAAGCCGGCAAAGTCTCAACGGCCGATCGGAATGGCTCGGAATTACGCTGGTCCTGGTTCTGGGAGCTCTGTTGGCCCCGTGGGCTTCAGCGTTGCCGGATGGCCTGGAACAGGTGGCCCGGACGCTCCGTTTCGCAGAGGCCCTTCCATCGGGGCCCCTTCCGTCGGGTACTTGGACCGTGGCTCCGGACTATGTTCTGCCCGGGATCG
This sequence comes from uncultured Planctomycetia bacterium, assembly GCA_963807715.1. Taxonomy (GTDB): domain Bacteria; phylum Planctomycetota; class Planctomycetia; order Pirellulales; family PALSA-1355; genus CAWECK01. The sequence continues at coordinate 127,176 of CAWECK010000004.1, forward strand.
AGTGGCAGCCCTTGGCGGTGTCACTGGCGGCCGTCTTGGGTATCGCGGCCGTTTACCTGGCTACCTATGGGGTCGGGCGATTGAGCACAATCCGCAGTAGAAAGTAAATTACTTTTTGCTGCAAATTTCCCGTATTTTTGCAAGCTTGATTACCGGCAACCGCGCCCGTTTAGGGTGATGCCCTTACTTATTGAGGTTTCGTTATGCTCCCCTCGTTCCCTGCCGCAAGCGTCCGTAGCCCACGCGTTGCCATCGCTGGCCTGGTCTTGATAGGCATGCTGGCCCCGACGACCCTACGAGCCGCCGAGTCCACGGCGGCGGCCAGCAAGATTGCCGCTTCACTCGAATTCGTACCGGCGGACATCTCGTTTTACAGCGTGACGTTGCGTGGTGCGGAACAGATTCAGATCATCCGGCAAAGCAAGGCCTGGGCCAAGTTCAAGTCACTGCCGTCGGTAATGCAGGCGTGGGACCAGTTTGACAGCCAATGGAAAGACGGTTCGCTATCGTTTGTCCGCCAGATCATGAGCCTGCCGGAAAACGAGCAACTCGTTTCGCTATTGGCCGAGATGGTCTCCCAGGAAGTGTTTGTCTATGGCGACCCGCAGTGTGCTGTCACCCTGGACCTGGCCTCGCAAATCATGAATACGGCTCGTTTTTCCGGGCTCGCCGAACAAATCCGTAAACTTAAGGACGGCGGATCGGACGATGATGCTGCCGATGACAAGCTCGCGGGAGCCCGGGCCGTTCTGGACACGCTGGACGAAAACGCGGATGACGTCGAAATGCCGGGCATCGTGTTCGGTTTCAAACTCAAGGACCGCACGGCTGCCCAAACGCAGCTCAAGCGATTGGAAGTCATGCTGGGGCTTGTGCTGTCTCAGAACCCTGACTTGAAGAATCGTCTCGCACGCAAGAAAGTCGGCGACGGCGACTACCTGACCCTCTCGCTGGACGGCAGCCTGGTCCCCTGGGAGCAGATCCCCTTCGATCAGGTCGCCACGGAGCCGGGCCAATATGATGATCTGGTCGCCAAGCTCAAGAGCTTGACTTTGGTCATCAGCCTGGGGCTACGCGAAAACTTCGTCCTCTTGTCGATCGCCAAGTCCGACGAGCATCTGGCCGCGCTGGGGACCGGGGACCTACTGGTGGACGAAGATGAATTCGAGCCATTGGCCAAATTTGCCCAACAGCGGCTGATCGGCATCCAATTCTTCAGTGAAGACATCATCGGCCGTTTGGCGGGCAATCCCGACGACCTGGACCAACTCACCGAGATGGCTCAGCAGTTGCTCGAGGGAGCCGCAGTCGACGAGGACATGCAAAAAACAGTTCTGGAAGACGTTTCCGCGCTGGCTAACGATTTGAAGAATTTCGTCCCCGAGCCCGGGCCACTGCTGGCGTTTTCCTTCTTGACGCCGCGGGGCGTCGAATCGTACAGCTACGATTGGAGCCAGAATTTGCAGATGGATGTCGCGCAGCGGCTCAGCCTGCTGGAGCATGTGGGTGGTAAGCCCCTGGCGATGCTCGCCGCACGGTCGAAGGTATCACCGCAGCAATATGAGCTGCTGGTGAAGTGGTTGAAAAAGACCTACAGCTACGTTGACCGACTGGCGGTGCCACAACTCAAGCCTGAGGATAAACAACATTACGACAAGGTTGTCGCCATAATGCTGCCCCTTCTGGCAAGGCTGGATAAGACGACCAGCACAAAACTCATCCCCGCGCTTGCCGATGGGCAAAGTGCGCTCGTGCTCGACGGCAAGCTGACAAGCAAGCGCTGGTTTGGCGGTTGGCCCGAAACGGTCGCTCCGATGCCGATGGCCGAACTGGCCCTCGTCTTGGGAGTCAGCGACGCGAAGCTGCTCAAAGCAGCCCTGGCTGAATACATGGCGGTGGCCGACGAAGCAATCGTCAAGATCCGCGAGCTCAATCCCGATGCCATTCCCGCCGGCTTCAAACTGCTCCGACCCCAATCGCAGGTCACCAGCGTGGGCGAAACTTTCGCCTACACGCTGCCGGCGGAACTCGGCGTCGATGCCCAGATCGTTCCGAATGCCGGCTTGAACAAAAACACCGTGGTCCTCGCGCTGTCCCTGAAGCACACTATGCGGCTCCTCGCAGCCACACCCTTCAAGGGAGAAGGGCCACTCGCCGACACCGGGCAGGTCATGGGCATGGCGGGCTACCTGGATTGGGCTGGGCTCGTCGACGCAGCCGCGCCGTGGATCGATCTGGCCGTGCAAAACTATGGTGAACAGTTCTTGGCGGCCGTTCCCGGAGCACTCGGCGAGGACGAGACTGGCAAGCCCAACGACAATGGCAAGCCCGAAGCGAAAGACAAACCAGTTGGCAAGCAGGCCTTGCTTGAGCAAGTGCATACCGTGCTGTTGCTGGCCAAGGTGCTCCGCACAGTGTCGATGAAGGCGTATCGTGACGACGACGCCGAAGCCATCGTCCGCCACGCGGAGGTTCATTTCCAGGACCTGCCCTGAAATTCCTTTAGGCTTTCTTTGGCGCAGACGCTTTTTTCCTCGCAGACCACGTCCAGTGGCGGTCGCTGGTCAGCGTTACGCTCTTGGGATTGCAGCCGAGAGGTTCGACCATCGCGCGAAGCTCCTCCAGGCTAAGCGCGGCTCGTAGTGAATCCGCGAAGAGTTGCCGCTGATGCCCGCTTGCTCCACCGGCGTAACTTTCGACCAGCCGATCGAGCACCTCGGCGCTCGGCGGCCGCACCAGATCGCGGACGAAGAGCAAGCCGCCTGGCATTACTACGCGCGCCATTTCGCTCAGCACTACCGCTGGTGCGGGAATGTGATGCACGATGGAGTTGGATATCACCGCGGCAAATCGATTGCCGGCATAGGGCAATTGCTTCGCGTCGATTTGTTCCAGGCGAATCCGGTCTGCAAATCCAGCCTCGGCCACATTCCGCCCTCCCAACGCGAGCATGCTGGGGGCCAGGTCGATCGCTACGAGTCGCAGCCGCGAATCCTGGCGGCACAGCACCACGGGAATCTGCGCGGTTCCGGTGCCAACGTCGAGAACCTCGCAAGCGGGAACCTCGATTGTCGGCCCGCTGGCAGCCGGGGCCCGGCCGCGCTGAAACGCCGCCAGGAAGTCAGCCACGAACCGGCGATTCACTTCGCCGTGGTCCATGGAATCATAATCGGCCGCATCGTCCGGCGAATCCATCACCTCAGGTTCGAGCACCCGATCGAGCATACGCAAAGCCGCGGCGTAACGCAGAAGAATTAGCCGGAAATGGGCGCGAATGAATGGAAATAAGGAATGTACGAGCACACTCTCGCTCCTCATTCCCGTTTATTTCTGTTCATTACCGGCCACTATTGGTTGCCGATTCCAGTTCAATCCGTGGCCCGCTTGTCGGCGACTTCGGCAGCGGACAGTTTGACTTGCAGGGCTGCTTCCGCAAGCTTAACCAGGGTCGCTTCGTCCCCTTCAACGTGGTACGTGCGATGGATGTGCCTGAGCAATTTGCCGGGCGTCAGTCGAATCGCGGGGGAAACCGATTCCAACTCATAGAAGCCGGCCGACTTTTCGTTGGCTTCCGACGGGCCGTCGTTGTAGCTGTTGAACACGTCGCCGTGATAGGGATCCGCCTGCGGCACTTTCCAGTGGCTGTCCGCATAGGAAAAGTTCTGGGCATCGCGAGGCATGTCGAATTGGATCAAAGTCAGAAGCCCGCGCGCGCGATCCAGCGCGCACCGCCACCGGCACCGCGCGAGCGGCTGAGGTGCCGATTTTCGAACGCAACTTCCCGTCGGCGCGAAAATAGGCGGCCTGCTCGCCGACGCGCAAGCGGTCGCTGGGCACCGTGCCGAAATAATCATCGGTCACCGGTGGACCCAATTTTGCTTCGTCCCCCTTCTTGAATGGCACAATGACTTCCGCGGTCGGACTGGCAGGAAACATGCCGGCAATCCAGATGCCGACAAGCCCTTTGCTGGTTTCCATCGGAGCGCCGCGGTTGATGATGGTGTTGCTGGTCTCGAAACCGACCAGCTTCAGCTTCTTGTCTTTCAGCAGGTCTCCCGCTTCGGCTCCAAACGACTTGCCGAATTGCTGAGTGCCCAGAATGCGAATCTCGCGCTCGACGTCGAAGGTGAACTCGGCTTTAGCGGCATTGCGAAGCAGCATCTTACGCTTCAGCAGGTAGCGCGGTTGCGGCTTATCCAGGTCGAACTGAAACGCCCCGTCGTTGAGTGCCGGCGGCGTGAACCAGTGGGCCAGATCCTGTTCGACTCCCGGAGCGAACCACAAACTATATTGGCCTCCTTCGGGAGCCAGCCAGAATCGGTCCTCGCCTCCATAGTTGTTAAAGTGGCGGTCCGGCCGTTTTTCTTCGATAAACGCCCGGTTGATCCAGCCCAAGCTCTCCCCCTCGAACCCGCTGCAAGTCGAGGTCATCACTCGGCCTTGGTATGCGGGACAAATCGCCACGCGGGCGCCGTCGTCGTTCGCCATCTCCACCACTTTGGTATGAGCGGCCAGAAAATCGCGGGCCTGGCGGTAAGTCATCGACGTCGGCGGGGCAGCCTTTGAAGGATGAGGGCTTACCAAAACCCCGACGAAACCCAAACATGCGATGCCTAACAATCTCGTACGTAGCGTGAAACGACGCAATCTGTTCCCAATCGTTTGTGCGGGCCTCATGCCAACCTCCAACGTGTGTTAAACAACTACAAAAAAGCTTGAAGACTCGGAACTGGTGCTCATGGGAGCAAGCCGCCATCCGCAGCATCCTAGCTGGTAACCGTGCGACGTTTCAAGAGTAGCCTCGACGATGCACGGCAGTTGCCTCCCGGCAGGCTGCTCTGGGGCGAAGAGGGGGTCGGGACGATCCCGATGCTTCGCGGACGGCGTCGCAAGATCGCGTCGCGGACACGCCGGAGGTGACTTATAATATAGCATCCTCCGAACTTCGCCCTGTTTGTCGCTCTTCCAAACCTCAAGAACCAAGCATGCAAGTCGTCATCACCGCCGTGGGACCCGATAACCGGGGACTGGCCGACCCGATCATTCACTATGTCACGGGTCTGGGGGCGAATATCGCCGAAATCCAGATGTACGACCACGACGAACTGTGCCTGTTCGCGATGCTCCTGCGCATCGAACTGGACGCCGCCCACTTCACCGAATTGCGGCCGGAACTGACCCAGATCGGCAGCCGCACGGAATTATCCGTACGGGTTTGGTCTCCCGAGGAACGTCCAAATCAACCGCGGCTGGCGATTTGCACCACCGTGCGGCCCGAGCCGGCGCTGGCGTTGCTCCGGAGCATCCGCGACGGGCGGATTCGAGCCGAGGCGGCGTTGCTGCTGGGCAACCGCGCGAACTGCCGCTACCTGGCCGAACAGTTCGGCGTCGAGTGGCACCTGATCGGCGACGAGGAGGGAGTGGCTGACGACGACCGGATGATCGCGCTGTGCGACGAGCATCAGATCGACTACTTGATACTGGCCAGATACATGCGCGTGCTGCCGCCGGCCAGTTGCTGGAAGTACGCCGGGGGCCGAATCATCAACCTGCACCACGGACTGCTGCCGAGTTTTCCGGGCATGCGGCCGTATCACGAAGCTTTCGCCAGTCGGATGCTGACTTACGGTGCCACCTGTCATTTCATCGTGCCGGAGTTGGACGCCGGCAACCAGATCATCTATCAATCGACCTTTACTGCTCGCCATGCGATGAAGCTCGACGACATCATCCGCCGCGGCCAGGAAGACAACGAACCTCACTGCCTGGTGGAAGGGGTCCGCCGCGTCGTGGACCGCGAAGTGCAACTGCACTTCCACCGCGTCGTGGCGCGACAACTTGACTGAACCAACGGAAGAGGAGAAGGAAAGCGAAAGGAGAAGATTAGGAAGGAGCCTGAAAAGTTTTTTGGGGCGAGCCTTCCGGGTCTGCCCAAGCTTTCCTGTCTTCTTGCCTTTCTCGTAAAAACCGCATTCAGTCGCCTTAACTTCTTGCATAGCTCCGGTACCCCCTTCCTTTCCTCCTCCTGCTTTCCTGCCTTCCTTATAAAGAACGGCTTATTCTTAAAAAGATGTGCGGCATTCGCCTGCGTCGTCGGGTTCCAGTTGGATAGTTACATGGTCGATTTGGAATTGGGCACGCACCAGGTCGCGGATCGATTCCAGTGCCGCGCGCGGCGCGTGGTCGCCGGCCAACACCACATGGGCCGAGAGGGACTCCATCCCGCCGGTAATCGTCCAAACGTGCAGGTCGTGAACATCGCGCACGCCAGGTAATGCCAGCATTGCGCCTCGTACAGCCTCCACGTCGATGTGTCCCGGTGTTCGCTGCATTAAGATGGCGATGGCTTCGCTCAGCAGCGACCAGGATGAATAGATCACCAACAGGCCGATGAGCATCGATGCCACCGGATCGGCCCAATACCAGTGGAAAGCCCAGATCAGGGCACCTGCGGCCAAGGCGGCCACGCTGCCGAGCGCGTCGGTGAACAAATGCAGCCAGGCCCCTCGCACGTTCAAGCTGTCTCCGCGGCCGCGATGCAGCACCGCCAGCCCAATCAGGTTTACGAGCAAGCCTCCCACCGCGATGCCGATCATGACCGGCCCTTGCACGTCGGTGTGGGGCAATGCAAGGCGGGCAATGGCTTCCCAGCAAATGAAGAAGGAAATGACGACCAGGGTCGCCCCGTTCGCCAGCGCAGCCAGGATCTCGGCTCGATAGTAGCCATAACTGTGCTGCGGCGTCGGCGGCCGCTGGGCGATCCAGATGGCGAATAGGCTCAATCCCAGGGCGGCGGCGTCAGAGAACATGTGGCCGGCATCAGCCAACAGGGCGAGCGAATCAGACCACCAGCCCCCCAAGGCTTCCGCCACCATATAGGCCAGCGTCAAACCGAGTGTAATTGCCATCCGCCCGCCATTGCGGGCGCGTTGGTCGTTGCCGTGAGCGCCATGGTCATGCCCGTGGTGGTCATGACCACGGTGATCGTGCTGGTGCAAATGCGAATGATGGTCGTGCATGCGCGGCGCGTATCACTGGCCGAACCAGTGTTGGAACAAGATTGACAAATGATGCCAAACGAGGACATCTATTCGGCACAGCTTCATTTGGAAAGAAATTCCGTGGTAAATGCCTTGTCGACGTCCACCTCGTCAGGCTTGAGTTGCCCGCACCAGATGATTTGATCCGCCAACTCTTGCCAACGCTCGCGTGTCATCCGCCCTATGGCCAGCGGTTGGGTCGCCTCCGCGTCGTTGAAACCCTCTCCTGCCAGCACCAGCGGTTTGATGGCCTTGGCGCCGTATTCGAGAATGTCCATGTCCATCTGCGGATTCAGCCGATGGATCAGCGCATTGGCCGGATTCGGATCCGCCAGGTAGCGAGCCCAACCCGCCACGGTGGCTGCTGCCATTTTACGCACCAGTTCCGGCTGCTCGCGTAAAGTTTTTTCGCTCGTGAACAACAGGCTTGTATAGGGATTGAAGCCCAGATCGGCCAACATCAACACCTGCGGATCGCCTCCCTCCTTTCTTGCCACGAACGGTTCGCTGAACACGTAGCCCTGTTGGCCGTAGTGCGGGTCGTGCAGGAACGGAGCGACACTGCCTGAATACGGCACAATCCGCACATTCTTCAGGGGCACCTTTTTGCGCAGATAGAACGAGAAAGCTTGCGAATTGGACATTGCCAATGTCATGTCCTTCAAGTCCGCGAAAGTCCGAATGCCGGCGGAGGCATGCACCATCAGGCAGCGCGGACTGGTTTGCAATGGCGCCATCACGGCGATCACCGGCAATTGTTGGGCACGGCTGAACAGTATATTGTCGGCGTTCACGACGCCAAAGGTGGCCGCGCCGCGGGCCACCAACTGCGGCACGGGCGTCTCGGGCCCGCCCGGCAGGATCGTGACATCCAGCCCCTCGCGCTGATAGAAGCCATCTACCTGGGCGGCATAGAATCCGCCATGTTCGGCCTCGGGGTACCAATTGAGTTGGAGGGTCAGCGGAAGCATTTTGGCGTTGGCTGGCTTGTCGCTCTCCGCAGCGTCGCTCGCTTCTGTGGTGCCGGCATCGCGGTTTTGTCCGCCTGAGGGTCATCAGTGCCCCCCTGGCAGCCAGCGAGCGTTAACAAAAAGAATAGCGAGCAGGCCCAAAAAGGATGTGCGCCAATTGCCGGAAAAGCCAAGGTATCATGGAGCAACAAGCCTTCGCAGGTTGAAACCGACGGAACACCATATTTTGAGCGGGGGACATGGTCCCCTGATGCTATCAGATTACCTGGCGCGGCAAGCCGCCGCGATAGGGTCTGGCCGGTAAATCAGCCTGCACAAGCATGGGAGCGGTGATTTGGGACGCGTCTTGGAGGGCTCCCTGCACTTGATCCCCGCCCTATGTTGAAAGCTTGCCGGGCGTGCGGCGGCTTACTCGGGCCGGCCCAGCGGCAGCGGCACCTGGCGAAACACAATCTCTGCTTCACGGCGACTGCGCAGCCGCGGATAGACGACTTGCAGCACGCACGGCGTACTTTCAGCGGAATCGCCGGCAAAGCTTAGCTTCATCTGAACGCCCCGGTCGACGAGCGAATTGGTTTGGCTCAACAGCCGGTAGCGGTGCCCATGCTGGTCGAGCAGCGCCACCGCGTTTTCTTCCAGCAGGATCTCGTGCGGTTCCGGCAAGGTCAGTTCACGCGCCACGATCAGGCTCAGCTCGCAGCGTGCCGCGGATTGTTGTTCGACGTTCTCGATGGTCACCAGCAGATCGTCCTGTTGATGCCGCTGCTTGGGTTGCACCGGTGAAATGTTTGCCGTTTGCATGTCGCCGACCGCCACGAGTCCCCATTTCATTCGTAGTACATCCAGCGTATTGGCTGCGGTCGGGGGCGGCACGATGCGCAGATTGGCATTCACCTGTCGAGTGCTTGACGTAGCGACATTCCAACTGGCATTGGCCGGTTGCGCGGCGGCCAGCGGCCGGCCCTGGTTGGGCACCGCCTCGATCAGTTCCGGCTGCGACGTGTACGCCACCAGTCGCAGACGATCCTCCCACATCAATTGCAGGTTCAACTGAAAGGTGTGCGTCACGTCGGACTTGCGATTTTCGTAGTCCAAGTCTTCGCTGAATACCCGCCGAGCCGAAGTGATTTGTACCCGCAGCGGGCCGGCATAGGCGGTGGGATACTTTCCCGGAGGCCCGGACGCGACAACGAGTCCGGCCGACTGACTGTCGAAATTGGGTCGCACATGATTGCCCGTGCGTCGGCACAATTCGTCGACGGACTCCCAATACCCGGCCGGCTGTAGCCTCAGGCTCACACGTGGGTCGGCCGCCGGCGCATAATGGTCGCCCATCAATACATGGTTGCCCGCCCGCTGCGCTAGCGCGTCGAAGGCTTTCGACAGCGGTTCGCCATCGCCGGCATAATGCACGATCGACGCCGACCACAGCTCCGCAACTTTGACCCGATCCAACAGTCGCTGGGCCCGCAGACAGACCTCCGCGTCGTCGGACTTGAGCGCCGTTTCCAATTCCTGCCGGATTCCCGGGCCGAGACGCGCGAGTTGCTCATCGGCGTTCTGCCGGACAACGAAATCGGCCGCGCCGAGATCGCGAATGAGCCGCGCGACCCGCTGGGGCGGGGCCGGTTTGGCGTCCTGGGCCGACACGGAGGCCAAGACGTTGAGCAACGAGAGACTTACCGTCGCTAGGGTTGCGAGCCGACCCATCGATGCACCCTCTTGCCCTTTCAAACAGGCCTGTGGGCAATTGTTGTCGGAAAAAGTTGTCTGCGGCGTCCCGCCGGGGCGTTGTAGCAACTCCGATATGGTGGTGTAGGATGGGTTGGCAGCTGCGGGCGTGATTTGCGGCAGCCAGAACCTGGCAGACGGTAAACGAAGGGCCGCTAGCGGTCAATGCGGCTTTTTAGGCCATTTTTCACAATTTGGAGATCAAGACGTTGAGCCTTGAATGTCTAAGCGTGGGCATCCTGGTGGTGGACCACTTGTGCGACCCGATTCCCCACATGCCCGCGCAGGGCGAATTGATTCTGGTCGAGCGGCTGCCGCTGAGCGTCGGCGGCTGCGCCTCGAACGTCGCCATCGATCTGGCCCGGCTCGGCGTGAACGTCGGCGTCGTGGGGTGCGTGGGCCGCGACGCATTCGGGGATTACATCGTCGGCAAGCTGCAAGCAGCCGGCGCGAACACGCAGGACATTGTGTCCGTCGACGACGCGGAGACGTCCGGTTCCCTGGTAATCAACGTCGCCGGTCAAGACCGTAGATTCATTCATACGGTCGGCGCGAATGCCAGGCTGCGAACGCAGCATATTGCGCTCGAGCGCATGCGCGCCGCCAAAGTCTTTTATGTCGGGGGCTATCTGTTGCTCGCCGGACTGGAGCCCGAAGGGTTGGCGGAGATTTTTCGCGAGGCGCGCTCCCACGGCGTGACAACGGTGCTCGACGTGGTGTCGCCCAGCCCGGTCGACAGTTGGGAAAAATTAGCGCCCGTGCTCCCGGAAACAGATGTCTTCTTGCCGAACCAAGACGAAGCCGCGGTGATCACCGGCGAAACAGATCCACTCCGGCAAGCTGAACGCTTTCGGGCCGCCGGCGCGCGCACGGTGGTCATCACCTGCGGCGCAGCCGGCAGCGTGCTCCTCTCCGACGAACTCCGTCTGCGGGCCGGCGTCTATCCCGTGGAATACCGAGGGGGCACCGGCTCCGGCGACGCCTTCGATGCCGGCTACATTGCCGGTCTACTGGCCGGCGAAGACCCGGCCGGCTGCTTGCGCTGGGGAAGCACGGTGGGGGCCAGTTGCGTCCGCAGCATTAGCGCCACCGACAGCGTCTTCACTCGTGACGAGGCCCTGGTGTTTATGCGCCAACATTCGCTGAAGATCGAGCGGTTTTAGCGGGTTCTTGACGGTCCAGTCAGTGGCGAGCTTGAGCCCTTCGGGATATACTGACTCACTATCAAAAATCCGGATGTGCGGCCACCACGCGAGCTTAGTCGCTAGTTGAGATCCCCGGCGGCGCGTTGCCAAGCCCTCGGCCCCAGGATGAGCGGACCCGTGGCACCCGAAACAGTCTCTGATAACGGCCGCCGATTTCTCCTAAAACCACTAACTTGGCGCACTGCCTATGACACGCGTTGCCATCCTCGGAGCGACCGGCTACACGGCGGTCGAACTGATCAAAATTCTGTTGCGACATCCTGAGGTCGAAATCACCACGCTGACCAGCCGTAGCGAGGGGAGTCCTCACGTGGCCGCGGTCCACCCGAGTTTGGTCGGGCGGCTCGATTTGCGGTTGGAAGATCTGCCGCCGGAAGTCGTCGCTAATCGGGCCGACTGCGTCTTCTCTTGTCTGCCGCACGGCGCCGCGGCGTCGGTCGTGCCGCAATTGCTTGCCGCCGGGACCAAGGTCGTTGACTTTCGCGCGGACTATCGCCTTTCGAGCGCCGCCGTGTATGAAGAATGGTATGGCCAGAAACATCCCGATCCGAGCCGCCTGGGCCACACGGTGTACGGTTTGCCCGAATTGTTTCGCGAGCACATTCGTCCCGCGAAACTCGTCGCCAATCCCGGTTGCTTTACGACGTCGGCCATCTTGCCCCTGACCCCCTTGATCAAGGCCGGCTTGATCGAGCCGACCAGCATCATCATCGACAGCAAAAGCGGCGTAACGGGAGCCGGACGGTCGCCAAAGCTCACAACCCTCTTTCCCGAATGCAATGAGAGCATCTCGTGTTACAACGTCGGCCGCCATCGGCACACTCCCGAGATCGAAGAGATCGTAAGTGCTGGCAGCGGCCGCGCCGCGAGCGTCATCTTCACGCCACATCTGGTGCCAATGGACCGTGGAATTCTCTCGACGATCTATTGCGTGCCGATCGGTCCGGTGACCGAAGGGCAAGCCCTAAGCACACTTCGTGAATTCTATGACGACGAGCCATTCGTCCGCGTCGTCGACCATTTGCCCGGCAGCAAGGACAGCAGCGGCACGAACTTTTGCGACATCACGGTCCGGGCGGTCCGCGGGCGGCTGATTCTGATCAGTAGCCTCGATAACCTCATCAAGGGAGCCTCGGCGCAGCCGTGCAGAACTTTAATTTGATGTTCGGTTTCTCCGAGACCACGGCGTTGTTATGAAAACTGGGAACGCTGAGTTATCAATAAGAAAACTTCCGCTCAGGAGCAGCCACCTTTGATGTCCCCCCGTGTGCCCCAAGGCTTCCGCCTCGCCGGCGTCTATAGCGGCGTGAAGCGAAACACGTCCAAGCTGGATCTGTCGCTGGTGGTTTCTGACGTCCCCGCGGTGGCGGCAGGCGTTTACACGCGGAACCTGGTCTTTGCCGCCCCGGTGGCCTGGGATCGCGCGCGTACTCCGTTCGGCTCGGCCCGCGTCGTGGTGATCAACTCGGGCAACGCCAACGCCTGCACCGGCCAGCGCGGACTGGACGACGCCCAGGAGATGGCCCGACTGGCCGCCGCAACCTGTGGCGCTGCCGCATCGCAAGCCCTTGTGCTGTCGACGGGCATCATCGGTAATTTCTTGGACATGGAAAAAATCTCCGCCGGGATTCTCGCTGCCGCCCAGCGGCTTTCCGACAGCGAGGATAGCCTGGTGGCAGCCGCCCGGGGCATGCTGACAACCGATACCACGCATAAATTGGCCGGCCAGCGAATCGATCTGGAAGACCGCAGCGTGCAGATAACCGGCATGGCCAAGGGAGCCGCGATGATCGGGCCGAACATGGCCACCATGCTGGGGTTGATCCTCACGGACGCTCCGCTCGAGATCCAAGCCGCCCAGGAATTGCTCGGCGACATCGCAGACCGTTCGTTCAACTGCATCAGCGTCGATGGCCACATGAGCACCAACGACACGGTGCTGCTGCTGGCCAATGGCGCCGCCGGCGGACCGCCGCTGGCCGGCGCCGCCTTGAAGACGTTCGGCGACGGACTATTAACAGTCTGCAAGGAACTGGCCCGCTCGATCCCGGCTGATGGCGAAGGAGCCACGCATTTGATCGCGCTGGAAGTGCAAGGTTGCGCCAGCGAGGCCGCGGCTCGGCAGATTGCCAAGACCGTGGCCGATAGTCCACTGGTCAAGACGGCCGTGGCCGGAGCCGACCCGAACTGGGGACGCATCGTCTCGGCCGCCGGATACGCCGGCGTCGACTTTGATCCCGTCAAAGTTCAGTTGCACGTCAACGGACACTTGCTGTACCAACATGGCACGCCGGTCGATTTTGACGCGTCGGTTGTCTCGGCATCGATCCGCGGCCAGCGCGATACCAGCATCGTGCTGCGGTTTGGCGAAGGGACGGCCTCGACCACCTTCTGGACCACGGATTTGACGGCAGAGTACGTACGGCTTAACGCCGATTATCACACGTGAGCTCCTCGAAACTCAAAGCTCAACGCGTCCGCCGCCTCCATCGTTTGCCGCGCAGCCCGTGGCAGCGCATCCGGATGGGATTGGTGTTTCTGATCGGCGTGATCGCCGCCGGAGTGGTGGGTTACCACTTGGCCGGCAGATCCTGGCTGGATTCGCTCTACATGGTGATCATCACCGTGTCGACCGTTGGTTACGGCGAACAATCGACGCTGCCGCCAACGCAGCAATGGTTGACGATGGGCGTGATTTCGTTCGGAATGTTTGCAGCCGCAATTACGATTGGGGGCCTGGTACAAATGGTAGCCGAAGGGGAAGTCGACCGCATCTTGAGTCTGGGACGGATGAACCGCGATATCGAGCGGCTGAAGGACCACGTCATCGTTTGTGGGTTCGGTCGGATCGGCCGCACGCTCGTAACCCAACTCCAGCAAAGCGGCCTGGACTTTCTGATCGTTGACAGCAATACAGAACAAGTCACCGCGGCGCTCGACCTGGGCTATCTGGCCCTGCACGGGAACGCCACGGAAGAGGAGGTGTTGCAGGCGGCCGGTATCGGACAAGCTCGCTGCCTGGTTACCGCACTGGCGAACGATGCCGCCAATGTATTTATCACGCTGACGTCTCGCAATTTGAATTCGAAATTGCTGATCATCGCGCGCGGCGAGCAGCAAAGCACGGAAAAGAAACTGTTGCAAGCCGGCGCCAATCGCGTGGTCTTGCCGGCGGCAATCGGTGCCCGGCGGATGTCGGCCATGATCACGCATCCCTCGACGGTCGAGTTGATGGACTTCATGTTCGAACGGTCGGTGGCGGACGTCAATCTCGATGAAATTCACATCGGGCCCAGCAGTCCTCTGGCCGGACAGTCGCTCAGGGAGTTGAATTTAAGGCGCGGCTCCGCTTGCTGGTGATTGGCATCAAACACGGCGGCGGTTCGATGTCGTTCAATCCGGACGGCCATTTCGCGTTGGCCGCCGATGATGTGCTGATCGTGATGGGCCGCACCGAAGACATCAACGGCCTGCGGCAAGAAGCGGGCGCGTGAATTTTCCGAGCCCCGGGCGTCTTTCCGAGCCTGGGGCATGAGCCCGGGGATTTCAGCGCCGCCGAAGTCTCACTTAACTCGCCCCGTCAGCGTCTCTCGTTGCGGCGCCACGTGCCAGCGGCGCAAGATGGCCGCTCCGATCAGGCTGACGGTGGCGAACAGGCCCACGCCCAGCAGTGTCGAGCAAAACACCGTGGCGAACAGGAAATCGGTCTTTAATTGCCCGGCAGTTTGGGTGATCAGATAACCGAGCCCGCAGGACGTGGTGCTGTTCCCGGCAAAGATCTCACCCACGATGGCGCCGATCACGGCCAGCCCGCAGGATGTCTTGGCGGCGGTCACCAGGTAGGGAACGGAGTTAGGTAGCCGCAGTTTGTACAGCACCTGCCAGTGGGAGGCGTTGCAGATGGCGAACAGTTCTAGCAGATTGGCGTCGACCAACGTCAATCCGGTCGTCCCGCCAGTGATGATCGGAAACACGCTAATGATCGAGGCCACGATCACAACACTTTGAAACCCCCAGCCGAACCAGGTGACGATAATCGGCGCGATCGCCACTATGGGCACCGTTTGCAGGAAAATCGCGTAGGGGAAAAAGCTTCGTTGCACGATGGGCGACTGCGAGAACGCCAGCGCGGCGACGATGCCGATGCAGAAGCTCGCAGCGAACCCGGCCAAAGCCGCCTCCGCGGTCAGGCAGCCGGCGGATAGGATCGCCGTGGCATTCTCTCGACCGGCGGCAAGCACCTGCGTCGGCCGGGGTAGCAGATACTTCTGGTCCAACCTGGCGGCGGCAAGCTCCCACACCACCAGGATCAAGACGAACAACGCCAGCGGCGGCAGCACGTTTTCCAGTAGCGAGCGGAGACGCGGATTCATGGCGCGGCCCTCCGCAGCGCGGCGGCCACCTCGCCGGTCAAACGCGCGAAGGCTGGTTCGGCGCGTAACTCGGCCGAGCGCGGCAGCGCGAATGGCACCGGGATGTCGGCCTGGATGCGTCCTGGCCGCGGCGTCATGACGAGTACCCGCTGGCTGAGGAACACGGCCTCGGCGATATTATGCGTGACAAAGATCCCCGTCCAGCGCCGCGTGGACCATAACCGTTGCAGCTCTTCGTTCAAAATGCCGCGTGAAATGTCGTCGAGCGCGCCGAACGGCTCGTCCAGCAACAGTAAATCCGGATCGGTTGCCAAGGCCCGCGCCAAGGCCGCGCGCATCCGCATGCCCCCGGAAAGCTCCGCCGGATAATGATTGCGGAAATCTCCGAGCCCCACCAGCTCCAAGCCACGATCGATGACCGCGGCGCGCCGTGCGGCAGGTGTCCCTTGCAATTCCAAGGGGAGGCCAATATTCTCGGCGACGCTGCGCCAAGGGAGCAGCGTCGCATCTTGAAAGACGAACGAGATTCGGGCAGATTGCCGGCGGGCGACCGCCGGCGGCAAGCCGGCCACGCTGACCTCGCCCGAACTAGGCCGCAGCAGACCGGCGATCAGTCGCAGCAAGGTCGATTTTCCGCAGCCGGAAGGTCCGACGATCGACACAAACTGCCCGCGTGGTATGGCCAGATCAATCCCGGCCAGAGCCGCGACGGAGCCGACATAGGTAGCTCCCAAAGAGTGGGCCTGTACAAACGGTTGCTCATCGTCCAATGCCGACCTCGCCAGAGAATTCGCCGCGACGAACGAACACAGTCCCGAAGTGTACAGCTCCAAAGTATAGGCTCGGGCGGCGAAAACGCTAAGGGGGAACAATTAGGCTTCGCCTGATCGTACAACGGAGGGGGAGAAAGGGAGAGGAAAAGCTGAACCTACAACGGCGGCCGAAAAACACAAGTCTCCAAGTCGTAGGTCAGGCACTTCCGTGCCTGACCTACGACTTGCCGCCTTGATCGTGCGGGCCTGCTGGCGGCTTGGATGACTTTTGATGGACGGGCCGTTCTGCGGTGTCTTCGCTCCGCTCGCTCGTGGCAGCCGAGTCGCCTCCGGCTGGCACCTGCCGACTTGTGGGGATCTCATGAATGGGGGGAATCGCGGCCACTTCCTCAGTCGGCCCGGTATTGAGCAGGTCGATCAATTGCCGCAGCCGGCCGAGGCTGCGGCGGTTGAAGCGAAAGATCAGCCGCGGCAAAGTTTTGAGGTCCGGTTCGTCGCGCTCCTCGTTAAGAGGGCCCCCCAGCGTAAAGTCGCCGCCGCTGAGAATATCGCTGAAGCCGGCGTTGATCGTGTCGAGCAGTTCCGGGATCGGCCGCCGAGTAAGCCGCAGCACGAGTTTGTTTTTCACATACCGCATGCTGTGGTAGGCATGGAAAAACTGCAAAATTTCTTGCACCGCCTCGTCGACGTTGTCCGTTAGCTTGTAGAGCGAACGGTCTTCCGGCGAGATCAATTTGTCGCCGAGCAAGCGGCGGTGGAGAAAGTCGACGAACTCGCTCCAGAAAGTGCCCCCCGGAGCGTCCAGAAAAACGACCGGCACCATGTCGCGCTTGCCGGTCTGCAGCAGCGTGAGCACCTCCAGGCCTTCGTCCAGCGTGCCGAAGCCCCCCGGCAGCAAGCACACCGCGTCGCATTCCTTCACGAACATCAGCTTGCGCGTGAAGAAATACTTCATGTGCACCAGTTTGGCGTCTCCGGCGATGATCGGGTTTGCGTACTGCTCGAAGGGAAGCATGATATTCAGTCCCATCGAGTTTTCGCGCCCGGCGCCGATATGGCCTGCTTCCATGATGCCGCTGGCGGCGCCAGTCACCACCAACCAATGCTGCTGGGCCATGGCCCGGCCGAAGCGAACCGCCTGCTCGAAAGCCGGTTCGAGGGGCCGCGTGCGAGCCGAGCCAAACACGGTCACTTTGCGGCGGGTTCGATAGGGCGTGAAGACCTTGAACGCGTATCGCAACTCGCGCAGCGCGCGGCTGAGAATCTTCATATCCCCGCGCGACGTCCGGTCGCTGGCCAGCTTGTCCGCTGACAGCTTGATTTGTTCGATCAGGTCCGCGATCCGATCGGGATCTGTATCGGCCCCCAGCGTGCCCGCGGCAGGGTCCGCGTCGGGCACGGGAACGTCCCCCGCACTGGTATCGCTCACCATCAGTTTTACCCACTGGTCGCCGCAGTGACTTCGTCGATCCGGTCAACGCTGACCAGGTATCCCTCGAGTAACTTCGATCAGCCAATTATAGCTTGGCTGAATCTGGCGGGCATAGTCGAGCTTGGGCAAAGATGCCCCCAAGCCGGTCGCATCCCAGGAGTAAGCAACGCGGCGATTGCCGCACCATGCATCTGAATCGAACAGAAGGACGCGAAGGAAGCCATTGAAAGCTCTTTGCGTCCTTCGCGTCCTTTTGTTCCAAAATCATTACCATGACGTCGGGCGAATCGAGCGCGAATGCAAGCCAGGACGAAAGCCGGGCTATCGACAAAAAGGCAGCCCTGGATCAAAGATTCCAGGGCTGCCTTCCGTTCTCGATGAATCCGTGCTTCGCTCGCTGCTGGCGCTGCTAATTGGCGGTTCGGCCGTCCAACTGGTAAGGCACTCAGGCCGAGGGCGCCGGAAGTGCTGATAGGCCAGAATGACTTCGTAGAGATCGGTGGAAATCGTGATCTCGTCGTTGGCGAAATCATTCAGCCAAGTGCGGTCGCTGCGCACAGCGTCAGCCAACAACGGAAAGATGTCGCCCGCCGGCACCGTCACCGTGTCCTGCTTGGCTTTGCCCTGAGCGGCCTCTGCCTGAACATCGGCAGTCGGACCGTAATACACTCGCAATTGACTTCGCACCATAGGACGTTTCCTTACGTCTAGTGACCCAAAAACCGGACGGCGGGGTAAAAACCGCGTCCAACCGAGTCGCACGCGGCTGCGATCACGCGCGGCCGCATTGCCTAGCCCGCCCTGCTGCGTCTCCAGGTATCGGCAAAGCCTATGCTGCGGGTTTGCTCTATTTGTCCGGCCGTGCGGTTTTTTCTTGGCGATGGCAAAACATGGGTAAAGCCCCGCACACGGGTCGTACGCGCAATAACGATAGATTGGGCGATTTACGTAGATTTGCGTGGACTTATACGGTCCCACCGGTGCAACCGGCGCGCCGGCACCCCATGTGCTCGAAAAGATCGGCATCGTCGACCGTGAAGGTGCCGTCAGCAAATCCTTGACAATCGTGCTACCACGCCATAGATTGCCACTTTCAGTAAGTCAAAATCACTCCAACGCTTGCGCCCCTTTGCTAGCGGCGCGCTTGACGGCATGGGTCCTCTCAATTCACCCGCCATCGATCTCGGTTCGGTGGCACAAGCCCTGAAGCTGTCGCTACGGCACATCAGCTCGGTCGTTGCCCTCCTGGACGAAGGCAATACCGTGCCCTTTATTACCCGTTATCGCAAGGACCAAACGGGCGGGCTCGACGAAGAGCAAATCCGGCAGATCCAGACCCGGCTCGGCAAACTTCGATTGCTGGCCGAGCGCAAGCAAACGATCCTTCGGTCGATCGAGTCGCAGGGCAAACTCACTCCCGAACTGGCCGCGCAAATCGAAGCCGCCGACGGGACCAAGCAACTCGAAGACCTCTATCTACCGTTTAAGCCAAAGAAGCAGACTTTAGCGACCGTTGCCCGCGAGCGCGGCCTGGAGCCGTTGGCTGAGGAAATCCTGGCCGTGGCTGCCAGTTGTACGGATTTGGATGCCCGTGCGGCCGACTTCGTCAATCCGGACCGCGGCATTACCAGTCCGGCGGACGCCCTGTTAGGCGTTGGCCACATCCTGGCCGAACGAGCCAGCGAGCGAGCCGATCTACGGCAACGGTTACGCAAAATCGTTAACCGGGGTGGGCGCCTGACCAGCAGCCGCGTGGAAGGGTCAGACGAAAAACAAGCCCAGGGCTTTCGCGATTATTTTGAATTCAGTGAACCGCTCGACCGCGTGCCGCCGCACCGCGTACTGGCCATTAACCGCGGCGAAAAGGCCAAGCTCCTGCGCGTGAAGGTTGAGGCCGACAGCGAGGCCATGCAGCAGACGGCCGATGAGCTGCTGGTGCCGCCGGAGCATCCCCACGCCGAGTTCCTCCGCGGTTGCGGGCGCAACGCGCTCACCCGGCTGGTCATTCCCAGTCTCGAACGGGAAGTGCGCCGCGAACTGACCGACTGGGCCGAGGCCCATGCCGTGCAGGTCTTCGCGCGCAACTTGCGCAACCTGCTGTTGCAGCCCCCCGTGCGCGGACGCCGCGTATTGGCCGTGGATCCCGGTTTCAAAAGCGGCTGCAAACTCGCCGCGCTCGATGAATTTGGCAATCTGCTCGATCAGGCCGTCATCCATCTGGTTGGCAAGCCGCAACGCCGCGAGGAAGGCAAGCAAAAACTCGTCGAGCTGATCAAACAGCACCAATTGACCCTCGTGGCCATCGGCAACGGCACCGCATGCCGCGAGAGCGAAGAGCTGATGAGCGAGTTACTCCTCAGCGAACTGCCGGAGCAGGGAGTCGCCTACGTCATCGTCAACGAAGCGGGTGCCAGCGTTTACTCCACCAGCCCCTTGGGCGCGAAGAGTTTCCGGAATACGACGCCACGCTACGCGGTGCAATCTCGATCGGCCGGCGCATCCAGGACCCGCTCTCCGAACTGGTCAAGATTGACCCCGCTAACATCGGCGTCGGGCTCTACCAGCACGACGTCAAGGCCAAGCATCTGCGAACCTCGCTCGATGCGGTCGTCGAGTCGTGCGTGAACTATGTCGGCGTGGACTTGAACACCGCCAGTCCGGCGCTGTTGCGTTACGTCTCGGGCTTGAATCAGCTCACGGCTCGCCGGGTGTACGATCACCGCACGCAGCACGGCCCGTTCCGCACGCGGGAGCAGC
Organism: uncultured Planctomycetia bacterium; assembly: GCA_963807715.1. GTDB lineage: Bacteria > Planctomycetota > Planctomycetia > Pirellulales > PALSA-1355 > CAWECK01. The sequence continues at coordinate 147,458 of CAWECK010000004.1, forward strand.
TTAAGGAAGTGGCCGGGTTCGGTGAAGCGGCGTTCGTGCAGGCGGCCGGGTTTTTGAAAATCAGCGGTGACAATCCGCTGGATGCCACCTGGATTCACCCGGAAAGCTACGAGCTGGCGGGACGCGTGCTGGAAACGGTCGGCGGCACGGTGCACGATCTGGCCGACAAAGAGGCCGCCGGTCGTGTCTCGCAGAAGACCGCCGAGCTTGATCTCGAGGCCCTGGGCACCCAATGGGGCGCCGGCACGCTGCTGCTCCAGGACATCCTGGCCCAACTGGCCCGCCCCGGCCGCGATCCGCGCGAAGACCTGCCGCCGCCGATTTTCAAAAAGGGCGTGCTCAAGCTGGACGATCTGACGCAAGGTATGGAACTCGCCGGCACCGTGCTGAACGTGGTCGACTTCGGCGCCTTTGTCGACATCGGACTTCACGACACCGGCTTGGTGCATATCAGCCAGCTCGCGAACAAGTATGTGCGCGATCCCCATGACGTCGTCTCGGTGGGGGATATCGTCAAGGTCTGGGTTCATGAGATCGACAAGACCCGGCGTCGCGTGTCGCTTACCATGATCCCCCCCGGCAGCCAGCGTTCCAACTCGCAGCGCGGCGTCTCCCAACGTTCCGGGTCGCCGCGTTCCGGTTCACAAGGACCATCGCAACAAGGCGCCGCAGCGACGACTAGCGAGACCGCCGTGGTGGGCGAAGGTGATGCGGCACTGACAACCGAAGCAACCGCAGACGGGGGCGCGACCAGTCGACCGGCTCGGCATGATCGTCCGGCCGCCCAACAGGGACGCGGTCAACAAGGTGGCAGTGGACGGGGGCGAGGCGGACAGGATCGTGAGGGGCAGGGCCACGCTGGTAGTGGAAATGCCGGCAGTCAAAGTCGGCCTGGTAAGCCTAAGTACCAGACACACGCGGCCGCGGCCAAGCCCCCCCGGCCGGCTAAGCCGTTGAAGCCGTTGACCTCTGGCATGAAGGAAGGTAAAGAGCCGCTGCGCACGTTCGGTGATCTGAAACAATTCTTCGAGCTCAAGAAAGAGCCGGACGAAGGAGCCGCCGAAACGTCCTGAGGGGGCGGAAAAGCCGCCCTGGGTTCCCCGCGGCTCTATAATCTTGTGGATGGCGGCGTCCCCGCGGTTTGCGTTGCGCCTGCTCTCCCTGCGTGATTCCGTATTTTTCGCATTCCAACGTTGTCGGCGGCCATGGATTTCCACGAGCGACTCGAAAAGGCGGTTGAGCGCGGTAAGCGTGCCGGCAACGAAAAGGCCCGGGCGCAGGTCGAAGCGGCGATGAGCGAGGAAGAGCTCAAGCGGCTCCACTCGCAGTATCGGCTGGAGTTGTCCGAACACATCGAGAAGTGCCTGCACGAGGTCGCGTATCAATTTCCCGGCTTCCGTTTCGAAACGGTGGTCGGCGACCGCGGTTGGGGCGCGGCGATCAGCCGCGATGACTTGTCGCTGGACGGGGGCAAGCGGTTAACCTTTTATAGCCGCCTGGAAATGACCGTCCGCCCGTTCTCCCATCTGCACGTGCTGGAGTTGACGGCCAAAGGAACGATTCGCAACAAGGAAGCCTACAACCGCAGCCACTACCACGGTTTGGCCAAGGCCGACGTCAAATCGTTCAACGAACTGATCGACCTGTGGGTACTGGAATACGCGGAGCTGTACGCGGCCAGCGTTTGACGCCGGCCATGTCGTCAACCCTTGAGCCCCGTGGTTGCAATCCCCTTCAAAAATGTCTTTTGGGCCAGGAAGAATAGCACCACCGTCGGCAGCGTGAACAATACAGCCGCCGCCATCAGCAGATTCGTCTGGCTTGTATAAGCGCTGACGAATTGCTCCAAGCCATAGGCCAGCGGGAATCGGCTGGGATCGCTCAGGTAAATCAGCGGCCCGCTGAAATCGTTCCATGCCGCCACGCATTGAAACAGAGCCACGGTGGCCAACGCCGGTTTCGAAAGTGGCAGCACGATCCGCCAAAATATGTCCCACTCCGAACAGCCGTCGAGCCGGGCCGCTTCGCTCAGCTCTTCCGGAATCGTCCGGAAGAATTGCCGCAGCAGAAAAATCGAAAACGCATCTCCGAGAAACGTAGGCCCGACGAGCGCTCCCAGCGAGTTGTACAGCCCGAGCTTACACAGCAGCACGAAGCGCGGGATCATCGTGACATGCCAGGGAAGCAGCATTGTCGCGATCAACACGCCGAATAGCGGGTCGCGGCCCGGCCACTTCAGCCGCGCGAATCCGTAGGCGGCTAGCGACGATGAGAGAACGGTTCCCACGACGCTTCCCGCGCATAGGACCAGCGAATTGCGGACGTAGAGAAAGTAGGGCATCGCGTCGATCGCATCACGATAGTTTTCCGGCCGCCACTGAGTCGGCAAGATGCGATACGGATCACTGAGCAGATCTTCGGCCGGCTTCAGTGACGTCAGCACCATCCACGCCAGGGGGACCGAAAACAGTCCCGCCGTGGCGGCCAAGATCAAATGGGCTCCGGCTGGTGGTCTGTCGTGCTTCATGGATCGACGCTCAATAAAAAATACAACCAATAACAACTACAACGCAGGGCTAAGGCAATTCCTCGGCCAACGCGTTCAGGCGGGCCCGCACGCGCCGGGTAGCGTCTTTCAGTGCGGCACGCGGCGGTAGCCGTCCGGCCATCGCGTCTTCGGCAGCGCGGCTGATTTCGTCTTGAAAGTATTGTGCTCCGGGAATCGCCGGTGTTGGTACCTGGTTCGGGCTGGCGGCTAGATCGACGAACGTGCGGAACAACCGGTTCTCGCGCAAATAATCCTGAAAAACCGGCTGGTCAACCACTTCCTGCCCGGCCGGTATCCAGCCGCCGGCGACGCAGGCCCGGGCAGCATCGGCGGCATGGCCATCCACCCCGCTCCAGAACTTCATGAATCGCCAAGCACCCACCGGATTGTGCCCGCCGCGCGGCACGACGAAGAAGTTGCCGTTGACCCAGCCGGCACGCTCTTTGCCGTCTGCCGGAGGCGGCAAAGAGACAACGCCGATGCGCATCTCAGGCTGGCCCCGTTTCCGAGCCGCCGCCGCGGCCGCCACTTCGGCCACGCGCCACTGCCCGTCCATCACCAGCGGCATAGCGCTTTTCCAGCAGCGGAAACGCCGCGCCGGGCAGGGCCTGGTCCGCCTTGCGATAGCGGAGGACTTGTTCGTGGCCGTAATGCTCGCCGTAGGAGGCCATCCACTCGCAGGCCCGCACGATCGGCTCGCTGTCGGAGGTAATCTGGCCGCTGGCCGGGTCATAAAACTGGCCGCCGAAGACAATGCCCCAGGCCCAAATCCGCCGCGGGTCGGGCAGAAATCCGTAGCGCTCGATCGGCCGCCCCGTTCCCAACAAGCCCGTTCCCGGCGGCGTAATCCGCTCGGCGATCGCATTCAACTCGGCCAGCGTGCGGGGCGGACTCAGGCCATATTCCTCCAACACCCGCTGATCGTAATACAGGGCTCGAATGTCCAAGCCGTTGCAGAGGGCATAGAGCCGGTTACGATAGCTACCGATCGCTCGCGCGGCCGGGAATAGCCAGGTGTCCAGTGCGGCCGCTTCCGCCGGCGACCCCAGTTCGTCAAGCGGCAACAAAGCGCCGCGGGCGGCCCAGTCGGCCACAATCGGGTCATCCTGGTTGACCACGTCCGGCGGCTGGCCTCCTGCGACGCCAAGAAAGAATTTCAGATCGACATTGTTCCCCGGCATCGCGATGGCGCGCACGAAGTGGTCGGCTTGGCTGGCGTTGAATTGGTCGACGATTCCCTCGACTACCCGCCGGTCCTTTCCGCCCCAGAAATGCCAAAAGACAACCTCGCGGCGGCCCGGTGGCAATTTCTGCTGAGCATCTAGCTGGCTTCGATACGCCACCACGATCATGAGGAAGCCAAGCAGCAGCCAACCCGCGCTGGCACGCAGCCTGACCAGGCGTTCCCAAATGGAAACGTGGGCACGATTTACCGAGTCGGCGTCCGTCATGACAGCCGTCCTCCCGGATAATGCACCCAGTGACGAGAAGATCGGAACAGCAGCCAGGTGACGGCCAGCACCACGACGAACAGCACCCACGCCATCGCCGAGGCGTAGCCCATGTCGAGGTACTTGAAGGCCGACAGGAACAGGTGCAGCGAGAGCATCAGGGTCGACCCGCTCGGCGCCCCTTGCCCCTGGCTGACGATATAGATTTGGGTGAAGGCCTGCACGGCGTGGATCAACCCCATCACCAGGTTGAAGAAGATCACGGGCGAAAGCAACGGCAGCGTGATATGCCAGAAACGCTGCAAGCGGCCGGCTCCGTCCAGTTCCGCCGCCTCGTAAAGCTGTGGCGAAATGTCTCCCAAGGCGGCCAGGTAAATGACCATGAAATTGCCGACGCCCCACAGGTTCATCAGCACCAGCGCATCCTTCGATCCCAAACCCCCTTGTCCGCGATACCAGGCCAGCGGCGATGCCGCTTCACGGATGCTGTTGAACCAGCCGGGAGCCGGCAACCCCAATCCGCGCAACACGGAATTGACCAGGCCCGCCTGGGGATCCAACAGCCAGGTCCACAGAATCGCGCCGGCGACCACCGGCACGACCGACGGCAAGAATAGCAGAGTGCGATAGACCTCGCGGCCGCGCACGTTCCAGGCCAGCATCACGGCTAACAGAACCCCCAAGGCAATCGACAGCGGCACCGACACCAAGGCGTAATAACAGGTGTTGGCCAGAGCCTGGGCAAATCGTCCGTCGTGAACCAATTCGTCCGCCAGCCGCTCATAGTTGGCCAGGCCGGCCCAACGGGGTGGCCGCAGCAGATCGTAGCGGCAGAAGCTCCAATACAATGTCGCACAGAAGGGATAGACGATCAGAGCCGCAAAACCAGCCAGCCAAGGGCTCACAAACGCCAACGGCGTCAGCGGCAGGAGGCGAAACCGGCGCGGTGCAATCGGAGATTTCGGCATAATGCAACTTGGTCAGACAGCGGCTGGTCCTACGGTAGGCCAATTCTACGTGGCCTGCAGCCCACTGCGAAGCCGCCAATTGCTGCCGAATTCGAACGGCGTGGTAAAATTAACACAGTGACACAGCGCAGGGGACGACTGATAAGCCCAACCCGACCTGATGGGTGCGTTGCGCCTGTCCCTTCAGACCATTGTCCTCGCCACCGTCACGCGAGTCGTTCGCTCACCACGTTGTGCGATCCCTTCTCCCCCAGCCAACCTGAATGAAACCTCTGGTCCTTAAACGCATCCGGCGACGCTTCACGGCCGCTCGAGACGACAACGGCGTGCCGCACATCAGTGCGACCTCGTGGCGAAGCGCGCTCTACGGTCTAGGCTACTTGCACGCGCTCGACCGGCCGACGCAAATGTTGTTTGCGCGGGCCGTGGCTGGAGGCTGCTCCGCCGAAAAGATCGCCGATACGCCCGAACTGATCGAGACCGACCGCTTCTTTCGCCGGGCCGGGTTGTTTCTGGGATTGGATCGCGAGGTGCGCCAGCTCGACGACGCTGCGTTCGATCAACTCACCGCCTATTGCGAAGGGGTAAACGATGGCATGAAGGAAGGGGGGCGCTCGTTGGCGATGTGGGCCACCGGCTTTGTGCCCACCCCCTGGACCCAAGAATCGGTGCTGCTCATCGGCCACTTGCTGTCGTTCGGCGGCCTCATTATTTCCCAATTGCAAAACGAACGCATCTTGCTCGATATGGTCAAAGTCGGCGTGACTGACGACAAAATGCGGGCCCTCTTTTATCCGTTGCTCGAGGATGCCGACTTCGACCTAATGCGCCAGATCCGCGTCAGCAGCCAATTGTCCGACGACGCTTTGGAACTCATCACGGATTTGCCCCGCCTAGCCGGCAGCAACGCCTGGGCCGTGGCTCCCAGCCGCAGCGAAAGCGGGGCAGCGTTGTTCGCCGCCGATCCGCACCTGGAGGTGAACCGTTTGCCGGCCATCTGGTACGAAGCGGTGCTCGAGTGGGGAGACGGTAACTATGTGCTCGGCGCGACGCTTCCCGGCTGTCCCCTCTTCTCCGTGGCCCGCACCAGGAAATTGGCTTGGGGTGTCACTTACCTGAAGGGGGACACGGCCGATTACTTCGTTGAAGATTGTCGGCCCGGCGGCAGCAGCGGTTGGCAGTATCGCCGCGGCTGCGATTGGCACGATTTTCAGCAGCGCGAGGAATTGGTCGTGCGCAAGGGTCGCGGCAGCGAAACCCTCTCGGTGCTGTATAACGAGCAAGGAATCCTCGAAGGGGATCCGGAGCCGAACACGCCGGGCTACTATCTGTCGACGAATTGGATTGGTAATGGCGCCGGCGCCGGCCGCTCAATCGCCACCTGGCTCGAAGTGTTGACGGCGAACAGCACGGCCGAAGCGATGGACATCGTCCGCCAGTGTCCGCTGCCGACGCTGTGCTGGGTATTCGCCGACCGCGAGGGGCACATCGGCCAGCAGGCGAACGGCTGGTTTCCCAAGCGGTGCAAGAAATACAACGGCCTGCTGCCGATTCCGGCCTGGGACCCTGCCAATCACTGGCAAGGGCGGCTTGGCAGCGACATCCTGCCGCGGCGTTACGATCCGCTCGAAGGCTTTGTGGCCTCGGCCAACGAGGATCTGAACCCGCGCGGCGGTCCGCAACTGATCACGCTGGTAGTGCCCGACTATCGCAAAAGGCGCATCGCCGAACGCCTGGCGGCATTGCCGGCCGCCACCATCAAGGACATGCAGCGTCTGCAATACGACGTCGTCAGCGTGCAATCGCGGGACCTGATGCCGGTGTTCCTGGCGGCGCTCCCCGACGGTCCGCTGAAGCGGCGCCTGGCCGCTTGGGATTTCAGCTACTCGACCATCAGCACCGAAGCCACTTTGTTTACCCGATTCTATCGCAACGTGCTGCTGGAGATTTTCGGCCAGGAAGAGGGGATCGGCTGGCGGCGGATGTTGTACCTGGTGACCCGCGTGGGCTTTTCGACGATGGTGCTGACCTGTATTGACCGTCTGCTAATGCAGCGCGACTCGATCTGGTGGCAGGGCCGCGACAAACACGACTTGATCCGCCGTGCCGCCGAACGGCTGAACCGCGAGCCCGAACAGCCCTGGAGTGTGACCAACGAGTTTCATTTCACGAGCCGGTTCCTAGAGAGCCCCTTCGTCGGCCGGGCACTCGGTTACCACCTGGCGCGATGGCCATGCCCGGCAACCATGCCACTCCGTTCCAAGGCCACCTGCTGAAGACGTCCCGCCGGGAAGCAACGTTCGCGCCGTCGTATCATTTCGTCACGGACATGAGCACCGACGAGGCCTGGACCAACCTGCCCGGCGGCCCGAGCGAGAGTCCGCGTTCGGGCTATTACAAGACCGACGTTTACCGATGGCAGAGCGGAGAGTACAAGCGGCTGGGGGTCGACGCGCCGGCGAATTGAGCGGGGTTTGTGCAAGGCATTGGGCCAGCCGTCATGAAGTTGCGTTAACCGCCGGCAGTTCCTTGCATTTGCCGAAGTCGCAGGCCAAACTGGAGGGCGCGTTGCCCAGGCAACCGCTGTGACTTGGCATCTCTGCATGAACCAAAAGCTTCAAGAGAATATGATCATGAAACGAATTACGTATGCACTGGCAATGTTGGCTTTGCTGGCCGTCGGGGCTCGGGCCGAAGATACGAAGACGGATGGCTGGATCAGTCTGTTCAACGGCAAGGACCTGACCGGTTGGAAGCCGAATGAATTGCCGGATCAGTGGAAGGTCGAGGACGGGGCGATCGTGGCTCACGGCCAACGCAGCCATTTGTTCTATGTCGGCGACGACCCGAACAATCCGCCTGAGTTCAAGAACTTTCACTTCAAGGCCGAATTGATGACCGAGCCGAACGCCAACTCGGGCATTTACTTTCACACCAAGTTTCAGGAAACCGGCTGGCCCCAGATCGGCTACGAATGCCAGGTGAACAACACGCACAAAGACCCGGTGAAAACCGCCAGCCTGTACAACGTGGAGAAGAATTTCAAAGCCCCGGCTAAGGACTACGAATGGTTCACCGAGGAGATCATCGTCGAAGGCAAGCACATCGTCACCAAGGTGAACGGCGAAACGATCGTCGATTACACCGAGCCGGACAGCCTCGACCGCGTATTCCCCAAACTCGACAAGGGGACGTTCGCTTTGCAGGCCCACGACCCGGGCAGCACTGTGCGCTATCGCAGCATCTCGGTGAAGCCGTTGCCGTGAGACTTCTCGCGCCGCGCTGATTTTGAGGCCGGCTAATACCGGGACAGCGGCAAATCGGAAATAGCCGCAGACCAGAAATGGCCACCGACGGCTTCAGAGATTCCAGAGCGAAAAACGGGAACAACCGCTCTATGAAATCTGGGCCCTCTGTGGTTTTTCGTTTTGACGCGGCGCGTTACGCCAGGATCCCTTTGACCAATTCACCGTGCACGTCGGTCAGCCGGAATTGGCGGCCTTGGAAGCGATAGGTTAGCCGCTCGTGGTCGATGCCCAACAGATGCAGCACGGTGGCCTGGAGATCGTGAACGTGGACCGGGTCGCGAGCCGGGTTGATCCCCAGATCGTCCGTTTCGCCGTACGTCAGGCCGGGCTTTACGCCGCCGCCGGCCAGCCAGGTCGTGAAGGCATACGGATGGTGGTCCCGTCCCCAGCGGACGCGATTGTTGATGTCTCCCTGGATGAACGGCGTGCGGCCGAACTCGCCACCCCAGATCACCAGCGTGTCGTCGAGCAGGCCGCGCTGCTGGAGGTCTCGCACCAGGGCCGCGCTTGGCTGGTCGGTGTCTTTGCACTGCGTGTAAAGTTCCGTCGTGATGCTGTTATGCTGGTCCCAGCCGGCGTGCATCAGTTGCACACAGCGCACGCCCCGCTCAACCAGCCGCCGGGCTAGCAGGCAGTTGTGTGCGAAGGTGCCCGGCTCGTTGACCTGGGGGCCGTACATGTCGAGCGTCGCCTGCGACTCGTCCGACAGGTCGGCCAATTCCGGCACGCTGGCCTGCATTTTGAACGCCATTTCGTACTGCGCGATGCGGGTGCTGATTTCCGGATCGCCGAACTCTTGCAGCTTGAGTTGATTGATCTTTGCGATATCGTCGAGCCAGCCGCGGCGCATCTCGCGGCTCATGCCGTCGGGGTTCGAGACGTACAGCACGGGATCGCCGCTGCCGCGCAGCTTGACCCCCTGGAATCGCGACGGAAGAAAGCCGGAACCCCAATAGAAATCATAAAAAATCTGGCCGCAGGACGTTCCTTTGCTGACCGAGGTCATCACGACAAACGCCGGCAAGCTTTCGGATTCGGTTCCCAAGCCGTAGGCCATCCACGCGCCGAGCGTCGGCCGGCCCGGAATTTGACCGCCGCTGAGCATAAAACTGATAGCCGGCGCATGGTTGACCGCGTCGGTGTGCATGCTCTTGATGAAGCAGAGCTGGTCGACCATGGTTGCCGTGTGGGGCAGGAACTTGCTGACCCAGGCGCCGCATTGCCCGTGCTGGGAAAACGGCTCGACCGGCGCGAGCATCAGCTTGCCTTGCGGATTGCCGGTCATGGTGCTGAATCGCCGGTCGCCGATGTATTCCTCGGGTACGGGTTTGCCCTGCATTTCCTGCAGCTTCGGTTTCCAATCGAACAGGTCCACGTGCGTGGGACCGCCGTTCTGGAACAAGTAGATCACGTGCTTGGCCCGGGGGGCAAAATGGGGCAGCCCGGGCAAACCACCCACCCGGTTTGCGTCCGTCGCCGGCGCCGCGTGGCCATCGCGAGCCAACAGACCGGCCAGAGCAGCCGTGCCGATGCCGCTAGCCGTGCGACCGAAAAATTCTCGGCGCGTCAGGTGCAGATGATTGGCGGCCAGAGGATCCATGGCGTCACTCTTTGGTCAAGGCTTCGTCCAGGTTCAGAATCGCGATACACAGCGCCGTCCAGCCGGCATGCTCGATCGGATCGAGCTGCTCGTTGCGTTTCGATTCGCCGACCCTTAACAGCTTGGCGGCGGCTTCCGGGTCCGCGCGAAATTCGTCGAGCGAGCGTTTCAGGCCGCCCAACAAGATCGTTCGCTCCTCCGGCGAAGCGCGCCGACTCAACACGCGCCGAAAGGCTCGGTCGAGCCGCGCGACGTCGCCCGATGCCGTAGCGGTTGATGCTGTTTCGGGAGACGCCGATTCCTTCAGCGCCCTTCAGCAACGGAAGGTTCAGTCAACGCCCGCTCGGCCAGCGCCCTGGCGGCCTCGACATAAGTGGTGTCGTTGAGCGTCAGCAGCGCGTGCAGCGGCGTATTGGTGCGGAAAACTTTCACCGTGCAGGTCTGGCGCGAGGCGTTGTCGAAGAACATCGTGGGCCCGATGATTCGCCGCCAGAACGTGTACAGGCTCCGGCGGTAAAGCTCATCGCCATGATCCTGTTTATACGTCTTGTTGCCAAAAGTCGCCTCTTCCCACACGCCGGGCGGCTGGTAGCCCTTGACTGGCGGACCGCCGACGCGCGAGACGAGCAGTCCGCCGGCGGCCAAAGCCTGATCGCGCAGCATCCATGAGGGCAGGCGCACGCGAGGCCCGCGCGCCAGCAGGCGATTGTCCGGATCGTAATCGGCCAGCACCGGCAAGATCTTCGACGATTGCCGATACGCGTGGCTGGTGACGATCTGGCGAATAAGCCCTTTGACGTTCCAGCCGCTGTCGCGAAAATCAGCCGCCAGCCAATCGAGCAGTTCCAAATGCTTGGGCATTTCGCCCTGCACTCCAAAATCCTCAGTCGTTTTCACCAGCCCGACGCCAAACAACTGCTGCCAAAAACGGTTGACCGTCACGCGAGCGGTGAGCGGCTGGTCGCCCGAAACCAGCCATTGGGCCAGGCCCAGCCGATTCGGCGGGGCGGCGGCGTTCATCGGCGGCAGGCTCAGGGGCACGCCGACCGAAACCTCTTCGCCCGGCTTGTTGTACAGTCCGCGGTCGAGCATGAACGTCTTGCGCGGCTTTGGCATGTCCGCCATGACCATCACCTTGACCACCGCCTTGCGCACGTCGGCCAGCTGTTGGTCGTAGTGCTGTCGCTCTGCAGAGAGCTCGCGATAGGCTTCGTCCGTCTCGTGATACGCCTTGGCAACAAGCTCCGCCTGCTCCTTGGATCGCTCAGCGGCCGGGATGCGCAAGGCCGCAGCCAAAGGCTCCGCATGACCGCCAAGTTTCGGATCCGGATCGCTGGTGACCGACAGGCGAAAGCGCCCCAGGTTGTGGCTGGCATGGGGCGAATCGTGACGCAGCGTAAGCGTCAGAAACGCACCCGGGCCGGCGGCAACGGGCTCCGTGAGTTTGAATACGGCCTCGTGATCGCGATCGACAGTGCGCCCTTCCCACACAGCCCAGCCAGTTGCCGGATTGCCGTCGAAAGCACCGGTCACATGAAAAGATCCCTGCTCGAAACTAGCGGCCGCCGCGGCGAACTTGAGCGGCCGTGACTCGGCTTCCCCGGGCCGCGCGAGCGACGCCTCGAACTCCGTGAGCACGAAATTGCCGCTGTCAGAGCGAGCGAGCCCATTGCCGGTCAGGCTCGGATCGCGGAGCGCCTCGATGCGGATGCCCCCGAGATTTTCCACGTCGATCGGCGCCGTGACGGTATAGGTATCGTTAGCCGGATTGGGGCCGCTGGCCAGCACGGAATTGTCGGGTTTCACAGCCAGGGACTGACGAAGGGCCTTCGCGGATGCGGGCTTCAGCACCTTCCACTGCGTGCCGCCGACGGCTGCAAGTTGCAATTCCCACGAAGCTTGCCCGGCCGCCAGCTCGGCGGTCCGCGCATCGATCTGTTTCTTGCCGGCATCGATCTTTTCCCCGAGCTGGGCGATGTCTTGTTTTTGAGCGTCCGTGGGCAGTTCGAGCACCGGTGGGGTTTGAGGATTGCCGCCGCCGCCGTTGACAGGCGTTTGGTCGAAGAAGGCGAACAGCTTGTAATAGTCGCGCTGGGTAAGCGGATCGAACTTATGGTCGTGGCAGCGGCAGCAGTTGGTCGTCAGCCCGAGCCAAACTGTGGCCATCGTCTCGGCCATGTCCATCACGTAATCGACGCGGTTCTCATCGGGAATGCGCCCTCCCTCGCCGTTGATCATGTGATTGCGGCAGAAGCCGGTGGCCAACTGTTGTTCGAAGGTGGCGCTGGGGAGCAGGTCACCGGCCAATTGCCAGACGGTGAACTGGTCGTACGGCAAGTTGCGATTGAACGCGTCGACCACCCAATCGCGCCATGGCCACATCGTCCGATCGCCGTCACCCTGGTATCCGTTCGAGTCGGCATAGCGGGCCGCATCGAGCCAGTCCCAGGCCATCCGTTCGCCGTATGCTGGCGAAGCCAACAGCCGATCGACCACTTTTTCGTAAGCCGCCGGAGCGGCGTCCGCCACAAAGGCGTCGACTTCGGCCGGCGTCGGCGGCAAGCCGGTCAGGTCGAGGCTCACCCGGCGGATCAGCGTTTCGCGGGCCGCCTCGGGAGCCGGCATTAGCCCTTCCTTGACGAGCCGCGACTGAATGAAGGCATCGATGGGATGGGTGCTCTTGCTCGTGCCAAGCGGCGTCACGCTTGGCACGGCCGGCTTTTGCAGCTTGCGAAAGGCCCAATGGTCGCCCCAGGGAGCACCGCCGTTGACCCAGCGTGTGATCAGCGAGATCTGAGCGCCCGAGAGTTTCCGATTGGACTTGGGCGGTGGCATCACTTCGTCCGGGTCGCCGCTGGTGATGCGGTGGATGAGCTCGCTTTTGGCGCTCTTTCCCGGCGTGAGCACGGCCAGGGCCCCTTCGCGGGTATCCAACCGCAATTCGGCCTGGCGTTTCTTCTCGTCGGGTCCGTGACAGAAAAAGCAGTTATCCGAGAGGAGCGGCCGAATGTCGCGACTGAAATCGATCTCGTCGGCGCGAGCCCGCAACAGGTGCGGTCCGGACAGGATCAGCAGCAGGAGCCCAATGAGTTGTCGCATGGCTGGCAGGCGAGTTGGAGGCAGGCAGGCACGGATCCCGCGCGGGAAGTCACGGAAATTGGTGTTTCCATCATACCAGACAGCAGCCTGATTCGAGAGCGTTTTTCCGGCTGGCCGAAGTCGGATTGCATACCTATCGCAATACCTTGCGCCACCGCGAGGTGTTATGTTAAGGCCAGACCGGCCTGACTCATTCGTGCAACATCCTCTACTGATGGCAAATAGAAATCCCTGTCACGCACAAACACTCGGAAATCCCGCCATGTTGCCCTGCCGCCTCTTGCTCGCCGCACTGTTGCTCTCGACGGCCTTGGTTCGTGTCGTGTCAGCCGAGCCGGATGAGGAGGTGTTGGGGAAGGGGGCCGGGTATCCGCGGGGCGCGGCGGGGACGATGTACGCCGAGCGATTCAAGGTCGGCAGCTTTTCGGCGAGCGGCAGATTGTGCCATGCGAGTATCTTATCGACGCGACCGACCCGGCCCGGCAGCCTGAAGCGTTCCGCCCGCACGTAGGCACCGAGTATTACGGCTATGGCTATCAGTTCTGGCTGTTTCCCATGCGACTGCGCACATTCGCCCTGTTGGGCATTTATGGCCAGTGCGTGTTTGTGCAACCGGAAACGAAGATTGTGATGGTGCACCTGGCAGTGAACCCGAATGCTCGCTCGCCCGAGGCCAACGTAGAGCGTGACGCGCTGTGGCGCGGCGTGTTGCAGACGCTCGGCGGCCGCACGGAACCATAAGGCAGGTAACCAATTCGTAATGAATCAGATTCGCCCGGCAGGACGCTAGTTGTTGTCGAATCTGGCCTGCGCCGACCTGCAAGCCTACACGACGACCCAGGCACCGGATCCGCGCTGACGTCCTGAACAGTTGAAGTGCCAGAACGCATTCTGGCCGGCCATCCTCGAAGTGTCTCGTAATTCGGATGGGCTCGATTTCAACCAGCCCTGACGTATGGACGCAGCTCTCCGTCGGCAGACCTTGCCCGGCTTACCAGTCATTGGCCACCTGATGCCGGAGCAGGTTGTCCCGCTGCGCGAACGCGGCACGCCATTACTGGCTGGCGATCGTGCGGACCTTGATGTTGCGGAACGCTACCAAGTTGCCGTGGTCTTGAAGGCAGATGTGGCCCTTGGTCGGCTTGCCGAACAGGGGAAACTTGCCGAACTTACTCTTCGCAACTCGCTCGTCCCAGTCGGGGCTTCCCTTGACGTACTCGACGTACTTCACGCCGTTCATGGTGTGCTCGCACTTGGCCGGTGTGATGAGGATGCGAAGTTGGTTCCACTCGCCAGCCGGCTTGGTGGCGTCGGTGTCGGGCTTGTAGAGTTGGTACAGCCAACCGGCCAGCTGCGGGTCGTGCCCTTCCTTATTGTCCTGTATTTGCACCTCGGGGCCGGTTTGCCAGGGCGTAGCCCCCTCTTCCGTGACGTGATACATTAGGCCGCTATTTCCGGCTGGAGAGATTTTGTACTCCAACGATAATTCAAAACTGTCGTACTGGTCCTCCGTAATGATGTCGCCTGCGCCTTTGTCGGCGCGCACCAAAGCCCCGTCCTCGATTTTCCAGCCTGGGCCAACGTTGGGCTTCTTGTAGTTTCGCCAGCCGTTGGTGGTTTGGCCGTCGAAAAGCAACTTCCAGCCGGCTTCCTTTTCGGCGGGAGTCAATGTGTTAGGCGAGGTCGGTTCGGCGGATAGCGCGGATCCTGCCAGCGCGATGGTCGCCGCAACCGCATGCGTGATTTGCGAAAGCGTCATGGTTCGATTGCTCCTGGGAATAGTTCTCAACCCCGTGGCGGAAACGCAGGCCGCCGACGGGCGTAGTTGCATCTGCGTGCATCAGTCAAATCTCGAAGCCCTTGCGGTAGTGCTTGCGAATTAGCGCCTCGGCCTCGGGAGCGTTCGTGGCCTTCATAGCAGCGGCGTCCCATTCGATGCGTTTCTGCAATCTCACTGCCAGGTTACCGACCAACAGGGCCTCGGTGAAGGGGCCTGAATACGTAAAACCGGCTTTGGCGTCCTCAGGCTGATGTGCTTTACAAGCGTTGATCCATTCGCTGCGATGGCCGCTCGAGCGAGGAATGGTCTTGGCGGGCTCCCGGAACTCTTCTCGTAGCTTACTGGGATTCAGCCGCGGTACGCCCGACCAGCCGCCGCAAAGCATCGTGCCCAAATCGCCAGTGAAGTAAATTCCGTTGTCGTCGAGGCTGATATCCGGCTCGAGGTCCTTGGGCCGTGGGGGCTTCTTGCCGCCATCGTACCACATCAACTTCACCGCAGGCCGATCGCCTTTGGCAGCGAACTCGTAGGTAATGATTTCCCAGGCCGGAAAACTTTCAGACTTCAGGCCGGACGTCTGTGCTTCCGTCGCTGTGGGAGCATCGAGATCCAGGGCATAGAAGGCGGGATCCATGTTATGGATCGCCATGTCGCCTAGGGCTCCCGTACCAAAATCGAACCAACCACGCCATGCGCGAGGGTGATACACCGGGTTGTACGGTCGATTCGGCGCCGCGCCGAGGAACAGATCCCAATCCAAATCAGTTGGCACCGGCGGCAAGTCGGCGGGCCGATCCAGGTCCTGTTTCCACCACTTGCCAGGTCGATCGCTCCAGCAATGAATTTCACGCACCGGACCGATCGCTCCCGCCTGGAGCCATTCCCGCGTCAAGCGAAGTCCTTCGCCGGCATGTCCGTTGTTGCCCATCTGAGTAACGAGGCCGGTTTCCTTGGCCACTCGCGTCATGATCCGCGCCTCCTCGATCGAGTGGGCCATCGGCTTTTCCACGTACACGTGCTTACCAGCTCGGAGCGCGGCCAGAGCAATGGGAGCATGCATGTGATCGGGCGTGGCGATCATTACCGCATCGATATTCGGGCACTTGTCGAGCATTTGCCGGTAATCGCGGAATCGCTCGGCCTTGGGATACGTCTTGAACGTACCGGCAGCCTTGTTCCAATCCACGTCGCATAGTGCGACAACGTTCTCGCCGGCCATCTCCCGCAAGTCCCCTGCGCCTTGGCCTCCAACGCCAACGCCCGCGATATTGAGTTTATCGCTCGGCGGCGTATGTCCTTGGCCGCCAAGCACGTGGCGGTCCACGATTGTGAATGTCGCTGCGATACCGGCAGCTTTCAAAAATGTTCGTCGTTTCATGGCGAAAGAGACTCCCAATGTACGTCGGAATCTGACCATTAGCTTGGCAGGTTCCAATTATGGCACAGGCAATCGCAGACTGCCAGCATCGGCCAGATGACGGCGCTGATCTGGGGACCGTTACCCGCTTTGCGACAGACCTTCCTGAGCGGTTGGCCCGGCGGACCCGATATTAGTCACCAAGTTTGCAAGACTCACGCCGACGCGACGATTCCAAAAGACGCACGGCACTGCGGCAAACGGATGACCACTCATATCAAGCTCCAACGCGACGCCGAGCGGATCAGTACGCAAAGGACCTTCACAGTGGGACAAGATGTTACGAATGGCCAGATTATCGCCGGATGAATGACGGGCGTGCAACCTATTTCCGGCCAACCGGCTTTTCCTTCACGCCGGCCAGTCGCTCGGCTAGAATACGGGCATGCTGAAATTCTTCTCCCTAAAGCGGTTTCTTCTTTCAGCGGGTTGCCTTGCGATTACCTACGGCTACACACTCGCCGCATTTCACACATACGATAGGTCGGATACGGGAGCGGCCGTTAATGCGTTGTTCCGAATCCTGATTTTTGCCTCGTGTGGAATCGGAGTTAGTTCAGGAGTGCTTTTCGGAAAAACGTGGGTTGGTGTTGCCGTGGCTGGAGGGCTGCTGTTTCTCGGCTGTCAGGCTCTTTGACCCATGACAACCCATCCCCGCGGCCGTCTCTTCCGTTTTAGCCCGCAGACTAGCTGGTTCACCGCCCTGCCGCTCGGCTATGATGGGGGCATGGGCGACACAAAGCCGCGATTCAACCTTGCGAGTCTGATTCTCTGGGCTGCGATTGCCCTTGCTTGGTTTTTCGTTGTGCATTTGTTTCTGAATCGTCTCAGCCCGAACAGCCCAGGAGGCGAGTCGCCCATGCTGGTGATACCCGTGCTTCTGGGAATCCAAGGTTAGCATGACTATTGGTCGACCGGCACCGTTGCACCTTCGTTCTCTGGCCCTGGCCAGCCGTTTTGCAATCGGCCTGTTCGTTGCCGGCAGCATTGCTGGTTCAGCGACGCAAGCCGAGCTGTTGCGTGTCGAAATTCAACGTCGTGAGCCTTATGCCGCCGGGCGGCTGTTCGGCGCGCATGGCGCTTACGAAACCCTGCGCGGCAAGGCCTACTTCGTTCTCGACCCGCGGCTCGCAGCCAACCAGCCGATCGTCGACCTGGAACTGGCGCCACGCAACGCACAAGGTCGGGTCGAGTTCTCCGCCGATTTGGAAATTCTGGCCCCCATTGATCCTGCCAAGGGGAACGGAGCGGTTCTGTACGACGTGAACAACCGCGGCAACGGCACGGCCCTGGGCCAGTTCAATGGCGGCGCCGACGACTTTCTGGCTCGGCATGGCTTTTCGGTGGTGTGGAGCGGTTGGATTGCGGAAGTCGTGCCCGGAGGCGGACGGTTGCGGCTCGACGCGCCGGTCGCCCAGCAAGACGGGTGGCCGATTCGCGGCTTGGTGCGGGCCGAAATGGTCACCGATCGTGAAGCTTCGCGGCTGAGCATCGCCCAATGGGCCAATCAAGGCTGCTACCCGCCGACGAGCGAGGGCCAGGTCCATGCCACGCTTACCTGGCGATTACGGGAAAAAGATCCGCGCGTCGGCATTCCGCGGGATCAGTGGCGACTGGAGGAGCGCTTAGTCGAGACCGACGTTGAACGTGGCCAGTTGCCGCAGTTCGACTTGGTACTGGCCGCTGGCTTTCAGCCCGGCACCATCTACGAACTGATTTACGAGGCCGAAGGCTCGCTGGTGCAGGGCACCGGCTTGGCCGGCATTCGCGATCTGGTCTCGGCGATCAAATACGAGCGCGGTGCCAGCAACCCGCTACGGGCGGTCGACGGCTCGCCGGCGATTCGCTACGTCTACGGTTTCGGAACATCGCAGAGCGGCCGCTGCCTGCGGCAGTTTTTATATGACGGATTCAATGCCGACGAGCGCGGTCGGCAGGTGTTCGACGGCGTCATGCCGCACGTCGCCGGCGGCGGCCTGGGCTTCTTCAACCATCGTTTTGCCTTGCCCACGCGCCACAATAGTCAGCACGACAACCATCTTTATCCGGCCGACGTGTTCCCCTTTGCCTATGACGACCAGCGAGATCCGTTCACCGATCGTAGCGACGGGATCCTGCGTCGAGCCCGAGCCGCAGGAACCGTTCCCAAGGTGATGCACACGCAAACGTCGTCCGAGTATTGGAATCGTAGCGGCTCGCTGGTGCATACCGACCCCCTGGGAAAACAGGACGCCGCAGTGCCACCCGAAGTTCGCGTCTACACGTTCGGCGGCTGTCAGCATGGGGCCGGTAGCGGACTCCCCGGCCAGCGCGGTAACGGCCAATTGCCGGGCAATCCGTCGGACTATCGTCCGCTGCTCCGCGGTCTGCTGCTGGCGCTCGATGGCTGGGTGCGCGACTCGCACGAACCGCCTCCGAGCGTCTATCCCCGCATCTCGGACAAGACGCTCGTCGGCTGGCGGCAAGGCGAGAGCGGCTGGCCGCCGTTGGCCGGGGTGCGCTATCCGGAAGTCATTCAGCAGCCTGAATTCCTGGACCGCGGCCCTGAGTTCTTAAACTATCGCCGGAGCACGTTGGAGCCGCCTGTGAGCCGGGGGCACTACATCGTCCGCGTCCCGGCATACGGACCTGACAACAACGATCGCGGAACGCTGCTGCTGCCGGCCGTCGCAGTGCCCGTGGCGACCTATACCGGCTGGAACTTGCGGCACCGTTCTGTGGGGGCCGAAAACGAGCTTCTGACGTTGTCGGGCGGCTACATTCCGCTGGCTCGCTCAGGCGCAGAGCGTCAGGCCGCCGGCGATCCCAGGCCCGCCTTGCTGGAGCGGTATCGCGATTTCGCTGACTACCGCCGGCAGTTCCTGGCCGCCGCTCAACAGTTGGTCGACCAGCGCTACGTGGCGGTCGAAGAGCTGCCGCGATTTCAAGCGGCCGTCGAGCGTTATCGACCGATGTTCCAAAAGTGAGTTCAGCAGCGTTTGAATCGCAACGGCCATGCGTGCCACGCGGCTCGGTTTGGGCGAGAGGGGCTAACCATCCGCCGGGCTGCGAGGCGCCGAAGCTCAGAGAACCGTGATCCGCGTGGCCGGTCTGCTTCAGAAACTCGTTCGGCCCGATTAGGCAATAGTAATTGATTCGCTAAGCGCCTTTGCGTGAGCTTTCTCCTTCGTTGTTTACAGTTTGAATGCCTTGCTGCAAGGGTTCCGACGCCCCTTCACCCGCTTCTGGCTCGCCGAGCAAACCGTCGCCAGCGGCTGGAGCCGAGGCCTCTGCGCCGATAGACTGCACCCTGACTGCAATGAATCGCCATGGCGGGAGAGCCAGTTCACTGGCCACCTGCATCAGCGCGCTTGCTTGCTAATGAGTCGGAACCTTGATCTGATATTTGAACCCTCAACGACCAGGAGAAACCTATGCGTGCGTTTCGTCTTTTCTCAACGTCGATTGCGATTCTCTGCTGCTGGGCCGCGATCGTCGCTACCGAGGCGTCGGCACAGAATCCTGCGCCCCAGCGGCCGACGCCGCCTAAGGGCTTTGTCGCCGAATACGACGTGAAGTACGTGCCAGACGGAGACGCGGCGCAATCGCTCGATATCTATTTTCCAGAGAGCCGGCCCGGCAAGCCGCTGCCGTTGTTGATCTGGATCCATGGCGGCGGCTGGAGCGGCGGCAGTAAGACGCAGTTGCCCTATTTGAATCAACTACCGCGCGGATACGCCGCTGCCAGCGTCGAATACCGTTTCAGCCAGAAGGCGATCTTCCCCGCGCAGATTCAGGATTGCCAGGCCGCCATCCGCTGGCTGCGCGCCAACGCCAAGAAGTACAACATCGATCCCGAGCAAATCGGTGTCGGTGGAGCTTCGGCCGGTGGCCACCTCGCGGCGCTGGTTGGAACAAGCGGCGGCAAGAAGGCGTTTCCGATGATCGGCGGCAACGAGGATCAATCGGATCGGGTCCAGGCCGTCTGCGATATTTTCGGCCCCGCAGACTTTTGGACGGTCGTCACGCAGGCCGACGAAGACAAGAACGTCAAGAACATCTTCAAATGGAACAACGGCGACCCCTATTCCAAACTGATCGGGGCGAAGCTTGGGGAAGACAAGGAAAAGTGCGACGCGGTCAGCCCGGTGCGTTACGTCGGCACGGACAACCCGCCGTTCCTCATCCTGCATGGCGACCGCGACGCGCTCGTTCCTTACGCCCAGAGTGTGGAACTGAACGACCTGCTCGCCAAAGCGGGCGTCGAAGTCACGCTCCAGCGGCTTCCCGGCTCTGGCCACGGCGGCCCCGCTTTCGGGCTTCCGGCCGTTGCCCAACTGACCAATTCCTTTTTCGACAAGCACCTGAAAGGCGTCGACGCGAAGATCGAATCGCTGCCTGAAAGCGAAGTCACGATCGGGTCTCCCCCCTCTCTAGCGCCGAAATGACCGCTCAGCGCCAGGATTCATGTCTAATCCCGCATATCCTTCCTCAGATGGAACGGTGCTGGAAATGACGACTTTCTGGGACCGTCGTTTCCACTGATGCCTCCTTTCCGGTGTCCGAAGCCGGGTAGTTCGTGTGCGCGCGCGCGCGCAGAGTACTGCTTGCGTGAGCATCCACGTCGTCTCATTATTCTGACGTTTACGGCACTCGTTAGTCCCGGTTCTTTCGACCCCAACGTACCGATACAGCTTGCTCTTCGGGATCTTCAAAGCTGACCTTTTCGCCGGCATTGCGAGTGCTGTACGGCCCCCGTTTGGCGAAATTAGCTCGGTGCATTACGCCGGGCTATCATGGGGGCGTCCTTGCAAGGCGATTCCGCTCATGCTGAAAAACATGGGCCGCGGCTAAACGAGAGAAGACTTTGTCAAAACGACAGAATCCAGAACGTACTGAAACTGCGTGCGACGATCCAACACAATACTTGTCCACCTATGGGAAATCCTATGAATCAAGTGATCTACCTTTCGTCGCTGCTGGCGATCGCACTTTCGACCGCAACCGCATTCGCCCAACAGGGCAAGACTCGCGCTGAAGCGCAGGCTCAAGAGTATCCGCCGCTGCCCGACAACGTTGAGCGGAAGCCAAGTCACCATTTGGAGTGACGGCACCAGGATGGCCGGGGACGTCTATCGGCCGAAGGATTTGAGCCCCGACGGAAAACTACCCGCAATTGTCTTCGTTCACGGAACGGGTGGCGTTAAAAAAACGGCCTGGTCGATCAAGCTCGCAACCGCGTTTGCGCAGAACGGCTACATTTTCTTGAACTTTGACTATCGCGGCTGGGGTGAGAGCGACAGCAAATTGGTGATGTTGGATGCGATGCCTGAGCCTGATGAAAACAGCATGCTGACGGTCAAGGCACGCGCCGTTCGCTGGCAGATGGACTTCGCCGATCAAATAACCGACATTCGCAATGCCATCGCCTTCATCGCAGGCGAACCCAACGTGGATCGCGAGCGGATCGGCATCCTCGGAACCAGTTACGGTGGCGGGCTAACAACATGGATAGCCGCGTACGACCCGCGCGTTAGGTGTGCCGCCGTGCAGGTGCCCGGCATGGGCGGCCAGCGCGGACGTCCATATTACAATCGCGCCTACGAGTTGATGACTCGCCAAGCTAGAGGCGAGACCGAACCGGTGCCGTACAAAACAGGTGCCCCCGGGGGCAAAATGTCTTCGTATTCGCATATGCGATACAACATCGCCAAAGACGTCGCTTACAACGTCATTGAAGCTGCCAAAGATGTGAAAGTCCCAATGCTGATCATCGACGCCGGAAAAGAAGAGTTGATGGACATCAAGGAGAACGGAGGTCGAGTGGCTGAAATCCTGAAATCGAACGGCACGCCTGTGCAGTACCATGTCATCGAAGACATTGGTCACTACGGGGTCTACAGTGATAAGCTACAAGCGGCATTGGATATGGAACTTGAGTGGTTCAACCACTACCTAAAAGTCACAAAGTAGCCGGTCTGCAAAGTCGCAGCCGCTCGATGTTCCTGATCGCTCCGCAAATGGTTGGCTTCTCGGCACCGCCAACCAGGCGCTTCGGCCAAGACCGCAGCCAAATCGGCGTTCTCACCAAACGTATGGAGATTTCGGCACGCTTTGGCACGTGTCACAAATAGGGTCCATTGATAGGACTCCCGAAAAACGGATGAGTTCATGGGACGCCGGCGCGACATCGGAGCAGTTACTAAGTGGCCTGAAATGCGGCCAGCGGAGCGAACTTTAGAATGCCTAGCGCTTTTCGCGTTTTTAGACGACACCCTTAAACCGGAGCTGCTTCTCGGCCATTCTCCGATCCTTGCTTCACCACGTTCGCGAGGCGGTTGTTTTCCCAAACGACCGCCCCGCACTGGGGCGGTCTCTCCACCCACGAGTTCCACTAGAGGATCTTTGTGCTTTGTGGAGAGATTCCGTCTTGGGTGCGTTTGGTGATGTCGCTGAAAGTAACGATGATGGACTGGACATCGGGATCACTTATAAGTAGATCATTCAGCGAGGCTTCGACAACGCGCCAGGAACCGTCGTTGTGACGCACGCGTAGCACCAGAGTGGAAATGACGCCGGCATGTTGCCCGGCATCCTCCAACGCATGCTGCCAAGACGAGTGGTCGTCCAGGTGCAAATGATCCGTCAGTGATTGACCAACGATTTCCCAAGGCGTTAGTCCAATGACGCGTTTGACAGAGGGGCTTACGTACGTGACGAGGCCCTGCGCATCGAGCTTCAAAATCACCTCGGTCACGTTCTCGATCAGCGATCGTAAGTGCGCTTCGCTGCGCCGTAGCGAAGCTTCGGCAAGGGTGAGTCGTTGCTCGCGGGCGGTGACTTCGCGAACCATTTGTAGAAAGGCCCGCGCTAGTTGGCCGACTTCATCGCTCCTCGCAGTAATCGAATTCAACTCGGCGCCGGGCTCCACAACCGTCGAACATAAGGAATCAGCCGATGCCAGACGATTGGCACTGGTTGTCAACTGGCCCAGTGGACGCGAAATCTTCTGCATCAGCAGGTACGCACCTAGGATGCCGACTGCGAAGATCACGGCCATCAGGCCAATCATTTCGGTCACGGTCGCCTGGACGGCATGCCGAATCAATCGGTAGTCCATACGAATGGCACTTAGATTCTTGTAATGCCTTTAGCCATATTGCGTTTGATCTCGGCGCGGGGCTTTGTCATCCAGTCATAGTGATTGCGTCGCAGCTTTTTCATGCGAGGCTCGTAACGATCGGGTCGGTCGGCAACTCGATGGGTGGCGATGGCATCGAGCAGGTTTTGGTAGACTCGGAAACGATATGCCGGGTCATGAGCGGTCCGAAGCTCAATCAATGGCTGAAAGGCTTCTAGCGTTTGCAGAGTTCCTTTGAAGCTGATGGTCCGTGGCTCGGCATGATGGCTGGAAGCGGCTTGTGCCATGATTGTGCGGATGAGATTGTAGGCCAGGACATGCGCCCAGACCTCCTTATGCACCAACTCGGGCGTTTTGCAGCGTAGGTGGTGCATTTGCATGGTCGACTTGATGGAACGTAGATCGAGTTCGTTGTTCCACCGCGCGCGATACAGAGTCGCCAGATCGTCTTTGGTCGTTTGCTGCGGGTCCAGCAATGTCGTCACCACAACAATGACCTTGGTCCGGAATCCAGGTTGCGCGACTCGAATCCTCGCTTCTCGAATGGTGATGCACTCAGGGAGTGATTTGTAGGTTTGCCAATCCAGCGAACGAATCGACGTCGGCTTGAACCAGCGAACGATGTGGTCATCGTCGCCAAGGCGCTCTCCACGTCGAAAGTCCGGTTTGCGGTTGGCTTTGTTTAGGCGACTGACCAAATCTACGCCGCGCTGTTGGAGCAGCAAAATGTTCGTCCAATTCGCCATCAGACAATCCGCGAGCAGAACATCTCTGGGATCAAGCACGTCCCACAGTCGGCGAAGTAAGCTGACTTCGCCTTGTCCTTTGCCGGCATATCGGCAAAAGCCGAGACTCACGATTGCCCCACAAGACAACGAAGTAATGGCCCCGATTCGCGAGGGGAAAGCCTAGGCCCGGCTTCTGATTGTAGACTTGCGGATAAGCCTGTTGATTCTCTGGAGTATCCGGCATGGTGACGGTCGTGCCGTCGAACATGTACACCCGTCTCCCTTTCCACAGCCAATAATGATCGGCCTGGGCATTCAAAACGCGTCCGACTAAACAGGCGACGGCGGAGAAGAACTTCTCTGGCAACCTTTTTCTGGCTTGGCAGTAGGCACCCGTGTTGGCTGAGCAGGCTGGCTGCCCTCGGGACACTCGATGGGCGATCAATCGAGCCACAGCGGCTCGGCATGAATGATCGGCGCTCAACACCTGGTTCAGAAAAACCCACAAGGTGATGAGTGGCGAAAATATGCGATCCTTCCAAGGTGCCTCGATTGACGCCAGTGCTGGCGCAATCGTTGCTTCAGAAAGGGCTGTCGCAAAAGGCAGGTTGCCATCTTGCAGAAACTGACGCCTCAGGAATTTCATCTGTTGTCGAACAAGTCCGCGATTACAATACCGCATTCTTGGGCCTCCTTGCCGTTGATGGATGTCGTTGACAAACAACCATCTACGCAAGCGAGGCCTTTTTGCCTATGTCACTTCAACCCAAGCACTTGCTCCATATCTATGTGCCATTCGTAGTCCATACCGACGTGGACCATGCCGATTTTACCGGCCAGGATCGGCGCGGCAATATCCATGAAATCCCCCTTGCCGTCGATCGTAGTGCGGCGAATGACGGTTTGATGCCGGTCTCCCTCCAGCCCAAGCATTTCCGGCGGAATTCCCGGCGCGAAGGTGTGCGAGACGATATCGCCGCGAGCGTCGACGACAAAGATGTAGGACACGCCCTGAACCTTGCCCTCTTCCAGGTACTGATCGACCATGGCATGAATGCTCGCCGCGTCACGGTACAGCAGGCTTTCAACCGCGGAGCCGGCAATGCCTTTGGCAATGGCGTTGCCTTTGCTCTTGAACTGTTCAACCAGATTCCTTTCGACGATCCGGGCCGAAAGGACGGCAGTGGCCGCCGTGGCAAGCCCAAAGATGAGCACCAGCACCAGGAGAGCCTTGGTGAAGAGTCTGGAAAACTTCATTTTCGCCATTGCTGCCAGTCTTCCTCCGCCAGAGGCACGAAGCGTCCTCCGGCGACCGTCGTGCAATAGACCTTGTCCATACCTTGGTGCCTGTGCGGTCCAAAGCTTACCGGCACGTCGATTCCCAGGTCAAAGTCTGCCAGGCTTTCGACGACCTCTTGAATGCGTGATTGTTGGGGATTCGGTCCCAGCCGATTCAGTACCTCGACCAGCACCTTGGCGTTCAGGAAGCCTTCGCAACTAATGTAGCTGTATTGCGGAGCCGTGTAAGGCTGGTCGAGAAGTTCCGGCTGAGGGGCCGGGCGATAGCGAGTCATCAATTCACGGTACTGCCGGATGGCCGGCAGCGATTCGTCGTCATAGCTCGGCACGACCTGCGAGTTGATGAGATTGCTCGTGTAGTCGCGTCCGTTTGCCTCGCCAGTTGCCACGAGCAGCGCCAGCAAATTTTCGCTATCGACTCCGGAAAGGTTGGCGATGGGAACGTTCCACTCCAGATCGCGCGCGTCGCGCACGAACGCGGCGCAAGCCGAGTAGGTTCCCACCGAAATCACGGCGTCGGGTTCTGCCTTGCGCAAGATCTCCACTTGGGGACGAAGGCTTTCCGAAAATTTGGTGCCGCGGACATAACTGGCTTCGGCCACCATCTTGAGCCGCTGCTTGGAATCGAGCCCGGCGCCGTCCGGCACGAGGTTGCCTTGCACATCGTACAGCGCCAAAGTGCGGCGAGCGCTGTCCCAGCCGCTGCCACCGTAGGCGTCGACCTGGTAAAAGACCGCGATGCGTTTCCTACCGATCCGAACGAAATGACCCACCAGCGATACCATCTCCTGAAAGGTCGATGCCCGCAAATTGAACACGAACTCGCTGTAAGGAAACTGCCGCTGCGGTTGGGCACCGGTGAATGGGAAAAACAAATAGACCGGTTGCTCGTTATCGTGAAAATTCTTCAAGAGGGGCAAGACGCGAGTGACAGTCGCCGTGCCCATGTAGTCGAACAAAAGAAAGACGTTATCATTGTCGACCAAACGAATCGTATTTTCGATCGCGGGGATCGGGTTGTAGCCGTCGTCGTAGGCTTTGATGCGCAGCGTTCTTCCGTGAACGCCGCCCATACGATTAATATGCTCGAAATAAGCCAGGGAACCCCGATACAGTTCGATGCTGAGGCCCCGCGACGGTCCGCGGAATGCCGCGGACATGCCGACCAAAATGTCCTTGGAGTTAGTGCCTATCCGAGAACCGGCGGGGACTGGCTCATTTTCCGGTACCTTGGGAGCAAAATGTGCCTGTCCCCCTCTGCGCGGACCGACGCCATTGTCCCCACTCTCACGCACAAACACCGGGTCGACTTCTTTTTCCCCTTTCCAAGTTACGATGCCGACGAATAGAGTGACGATAGCAATTGAAATGCCTGCCAGCAGGCGTCGATGCTTCCACCATCTTTCTGTACTGCAGTTCGGCGACTTCGTCGTGGATTCGGCGAGCCCTTTTGATGGGCGATCGCCGGTCTTCGGGTCCGTATCAACTGCCGAGGCGGCCCAGTTGATCGTTTCCATGTTCCCTTCAGCGGTGTTCACCCCAATGTTGACGGCCGTTGCCCTCGCGACAACCCGAGAATTATTACTGTTGCCGTTGCGTTGCCGGAACTCACTGGGACGCCTATTTTCGACCGGGACAACGGAAACCATCGACGAGTTGTCATCCCCTGGCAGGCAACACTCCAGAGCAGCAATCACTGCCTCCATCGATTGGTAACGGTCCGCGGGCGTTTTCGCTGCCATCCGTTGGAACACGGCGTCAAGCGAGAGCGGTACGTCCTCGCGTGCCTCTCGCAGTGATGGGACCGTTTGTTCCCTGTGGGCCAACAACTTGGCCATCACCGTTCCGCCGCTGTACGGCACCTTGCCCGTTAGCAGATAGCAAAGCGTTATCCCCAATCCGTAAATGTCCGACCGGGCGTCGGCGCAGTTTGGGATTCAACGCTTGTTCGGGTGCCATGTAGTCGATAGTCCCCATGATCTGACCGGTGTTTGTCAGGTCGGTCTCGTCCGCCCCGGCCGATTCCAGCCGAGCTAGACCCATGTCGAGGACTTTTATCGTCCCTTCGCGGTCCAGCAGTATGTTTCCAGGCTTGATGTCACGATGCACGACACCGAGGCTATGGGCATAATCCAAGCCCCGTGCTGCCTGCAAGATGTAACTGATTGTTTCATTGACCGGCAATGGACCGTGTTTCTTGACGTGCGATGATAAATTTTCGCCGTCGACGTACTCCATTACTAGAAAATGCGTCTGGTAGGCTTCATCCGTGTCATAGGCAGCAACAATGTTCGGATGCGTCAGCATAGCCGCAGTCTCAAGCTCGCGACGGAACCGTCTCACCGCATCGGCTGACTCCATTGCCGCGGGCAGGAGTAACTTGATTGCCACGACGCGGCGTAGCCGCTTGTGTTCGGCCTTCAACACTACTCCCATCCCGCCCTGCCCAAGTTTGTCAACGATGACGTAGTTCCCCATTACCAGACTCTTACCGTCACCCTGGTAGAGCATCTGGGCCTGGTAGGCCGTGAGCTTGCCCTGCTTGACTAGTTCGTGGGCCAGTGGCTGGAAATCGCCCAAGAGTTGATCCGGGGGAATTCGCTGCTTGAGAGCGGCGATCTCCTCGGGCGGCAGCAGGCCGGCATCGATGATCGCGTGGAGGAACTGTTCGCCGGAAGGAACCATGCCCGCGAACCTCCTTCCTTGCGTTTGATGGTCTTGTACGCTGGTTCCGCCCGAGCCCGTTATACCCCGTATTTTAGGGATTGCAACGGATGGCGGCAGCCTTCGGTCAAAAAGCCCAATCGTGGACACCCAATGACTGTGGCGCTGGCCATGACGTCCACAAAGGAAGGCTTACTTCAGCGTGTGATGTTGCTCTTCGAGCCAAGCCACCTGGATGCCTCGATTTTAAAGTGACGTCCAAGTTTCTCGTCAGGTAGGCAAGTCAGTTTTTGTCCAGCCTCGCTTCCAGCAGGGCGGTTCTGTTTCCCAAACAGGCCGCCTCGCACAGAAGCGGTCTCTTTCCACTGGAGATCTTCCCATGATTACGTTTGCAAGACCTTCCTCCACGGACACCGCTACGCACGACAAGTTCTTGGCCATGCTGCCGGCGATCCGCCAGCAGGCCAAGCTCGCCTTGCCGTAGCACGGCGCGTCGAATCGCTGCGACCATTGCTGTGACCATTGCCATTCGACGAAGCCGATTTAGCCGATTGGCCGTTGGAAGACTGACGGTTCAATTCCTCCTCGACAGATGCCTTGGCCAAGCCGAACAAATGTTTAATCCGTTCTTTGAGCCGGTCAGGGTCGGAAGCCAGTTCCGAGCTGAATTCAAGTTCCAGATTTACGCTCGCGCCGCGGCTCCCGTAATTTGATTCGCCCGTTTTGCGGCTGAAGCCGACGTTGAGTTTGAGCATGAGAATGCCTTTCGTGCATAAGAAATAGAAAATGGAAAACTTCATCGCCCCAGGCGGCGAAGCCTGGCGGGCCGGCTATCGTCGTGCTTGTCGGGCATAAATCGGCAATACGATTGCGACAAGGCGGCGGCATAAGCAACAAATCCCAAACAATTCAGCCGGAAGAGCTTGCGATTCTTTTCAACGCCATCAAGGGGAGGCTATAATCGACCAACTGCCGATTTGCTAGGAGTATCGCTGTGGCCCTTGCTCTCGAAACCGTCGTCAAGCAAATCACCGATTCGGGCATCATTGCACCCGGCAAGCTGAAAAACTTCATTCCGCCCAAGGCAGCCCCAAAAGACGGTGAGGCACTCCTTCGTGAACTGTACAAGCAGAACCTTCTGACCAAGTTTCAGGCTCAGCAGTTCGCTCAAGGCCGAGACAAAGCACTGATCCTCGGCAACTACACCCTCATCGACAAGATCGGTGCTGGCGGCATGGGTCAGGTGTTCAAAGCCGAACATCGCCGCATGGAGCGGATCGTGGCGATCAAGATGCTGCCGCCGGCCATGACGAAGGATGCGGCTGCCGTGGCTCGTTTTCAACGTGAAGTCAAAGCCGCCGCCAAGCTGCGCCATCCTAACATTGTCGCAACGGATGATGCCGATGAAGCCCGTGGCGTTCATTTTCTGGTCATGGAGTACATCGAGGGAAGCGACCTCTCGGTGCTCGTCAAAAAGAATGGCCCGTTTCCTGTCGCCAAGGCCGTCAACTACATCCTGCAAGCGGCCCGTGGTCTGGAGTTCGCCCACGGCGAAGGTGTCGTCCATCGAGACATTAAACCGGCGAACCTTTTGCTAGACAAAAAAGGGGTCGTAAAGATTCTCGACATGGGGCTGGCTCGCATTGAAGCAGGTGGCGATGCAGCTACCCAGGCCGAACTGACCGGCTCCGGGGCGGTCATGGGAACCGTCGATTACATGGCTCCCGAACAGGCCCTCGACACCAAACATGCCGACGCCAGAGCTGACATCTATAGCCTGGGCTGTTCGCTCTACTACGCGCTCGCCGGCAAACCGATCTACGAGGCCGAGTCGATCACGGCAAAGTTGTTGGCCCACCAAAATAACTCGATCCCCGAACTCCGCAATATTGGGGACGAAGTTTCCGACGCACTCGAAGCCGCCTTCCAGAAGATGGTTGCCAAGAAGATCGAAGATCGCTTCCAGTCGATGAGCGAGGTAGTGGCAGCATCGAGCAGTGCAGCTCCGGCCAGCAAACTTCATTGAGCATCCAGCAATCGATCGACACGAATCTCGACAACAGCGAGATGACCTTTCTTAGGGATATGCCTGTCCACGCCACGCATAAGTCCAAGCCAACCAAGAAAACGGCTAAGCCTGCTGGCGAAGGCGCCTCCAAGAACAAGAATCCCAATCGCAACCAGGCCCTGTGGATCGGCGCCGGTGCGATGGGTTTTCTGGCCGTGCTGCTGGGTGTGATCGTCATTTTGAGGAATCATAAGGGGGAAGAAGTGGGGCGATTGGAGTTGCCCCCAGGCCACACCGCCGAAGTGCAAGGGACAGCCACACAACCTGCGATTGTTCCCAATATCGCAGGCAAGGTTGGTAACCCGATCAGCATGCTCAACGAGCTTCCCTTCGAGAAATGGAAGAAGGGCGTTGCCACCCTGGGTGCTTGGAGCCAGGTGGATGCTGTCGCCAAGAGATTGCAGGAGCTCAATCCTGGGTTTGATGGGAAGGTCACGCCCAAGGTTGAGAACGGTGTGGTCACGGAGTTGGCGTTTTCTACGGAAGCCGTCACCGATATTTCGCCGGTACGGGCCTTGACGGGGTTGAGGGCTCTTGATTGCAAGGGCAGCAAAACGGACATGGGTAAATTGTCCGATCTATCACCACTCCAAGGAATGCCTCTGACGAAACTGACTTGCGCCTTGACAAATCTGTCCGACTTGTCACCGCTCGAAGGGATAAAACTAACGGATCTGAATTGCAACGCAACCACAATTGTCGATCTATCGCCGCTGCAAGGGATGCCAATGACGAAACTCTCTTGCGAGAGCACGCAGGTATCCGATTTGTCGCCGCTCAATGGGATGCCACTTACGACCCTCAATTGCAACGGGAGCACGCGGGTATCCGATTTGTCGCCGCTCAAAGGGATGTCATTGACGGGCCTGAATTGCGGTGATACGCAGATACCCAATCTATCACCGCTTCAGGGAATGCCTCTGACGTTCCTGTATTGCGAATATACGAAGGTATCCGACCTGTCGCCGCTCAAAGGGATGCCTCTGACGAACTTGGTTTGCAGCGGCACCAAGGTGTCCGATCTGATGCCGCTCAAAGGAATGCGTTTAACGAATCTGGATTGCGCCCAAACGCAGGTGTCCGACCTGTCACCGCTACAAGCGATTCCTCTGACGAGCCTGGTTTGTTCCAGGACACAAGTCTCAGACTTATCACCATTGCAAGGAATGAAGCTTACGTCGCTCCATTGCCAGATCACCCAGGTGTCGAACCTGTCGCCGCTGCAAGGGATGCCTCTGACGAAGCTAACCCTGGCAGATACGCAGGTATCCGAACTGTCGTCACTGCAAGATTGCAAGAGCCTTGCTTCGCTTGACGTTCAACGAACCAAAGTCACCCCCGCCGCAGTCGCCGCCCTGCAAAAGGCCCTGCCCAATTGCAAGATCGAATGGGACGGTGCAGCCAAGCCCGCCACCACGCTGAACGACCCAGCCTTCCAGCAGTGGACGAAAGGCGTTGCCGGCCTGGCTGCCGAGAAGCAAATCGAAGCTGTCGTCAATAAATTGGAGGAACTCAATCCCGGGTTTGATGGGAAGGTCACGCCCAAGGTCGAAAAGGGCGTAGTGACGGAGTTGCAGTTTTTTACCGACAACGTGACTGACGTTTCGCCTGTACGGGCGTTGGTGGGGTTGAAGGTTCTTGGATGTTATGGGAGCAAATTTTACAATGGAGTCTTGTCCGACCTGTCATCCCTGCGAGGAATGAAACTAACAAACCTGAAATGCAACGACACAAAGGTGTCCGATTTGTCGCCACTGCAAGGCATGCCCCTGACATTTCTAGATTGCAACAAAACGAAGGTATCCGACTTGTCGCCGCTCAAAGGGATGCCTCTGATGTCGTTACAGATAAACTACACGCAGGTGTTCGATCTATGGCCGCTGAAGGGAATGCCTCTAAAAGATCTGGATTGCCTGGCCACACAGGTTTCCGACCTGTCGCCTCTGCAAGGGATGAAGCTGACGAGACTGAGTTGCTATAGAACAAGAGTGACCGATCTGTCACCGCTGAAGGGGGTGCCTCTAACGTCCTTCACATGCACCGAAACGAAGATATCCGACCTGTCACCGCTACGAGGGATGCCCCTAACCGCCCTCAATTGCGGTCACACACGGGTGTCCGACCTGTCACCGCTGCAAGGGATGCCCCTGACGACGCTTAATTGCATCAACACGCCAGTATCCAACCTATCGCCGCTCGAAGATTGCAAGAGCCTGACTTCTCTGTTGGCCACAAAAACCAAAGTCACCCCCGTCTCCGTTGCCGCTCTGCAAAAAGCCCTGCCCAACTGCAAGATCACCTGGGACGATCCAGCCAGCCTGAGCCTGCCGCTTCCGGCACGAAGTAGTTCGTTCTGACGCCTAAAAAGCGAAGCCTCTGATCGGCTTCACGTCAACTAATCCCGCCCGCGCCCCAGCCTCAGGATTCCGGCGCTTCGCAGGGCCAATGCTTGCCAGGTGCCCGCGTCCTAATGCAAAGATGGCCGCCAGCAGCCTCATAAACTGCTGGGCGAATAGCCCTGTCGAACTCGGCCGCGTCATGTCGGTGCAGCGCAAAATCCGGAGCGTCGTTTTCGAGAATAACGGGCCGCAGGCTGCAAATCGCAAGCAATTCAGCCGGAAGAGCTTGCGGTTCTTTCAGCTCCAAAAGGGGGCAGCTATAATCGAAGCTCGTCTTCCGATGCCCGGATTGCCCCGATGGCTGTTGATCTTGAAACCTTCGTGAAGGAGCTTACTGACTCGGGCATCATTGCGCCGGAAAGCTGGAAAACTTCATCCCGCCTAAGGCTCACCCCCAGAGCGCCGAGGAACTTGCTCAGCAACTCGTCCAGAGCAATCAACTGACCAATTATCAGGTTCAGGAGATTCACGAGGGGCGGGGCAAATCGCTGATCCTTGGCGAGTACACCATCCTCGACAAGATCGGGGCTGGTGGCATGGGACAAGTCTTCAAGGCCGTTCATCGTCGTATGGATCGCACTGTGGCGATCAAGATGCTGCCACCGACCATGACGAAAGATGCGGCAGCAGCGGCACGCTTTGAACGAGAAGTGCGTGCGGCAGC
This sequence comes from uncultured Planctomycetia bacterium, assembly GCA_963807715.1. Lineage (GTDB taxonomy): Bacteria > Planctomycetota > Planctomycetia > Pirellulales > PALSA-1355 > CAWECK01. The sequence continues at coordinate 180,571 of CAWECK010000004.1, forward strand.
AAAGCTGAGCCATTCCAACATCGTCGCTGCTTACGATGCTGGTCAAGCCGGTGCCGCTCACTTCCTGGTGATGGAGTACGTGGAAGGCAAAGACCTCTCGGCGCTGGTCAAGAAGAATGGGCCGTTCCCTGTCGCCAAGGCGGTCAACTATATCCTGCAAGCTGCCAAGGGACTGGAGTTCGCCCACGGCGAAGGTGTCGTCCACCGAGACATCAAGCCCGCCAACTTGCTCTTGGACAAGAAGGGGACTGTCAAAATCCTCGACATGGGGCTGGCTCGCATCGAAACAGGTGGCGATGCCGCCACGCAAGCCGAATTGACGGGCACCGGGGCCGTGATGGGGACGGTCGATTACATGGCCCCGGAACAGGCGCGCAGCACGCACAAGGCCGATGCCAGGGCCGACATTTATAGCCTGGGTTGTTCGCTCTATTACTTGCTGACGGCTAAGCCGGTGTACGAAGCCGAATCGCTCACGTCCAAACTCCTCGCCCATCAGGGCGATCCCATTCCTTTGTTTCGGGAAAAGCGGGACGACGTGCCGGACGAGGTTCAGGCCGTCTTCGAAAAGATGGTCGCCAAGAAGGTCGAGGACCGCTACCAGTCGATGGCGGAAGTGATCGCCGCCCTGACCGGCCAGGCGCTAGCCGCCGGTGACCAGCCAACGTCGATGAGCATCCAGCAAACGGTGGACACGAGTCTCGACAACAGCGCGATGAAGTTTCTTACGGAGCTTCCTCCCCTAACGACGCACAAGCCCAGCGCCAAGCCAACCCGGCAGGCGACGGCGACCAAGACCGGCAAGGGGAACAACAAAGTGGCCCTCGCCGCCGTGGGGGCGGCGCTGGTGAGCGTGGCGATCCTGGCCGGCGTCTTCAATTCGTATAAGAACCGCGGTGGCACGCTTTTCATCGCGGTCAACCAGCCCGATGCCGTGGTGCAGCTCTTGGACGGCGAGGGGAAGGTCGAAGTCACTCAGCCGAGCGGCCAGGGGGCAGTCTCGTTTCGGGTCAATCCCGGCAAGCATCGGCTGACGGTGGAAAAGGAGGGCTATCAGTTCTACGCCAAGGACTTTTCCATCGAGCCGGGGGGCACGGCGTCGATCTGGGCGACATTGTTGCCAGTGAAGAAGGATAGGTTCCCAGCAGTCACCCAGGCAAAAAATCGCCCCCCTGCGTTCAACGACCCCGCCTTCCAGGCATGGATGAAGGGTGTTGCTGCGCTGTCAGCCGAGGAGCAGATCAAAGCCGTCAGCAAGAAGCTGATGGAGTTGAATCCTGGGTTTGATGGGAAGTTGACGGGGGGAAACGGAATAGGCTCGCCCAAGATCGAGAATGGAGTCGTCATTGAGCTAAACTTTTACACAGACAACGTGACCGACATTTCACCAGTGCGGGCATTGGGAGGATTAGCGAGTCTTATTTGCATTGGTACGAAACCAGGCGAGGGAAGAGTGTCGGATCTATCGCCCCTGCGAGGGATGAGGCTGAAGTATTTGTCTTGCGGCTATTCGCAAGTATCCGATCTGTCGCCGCTACGAGAAATGCCTCTGTCATTCCTGCGGTGCCCCGATACGGCGGTGTCTGACCTGACACCAATGGCAGATTGTAAGAGCCTGACACATCTGATCGCCAAATCAACCAAGGTCACTTCCGCCTCCGTCGCCGCTCTGCAAAAAGCCCTTCCGAGTTGCAAGATCGAGTGGGACGGGGCAGCAAACGTAACAGCCGTTCAGCCGAACCAACCGTGGAACAAGCCCGCCTTCCAGGCATGGATGAAAGACGTTGCTGCCCTGCCCACCGAGAAGCAGATCGAAGCCGTCAGCAAGAAGCTGATGGAGTTGAATCCGGGGTTCGATGGGAAGCTTGCGGGTCCGGGTTATCAGCATACCGGCCGACCTAACATCGAGAACGGCGTGGTGACGGGTTTGGGGTTTGTCGGCGACCACATAACGGACATTTCGCCCGTGCGGGCCTTGGCAGGATTGAAGACTTTACGGTGTGATGGCACTGGCGGGGCAAAGCTAGCTGAGTTTTCCGACTTGTCGCCTTTGCAGGGGATGTCCCTGGCGACTCTGACTTGCTACAGCACGCAGGTAGCCGACCTGTCGCCACTCAAAGGGATGCCACTGACAAATCTGAATTGCGCTCGCACACAGGCGGCCAACCTGTCTCCGCTGACAGGTATGCCTTTAACCTCCCTTGCGTGCAACGACACCGCAGTATCGGACCTATTACCGATTGAAGGGACGAGCTTGATAGAGATTTACGTAACTCCCAAGAACGTCACCAAGGGGATAGAAGTAATCCGCCAAATGAAGAGCCTCAAGACCATCGGCATTAACAGCACCAACAAGTTCTCGCCCGCCGAGTTCTGGAAGAAATACGATGCCGGCGAGTTGGGCAAGCCCGCTGCTCCCGCCAAGCTTGCCTACCTCGACCCAGCCTTCCAGCAATGGATCAAGGATGTGCAAGCCCTGCCTGCCGAGAAGCAGATCGAGGCCGTCAGCAAGAAGCTGATGGAATTGAATCCGGGGTTTGACGGGAAGCTCACGGGAGGCCAAGGCAGGCCCACTCCCAAGGCGGAGAATGGCGCAGTAACCATATTGGGGTTTCTGACGGATCACGTTACCGACATCTCCCCGGTGCGAGCATTGCCAGGGCTGAGTGAATTGAGTTGTGGCGGCAGCTTCGTGGCGCCTGTTTCCCAGGGCATCCTGGCAGATCTTTCCCCCCTGGCCGGAATGTCATTAACGAAGTTGGTGTGTACCAACACCAAGGTTTCAGATCTGGAACCTTTGCAAGGGATGCCCCTTCAGAATCTTATGTGCGGTCATACCAGGATATCGAATTTAATGCCTCTCAAGGGCCTTCCACTGACAACTCTCGGGCTCTGGTCCACCAAGGTCGCTAACTTGACGCCGCTGGCGGACCTGCCACTCGAAAATCTGATTAGCAGTGGGTCGCCAATCTCGGATATATCACCACTGATGAGCATCAAGTCGCTGACTTCGCTTAAACTGACGGATGCCAAAGTCACCCCCGCCTCCGTCGCCGCACTGCAGAAAGCCCTGCCGAACTGCAAGATCGAATGGGACGATCCGACCAAGGCAGTTGCCGGTCAATCGAACCAACCCTGGAACACGCCCACCTTCCAAGCCTGGGTCAAAGCCACGCAAGCCCTACCTGCCGAGAAGCAGATCGAAGCCGTCAGCAAGAAGCTGATGGAACTTAATCCGGGGTTTGACGGGAAGGTGGCAGGCTACGGAGGGCAAGGCACACCAAAGATCGAGAACGGCGTGGTCACGGAGTTGCAGTTTCTAACCGAGGATGTGAGCGACATTTCGCCAGTGCGGGCGTTGGTGGGATTGAAGGCTCTGAATTGTTCTGGAATCTCTCCCAACAATGGCAAATTGTCCGACCTGTCGCCGCTGCAAGGGATGAATCTGACAAAGCTGAATTGCAGCGACAGTCAGGTATCCGATCTGTCACCGTTGAAAGAGATGCAACTGATCGGCTTGGGTTTCAACCACACGCAGGTATCCGACCTGTCACCGCTCAAGGGAATGCCGCTGCTGGGTATGAATTGCGGTCAGTCGCCGGTTTCCGATTTATCGCCGCTTGAAGGGATGCCTTTGGTGTCGGTGATGTGCCACTCTACGCAAGTGTCCGACTTGTCGCCGCTCCAGGGGATGAGATTGAGTTTCGTTTATTTCACGCCCAAGAATATCGCCAAGGGAATGGATGTAATCCGCCAGATGAAGAGCCTGAAGTCTATTCGTGTGGGGAGTGGTGAAAAGGACGTATTCACTTCCGACGAATTCTGGAAGAAATACGACGCTGGCGACTTCGGCAAGCCACTCACCAGCATCAACGACCCAGCCTTCCAGGCATGGATGAAGACGGTTGCCGCCCTGCCCGCCGAGAAGCAGATTGAGGTGGTTGCCAAGAAGTTGGTGGAACTGAATCCGGGGTTTGATGGGAACGTTACTGATTACGAACGAAAAGGCACGCCGAAGATCGAAAAGGGCACGGTCATTTCGTTTGGCTTCTTCACCGATAAGGTGACGGACATTTCCCCAGTACGGGCGTTGGTTGCAGTGAAGTCTCTGAATTGCAGCGGTGGTTGGGACGACAAACAACATGGCCTCGGTGTCTTGAATGACCTATCGCCGCTACGAGGAATGACGCTTACATTTCTGAATTGCAATCGCACTGATGTGTCCAACCTTTCGCCGTTGCAAGGAATGCATTTAACGCAATTATTCTGCTTCGGGTCCCAAGTTTCGAACTTGTCTCCGCTGACCGATTGTAAGAGCTTGACGAGTCTAACCATTACTTCCACCAAAGTTACCCCCGCCTCCGTTGCAGCCCTGCAAAAAGCCCTGCCCAATTGCAAGATCGAATGGGACGATCCCGCCAAAGCAGTTGCCATCCAGCCCACCCAGCCCTGGAACACACCGGCGTTCCAAGCGTGGATGAAGGAAGTTCAAGCGATGCCTGCGGAGGAGCAGGTAAAGGCGGTGTCGAAGAAGTTGGTGGAGTTGAATCCGGGGTTTGATGGGAAGGTCACCGGTTATGATGAGAAAGACGGGCCCACAATCGAGAACGGCGTGGTAAAGGATTTCAAGATTGTCGTAGACAACGTGACCAACATCTCTCCGGTGCGGGCGTTGGCAGGGTTGAAGCATCTAAACTTTATTGGCAGCCCCAGTCGGAAAGGTATATTGTCCGACCTGTCGGCGCTACAAGGAATGAAACTGACGAACGTGGGCTTTACCAACACTCAGGTATCGGATTTGTCGCCATTGAAAGGGATGGCCCTTTACCAACTGAATTGCGCCGCCACGCACGTATCCGACCTTTCGCCCCTACGTGGGATGAAACTGACGTTTCTGGGTTTGTACGCTACGCAGGTGTCCGATCTTTCGCCGCTGGAAGGGATGTCGCTAACAGACCTGGATTGCAACGGAACGCAGGTTTCCGACCTGTCGTCACTGCATGGAATGCCGCTCGCAACGCTGAATGTGCGAACAACCAAAGTCACTCCTGCCGGTGTCGCCGCCCTGCACAACGCTCTGCCAAAATGCAAGATCGAATGGCCCAAGACCGGCGAGTTCTACGGGCAGCCGGTCACGCCCGCCAGGCCCATCGCCACGCTCAAGGACCCGGCCTTCCAACAATGGATGAAGGACGTGGCCGCTCTGCCTGCTGAGAAGCAGGTGGAAGCCGTCAGTAAGAAGCTGATGGAACTCAACCCTGGCTTTGATGGGAAGGTGATGGGGGTTGATTTTAATGGCACGCCCAAGATCGAAAAGGACGTGGTTACGGAGATTTCGTTTAATACGGACAACATGACGGATATATCACCAGTGCGAGCGTTGGCGGGATTGACGCTTCTAAACTGCTCTGGCAGGGATGGAAATAAGGACAAGCTGTCCGACCTGTCGCCGCTGCAAGGGATGAAGCTGACGAAACTTTATTGTCACAGCACCCAGGTGTCCGACCTTTCACCCCTACAAGGCATGAAATTGACGGGGCTTCATTGCGGCGCAACTGAAGTGTCTGACCTGTCACCCCTGCTAGGCATGAAATTGACGTGGCTTGTTTGCCACAACAAGCTAGTGTCCGACCTTTCGCCGCTGGAAGGGATGCCACTGACTCTTTTATGTTTCACGCCCAAGAACATCAGTAAGGGGCTGAACGTAATTCGCCAGATGAGAAGCGTAAAGACTATCGGTATTGGCGGGGCAGAAAAAGAACAGTTCCCAGCCGATGAGTTCTGGAAGAAATACGACGCTGGCGAGTTCGGCAAGCCAGCTGCTCCGGCTAAGCTCGCCTACCTCGACCCCGCCTTCCAAGCCTGGGTGAAAGCCACTCAAGCCCTGCCCGCCGAGCAGCAGATCGAAGCCATTACTAAGAAGCTGATGGAGTTGAATCCGGGGTTTGATGGGAAGGTGGCGGGTGCCGATGGAAACGGCACGCCCAAGATCGAGAACGGCGTGGTCACGGAGATTTGCATTGTCACGGACAATGTGACTGACGTTTCGCCGGTGCGAGCGTTGGCGGGATTGAAGGTCTTGAATTGCAGAGGGACTTACGTGAGCGGTCGTAGCAATGGAGTCTTGTCCGACCTTTCGCCGCTGCAAGGGATGAAATTAGCCGTTCTGGGTCTTACGCACACGCACGTATCGGACCTGTCGCCATTGCAAGGGATGAAACTGACAAGCCTGAATTGCAGCATCACGCAAGTATCCGACATTTCACCCCTGCGTGGAATGCAACTGGCATGGCTGGGCTTGTATGCAACCCCGGTGTCCGACCTGTCACCGCTGCAAGGGATGCCCCTCTCAACGCTGCAATGCTCCAACACGCAGGTGTCCGACCTGTCAGCGCTGGGCGGTTGCAAGAGTCTGCGAGCGCTGGACGTGCTAAACGCCAAGGTCACCGCTGCCGCCGTCGCCGCCCTGCAAAAAGCCCTGCCGAATTGCAAGATCGAATGGGACGATCCGGCCAAGCCGAAGACGACTGAGCCTGCCTCTTCCGGCAGCAAGTAGCTAATATGGCCGACGATCTTGAAACCTTCGTGAAGGAGTTGACGGATTCCGGGATCATTTCCCCCGGAAAGCTGGAAAACTTCATTCCACCGAAGGCTCACCCCCAGAGCGCCGAGGAACTCATTGCGGAACTGGTCAAGCAAAATCAACTGACCGATTTTCAGGTCCAAGAAATCAACGAGGGACGGGGGAAATCGCTGACCCTGGGCAATTACACGATCCTCGACAAAATCGGGGCTGGTGGCATGGGGCAGGTGTTCAAGGCCGAGCATCGCCGAATGCACCGAGTCGTGGCGATTAAGATGCTGCCATCGGCCCTAACAAAGGATGCAGCGGCCCTCGCTCGCTTTGAACGGGAGGTAACGGCGGCAGCCAAGCTACGCCATCCCAATATCGTTGCCGCCGACGATGCGGACGAAGCAAACGGCGTCCATTTCCTCGTCATGGAGTACGTGGAAGGCAAAGACCTTTCGGTCCTGGTCAAGAAGAACGGGCCGTTCCCTGTCGCCAAGGCCGTCAACTATATCCTGCAAGCGGCAAAGGGACTGGAGTTCGCTCATCAGAAGGGGGTAATCCACCGAGACATCAAGCCTGCCAATCTGCTGCTCGGTTTGGATGGCACGGTCAAAATTCTCGACATGGGGCTGGCTCGCATTGATGCCCACGGCGGCGATGCAGCAACCCAAGCCGAACTGACCTCAAGCGGCACCATTTTTGGGACCGTTGATTTTTTAGCTCCAGAGCAGGCCCTGAGCACCAAACACGCCGATGCAAGAGCCGACATTTATAGCCTCGGCATTTCGCTCTATTACCTGATCGCAGGCAAAGCCGCTTACGATGGCGAAACGTTGATGGCAAAGATGCTCGCCCATCGTGAAAGTCCGATTCCGTCGCTGCGAGAGGTTCAGGCGAAGGTCCCCGATAAAGTCCAAGGCATCTTCAACAAGATGGTAGCGAAGAAGAAAGAGGACCGCTACCAGACGATGACGGAAGTTGCCGCCGATCTAGAGAAATGCCAAGCCGCTCTGGTGAATGAATCGGCCAGTGCTGTGACTACGACCTGGCAATCCTCGGTGACTGGCGGCTCGGAGTTGGCATTTGCTTTGGGGAATAAGACCCGCCCGAAACTGAGTCGCCCGGTCTTGCTCGGCCTGGTGGCCGCTGGCCTCTTGGGCATGGCAATCTTGGCCGGCGTCATCTTCAAATTGCAAACCAAGGACGGCACGCTGATCGTCGAGGTCGATCAGCCCGATGCCGTGGTGCAGATTTTGAACGAGGAAGGCAAGGTCGAGATAAGTGACCGTAGCGGCAAGAAGCCGATCACCCTCTCCGTCAATCCCGGCAAGCATCGGCTCAAGGTGGAAAAGGATGGCTTCGTCGCCTTTGCGGAAAACTTCGAGATCGAGGTTGGCGGCAAGAAGGCGATCACGGCGAAGCTAGAACCGGTGAAGAAAGAGGAAGTTGCGGTTCAACCGATCAAGCCTTGGGAGACGTCTGCCTTTCAGGCGTGGATGAAGGAAGTTCAGGCGATGCCTGCTGAGAAGCAAATCGTTGCCGTTGCCAAGAAGTTGGTCGAGCTTAACCCTGGGTTTGAGGGGAAGATTACGCCGACGATTGAGAAAGACCTGGTGACGGGTTTGGAGTTTATTACCGACAGCGTGTTGAATATTTCGCCAGTCCGGGCGTTGGCGGGGTTAGAGTTTCTCAATTGCAGTGGCAGCAAAGCACGAAAAGGCACGCTATCTGACCTATCGCCGCTGAAAGGGATGAAACTAGCCATCCTAGGTATTACTCACACGCAGGTATCGGACTTGTCGCCATTGCAAGGCATGACACTGGCAAGGCTCAATTGCAGTAGCACGCAAGTTTCCGACCTTTCTCCCCTGCAAGGGATGAAGCTTCTGTGGCTCGGTTTGTACGCCACGCCGGTGTCTGACCTGTCACCATTGCAAGGGATGCCCCTCACTACGTTGCAATGCCCAAGCACGCAGGTCTCGGACCTTTCCTCGTTGGTGACTTGCAAGAGTCTGGCAACTCTGGATGTATCGAAAACCAAAGTCACACCAGCCTCCATCGCAGCTTTGCAAAATGCCTTGCCCAACTGCAAAATCGAATGGGACGGGTCAAATAATCCCACCACCAACATCAACGATCTCGCCTTTCAAGCCTGGATGAAGGACGTTGCTGTCTTGCCCGCCGAGAAGCAGGTGGAGGCCATCGCCAAGAAGTTGACAGAACTCAATCCTGGCTTTGACGGCAAGGTCACGCCCAAGATCGACAAGGGCATCGTCACGGAGTTGGAGTTCGTCACCGACCACCTGACGGATATTTCGCCGGTGCGGGCATTGCCGGGCTTGAAGGTCCTGAATTGCGGCGGCAGCACGTCCAAGAGCGGCAGCCTCTTCGACCTGTCTCCATTGCGTGGAATGCGGCTGACCACCCTGAATTGCATCAACACGCTGGTGTTCGACCTGTCGCCTCTGAAAGGGATGCCGCTGACGATACTGAATTTCGTCAATACGCAGGTATCCGACCTTTCACCCCTGCAAGGAATGCCCCTGGCGTACTTGCAGTGCTACGGCACGCAGGTCTCCGACCTGTCACCCCTGCAAGGAATGCCTTTGAAAAGCCTCGCTTGCAACAGTACGCAGGTGTCCGACCTGTCACCGTTGAAGGGCATGAAACTGACGAGGCTGGACTGCCATCAGACGGAAGTGTCCGACCTGTCACCGCTGGAAGCTTGCAAGAGCCTGAAAGCCCTGAACATCCAAACCACCAAGGTCACCCCAGCCGGTGTCGCTACCCTGCAAAAAGCCCTGCCGAACTGCAAGATCGAGTGGCCGACCGAGGGCCAGTTTTACGATCAGCTTGCTTCTCAAGGCGAACTTGACCGCCCAGTGGCCGAATGGGTGCTGAGCAAGGGTGGGTTCGTAAAGCTGGTATCGCAAGAGGACCCTGCTGCCGAGATTCGCAAGCTGCCCAATGGCAAGATTCAAGTGAAGAGTGTCTTCCTCGAACGAGGGCAACCGGGCAAACACGCTGATTTACTTGCGAATGCGGAGCTGGAAAACCTACTCGGCCTCAGGTCATTGCTGACCCTGGGCATTGGAGGACAAACAGCGATTACCGACGAGGCGATCAGAAAACTGGCGGCAATTTCATCGTTGCAATCCCTTTTTCTGCCAGGGACGAAGATTTCAGATGCGGGACTGGCCCATGTCAAATTGTTCCCTGGGCTGCACGTGCTTCATCTGTTAAACACGGAAATCAGCGACGAGGGCCTGCTCCAGCTTTACGGGCAGAAGAATTTGAAGCTATTCACCCTGATTGGCACCAAAGTCACTCCTGCCGGTGTCGCCGCTCTCCACAACGCTCTGCCCAAATGCAAGATCGAATGGCCCAAGACAGGCGAGTTCTATGGAGAGCCGGCCATGCCTGCCAAGCCCATCGCCACGCTCAAGGACCCGGCCTTCCAACAATGGATGAAGGACGTGCAAGCCCTGCCCGCCGAGAAGCAGGTAGAAGCGGTCACCAAGAAGCTGATGGAGTTGAACCCTGGGTTTGATGGGAAGCTCACGGGCCACGATAGGCAAGGTGCTCCCAAGATCGTAAAAGGAGTCGTGACGGAGTTGGAATTTCTCACCGACAGCGTGCCCGACATTTCGCCAGTGCGAGCTTTGGCGGGATTGAAGGCTCTGTTTTGCCCTGGCAGCGGTGCAGACAAAGGGATTTTGTCCGATTTATCTCCGCTGCAAGGCATGGCATTGACCGCCCTGGATTGCTTCAACACGCAAGTATCGGACCTTTCACCCCTCAAGGGGATGCCTATCACGAAGCTGGAGTGCAACAACACGCAAGTGTCCGACTTGTTGCCCCTTGAAGGGATGCCGCTGACGCTCCTGAATTGCCGTGCTACTCAGGTGACTGACTTTTCACCGCTCAACAGGATACAAACTCTTGACGTGTTAAATTTGAATGACACGAAGATCACAGATGTAGGCTTAGCTCAAGTCCGGGCACTTACAACATTGAGGAGAATTGCTCTCGCAAGGACGGGGATCAGCGACAACGGCCTTCAACATCTCAGCATTTCAACGCACCTGACAGACTTGGACCTTCATCGCACGAAAGTTACCCCTACCGGAGTCGCTGCCCTCCAAATAGCACTGCCCGCTTGTAAGATCAATTGGGACGATCCAACCAAAGCAGCCAAAGCCGTCACCAACATCAACGACCCCGCCTTCCAACAATGGATGAAGACCGTCGCCGCCCTGCCTGCCGAAAAACAGATCGAAGCCGTTGCCAAGAAGCTGATGGAGTTGAATCCTGGGTTTGATGGCAAGATCACTGGTTACAACGATAATCTCACACCTAAGATCGAGAAGGGCGTGGTTACTGAGGTTGGGTTTCTCACGGACAACGTAACGGACATTTCGCCGGTTCGGGCGTTGGTGGGATTGAAGCTCCTACGATGCAATGGGAATCATGGTCAAGGCAAACCCTCCGACCTGTCGCCACTGCAAGGACTGAAACTGACGATCCTGAATTGCTCCGATACGCAGGTGTTCGACCTATCGCCGCTCAGAGGAATGCCGTTGACCGGCTTGCATTGCCAAGACACGCAGGTATCCGATTTGTCGCCGCTAAAAGGGATGCCTTTGACACGCCTGACTTGTTACCTCACACAGATATCCGATTTGTCGCCGCTGCTAGGGATGCCTTTGACGTTCCTGGACTGCAACGGCACCCAAGTGTCCGACCTGTCGCCGCTCAAAGGAATGCCTTTAACGAGCGTCGTTTGCCACAACACACCTGTATCCGACCTTTCACCTCTTAAAGGGATGCCTCTCACATATCTAGGATGCGCAAATACGCAGGTATCCATCCTTTCGCCGTTGGAAGATGGTAAGAGCCTGAAACTCGTCAAAGTCACTGGAACCAAAGTCACCCCAGCCGGTGTCGCCGCCCTGCAAAAAGCCCTGCCCGATTGCAAGATCGAATGGGACGATCCGGCGAAGCCAATGACCTCTGGGAAGCCCGTCGCCACCTTCAACGACCCTGCCTTCCAGCAATGGATGAAGGACGTTGCCGCCATGCCTGCCGAGAAGCAGATCGAAGCCGTGGTGAGGAAGTTGAGGGAGTTGAATCCCGGCTTTGAAGGCAACGTCACGAATGAATCTCAACACGGCCCGCCCAAAATCAAGGACGGGGTGGTTACGGAGTTTGGGTTTCATACGGACAACGTAACCGATGTCTCGCCCGTTCGGGCGCTGGCGGGGTTGCGGAGCCTGCGATTGAATGGCAGCTTAGCAGGCAGAGGCAGTTTATCCGATCTGTCGCCGCTTCGAGGCATGAAGCTAGGGCAACTGGTTTGCGGTGCAACAAAGGTGTCCAACTTGTCGCCGCTACAGGGAATGCCTCTAGCGGTCTTTTTTTGCGGAGACACTCAGGTAGCTGATCTGTCGCCGCTTCGAGGACTGCCGTTGACGAGGCTGTCTTGCCACCACACGCAGGTGTCCGACCTGTCGCCCCTCGAAGGCATGGCGTTGACCGAAATTGCCCTTACGCCCACGAACATCACCAAAGGGCTGAACCTGATCCGTCAGATGAAAAGCCTCAAGACCATTGGCACCGCCTACGGCGAAAACCTTCCGCCCGACGAGTTCTGGAAGAAGTACGACGCCGGTGAGTTCGGCAAGCCGATCACCAACATCAACGATCCTGCCTTCCAGCAATGGATGAAGGGCGTTGCCGCTCTGCCTGCCGAGAAACAGGTGGAGGCTGTCGCCAAGAAATTGCAGGAACTCAATCCGGGGTTTGACGGGGTGGTCGGAGAGGCAAACGGCAAAGGTGTACCCAATATCGAAAACGGCGTAGTTGTAAAAATGGGATTCCTCACGGACAACGTGACGGACCTCTCGCCGGTGCGTGCGCTTCCAGATTTGATGGGGCTGCACTGTTCGGGCAGTTCTGGAGGCCGGGGAAGGCTAACGGATGTGTCTCCGCTCCAAGGGATGAAACTGAGGCATCTGGGCTTTAGAGCCTATCCGAGAACCTTCGCGGTCCTCAATGTGATGATTGCGAATTGAAGATGCAAGAAGCCGAGGTAGTTGGCGACTTTCTTTTCCCAGCGGATGAGCAGCCGCCGAGCGCGGTTCAACCAAGAATGAGTGCGTTCGACTTTCCAACGCCGAGCCTTGCCGCGACGGTGCTTCGGCTTCGGGGCTTGATTGACTTTACATGGCACGTGAGGCTCATAGCCGCGCTCGCGGACCTCGCGGTCAACGGGTTCACCAGCATAGCCTTTGTCGAGGCAAAGATGTTGCGGCTCTGTGGGCGTGGGTTCCGGCGGCTCGATCGGAATGGCGTCGAGCGTGGAGGCCACCAGTTTCTGGTCAGGCACATTGGCGCCGTCTACGGCAACGGCCAACGGCACGCCTCGGCCATCGATCAGCGTCGAGCGTTTGACACCCAGCTTGCCGCGATCGGTCGGGTTTTTCCCGGTTTTTTTCCCCACCCAGCGGCGACTTGGTCATCGCCCCGTCCATGCTCTGCCATTTCCAGTCGATGCCTTTCAGTCGATCGTACTCGGTCAAGGCAAGCTGCCAGAGTTCCTCGAACACGCCCAATTCGACCCACTCTTGGAAATACGCATGAATGGCGCTGCCGGAGCCAAACTGTTTGGGCATCGCCTTCCACTGACAACCGGTCGACAAGACATATAAAATACCACCCACGACGTTCCGCATCGGCAACCGCGGACGGCCGCCTTTGCAACTGCTTTTGTAAATCGGGACCACCAAATCGATCCGTTCCCACAAGGACTCGGGGATCTGGTGAAACCTTGACGCCGAATCACCGGCCATAGACACACCTCCGTGCGGATTGAGGAAGAACGATTCCTCAAAACGCACGCCGCGTGCCAACGGGCAAAGAGGTATTAGGATAGGCTCTTAGTAACACCCAGATATCCGATCTATCATCGCTGGAAGGCCAGCCAGTGGAAAGTATCAACTTCAACAGCACGCCCGTGTCCGACATTAGTTTCCTGCGAGGAATGCCGATTGATACGTTGGTTTGTCAACATACGGCAGTGTCCGATCTGTCGCCTTTGAAGCAATCGAAAATCAAATATCTCGATTGCTCCGGCGCGAAGGTATCAGACCTATCGCCGCGGCAAGATTGCAAGAGCCTCGGATTCCTCGGCGTAGCCGGAACAAAAGTCACCCCTGCCTCTGTCGCAGCCCTGCAAAAGGCCCTGCCGAATTGCCAGATTAAGTGGGATGATCCGGCCAAGCCGAAGACGCCTGAGCCTGCTGATTCCGGCACGAAGTAGATTCCCCTGCCGGAATGAAGATCATCGGCTTTCCCGCCGACGTTCTACGCAATCGAACGTTTGCCGGCAAACCGTTGACACTTCTCGCGGCCGGCGTACGATTCCAGCGTTTTTCCTTCGAGTCCGTAGCGAGCGATCATCGCCGGCTTAGGAGGTTGCCATGTTGACCTGGTGGCAGTTCTTCGACTCTCCGACCGATGCGGTGCTGATACGTAGCTGCCGAGAAACGATCGAGCTATTCGCGGGCCTGGGTGCCGATGGCGAAGATCGCAAACGGTGGATCCGGCTGCGTTACTTCGTTCCCGAACTTCAGAACGTTCCGCTTTTGCAACTCCGCTGCAAGCTGGCGGAGGCGACATTCTGGCGCGTGAGAGAGTTTGATCGCGCGGAAGCGGAGCGACTGGAGAAAGAATTGACGAATGAGGGCCTCCGACGGCGATTCGCCGATGCAGTGTATACCTCCTGACGATCCACCCGACGCGCGCAAGATTTGACAGCCACTCCCAGTTATGGTTGGTCGATTGATTTGGCGGACGGATCGCCGCCAATCTCAATGAGTACTGGCTCAGTCTCAGAATTTGCATCCGGATTTACCGCTCCACAGCTTATTTGGTTGTGTGCCCATTCAATTGGTTTGAGTCGTTGAAAAATTGACTTCGAAGAAACATGAAGTAAGGTTAAGCAGTTGAATGTGCGCTTTATAGGGACTCAGGCGATGCGAAGCTCATCCAAAATCGCGTTCTTATTCATCGTGGTGGTGATTTATTGGGTCACCGGAGGCGGTGCTCTGTTTCGAGCGCTGTTCTAACAGACGCCCTCGAGGCGGTCGGCTCAATGCGGAATAGCGGATCGTCGCCATCGACGATCCGGCGAGAGACGGGCATCTCGAATTCCGAGTCCCGTACCGCAACCGCTTGCGGAATCCGGTGGCATCGGTGAATCGAGCGTGCATCGCGGTAAAGCGGACCGGTGTGCGGCCCACTCGGATTGGTGGCCGTCATGGGCTTTGACAACGTCACCCAGCTTACGGGTCAGCACCTGGCCCAGAAACACACGCAGCGTGACGAGCGGCGTATAGATACAATCGACCCAACCGACTTGCAGTGCTGTCAACGCTTGCTCGATCAACTCTGATGACAGAACGTCGCTGAATGGGAGATTTCCATCCTGCAGAAACTGCTGCTGCAAGAATCTCACCTCCCTCCGAAACCGTCCTTCTTTAAAATGCCGCATCGCAGGCCTCCTTGCCGTGATGGGAGTGGTTGACAAACCCCATCTACGCAAGCGAGGCCTTCTTTGCCTATGTCATTTTCAGTGAAGAACTTCCGGAAGGATTACGTGCCATTCGTTCGAGCGACCGAGGTGTGCCAGCACCTCTGCTTCGATAGCAGTGTTATGGTTCCGTCGGCCAGACCACTGGCCTTACCCGCCCGGCTGAAATCATGTATTTACAGTTCAGCAGGTTCCTTTGTCATTTTCGAGTCTGTTTGCGAAATCTCACGAGTAATTCATCTGCAAGCAGCCTCCAGGACATTGCTGACGTTCGGCCTAGGCATCACCTGGGTCATGCTTGCGTCTGCTGGGACGCTGGCTCAGATGCCGCCGGCGGTACCGGAGTTGATCCGCTTGCCCCCCCTGGACACGTTTGACGCGGCCCCTGGGTCGCCCGGCGTGATGGGCGACGTCCCGGTTCCACAATTGGCAGTTCCACAATTATCTGCAGACAATGCGGCACAGCCGCAAAGCAGCCCTTTCGTCCGCTTTTTTCGTGACGCGGAATGGTACGGTTCGTGGGGCCTCAGCGCCGAATGGTGGGCGCCCACCAACATCCATGTTTCTCAGCCCTCGCTGAACAATGATTTCGTCGTGAGCAACGTGAAAGTGCATGACGAGCCGCAGGTGACGACTCCTTTCGGATCGCAGTACAATTTTCGCTTCGGGCGATTTTTCAACGAATCGCGAACCTTCGCCGCTGAAATCAACTTCGATCATACCAAGTACACATCAACCCTCGATCAGTCGGCGCTGGTCAGTGGAAAGATCAACGGACAAAACGTCGATTCATACCGGGTGCTCGACCAAAACACGTTTGCTTACATGCTGCACAACGGTGCCAACCACCTGATGTGCAACCTGGTTTACCGTCGCCCGTTGCTTGGCGAAGTCAACCAGACGTGGAGCGTGGCTAGTATCTTAAAGGTCGGCTTCGGCATGATGTTGCCGCATGCCGATAACGTCGTCTTGGGACAATCCAACGCCAATGACGTGGGTCCAAAATCGCTGAGCAACGCGATTGGAATCAACAGCGGGTGGTGGAGGCTGAACGGCTGGACCACAGGCATCGAAGGCGGATTTCGATTTGTGCTGTGGAAACCCGTGTATCTTGAGGTCACCGACAAGATTGCTTATGCCGAACTGGGCGATGTCCCGGTGTACAAGGGAAAGAGCGACCTCAACTTATTCATGAATGAAGTCGTGATCAGTCTAGGCGTCACCTACGACGGCCTCAACATGCGCAGACGCCCCAATTGAAAATCGCGCAGGACGGCATCGACAACCTATTCAAGATGTCGATGCCACCCATCAAGGCGAGCCGGAAGCGTCACAGCTTTATGCAAGTGCTAGCGGAAGTTGGAAAAAATGAGTTCGCGCTCGCCACGCCTGCCGCAACTCGCGGTCCGATTGCGAAATTGCAAGCCTGTTCGATGGCCCGGTGCAGGTCACCGATCGAGGCATGAGACTCCGTCCGGGCGAGCGCGCCCGAGCAATCGTCCATGGATGGCGCCGCATCCTGTAGCGCGTTGTGCATCGAAAAACCCCGGCGGGTAGTTCACGCGCGCAGGCCTGCCGCTAACGCCATAGAAGCGGAGCTACGGCGTTAGCAGCGGCCACCCGATTTGTGGGGACCGTACGAGGGTACGTCACAAAGCAGGCATGCGCGGTAAACCACTCGGAAAAATGCCCAGGCCGTTCGCCGCAAACCGGAGTCAGCGGAAGTAGACGGCCACCAGTCGTTCGCAAAAGAGCAAGACGACCAGCACGGCCAAGGCCCCGAGTCGGGACCAAAGAGACAAGCCTGGGGTGTTTGCCCCAGACTTGGTGTGCGAGTTGTGTCTTGCTGACTCCGACACTCCGCGGGGTTATTACGCCCGCGAAACGTCTTCCAACGGTCGAGCATTCTGCGCTTCGGACGCACGGTCTGTCAACGTCAGCGCAAAAAAGACCCGCCCGGTTAATAACTCCGGGCGGGGTCTCCCCGAAGGGAGAGCTTCACCTTGCGAACATTATGACGGCCGGCGGAGTCAGCAAGCGCGAAGTTCCGACCGCTTTGGTTCCCACGGCTGTATATCGATTTCCCGAGCGAAACGCTGGGGGACGCGCCGGATCCACAGTCCGGCGCGTCAAATTCATCTTGTTAATCAAGTACCGGAGGCGGGACTTGAACCCGCACATGGTTGCCCATACCGGATTTTGAGTGTGGTAAAGGCATCTTCCCAACTTCCGGCTACAAATAGACTTACGTCCGCAACCTCTTTGCCTGCCTAAGCTTGTGCCTCGTGGCGTGTGTCACCGTGTTGCGGCCGTATTGTACCATATCGTGCCACATGGAGGCACTTATGAGGCACTTTTTTTGACCCCTGGCGTCGAGAGTGTCATTTCAGGCGGGCCGGTCCCGCGACGTTGGCCACGCGGCTACCGATCCGGCCGCCCATCGACTTGCCGCTGATGAACAAGGTTTCGGAACGAAGAACACGCTGAGCCATCCACCGGGACGGCCGTCCAGCAGCACCGCGCTGAACGCTGGACGACCAAGCTTGGGTTCTGTCTCGCTACCTCAAGGGCTTGGAACGCGCGGCCGCCGTAATTTTCGTCGAACAGCCGCGAATTCCGACGCGGGCCGTAACCAATCGCTGGCAATTCGCCAGTCACCCAGCATCACAGCGCCCTCGAAAGCCTTCACCGAATGCTACCGCTTAACCGCACTTAAAGTGTCCGGCGTTATTGGGCCGAGATATTGATCGACGACCTCGCCAGCACTCGCGAAGTCGGCTAAGCAACAACCACTCGGATGATGCCCTGCGGCGGGTTCCAAAGGACGCCTTGCACAATCATGGGCACAGCGTTGTTATTCTGGCCGACGACAATCTGGTCGCCAATTCGAGGAATGCCCCCGAATTGAGCTAGGGGGAGGAGAAGCAACACGGTGCCTTGAGCATCTGCGATCTGAACGTTCATAAAAAATCCTTCCGACTTGCTGAAAAACTGACCCATCCGCCCACGTTGGGCAGCACCGTCAGATTTTACGGACCTGACCAGCTCGCCCGTAATTATGTAGCTCGGAAGCACTGATTTAAAAAACGAACGCCCGCGTATCCCTATACGCGGTCCTTTTGTGCCTTTTGTAAAATACGTTTCCTGCGTTTGTGCATTTATTCTTTTAAGTGTTCTGTCCGTTAAAATGGGTAAGCCGTCGCGCTAAAAAGGTCCTGCCAATGGTAATCACAAGTAGACACTTGGTTTGCCGATGTCCTCTGGCGGTGTGTTGGAATAGATCAGTTCCGTCAGACATGCTCCGGGGAACTCGCGTCAGGCTCCTCGGCCCCTATCGGACGCCCCTGTTTCGCATCGGCGCAAAGGTCGAAGATGCGATCGGCGGCACTGTGGTCCTCGTCGGGGGTCACCAAGGCGCCGATTCCGTGGCCCCTCTGGGCATGAAACCCAGCCAGCGGCCTAAGCCGGTGGTTTACCGGGGGCTGCTGCGTGGTGTCCGACAAAGCGCTATCGCAATTCCTCACTGGAGACGCGTGAGCGTGCATCTGATCCAAAAATGGCAGCGGGCGCTGGGCGTCCCGGTGCTCAATGAGGGCAAGTTGCGGCTGAAGCAGGCGTACAGCCAGGAGCCATTTTTTCAAACGGGCGCAGCGGACGGCCTGACACAATGCGCCGCGATCCCGGGAGTCGCGCAAGATCGCCACCCACGCCGGCATCGTCCGCCACCATGCTGGCAATCCGCCCGCCCAGCGACTTGCCGCCGATGACCAGATTCTTGGCGCCGAGCTGCTCGATCACCGCCAACCAGGTTTCGCGAAGCACCGACTGGCGGTCCGGCGGCCGCTGCTTGCCAGTCTGCCGGCGCTGGGTCATGTACGGAAACTCGAACCGCACGACGCGGAAGCCCGGCGGCGGCCAGCCCTTCAGAGAAGAAGGCCAGGAACGGGCTGTCCATGCCGGCGCCGGCCCCGTGAGCCAGGACGACGGTCGCTTGGGCCGTGCTCGGTCCGTCGACCAAGAACTCGACCGTCTGGCTCATCGTTCCGCTCCCTGCTGCCCCAACCAATTCTCGATGCCCTGGCTACTATCCCGCGATTGGCTCCACGCATTGTGGACTGTCGTTCCTTGGGCTGTTGACCAGCGTGCTGACCGGCTCGGCAATCAACTCCCCACCGGGGTATGGTCGCAAGAACGAGAGCAGTTCCTCTTTGTCTTGTAATTCAGGATCGAGCCACCGACCATAGGCTTCCTTGGACAAAATCACGGGCATCCGATCGTGGATCGGGGCCATCAGTGCATTCGGCTCCGTTGTGATGACGGTGAAGGTATCCAGCGGCGTCTCGCCCTTCGACCAGCGCTCCGAGAGGCCGGCGAACGCAAACGGCCGGTCATCTTTCCTGTGAATGAAGTACGGCTGCTTCCCCTTGCCGACTTTATGCCACTCGTAGAAGCCATCGGCCAGCACCAGGCAGCGGCCGCGCTTGAACGCATGGCGGAACGAGGGTTTGTCGGCCACCGTGTCCGCACGGGCATTGATGAGGCTGTTGCCGATCTTCGGGTCCGTCGCCCAAGACGGGATCAGGCCCCAACGGGCCAGCTTGGCGTGGCCCCCAACAACGATCGGCACCTGCTGCGTGGGCGCGATATTGTAGCGCGCAGCGTATTCGAGCGACTCCTGCAAGCCGATCTCGGCCAGGAGGTCGTTTAGCCGGGCGCGCAGTGTGAACCGTCCGCACATGCCGAGATTATATCGAGTGGCGGAACCAAAGTACCGATGATTGACATACGTACACTACTCCGGTATCCTGGCCGCGCCAAGCCCCCAAGGTGCTGCCGTGCCTCTTGTCGCCCATCTCGACGCCGATTGTTTCTACGTCTCCGCCGAGCGAATCCGCGATTCGTTTCTGCGCGGCAAAGCGGTGGGCGTGCTGGGCAACCAGGGAGCGTGCGTGATCGCCAAGAGCTACGAAATGCGGGAAACCGGCGTGAAGACGGGCGAGCCCATTTGGGACGCCGTGAAGAAATGCCCCGAGGGGCTGTACATCAAACGCGACTTCCGCTGGTACGAGGCCGTCAGCCGCGAAATGCTGACGATCATGCGCGATAGTTCCCCTTGCGTCGAATACTACTCGATCGACGAATTCTTTTTCTCCGTGGACGCGGCCGACCCGCAAGCCTTTGCCGAGCGGGCACAGCAAGCCGTGTTGCAGCGCGTCGGGGTGCCCGTGACGATCGGCGTGGCCCGCACGAAGACGCTGGCCAAGCTCGTCTCGGACACCGCCAAGCCGTTCGGAGCGCGGTCGGTGATCGGTGAGCAAGCCGAGCGTTCGCTGCTGGCCAGCCTGCCGGCATCCGACATAACCGGCGTCGGCAAGCGACGCGCCACGACGCTGGCCACGCACGGCATCGTCACCTGTCTCGACTTTGCCTCGGCCAGCCCGTCGCTGATTCGCCGCCTGTTGACCGTCGTGGGCGAAAAGCTCTGCTACGAACTGCGGGGCGAAAAGACGATGCCGATCCAGACGCAGCGGCCGCCCCACAAGATGGTCTCGCGCGGCGGTTCAATTGGCCAGGCTTCCGCAGATCCGGCCGTGCAATGGGCGTGGGTGATCCGCAACCTGGAGCGGCTGGTTGAAGCGCTCGACTACCACGGCCTGATGCCCGGCCGGCTGAGCCGATCGAGATCCCTGCCATTGCCGGCCTACAGAACGGCGTATGGTTCCGCGTTCGACAAGGCGTGCGGGGATTGATCGCCGCCGCCGATGGGGCGGAAGCGGCGTATATGATCGTCGAACCGGCGAGCTACTACTACAAGATCATGACCCGCGCGGAGCGCATGCCCGTGTTGATCGGCGAGCGCATCTGAAACAACACCGCTATCGTCGCAACGTTCCGATCGCAACCGCGGGTGGGCGGGCGACAGCCTGGTCGTAATGAATTCAGCGGCGCAGTCTGCGAGGCCGGTTCCTGCTTGTCGGGTGGATGACCCTTAAAAGCCCTTTCCACGACCGAGCCGTTTCACGCCAGCCTACGTCACCAGCCACATTTGTACCTGTGGACGAACGCCTCAGATCGATATAAATTCGATTAGCGCTAATCGATTTTGCTACGAGAAGTTGCCCCAAGATTCGGTTTCAGGAAAGTGACCATGTTTTCAGGAATCCGTCGATGAGACGATCCGGTCACGTTCGACGCCAGTTGGCAATCACTAAAAGAAAGCATCACCCGCCGAATTGCTCCCTCGTCCGTTCCCCCGCGCCGTCCACGCCACAAGCCACATAGGGCCTGGGACATGAACGGCGTAGGGACGGGGTCACGATAGCGATCACAGGCTGCCAGCCGCCTTCAGGCTATCGATCAGCTCGCTGGCTTCGGTGAGCCACATTCACCGTGCCTGAATAGCGGTAGGTGATGCCGTCGTCGCCCTATGAAGCAGTCAGCCTGGGCTGCAAGTGGCCGAATACCCCTGGCTTCTGCTCCCAGGCCGTATGATCCCGCAACTCGACGAAGCATCGCTGGGCCAGATCAGGCGGAAGAAAGGCATCGTCGTAAATGAGCAGCCCGCCGTCTGCGAGTTCGATGGTTTGCATTTTCAGTTGCCTGCCAGGCTCTTCGCCCGTTGATCCTGCCTTTGGCAATCATCAGGCCAGCGTTCATGGCATGAGCGGACGATCTCTCGGTTGAGCGGATTTGTCCATAAGCAGGTTGCCGCAGCGTTCGGTGAATTTCCTCAGCGGCTCACTTGCCCAAATAGGCAACATCAGCCCGACAACGCCGAGAATCCAGGCGGCAAATGGCGAATCGCAAGCAATTATCCGAAAAGACCTTGCGATTCTTTTCCTTCCAAAAGGGGGCGGCTATACTGGAGGCTCGATTCCCGATGCCCGGATTACGCCAATGGCACTCGCACTCGAAGCCATCGTCAAGCAGCTTACGGACAGCGGGATTATTGCGCCGGAAAGCTGGAAAACTTCGTGCCTCCGAAGGCAACGCCGAAAGACGGCGAAGAACTGCTGCGAGAACTCTACAAGCAGAATCTTCTGACCAAGTTCCAGGCTCAGCAGTTTGCCCAAGGCCGAGACAAGGCACTGATCCTCGGCAACTACCTGCTCATCGACAAGATCGGTGCTGGCGGCATGGGGCAGGTCTTCAAGGCTGAGCATCGCCGGATGAAGCGATTGGTGGCGATCAAGATGCTGCCCAAGGCCATGCTCCAAGATGCGGCGGCGGCGGCCCGGTTTCAGCGTGAGGTTGAGGCGGCGGCCAAGCTGGAGCATCCGAACATCGTCCACGCCAATGACGCCGACGAATCCAACGGCGTTCACTTTTTGGTCATGCAGTACGTGGAGGGGAGCGACCTCTCGGCGTTGGTGAAGAAGGGCGGGCCGCTCTCGGTCGCCAAGGCCGTCAATTACATCACGCAAGCTGCCCGTGGCCTGGAATTCGCCCATAAAAAAGGGGTCATTCATCGGGACATCAAGCCTGCCAATCTGCTGCTCGACAACGAAGGCACGGTCAAGATTCTCGACATGGGGTTGGCCCGCATCAGCGGCGGAGACGGCAACGCTGCCACGCAAGCCGAATTGACCGGCACCGGGGCCGTGATGGGAACCGTGGACTACATGAGTCCCGAGCAAGCCCTCGACACCAAGCACGCCGATGCCCGGGCCGACGTCTACAGCCTGGGCTGTTCGCTGTTCTTCCTGCTCACCGGCAAGCCGACCTACGAGGGCGACACGCTGATGGCCAAGCTGCTGGGTCATCGGGAGAAGGCGATTCCGTCTCTGGGAACTGGCCTACCGGAACAAGTTCAAGCCGTTTTCGAGAAGATGGTCGCCAAGCACGTCGAGGATCGCTACCAGACGATGAGCGAGGTCATCGCCGATCTGGAACGATGCAATTCCAGTCCGGCAACGTCACTTAGCCTCCAGCAGTCGGTCGGCACGGGCTCCAGCAGCGACGTGATGACTTTTCTCCGAAACGTCACGTTGAACACGATCAACCGGCCGAAAGCCAAAGCCAAGCACGCTGCAAAAGCGGCTCCCGCGGCAGCCGCCAAGAAGAACAAGCTCGCTTATTTGGCCATTGGCACGGCGCTCCTGAGCCTGGTGATTTTGGCCGGCGTGATCTTCAAGATGCAGTCCAAGAACGGCACGCTGGTCGTCGAAGTCGCTCAGCCCAATGCCACTGGCTCTGGCAGTATTCCCCCTCTCGCCAAAGCCCCCTTCGACACCGCCCAGGCCAAGGCTCTTCAATCCGCCTGGGCCAAGCATCTCGGCACGACCGTCGAACGAACGAACCCGGTCGGCATGACGCTGGTGCTGATCCCGCCGGGCGAGTTCCTGATGGGCAGCACGCCTGGGCAGAACGCGCTGGGCGTCAAGATCGCCGAAGAGAATGACAAGCTGAAGCCAGCCGACACTATCTTTAATCGAATGAAAGAGGAAATGCCGCAGCACCGCGTTGCGCTCGCGAAGCCGCTGCTGATGGGCAGCACCGAAGTCACCATCGGCCAATTCAAGAAGTTCGTCGAGGCGACGAGTTTCATCACCCAGGCCGAACAATACGGCTTTGGCGATTCGACGGAGAAGACCGTCGATGAGAAGGTGACGCCGGAACAGAAGAAAAAGACGTGGCAGACGCCCGGTTACGCCGTCAACGACGATTCTCCGGTGACCCAGGTCACCTGGAACGACGCGGTGCAGTTCTGCAATTGGCTCTCCGAACAGGAAAACCTGAAGCCCTGCTACCGAAAGGACGCCGACAACTGGATTTTTTTGGGGGCTGCCAGCGGCTATCGGCTACCGACCGAAGCGGAGTGGGAATACGCCTGCCGTGCCGGCACGACCACGCAGTTCTGGTTCGGCGATGACGCGGCCGAGTTGGAGCGGCACGAATGGTACAACAAAAACGCTGGCGGTCGTGCTCGGGCCGTCGGGCTGAAGTCGCCCAATCCGTTCGGACTGTACGACATGGCCGGCAATGTTCGGGAATGGTGCTGGGATTATTACGACGGGAAGTCCTACGCGGCAAGCCCTCTAAGTAACCAAGTCGGACCGTCCGCAGGCTCCGATCGCGTGGTCCGTGGCGGCACCTGGAGCCTCAACGCGTCCTACTGTCGCAGCGCGGCTCGCCTCAACTACGCGCCGTCGAGCCGTTACGGCAAGTACGGATTTCGAGTAGTCCGTGCGTTTTCGGCGGCGGCAAGCGGCGGCCAACTAGCCATGCTCCCAGCGGGCCTTCGTCCCGAGCTCAGGCCGAGGGAAGAAGCTGGCCGCAGGCCGGATGCGGGTGCCGTCAGTGTATCAAAAACCCCTCGGCCCAGTTCTCTCGCAGACCAAGAGCCCAATCCCCTGGTGGCCCCGTTCAACGCCAAACAGGCTCATGCTGGACAAGCGGTCTGGGCCAAACATCTGGGCACGACCATCGAACAAAAAAATCCGGTCGGCATGACAATGGTGCTGATGCCGCCGGGCGAGTTCCTAATGGGCAGCACGGATGAGCAAGTTGAAGTGGCCTTGAAGGTAGCCGAGGAACTGAAGGTCGCCCAAGGCGATAAGGACCGCATCCAAAAGGCCGAACGCCCGCAACATCGGGTTGTCATCAGCAAGCCGTTTCTGATGAGCGCTACCGAAGTCACGATCGGTCAGTTCCGCAAGTTCGTCGAGGCGACCAAGTACGTCACCGAGGCCGAGCAATACGGCTTCGGGAATTCCGGCGACAAGACGGCCAGCGACAAGGTTAAGCCCACGGATCGCGGCCTGAACTGGAAATCGCCCGGTTATGCCGTGACCAACGACTCGCCTGTGGCCCAAGTCACTTGGAACGATGCCTGTGCCTATTGTGCCTGGCTCAGCGAACAGGAGCAACGTTCGCCTTGGTATCGCCCGGATGGCAAGGGTGGCTGGCTGATTGCCGCCTACGCCAACGGCTATCGCCTGCCGACGGAAGCCGAATGGGAGTATGCCTGCCGGGCTGGCACGACCACGCAGTATTCATTTGGGGACGACTACGCCGAACTGGAGCAATATGGCTGGTTCAACAAGAACGCCGGTGGCATGACAAAGCCGGTAGCCTTGAAGCTGCCGAACCCGTTCGGACTGTTCGATATGCACGGCAATCTGTACGAGTGGTGCCAGGATTTCTACGACGAGAAGTGGTACGAAAAGCCGCTGTCAGATCGACAAACACCGGCAAACGACCCAAAGGGCCCATCCTCCGGCTCCACTCGCGTGCTCCGTGGCGGCCGCTGGTTCGCAGGCGCGTCCAACTGTCGCAGCGCCTTTCGCGACCACACCTCGCCGTCGAACCGTTACAGCAACAACGGCTTTCGTCCCGTGCGAGTGGCGGACGCCACCGCCGATTCCCGACTCGACTCGGGGACAATAACCACCCAGCCCAACCAGCCCTGGAACACACCCGCCTTCCAGAAGTGGATGAAGGATGTGGCCGCCCTGCCTGCCGAGAAGCAGGTGGAGGCCGTCGCCAAGAAATTGCAGGAACTCAATCCGGGGTTTGACGGAGTGGTCATGGGCAAGGAGGAGAACGGCACGCCCAAGATCGAAAGAGGCGTCGTCACGGAGCTGGGGTTTCTCACGGACAACGTGACCGACGTCTCGCCGGTGCGAGCGTTAGCTAAATTGAAAGTGCTGAGATGTTCGTCCAGTGGCAACGGCAAGGGAAAGTTGGCCGATCTGTCACCTCTGACGGGGACGTCTTTGACGGCGCTCTACTTACACGGAACTAACGTGTCGGACCTTTCGCCGTTAAAAGGAATGTCGTTGACGAAATTGTCAATGAGCTGGTCAACGAAGGTGTTTGATCTTTCGCCACTTCAGGGGATGCGCTCTGGAAACCCTGAATTGCATCGGGACGGCAATCAGCGACTTGACGCCTCTCAAAGCAATGCCGCTGACCGTCTTTGACGGTGCTCATACAAGAATTTCCGACTTATCGCCGTTGGCAGGAATGAAACTGACGATATTGAATTGTTACCGTACGCCAGTATCGGACCTGTCGCCGCTGCGAGGGATGCCGCTGACGTTGATATATTGCCAAGGCAGCAAGGTGTCCGATCTCTCTCCACTGCAAGGGATGAATTTGACGGAAGTCGGCTTCACTCCCAAGGACATCACGAAGGGGCTGGACATCATCCGCCAGATGAAGAGCGTCAAGTCTATCGTTTTTGCTTCTACTGCAAACAACAAACTCCCGCCCGCCGAGTTCTGGAAAAAATTCGACGCCGGCGAGTTCGGCAAGCCGATCACCACCCTCAACGCCCCGGTTTTTCAGAAGTGGATGAAGGACGTTGCCGCCATGTCTGCCGAGAAGCAGGTGGAAGCTGTCGCCAAGAAGCTCGTCGAACTTAATCCTGGATTTGATGGGGTGGTCGGAGAGGCAAACGGCAAAGGTGTACCCAAAATCGAAAACGGCGTAGTTGTGCAAATTGGATTCCTCACGGATAACGTGACGGACCTCTCGCCGGTGCGTGCGCTTCCAGATTTGAAGGGGTTGCACTGTTCGGGCAGTTCTGGAGGACGGGGAAGGCTAACGGATGTGTCTCCGCTCCAAGGGATGAAACTGAGGAATCTGGGCTTTAGTAACACCCGGGTATCCGATCTATCATCGCTGGAAGGCCAGCCAGTGGAGAGTATCAACTTCAACAGCACGCCCGTGGCCGACATTAGCTTCCTGCGAGGAACGCCGATTGATACGTTGGTTTGTCAACATACGCCAGTGTCCGATCTGTCGCCTTTGAAGCAATCGAAAATCAAATATCTCGATTGCTCCGGCACGAAGGTATCAGACCTATCGCTGCTGAAAGATTGCAAGAAACTTGGATTCCTCGGCGTAGACGGAACAAAAGTCACCCCTGCCTCTGTCGCTGCCCTGCAAAAAGCCCTGCCCAATTGCAAGATCCACTGGGACGATCCGGCCAAGCCCGCTGCCAAGAAGCTCGCCCACCTCGATCCCGCCTTCCAGCAATGGATGAAGGAGACTCAAGCCCTGCCTGCCGAGAAGCAGATCGAAGCCGTCAGCAAAAAACTGGTAGAGCTGAACCCTGGGTTTGACGGGACGATGATGGGTATCGACGTGAACGGCAATGGAATCGGCACGCCCAAGATCGAAAACGGCGTAGTTGCGGAGATTGGATTTGATGGGGACAACATAGCAGACCTTTCGCCGGTGCGGGCATTGGCGGGATTGAGAACTTTGAGTTGTCGTGGCAGCACTGCGGGCAAGGGTAAAGTGTCTGATTTGTCGCCCCTCCAAGGGATGAAACTGACGAGGCTGTATTGTTTCTACACGCAGGTATCCGATTTGTCGCCGTTGCGAGGGATGCCACTGACCTTGTTGGCTTGCAGCGGTACGCAGGTATCCGACCTTTCGCCGCTCAAAGGGATGCCGCTCGTGCATCTCTCTTGCTCCGCAACAATGATTTCCGACCTGTCATCGCTGCAAGGGATGCCCCTGACGAGACTTGGTTTCTACAGCACGCAGGTGTCCGACTTGTCACCGCTCAAAGGAATGCCGCTGACTCATCTGGATTGCGGCAGCACGCAAGTGGCCGACCTGTCTCCCCTGCTAGGGATGGACCTGACGGATATTGCGCTCACGCCGACAAACATCACCAAGGGCCTGGACGCAATACGCCAAATGAAAAGCCTCAAGACCATTGGCTTGCGGGGGGATAGGCAGATCCCGCCCGACGAGTTTTGGAGGAAATATGACGCCGGCGAGTTCGGCAAGCCCATTACTACGTTCAACGACCCCGCCTTCCAGCAATGGGTCAAAGCCACGCAAGCCCTGCCTGCCGAGAAGCAGATCGAAGCCGTCAGCAAAAAACTGGTAGAGTTGAACCCTGGGTTTGACGGGACGATGATGGGTTCAGGCCGCGATGGGAAAGGCGCGCCTACGATCGAGAATGGCGTGGTCACGCAGTTGAAGTTCTTCACGGAGCATGTGACCGATATTTCTCCAGTGCGGGCATTGATCGGATTAAAGTCGTTGAGCTGCTCTAGCGGGAACGGCCAATTGTCCGACCTATCGCCACTTCAAGGGATGCAGCTCACGAGTTTGCATGTCCGCCATACACAGGTATTTGATCTATCGCCGTTAAAGGGGATGCCTCTACACGAACTGAGCTGCGAAAATACGCCGGTGTCGGATTTGTTGCCGTTGGCAGGCGTGCCAACGTTGTACACCTTGTCAGTCAAATCAACCAAAATCACCGCTGCCGGTGTCGCCGCCCTGCAAAGAGCCCTGCCGAATTGCAAGATCGACTGGGACGATCCGGCCAAGCCGAAGACGCCTGAGCCTGCCGCTTCCGGCACGAAGTAAATCGTGAAGCTGATTCAGACCGTTCAATAATTCAACTTCTCGGCACCATCGGCCAAATGCTGCTGCAACTGCTTCGTGTTCTGGGCCGTCGTGTTCAGATTCTCATGGCCGAGGATTTGTGCCAAGTCGACCAGATCGTTGCCGGCGTCTTCCAGATACTTGTGCGCCATCATATGCCGCAGCAAGTGCGGGTGAATCTTCACGCCGATGATCACTTTCGGGCAATTCATCGGCGCCGGCGCCGACCGCTTGCCTTTCGCAAGTCGTTTAAAACTGCCAGGGTTTGGCGGCGCCCCTCCCCGCCTACTCAAGTTCGTGAATGTCGTCCATCACGCCTCGGGGGATGCAGATCGTGAGAACCGTGACCCGGCCGACAGCCTTGTGCTTGACGCCACGCGGGATGTAGACGACGACGCCAGGGTGCAACTCGACTACCTCATCGTCCAGGACCATGGAGCCGGTGCCGGCGATCACGTAATAAAACTCGTCGGTTCGCGCGTGAAAATGGAGCTTCGCGTCGTCGATCTCGACGTGGTGGACTTCGGCTGCTGCGCCGTCCTTGGCCTCGACCAGGCAGCGAATCTGCCCGCACGTTTCCGCCCAGGGCTGAACTTCGTTCGGATCGCGACGCAGATACTTTTGGGCCGCGCTCATAGCTCGTGCTCCGCAGGAAAGGAATCCGGCCGCGAGAAGAAGGTGGCCTCAGCGACAACGACTGTTTAGTGAAATGCTAGGGCAATCCACCGCGCCACACGCGGGCAGCCATCGCCTGCACTTGAAGCATTCCCCAGTCCGGCTGATCGACTCGGCTGGCGAGTCTCTGCCGTCGTTTGGTGGCCTTGGTCGAGGCCCGCAGCGAAACAAGCGCCGTCGATCCAGAGTTGGGGCGATTCGCTTTGGCGGCCTTGTTCGGTCCCGAGAAGAACTGCGGACCCGGCACAATCGGGTCGGGCTTCGGCAGAGCGTCGATTTCTTTTTGCGTGAAACCGGCGCCATAAGCCGAAGTGGCCAGCAGGGCGACCGCAATTGCAATCGCTGTTTTCATACCCGTCAGCCTATCGCGAGCCACGAATACATGCAAGAAACTTTCAAACGATCCAGAGTCGGCCGGCGAAATCGGTGGTGGAGTTTGCCGGTACGGTTATGCAGATTCTTCACGGCTCCTCGATCCGACACGCCGGTTCGATGTGACCGACGCGCGTAGGTCTAGCCAATCACTTCGTGGATCACGCGGCCTTGCAAGTCGGTAAGCGTGTAATCGCGGCCAGCGTAGCGGTACTTGAGCTGGCGGTGATCGAGGCCCAAGAGGTGCAGGATGGTGGCGTGCAAATCATGGGTATGCACTTTGTTCTCCACCGCGATGCCGCCAAACTCGTCGGACAGGCCGTAGCGCAGGCCGCCCTTTACGCCGCCGCCGGCCATCCAGATGGTGAACGCGCGATGGTTGTGGTCGCGGCCTTCTGCGCCGGGGCGGGAGAAGATGCCGGTCGTCGGCGTGCGGCCGAATTCACCGCCCCAGATGACCAGCGTGTCCTTGAGCATGTCTCGCTGCTTAAGGTCGGTAAGCAGGCCGGCGATCGCCATATCGGTCGCCGCCGCTGAGGCGGGCATTTCCACGGGGAGATTCTTGTGGTGATCCCAACGAAAGCCGGTGGAGAGTTGAATGAAACGCACCCCGGCTTCGGCCATGCGGCGGGCGATCAGGCATTGCTGGCCGAAGGTGAAACTCTCGTTGTAGGCTTTCTTGGCCGCGTCGACCGTGATCTTCCCGGCGCGGAAAGAATGCACTAAACCTGCGTCGCCGCGTATCCCGTACATGGCCAGCGTCTCAGGGGATTCACGGCCGATGTTCATGATCTCGGGCACCACGGTTTGCATCCTGAATCCAAGCTCGTACGACTCGATCACGCTTTCGATCTGCGGATCGGCGGGTGCCCGGTCCAGCAGCCGGCGATTCATCGACTGCACGAGATCGAGTTGCCGGCGTTGTTCCTCAGTCGAGAGCCGGTCATTGGTGATGTCGGGCAAGCTGCCGCGTCCGGATTCCATGACGGTGCCTTGATGGAAGGCCGGCAGAAACGCTGCAGCTGTACGACTCTCCTTGAGCAAAGAGCCCGGTGGGACGGCCCAGCACGATGTAGCCGGGCAGGTCCTGGCTTTCCGAGCCAAGCCCGTACTGGACCCAAGCGCCAAGCGATGGCCGCACCGAATTGGAAAAGCCGGTGTAGGCGTCGATCGTGGCCAGGTCGTGGGCGGGACTGTCGCAATGCATGCTGTTGATGATGCACATTTCGTCCGCGTGCCTTGCCAGGTTGGGGAACAGCTCGGAGATCCACAAGCCGCTCTGACCATGCTGCGCATACTGGTATGGCGAGCCAAAGAGCACGTCCTTGTCGCCCTGGCCCATGCTCATGGGATTGTAGTTCTTGGCGGCCTTTTCGCCGCTGTGCTTCGTGAGCTCCGGCTTGTAATCGAACGTATCGACCTGCGACGGTCCCCCGCATGAACAGAAAGATCACGCGTTTGGCCCGCGGCGCGAAGTGCGGCGTTTTGGCGCAAGCGGGTTGGCCCGGGCCTGCTGCGATGCCGATTCGGCACACATTGCGGCCAGCGCCAAGTAGCCGAAGCTGCTGGAGGATCGACGCAGCCAATCGCGCCGCGAGAAAAGTGGCTGAGACACGGGGAGCACCTCGGTTGCGGTTCGTGGGTCGGACGGTCCCGCCCGTCCCACGGTCCTAGTTCAGATGTCGAAATTCCGCGCTGGCCAACAACGCCTGGCAAAAGTTCGTCCAGGCATCCATGGGATCCTTGCCGTCGCGGAACGCTTTCACGTAAGCTGTTCCCTCCGCCTGTTCGCGGTCGTCCGCGGGCCGGCTCAGGATCCAGCGATACGCCAGATCGACGCGCTCCGGCGTGCCGGGTCCGTCCGCCTTGAGCAGCCGCTCGGCCGTGCGGCGAGCCTGCTCCGAGACAAAGCGGTTGTTCATCATGAAGAGGGCTTGCGTCGCCACGCTGGTTGCGCTGCGCCGACCGTTGGCCGCTCCCGTGTTGGGAAAGTCAAACAAGGCCAGCAGCCGTGGTTCCTCTTCGCGAATGATCGGGATATAGATCGTGCGATGGTTGGTGGGATAGATCGACGGATCCACGGCAGGCCCGTCCTGCCGCAACGGGCGCTGAATCAAGTCCATGCCGAGTTTCGACAGCGGCGAACTGGTCGGCCGCTCGACGTCGAGTTGACCGCCGATCGAGAGCATGGCATCCCTAATCGCCTCCACCTCCAGCCGTCGCCGATTGGCACGCCAAAGCAAGCGGTTTTTCGGATCTGCGGCCAGATTCGCCTCGTGGTGCTCGGTGCTCAACTGGTAGACCCGGCTGAGCATGATTGAGCGGATCATCCGCTTGATGGACCAACCCTCCTCCTGAAACCGAACCACCAAATAGTCCAGCAGTTCCGGATGCGTGGGCGGCTCGCCCATTTGTCCGAAATCGTTTGGAGTGGAAACGATGCCCTCGCCAAACAAATGCTGCCAGATGCGATTCACCATCACGCGAGCCGTAAGCGGATGATCGGGGCGCGTGAGCCACTCGCCAAGTTCCTTGCGTCCGCTGGCGTTGCCGGGCACCACGGGGGACTCGGCCAATTGGATCACTTGCAGGAATCGCGCGGCACCGTCGGACCAGGACTTTCGATATTGCCGCGGGTGTACAACGGCGAGTCCTGCGGTTGCTCCGCTTCTTTCACCCCCATGGCCACCGGTGCGGGATTGGCACGGCGCAACTTTTCTAGATCGTCCACAAGGGTCGATAACTTGGCTTTCAGTTCCTCGGCACGGGACGCGGCCGTGGTCTCATCGCCCTCTGGTGCCGATTTGGTTTGCTTGACCATCCTGACCGTCGGCGTGGTCGCCGATTTCGTCAGCGCATAGTAATCGGCTTTGATTTTCTCCAAGCGTGGGGTCAGTTCGTTCTCTCTTTGCTGTAGATCCCGATACTCCTGGCCGTCGACGGCCGCCTCCTGCTTGCGCCTCTTGACCTCGTTCAGCTCTTCGAAGATCGCCAGGCCTTTGACAATCAGGTCGTCGCGTTTCTTTTCAGCCTCGGGTGATAAAGCACGGTTTACGCCGCCGGGGGATCGGGAGGCCACCAGCGCGCGAAGGTTCGCCACACTCAAGTTGCGCACCCCGCCGGCTTTCGCGACCGCGGAGGCAAATTGCGGTTCGATCCGACCGATCTCTTCGACCGCGCTTTCGATCTGCCCGGTCAGTGCGACCTCTTGCTGCATGAAAGCCTGATAAGCGGCAAACTGTGGATCGGTCTCCCGCATTTCCAAAGACAGAAGCTGGCTCGGCTTGCCGAAATAACCGCGCGCCGCCGCAGGCCCGATCATCAACTCGCTGCTGCGAAGAATGCCGGCCAAGGCGTAATAGTCGACCGCAGGGATGGGGTCGAACTTGTGATCGTGACAGCGCGCACAGCCGATGCTCATCCCCAGAAACGCCTGCCCAATCGTCTCAATCTGTTCGTTGACGTTTTCCATCACGTATTGCAACGGGTTGTTCTCCGCAAGATTCCGCGGACCTATCGCCAGAAACCCGGTCGCCACGAGCCGCTCGTTGCGCTGTTCAAGCATGTCGGACTTCAGTAGATCGCCGGCGACCTGCTCGCGCACGAACAGGTCGTAAGGCTTGTCGCCGTTGAAAGCGTCGATTACGTAATCGCGATAACGCCAGGCATGGCGATAGATGCCAATGGGCGTCTGTCCCGTCGATTCCGCATAGCGGGCCACGTCCAGCCAGTGGCGTCCCCAACGCTCACCGAACTGTGGGGAAGCAAGAAGCTTGTCGATCAGAATCTCATAGGTCTTGCCGCCTTCTTCGCGACTGAGCGCCTCCACCCCGGTGGTGGAAGACGGAGAATCGTGGAGATGGGAATACGCCGTGTATTGCTGAACGAAGGTGCTCAACTCCTCGGCCGTCGGCGGCAAGCCGATCAGATCGAAGTACACGCGCCGCACAAGCGTGTACGGATCCGCGTCGGCGACCGGATGCAGCCCGGCAGATTCGAGGCTCGCCAAAATAAACCGGTCGACGTCACTTCGAGACCAGGCTTCATCCTTCACCGCAGGCGGCTGCGATCTCTTGAGGGGCTGGAAGGACCAGAACTGCCGGCCACGCTCCAAATCGATTCCCTCATCCAGCGTCGCTTTGCCGTCACGCGGGTCAGCCGCGCCGTTGCGAACCCACCGCTCGAAGTCGGCAATCACCGTATCGGGCAGCTTGCCGGTCGGCGGCATCGCAAAGTCTTTCTGCCGCAAGGCGTCGAGCAGCAGACTGGCCCCCACATCCCCAGGCACCACTGCCGGCCCGGTTTTGCCGCCGGTGCGAATCCCTTCCCGCGAGTCAAGCAGCAGACCGCCTTTCCAAGTCTTCCTGGCCTGCGCTTCCGCCGAATGGCACCGATAGCAGTGCTGTGCCAGCACGGGTCGGATCTTGGCTTCGAAGAAAGCGACCCCGTCCGTTTGCTCAACTGCTGAAACCGACGTGCCGACGAGGGATGTCGTAAAGCAACCAAGAAGCAAAGCGATTGCCCAATGATTTCGCATCGTTTCTGCTCCGCCGTTTCCCTATCGGGCTGTGGATGGCCGAAGGACGCAAGGTCGTCCGGCTCCTAATATACCCCAAGTGAAGCGCCAAAGACTCACCAACCGCTCCGTTTGCGCCGGAAATTTCAGCGTAGCGCGCACGACGGATGCTGAGCTTACAAATGAGCCCAACGATGCCATAGTAGTCACAGCGCGGGCTGCCGCCGCCGGTCAACACCAAGTCGGCCATTGGTTCGTCTCACCAAGGGTTCGTTTTCCGGCACTTGTCGCGACGATTCGTTTGGCCAATAAATTTTGGGCATCAACACCCGTAAACTCATCTCAGCAATCAAAGTGCCGAGAACTCGTCAAAGTGGAAGCAGTTGACGCCCCGTTCGGCTCCGAAAGGGCCTTCCCATAAGCAGCCGCGCGCTTCAGTAGCGACACCCCGACGCGAGTAGGCCGGGCGGGGCTTTCTCCATGCCCGGCAGTATACAGCCGGTTGTAGCATCGGCAAACTTCCGCGTTCCCGCTTGCTCGGCCCGGCGGGACTGAGGCCACGCCAGGTTCGCGGGCGTCGGGCAGGACGTGCCAAGACCTGGCCCGCCCGTTCGGCTATTCGAGCAGCACGCCAAGCGGCACGCGGAGCATCCTGGCCAGCAGCCGCAGATTCAGAATCGAGACGTTCCGCTCTCCCCGCTCGACGGAACCGACGAACGTGCGGTGCAGATTGCACTTTTCGGCCAATTGCGCCTGCGTCAGCCCCCGCGACTCCCGCTGGTCGCGGAGCCGTTTTCCCAGGTTGCGCAGGAATTTCTGGTCGTCAAGGCTGGAAAGTAGTTGATTGCTCGGCGCTCGCACAGGCGGTAATATGGGCGATTGTCCCAGGTTTTCCTGGGTCACGTTTTCCGACGAAATTCCACGAGGATAAATCAACGGCCGCGGACGGCCGGACAATTTGAACGACGCGCGAGCGTCAAGCTACTGCTTCCCGAAAAACCGCCAACCTGAGCCCTCGGGCTCATGAGTTCAGTAGAAGCAGCGACTTGAGCCGCGCCCCGCAAGGGGCGCTGGCCAATCGCTGTTCTACTGTGCCCCTTGGCGGGGGTTTCGGGAGCGGTGTTGGTTCAGCGCTCTTTTTTTTCGCCTCATCCAGGATTCGGTAATCGAGGCACTGCTCCAGAAACAGCCAGGAAATCTCCCGTTAAATCGCGTGAACGTCAGCTTTCGCCCGATTGTTAGATCTTTAGCTGAAAGTGGAAAAGGAAGCCGCACGTGCCCTCCATCGAAGATGCCGTTATCGACGGATTGAGAAAGACAGAATCGCTGCGAAATGAAGTCGCGGTAACCGCTGTCGCTCAATTCTTTGAGACGCTGCCATCGCAAGCCTACCCTGCCCACGACGATGTCGACGTCGCTGGCACCAAAGTTTATGCCACACTTGTCGAAACACTGCTGAGCAGCCAGAGTTTGCAAATGCTTGCTGCCGGTCGCCCCCTTTCCGACGGGAAATGCGCATCACTTCGTCTTGGCTTTCGACGGCTGGTTCCGCCGATTCATTTTCAAGAGCCAGCCCGACTCCTGGAAATAAACGGAGTGTCTGTTGCACTCGCTGCCGCGTTGGGAGCAGTCCTGGGAGCGGCGGTCGGGCTCACTCTTCAGATGCCATTCGCACGTCTCGTATTCGGATTGCAGGAACCGTTTCATATATTGCTTTTTGCTGTACCTGCTTGCTTGATTGCGTGTCCCATCGGGGCATTGATTGCAGTTCTCGTCGTCTTTGAGGTATCCAAAAGACCATTCGTGCAAAGGTTTCTTCAAGCCGCTTTGGGAGTAACTGCGATCACAGACCTTTGGTGGACTTTTGGTGGTCCTGGTGCCTGGTCGCAGATTTGGAACACGATTCGCGGCAACGAAAGATTTTCGGGAAGACTGGCGTCGATCAAGCGAGTCCTCACTTATGTCGCGATCATCCTGCTGCTTGAACTTGGTACACGGAAGGCTACTTTTCAGCGGGAGTCCTACAAGAAACAGATCGAGTCGATTGTTCGACAGTGGCTGGCAGGTGCGGCCGCAATCCTTGCGGCGTTGAATGCTGATGATGTTCAGGAAGTGAAGCCTCCTGTCGAGGCGGAACGATTCGTGGCAATCATTGGACGGAGGATTATCGCAGTGTCTCGTGCGTCCCCGACAACCATGAACGCCGCCGTTCAGGAACTCGTGGAAGCTGCATGCAATGAGGGACTAGAGATACCTGAGCTTGAGCCTCCCGTTTGCAATCAAGGCAAGTCTGTCGATACGTTTCCTCGGAGCGGCGAACTGGTTAAGGAAGAGGAAGCTGCACTCAGAAAGGGAAAAGATATACCTGTGCCTGAGCCTCAGCCACCCAAGGGCAAACAGGGTAAGTCTGTCGAAATGTTTCCTTGGAGCGACGAACTGGTTGAGAGATATGAACGATGGGGTCACATTGAGGTTGGGGATCAAGTATATGCGGAACGCCTGCCGGTGATCATTGGGAAGAAGGTTTTGGAGCGGGGGCTTGTACGCAAAGCTCGAAAGAAGGCTTAAATCATGGCGAAGGTTATCGGCGTCGACTTTGGAACAACGCGGTCATATTTTTCCATTTGCCCCGCGGACGACGTAAAACCCCAAGGCGTCACCTTTGGAGGAGAAAAGGAAGGTGTGGCTACAGCAATTCTTTACCGCGACGGGGCTGAGACTCCGCTTATCGGAGACGAGGCACTGCAGGAATGGTCCGACATTCCATCGGGAGAAAAAGCTGAGCACTTGCTGCGGACTCAATTCAAGCCCGAAATTGCGGTCAACCGAGAAGCTCGCAAACATGCCACTAAATTCCTTGCCTCAGCGTTAAAAGAACTGAAGAAAGTAAACCCTGGCAAGGATCCAAGATTCGTTTTCGGCATCCCAAGCGAAGCTGGCGCTGAGTATGGGCGAGCACTCAAAGAGGTCGCAAAGGACGCCGGATACGGCGAGATCGAGACGCTGGCGGAACCGGTCGGTGCCCTGTGGTTTCATGTCGACCGGAGAGACATTGACCTCGATCAGGCTCAGGACGGTGTACTCGTCATTGATTTCGGTGGTGGAACCTGTGATTTCGCCTATATGCATCGTTTCAAGGCGCTTCACTCGTGGGGTGACATGCAATTAGGCGGTCGCATTTTTGACGACCTATTTTTTCAGTGGTTCCTGGACACGAACCCGGCCGTGCTCGAAGCAATCCAACGGGATAACGACGAGCACTTCGTACACTGGTATTTGTGCCGAGAGGCCAAGGAGCATTTCTCTCGCACGATGGCTCAGCGTCGGTACGGCCCAGCGACTAAGGCGATTGGGAATTACGGCGGTTTAACTAAAATGACGTGGGAGGATTTTCTCGGTCGGGGTAAGACGTATCAACCAAGCGAACAATTTCGAGAAATGTTAACATTGCGCGGAGAGGCAAGCGAAAGGCTGGCCGCCGATAATTGCATCAATGTTTTTGACTGGTTCAGAACGTTGCTGGATGAGGGACTAAAGAAGTATCATATTCATGCATCGGATGTTCAGCAGGTCATTTTGACCGGTGGTAGCAGCCAGTGGCCATTCGTGCGCGAGATTGTCCATGAACTACTGCCAATAGACGATTCACGAGTGTTCCAGAGCCCGAATCCGAATTCTACGATTGGAACGGGGCTAGCCGTGTGGCCCGCGGTGATCCAGGGTTTTCTCACAAAATCGCTGAAACTCCGCGATTCGATTCCGCATTTTGTTAATGACCGCGTTACCCCTGCGCTCGATGAGTGTGCCAACTGTACCATCGATGCGATCTCTCAGGACGTCGATGCGCAACTTTGCAATGGAACGATGAAATCTATCCTCAAGGACTTAGCGGAACATGGTGGTCGCGTGGTCGAAGTGGAGGCCCGCCTTGCTGAAGGAGTTCGGGCGTTCCAGCCAACCCTTGAAGGTATCATTGTTCACCACATTCAGACTTTGAATGGGGCGATGTCGCATCGGATCGACCGACTTGTGAAAGAGTGGCTGGAAGACAATGGCTTGCCGACAGCGACGTTCAGGTCGAGTCTGGGAGCGTCTTCGTTGCTGCACCCAGCGACATTTGAATTGCAGCTACCGAATCCGTGGCTTCGCGTAGGATGTGCGGCAATCGGGCTTCTTTGTGTGATTGTCGGGTTCGTGCTTGATGGATTCGTGGGGGCGCTGATTGCTGTTGTATTGCTTGTCGTACTGCTGGCTGTTGTCGGGAAACGGCTTCGGAGCTGGTCGAAAGCCTGTTTTGTTCCAGCCGATCTACCATTTGGTGGTAAGAAATTCCCGATCGCGAGATGGTTCTTCAGGGCCGAGAATAGAGATCGACTGGTGAGTGAGGGGCGGGATCGGTTCCGAAACGGCATCGAAAGGGAATTTCACGACCTCATGCAGAAGCCGAAGAGCGAGGCAAGTCGCGCGGTAGAGGACTTGGTTGCCAGGTTTCAGCACATTGGAACCACCTGATGGAAAGTAAAACGTGCGGTTACATCACACGGGACGGTTGTCAGTGATATCGAGCGAGTGCGGCCCTTTTGTCGAGGAACAGATGAGCATATTATTTCGACCGTCTTCTGCGATCCTGTTGTTAACGGTCAGCTTACCCTCCGTCTTTCTGTGTGGATGCGCAGGCCCATCGAACAGCGGTTCTGCAAACGAGGCGAATACGGCCTCAAAAGAACTGGAAGGCGTACAGGCGTCTCTGAATCGCATTGAGGCAAAACTGGCCGAGCTTCAGCATGGCATCTCCAACGAAACGGTGGAACGGCTGAAGAGGCTAGAAGATGCCCTGAACGATCCGAAGCAATGGCCGCAAGGACCTGAGGACGCCGAGAGACTGCGGGATGAGGTCGACAGGCTCGTGCAAAACCTCCCGCCGACTGCGACTGAGAAAATCTTGCCCCAGCTTGTGCGAATTAACTGGGGAGTAGAGGCACTATGGAATTTGCGCACACTTGCAAATACTCCGACCGAGCAGCTTGAAGAGGTACAGACGGCCATTAAGGAAGTCATGGAAAGACACCCTCAGCAATGCTTTCACGAGATCTACCAGACGCTCGAAGGCCGCATGGGACAGATCGAACCTCAGCTCCGAGCGCTGCGTGTGAAGCAGTTGATTGAGGCAGGAAACCGTGCCCTTGAGGGTCAAGGGGATTTAATCGCAGCCTATAATGCCCTGGATGTGTACCGAGCAGACGATGACGTTGCTGTCGTCCTGCCAAGGCTGCGCATGAAGGTTCTCGAACAAACTGGTACCGAACGTATCGGGAGCTTGGAGAAGAGCTTTACTCAGGCAGGTTCCGTTGCCGACGATCGTGTGCGTCAGGTTGCTCTGCTGGGTGTTCAAGATGGCCTTTTGCGGCTCATGGTCGACTTTGGGCTTGAAGCGGCCGTGCCGGAGGCAGTCGTCGCCAAGGCCAACGATCTGCTCGCCGGTGCGACCACGAATTGCTTGCCCTCGCTAGCCGGCAGCAGGACGAGAACGCGAAGAAGCTTCGCCGTTACCAAGCCTGGGCCCTGAAGCAGATCCGGAATTTCGATAGTCCTGAGGGATGGTACTACGACATAACTCTTCCTTGGATTCGGACAGAACTACGAAATTTCAAGGATGCCAGCAGTGACGGCAACTGGCCAGCCCTGGAAGAATTCCCTTCGATGAAGCAGCTTATCCAAGATAGTGTCGGAGTCGACCTGTCCATGCTGAAGGGCGCCATGCTGACCGCTGCAAAGAAAAAAGAAATCTACAATGAGGCGTGGGGCTCCGTAAGTTGGAAGAATAACGTCGATACCGAAATCGCCTATCGGGCGACGAGGGACGGGATGATAAAATTCCTACTGCCTATCCAGGCCCATCTGCTGGACCCACCGGTCGCTCAGCTTTACCAGCAGGCCTTTTCCAAGGGCTGGCAAAAGCTCGAAGGCCGTGAAGACCAACTCTTCGTTGCGAAACAGTCTGCGACCGTTCACAAGAAGACACTCGAAGAAGCCGCCTCCTCTGACCATTGAAAAAAGCGAGCCTTATGTCATGACACTGAACAGAATGCCTCTTGTCGTGCTGGTGCTATTGGGATTCGGAGAGCGTCTCTACGGTCAGCCGCTCGCCGTCGCGCAGGCCTTCCCCAGATACCCTGCCATTCGGACTCAGTTCAACCAGAGTTTGTCCCAAGCGGTCACGAACGAGCAACGGTTGGAGGTGTACCGTCAGACCGTCGCCCAAGGCCATTATTCCGGGCACCCCATGTTGATGCGAATGTTTGGAAACTTCGCACCTGGATCGTTCGATTTAGCCCCCACCACTCCCGGGCTCTCTACTTCGGTACGCCTTCTGGCGTCGGACAATCGGAATGTCGTCGCTGGAACCGCGCGTACATTGCGCTATGCGATGAGCTTACAGAGGGACAGCCGATTTCAAGTAATCGGCATCAATCAAGCACGCAGCAACTCTGTTGGGGCGACAGATGCCGACATTGTGTTCCGCCATCGGCCAACCGGCTTGCAAGCGCGAATGGAAGTGAAAAACATGACTCCCGCGTCGCAGCGGGCCGATTTTGAAAGGCTGCAAAGCCAGATCCTGAAAATGGCTCAGGATGCCCGCTCAACTGGTGAAGTGCAGATTTGGGCCAATCGGCAGGACATCTTGCCGAAAGTCCGCGACTTTGCAGAGCGCAACGGAGTTATCGTGGCTGAACGGTTACGTACGGGAAGTAAGAGCCTGCGTTCTGAAGACCTCGGGTTTGTAGCCTTCGCCAATTCCGTTGATCAGCGGTTTCGAATGCAGGCGAGCTTAAACGCTTTAGCCGGCGGCATGCAATTGGGCATGGGAGCTTATTTAGCTTACCAGTCCGCCCAACAGCTGAAAACTGAGGTTAACATCTTTAGCGGTACTCAGGCAGACTGGCTGAGAGTAGGTGAACACAGTTCAACTCTTTTGGTCGGGGGTGGCTTGACCGCCGCTGGAGCAGCGCAGCTTTTCCGGCAGATACCGGGATTGGCTAATAGCAGCCGGCTGCTGTTAGTTTCGCGATGGGGCGGCCGCGTTGGGATCGCCGGCGCCGTTTTGGCTGAAGGTTTTTTGTTGGGTCAGTACATGACCGGGACTGTGACGGAACGACAATTCTGGCAGGGTCAGGCGAGCCTTGGCGGCGGGTTCGCCGGAGGAGCTGCTGGTGGTTATGTCGGATTCAAGGCTGGGGCTTTGTCTGGAGCAGGAATTGGTTTCGCTTTCGGCGGGCCTCACGGCGCAGCCATCGGTGCGACCATAGGAGGAACTGTCGGAGCAGTCGGCGGTGGGGTTGGTGGCGGTTATGCTGGAGCGCACCTTGCCGGTCTGGGCGTCGAACGCCTTTACCGGTTGAAGGATATCAATCAGCAGGAGGTATACGCACTGTTCTTGGTGAACAATTACAAATCACCCTGAGCAGTTAGCGATAATGGTCCGGCCCCACAATGCCGTGTTATCTTGCCCTTTAACCGTTACATTGCTGATCGCGTGCTGGCCGCCCTCGGAAGCACGGCAGATTTGCCGGTCTGCCGACTGAGATGGGTTTGGCCTTCGCGGCGACCGGTACCCGACCCGCCGACAGGCCGAAC
Organism: uncultured Planctomycetia bacterium; assembly: GCA_963807715.1. Classification (GTDB taxonomy): domain Bacteria; phylum Planctomycetota; class Planctomycetia; order Pirellulales; family PALSA-1355; genus CAWECK01. The sequence goes on from CAWECK010000004.1 coordinate 222,292, forward strand.
ATCCCGGCCACGCTGCTGGTCGTCTCGCCTTGGGCCAGCGTCCGGGCAACCTTCCGTTTCTTCCGGCCCAACGACCGAAACCAAGCCGCCACGTCGATCCGAACAGCCACTGTCTCGACCGGTCCGGCGTGAACCGTTCGACCACTACGCAAAGAGACGATCAAAAGGATAGTCGGACGCCGTGTCCCGACAGCGATGACTCAATTAGCGATTGTCGAGCAATCCGTGGCATGGGCATACCCCGGCCCAAGCGATGCAGGAGGAATCCGACTGCTAAAAAAATAGAATGCCCCTGATCGGCCATCCCGTCGAAAAAATCCCGCCGTGCCCCAGTCTCAGTTGAAACCGGGGCACGGGCGGGCATTAAACCCTAGCGGCGTCGCTGGCCGGTCGGGCGAATCTCGCCGGCATAGAGACTGCCAGCCACAAGCAGAACCACGACGCCCCAAAACACCATCCACGATTGGAAAGCCATACCGACAAAGGCCGCGACGATCAGCGCGCCGTTGATGAAGGCGATGTTCAGTTTTGTGCGAGCACCCACGTGAGAACCTCCTCTGTACGGTGAATCTCGGATAAAAAGCGATCAGCCGGTCCAGGCCCGGCACGGTCCCCGGTAGCGCACGGTCACATCGTCGCCCGAGACGGCTACTTCCCAGAACTTGGCCAAATTGCCGCCGATGAATTCAAAACGTCGGGTCATGGTTTCATCCTTTCTTGTCGGGTTATTGTTCAATATGCGCGGCGGCGCGACACACCTCCGCGAAGAAATCGACGACCATGCCGATCCAGAATAGCAGGGAGGGGCAGCGGGTCGCGGCTTCGACGGGCATCGGCTATGCTGATGGCAATTCGTCACAAGGAGCCACGCGATGCCGTATACGCTGTTTTCCGCCGGTCGGCGCTGTTGCCTGCTCGTTTTATTGGGCTTATTGGGCCCTCTCTGCAACGTCTTATCGGTCCAGGCTCAAATCGCTCCCGCCGGCGCCCCGGAAGATCAATCCGCTTATAACAAGCCGACCCTCGCGCTCGACGCCGGCGGTCATACCCACGCGGTCTACAAATTGATCGTCAACGGGTATGGCGATCAGTTGGTCTCGGTGGGCCTGGACAAGACAATCCGCTTTTGGGACCTGGGCACCGGAGAGCCGCTACGAGTGCTGCGCCCGCCGATCGGGCCGGGTTCTCATGGATATCTTTTTTGCGCGGCTCTTTCGGCGGATGGCAAATGGCTGGCGGCTGGCGGCTATCGGGCCCAGACGCCTGCCTATGACCACCGCATTCATTTAATTGCGATGCCCGAGGGACGGCTGGTTCACAGCCTCAAAGGTCACGCCTACGCGATTTACGACATGGCGTTCTCGCCGGACGGCCGAAAACTGGCCTCGGCCAGCCATGACGGCAACGTCCGAATTTGGGACGTCGAAAGTGGCGCCTCGCTGCAAGTGCTCAAGGGGCACACGAGCATCGTACACGCGGTCGCTTGGAGCGCGGATGGCCAGCGGGTGCTCAGCGGCTCGTTCGACAAGACGGCCCGCATCTGGGATGTCGAGAAAGGGGTCAGCACGACCGTGCTGCCGGGGCATCAGGACGGACTCAACACGGTCGCCTGGAGCCCCGACGGCCAGTCGTTGGCCACGGGCGGGAATGACAAGTCCATTCGCTTGTACGAACCCAGCGGAAAATTGCGCCACGCCTGGCCGACGCTGCCCAACCAGGTGATGTCGATCGCATTCTCGCCGGACTCGCAACGATTGCTGTATACATTTGGCAGTAATGAAATGCCCCCGGTCGGCGCGGTCATTTTGAGTATGACCACGGGAAACGAGGTGATTCGTTATGCGGGGCACCAGAATAGCCCGATTTGCGGCACGTTTATACCGGATGGAAAACAAGTCCTGACCGGCGACTCTGTGAGCCGCATTCGCCTTTGGAATGCGGAGACGGGGGCTACCGTGTGCCACTTCGACAGTCAAGGCGCAAGCCTGATTACAGCCGGTTGGAGTCCTGATGGGCAAGCGATCGCCTGGGGAACTAGCAACGAAGGCGTGACCAGCAACGGAACCACGGTGCGCTCGATCGGACGTTTTGCTTCCGCGCTCTGGATTTCGGCCCCCCGCCCGACAAGACGTATTTGCGAGCCCGGCCGCAGCTCGGCCAGGTGCGCATGGGCGTCGTCGAGGGCCAGCGGCGTACCGTGGGCACGCTTCGAGGCAAGACTACCGTTTCCACCTACACGTTGCCGCAACTCTACGACCAGGTGCGCTGCTACACGCTACTCAGCGGCGGACGACAAGCCATCGGGTCGAACAACGGCGCCTACCTCGTCGATTTCAATACGGGTCTCGCGGAGCGCGAGCTCATGGATCGGGGCGAAGAAGTGTGGGGCATGGCTCCGTCTCCCGACTTCCGTTACTTGCTCACCGCCAACAACGATCAGATCGCCCGGGTGTGGCATCTCGAATCCGGGCAATTGCTGGTTTCCCTCTTCGTGGCTGGCGATCAGTGGATCGCCTGGACGCCGCAAGGATATTATGCCGCGTCCGTGGCGGGCGAGAGTCTGATGGGTTGGCACCTGAACAACGGCGCGGAGGTACTGGCGTCGTTCTATCCCGCCGGGCGCTTCCACAAATCGCTCTATCGGCCCGACGTCATTAGAAGGCTCCTGGAAACCGGCGATTTGCAGCGCTCCCTTGAAATCGCGAATCGCGAGCGCAAGGAACAATCGGAGCCGCTCACGCTCAAGGCCGTGCTGCCGCCCAATGTGACGATCACCGCGCCCGAGCAATCGCAGTCGCAGCAGTCGGGCGAAGAACTGGTGGTGCGCGCATCCGGCAGTCAGCCGAGCGATAAAGAGCCCATCACCGGCATGCGGCTGCTGATCAACGGCCGGCCGTGGGGCGAGGCGCAAACATTCGCCGCTGCCGCGTCCGGCACTCCCCAGGAAAAAGGCCAAGCTAAGCCGAGCGACGAGCCGCGGAAGAGCGAGCCTGCCAGCGACAACGGGGAACCGGGAGAGCCGAAAAAGGTTGAATTGCAACACGTCGAGTCGCAGTGGACCGTCAAGATTCCGCCGGGCAAATACGAAGTCGCGATCAAGGCCGAGACCGGCAAGAGCTTTGCGATCAGTCCATCGAAAGAAGTTGTCCGCAGGGCGGACGACGCGGCTCGCACCGTGCCAAAGCTTTACGTGCTCGCGATCGGCGGGCCGGCGTCGACCGATCCGGCGAAGACCTCGCCCCAGTCCAATGCGGCAGGTAATGATCAGGCGGCCCGCGCGGTTGCCCAGACGCTGGCCGATAGCCGGCGCGGGGGGGCCAGACCCTTTGGCGAAGTGGTGACCAAGACTCTGACGGGCCAGCAGGCCACGCCGGCGGCGATTTCCGCGGAACTGGCGCGGCTGCAAAAGGAGGCGACGCTGGCCGACACGACCATCATCTATTATGCCGGACAAGAGTCGGCGGACGCAGTGGGTCGATTTCGTCTGGCTGCCGCTTCCGGCGGCGGCAACTCGGCCGGCGCCTTTCTCTCGGGGAGTGAGTTGAAACGCTCTCTGGCGTCGATCCCCGGCCGAATGATGTTAATGCTGGACACAACGCTCGACGAGCAGCACGCGCGCCACAAAGCGGCCGAAGGAATCTGCGGAGCCGCGAGCGACGACACCGGCAACCACGCCGAAACGGTCAGTGACTTTTTGCGCGAACTGCTTACGGAGGACTATGGCGTGATTGTGCTGTCCGCCGCGCAGCGGTCAGAAGTGGGCCAGCAATCGACCAGGCAAAACGCCGCCGGGCTCAGTCCCTTCGCGCAGGCCTTCAGTGAAGCCATCAGCGGCCGTGCGGATACAAATCAGGACGGCGTCGTCTACTGGCATGAGCTGGCCAAATATATGAATCAGCGCGTGCCGCAATTGTCCGGGAGCAAACAGCGTCCGATTAACGAGCGCCCCGGGGGCGTGCGGTCCTTCCCCTTCGCTCAGCCGGGAATCGCCGCGCCGGCGGCGCCGTAGGCAAGCCAGTGGCGTGACAGTCGGCGACATTCCCCGAGCCAGACAGCGGCTGGCCGCTGTGGGGACCGTATTGCGGGCCGACCAATACAACATCGACCGTGGGAAGAGAGTTCTTCGCGCCAATAAAGCAGCGCGGCGAGGATCGTGGCCGTTTCACGCTTCGTGTACATCCTCGTGTCCTATGGGTTAATTGGTGGATGGATCGCGGCGGACCACGTCGCCCGCCCCACGCCAGGACAGGCGACGTGGGCAGGATGGTGATCAGTCAAAAAAACTACGCCGCTACGTGCTCGCCCTGAAACGCCGCCCACGACTCCGCCAACTCCCGCCGCAACTGCGACACCCGGCCCGCGGACAGCCCAAACTTCTTGGCCGCGCCGCTGGTCGTCTCGCCCTGGGCCAGTGACCGACCACGGCTGGCCAAAGTGCTCTGTCCCTCCCTGGCATTTCCTAGGCGCCCACGATGCGTCGATACAGGGTCAGATACGCGTCCGCCATCCGATCGATGGTAAATCGATTAGCTACGGCGCGGCGGACGGTAGGGCGATCGATCTCGTTAATACGCTCGATTGCCTGATTCGCTTCGTCAAGGCTGTCGACCAGAAAACCAGTGACGCCATGCTCAATCAGCTCAGGCATCGATCCGCGCCGTGTTGCGATGACGGGCGTGCCGCAAGCCATCGCCTCGACAACCGAAAGCCCAAACGGCTCTTCGAAATTGATGAGGTGCAAAAGCGCGCGTGCGTCGCCAAGGGCCCGTAGCCGCTGCGTTCCACCGACTGCGCCGTGATAGGTTACCGACACGCCGTCCACGGCTGGCAGAACTTCCCGTTCATAATAGTCTGTATCCTGCACGATGCCGTACATGTGAAGATGGCGCCCGCTTGTGCGCGCGGCGGCGATTGCCTCAGCAGCGCCCTTGTCGGGATGGATGCGTCCGAAGAAGAGCAGATCGTCACTGCCGGCCGGATTGAACGGAAAATCGTCGACAGGAATGCCATGATGAATCGTCGCAGCGTAGCGAAGTTCGGGATGACGATCCGCGTCGCTGATGGCGACGTAATGGACCACGTCCTGGTATTCCGCATACATCGGCAGGATGCGCTCTGACGAGAAGCCGTGGATCGTCGTCACGATCGGCGTGTCGATCAGGCGCACGAAGGCGTGGGCCGGGAAGTCCGCCTGATTGTGAATCAGATCAAATCGGCCGGCTTGTTCGAAGAGGTGGGCCAGGTGGCGGAATTCCCAGACCTTCGCGTCGATCGATGCATCGTCCCCATACGGAGCTGGCACGACGCCATCGAGCGTTCCGGCGGTGATGCTGTCGAGCGTGGCGAAGAGCGTAACGTCGATCCCACGCGCAACGAGCGCCTCGGTCAGCATACTGGTGACGAGTTCCCAGGGGCCGTAGAGTTTCGGCGGCGTGCGCCAGGTGATCGGGGCCAGCATTGCTACTCGCATCTCAGCGTTTCTCCATCAGTCGCAATACGAGACCTTCGTCCGGGGCGAGCGTGCCGTCCATCGGGCGAAGCGGCCGGGTCGATACCAGAACCTCGGCGACGCGGGTATCCGTGGGCAGCGTCAGGGGCCGCGTCTCGTCGCCGAGGTTCAGCGCGATCAGCAGGCACTCGCCGGCATGTCGCCGTTGGTAGGCGAGCACGTCCTCCGCCGCGTCAACGAGCGTGACTGCGCCGATTGCGAGTGCGTCGTGTGATCGCCGCAGCGCGAGCAGAGATCGGTAGAGAGACAGAAGTGAGGTGCTGTCCCGATCCTGTGCCGCAAAGTTGCGCACGCGCCAGTCTTCGTTGAGCGGAAGCCAGGGATCGACAGTGCTGAACCCCGCATAGGCCGAAGCATCCCACGGTATCGGTGTGCGCGAACGATCGCGACCGAGCCCCAGGCCAGGCTGACGCAGGTCCTGTGGGTCGCGCACCCGATCGGCGCAATCTGCACCTCGCCAATGCCGATTTCGTCGCCCTGATACAGCGTCGGCGTCCCGCGAAGCGTCAGCAGAAGCATTGCTGCAATTCGTGCCTGCGCCTCGCCGACCCGCGCCGCGATGCGCGGCGCGTCGTGGCTGCCGATCACCCAGTTGGGCCAGCCGAATCGGGGCAGAGACGCCTCATAGGCGGCAATCGTCCGCCGGAGCGAGGCTGCGTCCCAGGCGTTTTCGATGAGCTGGAAATTGAACGGCAGATGCATCTGAGGACGATCCGGCGTTCCGTACCATCGGGCGAGGCGGTCGTTCGGCAAGCAGATCTCGCCGATCAGGACGCGGTCGCCATAGCGATCGACCAGCGCGCGGAACTCGGCAGAGATTGCATGCGCTTCCGGCTGGTCGGTCGAATAGAGCTGGATCAGCCGGTCGCGCTGCGTGCAGTCGGGCGTCCAGTGCGCATTGATCGGATTGTCGGGCAGCACTTCGGCCTTGATGATGTGCCAGAGCACGTCGATCCGGAATCCGTCGACGCCGCGGTCTGACCAGAAACGCAGCACCGCCATCATCGCCTCCCGTACCTCCGGGTTGCGCCAGTTGAGGTCGGGTTTCGCCGGGAGGAAAGCGTGAAGGTAATATTGGCCGGTGGTCTCGTCCCATTCCCAGGACGAGCCACCGAAGTCGCTGATCCAGTTGTTCGGCGGTCTTCCGTCCGGCGCCGGATCGCGCCAGATATACCAATCTCGCTTCGGGTTCTCACGCGACCCCCGACTTTCGACGAACCAGGGATGTTGGTCTGACGAATGATTTGGAACAAAATCGAGCAGCAGCCTGAGCCCGCGCGCGTGGACCGCCGCAAGCAGCCGGTCGAACCCGGCGAGATCGCCGAACATGGGATCTATGTCGCAATAGTCGGCAATGTCGTATCCGAAATCCGCCATCGGGGAGGGATAAATCGGTGACAGCCAGATCGCATCGATCCCCAGCTCAGCGAGATAATCCAGCCGCAACTCAATTCCGGCAAGGTCACCCACGCCATCCGCATCGCTATCCTGAAACGATCGGGGGTAGATCTGATAGATCACCCCGCGCTCCCACCAAGGAGCCTGCATATGACCTTCGCACACTAAATTGACCTATTTCAGTTCGTTGGAGTTACGAGAGAGCATCCCGTGTGAGGTCCAATGGGACCGTCTCTCACACTCCTCATCCTACTCTACCCTAATGTCGAACAAACGGCAGTACCGACGAGCTTGAGCAACGCCACGCTAATGGCGCACACGCACCATACGCTTTTCGCGCATCCGACCGGATCACGAAACGAGGTCGGCGAGTTCGCTGGTACGCTCATCCCCGGTGCCGTTGGCCGCATCGTGAAACTCGCGGCCGATGTGGCGCGGATCTGCAAGCGAGTGACCTGCCATAAGTTGCGGCACTCGTTCGCGACGCACCTACTGGAAAACGGTTACGATATCCGCATTGTACAGGAATTGCTCGGTCACAAGAGCGTCCACACGACGATGATCTACACGCACGTCCTATCCAAGCCGGGCTTGCGTGCGCAGCCCCCTCGACGGTTAACGAACTCGCTGAACGTCTGCTTGAACTGGCGACGGGATTTGAACCGCCCAACGTGCAGAAATCAAAGATGTTGCGTCAACTCTGCTGGAACGTCGTTCGCGCCGCGCTATTTGAACACGATTTTGAAGCTGCAGCTCCCGTCCGCGAAATGAGAAAGCCCTTCGACGTACTCGCCGAAGGGCTTCTTTCTGAAAAAAGTCGAGGCGGCAGGACGGCAGTAGGACTTTTTGCGTCCGGTGTCGCAGTCTGGCCAAAGGCTTTAGTCGTGGCCGCGGAATCACTTGCGGCGAATTAGGCCGTTTAGGCATGCTGACACCTTATCGTGTGAGCGTCAGATTGGTGGTGAGTTTGGGTTAATTGGGGTGGCCGCGCCAGAATGCCTCCCATTGACCGGGTTCGCTCAGGTAGAGGGCGCGAAGATGGCAGACCGCGTCGGAGCCATCCTCGCCCCAACGCATGCCGCCGCCTTTGAGGCGATTGCCCACTACGGTCTTGCAGGCGCTTTCCACGGGTCCTGAGCCGATTTGCCAACCGTTCGCCACGTAGCGAGGGTAGTCCATTCGGTGTTTCTGATTTTGGAAGTAGCCTGCGTGTTCGGCGTGCGCTTGCCGGGCAGCGGCGGAGCAATTGCTCAAATCCAAAGCTTGTAACTCCCCCAACAACGCCTCGCCACCCTCATGTTTCAGCCGATGGCACCAGCCAGCCACAACGTTCTTGCGTTGGTCCTCGTCGTCGTACAAGGCCAACCCAAGTTCCGTCAGGTGCTCCGAAGCATGCCAGAAATCCAGAATGCATTCTGCGCGCGGAAAGTTCTTGCGAAAGAATTCCTCCAAGCCATTGCCGCCATCAGAGAGAGCGATCTGTTGCTCCGCTTCGTCCCAGCCGACTTGGGCCGCTTGTCGACGCAACTCCCTTCCCAAGTCGTCGAACGAATAAAAACCCGCTAAATATCGCATTTGATGCGGTTTGACGGGCCGATCGTCGAACTCGCTGGACGGATTGTAGATCATGCCCACGTTGACCATGCGGCCCTGGGCACGGGCACCATCTTCGCCTTGCTGCGGCACGCCCGTGGCGTCGGAGGCGACATAAGCGCACGTGCAACCGCGTGCATCGCGATGCCAGTCCCAGTGCTGATTTTCACCGAAAGTTACCTTCTCCGCGAGCAACCGTGCCAAACGTTCGCCGGCCTCTTCCGTGACGCGTTCCACAGTCGATTCGCTAAACCGTAGTCCACACAACTTCTGCAAAGTAACCTCGCTGGCTTGAGCAAAGCTCGTTTGCACTCCGGCGATGCTGGCCACTTCAGCGGCCGCTGGCGTGAGGTGCGAAGCATTCAAGCCCAAGCTATTGTCCCGCGGGAAGTGCCCCTGCCGACATGCCCGGCAATGGTAATAATGCCGCCGCACGTGCAGGGGCCCCAGCAGGCTGTCGATCCTTTTTTCCCGCAGCCCGACACAACGCGCATCCCCGCCACAATATGGACAAACGCAGCTAGCTCCTTCGTATCCGTCCCTTTTTTTGCCGCTCATCCGCGGCCGCTTCCAGGGCGTGCGCTCCCAAGGCATGCACACGATCGCGCAATTCGAACTCCGTTTTTCCGAACAAGGGCGAGTCATCCGTGCCGGCCAGCACCTTGGCCATCCGTCGCAATTCGTCGTCGGCCAGTGCCCCTAAACGCTCGTAAATCCGCTGCTCCTCGGCGTTCAATTCCAACGGTTCCCGTTTCGAACGTTCCATAAATCCCTCCTTGATCGGCGGAAAATAGGCAATCTCGAACCACCGACTACCAGCAGAGCAGATTTTCCACCTACTTTCGAGACGCTCACACCACCTTATCCACCCTCGCTGAATCCACTTGACTCAATTAGTGTTCATGTGTACATTGATTCTATCGATGCTATCGCACACCTAAACGGCCGTCGTTTGGCCGCGGAACCCCGCCTTTTGCCCTCGGTGATTGGGCAAAAACACTTCTCGCGGTGGGGGGCGTCATGGTCGCGGAATCTTGCCAGGTTGCGTTCACCAATCGACAGTGGGAAGCGTATCAATTCGTGTTGAAGTTTTACCGGCTGCACCGCCGCGCCGACCGCCGTAGAACTCGGCCAGGGCCTGGGCATCAGCCTGGTCGAGTCGGCCAGGCTGATCGGCGCACTCACGGCAAAAGGCGTTCTCAAGCGTCGTGTTTACCACGTGCTGGCGGTCGTGCCGCCGAGTTACCAATGCCACGAATTGTGAGCCGCCTGTTACGGACCCGTCCGCACTCGATCAACACAGCGGGCGCTAGAAATCTTCCCAGACGAGTTGTCGAATTCGGATTCGGACGTTCGACTGTTTCGTGAAGGCAGGATACTCATTCTTCCCAAGTTGCCGTCGACCCAACAAGGCAAACGACGGCCGGAGATTTGGCCCTTTTCGCGGTCCCCTTAAGAACAGTGCTGTAATATTGCGTCCAGAGCGTCCGAGCCGGCGGAGGCAACGGACGCTCTGGATGCTCTTTCGCAACGCTGTTCCAGAAGCCGGACGTGACCGGCTACACCGCCACGGGCTCGCCCTGAAACTGCTGCCACGACTCCGCCAATTCCCGCCGCAGTTGGCTCACTCGGCCCGCCGACAGCCCGAACATCCTGGCCACGCTGCTAGTCGTCTCGCCCTGGGCGAACGTCCGGGCAACTTTCCGTTTCTTCCGGCCCAGCGACCGAAACCAAGCCCCCACGTCGATCCGGGCCGCCGCTGTTTCCGCCGGTCCGGCGTGCCGATCTTCGACCAGGACTTCGCGCCATTCGCCTTCTTGCTGGCTGAACTGGTCGAGCCGCTCAACCACGATCCCTTTGGCGACCTGGGCGTAGTGCGAGCTGACGTCGCGGACGTTGAGCTTGCTGCCCACCCGCCGGCCCGTGCGGACTTGCCGGATCGCGTACCAGGCCAAAGGCGTGGGACAGGCAACATCTTCCTTGCCCCGTTCGACGAGCCGAACGTAAGCGGTGAACGCATTGGCCACGACCTCGGCGATCAGCTCTTCTTTGGCTTCGGTCTTTGCGGAGCGAAAGGCGAGCTTGGCTTGCCGGCGGATCGCCGGCAACATGGCCAGGAACTTGTCGTGCGGCGTGGTGTCATTGGAGCACGGTCTTGCAAACGTAATCATGGGACGATCTCCTTCGGGTAGAGACCGTCCCAGTGCGGGGCGGTCTGTTGGGAAACAGAACCGCCTCGCGAACGAGGCTGGACGAAAAGAAAGACTCGGCAAATCGCCGAGAAGCTAGCCGGTCACGTCAAGGCCCGGGCATTCACCGGGCTCGGCTGAAACGAGAGCCATCAAATGCAGGAGCAAACGTTCCGCTACGGACATCATGGTCACGGGGCTCCTTGGGGTTGCGTTGGCTGACTCTAAAACGAAAAAAGCCCCGCAGAAGCATCGCCGGGGAGGCGACGCCGCGGGGTTGCAAGAGGAAGCTGATGGCTAGGCTTCCCAGGTTCTTGTGACTTTTTTCGGGCAAATATTTAGCGAATTCGCAAGAACGGGGCGTTTGCTGAGAAAAGCCTCTACCCCGCTTGCGCGTATAATTGCACTGCAAAAAGGTGCCGGAGCCGCCCAACCAGGGAAAGGAAAATTCTATGACTGATGGGTTTACCCCCGAAGTCTATCAAACGATCATTAATGCAATGCTTTCGTTCGTGACTGGGGCAACCATTCCGATCTTAGTGGCTCAACCCGGCATGGAACCCAAGCAGCATGCCACAGGAACGCTTTTTCAGATTGCCGATTTCCATTTTCTGATTTCTGCAGGGCATGCGGCCGGGCTCGCGAGAGAGCCCGAAGCGCCCCTGTACATTGCGCCAACCGCCGATGTCGGCGATTCAATCCAGATCACCGGAACCACTAATGTCACCGCCAAGCGGCAGCAGTCCGGCGTCGATGATCCATTTGACCTCGTCGTTTGGCGCCTCGATGAAGAGACGGTCTCAGCATTGTCCAGACGACAGTTTCTGCGAAGGGATGTGATTGATGCCGACGCGGACCTTACCGAGGGCACCTACTTCCTGCTCGGCTATCCCTCGGAATGGTCTCTCATGGACGAACACGCGATCGTACAGGTAAGTGGTGGCGGCTTCTGCGCTCACTCCGTGGACTCGTCCAGCCATAACCTGGAAAACTTCAATTCTCGTTACCACATTCTTCTTGAAGGCCGAGTTGCATTGTCGGACGGGAGATCGGCAAGGTCTCTTTCTGGCATCAGCGGAGCGAGTATCTGGAAGACTAATTACGTGTCAGGTTCAAAGAGTCAGTGGTCGCCAAATGATGCGCACATCGTCGCGGTTCAGACCTGCGTCTATCGTAATAAGCATCTTGTGCGCGGCACCATTTGGAAAGCGGTATTCACGATGATCGCCGACAGGTACCCTGAGCTTGCCGGTCCGCTTTCAATTGCATTACCTCGTTTGCGGGTATCGGCGCATAGCCCTTAAGTAAGCGAACCTAGTCCTTTGGTCGCTGCACCACGTTGCCTGATTCGTCTGGAAGTCCTCACCACCGGCCCGTCTCCGGAGAGCCTATGAACGATCGGCTTCGCGGAACCCCGATCGGTCTCGCTGTCGGCGACGCCCTGGGCGCCGCCGTCGAGTTCCAGCCGCCCGGCACCTTCAAGCCGGTGATAGATTACCGGGCCGGTGGACCCCATGGCCTGGCGCCCGGCGAGTAAACCGGCGCCACCAGCATGGCGCCTGGCGCTTGCCGACAGTCTGGCGAACGCCGGTTGGGATCTGAGCGACTAGGCCCCCCGGTATGTCTGCTGGTGGGAGTGCGGTGAGTATTCAGTCAACGGCCGCTGCTTCGACATTGGAATAACGCCCCGAGGCGATCTAGCACGGTTCGCTCGGCATGGTGACACCAACGCGAGGACGACGAGCAGCAGCGAGACGGTCAACGAGACGACGACGACGGGGGTGTCGCTCAATACGACCTCCTTTCAAGAACTGACGAGAACGTGACCACCGGTGGACTGACGGCCTCGCTGGAGGACTGTTGGCCGCCTGCACTTGCTGAGCCCCACCTTCGTTTAAGGAGCCTCTCGCCATGAAACGATCTTTCGCACTACTTGCCGCGCTCGCCTGTTTAACTCTGCCGGCCGTCGACGTCACTGAAGCTGACGACTTGAAGGCCGGCGACGCCGCCCCGGGCTTTTCGTTGCAGGGGACCGACGGCAAGACGCACGCCTTGAAAGACTTTCAGGGCAAGCAGGTCGTCGTCCTCGCCTGGTTTCCCAAGGCCAAAACCGGCGGCTGCACCAAGGAGTGCAAATCGTTGAAGGAAAGCGGCGAAGCGCTCCGCGCGTTCAACGTGGCCTACTTCACGGCGAGCTGCGACACGCCGGAGTTCAATAAGGAATTCGCCACGGAGCTGGCGCTGGACTACCCGATTCTCAGCGATCCGACCAAGGACGTGGCCAAGGCCTACGGCGTGGTCCATGACAAGCGGGAAGTGCCGGAACGGTGGACCTTCTACATCGGCACGGACGGCAAGCTGCTGTTCGTCGACAAGGACAAAAACACCGACGGTCACGGCGCCGAAATCGCCGCCAAGTTCCAAGAATTAGGCGTCAAGAAGAAGTAGCGAAGGAAAGCAAAGGAAAGGGTGCAGGACCTGGGGCAGGACCCATTTGTTTCCTTTCTGGACAAGCGCAATCATGGGACGATCTCCTGAAAGGTACTGCCCCTGCAGGCGGCCTGTTGGGCAAACGGAGCCGCCACGAACGATGCGTGGTTCATCGCAGATTTGGATCCGGAAACCGAGGTGCTTGCCTGGGTGAACAACCGAGCTAGCCGTGAAGCTACTCGAAAGCGGCTATCATACCACGATGACCGCCAAGGCACTACGCGATGCCGTAGGCGTGGTGTTGCGGAAGGGGCCATACCAGGAGAGCGGCGGCAAGTGGTCGGTGGCGTGAGAGGCTGCGGCAGTATCCTAACCAGTCAGAACCCGCCGCACGACAAACACGAATCCGCAGGCGACAGCGGATAGCTCGGCGGAGGTCAAGTCGCGCGTGACTTCCCGAATAATTTGCAGGGCGTCGATATTGTTTAGAAGACTTTCCATACCTACAGCATAGGGCGCGCATTCGACAGAAGGGGCGGCCGAGTTGGAGATTTGCGGCAACCCTCTCGGTCGAGTCGTTCTGTAGCGGTGCTGCTGGTTTTTACGACTGCCATCCGACATTACCGGCAGGAGCCGTGCTGCGGAAGAATTTCAGGCAGGTTGCCTGGAAATGGGCGCTGGGGTGAGCACGTTAGCCGACACAGAATCCCCTATCCCTCGCAGTCTCTCTGGTACAGCCAGTGGCGAGCGCTCATGAGCACCACCACTACCCGCGCCCGTTTTGCCCGTCCATTCACCCGCGAACGATTACCCACACGAATCCGATCAAAGTCCAGATCGCCCCGATATTTGCATCGGCACCGACGCTTTTCACACGCCATCTTGGCTGGCGGACCTGGCCGTGGCGATTTATCGTGAGCTGGGATTTTCGGTTGACGTGAACCGGCCATTCGCAGGGACCATCGTGCCGGAGCCGTATTATCTGCGCAACTCGAACGTCCTATCCATCATGGTTGAGATCAACCGCTCCCTGTACATGGTCGAAGAGAACGGGCAGCGCCGGCCTGACTTCCCGGCTTTTGCCGCCGCCATGCAAAACGCCTTGCTGCAATTGATTGCCAAGGCGGCTGGTAAGCTGACTCGTTGAACCCCAGTATCGTTGAAAGTATGTCATGAACCACACGCGAGATCGGCGAATCCACGTTTTCTATCGCCCCGAGCAAGTGCTGGAGGTCGATGCCGGCAGCAACTTCTCCAAGAGCCCGCTGAAGCCCAAGCTGCTGCTGGAATACCTGGACGACCACGGCCGCGGCCAGCACTTTGTACGGCATTCGGACTGGGAGTCGTTCACGCGTGAAGACTTCCTGCTGGCCCACACGGCGGAGTACGTCGACGCCTTTTTTGACGGACGGCAACGGCTGTGCGAATCCAATGGGCTCAGGTGGTCGTCGCAGTTCGCCGACAGTGTGCGGTATACGAACGCCAGCCTGTACCACGCGATCGCCCATTCAGTCGCGCATCCCGAGCAGGTCGCGTTCAGCCCGACCAGTGGCTTTCACCATGCCCGACCGTCTGGCGGAAGCGGATTCTTCACGTTCAGTGGACAGGTGATCGCAGCCCTGAAGCTGTACCGGGAACGGGGCCTGGTCGGGCACACATCGACTTGGATTGCCATTTTGGCAACTCGATGGAAGATTCGCGGAACTTCGCGCCCGATTTGAATCTAGCCATTCCACCAGGTTGCAACATCAACCCGGACGGCAATCACGCCGATTATTTGGATTCGCTCTCGGAACAGCTTGTGGGCCTGGAAGACCAGCTCTTTAGTGGCGAAGTCGACTATGTCCTATTCGCCCACGGTGCGGATTCGCAGGAAGACGACGACCTGGGCGGCCAATGTACGACGGAAGAATGGCTGGAAGCCTCGGACCTGGTCTATACGATGATTGATCGGGTCGGGCAGCGATTGGGGCGACCAGTACCGCTGTCGCTAAGCCTGTTTGGTGGCTATCGCAAGGACGACTTTGAAGCGGTTCTGCGGTTGCATGCGGCAGACCTGGGGCGATGTCTGGAGATTGTCTGCGGAGTGCCCACCGCCTGACCTGATCCGGATGAGCAGCAGAGCAGCGAGTGAAAAACCCAAGATAGTAAGGTCTCCGCGTTGTCCCCATCCGGAATATCCGGCGTGTTCACCTGTCCTCGGCTCGCCATTGGTCGCTGCACACTCTAGCGACTGAGCTTGCGGGTCCCCTTGACCTTCCGGAGCTTCGTCCGGGCATCCTGGACCGCCGCGCACAATGCATCCAACGCGGTACATCCCGCATCGACCAAGCTAACCAACTCGTCGTCAGGCTGTCGTCGGTTTATCCGCTTGGCCAGTCGCTCCAAGTTCTGCTCCAACTTCGGCGCGCACTTGCTCTGCCACATGTCTCGCAGCGATAGCATGTTGCTCAGTGCCTCGCGTGGCGCAACCTTCACTTCCGCAAACGGCCTGCCACCTTGCGACCGTTTGCCGAATATTTCTTTAACCTTGGCATCCAGTTGTCGGAAGGACCAATTGTTTTTCTGGCACTGCTGGCGATACCAGTCGCGCCGCTTCTCGTCCTTGACTGTGAGCAGCTTGCGAACGTGAGTAAATGAGAGCCCCTTCAAGGTCCCCAATTCTCGCTTAGGGTAGGTCTGGCTGAAATCGCGGGCGGCGTATAGGAGCTGCATCACTGCCTGAGATTTCTTGCCCGACAGTAGCTCGACAAGCTCATTTATTTTACTTGCGCGGTATTTGCGTTCCGACGTTAGCACGTCGACCAAGCGGCCGAACTCATGGTGCCACGCTAAATCGTTGCGTTTACTTGCGAACAGCTTTTTGAGTTTGGCAACTGCTGCGGCGCTATCTGTGTGTTTACGTTTGGCGGGTGATTTGGCCATGCGGTGTCGCGCTCCGCGAAAACTGATTGTCCTCTGTCGGCTAAGCCTCCATCGTAGACGAGCAGCCCAACAATTTCAGCCAGCCGCCGCGAAAAGTTGGTTGGCTGCTCGGGCGGATCGTCACGCCGCTGTCTCCGCACCGCACGGCTGATCGCCGCTTGCTCGGGCGACGCCTAGCTAGTCGCGGTAGGGCCAAACGTCACGAAGCTGTCGATCGACATCCTACACGGCTCCGATTAGCGCTAATCTAACTAGGCCACGAAGGAGACAGCTCCAACGAGACTGGGCGTCTCTCAGAGGCCAATCCCGCGCCACACCGCCGGAGAGGCCCTAGGAAGCTGTCGAGCAGCCAAAACGCCCCCCCGCCTTACCTGAGGCCTGCGACCACTCAGGGCTTCTGCGGGGCCCTACGAAGCGATGTGAAGCTGGGTAGGCTGCGTCGGCATGGCAACTCTCGATAGTTAAATTGCCGATGGTCGCCGACCGCCTTTCTGGCCGGCCTTAGAGCGCTTCTCAGCTAGCTGGGACGCTAGCTGTTTTTTGGCGGGTGGCGGTTTGGCTGGCATAATCTGGGGTGATTTCAGTCCTCGGAGAACTGCCATGGAAGCCTATTCGATGGACCTGCGGGTGCGGGTCATGGCCGACATCGACGGTAAAATGCGAACGAGTGCCGTCGCCAAGAAGTATTCCGTCAGCGCGGGTTGGATTCGCAAGCTCAAGCGATTCCGCCGTGAGACGGGCAGTTTCGCGCCGCGAACGCAACGCGTGGCGCACGCCACCAAACTCGACAGCGAGTTACCTCGTTTGGAGCAGCTCATCCAGCAACAGCCTGATGCCACACTCCGGGAGTTGCGCCTGGCGCTCGGCGTTCAGGTCGGGCTGGCCACCGTGTGGCGGGCGCTCAAGCGTCTTCAGATCACCTTCAAAAAAAAGTGATCCACGCTGCCGAGCAACAACGGCCCGATGTTCAATTGCGTCGCGCCGCCTGGATTGTCGAGCGTCTCGGCTGGGAGCCGAGCCATTTGGTCTTTATCGACGAGAGCGGCGCCCGCACCAACCTGGTTCGACAATACGGGCGATGTCTGCGCGGTCAACGACTGGTAGCCTACGCACCGCACGGGCATTGGAAAACCACGACGTTCATCGCTGCGCCTCCGTGAGAGGGGCTTCACGGCTCCGATGGTCCTCGACGGGGCCATGGACGGCAAAGCCTTCTTGGCATACGTGCAACAAGTACTCGTGCCCACGCTCAAGATCGGCGACCAGGTGGTCATGGACAACCTCGCCAGTCACAAGCGTGCCGGGGTGCGAGAATCCATTGAGGCGGCCGGCGCTCGGGTGCTGTATCTTCCGCCCTACAGCCCGGACCTCAACCCGATCGAGCTGGCCTTCAGCAAACTCAAATGGCTCTTGCGATCGGCGGCCGAACGGACTGTCGATGCGTTGTGGTCACGCCTGGGCCAACTACTCGATCGATTCCCGGCAGATCAGTGCCGCAACTACTTCCGACACTGCGGATACAACGTCCCACCTGCGTGAAAAGCAGCTCTAGACTCCGAATCGGAAATGTAAGTGGCGAGGCGTTCGCATTGCCCAAGTTTGTTCCGAGGAAGTTGGCACGGTACGAAACCGCAGGCATGAAATAGCCACCCCCGCTGTCCGAGACGCACAACTGAGACTGAGCTTGCCTACGGAAGCTATCCTCACTGCGTCTTTTTCAGGATCCAGCTATTCGTCCAACCAATTCGCTGAGGGATCAGACAACAACGTGTCGACGGCGCTCGCCTGCCCCCGACTAGACGCGGTTTGGCTGGCGGACGCCGTCAACGGTTTGACAGTCGATTGCAATGGCCCGGCGGGCACTGTCCCGACAGGTGCCGAAACGGAGGAAGACGACGAAGTGCTGTTGTTGACCGGGCCACTAACTTGGCCAGCTGCCACGACGGCAGGACTTACGGCCGGCGAGCCACTTTGTGAGTTCAGCGGCAGGCTGATTTCTCCACTCACCTGGGGTTGAATGTTCGTCGGCGTGATTGCAGCGCTGCCGGAGACGGTCGCCGCGCTGGAAACGCTGGTCAGCGCCGGTCGTAGAATTCGTCACGGCCGGGGAAACCGCAGGCGTCACGGACGCCGGGGTGCTTAGATAGTCGATGATCGTCAGCGCGTCGGCCGGAACGATGGTGCCGAGGCCGAGCACATCGTAGTAGTCGGAACCGGCGGTATAGGTCGCCGGCAAGATGTTCGCCGACCCGTAAATCGTCAAATAATCGATTACTGCCAGGGCATCTGCCGGCGTGATCGGTCCGCCCGTGCCCAGCACGTCCAGAGGATTGACCGGGTTCTGCCAGGGCGTTGCGATCGTCGCGTCGGCTGCCAGATTGATTATCTCATTTGCTGCCGGATTGATTTTCTCGCTTAAGGCTTTGGAAGTGCTGGTCAGGTAATCGGTGCTGCCTGCGTACACCGCCGTGATTGAGTCGGTGCCGACCGGCAGAGTGCTGGTAGCGAACGTGGCCTGAGCGCCCCCTGACACCGGACTAAGCGTGGCGGTGCCCAAGGTTGTACTCCCGTCTTTGAATGTCACGGACCCGGTCGGCGTGCCGGTGCCGGGCGAGGTCGGAACTACCTTCGCCGTGAATGTGACGGATTGGCCCGACGTCGCCTTAGTGCTGGAGGCGCTGAGCGTGGTGGTGGTTGCCGCTTGGGCCACCGTCTCGGTAAGCGCCGCCGACGTGCTTTCTGAAAAACTCCCGGAAACACTCACGATACCGCCGTAGACGGCTGTGATGGAATGACTGCCGACCGTCAAGGCGGACATCGTGAATGTGGCTGTGCCGTTGGACGCCGATGCGGTTCCCAGAACGGTGCTCCCATCCATGAATGTGACGGCGCCGCTGGGTTTGGTTCTTCCGCTGGAGGCGGAGATCGTCACTGTGAATGTGACCGACTCGCCATAGACCGAAGAATTGTCCGATGACTTGATCTTGGTTGTGGTAGCGATGGGCACCGGTGTTACGCTCAGTGTACCATTGACGTAGGAAATAGTGTAATTGGTATCGACCGCGCCACTGACCGTGATCGGGTAGGTGCCCACGGGACTATCGGTGGTGGCAGTTGTGGACAGAGTAGGCTGTGTCGAGATGCTCGATAACGTGTCGCCGCCAACGAAGCCGGTGGCAGTGAATGTCAGAGACGGGTTGGCAGAGTCGATGACCTTCGTCTGGTTGTTGGCGGTGATGGTTAGCGGCGCCTGGCTAATCGTGAACGTGGCGTTTGCCGTACCGCTGATGTAGTCCGTGCTTCCGGCAAACGAGGCCACCACCGTGTAGTTGCCGGCTTGACTTGGTGCGCCAGAGAAAGCTGTGCCGGTGGCGCTCGTGCCCGAATAGTAGTTTAAACCCAGCGATACCCCTTCCAGGCTGGAAGCCGGCGTGGACTGGCTGCCGACTCCCGCCACCGTGTCGGTTGCCGTGAAGGCCGCGCTGTTGTACGTTCCGCTATTGTCCTTCACGCTCACTGTCGGCGTCGCCTGGCTGATCGTGAACGTGGTGCTGGGCGTGCCGCTGGTGTAGTCGGAGCTGCCGGCGAAACTGGCCAGTACCGTGTACGTCCCGACCATCGTCGGAGCGCCACTCAAGGCCGTACCTG
>CAWECK010000005.1:0-438989 GCA_963807715.1 uncultured Planctomycetia bacterium
TGCCACGTTCCCGCAGCTAGACGGAAAGACCCCGTGAACCTTTACTGCAGGCTGATATTGGGCTGTGGTATGTTCTGTGTAGGATAGGTGGGAGGCAATGAAGTGGGTGCGCAAGCGTCCATGGAGCCATCCTTGAAATACCACCCTGAATATGCTTTAGTTCTAACTCTGATTCCCGTGAATCCGGGCAGAGGACATTTTCAGTTGGGCAGTTTGACTGGGGCGGTCTCCTCCGAAAGAGTAACGGAGGAGTTCAAAGGTACCCTCAGCCTGGTTGGTAATCAGGCTTCGAGCGCAAAGGTAGAAGGGTGCTTAACTGCGAGACTCATAAGTCGAGCAGATACGAAAGTAGGACTTAGTGATCCGGTGGTCCCGTATGGAAGGGCCATCGCTCATCAGATAAAAGGTACTCTGGGGATAACAGGCTTATCGCTTCCGAGCGTCCATAGCGGCGAAGCGGTTTGGCACCTCGATGTCGGCTCATCACATCCTGGGGGTGAAGAAGCTCCCAAGGGTTTGGCTGTTCGCCAATGAAAGTGGTACGTGAGCTGGGTTCAGACCGTCGTGAGACAGGTCGGTCCCTATCTGCTGTGGGCGCACGAAACTTGCGGAGGTTCTTCTTTAGTACGAGAGGATTTAGAAGGACGTCCCTCTGGTGTTCCAGTTGTCGCGCTAGCGGCACGGCTGGGTAGCTATGGACGGAAAGGATAAACGCTGAAAGCATATAAGCGTGAAGCCCGCTCCAAGATCAGGTTTCGTAGAGCAATGCTCGAAAGTCCCCTGGAAGACTACCAGGTTGATAGGCCGGATGTGTACGTGGGGTAACCTACTGAGCTAACCGGTACTAACGGACGAACGCTTGGCCACATATATCCAACGCTCTTGGTCATATTCTCCGTGTCGGCAGGTAATCTGCCGACACGGAACGTGTGATCGCGACGAGTTGCCAACAGACTCCACGAGGGCCAACGCCCCCAGGGAGTCCGACGGTAATGCCACTCCTGCAACAACTTGAATTTTCAGCCTGTGCGGGCTTTACCGCCCCGCAGGCTGCTTTCCGGTGATCATATCTGAAAGGTCACACCCGTATCCATTCCGAACACGGTAGTTAAGCTTTCAGAGCCGATGGTAGTACCAAAAGTGCGAGAGTAGGTATCGCCGGATTTTTACATCAAAGCCCGCTGACGTCGCGAGACGTCAGCGGGCTTTTTTCGTTTGCCGAGAGCAGGCCAGTGAGATCTGCACGGTGCCGCGGATCGGATCCACGACGGCACAATCCCAGCCTCCGATCCGGTCCCGGGCAGTGCGAAGGTTCACACCCCAAGTCTCTCGGAAAGGCGTGGCTGGAACGGCTTTACCCCGTCCTTTGCGGACTTAGGGTCGTGCCACGCAGCATTCTGCCTGATTCTCCTGTCCCCAGCGGCACCGGCTCGATGGTGGGCCAAAAGAAACTCCGGCCGGAAATTGCGCATTCTGCGCATTGGTGTAAAAAAATCCGCGACGGCGTCGCCAATCGATTGTGTACGACGCGGTATTGTCTACAATGCCCGGACAAAATCGCGGCGGCTCAACGGAGCCACCGCGGACGGAAACCGTGCGCGGGAAGATCCGCGAGCAGATCAACGATTGGAGCAGGCAACGCGCGGATCTGCATTGCATTTGAATTCAACGGCCAGACGACGGAGTGAGGCCCCCATGAAACTGACGCGTTCAGTGAGCTATGCTGTCGGCATCCTGCTACAAGTTGTTGACGAATCCTCTGAAACTCCGGTCACGGCGGCGCGTATCGCGCGTGGCTGCCGCTTTCCACCCCGATTCTTGTATCGGATTCTGCGGCGGTTGGTTGATGCCGAATTGCTGGGGGGCACCTCCGGGCCCGGTGGCGGTTACCGGCTTTCACGCACGCCACGAACCATCACGCTCTTCGATATCGTTGCCGCTGTCGACGCGCCGCCGGAGGCGTCTCGATTGACCCCGGTGCGACTCAGCCACCGCGGCGCCATCGCGAAAGTCAACGACATCTGCGAGACCGCGGCGTCAAGGTTTACGGCCGACTTGCGGCGCGTCAAGCTGTCTGAGTTGCAGACGGTGGGCAAGAGCACGCGCAGCAAAGTGACTCGCTCGAAGCGCTCCGCCGGCAAAAAAAAGCGTTCTCGGCGAGTGGCACGCTCTTAATGCAAATCGCGTGCGTCGTCGCTGAGTGATCTTGGGCAGTTCCCACACCTGATGCCGCAATGGCTCGGGATCCGTGCCCGAGAGCTTGTCGCCGCAGTGCTTGTGGCCTGCAATTGAAGATCTGATCCAGATGTTATGAAGGTCTTTAGCCCAAGATGTCGCCGAAGACCCTCGCTGCGGGAAGACCAGTTTCCCATCACCAGGGAATGGGAGCAGGCCACTACGACGATAAGTACCGTGAGGGCGATGCCGACTTTGAAGCGTGCATGCCCGTCCGGTTCCGGAAGCTGGTTGAAGGAATTGCCGTGCGAGAACTCCCGGGCGTTCGGTGTGTCTAAGTCCGATATCGAGGACGTTATGAGAGTCTGGGACCATGCGTAGGCCAGAGTTCTTAAATACGCGAAGGACCGAGGGTACACGATTGTGATGGCGACGCGCGAGGTGTATTTGAAAGGGCCTGGAATGATCTTTAGAGGCAACGCAAAACGGTATTTGACCGAGGTCCAAATTCCAGTTGAAATCGCAGGATATTCGAATGAGACGCGTAGCGCGTGAAATCGGCTTTGCTGTTCTGGCATGGTTGATACCATTTGTGGCGTCCGTATGCATCTTCCCGCTCAAGGTGTCGCACGAGCCGTTGTTTGATTCCTTGATGGGTGTAACCCTCACCTGTTCCACGGTCGTTTTAGCAGTCGCGTACTTCACGAGACTGACTGCGAACTACGTCGTACAGGGAGCGAGAATCGGCATCATTTGGGCAGTAGCGAACTGGATTCTCGACGGCCTCATGTTCAGCAGCGGGCCAATGAAGATGAGCCTGAATCAGTACGTGGCTGACATTGGCATCTCGTACGTCGCGATTCCGGTAATGACCATTGGCCTGGGGACGGCCGCCAGCATGGCTGCTAAGGCACGTTGCTGCACGAGCAAATGAGTCCTCCTCAAAAGAGGACTTCAAGATGGCACATTCCGCTACGCGTTTCTATTGCCGAACCCGAAAGTCAGCATCTCGATCGCCCAGCCGCGAATGGTTGCTCCCGGCTTCGACTTTGGTCGAGATCGACAGCGGAAATGCATCACGTATTATGCCCCTTCTGTTGCCAACATCGCCGGCTGTGTGAAGACGAGTTTTGCAGAAATCACCGTCGCACGGGAAGGAACGGTTACCGCTACATTCACATCCGGCTTTGGGGATGTCGCGCTTCTCAACCGTATCGCCGTGCTGCAGTCGTAACACGGTATCTTGGTGTTGCAAGAATAAACGCCAAGCCGCTCGTCCATTTCATGTTGCCAGAAGGAAGCGCAGATCCAGGGATCTGCACACAACATGACGGTGATCGAGCGGCTGGCGTTCAACTCCGCTGTCCGCGTTTTGGCGCATCTAAGGACACTTGCTGCCGTCAGACACTTTGCGACGTGGGGCTTATACCAGGTCTTTCAGGCTCTTCAGGGGCCGCACTTTGACTT
Organism: uncultured Planctomycetia bacterium; assembly: GCA_963807715.1. GTDB lineage: Bacteria > Planctomycetota > Planctomycetia > Pirellulales > PALSA-1355 > CAWECK01. The sequence goes on from CAWECK010000005.1 coordinate 3,643, forward strand.
TGGTGCTGGCCGGCTTTGCGGCGACATCCATCAATTCGCCTGGCTTAAACGGATTGGGAACGCCCTTGCGGGCCGGCTTTGCGGGAATCTTCTTCTTCTCGATCTTCACCAGACCGGGAATCGCGAAGACGCCGGGCCCTTTGGCGCCCAGGCTCTTTTTGATCTCGGCATTCAGTGCTTCAAACACCGAGGTCACTTGCTTCTTCGACAGACTCGTTGCTTCCGCAATGCTGTTGGTTACCTCAGACTTCGAGGGCGCCTTCTTTGCAGGAGCGGCGGGTTTTGCCGCGGGAGCGGGGATTTTCGCCATAATCGTTGGTCCTCCTAGTGGTTTTCGTTGGTGGAAAGTTGTCCGTCCGACGTGTGGGACCGGATGATTAAAATCGACGCAACCAAAATTGCAAGCCGCAAAACCCTGATTCTCCCGGAAAAATCGCGGTTTTTTTGGCGGCAAGCTCAAATGTCCAGGCGTTTCTGCACTTCGGCGCCCCGGAACCTTAGGTCTTGCTTGGGAGGTTAAGCCCGAGCGCCTCGCCTGGTAGAGACCGGCCATGATCGCGGCGTGATGGAAAAACGTAGCATTTTCACGAGTCTGAAGCGGCGGTTATGGGAAAAAGTGCTGGGTTCCGCTGGAAAAGTTCAAAATCTCTGGGCCAACGCGGGGCGGCCAGGGGGGAAAACCTCACGGCGGCGGCCTCTGGCCCGAGAGTGGCCCTTAAGTACAGGTTTACGCACCTAAACCCATAGGTCTGAATGACTTGTATTTTTGAGTTCAGCGTTGTAGCATAGCGCATGCGAGCCCGCCCACGGTGGGCTCGCCGGGATCCAATTCGGTCCATCGAGCCGTTTTTCGGATCATGAACTTTATGATCGCAGAAGTTACCCATTACGCGGCGGGTTCTCACAATGGAGTTTTCGGGCTGGAATTCTTTCAGCAGGGGTTTCTTTGAGACGGGTTTCCTCGCCGTGCCGCCGCCTATCATGAAACGGTCGCCATCATGGCACATCGGGGCGACCTAGGCTTTTCTGAAAGCGGATCGTTTACGATTCGCCGGCCGCTAAGGTTCTGATGCAGGGGAGATGTCATGCAGCGACGGACGCTGATGGGTGGACGATTTGTGCAATTTTCGCCGCTTGCCGCCGCAATTTGGTTGGCGTGTGAAGCTCTCGTTTCGGTGCCCGCCGGCTTTGCGGCGGATCAACCCCCCGCGGCCCAACCTCCCGCTGGCATTCGGCTCGCCCAAGTCCCTCGCATGCGACGGCGCGTCCAGCCGGTCGAGGTGTCCAACGAGGAGGGGGTGTTGGACAGTGTCTTCTTGCCGCCGGACCGTAATCTCAAGAAACGACTGGAAGACGCCAGCGAAATGCTCACGAAGGGGCATTACGGAGAAGCGGTGCGCAAACTGGGATCGTTGCTTGAGGGCTCTGAGGACTATTTTTTCCGGCCCGATCCATCGCAGCAGGTCTACCGAAGTCTCAAGGCGGAAGCTGGCCGGCTGATTGGCGAAATGCCGGCCGACGGCCGAGATTCCTATGAATTGCAATTCGGCGCCCGAGCCCGACGCATGTTGACTGAGGCGGCCGCGGCGGGGGATGTGGCCGGGCTGGCCGAGGTCGCCCGGCGTTTTTTCTACACGAAGGCTGGTCTTGAAGCCACGCTGTTGATCGCCCGGCACCATCTCGACCATGACCGCCCGTTGGCGGCCGCGTTATGTCTCGAGCGTTTGCGGGAAACGGTCGGCGCTTCCGAGCGCTTCGAGCCGATGTTGTCGTTGACGCTGGCGACCTGTTGGGTCCGCAGCGGGATGCCGGACAAAGCCCAGCAGGTGCTCGTCCAGTTCAGGAAGCAGTATCCCCAAGGCGAAGTGCGGATTGCCGACCGTTCGGTTCGTCTGTTCTCCGACGCCAAAGACGCGCTCCCCTGGCTGGCGGAAAACGCCGGCCCGCAGCGCGCTTTGCAGCGGGCGGCGGCCGATGAATGGACCATGTTCCGCGGCGACGCCGAGCGGAATGCCGCCAGCGCCGGCGGGCAGCCACTATTGAATCGGCGTTGGAGCCGGCTATGTGCCGACGAGCCTGCGATCGAAAAAATGGTGGGACCGCTCCGCCAGGCTTATATTGACCAGGACATTGCCGCGGTTCCCGGCATGCAGCCGTTGGCCGTCGGCGACGTCGTGCTCATGCGCACCACGACCAATCTCCTGGCGGTGAACTTCGCGACGGGGAAAATCGTGTGGACGGCTCGGTCGATCGCCGACCGTTCGTTCGAGCAGTTGCTCAACACGGGCCGGAATCAGCCCCAGTTCGGTCCCGCTTCGCCTTTGCAGATGGGCCTGGACCAACGCCTGTGGGACGATGCGATCTTCGGCAACCTGACGAGCGACGGCCAGCAGGTGTTCGTCATTGAAGACCTGCCCTTATCCGGCAATCTGGCCGGTGGTGGGCTTCACGTCGTCGGCGGCATGGGGGGCTTCAATCAGCGGCAGGTCTTTCAGCCCAATGGTCGCCGTACTGTCGGTGGCATGCCCAAGACCACGAACCGGCTGACCGCGCGCGAATTGAAAACCGAGGGCAAACTGAAATGGGAAGTTGGGGGCAACACGGGTGAGGACGATCCGAAGCTGGCCGGCGCGTTCTTTCTGGGCCCGCCGCTGCCCCTTTTGGGTCGCTTATACGTCCTGGCAGAAATGAAGGGTCAGGAGATCCGTCTGCTGGTCCTTTCGGCCAAGACTGGGCAGTTGGAGTGGTCGCAGCAACTGGCCGTGGTGGAACAGAACATCTTGCAGGATCCCTTTCGCAGGGCCGCCGGCGCCATGCCATCATTTGCCGATGGAGTGCTGGTCTGTCCGACCGCCGCCGGAGCCATCGTTGCCATCGATTTGACAACCCGTTCGCTGCTGTGGGGCTATCAGTATCCGCGCGATCAGCGCGGGCAGGTCAACCTGGGCCGATTGGCCGTACTGGGCGCCGGAGCTAGGGAATGGCGGCGGCGATCCGCATGGGAGCGATCATTGGGTCGACGGTACGGTGACCATTGCCGATGGCAGCGTCTTGGCCACGCCGGTCGAAGACGACACCCTGTATTGCTTGCAGTTGCTCGATGGCCATTTGCGCTGGAAGCTGCCGCGCAGAATAATTTGTACGTTGGCTGCGTACATCAAGGCAGCGTGCTGCTGGTGGGTCACAATCAGTTGTCCGCCGTGCAGTTGGCGGACGGCAAGCCGGTTTGGGGACCGCTGGATTTGCCCTCGGGCGCCACGCCCAGCGGCCGGGGCTTTTACAGCGGCAAGTATTATTATCTGCCCCTCTCGACGGCTGAAGTGGCCCAGGTTGATTTGGAGAAGGGCGCGATCACCGGCCGAGCTCGGTCGCGGCAAGGCACGATTCCGGGCAATTTGATTTGTTATCGCGGCGACGTCATCAGCCAAAGCGTTGAAGTGGTGGAGGCCTATCCGCAGATCGATTCGCTCAGAAGCCAAGTCAACGAAACTCTGGCCAAGCATCCCGAAGATCCGGCGGCCCTCACGCAGTTGGGCGAAATCAAACTGGACGCGGGACAATTGCAGGAGGCGATTGGGTTGTTCCGCCGCTCGTATGGGTTGAAGGCGGACGACACGACTCGCGAGCTCTTGGTGGAAAGCCTGCTGGAGGGACTGCAAGCGGATTTCGTGGCCAACCGGGGCGCTGCCCAGGAATTGGAACCGCTGCTCGAGGGAAAGCAGCAGCAAAACACCTACCTGCGGCTGGTAGCGGCCGGCTTGCAGAAATCGGGTGAGCGGCTGGCTGCCTTCGACGCCTACCTGAAGCTGGCACTCCAGGAACAGGCTCCCAGCGAGCCGGATCCGTTGAACGATGTCTTGTCGGTCCGCCGCGACCGCTGGATTCAGGTGCAATTGGCGGCCCTGCGAAAAGGCGCCTCGGACGATGAGCGGCAACATATGGACGGCGTGGTCCAGGCACGTCTGGAAGCCGCGAGTCAGGAGTCCTCGCCTCAGGCGCTCAAAGACCTGTTGGCCTTGTTCGGCAGTCATCCGGCGGCTGACGAGATCCGCGAGCGCATCGTGTCCAGGCTCACGACCCCGGACACGATGCTGGCGCGAGAACAAATCCTGTTGCGGCTGCTCCAGTCACCCGACCCGGTCCGCGTCCGCTCGGCCGTGGCCCGTTTGGCGATCCTGCTAAAAGACGCGCAGCGGCCGGAACTGGCCGCGATTTATTATCGGCAACTGGCCGGCCCTTTGGCCGAATTAATTTGCTTGGACGGACAGACGGGGAACGAGTTGGTGGCGGCCTTGCCCGCTGCGAATGCCCTGCGAACCTTGCTCGTCGACCCGAAACCCTGGCCGACAGGGCTTGTCGAGGTGCCCAAGGGAGTCGCGGGGAAAACGCTCAGCGGCTCGCACCATCAACGCTCGACGGATTTGGAGATTCATGGAAAGACCGAGCCTTTTTTCCACGACGTCAACATAGCCCTCGATCCGCAGCAACAAGCCGTGGTGGCTGAGGATGGGTTGGGTGGCGAGCGTTTCCGCGTGAGTCTGAACGAAGCGGGGCCCCGCGCCGCGGAACACCCTTTAGCGGCGGCTTCAACAACGCGACGCTTAACTATGCCGCGGTCCACGGAAACTTGCTCCTCGTATGGATGGGACATCACGTGGTGGCCGTCGACGCGCTGCGCGCCAAAGACACCGTCGGAAGCCGTTTCTTATGGTCGCACGACTTGCAGCAGCAATGGCCGGGCCTGCCCAACATGCAGGGAGTCCATAATCGGCCCGTGAACGTCCCCTGGGGGCCGCCGCGCTATGTGCCCATCTATTCCTATGGACGTCCGATCGGTAACTTGGCGCCGCCATCGGACCAGGGCGTTTGCTTTCAGCGGTTTCGCGACCTGGTGTGCGTGGAGCCGGCGTCAGGCGATGTCCTTTGGACCCGCAAGAACGTGCCGCTTGGCTGCGAACTCTTCGGTGACGACGAAGTGCTGATCGCCGCGCCGCCCGAGGGTGGCGAGGCGCTGGTCTTGCGGTTGCTCGACGGCGAATTGTTGGGCAAGCGGGCGGTGCCGCCCATGGAAAACCGCATGCGGACCCTCGGCCGGTTGTTGCTCACCTGGCAACCGGAGGATGGGAAGCAAGTGGTAAAACTCAGCGATCTCTGGAATGAGAAAGTGCTGTGGACGCGCAACGTCACGTTCGGCGCCAAGGGTGCTTTGGCCGGTGAGGACGCGCTGGGCATCTTCGAGCCCGGCGGCAAAGTCGGCAAGTTCTCCTTGATCCGCATCTCGGACGGCAAGGTGCTGGTCGACCAGGAGAAGCTGGAACCGGAAAACTCCTTGTTGGGCATTTACCTGCTCGCTTCGCCGGACGCCTATATTCTGGTCACCAACGGCAGCCCGACCAACATTCCCCAGAATGAAAGCATTCAGGCGGCGCCAGGCGGACTGTACAACCAGTTGATCAACGGCCGGCTGTATGGCTTTGATCGCCAAACCGGCAAGCGTCTGTGGGGACCCGTTAGGATCGACCAGCAGGGGTTGGTGCTGAACCAGCCCGGTCAATTGCCGATCCTCACTTTCGCCCGACACATCCACCACTCGGCCAACAACGGCCAGTCCGACGCCCGGACGTCGCTCCTCGTGATCGACAAGCGCTGGGGCGGATTGTCTTCAATGACGATAAGGCTCTGAATACGGCCATCAGCAACTTCGAGCAAATCGGCGATCGGTCGGACGACACCGTGTCGATCTTGTTGCCGGGAAAAACCGTGACTTTAAAATTCACCGACAAGGAAGTTCCCCCGGAAGTCAAGCAGCAGGACGCCGCGCAGGGCAAGCGCGGCAGCGGTGCCGTCAAAACGGCGGCCGAAGCGCTGGGTAAGATTCTGGAAGGAGCCCTCCAACCGTTGAAGCCGCGCAAGCCGGGGACAAACGACGATGATTGAGTGTCGCCGCGCCCTGGCGGCGGAAATCCCCGCCCCTGACGCCCGGGGCTTGGAAGAATGAACTCTGCGGCTCCCAAAACGCACTAACTAATAATCGACGGAAGCACCAGCGGCACTGTTTCCGTAAAGACGCTGCTTCTGCAACATCGAGGAGCGACATGCAGTCCAACCCAATCGACCTGGTGGCCCCTCGAGCAGCGCGGCCGGCGAGCAGCGCTCGACTGGCGCTTGGGTTGGCCGTGTTCACGGGCCTGGCCTGGCTGGCGAGCCCACCGGCCCCAACGCAGGCTGAGCCGCTCGACGCCCGTCTGAATAAGGCGGTTTCGCGCGGGCTCGACTGGGTGGCCAGCAGCCAATCGCGCATGGGCAGTTGGAGCGCGAACGACGGTCGCTATCCGACGGCCATGACGGCGCTGGCGGGCGTGGCCTTGTTGCAAGAAGGGTCCACGACCACGCAGGGGAAGTACTCCAAGAACATTCGCCTGGCCGTCGATTATCTGCTGAGCCACAGCCGGCCGAACGGCTTGATCGGCGATCAATTCAAGGACGACCGCTACACCTACGGCCACGGCTACGCGATGCTGTTCCTGTCGCAGGTGATGGGCGAGGAAGACGACCTGGGCCGCCGCAAAGAACTGAGCGACGCCTTGACCCGGGCTGTCGAATTTTCCGGCAATGCGCAAACTTCCGCCGGTGGCTGGGGTTATGTCAGCGCCAAGGACTCCGCGCAAGGGGGCGGTGAATTCGACGAAGGCTCGACCACGATCACGCAAGTGCAGGGGCTGCGCGGCTGCCGCAATGCCGGCATCGCGGTGCCCAAGGAAATCATCGACAAGGCCATCGAATATATCCGCAAATGCACGATGGCCGACGGCGGCGTACAGTATAGTTCCAAGGGGGGCGGCCCGCGCCCGGCCATTTCCGCGGCGGCCGTGGCGTGCCTGTTCAATGCCGGGGACTACGACAGCGAGTACGTTCCCAAACTGATCAAATACTGTGAAGCAAACCTTTCGGACATTTCCAACCAGGGCTTCGGACATTGGCACTATGCCCATTACTATTACTCGCAGGTGAAGTACCGCGAAGACGGCAAGCAATGGGAGAGCTATCGCGAAAAGGTTTTCAACCGCCTGCTGGCCGAGGCCACCGATAACGGCAAGTACGTGTACTGGACGCAAGGCTACATCGGTCCGATCTACACCACCGCGATCAACCTGACGATCCTGCAACTCGACAAAGGGACATTGCCGATTTATCAGCGCTGAGCGATGTTGTCCTGAAAGCTCACTGCTGGCATGTTTTGATCGCAGCGTTCCGCTAGAAACATGGCCCGCTAGAAACCTTGCCGAACATTCCACGTCGTCCTCCAGCAACGATTTCTGAACTTTTGGAAAGTGCCCAAGCATGACCGAGCGAAACGACCCAGAATCCGCCGCCATTCACAAGCTCTGCGACGCGCGGGAAAAAATCCAATCCCAGTTGTCGCAGGTCATCGTCGGCCAGAAGCAGGTGATCGAAGAACTGCTGATTTCGTTGTTCAGCCGCGGCCACTGCTTGCTGGAAGGGGTGCCGGGGCTGGCCAAGACCTTGATGATCAGCACGCTGTCCCGGGCGCTGAACCTTTCGTTCAGCCGCATCCAATTCACGCCGGACCTGATGCCGGCCGACATCACCGGCACGGAAATCATCGAGGAGAACAAGTCCACCGGCAGCCGGCAATTCCGCTTCCTGGAAGGGCCGTTGTTTTCCAACGTCATTCTGGCGGACGAAGTGAATCGCACGCCCCCCAAGACCCAGGCCGCGCTGCTGGAAGCCATGCAGGAGCGGCAGGTGACGGTCGGCCGCGTGCGCCACAAGCTTTCCGATCCGTTCTTCGTGTTGGCGACGCAGAACCCCATCGAACAGGAAGGGACCTATCCCTTGCCCGAGGCGCAGCAAGATCGTTTCATGTTCAAAGTCTTCGTGCACTATCCGAACTTCAACGAAGAGTTCGAGATCGCCCGCCGCACCACGACTACCTTGACCGATTCGATCGAACCGGTGCTCAAAGCCGAAGAAATCCTGGATCTGCAACGGATCGTGCGCGAAGTGCCGATCACCGACCACGTCATTCGCTACGCCCTGTCGCTGATCCGTCAGACGCGGGTCGGCGAACCCGGCGTTCCGGACTTCGTTCAGGACCAGGTCAGTTGGGGCGCCGGGCCGCGGGCCGTGCAATACCTGATTCTGGGATCCAAGGCCCGCGCCTTGCTCCACGGCCGCACGCACGTGTCGACCGAAGACATTCAAGCCCTGGCCAAGCCCGTGCTGCGGCACCGCATGGTCATTAGTTTCGCCGCGGAAAGCGAAGGCGTGACGCCGGACGACATCGTCGATCGCTTGTTGGCCATTACTCCCACCAAAGAGGACGAGCTGACGCGTGATGCCCGCTTCCAAAAGATTTTTGCATCCTGAGGCCATTGCCCGCATCGCACGGCTGGAGTTGCGGGCGCGGCATATCGTCGAGGGATTCTTGTCGGGTATTCACCGCAGTCCGTATTTCGGCCAGTCGGTGGAGTTCCTGCAGCATCGCGAGTATGCGCCCGGCGACGACCTGCGCCACGTCGACTGGAAAGTCTGGGCCAAGCAGGACCGTCTGTACCTGAAACAGTACGAGGAAGACACGAACCTGCGCTGCACGCTGCTGGTCGATGTGTCGAAGAGCATGCAGTACGGCTCCGGATCGCTGAATAAGTTCGACTATGCCTCGACGGTCGCCGTGAGCCTGGCTTACCTGCTGCTGCGGCAGCAGGACGCCGTAGGCTGCGTGGCTTTCGACGAGTCGATCCGCACCAAGGTGCCGCTGCGCAGCAAGCGCAGCCACCTGGCTTCGGTGATTCAGGCGCTCGGCGCGTCGGAGCCGCGGCAGAAGACCGACCTCGCGCAAATCCTGCGGGGCGTGGCCGAAGCGTATCCGCGGCGCGGCATGATCGTGCTGATCAGCGACCTGCTGGTCGATCGGCCCGGCCTGTTCAAGGGACTCAAGCAGCTGCGCCAACAAGGGCACGACGTGCTGCTGTTTCACATTCTGGACGACGACGAGCTGGACTTCCCGTTCACCGGCGCCACGCGCTTCGAAGGCCTGGAGCTGCCGGAGAACTTGAATTGCAATCCTCGCGCCCTGCGCGAAGGCTACCTGGCCGCGCTCGGCACGTACCTGGACGAGGTGCGGCTCGGTTGTGCCAAGAACACCGTCGACTACGCCTTGCTGCGAACCAGCCAGCCCCTGGACGCCGCATTGGCCAAGTACCTTACGAATCGGCTGGGCATGCACCATCGGAATTAACCAACCAATTCGGAATTCGGAATGCTGAATTACAGACTTTCGCGTTCATCGCTTCGACTTTCGCATTCCGCATTCCGCATTCAGCATTCTTAACCATGCCGTTTGTCCTTCACGAATCCCTGTTATGGCTGGGCTTGCCCCTCATCGGGCTGCCCGTGTTGATCCATTTGATCAACCTGCTGCGGCATCGCCGGGTCGAATGGGCGGCGATGGAGTTTCTGCTGGTCAGCCAGCGGAAGCACCGCCGGTGGATCATTCTCAAGCAGTTCCTGCTGCTGCTGTTGCGCATGGCCGCCGTGGCCATGATTGTGTTCATGGTCGCCCAGCCCCTGTTGCGTGCTCAATGGGGTCGCCTTGTTCGGCGGCTCGAAGACGCATCACATCGTGCTGTTGGACGACAGCTATTCGATGTCCGACCGCTGGGCCAACACCAGCGCCTTCGACCAGGCCAAGCAGGTTGTCAGCCGCATGGCCGCGCAGGCTCTGAAGGAAGAAACGCCGCAGACATTCACGCTGCTGCGGTTTTCCCGCGCGCCGCGGCGCGGCCGGCACGCAGCCCGACCTGCTGCAGGCCCTGGTGAAGCCGGCCTTCCTCGAACAACTGGAAAAGACGTTGGCGCCGCTGGAGCCGTCCGAAAGCGCCGCCGGACCGGCTAGAGGCCCTCGAGGCCATCGACGGCTTGCCGGTGAAGCCCGACGACGAGAACCGCGTGATCTCCATCGTCTCCGATTTTCGCGCCAACCAGTGGGACGAGCCCAAGGTGCTGCACAAGACGCTCCAACGACTGGCAGCAATCGGGGGCTCAAATCCGCCTGGTCAATTGCGTCGACAGCACCCGGCCGAACCTGGCACTGGCCAGCTTGCGGCCCGTCTCGGGAGTGCGCGCGGCCGGCGTGCCGCTGCTGATGGAAGTCAGCGTGCAAAACTTCGGCAATACGGCGGTGAAGAACGTATCGGTGCGATTGGAAGAAGACGGCCAGACGCGCCCGGCCGTGGAAGTGGAAGACGTGCCGGCCGGCAAAGCCGTCACGCGGCGCTTCCCGGTTCTCTTTGCCACGGCCGGTCAGCATGAAGTCGTGGCCCATCTGGAGAGCGACGCCGTCGAGGCCGACAATTCCCGCTACGCCGTGCTCGACCTGGCGGCCGCCGTGCCAGTGCTGATCGTCGACAGCGATCCCAAGGCCGAGGACGCTTATTTCATCGCTTCCGCATTGGCGCCGGGGGGCAAGGTCAACAGCGGCCTGAAACCGGTGATCGATACGCCCCGCGCGCTCGCGCAAAGAAGGGCTCGAAAAGTACGCTGCCGTGATTCTGGCCAATGTCGAACGGCTCGACACGGCCGAGATCGAGGCCCTGGAAGCGTATGTCAAGGCGGGAGGGGGCGTCGGCTTCTTCCTCGGCGAACGCTGCCGCAGCGATTTTTACAACCGCCAACTCTATCGCGACGGCAGCGGCATTTTCCCCCTGCCGCTGGGCAGCGCCACGGAGTTGCTGGTCGACCGCTTGGAAAAGGCGCCCGATTTCGAGGTCACCGATCATCCGATCTTCTCGGTGTTTGCCGGCCAGCGCAACAGCTTTATCAGCTCGGTGATGATCGAACGCTATTTCACCGCGGCTAAGCTCTGGGCCCCACCGCCGGATTCCACGGTGAAAGTCATCGCCAGGCTGCGCAACCAGGCTCCTTTGGCCGTGGAGCGGAAATTCGGCGCCGGCCGCGTCGTGGCGTTCCTGACCAAGGCGTCGCCCGTCGCCACGACCGTGGGCACGTGGAACAACTGGGGGCGGAACAACCCGAGCTACGTCGTCGCGCTGCTGGAGTTGGAAGCGTATCTGGCGGCCGGCCGGCAGGGAGAAGTCGCACGCACCGTCGGCACTCCGCTGCAAGTGACCTTCGCCCCGGCTCGTTATCAGCCGCAGGTTCGTTTCGTACTGCCGCAGCATAGGGCCTCGGGCGCGACCACGGATACGCTCACGATCGATGCCGAACCGAGCCCGGCCGGACTTTCCGCCGTCCTCGGCGATACGGATTTCAGCGGCATTTATCAGGCCCAGTTCAGCAGTCTGGACGGTCAGGTTGACGTGCAGCGTTGGGCCTATAACGTGGTGGCCGAAGAAGGCAATCTCCAGCGGTTGGACCAGCAGCAGCTTGCCGCGCGGCTCACCGGCCTCAAGTTCGACTATCACGAAGCGCGCGATCAGGAGTACGATTCGCAGCAGTTGGCCGGCGTAAATCTGGGCGACGACCTGATGGTCCTGTTGCTTGCCGTGCTGATCGGCGAGCAAATTCTGGCCTATTCCGCCAGCTACCATCCGGCAGCGAAAGGAGGGAGCCGCTGATGGGAGGAATCTCACTGCAGCTCCCGCTGCTCAATAACGCGGAACTCCCGCTGCTGGCCGCGGCGACGGGTCGCATCACGTACGACTGGGCTCGATTCCAGTCGTATACGGAGCGCTGGCATTACCTGGTGCTGGGGCTCTTGGTCGCCGCGATAGTGGCGTTCGTGGTCGTCATGTACCGCCGCGACAGCGTGGAGCTGCGCCCGGCCTGGGCATCTTCCTGGCTGCTTTACGGATCGTCGCTTTGTTGGGACTGCTGGCCTATTACGGCAACCTGGAGCGGCGGACCGAGCGGCAGGTGACCCACAATTCGCGCGTCATCGTGCTGGTGGACACCAGCTTGAGCATGGGCCTGCACGACACCGAAAGCTCGTCGGTGCCGGCGACGCCCACGCGGCTGGAGCAAGTGGTGGCGGCTTTGCATGGCGACGCATTTATTGAGCGGCTGCGCAAGGTTCATGACGTGATCCTGATGCGGTTCGACACCGACACGAGCCGCCTGGCCTCGCTCGGCAAGCTGACGTCCGCGGGGCTCGCCTCAGATCCTCAAGGGGCGAAATACCCAGAGGCCGAAGAGCCGACGCAAGGCACCGCAACGTCCAAGAACCCAGCGTCTAACAACGCCGTCGATTGGGACAAGCTGACGCCGCAGGGAAGCGAAACCCGGCTGGGGCAGGCCTTGCGAACCGTTATCCACGATGAACGAACGTCTCCCGTGGCCGGCATTGTCGTGCTGACCGACGGAGCCCAGAACGCCGGTCTCGACCCGGCGTCGGCCATTCAAATGGCCAAGGAAGCCAAGATTCCGATCTACACGGTCGGCATCGGCTCGGCCCGCCGTCCGGCCAATGTGCGGATCAGCGATTTGGTCGCGCCGGCCCGCGCTTATCCGGGCGATAACTTCACGGTGACCGGTTACATCCAGGCTCAGGAACTTGCCGAACCGCACGGTGACGGTCGAACTGACATCGCGGCTCGCCGGCGATGCCGGCAAGAAAGATGAAGGCAAACTCGAAGGAACCGAACGGGTCACGCTGGGCTGCGCGGCGAAATCATACCGGTCAAGTTCGAAATCACGCCCGGCGAAAAAGGCCGGCGCACGTATCGCCTGGCCGTGAAGGCGCCGCCGGAAGATAACAACGCCGCCGACAATCAGCAAGAAGTCGACATCGAAATCGTCGATCGCCAGACCCGCGTGCTGCTCATCGCCAGCGGACCGACGCGCGAATACACGTTTCTGCGCAATCAGCTGCGCCGCGACAAGGACGTGATCGTCGACGTCTGGCTGCAATCGGCGTCCGGGCCGCTGATTTCGCAGGATGCCAGCGAAGATTCTGGATGAGTTTCCCGGCGACGCCGCAGGAACTGTTCGAATACGACGCCATCGTCGGCTTCGATCCCGATTGGCAGCGACTGGACTCCGAAGACATCGATCGGCTGGAACGCTGGGTCGCCGAGAAAGCGGGCGGCCTGATCGTGATTCCCGGCCCCGTGGAAACCGACCGCTGGGTGCAGGATCCTCAGTACTCGAAAGTTGCGGTCCCTGTATCCGGTCGAATTCAATCGCCGCATGGCGATGCTGGACGATGGCAAATTCGGCTCCGAGACGCCCTGGCCGATCGAGTTTACGCGCGAAGGGCTGGAGGCCGAGTTTCTGTGGCTGGCCGACGACGCGCCCGCAGAGCCAATCCATCTGGTCGTCGTTCCCCGGCGTGTATGGCTACTTCAACGTGCGCGGCCCGAAGCCGGGAGCCACGGTGTATGCCCACTATTCCGATCCCGAAGTCGGCCAGCAGCGGCCAACTGCCGGTCTACATGGCCGGGCAGTTCTTCGGCGCGGGCCGCGTGTTTTATCTGGGCAGCGGCGAAATGTGGCGGCTGCGGGCCTTGGACGATTCGTACTTCGAGCAGTTCTACACCAAGCTGATCCGCTACGTGAGCCAAGGCCGGCTGCTGGTCGGATCGAGCCGTGGCATGCTGCTGGTCGAACGCGATCGGTATTTGCTTGGCAGCACGGTCGCCGTGCGGGCGATGCTCAGCAATCCGCAATTCGAGCCGCTCGAGGCCCGCGAGGTTTCACTGGAATTGGTTCAGCCGGACAGCACGGTCAAGACGCTCAAGCTCACGGCCGACCCGGCGCGCAAGGGGATGTACCTGGGCCAGTTCGCCGCGTTGCAGGAAGGGACCTATCGCCTCGAGTTAGCCGTTCCCGACAGCCAGGAGGAACACCTCTCCAAGCGCATTCAAGTGAAAGTGCCCGACCTGGAGCGGGAGAACCCGGAGCGCAACGACGCGTTGCTGAGCGAAATCGCCAAGCAAACCGGCGGGCGATATTACGTCGGCGCCGCGGCCATGCTGGGCGAGCAGGGGTGCCGCCGCTGGCCGGCCAACTGAAGACCGCACTCGAAACCAGCTATTTGTCCGGCGTCAAAGACCGGGAGTTCGATCTGCTGTGGATGCGCTCGCTGATGCTGTTGATCTGCGGCGCATTGTCATTGGAATGGCTCGTGCGGCGGTTATCGAAATTGGCCTGACATTCAGGAGATTTCGGATTCAGCGATGATGCCAGCGAATCATTTCAATCCGACACCTTCCGCCGCTGCGACGAGTCCGACGCCATTCCGCGCTGCTGGGGCGGTTGCGGCGCCGTATTCGCGCTTATGTTTGGGTGCAAGGCGCTGGCGCTGGTGCTGGTGCTGTTGGGCGGCTGGTTCTGGGCCAGCCTGGCGTTCGATTGGGTGTTCGAGCCGCCGCGGGCCGCTGCGCGTCGCGCTGCTGGTCGCTGCTGGCGGTCGCGCTGCTCTGGGCCCTCTATCGCTCGATCTCTGCGGCGGGCCTTCGTTCATCTGGCCGACGCAGCCTGGCGCTGCTGGTCGAACGGCGCTTCTCGAGCCTGCACGAAAGCCTGCTCACCGCCGTCGAACTGGGCGAAGTGCCCGAGCATGCCCAGCCGTTCAATCGCCAGATGCTGGCGCACACGTTCACGAAGCGGAACATGGCACGCGCGAGCTTGCCGCTTGGGCCAGCATTTTCGATCGCCGGCCGCTGCTGCGCGCGCCGTCGGCGTTGGCCGTGTTGCTCGTGGCGAGCGTGATCGCTTTCGCCGTGGCCGCCAGCGAGTCGGCCTTGGGCATTTGGGCTCGCCGCAGCTTCCTGTTGTCGTCCGAACTATGGCCCCGCAAGACGCATCTGACGGTCGAAGGCTTCAACGAGGCCGGCCGCATGAAGATCGCCCGCGGCAGCGATGTCGATCTGGTGGTGAAGGCCGACGCCGCGCCACCGGCGCGTCGTTCCGGAGACCGTCGAAGTGCGCTACCTACACCAGCGACGGTGCCCGCGGTCGCGACCGGCTGACTCGCTCGGGCGTGGCCGTGCCTGGCCGCGACGAGTTCCAGCAATACACCTACAAGTTCAAGAGCGTGCTGGCCGAACCGCGAACTGTGGATTCTGGGCGGCGACGATCGCCAGGGACCGTTATTACCTCGACGTGGTCGACAGCCCCACGCTGACCACGACCACGTTCCACTGCGAATATCCCGCCTACATGAACCGCACGCCGCGCGACACTGCCCATCACGCGGGCTCGTGCAATTGCCGCGCGGCACGCAGGTGACGATTCATGCCGAGGCCAACAAGCCGCTGGTGCAGGTGCAGCTCGACGTCGTGTCGCCGGACGCGGCGCCCGTGACGCACAAGCTGGACCTGGCGGCGAGCAGGGCAAACCGCAGAGCAAGTTTTCGCTTTGAACTGCCGCCGCTCGACAGCGACCAGACGCTCCTCTGCACGCTGCTCGACGCCGACGGCATTCGCAGCCGCGATCCGGTGCGCCTCTCGCTGGGGGCGGTGCCCGACGAGCCGCCGCAGGTCAACGTGCAACTCGAAGGCATCAGCACGGCCATCACCCCCGCGGCGCGAGCTGCCTGCCGTGGGCGAGATCTCCGACGACTATGGCATTGGCCGAGGCCTGGTTCGAGTTCCATGTGGCGACGAGGCCCCGCGCCGGCAGCCGTTGAAGCAACGGTCCCGGCCGGCCGCGACAAGACTGACGGTTCGCGAGGCTCTGGAAGTCGGCCCGCTTGGATCTTCAGCCGAAACAGAAATTTCACTTCGCCGTCGCAGGCGGCCGATACCTACGCCCTGGCGAGATGCGCCGAACGTGGGCAGCAGCCAGCGCGTACGTGTTCGACGTGGTCACTCCAGAACAACTGCGGGCCATGCTGGAGGCTCGCGAGTTGATGCTCCGGCGCCGCTTCGAGACGATGATCGCCGAATTCACCGAAACGCGCGACCTGCTGGCTCGGCTGGAGTCGAATCCGGCGACAAGCCGGCCGACGGTATCGAAAGACGAAGCGGCAAAAGCTCGTCAGAAAGACCGCGACAAGTCGCCGGCAGAATCCGCCGACTCCCGGCGGACAAACCGGCGGCGGGGGAGCCGAGCCGGGGGATGCGCCCCGCAAGCGCGGCGACCGAAATCGCCGGAGCAGCAGCTCGCCGCCGAGCGCGTGCAGGCCGAGCGCGTCGTTGCAGAACACGCAGCGCACGGCCACGAAACCTTGGAAGTCGCCGAAGCTTTCGACGCGCATTCGAGCGGAGTTGATCAACAATCGCGTCGACACCGAGGAGCTCAAGAGCCGGCTCAAAGACGGCATCGCCGATCCGCTTCGCCGGATTGTGGATGGCCGTTTCCCAGGCTTGGAGACTCAACTGCGCGAGCTGCAAGCCGACCTGGCGGATCCGGCAAGCCGCCGTCAGCGTCGCAGGCGGCCGCGCTGGCCCAGGCGGATACGATCCTCGTCGACATGAAGCAGGTGCTGGACCGGATGCTGGAACTGGAAACGTTCAACGAAGTGCTCGACATGCTCCGTTCGGTCATCGCCGCCCAGGAAAAAATGCAACGAGGCGACCAAGGCCCAGCAAAAACAGAAAGCCCGCGCTCTGCTGGACGAGGACTGAAATGCACGATTCAAAAATGCCGCTCGCGAGGTATCCGATCGCCGGGGCACATCAGGGGAGTCCGCGGTTAATGGCGACGCGAGATCCTAAGTTATTTTGGCTTAATGACTTGTGTTGTTTGCTGGGGTTCTGAAGTGGATTTTTAAAAACCGCTGGGGCGGCGATTTTGCATCAGGCTGGGTACAATCAAGTGTTATTTCCAAGTTAAGAGGAGTGGTCATGCGGCCGCGACCCGAACTGCTCGCTTCGTGCCTTGCCTGGGTTCTCGTGCTGGCGGCGTCTGTTGCAGTTGCCGACGACGAAGGCGCCCTGGCCGGCGGCGGTGCGGCCTCTAAAGGTCCTTCCTCGTCCTCGGAACCGGCAGCCGGGGCCGATCCTGCCGACGCGACCAAGATTCCCTCGCCACCGAGCAAGCCCAAGTCGCTGAAAAATATCGCGATTTGGAGCGGGTGCTCATTCGTATGGCCGAAGTGACGTCCCACACCGATCCGCGCCGCGCGGCGCTCCTCCGCCAGGCGATCGCACCAGAGTAAAGAGCGCGACATCGAAAATCAGTTCGACGAGGTGGTCAAACTGCTGAAGCAGGACAGCCTCTCCGCCAGCATCAAGAATCAGAACGAAGTCCACGGTGATCTGGTGAAGCTGCTGGAATTGCTCCTGAGCGAAGATCGTGGCAAGCGGCTCGAATCGGAAAAGCAGCGAATTCGCGAATATCTCCGGCGAGTCAATCAGATCATTAAGGAACAGAAGACCCTGCAGGGCGAAACGACTGCCGGCGAAAACGAAAAGAAATTGGGCGGCCGGCAAGGAGAGTTGGGGGGCAAGACCGGGCAGTTGGCCAAAGACCTCGCCAAGAACGAAGGTCAGGCGGCCGGCAAGCCCGGCGACGAAAAGCCAGACGGCAAGAAAGACTCGCAGAAATCGGACGACGACAAGAAAGCGGGCAAGGACAAGAAGCCGGAGGACGACAAGAAGTCCGACAAACCATCTGGCGATCCGGCGAAGCCCAAGGACGGCACTGAGAACAAAGAGAACAAACCGGGGGACGGCAAGGAAGGCAAAGCCGGCGATAAAAAAGACGACAAAAAACTGGACGGCAAGGGAGACAACTCCGGCAAAGGGGACAAAGACAAAGCGAAGGATGCAGGCAAAGGCAAGGGACAAGGAAAAGGGGAAGGCGAGGGAGACGATGAGGAGCCCGCCGCCGCGCCGCCTCCCGACAATGGCAACCCGGCCAGAAAACGCCTTGAAGAGGCCGAGCAAAAAATGCAGGAGGCCCGCCGCAAACTGGAGGAGGCCCGCCGCCAAGGCGCGGTCGAAGAGCAACAAAAAGCCATCGAGGCTCTTGAATTGGCTAAGGCCGAACTGGAACGCATCCTCCGGCAACTGCGCGAAGAAGAGCGAGCCCGCATGCTGGCCCTGCTCGAAGGCCGTTTTCGAAAAATGCTCGACATGCAAATCCAGGTTTACGAAGGGACCAAGCGGCTCGACCGCAAGGCAGAACCGGACCGTTCTCGGGATGACGAAATCGAATCGGGCCGTTTGAGCCGCAAAGAGGCAGAGATCGTCGGCGAGGCCGACCGGGCGCTGGCCGTGCTGCGCGACGAAGGTACGGCCGTCGCCATGCCGGAAGCGGTTGGCGAAATGCGCGAGGACATGGAGCAGATCGTCGTCCGCCTGTCCCAAAGCAAAGTCAACGAGATCACTCAGAAAATCGAAGAGGACGTCATCGCGGCCTTGGAGGAAATGATCGCCGCCTTGAAAAAAGCGCAGCAAGACCTGTCCGACAAAAAGTCCCAGTCCGGCCCGCCTGGCGAACCGCTGGATCCGCCCCTGGTCGACAAATTAGCCGAGCTTAAAGTCATCCGGGCGATGCAAATGCGGATCAACAACCGCACGCAGCGTTATTCGGAAAAACTGAAGACCGAGCAAGCCGAACAGCCCGAACTTCTTACGGCTCTCAAGCATCTGGCCGATCGTGAGGAGCGGATTTATCGCGTCACGCGCGACATTGTCGTCGGGAGGAATCAATGATCCCTTTAAAACGCGGTTTCCATCTTGGAGCGGCCGGCCTCTATGGGGTCGCGGCTGCTTGCGCCTATCTCGTGAGCGGTTCCCCGGCGCCCGCCGAGGTTCGCCCTCGGCAAGAGTTCGGCCAACAGGCCACGTGGCAAAATCCCTCGGAAGCTGAGGTCCGCACGCAAACCCTCGCGTGGATTGCCGACCGCAAGCCGGATGCGGCGGTCCGGCGCAGGCCGAGGCATTATGGCCGGCTGCCGAAGGCGCTGCCGCGGCGGAGCCAGTGCGCCCCTCGGCCGAAGAGTTGTTGAATCGGCTGGCGGCCACGTTCAGCCTGGCGGATCCACAGGCGAAAGACCTGGTTGATTTGTGCCGGCGCCGCGCGACAAGGTCGTACTGCCGGAGTTTGCCTGGCTGGCGGCTGCCGCCGCGCCGGCCTGGGAAGGGAAGAATTTGCGGTTGCTCTATGGCCGCTGGTTGGCTCACGAGCGGCTCTACGACGAGGCTCTGGCTCAGCTCGAAGGCTTGCAGCCCGCCGACGTCGTCGATCCGGCCGCGCTCCTGTTTTATCAAGGCCTCATCTATCACCACATGCTCGACAAGGAGCCGGGGGCGGTCGCCTTGCAGCGCTTGCTGGAACGAGCGGATCAACTGCCGCGCCGTTATGTGTCGGTGGCTCGGCTGATGCTGTCCGACTTGAAGGACCTGGAAGACGACTCGCTCGATCACATTGCCCGGCGAATGCAGGACATTCAGCGCCGGCTCGACCTGGGCCGAGCCGGCCGCAAAGTGCGAGACGTGGAGGACGGCGTGATCGCCTCGCTCGACAAGCTCATTGAAGAAATCGAAAAACAACAAGCAAGCCGCGGCGGCAGCGGCATCCAAAGCCCCCAGCGGCCGCCCGATGCGTGCCCGCTTCGGACAGCAAAATTCTTCCCTACAAAGGCGCCGGTCTGGTCGACCGCAAACCACTGGGCAACAAAAGCCGGCTGGGGAGAACTTCCGCCCAAGCAGCGCCACGAGGCGCTGCAGCAGATCGGCAAAGATTACCCGGCCCACTACCGCGACCTGATCGAACAATACTTTCGCAAATTGGCCAATGAGGATGAAGGGCCTGACCGATAGAGAGTGCCCGGCCCTTTTGGAATTAGCACGCGTTACCGCCATTCATCAACTTTTGTAGAAACAATAACGATGTCCCTGTCTTCCTTGTTGATCCTAAGCCTGTTGGCGGCGGTTGGTCCCGAGGTTCGGGTGCAAACCAACGACCAAAAGACCATTGAGGGAACGTTGACCGGCATCGATGAAGCTGGACTTGTGGTGCGTGTTGGCCAACAGGATGGAATATTTGCCCTGAATTCATTGCTCAGCGTCTCGCTGCCGGCCAGTTCGGGCTTGAATCCCGAAAAGTACAACACCCTGGTCGAGTTGACCGATCACTCGTTGCTGGCGGCGACGGACTACCAGGTAACCGGCGGCACCGCCCACGTTGTTTTGGTCGGGGGCGCCCGGGTTGAAGTGCCTTCGCGGGCGATTCGCTGGGTGCGATTCCAGGCGGCGAGCGAACGGGACGAGAAATCGAACAAGCAATGGTCCGAGATCGTGGAATCGAAACTCACCGCCGACTTGTTGGTGGTGCGCAAGAAGGGCTCGTTGGATTACTTGGAAGGCGTCTTGCAAGATTTCAATGGCGAGTCGCTCAAGTTCGAGTTGGACCGCGAGCCGATGAACGTCAAGCGGCCTAAAATCGAAGGCCTGGTCTATTATCATTCCGCGGCGGACGCGCTGAGCGAGCCGATCTGCGAAGTTGTGGCCATCGGCGGCACGAGACTCTTCGCGCGATCGGTCCGGCTGAGCGATGGTCAATTCAAGATTGTCACCGTGGCCGGAGCGATCGTGGCCTTCCCAGCCGAGCAAGCCAGCGAACTCGATTTTTCAGCCGGCAAGATCCGTTATCTCAGCGATCTCGAAACCGAGACGGCGGAGTACACCCCATTTTTTGCGAGCAAAGAGCCGCTGCCGGTTTTGGCGGATTTCTTTCGCCCGCGCCAGGATGTGGGATTGGAACAGGGACTGCTCAAGCTCGACGGCAAAACGTATCGCAAAGGCCTGGCCGTCCATAGCCGCTCGCGGTTGGCCTACCGGCTGCCTGGAGAGTTCAATCGCTTTCTGGCCGTCGTCGGCATCGACGACGGCGTGCGCGAAGGGGGCAACGCCAGGCTGGAGATCAAGGGAGACGGCAAATCCTTGTGGCAGGGGACCGTGCGCGGAACCGAGCCGGCTCAAAACGTCGATATTGCCATCGCCGGCGTCCGGCGACTGGAAATCATTGCGGACTTCGGCGACGATCTGGATATCGCCGATCACGTGGACCTCTGCGACGCCAAGGTAACGAAATGACCAAGGTAGCCAGATTGACCAAGGTAGCCAGATTGAATGGCCGCGGTGCGGTACTTGGGCTCCTCATGGGATTGCTGACCGCGCCGGTGGTTGCCCGCGCGGCCGAGGTCGATCCGGCGGTGCTCAAGGCCGAGGCTGACCGAATCGCGGTTGTCGAACGGGCCAGCTCGGCCGCGGTCGCGGTGATGGCGGCGGGGGGGCAAGGCGGAGGATCCGCCGTGGTGATCTCGCCAGACGGCTATGCGCTCAGCAATTTCCACGTCACCCACGAAGCCGGGGACGCGATGAAGTGTGGCATGGCCGACGGCCGGTTGTACGACGCCGTGATCGTGGGCATCGATCCCACCGGGGACGTGGCGCTGATTCGGCTCTTGGGCCGGGACGACTTTCCCCATGCTGAAATGGCCGATAGCGACAAGGTTCGCGTCGGCGACTGGTGTTTCGCCATCGGCAATCCCTTTCTGCTGGCCACCGATTTCAAACCCACCGTGACGTTCGGGGTCATCTCGGGCGTGCATCGCTATCAGTTCCCGGCCGGCACCCTGCTCGAATACGCCGATTGCCTGCAAGCCGACGCCGCGATCAATCCCGGCAACTCGGGCGGACCGATGTTCGATGCCGAGGGCCGGCTGATCGGCATCAACGGCCGCGGCTCGTTCGAAAAGCGCGGCCGCGTGAATGTCGGCGTCGGCTACGCCATCTCGATCAATCAGATCAAGAATTTTCTCGGTTATTTGAAGAGCGGCCGGGTCGTCGACCACGCCACCTTGGGCGCCAGCGTGGCTACGAACTCAGACGGCCGCGTGGTGGTCGACGACATTCTCGAGGACTCCGACGCGGCTCGCCGCGGCCTGCGCTATGGCGACGAGGTGCTCGCCTTCGGCGGTCGCCAGATCAGCAGCGCCAACGCGTTTAAAAATGTATTGGGTATTTTTCCCAAGGGCTGGCGCGTGCCGCTGACCTATCGCCGCCAAACGGAGACCTTCGAGACCCTTGTCCGTTTGGCTGGCGTGCATCGCGAAGCCGAGCTGTTGAGCTTGTTGAAGGCGGCCCCCGAGCCCGCGCCCAAGCCAGGCCAGAAGCCGCAGCAGCGACGCGGCAAGCGGCCTGAACCTGCTCCGAAGCCCGACGGGCCGCTCCCCGACCGCGATCCTGATGGAAAAGGCGATCCTGATGGAAAAGGGCCCCCGGGCGGTGGCCCGGGGCATGGCGATCCTCACGCCAAGCCGCCCATGCCGGAGATCGCCAAACAGCAATTCATCGCTCGACCGGGCTACGTCAACTATTATTTCAACCAGTTAAACCAGGATCGTGTTTGGAAAGCCGCGACCGCCCATGGAGACTTTTCCGGCGCCGGCGGCGAGTGGATCCTGGAGGGAGAACTGGCCGGCGGCGGGGGCGATTGGCGGATCAACCTCACCGACACCCAGGCCGGCATCCGGCTGCCTGGCGGCGAAGTGAAGACGGATCTTGGAGACAGCCTTTCCAAGTCGCTCGCCCCTCCCGGGCAGCGGCGGATTGCTGGTCGCACTGGCAATGTGGCGGCGGATGTTGACGCAGGGGCCCGCTCGCTTTGGCCAGGTCTATTATCTGGGCACAGTTCCATTTCCTGGCCACGCGGAATTGCACGACGTTTTGGTGGCCACGCATAAAGACATTGAGTGCCGGCTGATTTTCAATCCGGTCGACGGCCAATTGGCCTGTCTGGAAATGGTTCCGGACGAGAATACCGACCCGTGCGAGATTTATTTCTCGAATTATCATGAAGTCGAGGGGCGTCTCCTGCCGCAACGGATGGAAGTGCGCTACGGCGACGGGGTGTACCACGTGTTCGAGTCGAAAAAAATTGTCGTTAATCCGGCGCCAGGGAAGTAGCCATGCCTCAACGTGCCCTCTTGCGTTCCGCGGATACCGCTCCCGCTCGCCCGGCCAGGGGCTGGTTTGCTTTGGTCGTTGGCGTGGCGCTTTGCTTGCCGCTCGGTCGAGCGCCGTGCGATTGGCTGGCGAGCCGTGCCGAGGCGGCCGAGTGGCTGGTTGCCGAAGCGATCGACGCGGTGCAGCCCAAGATCGTCAAGATTTACGGGGCCGGCGGCGTGGCTGGGCTGGAACCCTATCAAAGTGGTTTTCTGATTTCGGCCGAGGGGCACGTGCTGACGGTCTGGAGTTATGTGCTCGATACCGACTACCTGACGGTCACTTTGAACGACGGTCGCAAATTTGAAGGCAAACTGGTGGGGGCCAATCCGCGTTTGGAATTGGCGGTGATCAAGATCGATGCCGGCAAACAGCCCTTGGCTCATTTTAATCTTGCAGCCAGCGCGGCGGCGGACACCGGCACGCGAGTGCTGGCGTTCAGTAATCTGTTCGGCGTCGCGGTTGGCGAAGAGGCTGCCAGCGTGCAACACGGAATCATCGCGGCCCGGTCGCGGCTCGATGCGCGTCGCGGCACGTTCGAAACGCCCTATCATGGGCCTGTCTACGTGATCGACGCCATCACGAACAACCCGGGGGCTGCCGGTGGAGCCCTGACCAACCTTCGCGGCGAGCTGCTCGGCATGCTCGGCAAGGAACTGCGCAACGCGCTCAATAACACCTGGCTCAACTATGCGGTCCCCAGCGACCAGATGATGTCCGCGGTCGACGAGATCATCAGCGGCAAGCCGCGCCCACCTGACCAGCCGGGAAAGTCGGAATCACGTGACGGCGGAGTGGATCTAGCGCAGTACGGCATCGCTCTGGTCCCGGACGTGTTGGAGCGGACGCCCCCGTTCGTGGACGAAGTGCGGCCCGGCTCGCCCGCCGCGGTGGCCGGCGTGAAGACCGACGACCTGGTGCTGTTCGTAGGGGAGCACCTGGTCCAGTCGTGCAAAGTGCTGCGCGACGAACTGGCCCGCCTCACGCCCGGCGACGATGTGAAGCTCGTGCTGATGCGCAGCCAGGACTTGCTGGAAGTTGTCCTCAAGTCGTCCGGCGCGATCGCCGCCGAGAATGGCGAAAAGAAACCATGAAATCACCTGTGATCGCGATCATGCGCCGCTGGGTTGGTTTTAAGCCGGGTTTGCGAACGGCAGTTTGGGCATGCGCGCTGGTTGTCGCAGGGCTATCAGGGGACTTACGTCCCCCGCTCGTTGCCGCGGAGCCGCTTGCGCAGTTGGAAGAGCAAGCCATGAAGGCCGCAGTGGCCCGGGTGGCCCCCTGCGTGGTTCGCATCGAAGCGGTCGGCGGGCTCGAACAGGTCGGCGGCGTGCTGATCGGCACCGGCTCGACGACGGGGTTGGTCGTGTCCGAAGACGGCTACCTGATTTCGAGCGCCTTCAACTTCGCTCAAAAGCCGGATTCGATTTTGGTGACGCTGCCGGACGGCACTCGCACTGCCGCCCGGCTCGTGGCCACCGATTTCGACCGCAAGCTCGTGCTCCTGAAGGTCGCCACCACGGCGCCGCTCGCGGTGCCTGCCGTCGTGCCCACCAGCGATATCCACGTCGGGCAGTGGGCGCTGGCCATCGGACGGACGTTCGACGCGGATCGGCCCAGCATTTCGATGGGCATTGTCAGCGCCGTCGAGCGTATTTGGGGTAAAGCGATTCAGACCGACGCCAAGGTGTCGCCCAGCAACTATGGCGGCCCTTTGGTGGACATTTCCGGCCGGGTACTTGGCGTGCTGGTTCCGCTGGCTCCGGACACCGGCAGCGAAGTGGCCGGCGTGGATTGGTACGACTCGGGCATCGGATTCGCCGTGCCGCTGGAGCACGTGTTCAAGATGTTGCCGCGGCTCAAAGACGGCCACGACCTGAAGCCGGGCATCCTGGGAATCAATCTCAAGGGTTCGGACATCTTTTCCCTGCCGGCCGAGATTGCCGCCTGCCGCGTCAATTCCCCCGCCTACAAGGCCGGCATTAAAGTGGGCGATTTTGTCGTCGTGGCCGACGGGCGTCCGGTCACGCGGCAAGCGCAATTGAAAACGGTTTTGGGGGGCCATTACGCAGGGGATCACGTGGCCCTCGTGCTTGAGCGAGGCAAGGACAAACAGCGAATCAACGTTGACGCACAGCTCACGGATAAGCTCGAACCGTACGAGTACCCGTTCATTGGTTTCTTGCCGGTGCGCTCCGTCAAAGATCAACCCAAGGGCAAAGATCAGGCCGACGGCAAAGATCAGCCCAATGGGATTATGGTGCGCTATGTCTACCCGGACAGTCCGGCGGCTGCCGCTGGGCTCGCAGAGGGGGACGTGCTGCGCTCGCTCTCTGGCAAACCGGTCGCCAATCTGGCGGCCGCGGCCGCGGCGCTTCGCGACCTGGCGCCCGAACAGACCGCCGAGTTGGAAGTGCTGCGCGATGGCAAGACTGAGAAGCTGATGGTGACGCTCGGCCGGCTCCCGGAGGCATTGCCGGGCGAACTGCCACCGGCTCACCCGGCAATCAAGGCCGCGGCGGGTCCTCAAGCCGACGGAAACAAACCGCAGTTGGGCAAGGTGAGCCTCAAGCTCCCCGAATTCGAAAACGCTTGTCTAGCCTATGTGCCAGAATCGTACAACCCGGACGTGGCTTACGGCCTGGTTGTATGGCTGCATGGAGCCGGTGGGTACAAAGAGGACGAACTGCTCGACCGTTGGAAGCCGTTGTGCGATGCCCACGATTTGATCTTGCTCGCGCCGAAGTCGGCCGAGCCCTCGCGCTGGCAACCCACGGAAAACAAGTTCATTCGCCGCATGATGAAAGAGGTGTTGGACAACTACCAGGTCGACCCCGCGCGAATCGTCGTGCATGGCCAGGAAGGGGGCGGCGCCTTGGCCTACGTCGTGGGGTTTGCCAATCGCGATCTGGTGCGCGCCGTGGCGACGGTCGACGCGCCGCTGCCGGCACTCGTTCAGCCGCCGGAGAACGATCCCGTTCAACGGCTGGCGTTCTACACCACGCGGCCCAATGTCGCCATCTTCTCCCCCCAGCTTGGAGCAGGCATCAAACGCCTCCGCGACCTGAAGTTTCCGGTGACCGTGCAGGACGTCGCTCAGCAAGGCCAGTATCTCACGGGCTCGGAATTGCAGACGCTCGTGGGCTGGATCGACACATTGGACCGGTTGTAGGACGGTTGCCGCATGCACCGGCCTACGGTTGGATGGATCGCGATCCTCTTGTTTCTCAGCGCGCTGCTGCTCCGGGTGTGGTTCCCCGGCGACGTCTCGCTGGCCGATGCCTGCTTGCGACCGGCGATCGTTATGGGGCTTTTGTGGCTCGCTCTGCCGCAGTTGAGCGAGTTGCCTCGCTGGCTGACGATCGCCGTGGTGATCGCCGGCCTGATCGTCATGTGGCGGCCCAAGGCGTTGCTGTTGGTCGTGCCGGTGTTGGCGGCCTTGTGGTTGCTGCGGCCACGCCGGCCAAAGCGTTAACGGCCCGATGTCAGGCATGAGGCATAAGGTACACTAGAGTACCCGGCGCGATCGATGGCGCAGTCAAAGTCCACTTGAGCGACGGCGATTCGTCGACAGCGTGAAAGATAGCGTCTTGTCGTGCCGCAGACCCTCGTTATGAAACACCGAGTCTGGAGCGTCGGAATCCTGCTCGCGATGTCGGGCTTTGCCGCGCTGGTTTTGCAAGTCGGCTGGCTCCGTGAGTTCCGTCTGGTGTTCGGTTCGACGACGGCCGCGACGGCCGCCGTGCTGGCGATTTTCATGGCCGGCATTGGCGCGGGCAGCGCCGTGCTGGGACGATTGGCGGATCGGATAGCCAGTCCGCTGCGCTGGTACGGAGCCTTGCTGCTGGGCATCGCCGCGACGAGCGCCGTCAGCCCATTCCTGATCGACCTGGTGCGCACGGTCTACACGGCGCTCGGAGGCCAGTCGCGTCTGGGTGGCTTGGGTTCGGCCGTCGTGCGGCTGGGACTTTCGGCCGTTGCCCTCGGTGTCCCGACGTTCTTGATGGGAGGCACGCTCCCCGTGGCGGTGAGAGCCGTCATCGATCGGGGCGACCGGCAGCGGCGCAGCGTCGGTTGGCTTTACGGCTTGAATGAGGTGGGGGCGGTGCTGGGAGCCGCGTGCAGCACGCTGTGGCTGCTGGAATCGTGGGGCACGCGCGGCACGCTGTTGATCGCCGCGGCTACCGATTTTGTCGCCGCGCTGTTGGCGCTGCTGCTGGCCCGACGAAAGCACCAAGAGCAACGAAATCGGACCGACGCCGTTTTTGATAAAGAAATCGTTACAACGAGTCCCGTCCCCCTGGTTTCTGATTCCCGCGGAAGCTGCTGGCCGCTGTACGCCACGGCGGCCGCGTTGGGGTTCGCGTTCTTGCTGATGGAAATCGTCTGGTATCGAATGCTGGCGCCCTTGATGGGCGGCAGCACGTACACCTTCGGGATCATTCTCACCGTGGTGCTGGCCGGCATTGGCATGGGTGGCTGGGCCTATGCGATCCTGGCGTGCCGGCGACGGACGAGCTGCCACGTTCTGGCACTGACCATTGCCGTCGAAGGGCTGTGCATCGCCGTCCCCTTCGCCCTGGGAGACCGCGTGGCTGTCTTCGCCGCGCTGGTTGCCGAACTGAAAGGTCTCGGGTTCTGGGGAGCGGTTGTGGCCTGGATGTCGATCGCCGCGCTGGTCGTTCTGCCGGCCGCCGTGGTGAGCGGATTTCAGTTTCCGCTTCTCATTGCGCTGTTGGGGCAGGGGGAGCGACAGGCCGGCCGCCAGGTCGGCAGCGCATTTGCCTGGAACACGGCCGGCGCGATTGCCGGTTCCTTGGCCGGCGGATTCGGGCTGCTCCCTTGGTTCACGGCCGTGGGAGCCTGGCGATTGGTGGTCGTGCTCCTTTGCGTGCTCAGTGTTGCTCTTGGCTTGGAGTTGGCTTGCGCAAGGGGCTCTCCGCCGCCGGGCTGCCGGCGCTGATGAGGGGGACGGGGATGGGGACAGTAATCCCTTGCTGACGCTGCGGGCTCGGGATGCGATTCTGCCGTTGGCCTGTGCCGGCTGTGCACTGCTGGCGATTGGATCGCTGGGACCCACCGCGGTGTGGCGGCACGCCGGCATCGGGGCAGGGCAGTTCGTGCTGGTCGATCCCGCGCCGAATATGCTGCGTAATCAGCTTAACTGGCTCCGTCGAGCCACGATCTGGGAGGCCGACGGAGTTGAAAGTAGCGTGGCGCTGTTCGCGGACAACGGACTGGCGTTTTACGTGAACGGCAGAAGCGACGGCAATGCCGCCAGCGACGCCGGAACGCAGATCATGTTGCCGCTGATCGGCGCTTTGCTCCATCCGGAACCTCGCTCGGCGCTGATCGTCGGACTGGGAACCGGGGAAAGTGCCGGCTGGCTGGCCGACGTCGATTCGATCGAGCGGCTCGACGTCGTCGAACTCGAACCGGTGATGGTCGAGGTTGCCAAGGCTTGCGCCGTGGCCAATCGCCATGCACTGGACAATCCGAAAATATCGCTCACGTACGACGATGCCCGCGAGTTTCTGCTGACTTCGCCGGCCCGTTATGACCTGATTATCTCCGAACCTTCGAATCCCTACCGCACGGGCATCGCGGGACTGTATACGCAAGAGTTCTACCGCTCGCTGCTGACTCGGCTTAACGACGACGGACTTTTCTTGCAGTGGCTGCAAACCTACGAGATCGATACGCGAACCGTGCGGACGGTGATGGCCACGCTGAGCGGCGTTTTCGATCACATCGAACTGTGGCAAACCAGGCCGGGGACATGGTCTTCGTGTGTGGGCGGCGGCCGCCAGAGCACGCCGCCGAAACGCTCCGCTCGAAGATCGGCAGCGAACCGTTCAGCTCCGCCTTGGCCAATGTCTGGCGCACCAGCGACCTGGAAGGTTTATTATCGCATTATCTGGCGGGGCGAAAGCTGATCAACGCGGTCCTCGCGGCGCAGCAAGTGCCGATCAATACCGACGACAAGAACATCCTCGAATACGGCCTGGCGCGCACCCTGGGCCGGCAAAACCTGTTCTCGATGAAAGAGCTTCGAGAGGCCGCGAGCCGCCTTGAAGACGATCGACTTCCGCTGACTGGAGACGTCGATTGGAAGCGCGTGACGGACGAGCGGCTGTTTTCCTGGATCGCGGAAGGGGAAGAAATTCCCCTGCAACTCTCGCTCGATCAAGACCAGCAACTGCGTCTGGCCGCCCTGCAGCACTACCAGCTAGGGCATATGAACGAAGCGATTCAGTTGTGGGAATCGCAGGAAACGCCGGCCATGAGCCTGACTGTAAAACGCCTGCTGGCCCATGCCTATGCGGAGCAGGGGAGCCTACTGGCGGATCCATGGGTCGCACGGTTGAGCCTGATCCAACCCACCGACGCCGAATTTCTCGCCGCCCTTTTGGCAACCCGGAGCGGCCGGCCGGAAATGGCCACCACGCGGCTCGTGGCGGCCTGGAGCGGCTGCGAGGCGCCCCTGGTCTGAACGCCTGGCAGACGGCGGACTCAGCTTGGCGCTGGAATTGGCGGCGACTGACGTGCGGCGGGCTCGCGCACCTGCGGGCTGCGCTGGACGAACCGTTCGCCGTGCGCATCCTGGATTCGCGGCGGCTGGCGACGAAGCTGGCGATAGCCCAGTTGCTCCCCAGCGAGGAGCAACTCCAGGATTTTCTCGCTTTTGAGCCGTACGTCCCCTGGACCCGAGGCTTTCTGAGCTCTCGCCGGCAAGTCTACGAGGCGAATAAGCATCCGCTCGCCGCGAAAGCCGCCCGGGATTTGCAAGCGTTTGAACGGTCGGCTGACGATGCCACGCTATTGCCGGCAAAGGCGCTGCCTCCGCCGTCGAGCCCTGAATCGAACGAACCTACCAAAGGGCCGGCTGTATCGGCCGCAACCGCGCAGTAAACCCTGCCACGGCCGGCCCTACGAGAGAAGCGATCATCCCTCCGTCGTCAGCAATTGCGTCTTTAGCCGATTAAGCAGGCTGATCGCCCGGCCGATTTCCGCTTTTTGCCGTACGGGCTCCTGAGGAATTTCGCGTTCGATAGTCAAAGGGCCGTAGTAGCCCAGTCTTTTTAAGGTGGCCAGGAAACGCTCCATGCCGACGTCCCCTTCGCCCAGCGGCGTTTCGGAGCCCCACTGCTCGCCGGGCTTGGCGGCCCAGCGGCCGTCTTTGCAATGGACGCTGCGGACGTAAGGACCAAGTTTTTCGAGCGCCGCGATCGGTTCGCCGGCGCCGTACAGGATCATGTTGGCCGGGTCGAAATTGACAAACAAATTGTCTCGCTTCACGTCGCTCAGAAAGCGGAGCAGGGCATCGGCCGTTTCCTGGCCGGTTTCCAAATTCACCGTCTGGCCGTGGCCGCGCGCAGTAGTCGCACAACTCGCGAGTGACCGTCAATCACCTCGCCATACAAGGGATCGGCCGTGTCGTGCGGCACAAACCCGAGATGCAGACCGACGGCGCTCACTCCCAGGCAGCCGCGAAATCGGAAATTTCCTTCATCTCTTGCAAACGGGCGGCGCGGGTGGCCGGCGGCACCAGCCCACGGTTTTTGCCACGGTGGGAATATCGGCGTAGCTTTCGCCGTCAAACCCGCCAAAGACCACCGTGATTCGCAGGCCCAATTCCGCAAGCCGATCAAGAAAGCGATCGGCTTCGGCCGGCGTGCGATGCGCTTGATGCGGCGCGTGCAATTGAATGGTCGTAACGCCCAATTCGGCCGCTACCTCGAGCCGGACTCCAAGGCCGGCATCAATGCTGGCAAAAACGCCGATCGGCCAACGCTCCATGATGGGGCCCTCGCTGTGAAATGGAAGAAAGTAGCAGGCACACTCCGTGTGCCGTAGCTGCGGGCAACATTGGGTTTCAAGCGAAGGCTCTAAGTCGCGCCGGTTACGGCACACGAAGTGAGCCTACTACTTTGGGCGTCCCCCAGGGAAGGTGCCGGCTGCAAGTCAAGCGTCGTGGCAAAATCAAGTGTAACGGGTAACGTCCGGCTTTACGTTCTCGGGCGTTTCGTCCGAGTCGATGTCGAACCATTCCTTCTTGAAATCGATGCGCCGGTTTTCACGCATGGCGATGTTCGTGGTCAAGGCGATCACCGCGTCCCCCAGCGCCACCTTGGGATTGCAGCGCGGCAAGTGGGTGGGATCCGGAGTGCGGATGCACCAGGCCCAGTGTTCGAGCTCCTCGGTATATCCGCGGCTCACCGGGCCGTCGAGCGCCTGCTTGCCCACGGCTGCCGCTTCGCCACCGCCGCTTTGCGTCGTGTCGAGTGTCGGCGCACTGGAATTGGCCTTGGTCACGGCAACCTTCGTGCTCACGTTGACCGACTCATCGTCGGCGATGGGGAATAACATCACGTCCTGTTCGCGTTCCAGCAGCAGCGTTCCCTTGGTCCCCAGCACCGTTTCGCCGTAACCGCCCCAGCCGTTCCCGTTGATCGTCGAATAGGTCACGCCGATCACCTTGCTCGGATCGTGCTCGTATTCGGGCCCGGGGAACTCGTAGATGCAGTAGACGTGGTCTTCGCAGTCGCGATCGACGGGGAATAAGTTGCGGTTGCCCACGGCCGAGACGGTGAGGGGCAGGGCCTTTTCACCGTCCTTCCGCAGTCCGCTGATGAAGATTCCCGCGGCGTCGAGTTGGTGGCTCCCCAACTCGGCCATCAGGCCGCCGCCGGTCCGATTCCACAGCCGCCAGCGGATCAGTTCTTCCAGGGCCGAGCGTTTTTTGCCGTCTGGCAACGTCATTTCCTGGTAACCGTAATCCTCGGCGTTGACCACCTGGTCGGCCAATTGGGCTTCCAGTTGGGCAACGAGGGTCGTCAGTTTGTCGATCGTGGCCCCGCGAGATCCTTCGAGTTCGCGCTTCATGTTGGCCAAGCGCTTGGCCATTTTCTCGTCGGGCAGCGGCGGCTGCCAGCTATCCTTGCCCGGCAAGTTGCCCCGATGCCATTGGGCCCGGATGTGATGGATGTCGCCGATGGTGCCGCGGCGGATCGTGTCGACCGCGTTGTCGTACAGGATGCTGTAATGCCTTTGATGGCCCACGGCCAGGATCTTGTCGGTTTGCTTGGCGACGCGGCCCATTTCCTTGCAGGCGTGAATGCTGTGCCCCATCAGCTTTTCGGTCAGCACGTGCTTGCCGGCTTTCATGGCCTCGATCACGACCGGAGCATGCAAGTGCAAGGGGAGGGCGCAGACGATGGCTTCGACGTTCGGGTCTTTCAGCAAGTCGTGGTAGTCTTTGTCGTAGACCTTGACGTTGCGGCGCGCCTCGTCCTCGGTCTTCCAACCGTATTTGGTCATCAGCCCGCAGCGATTCTTCAGGGCGCTCTCGCTGGCATGGTCGCCGTGGAAGGCGCGGTGCACGTTAAACGGCCGGATGTCGGAGATGGCTACGACCTGCAGGTAGCTGGGCGTGAGCGCATTGATCAGCACATTGCCTTCGTCACCGGTGCCGATGAAGCCGATGCGGAGCGGACTGCTCACCGACTTCTCGTAACCGAAGTACATCGCCCCCAGGCCGGCTCCGGATACGGCTCCGGCGGCGATTCCTCCTTTGAGGAAGTCGCGGCGGTTCATGCCCACCGTGGACTGGAACTTCGTTTTGCCGGTGGCTTTCTGTTCGGGAGTAGGATTCATGGCTGATGCCTTTCGCGCCGCAGCAAATAATGGATGAAGAAATCGAGCCCGCCCCACCGGCCGACCGGCGTGGTGGCGAGCGCGAGCAAGGCGAACATTTCGACGGCCTGATTGAACGTGGGCTGAGTGTCCGGGATCCAAAACGGCTGGCTCAGCACGACACTGAGCAGAAACAGGGCGCCGGCCAGACTTGCCAGCCGGGTGAAGAGTCCCAGCAGCAGGCATACCCCGATGCCGGTGATGCCATAGGCCATGACATCGTCCATTCTCTCCAGCGTCGTCTTGTCGAAGTCCGGCGGGTCCAAGGCAATCTGGCTTGCATCGAGCAGTTCGGCCAATTCCACATGGTAAGCCGTTTCGATCCCGCGCAACTGGGCCAACCAGCCGCTGGCCTCCTTTTTCAGGAGCGATTGCTTTTCGCTGATCCGCTTCTTTTGAAAGGGAACGTCATCGGCCGTGGCTTCCCTGCGTGCCTGCTCCAAGCGGTGCCACTCGTGGATGTGATCCTCGATCGCCTTGAGGTTATCCGCCACCCAGTCGTTCAACTGGACCTGCCGGCGCCCGAGGGTTTGTTTGGCTGCGTCCAATTGCTCTTCAGCGAGCTGGTGTCGGCGCTGGAAGTTGTGAAAATACGTTTCGAAATCGTCGCTGATGCGCTGGGCGCCGGTGGCGACGGGGTCTTTTTCGCTATCGGCGTAGAGTGCCTTTTCCCAGCCGTGAAAGTCTGGCAGAACGGCATGGTACTTGTCGGCGAAAGGACCCTTGGCGGCCTTTAAGAAACCCTCGCTCGACCAACCGGCATCGGTGACGTGGTGCGTCCCTTCGCTGTAGAAATGCCAGCCGATGCTCAGTCGCAACAGGACGAGCGCGAACATGGTCAATAGACCATAATGGACACCATCACGCATTGCGTGCAGACCTCCGCCGACCGAAAACAGGGCCGGTCCGTATTGAAAGAGAGGGGCAGCAAGGGATCGGGCCGGTTAAGACTCGAGGGACCACGCCGCGCGCCGGTGGGATGCAAACCACGTCTAACCGAACTATTGTAAATCCCTGACGGGTTGCCATCCAGGGTCGAAAGTTCTTTTTCCTGGGTTATCGGGCCGAGTGCTTTGACGGACCTCAGTCGGCTTTCGCCGGCCGCTCGGGTGGAAACACTGGTTCATGCCGGCCGCTCGGCTGGTGGCGCGGCCCCTTGGGAGCTACAAATAGCACGATGAGAATTGTCCTTTGCTATCCTGTCGAGCCGCGGCACATTGCGCAAATCGCCGCTGCCGCTCCCGCCGCCGAACTGATGGACGCCGGCCAGGAACATATTGCCCGCGAAATTCACCAGGCCGACATTTTTTGCGGACACGCCAAGGTTCCGCTGGATTGGGACGCCGTGGTCAGCGGCGGGCGATTGCGCTGGATTCAGTCGTCGGCCGCCGGTCTCGATCACTGCCTGGTCCCGTCGGTGATTGCGTCCGACATCACGGTGACCAGCGCCTCGGGAGTGCTTGCCGAGCAGGTTTCGGAACAAGCCCTGGCGTTGCTGCTGGGGCTGCTGCGCGGGTTGCCGACGTTTTTTCGGGCCCAGCAGGCCCGCGAGTTCATTCGCCGGCCGACGCGCGATTTGCACGACGCGACGATCGGCATCGTCGGTTTCGGGGGAGTCGGCAGGCGGATCGCGGCCGTGCTGCGTCCGTTTCGGGTGCGGCTGCTGGCAACCGATATGTTTCCGATCGACAAGCCGGATTATGTCGAGTCCCTGCTGCCGCACACGGCACTCGACGAGTTACTGCCACAGGTCGACGTTTTGGTCCTGGCGGTCCCATTGACCGATGCCACGCGGGGCATGATTGACGCCGCAGTGCTGGCACGCCTGCGGCGCGGAGCCATTCTGATCAATGTCGCCCGTGGCCCGCTGGTCGTTGAAGAGGCGCTCGTCGCGGCGTTGGAGTCGGGCCAATTATGGGGCGCCGGAGTCGACGTGACGGCTGAAGAGCCGTTGCCGGCTTCGAGCCGCTTGTGGGGCCAGCCCAACGTGATAATCACGCCGCACGTGGGCGGGCAAAGCCGGCGACGGATCGACCAGATGACCGATTTTTTCACGGATAACTTGCATCGTTATCTGGCCGGCCAACCGTTGAGGAATCTGGTGGATAAGCGGTTGGGGTTTCCAGTGCGGACGGCTCAGAGTAACGCCGGGTCGCGAGAAGCCTTTTAAAACGGGTGAATTCTTCCCGAAAACCTACGCTCATTTTAGGCTAAAGCTTGTGGAGCATGAACTATCGCCACAGAATGAGCAGTATCTCGAACGGATCGTTGCCGGGGGGCTGTTTCCGTCTAAGGAAGCCGCCCTTGATGCCGCTGTGGCTGCGCTGCGCGAAAAGACCGACGAAATTCCTTTCGTGCCGGACGAACACATGGAAGCCGTCGAACAGGGAATCGACGAGGCTGAAGCCGGTCTTAGCCGACCAATGACCGATGAAGATTGGTCGCGGTTGCGCCAGTACGCCTACAAAGTCGCCGCCAGAAAGCATCAGGGCAACGCGTAATGCCCGCGGTGCGCCGCACGAGTCGGGCCGAGTTGGACCTCAGACGGATAGTTGACTATATCGCCGCCGACAATCTCTCCGCAGCGCTCGACTGGCTCGATCGGACGGAGGAAGTGTTTCGACTGCTTGCAACCCAACCCGAGATGGGCCAGCGACGGCAGACTAAGCGATTCAAATAATCGCGTTTCCACGCCGTAGGTAACTACATAATCTACTACTGGCCAACTGCCGACGGAGTGGAGATAATCCGCGTCGTGCATGCTGCGCGTGACCAGCGAAGGCTGCTTTAGCTTTGATTTCCCACGCAGCTAGCACCATTGAAGGTTTTTATCTCCAAATGGCGACGTTCTTGGCTGGAGACTTGCGTTCCCAGTGTCTAAGATGGTAGCGGTGGCACTTCGCGAGAAGGATGCCGCCAAGCGCGGGCCACAAGGCGTGGTTTGAACACGAACGGGAACGATGAGAGGGACCCCATGTCCACGACGACTTTCCAGGAGGGAAATCCAACACTCACCATCGACGGCCATCCGGCCTTGCGATGTCCTGACGAATTGATGAAGCGCTATCAGTCGGTTCTCGACGGACAGCGCATGAGTTGGACCGAGCACTTGCGGCTGACGCGAAGACTGGGCTCCGGCGGCCAGGGCGTTGTGTATCTGAGCGAACGCCGGGGAACCGATCACTTCACGCTTCCCGTGGCTCTTAAGATATTTTCTCCGGCTCGGTACGA
The DNA here is from genome assembly GCA_963807715.1 of uncultured Planctomycetia bacterium. Lineage (GTDB taxonomy): Bacteria > Planctomycetota > Planctomycetia > Pirellulales > PALSA-1355 > CAWECK01. Next base: position 39,456 of record CAWECK010000005.1, read on the forward strand.
GGACGCCCGGCATTATGACGAGGCTATGGGCCGCATCGCCCAGGTCGCGGTCCGCGTCGCACAAATCCAACAGGACAATTTGCTGGACGTTCACAACTTCGTCGAGCGAAACCGCATCCGCATCATGGAAATGGAGTGGGTCGACGGGTACGACCTGGGCCGGCTGCTCACCAAGGAAATGCTCGACCGCACCCGGGCACGCGTCAGCAATCGGCGTTGGGATTATTTGAACAACGTGATCGTCACCGGCGGTCCGATGCAACCGCGTCTGAAGCCAGGAGTGGCCATGGCCGTGACGCGCGAATGTCTGGCAGCTTTAGCCGCACTGCATCGCGAAAGCGTCGTTCACAGCGACATCAAGCCCTCGAACATCATGCTCAAGCGGACCGGCAACGCTAAGATCGTGGATATCGGCTCCGCCTTCGAACTGACGAATTTGCCCGTGCAGCGCACCTGCACGCCGACGTACGCGGCCCCGGAAGTGCTGGAAGGGGGCGACTGCACGCCGCGCAGCGATCTGGCCAGCCTGGGATATGTGCTCATCGAGATGCTGGCCGGCAAGCAGCCCTTCGCCGGCCTGTCGAGCTATCGGGACCTACTCGAAGCCAAACGCCTGCTGCCGCAACGGCTGGCGCCAGATTCTACCCCAGGAAGTGGTCTGCAATGAGCTGCTGATGAATTTCTGCCGGGGCCTGATCGCGCCGGATCCGATGCGGCGTTTCCCCAGCGCCGAAGCGGCCGATCTGGTCAAGGAAGGGGCCGCCAGCTTCCATCGCCAACTGATCAAAGGCGATTTGGCCAGCGAGTACGAGAACGAGATCCGGCTATGGCTGGAAGAACTCGACTGAGGCAGGGTGACAAGGTGACATTCTCGAGCCAAATGCATCGCTTCGAGATCGCCCTGACCGGGTGACCGGGTATTCCCGGCCACCGTCTTTTTTTCCCCATCCGTCCTCAACGGGGCTGCAATCGTGCCGGGCCCTAGCTAAGATAAACGCTTTGTGATGCCCGTGCGGTCACCCCTTGCGGCCCCCTCAGGGCCCGCGCAAAAGAGTCTTGCCGCTTGTTGCGGTGATGAATTCTTGATTGGCCGGCCGCTGGCGTCACCCTCCCAGAGCATCCCGATTGCCACCCAGTTTCTTTCGATTGCCAACAGTTTCGATTGCCACACCATCCCGATTGCCACACCGTCACGAGGAGATCGAAGTAATGAAACAACACGACGTATCGCGCCGCGACTTCATCAAAACGACCACGGCCGGCGCCGCTCTGACCGCCGGAGTGGGCTATTGGTCGAGCGCCACCGCGAAGGATGACCCCAATTCGCCGAATGAAGTGATTCGTTTCGCCTGCATCGGCGTCGGCGGCAAAGGGGACAGCGATTCGAAAGACGCCTCGGAACACGGCGACATCGTGGCTATTTGCGACGTTGACGACAATACGTTGAACCGTCGGGCCAAACACGATAAGTTCGCCAATGCGGAAAAGTTCAACGACTATCGCAAGCTGTTCGACGAAGTCGGCAAGAGCATCGACGCGGTGACGGTCAGCACCCCCGATCACAACCACGCCGCCGCGGCCGCCTTGGCCATGAAAGCCGGCAAGGCAGCCTTTGTGCAAAAGCCGCTAACCCACAGCATCTATGAAGCCCGGCGTTTAGGTGAGATTGCCCGGGAAGCCAAGGTCGCGACCCAAATGGGGAACCAAGGCACTGCGGGGAGTCCGCTGCGCGAGGCGGCGGCTGTCGTCCAGAGTGGCGCCGTGGGCACGGTGAAGGAAGTCCACGTGTGGACCAATCGTCCGATTTGGCCGCAAGGTGGCGATCGCCCGGCTCCGGCCGAACCGCCGGCGCATCTGCATTGGGACTTGTGGCTCGGCCCCGCCCCCGCGCGTCCCTACGGCGCGGGATATCATCCGTTTGCCTGGCGCGGCTGGTGGGACTTTGGCACCGGCGCGTTGGGAGACATGGCCTGCCACACCTTCAATATGCCGTTCATGGCTCTGAACCTGCGCGACCCCATTTCGGTTGAGGCCGAAAGCTCGGGTCACAACAAGGACAGCTATCCCAAGTGGTCGGTGATCACGTTTGAGTTCCCGGCCAACGACAAGCGGCCCGGGGTAAAGGCCATCTGGTACGACGGCGGCAAGCGGCCGGACGCGGAGATGTTGGACGGCGAAAAGCTGGAAGGAAGCGGAGCCTTGATCGTCGGCGAGAAAGGCAAGTTGCTGGCGCTGGGCGACTACTGCGGCAATTACAAGATGCTGGGAGGCGCCACGAAGCCCGAAAACGTGGAATTCACGAAGTCGCCCGGCCACTTCAAGGAATTCGCCGAGGCCATCAAGGGCGGTCCGCCGGCCATGTCGAATTTCCCCGACTACGCCGGTCCCTTGAGCGAGACCATCCTGCTGGGCAACCTGGCCGTGTTTATCTCGGGCAAGAAGATCGACTGGGACGCCAAGAACCTGAAGGCCACGAATGCCCCCGAAGTCGACGGCATTGTCAAGCCGACCTATCGCGATGGGTATTCGATCTGACAAGCGCGATCTTCTGGCCTGTTGATCTACTGTGGCAGCACTTTAAAACGCCGGTTCCTCTCGGGGAGCCGGCGTTTTTTTGGGGTTGCCGCTGGCAAGCAGACTTTTGGAGCGACCGAGGACGATGACCGTCAGCCCCAGGAAGTCTCGGCATCGCACCGCGCCCTACTTCCGCGCGCTCCACGGCCTGTGTATCGTAATGGTTTATACCGATTTGTTCCGCTGCCCCTCTCAGGCGGTTTGGCCGGCATTCTTTTCGGGAGTCGAAAACTTCATGCGTTGCGCGACCTGGCTGCCATTGGTGTCGTTCATGCTTCTCTTGGCCGGTTGCAATTCCGGCCGCAATCCCGTGGATACCGCCGTGGAAGAGTCGCCGGCCGCAAAAGCACTGGCTGTCGGATCAAGCGACGCGCCCAAGCAGGCGGATAACGGGGCCGACGTAGCCTCGCTCGAAAAACTCAACGCCAAGCTGGACTACAACGCCGATCACCAGGTCGTCGGCGTGAATCTCAACAATCAACCGGTCACCGACAAAGACCTGATCCACCTCATGGGGCTGCCTCATTTGACCCGCCTGGAACTCTGGGGAGCTGAAATCAAGGACGAGGGAGTCGGCCAGATCGCCCAAATCACCGGCCTCACGGACCTGGTACTGGAAAACACCGAAATCACGGATCAGGGCATGGAAAAATTGCCGGCCCTGACGAACCTCAAGTCGCTCAACTTGCGACGCTCCACGAATCTCACCAATGCCGGCCTCGCTCCCGTGGCCAAGCTCGGCAATCTCGTTCAGTTGGCTCTGCTGTACAACAACTTCTCCGACGGCGGGCTGGAGCACCTGAAGGGACTCAGCAAGTTGCGCGTGCTCGATCTGCGGGGCTGCGTGCTGATCACTGATGCCGGACTCGAATTCCTCAAAGACCTGCCGAACCTGGAGCGTCTGAAGCTGCGCTGCCCGGCGATCACCGACGCCGGACTTCAGACCATCTCCCAGTTCAAAAAGCTCAAAGGGTTGGCCGTGGAAGACAGCCAGATTACCGACGCCGGCATGGCGGCGCTGGCCGGTCTGACCCATATGGAAGAATTGGATGTCATGCGCACCAACCTGTCGGACGCCGCGTTGCCCCATCTGGCCGGAATGAAAGATATGAAACGCCTGGAGCTACGGGGCACGGCCGTGGAAGGACCCGGGCTGGAAAATCTCAAGGGTATGAAGAAGCTGCGGCTGCTTGACCTGGCTGAAACCTTCACGAAGGACTCCGGTTTGACGGCCATCGCAGTCCTGCCGTCGCTGGAACGGCTCGACCTTTGGCACACGGGCATCACCGACGCGGGACTCGCGTCCCTCAAGTCTCTCACCAATCTGCAAAACTTGAACTTGGAGCAGACCGAGATCACCGACGCCGGGCTGACGCAAATCGAGGGGCTGAAGAAACTCAATGCGCTGGGATTGAAGGACACCAAGATTACCGACGACTCGGTCAGGGTGCTCAAGGGCTTTTCGAATCTTACGGAGCTCGATCTGAGCTTCACGCAGCTGACCCCGGCGGCGATCGACGATTTGGCCAAAGCGTTGCCGAAGGCCGAGATCATTCGGCCGTAGCATCGTGCGGTCGAAGCGGCAACGAACTCGGCAGGGCGGCGTCGACAATTAGTTGCCCGCAAGTCGAAGTTAGTACGAGCCGGCCGGGATCGATTGCCCATCGTTGGACAAATTCAGCATGTCCCAAATGCCCAGTGCCGTGGCGGAAGTACCTAATTGAATATAGTTGCTGATGAAATGAACGCTGCCGTCGCAGAACGCGGTCTGAACTCCTCCCACGTGCATGCTGCGCGGTCTGTACCTGGTTCATGTCTGGAGAACCGGGGGAACAGGGCATGCCGACTTTGATCATGGCGATGGAACCGCCGACGAATTGAGTTTGAACTTGCGAACAGTTGAACGTTTGATCCCCCGAGACAGGGCAGTTTGGGCCGTTATCATTTCCTTGCCAGCCGTGGCCCCACAGCGAACTTGAGGTGCCTCCCAGGGCCCAAACGCCCCTTGGATCAGAACTGATCAGCCCGGCGCGAAGTTCCGCGAGCAGCAGCGTATTGCTGGCCCCGTCCTTGATTTGATCCAGCGTCATAGCACAATCCAAGCCCATGACGCCTCGGTATTGGTTATTCGGATCTTGCCAACCCGGTTGGCTACGCGCCGGACGCGGTCAGGACATTCAAGCCGCCATTCGCGCCGTAATTGCCACGGGCCCATGGCTGATTTGGTGGAATGGTCGTGACTCCCGACCCGTTGTACGCTACGCGACTGTTAGTATCGGTTGGGCAGGTCATCACCGCGAGTGGCGTCGCGATGGCGGTCACATTCTGGGTGATAACAGTTTGGGTGATGATTGTTGGGGTGAAATTTTTGGGACTGCCAGGAGTTGCGCTAAACGACTGGAACGTTTGATAGAGAGAGGTCTGATCGATCTGCGGCAGAATCATGACGACCCAGTTGGGGCCGTAACTCCCGTAGCCTGAATTTACGACCTGTGAATAGTTGGAATTGGTTACGCCCGGCCAGCTAGAACTCGGCGGAAAGGTGCTGTTCAAGTTGTGGTAACTGATCAGTCCGACGCTCAATTGCTTGAGGTTGCTGGCACATTGGGCCCTCCGCGCCGCCTCGCGCGCGGCCTGCACGGCCGGCAACAACATTGCCACCAAAATGCCGACGATGGCAATGACCACCAGCAGTTCGATAAGGGTAAACCCCCGACGATTGGTCGTATGCAAGGTCCAACTCCTCGAAGCGGTCGCTGAGTGGCGCGCCGCGTCCCGTATAATGATTGAATTGAACAGTCTATTTAATCGGTTTAGTTGGTTTTGCTATCTTGAACTCGTAAGGACCATGACCCGCCGAGACATCCGTTTTCAGTGGAGTCTGCGCGACGCTGGAATACTCCGGCGGCACGGCTCCGGTCGGTTCCCCCTGCTCGTTGTTCGACTGGACTACCACCTTTTGCGGTCCAACCGTCGCGCCGTCCCCGTATTCATTTGTCGTCAGACACTCAAAGGTGCCATCCGCGGGACTCACGGTGCCGGAGGCTCTACGTGGGTATTCCTTAAGACTGGCCGGCGGTGCTTGGGGCACAAAGGTGATTTGCAAGTCGGTGCCAGGAATCGGCGAATCGTCCTCGTACGTCACCTTGCCCGAGACCGACACAACGGTAAACGGGCTCTTTTCACCGCAGCCAGCCAGCAGGACCGCTCCGCAAATTAGCAGGGCGAAAACAGGATGCGGCAAGCGTCTGGAAGAATAGCTGGGATTCATAAGCGGCTCTGGTTTCTCACACACCTTGCCAGGATCCAAGCGAGCAGGGTTAATCGGTCGGAGCGCCACACAGGCCGGCAGGATCTCACGCGCAGCCACGGGATCGCCTCAATTGTAGGACACAAATCGCCTCAATTGTAGGATACCCATGGGTAAGCGGCATAGGGGGTGAATCGGCAAGCCGGCGAGGCCATTGTTGCTCAAAAATGCGAAGATCCCAGCGGCTTTGCAACTGATTGTAGTCAAGCATTTTACAGAGTGATTGCCACGCGTTGCCCGCAGCTATGGCTGCCGTGGGCTTGCTGGGCGATCGTCATTGCCCGGAAGGCGTCCTCCAAGCCGGATGAATTGCGCACCAGACTAGTAACTGCCCGATGAAAATGGGACAGCAACTGCTCCCCGACGGGCCGTTCGCTGTCCAGCGATTCCATGTGCCGGCCGGCCTTGTCAAACCATATCAGCGTCGACGGTAAGTCGATGAAGGCAATGCCGTTTTCGCAGGCGACTTGCAAGGCCGCCGGGGGCCGATAGGTCACGGCCTCTGGCCACATGGCGGGCATGTAACGGCCGGAGCTGATCTGGGCGGTCGTGCCGGTCCCCGGCCCCGTCGAATCGGAAAAATCGAGACTCATCATCTCGTAATCGCTGGCAGAGGGGTCGGTGGCAGAGCAATGCGACAATCCCAACACGCTAGTCGGCTCGCGCCCGACAACGTAACAGCACCAATCGACCAGTTCCACCATATCGTGCATCCGCGAAACCGACACCCGCAGCGACGGACGGCTTCCGTTGGAACTCTCCGTAGGCACCCGCTGGTGACAAAACAGCAAACGAGGACTGCCCAGGCGTGTCGCAATCAATTCTTTCAGCCGCAAGGTTGCCGGCGCCAGACGCCGAGGAAACTCGGCCACGAACGCCACGCCAGATTCCTGCACGCGCTGCTTGATGGCCCGGGCCTGCCCCAGCTCGAAGTCCAAGGCGGCCGCACAGTACACGGCTTTGCCATGACGGCAGGCTGCCAGGATCGGTAAAGGTCCAAACCATTGCCCGGAGAGAACCAACACGGCATCGATGTCTTCGCGCTCAGCCAAGGCCTGATAGCCGTCCACGGCTGTCGCTCCAAAGTCGCGCGCGGCGATTTGAGCACGATGGGACACGGGCTCGCAAATTGCGCGGACCTCAAAGCGGTCACTGAGGGCGCGTAGTGCCGGTCGGTGCCTCATTTCCCACGCACTCCCCAAACCAACAAGGCCAACGCGTAACTTCATGTTTGATTTTCAGCTGGGGGCCAGGCGTCTGGGCCAAATCGGTAGAAACCGTCGATGGGAATCGGCTTACCGCCATTTCAGTGCGGTTGCTAATTATATAGGTGCTCGCGCTGCAAACTCAATTAGCGAAACGCTCTAAGATTCAGAAAAAGGGCCCACCCCTGCCGCGACACGCACTGCGTCCTAGTCGGCTGCGCGAGCGGAGTTCGCATCGCAGACTTATCGCGAGCATATTGTTTCCAGGGTTGCAATCCCACGGTCCAGAGGGCAGCAAACTCGTCGCATCCTACCCTTGTATCCCATAAAACCCAGGTTACACTGGGGGCTCTGTTTGGTAAGTTCGCAAAGCTGTAGGGACTGAATAACCCCAGTGACGCCTCGAATGACGTTGTGTAGTCTGACGAGCTAGCACGGCTCGTCCCAGCCCGGAGAAGCCGTCCTCCCATCGTGAGCCGGCCCCCTTCTGGAAGATTGCCAACTGACAATCGAACACTGCCGGCCGGCCTGTGCCGCTCTCGGCGGTCAGAAGCCGCTCTTCCGCACCCCTAAGCGGCGCGGTCGTCAACTTGGTCCCTTTCTGAGCGGCGCTAACACCAGCGGAATGGATGCGCACCGGGGAGTCCGTCAGCGCAAGGTTTTTCATACTCAGTCGAAGGAGTCTTCCGTGAGTCACTTCATTTTGAACTTCATCTTGCAGGTCTCGGCCGTTACGACAGGCGCCCTTACTTACAAAGACGCCTACGAGCAGGCGGAAAAAACCGGGCAGCCGCTCGTAGTGCTGGTCGGAGCCGACTGGTGTCCTGCGTGCCAGGCCATGAAGCATTCCGTGATCCCGCAACTGACAAGGCAGGGCGTCTTGACCAAATTCTCGTTTGCGATGGTCAACACCGACCGCGAGCAAGCGCTAGCCGGGCGGCTGATGCAGGGGGGGTCGATTCCTCAATTGGTCATGTACCGCAAAACAGCCACTGGCTGGCAGCGTCAGCAGCTCACGGGTGCTCAAAGCGTGGAAGCGGCGACTAGCTTTCTCGTAACAAGATGACGGGGTGACTTTGCAGAGCCGGATGCGCGTCCGGTTCGGTGCCGTCAGGCCCCCGCGGGCTGCAACTCAGGAGCCGTGTGTTTCTGGTGGGTATGGGTTTGCCACCACTGGCTCGCGTGGCGCGCGGGTCCAGCGCCGGCCAGATTGCAGTCGGCCAGCGCGGCGGACAATTCGGCGGCCGTTTGAAAGCGGTTGCGCGGATCCTTGGCCAGGCAGCGCAGGATCACCCGTTCCAGATCGGCCGGGACCTCCGGGCGAAGTTGCGAGGGAGGCGTCACTTCCTCGTGAGCGTGGGCGAACATGACTTTCAGGGGCTTGTCGCTGCTAAAAAGGGGCGTGCCGGTCAATAAGTAGTAGCCCACGGCGCCCAGGGAATAAATGTCGCTACGGGCATCCGGCTCGCTGTCTCCGATCGCCTGCTCGGGAGACATGTAGAGCGGTGAGCCTGCAATCGATCCCTCCTGCGTCAATTGGACCGAGTCTTCGGTCGACATCGTGCGTTTCGCCAGACCGAAATCCAACAGCTTGGCCACATCATGAACTCCGCCGCGCTGCGCGGCGAAAATATTGCCGGGCTTGATGTCCCGGTGGATCAGGTCGGAATCGTGGGCTTCCGCCAATGCATCGCACGTTTGCCGCAGCAAGTGAATCACTCGGGCGGGCGCAAGCGGACCATGGCATTCGACCAGTTCCGCGAGGCTCAGGCCGGGCAAGTATTCCATGACGTAGTAAAACGTGCCGTCTTCCGTCCGGCCGTAGTCGAAAATCTCAACGGTATTCCAGTGGGACAATTTGGCGGTGGCCCGAACTTCGCGCTCGAAGCGCGCGAGTGCCCGGGGATCCGTGGCCTTGGAAGGACGGATGACCTTGATGGCGCAGGGCCGCTTCATCATTTGGTGTTCGGCTAGATAAACCTCGCCCATTCCGCCGGCTCCGATCAAGCGGCAGAGCTTGTACTGCCCGAGACGTTTGGCCTCGAAGGCTTCGCGGCGCAGGTGGTTGATCATGTGCGCGCCGTACAAGCTGGTGCCGTAGGCCAACCCCAGCAGCATGGTCATTTCGGCCAAATAGGTCGGACTTCCGCAGATCAACGTGCCGCAATGACTGGGCTCAAACGCCAGGTAGCCAGTCAACAAAATCGGTGTCGCGGCCATGGCACCCAATACAATGGCGGCACGGCGCCAAGTGTTCGGGATGAAAAGCGCATAGACATAGAGGAGCGAAAACCACATGCTGGGCACATTCGGCAAACGCGTCCCCTCGGTGAAGTGCTGCATGATCTCGCGTTGCACCAGCGCGAGATAAATCACCGGCAGCCCGAAAATCACCGTTTCATAAATGCGCAAGTGCTTCAGCGGAATACTGCAGCGACGCCACAAGCGGGCGGAGCAGGCCCCCAGGATCGCAACCACGCCGAGCCGAGTGTAGGTGAGCAGCGCCGGATCAGCGCCATACGCGGCTTTGACAAAGAGTCGATACACGAAAAAGGCCGTGAAGCCAAACACCAAGACGAGAGCCGCGGCCCGCAAGCGAATGCGCAACAGATCGGTGGTTTCCCCACTAAGTTGGGGCCCGCTTCCCTCGATCAAGGCGATCTTTTGGCAGTGAGTCGGCGAGGGGTCCGCTGAGCGGTTGGACTTGCTCTCACCACTCGGTTGCTGCTGCGGGCTGGCATCGAGCGTGGCATCGTTCGGCGCGAGTTCTGAATCGTTTTGCACAGCGGTATCCGTAATCGACTGGTTACCAATGCCGTTTTTTCGCGCTGGAGTATCGGTAATGATACCCCGTTTGAAAGGCGATTGGAGGGCCCCACTTGCTTCATCCTACAATTCGCCCGACGCAAATGCATCTGCCGGGTGGGAGATTACGAGACTGCAAGTTGGACACATTCGTCGAAGGGAACGCTCGACGTCGCCGGAGAATTACCGGTGGGAGCACAGGGACCAGGAAATTGGGCGAGCACTCACGCGTGCGGCCGCGGCGCAGCCGGTTCAGGCCGCGCGGCGGCGCGACTGCTGTTGGTCAGCGCGAGCCCGGATATCCGCAAGCGAGACCGGTTGCCAGTTGGTGACCCCCTGTTCGCCTGGTACTTCTTGAAGCACAACCGATTGATCGTGCAACATGCGCGGGACATAGAACCAGGCTTGCTCTAGAGCGGCTGTGTCCTGGTCGGCGGAGATGAGCATCAAGTCGTTATCTCGCAACGAATTGGCAGTGCGCGACAAGGCCGAATAGGCGTCTCCTGGCACCAATTGGATGCGAACGCCAGTTGTTTTGAGCAAGCAGTGGGCCTGTTTGAGCGAGAGCCCGGTCGCGCCTCCGGGGGGCGGGCTTCGAACAGATCGACGCCAGCATAGCGGAGATCGTCCGCGGCATGGTAGCGAAGCGCGAGCGAGATAAGGCGCTGAGCGCGACTTCCGCTGTGGACGCCTAACTCCAAGATCTTGCGTGGTCGTAAGCGGTGAATCGTACGATAGAGAATTCGATCGCCGACGGGCTTGGCGAAATAGGCAAGATAGTAAAATTTCAGGCGGCTGGCAGTTGGCACCCTCGCCCTCCCTGGCGGTTGCGCATTGTCGAGAGATAGCTCCAGTTTTTCTTTCGGCCGCCTGGTGGCCAGAAGTGGAGCGAATCGGCGAGCAATTATTTGGCGCGGGTACTGGCGGCGAGTGATTTGGCCCCCCGTGCGCCTGGCGAACGGTTGTTAGCGGCGGGTGGCTGGCAAGTTGGCCGGAATCGACGATTCCGTCTCGGCCCGGCGACGCGTTGCGACCATCAGGGTCGATTGCAATTGCTCATCCTCGGGATGCCGCTGCAAGCACCACTTGAGGTGCATTTCGGCCTCGGCGTACTCGCGTTCGTCGCATAGCCGAGTCGCCAGCATCAATCGAAGGGGGTAATCGTTCGGCCGCCCGGCAGCCGCCCGGCGCAAACATCGCAGGGCTTTTGCCGGTTCTCCCAAGCGTTTCTGAATCGCGGCAAGCTCGGCCCACAGCGGAGCCGCCTCTTCTTCACCCAGCGAGCCCGCCGTGTTTTCGCCGACTATCAGAAAGTTGCGCAGCAGCGGCTCGAGCGCGTCCGCCGGGAGCGCCTGGCCATATTTGGCGTCCAGCACGCGCAATGCGTACAAGTCGGGCCGAAAGCGCTCAAGCACCAGTTCGATCGGGACCTGGTTGGCGACCAGCAAGGCGACCAGTTCCTCCCGCTCATCCGCTCCGGCATTAAAGACGGTGCGCCAGAGGTCCATGGCCGTGTTGAGATCGCCGGCCAGGGCGGCTTCGTTGCCGGCGGCCAGCCGCACCGAGGGATCGAAGGGGCGCACTTGCATGGCCTGCTGGACATACGCGCTGCGGGCCGCGCGGCCCCCGTCGGCCAGGAAGGACAACTCCGCCAGATAGATGTAGCCTTCGCCGTCGAGCGGGCTAAGTTCCACCGCGCGGCGGGCGTGCCATTGCACCCTGCCCAGGTCGTTGCCATGCACCGCGGCCACGCGTTCGAACCAAGCGGCCAACTCATCTGGGGTGGCTCCCTTCGCGGTCAAATCGGCGACATCTGCATGGCTCAGAGCCAGCACGCTGCGCGACTCGCGCGGCAACCATTCGCAACGGGCCAGCCGCGCCGCCGCCAGCCGGATATGGGCTCGCGCGTTGTTTGGAGTCCAGGCGATGATTTGTTCCAGATGTTTGACGGCGGTATCGTCAGGCATGGCGGACGTGCCCCGGTTTGCCCGGGCGATTCGCAGGTGGGCCTCCCAATGCGGCGCAGCCATTACGGCGCGGCCCCGCTCGTCGACCATCCAGGCGCCAACCAACGCCAACGCCAGGCTGGCGAGCGCCAGGCGCGGCGCGTCAGCCGCAGAGTCCAACTTGGCGTCCGCGCCGCGGCCTCGCTGGTGAATTGCGAGAGCCGCACGGCACAGGCGGCCAGCAAGGTCGTGACTGCCATGCAGGCCGGAACGAACCACACGAAATCCATCAGCGAATGGGCCCCGCTGACCAACAACCCGGCGGCGACAGCGGTTGTGCAATCGTAGACACGAGGGGAACAAGGCTTGCGCAGCGCCACGTAGCAGCGCGACAAACACCAGGCAAAGCCACCGATCAAAAGGGCCAATCCGGGCAGTCCTGTTTCCAACGCGACTTGCAAGTAGCCATTTTCGACGTGCCTGAATTCGATCGGGCGCGGCTCGGATAGATAGCGAGGATAAACCTCCCGATGACTGCCGGCGCCGGCGCCAAGCACCCAGAAATCTCCCAGAGCCCTTACGTCGGCAAGCCAGATTTTGTGCCGAGCCCCATCCTTGATCAGCTTTTCCAGCGAGCCGCCGGCGAAGTCGCCCAGACGCTCGCTATCTCGATGATAGCCGTGGATCGCTAGGCAAACGCCGATCAGCAGGAAAATGATCCCCAAGCCGCGTAACACACGGCGTCCCAGCAACCCGGCATGAAACATCATCCCGGCACTCACGGCGGCGGCCAGAAACATCATGGCGACGCCGCTACGGGAGAATGTCATCAACCCGGCCAGCAGCACCAGGCCCAAGGCGAGCACGCGCCACCACAGGGTCCAACCAGAGGTGGCCGTTTCGCAGGCCGGCCATTGTCCGGCCGTCCGCCGCGCTTCACGATGCGCATGAATCGAGCGTTGCAGAAGCCATACCAGCGGGCCAACGCCGAGCGCCAAAAGGTGCGCAAAGTGGTTTGCGTTCGAGAATGGCCCCAACGCCACGCCGGTAGCCGTACGATAAGGATGCTCATAGATCCACAGGAAACGGCCGTTGCCGAACAGATATTGCAGGAGTCCGACGAGCGCCAACAGCACTGCCGACAACGCCAGCCAGCGTAGCAGGCGTTCGATTTTGTCCACTGTACGCAAATGCTGCATTGCCACGCAGAATAGCAGGCCATAGGTCAGCAGCATCACCAGCACCGAACCGGTTTCAGCCGGGACCACGCTGACCCGCGACCAACGGCCGAAGCTGCCCGGCCCCGCGCCCTGGGCGGACCAAAGCGGTAGCAGCCGCCTCAACTGCGGTGAGAGGCAGTGCAACAGCGGTTCTGGCAACGGCAACAATTGCAGTCCGACTAATGCCACGGCTGCCAGCAGCAGTCCGTGCGCGGGAGTCAACTTCCAGTTCAACGGTTCACTACGTCGCCAGGCGCTCGCGCCCCAGGCAAGGGTTCCGCTCACGGCGAGCAGCACCAATACAAGCTGACCGAGCGGATGCCGGCCACCCATGAACCAGGGGGCCACCAATAGGACGCCGGCGAGAGAGGCGGCAATTATGTGGTCCAGCCAGCGATCCATGCCGTCGAGCGTGGGCGGCTTTGGTTGCGGCGCATGGATCGGTTCAAACTGTTTCGTCATCCCTATACCGCTATCCGGCAAACAATGATGTGACTAAATGGGCCGAAAAGATCGTGAGACGATACCTGGCAGTAAGTACCAGGATGGTCACTGCCAGGTCAAGGTCAGGGCAATTACCGGAGCGGACGGCATATGCCGACTAATGAATGAATTACCCGAGCGGCCGACGTAAGCCGGCTGATTAGCCGCGCGAACGACGGTCGAGGCCGTTCAATGATGCGGCGGGTTGGGTTCTCGCGAGTCATGCACCGCAAACGGAATCACAAGGGCCGCTATGACCATCGAGGCGACCAGGAAGCGGTCGGAGACAAAAAAGTCGTGCAGGGGCGTTTGACCGCGCATGACCGCGCTCTCGATATAGAAAGTCGGCTCAGAACCCGGGATCAGCGAGTGCATGAAATCCGCGGCTGGGTCCTCCTTCGCGTCCACCGCGGGTTCGCTCAGAGTGACTGCCTGGGTCGAAGCCGCGCCGCTCATGGCCCCTCTTTTGATCGGCACTTCATCGATGTAGTTGACTCGTTGGACCGGAGTCGCCGATGCTAGCTGGGTGGCGGGAGGCGGGCTCAGCGCACTGGCCGGAATCACTACGGGAGCCTTGCCAGGGCCGCGATTCAACAATGTTAAACCGGGGCCGCTTTGGCAGCCAAGCGAACCGCAAACAATCGCTACGACGAGGCGTTGGGCAAATGCAGTTCGCATGGAACAGACGCGCCTTGCAGTGATAGCACCCCCGCAGTGCGACAAGCGGGGGAGATTATAGGTGGAGACGAAAGCCGGTCAACACCAGTCGGTGGTCAACTCGACGATTCGTGCCAGGTTCGTCGCAAATTGTCGCCTGGCGTTACTTCCGCTGCCAGGCGCGGAAATGCCGCACGAACCGCTGCTCGACGTCTGGTAGTCGCTGCGCGAGTCGCGGGCCAAGCTCACCGGGCGCGCGGCCGGCGGCCAACTCTGCCACATACCGCACCAATTCGTCGTGCGCCTCGTGCGGACCATGAAACATGAAATGGACCCAGGCCCAGGCATTGCGGTAGTCGACGGCCGACATGTCCGCCAGGTCGCGGCGGGCTTCCAAGAGTGCCAGTCGCGGCACCTTGCCGAATTGGACTTCGGTTTTGAACAACACACTCAGGTGGGGATTATCAAAGGCCCGTTTGTCGGCCGGCACTTCGAAATACTCGGCCAGGCCTTCGTCCAACCAAAGCGGCACCGCCGGCAACACGGCGTGTAAGAATGCGTGCGTGCTCTCATGCCGTAAGTCGACGGGCAGTTCCTTGCCGCGGAAGACGAACACCTGCCCCGGCCCAGCGGACTTCACATACAAGGCACGCCGATAACTGCCGCTGGGCATGCGGCCTTGAAGATGTCGGGCGTAAGCACCCTCGTCCCGAAACAAGTACACCTCAATCGGCTCCCGCGCGGGGGCAATTCCCAGGGTTCGCTGCAATTCTTGCTGCACGGCTGCCACCTCGCGGAACAACCCTTCGTAGCCGGCAAGCACAAAATCCCCTCGGCAGACGACCGGCCCAAAGAGGCGCTGGTCGGCCCATGGAGCGGCACCGGCGCCGGCGTGCTGCCCGGCCGGCCAAAGCTCGATGAGGATCGCCAGCAAGGCCAGGTGGAATGGCAAGCTTCGCGCGAGGGCACCAGGACTTTTCTTCATGATAACCTGCACGATCGCGGTGCTCGCGATTCTGATATCACTGCCAGTTTGCCTGGCATTCTTTTCAAAGTGACAGTGTCTTCAAAGCTGGCGACGCATGCAAAGTATCGCATCCTCAAAGCACGGCCGTCCCGGCATCCGCAGCCAAAGGCTCCTCATCCGGAACATCCTCGCCGCGAGCAACCGCTGCCGGGTTCGCCGAGAAGACGGCGATTGCGAATTCTCTTCCCACCAGGTCCGCCACGCGGCCAAAGGCCTCGCTTAAGACCGGCAGGCGATAATCCACTCCATGCGCGTCGCTGCTGACAAAATGGACCAGGCGCTGCTGAACCAGCCACTCAGCGAGGTCGCGAGCCGCTGGGCCGAATGCTCCGAGCAGACTCTCGGCCGTGATTTGCAGCAGGCAGCCCTGCTCGACCAGCACCTTGGCGAAGTCCCGCTGGCGCAGAATGCCAAGGTTCCGTTCCGGGTGGGCGACAATCGCGACGATGTTTGCGGCGGCCAGATCGCGGACCAGTTCGTCCAGCGGCAGGTAGAACTCGTGCGGCATCTCGACCAGCATATGCCGGCCGTGGCCCGCCAAGGTAACCACATGCCCCGTCGCTATCTGCTGGACCAGGTCCGGTTCGATGCGAGCTTCTCCCCCCGGCAAGACATCAAGGGGCAACCGCCTGTCACGCAGACGCGACTGCAATTCGGCCGTTAAGTCCCGAATGGTTTTGCCGGCCAAGTGGCGATGGCTGCCTAATTGGTGCGGGGTGGCAATGATCGTGATGAAGCCGTCGTCCACCGCCAGCCGCGCCATGGCCAGCGACTCTTCCCAATCGGCCGCGCCGTCGTCGATGCCGGGCAAGATGTGGCAATGAATATCAACCAGCGGCGGGAACTTTCTCATGACGCGAATCCTCGGTGAGACACAAATCGAAACGACGGCCCCAACTAAAAACGGCCCAACTTAATCGGGTGTCATTCCTTGGACGTGGGCTGGCTAGTACGCGACGGAAAAGCCCGGTCGCGACAGGGCAGGGGCCCAAGGAGCTGGCGGCGCGTAGGTTATTTGGCGGCTTCCGTGCCGTCAATACGACCGGTTTTCCCAAGGATGCCGCCGTTTGCCGTCCCTGACGCAAGCTGCTGACCTCGTCCGGGGTGTGGCCTGGGCACTAACCAGTTTCCGCCGTTCCACGATTGACCCGGCGGCGATAGCTGTGGTAGTTTAGGGGAGTTCAATGAGCGTTTCGTCAACCATTCGGTCGACAGTAAAGGTTGAAGCTGGCGGACGGCAGGCTCAATCGCGAGCTTAAATCAGGCAACTCAGAACGGGGGGCTGCCTAAGCGTGCCCAGTTCACTCGTGCGGCGTGCTGCGTGGCACTTCGCGCCATATTGTGCCTATTTTGACTTCAATGTCAAAATGGGTAGAGCAACGCTTTCTGCAGGCGAAGCGCCGGCGGCGGGCGGGAGCCAGTTCGTTTTCAACCGGCGATATCGCCCTGTTATCGCCTTAGACGAGGTTCTCACGCGGTGAAATACGCAGCCATCGGCCCCATCGCCATCCATCTGCCTGAGCGGGTAGAAACCAATGAACTACTCGCGGCTGAATTTCCCGAATGGAAATTGGACCTGATCTTTGCCAAGACAGGCATCGGCGCGCGGCATATCGCCGCGCCGGACGAATGTGCCTCGGATCTAGCGGTGGCGGCTGCGGAAAAACTCTTCGCCGCGGACAATATCGACCGCGACACGATCGACTTCATCCTCCTCTGCACCCAAACGCCCGACTATCCGCTTCCCACCACGGCTTGTCTGTTGCAGCATCGCCTGCGGCTGCGCACCAACATTGGCGCGCTGGACTTCAACCTGGGTTGCTCCGGATTCGTGTATGGGCTGGCCTTGGCCGACGGGCTGATTCGCTCTGGAGCCGCACAGCGCATCCTCTTGCTCACGGCCGAGACCTATTCCAAGTACATCTCCCACAGCGACCGCTCGCTGCGCACCATCTTTGGCGACGGCGCGGCGGCAACGCTGATCGAAGCCGCGGACACGCCCTCCCTCGCGTCGTTCGCCTTCGGGACCGACGGCGCCGCGGGGGATGCCTTGATGGTCAATACGGGCGGAGCCCGCTCTCCGGAGAATGCCTTGAAACCGCGCACCAAATGGCGCTGGCCCAGCAAGATGTACATGGACGGTCCCGGCATTATCACGTTGACGCTGGACATCATCCCGCGAATGGTGCAGCAGGTGCTCAGCGGCGCCAACCTGACGGACGCCGACATCGACATGTATCTCATGCACCAGGCTACGAGGAAATTGTTGGATTCCCTGCGTCAGTACATGCAGTTGGAGGAAGCCCGCATGCCAATGGCCCTGATGAATTGCGGCAATACGGTCTCCTCGACCCTCCCCATCCTGATGGACAACCTGCGCTCGTCCGGACGGTTGCGGCCCGGCACGCGTTCTCTGTTGGCTGGCTTCGGCGTCGGCTTTTCCTGGGCCGGCTGCGTCTGGACCGAGACCTGGGAAAACAAAGCTGTCGCCATCAGCGATGCCGAACGCGAAGCCGCCTGAGGCCTGGTGGAAGCGCGCCGGACGAACGGCGGAATTCCCGTCCGGGGGGACGACGAAACCATTCTCGAATCACGGGTGACACGTCCCGTCTATTTCAAGCCGGTGCAGGGAGTTTCTTCCGCCGGTAATTTGCGATCGATCTTGCCGGTCTGGATGTGCCGAATAGATGGAAATTTCGGTTTGAAAAGTGGCAAATCGCCGCATGGGCGGGGTGTTGCCAAGATCGGATCGCCTCAATTTCCCCGGCTTTTCAACCTAGACTTGCCTGGGGCCATCTCGGGTGGATATCGATCAGCCCCGCTTCATTCGGGGGTCTGTCGAGAGTACCATGTTAAACGATCGGCGTGAGAATATCCGCTTCACCTTGCAGTCTGAGCAGTGCCGCGCAAAGTTGAAAGTGGGCGGCCACAAGTATTCGGCCGAGATCATCGAACAGTCGTCCAGCGGCTTTCGCGTCCAGGTGTCGGCTGACGCGAAGGTCGCCTTGGATGACGTGGTCACCCTCGAAGCCTGGTCCGGCACTTGCCAGGCCGTCGTAGCATACGTGGAAGACGTAAATAAGACGCGCCGCTTGGGGCTTAAGCGCATTTCCGACGATACGCCTACGCCGACAAGTTTACTGCGATTTCTTTTGTCCGCGCGCCAACCGAACGTGCAAGCGAAGCGTGGCTCGGGTCGTCTGCGCCTTGCTGCGGCTGGCTGTTTCGGCGTGGCGGCGTTGCTGGCCGGATGGCTCGCGCTTCGCCTGCACAACGAACCCGCCGCCATCGACCGCCCGGCGGCTCATTCGCTCGCCAAGGATGAAGCGGCGGACGAGCCGTCGCCGGAAATGGCTGGCGCGGAGGACGCGGATTCAGGCGACAAAGCACGGCAATCGTTAGTGCAACCAACATCCCAACCGCGCACCGCGCCGGAGCCGATGGCGATCTTGCAGCGCCTCGTGGCTCTTCAGTCGGCTGAGACGGCCACCGAATTAGAGTTATCCGAAAAGCAAAAGCTGGAAATCAGCCGCCTTTTGGATAACACCTCTCGCGGGCTGAGCCAGCTGCAATCGCGACGTGCCTCCAAGTCGCCCGCCGAACGCAAGGAAAAAATCGCGACGTTAATCGGCCGGGCAGAGGCGCGGGCCCAGAAAATCCTGACGCCGCAGCAGCGGGGCAAGTGGCTGGGCGAATTGTCACCCCAGCAAAAGTCTGAAGTTCGGACCACGGCGATGGCCAATTCAGCCTCCGAGAATTAGGCCTGCGAACCTTTCGGTTTGCCGCAAGAAATCACAGGGCCGCCCCGACATTGGCATTCGGCTGGGCCGCCGCCGGCCCGGCAGCAGGGATAAAACCATCCAACAGATGATCGTCGTTGCCGCCGAGCTGCGCCGCACGCATAAAGAAGGCCGTGGCTCGTTCGGGCTGGCCGTTGAAGTACAACTCCATGCCTAGGACGAACAGCAGATTGGCATCGTGCCCGGCCCCTTGAATGGCCATCGCCAAAGCTTCCAGGTGCGACTCTTTGGCAATCCGATCGGCTCCGTAGAGTTGATCTAGCTGCAGGTGGGCGGCGTTCCAATCTTCCATTTTGAGAGCCCGGCGGAAGGATCGGCCGGCCGAATCATATTGTCCGAAGGCGATGGCCGCGATCCCTTGCCGGAGATAAATCTCGGCCATGTCCGGGGCTTGCTGGGCGGCTAGCTTGTAGCGTTCCAGAGCCTCGCGAAATCGCTGCTTGGCAAACAGGGCGTCGCCAAAGTCAATGAACTTGCCTGCGCGGGCCTTGGTTTCGGCATTCGACACGCGCACCTTGCGCTGCCGCGGCGCGGCGGCTGGTTCGCCGGCCGGAGCCAAAATGGGCCCCGGTGCGGCGGCCACAACCTGATTGCCACCCATCATCTGCTGAACCGGCTGCGGGCCAAACAGGGTTTGTGCGGGAAGCACCAGCGGAGGCAACCCATACGGGCCAAAGCCGCCTCCATACCAACCGACGTAGCGATAAAAGGGACTATAGCCATAGCCAACGGTCATGAAGCCGGGCGTACCCCAATACGAATTGTAATAGGAGTTGGAATACGAATTGTATTGATTGCCGCCGAGTTCGACGACCACCGAGCTGGCAGATCTGGGCGCCGTCGCCGCAACCCCGCCAGCATGAGGCGCCACGCCGACCACCGGGTGCGGGGCATGATGGACGTGTTGGCCGAAGGCTGTGCCGGCCAGACTGATCGCGGCCAACAACATCAGCGAGGACAATATCGATGACCGCATGAGTGCTGCTCCTGTCCTCCGTCCCCAGGGATCGCCGTTCCCATGAATTATTCGGCTCCCGCGACAAATTACAAGAGATCGATGCGTCCAATGTGCGTCAATTCGCAAGATCGTTCGAGCAAAATCGCGTGAAACGATTCCGACGGCGCGATAAGCTTTCGAAACTGTAAGAGTTGTTCCACGACAAGGCCCGCGTTGCTTTGTTCGGCTGCGTCGCTGGGGCGAACCCAGGGATGTAAATCCCTGGGCTTTGTTTTGGCAGTGGTCGGCATCGCTGCGGCATCTATTCCATGCTCGCCAGGCCGAGCACTTTGCGCAGCGCGGTCATGGCAATCTCGCCGAACTGTCGCGGCGGGATCTGCCAGATCTGCGGGTTCATCAATTCCACGGAGACGTGGCCGGTGTAGTTGATTTGCCGCAATCGGTCGACGATGCCCGCCAGGTGGAAATCGCCGTCGCCTGGAAGAATGCGGTCGGCATCCGAGGCGAACTCGCGCGCTTGCCAGGCCAGGTCGCTGAACTGCACGTGGAACAGATTCTCGTTGGATAGATAGCCCAAGTCCTCGGATTTGCTGGGCCCGATGTAATAGTGAAACACGTCCAGGCAAAGGCCCAGGTGCGGGCTGTCGACTTCCGCCACCAACGAGGCCGCGGTTTGCAGATTATTGGCGAGGGTCGCGCGACCTTGAAATTCAAACGCCAAGCGCACGCCGCGCGGTTCCGCCGTTTCGGCGCACTGCTGCAGCGAGACCCGGACCCGGTCCAGATCTTGTTGCGTCAGCGGACCCGTGATGTCGCCGATTACCACCAACGTGCCGATGCCCAGCTTACGGCACAAATCCAGCCGCTGCTCGAAGCTGCTCCAGTGGGCCTGGCGAAAATCCCCTTGGCTGGTCAGCAGGCCGCCCTGGAAACTGGCGACGGGCGCCGCCATTTCGTGTTGATCGAGCAGGCGGCGCACATCGTCAGGGGAATGCGTTTCGAGATAGGTTTCGAGCTTGCCCAGCCACAGTTCCGTGGCCCGACAGGCCCCTGCGGCGTAGTCTTCCACGTCCTTCTCGAACGGCGCATCCAGCGTGCAAACCTGACTAATTGCCGGAATCATCGAGAATGGGATCCTGAATGGCTGGGACGATTCGGATGGTCAATTGCGAGGCCCAGGGATGCAATCCCTGGGCTTTATTCTTCGTAATTACTTGCTGCGAATCAGCGTTTGAATTTCGCTCGCGCAATCATCCGCTTTGATTCGCCATTGCTTCAGGGTATCGCGGTCGCGAATCGTCACGGTTTGGTTCTGCATCGTCTCGCCATCGACCGTGATGCAGTAGGGGGTGCCCGCTTCGTCCTGTCGGCGATAGCGGCGGCCGACGGCGCCTTTCTCGTCGTAAAACACGTTGAAATGCTGTTTCAGTTCGCGGTAGATCTTCTGCGCCACCTCGGGCATGCCGTCCTTTTTCACCAGCGGAAAAACGGCCGCCTTCAGGGCGCTAAGCGGGGATGGAGCTTCAGCACCACACGGGTCTGCATTTTGCCGTTTTCGTCCGGGGCTTCGTCCTCGGTATAGGCCTCGCACAGAAACGCCAGCGTGCCGCGGTCGGCTCCGGCCGACGGCTCGATCACGTGCGGAATAAACCGCTCGCCGCCGAGTTCGTCCCGATAGCTCAGGTCCTTGCCGCTCCCCTTGTGCCGGGGCTTGCCTTCGGCGTCGAGTTCGACGACCAGTTCGTCCCCTTTGCGAACCAGCTTTCCCTCCATGTGGCTGCGCAGGTCGAAGTCGCCGCGATGGGCGATTCCTTCCAACTCGCCGAATTCGCCGGGCGGCAAGAACGGAAAGGCATATTCGATGTCGGCCGTGCCGCAGGAGTAATGGCTCAGCTCTTCCTTGTCGTGCTCGCGGAGCCGCAGCCGGTCGCTGGCCAGCCCCAGGTCGAGATACCACTGATAGCGGCGGTTGCGCCAATAGGTGTACCAGGCGGGGGACGTCTGGGGCTTGCAGAAGAACTCGATCTCCATCTGCTCGAACTCGCGCGAACGGAAGGTGAAGTTCCGCGGCGTGATCTCGTTGCGGAAGCTCTTGCCCACCTGGCCGATGCCGAAGGGGATGTTGACGCGCGAGCTGTCGAGCACGTTCTTGAAGTTGACGAAGATTCCCTGGGCCGTCTCAGGCCGCAAGAAGGCCGCCCCTTCTTCGCCGCTGAGGGCGCCGACGTAGGTCTTGAACATCAGGTTGAACTCGCGCGGCGGCGTCAGCGTGCCGAGTTCCTTGGCGTCGGGTCCGAGCACTTGGGAAAATTCCGGGACCGTGGTGAGCGATACCAGTTCGCCATTCCAGACCAGTTCCTCGACGTTCTTTGCCCGCAGATTGAAGAGCTTGAGGGCCCGTTGCTCGGTTTCGGCCAGGCCCTCCTCGCCGCCGGACTGGCGTGGCGATGAACGCGGTGCGTCCCTTGGCCTCGACCCAGCGGCCGCGGACCTGGTCGTGGCGATAGCGCTTCTTCGATTCCCGGCAATCGACCATGAAGTCGTGGAACAGATCGTAGTGCCCGGAGCACTTCCAGATCTGCGGGTGCATGATGATGGTCGCAATCGAGCCCGGCCATTTCGTAAGGGGAGGGAGCGCCGGGGGGCGTGGCAAGGTCGTCGTGGCCGGTGATCATGTCCCGCCACCAGGCTTCCTTGACGTTTCGCTTGAGTTCGACGCCCAGCGGTCCGTAGTCCCAAAAGCCATTCAGGCCGCCGTAGATTTCGCTCGACTGAAAGAGAAAACCGCGACGTTTGCAGAGCGAAACCAGCTTGTCCATGTCCATAAGTGCGCACTTTGTTCCGGGGCGATTTTCAAAGGCCGCGGCCGGAGGGCTGCCGGGCCCGGGCGGCAAAGCCGGCCCACAGGGAAAGTGAGAAGTTTAACCGGCGAGGGCAGGGAGGGTCTATGGGGCGGAAAAAGCGGCAACTCGAGGTCCGGCGCGAGCCGCAGCGCGGATCGACGTCGAAGTATCTTAGAAATTCGGCCCGTGTTCCTCTCTCATGCCGGGTTAAGTTTGCACAATCTGCGAAGTCTACGGCCTTGATTCCTCATCCCCGCATGGCCCCGCACTCTTTTCGCATCGGTGCGTTGGGCGAAATGTCGATATCTAGTCGATAGAACAGCGTTGCGGATTGGCTGACCGATGCAGCGCAAGAAGGCTTACAAATGCGTCAGGCAAACCCGTAAGCGTCTTTGCTGGCCTAGTCTTGCGTAAGAATGTTCGTTTATAACGCTCGTCGGCGACGGCCCCCGCGGGAAACAGGAGTCGACCCATGAAAATCAAGATTTGTTTGCTGACGGTTTGCCTGGTCGCAGGACTCTCGTCGGCCGCACAGGCCTACCGTGGCTATGGCGGCTGGTACGGGCCCCGCGTCTACTTCGGATTCTATGCGCCGCCGCTCTATATCGGCACACCGCCGGTGTATGCTCCGCCGCCGGTCTATATGGCTCCGCCTCCGGTGTATGCCGCTCCGGCGCCCGTGTATGCGGCGCCGGGCTATGCCGCTCCGCCGCCGGCGTATGTGGCGCCGCCGCCGGCCTACTATCGGCCCTATTAGACCACGATCCGGCCCGACTGCCGCTCAAAATACGGGACCACGGACAGGCAGTCGATGCGGGCGGCATCCAGAATGTCGGCCTCGAGTCCCAGCCGCGTCAAGTTTCGGCCGCCGCGGCTGACCTTCAAGATCGCTGCCAATACCGCCGGATCGATTTGCTCGAACGCGCTCCCCGACGAGCCGGCTGCCGTCAAGGCCCCGCGCCAAGCGTCGGCCGCCAGCGCGGCCGAGTCGTTCAGATCGCCAAGCGCTGAGAGCCGGTCGGCGATGGCCCCGGCCAGCAGCACGTCTTCACGCGAAATGGCTCCGCCTGTGCCGGCACAAATAATGTCGATCTTGCCGTGCTCCGAACTGGCGACCGGAGCCAGTTTGCGGCACACGGCGCTGCAAATTGACGAAGGCGGCGAGTAATACCTCGGCAGCCTGCTGGCAGTGGAGCAGGGCACGCGTGCCGTTGGTGGTCGTGAAGATGACGGTCTTGCCGGCGACGGCGGCGGTAGGATATTCGGACGGGGAGTTGCCCAGATCAAAGCCCTCGATCTTGACTCCGCCCCGTTCGCCGCCGAGCAAGGTTTGCTCTCGCGGCTCTCTGGCCGCCACGCGCAGGGCGTCGTCCACTTCCAGGCACGGAATCACCTCGCGCACCCGGCAGCCAGCGCATGAGCCATCGTCGTCGTGGCCCGAAGCACGTCGATCACCACGCATAAACTGCCGGCAAGGTCAGCTTCATCCACAAGGCGGGGCAGCAGATGCACGTTGATGATTGCCATAAAGTTGCTCCAGCGAATAACGACCCAGGGACGCGGTCCCTGGGCTTTGGAAGCATAAACATAAACCACGGTGATTGCCACCACGGCGATCGTCACCGCCGCGTTTCGCGGCAGACCGCTGCCGCCGATCCCGTTACAATACGGCCATGCCCTACCATGCCCTTTCGGACTTTCTAGAAGAACTGCTGGCAGCTGGCGAGTTGCTGCAAGTGCGCACGCCCGTCAATCCAGAATTGGAGATCGCCGAAATCACGGCTCGCTGTGCCGCGGCCGGCGGTCCGGCGCTCGTTTTCGACCGCGTGCAGGGGCACGATCTGGCGGTGGTTACCAATCTATTGGGCACGCCGGCCCGCGCTTGTCGGGCTTTGGGCGTGCCGTCGCTGGCGGCACTGGCCGAACGCACGTCGCAGCTTGCGCGGCCCGGAGGCAGCCAGAGTTGGCTGGAGCGGTTGCGCGGCGGCGAAGCGATTCCGCTGGAGAAATTCCGGGCCAAGCCGGCACGTCAGGCCGCGTGTCAGCAGGCCGTGCGGCTAGGGCGCGACATCGATTTGACCTCGCTGCCGGCACTCCGCTGTTGGCCCGGCGAGAGTGGTCGCGTATTGACCGGCCGGCTGGTCCTGGTGGACGGCGAAAGTCAACAGACCAGCCTGCGACAAGTTCGGGCCATAGTCGTCGATCGCAAACATGTGGCGATCCTGGACACCGAGGCGATCGATCGGGGCAGGGGAGGGACTTCGCTTGCCGGCGAGTCGTTGCCGGCGGCCATTGCACTCGGCGGCGATCCCTCGGCAACGCTGGCAGCGGCGCTGGATTGGACGAGTCTCGATGGCTATGTGTTGGCCGGGCTGCTGCGCAATCATCCCTGGGACGTGGCCCAGGCCCGCAGTCAGCCCCTCACGGTGCCGGCCGATGCGGACATGATTATCGAAGGAGTCATGCATCGCGGCGTCGCCGCGCAAGATAACCGCGGCATCGCGGGGCAAGTTGGCGATGGAACTCAAACCGCCCCGACTCCCGCGACTGCCCAGGCGACAGTCGCCCATGCTACAAGCGGATATTACGCCGATCCGCGCAGTCGATCCGTGGTTGCTGGAGGTCGGCGCAATTACGCATCGGGCCAACCCAGTGCTGCCGCTGTTGGTCTCCGGCGACTTATCCGCTGGTTGCCCGGTCGGAGAAACGGCCGTGCTGCATCAAGTACGCGACTGTCTCTTGCAGCCGCTACTCCGTGCGGCGATTCCGGAGCTTGTCGATTGCTCGCTGCCGCCTGTTGGCGGCCGGTGCGGGTACGCCGTGCTGGCGATTCGCAAGAGTTATGCGGGACAGGCCCGGCGAGCGGCCCATGCCCTGTGGGGAATGCTGCCGCTGGAGCAGACGAAGTGCGTGGTGGTGGTTGATGCCGACGTGGATGTTCATATGCCGGCGGAAGTGCTCGGCCGAATTGCCGCCAATGTGCGCACTGATCGGGACATTTTTTTTCAAACCGGACCCGGCAGCCCCGACGACCACGCGGCCCCTCATCCCGGCCTCGGCCAACACGTGGGAATCGACGCCACGGCCAAACTGCCGCCGGAACATTCCCGGCCCTGGCCCCATCGACTGGAGAGGCCGTCGGAACTGCGCGAGGCGGTGGCTCGCCGTTGGGCCGAGTATGGCCTGCCGCCGATCTAGGGTTCTGTCAACGTAACGGCGGCTGGAAGCCGCCGCTACCTAAAACGAAGATCGGCCGCCTGTCCGTCAGCCCCCCTGAGAAACTGGCGGTCCGCGTGTTAAAATGCAGGCGATCCCAACGGTTCAGTCTGTAGCGGAAAACGGGCCCAACCGAACTTTCAAATCGTCGAAAAAAACTTCGCTTAAACTGCGCTGGCCCTGAATGATTACTACCGAACCATTGCCAACGCCGTCGATCGATAAGTCGGCAACTCGGGTGCGGCAAATGTTCGGCGAGATCGCCCCGCGCTACGACTTTCTGAATCACCTGCTGTCGATGGGGACCGACATCTATTGGCGGTGGCGGACGGTGCGAAAAATCCGCCCGGAGGGAGGGGCGCCGATTCTCGATTTGTGTACCGGGACCGGCGACCTGGCACTTGCTTATTGGCGGGCCGGACGCGGTAAGGTGCCCGTCGTGGGGGCCGACTTTTGCTACCCCATGCTCGTGCGTGGTGAAGCCAAGGCCAGACGCGTGCTCCAGAAACAGGGTGCCAGCGGCTCGGCCAATGCCAGCCCGCCGGCCACGATTACGTTCGTCGAAGCGGACGCTCAGCAACTACCGTTTCCGGACGATTATTTTCAGATCGTTTCGGTGGCTTTCGGGCTAAGGAACGTAAGCGACACCATGTCGGGCCTGGCCGAAATGGCGCGAGTCTGCCGTCCCGGAGGGCGCGTGGCGGTGCTCGAATTCTCGCTGCCGACGTGGGCACCCTTGCGAGCCATTTATGGCTGGTATTTCCGCAACGTGCTGCCGCGGATCGGCCAGGCGTTGGCTCGCAATCGGGAAGGGGCTTACGAGTACTTGCCCGAGAGCGTCGGCGAGTTTCCGTATGGCGAAGCCTTGGCAGACATGCTGCGCAGCGCCGGGTTGCATGAAGTGCGCTATTATCCGCTGACCTTCGGCATCGCAACGCTGTATGAGGGGCGGAAATGAAGAAGCAGCGAACCGTGGTCTTGGCGATAACGGGAGCCAGCGGCGTGGTGTACGCCGTGCGGTTGCTGGATGTGCTGCGCACGGCAGGCTGCCGCGTTCACTTGAGCATCAGCCCGTCGGCCCAACTCGTGCTGAAGCAAGAACTTGGCCTGACGATCGACCTGGATCACTTCAGTCTCGACTCGTTGCTGTTGAGCAGCGGAAAGCCTTCCGACTCCAAGTTGGACATGCTGCGCTCGATGGCCGGCATCTCCAGCGAGGAGAGTAATGTGCTGTCGTTCGAGACGGGCGAACCGGGCAAAATCTACTACCATCATTATCAGGACATGATGGCCCCACTTGCCAGCGGTTCGTTTCTCACTCATGGCATGGTGATCTGTCCTTGCTCCGGCAGCACCCTGGGAGCCGTGGTCAATGGCATGGGGGACAACCTGATTCATCGCGCTGCGCAAGTCCACCTCAAGGAGCGCCGCAAGCTGATCATCGTGCCGCGTGAAACGCCTCTGTCGACGATCCAACTGGACAACATGAAGCGGATCTCAGAGGCCGGCGCGATCGTGTTGCCGGCCATGCCCGGCTTTTACCACGGCGTGAAATCCGTTCGCGACCTGGTCGATTTCGTCGTGGCTCGCATTTGCGATCAATTGGGAGTGGCCAATGCCTTGATACATCGTTGGGGGACCTAAGGGGCATTTCCCGTTCGAAGATTTCCGAGCCCCGGGCGTGAGCCCGAGGAATTTCCGCCACGTAACTTTGTAGTTAGAAAATAAAATGTCGGGCAGCGACAAACAACCAGGCGGACCGTTGGCGGGCGAAGCGGCTGCGGCGATGAGCGCGGGCTTCTGGACGCGGCTGCGGCACATTCTGGAGATGATCCGCTTCAGCCATACGCTGTTTGCATTGCCATTTGCCCTACTGGCGGCCGTCATGGCCTGGAATGCCACGGCGCGCAGCGATCGGCCTGTCGGTTGGCGTTGGCAGGAATTGCTGGGAGTGCTCCTCTGCATGGTCACGGCCCGCAGCGCGGCCATGGCGTTCAATCGCATTGCCGACTGGCGGCATGATGCGGCGAACCCGCGTACCCGGGGACGGCACATTCCGCGCGGCGTGCTCAGTGTGGGAAGCGTGGCCGCGTTTGCAGCCGTGAACGCGGCCGGCTTCGTGGCGGCCACGACCTTGTTCTGGCCCAACTGGCTGCCAGTGGCATTGTCGATTCCGGTGCTGCTGTTTTTGCTTGGTTACAGTCTGACGAAGCGTTTCACGGCACTGGCCCATTTCTGGCTGGGGGCTGCCCTGATGCTGGCCCCGTTGGCGGCCTGGATCGCCATTCGCGGCAGCCAGGTGCTTGAGCGGCCGGCCGATTTGCTGCCGGCCCTGGTGCTGGGTGGGGCCGTGATGCTGTGGACAGCCGGCTTCGACGTCATTTACGCTTGTCAGGACGTGGACTTTGACCGCGGCGCTGGGCTGCACAGCATTCCGGCCCGCCTTGGCGTTGCCGGCGCCTTGCGTTTGGCCGCGGTCTGCCATGCGGGCATGCTGCTGCTACTGGCCGCGCTCCCCTGGGTTTATCCTTATTTCGGCTGGATCTATGATGCCGGCGTGGCTGCCGTGGCCGTGCTTTTGGTTTATGAACATACCCTGGTGCGGCCCGACGATCTGACGCGGGTCAACCAGGCTTTTTTTCACGTGAACGCGGTCGTCAGCCTGGGGCTGCTGGCCGTGGGATCGCTTGATTTGTCGATGTGCTGGGCTTGTTGATCGAACGACGACCGAACTTACACGAACTCATCTTTATCCGAGTATCCGCCAATGATCCGCGCTATCGAACCGACGCTCGAATCGATCCGTGAAAAAGTTCTGGCCGGCGAGCGTTTGTCGCTGGAAGACGGCTTGCTGCTCTATCGGCCGGAGGTCCCGTTGGGGGCCGTGGGCGAGCTGGCGAACATCGTCCGCGAGCGCAAGAATGGCAAAGTCGCGTATTACAACATCAACACGCATCTGAATCCGACCAACATCTGCGTCTATCGCTGCGTCTTCTGCGCGTTTCGCTCGGACCTGCGCGATCCCAAGGGATACCTGATGAGCGACGAGCAGATTTTGGCTCGCGGCCAGGAGGCAACGGACATTGGCGCGACCGAGATGCACATCGTCGGCGGTTTGCACCACCAGATGAAATACGACTGGTACGTCCACCTGATCCGATTGCTGCACGAAGCCTATCCGCGGTTGCACCTGAAAGCCTGGACCGGCGTGGAGATCGATTGGTTTTGCCGCATCACCAGCAAGCCGGTCCGCGCCATTCTGGAAGACATGCAGGCTGCCGGCCTGGGAAGCTTGCCGGGGGGAGGCGCCGAGATCTTCCACGACGAAGTGCGCGATAAGATCTGCGAGCACAAAGCCGACGCCGGCCGCTGGCTCGACATTCACCGCACGGCCCACCAACTGGGCCTGCGCTCCAACGCTACGATGCTCTACGGGCACCTGGAGAATGCCTATCACCGGGTCGACCACTTGATCCGGCTGCGCGACTTGCAGGACGAGACGCGGGGCTTTCAGACCTTCATTCCACTGGCATTCCATCCCGATAACACGGGGCTGGCGCATATCAAGAAACCTTCGGGCCTGATGGATCTGCGCACGATGGCCGTGAGCCGGCTGATGCTCGACAATTTCGACCACATGAAGGCCTACTGGATCATGCTGGGGATCGGCACCGCACAAACGGCCTTGGCCTACGGCGCGGACGACCTGGACGGGACCGTGCGGCACGAACTGATCTACCACGACGCCGGAGCCACCACGCCTGAGATGTTGTCGGTGGAAGAAATCAAACGGCTGATCGTCGAAGCCGGCTGCGAGCCGGTGGAACGGGACACGCTTTATCACCGCGTGGTTCGGGACGGCGGCTCTTGGCGCTCGGCCGAGCAGATGACGGCGCAGCGGTAGTGCAAAGAGCGAGCTGAGAATCTACAGCAAACCGATCAAGGGCGATTTCAATCGTTCGCCCGGCGCAAGGCACCCGGTGGAATTGGCACCAGCTTGGGTGCCGCCGCGCCGGAATGGCCCGACTCTTTGCGACCAACAGCCGCCTCTGGAGGAGAGTCGTTCGAGGGAATCTTCAGCGTCTTGCCGATCGGCAGCAAGTCGGGTTTGGTGAGAATGTCGCGGTTGAGCGCGTAAATCTCCAGATAGCGCTCGCTGCTGCCTAGATACTCGGCGGCAAGTCTGGTGAGCGTGTCTCCGTCGACAATTTGATGCGACCGGGCACCCGTGTTGGCAGCGGTCGGCCCAGTGGCCGGGAATAACTCTGGTGCGTTTTCCGCGTCTTCCCGCGAAGTGTCGCCGATGTCTCGCCCTTCCAGAGGACGCAGTAGCGAACCGACGGGACTCAGCGTTTGCTGATAACTCAACGGTAAGCTGGCCAGTTCTCGCGTGCCCGCACCCGTGGCTGCCGGGGGCGGCGTGAAGGCGTGGTCCGGTTGGGCGCCAAATGGAACGGCGTGTGCGCTCTGGGGGGACGCATCGCCGAGTCGGCGGTTAAGCGCCGAGTGACCGGCTCGACAAATTGCGGCGAGTCGGCCGTCGCAGCGTTGCCCTGATCGGAGACGGGCGGAACGTCCTGGTGAAATGCCGAGGCGGCGGCCAGACTAACCAGGAGTGCCGCAGCCACCAAGGCTATTTTCTTGCCGAGCGGCATCGTTGTCATTCGCACATTGCCGAAAGATTCGGCCCACCGGTGTGGAGAGAGCACCGTAATCTAAGATCGGCAGGCAGGCGTGCTCCAATGTGGCCAAAGTGGGAAAAACAGGGAAATGATTCGATGGGACGTCGAAAACCTTAGCAATTGGGAAAACGGCGCGGGTTGGGTGGGAATTACCGGGGCATGTAGGGCCAGCTGTGCCGGCCGTTATGCGTTCGATGCCCATTGCGGCCGGCACAGCCGGCCCTGTGGGCGAACAGTTACCACCTTCCGGCCAGTCCCGTTACGAGCGGCCTTTGCCGCCGGCCAGAGCCGGAGCGGGCTTGGCGTCGCCCCGGGTTTCGTCTGCCCGGCGGAGTAAAAGCAGCATCGGGGACGCAATGTACACGGTGCTGTAGGTCCCGGAGACCAGGCCGACCAGCATGGCATAGGCGAAAGGGTGGATTCCCTGACCACCGAAGAAATACAGAATAGCCGTACCGATCAACACCGTGCCGGAGGTCAAGATCGTCCGGCCCAAGCATTGGTTGACGCTCAGGTTGATCATTTTTTCCGTCAGATCGGGATTCTTGCCGCGAATTTCGCGGATGCGGTCGAAAATCACGATCGTGTCGTTGATCGAATAACCGACGATCGTCAACAAGGCCGCCACCACGGCCAGGCTGATTTTGAAATCGTCCACCATCGCCCAACCGAAAAACGGCGCCAGGTATTTGCTCAGCGCCAGGAAGCCGATCGCCACCAGCACGTCGTGGAACGTGGCCAGCACCGCCGCCAGGCCGAACATGACGTTCTGGAAACGGATCCAGACGTAAATGACGATCATCACCATGCTGGCCAAGAGGGCATAAATCGCCAGCAATTGGGTGTCGCCGGCAACCTTGCCGCCGATGGAGTTCGACGACGGGAACACGGGCGTATCGTTCAACGTGGCTTGAATGTCCTTGAGCAGGGCTTCGGTCTTGTCGGCAGGCAGCATGATCTCCAGCGTCCAAGTCGCATAAGCCCCGGCACTGCCCGGCTTGTAAGCGGGATTCAACAGTTCATACCGCACGGATGCCAATTCGTGCTGGCTCAACCAATGCTCGATCATCGGCCGCAAGGCGTCGTAGGTGATTGGCTCGGCGAAGGTCAGTTTGACCCGAGAGCCTACCTGGTCCGGGCCTCCAGCGGCCGGTTGGGATGCGGCCGCCTCAGCCGCTTGCGGCTTAGCAACCTCCGGCTTAGCCGTTTCGGTTACCGGCTTCGCGCTTTCGCCGGCCGGCGTGGAATTGGGTGCCGCTTCGGCCGGAGTCGCACTTTTCGCGGGCACTGCCGAATCGCTTGCCGCAGCCGAGGCCGGCTCGTTCGGAGCGAGAAATGCCAGCGACAAGAGGGCGGGGAACAAGGCGCGCCGCAACGACAGGGGCCGCGCCAGCGAGGTAGTTTTTCCAGCCGATTCGGGCGATTTTCCAGCGTCGGGTTTGCCTGGTGTGTCAGCCGCCGGCTTCTCAGCCGCCGGTTTCTCAACAGACGGAGTCTCCGTCGGCTTTTCCGCCGGGGTTTTTTCAGCGGGCGATTTTTCCGGCTGCTGGGCTGGCGGAGCGGCGGCCGGCGGAGTCGGCGATTTAGGTGTGGCCGCGCCGGTATCCCCTTTGTCGCCGGTTTTTGCCGCGCCGCTCTCGACTGGCTTGAAAGATTCCATCGCGCCAAATTTCATGGAGTAGGTGGCCAGGTCCTCGCCAAATACCTTTTTCAACGTCTCTTGAACTTTGATGACGTCGGGTTGGGACGTGTCGATCTGAAATTCAAGCTTCCGCGTTCCCACGCCCGCGCCACGGCGCTCACGGCCAAATCGGGCAGTTCGGGCAGATCGCCGAGCTTTTCACGGATTTCTTGGGTGTCGTGCGGTTTGTCCTCGTCAAATTTGAATTGCACGGAAGAGCCGCCGGAGAAGTCGATGTCGAGCAGCCCCTTGCCGCGCACCACCGCGGCCAACAGGCCGATGCCGATCACCACGCAGGAAGCGGCGATGGCCGGCGTGCGCCAGCGGACGAAATCGATGTGCGTCTCGCCGATGAACTGCATCATGTTGAGCTGCGTGACCCAACGCTTCCGTTCGACGATGTCAAAGATCAACCGGGCCACGAAAATGGCCGTGTAAAGGCTCACCACCAGGCCCAGGATCAAGGTGACCGCGAAGCCCTTGACCTGGTCGGTGCCGACGATATAGAGCACGACGGCCGAGATCACCGTGGTGGTGTTCGAGTCGATGATCGTGGCCATGGCCCGGGTAAAGCCGTTGCGAATCGTCATGCGGAACGAGGCCCCGCGGGCCGCCTCTTCGCGCATCCGCTCGTAGATCAGCACGTTGGCGTCGACGGCCATGCCGACCGTGAGCACCAGGCCGGCCAGGCCGGGCAGCGTGAAGGCGGCCTTGATCAGGATCATCAGCGCCACGGCCAGAATCATGTTCATGCACCACGGCCACGTCGGCCACGATCGCCGGCAAAACGGTAGTAGACCAGCATGAAGATCAACACGGCCAGGGTGGAGGCGATCATCGAATTGCGTGCCCTGGCGGATCGTGTCGTCGCCCAGCTGGGCGCTGATCTCCTGCTGGCTGATCGGCTCGGGGCTGAGCGCCGCCGGCAAGCTGCCGGCATTGAGCACTGCCGACCAGGAAGCTGACTTCTTCTTCGGTGAAGTTGCCGGTGATCTGGCCGTCGCTCGAGATCGTGCTCTTAATGTTCGGAGCCGACAGCAGCTTCGTCGTCCAGCACGATGGCCAACTGCCGTTCGAGGCCCGTGCCCTGGTTCGGGCAGATTGCTGCCGGTCAAGCGCGCCGAAAACGCTGGCCCCCTCTGGAGTCGAGCCTGAAATGGACCGCGAGATGCCCAGTTTCATCCGGTGCCGACGATGCCGAGCGTCAGGTAGCCGCCCGTGACGTTGAATTGATCGATCAACACCAGGACCTCGGTGCCGCGGGTAGGGCTCTCGCGAGTCACGTGCCCCGCACGAATTGCCTCCTGCCGGCCGAGCTTGACCCAGCGAGCCGCGACGCGGCCCGCCGTCGAAGACTTCGCGCCCGTGGGTTTGCTTGGCCAGTGCGATAACGTGTTGGTCGGTCGGCCTGATTGGCGACGATGCGGAACTCCAAGAGACCGCTGGTGCTGATCTTTCTTCTTGATCTGGTCGATCTGCCGCGGATCGACCTCGGGAATGATGACTTCGATCTGCTCGGCGCCATACTGGCGGACCGTCAATTCCAACACGCCGCTCGGATTAATGCGGCGATTGATGGCGGCGATGAGTTTGCTCATGTCGATGGACTTCTGCTGCTGCTGCACGTCGTAGACGCAGCACCCGCTTTTCGCCTTCGTTCTTGCGGCCGACCGGGCTTCGAGCGTGAAATCCGCGGAATCGAGCTTTTCAACGAGCGCCTTCGACCTCCGTTTCCTCGGACCGGCTCGGCAAGAGGATTTCGATTTGGCCGCTCGGGTTGATGCGGGCTGACGGCTTTTGCCCCTTCAGTCCCGCCCAGGCTCTTCGCGACCTGACTGACGGCTTGCTCGAGGCCTTGGCTCTGGCTTTGGTTTCGATCGACTTCATAGACGAGCACGACGCCGCCACTCAGATCGATGCCCAGCTTCGGCGGCCAGCCGAGAACGCAGATCGCGATGCCGGCGAACAACGTCGAATAGCACGAATCCGATGCGCACGCTGAAATCGGGCAGCCGCAACCCTTTCGCGATGAAGTGACCCAGCACGAACGAACCGACCAGAATGCCGACGGCCGCCAGCAACTTCATTCCCGGCGGCAATTGCGACTCGTCGGTCTTGGCGGCCGCATCGCCGGCCTGTGCCAGAAGCATCGGAACCCAGGAATACCAAGCCATGAAAGGTACTTTCTCTTCAATATTTCAAGAATAGACAGCCGCGAGCCTGGCGGCGCGAACGCGCCGTCCGCAGTTCGCCCTAAGTCTTTGCCGGAGCCGTTAGCCTGCCGGAGCCGCAGATTGCGGATCAAGAAGCCGTCCCTGGTTTTGTGCCGCCTTCGCTCGCCGATTCGTCGCTGGTAACCCGTGCGATCGAATCCAAGGTGACGCGCAACTTGGTGTTCGTTGCTTCGTCAACCTTGATCGTCACTTCGTTGGTGTCGCGTTGCACGTTGGTCACCACGCCGTAAATGCCTCCGCTGGTGACCACTCGATCGTTCTTTTTCAGCCCTTCCCGCATGCCCCGCTGTGTGGCGGCGCGCTTCTGGTCCGGCTTGATAATCATGAAGTAAAATAGCACGCCAATGGCCGCCAGCAGGGGCAGCATACTGGCAATTCCCGACGCTCCCGGCGCCGCTTCTCCCTCGGCCAACAAAAACAAAACATTCGTCGACATTTTCGATCCACCTATTAACCGAGGCCCCAGCCCGCGGATGAATAAACCGCCGCCAGCCTTCGGGAATGCGCCCCGGCCTAAAACGAAAGCACGTATCATAAATCGAAGCCCCCCAACGGACAAGGGCAGGAGCGGAATGCGGAATTTTGAATGCGGAATGCTTAATTCGGAACTTGGAAGTCTGGATTTCGACTGCTGAATTCCGCGTTTAGAATTCAGAATCCCCCTACTCGTCCTGCGACCAGCCCTCCAGCCGCGCCTGGCAGAACTCGACGAAGTCGCCTCGCTCGATCGCCGCCCGGGCTCGGCTCAACAACCGCTGGTAATACGTCACATTGTGGGCCGATAGCAGCACCGGGCCCAGCATTTCGTCGACCATGAACAAATGCCGCAGGTAGCCGCGGCTGTGCCGGCAGGCCGGGCAGGGGCAATCGGCTTCCAACGGCGCGCGGTCGCGCTCGAATTGTCGGTTTCGCAGCCGCACGATGCCCGCGTCGGTGAAGGCCATGGCGTTGCGGCCGTTGCGCGTCGGCAAGCACGCAATCGAACAGGTCGATGCCGCGGCGAATCGCTTCCAGCAGGTCTTGCGGCCGGCCGACGCCCATCAGATAGCGTGGCCGGTCGCGGGGCAGGGCAGGGACCGTCGCGTCGAGGATGCGGTACATCTCCGCCGGCTCCTCCCCCACGCTCAGGCCCCCCACGGCGTAGCCGGGAAAATCGAGCTTCGCCAACTCCGTCGGCGCAGGCGACCCGCAGTTCCGCGTCGAGTCCTCCTTGCACGATGGCGAACAGCGCCTGGTCGGCGCGGCGCTGCGGCTGCCGCGGCAGCGTTCGGCCCAGCGGACGCTTCGCCAAGTGGCCTCGCGAACCGTCTCGGCGTCGTTCGGCAGGGCGACGACATGGTCGAGCACCATCGCGATGTCGCCGCCCAGCGCCTCTTGAATGGCGACGGCCCGCTCGGGCGACAGTTCCAGCAACGTGCCGTCGATGTGCGAGCGAAACACGGCGCCGGCCTCGGTGACGCTGCGTGCTTTGCGCGAGGCTGAAGATCTGAAAGCCGCCGCTGTCGGTGAGGATCGGGCCCGGCCAGCCCGAAAAGCCGTGCAGCCCGCCCAATGCTCGCACCACCTCTTCGCCCGGCCGCAAGGCCAGATGATAGGTGTTGGCCAGGATCATCTGGCGAGCCGGTGGCCCGGATCGCGTCGATCGACAGTCCCTTGACCGTCGCCTGCGTGCCGACGGGCATGAATGCCGGCAACTCGACGGTGCCATGCGGCGTGTGACAGCCGGCTGCGCCGTGGCGGCCGAGCGCGTGTCCGTGGTCAGCAATTCAAAGGCAAAGCGGAGCGAGGCACTACCAAGGTCAGCACGATGCGCTTTCGCACTCAGTCGCCGCGCAGCTTCATTCCGTGCTGCGTCAGCTTTTCGCGAACTTCGTTCAGGCTGGTCACGCCGAAGTTCTTGCACTCCAGCAGATCGTCGCCCGTGCGTCGCACCAATTCGCCGACCGTGTTGAGTCCCAAGCGGATCATGCACTTGCGGGCACGCACCGACAGGTTCAGGTCGGAGATCGGCCGGTCGAGCATGGCCTGTTCGTCGGGCGACATGAATTGCGGGCTCGAACATCGGCTCCGGCTCGGCCTTTTCCGTGGCCAATTGGCCCAGGCTGAGCCCCTTGGAGGCGAGCATCTCGCGAATTTCGACCAGCGAAGTTTCGCCGAAGTTCTTGCTGGCCAGCAGGTCTTGCTCGGTGCAGCGGGCCAGATCGCCCAAGGTCTTGATGCCCATCTTCTGCAGGCAATTGCGGCTGCGGACCGACAGTTCGAAGTCGCTCACCGGCACGTTGAGCACCTGGCTCATCCGGTCGCGCTTCTTTTGGGCGTCTTCGTCGTAGAACATGTCGCCCGAGGCCGCGGCGTCCTTGAGGAACAACCGTGCCCGGATGATGATTGGGATAGGCGTCCAGAATGCGCTGGTAGCACTGCTGGGCCCGGTCGTATTGCTGGCGGTCTTCGTACAGCAGCCCGAGATTCAGCAGGTTGCCGACGCTGGGCGGGAAACTGGGCGACCGATCGCTCGTACAGGTCGAGGGCCACTTCGTCGTTGCCGCGGCGGTCGTTTTCCAGGCCAGGCCGAACAAGGCGGCCGGATGATTGGGATCGACGTCGACGGCCCGCTCGAACAAGGCCACGACTTCGCGCGGGATTTCCGCCGATGGCGGCCACGGTGGCGCCGCGTTGATACAGATATTCGGCCGATTGCTCGACGGCTCCCGAGAGGGAGTCGAGCGTGGCCAGCGCGGCGCGGGCATCGCCGGCATAGCGCTGGGCTTCGGCCCGGGCCAGGGCGCAGTCGTCAGCGTTATAGCCGGCTTTGGCGGCGGCGGCGTAGTTTTGCTGGGCCGCGTCGAAATGCTGCAGGGCCGGCGTTGGCCTTGCCCATGTAAAAATGGGCCAGGGCCCCGCCGTCCCCGGTCTTAAGCGTATTCAGGGCCAACTGGTTGCGGCCGAGCAGGTAGTAGCAAACCCCCAGGCGAACGGCCGCGGCCGGGCTGCGATCTTCGCGGGTTTCGAGCTCCGAGACCGCTTCTCGCAGCGATCCGGTACTGGGCAAAGTCTTCGGCAATCGCATGTTGCAGTTGACGGATTTCCTTAGGGCCAAAGGGCCCATCGGAGAGGACGACTTGTTTAATGTCGAAATCAACAGCCTGAGCCATTCTCGAAGTCTCCGAGATCGAATCGGTTAGCATTTAGGGATAAACCGTCTTTGTAGCCGGAAACGGGGGTATTTTGCAAGGGGGCGTTTGGGGGGTAGTGGTACGTTTTGCCCGAAAGAAAGTTAAAAGCCATGAAAACTGAAAAAAACGCTGAAAATAGCTGCGTTGCCGAGTTGCTCGAAGCGTGCTGCGAAGGCGGCCTATCGCCGAACGAAGTATTGGGCGAGATTACCAATCCGCCGTGGGGTGAAGGTCGCGGCAGTTGGCGGCAACACACTCCAGGGGATGTCATTGACCTATGGGATTCTCTTTCTATTGAGGCCCGCTTGATGGCGTATCTGATGGCGAAGTGGAATGCTTCACTGCAAGACTGGGAATGAGTTCAGTTTTGACGGTAGTTGTGACGCGGGACACGATATTGGTTACCGCCATAACTAGAGCAGATTGCCTCGTATCAGCATGGGCTCCGATGATGCGTTCAGCGAATATGACAATCCTGCGAACCGCTGCCTCTTTGTCGGTGTCAGCAATTTCATCCTCAAGCGACACTGTTCCTTTGTGGTGAGCACAGTAATTGCGAACGCTGCGGATAGCTTCAAGAACCTCGAAAGTTTCTTGGTCTAATAATCCAAATGCCCTGGAGAATATCACCTTCGCTCCAAATGTATTCAACGGACTTGAAAAGCTACTGAATAATCGTTCAGACTCAACATTTGGTAGCTCTGTCGTCAGGAACTTTACACGTAACAGCAGTTCAAGGGCGTCATCCAGCCATTCGACGCAAATCAGAACTGAGACTCTGGCGTTGTCGTTGACAATCGCTGAGAGTGTGTCGTGGATCGCCGCCGAATCCAGTAATTTCGCAAGTGCCTTTTCGGCAGCCTTGTCGGCCTTACTCTTCTTTGCCATAGCCTGACTCCATTTCCTTGGGCGTGGCACAGTGCGATCCGTGCTTTATAAGCACTTCGATCCGGCGTGCAACTCGCCGCTCGTCCATAGCTCTATTTGCGGAGCCGCTTGGCACATCGCAATAGGCAACCCCGGACCCATTCGGACGTGGTGATGCCGTTGGCCTTCGCGGCGGCTTCGACGGCGGACCAATCTTCGTCGCTCATGCGGAAAATGCGGCGTGGCATTTGGCCCGTAGCCGGGCGACCTGGCTTGCGTTTTTGAGTTTCCATGCCGCCATTATATAGGCATACATAAACGACGCAAGATAGTATTTTGTGTATGAACAAATACAGTTTGTTTGCGTAGAATACAGGACACGAAAAAACCCCGGTGCTCCCCTGGCAGGGAACATCGGGGCCAATCACAACCAGGCTTTCGCCCAATCGGACCTGATACCTCGATTGTAGCGAAGGCCGCAAAGAAAGCGACCTCGCAATGGCCAACATTCTTTCCCGCGAACGGCAGTTGTCCGTTCTTCATCATCTAGTGTAGTGCTTCACTGTTTCGGGAACTTATTTGGTTGCTTGTGCGTCGAAGGGTTCATCAGGAGGATGAACCTATGCGGATCGCACCAGCCATTGTAGTTTCGGAGGAAGATCGCCGGACCTTGCAGCGCTGGTCGCGAGGCCGCAGCACGGCGGCGCGACTCGTGCTGCGAGCCAAGATCGTTTTGCTGGCCGCTGCCGGCAAGTTGAACAAGGACATTGCCACCGAGTTGAAGACGGGCATGAAGACCGTGTGCCAATGGCGGAGTCGCTTTGCCAAGCAGGGGCTGGCAGGCATCGAGAAGGACGCCCCGCGTGGTGCTAAGCCGGCCAGCACCACCGCGGCGCTGGCTGCGGAGATCGTTCGTAAGACCACGACAGAAAAGCCACCGGCCGCGACACATTGGAGTACGCGTACGCTGGCCGAAGAATTGGACACGTCGCCGTCGATGGTTCAGCGCGTTTGGAAAGCCCACGGCCTGCAACCGCATCGCACCAAGACGTTCAAGCTGTCGAACGATCCGCAGTTTGCCGAAAAGCTGATCGATGTCGTGGGCTTGTACCTGAACCCGCCGGAGCATGCGATTGTCCTCTGCGTCGACGAGAAGAGTCAGATTCAGGCCCTGGATCGCACCCAGAAGAGTTTGCCGATTTATCCGGGCCGCCTGGGGACGATGACCCACGACTACAAGCGAAACGGCACCACGACGCTGTTTGCGGCGCTCAACGTGGTGGAAGGAATTGTCATCGAAGCATGTATGTCTCGGCATCGACATCAGGAGTGGATCAAGTTTCTGAAACACATCGACACCGCGACTGACCCGGCAGCTCAACTGCATTTGATTGCCGACAACTATGCAACCCACAAGCACCCCAAGGTGCGACGATGGCTGGCGCGCCATCCGCGATTTCATATGCACTTCACACCGACCAGCAGCTCTTGGCTTAACCTGGTGGAACGCTGGTTTCGCGATCTCACGCAGAAGCGGTTGCGGCGCGGCACGTTCACCAGCGTCCGTCAACTGCAGGAGGCCATTTTCGAGTACGTCGAGCATCACAACGACCGGACTAAAGGTTACCTCTGGAAGGCCCTGCCCGATGCAATCCTGGCCAAAGTTCGCCGCGCCCGAGCCGTTCTCGATAACTCCCCAACAACTTGAAGCACTACACTAGTCGAAGGCAACACTCTTCGCTCGACCACGCGGCTGACCGGCGTTCACCGGACCACGATTCAAAACCTGCTCGTGGACTTCGGTGGACGCTGCCAAGAGTTCATGGACCGCGAGCTACGGAACCTCACGTTGAACCACGTCCAGTGCGATGAAATCTGGACGTTCGTTGCCAAGAAACAAAGCCGGCTGACAATCAACGAGCGGGCCGAGCGGCACGACGTTGGAGATATGTACGTGTGGACTTCGCTGGACACGGAAACGAAGCTGATCCCAGCGTTCATCGTCGGCAAGCGTTCGGCCGACAATGCCCGTAAGCTGATGACGACGTTGGCTGACCGTCTGGCGTGGCCGCAGCCGCACCAGAGCGACGACCAGAGCTACACGCGGCCCGGCTATCGTCCGATCATCCAAATCAGCACGGACGGTTTTCAGGGTTATCCCGAAGCGGTTGACCTCGCGTTTGCCCGATACGCAAAGTTCGGCGTGATTATCAAGGACTTCCGCAACGCAATACTGCCGTACACGCCCAGCGAAATAGTCGGCACCAAACGCCGGGCCGTTTTTGGTATGAGCGAGGCAGAGGAGCGGACGATTTGCACATCGCATATCGAGCGGAACAACTTGACGATCCGCACGTTCCTGAAGCGGTTCACGCGGCTGTCGTTGGGCTTCTCAAAAAAGTTGGCCAATCTGCAAGCGGCCTGCTCCGTGTTCTTCGCGTATTACAACTACGTTTGGCGGACGCGGTTCGATGACAACTCGGGCCAGTCTGGCAGACTGCGTCCAACGGCCGCGATGATGGCTGGCGTCACGAATACGCTTTGGAGCTTTGGGGACTTGTTTGACGCCGTGAACGGCTGATTGAAGCCAAAGAGGCGGTTGACTTGGCCACTCCAGAGCAAGACAATGAAAGCGTCGAGGTTGTCACTTTGGATTGACCGCATGACATGCGCCCCTAATGATTCAGCGTCGGTTCATTTGGCAGCCTCGACAACTGCGTACGTTCCGACATGAGACCCGGTTGAGCTTCGGCTTGGCCGGGTCTTTTTCTTTTACGTTAGGAGAATCACAATGGCGGATGAGCAATCGACGTTCAAGTACGTACAGGAACTTGCGAACGGAGCACGCAAACCAGAAAACCTTGAGGAATGCGTCGTGAATCTGGCTAAACTCTGCCTATCGATGGACAAGAAAATCCACGACATGGAGATCGCACAGTCCAGGAATGCGTCGCAAATCCGGGCAGCATCAGGAGGTTGATCGCTGGCGATTAAACTCGCGGTCCGATGCTTCGCCAGCCTCTTGGATTCTAGCCAAGAGTGCGCACGAAATCGCTGATTGCACGCAACGTAGCATCCGTAAGAACCAACGATGAACGCGGCAAC
Source organism: uncultured Planctomycetia bacterium (assembly GCA_963807715.1). Classification (GTDB taxonomy): domain Bacteria; phylum Planctomycetota; class Planctomycetia; order Pirellulales; family PALSA-1355; genus CAWECK01. The sequence goes on from CAWECK010000005.1 coordinate 81,242, forward strand.
CGCGATTAAAAGAGCGGCGGACGAAACCAAGATCCCTAGATCAATTGCCATAGAACCACCAGATATTATTGGCTTTTAACTTTCTGCTGAAAGCGATGATTATAGCATATTCGGTGGCCGTTCTGTCGTAGTTTTTTCGTTCTGATTTGTGATTTCTCCCAGGGAGGTTTGCGATGAAATGGGTTCATCCAGCGTTCATTGCCGCGCTGACGCTCTGCGTCTTCTCACCTCTATCAAGGGCTGACGAAAAACACCCAGAGATTATTAAATTCTTCAACGCGAATGATCTCACGCGGTGGGTCTCATCAGCACGAAGTGGGCCACGGGAGGTCGCTCCGCTTCGGCCGGGAGTTGTTCGCATGCCTGGAATAACCCAGGAACAAATGTTCAACCGGATGCAAAACGCGACGATTGGCGTCAGGGGAACTGTCGAACAAATTGGCAAAGACACGATAAACAACCCCTACATCACGTTTACCCCGGCAGACAAGTCTGATGTCGTCACAGTGCAGTGCATTTTTACTAAAGATGACGTTCGAGAGATTGACGGCATAAGGCCGGGACAATCGATAGTGATTGGAGGCACTTGCCTGGGATTTCCGAGGGATGGGAATGTGCTGATGAAAAAGTGCTGGATTTATGACGAAAAATCTCGCTGCTGGAAAAAGAACAGCAAGAAGCCGAATTAGCAAAAAAGAAAGCCGACCAACTCCAACAGCAGGCTGAGGAACAGCGCAAAGAGGCTGAAGAACGGCGTAAGCAGGACGAGGCCAGACAAGAAGAGGAGGCCAAAAAGCAGGCAAAAATTGAAGCAGCCAAATGGCGTACCTGGACCAGCATTGATGGTCAACGCAAGATCGAGGCGAAGTTCTTGAAAGCGGTTGGCGACACCGTGCATTTGGAAAAACGCGATGGCACGGTTGTCAAAATCCAACGGCAAAATCTCTCCGCTGATGACTGGAAGTGGATCAAGCACAAGGGCTAACAGGCTTTTTCCTTGACAGCCCGGCAACTTGTACCACTACCTTTGGGGGCATTGGGCGTCGTCTCCTGTTTTCCTCTCTCCTCAGGCGGCAGCGGTGGCAGATTAATGAATACTCCCGTGGATGCCCGTCCCGCTTAACCCGCCCCCTGTCCATCTCCAAAGAATTCCAAGAACATTTTTCGAAAGTGGCTCACTAAATTGTAGAAAAATAGTCCGCTCTTGTGGTAATCCTTGCCACTATGAGCGACACACCTGCCCCATCCGACGAATTGCAGGAGTTGCGGCGGCAAGCCCAGCTCAATCCCCTGCGGCTGAAGATCGCCCGGCAAAACGAAGCCCTGGGCGCTCTGCGCCGTGAAGGCTATCGCGACACGCTCGAAGATTTTACGATCCGACCAACTACTTCGATCCGCGCGATTATCTGTTCGAGTCGCCGCGCTTCGGCGGCGCGATTCCCACCACGCTCAACGATCGGGACGAAGGCCGCAACTATCCGATCTTTCGCACCGAGCAGGAATTGGCCGTCATTCGCGGCGCCGCCCGGTTGCTCACGGCCAGCAATCCGATCGCCGTCGGCGTGCTGGCCAGCTTGACGAACTATGTCATCGGCAACGGCTTTCATTACGCGGCCACGCCGCGCCGGCCCGGCGCCGGCGACTCGTCGCTACGGCCAACGCCGTCATCGAGGAGTTTCTCGACGAGAACGACTGGTGCGGCGATCTCGACCGCGAGTTGTTCCAGCGCAGCCGCGTCGACGGCGAGTATTTTCTCGGGCTGTGGCATGTCGGCGGCGGCCACGTGCAAGCGCGGGCCATCGAGCCCGACCAGGTGACCGAGCCCGGCAACAAAGCCGGCATCGAAGAATGGCTGGGCTGCTAGCCGGCACGTTCGAGCAGCAATTGGAGCTTTCGGCGTTCACACGATGAGGCCGACGCCCAGGCGATTCACGGCTATTACGTGCAGTGGACGCAACCGCGATCTCGGATTGGGATTATTTGCCCGGCGGCAATGAGCCGATCATTCCGCCCAGCGGCGCGGGCACCTGGATGGAGCATGCCAGGCTGAACGTCGTCCGCAGCGTGAAGCGCGGGCTGAGCGACTTCTTTCCGATCCAAGGCAAGCTTGGATCTCGCCCGGCGCGTGCTGCGCAACATGGGCGAAGGCTCGGCCGTGCAAGCGGCGATCGCCTGGATTCAGGAAGTCGCGCCGGGCACGACGCAGGCGCAAGTCAACACCGGCACGCTGTCGCGCGCCGACGCCAGCTACACCACGCTACCTCGCAAGGCGGCAGCCGCACGCATCTGCTCCAGCAATACGACCCGGCCACGATTCTAAAAGTGCCCAGCGGCCAAAAATATCTGCCGGGCCCGCTCGGCGCGCAGCACGCGCCCAACTTCATCACCGCCGCCGAAGCGCTGCTGCGCACGGTGGCCTTGCGCTGGAACTTGCCGGAGCACCTGGTGACCGGTTCGGCGGCGAACAACAACTACGCCTCGAGCCTGGTGGCCGAGACGCCGTTCGTCAAATACGCCGAATCGCAGCAGCAGTTCTACGCCCGGCGCGATCGGCGAGACGCTCTGGCGAGTGCTCTGGTTCGCCTGGAACGCCGGCCGCTTCGGCGACGTGCCGTGGCCGGCTCTGCGGCAAGCTCGCTGGAAATCACGGTCACGCCGCCGCAGATCGAAGTCCGCGATCCGGAGAAGGAAACCCGCGTGCGGCAAATGCTGCACGCGGCCGGCATCCTCAGCCGCAAAACCTGGAGCGCGCAGGAATCGCTCGACTTCGAGCAGGAGCAGAAGAATTTTAATGTGGAGGGCGCGCACGGCGCCCCCAGCGACGATCCGCGCAGGATGGCCGACTCATTGGAAAAGGAAAACGAAAAGAAGAATTGGGATCCAGACAAACATCCCCGCGGCGGCAATCCCAAGAACACCGGCGAGTTCTCGGAGGCTACTGGCAGCGGACCATCATCAGGCACGCCGAAACAGGACGCACATGCCGGCGGAGGCAAAGCGGCGGCTCAGCAGGCCCCGCCAAACCAGGGCGGCGCCACGTCGACGGTAGTGAACAAGGGAAGCGGCTCGGCCAATCGCAGCGGGGAAATCAAGGCGTACAATCCGAGCATTTTGCAGCGGGCCTGGGATTATTTATCGCATGCCTGGAACACCGATCCGGCCAGGAGAGCGTCCGTAACTGTGAACGGGAAGGAATACCCTGCGCCGCCAACGTTGTCACCGGGACAGCATGTAATCGGCAGCTTGCGCTATCGCTTGCTCAAACCCGCGTATAGTGGCGTGAGGGGCGCGGTCGCCGGAATCGTCAAAGCACCGGGCCGCTTGTTCATCATGTCCTTTCGCCAATCACAGCGCTCAAGGAGGACTGGGAGCAAATCAAGGCATTCGACGCCGCTTGGGAAAAAATGTCCGAACAGGAACGAATGGACTTCGCCGTTGAATTTGCCGCCGGCTCGGCTACTATTATACCCCTAGTGGGCAAGGCAGCGGCCGCGATCAGCGCAAGAATGCGCCGTATCTGAATGGGCCGGGTAAGTTAGCCACGAAGCCGCAAGCTACCGATGTCCCCGCGCTCCCTAAGAACCCAGCGTCGACACCGCTGAGCGCGAGCACTCCGCCGGGAACGTACGTTTACGCCCAGGATGCCAATGGAGTCGTTTATGTGGTCCCTAACGGCCCGGGGTTGCATCCGACCATCTTAGGCGGCGGGCAACCAACGGCGGCGGCGGGGGAAATCACAGTCGGCCCGAATGGGGTCGTAAGGGAGATAAATAATATTTCATACACCTTCCAACATGGCGCGGAGGTGCTCCATCCCGTGCAAATCGCCGTCGAAAGCCAGGGGCTAACTGTCGCGTCGGACGCTTTGAAACCATTCCAACATTAGAGACACAACGGATATGAGTAGCCCGACCCCTAATCGCTACGCGTGCGCGGAGATTGAAAAGATTAACGAGGAGGGATTCGCCTCGGTCTGCGTGGAAGTCGTGCCGAGCGGTGTATTTCAGATCCGATGTGATCTAATCACTCCGATTCAGGTCGTAACGGTCGAGGGGGAAGCCGTCCGTCCTGGAGGGATCGAAATCGCTTGCATGTCGGTGCACGAGATACGCCCGGCATGTTTTTCCGCTTGCTGAATCGACGATCATAATCAGGCGTGTTGCCGGACGTGCTTCGGCAACGGACTTCGAAGCATGGGGAATGGCAACCGTACTGGCGATTGGTCGCGCCATTGAACTCGAACAGCTTATCCCGGCGACGGCTTTTCAGGGTGTGTGCGGTTCCTGGGCACGGTGCAGCCCCAGGTAGGAGTAGTTGCAATCTAGGTTCGGAAACGGTTCCTGGAAACTTTTTTACCTTAAGCGGCGGCGGGGAGGGGGCATGGGATGAAAAGCCACAGCCGAATGATCTCAGTGCATTCGCTTTTGCTCGAAAGTGTGTGATCTGAGACGGGAGCCGCATCCGGGTCGGGGCTTCGGTCCCACAGTTCTCCCGAAGTCATTTGAGGAAGGCAATCGACCGCAGTAAACGCTACGAGCTATGAAAAGTGACGACAGACGACAATCGAAGACACCGAAGACAATCGAAGACACCCACATTTGACAGTTGCAAACGCCCGAAATAGCTCGGTATCTGGAATTCGGAAACCGTTCCCGGCCGCCAGCAAAGATTGTAGGAGGGCAAAGGGATCACGGTGGGAGAGAAATCGGGTCTGCCGGCGGCGCGCCGCCCGGGTCACTCGTATTCGACCTCGTTCATGCTGCCGGCCATCAGGTTGATCTCGGTGTGGACGCTCGAGAACTTGTCGGCCAGGAATTCGAAGCTGATTTCCTCGTCTCCTTGGCGGCCGACCAGCACCACTTCGTCTCCCCAATGCACCGGGCTGTCCAGGTCGGTGATGTCGACGGTGACGATATTCAGCGACACGCGGCCCACCACCGGACAGCGACGGCCGTGAATCAGCACGATCCCCTTGTTGAACAACGCCCGCGGATAACCTTCGCCGAAACCCACCGGCAGCGCCGCGATCCGGCTGGCTCGCTGGGTCGTAAACAGGCCGCCGTAACCGATCGTGTGGCCCGCCGGCACGTCGCGCACCTGGGCCACGCGCGTCCTGCACCGACATCACCGGACGCAGTTGCGGGAGGGTTTTCGAAGTCCTGCGAAGTGCGCACGCCAAAGCAGGCTGCCCCTACGCGCACCATGTCGTGACGCCGCTCGGGCAAGCGAACCGTGGCCGCACTGTTGTGGGTATGGATCAGCACGTCCGCGGGCAACGAGTCCGCCAGGCGATCGCACAGTCGCTCGAACGCGTCGAGGCTCGCGAGCGTCCGGCTGAGATCGGCCGCATCGGAGCTGGCGAAGTGGGACAGAATGCCGACGATCTTCAAACCCGGCATGCCGCATACCTGGCGAATGAGCGATTCCTCTTCGACGAAGAATCCGCTGCGTCCCATGCCGGCGTCGATCTTGATGTGTGCCGGAATGGCGCGACCCGCGCTTCCGCCCAAGCGCGGCCATGTACTCCGCAGCCTCGAGCGTGCCAACTTGTTCTTCGATATTCAGTTCGTCGGCCGACTGGTCGAGTTCCTCGGGCAGCCCCATGCGGAGCCGAAAGATGGGCACGTCGAATCCCAGGGCCCGGATCGCGGCGGCTTCGGGATTGGTGCAGATGCCCAGGTAATCGGCCCCGGCCGCCACCGCCACCGGCACCAGCGGCGTCAAGCCATGACCATAAGCGTTGGCCTTGAGCACGACGCAAACCTTGCTGGGCGCAGCCGACTCTCGCAAATAGGTGATGTTGTCGTAAAAAGCCGGGCGCGACACCGCCACGCGGATATGGTGCTGGTGGCAGTCGCCGGGAAACCGCGAGCCGGTCGGACGAGCGGCAACGGCCGCATCCTCCGGCATCTTGTTCGTCAACTTTTCAACCTGCGACATGTTTTCAACCTGCGAAATGGGGCATCCCTACGGGTTTTGCAAATTCGCCGCGCCGGCCGCGCTGCCGTGATCCAGTTTGGTGCAATTTGCGACCTTGGCAGCAATTTTTATACCGAGCCTGCCAGGAGGCACGTGCCGGCGCGTTTGCCTGGCCGCCGGCAACGTTGCGGTCCGACAAAAACCGATAGCTCTTGTGGGACCAGCATCCCGCAGCGCCTGGCGGCGGCCGTGGAGCCCAAGAGCTTCCGTGTCCAACAAACGGGCAGTTCGCTCCCACGCGGCGGGCACTCACGGGTGCGAACCGGTACGCCGGCAAGGCCGCGGTCACTTGCCGATTTGCGTTTTGAATTGCAGGATCGCATCGCGTAGCTCCTCCGGCCCGTGGCGCAAGACATCGCAGACCGGCAGGGCCAACTCTCGGCGCAATCGCTGGCGCTCGTGCTCGGCCTGGTCGGCCGTGCAGGTGCGGCTGTTCATGGCCACCCCGATCACCCGGCAAGGATGCATGACGTTTGCTAAAAGCTCCGTCAGAAGGAGCGACTCGCGCACGGGGGGCAGCGGCACATGAGGCATGCCGCGGACCTGCGTGCGGCCGACTTCGAAGCAATAGATCAGCCCGTCTGGCATGCAGCCGTGCAGCAGCCCGGTGGTGACAGCCGAGAATCGCGGATGGGTGACGCTGCCTTGGCCCTCGATCAGCAGGATCGCGTGGTGCTGGTTGGCGAGCATCAGCTTCTCGGCGGCCCCGTTGACAAAGTCGGACACAACGCAGTCGATGGGGCAGCCGTCCCCCTCGATCAGAATGCCGGTCTGGCCGGTCGCCACGAACTTGGCGTCGTGCCCTGCGCGGCAGAGGGCCCGGGTCAACTCGACCGAGGCGACCATTTTGCCGACGCTACAGTCGTGTCCCACGGTGTGAATCCGCAGGCAGCGCTCGTCGATATCGCGGCGCTGGGAGACGTCGCGCTCTTGATTGTGGCGAACATCGCGGAGCGTGGCGCCGCTACGGTTGGCGGCAGCCGTGAATTCGGCATCGTCCGCCAAGAACTGATGCAAGCCGGACTCGACGTTCCAGCCGCGCTCGAGCGCCGCCAACACGGCCGCGCGCATCGAAAGCGGCAGGCGGCCGCCGGAGGGAGAAATGCCGATCAGCAGCGTGTTGGCCCCGGGAGCCTCGTCGATTGAACCGACGAAGGGAATGTCGCCCCCCACGCCCCACAGCGATTGCGTGGTCTGCCCGCGAGACTGCGAATCCAAAATCGCCACGACCTGTTCGGGCCGGTAGCGCACCAGGCAGACGGCGGTTTTGGCCGACAGCGGGTCGCTCAGTCCCTCGGTCAGAATCAGTAAACGTCGCTCCATGGTTTACTCACATCAGCCAGTGGATGCCGCAGCCGGGCGTATCGGGAAAAACGGGGCGCCCCTGTTCGATGCGCACGCCGGCGGCGACGTCGCGGGCCAGCAGCACCGCTCCGTCCAGATCGGCATAGTCGAGCAGCGGCAGCAGTTGGGCCGCGGCGGAAATGCCGACCGTCGATTCGTTCATGCAGCCGACCATGACCTGCAAGCCCAGGCGGCGGGCCTGGTCGATCATCCGCCGGGCCGGGGTCAGCCCGCCACATTTTTGCAGCTTGATGTTGATGCCGTGAAAATGCCCCGCGCAGCGCTCGACGTCGGCTTCGGTCTGGCAGCTTTCGTCGGCAAAGATCGGCAGGGGCGACTCGGCGTGCAGCCGCCGCGCACCGGACCAATCGGCCGGCGGCAGGGGTTGCTCGATGAGTTCGACGCCGAGAGCTTTCAGATTCGCCGGCCTTGGCCAGGGTCTCGTCGACGGTCCAACTGCAATTGGCATCGACCCGTAGCGGCGCCGTCGTGTGTTCCGCGCAGCGCGCGGACGATGGCCAGATCGTCGGGCGTGCCGAGCTTGATTTTGAAGGCCGGCCAGTCGGCAAACTCTTGCAGCTTGGCGATCATCCGCTCAATCGAGTCGATGCCGATCGTGTAGTCGCTCCGCGGCCCCAGGTGCGGTCGAGCCCCCACAACCGCCACAGCGGTTGGCCGAGCCGTTTACCCCACAGGTCGTGCAGGGCCGCGTCGAGGGCAGCCTGAGCGAAGCGGCATTGGCCGATGAGCGGATCCCAGCGTCGCCAGTAGGAACTCGGCTCGGCCGGCGGCAGGCTCTCGATATCCGCTCGTAGCGACTCGAGCAAGGTCCGCATCGCCGGCACGCTGGCGCCGTAATAGGCGCACTCCGATGCCTCGCCGTATCCGTGATCGGTGCCCTCAACCAGTTCGACGACGAGCGCCGGCTGGACGCTGGTCGAACCGCGCGCAATGGTGAAAGTGTGCCGCAACGGCAGCGCGACTTCGTGCAACAATAATTTCATGGGCTGGCGGAAGCTCTCGGTTTCAGGAGCACTCCGGAGTACAACTTCGCCCGGCGCCCGTTCCAAGTGCCGTCGGCACATGGCCTGAGGCAGGTTGTCGGCAATGAACGATCGCACAATTTGCCGGCCCGACAGTATAAGTTAGCCGGCGTCTGACTCACAGTCTAAGAGAAAGCTTTGGGGGCATTATACCACTTGACCAAAGGGAAATGCCGTCAGTTGATTCCCGCTGACCCGGTTGGGCAAACGGCGCCGGTGGTTGCTAAAGTGCCAAAGAAATCCGCGGCGCTGCGCCGAGTGCAAATAGTTTGGATTCAGGGGCCACCCTACCGATGGAACCATCGAGAGGGTTCCTCGGTTGGGCGCGGCGAGGCGGCCCTGGGCTGTTGGGCAATCAAGCTGATTCCTCAGTCCAAAGACGACTGGAACCTTGTGCGAAACAGGACGGCCGCACAGTTCTCGTTGTGGATAAAGCATCCGAACCGCCCCAGCACGGAGGTGATGCCTTGCCATTCCTACGCTTGCGGCGGCTCGCCAAGATTACGCCGGCGGCGCTATTGGCCTGCGCGACGTTGGTTCACGGCCAGACCGTTCCGAACGGCTTTGGCGACGCAACCTTCCGGTCCCAGCCCGCTTCCCTTTATCCCTCGACCCCGGCAACCGCCGATTCCTTTGCCGAGCCGATACGCCTGACCGCCGTGCAAACTGGGGAATATGGTCCAGAGATGAGCGTCAAGGAGCCGGAAAATGGCTTAATGCAGTCCGGCCTGACTCCGTCTCCTCCGGATTTTCGCGAGGAACCAACCTGCTCGCTAAGGGATCTGTGCGCCTCGTGCGACGACTGTGCGAAGCGGAGCGTTATGGCCTTCGTCAGCTATGACTCGTGGCGCGGCATCTCGGATGGAAGCTGGCAAAACAACGGCCTCAACACCGGGGTGAACTTTGGGACGCGCCTAGGTCGGATCAGCGACCTGACAGGCATCGGCTTTCAGGCGGGCGGCAGCGTCGGCGTGTACGATTGGTCGGGCCGCAGTTATGGACTCACCGACTATGCCAATAACACCGTACAGATACAAGGCTTCATCACATACGGTTTCTTTCGCAAGGCGCACGAAGACTCCAAATGGAGTGCCGCCGTGGTCCAGGACTGGATGCTCACCGACAACTTCGGCCAGTACTCTCAAAATCCGACGCTGACCCAATGGCGCGGTCAGTTCGGATATGCGACAAGCGCGGCGAACGAGTTCGGCGTGTGGGGAACCCTGCATGGCCCAAGTGACAGCCGCGTTGTGGCTGGCGAAGGTCCGGTGTCGTTTTGCGCCATCGATCAGCTCAATGTCTTTTTGCATCACAAGTGGGGCCTGGGCGGCGCGGACACGTCGATCTGGGTCGGTGTGCCGCAGCGCAGCCGGCTAACGGGAGATGGCAGTCTCGGCGATTACCTGGCCGGCGCTTCGGCCAATGTCCCACTGAACGAACATCTGGCCCTATTTACGCTGGTGACCTATATGCACCCCTCCGCGCACCCGGGGCCCGTCGGATCTACCGAAGACGCCTGGAATTTCACGATCGGCGTGTCCTTATACCCGGCCGGCAATGCCCGCTCGAGAACGGTGGCCGGTCAGTGCTGGACGCCGATGCTGCCGGTGGCGAACAACGGATACTTCCTGGTGGATACGAATGGGACGTGATGGGATGTCACCCCGTCATCCCAATTCCGCCAGCAGGCGATCCACTTCCGCCAGTTGCGCTTCGACGCGCGATTCCAACTGGTGAGACTCTTGCCAACGCTCGAGGGCGTGGAAGCATTCGGGATCCACTCCGCTGCCAGCTTCATGCGACATGATTTCTTGGATCTTCCACCAGGGCATCGCGTCCCGATACGGTCGCCTCGCGGACATGGCTTCCGCAATATCCGCCACCGCCAGCACCCGGGCGATCCACGGCAACTGAGTATTGTCCAGGCGTCGATGATAACCGCGTCCGTCGAGCCGCTCGTGATGCGCACTGGCCACGTCGGCCAATTTCTGGAAGGCGCCGACTTGCTGCAGGATCTGTTGCGAGTAATCGGGATGCTTGCGAATCTGGTCGAATTCTTCCGGGGTTGGTTTGCCAGGTTTGTCCAGAATCAGATTGGATACGCCCAACTTGCCGATGTCGTGCAACAAGCCCGCGCGGCGGATGTCGCGCAGGACGTCCGGCGTGCAGTTAAACCGCTGGGCCACGCCGACCGCGATTTCGGCGACTCGGGTCGAGTGCTGAAACGTCCAAGGACTTTTGGCGTCGACGACCTGGGCAAACGCTTCTGCCACCCGGTCCAGGCAAGCTTCGTCAGCCAGCAAGCACGGAGTCTTCGGGTTCCCAGCGGCTAAGTTCGCCAAGTAAGTCGCCGCTTAGCAATCGATCCCAAAAGTGGGCCTCCTGCTTGAACGACAACAAGGCGTCGACCAATTGCGGGTCAAACCATTGGCCGCGCCGCTGCCCGGCAACGTCCATAGCCGCTTCCAGTCCGTAGGTGGTGAAAAACACCTCGACGGTTTGTGCCAGGCAACACATGCGGCCCAAAAGGGAAATGGCCGGCCCCTTGAGTCCGCGGGGATGCCCCTGACCGTCCCAATGTTCGTCCAGATCGAGGATGGCCTTGGCCGTGGCCTCGGGGAACTGCAGCATGCGGGCAATATCCGCCCCGCGCTCGCAGCGCACTTCGACGATTTTCCTGGCTCCTTCGGGGCCACTGCGGGCCATCGCCGCCATCTTCAAGAGTTTATCAATGATCGAGCCACCTGGCGCGCAGTGCTTCCAGCCGTGTTTGATTGCTTCGCTGGTCTTCGTCCAGTTGACCATGCGCGCGGAACGTTTCACCAAGTGATCGTCCGCGCCAAACAGATAACACATCTTGGCGGCGTTGCTCGAGCAGCCCAGGTCTTTGAGCAGCAGGGCGTAAAACAAGGCGGAGCGATCGCCGGCCGATAATCGTAATTCGTCGGCCAACCGCATCCCGATGAGAGCACTGCGCATGCAGTGCCCCTCGGGATGTCCCTGCGTGATGTCGAGCGCGACGGACAGTGCCGAGATCAACTCGGAAAGCCGAATCTCGGTGGCGTCAATGAGCCGGTTGGACGTCGGCGGATTCTCTGAATCAAACGGAATCGTCAGGTCCAGGCCGAGAATGGTCGACATGCTGGAATCTCGCTATCGTGGCGGAAGTGCGTGAATCCGAATAGGGCGCTTCACGGCAAGCATAGCTCACGCCGCCCGAGAGTGCCGTAGGCCGCCGCGGCAAGACCGATTGTCGCGCTGCGCGGGTAGGTCCTTAAGCTGCTTTGACTTAGAACGTCACACGTGCGACTTTTCCGTGGACGCCGATGCCCGCTTGGGCGGTAGCCGCCCGAAAACGGCGTTTAATCCCGCGGCAGGCCTATAAGCCGGCGTAGGAACCCGCATCGCGCAAACCCGGCATTGCTTGCCAGCGAGCGCCGGGTCAAAAAATGCCCAGTTGATCGCGGGCGTCTTCGGTCATGCGGTCCGGCGTCCAAGGGGGCGTCATCACCAGTTTGACTTCCACGTTGCTCACGCCGGCAATCGCGCCGACGGCGGATTTCGATTGCGACAGCAATTGCGGACCGGCCGGACACGCCGGGCTGGTCATGGTCATGTCGATTTTGACCTTCGATTGCCCCTCGGCTTCTTCCACATGGACCCCGTAGATCAGTCCCAGATCGACGATGTTGACGAACAACTCGGGATCGATGACCTGCTTCAAGGCTTCGCGAACCTGGTCTTCGGAAATTGTCATGGTCTTATCTCCCATCCACGGGTCAGGGAACCTTTTCGTCAGGCGAACGCTCAACCGTCGTTCAATCTTACCAGAACGTCGTCTCCTACGATTTTCACCTCGTGGGCCACGGTCGGCTTGGTGGCGGGCATCGACAGGGCGCGGCCGTCGCGAATGTCGAACTTGGCCCCGTGCCGCGGACAGGCAACGGCAAAGCCGTCGAGTTCCCCTTCGCCCAGCGGTCCGCCGTCGTGCGTGCAAACATCGTCCATGGCGTAAAAGTGGCCGGCCGCATGAAACACCACGACCAGCCGATCGTCGACTTCCACCAGCTTCCGGCCCGGATCGGGAATTTCCGCCGCCCGGGCGACACGCACAAAATCGGACATCTTTAGGATCATTTCTGCCAAACAGTACGGGGCAAACCGTGGCCAACAAAGAGGTTTTATGAAAGCCCAGGGATGCAATCGCCTGGTCTTTCAATCGTATTCGCGGATTCGCCGCCCGATCGCGTGCCCAGCGCTTCGCGGACGCTCTCGATCGTGATCCGGTCGAACACCTGCTGGAAAAAGCCGGCCACGATCATGCGGATGGCTTCTTTGCGAGTCAGGCCGCGGCAGCGGGCGTAGAAGATCTGCTCGTCGTCCACGCGGCCGGCCGTCGATCCGTGCGTGCAGCGGACGTCGTCGGCCTCGATCTCCAGGCCGGGGATCGAATCGGCGCGGGCGTGATCCGAAAGCATCAGGTTGTCGTTGCGCTGATAGCCGTCGGTCTTTTGCGCCTCTTTGTCGACTTTGATCATGCCGCGCCAGACGGTGCGGGACGCGTCTTGCAAGGCGCCTTTGTATAGCAGATCGCTCCTGCAATGGGCGCGCCTGATGGTGTTGCAGCGTGTGATACGAAAGGTGCTGCTTCCCCTCGGTGAACATCACGCCGTTGACTTGGGCTTCGGCGCCGTCGCCGACCAGGGCCACGTGCTGATTGACCTTGGCCAGTCGGCTGCCCAGGGCGGCGATGGTCCATTGCAGCCGGCCGTCGCGGTCAACGATGCCGTGTTGATGGGCAAAGTGCCAGACGTGCGTCGACCAGTTCTGCAGATTGACATACCGCAGCCGCGCGCCGGGGCCGACGAGCAATTCGATGGCGCCGCAGTGCAGGCCTGGCGCCGCATGGTCGAGGCTCAGCGTCTCGGCCAGCAGCGTGGCTTCGGCTCCTTCCTCGAGCACGACCAACGTGTGCCCCAGATCGGTTGCGCCGGCGGATAGCAGCGAGGTCATGTGCAGCGGCTGGTCGATGACGACCCCCGCGCGGCACGTACAGAAAGGTGCCGCCGGACCAGCAGGCCGCATGCAGCGCGGCGAACTTGTCGAGATCGGGTCGTACGGCGCTGAAACAGATGCTTGCGAATCAGATCGCACCGCCGCCGACCGATTCTCGCCGACCAGTTCGTCCAGGCTGCCAAACAACACGCCCTGCGCGGCCAGGCGGGGGTCCAGACTTGCCGATGCGGATGGCTGTCGAGCGCCAATGTATGGCCGGCCAATTGCACGCCTTCGCGTGAGCAGTCCGGCGGGCAGTGAGGCGGCGATCTGCCGGAAGGCTCGGGCGAAAAGCCGAAATTCTCCAGCCGCAACAGCCGGATATCGGTGCGCATCCATTCTTCGTCCTGCCGGCTCGGCAGTGGCAGATCCTGGAACTTCCGCCAGGCGCCTGTGCGGCGCGGTCGGCAAGCCAGAGCCGGTTCCTGACGCGAGGCCAGGAAGGCGTCGAACGTCTCTGTGGTGAAAGCTCGGATCCCGAGTTGCTGTTCCGTCACCCCACCGTGCCTTCCATCTGCAACTCGATCAGGCGGTTCATCTCGACCGCGTATTCCATCGGCAGCTCTTTGATCAGCGGCTCGATGAAGCCGCTGACGATCATCGTGCTGGCTTCGGCTTCGGACAAGCCGCGGCTGGTCAGATAGAACAACTGCTCTTCGCCGATCCGCGACACGCTGGCCTCGTGGCCGACGGTCACGTCCTGCTCGTCGATCTCGATGTAGGGATAGGTATCGCTGCGGCTGCTCGGGTCGAGGATCAAGGCGTCGCAGACGACGCTCGACTTGGACTTCTTGGCGCCGCGTTCCACCTTCACCAGGCCGCGATAGCTGGCGCGGCCGCCGTTCTTGGAAATCGACTTCGAGATGATGCGGCTCGAGGTGTTGCGGAGCGCAGTGGACCACCTTGGCCCCGGCGTCCTGATGCTGGCCGGCCGAGGAGAAGGCGATCGACAGAATCTCGCCGCGAGCGCCCGGCTCCAGCATGTACACGGCCGGATACTTCATCGTCAGTCGGCTGCCCAGGTTGCCGTCGATCCATTCCATCAAGGCGCCTTCGTAAGCCACGGCCCGCTTGGTAACCAGGTTGTAGATGTTGTTGGCCCAGTTCTGGATGGTCGTGTAGCGGCAACGAGCGTGCTTCTTCACGATGATCTCGACCACCGCCGAGTGGAGGCTCTCCGTGCTGTACATCGGAGCCGTGCAGCCTTCGACGTAATGCACTTCGGCCCCTTCGTCGACGATGATCAGCGTGCGTTCGAACTGGCCCATGTTCTCTGCGTTGATGCGGAAATAGGCCTGCAAGGGGAACTCGATCTTCACCCCTTTGGGGACATAGATGAACGAGCCGCCCGACCAGACCGCCGAATTCAAGGCGGCAAATTTGTTGTCGGTCGGCGGGATAATCGTCGAGAAGTACTGACGAACCAGGTCCGGATATTCGCGGACCGCGGTGTCGGTGTCGGTGAAGATCACACCCTGGCGGCTGAGTTCCTCTTGCAGCGAGCCGTACACCACCTCGCTCTCGAACTGCGCCTTAACGCCGGCCAGAAATTTCTTTTCCGCTTCCGGAATGCCGAGCCGATCGAAGGTCTTCTTGATCTCTTCCGGCACGTCGTCCCAACTCTTGCCCTGTTGGTTGGCCGGCTTCAGATAATAGAAGATGTCCTGGAAGTTGACGGCGATATCGCCGCCCCAGTGGGGCATCGGTTTGGAATTGAAGATGTCCAGGCTCTTGAGTCGGAAATCGCGCATCCAAGCCGGCTCGTTCTTCATCTCCGAGATCTGGCGAACAATGTCGCTGTCCAAACCACGACGGGCCTTGAACACGTACTTCGACTCCGTGTGGAAGTCGTACTTATTGATTTCGCCGATCCCGGCATCGTGAGATGCCTCGGGCCGGGTCACTACTTCGGTTGCCATAACATTCGCTCCATTTCCTGTTTAGTCGCCTTGCGGCTCTAGCCGGCCCTGTTAATCAGCCAAATGGTCGAGGCTTAATCGCTTCGTGCGTTTAGGCGCCGACTGCCGCCGGGGCACTACTCTTGTTCGTTTTGTCCAGCATGACCGCTTCTTCAGCCGCCGCCGTGGGGTAGGCTGCGCGAATGCGGTCGTAGCCGCGTTTGTGCAGTTCGGCGGCCAGTTCGGGACCGCCCGTCTCTACAATTCGACCGCCGAGCATCACATGGGTGAAGTCGGGATGATTATGCTCCAGCAATTGCTCGTGATGCGTGATGATCAGGATGCCCATCTGCTTGCCGCCGATTTCGGAAATACTCTGGCTAGCCAGACGGACCGCGTCGACGTCCAAACCGCTGTCGGTCTCGTCGAGGATCGCGAATTTCGGACGCAGTATGGCCAGTTGCAGGATCTCGGCCCGCTTCATTTCACCGCCGGAGAAGCCTTCGTTCACGTAGCGGCGGGCAAACTCTTTATCCATCCGCAACTGGGCCATCTTCTCATTGAGCTCCTTGCGAAACTCGCGCATGGGAATCAGTTCTTCCCCTTCCTTGCGGTCGGGGCGGCGGACGTTCGTCGCGGCGTGCCGCAGAAAGTCGGCCATCTTTACGCCGGGAACGGCCATCGGCCGTTGAAATGCCAGAAAGATGCCGGCCCGGGCACGTTCGGTCGGATCCATTTCCAGGACGTTCAAGCCGTCGAGCATGATGCTGCCGCCGGTCACCTCGTAACCCGGGTGGCCCATGACGGCATAACCCAAGGTGCTCTTGCCCGAACCGTTCGGTCCCATCAAGGCATGGACTTCGCCACGCCGGATGGTCAGGTTCACACCCTTCAAGATCGGTTTCCCTTCGACGGCCACGTGCAAATCAGTGATCGTGAGGGTTTCCATCGAATCCGTGCTGATCATCCTGTCTCCCTGGTCATTCGTCTCTTTGACCCCGGGCGATTCGCCGGGGCTAAAGGCCTGCTCGCGAGTCATCCCGTAATTTTTTGGTGATCGTAAATCGGCTCCGTTTGCACCGCCGGGGCGACGTAGCCGCTGTGATGCGGAATCGGCAGTTCATCGTCGATCTTGTCGCCGATCTCGCTGCCGGGCCGGCGCCCGATGCGGTGACCGCGGATTTTGTCTTGGATGCGCATCAGGCCTTCGAGCAACGCCTCCGGACGCGGCGGACAACCGGGCACATACACGTCGACCGGCACCACCAGGTCCACGCCCTTGACCACATGGTAGCCCCACTTGAAGTACGGTCCGCCGCCGACGGTGCAGGCTCCCATCGCGATCACGAACTTGGGATCCGGCATCAGGTTGTAGAGCCGCCGCACCCGGCTCGCCATTTTGTACGTCACGGTGCCGGCCACGATCATCAAGTCCGCCTGACGCGGACTGGCGCGAAACGCACCAGCACCGAAGCGGTCCAAGTCGAAACGGCTGGCGCCGGCGGCCATCATCTCGATGGCACAACAGGCCAGCCCAAACGTCATGGGCCAAATACTGGCCTGCCGCGCCCAGTTGATCGCCTGTTCCACCGAGGTAGTCACCACGTTTTCTTCAAAGCGGCCTTCAATCCAAGGTTGGGTCATAAGCGCGTATCCCTAAAAAATCTGCTCGCTAGCCAGCCCCCAGGCAGGCTGAATCATTTAATGTAACCATCCAAGCGCCGCGGCGCAACTGCTGATGGATTCGCCCCTGTTAGCTCGCCACGTTCAGGCGTTCATGTTATCGTGAACCGGCAACACTGATCGCCGTCCAAGCGGCATTCCGCCAGGCGGACATCCTGACCCACCAGTTCCGAAAACAACATCCGCTCCATTGCGCAGATTCCCCGATCTTGTTCCGCCAACTCGGGATACGGGCAGGCCAGGGCCGTCAAAATCGGCAGGCTGCCCGCCGGACTTGCAGCCGCGGCGGAATTCAAACTTTGTACGCCGTTCCCCGTCGTCGCTCCAATCCCCGTTGCGCCAATCATCTCCGTCGCGCCAATCTCTGGGGTTCCAATTTCCACCACCAACGGCACGTTGCGATCTGAAAAGAGGCTAGCCACCGACCGCATCCGTTCTTCAGGCGTCGTGCCGTGAATCTGACGCTGGTAAAGGGCCGCCATTTTTTTAGCCAATCGCTGGAATAATCCCCGCCGGACATTGATGTCTTTAACGGTCCGAATTTCCTGCCACAAAACCACGGCCAAATCGGCAAAATTAGTGCCGGCCGATTGCTGCCCTTGCGGCGTGATTGAATAGCGATGACTTGGTCGGCCGCGGCCAGCCCGGGTGGCTTCCCGCGCGATGAAGCCTTGATCCATAAGGCGGTTCAACCGCTGACGTACGGCGGTCGGCGTGACCTTGGTGGCCGCTGCCAAGGCGGAAACTCCCAACGGACCGTTTTGCCGCAGCAGATCGAGCAAACCGCTGTCAGAGGTCGCTGTAACGTTTGCCATAACCATAAATCGATAAGGCACTTGCTGTTCTTTACACTACCAATTCTAGCGGTGAACTGATTTTTGGCAACCCAATGTTTGAAAATTAGCCGATGGCGTAGCCTGCATCGTAAGTAATTATATATAAATGGCTTATGGTTTTAGGTGTCGCCGTTGAGTGTGCTTGGAAGGGGGCCGTGAAGTGAATAGGTTGCTGGCGGCGAGACTTCGAGCCTCTGGAATCTTCTGGGGGTCTCATGAAATCTCTATAATCATCCGAATGAATCCCATTTCGCAGGTGCTTGCCAGGGTGCGAACTTAGGTTAATTCGAATGGCTTCAACGGACTCCAACGACATCAAGGCCATTGCCCATCACCTGATCGACAGCTTGCCCGACGACGCCACGTGGGATGACCTTATGGAGCGGTTCTATATCCGTCAAACCATTGAGGCGGGGCTGCGCGACTTGACGCAAGGGCGCGTGGCCGTCGTTTCCGAGGTTCGCCGCCAGTTCGGTTTGGACGAATGAATGTTCTCTGGACGCAAACGGCGATTGAGCATTTGGCCGCGATTCACAAATGCATTGCGCAAGACTCGCTTCCATATGCCCGGCGAATGGTGGATCGTATCACGGTGAGAACTTGCCAAATCGATGGCTCGCCAAATACAGGGCAAAAGGTCCCAGCGCACGAGGATCCCAACATACGAGCCCTCGTCGAAGGACCGTACCGTTTGCTTTACAAGCTGGACGCCAATAGGGTTCACGTGCTGGCAGTCTTGCACGCGGCGCCGAAGCTGCCACCGGAGTTGCCGCCGACTAGCGCTGCGGGCTGACTGCCGCCAGCCACATGCTGGGCCGGTGACTACACCACGGCGGATGCAGACAACCCCCAGAAAACCCTGCCGGAATTCTGCATGTCGGGGCGATAATGGGACAAGTCAGCTATTTCGGGTTCGCTTGCCGTGCGGCGAACGCTGAACCCAGTTTCGGGCGATCAATTGGTATTCAACGTCAGTGGCTCGACGGGCATGACACGGGCTGTGGTTGAGCCGCCCGTGGTGGTGCCGTTGGGGGTTTGCCAGCGTGCAGCATTTCGTGAGGTCGACAGCGCCATCCAAACACCCGGATCAACCGCGTCGGTAACGAATCGTTCCGACCCGTCACAGAAGACGGCATTCACGCCGCCAGTGTGCTTGCTGCGAGCGGCAAACTGCTGGCCGGCGACGCTAGTCCAGGTCGACGGTGTGGTGACGCCTGCGATAGATGGTGGAGTTGGAGGTGTGTTCCAGGGGGTTGTCGGTGAAACAACAGGCATGCCGTTCATGGCTGCGAAAACGGGTGCAACAAACGGAACCGTAAGCCATCCCGACGACGTCGTGCATACATAGTCTGGCGTGATGGAATTGGGAGTTAGTGATCCGTTGAAGGTTTGGCCTCCCGTTGCAAAAGTGATGTCCCCCACCGGACCCTGGTACTTCGGAGAGGACCCTGTTTGGCTGTTTGTTGGGCTGTCATCCCGCAAGCCCACGACTTCGGACATCATGAGCGTGTTGCTCGTGCCGTCCGTAATATCGTCCAGTCGAGAACTGCTGCCAGCCATAAACGGGGCCGATCCAAAACTTACCGTTGTCGGCGGTGTAACGCCGGGATACCAGTTCCCGGGGGGAGGCACTGGCAGATAGAATTGACCGTAATTGGTATTTCCCCAATTCACCACGTAATTGCCGCCAGGGCGGTTATACGTGAGAGTTGTATCGGTCCACATGATTTTTTTGGGGCCGTCACTGGGGCAAACAAACCCGGGAAGTAGTGCCGAGCGCGCCACCGCATTCGAAGGGGAACTCCATGCTTGGGTAAACGTGATCGATTGAAACCAGGGAAGTTGATCGATATAGGCCCCGATTTGAGTATACCAGGTGTAGTCGTCGAACCAATTTCCATCACCAAAACGAGTCGTCTTAACTCCAGTAACCGCGGCTGCATTTGTATACGACCACATCGCGCCTGGCGGCAGGATGCGCATCGCCGTGTGGTAGCTGTGCATCGCCAGCCCCAACTGTTTCAGACTGTTAGAACACTGCGCGCACGGGCCATTTCTCGAGCCGACTGAATGGCAGGCAATAACATTGCCACGAGGACCCCAATGATGGCAATCACCACCAGCAACTCGACCAGGGTGAAACCGCGGACCTTTCGAGCGTTCATCGTGCGAACTCCTGTGGCAGCCAATACGGGAGGGCTGGCCGATTGGTGCCGATAAAGAAGTGCGAAATGTGGGTGCTAACCTTCCTGGAAGTGACGCGCCACGACCTCTAAGCGGCGCAAGCGACAAACGGCCGCGTCGGAGGCGGAAGCTGTGCAACCTGGATTCTAGCTGTTCGCGGGCGTCGCGTGAAGACATGGCGCGCTGGATCGCCGGCAACGTTGCCGCGTGCCACACTCAGGGCAGGACCGCTTCCGCTAGCTCAAACCAGCCCCTTTCGGACAGCCCACACGGCCGCCTGCGTGCGGTCGGATACTCCGATCTTTCGCAGGATGTGCTGGACGTGCTCCTTGACGGTTTCGTAGCTGATGTGCAGCGCCAGGGCGATCTCCTTGTTGGTCAATCCATAGGCCAATTGACGGAGTACTTCGCTCTCCCGCTGGGTCAACGGCACTTCGACGTCGGCCGCCAGACGGGGAGTGGCTAAAGCTCCCGTCACGCGCCGCAATTCGTCGCGGGTCCATGCAGTTTGCCCTTGGGCCGCCATGCGGATCGCCTCCAACAACTTCTCCCGGCTCGTTCCTTTGAGCAGGTAACCGCTGGCCCCAAGTGCCACGGCCCTGGCCACGTAGGTCGGATTGTCGTAGGTCGAGAGGATCAAGACCGGCATATTGGGCCGCTCGAGCTTAATGCGTCCTAAAGCATTGAGGCCATCCCCCTCGGGCATGCGAATGTCGAGCAACACGACGTCCGGCTCGTGCTTGAGGGCGAGACGCACCGCCGCTTCGCCGGTTGACGCTTCGGCAATTACCTTGATATCCGTGCCTGCGACCAAACTCTTCAAACCCGACCGCACGACTTCATGGTCGTCGGCGATCAACAATTTAATGCTCATGGGAGGGGCTCCAGAAACCTAATTTACTGGGGATACCGAATTATCGCGATAAGTCAAACAGTTGAACTGCCGCAGAAGCGTCATGCAAATTTGCATAACAGCATGGCAGTAACTTAAGCCATAATACCAGAGACATCCCCCCCAATCGCCACCCCCCATGTGGTAAAAAAGACTTCAATCCTTGGAAGCCGAAAGTCGATTTCCCGGAGCGCAGAGCGGCGCGGACTCGGCCTGAGTTTGGGCTTTGGACTTCCGCCGGCGGCTTGCTACGATGAGGTCACATTTGCGGGGGTAGAAATACGCAGCCACCTAGCCGTAGGTCATTTCTCGAATCTGCGAAATCCGCCAATGTTTCGGGCATTACTCGTCTGTAACGACCACCGCGCGCTCGAAATCATCCAACGGGCTTGCCAGGAGCGGGGTGATGCGATCAGCGCGAGTTCAACCGCTCCCGATGCTTATGAGGCCTTGGGTCGTGGCGACTACGATCTGGTCATTCTGGATTGGACTGATTCGGAAAACCGCGAATTATGCGTTCGCTTGAGCTCCCATTCGCGGCGCGCGGATGTTTGGCTGCTCTTGCTGGTCGAATCGGAAGCCCAACAAGACTTGGGCCGATTACTGGCCACCGGGGCCGACGATTACGTCGTCAAGCCGCTGGATTCAAACTACCTGAAGCTAAGATTCGCCGTGGCCGAACGCGCCTGGAAGCGCAGCCAGCAGCAGCGTGCCTGCGAGTCGTATCGCGAAACGGCGGAACAGTTAACGCTGGCCGCGACTGGCACCCATGACGGCTTCTGGTACGTCAAGGTCCCTGCGCAAGACTGGTTTCATCCGTCGCAGCCCATTTGGTATTCGCCGCAGATGAAGGCTCTCATGGGTTTCGCGGATCATGAACTGGAAAACGTTTTGGAGAGTTGGGCCCGACGGCTTCACCCGGACGACGAAGCCCGCGTCTTCCAGGCGTTGGAGGACCATTTGCTGCGGCGCGCTGCCTACGACATTGAATATCGCTTGCAGGTCCGCAGCGGTGAATATCGTTGGTTTCGCGGACGCGGTCAGGCTCAATGGGATGCGGCCGGACAGGCTACGCGTTTCGCCGGATCCATTCGGGATGTGACCGATCAGCATCTCTTCGACGAAGCGTTGCGCGACAGCGAAAGCCGTCATCGTCTGGCCGCGGAGACTTTGCGCAAGGAACGCGCTCTGCTGCAGCAACTGGTCGACGTTCACGAGCGGGAGCGACAACTGGTCGCTTACGAGATTCACGACGGCCTGGTGCAGCATCTGGCGGCATCGCTAATGCATCTGGAGGTGTTCAACGAATCGAAAGACGGCCCGTCCGATCTCATGTGGTACGAGTTGGCGCGCGGGTTGAAACTGTTGCGGTCCGCGGTAAGTGAGGGACGGCGGTTGATCAGCGGATTGCGGCCCCCCATTCTTGACGAGTACGGAATCGTGGCGGCGATCGAGTACCTGATCCATGAACACCGCGAAGCCCTGCTGGAAGTCGACTTCAACCACGAGACTCGCTTCGCGCGTTTGCCGCCGCCGCTGGAGAATGCCGTCTTTCGCGTGGTGCAGGAAGCCCTCGCCAATGTGCGCCGCCACAGCGGCTGCCAACGGGCGCGGGTCCAATTGTTGCAACTTGCGGATCACTTGCGCGTGGAGGTGATTGACTGGGGCATCGGTTTCCATCCGGAACAGGTCGCGCAAGACCGCTTCGGAGTGCAGGGGATCCGCGAACGCGCACGCTTGCTGGGGGGGCATGCGACGATCGACAGCGCCCCCGGGCGCGGTACCCACGTGAGCGTCGAGTTTCCGCTGCTGCCGCAATGAGCCGCCCGGGGCTTGCAGGCCAGGTTCCTTTGTCCCTCCGCAAATTTTGTAGTGCCAAACTTTTTGGCGGGATGCTTATACGATGGGACGAAGGAGTGCAACCAAAGCCCGGGACGCAAAAAAAACTCCGGTTGCCGCGGACTCGGCCCCGTTGCCGCCGCCGGGCGGACTTGGGGCGATCCCGCGGCAAACAATCCCTCGGGTCAAGCAGTGGCTTGAGACCGCGGGTGGCCGTTGCCGTTGTTTCTGGCGGCCTGCGTTTACAGCCTCTCTTGCGCCACCATCGGCTGGAACTTGCCGCTCCTCGAGTGCCACTCGTTTCGTCAGACGCAAACCGCGATTTCCGCATTTTATCAGGTCGGACTGCGCCCGAGTTGGCCTACGAAACGCCCCTGTTTGGGCCCCCCTGGTCGATCCCGATGGAGTTTCCCACCTATCAATGGCTGGTGGCCGCGGTGAGCACGCTGGGTGGCACGCCGCTCGATCCGACGGGCCGCGCGGTAAGTCTGGTGCTGTTCTGGCTGATGCTGATCCCGGCCTATCAGGCGCTGGGCATTTTCGGTCTGACGCGTCAGCACCGCCTGGTGGTGCTGACGTTGCTGGTGGTCAGCCCGTTTTACATTTTCTGGTCGCGCACGTTCATGATCGAGTCGACGGCACTGGCCTTTAGCGTCGCCTTTTTGGCGATCGCGGCTGCGTATTTGAAATCGGAGCGTCGCTGGAAACTGGCGCTGGCGATCGTTTGCGGCATTCTGGCGGCGCTGACAAAGATCACCACGTTCTCCACGTTCCTGGGCGCCTTCCTGCTGCTGGTGTCGTGGCAGCGATGGCAATCGCCCAAGGATCGGGCCGGTTGGCTGCGCAACGCCACAATCGCCGCGGCGATTGTGGGACCAGCCATCGCACTGGGCATCGCCTGGACCAAGTATGCCGACGTGGTCAAAGCACGTAATCCACTGGGAGCGCACCTGACGAGCGCCGCATTGAATACCTGGAACTTCGGCACGCTCGAGCAGCGGTTATCGCTGGGGACCTGGCAAACGGTTGCCGGCCGGCTTACGGACATCGAATCTCACGCCAGCGTCTATTTATTAGCGATCGTCGCCCTGGTCGTTGCGCGGCGCCGCTGGCGCGAATCGGCCCTGTGCCTCGCTCTGTTCGTCGTTGCCATCCTGGTGTTTACGAACCTGCACGCTCACTGGTATTACGCCTACGCCAACTTGATTTTCCTGATCGCCGCCGTGGGGCTGTCGATCGTAGCGCTCCTGGAACGGGGAGGCTGGCAGCATGCGGCAGGAATGTTGTTGCTTTTGTTGGCGGTGGGTGTCTCGGCGTGGCGTTATCAGACACTACACGAACGCTTGCAGCGGAACGCCGATCCGCACCTGATTCACATTGCGGAATCCGTCCGACGGGTTACCGATCCGGACGAGGTGATTATCGTGCTGGGGGATGATTGGTCGTCGCGGGTCCCGTACTACGCCGAGCGCAGGGCATTGATGGTGGCCGACTGGGCCGAGAGAGTGCCGCTCTCGCAGGCACTGGATAATCTCGCAACCTGCCGCGTTGGTGCGCTTGTGGCATTGAATCAATCCAGGGCGGCCGACTGGAATCCTGCTCAAGAACCCGAAATCGCCGCTTATTTGCGTCGCTTTGGACTCAGTTCCGTGGCCAGCTTCGCCGATTCGGCCGTGCAGATCTTTCCGACCGTCGAGCTGCGCCCCGGCGTATGAAATCCTCCGCAATGTCACGCGCAATCGTGCTGACCAGACGCCCGATCAGGTCGTCGGCCAACTGACGAGAGCCATCGAGTCAGCTCCCCGAGATTGCGCGCTCTTTCGTGCCCGGGCTCACGGCTACTTGCAGCAGAGGGATTTCGCCGCGGCACTTGCGGATTGCGATCGGGCGGCAGAACTGGGGCCGCGCGAGTTTGAATTCCAGTTGGATCGGGCGACAATGCGTCTCGCGATTCAAGAAGTGGGGCGGGGCCAGTCGTCATCCAATGGCCTGTTGCTCGAGCAGGCACTCAAGAGTGCCGACCGGGCCGTCGCTTTAGCTCCCAACCAACCTGCCGCCTACAGGATTCGCGGCATGGTCTACTCCGCGATGGGGAGGCCTGACCAGGCGGCGAGCGATGCCGCCATGGCCGCAGATTGGCTCCAGCCCCGACCTTTCCTGAATGGCTGGGGCAGCCTGGTGATTCCCCAGGCTTCGCCTTCAGACAGAAGCCGGTGAGCTGGCGGAATCGCCTGACAACCTTTTTCTGTGTGTGGCACGCTCTTGAGCCGGTAAAGATTCTGTGGCAAAGCCCTCGGCGGCCAGATACACTTTCGGTTGCGGCGGTGCGCTGGGCGAATTGCGTTTTCATTCCTCCTGAGCTTGGGAAGTTACTGCTATGAAACGATCCGGCACGCGTCGCGACTTTTTGACAACGTTGTCTGGCGTAACGGCCGGCGCTATCGCCGCCACCGGCTGCTGGCCGGTTGGCCGGGTCTGGGCCGCCGATGCTGCTGGCCCAAGACTCAAGAAGGCTGTGAAGTTCGGCATGATCCGCGTGCCGGGTTCGATCGAAGACAAGTTTCAACTCATCAAGTCGCTGGGCTTTGAAGGGGTTGAAATGGACAGCCCCAGCGAGATCGACGTCGCCGAGGCGGTGTCTGCCCGCGATAAGACCGGCATCAACATTCATGGCGTCGTCGATTCGATCCATTGGAAAATTCGACTTTCCGATCCTGATCCTGCGGTGCGTGCCAAGGGTCTGGAAGGGTTGCAAACGGCCTTGCGAGACGCCAAGGCCTATGGCGCGACGACTGTGCTGCTGGTGCCCGGCAAGGTGGGCAGTCCGGACACGGAAAATTACGAGCAGGTTTACAGTCGCAGCCAGGAGGAGGTCCGCAAGGCGATTCCGCTGGCGGACGAGCTGCAAGTGAAAATCGCCATTGAAGTGGTGTGGAACAATTTCATCACCAAGCCCGAGCAACTCGTGCAATACGTCGACGATTTCAACACTCCGACCGTCGGAGCCTATTTCGACGTGAGCAATATGATCAAATACGGCGTACCATCGGCCGATTGGATCCGGGCCCTCGGCAAGCGCATGCTGAAGTTCGACTTCAAAGGCTACAGCAACGAAAAGAAATGGGTGCCCATCGGAGAAGGGGACGAAAATTGGCCGGACGTGCTCCAGGCGCTGGCCGACGTGGGCTACAACGGCTGGGCCACGGCCGAAGTCGGAGGGGGCGGGGAGAAAGAACTGCGCGACGTGGCTGCACGGATGAATAAGGTCTTGGGTTTGGGGTAGGAGGGCGCTAATCCGCCGGCATCCGCTGGGCCGGGTCCTGGCCATAGTAGTCTGCCAGAAGCGAGTAAAGGTTCGGGTGTTCGTCGATCAGCTCGCCGGGCAAGTCGAAAAAACATTCCGTGGCAACGGCGAAAAATTCCGCCTCGTTGGTGGCGCCGTAGTAGTCGAGCAGGGCAGGGCGGCCAAGCTCGGCGTCTTCCTTCAACTGATTGAATTCGGCCGTCATCACTTCTTGCCAGCGCAGGAGTTGCTCGTGGCTACGCAAGGGCGGGGTGCCGTCGGTGCTCCGGTCGAGCATGTCGAGCTGGTGGGCAAATTCGTGCCAGATCAGATTGCGGCCCGAGTGGGGATGCCGGCCCTCGTGGAGCACCTCTTTCCAAGACAGAATCACGGGCCCGCGGTACCAAGCCTCGCCCAGCAGATCGCTCTGTTCGTCCAACTCCAAGCCCCCGACCTGCCGACGCCGCGGCACTTCAAAGGCCGCGGGATAAACGAGAATGGACAGCACGCTGGAAAAATAGTCGTGTTCCAAGCCCAGCAGCATGATCGCGGCTTGGCCCCCAACCGTGACCTTGATCTCATCGGTCATCTCCAATCCGCCACAGCCTTCCCAGTTCTTTTCAGCGACGAAAACTCGTAGGATGTCGCGCAAACCGGCCTGTTCGGCGGCGCTGAGATACGAGTAGCACACCACGTTTCGCCGGAGCGTCTTGATCCACGGCTCAGGAAACGGTTGCGCCAATAGCATTGCGGCGCCGGCGGTGCTTAAGCCAAGAGAAAATCATCGCTAGAGATTATAACGGGTCGGCCCAGCGTCCCAAACCCAAGTGCAGTGCCCCAAGCCATTAGGGTCCGCTGCGTGGACCAGCCGCGTTTGGCCCGCACAGCGGACCTGGCTTCGCTGATTCATCGAACACTAACACGGGAGCGGTAGGCACGGCTTGGGGGCTGCCTTATTCTGAAGCTGTCGAACTGGGTATTCTGAATCCGGGGATCGGCGATTTCACTTACTTGGAGAATCGTGCGGATGAAAGTGCTCGTGACAGGAGCGGCCGGGTTCATCGGCGGATATCTGGTCGAGGAGCTGCTGGCGACCGGTCACGAGATTGTCGGGCTGGACAACTTTTCGAAATACGGCGAACTGCGGCAAGCCAGCCAGGACCATCCCCGTTATCGCCTGGCGGTCGGCAATGCCACCGACGTCGAACTCGTCAAGCAGTTGTTGCACGACTGCGATCACTTCGTAGCCGGCGCCGCCATGATCGGCGGCATCAGCTACTTTCATGAATTCGCCTACGACCTGATCGCCGAGAACGAACGGATCACGGCGGCGGCCTTTGACGCTGCCATTTGGGCACATCGACAGGCGCGGCTGCAAAAGATCACGGTGCTGTCCTCTTCAATGGTGTTCGAAAACGCCACCGAGTTTCCTACGCCCGAGGATGCGGTCCGGAGCTGTCCGCCGCCGAGTTCGACCTACGGCTTTCAAAAACTGGCCGTCGAATACTTTGCTCAGGGTGCCCACGAGCAATATGGCCTGCCGTTCACGATCGCCCGCCCGTTCAACTGCGTGGGCATCGGCGAGCGGCGAGCCGCTAACCGATAAGGAAGTTCTCTCCGGCAACGTCAAGCTGGCGATGAGTCACGTGGTGCCCGATCTGGTGCAAAAGATTCTCAAGGGACAGGATCCCTTGCACTTGCTGGGCTCCGGCAACCAGGTGCGGCACTACACTTACGGCGGCGACCTGGCCAAGGGGATTGCCGCGTGCATTTTTCATGATCAAGCGGCGAATCAGGCCTTTAACCTTTCGACGCCGGTCGGCACCACGGTGCTCGAACTGGCGGAACTTATCTGGCGTAAAGTGCACGGTAGCGGTCCGGGGGCCAAGCCGTTTTGCTACGTCAGCGACGCCCCGTATCCCTACGACGTGCAGTGCCGCGTGCCGGATGTCAGCAAGGCCCGGCGGGAGATCGGGTTCGCCGCAACCACCGGGCTGGATGAAGTTCTCGATGAAGTCATTCCCTGGATCCGGCGCGAACTGTCCGCCGGCCGAATTTAGCGTCGGATTCTAGTAGTGAAGCAGTGAACCGAAATAAAGCCCAGGGACTGCGTCCCTGGGTCCGCAATACCCGCTAACGCGTTTAATTCATGCCGGAACCACCCATCCAAACGATGGCAGCAGTCGCTCCCATGGAAGCCGCCAACACTGACGGCCCGGCCGACGGGACCGCCACTCTGCGCTATTCCGTGGTCGTGCCCGTGTTCAACGAGGCCGACACCATCGGAGCGTTTTGCGGCGCGGCGCGGGCCCAGTTGCCGCCGGGCTATGAAGTGCTGATCTGCTATGACGAAGACAGGGATACAACCTTGCCGGCCCTGGCAGCCCTCGACGCGACGGAAAGGCCCACCAACCTGCGCCTGGTGCACAACGATCTCGGACCCGGCGTTCGCTACGCCATCGAGGCCGGCATGCGCGCTGCGCGAGCGCCGGTTGTGTTGTTGACGATGGTCGATCTTTCGGACGACTACGCCCAGGCCGAGGAAATGATCGCCCGCTGCGAGGGCGGGGCCGACGTGGTGTGCGCCAGTCGCTATATGCGCGGCGGCCGACAAATCGGCGGTCCCCGATTGAAGAAGTTTCTCAGCCGGATGGCGGGACTCACGCTCTATTGGTTTGTCGGACTCCCCACGCATGATCCGACGAACAGCTTCAAGGCTTACCGCCGCGATTTTCTGGCCCGCACGCCGATCGAAAGCCAAGCCGGCTTTTGCCTCGGCTTGGAACTGACGGTCAAGGCCTTCATGGCTGGAGGCCGCGTTGAAGAGCTGCCGGCCATCTGGACCGACCGCAGCGCCGGCACGAGCCGCTTCCGGTTGTTCAAATGGCTGCCGAGTTACCTGCATTGGTACGTCTGGGCACTGCGCAAGCGCTGGCTGGGGTGAAAGGCGGGGCAGGGGAGGGGGCTGTTGCAAAGCCCCGTAGGGCCGCCGGCTGTGCCGGCCGCAATTGGGCAACGAGGTTGCCATGTGGCAATGCATTCCGTCGCGGCCTACGGGATTGTCAGGCTCATCGCCGATTGCCGCCGTGAGTTATTGCCAGACCTAAAACCACCCAATCCCCTCCGCCCAACGAGCCTGCAAGGCGGCTTAGCGCAAAGCAGCGGGAGCTGCAACAGGCCGGCGGCCCCGCCGCCCCGCCGGCGGCCTTTAATAATCTGTACTCCTTCCTTCGTTCCTCATTCCGATTCCCACTTCGTTCTTGATTTCCTGCCTTCCTTATCAAACTCTTCTCATATTTTCTTCTCGAATCTACGAGCCTGATCGTTCGGGGCTGTTGGCCAGGCGGCTGGCTACTCGAATGGCTTCGACCATTCCGGACGTCTCGGCGCGGCCCTGCCATGCCAAATCGAAGGCCGTGCCATGCGCCACGCTGGTTCGCACGATCGGCAGGCCCAGCGTTACGTTGACCGCGCGATGCATCGCCAGCAGCTTGATCGCGATGTGTCCCTGGTCGTGATACATGGCCACCACCGCGTCGAATTGGCCGTCGCGGGCACGGGCGATCAACGTGTCGGCCGGAATCGGCCCATCGACGGTCAGCCCTTCGTCGCGGCCGAATTCGACGGCCGGACGGATGATCCTGGCTTCTTCGTCGCCAAACAGACCTTCTTCGCCGGCGTGCGGATTGAGCGCGCAGACGCCGATCCGCGGTCGCGATCCGGTAAGCCGGGTCATCACCTGGTCAACGAGCCGTTCTTTGACCAGCACCGCGTGGGTATCGATCGCGGCAAACACGTCTCGCAAGGCCATGTGCAGCGTCACGTGAACGATTGCCAGAGGGGCAAGGGAGCGAGCCGATTCGCCCGCGGCTGCGCCGCGCGCAAGGTACAGCATCATGGCAAAGTCACGGATGCCGCATAGCTCGGCCAGCAGTTCGGTGTGGCCCGGATACTTGTGACCGGCCAACCACAAGGCGGCCTTGTGCAGCGGCGCGGTGGTCAGTCCGTCGATCTTGCCGGCGATCGCCAGTTCAGCGGCCGAGAGCAGCGCGCGATAAGCGGCCTCGCCGCCGCGCGCGTCGATGCGGCCGGGGGACAAATCGAGAACATCGTCCGAACAGACGGTGAGGCAGGGGATCCGCGTCGGCGACGGGTCGGCCTGGTCGACCGAGGTGATCTCTTGCACCAGCGCTTGCGTGCGACGCAGGGCCACCGCGCGGCGCAACACCTCGGCGTGGCCGACCACGACCGGCCGGCAACAGGCATGAATGACAGGATTGTGCCAGGCCCCGGCGATGGTTTCCGGACCGATCCCGGCCGGGTCGCCCATCGTCAACGCCAACAAGGGTCGTGGTTCGTTCGTCATGGATAGATTCTAGTCCGACGAGGTGGGGCAGGGGAGGGGAGGAAATGTTGAATGCGGAATGCAGAATGGGGCGTGCGGCGGGGCGGCAGTAGCAAGGCGGTAGTAGTTGCACGGCATTTTCATTTCCGGGGCGAGAAGCGATAAGGTATGATTTTCCCATGACTCGCATTTTTTTTGGTTTGGCTTGGTTTGCCGTGTTGTGCCTGGCGGCGACGCTGATCATCGGTCTCAGCCTGGGTGACATCCGGCACGACGTATCGCCCGATGTGCAGCGTTGGGGCACTTTGCATCGTTTGACGGGAGTGGCCACCGCCTTGGCGGTCATACTGGTCAACAGCATTTGCTTCACCTACTTCATCGGCACCAGCCGCTGGTGCAAGGAAGTCGTGGAGACCTACCGTCTCGACGGCGAATGGATTCGGCGCAGCACGTCGCTCAAACGGCGCACGTTTCCCTGGGCGTTGCTCTCGATGCTGACCGTATTGGGCATCGTTGCCTTGGGAGGGGCGGCCGATCCGGCGACGGGTCGCGCGACCAGTGAAACCTGGGCCACTCCGCACTTGCTCGCCGCCCTCGGCGGGTTCGCGTTCATCGCGGCTTCGTTCTTCATGCAATGGCAGAACATCGGCACGAATCACGAACTGATCGATGAAGTGCTGGCCGAGGTGCGCCGCATTCGGCTGGAGCGCGGACTGGAAGTGTGACGGAACCTAGTGCGCGTGGTGGTTTGCTTCTTCGCGATGCTCCTCATGATGCTCGGTCCCAGCACCTGAGTCATGCGCATGCGGATGGCTGCTGCGTTCCAGCCAGACGATGCCTGCGGCCAGCGCGATGCCCAACAGCAATGCAGCGGAAAGCTTCCCCCGATCGTGACTGTGGAATTGGAGTTCCGGCAACAAGTCGCTGGAAGCAATACATACAAACGCGCCCGCGGCGAAAGCGAGTGCTGGACCGAGCACGCGACCGCCTGCGTCAAACGCCGGCCCGGCAGTAGACAGGTATAAAAGCACTCCGCAGGGAACCACCAGGGCGAACAAGAGATTGACCAGGTGCCGGTGCCGGGCCGGCCAGCCGCTGGCGGCCATGAGCGTTCCGACGGTGAGCGAGTCGAACGGTTTGTGCAGTACAACCGCCAGAAAGATGCCCAAGCCGGCCCAATGAAAGGCTGCGCCTTCGTGCAGCTCCGCCGCCACTCCGGCCGCCAACGCCAAACCCTCGATGAGACTGTGCATGGTCAATCCGACCGCCGCGCCGCTCCAGGAGAAGGCCGCATTCGACAACCGCGGAGCAATCTCGGCGTGCCCGTGCGCGGCATGATCGTGGCCCGCGTGATCTTGGCAATGGTGCGCCTCGTGACCGTCATCCACTGGCGACCCGGTGCGGGGGGCGTCATGATGATGGAAATGAAAAAAGCGGTCGAGAAAAAACATCACCAGAAAACCGCCCAGGACCCAGCCCATCGCGGCTTCGTCCGAGTGGCTCTCTGCGAGCGCGTGGGGGAGCAAATGCAACAGACCGACTCCGAGAATAACGCCCGCCACGAAACTGATGGCGATCTCGAGCCGGCGATGCGTCAAACGCATCAAATGCGGAACCAGGCCCCCAAGCAACGAGGCCAAAACGATCAGGCCGCAATAGATGGATAGAATAATCGCGGCTGTCATGTTCTTATTAGCGGTTGGCCGGTCGCAGGAACCAAGCGGCAAGTATCACCCGCGAAGGCCGGATGGGCAAGTACCGCAGAACTGCTGGCCGCGTCTCTCTCCCTGCATCCTCGAAGGGAAAACGATCGAAAACCATGCGAGCTTGCGTCCAGCGTGTGAGCCAGGCCAGCGTTACCGTTGCCGATGAAGTCTGCGGCCAGATTGGAGCAGGACTGCTGGTGCTGCTGGGCGTGGCGACCGGAGACACCGCGGAGGTCGCCCGAGGGTTGGCAGAAAAGATTGCCGGAATGCGGATCTTTGACGATGCCGAAGGAAAAATGAATCTTGCCGTCGGCGACATCGGCGGCAGCGTCCTGGTGGTCAGTCAATTCACGCTGCTGGGCGATGCCCGCAAAGGACGCCGGCCGAGTTATACGGCGGCCGCTCCGCCGGAGATCGCCGAACCACTGTACGAACAGTTTGTTGCCCTGCTCCGCGACCGTGGCATCGCGGTCGCCACGGGACGCTTTCGTCAGCACATGCACGTGGCGCTAGTGAACGACGGGCCCGTCACCCTGCTCTTGGACACAGCCGAATGGTCGGGGTAATCGACAGTATTCTTGACGCTACGCGCTGGTTTACCGGCGGCTGATTGGCTACGTCGACCGGCTGAGACCAGCCGTCGTTGTCGCTGGCGGATGCTCGGTACGCGGGCTGTGCCGATCGATACGAGGCGGGTCGATCGATCAATCTTGGCGACGGCACGACCGCAGGCGCCTGCTGCTCGGTCGCGGCGTAGCCGGCGCCCTGGTTGGCGGTGTCGGCGCGAGCGGCCGTGGCGTCGGCCGGCGCCGAGGACGTGTTGTCGGCGAAGTTTTTGAGAATGCTGGTCGCCATCTCGTGCAACTCCTCCCCTTCACCGCCGGCCTGGATCCAGACCGGATCCTTCAGGGCCAACAATGTCGTGCCGATCATAATCGCGTACGCCAGGCCATTGGCCCACCAGCAAGGAGCCCAGAATTTCAGCGCCGTGCCAAACGAACTTTTCAACTTCGCATGTTTGAAATCGATGCTCCAGATTTCATCGAGAATCAAATGGGAGAGAAATCCGATGCTGATCGCTCCGGCCTTGAAGTAGCGCATCTTCAAGTCGCCGGTGGTGCAAACGAGGAACGCCAATCTCCGTGAACACCAGCGCCACCGGAAAACTGTGGAAGATGCCACGGTGTACGGTCCACTTCTTGAGCATGTGCCCGACGCCGAACCTGATGAACAGGTAAATCGCGGCGCCGGCCAGGATCATCGACTCGTGGGTCCAGCCCCAGTGCCTGAATCGATCCACCATCATCATCGGGATCGCCGCGGCGGCGAACGAGACACTTTCATGCAACGGCCGGCCGGGTCCGCTGTCCAAATCGGGCAGCATGCCGGAGACGCTGCACAGGGTTGTCGCCAAAGCGGCGGTAGGAAGCGGCACGTCGTACAGGCGTGACGGCCCCTACCCCATACCCAATTCCCAATGCGGTGCTGGCCGTGATGTGGACCTTGAAGCCCGGCATAGCGACTACTCCTTAGCAGTAGGCCAGGCACTCCCGTGTCTGACATTCTGTAACTCCGCAAAGATGTCGACGTTGCACAGCCGTTGAAGGACGCACTTCTCGCTAATGTCTGGCACGGGAGTGCCTGACCTACGGCTGGCGCGAGGACCGAACTATGTAGTGGAACCGCTGCGGCGTGCCAAGAGCAATGTGCCGGGTAAAAGACGTTGCTAGCTGGGGGTCTGGGCGGCCGCCTGACGGTTGACTGGACTTCGCCCCTCCGGTGTCTCCCGCTATACTGCGCGCCATGCAGACCTACGATATTTTCATGCTTGGCGTGCTGGTATGCACGACGGCATTCGGCACGATCAAAGGGCTGGCCTGGCAGTTGGCGGCGCTGGGGTCTTTGGTGGCCAGCTACTTCGTCGCCTTGCGATTCAGCCCGGCGGTCGCCGAGCTCTTCGGAAATCATGCGCCGTGGAACCGGTTCGCCGCGATGGGACTGCTGTACTTGATCACCGGGGGGGGCATCTGGTATCTGTTCCGTTTCGTCAACGACTTCATGAACCGGCTCAAGCTGCGCGACTTTGACCGCCAATTGGGCGCCATCTTCGGCGCCGCCAAAGGCGTGATGGTTTGCCTGGTGATCACCTTTTTTGCCGTGACGCTTTCGGCGACAGCCCGGGAGAGCGTGTTGGCGTCGCGGTCGGGCCATTACATCGCTTTGTTCTTGTCCAAGGCCGACGCGATCATGCCCGGCGAACTGCATGAAGTGCTTGACCCGTACCTGCACAAACTGGAGCGGGAACTAGAACCGGCGGCGGCCCAACCCAACCGGGCGACGGCGGCTGGGCAGGGGGGGCATGCAGCTAACGGCTTCATAAAGAATTCTCAACGGGCTTTCGTTCTTCTCGGTGTGGCACGCTCTGAGCCTGGCGAAGGGCGTGGCCGCCACGGCCATGCGTTGGCCCGCTTCGCCACGCCCTTCGCGGGGCTCAGATCAGAGGGTGCCACACGCGCCAAAGGCGAAGCAGCAAGCGGCTTGATAACGGGCAGGGCATGGAATGGCCCAAAAGCCGGAAATGCTCGTTTTCCCGGGAAATCCGACCCCCAGAACCGAACATAAGAAACATTATCGGACGTTGAGAAGGGGTTTTCATTCGCCCTGCGAGAATCGCATTGCGGGCACGATTCGTGACTTTGAATACGCCGGCCCGAATCCCATTGCGGATCGGTTGGCCGCGACGATCCCTAGCGCGGCTCAGGCGCTTCCGTCGGCGCCGCCGTGGCCGGGATCGTGTTCCGGCGCCTCGTCAGCGGGCGTGCTCCCTTCCAGGAACTTGCCCATGCGGCGGAACTTGTCGTACGCGCGACGCCAGCAGTTTTTCCGTGGGCATGCCGGTCAGTTCCCGGAGGCATTTCAGCAGGTACAGTTTCAGCCGGCTGGCCATCTGCGGATGGTCTCGATGGGCTCCGCCGAGCGGCTCGTCGATGATGTCGTCGAGCACGCCGAAACCGATCAGGTCCTTGCTCATCATCCGCAATGCTTTGGCCGCCTGTTCGGCGTAGCTGTGGCTCTTCCAGAGGATGCCCGCGCAGCCCTCCGGGCTGATCACGGAATAGTAGGCGTGTTCGAGCATGGCCACTTTGTCGCCGACGCCGATCCCCAGCGCGCCGCCGGAGCCCCCCTCGCCGATCACCACGCAGATGATCGGCACCGGCAACCGGGACATCTCGAACATGCTTTGGGCGATCACTTGCGACTGGCCGCGCTCTTCGGCGCCGATGCCCGGAAAGGCGCCGGGCGTGTCGATCAGGCAAATGACCGGCAGGCCGAATTTGGCGGCCAGCTTCATCTTGCTCATCGACTTGCGGTAGCCCTCGGGATGGGCGCAGCCGAAGTAGCAGGCCTTGCGCTCCTCCAGGGTTTTGCCTTTTTGATGGCCGACGACCAGGACCTTGTATTGGTCGAGCTTGGCGAAGCCGGTCAGCAGTGCCCGGTCGTCGCCGAAGAACTTGTCGCCATGCAGTTCGACAAATTCATCGAAGACCAGGTCCAGGTAGTCGCTGGTTTTCGGCCGCTCCTGATGCCGGGCCACTTGGACCGTTTCCCACGGCTGCAAGTTGGCATAGATCTTTTTCTTCAACTCGGCCAATTCGCGGCGGAGCTTGCGAATTCTTCATGCGCCTCCAGGCTGGTATCGCCGGCAGCTTCGAGACGTTGAATGCGCGCTTCGAGTTCGTCGATCGGACGCTCGAAAGCCAATCGATGATTCGCACTGGACATGGCAACAACTCTTGGCAAGGATCGCTTGATGTCGCTGCGCGCACAGCGGAGCCAGCGGTGCTGGCAGCAAGCACGGCGAATCGCGGGCAGCCGGCGGGGCTGTCGTGGTTTCTGGTAACAGCGCGTCGCTAACAAGTCAACGCCGCTTGACGCCTGCCGAACGGATTCAGACAGGCTCGGAGGTCAGCGTCGCGTTGGCGACGCAGGTGGTTCCTTAAACACAGTCATGCTTCTGAACTGGTTGAGAAACTCGGACATGTCTCTCGGCCGGTTCTTCGATTGCTTGGCCATCATCCTCTTAACCAAATGCGCAAATGCGTCGGTGACGTTGCGATTGCCGGCTTGCATCGGTGGCGGCGCCGACTTCAAGTGCTTCATCAATAGATCATTCGTGCTCGTGCCGGTGAAGGGGAGTTTGCCGCTGAGCAGTTCGTACAACATGCAGCCGAAGCTGTAAATGTCGGCCCGTTCGTCCAACGGCAATCCGCGAATCTGCTCGGGCGACATGTAGCTGCGCGTGCCTTGAATGCGGGTCAACTTTCGGGCCGGCAGAAGTTTCATCAAACCGCGGCGCAGCCGCACCGCCAAAGCGAAGTCGATCAGCTTGACATCTCCCGCGGGCATCATCAGAAAATTGTCCGGCTTGATGTCGCGATGCACCCAGCCCGTGGAATGGAAATAGTCCAGGCCCTCGGCCGCCTGCTCGACGATTGCCGGCATATTTGGAAACAGAGCCTCAACGCCTTGCTGGATGAATTGTTTCAAATTGGGCGAAGGACACAATTCCATCACCAGATAATTATTGCCGTGATCGACGCCCAGTTCGTAAATTCGAACGACGTGGGGATGCTTGAGCGGCTGGCCCACGGCGAATTCATGTTTCAGATAAGTTGACTTGCTCGCGATCTTTGGCAAACTCGGCCGGCAATACCTTGAGGGCGAATTTTTGCTTCTTTTCGTCGTGCATGGCCTCCCAAACCTGGAAGGTTTTACCCGAACGAATCT
Organism: uncultured Planctomycetia bacterium; assembly: GCA_963807715.1. Taxonomy (GTDB): domain Bacteria; phylum Planctomycetota; class Planctomycetia; order Pirellulales; family PALSA-1355; genus CAWECK01. Next base: position 118,117 of record CAWECK010000005.1, read on the forward strand.
GCTGCAACATGCGATAGGAACCGAGGTATTCTTGCACCGCCCGCCACGTGGAAGCAAATCGTAGGAAACAAGTAAAGGGTAAAGAACTGGAAACCCCCTCGTTTTATAGCCGCCAGAACTGCCGCCGTATAGGGGGTGGGAGCTTGCGGCACGTCCATTTGGTGTGACCTATCCTGGAGTTTTATGGTGTGGCAGACGACTCAGGGTGTGCCGCACACATGCCCTTTTTGGACTAAAATCTCGAGGTAAAGCTCCCTTAGCCGGCGGGTCATAGTCTCATGACGAAATTGATCGGCAAATCGCCGACGCCCCTCCGCCCCCAGCCGATACCGCAAGCCCGCGTCGCAGGTCAGCGTTCGAGCGCCGCCACGATGCCCGCGACGTCTTTGGGGGGCACGAGAAAGCCGGTTTCGCCGGGAATCACCACTTCGCGCGCACCGTCGATATCGAAGCTCACGACCGGCCGTGCCGGTGATCAGGGCTTGCGGCAGGACGCGGGCCAGCCCCTCGCGCAGGCTGGTGTGTACCAGGATGTCCATGGCGGCCATCAAGCCGGGAATGCGCTCGGGACCCACCAGGCCCAGCAACCGCACGTGACCGCCAAGCCCTGCGCGGTTCACCTGTTGTCGGAGCTGGTCCACGAGAAGGCCATCGCCGACGAACAAGGAACTGCAACTGCGGCAGCCGCCCGACGAGTTTGGCGGCTGCCTCGATCAGGAACTCGTGCCCCTTGAGATGAAACAGCCGGGCCACCTTGCCGACGACGATTTGGCCGTCGTGGTAGCCCAGCTCGCGGCGCACGGCGCAGCGCAGTTCGAGCGGCATGCAGGAACTGGCTCGACTTCCATGCCGCTGTAAATGGTGATGAACTTTTCGCGCGGCGCGACGCCCGCCCGCGACCATCAGCTCGGTCATCGCGTCGGCCACGCTGACCAGCCGGTCGCAGCGCCTGGCGGCGTAGCGTTCGCAGCGGCGAAACAGCGCGCGGGCCAGGCGGACTTTGATAGGCGATGAAACGGCGCGCCGTGCACGGTGTGTACGATCGCCGGCATGCGCCGGGCGCGAGCAGCCATGCGGCCCAGCAAACCGGCCTTGCCGCTGTGCGTGTGGACGACATCGGGCTTAAACGCGCGCAGTTCCTTATGAATGTGGCGCAGACTGACCCAATCGCGCCAGGGATGAATCGCTCGTTGCAGCGATGGAACGATCACCATCGGGAATGCGCGCTGCCCGGGCCCGATCCAGCAGGCTTCCTTCGGGCCGCAGCGGCGGGCCGGTGATCAGCAGCACGTCGTCGCCGTAATCGCGCAGCAGATCCTCGCAGTTCAAGACCGTGTTCTCCTGAGCGCCGCCCAGGATCAGGCGCGTGATGAGGTGAGCGATGCGCATGTACTTGGAGGCTGTTAAGCATAATCCACTTGCGACCAGAAACAAGCCTTGCGGCGGCGCGGTTTGTCCGGCCGCGCGGCGATCGCGGGCCGTCAGCACTTCGGCCGGCCAGGCTTCGCCGCGGACGCCTCGTCCGATTTCGACCAGCGTGCCGACGATCGTGCGGACCATGTTATACAGGAAACCGTCGGCCTCGACCTCCAGAACGATGCGGTCCGCGTCTCCGCCCGCCTCGCGCGATCGTAATTTCGTAGACGGTGCGCACGCTCGTATTGCGCGCGCCGAGCCGGTGGTTTCGAAACTGCTGAAGTCGTGCGTGCCGCACAGCGCCTGGGCGGCTCGGTGCATCGCCTCGCGTCCAATCGCTGGCGAACTTGCCAGGCATAGTGGCGCTGGAAGACGTCGGGCACGCGCGCCATCGTGGAGCACGTAGCGATAGCGCTTGCGCACGGCATCGTGGATGGCGTGAAAGCCGTCGGCGGAGCTTCCTCGACGCTCGAGCACGGCCATGTCGCGCGGCAACTCGGCGTTGAGCGCCGCTGCAGCACTTCGGTCGGCAAGCGCACTGTCGCTGACGAAACTGACGACCTGGCCCAGGGCGTGAACGCCGGCGTCGGTGCGGCCGCTGGCCGTGACGCGCATCGCTCGCCGGTGATTTTGGCGAGCGCGCGTTCGAGCGTCTCTTGCAGCGTGACCGTGCCTGGTTGGAACTGCCAGCCGGCATAGGCGCCGCCGTCGTAGGCCAAGGGTGAGTTTGAACGTCCGCATCATGGGCATCAAGAGAGCCTGGCCACGCAGTTGTGGCTTTCGAGATTTCCGGCCGCTCCCCTGCCCTGCGCCGGCGATTCGCTGAAAACGCTTCAGCCGACTGCTAAGTTACACCGCGGCTTTGCTGGCGATCAGCAGTTCGGCGATTTGCACGGCGTTGGTGGCCGCGCCCTTGCGCAGATTGTCGCTGACGCACCAGAACGCCAGGCCGTTGGGGCTCGACAGGTCCTCGCGAATGCGGCCGATGAAGACTTCGTCGCGGCCGGTCGCATTGATGGGGCATCGGGATAGCACTTGGTCGCCAGGTCATCGACCACCAGATGCCCGGCGTCGCCGCGAACAACTCGCCGGGCCTCCTCGACCGTGAGCTTCTTTTCGGTTTCGACCAGGATGCTCTCGCTGTGGCAGTTGACACCGGCACGCGCACGCACGTCGGGCAGACCTGAATCGAGTCGTCGCCCATGATCTTGCGGGTCTCGTAGCACCATCTTCATCTCTTCCGACGTGTAGCCTTGCTGCTTTGTGCGAGCCGATCTGCGGAATCAGGTTGAAGGCGATCGGATGGGCGAACGCCTCGTAGCCGTGAACGGCTCGCCGGTCGAGCGCGGCACGCGTGGCGTCGATCCAACTCGCGGCGTGCCGGCCAGGCCCATGCCGCTGGTGGCCTGATAGGTGCTCACAACCACGCGGCGGCACGCGGGCCGCGTCGTGCAGCGGCTTGAGGGCCACGACCATTTGCGTCGTCGAGCAATTGGGGCTGGCGATGATGCCTTGGTGATGGGCGATCGCCTCGGGATTGACCTCGGGCACGACCAGCGGCACCTTGGGATCCATCCGCCAATAGCCGCTTTCGTCGACCACCAGGCAGCCGCGCTCGACCGCCCAGGGGGCAAAGTCGCGGGCCACTTCGTCCGGCGTGCTGCCGATGGCCAGATCGACCCCCTCGAACGCCGCGGGCGTCAATTCTTCGACGGTGTAGGTCGCGCCGGCGAATCGATTCGCTTGCCGGCCGAGCGGCCCGAGGCCAGGAACTTGTATCTGCTTGACGGGCAAACTTGCGCTCGGCGAGCAGCTGGCAGAATGATCGTGCCCACGGCGCCGGTGGCGCCGACGACGGCCAATGTGTCAAACACCCTGGGGGTCTCCCTGATTGCGGGCATGGTGGGAACGGTAAGGAGCCCGCAGCGCGAGCAAGGGACATTGCCAACCGCTATCCCTTGCTCGCGCTGCGGGCTCGTAGGCGAACTGCAAGTATAGGTTGTGAAGCGGACAGTTCAATCGGGCTTCAGGTTCAGGGTGCGGGAAGAGGAAGCCAGCCCCGGGACAACCCCCCCTGCCCTCTCGGGCCAGTTCTGGGGGCCGGCCTGGGCCGTGTGCCACTGGCTCCGCCAAGAAAAGGCGCCTTGGAGCGTCCGCACTGGCATAGCCAGCGGCACACGGCGATTGGCTACGACCTCCCACCTATTTCGCTGCCGCCTGTGTTCCAGCCGCCTGCTTTGCGGCCAGTTGGCTCTTTAAGCGGCGCACCGCAGCAGGTTTCCATGCCGTTGCGTCGAGTCGTCGTCCTCGTACAACTCGATGGCTTTTTCCAGTTGGCCGTTGGCCTCATAAGCTCGGCCCAAATTGTACTGCCGCGGCGGCGGTCCAGGGACCGTCAGGGGCGGCCTCCAACGTTCGTTTCGAGAAGTAATCAATGGCCACGGGATAGTTCCCTTCGTCGAAAGCGATCACGCCCAGCCAGAAGCTGGCGTTTTGCTTGGCGGCTTCATAGACGGCCCGCTGGTCCGGACTCATTTTAGCATCCTGCATTTTGATGTCGGAAGGGCGGGCTGACATGAAAGCCTCCTTCGCTCCCTTGGGACCGTCGAACCGTCCCTTGAACTGCATGGTCCGGCCCATCGCTAATTTCGGCTGCGCTTGATAGACGACCATTTCCGCGGTCATTGCCTGGAGCATGGACTTATTGACATGCACGCGCTGCTGGAGCAACTCGTAACCCAGCGGCCAGACAGTTGCGGGTGCCAACTGGGAAAGCTCCGTCAAGCGTTTTGCCAGAGCGCTGGCATTGACGCTGAGGACCACGTGGTTGGCCCCGGCGAGGCACGACTCCACGAGCTTCATGCGTTTCGAAAGGTAGCCGGGCGAGGCTTCGATCCAGGGGACGATTTCCTTCAATTCCTCGGCCTTTACCGGATAGGGATGCGTCTCGTCCAGATCCAAAGCTCGCAACACGCTGTCGTCCGCGGCCGCCTGAGCCAGCGTTGCCACCCCCTTCCCTCCCGGCCCGGGAATGGGGAAACCCAGACGACCATCGAACAAGTACAAGTCCTTGTCGTGCAGCAGCGCTGGCAGCCAGACGCGTCGCGGCTTCCCTTCGCCCTGCGGCAGCGTCAGCACCACCGCGTCCAGTCCGAGTTGACGGGCCAGCAACACAAACACCCACGACCGCTCTTCCGCCGTGCCCCGCGACATGAGCAGGATATCGCGCGGACCATGCAGCAGGTGGCGCTGGTGGCCTGCGGAATCCGTAGTTTCAACCGGATCCTTTTGCAGTTGCAGGTTGCGTACAGTCCAGTCGAACAGGCGCTCGGCCAACAGCACGTCGTCGAACTGCCCCGCTTGTGTCGTCTTGGCGACGTCGCGGAGCCAGACCGCTTCTTGCAGAAACACCGCGTCGCTTGTGGAATACTCTTCGGCGTCGAGTTTCTTGAGGTCGGATAGTTCCTGTAGTTTCTCGGGGAGCGTTGCAAGCAGTTTGTCGCGCTGCCAATCCACTGCCGGATGCTCGTTGGAGACCCATTGATTCAACCGGTCGCGGATTTGCGTCAGCATTTGCCCAGAGTCGAACTCTTCCAGGTGGTTGATGCTTTCGGCCAGCGACTTGATCAGATCGCCCCCTGAATCCGCCTTGCTCTGAGGTCCACGCCGCGCAGAAGCCGATCTGCCGCCGCCGCAGCCTGCCCACATCGGGACGCACGTCAGCAGGGCTGTTGCGACAAGCACTCGAGAAGTATTTATTTGCCTGGGCCGAATCACGAAAGTTGCTCCACCGTGCCGCGGATCTTCAGAATACGTTGCAAGAGGCCGGCGAACTGGTCGAGAGGCACCATGTTTGGGCCGTCGCTGGGGGATGTGTCGGGGGTCGGATGGGTTTCAAAAAACAGGCCGTCAACACCGACGGCTGTGGCCGCGCGTGCCAGCGGTTCCACCATGGCCCGGTTGCCCCCCGTGGCTGCGCCAAGGCCGCCGGGCTCCTGCACGCTATGAGTTGCATCGAAAACGACCGGCACGCCCAAAGCTTGCATCTGCGGAATTGCCCGCATGTCGTTTACCAATCGTCCATACCCAAAAAAAGTGCCTCGCTCGCAGAGCAGCACATTTTCGCAATCAGCGTCTGCCAGTTTGGCGACGACGTGTTGCATGTCCCAGGGGGCGCCAAATTGCGGCTTCTTAACGTTGACGGCCCGCCCCGTCTTGGCCGCGGCGATCAGCAGATCCGTTTGCCGGGCCAGAAAGGCGGGGATCTGAATCAGATCGCAAACCTGTCCCACGGCCGCGGCCTGATACGACTCGTGAATGTCGGTGGTAACCGGCAGACCGGTGCGCTGCTTGACGCTTGCCAGCACCGCCAACCCCTCGTCGAGGCTGACTCCCCGGTAGCTGCTGTTGCTGGTCCGATTCGCCTTGTCAAACGAGGCCTTGAACACGAGTTGCAACTTGAGCTCGTCGGCGATCGCGCAGAGCCGATCGGCAATCGCGAACGTCAGGTCCGCGGACTCGATGACGCACGGACCGGCGATGATCAACAACGGTTGGCCGCGTCCACAACGGTAGGGACCGATGATAGCGGGATTGGCAGGCAAGTTCGACGAACCTCACGAAAGCCAAACATGGGTGACAACAGCCTGCCGCCCACTATGCGGTTTTTGCCGGTGTCCGCAAGTCTTACTAAGAGCCTTATAACAATCGAGCGACCGCCGACAGCGGCACAATCAAACGCACCCGAGCCGGCAAGACTTCAATGTCCACCGGCAGTTGGCCCCCAGGATCGCCATCGAGCTCCATGGGCACGGGCACGTCCGCCGTGATCCGCAAACGAGTCGCGGACCACACGGCAGTCGGCCAACCGCTGGTGATTCCCTAGCCACACCCGGCTCGCGTATTTTAATCCGTTCCAGAGCGATCCTCGCTCGAACGCGCAAACGTCGAGCAAGCCGTCAGTTCCGGCCGCATCCGCGCAAAGTTCAACCCGCAGGCGTACCGCGGCAAGTTGTGAACGAACAGCCAGCGGGCAACATAACTATCGACCGGCAGTAGTTTGGTTTGCCCGTCCGACGCCGGGCTTCCCACGGCGCCGCAATTTGCCGCCAGGGAGACTGTATCCGCCAGGGAGATTGATTCCGCCGAGCTCACGGCGCACTCGTAGCGCAGAGCCGGATAAGCATACGTACGCAACGACTCGAGAATTGGTTTGGCATAACTCCAGGAACGAATGTGCCCGGTCCGCTCGCGATGCAAACGCTCGACAACCGCGGCGTCGAATCCCACGCCCGCCACGATCAGGAAAATGCGACTTTTTGCCCCTCTAGCGGCGTTTTGAACCGATCGGGCCGCGTCGTTCGCGCCCCCCTCCCCTGCCCCGCCACTGTCCGGCCTTTGGAAATCCAGCCAAGTGACCCGCCCGGCATCCATCCGCACCGCCGCCCCGGTCGCCAACATCGCTGCGAACTCGTTGGCCCGGGGCTGGAGTCCCAAGTAGTTGGCCAACAGATTGGCGGTTCCTAGCGGAAAGACGGCTAGCGGTGTATCGGGCGTGGTCCGATTGACGACCTCGGCCAGAGTGCCATCCCCCCCGCCCGCCACCACGGCCCGCAGACGCCCCTCGGCCTGGGCGCTGGCGGCAATTTCAGAGAGCTCCGCGAGGTCCGTGATGACCTGAGCCTGCAAACGATGGCCGTGAATCGCGGTGACCAGCCTGCGAATTGCCGCCGCGGAGCTGCCGGCGCCGGCCCGTGGATTCGCCACGATGAGCACCAGGTCAGCCTTGGCAGAGGCCCGGTCAACGTTCCGGTTCATGGCGGAATTAAGAGCGGCGGTATTCAAAACGGCGTCAGCTCGGATTGGAATTGAGGGACTTCGCCGGACATTAGGTGCCGTTGTACTCGCCAGGCCGTCCGCCACCAAGGCGTTTGCGGTCAAAAAGAGGGGGATTTGCAGTCGCAACTCGATGTCGCATGAGCAAAGAGTGTGGCTGGCGGCCGGCGCAAGGGGCCGGAGTGCAAAGTAGCAACGGTACGGCTCACGACGAACCGGCAGAAGGGTAACAACCTGATAGTGCTGCAGCAACAGGCTCTAGGCCTGCCTTGCGGTACGCGCCGGAGTTATCGCATGCTCCGGTGCTTATGGCTGCCGCGCTTGAGCCGGGGATGTTTTGCGAGCTTTCAAATTCATGGATGCTCGCCCGCCCGAAATCAACTTCGGGCCGGCAGTGCGTTGGACGCAAAACGCCTCGCCGCTATTTTGCCTCGAACTTGTTCGGATCTACAGGCACGTGATCGGCGCGGCTGCCAAGGTGGCTAAAGGTCGTGGTGTCGACCGCATAAATGATCTTGTGCACCGAGCCGTCGCCGAAAACGTAGTAAGATCCGCCTGGATGGGGGCCTCCAAAATAATTCGTATAGTCCGCACCGAACATGTCCGGCTGGGGTGCGCCGGACGTGTAACGGGCATTATCGTTGTCGTGGCCTACAAATGCCGTGTTGTTGTCGTCGCCGGCCGAGCCTAAATTGCCTGGGTCGCGCTGCTTTTCGCCGACGAGGATCGTGCTGCTGGTGCCGTCAGTCACCATGCCTGGCGTTATCTGACTACGGAGAAAGGTAATGCCGTTTGCCAGAGGCGTAACCGATGGGTTCGCTCCGGTCGACCAATCTGGCCAGCAGAACTCTGCTTGGCTCACGGCATTAGCAGGGGCTTGCGCTGGATTATTCGTAGTCGTTTGAACTTGTTGCCCCTGTGCGTTGGTGGTGGTAGTGGTGGTGGTGGTGATTGTAGGCGGGGGAGGCCAAAAATAACCTCCAGCGGTTGGGCTATTCGGATTTGCTGCCGACTCTGGGCAAGGAGTACCGGTATACGAACCGCTGCCGCCGCCGGCCGGGGGAAGGTTCGGGTTTGAGGTTGATGTCGACGTGATCGGCAACGAATCGCCCCTCGCCAGGGAATCTGGACCGTAGGCAAAGCTGGTATCGGATAGCGCCGCACCTGATGCCGTGGTAGAACCGGCTGGTATGGTGGTGGTGCTTGATGGCCACTGGAGCCCTGATGGCCACGGAAACGCGGCCCCAATGGCGCTGCCTGAATTGACGGCGTAATCAGTCCTTTGCGCTTGCACAGTAACAGCAGGCAAAGATAAACCGGTAACGCTGTTAAAATTCGAATACGTTGAGGTTGAAGCACCGTACAGCATGACCCCACGGCGCGACGGGCAGACAAACGACGGTATTGCAGTCCCCATGGCCTTGAGGATGCCGCTGTACTTATTGTTCGCCGCGGCCCCTGATGGACTGTAAGCGTTGGGCACGAATCCGGCCCCCGCCAAGCGCGTACTGTCTTCGTCGATATACGACAAAATGTTGTACGGCCAGCCACCGGGCTGCTGCAGGGTGTAGCCGCGATCGGGATCGCCCGTCCAGTTGTTCCCCCAGCCGCCCGTTGGATACCAGCCTTGCACGGCGGCGTGCTGCGTAAAGGCGTAGCCGATCTGTTTCAGATTGGCCTGGCAGATCGAGGCACGACCCGCCTCACGGGCCGCTTGCACTGCGGGAAGCAGAAGGGCCACAAGAATTCCGATGATCGTAATGACCACCAACAATTCCACGAGCGTGAAACCTCGACGGGATGAATGCATAGGTTCACCTGGGTGAGTTCTCGAAAGAAACGCAGCTCAGCGCGAGATATGTGCTGTTAAGTATAACAATTGTCGTAAGTCGTTCAAGCCAGCGTCACTTCAATTAGCAGAGCTAATTGCCCCGATTCTTAATCGGCGTCTAAAACGTGAAACGAGCTAGGTTTTTCGGAATTTCCAGCCCACACAGCGATCCCCCGTTAGGACCACACGCAATGCCCGTTTTGGCCAAGGACGAACCCGGCCGGCGCCAGACGAGCGAAGCCGGCGGCTAGCGGCAGCGAGCCGGACCGGGTTCATGCCCCTAAGACGTTCCGTAACCTATCCTTCCCTTGGCGTGGCGCTGCAGCAAACCCGAGCGGCATGATCCGCACCGTCGTTACTCGCCAATTGGAAGGTTTTCAACATGGGGCCTACCCAACGACGCATTCACCAAACCACTTCGCTGGTCACGAGCCTGCAGCGGCTGCTCGATGCCCTGGGCATTCTCGTCGGACTAGTCTGGGCCTGCACGCTCGCCAAAGCCGCGGAGGGTATGCCGAAGACCCTTTCCGGTGCCAGCGCCATTATTGTTTTTTACCTGCTGGCTGAGTTCACCGGCATGTACCGCAATTGGCGAGGCGCGTCGGCCGAGCGCGAATTGCTTTGTGCCGCTCGGCACGTGGACCCTCACGTTGCCGTTGGTGGTCGTTTTGCGCTGGGTTCGCGATTGGTTTGGCGAGCCCACGCCCCAGTTCGTACCTCTGACACTGCTGGCCTGGTTCGTACTTACCGCCATTCTGTTGTCGGGAGCCCGCCTGGCGTGCCGCGCCGGGCACCGCCTGTTGCGGGCCAAAGGCTTCAATACGCGCCGTTTTGCCATCGCCGGCGTCAACGATTTGGGTTTTCAGCTCGCGCGAAACATCGAAGAGTCGCCCCATCTGGGCCTCAAGCTGGCCGGCTTCTTTGACGACCGGCCGCCGCACCGCATACCGAATGTGCCCCCCGAGATCGGCGAGCGCGTGGGGACGATCAGCCAGTTGGTCGAACAAGCCCGGAGCGGGCACATCGAGATGATCTACATCACGTTTCCGATGCGGGCCGAAGAGCGAATTCGGCGGTTGCTGGCCCAATTGAGCGACACCACCACTTCGGTCCAAATCGTTCCGGATTTCTTCGTGTTCGAGCTGCTCCATTCGCGTTGGACCGACATCGGCGGCCTGCCAGTTGTGAGCGTGTTCGAGCATCCGTTTTACGGTGCCGACGGCCTGCTCAAACGTTCGACGGACGTCGTGTTGGCGAGTCTGCTGTTGGTGCTGTTGGCGATACCGATGTCGGCGGTCGCCCTGGCGGTGAAAATCACTTCACCCGGTCCGGTATTTTTCCGCCAGCGGCGCTACGGCATGGACGGCCGCGAAATCAAGGTCTGGAAATTTCGCAGCATGCGCGTGTGCGACGACGGCCCTCTGGTTCGTCAGGCTACGCAAAACGACCCTCGGCTCACGCCGATCGGCGAGTTTCCTGCGCAGGACGTCGATCGACGAATTGCCGCAGTTGTTCAACGTGCTCGGCGGAACGATGAGCCTGGTGGGCCCTCGCCCGCACGCCACGGCTCACAACGAGGAATACCGCCGCCGCATCCAGGGCTACATGCTCAGGCACAAGGTCAGGCCGGGCATTACCGGGCTGGCCCAGGTCAACGGCTGGCGAGGCGAAACCGACACGCTCTACAAGATGGAGAAGCGGATCGAGTACGACCACCAGTACATCCGCGAATGGAGCTTGTGGAACGACTTCAAAATCCTGGTGCAAACGCTATTCACCGTGCTGCGCCGAGACAATGCCTATTGACCGGCGCCTCGTCAGCCCGGACTCAATAACGGCTCTCTGCCGTGTCGATCACCAGGACATCCACCCCCGGGATGCGAGTCGGCAACCGGTCCAACAAGGATGATCGGAAGAGTCGTTCAAACCAAAGGCGTTGGCTTCTACCCAGGACCACGTGCGTGATTCCGTATTCTTTGACGAACGCGGCGATCACGCTCGCTACGTCCGGCCCCTTGAACGTCAACACGGTCCCGTTCAACTCTCGAGCCGCGGTGAGCGTATTGCCGATGTGCCTTTGGGTGCTGGCGTCGATGTGTTCCAGATTTTCATGGGGTACTTGTACGTAGACCGCATACCAAGGGGCCTTGAGGCGTTCCGGCAGACATGGTGTTCGCGTCCGGGGCCGGCTTGGATCCAGACATTATCTTGGAAAACGCCATGTACCAATTGGATCGAGTGGTTGCCAAATGGGCCGTCACCAGCAAGCTGCCTGAATCGGAAGTTCGCAAAGCCATCCTCGGCCTGCTGAAATCAACAGCCATCGCTCCGCTGGGCGGGTTGGCGGGCGTGCCGCTGGTCAACATGCTGGAAGTCAACGTCGCGCTGCCGAACGTGCTTATTCTAAAGCATTGAGCATGCCACCCGCTCACAAACGCTGTGCGATCAAGTGCGCCTTGGTTCCGAAAAAATGGCTGCCAATCGTGCCTTTTGCATGATGCCCCCTGCACGTTGCCCGACGACCGATAGCTGTTTTCATTGAATCCTTGCCCGGACCGGGGAATTCTCCGGGCATTCTGTCCTGACTCCAATTTGGTACGACGATTGCTTATTCCTGCGGTCGTCGAGGTTGGTCAGGCGACCAACGGTCGTGACTGCGATCAGGCGACCGGCTTGGAGCCAGGTTTAAGAGACCAGATACACCCATGCCTACCACCACAATTTATATTGGTCCCTACGTGGATGGGCGACAGAACGAATGCCCACCGCTGGCAGGTAGCCGCAAGACGTTTTGCTTGAGCCCTGTTTGGGATGTCCTGGGCCAGACGGTCGCGAGCCTGCACCCCATCGTGGTCAGACGAGAATCGACGCCGCTGTTTGTTTTGGAAATGGTCGTGCTGGGCGTCCTGGGACTCATCACGACGTTGTTGCTTGCTGGAGCCGACGCGACGATTTGGGGAGGACTGGTATTGGCGGAAGTCTCGCTGGCGGTGGTCGTCTTCCTGGCCGAATTCTCTATGGTTTGGAAACGGCGTCGTTGCGAACAGGACTCAAAGCTCGTCGCCAACGCCAGCGAACCGCTGGCTCACCGTTTTATCGAATACCGAGCGTCTGCCTTCGATGCCGGCCAAACTAGGAATGTTGCGTTGGGCGATTGTGTTGATGATCTCAAGCTCGAAGCCGTGCCAGCCGAGACGCTGCTGACGGGGGATGTAATCCTGATTGAGTCCGGCCAATGGATTCCGGCCGACGGAACGATTCTGGAAGGCGTTGCCCTGGTGGACGAGTCGGTCGCAACTGGACAATCAGCCCCGGTTATCCGGGAAGCAAGCCGGGTGTCTTACGTGATGCGCGACACCAAAATTATTGCTGGCCGGCTGATCGTCGAAGTAGCTCTCCAGCGCGGTCATCCGTTGGACTGGCGGTCGGCGACGCCTTCTCAGCAATTCTGCGCGGCAGCGGCAAAGGTTGATCATCAGTCGTGAACCGACGTGCTATTGAATGACCATGTAGTCAAAGACGATGTACTTCGCCCCTGAAATACATTACCTAAAGCGCAACGCTATAGAACCTGACGAGTGCGTCATAAGAACCAAGGTGATCACAACCCTTCAAGGAATCAGGCGATGAAAAAGGTTGAAGCGATCGTACGTCATTTCAAGCTAGATGAAGTGAAAGAAGCCCTCCAAGCAATCGGCGTGAATGGCATGACATTGACCGAAGTTCGCGGTTTTGGCCGGCAGAAAGGTCACACGGAAACGTATCGCGGGGCCGAGTACACCATCGACTTTCTTCCCAAGCTGAAAATCGAAGTGGTGGTTGCCGATCATGATGCCGACGCAGTAATCGACACGATTCAACGGGTTGCGCACACCGGGCAAGTCGGCGACGGAAAAATCTTCATTACTGACTTGGTGCAGGTTATTCGCATTCGCACGGGCGAAGTCGAAGCCGTCGCGATGTAATACAGCATCCGCGCACGATCTGGCTACCGCTTGGCCAGAAGGACGCCATGGCTTGGGTGGCTATTACCGGTTGCCCGAGCCATGGTTTTTTGTTGACGACGCGTTAGGGTCAACAGAACCACTTCACCTTGCTCGAAGTGGCGTCGGGCTGAGTGATCTTCACCACGCTGCAGAAATTCGCGCCGCAATTGAGCGTGCCCTATCCAATGTTCACTGACCGGCGCAATGTGATCGTCATTGCCGACGAAGCCCACCGTAGCCAGTACGTCAAACAAGCTGCATGGCACGCTTCATCAAACGATCTGGTCGGTGAGGTCGGGATCAACGATGGTGTCGGGTTCGCTGGCGAGATTGGCGAAGAACAGGTCGTTGTTGCTCGGGGTGCTGCCGGCGAGCGTGTTCTGCTGCTCGTTGCTATGCACCGTCGACGAATTCAAGGCGACACTGAGCGATCCGGCCGTGATCGAACCGTTGGCGAACTTCGTCATTCGGGTGCTAAGCGTGTCCGGCGAGGCCCATTCGTTGAGGATCGCTTGCAGCGCCAGGTCGTTCGCGTCGTAGTCTGTTGTGCCGCCGATGATCAGGGCATCCCCGGAACCGGCCTGGATCGTTGATTTTCCAGCGCCGGCCATGAGCACGTCGCGGCCACTGCCACCCGTGATGCTGTTCGCACCGCTGCCGCCAATCACGATCGAGGGGCCGCTGCCGGTTTGGACGTTGTTCGAGACATCCCCGTCGGCGTAGATCCAGGTGGGCGTCGTGACCAGGTTATCCACCTGGATTTGGTTTTGGTCGGGCCCGCCGTGGATCACCAGTCGGCTGAAGCCATCGGTCGGAATCGGGACCAATTGATCCACGTTGACCGTGGGGTCCGTGATGATGACCTCCAGATTGCTGCCATTGAGTTGAACATGGATCTGGTCGTTGCCGGGGGCCCCGCCGATGAACAGCGCCGTCTGGCCTGGGTTGACCGGATCCGCCTCCGAGACTACTTGCTGGTTCGTTAACGTGAAGGTGGCCGGGACGGCTTCGCCGGGGGTCGAGGCGATCACGCTGTAACCGCCGGTCGTGCCGTTGGCGGTGAACGCCGGGGCCGTCGCCGTACCCGCGGCATTCGTCGCGACCACCACGCTGGTCAGACCGCCGGCGAAGGTACCGCCGGCTCCGCTGGTAGGCGCGGTGAAGGTCACGGCCGCGCCGCTGACCGGGCTGCCGGTGCGCGCCAACTACATTGACGGTCAGGGTCTGCGCAAACGGGGTGTAGACCGCGCCCGTCTGTCCGCTGCCTGACGTGGCCGTGATGAAGGGGTCCGTAATGACCGTGAACGTGGTGCTTGCGCTGGCGGCATTGTAATCCGTGCTGCCTTGGAAGGTGGCCAACACGGTGTAGGTGCCCGGCGTTTTTGGCGCGGCGGTCGTCCAGTTGTTGCCGGTGGCGTTCGTGCCGAGATAATATTGCAACGTCGGCGTGACACCTTCCAGGCTGGCCGCCGCCACCGACTGGCTTCCCACGCCGGCGACCGTTGCCGTGGCGGGGAAGGAGGCGGTTCCATTTGCGGTTCCGCCCGCGTCGCTCACCGTCAACGTGGGCGTGGCCCTGCTGATGGTGAATGCCATGCTGCTGCTGGTGCTATTGTAGTCGGCACTGCCGGCGAAGCTGGCCATGATCGTGTAGCTGCCCGCCGCTGACGGCGTGCCGTTGAGAGCAGTCGCTCCTTTGTAATAAGTCAGCGTCGGGGTCACGCCTTCCAGGCTGGCCATACCCGCCACGGTGTCACTCGCGACGAACGCCGAATTGTTGTAGGCGCCGCTGGTGTCGCTCACAATCAACTTCGGCGTAACCTTGGTGATGCTGAACGTCGCCGGTGCGCTCTTTGTGGTCATGTAATCCGTGCTGCCGGCGAAGCTGGCGACCACCGTGTAGGTGCCCACCGCCGATGGGTTGCCTGCAAGCGGGCTACTACTACTACTACCCTCACTACTACTACTACTACTACTACTACTACTACTACTACTACTACTACTACTACTACTACTACTACTACTACTACTACTACTACTACTACTACTACTACTACTACTACTACTACTACTACTACTACTACTACTACTACTACTACTACTACTACTACTACTACTACTACTACTACTACTACTACTACTACTACTACTACTACTACTACTACTACTACTACTACTACTACTACTACTACTACTACTACTACTACTACTACTGTTGTTGGTGCCGGAGTAATAAGTCAACTTTGGGCTGACGCCTTCCAGGCTGCTCGCGGCCGTCGACTGGCTTCTCACCCCCGCCACCAAGGCGGTCGCACTGGATGCTAATGTGAAGTTCCCGCTTGGCTCACTCACCGTCACGGATGGCATGGCTTTCGTAATTGTGAATGTTGTACTGGCGCTGGCGCTGCTGTAGTCGGCGCTGCCGGCGAAGCTGGCCACCGCCGTGTACGTGCCTGCCGTTGACGGTGCTCCGCTCAAGGATGTCCCGGTGGTGCTCATGCCCGAGTAGTAGGTAACGATTGGTGTTGTGCCTTCCAGGCTGCTTGCAGCCGCCGACTGGCTCCCCATTCCCGCCACTTTGGCCGTGGCGGCCATCGGAACACCGGAGTAGATGCCGCCCGAATCGCTCACCGTAACCGTTGGCACGGCCTTCGTGATGAAGAACGTTGCACTGACGCTGCCGGTAGTGTAATCGGGGCTGCCGGCAAAGCGGGCCACTACACTGTAGGCGCCGACCGCCGAGGGCGTGCCGCCCAAGGCGCTGCCGTTGGCATCGGTGCCCGAGTAGTAACTCAGTGTCGGCGCGACCAATTCCAGGTTGGGCCCGGGTGTCGATTGGTTCCCCACGCCGGCTACGGTGGCGCTGGCTGGGAACACCGCGCCGTTGTACTGGCCGCCCGCGTCGCCCACCGTGATCGTCGGTGCGGCTTTTGCAATCGTGAAGGTGGTGCTGGCGGTCGCGCTGTTAAAGTCCGTGCTGCCTTGGAAGATGGCCAATACGGTGTAGGTGCCCAGCGCTTTCGGCGGTGAGGTGGTCGAGGTGCCGCCGGAGGCGCTCGTGCCGGTGTAATAGCTCAGCGTCGGTACGACACCTTCCAGGCTGCTTGCGGGGACCGATTGACTCCCCGCCACCGCCAACTGGGCTCTAGCGACGAACGAGGCGCCGGAGTAGCTGCCGCTCGGATCGCTCACCATCACCGTGGGCGTGGCCTTGGTGATGGCGAACGTTGTGGTGGTGTTGGCGCTGGTATAATCGGCGCTGCCGGCGAAGCTGAGTACGGCCGTGTAGTTGCCCACTGCCAAGGGTGCACCGCTCAGCAGGGTCACGGCACGATAATACGTCGCCGTCGGGCTGACCCCTTCCAGGCTGCTTGCGGCCGTTGACTGGCTCCCCACTCCGGCCACATTAGCCGTGGCAGTGGACGCTGTACCGTTGTACGCACCGCCGGTGACGCTCAACGTCGGTGCGGCCTTCGCAATGGTGAACGTCGCCGGTGCGCTGTCGGCGGAGGCATAGTCGGTGCTGCCGGCGAAGCTGGCCAGCACGGTGTAGGTGCCCGCTGTAATCGGAGCGCCGCTTAAGGCCGTTTCCGTGGCACTCGTGCCAGAGTAGTAGGTGAGCGTCGGCGTCACACCTTCCAAGCTGGACAGGGAAACGTGGTTCGTGCCGGCCACCGTGGCACTAGCTACGAAAGCCGCACCGTTATAGAGCCCGTTATTACCGAGCACGCTCAGCGTGGGAGTGGACAGAACGGAACTGGCAGAAATCGTGAACGTGGTGCTCGCGCTGGCGCTGGTGTAGTCGGTGCTGCCGACGAAGCTGGCCAGCACGGTGTAGGTGCCGGCCGTCGTCGGAGCACCGCTCAAAGCCGTTCCCGTGGTGCTTGTGCCTGAGTAATAGATCAGCGTCGGAGTGACCCCTTCCAGACTGGCGGTTGTTGCCGTAAAGGCCGAACCCGAGTACGTCCCGCCATTGTCGGTGACGCTGACGCTGGGCGTGGCCAGGCTGATTGTGAATGTGGTGCTCGCGCTGGCGCTGGTGTAGTCGGTGCTGCCGACGAAGCTGGCCAGCACGGTGTAGGTGCCGGCCGTCGTTGGAGCACCGCTCAAGGCCGTTCCCGTGGTGCTTGTGCCCGAGTAGTAGGTCAGCGTCGGAGTGACGCCTTCCAGGCTGGCGGTTGTTGCCGTAAAGGCCGAACCCGAGTACGTCCCGCCATTGTCGGTCACGCTAACGCTGGGCGTGGCCTGGCTGATCGTGAATGTGGTGCTCACCGTGCCGCTGGTGTAGTCGGTGCTGCCGACGAAGCTGGCCAGCACGGTGTAGGTGCCGGCTGTCGTCGGAGCACTGCTCAAAGCCGTTCCCGTGGTGCTCGTGCCTGAGTAATAGATCAGCGTCGGAGTGACGCCTTCCAGGCTGGCGGTTGTTGCCGGGTAGGCCGAACCCGAGTACGTCCCGCCATTGTCGGTGACGCTGACGCTGGGCGTGGCCTGGCTGATTGTGAATGTGGTGCTCGCCGTGCCGCTGGTGTAGTCGGTGCTGCCGACGAAGCTGGCCAGCACGGTGTAGGTGCCGGCCGTCGTCGGGGCGCCGCTCAAAGCCGTTCCCGTGGTGCTTGTGCCTGAGTAATAGGTCAGTGTCGGAGTTACGCCTTCCAGACTGGCGGCTGTTGCCGGGTAGGCCGAACCCGAGTACGTCCCGCCATTGTCGGTGACGCTGACGCTGGGCGTGGCCAGGCTGATTATGAATGTGGTGCTCGCCGTGCCACTGGTGTAGTCGGTGCTGCCGACGAAGCTGGCCAGCACGGTGTAGGTGCCGGCTGTCGTCGGAGCACCGCTCAAAGCCGTGCCCGTGGTGCTTGTGCCCGAGTAGTAGGTCAGCGTCGGAGTGACGCCTTCCAGGCTGGCCGAGCCGTTCACGGCAGCCGTGGCCGCGTAGGCCGAACCTTCGAAAATGCCGCCGGCGTCACTGACGGTGACGCTGGGGGTCGTCGTGGTGATCAGGAATGTGGTGCTGGCGCTGCCGTTGGTATAATCGGTGCTGCCGGCGAACGAAGCCACGACGGTATACGTGCCCAAGCTTGACGGCGCACCGGAGAGCGGAGTGCCAGTAGTCGCGGCGCCGCTGTAATACGCGAGCGTGGGTGCGACGCTCTCCAGCGACGGCGCCGGGGTGTTGTCTACTCCGCTGATGACGCCGGCCACCGTGGCCGTGGCCGGAAACGGCGAACCGTTGTAGATGCCCCCCACATCGCTGACCGTCACGCTTGGCGTCGCCGGGGTTACGGCCAGGGAGCCGGAGATGTAGCTGATTGTGTAGTTCGCGTCGACTGCGCCGCTCACTGTGATGGTGTAAGGGTTGCCGGACGCGGAACTCGTCGAGGTGGCCACTGTCGCAAACGTCGGTTGCGTCGTCAAATTGGCGGATGTGTCGCTGCCGACAAATCCCACATAGCTGGCCGTGAAGGTGGGGAGCGCCGCCCCATAATCCTTGGTCTGGTTGTTGGCGGTGATGGTCAGCGCCACCGGTGTCACATTGAGCGAGCCGGCCACATAGCTGATCGTGTAATCCGAATCGACGGCGCCTGAGGTGGTGATCGCGTACGGGCTACCGGCCACGTGGCTGGCAGCCGTGGCAGTGGTTGAGAGGGTCGGTTGCGTGGTCAGGCTGGTCGAGGTGTCGCCGTTGACAAAGCCTGAGTAACTGGCGGTGAGGCCCGGCAAGGCAGCACCGTAAGCCTTGCTCTGATTGTTGGCCGTGACGGTCAGCGCTACCGGCGTCACATTGAGCGATCCGGCCACGTAGCTGATCGTGTAGTCCGAATCGACGGCGCCGGAGGCCGTGATCGAATACGGGCTGCCGGCCACGTGGCTGGCAGCCGTGGCCGTGGTCGAGAGGGTCGGCTGGGTGGCCAGGTTGGTTGAGGTGTCGCCGTTGACAAAGCCGGAGTAACTGGCCGTGAGGCTCGGCAAGGCAGCACCGTAAGCCTTTGTCTGATTGTTGGCCGTGACGGTCAGCGCCACCGGCATCACGGCCAACGAGCCGGCCACATAGCTGATCGCGTAGTTCGGATCGACGGCGCCTGAGGCGGTGATCGCGTAAGGGCTTCCCGACACGTGACTGGCAGCGGTGGCTGTGGTCGAGAGCGTCGGCGGAGCCGTGAGACTGGCTGCCGTATCGCTGCAGACAAATCCTGAATAGCTGGCCGTGAATGTCGGGAGCGCGCGGCGCCATAGGCCTTGGTCTGATTGACGGCCGTGATGCTCAGCGGCGCCGCCGTGATCGTGAACGTCGTAGGGCTGCTTAGCCCAGCTATATAATCGGTGCTGCCGGCGAACGAGGCCACGACCGTGTACGTGCCCACATTGGACGGAGTCGCCGGACAACGGAGTGCCGGTCGCCGCCGTGCCGGAGTAATAAATGACCGTCGGCGAAACGCCTTCCAAACTGGCCGAGCCGTTCACCGTGGCGGTGGCGGCGTAGGCCGCATCATCGTACGCGCCGCCGGAATCGCCGACCGCGAACGAGGGCGCTGCCGCTGGATTGACTTTGACGACTACGCCGTTGAATAGCTCGCGAACTTTATTATTGCCGGTGTCGGCGATGTACAGGTCGCCAAAGGCGTCGATCGAGACGCCAATCGGGTCATTCAATTTCGCTGCGGTCCCCGGTCCGCCGTCGCCGCCGTAGCCCTGACTTCCGCCAACGATCGTGGTGATTACGCCGGTGGAGCCGTTCACTTCGCGGATGCGATTATTGTTCGTATCCGTGATGAACAAATCGCCGGCGGAATCCACGGCAATTCCTTCGGGAATGCCGAACTCTGCTGCCGTGGCCTGGCCGCCGTCGCCGGCGAAGCCTGTTGTTCCGTTGCCGGCGACCGTGGTAATCACGCCCGTGGCATGGTTCACCTCGCGGATCCGATTGTTGCTTCGATCGGCAATGAAGACGTCGCCGGCGACATCGAGCGCAACGCTGAACGGATACCAGAGTTCCGCAGCGGTCCCCGCGATGTTGTCGCCGTTGTAGCCCCCTGTGCCGGTGCCGGCGATGGTGGTGATGATCTTGGTGCTGGCGTTCACCTCCCGAACGCGCTGGTTGGTGTAGTCCGCGATGAACAGATCGCCGGCGGAATCCACGGCAACGCTTTCGGGATAATAGAACTCGGCCGCCGTGGCCGCGATGTTGTCGCCGTTGTATCCCAGCGTCCCATTTCCGGCCACGGTGGTGATCATTCCCGTGGCATGATTCACTTCGCGGATCCGATTGTTTTCGGTGTCCGCGATAAACAGATCGCCGACGGAATCCACGGCGATACCCCCGGGATTCTTCAACTCCGCGGCGGTGGCTTGCCCGCCGTCACCAGCAAAGCCCGCTGTCCCGTTGCCGGCGACGACGGTGATGACGCCCGTGGCATGATTGACTTCGCGGATCACGTTATCGTTTGCATCCGCGATGAATAGGTCGCCGGCGGTGTCGGTCGCCACTTGCTGGGGGGAATCGAGGACCGCCGCAGTGGCCGGTCCTCCATTGCCGTACGGGTAGCTGGTTCCCGCGACCGTCGCGATCGCTTGGGTAACGTAGTTGACTTCGCGGACCTGATTGTTCCCGTAGTCTGCAATGAACAAGTCGTCGGCGGCGTCCAGCACAACGCCGATCGGAGAGGACAAGCTGGCGGCGGTGGCCTGCGCCCGTCGCCGGAAAATCCCAAGGTTCCGTTGCCGGCGACCGTGGCAATCACGCCCGTCGCGCCGTTTACCTCGCGGATGCGATTATTGTTGTAGTCGGCAATGAAAACGTCGCCCGACGAATCCACCGCGAGGCCGTGGGGATAAAACAGCTTTGCCGCCGTGGCCAGCCCGCCGTCACCGCTGAAGCCGACGGAACCTCCAATGCCGGCAATCGTCTTGATCGTTCCGGTCGCGGCATTCACCTCGCGAATGACGTAGTTGTTAGTGTCCGCGATGAACACGTCGCCGGACGAATCGACCGCGATTCCCTGCGGCGTGTTCAATTCGGCGGCGGTGGCCAGCCCGCCGTCGCCAGAAAAGCCCAACGTCCCGTTGCCGGCGATCGTGGTGATCACGCCGGTGGCTTTGTTCACCTCGCGGATTCGATAGTTATCCATGTCCGCGATGAACAGATCGCCCGTTGAATCGATCGCAATGGCGGCCGGGTCGGCGAGTTTTGCGGCGGTTGCTTGAGAGTTGTCTCCGCCGAAGCCGAACACGCCGGTTCCGGCGACCGTCGTAATCACCCCAGTTACGGCGTTCACTTCGCGAATTCGATCATTGTATTCATCCACGATGAACAAATCGCCCGCGGAGTCCAGTGCCAAACCATCGGGATCGAAGAGTTCGGCGGCCGTAGCCACGATGTTGTCGCCGTTGTAGCCTTGTGTCCCGTTTCCGGCCACGGTGGTGATCACTCCCGTGGCGTGGTTCACTTCCCGGACCACGTTGTTCACCGAATCGGCGATGAATACGTCTCCCGCTGCATCCACCGCGATCGCCCTTGGACCATTGAGCGTTGCTTGCGTGGCTTGTCCGCCATTGCCCGAATAGTTCCCGGCGCCGGCCGCCGTGGAAATGGTCGAAGTCGCGCCCACCGCGGTGATCGAGGAGGCGTAATTGCCGCTGGAGTCGCCGTACGTGACGGTGATCTCGTCGGTGCCGGTCGGGAGGGTCGTGGTGACAAGCTGTGCGACACCGGCGCTTACCGAGGCGGTTCCCACCGTGCTGCCGCCGATGGCGAACGTAACCGTGCCTTCATTGGGCGTGGGCGAGCCGCTGACCGTGGCTGAGAGCGTGACCGACTGGCCGTAAGTGGCCGCAATGGCCGCAGCCGGCACCGAGATCGTGGTCGGTGCCACCGTGATCGTGAGGGAGCCGGCGGAATAGCTGATCGTGTAATCGGTATCCACCGCGCCGCTGATGGTGATCGAATAAGGGTTCCCTGCGACAGGGCTCATAGTCGTTGCAGTTGTCGAAAGCGTCGGCTGGGTCGTCAGGTTGGTCGAAGTGTCACCGTTTACGAAGCCGGAGTAACTGGCCGTGAGGGTTGGCAGAGCAGCCCCGTACGCTTTGCTCTGATTGTTGGCGATGATGGTCAGCGCCACCGGGGTCACAGTCAGCGAGCCGGACACATAGCTGATCGTGTAGTCCGAATCGACGGCGCCTGAGGTGGTGATCGCGTACGGACTGCCGGCCACGTGGCTGGCTGCCGTGGCAGTGGTCGAGAGGGTCGGCTGGGTGGCCAGGTTGGTCGAGGTGTCGCCGTTGACAAAGCCTGAGTAACTGGCGGTGAGGCTCGGCAAGGCGGCCCCGTAAGCCTTGCTCTGATTGTTGGCCGTGACGGTCAGCGCCACCGGCGTCACATTGAGCGAGCCGGCCACGTAACTGATCGTGTAGTCCGAATCGACGGCGCCGGAGGCCGTGATCGTATACGGATTGCCGGCCACGTGGCTGGCAGCCGTGGCCGTGGTTGAGAGGGTCGGCTGGGTGGCCAGGTTGGTCGAGGTGCCGCCGTTGACGAAGCCTGAGTAACTGGCGGTTAGGCTCGGCAAAGCGGCCCCGTAAGCCTTTGTCTGATTGTTGGCCGTGACGGTTAGCGCCACCGGCGTCACATCGAGCGAGCCGGCCACATAGCTGATTGTGTAGTCTGAATCGACGGCGCCGGAGGCGATGATCGTGTACGGATTGCTGGCAACGTGGCTGGCAGCCGTGGCAGTGGTCGAGAGGGTCGGCTGGGTGGCCAGGTTGGTCGAGGTGTCGCCGTTGACAAAGCCTGAGTAACTGGCGGTGAGGCTCGGCAAAGCGGCCCCATAAGCCTTGAATTGATTATTGGCTGCAATGCTCAGCGCCACTGGGGTCATGGTCAGCGAACCGGCCACATAGCTGATCGTATAGTTTGGGTCGACGGCGCCTGAGGCCGTAATCGCGTAGGGGCTGCTCGCCACGTGACTGGCAGCCGTGGCCGTGGTTGATAGCGTGGGCTGAGTCGTTAGGCTGGCTGCCGTATCGCCGCCGACAAAGCCTGCGTAACTGGCCGTGAACGTGGGGAGCGCGGCGCCATAAGCCTTGGTTTGATTGACGGCCGTGATGGTCAGCGGCGCCGCCGTGATCGTGAACGTCGTAGGGCTGCTTAGCTCAGCCACATAATCGGTGCTGCCGGCAAACGAGGCCACAACGGTGTACGTGCCGGCATTGACGGGAGCTGCCCGACAGCGGGGTGCCGGTCGCCGTCGAACCAGAGTAATAGGTGATGGTTGTAGAGACTCCTTCCAGACTGGCCGAGCCGTTCACCGTGGCCGTGGCGGCGTAGGCCGAATCTTGATAGACGCCGCCGGAATCGCTGACCGTGATCGTGGGCGTCGCCTGAGCGAGCTTGACGACCACGCCATTGAAGAGATCGCGAACTTTATTATTGGAGCTGTCTGCAATGATCAGGTCACCAAACGCGTCGATCGCGACACCAGACGGCAGAGCCAATTCCGCGGCCGTTCCCGGCCCGCCGTCGCCAGTATGGCCTTGAATGCTGCCGCCAACGATCGTTGTGATGACGCCCGTGGCGCTGTTCACTTCACGGATTCGATTATTGTCAGAATCCGCAATGAACAAATCGCCCGCCGCATCCGCGGCAATTCCTTGGGGAAAGTCGAGCCACGCCGCAGTGGCTTGAATGCCATCGCCGGAGTAGCCTGATGTTCCATTGCCAGCCACCGTGGAAATCACCCCCGTGGCGTGGTTCACCTCGCGGATCCGCTCGTTATTCCGATCGTCAATGAAGACGTCTCCGGCGGCGTCAACAGCGACGCTGGATGGGTAGGAGAGTTCGGCAGCGGTCGGCTGGGAGCCATCTCCCATGAAGCCGAAGGTGCCGTTGCCGGCGATGGTGGTGATGACCTTGGTGGTAGCGTTCACCTCACGGACACGCTGATTGTCGGTGTCCGCGATGAACAAGTCGCCGGCAGCATCGAGGGCAATGCCCTCGGGAAACCAGATTTCGGCAGCGGTCGCCGCGATATTGTCACCGTTGTAGCCGGCCGCCCCATTTCCGGCCACCGTGGTAATCACTCCCGTAGCATGATTCACTTCGCGGATGCGACTATTGGACGAGTCCACGATGAATAGATCGCCGGCGGCATCCACGGCAATGCCCTGGGGGTGGTTCAGCCACGCGGCAGTGGCCTGACCACCGTCGCCGAAGTACCCTGCCGTGCCGGTTCCAGCAACCGTGGTGATCACGCCCGTGGCATGGTTGACTTCGCGGATCACATTGTCATATTCATCCGCAATAAAAATATCGCCGGCGGCGTCCGTTGCCACGGCCGGTGGGTCGGAAAGGGTGGCCGCCGTGGCCGGTCCTCCATTGCCGGTAACACTGGCATAGCTGCTCCCCGCTACCGTACTGATCACGTGACTAGCGTAGTTCACTTCGCGGATGCGATTGTTGTAGTCAGTAACGAAAAAGTCACCGGCGGCGTCAAGCGTAACGAAGTTTGGCAGGGAGACGCTAGTAGCGGTCGCCTGCCCGCCGTCGCCGCCAAAGGTTGCTCCGCCGTTTCCGGCGACCGTGGAAATCACGCCTGTCGCGGCATTCACCTCGCGGACGCGATTGTTGTCTGAATCCGCGATGAAGACATTGCCCGCCGAATCCACGGCAACGCCTTGGGGAAAATTCAGTTTCGCCGCAGTGGCCAGACCACCGTCGCCGCTGAAGCCGCTGGAAGCTCCCGTGCCGGCAAACGTCGTGATCGTTTTGGTCGTAGCATTTACCTCGCGGATGACCTCGTTGCTGCTGTCCGCGATGAACACGTCGCCGGACGAATCGAGCGCGACACCTTCCGGACCTTTGATCTCAGCTGCGGTAGCTGGGCCGCCGTCGCCTGTTTAGCCCCCAAGCCCGTTTCCGGCGATCGTGGTGATCACGCCGGTCCCTTTGTTCACCTCGCGGATGCGGCCATTGGAGTCATCCGCAATGATCAGATCACCGGCCGAATCGATCGCAATTGCACTCGGGTTATAGAGTTTTGCGGCAGTCGCCCGAATGTTGTCGCTATTAAAGCCTGCAACGCCGGTTCCGGCGACTGTGGTAATTATCCCCGTCGTGGCATTCACCTCGCGAATCCGTTGATTGTTTTGGTCCGCGATGAACAAATCGCCAGCCGAGTCCAGTGCCAGGCCCTGGGGACTGTTGATCTCAGCAGCCGTGGCCGCGATGTTGTCGCCGTTGTAGCCGGCCGTCCCATTTCCGACCACGGTGGTGATCACACCCGTGGCGTGGTTCACTTCCCGAATCACGTTGTTTAACGCGTCGGCGATGAATACGTCCCCCGCCGCATCCACCACGATGCCCTTTGGGTTATTGAGCGTTGCTTGCGTGGCCGGTCCGCCATCGCCTGAGTAGTTCCCGACGCCCGCCGCCGTGAAAATGGTCGATGTGGCGCCTACCGCCGGG
Organism: uncultured Planctomycetia bacterium; assembly: GCA_963807715.1. Classification (GTDB taxonomy): domain Bacteria; phylum Planctomycetota; class Planctomycetia; order Pirellulales; family PALSA-1355; genus CAWECK01. The sequence goes on from CAWECK010000005.1 coordinate 143,642, forward strand.
ATCGTGGAAGCGTAATTGCCCCTGGAGTCGCTGTACGTGACGGTGATCTCATCGGTGCCGGTCGGTAGGGTCGCGGTGGCGAGCTGCGCGACACCGGAGACTACCGAGGCGGTTCCCACGGTGGTGCCGCCGATGGCAAACGTAACCTTCCCTTCGTTGGGCGTCGGCGAAGCCGACACTGTAGCCGTCAGAGTGACCGACTGACCGTAAGTGGTCGTGGCAGTTGAAACAGTCGATGAGACGCTGGTTGTAGCTGCCGTGACCGTCAGCGAACCGGCTACATAGCTGATCGTGTAGTCGGGATCCACCGCGCCGCTAACGGTGATCGGATACGGGTTTCCCGAGACGGTGCTCGTGATCGTGGCCGTAGTCGAGAGCATCGGTTGCGTGGTCAAACTGGCCGACGTGTCGCTGCCCTGAAAGCCAGAGTAACTGGCCGAAAAGGTCGGCAGCGCGGCCCCGTAAACCTTGGTCTGATTGTTGGCGGTGACCGTCAGAGGAGCCGTGGTGATGCTGAAGGTCGCCGGACTGCTTTGGGCCGAGGTGTAGTTGGCGCTGCCTGCGAAGGAGGCGACCACCGTATACGTGCCGACATGAATGGGTGCGGACGAGGAGGCCGAACCGCCCGCCGTGGTGCCGTTGTAATAGGTGAACGTCGGCGCGACCCCTTGCAGGCTGGACGAGCCGTTGACCGTGGCGGTGGCGGCAAAGCCGGCACCTTTGTACGTGCCGCCGGCGTCACTGACGATGACGGTGGGGGTCGCCGCTGACGAGCTGATGATGAATATGGTGCTGGCGCTGCCGCTGGTGTAATCGGAACTGCCCGCGAACGAAGCCAAGACAGTGTACGTGCCCACGCTCGACGGCGCCCCGGAGAGCGGAGTGCCGGTAGTCGTGGCGCCGCTGTAATACGTGAGCGAGGGCGTAACACTCTCCAGCGACGCTGCCGGGGTGCTGTCCACTCCGCTGACGACGCCGGCCACCGTGTCCGTGGCTGGATACGTCGAGCCGGTGTAGAGCCCTCCCGCGTCGGTGACCGTCACGGTCGGCGTCGCCTGGGTCACGGTCAGCGAACCGGAGACGTAGCTGATCGTGTAGTCCGCGTCGACCGCGCCGCTCACCGTGATCGTGTAAGGGCTGCCCGACACGAGGCTCGTCGAGGTGGCCGTCGTCGAGAGCGTCGGCTGCGTCGTCAAGCTGGCGGCTGTGTAGCTGCCGACAAATCCCACGTAGCTGGCTGTGAAGGTGGGGAGCGCGCGCCATACGTCTTGGTCTGGTTGTTGGCGGTGATGGTTAGCGGCACCGCCGTGATCGTGAACGTCGCGGGGCTGCTCTGCGCTGAGGAGTAGTCGGTGCTGCCGGTAAACGAGGCCACCACCGTGTACGTGCCGACATTGACCGGAGCGCCGGACAACGGGGTACCCGTCGCCGTCGAACCGGCGTAGTAGGTGAGCGTCGGGGAAACGCCTTCCAGAACGGTGAAGCCGTTCACCGTGGCCATGGCGGCGTAGGCTGAATCTTGATAGGCCCCGCCGGAATCGCTGACCGTGACCGTGGGCACGGTTCGAACCGTTATGCCGACTCCACCGACGATCTCTCGGACTTCATTATTGCCGCTGTCGGCTATGAACAGGTCGCCAAACGCGTCGATCGAGAGGCCAGCTGGTCCTGACACTTTCGCAGCACTCGCGGGCCCGCCGTTGCCAGTGCTGCCTTGTCCAGAGTTGCCAATAAAGGTGGTGATTACGCCTGTCGCGCTATTAACTTCGCGGATGCGACCGTTGTTGGAATCCGAGATGAATAAATCGCCAGTCGAATCCAAGGCGATTCCATCGGGATAGTTGAGTTCCGCCGCGGTGGCTTGGCCACCGTCGCCGGAGTAACCTTGAATTCCGTTGCCGACGACCGTGGAAATCACGCCCGTGGTGGAATTCACCTCGCGGATGCGGTTGTTCACCTCATCGGCAATAAAGACGTCTCCAGCGGAGTCAACCGCGACGCCTTTCGGCAATTGCAATTCGCTCGCAGTTGCCTGGGCGCCATCCCCGTTGTAGCCTCCGATTCCGTTGCCGGCGATGGTGGTGATGATTTTGGTGGTGGCATTCACTTCGCGAATGCGATCGCCGATGTTGTCCGCGATGAACAAATCGCCGGCGGCGTCCAAGGCAATGCTCTGGGGAATTTCGATTTCGGCAGCCGTGGCCGCGATGTTGTCGCCGTTGTAGCCGGATGTTCCATTTCCGGCGACGGTGGTAATCACTCCCGTGGCGTGGTTCACTTCGCGGATGCGGTGATTGTTCGAGTCCGCGATGAACAAATCGCCAGCGGCATCCACGACAATGCTTTGGGGTTGATTCAGTTCCGCGGCGGTGGCCTGACCACCGTCGCCGGAAAAACCGGCCGTGCCGTTGCCTACAACGGTGGTGATGACGCCCGTGGCATGATTGACTTCGCGGATCACATTGTCGCCTTCATCCGCAATAAAAAGATCACCGGCCGCGTCCGTCGCCTCTCCCTCGGGTAAAGAGAGCGGTGCCGTGGTGGCCGGTCCGCCATTGCCGGGATAGCTGACATAGCTGCTCCCCGCGACCGTCGTGATCACTTGGGTAGCATGGTTGACTTCGCGGATGCGGTTGTTGAGCGTGTCTGTAATGAACAAGTCACCGGCGGCGTCAACCAAAACGTCGCTTGGCAATATCAAGTCAGCGGCGGTCGCCGGACCGCCGTCGCCGGCGAAAAGTTGCGTTCCGCTGCCGGCGACCGTGGTAATCACGCCCGTCGCGGCATTCACCTCGCGGATGCGGCTATTGTCTATATCCGCGATGAATAAATCGCCCGCCGAATCCAGAGCAACGCCATAGGGGGCATTCAATTTCGCTGCCGTGGCCAGGCCGCCGTCGCCGCTGAAGCCGGAGGAAGTACCAATGCCGGCAACCGTCTTAATCGTTCCGGTCCCGGCGACAAGCTCGCGAATGACGTCGTTGGAGGTGTCGGCGATGAACAGGTCGCCGGAGGAATCAAACCCGAGACCCACGGGATGGTTGAGTTCCGCGGCGGTGGCAGCGGCCCCGTCGCCGGTGAAGCCCTGAGTTCCATTGCCGGCGACCGTGGTGATCACGCCGGTCGCTTTGTTCACCTCGCGGATCCGATTATTGTCGTAGTCCGCGATGAGCAGATCACCCGCCGAATCGATCGCAATCCCAGCCGGATAATAGAGCTCCGTGGCGGTCGCCTGAACATTGTCGCCACTAAAGCCGGCTCCGCCATTGCCGGCGACCGTGGTAATCACCTTCGTTGCGGCATTGACCTCGCGAATCCGTTGATTGCTTTCGTCCGAGATGAACAAATCGCCGGCCGCATCCAGTGCCAGGCCTACGGGATCACTGAGCTCGGCGGCCGTGGCTACAATGTTATCGCCGTTGTAGCCGTACGTTCCGGTGCCGGCCACGGTGGTGATGACTCCCGTGGCGTGGTTCACTTCGCGGACGACGTTGTTATAGGAATCGGCGATGAAGATGTCGCCCGCCGCGTCCATCACCTCGCCATAGGGGTCATGGAGTGTCGCTTGCGTGGCCGGTCCGCCATCGCCTGAGTAGTTCCCGGCGCCTGCCGCTTTGATAATGGTCGAAGTCGGGCCTAACACGGGGATCGAGGACGCGTAGTTGCCGCTGGAGTCGCTGTACGTGGCATTGACCGCGTCGGTGCCGGTCAGGAGGGTCGCAACGGCGATCTGTGCGACGCCGGCGACCACTGAAACGGTCCCCAGCGTGGTGCCGCGGCTGGCAAATGTAACCGTCCCTTCGTTGGGCGTCGGCGAAGCCGATACCGTGGCCGTCAGAGTGACCGACTGACCGGAGTTGATCGTGGCAGCCGACGCGGTCAATGAGATCGTGGTCGGAGCTGCCGTGACCGTCAGCGAACCGGCCACATAGCTGATCGTGTAGTCGGGATCCACCGCGCCGCTGACGGTGATCGGATACGGGTTCCCCGCGACGGCACTCGTAGCCGTGGCTGTGGTCGATAGCGTTGGCTGCGCCGTCAAACTGGCCGAAGTGTCACTGCCGAGGAAGCCGGTATAGCTTGCGGTGAGAGTCGGCAGCGCCGCCCCGTAGACTTTCGTTTGGTTGTTGGCAGTGATCGTCAGAGGAGCCGGACTGATGGTGAAAGTCGCCGGGTTGCTCTGCGCCGATGCGTAGTCCGTGCTGCCGGCGAACGAAGCCACGACCGTGTACGTACCAACATGTACCGGAGCGGTGGACGAGCCCGAGCCGCTCGCCGTAGTGCCGGTGTAATAGGTATATGTCGGCGCACCTCCTTCAAGGCTGGCGCCGCCGTTGACGAGGCTTGCGGCGGCAAAGCCGGAACCTTTGTAAGTGCCGCTCGCGTCACTGACGGTGACGCTGGGGGTCGCCTGGCTTGCGTTCACGTCGACGACCGGGCTCGTGCTGTTGGCAAAGTTGAAATAGGAATCGCTATAAACCGCGGTTACCGCTGGGTTGCCTGCCGAGATGGTCGTGACGTTCAGCGTCGCGACGCTATTGCTGACAGGCGCGGTGCCGAGCGTGGTGGTCCCGTTCAGAAACGTCACGATTCCTTCGTTGGGCGTGGGCGTGCTCGACACGGTGGCCGTGAGCGCAACACTCTGCCCGTAGGTGATCGTAAGGGGCAAGGCCGTCAGCGCGGTCGACGTGGGAAAGATCTGCAAGGGATAGACGTTGACCGTGAAGGTCTCGGTAACCGTATTGTTACCGCCGTTGGCCGTGCCGCCGTTGTTCTGGACGGTTACCGTGATCACCGCGCTGCCCGTTGCGCTGGTCGATGGCGTGTAGCTCAACGTGCCGGTCGCATTGGGGCTTGTGTAGCTGATCGTCGGGTTGGAAACGAGCGCCGGATTGCTGGAAGCAGCTGTGATCGTGACCGTCTGGCCGATATTGCCGGCCGGGCCATAACTAATGCCGGTGAGATTTACGGTTTGCGCGCCGGCCCCTACCAGGACCGTCTGCGGACTGGAGATCGGCGCGATCGTGGGGGGCATGTTGACTTGCGTCACGTTGACCGTGAAGGTCTGCGTAAACGTGTTGACGCCGCCGTTGGCCGTGCCGCCGCCGTTCGTCACGGTCACCGTAATGACCGCGCTGCCGTAGGCGTTGGCGACCGGCGTGTAACCAAGCGTGCCCGTCGTGTTGGGATTGGTGTAGCTGACCGTCGGATTGGGGATCAGGCTGGGATTGCTGGAAGTCGCGGTGATGGTCACGGTATTACCACCCACACTCGACGGGCCAGTGCTGATGCCGCTGAGACTGACCGTCTGGGCCCCGGCGTTTTCCAGGATGGCCGCGGGGTTGGAAATGGCATTCAGCGTCGGCGCTTGATTGACGCCGTCGAGGGCCGGCACCAGCACGTTGGCCACGGGCGTGCCGCGACCGGTCACCAGGTCATAGCCCACGCCCGCCGTATAGCCGCCGTTGCTCCCCGTCGTGATGTCGTGATATTCGGATTGCGGAATGCTGTACAGCGCGGGCAAGAGTTGGCTCGGACCGTCCAACGACGCATTGCTATAAACCTGCGCGCCCCTGATCCACAATGGCCACGAGCCCGGCCCACGAGGGTGCCGAAAGACTGGTACCGCCGACTGTCTCCCAAGGATCGGTGGTGCCATTGTCATAGCTGTCGTAGACCGAAACACCGGAGTTTGGGCTGGCGTCGAACGACACGTCGGGAATCGTCCGCTGCGTGGTGCTTTGGGTTACCACCCCTTTCTGAAACGAGGGCTGCGATTCATAGACGCTGATCCCGCCGCCGCTGCCGCTCCAGCCGGTTTCGCTGACATAGGTGCCGGAACTGCCGCTCGTGGTAAGAGTCGTGCCGCCCACCGCCAGCACGTTGGGCGACATGGCCGGCCATTCACCGGGCGAGCCACTGTCTCCGGTCGACGCCACGAACGCCACGCCCGCGTGCCCGCTGGGCGTGGTGAAATTCGAGTCGCTGCTGGTTTCCGTGGCGTACTCCCCCTCGCCCCAACTCATGGAAACCACGACGACGCCGGGCTGTTGACTTGCATAGTCTACCGCGGTGAGTAGGTCGTTGTTGGAAGCGGAATTTGCCTCGACCAGCATGATGTTCGCATCCGGCGCGGCCGCATGCGTCTATTCGATATCCAAAGCCTCTTCAAGTTCCCAGTCATCGTTTCCGGCGCCGGCCGGATCGGTAGGCGGCAAGGCGGTGGTCGAACCAGTTTCCGAGACTCGCGTCAAGCTGGGCGGATCAGAAAGGCCCATCGCGACGTCAAAGTTGTGCAGATCGCTGCTGGCCGTGGGATAGTCATAAGCATCGACGAGGGCAATGGTTTCACCGGCGCCGTTTCCCTGGATGGTGCCGCCGTCGAAAGTAATCTGATTGATGCCGTAGGCAGTTCGGACTTGAGTAGCCGTCAGGCCCGTCGGACCGGAAGTTCCCTGGGGTTTGGCCCCCAAAGGTTCAAAGAGTTCGTAGGTCGGCGCGGCCTCGGCCACGCCAGAGGGCGAAACGGAAAGCAGGACCCGGGTTTCCAGCGACTCGACTTGCAATCGGCGCGTGCCAATCGAGCCGCACCACAGCCGCGTGAACAGAGGCAGCGCGCGCTTCCGCGATCGGGAACGTCCTTGATCACGCATGAAAGTCCTCGCGTAAGCTGCCGCGCATTCGAATGAGTTGCGCGAGCGGCCCAGCTTCAATCGATATGCTAACTACGCTGGGAAGTTTCCTTCGCCGCCACGAAACCACCAAACGGAGCATTCGCGAGAATACTCAGCATATACCCCAAGCGAGTTATCATTAGGCTGAATCGAGAGGCAATTGTCAATAATTTATTTGCTGAAAACTGCGACAATTCGCCATGTCGACCTCGAGGTTCGATCTCGACTTGGGATGGGTTAGCCGGGGCATCCACGAGATGGCGAATCGCCACCGTGGGGTTGGTTTGCGGTTGGATTGCGAAACGAAAGGCAGGTTCAGGGCCGCCCCGCAGCGTCCATTTGTCTAACGTTTGCATCTGTCAGAAAGATTAGTACCTTTCAGAGGGGCCTTCTGCTAGAACGCGATTGTGCGGGAACCGTCGCAGATGAACCCAGAACCCCCTGCCATCGCGGCGGAACACCTCGACCTGATCGCCCGCATTCAAGCCGCGGTACAAACCCACATGGCTGGCGTCGTTCCAGGCGAACCGCGGTTGCCGTAGTTTGAATCGCGCGAACCCTCCCCACCTTTCAAACAAGGACACTCTTTCCATGAGATCTCATGCCAGAGCCGCGTGCGCTGTTTCCGTCTGGCTTGCTGCTGCTTTGATCTGCGAAGCCTCGCCCCGTCCGAACGTCGTGATCTTTCTCGCCGACGACGCCGGTTGGGGCGACTACAGCCATTCCGGCAACCGGCAGGTCTCCACGCCGAACATCGATTCCATCGCTATCGGAGGCGTGTCGCTCGATCGCTTTTTCGTCTGTCCCGTTTGCTCGCCGACACGGGCCGAGTTCCTCACCGGGCGGTATCATCCGCGCGGCGGCGTGGCGGAGTTTCGACCGGGCAAGAACGGCTTGATTTGGATGAGAAGACCGTGGCCGACGCATTCAAGGCGGCGGGTTATGCGACCGGCGCGTTCGGCAAGTGGCATAACGGCAGCCAGTGGCCGTATCACCCGATGGCTCGCGGGTTCGATGACTACTTTGGTTACACCTCGGGGCACTGGGGCGAGTACTTCGATCCGCCGCTGGAGGAAAACGGACGCATGATCCGCACGCAGGGCTACATTGTCGATATCTGCACGGATCGGGCGCTGCGCTTTATCGAAACGAACAAAGACCGGCCGTTCTTCTGCTACGTGCCGTTCACGACTCCGCACACGCCGTGGGCGGCGCCGGAGAAAGACTGGCTGCGGTTTAAGGACAAGCCGATCACTCAACGAGCCACCGATCCAGGCAAAGAGGTACTGGACCAAACACGCTGTGCTCTGGCGATGATCGAAAACCAAGACGAGAACGTCGGCCGTGTGTTGTCGAAACTCGCTGAGTTGGGACTCCAGGAGAACACGATCGTCCTCTACTTTTCGGACAACGGCCCGAACACAATGCGCTGGACTGGCGGTATGAAGGGAACGAAGGCGAAGACGGATGAAGGAGGCGTGCGCAGCGTCTGCTACCTGCGCTGGCCGGCGCGGCTGCCCGCCGGGCACACGGTCACGCAGATTGCCGGCGCGATCGACCTGCTTCCGACGCTGACAGCGCCTGGCAGGCGTGCCCCGCATCGGCGACAAGCCGCTCGATGGCCGCGACCTCGGTCCCTTGTTGTTGAACCTAGAGACCGACTGGCCCGAGCGAATGATCTTCTCGACCTGGGCGGGGCGGTTCAGCGTGCGGACCCAGCGGCATCGGCTCGACGATCAAGGGCGGCTCTTCGACATGCTCGCCGATCCGGGGCAGACGGCGCCGATCAACGACCTCGAGCCCGATATCACGGCGCGCCTCTCAGCCGCCGTCCGCGCGTGGCGTCAGGAAATGTACGGCAGCGCGGACCAATCAACCGCCGACCCGAAGACCCAAGGCCCGCTTAAAACGGCTGCCCGCGACGCCGTGGATCCACGTCCGATTCCGGTCGGCTACCGCGAGTTCCCCATCACGATGCTAGAGGCTCGCGATGGCGACCTGCGCGGCGGTGTCCGGCGCAGCAGCACAGCGCCAAACTGCTCCTACTTCGTGAACTGGACCGCGAAGGAGGACAGCATGGTTTGGCTGCTCGATGTTCACACGACGGGCCGCTATGAAGTCGTCATCGACTACACCTGTCCGGAGCCGGCTGCCGGCTCGCTGATCGAACTGAGCTTTCAAGACAGGCGGTTGACGGGCCGTGCTACCCCCGGCTGGAATCCGCCGCTGTACACGAACCAGGACACGCTGCCTCGTATCCACGGTGAATCGCAAATGAAGGAGTTCCACCCGTTGAAACTCGGCGAGATCAACTTGGAAAAAGGACAAGGTCCGCTGACGCTGCGTGCGCCCGAGATTCCAGGCAAGTCGGTCATGGACGTCCGCCGCGTCACGCTGACGCTGCTGCCCTGACTGCGGCAGCGCAGAGTATTCATTTCGCAGTATTCATTTCACGGGCGCGGAAGGGGTCATCGGCCGCAACAGCTTCCAGCCGACGGGTTGGGTCCAGGCCTGTTTGCGCTGGCCCCGAAATGACGGATCGCTGGGCGGCTTGCTCGATGTCACGACGGCTCGCACGTACAGTTCCTTGCCGGTCAACTTATAACGCGGTTGCAAACCCTCCGCGGTGTGCAATACCTGTCCGATCTGTTCGGAGTACTTTCGCGAAAGGCGAGTTGGCTTTCCGCTCGGCGGCGGAACCTCCTCCCCGGTGGTGTCGACGCCGAATCGTGAGCCCACGAATTCCGTCTTGAAGACAGCGTCGCCGTCGGGCTCGATCTCCAACTCCAGCGTCTTCGGCTCGGCATCGTACCGCACGTCGACCAGTGTCACGCCGCTGGAGGCGTAGCAATCGCCCGCCTTCACGGCCCGCAGAATGTACTCGGGCGTCAGATGGGTCGCGCGGACCATGATCCAGCCGCGGCCGGGATGGCGCCCGCCGGTTTGTCGTGATAGTTGTGACTATCGTCCGTGGCGATGCCGAACAACGGCGGGGCGTTCAGATCGACCAGCCGGATCGTATTGGCCAGATCCCACAGCTTTTCGACGCTCGGGTGGTAGTCGTCGCCCGTGTGGTTGACGCCTGGATGGCCGTTGTAGACCTCGAAGTGCCGCTCCATAACGACATGCGCAATGTCCTCGGCGGTAATCGCGTAGCCAAAATTCGGATGGTTCAGGTGGGCCAGAATCTCGCGGCCGCCGCGTACCGCTTGCTCGTCGACCGGCGCAAATTGTTCGTGATGGCCTCGCGGACGGTGTCACCGCTGAGTGGGCTGACGGCCTCGTTGATATTGGAAGCGTTAATGTGAATCGGCACTTTTTCGGCCGAGGCGCTGATTTCTTCCGCCGGAATCAACAAGAAGCGGCCTCGTTCTTCGACCAGCGCGCGGAATTCGTCCAGCGGCTTCAGCCGGATCTCGCGCTTGTCGGCTGCGCCGTGGGTCTCGACCCACATGGGGCCGAAGCGCTCCAGATAATTGGCAACGGCCTGATCGCCTCCCTTCTTCACGATTTCTGACTCAGCCTTCCACCGCCTCCCTTGCGCCAACACGTTGTGGTCGGTCAGCGCCAGGAAGTGGTAGCCGTGAGTACGATACCATTCGGCGACCATTTCCGGAAAATCATCGCCGTCGCTCCAAAAAGTGTGGGTATGCAGATTCCCTTTCCACCACCGTGGCGCGGGGGCGGCCGAAATGACATCGTCGGCCCAGACCATGCCAGATTGCAGCGGCAACAACGCCGACAAGGCCACCGCCAACGACTGGGCGATGTAACCAAGTGAGGGAGTGCGGAACAGCATCGCGAGTCACCTCGGAATAAATGTGGGGGAACCGAGCGCTTCCTGGGCCATTGACCAAGATTACTCCCTGGGGCGGCCTCCGACCCCAATCATAAGCGACGCAGGCGGCACGCGGCTACGGGCTAAAAAGCGTTTCGTGGCCCGGCGCTGCTCAGAGGAATGGATCGCCGCCGACACGACCGCCCATTCGGAAATGGTTGCTCGATTCAAGCCGTTGACCCACCGATATCAATCCGGGCGGGTGCTGTAGACCACGGAAAAGAATCCGCCTTGGGCCAGACATGCGGGGGCGCGGCAAGTTAGAATTCCGATAATCTCGAGCCCGAATCGGCTTCAGGCTAAGCCCAAATGCGAACTTTCGGTTTACAATAGCGGAACTCATTGCCTGCCTTGCGACACCCGGCCGCGCCATCCGCTTGGGAAATTTTCATGCAACAGCCTGAGGTTCATTTTGAAACGTGTTCCCGCGCTGTCCCCAGGGGCTCTCAAGCGTGGCTTGTGGCGCTGGTCCTGACGGCGACGATCGCAGCACCGACTGCGCAGGGGGCAGAGTCGCTTACTCCGGCGATTGCCACCTTGCAAAAGGTGGGGCGCGATGCGGCCGGAAACCGTGCCGCCACCCAGGCCTGGCGCGTCGTGGCGGCGGCCGACGCGGCGCAGATGCCCACGATCCTGGCGGCGCTCGATGATGCCGGACCGCTGGCGGCCAATTACCTGCGGTCCGCGATCGATGCCGTGGCCGAGCGCACCTTGGCCCAAGGGCAACAGCTACCGCACGACGCACTGCAACAGTTCGTGCTCGACACGTCTCACGCAGCTGCGTTCGCGCCGGCTGGCATTCGAGTGGCTGACCAAGATCGATCCCGCGGCCCCCGGTCGGCTGATCCCCGGCTTCTTGAACGATCCGAGTTTGGAACTGCGCCGCGAGGCGGTGGCCCGTCTTATCACCGCGGGGAGCGGGCTCGTCGAGCGTGCTGCCGACAATGAGCAGCAACGTGCGGCCGGCATTGCCACGCTCGCCGCGCCTTGGTAGCCGCACGCGACCTCGACCAGATCGCCGCAGCTCGATAAGGAGCTGACCAGGCTCAAGGAAGAGGTTGACCTGCCGGGCCATTTTGGCTTTATCATGATCTTGGCGATTGATCGGCCCGTTCGACAATCGCAACGGAATCGGTTTCGACGCCGTTTATCCTCCGGAGAAGACGGTTGACTTTGCGGCGAAGTATCCGGGCAAGACGAGGGAACTGTCGCTGGCAGGCGCACACCACGACCGATCGACGAAGGCAAAGTCGACTTGAACCAGGCGCTCGGCAAAGATATGGGCTGCGTGGCCTATGCCGCCGCCGAGTTTTACAGCCCCGGCGAGCGAGAAGTTGATTTGCGGTTGGGCAGCGCCTGCGCCACGCAAGCTGTGGCTCAACGGAGAATTGATCGCCAGGCACCACGGTCTATCATACCGGCGCGTCGATCGATCAATACCAGTCGCGCGGCGACGCTGCAACCGGGGCGCAACGTGATCCTGCTGAAGAGTCTGCCAGAACGAACAAACGCAGAACATGGGCACAAGATTGGGAGTTCCAGTTTCGCGTTTGCGACGCGATCGGCACGGCCATCCACTCGGACGCCATGAGCAACCGCCGGCAAAGAACAATCCATCGAGAAACACGCGATGGAAAGAAGCAAGCCGTCAATTAACCGAGCCGCGCGTTGGGCCGCGAGCGTCGTGCATCGCGCTGCGTTGATCGCTGCTGGCACAGTGCGCCGCGATCGGCGGGCAGTGCCGACTGGACCGAGTTTCGAGGTCCGCGCGGCGCAAGCATCGCCGAGCAGAGCCAACCGCCGATCGAATGGGACGCCGAGTCGGGACAGAACATCGCCTGGAAGGCCAGCTTGCCCGGGCGCGGACGTTCGGGGCCGATCGTGGTGGCCGGGCGCGTGTTCGTCACCGCGTCGAGCGGCGAGCCGGAGAACCGATTGCATGTCGATTTGCGTCGCGGCCGATTCGGGCAAGCAACTTTGGCAGCGCGAGTTCTGGGCCACCGGTCGCACGCAATGTCATCCGAGCAGCGCCGTGGCTGCCCCCACCCCGGCCAGCGACGGAAAGTACATTTACGCCTTTTACTGCTTCGAACGATCTGGCCTGCCTCGACCTCGACGGCAACCTGATTTGGTATCGCGGCCTGGCCTACGACTATCCGGACGCGGGAAACGACGTCGGCATGTCGAGCTCGCCGGTCATCTCGGGCGACTGCGTGATCGTGCAGATCGAGAACCAGGGAGATCGTTCGTGGCGGGCCTGGATCGGGCCACGGGCGAAACTCGCTGGCGCATCGAACGTCCGCGGGTGCGCGGGGCGTGGTGCTCGCCGACGATCGTCCCGGCCCAAGGGAGGCAGGCTGAATGCTGCATGCTGCAAGACCCGGAAGGTTGCTCGGCCCATGACCCGGCCACCGGCCAGCAGCTTTGGTCGTACGCAGCGCGAATGCGACGACATTCCCTCGCCGCTGGGTTTGGACGACGTCGTGTTGGTGCCGTCGCAAGGCCTGACGGCACTCAAGCGGCAACCGTCCACCAGCGTCGCCGAAGTGCTGTGGAAATCGAACAAGCTTGGCCTTGGGCAATGCCAGCCCTGTCGTTTACGGCGGCCAGGTGTATCGCGCTGAACTCGGGCCGGCGTGATCTCGTGCGCCTCCGTGGCCGACGGCGACGGTGTTGTGGCGGGTGCGAGCACACGGGTAGTTTTTGGACGACGCCGGTGCTGGCCGGCGGACATCTCTACTGCGTCAATCAAGACGGGCTGACGAGCGTCGTGCGGCTGGCCGATGACAAGGGAGAGGTTGTGGCGGAGAACAAGCTCGGCGAACCGGTGTTTGGCTCGCCGGCCGTGGCGGGAGACGCGATCTACCTCCGCAGCGATCCCCATCTGTGGAAAATGATCGACAAGCGGGGAAAGCCTTGAGAGATTCCATGACGATCCCATTCCATGACGATGCAACCGGCATAAATCGAAGCGGCGACTGGCCGCGGCTGATTCTTTCGCCGCCCTTGCGAATGGTGAGGCGGGAAAAACTAAGGCGGGGTAAAACGTGATTATCGTGAGGCGACGCGTCGATTTTCGCCTGGCGGCCTTGGCCGTCGGGCTGTTCATTGTGATTCCGGGAGCCGCCATGCTTGCCGCCGATCCAACCCCCGCCGGTTTGAAATGGCACCCCCTGCCCCCGCTCCCCGATGCGGAAGGCTTCGCCGCCATGTTTGCCGGGACATGCGGAGATGCCCTCATGCTCGCCGGCGGGGCCAACTTCACCGGTAAGCGACCGTGGGAGGGTGGCATTAAGCAATGGTATGACACAGTGTGGCAACTGGAAACTCCAGCAGGACCTTGGCAACAGGTCGGACGCTTGCCACAGCCGACTGCTTACGGTGTCTCGGCGAGCAGTTCCCAGGGACTGGTTTGCGCCGGCGGCGGCAGGCGCAGAAACATTTCGCAGACGTGTACTGCCTCGCCATGCGCCAAGGCCGTTTGCAGGTTGAGAAATTGCCTTCCTTGCCGCAACCCTGCTCGTTTGCCTGCGGGGCAGTCGTCCAAGGTACGCTGTATCTACTCGGCGGCATCGAGCGGCCCGATGCGACGGCATGTCTGCGAACGTTTTGGTGCTCGACTTCCAGCGGCCCGGCGCGAATTGGCGAGTGCTGGAGCCTTGTCCCGGGGCCGAACGCATGCTGGGCGTGGCCGGTGCGGACGGGGATGACTTTTATGTGTTCAGCGGACAACGGCTGAGCCCGGACCCGCCGAATCGGCCGGCGCGGCGAGTTTCTCCGCGACGCCTGGCGTTATCGACCGGGTTCCGGTTGGCGGCGTCTGGCCGACTTGCCGCTGCGCGGCCGTTGCGGCCCCTTCTCCCGCGCCCCGGATGCCGGACGGCCGATTGCTCGTCATGACCGGCGACGACGGCACCAAGATCACCTTCAAGCCGGAAGCCGAGCATCCGGGCTTCCCACGCGATCTGTTGGCCTACGATCCGGTGCGCGACGCCTGGGACGCGATCGGCGATGCTCCCTTCTCACGGGCCACGGTGCCGACGGCGCTGTGGCGAGATTGCGTCGTCGTTCCCAACGGTGAGGCGCGGCCGGGGTATCGCTCGCACGATGTATGGGCCCTGGGCTTTTCACAGCAGTGACGCACGAGGAGTCTTCACGGATGCTCAGCAACCAACGGGCCTGGCTCGTCGTGGCCCTGTTATGGCCCGTTGCCGTGCTCAACTATCTCGACCGCCTGATGATCACCACGATGCGCGATCCGATCTTGGTCGATGTCCCCATGAGCGATGCCCAGTTCGGGCTGCTCACGTCGGTGTTTTTGTGGGTTTATGGACTGTTGAGTCCGGCGGGCGGGTTTTTGGCCGATCGGTACGGTCGACGGGTCGTGATCTTAGCCAGTCTGGGAGTCTGGTCGGCCGTCACCTGGCTGACTGGGCGCGCGACGACGCTGAACGAACTGCTCGTGGCGCGTGGCCTCATGGGAATCAGCGAGGCCTGTTATATTCCGGCTGCGCTGGCGATGATTGCCGACTTTCACCCGGGCCGCACGCGTTCGTTGGCAACGGGAATCCATACGAGCGGAATCTACCTCGGCGCGGCACTGGGGGGCGTGGGCGGAATCGTGGCCGAGCGATTTGGCTGGCGTGCGGCGTTTTCAGTTTTCGGGCTTGCCGGCATTACCTACGCGCCCCTGTTAATGTGGAGCTTGCCGGGCGGCGCGGCACCGAAGACCATCACGAGCAAACACCGGACAGTTTGCAGAGCGCCCCGGCATCGTTCGTCGCGATTTGTCGGACTTTGGCCGTGGAACGTTGGTTCTGGCTGCTGGCGATGATCAATGCGGCTGGTGGGCATCAGCAATTGGGTTGTCTACGCCTGGCTGCCGACCTACCTGCGCGAGCGTTTCACGCTGGGGCTGGGCGTGGCGGGGATTTCGGCCACAGGTTATGTTCAAATCGCATCCTTCGTGGGCACGCTCGCGGGGGGCGCATGGGCCGATGGCTGGTCTCGCACGCAACCGTGCGCCCGGGCTTGGGTCCCGGCGATCGGCTATTTATTGGCGGGACCCTTCCTGTTTGCCGCAGGCACGGTCGACCTGTTGCCGTTGGCCATCTTGGGACTGGTGGTCTTCGGCTTAGGACGCGGCATGTTCGATGCCAATCATATGCCGCTGGTGCGCAAGTTGGTTCCGGCTCGCGCAAGCGCCACGGCTTATGGAATGTTGAACTTCGTCAGTTGCCTGGCAGGCGGCATCATGATTTATGTCGGCGGCGCGCTGAAGGAATGCGCAGTTGGATCTGTGCACGTCTTCCAGGCGGCAGCCGTTGGGCTCTTCCTGGCTGGCGTCCTGCTCGCGCTCATGGGCGCTGGTTCCACAACCAACACGGACGACGGGATCTCCTGAAGGAAACACCAGCCCGGCGACTGATCACCGGAAGGCCGCTCGGGTTTGGCGGATTTGCCTAAAGCCGGCTTTGTGGTAGATTTAGGCATTCCTGGCGTCCATGCGGGGGCCCAATGCGGCCAACAACAGGCGTGAAAATGGGTTGCCGGGTGTCGAAACGGGTGTCGCTGCGATCCAGCAGGCGACGCAAGTCCAGCCAGCGTAGCTTCAATTGGCAGAGCACCGCATTCGTAATGCGGGGGTTGCGAGTTCGACTCTCGCCGCTGGCTCTCAGTGTAAGTTGAGTCAACACAATGTGTTGTGTCATTTTAAGACGTTCGGCAATGCCGGCCATTTCCCTTACCCAGGCACCGTCAAAATGCTCGCGCATAGCGCGGGTCATAAC
The DNA here is from genome assembly GCA_963807715.1 of uncultured Planctomycetia bacterium. Lineage (GTDB taxonomy): Bacteria > Planctomycetota > Planctomycetia > Pirellulales > PALSA-1355 > CAWECK01. The sequence goes on from CAWECK010000005.1 coordinate 159,943, forward strand.
CCCACCCACTCGGAGGGTTTTTTCATGCGCCTGCCGCTCTCTCTCCGTTCAGGCTAAAAGGATGCGGAAAACCGCAAAACTAACGCTAAGCTAATAATCCTGTGATACCGATAAATCTATCGGCATCTTCAATCCGCTTGTGACATCCCGGATTGAAGAGACACTGCAGAGAGCTGCGCGGCCACGATCCCGGTCTGCGCGGCTCTCTTTATTGGTCTGCAAAGTTTTAACCGCCAGGCAGGGTATGCCGTTAGAATGGGGCAACTCTGGTACGTCACCATATTCGGATTCGTCATTGCGACAGCCGGGCTACTTACTGAATCGCTGGCGATGTTGGCATTTCCTTCGTAGGCTGTTGCGGCTGAGCAGTTGCCGCGGTAAATCCCAAGTAGCGGACGAGCTTAACCCTGGGATTTGTCGTTTTCCCGAATCGCCCGGCCGAGAGCCTCATTCACGTCGCTGATCGTGTAAGGCTTCACGATATAGCCATCGAAGCCGATTTCTGCCGCCCGATCTTGATGGGCCTTGTCCGCGTAGCCTGTGACGGCAATCAGACGGATGGAACCGAGTTCCGTTGACTGGCGAAATTCGCTTGCCAAACGGAAGCCGTCGTAGTCGGGCATGGCAATGTCGAGTAGCGCCACGTGCGGCTTGAATTCGGTTGCGGCCTCGAGTGCGGTATTCGCCGTGTAAGTGACTCGCACATTACAGCCGAGCCTTCTAACAAAAACGGCCAGTATATCGGCGTTGTCGGGACGGTCATCGACAATCAGCACGCGCGGCAGGAGTTCAGGATTGGTTACTTCCATAGCTCAATCAGGCATGCCAACGATTACTTGTTGCCCATTCGTCTCAGGCTGTCCATTGGCAGCGTGAACCTCGGACTGTGCGAAGAAATCATTTACGGTGCATCGATAGACCCGTGCGATGACTACCAAGTCGCTGGCGTACGGCTCGCGAGAGGTAGCGCCAGCACCGCGCTCCCACGCGAACAATGTGCCGCGAGTGCATTGGATGCCCATTGCCGATATAAACTTGGCGGCGTCCGTTGCATTCAGCTCGGCGCTGCGGCGGGCAGCCTTCAATCCACGAGCGAGAATCGTCCGCCGGTCAGCGTTGTAAGCCATTTCGGACCCCCTTCACAATGCATGACAAACGGCCGTTTATGGCAGCCAATTTATCGGAGGCTGCTGCATGGCGACTATCGGGGAATCCGCCATTCCTTCCTAGAGGCATACCACGTTTGGCGGGCTGCCGGGCCGCGGAATTTTCATTTCAGCATAGTCCCCAGTTTGGGGGCCCACTGCGGTCTTCTGGGGCATTGCCTCTTGTTGCCCCCTGTCCTGCCCCTCAGTTCTTGCCCGAGCTTGTCTGCCGCCATTGCCGATCAATCGGAGCATGAGGCGATTTCGCGGCGCTGGCTCTGACGTGGGGAACGTCGAAATGGGATTCGTAAGCTAGCCTTTTTTGCGCGAGCTAAGCGGGGCGGCGGGCTGTGGCTGAGCAGGCTTGCGAGCCGCTGGATTCGTGCGGCCGAAGCTGCCGCGGACAAAAGCGGCGAACTTCTTGAACATTGGTAGAACTAAGGAGCGATTATGCGTCACGTTGTTTTACGAGTTGTTTGCGCCGTCGGTCTGGCGGTTGCGTTGTGCTACGGGGCTCAGCAGGCTGCGGCCTGCACCGGAGTGAAACTCAAAGCCAAAGACGGCTCGCTCGTGTACGGCCGCACCTTGGAGTTCGGCATGGATCTCCAATCCAACCCCATCGTCATCCCGCGCCAATTGGCCATGCAAGGTACGGCGGCCGAAGGGAAGCCGGGCCTGGCTTGGACCGGCAAATACGCGGTCGTCGGCTTGAACGCCCTGGGATTCAACCTGGTTGTGGACGGCGTGAATGAGAAAGGCCTGGCCGGCGGCATTTTTTATATGCCCGACTATGCGCAATACCAGGATGTAACGGTGTCAGACGCACCGCGAACGATGGGTCCTTGGGAAGTCGTGACCTGGATGCTGACCAACTTCGCTTCGGTGGATGAAGTACGCTCGGCATTGCCGCAAATCCGCGTGGCCGCGGTTTCGGTGCCCGGACTGAACAGCGTGCTGCCGATGCATTACATCGTGCATGACATGAACGGACAATCGCTGGTGATCGAGTACGTGAAAGGTCAACTGAACCTTTACGACAACCCGGTCGGCGTGATCACGAACTCGCCCGAATTCTCCTGGCACTTGACCAATCTGAATAATTACGTCTCGCTCCGCCCGCTCAACGCCGCACCGGTCAAGATCGACGGCGTGGAATTTCAGCCTCTCGGCCAAGGGAGCGGGCTGTTTGGCTTGCCGGGCGACTATACGCCAGCAGCGAGATTCGTGCGCGCCATGGCGCTGGGTCACGCCGCGCTCGAAGGCGAGAACGGCGAGCAGGCCGTGCAGCAACTGTTTCATGTGCTGGATTCCTTTGACATTCCGCTCGGCGCCGTGGAACAGATCACCAACGGCAAGAAGGACTATGAACTCACCTCATGGACGAGCGGCTAGCGACATGAAGAGTCGCACGTTCTACTTTCACACGCAGGGCAACCGTCGCGTGCGGCGCGTTGATCTGATGAAAGCCGATCTCGATGCCGACCACGTCTTGACGTTCCAATCGAAGGCCGGCCAGGACTACGACGACTTGCAGCCGGGGGCGGGCAAGTAGTACCGCTTCCAGTTCGAGAATGATTCGAGCCCCGAGCGTCAGCCCGGGATTGTCCGCCTCGGATCGCGGATTTAAGACAATCCAAAAAAGAGACGCGGGCGATCGCCAAAAGGGTCGCCCGCGTCTTATGTATTGCCCCTGGGGTTGAGGCAGATGCCCCAGAGGTCGCTGGGCGCATCGGCTTACAGGGCCTGGGCAGGCGTTTGCTCGGCGACTTCGCGGAAACTATCGAGCGATTTGCGGATCTCGGCTTCCTGCTGCTTGAAGTTGGCTGCCTGGCAGGCGACGCGCACCTCGTAATTGTGCCGCTGGCCCATGAAACGACGCTCGAGGATCGTCACTGCCACGTCGCCGCGCTTGGTCTGAATAATCGTCTCCAACGCCTTGCCGGCTCCTTGGCGAACGATCTGGCAAGATTCGACCTGGGCAGCCGGGTCCGACACGATCGCGGCGGCCGGCATACGTTCGCGCAGCGCGGGAAAATCGAGCGGCTTCGGCGCGCTTGCCAATACCATCAAATGATCCGAAAACAGACCATGCGCCTCTCCCCTGGCAAACAACAGAGCCTTGTCGCTCGATCCGAATGCCGGCTTCCAGGCGGGGGGCAGTCGCAACGCGAAACGGAATTGACGTTGTAACCAGTAGCCTCCGGGCAGCATTTGCAGGCCGGTCTCCGGAGGGCTGAACTTCGCGCTGGCCAACAGTTCGTCGAAGTCGGCCCGATAGGCGGCAAAATGGGCTTCATCCGTCAACAGCGTGAACGTGTAGAGCATGTCGTGACGGATAAGACGCGAAGAGACTTCAAATCGCTTCGGCCCCTGCGGCGCAGTCCAACTCCCAAACGGTCACCAAACACTGTTCATTCCGGCCGGCATCTTGCTTGGCCCCGTTCGCCTCCGGCGGATCGTCGGCCGCCGGCCGGTCATTATTCGCGGTGCGAGCGGTGATTTTTTCCAAGTCGTTCGTCAATAGTGTGCGGCGAATGGGCGGCACCTTTTGCTCGGACTGCTGCTCGCGATCGTGCTCCGCCTGGTTGCGCTTTTGAAAATCGGTCAGTGTCTCCGGGGGCAGGGTCAGTTCGCAACTGACATGCCCGGCCGGAGAGCCTTTTTCTTGTGGCAGTGCCAGCACGAAGGCCTTGTCGTCTTCCGACCACTGGACCAGGTTCCACGCCACAGGAGCCCGCACGACGACGCCGAATCGTGGCGAGTCGATCTTTCGCAAACCGTCATCAATTCGCTGGGCCGCCGCTCGGTCGGCCGCTGCTAATAGAGCAGTCAGAGCCAGACCCAGCACAAACTGACGGACAGCCCATGTCATGGAGGACCTAAACTCGCTGGAAAGCGGTTTTAAATGCGTCGCGGGTACACAATTGTAAAGGGCGGGGTAAAATCCGGCGTTTTCATTGTCACAAAGCAACTGCTCGCTGCCACACGACTACGGCGATCGGGCTCACCGGCAGACGGCTCAATTGATGATAGCCGGATCCACGCGGAGAGTCGACGTTTACGAGACATCCTCCCCTGCCCAACTGGCAGCCCAAAGGCTTGCTGAATGCTTCCCATGTTGCCATTAAAACAGGTATTCGTTTATGAATTCGTCAGTGGAGGCGGTTGCTATTCCACGCTCGGACAGATATTGCCCGAGGGCTCCCTGCTAGCAGAGGGGGAAGCCATGTTGGCGGCCGTGGTGGCCGACCTGCTGCAGTTGCCGCAAATCAGCGTTCATTTATTGCGAGATTCGCGTCTTCCCGAGTTGCAGTTACCCGGCTGCGTCGTTCACTGGGTCGGCACGTCCGAGGAGGAGCGGAGTGAATTCGTGGCGTTGGCCAGCTCGGCAGCGGGAAGCGTGCTGATCGCGCCCGAAATTGGCGGCGCCCTGCTTCAGCGCGTCGAGTGGGCCGCTGGGGCGGGCGGAACCTTGTGGGGGCCGGACGCTCGCCTGGTCTCCCTGGCTGCCGATAAACAGCGGTTGGCCGACTATTTGGCCGCCGCCGAGCTGCCCGTGCCCGCTGGCCGCCCCATCGCGGTTGGCGAATCGTTGCCGGTTGATTTCCCCTATCCCGCGGTGCTCAAGCCGCGTGACGGCGCCGGATCGCAAAACTTGCGGCGGATCGACGCCTGGTCCGCCGATGGCCCGCGATTGACAGTGCCAGGGAGGCTGGAAGTTTTCTGCCTGGGCCTGCCGGCCAGCGTAGCCGTGTTGTGTGGTCCGGCGGGAACAATTCCCTTACCGGCCTGTGCCCAAACGTTGAGCGACGATGGCCACTTTACGTATTTGGGGGGCTATTTGCCGTTGCCGCCACGTTTGGCAAAGCGGGCCGAACAATGGGCACTGCGGGTGGTCAGTGCCTTGCCTGCGCCGCGGGGCTATATCGGCATCGACCTGGTGCTGGGCGCCGACCCGCACGGAAACGACGACGCCATCATCGAAATCAACCCCCGCCTCACAACGTCGTATCTCGGCCTTCGCGCGGCTTGCGAGGGAAACCTGATGGGCCATTGGCTGGATGTGCTCGCCGGGCGTCCGGTCGCGTTGTGCCTGCGAGAAGGCGCGGTACAATTTGATGCGGTGAGCGGAGCACGCAAGCGATCATGAATTGAAAACGAGCGACGATTGATTCCGAGGTAACGAATGCGCTATGAATTTTCGCGAACTTTCCGCATTCCGGGGCTTCCGATGGTCGCCCCTCGCGCATTAGCTTGCTAGGACCCAATATGAAGTGGCTGGCGCTGGATATCGGCGGAGCGAATATTAAGGCGGCGGATGGCGAGCGGTTTGCCGCGGCCCACCATTTTGCGATGTGGGAAACGCCTCAGCAGCTTGCCGACGTGCTGCGCTCGATGATCGCGCAGGTGCCCAAAGTCGATCATCTCGCGGCCACGATGACCGGCGAACTTGCCGACTGCTTCACCACCAAGGCCGAAGGCGTGCATTTCATTTTGCAAGCGTTGTCCGTAGCCGCGGATGGCCGGCATACCCGCATCTATCTGACCACCGGATTCCTGGTAACGCCCCAGATTGCCCTGCGTCAACCGTTGCTGGCGGCCGCCTCGAACTGGCACGCCTTGGCCAGCTTTGCCGGGCGCTATGCCAAGCGTGGCGTGGCCCTATTGATCGATATCGGCTCGACCACCTGCGACATCATTCCGCTCATGGACGGAGTGCCGATTGCCACGGGAAAGACCGATCCCGAGCGGCTGATCAGCGGCGAACTGGTTTACACGGGCGCGGAACGGAGCCCGATCTGTGCCTTGCTGCGCGACGTCGTATGGCGCGGTCAGTCGTGCAATCTCGCGCAGGAGGTCTTCGCCACCACCTGGGACGCCTATTTGATGCTTGGCGAAATGCCCGACGAGCCACAGCAGACCCACACGGCCGATGGGAAGCCGGCGACCCGGGCCGCGGCACGCGACCGCCTGGCACGGATGATTTGTTGCGACCGAACGATGTTTGACGAAGACGATGCCCGCGCGATGAGCGCCTCGGTGGCCGTCGCGCAACTGCAGATGATTACCGAAGCGCTGGCTAAAGTGCTTGCCCGCTTGCCGGCGCCTCCCAGCACCGTGGTCATTTCAGGTCGCGGCGAGTTCATCGCCCGCCGTGCCGTGCAGAGCATTCAATTGCCGGCGGCAGTGGTCTCGCTGAGCAGCCAGTTGGGTCCGGACGTTTCAAAATGCGCCACGGCTCACGCGTTGGCGGTGCTGGCCAAAGAAGGGACCCGTTGATGGCTCGCGCGGCACGCGTCAGCAAGATTCGTCCCGTCTCGATTCGCCCTGTGACGGTTCGACCCGTGACGATTCGCGTCGTCAAGATCGGCGGCAGCCTGCTCGATTGTGCCGATCTTACGCAGCGATTGCGACGCTGGCGCGATGCGCAGTCTCCGGCCTTGAACGTGCTGGTGGCGGGAGGCGGAGCCTTTGCCGATGCGATCCGCCGGGCCGATGAAACGCACCGGCTAGGCGATCAACCCGCGCACATTCTGGCGATCAGCTCCCTTTCACTCACGGCGCGGCTATTGGCTTACTTGCTGCCGGAAGCACGATTGGCGGGGCGGCTGCAAGAGATTCCCGCCGCGGTGGAGATGGGCCTCGGGGATCCGATCATTCTCGACTTGGGAGCTTGCTGGTGGGATGCAGACTCGCAGCCCGCGCTGGCAGCCCTGCCGGCCTCTTGGGAGGTGACGAGCGATTCCTTGGCGGCCGCCGCGGCCCGCGCACTGCAGGCCGCGGAACTGGTGCTCTTGAAGTCGGCCTCGCCGCCAACGACAGAATTAACGGCGCTGGCGGCCGCGGGCTATGTCGACAAGTACTTTCCACAAGCTGCCGTTGGGCTGGCGGTGCGACTGGTCAACCTGCGGAGTGGGGAATTCGCCGCGACCAGGGGCGTCTCAGCGAGCGCGAAGACGACGGCGACGTGTCCAAGCGGTTGAGAGCCCTGCTTCGGCATCCCGTAGGGCCGACTGCGCCGGCCTCTGTTGGCCAATCATGCGGCGCGGCCGGCACAGCCGGCCCTACGGTCGTGCATGTCCGACCCGCTGAGCCTTACTTCGGCGCTCGGCAATACGAGAGCGTGAGCAGGGCGAAGGCCGTGCATAAATTCGGATCGCCTTCCATCCACTGCCGATTCTCGTTGATCCACGATCCGTCGCCGCGCTGCCGCTTGATCAGCTCGGCGGACAATTCCTGACGCCAAGGATGCTCGCTGCCCTTCGAGTCCTTGAACGTTGACTCGCCCAGAGCATCCAGCGCCTTGGCCATCAGGTGATAATAGTAGTAGACGCCGGCCTGACCCAAACCAGGGTTGGCCGACAGATCGTAGTGCTCGGCGAGCCACTTGACGGCCGCTTTCACGCGCGGGTCGTCGGGCTTGAGGCCGGCGAAGATCATGCTCTTCAACCCGGCGTAGGTCATCGAACCGTAGCTGCGCAGGGCTCCTTCGTTCGATTCGCCGGCCGGGCTGGATCCGCCGGCGGCCGGCGTATAAAAGAATCCGCCGTCGGGATCCTTGGCGGCAAACTTGGTGGTATTGTCCGCGCTCTCCAGATTCTGGCAGCGCGAGACGAAGATCATCGCCTTTTTAACAGCCTCGTCATCGGTGCCCGCGCCGGCGGCTTGCAGCGCGTCGAGCAGGAAGGCCGTGTTCGAGAGATCCGGCCGGGAGTCTTTGCCATAACCGGCGCCGCCGTAGTTGATGCTCGCGCGGTCGTCCTTGTCTCCGTCCCACTGCAAGCCCTTGACGAACTTTTCCGCATCGGCGATCCGCTTGTTGTAACGACCGTCCTTGTTGGCGGCGGCGAAGCAGATCAGCGCGACGCAAGTTTCGTAATTCGGAATCCGCGAATCCTTGGCGTAGATGCCGCCGTCGGGCTGCACGAACCCTTCCAGATACTTCAGGCTCTTGGCGACTTGCGGCTCATCCGGCGAGCGGCCGTGAGCCAGAATCGAAGCCGTGGCAATCGAGGTGACGGCCCCGCCGGCCCGTGCACTATAGGACCCGTCGGGCGCCTCTCCTTTGGTGCGCAAATAATCGATGGCCTTGGACACCGCCGCGTCATAAGCGGCCCGATCGGTCTTCGCCGGAGCATCGGCCGCCATCGCCAGACCGGCCATGCTGAAGAGTCCCGACACGGCTACCATCGTGGGCAGCCGGTGAAATGTGCCAATCATAAGTCCCTCCTTTGATTCCGTGGAGCGATTCGTTGAACACCTTTTCCAGTGCAAATGCCTTGCCAACAGCGCTGAAACGGCTTGTAGGGCCGGCAGTGCCGGCCGCGGTTAGGCAGTCCGTCACGCCGGCCGATGTTTGGCAATGAACGCGGTCACGGCCGGCACAGCCGACCCTACGAGAATGAAGATGTCACGGCGAAATAAGCGCCTGCCGTGGCGAATTATTCGGCACAGGCGAGCTCGGCGTCAATGGCTCAGTTCCACCACCAGGACTTGCCGGGCGTCATCGCCTCGGCGGCTCGCACGGAGACGAGCTTTTCACTCGGTTCCGGCTTCATCACGGGAGTCCAGGAATCGATCTGAACGCCCCCCGAAACCGTGATCACCCAATTCGATCCCTTCTGCATCAGGGAGGCAATCGAGTTCACGTGGTGCGGCGCATGGTATTGTTCGGTGGGCAGGTCCTTCGCATTGAGCAACTCCGGAAAGCTGTGGCCGGCCTTCTCGGTCAGGTGCTCTTTGGTCATCAGGGCGGCGACAACGGCCACGTCGATACAGTTGCGCAGTTCGCCGAAGATCGATTCCTTGGCGGCCAGTTCGTCGTAATGGGCCGTCATGCTGTCGGCCCATTTCTTCGACACCAGGTTCGGCTTAGCACCTCGTTCCTTGGAACCGTCGGCCTTGAGAAAATCCTCTTCCGCCACGCACTTGACCCCGGCCCCTTTCAGCTCATACGCCATTCCGTCCGGGCTGGCCAGCACGCCCGCGTAATTCGGGGCCAGCCACCAGCGCGGCATCATGTTGTTCATGCCGCGCGGACCGGCCTTGATCATCGACAGGAAACTCGGCATCGCCTTGATCGGCGTGGGATCAAATCCCATCGCCAATCGCTTCATTTTGTAATCGGCCGCGACCATCACGCGAGCATAATGACTGCTGGCCGGCACGCCGGTGACCGAGATGACTTGCGGACCGAGAGTCTGCTCCAAGTTGGCGGCGGTGTCGTCGGGGTTGCCGATCGTTTGTAATTGGCTGGCCAGCACGCGGACTCGCTGCAGGCCGTCCGTGGTCGGATCGATTGAGCAACTGATGCCTCCCTGCCGGGCATTATCAACCGTGCGCAGCGCCACCAGCAAATCGTCGAGCAACAGCACCGGCTGCCCCGTTTTGACTCCGACAACTTCGCCGAGGTTGTTGACTCGCCAACCTTCCGCCGGGCCGGCCAGCACGATGTCTTGCTGCTCAGGCACCACGAACACATAGCGAATCCGCTGCAAGCCGGCCAGGTAACGAATCTCGTCCGGCAGCGGCCCACCTTGCTTGCGCTGTTCGACGATGGCCGCTTCCAATTGCCGCAGCGAGATCTTACGCATTTCGGTATGCCCGACCATGTCTCCCGGCACGGCCCGCAGCGCCAGTTCCTGCTCGCGTCGTACAGCGAGTTGCTGATCGACGGTGAGGTTTTTCAGCACCCCATCGGCATCAATCGACACGCCACCGACCTGCCGCTGCACGAACTGGGCCTGCAACGTTGCGCCTCCAGGTGCACAGCAGCCATCCCGCCAGCAAGAGCCAGAGAGCCAACCGCAGAGTGTGTTTGCCCGTGGACATAAAATGTCTCCCGAAAAATTCCCGAAGTTGACCTGTGCGCAGCGAGCCTGCTCTGTAAGCCGGAACTCTGGGGCGAACAAGTTTTATCGGCGATAAAAGTTAGCATCACTAACCGCGAGCCAATGGCGAAGATGCCCCGCTGGCCGGAGATGGAGCGCAAGCAGCCCCGCATCCGGGACACTCGCAGCCATTTCTCAGGATACTTGGCGGTTTAGCGTTCGGCAATCAAGCTTTAACCGGGGAAGGCGGAAAAACCCTGAATGTTAGCTGCCCGGCCTGGATTAAATGGCCCCGGCGGCTTCTCGGGCGGCCCCCGTCCTCGGGAAAATACCGTCCTGGGGAGAATTCGGCTTGGACTTGGGGCTGGTGGTTGCGTCGGGCACGCGCTCGATGTGGGCGCCCAACCGGCCTAGTTTGGCTTCCAGCCGCTCGTAGCCGCGGTCGAGGTGATGGACCTGTCGTACGATGGTTTGGCCTTCGGCCGCCAGGCCGGCTAATACCAGGGCAGCGCTGGCTCGCAGGTCGCCGGCAAGGACTTGTCCGCCGCGGAAGTGACGCATGCCGCGCACCAGCGAGCGGCTGCCGCGCTGTACGATGCAGGTGCCCAGTCGCTGCAATTGGGCCACGTGTTGCCAACGCTGGGGGAAAACCCGTTCAGTGATCGAACTATGGCCTTCGGCCAAAGACAACAAGGCCATGAATTGGGCCTGCAAGTCGGACGGCAGACCGGGATAGGGAGCGGCTACCAGGTGAGCCGCTCGCGGTCGTTCGGCGCCCGCCAGCATGATCCAATCTTCGCCGACGACGCAGCGCTGGCCGGTGGCCTCGAGCGCGGCCAGGACGGCTTGCAGGTGACTCGGCACGATGCCCGTCACGGTGGCCGTGGAGCCGGTGATGGCCGCGGCGATCAGCAGCGTGCCGGCCTCGATGCGGTCGGAGATGATCGAGTAGGTTGAGCCGCCCAGCTCTTTGACTCCGCGGATCACCAGCGTGTCGGTGCCGGCCCCTTCGATGTCGGCTCCCATGCTGACCAGGAAGCCGGCCAGGTCGGCGATCTCGGGTTCGGCGGCCGCATGGCGAATGACCGTCGTCCCCGTGGCGAGCACTGCCGCCATAAGCACGTTGGCCGTGCCGGTCACCGTCGGCCCTTGGGGACCCAACAGGTCGATCGTTGCACCGCGCAGCCGCCGCGCTGGCGACGGCATAACCCCCTTCGATACGCACGTCGGCTCCCAATGCCGCCAGTCCCGCCAGGTGCAGGTCCACCGGGCGAGGGCCAATATTGCAGCCGCCGGGCAAAGCCACCACCGCCCTGCCCCGCCGGGCCAACAACGGTCCCAGCACGCAAAAGCTGGCCCGCATGCGCTGCACGAGTTGCCGGTCTGCCCGCGTCGGTAGCGGATCCACCGTGTCGAGCCGCAGCCGCCGGTCGCGGCCCCGCTTGACCTCGACTCCCAGGTAGCCCAACAGCAACGACAGCGTGTCGACGTCGGCCAGATCCGGAACGCCGGCCAGGATCACGCTTTCGCCGGCCAGAATCGAGGCTGCCATGATCGGCAGTGCGGCGTTCTTTGACCCGTGCACCGGAACCGAACCGGCTAAGCGGACGCCGCCTTGAATATGAAAGCATTCCATCGCACTACGCTCCATCCTTGGTTGAGTCGGCACTGGCGGAATGATTCCGCGCAGGGCATCCGGAAGTTTTACGCGTCCGGCTCGGGGTCGTTCTCCGGACGACCCCGTCACCCTATGCACGCCGCTTTGCCGGCACCACTCGGGCATGCCCGGCCAGGTCCTTCTTTGTCAGCTCCAGGTCAAAACGCCCGTCGGCGGCCACGAGTTGCCGCACATCGTTATCTATCATCGGGCTGATTTCCAGCAAGAGCGTTCCGCCGGCCACCAGCCGCTCGGCCGCTTGCGGCACGAGCCTGGCGATGACGTCGGTGCCGCGCTCGCCGCCCGCTAAAGCCAGGTGCGGCTCAAAATCCTTCACGTCGCGGGGCAATTCCCGCATTTCGGCGGTTGTGATATAGGGCGGGTTGCTCGCCACGATGTCAAACTTTGGCTCGGCCGGCAGACATGCTAGCAGATCCCCCTCACGCAGGTCTACCTGAGCTTCGACGCCGTGCTGGCGAACATTCGAGGCCGCCACCGCCAGGGCCGAGGGACTGATGTCGATGGCGGTCACATGGCACTTGGGGGCATGCCGGGCCGTGCAAATGGCAATGATGCCGCTGCCGGTGCCGACGTCGACGATCTGAGCCGGTCGGCTGCCGATCTGAGCCGACTGGCTTCCCGCCGGCCGCTGCTTGAGCCGGTCCAGCAGTTCCACGACTAGCAGTTCGGTCTCCGGCCGCGGAATGAGCACGTCCGGAGTGACCTTGAACTTGAGCGAATAGAACTCTTTGTAGCCGACTAGGTAAGCAACGGGCATGCCTTCGGCGCGGCGGCGCACGAGATCGCGAAAGGCCGTGCGGGCCGTTTCGTCGGCGACCTCGTCAAAGCTCGTGTAGAGGGCAATCCGCGGGCAGCCGCGCACGGCCGCGAGAAGCACTTCGGCGTCGAGCCGGGGACTGTCCGAGCCATGCTGACGGAGGTAGTCGGTCGTCCAGGTGAGCAATCGGCCGATCGTCCAAGCATCGGTATCGGCCATAATAAAAGAGCTTCTTCGCCTGACTTGATTCGTTCGTCCGCCTTTATTCGACGGTGCCCATGGCGCTACGCTGCTGTTGGCGGTCGTAGTCGATCAGGGCGTCCGTGACCGGCTGCAAGTTGCCGGCCAGGATCATGTCGAGCTTATACAGAGTCAAGTTGATGCGATGGTCGGTGACGCGGTTCTCCGAAAAATTGTAGGTCCGGATCCGCGCGCTGCGATCGCCGGAGCCGACCAGCGTCTTGCGTTCCTGGGCCCGCTTGTCGTGCTCTTCCTGCCGCTTGGCTTCGTAGAGCCGGGTCTTCAAGACGCGCAGCGCCTTGGCGAAGTTCTTGTGCTGGCTCTTCTCGTCCTGACATTGCACGACGATGCCGGTGGCCAGATGGGTCAAGCGGACGGCCGAAGCGGTTTTGTTGACGTGCTGTCCGCCGGGGCCGCTGGCACAAAAGGTGTCCTTGCGGTAGTCGTCCTGCTTGATGTCGATTTCCACGTCTTCCGGCTCGGGGAGAACGGCCACGGTGGCTGCGGAGGTGTGGATGCGCCCCTTGGTTTCCGTGTCCGGCACCCGTTGGACGCGGTGGCCGCCGCTTTCGTATTGCAGTTCCCGGAAGGCCCCTTCCCCTTCGATGGCCAGGATGAGCTCCTTGAAGCCGCCCAATTCCGTGGCGTTCATGTCCAGGACTTCGACCTTCCAGCCGCGGGCTTCTGCGTGGTGCTTGTACATGTCGTACAGGTCGCGGGCAAACAGGGCAGCCTCGTCGCCGCCGGTGCCGGCGCGGATTTCCATGACGCAGCGAGCCCGATTGGCGTCCTCGCCGCCGATGGTCATATCGAGCAGTTCATTCCACAGGGCTTCGCGCTGCTCGCGCAGTTGCGGCAATTCGCCCTCGGCCAGATCGCGCAGCTCGGCGTCCTTGCCTGCGACCATTTCCAGCGTTTCGGCGATCTGCTGGTTGAGCTGCTTGAAGCGGCGATATTTGTTCGCCAGCTTGGCCAACGAGCCATGTTCGCGGGCCACGCCCGCAATCAGTCCGGCCTTCGTCTGCACGACCGGATCAAGGAGCTGCTTTTCGAGTTCCTCGAAGCGGTCCAGTTTTTCTTCCAGCATTTTGCGCATAAACGAAGTCCCCGCAGCACGTCGGACTCAAGCGGTCCGGAAGAACCCAGCGAAGCGTGCCCGACGCGGACATTTTCCGATGCCGGCACGGCATTGAGTCGGGGTACAGCGTTGATTCGGACACTGTCTGAATCGCTGGCAGACTCGGCCGTGCTGCGATGCGGTTGCCGAATCAGAACGCCAGACAGTTTGTTTCCCAAAATCCCAGGGGCACGGATCGTGCGCGGGATGACGATTCCTGCGAGATCATGTTCCCCGCAGGCGAATCGTGTTAGGGAAGCCCACGCCGGAAAAATGGAGTGCGCCTGGCTACGAGTCGCTCTTGGCTTCGGCGGGAACCTTCTTGCCACGGTTCAGGCTGGCATAACCGGCACCGGCGAACTTGTTTTTGAATTTCTCGATGCGGCCGGCCGTATCGATGAACTTCAGCTTGCCGGTGTAGAACGGATGGCAAACATTGCAGATATCGACCTTCAACTCCGGCCTGGTGCTGCGCGTCGTAAAGGTATTACCGCAACCGCACTTGACCATTGTGACAAAGTATTCTGGGTGGATGTCCTTTTTCATGGCTTTCGATCCTAGGCGGCGCTCGGCCGTGCTATAAGGATTGCTTCAGGTCACCGGGACGCCATCAGAGCGTCTACAAAAGCACGAGCGACTGTATAAATACCTACAGAAAACGCTCGCTTCTGGACGCCAAGGCTGCCCGCTGACGAAACCTTGAATCTAGCAAATACTACGCTGGCGGACAAGCCACTGTTCGGCGTTGCCAGGGGGGCTAAAAGAATCGCCTGCCAGGAGTACTAATAGACGCCGGCGCCCATGCCGACATTCGGTCCGCGACCGTAGCCCCAACCCCACGGCGGAGCCACGTAGGGGGTCGGACAGGGCCCAGGTCGGAAATAGACTCCGAACGGCTGATAATGGCCAGCATACGGGCAAGTGCAATAAGGATGGCGATAGTAGCCATACGGCAGGTCGGCAGCCGTGGCAGGCATGCTCAACAACGCGGCCAGTGACAGCACGAACCCCACGATGAGACGCTGCATGTTACACCTTTCCTTCATGGAATCTTCTTCGGTAAGTTGGTCCTATCATCATGAGAATCGCCCTGGACTAGCCAGAATCTCCGGTTTCCCCAAACGTCAAACAGCTACGATAGTCCCATTTACCCGTAAGAGGACGCATGCATCCATCGGCCGTTGAACCTCGCACTGCCTTGGTGACCGGGGCCGCCAGCGGGCTAGGACGTGCCTTGGCGATCATGCTGGCGCGCCAGGGCTGGCAGATCGCTCTGGCCGACGTCAACGATGCGGGCGCGGCGGAAACTCTCCGCCAAATCGAGGCAGCCGGCGGTCACGGCCGGGCGGAACACCTGGATGTGACCAAGCCCGACGAGTGGCAAGCACTCTGCCGCCGCTTGCGGGCAGACTGGCCGGCGCTCGATCTGCTCGTCAACAACGCCGGAGTGGCCTGCTCCGGAGAGGTGGGCGCCTGTTCGCTCGAAGATTGGCGCTGGGCGATCGAAACGAACTTGTTCGGGGCCATCTTCGGCTGCCATGCCTGCATCGAATGGCTGAAGCAAAATCCACGCCGGGCCCACATCGTCAACGTGGCGTCGATTGCCGCCGCGCTGGCTGCACCCGGCATGGCCCCATATAGCGTACCCAAGGCGGGCGTGCTGGCATTGTCAGAAACCTTGTACCTGGAACTAGCCCCGCACGGCGTCGGGGTGAGCGTAGTGTGTCCGGGCTTCTTTGCCAGCGACCTGGTTGCCAAGGGCCGGTTCCAAGAAGACCGGGAGCGTGAAGCGGCCACGAATTTCACACTCGCCGCCCAGATCACGGCCGACGAAGTGGCGCGAGCCATTTTGCAAGCCATTGCCCGTAGAAAACTTTACGTGGTCTTGCCGGCACGGGCCCGCCTGCTGTGGCGATTCAAACGATTGTTGCCGGGGGCCTGGCTGCGATTTGTGGCCGTGGTTTACCGTCGTCACATGAACACAATTTCGACGCGGAAGTGAACCGGCTTCAAGTATTCCGCATTCCGAATTCTGCATTCAAAAAGGACGCCCCGATCGTGTTGAGTCTGCAATCCACCACGGCACCGCGCTGGCTGGCACAAGTCGACCGGGAGCTTGAGTCCATACTGATCGACCACGCCCATTGCGAAAAGAAGGCGGCCGGGACGGCTATGAGCTTGATCTTCGCCTATGGTGGCCACGTTTCGCTGTGCCGCGAATTGGCCGATATCGTCGTCGAAGAGCTCGACCACTTTCGCCAGGTCCTCGATCTGCTGGAAGCCCGCGGCATCCGTTTCCGCACGCTCAAGCCGAGCCATTATGGGCGGCGTTTGAACGAACTGGTGCGCAAAGCGGAGCCGGCCCGGGCCGTGGACCGGTTGCTGATCGCCGGGCTGATCGAGGCGCGCTCTTGCGAACGCTTCTCCCTGCTGCGCGATCACGTGCCTGATCAGGAATTGCAGCAGTTTTACGGCGACTTGTTCGAATCCGAGGCCCGCCATCACAGCACCTACGTCCGCTTGGCCGCGTTATTCGCCACGCCGGACGACGTGTCTCAGCGGCTGGAAGCCTTGGCGGCGGCCGAAGCGGCGATCATCGCGGAAGGGGACGAGCTGCCGCGCATGCACAGTTGAAACTCACCGATTAACCCGAGAACACGCTATGGCTATCATGTCCGGTCTGTCAGGCAATGAGATCTACTGCTTGCACTTGAAGGGGCTTAAGCCTGGCGAGCTCGTGATCGGCAATAGTGTTTATTCCACGGGCTTTGTCGGAGGGCTGGGGGCGAGTTTTCGCAGCATGGTCGGCGGCGAGGTCACGCAAGTTACCAGCATCATCCACGAAGGGCGTCTGAAGTCGTACGAGCGCATGATGTCCGAGGCGAAGGAACGCGGCGGGCTGGGCGTCACCGGCGTGACCAGCGAGCTGCGACAAATCCGCGGCAATACCGAATTCCTTTCCGTGGCCTCCGCAATTCACGGCCACGAAAGGACGCCGGAGCATGTGAGTTTTTCGACCAGCGGGGACGGCCAGCAGCTGTACTGCCAGTTGGATGCCGGCTATACGCCGTTGAAGTTCGTCTTTGGCAACGTCGCTTACTCGATGGGCTTGGGAGGAGGCGTGTTGGGTTCGCTCAAGAGCCTGGGACGCGGAGAGATCAAGCAATTCAGCGATGTCTTCAACCACACGCGTCATTTGGCGGTTCGAGCGCATCGTCGCTGATGCCCGTTCAGCCGGAGCCAACGCCGTGGTCGGCATCGAAACCAGGGTGATGCCGTTTCAGGGCGTCCATGAAATGATGATGATGGGCACCGCCGCGCGCAACCCGAGTTTGCCGGCCGTCCACTTGCAGCAGCCCGTCACCAGCGATCTGACCTGCGAAGAGATGTGGAACATGACGAACATGGGCTACTATCCGCTCAAACTGGTGCTGGGGACGGCTGTCTATTCCCTGGGCGTGATCGGTGGCTTGAAAGCGGTGTTCAAGTCGTTCTCACGCGGCGAAATCCACGAGCTGACGTCACTGATCTACGATGCGCGGGAGCACGCGATCGGCTTGATCTCAGCAGAGGCCAACGCCATCGGCGCAGACGACGTGGTCGGCATCAAAACGCACATCCATGAATTCGGCAACCTCATCGAGTTTATGGCCATCGGCACCGCCATCAAACATCAGCCGGATTTGACCACGCAGTCGCCGGCCCTGCCGCCGCAGGCCATTATGAAGGACAAAGACACCTGGATTAGCGAGCAAAGTCAAATCTTTCCGGTAGCGAATGCCAAGCCGCAGGGATGAAGCCTTCGTCTCAAATCCGCTGGGGACATTAAAACGTCGTGATCAACGTCCCGCCGTCGACGATCAGGACGCTCCCCGTGATGTAGCTGCCGGCGTCGCTGGCCAGCATCAGCGCCGGGCCGGCCAGTTCGCGCGGTTGGCCCCAACGCCCCAGGGCGGTTCGCGACGCGAACTGCCGCTTCTGCTCGTCGCTTAGCATGCCGTTGGTCAAATCGGTGAGAATGGGCCCCGGCGCGATGCAGTTGACCGTGATGCCAAAGTCGCCCAGATCCTGCGCGCTGGCCATGGTCATGCCGATCAAGCCAGCTTTGGTGGCCGAGTAGGCATTGCGGCCTTCTTTCGAGGCCAGCGCCATGATCGACGAGATGTGGATGATGCGGCCCCAGCGCCGCTGCTTCATTTGCGGCACCAAGGCCCGAGTGAGCAACATGCAACTGGTCAGGTTCAGTTCCACCAGCCGATCCCAGTCCTCGTCCCGGATCTCGTCGATGGGCTGCGGTAAGTTCGTGCCGGCATTGTTGACCAGGATGTCGATCCGTCCCAGCTTCGCCGTCGCATCCGCCGCCAGGCGAGCCACGGCGGTCCGATCGCTCATGTCGGCCACGAAATAGGCGACCTCGGCCTTGGTCTCAGCCTGAATTTCGGCTTGGGCGGACCGCAACTCCCCTTCACTGCGGCTGGCGATCACGACCTTCGCGCCGGCCTCGGCGAATCCCTGGGCCATCGCTTTTCCCAAACCGCGGCTGCCGCCGGTTACGAGGGCCACGCGGCCGGTCAGATCAAATAGCGGACAAGCCATCGTTGCGTCTCTCCAGGGTTTTGTCGAAAGGGGGAAGAATACTAGTGGCCGGCAGGCACACGGCGACGATTCTAGGACGCTACGGGCAAATCAGCAAACAGAACGTCCGGTTGCCTCCCGCTAAAAAATGGGGCATCTGCGAAAAAATATGGGCATTTATCGTGACCGCGCGGGCCGAGCGGGGTTATTATTTCGGTACCGAAGAATCGACCAAGCTCAAGGACACACGGCACGCAACGAAAAGTGACAAAATCGAACCCCCCGGCGCAGAACCGCACCGGCCGCCGCAAGCAGCGGAAATCGTTGCTAAAGCCTGCGGCGGCGGTCGAGAACGACCCCGTCGAGCAGGTCGTCTGGCAACTGGGCCGGGCCTATTACAGCTACGTCGGCTTGCTGGAGGAACTGTTGGCCGAGTCGGGGCTGAATCAACATCTGGCTCCCGGCATGGGTCCGATTTTGTTCACTCTTTTCGAGCAAGACCCGCGCAGCATCAAAGAAATCGCGGCTCGGGTGCAGCTCTCCTGCTCGACCCTGACCGGCCTGCTGGGACGTATGAAAGCCGCCAAACTGATCGAGCGCTGCCGCGATCCCGACGACGGCCGCGTGGTGCTCGTATCGCTAACACCTTTGGCACGTTCGCTGGAGCCGCGTTGCCGCTGGGCCCTGCAAACGTTCACCGCACTTACCCAGACGGGACTGGGGGCGGAAGGAGTTGTGCAAATCAAGCAACTTCTGGAACGGCTGACCGAAACGTTCCGCGCCGAGGAACAGCGGCGCCGCCAAACGCGAAAAAATTCCGTTGAGCAGACTGCCGCAAGCCAATCGTTTCGCGCGGGGCCAGAGCCTGCAAGAAAGCCGAAACCTAACGAAAATACTTGCCCGATTTTCCTGGCCAAATTGAAAAGGAGCAGCGTCATGCGAACTTGGATTCTTGCAATTCTGCTTGGTCTGGTTTTCCTCCCAGGCACGTTATTCGGGTTTGAAGCTCAGGCCGTCCTTAGGAAGGTCGATCCCGAAAAAGGGATGATCGTCGTCTCCGGCGGCGGCCAGGAACGGACCGTCAAGGTCGCCTCGGATGCCAAGATCCTGGACGAAAAGGGAACGGCCCTTGCCGACGGACTCAAGTCGGCCGAGTTAAAGGAAGGGGTCCACGTCACGCTTACCATCGAGCCCGATGGAAATGAACCACTGATCCGCGGTATCCAACTGGGCAAAAAAGCCGGCTCGGGGGGCGGCACGGCGGGGTTCGAAACGCTGGGAGTGATCCGAAAAATCGATGCCGACAAGCGGATGATCATGGTCTTTGCCGGCGGTCAGGAGCGGACGGTCGAGGTCACCCCGGATGCCAAGATCCTGGACGAAAAAGGGATGCCCCTCGACGGTGGTCTCAAGTCCACTCAACTCAAGGAAGGGGCCGACGTGACCCTCTCTGTCGATCCCAGCCAGAGCCCGCCGGTGATCCGCGGCATTCAGTTGGGAAAAAGAGCCGGGGCCCGGGGCCAAGGTGGCCAGGGGGGCCAGAACCAAGGTGGTCCGCCGCTGACGGGTAAACCTTCCGTCGGGCTCAAACCGCTCACGGAAATGACGGCGGGCGAAAACTACAAGGGTGAGGATGGCGGACTGTACGGGGGCGGCAACAACGAACCGCCGGCTGCCCATCGGGCAGCGGCTCAAAAAGACACGGCCAAAATCGTGCCTCTCGATGCGGACGGCCAGCCGTCTCCATCTGGGACCATCGTGCTCATTTCCATCAGCATGTCGAACGCCACCATGGAGTTTTCCACATTCAAGCGAGCGGCCGACAGCAATCCCGAGAAGTCGTCGATGCTGACCATCGTCGATTGCGCAAGGCGGCCAGGCAATGGCCCAGTGGACGGCTCCCAGCGCACGGCCATGGACGGTAGCCGAAGAGCGGTTGCAGAGTGCCAATGTTACGCCCAAGCAAGTGCAGATCGCCTGGGTCAAGCTGGCCAACGTCAGCCCGAGCGGAGAACTTGCCGAGCACGGGAAGAAACTTCAGGCAGACACGCTGGCCGTGCTGCAGAACGCCAAGGCCCGCTTCCCGAACCTGCGAATCGCCTATCTGAGCAGCCGTATTTATGCGGGCTATGCCGGTACCCGACTGAACCCCGAGCCCTACGCCTACGAGGGAGCCTTCCCGGTCCGCTGGCTCATTCAAGACCAGATCAAGGGAGACGCCAACCTGAATTACGATCCCCAGCGGGGCACCGTGAAAGCCCCCCTGCTCCTCTGGGGACCGTATCTCTGGGCAGACGGGATGACGCCGCGCAAGAGCGATGGGCTGATCTGGGAGCGGCAGGATTTAGGAGGAGACGGGACGCATCCCAGCGATAAGGGCCGCCAAAAAGTTTCCGACCAACTGCTGACGTTCTTCAAAACCGACGCCGAGGCGCGAACCTGGTTTCGAAAGAAGTGAACGCTGAACGCATTGCCGGGTTATCCCGAAACTGACGCATCCGGCTGGGTGAAGTCGTCACCCCTGCTCGGACACGATCGCCGTGATGATCTTGCGTAGCTTCGGCTCGGCGCGGTGCGCCGTGGCGATAATTTCGTCGATGTCAGCCGGCTTGAGCGCGTCGGGCAAGCACATATCGGTGATGATCGAAAAGCCTAGTACGCGCAGACCGGCATGCACCGCGACCAGCACCTCAGGCACGGTTGACATGCCCACGACGTCCGCGCCGATCAGCCGCAAGAAGCGGTATTCGGCTCGCGTCTCCAGGTTTGGGCCCAACACGGCCACGAACACTCCCTTGTGCATGGGGGTGTTCTCCTGGCGGGCCAACTCCAAGGCGCGAGCGATAAGCGTCGGATCGTAGGGTCGGACCATGTCTGGAAAACGGGGCCCCAGCCGGTCGTCGTTGATGCCTACCAGCGGGTTCACCCCCATCAGGTTGATGTGGTCCTCAATGACCATGATATCGCCCTGAGCGTACTGCGGGTTCATGCCGCCGGCGGCGTTGGTGACAATGAGCAGATCGACCCCCAGGGCCTGCATGACCCGAACCGGCAGCGTGATCTGTTGCAGCGAGTAGCCTTCGTACGCGTGGAAACGTCCTTCCATGGCCACGACCGGCACGCCGGCCAGTTTCCCGCAAACCAAACGGCCCTTGTGGCTGATGGCCGTCGAGCGCGCGAAATAGGGGATTGCGTTATAGTCGATGCTGGCTTCGGCTTGAATTTCTTCGGCGAGCGCACCGAGCCCCGTGCCTAAGATGATCCCCACGCGCGGACGCCCCTGGTATTGGTCGCGGATGGCGGCCACGGCGGCGTCGATCTGAGTGGCCAATTCCAGCACGACCAGGGTCCCTTACGGATTTCGTCAGAGCGCCTCGGCAACCAGGTCGCCAACCTGCTGGGTCGAGTAACCCATCTTGCCTGCGGCCTGGCTCTTCATTTTGGTGCCCGTCACTTTTTGGATCGCGGCTTGGATCTGGGCCGCGGCTTTGGGCTGGCCGGTGTGCTCGAGCAACATCGACATGGCGTTGATCGCCGCGATCGGGTTGATCACGTTCTGGCCGGTGTACTTCGGGGCGCTGCCCCCCATCGGCTCGAACATGCTCACGCCCCCCCGATCGGGATTGATGTTGCCGCCGGCTGCCACGCCCATGCCACCTTGCAAGATCCCGGCCAGGTCGGTGATGATGTCGCCGAACATGTTTGTCGTCACGATCACGTCGTAATACTCCGGGTTCTTCACCATCCACATGCAGCAGGCGTCAACGTGGTTATAGTCGGCCTTAATATCCGGATATTCGCGGGCCACTTCCTGGAACGTTCGCCACCATAGGTCGTGCCCGTAGGTGAGCACGTTGGTCTTGGCGACCAGGGTTAGCATCTTCTTCGGATTGTTTCGCTTGCGGGTGAACTCGAATGCCCAGCGGATGCAACGCTCGCAGCCTTTGCGGGTATAGACGGCCGTCTGCGAGGCGACTTCATCGGGCGTGTTCTTTTTCAGAAAGCCGCCGACGCCGCAGTACAGATCCTCGGTGTTTTCGCGTACGACCACGAAGTCGATATGTTCGGGCCCCTTGTCGCGCAGCGGCGTTTCGACGCCTGGGTAGAGTTTGACCGGCCGCAGGTTGATGTACTGGTCGAGTTGGAAGCGAAGTTCCAGCAGCAGCCCTTTTTCGAGAACGCCCGGCGGCACGTCGGGATGGCCGACGGCGCCCAGATAAATTGCGTCGAAGGCCCGCAACTGGTCGACGGCCCCGGCCGGCAGCACCTCGCCGGTGCGCAGATAGCGCTCGCCGCCGAAGTCGAAGTGTTCGAGTTCATAGGCGAACTTTTCCGAGCGGGCGACGGCGGCCAGGACCTTGAGTCCCTCGGCGGCGACTTCCGGTCCGGTGCCATCTCCGCCAATGACGGCGATCTTAAGCGGTTTGGTATTCAAGCCAGGGTCTTTCTATGCAAAGTCCGGGGAAATGTGAGCATTTTACGGAGCATCTTCCTCAGCCGGTCGATTCTAAAGCAATCGCAAGGCTTCAGAAAGTGGGCCGCGATAAACGGGAAGCCGAGCGGCTGGTGTAGGCCGTCTGATGAACGGCGCAAGCCGCACGGACTGTTGAAAAATGCCAAGCGGCCGGTGTAAGCCGGCTGATGAATGGCTGTAGACTCCCCCCAAACCCAGGGATGGCGATCCCTGGGCTTTTGATAGGGACGAGTCGGGCGCGAACTGATCGCGGCTGATGGAAGGGCCGCTAGGGACGCATTAATTGTTGCTGAAATCGAACTGCTTCGACAGTTCGCGCGGCAACGGATTCTTGATGAACTTCTTGCGACATTCCGTGCACAGATCGAAGCGCAACTGTTGATAGACATCGCTGCCGATCTGGTCATCGACTGCGTCCTCGGCGTGTTGCAAGATCTCTTGGATCTCCTGCAAGTGGTCTCGATCGTCTTCCGCCTCTTCCAAGGCGATGGGATCAAACGCCGCGTAGACTTCCATTTTTACGACATAGCGAAGATCTTCGAGATCAAGCACACGTTTGCAGCAGTCACACGAGTAATGAATCATGAGGTTCGTCCCCCACAGGCCATGAAAGTGGTGGTTTGATCATCCTGACGTACACAATGACCACCGCCGGGTTTCATCCTAATGCGAACGCGCGAAACAGAGCAAGCCATTTTGCGGCTTTTTCCGCCCGAAATAATCGAGCGATCTCGTCTGGTCGAGGTCCAACGCGACTTGCAGCGATCCTGGCGATAGCGGCAAGATTAACGATCGATTAGTGCACGATTAGCTTTGAATTGCCTGCAAGCCGCGGCATCGATTCGCAGGCAAACTATCGCCCTAAGCTGTTGCTGACGTCTGGCCTTGCGTATTTCCAGCGGCTAGAATGCAATGTCTGTGGCAGCCGGAGAAGATCGCCGTCTGCAGTCACCGTTTCCACTAGTGGGGCGGTTAGCGACGGTCCGCTTGCAAGCGGCTGGCTCCATTGTAGTTGACCGACGGGGTTGCCGGCGAGACGGCTCGGAGGTCAAATCCTTGCGTGGCAGATGAATCTCGCAATCTTGAAAAAGAAGATGCGTAGGCCTGTCAATTGTGGAGGGTGCTCATGTCGTTTGCGGCCGCTGCCAATCCGCTCGGCGCCAGCGTTCTTGTCCTGAACCGATTCTACATGGCGATTCACGTGATCAACGTGCGTCGCGCGTTTGGCTTGCTATGCCGGGAATTAGCCGAGGTTATCCATTTTCAGGAAGGTCAGTACGCCAATTACAGTTTCGAGTCGTGGCGCGAAATCAGCGAATTGCGATCGACTTTCAAAGAGCCCCACGAAGACTGGATCCGCTCGGTAAACTTCGAGATCCAGGTCCCGCGGGTCATTCGCTTGCTGCAATTTGATCGACTGCCGAAGCAGACGATTCGCTTTAATCGTCGCAATCTATTCGCGCGGGACGGCAATCGCTGTCAGTACTGCGGCAAGAGCTTTCCGACCAGCGAATTGAGCCTCGACCACGTCGTGCCAAAGAGCCGCGACGGTAAGACCTGCTGGGAAAACATCGTTTGCGCTTGCGTCGCTTGCAATGTCCGCAAAGGAGGGCGTACGCCGCAGGAAGCCCACATGCATTTGATCCGCCCGCCGGTAAAGCCCAAACGCAGTCCGCTGCTTGCAATCAAGCTGGGCAACCCCAAGTACGAGAGTTGGAAGACGTTCTTGGACAACGCGTACTGGTCTGTCGATCTGAAGTGAAGCCAGCACAGCCGGTGGAGGCCGAACGGCAAGCTCAGCCACCGCGAGCGTATGCACTAGCTCTGCAATGGCGTGAATGGAGAATCCGGTCCGTCGTAAGTAGCCGGCCTGTGCGCGGCTAGGGGTTGGCGGAAGCGTCTTGTTTGGCCGTATTATGGTCAGAGTGGCGGACGCGAGACAGAACCATTCGCCATCCTCCTTGGTAGCGTTCCCCAGTGGGAACGAAGCCGCACTTCTTATAAAACGCTTCTGCACTGCCAGATTCTAGCGAAACCGCCACGTCGACCAATTCAACCTCCGACGACGAGAAGGCTGCATTTAAGAATTTCATCATTATCCTGCGTCCGACCCCGCGTCCTTGTTCGCGACCGTCGACCATAAATCGACAGATGTATAACAAACGACCCTCGTCCAAGATTCTTGTGTAAAGGAATCCAACAGGCCTGTCATCGAGGTAAGCGGCACGACAATCGCCTGAGGGGTCGATCCCTGCTTGAGCGATTGAATACAGGTTGTCAGCGACGAGATCTGTTTGGTCTGGCCTGACCTTGAGGTCAATGACTTCATCAAGGTTCTTGAGGCAAATCTCGCGAAATTCGATATCTTTCATATTACAATTGCCCAGCGGCTTGCTTCACGCCGTGGCTTGCTTCAGCGATCTGGCGTACCAGACAGCGCAACAAAGGCCCGCTGAGCTGTTCTCAAGGAACGACTCAGCGGGCCGCCATGTAATAGGTCACCAGCAAGAAAGGCGCTCGGCGAACTGGCTATTCAGCGCCAGCCAGCGGTTCCTTCTTTTCCGTGATGACGGGGCACTGAGGCGCCATCTCGGCGTTCAGCGCGGTGAAATCCTTCCATTCTTCCGGCACGTTGTCCTCGTGGAAAATTGCTTCCACGGGGCATTCCGGAACGCAGGCTTCGCAGTCGATGCATTCATCCGGATGGATATAGAGGATCTTCTCCCCTTCGTAGAAGCATTCCACTGGGCAAACGACGACACAGTCGGTGTACTTGCAGGCAAAACAGGGCTCGCAAACCACGTGGGTCATTGACGAATCTCTCCTTTTCACGTCCTGAAACAGACGGAATCAACAAGGATTTCTCGCTAGGCACCGGCAGCGCAGCGCGCTCGAACGATTTACCCACCCCACCCACGCAGCCGGAGATCTTTGCGGCCAGATCTAACCGGTGCACCTCGGCCTGGAGCCGGATTGCGGCTTCCCGACCGGGAATCTAGGCGAAGTGTCAAGTGCTTGCGAGAACAGCACTTGAACGGCCACTCGTTCGTACACATCGCGCGAATTCTAGTGCTCGCTTCCAGCACTGTCAACCCGCGGCCAGCAGAGCCGACTCGTTTTCCGCGCAGATCAAGCTTGCCACAGCTCGCCCGTCCACGTAAAATCAGTAAGGTTATGGGGTTCTGTAGCCAGAGTACGCACATCACTTGCCGGGCACGGATCGCCAGTGGGCATCGTCTTTCGGTCTCGGGGGCTTCGGCGGCCTGCCGGACGGGCAATGATTAGGGCCGTACAACCGTGGCACTTTCTGAAATTGATCGCAATCTCCTGCAGCGCTGCTTGGCCCGAAAACCAAGAGCGTGGGAAGATTTTGTCGATCGATTCATGGGTCTCGTGATTCACGTCGTGAATCACACGGCGCAAAGCCGCTCGCGACGTCTCACCCCGGAAGACCGGGAAGACCTCGTGTCGCAGGTGTTTGTTACCTTCGTCAAGGACGACCTGGCCCTGCTCCGGCAGTTTCGCGGCGAAAGCAGCCTGGCTACCTACTTGACCGTGGTGGCCCGCCGCTCGGTTGTTAACGAACTGTTAAGACACAAATCCGCCGCACGGCTCTCGAACGGAGCCGCGGCTGAACCACGACGGCAACTCGAACGAGGCTGCCACCGACGGCGTGGTCGAACAGCGGGTAAGCGACCGCGAAGAGGTCGAGCGGCTGCTGGAGGAACTTGACGGCGCGGAGGCCCAGGTGGTCCGGCTCTATCACCTGGAAGGCAAGAGCTATCAGGAGATCAGTTCTGCCGTGGGCATGCCCGAAAACAGCGTTGGTCCCACGCTGAGCCGTGCTCGTCGGAAGATGCGCCGCGCTGGCGCTGACCCTGCTACCAGTTAAGAGCGGGCGACCGGTTAAGAGCAGCCAATTTCCGGCTCTTACGCTGACGAGCCGATCTAACGGCAATACACGCGCGGGAATACACGGCGCGGCAATCCGGAAGCCAACGCGTCCGTCTCGGGAAAGTCATCACATGCCAACCGACGCCACCTATCTTTGTCCCGGCGACGGCACGCTCATCAGCCGCAGCATCCATCTCGGCCGATTGGCGACCTTTTATCCAGCTTGCCGCGAGTGTGAACATCGCACCGACGTAGGAACGCTCGACAAAGAGTCCGTGCTGCGGATTGCGGCCATGCACAACCGAGCGCGCAGCCGACGATGGGTTTACCGAGGAAGGGCTCGAAGGCCTGGCGCACAATCAGATCGATGGCCGCACGGTGCGAAAGTTCGCGACCGCGGCTGGTATCGCCTGGCTAGCGGCGGAGGCCGTGGCCTCGTCGCCGCCGAAAATCGTGCTGGCGGCCGACGGCAGACCCCTGACTTCAGAGCTGCTTGCCGCGGCGAGCGAGGGACTCCGCCGGACCGGGTGTCGAGTCGTGGAAGTCGAAGCGGTCACCGCGCCGGTTCTGGCCCAGGTTGCCAGTGAACTGGATGCCGCCGGAGGCCTCTTTCTCGGCAACCCGCGCAGCATGCCGCACGCCGTGGGACTGCGCGCTTGGTCGCGGGGGGCCGTTCCCGCGTCGGCAGGCGGAGGCTTGGACGCCATTCGCCAGGCCTTTCTCTCCGGAGCGCCCCGACCAGCCAGGACGTCCGGCGGCTTGGAACGTCATGTCGCCCACACCGCTTACCTCGCCCGTGTGAGGGGATTGTTTCACGCATTGCGTCCCCTCACGCTCGTCGTCGATACGGCTTCTTCACCGCTGGTCCAGTATGTTCGCCAACTGACCGCCACAACGGCTTGCCGGATTCTCGCCCCGCGGCCGCAAAGCTCGAGTGGTGCCGGCGACTCTAATCCATGGCCAATCAAGCCCACCACGGCACCACGGCCAGACACGGTACGTGCGCGGCGTCTTGCCTGGCTGAGCGAGCAAGTTCCCGCGGAACAAGCCGACTTCGGGATTTGGATCGATGGCGATGGCGAATGCTGTTCGGTGGTCGACGAACGGGGCAAAGTCGTATCGCCGGATCGCCTGTTGGTCGCTGTGGCGCGGCTGGAATTGGCTGGCCAGACCGGTGCGGCCGTTGTTGCTGAGCACGCCACCGCGCCGCGCTCGTTGGCGGCGATTCAAGCCGCTGGCATTGGCTTGACCCTATCCGCTCCTCAACGTGAACCCATGTTTCGGGCGATCCGCGAAACTGGTTCAGCGATCGGCGGCGGCCCCAGCGGACGGTTCTGGTTTCCCGGTCCGTCCCCCGCGCCCGACGCACTGGCAATGCTGGCCTGGCTGTTGGCGTGCTCAGCCGCACCGATCGGCCCTTATCGGCAGTGCTCGACGCCGTCTGAGCCCTCGGTTAGGCTAAGCCGCCAGCAAACTGCCGCAGCATTGCCCGCACTTAACCCCTGGCTTAACTCCTAGGCATTGGCACCCATGCATCGTTGGATTGCCGATCGAACCAGGTATTTCGACAGCTCCGGCATTCGCAAGGTGTTCGACCTGGCGGCCACGATGAAGAACCCGATCAACTTGTCGATCGGGCAGCCCGACTTTCCCGTGCCGATGAGATTCAGGACGAAATGGTCCGCGCGGTACGATCCGGCCGCAACGGCTACGCGCTGACGCAGGGCATGCCCGTGCTGCGGGAGAAATTGCAAGGCCCGCATCGAAGCCCAATACAGCACGCGGACCGGCAAGTGTTCGTCACCAGCGGCACCAGCGGCGGGCTGGTGCTGGCGATGTTGGCGCTGGTCAACCCGGGCGACGAAGTGATCGTGTTCGATCCTTACTTCGTCATGTACCCGTCGCTGGTCAGTCTGGTGGGGGGCAGTTGCGTGCTGGTGGACACGCATCCGGACTTCCGCATTCGACGTGGACCGGGTGGCCGACAAGATCACGCCGCGAACCAAGGCGATTCTGTTCAACAGCCCGGCCAATCCGACCGGCGTCACGGCCAGCCGCGAGGAGATCCGCGGTCTGGCCGAACTGGCCGCCGCGCAGACGTCGTTCTGATCAGCGACGAAATCTACAGCCTGTTCAATTACGACGAGCCGTTCGTCTCGCCCGCCGAGTTCAATCCACAGACGCTGGTGATCGACGGCTTTTCGAAAACCTATGCGATGACCGGCTGGCGAGTCGGCTACGCTCACGGTCCGAGCGAAATCATCCAGCAGATGATCAAACTGCAGCAATACACGTTTCGTCTGCGCCCCGCAACCAGCGCAATGGGCGGGGGCCGTGGCCTTGGACGTCGACATGCGGTCGCACGTCGACGCCTATCGGCACAAGCGCGATCGGCTGCTCGACGCGCCTGGCGCACGATTACGACATCGTGCATCCGGGCGGAGCGTTTTACATGTATCCGCGGGCCCCGTGGGGAACGGCCAGCGAGTTCGTCGCCGAGGCGATTCGCAACGAGCTACTGATCATTCCGGGCAACATCTTCAGCCGGCACGACACGCATTTCCGCATTTCCTACGCGGTGTCCGACGAGACATTGGAACGCGGAATCGAAGTGCTGAGGCGACTGGCGCGGCGGGGGAAATGAGCGACATGAACGAAGAGGGTTATCCGCGAGTTGTCTCATCGCTGCCGCGAGCGACATCCCCAAACGGCCTGTGTGTCCGCGTGCGCCAAATCCAGCAGCACAACACGGCACCGCCGACGAAGCCGCCGGCATAAGAAGCAAGATGGGCCGCGCCGTCCGCCAGAAATAGTGTCTGCTTCTCGCGCGGGACGCGGCCGGCCAATGATTGATTCGGCCGGATGATTCCGTGATCGGCCAATTGATGGCCTGCAATGCCGGCGACCACCGCCAGGATCGTCATCGCCAATAGCAACACGACGATCGGGCGCAGCAAACGCCGGGCATTCAATTGCGGCTGGTTGCCGACCTGGGCCAGGATCGCCGCCGGCACGCCGACGAGAACGCCGGCCCACCAGGTCGCTACGATGCCCCAGCCGATGCCCAGCAGGGTCGGCGAGTCGGTATGAAACAGGGGTGGATGGCCGATCGTGAAATACTCGACGCACAGGCGAGCGGTGACCTGATCGTGCAGAACGCCGTAGAGAACGTCTGCCGCGATGGACAGTAGCACGATGAGCAGGCCATCGCCGAGTCGCTCAAGCATGGTTCAAGTTCCCACGGTCCGACATGCTCGGCAGGCAAACCTGCTCGGTCATTCAACGATCAAGCCCGGGACGACTTCCGCCGTCCCGGGCTTGCTTAGAAGAAGCGCGAACTCGACCCCCAGAGGCCTCTTTGAACACGGGGGCCTCTGAGGGCATCCGTGCCGTGTGGACGACTGGGCTTGAACGTCACGCGCTTTTGTTTTTCGGTTCGGCAATCGGATACAACGGCTGCCGCCCTTCGACCACGTCCTTCGAGATGACGTAGCGGCAACCAGCCCCTTGGTCGGGCAAGTCAAACATAATGTCCAGCATCACCTCTTCGATGATCGACCGCAAGCCGCGGGCCCCGGTCTCCTTGGTCTGAGCCTTGCGAGCAATGGCTTGCAGGGCGTCGTCTGTGAACTGTAGATCGGCGTTTTCCATGGAGAACAATCGTTGATATTGTTTCACCAGGGCGTTTTTCGGCTCGGTGAGCACGCGGACCAGCGCGCTGCTGTCGAGCGGCGTGAGCGCCGAGACAACCGGCAGACGGCCCACCAGCTCCGGGATCAAGCCGAACTCCAGAATGTCGTCGCTGGTCACCTGCGGCAATAGCGAAGCCATATCCGATTCGGCTTTCTGCCCGCTTTCCTGGCCGAATCCGATCGTGCGCTTGCCCAGCCGCTTGCTGATGATCTTGTCGATGTTCACGAACGTGCCACCGCAGATGAACAAGATATTGCTCGTGTCCATCTGGATGTATTGCTGTTCGGGATGCTTGCGGCCGCCCTGCGGCGGGACATTGGCCAGCGTGCCTTCCAGCATTTTCAGCAGCGCCTGCTGCACGCCTTCGCCGGACACGTCTCGGGTGATCGAGACGTTCTGGCTGGTTTTGCCGATCTTGTCGATTTCGTCGATGTACAGCACGCCGCGCTGCGCCGCCTCGAGATCGAAGTCGGCCGCGTGCAGCAGCTTCAGCAGCAGGTTCTCCACGTCTTCGCCGACGTAGCCGGCTTCGGTGAGCGTCGTGGCGTCGCCGATGGCGAAGGGAACGTCCAGGATCCTCGCCAGCGTGCGGGCCAGCAGCGTTTTGCCGCAGCCGGTGGGACCGAGCAGCAGGATGTTCGACTTGTCGATTTCGACATCCGAACCTTCGGCCCCGAGCATCAGTCGCTTGTAGTGGCTATGGACGGCCACTGCCAGGACCTTCTTGGCGTGCTCCTGCCCGATCACGTACTCGTCCAGTTGCCCGACGATTTCGCGCGGCGAAGGAATGCGGTTGAAGAGTTGTTTATTGGTGCCGCGACGACGGCGCTCCTGCTCCAGAATCGACTGGCAGAGCTCGATGCATTCGCCGCAGATGTAGACGTCTCCCGGTCCTTCGACCAGCGGGCCCCACATCGCGGTAGCTCTTGCGACAAAACGAACAGAACGCGTTTTTCTTCGTCGTGCCGCTGCCACGCCGAGTCGCGTTGACGTCCCTACCTGAGGGCATCGTTACTCCTTTCAACAAACCGGCTTAGCCACCCCAGTTCAGGCAGCCGGCCAGTCAGATCCAAGATGTCGCTCGAGTGGCCATACTGGCGTCCCACGCACTGGCCCAAGAACCTTCCCTGAGAGCAATCAAAATCGAGCAGCGAATACGTTAGTCGACCCTGTTCTGTGTCCGTGCGTTTTGGTTATCGTGCGTTCGGGCATGCTTTCACGAGCTATTGGCATATCGCCCCCGCTAACCGGCAGAGGCCGCCGATTCACGCCACTTTGCCCCAAGCTAACGGCAAGTTAACCCTTTTCGCCGTTATCCTTTATTTCGTCTTGAAGTTGCTCAGCGAGCACAGACTTTATTGTTCGGTATTCTTCGTCGCTGAGGTCACCTTCGTGGTGCAATTCTCGAAAATTAGTCAGGAGCGAACTGGCCGTAGGTTCTTCCGCTCCCTCCCAGCCGCGGACTTTCATGATGACGTAAACTCCAACGGCAATCAGGGCGGCCGTCATTGCCACCAAGATGATCAAATTCGCCGTTGGCGTGGAAAAGAACTCCGCCATCGCCCTGCGCGCACCAGCGCCGTCCAATTGCGCCCAGTGTTATCGTTTCGCCGCCTCGGTTATTATGTACCGTCATTGGATTGCCGTCCAGGATCGCGCCCCTAAACCGGACCATCTTGAACAGTCCCCAAGTAGTCAGACTTCAAGCTTGGCGACTTCCGACCGGCCCTCTTGTTTTGGCCGCAGGTTCAAGGGGCTTAATGCAATCGAGATACCACGCCACGGCTTTTTGCGTTGCTCTGAGCGCAGCCACAACTCTCCTCAGTCTCCAAAGCCATACCGCACCGGGAGTTGGGTTTGGTCTTCTCGTGGGATAGGGAGTCCCTCGGCCCGGGTGCCGACACGTCTGCGGCCAGGCTTACCGCATCCCTTTTTACAATCGAAGCCCAGACGACTGGCGGCCGTGTGACAAATGCCGCGCGAATCATCCTGCAACTCGCACGACCGAACGCGGCGCTCTCCCTTTACCTAAACTCTGCCGGCGCAACCGCCGGCAATTCTGTTTCAAGCGGCAGGGTCAAGGGCACCGATACCAACAACGTTGCACTCTCTTTTAACCCGCCGCGCAGCATGGGCGTGATAGCATGGGCAGAAACGACGAGAACCATGTGCTGGCCCGCAATGCGAAGATACTGGATGCTCGGTTCGGCGCTGCTCGTCATCGCGGCCGCCACCCGAGGGGCCGCACGCGCCGCGCAGGAGGCGGAGCCCGAACCTTCGGCAATTCGTCAAAATGAGTTTTCGATCCCCTTCCGGCTTACGCCCCCTGCCGATCCGGCTCAGCAACCGGTCGAAGTGCAATTACACGCGACTGCCGACCATGGAATCACTTGGCAAGTCGCCAGCCGCGTGAAGCCGACCGCGGCCCGTTTTGTCTTCCGAGCGCCCCACGACGGCGACTATTGGTTCTGCATTCGAACGGTTGACCGCCAGGGCACGACGCGTCCCGAAGGTCCGCAGAAGGCCGAACTCAAAGTGATTGTCGATACTCTGCCGCCACGGCTCGACTTGACCGCTACTCGCGGGCCGGCCGGCGAGATTACGGCCCATTGGCAGATCGTCGATCCGAATCTCAAGCCGGAAAGCCTGACGATCGAGTATCAGCCAGCTCCGAATCAACCTTGGGAACGTTTGGCCATCGAACCCGCTACGGCGACCGCTCGTTTTACCTCAACCGGCGAAACCACCTGGTGGCCCAAGTCGGCCGACGGGGGCGCGACGGTCCGCGCCCAAGTAACCGATCGAGCTGGCAACCCTGCCGTGAGCCTCGTGCAAGTCAACGCCGGCGCCGCCACTCAGGAAGCTGCCAGCCAAAATGCGGTCAAAACAACTCCGCCGGCGGCTGCCAAGGCAGACTCCGTGTCCGCGGGGCGAAACTCCGAGGATCGCACCGACGACCTTGCCAACTCAACGAGCGGCCGGGTTAACTGGCCGGCCGATCGGGCTCCCAGCGATGATCAGCAAAGGGGCCAGAACCGTTCGCTACCCGCCGGTGGCAGCACAGACCCCTTTATGACAAAATCACCAGCGCGATTGGCATCGTCTTCGCGCACTGCCCAAGCCCCGGAAGCGGGTAACCGTCACACCCCTGAGCCGACCTTCACGCCGTCCGACATGGCTCGTGGCGGTTTGCGATTCGATTTGCTGCCGCCGGGCGAACGGCCGCAAATGATCAACGCGCGACGTTTCGAGTTGGAATACGATATCGATACGGTCGGGCCATCGGTCATCGCCAGAGTCGAGCTGTGGGGCACGACCGACGGGGGCAAAACCTGGAAGAGTTTTGGCATCGATAACGACAACCGCAGTCCGCTCCTGGTGAACGTGCCTGGCGAGGGACTTTACGGGTTCACCATTGTCTTTCAAAACGGCAACGGCTTTGGCGGTTTTCCACCTCGGGAAGGCGACGTGCCGGAAATCTGGGTCGGCGTCGACCTGACGCCACCGACGGTCAAAATTACCGGCACTGAAATGGGCCGCGACGCCGGCGAACTGCTCATCCACTGGGAAGCCGAAGACGAACTGTTGGATCCCGGCCCATTGGCCTGTCGTTCGGCGAGCGCCAGGCGGTCCCTGGGCCGCAATTGCCGCTGGACTTGAGAACACGGGACAATACGCCTGGCGACTCGACAACCGCGTGCCAGACCGGATTTTCCTGCGGATCGAGGTCCGGGACGAAGCCGGCAACATCGGCCAGTTCGTGAGCCTGGATCCGCTCTCGCTCGATCTGCAACGGCCCCAGGGCCGCATCCGCGGAGTGCGCCCGGTGTCGCCGTCGTTGCAAGGCAGCCGCACGGCCGTTCCGGTAAACCGATAGGGTCCGCCAAACCACCAACGAATTGACAGCCGCAAGGCCGCGCAGTCAGTCGCGCCACGGGCGGCCCTTCTTAAGCAAACGTTTGCCCGGTAAGCAGTTCGTAGGCTTCCACGTATTTGGCCCGCGTCGCCGCGACCACGTCGGCGGGCAACACCGGCGGCGGGCTGTTCTTGTCCCAGCCGCTATGTTCCAGCCAGTCGCGCACGAACTGCTTGTCGTACGACGCCTGTGCGCGTCCGGCGCATAATCGTCGGCCGGCCAAAAACGCGAGCTATCGGGCGTAAGGACCTCGTCGATCAGCAAGATCTCCTGGTCCACTTGTCCCCACTCGAACTTCGTGTCGGCGATCAAAATCCCTCGACTGCGGGCATGTTCCGCCCCGCGCCGGTAGACTTCCAAGCTGCGCCGTCGCAGTTCGTCCGCCAGCGATCGGCCGACGCGATCGGCCATTTCCTCGAACGAGATATTGATGTCGTGCCCGCTTTCCTCCTTCGTGGCCGGCGTGAAAATCGGCTCGGGGAGCATGTTCGCTTTCTTTCAGGCCGGCAGGCAAACGGGCGCCGCAAACCGTCCCCTGTTGTCGGTATTCCTTCCAGCCGGATCCCGCCAAAAAGCCGCGGACGACGCATTCGATCGGCACGACCGCCGTCTTACGGACCAGCGTGCTGCGGCCGCCGAGCGGTGCGAGATCGATGAGCGGACAGGCTCATCTGCTCCACGTCGGTGGTCAGCAGGTGATTCGGCTCGCCTAGCAGTCCGAACCAAAAAGCGCTGATTTGCGTGAGGACTCGGCCTTTGTCCGGGATTCCGCTGGGGAGCACCCAATCAAACGCGCTAATCCGATCCGTGCTGACCAGCAGCAATTCGCGTCCAAGGTCATAAACGTCGCGGACCTTGCCCCGCCGCACCGGCAAACCCGGCAGGCAAGTCTCCAGAATGACGGGGGTGCCAACTGCCATGGGTAATTCCGACCCGGGAAAGACGAGGGAAATTGAAGTCCGAAGCTGGAAGCTTCCAGACGGCGATCCGCCGTTCGGCCAGCCCCGCACAACTGGCCCCATCCGACCCAAAAACCGTCCGGCTCCCCGCCAGCGACAACGATAACCGATCGAGCATTTACCCTCAACCTTACTCCCGTGGCGGGTTGCGCGGTTGAATGCCCGGCATTGCTAAGATAGACTCGCGGGTGGTTCGTGACCGAGGCACGTCTAGCGGACGGCTGCCCTGGCCGTCCGTCTGGCGACAGCGAGGCTTTTTGTCGCCGCGCCAACTGCTTGCTGGTACCATGGTCCGCCAACTTTGGGCTGATGGGCTTCTAAGGACGCCGGCTGATGGGCTTGATGCGATTTCTCGTTCCGCGGCGCGAACAGCTGCCGGTAGACGCCGCCGAACGGGCCTATCTCACTGGGTTGGACGAAATTCCTTGGCAGAGTCGCGCGCAGTGGACCGGCGATGTCCTGGCGGTGCGACGGACGGAGTCGGACTCCGGCTGCTTTCACATCCCTTGGAATGTGGCCGGCTATGGCGAGTTGCTGCTCTCCACCGCCTGCCTCATGGAGCGCGATCGCCCCTATCATCTTCCCGTCGAACTGGCCCGCGGTTCGGTCCATCGCCTCCGCAATCAGATCGCGGCCTGGGAGGCCATCGGACTGATCGTGCCGGAAATCGTCACCAACAAAGTGTCGGTCGCGCTCGCCCATTTGTCGCGTGCGGCAACGTCTCAGCATGCCCCCGACGCCGCGGTGGGACCATCGGAAGAGGCGATCAACTGTGCGCACGACGGCGCTGCGCGATTTGATCGTCGCCTACGTGCAACAGTCGCTGGCTTCGCGGCAGCGCCAGCCGACCAAGATCTTCAAGCTGCTGGGCATCAATTTGGGCCGCGCTCCCTTCAAAGAGGCTGTGCAAAAGGAGCTGCTCAGCACGTTCAACGCGGCCACGATTCCCTTGGTGTGGCGCGAAATTGAACCCCGCGAGGGCAAGCATGACTGGGACCTCAGCGACCGACAGTTTGAATGGTGTCGGCAAAACGGGCTTAAGATATGCCCAGGTCCCCTGCTGCAGTTGGACCGCAATTCCTTGCCCGATTGGCTCTACATCTGGGAGGGAGATTTCGAAAACCTGGCCACGGTTTTCGCCGAACACATTCGCACCATCGTCGGCCGCTATCGAGGCAAAGCGGCCGTCTGGCATTGCGCGGCCCGGATGAACGCCGGCGAAGTGCTGTCGCTCAGCGAAGAACAACGGCTGCGGCTCGCCGTATTATCCGTGCAAGCCACGCGCCAGGCCGATCCGCGCGTCCCCGTGGTCTTGTGGATCGACCAGCCTTGGGCCGAATTCATGGGGGCCAAGCCCTGCGATCTGTCGCCGCTGCACTTCGCCGATGCCCTGGTTCGGGCCGACCTTGGTTTAGCCGGACTCGGCCTGGAAATCAACCTGGGTTATTACCCAGGCGGCACCCAGCCGCGCGATATGCTTGACATTAGCCGAATGATCGACCGCTGGAGTTGCTTGGGGCTGCCCCTGCTCGTGACGTTGACCATTCCCAGCGACAGCGTCGCCGACGCCCAAGCACGCTCACCGGCCCGCGTGTTGCCGCTGGTGCCCAGCGGTCAGGTATCCGTCGCCAGCCAATCGGTGTGGGCCGGCGAATTGTTGCCGTTGCTGTTGTCCAAGCAATCCGTGCAAGGCGTTTGGTGGAATCAACTGCTGGATAGCCAGCCGCATGAGTTTGCCCACGGCGGGCTGTTCGACCACGAAGGTCAAAGCAAACCAGCCTTGCTCGCCTTGCAAGCCGCCCGGCGGCAATACTTGGGCTGAAAGCGATTTGGCCGAGAAAATGCGTTGCCTTGGCTAAGCCGCGAGCCCCTTCGCAGCCAGCTTACGGATTGCGGCCGAAGCATGTCAGGCACATGTCGTCGCTTTGTTGTTGGCCGCCGACGAACTGCCGCACGTTTTCCAGAACGCGCCGCCCAAGTTGCGGTACGGTAACACCCGGCGCCCCCACTTGCTGTTGCAAGCGTTCCAGTCCATAGAGTTCCTTGGCGGCGTTCATGGCCTCGCTGATACCGTCGGTAAACAACACGAGGCATTCGCCGGGCAAGATTGTGCGGACGCATTGTTCATAGGGATAGTCGGCATCGACACCCAAGGGGAGGCCGGCCTGCTCGCCCCCTAGCGATTCCACGTCTCCGTTGACCTGACGCACGTACGGTGGCATGTGCCCCGCGTTGACAATCGACACTTCATGCCGCTGCGGATCGATCAGCGCCAGAATAAACGTGACGAAGCGGTCGTCCCAGCCGCTGCGACAGAAACCGGCGTTGATTTTTTTCACCGCCAAGGCCGGATCCGGTTCACCAGCCAGGCAATAGCGCACCTCGCCCGACAGCTTGGCCATCAACAAGGCCGCCGAGACTCCCTTGCCCGATACATCTCCCAGCACCACGGCCAGGCGCGGGCCTGGCAGCTCGATGTAGTCGTAATAGTCTCCGCCGACCAGATTCGCCGACTCGTAAAAATCGAAAAAGAAGTAGCCCGGCAGATGGGGCGGATGCGAAGGTAACAGGCCGCGCTGGACTTTGTGGGCCAATTCCAGGTCGCGCTGGACTCCCAGTTGTTTCAGCGCGTTTTCGTGCAATTGCGCGTTATCCACGGCAATCGCCGCCTGCGAAGCGACGCTGGCCAGCACGTCGAGGTCTTCCTGCCGGAAACGATGCCGAGGGTCGAGCGTATCGATCTGCATGGCGCCCAGCGGCTGCCCTTCGCTGTCGATCAGCGGCACGCACATCACGGATCGGATGCGCAAATCGGCGATGCTCTGGCTGGTCTCGAAGCGTGTGTCGCTGGTGGCATCGGCCGAGAGGACCGCCTCTTTGGTGGCGATGACCTGGTCTAAAATAGTGCGGCTGATGCGGACCCGCTCCTCCATGTGCTCCCGCCGATAGCGAATGGCCCGCGGCACGAGCGGCCCGCCGGGTCCGTTACGCAGAACGACAAACCCCCGGTCCGCTTGGGGAAAGATCTTAAACAAGCTCTCCAGCAATTTCGGCAGCACGGCTTCCAGCGCCACGGTCTTGCCCAGGCTTTGCGAGATTTCAATCATCGCCCGGAGCTTGACTTCGGAATTGGCGGACAGCAAGGGAGATCGACTGGATGAGACGTCGACCTTGCTCATAATCGTGCCGGTCGGCGGCCCATCATCGAGCAACAGCGGCAAAGGCAACCCCT
The DNA here is from genome assembly GCA_963807715.1 of uncultured Planctomycetia bacterium. Taxonomy (GTDB): domain Bacteria; phylum Planctomycetota; class Planctomycetia; order Pirellulales; family PALSA-1355; genus CAWECK01. Next base: position 198,454 of record CAWECK010000005.1, read on the forward strand.
CGCCCCCTAGCACGGCCGTGCCGCGCAATTCCGAACTCGGTTCGCGGGTAAAGAAGATGAACGCCAACTCGCAAACCCGCACTTGGTCACCGTCGTGCAACAATCGCCGTCCCTGGATCGGGTTGCCGTTGACGAAGGTGCCGTTGCGACTATGCATGTCCTCGATGTAGTAGTCGCTTCCTTCGTGCGTGATGCAAGCGTGCTGCCGGCTGACTGCGGCCGAGTCAAGCACGACATCGCATTCCGGATGCCGCCCCAGCACCGAGCGATCGGCGTCCAGTGCCAGGCACTCGCCTGGCTCAGTTCCCGTGAGTACCTGTAAGACGGCCATGAAGTTATGCGCAGAGACAGACGGATAGATAGAAGGTCAAAAGCGTCAGGCGACCTAGGCGCGGTCGACCTGCCATTTGGCGGCGGAAGGATGCTTCGATTATCAGGACCGATTCTATGTGAGCTACTTGTCGGGCGTCAATCAGCCAAAGGGCGAGCCGGCGACCAAGTGGCCTGGTCAGGAAACAGTTGCCTCAATTTCAGGAATTGGGATCGACAACATTTCACTGGATTCGGACCATTTCGCTGAATTCGAGCCGCGGCGGTTGCGTGCATGTTGCCCCCAGTCGCCCGACGCGACGATCTGATTTCAGTGTTTGCCGGGCCGTCTGGTGCCGGCTGAGCCTCCCTTGACGCCCGATGCGGGTAAACTTAGGCTTACGAAGGGTTTGGCTAGCCGTGTGCGGAGGGCGATTTTCCGCGATTTTTTTCTTGGTCAAATTTCGCCTCTTTTAAAGAGGCGATTCGTCGCCCTAGCTTGGTATTTGGCGTTTCCGGCGCGGAAAACCAAATACGTTGTTCCGGCTGTTTGGGGACGGGCTGTTTGGGGAATGGTGTAACGGTAGCACGACTGGCTCTGAACCAGTTAGTCTAGGTTCGAATCCTAGTTCCCCAGCTTACAAAACCCTGCTTTTCGCAGGGTTTTTTGCGTTACTGGTTGACGGAGGATGACAAAAGGATGACATTGTTGGAGTGATGTTGCCTAATGTGGCTAGAATCCGCCTGGCGCACCATTCCCACCCCAGCAAGACGATCAACATGGCCAGCCTTTCGCAGAAGGATTCGGGGCTGTACATGATTTCGTTTCGGTTTGCGAGCCAGCGGTTCTACCGATCTCTCGAAACGGTCGTCGAGAAGCAAGCTCGTGAAAAAAAGGCGCTCATCGAACGAACGCTTCGGCACATCCGTGAGGGAGCCACGACCGTACCGGAGGGGCTGACCACCGATCAGATTTGGCTCTTCCTGTCGTCGGGCGGAAAACTGACGAATCTGCCTCGAATCGTGAAGGCCATAACGATTGCGGAACTGTCGCAGCACTACCTGGACTCGTGGCCAGATGGATCGAAGGAGGAATCCTCGCTCAACACCGAGCGCACTCACTTCAAGCACTTTGAACGGCATTTCGGCAGTAAGACTGCGATCCAAGCAATTGGCGTAGCCGAAATCCGCAAGTACATCCGAAGTCGCCAAAAGGAAAATGGACTCCGAGGGAAGAAGGTTGCTGCTAAGACGATCAACAAGGAATTGCAGACCTTTCGTCAGGTCTGGACATTTGCAAGAACGGAAGGAATCGTTCAGGGCGATTGCCCCTGTAACAGCGTTGCGAAACCAAAGCCGGATGAAGAGGAGCCTTTTAAGACCTACGACGAAATCCTTACGATTCTCAACCGTGGCGGGTTGACCGACCACGAGACTTCCCTCCAGTGGGACTGCTTGTTCCTCCGAGAAGCCGAGGTCTTGGAGCTACTCAAATTCGTCCGCAGTACCGCTGCGGACGAATTTGTTCTCCCCATGTTCGCCTTGGCTGCCTATACGGGCTGTCGTCGAAGCGAGATGATGCGTTCGCAGCTTGAGGATATCGGGGATGCTGTCGTAAGCCTGCGGGAAAAAAAGCGGAAACACGATGTCCGCATTTCCTTTCGGCAAGTCGAGCTTCACCCAAAGCTGAAGGACATCCTTCAGGAATGGCGAGAGGTTCATCCGGGCGGAAAATTCACGATTTGCAGGTTTGCAGGCAAACCCCTATCGCCCAAGGAGGCGGTAGGAGCCTTCAAAAGGGCCTTGCGTGGAAGTAAATGGGAGGTCGTGCCGGGGTTCCACTGCTTCCGCCATTCGTTCGCCTCGATATGCGCCCTTAAGGGGATACCGCAGGCAGTTATCGATGGCTTTCTTGGCCACCAGACCGAAGCGATGCGGAATCGCTATCGGCACTTATTCCCCGAAAGCCGCACGAAGGCTATGGGATCAATCTTCTCCTGATCCCAACCCGCACTCCAAAAGCTGCTTGAGCGCCTCCCGAGGAATCAACCACCTTGTCGAGTCAGTTGCCTTCTTTGCCCCCGCAATCCTACCCTTGTTGCAGGCTTCACGGATGGTGTAGTACGTATAGTGTATTGTCCCATCCTTCTGCGTCATTTCGGCAACCTCCTTGGGACTGAACCACTCTTTCTCAATCGGCGGATTGGAGAGCAGCACTTCGATCTTGGCAATTCCTGCGGCCATCCGTTCAATCTGGCTCGCTATGCCTCTTACGATCTCGACGAGATCGCTTTTAGCTGATATTTCTTGTTTGTCCATTTGGATCGCCCTTGTTGGCGACCAAACAAACGGACAAGAAATGAGCGATAATAAAGCTCGGCATTCTGCTCATCTGATCTTCCTTTCCTAAAAAGAGATTCGTACACGAATGAGTCGGTTTACGCAGACCGACTTCTCCAGTGTCAAGTATTATACCACAGGCTTTTCGCATGTGAACTTAACCACTATCACGTTGCCTACTAGACGTTTTCAGTAATAGTGATCGCTCCAGTGACTTCTAAGAAACCATGTACTCGCTTTCGGCGGGGTCAGCGGCCTGATTCAAGAACTTCTTGTTAATCAGCCGGGCAGGAATCAAACTCAACCTTCTGCCAGTGCGCCCCACACCAACGACAACCCTCCGCCAGTGAGCCCGCCTCCAATGGGGCCGCTTCTTGGTCCCCGTCCCCTCGGTGTGATCGTGCGGATGATTGGCGTTTTTCAACCTCGTGCGCCACAAGTCAATATCCTGCGGAACAAACGTATCGGGGATCGCATATCTCGATTTGTCGTTTCTGTTCTTCTGCTTATTGCCCTTGGACAGCTTTTGCTTTGCGAATCCGCCAGCGGTCACCAGCAAGAGGAAATTAAGCGTCGCCCGAAAGCGATGCGATTCGATACAGCTTCCGTCGACTTGAAAGATCGCTTCAGCGTTACCATGATTTACATGCCAAAGACTTTTGTGTTCGCTGATTTTCGATTCTATTTCTAATGCAGGATCAGAAAGTGAAAACCAATCCACATAGCCATCCGGCTGCATTGTGGCGCACACAAGCCCCACGTTCTTTTCGTGATAAACATAGTGGTATTCGCTGCCTGATTGCACAATCACAGCCGGGAAAGGCTGGCTGTAGTCATCGACCAGCAACGGAATCTCGACTTGATTCAAGTCGTCGATAAGCTCGTGCGGGATTTTGAAAAGCTTCGGCCCATCGGCGAGGAGTTTTCCCAACATACACACCGAAAACATTTCGTACCTCTGCAAGACACGACGCTCGTTGAGGGTCGTTGGCTTGGGACAAGTTATCGCCAAGACATGCGGCGTCTTCAACGGGTGGTCTACAATCTGCTGCTGCCGCTCGATTTTCACTTGCTTACCCAAGCTCCTAATTGCCGGGATTAGCTCGGGATCAATCCATTTTGGAAACCATGCTGCGCTCATTTTGAACCTCCACAACGGCTGATGGTGCGACCTGAAGGCGCACCATCAGCCGAGTGCGTTCAGTTGGGTGGCCAACCCGAATTGGGCCGCAGTACCGTCAAAGAAATAAGGAGCCTGCGATGCAGGCCGTGCCAATCCAACGGTCGGCACTACGATTAAGAAGTGGCGACTAACAGTCGCTCATATCACTCTGCAAACTATTTTACCACGGACATTTTGAATGTGAACTTGACCGTCTCAGCAGTGCACTTTTGCACCAGACTACCGTCCCTAATCGCTCATTTGTTCCATCTCCATATTCTCAACAAGCTAAGCTAACCCCCTTGGGATTGCTCGCCTTGCCAATTCCCAATCCCTAGCCAGCTTGTATCGCATCGGCAACTTTTCCAAGATTTAATACTTGCGAAGCCTGTGCGGTGCAAGCAAAGTGACCGCAAACGGCTCCAGCTTTTTCTGATATTTGTCGATTTCTTGTTGCTCGTTTGTCATTTACGTCACCGCATAATCATTGTTGTTGTCGTCCTTATTCAGATATTCCACAAGCGGATATGAGCTTGGGTGTGCGGCCAAGGCGACCGCATCTGCAAACTCGATTCCGCCTTTCCTCTCTAATGCATGCGCTTTGATAAGTTGATCTAGCCAATCGATTAGCGTGGCTGCTCTGTCATCCATAGGGACATGGTTTAAGGCTCGCCGCAGACCGTGCATTAACGCTGGCGTCTCTATTTGTTGATGCGCAATCCTCGCACAAGCAGGGCATCTTTTCTTTTTCTTGGGGAGCTTCGACCGACTTATAGGTCCAACACTATGCCCGCAAGCCAAATGCACAGTATGCCAGCCGTAAGAGTTCTCCCATGTCGATATAATATCTCTCATGACCATTGGCAGCCCCCCATAAAATGACACTTTGGGGCAGGAGCGGCAGGAGCTGGCTTTTCCTCGGCCGGCTTGAACCGTGAATCCAAAAGCCCCTCGACAGCATCTCTGGGGATCAGAATCTTGCCGCAGTAGTGCGGGCTGGCTTCTCCCGTCCTGGTGCTGGGGAGCCTCCCCCGCCGCACCCATTTGCGCACGGTCTTTGCCGTGACGTGCAGCAGTGCTGACGCCTCTTTCACTTCGATATAATTCATTTGGTTTGTCGATCAGAGCGGCGACCGAGGCGGACAAGGTAGTTCTGCCTGGGTCGAAGCTCGGATTTATCCTTTCATTTTCACTTTTGTGATTTTTACTCGTCAAGGCAAGCCGCCAGATAATCCCCCTCTAACTCCTGCCTCACAATATGACGCTCCCCCGTATATCGTCGTCGCTGAAGTTCAAGGCCATACGTCAGTCCGTCTTCCGCCTCAAATACAAAACAAGGCAAATCGCACGAGAGCATAATTGCACGAACATCATCAATGGTGCAGCCACGAGCCCAATCGGCGGACCAGATCGATAGAGAACCTTTGTTATTTTCGTTTTGTTGTTTTTGAGTTTCATTTTCATTCACCTTATCATTGATAAAAGCAGTGAAGGTCGATAATCCACTCACGCATGGACTCCCACGAATCCAATGCGTGCGCAACCTCTGGGCCGACTTCCATCAGCACCGCTTTTAAGAACTGCTTATAGGCCGCTCCCACACTTTCAAAGTCTTTGGCATCCCTCTCGTCCACGGCCTCACGCCGTTTCATTTCTTCGTTCATTTGTTTAGCTCTAAACTAAGATCATACCAACCTCTAAAATCTCCGCCGCAACCTTGCCATTCTTCTGCCGAAACAAAATGGTCATTCCAGCGCATAGATGGTAACCCTCATAACCGTCCGTTTCACAAACAAAATAAGGAATATTTTTTTTAATCATAATCGACCGGATATCGTCGATGGTACAGCCTTCGATGGTAAAGCCTTCGCTCCAAGAGCCCCACGGCTGATACAACACCTTGGTAATTTTCGTTTTGTTGTTTTTAAGTTTCATTCTTGCAACTCCCGCAACTCGTGCAACGTCCAAAGCCAAGATTCATCGTTAGGATCAGCGGGCATGCTGCCATCACGCCAATAAAGCCCATCACCAAATTTGATTTCACTGCGATTGCAGCCAAGATGATCGGCGAGCAGTTGTTTATAGTCCGTTTTCATTTTCATTTCTTCAATCTTTATTCGTTGTTCTTGCCCGAATAACTTCTTGAAGTAACTCACTCACCCTGTCGTGTGCAATGGCCCTGGCATAGTTGTACACGATGCAAGCACTTGCATAGCCATCTGTCGCCTGTCCCACGGAGGTAGTCCATTCCACCGGCAACGTCAACCGAAACAATTCGGCCAGTTCGCTATCCCGTGTGCAGTAGATCACATATTTATCACCGCAATCATATAGACCAAAGTGTGTGTGATGCTGGCACCGTTGAAAAAAGTCCGCAGCGGATTTGGCATCCATTTTGTGATATTCGGCAAGTTCGATCATCGCTTCTCCCTTTCATAGTAGTAGTTGTGGTCACAAGGTTTTCGAGTGACCGTTGGTTTTCTTCAACCTTCATTTTACGCCAACATGTTCCAAACGTAAAATCACGACCGGCAAAGTTGTTGCAATCAATTGCAAAGTAAATCGACAAGTCGCCTGCGAACAAACGACTTACACAACAAAAGGTTTTTTCCAAGATTCTTTCGAGCAATTGTGACCGCCGAACCTAGTACCAAGTACCATGTACCATGATGGGAAACGGCATTGACTCCAATTACATAAATCAACTAACCACTGCAATAGAAATGCAATCGAGTCGGGGGCGTCTACCACATGCAAAGTGAATCGTGGGGAGCCCGCCGCAGAAGGCAAATTCCACAAATTGGAAATCAAAACGTTAGATCGGGAAACTCGGCTTCATATAGGTCGCACATATAAGGCGGGAGTTTCCTGATATAGACCCACCAGCATTGTGAAAAGCAAAAACAACAAAATCGGAATCGAGCGGCGGAAGCGACCCGTCAGGATGCCCGGTAGAACCAATGAAATGCCCTAAACGGCGTCGTGGGGCGAAAATGGCCGAATGTACGTCCCCTGCGGCTCGTGCGATCCTGGGGCGGTGCGGCGGTTCCGCAGAAAGCGAAAACCGAAATTTGGAATGTTCTGGGAAGAAACCCGAGGTTTTATGTCGGGACGTATAACTTGGAGGTTTTGCGATTTGGAGTTTCAGAAAGCGGTTTTCTGAAAACCTCTCGCTATGCAACACCGAGCCGCTGCTGACGTGCTAGCCGAAGCCGTTCCCGAGCGATTTCGACATACGGCTGATGGATTTCGACGCCCACGTACAATCTCCGGTTCAGCAACGCCATTTTGCAGGTAGTCCCTGAGCGACACATTGGGTCGAACACCACGTCGCCGGGATTGCTGTATGACACGATCAGGTCTTCAGCCATCTTTTCTGGCATTCTTGCGGGGTGATCGCCAGTGACATCTTTCGGACGCCCTCCAGCGCTGTACTGCCACCACCCTAATCGAAATCCGTAGGGCTGAATAAGCTGAATAACATGACTGCTCCGCACCGGGACTAATTTGTCGCCCTTCCTGATATTGCCGTGCATTGGTGTTCCCGCCAATTTATTCGGTCGGTCCCGCAACATGTTGATGGTGTTTGGGCGTCCCTTCGAAAAGACGAACGCTTTTTCGCACGGGCCGTAACGGCGATGGGTGGCTGGATACCTTCTGCCCGTTCGAGTCAGGGTGATTTCGTCGTGCCAAGTCCATCCTTCCAACTGGAAAACCAGGGCGTGCTGGTACGACGACATGGAGAGGGATCGCTTGACCACCGCATCTTGGACCACCCACACAACGATGCCACCAGGCTTCGTAATGCGCCACAGTTGCTCGATTACCCGTTCAGGCTCAAACTCGTGGCCCCCGTAGATTCTCATCGAGTCGTAGGGGGGCGACGTAACTGTTAAGTCAAGACACTCGTCAGGAAGCTCCTTCATTAGATCGGCGCAGTCACCGTGAAGGATACGGTTCACGGGCGCAAACAGGAGCCTTTCTACTTTGTGCATTACGAATGAGTCCTCACGTTGCCGACAAGTGCGCACTGAAGCGCAACGTCGGCAAGTGCGCATTCAGTCGGGCAGCCAACCCGGGACATTCGGGCCGCAATATCCTTCGGTAAGTAGAAAGCCTGAAATCTCAGGCCGTTCCGATCCAGCGGTCAGAACTACAATAAAGAAGTGGCGACTATCAGTTGAGGTGGACCCCAAGCGCTGGACAGTTTTCAGCCTTGGATAAGATGTAGCGTTGTTAGGCTGGCGGCCCGTGAGCCCCCTCAAAGGGCTCGCGCGGCCGCTACGGCTGAGTACGTTTCGGTTTCAGAGAAGACTTGCCCTCCCCGTAGCGTGGCGCAGCCAGGATTTTTAGCGCCGCAATTTGCTTTCGTTGTTATCGGCCGTTTACTGCCTCGCCGTACACTTCTGCAGGCGTGCGATAATCCAATGCCTGATGCACGCGGCGATGGCAGTAGAAACGGAAGTACGCCATCAATGATCGCTCCGCCTCCCAGCCATCGCCGTAGTCTCGCAGGTACACCTCTTCGTATTTGACGCTCCGCCAGAGCCGCTCCACGAACACGTTGTCCAAAGCTCGACCGCGGCCATCCATGCTGATCGCGATACCACGCGATTGCAGCCGGCCGGTAAACGCCGTGGCCGTGAACTGGCAGCCTTGATCGCTATTGAAAATCTCCGGCTGACCAGCGGCCAGCGCTTCGTCCAAGGCTTCCAGGCAGAAGCTTCCTTCCAACGTGTTCGACAATCGCCACGACAACACGTAACGACTGTACCAGTCCATCACGGCCGTCAGGTACATGAAGCCATGACGAAGCGGCACGTAAGTAATGTCGCTACTCCAGACCTGGTTCGGCTTGGTGACCTCCACATTCCGCAGTAAATAAGGGTAAATCTTGTGTCCCGGATTACGCTGCGTCGTACGCGGCTTGCGATAGATCGCTTCCAGTCCCATCACCCGCATCAGCCGCCGCACGCGCTTGCGATTCGCCGAGAGTTCGACCGCCATCTTACGACTGCCGTAAAACGGCGTTTCCAAATACTGGGCATCGATCGCCCGCATCAGCGCCAGGTTCTCCTCCGTCTCACTTGCCGCCACGTAATACCGGCTGCTGCGTGCCAGACCCAACAGCTCGCACTGCCGCGACACGCTCAGGCCGGTATGGCCCACCTCGATACAACCACGCTTGCCGTCAACCGAGCTCGGCAGATTTTTTTTTCAACCACTCGACCTCCATCTTCAGGCGGCCGATCTGCTCGTACAGTTGCTGTTCGTTCGCGGCCCGCTCGTCGGGCCGGGCTCGGCGGCCGTCCTCGAACAAGTCCGTCGCTTGCTCCAAGAGCTGCTTCTTCCAGGCCGTCACCTGGCTCGTATGCACGCTGAATTCCGACGCCAACTGTGCCGTCGTCTTATCCCCACGAATCGCAGCCAAGGCCACCTTCGCCTTGAACGCAGCCCCAAATACTCGTCGCTTCCTGCTCACTCGGACACCTCCTGATGATTCACTCCCCTGGGGGGAAGCTACATCTTATCAGGCTGTCCAGTTTTCGGGGTCCACCTCAAGTCGCTCATTTATCTCTGCCAAGTATTGTACCACCGCCAAATAGTTTGTGAACCGCTGGTCGGAACCAAGGACAGAGTGTCAATGATGTAACACCAGCGACCAATCTGCATACTCTCTGCCCTGAGACAAATGCCTGCACAGTCACTGGACGTTCACAAGCTGAGTTGCTGTGGTAAAATAAGCCTGGAGAGAAAAGTGGTTGTGGTGTGTGTCGTTGGTTGCGGTGACACACTGATAGGACAAATACTGGTGGAACCTCACCCTGTTAAGGGTATCGGTCGGTGCAATTCACTGATTCGATCCTTCTTGCGAAGGTGGTAGGAGCGTAGCGACTACCACCGTAGCACTTAAGACGAACGAGGCAGTGAGTCTTTAGTTAATACATAATAATATTACATGGGCACAACTTGCAGAATCACATGAGCAACTTGCAGAAGAATAAGGCGCAACTTGCAGAATTGAGACAGTCAACTTGCAGAATACCAAAACAGAGAAGAAGAGACTGTTCGTCTTGATACCTGGCAGGTCTTGCCCGGTGGGGTTCAACTCCGTGATGGTGTACAGCTTCTTGGTGTACCGTCTGAGCATGGCAAAGGGCAGCCAGGCACAGGGAGCAGTAACACGTCAGCAGATTCATCGTGGCACAGGTCTTTCGGATACTCGGACGATACCGGCAGCCCTCACGGAGCTTGAGCAGCACGGCCTGGTCGGATTCAACGAGGGCCGAGTGTTTCCATTCCAACCCAGGGACCGCAGTTGGTTCGTCGAATTCAAGAATCCAGGTGGGCGTGAGTGGTACGCCAGGATCACCTACTTCCCGATTTGGATTCCTGATTCGGCCAAGGCCAGTGGCCTGGTGCCGAGAGTGAATGCCCTGTACTTCTTGATCGCTAAGCGACCGGCGCAAAGGCAGAAATACTACGCTCTCAAGCTTCGAGTGAGCGTAGGGACCATCCGATCCGCCGTTTCCAAGCTCCGCAGGCTGGGACTCATTTCCCCAGATGACCTAAAGGCCAACGACCCCGAGGACGGCCAACGTGCGTATTGGCAGGACCGGCAGGTTCGGAAGGCCAAGCAATGGCGGTTATCTTCAAGCAAACTCTTCAAAGCAATTCTGTGCCATCTGGATGGTCAGTTCCAGTATTTTTCGACTATCGACGCTGAAGGACGCATCGCATCGCAGGTTTGCACGGACATGATCGATTGGTTTGGCCAGGACATGCGCACAGCAGGCTATTCCACCAAGGAAATCGACGACTATTGGAGGCAGGTCATCGAATTGTGCCACCTTGACGCCTCCTTCAGCGGACCCGGAAAGTTTGAATTGTTTGTCAGCCTGAACTTTCCCGTGATCTTCGAGTACGTCGAGCAACAGACCCTCAAAGCACGGGCCGCTGGTCAATTCTCCGGCACGAATAGCCTGGGCCTCCTGCTGCGAGTCACTCGGCAAGCTATCGGTGAAATCGATCAAGCTTGGGACAACTTTGGTACATTCGGGCTTGGACGATGCACGTATCAGTGGCAGCCCAAAAGCCACGGGTGACTTTTCACTGTGAAAAGAATTCCGAGAAAATGGTCGTTATGACGAACAGAAACTGCGACCTGCTGCATAGATAAATGCAGGAGGTACTATGACGACATTATTTTCTCTGGGTGAGGTCAGCCGGCGTTTGGCTGTTCCCACCCACCGCATTCTTTATTTGCTGAATTCTCGGAAAATCGACGAGCCGAGTCGCATTGCCGGTCGCAGGGTTTGGACGCTTTTGGAAATCGAGGGGATCGCCCAGCAACTCGGGTTTCCGAAGGAGGTCTGCGATGGAGCCTGATTTCGATTTCGACACGATGACCAATATCGGGGCAAGCTACGGCCTGACCTGCACCAAGCTCGGCAAGATTCTCAAGAAGAACGGCCTACGCAATGACGAGAAGCCGAGCAAACCAACCGCCAAGGCGTTTGACATCGGCATGGTGAAGCAGCGATTCGATCTGAACGGCCACTATTGCTGGGCTTGGCACGTCGCCAAGACCTGCAAGCTGCTCGAACACCTGGGGCACGACCGGAAGACGAGTACGCCACAATAGTAGCGCAGTGAATGCCGAGGCTAAGTGCCAAGTCGTTCAGGGGTTAATGCAGAAAGCGGGAAAGCGAGGGAAAAATCCCTCGCCTCCCGCCTGATCTGCATTTAATGCACGGACCAGTTTCCAAGGACGTGGAAACAATTCCAGGTGCCGTTACGCCGCAGCCGCATGGTCCGGCAAGCGATCTTCCAGAGCGTTTTTGATGTCGTAAGCGGCGATCAGAATGTCTGCCATCTTGTCCAAGCAGGACTTCAGATCACTGTCAGCAATGGCACTGATTTCAGCCGCCTCGCCAAGCTCTTGCACCAAGTCGAGAACCTGTTTCAAGCAGGAGAGATAGCTCTCGGGCTGCATCTTGGGATGTTCGTCCATTGGGTCGGCTTCATGTTCGATGCGGCTGTCGGACGACTCCGCCCCGTCGTATGGCGAATCCGTAGCATCCGTGGACGGATCAGTGGGTTCTGAAGGGTCAGATTCGTCGTCTTCCCAGGAATTGCTCGGGCGCTTAAAGCAACCGACTTTCTCGTAGGCTTCCGTGATGGTTAGGCCGGTGACATCGGCGACGGTAGAAAAGCAATAGGCCAATTTTCTCAAACGCCAATCGGTGGAGACGGAAATGGAGCGCTCCATGAGGAAGTCTTTCCACTTGCCGGGCCATTTCTGTTTAGCCAGGGAAAGTGCTCGTCCCATGAACCACGCATGTTCTGCGCTTTTTCGTTCAAATCCTTGGAGTTCTCCATCGTGGGCATTGAAGATCGCAATCAGGTCGTCGCACGTGTGGGAGTCGCTCGGCTCGGTTTTCAGCCAATTCGGAGCGTCCTGGTTCGAGACGTAGGTAGCTGAAGCGTTCTGAAGCATAAGGTCAGTGCCATGAGGCTGGCAAGTCACGAGATCGTTCATTGTGTTGTTCCTTATTTTCGAGTTTTGGGCCGGCTGCATAGCCAGCACCGGGTAGTGACATTGAAGGGACCGAATTGTTCCCAGAGATAATTCTACAAACGGTCCCGCCACTTTGTGAACTTGGGTGCCATATTCTTTCGCCGTTTCCTTTAGTCACTCGATCAACTGTTCACCAATTCCGCCTCATCGATGAATGGAGCAGTTTCCAACCTGAAAGAAATCGCATCACGCCGAATTCTGCCTTGGTTCCAGTCGAGGCCCACATTGGTCGAGAATCTGACGAGCAACCTGATTAGGGTTGTAACCGGCTGGAAGCCGCACAAACGGAATCCCTGCTTCATCGCAGAATTTCTTTGTTTTACTAAACGAGTGGCTGGAGAATCGAATGGCTAGCAACACTACGGCGACACCGGACTCGTAGAGCTTGGGCTTGAAGTCATGATATGAGTCATGGGGCTCTGTGGTCAGCCAAATCACGTCTTGCAAAGCAAAGGCTTCCTTTAAGTTCTGTTTTGCGGCAGGTCTATGCGCCCCGCCAATCAAAAGCAATTTGCGTCCTTCGAGCAACTTACGAACTTGCAATACTTCGCCGCTCGGTTCATCCTGATCCAGCGTATCGTCGATTTCAGGACGACTTTCCAGGTAACCGTCAATTTCACGAATAACCAGGTTGAAATTTGGATCGAACTTGTCGTACTCGGGAATTGAGTCAAAGGTGGGCAACAGAATCTCCCGTAATTGGGTATTACTGGGAGCCATGCCTTCATCGACCAAACGGCTTACTTGTTTGGACACGACCAACCATTGCGCTGTGGTTTGAGGGTTTGCATCGACCTGATCCTTCAGGATCGCCAACCGCTCCTGAAATACACGCCCTTGCTCCACCACCTTTTGCATCGTGGCAATACGTTCACGCACACCGAGAAGTTCTTCGGATGTCGGACTGTCACCGTCGCCATTAAGCGGAATGTAGTGCTGCAAATTCTGAGCGGCTTCCCGAAGAATAAGAAACAGGTCGTGCTGGTCGTCATCACGCCGGTCATTGACGACACAAACGGCTGCACGTAGGGCTATCTGTGCTTTGCCCACGAGATCGAGGCAATCTTCGACCGTGACATCGCTGTCGTACGCCGAAGCAAAGGCGTTTTGTAACAACGTAATGCTGTCTGCCGTTACGTCGAAGCAATAAGCCAGACGATGCAATTCGTTTGGATCATTAGGTACGTCGAAAGTCGGGAGGCACATCCAAAGACACGTTCCGTTTTCCTTTGCTGCATCGATCAGGTCGAGCTTTGACTGGCGATCCCCGTTTCTCCATCCGGTTCCAAGAGCCGTCATTAACCGACAACCTCTTGCCTTCAGACGCATGCGGTCCTTGATTGAGCTGAGTTCATCGATTGGTAATAAATCACGCATATGAGTGCCTTATGTAAGGTCGTGAAAATGGTGAAATTAACGAATGCGACCCAGCCGCATGCCGTGAACGACGTTGCGTCGGGACGCTGAAAGAAACGGAGCGCTGGCCGCTAGAATAGCCAGCGCCCCGTTGTCAGGATGCTACTTAGGAATGGCTCAGCGATGCAGTTAGCGTTTCCTGGCGTTCTTCGAGGCGGAGTTTTATGTCGAACGTGATGTCGGCGATGCTGTTCACGAAGGTCAGCGCATCATCAATCTCTTCGTCGGAGAGTTCTTCCGCCTGGTTCGGTTCATTCATCGGTTCGAAGTCGGATGCGAACTTGCGAAGGCGCTCAAGGAAGGAGGGGCTTTCTCCGGCGATCCCGATTGAACCACCGCCGTCGTCGTCATTCGATCCACCGTCGTCTGCGTTGGCTTCGGCATTGGGGGAGTCGGCCTGAACGCTGCTCTTCTTCGCCGATGACTCATTGCCGATTCTCTTGACCTTCTTGGAAGCGTTCGGCACTGCCTTGGGAATCCCGGCAACCTCATACGCATCCATGATGCGGAGACCGCTGATTTGGTCGAGAATGGGGACAGTCTTGAACACCAGCCTTGCTCGGTAGTCGCTGGAGACTGAGATTCCATGTTCCTTCAGCAATACTTCCCAGTTTGGTTCATTCTTGCCCTTCTTCTCCTTGCGCACCGCATGCTTACCTTTTGCGTCGGTCAGGAATTTGCCCATTAACCAGACGTGTTCGGCACACTTCTTGTGCGTATTGAAGGCAAGGTCGAATTGTTCCTTTGCGGCCTTTAAGAGGTCCGGCAGCGATGCTCCCTGCTCATCGCTGACCAGTTCAGCACCGACCGGATTTTCGTCGCTGGAAACAATGGACTCACGGGCGTCGGGGGCTTGTTCAACCTGGACGGGGGCCACATTGATGGGGGCGATTGCAGTGCCGGGGATGTTTAGTTCGTTGCTCTCCGACTGATAATTTCCATCGATTGACATGGCTTTTTCCTTTTCTTTTCTGAGTTTGGGAGCGGTTCGCAAAGCTGAGACCAGCAACACGCTGGTCTTTGAACCGCCCGAAATTTCATGTTCGCCACCGACACAACTTCACTGACTCCTACCGACTCAGAGGCCCATTGCCCGGCTGGGTAGTGGTAGGATGTCGCAGGTTCTTTCTTGTCATGGCAACGTCATACAGGTACAAAGTTACTGACTATTGCGACAATTCGACCCCAATGGATGCCGCTACTGACTCCGGGCGTAGTCTCGAAAGGATGAGGAAAGATGGGCAGTCTGCGATTTCATCCGGCCTGTTTGCTGTTCCCGCCGATTGGGGACGAAGAGCTTCAGGCCCTGGCCGCTGACATAAAACGACGGGGACTGCTGCACCCGATAATCACGCACGAGGGTCTGATACTGGATGGGCGGAACCGGCTTGCTGCCTGCGAGATCGCCGGGGTCGAGCCGAGCTATGAGGAATGGACGGGGACTGGCTCGGCGCTAGAGTGGGCCATTTCCACGAACCTGCACCGCAGGCACCTGACTCCCAGCCAACGGGCGGTCTTGGCGCTCGACATGCTGCCGCTGTTGGAGAAGGATGCTAAGGAGCGGCAGCGGCTTTCGGCGGGCCGAGGAAAAAAGGTGGCCAAAGAATTGGCGACCTTTTCCAAAAGGGGCAAATCGAGCCAGTTTGCCGCCAAGCTGACGGGGACCAACTCGGCCTACGTCGAGCAGGTGAAAAGCGTCAGGCGGAAGGCACCCGAGCTTCTCGACCAGGTGCGAAGCGGCAACCTTACGGCGAGCGAAGCAAATCGCCTGACGAAGCTAGACGCTTTTCAGCGTGAAAGGTTTTTCGCTGCCAAGGCTGAGCAGCCCAATGAAAAGTTCAATCGGCTGATCCGCCAAGTGCTTCCCAAGAAGGAGCCGCATTCTCGATCAAGCCAGGACGAGAGCTTGTTCACGAATCAAGTAGAGGTTTGGTGCGGCGACTGCTTGAAGTTGATGCCGGAAAAGATTCCGCCCGAATCCATCAACGTGATTTGCACGAGCCCGCCCTTCAACCGGGGCCTCGCCTATCCCACCTACGGCGACAATCTCGATCCCGCAGAATACTCCGAATGGCTCGATGAAGTCTTCAACGAATTCCATCGGGTGTTGACCCCTAGCGGCTCGTTCTTCCTGGTCGTCGGCCATTCACCACGCTGCCCATTTACAGCCTTTAATATGGTGCGAATCGCTGCGCAGTTCTTCATTCTCCAAAACCAGATCATCTGGGTGAAGTCGATCTCGATTGACGACCAGTCGCACGGTCACTTCACGCCGATCCCTGGTGATCGCTATCTGAACCGCAACTGGGACTTCGTGTTCCATTTCACCAAAAAGGGAACGGCCAAGCTGGATCGCAGGTCTATCGGCGTTCCTTACGTTGACTCCAACAATGCGGTGCGGAGTGGAGATGGCGACGACGTGCGTTGCGCTGGCGATGTCTGGTTCATTCCGTTCGAGACAGTGCATGATGGCAATGAACGAGGACATCATCCTGCCACGTGCCCACCCGACCTGATCGTCCGATGTCTGAAGTTAGCGGGCTGCACCAGCGGCATGACGTTTCTCGATCCATTCTGCGGTGTGAATGGTTTGAAGGCAGCTAATAGATTGGCCATCAACGCCATTGGGATCGATATCGACCAAGGATATTGCGAAGCTGCTGCGGCAAGTGCAGGAACTACAGTGCAGTTCTTCCCAGCGAATACCTGACGTGTATAACACACTAGCTTTAACACATACATCTGATGCGTCACATTTACTTGCTATTTGCTCTTGCACTTTGCAGTGTATTTGTTAGAATAATCGCAACTTTCGAATAACCTTCTCAACTGGACGACACTGCTTGCATAGCAGTATCTCTCGTCCCCACCCGTCGCTCTATCGACGAGTGTCGCCGGATCAGCCGGTGCTCTTTCCCGAATACTTCTTACCGAGGTCGTAATATGTCAACTGCTACTAATATCGTTTTGGAATGTGATGACAAGCTTGAAGATGAAAGGATTGCGATTGTTGCCGCCGAGTTCGTCGGGACGTTTCTATTTCATCGGCATCGTGGCGTCATCGATTGCGGTGATCGTTTTATCATCTTCGGCAACGACGGCTACGTGAACGATCTACGCAGCCAGCGTGAGGTCGAGAGTGTCTTGGACAAGTTGTCTGCGGACAGTCCTATATTCGGCATCGACCTGGAAGGCTGCTCGTGGGCCATCGTGGTCACCGATTACAGTCGATCAAAGTTCGACGAAGAGGACTTGGACGGAATGGTCTGGGACGCTTGGATGCTTGCTTGTGACGAAGCAATGGCGTCGAAAGCGCAAGTGTAAGTGACAGCTTCAATCAAGCAAGTTCACAAACCCACATTATCGTGGAATAATAAATACAGACGACTGCCGTGGCACAAAACGCAGCCGCATACGAACAAAAGCACGATTAACAGCTCTACTCATAAGGACAAAAGAAATGCAGTTTCACGAGCAACGAACGCTCTGGGCGAGCCTGAAGCCTTTCGTCAAGAAGAATATATCGTGCGGCGACTTTTATTCTTGTGTTTCGTCGGCGACGACGACAGGTTGGGCGCTCATGGAAGTATCGTGTGAGCGTCTGTGGTACTCCGCTGGCAGTCCGTACTACAAAATATATCCAGCGATTATTCCAATGTTCACCGCCTTGCGGCTCGACATCGAGACCAAGCATATTCGCCTACCGCTCGAAACCCTGTCGATCCGTTTTCCCGACCCTTCTCCGCTGGGGTTCGATTGTGGTGGCAAGCATTGGCAGATTCGGACGATCTTGGCGACTGACTGCGATCCGGCGATTGATCCAGCATTTCGGTTTAACAACGGTGGCCGTGGAATCAGTTTGTGGATTGACTGGGGGGAAACTCACCCAGACGTTCCTGAAGGGTTCTCCTATCGTGCCGTTGCTACTGGCGAGACCATAAAGTTGGGCGACGAGGTAACCGTCGAGGAGCGGCTCAATTCAAATCCCTACATTGAAGGATGTGCTGGGGCAGAAGATTTCAATTGCCCTCGGGAAATAATCATGGACTGCTTTCGGATCGTTTGCACACTGTGCTTGGTTGGAAACAATCCAGAAATAATCGAGCCTGACTGGCTTAAGGCCGACGAGGCGAGAGTCCCTGGTGCCTCGGAGGATGACCTGAAGAGATTCGCCAGACGAGCAACTGCTCGCAAAGGAAGAGGGTGGAGAGTCGGTGCCAAGATCGAAAAGGTGCCGCACTTTCGGAGGCCGCATCCGGCGCTACTTCGTGTGGGTCACGGTCGAATCGAACGAAAGCTGGTGTGGCGGGCAGGTTCCGTCGTTCATCGGGATATCGTCAAGGCGGTGCCAAGCGGCTACGAGGCCGATGAATGGCACGGATGCACGTCCGCATAGCTGTCCGCCTTTCACGCTGAAAAGTCGGCCCGGTTCCCCGGCGAATCCGGCCCTTTTTGCAGCGTGGGCAAATCCTGGTACAATTCGACCGAGTGGGCCTGATGGCCCAGAGGCGTTCAAGCAGGTGGTTGGCTCTTAGCCTCTTCCCCTTGGACTGGCTTACGGAACAGCCCGGCCAAAATTACTCCCCAATGACCAATCAAAACGACAGCGCCGATCAGATGGGCGACCGTAACGATGGTTTCCTGCCACGCTTCCGCACCGGTTGCCCCAGCTTGTGAGGCTGCGATAGGGAGCGTATTCCGAGCGACCCACCACCCATTCGCCATTTCTGTCAGCATCACTAGCCATGTCAGCCAGGGACCGGCGATGAGGATTTGTGCCGTCGGAGCGACTCGGACGTTCGGTATTCGTCATAACAAAACGAAGGAGACCATGAACTTCTCGGTCGGCAACGGGACGTTAATAATCAGGGGCGGCACGATGCAGCACTTTTGGAAGCATGAAATTCCGAAGAGCACCGAGAACCTCGGCGAGAGGATCAATTTGACGTTTCAGCAGATTATGGACCGGCATTTCCGTATCGTGACCCGCTGTTTGCCGTCCGGCGGACATCACCGTCCCCTTATTCACGTTCGCTGGCATTTCCCTGAATCTCCTCGGCGTATGCATCCAGACACGCCTTCGCTTGCTCATATCCGCCGCAATCAACTATGAAGGTTATTGCCATCTCGTCGTCCGTGGGCGAGCTGAACGGCGTTGACCTATTTTCCTTTTGCGGTCCCGACCATATGTGCTCGACCTTCTTCTGAAGCTCATCGAGTGAAAGCCGATTCTGCTCCAGCCGTGCGAGAACAGATCGGGCCTCGGAAAGCGATCCGCAAACACCGACGAAATTTTCGGCGACCTCGGCCCAAACGATGTCTTCTTCCTGACCGTTGTCGTCCGGCGACTCTGGAGAAAGCGTGTTTGCAGTGGCTTCGCATGGAGGCGATGCCGGATCAGACAACGCCTCTTCAATCTCTCGTGGAATAGGATTCGAGGCGTTGGGGTTGGAGATGATCCGGCTTTTGGCATACCGGCCCAGGCGGATGTGCCAAATGGCAGA
Source organism: uncultured Planctomycetia bacterium (assembly GCA_963807715.1). Classification (GTDB taxonomy): domain Bacteria; phylum Planctomycetota; class Planctomycetia; order Pirellulales; family PALSA-1355; genus CAWECK01. The sequence continues at coordinate 217,766 of CAWECK010000005.1, forward strand.
CATCTTCTTGAACGGCTCGGTGAACTGAATGCGGTCGTCGTTCGGAAGGTATTGTTCAGGAACAAACGGGGCCTTTGTGTCACGTAAAAGGACGCCCTTTCCGCTGTGGCGAACTCCGTTCTTATCGGTCCAGCACTGCACACCAACGAACTCCGATCCACGAACGGCGCTTACTACCTCACGGTCGTGCATTGGAAGTGGATTGCCGAGGGCTACGATGTTGATTACACCGTCCACGCACTGCTGCCGTTTACCACCCAGCATCTGGCTGACCTTTGTGCTAACGGGAACCTGAGTCGGGGCATCAGGTAAATCCGCTGATGTGACCACTCCGGGTGGGTTAGGATGATCCTCAAGGACGTGCCTGGATGTAACGGCTCGCTCCGAGGCAGGGTGGACTATTTCTCGAAGTTTCTCGGCTCCAGGGAACTCGCTTGCAGAATAGAAGCAGATGCTCTGGAACGGCGATGTCGTTTGCATGCAGTGGTAGGCCCCACCTTTCCAGTCGAACCGAACGCTATCGATGTCGACGGAGGTTCCACCAGAGGAGATATGGCTTTCGTGGAGAAGCTCAAGAAGGGCACGGACCCGCTGTGCATAGTCTTGGTCTATCAGGACCGAGCGGAGTACAATCCTGAAACCTGACGAGACGTGGGCCTGCCTCAAGAGGTCATCCAATTCGATATGTATCGCAGGCGGAAGACTCTCGTGTAGAACCGTTACCTCGATCCTCACCGGCTTGCCGTGGAAGGTGCCGAAGACATCCGAGTTCTTCCAGTCCTTCTCATCCTTGTCGGGATCGGAGATGGGCTTCTCAAGCTGGATCGAGCCAGAGTCAAGAACCGCACAAGCCCTCGCCGTCACCGCAATCTCGTACCGAACGTCTTGGAACTTGTTCTTGGCGTCGAGTAGTTTGGTCTTGGGGTCTTGAATCCTGCTCCTGGCCTCAACGAGGAACTTTTCCTTATAGGCTGTGCGGGCAGCAATGATACCCACGTTGCGGACGACGGCGGCGAGATCGCTTTCGAGTTCGGCTGCGTCAGTGTTCACCCACTCTGGAAATACCGCACCGCAAAGCACCCACATTAGCTCGTTCAGGGCGAAGGCCCGCCCCATAAGAGCCGATTTCATGTCCTCTTTGGACTTTGCAAATTCGGAGGCAACCGTCGCATCAGCCTCAAAAGGCGTTCCTTCGAGCAATTCAGAAACCGTCGGGTATGCGGCACGAAAAACATCCACCTGTTCGCTCGCTTTCATTCTGTTCTTGTACTACTCACACAGCTAGTCTAACAACTCCCGAACGCCAAGTTTTGTAGCACCTGCTTGTAGAACCTAAAGGTCAAGTTACCGGTACTAAAAGTGTTATGGCTGTTGATCGACCTGGACTCCGAGTTTCTTCCTCAGTCTGTCTTCGATTGGACCAATCATGTACTGCCTCTTGTGCGGGTCAATGCGTTGGTCGTAACCATATTGCCAGATCAATATCCTTGGCGGGCGCATGAGAAAGCACCGAGCTACCTGAATGACTTCCTGCCAGAATGCAGGATTGTTAATGCGGTTAATCGAATTCGTAATGATGTTATTCATGCTCAGATGATGCTGCTGGACCAAGGCTTCGGCCTTGTGCCAATCATTGCTGAAAGTATCTGGCTCAAACTGAAACGTCTTGGGGGGGTTATTTGGCTCGTCGAACGTGACTGTGAGAAGCTGCCCTGGCACATGAGCGGCGAAGATCGCAACAAGAGCAGGACGTGATACGGCCTCATTGATGGTCCAATCAAGGCTATCATAGACGTTGGCTACAAAGCGGCATTCGGCAAAGCCGCCAGCCAAGAGCATCTCTGCCTGCTCGCTGTGATTTGGCAAATCTGGGGCGTCGGTAGCTCCCCGCCACTCGCCACCGCCGTCATCAAACTCGACGTTAAACGCTCTGACCTGCCCACCGCACATCCAGATATAAACAGCATGGGCCGCCTCGTGGAAAGCGCTCGTTCTATCGTGAATCGGCCAATTTCAAATGGCAACATCGTTGCACTCCGAACGGCTAGTGTAGTGCTTCAAGTTGTTGGGGAGTTATCGAGAACGGCTCGGGCGCGGCGAACTTTGGCCAGGATTGCATCGGGCAGGGCCTTCCAGAGGTAACCTTTAGTCCGGTCGTTGTGATGCTCGACGTACTCGAAAATGGCCTCCTGCAGTTGACGGACGCTGGTGAACGTGCCGCGCCGCAACCGCTTCTGCGTGAGATCGCGAAACCAGCGTTCCACCAGGTTAAGCCAAGAGCTGCTGGTCGGTGTGAAGTGCATATGAAATCGCGGATGGCGCGCCAGCCATCGTCGCACCTTGGGGTGCTTGTGGGTTGCATAGTTGTCGGCAATCAAATGCAGTTGAGCTGCCGGGTCAGTCGCGGTGTCGATGTGTTTCAGAAACTTGATCCACTCCTGATGTCGATGCCGAGACATACATGCTTCGATGACAATTCCTTCCACCACGTTGAGCGCCGCAAACAGCGTCGTGGTGCCGTTTCGCTTGTAGTCGTGGGTCATCGTCCCCAGGCGGCCCGGATAAATCGGCAAACTCTTCTGGGTGCGATCCAGGGCCTGAATCTGACTCTTCTCGTCGACGCAGAGGACAATCGCATGCTCCGGCGGGTTCAGGTACAAGCCCACGACATCGATCAGCTTTTCGGCAAACTGCGGATCGTTCGACAGCTTGAACGTCTTGGTGCGATGCGGTTGCAGGCCGTGGGCTTTCCAAACGCGCTGAACCATCGACGGCGACGTGTCCAATTCTTCGGCCAGCGTACGCGTACTCCAATGTGTCGCGGCCGGTGGCTTTTCTGTCGTGGTCTTACGAACGATCTCCGCAGCCAGCGCCGCGGTGGTGCTGGCCGGCTTAGCACCACGCGGGGCGTCCTTCTCGATGCCTGCCAGCCCCTGCTTGGCAAAGCGACTCCGCCATTGGCACACGGTCTTCATGCCCGTCTTCAACTCGGTGGCAATGTCCTTGTTCAACTTGCCGGCAGCGGCCAGCAAAACGATCTTGGCTCGCAGCACGAGTCGCGCCGCCGTGCTGCGGCCTCGCGACCAGCGCTGCAAGGTCCGGCGATCTTCCTCCGAAACTACAATGGCTGGTGCGATCCGCATAGGTTCATCCTCCTGATGAACCCTTCGACGCACAAGCAACCAAATAAGTTCCCGAAACAGTGAAGCACTACACTAGGTCGAACAGGTTCGCAATGACGTGTTTTTTAGCAGGTCATTGAACGTTGTCCTATACAATGTCCAGAATTCAGGTTTTCTGCGCCTGGCGACCTGTCGTTTAGTGTCGGCTATTCGTCGTCACAAGCTGCGGGATTTGTACGTGTCCACCCACTTGAGAAGGGTGTCAGTGCTAATTCCTGCGCTCGGAAATAGTTCAAACATCTCCCGCATGGTCTCGGCAGATTCGCTTCCAACTTGTCCGCAGAGATTCAGCGTCAATGGTATTGTCAAATAAGAAAAAAGGCGCTCGGCATGGTTCGGCGCACCATAGCCAATCGTGACGATGTGATGACCGAGGGCCACGAGTGTTCTTCCGGCAAGTGGACCTACTTTCAGGTTGATACGGATACCCTGACCGGCACCAAAGGCGTCTACGAATCGAGCCAGGAACATGAAGAAATCAACCATCGTGCGTATAGCCCAGGTGTACTCAATCCATTCGCCCGGAGGAATCGGTAGTTTGGCCTCTTCGCTGCCCCGCCATCCGGTTTGTTCAGCCGTCTGGTGATTTTCCCGGAACTCTTTCCAAAAACAGAAGAGTCCAGATTTGGTTAGCGCCCATGTCTCCCCGTATAGATCGTTGGCAATGCCCCAGCCCATGCCCACCGTGCCTCGTTCGTAACCGGGAAACTCGTCGTAAATGCGGACAGAGTGTGTGGCGATAAGGTGCTTGAGTTCATCAACCGTGGCCCACCGATTGTTGACATGCTGGTTCGGATGAAACGAGAGCCACCAGCCGCCATTTTCTTCGTTGAGCTTGAGATCGTCTTTCACTTGACGCATTTCCGGCTCGAACCGATCGGGAACAGGGCCAAAAGGCAGCAGCGACCGTCCTTTGAGCATGGCGCTGAAGTGCGTAAGTAGCTCATCGCCCTTTTTGCGTGTCGCCAGGCCGATAACGGTTCTTAACTCGTCAACAGTCTTGATCGGCTTGGATTCTGCGTTCTGAGTGCGAACGTAGATCGTGCCTTCCCTCAGAATGTGGTTCTTCGGATTGCCTTTCTCCTGGAAAGACTTGATGCACAGCGACGGCACATCATCGAACTCCTGCACGATGATGACGATGAACTTCATGCCGTTGAATTCCGTCTGATAGCAATTCAGGCGAATCGGCGGTGCGAAGCGAGAATTGACCCACTGGCCGACCTTGGTGGTATCGAACGAAGCGGTCTGCTCTGGAGAGAGACCGTCGTAGGAGAAACTGCCATCGCTGGCCTGGGACTTGCCGATGACAATCACACCCCCGTCCCTTGAATTGGCAAAAGCGGCGATGTCCTTCGCAAGAGACGCTGATGCGTCGGCTCCGTCCCAGATCATCGGGCCTTTAGCATCCACGCAGTCGTTTTCACCGGACGCTTGTATCCAGCGGGTGAGTTCTTCAACCGAAGGGCCGCTATTTTGAGATTCGGGACTCATTCAAGATTCTCCAGCGGCCTTCGTTCTGGGGAGCCGTAACGCTTCGCCCGTTCAACTCCTTCCTTTTGTTCTATGTATTGCTCGAACGCCTGCACGAGCTTGTCGATGACGGCCTGAAGGTGATGGAAGTCGATCCAAAGTTCGCCGTCAGCAGGCACGTCTGCATATCGGAACAGAGCCGCCATCTTGTCGATCTTGTGGAAATCCCACAGTCGATCCCTGAACCAACCTGCAATCTGCTTTCCACTTTCGTCTTCCAGCAACTGGATCAGCCTGCTCAAGTCGTGCGTGTTCGGGCGGGTCGTCGAGTGCCGCCTTGAGGTAAACCTCAACCGTGTGTCGATAGAGGAAAAGGACCGGGTAATCCAGTTCATGCGGTTCGAACTTTGCCTGAGCTTGTTTCAGAAGTTCGTCCGCCGCCAGCTTGTAGGCCCTCGCCACCTGTGGCAGATCACGGCAGGCCATGCCCCCGATTAGTGTGCCGTGCTGCCATGTCTCATCCATCTCGTCAGGCGGGTCTTGAAAGAGCGGGCTGTGAAGCCGGGCCAATTCGAGAAGCGGCTCGTCGTACTGCCGCCCGCTGTTCAGAGCATAGTGAACGTCGTCCGCATCGTTGCCCAATTCCAAATGTTCGGCGATGACTGCCAATACTCGCAGATCGGCCTCGGAGAATTGGCGTTCCTGGCCCTTCGCTGGCTGAGCGGTCAGGCTCAGATACTCGGCGAATTCCTTCGCCCATCGCTTCACCTTGTCCCGGTCAACGCCCAGGAATCGGGCCACGTCGGATACAGTTGCCATCGTCGGTGCTTTCCTTGTGCCAGAACAAGTCCTTCTATCATGGACACAGGCTGCGACTGACGGTTCGCCTTTCGGGCTCGCAATGCCCTGACCCTAGCATCACGGACCACTTCGGCTGCCTTCAACAGCTTTGACTCATCGACGCCTCTTGCGAGAAGTCTACGGAGGTTATCCTCTTTCCAGCGAACAATCTCTCGTTTCTTCGTGTAGTTCGGAACGTAGTTGCTCATGCCCTACAAGACACGCCTCGCAGGCCGGCGGTTCGGTAGTTGCTTCGGGGATGCCACCCTTGCCTTCTAAGTGGGCGTTGACCGATCAAGTTCATTTACTCACATTACCTGGCTTCCATCCAATGTGTGCGAACACTAATGCTTCCTTTATTTTTGCTTTTTCGCCCTTTCGCTCAGCGAAATACCCTGCGTTCTTCAATTGTTCCTTAATTTCTGATATGTACCCACCCGCTTGCTCGCCCTCTTCGACTACATGACCGAAGCTACACTGCTGAACCATTTCAAGGAAGTTGCCCCACCTGTATGAAATTGGGTGCCGTTCAATAGTGGGGTGATCCTGTCGTGGCCTGCCTCGCCTCTGAACCGTCGGAGTCGTGTACCATCGAGTGCCTGGCTCTTCTTTGGGTTTGGGAGTCCAGAATATACAGTGGTGCAAAGCTGCTTTACGGAGGCGGCGATTGGTGAACGTTGGTAGAACATACCAGATTACTCGTTCGTCTTGATCCCGGATGAATTCAAACTGCGCCCTATTACCACAATCCCAAAACAAGCGACTGAACTCAGGACGCAAATGTCCCTGTGGCGGAGGCCCCAATTCAGGCCGCTTCAATTGGAAGCCAATTATCTTTCCGCCGATCCAGGCATGCTCATCGGCTGGCCAGGTCCCTTCCGTAACTGGATCGACGGCCCACACATGCGCCGTTTGTCCGAGTGCCTCAAAATATGACATAAACGATTCGGTGAACCAGCCTTAATGTTCACGCTCAATGGGTAGCGTAAGAAAGTTATCAAGTAGATGCCCTGTCATATGTTCCGTCCTAATAATGGTGTTAGCAGGAGGTAGGCGTAATCTGTCCCCGCAGATTCCTGAGTTTCGCACGTACCGAGCAGTTCAGGAAATCGCTTCTTCAGGGCTTCGAGATGCGAACGGACCCTGGCCCGGACCATGATGCGGTCGAGATCGACAGGTTGGCCGTGCTTGCCGTTCCCCTTTCGGGCGCAGACGGCGCTGAAAAAGCCGTGCTTGGTGAACATTTACATGGGTAGGTAAAGCCTCCACACTCCGCCTCAATACGGTTCCTGAGGCGCACCGATCTTTTTTAGGTATTTGACGACCCTGGCAACACGCTCATCAAGGTCGTCCATGCAAATCATACGGGGACATCCGTATAGACCCGCTTGGTTAACGTCGCAGTAATAGCCGTACATGTTGCCATCAGTCGTAAAGCATCTTGAAACGGGCATCCCTGCTGATTCCAAGAAGTCGATAACATCCTGATCCGTCCATTTCCTGATCTTTGTGCTTTTCATCGCATTCGTCTCAGCCCTCTATCGGATGGACTTAAGGCGGTCACGGTACTTGAATTGGTCAGGTAGCCTCATGGCTCCCGGTCGCACGTAGGAAGCGATCAAACGCACCAAGGAGGGCCTCGGATTTGGGAACAAGGAAAGAACCGGTTCGTTGGTCGCCGAGAAGAACCACGTCACTATGCTTGATCCATCTCTCGGCCAACAACCAAGCGACAACCGAGTCTAACTGGTCATCGTTTGTCGGGGCCGGAAGCTCTTGCGCACCTTCAACCTTACCGCAAATCAACTGCCACAGTTCCCGGACCTTCGCTGGGTTATTCTTGTACTTCCACGAATCTGGGCGTATATCAGCGTCACAACACCATAGCCAAATCGCAACGGCGGGATGGACTTCAACGATACTCGCTCTGGCGACATCCGCCTTACTGCGTTCGTTTTTCCCAAACACGAGGCGGAACGGAAGCTTATCATATGCCGGGGAGTGCGAACCTACTTTCGGCAACCCAAGAATCCGCTGTGAAATGGTCCAGTGTGGGCAGCCGCAGTAGGGCAAGACCGAAATTCCCTTGGGGGCTTTGTAGCCCCAGGTGTGTGAACGAAAGAAGCTCTCGATGGGGCGCTGCGTAAGGTCTTGGCCGTTGTCCCTGAGGGCTCCATCGGGATCGACTGGTCCCGTCAGCGGTGAGTCCCAAGCAATTAGCAAGTCCGGCGTCGCTTGGATGCGTGCAAATTCTTCGACGAGTTCCTGCGGAGTCAGTTGAGTGGACGCCGCACCATCAAATAAATCGCCACCCTTCTTGGGGCCAACGTCGCAGCCGATGCATTTGCTCCGTAGCGCACACCACCGCCATTCTTGAAGCGGTGGTTATGCTGCTGGGGCGTGGAGGATTTCACGAACCCTTGCAGTGGAGTTGGCGATGAGTCGCGAGCCGGATTTGGCGAAGCGGGCTGCGTGGCGGTTGCGGCTGCGGGAATTTGACCGCGGGAATGCCACGGTCAGCGAATTCTGCCGTAGCGTGGGCGTGTCGGTGGCGACGTTTTATCAGTGGCGGCGGAAATTGGGACTTTCCACTGTCCCAGCGGCGTCTACGGCATCACACAGGCGGGCCGTGGAGGGACTGAGTTTTCTTCCGGTCGAGATCATCGCGCGATCGGGAATCGAAGTGCTGCTGCCCAGTGGGGCGCGGCTGACGGTTCCCTGCCACGACCACGAGGTGATCCGCACGGTGATGGCAAGCCTGCTGAGCGCAACGCCGGCTCCTCGGCCGGAGGCCCCCGCATGTTGAGCTTCTCGCCTGGCGTTCAGGTGTTCATGGCCGTGGAACCCGTCGATATGCGGAAGAGCTTTGACGGTCTGAGTGCCGCGGTGCAAGCGGTCTTTGACCGCAATGTGCTCGACGGGCACTTGTTCCTGTTTCTCAATCGGCGCGGCGATCGCCTCAAGATTCTGTGGTGGGACCGGGATGGGCTGGCCTTGTTTTGCAAACGATTGGAACTCGGCAGTTACGAAGTTCCGCGGCACGATCCCGAGACGAAGCAGTTGCGGCTCGACGCCACGCAACTGGCGCTACTGCTGGGTGGAATCCAACTCGACTCAGTCCAGCATCGTCGCCGCTATGTGCTGCCGCGCTCGGCGGCCTCTTGAACGCTCGCACGATGTTTTTAACGGGCATGACGATATAGCCCTTGAAAATTCTCGCCGACTTGCGAATCATAGCCGGCATGCAGGACGCACCATCTCTTCCGGACGATCTGGACGCTTGTCACACGCTCATCGTCGAGCAGGCAACGGCGCTGCTGAACTTGGCGGCCACGCGCGAGCAACTGTCGCAAGAGAACGAAGATCTGCACCTGACCATTCAAAAGCTGCTGGCTCGGCTGCGGGGCCATCGCAGCGAACGGTCGGTGGATCCGAACCAGCAAAAGCTCGACTTCGGCGACGACTCGAATGACGCTGCCGTGCAAGACGGCCTGGCCGATGCCGCGGCGGAAGCCGAGCAGGTCCTGCAAGAGTACACCGTCCGTCGCACGCTCAAGAAACGCAAGCCGCGCAACGAAGAACTTCCCGCGTATCTGCCGCGCTATGAAGTGACGGCCGAAGTGTCCCCGGCCCAGCAGCATTGTGCCGAGCACGGCCCGCGCCAAATCATCGGCTACGACCTGACCGAGACGCTGGAGTTCGAGCGGCCCAAGCTGCGAGTGCGTGTCACCAAATATCCCAAGTTCGTCTGCCAGGATCAGCCGCAGTGCGGCGTGGTGCAACCGCCTCGGCCGGTCGCTCTGGTGGAAGGCGACCGCTACGACACGAGCATCGCCGCCGAGATCATCGCGGCCAAGTACGCCTATCACCAGCCGACGTATCGGCAGCAGGATTGGTTCGCCGGCAGCGGCTGGATGCCACAGCGTTCGACGCTGCTCAACATCCTGACCAACGCGGCCTACGTGCTGGAGCGGTTGTATCTGCACTACGCGGACCATCTGCGCACTGCGCCGGTGATTCCGACCGACGAAACAGGCGTGATGCTGCTGCTTCCGCCCGAGATTCCGGCCCGCGCGAGGGAGACGCGAAGTCCCGGCGGATTCACGAAGTGCTGAGCGCCGCGCGGGCCGAGAACAAGTCGCACGTTTCAGCCCGGATGTGGGCTTATCGCAGCCTTGGTCCCGAGGGGGCGAACGTGTTCGACTTCACGGTGTCGCGTCATCGTGACGGTCCGCAAGACTTCTTGCAGGGCTACAGCGGCACGCTGCTGGGCGATTGCTACTCCGGCTTCCAGTCGATCGTGCTGGCCAGTGACCAGCGACTGGTGCGCGCGGCTTGCAATGCGCATGCGCGGCGGTACGTGGTCGAAGCGCGCGAATATCATCCGTTGGAAGCGGCTCGGCTATTGGCCTGGTATCGGCAACTGTATGACGTCGAGGATCTGGCCCGCGGCAAGAGCGCGAACGAAGTTCTCGCGCTGCGCCGCGAAAAGAGCGTGCCGATCATGGCTCAGATGTGCGCCTGGCTGGACGGCGACGCGGCCCGGCTGGTGTTGCCCAAGAGCCGCTTGGGAGAAGCCATCCGTTATCTGAAGAATCAGTGGAATGCGCTGACGGTGTTCCTTGAAGACGGTCGCGTGCCGATCGACAACAATGAAACCGAACAGTTGATGAAGCAGGTCGCCACGGGCAGGAAGAACTGGCTGTTCATCGGCAGCGTGGAGGCGGGCTACCGCGCGGCGATCTTGCTCACGATCGTGAGCACGGCCCATCGCTACCACTTGGACGTCTGGCTGTATGTGAAGGACGTGCTCGACTGCCTGCAGCGTGGCGAGACCGATCTGGCGAGCTTGCGCGCCGACCGCTGGGCCCAAGCCCATCCCGAGGCGATCCGCGCGCATCGCGTCGCGGAAACCCGCTACCGCGCCGACGCCAAAGCCACCCGGCGAGCCCGTCGCCGCCAGTCGGAGCACAATGGCTCCGGACGCCAATAGCGCGGTCGACTCCCGCAACGACACGCGCCCGTCCAGCCGCCCGCTAGCAATGGATCAAGCCCTGTCTGTGGTGGGCGCTTACTTTGCTCCACATGCTTTTCCCTCTTTAACATTGGCGTTACGAAAATCCCGACGATCAGACTTCTATGGCCACCTTCGCAACCAAATACCCCACTTCGTCGCCATCCAGTTCAGCAACCGGCGCAACCCCGTGGATGTTCCGAACCAGGTCTTCGGAGGCCCCGAGGAATGCCTGGAACGAAGAATCGCCCTCGCAACGACCGAGCAGATGGCCGTCTGGTGTGATGGCCATCTCGATCAGCCTGGGCGTCGTCCAATCTTCGCCCAGGAGGCAGCCGAGGATCGCCTGAAAGTGATCGCTGATCTGCACCGACCGTAGCTTACGTGCGGCATTCTGGCGAATCTCATCAGGTTCACGGATGGGGGAATCAGCCATGCGGTATTCCAGTCGGAGCGTTTAGCTAAGCTTTGTGTTTTCGATCAATTCCAGCAGCGCCTTTGGGATGTCGCCTTGTCTCGCAATGTAATGACTTTATGAATCAACCGTTTGGCGATGTCTCGAAGGGTAACCAAGTCGGATTCCAGAACGGCTTTTTCACCGCCATGAGATACGCCGCTGCGCTTGCTGTATAGGTCTTTAACCCGCTTTTTCAATCTCTTGCGTTCTTCCAGATTATCGGCCAATAGGATTGCAATTCCCTCAGCAATCGCAGTCCCGATGGGATTACCGTCCTTGGGAGTCAGAAATGTCTCAAGACATGTAGTTAGGCTCAACAGTTCGTTCTCTGGCTCTCCGTGGCAAAGGGCGTTTCCAAACCAGTGAAGTCCTCGAAGAAGCACTCGGTCAATATCTGTCAACTCCGCTAGCGGTTTCGCTAGTAGACTTGCAACCTCAAGTGCGCCGCATTCGCCAAGTTTCTTTACGTTCTCTTCGTTGATTTGAACCAGAATCGCAGGACGAGTATTCTCTGAAGTAAATGTCAATGAATGTGCGTCACACGATGGCACGATGAATGCAACGCTGTCGCTGTTCGGGTGATCGCCTTCGATGCTGACATTAAGTTTGAGGTATTTATATGGACCTTCGTAAAGAAACGGAATCGCATAGCGAAGAACCTCCAAGGCCCGTCTTGTCTCCTCCACAGCCATTTCCTTCGCCCGTATCGGTTCTGCAACGGCTTCAAAAGCGGCGAGTACCTTTCCGTTAAGGCACTTGACAGCAAGTTGACCTGTGAGCATTGTCATGCTTGTTCCGAGCCGTAGGGCAAGATCAGAAATGCTCGGGCAAATGATGGTCACTCGACCAACCGTGAGCATCGGAACATGGAGCGTAATACCGAAAAGCGGTATAAGCACGGAATGTCGTTTCTGGTATGCACTATACTCAAATGCGAGCTTAGCAATTGCGGCTTCAGCGGCAGCCGTAGTATTTGTATCAAGTAATTCGACGAGAACAGTGCGAAAAAGGTTATCAGAGTAACCTTCAGAGTATTTGTCACTCCAACCACTCTCTTGATAAATCTCGTTGAAAAGCTCCTGGCATCGTTCTGCGTCCGAATCCACAAACCCAACGTGCTTGTCGCCTATACGAAAGCTCGTCGAACGAGTCGAAGCCTGCATCGCATCCCCGTCCTGAAGGCGCCGTGCTAGCTCCACAAGCTGGGCTGCAAGCATCTTGGCTTTGTTCTGGTGCATTTGAATATGCTGCGAACGGATGTTTGTTTCTTAACTCGCCTCGTACAAACTCTTCCCTTCACCCTGGTAGGCGTCGAAAATGTGCCGGTAGACCAGATCGCACTTCTCGTTGTAGAGTTCCGGCGTGTAGATGCGGGGCAGATCATCCAGTACCGTTTTCACGGTTAGCAAAACATCGGCACGGGTGCGAAGCTTCTTTCGCCAGTCAAGCACCAGCTTGGCCTGCTTGAGCGTTTGCAGCAGACTACGGGCGATTTGCTTGACCTCTTTTTTCTCTTTCGGTGGCAAGTCGGGAGTCGGTTTCGTCAGGATGTCGAAGATCGCCAGTTCTTCCTCGGTCAATTGTTCGGCGACGCCACGCTGATCTTCCTCGTTCAGGTCTTTGACGAAAACGAGCAGCTTCTCAAAGAACCCGTCAACGTCAAGGCCCTTGTTGTACTCCTCAATGAGCTTCTTGAACTTCTCCAGCAAATCGGTGCGGGTCTTGTTTAATTGAACCATCTGCTGAAGTTTCTTGCTGACTGCCCCCTTCAGCTTCTCAGCCTCGGTGTGCTTGCGTCCCTTCTCGAAGTGGGCCTTGAGCGCATCAAAATCGATCTGGCTTAGGTCGATGAGGGTTGCTGTCTCTGTGGCGTGAATGACGTACCCCTTGGTGGCAATCGACTCGTCCAGCAGTTGCCCAACCTTCTCCATCAGGTCTTCGATGCTGGCTTCCTCGGTGAACGACCGAATTTTCTCGGCTAAGACTGCGATGCACGTTTTGATCGGTGCGAAATCGTTCGCCTTCGGATCGGGCAGGATTGCCTTGTACAATCGAACCACTTGGGCAGCAACGGACAAAAACCTTTTCTTCAGTTCGTCGTTGACGATGACCTTCTCCACGGCATCGTCAACGGCTTCGATGACCTGCTTTTCCACGAGATGCGATGCGGCGTCATCCAGGTGGGCGATTTTCTGGAATCCTTCGGCGTGCAGCATCTTCTCGACATCGACTCCCCGTTCCGTGCAAAAAGCTTTGGCCTCAGTGATGGCCAGCACCAACTGCGCCACCAACTCTTCCTTCTTCTGGATTGGGCATTCACCCGGCTTGACACCACCACCCGACGATGAGCCGTAGATAGCCAGGGCCTTTTGCAGATCACGGAAAACGCCAACGTAATCCACGATCAGTCCGTTGTTCTTCTCCCCGAAGACCCGATTCGCCCTGGCAATGGTCTGCATCAGGGTGTGGTTCTTCATCGGCTTGTCCAGGTAGATGGTCGAGACGCACGGGGCATCGAAGCCAGTCATCCACATGGCGCAAACGAACACCAGCCGGAATGGATCATCGGGGTTCTTGAACTTCGTCTCCAGGTCTTCCGTCACCATGCGCTTTCGGTGCGGCTCGATGTCAAAGCCCCTTCTCCTTGAAGTAATCGACTTCGTTCTGCTGCTGAGAGACGACCACCGCCATGTCCGTCGTCTTCCATGAACTTGATGCGGTCTTCGAGCGCCGGGCGGTTCAAGGCGTCGGTTACGGGAAGCTCGGCCTTCAGGTCGGCGAGGTACGCCTTCCAGTGCTTCCGCACTTTGTCGTACATCTTCACGGCGGTCAGCTTTGTCGATGCAGATCACCATCCCCTTGCCGCCCTGTTCCCGCCCCATGAAGTGCGCCACCAAGTCCTCGGCGACTTTCTCCAGGCGATCGTCACGGGTAATCAGGTGGTATTCTCTGGCAAACTCTCGCTCCAGCTTCTTCTCCTGTTCGTCATCCAGTTCGGCTTGCTCGATCAAGTTCGTCCAGGTCTTCCTTGAAGTTCTCGTTGGCCAGTTGCAGTTCGGGGATGCGGTTCTCGTAGAAGAGGGGGACGGTTGCCCCATCCTCGATGGACTGGCGGAAGTTGTAGATGCTGACGTAATCGCCGAAGACTTCCTTCGTCTTTTCCTCCCCGGCCATCAACGGTGTGCCGGTGAACCCGATGAAGGCCGCTTTCGGCAGGGCATTCCGCATGTTGAGCGCCAGGGTATCGTACTGGCTGCGGTGGGCCTCGTCGGTCATCACGATGATGTCGGAACGGTTGGACAGGTTCGGGTACTTCTGCCCCTTCTTCGTCACGAATTTCTGAATCAGGCTGAAGATGAAGCGGTGGTCTTCCTTGAGCAGTTGCTTCAGATGTCTCGCCGCTGTCGGCCTGACACTCCTCGGTAACGGCTCCGGCGTTGCGGAAGTTCTTGTAAATTTGGTTGTCCAGGTCGTCTCGGTCGGTGATGACCAGGAATGTCCAGTTGCCCGGCACTTTTCGCAGCACCTTCTGGCTGAAGAAGACCATCGAAAAGCTTTTGCCGCTTCCCTGTGTATGCCAGAAGACGCCAAGCTTGCCCTGGTTCTCTTTGATTTGCTCCAAGGCGGCCACGGAGTTGTTCACGCCCAGGTACTGATGGTTCTTGGCGACGATCTTGATCAAGCCCACCCTTGGCGTCATCGAAAACCGTGAAGTTCTCCACAAGATCGAGGAACCTCGACTTTTCGCACGTTCCCCGGATCAGCGTCTCCAGGGAGATGACGCCTTGTTCGCCTTCGCTGTTGATGCGTTTCCAATCGGAGAAATGCTCCCAACCCGCCGTCACGCTACCGATCTTGGCTTGGCTGCCGTTCGACAGGATGATGATGGCGTTGTACCAGAAGAGTTGCGGGATCGTGCTTTTATAATCTTTCAGGTTATTCTTATAGGCGTGTTCGACCTTGCTATGCGTCTTCTTCAGTTCGATGAAGATCAGGGGCAGGCCGTTGACGAAGCCGATCAGATCGCCCCGCCGCTTGTAGATGCTGCCCGTGACCCAAAACTGCGAAGCCAGAAAGAAGTCGTTGTTCTCTGGTTCGATCCAGTCGATGACCCGCAGGGTTTCGTTGGCTTCACTGCCTTCGTCATCTTGAAAGCTGACCCGAACTCCCTCCTTGAGCAGCTTGTAGATTTCCCGATTGGCCTGCACCATGCTCATGGCGCTGCGGTCTTTGGTCAGTTCTTCGACAGCCAGTCGGATCGCATCATCGGCAACATCCGGGTTGAGCTTCTTGAGTGCAGCCTTCAGCTTCGGGGCCAGAACCACATCGGCGGGAGTTTCCCGGCCCAAACTGGAATTACTCGTGCCGATCTTCTCGTGGTAGCAATTGGCCGTGGCATAGCCAAGTTCACCGAACAGGGCGATTGCCGGTTGCTCAACCAGGGTGTTCTCAGAGAAGTCGGTGTTGGTCATGCGACTGCCTCAGCTAATTGTTCGCCTACATCAATGCCCAGGTCTTCCACATCCAGTTCGCCGGAGATTAGCTTGGGGAGCAAAAGGTCACGGGTGGTACGCAGGCAGTTGTTCTTCCGCTGAAGGAGTTCTCGTTGATCGAAAAGAGCGGTAATTGCCTCAGAATACGCCCTCAGAATCTTCAACGGTGGCAAGACAATCTCATAGCTGCTAATCGTGTCCTTGGTCAGCGCCTCCCTCGTGGCTCCACCTTGAGCCAGCGCCAGGATTTGTCGTTTATGCCGTTCGTTGTTGATCGTGTTCAGAACGTAAAATGGGTCACACTTCTCGATGTCTACACGAATGATTGCGACATGCTGGTTGACTCTTGCCGGAAGCAAGTAAGAGGGAACCATGCAGCATCGAGCAACCGAAGCTCCCGTGATATTGAGCAGGATATCACGCTTTGTGACAATCACATTGTCCAGTTGAGCCGCTTGCTCGTCGTCAATATATGCCAGACCGTCGTGTTCAAACTGGTAGTCGTAAATGTTGAGACTGCGGATAAGAGTAATCCCGCTCGTCTTGTATGCTTCTTTCCCACCACGGGGAGTTGCCCCACTGCCAATCTTGGTAGTTATGCGTTTGAGAGGAGTGAGTTCCCACCCCTCTGGAATCTTCCCCAACGATGAATCCACGAGTTTGACCTTCTCGTAGCCGGGGAAGCGAAACTCCACGAACCACTCCCGATAAATCGCCTGAGCCATTGCCTCCAGAATGGCGATGCGGCGGGTATTGTTTTCGATCAGGTCGTCGTAGGCGGAAAGAACCGTTGCGATTTTGCGTTGGGTGGGATACGGTGGGGCGGTCAGTGCAATTCGTTTTAAGTTAGCTTGCGACAGCTTAGGTTGTGCGGCCCCGGTGATGTATCCCTTGATGTCTGCTTGTGCAAACCACGCAATAAGAAAACGGTCGTCAGCAATGCCATTTTTGCCCTTGATGATGTGAGCGTGATTGTTGACCCAGAACTGCCCACGGGCCATGAATGCGACGGGCAGCTTGCGGCTATTGAGATTTTCGCCATCTTCGGCAACAAGAACGTACTCGCCATCAAAAAGATAATCATCAACACTGTCGATGATGCCCGATGCGCCATAATAGGGATAGTTCCCCTGCCGATCGGCACGTTGCCGAGAGTTCAGCGGCACACGAATGTTATCAAAAATGTCGATGATTTCGCCAAGTTCTATAGGATTCCATTTGCCGTTGTGCTTGTGTGTCATGTGACAGCCTCCAACAACTTCGCCACGTTTGCAGCGATCCGATCTTCGAGTTCCCGTGCTTCGCTGTTGAGGACTTCCAACTCTTCGTTCAGTTCTTCCAGTTTTTCGGCAAAGACAAAATCGTCGGCCGCTTTATCTGCTACTCCAACGTAGCGGCCAGGATTCAGGCTCCAGCCCTGGGCCTCAATCTCGGCCAGCGTTGCCACCTTGCAAAGCCCAGGCACGTCGATGTATTTCAGCTTGGGGAAGGTCTTCCTTCAAATCCGGGTCATCACCGGGATGTTCGTCGTCGTCACCGGCCACGAGTTCTGGTTTCTCGCCCCGGTAGAGCCGGGCAATGTTGGCAATGAACTCGATCTGCTTCGGGCTGAACTTGCGGTGCGCCCGGTCCATCTGCCGGAAAATGTGCCGGGCATCGATGAACAGCACCTTGTCTTTGCGGTCCGTCTTTGCCTTGCCCCGGTCGAAGAACCAGAGCGTGCAGGGAAGCGTGACCGTGTAGAAGAAGTTTGGTCCGATGGCGATCATCACATCCACGGCCCTGGCCTGAAGTAGCTTCTTGCGAATTTCCATCTCGGACTGCCGGGCGTCTGCGGCGGAATTTGCCATGACGAAACCGGCTCGGCCCTTTGGCTTCAGCGAACTGTAGAAGAGTTGAATCCACAGGTAGTTGGCGTTGTCAGCCTTGGGCATTCCGAACGGGAAACGGGGATCATCCTTGATCTTCTCCTTGTCCACTCTGTCCACGTTGAAGGGCGGATTAGCCATCACGAAGTCGAATTTGCCGAGGCTGCCGTGGAGGTCTTCGTAATAGCTGTTCCCCTGCCGGATGTCGCCAGAGAGGGCATGGACGGCCAGATTCATCAGGCAGAGATGCCGGGTTTCGTCCACCCGCTCCTGGCCGTAGACCGAGATTTCGACGCTGGGGTTGTTCTTGTGCGCTTTGATGAACTCGGCACTTTGGACGAACATACCACCCGAACCGGACGCCGGATCGAAGATGCGCCCGTGATACGGTTCGATGATCTCGACGATCAGCTTGACCAGCGACGTGGGCGTGAAGAACTCGCCGCCCTTTTGACCCTCGGCACGAGCGAAGTTGCCCAGAAAGTATTCGTAAATCTTGCCGAACGTGTCCCCTTCGGCGTCCATCGCAATCTGGGAGAACGTCTTGAGCAACGAGACGAGCGTGGAGTTCTCGATCTTGTTGTACGATCTTCGGGAGAACGCCCTTCAAATCCTCGTTTTCGGCTTCGACTGCCTTCATTGCCTCGTTGATGGCTTTGCCGATATTCTCGCCTTCCGGCAGGTCCAGCAGCTTCGAGAACCGTGCTTGGGGCGGCAGGTACATTACGCCCTTGGCCTGATAGTCTTCCTTGCCGATGGCACGCCGCCCGGTGCCTTTGCCCTTCAGTTCCTTCTCCGCAATGGCGAACTTGAGGTCGGCATAGCGCAGGAAGATCAGCCCCAGCACCGGCACGGAGTATTCCGACGACTTGAGCTTTGAGTTGGCCCGAAGCTCGTCTGCCGAGTCCCAGAGGCGTTTTTCGATTTCGGAGTGGTTATTCGCCATGCTTTTCCCGATGGTCCCTTTTTACCGCAAATTCTGATGCTCTACGCAGCACTTTTGTCCCTCGTGCCGGGTAGTCCGCCGTTAGCAAGGCCATAGTTTATCGGAACGTGGGCGAGCGGGCAAACCTCTGGCACATTTCGACTTACGGGATGGAAAACGAGGGGTTGCCGGGCTACGATGCTGGGCGTTACCGGCTGCCTGGACTCAGCGCCGTGATCGCCAGATTCTTCCCCACGGCGCTCGGTCGAGAAAGTCGCCAATGCTCACCAAACCCGATCCTTCCGACTTCGACGAAGGAATTCGAGATTCGGTGCTGATGCTCTGGAAGGGCGGGTTTAAGACCTTCACCTGCTGCGAAGGTGGGCATGGTCATCCGTTTCGCAATCCGACCATCGGCGTCACCTTTTCCGGCGACTACTTCAGGTTCCGTGATCGGTTGGCCAAGTTCCTTCGGTCGAAGGGCTGCGAAGTATTTGAAATCAGCCTCGGCTGGCTGATTCAGTGTCGCTGATGGAGGTGCTCAGGGCGTGTGAGGGGAGCGGGCTGATCTTTCGAAAAGCGGAGCCAGTCGGATTGATGCTGAGAGTTACCCCGTTGAAGAGAACCTCGGGAAAATCAACGGCTACGGTCGCAAATCATTCTTCGACCAGCTTGCCCCAAATAGATCGACCGTCTTGGTTCTTCCCCTCGAATCGCCTCTTATCGAGAGAAATAGTACATTTGTCAATAGCACCGTTCGGCCATGAGAGCGTAAGCATGTTGCCGTTAGTCCTCAAACAAGCGAACGCGGAAGGGTTTCGCCTGGAGTTTTTTTCTGCCGGTGTCAGCGCAGCGTGAGCGCGGCCGGCTCGCGCGGCGTTGTAATTCTTCAGGTTGTCGGATCGGGCATCGGCAGGATTCTTTCTCGCACTCAGGGGCCGCGGCGGACCGGAGCATCCGGACTCCGGTTTCGATTCGTCGCTGCGAGCAACGGCCGCGCGATGCCCGCAGCGCTCAGGCCTCAGCAGCGTAGCGGATGACGCAGCGCGTCGACCGCGCGGAACAATACTTCTTGCCATCGATTCCAGGCCAATAAACGATAGACCAATCGGCCCCCAGTTCGCACGATCTGGCATGGCAGACGCACCAGGGCGTTGACGAACGTGCGAAACTCCATCCGCAGTACGGTTCGCTTCTCGTTGCGACGCTGCTCGGCATTCGCGCCCGTTTCCGGCAATGACAACGCGAACCACGCCTTCAAGTTCCAGGCCAACGAGGTCATCACCATGTAAGCCCAGTTGCTCAACAGCGAATCGACCGGCGCGGTCAAGGACCGCACGCTCCCCTTGAGTTGCGCGTGCAGGTTCTCCTGATCGCAACGATCGTTGGCTTCCAGCACGATCGCGGTGGCCGACTGTCGCCGATCGTTCGTGATGTAGAAGAAGTAGCGATAGTCGTCGAACAATCGCTGCTTGCCTTTCTCACGCGTCAGGTTCTTTCGCACCACCACCATGCGATAGGTCCGTTTGCAAGCCGTGGGCCGGTAATCGAACTCGGCCACCTCCTCGCTTTCCAAGCGGATGTTCTCGAACTCGCGCTCGCGCACGATGGCGGCTTTGACGTTCGCGGGCCGCTTGCGCCGCTTGGTCTTGACCTGGTGACGTTTCGGCCGTTTCAGCAGTTTCCAGGCCGCCAGCGGCAGATCGTCGGCCAGAATGTGCAAGTTGGCGGTGCAGTCCATGCCGAAGATGAAACGCACTCGCGGGTCCGCGCTCCAGCGATCCAGATGCCTGGTCTGCGAGAAGTCGGTGTCTCCGCGCAAGAGGACCTTGCGAAAGCCACCGGCAAAGCAGACGTCGAGCAGGCGATCGACTTCGTCGGCCGCCCCTTCATGGCTGGGCCGATTGCCCGAGCGATTGACGATCGACAACGCTTCGCCAGTGTTGGCCAGCGACACGACCAGCGGATGGTAGGTCCACTGATTCTTGTAGTTGATGTCCATGCCTTGCTTGCACTCGCCGCCGGTGACGACGAACGTGCCGTCCATGTCGAGGCGGGCCTCGTCGAAGAACTCCGGCGGCTGCTCCTTCCATACCTTCTTTCGCGTCTCGTCGAAAATGTCCTGCAACACCCGAATGTCGTGCTCCGCGAAGCGGCGGCAGAAATCGCCGGCCGTGGTCGGGTCGGGGATGCGCCGCGCGCCCAGCGCGTCGAGATGCACTTCGTCGTTGCGGCGCAGTTCGAGGTCTTCCAGACAGCGACCATCGCACAGCGCGTTATAGGCCAGATTCAGCACGTGGTCGCTCTCGTGATACGGCAGATGAATCTTCAGCAGGCGCAGTCGTCGATCGATGGCCTCGGCCAAACCCAATCGCCGGACCAACAGCACCATCGCGCCCAGGCCGCCGTAGCTCATGCCGTGCGTCCGTTCGGCAACGTCGAACTGAATGTTGGCAGCGGACATGACCGGCTGCGTGCAATCGCCCAGTTTCGATTTATCCAGGCGTCGCTCGATCCGCTGCTTGCGAGCCCGCAGTTGACGGCGTATCTTGGCGTTCACTCGAAATCCCTCCGCGGTTGTGATGTTGCAGAGCTTGACACTTCTGAAACACCGCAAAAACGCCGAGGGATTTCGTTTTCTCAAAACTTCTTCGCCAAAAGCCGCGCCGGGTACGCTTGGTTAAGGGTTAGTATTCCACTTGGCTGGCCCATCGGGTACGTCAATTCGACCATTAGACCACAGAGACATTTTTCTCACTGGGGCGTCCGGCCATGCTATTTCCCATAAAATGCGTTCTAAACGGGCTCCCGTAATCTTCCAGCTTTTTTTTCTGGATCGGTAAGCTGCCCAGCAAAGCCACCTTTCACAAGTCGGATGGGTCCAGAAACATTCGGCTTTAAGAGCGTCACAGTCACCTTTCCACTATCAGCACTCCATGATCCGAGTGTGACGCCTCCAGAAGCCAGTACGAAGTCATTTCTGAAATTCAAAAACAGTTGTCGTAGGTCAGACTTGGATTGCACCAAAGTAACTTCGTACATGCCGATTACCTTTTTTGCCAATGAATCATCGGCTGACTCTGGCTGTCCCTTTTTTGTCCGGCTGTGCCTCAGTCACTATAGTGGGGCTGGTAGCCTTAACATCAGCGAGACTGACGAAGTGAATCGGGCTATTAACGTCCGGCTTGATCTTCCATTCAGCCTTCATTACTGACGACATCTCGTCCAAGGCCAGGATGATCTGGGCGTATTTGACTAGCGATTCTTGCAACAATGCCCGGAATGTATCTTTGCGTTGCCGGTCTTTGGCCTGATCTCCCTCGACTGCGACGACGTAGCTGTCCGATAAATTCCCGGCAACGTCGTCCAATCGTTTTGCCAACGCCGCAAACCTGCCTTCGTTAGAACTGCGATCCGTCACATCGACCGCCAGTCGAAGCCAAGAGTCATTGAGGTTCTGACGAGCCTGGGCCACGGCAGGCTTGATCTTGCTGAACGTGGTGGCTTGATCCTTTTGTGCCGCATCAATGATGGATAACGCCAAGCGCCATGAAGGACGCCGCTGGTTTCATCGTTTCGGCACCTTCTCTCGATGCCGTATCGACTCCCATCACTGGCTCGAATCGATACAACGGTTTCTTGTCCAGGTCATAGTGGGATACCGCACGGAAGGCAATCTCACACCACAGTCCTGCCTGCTCGGCTTCAAGACGTTGGCGACGTTCCGTCAACTCCTCGACCTTGCCCTTGAGTTCGGCTGCTTCTTCCTCAGCACGCTCCTTCGCTTTTTCATTGGCACGGTAGATGTAATCGAACTGCGGTGGCCGTTGGTGGGCAGGCACGCCTTGCCCTGCCGGGACACCGCCTCCGACCTTGTTATCTGCCTGCGGGCCTTGCTGGCTCAGAATTGTGGTCGTATGGTACGTCGAGTTGCGGTCAGTTGGATGATAGAAGAATTTCTCAGCGGTGGTGCCGTAGAATGTTGACCACCGAACTGGCCCGCCACCTTTGCGATCCATCGCTTCGTTGTCACGATCTGCCTTCTTGGCTTCTCCCGTCTTGACCGATTTCTTACGGCCACCTGAAGCGATTGCCTTTTCCACCGCTTCCAGCGAAGTCTCGGTGTTTGCCAGTCGGACAACGAGGAAGACCAGCCGTTCGTCGATTTCTTCCCAGCCTTCAGAAAGCGTTGCGGCTGGCACGATTGGGCCGGGCTTCTTTTGCTGGGCCTGAATGAATCTCGGCAGGAGAAGAATGGCGATCAGCGTGACGGTACAGAGAGCGCAGCATCTTCTCATATCATACTCCCGGCTTCTGGCGTGAATCGGTGGCGGGGTTCGTCCAACCGCCCGAAACTATTGCTCAGCAGCAATTTACCGGAGGCAAATCCACGCCGCAAGGCAGCAGCGGATTGTTAGCCGGGCATGAGAATGCCGTTTGAAGAAGTCGATGCGACGGAGGCCGTATTCAGTCGAGAAATGCGACCGAAGCCATCGCTCTCGATTTGCTCTCGGTATTCATCTCCACCCGATGCCAGCCGTTAAAGCGAATCGTGGCATGATCGGGATGCTTTACCTTGCCCCGCACGAAAACAATCGGATCACGCTGCATCACCTGCCAATTCCATTTGGCAGCATCGGGATTCTGCTTGAGTAGCCTGCGGTAGTCCCGTTCGATCAGGCCGTTTGGATGGCGGTGGCAGACATGAACCGTGGTGCCACCGACACGATAAAGAAACTCGCAAATGTGGGGCTTTCCTCGGCCACGCCGAATCGGCTCTCTGCGAAGAACGAGCTTCTCGTCAGCCTGCACGTCAGAGGCGGGAATGAAAAACCATTCGCCTTGACGGACGAAGGTGTCGGTCCTGCGGCGTTGGCGGTTCTTTTGCTTCCCCTTCTTGCCGCTCTCTAAACGGCGCACCAAGTCGGGCTTCAGTGCTTCCTTGGCGGTGACCACCGTGCTGGCCCCCTCTGGCACTCCGGCGACGAACCAGTGCCGTTCATCGTGGCCACAGAGAAACTTGTCCTTAACGTCGGGAAGACCTGAACGCTCAGCAGGTTGGCGGACCATCAGCAGCAGGTGGCGGTCCTTTGGCTGCACATCGACAACTTCGACATCAGCCTTGCTGTCAGCCTGAATGTCGAAGAACTCGCCATGACTGTCATGCCCGATGTCGATCCGCAAGGGTCCAGGCGTCTGTTGCCAGCGGGCCTGAACGAGCGGACGGACTTTTGCCCGAGGCCCAGCTTGTCGAACTTCGTTTTGATGAGGGATGCGTCCATAGGGAGAAGGACACGAAAGAGGGAGGAAGGGTTCACTTTACTCTGACCAGTCCAGGTACAAGCCTACTGACTTGGCGGGGTCAGTAGCGTTGTACCTGTGGATTGCAGACGCCTCATCGAACAAAGGAGCCTGCAATGCCAAGTCAAACGGAGATTCAAGAATCGATCACCGCTCGCATCATCGACGGGTTGCAAAACGGCTTGGTGCCGTGGCGGAAGCCTTGGAAAAACGATCCAAACTGCGGCCCGGCGGCAAACGTCGTTTCTCGCCGGAACTATAGCGGCATCAATCCGATATTGCTCGACTTGGCTGCTCAGGTTCACGGCTTCGAGTCCCGTTATTGGGCCACGTTCGACCAATGGAAGAACCTGGGCTGCCAAGTCAAGAAGCGCCCTGAGAACGTGAAGCCTGGGCAATGGGGAACGAGCATCATTTTCTTCCGTCAGGTGAAGAAGACGAAGACCGATGAGTCCGGCGCAGAAAAGATCGAGTCGTTCCCCCTGATGAGGTTCTACACCGTCTTCAATCTGGATCAAGTTCAGGGGGATAACCTCGATCATCTTCGCCCCAGCACCGAACCAACTAATGCTATCCCAGATTTTGCCGAAGCCGAACGGGTGATTGCTGCCACGGGTGCAGAGATCAAGTACGGCGGTAATCGGGCAGTCTACATCCGTCCTTGTGGGATGTATCCCAGGCACACCGATGGCGATTTCATCAGGATGCCCGAACGCCATCGGTTTGATTCGATGCACGAGTTCTACGCCACTTGCTACCACGAATGCGTGCATTGGAGTGAATGTCGTCTCGGCTGGGAAGGCAGCTATGCCCTTGGAGAACTCATTGCCGAGATGGGGGCCTGCTACTTGTGCGCCGCTACGAACATCCCGGCCAGCGACGACCTGAAGAATCACACGTCGTATCTGGCGTCGTGGCTGAAGGAATTGCAGAACGACCGCAAATTCATCTTCAAAGCTGCTGCTCAAGCATCCAAAGCAACCGACTTCATTTTGAGCTTCAGCCGGACAAAGGAAGATGTTCCAGACTTGGAGGAAGTCGAAGCCTGAGTCAGTGACGTTGTACCTGCTTCTGCATGTTCGGGACTCATTAGGGTTGTACCTGTGCAGGGAGACGAGCAATCACCCCTGCAAAGGAACGACCCATGAAAATCGCCGCATTGTCCATCGAAGATGCCGCAAAGGAAGCCGCTGGCAACTGGCAAAGGTTCCAATGCTTCGTCTGGTTTCGAGACCAAGAGGTTCGGAATCCGAACGATTGGTCGATCATCTACACGCATCATCGGGACAGCGGCCTGCTCGATCAAAGCAACGCTGCCGTTATTCGGAAATCGCTGCTACCGTTCGCCGAAGGGAACAATCCAGACGTGGTTTTCGAGTCCCACAACCATTGGGCAGTCGGTCATATCGACGGGTTCAGCATCCGGGTCTTCAAGCGGGGACGCATCACGAAGGCATTCCGCACCTACCACGAATTGGCTCAGCAAATGGACGATTACCCGATCCTTGATGAGACCGACTACTCGGATCGGGAGTTCGATGCCACGGCGGAAAACATCGACGATGCGGCATGGAGATTGAAAAAGGAATTCGTGCTGCCCAAAGGCTGGGTCGATGACGTTCACTGCTGGCTCTCAGACAACGAATGCTCAGAGATCGAGAACGTGGACGACCAAGGCGGTTATCCCTCGGAAGAATCGCTGAAGCGGGCCTTTGAAGCATTGGGCTATCAGCCTCAGTGACGTTGTACCTGTGCCGAATGAAAGGAACCGAGCGATGAATCACCGAACGGCACTCTACCGTGTCTACTTCACCGTGGCACCGACGACCTATTACGTGATCGAGGCACGAAATGCTCGACTCGCCGTATGGCGTGCAAGGCGGACGCACCGTGCATTGAGTTTGAGCAAACGCCGCACGGCACCGTTGCAAGTGGCCAAGATCGAGCGGTTGGATAGGACCAGAGTGCGAGAACTGCGGGCATGATTGATCCTCTCCGCACTTCTTCGAGTCAGTAGGGTTGTACCTGTGAACGTCAAAGGAACAGCACGATGAATCATGAAATCAATGACATCAAGCCCACGAGCCTCAACCACATCGTTGGTCAACGGTCGGTAGTCGAGCAGGTCAGAGTGGCTCTGGATGCTTCGTTCCAAGACAACCGGCGAATGGATCATTGCTTGATGGTCGGTCCTCCCGGCTTGGGAAAGAGCGCCCTGGCATCGATTGTCGCCCAGGAAATGGCCACCGAGTTCCACGAAGTTCTCGGGCAAAGCATCAGCAATGCCGCTGACCTAAATGTGTTGCTGCTCTTGGCCAAGGACAAGAGCGTCGTTCACGTCGATGAGTGTCACGAGCTTCGGAAGGAATACCAGACTGCCCTTTACATGGCGCTCGACCAGCGGAAGCTGCTGCTCAGTGGCGGGAAGAACATCCAGAGCTTGCCGCTCAACGACTTCACCTTGCTGCTCAGCACGACCGATGAGTACAGCCTGCTCCAGCCGCTTCGGGATCGCATGAGGCTGGTACTTCGCTTTGAATTCTACTCCGTCGAAGAATTATCGACGGTGCTGGTACACAGAACCAAAGGCTTGCGGTGGGACGTTGAGGAAACGGTCTTCCCCATGATTGCTCAGCGTGCAAGGGGAACACCACGTTTGGCACTTCGTCTGCTGCAAGCCTGTTACCGTGTCTGCCGCAGTCTCGGTGAAGAGACGATCACGCTGGGTCATCTGACTCGTGCGTGCTTGCTCGAAAACGTCGATGCCTTGGGTCTTGGTCCAATCGAACAACAGTATATTGCGATCCTTGCCGATGGTCCCAAACGTCTCAACGTGATCGCTTCGATGATTGGGCTTCCGTCTCGAACCATTAGCCAAGTCACGGAACCGTTTCTCATTCGTGCGGGACTGGTGGTGAAGGATGACCAAGGGCGCAGGCAACTGACCACCCTCGGTCATTCCCACGCATCGAACCCGAAAACGGGGTCGTGATCCCCAGAAAACATTCCCGAAAAGCGTCCAAATCCTGCTTATAACGTGTTGAAAGGCTGTCCGATGAGTGAAAACACGAAAGTCGCCGTGACGGTCGCAGAAATGGCCAGAATGTGCGGCCTGGGTCGAAGTCGCTTCTACCAATTGATCGGGACTGCCTTTCCATATCCGTTGTACTCGGTGTCCACTCGGCGTCCATTTTATGACCAAGAGATGCAGCAAGTCTGCCTCGAAGTGCGGCGTCGTAATTGCGGGATAGATGGCAAGCCGATCCTTTTCTATGCCCGGTCGATCAATCGAGCGCCTTCGACGAAGCCGAGGAAAGTCAGTAAGGCTGTACCTGGCCAGGATCATGCGGAACTGCTCGAAGGCTTGACCGCTCTTGGCATGAACGCCAACTTGGCCCAGGTCAACGAAGCGATCAGCACGTTGTACCCAGCCGGAACGAACGGCGTCGATTCGTCGTCCCTGCTGCGTGCGGTGTTCATCCACCTTCAGGCCAAGGCAAGACGACCGTGAACCTCGACTGTCCGAAGTGCGACACAATTGCTCGAATAACGTGGAACGATAACTGCGATTATCCAACCAGTTAGCCCCTGGGAGTGTGCAGATCATGTCCAATTTCCGTTCAGAAGACCGGCAGAATCCGAACGATAATGTTTTCGACGGACTGCTCGTCGGAGAAAAGGAAGCCAATCTGTTGGCGACCTATCTGGCCCAGCATGACTTCTCGCCCCACACCCGCAAGGCGGTGGTGAGCGACCTGCGGAAGTTTGCCCGCTGGTTCACCGAATCGAACCGAGAACCTTTCACCGTGGCGAGAGTAACCACCAGGGATGTCGTGGACTTCCGCAATTGGCTGCATCGGGAGAAGAAGCAGGCAGTCGCCAGCATCAATCGAGCATTGGTCTTGATCCGCCGATTCTTCGACTGGTTGGTTCGGCAGGGCGTCGTTGAATCGAACCCAGCCAAGCCAGTGAATGAAATGCGTCGTCAGCAGCTTGCTCCCAAAGGATTGGATCGGGCAGACGTGCGCCGATTGCTTCGTGAGATTGAACTTCGGCAGGACATTCGTGCTGGGGCGATCTTCCACCTGCTGCTCTATACGGGCTGTCGGGTCAGCGATCTGGTCAACCTCGAATTCACTGACCTGATGATCTCGGAACGTGCGGGGTCAGTCGTGTTTCGGCACGGCAAGGGCAACAAGCAGCGAACGGTTCCCTTGCCGATGGCAGCACGACGAGCTTTGCAGGCTTATCTGGAAACTCGTCCCCCGGTCGCATCGAGCAGCGTCTTCGTCGGGGAAAGAGGGGCGATCACCGATGCGGGGATTCGAGCCTTAGTAAGCGCCCACCACAGACAGGGCTTGATCCATTGCTAGCGGGCGGCTGGACGGGCGCGTGTCGTTGCGGGAGTCGACCGCGCTATTGGCGTCCGGAGCCATTGTGCTCCGACTGGCGGCGACGGGCTCGCCGGGTGGCTTTGGCGTCGGCGCGGTAGCGGGTTTCCGCGACGCGATGCGCGCGGATCGCCTCGGGATGGGCTTGGGCCCAGCGGTCGGTGGCGCAAGCTCGCCAGATCGGTCTCGCCACGCTGCAGGCAGTCGAGCACGTCCTTCACATACAGCCAGACGTCCAAGTGGTAGCGATGGGCCGTGCTCACGATCGTGAGCAAGATCGCCGCGCGGTAGCCCGCCTCCACGCTGCCGATGAACAGCCAGTTCTTCCTGCCCGTGGCGACCTGCTTCATCAACTGTTCGGTTTCATTGTTGTCGATCGGCACGCGACCGTCTTCAAGGAACACCGTCAGCGCATTCCACTGATTCTTCAGATAACGGATGGCTTCTCCCAAGCGGCTCTTGGGCAACACCAGCCGGGCCGCGTCGCCGTCCAGCCAGGCGCGCATCTGAGCCATGATCGGCACGCTCTTTTCGCGGCGCAGCGCGAGAACTTCGTTCGCGCTCTTGCCGCGGGCCAGATCCTCGACGTCATACAGTTGCCGATACCAGGCCAATAGCCGAGCCGCTTCCAACGGATGATATTCGCGCGCTTCGACCACGTACCGCCGCGCATGCGCATTGCAAGCCGCGCGCACCAGTCGCTGGTCACTGGCCAGCACGATCGACTGGAAGCCGGAGTAGCAATCGCCCAGCAGCGTGCCGCTGTAGCCCTGCAAGAAGTCTTGCGGACCGTCACGATGACGCGACACCGTGAAGTCGAACACGTTCGCCCCCTCGGGACCAAGGCTGCGATAAGCCCACATCCGGGCTGAAACGTGCGACTTGTTCTCGGCCCGCGCGGCGCTCAGCACTTCGTGAATCCGCCGGGACTTCGCGTCTCCCTCGCGCGCGGCCGGAATCTCGGGCGGAAGCAGCAGCATCACGCCTGTTTCGTCGGTCGGAATCACCGGCGCGGTGCGCAGATGGTCCGCGTAGTGCAGATACAACCGCTCCAGCACGTAGGCCGCGTTGGTCAGGATGTTGAGCAGCGTCGAACGCTGTGGCATCCAGCCGCTGCCGGCGAACCAATCCTGCTGCCGATACGTCGGCTGGTGATAGGCGTACTTGGCCGCGATGATCTCGGCGGCGATGCTCGTGTCGTAGCGGTCGCCTTCCACCAGAGCGACCGGCCGAGGCGGTTGCACCACGCCGCACTGCGGCTGATCCTGGCAGACGAACTTGGGATATTTGGTGACACGCACTCGCAGCTTGGGCCGCTCGAACTCCAGCGTCTCGGTCAGGTCGTAGCCGATGATTTGGCGCGGGCCGTGCTCGGCACAATGCTGCTGGGCCGGGGACACTTCGGCCGTCACTTCATAGCGCGGCAGATACGCGGGAAGTTCTTCGTTGCGCGGCTTGCGTTTCTTGAGCGTGCGACGGACGGTGTACTCTTGCAGGACCTGCTCGGCTTCCGCCGCGGCATCGGCCAGGCCGTCTTGCACGGCAGCGTCATTCGAGTCGTCGCCGAAGTCGAGCTTTTGCTGGTTCGGATCCACCGACCGTTCGCTGCGATGGCCCCGCAGCCGAGCCAGCAGCTTTTGAATGGTCAGGTGCAGATCTTCGTTCTCTTGCGACAGTTGCTCGCGCGTGGCCGCCAAGTTCAGCAGCGCCGTTGCCTGCTCGACGATGAGCGTGTGACAAGCGTCCAGATCGTCCGGAAGAGATGGTGCGTCCTGCATGCCGGCTATGATTCGCAAGTCGGCGAGAATTTTCAAGGGCTATATCGTCATGCCCGTTAAAAACATCGTGCGAGCGTTCAAGAGGCCGCCGAGCGCGGCAGCACATAGCGGCGACGATGCTGGACTGAGTCGAGTTGGATTCCACCCAGCAGTAGCGCCAGTTGCGTGGCGTCGAGCCGCAACTGCTTCGTCTCGGGATCGTGCCGCGGAACTTCGTAACTGCCGAGTTCCAATCGTTTGCAAAACAAGGCCAGCCCATCCCGGTCCCACCACAGAATCTTGAGGCGATCGCCGCGCCGATTGAGAAACAGGAACAAGTGCCCGTCGAGCACATTGCGGTCAAAGACCGCTTGCACCGCGGCACTCAGACCGTCAAAGCTCTTCCGCATATCGACGGGTTCCACGGCCATGAACACCTGAACGCCAGGCGAGAAGCTCAACATGCGGGGGCCTCCGGCCGAGGAGCCGGCGTTGCGCTCAGCAGGCTTGCCATCACCGTGCGGATCACCTCGTGGTCGTGGCAGGGAACCGTCAGCCGCGCCCCACTGGGCAGCAGCACTTCGATTCCCGATCGCGCGATGATCTCGACCGGAAGAAAACTCAGTCCCTCCACGGCCCGCCTGTGTGATGCCGTAGACGCCGCTGGGACAGTGGAAAGTCCCAATTTCCGCCGCCACTGATAAAACGTCGCCACCGACACGCCCACGCTACGGCAGAATTCGCTGACCGTGGCATTCCCGCGGTCAAATTCCCGCAGCCGCAACCGCCACGCAGCCCGCTTCGCCAAATCCGGCTCGCGACTCATCGCCAAC
Organism: uncultured Planctomycetia bacterium; assembly: GCA_963807715.1. Taxonomy (GTDB): domain Bacteria; phylum Planctomycetota; class Planctomycetia; order Pirellulales; family PALSA-1355; genus CAWECK01. Next base: position 248,300 of record CAWECK010000005.1, read on the forward strand.
TCCACTGCAAGGGTTCGTGAAATCCTCCACGCCCCAGCAGCATAACCACCGCTTCAAGAATGGCGGTGGTGTGCGCTTACGAGCCTTATGCCGGAAGTACAGCGCCATGATTGGGGTTCGATTGCATCCCCACGTCTTTCGGCACTCGTTCGCCAAGCAATACCTTGCTGACAACGGCAACGATCTGGTGAGCTTGGCTCAGATTCTTGGCCATGAGAACCTGAACACAACGAGCAGATACAGCCAGAAAAGCGAGCAGCAGTTGGCTGCGGGGTCAGAGCGGGTGAATTGGTGAAAAGCACAGTCAACCAGGACGACTGCCAGTGTCCGTCAATGTACTCACATTGTCATTTGGGGACACTCGTGCGTTCCCGACGCCCGTTTGTGCCTACTTTCATTTATAGATCAACTCGATTGGCTCGTCAGATGATGTCTTGCGCTCAGCCATATCGAACGAGAAAGGTGTGCGGCGGAGTGTTACAAACGTTAGCACCTGCCCCTTTTTCTTCAACTCGACTTCTGACCCATCCGTCCGTGTGATGTAGGTCTTGTCATCTTTGTAGCTTATCCTGTGGCTAATCCACGTCCCGTTGCGACGAATTCGTATTTCGACCAGGATGGGCTTTGAAGACTGATCTGATCCCGCTTTTTCTTTAACGGTCTCTTGCATCGCTTTTTGAGGGGATTTATTACCTTGGTCGTTGCCAGACGCTGCCTTCGATTTGTCATCCAGCTTGCCCCAGAAGTCCTCCATCAGCTTGTAGCTCGTGGGGTCGTGCTTACTTAGCGTCTCTCTGTCGTGTGGAAAGTAGTGTAGCCTAAACAAATAGACCACCGACATCTCCGCAAAGTATTCCTTGTGATTAGTCGTCAGGTAAGCGGTCTTCGGATATAGGTTCTTCTCCACAACCTCTTGGTAGGCTTGCTTAACCCGCACGTTATCCATACCTATCGCCAGTTTTTGCGACGCATGTGAGAGTTCATGTACCAATAGAATCTTATTTCCACAATCACGACTCGAAACAAGATGGACTGCACCGACGCCATCATAATAGCCCGTCTTTATTACGCCGCTTTTTGGGCGTTGCTCATTCCCATCAACTTGGATGGAGATGCGTTGATGAAGTATCGCCAAGGCTTTTGGTGGAAAAATGTCATTCAAGTCCTTTAACGTAGACTCCAAGATGCCCAACTGCGATTCGTTTAATGTGGCTGCCGAGACAGTCCAGCCAGCCATCTTAGAATTGCTTTCCCCGGCATTGAGTAAGCCGGTGGAGCACAATGCCAACAACAATAGCAATGTCTTGTCCATGCTCAGCTTCCCTCCAGACAACCACGACTGCACGGAAGGGGAGGTCGCAGTTTACTCATCCTGTACAAGTGGTTCGCCGTTCTTATCGAGAATCACGCCAACGGCCACGTAAAAAACATCGCCGCTATTAGACTTCCAGCGTCCGATTACGGGCATGTCCTTCGTGATACCCTCGATCTTGGTTTGAGTAACCTGGAGTAACTCGGATACATTCTTGCCCGTTTCACCCCCGGCATCAATGACCACTACGGTCTTTTCATTCAGAGTTTCCACATGACAGACTTGAACCCCATGCTTCTCGGCAACCATTCCTGCGAACGTCTTTGCCTTGCAAACCTTCTCTGCCCGCAGTCGCTCCGCTGGCGAATCATTTTTCAAGACGGTCGAGGCAACTGACAACAGAATCGTCCGCCCTTGCCTATCACGAACGACTTTCGCCCCCGTGAATTCCATCAGCAAGGGGTTGCTGAGGAGATATGGCTGAAACTGCTTGTCAATGACGACATCAGCGAACTGCGGTTTGTCAGCAGCCCCGCAGAACGACGTTGAGAACTGCAACAGAACCAGGCCAATCACGACGCTGAACCTCATGTTATTTAGCCTCCTTGGCTTGGCGCTCGAACTCTTCTACTCGTTGGCGCAGACGATTTAGGAAGCGTTCCTCAGTCACCGCAACCGCCTTGCACAGTTCGTCACATTCCGTCGAGAGAAGCCAGCGATCCGCTTTGATATCCTTGCTCAACGCAGCTAGTCGAGTAACGCCGAGTTCTTCGGCAGCACCGACAGCTTCGTAGAACTTCGCTGAATTGCCGTTGAATGCAAGCAACTCGTCGGTGAGCGATGTCGTGATGACATCCAAGGTCTCTTCGTAGTCATCTTTGGCCTTGAGCAGAGACTTTGGAGGCTTTGCTTGTGAAACCTTGGCTTCGGTCGCTTCCGTCAATCGCACGCTCTTCAGAGGCACCCGCAAGACCAGAACGAAGCGGCTGTCAACATTCCCGGCTTCCATCACCTCCGCACGGCTGATTGTTGCCGATTGCTTTTTGCGGCCCCCTAGATGACGTAACAATGCCTCTCTGGCATACGACTGTGCCTTTGCTTGCGAAAGTTGGCGATTCAAGGCCGGATCAAAACATCGAACCGGGATCAGGCTGACTCTAATTTCGTAGTCATCGTCAGTCTGCTTGACGGTGGCGGTCGCCTTGCGTGGACCGCCCAGGTCAAACGTCTGGGGTTCTTGAGCCGAGGCGTTTGTAGCCATGCTGATTAGCGTGCAGAAAGCGAAGAGTTGCTTCATGGCGGTGCCTTTGCGGTTCAGACCAAGGCTGGGCCAATGAAGCACGTCATCCTCGATGGCCCAGCACCCCTGCGATTTGCTCCCTACTTCTTCCGCTTTGGGAGGAAATCCGCAGCGTCGTCTGAAGTGGCGGATTCGCTGTCGATGTCCTTGTCCGCCTTCTTGGCTACCGAACCGTCTTTGGAGCCCTTCGTCGCTTTGGATTCGGGTTCATCCGACGCCGAGTCCGCTGCAATCTTCTTCACGCCTTCTGCGGTATCCGCCTTCCAGCCCTTAATGACAGTGTAGGTCTTGCCATCGCCATCGACTGCCTTGTGAAGCGTATGAAGCCCCCGAACAATTCCTTTCGCAATGGACTCCATCTTCTTGTCGTTCTTTTCCACATATTTTGCGGATTCCTTCAACGAATCATCGCCCGCTCCCTCATTGCCTTCCAGGAGTGTCACCGTTTCCCCGTCGTTGGATTGGTAGACACTGACATCTTCCTTGAGCCATTTCACAAACTCAGTAGAACAGGCGAGAGTCGCCTTGTCCCGTGCCAATTCAAGACCCTTCGCCTTTCCCAAAGCCGTACTGATCCGAGCCGTTCCGACCACTAGGCATGACTTAATGCGGCCCTTCTTGTCCTTTTGAATGCTTTGGACGCCAGGACCAAGAGAGGCGATCTTTGCCATCTGCTCCTCGACCGAAGGGCCTTCATCATCGTCCTTGGCGTTCGAGTAAGTGCCTCCGTAAAGAAGCGTGACGATAACGAGGGAGGCAATCCAACGATTCATGGGACTCTCCTAAAACAACGGGGTTAAGGAAGCTATACGGCTACTCATCAAACGTGATTTCAACTTTGGCGCCCTTGATAGACTTAAGCTCGTCGTGGCTCAGGGTAATGGTGCGTGGGATGGTCAGGTACGGTCTGTGGTCTTCAGAGCCGGTATGTTGAAAATCAAATACCGGCGATATTCGTAGTTGTAACGGTTCATCTCTCTCGATATCTATGAGAGCAGTTGGTTTGGTTGGTAATGGATTGGCTGGCTTTGATAGTGGATCAAAACGGTCGGTTGCAACAATATCACCATCCCCATCGACTAGCTGAAGCTTGCAGTGACCCATTCTTGATGCAACAGCCAAAAGCAATGGTTTAAGCGACAAATCCAGGGTGTAATACTTGTAGTCGAGTCGATCAGCAGCCTTTGAGCGAGTTGTCGCTATTGCAAGTGATAATGCTTGTGCTGCCTTATACACATTACGGTCTCGTTCTACCGTCCCCTGTGGCACTCGCCACTCAGTGCTCTTGTCGAGAGCCTTAAAATGCCCGTGTTGTCGTTTCTGAAGATTAACGGTTTGAACGTCGAAGTGAACTCACCCTTGTCTTTGGCTATTTTTTCAAGGAGCGGAATCACCTGCCTCGTAAATGCCTTGTAAGCTATCAAGTCGGGCTCAATCTTGACCGTAAGTTTGACAGTCGCAGTTGCGGCATCCTGTCCGGCATTTTCAGGCTTATCAATGATCGAAGCGGTTATGCAGGACTGCGGAAATCCTTCAAACTGCTTCTTGAGTATCGATGCCGCATCTTTCTCGGCGTCCAATTGAGTTACTACCTCGGCAAAAAGATCCTTGCCATCGACTTGTTTTAGGCTTACATTCGCCGCTTTCAGCTTGGCAATGACACCACGCCGTTCCACGCTGGCTTTGATTTTTATTCGATGCAGTCCTCCCGCAACCTTTTTCGAGCCAGGGACTTCTACGTAGGTCTTGATGAAGCCACCGCTGTAGGTCAGTACCTTGTCGTCGATGATCTCGTCGTTCTTGAGGAGCGTCTCGGCATCTACGACTGCCCCTACCACCTGCCGAACAGCGTTGCGGTATGCGTCTTTGAGAGCTTCGTCGGAAGTGGCACCAACACCTTCCGCAAGAACCTGCGCACTTGAGTCGGAAACGGGCTTGTCGTCTGGTGAACTGCCAGCATCAAATTTGGCGACATCCGTAGCTGCTTTGGGAGCAAGCTGCTCTTGCGCTAGCGATGATTGAGCCTTGGGCGATGTCTTTGGCCCTTGCTCTGATGGTGCGTCTGCATCTGGTGCGAGCGAGGGACTGCCTTTTTTGGAATTAGTTTGCGGCAGGTCGGATTGTGACTCGGGTGGTAAATCTGATCGGTTGTTAGGCGATCCTGTGGTGGTCACGGTCGGGCCATTCGATTCTTGAACTGTTTGCGGATTAGTTGCGGCTGCATTTGCCGAGGCAGATGTGTGAGGCTTTTGTTCTGATGGTGCGTCTGCATCTGGTGTGGAGGATGCACTAGCTTTTGTAGAAGCAGGGTGCGGTGAGTCGGACGGTGACGTGGGTGGTGAATTTGATTGGTTGTCAGCCGATCTTGTGGTGGTTACGGCCGGGCCATTCGATTCTTGAACTGTTTGCGGATTAGTTGCGGCTGCACTTGCCGAAACAGACGAGTCTAACTGTGCCAGGACATTGCCCGGTATTCGCTCTTGGGCGTTACGCAAGTCAGGAAGTAATGTCGCTATAATCCCCCGAGGGGGCGAGAAAAACTCAACCCCCAAGAGAACAGCCAATGGCGTAAGCATTGCGAAGCAGCCATATGACATTTGGGCCATCCGGCTTCGTGCATTTGTCGGAAGGTTACGCTCGCCACCAAGGTAAAACGCCAGCACCCGCTGAATCAAATAGAGAATTCCTGCTAAGGCAGATGCGACACCCGTTCCCACCACAAAGATCACGAGTCCACGAAATCCCACAAACGGCTTGGCAAAGCTAAGCACGGGGGCTAAAAGAATTGCGAGGATTGCCCACCAGACCCAAAGGCCACGGGCAGAAGCGAAATGCCCCGTCAGGTACTTGTAAAAGGTAATAGGAATATGTCGTTGGCGTGGAGACGTGGCTGGGACAGTCTTCGTTTGAGCCCCACGGGTAGGCTCCGAAATGACAGATGGCTTCGCAGATGGCTCCATCAGGCCCTTCAACTTCGAGGCAGGTTGCGGCTTCGCCATTCCCTCCTTCCAAACGAGAGTGTCAGGCAGGATTTCTCCTTTAGCGGCTAGGTCTTTGAGTTGCTGAGGGCTGACAGGCCCAATGCGCTGCTCGTTTGTGAAGTAGTAGTAATCAGCGGCCATACAGACTCGTCCTTTCACCGTCAGACCTGTCTCGATCACGTCTGTTCATTTCGCCGCATTTTGTGGCAACCACGATTCAGCCACGTCCTTCCAGCAATGAGACCGCATTGCCAGGGGAGGCCAAGATAAGTTGGGCAGAACTGCGGAGTGGCAAAGAGAGGCACACCCAGAATTGCGACAGGCGCAAGAAAACGGGAGCGCACACCAACGCCGCTCCGCAAGCGCCCGCCAAGGCGCAGAGTTGAACAGCTCTTGGCGGCGCTCCCTTACGGGAGCGGCCAAGCGCTGCTTCAACTCTTCAAGAGCCTTGCGGCTCAGGTTGGCGGTTTATGCGGAAGCAGTTCTCGACGCACTTAAAGTTGCGTCAAATCAGGTTGTAACCGCAGCCTTCGTTCGGCCACGGGGTTATGTCTCAACGGTCCTTTCAAATTCGGCCTTCGTCAGATCGACCCAAAACGGGTGCCATCAGTCTACTGGCGTGAAATCGGGGTGACAAGCAGCCGTTACCCATGAGCCCAGCAAGTGGCAAAATCGCTGAACAATCAAGCACAAATGCGAACTCGGCGCTCATGGAACCCTCACCTTCAGCCGGGCTTCACCAAGTGAGAACAGCCCCTTCTTGGGAATGAGCAAGGTCAACTCGGATTCGAGCGCCTTTTCTGGAAGCTCGAATCCCTGCTGCATTCGCCGTGGGAGGCCCGGCTGGAGTTGGCTGAGCAAGAAGTCCTTGTCGCCCTCGTGCAGCATCAGCGCCGTGCTGACCTTCGAGGACGTGTCGTATTTGCGACCTTGGGCATCGATCAGCGTGAAGTCGTCGGAGAGGACCGTCTGGCTCTCATTCGTGCAGTTCTCGATGGTGTAGGTGACGATGACGAACGTGGCTCCCGCATCAGCCCTCTCTCCGACGAACTCGCCGAAGACCTCTTTCCCAATTTGCTGCCGTTTTTCGACGCTGATTACCTTGTACTTGTAATCGCCAAGCTGGAATTCCTTCCCAAGCTCGAAGCCAGATTCATCTTTCGAGGGTGGCGAGGTTGCATGCGCCGGTGCAGCCTTTGCCTGCTGCGTGGGCACAGGGTCGATTGCCTTGGCAGCGACAGGTGCGTTGTTCGGGGCTTTCCCCTTGTCTTGGGATGCTACCAGCAAGACGAAGAAGACGATGACGCCGGTGATGATCCATTTCGTCGTCGTCTGCCAAGCGGGGTGGTTCCAAACCAGGTACAAACCGACCGGAAAGAAGAAGACCAAGAGCAAGCCGATAACCCAAGGGGTTTGTTTCCAGTCCGGTTGAGTTTCGTAGATATCCATGTTGTTCTCCTCAAAGACGTGGATGCTGATGATGCGGTGCCGAGGGAGGTAGCGTTCAGCCCTGCTCCCATTTGAGGAAGACTTTTTCGGCGGAATGGTGGGCGATCAGGGCGTAAACCAGATTGCCAAACCCCATCGTCCACCAGACCGTCAGCAAGAACCACATGACATGGCCCGAACTCGATCCCCACGTTTTGCGGCGCAGCATCGTCGAGCGTTCCCCACGTTCGAGAACCTCGTAGCCTTGCGTAATGTAGTCGTCGATCATGTTTTCCATTTCCTTTTGCGAACTCACCTTGCGAAGTCGTGGTGCGGCCATGATTTGGTCTCCTGTTAAAAAAGGGGGTCGTAACTCGTCAGACGTTGGAAGAATCCGGTGGTGGCTGCGACGGGGAGAACAGCGTAGGTACAAACCGGGCTTCGACGGGTTCAGCCATGCCTTCTCGCCATACGAGGTCAGTGGGGCGAAGCTCGCCGTTTGCGGCCTTTTCACGCAGTTCGTCTGCCGAAAATGGACCGTGCCTTGCGCCAACCCTTTGGAAAAACCAGTTCTTCGTCATGCCCGTCGCTCCTTTGCGTCAGAATCGAGAGCGGACAAGGCAACGGAAACAGGACAGGGAAAAATCGGAATTTCCCATGTCCTGTCGTAGCGATGGCTTCCGCTTCTCGAAGAGAAGCCCGCACATCGGTAGAATCAGTCGAACCCCCATGTGCCGGAGCGAGTATGGAACAAGACCGTTCAGAACCAGGACAAACGACGCAACTTGCCGATTGGCTGGAACGTCACCGCAAGGGAGATGATTCCGCCAGGGTGGCGATCATTGCGCACGCCTGCGAACGGCTTCGAGTGCTGTCCAGCAAGATGCTGAGGGGGAATTACGACCGGCTTGCCCGATGGGAACAGACCGACGACGTGCTTCAGGACACGTTGTTTCGGCTGCACCGTTCTCTTTCGGACTTGCAACCAGAGTCGGTGGGACAATTCATGGGACTAGCGGCAACGCAGATTCGGAGAACGCTGATCGATCTGGCCCGGCACCATTTTGGCCCTGAAGGATCAGGCAACTTTCATCACTCCGAAGGGCATCGCACGGACTTGCCTCGTGAAATTGATCTGAAACAAGCAAACGAGGAACCCGAGTCACTCGTTGATTGGGCCGCATTTCACGAGGCTGTCGATAATCTGCCTGCCGATGAGAAGCAGGTCTTCAGCTTGGTCTGGTACGAGGGCCTGACACACGGCGAAGCGGCTGAAGCTTTGGGCGTCACGGAACGAACGATACGTCGCCGGTGGCAATCCGCCCGAGTTCTGATGCACGAGGCTTTGGGGAAATCACCCGAATGAGTTCCACGGAAAGTCGCATTTTCGATCTCATCGAACGCTGGGAAGCGGCCCAAAAAGAAGGGCAGGCCCCCACGCCCGAAGAACTCTGTGCCCAATGTCCTGAACTCGTTTCAGACGTGGCCCGTCGAATCAAAGCCTTGCAGGCCACCGCTTGGATGGACAAGTCGGTTGTACCTGAACCAACGCAGGCTCAACCGCACCTAACGACGGTGGGACGCTACGAACTGCTCGAACCAATCGGCAAGGGAGGATTTGCCGAAGTGTGGAAAGCCCGTGATCCAGAATTGGATCGCCTTGTGGCCATCAAAATCCCGAGAGCCTCTGTCTCTTTTCACGCCGAAAGCTTCCTGGAAGAAGCCCGCAAAGTGGCCCGGCTTCGGCATCCAGGCATTGTCTCGGTTTTCGACGTGGGGCGAGAGAGGGACCAAGCGTTCATCGTTTCCGAGTTGCTTGCGGCTGGCAGTCTGGCGGAACGAATCAAATCGAATCGACCTTCGCACGAGGAAGCAGTTCGGCTGGTAAGTCAAATCGCTGAGGCGCTGCACTATGCCCATCAGCAGGGATTCATCCATCGAGACATCAAGCCGCAAAACATCCTGATCGACGAGAACGGCAATCCCAAGATCACGGACTTCGGCGTTGCTCTCAGCGAAACTCAGCCCGTTGTGCAGCGATCCCGCTCGGCGGGTACGTTGGCCTACATGTCGCCCGAGCAGCTTCAGAATCAGACGGACAAAATCGACGCTCGCACGGACATCTACAGTCTCGGCGTGGTGCTGTACGAGTCACTGACGACCAGGCTGCCGTTCGTGGCCAATGATCCGATGGAACTTTGGGCAGCGGTGGTCTCACAGGCTCCTCGAACGCCACGCACGATTGACCGTTCAATTCCCGTCAAGCTTGAGCGGTTGTGTCTGAAGGCGATGGCCAAGAATCCGGTTGATCGGTTCTCGACCGCCCAAGATTTCGCAGACGAACTTCGGCATTTGATGACCCAGCCGAAGCAGTCGTCATGGGCAAAGGGCGTTTTCGCCCCTGTGTTTCTGGCGCTTATGATTGGCGGTGGTGGCACCGTGTGGTGGCTTAATGGACAACGTGAGCCGAAGAACGAGGTCAAGGAAGATGTCGCAATAGCAATCGAAGATACCGAAGAAGCCAAGAGAATGAACCAAGAATCGGTCGAGCGAGCTAAACAACAGACCGAGACTGCCACCAGTAACACGCTGGGACGGGCCTCTGGAAAACTTGAAGAAGCCAACGCCAATCTGGCTAACTTGCGAGAGCGGATGGCCAAGCTTCCGGCACTATCTGGCAAGACGAAGACCGAGCAGGAAGCGTCAGCGGAACTGGCGGTGCAGATGGGCTGCAAAGCGTTGGCGGAAGATGACCAAATGACCGCCCTGGCCGAGTTCAACCGTGCGATTGAATTGAATGCTCGACTCGGAGCGGGTTGGCATGGCAGGGGTGTCGTCCAGTTCAACCAAGCTCATTACCCTGAAGCTGTTGCCGATCTGAAGAAGGCAGTGAAGCTTGAACCTCGGAAGCCCGAATACTTCAAGAATCTGGCCTACGCTCTCACGAAAGCAGGGCAGCATGATGAAGCCGTGAGAAATATCGTGATCGGGCAAGCCAAGACCACCCCGGAAGAACGTGCCGAATACAAGCGGTTTGTGGCCCAGATTTACGACTCACGAGCAGCGCAGCGAACGACGAATGGCTACCACGAAGGGGCTGTTGCCGATCTGAATGAAGCCATTCGATGGGACGACACCTATCCCGATGCTTTCGATGATCTGGGGTCCATTCGGTTCAACCTGAAGCAGTATGAACAGGCGGTCGAGGACTTCACGAAGGCCATTGCATTGGCTCCAGATCGACCTGAATTCTACGTGCATCGTGGTCATGCCTTGCGAGCTTTAAGCCGCAACGCTGAGGGGCAGTCGGATTACGAATCCGCACGACGACTGGAGCAGGCTGCGGGCAAATAGCCGCAACCGGAGTGAGTAGAGTTGTACCTGTGTTGGTCGTCCCGATCCAAAGGAGACGACCTAATGCCTGCTCGATTCCGTATTGGCCAAACCGTTGCAACGCCCGCTGCCCTGGCCGCACTCACTGAAGCTGGTCAATCCCCGTCCATCTTCCTGCACCGCCATGTCTCCGGCGATTGGGGTGAGGTCGATGCCGAAGACCAGCAAGCCAATGAAGACGCCCTTCTTCATGGCGCACGTCTGATGAGCGCCTATTGCACGAGACTCGGCACGAAGCTCTGGGTCATCACCGAAGCTGATCGGTCTTCGACGACGATCCTTTTGCCCGAGGATTATTGATTCACCGTCGTTCTTTCTTCCCGATCAAAGGCGAATGAGTGCCATGAAGCAATATCAGGTCGTCAACGGAACCAGCTACCACGTTCGCACCCCTGATGAGGTTGTGCGGGTGCTTGAGCAAGCCCGACTGAATCGCACTCGATTGCACGTCAGTTTTGGCGACACTGCTACGGGACGAGATTGGCTCGAAGAACATGACATCAACGGCTACGTCGGAAGAAGCATGGGACCGGTGAAGGTGCCGTTACTGATTGCCAATCGTCGAAGCCTTGGTGGGGCTGCCATCCTCGACCATTGCATCGTCCGTATCCGTTCGAGTGCTGGTGGACGAGTGCGTTGGCAGCATCCCACGTATCACTTCGGCAGCTTGGGCATTCGACCGAAAACCGATGCCGTGCCGTTGCCTGATGGTCGCCTGCTGAAGGTGGACGTGCTGCAAGATGGCGGAGTCCACGCCTCCTTTGAATCAATCGACAAAGCTCGGCGGTGGGTCCACAAACTTGGCGTCGTTGCCCCCATCACCGTTTGAAATGACCACGAGGTTCCCATGTCCGCTTACCTGAAGATCGAAAATATCGGCGTTTGTCCGCCCGAAGGCTTCACCGTGCTGGGCGTCAGTCTTGCCGATACGTCCAATCGTGAAGGGGTCATCGGGCAATTCGGCAGCGGGAATAAGCACAGTGTCGCTGTTCTTCTCCGCAACGAACTCAATCCAGTCGTCTTTGCGGGAACCCTGAAGTTCGAATTCAGCACGAAGCCGCAAACGGTTGGCGATGGACTGGCGGAGAAGGAATTTGCTCGTGTGGTCGTGAAATACGGTGGCACCGATGCCGCAGGCGTAAATCGTTCCAGCACGGAAGACTTGGGATTCGTCCTCGACTACGGCAAGCAGGACTGGAACGAGGTCTCGCTGGCCATGCGGGAATTCGTTTCAAACGCCATTGACCGCAGCCTTCGTGAACGTGGCGATTGGTCGGGAGTGAAGATTGAGATCGTCGATGAGAATCAGGTTCGGGCAAAACGGGACTGCACCCGTGTCTTCGTGCCGCTGAATACCGACGTGCTTGCCTTCTACAACGACTTGGGCAAATGGTTCCTCCACTTCTCGGAGCCAGAATCGCTGTCGAAGGCGATCTTGCCGAAGAGGAACCGCAATCTGGGCAACCGAAAAGCTGCCGTGATCTTTCGCCGTGGTGTCCGTGTTAGAGAGTTCGAGTCGTCGGATACCGAGAGCCTGTTCGATTACAACCTTGACGACCTGACGATTGACGAAGCACGCAAGGCCAGCGATTGGGACGTTCGGCACCATTGCGGTCGGGCCTTGGCTGGAGCAGACAAAACCACGCTGGCCATTCTGTTCAATCATTTGCTGAATTCGGATTTTGCGGTCTGGGAGTTCAGCTTCGATACCTACTCGTTGCAGCCGAGCTACCGAGACAGTGAAGACGATGCGCAGCGGCAAAGGAACTGGCAAGAAGCTTTCCTCCAAGTTGCTGGTGCTGATGCCGTTCTGACCGGGCCAGCAAGTGCCGATCAGCTTGAGCGCAAGGGGTACAAGCCGGTACGAGCGCCGGAAGGACTGGTCAATGCAGCAAGCCGATATGGGCTGCAAACTCCTTCAACCGTTCTTTCGGCTGATGAGCTTTCTGGCCGGGAAATCACCGAAGCCAGCCCCGATGCTCAAGCAGCGGTCGATCTGGTTTGGGAACTGCTTCAGCAAGTCCGCCTGACCAATGGCAAGGACAAGCCAGCAGTGAAGTGTTTCTCTTCGATCCTTGACGCAGGAACGATGCTCAACGGCTATTACCGGGATGGAATCGTGTTCATCAACGCCGATCTTGCCGGTTCAGCATCATCGGTGGCCGGAACGAATGCTTTGCCGAACCGGCTGGTCAAGGTGGCGCTGGAGGAAGTTGCTCACCACGTCACCGAAGCCACCGATAATTCCCGTGATTTTCAGGACTTCTTGCTCGAACTGGCGGTGAAACTGGCCCGAACAGGCACCGGCAAGGAGGTTGTTGTATGAACGAGAAGTTCGTTTTCCGCATCAAAACTAAAAGCGGCAGCATCGTAGACAACGTGCTGATTGAGGCCCGCAATATCGACGAGGCGAGGTTTCGACTTCAGCGTCGGTATCCCGGCTGCACGATTCTTTCCGCACGCCAGAAGTAGTCAGTCAGATTGTACCTGTACTGGCCAAAGGAGACCGAACATGAAGATCGAACACTGTGTCTTCGTTTGTGCCAGCGAACTTTTCAAGGGCCATAACGAAGCCTGGACTGCATTCATCGAGAGTGACCCAGACTGCTCATTCGGCAGCAACAATCGGAGCCTGGTGAGCCGAGACTTCCTGCTTACGGGCATCGAAGAGCTTGAGGCCAAAGGCGTCCGGTCGATCATAACCCGACTCGAACGGCTGCCCGCCGAAGTGTACATCGACTTGGAGAACTGAAGGACGACGATGAGGAAGTGCCGATCACGGCTAGTGCCCTGTCCAGACTAAATTTTCGGGTAGAGCCGCTTCAATTTGACTCTCGCGTTGTCGATCGTGAATTGCCAATCGACGGCTCGTTGCTTCGCGTTGACGCGGGTTGACCAGGCGGCAATTTCGGATTGCAGCGTCGCGAGGTCGCCGATCCGTCGGTCCGACAGGCATTGGCTTGTCATGCAACTCAGCTCGCATTCCGCGACGTTGAGCCAACTGCCGTGCTTGGGTGTGTAAACGAAATGGATCCGCCTCACGTAGTCACGGGCCTTCTCGGGCGGAAACGCTTCGTAGAACGCCCCTTTGGTGTGCGTGTTCAAGTTGTCGCAGACCAACGTGATTCCCTCGCCGCCCGCATAGCGGGTGTCCAGCAAATGGGCGACTTCATGAGCCCAATCGTCCTTGGTGCGGCGCGGCCGAGCCGTCGCTTGGCGGAAGCCGGAGAGCGGTTCGGCGAACATGAAGATACTGGCAGTCCCCCTCCGTTCGTATTCGTAATCGACCCGCTCCGGATGCTCCTTGGTTGCCGGGATCGGCACACGCGTCTCGCCGATGAGTTGCACCGGTTGCTCGTCCATGCACACGACGGGGCAGTTGGGATCGTAGGCTTTTTGGTACGTCTCCAACACCTCCTCCATGCTGGCGACGAACTCGCCGTCGGCGTCAGGAGGAATCACCCAGTACTCGATTTTCCGCTTGGTCATGCCGTTTTTTTAAGCGTCTGACGGACCGTCTCGGGGCTGATCGATTCCACGATCTCCAGCTCCACCATTTGATCCGCCAGCAGCCGCAAAGTCCAATGACCGAAGCCGGCGGGCGGCTTGCCCAACCGCAGGGCGATCAACTTCGCCTCGGCCGCGCCGTCAAGCAACTTCGGCGTCGGCGACGTCGCTCGCTTCTTGCGAAACAGCGCCCCCTCGAAGCCTTCGAGGACAATTGCTTGCCGTACGTTCTCGACCGTCCGCGTTCTGCAACCGACCGCCTCGCTGATCCTGGCGTCATCCCAAGCCGGCCCGTCGGCGTCGGCCTTGAGCAAGATGGTAGCCCGGCGCAGTTTCTCCGACTTGCCCGTTTCCTTCTTGATGGTCGCCTCGCAAATCGCCCGTTCTTCGTCCGTGAGCCGCACGATATACTTTTTGTTCATTGGAACCTCCGTGTTGACGCGGAGATTCTCCAAAATCGACGGTTCTGGCAACCCGAATATTTAGCCTGGACGGGGCACTAGGTGCATACGTGCGGAAACAGAAAAGAATGCTCTGCGTCAGTCGCACCGCCTTGGCTCTATTGCTCGGCTGCGAAATGGAATCGATAACCTTGCTTGAACAGACCGGCGACGACGTTGAGGGCATCTTGCCGGGGTTGATCGAAGCGTTGGGCCTTGATCCGTGCATCGTCGAAAAGCGAATAATTGCGGACAAGAAGCGTCGTCGCTTATGGCTGGAGTTCTGCGGGTGGAGGCAACCCCCGGTCATATTGCCAGCGGGCAAACCGAGATCGAATCCCGTGACGATTCCCGAGGCTGTTGTTGCGGTGGGGAATGAGGCAATCGTGGACTACGCACGGGATCTTGCGAGGGATTGGGATCAGACCATCGAACTGTTCGTCCGCAACCACGTCCGATTCGTGATAAGCCCTTCCGGCGAGATGGTTGTCAACGAAATGGGCTTTTGCCAGCCGTGGCTGAATGACACGGCGGAGCCATGAGGCGTCGTGCTCCGTTCGGCCAGCAGTGAGTAGCGTTGTACCTGTGTCGCAAAGATCAAAACCGAACAATTATTTCGAAAAAACCTGGGATTGGGTCCCATCACCGGGCCATTGGAATACCATGACACCCCTGACTTCTTTTAAGGGACTCCTAGAAGGGAGGCTTCCGTGAAGAACCGATATCCAAGCTGCTCCTTCGACGAATTGATGCAGACCGGCCCGCTGACCGTGACGCTGGGAATGACCGTAATCGGAGAGGCTGTACCGAGACGATTTTCAACCGGCTCCTACGGCTTTGCGTTGCACGGCCACAAGGCGATTCCGTTGCCGGGCGGGGGGACTGCAAAGGTGATGTGTTCGATGATTCTGACGGTGATAGACTCCAGAGGACAAAATGAAAACTCGTAACGGACTCGTCGTCGCTCTGATCGTGGCCCTGATGCTGACACCCCTATTTGCCCAGCAGCAGGTTCAACCGAAGCCCACTGGCGTTTTTGCCACGCTGAAAGCTGGCCAGATGGTCAACGTCAACGTCAAGGAAGCGGGGGAGCGTTATCTCGTCACGGTAATCGAAGGCGACCTGAAGATGCCCCAGACTCATACGATTCTGGAGATAGGGACGGATTTCCTTGCGGTCAAGGACTTCACCGGGTTCAATGAGATGCGGATTCCGATCACGTCCCTGAAGGCGGTGGTGCATTTCAAAGGCTTCGAGAGGAAGTGACCTGGCCTGCGATGGCGGGGGCTACTGCCCGAGTGCCTTGGCCAGCACTCGCTGAGGAGCGGGACTGTTTTGCGGGGTGTTCGAGGATGACAAAAGGATGACATTATTGGCGACATGCGGCCAATTGCCACACAACAAGTGGGCAATAGCAGTTATTCGCAAGTAATTGCAAACAAGTAACTTGCAACGTCAACGCAATAAAATCCAACAGGGGGGAAATAGCGTTTTGCTACATTCGAATCCTAGTTCCCCAGCTTGTTTCTCAGGGCATGCAATTCTTCCGCGTGCCTTATCCTGCTTCAACTTGCGTCGCTTGCCTTTCGCGACGAGCTGCCTACTATATGCAGCCGGGGGTACAAAAGTGACACATGCAGCAGTCATGTTGCATCGTGTGGCACCGCGTGGCAGTTCGCTCCGAGACAGACTCGGCGGCCCGTTTGTCCAACCACGAGGACCACACTGCCATGGCCACATTGACGGAAAAAACGGTACTTTCCACGTCCGCTTTCGTTGGGCCCGACGACACTACCGCCGCACGTTGCACACCCGCGATCCCCGCGAAGCCGAAGCGGTGTTGTACGCGATCAAGGGCACCCACTGCCGCCTGTCCCTGGGGCATGATCTCGGCGCCGCCGACCACGTCGTCGACGGACACCACCCACAACCTCACGCTGCACACCTTGATTGCCGAATTCAAAGCCACGCGATATACAGTCGCCGCGTCCACGTTGAGCACCGAAAAAACGCACCTGGCTCACCTGGAGACCAGTTTGGCCGCCAAGCTGGATCAACCTTGTGATCAGGTGATTCAGCGCGATTTGGATCGGCATTTATTGGAGCGGCGCCGGAAGGCAAAGGCCGATACCGTCTCCAAGGAGCGAGCCACGATCGTTCAATTGTTCCGTTGGGCCGTTGAGCAGGGGTATCTGCAAACCTCGCCGGCCAACAAGTTGGCCAAACTGAAAGGGGCGGCCGAACGCCAGAAGTTTCGCACTCTTGCCGAAATACAAGCGGTGATCGACCGGGGTGGGTTAGGCGCCCGTTGAAGAAAGGACTTTTCCGAGAGCCAGCGGAAAAATCGCGGGCTTGCGGTCGCATTTGAATCTCGCCGCGAGCCACGCCGCCATAGCGAGGATTGGAGCGATTAGTCGCCCGATGGCAAGCTGCACAAGTTCCAGAATTGTCTCAGCGCCACCCATCCCGCCTTGCAGTGCCTTGGGCTTGCCGATTCCCAGCAGCTTGAACAGGATGCGGCCCAGATTGTGCGCCGCGGCCGCAATCAAGTAGCGCTTGGTCACGTTTTCTATTTTGGTGAGGCAGGTGCGCCGCGCTCCGCCGGAGTCACAGATGTGGGCAAACGTCCGCTCGACGCGTTCGCTCCACAGCCGTTGCAGACGCTTCCCCTTGGCGCGTTTCATGCGACGGCGGTTATTGTAAACACAGCGCTGATACTCGGCCGGCTTATCCGCCCAGTCCCGCTGGTGAGCCCGCTTCGGTTCGGGAATGTAGGTTCGCATGCTAAGTCCGTCGGACAATTCGAGTGTCTCGGCTTTGTGGTATCCTTTGTCCGCCGCGACTTCTTCGATATTCGTCTCGCTGCCGGCCGCGGCCAGGTTCACCTGCGCTGCCATGACGCTGTCGACCATCGTGTCGTGGTCGCTGTGATTGGCCGGATGAATCTCGGCCGCCAAGACCATGTCGCTCTGCAAATCCACGACGTGTTCCGCCTTGTACGCGAGGTGCGTCGCGCCATCTTTCATCTTGGTGATCCGCGCGTCGGGATCGTTCTTCGCGACCCATTCATCGTTGCTGACACGCTTGTTTTCTCGCTTTTTGTCGTAGCGGCGAATCTCTTCGTCCGTCGGTTGATGCTCGGAATCGATCACTCCCTCTTCATGCATCAGCCGCGTGACGTACTGCCGCCAGTCTTCGCCCGTGTCGCGGCGAATGATGCTCTTCATCGCCGCGTTGGCTTCCAGCATGGTCGAGTCGACGCCCACCGTCTTGCCGCACAGAAAGTTCTTGCCTTCCGCAATCCGCAGTACGAACTGAAACACTTCCTGGAACACTTCGGGCGGCAGGCGTTTGCGCGTGTTGCTCAGCGTCGAATGGTCGGGCGTGAGCTTTTCCAAGGGAACGCCCAGGAATTCCCGCAGCGAAAGGCTGTCGCTGCAGCGCCAGGCAATGCCCCGCTGACTACCGAGTCCCTCGAAGTAACCCACCAGCAGCATGCGGAAGTAAATGCCGGGCGGGATGCTGGGCTGCCCCCGTTTGTCTTCCTCGACGTAATACCGCTGGCAGCGATCTTCGATCCAGCGATCAAACTCGGCTGCCGCCAAAAGTTGATTCAGTTTTCGGTAAAATGGATGCCCGGCTGAGCGGGGCAGGTCCTCCGCCGCCACAAACAGCGGCTTCTGTCCTTGTTTCCGTTTCCCCATCGCCATCGGTCCGTGACTCCCTCGGCCAACCATTGCTGACTCGCGGGACGCAGCTTACCATCCATGGGCCGGCGCGAAAACTTCAACGGGCTGCTAGTATTACTCCGTTAACTACGGCGGCTGTGCGGCGATAAACTCGGGGACGGCTTGTCCACAGAGGAGGCATCGGCCGCACCAACACGCCAAGAGAGTTTGCAATTGTTCGCGGAGCAGCGGCAGCGTTAGGCGGAGACCCCTTTTTTTGCGCGGCGGCGACGAACGTCTTGGAGAAAAGCGTAGGACAAAAGCACCAGCACGACGTGATGATGCCAGCCACGCCACGACCGCCCTTCAAAATGATCCAGTCCGAGTTCGTCCTTCAGTTCCCGATAGCTATGTTCGATCCACCAGCGACTTTTCGCCGTGGCCACCAATCGCTTCAGACTCGTGGTGGCTGGCAAGTTGCTGAAAAAGAACTTCGCTGGATGATCGGAGTCTCCTGGCCATTCCACCAGCAACCAGCACGCTTCCAGTGGCTCTTTGCCGGCTGAGAGTTTGTGTGCCGGTCGGACGCGCCAGGCAGCGAAGCGCCCCGCCATTTTTCCTTTCGTTCCCTCTCGCCAGGTCACTTTGCGGAAGTCGGCAGCATGTACGACAGCCCATTGCTTGACGCTCGGCGACTTTGTTCCGGCCCGAACTTTCAGCGGTCGCGTCGGTGGTTGGCCACGTCCGGAATATTCCGGCACTGGTCCGAGGTCGGCATCAGCGGCAATCACCTTTAAGGTTGAATCGATGCCGACACAGTAGGCCCAACCATTGGCGGCCAACTGTTGTCGAAATTCAGTCACGGTGCCGAACAAGCTGTCGGCTAATATCGTGCCGCTCAAACCATTGACGCGGGCGCGGCGCAGCATTGCCAGGGCCAATTGCCACTTCGGCTGGTACGGCACGTCGGCTGGAATGCCAGATTTCTCACAACGTTCATGGTCGTCGGACCAAGCTTGGGGAAGGTACAACCGAGCATCCAGTCCGAGCACCTCACGATTGGTCGCTAATTGGAGAGTAACGGCGACCTGACAGCTGGCCACCTTGCCCAAAGTCCCCGTGTACTGTCTGGCCACGCCGACCGAATGCTGCCCCTGCTTCGGAAAACCGGTGTCATCGAGAATCAGGTAACCGTCCGTGCCAAATTGCCGCCCAACCCAGGTCTGCAAGCTGTCGAGCACCGCTTGCTCATCCCAAGGGCTCTGATTGATGAACTGTTGCAACGCCTGTTCGTAGTCTTCTTCGCCTTCCTCGATCTTCTTCAATCGAACCGCCATCGGCTCGATACTCTTGCGTTGCCCGTCGAGCAGCACGCCACGCACATAAGCCTCGCACCATCGTCGGCGTCGCGCATTACCCAATGTTCCGACCACGACGTCCAGGAACGCCGCCAAATCCTTCCGCAGCTTGCTCAGCTTCCGTGCATCCATGCCACCGATCTTGCCAGATGCGGCGGAATCGGCCAAGATTAGTTAACGGAGTAATACTAGGTGGGCGGCAAATTGGCGTGCTGCCGCTCGAAACGTGCAGGTGGTATCCAAATGGAGCATTCCGGAGTCGAGTCATGCCGTCAAAGAAGCGCCGCCGGCGAGCCAATAAATCGCCTAGGCCTGGCGAGTTATTTCGCCACTTCGGATTTGAGGTGTTGGAAGGCCGGCGGATGCTGGCCACGTTTGCGGATGCCGCCCCGGTGTTGAATCTTGGCCTGTTGGCCAACGACCAGATGAGCATCGTCAGCACGGGAAACTCGTACATTCTTTCGTTGGCGTCCTCCACCTGGACCGGCACCAACGACGCGAATGTCACTGGCAATGGAACCAGCACGTTGACGGTGACCGCCGCCGGAATCAGCGTGCTGACCAGCGCGATCAACATCACCGACACCGGCAGCAGTGGCGGCGATTCGGTCGCTTTTGTTAGCAGCGGGCCGAGCGGTTATGCGAACAACTTCGTCATCACGTTGACCCAATCGTCTTCCGGCCTAAGCTTTTCCGGGACTTCACTCTTCACGGCCGGTTCGGCGCTGACGGCCACGGCCAGCGGTGCAGTCGTGATCAACGCCGGCGCTGATGTCACGACCGCCGGCGGCGCGATCAGCCTCGTTGCCGCGGGCACGAATGCTCCGTTGACCGCCGATGGCAATGTTCTTAGCAACGGCGGATCGATCACGCTTCAAGCCACGGGGGCGGTGACCGTGGGAACCGGAGTCGCCGTCATCAGCGGCGCCGGCACGCTGACGCTGGCGGCCGACGTCACGGCGGCCGGTAGCGGCGACGATGGCACGGGCACGCTGACCGTTAGCGCGGGGGCGACGGTCACATCGTCCAACACGTCGACCAGCGCCATCACGCTCCGCGGGGCCGACGTCAACATCGATACCAGCAGCAATCCAGCAGTGGTCGGGGCCAATCGCCAGTTGAGCAGCACGCCCAGCGCCACGTTTCCCTATGGTCTGTCCGGTCCCTCGGCCCTGGCCTTCGACTCCAGTGGCAACCTGTACGTGGCCAACTTCGAAGGCAATTCGGTGCTTAAGTTCGCGCCGGGAAGCACCACGGCCAGCGCCTCGTATTCCGCCGGCTTGTCCGAGCCCGCCGGCCTGGCGTTTGACTCCGGCGGTGATCTGTTCGTGGCCAGTTCTGCGAACAATACAGTGGTCAAGTTCGCGGCAGGCAGTACGACAGCCAGCGCGACGTACTCCGCCGACCTGTCCGATCCGCTAGCCCTGGCGGTCGACTCCAGTGGCAATCTGTATGTGGCCAACTCTGCAATCAACACGGTGATTAAGTTCGCTCCCGGAAGCACCATACCCAGCGCCACGTACTCCGGCCTGAACGATCCCACGTCTTTGGCCGTCGACTCCAGCGGCGATTTGTACGTGGCGAACGAAGACGGCACCACCGTGAGCAAGTTCGCGCCAGGCAGCACCACGGTAAGCGCAGCGCTCACCGGGGTTAGCAATCCATTCGCCCTGGCCTTCGACGCGAATGGTAACCTATACGTGACGAACCTGGGCACCAGCACGGTCAGCATATTCGCGCCAGGGAGCACCACGCCCAGTGCCACCTTATACGGTAGTTCGACGAGCTCCCAATCGCTGACCGTCGACTCCAGCGGCAATGTGTACGTAACGAACGATCAAATCAATACGGTGAGCGAATTCGCGGCGGGGAGCACCACGGTCAGTGCCACGTACTCTGCCGGCATTTCCGGTCCCGACGCCTTGGCCGTCGACTCCAGTGGCAACCTGTACGTGGCCAATTTTTCGAGCAGCACTGTGGAAAAGTTCGCTGCTGGGAGCACCACAGCTAGTGCCACGTACCCCGCTGGTCTAATGGATCCCGACGTCCTGGCGTTCGACTCCAGCGGCAACCTGTATGTGGCCAACGAAGGCAATAATACGGTAAACGAGTTGCGCCGGGAAGCACCACGACCACCGCCACGTACTCGGCCGGCTTGTCAGATCCCCGCGCCCTAGCGTTCGACTCCAGCGGTAACCTGTACGTTGTCAGCAATAGCAATAATACCGTGAGCGAGTTCGCACCGGGGAGCACGATCCCCATCGCTACCTACTCCACCGGTCTTTCCGAGCCCGACGACCTGGCGTTCGACTCCAGCGGCAACCTCTACGTGACCAATTTGGGCAACAATACGGTGAGCAAGTTCACGCCTGGGAGCACCACGGCCAGCAACACCTACACAGGTCTGTCCCATCCTTATGCCCTGGCGTTCGACTCCAGCGGCAACCTCTACGTGACCAATTTGGGCAACAATACGGTGAGCAAGTTCGCGCCGGGAAGCACCACGGCCGGCGTCACGTACTCCGTCGGCTTAGACTATCCGATCGCCCTGGCTTTCGACTCCAATGGCAATCTCTACGTTGCCAATTCCAGCGACAATAGAGTGAGTAAATTCGCACCGGGGAGCACCACGCCCAGCGCCACATACTCCGCTGGCTTGTCTGATCCCCATGCCCTAGCCTTCGACTCCAGCGGGGACCTGTACGTGGCCAATGTTGGCAACAGCACGGTAAGCAAGTTTGCGCCTGGGAGCACCACGGCCAGAGCCACGTACTCAACCGGTTTGTCCGCCCCCGGCGATCTGGCGTTCGACTCCAGCGGCAACCTATACGTTGCTAACGCTGACAACTCTACGGTCTGCAAGTTCTCAGCATCCAGCACCACGCCCACGGCCGGCGGCGTCGTGATTCAGTCTTCGGTCGAGTCGCGACCGATGTTGATTGGCGGAACGAACAGCACGCCGGTGGCTGGCATCAACCTCACCTCGGCCGAACTCGCCCAGATCACCACCACGGGCACAGGCACGGTCACGATTGGCGACAGCTCTCAAACCGGCAACATTACGTTTTCCACCGCTTCGCCAACCACCACGACCGGCACGACGCTCAATGTGATCCAGTCAGCCGCTGGCTCCGGCCAGATCACCCTTGACGACGCGTCGGGCTCCGCCACGGGGCTCAACGGCAATGGCGGGACCGTTATCTTGACGCCTGGCACGGGCGGTATCCAAACGACGCTTTTTGCCACCGGCACGCCGTTGGCGACGAACGGATTTTCGGCCAGCGGAAAGACGCTCAACTTGACGCTAGGTTTTGCCCCGACGCCGGGAATGCAACTCACGATCATCAACAACACAGCGACGCCGGCGGCGAGCAACCTCATCAGCGGCACTTTCTCGAACCTGGGGCAAGGCAGCACGGTCACTTTAAGTTACCAGGCAACTGCTTATTCATTCCACGCGAATTACCAGGCGGCCGACGGCAACGATCTGGTATTGACCAGTCCGGCGACGCCCAACGTGAGCGTGACTGATAGTGGCGGAACGTACAACGGTTCGGCCTACGCCGCGACGACCGCCAGCCTGGAAGGCGTGACACCGACACTGACCTATTATTCGGGGACGAGTGCCACGGGAACAGCTTTGAGCGGCGCTCCGACAACTGTGGGTACGTACACGGTGCTGGCCAGCTTCGCCGGCAGCACCGACTATACCAGCGGCACGGCGAGCACCACGTTCACAATTAGCAAGGCCACGCCCATCGTAAGCGTTACCGACAATAGCGGGACCTATAACGGCGTCGCCTTTATGGCCATGACCGCCAGTTTGGAAGGAGTGACTCCGAGCCTGATCTATTATTCAGGGACCAGCGCCACCGACACTGCTTTGAGCGGCGCTCCGACATCGGTGGGCACCTACACGGTGGTAGCTTCGTTTGCCGGCAGCGCCGATTACACCGCCGCGCAAAGCAGCCCGTTGACGTTCACCATCAGCCAGGCGCCGCTAACCATCACCGCCAACAACCTGACGAAGGTCGTCGACTCTGCCAACCCGCCTCTGACGTTCACTGCCGCCGGCTTCGTCGTCGGCGACACGTTATCGAGCCTCTCGACCCAGCCGACTCTGTCCACAACTGCCGCCACCGATAGTCCCGTGGGCACCTACCCGATCACGGTCAGTGGCGCGGTCGAAACCAATTACAGCATTTCCTACGTCAATGGTACACTGATCGTCACGCCGGTACCCATCGCTACCACAACCAAGATCAAATCGTCGGACAATTCTTCGGTCTATGGCGAGTCGGTCACATTCACGGCCACGATCACGGCTTCCAGCGGAAAAACCAAACCTAGCGGCACCGTTACCTTCAGTGATGGGAACGCCGTTCTGGGAACCGCATCGGCGTCCAACGGCACAGCCACATTCACGACGTCCGCCTTGACGGTCGGCAGTCATTCCATCACGGCCGTCTACGCCGGTATCGAGAGTGTTTCCGCGAGTTTTTCAGAAAGCGCGTCGGCGGTGCTTGCCGAGACGGTGGCCCAAGCGGTGACCACTACCACGCTCAGCGCCTCCAGCACCAGGGCGACGTCGGGCCAATCCGTCACGTTCACGGCAAAGGTAGTGCCGACCTCGCCCGGCACCGGCACGCCGACCGGGACCGTGACATTCAAAGACGGGAGTATAACTTTGGGCGCTGCTACGCTCAGTCCGGTGACAGGGGGCGCTCAAGCCACGTTCGCTACCAGCACCCTGCCGATCGGCACCGACTCGATCACGGCGGTGTACGCAGGCAGCACCGATTACACGACCAGTACGTCCAAAGCCTTAAGTGTGAAAATCAGACAGGCGGCTGCCGCGACGCCTTGGCAGAACCCGGTCAATCCGCTGGACGTGCTGGGCACGGGCGGACCGATCACGCCGGCGGATGCGCTGGCCGTGATCAATTATTTGAGTACCCAACCGGCGGGCACGATCTTACCGCCGACTTTTGCCGCCGGTTCCGACTATTACGATGTGCTGGGCCTCGGCGCCGTCGTTCCGGCCGATGCGCTGGCGATTATCGACTATTTAAGCACCACGCCGGCCGTGACGAATTCTACGACCGGCGCCAACAGCGTTTCCAGCGCGGCGAGCGCCGCCGGCAGCGCTGCAAGTTCGCCGGCGACTGCTCAACCCCTGGTGAGTGCAGAAATCAGCCTGCCGTTGCCAACGCAAAGCAGCGATCCGGTCGTAAGTCCTGCCGTCGTGGCAGCCGGCCAGGTTAGTGGTCCGGTCAGCAACAGCAATCTCTCGTCATCCTCCCTTTCGGCACTCGTGAGGGCAGGATCGACCGAGCCTCCGCAATCATCCGTCAAACCGTCGGTTGCGTCTGCCACTCAATCGGCAAATAATCGCTCACCGGTCGACGCCGTTGATTCGCTGCTAGCCAATCCCTTGTTGAATTGGCTGGACGAATAGCAGAATCCTGAAAAAGGCCAGCGGAGATGGCCATTCCATGCCTGCGGTTCCTCGTAGCGTCAATTGTCCGAGATCACACTCGGGCAATGCGGAAGCCCCGTCACTTGCAATCGGCACTTGGACTTTTGGTGATCACTTCCTCAATAAGCTATCGCAGCTTACTCAGCTTCACATCGGCCAGCAGAGCCCCTTGAGGCCCTGGGTGGTTGCGGGCCTCAGACGCGGCCTGGGGCCGTCTCTGGCCGTTCGGCAGCTTCCCAGGGCCTCTCTGGCGATGTGGCGCGGGTTTGTTCCCGGAAGAGACACCCAGTCCCGTTTGAGCAGTACCCTTCGTGGCCTACATTTGATTAGCGCGCTAATCGGAAATGTAAGGGATGCCGTACAACAGCTTCGTGACGCCTGGCCCTACCGCGACTAGCTAGGCGTCGCCTGAGCAAGCGGTGATCAGCCGTGCGGTGCGGAGACAGCGGCGTGACGGCCTCCCCGAGCAGCCAACCTACTTTTCGCAGCGATTGGCTGGAATTACCCGGCTGCGTCTTTACGATAGGAGACTGTGGCCGGCCGGGGCAACCATTCTCTAGGAGCGCGATGTCATATGGCCAAATCACCCGCCAAATACAAACGCACGGATAGCACCGCAGCAGTTGCCAAACTCAAAGAGATGTTCGCAAATAAACGCAGCGATTTAGCGTGGCACCATGAGGTCGGTCGCTTGGTCGACGTGCTGAGGCCGGAACGCAGATACCGCGCAAGTAAAATAAATGAGCTTGTCGAGCTACTGTCGGGCAAGAAATCTCAGGCAGCGACGCAGCTTCTATACGCCGCCCGCGATTTCAGCCGGACCTACCCCAAGCGAGCATTGGGGACCTTGAAGGGGCTAACCTTTACCCATGTCTGTAGGCTACTCACAGTCGAGAACGCGCAAAGGCGAGACTGGTATCGCATGCAATGCCAGAAACATCAATGGAAATCCCGACAACTGGATGCCAAGATCAAAGAAGAATTTGGCAAACGGTCGCAGGGTGGCAGACCGTTTGTGGAAGTGAAGATGGTGGGGCCACTCGCGGCACTGAGGAATATGTTATGGCTGCGAGACATGTGGGAGAACAAGTGCGCGCCCTAAGTTAGAACAAAATCTGGAGCAACTGGCCAAGCGGTTGAACCGGCAACCCGTGGACGAGTTGATTAGCCAAGTCGACGCGGCATGCACCGCGTTGGATGAACTGTACGCGGCGGCCCAGGATGCCCGGACGAAGCTCCGGAAGATCAAGGGGACCCGCAAGCCTCAGTCGCTAGAGTGTGCCAGTGAAGCGACAGTGCCAACCCGAACTGGAAACAGTCCGTACAAAAAACTTGACAATCGCTGCGGAGCCTGATTAGCTGGTCGAAGCGTTCCCGCAGGCCTCCTCCCCGAGAACCATTTCGCTTCGACTGTGGTTATTCGACGCCCATTTGTTTATTTCTTGACGCTCTCGGCGGTTATCGCTTGGCTCGTGGCGGCACTCGCGGGAATCGCCGCGGCCGTTGAGCGGCCCAACGTGTTAATCATCATCGCTGACGACCTGCGGCCGGAACTCGGCTGCTACGGCCGCTCGCATGTCCACTCGCCGAACATCGATCGGCTGGCGGCACGCAGCCTGCGATTCGAGCGGGCCTATTGTCAGTACCCGGTCTGCAATCCCAGCCGCACGTCGCTCCTCACCGGCCTGCGTCCGGAAACCACGCAAGTACTCTCGAACGAGGTTTACTTTCGGGATCGCCTCCGCGACGTCGTGACGCTTCCGCAGTTGTTTCGCACCAGCGGTTATCGTACGGTCAGCATCGGCAAGGTCTTTCATGCCGGGGGCAAATTGGCCTCGCAGGACGACCGCGAACGAAGTTGGACCGAATCGTACGTTTTCGGCGCAACGAAAAAAGGCCAGCAGGGCGAGGGACGCGACCTGACCTATCCCGGCGGAAATCGCGGTTGGTGCCGGTGGCTGGCGGCCGAGGGAGACGACGAAGATCAGCCGGATGGCCAGATGGCCGCCGAAGCGGTTCGCCAATTGGAGCGCACCGGCGACCCGCCCTGGCTGCTGGCCGTCGGCTTCCACAAGCCACACGATCCGTTCATTCGCGCCGAAGAAATATTTCGATCTTTATCCGCCCGACAAGATCGAAGTGCCTGCGTTGCCGGCCAACCGCACGCCCGAACTGCGTCAGGCCTTCGGTGGACTCGATTTCAGCAAGTTCACCGATCGCGATCGGCACGAATTCATGCGGGCCTATCTGGCCGGCGTCTCATTCACCGATGCCCAGGTTGGCAAGCTGCTTGAAGTGCTTGATCGTCGGCAACTGTGGGAGAATACGATCGTGATCTTTTTCGGCGACCACGGCTACCATCTTGGTGAACACAACTGGTGGAACAAGTCGACGCTGTTTGAACTCTCGGCCCGCGTTCCGCTCCTGGTTTCGGTCCCGGGAATGTCGGCCCGCGGCCAGGCGTCAACTGCCTTGGTGGAGTTAGTCGATCTCTATCCGACGTTGTGCGACGTGTGTGGGCTTGCCGCGCCCAGCGGTCTGGAAGGATCTAGCTTTCGGTCACTACTGAACGAACCTAATCGAGCTTGGAAGAAAGCCGCATTCACGGTGGCCTCGCGGGGAAAAGCGTTGGGGCGGAGTATCCGGACCGAGTGCTGGCGATACACGCAGTGGGATGCAGAAGGCCAGGCGATCGAACTGTACGATCAGCAGTCCGATCCGGACGACTACGTGAATTTGGCAAGCGATCCCGGCTGCGCGGACGTGCTGATCGAACTCAAAGCGCAACTGGCAGCCGGCTGGAAACAGGCCCTGCCGGCCACGACCGCCGGTGCGAAATAATTCGAACCGCGTCCATCGCCACTAATCCACGGATATGTAACGGCAGTCCGGATCGACGGATACGGGGTTGTCCTAACAAGGATTTCGCGATGAACCCACGTTCAATAGCGCCAGCCGACCCCAGACCTGAGGATCTGACAGTTTTGTTGAAGGGCATTGCCGAAAGACTTGACGCATTGCTTGCGCAGTCACGACCAACCCCAGCCTCGATTTCTCAACATCCAGGACGCTGCCACCTATGTCGGGTTGTCGGCTGAGTCAGTACGCCGGCTGTCGAACCTCACGATCGCCAGAGGGGCTCCCTTGGGACGGGGGAATCGGCGCGATGATTGGAAAGTCACTGGCCCCCTCTGTTAAACGGAGGGACAATTGCCGCCTCGGAGCATATCCGAGCGGAGCCTATATGGGCTATTCCAGGTTAGATTGGCGCACGCGATGAGAGACTACATGGGGGAATCCCAGATGAAATATTGGCCGTGGATGAGCATCGTGCTGCTGATCGCCCCGATCATTGTGCAGCACCCATGTGTGGCCGACGAGAGTGGCACCGGAGGCCCTCCCAACATTGTGCTTTTCTTTGTCGACAACCTGGGCAATGGCGACCTGGGCTGCTGCGGATCGCAGCTCCATCGTACGCCTCACATCGACCGCCTGGCCCGGGAAGGCACGCGATTCACCAGTTTCTACGTGGCCAGTGGAGTCTGCACGCCAAGCCGAGCCGCGCTGCTGACCGGGTGTTACCCGCGTCGCATCAATCTGCATGTCAACGGCTCGAACGGGGCCGTACTGCGGCCGGTCGACACCAAGGGGCTGTCGCCGGACGAAACGAACCTGGCCAAAGTGCTTCGACAAGCGGGCTATGCGACGGCCATCTTCGGAAAGTGGCACCTGGGAGACCAGCCGCCGTTTCTGCCCACGCGCCAGGGGTTCGACACGTTCTTCGGCATTCCCTACAGCGACGACATGACCAAGGACAAGCAGCCCGACGCCTGGCCCGAGTTGCCGCTGCTTCAAGACGATCGCGTAATCGAGGCCCCGGTCGATCGCAATTATTTGGTTCAGCGTTGCACGAGCGCGGCGATCGCCTGCATGGAGCGAAACCGCGAACGTCCGTTCTTCATTTATTTACCGCACATTACGCCGGGCTCGACGGACCGTCCGTTCGCCAGCCCGGCGTTTCGCGGCAAGAGCAACAACGGCGCCTACGGCGATGCCGTGGAAGAGTTGGACTGGTCGACGGGCGAAATTTTGGCGGCTGTGGCACGCCTGGATTTGGAACGGCGGACGATTGTCATCTGGACTTCCGACAACGGGGCCGTCGATCGGCATCCGCCACAGGGAAGCTGCGCTCCGTACAAGGGCTGGGGATACGACACCTCCGAGGGCGCGATGCGCGTTCCATGTATCGTCCGTTGGCCAGGACGGGTTCCGGCCGGCCGGGTCTGCGATGAACTCTGCTCGTCGTTGGATCTGCTGCCGACGCTCGCCGCATTGGCCGGCGCGCCATCACCGCCACAAAAGATCGACGGTCACGACATTCGATCCATACTTCTTGGCCTGCCCCAGGCCCGCTCGCCCTGGGACGACGAAGGTTTCTGCTATTACTTCAGGGATCAATTGCAGGCCGTGCGTGCCGGCGGGTGGAAGCTCTACTTGCCGCTGGCACAAAAGCATGGCAACCTGCCCGGCCGTGGTCAGCCGCCAACGATTGAGTTGTACGACGTCCGCTCAGACGTCGGCGAGATGAAGGAGGCTTCCGCCGAGCATCCGGACGTGGTCGCGCGTTTACGGGAGATGGCCGACAAGGCTCGCCGGGAACTGGGCGATGTAGGCCTGATCGGGCGCGGCCAACGTCCCGCCGGCCGGGTCGAGCACCCACAACCATTGATGCCGATGAGCAATTAACTCGTAAGGAACAAGACAGCCGCACGACAACAGATCTCTTGCCGGCAATAACGGACCCGGGCCCGACGATTCCTCGCCCAAACCTTAAGATGGATCATCACCATCTGGGGAACCTGGAGCTTCTCACTCTGGGCCTGGAAGTATCTGGTTGTCGTTGTGCATCGCTTTCATTCCCGGATGCCCTGACGCATCGTTGCCTGATCTTCAATCGCGGGTGCTTCGTTCCCTTGGCCCTAGATGGCGGCTAGGATTGACTGTGCGGCTGGTCGATCCATTCTCCGCTTTTTCGAGATCAGGCTCCATCGTTTTATGGTTATGCCACGGATCCGTTGGCTTGTTTTCACTGGCTTCGTTGCCATTTCCATTTGGGGTAGCGCGCGTCTCGCGAGAGCCGGCGAGACGCCAAAACCCCAGAGCCCGCCGTTCGTGGCCACGGAACTCGTCTTTTCCGCGCACGGCGTAGATAAGATCGTCGGAACATTGTGGACTCCGTCCGAACGTTCCCGGCCCATGCCACTGGCAATCTGGGTCCATGGCAGCAGTCCGCAGGCGAGAGGCGGTCTCGGGCCCTGTCGTTCATCCGAGACTTGACGGCTCCTCGGTACGCAGTCCAACAAGGGCGGCCGTCGATCGACCCGGAGGCTTACTTTCGCATGCAGCTGGTGGCGTACTTTTTCGGCGTCGCCTCGGAACGGCAACTCTGTGAAGATGTCTATTACAATCTCGCTTACCGCTGGTTTTGCCGCTTGTCGCTCACGGAGGACGTGCCCGACCACTCGTCGCTGACCCGCATCCGCGACCGCTACGGCACCGAGATCTTCGAGTCAGTATTCCGCCGAATCGTCGAGCAGTGCAAGCAGAAGGGGTTGTGAAGTGGACCCCGTTTTTCGGACCACGGGGCCGGGTTTCTTAGATGGTGGTCAGCGAGGGGTTCTTCGCCGAGGCGAAGCAGAGCCACTGCTTGTCGCGCGCGAAGTACCGCGGCCGGCCAAAAGTGCAAATCCAAGCCTACCTGAGTGCAATGGCCCAGAACCTCAAACGCCTCCTCTTCCCGTTTTGCCAATGGCTGACGGCTTGGTGGCTAGGCAAGCAATTCTCGCCAATTCCACCAACCAGCGACCCCCATCGAAAATCCGACTTTTTCAACAGACCCGGTAGTTAAATGGGATTCTCAAGAATCAAAGCTTTTCACGAGATGTTGAGATGCCGATGGATGCTGATCCAGGGAGGCTTGGTGCAGCATAGCCCAACTTTTCAGTGCGGATTGGAGAGGGAGAGATCCGTGTTGGTGCGAATAATCGTCTGAGTGCGAAACTCGCCCGCCTGTGATTAACAACTCTTGGCAGACCGATTCTGCGAAGCGAACGGAGCATCACTTCTTTTGTGTCACGTCGAACGTGATCTTTTCGATTGACCCGGTGAACGCGAACGGCAACTTCGTCATGTAGTCGGCGTTGACCGGCGAAATCGAATCGCGACCGACCTCGAACGGCTCGACGCCGTGGCGGAACATTGCTTTCTTCGTCTCCCCTTCGGCGGCCAGCTTGCCGTTAACGAACAGCTTTACTGTCGCTCCGTCACTAATCGTGCTTCCTTTTGGGAGGCCTTTTGACGCATATTCCAGCTTCAGGGTCACCTTGCCGGCCGGGAGCTTGTCCTTGCCGTCGACGTTGTAGAACTCAAAGTCGGCCATGTTGTAGTGGTACGCTGGCTTGCCGTCCTTGATGTAGAGGGTCCATCCGCCAGAGATGCCGCCAGCGCAAGCGATCACCCCTTCGCAACCATTCTCCGGAACGATTAGGTCGGCGGTAATCGTGTGAGAATTGGGGTAAACCATCGGGCCGATCGGCTCCGGCAGCCGGACGTTGTTGCCGTAGTAGGTCCAGCTTGTGCGGGCCTCGCCGGCGACGCGATTTCGCGAATCGAGCCGCTCCGCCAGGCGCGGATCCAGTGGCAAGACGCCGTACTTCTTTGCTTCTTCTACGAACAACGCCTGGAGCTGCTTCAGCTTCTCCGGATTCTTAACTGCAACGTCGTCGGCTTGGCTGAAGTCGGCGTCAAGGTTGTACAACTCCCACGGAGCCTTGAGAAAGTCTCCCGCTTTGCCGGCCGTGGTCCACGGCACTCCGAAACGACTACATGCTAGCCAGCCATCGTTGTAAATGGCTCGGTTCACGAACATCTCGTAGTACTGCGTCGTCCGCTTGCTTTTCTCCTTCGCGTTGTCGAACGTGTACATCATCGAAACGCCTTCGATCGGCTTCTGGGCGATGCCGTTGACGATCTTTGGCGCAGCGATCTTGCACGCTTCCAGAATCGTCGGCACTACGTCGATCACGTGATGGTATTGAGTGCGGGTTTCGCCTTTGGCCTTGATCCGTTTGGGCCAATGCACGATCAACGGATTGCGAGTTCCACCGAAGTGGCTGGCAACTTGTTTGGTCCACTGGAACGGAGTGGCCATTGCCCAGGCCCAGCCAACCGGGACATGCGGCTCCGATTCTGGTCCGCCGATCTGGTCGATCCGTTTGGCGATGCTGGCCAGCCCGGGGTTGAAGCCGACCAGGCTGGCGACTTCGTTAAAGGTTCCTTCGAGCCCGCCTTCCGCGCTGGGACCATTGTCACCAACGATAAATAAAACGAGCGTGTTGTCGAGTTCGCCGGACTTTGCGAGGCTCTCGATCAGCCGGCCGACGTGGAAGTCGGTGTGGGCCATGAAGGCCGCATAATTCTCCATCAGGCGGCAGTAGACCTTTTTGGCCTCCGCAGGCTGAACCTCCCAGGCCGGGATTTCCTTGGGCCGCGGTGTGAGCTTCGCGCCGGCTGGAATGATCCCCATTTTCTTTTGCTGCTCGTAGGTCATCTTGCGCTGCTTGTCCCACCCGTGGTCGAACTTTCCGCTGTACTTGGCCCTCCATTCCGGCGGTGCATGATGCGGCGCGTGCGCGGCCCCGGTGCTGAAGAAACAAAACCAAGGCTTGTCCGGATTGGCCGCGCGGGTGTTGCTGGTCCAGGCGATGGCTTCGTCGGTGATGTCCGCGCTGAAGTGGTAGCCCTGCTCCGGCGTCTTCGGGGCATTGACTGCCGTCGTGTTGCGATACAGCACTGGGTAGTACTGGCTCGTTTCGCCCTGGTTGAAGCCGTAGAAGTATTCAAATCCTTGGCCGGTCGGCCAGCGGTCGAAGGGACCTGCCGGGCTGATCTCCGGCTCCGGTGTGTTGTGGGCCTTGCCGAACATTGCCGTGGCATACCCGTTGTCGCGGAGCGTCTCGGCGACGACGGCGGTGCTCCGTGGGATGATGCCCGTATAGCCTGGATATCCCGTGCCGCATTCAATGATGACGCCGGTGCCGACGCTGTGATGATTGCGGCCGGTCAACAAGGCTGCCCGCGTCGGCGAACAGAGCGCGGTCGTGTGAAAGTGGGTGTACTTCAAGCCGTTATTCGCAAGCTTGTCCATAGTTGGCGTTGGGACCGGGCCACCAAATGTGCCGCACATTCCGAACCCGACATCATCCAAAAGGATAAGCAGCACGTTTGGGCTGCCAGCCGGTGCTCTCAAGGGCTGTGGGTAACTCGGCGTCGAGTCCTTGTAGGTCTCACCGATCTTTCCCTTGAACGCCGGATCGGGCTGGGGAAGCTGGGCGCCGTCGGCACTAGCCGCAGCGGCGCTCTTTTCTTGTGCATGGCTGAGACTGACCAATCGGCCCGAGGCAACCAGCCAACCGAACAAAGCACCCGTGCAGAGCACGGCCATCACGGTTAAACGCATTTGTCGTGACATCACGTCACTCCTTGCAGAGGTTACTTTAATTCGACCGTTACTTGCTGGATCTTGCCGGTGAACTGGAATGGCAACTTGTAAGTGAAGTCCACCGCGGAGCCCACGTCCATGCCAACGTCTAGGCCCTCGCCGAGACCGAATTGGATCGGGATCGTTTTTTCGAGCCGCCCCTCGGCGACCACTTTGCCATTCGCCGAGAGAATGATCTTCCCGCCTTTCCCGAACTCGCCTGGTTTGCCGTCGTACACGAAATTGACGACGAGCTTGGCGTTGCCTTTCGGAAGCGACGCCTTGCCGGCAAACGTGGGTCGGTCGAGCGCAAGGTAGTTGTACACGAATGTCGGCTTGCCATCTTTTAGGTAGAGGCCATATCCGCCGACGAGGCCGCCGTGAGTGACGATCATGCCGCTGGCGCTTCTCCGGCACTTCGACGTCGGCCGTAATGGTCCATGACTTGTTAAGCATTCGCGGCGAGGCGGCCTCCGGAAGGCCAACCTGCCCCGGATAGAACTGAAATGTCTTTGTGTTCCCGCCGAGGGTCGGCCGCCCCATAGCCTCGGAGTTCATGCGCGTCGGTGCCGCGCCAGTCGAGCGGCAGCACGTTGTACTTGGACGCTTCCACCCACCACAGGTCTTGTAACTGGCGGAGCTTCTCTGGGTTATTCTTGGCCAAGTCGTTCGACTGCGTGAAGTCCTTTTCGACGTTGTAGAGCTCCCACTTTGCCTTATCCGGGTCGAAGCCCGTACGAATCGGTTGCCACGGCACGAAGGACCGGGAGGACGCCATCCAACCGTCCTGGTAGATTCCGCGGTTAACGCCTAACTCGAAGTATTGCGTCTTCCTCGACTCGGGGGCTTTGGCGTCGCTGAATGAATCCACGAAGCTAACTCCCTCGATTGGCTTCTGCTTTACGCCATTCAAGTCGGTCGGCGCGGTAATCCCACACGCTTCGTAGATCGTCGGCACGACGTCGATGACGTGGATGAACTGGCTGCGGATCCCTCCCTTGTCCTTGATCTTCGCCGGCCACGACACGATCATCGGGTTGCGGGTGCCGCCGAAGTGCGAAGCGACCTGCTTTGTCCACTGAAACGGGGTGTCCATCGCGTGCGCCCACGCGCTCGGGAAGTGGTTGAAGTGCTTCGGGCCACCAAGTTCGTCCATGACCTTGAAGTTGTCCTGCCACTTCTCGGGGAAGCCATTGAAGAACAGGTTTTCGTTCACGGATCCTTCAATGCCCCCCTCGGCACTCGAACCGTTGTCGCCCGCGATATAAATGAACAGGGTGTTCTCCGCTCCAGGAAGTTGCTTGACGGCATCGACCACCCGGCCCATATGGTGATCGACGTGCGCCCCGTAGCCGGCGAACACCTCCATCATCCGCGCATAGAGCTTCTTCTGATCGGCGTTGAGCGAGTCCCAAGCGGGCAACCCCTCGGATCGCTCGGTAAGTTTGGCTTCCTGAGGGACTACGCCGAGCTTCTTCTGGCATGCAAACGTGTCCTCGCGGTACTTGTCCCAGCCGCCGTCAAACTTACCCTTGAACTTGTCGATCCACTCCTTCGGTGCGTGGTGCGGCGAGTGGGTAGCCCCCGGAGCGACGTACAGGAAGAACGGCTTGTCCGGGGCGATGCTCTTTACCTTGCGCATCCAGGCAATCGACTTGTCGGCGATGTCCTCGGTCAAGTGATAGTTTGGGTCTGTGGACGCTGGTACGAGGTTGCGGTTCTCGAATAGGACTGGGTTCCAATGATTCATGTCGCCGGCGTTGAATCCGTAGAAATAGTCGAACCCGAGGCCGTTGGCCCAGCGGTCGAACGGACCCGCCGCGCTCGTTTCCCAGGTCGGCGTGTTGTGGTTCTTGCCGACCCAGCCGGTCATGTAACCGTTCTGTCGCAGAACTTCGCCAACAGTTCCGCAACTCCGCGGGAGGATGCAAGTATAGCCGTCGTAACCGGTGGCGAGTTCGGTGATGCCGGCGAACGCCGCCGAGTGATGATTGCGGCCGGTGATGAGCGCGGCCCGCGTTGGGCTACAAAGGGCCGTCGTGTGGAAGCGGTTGTACCGCAAACCTTCCGACGCGAGTTTATCCATCGTCGGTGACGTGACGCCGCCGCCGAACGTACTGAACTGACCGAAACCGGCGTCGTCGAGCAGGATTAGCACAACGTTCGGCGCGTCCTTGGGCGGCTGCACTGGCTGTGGGAACTGCGCCCTGTCCGAATCGAGATACGTGCGGCCAACTTCACCGGGGAAATGAAAGTCGGGCCGGGGCAGGACGAGAGGCGTTCCTATGTGCCGCTGTGGATTCCCTGTCTTCGCTTGCTTCTCCTGGGCGATGGCGGCGTTGGGACGGCCTGAAGCGGTCAGCCAACCGAGCAATGCGCTCACGGCAAGCACAGCCAGAGTGCCAAAAGTCGCTGACGGGTTCATGGAGCGGACTCCTTGGAGACTCGACATCTTTCCGCAGACGAACAAGTCGAATCGTGCGGGGGAATTGATGTGATTGTACCGCTTAGGAGCAGAAACCGCGACAATACTGACCTGTTGAAAGGTCCAGATCGGGCGATCGAGGCCCTGTTGCCTGAACACTTCGAAATTAGCGAATACCGAGATAGCCATTTTGGCCAATCGCAGCTAATTGAGAGAAGCAATTTCGGCGAACAAGGAGTTGTCCGAGGGACAAGTTCACGGAATTGCCGAAAAAGATGAAAGGAAAGGAGAGGGGCCGCATGGGGATCTCGAACCAAGATGCCTTTCGGCACAAAATCCTAGATCCAGCGCGTTGCTCCAACGAGAGCGTAGAGCGCGGCGGTCCGACACCGACGCGCCCTGGTCCTTTGGCCCCCTCAGTCAAGTAGTCCCGCAAATCGTTCGCTTCTCGGCACCGCCAACCGGGCGATTCGGCCAGCACCACGAGCCAAATCGGCATTCTCACCAAACGGATGGAGATTTCGGCACGCTTTGGCGCGTGTCAGAAATGTGGTCGTTTGATTAGTCGTCCAACAAAACGTAAGAGTTGGTGATCAAGCGATCCCGAGTCGTCCGAATACCGGACATTTGGCGGCGTCTACGACAAATGCGAATGCAACCGCCGCGGCAAGCGTGCAGATCACAGTGACTATCGGCAAAGGCGTCATGAAGATTCCACAGGTAGCCAACGTCGAGGCGATCAGGAGATCGACGACCGATGACACAACGAGCCAAAAGCCTGGGCACGAGGACCACAGGCGCCGGCGCTCGCGATTGGCATACATCGTTGCCTGATTCCCGAACACGATGAGGACAAAAGCCAGAGTTCTCAGCGCACCGATTTCGAACCCCATGCCGAATTCGCCAATGGCCAAAACTGCGCTGCAAAAGACCAGTTCCGCAATTCCCATAAACACGCCCGCGAGTGTCAATCTGCCGATTTGCCAGGCGTTCGGCGACGGAGACGGTCGCACATTGTCCGTTGTCAATGACATGCCCAGGAAGTCGCCGGTGATCATGATGATGACCATTAGCATCGGAGTCAGGATCGCATGCCCGGTCATTATCAGACCAACCGCCAAGAAGAGCACCTGGACGACTTTCTTGGTAACGGAATTGAGTGTATAGGTAAGGATGCGCTGGAACGTCACCCGGCCTTCCTTGACCGAGGCAACAATGCCGCCGAGTCCGGGCTTGGTCAGAACGATGCCGGCTGCCGACTTGGCGACGTCGGTCGCCGTCGATACCGCGATGCCCATCTGCGCCTGTCGAAGTGCGGGCGCATCGTTGGCGCCGTCGCCGCACATGCCGACGGCATGGCCGTCCTTCTGAAATGTCTTGACGAGATCATACTTGCCCTCCGGCAGAACGCCGGCAAAAACCGCGAAGTCTTTTGGACGTACCTTGTCCGGGATCGGCCCCGGTGGACAAACAGGTCCGTCAAGCCCCACCGCGTGAGCCACGATTGCCGCGGTCGCCGGCGCGTCGCCAGTCACCATCACGGTGCGCACGCCCAACGTGAGCAGCTCCGTGATTAGCGCTGCCGAGTCCGCCCGAGGCGGGTCGCTGAGTGCAATGAGTCCCGCAAGTTGCAGCGACGGCGGCGGACCGACGGCGACGGCGAGAACCCTGAAGCCTTGCGATTCAAGTTCGTTTGCCGCCGTGGACGCCGTTGGCGATGGCTGGGTGAGACCGACAACAACAGTAAAGGCCCCCTTCACGATACGTAGTTTGTTGCCGCTTTGGTCCACCGCTGTCGCCTCGGACATCTTCGTCGCCGGATCGAACGGCACAAACGTCATCCGTTTCGGCAGATCGGAGGAACCGTTGCGCGCGGCGGCAGAACTAATGGCTGCATCGACAGGATCCTTTCCGCCGTCCGAGCCTGCGAGCGCAGCTAAGCCCAGGACGTGAGCCTCGTCGAAGCCGGACAGCGGGTGGACGGTGGTCACCGTCAGCTCGTTACGCGTCAATGTGCCCGTCTTATCCGCACACAGAACATCTATGGATGCCGCCTCGTCCACGGCGGAGAGACGCGTCGGCAGAACGCCTTGGCGTGCCAGAGACCGTGCACCGACTGCCGCTGCGAGAGTAAAGGTGGCCGGCAGCGCGACCGGGATTGAGGCAAGAACCGCGGTGAGCACGAGGGAAATGATTTCGGCAAGCGGCATGGTGTGAACCCAAGCATACGCCACCAGGATGACGATGAGGGTGCCGTTGAACATCGCGAGATTGCGCACCACGCGCAGCACAGCCTTCTGCTGGGAACTTACGACATACGCACTGAGGACAAGCTCCGCGGTACGACCAAACTTCGTGCGTGTTCCAGTCGCTGTCACCTCCGCAACCGCCTCGCCTCGCCGTACCAGCGCCCCTGCAAAGGTCTGGAAGTTCGGGCCAGCTTCGATGGGGATGGATTCGCCGGTGAGCATGGACTGATCGAGCAGAATCGAGCCCTCAACCAAGCGCACGTCGGCGGCAACCACCGAGCCGAGCGACAGCTGCACGATGTCGCCGGGCACCAACTCGGCGGCGGGCAGATTTGTCCAAATGCCGTTGCGCCGAACCGTCGCGCTCAGCGCCAGCCGCGATTTCAGCGCGGCAAGGGTTGCCTGGGCGCGCCCCTCCTGGAAAAACCCGAGCGCGGCGTTGAACACCAGCAGGCCCGCGATGATCGCGGCCTCGACATACTCGCCGAGTGCCATCTGAAGCACGATCGCGGCTTCGAGCATCCAGGGAACCGGCGCCCAGAATTTTTCCAGCACCATGCGAAATGGATTCAGAGTCGTGTCAGCCACCGCGTTAGGACCGAATTGCTTCAGCCGGCGCCCGGCCTCCTCGCTTGCGAGACCTGTTTCGGTATTCACAGGCTCCGACGCTGATGTCACGCTGGGATCCTTGCCGGTTGATGGGATTGAGGAAGGAGTCTGAATGCCCGATTTGTTTGTAGCCGTTTGCATCGAGATCCCGGCATCAGTTGAAGAATCGCAACGCTCCCATCAAGGCGCGGATCGCGGACAATTGTAACCGATTTCGCGCCGTTAGAAGCATCAAAGGGTCAACTCGTTTGGACATTACAACGATATCCAAGAAATTCGCGAGGCTAGCTGCGCTCGGCTTGTACCGGACTCGACGTGAACAATCCCAGCCATTGAAGCAGAAAAGCCCCTCAGCCTGATGACCGAAGGGCTTCTGTGGAAGGCAGTCGAGGCGACAGGAAGTGAACCCGGTCTCGACAATCTTTCCTCAGATGGAACGGTGCCAGAAATGACGAGTTTCCGAGCCCTCGCCGGTGTCGATTACCGCTGTCCACGAATGAAATGTCCGGGCTCGGCGCACTTATCGGTCGTATTCTGGGACAACCAGGGGCAACGACCGCGGCTGGTGGGCGGTGTGAAAGTCAGGCCCGAATCGGTGCACCTCGGACCAGCATATCGGCAGCTCGCTGGATCGCGCTTGTTAGGTTTCGTTACGGTTCTGCTGAAGCACAATCGTGCGCGGATAAAACCCAAAGCGATTGTAGATCGCTAGTGCTTCCTCGTTGCTATGAGCGACCGTTACCAGCTTGGAAGTCGCTCCCGCGCTTTCAAGCCACGCTAGTGCGCGGCGAAGTAGCTCGCTGCCAATGCCACAGCCACGAAAACCTTCGTCGACAAATAGCGAATCAACCTCCCCACGGCAGTCGGCAGAGACCGTGCTGATGCAATAAGCGACATCTGCCATGTCCGAGGGCTTACTAACCAGCTCAATTCGAAGCTTTCCGGACACCGCTTTAGCAAGCAGTTCCTGCTTCCGTGGCTCAAATGAGGAGCGGTGCATCTCGGCCGCAAAGCGCCAGGGCAAGTTTGCGTGATAGGCCCTAAGTTTTTCCCAGAGCGGCTGGACGGCGTCAAAACTGTTTTCGTCGACAATACGGTAGACATATTCAGGAGTGGTATGAAGCACGACGTTCGGAACAGGTCGCGGAAGCGAGGGGTTTGGCATTTCGCTATTCATAGTTGGCTTCCTCGCGGCAATCTTGGAGTTAAGCTCCGCAGAGTGACGCAATTTGATCCGTTGCGGTCGTTTGCGTTTGAGGTGGACCCCGAAAACTGGACAGCCTGATAAGATGTAGCTTCCCCCCAGGGGAGTGAATCATCAGGAGGTGTCCGAGTGAGCAGGAAGCGACGAGTATTTGGGGCTGCGTTCAAGGCGAAGGTGGCCTTGGCTGCGATTCGTGGGGATAAGACGACGGCACAGTTGGCGTCGGAATTCAGCGTGCATACGAGCCAGGTGACGGCCTGGAAGAAGCAGCTCTTGGAGCAAGCGACGGACTTGTTCGAGGACGGCCGCCGAGCCCGGCCCGACGAGCGGGCCGCGAACGAACAGCAACTGTACGAGCAGATCGGCCGCCTGAAGATGGAGGTCGAGTGGTTGAAAAAAAAATCTGCCGAGCTCGGTTGACGGCAAGCGTGGTTGTATCGAGGTGGGCCATACCGGCCTGAGTGTGTCGCGGCAGTGCGAGCTGTTGGGTCTGGCACGCAGCAGCCGGTATTACGTGGCGGCAAGTGAGACGGAGGAGAACCTGGCGCTGATGCGGGCGATCGATGCCCAGTATTTGGAAACGCCGTTTTACGGCAGTCGTAAGATGGCGGTCGAACTCTCGGCGAATCGCAAGCGCGTGCGGCGGCTGATGCGGGTGATGGGACTGGAAGCGATCTATCGCAAGCCGCGTACGACGCAGCGTAATCCGGGACACAAGATTTACCCTTATTTACTGCGGAATGTGGAGGTCACCAAGCCGAACCAGGTCTGGAGTAGCGACATTACTTACGTGCCGCTTCGTCATGGCTTCATGTACCTGACGGCCGTGATGGACTGGTACAGTCGTTACGTGTTGTCGTGGCGATTGTCGAACACGTTGGAAGGAAGCTTCTGCCTGGAAGCCTTGGACGAAGCGCTGGCCGCTGGTCAGCCGGAGATTTTCAATAGCGATCAAGGCTGCCAGTTCACGGCCACGGCGTTTACCGGCCGGCTGCAATCGCGTGGTATCGCGATCAGCATGGATGGCCGCGGTCGAGCTTTGGACAACGTGTTCGTGGAGCGGCTCTGGCGGAGCGTCAAATACGAAGAGGTGTACCTGCGAGACTACGGCGATGGCTGGGAGGCGGAGCGATCATTGATGGCGTACTTCCGTTTCTACTGCCATCGCCGCGTGCATCAGGCATTGGATTATCGCACGCCTGCAGAAGTGTACGGCGAGGCAGTAAACGGCCGATAACAACGAAAGCAAATTGCGGCGCTAAAAATCCTGGCTGCGCCACGCTACGGGGAGGGCAAGTCTTCTCTGAAACCGAAACGTACTCAGCCGTAGCGGCCGCGCGAGCCCTTTGAGGGGGCTCACGGGCCGCCAGCCTAACAACGCTACATCTTATCCAAGGCTGAAAACTGTCCAGCGCTTCGGGGTCCACCTCAGTTAGGACACCTTGTCCTGGAAGATGTTCGCTCCTGGCACGCAATTTGGCTACCGTCGAGGATCAAAAAAGGTTGGCTTCTCGGCACCGCCAACCGGGCGATTCAGCCAAGAGCACCAGCCAAGTCGGCATTCTCACTTAAGGTATGAGAATGCGGCACGCCCTAGCGCGTTCCGAAAAAGGGGTGGTTACTTGCGAGTGTCACGCAGACATGAGTTAATGACACGAAATCGTCGTTTCCTTCTCCACGGTGGGGCTGACGGGCATTGCCCGCAAGACTGTGGCAGGATGCGTCGAACGTATCAACCGGCTTTATGAGCAGGGTGCGGACGCTCTCCGCATCGGCGGGCACGTGCGACGGTGGCTATGCTGGGCGAGCGGTGGTCTGGCGGCGTACAATGTCCAGCAACTGACGAGACTAACTCGGGGAGACCGGTGGATTCGCTCAACTGCGTGAGCCGGGTTGTACTGTTCGGCATGTATGTCGCTGCCACAAACGAATTCACCGAACATGCGAAGGCCGCCGCCGCGGCGTCGGAACTGCTGCGCGATGCCTTTGGCAAGCAGACCATCGCATCGCGACTCGTCTTCGGCGCGTCGAGCCCGCCATTTGGTTCGTTAATTCAAATGGAAGTCGTCTTGGAAGTGACAACAATTGATCCACAACGGACTTGGGAAATATCTAAGGAGCAAAACAATGACAATTCCCGACGACCTTCGCTATACGAAAATAGCCCTCAACAATGGATCCGGTGCCATCCCCGCGCTCGGCTTTGGCACACTCATTCCCGACCCCGTGGCAACCAGAAACACGACAAAGGCGGCGCTGGAGGCAGGATTTCGCCTGCTCGACACTGCGGAACGTTACCAAACTGAAAAAGAGGTCGGCGAAGCGATGCAGGAGGTGTTCAAGGAGGGGAAGATCAAGCGAGAGGACGTTTTTGTCGTCACGAAGCTCTGGAACACAAATCATCGTCCTGAACGCGTCAAACCTGCTTTCGAAGCCAGTCTGAAGAAGCTCCAGGTCGACTTCGTCGATCTGTATCTCATCCACACTCCCTTTGCCTTCCAACCCGGAAACGAACTGGATCCGAGGGATGCAAGCGGGAATGTGATTTATGACGAAGGCGTGACGTTACTGGATACATGGAGGGCGTTGGAGGGCTTGGTGAATGAAGGGACGTGTAAGGCCATTGGATTATCCGACGTCAGCCTGGAACAGGCGCAAGACATCTTTGAAGCAGGGAGGATCAAGCCTGCTGTCGTTCACGTCGAATCCCATCCGTATCTCCCGGAATGGGACCTTTTGAGCTATTGCAGAAAGAATGGGATTGTGCTGCAAGCTTTCGCAGCCTTGGGACATAGTAGCGAGCCCAAGTTGCTGGAAGATCCTGTCATCATCGCAATCGCCAAGCGAGTCAACAAGACCCCGGCGCAAGTCTTGCTCGCCTGGGCCATCCAGCGCGGGACGGCTGCCCTGACTACCTCGAAGACCCCCAGCCGCATCCAGGAGAACTTTGAAGTTTCCGCCCTTCCTGAAGACGCGGTGCGAGAGATTAGCGATGGAATCAAGTCGCGAGTTAGGTTCAATGCGGTTGTGGAGACCGGCATTCCCGGGTTCATTCCGAGAGGAAAGTGATCTTGAGAAAGTGCCTCCTCAGGCTGGATTCATCGGCGATATTCGGCTGAGGCAGGGCTCCAAGTGTGCAATTGGGTCGCTTTAAGCAGAACGCACTGGCCCAACATGCGTTGGCCAACACAACCGAGCTCGCCGACGCCAAATCGGAAGACTTTGGCTCCGTGTTTTATGTCGGATGTCACCAGCCCGACCCGTTGCGCTCGCGACTGGCCAAGCGAAGGTTTGAAATGGCCTGCGAATATCGGGCGAATAGAACCAAGCCGGCTATGCAGGACGGTCAAGGGTTGCGTCGCATCAAACGTCGCACCGGCGTCGATGATATTGGTGCGTTTTTGTGCGCTCAGGTCGAACCGACCTGAGCGCCGAAGGATGCCGGCTGCCCATTCGCGGCCTTGCGGAAGCGTTCTAGCGTCGATCGCTAGGTCGCTGGGGCACACCGACCGACGGATCAGAACGGCACGGGAAAACCGAGCCAGAAATAGTTCGTTTCTTGAGAGTTCCGCGGCGGACACCAGGTAACGGATTCGTCTTGCCGATTCCAGTCGCCTTTACTCATCCCTGAAATCAAAGTCCCGCTTTCCCGTGCCCGCCGTAAGCGTCCGCCGAATCCATACTTGCCGTCGCTGTTAGTCTGAGATGTGTTGTCTCAGTTACTGATGGAGTCGAGTGATGGCGAAGAATGGAAGGCCTCCGGCGTCGTTGGATGAGTGGCTGGATTGGCAGCAGCGGCTGGTGAGCCAGAAGGCGAGCGGACTCAGCGTCGACGTTTACTGCCTGCAAGAGGGGGTCTCGCGGTCAAGCTTCTACCGCTGGCAAGATCGGCTAAAAAATGGCGTTCCCGCGGCGTTGCTTGAGGAGAAAGCCGATCGCTTGCGAGTCGAGTCGGAAGACGTGAGCGAGGCAACCTTTCTGCCGATCTCGCTCAAAGCCTCGCCCGTGGAGATTGAGTTGCCCAATGGTGGCATTGTGCGACTGCCGCTGG
Source organism: uncultured Planctomycetia bacterium (assembly GCA_963807715.1). GTDB lineage: Bacteria > Planctomycetota > Planctomycetia > Pirellulales > PALSA-1355 > CAWECK01. Next base: position 292,243 of record CAWECK010000005.1, read on the forward strand.
GCGTCGGCCAGGCCGCGCTGATCGCCGTCATCGAAGCCGCGGGAACCCTCCGACCCTGGAAGGCATCCCAATCATGACGAACTTCTCCGAACTGCGCGTCTTTCTTTGCACGACGCCCATCAGCATGAACTTCAGTTTCGACCGATTGATGGGGATCGCGGAGCGGACCTTCAACCAAGATCCGTTGTCGGGGCATTTGTTTCTCTTCGTCAATCGTTACCGCAACCGGATCAAGATCTTGTTCTGGGATCGCGACGGTTTTTGCATTTGGTACAAGCGACTTGAGCGCGGCGTCTTTGAAATGCCGGTCGGCGGCCAGGTGGGCGTGGAACTCGACTACAAACAACTGTCGCGATTGTTGGGCGGCCTCGATCTGCGCAGTGGGCGTCGCCGTCAGCGTCGGTATCGTCGCGTCGTCCAAGATAATTCCAGAAATGGACTTCCCTAATTGGAAAGAGTCGATAGAACGGTTGTCGTTATGGATGACGACAACGCTCTTCCCACCGATCTTGCCGAGTGCCAACAACTCTTGTTGGTTGCATTCCAACGGGCCGCCGAACTGAGCCGTGTGTTGGACGAGACAGCCGCCTCCTACGAAGAGCTGCAAGCGACGCATCAGGCCGCGCTAGAGGAGTTGAGCGCCCTGAAGCGGTGGATCTACGGCCGGCGGACCGAGAAGATCGTCGAAGGGGAAGGCCAGCGTCATCTGTTTGATCTCGAACCCTCCAGCACAACGGCGACTTCGCTCGATCCAAATCAAGAACAGTCTCGCACAGCAGCCACGGGACGTCGCCGTCGCCGAGAACTCGATCTCGACAAGCTGCCGCACTATCGACAAGAGCAGGATCTGAGCGAAGCGGACAAGCAGTGCTCCGGCTGCGGTCGGGCCAAGGACCGCATCGGCCAGGACGAGAACAGAGCCCCGTCCAACCAACGCGGGTCGATGTGACGCTATCGAAGCGGGCATACAGGTCGCACACCGTACGCCGGATTGAAGCGCTGGCCGTGCGGCATGCTCTGATGAACCCGCGCGGCAGGGCAAGACACTGCCGCGATCGTCTACTTGGTAGGCACGGACGAACTACCGTGCGTCAACCAAGCCAGATTAAAAACATAGTAGTTCCTGCTGGAGATAAGATGCACCCGTCCGTCAGAGCCCTGGCAGCTTGCCAGATATCCGCCTAGTTCAGCGTGTGTGGCGTCCAGTGATATCGAGCCGCCGTCGGTGGCTTGCGCCTGAATCGGACGTTCCCCTGGAGCAACCGGAGTCACGAGGCGACGGACCGGCCAGGTGGCGCCGTCATCGAACGAAAGGGCGGCCACCAAACCGTAGCCAGTCTTCGTAGTTCCGTCTGGTTGCTGAAACGGCATGCCGATCCTTTCCGCCTCGGGCTTGGCGCCGGTGACCCTGCCATTCGTATCTCGGTGAGCCAGGTCGTCGGTGAAAGTGCAAAGCAGCAGTGGCCCCTCCTTGAGCCGCTTTAGGGTTAGTCGCTGGCCAGAGGTGATGTCGGGAAACGAGCTGATGATGTAGGCCCAAGTCTTCCCGCCGTCTGTTGAAATGCTGATAGGCAGCTTGAAATCAAAGGCCGCTGCGACAGTTTGGTTATCCACGCGGCCCAACGCCCAAAGACTGCCATCCTTGCGTTCGATAAGGCCCACGTGAATGCCGGCGATACAGGGGCCAGTCGTTCCGGGCCGGTAAATGGGTTTAGTAGTCTCGTCGGAGAGCTTGGTCCAGGTCTTGCCGTTATCGGAACTCACGGTGACTGTGCCCGCGTTGTCGTACTTGCTGTCAGCCGTCTCGATGATGCGTCCATCAGTTGTCTGGATGTTGGACTCGTTGGGTTGGAAGTCGTCGTTGAGCGGACGTCCTTGAGTCCACGTCCGGCCGTTATCCGTCGAAGTGCGCACGACAGAGCCGGGCATAGCTCGGTTGCCGTTGAAATGAAAAATGGACCCGTGCTTGTCCACGAAAAGCCCTGGGGCATGATTGTTGGCGTCCGCGCACTGATAGAACAACTCCGGCGGCGTGAATGCCGCAGCGCCCGAGGGGAGACGCATCGCGCCGACGGCCAGTTCATGGCCAAACTCCGTGTCGCAGCTGTAATGGAGGATGAAGACGTCACCGTTGGGGAAAACGGTGATAGCTGGGTCGTGATTGTGGGATGAGAACAGCGGGCCTTCGGAGCCGGCAGGAATGTTGACGTAGCGAAATGGACCCACGAAAAACGGTTTGGCCAAATCCACCGCTTCATTCACCGGCGCGGGAAGGGGCGGATTGGAAGTCGCTGGTACTGACAGAGCATCCGCCGTGGCGGGCGTGGGAGGCTCGCCTTGGACGACGCGAAAACCAATCAGTCGATTCCGCACCCACGGATCCATCGAAATCCGATTAGCGCAGCGCAGGAGAGCGCGCAAGCTGCCAGTTGGCGCCGCCACGCACGACGCGAAACTCGCCGTTGACGGGACCGACGGGATCGGTCGTTTGCGCGGGGTCGTAGGGCGCATACCAATCCAGGCACCACTCCTCAGCATTGCCATGCATGCCATAGAGGCCCCAGGTGTTGGCGGGACCACGCCCCACTTGCAACGAGGCTTTCTTCGCGAGTTTGTAATACGGCGGAAGAATCGGCTCGACAGGCGCTTGTCCGGGATTGTTGTTCTGCGCGGCTACGTCGATCTTCATCGTCGTGCCGGAGTTCTTCACCGGAAAGAATTGTGAGAAACCTTCCAAGATCCCCGCCGGTTGATAGCCATCTGGCAAAGTGTCTCCCGTGTTGTACAGCGTCGTGGAGCCGGCGCGGCAGGCATATTCCCATTCAGCCTCGGTCGGCAGGCGGTACGGTTTACCTTCCTTGGCCGATAACCATTTGCAGAACGCATTGGCATCTTCCCAACTGACGTTCACCACGGAATCGTCATCGCCGGACTCGGTCTTCGACGGACGCAGCGCGCGATGGCTCGGATCGAACTGCTCAAACTGAGCATTGGTCACTTCCGTAACACCCATGAAGAACGGGCGCATGATGGTCACCCGGCGCACGGGCGCTTCATCCCAATCAGCGCCGGTATCCTTTTCCGCGTTCCACGGATTTTTGAACGATATTTGACGCTCCGCTTGCCCCATGCGGAAGGAGCCTGCGGGAATGGAACTCAGGACGATACCGGCCGAGTTCGTATAACCTCCCGCTCGTGGCACCGAAGCCGTAGTCGTCTGGCCTGCGGCAACCAGTGTCGAACAAAACAACAGACCAATAAAATACGAAAGTGTCTTGAGATTCATCGTTTGAGAGTTTCAAAAATGGCTGTCTTTTGTGGTGGTCGGGAAGCTGTCCGTACGGAAGGGAGCGGCCGGTAAACCTGCGCCATTGCATAGGTTGCACGTGGGATTGTCCGCCCAGGCATAACGCACGGCGACCGGCTGGGGCACTTCATCAGACCAGACCAGCACGGTGTCGCCCTCGATTTTGGCGTCGGCCCAAACCCACTTATGATCCGCGCCGCAAATCGTGAATCCTTCCACTTCGCTGTGCGGGCTATTGCGAACCAGGGGCGCGGTTTCGCCGGTCAAAGTTTTTACGTGGTAAGTGGCAGGTAGCTTGGCAGCCTCAAGCCCGCCATCGGTGTGCTCGAAGCGGACGCGCGCACGCCCGGCCTCGAACGTGACGGGCATGCAAACCGGACCGGAAAAGCCCACAGAACGGCCTTGTAGTTTTGCGTGTGCGATGAGAAATAGTCGATGGCCGACAGTCTGCTTATCGCGGAAATGCAAATCGCCCGCTTCCCCCAGATCGATGGTAATCGCCTGCGCGGTGTTCGCCAGCGCGAGAGCCAGCGATTGAGACTCTCGCAACTCCGCCCATGCGGATTCCGTTGGTCCGGCATGCTTCGCAAAATTGTTGCACACCTGGCAAAAGTAAAAGGGTAGGTCGTCCCGATGCCACTTCTCGCGCCAGCCTTTGATCAGTGTGGGAAAGGCGACGCGATATTCATAAGCCCGCTTGGCGTTGCTTTCACCCTGATACCAAAGCACCCCGGTGATCGAATATGGGATCAGCGGATTGATCATCCCATTGAAGAGATTGCCGGGCAGCATTTCAGGCGGCGAGTAGCTAATCCGCGGCGCGGAGTTCAGCACTTCCGGCGAGAGCTCGGGAAACGACCGCTCCACTTTGGCGAACCAACTGCCGTTGAGATCGAGCGGTCCCGCCCACAGAGACTTGGTTGCGACGATCAGAGGCGAGGCCGGGGAAAATATGCGAATGGCGAGCGTGTTTTTGCCGGCCCGGATTTGCTCCCGTGGCACCGCGAAGTAACAGGAGAAGCCCTTTCCCGGCATTTGAGCGTAGTTCATTTCGTGGATCTTGCCGCCGTTCCAATACACCTGCCAATATCCCTCCAGCGGACCGATCATGATCTTGAAGCCCTGGCCGGCCAACAACGGGGAAACTTCGATATCTCGCCGTATCCAGAAGACGCCGCTGGCAGGGAAGCCGGCCGGCGAGACCTTGCCCGTCAAGGTCACCTCGCTCCAGTCGGTTGTGGACACGGCCTCGTCGGCATAAAGAGCTGAGTCTTGGCGAGGCGAGTCCTCACGCCCGTGTGTCTTCAGCCACTGGGTGAATTCCGCGGCGAATTTCGCTTTTTGTAGCGGGTACTCTTGCGCGTTTCGGCGCAACGCATCCCCGGAAGCCCGGAAAGATGCGACCCGGTCCAGTACGTCCGCCGGTGTCCAGGGTTCGATGTAGGTGCCGCCATGGGACGAATGGATGATGCCCACGGGAAGCTTTCGCGCCTGCTGCAATTCCTTTCCAAAATAGTGGCCAACAGCCGTGAACTCTCCCGAGGTGTCCGGACCGGCGACAGTCCAGCGTCCCTCGCAATCGGCGGCGGGCTTGTTGGCCCCAGCCTTTTTGACCAGAAACTGGCGCAGCAAAGGGTTGGCCGAAATTGCGATCTCACCGTCTGCGTCCGCAGTGGCTCGCAAAGGGTGCTCCATGTTCGATTGCCCCGATGCGAGCCAGACTTCGCCGACGACAATGTCCGGAATCACAATCCGGTTCTTGCCTTCTACCGTCATTGCAAAAGGACCCGTGCCGGAGTTCTTGAGGTTCAGCACGGCGCGCCAGTTTCCGTCTGTATCCGTAGCGGCTTCAGCGGTCTTGCCGTCCATGGTCACTCGAACTTGTTCACCGGGGATCGCCCGGCCCCAGACTGGCACTGTCTCGGTTCTGGAGAGGACCATATGTTCCGAGAAAATCGCCGGAAGCCGGACATCTGCCCGCAGGGAAGGAGGCGCGAGGAGTAAAAGCAATCCCACGAGGCAGGCGACGCAGAACTGGCGGCTGATCTCTTGCGGCTTACCGTGGATGCCGGCCGAAACGACGCCGATGCGGAACGTCTTTCGCGGCGATTCTTCTGCCCGGGCGGCGCCATCGGCCGTGAGCGAAATCAGTCCCACGGCCCCGGCCGTTTTCAGCAAGTCGCGGCGCGATATGGGTTGGCGATCGGTCATGCAATTCCTCGGTGGGTGTCGCAGGGCAACCACTCGAATCCTACTCGGGTCGCGGCCACTGTACAACGGTTTAGCGACGATGGCCGGCGGCCCAAACTGCGCGGTCTTGGACTGGGACTCTTACGTACCCGCTAACTCCACCACCGATTCACCCTGTCGACTCTGGATCGTTTGAAAGTTTCTTGCGTGGATTCGTGGCTCGCGGTAGGCTGACGGGCATGAAAACAGCGATTGCAATTGCTGTCGCCCTGCTGGCCACTTCGGCTTATGCCGCCGGCTTCACGCAAAAAGAAATCGACGCACTGCCGAAACCCGACCCGATTGTGCCGGGTCCACATTTCTTCACCGGACCAAACAAGGCTGCCAAGGCCAAAAGCCTTAAGGCGGGATCGGCGGCACTCATTTCACTGCGGGCCTCGACCAAGGCCACTAAACGACGGCAGAGACTTGCGAGCCGAGTCGATCAGCCGGACTGGGGCATGCTCCAAGTGCAGGCTATGGCGGCCCGCGTATGGCATGGTGGATTGCCTTAACACGTCACAATACGGTCGTCTTCGAGGCCATCTTCTTGTCGCCGCACGGGGCCCGGACCGCTGACGGCCTTATTCATCCACAACGCAAACACCCTGCTTCAGCATTTGTTCGACCATCGCGCCGGTACTCGGTCCATCGATCATCAATACCGGCATTTGCAGCTTGAGATCGAACGCCGTGTGACTGATGGATGTCTTTTGCTTCGATTCGCAGACGAGGCCCGCAGCCATCAATTCTTTCTCCCGTCGCTCCGCTTCCGCGCAATCAAACTCTCCCACGCGCCAGGAAGTCGCCTCCGCCAGCTTGGAGCGGAGTTGCGAAAGCGGAACGTTCTGAAGCTCGGGAACGCTGTTACGCAGTCGGATCCACCGTTTGCGATCTTCGACATTAGCGCCCAAGCCCGCGAATAGCTCGACCGATTCACGGCGACTGCGTACCAGCACCGCATCGGTAACGGAGCAGCGCACGCAAGCAGACCAGCCGCCCGTCGGCCCTTTCCAGCCAGCGGCTTCGGGCTTGACCACGAGCGGCGTTGGCCATCAACAGGGCTTCCTCAAAACCCAAGGCCAACGATTCCAGCCGGTTTGTGTAGGTGTACCGCAGGTGTTTCGGAAACCGCCCGGTGTGCTGGAACAGCCACAAGGTGAAATCGTGGGTCTTCACGAACAACGGCGTGTCGGGATGGCCCATTTTTATATCGCGCGCCGGGCTCCGCCCGGCAAAGGCAAAAAGGAAGAGAGTGGCAGAGAACAGAATATCAGAGTTCAGACGATCAGCGTGTCAGAGCACGACGACTGGACGCAAGACCCCTAAAACGCACGCACGGGACGAAAGCCGTAGTTGCCGAGACGGGACGACGGCGCGGTGTTGCCGCGATACGCGCTGCGACAGTAGGACGCGTTGACGGACCAGCCGCCGCCACGGATCACGCGAAGGGAGCCGGCGAATGGGCCGATTGGGTTGTTTAGGGAGCTTCCGTCGTACCATTTCCCGTCATAATAATCCCAGCACCACTCCCGAACATTGCCGGCCATGTCGTACAGCCCGAAGGGATTTGGCGACTTCAGCCCCACCGCCCGAACACGGCCGCCTGCATTCTTGCCATACCACTCGTGCTGCTCCAATTCGGCCACGTCATCGCCGAACCAGAACTGCGTGGTCGTGCCCGCACGGCAAGCATATTCCCACTCCGCCTCGGTAGGCAAACGATAACCGCCCGCAGCAACCAACAAGATCCAGTTGTCAGCGTCCTTTCGGTAGCAGGGCTTCAACTTCTCCTGATCGGAGAGCCAATTACAGAAGCTCACGGCATCATTCCAGGTAACTTGTGTCACCGGAGAATCGTCGTTGACCGCGTAGCCGGGCGTCTGCCACGTCCTTTTCTTCTGTTCCGGCGTCACCTTCTCGTCGATGGTCTTGCCCGCCGAATCGCCGAAGCCGTATTGTTCGGCCTCGGTGACGAAACTCGTCGCCGCGACGAACTTCTTGAACTGGCCGATGGTGACTTCGGTGCCGCCCATCAGCAGCGGCTTCGTGAGCGCGACGCGGTGCTGCGGCATTTCCTCTTTCAGTCGCTGAAACATACCGTCCGTTGGCTTCAGCTTGTCATTCTCTTCGGCGATCTTGACTCCCTGCGCGTTCTGCTCCGGCGTGCTCCCCATCAGGAACTCGCCGGGTGGGATCAGGACCAGCGTCATGCCGACAGGGTTTTTCGTTTCAACCGTCGTGCCCAAATGCTTGGCCCAGGCCGCTTGACCAGCGTGGGCTTGCTTGGCGTCGAACGGGGCGATCAGCGGCTTGGGCTCGTCGTTGCCGGGCAAGCGTGCCGCGGGTTTGGCCGGATCGTCCCATTCGATCTTGCAGTTGGGCAAGGCTTTTTGCAGGGCGGCGACTTGGGCGGGGGTGATTCGACGACATCCTAGCAAGATCAACTCCCGCAGCGTACCGATCTTCGACAGTGGAGAGATGTCCACCACCTTCGTCCCGTAACAATTCAGAACGTCCAGCGGCAACCCGACCAACGGCGACAAGTCGGCGAGCGGGCAACTATCCACGTTCAAATTCGTGAGCGGCAGTCCGGCCAGGGGAGACAGATCGGTAACCTGAGTGTAGGGGCAGCTCAATCGGCTGATTTGCATTCCCGTCAGCGGCGACAGATCGGCAAATTGTCGACTGCTGTGAATTTTCAACTCTTTGAGGGATGACAACGCCCGCAGGGGAGAAATGTCGGTCACCTGCTCGGCGGCGAATCCGCACTGCACGATCTGTTTGTCCTCCATCCTGTTTGACGCCTTTCCGTCAAACCCCGGATTCAATTCCATCAGCTTCTTGCTGACCGCTTCGATCTGCTTCTCGGCAGGCAGGGCTTGAATGTCCTTGACCCACGCTTGGAACGCCGGTGTGTTCCAGGGCTGGTTGGGCTGAGTGGTGGCTGCTTTGGCCGGATCGTCCCATTCGATTTTGCAGTTCGGCAGGGCTTTTTGCAGGGCGGCGACTTGGGCAGGGGTGACTTTGGTCTGCTTCAAGTTCACAGCGTGTCAGGTTCTTGCAATCTTGCAACGGCGATAGATCGGACACCGGCTGTTTTGTCGCAATATCAGGCTCGTCAGAGGCATCCCTTGGAGCGGCGGCAAAGTCAGACGATCTTCGTGCTCGCCGCAAACCAGGTTGCTTGAGCGGCAATTCCTTCGAGCGGTGACAGGTCGGACACCGGCGTGTTGTTGAAATCCAAGGTCGTCAGTGGCATCCCTTGCAAGCGGTGACAAATCGGCAACCTGCGTGCTGGCGCACCCGAGGTCGTCAGTCGCATCCCTCGCAGCGGCGACAGGTCGGACACCTGGCGTGTTGGACGCAATTCAGGCTCGTCAGAGGCATTCCTCTCAGCGGCGACAGGTCGGACAACTTACCCTTTGCTGTTCCGAGCTGCCACCGCAGTTCAGATTCCATAAGCCCCGCCAACGCCCGCACCGGCGAAATGTCCGTCACGTTGTCGGTGACAAATCCAAACTCCGTCACCACGCCGTTCTCGATCTTGGGCGTACCTTTCCCATCGGCACTCGCCACCTTCCCATCAAACCCCGGATTCAACTCCATCAGCTTCTTGCTGACGGCTTCGATCTGCTGCTCGGCAGGCAGGGCTTGCGTGGCTTTCACCCAGGCTTGGAAGGCCGGTGTGTTCCACTTTTGATTTGGCTGACCCGGCGAGGCCCGAGCCCGTGGCACCCGCGGGCAGTTCGCGCAATTTCAATCTAGCGGAATTCAACTGGGGCTGCCCCTTGGTAAATAAACAGGGCAATCTCCCTCGCGGGTAAAAGTTGGACGGATCGCGAATGTCGGTGGTCGTCGTCCCATTCACTTGCACGACAATGTGATTCCCTTCGGCGATCACGTCGAGCGTGAACCATTCGTCGGCGGGCACCGGCGATTGCGTCAATTTGTTGCCGGTGGAGTACGTCGTTGTCTGCGAGATATACACGCTGCCGGTCTTATGCGTTGTCGTTTGGGCTGCTCGGCGTTGATTTTCGCTTGATAACCTGAGGCGGATGGTCCTTTGCGGTTTCCCGGCTTGATCCCGTTCGATGGACACCCGGAAGAAAATGCCGGCGCTGGTCCCCGGTCCGACGCGCATTTTGGGCGCGAGGTGGAAGTCGCCGTAATCGCTGCGTTCGGAGAACAGATACGTGTTACCGCCAGTGCCCACGATTACGCCATTCTCGACACGCCAATTACCCGGAAACGATGGGTCGGTCTTCCAGCCCGTCAGATCGCGGCCGTTGAACAGCGGCACGAAATCGCCGGCCTTAGCTGCCTTGGCCGGATCGTCCCATTCGATCTTGCAGTTGGGCAGGGCTTTTTGGAGGGCGGCGACTTGGGCGGGGGTGATCTTCGTCTTGGAGACAGCTAGATTTACAAGAGATTTACATTTATCGAGTGTGGAGAAATCTGTGACTGTCGTCCCACGCAATCGTAAATCCTCCAGTGGCATTCCCCTTAACGGCGTTAAGTCTGCTACGGATGTCGAATCGAATTGCAAATAGGTCAACGGCATCCCTTCTATGGCAGAAAGGTCCGACAACTTGCCGAAACCGTTTCGCAAGTGCCATTGCATCTAAGGCTTTTTAATCGCACCAGCGCTCGGATCGGAGAAATGTTCACCACATTGTTATCATCAAACCAAAAAGTCTGTAACTATGCCATTCTCGATTGGTGCCTTGTCGGTGTTCATTTTCCCATCAAAGCCCGGATTCAACTCCACAACTTCTTTGACACCGCTTTCACCTGCTCCTCGGCAGGCATCGCTTGAACTTCCTTCATCCACGCTTGGAACGCCGGGGTGTTCCAGGGCTGGTTGGGCTGAGCGGTGGCTGTCGCCGTGGCGAGTCGTGAGTCGGCTAGTGGCATCGGCCACTCGCACGGCACGAAAGCCGTAGATGTAGTAACGGGACGACGGCGTGAAGCGGTGGCGATACGCACTGCGACAGCTGGGACGCGTGGTGGTCCAGTAGCCGCCACGGATCACGCGATTGGAGCCGGAAGATGGGCCTTTTGGGTCGTTTGGCTGGGGCTTCTCGTACCATTTCTCGTCGTAGAAATCCTGGCACCACTCCTGCAAGTTGCCGTGCATGTCGAAAAGGCCGAACGGGTTCGGCAGCTTCAAGGCCACCGGCTGTGCCTTGCGACCGGCGTTCTTGTTGTACCAGCCGAACTGCTCCAGCTCGGCGTAGTCGTCGCCAAACGAATACTGCGTCGTCGTGCCGGCCCGGCAGGCATATTCCCATTCGGCTTCGGTCGGCAGCCGATAGCCGTTGGCGTGGGCGGCAATCAGCCAGCCACCCTTGCCATCCGGGCGATACCAAGGCGACCGCTGCTCCTGTTCGCTGAGCCAAGCACAATAGGCACAGGCATCGTTCCAGGTGACTTGGGCCACTGGCGAATCGTCGGTCACGGCATAACCTGGCGATTTCCAGTTCAAGCCGCGACTTTTGGCCGGAACCTTGTCGCTGAGAACTTTTTCGGCGGAATCGCCGAAACCGTATTGTTCGGCCTCGGTGACGTACTTGGTCGCCTCGACGAACTTGCGGAACTGACCGATCGTGACTTCCGTAGCGCTCATCAGAAACGGCTTCGTTAATGACAACCCGATGTTGCGGACGTTCGGCCTTTTGGATGCGGTCCTTTGTCGCTTTGGCTGGCCTTGATTTCCTCGGCTACCTTCAAGGCCGCAGCAACTTGCTCATCGGTGCTGCCCATCAGGAACTCGCCGGGCGGAATCAGCACCATCGTCATGCCGACAGGGTTCTTTGATTCGACCGTCGTGCCGAGATGCTTGGCCCAGGCCGCTTGATGGGCCTTGGCTTGGGCGGCGTCGAAGGGGGCTTTGGCGAGGGGCGGCGGATTGACAGGGCCAGCGGCACTCGGCGCTTGCACTTCGACGGATGTTCCATCGGGCAATGCCATTCGCCCGACTTCTTCGCCTTTCTGATTCCTCAAGATGACGATCACGCCCAGCAGTAGGCACAAGAACCCGGCAGCACAAGCACCAATGAGCACGCTTGGTGTTCCTCCAGGGCGGGCTGCCCCTATCTGACTCCGGCTCAACTCCCGGTAGCGGAATTGATTGCAGTCGGCTACTCCCCAAGGCCAACGTCATCTCGGATTCCTGATCTGCCCGACGACGATGAAGTTTTCATCGTTGCAGACGCAGACGATGAACTTAGAGCGGCTTGGCAGCGTTCCAGATCGGCTATCACTTCCGTCATCGACTGGTAGCGGTCTTCGAGCTTCTTGGCGACCATCTTGTCGAAGACTGCCTGCAGTTGTTTGGGTACGTCGCTCCGCAATTCGCAAAGATTCGGGGGTCGGGGCATTGTGATGGGCGAGGAGCTTTGCCGTGATCGTCTCGCCGTCGTAGGTCGGCTTGCCGATGAGCAAGTAATGCAAGCGAACAGCCCAGGCTGTAAATGTCGGCCCTGTGCGTCGGCGTGCTTGGTGCTGAGTGCCTTGCTCCGGGGCCATGTAGTCCACGGTTCCCATGACCGCCCCGGTGCCGGTCAGTTCGGCCTGGGTGGCTGCATTGCCATCGCTGCTAATGCGGGCCAGGCCCATGTCGAGGATTTTGACGACGCCTTCATTGTCGAGCAGCAGATTGGCGGGCTTGATGTCCCGATGAATGACCCCTTTCTTGTGGGCGAACTCCAAACCTCTGGCAGCTTGAATGATGTAGTTGACGGCTTTAGCAACGGGGAGTGGTCCTTCTTTTTTGACTAGCGCCGAGAGGTCACGCCCCTCGACGTATTCCATGACGAGGAAGTGAACGCCATTGGACTCGTCGGCGTCGTCGGTTGCGACAACATTGGAATGGCGTAATTTGGCTGCCGCCTCAACCTCACGCTGAAACCGGGCCACTGCCGCAGCATCCTTAAGCATGGCCTTGGGCAGCATCTTGATCGCGACTACCCGCTTTAAGCGGCGATGTTCGGCCTTAAAGACCTGCCCCATCCCGCCAGCCCCGATTTTGTCGAGGATGGTGTAGTTGCCCAGGATAAGTGCCTTGTCTCGGCCTTGAGCGAACTGCTGAGCCTGGAACTTCGTCAGCAGATTCTGCTTGTGCAGTTCTCGAAGGAGTGCCTCACCGTCTTTCGGGGTTGCCTTTGGCGGGATGAAGTTTTCCAGCTTGCCGGGCGCAATGATCCCCGAATCGGTGAGTTGCTTGACGACGGTTTCGAGAGCAAGGGCCACAGCGAGACTCCTGGCAAATCAGCAGTTGGTCGATTATAGCCTCCCCCTGATGACGCCGAAAAGAACCGCAAGCTCTTTCCGCTGAATTGCTTGGGATTTGCTGCTTAAGCCTCCGCCTTCTCGCAATCGTATTGCCGATTTATGCCCGATAAGCACGACGATTGCCCGCCCGCCTGGCTTCGCCGCCTGGGGCGATGAAGTTTTTATTTTCTATTGCTTAGGCACGAAAGGCATTCTCATGCTCAAACTCAACGTCGGCTTTAATCGGAAGGTCGGAGAATCAAATTTCGGGTCGTGCGGCGCAAGCGTAAATCTGGAACTTGAATTCAGCTCGGAACTGGCTTCCGACCCTGGCCGGCTCAAAGAACGGATTCGGCATTTGTTCGGCTTGGCCAAGGCATCGGTGGAGGAGGAATTGAACCGTCAGTCTTCCAACGGCCACTCGGCAAAATCGGCTTCGTCGAACGGAAACGGCCGCAACAATGGCCACCGCCGGGATTCGACGCGCCGCGCTACGGCAAACCAGGCTCGCGCCCTGCGACTCATTGCCGAACGACAAAGCGTCGACCTGCGGGATGTCATGCGGCGCGACTACAACGTCGATAAGCCCGAAGCCTTTCAATCACCGAGGCCAGCGAGTTGATCGACCAGCTCAAGGCACAGGCCAATGGCAACGGGTCGGGAGGGCGGCGATGATTACCGCATCGCCAGTCATTCGTGCCGAGCCGCGGGCATCCCCAACCGGGCGCGACTATTTGAGTTATTCCGCTGTCGCCTCGTACCAGCGATGTCCTTTGGCTTTCTATTTCCATTACGTGACCGATTTGCCCGAGGCGAGGATCTCCAGCAGCCTGGTGTTTGGCGCCGCCGTACATCGGGCAGTCGAATGGCATCTTAATGAACTGCTCGTCGGTTCCGAGCCACCATCTCTGGAAGCCTTGTTGGGCGAGTTCGACGCCGCTTGGCGGGAATACGACCCGGTCACGATCCGCTAAGGTAAGAATGAAGACCGGAACGACCTAGCTGGCCTTGCCCAACGAATGCTGGTGGCATTTCAAGTCAGTTCGATGGCAAAGCCCGAAGGCATCATCCCGGGCGTCGAGGAGGAGCTGCGCGGAGCTGTGATTCCTGGCTGCCCGGACATCTTGGGCCGGCTCGATCTGATCGTCGAAACCGCCGACGCGGTTATTGTGACCGACCTGAAAACGGCGCGCAATCGCTGGAGTCGAGAACAGGTCGAGGAATCGGCGGGGCAGCTCTTGCTTTATCACGAACTGGCGCGGTCGCTGGTCTCGAACAAGCGGCTGCGGCTGCAATTCGCCGTGCTGACCAAAGCCAAGCAGCCTGTAATCCACGTTCATGAAGTTCCGGCCGACCCGAAGCAAATCGACCGCACGAAACGCATCGTCGAGCGGGTCTGGCGATCGATCGAGTCGGGCAACTTCTATCCCGCACCCTCGGCGATGAATTGCCCGACCTGTCCGTTTCGTGATCCTTGTCGAGCCTGGCAAGGCTGAAGGGAAATCAACGCGGGCGAGGATCGTTCGCGGGGCACGTCGCGTTCATGGCTCCTGCGCCGTTCATGCCTCCGCCCTTACGTGGCCGGTGGCATGGGCGGCGTGTGGATCGGCGAGAGATTTGATCTTCGGGGATGCTTTTTCTTAGCGGTTGCCAACCAGGTGTCGAACGTGGCCGGATCGTCACATCGGCCAATGATGCGGTAGATTCTGAAAGAATATGGTCACTTTCCTGAAACCGAATCTCGGGACGATTTGTCATCGCATTTCCGATTAGCGCTATTCTGAATGTTCACAATTGACGACGTTCATGCGACGGTACGAAGTCGGCTGGTGGCATGGGCAGTGTCGGAGAGTAGGCGAGGATTCGATCGCGGATAGGGTTCTTGAAGATCATCCGCCCGACAAGCATGAATCGGCAAGCCATGCTGCTGTGCCGTACCGCCGACTTTATTACGGCCAGGCTGTCGCCCGCCCAGCCTCGCAACGACGGCCAGCAGACGCCGACGCGGTGCCATCCAGCCTTCATCGCCCAGCACGCCACCGCGAAGTGCTGCCGGTCGTGCCTGGCGAAGTGGCACGGCATCGCTGACGGTCGGGCCTTACCATTGGCCGGCTTCGCTGTCGCTGCTGTCGCCGAACCGCTTGATAACTTCGCTGAAATCCAAGTTAAAGTTAAAGATCGGCGGAATAGCAGACTAATACAGGGTACAATGCTTGGGGGCGATTTGCGTGGGGCCGCGATACGGCGGCCGAGTCGAATGGTTGGGTTTCGTCGCCATATACGAACATTGTGCCGCGGCGGATGCGGACCTAATACGATGGAGTCGAAGCTATGAACTTCGGAAAGCTGGGACCTCTTCATGTGGTTCCGACGAGGGTCCTTTGTCCTGTGTGTCGCAAAGCTTCCTATTCGTTGGAAGGCCTGCATCCGCAGTGTGCTGTAGAGCGTGCCGACGCAGAACGCCGCGCAGCCCTCAAGGCCAGCGGCGCTAACTCCGCCGGCCCGCTGCCAGGGAAACCATCTGCAAGACGTTGGTGATCAATCAATTAGAAACTTCCAGGGGAGTTTCGTTCGCAATCGCGAGTTAAGGTGTGGCTCGATGCTCCGAAACGTCGCGGCTGATTGATGCCGCGACTGTAAGCGAACCAGCCGGCTTCGGTTTCGATCAGCCAACACCTTTTGAATCTGCTCAGAAATGGTTGCCTTAACATGAAAGCACCTTATTTGCTTTGCATGGCTGCAGCGTTCCAACTACTTCTATGGAGCACGGTTCGTGCGCAGACAGTCGGTGCGCAAGACCGCTCCGGTTTGCGCTGCGTCAGCAGCAAACCCTTCCCCGTGCCGCAGGGGAGCCAAGGCATTCCCATGGACGGCTGCGATTTTGAAACAGGCAAATTGCCGCCGGGTTGGAGCCAGGGATACGGCGAGGTAGTGACCGCAGACGATGCACCCCAAGGTAAGGCCTATTTTCGCATGCAGGCGAAAAAAGGGGCGGACCTGCACAGCCCGGCATTTCCGGCCGAGTCGGGAGGTGTCTATTTCATCTCGTACTGGCTCAAAAACTCCGATGAGCCCTGGGCCTACATCAACTTTACCTCCGACGAGCGGGAGCCGAGTTTCAACAACACCTATCCCGGCATCCCTTTCAATACCGGGAATCAGTGGAAGCAGGTGGGCTTTTATTTTTGGATGCCGGCCCAGTGCAAGACGATTCAGTTTCTGCTTGCACCCCATGAAAACAGCGCCCGAGGGACAATTCGTCTGCATCGATGACATCCAATTGCGCACGGCAACCGAGGCCGAGACGGCGGCGGCTTACGAAGTCGAGCGATCGCATCTTCCGCCTTACGATGTCTCCCCACGCCCGGGCGACGGCAAGAACCTGGCCCTCTCGGTCGCGAAGTGGGAAGGTCGGGCGGGAATCCCCGGCAAGCCATTCGTGATTTGGGCGCTAGGGTCGAGTTATACGGCCTGGCAGGGTGATGGTTTTGAGCTGATCCAGGCGATTCGTAAGCGTTTTCCCAACGCCCCACCGATCGTCTACCGTAAGCATGGCGGCCCGGGTACTCCTTGGGAGTATGTCTATGCTTGGATCAAGCAGTTTGTGGCGGCCGAACAACCGGACCTGATATTCACCTATACCACCGGCACCTTGGACGGACTCGATGCTTTGCTGGCGGAGACCCGTCGGCACAGCACCGCCGAGATCATTGTCCCCAGCGTTCATTTCAAACCTCCGGGCACGCATGACGCCGAATGACGTCGAAAACGGTGCCGGTGTTCAATGGGCGAAGGTGCGTGAAATCTGCGCGAAACATGGGGCCGAGTTCGTCGAGAATCGCCGCGAAATGGCCGATTATCTTACCCGGACCGGTCTCGATATGGATGAGCTTCTGTTTGACCATAATCACCAGAACCAACATGGGCGCATCCGCGTTTGGGACAATGTCAGTCGCCATCTCACCAAGTCGGATCAGTCTGCCTATGCGCCCGAGTCGCGGGAGCGTCGGATTGCCGTGGCCCCGCCGACGGAGAGCGCGACCGAGAAAGTCAGCCTTTCCGGCAGTTGGACGACTGCCGATGGCTTACTACGCAGTAGCGCCGGAGGAGACCGGTTGAAAGTCAGTTTCACGGGCAATCGGATCGATTTAATCGGACGCAAGGCACCTGATGGCGGCACGGTCAAGGTGCTTGTCGATGGTATTCCTGGCGAGCAGGCCCCCGTTTTTCTGATGAACTCAATCATGCCGAACAAGAAACATCTCTGGCGCAGCCCACACGCGGTGGAACTCGGCTCAAGCCTTGTGCCGCAAAAATGGACGATTACCATGACCAGCGACGTGGGGGACTATCGTGTCGAAGGGAGCGTTGCTGGCCTCGATGGTACGGGCAATCTCGCTAAGCCCTTCTTCGGCCGCACGGGCCAGATCGGCATCGACCCGAAATTTTGGCGGCAGGGACGGGTCGAGAAGAAGGGCCAACCAGTCGAGTACGGAGTCGCCACTGGCGACTTCTTTACCTTCGACGTCTACCGTAGTGCATTGGGTGAGTTAAGTTTTAAGGCTGACCAGCCAACTGCGATCGTTGAACCGTTGGTCCGGAATTTGCCAAATCGCCAGCATACGGTTGAGCTGATCACGACGGGCGATGGCCATGTGGTGATCGAAGCCCTGTATGTCTTCGAGCCCCCGGAGAAGGACTAAAATCATCGAGCGCCGGAGCTGAGCTGCCACCGACGAGCCCCAGCAATACGGACTTTGCCGGGCCGGTCCAATAGGGCAGTTTTGTGGGCCATGGCATCGCAGGAGCCGTGGAGGCGGCGGGTGTCAACGGGTGGCGCCGGCACTCCAGATGACGACGCCTTGAACAGGCTGGTGGGCGTCCTCTCCACGGTCCTGCTCTGCCCCGCTGATTCCCACACCGGGGCCAACGTCGCTACAGACACGCTCTTCGTGGCCACGATTGCCGAACGGCTGGTCGACAACGCGAACAGTTTTGAGTACAAGGAAGGTACAAAAGTGACACTATGTGGCACTCAACAAGGTGATACGGCTGCCACACGGTTACACACGCCACGAGGAGCTAACTTCTTGTCCCAAAAAGGATTTGCGTTGCAAAATGAAGCGTGGGTGAGAGTTGCGAAAAAACGCTGGTACAGGTTCAAATCCTAGTTCCCCAGCTTGTTTGCCTCGGACATAACGCGTGTAATTGCTCGTTAAGCGGTTTCTGCGGTTCTTCTGCACACGCGGCAACCGTGTTGGTGCGGTATTGAGGAGACCACTGTGGCATCCCTTCAGAAAAGGGGCGACGCCTAGTACTGCCGATTTGTCTACGTCCAGAAGCGACACACTCTCACTATCGGGCAAGTTTCGCGGTCCGAGGCCGACCGCTGGAAGGCGAAGGCTGGAGCCGTCACAATACTCCGTTAGTCGTTGTCGCATCGCTTTACGGTATTGCGCCTGCGGGCGTTCAGCGAGCGCATGCCCTCGGCGGAAACAAGCCCGTAATCGTTTTCATGCCTTGGTAGCCGGTCGAATCGCCTTCACGACGCCTTCAACCCGGAAATAGCCTCCGCTGGCCTGGTCGCTCGAGTCGAAGAGCTGACCATAGACCTGGCCATCCTGTCCGATCACAAACAATTCCGGATCCCCGGCGCCATCGTGCCCAACGACAAACGATTCAACCCCACCCTGACTCGCCAAGCGGTAGGCGCAACCGAATTGCCGCTGGCGTTAAGCGGTTGGAGCCAAACTTGGTTGTCCATTCCTGTGACAAAAATAACGGAATTGCCGCTCGCGTCGATGCTCACGCTAAGCGACTTCACGGCACCGGGAGCGGTCAAAGTAAACCCTGTTGTAGGAGTGCCATCGGCCGCGAATTGGATACTGTAAACATTGTCGTTGCTGGTGGCGATCGCTAACAGCTCCGGATCATTGGCGGCGGTGTATGTGACCGCGATCGAACTTACTTGCCCGGGCTGCACGAGCGTGTATCCGCCCGTTGACACGCCGCTGCTATTGAAGACGTCTTCATAGACTTCGTTATCCATCCCGATCACGAAAGTGAGCGGATCGCCGGCGGCGTCGTGCGCCACAACCAGCGACTGGATGGCGCCGCTGGCTGCCGGGGAATAGGTTCCTGACGGAACGCCAGCAGCGGAAAATTGCAACACGGAGACCTGTTGATTTGCCAGGCCGAGGCTCGGTTGAGTCCCCTTGCCGATCACAAACAGCTCCGGCAGTCCCGCGGCCGTGTAGCCGACGTTAATCGAACTGACCGTTCCGGCACTGACCAGCCAGTAGCCGCCGAGCGAATTGCCATTGGCGTCGAACCGCTGGACGTACACCTGGTTGTCCTGTCCGATGACAAACACGAGTGGGTTGCCAGCGCCGTCGTTGGCTACTTCCATGGCGAGCACGCCACCGACGGTTGTCAGATTGGCGTTGGTTGATGCAGGGCTGCCCAGGGAACTCAGGAGCTGTGAATACACCTGATTATCTGCGCCGATGGAGAAGTTTTCCGAGAACGCGGCAACCGTCATGTCGGCGCCCAGCGAAGACGTGTTGTTCAGAGTTACGTTCGTCGCCGTCGCCGAGACCAGGGAGCCGATCGGGATGTATTGGGGCAACGTTGCGGTAAAACTCAGTGATCCGGCCGAGTTGGTCGTAAAGGTCTGGGATCCCAGGAGGACGGGACCTTGTCCCGAGACAATCTGATCGAAATTGATTTGGTATTGCGTGGACGCGACGCCCGTGAGCGTGCCTTGGAACGTGGTCGCGCCGGCCAGCGAAATTGCAGAGGTAATTACGGGAACGCCGCTATCGCCACCGCCACCAGGAACGCCACCCCCCCCAGGAATGCCACCACCAACACCACTGCCTACAATCGTGAACGTCGTGCTCGCCATGCCGCTGGTGTAGTCAGTGCTGCCGGCGAAGCTCGCCAAAACCGTGTACGTACCTGCCGTCGTCGGAGCGCCGCTTAAAGCCGTCCCCGTGGCGCTCGTGCCCGAGTAGTAGGTCAACGACGGAGTCGCGCCTTCCAGGCTGGCCGAAGCTGTGGACTGGCTCCCCACTCCCGCCACCGTGTCAGTTGCGGCGAAGGCCACGCTGTTGTACGTTCCGCCATTGTCGTTCACGCTTACGCTGGGCGTAGCCTTGCTGATGGTGAACGTCTTGCTCGCCGTGCCGCTGTTGTAGTCGGTACTGCCGGCGAAGCTCGCTAAAACCGTGTACGTACCTGCCGTCGTCGGAGCCGCCGCTTAAAGCCGTCCCGGTGGCGCTCGTACCTGAGTAATAGGTCAGCGTCGGAGTCGCGCCTTCCAGGCTGGCCGAAGCTGTGGACTGGCTTCCCACTCCCGCCACCGTGTCAGTTGCGGCGAAGGCCACGCTGTTGTACGTTCCGCCATTGTCGGTCACGCTTACGCTGGGCGTAGCCTTGCTGATGGTGAACGTCTTGCTCGCCGTGCCGCTGTTGTAGTCGGTACTGCCGGCGAAGCTCGCTAAAACCGTGTACGTACCTGCCGTCGTCGGAGCGCCGCTTAAAGCCGTCCCGGTGGCGCTCGTGCCCGAGTAGTAGGTCAACGTCGGAGTCGCGCCTTCCAGGCTGGCTGAAGCTGTGGATTGGCTCCCCACTCCCGCCACCGTGTCAGTTGCGGCGAAGGTCGCGCCGTTGTACGTTCCGCCGTTGTCGGTCACGCTTACGCCGGGCGTGGCCTTGGTGATGGTGAACGTCTTGCTCGCCGTGCCGCTGGTGTAGTCGGTACTGCCGGCGAAGTTCGTCAAAACCGTGTACGTACCTGCCGTCGTCGGATGCGCCGCTCAAAGCCGTCCCCGTGGCGCTCGTGCCCGAGTAGTAGGTCAGCGTCGGAGTCGCGCCTTCCAGGCTGGCTGAAGCTGTGGATTGGCTCCCCACTCCCGCCACCGTGTCAGTTGCGGCGAAGGCCGCGCTGTTGTACGTTCCGCCGTTGTCGGTCACGCTTACGCCGGGCGTGGCCTTGGTGATGGTGAACGTCTTGCACGCTGTGCCGCTGGTGTAGTCGGTACTGCCGGCGAAGCTCGCTAAAACGGTGTAGGTACCTGCCGTCGTCGGAACGCCGCTCAAAGCCGTCCCCGTGGCGCTCGTGCCCGAGTAGTAGGTCAGCGTCGGAGTCGCGCCTTCTAGGCTGGCCGAAGCTGTGGATTGGCTCCCCACTCCCGCCACTGTGTCAGTTGCGGCGAAGGCCGCGCTGTTGTACGTTCCGCCGTTGTCGGTCACGCTTACGCCGGGCGTGGCCTTGGTGATGGTGAACGTCTTGCACGCCGTGCCGCTGGTGTAGTCGGTACTGCCGGCGAAGCTCGCTAAAACGGTGTAGGTACCTGCCGTCGTCGGAGCGCCGCTCAAAGCCGTCCCCGTGGCGCTTGTGCCCGAGTAGTAGGTCAGCGTTGGAGTCGCGCCTTCCAGGCTGGCCGAAGCTGTGGACTGGCTCCCCACTCCCGCCACCGTGTCAGTTGCGGCGAAGGTCGCGCCGTTGTACGTTCCGCCGTTGTCGGTCACGCTTACGCTGGGCGTGGCCTTGGTGATGCTGAACGTCTTGCACGCCGTGCTGCTAGTGTAGTCGGTGCTGCCGGCGAAGCTCGCTAGAACCGTGTAGGTACCTGCCGTCGTCGGAGTGCCGCTTAGAGCTGTCCCGGTGGCGCTCGTACCTGAGTAGTAGGTCAGAGTCGGAGTCGCGCCTTCCAGGCTGGCCGAAGCTGTGGATTGGCTCCCCACTCCCGCCACTGTGTCAGTTGCGGCGAAGGTCGCGCCGTTGTACGTTCCGCCGTTGTCGGTCACGCTTACGCCGGGCGTGGCCTTGGTGATGGTGAACGTCTTGCACGCTGTGCCGCTGGTATAGTCGGTACTGCCGGCGAAGCTCGCTAAAACGGTGTAGGTACCTGCCGTCGTCGGAGCGCCGCTCAAAGCCGTCCCCGTGGCGCTTGTGCCCGAGTAGTAAACAAGGCTTGGAGTCACGTTTTCCAGGCTATTCGCCGGCGTGGTATCTAATCCGGTGACAACCCCGGCCATAGTCGCCGTGGCAGCAAAGCCCGAGCTATTGTAAGTTCCATTAGGGTCGTTGACGCTCACGCTGGGAGTTGCTTGATTGACATCGATGCGCGAGCCGATCGCGACCTCGCGGATCACATGGTTGAATGTGTCGGCGATGAAGAGGTCTCCGGCCGTGTCTAAGGCAACGCCATAGGGTTGATCCAGCGAAGCCGCGGTGACTTGGCCCCCATTCCCGCCATAGGTGCCGTTGCCGTTTCCTACGACGGTGGTAATTACATGGCTGCCAGCGTTGACCTCAATAATTACATTGTCGAATGTGTCAGCGACGAAGAGGTCTCCGGCCGCGTCCAACGCAATGCCGCTGGGATAAATCAGCGAAGCGGCGGTAGCCTTGCCCTCATGACCGCTGTAGCCGTTGTTGCCGTTTCCTACGACAGTGGTAATTACGTGGCTGACAGCGTTCACCTCGCGGATCACATCGTTGAATGTGTCGGCGATGAAGAGGTCCCCTGCCGCGTCCATCGCAACCGATGTGGGGCGACTCAGCGAAGCGGCAGTAGCTTGGTGCCTATCGCCGCTGTAGCCGTAGACTCCATTTCCTGCGACGGTGGTAATTACCTGGGTGACGGCGTTGACCTCGCGGATCCGACTGTTGCCTGTGTCGGCGATGAAGAGATCCCCGGCCGCGTCTAACGTAACGCCCTGGGGAATATACAGCGAAGCGGCAGTAGCTGGACCTCCATCCTGACTGGCCGTGTAGCCATAGCTCCCGTTTCCTGCGACGGTGGTAATTACGTGGGTGACAGCATTGACCTCGCGGATCACATCGTTGCCAGTGTCGGCGATGAAGATGTCCCCGGCCGCGTCCACCGCAACCGATGAGGGACCATTCAACGAAGCGGAAGTGGCTGGCCCCCCATTCCCGCTGTAACCGTAGCTTCCGTTTCCTGCGACGGTAGTAATTACCTGGGTGACGGCGTTGACCTCGCGGATCACATTGTCGTTGCGGTCGGCGATGAAGAGGTCCCCGGCCGCGTCCACCACAACCGATGTGGGAGTATCTAGCGATGCAGCAGTCGCCTGGCCCGCATTGCCGCCATAGCTGGCGTTTCCGTTTCCTGCGACGGTCTGGATGACCGAGCTTGGCCCAAGAGTCGTGCGGCTGCCGGAAAAATTGCCCAACGAGTCGGTGTATTGCGCGGTGATCACGTCGATGCCAGCCGGAAGTAAAACGCCGTTCGAGTTGGCCGTGCCGTTGCTGACCGATTGCGGCGTGCCCAGCGGCGTCGACCCGTCCATGAAGGTGACCGTTCCTTCCGAGGGAGTCGGCGTGCTGGCCACGGTGGCCGTCAGGTTGACCAATTGACCATAAGTCAGCGTGGTAGATGAGGGCACGAGCGTCGTAGTAGACGTAGCTGCGGCGATTGTGAACGTCGTGCTCGCCGTGCTGCTGGTGTAGTCGGTGCTGCCGGCGAAGCTGGCCACCACCGTATAGGTGCCCGCCGTGCTCGGAGCAACGTTCACACCCGTCCCCGTGGCGGTGGCGCCCGAGTAGTATGTCAGGCTGGGAGTCACGCCTTCGAGGCTCGCCTCTCCTGCCACGGTGTCAGTTGCGGCAAAGGCCACGCTGTTGTACGTTCCGCTGTTGTCGGTAACGCCCACGGTCGGTGTGGCCTGGCTGATCGTGAACGTCGTGCTCGCCGTGCTGCTGATGTAGTCAGTGCTGCCGGCGAAGCTGGCCACCACCGTATAGGTGCCTGCCGTGCTTGGAGCAACGGTCACACCCGTCCCCGAGGCGCTGGTGCCCGAGTAGTAGGTCAGCGTTGGAGTCGCGCCTTCCAGGCTGGCCGAAGCTGTGGACAGGCTTCCCACTCCGGCCACGGTGGCAGTTGCGGCAAAGGCCGCGCTGTTGTACGTTCCGCCGTTGTCGGTAACACCTACGGTCGGCGTGGCCTGGCTGATTGTGAACGTCGTGCTGGCCGTGCCGCTGGTGTAGTCGGTGCTGCCGGCAAAGCTGGCTAGCACTGTGTAGGTCCCGACCGTCGTCGGAGCACCGCTTAAAGACGCCCCCGTGGCGCTTGTGCCAGAGTAGTAGGTCGAACTGAGCATCACTCCTTCGAGGCTGGCGGTCGTTGCATTAAAGGCCGAACCCGTGTACGTCCCGCTATTGTCAATCACGCTCGCTGCGGCTTGGCTGATCGAGAACGTGCTGGTGGCCGTGCCGCTGGTGTAATCGGTACTGCCCGAGAAGCTGGCCAGCACCGTGTAGGTTCCCACCGTCGATGGAGCGCCGCTCAAAGCGGTGCCGCTGGCACTTGTGCCCGAGTAATAGGTCAGGCTCGGAGTTACCCCTTCCAGGCTGACGGTCGTCGCAGTAAAAGCCGAACCCGTGTACGTCCCGCCATTGTCGCTTACACTCACCGTCGGAGCGGCTGGGCTGATCAGGAACGTGCTGCTGGCCGTGCTGCTGGTGTAGTCAGTGCTGCCTGAGAAGCTGGCCAGTACCGTGTACGTCCCTGCCGTTATCGGAGCGCCGCTCAAAGCGGTTCCGCTGGCGCTGGTACCGGAGTAGTAGGTGAGCGTCGGAGTCGTGCTTTCCAGGCTGGCCCCAGCAATATGATTCACGCCAGCTACCGTGTCGGTAGCCGCGAAGGCCGCAGCGTTGTACGTCCCGCTAGTGTCAGTCATGTTCACCGTCGGCGTAGCCTTGCTGATCGTGAACGTGCTGCTGGCCGTGCTGCTGGTGTAATCGGTGCTGCCCGAGAAGCTGGCCAGCACTGTGTACGTCCCCACCGTTGTCGGAGCGCCGCTCAAAGCGGTGCCGCTGGCGCTGGTGCCTGAGTAATAGGTCAGGCTTGGAGTTACCCCTTCCAGGCTGGCCGAACCGCTGACGGTGTCTGTGGCAACAAAGGCCGAACCCGTGTACGTCCCGCCATTGTTGGGCACGGTCACGGTCGGCGTGGCCTTGCTGATCGTGAACGTATTGCTGGCCGTGCCGCTGGTGTAATCGGTGCTGCCCGAGAAGCTGGCCAGCACCGTGTAGGTCCCCACCGTCGTCGGAGCGCCGCTCAAAGCGGTACCGCTGGCGCTGGTGCCTGAGTAATAGGTCAGGCTTGGAGTAACCCCTTCCAGGCTGGCGGTCGTCGCAGTAAAAGCCGAACCCGTGTATGGCCCGCTATTGTCGCTTACGCTCACCGTCGGAGCGGCTTGGCTGATCGTGAACGTGCTGCTGGCCGTGCCGCTGGTGTAATCGGTGCTGCCTGAGAAGCCGGCCAGCACTGTGTAGGTTCCCACCGTTGTCGGAGCACCGCTCAAAGCGGTTCCGCTGGCGCTGGTGCCCGAGTAATAGGTCAGGCTTGGAGTTACTCCTTCCAGGCTGGCGGTCGTCGCATTAAAGGCTGAACCCGTGTACGTCCCGCCATTATCGCTTGCACTCACTGTCGGCGTGGCCTTGCTGATCGAGAACGTGCTGCTGGCCGTGCCGCTGGTGTAATCGGTACTGCCTGAGAAGCTGGCCAGCACTGTGTAGGTTCCCACTGTCGACGGGGCGCCGCTCAAAGCGGTGCCGCTGGCGCTGGTGCCCGAGTAATAGATCAGGCTCGGAGTTACCCCTTCCAGGCTGACGGTCGTCGCAGTAAAAGCCGAACCCGTGTACGTCCCGCTATTGCCGCTTACACTCACCGTCGGAGCGGCTGGGCTGATCGAGAACGTGTTGCTGGCCGTGCCGCTGGTGTAGTCAGTGCTGCCTGAGAAGCTGGCCAGTACCGTGTACGTCCCTGCCGTTATCGGAGCGCCGCTCATAGCGGTTCCGCTGGCGCTGGTACCGGAGTAGTAGGTGAGCGTCGGAGTCGTGCTTTCCAGGCTGGCCCCAGCAATATGATTCACGCCAGCTACCGTGTCGGTAGCCGCGAAGGCCGCAGCGTTGTACGTCCCGCTAGTGTCAGTCATGTTCACCGTCGGCGTAGCCTTGCTGATCGTGAACGTGCTGCTGGCCGTGCTGCTGGTGTAATCGGTGCTGCCCGAGAAGCTGGCCAGCACTGTGTACGTCCCCACCGTTGTCGGAGCGCCGCTCAAAGCGGTGCCGCTGGCGCTGGTGCCTGAGTAATAGGTCAGGCTTGGAGTTACCCCTTCCAGGCTGGCCGAACCGCTGACGGTGTCCGTGGCAACAAAGGCCGAACCCGTGTACGTCCCGCCATTGTTGGGCACGGTCACGGTCGGCGTGGCCTTGCTGATCGTGAACGTATTGCTGGCCGTGCCGCTGGTGTAATCGGTGCTGCCCGAGAAGCTGGCCAGCACCGTGTAGGTCCCCACCGTCGTCGGAGCGCCGCTCAAAGCGGTACCGCTGGCGCTGGTGCCTGAGTAATAGGTCAGGCTTGGAGTAACCCCTTCCAGGCTGGCGGTCGTCGCCGTAAAAGCCGAGCCCGTGTATGGCCCGTTATTGTCGCTTACGCTCACCGTCGGAGCGGCTTGGCTGATCGTGAACGTGCTGCTGGCCGTGCCGCTGGTGTAATCGGTGCTGCCTGAGAAGCCGGCCAGCACTGTGTAGGTTCCCACCGTTGTCGGAGCACCGCTCAAAGCGGTTCCGCTGGCGCTGGTGCCCGAGTAATAGGTCAGGCTTGGAGTTACTCCTTCCAGGCTGGCGGTCGTCGCATTAAAGGCTGAACCCGTGTACGTCCCGCCATTATCGCTTGCACTCACTGTCGGCGTGGCCTTGCTGATCGAGAACGTGCTGCTGGCCGTGCCGCTGGTGTAATCGGTACTGCCTGAGAAGCTGGCCAGCACTGTGTAGGTTCCCACTGTCGACGGGGCGCCGCTCAAAGCGGTGCCGCTGGCGCTGGTGCCCGAGTAATAGATCAGGCTCGGAGTTACCCCTTCCAGGCTGACGGTCGTCGCAGTAAAAGCCGAACCCGTGTACGTCCCGCTATTGCCGCTTACACTCACCGTCGGAGCGGCTGGGCTGATCGAGAACGTGCTGCTCGCCGTGCCACTGGTGTAGTCAGCGCTGCCGGTGAAGCTGGCCAGTACCGTGTATGTGCCTGCCGTTATCGGAGCGCCGCTCAAAGCGGTTCCGCTGGCGCTTGTGCCTGAGTAATAGGCTAGGCTCGGGGTTACCGTTTCGATACTCGCCGTCGTCGCAGTAAAAGCCGAACCCGTGTACGTCCCGCCATTGTCGTTTACACTCACCGTCGGAGCGGCTTGGCCGATAAGGAAGGTGGTGCTTGCCGCGCCAGTGGTGTAGTCAGCGCTGCCGGTGAAGCTGGCCAGTACCGTGTATGTGCCTGCCGTTGTTGGAGCGCCGCTCAATGCGGTGCCCGCGGCGGTCGTACCGGAGTAGTAGATGAGCGTCGGAGTCGTGCTTTCCAGGCTGGCCATGGCAATATGATTCACGCCAGCTACCGTATCAGTGGCCGCGAAGGCCGTAGCGTTGTAGGTTCCGCCAGTGTCAGTGATGTTCACCATCGGAGCAGCCTGACTGATCGTGAACGTCGTGCTCGCCGTGCTGCTTGTGTAGTCCGTGCTGCCGATGAAGCTGGCCAGGACGGTGTACGTCCCCACCGTCGTCGGAGCAGCACTCGACGCTGTGCCACTGGCGATTGTGCCCGAGTAGTAAACAAGGCTTGGAGTCACGCCTTCCAGGCTGGCTGACGGCGTGGTATCTACTCCGCTGATAACGCCAGCTACCGTTGCCGTGGCCGCAAAGCCCAAGTTATTGTAAATTCCACTAGGGTCGCTGACGCTCACGCTGGGAGTTGCAGCTGTTAGCAGGGCTCGACTTTCCAGTTGCTCGGGAGCGAAGAGCCTGTACCTCGATCGCTTGGCTTGTCGCGGGCGGTGGGTTTCTCGTGGTCGACCGAACAGCCAGTTAAACGGGTTGAATCGTGGCATTTTCGAGGGGTGACCTTTTTAGAAAATGAAATGAGGATACCCACTTCAAACACCAACCTCTTCCGCGGATCAAGAATTGGTGAACAGGCAAATCCAGTTTTTCCGAGCCAAGCGAGGCGCAGGTTAAGCTGCTTGCCCGGGGTGAATACCAGTAGCGACGCTCGCGAGTCAATACCGCGCCCAATTTGGGATGCCAATGTGGCCAGCGCTTACTTTGTGCGTCGTCGTCGCGATACCGATTGTCATTTCATTCAGGCCATGCGCGCCGGACGTGGGCCGCGGCTCGACGTCGACGAATTCGAGCCGCGCATCGCCGAGATCATGCGTTCGGTAACTCCACTGAGAACTTTTATGTCTATGTGCTCAATCGCCGCCAAAGCACTCACGTTCGCAGCCGAGATTAGCACTCCCAATGTCGCGACCTACGCTTGATGGCCCCCACGCGCAGGGGCGGGATTCTCGTCATTTGTTAGTTTTTCTGCAAAGCCATTGTTTGTGGTTTTGCGGGAAACCACTTGCCCAATCGATCCCCATTTTGTGCTTGCAATGCCAGCACCCACTGGCTGTTTCACCCCTTGTTGTGCAACGGCTTATCGCGGACTCGAATGATCCTTGTCCGCAGGTCGAGCCGTTGAGCTTGCGAAATCCGAGCCGCCGTACTCAAGGCGATGGCGAATATGGCAAACAAGATGATCTCTTGGAATTGCCGGTGGCTAACCGCCGCGGAATTGTTTTTGTTGGGCAGTGCGGCGCTAGCCCGAAGATAGGGACACGGCCATGAACGTCGGCTGTACCGCCCACTTTGTGAAGCCGGGATCCACCCGCGGCAGGTCGTGACGATGCTCGACGGTTGAGGCCCGCAGTCGGTTAGGGTGAGATTTTCGGCGGAGCGGCTCGCCGGTCGGTTCGACTCCACCGCGTCGCAGCAAGCTTTGCTCAAAGTATGTTGAGCGCGTGGGGAGTGAAATAGGCGCCGCGCAGCGGATTGGCTTTCTCGACAGCTTCGCTGCTCAACCTTGGCCGCCTGGCTGGATGGTCACAATGCGGGTCGTCCAGCCGCTTTGAACAGTTCTAGCAGTTTCGCCAGGTCCACGGGCTTGACATAGTAGTGGTCGAACCCTGTTTCCTGCTGACGCTGGCGGTCTGCTTCACTTGGGGTATAGCCGGTCAACGCACACATCATCACGTTCTTGAATTCCGGCTGCTCCCGCATATGCTTGGCAACCTGATAGCCATCCATCCCCGGCAAGCCAATGTCCAGCAGCACCACGTCGGGCCGAGAAGCCGAGGCCATTTCCAGGGCTGTGGGGCCGGTGCGAGCCACTTGGACCTCGTGCCCGTACAGCCGCAGTAACATGCTCAGGGTGTCGCCGGCATCGACGTTATCTTCCACCACCAGCACACGCAGAGATCGTCCGGGAGCGTTGGCCCGGCTCCAGAACGGTATTCGACATCGATGCGAGGTTGGCTCGGATAAGCACCGGCAATTTGATCGTGAATTCGCATCCTTTTCCTAACCCGGCACTGGACGCCTGCAACCTTCCTTCGTGCATCTCCACCAGGTTGCGAGCGAGAGCCAGACCGATCCCCAATCCGCCGTAAGACCGACCGAGTGAGCCGTCTACCTGGGTAAATAGCTCGAAGACGTGGGGGAGCAATTCCGGGGCGATGCCGACGCCGTTATCCCGCACCCGGATCACGGCCTCGGCCCCTTCTTGGTTGACGGTCATCCGAATGAGTCCGCCCGTGTCGGTGTACTTCGCCGCATTGTTGAGCAGGTTGACCACGACCTGCTCCATGCGAGCCGGGTCCGCCTCCACCCAAATTGGCTTGGTCGGGAGCGATACCGAGAAATCGTGTTTGCGCGCGTCCATGAAGGGGCGGGCAGTCTCGGCGGCATGGTTGACAACGACGCGCAGTTCCACCTGCTCTTTGGTAAGCCGCAATTTCCCTTTGGTGATCCTGCTGATGTCCAACAGGTCGTCTACCAGTCGCACCATCAGTCCCACCTGGCGGTCGATGATGTTTCCGGCCTGCTCGATGATCGGGTCGTTCGTCCTCATCTGCCGCAGGATGTTCACGGCGTTGATAATCGGCGAGAGGGGACTGCGCAGTTCATGGGAAAGCAAGGCCATGAATTCTTCCTTGCTCCGATTGGCTTCGGCCAGACCGTCTGCCCGCTTCCGCTGGGCCTGCACCGCCTCGCTTTCGGTGAGGTCGTGCATCACTCTGGCGAACGACCGAGCCTGTTTGTTCTCGTCTAGCAGCGGCGTCACGATTGCCCGGCACCAAAACCGTGTGCCATCCTTCCGGACCTGCCAGCAATTGCTGTCGGCCCGACCGTCCGCCAACGCCGTCTTGAGTTCATGCTCGGGCTGGCCCGTGACAATGTCTTCGGGCGTAAAGAAGCGGGAAAAGTGCTGCCCAATGATTTCATCGGACTGGTAGCCGAAAAGGCGTTCCGCCCCAGCGTTCCAACAGAGCAGATGCCCTTCGAGTCCGACCAGGAAAAGGGCGTACTCCTTCGCATCCGTCGCCAGCAGGTCAAATCGCTCTCCCATTTCTTGCGGATGAGACGAGCATGGATTCATCTGAGTTCATAGTCCCACCTTTCTGCGGACTGATCCCGCTCTCGCCATCGACAAGAGCCTCCGTGCTGCGGATGGGCAGATTGGTTAGGTGGCCGTCACGTTGCTTGGCGTGACGGTCAGATAAGAAAAGAGGGCCATCCGGCCAACTTGTATGGGCCCATCCTACCAGGGTAGGTGGCAATACGCCTACAACACAAACCTCCAATGCGGTAAGCCGCATATACTCCTGCTGGCTCATAGGTATTTCATTACTTCTCAGTGCGAGCCACACGATGATCCGTATGAGCTACCCGATGAAGTGCAATGCCATCAATCGCGTGATACTTGTATGAGGGTTAGATCGTAAACTACTTGAGGGTTTTGTCACTTGTGCCGCACACGTCCCCTATCGCAACAATTCTTTTTTCCCAATTGCATTTCGGCACCAAGGAGATCAGAACAGTCTTGAGGAGATCAGAACAACTTTGAGGAAAGGCGAGGTCTTATCAACGATATTTCGGGAAAAAGCCAAGCAAATCCTGGCAAGGAGATCCAATGCGCAGCGAAAAAGAAAAAATGCTGGCCGGGGAACTCTACGACCCGCTCGACGGAGAATTGGTTCAAGCCAGAGAACGTGCCAGAGACTTGTGCCAGGATTTGAATGCCACCCGTGAGAAAGACCAGGAGGTTCGCCGCCGAATCCTGACGGAACTCTTCGGGAAAGGGGGCGAGTCGGTATGGATGCAGCCGCCGTTCTTTTGCGATTACGGGTCGAACATCTTGTTGGGCGAGCGGGTGTTCTTCAACTTCAACTGCGTCGTTCTCGACGTGTGCTTGGTGAAGATCGGAGACTTCACCCTCTTCGGACCTGCGGTCCAAATCTACACCGCTACGCATCCGATGAACGCCGAACTGCGTCGACACCAGGAATTCGGCAAGCCCATCGAAATCGGCTCGGACGTGTGGGTTGGGGGCGGAGCGATCATCTGCCCCGGAGTGAAGATCGGCTCGAAAACCGTCATCGGGGCCGGCAGCGTGGTCACCAGGGACATCCCCAACGGCGTGTTCGCCGCTGGAAATCCGTGCCGGGTTGTACGAGAGATTGCAGAAGAGACGCTATGAAATGGTTGTCCGTCAACTCTGACAAAACCACACACGTCGATGCCCCATTGGTTCGTGAGCGAATTTTCGACAGACAATCAAATTGCACGCAGGCAGCCGGCCAACGGTGCCAAGGCTCGTGACGCTACGAACGCCGCGCAGCACGATGCAGCCGGTGCATTTCAGGCACTGCTGCTGTAAAAGGCAGCGCCGGGGTTGGCCTCGACGATCACAACAGCCGCCGGCGCTGGATCCATCGCAATGACCATCATGAATGAACCACTTCCGGCGGAATACGCACCACTTGCAGCAATAGTCCCAGACGCTTGACCGCCTCGACAAAGGCCTCGTATTCGACGGGCTTGGTGATATACACGCTGCAGCCGAGTTCGTAGCAGCGATCGATTTCGCGTGGGTCGTCGGTCGTGGTAAGCATGATGATTGGTAGCTTGGCGTAGGCTTCGTTCTGCTTGATCTGGCGCAACACCTCGACGCCGTCGACCCTGGGCATATTGATGTCCAACACGAGCAACAGGGGACCATTGGGCGAGCGACCGATGAAGCTCCCCTCCTGCCTGATGTAGTCCAGCGCCGTGCTGTCCGTCCGCGACATGTACAACGGTGTTGGCGAAACCGGCGCGTTCGAGATTGCGCTGTACGAGCGAAGCGTGTCCCGCATCGTCTTCAGCCAACAAGATTACCAACGCCTGGGTATCCATCGAATTCACTCCTTGTTACGAAAATGTCGCCGGGGATTGCCGCCGAGTTCACTGCCGCCGGCGCCGGCAAGGCCACATAAAAGATGCTTCCGTGGCCGAGCGCCGACTCAAACCAGATTCGTCCGCCAGTGCGGTCCACAAACCGCCGCACCATAGCCAGCCCCATTCCCTCTCCCGGGGCCAGCGCCGGATGCAGACGCTGAAATGCTTGGAATAGCTTGGCGTGGTATTCTCCGGCGATACCGACGCCGTTGTCCTTGACGAAGTAAACGTGCCGCGGATGGCTGGAGTCGGTGGTATCGCCTCCAGCTTTCGGGTCCCAGCCGATCTCGATCTCCGCCGCCCGGTTGCGATCCAGGTAGTTGAGGGCGTTGCCGATCAGGTTGGCGAAAATCGGTTCGACGGCGCTCGGGTCGGCCCAAACGGTCGGCAGGTGCCCGACCACGATTTTGGCGCCGCGTTCTTTGATCGTCGCGTTCATCGACATGAGGATGCGTTCGACCATGGCCGCGACATCGACCTGCTGCGCGCGATACTCGATTCGTCCGATGCGCGATAGCCGCAGTAGGGCGTCGATAATGTCCTTCAAACGGCCGACGGCGGTCAGGATAAAGTAAATGGCTTCCCGCATGTCGTCGTTGATCAGCCGCAGGCCATGTTCGCGCATCGGTCGGCAGGCTCGATTCGGCGACCAGGTCGCGCAATTCCCGCCGCGCCGCGTCGAGTTCTTGACTGAAGCCATGCAAGTTGACCAGCGGCGATCTCAGGTCATGAGAGACGCTGTAGACGAACATTTCGTTTTCTTGATTCTTCTGATCCAGGTCACGGTTGACCCGCTCCAGCTGCGACGTGCGTTCGGCGACCCGCCTCTCCAATTCTCGATTGATTTGCCGGCGTTCCTCGTCCACGCGACGTCGTTCCGAGGCATCGAAAACGGATGCTCGACCAGCGACATAGTTCCCGGCGTCGTCATAGATCGGCAGGGCGCTCATCACCACGGGCAGGATGGTGCCATCTTTGCGAACCAATTCGAAGTCGCGCTCCTCGATCGCGTGCAGGATCGCGAGTCTGGAAAAGCACTCGGAATATTTTTGCCGATCGTGTGGCGAAAGCAGGTCGAACAGCCTTTTCTTTCCTTCAATCTCATGCCGCTCGTACCCGAGCCAACGCAGCTCGGTATCATTGATCGAAATAATCAAGCCCTGAGGGTCGAGCGAGTGATAACCGCAGGGCGCCCGGTTGTACAAGTCGCGAGTTTCCTCGCAGGATTTTTGCAGCGCTACCGCCGTCCGCGCGCGATCAGCATCTATTCGATTCAGTCTGGCCGCGGTAATCACGATGGCGGCGACCAGCGAGACGATGCAGAACACCACCATCAACGATGCTCCAAACTCGGTATCGTAGAGTCCGTGCCACTGGCCGCACATCCGCACGAAACCGAGCATTACCGGCGCGACTATCGCCACGGGCAATAAGCTTCTGGCCATCACGCCGCCAGTCTCACGCGACAGTAATAGCGCAAGCAAGCTGCTATCCGCCCGCGCAGAGCATTCCAGTCGCCATGATCCCAAACAGCACCGCGGAATTGAGCGACATCGGATTTTGCGAGTCGATTCCATAGAGGCGTTGACTGCCGAAGCCGTATCCGATGAGTGAGGTCATCGAGCCGACAAGGATCATCAGAATCAGCGATTGACTTAGGCCACGAAGGCCGGGTCGGCGCGAGTGGAGCGTCAGAAATGCCGCTCCGAGTAGTATGAACTGCAAGGCTGTATTTGGCGCCATCTGATTCTTTCCGAGAACCTCGACAAACAATAAGCGGTCGACCGACAAACGCCAGAAGGACAGGGTCCGACCCAGGCATAGACAGCCAATCAGCACTATGAACGACGACAAGCCGAGGGCGACGCGCTGAAATCTCGCGCAGCGCCGCTTCGCCGTCATTAGCGCCAGCGTTGCGGCGGCGAAGATGAAAATAACCGCCGCGACCGGGTTCATTGCGATCCGTCCGGGGATGATGCTCTTGAGAACCTGGCAGTCGATAGCCCAACCCCATAGAGTCAAGACGCTGCCCACGGTCGCGATCGATGCTGCCAGGAGGGCAAATTTTTGGACCTTACCGAAGGTGACTAATTGCTCGGACATTGAAACGATCCTAAAAACGAGAATGGAGCCTACGGCGCCGGGTTTGCGAGGTTTGGGTCGTCGATGCCATGCGTCTTCTGCAGGCACAGTTCCCGGATCAGCGGTTCCATTCGCTGCCAGGTATCGGTCGACTTGAGCACGTAATAGGCGCAGCGATCCCAGCAGCGCCGCACGACCTCCCCCGCGGATTGACCCGTCAGAATGATAATGGGCACGGTAGCCAGGCGATCGTCGTCCGCCAGCATGTCGCACACGCTCAAGCCGCCGCCCCCCGGCATGTTGACGTCGAGGCAGATCAAGTCCGGGCGGCATTGGTGCGCGAGCGTCAGCGCCGTATAGCCGTCGTGCGCCGTTTGCACCTCCAACCCTAGCGCTCGGCAGCGCAGTCGCAAGGCCTCGACGAGATCACGGTCGTCGTCCGCAATCAGGATGGTGGCGATCACGAGATTACTCCTTGGCATGGGCTGCGCGGCCGGCGCCGCGACGCGAACGTGCGGTCGCAGCGCGGTGAGAAGTTCGGAAAGTATCAGCGGTTTGCGCAAATAGGCGATGGCCCCCACTGCTCGCAGATGGCGTTCCAGGCCGAGTTCCTGGCGCCCCGTGAGCACGATGAAGGGAATCTCTCGGGTCAATGGGTGACTCTTCACTTTGTTGAGCAGGTATTGCCCGTCGCCATCGGGCATCGTCAAGTCCGATACGATCACCGCAGGGTGTTCGCACACCGCCTTCCAGAATCCTTCTGTTGCATTGGACGCGCTTGAAATGTCGATGCCGTAGTGCTTCAAGCGAATGCCGACCGCCCGCAAGAATTCGAGATCGTCCTCGATGATGAGAACCGAGCCGTGCGCCATGGTCAGAGTCCTCCGCCCAGTGTGGGGTCGCAGAGCGCCGTCTTGATCGTGGTCATCAGAACCTGCGAGTCGTAGGGCTTCTCGAGGAAGTATCGCGCCCCGCGCTGCAGCGCCGAGCGGCGGTCGATGTGGCTGGCCGAAAGCATGATCACGGGGATCGTCTTCGTATGGTCATGCTCGCGCAGGCGGTCGAGCACCGTCAGCCCGTCCAGCTTGGGCATGCGAATGTCGAGCAGCATCAACTGCGGACGCGCGGCGATCGCCGTCGCCAGCCCGGCCTCGCCATCAGCGGCCGTAAGGACGTTGAACCCCGAGAGGGTCAACCTGAGGCGGAGTGCCTGCACCAGATTAGGCTCGTCATCCACCACCAAGATACAGGGTTTCTCCCCGACAGTGGGCGAGGTCGGACGCTCGACGTCGGCAGCCATCCGCTCGGCAACCGCTTGGTTGTCGGGCAAAATCTGATACATCGCATTGAGCGTCGGACGGACCAGCGGTAGTCGTCGCGGCTGATCGTGCCCAGCCGAGGCGCTGGTGATGGCGTCGACGCTCAGCCCAGCCTCGGCGGAACTCCTCGAGCAGCGTGTCTTGGTCGGATTGCTCGCGCTCGATCACGAGCAGCCAGCGGTCGCAATCAAGGCGAAAGAGCAAATGATCGCCTGGCATGACGTTGCGAATCGCCTCTTCGACGGCCGCGATGGCGCCGGCGTCGGTCGGCGCGTCCAGATCGACCGTCAGCAAGCACACCCAGCGAGGCGCCACGATTTCACGTCGGCGGGCTTGAATGTGTCGCGCGACCACCACCTCGGGATCGGCAAACGGCAACGTGAATTCGAAACAGGGTTGCGCGGACGCCCTCGCCCGCAAGACGCCCAGATTCCTCTGCGCCAGTTCGTACGCCATGCTCAGCCGCAACGCATCGCTGGGGAGCCCGGCGGCAAACGACTCGCCCTTGGGCGCCGTGCAGGGCCGCGACGTGTTTTGCGGATCCTCGGCCAGCTGAATCCCCACGACGACCTCCGAGCTGGCGGCGTGGGTTTGAGCCTCGATCAGGAGCACGCTGCCCGCGGGCGACGTCTTCATGACTTCGCCCACCAGCATGGTCACCAGGCAGTCGAGCAGTTCGAGGTCGTAGTAGACCTCCGGCAAGTTGTCCGGCACGGTGGTTCTGAACGTGATCCCTCGCAGGGCTGCTTTGTGCAATCGCCGGCGAGAGTTTGGCGACGGCCTCGTGGAACTTATGGCGCGGTGCGCACTGCGCGGACCGCGCCCCGTTCGAGATCTCCCAGCCGACAAATGCCCTGGATCGTGGCGGTAAGATCGGCGACCTGGTCGGATGCCAGAGCCAGGTAGTTGCCTTGCTCGGCGTTCACAGTCCCGGCCAACCCGTCGCGCACCAGTGAGCAGTATTCGCCGATCAAGGTTAATGGTGCGCGGACTTCCTGCGCCAACGACACGGCCAGACCGTGCCACGGCCGGCCGCCGCCGATCCGCGGCGCCGATGATATCATGCAGGGCCAACGGGATCGGCGCCATTGCCGCGGGAACGCGATGTCGCGGCCGCCGGTCCGCTCGCGTCGCTGTCTTGTGGCCGACAACCTCGCGTTCCAGTTGACGCGCCGGCGGCAGTGCCGCCGGATTCGGTGAGGATCACGATGGGGGCTTCCACCGCGTCACCGTCAAGCACCCCGTCGCGCCGTCCGGCAGCGCTCGCTCCGGACGGATGACACACGATTACATCCATCTGCGCGACATCAGCTCGTCGACCGCATCCCCGTTGCGATTGATCCGATCTCCACTTGGGAGAGCGGTTTTGTCGATGCCATTGTTCGCAAGCGTGGTGACGTTCATGACCGGGCCCTCCACGAGTCGTTCGCCTGCGAGCGCAGGGGGTTGGCGGCGCTCGTCGACCATCAACGGCGCCGGACGGCCATCAGCCGACCAAGTATCGTTACCGCAAAGTGTGCTCATGCGATTTGTGCTTTCACAATCCAAGTTGGTGGTCTGCCGGTCTGCGATGGCCGCGTTGACGGCGGCCAGCAGGCGCGGGGCAAAGTAGGGTTTTTTCATGAAAAAGCGTGCTCCTCCGTCCAGCGCTGACTGCTGATCGAAGACGCTGGCCGACAACATGACGACCGGGATGTCGCTGGTTTCGGCGAGCGACTGTAGTTTGCCCAGGGCGGTGAGCCCGTCCATTCCGGGCATTCGCACGTCCAGCACGATCAGGTCGGGATGCGACGCGACAGCCATGTTCAAGGCCTCTTCGCCATCAGATGCGCAGAACACTTCATAGCCGGCGGATTCAAGCCGCACCCGCGTGCCTGTGCGAATGTCCGCGTCGTCGTCGACCAACAGGATGCGTCGCCGCAAGCCGGGCGACTCACACGACTCGGGCACCGACGGCGGCTCAGCTACTGGTTCCGCCGCCTGGTCGCCCGATCGCCGGGGGTTTGAATCCTGCGTCGGCGTGAGCGGGTCGGAGATGCCCGCTTGCGGGCGACCGTTGGATGCAGGTTGCCGCGCCTCGGCCGCTTCGATCGCAGTGCTTTGATGGGCGGCGATGGCGTGGTGGCTGCGACATTCGGCCCGCTGGCCGCAAGTTTGAGCACGGCTAGCAGTTTGTCGATCTCGAACGGCTTGCCAAGGGAAGCGATAACCCCGACTGTCCTGGCACGACACTGCCAGCTTCGGCTGTTGGAACACAAGATCACCGGAATTCCTCGTGGCCTGGCATATTGGAGGCAGCACTGCAGCGCTGCGGCCCCGTCGAACTCGGGCAGCGCGACGCCGACCAGGATCACGTGTGGCCCACTCGCTTCGCAGGCGTCGAGCCCTTTCGCCGGATCGGTGGCGGCGATAACGTCGTAGCCGGCGTCGCGCAGGCGAACGGCAAGTCCTTCAGCTATGTCGCGGTCGCGATCGACGATGAGCACCGTTCGCATGTCAACCATGAACGACCTCGGCCCCATGGGAGTGGTCGAATTGGCGCAGAAACGATTTCATTTGCCCGGGAAAGTTCCAGCAGCCTTGCGGCTCGCATGCGATCTGGGGAAGGGGGCCTAGCGGTCGATTCCGGCTGGCATCTTCCAAGGAGTCGCTTCATGCGGCGGGCAAACTTTGCGAGGTCGGTCTCGGTGGACGCCAGCACAATTTGCCAGCCGGCTTCGACGCGAAACAACAGGTCGTCGCGCCGCAAAATGCTCCCCAGGAAGGCTCCCAGTTCGTCGAGAACGACGGGCGCCGTCCCCGCGGCGACGCCCGCGGTGAGTAGGCAGATTTGCGGCGGATGATGCCGCTGCCGTTTCAGCCCGTTGAGAAAACGGCGGATCACATAACGTGGTTCCGCCGGCGGGAGGGTGAAGGAAAAGATGCTGCCGTTTCCCACTTCGCTGCGGACTTGCATCTTGCCAAAATTTAGATCGACCAATTCGCGCGATGCTCAAGCCGAGCCCGAAACCCTTGGTGCTGGCCCGGACGCCGGTCTCAAGTTGCTTGAAGCGCCGGAAGATTTTGCGCAAGTCGTCGGGCCGGATGCCGACGCCGTTGTCCGACACGCTGATTTTTACCTGCTTGCCCGTCGCCGGCTGGCTCGCGCTCAGCCGTACCATGCCGGGTTCTCCGCAGAATTTGAACGCGTTCACCACCAGGTTGATGATCACGCGGCCGACCTTCTCGGGATCGGCATAAACCGGGGGAATGTCCTGGTCGATGTCGATTTGAAAATCGATGTTCTTGAGCACGGCTTTTCGGGCCAAGCCGGGTTGCAGGCGTCTGACGATGTTGCGCAACTGGCAGTTGCAGCGGCAGATTCCCAGAATGCCGGCGCCGAGCTTGCTCACGTCCAGCATGTCGTCGACCATCCGATTCAAATCGTCGGAGCGGTCGTTGAGCACATCCAGAAAACGTTGCTGCTCGTCGTTGACGTCCCCTAGCAACCCGTCTCGCAACAGCGACCCGTACTCCTTGATCACCGTCAGCGGCGTGCGGAACTCATGTGAGACATTGTCCACGAACCGGTGGGCCGTGCGGCATAGTTTCGCCAGGCGGCGATTCTTTTTCTCCAGTTGTGACTGCGCGAGCCGCAGCTCCGTCAGCAGCCGCTCGATTTCGATCAAGTTGTTCTGGCGTTGTATCGCATAGCGGATGGTGCGGTGCAGGTTCTCGGGCGTCATGCCGTCTTTGACCAGGTAGTCTTGGGCGCCGTGATCCAGCGCAGCCATCGCCACGGCGTCGTCCGAGAGGGACGTGAGGACGACGAGTGGCAAGTGGCGCTGCTGATTGCGCAGCGCCGCCACGGTGTCCACGCCCTGGCTGTCCGGTAGCGTCAGATCGGATAGCACTATATCGACCCGGGTGGAAATCAGCGCCGCCAGCGCGTTGCGCATCGACTGCACCCATTGAACATCGTAACTCCCGCCCCCCCGGGCCAGCGCGCGTTGGACGAGTTGGGCGTGACCTTCGTTGTCCTCGACGAGCAGCACCGCGATGTCGTTCTTCATGTCGTTTTTCATTTGGCGTCCATCGATGGCGTCTATGCAATGACGAATGCTTCACGCCGGCTTGAGGCAACCGCCAACGACGCAAAATTGCGTCATCGCGGGCCCGAAGCAAACCGGTCCACCGCAATATTGGCTTATGGGAGTTGTCGCCGACCGGCGAAAAAGACGCATTGAGGGCGTCTTTCGCCCCTTGCGGATCCTGGCCGCAGGGTGAGAAGCACCGATTTCTCGGTTCGCGGCCGGCCTCAGTCGTCGAACCGCCCCGGTTCGACGAGTTCGACGATGCTGTCGATCTTGAGTTTTCCGAATGCTTGTGCGCGATGCTTGGCCACCGTCTTGGCCGAGATGCCGAGGTCCGCCGCGATCTGCTTGACAGCCCGAGCGCCAAGCAGCAGCTTCACGACCTCGCGCTCGCGAACCGAAAGAACTTGCAAGCGCTCCCGTAACTTTCCGTGACGGGGGGTTAGAAAGCGCCGCTGCGCGGCGCTATCGATCGCTCGGCGGATGCTTTGTAGCAGCGTTTGGCGGTGAAACGGCTTTTCGAGAAAGTCTCGAGCCCCATCGCGCATGGCTTGAACGGCGGATGTGATGTTGCCGAATGCGGTAATCACGACCACCGGCGTCTGCGCTTTCACGGCGGCCAACTGATGCAAGAGCCCCAGGCCGCTCATGCCTCCTAGGTTGACGTCCACCAACACGCACTGCGACATGGCCGGCTGGTCGACAAACGACTCGAGGAAATCCTCCGCGGACGCGTATGGTTCGACGTCGAAGCCGGCGACAAGCAGCGACTCGGAAACTGCCTGCCGAAATTGCGGGTCGTCGTCGATGACAAAGACTGTTGATCGCGGCGTGGTCATCAGACCGTCCCTTTTGACTTCATTTCTGGGCGGGTAGGGTCATGGTTACCACCGCGCCTCGGCCGAGCCGGCTGTCAATCGCTATGGTGCCGCCGTGCGCTTCCAGGATGCGGCTGCACAGGCTCAGGCCGATCCCAATACCCTCGTTGCGGGATCGCGTTATATAGATCGATTCGGACCCATGCCCCGGCGGTTCTGCTTCGATGCCGCAGCCATCGTCTTGCATGGCAAGCTCGACCTTGGCGCCGCGCTGTGAGCCGCGGATCGAGACGGTCGAAGATCCCGCCTCAATGGCATTTCGGAGCAAAATGACGAGCGCCATCTGCATTTGCGGAGCATTGACGTGCGGGCTCGGCAGATCCGCCGGCACGTCCAACTCGATCGACACGCAGTGCTCAGCCGCATAGTCGCTGACCGCATCTCGGGCGTCGTGCGCGCAAGGCGGCCAGATCGCAGACGAACTTTCCGCCGACCTCATCGCGCGACATGTTGAAAATGCTGTTGATGACCTCGCCGCATCGCTCTAGCGATTGAATCGCGCGTACCAAGGCATCGGCCACGGCCAGGGTCTGGCCAAGGCGGTTCAGTTCCGCGGCGGTCTCCGTGGCCAACAGCGCAGTGCTCACGGGATTCCGCAGTTCGTGGGCAATACCGGCTGCAAATGTGCCGAGGGCCGCCAGCGGTTCGACGTCGTGGAATCGCTGGCTTGCTTGCCGATCTGCCAGGACGTCGCGCTGCAATGCGACCCAGTAGGCAAGCCTTCGCGCAGGGTCGAGGGTCAAGTCGGTTGTCCGAGAAATCAGGCGATCAACGTCATTCTTTGTATGATTGATCGTTTCGCCGACGAACGACTTGCCGTGTGAAAGCGTTTCTCGCAAGCGGCCCATGACGACGCCTTCCGTTCTCGGACTTTGGAGAATGCGCGGCATGCGCCTCATAATCTCCGCGAGCTGGTAACCGACAATCTCGGACTGTTTCGCGGTCGCATAAACACGAGAGCTATCGTTTACTTCGACGCATCGAGACTACCGCCTTCAGGCTATTCCAGGCATTCCATGTAGGGTAATACCTCCCCATCGCCGGCATGAGCTACTTTGCGATTCGCACTGGAATTATCAGGGTTAGCGAGATGCCTGCGTAAGGCGTTGTCCCACGATCGTTACTTTAACCAGTACTCCAAAAACAAGAGCTCGATCTCAAGGGCCTCGGGCGTCGGAACGTGCGGTGCTCGAGAGGTCATTGCGACACGCTGGCTGTGGCCGAGCATTTTATTAACGGCGATCAGGTGATTCAGCGCCTGCCAATTCCGCGGCGGATCCGCGGTGCCCCCGGAAACCAACACTGGTCGCGGTGCCATCAAGGCGTGCAGATCGATCAGGTCCTCCCCCTGTGCCACCAGTTCCTTGTACAGGCCGGTCCGCGGATTGTCGGCCGATGGCACACCCTTCTTGCGTTGCAAATTGGGATCGTAGCCCAAGTACCACGGCTCCCAATAATTGACGCTTGGGTCCTGTTCGTTAAAGACGATACCCGGGTCCGACCAGACCGCGCAGGCGAACTTCTCGTAGAGCGAGGAGGCGAAGAGCGACCACTTGGCGCCATACGATAAGCCGATGATGCCGATTCGCGCGGGATCGACCCGGGGCATCTGGGCCAGCGCCGTGTGGCAGTTAGCCGCGACGTAGGCCAGGATTGTCAACGGTTGCAGCCGCTGCTCGATGCCGGCCTCGGTCAGCAATTGCCGTGTATCGGTCTTTCCCTTTTCGACCGAGCCGGGAGTGCCGATCGACAGCGTTACAAAGCCGCGTTTTACCAACTGCAAGCCGTAGTCGTGCGAGCCGCGGCCTTCGACCCGCTCGCCGATGCTGGTCATGGGCTCGTAGTATGGCACGAGCACCGCCGGAAATGGTCCCGCGCCGGATGGCACCAGCAAGTAACCGTCGGCCACTTTGCCGTCTGGCGAAATTTGGACGTGTACGTGATGCTGGACATAGCCTTCGCGGTCCTGCGATTCGAGCCGCTTGACCTCGGGTCGCTCGACCAGCGCGGGCCAGGCACCGAGCCGGCGCCGCCACTTCTGGAGGATCTCTTCCCGGCGGCGGCGCCACGCCTCTGACGAGTCCGCCCGGCTGCCATCGTCAAACACCACGGGCGAACGGTAGTTGCCGTATCTGTCAGCATGCTCCGCCGGGGGCTGAAAGTAGGGCTCCAGTTTTCGCCAAACCTCATCGCGCTGCGGCCGCGGCTCCTCCGACCGCGCGTCGACGACGATTAGCGGAATGAACAACAGTCCGGCCATCGGCCCGAGCACAGTCCGGAATGAGTGCCGTCGCGCATGTTGCCATATTGTGCGAAGCGTCGTTCGGTACATACTGCGCCTGCGTTGGCTTTAAGAGAATCCGCGCGAGGACTCAACGGGCGTCAGCCGCTCTGCAAACGTCGTTCGACGGAGGCGAAGATCTCGAACATCGCGTCGAGATACTCGCGAGCCTCGTCCAGCGGCATCACCAGCGGCGGACTCACGCGCAGCACGTTGCCACTCAGGGCTCCGAGCAAATGGATCGCGTGGCCCGCGGCATCGCCCAGATAGCAGGCTTCCACGCAGGCGGCGGCGACCTTGTCGGAGGGATGGCTGGCGACCGAGGCCAACTCGATGCCCCACACCACCCCTTCGCCGCGGACGTGGGCCACAAGGTCGAGGCCGGCCAGGCGAGTCAGGCCCTGTTCGATGACGCGGGACAACTCGCGCGCATGGGCTAGCACGTCGGTCGATTCGAATTCGTCGAGCGTGGCCAGCACGGCCGCGCAGCCCAGCGGCGAACCGCTCCAAGTGTCCGAGGCCTCGCCGTAACGCATGTTGGCGAACAAGTCGGCCCGGCCAACCGCCGCATCGACGGGAATGCCGTTGCCGAGGCCTTTGCCGAGCACCACGATATCCGGCTCGACGCCGTACTCGCTAAAGGCGTACATCGAACCAGTCCGGCCAAAGTTGGCCTGAACTTCGTCGAGGATGAACACGAGATCGCGCTGGCGGCAGAATTGCTGGAGCAGGTGCAGGTATTCTTTCTGCGGATGATACGAACCGCCCCCGCCCAAATAAGGCTCCGTCATCAGGCAGCAGATGCGGCTGTCGTATTGCTGCCAGAGGGCGTCAAGTTCGGCCTCATACGGCGTCAGATCGAGCGGTTGGCGCCGCCGCTCCAGATTCTTGCACTCCTCGGTCGGAAAGCTGAGGAAGCGCACGCGCGGGTCGCGGTCAGGGTCTTGCTCCGTGCCGGTGACTGCTCCGGAGAGTCCCTTTTTTCCGTGAAAGCCACGGCGCGTTGCCAGGATGATATCCTCTCCCGACCGACGGTCCAAAGCGGCCCAAATTGACTTTTGCACCGCTTCGCTTCCGCTGGCGGACCAGACGACCTGTTCCAGCCGATTTCCGCCCGGCTGACTTTGGAGGCTGGCGATCAAGCGCTCGGAGGCGTGAACCTCGAGTTCGGTGACGGCGTTGTAGGCCGTGAGCGTGGTGGCCATGAAAAAGTCGCCGGCCGACGAGAGCTTGTCCAGTCCCATGTAGTCGAGTACGCGCTGCCACCAACGGGTCGGGTTGTGGCCCAGATTTGCCACCAACACGCCGGAAGTAAAGTCGGCCAGCTTGCGACCTTCGGGCGTCCAGTGATAACAGCCCTCACTGCGGGCCAGCACTGCCAGACTGGGCGTGTACGTTCTCAATGCCTGCGGTTCAATCGCCGCGAGGC
The DNA here is from genome assembly GCA_963807715.1 of uncultured Planctomycetia bacterium. Lineage (GTDB taxonomy): Bacteria > Planctomycetota > Planctomycetia > Pirellulales > PALSA-1355 > CAWECK01. Next base: position 336,461 of record CAWECK010000005.1, read on the forward strand.
GCCTGCGGACGTCGTTGGATTCCTCTTCACCCGGGTGCTGCATGGCTCCGGTCCGCGCCGCTTTCGTGATGCCCGCCATCGATGGAATCCTGCCTTCCTAATAAAACAGTTCTTTATACTTTGCTGGCGTATAGCACTTCAGGCACGCTTGAACCGGGAGAATACAGAACGAGCCCGCCCGCTTCGTCGTTGACGTGAACGACGCAGTTCGGCGTGCCGGCGGCGTGTTTGGCAAGAATCGCCTCCATGGCCTGCACAGCAGCCACGGTTTGGCGATCGGCGCACAGGTCATTGTAATGCAACTCCCGGGCCGCTTCGAGCCGGCGCGGCCGTTCTTCGGCAGGCCCGCCGAATTCAAGCTTTGCCACTTCGCGCACAAACCGCTCCAGCACCTCCACGCCGTAGCCGCGTTGGGACCGCTCTCCCCAAGGCTCCAGAAACGTGCCGTTGTAGTGATTGTTCATCGAGATTTTGCGCTCGTGCGGCGTGCGGCCTTCGATCGTGCATTCCACGCCCCGTTTTCGACTGTGCCCGTTCCACACGCCGTTGTCGAAGCGGAACTGCACCTCCTGCTCCACATAGCCGGGAAAATTATCGGGCGTGACCCAACTGGTGTGGATGTCGAAAGCCGCCTCGCGCCGATCGCCAAATTGATAGCCGAGCCGCAATTGCGTGGAGTCCCAGGTCGGACCGTCAACCGGGCCGACGATGCCGCGCTGCCCGGTGCATTGGATGCTTTTGAGCCGCCCGCCAAACGTGAAATCGATCAGCTTGATGTAATGCACGGCCACGTAGGTGCCCGGATTGCGACCGTGGATCCACTCGGCAAACTGGCCGCGGGCGATCGACTTCGGCTCCAGCAGCGAACAATAGCCGTTATTGACGTGTTCCAGTTCGCCGTCGACAACCAACGTGCGCAGCTTTTTATGATCGGGGTCGAGCAATTTATGGTAAACGACTTTTGCCAGCACCTGCTGTTTCCGTGCCAATCGATCCAGTGCGTCGAGTTCCGCCAAAGTCAGCACCGACGGCTTTTCGATGAGCAAATGCTTGCCCGCTTCAAGCACGGCCTTGGCCCCTTCGAAGTGCCGATTGTCCGGCGTGGCGACACAGACAAAGTCAACGCCGCTAAAATCACTTCCGCCAGAGTCACCGCCGCCGGCCAAGAGTTGTTCGATGCTCTTCGGCTCGCAAAAGCTCTTGAAGGAACCGATGCGATTGCCGGCCGATTTTCGATAAGCCTCGGCGCGGCTCCCCGTGCGGCTGGCGACCGCGGCCAGTTCAACCTGGCAAACGCCGAAGGCGGGGTCGTACAGCGGCACGCTGATGCGCGGCTTCGAAAAAGGGTCGATAGGTCTCGTCAAAGATCATGCCCATGCCGACCATGCCAGCTCGCAAGCAATGGACGGGCGGGGAGTCGGTCAGGGAGGTGGGTGGGGCGTGCATTGCCATAACTTAACCAACTGCTAGGGCAATTGCCACCAAGATTGAAGTCGAGATCAATTGAGGCGCAACTCGGCCAAGAGATGCGAAAGTCGCGTCAATCAAAACAGCTCGCTGATCACTTCACCGTCCGGGATCGCCGGGATAGGTCGGCCTGAGCGATCGGTGGTGATCGTCTGCGGGTCGACTCCCAGCACGCGGAACATCGTGGCGTGCAGATCGCCCGGAGTGAGGGGCCTGTCCTTGGGCACTTCGGCCCGCGCGTCCGTGGAGCCGATGATGCGTCCTCCCTTCACGCCGCCGCCGCCGATCAGGCAGCACATGGCGTTGCCCCAATGGTCGCGCCCGGGGGTTCCCTTGCTCGAGCGCCGGGCCCCCGTTGCCCCCGTTGTTCATCTTCGGCGTGCGGCCAAACTCGCCACACAGCATGACCAGCACCTTGTCGGATAAGCCCCGGTCATGCAAGTCCTCGAACAAGGCCGAAACCATTTGATCGATCTGCGGCAGATATCGATCCATGCCAGCCTTCAAATCCCAATGATGGTCCCAGCCGCCGCAATGCACGGTGACGAACGTGCAACCGGCCTCGACCAGCCGCCGGGCCAGCAGCGTGCTTTGTCCCCAGGTGGTTCGGCCGTAGCGCTTGCGCGTTTTGTCGGCTTCGCGCGAAAGGTCAAACAGCTCGGCCGATTTGCTGCCGGCCGTCAGTTCGTAGGCCGCCAGTTGAAAGCGATCCATCGCGTCGAACGCATGGCTGGCATCGGCGTCGCGCCGCAGCCGATCGAAATGTTCCAGCAAGCCGCGGCGGTTCTCCAGCCGATCGAGCGTCAGCCCCTGGGGAACTTGCAGGTTCTTCACGCTGAAATTCGCCCCATTTGGATCGCCGTCGGTTTCAAAAGGATTGTGTTCATTGCCCAGATAATTGCCGCCAAAGTAGCCGGGACGCAGCCCAATGCTTGAGGCATACGGAACCGCGACGTGGGCCGGCAAGCCAGGCCGCCGGGGGCCGGTGACCTTGGTGGCGACGGCGCCGATGAACGGATAAAGGCCCACGTTATTCGCGCCGCTGACTCCGCCACGCCCGGTGAGCATCCAGTGGCCGCCGGCAAAATGGTCGCCCGTATCGTGGTGCAATGAGCGGATAATCGAGAACTTGTCCGCACAGCGGGCCTGCATCGGAAACATCTCGCTGATGTCGACGCCGGGCACATTAGTAGGAATCGGCGACCAGATACCACGATACTCGGCTGGAGCCTCGGGCTTGAGATCGTAAAGATCGATATGACTAGGGCCCCCGTCGAGCCAGATCAAAATGACCGACGTATCTTTGGCGGCCTCGTTTTCTTCGGCGGCACTGTTTCCGACGGCAGCGTCTTTAGAGACATTGCCAGCCTCGCGCGCCGCAGCAGATCCGCCAGTCCCAGCGACGCCATGCCGGCCATGCCGAGCTGAACGAAACTGCGGCGGCTGACTCCATCGCAATAGCTTTGGGTGCGACCTGCGTCGACTCGAAACATGGCTCGGCCCTCCGTCAGAAACAATTCCGCCGCCAAACACATCGGGCTAATTTGATGGGTTCATGATAAAGATTGTCGGCTGTGGAGTCAATGCAACGCCGCACACGCTAGACCTTCGGCTCCCAACCTGGCCGATACTCGCGCGTCCAGAGGGCTGCGGCCTCGGGATCGTTGACGACTTGATGAGTCTGCGGATCGAGTTGCATCGCGAGGCCTGTTCGGCTGGAGATATTGCCCACGTGGCACAACAGCGAGCTCTTGAAGCCTTCTTCGATTTCCGCGTTGAGCGCGGCGGTGCCGCGCACGGCATCTGCGAAATTCTGCAAGTGTTTGGGATCGCCGCTGCTGCCGGTCCCCTTGCCGAGTTCCTTGCCGTCGAGGTCGTAGATCGCATAGCTGGGTCCACGAATGATGAGGACCCCCTTTTCGCCAAAGAACCCGACTTCATAGTCCGGATCGAGTTGAGTTTTCTTGGCCCAACTTCGATCGTCCCAAACGAGTTGTTTGTCTCCGAAGTCGAAGATCGCCGTATTCGTATCGGGGGTCTGCTGATCGTCGTCGTAACGGAATTTGCCCCCCAGGCACATGACCCGCCGTGCATAATCGACGCCGAGGCCCCAGCGGGCAACGTCGATCATGTGGACGCCGTTGTTGCCCAGCTCCCCTGTTCCCCAATGCCAGAACCAGTGCCAGTTGTAATGGACGACGTTACTGCGATAAGGCCGCTCGGGCGCAGGGCCCTGCCACAAGTTGTAGTCGAGCCACTCGGGCACAGGCTGCTCCGTGCCGTGACCGATCGACGGGCGAGCGGCGAAGTAAAAGCAGCGGGCACTGATCACCCGCCCGATTTCCCCTTTGTGCAGACGCTCCATCGCTTCGATCAAGCCTGGCCAACTTCGCCGCTGGGTGCCAAGCTGCACGACCCGTTTTTGTTTGCGCGCCGCCGCAACCATCAACTCTCCTTCGCGGGCATTGTGGCTGCACGGTTTTTCGACGTACACGTGCTTGCCCGCGGCGCAGGCCAGGATCGTTGCGGGAGCATGCCAATGATCGGGCGTGGCGATCACCAGCGCATCGACCGAAGGATCGTCGAGTATCTTGCGAAAGTCGCCGACACCTACCGGCGGCTTCGACTGACGCGCAGCCACCTCTTCGACGGCCTTTCCCACGTTGCGTTGATCGACGTCGCAGACATACGCCACCTCGGCGCCCGGCAGCGACGCAAAACCCATGGCAAGCTGCGTGCCGCGGCCGGGGTTATTCCCGCTCCGCGAAGTTCCCATGACCCCGATGACGACTTTTTCGTTCGGGCTATCGGCAGCTCGCAAGGCTGATTTGGCGGTTGCCGCGCTAAGCAAACCGGCGGCGGCCGTTTGTTGCAGGAAGTTGCGGCGAGTCGGTCTGAATTCTGTGAACTCGTTCATGGCTTCGGCCTCGCGGGGTGTGAGGGACTGTGCGAGTTGGCGATTGTTACGGGCGGGCTGGGGATAGTTATACGTCAAGCCTGTGGCGATTTCCATCGATTTGGCCGCTTCCTTGAATTGGACACTTCGGGACGCCCGACGGACCCTGCTTGGCTTGAGGAAATCAATTAGGCCGCAAATACACGCGAATTCACGCGAATGAGGAGAGGCCAGATTTGCGTCCACTGCTTATTCTTATTCGCGTGAAAGGGTGTGCATTTGTGGCCAACCTTTCTTCCTTCGTCGAGTAAGCAAAACATCTCCGCCAAAATGGCCTGATTCTTCGTTGAAGTTTGCGCCGGCTTTCGCATAGAGTCGTGATTGTCGTCATCGACCGAGCGGGCTAACAGTCATGGCACACCTGTGCCTGACGTTTTTTTTGTTAATCCGACATTTTTCCACAGGAAAGTACGGCATTATTGAATCGGAGGATACTTTCATGAAAGGGACGAACGACGGGGGCACTGCGTCAGATAACGCCGGTGGCATTTCGGCCGCGGCTGCACGATGGAGCGATCCGAAAGTGTGTGCCCAGGCATTGCTGGACAATTCGACGCGATGGAAAGGCCTGTTTGTCTCCAATGAAATTCCGCCGGCGTCCAGCATGGGCGAGGAACTCTTGGACCAATTGGAACGCGAGTACGTTCGCGGCGGAGATCCTCATTATCCCGGACGGTTCTCGACGGCCCCTGGCCCTGGAGACGCTACCAGGTCTTTGCCCACCACTGGAACTGCGGCAACGCCAGCCGCAATCGCTCCGAAGCCGGCAAGAGGAGACGCGGCCAGACCGTCGCGGACCGCTAGCACGCCTTCAACCGGCGTGAATCCTCTTCTAGCCCAAAATTCGCCGCAGCGTCTGCCGCCCCCTGATAAGCCCGAGCGTTTGCCGCCGGTCCTGCCCGTAAATCCAACGTCACCGGCGAACCCGAGGCTTTCGCGCGAGGAACAACTAGAGGCGGATTGGCAGCGTGAGTTGCAGCGTGCTCAAATCCAAGTGAGCCCTCCTGCAAGCAATGCAACCGCATTGAAGTCGTTCTTAGAGGGTCAGGCACGCAAATATACCTCGACGGAAATACTAAAGTGGATCGGCCGGCACCCGGAGATCATACCGCTATTGCAAGGGGGACGGCCACCTGCTAACACGCCACGTGGTCGAAAACCGCGTTTCAACATAGTACCTCGGATTGGCCTTCAGAAGGGACACCCTACTGTCGGTTTTGATATAACTGTAGTTTGGTAAGATGGCCACGAGTTATTGTTGCTTACGGACAGGATTGGATGACGATGGGCTTCCGAAAATGGTGTTCGTTTTCGCTACGAGAGACAATCCTTATCATTGCAATTTGTGGTTGTTTTTTTGCATGGTTGAGGGAGCACCGCGAACTTACACGCGCGGAGGAACTGTTTGGTTCTATGGAGGAGGCGTATAACGTCGCAAAATCGTTTGACGGAGACTCCGCTGCATCTCGAGAAGTGGATGGGGTTGAGTTCGAGTGGACCATCCATCCGATTTCGAGGCCGAATGTTGACACGAACGGAATCGCTGCCGGTCCCTAGTATCCGCGAACAAAGGACTCAGGTACAAAGCGAGCCGGGCGAAGCGTTCCCGAAAGGAACCGTAAAGCATGGCGATCCGAAAATGGTGTTCGTTTTCGCTACGAGAGACAATCCTTATGATCGCACTCTTTGGCGGTCTTTTCGCGTGGATCAGGGAACACCAAGTCGCTTAAGCGCGCGGAAGTGCTGTTCGGTCCTTTGGAAAAGGCGTGCGACCACGCAAGATCGTTTGGCGGAGATTCCGACGCATCTCATGAAGTCGATGGGATCGTGATCGAGTGGACCGTACGCACGGTTTCAAACGGGAATGGTGAGACGAACGGAATCGGGGCCAATCCTTAGTAAACGACGTGTGGACCAAATATCAAGTCGGGCCGCCTAGAAAACGCTACCGGTCCGCGCTCGGTTTGCCGATGGCGATGGTCGGCTGTGCGGCAAACATATCATAGAAGCGGGCCACTTGTCCGGTTTCGGCATTGCCGCGATGCAGATGCACCCGATAGCGCAGCCGCAGCGGTTGGCCGGGTTCAATGACGAACGGCTGCTCCCCATTGAATGAGGCTCCGGCCCAGCCATCGTTGCGACAGTGCCACACCGTCGGGTGATGCGGATTCGAGGGATGATCGAACATCGCCAGGCCGTTCCACTTTCCCGTGGCAATCGGACCCGATTGATCCAGCCACCTGGCTCGTTTCAGATGGACTCCTTGTTCGTTGCAATCCCCCTGGGCGTTGACGATCTCGCCGCCCCCGTCGAACACGCTCATCGATTGAGCCACGCGCGCCGCCAAGAATCCGAACGACGTTTTGCCGAGTTTGACCGCTTCTTTCTCCGGGGCCGAGAATTCCAGTTCCAGATCGAACAGTCGAAAGGCTTCCGGCGTGTGATAGAGGGTCGTTTGTCGGCGTTCCAGCAGCAGCGGCTTATCTTGATGGACCCAGCGATTCCTTTGCAGCACGCGACAAAACACCGGGCCGTCTTCCAACAGTGCCAGTTGTTCTGAATGGATCGAGCCGCCGGCTTCCGACCAGAAATTGGCTGCGGCAACATCGGCATGCGCTACCCACAGCGAATAATGATGCGCATGGCTGTCGGTCGGATCGTGCGGCTTGCCGAATTCCGTCAACGACACGTCATCCGGCCCGACGACGGGATAAAAAAACGGGCGGCGAATGCTGCCGAGCCCAAGTTTTTCGCGCAGATCGGGTCCCACGTGGTAGCCCAGCACAACATGATTGTCGGCCAGCAACTGCACCACTCCGGCGAGCGGCCGCTGGGGGCGAATCTGCATGGCGGGGAACTCCCGCGTCGGCGTCGCGCGGCCCTGCGGATCAAATGCGCGAAGGTTTTGCGGCGGATACGGCACCTGGATCATTCGCCCGCGCTCAAGCACGCCGAACTGCAGTCGGTAATGAGCGATCCCCCCGTCGATCGTGCGAGCCATCCAGAACAGTTCACCGATGGACTTGGAAGTCGGCGTCTCGCCGGCCGGATATTCGGCCGCATAGCTAACCGACGGCGGCGTGTCGGAGAGCCGCTTTCGCTGGCTCGGCTTGGACAGAGGCGCCGCGAGAAATTGGACCGAAACTTGGACCTCTTTGCCGCCGTCGCCCGTTTCGAGCAGCCGCAACGACCGCTCGTCAATCGCGCCGTCCACTTGCAGTTGATCCAAAAGCCCAGACAGATCAATCGGACAGGAGACGGGAATCGATTCGCAATGCCGTGGCAAGTTGGACACTTCGAGCGGCACGGAAAACCAGCGGTAACTCGGCCCACGCGATGGTTCGACACCCGGCGTCGACGGTTCTTCAGCAACGGCGCTTCCCTGGCATAACACCGCCGCCGCCAGGAGAATAAATCCGTAGCGTGCAGGGCAGCCCATGCGAATCTCGCCACGATGCAGCCGCTGCATTCCACCAGCCCCCTATCGGTAGAGTCCTCACCTCACGCCGCACACTGCGGTAAAGATTTAACTCTAGCCGCAATAATCGCGTGATTATAGAGCCGGGAAAAAAACTCGATCGCAGTTCGCACCAGGCGCGGAAAACCCCCGGCTGATGCCCGGGGCTCGGAAATTCTCGAACTGGAATCGCCGCTAACTTTGCGAGCCTGCGTAATCTGTGCAATCTCCGGCGAATCCGCCCAATGGGCTTTCCCTGTCGTCTGCAATTCTCCTAAGATACTGCCGCCGTGCCTCAGCCGCTCCTTGTTCTGCCACGCAAGTGAATGCCATGCCGCCGCTCAGTGCCGTTGTGACCACGTTCAATTCGGCGGACGTGCTGGGGCCTACCCTCGCCGCGCTCGGCTGGTGCGATGAGATTGTCGTCGTCGACTCCGGCAGCACCGACGGGACGCAGGACATCTGCCACCGTTATGGTTGCCGGGTCATTCACCACGATTTCGCCGGCTATGGCCGCCAGAAACATTTCGCGGTCGGCTGCGCAGCACGACTGGGTGTTCGTCGTCGACTCGGACGAAGTCGTGACCGACGAGCTGCGCGACGAAATCCTCGGCTTGCTCGCCGCGGAAGGGCCCGCCGAGGCCGGCTTCGCGATGCCCATTTCGCTGGTGTTTCTCGGCCGGCTGCTGCGCTTTGGCGGCGAATATGGCAAGCTGCACCTGCGGCTCTTCGACCGCCGGACCGGCAATTACAATTTCGACGAGGTGCACGAGCACGTCGACGTGCGTGGCCGGGTTGGAACGCTCCGCGGCCGCATGCTGCATTATAGCTATCGCAACCTGGCTCAATACTTCGACAAGTTCAACCGGTACACCTCGTCGGCCGCCCAAGAGCTATGGCAGCGAGGCCGCAAAACGTCCGCCGGATATATTGTTCTGCGGCTGCCGTTCACGTTCTTGCATTTGTACCTGGTGCGGGGACTCGTGCTCGACGGATATCCGGGTTTCGCTTGGGCACTGTTGTCCGCCCTATCTCCGACTGTGAAGCACATGAAACTGCATGAACTGCATTTACAGGCCCGCCAGAAGCTGGCCAAACTCAGCGTTCATCCAGGCGAGAAACCAGGCCCGCGAGAAAGTCGATGGTCGCATACCTGTGCTGGTTCGGAGCGATAACCGCGGCGCTGCTGCTGGCGTGGCTGACGATCCGCTATAGCCTGCTGATGCCGCCGGTTCGCGGTCTGCCCGTGCTCATGTATCACCATCTGCATCCGTCGCGTAAAGACTCGCTGACCGTTTCCACCGAGCAGTTCGAGCAGCAACTCAAGTTCCTCGCCGCCGCCGGCTATCAGCCAATCACCTGCCGGGATGTCATCGATCATCTCGATCGAGGCACGCCTCTTCCCGCGCGGCCCGTGCTACTGACGTTCGACGATGGGTACGTCGACAACCTGGAATACGCCTATCCGCTGCTCGTGCGGCACGGCTTCAAAGCCACGATCTTTCTGCCCGTGGGTTTGCTGGGCCAGACGAACCACTGGGACCAAGGTCAGGAGCTGCTGCTCTCAGCGGGCCAATTGTCGCAATTCGACCCGGGCGTGGTAGAGCTTGGGCTGCATTCCTATTTGCACGAGAACTATCAGCGGATGAGCGCGGCCGAAATCGGCAGCGACGCGCGGCGTTGCCTGGCCGAGTTGTCCGCCGAGAATTTACTCTGTACGCCGGCGCTGGCCTATCCGTACGGAAAGTATCCTCGCGAGCCGAAAGCCAAAGCCGCCATGCAGGCGGAGCTCGCGGCGGCCGGTGTGGCCTGCGCGATGAGAATCGGCAACCGCGTGAATCGGTTGCCGCTGCGCAGCCGCTATGAATTGCGCCGGATCAACGTCAAAGGGACCGATTCCCCCTGGGAGTTTCGCACCAAAGTCCGCAAGGGCCGTGTAAAACTTTTTTGAGCAGCAACGCAAGAAAAATCAGGGCAGGCTTACCCTCGCAAAGCCGCCAGCGTTGAGTCGCTAAACTCGACGTTGTCGCTTGCGCTTCAGCCGGTCAGCTTGCCGCCAGGCGAGCCACCAGGCGGCCGCCTGATTGGGCGCTTGAGCAATGATCCAGTGTTTGCCTCGATGCCCGGTGACGAGCCAAACCTGTCCTTCATGGCGTTTTACGAGCAAATCGCCCATGGCCCAGCCACTTTTGTTTAGCCGGTCCAAGGACTTGTGAACGTCTGGGTAGCCCAACATTAAAACGCTCCGCGAAATTCAATGTCTTGCAGCAACTGCCCAAAAACATGCCCGTTTATGGCACTCCAAGTAGCGCCGCCGGCATGGCACGATTAAGGCAGAAACTGAAATAGGAAAGGACCACCAACAAAGGCCCTCTATTTGGATATTAATTACGGCGTTTTGAATTTCCACAGGTCGCTGCGGTTTTGCGGGTTTCCGCCCTCGGGGACCGCAGCCGTGCAATCGCTATTACCTCCATAATGTGGATCGCCGTATGCCTTGGTGGTCATTTGCGGATCATCGCGCGTCTGGAATTTGGTGTGCAGACAAGGCTTCGATGTCTTTTCCGCGATAACGCATTTGCGCCGCGGAGTCCGTGGCAAATTGAAAACGCATTCAACCGAAGCCTGCAGAGACAGGCTGAGGCTAAGAGTTGGCGCTGCTCGCCACGGCAGCCTGAACCTGCCTGCGAACCGCAAACAAGATGCTGATCAAACCGCGCATCCGGACCATGCCCAGAGCCTCGACCAGTCCCAGTTGCTGCACAAGATTTTGCTCGACCGCCACCACTTCGGCTGCCGGAGCCGCATGAAACGCTTCCCGCAGCAAGCTAACAAACCCCTTCACGGTCGGAGCCTCCGGAGCCACGTCGGCAAAGAGCTCGACCCGCGAATCCGCCAACTCCACCCAGATGAAAACGGGGGTTTGGCACTCGCGTACTCGATGCAAGCCGGCATCCCGCTCCGCCTTGTATTTCTCAGGCAACGGCGGCAGGCGTTCCGCATATTCGAGCAGCAACTCCAATCGCTCCCGGGGTTCGAGCTCGCCAAATTCGTTGGCGATCTGGTTCAGCCGGGCAGTCACATCGTCGCTTGCGGAGGCCATGAAACGCTACTCGTGAAGCAGTGGGTTGGCGGGAACGAACTGCCTGCAATTCACCGCGGACATCAGTGTTCGCCGCGGGCAATGGGCACGCCGACCGTGTTTCCCCATTCCGTCCACGAGCCGTCGTAATTCCGGACATTGGAGAATCCGAGTAGATACTTCAGCACGAACCAGGTGTGGCTCGAACGCTCGCCAATGCGGCAATAAGCGACCACCGGAGCGCGACGCTTTAGCTTCGCGTCCTTGCAATACAGTTTTTCCAGTTCCTTGGCGCTCTTGAAGGTTCCATCCTCATTGGCTGCTTTCGACCAGGGAATGTTGACGGCTCCCGGGATATGGCCGCCGCGTAAAGCCCCCTCTTGCGGGTAATCGGGCATGTGCAACAACTCGCCGGTATATTCGCCGGGCGAACGCACATCCACCAGCGGCTTGCCAGCCCGCTGGTGCTTCAGAACCTGGTCGCGAAAGGCTCGAATCGCCGGGTCCGGGTCTTTGGCAACATAGTTGCCGGGCGGAAACTCGGGTTCAGGATCGCGCGACCATGCTTTGCCGTCCATGTCCCACCGCTTGCGGCCCCCGTTCATGAGCAGGCATTTTTCGTGTCCGTACAGGGTGAAGACCCAAAACGCATAACACGCCCACCAGTTATTCTTGTCGCCGTAGAAGACAACCGTGGTGTCATTGGAGATTCCCTTGCGGGCGCAGAGTTCGGCGAACTGCTCTTGATTGATGTATTCGCGTACGACCTGATCCTGCAAATCCGTGTGCCAGTCGATCTTAACCGCGCCGGGCACGTGCCCTTGTTGGTACAGCAAGACATCTTCATCCGATTCGACGATCCGCACCGTGGGATCGTGGAGATGCTCTTCCACCCAGGCCGTGGTGACTAACTTTTCAGGATGGGCGTATTCAGCGACCATAAGCGAGCGATTCCTTCCATCGAGTGCAGATCTGGGACAATTCAGAAAGGGGGCGCCTGGCCGCTGGCAGCAAAGCCGATCCACCGCGCCTGTTAGAAATTGTGGGATGTTTGGGGCGGGCTGTCTACGGGTCGGGCAAGTAGAAGACGAGGTTCGAGCGCACCGTCCGCTCGGATAAGTACGGCCGAACGTATTCGTCGGCCGACCGCTTACGCCCCTTCGACCGACCGGCCTTCCAGTCGAACAATGGCCGCGCGCATTTCCGCCGGCACAGGGCAAGAGCGATTCGCGGTGTAATCGAACGTCACCACGGTTCCCTGCCCGTCAGCGACAATGGCCTGCTGGGCGTCGCTCCACAGCTTGTGTTCCATAGTAATGCTGCTGCGGCCAATGCGCGTTACGCGAATCGCAACCTGCATGGTGTCCGGATATTGGACCTGGCGGCGATAATTGCAAGAAATGGCGGCCAGGATCGGCTCCAAGCTTGGATCTCCGGCCGCATGGAACGGCTCCATGCGTTCCAAGTATTTGATGCGGGCCGTCTCGACCCAGCGAAAATAGACCGTGTTGTTGACATGCCCGAAGGAGTCCTGGTCGCCCCATTGCACCGGCCACGACACGACGACGGGAAAGTCAGCCAATTCGGCCGGCACATCAGGCATACAATTGCAGTTTGCTAAAGAATACCGCACGCGGAGCCATCCGCGTGATTTAAGTTCGTAGGGTAATCATGGCAGCGGTTCGATTTTGAGCGTGTGCTGCACCGGCACGACCGCAGCGGCGGCGGCGTCAAACAACTGTTGATCCTTCTGCAGCAGCCTGGTCCCGATGCGCGTCAGCGCGTCGGTCTCTTCCGGAACAGCCTTTTGCAACTCGGGGAAATCGTGCAGAAACGCCTTTACCAACGGCGTCTCGTAATTTTGTTGGGCGCGTATCTGTGATTCCACCTTTTGAAACGGCTTACTGAACGGATTGTCATGAAACTCGGCGGCCAGGTTGATGCCGGCCAACAAATGGGACGCGGCAAACTCCTTCGAGTTGTCTCCCCACGTAACTCGATAACGCCCTGCTCCGCCCCCGGTCACCACGAGCGTAAAGCGATTCAACTCGGCGTTGAATGGCAGCGAGGCAAGGATGCTGCGCGTGGAATTAGGCGATTTGTCATCGCCATAGAAGCAGAATGGATAACGTGAGCTCTCCAGTTCGATATCGCCCACGCCGCTGGACAGGACCCGGTGCCCCTCGCTGGCCTGCACCTTGTGATCGGCCAGATTGACCTCGATCCGCCCGATTTCGCCGGAACAACCCAGGGCCTTCAGAAAGGCAAACGCCATGCACAATTGGCCGTTAGCGTCCGGATGCACGCCGTCGCCGCCGCCGACGTGGTACGCTTCGCCAAATTGCTCCTTGGACTTCACCATGGCGTCGAACATGGCCGCGTAAACGTCCGCAAACAGCACCCCCTCTTTGCGCGCCACATCGCGGGCAAGGTCTCGCTCCTGGGCCAACGTTTCGTTGTACATGAGGGCTTCGATCCGGCTTTTGTGGAATGTGTTCGCATCGACGCAGCCCGGCGAGCCTACGACAATCACCCGCACCCCGGCAGCCTTGCACTTTCTGACGATGTCCGTCTGCGCGGCCTGGTAACGGGCGGCTTTGTCCGCCGTCATCGGCGAGTAGCCGCCGTCGTTCATGCCGAAGCAAGTCGTGACCACCGAAGGATGGAAACGCAACAAGTCGTTTTCCATGCGGCCGGCAAACCCGTGGGCCGTATCTCCGCTCCAGCCGAACTGTGCCACGCGGAGCTGCCCGGCAGGCCGGCCCATCAGCAGGTAGTCTTCGATGAAGACGGAGTACTGCTTTTGCTCGGTGATCGAATCGCCGACCACGGCCACAAAATCCCCGGACTTCAAGGCCAGGTCGGCGGCCGCGGCGGGTCCGCAACCAATAACAAGCAGCAGGCCGGCGGCGAGAGCACGAAAGGTCATGATGCTGATCTCCTGGAATCATCCAACGGCACGGAAAGCCGTCGGACGGACGTCAATCCTTACCCTCAATTTTAACTCGGCCTCCGACTCTACCCAACCACCAGTCAGGAAGCAACCGGTTTGCAGAACGGGAATTTTTTATTAAGGAATGCAGGAAAGCAGGAAGGAATCCGGGAAGCAGGATATCGGAATCTGCGATGAGGGCCCGAACGGCATGACCGCTTTTCTTTCCGTTCCTGCTTTCCTGCTTTCCTCATAAAACCATTCTCTTCCTGGCTTAGAAAAGCCGCCCTTGGACTTCTTCCGCTCGATAAACCAGATGGCCGTCCGCCTGCCGTTCGGCCCGGGGATTTAACAGATGCTCGTCCAGGCGGTGCGTGCTCAGAATGTGCCGCACGTGAAAGCCGCGATCCACGAGCGCGTCGGAAATCAACTGCCGATGGCAACGCCAGGGAACCGCCTCGGCACACATGATAGCAGTCGGCTGCCGCACGGCTGCCGCCATTAAATGAGCCAGCCCCTTGGCAAAATCCGGCGTGGCCATGTAGTCGGCAAAGGCCCGAAACGACGGGTGCTGCCAATAGGTATTCTCAGAATCGGCTCGCAGCCGTCGCCGGCCCCCCAACTCTGGCAGATGCTCATAGGTGATGCCAGCAGCGGCCAATTCGGCGGAAAGCAGGGTCGCGCCAAAGTGGGGCAAACGCCGCGAACCGGGAAACTGACGCACGTCGACCAGCCGCTCGACCCCCTGGTTTTTGAGCAAAGCGACAAATTCCGGCCCGGTCCGGGTGGAATGCCCGATGGTAAAGAGCGTCGTCTCCATGCCCTGATTGTTCGCTGCCAACCGATGAGGTGGCAAGGCGCCATGAGCTCCTACGAACCGCCGGAGGAAACGAATTGCCAGGCGCGATGCCACTGGCGCTTAGCCAGGCCGGCTTTCCGTGGTGGTTTCTATCCAAGCCGTTCTCGCACCACTTCGCCTTATCAGACAATTTGTTTACTCTTGCCGCAAAACCATTGACGCAGTCGTATACCGGACTAAACTGGAAGAGCTTGCCGGTGAGGGTGAGTTTTGCGCTCGTGCCGTACAGGGGTGCCAAGGTTGGCGCTCGGGTTACGAGCATCTCTTCTGGCCGGCGATTCAGCCGTAAATTTCTCGTTTGGCGCCCAAAGTGTGGATGTCGGGCGAGGCTTCGGCGTGCTCGTTAAGGATGGGTTTCAATGAGCAATCTAGTATCGGCAATCCGGTCGGAAGCTCCCGAATCAGCGTCTGTTGGCAAGCAACGGCTTTGGTCGGTGGCCGCAGAGCTTTTGTTGCTGGTTTTCTGTTTCGTGTTTGCGATCTATACGGCGCAGGCGGGGCCTGCTCGCCGCACGGTTCCCCGGCCGGCCAGTCCGGCCCAACAAACCAAGGGTCTCCAAGAAAACGTCCCGCCGACCGAGCCAGTGCCGCCGAGCGGCAACTCAGGCGAGGCCGTGGCGATTCTCTGAAGCGGCGTTTTTCTGCATCTGGCAAGCTTTGAAAACCTGGGCTGTGCCGGGATTAACGAAACCCTTTCAGCACCCTGGCAATTTCTTTGCCCTCGTCCGAAAAACGGCTTAGGTCTCCGGAAACAAGCCTGGCAGCTCGCCCGGTTTGGCGTTCTCGATTGACCGGCACATACATCAGCCTGCCAACCATTCAGCAATTAAAGGCCGCTTTGCCCAAGTGCCTGATCGTCACCGGAAGCTAATGCCGGGACACGATCTAGGAAAGAAGGAACCACTCGTGAGCTATATCATGGTCGATATCGAAGCCGACGGGCCAATCCCCGGCGACTATTCGATGGTCTGTTTCGGAGCTGTGGTCGTCGAGCCATCGCTGAGCAAGATCTTTTACGGGCAGCTCAAGCCGATTTCGAGCGAGTGGATCCCCGACGCCTTGGCCGTGAGTGGTTTTACCCGGGACGAAACGCTGCAATTCGAACCGCCGCGGCGGGTGATGGAGCGGTTCGACAGTTGGCTGGAAACCAACAGCAACGGCCGGCCGATCTTCGTGTCGGACAACAACGGCTTCGACTGGCAATTCATCAACTGGTACTTTCACCACTTCTGCCACAGCAACCGCTTTGGCCACAGCAGCACGAATCTCGGCTCGCTGTACAAAGGGGTCCTTAAAGACATGTCGGTCAACTTCCGCCACCTTCGCAAGGCTAAGCACACCCATCATCCGGTAGACGACGCCCGCGGCAACGCCGAGGCTCTGCTGGCGCTCCAACAAGAGTATGGGTTGGAGATCAACTTGATATAAAGTGGAACGCGAGCGGGTCGAGTTTGGAGGATGCGTTCACGCGCAATTTCGGTTTCGAGCCGCAACATTTCTGATATGTCGACTATTTCTTCGCCGTCGGCAATGGCCTGGCGACGTAGTCCGGCCAGACGATCCGCTTCTGTTCGTAGCCCGGGTCGTTGAAGAGGGGCCAAACGGGCGTCTCGCGCTGGATCTCGTGAAACATGCTCACCAGTTGATCGGTCAGCTCGCGTAGTTGCTCGGGTTCTCGTGCGGCCAGATCGGTGGTTTCGCCGACGTCCTGGCGGAGATTGTACAGTTCGAAGCCCGGTCGGCTCGGAACTCTTCAAGGCGCGATTGCTCGCCTCGGTGATGGACGCGATGCGCCGCTCGTGCGTCGGTCAGGCCGGCAAGGATCTTCCAATCTCCCTGCCGCAGGGCCAGCGCGGGAGGGCTTTGGGCGTAGATGAACTCCCAATACAGCGGCTTTTCTCGCTTTAACTCTCCATGTTCGAGCAACGGCCGCATGCTGATCCCGTCGATCGTCCGATCGCCCGGCGGGGCGATGCCGGCGATGTCGCAGACCGTCGGCAGGAAGTCGGTTCCGCATACCGGCACGTCGCTGACCGCTCCCGGCTTGACGTGCCCCGGCCAACGGACAATGCCCGGCACGCGGATGCCCCCTTCGTACATGTGCCCCTTGAATTCGCGCAGCGGTCCAGGCGAACCGGCATTGTGCCATTTGGTCCGTGCCGGGCCGTTGTCGCTGGTGAACCAGACGAGCGTATTGTCGGTCAGCCCTTGTTCATCGAGCGTACGCCATGAGCCGGCCCAGCGCATGGTCCATCTGGCTGACGCTGCCGTAGTAGTTGGCGCGGCTGGGGTCGTCGGGATAGTCATACAGCGAGGTGAACTTCGGGTCGGGGTTGATCGGTTCGTGCGGTTCGTGGAAGCAGACATACATGAAGAATGGCTTCTCGGCGGCGCGCCCGTTGCGCAACCAGCCGATCGCTTCGTCGACCACCAGTTCCGAGGCGTAGCCCTCCAGCGGTCCAACCGGAATGCCGTTGCGCACAAAGTCGTAGGGGTCGTGATGATTCGGCAGGCAATTGTTCTGGGTGCTGAACCAATGTTCGAAGCCATGATCGCCCGGCTGCGGCTGGCCGGGCAGGTTGAACATGCCGTTGAGATGCCACTTGCCGCTGTGGCAGGTCGAGTAGCCGGCCCGGCGCAGCAGCGTGGCGATGGTCACTTCCTCGGCGCGCAGGTGCATCGGCGAGAGCATCGAAATCTGGTTGTGGATGCCGACGCGGTACGGCGTGCGACCGGTCATCAGTCCGGCTCGCGACGGCGAGCAGTTGGCTCCGGCCGAATAGCAACTGGTCAAGTCGGAACCCGGCGCTCGCCAGGCGGTCGAGATTCGGCGTGCGAATGATTGGATGGCCAAAGCAGGCCAGGTCGCCATATCCCAGGTCGTCTGCCAGAACGAGGACGATGTTCGGACGCGGGGCATTGGCGGCAAACGATTGGCCGGCGGGGGCACTCAGCAGCACGAGGAATAGGCACAGACGCTTCATCGGCTAGGCCCTTGTCTTTTTGGAGGAGCCGGTTGTTCAACGCGGGAGAACGGGGAGATCACTGGTGCGCATGGTCGCGCAGGTGTCGGTCGCAGTAAGCAACGGCACCGTTGCACTTCGAGCAGTAGCGGAACTCGAGTTGCGGATGGCTGTCCTGGGTGGCGCCGCAGACGGTGCAGCGGTGGATGATCCTCTTTGGCGTGTCCAACTTTTGGCGGCGTCGCTGGTAGTCCATCCGCCGTTTGTTGTGGCGAACCAGGTCCCAGATGTCCCTACCGAAGAACAGCAGGTAGTTGCTCACCGCAGCCAGCACCATGGCGCAGGGCCTCCCACTCGCCCGACACGATGGTGAAAAAGTAAAAGATCCAGGTTAGCAATGCGAGGTATTTGACTTTCACCGGCAGCAGAAAGAACAGGCAAAGTTCGAAGTTTGGAAACAGCGTGGCGAATGCCAGGAACACGGAGCCGAGCATGTACGCGCTGGTCCCTTCCGCGCTGGGCAGCGTGAAGGCTGCGAGGATCGTCGCCAGGTATGAAATCAGCAGGTACACATTGTAGCGAAATGCGCCCCACAACTCTTCAAGAGCACCGCCCATCAAGTACAACAGATACCAACCAAAGAAAGCACAAATGGGACTCATGGTCGGCGGATAGAACACGAACGACACCAGCCGCCAGGGTTCGCCGGCGATCACCCGGTCGGGCACGAGGGTGAGCTTTGCGGCAAACTCGGGCTGCTCCCAACTCAATACGAAGGCCGCGATTTGCCCCAGGATCAAGCCGGTGGTGACGTTCGGAACGGCCCAGCCTCCGAAGCGATTGGCCAGGCGATCGAGTGGTGTTGGCATATCTTATCGGGCCCCGTCAGGGCTTGTAGTTTCGCTGGGGCGTGTAACCCAGGGTCCCGCTGCTTCTTCACTCATGGGCTATCAAGCTTGGTAGGTCAGGCACTCCGTGCCTGACAGTTGTGTGAAAATGCGTTATTCACACAAGCGATCGCCGTTTTTCAAGGATGCTCCGATGCTCGCCGCCAATTTTAACCGCCTGGACGGTCCCCCGCACCCTTTTTTACCGGCTGGAAAGGAAACGCCAGGATTGGTACTCTCAGGCATCATTGGCGTGGATGCGGGAAGAACTGGCCTGGCAAAGCACCCAATTCGAACCCGAGCACGCCGCTCGTTTCAACCCACCTATTCACAAACATCGGTTCTAACTCACGGGCGCAACTTGCCATGTTTTCAATGTACTGGATCTACGACATTCCGAACTGGGAACTCTTCCTCGTGATGCTGGGCGTTTTCGCCATCGTCTCGCTGGGCGGGCTGTACCTGACGCGACCTCTCGTTCGTCGCATTGTCGACGGCTCCGACAAGTACAACGACGTCACGAACTACTACTTTACGGCCATCGGCGTGCTTTACGGCTTGACCCTTGGGTTGATCGCCGTGGGGACATGGCAGAATTTCAACGACGTCGACTCCAAGGTGGCCAAGGAGGCCAACTCGCTCGGAGCCCTCTATCGCGACCTTGATGGTTACCCCGCGGGACTGCGCTACGAGGCCGAGAATCTGCTGCGCGAGTACGCGAAAGTCGTGATCGAAACGGAATGGCCGGCGCATCGGAATGGCAACGTGCTCGATTTGGGGGACGCGATTCTCGAAAATTTCGAAAACAAGATCATGGCCTTCGAGCCGGCCCGCGAATCGGAGAAGATCGCCCATGCCGAAGTGATCCAGAGCCTTGGCGAGCTCGTCGGAAACCGTAGCTTTCGCGTTCAGTCGGTTCAAGTGGCCCTGCCGGGCGTGTTGTGGGCCGTCGTGCTGATCGGGGCCGTCATCAATATCGGCATCACGTATTTTTTCTGGTTGGACAATGTCTGCCTGCACTCCCTGCTGGTGGTCGCGTTTTCATCCGCGCTGGCCATGCTGATCTTCCTTACCGCCGCCATGGACAACCCCTTCCGCGGCGAGTTCAGCGTTTCGTCCGAGGCCTTTCAATACGTGCTGGATCACGTGATGACCAAGGGTGGCAGTTGACCGGCAGTTGAGCGGACGGCGCAAGGGTTCGTTGTTCATCCCCTAATCCCCCTTCTCCGGCACCTTCTCCAAAATTTCTAGTAGGATCCGGTCTGCTTCGATGCTTTCGGCTTGAGCTTCGAAATTTAAAATCACCCGGTGCCGCATGGCCGGCAGATAGACGCGCCGCACGTCTTCGAAGCTCACGTTGTAGCGGGCTTCGAGCAGAGCCCGGACTTTGGCCGCCAAGGCGATGGACTGGGCTCCGCGCGGGCTTGAGCCCCAGCGCAAATACTGGTTGGTGATCGGCGGCGCGAACGGGCCTTGCGGATGCGTGGCTAGCGTGAGGCGCACCAGGTAGTCCTGGACGTGTGGGGCCAGAATCACCTCGCGCACCAGGGCTTGCCACTGCAGGATCTCGGCGCCGTCCATGACTTTCTCGGCCTCGACACGCTCGCCGCGAGTCGTCCGATCGACCACTGTGGCCAGTTCCTCGCGGGTCGAGTAGCCCACGACCAGTTTGAAAAAGAAGCGATCGAGTTGGGCTTCCGGCAGTGGGTAAGTCCCTTCCTGCTCGATCGGGTTTTGCGTGGCCATGACGAAAAAGGGGCGTCTCCAACTGGTAAACGTGCCCACCGGTGCTGATCGAGCCCTCTTGCATCGTTTCGAGCATGGCCGACTGCGTTTTGGGAGTGGCGCGGTTGATCTCGTCCGCCAGGCAGATTTGCGTGAAGATCGGTCCGCGTTGGAATTCGAAAAACCGCTTGCCGTCGGGCGACTCCATGACCATGTTGGTTCCCAGGATGTCGGCCGGCATCAGATCGGGAGTGAACTGGATCCGCGAGAAGTCGAGGTCCAGCGTCTTGGCCAAGCGTGCCGCACCAGCAGCGTCTTACCCAGGCCGGGGACTCCTTCCAGCAAGCAGTGCCCGCCGACGAACAGGCAGGTCAGCACGCCATGCACGATATCATGATGGCCGACAATCACGCGGCCAATCTGCTCGCGTACGGCTCCATACCGCGCGACAAACTGCTCGGCCCTCTTTTGCATCGATTCGGCGAGACTTGTCATGCATGATTCCCGAGAAAGATTTTTTATAAGGAAGGCAGGAAGACAGGAAAGGAAAGAAGGAAACTAGGAAATTAGGGAAGTAGGAAACGGTCCTCGCGCTGGTGACGACGATTGGCAATGGTGCAAGGTGATTGAGATCGTTCGAGTTGCCGGACGATTTCTACGTTCGTGCGGTTGGTTTTCATTCTTCCTGCCGCTTCTTTTCCTGACTTCCTGCATTCCTCATAAATATTGCTCTTGTTCAATTTCATTTTACCGAGCCGCCGTCCGGTTTGTCTTTGTCTCGGTCTTCCCAGACTTTTTGTTTGGCCTTCAGCAGGCGGCTGGTGTAGCTCTCTTGCTCTTGCTCGGCTTGCGGGGCCAGCGATTGCGGCGGCGGCTTCGGCGACGACGGCTGTGGCTTCGCCCAGGTCTTTCACCGCTTCGCCGGCCGGCTGATCCGGCGAGGGCTCGAAGCGAGTCGCGGCACGGCGCTGTTCCAGTTGTTCGGTCACCTCGGCCTTGCGGCTCCGCAAACGATCCATCACCACCGTCACTTCCGCCATTGCCGGCCGACGCAACAACCGGTCGCGAACCTTCGCGGCCAGCGGCGGCACCCAGGCGAAGTTGATCGTCACGCGGCGCACGAACACATCGGCCAGGAACACGCAGGCGGCCGCGAATACCAGCAGATGCCAGATGTCCTGGCTGCTGGTGGCTTTGGCCAGGTCGTGGCGAACGTGTCGGTTTCCAGGAGTTTGCTGAGCCGCGCTTGGCGGGTCGCTGGCGGCGGCTGCGTGTCTTCGATGATCTTGCCCGGCGAGCCGTTCTTGGGGACTAGGCCGGCAAGTTCGCGCAACAGGGCCTCGTTGGTGTCGCGCTCGCGGAACTCGTCCGAGTAGGGAATGTTCACGCCGGCCCGCAGCGGCGCCCGGCCCGGCCCGGGACTTAGCTGGACGAAATAGTTCCCCTTTTGACGCGGCCGGGAGCTCGCCCACGTAGCGGCCTGGGGCCACTTGCTTCATTTCGATGTCCAGCGGTTTCAGGTCGGGGCCGACGACCGAACCGCCGATGTTCAGGAAGTTGATGAATTCGTCGTCCTTGTCGAGCGCGCTGACGACGACGCGGATGTTGCCGTCCTGCACGTCGGTCGCGACGCTGAATTTGCCGGTGTCGCCGACGGGCCGCATCGTCCAGCGCACCACCTGGCTGAAGAACTTGTCGTAGTTTTCCCAGCCGGTCCATGCGGTGGCCCAACGCTTGCCGGCGTCGGACGTGAACGCCACGGCCTTGCCCAGGCCGTAGGTCCAACTGGCCAGGATCGGGTTGTCTCCTTTGTCGGTCGGCAGCGGCGAGGTCAGAGCCACTTCGACCAGCGGGTTCGACTTGGCGTTGGTGAGCACGTAGCCGGTGATCGGCGGGAACTGGCCTTCCAGCCCTTGGATCATTTCGTGCGGGAATTTTACTTGCACGGGAATGCCCTGCATTGCGCTCGAAGACCAGCGGCCGGGCCACTCGCAGGGCTTCCTTCATGAAAGATCCGCGGGATCGTGCGGGGATTGTTCACGTGGTAAAATTTGCCGCCGCCGGCCTGCGCAATGCTGGCCATCAGCGCGCCCGCGGCGTCCGCGCCCACCGCCACGCAGGAGGTGGTGATCCCTTGCTTGCGCAGTGCGGGCACTCAGTTCCTTGTAGCCGGTCCCCTCGGTCTGGCCGTCGGTGAGCACGATCATATGTTTGATGCCGGCGTCGACCTTTGCGAGCGCGCGATAGCCTTCGGTCATGCCCGGCATCATGTTCGTGCCGCCAGCCGGACCGAGCCGGGCGATGCGTTCGACGATCTTGCCGCCGCCGCCGATGCGCTGCATCCGCACGACCCATTCGGCATAGCGAATCGAAGGCCACCACCCCGATGAAATCGCGCGACCCGAGCACTTGAAACGCCGCGATGGCGGCCGCCTTGCTCATTTCCAGCTTTTGGCCGGCCATCGAGCCCGAATGGTCGATCACGATCGTCAGCGCTCCGACCGGCACGACTTTCAGACTCTTGATCTGAAAGTCGACGGGCATGGCCTCTTCCAGCAGCGTATTGGTCCAGCCGCCGGCGCCGAAGCTGTTGGGGCCGCCGAGCATCATCAGCCCGCTCCCCATGTTCTGCGTGTTGCGGACCAGCATTTCGATTTGCGCGTCGGTGAATTGCTCGCGCGGCACGTTGGCCAGCAGCACCGCGTCAAAGGGCTGCAATTGGGCCAGGTCGCCGAACAGCTCCTCCGGCCGGCTGGAGCGGACGGTGACTTCGATGTTCATGGCTCGCAGCCGCTGGACCAGGTAATCGAACTCGCCCAGGTTTTCGTGGTCTTCGATCAGCAGCACCTGGCCGCTGCCGCGCACGTGCGTGAAGGTGGAGGCCAGGTTGTTCTGCGGCAGGGCGTCGTCCGCCGGCATCGTCCGGGATGAAGCGGGCGTCGTAGGTGTAAAAGTCGGGCAGATCGATCTGCTCGCGAATGGTGAAGACGCGCTTGCCCGGTTCCAGCACCACGTGCTGATCCGCCAGGCGCTGTTCGTTTTCGCCCGTCTTGCGAATCACTTCGAGCCGACCGGCCACGCGGCCGCCGCCACGCTCTGCCGGCGTCGTGTTGTTCATCACGACGCGCAGCTCGAAGGGCTGGCCGCGGCGCACGTCCGTCGGCATGGCCACTTTTTCCACGATCACATCGCCGCGGGCAGTCGTGCGAATCGGCAGGACGTCGATGCCGATGCCATCCGCCGCCAGGCTGCGGGCCTGCTCCAACGCGTCGCCGATGTTCTCGTTTCCGTCGCTGATCAGCACGACGCGGCGGGCTGAATCGTAGGGGAACGAGGCCTGGGCCAGCTTCAACGCGCCGGCGATGTTGGTGTATTCCCGATCAACCACGGCTTCGATGGCGGTGACCTGTTGCGCGTCGTCCAGCGGCGGCAATTCGATGGCGGCTTCGCGGCCGAAGACCAGCACGCCGTCGCGATCTCCCAAGCGGCCTGTTGCGCTGGGTGCGAATGGCCTCGTTGACATATTTCAGGGCCTCTTCGCTGGCGCCGCGGGAAATACTGAGCGATTGGTCGATCACGTAAAGCACGGTGAGCCGCTCGCTGCTGCGGACCCATTGGGCCTCGGCCAGGGCGAAAATCAGCAGGGCGACCACCAGGCTGCGCAGGGTCAGGGCAAGCAGCCGACGCACTTGCCCGAGACCGGCCAGACTGCGAAAACTCAGCATCCACAACAGGGGAATCAGGCCCAGCAGGACCAGATACCACGGGCTGAAGAATGCTAGTTGATGGTTGCTCATGGCCGAGAGGACATGCGGTGGCAGTTCCTTAAAGGTGTACTTTTTGTACCCGATGGTTGTTCGTATCCAAAACGTAAACGTCGCCGTGGCGGTCGCAACCGGCGGCCCAGCGATCGTTCAATTGTCCGAGAGCGCGGCCGTCGAGTGTGAACTTTTGGGCGAGATTGTTGCCGAACTCGCAGACCAGCGGCTGTTCCCACAGAAGGCTCGTGCTTGACAGGAACGAAATGGGACGGTTAAGCTTAATTGCGGTCGACTGTCGACGGTCGACTAGATCGCGGCCCAGAACGAGGCTTTTCATGACCGACACCCCGACGTTTATTCTTAGCCCACCTCCGCGGCAAACGCTTACAGAAACCATTACCGAGTCGCTTCGAGAGGCGATGATCGGTGGGGTATTTAGCCCAGGAGAGCGAATCGCTGAAGCGCAGCTTGCGAAACGACTTGAAGTCAGCCGCGCCCCGATTCGCGAAGCGCTGGCTGTGATGGAGCACGAGGGGCTCGTCTGTCGGACTGCAGCCGGAACCTTCGTCACCCAGCTTTCGCGCGCCGACGTCGTGGAGATTTGCACGCTCCGACAGGCCTTGGAATTGCTGGCTATGCGGCTGGCGCTGCACAACCCGACGCAGCCTGGTGCGATTCGATGACGGACAACATTGAACGGACTCGCGAGGCCCACGATCCGACGCAGCTTGCTCGACTCGATCTGGAGTTTCACGAGATCATCGTTCGAGCCGCACACCACAACCGCTTGCTGTCGAGCTGGCTAAAGTTGCGGTCGCAGGTCCGCTTAATCATGACGCAGCGGAACCTGAACGACTCCCATTCTCACGAAGGAACGATTCGCGCCCACGGGGAGTTGCTCGCCGCCATTCGGGCCAAGGACATCGCTCGAACCGTGGCACTGCTCGAGCGTCAAATGCAATCACAATACGACTGGATCATGCACAGCTTTGACGATGTGAAGACCGAGCCATTGATGGCAACTGCTTTCTCCTGACGTGCGGTTTGGAAAGCTGCCGGTGCGATTAGACGTTTAGCTCGAAGGACACTGCTATGCCCCAGCGAAATCCGACGACCCATGCAGCGCTGGATTTCTTGAACCGCCGTCGGCTGCTCGAAATGGGCGCTGTCGCGTTACCGTGGCTGAATCTCTCGCCGCTGTTTGCAGCCGCACCGTCGCCATCCGGCAACTCGCGAAGCTCCGCGCCGCCAGCCAAAATCAAGTCGTGCATCATCCTCTTCTACTACGGCGGACCGAGCCACCTGGATACGTGGGACCTGAAACCCAACGCTCCGGTTGAAGTCCGCGGCGAATTCAGGCCGATCGCGACCCGCGTGCCGGGGTTGCACATCGGCGAACATCTACCGCGCTGCGCTCGCATCGCAGATAAATTGGCCATCGTTCGCAGCATGCATCACTCGATGCGCAACCATAACTCGGCCGCCGTCGAGGCGCTGTGCGGGCGCATGCCGGTGAAGGGAGATCTGGAATTGCTGGCCGACGACGCCAACAGCTTTCCGTGCTACGGTGCGGCACTCAGCAAGCTTGCGCCGGTCACCGGCGACCTGCCGACACACGTCGCACTACCCCACGTGATGCACAACGTCGTCGTGCTGCCGGGGCAGAATGCCGGGTTTCTCGGGCCGGCGTACAATCCATTGCAGGTCACGCGGGATCCGAACGATTCCGCATTTCGCGTGGACGAATTGCAATTGTCGGACAATGTCACGCCGGCTCGTCTGGATGCCCGGCGGTTGTTGCTGGCCGGCATGGAGGCTCAGTCGCTGAAAGCCGACCGCACGGCGGGAAAGAGCGATATGTTCGTCTATCAGGAGAAGGCTTTCGCACTGCTTCGATCCGATGAGTTGCGGCGAGCCTTCGACATCGGTCGCGAGTCCTCAGCCGTACGCGATCGGTATGGGCGGCATACGCTCGGACAGAGCCTCTTACTGGCTCGCCGCCTGGTCGAGGCGGGGGTTCGCTTTATCAATGTGAACGATAGGATTCGGAACGGGCAGTTGGCAAACTGGGACAGCCACCAGAACAACGCTGCGCGGCTGAAAGACAATCTGCTTCCGCCGGCCGATCAGGGATTCTCCGCGTTGATTGAAGACCTGGATCAACGTGGCCTGCTCGAATCGACACTCGTGGTGGCGTTGGGAGAGTTCGGTCGCACGCCGATGATCAACAAGCTCGGAGGCCGAGACCATTGGCCCGATTGTTTCAGCGCGGTGCTGGCCGGCGGTGGTATCGGCGGCGGCACTGTTTACGGTTCGAGCGATCGGATGGGCGCGTATCCGAGCGTCAATCCGGTCACGCCCGGTGATTTGGCGGCCACTATTTTTTGGCGATTCGGTTTGGATCCGGCCCTTGAGTTGCACGACATGCTCGGCCGGCCGCAAAAACTCGCTACCGGCCAGCCGTTGACCAAGCTGTTCGGCAGCTCGTAATCCGTCGCGCCGCGAGGCAGGTCGGGCGGAATTGCCTACTGCGGCGCCCAATGCCTGCTTGGTTCACGCATGGCAAACCGCTGCGGCGATGGCTCAGTTCGCCATCCAATCGCGCCAACATATTCCGCTGAAATATGTTACCGCGATCCGACGCGGCGTCCGATCCTTGACGAAGCCTCGCGGCGACCACTATAATTACGGGTCCGTTCAGGCGTCTGAACGACGCTCCGCGCGGCGGGACTAATTAGCGGTAAAACCCGCCTTTGGTCAAACTGCGTGGTCCCGTCTGAGATGTCGTCCGGTCTGGGAAGCTGTCTTTTTAGCTCGTCTTTTCTAACGAAGCCGTCGCGCACGACGGTTGGAATCCTTTCTCATGCCGCCGGTTGTGATCGATATCCGTTGCGCTGAAGATTCGCGCGATGTGGTCCACCGTGCGGTGCAAGCGGTGGTCGAAGGCAAGCTGGTGGCACTGCCGACTGAAACGGTGTATGGTCTGGCCGCCACCGCACTCGACGAAAGGGCCATCGAACGCTTGTTGGCCGCCAAGCATCGTCCCGCCGGCATCCCGCTAACGTTGGCCGTCAAAAGCGCCGACGACGCCTTGGATTACGTGCCGGATTTGAGCCCGTTGGGGCGCCGGCTGGCGCGGCGTTGTTGGCCCGGGCCGGTGACTATGGTCGTAGAGGATCATCATCCGGAAAGCCTGTTGCAGCAGCTGCCGCCGGCTGTTCGCAACGCGGTGGCTCCGGATAAGACGATTGGCTTGCGCGTGCCGGCGCATCAAACGGTGTTGGATATTCTGTGCATGCTGGCCGGGCCGATCGTCCTTTCCAGCGCCAACATCAGCGGCCAGAACGAGGCGGTGACCGCCGAGCAGGTCGTGGCTTCGCTGGGGGATCATTTGCAGCTTGTGCTCAACGATGGTCAAAGCCGGTTGGGGCAGCCTTCGACCGTCATCTGGTTGAAAGACCGGCACTTCGAGGTGCTCCGGCAGGGGGTCGTCTCGGAGCAGACGTTGCGGCGGCTGGCCAGTCTGATGGTCTTGTTCGTATGCACCGGCAACACGTGCCGCAGCCCCATGGCCGAAATCATGGCCCGCAAAATGATCGCCGACCGCTTGGGCTGTGATCTCAACGACGTGGCGGACCGGGGCGTGATGGTTATGTCCGCGGGTATTTCAGCGATGAACGGCGGCCGGCCGAGTCTCGAATCGGTGGATGTGATGGCCAAGATGGGATTGAATCTGTCCGACCACGAATCGCAGCCGCTGACGTCGCAGTTGGTGCGTCACGCCGACATTATCTGGACGATGACCCGTTCGCATCGGCAGGCGATTGTTTCTCAATGGCCGGATGCCGCCAGCCGCACGGCCGTGCTTTGTCCGAATCAGGATGACGTGACCGATCCGATCGGCGGTCCGGTCGAGTTTTACGAGCAATGCGCCGCACAGATCCGGGACGCATTGGCTACCCGCGTGGCTAAATTGGATCTGTAACCACCATCGCCGCGCGGCGGGCACAGTAAGACCTCCGCCTTCGCGGCCTATCGTCTTGGGGACACGAAAATGCGGATCGCCGTCGGCAGTGACCATCGCGGTTTCGACGTAAAAATCAAAGTGGTTGAACTGCTGCGCCGGCTCGATCAACAAGTCACGGATGCCGGGCCAGGCGACCGGGAAAGCGTCGATTACCCGGACATTGCTTCGGTGGTGGGCCGCCTGGTCAGCGAGGGAAACGTCGATCGAGGAATTTTGATCTGCGGGACCGGCATCGGGATGTGCATTGCCGCCAACAAGTTTCCCGGCGTGCGGGCAGCCCCGTGCCACGACGACCTGACGGCCGAGATGAGCCGCCGCCACAACGATCTGAACATCTTATGCCTCTCGGCCGACATGTTGGGGGAGAAGCTCATCGACCGCATGATCGAAATCTGGCTCAAAACAGACTTTGAAGGGGGCCGCCATGCCCGGCGCATCGACAAGATCGCCGGGTTGGAACACGAACTGCATCAGAAGCCGTAGGGACGCGACTCGCGGCCTAGGACTTACTGGAGGAGCGCCCGTGGAAAAGGTGACGGGCATCGGCGGGCTATTCATTCGGGCTCGCGACCCATCGGCTCTGGGTCGTTGGTACCAAGAGCACCTCGGAGTAACGCTTTTGCCCGACCCCTTTAGTCCGCCGCTGCTGCTCCCTTTGTTCCGACCCGCGTTGTCCTTCTGTCTTAATGCCTCCAGTCTTTCCCTTGCGTCACTGCAACAATTCCCTCATCGCCTTTTGCAGCACCTCTTCGACCTCCGGAGCGACGCGCGAGACGATGCCCGTTTCGTAGCCTCCTTGGCCGTACGCGATCTTCGTGCCGATGTACCCGGGGCCATAGTCCCCATAGGCCGCCATCATTACTGGTTCGCCGGGCCGCAATTGCTGCGCCGCTAGTTGATACTCGACGAACAACTCGCCCGGCATGTGCAGTACCCGGGCCGGGCCGACTTTCAGGCACGATACGTCGATCGCATGGCCTTGCCGGCTGCGCAACAGCCAGGCCAGGTGGCGGCCTGCTTGCAGTCGCTGCTTAAGCGGTTTTTGGTTGTCGGTGATGGTCGCGCGGAGTTCGGATTCGTCGAGATTCGGCGCGGCGGGGAGGACGACTGGCACCACGTTCCAAGCGACGTCTGCTGCGGTCACGGGCGATTTGACGGCCGTCTGCCACGCGGTCTCCATGCCGGCGGCAAGCCGCTGGGCGAGCAGGGAGCGATTCTCGTGGGCCCCGTCGTTGTATTTTCCGGCCGTGACATTGCCGGCTGCCCCGTTGAAATGAACGTGCCGGATGCCGGGCAGAGCTTGCTCTCGCAAGCTGCGGGCCAGGCCCGGAAAATCGGCGCTCACGCGGCCCTGCGCCGTAATAGCTTTGCGGATGGGTGGCGTAGTAGGTAAGCACGCCCAGGCAACGTTCGGCATTCCAAAAGGCCAGCAGCCGCACCTCCGGGTCGACGACCCCTTCCGGCTCTGCCCGGATCACGGGGTCGCGCGTGGCGCTGTAGCGGACATACTTGACGCGGCCGTCGGGCCCCATGACGCGCCGATTAGACGCGACCTGCTCGACTTTGCCGCGCCCCACGGAAACGTGCGTAACCGGCTCGGCTTTGAGGGCGGCCTCGCTCACCGCCGTGGCCAGTCGCTGAATGACCGCGCGGGCAAAGACGACGTCGAATAGTTGGCCGTTCAGTCCGGACGGCGCCAGCAGCAAGTCGGCTTCGAAATCGCAACCGGGGGCGTCATGTTGATGCAGCGAGTGGACGGCGACCCGCCCGGGCACGGTGCCGGCCGCGCGGGCTAGCGAATCGCGAAAGGCATCGTAACCGCCGTTTCCGATGCCGACCCAATCCAGCGCGCAGAGGACGATCGGCTCGCCGGCGCCGAGCAACACCACGCCCCGCGCGCTCAACGGATCGTCAACCGCGGCGGCCGGTGGCACCAGGCCGTCGCACAAGGGGGCGCCAAGCGGCGGGGTAATGTCGACTTCAAAGGTGGCCATGCGTAGGGGCGAATCGGCGCGGACCGATGCCAACAGGCAGCAGAATCCGAGCATGCCGGAAGCAACAAAGCGGAACATCATCGTGCCTCAATCAGGGTAAAGGGGCCTTTTTTGCGCGGCCGGCCAGACTGGGTTGCCGGTTGCTTGCGGTCAAGAAAACTTTGATCAGGCGCTTAGCCAGCTTAATCGAAAACGGGGTAAGCAGCCAAACGAAATAAGCTGCTTCGCAGCCCCAACGGCCAACGTCATGACAGCCCAGGGAAGATCGCAGCGCCGCCCTGGAGCCGAGCTTTCGGGGTTCGAGTCCCGGGGGCTTACGCAGCCTGGCGATTGACTGAAACCCGTACCGGGGTCGGTATTTCTGAATCCTTCTTGGCCGATCGGCATTGGAAACCGTGCGCCGTGATTCGACGCCCCGACAGGACACCCTACCTGGCTACTTGGCTTGGCTAAAGCAACCCAGGGTCCAGCCAGGCGGCGCATGAACAGCGGCATAGCCCGTAGTCAGCCCCAATCACGACGGCTTGATATTGGTCAAGTCTTTCTTGCTGTCTGGAAACTTTACCGATAGGCTGAAGGCGGTCAGCACCCCTGCTCTCCCCCAGCCCGCCGAATGCTCATGAAAATGGCCGAATGATGACTGTCGTGTGGGCCGCGTTGTTGTGCCTGGCGCTCGCCATCGGTTGGCTGCTGACCTTGTTGGGCATGCCGGGCAATTGGCTGATGGTGGCGGCGACGGCCCTCTACGCCTGGCTGGCTCCGGGCGATTCACGCCTGGCGATCGGTTGGCCGGTGGTAGGAATCATGGCGGGGCTGGCCGCCTTGGGGGAAGTGATTGAGCTGGTTGCCGGCGCCCTGGGAGTGGCCAAAGTCGGCGGCAGTCGCCGCAGCGCGGTGCTGGCGCTGCTGGGCTCCGTGATCGGCGGATTCACGGGCATATTCGTCGGCCTGCCCGTTCCTATCGTCGGTTCGTTGTTGGCGGCAGTCCTCTTCGCCGGCGTCGGCGCATTGATCGGCGCGATGCTTGGGGAAAGCTGGAAGGGGCGCGGGCTCGACGCCAGCTTGCAGGTAGGCGTGGCCGCCTTTTGGGGCCGCCTGCTCGGCTCTCTGGCCAAAACCCTGGTTGCTTCGGCAATGGCCGGCGCGGCGTTGGCCGCGCTGGCATTGGATTGAACATTCTCATGTGAGCTAGTATCACACCGCAAAATCCGTTCGATGGATACTTCAACGCGCTGCTGGCTATACGGGCTGAACGTGAAATTTCTTCACCGCGAAAATGCCGAGGATAATGAAAATCGCAATAACGACGAGTTGCGTTACCGCGAATGGCGGCTCGGACTGCGTCGGAGCGATTGCCTTGAGGGCCGGCACTTTCATGAAGCTCTGCACGACCAAAACGAAAACATCGAGATATTGGGAACTCACCGCGCCGACGACGTACAGCCAACGCCAGACGCCGGCGAGATGAACGAAGTAACGCGCCACGATCGCGATTGCCAGCGCCACGAGCGAAACGATGCCAACCCCATGGGACGGCATAAAGTGATCGACCGGAAAGAAGAACCCGGTCATGGTCGTCGCCAACGTGGTCGCCAAAAAAAGGGCGGTCCAGCGGTCCATCCGCTTAGCTGTGAGGAGCCCGTATATGACGACGAATCCCGAGCCGATCCCCACCAGACTCAATGCGACATGCACGATGGTAAGCATAATGATAGGCGTCCTCTCTGTTTAAGTTTTCAATTCTTGATCGACCCCTGAACGGTGGTGGCAAGATCTATCGCCATGATCGAGCCTCGTGAATGATCGAGACTGGCCACCATTATAGCAATCCGGCTTCAGCCGCCTGGCGCAGTCGCGTCCGCCCCCTGCGGCCAGAGGCGGCTCAAGACTGGCGTGGTGGCGATTGTCGTGGCGATTGCCATCAGCACCATCATGGCGAAGAGTCGTGGCGAGATGACGCGCATTTCCAGGCCGATGTTGAGCACGATCAGTTCCATCAGGCCGCGTGTGTTCATCAGTGTCCCCAGGCTGGCTGCTTCCCGCCAGCCCAGCCCCGTCAACCTCGCCGCCGCCAACGTGCCGCCGAACTTGCCCAGCGTGGCCACCATGATAATCAGCCCACAGAGGAGCCAGTTTTCCAGGCCCGAAACCAGGTTCAGTTGCGTTCGCATTCCGGTCAGCGCGAAGAAGGCTGGTAACAGCAGCACGCACACGACGTCTTCCAGCTTGTGAGCCAGTTCGCGGGCCAACGGACTCTCGTGCGGGATGATGGCGCCGAGCAGGAAAGCGCCGAAGATCGCGTGGACCCCGATGGCCTCGGTGATCAGCGTCGAGGCCAGCAATAATACGAAGACGCCGGCCAACTTGGCCTGGTTCGGGGGCCCGTCCAGATAGCTCCGCGCAATGCGCAGCAGCAAGGGTCGCACGACCAGCAACATGGCGGCGATATACAGCAGCGTCAACACGATAACCACGACCGCGCCGCCGACTTTCGCCTGGGCCACGCCCACGACCAGCGCCAACAGGCACCAGGCCGTGACATCGTCGGTGGCGGCGCAGGTAAGGGCCACTACGCCCAACGGCGTGCGGCTGATGCCCCGGTCGGTCAGAATGCGCGCCAAGACCGGAAATGCCGTGATCGACATGGCCACGCCCAGAAACAGGGCGAACGGCGTGAAGGGCACGTTGCCCTCAGCGAGGATCGGATACAGCCACAAGGCCAGCAGCGAGCCGAGCAAAAAGGGAGCGACGATGCTGGCGTGCGAGATTGCCAACGTCGTGTGACCCCGCTCGCGTAGATGTCCCGCGTCGAGTTCCAGCCCCACGATGAACATGTACAGGATCACGCCCAGTTGGGCGATCACTTCCAGGAAGGGGGCAATGGCCGGCGGTAATAAGTAAGCGGTCGCCGCAGGCCACAAGTAGCCCAGCAGCGACGGGCCCAGCAGAATGCCGGCCAGGACTTCGCCAATCACGGGCGGCTGCCCCACGTATTTGAACGCCACGGCCACAAGCCGGCCGACCACGATCACCGCGGCCAATGCCAGGAGGACGTGAAATAGCACATCCCCTTTGCCGCCGGCTTTGACCGTTTCGCCCGCCTGAGCGCCGGCCGGCGCCGGCAGCGCTTCGCCGAAATGCCGAATGGCCAGGAACGCCAAGATCGCCGCCACGATCATCAGCACATAGCTGATGACGGTGCTGTGCGCGCTCGGCTGCGTGGTTGCGGCGGCTTGCGACATGGCGGGATCGAACCTGCGTTGCCGTGAGACCTATGTTGCCGTGGGCGTTGCCGGCTCGGCTTTCATGGCGTCGATCAACGTGAACACTTCGTCCAGGCTGTCCTTGAACAAGTCGCCGATCAACAGGTCGGTGAGGTGCCCTTTGAACTGGGGATGGCGCTTGACGAATCTCCCGAAGCTAAAGCCGTTGTAGTATTCGCACACCAGCCGCCGCATGCGGTTCATGCCGCGGACATATTCCGGCTCCCAGTTGCCGAGTTGCTCGCCGCTGGTGTTCCCCTGGGCCAGACCTTCGATCACGGCGTCGGCGGCCAACTGGCCCGATTTCAAGGCCAGCAGAACTCCCGAGGAATAAAGGGGATCGAGGAAACCATAGGCATCGCCGACCAGTACCCAGCCGTCGCCGGCGGCTCGGCGCGACTTGTAGGAGTATTCCTTGGCGGCGAAATAGTCGGTGACCCTCCGGGCCTTCGCAATGCGCTGCTGCACGGCCGGGCAACGGGCAACTTCTTCGGAGTAGATGGTCTCGTAGTCCTTGGTGGCCCGGTTCTTGAACAAGTAATCGAAGTCGGAGACGACACCGACGCTGAGGATGTCGTCGTGCAGCGGAATGTACCAGAACCAGCCCTTTTTGCCCTGCGTTTGGATGACGACCGTGGCCCCCTCGTCGCGCCCCGTATCGCGGAAAGCCCCTTCCCAGTAGGTCCACACGGCCGCTTTCTTGAGCTCCGGGTCCCACTCGCGTAGATTGAGCCGGCTCATGATCATGGAGCTTTGCCCGCTGGCATCGACCACCACGTCGCAGGGCACTTCTTCCACCGAGTTGTCCTCATGCTGCACGCGCACGCCCACGGCGCGCTCGCCGTCGAACAGCACTTCCAGCACGCGGACCCCTTGCTGCACGTCGACCCCATGTTCGCGGGCATTGTCGAGCATCATCAGATCGAACTCGCTGCGCCGCACCTGCCAGGTCTGCGAGCATTCATGCGGCTTGTGGTCGACGAAGTAGAACGGTTCGGACAACCGGCCCGACTCGCCGACGAACTGGACGCTGTACTTTTTGACGAAGTGGCTGGGCTTCATCTTCTGGAGCATGTTGAGCCGCTTCAGCACCCAGTACGTTTCCGGAATCAGCGATTCGCCGATGTGAAACCGTGGAAAGTGCTCGCGCTCGAACAGCCGCACTTTGGCGCCTCCCTGCGCAATCAGGGTGGCCGCCGTGCTGCCGGCCGGCCCGCCGCCGATGACGATCACTTGAGGCGTTTTCGCGTTGATCATGCGCTGGTATCCTTTCGGCTCTTGAAGTTTTAATTCTATAAATTAAGTAAACTGCTTAGCCCTTCCGCGGCCACGCCGCTGGATCTTCGTGCGGCTGTCGTGCGGTCTCCAGCAACTTGATGAGCTCATGCAAGGTTTTATCCGGAAGATGGCCCAGTTGCCGGTGGTGGCAATCGCGCACCTGCACGGCCAGTTCGTCCAACAGGGCAAGCCCGTCGCCGGTGATGCCGATTTCCACCACGCGACGATTGCTGCGCGCGTCGCTCGCGCTCGATCAGCCCCCGTTGCTCCAGCTTGTCCAGCAGCCGGGTCACATCGGGTGCCCGCGAAACCAGGCGAGCGCCTAGTGCCAGCGTGGGCATGGTGCCGGGATGGACGGACCTGAGGAGCCGCAAGGTGTTGTATTGCTGAGGGGAGAGGTCGTATTGGCCGAATAAGGCGTCTTCGAGCGACTTCAGGCGGTCGTAGGTACGCCACAGACTGAGATAGGCTTCTTGCTGGAGCGAATCGAACTTGGCCCGGGTACTCTTGCGCGGGGATTTGGTGCTGGCAGTCTTCATATACTCAGCAAGCTATCTCAGGCGGAAACACCTGTCAAGACGACAGTTGTTTAGACAACTGTTCGGCGTTGCAATGCATTAGCGTGCCCCCGCTGGGGCTTATCAGCCGGCTTACGCCGGCCGCTCGGGCGACTCAACTTTGCCGATTGTAGCGCGCATAGCCGACTTGGTGGCATTTGCCGCCCCTTTATTCGGTCGCTCACCGTCGGCATTCAACGCGATGTGCGCCGGCTGCCGATCCAGAAAACGGGGCGACGGGATCTGGCATCGCTCCGAGGCACTGCGGCGAGTGGTCTTTTAACACGAAGGGTGGCATGGTTTCCCGACACCTATACATGTTGATGATGCTGGGGGCGGCCGGCGGCTTGCCTTATGTCGTTTCGTCTCAGCTCGGCTCGAATTCAGCGGAACACACGGAATCGGCGGACACCGCCGCGCCGCACGCCGAATCAGCTTCAACCCATGCCTCGCCCGCGCTTCCCTTGGCCGTCACTGAGACACCGCCGAGCGTCTCCGCCCAGCAGGCCTCGACGGCGGCTCATAAGGCGCCGGCATCGCCCTCCGCATTGTCCCCCGCGCCGCGACCGCGGAGCCAGAGCGCGGATCTGGGGCAGTTCATCAACTTTGCCGTCACGCCCGCTTGGGTACTCGCCCAGTGGCCGCGCGTGTCGGCCAGTCTCGCTGAAATCGATCTCCAAGGCTATCGCGTGGCGCTGGTCACCGGCACGCAAGAAGATGACCTGGCCGGCTCGTTGACCTATTACTTCGATCACCAGCAACAGGTTGCCCGCATCACGTTCTCGGGCTCCACCGGAGACCCTCGTAAACTGATCTCCCTGGTTACCGGTCGGTTTGGCTTCGCGCATGATGCCACGGACGATCCGGCGGCGGTTGTTTACGCCGTGAAATGGAACAAAAAGTCTCACAGCGAACTACGCATCCGTCCGGTGAAAATCGTGCGAGCGAATGACCCCCGCAACCGTTACGACGTGGACCTATCGATCCGCAGATTTTAGGCGGTGAGCGGTTGCTGCAAACCGGAAGCTTACGGCAGCCGGCTCGGGGGCAGGCACTACGTTGGGAGCGGTCACTGTTTCCGCAGTGCTGTTTCGAGTTTCTCCAGCCGTAATTCTAGTTGTTGGATGCGGCGTTCGAGCGCCTCGGTGGTCGACTCGATCCGCGGTACCGCCGGTATGGGAGGCTCCGGGGTGAAGTTGATCGGAGCTTGTGGCGGCGCGGGGGCCTGCGCCGCGTCGCCGGCGCCGGCCAAGGTCACGCGCGTGGCGCTGGTAAGCGTTTTTGTCCCAATAGGTCAATTCGATCTCACGGCCGGAACCTGCCTGGCGGACGAGCGCGTTCAACGCATCGGGGCTGTTGACCGTCTGGCCGTTGATCGCAGTGATCAACATTCCCGGTGAAAGCCCGATCTTGTCGGCTGGCAAGCCCAGCGTGACCGCCGTGACCAAGACGCCGTCCGCGTCAACCGTCACCTTGTACCGGCGTCGCAGTTCCGGCGTCGCCGCAAGAGTGCGCACGCCCAACAGCGGTCCGTTGTTCTGTGCGCCCAAGGTGGCTTCCCCGGCTGCACGGCGATCGGCAGGCGTGGGGAGCTCTTCCGGCAGTTTGCCAAATTCGGGAAAACGCCGATCCCCCTTCGCCGGCCGCGAACCGAGCACAACGCTGATCTTTTGCATGGTGCCCGATCGATTGATCTGAAACTCGACTCGTTGGCCCGCGGGTGCCGGCGCGAGTGTCAGGATCATGTCGTCCATGGTGCGAATCGGGCGGCCGTTGATCGTGCTGACCAGGTCCCCCACTTGCAGCCCTCCGCCTGCTCCCGGCCCGCCAGGGACGACTTCGCGGATGCGGATGCCGCGACCTTCTTCGCCCCGATCATCGGCCAACACGCCCAGATAGCCGGGCTGCGCCGGACGGCGCGGTTTCCGCCTCCGCCGGGCTTAAGGCAGGCACCCCAACTTGACGCCGCACATTGCGCTCGACGTCTTCCAGAACGGGCTGAGCCAGCGCGGTAGCGACGGCCGCTGACAGCAACAGAATTCCCAGGCAGAACGTGCGGAACGTATTCATGGTGTTCAGGCCCCAATCGTGTTCGTATTTCAGGTCGCGGGATCGTAGTGCAGCGGGAATGCCGGGCTTTCTCGGCTGCGGCCTGCTTGCATTATAAGCTGCCGCTCAGGGCTCGGCATAACACTCGGCGGGCGATTTCCGCTATCCTGTTGTTTTATGGATTCCAGTGGGATCATCGCCGCGCAAATCTTGGAGCCTGTCCCGGCAGCCCGCGAGCCGGCGCTGCAGCTGGCGCTACGGCATTTGCCGGTGGGCGACCGGCAGCAGGCCATCGCGCAGGCTTTAACGGCCGGTGGCATCGCCGACGTGTTGACGGCTGTGCGCAGCGGAGGCTTGGTGGGGGCGTTGTGGGGGCAAAGCCAGCCAGGCCGGACCGCCAGTTTGTGTCCGCCGCAACTCGTTGATGGCGAACCGACGCAAACCGGCGTGGCTTTGTTGCTCGCCGCCACCGAGCAGTTGTCCGCCCAGGGGGTCGTGCTGGTCCAGACGCTGTTGGAGACCGACACCGGAGCCGACTTCGATCGCTTCGTAGCCGCCGGGTTCGAGCACGTTTGCGACCTGTTGTACCTGGTGAGCCTGGCCAAGGCGTTTCCCACGTGTGCGCCGGCCTGCGAAATCGAGTTTTTTCCGACTTATGAAACGGAAGTGCCCCGGCTGGCGGAAATCCTGGGGCGGACCTACGAAGGAACGCTCGATTGCCCGCAGCTCAACGGCGTTCGCTCGACGGAGGATGTGTTGGCGGGGTATCGAGGCCAAGGCGCCGTTCCGGCCGAGCGGTGGTTGATTTGCCGACACACGGGGCAGGATGTGGGCTGCCTGCTGCTGGCGGAGCATACGGAGAGCGATTCGTGGGAATTAGTCTACATGGGCCTAATGCCCGAGCACCGCGGGCGGGGTTGGGGAATGAGCCTGGTCCGGCATGCTCAATGGCTGACCCAACGCTCCGGACGCGCTCGACTGGTGCTGGCGGTGGACGCATCGAATGGACCAGCTATTGTCACCTATTCGGAGGCTGGCTTTTTGGCCTGGGATCGACGGAGCGTGTTGCTGAGGGTCTTAACACGGGGAGTGCCGGCCTCGGGCGATCGCGAAAAAAATAAGTCCTGATCGGCGTGTCAATAGTGCGTTTCAATTAGCTTGATCGCGAATTTGCAATCGGTTTGTAGAATGAGACTTAAGTGTGATATGCGCAATGCCGCAAATTGATTCGTAACTTGAACTAAACAAATTTTCCACCTGCTGGGGCCGGACTTAAAAAAGTTTTCGAAACGTGAAATGGGCTGCGCCGCCGGGGATTATTTAGGCTTTTTGCGAGGCGCTCGGCAAGCTCGTGAAATGGGCGGCGATCAGCGCAGTCTAGTGGTTTGACTTGGCAGCTAGCAACCGTACAATCGGCGTCTCAGGTGGCAACCAACAGTCAGACGGCGCTGCCGTCCAAGATAAGCTCGCCTTCTCGGTTCATCGACCCGCTCTCGTGAGGCGGGTTGTGCATACTCCATGCCATTGGCCGGTGTATGTTCGTTGACTTAGAGTGTGCGCTGGGGGTTGGTCAGGACGTGACCACAAAAAACGATAAGGAAATCGTGACGGCCTTGCGTGCAACGCTGGCTGGCCGGGTCGGCAAGGACCGGTACGAGGTTTGGTTCGGGGCCAACACGCAAATGTCGGTGCGCGAAAGCACCCTAATCATCAGCGTACCCAGTCGTTTTTTTCAGGACTGGCTGCGCTCTCATTTCCGCAAGGACCTTGAAGCTGCTTGTGAGGAGACCTTCGGTTGGCCCATGGCAATTGAGTTCCGCATAGATTCCGCGCTGGCAACGCCTGTGGGCGACCGCGCGTCGGCCTCGGAATCGTCGCAGGGCTGCGACCCTTCCGAGACGCCGATACCAAGCGCCAAGAATACCACGGTCAATCCGGCTGTTGTTAATCAACCGGCGTCCAACCACGGCGCTGGTAGTCTGAAAAACGGCGGGTCTGCGGCTGACGGCAGCGGGGGCAAAAGTTGCGCGGACGGCAGCGAGGCCCTTGGCAATCATGCCGGTGGCAATAAGCCAACTGTTGCGGATGCGGCCCCGTTGGGTCGCCGCCATGCGAATACGCTCGATTCCTTCGTCATCGGCCAATCCAATTGCCTGGCGCACAAGTCGGTCGAATTGGCATCGCAGCAACCAGGCAGCCTGTCGCCGCTGGTTTTGCACGGACCGACCGGCGTGGGCAAGACGCATCTGCTGGAGGGAATGGTCAACGCCTTCCGCAAGCATCGTCGTCAGGCTGCTTCGGTTTACCTATCGGCCGAACAGTTTACCAGCCAGTTCCTCGAGGCGCTGCACGGCAGCGGCTTGCCCAGCTTCCGCCGGAAGTATCGGGACGTTGGCCTGCTGGTCATCGACGATATTCATTTCTTTGCCGGCAAACGGGTGACCCTGGTCGAACTGCTGCACACGATCGATACGCTGCAACGGGCCGGCTCGCAATTGGTGTTTGCCGCCGACCGCTCGCCGGGAGCCATCAAGGCGCTCGGACCGGAACTGATCGCGCGGCTGCAAGGGGGCGTCGTGTGCCGGCTGGAACCGCCGGAGTATGCCACGCGGTTGGGCATCGTGCGTCGGCTGGTGGCCCGAATGGAGATGGAGGTGCCGGACGACGTGCAGGCGTATCTTGCCGCGCACTTGACTTCGCAAACTCGCGAGTTGGCCGGCGCCCTGAAGCGCCTACACGCGACCAGCCTGGCGTTGGGCCGGCCCATTACACGCACGCTTGCCGAGGAAGCGCTTGTGGAATTGATCCACCAGCACGGCCGGGCCGTGCGATTGCCGGACATC
Source organism: uncultured Planctomycetia bacterium (assembly GCA_963807715.1). Lineage (GTDB taxonomy): Bacteria > Planctomycetota > Planctomycetia > Pirellulales > PALSA-1355 > CAWECK01. Next base: position 376,561 of record CAWECK010000005.1, read on the forward strand.
GATAAAGCCGTCTGCGAAGTCTTTGGGCTCGATCCGCAAAGCTTGCAGTCCGGCGGCAAGGGCAAGGCCGTGAGCCATCCGCGGATGCTGGCGATGTGGCTGGCCCGCAAGCACACGCGGGCCGCGCTAAACGAAATCGGCCAGTTCTTCGGCCGGCGCAGTCACAGCACGGTGATTTCCGCTCAGCGGAAAGTCGATGCCTGGATGGCCAAGGGGGCCTCGCTGTCGTTGGCGGAGCGCCCGTGGAACCTGGACGAAGCGATTCGCCGCGTGGAAGAACAACTGCGGGCGAGCTAGGGGTAATAGAAGTTCGCACAGGGCGCAAAGGAACCAATTCTATATTTTTCGCGGCCTTGGCGTCCTTCTGTTCAAGAATTTATCCCTTCATTGCACCGGAGGTTTCTCCCAGAATCGTGCAACTCTATCCCTTATCCCCCCCGCGCAAGTTTTTGGCTTTTTGTGCCAAGCCAAGCCGCAGCCCAAGCGGGACGCACTTTCATAAATATGACGCAGTTTCAAACAAACTGCGTCAATCCCGGCTTGGCTACCGCCGGAACCGGCATGGCCCCGAGTTCGTATTTGGCCGGCGTCAGATCTTCCTTCGAGTTCAGGCATTGGTCCCAGGTGAGTGTTTGGCCGGTATAGCAGGCCATGCGTCCCATGATGGCGAGCATCGTGCTGCGGGCCATGTACTCCCCGTTGTTGATCGGATTGGCCGAACGAATGCTTTCAAATAGCTCCTTGTGTTCGGTCACGTACATGCTGGGAGTTTCGCCGCTGTACTTCCAGTTCTCTTCCCCTTCGATGCGGGCCTTCATCACCTGGGCGCTCCCCTTCGTGCCGATTAAGTGATCGGACACCTCGGTCGAGCAGCCGGCCATTTGCCGGCAATTGGCAAACAGCTTGGTGCCGTTGGCATATTCGTAGATCACGGCCATGTGGTCGAAAATGTGCCCCCATTCGTCCCCGGTGCGAACCTGCCGGCCGCCGAGTCCGGTGGCACGAACGGGCGGTTCGTCCTTCATCGCCCAGGAGGCCTTGTCGAGGCTGTGGACATGCTGCTCGACATTGAAGTCGCCCGATAGCCAGGTGAAGTACAGCCAGTTGCGGAGTTGATATTCCATCTCGCTCCATTCGGGCTTGCGGCCATGATGCCAGAGAGTGCCCGTGTTGTAACTGACGTGCATGGCCCGAATGTCGCCGATGGCGCCGTCGTGGACTCGCTTCATGAGTGCGCGTTTGGGCAGGTCGTAGCGGTAGCACAATCCCGAGACGAGGGAAAGTTTCTTTTGCCGGGCTTGCTCCACCGTTTCCATGACCGAACGGACGCCGGGGGCATCGACAGCCACCGGCTTTTCGCAAAAGACATGCTTGCCGGCTTCCACCGCCGCTTTCAGATGCAGCGGACGGAAATGCGGGGGAGTGGCCAGGATGACAACGTCTACGTCGGTCGCCAGCATTTGCTTGTAAGCATCGAAGCCCTGGAATTGCCTGTCGGCAGGGACATCGATCTTGGCGGCGGCGGAGTGCTGAAGATTCGTCAGACTGGCTTGCAGCCGGTCTGGGAACATATCGGCCAAAGCGGTGATGCGCACGTTCGGATCTGCGGCGAGAGCGTTGGTTGCGGCGCCGGTGCCGCGACCGCCGCAACCGATCAGGCCCACCTTCAGGATTTCGCTTTGGGCGGCATGCACCCCCTGCGGGACCAGGAGCGTGCCGGCGATCGCTCCGCCGGCCATGATCGTCGATGTTTTAAGAAACTCGCGACGGGACGACGAATGGAGGCCGCCGGGCTGCTGGTCGAGATTCATGGGGGTTTCCTGGGGGAGTGGGGTTTCTAGAGCGCGGAGTTTTGTTGAAGGTGCTTGAGCTTCACAAGATGCGGTGCAAACGTGAGCCCTGAAAGCGATCTTGAGTATAGGTTGTGCCGAGTTCTACCGTCAACAAAAGCGAGGATGCCCAAAATTGCATTTGGATCTGGGGAGACGCATTTGGGAGACTGGGGGTGAGCGGGGTGGGCCCCCGGAGTCGCTTGGCAGTTTGTTGAAGAATTCTTAGCGAGCAATTAATTGGATCTTCTCAGTGTGGCACACAGGCCAGACGCCCTCGAGAACTCGACCCCGGCTGCCTGGCCTTTTCGTGGATCAGGCTTTGCTGCGGAGAAAACCGCCCGCTGCCCGGTCCAGCCTGGCTTGTTCCGCCCGCCGCCTGGTTATAATCTGGAGGAGGGTGAGTGTCGGGGCGGCGGCGTCCGCTACGCCACAGAGACGGGGGCTTTGCAGCACAAATACGGGAGACGTTCGATGGTTTGGCGCGTCATTTTGGTGGCTTGCGTGGTTGCGGCGTGTCAAACAACCGCGGCGTGGGGGCAGGCGGATCGCGTGAAGCCCACCACGGGTGCGGTGGTTACCGGCAGCGTCTCCGATATGACCGACAAGGAAGTGGTTGTACGGAAAGGGGTTCTCAGCAAGAAACTCGCGGTCAATGAAATTGAGTACATCATCTATGAAGGCGAACCGCTGGAGTTAACCAAGGCGCGTAGCGCGGCGGTCAAGGGAGAATTCGAATTGGCCGCGAAGGAATTGGGCAAGGTAGATGTGGCGGATCTCCACCGCGCGGAGATCAAGGCCGACTACGAATTCTTTAAGGCCTTATCGGCTGCCCGCATGGCCCTGGGGGGCAACGGCTCGAAGCAAGACGCGGGCCGGTTATTGGTAGCCTTCGTGAAGAACAACGCGTCCAATTATCATTATCTAGCTGCTTGCGAAGTGATGGGCGACTTGCTGGTGTCGTTGGAGAAGTACGACGGTGGGTTGGTTTATTATCAGAAGCTTGAGGCGGCGCCTTGGCCGGACTACAAGATGCGGGCTGGCGTTCTCATCGGCCGTTCGCTGCAATCTCAGAAGAAGTTTAAAGAGGCCATCGTGAAGTATGACGAGGTGCTGGCCCAGGCGGACAACGCCACCGGCAAGGACGCTGAGCGGGAAGCGATGGCCGCGAAATTGGGCCGGGCAACGTCGCTTGCGGGCGCCGGCAAGGCGGAAGACGCCATTAAGACGGTCGAGGCCGTTATCGATAAGGTGCCTAAGGATAATCTAGAATTGCACGCCCGGGCGTACGACGCGCTGGGCACCTGCTACCGGTTGGCCGGCAAGAAAAAAGAAGCCCTCTTAGCGTTTCTGCACGTCGACCTGCTGTATTCCAATTTCCCTGAGCAGCATGCCGAAGCGCTCGACAACTTGTCGACTTTATGGGGCGAAGTGAACAAAGGAGAGCGCGGTGCGCAGGCCCGCAATCAGCTCAAGGAACGCTATCCGTACAGCCACTGGGCACAGCAGTGACGGGGGTGTCGGGGAAATGCTGAAGTGGGAATGCGGAATTCAGCATTCCGCATTCCCACTTCAGTATTTCTTTCACTATCCTCTCGGGTGATACCGCTTATGCACGGCCTTCAGCCGGCTTGGATCGACGTGTGTGTAGATCTGCGTCGTTGCGATGCTCGCGTGCCCCAGCATCTCTTGAACTTGCCGTAGGTCGGCGCCGCCTGCCAATAAGTGCGTGGCGAAACTGTGCCGCAAACTATGCGGGCTGCGGTCGGCGGCAACTCCGGCGCGGGCCGCATACTTTTTGAACAGTTCCCAGATCCGTTCGCGCCGGAGCCGGAGTCCGCGGCGCGTAACGAAGAGCCATTCGGGAGCCGTGGCAAGATGGGCCACAAGCTTCGGTCGCTCGTGCTCCATGTAGTCGCGCACGCCGGCGACGGCTCGCTGGCCGATCGGCACGATGCGCTCCTTGTTTCCTTTGCCGCGGCAGCGACAGAATCGCTCGTCCAAATGGACGTCGGCCAGCTTCATGTCAGAAACTTCCGACGCCCGGCATCCGGTGGCGTACAGCATCTCCAAAAGGGCCCGGTCGCGGCGCCAGAAGCCGTCTGCCGCCGAGGGAGTTTCCAGCAGCCTGGCCACCGTCGGTTCAGCGACCGCGTGGGGCACGCGTTCCCACAGCTTTTGGCTACCCAGGAGTTCGGCCGGATTTTCCCGCAGCACCCCTTCGAATTGTAAGTAGCGGTAAAAGATTTTCAGCGACGCGATGTGCCGGGCAATGCTGGCCGGGGCTAACTTTCGCGTATGCAACCAGGCGGCATAGTCGGCCAGATCCTGGATCGTGAGGGCCGCCACGTGCCGCCCGGCAAGCCAACTGAAAAAGCGTTGCAAATCGCGACGATAAGCCGCCACGCTGTTGTCAGCCAGATGACACTCGCTCCGTGCGTAGTCGACGAAACCGTCGATCCAGCGCCGGCGCCAGCACCGCCAGCCACTTTCACCGGTTGTAGCGGTCGCCGTGGAGGCATAAGCAAGAAAATCAAGAGTCGGTGGACAAACTGCGGAAAGCCCGCAGTGCTTTAATTCGGCCCCGGTCGGCACCAGGCTTCAGCGGATTTGCTGTTGGTGGGCGGCCGAGGACGGTTTTAGCGGTTTACCGTTCGGATGGCGGGAAGAAGACCGACCAAAACGGTTCGGCCGGTTGGTGCCAACGGGTCGCCAACGGCAAACACCATCTTTGGCTTTCCTGGTTGATCGCAATCTATAAAAAAACAGTCCGGGAGGTTCCGATAGGAACCGTCACCGGACTGTAGCCCCCCCTGGGATTTACCAGCGGCCAACGCCTATCCTCGAATGTCCTCGAATCGAGCTTGGGCGTTGGCGATGTATCTCGGCGGCATTGGAGATGACTCTGTGACGCCGGGATCCGCCCTGGCGTGATCGAGTTTTACTGCCGGCTACCGCAAGGTTTCTCGCATTGTCTTGGCACAGAGAGTATCGTCCGCAGCCGCTGGGAGCCTTTGGCAATCTTTGCCGGTTTTTTCGATAAGTCCGGCAAGAGCATCCGGTGAGCGGCGGCCCTGTCGTTGCTTGAAAGGGGGCAGCCCGAATGCGTCTGGTTCATGCTGCTCTTGCCTTGGCCCGCTGACATGACTACCAAGGGTGCCCGTTGTAGGTGGCGCGACTCCCCGAGTGATAGCACTGCTGGCGGCAGCAGTGCCAGGCGTTGGCGGTTTTTGGTGCCGGAGGCGCCGCGGGCCCAAGCGATTTGATGCACAAAAGATAACGATCAGGACGATTTTGAGGGCAGGTGAGCACTGCACCGTGGCAAGGCGAGGTTCGGTCGTGGGAGGACTTTTGGCGATGAACTGTCCTAGGTTCAACACGGGTGATCAAGGTCATCGGGTTTGCTGCTGGTTGTGTCTCAACCTGCGGCACGCAGCGTCGGAGAACGTGCAGGACCAGGCACACGTTGCAGTACGGAGCATCGAATCCGCAGGATGGGATGCATGAGTCGCCGGCGAGGCGCCAAATTAGCCGCAGGGATGCAACTCTTCCCATTCTTGGCGGTGCTGATCTGCACGTTGGGGGCGGTGGTCACGCTGCTCTACGTGTTCGCGCGCCAGGCCGAGGCGGAGGCGGCTTCGCACGTGGCCAAGATGGCCCGCGCCGCCCAAGAAGCCGAAGAGGCCAAGCTGGAGGGGGAAGCTCTCGATTGGCGCATCAGCCAACTCAAGGAGTCCCGAGCAAAAACGGCCGAACAATTGAGAACAGTCGCGGCTGAAGCTCAGTCATCTTGAAGATCATCTGCGGCGTCTGCAAGTGCAGCGCGAACGCAATGCGCACCGGCCTGGAAGAAATGGAGCGGTTGAGCTTCCTCGACCGCCCAACAGCGCGAGAAAACAGCCGGCGATCTGGCCGTGCTAAAGGAACAAATCGCCTTGGCGCGGCGGCGTCTGGCGGCCGCGCAACAAAACCCGGACACGAAGAAGAACACGTACGCAGTCGTCCCCTATCTCGGAAAAAATGGCACCCGCCGCCGTCCGATCTACATCGAATGCCGCGGCGACGGCGTCATTATCCAGCCAGAAGGGATCCGGCTGACCGAGGAGGATTTCCAAGGACCCATGGGGCCCGGCAATCCGCTGGCCGCCGCGCTGCGGGCAGCCCGCGAGCATCTGGCCGCGCAACAGAAGACGTCCGGCGGCCCTATCGAAGAACCCTATCCGCTGCTGTTGGTACGCCCCGATGGCATCGCCGCCTATTACTGCCGCCCGCGGCGCTGAACAGTTGGGGGGCCGAATTCGGCTATGAGCTGGTCGGCGACGATTGGGAAATGCAGTACCCGGATTCCGATCCGACCTTGAAGAAGCTTGCCGAGGAAACGCTCGTCGAAGCCCGTCAGCAGCAACGCCAATTGATGGCGGCGGCTCCCCAGCGCTACGCCAAGCAGAAGAAGCAATATCATGCGGGCGAGCATGGCGTGGTGCAGGAAGGGAACCGCAGTTCCGCCTCACGACGCAGTGGCTCCGGTGGTTCGCCGAGTTGGAACCGACCGTACGGCACGTCATCCGTGGCCTCGGGCACCGGCCGCACGAGCAGTCCCTATGCCGGCTTAGTCAACGACTCCGGCAGCGGCGCTAGTGGTTCTGGCGGCGGAGGATTCGGCGCGGGTGGTTCGGGTCCAGGCGCAGGCTCAGCCGGGGCGGGCGCAGGACTCGCGAGCGGGCGCGGCTCGTACGCCAGCGGTACAAGTGGCGCGGGCGGAGGAGCCGGCGGTCAACTGCCCGGCGGTGCCAGCGGCAACGGACCCGGCGGAACTGGACCCGGAGGCACTGGGGTTGGCGGCGCCGGTGCGCCGAGCGGCGGACTCGCCAGCAGCTCCCTCGCCAGTAACGGGGGACCGTACGGCGCTGGCGGCAATGGCGGCGCGTATAACGGCGTTGGTGGCGGCGGTCCCGGTGGCAGCGGATACGGAAACGGCAATGGCGGGCCCGGCAGTTCCCTCGCCAGCAATGGAGGACCGTACGGCGCTGGCGGCCCTGGCGGCAATGGGGCGCGTATAACGGCGTTGGTGGCGGCGGTCCCGGTGGCAGCGGATACGGAAACGGCAATGGCGGGCCCGGCAGCTCCTACGCCAGCAACGGAGGACCGTATGGCGCTGGCGGCCCCGGCGGCCTTGGTGGCAATGGCGGCGGGAATAACGCCGCAGGAAGTGGCGGTTCGGGCGGCAGCGGATCCGGAAATGGCAATGGCGGGCCAGGCGCAGGCGATTTGGCGGGCGGCCCGGGGTCAATTGGCGGCCCTTATAGCGATGGCACCGGCAACGGAGCTTCCGGTGGTGGCCTTCCGAGCGGGGCCGGCGCGCCCGGCGGCGCTGGCGGCAGCGGCGGACTCGGTGGCAGCAGTCTCGGCAGTGGACCGATGAGCAACGGCGGTTTGGCAAACGGTGCCAGTACGGCCGCCGGCGCCCCAGGCAGCGGCGGGCTCAACGGCGCCGGCGGCAGCGGAACATCCCCTGGTTCGCCGGGGAGCAGCGGCGACGGCTCGGATCCTACCTTACTCGGCGGCGGAACCGGAGGCATGCTTGGCTCCAGTGGCGGCCCTTCGCTGGCGGGCTCGGGCGGTGCTCCTGCAAGCAGCGATCCGAATTCCATTGCCGGCGGCTCCGGCATGTCCGGCAACACAGGCTCATTGCTCACCGGCGCCAGTGGGGGCGGCGGATTTGCGGGCGGAGCTACAGGAAACGGAGGAACCGGCGCGGGCGGGTCTGGCGGATCTGGTGGCGCGGGCGGATCTGGTGGGTCTGGCGGCGCGGGCGGGTCTGGTGGGGCAGGCGGATCCGGCGGGTCTGGTGGGGCAGGCGCGGGACAAGCCGGCACGCCACCAGATCCCAACAATCCAGCGAATCCCAACGGTCTCGGCGGCCCGCCGCCGGATGCTCTGGCGGCGGGCGGCGTGTCTGGCGGTGCATCGGCCAGTGGCGGCGCGCAGAGCGGCAACGCATCGTCCGGCGGGGCATCCGGTGGAACGGGTCCAGGCTCGTCGGATGCCGGCACAGGCGGCGTCGGAGGCGCGGGTTCGGGGGGCAAAGGCCAGGGTGGCAAGGGCTCCGCGGGCGCCTCGTCGGGAAGCAGCGGCAGTGGCGGCGCCAGCGCCGGGGCTGCGGGAATCGGAGCCTCGGGGGGGCAGTCCGGCGGACAAAGTGCGTCGACCAGTCCAGTTCCAGACTTGTTTGATGAAGGCATTCAATCCAAAACTCGGGCCACCGCCAATTCAAACCGCAAAAATGCCCAAGGATCCGGGAGCAGCGCCACCGGTTCGTCCGCTAGTTCCGGCGACAGCCCTCCTCCAGGCTCACCGGGAATACCGGGAATGAGCGGGGCTCCGGATAGCCTGGCCGGCCAGCGGGGCCAAAACTGGAGTCTTCCCGAGGAAGCCAAGAACGTCAAAGCAACCGTCACCCGGCCGGTCATTATCGAATGCCGCGCCGACCGCATCATTCTGCTGCCCGAAACTTACGGCGCCCTGCCGCAGGAAATCCCATTCACAGGGCGCACTCAAGACTCGGTCGACAATCTGGTCACCGCGGTCTGGGCTCACAGCAAGACCTGGGGCTACGCCGGACGCGGCTTGACCTGGCATCCTACCCTCTCGGTGCAAGTGGCTCCGGGCGGGGAACAACGCTTTGCAGAATTGCAGCAATTGATGGCCGGCAGCGGCTTGGAAGTATCGCAGCGGACGCAGGTCGCCGCGGCTCCGCCACCGCCGAAGCCGGCCAAGAAGAATATTTTCAACTTTTGGCGCAAGTGACCTGCCCGTTGACGCCGTAGCAATCGACTGAATATTCCCACGGAAGTGAACTGACATGACACGACGCACTCGTCCTGGAATGGACACCGGCAGCCACGATTCGTTGATGCCGATTTTGGCCAGCGCCGTGGGCATCCTGATCGTCGCGGTTGTGCTGGTCGGCGCACGGCTGAGGGCGTCGCAAGCTCCCCCCGACGTGGACGTGTCACCGATTGCGGAACTCGATATGCGGCGCGGCGCGGCTGGCAGCTTGGAGGACGAGATCCATAGCCTGAACGATCAGGCCCGCAAGGTTCAGATCCTGGCCGCGGAGCGTTATGCCCAGCGCGGGGCTTTGGCCACGGAACTGGCCGCGGGGGAGAAAGTGCTTGCCAATCACCGCGCCACGCTTGATAGCGAAGCCCGCCGGCAATTTGACCTGGCCCACGAAATCGCTCAGGCGCGTTCCGAGCTCGAGCGTTTGGCGGCGGCCCAGGCAGACGCCAAGGCCAAGCCGGGCAAGTCGATCCAGATTCAAAACTATCCGAATCCGATCAGCCGCGTCGTGGATGGCAGAGAGCTCCACTACCAACTGAAGGATGGCCGCATTGCCCACATTCCCTGGGACGATCTGATGAACAAGTTGAAGTCGGTGTTCGCCGACAAGCTCTGGCGGCTCAAGGAACAGGACGAATTCACGGACACGCTCGGACCGCAAGGCGGATTCCTTTTGCGTTACACCTTGGTCAAGGAGGAAATGAGTGTCGAGACCGCGCAGATGGTCGGTCATGGCGGCACGGTGTTTAAAATGAGCCTTGCGCAGTTCATGCCCGTTAAGGACAACCTGGGAGAGACCATCGAAGAGGCGCTCGCCCCGACCTCCGCCTTCCATCAAAGTCTGAGCGATTTGCGCGGCGGCGATTGGACCTGCACGCTATGGGTATATCCGGACAGCTACGAGCTGTTTCGAGTGGTGCGCAAGGACCTGTACCAGTTGGGCTTTGCCATCGCGGGGCGTCCCATCACGGCGGATATGGTCATCGGCGCTTCGCCAGACGGCTCGAAATCGGCGGCTCAGTAGAGCTGCCGGGCTGTAGCCCCGAAGGGACGAGTGCCATTCGCCAAGGGCGGCAGCCCTTGGAACACGGCCAAAAGGCCTCGCACCAGGTCACATCGCGCCCGCCGTTGCTTCTTCGATGCCGCGCTCCACGGCTGTGCAGATTTGATCCAGTTCGGCCAGGCTTATGGCCAGCGGCGGCAGGATCACCACCACGTTGCCCAGCGGGCGCAGCAGCACGCCGCTGCGCCGCGCGCTATCGCACGCGCGCATGCCGCGCTGCTGGGCCCAGGGGTAGGGTTCCTGTGTGGCCCGATCGTGGACCAATTCGATGCCGGCGATCAGCCCGCATTGGCGCACGTCGCCCACGTGCGGCAATAGGGCGATCCGGGCCAAATGCTCGGCCAGCCGCGCGATCTTGGGACGCAGATGCACGAGCGTTTGTTCCTGGTCGAAAATCTCCAGCGTCGCCAGCGCCGCGGCCGCTCCCAGGGGATTGCCTCCGTAGGTGTGGCCGTGAAAGAACGTTTTGCTTTCCGCGTAGCTGCCGAGAAACGCCTGCCAAATCGCGTCGGTGGTGAGCGTGGCCGCCAGCGGCAGATATCCGCCCGTCAGACCCTTGGCCAGAGCGAGCAGATCGGGCGTGACGCCTTCTTGCTGGCAAGCGAACAAGCTGCCGGTGCGGCCGAAACCGACCGCCACTTCGTCCGCGATGAGCAGCACGTTGTAGCGCCGCGTCAGTTCTCGCACGCCGCGCAAGTAGCCGGGGGGCTGCATCAGCATTCCGGCCGCGGCTTGCACGAGCGGCTCGATCACCAGGGCTGCGATCCGCTCGTGGTGCGCGGCGAGCAATTGCTCCAATTGTCCGAGATAATGGGCCAAGGCATCGGATCGCGCGACGCCGGGGGGCAGCCGGTACATGTCCGGCGCGGCGAGCCGGTGGACTTCGAAAAGCAGCGGGCGAAACATCGCGTGGAACCGCTCGACCCCTCCCACGCTGACTGCGCCCAGCGTGTCGCCATGATAGGCGCTGGCGAGAGCCACATAGCGAGTTTTCTCCGGACGCGGGTCGGGTCGTTGTTGCCAATACTGAAAGGCCATCTTGAGGGCCACTTCGACGGCCGTGGCGCCGTCGTCGGAAAAAAAGACGTGGTTCAGTCCAGCAGGAGCCAGTTCGACGAGCCGCCGGGCCAGCCGAATCGTAGTGGGATTCGAAGCGCCCAACAGCGTGACATGCGCCACCCGGTCGAGCTGCTCGCGCACCGCGGCGTCGATCCGCGGATGACGGTGCCCGTGAATGTTGCACCACAGGCTGCTGACCCCGTCGAGATAGGCGCGGCCGTCGATATCGTAGAGCGTGCAGCCTTGGGCCCGCTCGATGATCAGCGGCACGTACTCGGCCATTTGCGTGAACGCGTGCCAAACGATTTCGCGATCCCACTTGTCCAGCAGATTTCGCTCGTCAGTCATGGATCTTAATCGTCTTAGCCCGTGGCGCTGACCGGGATGTCACGCGCTCACCAGGTGACCTTCACCGGCGTGCCAACGCGCACGCCGAGCATGATCGCGGCGCTTTCGCCCACAATCGCCAGTTCGAGTTTGCCGCTCGAGCCGATCAGCGCGATGAACGTCATTTCGGGCTGATCGGCATAGGCGCGGAAGATGCCGTAGGTCTCATGCTCGTCGCAGAGGATCCGGACTTGTTCTTCGCCGCGCGGCACCTGTTCGAGATGGCCGGCCGTGATGTTGGTGATCAGGTTGCCGAACGAGTCGATCGACTCGACAACACCCTCGATTTTTCCAGCGCTCACGCGGACCTCCGCCCAGGGTAATGAAACCAGTTCCGTCAACGGGTCGCCAAGGAGTTCAAGGGCCAATCCCAGGCTGAGCCGAGCGGCGACCGGCGCCATGATATCCCGGCCATGAAACGTATTCGATACCTGCGGCGACCAATACTCCATTTTCGTCAGGTGCCTGATTGTAGAGGGGGGCGTCCGCAGCGCCAAACGGCTGAGCAGCCCATTGTCCGGAGCCACGAAATCGTGCTCGCCCAGGCGGGCCAGCAACAATTCGCCGCTTGGTGCCCACGCCCGGGTCGACCACGGCCACATGGATCGTCCCCGCGGGAAAAAGCGGACAAACTTCGTCCAGCACGATCGCCCCCTGACGCACATCCTGGTGCGGCACCGCGTGCGTGATGTCGATGAGTTGCACCTCGGGATTGATCGACAGGATCACCCCTTTCATGGCTGCCACATACGGGCTGCCGGTGCCGAAATCGGTGGTCAGCGTGATGATCGGCCGGGTCATGAGGCCCTCGGCCTTACATCTTGCCGACGAGTTCGATCACGATTTCGCGGAAACGGCCGGGGTTTACGTTAGGATTGCGTTTCTTCGCCTGACCGATCAGATTGCCGCCGCTTGCAGCTTGCCACACTTGATGTCGGCGACGATCTTCGGATTGGCGTCGATCAATTCCTGCCCGATGGCATACAGCGAGCTCTCGTCCACCTTGACGACGCCCTGGGCCTTCATGACCTCGGCGGCCGAGCGGCCCGAGGAGATCATCTCGACCAGCACTTCGCGGGCCCGGCCAGTGTCGATGTCTCCCGCCTTCACCGGACGGAGCAATTCGGTGAGCCGTTCTGGCGATAGGATGTCTTTCCAAAACTTTTCGATGGCGATCCCTTGCTCTTTCAGAATCCGCAGCACGTCCTGCTGAACCCAGTTGCTGGCCAACTTGCCGTCTCCGCAGCGCTCGGCCAGGTCGACAAAATAATCGACCAGCGGGCGGCTCTGATTGACGATCACGTCGCTGTCGTACGGTGTAATGCCGTAGGACTGTTCCAACCGGGTGCGCAGGGCCGCGGGCAATTCCCCCAGGGCAGCCCGCACATCGGCGATCTCCTGTTCGGTGACGCGCACCGGGATCAGGTCGGGGTCCGGGAAGTAGCGGTAATCGCTTGATTCTTCCTTGTGCCGCTGTTCGCCGCGTGATTTCGTCCACGTCGTCCCAGCCGCGGGTCTGCTTGGGGGATTTTCCCAGGATGAGGCCGGTTTTCTGCCACTGGGCGTATTGTCGCGGGGCTTCGTACTCCATTGCCTTTTCGACGGCGCGGAAACTGTTCATGTTTTTGACTTCGACGATCGGCGTGGCCACTTTGCCGGCCGGAGTCTCGATGTGCAAATTGATGTTGGCGTCGACGCGCAGGCTCCCTTCCTGCATGTTGCAGTCGGACACGCCCAGGTACGTGAGGAGCAGCTTCAACTCGGTGAGGTAGGCTTTGGCCTCGGCCGGCGAGCGCATGTCAGGCTGCGAGACAATCTCCAGCAACGGCGTGCCGGCGCGGTTCAGGTCGATGCGGCTGTCGGCCTGGCCGGTGAGTTCGTCGTGCATACTCTTGCCCGCGTCTTCCTCGAGGTGGGCACGGATGATGCCGATTTTCTTGGGCTCAATGCGTCCCTTCGGATCGCTGATCGCCAGGTGGCCGTCGTGGCTGAAAGGCAAGTCGAACTGGCTGATCTGGTAGCCTTTGGGCAGATCCGGATAGTAGTAGTTCTTGCGGTCCCACTTGGTGAAGCGGGCGATCTGGCAGTTCAGCGCCACGGCCGTGCGCAGCGCCAGCCGGAAGGCCTCGCGGTTCATCACCGGCAGCGTGCCGGGCATGCCGATGCAGACCGGACATGTTTGCGTGTTGGGGGGCGCGCCAAACTTCGTGCTGCAACGGCAGAACAACTTGCTCTGCGTCGAGAGTTGCACGTGGACTTCAAGTCCGATGATGATCGTATAGGGCTCGGTCATTTAATTCAGCCGCTGCTAATTCAGCCGCGGCGATCGTGTGTGCCAGTCCGTGGCCTGTTGAAACATATGGGCCGCCCGCAGCAGCCGCTCTTCCTGGAACGGAGCGCCTTGCAGTTGCAATCCGATGGGAAGCCCGCCCGAGCTGAATCCGCAGGGGAAAGCGATGCCGCCGATGCCCGCCAGATTTGCACTCACGGTGTACAAGTCCACCAGGTACATCGACAAGCGGGTCGGCCGACTTCTCGCCGATCTTGAACGCCGGCGTGGCCGTGACCGGGCCGGCGATCAAATCGACCTCGCGGAATGCCGCGTCAAAGTCGTTGCGAATCAGCCGGCGAACCTTCAAGGCCTTGAGGTAATAGGCGTCGTAATAGCCGGCGCTGAGCGCATAGGTTCCCAGCATGATGCGGCGTTTGACCTCCGGTCCAAAGCCTTCCGCCCGACTTTGGCGGTACAGCCGCACCAGCGGATTATCGAGCGTGGCCAACGCCCGGGCGTTGCCGACTTTCTCCAGGCTCGCTCGCTCGTCGGCCAGGTCGCCGAGCATTTTTTTGGCATCGGTCCGATGGCCGTAATGCACGCCGTCGTAGCGGGCCAGGTTGCTCGACGCTTCGCAGGGGGCGATCACGTAATAGACGGCCACTGCGTATTTGCCGTGCGGCAGCGAAATCTCGCGGACCTTGGCGCCGAGCGATTCGTAGACGCGCACCGCCTCGCGCACGGCGGCTTCGACTTCCGAGTCCAGCCCCTCGCCGAAATGTTCCCGCACAAGGCCCAACTTGAGCCCGGCCAGCGGCTGGCCGACGGTTTGGGAATAGGCCGGCACCGGTGCATTGATCGAAGTCGAGTCGAGCGGGTCGTGCCCGGCCATCACTTCGAGCAGCAACGCGGCGTCTTCAGCCGTGCGCGCCATCGGACCGATCTGATCCAGGCTGCTGGCAAAGGCCACGAGCCCGTAGCGGCTCACGCGGCCATACGTCGGCTTGAGGCCGGTGATGCCGCACAAGCCGGCTGGCTGGCGGATCGAACCGCCCGTGTCGGTGCCGACGGCCAACGGAGCCATGCGCGCCGCCACGGCAGCCGCCGATCCGCCGCTCGATCCGCCGGGAATGCGAGTCAGATCCCAAGGATTGCGCGTGGTTTGAAAGGCCGAGTTTTCGTTCGAGCCGCCCATCGCGAATTCGTCGAGATTCGTTTTGCCGATGAACACGGCATCGGCGGCCCGCAAACGCTGGACGACGGTTGCGTCGTAAGGAGGCACGAAGTTTTCGAGCATTCGCGAGGCGCAGGTCGTCACATCGCCGGCCGTGCAGAGCAGATCTTTGAGAGCCACGGGCAGGCCGGCCAGTCGGCCCAGCGGCTTGCCGGCGCGGCGGCGGGCGTCGATGTCGGCGGCCCGCTCAAGTGCGCGCTCTTGGAGGGGTTTCTGCCCGTCGAGCCGCACGAAGGCTTGCACCTGCGGGTCGTGCCGGTTGATTTGCGCGAGGCAGGCCTGGGTGAGCTCCACGGAGGTGGTTCGTCCGGCTTGGAGATCGGCCAGCAATTGCGTCGCGGAGCGTTCAACGAGGGCGGTCATGCGTGCGGCGGCTCCCGCCCTTTGGCGTTACTCGCCCAATACGGCCGGAACAAGGTAAAACTCACGGTCGTGATGCGGCGCGTTGGCCAGGGCCACTTTGCGTTCGAGGCTGGCGTGGACGATGTCGTCGGCAAACACATTGGCCACATCCAACGCATGGGCCATCGGCTCCACCTGGTCCGTGTTCAGTTCGGAAAGCTGCTCGACATAGCCCACGATGCTGGCCAATTGTTGCGGTCATCTTATCGAGTTCGGCCGGCGTGAGAGCCAGCCGGGCCAGCAACGACACCTTTTCGACATCCTCGCGGGAAAGACTCATGAATGGTTTTGCCCTGAGTGCGGTTGTGCGTCCTGTTAAGCGTGCCTGATTCCAGTTAAGGGACGCGTTGCCCGCTGCTTCAGGTCTTAGCCGCAACGGTGGTCGGCAGCTTGAAGGGAGCATTGCGCACCTTTTTGGTGATCGCTCCGCTACGGATGCACTGGGTGCAGACCTTGAGGGTCTTGTTCGTGCCGTGTCCGACGGTGACCTTCACGGACTGCAGATTCGGCTTGAATTGCCGCCGCGAGATGCCGGTGACCTTGGTGCCGACGCCGCCCAGGTACTTGGCCTTGCCACGGATCGTAACCCGATTGCCAACCACCGGTTTCTTGCCGCAAACTTCGCACTGCACAGACATTACAATCCTCGCCAATCTCTCAGGACCCGTGATAGCGAATAAATGGAAACAGCCAGTATAGCGGTTGGTCAAACCAAGGCAAGGGCGTCAGGAGGGTGGCCAAATGTGGCAACATCTCGCTAAAACCCGCTGCGGGGCACGTTTTTCCGGTCAAACGCACACGGATCAGCTGCGACGAAGCCGGCGCGGTTGAAGTCCTTGCGGCAAGCGGTCCGGTGTCGCCTTCGCGTTTTCCTCGACTGCCGTTTGAGCCCAACTGAATGCCAAACCGGCTAGCACCACACCCAGCGCCGAACTCATGCCGAAGTTGCTCTCCTCGGCCGATGTTTCGGCCGGAACGACCGGCGGCAGATCTTCGGCGGCGGGAGCGAAACCGAAGTCCCCGGTTGACCAGATTGCCTCGGCCACCGTCAATTCGGGAACGGTCAATTCGGCCACATTCAAGCCGGCAAGCTGAGCGATTCTGGCTGCCACATAATTCAACCGCGCAGCCGATGCCGACGCGTCGTTCGCGATGCGCACGGTGCCAGTTGCGGAGCCGATTTCAGTCGTGGGCCCGTGATCCATGCCGGTCAATGTCGAACGGCTCGATAGCGGCTCGGCGTTGGCCAACGAGGCGTCTGCCAGGAGGCTGAACGAATCGCACCCAGCACTGCCAAGGTTCCCCTGCGAAGACCACGCCGTGGCGGTTATGACTTGTGCGGCAACGGGTGAATCCGCAGACCTCCAGGCATTCTGGGCCTGCAAATTCGCGTTTCCGTTCACCCCGACGGCTCCGCTAAACGGCAGTGAGGCAGACTGAATCGAACTCATGCCTTGCGTCGAGCCGCTGCCAGTGGAATCCACAGCCGATGAAGGCTGGTCAAAAGATGAGGACAGTAGCTGGCCAAAGGTCGGCTCCGTTTGAACGGTGAAGCCCAATTCCAAGGAGCCGATGTTAAGGATTTGGTTCTGTTGGTGTGCCGAGGCCGTCGTGGAGACAGCCGGAGGTGTGTACGTTACCGTGCTCGTGGTCAAGTCACGGATTACGCTGCTGGCAATGGGTGTGCCAAGTCCGGTAACCTCGTCGTAGCCTGGGCCGGCCGAATAGCCTCCATTGCTCCCCGTGGTGATATCGTGGAAGTCAGACTCCGGCAGGCTGTCGATGGCCGCCTGTCCCTCACTAAGCACTGCCTTACTAGCTGCCATGCGATCCTGATTGGCAATTGCAATGATCGCCGACCATTGCGGAGCGGCGTCGCTGGTGCCGCCAACCTCAGTCCAGTCACGGTGTCCTTCATCCGGCACACTGTCGTAAACGGCGAAACCGGTGCTCGGATTGGCGTCGTAAGACACGTCGGGCGCCGTCCGCTTGCCCGTCGATTGCAGACTGATTTGATAGGTTGGCTCCAGTTCGTACTGGCTCGTTCCGCCGCCGCTATCGCTCCAGGCCGTTTCGTTGACATAGGCCCCCGTCGACGGATTTACGGTGAGCGTCGTGCCCCCCACGGCCAGCACATTGCTGCTCAGTGCGGGCCATATACCGGGCGAGCCACTGTCGCCAGAGGAGGCAACGAACGTGACACCGGTGTGTTTGGCCGGCGTTGTAAAATAGGAGTCGTATTCCTGCTCTTCACTCAGGTTCTCGCTACTGCCCCAGCTCATCGACACGACGCTGACATTGGCGTAATTGTGCGCGACGTTTACGCCGGTCAGTAGATCGCTCAAATTGGCGGAGTTCGCTTCGACCAACACGATGTTGGCATTCGGTGCGATTGCGTGAGCCCATTCCACGTCCAACGATATTTCCAGATCCCAGCCGGGGTTGGTTATCGGCACGCTCGAACTCCGCATGCCAGGATTGATCGCGACCCCCGCCTCGTTGATCACGGTCAAGGTGCCAGTGCCACTGACGTGCTCTGTCGAACTAAACGTAGCCAGGTCGCTGACGATGGTAGGGTCGTTGTAAGCATCCACCAGCGCGATCGTTTGCCCTGATCCGCTTCCCGAAACTGGAAAGCTGTACGCCGTCTTGATTTCGCTTGGCGAAAGCCCTACCGGCGTGCTGCCAGTGCTCAGCACTTTCAAATCGGGACTTGCCGTCGCCGACATTAAGTTGCGATTTTCCAGCCATTCCAACTGCAAAATATCCGTGGACCGGCGTCTTTGAGAGGGCTTGTCGCGAAAGAGCGATTTGCCGCCACACTTTCCAGAATCGCGCATACCGACAACTCCTGATATTGACTGAGTTCCGCCAAAAGACATGCAACAAGACGGGCCGACCGCAGCCGTCAAACCGTCATCACCCAAGGAGGTGCCGAGTGTGTCATTTATTGTGGCGAAAATACGGGCATAGTCAATATTCAGATTCCTAATCCAGCGACATTGTCTGGCAGGTCAGAGCCATGGTCCGGTCGGAGGGCTGCTTCGTAGTTGCGTACAATCCCAGCCGGACGTGCGGGGCTGGGGTGCACCCTTGTGGACGCCATCAAACGAACATGCCCACGACAAGCGTGGGCATGGAGCCGCTACGGGCCGGAAGGGGAAAGCCCACATTGTTAATTGCAGGTGGAAAGGGCCGCTTCCTACTTTCTCCCCGACGCCAGCGGCCAGGTGCGAGGCGAGGTCGTGTTTGAGGATGCTTCCAGCCGGCCTTCCGCGGCGTACTCTGACAAGCCGATGGCCAGTCCTGCCACCACGGTCAAGAGCGCGGACGCGTGGTTGTCAACGCTTTGTTGGGCCACCACGGGAGCAACCGGGGACACTGCGGCACTATCCCAATCCGTGTCGAAACTGGACGCCGACCAAACGGACTCTAAATCGCGCAGCAGCCGTTCGATGGCCTGGCCATCGGCCTGGTGGGCTTCGTCGGCGCCGGCGTAGCCGCCAAACAGCGCGAGGTCATACGCGGTGGAGTCGGTCGCCGATGCTTTGCCAGTGTCGCGCGAAACGTGCGCGGCGTCGGCCGCCGCGGCCGCGATTTGCGGGTTCGTGACGCCGTGTGTACCTTGGGCAATGGTAACTTCGGCCAGGTCGGCCAGCGCCGCGCTTACTCGCGACGAGGACATCAGCGTCTGATCCAGAACGCTTGCATCCGCGACTGCATCGCCATGGATCAATGTATTGAGCGTCGATGATTGGGCGGCGGCAAATTGTTGGAAGGCCTGCAGCATGGCGGGACTGGTCGAGTTCTCGGAGGAATCGACGCCGTTGGCACTGGGAAAGTCTTCGTCAATGCTATGAGACAAACCGGCTTCGAAGCTGCGGATGCTGACAACAGTCGCCTGCACTTGTGCCGCCTGAACGACGGCGCTGGGAGCGGCGCCGGTGGCGCCGACGAGGCCTGCGATGACCAGATTCGCCACGGGTGAGCCGCGGCCGGTCACGAGATCGTAGCCCGCGTGGGCCGCGTAGCCGTTGTTGCCGGACGTAATGTCGTGAAAGTCCGACGAAGGCAGGCTATAGATTTGGGATTGCACACCGTTCAAGGCTGCCTGGCCAGTTGCGGCGCGGCCTTGATCGGCAATGGCGATCAGCGCCGACCATTGGGGAGCGCAGGCGCTGGTGCCTCCCACATCGTACCAACCACTGGCGCCCAGGGTGTCGTACACATAGAATCCGGTGTTGGGGTTTGCGTCGTACGACACGTCCGGCCCGGTGCGAGCTCCGGTGGATTGAACGCCGTGTTGATAGAAGGGCTCCGGTTCGTACATGCTGACGCCGCCGCCGCTTTCGCTCCAAGCGGTTTCACTGATGTAGCCACCGCTGCTCGTCACCGACAGCGTGGTGCCTCCCACGGCCAGCACGTTGGGCGAGAGCGCAGGCCACAAGCTTGGCGCGCCCGTGTCGCCGGAAGACCCGACGAACGTCACGCCGGTGTGGCCCGCGGGCGTGGTGAAATAGGAATCGAAACTGTTTTCGCCTTGGAATTCGCTGGCCCCCCAACTCATCGAGACGACGCTTACTCCCGGCGCATTGCGCGCGTAATTCACGGCGGTTAGCAGGTCGCTCATACTGCTGGAATTGGCCTGCACGAGCAGGATGGTGGCACCCGGCGCAATGGCGTGAGCCCATTCGACATCCAGCGAAGTTTCCATCGCCCAACTCGAGTTGCTCGAGGCGGGGAGATTGGCGCCACCATTTTCATTGACCACGCGCAGATTGGCGCCGGCCAAATGAAACGTGGCGTCGAAAGCGGCCAGGTCGCCTGCAATGTGCGAATCGCCGTATGCGTCGATGATGGCGATGGTTTCGCCGGCGCCTGTTCCGGCGACCGTCCCGTTCTTGAATGTCACTGAGTTAAAGCCGTAAGCGGCGCGAATCTCAGCCGGGGTATACGGTGCGCTGCCGGCAACCGCCAACGCTTGGACGTCGGGAACGGCGTTGGCCGACATCAAATCGCGGCGCTCGAGAGCTTCGAGTCGTAAGAAGGTTTCGGTCCGACGTTCACTGTCGGACGGCTCGCAAAACAAAGAGACGCCGACGCGCAGCTTGAAATCGCGAATACCGAATGCTCCTCACCGAAGACGGGATCGATAGAGATGTGAGAATCTGTTGGCCGAATGGCCGGTTCCGAATCGCTGGTCGAATGACCAAAGGAACCATAGGTCAGATTTGTGTACATGCTGGAAGGTTGGGGTAAATCGGCGGTTTGTAGCGGCCATCTCGATCAGATTCAAGTTTTTTGTGTCGGCTGTAAGTTACTTTTGTTAAATGGTTTATGAGATATTTTGAGCCGCGTATTGCGATGCTCAGTAGAGTTTGGGCCGGGCGCGGATCCAACGAGCCGGATGGCGTCAATCCGGGGTCGAAAACCACTCTTCGCACAAAAACCCGCACAAAAACCAGTCAGCCAGAGTCATCGCAGGCGATTACCCACGAAAAACTCTTGATAGTGCCGGGTTAGGGCGTTCTCGTTCCAGCCGGTGATGAGGCGTTTGCCGCGCAGTCTTTAACTGCGGACATCCATTGCTGCACGCAGAGGAAGAACTGCGCGGTGCCCAGGCGAGAGAACGCGCGGTGGAAGGTAGAAAAACTTTCAACAAGCTTTGTAACTGTCGCCATAGCCCCTCCATGAAGAAACAACTTGCGTCGACCCGACCGAGGGCCGACTTGACTCCTTAACGATCCAAGCAAACATTGAGCCAGAACGCTCTGGAACATACGATTGGCCGTTCTTCCTTGATGAAATGGCCACTCGTCGAGCACGACGTTGGCGAAATACCGGCCGGTCAAGTTGCCGATGAGCAACCCCTTGGTCCGCAGCAGAGCGAACGGATCGTCACCGGGAAAGAATGCGTGGTTTTCCTACGCATTCTTGGCGAGTTTTCTCTTCGATCCAGATGGAGATGATTCTGGAACAGAAGGACGCGATCTTCTGTTCGATCCAACAGAAAGACGTGTGCGCCTCACGCAAGACTCCTATCACCACCGAAACGTCAACCGACTGTTAGCTGCCGGCAGCTTTCAGCACGGCCAGGACTTCGGGGAGCAGGATGCCGTTGGTGGCCACTCCTTCGCCGCTGTGGATCGTGGGCTCGCCGCGCCAGTCGGTGAACGTACCGCCGGCCTCTTCCAGAATGGGCTGCAAGGCGGCCGCGTCCCAGATGCTCATGATCGGATCGATCATCACGTCCGCGCGGCCCGTGGCCACCAGGGCATAGCCGAAGCAATCGCCCCAAGTGCGGCTGAGCCGCGTGGCCTTTTGCATCGCCTCGTAAGCGGCCTGCCGGCCAACCTGGCCGAAGCTGGCGACCTCGCTGGTGCAGAAAACAGCGTCGGCAAGCTTGGTTCGGGTCGAGACCCGCGCCGCGACCGGTCTGGCCGCGCCGCGTTGCTGCCAAGCCCCCTGCCCCGCCGAACCCCAGACCATTTCATCGAGCGCCGGCAGGTGGATGATTCCCATCACGCTGCGTCCCGCGTGTTCCAAGCCGATCAACGTGCCATACAACGGCACACCGCACACAAAGGCCTTGGTGCCGTCGATCGGATCGAGAATCCAACGGAAGCCGCTGTTGCCGGGCGTTTCGCCGAATTCCTCCCCCAACACGCCGTCGTCCGGGAATTGTTCTCGGATGCGCTTGCGCAGCAGTTGTTCCGCCCCACGATCAGCGATCGTCACGGGAGTCATGTCCTGCTTCTGCTCGACAGCCAGATCGCTCGAACAGAAATGTGCGAGCGTCAACTCGCCAGCGGCGCGGGCCGCATCGCGCGCGAAATCCAATCGATCGGCAACGTTTCCGCTATTCATGCCCGTAAAGCCTAGCGAGGCAGTGACGGGGTGACAAGGTGACGGAGAAATGCGGAAGTCGGAATGCCGTAATGCAGCATTCGGACTTCCGCATTCAAAATCATCGTCGTCACCTCTTCTCCCCTTCGTGCATCAGGTCCGACAGCTTCAGGGCTGCCAATTGCTGGCGAGCT
This sequence comes from uncultured Planctomycetia bacterium, assembly GCA_963807715.1. Lineage (GTDB taxonomy): Bacteria > Planctomycetota > Planctomycetia > Pirellulales > PALSA-1355 > CAWECK01. The sequence goes on from CAWECK010000005.1 coordinate 398,690, forward strand.
GTGGAGGTGATCTGGTCGATGGCCTCGCGCAAGCGTTCTTCGTGCGGCAAGCTTGGCCCTTCGCTCGACGGCAGGTTCGAGTTCAGCGGACCGTCGATGGCTTCGATTACCTCTAATAGCGAGATTTGGTCGGGCGCGCGTTCCAGCGTGTAACCACCTTCCACGCCGCGCGTCGACAGCAAGATCCCATGATTCACCAGGTGCCGCAGGATTTGCAATAAGAATCGCTCCGGCATTTTCCCCTCGGCCGCCAACTGACTGCAGGGGACCGGTAGGTGCGACTTCGAGCGCGCCAACTGCAGCGTGGCATGCACAGCATAAGCCACGGTACGGGAAATCTTCACAGCGGCTCCCTGCTTTGTTAATGCGGCGCCGATGCGAAGCCGCCTCACCGCCGTCCGAGGACGCGGGGCAACGGCTCGGGGTGCGCCTGGAATTTCTTGTGTCCGCCGCAATCCTTACGCTTACGCGTGGACGGACTTCAGTGAGGGAATTTGCCTGAGTTCTGTTCTGTCTTTCGGCATATGCCGCCTGGATCTCAAGCGACTAGCGTTAATTTCCTCCGTTGGAATAGGGAAATCAAGTTTTAGGTTGATAGGAAGTTAAAATAATAAGTTCGCGGATTTTTCTCGGCGGATTGTCAGCGGAAGAATTGGCGCCAGCCATCTGGGCTACGGTAGTAGCTTGTCCATTGTGGCATAGAGGTTTAAGTTCGGCCGATCTCCGACGATCGTAAACAGGGCGCAAACCTGGTCTAGCGCCTCGCTGACGGTAAACACATCCGTCCGTTGCACAAAACGTTTACCACCCAAAAGGTAGAAGTTCGGCTCGCTGGTTAGCAGTTCTCGAGCTATTTGAGCGTAAATACTCTCTACGTGTCTAGCCGCAACATCGGGTGGTCCCGCTGGCCGACTGGCATGCCGCGCCTCCAAAGTCGGGCTGGCTTGGATGGGTAATCCCCAAAATGCCGGCTCGCTGGCTTGAAAACGTAGATTGTTGATGACCTGATCGAAGGCCATCTCGGCTTGCGGGGCATTGTGAAACAGAACGCTGACAGTTCCTTCCGCAGTGATCGCAAGCGACTTTATGCTTGCGCCTGGCCAATGTTGGATTCGCGGCTGGCGGTCGGCGACTACGGCCGTAAATTTCGACCAGGCAGGTGCGCGATTCCCGGCAGCGGCCAGTGAAAGCGGATGGTTTACCCCGGCGGCGCCCTCGGGCGGTGGAGAAATCCAAACGATCTCAGAGCCCGGTTCGGCGTCGACCAACTCGGTCAAGGCTGACAGGGATGCCAGTGAACAAATGCCTCCGCCCACCAACAGCGTCTTGCGGCCCGCGTATTTCGCCGCCTGTTCGCCGCGCAAATCTGGAGGGCCGACTTGGATCGAGTCGGCCGCGGCAAGTTCGCCAGCCAGCGGCAGGTCCGTTCCGCTCAGCCAACCCCAACGGCCGACGGCTCCGGTCGCATCAATGACGACGTCGGCCTGCGCTTCATAGAGCGAAGCAGCGGTTTTCGTGTCCCGCACCAACACGCGAAATCCAGTTTTGTCCACGGTGCCGTTGACGGCTGGGTCGTCGTCCGGGTCTGCGTCAGTCGTGGCACTGTCAGAGGTGGCATTCGGCACCGGATGGCTACAACCTCCGTGTGCTCGCGCAAACTATCAGTGAGCAGGTCCGAGTGGGCCAGCGGCAATAAGTACGCGTTGCGCCAGGCATTGCCCGTTACCACCGCGTCCAACGGAGGCGGACGCCAGGCTGGATCCTGTGCGTGTAGCGCTGCCAGCCCTAACTTCGAGACGCACGTTCCAAACGGCGTGACCATCGGTAAGTGCCCCCAACGCCGCACCTGGGCCGCGACTGCCTCTCGTTCAAACAGCAAGACATCGTAGCCGAGATAACGGGCATACAGCGCGGCTTCCAGTCCGATCGGACCGGCGCCGATGATCGCAATCGTAGCAGGCGTGTCAATAGCCATGTGAACGGCAAATCAGGCTGGCGACTCGCGAAACGCTCGCTGTCGGTTTTGTGCGGTTATCACCCATCTGATACATCGATTTTCTGCGATTCTAGCGGACTATAAAAATTCCGGATGCGCTCGGGCGCGAAAGGCGAGAGGTCAAGTTGCGGGTCGCGCTGGCGGATCAATCGGCCCATCGTCACCGCGGTGCCGGGCGAAAGTTGCAAACCGCTACGGAAATGGCCGGCGGCGATAAAGGCATTTTCGTATCTCGGCAGGCGGCCCAAGTAGGGCCATCCGTCGGCCGACGCAGGCCGTAATCCTGCCCAGCCCCGCTCAAAACGGGCACGATGCAGTGCGGGCACCAGCGATGCGGCGAATTCCAGCAGCCCTTGGATGCCGTCCGCAGTGGGTTGCCGGTTGAAGCCCACATCCTCTTCGGTCGAGCCCACGAGCACGCGCCCGTCATCGCGCGGCACGAGATAGCGGCGTCCTTCGTTGACGACGTGTGAGAGCAGCGGGCGATCGGTTGCCAGCAGCGCGATCTGACCGCGCACCGGCTTGATGGCAGGCGCGATTCCCAACTGTGCCGCCAGGAGTGCACTCCAACAACCGGCTGCGAGGCACACGCTGCCCGCCACAAAGCGGTCGGTACGCGAATGAACTTCAGCGACCCGATTGCCTGCGATGCTGAAGCGTTCCACCGTTTGGTTGCATTCGATGGAAACCTCCCGCCGGCGACAAGCGGCAATCAGGGCTTGCAGATGACGTGGGTTTCGCACCTGGCATTCGTCCGCCAAGAAGTACGCCGTGTGTAAGGATGGCTTCGGCAGTAATTCTGGTTGCCGGGCCGCAATTTCGTCGGACGGGACTTCGACGACCGACAGACCTTGCTGCCGCCAGGCAGCGGCTTGCCGGCGAAGTTCGGCGGCAGCGGCATGGTCGCGAGCCAGATAGATTCCGCCGCAACGGCGAAAGCCATTGTCGATTCCGGTTTCTTCGCGCAATTGCGCGGCCCAGTCGGCATGCAACGCATTGCTCAGGGCGGCAAGTTGCTCGAGCGGGTCGAGCGATTTTGCGGAGGCCGGCGGCAGGATTCCGGCGCCAGCCCAGGAGGCCTCGCGTCCGGGCTCGCCAGCCTCGAGCAGGCGAACTCGCAACCCCTCGCTGGCCAGCACATAGGCCAGCGACAAGCCCACGACACCGCCACCGATGATCAGGCAATCGTCCATGGTTCAGATGACGGAGTGACGGGATGACTTTTGTGAGTAGGATGCGTTAGCTTCCGGATGTCTGGCCAACGAAGATGATACTCTGCTGCGCGATGCGTCGCGAGCGGCAGTCGCTGCGTTGGCTGAGTCACCTGGAAGCTTACGCATCCGGCTTGGGAGGTCACCCCGAGTGCAACAATCGGCGCAACAGCGCTGGTCAATGCGTCCGCGGAATCGCTCTTGCCCGTCGATGGTTACCACCGGCACCCAAACGTCGTAACGCTCGCGCAACGCCGGATCGCTGTCGATATCGATGGTTTGGACGACCACTCCGTGACGCGTGAGCATTTCGTGGGCCTGCTCGCAGAGATGGCAGCCTTGGCGCGTGTATAATATTGCTTGCCGCGACATGTGGGCATCCCTCCATCAAAACGGCGGGCTGCGGTTATAATGGGGTAGCCCGAACAAGGAACGATTCGCGGAGCGGCGTGTCTTGGGAGTCATTATGTCTTGGCACCTGGGTCGACGCGATCAAGTTGCTGGCGGTAAAATGAAATATGGCCGGGTCGATTCCAATGGTTGTCGTTTTGCGGCTGAAAGGCAGAAACCTGGCTGACCGGATTTGAAAACTGCCCTGCCCTGCCCCTTCGATTGGGGTATTCAATCGCAGTGCCTGTCAAAAGTTCCCAGTAAAATCGTAGCGGCCAATGGTAGCTGTGCGATCGCTGTGCTAGTATTCTAGCCGTAACCATGTTATGGTTTAATGGTCTAAAGTCCCATCGGTAATACTCTTGAGACGAAATGCGTGGTGCTGACGCTGGAGAGTCGTTCGTTCTCCGGCCAGCAAACAAGCGCTAGTCTGCCCCTGTTGCGGTCCAGGCGGTTGGCGCTCCCTGAAGTCTAATTGGCAGTGCAAGCGGCAAGGACGGGTGTGACGGGTGCCGACTTGGTCGGCGTCAACATGGCCACCATCAGTGTTGAAAAATTTCTGGACCTGATCCGACGCAGCACCCTCGTCACTGAGGATGAGCTTGCGCAGGCTTTGGCCGCGGTTAAGAGCGCGGCCACTCCGGAGCAAATGCAAGACTGCGATTTCGTAGCCGAGCAATTGATCCAGTCGGGGTTCGTGACGCGTTGGCAATGCGACAAACTGCTGGAGGGGAGGCATCGAGGCTTCTTTCTCGGCAAACATAAGCTGCTTGGCCACCTCGGCACGGGGGGCATGAGCAGTGTCTATCTTGCCGAGCACGTCAAGATGCACCGTCGCGTGGCCATTAAGGTGCTGCCGCAAGGCCGGGTCGACGACTCGTCCTATTTGGCGCGCTTTTATCTCGAAGCCCGCGCGGCTGCGGCCCTGGATCATGCCAATATCGTCCGAGCCTTTGACATCGATAACGAGGACAAGGTTCATTACCTTGTTATGGAGTATGTCGAAGGGCGCGACTTGCAGCATATTGTCAAGGAAGACGGTCCCCTGGAATACGAGCGGGCCGCCAATTACATGCTGCAAGCGGCCAACGGACTGGAACACGCCCACGAGGCGGGCTTCGTGCATCGCGATATCAAACCGGCCAATCTGCTGGTGGATCTGAAGGGCACGGTAAAAGTGCTCGACATGGGGTTGGCCAAGTTCTCGGACAACTCGAAATTGGCCTCGCTTACGGTCGCCCACGACGAAAACGTGCTGGGAACCGCCGATTACCTCGCTCCGGAACAGGCTCAGAACAGCCACACGGTCGATGCTCGGGCGGATATTTATAGTCTCGGCTGCACGCTGTACTTTTTGCTCACCGGGCATCCGCCGTTTCCGGACGGCACGCTGATGCAGCGACTCATGATGCATCATTCCAAGATTCCGCCCAGCATTCAGATCGACCGGCCGGACGCTCCTCAGGCGCTGGTGGATATTGCCATGCGAATGATGGCCAAATTGCCCGCGGATCGGTTTCAAACCGCCGCCGACGTCGCTGAGGCCTTGCGAAGTTGGCTGGCGTCCAATGCCGCAAGCGGCGGCAAAGGGGGTGCGCAGCGGTCAGCGCCGGCCGATTCGTCCGGCCGAATGGCCGCGGTCGGCCGTGGATCGCGCGAGGTCACGAGCGGGGGCCGAGGCGCGGCTGCACCCCAAGGTCGTGGAACCGGCGCGTCCGGCATTGGTAAGTCGCGCAAAAAGGCGCCCCAGATCGAGGACACCGTGTCAGATATGGACCGCGGCACAATCAAAGGGACTGGCTCTCCCACGCCCGCCCGTCCGAAACCGGGCGACTCGGCCAAGTATCGCCGAGCCCTGCCGGTGGCCCGCCCGATCGAAGAAAAACCTTTCGAGTTCGTCACCGAGGAGCCGTTAAATCGATCCCGATCCGATTCGGCGAAGGGCAAAGCGAGTCCGTCGGACTCCCGCAAGCCTACCGACGCAAAGACACCGAACGCGGATCGTCGCGCGTCCGAGTCAAAATCGGGCGGCTCTAAAACGGGCGGCTCTAAAAAGGGAATCAACGTTCCGTCCGCTGCGGTTGCCGCTGCCGCGGAGCCGGCGGACGTGGAAGTCCCTCTGACCCCGCAGGAGCGCATTCGCCAGCGCCGTAAGTCGTCGGCGCAGATGCCCCAGTGGCTCTTGATTGCCGTTGGCGTGGGAATGTTGGTTACCGTGATTACGATTGTCTTGGCGGTCTACAAGATCACGCATCTTCCTCCTCCCCCCAGTGCTCCGGCTGCCGCGGTGAAGTCTAAGGACGGCCAAAAGAGCAAGCGCGGTGATAAGAGCAAGGCACAAGATGCCAAGGGGACAGACTCCAAGGCGGCAGATGCTAAGGCTCAGGGCGCGGTTGATGGCGACAAGTCCAAGGCAGCGCCGGAAACCGCTACGTCCGACAAGTCCGGCAAGTGATCTGTCGCCGCGCAATAGATCAGCATGTCCGGCAACTGGCATACAGCCTGTCGGGCAGCTGGCACACAGGCGCGGCCACTGTTAAGAGAGGCTAAGTGCGGGTTCCCGCGTACATACGTTAGCCTCTCAGTCAAGTCCCCCTGCCGGCTACTATTTTGGCCTGGCCCGTATTTCTTAAGTCGTTGTTGGATAATGGCTTGCGAAGTTCTGTTGAAAATGGTCCAAGCTGCTGCGTACGATGGATTAGTGGCCCAGGCGGTGGTCGTTTGCCGGGGCTCTGCTTTTCAGGATTCGACGCAGCCAAGTTGGCCCTGCGGGGCCCTTGCAATGGATTGACCTGTGCTGCAAACACGCGGAGAGGTCAACGGATCATGCAACATCGCAAAGCCATGAACTTAGTCGGGCGTTTCCCGCAGTCGCAGCACCACAACTCCGTCGCGTTGGCCAAGTCATCCCGGCGTCGCGGATTGTTCGTGAGCAAACGGTCGCGCGGCGTGCAGCGCAACGTAGAGCTGCCCTTTTTGCCCCCCGAGGATTGGCACGAGCCGGCTGAAGAGGCGGACCGTTATCGCATCGTGGTGCAACCGCCCGGTGGTGGGTTCCGGCACGTTTTGACTCCCGACGACATCCGCAATCGGCTGGCGGAACTTCCCAGCGCATTTTGCGCGAATTGCAGGTGGTACAGCTAAGTTGCATGACTCGTAAGAAGCAGAGCTTTCCGTGTTACGGCATGCAATGGGGAACCAGTTTGTATTTGTACCCGATCGAGGAGAGTCTCGTGGAGCGTTATCATGCTCCGCCCACCCCTAGCCAGCGCACGGAAGCCCGCATGTACGGCGGCCATTGGGAGCAGGAATCCGCCACCAGTTGGAAGCTCGTATGGAGCGAAGCGTCCGTGCGGGACTTCTACCTTAACAATATCCTGATCCATGAGTTAGGGCATCTGGTTGATAGCCGCAACACGCGCTATGTCGACCGCGAGCGATTCGCCGAATGGTTCGCGGTGCATTACGGTTACAAGGCCAGCAGCCGGTTAGCGTCCGTGGTACAACCGGCTCGCCGCCGCCATCATGCGTGCGCACGGTTGCGGGCCTGACGGACGCGGGGCGGTGGGGCTGGCGGGCTTTGCGCGGTCCGGGTAAGGCGATTTTTGTACCCGACAACGTGCCAGAAATCCCGTCGGTGACGCATCCGGCTCGGCAAAAAGGTGATTAAATTTTCGCCTAGGCCAACTTTGGCTGGAATCGCGCGAATAAATCTTCCTATAATCAGCGATCCAGAGGGAAGGCCGCGCGCCACCGCTCAACTAGGCGTTATGTCGATTGGGCGCGGGGCGAGCCTTGGCGGCGCAATACCTATGACTGCCAGTTCTCCGCGACCTAGCGGAGTCGCAACCGACAAACCAATAAATTCGCTCAACCTGAAAAACAGGGATTCGCGTCATGATGAAGGCACTTTGTGGCGGTGTTCTGGTGGGAATCATTGTGGCGGGCAGCTTGCTTATCGGTGCCGCTCAGGCCGCTCCGACGCCGCAGCAGCGAGTCAAAGCGAAGGTTGTCGACAGCGCCTTGAAGAAAGCCGCCAACCTGGCCAAGGCGAAGAAGTTTGCCGAGGCCGCTGAGGCTCTCAAACATGCGCAGCAACTGTTGGGTGAGTTGACAGCCGAAAGCGAAGATGCTGTGAAACTAACGGCTCCGCTGCGCAAGCAGTTGGCGACCTTGCACGGCGATCTGGAACTCGAGGGGCAGATATTGCCGCCGCTCGACGCGGAACCGGCCGCCGCGGCACCCGCCAAGCCGGGCGCAGCACCGGCTAAAGCCGCGCCCCCTAAAGCCGGAGCGCCGGCAACGGCCGGGAGCGTGAGTTTTACCAAGCAAGTGGTACCCCTGCTGGTGGGCAAGTGCGGCGGATGCCACGTGCGGGGAAGCAAGGGTGGTTTCAGCGCGCTCAGCTATGAATCGCTGATGAAGGGGACCAAAGACGGGCCGATGGTCGTTGCCAATCAAAAAGACAGCCGCTTGATGCAACTGATTGAGGAAGGGGACATGCCCCGCGGCGGCGGCGCGCTTCTCGATGGAGGAGAAGGCAATTTTCCGCCAATGGATCGAGCAAGGGGCCAAGTTCGACGGTGGCAATCCGGCCGCCAATATCAGCGACCCGAGCTTGATCGCCGCCACCCGAGGCGCCAATAAGGCGGAAGTCGAAATTCAAATGGCGACCGGCAAGGAGACCATCCACTTCACCACGGATATCGGGCCGGTCCTCGTCGAGCAATGCCTCGGTTGTCACGGCGGAGGACAGCGGGCGGCGCAGAATTACGACCAGAAGTTTTTCAAAGGCATACTCAAAGGGGGCGACAGTGGTGAGGCTCTCAAAGTCGGCAAGCCGGCCGACAGCCTATTGATCAAGAAACTGCGGGGGACCGCCGCGGACGGCGACCGCATGCCGAGGGAAAAGCCACCCTTGTCGGAGGAAGTCATCGCCAAATTCGAGAAGTGGATTTCCGAGGGGGCCAGGTTCGACGGTTACGACCCGCTGATGCCGACGGCTACGGTGGTGGCCATTGCCCACGCGGAGAAGATCAGTCATGACGAACTTTCCAAGGAGAGAGCCGAGCGGGCCGAACACGACTGGAGGACCGTGTCCGAGAGTGGCAAGGAACATGAAGACACGGAGAATTTCATCGTCTATGGCAATACCGGCAAGGACAGTTTGAAGGAAGTCGCCAAACAGGCGGAAATCCAGGCCACCAAGTTGAGGAAGATTTTCAAGCTCCCCTCGGGGCCGATCGTCAAGGGCCGTACGGCCATCTTTGTCTTCGATAAGAAGTACGACTATGCCGAGGTGGGGAAAATGCTGGAAAATCGCGAGCTGCCTTCCGAATCGCGAGCGCATTGGCGGTATGACTTCGTCGACGCCAACGTGTTCATCGTGCCCGCCAAGAACAACGAATATTCGCTTGGCGGGTTGCTGGGCCAGCAAATCGCGGCCGTGGTGGTGGCCAGTCACGGTAATCTGCCGCATTGGTTCGCCGAGGGCTCGGCGCGCGCGGTGGCCGCCAATTTGGACGGCAAAGAGGCTCGCATCCGCATCTGGGAAGATCAGATCCCCTCGATTTTGTCGTCGGGAGGCACCGCCGACACGATCCTGAAGGGTTCGGGCGAAGATGCCGACATTCTTTCCTATGGCTTTGTAAAAGCTTTGCGGAGCGATCTTGGCCGGTTTAATGCGGTGCTGTCCGCCGTGCATGGACACACCAACTTTGAGGCGGCCTTCACCAAGGCCTACGGCGGCAGCTCCGCGCAATGGGCAGCCCAATGGGTAGCCAATCCAGGTCGCGGCGGTCGTTAGGACGCCGCTGATCCAAGTTGCGCGAAGCTTGTGAGAATTATAAAGCCCGGGGATTGCCATCCCCGGGCTTTCTTCGGCGTGTTCCGCTCGGACGCGCGCCTTGCTCTCTGCCGGGTTTAACTAAACTTTAACCGCTTGGCCAATTGAACCCGTCGCCGGCAGTTGCGAAACTAGGTTTAGGGTGCTTTCTGCACTGGGATTTTTGCATTGGGGGGCTCGGCGATGATCGCCACGGAAACGACCACACATCCAAACATCACGGCTGGCAAGCCGTTGGAGTTGACGGTCGTGATGCCCTGCCTGAACGAGGAGCGGACCTTGCCGGCCTGTATTGGCAAGGCGCTCGAGACGATGTGGAAATTGGAAATCGCGGGCGAAGTGCTGATCGTTGACAATGGCTCGACCGATAACAGCGTCGCGGTGGCGCTCGCGGCCGGTGCGCGCGTCGTTCAGGAACCACTGCCCGGATATGGGAACGCACTGCGGTGTGGTTTCGCCGAGGCCGCCGGACGGTTCATCATCATGGGCGATTGCGACGACAGCTACGACTTTACCGACCTCGGCCGTTTCGTCGACCGTTTGCGCGGCGGTGCGGACCTGGTGATGGGCAATCGCCTCGCCGGCGATATCAAGCCGGGGGCGATGCCCTGGCTGCACCGCTGGGTCGGCAACCCGGTGTTGAGCCGCTTTTTGAATCTGCTTTATCGGACCGGGGTCGGTGACTCGCACTGCGGCATGCGCGGCTTCACCCGCGAGGCCTGCCAAAAGATGAACTTGCAGATGCCGGGGATGGAATTGGCCAGCGAAATGGTCATCAAAAGTTCGCTGGCGGGGCTGCGGATCGAAGAGATTCCCATCACGCTCTGGCCCGACGGCCGCAATCGCCCGCCCCACTTGCGCAGTTTTCGGGACGGTTGGCGGCATCTTCGCTTCATGCTCATGTGCAGCCCGATGTTCTTGTTCGTGCTGCCCGGATTGATCCTGACGCTGGCTGGCCTGGTGTCGATTCCGGCGGCCGTCCTGGCCGGTTACGGCGTGTTCGACAGAGTCTTCGGACCGAACTTCATGTACACCGCCTCGCTACTGTCGATCTGCGGAGCGCACGTAATGATCTTCGGGTTCCTGGCCAAGCTCTATGCCCACAAGGTCGATCCTGTCTTTGAAGATCCGCGCGTGGTGCGTCTGGTGAGGTTGTTTTCGGTCGAACGCGGGCTGGCTTGCGGTTTGTTTCTGGTGATTGCCGGCGTGCTGGTCGGCGCTCCCGTGTTGATCCACTGGGTTCAAGACTTGAAGGTGCCCTTGCCGGGCCAGTGGATTTTCGCGGGTACCTTATTCACCTTGGGAGTCGAGATTATTTTCGCCTCCTTCCTGGTCGGGATTATGGACCTGCCGCGTGAGAGCGGCCGCCGCGACTGACGAACCCCGCCGCCCTAATCTTGTTGTCCCCTCTCGCGTTTCAGCCATGCCCTGCATTGCCCCGCTCGAATCGGTCAACGTGACGGAGCCTTGGCTTTCGGTGCTGATGCCCACGTACAACGGCGCGAGGTATGTCGCCGCGGCGCTGGAGAGCGTGGAGTCCCAGGGCGCGTATGACCTAGAAGTGATTATCGTGGACGACGGTTCTACCGACGATACGCTGTCGATCGTCGAGTCTTTCGCCGGGCGGCTTCCCTTGCGGATCGTGGCGGCGCCGCGGACCGGTAATTGGGCCGCAAATACCAACCGCGCGCTCGCACATGCGCGCGGTCGGTATCTTAGTTGCTTGCATCAAGACGATTGTTGGCTGCCGGGGCGTTTGGAGAGTCTGCGCGCCGCCTTGGCTTGCCACGGCGACGCGGCTCTAATCGTGCATCCGGCCCGATTCATGGACACGTCTGGCCGCCTGTTGGGCATTTGGCGGTGTCCGCTTTCCAAGACCGGCGGACTTGTGGACGCTGGCATCATGGCGGCGCGGCTGTTGGTGCAGAATTTCCTGGCAATTCCGGCCCCACTCTTCCGCCGCGACGCCATCGAGCAGGTGGGAGGTTTTGATGAAGACCTGTGGTACGCGGCCGATTGGGATCTGTGGCTGAAATTGTCTGCGCTGGGCCCCTGCTTATACCTGCCGGAACCGCTGGTTTGTTTTCGGATCCATCCGTTTTCGCAGACGGCGAGCCGCAGTGCCGATACGTTCGAGTTTCGCCGGCAACTGGAAGTGGTGCTGCGGCGTCATTTGCCCCGTTGGCAGCATGCACAAGCAGGAGGGGGCCGGCGGTTGGCCCGCGTGGCGCAATTCTCCGTGGACGTCAACACGGCCTTGGCCGCGACCTCGCACGGTCAGCGGCCGCGGCTGGGGCCACTTGCTTGGCGCGGACTGCTGTTAGGTCCTTTGGGTTGGCATCAGTATTCGCGCGATTCGCGGATTGGGGAACGCGTTTGCTCGCGCATTATGTCGAGGAAGGACCCGGTCGCGTGAAGCAGCAGCTTAGCGAAAAACCGTGCGATCGGAGCGGAGCGGAGTCACCGGAGTCTGCCTGCGCATCGAAACGCTCCGTCTGGTTGGCGGCGTTCAGTCTGGTGATTTGCGCGGCGACGGTGTATGCCAATAGCCTCTCGGCGGACTTTATTTTCGATGACTATCACGACATCGTCGAAAACAGCGGCGTCCGCCAGGTCTGGCCGTTCTGGCGGGCTGTCGTCACGACGACCGGCGGCAAATTGTCCGTTCATCCACGGCCGGTGGCAAGGATTTCATTCGTCTTGAATTATGCCTTGGGGGGCATGCAGGCATGGCAGTTTCATGCCACCAACGTAGTCATTCATATCATGGCTGGCTTAGCTCTGTTCGGAATCGTGCGCCGGACGCTGTTGCTGCCGCGGGCTGGAGATTTCGTGGAAGTCGCGACGCCGTTGGCGCTCGTGGTTGCCTTGTTGTGGACGCTGCATCCGCTGCAAACTCAGGCCGTGACGTATGTCGTGCAGCGCTATGAATCGCTGATGGGCATGTTCTACCTGGTTACCTTGTATGCGGCGATTCGTGCAATTGGATCGCCGCACACGGTGCGTTGGTCCATCCTCAGCGTGACGGCTTGCCTGTTGGCAATGGGATGTAAAGAAGTGGCGGTTTCCGCACCCATCCTGGTGCTGCTGTATGATCGGTCGTTCGTGACGGGTTCGTTTCGTGAGGCGCTCGGGCTCCGCTGGCGGCTTTACGGGGCGCTGGCAGCTTGTTGGTTGGCGGTGCTGCCGTTGTATACGAGATTCTCCGGCGGCGGCGGCCTGTTTTCCTCTCAAAGCCAAGGCTTCGGCGGCTTCGGCGGCCGCACGCGTTGGTATGAGTATGCCCTCAGCCAGCCTGGGGTGATTCTGCATTATCTGCGGCTTTGCTTCTGGCCGCGCGGGCAGTGTTTCGATTATGGCTGGCCCATTGCGCACGGCCGGCGAGATCGTGCCTCCGCTGGCGTTGATTGCCCTCCTACTGGCCGCGACTGTTTGGTGCGTCGTCCGTCGCCCGGCCTGGGGCTTTTTGGGAGCCTGGTTTTTCTTGATCCTGGCGCCAACGTCGAGTGTGATGCCGATTGCGGACCTGGCGTTCGAACATCGCATGTATCTGTCATCGGCCGCGGTCATAGTTGCGGCGGTTGTCGGCGGCTACGAAATTTGGCGCCGCTGGGGGGCTAGTCGGCCGGCAGAATCGCGACGACTCTACGGGTTACCTGCCGCGCTGGCTGGCATTGCGGTTGTTGCGCTGGGGGCGCAAACGGCACTCCGGAACGAGATCTATCGCTCGCCAATCGCCGTCTACCAGGACGCGGTCGAAAACTACCCTCGCAGCGAGCGGGCACACCTTGGTCTGGCGGTGGCTTGTAACCTGGCGGGCAATCCCGTTGAAGGGATCGAACAAGTCGAACAGGCGCTCGCCATCAATCCCGCGTTGATGGGTGCGCATGGGATGCGTGGAATTCTGTTGGTTCATCTGGGACAAACCGACGAGGCCCTGGCCGAATTTGCCAAGGAGGAAACGATGGACCCCGGGAATGCCTCCACGTATTCAGCCCGCGGCAAACTTTACTTCCGCCAGCAGCGATTTACCGAGGCTGCCGCCGATTACACCCGGCAGATTGAGTTGGCACCGAACAATGGCGCCGCTTTTTCCAATCGCGGCCTGTGTTATCAAGAACTGGGCCAGCACGAACTGGCGATTGCAGATTGCGAGCGTGCCATCGCCTTGGACCCCTGGTTGGCAGTGGCCTTCTGGTATCGCGGAAGTTCTTACGCAGCCTTGCGGCAATATGACCGAGCATTCGCCGACTTTGAAGAAGCCCTGCGGCTGGACTGGCGGCTGACGGGCGTCTATCGAGAGCGGGCCGCTACGTATATTGTCGTGGGGAAGTTCGATCAGGCACGGGCGGACCTCATCAAGTTCATAGAATCGGGCGGCAAAACGGACGCCGAATTCGAGCGTCTCTCCCATTAGGTGGAAACGACCGGCGCGGAGCCCGGCCGCTGATCATAGAATGATTTCCGGTCCCCCGGCACCAGCCATTGTTGGCCGGCCGTTGTCCCCGACCGTGTATCGACTTCGTGAGTTTGCATGAAATCATCCGATCCACCAAAATCTCGACGGTCGAAAACCTGTGAGCCCAAGGGTGCCCGCGAGCCAAAAAGTGAGGGGCAGGCCGGGTCCAGCGGGGCGGTCGACGTCCCCACGGTTGCGGCGCCAAGTTGGGCAGCCGTTTCGAGCCGGCGGATAGGTCTGTTGCTGGCCGCCTTAGGGCTGGCCGTCTATTGCAATAGCTTCGGCGTGCCGTTTGTGTACGACGGAGTCCACTTTATTATGGAGAACGCTTCGCTGCGGCAGTTGAACCCGCTGGCGCTTTCCGACGGTCAGTCGCGGCCGGTAAGCTACTTCAGTTTCGCCCTGAACTACGCGGTCGGTGGTTACCACGTATGGGGCTACCACGCCGTGAATCTGGCAATTCACGTGGCCGCCGCCTGGACGCTGTATGGCCTGGTGCGCCGGACCTTGGAGTCGGCCCCGCGGTGCGCCAGTCGCTATGGCGGCTCGGCTCGCAATCTCGCGCTGGCGATCGCTGCCCTGTGGCTGGTTCATCCGTTGCAGACTGCCAGCGTGACCTATATTTATCAGCGGCAAGAATCGTTGATGGGGCTGATGTATCTGCTGACCTTGTATTGCGTGCTGCGGGGCATTCAAACCACGCAGGCCGATGCGCGATTGTCGCCCGCGGCGCACCGTGTCGCTCGCAACTGGTACCTCGTCGCCGTGGTTTGCTCGTTGGTGGGGATGGGGACGAAGGAAGTCATGGTCACCGCCCCGCTGATGACGCTGTGGTACGACCGGGCTTTTTGGGCCGCAAGTGGGCGGGACCTTTGGAACCGGCGCAAGTGGCTGTATGCGGCGTTGGGAGCGACTGCCACCATTCCGTTCGTCGTCCTGTTCGCGCTCAAGGAAAAATACCAGTCGGTCGGGCTGCTAGTTTCGCATGTCCACTCACCTTTGCGCTATGCGCAAAGCCAGCCGGGCGTGATCTGTCATTATCTTTGGTTGTGCATCGATCCGCGGGGCCTGTGCCTCGATCCCAACTGGCCGGTAGCTGAAACCGCGGCCGAAATCATTCCGCCGGCAATTTTCGTGGGCTTGTTGCTTGGGCTTACCGCATGGTGCGTTTGGAAGCGGCCGGCCTGGGGGTTTGTCGGCGCCTGGTTCTTCGTCATCCTGTCGCCCACGTCCAGCGTGGTGCCGATTCTCGATCTGGCGTACGACCATCGCATGTACTTATCGCTCGCCTCGGTGTTCGTCCTGGTCGTGATCGCTCTGTACGAGATGTGGCGCTGGATTGCGGCACGATCCAGTGATCCGCTGCGGCGCCTGGCCTGGGTGCCCCCAGCTATGGCCGCCGCCGCGGTGGGCGTGTTCGGAGTGGAAACTCTGTTGCGCAACAATGACTACCGCACCGTGATTTCGATTTGGCAGGATACGGTCGACAAAGCGCCCACAACGCGCGGGCTCATTATTCCCTGGGGCGCGATCTCCACGAGCTAGCGGATGGGGAAGAGAGCATGGAAGAGGAGGCGCTGGTCGAAGCCAGGCTGGCGCTGGAATTAGTATCCGGATATGTCGATGCCCGAACCTTGCAGGCCACGGTGCTGGAGCGAATTGGAAGCAATGCCGAGTCCGTAGGTCGCTTCTGTGAAACCGAAGGAGCCATTGCCGAATTGGAAGGGCGTTTTGAGGAAGCCCAAGAGTACCTGGACGACGCTCAGCGATTCTCCGACAAAGCGGCGCAATGCTTTACGGAAGCCGAAGGCGATCTGAATTGGGTGATCGAAAACGGCGACGACAAGTCCGAAGGCTGGACCAATTTAGGGAACCTGTTCGCCCGGCAGCAACGATCCGATAAGGCGATCGAGTGCTACGATCGGCGCTCGCGACTCAATTCGAAAAATGCGTTGGCTTACAAGAATCGCGGATCCACCTTCTTGTTGTTGAAAAAAGCCCCTGAAGCCGAGCGCGACATGCGGCGGGCAGTCGAGCTGGATGGTACCCATCCGAACTGGTATTTCATGCTGGCCGTGGCCCTGGCGGCCCAAGAAAAGGCCGATCAGGGGATTCAGACGTTGCAGCAGGCCGTGGCTCATGGCACCGTCAGCGCCGACGTTTATGGCTCGCTAGGCACCTTGCTGGCGAAAAAAGAGCGTTGGAACGAGGCCGAAACCGCGTTGCGACAGTCCCTGGCGATCAATCCGGATAGCGTTCCCAGCCTGATGAACCTGGCGGACTTACTCGTCAAGCGCGGTCGGAAATTGGAAGCCATCGACTGTTATCGCCGGGTGCTCGACATTAACCCTGGGCACCGTGACGCCCAGGCATTGCTCGAAAAACTTCGCCAGGGCGGCGAAGGAAGCTGACCCTACGGCTTTTCAATCGGCTTTCCGGCCGCCGCTTTCCAAGCTCCCAATTCCGCGACCGGCAACAGTGTATTGAGGCTGCCCGAGCGGAAGCCTTCCATGTCGAGCGTGATGAACTTGAAGCCCAACTCTTTGAACCGCGCGACGAGGGCGCTGCGCACGTCGGCCTGGCACAGTTGCTCCAGCGCGGCCAGTGGAACTTCGATCCTGGCCAAATCGCCGCCGTGATAGCGAACCCTTAGCAGGTTGAGCCCCAAGCCGCGCAGGCATTGTTCAGCCCGGTCGATCATGGCCAGGCGCTGCGGGCTGACCGCTTCGCCGTAAGCGATTCGGCTGCTCAAGCACGGACTCGCGGGCTTGTCCCACACCGGAAGATCCCAGGCCAGCGCGAGGCTTCGCACGACCCCCTTGTCCAGTCCGCATTCGGCCAGCGGGCTGCGTACTTGGAAGTTTTTCGCAGCCACCATGCCTGGGCGGTAATCCCCCAGATCGTCCCGATTGGCGCCGTTGACCAGCACAGCCAGGCCCAGGCGCAGGGCCACCGCCGACAATTCGGTATACAACTCGGTCTTGCAGTGCAGGCAGCGATCGGGCGCATTGCGCAGATAATTTGGATCGGACACTTCGTGAGTGGCCACGACTTCGTGCCGGATGCCGATCAAGCGAGCCAATTGGCTGGCCTGTTCCAGTTCGCCTTCCGCCAGACTGGCACTGGTACCCGTCACGGCGACGGCTTTTTCGCCCAGCGCCAGTTGGGCCGCCTTGGCCACCACGGCGCTGTCCACGCCACCGGAGTACGCTACGGCACAACTCCCGTAGCTGCGTAATTGAGCGATCAACCGGTCGCGCAATTCGTGCGGCGCACCTCGCGATTCAGGAGGCGCGAGTGGAATTTGTGAAGCCGCCGAGAGTGGTTCGTTAGCGCTCATCATCGTAGACGTTTGAAAGGGTAAGTGGATTCGCTTGCGGTTTAACCGATGCCCGGCTAAACCCTGCCGCCAACACCTACATTAAAGCATCTCCGGCGTGCCGGCCGACAGTGGGCCTTCCCCCTGGCGGCGAATCAAATCGCGTAGCCGCGCCGCGTCCTCAAAGCGTTCCTCGCGGACGGCCAGATCCAAGTCCGCGTTCAGCCGGTCCAGCGGGCTGTCCGGCTGGACCGTCAGCTGCGTGGGCCGCTTGGCTTCCAGTTCTTCCCGCCAGTGCAGCAGTTGCCGAAGCTCTGCGCAGTTTTCCGCGTTTTCCGTTTGATCGTAGTCTTCCAGGAAGCTGCGGATGCCGGCAATGCCCGCGTCGATCACTCCCAGGGCCGCGCCGTAATCGTTGAGCGAAATCAGCGGCGTTGCCACGGCCCGAGCATGCATCATCGTGACGTACGGCCGCCACTGGTCGAATTGCAGCTTGTCCTTCGTATGCCGGGCATGCTCGCGGACGAAGGCGAACAGGCGGAGGTTGCGGTTGGTGTCGCGGGCACAAAGCTCATAGCGTTCCAGGTGCCAAAAGCTGATATAGCGGTGGTAATACTGTACCCCTTCGCGGAGCAGCAGGGCACAATCCTCGCTTTCCAGGGCAAATGGTGGGCCATCCGGATGGCGGGAGTCATGGGTCACTTGGAGTCGTTGGTAGTAGGCGAGCCACGATTCGCACTCGTTGACCCGCCGGCCGTCGGGGCGACCGTCCATCTCCATTTGCAATAGGCCAAGGTCCAGCCGAATCTGAATCTTATCCCGGCCGTCGTCCCCGGGCACGATGCGCACGCTAACCCGGTCCGGATCGAAATCCCAACCGTTGACAGTTTGTGAAATATCCTTTGACACGCTTCGCCCAGTCCTCGCAGTGGCAATAGTACCCTTCCGTTACAAGTTTACCGTGTTAGCCAAGCCTGAGGAGGCCAATCGTCGGGCCGCGAGTAGCCAAGGGCTAACCTTGGGGGAGGCTGAGTGTCCCCGAGAAGAGCGTGGGCAACGACTTGGGGCGGCACCCCAGCCACCCCACGCTGGGCGGAATCTGGCCACTGCCGATCATCCAACAGCCAGGTAATCGAACATAAGTCGCGCAACAATAAAGATGCCCACACTGGCCGTGGGCATCTTCAGGAAGTCGTTCAGGAGTGGGCTCGCGCCGGATCAGTCCGACGCTTCTCGGACGACCGGTTCCATGATCTTGGTATTCCGCTCGACGGCGAGCACGATCGTCCGCTGCTCGGCGCCGCTTGCGGCGTAGGCCACGACCGGAATCACCTGGCGCTGGTTCGGCAAACTCATGCGTACCGTGAACGTGCCATCAGGGCGCAGCCGCACCGGTTCGCCACGCATGGTAACGCGGGCATCCGGCCGAGTGGCCCCGAAAATGATCATTTCGGCATCCACCTCGAAATCCAAGTCCTTCGGCGGGCAAAACATGCCGTCGGCCCCCATGCCGTAGCGGTTTGCCATGGGCGTTCCCATCGGTCGTCGCAGTCGCTCCTCGAACAGTTCCTGCAACTCGGTGCTGGTGCCGTCCGGCGAGTACCCGCCGCTGAGTGCGTAGATTTTGTCGAAGTTTTGTGCCACGTCGGCCCAGTTTTCGTCCAGGGCGTCGCTCGAGCCGGGAGCCGGTGTCGTGACGACATTGCTGCGGGCCAGCGCGAAGAATCGGCCGCTACGGCCAAGATAACCGATCTCCAGGCGATAACTGCGGGGTGGTTCCAGGACATGCACATACCAGTTGCTCACGCCGCCGTGGATCTCGATCTCTTGCACCAATCGCTCCGAGGCGCTCATTGTGCCCCCCTCGGTCACTTCCGAGACGCGCAAGTTAGGACGGGATAGATGCCAATCCTGTCCCATGGCTGCCTTGGCCCGCTCGATACTTTGGCGTGTCAATTCCCAGTAGACATGCAGCCAAAAGGAATCCCGCACCATGACCACGATGCGATCCTTGCGAACTGCCTCGGCCCGGGCCGGGTCGGAGCCATTCGACAAGTTGCGGTGATGTTCCAGCTTGGCCTTGATCTGACGCAGGTGTTTGATGACTCGCGGCGCAGGGGGCTTGCCGCGGGTGACCACAGGTGGGCTGGAGCGGCGCTGTCGCCCAACGGGGACCTTGGCAGACGTAGATCGTCGCACGGGCGCAACTGCCTTTTTATTTGCCCGGGCCGGTGCCGGTTTCGAGTGATTGGCCAGGAGCGCTTTGACCAATTGGTCTTTGCGCATAGAGTGCCAACCGCGCACTCCCCCTTGTTTTGCCATTTCAGCCAGGTCTTTGTGCGAATAGGACTTGAGTGCAGCTGGGGTCATCAAGATTTGCCTCCGCACCGGCCGGCGATAGTGGGGTGGGGTCGCCGGTCGGAATGTGTGGTCAGAGCGTCCTCCATGACTTTGGGGGGATTTACGCTCGAACCCTCGCGGGCAGTCCTTTAGCCCAGAGCCCGCCTCCAGGGCGGGTATAAGGGGCCCTGGCAGCGGGCACACCTAGTAGGTATCGAATAAGCCAAGTTTAATCGAATGACCTCAGGAACGCAATCCACGAGATGCCCTGGTTTTGGTTCTTCTCGGGTTGCGAACGGGATGATCGGCTTGTCGACCGAAACGTGGTCGGGGAGAAGCGTGCGAGAGCCTCTGGCCGCCCGATCATTTCGGAGTTTTTTACGGTTTTTAGTGAGCCTCAAGTTATTCATTTTATTGGTGTTAGGTGTCGTTATCAGACTTTGTGAAAAAAAACACGAATTTCCCCCCCGATGCTAATTGAAATGTGTATCGGCTTCGACTACATTGCGAACCTTACGGGTCCTTAAGAGTTTGTTTGCAGTTCGCCCGGCAGTTCTTGTGGTTCGCCGAGTCGTTGGATCGCCGACAGGCAGCGTGCGCCGATGGGCAGGATTGGCCAATGGGCGAGGCCATTGAATGGGTGACGCGAATCACGGCTGTCGCACTGGTGATGGTTCTGCCCGGCATCGGTGGGCAGTGGCTGGATCATCGATTCGGCACTAAGTACCTGGGCTTGTTGGGTTTTTCCATCGGCCTCGTGCTTGGCATCTCGACGCTACTGGCGATGGTAAGGCGGCCTCGGTCGTAGGCATCAGGTCAAATTTCGATCGAGCACGAACTCGATCGTTGGTTTTCTTTTCAGGTTTAGCGGGATGTCAATTTGGGTGAAATGGCTGCCGCGGGTTGGTTTCCTGACTTTGGCTGGCGCCTGCGCGAGATTGGCTTTCGTCCTAGCGGTGTTTGCCGTGCTGGTAGCGCCGTTTAGTTTTCAGCGAGTCGGCTGGCCAGGCGCATTGGCCGTAGCGATTGCGGCCGGTGTCTGTGGGCTGGGCGGGGCGTTGGCACTGGCCGTGGCGGCATGGTCGCGGCAAGGGGTGCCCGGGCCGCTGAGCGCTTTGTGGACGATGTTGGGCGGTATGGTGTTTCGGATGATTTTGCCGCTGGGGGCCGGGTTGGCGTTGGGTCGCGTGCCGGCATTGAAGGTGGCGGGTATATTCGGGCTGATCGTCGTGTTCTATCTGTTGACCCTGGTCGTAGAGACGTGGTTGTCGTTTGCGTTGACGGGAGCTTCGGGCAGTCTCGCTTCCGGCAATTCCCCTGCCGATGGCGCCCTGGCGCTGCGGACCGTGCGCGAGGGGGTTTGTAATTCATGGCATCTCCCATTCTGCACATCAAAGACGCCTACTACTTCGACGTGCCGAGGTTTTTGTGGCGTTATCATTATACGAGCCTGGATCAGGTGCCTAAGTTTCTGCGCGAAGGGCATCCGCATGCAACGGTGGAGGACTTCGACCGGGAATTGGCCGGCAAGGTACTTATTCCGCAACCGTTCGGCACGTTGAAGAACCTTTACGAGAAGGACGACGCAGCACCAGGGTTCTGCATTTCGAAATTCATGGTCATCGAGCTGGTTGTCGCCGTCCTCTTGGCCTGGGTGATGATTTACGTCGCCGGCAAGATCCGCAAGGGCGGCGTTCCGCATGGCAAGGTCGTCAATTTCGTCGAGGCTATTTTGCTGTTTGTAAGGGACCAAATTGCGCGTCCGGCGATCGGCGGCCATGGTCATGATTTTCACGAGGCCGATAGTTTCGTGCCCCTGTTATGGACCCTTTTTTTCTTCGTGTTGTCGTGTAACCTGTTCGGGCTGTTGCCTTGGGCCGGTTCGCCAACCGGTTCGTTCGGGGTGACGCTGGCGTTGGCATGCGTGACGTTCGCCACAGTGCTGCTTTCCGGTTCGAGGAAGTTTGGTCCGATCGGGTTTTGGCTGAATCAAGTGCCGCACATGGATCTGCCCTGGTACACGCGGCCGCTCAAGTTGTTGATTTGGGTCATTGAGGTGGTTGGGTTGCTGATTCGGCATGGCGTCTTGGCCGTGCGTTTGTTGGCCAACATGGTCGCCGGTCACTTGGTTCTATTGGGAATTTTGGGGTTGGCATTCAGCATTGAGGGGGCAATGAAGCCGACCTGGCCTGTGGCGGCCGTCATTGCCGTGCTGGGCTCGGTGTGCTTCAGTGTTCTGGAACTGTTCGTGGCCTTCCTGCAGGCCTACATTTTTGTCTTCTTGTCGGCCTTGTTTATTGGCTCCGCGGTGCATAGCCATTAGTCCTGTTCGTGGAGCCGATCACGGCAAGAGAGATCGTGCCATTTACGACAAGACATCGTGTCTTACGCTTACGATAGTCTCACGCTTTAATCATAGGAGAAGAAATCAGTGAACAAGTTTGCGAAGTTCGCCCTGACGTTTGCTTTCGTGGCGTTATCCACGTCCGCCGCCATGGCTCAAGGTGCTGCTGCCGGCGGAGCCGCGCCGGCCTCGTCGCTCATCAACCTATCGGGCTCCTTTGGCGCCGGTCTGGTTGTCATTGGTGCTGCTTTCGGCATCGGCAAGTTGGCCGCCAGTGCCCTCGAAAGTATGGCCCGGCAGCCGGAAGTGGCCGGCAACATCCAAACGGCGATGATTATCGCCGCGGCTCTCATTGAAGGTTTCACCTTCTACGCCCTGTTCATTTGCTCGAGCGGCGTCTGATCGACGGCTTTCACCGTGGCGATTTAGCGGCGTGCTGGAAATGCGGTTTGGGGAACGACGATGAACATGAGACATCGACATGCGCGGCCATTTGCTCGGCTGTTCTTGATGGTCGGCGCGATGGCGCTATCTGGCGTCGCCTTGCGGGCCGCTGATGACGATGGTGCCCACGCTGCCGCGGCGCATGATGCCGGCGCTGATCATGCAGCCGGTCACGCCGGGCATGACGCTCACATCGGTCAGGCGAATGCCAGTCCCGGTTTGGAGACAAATCCGGCGGATATCAAGTCGGACCTGGCACTGTTCACCTTCGTGGTGTTTCTGGTGCTGCTTGGCGTTCTCTGGAAGTTTGCCTGGGGACCGATTGCGGCGGGGTTGGAAAAACGCGAGCACTCGATTGCCGAGGAAATCGCCTCTGCCAAGCGGGCTCATGAGGAGGCCAAACAACTGCTGGCCGAGCACGAACGCAAGCTGGCGGGCACGGCCGAGGAGATCCATGCCATGATCGAGGCAGCGCCGCCGCGATGCCGACCACCTGCGGTCGGAAATCCTGGCCGACGCGAAAGCCAACGCTGATGCCGAGCGGGCTCGCGGTGTTCGCGACATCGAAGCGGCCACCGAGCAGGCCTTGCAGCAGTTGGCCGAACGCAGCGCGAATCTGGCAGTCGAGTTGGCCGGTAAGATCGTCGCGACTCATCTGTCAGCCGGTGACCATTCACGATTGATCCAGGAGGCTATGAGCCGTTTCCCCGGAGTCAATCCTAGTACGAATTGACCATGTTTGAATTGATGCGTTGTTCGTCTTAGCCCACGGCGAGCCGCCGATGGCAATAAAGTTCAGTTAAGCGTTCTTAATTCTCTAGCGTGATTGACCCCGGCAACTGTGATGATCGACACCGCCGCTCCCGCCGCTCAAAAGCATGCCATTGACGTGCGAGCCCAACAGATCGCCAGCGTTTATGCCAAGGCGTTCCTGGGGGCCGCGGAAAGTGCCGGCCAGTTGGATGAGCGCGTCTCGGAACTCGAAGACTTCTTGCGGGACGTGGTGAACGAGCTTCCTCAGTTCGAAGCCCTCCTCTCCACGTACCTCGTGAAGCATGAGCAGCGGACCGGGATTCTCGATCGCGTGCTGGGGGGCGCAGTTTCGGCTCCCCTGCTCGATTTTCTAAAAGTTCTTTCTCGACACGACCGACTCGGCGTACTGCGCGAAATCGGACGCGAGGTGCGCTCGCAATACAACGTGCTGGTGGGACGCGTGCCGGTGCGAGTAAGCACGGCCACCCCACTGAGTCCCGCGGATGCTGAAAAAATGGTGCCTGCGCTGCGGGCTCTGCTCAAAGGCGAGCCGGAGGTCGAATTGGCCGTCGACCCGGCGTTGATCGGCGGCTTGGTGCTGCGGATTGGCGATACGGTGTACGACGGGTCAGTGGCCCGGCAGCTCGAGCAAGTGCGCGAGCAAATGATCAACAGGAGCGTTCATGAAATTCAAAGCCGACGAGATAGCTTCCGTTCTGCAAGCGGAAATTGAACAGTACCACTCTCAGATCGACGTCCGCGACGTGGGACGCGTTCTGGAAGTAGGCGACGGTATTGCGCGGGTCTACGGCCTGTCGGGCGTCATGTCCGGTGAAATGGTCGAGTTTCCGGGCGGCGTGATCGGGCTGGCCTTCAACCTGGAAGAGACGAGCGTCGGGCGTCATCATCCTGGGCGATTACTTGAAGATCAGCGAAGGGGACGAGGTCAAGAGCACCGGCCAGTTGTTGAGCGTGCCGGTCGGCCCGGCCGTAATCGGCCGGGTGGTCGATCCGCTGGGTAATCCGCTAGACGGCAAGGGGCCGCTCGTCACCACCGAACGCCGCAATGTCGAGCACATGGCTCCCGGCGTGTCGCAGCGCAAGCCGGTGACCGAGCCGCTGGCAACGGGCATCAAGGCCGTCGACGCGATGACGCCGATCGGCCGCGGCCAGCGCGAATTGATTATCGGCGACCGCAAGACGGGCAAGACGGCCATCTGTCTGGATGCGATCCTCAGCCAGAAGCACACCGGCGTGAAATGCTTCTATGTCGCCGTCGGTCAAAAGGAATCGACGGTGGCCGGCGTGATCGAGGCGCTGCGCAACAACGGCGCCATGGAATACACCACGGTGATCGTCGCCAGCGCCAGCGACCCGGCTCCGCTGCAGTATGTGGCCCCCTACGCCGGCACGGCGATGGCCGAGTACTTCATGTACAACGGCCAGCACGCCCTGATCGTGTACGATGACTTGTCGAAGCAGGCCGTCGCCTACCGGCAGTTGTCGCTGCTGATGCGGCGTCCGCCGGGACGCGAGGCTTATCCGGGCGACGTGTTCTATGCCCACAGCCGTTTGCTGGAGCGTTCGGCCAAGCTCAGCGACGCGCTGGGGGGCGGATCGCTCACCTCGTTGCCGATCATTGAAACGCTCGAAGGCGAAGTGTCGGCCTACATTCCGACGAACGTCATTTCGATCACCGACGGCCAGATCTACTTGCAGCCTGACTTGTTCTTCTCCGGGATCCGCCCGGCGATGAACGTGGGTATTTCCGTGTCGCGCGTCGGCGGTGCCGCCCAGATCAAGGCCATGAAAAAGGTGGCCGGTGGCTTGCGGCTGGACCTGGCCGCGTTCCGCGAGCTCGAGGCCTTTGCTCAGTTGGGCACCGACCTGGACCCCGCGACGCAAGCCCGGCTCGACCGCGGCTATCGGATGGTGGAAATCCTCAAGCAGGGTCAGTACCAGCCACTGGAGACGGTGGACGAGGTGCTGATCATTTACGCTGGCACGCGCGGCTTCCTGGACAAGATTCCGCGCCGCGAGGTGCCGATCTGGGAGAAGGAGTTCCTGGCGTTCATTCGCGATCAGAAGCCCGCCATTCGCAAGAAGATCGTCGACACGAAAGATCTGGACGACGCGAGGCATGCAGGCGATCAACGCGGCGATCGAAGAGTTTCAACGTCTGCTATGCGGCAAAGCACACGGGGACAGCGACGGTAAGAGCATAAGACCTGATTGCCGCAGACACGGCGCGGTCCGCTTGCGGTTTAGCCGCGAAGTTGATTGTTAACCTAACGAGCAGAATCACTCCAATGACGGAAACGGATCCAGCAGGCCCGGGGTTGGGCCTTGGCTTGTCATCTGTCAGGGCTCGCAAAGTACACGGCAATTCCGTTTGCCAACATCATCGCCCCGCTGGTTCTGTGGCAGTTAAAGAAGGATTCGCATCCGTTCATCGACGACCAGGGTAAAGAGGCGCTGAATTTCCAGATTTCGATGACGTTGTACGTGCTCGTCGGCGTTGCGTTGATATTTTGTTTTTTCATCGGCATTCCGCTGCTGGCGGCCCTGGGCATTTTGGATGTCGTTTTGATGGTCATTGCCGGTCTGAAGGCCAACGCCGGTGAGGTTTACCGCTATCCACTGACGATTCGTTTGATCAAGTAAAGGGGCGATTGGCCCTTTCGATCTCAACACCATTAGTTTTCCCCTATGGCAAAAGCCCGCGCTCTCGATAAACGCCGCAAGTCGATCCGCAATATTCGCAAGATTACGCGGACGATGGAGCTGATCGCCACGGCCCGCTTTAAAAAGGCGATGGATCGTGCCCATGCCGCCGCGGCTTACACCCGGCGGATCACGCAGCTCGTGGCGGACCTGGCCAACAGCGGACTGAAGGTGTCGCATCCGCTGCTGGAGGGCCGCGAAACAGTCAAGCAACGCTACGCTGCTGATGCTCACCGCCAACCGCGGGCTCTGCGGCGGCTACAACGGCAACATTCAGCGGGCCAGTTTTGCGCGCTATGGCCGGAGTTGCAAGCCAGAGCTGCCTCATGTGTCGCTGGAAGTCTCCGGCCGGCGCGGCATCGCCGCCTGTAAATTCCGCGGCATCACGCCGACGAAACCTTCACGCACTTCGAGGACAAGCCGAGCTTCGAGGAAGTCGAACTGCTGGCCAATCGTTATCTGGAAAGCTACGTCACCGGCAAGCTCGACCGGCTCGACGTGGCCTACATGCGGTTCGAGAACGTCAGCCGGCAATACGTCGGTCGTTGAGACGCTGCTGCCGCTGGGATCGTTGGCTGGGGCCGAAGCGGCCAGGGCAAAACGGCCAGGCGCGGGCGCCAAAGCAGCCGGCAGCTGCAACCGGCACCCCCTATGAGTTTCTGCCCAGCGCCGAAAGCATCCTGGAAGAGGTCGTACCGACCAGCTTCAAGGTTAAGCTCTTCAAGTGTTTTCTCGATGCGGCGGTGAGTGAACAGGTGGCCCGCATGGTCGCGATGAAAGCCGCCACAAGAGCGCCGGCGACCGGATCAAGCAATTGTCGATGATGTACAACCGGGCTCGTCAGGGGCAGATCACCGGCGAAATCATGGAAATCATCGGCGGCGTGGAAGCTCTGAACAAATAGAAGGCCGTTATCAGGGGACTTCCGTCACCCCGCTCGGAAAGCTCGAAAGGGATCAACTATGGCAATCGCAAACTTCCACCAACGTTGGGCACGTGACCCAAGTCATCGGTTCGACGTTCGACGTCGAGTTTCCCGAGCGCAGCATGCCGGCGATTTACAACGCCGTCAAAGTCGTATCGGAACATAAAGGGATCAAAGCTCAATGTGACCGGCGAAGTCCAGCAGCAACTGGGGGGCGGTCGCGTCCGGTGCATCGCGCTGGGGAACACCGACGGCATGATCCGCGGTCAGGAATGCGTGGATACCGGCGGTCCCGTGAAGGTGCCCGTCGGGCCGGCAACGCTGGGCCGGGTGTTCAATCTGCTCGGCGAGCCGGTGGATGGCCGCGGACCGGTTGACGCCAAGGAATTCCGGTCGATCCACCGCGACGCTCCCGATCTGAGCGAATTGACCACCAAGACCGAGCTGTTCGAAACCGGCATCAAGGTGATCGACCTGCTCACGCCCTTCGTCCGTGGCGGCAAGGCCGGTCTGTTCGGCGGTGCCGGTTTGGGCAAGACGGTCATCCTGACGGAACTGATCGCCCGCATCGCCAGTGCCCACGGCGGTTACTCCGTGTTCGCGGGAGTCGGAGAGCGAACCCGCGAAGGAACCGACCTATGGCTGGAAATGCAGGAAGCCAAGATCGGTGATACGGGCCGGCACGTCATCGAGCAGACCTGCATGGTGTTCGGCCAAATGAACGAGCCGCCGGGAGCCCGTCTGCGGGTTGCCCTGTCGGCGTTGACGATGGCCGAATACTTCCGCGACACGACCGGCGCCGACACGCTGCTGTTTGTCGACAATATCTTCCGCTTTTCGCAAGCCGGCAGCGAAGTGTCGGCCCTGTTGGGACGCATGCCCAGCGCCGTGGGTTACCAGCCGACGCTGGCCACGGAGATGGGGGCTTTGCAGGAGCGGATTGCTTCGACCAAGAAGGGGGCGATCACCTCCGTCCAGGCCGTGTACGTGCCGGCGGACGACCCCACCGATCCGGCCCCGGCAACGGCCTTCGGCCAGTTGGACGCGTTTTTGTACCTGGAGCGTTCGATCAGTGAAAAGGGCATCTATCCGGCAGTGGATCCGCTGGCTTCGTCCAGCCGAATTCTCGATCCGCAATACGTCGGCGAGCGGCATTACAACGTTGCCCGCCGGGTGCAGACCACGCTCCAGCGTTATCGCGAACTGCAAGATATCATCGCCATTCTGGGCGTCGACGAATTGAGCGAAGCCGACAAGATCGTGGTCCATCGGGCCCGCCGCATGGAGCGGTTCTTGTCCCAGCCGTTCCTGGTGGCCGAAGTTTTCACCGGCAAGAAGGGGGAAATCACGCCGCTGGCCGACACGATCCGCAGCTTCGAGGAAATCGCCGACGGCAAATGGGACCACTTGCCGGAAAACGCGTTCATGTACGTGGGTGTCATCGAACAAGCCGAAGAGCAGGCCAAAAAGTTGGCCGCCAAAAAGTAACCGCGGCCGCGCCGGGAGCCGTCGCAGCCAAAAAAGCCCAGGGATTGCATCCCTGGGTTAATGTCCGAGCTGGAGAAGACCCAGGGATGGCAATCCCTGGGCTTTGGGAAGAGTCTAATCCCTGGGCATTGGGAAAAGTAGAGCCCGCTGGGCTTTGGGAGAAGTGGAACGCTATGCCGGAAATGCAGTGCATCGTGGTAACGCCCGAGACGACCGTGCTGGAGCAGACGGCCCAGTTCGTCGCGCTGCCGCTTTACGATGGGGAAATCGGCATCGCCCCGCGGCATTCTCCCTTGATCGGGCGCTTGGGCTATGGCGAACTGCGACTGGTCAATGGCGATATAACCACGCGCTATTACGTCGACGGCGGCTTCGTGCAAGTCAAGGACGATGTGATTTCCGTATTGACGAATCGAGCCATTCCGGCCCTTGAAATCGATCGCCAGGTGGCCGAAGAGCAACTGGCCACGGCCCGTGCCCGCAAAGTCAACACCGACGAGTTGTTGGCCATTCGGGACCGTCAGGAATCCCAGGCCCGAGCGCAGATTCGGGTCGCACGCCGAGCCCGATAGCCGGCAATGCGTTGGTAGCGCTGATCGCCGGACGCCTTCTTTCACGTCCTCATCGGCCCGACTATCTTCGCCACGTCTGCTCACCGCACCGCTCGCGCAGTAATTTCCTGTTCGACCGGTGACTCCAATTCAAACGTTTGCCCCGCGCCTGTCGAACTTATTAAGGGAAAGGGGCGGGGAGTTCGCAGTCGTGCGGGCTCGCAATCATCGGATCCTTTCCTGGCGGTTATGGCGGCCGCTGAATAGGTGATCGGCGAGGTCAAGCGAGCTGCCTAGCGACGTCGGCGGCGAGTTGGCCCTCCAAGAATTCCTCTCGGGACCGCTGTCCCGGGACTTGCAGGGATGCCTAAGTCAATAAACGTGTCACGCCCCTGAAGGTCTACGCCATGCCGGAAGCCAAGAGTTACGTCATCGGGATCATCGAAATCGATCCGGTCGCCGAATGCCAACAGACGTGGGTCACGCTGGCCGGTGACGACGACACCTTGGAGGAAGTGCTCACACGATTGGCGGGGGGCACGCCGTCCCAGGATATGAAGACCAACGGGCGTACGTCCACTTTGCCCGAGCATGTGGCTGCGAACTTGACCAAGCTCTCTGCCGACCTGGACCTGCGCCTGGCGGAAATTCGCGGCCGTCTGGCAGCCGCCGGCTCGATGTAGCCGCCCAGTGGGCATGGCATGCCGTGTCAATTAGGATGGGAAATGCCGTTTGCGCAATTTTGCCGACGCGACGTCGCTGAGCCGCATCTCTTTCCTAGTTTCTCAGGTTGACCGTTGCGACCTCAGTTGTGGGTGCTCATTGCTGTCGTCGCTCTGACAGCCTGGCTTTTTGGACCGGCTGTGATCGGCACCCACACGTTCGTCTTTCGGGACGGTGCCCATTACTTTCCGCCCCTGTTCGGTTTCAACGTCGAGGAGTGGCGCGACGGGCCGGGTTCCGCTCTGGAATCCCTACGAGCAGATCGGTTTGCCGGCGCTGGCCGAGAACACGGCCAGCGTTTTCTATCCGGGCCAACTGCTCCTGTTGTTGCCGATTCCTTTCTTGTGGGCCTACAACCTGTATGTGGTGGCTCACGTGGTTCTGGCGGCCTACGGTGCGATTCCGGCTGGCCCGCTATGGCGGCGCGTCGGTCTTGGCGGCTGGCCAGGCTGGGCTTGCGTATGCGTTTTCCGGCAGCGTGCTGTTCCA
This sequence comes from uncultured Planctomycetia bacterium, assembly GCA_963807715.1. GTDB lineage: Bacteria > Planctomycetota > Planctomycetia > Pirellulales > PALSA-1355 > CAWECK01. The sequence goes on from CAWECK010000005.1 coordinate 428,691, forward strand.
GTATTGCAACGTGATCTTTTTGGTCGGGGCGGCGTGGCTGCCGTTCGCCCTGGTGGCGACGGACCGACTATTAATGCGCGGCGGACGGCTGCAGACGCGGTCTGGCTAGGACTGATTTGGGCCCTGATGGTGCTGGGGGGCGATCCGCAAATGGCGTATCACGCGGCGCTGCTGGCGGCGGCGTATGCCTGCTATCTGACTTGGTTGGAATGGCGGGCCCCGGCTATGGCTTCCGGCAGGAGATTCGACCCCGGCGGCACGTGCACCGAAAGCTCGTCCCCGTCTTGCGGCGATGGCTTTGCCCGGCGATTTGCGCTGTTGGCCGCTGGCGGCGTGCATCGGCCTCGTTGCTCGCGGCCGTGCAGATCTTGCCGACTTGGGAACTTGGCGGCATGGGGCCGCGAGCTCGCCACGACTTGCCGCGAAGCTTGTGGGAACTGGCGTTCTCGCGACCGATCAGGAGGAGGCGCTGGCTCGAATGCAGTGTCGTCGAAGTTCGCGGCGCTGGTCGACGCCGCGGCTGGCGGCGAGCATTTGCAAAGGGTTTATCAATTCAGCGTCGGACCGTGGCGCTTGCCGGAACTGATTTGGCCCAACGTATGCGGCCGGCAATTCCCGATCCATCGTCGTTGGGTTTCCGCGCTGCCGAGCGAAGGCCGCATCTGGACGCCGAGTCTTTATTGCGGCGCGATCGCGCTGTGCTGGCCTTCGGCGGCTGGCGGCTGCGAGGGAGCGATCCGCGTCTGCGCTGCTGCTGGTGGATGACGTTGTGGGCCGTGCTGGCGGGCTTGGGGGAATACGGCCTGGGCTGGCTGGCTCAGGAGTTGGCGATTGGGCCGGTCTTGGTCACGAGGAGATTGGCGTGGGAGCCGAATTCGGCGGGCTCTATTGGCTGATGAATCTGCTGCTGCCGGGCTACGTTGCCTTTCGCTATCCGGCCAAACTGTGGACGATCGCGGCCTTGGGAATCAGTCTGCTCGCCGCGCGCGGTTGGGACGCGGCATGGTCGGACGAGCGGCGAAGGCCGCCGCGTCGCGGTTCTGCTGGCTGGCAGTTATCAGCGCGTGCCTCGCAGTGGTCGTGCTGTTGGCGCGGGGTATGCTGGCCGGCTGGCTCGCGACGGCTCCGCCCGATCCGCTGTTTGGCCCGTTGGATATTGCCGGGGCTTTGAACGATGTGCTGGCAGGTCTGTTGCAGACTGGCATTGTGTGCGGTGTGGCTGCGTGCCTTTTGGTTGTGGCGCAGCGACGCTCAGCGACAATTGCCGCGATTGCGCTGCTGCTCCTTTCCGCAGGAGACCTGGCGGTTGCCCATCGTTGGCTGGTGCCGTGCGTCGAAGTTGCCGTATGGCAGAAGATGCCCGCTTTGGCCGCAATCGGTGCTCGCCAAGCGTCGGATTCGCCGGGGTCCATGCCGCGTATTTATCGAGATTCGCATTGGTTGCCAAGCGTTTGGGAATATGAAGTATCGCCGGACCGCCTTACCGAGATGTTTCTCTGGGACCGTGAGACCCTGTGGCCCAAGTACCACTTGCCCCTGCACATCGGCAGCGTCGAAAGTTCCGGCATGCTGATTCCCGACGACTACCTGGCGTTGTGGGAAGTCGCTCGTGTGCATGGCACGAAACGGCGGGTGGACGAGTCACGTTTTCCCGACTCGTCGGTCCTCGAACTGTTGGGAGCAAGCCACCTGGTCCTGCCGCTTAACTCGCCGCAAATCAACATCGGTAACTACGAAACATTTGCAATCAAACCGCCGGTCGGTTCCGTTGGTTCCGCGAGCATTGGGCAAAAGATCCCACAGGCCCTGCCGCGGGCTTGGATCGTGCATCGGGTGACCGTCTTGCAACCGCTGGACGACAATCGCCCGCGTCGTGTCCGATCGCGAACACAAGAAGCAATGTTTCCGGATGCGAAATCGCGCGATTGGCGACATGAGGCGGTCGTCGAATCGGCCATCGCGCTCCCCTACCCTCCCTCGCGCCGCCGGCAGAGCCAATGGCCGGTAGCGAAACCGAGACTTGCCGGATCGAGACTTATGAGCCGCAACGCGTAGTATTGGACCTGCGACTGGCGAGCCCTGGCTTGGTGGTGCTGGCGGATCTTTTTTATCCCGGTTGGGAACTCACGGTGGATGACGGCTCTGCCGTGAGACCGGCTGAAATCCTCCGCACCGACCGGGTGCTTCGCGGCGTGTCGTTGCCGGCGGGCAAGTTCCGTTTGGAGTTTCGTTACCGTCCGGCCGGGTTTCGCTACGGCATGGTCATCAGCGGCCTTGGCTGGCTGGGACTCGTGATCTCGCTGGGCTACCAGGCACGGGGCCGGATTCGTCGCTTGAGCTTAGGCCGGCGGGGGAGGGGATGATTCGTCGACAATCTCGACGTTCGCCGGCTCGACGTTCGCCAGATTGGCATCGGCGGCAGCCGGCGACGGTTCTTTCGGCCAGTTGGGCGTGTCTTCTCCCGTCGTGGGCACCACGCGTCCGTTTAATGCGTCGAATCGGGTTGCGGAGGCGGAAAACAACGCAGCGGTCGCTACCGCATAGCCAAATGTGCCGATCAAAAATGGGCCGACCATTCTGTCAAATTCGCTCCCCAAATGCTTTGCCAAGTTGCCGAAGGACAACGATACAAAAAGCAGAAAGGGAGCAGAAGGCGCCATGAGGAATTCGCTTCCGCCGCCGTCTCTCGCTCCGACCATAAATGGCATGCAGCAGAACAAGTATCCGCCCCCCAGGAACACCAGCAGAACCATCGTCGTTGTCACAGCTCGCAGCGTGGATCGCGAAGCCAGCGAGATGTAAGTCCCCAGCGTGCTGCAAAATAGCATCAGAATGACGCCAGTCAACAGGGAGAAAGGAACGCAAACGAAGACGCTCGGCACGCAGAGAAACCTCAGCAGCATGACCAGTGCCCAATAGAGAAACAGGGCGACAGCGATGTTCAGATTTCCCAAGATCTTGCCCAGCACGATTTCACGGGCACCGAGTGGCGTGCCGAGCACGTTTGCCCAGGTGTCTTTTTCCCGTTCCCCGGTAATCGAACAGGCCGCGCGGCTCCTAGCAGCAACAGTCCGCCGCATAGCACCATCGTCAGGATGCCAATGGCCATCTCTTGAAATCCGACATTACCATCGTTGCTTCCTTGTCTCCACAGGCCTGAACGCTTTACATCTTCATAAAAGCCCCAAGCTATCGGCCAAATCAGGACCGCTGCGACCAGCACCGTGGCGATGCGGCCGGAGACTCCGTATTCCCAAATTGAGTTGTCGCCTCGTTCCTTCCACAGGATGGGACGGTCGGTCACGGCGCCGCGGCGCCGCGAGTTTCCAACGCCGACTGCTCCCGCCGGCTGCCCCCGCCGCCTGCACGCGCCGCAAGCGCCAAGTGGCCGCGGCCGTGAGCACGGTGGCGAAAACGACCTGATTGAGGACCATCGCGCCGATCGCCGGCCAGGGGTTGGCCCGGGTCCATCGCGATAGAACCGTCACCGACAACACGATGAGCGGATTGCCCTCGACGAGCCGATCGTTGATCGGCGCAACCCAATCGTAGTAACCATAGTTCGTAAGCGCCGCTTGCACCGTAATCGGAACCAACAGGAGGGCAATCAAAATCATGTACACCTGCCCGAGCGCGTCGCGGACCCGCGCGGCCTGCACCGAGACGGCGACCGAGAGCGCCGCCACGGCCATCATGGTGCTGGCCGTAATCACAAACGTGATCAGCAACTGCCCCGGATCGATCCCGCCCAGCAGCCCCGCCAGCGCCAAGACCGGCAAGCCGACCAGCACGGTGTAGGTTAGGTCCAGTACTCGGGCCAACAACTTGCCGAGCACGATCTCGGCGCTGGTCAGGTCCGTGGCGAACAGATATTCGATCGTGCGCCGTTCGCGCTCCACGGAAATCGTCGGCGCGACGAGCGCCGGTCCGACCACGAGCACCATCAGGACTTGCAGCACTGCAAACGTCCAAAAGAACGCCGAAGCGAATCTGGCCATCTGTCCAACGGCCAGGGCATTGCTGGTAGCAAACGTGCCAGGATATTCCGACCAGAGCGCGAGTAGCAAGATCGCGGCGTAGATCGAGCGGATCCAATAGAACCGCGTGCGGCGTGCGCTGGTCAGCAGTTCGATGTTAAAGATCGGCCCCGGCAACATGGGCGTGGCGGCTGCGAAAGAAGATGAGCTGTCTTACCCGCAGCGCCAACATACCTGAATGGTGAGGGGCGAAGAAGAGGGAATTCGGAATGCAGAATTCGGAATGCTGACTGGAATTCCGCATTCGGAATTCCACGTTCAGATCACCCAATTCATCTCGGGATAGAGCTCGCTGACTTCGGCTTTCATGCGCAGCTTGGGCTTTTCTAGTACGACCGTCGTGTGCGGTTCGACGCTGCGTGTGAGCCAGACGTTCGAGCCGATCACGGAATCGTGGCCGATGACGGTTTGGCCCCCCAGTATCGTGGCGTTGGCGTAAACGACCACTCGATCTTCGATCGTCGGATGCCGCTTGGTGCCGCGCACCAGGTGGCCGTCGGCATCCATCGCAAAGCTGATGGCCCCCAGCGTCACGCCTTGATAGAGCTTCACGTGGTTGCCGATCACACAGGTCTGGCCAATCACCACGCCGGTGCCGTGATCGATGAAAAAATGGTGCCCGATTTGGGCTCCCGGATGAATGTCGATGCCGGTTTTCGAATGGGCCCACTCGGTCATCATGCGCGGGATCAGCGGGATCTCCAGTTCATAGAGGAGATGGGCCAGTCGAAAGACCGTTACCGCTTCGAGTCCCGGATAGCAAAAGATCACCTCGTCAAGCGATTTGACCGCCGGATCGCCGTCATACGCGGCTTGCACGTCCAGGGCCAGCAGTTTGCGCAGATCGGGCAACTGTTCGAGAAACAAGATCGTTTTTGCCTGGCCCAAGGCTTCGAAATCGGGATCGTTGGCGCAATCCTGGCTGAGTCCGGCCTCGTGTCGCAGGGCACGGCCGATTTGTCGGGTAAGCGTATCGTGCAGGCCATCGATCAATTCGCCCACGTGGTAAGTGACATTGCCCAGGTGCAGACCTTCGCGGCGGCGATACCCGGGATACATGATCTCTTTCAGGTCCTCGATGGCCGCGACGACGATCTCGTAGTTCGGCAGCGGGCAGTGCCCCAGGTGGCTGATGGCGCCGACCTGGGTATAGGTCTGCACGATGCGATCCGTGAGCTTGGGCAACTGTTCCTTGACGCGGAAGTCGGAGGCCATGGCGATGTTCCTAAAATGAATCGAGCGAGAAGCCTGCCGCAGTGGCCCTTTTAACGCGGCCGGGCAGTGGCAGTCGGAACGCGGACGGCGGACAACGCAGAAGGCGTCGCGCCAGCTATGCCGGACGACAACAGCGACAACAACCAAATAACAGCCAGCGGGTTGTAGGCATAGAATTCGTCAACGGGGGAGAGAAAAGCCGCTTAAAAACCAACCGCAAGAGCAACAGGCGCACGAACGGACGATCGGCAGCGTGATTTGCTGGCATGGTAGGCGTCAGCACCGGCAGAATCAAGCCATCTGGATAAATCTTTCGGACCAGCCGGGGGAAGGAATTGAATGAAATTGCCGGGAAGTGACTCGCGGGCCGTCCCTGGTTGCCGCCGACCGGCGGATAGCCACCGGCAATCGTAGCGGCAAGAATTGGATGGTGGGCCTACTGGGGCGGCCCGCCGAGCCTCTGGCCCCGGTCATTTCTCCCTGTTTTGACGTTATATGTCCGACGATTTCGACCCGTATTATCAGTGGTTAGGCATTTCGCCGAAGCATCAGCCGCCAAACCACTACCGTTTGCTGGGTGTCGAACTGTTCGAGTCGCACCCCGATGTGATTTCCAGCGCGGCCGACCAGCGGATGGCCCATGTCCGGTCGTTTCAAAGCGGGCAGCGCGGCAAAATCTCGCAGTGCGTGCTCAATGACTTGTCGATGGCCCGACTGTGTTTGCTCGACCCCGAAAAGAAGGCGGCCTACGACGCGAAGCTACGGGAACAGTTGACCGCGCAGCGCTCCGCGAACTCGGTTGGCGGTGTAGGCAAGGGAAGTCCCGCGCTCAAGCCGTCGGCGCGTCTGCCGGTGGATTTCCAAGCGGCGGAAGCGGAGGTCACGGCTGGCGACCTGTTGTCCGACATTCGCGCGGCCTCGCGGCTGACGGTGTTGGAGGCCGAGCGGCTGCGGCTCACGAAATTCGATTTGCCGGCGGCAACGCAAGCTCTCGGAGAGAACATTTATCGAGAAGGCCGCTTGCGGCGCGAACTCTCCGAGCCATTCGCCTCGCTTGACCCCTGGAAACCACCAGCCGAAGGGAGCGCCGGTGGAGGCCCGACAGACGCGTCGGGCCAAGGGGCGGGAGATGTGGTGATCCGGTTAAGAGAAAGAGCGATAGCGGTCAAACGCGGCCGCGAAGTCGACAACCTGTTTCGAACGCTGGGCGAAGAGGGCTTTCGCAAGTTGGGCGATGAGGCCGGCCCGGCGGAGGTGACGGAGCCGCTTCAACAACTGAAGAGGGAGTTGGCGCGTATCGAAGCGGAGATCGGCGAACTCAGCAAGCGCGGTCCGGCCGCGTGTTCAACACGCGCTGGCTGGCCCTCTTGGGCTGCACGGTTCTGGCCGCTGTCGTATTGCTGCTGCTTAGCGTCCCATTTCGCCTGGTGGTGCTGCTGATGATCTTCGCGCCGCTAGTGTTCGCCTGGCGAGAATTCAGTAGGTCGCGGCATGCTGAGCCGTGAGCCGAGGGGTGGGCGACGAGGCATGTTCGTTACTCGGCGCGGTGTCCATCGCCGAACAGCGCCTGCAGGCAGATTTGCGACCAGGTTTCGAAGCCGTCGCAAGTCGGCCAGCAGTTCTTCGACCGGCTGAAACCCGGCTGCGATGATTTCGGTCTCGCGCGGCCGCACGTCGGGCTGCGTCGACGTCGCACAGGTGTACGACGCCCAGAGTGAACGCGGCCGACCGGCGTTTCGTCGTCGTTGATCAGGCCCACACAATGTTCGGTGTAGGGGGTGTCGATGATAACCTCTTCGTCCAGCTCGCGGCGCATCCCTTCGGCATAGGTGGCCTGCGATGTCGGCCCGGTGCGTCGTCGGTCGAAATGTGGCCGCCGATGCCGACGCTGCGCTTGCTGTGCAGACGGCCTTCCCCTTGCCCCTTGCCGCGCGTGTATTGAAACACGCAGTCGCCGCCCGTCGCTTCCCAGGTGGCGAAAGATCACGTAGGGAATCAATTGCTTGTAGCTGGGATCCTGCTCGACTTCGTGCCGCGGCCGGTAGCTGGTGTGCTCAGGATTGAGCAGCTCAGGCAGATAGCGATCGACATCGGTCGAGAAGCCCTGAAAATGCCCAAGCTGGTGAAACAACTTCGGTGGGAACCACCAGCACGCGCTCCGAATGATCGATGGGCAAGCGAGAATCCTTTCATTTTGGACCGAGCAGTCGTTCGCCACGAATTGGGGGCCATTGTCGCAGCTTCCCGCTCGGCCGCAAGCCGCCCGGCGGAGCTATTTGGTGCATATCGCGTTGTTAAACGATGAGCATCGCGTCGCCGTAACTATAGAACCGGTACCCTTCGGCGATGGCTACCTGATACGCACGCCGCATCAGCTCATCGCCCCCAAAGCAACGCACCAGCACCAGCAGCGTGGAGCGGGGCAGATGAAAGTTCGTCAACAGCGCGTCGACGGCGCGGAACTCGTACGGAGGTCGGATGAACAAATCGGTCGGGCCTTGCCAGGCAGTCAGGTGTCCGCCGCGGAGCCGCGGTTTCCAGGACGCGCACCGAGGTTGTTCCTACGGCGACAATTCGGCCGCCGGCCGCGCGGGCCGCTGCCAATTGTGGCGACCGCCGCCTGGTTAAAGCGGCCCCATTCGGTGTGCATCGGATGATCGACCAGATTCTCGACTGACATGGGGCGGAAGGTGTCGAGCCCGACGTGCAGCGTGACTTCACTGTGCGTGACGCCGCATTTCGCCAGCCGTTCCAGCAACTCCAGCGTGAAATGCAAGCCAGCGGTCGGGGCGGCCACGGCACCCGGCTCGCGGGCAAAAACAGTTTGATAACGCAGACGATCGGCGTCCACCATCTGACCGTCGCGAATGTAGTGAGGCAGCGGCACGCGTCCGACTTGCTCCAACAGAGTAAAGGTATCGGGCAGTCTGACGCCGGACGGAGGCCTTCGTGTCGTGAAGTTGTGGACGGACGGTCCAAGCCCCGCCGCGTCCTGCGTCAGCAATCGCAGGGTGAGTGCCTGACGCCCCTCCAAATCGACCAGGTCGATCGTCTCCCCCGGTTGCAACTTTCCGCGGGCCTTGGCCAGAATTTGCCAGATTCCCTGGTCGTCGGCCGCCAGGAACAGCCCTTCCCAGCGACCGCCGGTCGCCGACCGGAAGCCGATCAACCGCGCCGGCACGACCCGGGTATCGTTCAGCACCAGGCAGTCGCCGGCCCGCAGCAACTCGGGCAAGTCTCGAATATGATGGTGTGAGATGGCCCCGGTCTGGCGGTCGACCAAGAGGAGCCGGGCGTCTGAGCGTTGGGGCAACGGTTGCTGGGCAATGAGTTCCTTGGGTAGTTCGTAGTCGTAATCGTCAACGCGCGACATCGGGCGTAGCCGTTTGAGATGATCGTGGGACCCAGGGATTGCAATCCCCGGGCTTTGGGAAAATCTAACGAATTCCAACTTGAGTATATCGGATACGGCCGCAGCCTTGACCACCGATTTGCCGATCCCCCTGGCGCTGTGCATCACCGAATTGGAAGTCGGCGGGGCCGAACGCTGCCTGGTGGAGTTGGCGACCCGGCTCGATCGGGCCAAATTCGCTCCCGCGGTTTACTCGCTCAGGCCTCGGCCGACAGGCGACCAAGCCGCTTTGGTCCTGCGGCTCGAAGAGGCTGGCGTGCCGGTTCACTTCCTGAACGGCCGCACCCGGCTGGCGGCCCCTGTCGTGCTGTGGAAATTGACTCGCTTGTTGCGAGCCCAGAATCCTCATATCGTGCAAACGTTTTTGTTCCACGCCAACCTGCTAGGCACGCTAGCGGCTCGGCTGGCTGGCGTGCGGTGCGTAGTAACGGGGATCCGCGTTGCCGAGCGCGGGCGGATCTGGCACCTTCGCTGGGCCAAATGGATGGATCGGCTGGTCACTCGGCACGTTTGCGTCAGCCAGAGCGTGGCGGACTACTCGTCGGTTGCCGGGGGCCTCGGCGCGGCCCGATTGGTCGTCATTCCGAATGGGGTGGATCTGGAGCGGTTCCGCGATATGCGGCCCTGCCCCCACGAAAGCCTCGGCGTCGGGCCTAATCGGCGGTTGATCGTCTTCGTCGGGCGGCTCGATGCCCAAAAAGGGCCGAATCTGCTCATCGAGTTGGCCCCACAGTTCTTGTCCCGGCTGCCCGATCATGACTTGGTGCTCGTGGGGCGAGGGCCCTTGCGGGAGAGCCTGGAAGCGCGGAGCCGGCAACTGGCCGCTGGGGACCGGATTCATTTCACCGGCTGGCGCGCTGACGTGCCAGAGATTCTGGCCGCGGCCGATTTGGTGGTGCTCCCTTCACAGTGGGAAGGAATGCCCAATGTGTTGCTGGAGGCAATGGCCGCGGGCAAACCGGTGGTTGCGACGAATGTGGAAGGCATGCTCGAAGCCCTGGGTGCGGAGAACTCGGGGCAATTGGTGCAACGTGGATCGCAAGGCATTTCTGAGTCAATAGTTACGATTTCCAGTCAGGCTGAGGTTCAGAGCCGCCTGGGCGGCGAAAATCGGAGCATTGTGGAGAAAAATTTCACGCTCCAGGCCGTCGTCGCCCTGTACGCGCGGCTCTACGAAGCGCTCGTCGCGGAGTAATTTAGCGGCCAGTAAAGTTTTTTTTCGCGGCTCCGCGGGCCGAACTCGTTTCATCAATTGCATCTGCGTCATCAGCGCGAGACGAGTCGGCAACCTTGCGGTAAACACATGCTTGACGCAACTCTCACAGAGAGTATCTTTGGGGCCCAGTGGGGATGTGTGGGGAGAAATGGCGGATTTAAGATGCTACTCACCGGCACGTTCCCAAGGGCCATTGATGACAAGTTTCGAGTCGCCATTCCCAAGCAATTCCGCAGCATGTTGGCGAGCACTCCCGGGGCGGTCGTCTACGTTGCGCCGGGCACCGACGGTTCTCTGTCAATCTACTCCGAAACGGTATTTCAAGCTCTCGCAGACCGGCTGGCTCAGGCCTCGCCGGCCGCCCAGGAGGTGCGGGCTTTTGGCCGGCTATTCTATGCTCGGGCTCAGACGGTCGAACT
>CAWECK010000006.1:0-110639 GCA_963807715.1 uncultured Planctomycetia bacterium
GCTCCAGATGGCCAGCCAGGGTCAGTCGTTCTTCCAATCGTCGGGGGACAACGGCCTGTACTCGCCCGATTCGTTCGCGAACACGGCGGATGGGAGCCTCGACAACCGGCAGATGCCCGCCATCACAATCGTCGGCGGGACCGACCTCGTGATGAACGGAGCCGGAGCCAGCTACGGCTCCGAGTCGACGTGGTCCGGCAGCGGCGGCGGCATCGAGACGTTCTCCCTCGTCTCGTACGACGCGAGCACCAGCACCTGGACGAGCGGCCTCCCTCCGTACCAGGCCGCAATCGCGGGAGTGAACGGCGCGTCGAGCGTCAGCCGCAACGTCCCGGACGTGAGCGCGCACGCGGACGGCGCCAACATCTATTGGGGTGGCAGCTGGGGCTACTGGGGGGGCACGAGCCAGGCGACGCCGCTGTGGGCGGGCTTCATGGCCCTCGTCAACCAGCTGGCCCAGTCGGCCTCTCTGCCCACGGTCGGCTTCGCCGATCCGCTCCTCTACTCCATCGCGGCGAACGCCGACTCGTACTCCATCGGCCTCAACGACATCACGACGGGCTCCAACGGAACGCCCGCCGCCGTCGGCTACGATCTCGCGACGGGTCTCGGGACGCCGAAGGAGGGGCTCCTCGGCTTGCTCTCGGGGGTCCCCGAGTGCCGGTACACGCCCGAAGGCTTCAAGGCGGTGGGCTCGAACCTGTGGGTCAACGTCGTCGTCGACTGCCCGCCGCCCGCTTCGGGTGAGTCGACGTACGTGTTCGAACAAACGTCGTCGGGCTGGGTCAAGGAGGGTCAGGTGTTCACGGGAGCGCCCGAGAATCAACTTCCTGGCCCCCGCCGGAAAGACGGTCACGTATCTCGCCTGCCCCGTCCCCAACGCCGACGAGACGGTCGAGGACCAGGACACCCTTCCCGTCGGGCCGGGCGTGAGCGGCTGCGCCCCCTTCACCACGTCGGTGCCCATGCCCCCGGCGTCGAGCTGCGTTCCGACGGAGACCTGCGCGTCGCTCGGCGCCGACTGCGCGACGTACGACGACTGCGGCAACCCCCTCGAGTGTGGCACGTGCACCGGCACCACCGTGTGCACTAGCGGTCGCTGCTCCACGCCGATTCGCCCGCCGCCGGTGGGCCGCGGGGGGTCCGTGCAGGTTCGCACGAACGCACAGGCCGCATCGGACACGCTCTAGCCGTCACGCGCGGGGCATGAGCGACGGGGCGTGAGACGTCGCGTGCGGGAGAGCGACCGCCGCGACGTCACGCCCCTTCGGCGTTCCACTCCTGGAGCGACTTCACGCGCACGGTCCCGCGTCCGCGCTGCGCTTCGATCGCGTCGCACGCGGCGAGCGCCGCGGCGATCGTCGTGAAGTACGGGATGTTCTGCGAGCAGCGTCTGGCGGCGGAGCGAGTAGCTGTCGCGCACCTCCTTCGCGCCGATCGTCGTGTTGACGACGATGCGCGATCGGTCCCGCTCGCGGATCGCGTCGACGACGTGGGGCGACCCCTCGTTCACCTTGTTGATCACCTCGGCCGGGATGCGCGCGCGCGCGAGCGCCGCGGCCGTGCCGCGCGTCGCGACGATGCTCGAAGCCCAGCGCGCGCAGGCGCCGCGCGATGAGGCACGCGACCGGCTTGTCCTCGTCCTTCACGCTGATGAAGACCTTGCGCCGCGCGCTCGCCGCTGGTCGGGCGGCGCCGAGCTCGATGCCGCTCGCGAGCATGCTCTTGCGCGAAGCTCGCGCGCGAACGTCTCGGCGATGCCCATGACCTCGCCCGTCGAGCGCATCTCCGGGCCGAGGATGGTGTCGACGCCGGGGAACTTCGCGAACGGGAAGACGCTCTCCTTCACGCGCGACGTGGCGCGGCGACCGCGACGTCGTCGACGCCGAGCTCGTCGAGCGTCTTGCCGACCATGACCTTCGCGGCGATCTTCGCGAGCGGCCGCCCCGTCGCCTTCGAGACGAACGGCACCGTGCGGCTCGCGCGCGGGTTCACCTCGAGGATGTAGACCTCGCCGCCCTTCACCGCGAACTGCACGTTCATCAGGCCGACGACGCCGAGCTCGAGGGCGAGCATGCGCGTCTGCTCTTCGATCGACGAGCACGATCTCGGGCGACAGCGAGTGCGGCGGCAGCACGCTCGACGAGTCGCCGGAGTGGATGCCGGCCTCCTCGATGTGCTGCATCACGCCGCCGATGACGGCGCGCTTGCCGTCGGCGACGCAGTCGACGTCGACCTCGATCGCGTCCTTGAGGAACTCGTCGACGAGGATGGTCTGCGTCCCGGCGTCGCGCGCGGCCTCGACGCGCGCGGTCGACGTAGCGCTCGAGCTCCGTCGCGCGTGTACGCGATCATCATCGCGCGCCCGCCGAGCACGTAGCTCGGGCGCACGAGCACCGGGTAGCCGATCTCGCTCGGCGATCTCGAACGCCTCGTCGACGCGCGTGCGCGATGCCGCTGCGCGGGCGCTTGAGCGCCGAGCTTCGTGAGGAGCTCGTCGAAGCGCCCGCGGTCCTCGGCGCGGTCGATCGCGTCGGCGCTCGTGCCGAGGAGCTTCACGCCCGCGCTTCTCGAGCGGCACCGCGAGCTTCAGCGGCGTCTGCCCGCCGAACTGCACGATGACGCCGCTCGGGCTTCTCCTCGTCGCACGATGGCGAGCACGTCCTCGAGCGTGAGCGGCTCGAAGTAGAGGCGGTCGCGACGTGTCGTAGTCGGTCGACACCGTCTCGGGGTTGCAGTTGACCATGATGGTCTCGAACCCGAGCTCGCGCAGCGCCATGGACGGCGTGCACGCAGCAGTAGTCGAACTCGATCCCCTGCCCGATGCGGTTCGGGCCGCCGCCGAGGATGACGACCTTCTGCTTCGTCGCCGTCGGCGCGCGCGACTCGCTCTCGGTCTCGTACGTCGAGTAGAGGTACGGCGTGTGCGCGACGAACTCGGCGGCGCAGGTGTCGACGCGCGCGTAGACCGGCGCGGACGCCCGTGCGCTGGCGGAGCGCGCGGACCTCGTCCTCGCGTCGCGCCGGCGAGCGTCGCGATGCTGCGCGGTCGCTGAAGCCGAGGCGCTTGTAGCGGCGCAGATCTGCGCGGGTCCGAGCTCGCCCTGCTCGCATCGTCCTCTCGGCGCCGACGATGCGCGCGGATCTGCGCGAGGAACCAGGGGTCGATCGCGGTGAGCTCGTGGAGCTCTTCGTCGGTGATCGCCGACGCGCATCGCGTCGGCGACGTAGAAGAGGCGGTCGGCGCGTCGGCGATCGCGACGAGCTTCTCGAGCGCGTCGCGCGAGCTTCGTCGGGGTCGTCGGCGGCGGAACGAGCTCGACGCGCGCACTCGAGCTCGGGCGGCCTCCATCGCCGAGGTCGCGCGTGCGTTCTTCGGCTCGGCGAGCGCGCGGTAGTCGACGCGGCCGAGCGAGCGACACGAGCCCGTCCTTGCCCGTCTCGAGCGAGCGCGCCGCCTTCTGCAGCGCCTCGCAGAACGTGCGGCCGATGCTCATCACCTCGCCGACGCTCTTCATCTGCGTGCCGAGCGTCGTCGTCGGCGCCGGGGAACTTCTCGAACGCGAAGCGCGGCCACTTCACGACGACGTAGTCGATGACCGGCTCGAACGCGGCGCTGGTGCGCGCAACGAACCCAACCAGATGAACAACGTCAACACGGCCGTGCCGGGCACGAACAATGCCCACTCGTTCCGCTTCTTGCAAACGAACGTCTACAGCCGCCCGCTGACCCGCATCAGCGAAAAGCTGAACTACGTCGCTCAAAGCGACTGGGGCTACCAGACCCGCGCTTTGCTCAACGACAAGACGGCCCACTACTACGGCCTGAACCAGTACCTGTTCTACAAAGTCAGCGACTGCTGGAGCTGGGGTCTGCGTGGTGAATGGTTCCGCGACGAGGAAGGCTTCCGCGTAGGCGGCTTCCAGGCGCCACGAACTCGACCGCTCTGAATGCTCCCGCCGACCAAAGCATGCGCGGTCTGTCGAGCAACCGCGGTGGCTACAACGGCAACTTCTATGAATTGACGCTGGGCGCCAACTACAAGCCCAACGCCAACACGGTGATTCGCCCGATGGTCCGCTTCGACTGGTACCAGGGTGGTCAATCGAGCTTCATCAACACGGGTTACACCCCCGCCGCTGGCGTCAACAGCGGTGGCGATCCGTACGATGCCGGCTTGAAGAACCACCAGTTCATCTACGGCCTCGACTACATCACCTTGTTCTAAGCCGATCCAAACGGCCGGCAAGCTTGCCGGTCGCCCACTGATCGACACTCCCTCACGGGTGTCGCCTGCGTCTTGTTAAATCAAGACAACGGCGACACCCGTTTTTTTATTTTAAACGGGCAACTTTAGCGCGACCGAGCGTCGGTTGTTTGGCGAGCACGGGTACGCTGACGGGCTCCAGGCGAATCGTTTCGGGGCGATACTCCCAGCACGCAACCCCGGTGCGATCGAAGCATACGACGGCAAATTGGGGTCGATAAAGTTCTCGCAGCGTGGCCTCGGTGTCGCCATCGCGATTCCCGCCGTACCAGGAGAGCAACCGGCGCAGGTCCTGCTGGCCGGGAGGCGTATAGACATTCACCAACACCCACAGCCGGGAGGGCAGGTTTTGGGCAGGGCTGCCGTCGGCCGCCATAATGGCATCAGCCAATTCCTCGCCCTCGGTATCCACGAGCCCGTAATAACGCGCGAGCCACCGGTAATTGACATTGGGCGAAACGAACACGGCGTCGTCTGGCGCGCGCCGCTCGTTGATCCACTGGGCGGCCGTGCGGAAAAACTCCCATTCAACCCAGTAGCCCGCTTGTAGCAAAGCGACCGATTGCTGGGCGTGCAGCCCGCCCAGAACCAGCAGCGCGGCGGCGGCGACACGGCGCCAGGCAACGAAAGGCAAGCCGATTGGCAACGCGGCCAGCCCCAGCCAGAGGCGGGTTGCAGCATCGTTAAATAGCGCGGCGCAAGACGGCATGCACGAACCGGCTGCAAAAGACCATCGCCAGGGTTGCGAGTCCCGTGGTTGCGACCAGCATCGCGAGGCTGCGATCGCGACGATACAACAGCGCCAGCCCGAGGATCGCCAGCCCGATCACCCAGGGCCCGGCCGGGCCGAAGTTTTCCAGCGTCAATAGCCCATCGCCGAGTTCGGTAAGCGCTGCCGCAGCACTCAAGTCCGCGCGGGAATGTCCGCCACGCGAGATCAAAGAAAACAACCACAGGCTGCGTGCGCTGACCACGACGGCCGCCAGGTAGGTCCAGACCAGTCCCTGAAGCCGTGCTCGCCCGCGACTCGCCCACTGGCCGCGCCAAGCTTCGCAGGCCACCGTCCAGCCGCCGGCCGCTCCAAGCCCCAGCCATAACGCGATCCCGCCAAAGTTGATCCACATCAACAGCCCTAAGAGCAAACCCAAGTTGAGCCACGGCCGCTTGCCCTCCGGTGGCGACGGATCGCGCAGCAGCAGAGTTGCCTGTTGTAGCGTGATGAGCGTCACCAGCATCAACATCGAATACATCCGCGCCTGGTGACTTTGGTCGACCATGTTGGCATCGACGGCCACGAGCAGCGCGGCGCCGAGACCGAGCCCCGCGTTGCAGAGGGTGCGCCCCAGCCAATACGCCGCCGGAATGCAGAGCACACCACACACAAAAGCCGGCAAACGCATCACCCAGGGGCTCGCGGAGGCGCTCAGAACGGTCAGCGACCGCACCAGGAGGTGGCTGAGCGGACCATGATGCCGGTCATTGAGGCCCGCCAGCAAGGAAGTCAGGGGACCCTGCGAGGCGCTCCAAGTGTAGGATTCGTCCTCCCAAATCGGCCGCTCGATCAGGTTCCAACCGCGCAATACGCTTCCCACACCGCAGATAACGAGCAGCGCTAGGAGTGCAAATTGCTCGCGGCGATTCATGAGCGGGCCGTTCCACGACGGCGGGCCGCGGCCCACCGGAGCGCCTGGTTGAAGCTTGCAAAGGGGTAGAAAGCGGGCGAAGACTAGCGTCCGCCGGGCAACTTGTCAAAGTTGACTTGGCCACGGAATCGCGATATTTCAGCAGTCCCTCGGAAAGTCTTCGCCGGGGGAGGCGGGAATTGCGCGAAAAGCCGTCAGGCAACCGGCTCGCTAACAGCCAGCCGAGGTTCCTCGGCCAGCCGGGCATGCTGCGGGTATTTCCCGTAGAATCGCTTGATATAGTGCCGATGCCAGTTGTCCCGCAGGTGAGATTCCCAGCCATAGCGGGCCATCGATCGGCCGCTGACTCGCTGGTTCCAGGCGTCGCAAACAATCGCGTCGCTCTGTTTCAGCCAGGCTACCTGGTCTAGCACGGCAAGTGCCCGCAACATCGTGCGCAGGGTGCAATCGCGGCTGGAAAGGGCATACTTCAGGGCCAGGTAATTGCTCGATCCGAGGGGCTGATTGTAGTAGATCCGGCAGCGGTCGCCACGCGTGAAATGATGAGCCAGCCGGCCCCACAGCAACACCTCATCCACGCTGACGAACGTCGGCCAGGGACGCAGCCGCAGCCGGCGTAACTGCCCGTTGGCGCATTCGATGACACCGTAACGAGCCCGGCGAATCAGGCTGGCATCGTCTGCCAGGAGAGTGACGGTGTGTCCCAGAATCGACATTGCGAATCGCCTTTCGTTCAATGGAAGCCCAGCACGCGGCTGCGAAACCAGCGCCAGATCCTCAGTAAGACTCCCATCACCAACAGGCAGCAGACGAGGACTCCCGGCACTAGCCAGCCCAGCGCAAATGCGCCTGCCACGGCCGGCCATATCTCGGCCCATTCGGTCACCACGCCCAGGGCAGCGAGGCAAATAAACGGCCCGAAAGGAATTTCCTGACCGCGCCGCAGCAGAAGCTGGACGATGCCTTTGACCAGAGCGGCGAACGGCGCGAGGAAAAAAACCAGGATCGAGGCTTGCCAGCCCAAGAAGGTTCCGATCATGGCCATCAGCGTGACGTCGCCGAAGCCCATCGCTTCTCGTCCGAGCGCCGCCGAGCCGATCAGGCGGACCAGCCAGATCAGCCCACCCCCGCCGGCAAGCCCGACCAACGCCGAGAACAAGCCGCTCCAGGCGCCGCATCGGCGCCCACCAGGCGGCGGCTATCGCTACGCTGCCGGCCGCGCCTATCCCCAGCACAATCCGAGTGCCCCGTTCTTTACGAAGGCGGCCCCAAAACCAAATCCAGGCTTGCCGCCAACCGCGCCGCAAGATCCATCGCCGCGGCAGCAGCGCAAAGCACCAGCCCCACCAACAAGCCAGCGCGAGGATGAGCGAACTCGCACTGGGTGCTCCGTTCAGCCAAGCAGGCCAGTCGTGGGGAGAGTTGAACCGCATAAAATCCAACGCCATCGCATTTGGAAACAGCCAAACGGCGGCGGGGAGTAGCGACCAGGGATAGACGCTGGCGGCCAACAGCCCGGCGAGCGTCCCCGGCACCGTTAACGAATCGGGGATGATCTTTTCATCCATGTCGATCAGCGACACCACGATCATCAGGCCGACCAGCAGAACGTGGCTGGCGTATTCGACGTGCAGGGCGGCGAAAACGTTTGGGTTCGCCAGCGCGGCGGCAGCGGGAGCGTTCGCCAGCATCACGACCGGCACCAACGCCCTGTGTACCACTTCCCACCAATACATGCCGGCCGTGAAACTGCCCATGAGCAGTTCAACGAGCATCGGTGCGCACCCAGAAGGCTCGTCCGTGCAGCGACGATTCCCGGCTAAGCCCGAGCCAGCCGATCACGGGCAGGAAGTCGCGCCGGGGCCGCGGCGGGGCGGCGGGCAACGGAGCCGACCAGGGACTGATCGAACGGCGATGCCAGGCCAGGCGGTAAGCGCCCAAATTCAGCAGCGATCCCAGGGTACAGCCCAGCAGAAACAATACGGTCAGACGCAATTCCAGCGGAAATTGCAGGATGAAATTCACCAAGTCGGAAAACCTGAAATGAGTTCGTTCTAACCACGCAGCTCATCGCCCAGTTGCGCGAGGATTTCCTCGGCTACTTCGGCCGGCGTCTTTTCTTCCGTATCGACCTCCAGGTCCGCACACTCGCGATAAAATGGGAGTCGTTCGCCGAGGAGAACGTTTATCTCGGTTATGCCGCCCGCGGAAGTCAGGTTAGGCCGGCGATCGCGGGTCGTGACGTCCGACGCGATGCGCTGCCAGAGAGTCTCCGGCACGGCCTGCAACCAGACGGTTTTACCCGCCGCGCGAATAACGTCTCGGTTTTCAGGCCGTAAGACAGCGCCCCCTCCCAGCGCGATGACCTTGCGATCCTGTCTCGCGAGGTCTGCCAGGACGGCGCTTTCCAGATTCCGAAACGCCTGCTGGCCATCATCGGCAAAGATGGCGGCGATCGACTTGCCGGCGCGGAGTTCCAATTCAACATCGGCGTCGATCCATTCCCAGCCGAGAGCCAGCGCAAGCCGCTGAGCGACGCTGGTCTTGCCGGTACCGCGATAACCGATGAGCAGCAGATTCACTGGGAGCACTTTGGATTTTGAAACGTGAATTGCGAAGGTTGGACGTTGGGCGTTTCACAATCGAACTCGATGCAGCCCTGCGAACAACGCTTCGTCCCACCAAGGCTGCTGTTGGGCCTCGTCGATCCAGACGGGTGGCCGTGGTTCCGTGTCCTGCGCCGGATTGAGTTGCAGCTGCAGCCATTCCACATCGTGCCAGGCCCCGGCTTTAAAGCCGATCTTGCGGTAGATGCCGGTGCTTTCAAAGCCCATCGATCGGTGCAGACCCACGCTGGCCGGGTTCGGGAGCGTGATTCCGGCCAGGGCGTTGAAGAAGCCTTGCAACTTCAGGATGCGGAACAAGGACGTGTACAGCCCCACTCCCACGCCCGATCGCCGCAAATCGTGCCGGATGTAAACGGTTGTCGTCACGGACCAGATGTAGGCGGCCCGCTCGTGAAAGGGCCCCGCGTAGACATATCCCAAGACCTCCTTGTCATGCTCGCAAACCAGCCAGGGATAGCGGAGGAGGACTTTAATAATGCGGGCTTGCATCTCTTCGCAGAGTGGGCGGCCTGCACCTCGAACGAGACGGGCGAATCCTCGCAGAATGGCGCATAAATGCGGTTGATCTGTTCCGCGTCGGCGAGGCGAGGCGAGTCGAAAGCAGGTGATGCATTGTTTCTTTAACGGCTCAATACCTGGCCGGTCCGATGGCCCGCTTCAATTCGTCGTACATCAATTGAGCGGGGCTTCTTGCCCCGTGAATAGCTTGAATTGCAAGCCAGCTTGCCGCACGAACATTTCCACGCCCGTGACGACCGTGCAGCCCTGGCTGCGGGCTTCTTTGATCAGCAATGTGTTCTCGGGATTGTAAACGGTGTCGAACACCAGCGTCGTGGCTTTCAAATGATGCTTTTTCAAACGGCGTAGCGTCCACATTCGGATGCATTCCGATCGGGGTGCAATTAACCAAGATGTCGGAGTGGATGCTATAGCGTTCCTCCCAGTCGACGGCACCGCAATGGAGGCGGTCTGCCAAGGCTTGGGTTCGCTTAGCCGTGCGGCCGGCGATCACGACGTCGATGCCGCGACGCTTCAAGCCAAAAGCGACGGCCATGGCGCGCCCCCCGAGCCGAGAACCAAGGCGGTGAGCTTGTTGAAGCGCGCTGGCCGGAGTCCCGTCGGCGGCCAAGGCCTGCTCCAGCGCACCCATCGCCGCAGGTTCGTCAGTGTTGTAGCCGATCAGCTCGCTCGTCCTTGAACAGCACCGTATTGACGGCGCCGATGCCCCGGGCCACCTCGTCTACTTGCGTGAGCTTGCTCATCACGGCTTCTTTATGGGGAATGGTCACGCTCAAGCCGCGGATGCCCAATTGCCGGCGCTTCGTCGATAAACCGGCCGAGATGCTCGCGCGGGACGCGGAACGGCAAATAGACCGCATTGATGTTCTCTTTGCGCAGGGCCGCGTTATGAATGACCGGGCTCAGGCTTTGCCCTACCGGGTCGCCGATCACGGCGTAGATCGCGGTCTCGGCATTGACCTGTTCATAGTGGTAGATCTCGGTCATCTGCGCATAGCTCAGTTGGCCCGGGGCGAGCGTCCGCTCATGATGGAACGTGGCGAACGTGAAGGGGGCTCCGAAACGTCCGGCCAGGATCCGCGAGGGGGTGCCCATGTCTCCCATGCAAAGACCGACCGTCGGTATCCGGCTTTGCTGCACCAGGGTGAGCATCCGCAGATTGTCGTGCGGTTGGTTGGCCGTCACGGCCAGCTTGACGATGTCCGCGTCGAGAGCCGACAGCCGGGCATGAATGGCCTCAAGATCCTCCGGCATCTTGCGGAAATCGTGCAGGCTGACGATCCGCTGGGTCTTACCGTAACGCGGAATGCTGGTGATAATGTCCTCTTCCAGGTCGACGTAATCAGCCCCTTCCGCGACTGCGGTTCGTAGCAACATCAACCGGGCCGCCTCGCTACCCTTGAACTTGCCCCCATCCTGCTCGCGACGGCACGTGATCACTACCGGCGATGGGCGATCCACCAACAGCCGCTTGAGGTTCACCTGGCCTTCGAGGTAGTCGACCCGCAGTTCCACCAACTTGGCCCCCTGCTCCACCAGGTGGCGATGCTCGGCGATCACATGGCGGTGGCGCCCGCGGGCAATGCTGACACAAATCATGGGCGTAAGGCAGTGGACCTTGGAGCTGGAGAAATTGATGACTTCACAAAAACGACCACCGCAACGGCAAGCCAGCGCGACAATCCGCCCCAACGGCGGCATTGCGGTCCCTGAAAAGCCCAGGGACTGCGTCTCTGGGTTCCCAAACGCGGCCCGAGAGCCGAAAACTCTTCCCGCCGCCGTCAGCTGATTATACCCAGCGAGCCGCCGGGAACGAGCGGGTTGCGCAATCTTAACCGGCTTACATTCCCTGAGCGAGGACGCAGGCTGGGTAATTCAGGTTCGCTTGAATTGGCGGTCGAGCTCTTCCCGGGTAAACATGAGCGCCGTAGGCCGCCCGTGAGGGCAATGGTGCGCGTCCTGGGCCAGGTGCCGCTGGTCGAGCAGCGCGGCGATCTCGTCGCCGCTCAAGCGGTCGCCCGCTTTGATGGCCGCCTTGCAGGATATCATGTGCAACAGTTCATCGAGCAAGTCCCGCCGATCCGGAGACTTGCCGCCGGCAAGCAGCTTATCGACCAGGTCCCGCAGAACCTCGGCAGGCGGGACGTTGGCGAGCATTGCCGGATAGCTGGAAACCAACACCGTGCCGCCGCCAAACGGCGTGATCGCAACGCCCAATTGGGCCAAGACGTCCCGGGATTCTAGCACCGCCGCCGCTTCGGCAGGACTCAAATCGACAGGCTCGGGAACCAGCAAGGCCTGCGACTCCAGGACGCCGGCCAGAACTTTTTCCCGCAATTGCTCGTATAAAATCCGTTCGTGTAAGGCGTGCTGGTCGATAACCACCACCCCTTCGTCCGTTTCGGCAATCAGATAGCGGTTATGCACTTGCAAGGCCGGTATCTTGTTTCCACGGCCCGGCTCCGGTCCTGCGATTCGCGTGGAACCGGGCTCAACGGCTGCCGCTGCCAACTGGGCGGCGGCCGGATTGTAACCGGTGTTCTCGCCGCCGCGGCCAACGGCCGGCCAACTGCGGTCGAGCCGCACCAGTTCGAGCGGCCCGTGCGGCGGCAAATCATGATCGGTCCCGAAACGGAGCCGGCCCGACTCCGCGGCGGATGTCCCGCCGGCCGGCGCAGTGTCTGGGAATACAGTGCCGCGGAACCCGGCAAGTTCTGGTTCAGCGCCAAGCAGCGCGACACCCGGCTCGGTAGCACCGCCGGCCGCGGCGCTGCTGGTCGCGACGGTTTGCAGTTGGCCCTTGGCCCAATCGACCAGATTGCGGCGTAGCTGGTCGGCCCGACCGGCGTCGTGGGCCGCGGCCGCCTCGTTGGGGGCGACCGGCTGCAAGCGGGCCGTCAGATCGGTCGTCAGAAATTTGCCGCGGAGGGTTCCCAAGAGTTGACTGTAGAGCCGCCCGGACTCCTGAAATCGGACTTCGAGCTTCGTGGGATGAACGTTGACGTCCACGAGTTCCGGCGGCATCTCGATGCGCAAAAACGCGATCGGATAGCGGCCCGTCAGGAGCAGTCCGCGGTACGCTTCGCCGAGGGCATGCTGCAGGGCGCGGTCGCGGATGGCCCGGCCGTTAAGAAATAAGTACTGCATCCGTGGGTTGGCCCGGCTGTGGCTGGGATTGGCGACATAGCCGCTCACGCTCACGCCGGCCTCGTCGCTGGAGACCGCGATCAGGGCCTCGCTCACTTCCGTTCCAAAGAACGCTTCGATCCGGGTACGCCAATCCGAAGCGGGGGGCAATTCATGCACCACGCGCAGTTGATGCCGCAGCGTGCAGTGGATGCGGGGATGGGCCAGCGCGATTCGGGTAAAGGCTTCGGCCACGTAACCCATCTCGGTTTGCGTGCTGCGCAAAAACTTTCTCCGCACCGGCGTATTGAAGAACAGATTATGGACCTCGATCGTCGTGCCGACCGGGCAGCCGCAGGGGGCCACATCGCGGCTTTGGCCGCCGGCGACTTCCAGTTCAGCCCCTCCCGCCTCGGCCGTGGTCCGGCTGCGCAGCACCAGCCGGCTGACGGCGGCGATCGAGGCCAAGGCTTCGCCGCGAAACCCCAGCGTTTGCACGCGAAACAGATCGTCCGCGTCCTGGATCTTGCTGGTGGCATGGCTGGCCACGGCCAGCGGCAGTTGCTCAGGACTGATGCCCGATCCGTCGTCCGCCACCCGGATCAGTTCCAGGCCTCCCTGGGCCACGGTGACTTCGATCCGGCGGGCGCCGGCATCCACGGAGTTCTCCATCAACTCCTTGACGACGCTTGCAGGCCGTTCGATGACTTCGCCGGCGGCGATCTTATTGACCACCCCCGGCGATAACTGGTGAATTACCGACATGCAGACTCCAGGAACAGAATGCGGAATTACGAATTCCTAACTCAGCATTCCGCATTTAAAGATTGAATTCCTTGATTTTGCGGTACAACGTGCGTTGGCCGATGCCCAGCATCTCCGCGGCGCTTTCGCGATTGCCCCCCATCTGTTCTAAGGTCGCGGCGATGAATAGCCGTTCGACTTCCGAAAGGGGCTTGCCCACCAGGCTGGCCAGGCTGCCGTTGCCGGCCGCGGCGGGCTCGGTGTTACCGGCCAGTTCAGAGGGCAAATCGTCCAGGTCCAGGACCTCGTCGTAGTCGACCACGATCATGCTTTCGATCACGTTGCGCAGTTGTCGCACGTTGCCGGGCCAATCGAACGCCAACAGCCGCCGCCGGGCGGCGGTCGACATGCTCTTGACGGTCTTGTGATGCCGCTTGGAGAATAGCTTCACGAAATGTTCGATCAACAGCGGAATGTCTTGGCTGCGCTCGGCCAGGCTGGGGAGCGCGATCGTGATCACCTTCAGCCGGTGGTACAGATCGCTACGGAACGAGCTGACAGCGATCGACTCTTCAAGGTTGCGGTTCGTGGCCGAGATGATGCGCACATTGACGTGGATCACGTCATTCGAGCCGACCCGCGTGATCTCGCTGCTCTCCAGAACGCGCAGCAGCTTGATCTGCGTGGCCATGGGCATGTCGCCCACTTCGTCCAAAAACAACGTGCCCCCGTGGGCATACTCGAACTTGCCGATCCGGTCGGTGGAAGCGTCGGTAAAGGCGCCACGGACGTGCCCAAACAGCTCGCTCTCCAGGATGTTCTCGCTGAGGGCCGCGCAGTTCAGCGCCACGAAGGGCTTGTTCTTGCGCGGGCTGTTTTGATGAATCGCCTGGGCGACCAGTTCTTTACCGGTGCCGGTGGCCCCTTCGATCAGCACGCTGGCGTCGGTGGGAGCGATTCGTTTGAGCCGCTCGATGACGTCCTTCATCTGCGAGCTGGAGCCGATGACTCCCTCGAAGCCAAAGCGTTCGTCCAGGCGGCGGTTCAACTCGGCGTTGGCGTGCCGCAGGCGGACGCTGGCGACGGCCTTTTCGGCGACGGCCCGCAGTTGGCCCAGGTCGAGCGGCTTGAGCAGGTAGTTGAAGGCTCCCTGCTGCATGGCGGTGACCGCCGAGGGAATCGTGCCGTGGCCGGTGACCAGCACCACTTCCGCGTCGGGGAGGGCCTCCTTGGTGCGGGCCAGGACTTGCAAACCATCGACATCGTTCATCACCAGGTCGGTGATTACCAGGTCGAACGCGTCCTGCTCGATGCGTTTGATCCCTTCCGGCCCGCTGGTGGCGACGGTGCAGTGGTAACCGACCCGCTCCAGGCTCTCGGCCACGGCCTGGGCGTGGGGGGCGTCATTGTCGACGATGAGGACGCGGACCGGCGTGCGGTCGACGGCGGCACGTTTCGCGGATTCAGCGACTACCATCAGTCCGATGATAACGGAAATGGGCGGCAGTGGGCTAGGGGCGACCGGCAGACGGTAGTGGCGGTGCTTGAAATCGTTTTTGGCCTGAGACAGGCGGCTCAAGCTCCCTGAAGGAGGATCGCTCAAGAGACTGGCCACTCGGGGGCCGCATGCTTCGCAGAAGGCGACTCGATGTTCCCTGAGGATTCTTCACCA
Source organism: uncultured Planctomycetia bacterium (assembly GCA_963807715.1). Taxonomy (GTDB): domain Bacteria; phylum Planctomycetota; class Planctomycetia; order Pirellulales; family PALSA-1355; genus CAWECK01. Next base: position 14,600 of record CAWECK010000006.1, read on the forward strand.
GGCTGTTATGCCCTTAGGCGAGACTCTGAAAGAGGCGATTCGCCGGTGTCTGGTTAAGCGTTTCGGCCGGCTAACTCCCAGAGCCGCCCGCTCAAAGCGTGCTCCGGGCTTCGCAGTGGCGCATCGAGAGAGCCCCTTGAGCTTTGCAGACCTGCACTTCCAAGTCAGCCTCGGTCCTAGGGGCCCGTTCTTCCAGCCGCGCAATCCAATCCAGGGCCTTCTTGCCGTGCAGGGAGACCTCCCCCAGTTACTCATCCCCGCTGCGGCAAGCCACGCTCCTTAACGGAACGCAAACGTCCAACAGGTGCAACGCCACCTCGTTCAGTTGCTCGGGACCAGAAGATTCAAAAGTCATTTTTTAGCCGCTGATCCGGGATGTGTTTTGGATGAAATGTCATGGTCGAATTTCGCCAACTATAGACGAAACATATAGTTAGCATGAGATTTATGGATTAGTTACACAACTTATGGAGGGTGCATAAATGGAATAATTTTGTCAAAAAATTGTTTAAAAATATGATCATAATGTAGCCACTTTATGCATTACTATCGACAGCATCGAGCATGAGTCTCCCGTTCAACAGCCACTTCGTGCCCGGGAAAGCGGTCAAACCTTGCCAGAAATCAGAACCACGACTCTCCAGCCACAAAATGCCCAACCCGGTGGTGCTGCCCGCCAGCCGTTTAGGAAGCCTCATGACACGTTGACGACAACGCGCCGCTGCCAGTCGCTCGCACAAGCCGCCGCGCCGAGATTTTTTCAGGAGGAATCTTTTAATGGTCGAGCAAAGCAGAATTGAATTGGTCGAACGACTGTTGGCTGACGACAAGCTGTCGCAGTGCAAGATCGCCAAGCTGGCCGGAGTCAGCCGGGGCACGGTGGCCGGCATCGCCAACGGTTCGCGTCCGGACTACTCGTCCCAACAAGTTGTGGAAAGCGAGCTTGAGGAACCTACCGGCCCGCTGATTCATTGCCCTGGCTGCGGCGGCCGCGTTTACGCCCCGTGCCACTTGTGTCGCGTGCGCCGGATCAAAGGAAGAGGAGGGACGAAAGCATCTGGAGGGCCGTCGGCGGCCTGGGACAGAAGTCGTGCGCGAGTTGCCGGTTGCGCAGCGTCCGCCGCCCTCAGTAGCAATGGCCGCCGGCTATTGCTACTGAGAAGCGCAAAGAGCATTGTTTCGACTTTGGAACGTGTTCGTATCCAGCCGTCGACACCGCCGTCGCGCAAATCAAGGGCATCAACACACGATTCGACGAGCATCAAATGAACGAGGACGGACAAAGGGGGACATTCTGCTTTCACCAACGAAGCCGCGGCCTATTTCACCGCCGTCAGTCGGGCCGGCACCGGCAGTTCGATGGTGAACTGAGTCCCTTTGCCGACTTCGCTTTGCACCCTGATCTGGCCCCCCAGGGCTTCGACGATCTTGCGCGTCGTCGGCAGGCCCAGGCCCGAGCCTCCTTGCTTGGTCGAGAAGAACGCGTCGAAGATCTGACTGCGGGTTTTTTCGTCCATGCCCACGCCGGTGTCGATCAGGTCCAGGGCGACGCCAGACGGCCGTTTGCTTGGTGCGAACCACCAGTTGGCCGCCGCTGGGCATGGCCTGCTGGGCGTTGAGCACCAGGTTGATCAGGGCCCCATGAAAGCTTTCGCGGTCCAGCACCACGCTGGGCAGGTCCGGGTCCAGATAACAAATCACTTCGATGCCGGCCGCTTCGGCCTTGGGGCGGAAGAAGTCGAGCACGTGCTTGATCACCTGGTTCAGGTCCGATGGTTCGAGCCGCAGCGAGCGGATCTTGGCGAAGCTGAGGAAGTTGTCGAGCAGGTTCTGCAAGCCGCTGGCATTCCCGCTGCACGACTTCGATCTTTTGCAAGGCTCGGCGTTCGCGCGGCGACTCGGCCCCGTCGAAGTCCTCGGCCAGCAGTTCCATGTTCAGGCGGATGGTCGACAGCGGGTTCTTGATCTCATGGGCCAAGCCGCCGGCCAGCGCGGCGATCTCGGTGTACTGCTCGACCAGCCGGCGATTGACTTCTTCGGCGGGGAGGATGCGGTTTTTCATGGCATGTCAGGCTGGTTCGTTCATGGCGGGTCGTCCGTCAGGCATCGCCAGTCGGTAAAAAAAACGCCCAACGACCGACTAAGTCGGTCGCGGGCGCTTGTGAGCTGGTTGGTTCTTCGATCAGGCTTCGCTCGGCGTCGCCGGCGCCGGCCTGTTCAGCTCGCGCAGGGCCTGCTTGCGGCTGAGCTTGACCCGGTCTTGCTCGTCGATGGCGATCACCTTGACCGGCATCTCGTCGCCCACGCTGCAAACGTCCGCCACGCTCTTGACGTAGTCGTCGGCCAATTCGCTGATGTGGCACAAGCCGTCTTTGCCCGGGATAATTTCGACAAACGCCCCGAACTCCTTGATGCTGGTGACGCGGCCGCGATAGATCCGGCCCACCTGCACCGAGGCCGTCAGGGCCTCGACGCGGTTGAGTGCCTCGCGGGCCCCTTCGGCATCGTTCGACGCGATGGTCACGGTGCCGTCGTCTTCGACCTCCAGCACCGCGCCGGTCGACTCTTGGATGGCACGGATCGTCTTGCCGCCCGGACCGATGAGAGCGCCGATCTTGTCGGGCGGAATCTTGGTCCGCAGCAACCGCGGCGCCCAGTCGGAAATATCCGGTCTGGGACGCGAGATCGTGGTGAGCATCTTGCGCAGGATCTCGATGCGGGCCTCGCGGGCCTGAGCTCAAAGTGGCCCGCGACGATCTCCGCGTCGATCCCGGCGATTTTCAGATCGAGCTGGATGCCGGTGATGCCGTTCTGCGTGCCGGCGATCTTGAAGTCCATGTCGCCGTAGTGGTCTTCGTCGCCGATGATGTCGGTCAGCAGGGTCCAGCGCGCTGGCCTCCTTGACCAGGCCGATGGAAATGCCGGCCACCGGATTGCTGATCGGCACGCCGGCCGCCATCAATCCCAGGGTCGCGCCGCAGACGCTGGCCATCGAGCTCGAACCGTTCGATTCGAGGATGTCGGAGATCACGCGAATCGTATAGGGGAAAGTCGTCGGGGTCCGGCAACACCGGCTTGACGCTCCGCTCGGCCAAGGCGCCGTGACCGATCTCGCGCCGGCCGGGGCCGCGGATGGGTCGCACTTCGCCCACCGAGAACGAGGGGAAGTTGTAGTCGAGCATGAACTTCTTCGAGTATTCGTCGATCAGCCCGTCGACCCGCTGTTCGTCGCGGCCGGTGCCCAGAGTGATGGTGATCAGCGATTGCGTTTCGCCCCGTTGGAACAGGGCCGAACCATGCACGCGCGGCAGCAGGTCCACGTCGCACTCGATGTGCCGCAAGGTCTTGCCGTCGCGGCCATCGGCCCGCGTGCCGGCCAGGATCAGATCGCGCATCACGCGCGATTCGAGTTCGTGCCAGGCGTGTCCGAAGGCGTTGACGCACAGGGCCCCTTCGGCCTTCGGGTCGGGAATCAATGCGGTCTTGGCCCGTTCTTCAAGGGCGCTGACGGCATCGGCCCGGGCATGCTTGCCCGAGGTGGTCTTGGCCGCTGTGAGATCGGCATAGTGTTTCTGCTTCAGCAGTTCGTAAATGCCGTCGGCCGGCGGGATCTCGTACTGCTTTTTGACGACCTGAAGCTTGGCGGCCAGTTCCAGTTGCAGGTCGCAAAGTTCCTGGACGAGCCGATGGGCCTCGAAGATGGCCTCGAACATCAGGTCTTCCGGCATTTCGCGGGCAAAGCCCTCGATCATCAGCACCGCCTCGCGGCTGCCGGAGACGATCAGGTCGAGATCACTCTCTTCCAGTTCATCTTGCGTGGGAAACGGCACCCATTGGCCGTTCACATGACCCAACCGAACCGAGCCGATGGGGCCCTGGAACGGCAAATGGGAAATGGTCAGAGCGGCGCTGGCGCCGTTCATCGCCAAGACATCGGCGTCGTTTTGCTTGTCGCTGGAGAGGACGAAGGCTTGAATTTGCACTTCGTCTTTGAACCACTCGGGGAACAGCGGCCGGATTGGTCGGTCCATGAGCCGGGCGGTGAGCGTTTCTTTGGTGGTCGGCCGGCCTTCTCGCTTGATGAACCCGCCGGGGAATTTGCCGGCCGCAGCGGTCCGCTCGCGATAATCGCAAGTCAGCGGGAAGAAGTCGGCGAAGCCAACTCGCGGTGGCGCCGTGGCCATAGCCGCGAGGACGACGGTCTCGCCGTATTGCACCAGGCAACTACCGGCCGCTTGTTTGGCCAGGACTCCGGTTTCGATGGAAAGCGTCTGGGCACCGATCTGTTTCTCAACACGTACTTTCAAGGTTTGATTTCCTACCTGCGTTGACTATCCTAGCGCGCGCCGCGCACCGCATACGCTGGCGACACCTGAGAGTAGGCGAAGCGAATCGATGCCAAAATGGCCGACAGGTTCACAAGATCGATGGCCAGGCCGGCCACCGCAGCGAAAGTGAAGACTAAGAAGCTACTTGCGGATGTCGAGGCGGCGGATGATGTCGAGATAGCGCTGGGCGCTATTCGCTTCAGGTAGTCCAACAAACGGCGTCGCCGACTGACCATCGCCAACAGACCGCGCCGGCTGGCGTAGTCCTTTTTGTGGGTGCGCAAATGCTCGGTGAGATCAGCGACCCGCGTCGTCAAAACCGAGATTTGAATCTCAGGCGAGCCCGTGTCGGTATCGCCTCGTTTGAAATCGCTAATCAACCCCTGTTTGCGCTCTTTGGTAATCGACATCGGCTACGCCCTGAACTTTTCTACGAGAAATCCGGCTTCCCTACGACAAGCCCGCGTGTACCAGCAACAACACTGTCCTGGAAACAACACTGTACTAGCAACAACTCTGTCTTTGCTACGCTGATTCGCCGCACGACGGTCTCCCCATTGGAAACCTTCTTGGCAACGACTCCCGTGGCCGCCAAATTTGACGGCCGCCACACCTGACGGCTTTTTTTGCGGCCCGTTTGACCCTTGTGGAGTCCTGACAGCCGCAGCCTCGCTCTACGCTTTGGTGGCTAAGACTTTCCTACGTTCGATTGATACAAAAACATAAGGGAGTTAGTGTACCACTCGGTATACGCTTTGCAACTGCAATTTCATCGACAGCTTAACCTCGGTCGCCGGGGCCTGGAGGCCGGAGGGAGGGAGCCAGCCGCGGGTCGGGGCGTCTAATGGGGCTAGCAGGGCCTGACGGGTAAACTAAGCAAGCCGGCAAGAACGCCTCCGTGGCGCTCCTGCCGGCTTGCTGAATTCTTAGGGCAACCGGTGTTAACTTCTTCCCGCTTTAGCCGGCTTTGACCTGAAACGTCTGGCTGTGCTGCTCGTCATCCGAGGCCCGCCGCAGCTTCAGGGTGGCATTGGGAGGCATCCGCCGCTCTTGGACAAAGCCGCGAGTCCCCTCCGAAAGAAATCGATGAAATTCGCCCGCGGCGCCGACTTCAAAACGACGCTTGAGTTGATCGAGAATTTCGGTCCATTTCAGGCCGCTACGATAGATCAAGCGGTAGGCCGTTTTGAGCTGCACGACCTCTTCGGCGCTGAAACCGTTGCGCCGCAGGCCGACCAGGTTCAGCCCGACGATATAGCCGCTGGTGCCGTCCACCATCATGTACGGCGGCACGTCCTGCACGACCCGGGCATGGCCGCCGACCATGGCCAGCGCCCCGATCCGGCAAAACTGATGCACCGCGACGGCGCCCGAGATGAATGCCCGATCCCCCACTGTGACATGCCCGGCAAGGAGGGCGTTGTTGGCAAAGACGGTGTGGTTGCCAACCTGGCAATCGTGGGCGATATGGGCTCCGACCATCAGGTAATTGTTATCGCCGATGACAGTTTGCGCCCCGGCATGCAGAGCGCGGTGGACGGTGCAGTTTTCACGCAGGGTGTTCCCCGAGCCGATGACCAACCGGCCGAATTGTGCGGGAGGCCGGGTATGTTGCGGTAGTCCGCCCACCACGGTTCCTTCCCACAAGTGGTTGTTGGCGCCTAGCGTGGTGCCGCTTTTCACCACGACCCGACTAGCCAAGGTGCAACCATCGCCAAGGACGACATCGGGCTCAACGATACAGAATGGGCCCACCGTCACGTCCGTGCCCAATGTTGCCTGAGGACTCACGATCGCCAAGGGATGAATGTTCACCGGCAACGACCTTTCGGATGCGAGACCATAACCCGGCTGCCGTGGTGGCTGTTTTCGTCCCGTGGGACTCCTCGCGCGGGCCAAGCGAGGTGGAGGTTTCGGTACGCCTCTGAACGAAGAGGGAAACTGACTCCGCTAAGTGTTATCGGCTGTGCCAGTATTAACAGTTCACCCAAAGATGCCGATTTTAGCGAATTTATTGCTTCGGCCCGGCAAACCGACGCGACGCCTTTGATCTGGCGGACGAAGAGCCGGCCAGCGGGTTTTTCTAACTACATAGTCTCAACGCCATTTAGGCGGATCAGGCGAGCCACTGGTCGAACTTCAATCCATGCCGGTTGGAAACGCCCCCTCCTTGCCCGGCGGGCGAGATTCGAGAGAATGGATAGCTTTGCTAGTGCCCGAAAATGCCGGCTGCCGCCGTAGCTGATGCATCCATCTCTCTATTCGCCCAATTCGCCTTTCCGGGAGACTTTTTGATGTCCACTAAAGAGGAACTTTACGACCAGGCGGACCGCTTGAAGGATGCCGGCAAGCCGGAGGAGGCGGTGGCGAAGCTTTTGGAACTCGTGGCCCAGGAGCCGGACTATGCCCTGGCCCACTCGGCCCTGGCAGTGTTGTACGGCCGGCTGAAGCGGCACGACGAAGCGATTCGCCATGGCCTAAAGGTCTGCCAGCTCGAGCCCGGCGATCCTTTCAGCTTCACGGCGATGAGCGTCACGTTCCAGCGCGCCGGCAAGATCCCCGAAGCCGAAGACGCCATGGCCCAGGCGCGGACGATGCAAGGGCGGTAGCCGAATGCTTCCATGCCCCAGCTATTGGTAATCGGGGCGCTGTAGACGCGGCGCAACCGGCAGAATCAGAATTCTCCAAGACGCACGGCGCCGGCCGCCGATGACGGACGGTAGGAACGGCTAGCTTTGCCGAACTTCCGGGCCAGAAAGGTGCGCAAACCGTGAGACGTGTCGTCTGGATTTCGTTGTTGCTGCTAGCTGGAGGCAGTGCCTGCGCGCCGAATCCCTTGGTGACGCGATCGCCCGATCCGGCACTCAACCCGAGCGGCCTAGAGCGGATCCCGCCGATCTGCCCGGACGGACCGAAACCCAAGAAAACCGTTTGGCAACGCCTGTTTCCGCCGCCCGACGAAACGCGCGGCCAAGGCTCTGCCGGTGGATGATGGCCCGCATTGGGGAGAACTGGGCGGCGGGTGATCTGCGATTAAGCTTCGTCCATGCGCAAGCCGTCATCGCCGATGCGATAGGTCGCAATGTGGTCGGAGCAGTCGCTGCCTCGGTGTTTGGCGATGTACAGCCCTCGGTCGAGCCGCTGGCCGCTGCGCACCTTGCCCAAATAAATGAGCGTGTTGGCGCCGGCCAGCAGGTCGCCGTCATCCAGAGGACGCTCGATCAGGCGGTCGAGCATCGTCTCGTGCGAGGTGTATAGAAGCAAGCAGGCGACCCGCTTGTGATCGTACGCGTGGGCCGCCACCCAGTCGCTGTGGGCGCGAAAGTTTTGCCGCAGCAAATCGCGGGCAACCCAATCGTATTCCTTGCGCATGATCTGGTGATAGACATACTCGAACAGCTCGAACTGGATCGATTGGCTCTGGCACTCGGTGGGCTCCACTCCATCGACGACGGCCCGACGGCAGCCGCGCGCGAAATTGCCGTAGAAAAAAGCGATGGTTGCGGTCAACTTCGCCGCCAGTTCCGCCTGCCAGTCGTGCCAGGTGTCGAAGCTCACGTCGCGCTGGCTCAGCCGGCGCCCGTCGTGGCGAAATACGTGCAGGAAATCGCCGGGATTGTGGTTCGGATTCAATAGATTTTGCGGCTCGGCCGTCTGTTCGGCGTCGGCTTCGCTCAGTTTCCACCCGAACATTCGCTGGGCATATTCGGCGTGGCTTTGCGAGTCGACACGGGCGTTCATGTCAAAAATGATGCCGCGGTGTCCCTCCTGCGGCTGTCCGGCGGCGGCAAACTGCAGGCCGAGCTGCGTCTTGCCGATGCCGCTGGCGCCGGCCACCACGGTGAGGGTGCCCGGTATGAGCCCGCCGCCGAGTAGCGGATCGAGTCCCGGCACGCCGGTCGAGAATCGTTCGAGGGGGTTCACGGAGGTCGGTTGCGAGACGATCACTTGGGGGCCGTCGCTTGGGCGGCTGTTACTTGCGCGGCCGTGCATCTTCAAATCCGGCCGCCTGAAACGACTTCGCCTTGATGACGTCCGTGATCTTGATGGCCACAATGTTTTGAAACGGAATCAACACCTTTCGGGCACCCACGGTGTCGGGAGCGCGCCGCTCGACGAGTACCATCGTTTCGCTCGTCAGGAAGCCGTCGAACGGAATCTGCTCGTCATAGTTGGTGACCAAAATGCCCCGCCGATCGACATCGGCCGGCCAATTGCGAAAGAAGTCTTTCCAAACGGTGGCAACATCCATCAGTTGGTTGGCCCTTACGCCTTCGCCCGGCAAAAAGGGGCACTATCCGCGACGAGTCCCACGCGCGCCGGGCACAATTGGTAAACACCTGGGTATGATCGCTTACCAGTTCGGCTTCGGCAAGGGCCATCCGTGCTAGCGGTTATGCCCAGTCTTGACCGCCGTTTTACCTAAAAGGTTCATCGTACGTGGCAAACTTTGCCGATTAGCAAGAATGGCCCGGCTGGCGAGGATTTTCCGAGGCGCCGGCGAGCTGTGGCAAAGCTTCGGCCGGCCAACTACCGGAGACCTCGGGCAAGCGACCAGGAAGGATGTTCCGATGTTCACGCGTCATTTGCTGATCGGGTGTTGCTTGGGCGTGTCGCTGTTGCACGGGCAACGGGCTCGAGCTGTCGAGACTGCTCCGCAAAGGACTTATGGCACGGACAGCTCGGGCCTCGCCGAAAACCGCTCGGACGATCGCTATCGGATGCAACGGCGTCGCGGGTCCACTGACAAGGGAGTGGAAAGCAATGCATTCGACCAGGACTCCAAGCCTGCGGCAGCGGAAAAACGAGACACGCTGAGGCTCGATCCCCAAAGGCCCGCCAAACTCGTTAGGTTTAGGGGGCCCCAAGACTCGCCCCCGCCGCCCCCGGCGCCGCCGCTCTTCGTGCTAGCATCCGAGCCGCAGACTCCGCCCCAAATGAAGCGAGAGGTGCCGCAACCCCTTGATCTGGCAGGACCCATGGTCGATCGGAACCTGCGCACTTTTGGTGCGCGAACAATCCGTTTCCAGTCAACCAGCAAAGCCGGCTCTCCTGGCTCCCCCGCAACCGCTCGAGCGAATCACGCCGCTGAAGGGCAATTCACAGATTGGCAATCCGCTCCGCCAGGAGGATCGCATCGGAGCTTCCGCGACTTCCCAACGTTCGCCGATAGGCCCATCCGCCGGATTCACTGAGCCCGGCCGGTTCGACTCGTCCGTGCAGGTCAAAATGAAATGGCGGGCGGGCGCAGTCGCAGCAGTGCAGCCACCCCAGCAGCCAGCATTTGATCGCTCGCGATTGCGTCCGGATATGTCGTCCGTCGAACGGCGAAAAGTCTTCTCCTTGGACCGACAGATTTCATTCGAAGTCAACGCTGGCAGCTCGGCAAATCCCTTGCGGAATGCGTCTGGCTCAGCGGTTCTGTCACGTGATGCGGACAACGTTATGCCCACGGGCAACTGGAATTCCGTGGCCCCCAGCCCAGGCGTGAGCGGCCCGAGTTGGACCACGAATCCACTCCGATCACGGTGAAGCACGGAAAACATCCGGCCGATGCTTAATCATGGCTGGTGGTGTTCCACGAAATACGGCAAACATTGATGCCAAGCCCTTCAACTGGCCGAGAGTTCATCTTGGCAGAGGGCGCTTCATTTGATACCGTAAGACCTCGTTTTTCAGCGATTGGCGGTAGTCTTATGCCAGCCACCACGAGGGGGCGCCGATGAGACTTTCAGGCGTCGGTTCCCGTGGGGAACCGACGTTGATCGCCAGGGCGCCGCGATGGATACGGCGGTGAGCTGTCTTGGCCGGCGATGGCAAAGACAGCCTTTCACGCGGGGGGCGAGCCCGATAAGCAAGGAGGCCGAATATGAGTTCCGACCAAAGCAGCAGCAGGCTCGCGTTCACATCCGCTGGATGATCCGGCGGGATATGAACGAAGTGCTCGACATCGAGCAGGAGAGCTTCGAATTTCCCTGGTGCGAGGACGACTTTATTCGTTGTTTGCGGCAGCGGAACTGCATCGGAATGGTGGCCGAGTACGACGACCGGGTCGTTGGCTTCATGATTTACGAACTACACAAGACCCGGCTGCACGTCATGAATTTTGCCGTCAGCCGAGCCTTCCGCCGGCGCGGCGTCGGCCGCCAGATGCTGGCCAAGCTGGTCGGCAAACTGTCGCATCAGCGGCGCACGCGGATCATGCTGGAAGTGCGGGAGACCAACCTGCCAGCCCAACTCTTCTTCCGCACCGAAGGATTTCGCGCCGTGTCCGTGCTGCGCGACTTCTACGATGACACGACAGAGGACGCGTATCTGATGCAGTACCGCTTTCGCCCGACCGAAGCGGAAGTCATCATCCCGATCAACCGCATTACCAAGCTGGCTGGCTGACGCGGCGCGACGGCCGATCGACTTTCCGACGGCTTACAGCGTGACATGCTGGATTGCCAACTCGGGTAAGTCGACGACGGCCAGCGAATGGGGATCCGCGCGATACAAGGCCCCGGGATTAAGCACCCAAGTCAGTCCATCCTGGTGCCGCTCGGCCACGTGCGTGTGGCCATAGCAGATCAGTTGCCAGTCGCCGCTGGCAATCATTTCGTTGAAAAGAGTCCCGTCGTGACCGTGCAGAAACCCGATGCGAATTCCCGCCAGAGTCAAATCGCCGCAAAGGCCGTGGCACGTCTGGCCGGCGGCGTCAATCGCGGCGCGCAGAGCGTGGACGTCGTAGTCGACATTGCCGAACACGAAATGGGTGGGCCAGTCCGCGAACAGCGGCACGATGTCCGGCGAGCCGATGTCTCCGCAATGCAGCACCGCGTCGACCCCCAAGCTGGAGAGCATTCGCACGGCTTGCCGGGTGTAAGCCACGTGTCCATGCGTGTCGCTGACGATGCCGAGGTGCAAGGGGCAGATCCGTCTAAAGTCCAGAACTCGCTAATGCTTCTCGATCTCGACGCAGATACCGCCGGCGCGAAACAGCTTATGCATCGGGGTGAACCACAGCTCTTTGCGCAACATCAATCCCAATTCCTCGCACGTCCGGTAGAGCTCTGCCCGGTTGTAAGTCTGGCAGCACCACATCCGGCTGGTGAAGCGCCTGAGAAGCTGTCTTCGGTGGTCAGCAGCAGCATGCGGCCGCCGGGGACCATCACGCGGGCTATTTCCGCCAAACCGGTGCGAGCATCCGGCACGTGTTCCAGCACATAGCCGCAGGTAACGCAGTCGAAACTTTCATCGGCGAATGGCAAATGGCGCCAGGTCGGCCGCCACGTGTTCCGGCACATCGCTTTTCAGGCGGATGCGAGCCCGGCGAAGCATTTGCGGCGACAGATCGCAACAGACAATGCTGCTGCCTGCGTCGGCGTATTTGAGCAAATGGCTGGCGATTTGGCCCGCGCCGCTGCCAACGTCCAGGATGCGGCAGACCCCGCGCAGGTCGAAAATGCGTTTACGCAACAGCCGGTCGCCGAGCGGTTTGTGCAACGAAATCATGCTGGCGACTTCGAGCAGAGCCCCCTGGGGACCGCTGTAGACGTCGCGCACCTTTTCGCGGTACTGCTCGTAGCTAACTCGCTTGATGAGGTCGTTTTCGACCAGTCGATGAATAATTTTTGACCGTTTTTTTGGTGGATTCTCATCCCGCGAACGCCGTTTAACTCGTGGCAGCGTAGCCTTTTTGATCATGCGTTCCCTCGGAAATCAAGCGGCGCCCTAGATAGGATGGCCAGTTTAGATTCGGCAATTGTTTAGATATAGATTCGGCGATTGTAGATATACCACTCCAGCAGCAGAACGCCTAGAGTGGCCAACAGTAAGGGTTTCCATGTCTCGCGACGCGAACCCTCCCAGTGGGTCCGCCCTTCGATTTCAACATAGCCAATCTTGATCGAGTTTTCGGGCCGAGGGCGGATGTCGCTTTCGGCGCTGTCGCACAAGTTGACTGAAAAGCGAGAGATGATGGCCTGGCCTTCTTGGACCTCGTAAACCCCCAATTCCTCGGTCTCATTGAAGTTGAAATTATTTTGACGCGACGGCCGCACGTTCAGGATCTTGCCGCCGGGAGTTTTTACGTGCAAGACATCCTCAGGCTGCGTGCTTCGCAGTGCGACCAGGCGGCCAGGCCCGACGGCGGTCCATTGGGTCGATTCGCGCTGCCCGCCGAGGTATTCGATCACATTTCGCAGCAGCACCACAAAGCTCAATCGGAGCGGCCAGTCGGTGTTTCGGGCCAGTTCACCATTTTCGTCCGGCGCGATGATTTCGGCCCCCAGCACGGCGTCTTCCCAGCCTTCGCGCGGAGCCACGGCAAACAAGATCCCTTGGTTCGACTCGATCAGCGACGTGCCCCCGGCCGGCGGCTTCAGCGGCGTGCCGCTCGCGAATAGCACGTTCCCCAGGTCGACGAATTGCATCAGCGGATGCGAGTTGTTGACGTCAATAACCTGCGGAGCGGCGACGCGCGGGCTGGCCGTCCAACCGGCGCCAGGAGGCAGGCCGCCAATGAAGAGCGTATTGGCCGCCGGCATGTCCGTGGGCTGGCACAATTCGTAAATCACCAGGTCGTATTGGCCGGCCGCCATCGCCGTGGCGTATTCCTTTTGCTTGAGGAAGGCTGGCCGCACGATTTTCACCTCGGCCAGATCGCCAGCGCTTTCCAGGCCTCGTTCCAGGGCCTCGTCACCGGGCGAGACTACCAGCACCCGCGTCCGTTGCGGCGGGCTCACCGCGGCCCAAGCGCGGTCGTCGATCGCCAGGCTTCCGCCCGGCCGCGCCACGAGCTCCAAGTTTCCTGCATGGATGTCGCTCAGTTCAAAGGCCACGCCGGCCGAGCCGCTTGATTTGACCACGACGCGGCTGGCATCGACCAACGAGCCGTCGCGATACAGCTCGACCTCGGCCGTAACGTCTTGCGGGCCGTAGTTTTCCAGGCGTCCGAACGCTTGCAGCTTCTCCGGCTTCCCTTCGGGACGCTTCGTGCTGAAGGCCGTGACGGCCAGATTCGCGCAATCCGGCGTTCCAATCGGCACATAAACCGGCGTGAGCTGACCCAGGACGAAACCCGCTGACGTCCGGAAACTTGCCGTCGCTGAAGATGTACAGCGTGGCCGGCATTCCTTCGGCGACACGCGTATCGCTGATCTCGAAGGCCGCGCGCCCCGGGTTCGCCAGGCCAGCCGCCAGCCGCAGGGCCTCGCCGAGGGCCGTGCCCCGATTAGTTTGCTGGATGGCTTCCAACCGCCGGCGCAGTTCCCGGCGATTGTCGGTGAATAATTGTTCGACGCGGGCGGTATCGCAAAAGCTGATGATCATGGCCTGGTCGCCCGACTTCATCTGGTCGAGCAACTCGCCGACGCGGCGTTTGGCCTCGGCCAGCCGGCTGGGCTCCACATCCTTGGAAGCCATGCTGGCCGAGTTGTCGACCAGGAAGATAAACCGCTCGCCGGTGAGCTGGCTCCCCTGCCAGCCCAGCCGCAGCACGGAGAGCATGACGAGTGCCACGGCGAGCAATTGGAGCAGCAACAGCAGGTTTTTCCGCAGCCGCTGCCAGATGCTGTTGACGTGCAGGTCTTCGATGCTCTTGGACCAAAGGTACGTGCTGGGCACCTCCAGCGGCTCGCGCTTGAGTTTGAGAAAGTACAGCAGCACGATCGCCGGCGGCACCAGGGCCAACAGCGACCATTGCCACCAGGTGAGCATGTTGACCCAGGTCATGCGCGGCGGCTCCGCAAAGGGAAATCCGGAAGTTGACGCATCCGGCTCGGGAAAATCATCGCACGAGCCCCCGTTTGCTCAGATATCCGGTCACCATTTGATCGACCGGGGTCTCGGTGTTCGCCAGCAAGTAATTCATGCCGCGCCGCGAGCAGAACTCGCGGGCGCCGGCGACGAAAGCTTGCAGCGTCTGTTGATAACGATTGAGAAGCGGAGCACTGACTGTGATTTCGGCGACATCGGCATCCTCGCAATCGACCAGTTTGAGATCGCCCTTGACGTCGGGTTCGATCTCCGCGGCCGACAAGACTTGAATCACGTATGCGTCCATTTGCTGGGCCACCAGGTAGCGAAAAGCGGTTTCAAAGCCCTGCTTGTCCATCAGGTCGCTGATCAGCACCAGGATCCCCTTGCCCGAATTGCGGATCACGAAGTTCTTGATCCCTTCGGCCAGCGAGATTTCTTCGCCCGGCTGGATGCCCTCCAAATAGCTCAGCATTCGCCACAAGCTGGCCCTGCCGCGCAGCACAGGCCCGGGCTGGCGCGAAGATTGGCCGAGGGTTTCGATCCGCACCCGGTCGGAGCGGACGAGCCCGATAAAACCCAGGGCGGCGGCCAGTTGCTTGGCATACAGCAGCTTGGTGGGCGAGCCGAAATCCATCGAGCGGCTGGCGTCCAGCAGGATGAAAAAATGAAGATCTTCCTCTTCGAAGAACATTTTCAGAAACAGCCGATCCAGGCGGGCGTAGGTGTTCCAATCGATGAACCGCAGATCGTCGCCAGCCACGTAGTTGCGAAAATCTGCGAACTCGACGCTCTGTCCTTTGCGCTTGCTGCGCCGCTCGCCCTTCATGCGGCCCCGAAACACCTTGCGGCTGACCAGTTCCAACCGTTCCAACTGTACGAGCAATTCGGGCGAAAGCAAAGGAGCCGCGGGGACGCTGGACATGGGTTGGACCTGGAAGTGGCTGTAGGGTCGACTATGCCGGCCATGCCCGGCCTTCAAACCCTTCTCTCTCCGGGAGAAGGTGGACCGGGCACCGACGCGCAGCGTTGGTCGGCGGCCGGATGCGGGTGCTTTGCCGGAGGCGTGGTTTCCGACGGCGCGTCTTGCAATCTTCAGATTATAGCGGGCTTCAAACCATGCCGCACGTTGATAACAGGCCACCCTGGTGCGCCGCTCGAAGCGAGTCAACGGGCGGATGACAGTCCGGTAGGTCAGGCACTCCGTGCCTGACAGTCGTGCTAGAATGCGTTATTCACAGGCATTTTCCGGCAGATCTTAGCGCGCCCCGTTTGGGCTTCTAGTGCCCTGTCCAGACTAAATTTTCGGGTAGAGCCGCTTCAATTTGACTCTCGCGTTGTCGATCGTGAATTGCCAATCGACGGCTCGTTGCTTCGCGTTGACGCGGGTTGACCAGGCGGCAATTTCGGATTGCAGCGTCGCGAGGTCGCCGATCCGTCGGTCCGACAGGCATTGGCTTGTCATGCAACTCAGCTCGCATTCCGCGACGTTGAGCCAACTGCCGTGCTTGGGTGTGTAAACGAAATGGATCCGCCTCACGTAGTCACGGGCCTTCTCGGGCGGAAACGCTTCGTAGAACGCCCCTTTGGTGTGCGTGTTCAAGTTGTCGCAGACCAACGTGATTCCCTCGCCGCCCGCATAGCGGGTGTCCAGCAAATGGGCGACTTCATGAGCCCAATCGTCCTTGGTGCGGCGCGGCCGAGCCGTCGCTTGGCGGAAGCCGGAGAGCGGTTCGGCGAACATGAAGATACTGGCAGTCCCCCTCCGTTCGTATTCGTAATCGACCCGCTCCGGATGCTCCTTGGTTGCCGGGATCGGCACACGCGTCTCGCCGATGAGTTGCACCGGTTGCTCGTCCATGCACACGACGGGGCAGTTGGGATCGTAGGCTTTTTGGTACGTCTCCAACACCTCCTCCATGCTGGCGACGAACTCGCCGTCGGCGTCAGGAGGAATCACCCAGTACTCGATTTTCCGCTTGGTCATGCCGTTTTTTTAAGCGTCTGACGGACCGTCTCGGGGCTGATCGATTCCACGATCTCCAGCTCCACCATTTGATCCGCCAGCAGCCGCAAAGTCCAATGACCGAAGCCGGCGGGCGGCTTGCCCAACCGCAGGGCGATCAACTTCGCCTCGGCCGCGCCGTCAAGCAACTTCGGCGTCGGCGACGTCGCTCGCTTCTTGCGAAACAGCGCCCCCTCGAAGCCTTCGAGGACAATTGCTTGCCGTACGTTCTCGACCGTCCGCGTTCTGCAACCGACCGCCTCGCTGATCCTGGCGTCATCCCAAGCCGGCCCGTCGGCGTCGGCCTTGAGCAAGATGGTAGCCCGGCGCAGTTTCTCCGACTTGCCCGTTTCCTTCTTGATGGTCGCCTCGCAAATCGCCCGTTCTTCGTCCGTGAGCCGCACGATATACTTTTTGTTCATTGGAACCTCCGTGTTGACGCGGAGATTCTCCAAAATCGACGGTTCTGGCAACCCGAATATTTAGCCTGGACGGGGCACTAGATTGTGGGGGGACGTTGACCCAGGGTTGCGCTCCACCCTGGGCTATCATGGCGCGCCCGCGTTGGGGCTTTAAATCACATTTATGTCAGGCACGGGAGTGCCGTGACCTACTCCATGGCCGGCACAGTCGACCCTACGGGAAGTCGCGGCCGTATTGTTCCCGTAGTAGATGGATCGTAGAGTACAAAGAGTCCTCGTTTGATTCAGCTTCGATGAGCCCCCGCTATGAATTCACACCTCCGGCCGCGAATGCGGATGTTTCTGCTTTCGCTGCTATGCGCCGTCGGGTCGGTGTGGGACTCTGCGTCCGCCGCTGCCGGGTTTATGCAACCCGATGCCCAAGCCTATCCCAACCTATACCTGTGGACAGACACCTGCAACGTTTGGGTCCTCCGCGAGGGCGATGCGGCACTGCTCATTGATCTGGGCAGCGGCGACGTACTGGATCACCTGGCCGAGATTGGCGTGAAGCGAGTCGAATGGGTGTTGTTCACCCATCATCATCGCGAGCAATGTCAAGGCGCGCTGCGCCTGGCGGGGAGTGGGGCGCAATGCGCCGCCCCCTTGGCGGAGCGAGCCCTGTTCGAAAAGCCGACCGATTTCCGCAAGATGCAGGTGCGGTTGCAAGATCCGTATACGATCCACGGCGCCAGTTATGTGCGTCCGCCAATCCAGCCGATCCGGATCGATCGGGCTTTCGAGAAAATGGACACGTTCACCTGGCAAGGTCACGAATTCTGGTGCGTCGACACGCGAGGCAACAGTCCCGGCGCCATGTCGTACCTGTTGCGAACCCAACCAGGTTGGTTAGCCTTCAGCGGCGATCTTATGCTCGACGGTGCGCGGTTGCATACCTGGTTCGATTCAGAATGGGACTACGGCTTCGCGGCCGGCGTGTGGGCCCTGGCCAACTCGGCCGGCCAGGTTGCGGGTTACGATCCGATCTGGCTCTTGCCGTCGCACGGCCCGGCGATTCGCCGGCCGGGCAAGCAACTCACCGAGTTCCAGGAGAAACTCCACCATTTCGAACGGCTGCTGGTGCGCGGCTATCCGGTGTTGACGTTCTCGGGAAGTCATCAAGATCGGCTCTCGCGTCCGACGCAGGTGCCGCACGTCTGGCAAGTCTCGCCGCACATCTTCAAGTTTCGCGGACCCGATTACTATCCGAACTTTTATCTCATCATCGCCGACAGCGGTCGGGCGCTGGCGATCGATTGCGGGTTGATCAAGGAAGAATCGCTCGACCGCGCCATCGTCGGCCTACGCGAACATTTCGGACTCAAACGCATCGACGCCGTGATTCCCACGCATATGCACGGCGATCACTTTCTACAGGCTCCACACCTGCGCGAGCGGTGGGGAGCGGAGATTTGGGCCCTCGACCGCATGGCCGACGTGTGGCGCATCCCGAGTGGTTCGACTACGCCGCTCCGATCCAAGCCTACGGACGGGGCATCGACGGAGTACGTTTCGACCGACTGTTCAAGGACGGCGAGAAGCTGAATTGGGAGGGCTACGAGTTGACCGTCGACTGGATGCCCGGCCAAACCGAGTTCGCGCTATGCGTACAAGGCGTCATCGACGGAAAGCGAGTCGCCTTTACCGGGGACAATCTTTTCGGCGACCCGAGCGACCCGGCCCAGACGGGTCACGAAGCGGTCGTGGCCCATAACAGCGCCGTTCTCGAAGAGGGTTACATCCTAGGCTCAGAATACCTCGCGCGGATCAAGCCCGATCTGCTGTTGGGCGGCCACTCCTACGTAATGCCCGAACCGGCCGCGTTCATCGAGCGTTATCGCCGCTGGTCTTACGCCATGCGCGATGCGTTGCGAGATTTGATCCGCGAGGAAGACTATCGATATGGTTTCGATCCGTTCTGGGTACGAGCGCAGCCGTACCGTTCGACGGTCCGCGCCGGGGAGACGGTCGAATTGACGCTGCACCTGCGCAACTTTCTGAACCGTGAACAAACGGATCGCATCGAGGTTCACGTGCCGCCGGGCCTTACGGTCGAACCCTGCGCGTACGAAGTCCGACTCGCGGCCGAGGCCCGTGGCGAGTATCGCCTGCGCGTTCATGCCGCCCCCGACGCCCGAGCGGGCGTGCAACTCATTGCCTTCGACGTTACTCGAGACGGTCTGCGCTGCGGTGAACTATTCGACGCCGTCGTAGAAATCGAGAAAACCGACCCCTGATGAAATCGTGCAGACAAGCCTGGCAGGTCCGGCACCCCCAGCCTACGTTTCCGCTGGGATACCGATGGTCTAGATGACCACGACCGTTTTTGTTACCGCCGCGCTGGGGTTGCCGAAACCATCGGTGAACTGGATTGTGATGGTTCGGTGGGCGAGGGTGGCCTTGGGATTCAAGTTGGTGAAGGTAATGTTCTGGACAACAGCCAGGGCCGCGGCCTGGGTGGCGTTGGCATTGAATGTGATGGCCAGCGGCGATGCGCCGCCCCCCGTGAAGCTGCCGATCGCGACGCCTTTGTAGATCAGCGACGCGCCGGAAACGACCAGCGAGCCGGATGAGCGGATTCCCAATCGATCGTTCGGGTAAGTGATCTGGCTCTTATCGACTACCGAGAGGGATGCATTGGCAAACGCGCCGTCCCCGGTGGATAGCGTGGCGGCCGGCACGACGGCAATCGCTCCCTTTCCTCGCGTGTAGTTCGCGGCCGAGCCGCTGAATGCCAGCACCGGCGTCGTCGTCACCGTGACCGTCTGCGTTGCTGCCGCGCCGAGGTTGCCCTGGCCATCGGTTAACTGGAACGTGATGGTTCGGTTGGCGAGGGCACCCTTAGGATTCAGATTGGTGAAAGTAACGTTCTGGACGACAGCCAGGATCGCGGCCTGTGTGGCGATGGCATTGAATGTGATGGCCAGCGGCGATGGGCCGCCCCCCGTGAAGCTGCCGATCGTGACGCCCATGTAAATCAGCGACGCGCCGGAAACGACCAGCGAGCCGGATGAGCGGATTCCCAATCGATCGTTCGGGTAGGTGATGTGGCTCCTATCGACTACCGAGAGGGATGCATTGGCAAACGCGCCGTCCCCGGTGGATAGCGTGGCGGCCGGCACGACGGCAATCGCTCCCTTTCCTCGAATGTAAATTGCGGCCGAGCCGCCGATGGCCAGCACCGGCGGCGGCGTGACGGCGGAAATCGCGAATGTGGTGCTGGCACTCGCGCTGGTATAGTCGGTGCTGCCGGCAAAGCTGGCCAACACCGTGTACGTACCCACCGTCGATGGAGCGCCACTCAAGGCCATTCCCGTGGCGCTTGAGCCGGAGTAATAGGTCAGCGTCGGTCTCACTCCTTCCAGGCTGGCCGAAGCCGTGGACTGGCTGCTCACTCCCGCCACGGTATCGGTTGCGACGAAGGCCGAGTTGTTGTGTCCCCCGCTACTATCGGTCACGCTGACCGACGGCGTGGCCTTGCTGATCGTGAACGTGGTGCTCGCCGTGCCGCTGGTGTAGTCGGTGCTGCCGGCGAAGCTGGCGAACACGGAGTACGTCCCGCTCGTCTTCGGGGCACCGCTCAATGCCGTGCCGCTGGTGCTTGTGCCAGAGAAGTAGGTCAGCGATGGCGTGACGCCTTCCACGCTGGCCGCTCCGCCCACCTTGGCAGTAGCGACGAACGCCGCGGCGTTGTAGACGCCTGCCGCGTCGGTTACCGTCACCGACGGCGCCGCGGCCTTGCTGATTGTGAACGTGGTGCTGCCGCTGCCGCTGGTGTAGTCGGTGCTGCCGGCAAAACTGGCCAGCACCGTGAAGGTGCCCGCGGTCGTCGGAGCGCCGCTCAAGGCGGTGCCCGTAGCGTGCGTGCCTGAGTAGTAAATTAGGCTCAGGGTGACCCCTTCCAGGCTGATCGCAGCCACCTCGTTCACGCCAGCTACCGTATCGCTGGCCGTGAATGTCGCGCCGTTATACGTTCCGCCATTGTCGGTCGCGGTTACGCTGGGCGTGGCCCGGCTAACCGTGAACGTGGTGCTCGCCGTGCCACTGGTGTAGTCGGTGCTGCCGGCGAAGCTGGCCAGCACCGTGTAGGTGCCCGCCGTCGTCGGAGCGCCGCTTAACGCTGTGCCGCTGGCGTTTGTGCCCGAGTAGTAGGAGAGCGTCGGCGTCACCGCCTCCAGGCTGACGGTCGTCGCCGTGAAGGCCGCGTTCTTGTATGTCCCGCTGGCGTCGGTCACGGTGATGCTGGGGGCGGCTTTACTGATCGTGAACCTGATGCTCGCCGTGCCATTGGTGTAGTCGGTGCTGCCGGCGAAGCTGGCCAGCACCGTGTAGGTGCCCACCGTCGTCGGAGCGCCGCTTAACGCTGTGCCCGTGGCGCTGTGCCTGAATAGTAGGTCAAGCTTGGGGTAACCCCTTCCAGGCTGGCGGTTGTCGCCGTGAAGGCCGCGTTCTTGTATGTCCCGCTGGCGTCGGTCACGGTGATGCTGGGGGCGGCTTTGCTGATCGTGAAGGTCACCGGGTTGCTTAGAGCGGAGGTAAAGTCCGTGCTGCCGGCGAACGACGCCACGACCGTGTAGGTGCCGACGATGCTCGGGGCGCTTGACGTGCTGGAGCCACCTACCGTCGTGCCGGTATGGTAGGCGAAGGTCGGCGAGACGTTTTCCAAGCTGGCCGTGCCGTTGACGGTTGCCGTGGCGGCAAAAGGCAAGCCGCTGTAGGTGCCGCCGCTGTCCGTCACCACGACGGTCGGCACCGAGGTAACGTCGGGGCCGATTTCGGGCTGAACCAACGCGATCGTATCCGACTCGCCGTTCTTGGTATCGGTGTCCGCCGTGACGAAGAGCGCAGTCAGCAGTGACCGACCCTCCAACGCTTCAAATCCGAAGCGGCGAAATTGCTTGCGAGCCGTGCGAGATTTCTTGGCTCCTGAGCGGCGATTCTTCGACGACATTAGTCGACTCCGGGATATTCCATCGGGATGTCACGTGGACGTTTCGAGCGGCAGCCCACGTACTGCCCGCCAATCACCCGAAACTCTAAGGATGCCGGAATGGAACTCCAGGCATATGCCGAACGGCATAGCACGGATTGGTGAGATGATTCTAAGTTGCCAAAATGCGGGAATCAATCCCCCCGACAACCAGATATGGATGCGAGCCAAAGAAGCGGCCTTGTGCGGAACCGATCGTAACGATGCCGGCGTCAAGCTGACGCTTGCACAACGCAGTCCAAGAGACGAAGATTTCAGCGTTTGCAACTGCTCAGCCTGCGTAAAACCTCTTCTTCCCACAAACGCGTTGCCGGAGACTTTTCGCCCATGACACCCGATTCGACGATGCCCTCAGCGTCCACGGCGGCAAGCGTTGCAGCACAGCCCAAGCCCTTGGAAAACGTACTCGTTTATAGCAACGCCGCCTGGTATCGACACACCACGACATCGGCGACCAATCACTGGTTCCTACACTTCGCGCTCGACAACGGCATCAATATCGATGAGACCGCCGATCCTGAAAAGCTCGAACTCGATGACCTGATGCGCTATCAGGTGCTGGTGCTCAACAGCACGACCAACTTTGGCCAAGGCCTGAGCGAGAAGCAAAAAAGCGAGTTGATCGAATGGTTCCGGCAAGGGCATGGCATTGTTGCCATGCACGCGGCGGCGGTGCATCACAGCGCTTGGGATTGGTATGCCCAACTCGTCGGTTGCGATTTCGCGGCCGACTCGGATCGGACGCGTGCCCGGCTCGTGATCGATCCGGCGGCAACCAAGCATCCGGCGGTCGGTCCGTTCGCTCCCGAAATCTGGATTACCGAGGAGTGGCTCTGCTTCGATCGCCCAGTAACCGGCCAGGCCAACGTGCAGGTGCTGATGCGACTCGACGAATCGACCTTCGATCCAGTGCGCGAAAAGTTCAAAGAGATGCATGTCTCGCCGATGGGAGCCGACCATCCGGCCGCCTGGACGCGCGAGGTCGAAGGCGGCCGCTTCTTCTACACCGCGATTGGCCACGACGTGCGCGTGCTCAATTCGGAATTCGGCCGAAAGCACGTGCTCGAAGCGCTGCGTTGGGCCGCCGGCGCGACGTAGTGTCTGACGGCGTTATCAGCCTGGTAGGTCAAGCACTCCGTGCCTGACTGTAGCGCGCGAGTGCGTCATTTCACAGGCATTGTCCGGCATATCTTAGCGTGCCCCGTTGGGGCTTTGTGTTGCGCGGCGCCGTGCGACCCTCCGCGAGCCAGCGCGAAGCCGGGAAACTTGATCGTTTCGTTCTGCGTGCGGGGCATTGACTCCGCGAACGGCAAAAACGATCTATCTTGATAACTGGCTTGCTCAGGATCGCCCAATTACGAACCGGCGGGCCCCAGCGAAAGATTTTGCGACATTTTTCGTTGTAGCCTGTCTCCGGTCGGGGACTACTTTCGTTTAACACTTCAAGGCACGTCTGATCCATCGAAAAATTGCTGGTTCCGGCAGTTTGCGGGCCTTTTCCCAGAGAAAGGTAACCACATGCGCATATCCATTTCAGACATATTGGGTCGTCTATTCCCGGAAAGTCTCCCTAAGCGTCGTGCGAAACGGGCCCAACCGCATAGCAAGAAATTCAAATGTACGTTGAGCCTCGAATCGTTGGACGATCGCACTTTGCTAAGCGCCGTGCCCATCGCCCCTGCCCCGCCGCCAGGCAACCAAGAGAACAATCACCCAGCGCTGGTTGCTCCGCCCGTTGCTTCGTCGACTACCAGTACCCAAACCTCGCCAACAGGAAGCGGCAGCGGGTCGCTGACTGCTCCCCCGCCCCTGGGCAGCGGTAGCGGTTCCGGCTCGGGAAGCGGTAGTGGTACCGGTAGCGGCTCAGGGTCGGGTTCGGGGTCGCAATGCCCGCCGCCGGTTGGAGTCGGTAGCGGTTCCGGCTCGGGAAGCGGTAGCGGTACCGGTAGCGGCTCAGGGTCGGGGTCGGGGTCGCAAACTCCGCCGCCGCCGCCGGTTGGAGTCGGTAGCGGTTCCGACTCGGGAAGCGGTAGTGGTACCGGTAGCGGCTCGGGGTCGGGGTCGGGGTCGCAAACTCCGCCGCCGCTGCCGGTTGGAGTCGGTAGCGGTTCCGGCTCGGGAAGCGGTAGTGGTACCGGTAGCGGCTCGGGGTCGGGGTCGCAATGCCCGCCTCCGCCTCCGGTTGGAGTCGGTAGCGGCTCCGGTTCAGGAAGCGGTAGTGGTACTGGTAGCGGCTCAGGGTCAGGCTCGGGTTCGCAAACTCTGCCTCCGCCTCCAGTTGGAGTCGGTAGCGGTTCCGGCTCGGGAAGCGGCTCCGGCACTGGTTCGGGCTCGGGTTCGGGTTCCAAAGCCCCGCCTCCGCCACCAGTTGGAGTTGGTAGTGGCTCCGGCTCGGCCAGCGGCAAGTAACCGACTCGTTTCGCGAATCGACGTAGAGTCTGCAGCCTCTAAAGTGATTTGTCTATTCCGGGTCGTCATGAACAGTCCGCGTCTCGACGGCCAAACAAGCGCCGAGGCGCGGGCTGTTTTCATTGATGAACCTTGGGCAGCGCGAGCATTGCCTGGCCCTGATGGATGGGAGGGGCTTGGCTCGGGAGCGTGTCCGTTTGTGCCAGCCTCGAACGCCTCGCCGACCGGTGGAGCGATGATGCGTCCCGGCTGACGCTCGACGGTGCCTTGGCGAGCGGCCACAATGGGCTCGCTTGCGCTCGGAATCGTCGCGCACGGAATATCGGAATAAAGGAGTCAACTTGAATCCGGCCTCGTGTGTCATTTTGGTGCCCGCTCGGGGATCGATTTCGCCGGAATGTGAACAGGGACTACAAACCCTGGAAAGGCGCGGCTATGCAGTGCGCCGCGCTGCCGATGCTCAGACAGTCGAAGTCGTCCGTGCAACGATGGTGCGAGACTCGCTGGCGGCAGGCTTCGATGAGCTGATGTGGATCGACGGCGACATATCGTTCCATCCCGGCGACGTGGAAAAACTGCGGCGGCACGGGCAGCCGGTCGTCTGCGGCATTTATCCGAAGGTACGAAGTCGCGAATTGGCTTGCGCCTTTCTGCCGGGAACGGAGAAGATTCAGTTTGGCGAGGTCGGCGGCCTAGTGGAAATCTTGTACGGGCCGTTTGGTTTCATGTTGACCCGCCGCGAGGTGTTCGAAGAAATTCGCCGACAGTTGTCGCTGCCCGAGTGCAATCAGCGTTTTGGCTCGGCGGTCGTGCCGTGGTTCATGCCGCTGTTGGCCGAAGACGGCTCGGCGGGACCGTGGTACTTGACGGACGATTTCGCGCTGTGTGAACGTGCGCGTCGGTGTCAGTTCAAGATCATGGCCGACAGCAGCATCCGGCTGTGGCGTATGGGCCTTTACGCCTTCGGTTGGGAGGACGCCGGCAGCGACAAGCAAGAGTACGCCAGCTACATCTTCCATTTGCCGGCGTCGATGCCCCTGACGTCCACGGCACCCCTATCGCCCGTGACGCCGGCCGCGGAAGCCGAAGGCCAGCCGGCAACGCAACCCGGTGAGCGCGGCCTGCGCAGCAATCCGCCGCGCATGGCGTTGCACGAGTTGCCTCGGCCGCTACGAGACGATTTCCCTCGCTACAAGGCCTATGTGGTGAGCTATCCTGCGAATCACGAAAGCTTGCAAGAGACTTTGCAGTCGTATCGCCAAAGCGACTGGGTCGAGGAGCCGCGGGTGTTCATGCAACCGGCCGACTGGCCGGTGGGCACCCAATCGGCCGCGAGCAACTACAAGCGCGCCCTCGCAGCGGCCATCGAAGACGACTGCGACTTTGCGGTCATCTCGGAGGACGACGTGCGCGTCAATCGCCACTTACGGCGAAACCTGGAGGCGATCCCCTTGTTGCGGCGCGATCAATGCGATTATTTCAGCCTGTTCATGCCCGACTTAATTGCCTCGCCCTGGGAGCGGCAAGAGCCGCACCTGGGATATCGCCTGGCGAAGTCGTTGTACGCGGGCCCGAATCGCATGTGGGAAAAATACCGGATTTGGGGAGCGCAGACCTACGTTTTGTCGCGAAGGTTTATTCTGGCGGCGCTGGAGCGTTGGGATCGCCTGGCCGAATCCCAGGATACGCGGGTGGTATCGGTTTGTTCGGAACTCCGATTGCCGATGTGGTACTCGGCCCCCTGCTTGATCCAGCATGCCCCGCTGCGCTCGGCGTTCAGCACCCCGACGGCGTATGCCCCCGACTTCGACGGCGATTTCATCTTCCAGGTCGGATCAGGCTATCAGGCCCCCGAAGGCATTGCCGGTTGGCTGACTTGCGAAGAAGGCAAGACGCTGTGGGAGTTGGCGGCGGGGCGCGACGTTTTGGAATTGGGGACAACCGCCGGCCGAGCGACCGTTTGTCTGTGCAACAGAGCCGGCGCGTGGTCAGCGTCGATCCGCTCGATCAAATCGAAGCTCGCCAGTGGACCCGGCGCTACGGCCTGGCGGGTCGGGTCGAGTTTTTGCAAGGCGAGGTCAGCGACTGCTGCCTGTGCGCTGGGCGAACAGTTCGACCTCGTGCTGCTGGATACGGAACACGATGCGGAGTCATTTAAGCGCGATCTCGACGCGGCCCTGCCGCGGTTGCGGCGGGGCGGCTATTTGGCCGTACACGACTATCCGGATCCCGACTGGCCTGAGGTTCGGCTGGTCGTGGACGAATACGCCCGGCGACTGAACTGGAAGCGCCACGCGCAAGTCGACTACCTGGGAGTCTTCCGCACTTGAGACGCCGGCCAGCAAGATGCCACCGCAGGAGGTGAGGATTTACGGCAACGGATCGGTCGGTGCGAGCTAGTAGTTCAGGCACTCCGTGCTTGACTTTAGCGTGAGAGCGCGTTATGCAGCGGCATCGTCCGGCATATTTAGGCGAGCCCCCGTTGGGGCTTTTATATTGCGCGCCCATTAATCTACGACTCCCGGTCCCGTTAATTCCCGTCCCCTTAGGTTCCCTCAATGAGGAGAGAACTCCAACGACGAGGGCTCACCGGCCTTGGGCGGTTACGACTTCGAAAACGAGAGGCGCGAGCCGTTCGCGCAGCTTCATCCTGCGCGACCCAAGCGGCTGCGCACCGTGCCCACGTTCAGTTCCAGCAATTCGCCGATGGTGCGGTAGTCGCAACCTTCCACTTCGCGCAGCACGAGGACCATGCGGTGCTGCTCGCTCAGCTTGCCAAGAGCGTGACGAACCGCGGACGCTTCTTCGTGGCGGACCAACTCCTCGCCGGTCGCGGCGCGAGGGTCGGCCGGGTCGAACTGGCGGCCGCAACGAGATACACCCAAGGAGACATTGGCTTTCACTCGCCGCGCGCGGCAACGCGCCAGGTTCAGCGCGATCCGAAACAGCCAAGTGTAGAACCCGCTGCGGTTTTGAAAGGTGTCGAGTTTCAAGTACGCCCGCAGAAGGGCGTCTTGCACGACGTCTTCGGTGTCGAAATGACTTGGAACCAGGCACTGAAGACTGTTGAATAGACGCTCCTGGTGGCGCAGCGCAAGCTGCCCGAAGGCGTCCGAATCGCCCCCCAGGACCCGAGCGATGATTTCCTGGTCGGTAGCGCGTTGGCAATTATTCATGGCGGATTTGCGAAATCGGTGGCGGCGCGGTTTTTCACCATGCGCCGATTTTCTTTGCCGGTCGGCCCCGCCTATACTCCCCACTGGGCGACGAATCCCAACAAGAAAATTCAGCCGGGCCGGGTTGCGGTCGAATTTTCTGTTGGGTTTTTGGGCGCGACCGCGGAGAATACTACGTGGGGAGGGGTCGCCGGGAGTATCCGCGTGCTTCAACATCAGGAATTCGTCAGCCAGTTCCTCCGCGAAGAGCGCTACCTGGCGGCCTATCTCCTGAGCGCTACCGGTGACGTCCACGCGGCGGAAGATCTGCTGCAGAACGTCGCGCGAGTCCTGTGGGAGAAGCTGGTGGACTATGATGAATCCCGGCCGTTCGGGGCTTGGGCCACGGGCGTGGCTCAACTGGAAGTTCTCAAATGGCGGCAACGCGTGGCCCGCGTGCGCGAGATCCTTTCCGAAGACTCGATGCGCCTGTTGTCGGAGACCGCCGCCCAACATGCCGCCGAGGTCAACGAGCAATACTTCTTCCTGGCCGACTGCCTCCAGGCGCTGGGCGCCTCCGCTCGCGCGGTCCTGGAGATGAAGTACGCTCAGGACTGCAAGATTCGAGACATCGCCTGCCGACTTCAGAAGAGCACCGCGTCCATTGAAATGATCCTGGTCCGCAGCCGCCGGACGCTGCGGGAGTGCATTCAGCGCAAAGCGTCACAAGCGCAAGGGTAGGCATCGTGAACGGCGAGTTGCAGGAGTTGATCGACCGCTATCTGAGCGGGTCGGCATCGGCCGACGAGGTTGGGCAGCTCGACGCGCTGGTGCGCGAAGATCCCTCGGCGCGCCACGCCCTGCTGATGGCTTCGGCCTTGGAAGCGCAGCTTCGCAAACTGCTGGTCAGTGCTGCGCCACACGCCCCAGCGGCGCCGGCCTCACGCGACCCCGTTCGGTGGAGGCTGGGGGTGCAAACTGCGGCCGTGTTGCTGGTGGCGGTCGGGGGTTGGGCCACGGCCTTTTATTTCGCCAATCAGTACCGCGCGAAGTGCGACCAGTACGCGACGGCGCTGCGGACCCTTGCCGAATTGGGGGCCGCTCCCTTGGAGGACCCCCTGCCCCAAGACCCCACGCAGCCGGGCGCCACCGGCCGCGTGGTCGAAACACGCGGGCTAGTGGGGATTCTCCCGGAAGGGCAAAACGACTTCGTGCATGTGCGTGCGGGGGCCCCGATTCCCATCGGGCGATCACTCTGGACGTGTCCATGGGGCGCCGCGGGGATGCGCTTCGCGGACGGCGTATCGTTGCAGCTCGATCGTAGCACGGTGGTCGTGTTTTCGGAGATCGACGGCATTCGGCACGCGGCGGTGAAAAGCGGCATTTTTTACATCACCAAACCCGAGGCGTCCCAAGCCGGGCCGTTCGTCGTGACCACCATTCACGCCTCGACGACGATAATCAACGCCCAAGTGGCCGTGGCCGCCGACGGCGACCGGACGATCGTCGAAGTGGCCGTCGGCGAGGTCCGGGTCACTGGCCGAGCGAACGGCCGGGCCATCTCCGTGCCGGCCGCGCACTATGCGATCGTCACCGATACGGCGGAGCCCCAGGTCATCAAGGGGCGCTTCGACTGGCGACTGGAGCCCGCCAAGCCGGACCAATGACTTTGGGGCGGCTGTTGTTGCCCGCAGAAGAAGAGGCGGCGGGAAGAAAAGGAGGGGGCGGAAGTTTCTCAACGCGTTCGCCAAGGACCCTTGCCTGCCCCGGTGCTGGAGCATCCGGGTCGCTGCTGCCACCTCCGACGACTACAAGCAGGGGCATTCGTTCACTCGGACGGCTTGCTGAGGGGAATGTGCAGGTTAAAGGATGCTGAACGCTTTGCCGTTTCATCCGCGGCACAGAAGAGAATGGCGGGCCGGCCGTTCTCGAACCAAAGTTGCGGCCGCTCGAGCTGAGCCAGTTGTTCGTGGCGGCCGTCTTGCCAGGTAACTTCCGGAGCGGTGATGAACGGATGTTTGGCCAGGTTCCATTGCAGGCCGTCGTCGGAAGTGAACAACACGAGCGAGCGTCCCCTGCCTGCCTTGTCGGTGAAATGGCCTCCTTGATCTTTGATGATCGCCCAATACCGCTTGCCGTCGCTCCAAATGAAGGGGTCTTCGGCCACGAAGTGGACGCCCTCCTTGGTGAACACCGGGGCGGGATGTTTGCGGAACGGTCCGGTCGGGCTGTCACTCGTCGCGACCACGTGCACCACCGGCCCGCCGAACGGCAACGGCGACTTGTCGCCAACGGCTTTGTAGACCATGAGATAACCGCCCCCGGGTCGCGCCGTGACGGACGGGTCGGTGCAACAGAGGGCATCGACGAAGCCTTTGGTCGGCGCCACCAGCGGCTGGTCGCTATGCGTCCACGGGCCATTGGGATCGTCGGCCACGGCGACGCCGATGCACTGGTTGTTGCGATGGACCCACCGCTGGGTCTTCATGACGGCCGGGTCGGGCATGTCGCCCATGTAATGATCGGCCGTGTTGCCCATGTAGTAGAGATAGTATTTGTCGCCGAATCGCAGAACCGTGGGATCGTGCGTGCAGAGCCCGTCCCAGAACTCCTTGCCGCGCGGCGGCAGGGCCACGTCCTTGTGCCGGTAAGGCCCGACCGGCTGATCGCTCACGGCATGCGCGATTTCGGAATGCGACACCCAAGCGTCAAACCCTAACCGGCGCGGCCAGCGCGAATAGAACAAATGGCACTTCCCGTCGGGGCCACGGACCATGGAGCCGCACCAGATGAAGTAATCCGGATCGCTGAGTCTCGCCGTTGTCGGAGCCGGGCGGATCCAGGCTCGCAAGTCCAGATCCGCTTCGTCCTCCGTGGCGGGAGAAATCCCGGTGCAGAGACAGACGCAGCCCCAAATGCCAAGCGTTGTTGCAAGGAGTACGGAACGAGGTGCTTGCATGGCTTGATTCGCTGCAAGAAAGATTTCGGAATAGAGCAAGAGCCAGCGCGAACAGACTGCCACTAACTGTAGCCGGCTGGCGGAGGCGGATCAACACAACGCTGTGAAGGGACAAGGGGGCGGGAAAGCGGGATCTGTTTTGCGGGGCAGGCTAAATCTTGCTTCCCACATTGTGGAAGCTCAAAGAGAAGTATGGCTTTACTTCGGAGCGCCTCCCACGTCGTAATGCACCGCCAGCCAAACGGTCGGCTCGTCCGGCGTTGTCCATTCGACTCGGTGCCTCGTGTGCGCCTGAATGTTCACGAAGTCGCCTGGCTTCATCTCGACCGGCTGTTCGTCCCGGGCGAACCGGAGCCTCGCCGCGCCTTTCAATACAACGACCCACTCGTGCCGGTCTTGATCGAACCAGAAGCCTTCGGGCGAGGTATGGCCGTGGGAGATGATCCGCTCGATGCGGAGGTTGACGGCTTCGAGCAGCGTGGTGAAAAATTCGTCGGGTAACTGGCGAGGAAGGTCGTTGAGGAGGTTGACGGGAATGGTCATGCTTTTTTGCCATCTTTCAGCCGTCTGCACCAACGGAGTGGTTTGAGCAGTGCCGTAATTCCAAGTTCCTTGTTAATTTCCCTCTTGGCCTTGCTGATGCCGAGAATGGTTTACAAGGAAGGGCGACGGTAGCGGAAGAGGTTCATGGGCTAGTCGACGGGGCGCTTATGCCGCTTGATCTCGACCACCTTCGCCACCAGGTAGCCGATTTCATCGCCGTCGAGGTCGGCCACCTTGGCGACTTGGTGGATGTACTTGAGCAAGTCCTCTAACCTCCCGAGAAAAGCGGCAAAATACTCCTGGTCTTCCGGGCGACCGAGTATATATCCGTCCGGCGAGATGAGCATTTCCATCAGCCCGGGCTTCGTCCATTGTTCCCCGAGCAGGCAACCGAGCATCGCCCGGAAGTCTTCGCTGACCTGGGCCTGCCGCAACTTTCGGTGCAGTCCTGGCGAATCTGATCGGGCGTTCGGATTGGCGAACTAGACCTTAACCAAGCGTACCCGGCGCGGCTTTTGGCGAAGAAGTTTTGAGAAAACGAAATCCCTCGGCGTTTTTGCGGTGTTTCAGAAGTGTCAAGCTCTGCAACATCACAACCGCGGAGGGATTTCGAGTGAACGCCAAGATACGCCGTCAACTGCGGGCTCGCAAGCAGCGGATCGAGCGACGCCTGGATAAATCGAAACTGGGCGATTGCACGCAGCCGGTCATGTCCGCTGCCAACATTCAGTTCGACGTTGCCGAACGGACGCACGGCATGAGCTACGGCGGCCTGGGCGCGATGGTGCTGTTGGTCCGGCGATTGGGTTTGGCCGAGGCCATCGATCGACGACTGCGCCTGCTGAAGATTCATCTGCCGTATCACGAGAGCGACCACGTGCTGAATCTGGCCTATAACGCGCTGTGCGATGGTCGCTGTCTGGAAGACCTCGAACTGCGCCGCAACGACGAAGTGCATCTCGACGCGCTGGCGGCACGGCGCATCCCCGACCCGACCACGGCCGGCGATTTCTGCCGCCGCTTCGCGGAGCACGACATTCGGGTGTTGCAGGACATTTTCGACGAGACGCGAAAGAAGGTATGGAAGGAGCAGCCGCCGGAGTTCTTCGACGAGGCCCGCCTCGACATGGACGGCACGTTCGTCGTCACCGGCGGCGAGTGCAAGCAAGGCATGGACATCAACTACAAGAATCAGTGGACCTACCATCCGCTGGTCGTGTCGCTGGCCAACACTGGCGAAGCGTTGTCGATCGTCAATCGCTCGGGCAATCGGCCCAGCCATGAAGGGGCGGCCGACGAAGTCGATCGCCTGCTCGACGTCTGCTTTGCCGGTGGCTTTCGCAAGGTCCTCTTGCGCGGAGACACCGACTTCTCGCAGACCAGGCATCTGGATCGCTGGAGCGCGGACCCGCGAGTGCGTTTCATCTTCGGCATGGACTGCACCGCCAACTTGCACATTCTGGCCGACGATCTGCCGCTGGCGGCCTGGAAACTGCTGAAACGGCCGAAACGTCACCAGGTCAAGACCAAGCGGCGCAAGCGGCCCGCGAACGTCAAAGCCGCCATCGTGCGCGAAGCGCGAGTTCGAGAACATCCGCTTGGAAAGCGAGGAGGTGGCCGAGTTCGATTACCGGCCCACGGCTTGCAAACGGACCTATCGCATGGTGGTGGTGCGAAAGAACCTGACGCGTGAGAAAGGCAAGCAGCGATTGTTCGACGACTATCGCTACTTCTTCTACATCACGAACGATCGGCGACAGTCGGCCACCGCGATCGTGCTGGAAGCCAACGATCGTTGCGATCAGGAGAACCTGCACGCGCAACTCAAGGGGAGCGTGCGGTCCTTGACCGCGCCGGTCGATTCGCTGTTGAGCAACTGGGCTTACATGGTGATGACCTCGTTGGCCTGGAACTTGAAGGCGTGGTTCGCGTTGTCATTGCCGGAAACGGGCGCGAATGCCGAGCAGCGTCGCAACGAGAAGCGAACCGTACTGCGGATGGAGTTTCGCACGTTCGTCAACGCCCTGGTGCGTCTGCCATGCCAGATCGTGCGAACTGGGGGCCGATTGGTCTATCGTTTATTGGCCTGGAATCGATGGCAAGAAGTATTGTTCCGCGCGGTCGACGCGCTGCGTCATCCGCTACGCTGCTGAGGCCTGAGCGCTGCGGGCATCGCGCGGCCGTTGCTCGCAGCGACGAATCGAAACCGGAGTCCGGATGCTCCGGTCCGCCGCGGCCCCTGAGTGCGAGAAAGAATCCTGCCGATGCCCGATCCGACAACCTGAAGAATTACAACGCCGCGCGAGCCGGCCGCGCTCTACGCTGCGCTGACACCGGCAGAAAAAAACTCCAGGCGAAACCCTTCCGCGTTCGCTTGTTTGAGGACTAGAGGACATTTCCACCCCTTCACCGTCTCTGCATTCGCAGTAAACTATTCACGGTATCCTACGATCACGGTGTCGGATCAGCAACTAGCAATCGTGGCGACGCCGGAGAACCGACCAGTGGATCCCAAAACCGTCGAAAAGCTCGAAGACAAAATCGAGGAAGCTGTCGTCGAGGTCATCCTGAAGATGGGACTGAAGCGGCTGCCGCTGCTCCCCTCTCGCCATACGTTTCAAATGATGGCGAAAGCGGCTGTGGCCGTGTACGAAGCGGCCGTGGAGAATCATCCCAGAGACGGCTGAGACACGATGCCCGAACTCATCGCTTACCACGAAGCCGGCCATGCCCTCGTAGCCCTGCTGCTCGGCGGTGAAGTGCGGCTCGTCACCATCGATCCGGACAACGACGACGGCCCTGACCGCCAAGGCGATACGCAAGTGCTATGGCGGCGATCCGGAATCAGCGAAACGGAGTTTGCCAACAAGGCCGTGCAAGTCAGCCTGGCCGGACCTGTCGCCGAGATGATCTATTCGGGTGACCCGTATCATCCCGGCTTCGTCGCCGAGTGGGCTGCCGATTGGCGTGATGCCTGGGAAGCGGCCGCGCCGTTGCATCGGGACGAACGAAAGCGGCTCGAATTTCTGGAGCGAACCTCGATCCAACTCTATCACCGGCTCCAGGAGGATAATCTGTGGGCAGCGCTCGCATCCCTGGCCGATCATCTGCTAGCCCACGAGACCCTGGAAGGCGAGCAGGTCGAGGAGATCGTGGGAGAATGGCTGGAGTGAACGATCGAGCCTGCTACGAATCGAAAACCCGAGCCCGATCTAATTATCCAAACCCGTTTGCGATCGAACCGTTGCAATCGCCGTCAGGACAATGATAAGCAAGCAGTACGTGATCGCGGCTCTCCGGTTTCCATCCTTCTCGGATTTGTCGCCGAAGGCACGACCGGCGCAGACTAACGCCATGAGAAACAGTAAGCCATCCTGAGTGTAGAACCATGCGCCGGCCACTGTAGCGGCGGCCAGGCCCTTTTGGAGGCGAGACATCGCATGAAAGCCTCTGCCTCCGTCGAGAGTGCCGAATGGCACGAGATTAAACAGATTGATCCAGGCACCAACGCCGGCGATTGCGGCAAAGATCGGGCTCTCCGTAACGAACCAAAGTCCCAGCGCAACCGCTGCGGCCCCCAGGCCGTAGATAGGTCCGGCAAGGCCGATCTCAGCGTCTTCCTTGGGGTTGACCACCTGCTGTTGCAGCCGGATCAGGGCCCCCAAGCCCGGGATGAACATCGGCGCTGTCGCCTTGAATCCGTACCGCCGCAGCGCGATGACGTGGCCCATCTCATGGACATAAATCGACAGCACGATTCCAATCGCAAACTTCCAACCCCAAACCGTCCAGTACACGCCGAGCGAAAGGAGCATCGAGAGAAACGTCGTCCCCTTGGTCAGCCCCAAGAGCAACGTCTTGAGCTTCCAGAACATTAGACCGATCGCCCCCAGGCCCGTAGCAACTCGCCACGAGGGAGAATTTTTTCCGCCGGGCGGCGCGGCCGTAGCGATGCCGGAAGGGATGTTCTGGCCCAATTCCGTGATCTTCGCCGAGATCACCTGATGTTGCCTTGATCCGCTGGGCAGAAAAACCAGAGCCTCCCGCCAGGCTGCCAGGGCTGCCGAAATATCACCCCGATCGGCGGCCTCTCTTGCGGTTTGCGCCAAGGTTGCCAATTGGTCGGCATGAACTAGCCGTGCGCATCCCGGGCAAGCCAGCATTGTCGGCGCCAGTTGCGTTCCACATTGGGGGCAAGAGTCGATCGGCGGCGATTGAATCGTCAAGGAGCCTCCCTGCCCTGCGAACCGCAATTGTCGCGAACCACTAAGGCCACGTCCCTGCTCCAGTCTTACGCCTCGGGAAGAGATCTCATCTGATACGGGCCGCTGATCGGCAGCGGCCTGTGCGAGTTGATTTTCCACGCCTCCCACAAGGCGAAACCGATGATGAGCAACCCAATCAGATTCTGGGCTCCCGCAGCAAGGAAAGGAGCCGCAAGCGAGACCGCAAAAACGATCGCTAGAAGAGTCGCCAGGGCGACGATCAACTCGCCCGTTCCGATCTTGGGACGCGCGGCCGGAACCGGGTCGGCCTTCGCACCATCATCAGTGCCATTCTCGGCCGACGCCTCGCGAGGTTTAGCGTCGGCCTGCTGCGGAGCAGCAATCTTCGCGTTGGCCTCGCGCGCAGCCTTGAACGCCTGTTCCAGAATGTCGGGCATGTAATTGGCGGCAATGAAAGAGTACGTGATCGCAACGGCCAGAATCTGGTAACCGAGACCACCTTGGCCGCCGGATCCCTTGCGCACCGCCTTGCCGACCATCAAGCCAACTAGAATCGCTATCAGACCGATCTCCAGGTGCGCAACCCGACGAATCACGAACCAGATCAGCGCGCCCACCAATCCGGCACCGGCCCCCATGAACGTTGCTTTGACAAGCCGGCCAAACCTGCTGCCCGCCACCGGAGCATTTACTTGCTCGCAACACGCCGGGCACAACACTTTGTCCCCCAAAGCAAAATAAGTCGATACGATTGGCTGGCGGCACAAAACACAATTCTGCTCGGACGTCGCCGCAGAAACGTTTGAGCTGCCAGGTTCCGCCGTTGCGAACTGCAATTCATCCGTTGAAGCAGGGTTTGGCAATGAAGGCTCCGACATACGCCGATCCTGTGTAAAACAACGCTGGGTAGATGCGATCGTCTCGCTAGTTCCCGCCATTACATGCACGACAAACATGAATGTGCCACCAGCATAACCGTTTCTTGACCACCTGACCAGTTTTCGGTTTTGGTCCGCGAAAATAGCCGAAATGGCCGAAGAAACCGTCAGCACCAATTACCGTTTCACAGTGACACATGCTACCGGAGCAATCGTTTATATTCAGTGGGGTGCCGAGGCAACCGCCAGCACGATTGCCTCGCCATTAGCTTCGCGCGCCGCCTTTTCCTCTTGCAGCTTCAGCCAGCGGGCACGGCGAACCCGGTAGAAGCGGACGGGAAGGAATAAGTCCACGACCTCGCGGAGATCAGAAGTCCTCCCAGGGAAACAAAGGGGGAAACAACGGGCTGCGTCCACTTTGTTTCGTCCGAGCCATCGTTCGCCCTCCTTGGCGGACAATAGAATCGGCTCAAGGTGACAAATTTGCACACTTTCTCAAATACCGGTTGTGTGACAAAGCCTAGTTAGAGGCGTTGGCTCTCTTAAGCTTCTGGGCCTGAGATAGGGTCGCTTTGGGATCTTTCAAGGCATCTTCGCGGCAGCCTGCGCAACAGACAAATACCGGCTGTCCTTCGATCATCACTTTGACCGGCATGCCCATCGAACCCAGCCGACTGCTCTCGCCGAGCACCGCGCAGAATCGCTGCTGTTCGGCGATCTTGCGGTCTGCCTCGGGAAGTTTGGCGAGAGCGGCTAGGATCTTTGCATCCTTGCCATCAGACGGCTTCTGGACCGGTTTGGGCTCAGCCGTTTTGTTTCCAGAGGCTGGTTTCCTTTGCTTCAGGCTTTGGACCTTGGCCAGCGTCTCTTCAGGATGATCCAGAGCGCTCTTCTTGCAGCCGGAGCAGCATAGGAACACGCTCTGACCACCGACCATGATCTTCACCGGTGCGCCCATCGAGCCCAGCTTGTTGTCCGAAAGGATCGGGCAAAATTGCTGCGCTTCGACGAGCTTGCGGTCTTCTTCCGTCAGTTTCACCAGAACGGCCGCCAGCTTGGCCTCTTCGTCGTCGGGGGTCGATGGTCGCACGCTGCTGACACTGGAGCCCGATTTCGCGCTGCCACTGCCGCCAAAGTAAATCGATCCGGCGGCCGGGTTCAGCCGGGTCTCGGCGTCCACGAGGAACGAGCCTGATGCGACCACATCGTCCTCGGCGCTGAGTCCT
This sequence comes from uncultured Planctomycetia bacterium, assembly GCA_963807715.1. GTDB lineage: Bacteria > Planctomycetota > Planctomycetia > Pirellulales > PALSA-1355 > CAWECK01. The sequence continues at coordinate 51,521 of CAWECK010000006.1, forward strand.
GAGAGAACCGGATACCAGCTGCCGTTGTGCGGTCCGGCCATCCGCGGCCCGAGTTTCACGAGCACGCCTTCAAACACCCCGGGCGTCGTTTCGCGGTAGACAATGGTCTGGCTTCCCGTATCGATCACGGAGGTTTCCGGCACCGCCAGGACGCGGCCTTCCGCCAGCATTTCCTTGGCAGTGCCGCCGCCGTCGGCGATGCGTCTGAACATGGGTAACTTCTGCGGCGAAATTTTAATCGTCACCGTCGCGGTGCTGCCCGGTCGCAATTTGTGCCCTGGGTTGTCCAACTCGAACCGCACCGAAACCGTGCGGGTATCCTGATCGACGTGCGGATAGATAAAAGCTAACTTGCCATAGAAAGGTTCGTCGGCGAAGGCCCGCGTGGTGGCAACCACCGGCAAGCGATCGGCTTCACTGACTTGCTGGTGCGATTGCTGATCGCCAGGCAGGAATTCCAGGTCGTCTTCATAGACCTGGGCCTGGATCCAAACGCTGGACAAATCCGCGACGTCGTACAGCGGCATGCCTTCCTGCACATACTGCCCCTCGCGGACGTACTTCTTGATCACATGGCCCTCGATTGGCGATCGAATCTTGAGCTCCATGCTAGGCTTCCCGCGGTGCAGAATCTCGTCGATTTGATCTGAGTCGATGCCCAGCAGTTCCAGCCGCTTGCTCGCGCTGATCAGGTCGACGCCGGCGCCCGGACGCCGGGAATCCAACAGATTTTGCTCGCTCACCACCAGTTCGGGACTGTATAGCAGTGCCAGGTCATCTCCCTTTTCGACCATCTGCCCAGTCTCGTTGACGTACAGCTTGTCGATACGTCCGTTGACCCGGGCCGACACCGTCCGCTGGCCGCGCTCGTTGAACTCGACGTAACCGACGGCGTTGATTTCCTTGCTAAGCGGCTGGTATTCGACCTTGGTCGTTTGCACGCCGGCCAACACAACCCGATACGGTGACAATTGCACTCGGTTCACGACACCGGCCGGCAAGGCCTCTTCGTGCCGATCCCCTTTCTTGCGTTTGGATAGCGGCATGAAACAGATCGGGCACTTGTCCTTGGAGTTGTCGCGCACCACCGCGGGATGCATGGGGCAGAACCATTCCACATCACGGCCGCCAGAACCAGCCTCGGCCGTCGCGGGCCGGGTCCATTTGTCGTAGTAAGCCGCCAGCAGATCCCACTGCGTGATGACAATGCCGATCACGGCCAACACGGCGATGAACCGCAACCGCGCGAGCTTGACCAGGATCACGAAATCAAACCACCACCAGGCTTTCCTCCAGCCGGTCAAACCCGGAGGCGCCGTAACCCGCCTTCGTCATCGGTGCGAAATTCGTCGGACGCGAGATGTTGCGGATTCGGCAATCGGTTCTTGGCGGACACGGTTCAATCTCCTGGAGCGGCCTGCGTAAGCCGGCTGATCGTAGGTTCGTGGTAATCGCTTCGGTCTAGTCGAGTAACATCGGGTTAATCGATTAACAAAGGGGACAGCCGTGATACTATTGGCTCAACTTTCGTTGAGCGCTAACCCGCCGATTACCACGGCTGTCCCACAAGTCCTTCACAATTCCAGAATCTCGGGAGGCAACTTCCCTCCGTTCAGCTTCCCGCGATAACGCACTCTGGCCATATCAATAAGTCTTTGCAGGCAATCCGGCCTTAGTCAGGACGTCGATCAGTTCACCGGTGGTAACGCTCCCCGGACTGTTGAATTGCACGGAAAGCGTATGTTGGGCGACAAAGGGCTTCACGCTCGCCACTCCAGGCAGTTTGCTCAGCGCTTCGCGGGCCGTCTCCGCAGCGCCGTTGTCCTTCAGATCAGGAACGCTGAGAGCTAACCAGCTTCCATACTTCAACCCACCACCCATCATGTGCGGAGTCCCGGCTATGGCCGAGGCAATTTGCTGCACTGAAACCACCTGTTCATCAAATTCAACCTTCGCACTCTTGGTTGACCAATTGACGCTGGCCGACCGGATTCCCTTTACGCGGCGCAGGGAACCTTCGACGGTTCCCGTGCATGGCGGACAATGCAAACCAGTAATAGAAAAGGTGGTCTTCGTCGCCAAAGTCGGTTTTGCCGGCTCATCGGCCCGGAGGCCCGCGACGACGACCGTCAGACAAATCACAGCAAGAACGGAAAATCGAGTCATAGTAATCTCTCCGATAATCAAGGAACATGCTGACATTTCGGGAGCGGCCGGTGTAAGCCGGCTGATAGTATGCTCGCACTGATCGCACCCAATGCCAAACGAGACACGTGTTTCCAAGGCATAGTTAACCGGTTGCCGACGCAGCCCTCTAGGGACTGCGGTCATTCAGCAACACACGCGACAAAGAAGAGTGCGCAGCATCAGGCGCCAAGTCGCGTCAGGTTTGAATACGCACGCTTTGCGTTTGCAGAGTAAGGACCGGCAGGCAGCCGCCTCGGGCGACATTGGATGCACGCAGCAAAGCTGCCGCAGCACAATGGCTGAAAAGTGCATGCACATCGCAAAAGACCGCGACCACGTGCTTCTGATTTTCGTTCCCCTTGTGGTCCGGAGTCGCCGGCGGAACCGGATGCTGATCGGCCGCCTGGCGACAGCAAGGCATGCCGCAACGTTTGCCATCGCACATTCCGGCGCAGCAGCAAAAGGAACCCGTTACCCGCGAGGCGGCGACGTTCCTAACGCTGACAGTCGCCCCCGCTAGATTTGGCACGGTCTTCCCGATCGGAAGCGAAACTGAGCAAGCGCAAACGCCGACCATCAGCAGGCTGGCTGCTAGTGCGTGAACGAAAATGGCTCGCCAAATGTTCATGCCGGCTTGATTCCCTATTCAACTCATTACGGCATTGTTGTCGGCAAAGTTCAATAGGCCCAGAGCTATTCTAAGTCAGTTTTCGGGGGGAGACCTGGTGCCCAAAGCTGCCGGAAGCAGTTGTGCGCAAGGTACATCCGACTCGCAAAGCCTCTCCTGAGAAATGCGTTGTCGCCATCGATTTTAGGGTATTTCGACGCGCCAAGGAAAGTCCGATATTTCTGGCCGTTCCCCGGAAATGCCCGCTTACTCATTGGAGCTGGTTATGCCGACCCTTGAAGACATACCACTATCTTTCCGGCGATTTTGGACCGGCTGTTCCGGTTATGCGGTGCATGAGGTGAACATTAAGCGTGATCCGGGCAGACACCGCTGACGTCCATCAAGTCCATGTTAGCTGGAAGCCGATTTCCACCGATGTTGCGGCATGTCCGCAACTTCGGCAACTTGCTAACCCGCCGATTGCGCAACAACGGACGGTATTTCAAGCGCACGGAGGCGTCTGAATGGCATTTGCCTATATCCTGCATTGGCGTGCGGGAACTGTCATATTGGTATTCGGCCTGGCCGCAGGTTGTCGTTCCCTTGCACCGCGCCCTGCGCAAGTTCTAGCGTCGTCAACGAAGCAAAGCGGGCCGACACTGCCGCAGGCCTTAGCCACGACGCCACAGGCAAATCGTTCGCAACTCCCCCCGCGCCTGCGAGCGATTCGCAACCGCTCCCCGCGGCTGGCCAGCCGATTCAGAACCCGGTCCGTCCCGTAGCGTTTCCGCAGCCGATAACCGGAATGGCGCTCGAACACGTCAGCGACGACGGCATGTTCGCCAGGCAACCCGAGTTGACGGTTGATCGGGTGGTCGACCAGGTAATGGCCCGAAATCCATCCATCGACGCAATGGCGTCGGCCTGGCGAGCGGCGGCCCACCGCTACCCGCAGGTCGTGGCGTTGGACGACCCGATGTTCATGGGCATGCTCGCTCCCGCCTCCCTCGGGTCGAATCTTGTGGAACCGGCCTACGTGGTTGGCGGCGCCCAAAAACTTCCTTGGTACGGGAAGCGGGCAGCTCGCGGCCGCGTGGCGCAGGCCGAAGCCAGTGCGGCATTTCAAGACATGCAACAAACGCGGCTGGAAATTGCGGAGGCCGCCAGACTGGCATTCTACGACTATTTCCTGGTGCGCCGCGAACTCGAACTCAACCGGGAGAATCGCGACTCCGTGCAGCAGTTTCGTGACACCGCGAAATCGCGGTTCGAATCCAATCTGGTCAGCCAGCAGGACGTGCTTCAGGCAGACGTGGCGATCGCCGACGTGGAACGCCGCTTGATCGAGCTAGAGCGGATGCATCGTGTGGCCATCGCGCGACTGAACACGCTCATGCTGCGTCCCCCCGATGCCTATTTACCTCCCCCGCCGCCGAAAATTTCCCTCGGCGCGGCACCGGCTCCGCCGGAACTGTTGCGAAACGTGGCGGTGCAGCAACGGCCTGACCTGGCAGCGCTCGCTGCCAAAATGCGCGCGGAGCAGGCGGCGGTAACCGTGGCCGAGAAAGAGTTCTATCCCGACGTTGAAGTCTATGGTCGCTACGATTCCTTCTGGCAGCCCGCCGCGACGCAAAGCCAATTGCGTCCGCAAGCCGGCGTGAACATGAACGTGCCCATCTACCGGCAGAAGCGGTACGCCGCCTTGCACGAAGCCCAGTTCCGTTTCGCTCAGCGCCGCGCCGAATACCAACAGAAGTTCAACGACATTCAATACGAAGTGCAATCCGCCAGCGAGCAGATCCAGCAAGCCTTGCAGACCGCCAATCTCTATTCGCAAAAGTTCCTGCCGGCCGCCGAGCAGAACGTCAGGGTCGCGCGCACCAGCTACAACGTGGGGCAGATCAACTTCCTCGGTCTGATCCAAGCCCAGCAGCAGCTCATCATGCTGCGAGAGAAGCAACAAGAAGCGATCGCGGACTATTACCGCCGGCTCGCCGAGCTGGAAAAAGTCGTCGGCGGCCCGCTGCCGGTCGCGGCGGCGAAGGAAGACGTTCCCGTGCCGTTGCCGCAACGTTGACGCGCCGAGTGCGACGATGCGTCCGACGACTTTTCCCTCAGCCAAGTAGTCAAGTAGGGTTCGCTGTGCGGACCAAATGCGGCTTCTCCGCGTATCCTCCGCGTCTCCGCGTTTGCCTCTAATAATCCATAAAGCAACCTCGGAAGCGCAGAGGCGCGGAGGGGACACGAAGAAGAGCGACAAAAGGGGACCCAGTTCGAGGGCAGTAGGATTGCGCCGCGCCGCGCTTTATACTGGTCTGCCGAGTCCTCACGGCCGTCCTTGAGCGCCGCTGAAGCCTAGTCCTGACTACCTGCTTAGAGGTGATTCCGTGGCAAGCCGCTGGAAGCTATGGATATTGCGCGTCTGTATAACGGCAATCTGTCTCTGGGCAGTCATCGGTGGTATCGGCAACCAGCAGGGCCGGAAATTGCACGCCGAGGAGCCTCCTGCCGCTCCGCCGGTGGCAGCGTCGAAAGCAGGTACGTCCGTTGCAAGCGAAGAGGAGGAAGCATCCGCCAAATCCCGACCGGCTGCCGACAAGCCCGTCAAGCTCGAGGATGCCATCGCCGCGCTTGACTCGCCGTCCCACTTTCAACGCAATTTGCGGGATGTTGTCATCCGCCTGTTGAAAAGCCAGGACTTCAAGCAGCTCGACGCTCTAGCCGATAAGCTGCGTGCCAACCAGTCCCGGCTCCCTGTCGGTGAATTGAAACTCACGCATTTGCACCATGAACTGAGCAGGACCTTCGAGACGCCTGCTGAATTCGAAGAACGCATCGCGCTTTACAACGATTGGGTCAAGCAAGCACCAGATTCGATTACCGCTCGGCTAGCGCTCGCCAGCGCCTGGAAGAATTACGGTTGGCAGGCGCACGGCGGAGGTTATGCCAATACGGTCAGCGAGGATGCGGCCGCGCTATTTCAGGCACGGGTTTTCAAGGCGGCAGAGGTTGTCGAAGCGGCCAAGAAACTTCCGGTTAAAGATCCAGAGTTGTATGCGATCAGCATCTGGCTGGCGATCGCCCAAGCTTGGCCGGAGAAGAAAGTCGCCCAAATCTGCAGAGACTCCGCCGAGCTGGATCCCAGCTTTCTGCGGACGTTCGTTGAGGCAACCAACTACTATTTTCCCAAGTGGTACGGAGAGCCGGGCCAGGTGGAGCAGTTTGCTTTGGATGCCGTCAAGCTGACCGAAAAACGCTGCGGCAAAATGGTCTACATGCAAATCGTCCAAGAGGCCGAACTCAATTACGCCTATGATGCGTTCGATAGATTCGATTTCTCCTGGCCGCTGGTGCAGCAAGCTTATTCGGATTGGAAGCAGCGATTTTCGGCCGATAAATGGCGGCGGGAGGTCTATTGCCGATTAGCTTGCCTCGCCCGCGACCGTGACACAGCCCATGCGTTGTTCGAAAAGATCAGCGCACAAGGGGATGCAAACCGTCTGGTTCAGTCAAGACACCTATTACTTTTTCAAACGTTGGGCCGAACCGGATTTCGCCCAAGGAGACCAGCAAGACATTATCGAGACCGTTTGCATTCCCCTGTGGGGCGTGGCCTGGCGGCACCGAGCCCGACTCCCTCATCGTGTCGGAATCCCTGTCCAACGTTTCGCTGCTGAATGTCAAGACGCATGCCCGCACGACATTCGCAGAGACTTGGGGAACAAACCTCGGCGTGTGCGTGGATCCCACAAAATCTCTGGTGTACGTCCCCTGTTTCGATGGCGATCTATGGAGCTGCGACTTGAAAACCGGCAGGCATGCGGTCTTTGGCAGGCATGCGGCGGGCACGACGAATCTGGCCCTGGCGGACGAAGGCCAGATTCTGGTCAGCGCCGGCACTTCGCCCATCATCAAGTTGTGGAACACTGCCGAGAACAAAGTTGTCAGCAGGCTGAAAGCCGAGGGAACTCGGGTGCCTGCAATTGATGTCGATACGGCGCGGGGCTTGTTGGCGTCCGCATCGGACAATGGCAAGGTCCAACTATGGTCGCTAAAGTCGCGTCAACCGGTGGCAAGTTGGCAGGCGCACCAGACGAGCTTGAAAGAGGTAGCCTTTTCTCCGGACGCCGCGCTGCTGGCCACCTCGTGTCCGCAAGAGGTAAAACTGTGGAACCGTGCAACCCAGGAGCTCGTGGCGACGCTCGACAGTTCCGCGGACGTTTTGTGTCTGAAGTTCACTCCGGACGGCAAGTTGTTGGTGGCCGCTACCCAAGCCAGCGACTACAAAGTGCCCGGCCTGGTCCTGGTCTGGGACGTCCAGAGCCATGCGCTGCTCAAACGCTTTGAAGGGCACAAGGCGGCCGTGCGCGGGCTGGCCATTTCTCCCGATGGGGAAACGGCAGCCACATCAAGTTGGGACACGAGCGTCCGGCTTTGGAAGCTGCCGAAGTAAGGCGTTACGGTGGGCACGGAAACTTACCCGGCCTGCCTCGCCTACAAGTTGCCCTTGGGAATTCGTCATGCCGGGTTTCCCAAGCACCCAAGCAAGTGACCTTGCCAACGAATTACTGATTGTGCGGGCCGTTGCACCGTACTAATCGATCCTATCGCTTCGCACCCGCCTTGAGATAGCGGCTTTCACCCGCGCAATCGGCCCGATAAGCTATCCTTGAAACGAGTTACGGCTAACGATCGAAAAGAGGATACGCCATGGTCGAGTTTTTAAGAACACCGCGTGCCGGGCTACTCGCTGTCGGTACGATCATCGCACTGGTGCTCGGATACCAGGTCTGGCTTTGGGAGGTGGAACGTGTGGAAGTGCCCCCCGGAAAGTTCCTGGTGCTGATCCATCGCTGGGGCCAAAACCTGGCCGAAGGAGAAATCGTCGCGCCGGACGACTTTTATAAAGGCGTGATGTTCGAACCCTTGGGCGAGGGCCGGCATTTCATCAATCCCATCTTCTGGAGTTTCGAGGTGCACGAGATGGTGCGCGTTCCGGTCGGCAAGTGCCTCATGCTGACTCGTAAGTTCGGCCACGACATTCCGCCGCAGCGGGTTGCCGAAAGAGACGTGCTGGCGCGGGAAAATCCGAAGAATCGCATCGACGGCGAACGTGGAATCTTGCGCGAAGTGCTGACCCAGGGAAGCTACCGCATCAATCCGTACGCGTATGCCTATGAACTCGTGCCCGCGGTCGAGGTTCGGGTCGACCAGGTGGGTGTACGGAGCCTGATGGTCGGCAAGGATCCGAGCAACCTGCCCGCCGACGACAAGCGTGGTCCCTACGTGGTGCCTGACGGTTACCGGGGCATCCAGCAGACAACAGTTCCGCCGGGCACTTACTACATCAATCCTTACGCCGAATTGATCGTGCCTGTGGAAGTGCGCAGCCACAAGGTCGAGTTGACCGACATCCAATTTCCGTCGCGAGACGGTTTCTTGTTGCAGCCGCGCGTGGTCGTCGAGTATGCGGTGCAGGCCAACAAAGCTCCGGAAATGTTGGTGCGTTTGGCCGACGAGGGAATGCTGCATCAGAAAGATGATACCCCGGAAGACCAGCTTCAAAACGAGGTACTGCAGAAAGTGATTCTGCCCCACATTCGCGGTTACGCCCGCATCGAAGGAAGCAACTTCGATGCCCGCGACTTTATCGTCAATACTCCGAACAAGGACGGCAAGAAAGACATCAATGCGCGGAAGCGCTGCAACAATCGCTGCTCAAGAAAGTAAAGCCGCGCTGCGCTGAACTGGGAGTCGAGATTCGAGCCGTAACGCTGGCCGACATGCATCTACCGTCGCAACTGGCCGATCAAATTGCCCAGCGTGAATTGGCCCGCGTCGAGCTGGAGAAGAACACAGTCCAAGTGCGTCAGTACCGGACCGCGCAAGAATTGGCGGCCAAAGAAGCGCTCAAAGACGCAGGCTAAGGACAAGGTCGAAGCCGAGACCCGCTTGCTGCAAGCGAAGACGCAGTCGGATCAATTGCTCGAAGTCGAACTGTCGCGGCTCAAACAGGAGTTGGACAACGCCCAGTTGCAACTCGACGCCGCCAAGAACCAGGCCCAGGCGATTGTGTCCAAGGGGAAGGCCGAGGCGGCCGTGATCAACCTGACCAACGCGGCCGAAGCGAGCGGCCTGCGGAAGGCCGTGGAAGGGTTCGCCGGCGTGCAGAACTTCGCCCAGTACCACATTGTCACGCGTCTGGCTCCGGCGCTGACCGAGATCTTCGCATCAGACACCAGCGACTTCGCCAAGCTGTTTTCGGGCTACATGACGGCTCCCGCCGGTCACCAGCCTAAAGCGATCGCGCCGACGGCTACCGCGGCGGAAATCGGCAAATGACGTGCTCTCGCGACATTGTTTCCTTTGAAACCGCGATAGGCATCCCAATCAGACCGACATCCCAATAAGCACGGATCCTTCTTATGAATGCCAATGCATCCTACGATGAACTGAGCGACTGGATCAGCGATTTCGCTCATTCCTGGAAGCAGCGATTGCTGTACGTGGGCGTTTTGACGCTAATCGTGCTCATGATCTTACTCATGACTTGGCGGTCGTTCTTTGTTTACGTGCCGCCGGGGCAACATCTGATCATCATCAGCAAAGGAGGCAAGCCACTTTTGCCGGGACAAGTGCTCGCCGAGGCAGGTGAAAAAGGCATCCAGCGCGTCGTGCATGGCGAAGGCTGGCACTTCGTGCTGCCGATCGTTTACGCCACCGAACTGGAAAAGAACACCGATGTGCCGGCGGGCAACGGTGGGCATGGTGACGGCCCGCGGCGGCAAGCCGTTGCCTCCCGGCCGATTGTTGGCCGAAGAGGGGGAACAAGGCATCCAGCGGCGCGTATTGCCGCCAGGAACGTATCGCATCAACGGGCACGGCTTCGACGTCGAGATGGTCGACGCCACGGTGATCCAGCCCGGCTATGTGGGCGTGCTGCGCCGGCTGCTCGGCACCGATTCCAAAGGCCGCTTCGCCGAGACGATCAGGAGAAGGGCATCCTCCGCGCCGTGCTTCAGCCGGGCTTGTATTACATCAACACCAAGGAGTTCGAGGTGCGTGCACACGGAAGTGGGCATCTTCCAGACCACATTCCACTACGATTCCGATCCGGCGCAAAAGCACGGCCATCACTTTTACTTCCAAGGGCGGGTTTCCAATCAGCATGGATTGCACGGTCGAGTGGGAAGTTCTGCCGCAGGACATGCCGTCCCTCATCGCCGAATACGGCGGCCGCAAGGCGGTGGAACGGACCGTCATCGAGGTGCAGGCCCACGCCATCGGCCGCGATAAGGGCATCAACTACGGCGTGCAGGATTTTCTGGAAGGGACGCGGCGCGAAGAGTTTCAGGATGATTTCACGCAGGAACTGACCAGGGTTTGCCGTGAAAAGGACGTGACGATCCATTCGGCATTCATCCGCAACATCGTGATCCCGGAGGTTTATTTGGAGCCGATTCGCGCCAAGCAGGTTGCCGCCGAGACCGAAATCACCAACAAGGCCAAAGAAGCCACCGCCGAAAGCGCTGGCCGATGTTGAACGCGAGCAACAGATGGTAACCCAGCGGGTCATCGAAGTCGAAGCGGAAACCAAGCGGCTAGTGGCCGGCATCGATCGCGACACGCAAAACCTCTCGACTCGAACCGAAGCCAAGATCGAAAAGCTCGCCGCCGAGTACGAAGCGCAGATCGCCGCCTTGCAGGGCCGGCGAGTGGAAACCTTGGGTGAGGCGACGGCATCGGTCACGCAACTCAAGGAGACCGCCAAGAACAGCCTGTACCAGATGAAAATGGACGTCTTCCAGGGAGATAGCGACGCCTTCTTGCGTTACACGCTGGCCGATAGCATGAACCCGAAAATCATCATCCGCCTGTTCCAAAGCGGCCCGGGCACATTCTGGACGAATATGGACGGCAAGAACCTGAACATGTTCGTGCCGGCCGGAACGCCGACGGCGGCAGACCCTCCGCATAAGCAGCTGCCCACTCCGCCACGAAAATAGCCTTGCCCGTTGGCCGGGGCATCATCGGGCGCCAATCGGAAACGGCAGCCTCATCACCCGCTTGTCCTCTCGCAAAGATTTACTTTTGCGACCGACGCTCTTGCGTCAACCGATTGACAATAGGTTGAAGGGAAAGCGGCGAATCACTGAAGGCCGCGATCCAGGAAGTGCTCGGCAGCCATGACCCCGGCCTTGTACGAATCGACTCGGATTTCCGAAATTCCGGCTCGGTCGGGCAGTGGCATGTTCTCCACCACGCCCGACGCATTGGCCAACCAGGGCAGCTTTCCACTGACGCTGTCGGATGAAGGCAAGGGCACTTCCGAAATGTCGCTGGACATGTAAAAAAACCACGGTCCATGAATCTGCACATAGGGAGCAATGCCGTCTAACAGCCCTCGATCGAAGCCCCCAAACGGCACCATCAACAGGAGCGCTTACGATGTCTCAATCAAATCATGCGAAGTCCTGACGCCGGCGCGACGGCACTTGACTCTGCCGGGCCTCAAGGCAATTCCTTGATCCGAATGCGGCGATATTCCATCTGGCCGCGGTCGGCTTCGAGGCCGATCGGGCCGGTCGGCGGCAGTTCGTTGGTGAACTTCAGCGGTTCGCCGTTGCAGGTGCACGTGGCGACGTTCCCCTTGACGACGACTTCGATCTCGTTCCAGTCCTGCGGCTTGTAGTTCTTCAGTTCCTTGTAAGGGCCGGCCACCAGGTAGTCGCGGCATTGCAGCTGCGGCTTGCGAATGAAAACGCCGCTGTCGGCGTTCACTCCGGCGCGGAATTCCAGCTTCAGCTGGAAGTCGTGCGGGAACTCGCGCGTCGTCCACAACTGGGCCAGTCCCCTTGCCCGGGTTCACGACAATGCGGCCGTCGCGGGCCGTGTAGCGCCCGTCGCTGGCCTGCGTCTTGCCGTCGAACGGCGGCGCCATCCTTGTAGTGCCAGCCGGTCAGATCGGTTCCGTTGAGCAAAGCTCGAAGCCGGGCTCCAGCGTGAACGCGCCGTCGGTCTGAAACGGCGAGGCGGGCAAGCCGGCCTGGTTGTAGAGATTGACGTCCGGCACGTTCGCCCAGCCATAGCGAACCGCGACCGGAGCGGAGACGGAATCGCTGGAGACGACGATCGTGTCTCCTTCGATCGTCGCCTTGCGGCGCGACGAACTTGCCGTCGGCCCCGGCAATCGTGAAGCCCTTCAGATCGCCGTCTTTGGCCACCAGGCCGCCGCCGAGATGCTTGAAGCCGAGCGTCACGCGGTTGCCGGAGACGCTCATGGCATCGTACGTCGGGTCCCGAGTATTCGATCGGTTCGCCGTAGGCCAGGGCCCGCGCCGCCAGGGCCAGACCGCTCGCCGACCGGTTGCTTCTGCTTGGGATGGATATCGGTCGCGTCGCCGACGTCGGTGGTGACGGCCATCGCCGTGTTCTGCGTGGTTTCGGTGGTGATCCGTTGAGCCTCGCGGACTTCGGGCGACATGTCGTTGTGCGGCGTGATCTGCACGAACAGGAACGGAAAATCGCCCTGGCCCCAGGCTTTTCGCCAACTGGCGATCATGGCGGGAAAGAGCGTCTGATACTCCTTGCCGCGGCCGGAGTTCGATTCGCCCTGATACCAGATCGCTCCGCGAATCGCGTAGGGTTCCAGCGGCGCGATCGAGCCGTTGTACAGGCCGGTCGGCCGATTCACGTTGTTCTCCGGGTCTTCCGGCGGCTGCGGCTTGCTCGGCACGCGGGTGCCGTCGGCCTTGGCCTTGGCCGAATCCTGCTCGTACTTGGCGAGCAACTCCGGCTCACTTTTCTTGTAGGCTTCCAAAGCGTCCGCGTAGCCGGCAACGTGCTTGGCCTGCCGGTCCAACAGCGGCTTGAGGACCGGATTGCTTTCCAGGTCGGCTCGCGGAGTCCAGGCCTCGGCGACGGTGCCGCCGACGGCCGACTTGATCAAGCCGACCGGCACGCCCAACTTCTGCCGCAGGTCTTTTCCGAAGAAATAAGCCACTGCGGAAAAACCTGCGGCGCTCTGCGGCGAATCGACGGCCCATCTGCCGCCGATCGACTCCTGCGGTTCGTCCATGGCCCGCGCTCCGGCTGCGAACAGACGCAGTTGGGCATCGCCGGCCGCAGCAATGGCCGCCTCTCCGTTCACAGAATCTTTGAGACCAAATGCCATGTTGGACTGGCCGCTGCAGACCCAGACTTCGCCGACGAGCACATCCTGGCGAGTCAGAGTCGGTGCCCCCGATTCCGTCTTCACGGTCAGAGTTTGTCCATCGGCCGACGCCGCCATCGGATCGAGCTTCACCATCCAACGGCCGTCCTTGTCGGCCGTGGCCGGTTTTTCCTGTCCGGCGAACTGCACCACGACCTTGCAGCCGGGCTCCGCCTTGCCCCACACCGGAACGGCGATGTCTCGCTGAAAAACGGCATGGTCGGTGAACAGGCTGCCGAGCGTCAGGGGCTCGGCCGCTGGAAGCCAGTGGAACGACAGGCGCGACGATGGCGAAGGTCTGGACAACGAGCGGGATTCTCATGGGGTAAAGGCTCCTGATCGAGGGGTACGGAGATTGCCTGAGTCTGGTCGGGAACGAACGGCGGGCCGGCAGAATTCTGACGATAACCTCTGCGATCGGAGAAAACTATAGTCCGGTTGCTCGAACCTTCGCAGGCCGTGCCGTCTTCCAGGCTGCGCACACCCGCTTGCCTGGCCGCGGTTGTTTGCTTTACATGCACTTGGTGCCGACCAGCGCATCAGGTCCGGGCCTTCATCGCGTGCGTCGGAAGCCTGGACCACGCCCAATAAAGCCCCAATTTCACGGTAATCGGGCGTCAAATCCCGAATCGGAAGTTTCGGCTCGGCGATTGCTCGTTCTGCTCCGATTTACTGGCTGATTCCATGCGCTGAAATCCGTGAACCCCGTGGAGGTGAAGCATGAGCCTGCGAGAGACCGTGGCGACGCCCGAAGAGTCGGCCTTGTGGACCCTAGAGGAAATCAGCCTGCTGGTATCGAACAGCGGCAACCCAAACGAAACGCTAGCCAACGTCGTGCAATGCATCCAGCGGCGTTTCGAAACCGACGTCTGCTCGATTTACCTCCTCGAACCCGACCGGTCGCGCCTGGTCCTGGCGGCAACCATCGGCTTGACTCCCGAAAGCGTCGGGCGCGTTCGAATGCGGCTCGACGAGGGTTTGGTCGGGCTGGTGGCTGAAAAAATGCTGCCCCAGATCGTCGACGACGCCTTTAAACATCCACGGTTCAAGTACTTCCGCGAAACGGGCGAGGATCCGTATCGTTCGTTCCTGGGCGTGCCGCTCATGGATCACGGCCTGTTGCAGGGCGTGCTGGTGCTGCAGACCACGGACACCCGGACGTTTGCCCCTAACGAGGTGCGATTGCTCGTCGCGGCCGGAACGCAACTCGCCCCGATCGTGAGCGAGGCCCGCACCCTGGAACAGTTCATCGCGCCGGCCCATCAAAAGCTTAAGGCCTTGGCCCAGAACTTGTGGTGGAGTTGGGACGACGAGGCGGTCAGCCTGTTCCGTGACATCGATCCGGTGCGCTGGCGGGAATTGGACCATAACCCGATCGCGCTGTTGCAGCAGATGACGATCGACAAACTGGAGGAACGGGCCTCGCAGCTCGCCTTGCACAGCCGCATCAATTATGTCTATCGCCGATTGCAGGAATACTTGAATTCCGACAAAACCTGGGGTTTGCGCTATGCCGGCATCCTATGGGCCCGGCCGGTGGCTTATTTCTCGGCTGAATTTGGCATTCACGAGTCGGTGCCGATCTACTCTGGCGGCCTGGGGGTGCTGTCCGGTGACCATATCAAGAGTGCCTCCGATTTGGGCATCCCGCTGATCGGCGTCGGCCTCTATTACAGCCAAGGGTATTTCAAACAGCGGCTCAACGCGGCTGGTTGGCAGGAAGAAGACTATCTCGACCTCGATCACCGCATTCTGCCGATGAAACCGGCCCTGGATCCCACAGGGCAGCCGGTATTCGTGAAGATCGAAACGCGCACCGGCACTATTGCCGCCCGCGTATGGCAGTTGGCCGTCGGCCGCAACAAGCTGCTGTTGTTGGACTCCAACGTGGAAGGGAACCTGCCGGAAGATCGCGAGTTGACGGCGCGCCTGTACGGTGGCGATACGCGCGTGCGCATTCGGCAGGAGCTGCTGCTGGGCGTTGGCGGTGTGCGGGCACTGCATGCCGCGGGGATCTTCCCCGGCGTGGTGCATCTCAACGAAGGCCATAGCGCGTTTGCCAGCCTGGAACTCGTGCGGCAACGAATGTTGAAGGAAGGGCTTCCCGCCGAAGAGGCCATGCGCCGCGTGTCGAGCCAGGTGGTCTTTACGACCCACACGCCGGTCCCGGCTGGACATGACCGCTTTTCAGCGCCCCTGATCGAAGAGCACTTGGGTCCGCTGCGCGAATCGCTCGGCTTGGGACATGATCAATTCATGGCCTGGGGACGCGTCGATCCCTACAACCCTGGCGAAGATTTCTGCATGACCGTGCTCGCGCTGAAGCTTTCGCGGCGGGCCAACGCCGTGGCGTCGCTGCATGGGCAGGTCTCCCGCAGTATGTGGACCAGCCTTTGGCCCGGGCGGCCGGAAGAGGAAGTGCCGATCGGGCACATCACCAACGGCGTTCACGTTCTGTCGTGGCTGGCGCCGCAGATGCACCAGGTGTACGACCGTCATCTCGGGCCTGATTGGCCGGAGAAATGCGGCAATCCCGGATTTTGGGAAGACATCGAAAAGGTCGACGACGGCGAGCTATGGGAAACGCACCAAACGCTCAAGGCCCGGCTGCTCGACTTCGTGCGCCGCCGCGCAGTGCGCCAGGCGGAGCGGCGCAGCGAGCCGCCCGCCCGAATCGCTCAGTTGCGCCGAGCGCTCAGCCTAGATGCCCTGACCATCGGCTTCGGCCGGCGGTTTGCCACGTACAAGCGAGCCAACCTGGTATTCCAGGAATTGGAAGCGATCGCCGCGCTGGCGGGCGACGCGCAAATGCCGATGCAGTTCGTGTTTGCCGGCAAGGCGCATCCCCACGACAAGCCCGGCAAGCAGATCCTGCAGCATATCGCCGAACTGACCAGCGATCCGCGCTTCGTCGGCAAGATCGTGTTCGTCGAGGACTACGACATCAACGTCGGCCGGCACCTGGTGCAAGGGGTCGACGTCTGGCTCAACAACCCGCGCCGGCCGCTGGAAGCCTCGGGCACCAGCGGCGAGAAAGTGGTGCTCAACGGCGGTTTGAATCTCTCGGTGCTCGACGGTTGGTGGGCCGAGGCCTACGACGGCTTTAACGGGTTCGCCATCGGCATGGGCGAGACGCATACCTCGACCGAGACCCACGATGCCAACGACTTGCAGGCGCTGTTGACCACCTTGCGCAGCGAAGTCATCCCGCTGTACTACAAGCGCGACCAGGACGGCTTGCCGCGCGGCTGGATCAAGCGGATGAAGCGTGCCATTCGTACCATGGGCTGGCGCTTCAGTTCCGACCGGATGGTCAAGGATTACGTGCTCAAGTCCTACATCCCGGCCGGCGGCGGCACCAGCAGCGACATGAGCCGGATCTAAGGCCGCGTGGCAAGTTTAAGTTTGTTTACCAGGGTGGCACGCTGCGCGATTACGAGATGCCTTCACGGCTTCGTGCGGACCCAGATATAACCGCGCGACTTTCCAGTGTCGGGATCGGTTCGGGCCATGCCGGCCACGAGCGTATCGAGCGGAACCCAATACGGCTCGTACCATTTACGATCGGGGTCGAACACCAGGGCCCGCTCGTGCGCGGCGTCGTACGCGGCCAGGGGAGCGATGTGGCCGGTCTCCCCCTCGGGGTCTTCGGTGAATGCGGCTTGCCAGAACACGACCATTACAAAGTCGTCGTCCGATCGTTCGTTCTCGATGAGCATCTGCCGAACGCGCTCGCGCAGCCCTTTGTCCTGAGAGTCGACCCGCACCGCTTGCACGTCGTACTTACGGGGGCCGAAAAGCTTCATGCTCTCTTGCACGTACTCGCCAAGCTCTTCGATGGTAACGCTCTCGCCGTTAGGTCCGACATCATTAGCCCACCGCGGATTACAGACCTGTTTGAGCAGCTTTTCCTGCGTGATCAACTCATCGGCCGTGGTGAGTTCAACCTGAGAGCGAAGGGCGTTGACCACCATCGTCGCGCTGGCCACCGAACACGCCCGCTCGTTGAACTGATGCACGTAATAGGGCATTAGGGCCCAAAAATCCGGGGCTTCATGAGTCTGCAAATACTCACGAGCATGAAACAGCCGCACCGCCTGCGAACCGTACTTGGGCTGGGTCGGAGCCGCAACTTGGGCCTGGGGTTTCCGTTCCTGCGCCACCGCGACCAAAATCGCGCCGGCCAGCAAGCAAACAACACCCGTCAAGATCCCGACGCCATGGCGCCGCGGCGAAAAAAGACTGACGATCATGATCCTCCCCATGGTTGAAAGCATCTTGCGAGTATAGCCTGCAGCCACATTAGACAGGCACATGTCATCACTTTTGTCAGTTTAGTTGGCGGCCAGCAATTATCGAGATTGGAAGACGCCAGGACAAGCAGAACGTTCCCGGTCGATGGCCGCGGATTTCGAACCAATCCTCCGCAATTGTATGTCATGGATTGGAATGCCCGTCGGCCGGCTGGGCCGTTGCGGCCGAAAATGTCGCCAATGTGGCGGCTAATAGAGGCTCCGCGAGCCCCAAAGCCCAGCCTGCGGCCATCACCGCGAGGAGCGGCTGCCAACCGATGTCGGTTGCCACGCTCTGCAGTTCTTGCCCCCACTGGCCGACGGCAAGTCGCCACTCGCTGCTCGCCGGTAGCGAGCCAGAGGGCATTTTCGCGGATAAATGCCGCGCGGCCGCCCCGGCTCCGGGCTTCGACGAGCCGAGGATGGCTGCTGTCCAGGGAGAGCCAAATCGTGCCGCCCCGGCTTGCAACGGCCGCTGGCTCGGCCAGTGGATCGTCCGCCCATAAGACCATAAAACCGTCGTTGCTGACCGTGCCGGCAACCACCTTAGCGAGCACGCCGGGATCAATCTGGTCTTCTGCTGCCGCTAAGACGGGCTCGGACGGGCCCCGCTTTGCCGGCGCTTCCCCGGGCGCGACGACGATCGCGACGTCACACTGGTCAAATGCCAACCCTCCCTCGATCATCGTGGCGGCTGAGCTTTCAAATACAGCGGCCGAGAGCAACGGATGCAACAAGATAGCTCTTTGCCGCTGCGGCCGCGTGCCGGCGACCGATTCCAGGCGGCGCTCGTTGACGTAAACGTCGTCTTGGCTTGCCGTGCCGACGTAATAACCGGCGGCGCGGAGCAGGCGCGAAACAAGCCCCGTGGTGATTCCGCTTCCTTCGCCGCACACGGCGACCGTCGGGATACGTCCCGAATTGCCTGCCGGGAACATACTTTGCACGATGACCTCGCCGACGGCCCGCGGTCGCCCGCGTTGCGGTTCCAAGTGCATGCGCAGACCGGGTCCGGCGTTGACTTCGATCACCACCCCCCCTTGCTCTCGCAGCGGACGAACCAGAGTCGTTGCGATCACATCAATGCCGGCCACGTCCAGGCCGATCACCTGGGCCGCCAGTACGGCCTGCGCCGCCACGTCGGGATGGACTTCGTCGGTCTCATCCGTGGTAAAGTCTCCATTCGCGTGAATCATCACCGTGGCCCCCGCCCCCGGGACAGAGTCTGGCCGGTACCCCTGCTGTTCCAGGGTCAGCAACCCCGACGGATCGAGTTCGACCTTGCCCAGCGGGAAGGCGAATTCCAAACCTCGCCGCGGATCGCGATTCAACAGCTCGACCAACTCGGCAACCGTATGCTGGCCGTCGCCGACGACTTGCTCCGGTTCGCCGCGCGAAACCGCCACCAGTTGGTCCGCCACGACCAAGAGCCGATGCTCGGCACCGCGTGCCCAACCTTCGACCATGACGCCGTTCCCCTCAATGACAGCCAGTGCGTAGGCCGCCTCGATTTGATGGCGCATGCTCAGGTTCAGCGACACGCCGCGGCCGTGATTGGCGTCGCGCGGTTTGACCACCACCGGTAGCCCGATTTCGCGGGCAGCCAGCCAAGCGTCGTTCGCATCCGTGACGATGCGGCCTTCGGGCACCGGCACGCCCACGGCTCGCAGCAGCGTCTTGGTGAGCTCCTTGTCCTGGGCGATTCCTTCGGCAATCGTGCTGGTGCGATCCGTTTCAGCCGTGAAAATCCGCCGCCTATGAATCCCGTGCCCCAATTGCACCAGGCTGCGATCATTCAGCCGGCGCGTGGGAATGCGCCGCTGATGGGCCGCTTCGACGATACACAGCGTGCTTGGCCCCAGGCAATAGCGGTCTGCAAACGCACGCAAGAGCCCCAACTCGGCTGCGGCGTCGTACTCCCCCTGCCCTGCCGCAGCCAGACACATTTTCCGAGCGGACGTGAGCGCGAGCCTGGCCAGCGACTCTTCCTCGAACTCCACGGCGACTCGATAATGGCCCGGTTTGCCGGTCTCTCGCGTGAATCCGCGTCGCAACGAGGCGCGTCCGCTGGCCGCCCGCTGCAGCCGCAACGTCAGACTTGGTAATAGCTCGACCAGCGAAAGCCCCGCGTAGGTTTCGAGCCGCGCAGCGTCGGCCTCCACCCGGTCTAAAGGATCCGAAATCAGCGCCATCCATGCCGCCAGTCTGTGCTGAAAGTGGGGTGCGTTGGCCGAGAGACCGCCGGAGGGTTCTTCCAATTCGACCCAGACTTCGAGCATCGGGCAGGGAGCCCAAACATTGGGTCCCCAGAGTGCAACGACTTTCCACAGTTCCATATTGCCGCCTATCGCGAGAGCACCGGCGGCAGATACGCCCGCGTAGGAACACACCTCGGCCGCCACGGTCACTGCTTGCCGGTTTATTTCGTCGAGCTTCCAACCACTCAGCAAGCCAACGGTCATGGCAGCCGTGAAAGCGTCGCCGGCGCCGATGGTGTCGCGGACTTCCACCTTGATGCCAGGATGCTCCGAGAACTCGCCTTGCGCATAGAGTAGGCTGCCCTTGGAGCCTCGCGTCAGCGCCACTAGGCGGAGGTCGAAGCGGGCGGCCAATTGCGCGAGCAAATCCGGGGTTGAGCCAGACAGGCCAAGCATGGCCGCCAACACCGGTAGTTCCTCGTCGTTGACCTTCATGACGTTGGCCGTTGCCAGCGAATGCTCGATGACGTCTCGCGAGTAAAAGTCTTGCCGGAGGTTGATGTCGAAAATTCGCAAGGCGTCCAGCCGAGTCGCCGACAGGTGCGTCTGACACGACCGCCGTGCCACTGCGCTTCGCTGCCCGAGCGTGCCGAAACAGACCGCATCGGCTTGACGCACGGCCGCGAGCCCGGCAGTTTCCACGGTCAGATTGTCCCACGCGACATTTTGATGGATCGTGAACCGGTGCAAGCCACCCGGCAGCAGATCCACCGAAACAGTTCCGGTGGGTGCGGCCGGATCGATGGATACGGTATCCGTCGGGATGCCGAGCTCCGTCAGACGCCGCAGAATCTCCTGGCCCAAGGCATCGTTACCCACGCGGGTAATCAGCCGCGTGTCCGCACCCAAGAGCTTGGCGTGGCAGGCGAAATTGGCCGGGTCGCCCCCCATTTGCCGTCCCGAGGGGAGCAGGTCCCACAAGATCTCGCCGATGGCTAAAATTCTAAACGTCATAAATAGGTTTGCGGCGTGCAAGCTCGGCGGAACATTACGAATTTCAATAATTTAGCCTTAGTTGACCGCAAACGCAAAGATGTGAAGCCGTAGGTCAGGCACTCCTGTGCCTGACATTGCTTAACGGTTGTCAGGCACGGGAGTGCCTGACCTACTACTTGGAACCCGTGATTTCGCAGGCTATGCTGATCGCACTCGTCCCACGAGTCCCCGTCGCCAGAGTCGGAGTGAACATGAATCATCAGCGCATGCGTTTGGACCAATTGCCAACCCACTTGATCGACAGGTCGAACAGCGTCGTGACGGCTCGCAGCCTAGTCGAAGAAACCGAGCACAACATCGAGGATCTGCTGTTGTGTCTGGAAGCCTTGCGGGGCGAGGACGTCCCGCATATCGGCTGGGACTGGAATGAGAAGCAGTGGCAGCCCGAACTCATCAGCAACGACGACTATCCGCAGTGCTATCGCCATTTGACGCCTGGCGGCGGGATCGACTATCACGTGATCTGGTCTGTGCCCCTTTGCCGCCGCGACCAAACCCGCGACTGGCGCGACGCCGAGCGTTACTTCCAGGGGATCGGCCGGCAGGTGTTATTGTTCGAGTACAAACTGTCGACCGATCCGGTGGACGGTCCGGTTCCCGGCCTGCGAGCGGCCGCCAGCCTGACGGATCGCCCAGCACGCATGCTTGGCGATTCGCTCAGCGTTTCGTTGGGCCTGTACGAGGGTGTGCCGTTGCGGCGAGTCACGTCGAGCGAATCGGGCAATAAGATCAAGGTCGATTTGCCGCTGCTCATATCCTTGGCGGAATCGATCGACGGCTTGAAGAACTACCTGGCGCTGGAGAAACAGGCCGTCGCCGTGCTTCAGCGGCGCAGTCAACGCCTCAAAGAGCGCGACCTGCATACCAACGAGTGACCCTTAGCCGGCTGTTGAAGAACTCTTAGCGCTGCTTGAGTCGTTCCTGTTTCGGTCGACGCGGCGCCACATTCACTTCGCGGGGCGTCGTCGCCGGCTCGGTGGAAGCTGTTGCTTCCCCTTGCCCCGACGCCCACGCCAAGACGCCGCGCACGACCACAGGCGGCACAAAGGCCAGGTTGCCCACAAGCATGACAATGCCGAAGGTCATCATGCCCAAGCACACTCCAATTCCCAGATGCAGTGGCACCGCCAACGCCAGCATCCACGGACGCAAGCGATGTGGCCAGATCAAGGCACAATAATACACTTCCCAGAGAATCGTCAGATGTGTCAGGAAATTGACGGTGCGCGGCCAGTGGGCCAGCCAGGTCATATCCAACGATTGATATTCCAAACTGGCGAACGCCTGCCACATGGCCGTGCCATCCCACCAGCTCGGGCCCATGAGCTTCGACGTGCCGGCAAAGGCATAGATCACGCACATGTGAAGTTGAATCAGCCGGATGGCGATGTTGGCTCCCACGCTGGGCTGAATGGTCGGCAGCACCCGGCCGAACTTCGCAGCTTGCCGGCTGAGCCAGAGGCGATCGAGCGAATAAGCGGCTCCACACGGCCCGACGGCCAGGTACATCGCCAACAGCAAGTTGATCTGGTCGAGACCAAACAACGCCCCCGGCGGCGCGACCGATGTATCCCAACACCGCCACCAGCGCCAACACCGAAACGACCCGACTGAACAGCCCGATGGTCAGCAGAACAAAGACCATCAGCGCCGCGATGTGGATGGTCCACAGCCAGATCGGCGAGGAAGACAACCAGAAAAAGCTCCAAGCGTAGCTGCGCCTCTGCAGCAAACCGACCGCGCCGGCCGACAACCAACCGTTGGGCCCGAAGAACGCCACCAGATCGAGCGACCAGATGAGATGCGTGTAGAACAGCATCCCACCTCCCAGGATCCGGATCAGGCCCAGCGTGGCCGGATCCGCGGGCCGAAACCAAAAACCATTCCAACCCGCCACGGCGTCGCGAAGGTTGCGCAGCACATAAGTGAACACCGGTGGCACGCTCAGTCCTCTTGGAACTTGCCGATCAGCTTTTCTTCGTACAATGATGCATCGGTCAACTGCATGCCGCCACGAACTTCGGCCATCGTCGGCAACCGATGCCTGCGCATGTACAGCGAGACCTCGCGGGCATGGTTTTCATGTGCCAAGTGTCGGGCGTAGCTCTCGGCGTAGGCTTCGGACATTTCCGGCGGTGCGCCTGGAGCGTCTAAAGAATTCAGGAATTCGGTCAGCATGAAATGGCGGTGATAGCGTAATCGCGGCCGTTGGCTGCTCTTGTCGGGCAGCACGCCGCCGCCGCGCGTACCGTCCGCCAGTTCAAATTCATAACGGAGCAAATGGCTGGGGCCTGGCTCCGGGGCAAAAAAGCGGTAGCCGTTGTTCAAAGCCAGCGCTTCCATGTAGGGCTGCAGCGACCCAAAGCATGTGTCCGCCAGCGTCGAGTGCAGGGGGGCGAAGGCCCACGGCCCGGCGACCACGGCGAGCAAGTGCATGATCAAAAGCGCGCTGATCAAGAGGCGCCAGCCGGGCTTGAGCGACCCATTCGGCGCGGTGGCAGCGATCGATTCATTTTGCGCAGGTGTTGCCATCATGGGGTCAATATCGGTCCGGCAGGCCGTTAAAGTCAAATATCCGCAGTCACGCGGCATGCCCGCAATAACGCGCACAAATAACCGTCCCCGAATGGCCCAGCAAGTAGTTCCTGGCGTCCGACTGGGGCCCCCGGTGCGTCCTTGCGGTTAATAACTATTACGCCGATTGCCGTTTCGCAGCCTAATACGCCGTGCCGCGGAGCATCGCGCGAAACGCCACGCACGTGGTGATTGTCAAATAAAGTAGCTCTGTCAAACAAAAAACCCTCGCCGCGGAGTTAACCGTGGCGAGGGCTCAAAACTGATTAACCGCATGGGCGTGTTAAACACAAGGTCGCGTCAGACACAAAGTCGCGTCAGTTGCTTAGCGAGCCGCCGTCACGGAATTCACGTTGGCCACGGATTCGTCGCCGAACTCAAACGACAACTCACGTGAGTCGCCGGCCTGGAGCGACAACTTCTGCTCACGAGTCACGACCTTGCCATTGATCTCCACTTCAGCACGAACGGTGTAGTTGTTCCACTGGTTCCCCGGAGCCAAACGGCTGGTCGAAAACTCACGCACTTCGCCGGTCCCAGGAGCTTCCTGGCCAGCCAGGAACACGCGGGCACCAGCCGGCACGTGCACGGTCACCTTCGTGACGACCGGGCTCGTAGCCTGCAGTTCGCTTTCGCCGTTCAGGCTGAAGGCCAAGTCGGCCACGTCGCCAGCCGTCAAACTGACGGTCTTGACGTCGGACACGGTCTTGCCGTTCACGTCCAGCTCGGCCCGCACTTCATAAGTGTAGCGGGAACCGACAACCAGGCCGCGCGAAATGAACTGGCGTTCGATGCCGGTGCTGGTGGTCAGGTGACCGTTCACGAACACCTTGGCCTCTGCCGGCACTTTAACCGTCAGCATGACGCTGTCGCCATTGGAAGTCGAATGAATCGTGGTGCTGCCGTCGGCCGGAGCCTTGTCGCTCGGCGCAGGCTCGGAAGGACCCGGGCCCGGCTGAGTCGGAGCCATCGGCGGGGTAACCGGCATGGCATTCTGGACAGGAGCACCCGGAGCGATGATTGTGCCGGGCGCGGCCCAACCACCGCTGCTACCGCCACTCGAGCCACCACTGGAACCGTAGCTGACGTACCCACCCGACGAACCGCCGGATGAGCCGCCCGACGAACCGTATCCGTAACCGCCATACGAACCCCATGAGCCGGAATAGCCGCCCATGTACCGCCCGTACCAGCCTCCGCTCGAACCGTACGAACCCGAGCTGCCGCCCGACGAGCCCCAGCTACCACCCGACGAGCCCCAGCTACCACCCGATGAACCGCAGCTGCCGTAGCCGGAGCCCCAATAGCCGCGATGATGGTGATGCCAGCCCGCCTCGGCTTGAGCCGCGAAGGCCAAGCAGCCAATGACAATGGCACCGGCGATCAGCGTCCGAAAATTCGTCAACAACATGTCTTTTTTTCTCCCCGTTTAGGATCCCATAGTCGGACTTTTCCCACACGAACATACCAACAATAGCATGGAAATCAAGCAATATGGGGGCTTTTTTACGATTAGGACAAATAGGAGTGGTTGCTTCTTAAGTTGTTTTAAATAATGCATTTATGTCACGAAAGTGGTGTTTTATAGGCATAATTTCTGGATCTGGTAGCGGTTGCTCGCATCCGGTCGTGGCGAAAATGCCCCCTTTGGACCCGCCGGGAGGACAAGCAAGAATCATGACCTGTTGGGCAAGTGCCTAACTCAAAAACACGCCTAGGAAACTTGCACTTGGGAGGTAACGGTCGGCGCTCCTACAATTGCCGCCATGCTAACCACCTTGGATACTGCCGCCAGAAAAAGTCGAACAGGCTCGCTCCGGCACGTACCCTGGTCGGTAGTGACGCTGGCGGCAGCTCTGGTGCTCGCTGGCTGGCTGGGAATCGCCCGTAGCGAAGAGCTAGCCGCGACATCGGGCCGCTATCTGGCTAGACAGATTGTCTGGTCGGTCTTATTCGTGGTTGTAATGGCGGCGGCCACCCTGCCCAACTACCGGCGGCTGACTCGCTGGAGTTACGTGGCGTTTGCCTTGTCGATTGTGTTGCTCACCGCCGTTTACGCGTTTCCGCCGGTGAACGGCGCTCAGCGCTGGATTCGCTGGGGCCCGATCGGCATCCAACCGTCGGAATTTGCCAAGCCGGCGTTTGTGCTGGGCCTGGCCCGTTATCTGATGCACCGCGACAGTTATCGTCGTCTGTCGGGACTGGCGGTTCCGCTGGTGCTGGTGTTTGTGCCGATGCTGCTGGTGCTGAAGGAGCCTGATTTGGGTACGGCACTCGTCTTTTTGCCGGTACTGTTTGTCATGCTCTTTGCGGCTGGCGCACGCTGGCAGCAGCTAGCCCTATTAGTGTGTGCCGCTCTGCTGGTAACGCCAATTTTGTGGTCGCAAATGAGTCGTGAACAGCGATCGCGAATCACGGCGCTGGCCGAACAGACGGGAGGCGGCGGAAAGCCCACCGACGATGGCTACCATCTCAGTCAAGCCAAGCAACTGATGGCGTTGGGGGGCGCGTGGGGCAGCCTCGTCTCCGGTGAGGCCGTCGCCGATCGCTCCGCCTATTTCGTTCCGGAGGCGCGCACCGACTCGATCGTCAGCGTGCTGATCGAACGCTACGGACTGTGGGGACTGGCCGTTCTCTTAACGCTATTCGCCCTGTTGGTGTGGCGCGGGCTGGCAATTGCCGAAGCTACGCGCGACCCCTTCGGACGTCTGCTGGCCATCGGCGTGGCAACTCTGATCGCCGTGCAGGCGATCATCAATACCGGGATGATGGTCGGATTGCTCCCCATCACAGGACTCGCGCTGCCGCTGGTGAGCTATGGAGGCTCGAGCCTGCTGGCGAATGGGCTCGCGCTGGGTTTATTAATCAACGTGGGCCTGCGGCCGGGCTACGAGATCTCCAAAGATCCCTTCCGCTTCACATAAACTTTCCAATACCCACCGTGCCAATATCGGCTTTTGTTTTATATTGGCAACTCACGGGTTTGTTAGGCTTTCATTAAGGCGGACCGGGGCAATTTGACCGTTTTCGACGCGGCCCTTAAACTCATAGCCAGGCGTGATGCCGTTGAAGTCTGAGTCGCCGGCCGGCTCATTCCGCATGCGAATTCAGCGGGAGGATCCATCCTCCCCGAACGCGGTACGGCAGTCTTTCGCCGCAAGCCACACCTTGAGACCGTTGTTTTACGGGTGCAATAAGGATCGCCGTAAATGAAGCCAGAAATGTTGCGAATCGTCGCGGTCATGAGCCTCCTCATGGGCTGCCTGTGCCAGGCGGCCTCGGCGCGGCAGTGGCTCGACAAGAAGCAGGGCAAACGGTTTGAGGCTGAGTTTGTCCGCGTGCAAGACGGTAACGTCGTCTTCGCGCGAGGCGTCCGAACGCAGACCGTGCCGCTGGTGGACCTCGGAGACAAAGATCAGGAATATCTTCGGCGTGAGATGGAAAGTCGGGGCAAACCCTGGCTTGTCGCATCACCTGAATCGCTGAGAACTTGGACGGACACTCAAGGGCGAAGCAACAGCGCCATGTTTATTCGCATGATGGGGCGCGATGCCCTGCTGGGCAACAGGAAGGGCACCTATCAAGTCCCATTTGAGTTGCTGAGCGACAGCGATCAGGAGTTCGTGCGCCAAGAATTGGCGGCCCAAGGTAAAGCAGATCAGCTACCCGCCGACTCGCCTGAAGAGGCATCCGCCAAGCGGCTTGCCAAAAAGAACGAGGACGCGAAAGGCAAGCCGGCCTCAAATGAGGTCATAGGGGGTGTGGTGGGCGGCCGTCCCTTCGATGCGGATATGGCGGCCGACACCAATGCGCCAGAAAAACCACCGGCGAAAGCCGGCAATGGCGAATTGGCGTCGATAACTCCCCCGGGCCCGCCAGTGGGCAACTCCGCTGTAGCGGCTTCAGAAGACACAACTCCCAAGGACGGACCAAAAACGGAAAAGCAGCCCAACAGCGATAGCGCTTCCGCCCTCGATCTCAATGTGCCTGCCGTGCCGGAACATTCGGCCGCGCCAACTCCAGCGGCGGCTCGACCCGCGGCGCCGCCTCCCATGGATCCGTCGATCAAGGGTTATCCCTATTGTTCGCGCTGCAAGCGCGCTTCGCCGGGCCAGCAACCAGGTGGGCCGTGCGGGGGCTGTGGCCAACCCTTGGATCTCTTTCAAAACCTGGATGGCTCGATCGAGGAAGTGGAAGGTCTCGGCTTCTGGGCCCAAAACGGCACGATCATCATTGTCGGAGTCGTGTGCGTGTGCGGATTTATCGGGTTCCGCACTTGGAAGGGCAATAGCAGCGATTGACGGCTGGCGCTTGAGCGCAGCCACCGTTTGCCGCGATTGCGGGGCAACGGCCCACAGCGGAATCTCGGCCTGTTTAGCTGTTCCGTTAGCGGTGCCGCGCGGGTTTGACCTGAATGTCGTCGAAGGAAACTTCGCCCACGCCACCATGCAGGCCGATCCGCAACACGGCCTCCCGCGCCAGGGGCGGCACGGCGATGACTTCCGATTCACGCCGCCAGCCAAACGTTCCCTTCCACGGACCAAGCCAGGCGTGTCCCACCTGGCCCGGTTTTCGTCGTAGAAGATCACTCCCAAAACCGGCA
The DNA here is from genome assembly GCA_963807715.1 of uncultured Planctomycetia bacterium. Classification (GTDB taxonomy): domain Bacteria; phylum Planctomycetota; class Planctomycetia; order Pirellulales; family PALSA-1355; genus CAWECK01. The sequence goes on from CAWECK010000006.1 coordinate 79,254, forward strand.
CCTCGTCCTCGTTGCGGCCGGCGTGGACGTCGATGCCGCGCGAACCCATAAGGAAACTCCAATCTCGTGAACTTTGCGGCCGTCGACCGCCATTCCCTGCAAGGCGCGGCTGGCCCGCCCGGGTCGCTATTGGCAAAGCGAACATAATGCTGCCCGTCGGGAGCGTCTTTGGCTTCGACAAGTTCCAACTGCCGCTGGTAGTGCCAGCCGACCGGCTTGGGTGCTTCGTCGTCGGCCGGCTTGGACGGCAGCACGGCTTGCGGCTCGGGCACAATCTCTTGGGTGGCAGATTGGTGGCGAGCTCTTCGAAACTGCCGTTGGCGACGTGCGGGTTGGCCGGGTCCGGCTTGATTTCGCGGCCGGCCTCGGCCAAGCCGGTCATTGGCACAAATAGCGTCGGCAGCAACGCCGTCGAGACGAGTTTGCCGTCCACCTTCTTGAACAAGTACAGCGTCTGCTGATAGCGCTCGCCGACCGGAACGATCAGGCGGCCTCCTTCTTTTAGCTCTGCCACGAGTGCCGTCGGGCACTTTCTCCGGCGAACAGGTGACGATGATCTTGTCGAAGGGCGCGTGCTCCGCCCAACCGGCGAAACCGTCGCCGATCTTCGTATGCACGTTGGCGTACTTGAGCCGCTTGAGCGTCCGCGCGGCCCGCTCGCCAAGCGGCTTGACGATCTCGATCGTATAAACGTCCTTCACCAGCGGGCTGAGCACGGCGGCCTGAAAGCCGCTGCCGGTGCCGATCTCCAGCACCTTGTCGTCGGGCTGCGGATCGAGTTGCTCGGTCATGTACGCGACGACGTAAGGGGGCGAAATCGTCTGGCTGTTGCCGATCGGCAACGCCATGTCGTAATAGGCCAGCGGACGTTCCGTGGCCTGCACGAACTCGTGGCGCGGCGTCGCGCGCATGGCGGCGATTACGCGGGGGTTCTTGATCCCGGCGGCGACGATCTCCTCGTCGACCATCTTGTCGTGCGCCGCCGCCAACGGATCGTACGAAACCGGCGGCGTGGCCTGCCCCCAGCCACCGAACCAGAACGCAACGGACCACAAGACAAGCAAAACACCAAGGCGTTTCATGGCGATAACCAGGAGGACGAAGGAGAATACAGACGGATACCACAGAATCATTCACAGATTTGTCAGCGCGGCGAAGCGGCGGCCGAATAAAGTAATCTTTTATTTGGGAGACAAGAAAGCAGGAGAAATTCTCAATGATTCAATTCTCCGCGGATTACGTCGCGTTCATCGTTTTCTCGTTTCCTGCCTCTCCTTTCCTGGCTTCCTTATAAGAATTCCTAAATGCTTCGTAGAACGCTTCGCTTTCTTAAAATCTAGCCTCCGGCTCGCTAAGGAACAGCCGGCGGGCTGGCAAATCAATCTCCACGCGATAATGAGACAGCAAGTCATGACCCACGAGCAGGTCCACCACGTCGAGTCGCTCAAGTTCCGCAGGTAGAGTGCCGCGCACGGGCCAATTTTTCAGTTGTAGGTTTCCCAACTCCCAGCGGCCAACCGTGTATTTGCCAAGGTGGTAACGCTGTGCGAACCAATTTTTCAGCGGCTGGAAGTCAGGCAACCTGCGGCTCGCCCAATGGGACGACAAGTAAGTTCCCTGGCGATTGCCCGTGTCGATTAGTGTCCGCGCAAACTCGCCGTCGGGCATGCGCCCTTGGGCCAGGCACATCTGTGAGAACGTCCACAAGGGAATCTCCCAGCCGGCCGGCAATGGCTCCGCGACCGGTTCGCGAGAGCCTGCGATGGTTGCCGCTGGCTCGACGATCACTTGCCGCCGCGGGTAGTCTATCACAAACCGCACGTGATGCATCAAATCGATACCGAGCGAGGCCTGCCCGGCGGCCTGCGCAAGTGCCGCCGATTCACCCACATAGACCGGCACATCGTGTAACACCAGTTCGCCCAAGCGCATTTGCCGCACAATAGCCGGCCGTGCTCGAAAGTTCGAAAATCCCACCATCTGGCGCAGTCCGGGCCAACTTCGACTCCGGCCGCAGCCGCAGCCGCGGGCGTAAGCAGTGTGTGCTGCGCGCCCGTGTCCACAAACACTTGCGACAGCCGCATGCCATTGATATCCAGCGATATCGTTTCTGGAGCAATGGCTTCGGTATCCCGTCGTATGGCGGTCTGGCCTGCTGACCGCTTGGCGGCCACCATCGGCAACACGGATCGCCGGGCCGCACCATTCAGACGATAGGGGACCGCGCCGGCCAATGCTTCGCGCCAGAAGCCCAATGCGGCGACGGCGGGCGAGCCTGCCGCGATCTGTTCTTTGAGCCAAGGGTCGAGCGCCGGCTCGTCGGGTCCACTCGCTTGTCGCCAGCGAGCCGTCAGCCAAAGCTTGAGCAAGCACGGATCGGTCGGACCGGCCACGCTCTTTGCCGCGACATCGTTATCATTGACTGTTTCAATGCGAGGCAATCGGCCGGTCGCGTTCCTCGCTGCTGCCACGATTTGTCGCAAGGCCACATTCTCGGCCTCGCGGTTTCGCCCCACAGACAATAGGGCTTCGACTTGCAGGCGGGGTAACCCGGCGGGCTGCGGATCGGACGTGGCGGAAGGGATCGCCGCGTCCACGAATTCCGGGAAGCGGCCGGCTTTCAGCAACATTTCCAGCCGGTGGACATGCTCGTGCGACCCATCGTCCAGGGCGCCGTCCCTCCGCGGCGCGCAAGACACCGCCGAGAGCCAGCAGGCAGCAGACGCTGATTTTGCACCGGACGAACATGGTTGTTACCAGCAGACCAAACGGCGCCTCGTGCGGCGCTCAATTCACTGTAACCTTTTCATGGGCGCGTAGCAGCCCCCCACCGGCATAACCGGCGAGAGCAGAGCTTGCAGAGCGGCCCGCGGTGTGAAACACTGCGGGTCGTGCCGGATGTATCGAGCATTCCTTTATTGGTTTATTAATCCAGAAACGACACGGAATCATCCCATGAAAACAAACCCCGTCAAACGACTGTTGAAGTCGGGCAAACCTGCCATTGGCACCTGGCTTTCACTCGGAGACCTGATGGCCAGCCGCGTGCTGGCGCGCATGGACTTTGACTGGCTGACGCTCGACATGGAGCATTCGCCGATCGATTGGTCGCAAGCCGCTGCCGATTTTCGCGCGCATTGCCGACGCTGGCGGCGTGCCGCTGGCCCGAGTGCCGGCCGGCGAACACGCCCTGATCAAGCGGACGCTGGACGGCGGCGCTTGGGGCATCGTCGTGCCGATGGTCGACACCGTCGAGCAAGCAAAGCGGGCGATCGCCGCGGCCAAGTATCCGCCGACCGGCAACCGCAGCCTCGGCGGCACGCTGCACGCCGTGAACTACGGCACCGCGAACCCGGAATACTTCCGCAAAGCCAACGACGAGGTGCTGGTGGTCTTGCAGACCGAAAGTCCCCAAGGCGTGGCCAATGCCGAAGCCATCTACAGCTTGCCCGGCGTCGACGCGATCTTCGTCGGCCCGGTCGATCTGCGTGCACAGATGCGCAAGCCCGACGGCACCGAAGCGACGGACGAAGAGTTCGCGGCCATGCTGGCCGCGTCGTCGCGGCGGGCAAAAAGACCGGCACGCCCACCGGCATGCACCTGATGGACGTGACGTCGGCTCAGCATTGGATCCGGCAGGGGATGCAATTCATTGCCATCGGCAGCGAATTGCGATTCATGACGTCGGCGGCTCAAGAAGCCGTGGAAGCGCTGAAGGGCAAAGCGGAATCCAAAGACATCGCCTACTAAGGCACATTGGTCGGCTTAAAACGTATTAATCGGCAAGCGAGCTACTCATGAAGCGCTGGTCGCGCCGGGAAATTCTTGACCGGTTTCACAATCAACTGGCGGCAGGACATCCGATCATCGGCGGCGGGGCCGGCACCGGCATCAGCGCCAAAATGTCGGAGGCCGGCGGCGTCGACTTGCTGGTGATCTACAACTCCGGGCGCTTTCGCATGGCGGGGCGCGGATCGCTGGCCGGCATGATGCCGTACGGAGACGCCAACGCCATCGTGATGGACATGGCCCGCGAGGTGCTGCCGGTCGTCGCTCATACGCCGGTGCTGGCCGGCGTATGCGGCACCGATCCGTTCCGCATCATGGACGTCTTTCTGCGCGAAGTGCAGGCCGCGGGCTTTGCCGGCGTGCAGAATTTTCCGACGGTGGGCCTCTTCGACGGCAAGTTTCGCCAGAACCTGGAAGAGACCGGCATGGGATTCGGCTTGGAGGTCGACATGATTCGCCAGGCCCGTTTGCTCGACTTGTTGACGACCCCCTACGTGTTCAATCCCGACGAAGCACGCGCCATGGCAGCCGCCGGCGCCGACGTGCTGATTCCGCACATGGGTTTGACGACCAAAGGCACGATCGGCGCCAGCACGGCTGTAACGTTGGAGGAATCGGCGCGTAGCGTGCAAGCCATGCACGACGCGGCGAAGCAGGTTAATCCTGACATCTTGGTACTGTGTCACGGCGGGCCGATCGCCGAGCCGGCCGATGCGCAGTACATCCTGGATCATACCGAAGGGATCGTCGGTTTCTATGGTGCCAGCTCGATGGAGCGATTGCCCGTCGAGCCGGCGATCGCGGGCCGTGTGCGGGAATTCAAGACCCTGCGACGCTAACAGCCCAAGGTATCCCTGGAGCGTCCCTTTATTGGGTCTTGAACCTGGCAGTCCGCAGTCCTCCTTCGACCAGCGCGTTAAACCTTGCCGGATTCGCTGGATTTGCGGGCTCGCGCGAGCCGAGAATAAAGGGGCCTCGCGGGGAGGACACTCGTCCAGGGCCTCCCCAGTGCCAGCAATGCCAGCGTCTTCAGCCGCGCGGCATCGGTCGAAATCCTGGCTGACGTTTACGAACAAACAACGTCTATGAACCAACACCGGTTCTGGCAACGGTTTTTGGAAAGGTCTTCTATGAAGAAAATGCGGATCTTGTTGGCGGCGGTCGTGATGTCAGCGCTGGTCGGCGGTTACTTGTTAGGCGCGCATGCTGGGCCGAGCAAAGCTGCACTGAGCAAGGATGTGAAATGCCCGATTACGGGCAAGCCCGTGAAAGCCGATCAATTTGTTGAATTCAACGGCGGCAAGGTTTATTTCTGTTGCGGCGGGTGCGCCGGCGAGTTTGAAAAGGATCCCGACACATTTGCCGCCAAGGCCAATCTGCAATTGGTGCAAACGGGCCAACTCAAGCAGGTTGCTTGTCCCTTCAGCGGCAAGCCCACGAGTCCCACGACTGCCCTCGACGTAGCTGGGGTCAACGTGACGTTTTGTTGCGACCACTGCAAGGCGAAGGCTGCCGAAACTGCCAGCGACGATCAGGTTAACCTGATCTTTGCCGACGCTAGCAAGGGCTTCAAGACCGTAAAGTAGCAGTGCGCACTTCCGACGATCAGCCATTGTCATTGCGAACGAATATCGGGGAGTGGCCCGGTGAACCGGCCCCCCTTCTTTTTCGGCTGGGTCGGTCAGCAGCAGGCGTTTGCCAGTGTGGCGGCGCCAGAGTTGCATGCCCAGGGACTTAATCCCTGGGCATTGGTTTTCCGTTGTATATTGCGGTGGAAACTTGCACTTTCTCTGCTGCTGGGAATTTGGGATACTCCCGCCCCGGGCGGGCGATTCGCCCGGAGTGCCGCCATCCAGCACTGAGTCCCTCGGTTGCCCTCCACGATGAAGATCTTTTTTTCCGCCGGCGAACCCAGCGGAGATCTGCACGGCGCGAATCTCATCCGCGAACTGCGCCGCCGTCGGCCTGACGTGGAAGCCGTAGGTTATGGCGGTCCCGAAATGGCCGCAGCCGGTTGCCAGCTGCACGCCGACCTAACCGCGCTCGCCGTGATGTGGCTGCTGCGCGTGTTGTTGAATCTGCACAAGTTCCTCGATCTGGCGAGCCGTGCCGACCGCTATTTCCGCCATCATCGACCTGACGCCGTCGTGCTCATCGACTATCCGGGCTTCAATTGGTGGATTGCCCGCCGCGCCAAGGCGCATGGCATCCCGGTGTTCTATTATGCCCCGCCGCAAATCTGGGCCTGGGCAAGTTGGCGGATCAAGAAGATGCGAGCGCTGGTCGATCATGTGCTCTGCAGCCTGCCGTTCGAGGCGCGTTGGTTCGCCGCCAATGGCTGCCGGGCCACGTTCGTCGGCCATCCTTACTTCGACGAAGTGCGGCGGCAACAATTGGACGCCGAATTCTTGCAGCAGCACACGGATCAGGCTCGCCCGCTGGTGACGATCCTGCCGGGCTCGCGCACGCAAGAAGTCGTCCACAACCTGGATCAGCTTTTGGGCACGGCAAAGTTGATTGCGGACGCCGTCCCGCAAGTACGCTTCGCGCTCGCCTGCTTCAAACCCCAGCAGGCGGAAATGGCACAACAGCGAGTCGCCGCAGTCGGACTCTCGATCGATGTGTTCGTGCGCCGCACTCCCGAATTGATCCAGCTGGCCGATTGTTGCCTGGCGGTCTCAGGTTCGGTGTCGCTGGAACTACTGTATCAAGTCAAGCCGACGGTGATCGTCTACACGATCAGCCCGTTGGCGTACCAATTGCAATCGTGGTTTCGCCGCGTGAAGTACATCACGCTGGTGAACTTGCTGGCGGCAGACGATATCTTTTTCGGTACGTCTCAAGCGGCTGGGGCTGAGGCGGCTGGGGCCGAGAACCCCTTGTTCCCTGAATTCGTGACTTGCACGGACAAGTCAGCGGACATGGCGCGAGCAAATCATCACCTGGTTGGTGCATCGCGACGAGCGGGCCCGGCTCGTGGCCCGGTTGGAGGCCCTGAAAGGCCAAGTCGCCCACGGCGGAGCTTCCGGCCGGGCTGCGACGTACATTCTGGCGGAATTGGATCGCCGACCGAAACAAGGGCTGCGGCCGCATTACCTACCCTCGCGGCACTTGCCAGGGGCGGTGGTTGACGCGAGCCACCGCAAGGCCGCTTGATTGCTGCTAATCCGCGAGCGCAGTGGATGCTCGTTCGTACTCGCCGACCGTGTGGTACAATTTTGGGCCTGCCCCCATTTTTGCCACTCCACCCGAGAACCGTCCGTGTTGTTATCTGAACCGCCGCGCTCACCGTACGATCTGAACTTCGTGCTCTTCGGCATTCCAGTGCGCGTGCATCCTTTTTTCTGGCTCGTTTGCCTCCTGTTCGGCCTCAACGGCAGTCGTAGCGATCCGATGAGCGTCCTACTATGGGTGATCGCGGTTTTCGTTTCGATTTTGATCCACGAGATGGGGCATGCGACAGCGATCCGGGCTCACGGTTGGCAGCCCTCGATCACCTTGCACGGAATGGGCGGGCTGGCTTCGTATCGGCCCACGCGGCGCACGACCAGCAGCGAGATCATGATCGCCCTGGCCGGGCCGGCCGCTGGCTTCCTGTTTGCCACGTTCGTCCTTGCCATGATTTTGGCGGTGGGTCATGCGGTCCGTTTCGACTGGCGGTCCATGCCCCACTTCCCCGTCGATTTCGAACCTTTTGCAAACCGGCGCATGAATTTCTTTATTGATAACTTGTTGTTCATCAATATCTTCTGGGGAATGGTCAACTTGTTGCCGGTAATGCCGCTGGACGGCAGCCACGTGGCTCGCGAGTTGCTTGAAGCGCAAAGTCCCGGCAATGGACTGCGGCGAGCGCTCATGGTTTCCCTCTGGGTGGGTGCCGCCATGGCCTTGTACGCAATCACGCGAATGCAAGACGGCTACGTGGCCTTGATGTTCGGCTATCTGGCTTACAACAGTTATGCCGCTCTGCAGTCTTTCGGACGCGGTTTTGGAGGACGATGGTGAGCGCCGGCACGGGCCATCCCGGCATGAGCGTGCCACCGGCGGCACGGTGGGTGCTGCTGGGCGCGAGCAATCTCACCCATGGGCTCGCGATCGTCCTGGCCACCGTCCGCCAACGGTGCCCTGCGCCCCTCGACGTTCTGGCCGCCGAGGGAAACGGCCGCTCGTATGGCAAAACCAGCCGAGTGCTGTGGCGTGAATTGCCCGGCATCGTGCAGTGCGGCCTGTGGCAGGCACTCGCTCAGCGCCCGTCGGCTCCGACCTCGGCGTTGCTGACCGACATCGGCAATGACATTTTGTACGATGTGCCGGTCGACCAGATTACCCAATGGGTCGACGAGTGCCTGACGCGTCTGACGGATACCGGCGCACACGTCGCCATGACCGAACTGCCGATCGATAATCTGCAAGCCCTTTCGCGGCGGCGGTTCCTCTTCTTTCGCCGACTATTCGTGCCGCAGTGCCGGCTGGCGTTAGAAACGGTTTGCGGTCGCGCGCATGAACTCAACGCGGCGTTGAGCGCGACGGCGCAGCGCCGCGGCGTAGCCTTGGTGCCGCAGTCGGCCGCGTGGTATGGCCTGGACCCGATGCACATTCGAGCGACATTGGCCACGCGAGCCTGGCAAACGATTCTTGCGCCCGTGCTCCCTGCAACCGCATCGCCTCCGCAGATTCGTCGACGAGGCGGTGAACAATGGCGACTACTGAAACTGCGACCCAAGCAACGTCGCATGTGGGGAAAAGAACAACTCGCCGTGCAGCCGGCGATGCAATTTACCGATGGCATGACCCTGTCGCTGTATTGAGCGTTGGACCCAAACGCCTCTCTCGACTGCGCAACTCAAAACACTGCGCAATTTCATTCGCGGCACAGTTCAATGCGCCGCGCGCGACAATGTCACCTGCGTGTCGCGGCCGGTTGGGGTGTGTAAACTCCGTTCGAAAAAATTGTGCCTGAAGAAAAGTTTTTGTGGAAATCATGTTGCATTAATTTCCAGAATATGTACAACTACTGCTCAGACATCTTTCCCTGAACGTGAGTTAGGGTCTTGCCGCGTAAGTTAAAACTCGTGACGTACGCTTAGCAAGACATTCAGGAGGAGTTCGGTTCGTGTGTTCAGGGTAAGGCCTGTCTCGAATCGGTGTGACCTAGGAGGTCACCGAGATGGATCTTGCCGAAACTTTTTTAGGAGGATGAACAGTGGCCAAGAAGAAAGCTGCGAAGAAGAAAGCTGCTCCCAAGAAGAAGGCCAAGAAGGCCAAGAAGAAGTAGCCTTCTTTTGCCGTGCCTGCGGGGCAATGCCTTCGATGGCTAAAACCCAAAGGCCACACCCCGCTCACCTACTGAGCGGACGCGAAACAACGAGAAAGAGCCGCCCGAGCATTCTTGGGCGGCTCTATTTTTGCGCCGAGTAAACTCTTCCGCTCGCTTCCAGATCTCACAGGGAGCATTGAAACCCCCCGGTTATGCCCCTAAATGAAATCCCCAAACCTTTGCGGCAATACGACTTAACAGCAGCGACTACCATCACAACACGGACAGCGTCGGCAATGGGGGCGCCGCCTTTCGGCTGCTCGCCAGGTTCTTGACCAACGTATGACAAATGGCCTCCAGATACGACGCCGACGTCGGATCGATGAAGTTGTTGGTCGTGTCTCCTTGGTCTCCGCGGACGCGAATCTGCATGTTGATCGGCACCTCGCCGAGGAACGGAACATCCAGTTCCGCCGCTCGCTTCTTGGCGCCGCCGCTGCCGAAGATGTCGTACCGCTTGCCGCAATCGGGACAAAGGAACCCGCTCATGTTTTCGACCATGCCCAACACCGGAATGTTCACTTTGCGGAACATGGCGATCGCTTTCACGGCATCCAAGAGTGCCACATCCTGCGGCGTACACACCACGACGGCACCGGTCAGCGGCAGCAATTGCGACAGGGTCAGCGCAATGTCGCCCGTGCCCGGCGGCATGTCGATAATCAAATAATCCAACTCGCCCCAGGCCGTATCGCGCAAAAATTGAGTGATCGCTCCGTGCAGCATGGGCCCGCGCCACACCACGGCTTCTCCCGGCGGGACCAGGAAGCCCATCGACATGACCTTGAGCCCCGCGATTTCGATCGGCTGAATGCGGCCTTCGACCACTTCCGGTTTGCGATTCACGCCCAACAGATGCGGAATGCTGGGGCCATAGACGTCCGCGTCCATGAGGCCGACCTTGCTGCCCGCCCGTTGCAAACCAATGGCCAGGCTAGCCGCGATCGTGCTCTTGCCGACGCCCCCTTTGCCCGAGCCGACGGCAATCGCGCTCTTGCTGGTCAGTCCGATCTCGCCGAGTTTCAGCGGCGGCCGGACATGCTCCATGATGTCGACGGTCACCTTGGTCACCTGCGGAAAGCGGGAACGGAGCAACGCTGCGACGTCCGTCCGCACATCTTCCTTCAGCAGGGCGCTATGCGTCGTCAGGCCTAGACTAACGGTCAATTCGTAGCCGTCGCTGCGAACGCCGAGCATCTGTCCCATCTGCGCGAGCCCACGGCCGGTTTCCGGGTCGGGAAAGTCAGCCAGCACGGCTTCGACGGCGGCTGGAGATAACGACGATGATTCGGCCATACCGATAAACTTCCTTCCAAAAAAGATGGCGTTACTTGCCCCAAGGCACTGTACCGGTCGCCCCATATCCCGGCGTTATTCACCCCAAGGCAATTCAGCCCAATATTTTTCGCTCCATGATAATGTCGATGGCGGCATACGCCGCGCCTGTCGAGATACGATCTCGGCCAACGGCCCCAGTTGTCGCGGAGAGGTTACGAAATGGGCCGTCCCCACTTCTCGCAGCCACCACTCCAGCGGTGCCAGATGGCGCTCGGCCAACACAATCGACCGCGTCTCGGGACAGCGCTGGCTGACCCAGGCAACAAACGCCGCGACGCGAACGGTACGTTCGGCCGTCAATTCCACAGCCACCACGCCCGTGCGTCGTTCGGTCAGCTCGCGGCCGCATTCGCTCAAGCTCCGCGTCTGACGCAGCTCGATCGAAGGTCCCATGGTCCGCCGCAATGCGGCGGACCATGCGCCGTGCTGCTCGCAGACGATCAGATTCACGGCAGCCATCGACGCTCTTTCGCCTCGCGATTCTCGATCCGGGACATCCTTGGCCGCATGCCCGGACATCTCCGCCCGCCCCATCCTAGGTGCATGTGGCAAGATTGACAAGCGGCCGCGTTGACAAGCCGCGATACCGGATGCTGACCATCGCTGCAGGCATGCAATGCATCCGTTAGGGCGCAGCTGGCCGTTCTGTGGCGGGCGGTTCCAGGCCAAGCTGTACCATGCGGCGATACAATCGCGGGCGAGTCAGCCCCAACAGTTTGGCGGTACGGCTTTTGTTCCCCTTGGCCCGCCGCAAGGCGCTCGATCAGTTCACGCTCCATGCGAGCCAGAAAATCTTCCAGCACGATAGCTTCCGTTGGGCGCTGTGGATTCAGGGCGGCATCGGCCGCCAAGAGCAATCGCTTCGGCAGATCGCGGGGACCAATTTCCAATCCTCCGGCGTGGGCATGAGCCTCGGCCACAAGTTTCGTCAGTTCGTCACAATTGCCCGGCCACGCGTAGCCCGCCAGCACGTCGAGCGATTCAGGCGTAAAGCCCGCCACCTGCTTGCCTCCCGCGCCATTGATCGCTTCGAGCAGCGCCTGGGTCAATTGCGGCAAATCGCTCACACGCTCGCTGAGGGGCGGAAGCTGAATGACGAGCGTGGAGAGCCGACACGCCAGGTCATGTCGGAACGTGCTTTCCGCCCCCCGCGTATCCAGCGAGCGAGTCGCCGTGCCGATCACCTGAACTCTTACCCGTTTGGCAGCCAAGAACTCGGCCAGCGCCGGCTGCACTTCAGCCGGCACCTGGTCGACGTCGTTCAGCAGCAAGGTGCTGATGCGTCCGGCCGGGGCGTCAGCTTCGTTGTTCAACCATGCGCGGATCGTCGACCAAAGCAGTTCGCCTCCCAGGGCCCCACAGGCCAGCGGCAGCAAGGAGGCGTTCTCGTCCGAGCCACGCGCGTAGTGGATCGAACGGGCGAGGTGCTCTTTGCCGCTGCCCGTCGGTCCGACGATCAATACGTTCGTGCCACTACGGGCTGCCAAAGCCGCCTGCTCGCGGCGAGCACGATCACCGGATGTTGGCCGACGAATCGATCTGGGACAAACCGCCGTGCGAACTGGCGGCGAAAAAGGACTAGTTGCTGGTGCAGGTCTTCCGAGGTCGGTTCCGAGGTCGCGACGGCGGCGGTTGCACGTTCGGCGCCGATATTGGCGGCCTCATTACCCGCAGCACTGATCTCGGCAGCGTCTACCAGGGCCAGCACGGGCGCCTCGCAATCACCACCTTCGGTCAGTGGCACGTATTCAATCCAGCGATTCAACGGCCGGCCATCGACAGCGATGCAACTGCGTTGCACGCGACGGCGGCAGCCACTGAATACTTCGGGCGGAGGACACAAACCGCTGGCCAAAGCAGACACGGGGTCAGGAACCGCCCGGCCGCTGCGCGCCGCGGACTCGGCTTGTGCAGCGGGAGCCTGATAGACGTCGGCAGCCTGATAAACACAGCGCTGCCCCAACATGGCGGCCGCGGACACTCCAGTCCATTCGGCACAAGCCGCGTTCCAAAAAACAATCAGGCGCTCGTCATCGAGCACGAATATCGGCAAGACACTGGTGTCCAGCACCCGCGTCAAATGAGCGATCGTGGTGCGCGAGCGTCCCATATACGTCACACACAGTGAAACCGAGGTCCGGAGGCAACGATCAGAGAACGAGCCGGGCCTTTAGCGCGAGCCGCTGCCGGCGTCGGCTTTGCTGCCAGCGACGACCGGACCGGAAGACGTTTCCGCCAATACCGGAAAGCCGGACCGCTGCCAGAGCAAGTCCGCCATTTGGCCGATGTCCGCGCCATGCACAATGCTCACCTGGGCAGCATGACTGGCCCGCTGCGCGGCTGCAACCCACGGCCCGGGAAATGCTCCCGTTACGAGAACGGCCAACGCGCAAAAAATCATCGCCACCCAGGCTCCGGAACCACCCCGCGCGGGGGCCACGGCCACTGACTCGCGAAAGTACATGGCAGCCACGACGCGCAGATAATATCCGGCCGAAATGGCCGCATTGACCATCGCCGCGACCGACAAACCGACGAACCAGAGCCAGAGGGAACCTTCCCCGGCGGAAAGGGCTCCACTGATCAACACGAATTTGCCCCAGAAGCCGGCCAACGGTGGCAGCCCGGTCAAACTGAACAAGCACACGGCCATAGCCGCCGCGGCGACAGGGTGCGACTTAGCCAGACCGGCCAATTCGTCAATAGTGTCAAGCTGTCGGGTTTCACCGCTGAGATAAGCCAGTCCGGCGAAGGTGCCCGCGGTGGCCAGCGAGTAAACCAGCAGGTAAAACAGCGTAGCCCCGATGCCATTGACTCCCGAACTGGCATGCGCTCCCCCGGACACGGCAAATGCCACAGCAAAACCAATCAGCATGTAGCCCGCATGGGCAATCGCGGAATAGGCCAGCATGCGGCGGATGTTTTGCTGCCACAGTGCAACCAGGTTGCCCACGGTCATCGTCAATACGGCGAGCACCAGCGACAATTGCCAACCCACCTTGGCCAGCACTTCGAGATAACTTCCGTCGCCGACAATGGGGCCTTGATTCACCATGGGCACCACAACAATCCGCACCAAAGCCGCCAGGCCGGCGATCTTCGGCACGACGGACAGCAGCGCGGCGTTGCCGTGGGAAGTCCCCTGATAAACGTCCGGGGCATAAAAGTGAAACGGCACCGCCGTGATCCGGAAGCCAAGGCCGGCGAAAATCAGCACCATCGCCAGGCGGGACAAGGTCACGAGCCCTTCGGAATGACGCGGCGCCGCACCGAGCACGTGATGAATGTCACGCAGTTGCGTATTGCCCGCAACACCGTAGAGGAAGCTGAAGCCGTACAGTAGCAAGGCCGACGATAGAATGCTGAGGAAGAAGTATTTGGTCGCCGCTTCCTGAGCCCGGGCATCCGTGCGCCCCAGATACAGCACCACATAGGTCGGAATCGAAACCAATTCCAAGCCCGTAAACATCAGCACCAGGTCGTTGGCCATGGCGACGATCATCAATCCCGCCATGATCAAAAGGAGCGAACCAACGAATTCGGGCGTCAGGCCGCTGGCGGCGGAGCGCCCCATTAGCAGCACAAGCACCAGCCCAACCCCAAGCACGAACCAGCGGGTTGTCTGCGAAAACAGGTCGACCACCAGCGGGCCGCTCCACACCGCTTGAACGGCCGGCGCAGCGGCAGCCGGTCCGGCGTCCACCGCCGACTCTTGTTGGTCCGTGGCCTTGGCTTGGTGCTGGCGAACATCATTCTGATGCTCACGAATGGCCCCTTGCTGTTGCCAGATCGCGATGCCCGCCAACAACAGCCCACCGGCAGCCAGCCAACTCCAACCCTCGCGGGCGGAGGTAAATGTTCCGCCGACGAAAATTGCGGTGGCAAGCAGCACCAGGATGATTTCCGGCAACAGTAGATAGACAGTTTCGGTCGTCACCCGTTCACTCCCCTTCCCCGGCTGCAAGGATCAACGGCGCTGCGCTATTGGCCTGCTCTGCACTGCCTAACTGGCCAATACCGCCTGGCTGAGCAGTACTGCCCAGCGGCCCGATGACGATTGGCCGCTGGGCGGTCTGCGACAAATCCGGGCCGGAACTCCGGGCGTACGCCTGCTGATCGAACGCCTCGGACGCGGCAGTGCTGGCCGGAGTCAGTGAGGGCTGGATCCGCTCCAGGAAGAACCCGGGCGCCAGTCCGATCCAAAACATAAAGACCACCAAGGGAGCCAAGGCTAACACCTCGCGCAGATTGAGGTCTGGAACTTCATGTCCATGCGAACTCCCCGCCTGCGCCGCCACCGTGGTGCCGTGCCCGGCCGCATGTCCAGCAGCGTGCTGGGTGGGAGCATGATGTCCAGAAGCGTGCCCAATTGCAGGCGCGGCACTCGCGTGTCCGCCATGGCCATCTTCTTCGCGCAAGGGTCCGAAGAATACTCGCTGTACGAGCCATAGCATGTACCACGCGCCCAGCACGACGCCAAATACCGCTAGCACGGCGAAGACTTTGAACGGGTCCCCCAGGGCCGCGGGCAACGGTCCGAATGCCCGTTGGAACATGCCGGCGAGAATCAGAAACTCGCCGGCGAAACCGTTCAACCCGGGCAACCCGATGCTCGAGAACGTAAACAGCACGAACATCGCGGCCAGGTACGGCGTGCGCCGGGTAAGCCCTCCCAGCTTGCGAATCTCGCGAGTGTGGTAGCGCTCATAGATCATGCCGACCAGTGCGAACAATCCGCCGGTCGACAGGCCGTGGTTGACCATCTGCAGCACGCTCCCCTGCATCGCCGTGGCATTAAGCGCGAACAGCCCAAGCATGCAATAGCCCAAGTGGCTGACGCTGGAATAGGCGATGAGCCGCTTGATGTCCGTTTGGGCCAGGGCCACTAAAGCCCCGTAGACGATGCCAGCCGTCGATAACCCCAGCAGCCACGGAGCACACTGGGCAGTTGCGTCCGGCAGCATGGGAATATTAAACCGCAGGAAGCCGTACGTGCCGACTTTGAGCAGGATGCCGGCCAGCAAAATACTTCCCGCCGTGGGCGCTTGCGTGTGCGCCAGCGGCAACCAAGTGTGCAGCGGGAACAACGGCACTTTGATGGCGAACCCGGCAAACAGGGCCAGGAAGATCCACCATTGATAAGCATGGGGCAAGGGATACGCCGCCAAGCCTTTCGTCAGTTCGGCAATCGAAAAAGTCAGCGTGTGCCCGGGTTGCGATCCATTCCACAAGACGATGGCCACGAGGCCCAGAAACGTCAGTAAACTGCCCGCCAGCGTGAAGATAAAAAACTTCACAGCCGCATAGCGCCGATCCTCGCTCCCCCACACGCCGATCAGGAAGAACAGTGGAATCAGCGTAAATTCGAAAAAGACATAGAACAGGATGATGTCCTGCGCGGCAAACACGCCCAACATGCCCGACTCAAGCAACAGCAGGAGACCGTAGAAAACGCCAGGCCGATCGCTGATCGCCTCCCAACTGACGAGCACGGACGTAATCATCAACAGGCTCGTCAGTCCGAACAGCCACACGCTGAGCCCGTCCAATCCCAGGCCCATCCGCACGTTCAGTCCGGCGGCGCCCCCCAGCCAATTCATCTCGCCGAAGGCGAAGGGTACTCTATGCGGAGTAAAGCGGGAAACCAGAATGCCGGCCAAAACGCAGGTAACGAGCGTCGTGATCAGCGCGCTTTCGCGCACCACGGCCTTTCCCCTTTCGGCCAAAATCCAAACCAGAGCCGCGCCTGCCAACGGCAGAAACACGGTTGCCAGCAATAAACTGTCCATTCGGTCCACTAGCGTTCACTTCTTGTAAATGGACGATCAGTTTTGGGGGGACTCAGGGATGCAATCCCTGGGCTTTCTTTCAGTCCGCGGGCCGTATTAGTCGCGTTAACCCGCCGGCCAAATCAGTAACGTGCCAATTAGCACCAGCACTCCCAACACCATTGCCAAAGCATAGAACTGCACCATGCCGGTCTGCAAACTGCGCAGCCCATAGCCGAACCATTGCGGAACCTTACCGCACAGATTCACCAGAGCGTCGATGACCCAACGGTCGAACAGGTAGCTGACCGTCGCTAATAGCCGTAGTGGCCAAACGAACAACACCTGGTAAATCTGATCGATAAACAGTTTGCCAAGCGAAAGCAGGTACAGGGGCCGAAGCCGGTTGGTGAGCCACTCCACCTGCGAGGCGTCGCCCAAATAGAGATAGGCCGCCAAGCCGACGCCAATGGCCGCCACCGCCGTACTAATCGCCGCCACGTCGAAATGCATGACGTGCTTCTCGTGCGGCCAGGTCTCTCGCAAAGCCTCGAACGCCAACGACGGCGTCCGGCCCAGAAAATTGGCAAAGCCATGCGTCAATTCGAAGTACATGCCCACCAGCAGCGAGCAGACGGCCAGCACCATCAGCGGCACGGTCATGGCCGGTGGCGATTCATGGGCATGGTGCCCGGCCTCGTGCGGCACCCGTTCCGGTCCGTAAAATGTCATAAAAAAAGCCCGGAATGTGTATGTCGCCGTGGCCAGCGCGGTCGCCAGGCCGACGTAGAACAGCGTGCCATAGAGGGGCGTGTCATGAGCCTTTTCATGGACCGCGGCCATGATCGCGTCCTTGCTCCAAAAGCCGGCGAACGGCACCACACCGGCCAGCGCCAAGCAACCAAACAAAAAGGTCCAGTGCGTGCGAGGCATTAGCCGGCGCAGTCCGCCGAATTGCCGCATGTCGATCACGCCCCCCATGGCATGCATCACGCTACCGGCTCCCAAAAACAACAGCGCCTTGAAGAAGGCGTGCGTGAACAAGTGGAACATGCCAGCGGTGATGCCGGCCAGCGTGCCGACCCCCAACCCCAAAAACATGTAACCCAACTGGCTGATGGTCGAATAGGCCAGTACGCGTTTGAGGTCCGTCTGGGTCATGGCGATGAAGCCTGCCATCGCCGCGGTGATCGCGCCAATCAGAGCCACCACGTGCTGAGCGTCGGGCGATTGCCAAAACAACGGCGTGCAGCGGGTCACCATGTAAACTCCCGCAGTAACCATCGTGGCGGCGTGGATCAGCGCACTGACCGGCGTCGGACCTTCCATTGCGTCCGGCAACCAGACGTGCAGCGGAAATTGAGCGCTCTTGCCACAGGCCCCCAGCATTAGCAACAGGCAAATGGCCGTGGCCACGGTCCCGCCGACGTACAAAGAGAGATCCGCCAGCCGCGTCTGGCCCAGCACGCCAGCCACTCCGCCGGAGTCGTGGAAGTTGAGCGTGCCGTACGTCGTCCAAATCAGGAACAAACCCAAGACAAACCCGAAGTCGCCGATGCGATTGACCAAAAAAGCTTTCATGCCGGCCGCCGCCGCCTCGGGTTTTTCATACCAAAAACCGATCAACAAGTAACTGCACAAGCCGACCGCTTCCCAAAACACGAATAGCAGCACGAAATTGCTCACCGAGACGAGCATCGTCATGGAAAACACGAAGAGCCCGATGTAGGTGAAAAATCTCGCGTAGCCCGGGTCGCCGTGCATGTAGCCGCTGGCGTAAATCGCCACAAGGGATGCGATGAAAGTGATCATGCACAGCATGATGCAGGTCAGTGCGTCGGCCCGTAGCGTGACATCAATGATAAACGGCAGCCGGGCCGGCAGGATTCCCGGGGCGAGCCGGGCACTTGCCGCAGACACCCCATCCCACGCAGACTCCGCGGCTGGCCGCGCTGCCTCAGGGGTGGCAATGGCCGAATCGACCTGCACCCAGCGCCACAAATCGACGGTCGTTTCCCAGCCGTGCGCTCCTTCGGCCTCGGTTTTGGAAGCGCCTGCCACGCTAAACAGCAGTCCGAAGCTAAGTAGGAACGAGCCCACCAGGGCCCCGACCACCGGAAGATGACTGCGGGGGCCGAGCAGCGGCTTGCCCAGCACGGCGGTGACCAAAGTGGCCGCCAGCGGCAGCGCCGGAATCAGCATCAAGATCGTATGTTGACTAGACATGGCTGCGGTGCGTGACCTCCTCCAAATCAGGCGGTGGCTCGATTCCCGACGGGGTCAACGTGGGCCAGTGGGTTGGCTCGAGAGTCGCAGCGGGAATTTCATGATCGGCGTAGGCCGGCTGGTTATCTTCTCGCAAGTTGTGCCAGAAGGCTACGTCCAACGAACCGCTCCTTTGATAAAGCGACAACACCAAGGCCAGCGCGATGGCCGCTTCGCAAGCCGCCACGGTCAGAATAAAAATGACCAGCACCTGGCCGCCCCAGTCATTATGAAAACGCCCCCAAGCGACGAGGCTCACCGACACGCCTTGCAGCATCATCTCGGCCGACAGGAACATGATGATCATGTTGCGGCGGCTGAAAAAGCCGACCAAACCAATGCCGAACAGCAAAGCACCGACGATCAAATAGTTTTCCAGCAGTGCCGACTCAGCCATGCCCGTCTCCTCCCAATCCGGGGCCGGCAGCGACCGCGCTTTTCACTTCGGCCCCACCAGTTAGATTTGCCGCGGGTTTCCCTCCGGAACCCGCTGGGCCGCGATTCTGCTGGGCCGATCCTGATCCGTCGTGCCGCATTTGCGAGACAATGACGATACAGCCCACCAGCGCCACCAGCAGCAGCGTGCCGGCGATTTCGATCGCCACCAGATGCTGGCTGAACAAGCGGCCGCCGAGATGGGCCATGTGCTGTGGGGCCAGGATCTCGCGCTCCAGGCTTTCCGGCGGATGGACCGGCTCCGGGGCTTGATCGGGATGCTGAAATACGCTGACCGTGGCCAGCGTGAGGATGCCGACAAACACCGCGCCGGTCGCCGCCGACAAGGGCGCCTCCCAGCTCAGCCGATCGTAAAACGCGGTTCCGCTCGGCTGGGCCAACATCAGCACGAACAAGAACGTGACCAGGATCGCCCCGGCATAGACCACCACCGTGGCCACGCCCAGAAACTGGGCCCCCTGGAACAAGAACAGGCCGGCCGTGCCGAGCAGCGTCAAGGCAAACCAAATGGCCGAATAAACCGGACTGTAGCAGGTCACCGTGGCCGCGGCGGAAACGACCGTCACGCCGGCGAAGAGGTAAAAGACGATGTCCCCGCCCCAGTCGCCCAAGCCGGGCAAACGCGACGCCAACAGGGCAAGACCGATCGCGGCCAAAATGGCGCCGAAGGCGCGGCCCCCCAGCCCGCCGCGCGGCAGCATCAACCAGATGCCCACCGCGGACAGCACGGTTCCGGCCAGACAGATCGTCTGCAACGAGTTCATACCGTGCCCCCAAAGGCGGCGGACTTCATCGGTTCGGCATCCTTCGTCTGGTCGTAGACCGAGAGCAGCTTTTCTTTGTCGAAGATCATCTCTTCCCGGCTGCGGCCCGTCAGGTCGCAAAGGCTGGTCAGTTCGATGGCGTCCACCGGGCAGGCCTCTTCGCACATGCCGCAAAAAATACAGCGCAATTCGTCGATTGAAAAGCTCTCAGGATACTTCTCGCGATCCGGCCAAGGGCTTTCGGTGCCGATGATGTCGATGCAATGGGCCGGGCAGGCGGTGGCGCACAGGAAGCAAGCCACGCACTTGACCCGCCCCTGGGCATCTTTGTTCAGCCGATGGACACCCCGATAAATCAGCGGATTGCCGATCGAGGGACGCTCCTCCGGAAAACTCACGGTGACCTTGCGGCTCAGCAAGTGCTTGGTGGTTACCACCAGCCCTTGCACGAACAACGGCAGGTACATCTTGCCGGCGATGCCCAACTTGGGCTCGTCCAGCCATTTCACCGCGGGATCATTAGGTTTCATAGTGCAAAGCCGCAGTCAAATCAAAAAGTATTTTTATAAGGCAGGCAGGAAAGCAAGAGAAAGGACAGGAAGACGCGGCCGAATGAGCTTCTCGTATTCACTGCCTTCTTTTTCTTGTTCTTTCTTTTCCTTTCCTGCGTTCCTTATAAATCTAAAAATGTTCGCGCTTAGTTAGTATCGAGTTCGTGCAGATGCGTTCGTGGCCGATTGTCGTCGTGCAGCGGAGATGCCACTGCGGCACCGATCCATCCCAACAGCAACACGCTCCAGCCAATGACCGCCGCGATGACGAAATAACCCAAGCCGAGCCCCTCGGCCCAGGCGTCGCCATATTCGGCGATCACCGCCACAGCCACCAGGTTCAACAGTCCGAGCGGCAACATCACTTTCCAGGCCAGCGACATGAGCTGGTCGAAGCGAAACCGCGGCCAGCTCCACCGCACCATCATGAAAAACACAATGCAAGCCAGCACTTTGGCCATCAGCACCAGCACGCGGCCGACCGCCACGGGCCAGGTAATCGTGTCGCCCGCCGGCATGCCCCACAGGTGCCAGCCGCCGAAGAATAAAATCACGATCAGAAAGGCCGCCGTGACCATGTGCAGGAACTCGGCGATCAAAAACAGCAGCAACTTCATGCCGGCATATTCGGTGTGGTAGCCGCCGATCAGTTCTTGCTCGGCCTCGGGCAGGTCGAAGGGAAGCCGGGCCGCTTCCGCGAAGGCGGCAATCATGAACACCACCAGGCCCAACGGCTGCGTGAACGCATTCCAGACGCCGCTCTGCGCCTGATCGGCAATGATCGTTTCCAACCGCAGCGATCTCCCAGCCAGTACGACACCGAGCAAGCCCAGCCCCAGCGGAATCTCGTAAGCAATCAACTGCGCACTCGACCGCAACCCGCCCAGAAAACTGTATTTATTGTTGCTGGCCCAGCCCCCCAGGATTACGCCGTACACCGCGATGCTGCTCAGCGCGAAGGCGTAAATCGCACCGACGTCGAAACCCGGCGCAACGATCAGCGGAATCGGGTCGGGCAGCCCCTTGATGCCCAGCGGGGGCAAAACGCTGCCGAACGGAATTACGGCAAACGTCGTCAGAGCGGCGATCAAAATGCTGATCGGAGCCGCGATGAACAGCACCTTATCGACGTGAGCCGGCGTGTATTCCTCTTTGAAGATGAATTTCAAGCCGTCGGCCAGCGGCTGACCCAACCCGAACAGCCGAATCTTCGTGAGCGGGATGCCGACGCGATTGGGGCCCAAACGGTCTTGCACCCAAGCCGCGATCCAGCGTTCGAGCAGCACCAGATAAGCGGCCGCCGTCATCAAACCGCCCAATACCAGGGCGATCTTAATCAGCGGCACAATGACCGGGGCAAGTAAAGGGGTGATATCAAAGGACATGCCGAAAACCGTCCACGAGCCAAAAACCAATCCGCAATTGTGCTAACCCGCAACCGCCGAATCCGCAGAAAGCCCAGGGATTGCATCCCTGGGTCCCTACCCCGCGCGAATGCTTTCGCTTAACCCGTCTTCCCCGCCGCGCCAGCCGCCGCCCCGCTTGCCAACAAATTGCTCTTCAAGTCGACACCCACCGGAGAAACTGCGCCTCCGGCCACGTGGAAGTACAAAATCTCGCCAGCGATCTCGTCCAGCACGCGGCGGGCTTTGTACAAGCCGGGCATTGCCAACAGTTGCCAAAAAACGCCCCCTTCGACGCGCACGCCCGCGGGCGGACGAACGGCCCAGGTGAAACTTTGCAGCCGGTCAGCCACATTGACATACGAGCCCTCGCGCTCGGCGAAGGCCGCGCCCGGCAACTGGTACGTGGCCTTGTCCCACAATGGCGACCTGAACATATCCTGCACGACCAGGAAGTCCAAGGCCCCCAACCGCTCGGCCGCAGCCTCGTCGAAGACGTCTTGCTTGTAGCCGCCACTGACCCAGGCGGCCCGCACTTCGCCGGCGTCCACCGCGGCCAGCACGTCGGCCAGCAAAGGGACGCGGGCCATGAAGTGGGCCACGATCTGTTCGACGCCACGACGGTTCGGGCACTTCTCGGCACGGATGGTAAAGCCGTTCTTGAACCGCTCGTCCGCCCCTTCGACCGGCACCGGCCCCAGCGCCACGAGAGCGTCCGGATCGATCGAGCGGACGTACTTGGCGAGCAGATACGCCTCTTCCACCGTCAGGTGCGGCGAAAGGACGGCAGCCAGGCGGCCTCGCTTGCGCAGCTCGGCGTCAATGTCCGTAAGCGCCTGCGACCAATCCACATTCACGTATTCCTTGCCTGAGCGGCGCCGCGCGTCGATCAGGCGCTGGTCGCTGTGGACGTGGTGGTAACCGTAGCGGCCTTCATCGCACATCCACCACTGGTTCACGTGCGGATTGGTGCGCGGCTTGAGGCGATAGACGTGGTCCTGGTTTTCTTCGACAAAGATCGAACAGCCGGTTGAGCAACCGGCGCAGACGTTTTCGTGCCGCTTCATAAACCAGACTCGCTGCTGATACAGAAAGTCCTTGTCCCCCAGCGCTCCGACGGGACACAGGTCCACGACGTTGCCGGAGAGCTTGTTGGCCAGCGGATAGCCGGGGAAAACGTCGATTTCCTCATGGCTGCCCCGATTGATGACCAACAGCTCGGAAGTGCCGGCAATTTCGCGGGTGAAGCGCACACAGCGGCTGCACATGACACAACGATCGACAAACAGCGAGACCGTTTCGCCCATCTCGCGGCGACGGCTGGTGAACGGCCGGATGTCCGCGCGGCGCTCGTCGCGGCCGTGCTCGAAGTGATAATCCTGCAGCAGGCATTCCCCCGCCTTGTCGCAAATCGGGCAATCGATGGGATGATCGATCAGCAGATCTTCTTCGACCATCGCGCGGCTCTGCAGCACCTTTTCGCTGTTGGTGACGAACACCGTGTTGTCGGCGGCCGGGGTCTGGCAGGCCGGCACCAGCTTGGGCACCATCGTGATGACGCCGGTCTCCGCATGGCGGGTACCGCTTTCCACGAGGCACATGCGGCAACTGGCGACGACCGACAGGCCGGGATGCCAGCAATAGCGCGGAATCTCAACCCCCGCGCGCTCGGCCGCCTGAATGCCGTTGAGCCGCTCACCGGGAGCGATTTCCACTTCTTTGCCGTCGACGATGACGATGCCCATGATCTGTCCTTAAAATGCGGAATTCTGACTGCGGAATGCGGAAGTGTTGCTGCTCCATTCCGCATTCCGCATTCCGAATTCTCCCTTCCTTCAATGCCCAGCCAGTACCGGCAGCGAGGCGACCGGCTCGGTCACCAGGTAACCGCCGGGATTGGTGCGCCGGATGTATTCTTCGAACTCCTCGCGGAACTTGCGGATCGCGTTTTTGATGGGCCAGGCGGCACCGTCGGCGAGTCCGCAAATCGTGGTGCCGGGAATGATGCCGATCGTGTCGCCGATCTCGAGTAGCAGGTCCAAATCCCGCAACCGGCCGCGACCGGCCTTGATCCGCTCGAGCATCCGCAGCGACCAAGCCGTGCCTTCGCGGCAGGGCGTACACTGGCCGCAGCTTTCATGGGCAAAGAACCGGCAACTGTTGTGCAGAAAATCGACGATCGAGACCGTTTCGTCGATCACCACCACGGCCGCGGTGCCCAACCCCAGACAGCCCACCCGGCCCGGCCCGGCAAAGTCGAGCGGCGTGTCGAGTTCCGCCTCGCTCAGCAGCCCCATGCTGATGCCGCCGGGAATCGCCGCCTTGGCTTTGCGTCCCTTCCAAACTCCGCCGCCGTATTCGTCGATCAACTGCCGACAGGTGATGCCCAGCGGCGCCTCGTAGCAGCCCGGCTTGTTCACGTGCCCGCTCAAGCAATAGAGCTTGGGACCGTAGCTTCCCGGATCGCGAGGATTGTTGGGGGCGGACGGGACACCGATCGATTTGAACCAGTCGACGCCGCGGTTGATAATCTGCACCACGCAGCAGACCGTCTCGATGTTGTTCACCACGGTGGGCTTGCGAAACACCCCTTCGACGGCTGGAAAGGGGGGCTTGATGCGGGGCCAGGCCCGTTTGCCTTCCAGGCTTTCGATCAAGCCGGTTTCTTCGCCGCAGATATAGGCCGCCGCCCCGCGATGCAAGTAAATGTCGAGCGAGAAATCCTTGCTCAGGATGTTCTGGCCCAGGTAGCCCTTCGCGTAACACTCGTCGATCGCGGCCTGCAGCCGGCGGAAGCTCAACGGGTATTCGTAGCGCAAATAGATGTACGCCGTTTTCGCCTTGGTGGCGAAGCAACTGAGCATGATCCCTTCGAGCACTTGATGGGGATCTTGCTCCATCAAGATGCGATTATTGAAGGTGCCCGGCTCGCTCTCATCGGCGTTGATGCACATGTAGATGGGGCCGGGATGGTCTTTGGGCAAGAAGAACCATTTCAGCCCCGTGGGAAATCCAGCCCCGCCGCGGCCGCGAAGGTTGCTGCTCTTGACCATTTCGATGACCGCTGGCGGCGTCATTTCGTTCAGCACCTTGCGCAGAGCGGCATAACCGCCGTGGGCTTCGTAGACGGCCAGCGTATGGCCGTCCGGCTTGTCGATGTTGGCCAGCAGAATGGGTTCGAACTTTGCCACGATGCAACCCTTGGGGGACCCAGGGATGCAATCCCTGGGCTTTAGTATTCGATTCGACGCTTTAGTATTCGATTCAGCGATTTGTATTCGATTCGACGCTGAACGCTAACTCTTCGTTAATTCTTTCGTGTTTCGCGATCAACTCTTGCGCATGTCGCGCACGAACTGCTCCGCGGCTTCCTTGGTCAGATCCTTGTGCAGCGTTTCACCGGCCAGCATGCAGGGGGCGAAGTCGCAAGCTCCCAGGCACTCGGCAAACTCGATCGTCAGCTTGCCGTCGGCGGTTGTCTCGCCCGGATGGATGCCGGCCGCGTGGCACATGTGTTCGAGCACTTCTTCGCCACCGCGAAGCGCGCAACTGATCGAGCGACAGACCCAGGCCCGCGTCTGACCGTGCGGCTTCTCCTGCGGAAAGAAACCGTAAAAGGACAGGGCGTCCTGCACCTCGGCCGGCGCGAGATTCAGCAACTCGGCGATCTCCACGACCGCTTGCAACGGGACGTAGCGGAGCCGCTCGAGCACGATGTGCAGCGCCGGCAGCGTCACCGCCTGCCGCGTCGGATAGCGCGGAAAGTACGCCTTGATGGCAGCCACCATCTCGTCGGTCAGAATACGCTCAGCGGTTGCCATGCTTGAATTTCAACCAGTCCGTTCGTGCGGTGTCTTATGAATCCGGGTCTTGTGATCTCCGCAAAGCGCTCATCGTAAGCTTGCGGCGCGACGGGTGACGATCCGATCAATTTAGCGGTCCAGTTCCGCGGCGATGATGTTCAAACTTCCCAGCACCGCTACCACGTCGCTCAGCGTGTGACCGCGGATCAAGTGCGGGAACAGCGCGAAGTGAATGTACGAGGGGGGTCGGCAACGAGCCCGATACGCGACGTCGCTACCGTCGCCGACAAGATAAAAGCCCAATTCGCCGTTGGGCGCTTCGATGGCGAAATAGCTTTCTTCGTGCGGCACCTCGAAGCCTCGATTGCTCATCGTGAGCTCGAAGTGCGAGATGGTTCCCTCGATCGTCTGATAGACCTGCTGCTTGGTGGGGAGCGCCGTACGCTCATGGATCCCCACGTTGATCGGCCCCGACGGCAGGTTCTCGATGGCCTGCTCGACGATCTTCAGGCTTTCCCACATCTCAGCCATGCGCACCAGGTAGCGGCCGTAACAGTCGCACAAGTTCGAGCAGCAGATTTTGAAATCGAAATCCGCGTAGGCCAGGTAAGGCTCGTCTTTGCGCAGGTCGCGAGTCACGCCGCTGGCCCGCGCAATCGGTCCGGTAGCGCTGCGGTTGGTGGCTTCCTCGCGGGTCAGAATCCCGACGCCCCGGGTGCGGTCGACGAAGATGCGGTTGCGGTTGAGCAGCCGTTCCATATCGTCGAGCGTCTTGGGAAACGTGCGGACGAAGGCGCGGATTTTCTCGATCACCAGCGGCGTCATGTCGTACATCGCGCCGCCGACTCGCGTGTAACTGTTGGTGAAGCGCGCCCGCAGAGGGTCTCGAAGATGTCGTACAACACTTCCCGCTGGTAGAAGGCGTACAAGAAATAGGTGAAGGCCCCGGTGTCCAGCCCCACGGCCCCATTGCACAGCAGATGGTCGCTGATGCGCGCCAGTTCGGTGATGATCGTGCGCACATACTTGCAGCGCGGCGTCAATTCGATTCCCAATAGCCGCTCGACGGCGCCGTGCCAAGCCACGTTGTTGGCCAGCGGCGAGATGTAGTTCATCCGGTCGGTGACCGTGACGTACTGGTTGTAGTTCAGGCTCTCGCCGATCTTTTCGAAGCCCGAGTGCAGGTAGCCAATATCCGGAATCGCGTCGACCACGCGCTCGCCGTCCAGCTTCAGCACCAGGCGCAGCGTGGTATGCGTGGCCGGGTGTTGCGGCCCGAAGTTGAGCGTCCACAGATAATCGCGGTCTTCGAGCTGAATTGCCTCGTCGAGCGTGTGGACGATCGGCTTGTCCGCAGCCGTTGGATTCACCGTGGTTGGATTCATAGGGTTTGCCGGCCTTTCAGCTCGTAGCCCTATGCAGCACGGGGAAATTGTGACGCTCGCCGCGGCCTTGCAACGGGTAGTCCTTGCGCAGCGGAAACGCCGTGAAATCGTCCGGCAGCAGGATGCGGCGCAGGTCGGGATGCCCGTCGAACAGGATGCCAAACATATCGAAGACTTCGCGCTCCAGCCAATCGGCCCCGGCCCACAACGGCACCGCCGAAGCAATGGTCAGCTCCGGCTCATCCAGAAAAACTCGGACGGTCAGTCGCTCGTTGGTTTCCGTGGACGCCAGCAGATAAACCAGACCGAAGCGGTGCTCGGCCCCGCGAAAATGGAGATAGTCGACGCAGGTGACGTCGACCAACAGATCGAACTTGCGCTGGTCGCGCAGCCACTGCAGCGCGACAAACAGGGATTCGCGCGGCACGACGGCTCGTGTCTGTCCGCGAAACTCGCTATGCGTCACCGCCGGAACGGCAGCGGTTAGGTCGGCCAATGTTTGCGGGTCAGTCATCGGCAAGACATCTGTTGGATTGGCACCACGAAGGCACAAAGATCACGTAGGAAACCGCTTAATGCATCCTCGCGCCGTGGCGGGCCGACGCCACTTGCCGCGGCATCTCGATTACCGGCAGTTCAATCAACGCCCGCTTGGGCTCTTGGCGGGCCTTCGTATTGAACTCGCGGCCCCCAATCGTTCCCTCGCGCTGGATTTTGTCTTGCAAGTCGATGATCGACTGAATCAATTGCTCGGGACGCGGCGGGCAGCCCGGCACGTACATGTCGACGGGCAGAAAGCGGTCGATCCCCTGCACGACCGAATAGGTGTCGAACACGCCGCCGGTCGAGGCGCAAGCCCCCATCGAAATGCACCACTTGGGCTCGTGCATCTGCATCCAGATGCGCTGCAGCACGGGGAGCATTTTCATCACCACCCGGCCGGCCACGATCATCAAATCGCATTGCCGAGGGCTGAAACGAAACACTTCCGGCGCCGAACCGCGCCAGATCGTGCTTGCTGGCCCCCGTGGCCATGAGCTCGATCCCACAGCAGGCCGTGGCAAACGGCATCGGCCACAGGCTGTTCTTGCGGCACCAACTGGCCAATTCGTCCAGCTTGCTGACCACCACGTTTTCCGGGATTTCTATCGCCATCGAAACACCCCTTTGCGCCAGGCATAGAGGAAACCAACGGCCAAGAGAGCTATGAAAAGCATGGCTTCGAGGAACACCAAATTTCGGCTGGCCACAAATCCGCTGGCCACTGCCGCGTCGATACCCTGTGAATTGCGAGTGGCAACCGCCCAGGGATAAAGGAACAGAAGTTCCACGTCGAACACGAGAAATACGATTGCCACGAGATGAAACCGCACGTCAAATCGGCGCCGGGCATCGTGAATCGGGTCCATGCCGCTTTCATAGGGCATTTCCTTGACCCGGGTTTGCTTGCTCGGGCCAATCATGCCGCAAACGCCTAACAGCCCGATCGACATCGCCGTGGCACAGGCAATGAACAGAAAGATCGGGACCACGTCAAGCTGCATGATACCCCCCCCTCGCGACCAACTTCGTGAATCTCTTCACAAAGTGCTTCCCAGAAAAAGACCCCTGGCGGGGCCAACTGTGCAAAAATCCTAACGCCGACACAGGAAGTGGTCAAGCCAGTCGGCATGCTTCGGAGGGGGGTATCGCATCACGATCCTAATTGCGTCAGAATCGTTGCTGCCGCACACGTTGACGCCCTGCTCTCGTGGAATCGATTGGCTTCGGCGTTTCTTCTATCAGAATCCTTCGCACCGGTCTGCAACGAAATCTCTATGCCGCTCGATCTTGTTAAAACACTCAGCGAGTTGGTCGCCACGCCCAGCGTTAATCCCATGGGCCACCTCGCCACGGGCCCGGAATTCCTCGAAACGCGAGTTACGGCCCGGCTCGAGGAATATTTTCGTTCGCTCAACTTGCCCGTGGAGCGGCAAACGGTTGAGCCGGGTCGCGACAACATCTTGACCCGGCTCGACGGATCGCGTCTGCCCGAGGAGGGGGGCGAACTTGTCTTGTGGGAGGTTCACCAGGACACGGTGCCGGTAACCGGCATGACTATTCCGCCTTTCACTCCCGAAATTCGGGACGGCCGCCTGTTCGGACGCGGGCGCTTGCGACGTCAAAGGCGGGATGGCAGCCATGTTGCACGCCCTCTCCCGGCTGGTCACCGAGCGTCCGAAAAATCGTACAACGGATCGACCGACGATCGTTCTGGCGTGTACGATCAGCGAGGAATTCGGCTTCACGGGAGTCACGGCCCTTTCGCATTTTTGGGGCAGCGGCAGCCGGCTGTTGCCCAGGACTCCGGATTTCGCGATCGTCGCCGAGCCGACGGAGCTTCAGGTCGTCGTCGCGCATAAGGGGATTGTCCGCTGGCGCGTGTCATACGCGCGGCCGCGCGGCGCATAGCTCGCAGCCCCAGAACGGCGACAATGCGATCTATCGCATGGCGCGGGTGCTGGCGGCACTGGAAAATTATGCGCGCGACGTTGCGCCGGGGCTTGGCAACCACCCGCGCTGCGGACCGGCCACGCTCAGCGTCGGCACGATCAAGGGAGGCATGAGCGTGAACATCGTGCCGGACCATTGCGTGATCGAAATCGACCGTCGCGTCATGCCCGGCGAGCAGCCGCTCGAGGTTTATCATGCGGTGATTGAGCATGTGGCTGCCGCGACGGGTCGAGCGGGCATCGAACATGACCCGCCATTCAGCATCAACCCTGGCTTATCGGATCGGCTCAACGGCGCCCTGGCCGAGCGGCTGTCTGAAGGCCATTCGCCCCTCCTGCCCGACAGCCGAGACCATCGGCGTGGCCTACGGAACCGACGCCGCGACCATCTCGGCGGCCGGAGTTCCCTCGGTGGTATTCGGCCCGGGCTCGATCGATCAGGCCCACACGGCGGACGAATGGATCGATTTGGGCCAACTGCAAGCCGCCAGCGACATGCTGTATCGGTTTGCCGCGGGCTAGATCGCGAGCAATCCGTTGCCTTGCCAGGCGGCATCCACGCCTAGAACGTGTCCAGAATGAAATGATGGCCGCTGTGCCATACCGTTCCTTCGGGATAAAAGTTGTGCCACTGATTGTTGTACACCGGAATGCGCATTTCCTGGGGGTAGCGGTAGTACATGTCGTCGGAGCTGCGGTAGTACTCCTTGCTCCAGAAATTTTGCGGATAGTAGACGAACGGATAATGGTAGAAGCGGTTCCAGTCTTTGGTGCTAGGCTGCGGCCCCACTGACGTCCGTAGGCCTGTTGGGCCTGAGCGTCCGTGGCCGACAGCAGTGCTGCCAGAGCGGCAGTGCAGGCCAGCGCCAGCATCATCCGACGAATCATCGGTAGTCCCCCCCTGAGTGAAGCAAAGATGGTTCTCGCGAGCCCGCGCGGCTGTGCGTTTGGGTCGCCGGCGCGGGCACGCGAAGCAGGTCGGCGTCAAGCGGTCGAGGCGAGGATTGCTCACCCATTTTGCGGTTGGCTGCGGGATGCCAAGGGTCCGCAAGACCTGCCGCCGCGGCTGCTAGAAGTACCCATCGGCAGCCGTTACAGACGCTATTGAGTGAATATCCGGCAGAATAGGAACGGCCTGTGAATGGCCGGTCTACGACCTGGGTAGGCGGGGCAAAGTTCGACGGGACGACGTAGTCACGGCTACTTCGGCATCTCGCCCGGCGGCCAATTCCCGGTCCCACTCGTCCATCAGCGGCCAGTCGATGGCGCAGGTGCCGAAGTCGGCCATGTGCAGATAGCCCTCGCAGCCGCGCGATGGCCTTGTCCAGCAGGGCGTTGTCCTTGCGGAAGATCGGGCCGTGGCTGGGCAGCAGCCACTCGACGTCGCTGGCGCGGATGCGCTCGAGCGACTTGATGAACGCCGGGATGTCGCTGCCATGATGGGCGTCGATCGCGCCGACGCAGCCGTCGCGATAGATGTTGTCGCCGCTGAACAGCAGGTTGCCCAGCCGGAACGACAGCTGGCTGTCGGTATGGCCGGGCGTGTGCCAGACTTCGAGCTCGCAGCTTGCCGAGCTGTGATCGTGTCTCCTTCGTCGATCAGCTGCGTCGAGCTTGACCGGCGGCATCTCCAGATGAATGTTCTGGGCGGCGATCTCGGCGAAAGTCTTGATCCGGTCGCCGGTGGCCAACGGCTCGGCGGCCAGTGGATGGCCGGTGATCTTGGTCTTGAGCATTGGTTGAGCTTGGCCAGACCCTGGATGTGGTCGACGTCGGCATGGGTGGCGATCAGCGTCTGGCAATGGGACAGCGGAAAGTCGAGCTGCCGGATCAGTTCGACGATCTCGTCGACCGTCTCTTCGAAGCCGATGTCGATCAGCAGCCACTCGGGGCCGTCGTAGACCAGGTAGACGTTGCATCCCAGGCGCTCGCCGGCCTGGTAATTCATCTCGATCACGTGGGGAAAAACCGGCTTCCGCTCGAACATAAAGGCCGCTCTGAATGATGCCACGGGTCCTACCGCGCGGCGAGACTGTCCCGATGAGCAGGGCATTT
>CAWECK010000007.1:0-651933 GCA_963807715.1 uncultured Planctomycetia bacterium
GGTTGCTTGGTAAGCGGCCAGGTCTTCCGCCAGGCCGGCTAGTTGAGCTTCAAATTGGCTTTGCAAATCGGTTTTGGCTACCGCCACCAAGGTTTGCCGGTAACGACGCAGGGCCCCGCTCGCGTCAGCAAAAGTAGGCAACTCCAGTCCAGGGACATCCGCGAAAAACCATTTTTCGGCCGTTTGAAGCTGCGGCGGGATCTTCCTGGGCCGGTGGCAGTTGGAGCAGTGCCTGCAAGTCGTTCCAGTGCAGATATGTCTTCCAGGCCGTCGCGTTAGGCCCCGGCTTTCCTAGAGATGCGTCAAGGCGTTGGAGCGCCGCGACGAGCGCGGCCCGGTCGCACGCGGCCGCCTTGGCGGTGATTGGCACGAACAGGTCATTGGCCCCTTTAGCCGCTGCCGGCAGTTTGTCCGGCGCGGGAGCAACCAATTCCTGCCATCGTCGCTCCAGCGCTTTTTGGGCGACAACAAAAGGCGCGTACCCGAGCCCCGGTGTACCACTGACAAATCGTTTCCAGGACTCGGCTAGCACCGCGGGATGGCCTGATCCCCCTTGTTCACTTGCGCTTCCAGTTCGTCCAAATGCAGGAAAGCTCGCCAATTTTTTCCGTTCGGCCCCGGGCCGAGATAAGCGTTAAGGTCCGCAATCGCCTTGACGAGCCCGTCGGCGTCCGCATCCATGCTGTGAGAGCGAATCGCAACGCGGTCCAGCAACTGCATCGGCTTGGCCAACTCATTTACAGCTAGATCCGATAGCTTTGGACTTTGGACATCAGTTTCTGGATTTGGTGCGGCGGCATAAGCCGTTACGTAGGAAGTGCTTGTAATTAATGTCAGCGCAGCCGCCATGCCGAGGAGGGGGTGTCGCATCCGATCGCTCCTTTGTGAAGAGAATTCCGGGCCGTTTGCCCGGTAGAAAGAGGTGACGATACTAAGCTCCTGAGGTGAACTGAGTTAAGTCAGTTATGGAACAACCAGTTCGTTTTCGGCAACTCCAAAAGTTAGCAGCAGCATCAAGTTAACGAATATAGCGACAACACAGGAAGTCCGCAAACTCATCCCATGTCCCCCAGAGGACCGGTATCGCCCATTGCAATCCGACGGGCTCTTTGGCACCATGACCGCACCCAGAAGCGTATTTCCGGTCCGGAGACTACACGGTCGCACCCTCCACAAAAGTGCAACGAGTGTTTTCAGACTCCCCTATGCGTGATTGGGTTCGGCTGCGGTAGGCCGATCACAGAGTGTCCTCAAGGAGAATTCTTACAATGAGATGCTGCTTATTGATGGCCTGTTGGAGCTTGATGATCGGGTCTGCCGGGTTGCTTCCTATGGCGCAGCCAGGAAGCGGAATATCAAAAGCCGGAGCCGATTCCTGAGTTGGACTGGCATACCGACTATGCAGTCGCCATGAAAGATGCGGTTGCCAACCAGAAGATGATGTTTATCTTCTTCCATGACGCCACCATGACGGCGGCCCGGCGGGCATTCGAGGAGCAAACCCTGCGAGATCCCGCGATCTTCGAACAACTCGGCCGTTACGTGCTGCTGACCCTGCCGCTCGACGCCTCCGTTCCGATCAAGCACGAGCAGGTCAAGCTTCTGGATCACCCGGCATTCCGCGAGATGCACGGCCGGCAAGGGGTCGCCGTCCTCGACTTCCAGCACAATAAGCCAGAAATTTACGGGTACGTTGTGAGCACGTTCCCCTTCACCTCGGGCAAATACTACGTCCCGATTTCGCTATCCATCATTCTGGATCTTCCGCCCGGGACTTTGACCCAACGGACCATGATTTATGCCGTGCGCCTGCATCCGGAAAAGCCGCTCAGCACCGAAGGACAGTTGAGCCCGATGCTGACGAAAGAAGCGAGCCAGCACTCCAGCCACCAGGCGGCCATCCTGCTGCAGGGGCATCACAACTGGGATTCTCGCTTCCAGAGGATCAGCGCAAAACTCCCGGAGGAGGGACTGCCCAGGAGGTGGTGGCCGAGAGTTGGCCCAATGAGACGCTGGTCGAGGCTTGCGTCGACTGCGTTGACAGTTGGCGGCAATCTCCTGGTCATTGGGGCGCGGTACGCAGTGAGCACCCATTTTTCGGCTATGACATCAAATTAGGCCGAAACGGGATTTGGTACGCGACCGGCATCTTTGGCCGGCGGTAAATCTTCAAACCGAGGACGTCCTTAGTCTGGTTTCCGTAGGCTCCGGTCAACCGGTATACTGAGGTGACCGGAACCAGCCGATCTTTGGCCGCGTTCTCTCCGGCAAATTTTTTAACGCAGCCACGCCCGGCTCCCGCCGGATGTCATGCCCTTTGGGTAGGACGCCGTGCGGGAGCCTTTTTTTGCGCGCAGCCGGTCCGGACGTTTACGGGTTATCGCATTGGTTCGCCGTCGCTCCTTTGCCGACAAGGCGTTATTTAACGCCTGTGCGATGTTGCCACGCACGTTAAAGCGGCAATGTTGCAAAAACTCACCATGTTGCCAAAAGAGCGTGGTAAGGTTTCAGGTAGAGGGGTTGTTTCCTGAGCCAAGCAGGGCGCGCCGAACCTGCCGCAGTCGAAGCAGAGACTTTTGTCGTGGCAATGTGCGCCCATCACCATGCTGTGCCAGTCCGGCGACAGTCAGGAATGACCATGTCACCTGGGCTGGGACGAACCTGCGTGCTGACCGCGATGGTTGTGGTCTTAGGATTGGCGGGATCCGGCTGCGCGACGTGCAAATTTCCGCGGCTCGATCCCACTGGCGAACGCATCTTTGCACCGGCGGACGCGCCGCCACCGGGCGCAATGCCGGTTCCAGGAGCCGCGGCCCTGACGAATCCCACGTCGGCTGCCGGAACGGTGCCGGCTTTTCAAGGGATCGGTCCACCACCAGGCGTCGCGCATATCCCGTCGGGCGCCGGCGAACGTCCCGCCGGCGTTGGCTCCCATCCCCGTTGGAGCCGCTGGAGCCTGGGTCCGCCGGTGCCCGTCGGCCCAGGCATGGGGCCACAGCCCGGCTTGTCGCTCAGCCCTGCTCAGATCGTCGCTCCGGTTGGGAGCGAGGTGGTACTGGTCGCGCGGGTCCTGGGAAGCCAAGGATATCTTCTGACTCGCGAACGGATCGAATGGTCGATGAATGCGGGAGAACAAGGTCAATTCGTGGCGGTAGGCGCCGGTGGATGCCTCGACCCCAACCGGCTTCACGGGCTGCCAAAGAAGGTCGCTAATACGTATGTCATCAACGCCACGTCCACGCCCGACCAAGCTCGATCGGGGAACGCCGACGCCGTTTGATGATCTTGAAGTGCGTACCGGAGAGGCCTGGGTCACGGTCAGTTCTCCGACCGAAGGACTGTCGCACGTGACAGCCTTTGCACCCGGAGTCACGGCCTGGGATCGCCGCCAGCAGTCCTCGACCATTTATTGGGTTGATGCGCAGTGGAGCTTTCCGCCGCCGGCCATCAATCCGATTGGCACGCGGCACACCTTTACCACGACGTTGAGCCGGCAAAGCGACGGTTCGCCTCTGGGCGGCTACCTCGTGCGTTATGAAATTGCGGGTGGCCCGGATGCAGGCTTTTCTCCGGACGGCGCCACGGCCGCTGAAGTGACTGCCAACGAGCAAGGTCAGGCCAGCGTCGAGATCTTTCAAAAGCAGCCCGCTCCCGGCAGCAACCAGATCAACATCCAGGTCATACGCCCGGCCGCGATTGGCGGCGGCACCAGGCGGCTCGTGCTGGGATCCGGCACCGTGGTAAAAACTTGGACATCCTCCCAACTGGCGCTGCGGACCACGGGACCGTCGCAGGTGGGCGTCGGGGCGATCGTCACGTATCGAATCGAAGTCTCCAATACCGGCGGCGTGGCGGCACGCGACGTGGTGCTCACCGATGCGGCGCCCCCCGGCCTGGTGTTCGTTAATAGCAATCCGGCGGCCAACTCGTCGCCCAGCGCCCAGGAATGGCGGCTGGGCGAGATCGGTCCGCGGCAGACGAGCGTTATCGAAGTCAACTATCGCGTGCAGCAGTCCGGCACTTTCGCATATCTGCGCCACGGCTACATCCGGCGACGGTCTAACCACACGCGATTGTGCCACGACCGTTGCGGCCGCCGGCCAGGTGACTGTCCAGATCTCGGGGCCCGACACGGCCCAGGTCGGTTCGCAAGTTCAGTACGAAATCGAAGTGCAAAATCAGAGCGATGCCACGGCCGCCGGATTGCTGATTACCGACCGTTTCGACGTGGGGCTGGAACACGCAGTCTCCGCCAGTCCTATCGAGCGGGATTTACCGGAGCTCGCCCCCAGAACCTCGCAGAAGGTAATCGTGACATTCCGAGTGACGCGGCCGGGCCAGTTGTGCCAGAACGTCGAGGTCAATGGGCCTGGTGTTAAGGTGACCGCCAATAAATGCCTGACGGCCACGGGTGCCGCGGGGCCAGCCAATTTGGCCCCAACTCCTTCGCCCGGCGCACAACCGGTGATCCCCCCCACGGCCACCTCGCCGCCATTGAGCGTACGCAAGACCGGCCCGGCGGCGCATGTTGGCGAAATCGCGGAGTTCAATATCCTGGTAACCAACAACGGCACCGTAGCCTTGCAGAATCTACGCGTGGCCGACAACTACGAAACGAGCCTCGAGCCAGACGCGGCGACACGGGGCTGGGAGCCATCCGGCGTGCGCCTTGGCGTGGTCGTATCCAACGCTCGCTCCGGGCCAGACCATTGAATTGCAAGTCAACTGCAAATGCCTTCAGGAAGCGACCCGCTCTTGCAATCGCGTAACCGTGACTGCCGACGGCGACGTAAGCGTGGCCGCCGAAGCCTGCTTGGAAATCATCTCCGACCAGGCGGCCGGCCCTCCGCCCGCTGCCGCAACCCCGCCGATACCCCCCGCAGCCTCGGTGGCACCCACGATAACTCCGGGCAACCTGAGCCTGGCCGTCGCGGACGATATCGATCCGGCGCGAGTCGGCAGCGAGATCATTTATCAGATCGTGCTGACGAATAAATCGCAGGAATCGGATCGGCAGGTACTGGTCACCGCGCAATTGCCACCGGGCGTAACGCTCCGCGGCATCAAGGTCAGCGGCACCGCCAAGGCGACGATCACTCAGCGCACCTTCCGATTCCCGCCAATCGCCGAGCTGCGGGCCGGTGAAACGGTAACCTACGACGTGCGAGTTCGCGTCGACCAGCCGGGCAGCGTCCAATTTACGACAGACGTAACCAGTCTGCGTCAACCGACACCCGTGACGGCGGAAACGACGACCGAGATTCTGCCTCCGTAGGAACCCACACGGCAAAGCCACGGACGAACAAGGAAGTTCTTATAACGAAGACAGGAAAGTAGGAGGAGGAGAAGGAAAAGGAGAAGAACGAAGTTTCGTTCCGTCGATCTGACAAGGCGAGCATGGCACGCTCTAAGCCCGTGTTTTTGCATCGGAACGCGCCGGCACGAAACGGTGCGATTGCTTTTTCGGTCCGTTTTTCAGAGATTCAGTTGGCTCATCTCAACTCCTTGCTGGACTGAATTGCTTGGATCCGCCACAATCACCGACATGGCGGATAACTTAACCGCCACCTCGATAAACTGGCTAGTGGGCTTGAAAGAATCACAAGCTCTCGGAGTCCTGCGAAGAGCGTGGCGAAGGCAATTAACTCTGCGGCTGGCCACCACGCCCTTCACAGGACTCGGAGCGTGCCACACGAAGACGCACCAAAGCTCGTTGAGAAAGCTGCTTCAGCAAGTTGTCAGCCCTCGGCGAATCGTCGGGGTAAAACCGTTTCGCGGGACGTCGCGTGTTTCATTATGATCGCGGGTTGAAACTGACGCGGGCCGATCTGGCGATCGACTATCGCCGCCGGCAGCCGCGCGGATTCGTGTCCACGCCCATACCGATCACATGGCCCGACATGAATATGCCTTGTGTACTCCGGCGACCGCCCGGCTCTACCAATTGCGCTATGGTCCGCGGCTCGACTCGCGAGCTGCCGTACGGCGAAACGCTGGAATGGGGCGGCATGCGGCTGACAACCTATCCGGCGGGCCATTGCCTGGGCTCGGCGATGCTGCTGGCCGAAGACGGACGGCCTCGCTGCTATACACCGGCGACTTCAAACTGGGCGAATCGGCGACCGCCCAGCGG
The DNA here is from genome assembly GCA_963807715.1 of uncultured Planctomycetia bacterium. Taxonomy (GTDB): domain Bacteria; phylum Planctomycetota; class Planctomycetia; order Pirellulales; family PALSA-1355; genus CAWECK01. The sequence continues at coordinate 6,134 of CAWECK010000007.1, forward strand.
GCCGAGCTTCCCAAAGCCGAAATCCTGGTCATCGAAAGCACCTTCGGCAATCCGCAGTACCGGCTCACGCCGCGGGCCGTGGCCATCGAGCGACTGTGCGAACTGGTGGCGCGAGAGCTCGCCGGCGGAGCCACGCCTGTCGTTGAGGCCTACGTGCTGGGCAAAGGACAAGAGGTAAGCCGCATCTTGACGCTCGCGGGTTTCCCGGTCTTGCAGCACCCGCTGATTTACGCCGTGAGCCAGGTATATCGCCAATGCGGCGTCGACCTGGGGGACTGCCACCTATACCCGGGGCACTGGCTGCCGGGACACGTGGTGGTGGTGCCGCCGCGGATGCACCGGGCCGTGCGACTGGCCGGGGCTGCGCAAGGTGGTCTCGTTCGCGGTGACGGGCTGGGCAATGCACGAACGAACGAAATCTCGACTGGGCGTCGACCATGCCATTCCGCTTATCGGACCACGCCGACTACGACGAGCTGTTCGAGGCGGTCGCGGGTAGCGCCTCGGGTGATTTATTGCACGCATGGGCCGGCCGAGCTTTGTCGATTGCCTGCGTGCCGAGGGTTTCAATGCTTTTCCTTTGGACGGGCATGGGGCTGGAGCGGAGTCCGCGGCAGTGCGACAGCAGCGGCTGTTCCATTGAGTGACGCGTCCGATCAACCCCAACCAAGAATGTCACGCTCAAAAGCTTGACAGCCTCCAGGCTCACGAAGTCTTGCTGCCTGCCATCCGGCGTGTGCCAAAGGCGGCGGAGCTTGCCCGCTGCCCCCATGCAAAAAACCGCCAGGCCAAGCGGGCTGGGGTGCAATGCGAGCCACCAGCCCAGCCCGACGGCCATGGCTCCGGACGCAGGCGATCGGGTTCTCCAGGGAAGGCGGCGCAACAGCCAGACGCCGGCCAGGCCAGACGCCAGCAGGCCAAACGCCGCCAGAATTCTCGCGCCAACGTCGCCAGTAAGAGCCCGGGCATAGCGAACTTCGGCGTGCGCGACGCCGCCGCGGAACATGCACAGTGTCGGGCGCTGGCCGGTGCGCTGGGCCGTGAGCAATTCCGAGGCCTCGCTCGCAGAACGTCCTGAATTTGCGCGATTTCGTCGTGCCGATGCGCCCAATCGTCGGACCACGTTGACCTGCTCTTGCTCCAGCGCCTGAGCTTCGTTTTCTTCCCTGGCCGGCCTGCCCGCGGCAGCCGCCAGGTAATCGCGGCGAATCAGCGCGCGCGATCGTTCGAAGCGCCCTTGCCATGGCCGGTACCAGCGGACGATTTCTTCAGGGAGTTGATCGGCGGCGACATCCGCGGCCAGATTGAGCATGGCGGCGATATTTTTGGTGCGCCACAACTCCTGCTGCGCGAAGGTTAACTTGCTTTGCGCGATCAACGGCTCGCCGAAGCCAGCCTGAGATGGAGCGTAGATCGTCCACAACGTCCGTTCGACCTCAAGATCGACGATCTCCGGCGCGTCGATCCGCCAACGGCCCGGTCCCCAAGAGCCGTCCGGCATTTGACCTTGGAATAAGACCTCGATGTGCTGTGGTAATTGAGGCGATCCCAAGCTGACGCGCCAGCGATCCTGTCCGGCCGGTTCGAGCACGGCCGGCAGACCCGTGACCGTGGCATGGATCATGCGAAATTGGCCCGGCACGTGGAGTACGCATGAGGCCACGCCGGCCGGCTCGACGTCAAATGCCGCGGTTCCGTAGCAGGCGCCGTCGGCCCGCCAGGCGACTTGAATGTCGGCCAGCCGCACTTGGGGTATGCCGGCCATGCGTTCGACGGATTTCAACGCGGCTTGAAAGTGGTCCCCCAGCACCTGGTAGGCGGTAAAGGTTTCGGGGGCCGGCAAGGGCTTTTGAAAATCGGCCGGCAGTTTGGCGGCCTGCAGCCCCACGGTCTCCCACTCCACTTGTTGCAACTCGAGTTGCGTCGGCAAGACGACAAATCGGTCCAGCTTTCCGACCCATGCGGCTGAAATATCGGGCACGCGCAGCCGTTCTCCTCCCGCCAGCCCTAGACGGCCACGGACCCGCACGCGCAAATGATCTTTAATGGGCACCGCCGGGCGAATCAGCAGTTGGCGGCGGTTTTCGCCGGGAATCGTGAAAACCTCGTGGGCCAACGGCGGATCCAGTTGGTAGGGTTCCAACCACTGCAAGGGGACATCCAGGCGGACCGTGTCCACAAATCCGTCGACAACGTGCAACTGGAAATCCGCATCGGCGCTCCACGCGTCATTTTCCCGTTGCACGGTAATGGCCAAAACACCCTGCGTTTTCGGCACATTGGGCCGCAGCCTCAGCATTCCGCTGGGCTCCGAACCGCGCGCCAAAAACGCCGCGACAGGGCTCCTCAAATCAGCTCGGGCCAACTGGGGAGATTCATTGGCCACCGGAACCAGGTCGTGAACGGCTTCCACGTCGACCAGCATGGCCGGACTGCGGTAAATATTGATCTGATTCTTCTTGGTTTCCGCCAATTCAACACTTAAGCGCGGCAGCGCGACGCGGCTCGTCACGGAGGCCGGTATCGTTCCGGCTAACGACAACTGCTGTGAGCCCGAGACTGCGCCATTCAGAAACACGGTGATGCCTCCGGTGCTGTCCTGCGACCACCGGGTTACGCGTTGCACTCCCTCCTCCAGCAGCGAGATGCTTTCCAACTGCAAGTTTGCCGGACCATTCAACAGAAGCTGGAAATTGTAACCCGCAGCGGTTTGCAGGGTGGCGTCGAAGCGCACTGCCAATTGCCCCTGCCCAACGCCCACGGACAAGACTTGTTCCACGGTCGTGCGTGCCTCGCGCGGCTCCGTGGCGATCACCAGCGGCAAATCGCCGCGCGGCACGCTGTAGGCTGCGCTGGGCCGTGCTTCGCCGGGTCCCCACGCCGCCGCAAAATCCGGCACCGCAAGCGGGCGCGAATCGCCGCCAGGTTGTTCCTTGAACTGCAACGACGGATCGACCGAGATTGCCATCCAACGCCGCGAAGCCCACGTGCCCCGCCGACTTCCAAACGCGGCAATCGTAGATTACCAACACCGGAGGTTCCCGTCAGCAAAAAGCTCAGTTCCAGCGTGGCCTGGTCCGCGATTGGACGAGATAGCTCAAGGTCAATAATCTGCGGCTCGCCGGGCATGCTGTGGGCCTCGGCAATCAGCGACTCGGCCCGCGGCCGATGGGCAACAGGCGCAGCCGCGGATCGGCCAAGAGTCGGACTTGTCGCACGCGACCTTCCAACACGCGAATTTTCAGACGCGTGTCTACGACCAACGATCCGGGCCGAATGTTCACCCAAAACAGCTCGTCGACTTCCAAATTCGTGGCCACGCCGTCAACTCCGGCTCCCTCGGGCCAGCGAACCGCCAGCCGCCCCGTGGGACCGAGTTGCGACGTCACCAGGGTCCGGTCTCGCGACGTCGTGACGATTCCGCGGGCACTGGGCAAATCGACGTGCGGCCCGTCAGAGGGTACGGTCAATTCCACCGAGGCCCGGCTCAGCGGCGGGATCAGCAGATCAAACCCGCCGTGGGCGATCATTGATTGCGGGCCGGGTTGCAGATTGATTTCCAAGCGATATTGCCCTGGGTCGGCCACCTGGAAAGTCATCGCGCCGCTCGCGGCGTCCCACTCGTGACGCAAGGGGCGGCCGTCGAGACGCACTCCTCGGCCGGCAGACTCATCCCCTCGTGATCCAACGGAATCCTGATTTGCACGTTCGGCTCGAAGACCCGCAAATCGAAAACGCCCTTCAATTCATTGACTGCCAGGCGCCGCTGCACCGTGTCGCGCGATAATGAGCCCCGATAAACGGTCCGTGTAATCAACCAACCGCCCGGTTGATTCAAAGCTCCCGCCGCGGCACGGTAGAGCCTGATGTACATACTCTCGGGAATGAAGTACTTGCCGCCGGTCGGTTGATGTTCATCATCAATCGGCACAAAAACCTTGTAGACCGCGCTGGCCCCAGAGGCCTGGTTATTAGTCGCGTCCACGGGGCCACCGACTGCCAAGGTCTCGCTCGTCGGCAACACTTGATCCGCAATTGCGGCCGGAGAGATACGAGGAGCAGGTTCTGGCTTGGGTTCGACGGCCCAGGCGGCAATGCCTTGACCGGCCGCCGAAATGCCCAGGGCCAACAGCAGCAAAGGCTGAGGCTGAAGCAGGCGGCGAGCGGGTCCGGCCGCAACGGCTACCGGCACCAGCAACAACGACAACCGGCCGGTGCTCAGCAGCGTCAAATAGGCCAGCACGGCCAACAGAGATGGCGCGAGCACCAAGGTCCAGGCCGCCGGAGCGACAAGCGTCAAGGCCGCCAGCACGCCTGCCGCGACAATCCACGGCGCCGCTCGCCGAGTACCGACCCAGGCCCCCAAGGCCAGGATTGTCAGACAGAGCGCCCAGCCAAACGCTTGCATCCCGGCGGTTCGCACCAAATGCACGCTGGGCGCGGCACCGCGCGGTAGTTCGAGCCAGGCGGCATTCCAACCGCGGCTGCCCGACAAGTCGTCACGAGCCACCGCTGGAAGGGTCCAGGGAAGGTGATAGCACGGATCCCCGGCGAGCCACGCATCCAAATTGACGAACTGAGCGTGGTTGTCGTTGGCAGCCGCCAACAACTCCTCGGCCAGCGAGCCATTGGCAACGGCACAGGCCAGGCCGGTTTGTGACGGCAGCAATTGGTCGCGGACGCGCGCAGCTCCCGCGGCGGAGGTCAGCAGTACGGCGTCGTTATGCACCAGTAGAATCAAATTACTCTGGGCCAACAACGACAGTCCTCGGCTGAAGTCATTGTCACCGAGCGGTGCGGGTACGATGGATTCCGCTTCGAACCCAAGGCCGGCTAGGCTCTGCAAATCCGCCAGAAAAACCAATCCCATCGTGGGCTCGACCCCCTTCCAACGCGTCAGTAACGATCCCCAGGTGCGCTGTCGGGTGTGGCTGGCATTTTCACCCCCAGTGCGCTCCACCGTGCCAAGCGCGGCGATCGCATCCAGCAGCCGCTGTTCGGCCGCTTGCTGCATGCCGCCTGGTTGAAGGCTTGCGGCCAAGTGCCGCCAAGGTTCGACGGAGAACGGATCAAAGAGTCGCTCGCTCGCAGGTCGGCCCAATGGACCAAACAGCCGCTGGCTCCACGTTACTTGCTGGATGGGCTGCACCAGCAAGCGCGGGTCGGCATCGAACAGGCCATAGCCCGGGGGCATCCATACCAACCAGCGTCGCTCGAGTTCCGGAATGTCGAGCCGAGGAACCGGAGCCGTCGTCGAACGAAGTAACGCGGGAAGTGAATCGTCCGTTGTGAAGTGCAATACCAAGGTGACAAAGCTGCGTCCCGGCGGCAAATCCAAACGGATGGATTTTCGGAGATCGCCCAGCGACGTGACCACCAACTGACGTTCGTCCACCCACACGCCGCGCAGCGTAGCCCCGTCGGGCAATTCACAATGGACGCTTTGCCGCCCAACCGTTTGGACCTGGTACGTGGCCATATGATTGGCGGTGCCGGCCGATCCATAGCGCGAATCGAGCGCGCTTTTCCAGGCCCAGGCACCGCACGTTTCCTGCCAACTGGCGGCCGGCGACAATATCAGGGCCGGCTCAGTCGTCATATCCCGGGAGGGCTCGTAGCGGAACGCGGCTCGGACGGTCTGATACTTTTCGGGCGGCAGCAGTTCCGCGGGAGTCGGCTTCAATCGACGGTTATGGATCACCAACCCCGTTTCCCCGACGGCGCGAATCGATAGCGTCCCTTGCTGCGAGGTGGACTCGGGTAGCGCCGCTAGCGCGACTGGCAAATTGTTGGTCAGGGGGACGCTGCGCATGGCGCGAACTTCAAACGGTCCGGGGCGCGGCAAGCGGAGACTGACTTCCCAGCTTTCGCCCCCTGCCCCGCGGGCGGCTTCGTTGTCTTCCGTCAGCCGTCGAGCGGTCAACTGGCCCGAGTTGCCGCCTACCAGCGACCAATGCAAAGTTTGCTTGCCAACGTGGGAGAAATTAACCAGCAGACGGTCGACTCGCGAGCCTTGAGGAGTGCAACGAAAGGTGAACGTCTGGTGCAATGTTTTGCCTTGCGCGGCGGCGTCGATCACAATCTCTCCCGCGTACGATGGCTTGCGATTGGCCAGCCAAAGACTTAAACGCGCCAAGCTGGCGTCAATGGCGAACACCAGTCCCGAGGGGGCTTCTGGAAAGACCGCTGCTTCCAGAGGACTCAGGCGGGCCGGATCTCGCCGATTAAGCTCGTCCGCGTGTAGAGATTGCAAGTCGTAGGCCTCGGGCGCTCGCACGGACAGCAACTGAATGCCGGATTGGCCGCGGAAACGGACCATTGGCAGTTGCGGTCCTGGAATCCTTTCGCCAAGGGTCGTCGCTCGGTGCCCTTTGAGATAAAGCTGAGTCGGCCGGCGAGGAGTTACGGCGTGCTTCAAGCGAATAACTAACTGAGGACTCTTGTCGTCAGCCGGCACGATTCCCCAGTCGGCAACATTCTCAGCGTCCGATTCAACACTATCGATCAGCCACTGACTGCCAACCTCGGCGCGCACGACGAAACGTTCGCCTTGCGCCAGTTGCAACCGGGCCATGGCCTGACCCGTCATTTCGGCGGCGCCCAACTCGACGAGCGTGCCGCAGTCGACTTGAAACCGCTGATCGGGCTGATCGACGACGACGTCCAGCGCGGCGTCTGAGCCGAAATATTGAACTTCCACCGTCTCGCCCCCCGCAGGAGCGGCGAGCGTCGCCGTTTTCGATTGCCGGCAGCCCAGCGTGGCAATTTGTTCGAGCACAAGCGGCCGGGGAACCACCAGCGTCGCCGTCCCCTCTTGCCAGAACATGTCTTCGGGTCGGATACCCGGCAACCTCCGCCGCTCGCCCAGCGGCAACGGAGCTTGCGCCGAAAGATGCAGAACTCGACCGGTTCCTAACAGCGGCTCCGGCAAATCCAAGGCAATCCGAGTTCCCTTGTCCGCCGCGGGTTTGTCTTCGCTCTTGCCTGCGGGCTGCTTTTCGGCGGCGGGTGGCTTTTCGGCGGCTCCCTTTCCTGGCGGTTTCTTCTCCGGGGTCCGCGGGGCTGTGGGCTCCGGCACGGGAGACCAGGGGACATCGACATCGCCATAGCGAGCCGCCAAGAGTTTCAACCCGGGATCCAAGCGGACGTAGATCCGTTGCAGCGGTTCGTTGTGAACGTCCAGCCGCAGCAAAGCCGATACGTCAATGCCGCGCTTCGTAAATTCGTACGTCAGCGACTCGCGCAGCAACGTCAGTTGTCGGCGTTCATTGGCCGCTCCTTCCGCGAGTGCTCGAAAGCGAATCCGAGTCTGGCCGCCAAGTTCCAATTGCCAACGGCGAAAACCGGCGGGAGCGCCGAGGACTTCGGTGGACACGCCATGATCGGCCGCGGCCGTCATTCCCTTCGGCAGGTCGCAGGTCAGACGAGTGCAAACGCAGGCCGGCAAGTCAAGCACGAAGCTAACGGAGCCGGCGGCCGAGCGCTGGCCACGCATCGACCACGCGCCGTGCACCTGGCCGGCATGCTCCACGAGCAGTCCCAAGCCGCCCCTCCGGACCATTCCCCAGAACCGCATCGTCTCCGTCGTCCCACACGGCATCGTGAATCGGAAGATTACACGGATCGACTGCGAGCAGGGCGGCCTCCGCCGCGCCGTGGGTCACTTGCCAATGGAATTTCCCGACCAACAAATCGTCTTCGTTAAGCTGGGCCTCATAATGCGCGACAACCAACTGGGCGGACCCCAATTCGCTGACGGCTCCCGCATCTTGAGTCAACTTGATGAGCCGCTCGAATTCCAAGGCTTCGATGGGAATGTATTTGGTCTGGCCCCTTGGCCAGTCGCGGATCCGGTCGGCCGGGGCGAATACGCGCCGGAACGGAACGAGGGGCGCGGCGGCGGCATCCGCGGCAAGCGGCGCGGCGGCGGACGGCTTTGCCGCGGCTGGCTCGGCGGCCACCCGCCTCGTATCGACCGAAAGCGCCATGACCACCGTCGTGGCCAGCAGCAACAGCTTGAGCCGGGTGCCCGTTGAGGATGCCTGACGCTGCCTCATGATTTCGGTTCCGGGCTCGCCACTTGCATTGCCATAGGAGCCGTGGCGGTGGACGGCTGAGCGACGCTCTTGCCGGCTCGCGGCATGGATTGCGTGAGCGAGCGATCCAGGATCGAGGACGGGCTCCGAATAATCGTCACGGGGGGCGTCAACCGCCGACTTACTCGGCGGGCCAACACCGCGGCGACCAGGGCCAGGCATAGGCCGAGCGCAGCCGCTTGCGAAAACAACAATGCCGCCTCAGGCTCAATCAGCGAGCCGGCCAATAGCACCACGGCGACGCCGAACAGGGCAACGGGATGCCTCACGACCGGGACGTAAATCACCACGAATCCGGCCAACAGCAAGGCTAGTGACGCCCCGAATACCAATCCCGAGCGGCGAACCGTCCAAATATTCAAGTCGACTTGGGGTCCGAGACTGCTAAATAGATAGCGATTGGACGCGGCCGGCGGCAAGTCGCCGGGCGTGGCTCCGATCCAGGCTTCCAGCTCAGGCTGTTCGAACGTCGGTTGGCGGCGATAACCGAAATGGTCCCAAGTCCAATTGAATTCACGAGTGTAATCGCCTGTCGAAAATAACAGGTGCTCTTGTTGCGGCAAGATCAGTTGCCAATACAGACGCCGCACCCACACCCCCGGTTTGAATTGAGCCGCCGTAATCTCAACACGCGAGCCCCGGTCCCGTGGCGCGAAGCGATAATCCATTTGCAGCAGGTGTTCGCGAGGCACCAGTGTGGCCGGCAAGCGCACGGCCAACTGATTGTCACGGTCGACCTCCGCGACCACGAGCTTATTGTCAATCCGCATTTTCAAGTCGGACAACACGACCCCCGCGGGAAGGCCGACTTGCAACACGGGGGCACTGGTCGTGAAGCGATAGACGGCGCGCTCCTGCCGCAATTCTTCACCGAGCCAGGTTTGGATCCAGCCGCGCTCGACGATGGTTGACCCTTCCGATTGCCGCTCCTTGAGGGTTACGGCCAACGGGGCCTCGTAGGCGGGCTGACGGCTGGTGAGGACCAACTCGCCCGGCTGCACCGCGGGATAACGGGGCTGGGCCTCGACCGACCAAACCCCCTTGCGCAAGGTCACGGTAAGTCCGGAGCGCGCTCCGATAACGAGCTGGTTGTAGGTGAGTCGCGCGTCGGCCGGCACCGGCATGACCAATGGCAAGGCCACCGGCACGCTCGTCGCCGGCAGGAGTCGTTCTTGCGGCAGCGAATAACTGACCCGCAACTCGCAGCGACCAATCCTGGGCGCCGGCAGTGCCACGCGAACCAACGACGGCGCACCTTCCGCCTCGCTTTCGTCCGGCTGCACCGTGGTTGCCAGGCGGCTTCCATCCAGCGTGACTTGGAGTTTGTCATTCAGGATGCTGCGCGGCATGTGCAATGTCAGTTTGTCGACCGGTTCGTACCCGATGTGATAGATCAGCCGCTCGTCGACTTGAATCTCCTGTTCGCCAAGGTCCGCCTGCCCAACCGCCTCGACCGTAATCGATTTCGCATGGACGCGAAAACCAGCGACAAAGTGGGCGGGATTGGTTTCGCAACGAAACAGCAACGGGTCCTGTTGCCGCTCCGGCAGCTTCATCTGCGGCTTCAGCGATTGGGGAACCAATCCGACCAGGGCCTCGTTAAGCGGGTTCAACTCCACATTGTCAGCCGGCACCACCACAACCAGCGCCTGGCCGGCCGCCTCGACGACCGGCCGAGGAATATCCAGGTCCACGCGATCCGCGTCCTTGGCGATTTCGCGGTGCGCGTCGAGCGTCAATTCAAAGTCGCCCGACGTCGGTTGGGCGAGCGGAATCGAAAGGCTCGCCTCTTCGGCCGGCAGCGCCGCGTCGGTATTGACCAGGTTTGCGGGTCCGACGTCGTCGACTACCCAGCCGGGCAATTCCACGTCCAATACCCGGACCTTGGCGCCGCGGACCTTGTATTTCAACTTCGCCCGCAATTGAGCCCGTTGGGCTCCAACCAACAACACATATTCGGGGTCGACGCTAACCCGCGTCTTTTGCGGGACAACGCGGGTCGTCAACGAACAAGGCTGCACGAAATACTCGAAGCCAGCCGTCAGGTCGTCGCGGCGGAGGATTTCGGGCAGATCATCCACCTGACGCACACTGTTCCGAGGTCCCCAAACTACTTGCCAGTTGCCGACCACTTCCACCGCGATATGGCCCCATTGGCGAACCGCTCCGAGGACCTCGAAGCCTGCCAGTTCCAGCGATTCGCCCGCCTCGGCGACATTGTAAGGACGCTCCGTCACCAACCGCAGTTCGATGGGCCCAGCCGTCTTGCGATCGAGTTTTACCTCAACGACCTTACCGGCTGCCCCTTCGTTTTTTTTGCGTGGCTCGGCGGCAATGGGAGCAATGGTCACACCGGCCTGCGCGGCGCCGACTAATTCCGCTTCGGGTGGCAGCCGCACGCGGAAGGTGTCGAACTGGCCGCCGAAACTGCGCACCGTGATGCGCGCCTCGGTATTGATGCTGCGGCCGTCAACCCGGGCCAAAAGAGCCCCCATGGCTTCGAGGACGGTCGGCACCGCGGCCATCGCCGCCGCGGGAGCCCGCCAAGCCAAGGTGAATTCGCCGCCGATCCCTAAAACCGTCAGCACCGTCTTTCCCTTGGTTGCGCTGCCCGGATCCAGCAATTCACCGCCGTCCGTCACCCGCGCAACCGCTCGTTCGATCGGAACGGTCAGCTTCAACTGCGCCACCGTCGCGCGCGGCACGGAAAGCTTCAGCCGGGTCTCGCCACCCACGTGCGACAAGGGGGCCAACACCTGGAGCGTCAACTGGTGGGTTTGCCCTGGGTCGCCTCGTAGCCAGCAAACGTAGCCTTCGTGATCGTCCTCGAAATGGACCAGGTGGTTTCCCTGGCCCTCGTAGCGGGCCGGTTCTCGCAGCACGACGCCGCCAAGTCGGAGCGGCACCCGCACCCACTGCGGATCGCGCAGCACAATGGTCAACGTAATCGACAGTTCCGCGCGTTCTCCTACCGAGGTGCCCGTGATGTCAATCCGGTCGAGGTTATAACGCGGTTTCTGCTCCTGTTGATCCAGGCGATTCTTGAGGTTATAGAGATTCTTAAAGTCTTCGTAGGTAAAGCCTGGCACCGCCTGAAGATTCCCCTCTTTGTCTTTCAGCAAGAATAGTTCGGGCTTCACCTCGCCGGGCAACGGACCCACAGCCGCATCTGAAGCGTTGGAAGCGGGGGAAGTTGCCGGATTAGGAACCGCCGCCGCGGACGGGGTTTGAATGGGCGCGCTGGCCGAGGGGGAGACAGGTTGCCCGGCTGGCCTAGCCGGGGTGGTCGGTCGAGGCTCCTCGCCCGGAGCGCTCGCAATCGCGAGCAGACCCAGCACCAGTACGATGGACGTACTAGCCAATCGCCGTGCGTGTTTTCCGTGGAACGATTTCAACTCAGGGTTCCCCGGCAGTGTCTGCACTCGTCAGCACCATTGAGTAATGACGGCGCGGATAAAAACATTCCGCCACCGCTCGGACGTTCCCGAAGAACGCCAGACCGAACGCTGGTCGCCCGGGGCTGGCCGCCGAGGCGCTAAAGAAGGGAAAGCTCGCCGAGGCGGGCTGTATCCAGTTTAATCAGACCTCCAAGTTACTCAAAGTAACAAAATGCTCACTTTCGATGTGGAAACTCAGATAACAGCTTGCGCAGCGGCTCATGGAGCCGCGCCTGCGAGGATGCGATCGGGTGAGGACGACGCAAATTAAACTCCGCTCCGTCGATATCGCTGACCGTACCCCCCGCCTCCTGGACGAGGAGCACCCCCGCTGCCACATCCCAAGCCTTGGTGCTCATGGCCCAAAAGCCATCGAATCGGCCGGCCGCCACGTACGCCAAATTCAGGGCCGCCGAGCCGGTCCGCCGTACGGCTTGGCAACCCAGTACGGCCGCGACAAATTGATCGATTTCAATGGAGCCGGGCTCCACCTTGGCGGAGAAGCTGGCGGCGACCAACGCCTGCGACAACTCCTGAACGTCGCTGGTCCGAATGGCCTGGCCATCGAGCCAGGCCCCCTCCCCCAGGGCGGCCGTGTAGCATTCTCCGTGCAGCGGCTCGTAAATTGCCGCGGCAATTCGGCCGCCCACGCTGCGCGAGGGCTACCGAGACGCAATAGTGGGGCACTTGATGCACATAGTTGGTGGTGCCGTCCAGCGGATCGACGATCCAGCAGTACTCCTGGTCGAGAGAGGCATTCTGAGCTTGTTCTTCGGCAACAAAGCCGTGTTGCGGAAAATGCCGCATGATCAAGCTCCGCACGGCCTCCTGGGCGGCGACATCCGCCTCGGTGACCAGGTCCGAAGGCCCCTTTTCACGGACGGCAAACCGGCCGAGCCACTGCCGCAACACCTCTCCGCCGGCACGTGCGGCAGCCTCGCAAACGCTCAGGAATTCTGACATGGCACCCTAATCTTGTTGGCGGTCGAACGCTTCTGGACTCGCGGCATTATAAAGACCCGTCAGGCAGGATCATACCGCCTGTCGCCCGGCGTCCAAGTCGGGCAAAAACAGCCCACCCAGGGCGATCCCATAAAAATAATATTATGGGACCGACTATGGACAGTCCTGAACAATTTGCTAACATCACACTCGTCAGGAGGAGGGTTGCCTAGGGCGGGCCATCATAGCGTCCATTGTAAAGCCGCCTCATTATTTATTTCTCCGCCAGCCTTTGGCAAACGGCCTCTTCTCTGTTCCGGCCCCGCCGCATCGCGTCAAGCGATCGGCGGGGTTTTTTCATTGTGGTCGATTGAGCCACCTGCAAGACTTTCAAGGCGGCCAGATCCTCCAACGCAGTACGATCCGGAACCTGTATTAACAAGGCCTGCCCCGTTCCGTGGCAGTGGCACCGGCATGCACAACGTCTGCTGGCAAATCGAGGACCACAAAGCCACGCTAAGTTGCGGTCCACTCGCGGCGCGGGTTGACCTGTGGCGGCCCGACTGCGGACTCGGCGCGCTTAACCCTGAACCATCGTCCGATCGCCAGCCGCCAGATTCTGGCGGTCGAGATTCCCGCCATCGATTCGGCAAACGCCGGCGGCGTGGACTATTATCGCCGCGGCGTCGATGTTGTCGGTATATACAGCCCGACGGACACATGGCCATTTCGAACACAAATCTATTGGCGAGCCCAGCTCAGCGGCGCCGTGCCTGGCTTGGCGACCATCGAACTGATGGTTTCCGTACAGACGGATTTGCTCGACAGCCAGCCGCGCGTGCTGGCCGGCAGCAGTCTCGTCGGGAACGAAGCGCGGCAATTGGTGGATCCGGCCGAGGGACGCTTCGAAGCGTGGCAACCCAAGAACGGGAGCGATTTGCAACGATCGGCCCCCCACAAATGCAGTTGCACCTTGATGCGGTTGCCAGACGGCACGGGGAGTTTTGTCGAGTTGGTTCATCCGGTAGACTTTGGTCGTACGGAACTGACCCGCTTAGGTCCCGCGGAAGCCGGCAATGCAAGCCTGTGGTCGCTCAAACACCCGCTGTTCGCCGAAGCGTTGGAGAAGGGTGTTATTTTGCGAGCCCGCCTGCTGGCTGCGTTTGTTGGACCGGAAAACGACGAAGCGCAAGCCGCGGCCCTTTACCGTGAATTTGCCGACTCCGAGCCGCCCCTGACAACCTGATGGGTGACGCCCTTCGATTCGCCGGGGACGGATTAAACTAGGTACGGAACGCGGAGATTTTTATAAGGAAGGCAGGAAATTAAGAAAGGGCAAAAGTAGGCAATTAGAACCGGCAGAAAATCAAAAAAGAACAATGCTAGTGCTATGCGGTCCCGTCTCGTCGTTTCCTTCCTCCTACTTTCCTGCATTCCTTCTAAAAATATCTCCGTGATTTCTTAAGCCGGAAGCTAATTAAACCTCTGATCTGACGAGAGACGCTTGCCATGTCCGTGCAACTTAGCCAACGCATCTTTGGCGAACTCGACGCACTCACGTTGGTCGATCCCCATACGCACATCAACCCGCACTCGCCGGCGTCAACCACGTTGGCCGACATCCTGGGCTATCACTATTACACCGAACTGGCCCATTCCGCCGGCTTGCCGCGCGAACAGATTGAAGAGCCCGGACTCGATCCCAAGGAAAAGGTGGCCCGGCTCGTACCCTGGCTGGCGACGCTCGACAACACCATCCAAGTGAGTTGGCTCATCGAGGCTCTGCAAAAATTGATCGGTTTTGCGGATGATCGGCTCACCAAGGATAACTGGGAAGAAGCGTATGATCGTTCCGCGGCTGCCATGGCCAATCCCGGCTGGGCGGATCAGGTGCTCAGCCAAAGCAAACTCTCGGCAGTCTTTCTAACGAACGATTTCGACGATCCTCTGACCGGCTTCGACACGCAACGCTACATCCCCTGTTTGCGCACCGACGACCTGGTATTCCATTTAAGCCGGACGGAAGTGCGTCAGCGGCTCGAAAAAGCTGCCGCGATTGAGGTACACGATGCGGCCAGTTTGAAGAAGGCGATCGGCCGGCTGTTTGAGCACTTTATCAGCCGCGGAGCGCGGGCTTGCGCCATTTCGCTACCGCCGGATTTCGCGCCGGAAAATGTGGATGCCGCCAGGGCCGAGAAGGCGCTGGCCGCCGTGTTGCGTCACCAGGCAGCCGCCGATCCAGAGTGCCGCCAGGATCTGTCGAACTTCGTCTTTTGGACGCTGGCCGAATTCTGCGCGGAGTTTCGCTTGCCGTTCGATTTGATGATCGGCGTGAATCGCGCCGTGTATGCGCAAGGCGTCTACCAGGGGCGCGATTTATACGACAGTCGCGTGTCGCTGATCCAATATCGGGAGCTGTTCAACGCCTTTCCCCAGGTCAAGTTTCCGATCTCGGTGCTGGCCAGCGTGACGAACCAGGAACTGGTCAGCTATAGCTGGATCTTTCCGAATGTCCTGTGCCACGGGCACTGGTGGTATTCGAACACCCCGACCTACATCGAGCACGACGCGGCTGGCCGCTTGGAAGCTGTACCCCGCACCAAGCAGATCGGCTATTACAGCGACATGTACAAGCTGGAATTCGCGCTGCCGAAGTTCGCCATGTACAAACGCATTCTGGCCAAGATTCTCGCCGAGCGATTCGTGGTTGTTCCGGGGCTGGAGCGAAGAGCGCGCCGTCGCCCTGGGCCGCGAGGTGCTCGTCGACAACGTGCAGCGGGTGTTTTACGGCAAGGGGGCAATCTAGCACCGCTTCCAGCTCGAGAATTTCCGAGCCCCAGGCATCAGCCGGGGGATTTTCCGCCGGCAGACCTGCACCATGGCGAGTGAAGAGCAAGACCACGAAGACTTGCTGCGCGAAGCGACCGCTTTAGTGGATCGCGTCGAACTGTCGCTTTCCGGCGCGGCGGAGCCCGTTGTCGCTGGCTTCCGCCAAGGGGGCTGTGCCAGCCTGTACTTCGGTTCGGACCCAGCCTATCACTTCAACTCGGTTGGCCAATTGCGCCGAGCGTTTGTCGGTGGTCTGCTGTATCGGGCAGACCACGGACGGCTTGCCTCGCTCCGGCGCGAGCGGACGGCGGAACGTGTCGCGCTAGTGCGGCACGATCTCTCACCGCTCGAAATCCAGGAGTTTCTTGCGCAGTTGAATTGCAGACGCCACGAAATTGTGGCCGCGATTGATAGCGGCGACTATCGAATCGTAGGCCAGATGCCGCCCGAGCGGGACGTGCTCGCACACGTGCGCAAGTGGCTCGCCGATTTGCCGGAAAACATCGAAATAGCGAGTTCGCCTCGCGTTGCATAACAATCCCGTACGGCCGGCACTACACCTGATCAACCCGCTTTCAGCCCGCGATCAAAGGCATCTTGGTCACGGCTATACAGCGCCAGCACCGTCTCGAAGCGCTCGCCGGTGACGCGCCATACCGGCACGTCGTCGGTGTACGAGTTGCAGTGGGCCACAAAGATGCGGTACAAGAATTTGAACAGATGCCGCGGTACCCGCAGCCCGCGAAAGGCATCCATCAGCCGCCGATCCGTGATCGAATCGTCGAACAGTTCCCGCAAGCTGGGAGTCTTGCCGGGAACGGCGCAGGCCCGCAGTCGGGCGTTGGCGACGTCGTACAGGGCTTCGCCGGTCCATTCCAGCGAAGGGATCATATTTTGTTTGTCGAGCCGGGCACGTTGGTAGAAGTCGCGATCTTCGCGGTCGATGAATTGCGATAGTTCGATCGGCAGCAGCAGTTTGAACCCGATCCCCTGATGCTTCAGGAACTTGTTGTCGAGCATGGGCCAGAGCAACGCGCGCATCTGATCGACCGAGCCGTTGATGAGGTGCGGCTCGTCGACCCGATCGACCAGCACCACGATGCCGCGATAACCAAGCGTCTGCAAAATGCCCTGGAACTTGGTCAGCAGTTCGTAGCGGTCATCCGTCCTGGGCTTGAGGGGCAAAGGCTGGCCGGATAATTCCGGCGCCGAAAAATTCATCAGCAACTTGCGCAGCGGCAAAACTTCTTGCTTGCCGACTCGCACATTCCGAGCAATTCCGCGGGCCTGCCAAAACCGTCGCCAGGACCGGGCTAGCCAAGGGAGCCAGCACGCCAGGATCAACAGCCAAGGCCAGGGAGTCGCCAGCCAGTCGGGTTTTTCCTCATACAGGATCAGTCCCGGAATGGCCGCAGTGCCCACGATACCGGCCGCTAAACGCCATAAGGTCTTCCAAGTGTGGAAGCGCAGCTTGCGCCGCAATCGTCCCCAGCGTCCCTTGGTCGTTTCGGCCGTGGATTGATCGTAGCAGGCGGCCAACAAAAGCAGATCTCGCGACTGGTGCCGGTCGAGGCGCTGGCTCTCCAGGGGCGGCTCGTTGGCACCCGACTGGCTCGCTCGGGCACCGATAATCCGATCGATGAGGCCCGTGACTCCAAGCGACAGGATGGCGTCCATATGGTCCCACAGCTTCCATTCGGAGAGCACGCGATCCGCGCGGCGGCCGCCGATGGCGGCGCGGAACCGGTCGAGAAACGGGTTGAAATCGTCGTATTCAATGACGTAAACCCGCGCGTCCGGATGCGCCGCGTTGTACTGGACGAGATGGCGGACGATTTGCAAGCGCATCGCCGTCTTGCCCGCCCCCTTCTCGCCGAAGACGATCGATGTGGCCGGCTCGGCCGGGTCGCCATAGATCTTGTCCCAGGTCGGATGGTAGGTGCTGTCGATGCAATGGTCTTTGAAGACCGGATCGGTCTGCGCGTCCTCTTCCGCGAAAGGATTGGAGGCGACACCGTGGTATTCGAGAAATTGCTGCGTCTTCATTGGCCTCGCCGGCAGGGGGTCGTTCGGATCAAGAGCCCGTCGATGTCATTCAGATGCCACAGATCCCGGCCCGTGGGGATCTGCCAATGCCATGAAACACGGGCGCGATCCGACCGAAAGACGCGACAATCCTAACGGAAGCTTACTTTACTTCCAGGGTGTCGATCATTTTCATGAAGGCCCCTTCGCTTTCGGACACGGTTTGCTGAGGACCGTAGAACTTGACGAAGTAGTTGCCGACTTTTTTGGAAGTGATGATCGCGGCCAACATGCGGTACTTCGGACGCTCGACCGCCGGAATGCCGGAGAAGGGGCCGCGGGTGTCGTTGTAGGTGCCCGAAATGTCCACCACGCGCACTTCCAGTCCGCCGACCTTAATGTCCTTCTGCTTGGTGACCTGGTGCGTGTCGCTGCCGTCGGGTTGCTTGAACTGGCCGATCCAGCGCTCGACGTTGGCATCCATGGTGCCACCGGCGCCCATGATCGTGACGCGACCGGCCTCTTTATCGTCGCCGGTCGGAGGCACGGATAATTCATGCTCGATGATCCGGTTCTCCGGCTTTTTGATTTGCCACGCGCCCGGAGCCATAAGCTTTAGCTCGCCCTCCGCGAGCTCCAGGCGGTGATCTCGCGCAGCTTCTTCAGCCGCCGGCAACGATGCGGCCAGACAAAGAAACGTGCAACCGAGCAGACTGGCCAGCAGGCACTTTGCGGTAAGTTTCATGGAATACTTTCTGCTGAAAGGAAGTTGACTTTCCTTGGAACGGAGTAACATCGCTGGACTCGACCGGAACCACGGCCCATGCGGCGGAGCGGCACCACGTGCGCCGAATGGGCTTCGGTACCTTCACATTTTTTCGTTGTTCGCGGCTTCGGCGTTAGCCTTGGGTTTAGCCTTCTTATCCTTCTTTGTCTTGGGCTTCACCTCGGCGTCGCCTTCGGCATCGTCGGCGGCCCGGGTCTTTTTTCCTTCCGGCGTTTCTTCCTCCGACGCCTCTTCCATGGACGCGGCTTTTGATGCGGGGGGCTGGCCTTCCTCGGGAGCGGCCGATTGCTTTATCAACACAACCACCAACACCACCACGAGCACAACCGTCATAACCACTAAGGCAACCGCGACATAGGTGGTGACGTCGGGCCCCTTCTTGACGCGACGCTTACGGCGGCTGGGCAGATCATCATCAAGGGCAGCCTCGTAGCCGCCCAGCGGAGTTTCCAGGGCGGACATAACGTGACCCATCGGAATGCCTCCTTGGGCGCTAGGGGCACGCCGACAGGAGCCATGCCCTGCTGCGCCGCGGCGGCCGGTTGCCAACCGCTTACCGGAGCTGCCACTGGCATCCCGCCCACTTGCGGAGCGACCATGCCGCCGACCGCCTGCGCAACGCCCGCGCCGCCCCAAGCGGGCTGGCCGGCCGTCAGACTAGGGAAGGTCGCGGCGGCCGAACGCCATTCGGGCCAGCCGTCGCGCCAGACAAGCGAGTTCGCGGTAACACGGCCTTCTTGAATCCAGGCGCGCATCGTGGGTCCCGCCGCCGGACCGAACTGGCCACCAGAAGGCGGTCGAACATACCACACGGCAGTCGGAGCTTCGTCAATTGGGTCAGTCATTGTTGTGCCCGGCGAGGATGCCGGGTTACCGAGTTGGACAGGGTTTTCCGGGGACGCATGATAAGACGGACGGGCGCCTTGCGCGCTTGCCGCCTCCGCCGCTAACGCCGCATCGGCCAAACCCGGCGCAAATGCCGTGCCTGGTTCAAGCGGCCCGCCCCCGCCTGGATCCGTCCCGCCGGTGACACCTTCCAAAGGAACAATTACTTTGGCGCCACACTTAGGACAGATCGCCTTCTTTCCGCCGAGGAAAGACTTAACGTTCAATTTATGTCCGTTCGGACAATAAAACTTAATGCCCATTCAATCCGATCACTGGCCTGGGCCTCAAGCGCAGCCACCGATGACGCGGCTCGGTCGTTGGACATCCAACCAACGAACCATCGCCAACGGCAGACTGCCCAACAAATACCATAGGATAAACACAGGCGGCCATTATATACTCGCGGCAGAACGCCTGTGAAGTTGGGCAGACGGGCTAACTCGCGGAGTTGGCCGGAATTGCGGTTGGCCCGCGTACAATGGTCATGGCCCGCTAAATCCCTACGATCCGCGGTCCGGGCCGAACGGGAGTCTGGTATCGCGCCCTGGCCCGTTTTATATTAAAGGGGGTCGTTCGGGCCTGGCGGGGGCTCCGCGAGACAAGTCGCCCGTTTTTTCCGGCCGATTCAAAGTCTCGGACGGCACCCCAAACAGTACCAAGGGCTCCTCAGATCAAGATCCGTTTTCAGAGCGGCCTGTAGGTGCCGGGCCTCTTGGAGTGCCGTACCGGACGCCACCCGCGAGGGTTCCATTGTCTTCTCCCTAATTCACCTCTTAGTTTGGAAACCGCGGAATGGACCAGCGGCAGAGCGACGCGCCGACCGAAATTGCCTTAGTTGGCGATCTGACAGACAACGAAGCCGACTTGACCGATAAGCTGTTGTCGATCGAACCAGGGGCGCTTGCACCATGTTCATCGACTCGCCTGGCGGCAGTCCGTACTGCGCCGTGTCCGTCATGAG
The DNA here is from genome assembly GCA_963807715.1 of uncultured Planctomycetia bacterium. GTDB lineage: Bacteria > Planctomycetota > Planctomycetia > Pirellulales > PALSA-1355 > CAWECK01. The sequence continues at coordinate 26,099 of CAWECK010000007.1, forward strand.
CCTGATACTATTGCGCGGCCTGCAAATCACCGGCGTGGTTACGGGTGAATGCTCAAGCGCAGCCCTGTGGCCTTTTGCAGCCTGCACGCGGCGACTGGTGACCCCGTACAGCGTCTTGCTATTTCATCCCATGAAATGGCAAAGCGAGGAACACGTTGGACTGGCGGAGGCCGCCGAGTGGGCTCGTCACTTCGGCCAATTGGAAAGTGAGATGGACCGATTGCTGGCTGAAATGCTCGGGCTGCCCGCCGAACAGATGGAAAAATGGATCCACCCCGGTCGCTACGTCACTGGGCGAGAACTGGCAGCCGCGGGCGTGGCCGAAATGATCGAGCTAAAAGCGCTGCCTCAGTTCACGGCCAATGGCGCGCGCGCCGCGCCGCAAACGCGAGCGAGTGCATAAGTAAGCCCAGTAGGCACCAGGAATTCTCACGCGTGCCAAAGCGTGCTGAGAGGCTGAGAGATCGTCAATGGCCCGTTAGCTCCGATAGCCTTCGTGGCATTGGCTGCATGATTTGTCGATCTTGCCGCTGGCTGCTCGTGCGGCGTCATAGTTCTTGGACTTGACCGCGTCGACGATTGCCAAGGCGGAATCGCGCAACTGTTTGGCGAATCGCAAATAGTCTTGTTCGTCGGCAGATTCGAAGCCTGGTCGCTGGATGACCTCGGCAATCGCCGCGATCAGTTCGGCTTCCATCAAAATCTTTTCCTGGTATTTACTGAAGTCGCCGGCATTCGCCGTCCAGACCGCGACTCCTTGCTGCTGGGCAGTCTCTAATCGCTGCATCAGGGGAGGGCGTCCGACAACTTTATCCCAGCTGGCCTTGGCTTCGACCCCGGGCACCGAGGGAGCCGAGCCGCCGCGGACCAGAGTTTCCAATTCATCTCTGCGCAGCTTGGCTTCGGTAAATGAGGCATCGCTGCCGGCTTTGCAAGAAAATCCGGTGCGGGCCATCAACTCGCGCATGCTGAGTGAATCCTTCTTCCACCGCACGTCCCCATCGTACTCGGCAATAATGCCGAACAGCAGCGCCAATTCCGTCAATTGCCGACGAGCGGCTTTATATCCGCCACCTTTGAACGGAGCCGGTGTGGTTATCGTCGCGCTATATTCTTTCTGCAGCTTCTTGATTTCGTCTTCCACGGCGTCGGGGCCAATCAATTTTGACCACGTGAAGACGTTGCCGGCCGATGCACCCTCAGCTTCCGCCATGGCGCCACCGCCAGCAGGTCCGGCCGTGGCCACTTGCCCTCCGGCCGCCGGTCGCTCGCCGACAAGCTTTTCCCGAGCATCGGCAAAAAAGGCGTCGTTGGCACTCTTGCTCCAATGCGGCGGCTTGGCCCGTTTTGCCGCCGCCGCGGCCCAGATGGTCGTCGCCGCCAAGACGGCCGAAACACATAATACAGCCTTGCCCCACCAATGCCGCGAAATCATAGGTCTCTCACTCGGTTTTCAGTCGTCCGTTTTGTTGTCACCGACTACAACTAATAATATCAGCCCAGAGCCGGCTGCGACAGCTTCCGGGGGATCTGCCACAATTACCGGGTGACCAGGTGACAGGCCAGCAATCTTCACGCCGCGAATTCCTGCAGGGCAAAGCCGCCATGCAGGCGATTAGCTCGCTTGGCGAGCCGCTTCGCCCCGGATCCGGCAAGCGTCCCGCCGGACCCGTCCCAGGCCGGTACGTACCTGGTGCATCTGGCTCGCCGCGCCATGGCTTGCCAGTTCGAGTTTTTTCTGAACGCCGGCCAGTATGCGCGGGGTACCCAGGTCGCCCTGGCTGGGCACGACCTGGTCGCGCATCTCGAGGAGCAGCTCTCGGTTTATCGGCCCGACAGCGAAATCTGCCGCCTCAACGCCGCGGCCTTCCGCCAACCGCTGGAAGTCGAGCCGAGACTCTTCGAACTGCTGGAATTGGCAAGCGAAATTCATGCGGCGACCGACGGAGCATTCGATATTACCGCCGGGGCCCTGAGCGAAGTCTGGGGGTTCACCCGCCGGGCCGGCACGCTCCCAGGCGCGGACACCATCGCCGCGGCCCTGGCGAAAGTCGGCACGCAATGGCTACAACTGGACCGCCAGTCGCGGACCGCCGCCTTCGAGCACCCGGGAGTGCAAATCAATCTCGGCGCCATCGGCAAGGGTTATGCGCTCGATCGCGCTGCCGAGCTGTTCTCGGCCGAAGGCATGAACGATTTCTTGCTGCATGGCGGCCACAGCAGCGTGCTGGCGCGCGGCACGCACGGCGATTTGTCCTTTGGATCTGGGTGGCTTGTGGGGGTCCGCAACCCGCTCCGCCCGGAGCGTCGGCTCGGGCAACTTTCGGTCGTCGACGAGGCCGTGGCAACCAGCGGATCGGGAACGCAGTTTTTCGAACACGCAGGGCGTCGGTACGGGCACATTATCGATCCTCGCAGCGGCTGGCCGGCCGAGGGTGTGCTGTCGGCGACCGTGCCGCACCCCAACCGCCACGATCGCGGATGCGCTGTCCACGGCCTTCTATGTCCTAGGACCGGTCGTGTCGGAAGCCTTTTGTGCTGCGCATCCGGAGATTGCCTGTTTGCTCGTTTCTGCCGGCGAAAAAGTCGGCAGCCTGCACATCCACGAATATGGGCTGCGCAGCGGCCAATGGTCGATTTGCGAGCAATAATTTAGATATTTCCATGTTCCGGGCACCGCGTCAGGCGATAGAATGCAACCCGAACGGTCCCCCCAGAGTTGCCAGGAGCGTTGCGGATTTGGATTTACTGATGGAACACGGCTCGTATGGCATCATCGTATTGGTGCTGGTACTCACCGGTGCGGGCCTACCGATGCCGGAAGAGGTGCCGATCGTCTACGCCGGTGTGGCGGCATCGGTGGGGACATTGAATCCCTGGGGGGCACTGGCAGCCTGTTTCGCCGGCGCACTGATTGGGGACTGCGTCCTGTATACGATTGGCTACCAATTCGGCCACAGCCTGGCCATGAAACATCCGCGCCTGGCCGATTTTCTGCATGCCGAACGCGAAGTCCGGGTTGAAAAATGGATCACCGAGCATGGACTGAAAGTCCTGTTTGTCGCCCGTTTTCTGGTGTTTTTGCGGGCCCCGGTTTATCTCGCCGTGGGCGTTTTACGCATGCCGGTTCGCCGATTCCTTCTCATCGACACGTTCTGCGCGGCGGCGGTGGTGGGCGTGGTTTTCGGCCTGAGCTACCTGTACGGGGCACAAATCAAGGGCGTCATCCGCGGGTCGGAATTGTTGCTGACCGTGATCGTCGTGTTGTGTGTGGTCGCAGCCTTACTTTGGACTTGGCGGAAAGGCCGCTCGCGACCGACCGATTCCGCGGAGTCCCCACAAGCCGAAAAAGTGACAAGATAACATTGCCGAGCCGGTCAGCTTCTGGATTGCCACGGGCGTAAGTTTCCGGTTTTTCTCAAACCGGTTGCGTAAGCCGCCCCCTTGCCGGCATGCTATAATTTGGAGAATTCTCGGGAGGAGGTCCGATGCGATTTTCCTGGATGCAGTTCTTTCGGACAATGCCGGCCGTGCTGGCACTCGTCGCCTTATTGACGCCGATTGCCATGGCGCAAGACTTTGACGATGACGATCAGGACGCGGTGCTCGCCCCCAGCTTGCTCTCCAAGCTGCAGATCGTGCATTACGGCATCATCTCGGGGCGAATCGTCGCAGTCAGCAGCCACATCGGCACCAGCATGACCCACAGCCGCCCGGCTGACCAGGCCACGGGTAGGCGCGAGCGAGTCTCGATCGATGTGCAGACGACGGGCTTGCCGAGTGTCCATTATGAAATGTCTTCGCCCCGCGAAGAGTTGATGATCGAAGTCGTCGAGGCGGACCAGCTCACCATACGCCGCACGGCCAAAGACAAGAAGCTCAACTCCCTGGAATTCCAACAGCCGCGACGCGGTGACCTGGTGCTCAGCATCGGAGAGGGGAGCCAGCGGACCGTCATGCAGGCGGTCAGCCTCTGGCACCTGGCTCTTGCCGAACCGGAAGTATGCCGCGTGGAGTTGTTTCCACTGTTGGAACTGCTGCGGCCGAGCTGGCATCTGGCGTCCTTGACCGGGGCGATCGAAGAGTCGCTGAGCCGTTGGGCAGTGGCGCATCGCGTTGCTGACCGCCGTGTGTGGCAGACCTGGGTGGAATCGCTGGGGAGTCCCCACTTTTCCGAGCGTCAAGCCGCGGAGCGACATCTCCTGGACGCCGGCCCTGCCGTGCTCCCCTTCTTGGAACATTTCGGGCGAGACCTTTTGGACGCCGAGCAACGCAATCGTGTGCGCGACCTCGTCGCGCTGTTGGACGACGACCAAGAGGACACCGTCGATCGGGTCGTGACCTGGCTGGCAGCGGATCCCGAAGTGTGGCTCTCGCTCCTTTCGCGGCCTGACGAGGCTCGCCGCCGGTTGGCCGCCCAGCAATTGTCGCAGTTGCTCGGTTCGCCCGTTGATTTTGACGCCGGCGCCGGCGCCCCAATACGCGCAGATCAATTGGCCCGGTTGCGCGTCCGCCTTCGCGCCGCCTCCGCGACAGCACCCCGCTGAACCGCGAATTGCGACCTTCTCCGTGTGGCACGATTCAGCCGGCACTCGCTTGCTGATTACTGCAACCTTTCTTAGGATGGGGAAAGAACCACACCTATCCATCAGTCGCGGCCCGCCAGCCTGTCGCGAGACGCCATTATGGGCCTGCTGAGCAACATTAAGTCCTTGCTACTGCCCAACAAAGTGGACGTTCGCGTCCGCTTCGAGTTGCTGCGCGAGGCCATGTCCGGCACGATGTCGGCCTTCCATATGGCTCGCGACCGTCAGACCGGCGCAGTCGTGGGTCTGAAACTGCTTGACCCGGTAAAAACGGCAGCCCTCGAGGCCCGTTTCGTCGGGCTGAATCGCCCCTGCGAAGGGGAAATCGCCATGCGGTTCGACCACCCGAACATCGTGCGCACCTACGAGCACGGCATCACCACAGAGAACCAGCAGTTCCTCGTGATGGAGTTTCTCGACGGCCCGGGTCTGAATTCCCTGCTGGTCAAGCGTGACGGGCAACTCGACGGCAAGCGTTTGTCGCTGCTGCGCCAAGCTGCCGAAGCTTTGGGGGCCGTGCATGCCGCCGGTTTCATCCATCGCGACATATGCCCGCGCAATTTCGTCCTGAGCCGCGATTTCGGCACCCTAAAGCTGATCGATTTCGGGCTCGCGGTCCCTGCGACCCCGCCGTTCATGCAGCCGGGCAATCGGACTGGCACGCCCAATTACATGGCCCCCGAGCTCGTGCGGCGAAAGAAGGCCGATCAGCGGTTGGACGTGTTCGCCTTCGGGGTGACGATCTTCGAACTGTTCACCTTCGAACTGCCTTGGCCTCGCGGCTCAACCGGTCAGGCGGCTATGTCGCACGGGATCGCTCCGCCGACCGACATCCGCACCCTTTGCCCCGCAGTCCATCCCCAACTGGCCGACGCCATCCACGCCTGCCTGGAATCGGAGCCCGAAAAGCGGCCCGCGACGATGCGGCATTTCCTGGACATGATCCAGGACGTGAAACGCGAGCAAGCCTGAACCGCCGCAATCGACACGAGCGGAGGACGTAAGTCCCCTGATCAAACCCGCCGTCAGGCACCTGCCGTCAACCGCTGCAATAGCTCATCGAGCACCGCGCGGTCGGTTGCCGGCCGCGCGAGACTTTTCGGATGGGTCGCGTCACAATCGATCCAACCGCGCAGCTTCAAGAACTGCGCCGCGTTATGTTTGTAAGCCGGCACCGGCGCGGAATGTGAAACAGCCCAGGTATTGCAGCAAATCGTTCAATCCATAGAACCGCGGGTCACCGGCCAGCCACAGGGCGTCGCGCCGGGCAAACAAGTCGGGAGCGAAGGTACTCAGACCGAGCAGATAATCGCTGCCGTACATCACCATGTCGATCGCCAGATCGTTGCCCGTCAGGACCATGAAGTCCGGCCGGTGTTGATCGCGCAGCATCAGCCGCCGCCATTCGAGTTCCCGGTTCAAAGACGAATGCTTGGCTCCGACGCACTGCTTGATCGCCATCAATTCGCCATAGATCTCCAGGTCGTAGATGCGGCCAAACGGGGCGAACATCTGGCCCAATTCGAACGCCAGGAATCGCGAACATTCCCGGGCAATGGCCCGATACGCGTCGACGAGTCCGTCCGCGGGCAGCGCAGTCAGACCGAACGATTGGAAGATCACGGGCATTCCGCCGGCGCGCTGGATGGCCTCGATTTCCCGCTGGTACCGCGGCAAATCAAAGCCTGTCCCCGGTTGATCGCCGACAAAGGCTCCGGCCACGAACTCTCCGCCTCGTAGCGTGGCTTGGGTTTCGGCGAGCACCTTGAGCCGCGTATCTTCGTCGAGCAGATTGACGTAGCCGGTGTCCATGTTGACGCCGGGAATCAATTCGACGGCTTGCGTCCGCGCGACATGCGCCCGAAACCCTGGCCAGTCGATGTCGCCTTGAGAGGTGAACGGCAAAAGAATCGCAGACATGCCGACGATCTTCCGCCGCGGCCGGATCAGGCTGGGAACATTGATCGACATGAAAGCGTCGCTCGCGTCGTTGGCACGGGGGCAAATCACGGAGCCCATTATGGCATTTCTTCGCAGGCAATAAAGGTGGTCGAACGCAAAGCCGCCGTCGGGTCGTGTTCGTTCGCGCCGCCCCGCCGCTCGGCTAAAATTGGCAGGCTTTGTGTGGACCATTGCCCGGGAAGACACACTGTTGGCGGCGTAATTCGGAGAACCAACACCTCAGGTCCGGAAGGTCATCGTGACAGGAGTTTCGCCGCATCCCTGCGGCGACCAGGGGTGCTCATTGCCGCCCCCTGGACCCCTGGCTAGCCTTTCTCTGTTCCGTTTTTGTGGATGGTCAAAGAACCCGTTAACCCAAAAATACCCAAGAGGATGGAAGCGGCGCTGTGGGAAAGGGGAATCCTCGTTTCATTGTTGGGTCAGATCGCTCGCCGAATCGGCACCGATCCGACACCCGACGGCTAGACCGAGGCCGCCCCCGATGGATACATGCCATGCGGTAGCCAACCCGCGAATATCAGATTGATCCACCGTCGCACGAAGCCGCCACCTATCCTTCTGGGCTTTCAGCCATGTAACGACAACGACTAAAAAGCTGGCTTGACTGGTCCAACCATATCACAATGGGGGCATGGACGAAAATCGTAGGCGGCGAGTCATCGCCGTACTTGCTATCGCGACTTTGTGGTCTGTCGCCTGTTGCGCTTCGGTGCCACTGCTCTCGAAAATCACGGCCGTGGCTATTGTTTCGGAAGTGAAAGACCAGGACGACCGAGATTTGGTCCGGAGTGCGATAGAAACAGGCGAGCCGAGGCTCTTTTGGTTCAGCGCGGTACCGATATTAGCGTGTCTCGGATATGCCCTTTGGATGCTACGGAAAAAGTGATTGGTCCCCCATGACGCCTCCCCGCCGCCGCTGGTTCGCCTACAGTTGCGCGGTAGGATGGTGGGCATGAGCGAAACACCAAAACGCCGCTGGCTTAGCTTTTCGATTCGCGAGGCCGGTTTGCTGGTTCTTGCGAGCGGGCTCGCGTTAGCGTGGCACCGGGACCGTCAAGCGTTGCTCGCAGAGCGGCAAATGTGGGCACCCGTTAGACAGGCAGTCGAATTCTTGCGGGTGCCACCGCCAGCGCCGACGACTCGGTCTGCGAATGATCCATTTGGCATTGGCCCCGACAAACCAGAATCCAATATGCCGCCAGGACCGCTGGATTTTGACTCTCTAGTCCTCAAACAAGCGAACGCGGAAGGGTTTCGCCTGGAGTTTTTTTCTGCCGGTGTCAGCGCAGCGTGAGCGCGGCCGGCTCGCGCGGCGTTGTAATTCTTCAGGTTGTCGGATCGGGCATCGGCAGGATTCTTTCTCGCACTCAGGGGCCGCGGCGGACCGGAGCATCCGGACTCCGGTTTCGATTCGTCGCTGCGAGCAACGGCCGCGCAATGCCCGCAGCGCTCAGGCCTCAGCAGCGTAGCGGATGACGCAGCGCAGTCAACCGCGCGGAACAATACTTCTTGCCATCGATTCCAGGCCAATAAACGATAGACCAATCGGCCCCCAGTTCGCACGATCTGGCATGGCAGACGCACCAGGGCGTTGACGAACGTGCGAAACTCCATCCGCAGTACGGTTCGCTTCTCGTTGCGACGCTGCTCGGCATTCGCACCGTTTCCGGCAATGACAACGCGAACCACGCCTTCAAGTTCCAGGCCAACGAGGTCATCACCATGTAAGCCCAGTTGCTCAACAGCGAATCGACCGGCGCGGTCAAGGACCGCACGCTCCCCTTGAGTTGCGCGTGCAGGTTCTCCTGATCGCAACGATCGTTGGCTTCCAGCACGATCGCGGTGGCCGACTGTCGCCGATCGTTCGTGATGTAGAAGAAGTAGCGATAGTCGTCGAACAATCGCTGCTTGCCTTTCTCACGCGTCAGGTTCTTTCGCACCACCACCATGCGATAGGTCCGTTTGCAAGCCGTGGGCCGGTAATCGAACTCGGCCACCTCCTCGCTTTCCAAGCGGATGTTCTCGAACTCGCGCTCGCGCACGATGGCGGCTTTGACGTTCGCGGGCCGCTTGCGCCGCTTGGTCTTGACCTGGTGACGTTTCGGCCGTTTCAGCAGTTTCCAGGCCGCCAGCGGCAGATCGTCGGCCAGAATGTGCAAGTTGGCGGTGCAGTCCATGCCGAAGATGAAACGCACTCGCGGGTCCGCGCTCCAGCGATCCAGATGCCTGGTCTGCGAGAAGTCGGTGTCTCCGCGCAAGAGGACCTTGCGAAAGCCACCGGCAAAGCAGACGTCGAGCAGGCGATCGACTTCGTCGGCCGCCCCTTCATGGCTGGGCCGATTGCCCGAGCGATTGACGATCGACAACGCTTCGCCAGTGTTGGCCAGCGACACGACCAGCGGATGGTAGGTCCACTGATTCTTGTAGTTGATGTCCATGCCTTGCTTGCACTCGCCGCCGGTGACGACGAACGTGCCGTCCATGTCGAGGCGGGCCTCGTCGAAGAACTCCGGCGGCTGCTCCTTCCATACCTTCTTTCGCGTCTCGTCGAAAATGTCCTGCAACACCCGAATGTCGTGCTCCGCGAAGCGGCGGCAGAAATCGCCGGCCGTGGTCGGGTCGGGGATGCGCCGCGCCGCCAGCGCGTCGAGATGCACTTCGTCGTTGCGGCGCAGTTCGAGGTCTTCCAGACAGCGACCATCGCACAGCGCGTTATAGGCCAGATTCAGCACGTGGTCGCTCTCGTGATACGGCAGATGAATCTTCAGCAGGCGCAGTCGTCGATCGATGGCCTCGGCCAAACCCAATCGCCGGACCAACAGCACCATCGCGCCCAGGCCGCCGTAGCTCATGCCGTGCGTCCGTTCGGCAACGTCGAACTGAATGTTGGCAGCGGACATGACCGGCTGCGTGCAATCGCCCAGTTTCGATTTATCCAGGCGTCGCTCGATCCGCTGCTTGCGAGCCCGCAGTTGACGGCGTATCTTGGCGTTCACTCGAAATCCCTCCGCGGTTGTGATGTTGCAGAGCTTGACACTTCTGAAACACCGCAAAAACGCCGAGGGATTTCGTTTTCTCAAAACTTCTTCGCCAAAAGCCGCGCCGGGTACGCTTGGTTAAGGTCTAGTCGACCTGATGAGGCGGACTCCAGCGCCGAGTCAGCCGGTATTATGCGAGATTGATGGTGTGCCGGTGAGCGTTGAGGTAAAGAAAGACACGTTCCCCAGAGATGTCAAGCTAGACCTGATTTATGGTGGCCAGCAGCAGACTGCGCAGCCCCGAGGCTCATCACCCAAGAATTAGACTGGAAAACTTACGGAATTCTCGGATTCATAGTGAACCAGTACCCCCTTTCGGTAGTGGTACAAGTTGCGGGCCTGTCAAGGGAAAAGCGTGATTGGCTGCTAATGACCAAGTTCTCGCGCTCGTTCTAGGTGATCCTTCAGCGATAGGTCTAGCTCCAGATATCGCCGGATGGCGTCTTCCTTCGCATTGAGTTTAGGTTCTATTTTTGTCAGATTCTCAGCGTGCGACTTACGCCAAACCGGATGCGTAGCCTCCCATATTTGCATGGGCTGGACAGGAGCGTTTTTGTATTTGGTGCCACCGACATCACGATCCCACAAGCATTCGATTATTTTGTCGTAGGTAAACCTCACAAAGCCATCACCAATATCGCTGCGGTCTTCCGAGAATGCAGCGATTTCCTCGGCTATCAACTCTTCTTTTTCTTTACGGAAAACATTCGCGATAGCCTGCCATTCGGCATCGGCTGCCTTGACAAGCGGCTGTAAGCGAGCAATCTCGGCTGCCTCATCTTCATAGGTAGCCGGTGGTTTCAGCCGCGTCCTAGCGTCGATTACGGTGACGACCACGGCGATGCCTAGGATAGAAATGACGATCAACGCTTTTTTGATGGTTTCCCAACCTGTTGACGACGGTGCCGGGGGCGGCATGCGAGCGCGTGGTTTATCGACAACCTCAACAGGAGCCAAGCCAGCATCGGCCGTCGGGGTCCGATTCGCTTGCGGCTGAGGCGAAGGAGTTGGGTGGGGCGTGCTCGGAATCGGCGGCGGCATGGCCGGCATTGCAGCAAATGGCAGGCCCGCAACGCTCGTAGCAGCGATCCACTGGCCGTCGGGTAGTTTCCGAATCTTGGCGTCGGCCCGAATCTGTCCTGACGCGGCCCCAGTGCGTAGCTGGTCGGCGGTAAAAGGCCCATATTCATGACCGTCCTGAGAGACTGCGAAGGCGGCTGACATCGGAGCCTCTACGCTAGAAAACTGATGGAACTACGACAGAAAGGCGACCGAATATGCTATAATCACCGCTTTCAGGCCGAAAGTTAAAAGCCAACAAATATCTGGTGGTTCTATGGCAATTGATCTAGTGACTCTGGTTTCGTCCGTTGCTCTTTTAATCGCGGTTGCCGCGTTCGTTGTTGGATCTTACGGATGCTATGTTGCGTGCAATCAGCGATTTCGTGCGAGACTCTTGGCGAGAATCCAAGAGGCTGGCGAAGCATCGGACCGCGAGTTTAATCGCCAGCGTTCAGCCTCCTGATGCTGCCCTGATTTGCGACGCATTCCTGGACTGTGCGATCTCCATGTCGTGGATTTTCTTGTCCAACGATAGGCAGAGTTTAGCCAAATTCACGACGCATTCCTCAAGGTTTTCTGGTTTGCGGACTCCGTTCGCAAGTTCCTGCACGTACTTGAACGTCGATTGCTCATCCGCCATTGCGATTCTCCTAACGTAAAAGAAAAAGACCCGGCCAAGCCGAAGCTCAACCGGGTCTCATGTCGGAACGTACGCAGTTGTCGAGGCTGCCAAATGAACCGACGCTGAATCATTAGGGGCGCATAGCATGCGGTCAATCCAAAGTGACAACCTCGACGCTTTCATTGTCTTGCTCTGGAGTGGCCAAGTCAACCGCCTCTTTGGCTTCAATCAGTCGTTCACGGCGTTAAATAAGTCCCGAAAGTTCCAAAGCGTATCGGTGACGCCGGCCATCATCGCGGCCGTTGGCCGAAGCCGGCCAGACTGCCCCGAGTTGTCGTCGAACCGGGTCCGCCACACGTAGTTGTAATACGCGAAGAACACGGAACAGGCCGCTTGCAGATTGGCCAGCTTTTTCGAGAACCCCAGCGACAACCGCGTGAACCTCTTGAGGAACGTGCGGATCGTCAGGTTGTTCCGCTCGATATGCGATGTGCAAATCGTCCGCTCCTCTGCCTCGCTCATACCAAAAACGGCCCGGCGTTTGGTGCCGACTATTTCGCTGGGCGTGTATGGCAGTATCGCGTTTCGGAAGTCTTTGATGATAACTCCGAACTTGGCATAGCGGGCGAACGCGAGGTCAACGGCCTCAGGATAACCTTGAAAACCGTCAGTCGAGATTTGAATGATCGGCCGATAGCCGGGCCGCGTGTAGCTCTGGTCGTCGCTCTGGTGCGGCTGCGGCCACGCTAGACGGTCAGCCAACGTCGTCATCAGCTTACGGGCATTGTCGGCCGAACGCTTGCCGACGATGAACGCCGGGATCAGCTTCGTTTCCGTGTCCAGCGAAGTCCACACGTACATATCTCCAACGTCGTGCCGCTCGGCCCGCTCGTTGATTGTCAGCCGGCTTTGTTTCTTGGCAACGAACGTCCAGATTTCATCGCACTGGACGTGGTTCAACGTGAGGTTCCGCAGTTCGCGGTCCATGAACTCTTGGCAGCGTCCGCCGAAGTCCACGAGCAGGTTTTGAATCGTGGTCCGATGAACGCCGGTCAGCCGCGTGGTCGAACGCAGCGTGTTGCCTTCGACTAGATGATGCAGAACGGACAACTGCCGTTCGCGGGGAAGAATGTTGGCCATCGCGAGGTCGCTTTCTTTGCGGCCTTCGCTACAATCGAGGTACTAGGTCCGATTGGGCGAAAGCCTGGTTGTGATTGGCCCCGATGTTCCCTGCCAGGGGAGCACCGGGGTTTTTTCGTGTCCTGTATTCTACGCAAAAGCAGATTATTTGTTCACCCACTAAATACTGTGTTGCTAATTTCTTGTGTGCCCATATAATGGGGCTATGAAAGCACCAAAAACAGAGCCGAAACGTGGTCGCGGCCGACCGGCCACCGGGCAGATGCCGAAACGCTACTTCAGGATGACCGACGCCGATTGGGCGTCGGTCGAAGCGGCGGCTCATGCGGCGGGTGAGAACGTTTCGACGTGGATCAGGGAACGGCTGGTCAACGCCGCTAAACGCCGCTAAAATGATTGGAGCCGCCGGGAATCGAACCCGGACGCATGGGCCTATTACGCCCTGCGGCCAACCTGACGGCCCCGTGGTGGCCCTCCGTGGCCTTAACGCGGGTCATATGTCGCCCGATGGGTACGCCCATCGCATCGCACGCCTCCTTTCTTCCGGGGGCAGGCCGGTCTTGCAGGACCGACCGGGATCAGAGCTAGTCTGTCACGCTTCTCTGATCCTATGCGCGATATGAGTCCCGATTTAAGAAGTGTCGCGGCGACGCTAACCGGATGGCATTCTGATGCCATCGGTACACCAACCGGATATTAACCGGATGCCTTACGACTTAGACATCTTCGCCAATGTTGCGCGAGCTTTCTTGAAGTCTTCCGGCCAGTTAGCAGCCATATCGGGCCGCTTGGCGACGCACCACTCGCGAAGTTTCCGATAAGAAAAGACCGCAGCACGCTTTCCGCTAGCGTCAATAGAAGGCGACGGACGGTCGCTAGTCCCCCAATTTCGGACGGTGCTTTCTTGGATCATTCCAAGCATCGCCATTTCGCGAAGCGTAATAGGGTCATCTGGCATTGTTTTTTGGGACGATGGCGACTTCAAAGTCACGTCAAGCCCCAACGCCGACAAGTCACCATGATTGATCTTGGCAATAATGAACGACCTTTCGCGATTTATTCTGGCACGAAGTTCTTGCCCGTCGAAGTCTGGGAATTGAGCAATCGCATTTCTCGCCTCGGGCCAATTATCATAAATCGAAGATAAGTCAAGATGAACGGTGGCAGACGATAAGAGGTCCATGTACCTTGATCGTTGTGCTTTACTGCAAATCCATGCCTCGAAAATTCTGGACAATCGAACCGCAGCACAGTGGGCATTCGGTGCCGGAAGCGGCGATACGCCGCCCATCAAAGCCAATTGCTCATTAGTCGCGGCTGGCAACCAGAAATTCTCAAGCCCACGGACATGGCAGACCGGCATTCCGACACTTGCCGAATTGAACATTGATTCCCATTGCTCAATTGGCTCTCGATGCGTGCTGTTAAACTCCAGCAGCGGAGTCAAGGCCGCGAGTAACTGGGCTGGCGGGAGATTTGCTTGAATGGTCTTTTTGTGCCTAGCGACTTCGATGGCCACCGAAATAACCAAGCTCGACTCTTCAACGCGACGTGATACCACCTCGAAATTATCGGCGAACGCCATGCGACATAGCCTTTGAACGCTGGCGGGCCGGGGGCGTCATCACGACAAAGGCTAGAAAGCCGTGACAAGCGCCCGAGGCCGATGGCGCGGGGATCAGCCGCGCTGCCAGGCGATTAGGCTCAGTCTATGGGGTGCCGAGAATCGGCAGAAGTGGCGAGCGTGTTTTTTTCCTGTTTTCCTAGCGATTAAACTTTCTTTCAGGCAAAACGTACCACTACCCCCCTTTCGCCACTCTTGCAGCCGCTCCGCCGGTTTCCTATACTCATTGGCTTCGCTGGGAGCCCACGATATTGATCTTGGGTGTACCCGGCCGCAACGGCCCCACCAAAATTGGGCCGGCTGACGACGTATAACAGGACGACATTGCCATGACGATGGATAAAAGTTTGCGGATTCGACGGGGTTTGATCCGCAGCCGAAGTGTGTTGACACGCGCCGAACGGTTGGCCCGGCTACAGGCCGCCGATCGCTGGAAAGACGGCGACAGCCCGCTTGGGCTCCCCAAAGTGCGGGTCTATAAGCTCAGCATGAAGAAGAAGAAAAAGAAGAAGGAAGAGGAAGGCGAAGGCGCAGAGGCCGACAAGAAGCCCGGCGAAAAGAAAGCCGCCGAAAAGAAGCCAGCCGGCAAAAAATAGCCGGCTCCGGCACCAACGGAACCTGTTTTGGCTCAGGCGGCCAATGGAACGGTGGGCGCCGTGCGCACCGATCTGCATGGGCCTGATGCGTAGCGCGGCGGACATGCCTCAGTAGGTCAGGCGCTCCCGTGCCTGACATGAGAGCCAGAATTCTCGCCGCAAATCGTCTGTTCCCTAAATAAATCGCCGTTGCCAGCACATAATAGCTGCAATTGTCCGACTTGTTCGCCCAAGTAAATAATGTCAGGCACGGGAGTGCCTGACCTACTCGCACTGTTTCCACTTGCGTTTGACTCGTAGAGGAATCGCCGCATGGCACAAGCTGAGAAGTACGTTTACTCGTTTGGACCCTCTGGCACCGATGGCGATGCCTCGATGCGAGCCCTCTTGGGGGGCAAAGGCGCCAACCTGGCCGAAATGACCAACCTGGGCCTCCCCGTGCCCGCCGGCTTCACCATCGGCACCAACGTTTGCACCTACTACTACGATCACGGACGGTCGTATCCGCCCGAATTGACCAAGGCCGTCGATCAAGCCCTGGCCAAGATCGAAAAAGAAATGGGAGCCAAGTTCGGCTCGACCGAAAATCCGCTGCTGGTCTCCTGCCGCT
Source organism: uncultured Planctomycetia bacterium (assembly GCA_963807715.1). Lineage (GTDB taxonomy): Bacteria > Planctomycetota > Planctomycetia > Pirellulales > PALSA-1355 > CAWECK01. The sequence continues at coordinate 41,339 of CAWECK010000007.1, forward strand.
CGGGTGCCCGCGACTCGATGCCGGGCATGATGGACACGGTCCTCAATATCGGTCTGAACGATAAGACCGTGGTGGCCTTGGCCAAGCAGACCGGCAACGAGCGTTTCGCCTGGGACAGCTACCGCCGGTTCGTGCAGATGTTCGGCGACGTCGTGTTGGACATGAAGCCCAAGACCAAGCACGACCCCGATCCGTTCGAAGAATTGCTCGAAGCCAAAAAGCACAAGGCCGGCGTGGCGCAACGACTACGAGTTGACCGCCACCCAGTTGAAAGAACTGGTCGCCGAATTCAAGCAAGCCATCAAGAAGGGCACCGGCAAGGACTTTCCCGACAATCCGATGGACCAGGTCTGGGCCGCCATCTCGGCCGTGTTCGGCAGTTGGATGAACGACCGGGCCGTCGTTTATCGCCGCACCTACGGCATTCCTCACGAATGGGGGACCGCCGTCAACGTGCAGGCCATGGTGTTCGGCAATCTGGGAGATGACTGCGCCACGGGCGTGGCCATGACCCGCGACGTCGCGCTCGGCGCTCCCGGCCTGAACGGCGACTACCTGATCAACGCCCAAGGCGAAGACGTAGTGGCCGGCATTCGCACGCCGCTGCGCATCGAAGAGACGCTGGAAAAGGCGATGCCCGAGTCCTTCAAGCAGATGGTCGAGATCGGCCACAAACTGGAAAAGCATTATCGCGACGTGCAGGACGTCGAATTCACCGTGCAGCGCGGCAAGGTCTGGATGCTGCAAACCCGCAATGCCAAGCGGACCGGTTTCGCCGCGGTTCGCATCGCGGTCGACATGGTCAAGAGAAGGATTGATCGCCAAGGAAGACGCCCTGAGCGCCAAGCGGATTCCGGCCGACGACCTGAATCAGTTGTTGCGGCCGGTGTTCAGCCGAGAATCGAAGCAGGCGGCCAGCGAAGCCGGCCGGCTGCTTGGCCAAGGGAATCAACGCCGGACCGGGCGCCGCTTGCGGCATGATCTGCTTCCACGCTTCGGACGCCGAAGAACAATGGCACAAGGACAACCAGCGTGCGGCTGATCCTGGTCCGCCGCGAAACCAGTCCCGAAGATCTGCGCGGCATGAAGATCGCCGAAGGCATTCTCACCGCGTTCGGCGGGGCCAGTTCGCACGCCGCCCTGGTCAGCCGCCAGATGGGCAAGGCCTGCATCGTCGGCTGCGGTGAACTGAACATCGACTATCACGCCGGCACCGTGCAGGTCAAAGGCAAGACGCTGAAGGCCGGCGATTGGATTTCCATCGACGGCTTCACCGGCGAGGTCTTCTCGGGCGAGGTCGAGACCCGTCCCAGCGAGATTCTGCAAGTGCTGATCTACCAAGACGCTGAAGCCGGCCGAGTCGGAGACCTATCAGCGTTATTCCTCGCTGATGAGCTGGGTGGATGAAGCCCGCGACGTTGCGGGTGCGGACGAACGCCGACGAGCCAAAGCAGGCGTTGGAGGCCATCGCGTTCGGCGCCGAGGGGATCGGTCTCTGCCGCACCGAGCACATGTTCTTCGATCACATCGACGACTTCCGCGAGATGATCCTGGCCAGCACGCTCGAAGGTCGCGAGAAGGCGCTCGCCAAGCTGTTGCCGCATCAGCGGAAGGATTTCGACGGACTGTTCCGGGCCATGCAGGGCAAGCCGGTGACCATCCGGTTGCTGGATCCGCCGTTGCACGAATTCCTGCCGCATTCCGAAAAAGAACAATCCGAGCTTGGCCAAGAAGATCGGCGTCAGCCGCCGAAGTGATTGCCCGCCGCGTGCAGGAATTGCACGAGTTCAACCCGATGCTGGGTCATCGCGGCTGCCGCTTGGGGATCGTTTATCCGGAAATCACGCGGATGCAGGCCCGAGCCATTTTGGAAGCGGCTTGCGACGTGAAGAAGGCGGGCATCAACGTGTCGCCGGAAGTGATGATTCCGCTGGCCGGGTTCGCCACCGAGTTCCAGGATCAGGAAAAGATCGTCCGCGAAACGGCCGCCAAGGTGTTCGCCGAGAAAGGGATTGAAATCCCCTATCTGGTCGGCACGATGATCGAACTGCCGCGAGCGGCCGTGGTCGCCGATCAGATCGCCAAGCATGCCGAGTTCTTCAGCTTCGGCACCAACGACCTGACGCAGACGACGCTCGGCATGAGCCGCGACGACTACGCCGGCTACATCAACTACTATCGCGAGCACGACATCATCCCCAACGATCCGTTCCAGACCATCGACCAGGACGGCGTCGGCAGCTTGATGAAGACGGCCGTGGCTGGCGGTCGGAAGACTCGCCCGGATATCAAGCTGGGCATATGCGGCGAACACGGCGGCGATCCGGCCAGCGTGGTGTTCTGCCATGACGATCGGCTTGAACTACGTAAGCTGCTCGCCGTTCCGCGTGCCCATTGCCCGGCTGGCCGCCGCCCAGGCCGCAGTGGCGGAAAAGAAGGCCGGCGGCAAGAAGTAAACCCGAGTAGGTCAGGTACTCCCGTGCCTGACATCCGACAAGCAACGTCAGGCACGGGTGTGCCTGACCTACTTGCTTTGCCCTCAGTGGCTAAGCTGTTTTTTATCGGCGTCGGTCGATTGACCGGCCTCGCTGAGAGCCACCACGACGAGCTTATGCCGGTCGGCGTACGCGATCACCTCGGGCTCGTCGATGATGATCGTGCGGCCGGCTTCGATGGCTAGCACGCGTCCCCCCGCGGCGACCAATGCCTCCAGGGTCCCCAGGCCGATCGTAGGCACGTCGAACCGCATATCCTGTTGCGGTTTGGCGACCTTGACGAGGGTGAATCCACCGGCCGTGCAAAGCTGGCCGGCTCGTTGGATGCATAGATCCGTTCCTTCGATGGCCTCGACGGCCAAGGGCGAGCGACCCTTCACAGCAACGCTTTGGCCGACGTCGAGACGGCCGAGTTCCTTGGCAAGCTTCCAGCCAAACTCAATGTCTTTTAGCTGGGCAGCGCTGGGCTGGCAGCGCGAAAGGCAGCCGGGTTTCACAAGCAACTCCGGGACAAAATGCGTGGCAGGTCCAAACACAATGCCGTCGTCGGCAAACGTCCGCGCGATGGCTCCCAACAGCGTGTCGTCCTTGCGGTCGCCACGCGTAAACAGGAAGTACGGATAAAACGTCCGCACCGTGCGCCAGTCCGGAAAATACTGGATCCAGCCACCTGGACTGTAAAGCCGCACCTTGTGGACCTTGCCGGCCATGATTGCGGTCGAAATGCCGTGGCGGCGATAATAGCGGATCGCGCTCCCCAGCCGGGCCAGGCCCACCCAGGCAAATTCGTCGCACAGCTCAGCCAAGCGGGGGTCGGCGTGGTCGCGAATCCCCAGACAAAAGACCTTGCGTCCCTGAGCCCGCAGGGCTTCGGCGACCACCAACGGAAAGCGGCCCCAGCCAGCCAGCAGGCCGATGTTGCTTGGCTCCGCGGGAGCCAGAAACTCACGGGGGAGCACGGCGGCGGTGGCATGCGAGGAGCGGACGGGCATAAGTTTTTGTAACGGACTCGTTCTTCACGCCGCCGCGTTACTGCCTCCCGGTTCTCCTCGCTCGTTGAGCAACCGGGCGACGGCGTGTTCCAAGGCCTTCATTTGCCGGCGCATTTCCGGCAGCTTGGACATGGCCGCGAACTGCACCTTTTGCTCCCGTTCGGGCATGGCCGGAATTCCCAGCATGTGGGCGCCCATCGGCACGTCGTTCGACACGCCGGCTTTAGCCCCGACGATGGCCCCTTGACCGATCTTCACGTGGTCGCGCACACCCACCTGGCCAGCCAACACCACGTAGTCTCCCGTCGTCGAACTGCCGGCGATGCCCACCTGTGAGCAGAGCATGTTATGACGGCCGATGTGGCAATTGTGAGCCACCATCACCAGGTTGTCGATTTTGGTGCCATCGCCGATCACGGTCGGTCCGTAGGTGCCCCGGTCGATGGTTGAACCGGCGCCGATCTCGACGTCACAGCCGACCTGCACGTAGCCCAACTGCGCCGTTTCCTGGTGGCGGCCGTCGACCAGTTTATAACCGAAGCCATGACATCCCAACACCGCATTGGCATGGATCGTTGAACGGTCGCCAACCTCAGTATTTTCATACAGCACGGCGTTGGGAAATACGGTCACCTTTTCGCCCAGCTTGCAGCCGGCCATAATCCGCGCCCGCAGTGAATGGTCGTCCCATCGCCAATTTCGACGTCGTCGCCGACGGTCGCGCCCGCGTGGATATCGACCTTACCAATCAGCCGCGCCTTGGGGCTGACATGCGCCGCCGGACTGACGCCAATGCGGCTGTGCCGGCGTGGCGGCCGAAAATGCATCACGATCTCGGCAAACGCGTGATGAACGTCCGGCACGGCAATCGCCGGCATGGTGAGCGCTGAATCGGGGAAATCCATGGGGACGACGACCGCGCGAGCCCCCGAAGCGGCCAGCCGCGACGCCTTTTCCAGTTTGTCGACGAGCGTGATATCGCCGGCGCCTGCATCCAACAGTGCGGCGGCTCCCTCCAGCTCGACGTCGGTCTCCCCGAGAATTCGTCCGCCGACGAGGGCCGCCAGCGCGCTGAGCTTTGTGGCCATGATCGGAATCCTTTCCGAAGTTTTCTAACCGACCCAATCCATTGAGCGGCTTTGGCGGCGCATTATGGCCGCGCGACACTTCTCCTGCGCTCGCTGCGCGACGTTGTGCCGGATTGTCGCGTGCTGGGAGTCCAATCCATTGGACGAAGCAACGCAACTTCCGCGAGCCCTACAAGGCATGCTGCTTGAACGGCTCTACGACGTATTGCTGGCGGCTCAATTTCGGCTTCCCGATGCGGGGAGAATTGACGCGGCGGAATAGTAGCCGCTGGGTCGCGGGGTAGCAAGATCGAAGTATTCGGGCCATCGCCTAACTCCCAAGTTTTGTATAATGCGGCCGAGTCCGGGCCGCCGGTGGATTGCCGCAGGGCACTCCTCCCCAGGCTAAACTCGGATCCGTGCTACCAAACTCGAATCACAGCAGTCCGAACAGGGCCGACAACGATGGCAGTTTCCGGGGACGACTTTCGCAAGGCCTTAGGGCATTTGGCCGCCGGCGTTTCGGTAGTAACCACCCAACTTCCGAATGGGACGTTCGCCGGGATCACGGTTACCTCGTTCACATCCCTCTCGCTGTCGCCGCCTCTGGTGCTGGTTTGCATCGACAAGCGGGCCGGTCTCCACGATCCCCTGACCAACGGGCAAGCGTTCGCCGTCAACCTGCTAGCTGCCCATCAAGAGCACGTATCGCGGCGATTCGCTGCCAGCGCCGGCGATCAATTCGCGGAAATGCCGCACCGACCGGGCTCGACTGGAGCGCCGGTCCTCGAGGGGGCCCTGGCGGCGATCGAGTGTCGCGTCGTCGAGCGGCATGCGGGAGGCGATCACACCATCGTGGTCGGCCAGGTCGAGGCCACCCATATTGGCAGCGGCGACCCACTGCTCCACTGGCGCGGAAAATACGGCCGGATCGTTCAATAGAAGAATGAAGAAATTTTCTTAGGAAGGCAGGAGAAGCAAGGAAAATCGCGTTAGCCAAAGCCCAGGGATTTTATCCCTGGGGACTCAAGCAATCGCGGGCTATTTCGTGGTCGCTTCTTCAGTGGCTGGCTCGTCGTCTCGCGTGAAGAACATGAGATGCTGCCACGGCAATTTGTCGAATTGCTCGACGAGCCTGAATCCGTTTGGCTCGAACTCTTTGAGGATTTGTCGCTTGGTCATCTTATGGAGCAGCTTGATCGGCACATTCTTGTCCTCCCGGCGGAATTCGGCCAACGCCATTCGCCCGCCTGGCTTCAGGCTCTTGCGCATGGCGGAGAGCATCTGTTCGGGATAAGCGAACTCGTGGTACACATCGACCAACAATATCAGGTCGACGCTGGCGGCCGGGAGTCGGGAATCGACCGGCGTTCCTTGGACCGTCTTGATGTTCTTGATATTGTCTTCCTTAGCGCCGCTCCTGGAGCAGGTGGAGCATTTCAGGTTGAATGTCGACGCCGATGACCTGCCCTTCATCCCCCACCAGTTTAGCTAGCTTCAGCGAGTAGAACCCGTTGCCGCATCCCATATCGCAGACCGTTTGCCCGGGTTTGACGTGCAATGCGGCCAGCAGCGTGGAGCAATCTTCTTCCCGCTCGCGCGACTCGCGAATCAGCCAGGCGCCCCCTCGTAGTGCATAGTCAGGGCGATTTCGCGGCCCTTGTAGGCCTTGAGCGGCGGCGGCAAATCTTTCGCGGAAACGGCGGCGTCCGCAATCCCTCCGTCCGGTTCGCTCGCCAGCATGACCGGTAGACGCCAAGAAGAAACGGTCCCAAACATCAACACCAGGCCTAGCCCTAGCAGAGCGTGGCGGCAGCGCAGGCAGGCCGGATTTCGAGATGAAACTACCGGCAGGCTGGCTTTGCTGATCACCATGGCGGCCTCGTGGAGGGGCGATGCTCAAAGCTGCATCATAAGCCGGCTCCCCCACCTACCGCCACTTCTTTGTGCAAGTTTGCCAGCGACCATGCTGGCGCTAGCCGCGCAGGCGTCATGGAGCGAGTCGGCGCAACGGGGAAATAAGCGAAAATCCGAAGCTCCCTGCAACCGATGCTTTCAGTAGGACCCAACCGCTTGTTCCTCCCAACGAAAACCCAACTGCCTTCGCAGCGCCGATATGGGCTGCCAGCTCCAGCTCCGCGGTCCATCGCGGACGGTCGTTTTGACGGCGTCACGCCACGAATCCACGCGCTTGCAGCCCCCACCGTCTGCTCGCCCCCCTCGACATCTTCGCAGGTGATCTCATGGAACATTTCGTGCCCATCCGCAAGGCGGACCTCGTCGAACTGTTGTGCCGCGAACCCAACCTTGCCCCGCGCGACCGCGAATCCTTGCGCAATCTGGCGGGGATGTTGAGCACCCGCCTGCACAGACTTACTACCGCGAACTGGAGGAACTGAAGCAGGTCTACTCCCATTTCGATCCCGACTGCGACACCATGGTGCCGGCGAGCCATCTGTCCGAGGAGCGCAGCCGAGCAAGTGGACGAGATGTTCCGCCGCTTCGACTGGCTGCTGGAGCGGGCCAATTTCGTACGGCTAACGCAGCGACGACATTTCCCGGGCGATGCGGGAGCGCAGTGCTTGGGGGGTGAATCTGGCGGTCGACTTCGACGTCTTCGATCGGCTGGAGATCTATGCCCGCGGCGACGTCGTGGTCGAACGAAAAAAACGCGGCTGGCGCGGACGGTTTCGTCGCGAGCAGGTGGCACGTGGAAATCTGGCAGCGACTGGTGATCATCTTCCGCCTGCAAGCGCATTGCAAGTCCGGCCGCTATATCGACACCGACGACGTGTTCATGAAGATTTTCAAGGACATTCCCGAAGCTCGACTTGGAAATGCTGCTTCCCGGCACCAAAGTGCAAATGACGCTGTTCGACCGGGCCAAAATCGTGCTGCCGACTTTGTCCGGCATCGGCGTGGCGGTGTGGAAGGTGCTGCAGGGGCCCTGTTGGCCGCCGCCGCCGGCGTCTACGGCATTTTGGCGGTGCTCGGCCTGATCGGTGGAACCCTGGGCTACGGGGTGCGATCGTTCTATGGCTATCTGCGGACCAAGGAAAAATATCAACTCAACCTGACCGAGAGCCTCTACTACCAAAATCTCGACAACAACGCCGGAGTGCTGTTCCGCTTGCTGGACTAACGCCGAAGAGCAGGAACATCGCGAGGTGCTGCTGGGATACTTCTTCCTCTGGCGCGATGCCCGCCGACGGTTGGACGTCGCGAAGAACTGGACCTCGCCATCGAGGCTTATCTCGCGGCAAAATCGGACGGCCGGTGGACTTCGAAGTCAGCGACGCCCTCGATAAGCTCCAGCGGATGCAACTCGTGCAGCGGTTCGCGGACAATCGTCTGCGGGCCGTGCCGCTGCCGCGAGCGCTAGCACTGCTTGAAACGTTCGGCGAAAGACCGACCGCTCTGCCAAGAGCAGCGTGAACCGCAGGGGCTGAAGTTCGCTATCTCTTGCCCCGGCTCGGGCCGCTGCTCCTGCCCGGGCCGCCGGTCGGTCCGCTCCGTTTCTTACTTCGCAAGCTCGATTTGCCGCCGGCTGGTGGCGGCACGCGGCGTGGGCCGTCGTTGGCTTTGTCGGCCTGGCCCGACACTTCGAAAAGAAAGCGGCTGGGCTGAGTCGGCCGCGGCTTTGCCCCATTTCATCCGTGTCAGTGCCAGGCTCAGGGTCAGCCGATCCTGCGCCCGCGTGATGCCCACGTAGCATAGCCGGCGCTCTTCTTCGATCGCGTCCCCTTCGGCGGCGACGGCCCGGTGATGCGGCAGCAGGCCTTCTTCCATGCCGACCATGTAGACGTGGGGAAACTCCAGCCCCTTGGCACTGTGCAGCGTCATCAGCACGATCGCATTGCGGCTGAGTTGCGATTCTTTGTCCCGGTCGGTGTCGCGGTCTCCCACGGCGATTTCGTCCAAGAAACCGCTGAGCGACGGTTTCCGGCCCGCTTTTCGTAAGCGGCCAACGCGTTGATCACTTCTTCCACGCCGCCCAGCGCGATTGCTGTTCGGCCGGCTCCTTGTACAGCCGTGCGAGTTCGTCCTGATAGCCGATCTCGCGCACCAGTCCCGAAGCCACGTCGACAAGCGAGTCGTTTTGCCAGCCGGCTTGCATAACGCTTGACCAGTGCCTGAAACTTGCCGATCGCCGTCGGCGGCCGCGGACGATACGCCTTCGATTGACACTGCCTTCTCCAGCACCGACCACAGCGGCTCTCCTTCAGACACCGCCTTGCGGAGCAGTTGCTGCACGGTCGCCTGCCCCACGCCGCGGGCCGGCACGTTGATCACCGCAGCAGCGAAACTTCGTCCGCGCGGTTGGCCAGCACTTTCAAGATAGGCCAGCACGTCGCGGACTTCTTTGCGGTCGTAAAACGACATGCCCCCGACGAGCACATACGGCAGCTTCACGCGCCGCAATTCCATTTCAAACGCCCGCGGCTGCTCGTTGGTGCGGAACAAGATGGCGAAATCTCGCGCCTCATGCCCGGGAGATTGCAATTGCGATTGGATGTCGGCCACGACGTCGCGAGCTTCGGTCATCTCGTCCTGAAACTGCAGGATCTTGGGCTTTTCGCCCCCGTGCGCGTGCCGCGCGCAGTTGCTTATCGTGCCGCTTGCTGTTGTAGACGATCAGGCGATTGGCCAGCGTCAGGATGGCGTCCGTCGAGCGATAATTGTCTTCCAACCGCACGACTTTGGCGTCGGGCCAATCGTGCTTGAATCGCAGGATATGCGTCACTTCGGCCCCGCGCCAGCCGTAGATCGACTGATCGTCGTCTCCCACCACGCACAAGTTGCGGTGTCCCACTGCCAAGGCCCGCACGATGCGGTATTGGCTGGCGTTGGTGTCCTGATATTCGTCGATCAGCAAATGACTATATCGCTCGGCCTCCTGGCGGCGGACATCGGCAAATCGCTCGAAGAGCTCTTCGGTACACAAGAGCAAATCGTCGAAGTCCACGGCCCCCGCGGCTTCCAGCGCCTTTTGATAGCGCCGATAAGCGACGGCCGCCAGATGCTCCTTGTCGGTGCGTGCGGTCGCCGCCGCCTTGGCCGGCCGGATCGAATGCGGTCTTCCAGCGGCTGATCAAGTTGATCAGGTCGCCAGGACGCAACACCTCCGCCCCGACTTTGATTTCGCGCAAGGCTGCGCGGGCTAGGCTCTCCTGATCGCCCCGGTCGTAAATGGCGAACTGGGTGGGGTAGCCCAGACGCTTGGCATTGCCGCCGTAGAATCCGCACGCACAACGAGTGAAACGTGGAGATTTCCGGCGACTCCGGCAACTTTTTTCCCAGCAGTTTGCCGGCTCGCTCCTGCATTTCGGCCGACGCTTTTTTGGTGAATGTGACGGCCAGAATGCGGCTGGGCCGGACTGCCGTGTTGGATCAAGCGAGCAATCCGATGGGTGACGACCCGCGTCTTGCCCGTTCCGGCGCCGGCCAGCACGAGCAACGGCCCGGTGAGAGTTTCCACGGCGTCTCGTTGCGGTGGATTCAGATCGTTCGCCATCAAAGATCGGCCCGCGTAGAAAAAATTGGCAGAAAGCTGGATTGGCAGCCAGGCCAAATCGTATCAGGCCCGGCCGGCGCCGTCGAACGCCGTTCAAACCTCTCTGCCCCCTCCGGGATGCCTACGTAGACCTTGACCCTTCGCGAAGGCCAGACCTATACTCTTGGTTTGGCTCGTGGGCCCAAATACCTGTGGCAGCGTAAGTTCCATCGAGCGCTGGCAATTAGTCATCACGATCTAGAACCCAATCAGGTTACACCTATGAAGACGGAGCGACGCCACGAGTTGCAGACAAACATGCTCGCCGACAGGCTGGCCCATTTTATTGCCGCCGCGGAGCCCTATAGCCAGATGATTCTGGCAGGCGTCGTGGCGGTGGTTGTACTGATCTTTGCCTATCTGTACATGTCGGCGCGGCAAACGCAGCGTCTTACCGAGGGCTGGGATCAATATTTCTTGGCGTTCGATTCCCAAGACGGGCCTAAACTCGCCGCCCTCGCCGAAAGTTTTCCACGCACTCCCGTTGCCGAGTGGGGGCGTCTGATGACGGCCGACATGGTGCTGGCTCAGAGCATCGGGCAGCTCTTCAGCGACAAGGCCAACGCGAGTCAAGAAATCCGCCGCGCGGTCGACCTTTATTCGACCTTGCGCGGAACTTCCGATGAGCCGGTGATCTTGGAGAGAGCGACCTTTGGCTTGGCCCGAGCCTATGAATCGCTGGGAGAATTGTCCAAAGCGCGGGCACCCTACGATGCTGTTGCAAAGCAGGGGGGGGCATTCGCAGGTCTGGCTAAAGAGCGATTGGAGGATATCGACCGCACGGAAGTCAAAGAATTCTACGACTGGTTCGCCAAATACGAGCCGCCGCACCCCACCGACAAGCCGGACAAGAAGCCGGACTTTATGAACGACAATCTCGAAAACTCCTCGGTCCTGCAGTTGCCGTCGTCCATTACGGACAAGCTGCCCACCACAGGCCCGGAAATGCCGGCGACTGGCGATAAGACGGCTCCCGCGGCGGAGAAATCAGCTGCGGAAGGCGCAACGCCAGCGGAAACCGAAAAGCCGGCGGACAACAAAACCCCCGCAGCAGCGCTTCCGGACAAGCCAGCCAAGACCGAGCCTGCCAAGAAATAGCGAACCCAGCGGGCTGTTCCGCACCGTCGTATCTTCTCATCGAAATCTTTCGCAACCGTTGGCTTCATGTCCGGTCCCGAGCTGTCTTCTGAACCGGTAGAACTGGTTGTCACTGAGACGCAGGCCGGTTGCCGGTTTGATTGGTTTCTCGCCCAGCAGTTTCCGTTGTACAGCCGCGTGCTGCTGCGCAAGGCCATCAACGCGGCGGCGGCACGGATCGACGGCCAGCGCCGCAAGGCGGCTCACAAGCTCCACGCCGGCGAGCGCATTACGATCGTGCTGCCCGACTTGCCGCGATCGGCTCCGCACCCCGAAGACATTCCTCTGGATATCGTCTACGAAGACCAATGGCTGGCGGTGATCAACAAGCCGTCGGGCATGGTCGTCCACCCTGCCCGCGGTCACTGGTCCGGTACGCTCAGCAGCGCGTTGCAGTTTCACTTCGATCAGCTCAGCGGCGCCGGGGGCCCGACTCGACCGGGCATCGTCCACCGGCTCGACCGGGACACGAGCGGCATCATGCTTGTGGCCAAAGACGATCAGACCCACATGCGGCTGGCCGGGCTGTTCGAACAACGGACCATTGAGAAAGAGTATTTTGCGATCGTGGTGGGCGTGCCGGACCATGATCGAGGCGTCATCGAGCAGCCGATCGGTCCGCATCCCTATCACCGCGAGAAGATGGCCATCCGACGCGACCATCCCAGCAGCCGGCACGCGGCAACATATTACGAAGTGGTCGAGCGGTTTGACGGCTTCACCGTCTTGAAGGTGCTCCCCAAAACCGGCCGCACGCACCAGATCCGCCTGCACCTGAGCAGCATCGGCTGCCACGTGCTGTGCGACAGGCTGTACGGCGGCCGCTCGCAAATCACCCGGGCCGAACTGCTGCGCGAACCGCCGGCCGCCGACGTGCTGCTGGCCCGCCAGGCCTTGCACGCGCGGAGATTGAAGCTGACCCATCCGCATACGGGCGAGATTCTGGAGCCCGTGGCGCCGCTCGCGCCGGACATTCAGTGCGTGCTCGACGCGCTGCGCGAATTGCGGCCGCGCCGGTGAGCTGAAAACGAGGCCCGCCGCCTCAAGTCCTCGTCGTCAAATGCTGTAGTTCCAGCCGTCTTTGCCATTCAGGCTTTCGGCGTGACGCGGGCAAGTTTCGCACACGTCTTGGCCCAGCAGCTCGTAGGCAAACCGCACGGCCTCCAGCGTGCTCGTCCAAATGGCGCCCGTTTCCTGAAAAACGAAGCAGCGATCCGGGCCAAGATCCTTCACGATGCCGCCGTTCTCCAGTGCTTTCATCAAGTCGGGCCGAATGCCGCAGAAGACGACCGCCACTCCGGCATCACGCATGCGGTCGACAAACGATTCGAGCACCTGCAAGCAAACCGCGTCCGGGTTGCGAGCCCGCTTGAGCCGCAAGATGATGACGCGAATCCCGTTTTTTGCGGACTCGGTAATGGTATCTAAATGCTGTTCAAGCTCAGGCGCCGCGCCGAAAAACAGCTCCCCTTCCAGGCTGAAGATGCGGATGCGGCCGCAAGGCCCGTCCGTAGAAAAGCGCTCGCGGATCAGCCGTTCGGGCGTCATCACCAACTCAGTCAGATGGACGCGTGCCGCCCGCGGCACATAGAGGATGAAGGACAGAAACACGCCGATCAGCACGCAAAATTCCACGGAAATCGCCACGGCCGAAACCGCGGTGGCCACCACGATGCAGGCGTCGTAGCGTGTGGCCCGCAGATAGTAGTTCAACTGGCGCCAATTGACCAGTCGCGCGGCGGAAATGACCAGGATGGCCGCCAGGGCCGAGCGCGGAATGTAATAAGCATAAGGGGCGAAAAGCACGACGGTCAGGGCCACCGTCACGGCCGAAATCACTCCCGACCACTGCGTCTGCGCCCCGGAATGCTGATTGATGGTCGAGCGGGTCAACGAACCCGAGCCGGGATAACAGCTAAAAAAACTGCCGGCCAAATTGGCCAATGCCTCGCTGAGGCACTGCTGGTTGATATCCAGTTTTTGGCGCGTCTGAGAGGCGATCGCTTTGGCCATCGAGATGGCCTCCAGCAGTCCCAACATGGCGATGGCCATGGCGCCACCGAACAGCGCATGCACTCGGGTCCACTCGATCTCGGGAACCTGGAACGACGGCAACTCGGCGGGCACCTGGCCCACGATCTGCACGCCTTGCCGATCGAGTTGCCAGCCCCAGACCACGGCCGCGACACAAATGATCGCCGCCAAGAACTCGGGCAACCGCAGACGCCACCGCAGATTGACCCAGCGCAGCAACAACGCGATGGCCGCGGTCGCCAGGGCCAGCAAAAGCGTTGTGCTATTGGTATCGCGGATGTTCAAGATGGTGAGCCAAAATCGCTTCAAGAAATGATCGTGGCCACTCCCCAACGACTTCAGCCCAAAGAGGTTCTTGACCTGATCCAGCACGATCAACACGCCGGCTCCCAGCGTAAAACCGACAATCACCGCATGGGAAATGAAGCGATTCAAATCGCCCAGCCGCAGGATCGTGATGACTAATTGAATCATGCCGACCAGCAGCGCCAGCAGAATGGCTCCAGGGATGCGCTCGGATTCGCCGAGCACGACCAAGGCACTCAGCGTAGCGATGGAGATGGCATTGGTCGGCCCGTTAATCAATTGCTTCGACGAATCGAAGACCGCCCCCACGGCCGTCATGACGATTGCGGTGTACAGGCCATATTGCGGCGGCAGACCGGCGATCTGCGCATAGGCCATCGCCTGCGGCACTGCCACGGCAGCGACCGTGAGGCCCGCCATCGTGTCCAAGGCCAACGTGCGATGCGAATAGGTGCGCAGCGAATCAAAGGCGGGCACGAGACGGAAGAAGGTCTCCCGCAGAGTCGAAAGATTGCCCACCCTATCTTTTTCTCCTAGTCTTACCGATTGCGTGGCGGCCGCATGACATTTAGAAGGATATACTGCCGCCCGCGCCGAAGCGACCCGAGAAAGAAATGATCTTCCAACAGGAAGTTCTGATTCTAAGTCGCTGTCGTATCGCGATCAACTGACGACCGGCGCCGCGCTGCTGGTTCGCCGCTCACCCGTTTGGCAGAATGGGGGCATGGACCAGAACCCTAACCCCTACAAATCGCCGGAGGCCGCTGCTACTTTCGTCCCTCTGTGGCGGCGGATTGCCAGCGCACTTCTGTGTACAATCACGATCCTTGTCGGAATGCATGCCATTCTGTACGCGGTAGCCGGCACGCGATGGCTAATGATTGAGTCGCATCGTAGAGTCACTTTGCCGCGGCGGATTGCATCCTTCTCTCGATCGCCTATGATGCAGTTTCGATTTTGCCCCCTCTCTCGCTCCCGTCCCGGCCGGCAATCGCTTTGCGTTTTTCCCAGCATCCTGGAATGAAAGGATCCTGCTATGAGCCACAAGGATATGACCCCCAAAGAAGTCTTGGCCCTGTGTCGTGAAAAGGACGTTAAGGCGGTCGATTTGCGGTTCATGGATTTTCCCGGCCTCTGGCAACATTTCACGATTCCGGTCAGCAAGCTGCAGGAGGACGTGTTCGAGGACGGCCTTGGGTTCGATGGCTCAAGCATCCGCGGCTGGCAAGCGATCAACGAAAGCGACATGCTCGTGGTGCCGCAACCCGAGACCGCGTTCCTCGATCCCTTCACGACTCTCCCCACCCTGGTGATGATCTGCAACATCCAGGACCCGATCACTCGCGAAGATTATTCGCGAGATCCGCGCAATGTCGCCCGCAAGGCCGTCAATTACCTGAAGAGCACGGGCATTGCCGACATCTGCTACATCGGACCCGAGGCCGAATTCTTTATCTTTGATGACGTGCGCTTCGACCAGAATCAGCACGAGGGTTACTTCCACGTCGACAGCATCGAGGGCGAATGGAATCGCGGCCGCGAGGAACGCCCCAACCTGGCGTACAAGCTGCGCTACAAGGAGGGCTATTTCCCGGTGCCTCCGGCCGATCAGCTCATGAACTTGCGCAATGAAATGATGCAGACCATGATCGAATGCGGCCTCGACGTCGAGGCTCAGCATCATGAAGTGGCCACCGCCGGCCAAAGCGAAATCGATCTGCGATTCACCGACCTGGTCAAGATGGCCGACCAAATGATGATCTACAAATACATCATCAAGAACGTCGCCCACAGAAACAATAAGACCGTCACCTTCATGCCCAAGCCGCTCTTCGGAGACAACGGCTCCGGGATGCACACGCACATTTCGCTATGGAAGGGTGGCAACCCGCTGTTCGCCGGCGGTGGCTATGCCGGATTGAGCGATATGGCGATGTACGCCATCGGCGGCCTGCTCAGGCACGCCCCCGCGATCCTGGCCTTCAGCAATCCCACCACCAACAGCTACAAGCGATTGGTGCCGGGCTACGAAGCGCCGGTGAATTTGGCTTACTCGCAGCGCAACCGCTCGGCCAGTTGCCGCATACCGATGTACAGCCCCAGCCCTAAGGCCAAGCGGGTGGAATTTCGCTGTCCCGACCCCAGTTGCAATCCGTATCTCGCCTTCTCGGCGATGCTGATGGCCGTGCTCGACGGCATCCAAAACAAGATCAGCCCGGGCGAACCGTTGGATAAGGACATTTACGACCTGGAGCCCGAAGAACTGGCCGAAGTGCCCAAGACGCCCGGCTCACTGGAAGAAGCCCTGAGCGCCCTGCGCCACGATCATGAGTTCCTGCTGCGGGGCGACGTCTTCACGCCGGACGTGATCGACACTTGGATCTGGTACAAGACCGAGAAGGAAGTCGACGCGATGCGGTTGCGGCCGCATCCGTACGAGTTCTGCTTGTATTACGACATTTGAGGCCGCATGACCCTTCTTCGCTGGATTCCGAGCGTAGCTGCCAGCGCCGTTTACGCCGCGAGCGCCCTACTTGCAGGGCGTACGTTGGCTAATCCCGCGCTGCAAGAGGCTCTGGCGGAGCCGGCAGCTAACCTGAATCGCCTGCTGCGGGGCGCCCTATCGCCGGCGGATGGGGTTTTCTCGTTGCTTATCCACGCAGCCGCTTCTGTAGACCTCTTTGCCGCGGCGGGCATACGAGACCTCGCGCGGTTGCCGGAAATCAACACGGATGCGGCGCATTGAGCAGAGCCCGATGGGCAGGAAATTCAGGAAGCATTCGACGGCGTGCTGAAGGCTTTCAATCGCGCCGTACCGCAAGCGGCGCACGAGCTGGAGCTACGGGCAGAACCGTTGCGTGAGCAATGGGAGGCCCGCGGTCCGGGGCTTTTGCGCGGCACGGGCAAACTGACCGAACCCGAGCTTATCGTCTCAAATGCTGACGTCGTGCTCTTATATCCGGTGCTGGGAGGCGGAGGCCGAGCCATTGTGGGTTCTTCCGCCACCGTCGCCATCGAGGCGGTGCTGACCAATCCGGTTCCAGAACTTCCCGAGGTCGTGCGGTTGGGATGGCTACTAGGGCAACCGGGAGTCTTGCAACGGACCTATCCGACGTTCCGCTCTCAGGAAAGACTCGCCAAGGTCGGCCCCCTCGCGATGCTCCCGGCGGTGTTGATTGCGGCCGAACACGTTGAATTAGTCCGATCCGCCGATGCGACCCTACCGCGGGCAATTGAGGCCTGGCACCTCGGCCCGGCCGATCCAGTCATCCTTGCCGACTGGTGGCAACGCTATCAAACCAATAGATCTGGCTGGGACACGGCGCTGGAAGATTTGGACGGGCAACTGGCATGATTAAACGGAGGTTCGACGGGCTCACTGTTTCGTCCCCGCCGGTAAGCTCGCTTCCGCCCTTCCGCCCGAACTTAGCTAAGTCGACATTGCCGCAACCGCCCTGTCGCCGCTATGATTTCAGCCCTTGCCGTGTGCGAATCCGGCACCGTTCGATTGGCATTCGCAGCAAGTTGGCACGGCTGCGGCCTCGCCGTAAATCAGGGAAGATTGATCGTGAAAGCCGTAGAATCGTCAACGGTTGTCGCATTTCGCGCGCTGGTGATGTTGGCTTGCCTGATCGTAGTGCCGATGGCGGCAATCTTTGGCAGCGCCTGCCCCGATATCGTCCGAGCGTTGCTGATCGAACCCTTGATGGGTTCCAAAGTGGCCTCCGAAGTCTGCAGACCAAAGGATGGGACTTCGCCATTGGGCGAAGGATTCGCCGCGAATTCAAGCGGCCGGCCAAACACGAATGTTGGCGTGGCCCCTCCCTGGCCGACAACGGTTGAGATCGCGGGCCTGACTACCGCGAGTGCGCGCTCGGGAGCCGCGGGCTCATTGCAAAGGGCAACACAATCCGGCCGGCCGGAGCAATCGCCTGCCGAAGGAACCCTCGCTCGCTTTGACGTACCCGTCGACACCTCGACCTCTTCTCCTTGGCCCAGGTTCAGCGGCTCACTTTCCGATCCGGCAGGCGCAGCGGGGCCGTCGCAGCTTGCCGCGGCACCGGCGCCGGATCGCTTTAGCATGCTCGAAAAGCGATTGCGGGATTACGGAGCGATCTATTATTTGCTGGAAACGTGGGGCAATGAGGGGGAGCTTTATCGTTTTCATTGCAAAATGGCAATCGCCAACAACCCCAACTACACCCGCCATTTCGAGGCCACCCACCGCGAGGCGATGCAAGCCATGACGCAGGTCTTGGAGCAAATCGAGGCTTGGCGTGCCGGCCGTCTGCCGTAATGCGCGGCAAATTCGCCCCGAGACATTTTGCAGGTGCTAGCGCGATTGGCTAGCATGCCACTGCGAGACTTGTATCGTGCTGTCGCCGGATCGCAAAAAGGGTCTTGCCAGCATGGTTGATCCGGCGTAATTTTACGCTGGCTGGTTGTCCGTAAGCGGATACGTTTTAGAGCCTGGAGTTCACGCCCGTTGTCGAGCGTACACCGATCACGTTGGACATTGCGTTACTACTGGCGGGGCCGTCACGACTGGCGGGTATTTTCCGGGCGAGGGGCAAGCCGATGGGATGCGGCCGAATCGCAGGCCTGGAGACGTCCGCTGCGGCGCCGAAATTGGCGCTGTCAAACCGGCGCGCCGTTGGAACAACCAAGAACTGTCGCCCCGAGTCGCGACGCACGGTTGGCCCGTTTGGAGGCTGTGCTGTTTTTGACGCGGGAACCGGTCAGCAGCCGCAAACTTGCCCAATTTGCCGGCTTGGCGGACGGCACCGAAGCGCGTACATTAATTCGCCGGCTGAATCGCCTCTATGACCAAGACGGATCGGCATTTCGAGCAGAAGAAGTTGGCGGCGGATTTCAATTGCTGTCGCGGCCAAAGTTTGGCAATTGGCTGCGGCGATTGCATCGTGTGCCAGTGGAGGTGCGGCTGAGCTCTCCTGCCCTGGAAAGTTTGGCGGTGGTTGCTTATCGTCAACCGGTGCTGCGAGCCGATATTGAAGCCATTCGCGGCGTCGACTGCAGCGAAATCCTGCGACAATTGATGGATCGTGATTTGGTGCGTATCGTAGGACGGTCGCACGAGTTGGGACGTCCTTACTTATACGGTACCACGAGAAGATTTTTACAATACTTCGGCCTGCGGCACCTGGATGACTTGCCGCGGGCCGGTGCATTGCGACCGCGACCGCCGGAGCCGGTGGCTGCCTGCGCAGGCCAATTAGTTACCAAGGCCGATTCGAATCCGAAGGCATTGACCAAATCCCAGACAGATCATCCAATTTCTACAAATGCTAGCGAAGACCAGGAGGAATTCCCCAGTGACCACGATAGCCCTACTTGACAATGCCCTCGCAGAGACTGCCGAATCGGCAGCAGCCGCCTCGTGGTTCGCACTGGAGGACGGACGCGCAAGCGCCCGCGCTTCCAAGCCAAGGATGACGAGGACAATGATTTTGAAGATGAGGAAGAAGCAGCGGACGACGACGAGGAGGATGAAGAAGAGGAAGAAGAAGACGATTTAGAGGACGATGAATGGGAAGAAGTCGACGACGAGGACGAAGAAGAAGACGAGGATGACGAAGACGACGATTGGGATGATGACGATGACTGGGAAGATGACGATGAAGAGGATGACGACGATGAAGAGGATGACGACGATGACGATTGGGAAGAAGAAGACGATGGCGACAGCGACTGATCGTTAGATCGCCAGAAGTCGAGTTGCGTTTAAGACGGGCCATTACTCGCTTCCGTCACGCGGCCCGTGAGAACGCCTTATCAGCGCTTGGACCGTTTTGGCCGACGCACGACCAGGCACGCCTGAGCCGACTCTTGCTCGCATAGCAACGCGCCGATCCGCGCTGCCAGTTGAGCGGCCGGCAATTCATAACGCTGCGAAACTTCCGCAGCCACGCGTTCTCCCATCGCAGCCTTCGTGTCGGCGGCGTTCGGACCACCCCACAAAACCGCCACGTCGCCGGCCGCGAGTTTGAATTGCTGCGGCTGGATTAGGAGCCGATCCGCCGCGCCCAGGGTACCGCCAAACGCCTCCATGATGTGCGTCTTGCCGCCGTGCGTGGCAATCAATCCGACGGGACCACATTGGGCGGACTGGAGCACGCCGTGATGAGTGTCGAGTACTGCGTAATTCAAGCCAACCGAGGCTTCGGCCTGGTCGCCGGCCCAAAACGCGGCGTTCAAACGATTCAGTAGTTGAGCCGGACCCACGTGCACTTCCGCAGTCGTCCGCACTGCCAAACGGGCAGCGGTGCCTCCCAGGACGCCGATGGCATCCATGCCGCAAGTTCCCAAGACCATGGCGAATTGATCCGAGGCGATGGTAAACCAGTCGCACCAACTTCCTCCGGGACTGTCGCCCCCGGCAGACCATCCCGCAATATCCCAACCCTCGAGGCGCGGGCTGGGCGGCAGGCCAAATCGCCAGATCCCCTCCATAGCCGCAGCGGTGGGGCGGGCAATGCGCAGCGAATCGACTTCGCGCAGCAGCATTTCGCGCTCCAGATCCCCGGCCAATCTTCCCGCCACCACTTCCAGCAAGTTGGTTTGGGCCGAGGAAAACTCTCGACATCCGTTGGCAAACAGCCAAAGCGTACCCAGCGGCGTTGTCGGAGAGGCAACCGGAACGCAGACTGCGGCGGCGCACGGTTCTGGCACTCGCCAGAAGTCGAACATCCCAGGGTCGTTGAGTACGACCGCGTGTCCCAGGAGGGCTTCCAGGTCGGCTGCGGCACCCCGCAGCGGTCGCGCTGCTTCCATGAGCCGCCCGCGTGGCAGGCCCCAACTGGCTCGCAGCTTGAGCTCCGAGGTGCCAGCGTCGAGCAGATACAAGGCCGCCGCCTGGCACTCGAGGGACTCCGCGCCCGCTGCCAGAACCCCTTCCAGCCGGGCCGCCAGATGTTGTTCTTCGTCGGGTCTGGCGGCCACCGGCACCCCAGCCGCCAGTTCAGCTTCGCGCTGCCAAAGCGCCTTTCGCGTACGCAGCAGTTCGTCCCAGATCCCGGCTAGCCGCGCTTGCTAGCTGCTTTGCCTCCGGCAAAGCAGCCACTGGCGGCGAGTTAGCCGTGCGCGCGGCGTCAGCAATAATCCTGATGTGTCCGGGAGAGGCTCCGACGCCCGGGTCAACCGGGGCGGACCACAGCAGGTTTGATTCGTGATTCGCGGGCTTGCCTGGCACGAACTCCAGTGGCCAGCCGGTAGTCCGCTCAAAGGCACGACAGCAGGTGAGCAGGCTCCGCAGGTCCTCACTCTCGCAGGTGAGCGGCTCAGCGGCAGCAGTGACGAGTTTCAGGTAGCTCGGGATCGGTTTAACCACGGAGCACACGCCGTCCGAAGGGTGCGGGGGGGGAGCCCAAGTCCCTTCCGTGAACGCGGTGCGTCAAACGTGGCCGCAATGCCACCCTGACCTTAGCTACCGGCCGCCGGCGGTTTTTACCCGACCAGCAAACTCATCCATGCTTGGCAAGATTAACATCGGCCGTCAGGAGGTGCCGCTTGATGCCGGGTGATAAAATACAGCGCGTAGCAGGCGATCGCTTGTCCGGGCGCAGGACCGGCAATTGTGCTAATGAATCATCTAATCCGCGGGTTGGCAAGTTAACGCCCAAACTCAGCCGCGGTCCTACCGGCTCCGCCACATCGGCTGGAAAGCATTCGCTAGGCTCTACGACTTCAATGGCGCACCGCATTTTGAGCAGAAGTTTAGTGAAGAAAACGGGTTCGGGTTGTGCAATGTCCGGCCGCAGGCTTCACAAAACCGAATGGCTCGCATATTGAGGATCGTAATGAGGGTAACCATTGGCCCAGCGACGAACAGCACCTGTTTGGGTGCATCCGTCAGCCAGACGAACCCGAGAAAGAGTACGCCGGTAATGATGAGAAATGGAAGAAGTATCTTTTTCTTGAGCGCGACGTTTCGGTTGAGATAGAAGAAAGCAGTTGACCCGACGCCGAGCAACAACCAGAGGACCAAGAAGGCCGGAAAGACTTCCTTCACTTTGACTGGGTCCAAGTTTCCCCCATTCTCACCAACGACTAAAACCGGGAACGCGCCGGACGAAAAGGCAAGCCCTTCAGTTCGGTGGCGTCTGCCAGATCAACAGGGCCAAACGCACCAATTCGGCCAACGAGTCTGCGTGCATCTTCTTGAGCACATTGGCGCGCCGCAATTCGACCGTTCGAAGGCCGATATCGAGTTCCGCCGCGATGACCTTGTTCGGTTTTCCGGCCACCATTTCGCGCATCACGCGTAGTTCGTCCGGAGTCAAGTGGGCCAGTCGCGCCTCGACATCGGCTTTGCGGATGTCCTCCAACCGCGCCCGGCCGGCGGCATCAAGCGCCTTTTGAATGCAACTCCAAAGTTCCTGGTCGCGGCAAGGTTTTTCCAAAAATGTAAACGCACCGGCCCTCATCGCCCGCACGGCCGTTGGCACATCTCCGAATCCCGTGATGATGATGATCGGCAGTCGACTGCCGCCCTGGCGGAGCACCTCTTGCAGATCCAATCCCGTCATGCCGGTCATGCGCACGTCGACCACCAGGCAGCCGACGCGGCTGGAGTCGAACGCGGTCAGAAATTGCTCCGCGGAAGCGTACGTAGCAACGGGAAGCCCTTTGCTGCGGACAAGCGCCGCCACGGAATCCCGCGCGGCGGGATCGTCGTCGACGACAAAAACGGTTGCATCAGCATGCATGTTGAAATTCTCCCGAGGCTAGTGGCAACCAGAACCGGAAGGTCATGCCCGGTTCCGCGTTGCAAGTTGCCGATAATTCCCCGTTGTGCGCTTCGATAATGGACCGGCTTATCGATAATCCCATCCCCATGCCTGTGGGTTTCGTGGTAAAAAAGGCGTCAAATAAATGTAAGAACTGTTCGTCGTCGACTGCCTGGCCGGCATCTTCCACCTCGACATGCACCTGATTCTGAGCCACTCGAGTGCGGATTCTCACCTGACGTCTGCGCGGTTCCGTGTGTTGCATCGCTTCGATGGCGTTGACGACGAGGTTGACGATAACTTGCTCGATTTGCACGCGATCGACAAACACTCGCGCCTCCGCGTCGTCAAGCTCCAACTGCAACTGCACGTCATTGACTCGGGCATCAATTTCGACCAGTCCGGCCACATTGCGAATCAGGGTATTGAGCGAGATGGCAGCGCGGCGCGAAGCGTCCTTGCGAACGAATTCACCGAGCCGGCGGAGGATTTCGCCCGCCCGGTTGGCCTGGTCCGAAATCTGCTGCATCCAGTGCCGCATCTCGGCCGGCACCTCCACGGCCTGGGTCTCCAGCACTTCGCGGCAGGCCGCGGCATAGTTGGCAATGGCATACAACGGCTGGTTGATTTCATGCGCCAACTCCGACACCATCTTACCCATCGTGTTAAGCCGCATCACATGCGCAAGCTGCGACTGCCGCTGACGAGCCTCTTCCTCCGTCCGATTGCGATCGATCACGTCGGCCACCACGTTGGCGACGGCCTGGAGAAAGTACCGGTCATCCTGCGTGAAAAGACGTTTCTTCACGCTGTGGGCCGCCAGCACGCCATAGGTTCGCGACGGTCCGTCGATTAAAACGGTCACGCCGCTAAACAGTCCGCCGGCCGGTGGGGCCGGCTCGCCGAAACGGGGCTCGTGAGCGTAGTCCGCGACAATGATCGAGTTGCCGGTCGTCAGCGTCTGTTGGGCCTGGATGTCCGGTCCAATGCCGGTAGTTGCGGCCGCGGGGTCCCACTTGCTACTACCCGCCGAGCTGCGCGATTTGAACGTGCTATCCGGAAGCAGCTCCAATACCCGCGCAATCGACTTCCAGCGTCCTCACGACGACATCCACGACTTCATCGAGTAGCCGGCCGATGTCTTCGCCTTCGAGTGCTCGTCGGCCCAATTCAGCCACCGCGGCTTGCTGGCGAGCGCGTGCCTCCAGGGCAATCTCGGCCCGCTTCCGATCGGTGATGTCGATCACGGAACCAGCGACTCGCGCCGGCCGGCCCAGGGCATCGGCTTGCGATTTACCGCTCAGCGAGACCCAATGACACTCGCCGTCGAGCCGGACCAGGCGAAACTCCAGCCGAACCGCTTCTCCAGGGCTCATTCGCTTCATCGAATCGCGCACCCAACGCATGTCGTCCGGATGAATGCAGCGCAGCGTGGTGGATAAACTCACCGGACACAACTCCCGCGAAACTCCGGTCAGGTCATAGATTTCGTCGCTCCACCACCCGACATTATTCGCCAGATCCCATTCCCAGATGCCGGCGTTGCTGGCCTCGATCACCGTGCGCAACCGTTCTTCGCTACGGCGGAGAGCCTGTTCGGCGCGGGCCAACCTCCGTTCCTTCTCCACCTGGGCCAGCACGCGGCTGACTTGCGGAGCCAGCAAGTCGAGAAAGGAAAATCCCTTGACGAGATAGTCGCGAGCGCCACGCTTCATCATCTCGACCGCGATGGTCTCGCTGCCGTGCCCCGTGGCGACGATGAAGGGCACCTTGCAGTTTTGCTGTTCGAGCAATTCGATAAGCCTATCGGCCCGCATGTCCGGCAGGCTGTAATCCAACAGCATGAGATCGGCCCGATTCTCCGCCAGCCAGTCGACGGCCTCGCGGCCGCTGTCGACGACGACCGTGCGCAGGCCGTGGTGTTCCAGGAGTCGCTGGACCAGCAGAGAAAGACCGCGGTCGTCCTCGACGACGAGAACCAGCGGTTCGTTGACCTCAACGGCCGCTTCCAGCATGGCCTCACTCCTGATTCACCGACGGCACCTCGACCACCGACAGAAACAAACCCAACCGCCGCACCGTTTCGATGAACCGGTCGGCCCCCAAGGGTTTGACAACGTAGCTATTACAACCGAGACGATGGCATTTGTCGATTTGCGCGGGTCGTCGGTTGTGGTCAACATGACGCAAGGTATTCTTCGCAACCGCTCGTCTGACTTGACGCGTCGGAGCACTTCGGTGCCATCTATCTTGGGCATGCGGATGTCGAGTAGGAGCAGATACTGCGTGTCTCGCAATTCGGGCGAGGCAACCACTTCGCCGAACAGAAAATCCAGGATCTCTTGACCATCGGTAAACAAGCGAATGTCGTTCACCAGGCCAGCTCGCCGCAGATTTCGCTCGACGAGAACCGCGTGTCCGGGATCATCTTCAGCGACCAACACCACAACATCACGGTTCATCACGAAGTCCTCTCCGCGCTAGAGAGGCAACGAAACAAAGAAACTGGAACCCGTCTCAACTGTAGATTCAACCCAGATTTTTCCGCCATGCCGCGCGGCGATACGATGGGCGATGGTTAAACCCAACCCCTCGCCAGGGCAGCGATCCGGCACAAGACGATGAAACAATTCAAAGATTCGTTCCTGGAATTGAGAGGCAATGCCCATCCCATTATCCTGGACGCAGTATACCACTGCCTCTTGCGAGACTCTACCACTCAGCCTGATATGGCCTAGCCGGCCGGGCGCAGATACTTCAACGCGTTGTCAAGCAAGTTGGTGAACAGTTGGTTGATCTGCGTGGCATCGCCGCGGCAGGGCGGCAAGTCGTCGATCTCCACTTCGGTCCGACTGCTCACGACCTGGAACTTCATCGTTTCCAAAACCTGCGCCAGCAGGCGATTCATGTTCAGTTCAACGGTCACCAAGGGCTGTCGCCCCAGCCGGGAGAGCCGCAATAAGCCGGTCAGCAATCCATCCATCTTGTTCGCGCTGGCATGGATAAAGTGGAGCGCCTCGGGAATTTCACGTTCTAAAGCCAAACGCGTTGAACGCCCGGCGAACGCCGCCGGAAATTCCGACTTCAGCGTTTCCTGCAACTGCTGGCAATGGCGGGACAATTCGCCGGAGAATCCCAGGATGTTCAATAGCGGACTGCGCAAGTCATGGGACGTGACATACAGCACGGACTCCAATTCGCCGTTCATCTCTTCCAAGGCGTGTTGCAACTTTGCCCGAGTCTCCTCGACCAATTGACGCTCCGTAATATCTTCCGCCAAGGACATGAGGCCCAAAAACTTACCCTCATCATCCAGTAGCGGAGTATTGTGCCACGAGCAAAAAATGGTGCGGCCGTCTCGCGTGCGGTTGGTGCAAGTCCCGTGGGCGGACATGTCGCCCGCTGCCAGCCGGCCGAAGATCGCGTGAACGAGCGGTTCGGATTCTGGGGGCACGATCGTTTCAAACGGATGCTTGCCAAGCACGTCGCTGATACGAAAACCAAATATCCGCTCGGCGGGAGGGTTCCAATGCGTATAGCGCCAATCCGCGTCGCTCAACAGACAAGCCAACGGCAGACGATCGATCATCGTCCGCCAGCGATCTTCCTTGTGGATCGAAGCCGGCGACCAGGCCAGTGCCGCCTCGAAGGAGTCGCGCGTCGTCGCATGGCGCACCGTGCAATGATAGCCGGCCAAAGCCAGAATTCGGGTAACTTCGGCAGCCGCCTCGGGATTATCCCCAGGGACCATTAATGATAAGTCGACCATCATGCAACCGCACCGCCCCACAGGCCACGGAGGACTTATCCAGGACATCAGAGCACTAGCATACCGTAATCAGGCCAACGCGGCAGCGACGTCGGAAGGGGGTACGTCGCCAACCAATTCAACGTGGCCGAGACGGCTCGGCAGCACGAAGCGCAGCCGCCCATGCTCAACCTTCTTGTCTCGCTGCATCGCGGAAAGCAATGCCTCATGCTCGACGTCGCCCACGTCGACCGGCAATTCGAGGGCTGTCAGCAGCGCCAACTGGCGGGCCGTCAGGTCGGGGCCGATACGTCCCAACCGCTCGGCGAGCCGCGCAGCGCACATCATGCCGATGGCCACCGCCTCGCCATGCAGCCAGGTCTCGTAGCCAGTCACCGTCTCCAGCGCATGCCCAAACGTGTGGCCGTAATTCAGAACGGCCCGAGCCCCCGTCTCCTCCCGTTCATCCTGCTCGACAACGTCGGCCTTCAGCCGGCAGCAACGGGCAATCGTGGTGGTCAATACGTCGGGCTCTCGCACCGCCAGGTCGGCGGCATGCGCCTCAAGGTAGGAAAAGAACTCGGCATCGAGAATCACGCCGTACTTGACTACTTCCGCGAGACCGGCCCGGTATTCCCGGTCGGGCAATGTGGCCAGCACGTCGGTGTCCGCCAACACGCCGGCCGGTTGCCAAAAAGCTCCCACCATATTCTTGGCGCCGGGCAAGTTGATGCCCACCTTGCCCCCCACGGAGCTATCGACCTGGGCCAATAAGGTGGTAGGAACCTGGTAATAAGCCAATCCGCGCGCAAACGTAGACGCCACAAACCCGGCCAAATCGCCGACAACTCCGCCTCCCACGGCAAC
The DNA here is from genome assembly GCA_963807715.1 of uncultured Planctomycetia bacterium. GTDB lineage: Bacteria > Planctomycetota > Planctomycetia > Pirellulales > PALSA-1355 > CAWECK01. Next base: position 68,286 of record CAWECK010000007.1, read on the forward strand.
CACGATCGATCGACGGTCGGTGCCGAGCTCCAGCAGCTTTTGCCAAAGCCAGGCCACGCTGTCGGCCGACTTGGTTTGCTCGCCGGGTTCGACGACCAGCAAGTCCACCGCCGCGCCGGCGTCGGCCAGACTTTGGGCGGCGCGGTTGGCATGCGGATCTTCCACGTGACTATCCGTCACGATGACGGCATGCGTGCACTTGCGCTGTTCGGCAACGAAGCGGCCCAACCGCGGCAGATTGCCCGTGGCAATCTCGATCACGTAGCTGCGATCGGCCAGCCGGACCTCGACCAATTTAAATCCTGGCGGCACGGGAAAAATATCCTCGTGGTGAGTCCTTTGGCATCCCGGTGACAAATACGACTTTCTTAAAAAGCGCGGGAAAGCCGGAACAGAATAGGAAGCTGCAACCCTTGGTGCCGTCGGGTGCCGCCTGTCTTGGGAGAGCCAACACTCGGCATCTTGGCTCGCTCCGGGCGGACATTTCAGCGGACCCGGTTCAAATCCTCCGAAGTGACCGTGATTTGACGGCTAAAACCCGTATGCGTGCGCACATAGAGCAGGTCAGCCGCCTTTTGAGGCTCGGCATGCAGGCGCTCTTCGATCCGCCACCGTTCAGCCGGTTCAAGATCGTCGTGCTCCTCCGGCCAAATCGTCGAGGTCTCCATGACCAAGGCTTCGCGATACGGATCAAACTCATTCGCCATGGTTTGCCTAAACTGCCCTTTCTTTAACAAAGCAGCCTGTCAGATTCGCTCTGTTTTTGATCACACCCGAATTGCTGCCAGCCATCGGAGCCTTTCGTTCCACACCGTCTGCTATTTCCGCGGACCAGCTCCCACTGGCATTGGAAATCCTCTGGCCAAAGTATACTAGGGGGTGCGTCGAGGGGAAGTGGCTCCGGTTGCCGCCAAAGCCAATCAGGAATAACGGATGCTAAAGCAGGGGCAATTGCTGAGCGTGGGCATGATCACTTTGGCCGCGATGGCGGCCGGGTTCAGTTGGTATTGGAATGTTCAAACCACCCGCCGTTGTTTGGAATTCTGGGGCCCTGAGGCGGCGTTGCGGATCGCCAGTGCTCCCAAGGCCGATCTCCTCCAGATTGGTGAAATGGACCAGGCCGGCCCTGCAGCACAAGTTGTCACGAACCCTGCAGAACCGTTTGTCGTTCTACAGCGCGTGGAAATAAGTCAGGCGCGTGGGTTCAGCAACGTGCGGCGGTTGCTCGTGCAAGACCGATCGTTCGATTGGACGACCCCGCCATGCTCTTTCCCGCAAAGCTGGAAACTGGCCCTGCGCTTCGACGATGACAAGGCTTCCAGCCTGGTCCTGCTGGCTCCGGAAACCGGACTGGCAGCCCTCAACGGAAGGATCGGCACAGCAATTCTAGATCCAGCGGCAGCCAAAATACTGGCGGATTTTGCGGCCGAGCAATTCACCGCCGCCAATCCCGTCCCCAACGGCCCAGCCAAATAGCGTCGCTAGCCGGACGCAACGAGCGGCACGAACGTCGCAGGATTTCCCGCACTGGCCACGATTTGTGCGGCTCGGTTGCCCCCCAGAGCCGCGCCGACTCGTCTAGGCCGGTTATGGCGGACAATCTATAATCCGCCCTGCCGCGGGAAGCGGTCTCGCCCTTTTTGGATTGAGGAAACGGAGTTCCGCTGTATGCGCTCAATTGCCATTATCAACCAAAAGGGGGGCGTCGGAAAGACGACCACGGCGGTCAATCTTAGCGCTGCGCTGGCGGCCGCGGGCCAGCGGGTTTGCCTGATCGATCTCGACCCGCAAGCTCACGCCACGTTGCACCTGGGGCTGGCACCCACGCGCGACGCCAAAAGCGTTTACGATGTTCTGACCGACGACGCCCGGTTAGCCGATGTTTGGCAGCAGGTCGATGAAAATCTGCTGGTCGTCGGCTCGCATATTGATTTGGCGGCTGCCGAAGTGGAACTTGCAGGCGTCGTCGGACGCGAAGTGATCTTGCGCGACAAATTGGCGGAGTTGAACGAGCCCCTGGACTACGTTCTTATCGACTGCCCGCCGTCGCTCGGAATCCTGACGCTCAATGCCCTAGCGGCCGTCGAAGAGGTCTTATTGCCTTTGCAACCGCACTTTCTGGCCCTGCACGGCCTGAGTAAGTTGCTGCAAACGATCGACTTGGTTGCCAAACGCTTGAACGGCCAACTGCGGCTGACCGGCATCGTGTACTGTATGTATGAGTCCGGCACCAGGCTGGCGGCCGAGGTGATCCACGACGTAGACAAGTTCTTCGGCAATGTCCGGCAGCCCCATACGCCGTGGACGGATGCCCAGACGTTTCAGACGCGAATTCGCCGCAATATCCGGCTGGCCGAGGCCCCGAGTTTCGGGCAGTCGATTTTCGGCTATGCCGCCGATTCGCACGGGGCCGCCGACTACTCGCAACTTGCCCGCGAGTTACACGCCGCGTCGATCGCCCCCAGCCCTTCCCTGGCCAACGCTGGTTAAACGCGCAAGACCCGTGCCGGACGTCAGGCTCAATTGCGCTGCGTCCTAAGGTTGATTCAGCGCTGACGGCTTACTGTCTGCTCCCGGCTGAGCCGTTTTCCCCTGCGAGGCCTGCCAGGCCTGCGAGTAGATACTTCCGACGCCATATTTTCGAATCTTTTCTTCACGCTCGTTATCGTGCTGCTCGCGAGCCTCCCTCGTGCGCGCGTCATTGACGGCCGCCCTGACGAAACACAGCGAGATTACAAGGCAAACCGCCATGGGCACGGCGCAGACCCGCCGCGTCAATCGCAGGAAGCTGTAGTGGGCCCCGTCGAGTTCCCGAACGGCGTCGCGATCCGTCAGGCGCTGATGCAAATCAATCAACAGCTCGGGAAACCAGGCGAAAAAGCCCAGGACTAAAGAAACCAGTGCGAACAGCGACGCCAAGAAAGTCCAGAACGACATGTCTTCAACCTCGCAGCCGATTGGCGAAATGAGATGTGAGATCCCTCGACCAGAACCGACACCAATCAAATGCCCTGCGGCCCTTGCCGTGTGCCCGCAATAGTCGAGGGAACACCCGTGCCACCTCCTTGAGAATCCTGGTAAACTCCGCGACCATCACACGACATGCCCGATTGCCTGATTATACCATCGCGGGCAATCGATTCGACCGGTGGCTGGGATGAAAAACGCCTTGGTTCCGGGGCACCCGGCCTGCATAAGCGGCGCGAAACGCACGAGCGCTTCCGGTTGCCCGACCGCGCGAGTCTTTTGACAGCGCGCGAATCGTGGGCTACGTTTCGCGCCTTTCATGTTTCCAACCGCGGTGACTTCTTTTTTTGCCGCTTCTGCCGGCCATTCCTGCGCACCGTAGCGGTTTTTCCGTGCGCGGGGCGGCGCGACCCTTTGCTTGCGATTCGCGACACAACGTTAGCACCGATTTGCGCAGGATAGATTCAAGAAAACCTGTGCCCTGAGTCGCTTTTGACCCAAATTCACCCCGCCGTCTCGACGATCTCTGTTGTGTTGCGAAACGGACTGTTTGTGAGTGGAACGGATTTCCACGACCCGGGAGCACTTGCTCTCGATTGTTTGGGAAATTCGCCTTGTCCGGCCTGGAACTGGCAAGGAATCCACGTCCCGAAAGGAGTCTGTTGCGATGAGATCGTTTTATTCGACGTTGATGTTTGGCTCGGCGCTATTTTGGGGAGCCACTTCGGCTCTCGAGGCGCAGAACTACGGTTATGGCTCGGCTCCGCCGGCCAGCAATGCGTATAGTTCACCTTCGTTACTGGCCGTACCGGACGTTATGCCGCCGCCTGCTGCGTACGGCTCGCCTCCCCCTGCTGCGTACGGTTACCAGCCAGGCGGGCTGCGTCCGGCCTCTGCCCTGAGCAATGCCGAACCACCTTATCAGGGAATCGGCAGTCAGCCCGAAAGAATTGCGACCCCCACTCCGGACAATTTTTCGTCCAGCCCCTCGGACCAATCGAGTACGGGCGGATCAAGCAACTTCGGCTCGGGCCCGACGTTACAGGGGGGCAGCTACGGACCTAGCGGCGGCGGCAGCGGACTGCTTGGTGGCAGCCCGTTTACGAACGCCTTCAAAGGCGGTTGGGGGAACTGCGGATGTGACGCTGGTGGGTGTGGCGGCTGCGGCGTCGGCGGACTTTTCTTCGCGTCTCTCGGCGGAATCGCTCTGACGCGCAACGACGCCAACCGCTTTTGGACCACCTACGATACAACGACCAACTCAAACCAGCTAATGAATACGCAATTCGCTAAAGCTGGCTGGGGCGGCGGCGGAGAAGTGACCTTGGGCGGTTGGTTTGGCGGTGGCGGTGGCGGTGGTGGTGGCGGTGGCGGGATCGGTGGCGGCGGGATCGGTGGCGGCGGCTTGGCCGGTGGCGGCATCGGCGGCGGAGGCATGCCCTTCGGTGGCGGCGCGGCCGGCGGAATTGGCGGTGGCGGCGCCGGTGGTTGCTGCGGCTCTTGCGGAATGTGCGGCATCGCCGCCACGTACTGGGGTGTCAGCCCGCTGGTGGGCACGTCCAGCGTCACGTCTCCGACCAACACTCTGGGTACGCCAATCAATGAGCAAACCCAGACGGGCACGGTGATGATGAACAGCAGCTTGAACGGCGGCTCAACGCCCTCCAGCTACTTCTTCGACGGTGCCCACTCGCAAACTCTCTCGCGAGTGGACCGCATCAACAATGCGGAAATCAATTTCCTAAGCTCGACGTATCTGGGCAACGGCCGCACCCAAGCGATTTGGCTGGCCGGCATCCGTTACTTCCGCTTCGATGAAACGTTGACCTACGGCTCTGTGGCCGGTGGTCACAACTTTGGCGATGGCGGCGGCGCCTACGAAGGCTACCTCCGTAACCGTTCGGTTAACAACCTGCTTGGCCCCCAGGTCGGCGTCGTGTTGAACCACTACTTCACGCCGCGGCTCGGCGTGTTCATCATTCCCAAGGTCGGCGTCTTCGGCAATGCGGCCTCGACCCAAAACACCCTCTACACCGGGGACGGGTACTCCACTTTCGATCTGAAAGCCAATAAAACTTCGTTCTCGACGCTGGCCCAGCTCGACATCGGTGCGAACTACATGCTATCGCCCCGTTGGACCATCTACGGTGGCTACCGCATGGTAGCCATCACCGAATTGGCACTGTCTGATAACCAGTTCCTGCCGTATCTCGCCGATCAGCAGGGATTTCTCCAACCCAAGACGAACGGCAGCCTGCTATTGAACGGCGGATTCGCCGGGGTGCTGTTCCGCTTCTAAACTCAACACTTAATGCGTAGTGCGGAGTTTCATAAAGAGAGCCCTGGCCGGCGAGCATTGCCGGCCAGGGCTCTATTGATTTCAGATGCTGGGCTGGATTGATTTCAGACAATCACAGCTGTCAGAGCCTTAAAGGCCGGATCCGTCCGGACATTGTCGAAGTCCGTCTCGTCGGCTACTAAATCGCGTAGGTCCTGATCCAGTTCCAGGGCCCGCGCAAGGAACATCAGAGCCTCCCGCTTGTTGGCGGCCAAGCTCCAATAGCACGCTAGATTATAATGCAAGAGGGCGTGATCCGGGTCGTTCCGCAACGCCCGCTCGAGCGATTGAATCGCCAACTCCAAACGACCAATACGCTTATAGCACCATCCCAGGGCCAATCCGATTTCGGTTGACCGTTCCGGCAAGAATTCTGCTGCCCGCAGCAATGCCATTGAAGCTTCGTCATACCGCTGCAACGCGCGAAGCGCTTCTCCGCGTAAGTAACAGGCCGGGCCGGGCAGCGACTCTGCGCACCCGCAACGGGCTAATACGTCGAGGGCATGTTGTGCCATGCCGAGTTCCAAGTATCCTTCGGCTTGTCGCACGAATTGCTGCCGGCGAACACGAATAATCGACACGCTTGGCATCTCCTGCACAAACTCACTCACTCTTTGCAGAAATGTATCCTCTTTCATCTTAATTCTAACTGGGGTTTTGCCGACGCCAAATTTCGAGATTCTCGGATTGCGTCGCAACCCCGAAACACGACATGACTAACGGCTGCCGTCGCCCACGAAAATTGCGGGTATGCGCAAGACATTTTGGATTAATACAAAATATCGCCGGCATATTCGCGTGCAGGAATGGAGGCGAAGGACATATGACACCCCCCATTATAGCTTTCTCTCAGCGTGCCGAAATCTATCCACCCGCGTCGAGATAGACACGCCGCAAAACGGACAGGTAAGACCTGCTCAAGCACGACCATTGAGTCGACCGGCCAGCGACAGGGTTCGCCGCCTCAAACCTCGGCAGTCGCTTCCTGGTAGCTAGCCCGTAGCGACTTGGCCGGCGTGGCGAGTTTGAGCACGGGTGCAAACTCGGTGAACTCCTGGTCGACCTGTGCAAGCAATTCCGTAATCGGCTGCTGGTTTTGTGGACACCAGCGATGAAACGCATCATCAAAGGCCGCTGCGTCCGTCCAGGTCGGGTCGGAGCCTGTCGGGAGTAACGACGATAGGGTGACCGCGGCTTGCAACGGCGGAAGGCCCTGCTGAATCGTGCATGGATCGAAGATGATGTGCCGCTCGACCAATTCCGCGAATTCATGCGGTAGGTTCCAACTCCGAGCCATTTCGGCGGCGGCATCCGCGTGCGTCCAACCAAAGCGTTCCCGCTCCAATTCGGAAAGCCGGCGTTTGCCTCCGTCGCGATCCGCCAGGAGCGCGGCGTAGTCTAGGGGTAATTCTTTGGCCAATAACGGCACTGCCATGTCCTGCAAAAGGGCCCCGGCAAAAGCCTCTTCAGCCTCTTTTAGTCCCAGCAGCTTGCCAAATCTGCGGGCAAACAAGGCTCGCCTGAGTGAATCCTGCCAGAGGCTCTTGAGATCGAATGGCCCGCACTTCGGATTGGGCATCAAGCTGAACACCGCACTCCACAGCGCAAAGTTCTTGATCGTGCGGATGCCAACCAGATTGATCGCCAGCTTCACGCTGGATATTTCCCGCACGAAGCCGAAGTACGATGAGTTCACAAACCGCAAGACCTGGCCCGTCAGTCCTGGATCGGCTTCGATCGGCTTGGCGAATTCCGGCGGGCCGTTGTCCGGATTCTGCGCCAATTCCAACAGCTTAATGGCACTTTGAGGCAAAGCCGGCAATTGGGCGCCTGTCAAGAGCTTACGCAGGTCGCCAGCCTTCGCAGAAACAGGTGCGCTCATTCTTAATTTTCCCGCTCATTGACGAGGGCTACGGTACCCGGCGGCAGAACTCCCGCAGCCGACGTCTTCACCCTGAAACCTACCTCATCTCGGGCCGCATGGCAAAACGCCCGACCCTCGCGTCCAACGAACCATCGGTGCGGCGGCATTGCGTCGCGAAAACCAGACAATGATGGCTCATCGCCACATCGCGCAGGGCGCAGCGATGCAATCTGGAAACGTGCCACCAGCGTCTTGGGCCAAAGCATTGTTTGCAAACTGCTTTGATTAATTGACTTGCGTATCGAGCACAGCCGTAGATCCGCCATTTGGCCCCGAAAGTGCCCTGGAACTAATGACTCGCCGGCTTCATCAGAATCGAAGTTTCAACGAAGATCGATCGGCGACTCTGTCCGCCGGAGCATTTCCTCGTGAGCCTGCAAACCCTCCGTATCGTCGCACTCGCTAGCGTGTTGGTGGCGTTGATTGGGTGCGCTGCGATGTGGCGCGATTCCCACACGCCGGCCGTGCAAGAAAATGGACCGGCCCACGACGATTGGGTACGCACAAAAGACGGCTGGGAACGGCCCGTTTGGCGAATTGCAAGCCATCAACCACCGCTGCATCCGGGTCTGGTGGCTGCCTTTATGGCGCTGGCTTCGTTGGGATTTCTGGTCGGAACCGCTCCGTCCAGAAGCTCGATCAGCAAGCCGAACGGGCCTGACGACGCATCCGCGCGAGCGGATGCGGAGAATTTTCTCGAAGAATCCGTGGCGACGCCACCATTGTGGACGCCCCGTTTAGTGTCCTTCGAGGAAACGACCGGCTGACACGTTGATACGGTGTGCGAACGTTGCGAACCGCGTCGCGCCGCCACTGCCGATCGACGTTCTACATAAGCTCTTCCCTGAAAAGGGCTTCAGGATTCCACGGCAACCTGATCCGCACCCCTAAGCGGAATTCTCTGCGGAATTTTGTACGGATTTCGAACCGGTGCCTCACTATTCATCATGTCAGACCGAGTGCCACCATTATTGCCCAGTGACTCACTGGACAATCACCGGTCAACTGAAGAATCGGGAGTTTACCGCCGTGCGACTCACGCTACGAACGCTGCTTGCCTATCTTGACGATATTTTAGAACCGCAAGACAGCGAGGATCTTCGCAAAAAGATCGATGAGAGCAAGTTTGCCACGGAACTTGTCCAACGTACTCGCGATTGCATTCGTCGCTTGAGATTGCCGGCGCCCCCGTTGAACGGTCGCGGGCTGGCGGGAGACGCCAATTCCGTCGCGGAATATCTCGACAACACGCTGCCGGCCGAACGCGTTGCCGACTTTGAGAAAATCTGCCTCGAATCTGATTCCCATTTGGCGGAAGTGGCCGCTTGTCACCAGATCCTTACGCTCGTGCTAGGAGAGCCGGCCGATGTGGATCCGGCTGCCCGCGAGCGTATTTATGGTGTAATCGACCAGGCCGACACCGTCACTAGCCCGCGCACCCCGGCACCTGCGCCGCCGGTTGACTCGGAAACTGCCCCGCCGCCGGTAATTGCCGCTGCGCCGGCCCTTCGCCGCTCGCGACCGGAAGTGCCCGATTATTTACGCGAATCGCGCTCGCGGTTCTGGCCTGTAGCCGCCGTATTGCTGATCGCGGCACTGTTGACGTCGGGAATCCTGGCGGTCGTCGCACCACCGGAATGGAGAGAAACCGCGGCGAATTGGTTCCAACGCGAGCCCGGCGAACCGACGAGCGACGTGCCCGTTGGCGGCAGTGCTCCGCCAGCACGTCCTGAAGCTGCTAGCGACCAACCGGAGGCCCCCAAGCTGGAGGAACCGAAAGTCACGAACTCGGACACGCCGCCGGAATCGCCGAGTGCGGTGCTGGAAGCGCCTGTCCCCCAGTCGAATCAGAAAAACCAGCCGGCGCCCCCAATCACCTTCTCCAAACCGGCGGATACTGGGAACGACGATAGCCCCTTGGCACCGTTGCCGCCAGAGCCGGCCAGCGGTGCCCCTATGAAGCCAAAACCTGCCGACGACGGCAACGTGGGGCGACCCGTCGCTGCGGCCGAAATGCCGCTAGAGCCGACAGCGTCTAAACCGGACCCGGCTAAGCCTACCCTTCCTGTCGAAACGCCGCCGGCCGCGGGCAACCCCGCGACGCCGCCGCGCATCGGAGATTCACCCCCCGCGTTTGAAACCAGTGGCGAGGGGATTGGCCGTTACTTATCCGGGGATATCTTATTGAGATTTGATCAGCCGAGTTCGACCTGGCGTCGGGTGCAGGCGAAGGCGATCCTGTTGGGGTCGGATCGTTTGCTCTCGCTCCCCACGTTTAGGCCCTCGATCACGTTGTTGACCGGCCTTAGCGTCCAACCGATCGGAGCTGCGGATTTTGAATTGACCGGGCTCGATGCCCAAGGCGTCCCCGGTATTGCACTCGATTATGGCCGCCTGGTGTTGGTAACGATCGGCAGGGCCGGAAACCTGGTCCGACTGCGACTCGGGGATCATTCCGGTTTGGTGACCTTTCTGGACGCTGAATCTGGGTTGGCCATTGAAGTGCGACATCTGCTCGTGCCGGGCCAGAATCCCGAAACGCAGCCGGCCGTCCAAGCGATCGATCTCTACTCCACGAGCGGCGAAATTCGCTGGGAAGAAAACGGCCAGGTCACCGCCATGCGGGCACCGGCCGGACGCCGGCTATCTCCTCCGCCGGTCGTCGAACTCGACGGGACCGAACAGCCGAAGTGGATTGCCTCGGACAACCTTACAGCGCTTGATCAGCGAGCCGCCTCATCTTTGGAGCACGAAATTACGTTGGATCGGATGGTGTCAATGAGTCTAAAGGAACTGGCGGAAAGTCGGCGCGCCGAAGTTCGCACGCTGGCGGTTCGCTGTTCGGGTTACGTGGGAGAGTTTGAGCCGTTCGTGGCGGCATTGAATGATGCCGATCAGCGGACCGAATGGCCCAGACACATCGAGGCTTTGAAAGCGGCGTTGGCCCGAAGTCCCAAAACGGCTGCGCTCGTCCGGCAGGCTTTCGAGAAGCACCGCGGCGCGGAAGCCGACGAGTTGTATCGCATGCTATGGGGTTATTCCCCGGAGGATCTTAAGGATGGAGCGGCCACGAAACTCGTGGAATACCTGAATCACGACTCGTTGGATTACCGCGTGCTGAGCTTCTGGAACCTGCAGAACATCACCGGCCTGACCCTGTTCTACCGGCCAGAGTCTCCGGTGGCAAAACGCCGTCCGCAATATCTAAAGTGGAAAGAGCGGGTAAAAGATGGCAAGATCTTGCCCGCGTCGGCGTCCCCGGCCAAAGCGGCCGGGGGGCCACGGTCCGCACGTCCGCCGGCGACGGAGCCCGAATAGCGGCGGACCTGGAACCGCGTAATTCTGCCGGGATTCATCGCTTTGGCCCAGCGGCACCTACTCCCCCGAGCCTACCGACCAACCTTCAACGACCGGCCTAGCGATCCCCTTCGAGGGATTGTCGGGATTCTCGCAATTGGGGCGGGCCCCGGGCCACTCCGATCGGCCTGGCATTCCCGGCCGGCGCGCCTCTTCCGCTGCACCGGTTGCGAGAGCTAGACTTAACATCGCTGAGGCTCGGCTCGCGGAGCCGAGTCGCTTTGCGTTTGTGGACCGGGGACTTGGTCGCTAAAATGACCTGCTTCCAATCCGCGGTCCGCATCGAAGCGGTGAGCTAACACCCGGAATCGGGCTAGCAACAGGAGATACTTAGGTGCAAATCAGCATTTCCACGCGGCATGGACAGTTGAGTGACGCCACGCGGTCGAAGATAGCCGCCAAGGTGGATCGCATGGGGCGGCTCTTCGAACGCCTCTCGTTTATTGAGGTTACGGTTGATTTGGAGCACGAACAGTCCCCGACCGTTGACGTCTTGGTCTCGGCCGAGCACAAACATGATTTTGTGGCCACGGAGCAATCGACAAGTCTGCTGGCGGCGCTAGACGGTGCTATTCATAAAATCGAACAACAGTTGCGGAAATACAAAGAAAAGGTCCAGGATCATCACCGCGCCGAAAGTCCTCGGCAGGCCAAAGCGCCGCTCGAACCCAATCCCTCGGGCGAGTAGACTTACGGCTTTGGTTGGAACAGTTTGACGGTTTGGTCGATCAAACGGTTTTTGCCGAGGACAAAAAACGTGGGCCCAGCCGGAATGACGGCGGGCGGTTTCCCTGGCCGCAATGTACGCACCTGGAGAGAAAGGACTGTGGGGACTATGAAGTTTGCCGACTTTGTGGCTACCGGAGCCATCCGGGCCAATTTGGAGGCCCAAGACAAAGAAGGCGTGATCCGTGAGATGGTCGGCGCGCTGCTGGCGGCTGGAAAAATAGCCGATGGCGAATTGCAAAGCATCGTCAAAGCGATCATGAAGCGAGAGGAGTTGGGCAGCACGGGCATCGGCCGCGGAGTCGCTGTCCCGCACACCAAGCACCCCAGCGTTCAACGACTGGTCGGCACCGTGGGAGTCAGCGGCGAAGGCATCGACTTCAACAGCCTCGACGGCGAAAAAGTCCAACTGTTTTTCCTGCTGATTTCGCCGCCGGACCGCCCTGGGGACCATTTGCGGGCCTTGGAGAACATTGCCCGCCAATTGCGCGACGAGACGTTTTGCAAGTTCTTGAAGCAGGCCAAAACGGCGGACGACATTCGTCAGTTGCTGGAAGAGGCCGACAACAACGGGTTCGCGTCCTGAGCTGGCACGCCGTGAATCAACAGAAAGCAACCGCCACGATCCTCGTGACCAACCCCCAGGGCATCCACGCGCGGCCCGCGGACATGTTTGTGAAGTTGGCCCTGCAATTTCAATCCACTATCGTCGTAATCAAGGACGGTAACCGAGTCGACGGCAAGAGCATTCTGGACATGTTGACACTGGCGGCCGTCGCCGGTTCCGAACTGCAATTCGAGGCGACTGGGCCCGATGCCCAGCAAGCGCTGGACGCCCTGACGGAATTGGTCCGCCAGGACTTCGGCGAGAACGATAACCCGCACAATTAGTTAGCCGCTCGCCTCCGTGCAAAAACTACAAGGCATCGCAGTTTCGCCCGGCGTGGCCATTGGCGAAGCGCTGGTCATGGACAACGAGGGATTTCGAATTCCTCGCCGCTTTGTCGCGCGCGATGCCGTGGAACACGAGTTGGAGCGGCTGGATCAGGCCATTGTTGCCGCCGGCGCCGAAATCGAGCGCAACCTCGAGGCGGTCAATCGCGAGCTCGGTGAGCAGTATGGGGCCATTTTCGCGGCCCATCTGCAAATGCTGCGCGATATCAAGCTTGCGCGGAACTCGATGTGCTGATTCGCGAGCGGCATTATTCCCCCGAATATGCCGTCAGCCGCGCGCTGCGCCGCTATGCCAAGGTCTTCCAGACCCTGGAAAATAGCTATCTGGCCGAACGGGCCAATGACATTTTCGACATCGAGAAGCGGCTGCTGCGCAACCTGTTGGGACGCCGCCGGGAAGAGCTGGGACAACTGATTTCTCCGGTGCTGGTCTTGGCCCACAACCTGACGCCCAGCGAAACCGCCAACCTGAATCGCAACTTCGTGCGCGGCTTTGCCACTGAAATCGGAGGTCCCGGCAGTCATACGGCAATCGTCGCCGAGGGCTTGGAAATTCCGGCCGTGGTCGGCACCGGGCCGTTCTTGTCGGATGTTTCCGGCGGTGACATCGTGATCATCGACGGCGATCAGGGACTGGTCATCGTCCAGCCCGATGAAGAAACCATTGCTCTCTATCGCCACGAGATGGAGCAGCACCGGACCCGGGCCGCACGGTTGGAAACGCTGCGCGAGCTGCCGGCCGAAACGGCCGATGGAGTGCGCATCGAGCTGCTGGGGAACATTGAATTTCCCAACGAAGTCATCCATTGCGTGGAGCGCGGCAGCGACGGTATCGGCCTCTACCGCACCGAGTTTCTGTACCTGGGGGCCGAGGTCGAACCGACTGAAGACGTCCACTACCAGGCCTATGCCAGCGTGGTGCAAGACATGGCCGGAAAGCCAGTCGTGATCCGCACCTTGGATTTGGGAGCGGACAAGCTCCTGACGCACCATGACCCGGATCCGGGACGCAACCCGTTCCTTGGCCTGCGCAGCATCCGACTGTCGCTAAAGGACTTGCCTCTTTTCCGCACCCAACTGCGGGCCATTCTGCGAGCCAGCGTTTTGGGCGACGTGCGGGTCATGTTCCCGCTGGTCAGCACGCTGCTCGAATTGCGTCAAGCCAAGATGGTACTGGCCGACGTCATGGAAGACCTGGAAGAGCAGGGGATCTCCTTCAACCGCAATTTGGCCGTCGGGATGATGGTCGAAGTGCCCGCGGCCGTCATGATGATCGACAGTTTCGTGGAAGAGGTGGACTTCATCAGCATCGGCACGAACGACTTGATACAGTACACTTTGGCGGTCGACCGCAGCAATAAAGACGTCGCCGGCTTGTACAACGCCTGCGACCCGGCTGTCCTGAAGCTGATCGATATGGCTTTGCGGGCAGCCAACCGGGCGAGTGTATCGGTCAACGTTTGCGGTCAGATGAGCGGCAGTACGCTCCACACGATGCTCTTACTGGGCATGGGTCTGCGACGGTTTAGCGTGCCGCCCAGCGCCATTCCGGAAATTAAGAAGGTCTGCCGCACGGTCACGGTGTCCCAATGCGAGGCGGTGGCCAAGCGGGCCATGACCATGGAAAACGCTCAAAACATCAAGAGCTACTTGCGTGAGGAGCTCAAGAGGGTGCTGCCGGAATTGACCTCGTAAAACAGGGACAGCCAGCAGCACCGAGGACGAGATTGTGAGACAACCGCCGCGGCGACATGGGGTCGACGCGGCAACGGTGGTTATTTTCGTGAGGCCCGGCCACGACGGCAGTGGCCGGGAGAAATGGAACGCATGGTTCCATACCGAGTTCGAATTCGTTTTCGCAAGCAGGGAGATCTGCGGCTGATCAGCCATCGGGATCTCGTGCGCACGATGGAACGACTGTTCCGCCGGGCCGGCATTTCTTTCCGCATGAGCGAAGGGTTTCATCCCAAACCGCGGATGAGTTTTCCTTCGGCCTTAGGGTTGGGGATTGCCGGTCTGGATGAGGTCATGGAGGTCGATTTGCAGGAAGCATTGCCGCCGCCACAATTGCTCGCGGCTTTGGCTTCCCAGGCGCCTGTCGGCTTATCATTCCAAACGGCTGAAATCGTGCCCGCGGGTACCAAGAAAGCTCAGCTTCGCAGCCTGTCCTATGAAGTGCCGGTGCCACCGCACCACCGCGCCGATTTGCCCGCCGCCGTTAGCCGGCTGCTGGCAGCAGAGTCCTGGCCCGTCACACGCACCGGACGCGATATGCCGGTCGACGTGCGACCTTTGATCGAGGATCTGCAAGTTGGCGAGGACCGGTTGCGGATGCGGTTGCAAGCCACGCACGAAGCCGGTGCCCGGCCGCGCGATGTGCTGGCCGCCTTGGGCTGGGAGACGACCTCGAGTCGGCCGTCTGGTCCCTGGTGCGCACTGTCGTGGAGTTGCAGCCATGAACCATCACCGGCTTGACTTCGCGCACTTCGCTGGCGACGACGAATTACGGGCTCATCGCCCTTGCCGACCTAGAAAGCAACCGAATGAAGCAGGAAATGTTGATCAACGTCGCCCAACCGGAAGAATGCCGGATCGCGATCGTTGAAGATGGAGTTTTGGAAGAACTGTACATCGAACGGACCAGCCAGGACAACTACGTCGGGAACATCTATAAAGGCAAAGTCGTCAATATCGAGCCAAGCATCCAAGCCGCCTTCGTCGACTTCGGCGTGGGCCGCAACGGCTTTTTGCACATCAGCGACATCGAGCCGCAATACTATCGTCAGGGAGGCTTCGATCCGTCCCGTCCGATTGATTTTGGAGGCCGCTCTTACCGCAACGACGTTGACCTGGGAGACGTCGACGACCAAGCGGACGACGCCCCGGAAGCCGCGACCAAAACTCGTGGCCGCACGCGCACGGCCCGGCCTGGCGCTCGGCCGCGCATTAAACCCCCCATCCAGGATATCCTCCGCCGCGGCGACGAATTACTCGTGCAGGTCATTAAAGAGGGAATCGGCACCAAAGGGCCCACGCTCTCCACGTACATCAGCATTCCCGGCCGCTACCTGGTGCTGATGCCGGCCCTGGGCCGCGTCGGCGTTTCTCGCAAAATCGAAGACGACGAGGCCCGTCGCAAACTCCGCGACTACATGCTTGAGCTTAACCCTCCCAAGGGGCTAGGCTTCATCGTGCGCACGGCCGGCGTCGATCGCACCAAGCGGGAGCTATCACGCGATCTGGCTTACCTGCTGCGATTGTGGAAGGTGATCGTGCGGCGGATCCGCAAATGTCCCTCCCCGGTAGACATCTACCAGGAAAGCGACATGATCATCCGTACGATTCGCGACATCTTCACGGCCGACGTCGATGCCATCTACATCGACGAAGTCTCCGCGTATGAACGGGCCAAAGAGTTCCTGCAAATTGTCATGCCCCGCTATGCCAGCCGATTGCAGCTCTATTCGGGCCGCGAGCCCCTGTTCCACAAATACCGGCTCGACGAGGAAATTGCCCGCATTCATCAGCGCAAAGTGCCGCTCCGCCAGGGCGGTTCGATCGTTATCGACCAAACCGAGGCCTTGGTGGCCATCGACGTCAACAGCGGTAATTTCCGTGCCGACGATTCGGCCGAGGAAACGGCCTACCAGATGAATCTGCTGGCCGCTCGCGAAATCGCCCGGCAACTGCGGCTGCGCGACCTGGGGGGCGTGGTGGTGAACGACTTCATCGACATGCGCAAGGAACGGCACCGCCGCAACGTCGAACGGGCCCTGCGCGACGCTGTCAAACGCGATCGGGCTCGCACCAAGATCCTGCGGACCAGCCCGTTCGGCTTGATCGAAATGACGCGGCAGCGGATCCGGCCCAGCCTGAAACGCAGCGTCTATCGCGATTGTCCCGGCTGCATCGGCACGGGCGTCGTGAAAACGGCCGAAAGCATGGCGCTGGAAGTGATGCGGCTGCTGATCGTGGCCACGCAGTACGAGAACGTCTCCCGCATCTCGCGTGACCGTGGCCGACGACGTGGCGACGTACCTGAACAACCGCAAGCGGCGGGAAATCTCGGCGCTCGAGGAAAATGGCAAGTTGAGCATCCAAATCTTCGGCGTCGAACACGCGTCGCCGGAGTATTTCAAGCTCGAATGCCACGATTCGACCGGCCGTGAAATCAAAGTTCCCGCGCATTCACTAACTTTCGGAATGATCCATGAGCAATGGTCGAGCCTGCTGCTAACGCGTCGCCTGAGCGGCAAACGGCCGCCGGTTTCGGCACGTCGCAAATCCGGCTCAAGCCTCGCAAGGCCCGGCCATTTTACGGCCGCCATCCCTGGGTGCTCGACACGGCCATCGACTGCGTCGAAGGCCAGCCCGCGGACGGAGACGTGGTTGACCTGGTGGCCGACAGGGGCAAATTCGTCGCGCGCGGGATCTACAACAGCCGCAGCCGCATTCGCGTGCGGCTCTATAGCTGGGACATCGCCGAGGCCCTCGACGCCGCGTTTTGGCGTCGCCGGCTGGCGACGGCCGTCGAGCTGGCGCCGGCGGTTGGGCTACGACGATCCCGAAGGAGCCTGCCGGCTCGTGTTCAGCGAAGGGGACGCTCTGAGCGGCCTGATCGTCGACCGCTACGCCGATTGGCTCACGGTGCAAGTCACGGCCCAGGCATGGCCGCCCGGCTGCCCGATCTGCTGCCGATGCTGGTCGAACAGATCCGGCCGCGCGGCATTCTGCTGCGCACGGAAAAAGGGGTCGCGGCGGCCGAAGGGCTCGAGCTGCGCGACGGCTTGATCTGGGGCGAGTCGCCCGGCGGCCGCGATGTTCATCATCGAAAACGGCTTGCGCTACGGCGTCGATCTGGCCGAAGGGCAAAAGACCGGGTTCTATCTCGATCAGCGCGACAATCGCCGGGCGGCCGCCGGCTATTTTCGCAACCGTCGCGTGCTGGACATGTTCTGCTACAGCGGCGGCTTCAGCCTCAATGCCATGCGTTCATGGCGAGGCCAGCGACGTGCTCGGCATTCGATTCGAGCCAAAAAGCCGTGGCGCTGGCCCGGGCCAACGCCGAGCAAAATGGCGTGACGAACGTCCGTTTCGAAGCTGCCGACGGCTTCAAGGCCCTGGAGACGCTGGCCGCCGCCAACGAGCGCTTTGGCGCCGTGGTGCTCGATCCGCCCAAGTTTGCCCGCAGCCGGCAAAGCGTCGACGACGCCATGCGGGCCTATCATCGGCTGAATCGCCTGGCGGTGGACGTGCTGGAGCCAGGCGGCATTCTGGTGACGTGCAGTTGCTCGGGCCACGTGACTCGCGAGGACTTTCTGTTCATGCTGGTCGGCGTGGCCCAACAGACGCGGCGCGACTTGCAAATGCTGGAGATGCGCGGGCGCGGCGCCCGATCATCCGGTAAGCGTCACTTGCCTGGAAAGCGAATATCTGAAGTGCTTCATCTGCCGGGTCGTCTGAACGCTCCGGATTGAATTCCCAAGCAATCGTCTCCCGGCGTGGCGAAACGACAATCAGCGCGGCGAAGAGACGACTTTGCTTTCAGCTTTGCACGCACTCGAACGGCCGGGAATCTCTCGAAATATGGCCGCAATGCCGCACTTGACCGAGGGAGGCGGCCCAACGTACTATTGGCATTACCGTGCCTATGCGAACGTGGCATAGGCGGGACCGCAACCCCTAGGCGTGCCAGGCTGGTCTGGGTGGCCGACGGGATGGTCTCTGTTGGGAAGGAGGTGACCGCATGCTTAGTGGTAACCAGAGGTGGCTCGGTTGACGAGCGGCCGACGGGCTTGCTGGCCTTAGTAACTTCGGCGCAGTCATCGCGACGAACCCTAAGGCACGTCAGTCAGTCACAGTTTTTGCTTCGGATTAGTGAGGACCGGTCGAGCCCTATTGGTTCGACCGGTTCTTTTTTTTGCGGCTAGTGCCCTGTCCAGACTAAATTTTCGGGTAGAGCCGCTTCAATTTGACTCTCGCGTTGTCGATCGTGAATTGCCAATCGACGGCTCGTTGCTTCGCGTTGACGCGGGTTGACCAGGCGGCAATTTCGGATTGCAGCGTCGCGAGGTCGCCGATCCGTCGGTCCGACAGGCATTGGCTTGTCATGCAACTCAGCTCGCATTCCGCGACGTTGAGCCAACTGCCGTGCTTGGGTGTGTAAACGAAATGGATCCGCCTCACGTAGTCACGGGCCTTCTCGGGCGGAAACGCTTCGTAGAACGCCCCTTTGGTGTGCGTGTTCAAGTTGTCGCAGACCAACGTGATTCCCTCGCCGCCCGCATAGCGGGTGTCCAGCAAATGGGCGACTTCATGAGCCCAATCGTCCTTGGTGCGGCGCGGCCGAGCCGTCGCTTGGCGGAAGCCGGAGAGCGGTTCGGCGAACATGAAGATACTGGCAGTCCCCCTCCGTTCGTATTCGTAATCGACCCGCTCCGGATGCTCCTTGGTTGCCGGGATCGGCACACGCGTCTCGCCGATGAGTTGCACCGGTTGCTCGTCCATGCACACGACGGGGCAGTTGGGATCGTAGGCTTTTTGGTACGTCTCCAACACCTCCTCCATGCTGGCGACGAACTCGCCGTCGGCGTCAGGAGGAATCACCCAGTACTCGATTTTCCGCTTGGTCATGCCGTTTTTTTAAGCGTCTGACGGACCGTCTCGGGGCTGATCGATTCCACGATCTCCAGCTCCACCATTTGATCCGCCAGCAGCCGCAAAGTCCAATGACCGAAGCCGGCGGGCGGCTTGCCCAACCGCAGGGCGATCAACTTCGCCTCGGCCGCGCCGTCAAGCAACTTCGGCGTCGGCGACGTCGCTCGCTTCTTGCGAAACAGCGCCCCCTCGAAGCCTTCGAGGACAATTGCTTGCCGTACGTTCTCGACCGTCCGCGTTCTGCAACCGACCGCCTCGCTGATCCTGGCGTCATCCCAAGCCGGCCCGTCGGCGTCGGCCTTGAGCAAGATGGTAGCCCGGCGCAGTTTCTCCGACTTGCCCGTTTCCTTCTTGATGGTCGCCTCGCAAATCGCCCGTTCTTCGTCCGTGAGCCGCACGATATACTTTTTGTTCATTGGAACCTCCGTGTTGACGCGGAGATTCTCCAAAATCGACGGTTCTGGCAACCCGAATATTTAGCCTGGACGGGGCACTAGTACGCTTGTTCGGCCAGATTCTGTGTTCGCCTTCAACGGGCCCACGCCAGCCATAACCCGCGGCCCGCAGCGCCGTGGGTGACGGAACACCCGCCAAAATTGGCAAAATCGGACCAGCCTTTGACGTCGCCTCTTGTAATCGGACCGTTTCGACGGCAGTCTTTGCAGCCTTGGTTGCATAGTTATCCTGGGGAAGTTAGCATAGCTGGTTAGCTTAGACTGGCTACGGCCGGTCGAAGCTGATGGCGAAATCCTCGCCGCCTTTCGCTGTGCTTGCTTGAATGATTGAGTGGATAGCACGCTGTGGCGGTGTCGCAACGCCCTGACCCGCCGCGAGCGTATCCTCCTGCTCGGATCATGTCAGCTCTCGAATCATCAGGTTTGGGTTATTTTCAGAACGCGCCCGGGAGTACGTCTGATGCGGAATAATGGCAAAGTGCTCATTGTCGTTGCCGTGGTAATTGCATTGGCGGTTGAACCCGCTGTGGCTTGCCGGTTTCGCTTGTTTCGCCGCAGATGCGCGTGTTATACACCTTGCCAGCCCGTTTGCTGCGCACCTGCAACGCCTTGCACGACGCCCGCCACGGAAATGCAGGGCGGCGCGCCGACATCAGTGATGAAATCACCAGCGCCGTCGGACGAAGTACCCACCCCGATCGTTTCCGACCCGTCCCAGCCGCCAGTTCCCGCGCCCGTACAGCCAGTCCAGCCCCCTGTGGCGGCTCCCCCGATCGCTCGCCCGCGACCGCGCATTGTGCAGCCCGATCAACCGAAGCCAGCCGTCCAAGCGCCTCCGGTTGCAGCCTCTCCGGCGAAACCAGCGAAGCCAGCGGCAGAAGCGCCTGAAGACTTGTTTGGCGAACCTCCGGCGAAACCGGCAATGCCTAAGCCCGTCAAACCGGCAGCGGACATGCCGGAAGACCTGTTCGGCGAGCCGCCTGCCAAGCCCGCGCCGGCTGGCAAGAAAAAGCCGGCCGATGACGTCGACTCGCTATTCGAAGACAATGACAAGGCGGCGCCTCCCAAGTCGGCGCAGACTACAGCCGGCCGCCCAAAAGGCGGCGGACGACGCGGCGGATTTGTTCGGCGATTCGCCCAGCGGCGCTCCGGTGAAGCCCGCGGCCGCGAAAATGCCTGCCGAGGCTGCGGCGGAGCCCGCCGTCGAACCGGCACCTGCGACCAAACCGGCTGCGAAGTCGGTAGCCGAGGATGACGATTTATTCAACGAACCGGCCGGGAATGCCAACAAGAAGATGGCCAAGCCGGCCGCCAAAGCCGCGCCGGCTGAGGACGATGACCTGTTTAGCGATCCGAAAGACAAGGCTAATAAGAGCGCGGCGGTTCCCAGCCCGATTTCCAAAGCAACGGTTGCTCGCTCACCATCCCCCGAGAGCATGGCTCCGGAAAACGCCAGCGTTCAGAGCAAACTTGAGGTTGCGGCCAATGACGGTGTCAGCGAAAAAAGCGCCTTCGCGAGCAGCGCCGCGACTGAGTCCGGGCCGTCGGATTCCGCCCCGCGAAAGCCAGCCGAAGCAATTTCGCCGCCCCAACCCGAGGCGGCCGCGAGCGATGCAGTGACCGGCAAAGGACTGCGTCTGTGGACCGACAACACGGGCAAGTTCCAGATCCGAGCCCGGTTGTTCGCAGTGCTCGACGGCGAGGTTCGGCTACTGAAAGAAACGGGCCGCTTTACGACAGTGCCGTTCGAACGGCTCAGCGCCGTGGACCTGCAGTTCGTACAGCAATCCTCCCAGGTGACAGCGGCATCGGCTCCGGCGAGACCCGCCGCGCCGTTATAATCCACGGCAGCCAAGGGCGGAGTCATTCGTCTTCCAGGTCCAGGCGGCAGCAGCCCAAGTCAAGGATGAACTTTGCCTGCTCGTCGCGTTTGGCAGCTTGTGCCACGTCGGGATGCAAGGCATATTCGACGAAACGCCCGCTCTTGTGGGCCTGCACCAGTCCTGCGTTGCGCAACACACCCAGATGGTGCGAGACGAGGACAATCTCGTCGTCGAGATGCACGGCCAGATCCCCGACGTTCTTGCTTCCCGCTAGCAGACACACAACGATTCGCAATCGCTTAGGATTGGCCAGCGCCTTGAGACGCAGGGCACACAGCTCAAATTCTTCGGCTTTTTCCATGAATAGCTCGTTTTTTCCGCCGCCGTGTCAATGTTGCACCTCGTGAGCCAATCCATGCTTGCGGGACGTTCTCACGTGCATTAGATTGTTTGATTGACTGGGATCCTGCGAAACCAGATTCTAATGAACCGGCCTTGCCCGTGCGAATGCAATCCCTCCCTGCGGTTACGAAATGCGATTAGCAATCGCCTATTTTCTGAGCGGACTGGCTCATGTCGGCGCCCTGAGTTGGATTAGCGGGGTGGGCGACCGGGGACCCATCGCACTGCCGACAACGCAGGGCGCGCCTCGGTACAACTCATTGCGTCGGCCGCATCCGCTCTGCAACCCACAACGGAAGAGGACGCCGAATGGATCAGTAAAACCTTGCAACCAGAGCCCCAGAAAAAAGAACCCAAGCCCCGGCCGGAGTTGGAGCCCAGCAAGCTCGAAATCTCGAAACGCGAGTACGAGATCATGGCCGCGGAAATGTCGACAGAAGCCTTCGAGCCGCGGCCCACGCCGCGACCCATCGAGCCGAAACACAAGCTGCCCGAAGCCGACCTGGCCGAACCCTCCCCGCGCCGCAAACGGACTTTGAAGAACGAGGACGACCCGGCCAGCGTCGCGGAGACGGTCTCTTCCGCCGCGCTCGGCTCTGAAGCGTTCAACGGCACGGAGTTCGACGAACTGCCACGGCAAGCGGCCGCGAATACCCCACCCCCGTATCCGCAAGACGCCTATCGTAGCGGCCGGCAGGGAGTTGTTCGCCTGCGGGTCAGGATTTCCTCGACCGGAACCGTATCGGCCATCTCGGTCGACTCGTCCAGCGGCCACCCCTCGCTCGACGAATCGGCCCTGTCCGCAGTGCGTTCCTGGCGATTTCAGCCGGCTACCCGTCGAGGAGTCCCTATTTCGTTGGACGCGATTGTCCCGATTCGCTTTTCCATCCGGACAGCCGCCAAAGCGGCAAAGCCGTAACTCACCAAACCAGCGCAAGGCGGCACGCGCAGTTTGGACGGGCACGCCCCGGAAAACGGAACAGGTGCCCTGCGAGGTCTGGATGCCGATTACTCTCCGCGATTCGCATGCGTTAAGCTGTGCCGGATTTGCACGAGGTTGCCCCCGCGTCGGTGTGTGACCGATTTGCTGACTGTAGCGACCGTGCGGGTCATGCCACTGGTGCCTACGACTTCTGCCGGCGACTTCAACATACAAGCGCATATCTGAATGTTGTGCCGCACTCTGCTAACGCTTTCACCGATAATCCGTATTGTGAGAATGTTCCCTGGCTTATCGCTTTTTTCGTCCGTGAGATTGGCCGATGCTGCCACGATTATGGCAACGTTCCACACAGCCGGCTGCTGCTGCCCTTTGCTTGATCTGGATCTGTGCCACCGGCTGGCCGGCTGGACAGTCATGGGCCCAGGCCCCCGCTCAACCGACGCCAGCTCCGGCCCAAAGCGGCCTTCCTCAGTTGCCCGGCGCTGACGTGATCGCGGAAAACTCCCCTCCGGCGCAGCCGCCACAGGCTTTGCCGGGGGGCGACGGCTTGTTCAATGGACGGTCGATTCTCGACGGCACGCTGTTTTCGGCGACGCCGGTCCAGGGCTACCTGGCTCCGACGTCGAGCACCGGCACGATGATCAGCGTTCCAGATATCGAGTTGCCGCTTACCGTCAACGTCATCACGCGCGACGCCATGAACGACCAACAGGCGATCCGTTTGTCGGACGTGTTCCGCGACGCAGGGGCCGTGGTCCCCAGCGGCGGAGATAGCATCAATGGCGACAACTTAATCATTCGCGGCCAACAGGTGGCCAACCGCGACTTTCGCAACAACGGGTTCTTCGATCCAACCCTCGGGCAGCGCAGACCCACAGAACCTGGAACGCATCGAAATTCTCAAGGGTCCGGCGTCGGTTCTGTATGGAGCCGGTCAACCCGGAGGCACCGTCAATCTGATTACGAAGCGGCCGATCGACGGCCAGTTCAACGCCGGCGGGATCCAGTTCGGCAGCTTTGGCTTGGAACGCTATACGTTTGACATCAACGGCTATGTCAACTCCGATCACTCGCTAATCTATCGCGTCAACGGCGTCTACGAACACAGCGACAGCTTTCGCGACTTTACCTTCAACGAGCGGGAGCTCGTCGCGCCCAGCCTCACCTGGGTGCTCGACGACCAGACAACCTTGACCTACTTGGGCGAATTCCAGAAGAATCGCAGCAATCAAGACGGAGGAATTCCCTCCATCAATGGCAATACTCTGGCGCATGCCAAGTTCGCAGTATGTCGGCCAACCAGGAAAAGACTTCGGCGTTCTGCCGGAAATCCACAACCAGTTTCTCTTCAACCATCTGTTCAACGACCAATGGAGCCTGTTTGCAGGCGCCTCGTCGTTATTCTTTACAGACAATAATTCGCAAACATACGCCTTCCAACAACTCGGCCCAGCCACTTCGACGGAGTTTCTCCGCACCCAGCAGGCTTATCAGGACAGTGAGCAGGCCCAATCGGGCATGATCAATCTGACCGGCGAAATCGACACCTGGCGTGTCAAACACAAGCTGTTGGTCGGCACGGAGCAGGTCTACTACAACTCCGTATCCAATACGAGCCTCCAATTGAGTGCTGTGCCGTTCAATGTCGCCAAGCCCGTCTATAGCCCCGATCCGGCGTTCGCAATTCCCTTGTTCGACTTGAATTCGCCGGCCTTCCGTCAGGTGCGGCATGGCTACTACGTGCAGGACCTGATCACGATTAATAAGCATTGGCAATTGTTGGGCGGCGTGCGGATCGACGATACGCCCTTCGTCTACGACCGAACGAACATCGAGTTGGGGGTCTCGCAGGGGGACGTTTACACCAACCAGATCTTCCACTATGCTTCGCCCCGCGGCGGCATCGTATACCAGCCGCTCCCCGATGTGATGTCCATCTATTTCAACTACAACAAGGCTTTCAACGCCCCTACCGGGCAATTGTCCTATACCCAAACTCTCGTCAAGCCGGAAATTGGCGAACAATACGAACTCGGCATCAAAACGGTCCTTCTCCCGGGACTGACTTTCAATGTGGCTGCCTTCCGCATCCTCCGGCAAAACGTGCCCTATTCCAACCTGACGGCCGCGGGTCCCGTCTTTTTTCAAGCACAGAATCAAGGGAGCCAAGGCGTGGAAATGAACCTGGTGGGCAAGCTCACGGAAGCCTGGAGCGTGATCGGCAATTACACGTACACCGGCACCAAGGTGACCGATCCCAACGAGCCGTTGCTGGCCGGCGGCCCACCTCAAGCCAACGTGCCGCTCAATTCGGGCAACCTCTGGACTCGTTACAACTTCATCCACGAAAAAAACCGGACCGCGGGGGCGGCCTTGGGCATGGTGGCCCTAGGCAGGCGTTCGGCGGACAACCAGGCAAGTGTGTACATGCCCGAATTCTGCCGCTGGGACACCGCCTTCTATTACACGCAAGGGAACTTGAACGCGACGCTTCTCTTCCAAAATATTTTCAACACGTATTACGACACCGGTTCAATCGCTTCGAGCAACGGCTTGCAGATACAACCTGCGGCGCCGTTCACGGTTCGGGGACAGATTACCTATAAGTTCTAGATGAACTCGCCTGACCTTGGCAGGGCCAACCGCGCACTGTGCCAGTGGCAATTCGTCGCCGTCTCCGGCACTGGCACAGCCAGTGGCAACCTAAGACTGGTCAATGTGCCGCAGCGCACGCGCGTCAGAGTTTCGCCTTGGCTTCGTACTCCAACAGGATCTGCGCCACGCCGGTGGTCTGAATTTCGACCAATACCAGCAGAACTTGTTGGTAGGCCAACGTCCGGTCGGCCCGCAGCACCACCAGGCGATTCTGCGTCTTCGCGAGCGTCACCTTCAGTCTCTCGCGGAGATCGGCGCGGGCCACCGGCGCGTCGTTGAGAAACAACTCGTTCTCGGCATTGATCGACACCACGGCCGGCTTGGCCGGGTTGTGCTGCTCAGCCGCCGCTTGAGGCAGATCCAGCCGCACCGACGATGCGACGAAAGACGCGCTCAACAAGAAGATCATGAAGAGTTGCAGCAGCGTGTCAATCATGGGAGTCATGTCGATCTGCGCGTCGATCCTTCGGCGTCGATAGATATCCATGGGCGACCGGCTCCTTATCGCACTCAACGACCGATCGATGAATAGCTCGGGATGGTTTCGTCCGCCACGGCGCCGTTTTTATCCCCCGGCGATTCTTGACTCGGGGTGACTTTCCGCCCGGCCGCCTCGCGACACCATTGATCCAAATAGGAAGCCAGCACGTCCATCTGCCGGGCAATCGCGTCCACGCGGCCTTCCAGGATCTGATAGGTTGCCGAGCAGGGAATCGCGATCAACAGTCCGTACATCGTCGTCAGCAACGATTCCCATATGGCGCTCGAAAAGCTGGCCGGCTGCATTTGGCCGCCAACTTCCCCTTCCGAGAATCGCACGATCATCACATGAAACGTGGCCAGCAACCCCAGCAGCGTGCTCACCTGTGCCAGCACCGCCAGCCAGCGCAGACCTTTGTCGAGATGGGCAAGCATCAGCAGCCCCTCTCGACGAATTAGGTCGTCGCGCACCTCCTTAGGCTGATCGCGCTGTTGTAAATACGCCAGCGCCACCCGGGTCAACGGTCCCCGGCGCTGGCACCACCGGGCGGCTTCCTCCCACGCGCCGGAGACGATCAGCGGGCGGAGGTTCTTGGTGACCCCCTGCAAGCCTTGATGCCACCAGGCGAAAACGAAGATCCGATCCAGGATAAGTCCCAAGCCGAAAATCGACGCCACCAGCAGCGGCCACATCACGGGGCCGCCCAATTGAAACAACTCCCACATTGAGCGATTCACGTTGGCACACCTTTCTGCGGCGACTGCCTCGACAAAGACCGCTGGACCAAGCAGGTTCGGCCAGCAAGCGCCTGATCGCCGATGAGTGTAGGGAGAAACAATTTGCCGGCCGGCTTCCGCACTCGGACAACTTGGCGCGGGCGGCCGACCGCACGGCAACGGTGGTAGGCGGGATTGACGTTGGCACGTTTATCAGGACATCATAATGTCCCGCGCCGCCGCTGGAAAGCAACACAGCGACAAACGCTGGTCGATAGTGCGACCATCTCGAAAGCAGGCGGAAAACCTGCTTGGTTAGTAGGCCGTCGGGCGAGACAGCCGATTTCATCTTTCCATCCCCCAACGGGGCTACTCAGCTCCAGCCCAAAGCAACGCCCTGGGTAACTTGCTTCCCATCGGCCAATTAACGGTTGATGCTGGTCGTATCGTTCGAGGCCAGCGAGGTCAATTCGCACGAGGCGGATTGCAGGGCGCTGCCCAATCGGTCCAGCAGGTCGGCCAAGCTCAGCAGCGTCTGGCGATCGATGTGGCTGCTCTCGACGGCCACCACGTCATCAGCATGCGTGTCGATAGCCGGATAGGTTTCGACGAGTTTGTCGTCGTAGGGGTCGGCCGAATCGAGGGGTGCCGCATCTTCGGCGGCAACGGACTCGGCAGCCGGTTCACCGGCCCACTCCGCATCGGATCCATAGCCTTCATCGGCAATCGAACTGCTCGGCGCGGCGGCTTCATCCCGGTAGTCGGAGTCATCGGCTAAACTGTCGACCACGGACGGAGCAATGGCGCGATCGAAATCGCGATTCACCGCATCCTGCGCGGTCAGGTTATCGTCGACCGGCGTCTGGTTGGCGACTTCCTGAGCGACTTCTTCCAGAGCCACGGTTTCTTCGACGCCGGTCTGCTGGGTCTCCGTTGGTGTTTCGTCGTTCCGCGCTCGGGCGCCGGCGGTGACGTCCGCGGGCTGCTCAGCCGTTGCGGCCTGTTCCAGCGCTTCGTACCGATTGACGACTCCGTGTGTACAATCGCCGATCATCTCCAGCAGTTGCGAGAAGGTTTTTGGCGGCGCGTCGAACCCTTCCGACTCATTCGGCAATGTTTGACTTCTCGCGACATTGACCGATAGTAGCGAGAGACCCAACAACGCCGCGAAAGCGAAACACGAGCGATTCATTCTGCGAATCCTCTAAATAAGGAATAGATGGTTGACGAGGGACGGGTCGTCCGTAACACGGTCTTCAGCGTAGCGACGCGGCGGGATGAGCCAGGGGCTCATGGCGGGCGGCAACGCAAGCGCGTCGTTGCCCGGGGGGAACGAATCGGACGTTTTCAGCCGGCTGGGCCAGCGCGACCCGATTGTCTGATTTGGATATCGGAGTCTGCCGTTTTGGGGCATTAGGTAATACGCGGTCTCTTAGCCTGAGATAGCGATCGAGCGGCCGCTTCGCGCGACTGGCGAGTCCAGGAAAAGCCTCCGGGAAATCTTGAACGTAACGCTCGTAATGCCTGATCGACCTGTCCGATTTGAGCCGCCGGAGAGTGGTGCGAACGAATGAACGGTTCGTAGCGCTGCTGCCCGGTAAGCAACGTCGCGGCCGCGCGCCGCATGCGATGCAAAGAATTCTGTCAGCCGTTCTGTCACCTGGCGGCGACTGACATTTGGGATAGCGGTGGTAAACCGCGGGCTGGTTTGCTCTTGCAAAGAAGGACGGAAGCGATCGAACCTGGAGATCCGACTTGTGAATGCCACCTGCAAACGTCCTTTACGTGGAATCCTCGGTTTGCGATTTCCAGATTTTACGGCGTCTTGCAAGGATCCTTTCACCCGTACGATGATCTCGCATGTGGACTGAGCGCCGTATGGGATGCCTCGCCTCAGTCTTCGCTCCAGCAATACCGCGGAATCGCATAGTCGTTACCTGGCCCCAACTGGTGTAATAGTAATCAGCTCCGACTGGGGTCTCCCGGCCATTTGAGTGAGGCCGTTCGACTTCGGACCTTCTGGCGCGTTTTCTTGCGGTAGGTGGTGACATCTGATATCTAAGTTTGTTCGTAGGTCGTGACGTTCCACGTCGTTTTATGCCGAGGCCAAGACTATGTTTACTCACCTTTCCAAGTTGCGATTGTTGGTGGCGATCGCCACGTTCTCGCTAGTCCAGCCGGAAGTGTTCGCTCAGACCAAAATTCAGATCGGGAGGCACACGTCAGCCGGTTCTCTGACCGACCAAGAAGCGGACAAGATTTTGGCCAATTGTACTGCGACGATGAACCAAAATGGCTGCCATATCAAGCAGTTCCAACGCAATGGCTCTGTTTCAACGTTTTCAGCAGGATCGGGAGCAGTTTACAACCGTTCTTCTTACAATCAGTACAACGATATGGCTTTAAACGTCAGGGTTGTCTCGATGATAACTTGGTGTGCCGGCGCGGGCGGGCCTGATACGGCAATCGTTGGATGCTCAGATCAGCCGTCAGGCAGATTTTCGATAAGCGTGCTCAAGCGGAGTGCCAGTCGTAATCACCTGCTCTGGTTGCATGAGTATGGCCACAATTGCGGTTTGGGACATATGGACTCACCCGGTAATGTGATGAATCCAGTCTTGGATGACGGCAATACGCAACTCACGGCGGACCAATGCATTGCTCTTAAGAACGGGCCTGGCGGTTCTCAACGAGCGGTAGCTGCAGAGAATGAAGGAAAGGATGAGAAGACACAAGACGACAAGGACAACGACGGCAATGCAGGCGGAGGTGATGGAAATGATAAGATGGACATTACAACCTTTGTCGGACAAGACTTCATACACGGTGTTCCTTTTGACAAAGCCAGTAAGTACGGCGCTAAAGACGTACCCGTACTGGTTGACATGCTCATGACGAGGAAGGAGGAAGAGGCTTGGCCCAATATCGTAGCTACGCTCAGCTATATCGGGGATCCACAAGCGGTCAAACCGCTCATCGAATTTTTCGAACGCGGCGAGGGGAAGATTTCAACGGTTGAGTACACCGCTAAGAATGGGGTGCTGATACATTTGGGCGATTTGATCAACAAGAGCAAGAGCGAAGAGGGGCAGCAGTTTCTTTTGCGTGGCATCTCCAACGCCGGTGAATGGGTCGAGAAGCTAAACTGGACGAGCCCGCTTGAAGGAAATCGCGAAATCCTGGGTAGTTCGGCTCTTTGGGGTCTAGCGCTTGCCGGGACAGATGCCACAAAAAGAAAACTACAGGTGATCGCGGCCGACCGAGATATTCCCGCAGAAAGAAAGCAGACTGTTCTGGAGGCTCTTAACATTCATGATCAGGTTGCCGCCAACGGGATCAGGGCCTACCGAATGAAGATGAAACATTGAGCTGTCTCGCAGTAAGATAACTTTTTTCTTCTTCGTGGTATTTAACTCAGCACCAATCTGCTCGGGAACTGAAAGACCGACGGCATCGCCGGCGTTTGGTTAGCTCAGCCGGGCGCCATGCTCGCGTCGCATCAAAAAATGCCGGCGTAAGCTTTTTCCCGGGTCGAAGACAATGCCAACAGAGAGTTTGGCCACGAGCAAAAAGTTTAGAATAAAGTTTGCCGCCGACAAAGTCGAGTTATCCGGTATAGTCGGAAAACTCGGTGCACCAGCAATCTGGTGGAATTGCCTTCCAATAGGTGGCGATCCATTCCTGCTCGTATGCCCATGCTGGCAGTACCCCGCCTGGCTTGGTGTTCATGCGCGGCGGCTTGCGACCTAATGGCGCAAGGGATTTCCTTCAATATTAAAGGCCAGTGCAGGCATGCGTTTGTCCAATGCCTTGGAATGTATCGTCGTTTTGCTGCCATTGATTGCGTGCGGTTGCGCGCATCAGCAGCTTCGTTGGAACACCGTAAGGCAGTCACGAACATTGACGGATATCTACGAGCAACAGGTGCTCGATAACTTGGCAATGTTCGTTTCGGAGCCAAATTCGCTGCCGTTCTTTTCGTTCCCTAATGCGGGCGGGTCGAACGTCATGGATACGGGCGCAATCACCGGCGTTCTCAACTGGGCTCATGGAATCTCTGGCCTAAATTCAGGTAGCTTGACTTTGAACGGCTCTCGAAATATGACGGAGAGTTGGACTCTCACGCCGATCATCGATCCAGTTAAGCTGCAATTGATGCGCTGCGCATACCAGCAAGTGGTGTCGAACTGCGGTATCGGCGAGATATCGCTCCATTGCCCTGACTGCGAAAAAATGCGCAACGCCTACCTGGGCCGAGGAATCGACCCGAACCTAGAGGGATGCAAAGAGAAGTACACGAAGCGTTCAGCCTGTCCACCGCCAAGCCGGGACGACACGGAAACGCGGCAGCCAGCGGCAGCAACCGAGGCCGCACCGGCCGGAGCAAGTACGCAACCAGCCCACAACACTCCGGACTTTCCGGGAGCAGCAAGCACGGAGTGCCTGTGTCCCGTATGTTGGATCGGCTATGGCTGCAAGAAATGTATGCCTAAACACGCCAAGTGCCTGAAGGTTGGAAATTACTGTGGCATGCAAGTGTGGGTATTGCCCGGCGCCCAAGACGAATTGACAAAATTGACTCTCAACATTCTGAATTATGCGTACAACGATCCCACTCCGATGCGCACGAAAAATGTCACTTGGGAACTCACGAACAACGGGTGCGGCAACACGGGCGGGGACTGTCCATGTCCCGAGTGTACGACCAAGCCGAGCGTTGACGCGGCGAAAAAAGATGCGCCAGCTGCAAATCAGGGGAAAATAACAGTTGCAGCGACGCTTCCATTCGACGAACCGGTGGTTCCGTTCTGCGGGAATAACGTTTGCCGTATGCCCGCAAAGTACAACGTTTTTGAGCGGCCTGCCTTGCAGTACGGCAACTCTCAACCTTCGGCTATTCCTGGGGCAGGGTATCTTCAGTTTCAACAAAACCAGCAGAATCTGACGCCAGCATCGCGATAACGAGGGCACCGATCTGCGGACTGCCTCATCCTTCGGTTAGCGATTGTAGTCAATCATGGGCAAAGAGTTTGACCAGCTGTTAGGCAAAGAGCGGCAGAAGGGGATCGAACCCTCGACAGGTACCTTGGGAAGGTACTACTCTACCACTGAGTTACTGCCGCAATAAGTCTCAGCTTAACGACAGGCTCGGCGCGTGGCAAGCATTCTCCGGTTCTGCAAGCAAAGGACGCGACGGCTGTGGCCCTTCATCCACA
Source organism: uncultured Planctomycetia bacterium (assembly GCA_963807715.1). GTDB lineage: Bacteria > Planctomycetota > Planctomycetia > Pirellulales > PALSA-1355 > CAWECK01. Next base: position 99,900 of record CAWECK010000007.1, read on the forward strand.
AGCTGATAGTGGGCCAGCACTTGTTGTAGCAACTCCCCGATCGCTCGCGGCCCTTTCGACCGAGCCGATTCAACCGACGAATCTGCGGCATAACGCCCCGCCGCTACGGCGGCTTCAGGCCCGTCCGAGACTCTCGTGCAGACCGTATCCGCCGGCCGCCCGGAATCGCTTCCCGCTACGCAGTGTGCATCGATTGACCGGATCATAAGTGCACCTTCCTCACGGATCGGAATAATTATTGCAACTGCGAGCCCGCCCTCCCCGCGGCGAGCGGCTTTTTGAAAGTTTTGGCCGTCGAGGTTGCCCCGACAACGTTATTAGACGCATGTACTGTACATTTGTCAACTAACGACTACGAAATTAATCGGGCCCGCAGGTCGCCTCCATTGGTTTTTGACCTCGGCCAGCCAGCTAGCGCCGGCCTGCTGTCAGCGCCGGCGGGGGCAAACGAATGCTTCGCGCCATTGCCGCGGTGCCGGCGCGTCAGAACAGCCGGTTGTATCCGTTCAACGCCGCCACGCGATAGGCTTCGGCCATCGTCGGGTAGTTGAACGTCGTGTTGATGAAGTACAACAGCGAATTGCCCTGCTCCGGGCTGCGACATGATCGCCTGGCCGATGTGGATGATTTCCGACGCGTTGGAGCCGAAGCAGTGGATGCCGAGGATTTCCAGCGTCTCGCGGTGAAACAGCAGCTTGAGCATGCCCACCGTGCGGCCCGTGATCTGGGCGCGGGCCAGGCTCTTGAAGAGCGCGTGGCCGACTTCGTAGGGCACCTTGTCGCTCGGTCAGCTCGCGCTCGGTTTGGCCCAGCGAGCTGATTTCCGGGCTGGTGTAAATGCCGGTCGGGACGTCGCGGCACCGGCATGGCTTCGCAGTTCGGAATTGAACAGATGCCGGGCCGCCATGCGTCCCTGGCTGTAGGCGGCACTGGCCAGCGACGGAAAGCCGATGATGTCGCCGACCGCGTAAATGTGCGGCACGACCGTCTGGTAATAGTCGTTCACGTCGAGCTGTCCGCGCTGGTTGGCCGCCAGGCCGGCGTTTTCCAGGCCTAGATCCGTCCGAGTTGCCGGTGCGGCCGTTGGCCCACAGCAGCATGTCGGTCTTCAGTTGCTTGCCGGAACACAAGTGGAGCACGACGCCGTCGTCGCGGCCTTCGACTTTATCGCAGCTTTCGCCGTGACGGATGAGCACGCCCCGCTCGCGCATGTGGTAGCTGAGGGCGTCGATGATTTCGTCGTCCAGAAACTCCAGCAGCTTACCGCGGGTATTGACCAGGTTAACCTTGCAGCCCAGGTTGCGAAACATCGACGTGTATTCGCAGCCAATCACGCCGGCGCCGTAGATCGTGATCGATTGCGGCGTGAACGACAGGTCCAGGATCGTGTCGCTGTCGAAAATCCGCGGATGGGTAAAGTCGACGTTCGGCGGGCGGTAAGGCCGGGCCCCGGTCGCAATCACGAAGAAGTCGGCTGTGAGCTTATGCCGCAATCCGGTTTCTTCCGTGGCCTCGATGGTATGGGGATCCAGAAACCGGGCTTGGCCGCGCACGACCGGCACCCGATTGCGGTCGTAAAAACCGCGGCGCATGTCCACCTGCTGGTCGATCACGCGGCGGGCCGAGCGACGCAAGTCGGGAAAATGGAAATTCAGGTTGATGCCCGCTTCGCGGAAGAGCGGGTTGCCGTTCATCTCCGTCATTTGAAAGATGGAATAACGCAGCGCTTTGCTGGGAATGGTGCCCCAGTGGGTACAACCGCCGCCGATTTTTTCGAACCGCTCGACCACCGCAACCGTTTTGCCCTCTTTGGCGGCCTGCATCGCGGCCCCTTCGCCCCCGGGACCGGTGCCAATCACAACGACGTCATAATGGCTGGCTTGCATTGATTCTCCTGGTGTTCACGACTCCGCCCCAGCGTAGTCTAGGGATTCGAGCCCGGTTCTGGCAACGAGGCGCCGTGCGCGAACGGGAAAAAATGACACGGTGACGGGGTGACTTTCCCGAGCCGGATGCGTCAGCGTCTGGATGACTGCCACGTTGACGACGGGGTGTCGGCGATCCGGAATCCCGAGAGGGGGTCCACCAAATAGCCCGCCGTGTCGGCCTCTGGACGGCCTCGGGGGGCTAAACCGGTTGCGCCAGTTTGCTGAGGACCAAATCCAGCAATTGCCCGGTAGTGGCCACCTTGGACAATTCCTCGTGTGTCAGCCGGATGCGGAAGCGCCCTTCGATGCGCATCACCAGGCTCACAATGTCCAGCGAGTCGAGATCGAGGCCGCCTTGCAACTCCACGGAGTCGTCCAGCGAGTCGAATTCCTTGCCGGTATCGTCCTCGAAAATTTCCTTGAGTTCCTTGCGCAGATCTTCGCGGTCCATCGTGATCCATCCTGCTGATGATTTGGGTGGCGGTCCATGCCGCATTTATTAACCCCGGCTTCCGGACCGGATTAAAGCAATTCTCGCAAAAACCGACAACCCCAGGCCCCGATCCTCTAGGGTCCGCTATCACCTGGCGACCGCCCGCCAGCCACGTCACGCGCCGAACTGCTCTCGCTCGTTCCTAGACAATTTTGTAACATCCTGCCCCGTCCGCCAAGAAGCTGATTATCAGCTATAAGTTGGCGGCCCAGTTCCGGTTGGGTTGCCCTTTGCCGCACATCAGCCTTGCCCGGCTAATGAACGTCGGCCCGCGTCAGGCTCAAAGGCCTGACTTGCAAGTTGGATCGCGGACTCGGCATTCCGCGGTTTCCGTGGGTTTCAGGAGATTCGTAATGTCGCAGAGGTGGATTGCAGCGGGACTGATCTTCGGCCTGATCGCAGCGGCCAGCATCGGTCACTCGCCACGGGCGCTGGCCGCGGGGCCGGCTACAGCGACCAAGGAAGTCCGCGAGTTTGAAGTGTTGCTCAAGGGGAAACCAACCGGGACGACCAAATTCACGATTGAACAATTCCCGGACGAACGAACCGTGGTGGCCACCGATGCGTTGGTGCGGGTCAACCTGATTGTGTTCGTCTATACCTACGAATTTCACGGCGTCGAGACCTGGGTTGGCGATCACTTGGAGTCCTTCCAAAGCCACGGCTCCGATGGCGGGAAGAAGTTTGTCGTCAGCGGCAGCGTCAACTCGGGCAACTGTCAATTAAGCATAAACCGTAAGAACGTGCAGAGATCGGCGTACGTGATGACGTCCAATTATTGGCGATTGCCGTTTCGCACTCCGCATGACCCGACGCTGCCGATCGTTGATGCGTCGACCGGCGCCTTGCAACGGATCCGCGTCCGCGATGGGTCGGCGGCCCGGATCCCGCTGGGAGACCTCGAAATTCCGGCCACCGAATTCCGCCTGACTGGCGACGTCGACGTCAAACTTTGGCTGGACGCCCAAGGTCGAATCGTCCGCCAACAAAGCATTGAACAGGGCTATCCCACGGAACTGCGGCTCACCCGCATCAGCCGCAACGACGAGGCCGCCGAGGCTGTGCCCGGTTTTACCGCCGATCAAAGACAACAGGCGGGGCCGGCTAGCACCGTCCGGAAGTAAAAACTGGGGGGCAATCATTACGAGTGGAAGTCGAAGTAAGAGTGTTTTTTCTGCTTCAAGTTCTGTGATCTCTCTAGCTCCCTGGTCTGTTTCGATTCGAGAGGGTGGATGATGAGTTCCAATGCGGCGGCTGATCAGCAGGAATTCTCCGGCGCGGCGTACGCCATTGCCGGTTGGCACTCCGTGAGACTGGGCCAGGATGAACTTGCTTCGCTACGGAAATCTCCCGCGCCTCTGCCGGCAGCCGTGCAAGCGCCGTCGCTAAAGCACAGCGACGATCAGACCGTGGCCGCACTGGCCGCTCTCTGCCGCGCGATGCTCGGATGCGAACTGGCCGATATCGACTACGATACGTGGGGCATTGTCGCGTCGTCCCGATTCATCGGCCGCGGCGCTGTCGTCAGCACAATTGAAAAGTATGCCAACGAAGGGCCCTGGGGCGTCTCGATGCAGGTGACGCCGCACCAAACCGTGCATGCCATTTCGAGCACGCTGAGTCTTGCGTTGCGATGCCACGGGCCCTGTATCGGTGCCGGGGGCGGTCCGCATGATGAGAGTTCGGCAGTGCTGGCGGCCATCAGTCTTTTGCAGCGGCCGAGCGTCCGCGGCGTTTGGCTCCTGTTCACCGGTTGGGAACCTGAAATGACGATCGACCGCGCGGGCCGGCCCACTGCCGCTCCCGAGTGCGTCGCGGCCGCGTTGGCCATGCTTCCCGCGCCGCCGGCGAAACACCATTCGGCACTGCGTATCCTGGGGCAAACCGGCAGCCACTGGCGGCCGCATCCTCCGGCCGTTGAGCCCGTCCGGCTCACCACGCTGTTTAGCGCCGCGGCTTCGAATCCGGCCAGTGCCGTCTCGCTGCGCGTCGATCTTGGCGGCGGGCTCCGCATGGAACTGGAACTTCAGCCCGCAGTGCCTGCGACAAAACACCCCATTCAAACGGCAGCCAAATTGCCCGCGCCCCATTTCCCGGTCGGCAGCGTTGGGCGCGAAACTGCGCCCGACGATGCGCCCCGCCACAACCCTCTAGCCACAAGTTCGACGATGTCCCAACGCGATCCGATCTGGATAACCGGCATTGGCGCTCTCACGCCGGTGGGAGCTTCGTTCCGCGAGGCCTCCGAGCAACTCATTGCCGGCCGAACTGGCATTCGAGCCGTGGCCGGCTTCGACGTCGCGGAACATCCCTGCCGCGTGGCCGGTCAGGTTCTGGACATCCCCTGCCCTGCCGACATTTCGCCGCAAGAGTTTGCCGAGTGCCTGCCCCTCGATCAATGCGCCCTCTGGTGCTGCCGCCAGGCATTGGACGACGCCGACTTGTGGAGCCAACGCCACGATCTGCGCGTCGGCGTGGTCCTGGGCTTAGGCGGCCGAATGGACGCTCACCTGGGATCATGATTTCCGTCGCGGGGGCGATCGCATCTTTCATGCCGAACAGGAACACGCGTCGATCACGGCGCGGCTATTGGATCGCTTTGGCCTCACGGGTCCGCGAATGACCCTCGCAGCAGCATGTGCCAGTGCGAACCACGCCTTGGCACATGCCCGCGACTGGCTGCAATTCGGTATCGTCGACGTCTGCCTGGCAGGGGGACTAGAAATGGGCGTGACGCCTTACTCGCTCGCCAGTTTCGGCAATTTGCGTGCCCTCTCGCGCCGCAACGACGAGCCGGAAAAGGCTCTGCGACCGTTCGACCGCCAGCGCGACGGCATGGTTCTCGGCGAAGGCGGAGCCGTGTTCGTGCTCGAAAGAGCCACCGACGCGCGCCGGCGAAAGGCGAATGCCTATGCCGAAGTCGCCGGCTTCGGCGCCACGAGCGACGCCTACCACATGGTAATTCCTTGCCCCGAGCCGGCGCAGGGCATCGCCGCCATGCAGCAAGCCCTGGCGGATGCCGGCAGCAACCCGGAAGACATCGATTACATCAATGCCCATGCCACGGGCACGCCCGTGGGAGACATCGTCGAAGCTCGGATCTTGCATGGAGTGCTGGGCGACCTGGTCCGCAGCGTACCCGTCAGCTCGACCAAGAGCATGACGGGACACATGCTCAGCGCGGCGGCGGCGGTCGAAGCGCTGGCCTGCGTGACGGCCATCCATTACGGAGTGATTCCACCGACGGTAAACCTGGATGAGATCGATCCGCAGTGCGATTTGTGCCATGTAGCGAATCAGGCCCGCGAGCAAAAAGTCCGCTCGGCCATCTCGAATTCCTTCGGCTTCGGCGGCAACAACACCTCGCTGGTGTTGCGAGCCGTGGCCTGACGGCATTTAATCGCCGTCCCCTTCGTGGCAAAATGTGCTTTATAGGCCGGTTTGCTTGATTGGCCGGTTTGCCACGATTGGATCGTTCGCATGATGACCGTCCCTTCCCTTCGCGATGCCTGGTTTGTCACGGGCCCCACCGCAGGCGGAAAGACGTCGGTGGGCATTGAACTTGCTCAGCGGCTGGGGGGCGAAATCTTGTCGCTCGATTCGATGGCCGTCTATCGCGGGCTCAACATCGGCACTGCCAAGCCGACACGCCAGGAGCGGGCCGCCGTGCCGCATCACCTGCTCGACCTCGTCGAACCGGACGAAGAGTACAGCGTGGCACAGTACCTCGCCGATGCCGAGCAAGCCGCGGTTGCGGTCATCGGCGCGGAGCCGCGTCCCTATCTTTGTCGGTGGCACTCCGCTCTACCTCAAGGCCCTGCTGCGCGGCATTTTCAAAGGGCCACCCGCCGATTGGGAGTTTCGTCATGAATGCCTGGCCCTGGCGGATCGCGAGGGTCCGGCCGCATTGCATGCCCGGCTGGCGGAGGTCGATCCGGCGTCGGCCGAGCGGTTGCACGCGCGCGACCAGCGGCGCGTGGTTCGTGCTCTGGAAGTCTGGACGAAAACCGGGAGACCGATGAGCGCTTGGCAGCAGCAATTCGACCAGGGCCGGCCGGCGGAGGTCTGCCGCGTGTTTGTCATCGACTGGCCGCGCGAGGCGCTGGTTCAGCGTATCGATCGGCGAGTGGAGGCAATGTTCGCCGCCGGGCTGGTGGACGAGGTTCGCAGTCTGCTGGCAACCGGCCGCAAGTTTAGCCGCACCGCCGGTCAGGCGCTTGGCTACCGGGAAGTCATGGCTCATTTGAGTGGCGAGTTTGACCTGAGCAGCACAATCAACCTGGTCAAGACTCGCACGCGGCAATTTGCCAAGCGGCAGTTAACTTGGTTTCGCAGCCTGAGCGAATGCCGCTGGATTCCGATGATGGCTTCTCAATGCAGCGAGCCGCCGGAGCCGGCCGCCGTGGCGGAGCGGATTTCGCAAAACGACCTGCCGTGACCCGTTTTCTTTCGGAAAAACCGGGGCTGCTCCCGTGGGCCCAGCATCCGTACAATGCTGACAGACTCTTGAACCGCCCCGGTCGGGCGTTCTCTCGAATCCCTTATTAGAATCGCAGGCAATTATGTCCTCAGGCGGTAATGTATCCTCGCTTGGCAGCGCTCCCCCGGGCGGCATCGTTACGTTGACGTTCGACGGCGCCGATATCGCGGTCCTGACGTTGAACGACCCGAATAAAGGGGCCAATATCCTGTCGCGCAGCGTGCTCGTTGAGATCGACCGGCATTTGACCGAGCTGGCGAACCGGCGCGATTTGGCCGGACTGGTCATTCGATCCGGAAAACCCGGTTCGTTCATCGCCGGCGCCGACTTGCGCGAGTTCGCGGCCTCGCTCGACGCGCCGCGGGCCGAGATCGTCCAAATGTGCCATCACGGCCGCCGGCTGTTTCAGCGGCTCTCGCAGTTGCCCTTTGTAACCATCGCGGCGATCGACGGCCTGTGCGTGGGCGGCGGCGCGGAGTTATCCATCTGGTGCGACCGCCGGATCATGACCAGCGACGGCAAGGCCCAATTCGGCTTTCCCGAGGTCAAGCTGGGCCTGTTTCCCGGCTGGGGCGGCACGGCCCGCACGGCCCGGATCGTCGGACTGGCCAACGCCCTGGAGATGGTCACCACCGGCGAATCGTTGGATGCCAAGATGCGCCGCGGCCATGGGACTGGTCACCGACGTCGTGCCGCGAGACCGTCTGCAAGCGGCCGCCGTCGTGCTCGCCCATTATGAAAAGCTCTCAGGCGATTATCTGCGCGACCGTCAGCGCTGGAGCGGCCCGATCGCGATGGACGACACCGAACTGACGTTCCTGGGCGTGACGGCCTCGGGCTACATCCAGAGCCAAACCCACGGCCACTATCCGGCGCCGATGGCGGCCCTGGAAACGATGCTCGGAAGCGCCGGGAGCGACATCGAAGCGCGCCGGCGAAGCCGAGGCTGAGAGCATGGCCGGCCTGTTCGGCTCGCCGGTCAATCGGGCCCTGATCAACGTGTTCTTTCTGACCGATCGCAACAAGAAAGACACCGGCGTCGACCGGACGCGATGTCGAGCCGCTCAAGATTCGCTCGGTAGTCGATCATCGGCGCCGGCATCATGGGGCAAGGGATCGCGGCCGCCAACGTGAAACGCGAGTTGCACGTCGTGATGGCCGACGCCGCTCCCGAGGCGCGTGGAGCGCGGCGTTCGGCAAACTCTCGAAGAGGTGGCTTACAGCAAGGAACGCAAAGGGCCGGATGTCGAGCGGGCCGTCAAATTCGCCCCACTATTTGCAATCGACCACCAGCGACGCGGATCTGGCCGCCAGCGACCTGATGATCGAAGCGGTCATCGAGAACGCCGAGATCAAGAAATCGATCTATGCCCGGCTGGAACCGCTGCTCGAGCCGCAAGACGATTCTGGCGACCAACACGTCGACAATCCCGATCACCAGGCTGGCGGCCGATTTTGCCCATCCCGACCGTTTCTGCGGCATCCACTTTTTCAATCCCGTGCGGAAAATGGCGCTGGTCGAGGTGATTCGCGGCCGCGAAACCAGCGACGAGACCGTGGCCACGGCCGTGGCCTATGCCAAGAGCGTCGGCAAGTCGCCCATCGTCGTCAACGACGGCCCCGGCTTCCTGGTCAACCGGCTGCTGCTGCCGTTCTTGAACGAGGCGCTGGAACTGATCTCCGACGGCGCGCCGATCAAGTTGATCGAGCGGGCATCGAAAGATTTCGGCATGCCAATGGGCCCGTTGGCCTTGTACGACATGGTCGGCATCGACACCTCATTCTACGCCGGCCGCGTCATGTGGGAGGCGTTTCCCGATCGCATCACCGCCTCGCCCATTCTGCCCGCGCTGATCAAAGCCGGCCGGCTGGGACAGAAATCGGGCTCGGGCTTCTTCCGCTACAAGGACAAGCACGGCCGCGGCGAGCCCGATCCGGCGCTCGACAAGCTGATTGCCGCCTACATCCGCGGCAGCCGAGGCTTTACCCAGGAAGAAGTGACCTCTCGGCTGTTCCTGCCGATGGTGCTCGAAGCCACGCGCATTCTTGAAGAAAAAATCGTGCGCGACGTCCGCGACGTGGACCTGGGCGTGATCTTCGGGCTCGGCTTCCCGCCGTTCAAAGGGGGCCTGTTGTTCTGGGCCGATACGGTCGGCGCCGCCAAAATCGTGGAAATGCTCAAGCCGCTGGAAAGGCTCGGCGAGCGCACCAAGCCCACGCCCATGCTGCTGGAAATGGCCCGCACCGGCAGAAAGTTTTACGATACGGCTCGGAAATAAGAACACTGTCCGAAAATAAGACTGGCGCCAGTGACTCCTAAAGGCGAACAACCCATGAAAAATGCAGTAATTGTCGACTGCGTGCGCACGCCCATCGGCCGATCTCATAAAGACAAGGGCGTATTTCGCGACGTCCGCTCCGACGATCTATCCGTGGCGACGATCGAGGCCCTGCTCGAAGCGCACCGGCATCGACCCGGCTTGGAAATCGAAGACGTGGTGCTGGGCAACACGCAGCAGCAAGGCGAGCAGGGACTGAATGTGGCCCGCAGCGTGGCGCTGATGGCCGGCCTGCCGGCCGTGTCGGGCGGGGCCACGATCAATCGCCTCTGCGGTTCGAGCTTGCAGGCTTTGAACCAGGCCACCCACGCCATCATGGCGGGCTTCGAAGACGTGCAGATCGTCGGCGGCTTGGAGCACATGCAGCACCTGCCGATGGACGCCGGCATCGACCTGAATCCCAAGCTGTTTCGCACGACGAGCGAAGGGGCCTTGATGATGGGCGTGACGGCCGAGTTTCTGGCTCAGACCCAAGGCATCTCGCGGGAAGAGCAGGACGCGTTCGCGTTGGATAGCCATCGCAAGGCCGCGGCCGCGCAGGCCGCCGGCGAATTTGCCAAGCGAAATGATTCCGGTCTGGGGCCGCGACGAGGCCGGCAATCGCATCCTGGTCGATCGCGATCAATGCGTCCGCGCGGACTCAAGCATGGAAGCCTTGGCGGCCTTGAAGCCGGCCTTCATGCCCGGCTTGGGCACCGTGACGGCCGGCAATAGCTCTCCGCTGAACGACGGCGCCGCCGCGCTGCTGATCATGTCCATGGATAAGGCGAAAGCTCTGGGGCTCAAGCCGCTGGCGCGGGTCGTGGCCACGGCGGTCGTGGGAGTCGATCCGGCGGTGATGGGGACAGGCCCCGTTCCGGCGACGCAAAAGGCCCTCAAGCGAGCCGGCATGACGCTCGCAGACATCGATCTGGTGGAACTGAACGAGGCCTTCGCCTCGCAGGCGTTGGCCTGCATCCGCATGCTCAACCTCAATCCGGAAAAGGTCAATGTCCGCGGCGGAGCGATCGCCATCGGTCATCCGCTCGGCGCAAGCGGCGCTCGCATCACGACGACGCTGATCCGCGCGATGATCGACCGCGGGGCGTCGGTCGGCCTGGCCACCATGTGCATCGGCGTAGGGCAGGGGATCGCCACGATCTTCGAGCGGGTATGAAGTTTGGGTGCCACTGGCTATGCCAGTGTGGAGGCTCAAAGGCGATTTTGCCGGGGCTCTAGCCAAGTAGGTCAGGCCTCTGGCCTGACACTCGTCGGGTGGATTTTTCCTCGCCTGGGAACCGCCGTTGTAAGCGTCAGGCCAGAAGCCTGACCCACAGAAATGACTGCCCGCTTCGATGCATTCGCAGCTAACTGAGTTGCGAGCTTTTCCGCGATCAGCGTCAAGAACCCAAATGGCGCTCGACTTCCAGTGCCCGATCGTCCCTGAGCTTGTTGATCCAATCGAATTTGGATTTCTTATTCGTCTTTTCCTCGTCGTCTTTGGCGGCCGGTTCTTCCGGCTTCTTGCGCAGGCTCAGCGGCTTGCAGCCGGAGAACAGAAGGCACGCCACCAAAATGGTTGCCAGCAGCCGGTGGCTAACAGCGATTACTTGCATGGCTTTGCGAGTGCAGCCTTTCGGGAGGACTTGAAGATTGAAACCTGACGATAGGAGACGGCTTGGCGGCGGAGAAGTCTCGCGATATTCCCGTCAGGCGTCCAGACCAATTGCCTCAAACGGCCCGACTTGCGACGATAGCACCATGACGCCAAACATCCTGGTTCCGCCTGATGCCCCTTTGGACCTGCTGGTAATCGCCCCGCACCCGGACGACGCGGAACTGGGGGCCGCTGGAGCGATCCTCAAACTGCTGGCCGCCGGCCGCAACGTGGGCGTGCTGGACCTTACCAGCGGCGAGCCGACCCCCTTCGGCAGCCTGGAACAGCGTGCCCGAGAGACCCAGGCAGCCACGCAGGTGCTGGGGCTCTCCTGGCGCGGCAACCTGGGGCTTCCGAACCGGAGTTTGGAGCCGACGCTCGATGCCCGTCGGCAACTGAGCGGCGCGATTCGCCTGTTGCGGCCTCGCTGGCTGATGGCTCCCTATTGGGTCGACGCCCATCCCGACCATGTAGCGGCGACGGAACTGATTGAGGCGGCCCGATTTTGGGCAAAACTGACCAAGACGGATTTGCCCGGCGAGCCATTTTTTCCGGAGCGAATCCTGTACTACTTCTGCGTTCACTTGCGGTTGATCGAGCAGCCCGCGTTCGTGCTGGACATCAGCGACTTGTGGGACCGCAAGCTGGCGGCCATGGCGTGCTATCAGAGCCAATTCGTCGTAGGCCGGCCTACGGATCCTCCCACGTTTTTGGATCGCCAGCGCGATCAGGCCGCCTACTGGGGATGGTCGATCGGCAAGCGTTACGGCGAGCCGTTTGCCAGTCGCGAACCGATCGGACTTACCGACTTCGGCGGCTTGATTTAAGGGGCCGGAAACTGCCGGTCGGGCAACAATAATAAAACTGCCTGCCGCGCAATGAAAAAGGACAGGCTGCGAGTTCCCGTCCTTTTCCAGATCGTGTCGAGTTGTACGCGATTAGCGCTTCGAGAATTGGGTACCGCGGCGGGCACCGCGCAGGCCGTAATGCTTGCGTTCCTTCATGCGGCTGTCGCGGGTCAGCAGGCTGTGATGCCGCAGCGCCTCTTCGGTTTCGCCATCGAAAATCTTCAAAGCGCGGGCAATGCCCAACATACAAGCGCCTGACTGCGCGGCGATGCCACCGCCGTGGACGCGAATGCTAATATCGACGGCCTCGGTCTTACCGGTCTTGGCGAGCGGAGCCAGCACGTTGCGCCGGTCTTTTTCGGTCGGGAAGTAATCTTCCAGCGCACGTTGATTGATCAGGATCGTGCCGTTTCCCTGGCGGATTCGCACCCGCGCGACGGCCGTTTTGCGGCGCCCAGTGCCGAGCGAGTCATTCGTTCCCTTGGCTTCTTTGGCAACTACCATATCGGTTCTCTAGTGGGCTATCAAATGATTGGGATTTACAAGGAATGCAGGAAGCTAGGAAAGGAAGAGAATACGAGAACGACGCTTGTGGCGCACCCTCCGATCTTCCTCCCGTTTTCCCGTCTTCCTTGTAAAATTGCTTCTTAATAAAAATTGCGTCGTAATTACTTGATTCCCAATTCCTTGGGCTGCGGTTGCTGCGCTTGATGCGGATGTTCGGTGCCGGTGTAGACCTTCAATTTTTGCAACCGCTTGTACGACAGCTTGTTTTTGGGGAGCATGCGGCGCACCGCTTCGATCAGGATCGATTCTGGGTCGCGGGCAAAACGAGTTTCAGCACTTTCGCTGCGCAGCCCCGGATAATAGGTCGTCCAGGTGTAGCGCTTCTGCTGCCACTTCTTGCCGGTGAATACGACCTTGTCGGCGTTGACCACCACGACGAAGTCGCCCGTGTCGATGTGTGGCGTATAGTTCGGCCGGTGTTTTCCCATGAGGATCATGGCAATGTCGGTCGCCAGCCGGCCGACGACCTTGTCGCTGGCATCCACCAGCCACCATTTCTGATCCACCTCACTCGGCTTGGCCATGTACGTTTTCATTGCTCAGCACTCGCTCCGCGCAGATTTTCTCTCAGGAACCCCTTACGCCCCCTCGGCAATCCACTACAGGCAGCCGGGCGACGTAAAGGAAACCACCAATTTACAGGCTACCCCCAAAGCGTTCAAGCCAACCGCCGCCCTAAAATCTGGGCCCCTTAGGAACCGCTGGCCGCCGCTGGCTCATTTCCGACCGTCGACAACCCGGAACAACAGCCCTTTAGAGGGGTTTTGCGGTGATGCTCCGGAACGCAGAATTCCTCTGTATCTACCGCTGGATTGGTCGGAGTGCGGTGTTTCCAGGCTTTTAGCTGAACACGACTGCCCGCGGCGCGGTATCTTGTTGCATTCCCGTTTTTGCACTCCAAGGTTCGCAAATAGCCCATGATTATCGCCGTCGCAAAAGAAACATTTCCTGGCGAGCACCGCGTGGCCCTGGTTCCGGGGGTTGTCGCGAGCCTGATCAAGGCCGGTCTGCACGTAAAAATTCAAGCCGGCGCCGGCGAAGCCGCCGGTTTTCGGGATGCGGAGTTTGTCGCCAAGGGGGCGGAAATTGTCGGCAGCCGCGAAGCGGTTTTTGACGCCGACTGCGTCCTGCAAGTGCGTGCCCTGGGAACCAATCCCCTAGCAGCCCTCGCGGACTTGCCGCTCATCAAGCCGCAGCAACTGATCATCGGTCTTTGCGATCCGCTGGGAATGCCGGACCAGGCCCGGGCCATCGCCCAGCGCGGAGCGACTCTCTTTTCGCTCGAAATGATGCCCCGCATCACGCGGGCCCAAAGCATGGACGTGCTCAGCTCGATGGCCACCGTGGCCGGCTATCGGGCCGTGTTGTTGGCGGCGATTTCGCTCCCCAAGATGTTTCCCTTGCTGACCACGGCGGCGGGCACCGTCACGCCCGCCAAAGTGTTCATTATTGGGGCGGGCGTCGCCGGTTTGCAGGCCATCGCCAGCGCTCGCCGCATGGGTGCCGTGGTCAGTGCCTATGACGCGCGCCCCGCGGTTAAGGAACAGGTGCAAAGCCTGGGAGCCAAATTTGTTGAATTGACGGTAGATACCTCTGGGGCCGAAGGGCAGGGGGGTTATGCCAAGGACCTGGGAGAAGAGACTCTGCGGCGGCAGCAGGAACAATTGACGCCCATTGTGGCCCAGAGTGACGTCATCATCTCGACGGCCGCCGTGCCCGGCAAGAAAGCTCCGGTTTTGATCACGGCGGCAATGGTCGCCGGCATGGCCCCCGGATCGGTGATCGTCGACCTGGCAGCCGAGCGGGGCGGCAACTGCGAACTGACCGTTGCCGGCGAGACGGCCGTCCGCGACGGCGTGACGATCATTGGGTCGACGAATCTGCCGTCGGACGTGCCGTACCACGCGAGCCAAATGTTTGCCAAGAACGTGATGACGTTTTTGTTGCACCTGGTGAAAGACGGCGCACCGCGGATCGACATGGAAGACCAAATCACGCGCGACACGCTGATTACGCGCGACGGCGAAATCGTCCACCCCCGGGTTCAAGAAGCCCTAGCGGCACGCGCCGGGGTATGAGGGGCGAAACAGCTCGCTACACTCCGCGACCCGACCCGGCCCACGCGGCTTAACAGCAATTCGCCCCGCAGTCCAGAAGCGTCATCCCTCGGCGTCGTCCAGCCCCATCCGCTCGCGGATGAAGCGGCCAAACGTTTGACCGGTCGCGTGGATGGACAAGTCCAACTGGCCAATCTCAACAACCGCCCAATTCTGATCCGGCAAAAAGCCGGCGACGTCCCCGGATAAGTTGTCGCCGAAGCACAGCACGGGCTGCTCCAAACGCGCTGCCATTTGTTTCCCGAATCGCTCGGCCGCGGGCATGAGATGATGATAAACCGTGTATCGGCACCGCAAAAACGAACCCCAGCCAACTTCCCGCAGATATTCGATGTAGTCAGCCGGAAGGCCGGCATGACCGCGTTGCAGCCGAGCTAGGGCGCCGCTGGCCAAGGTTTGTCGCAAGTCGACTCCCCCCAAGCCGATCCGCGACTCGAAGTTCGCCAGGAATTTCAGAACGTCGGTGTAGGAATGGCCCGGAGCCAATCGCGAATTGCCGCCACTGCGCCGCGCTGCCGTGGGACGTTTGGCCGTTTTCTTGGCCACGGGCCGCTTCGTCGTTCGCGCAGTCCTGTCGCGGGACGCGGCGTCGGCGGTTGCTTTTTTGGGCGAGTTGGCCTTTCGGGATTTGGTCTTCTCTGGTTTCGTGTCCGATTTTTGCCGTGTCATTCCGATTCCTCAATAACGCGACGGATCCTGCCGGCCGACCGTTGCACGAGGGTTGCCCTTTCGGATGACACCCCTTCAGGCGGCATTGTAGCGTGGCGCCCGCGGCGATTGCACTGCGAATTTCGGCGTCTAGGCTGCAAAAACCAGCCCAAATCGATGGCTCGGAATGCACACTCCCCCCCGGCTGCATCTCCGCACTTGCCCCCTTGTGCCACAGGTCCCTCGATCGACAATAAAGCAAAATCCGGCCGAGTTCGAATGGGGGTCTTCGACGCCATGCAATACCTGGTATTGGCCAGCGATTACGACGGAACGCTTGCGGAACACGGACAATTGGCCGCCGCCACGCGCGATGCCCTCAAGAAGCTGCGGGCGTCGGGACGCAGAATCATCCTGGTGACCGGCCGGGAAATGGTTGATTTAGAGAGCGTGTGTCCCGAGCTGGAATTGTTCGACCGTATCGTCGCCGAAAACGGTGCCGCATTGTTCGATCCGGCCACGCGCATTGAACGGTTGTTGGTCTCACCTCCTCCGGACACATTCGTACAGGAATTGCAGCGACGGCACGTTGCCCCTCTCTACCTGGGACGCGTCTTGGTTGCTGCCAACGACAAGCATATCGGCACTGTGCTCCGGACGATTCGTGAACACCAACTCGACGCTCGGATCATTCTCAATAAGGGCGCCGTCATGGTGCTTCCCGCGGGAGTCGACAAAGCCTTCGGACTGAGGAAAGCCCTTGCAGAATTAGACCTGCCAGCCGAACAAGCCGTCGGCGTCGGCGATGCGGAAAACGACGAAGCGTTGTTGTCCGCATGCGGCTACCGGGTTGCCGTGCGGAACGCATTGCCGGAGTTGAAGGCGCAAGCCCACTGGGTTACGACGTTCGACAACGGCGCAGGTGTCACCGAACTTATCGAACGTCTACTCGCGGACGACCTGCCCTGACTTGGGGCCGCTGGCGACAATGCCACAAGGTCACACGTCGAGCCCCCGTCACACGTTGAGCCGCTGCCAGCCCCCCTGACAGAACCTTGCCACCATGAGCAAGCAGCGCAGCGTGAGGTCGATCGTCATTGCATACCAAGCGCCGCGGACGCCCCAGCCAAGTGAAAAGCTCAACCAATAGGCGAGCGGCATGCGAACGCCCAGGAAACCGATCAGCGTGATCACGAGGGGCCAGCGAGTATCGCCTGCCCCGCGCAGCGCCCCGGTCAAAACGTTCATGATGGCCAGCGGCAACATGGCGAAGGAAATAATCCGCAGCAACGGCGCGCTGGCCTGCGGCACGCCCAATTGCTCGTCGCTGAGAAAGAACCCCACCAGTTGATCGGCGTCGAAAAACAGCAACAGGCCAATCGCCGTCATGACGCCGCCCCCCAGCGCGCACGCGGCCAGCACGCTGCGCCGGGCTCCGTGCCGGTCGCCGGCTCCGAGGTATTGTCCCGCCAGCGTCGCGGCGGCCACTTGAAAGGCGCTCCCCGGCAAGTAGGCCAGCGACTCAATCCGAATGGCTATGCCATGCGCCGCTGCGGCCAGTTCTCCCAACCCGTTGATCATTGACAAGAATGCCAACTGGCAAATCGTCAGCGATAGCACGTCGATGCCGCCGGGCACGCCTACCCACAGAATCCGCCGGATCAACGTCCAATCGGGGCGCATGTCCGCCAACCGCAATCGAAAACCGCGGCGGCCGTGCAGCAGGATCGCGAGCACCACGAGTCCGCCGGTCGCGTGTCCCGAGGCGGTGCCGATGGCGATTGCGTCCCAGCCCTGGGGCGGAATCGGGCCGATGCCTTGCAACAGCGACCAACTGACCGCCAGATTGACGACGTTCACCAGGCACATGGTCACCAGGCCGGTGACCATGTCCCCTGCCCCGCGCAAAGCCGCGATGCCGACCGACTCTACCATCATGGCCGGCAACACGGGCACCAACAGATTCAAAAACCTCACGGCAAAGCGAGCCGCGTCGCCGTCGAGACGCATCCACGCGATGAGTTGCTCGCCAAAAAGCCAGCCAATCAACGTCAGTGCCGCGGCCAATACGACGCCAATCAGTATCGATTGATTGGTGGCCCGCACCGCGCCGCGTTGGTCCTTGGCCCCCACGTAGCGAGCAGTGAGCGCCGTGGCGCCAATGGCAACGATCGCGAACAGGTTGGTCAGCAGCCACATTACGTACGACATCGACGTCATTGCGGCCAGGTGCGAACGGCTGAGGTTGCGGCCGGCCAGAAAGGTGTCGGAGAGCCCGACGAACATTAGCAGCAATTGCTCGACCAGCACCGGCCAGACGAGGCGCAGCAGAGGACGCAGCGTACCGGACGCTTCAGACGTAATGCTTGCGGTAGCCAAAAATGCGCTGCTTGAGGCCTGACGCTACTCCAGAGCGAGCGGCGCGTCGACGGGAGGAATACGGATCCGCGGCGCATCGTAGGTTCTGGCGGGTGTCTTCGTCAACGCAAATCGAGAAGATCGAAATCTGGCCGCTGGCTGGGATTACCAGAGCTTCAGTTTCCAGCCAAGCACGAAACCGATGCCGACGCACCAAAGTGCCGCGTAGCCCGGATTTTGGCGAGCATATTCCGTCACATGCTCGACCATATCTCTGGCAATCTCCTGGCCGCATTCCGCCTCGTGGTTGGAACGCACGAACTGATCCCGTTTAACCTGTTTTGAATGCGTTTGTGCCACAGTCTGGCTCCTGTTTTGGGGTTTCGATTGTGCGAGACGGGCGCTGGGCGCTGAGATTGACCCGCGTGAACATTCATGCCTTGAAATGTTTGGCGATCACGTCGGGCTTCAGTTCCGCCAGCATGTCGAGCAGTTGCTTTCCGAAATGCTCGGCAGCCTCCCGAGTTTGCGATACTTTGGACTGCTGATGTTTCTCGCGAAGCACTAGCACCGCTCCGAGGCCCGCCACCAATCCAAGGCCAAACGCCATTGCGATGACCTGTCCCGGCCGCTGCTGAACGACGCGTTCGGCCGCGGCGAAACCTTGCTGCAAGGATTCAAGGCCTTCCCGGGCGCCGTCCGCCGCCTGGTCGGCAACCTTGGAGCGAAACTCCGAAAATGCGCTGTGGCCGTTCTGGCCGAGTTGATCGAGAAATCGCTCGATTTCCTCGCGTCCCTCACCGGTCACTTGATGGATCTTGCTGACCAGTTGGTCGATGTTTCCGTTGAACGCATGCACGTCGTCCGCGGAAAGTTGGCTCCATTTCTCACGGAGCTTGCTAGCGACTTCATGCCAATGCCCACTTAAGACCTGTTGGTTGATCATGACGCATTCAACTCCTTTTGATGAGAACGAGGACATTAAGCATCTATTTGCAAGTAGCGAAGATGTGTTGCAAAGCGCATGCCACGGGCGTCCAAATGGGATTTGGCCCGCAATCGAGCTTGCGCTAGGATGCTTAGCAGCGATATGGCGCGATAGCGAAACCCCATTTCTCGACGTAATCTGGATGCTTGGATGTCAGCTCGCCTGCCGCGCGATCATGGGACCCCCAGTCAAGCGTCCGGAGGTTGAGCTGTCGCGTGGGCTTCTGCGGCGCATTCAACAGGTGTTACCGGCTTTTGTACGGATAGAATAAGGCACGCGTGTGGCGATGGCTGCGAGAAATCCATGAGGAAAACGGGATATGAGGCCACGAGAGTTCAATGTCCTCTTCCACCAAGCAGAGGTTTTCCGCACTGGTCTTAACTTTTTTCGGCCACCGGCCGCTTGTCGATGCCCCAAGGCTCAACCATTCGCAATCTCTTCGCGGCCAACTCGCGATAGACGTCCGGCAGATCGAAACGCTTCAGCGCGCTCGGCAACATCGACGACAGCGGCCACTTGTAGATCTCGGCGGAAGCCAAATCGATGTACGACGGCAAGGCGTTCTTGAGCGTGACCTGCGCGACCCCGTCGTGCAGCAACGCGGCCAGCGCGGCTGGGATCGAGCCGTAGCCTTTGGCCGCCAGATGCACGTCCGCATGGCCATGCCCGCGCACCCAATCGAGAACCGAGAGCAGGTCGTGCGTCCGCATGCCGACATACGGCCGGTCGAGCATGATCGCGTGCTCGGCATATACATGGTCGTTGCCGAAGTGGTAAGTCGTGCCGCCTTCGCCGAACGTGTTGGGCCGCGATTCGCCCAGACCGCGCAGGTCGCAGGTATAAAGCGTCGCGGTTAGCTCGGCCTGCAGCAGCTCTTTCACCAGCGGCTCTTCTCGCAACTCGGCGTCGCTCGAATCGTGCGCGACGTACACGATGGCCCGGTTCGTCTGCCGCGGCGGGCGCGCATGATGGGCCTCCTCGCTGAGTCGATAGACGACCGCCTGGATGCCCGACTCCGTCTCGATCGCGTAGATCGAGAACCAAGCTAGCGGATAGCTCCGGCCCTTTCGCGGTCGCAAGATGCGATAGTACGGAAGTCCCTCGCGCGATGGAAGCTTCAAGGTCTCGCTGACGGCCGTACTTAAGCTCTGCCCGCTCGCCGTGCCGCGCTTGGCGGCCAGCTCCCCGGCAATCTGCCGCGTGAATGCGGGGACCGGGCGGCTGTCGAGTTCGACCACTTGCCCCGACTCCGTGCACCACAGCGTGCGGTCCTCTTCCAGCACGAGAGCCGGCTCGGCCGACGGACCGTCCTTGCCGCAAGCTCGGTTGAAACAGCCGTACATCGCGACGCGCGCGGGCTGGTGATAACCGTGCGATTCGGGACCGATGTGGATGGTAACGTTCTCGGGATGACCCAGCAGCGTGTAGAGCCGACGCAAGCGTTCGTAGGACTCGATCGTGCCACGAACGTCGAAGTTGTCGAGTTCTTGCGGCAGCAACAGCACCGGATTGGGCGCCAGGGCCGCCAGGAAGTCCGACTGCTCAAGCCCTAGCGCCAACGCACCAGGCGGGTACTGCTCGGTATCGGCCCCGAGCTCGTTCTCCAGGTTGCGGAGAAAGCTCGTGACGAAACTGTTGGGCGCGGCCATCGTGAATCGCGAATCCTGCGCCGGCCAGCCAGGTCGCCTCGGTGCCGCCACCGGAGCTGCCCGTGACACCGACGTGCCGGGGGTCGACCTCTTCGCGGCTGAGCAGATAGTCCAGTGCCCGAATGCCGTCCCACGTGCGCCAGGCGCCAAAGAATTCGCCGACGAGAAACTGCTGATTGCCAACCATGCCGTGCTCGGCGGTACCGGCGTGCAGCCTCGACTTGAGGTGCTCATCCGGGAGTTGCAACCGTTCGCCCTGGCCGATCGGATCGAAGATCAGCACCACGTAGCCTTGTCGCGCGAGTCCCTGGCAAAACGACTGGTACGGAGGATGCGCCTTGCCATTGTCCGAGTGGCCACAGACCCCCAGTACCGCCGGAGCCGGAAACCTCGCCTCTTTCGGCACATAGAGGTTTGCCGTGACGAAAAACTTCGGTCGGCTTTCGAAGATCACCTTCTCGATCCGGTACGCATCACGCTCGACGACGCCGGTGATCCGCGGATTCAAGGGCGTGCGCTCGGGCCACGGTCCAAACGAGTCGGCGATCTTGCGTCGCACCTCGCTCACGTACGCTTCCGCGTCGGACTTTGTTTTCAGACTCGCTTCGCGCCGGAGCCGTTCGCGTTCAATCGAACGGGCCAGCTCGACAAAATACTCATGCACCATCCGGCCGAAGCCGTTGGCCGGTGTGAAGTTGCCCGATCCCTTGTCGGCGGCCAACAATTCGAGCACGTCCGAACAGCCCGTCGCCGCGGCGGTGCCGAGGATCGAAGCAGAGGTTTGCAACCACTGGCGGCGCGAGTGCGACAAGCGAGGCATGGCGTGGTCTCCGAGGCGGGAACCGATTCAAGGCGGAAAGGCAGAGGGGATGATCAAGCGGAATTGTAAAGGCCGATCCCACCCGCCGGCAAATTTTTTTACGGAGCGAGACGACAGGATTCAAAGGTCGCGGACAGGGGGCCAACGAAAAAACGGCCGAGAGGCGATCATGCCCCTCGGCCGTTTGCAAATCATGTTGCCGCGGTCTTTCGACTAAGCAAACAGTTCCTTGATGACCTTGCCGCTGTTGGCGATCTTCATCGGACGGCCGTTGCGGCTGGTGAAGGTGGTCTCGAGCGAAACCCCCAGGGCCTTCAAGACCGAGGCCATCACGTCTTGCGACGAATAGGGCTCGGTTTCGACGCTCGTGCCGTCCGCATTGGTCTTGCCGACAGCGATGCCGCCCTTCAAGCCGGCGCCACCCACCACCACGCTCCAGGCGCGAGCCCAGTGGTCGCGGCCGGCGTTGCCGTTGATGCGCGGCGTGCGGCTGAACTCGCCCATCCACATGATCGCGGTGTCTTTCAGCAGACCGCGTTCTTCCAGGTCGCGGTCAAGGCCGCCATGGCCTTGTCCAACTCGGGCAGCTTGGTGTCGCCCAACGTCTTGAAGATGCCGGCATGGTTGTCCCAGCCGCCCAAGTCGACTTCGACGAAAGGAACGCCAGCCTCGACGAGCCGGCGAGCCATCAAGCAGCCTTTGGCGAAGCCGCTAGTGCCGTAACGCTCGAGGACTTCCTTGGGTTCGCTGTTGACCTTGAAGGCTTCCATCTGCTTGCTGGTCATCAACTGCAGGGTCTTGTCGAGCACCTTCGCGTGGTCGTCGGCCGACGTGGTGCGGGTCGCAAGCTTATAATCGGGGCGATGACCGTCGGCGAAGCCCTTTTCGACGGCGCGGAGCATCTCCATCCGCTCCATGATTCGCCCATGGTCCATGCCTTCCATCCGCAGGTTACGGACATTGCCGTCCGAACCGACGACGAACGGTGCGTACTGCATGCCCAGGAAGCCTGGTCCCACGCTGCCGCCACCGACCGACACGAACGGAGGAATTTCGAGGCCCGACTCGGGCTTGTACATCTCGTGGCTGACGACCGAGCCATAGCCCGGGTGCTCGATGTTCGGGTTGGGCACGTAGCCGGTGTGCATGTAATAACGGCCGCGAGTGTGGTCCGCCTCGCGAGTGCTCATCGAGCGGATGATGGCCATGTGCTTCATCTGCTTGGCCATCAGCGGCATGTGCTCGGAGATTTGCACGTCGCCGCTGGTCGAGATCGGCTTGAAGGGGCCGCCGGTCGGCGCGCCCGGCTTGAGGTCCCAAATGTCGATCGTGGCCGGGCCGCCGCCCATCCACAACATAGATGGCGGCCTTGTTGCGCTTCTTCAGGTCGCTGGCGCTGGCGGCCAGGGCATTGGTGAAGTTGATGGCTGGCAAAGCCAGGGCCGAGGCCCCCGCCATGTGCTGCATGAAATGACGGCGGGTCATGCCCGCGGGAACAAACGAAAAATCCATAGCAATCTCCCGGCTAGTGCCTCGAACGAATAAAAAACTTAGAAGGTCCCCAAAACGCTGCGCTGCCCAGGCTGCGGTACGGCCGCAGCGCAGCAGCGTCAATCGAAATTCATGGTTAGTGATTCAAAATGAACTCGTTGCTGTTGAGCAAGGCCCACCAGACATCCTGCAGTGCCGCCGCCCCGTCTCTGCCGCGGGCTTGCGCCAACTGGTAGGCGGCTTTCATTTCATCGTTGGTCGGCCGCCTTGCCAGGGCCGCCAGATACAGGTAGTTGACTTTCTTGTCTCCGTCCAACCGCTCGTCCGCGGCGATGCGCTGCAGAAAGCCCCCCTGCTCCGTGCTGGTGGCCTTCCGCACGAGGTCGCCGTTCATCATCATCAGCACTTGCGGAATCGTGCCGTTGAAAGTCGTGGTTTCGTCGTTTTCATCCGTCCCGAAGGCGATGGTAAACTGCTGCAGCCATTCCCCCTTCGTCTTTTCCTGCTCTTCGTAGCTGCCGCGGCTCTTGTGGGCTTCGGTGGCGGTGAGCAGCGACTCGTAGAGTTCTTCGGCCCGCATCTGCCGCAGATAGAAATGGCTGAAAGCCGGCTTCTCTCCCAGCGACGGGTCGTCCATCTTGTTCTTGGCGCTGAAAGCGGCTCGACAGCGAATAGGGCTCGCTCAGCACAATCCAGCGGATCAGGGTTTTC
Source organism: uncultured Planctomycetia bacterium (assembly GCA_963807715.1). Lineage (GTDB taxonomy): Bacteria > Planctomycetota > Planctomycetia > Pirellulales > PALSA-1355 > CAWECK01. The sequence goes on from CAWECK010000007.1 coordinate 122,973, forward strand.
AGGTCGTAGCTATTTTTCTTCATCTCAGCAGCCAGCCCGTCGAGCAGTTCAGGATGCGTCGCCGGGTTGTGGGGGCCCATGTCGTCAATCGGCTTGGTAAAGCCGAAGCCCATGAAGTGGGCCCACAAACGGTTGACAATCGCTTTGCTCAAATAATCCGACGTCGCCACCAGGCGGGCCAGTTCCGTGCGGCGATCGACCCGGTCCACATAGCCGCTGTCGCTCTTGAGCTTGGTGCCGTCGACGAACACCGGATAAGCCGCCTTGGTCAGGCCGTTGCGCAGCTCATAGAACAGCACGGCTTCTTCCGGACGGTTGTCTTCGCCGGCGAAGTTCTGGTTGGCCAACTCCCAGACTTCCATCTCCTGGCCTTCCCGCTGATGCCGCATGGCATGGGTCTGGCGAAAGAAAGCGTTCAGTTCCCAAAATTGATTTTGCTTCCATTCGTTGAACGGATGGTTGTGGCATTGGGTGCATTGCACTTGCAGTCCCAGGAAGATCTGCGAGGTCTTGGCCGTGGCCTGCACGCCGTTTTCGGCCATCTTGTCGGCCAGGAAGTTCGAGAAGCCGTTAAAGCCCTCTTCGCCCGGCTTGTTGACCCCCTTGGCCGAAATCAATTCATACGCCAACTTGTCGTACGACATGTTGCGCTGGAAGGCGCGCCGGATGGCCTGCTGCATGCCGTCGCGATTGACCATGCCGATTGTTTTCGCCTCCGGCCGCCGCGGCCCACCAGCACGTTAAACCACAGCGTGGTCCAATTCCGGGCGTATTCTTCGACGTAATCGTCTCCCAGCAAGCGGTCGACCAGCTGGACCTTCTTGTCCGGGGCCGGGTTGTTCATGAAGTGAGTCAGCTTCATCGACCGACGGCGTGCGCCCGAGCAGATCCAAAAACAGCCGGCGGCACCATTCGCCATCGGTGGCGGCGCCGCACGGCGCCATGCTCCTGGCGACCAGCCCTGACGAATCTGGGTGTTGATGAACTCGACCTGCGGAATGCCGAACCCGTGCGACTTGCCGCCACTCCGACGGACAGCCGACTTGGCCCCAGCATTGTCCGACTTAGCAGTGCTGTCTGACCTATCGGAACCAGTGACGACCGTTTCCGATTTACCTGCCTTCGAGTCGCCCCAAGCGCTGGATACGCCAACGCTCAGGCCCGCGAAAAGCAAGGCCACCATCCACGTATATGCCGCCCGCCCGCGTTGCATGAAGTTCCTCAAAATCCCGAAAACGCTTGCCGAACAGAATTCTCTAATTTGGGTTGCCGCAGTTACTCGCCCGGACGGCGCCTCTTTCCCAGCTTTTGGGAGCACCTGCATCGTACTCCCAAAAATACGCCTGTCAATCAGCCTAACTCCCTTGTATCGCGTGAATTGCGCTCCCCAGGCACCAGACCGAGACCAAGCTCGCAACCACGCCGCTCATTGCAGCTTCTCATTCTTCGCAAGCCTGGGCTGCATTTATTGCAGAAAACTTTGGCCCCGACCGGTCGGCCCTGCAAATTCGATAGGCGACACGATGTATGAAAACAATGCAGCCCTCTAAGAACGCCGCAGTTCCAAAACAAAACGGCGGGCTGAAACGTTGCTTGTTAGCATTCGTTCCAGCCCGCCGCATTTCGCCCGGAAGCACGCAATTACCAGCCCGTCTCGCTTGCGAATCATCCCTGAAACATCGACGTAAACGTCTAAAATGCAATAACTTCCGAAAAACAAACCACAATGCCTCTCCGTTTGCCGGCCCCAGACAGTCTGCTCTTCTCTACGCCCGGCCCCTGCAAATCATTACCCTATGCTCTGAGAGCATCGAGCAACGCGTGGGGCACCATGCAAACAGCATGCCGGGTCGGAATGGCCGGCGCGTCGTTGCGGAGGCATCAGGCCGATTGGCGGAACTCAATCTGGTACAGCCGCTGATACAGGCCGCAGCGAGAAATCAGTTGCTCGTGGGTGCCAACATCGATGATCCGGCCTCCTTCCATCACCACGACCCGGTCGGCAAGTGCCAAAGTCGCCAGGCGATGGGTGATGATCACCGTCGTGCGGTCCCGGGTAAATTCCTCGAGCACCCGATGAATCAGTTGTTCGCTTTCCAGATCGATTTGGCTGGTGGCCTCGTCCAGGATCAGGATCGGCGGGTCACGCAAGATGGCCCGAGCCAGGGCGATGCGTTGCCGCTGGCCGCCGGAAAGCCGGCCACCACCAGCCCCCACCAACGTGTCGTACCCGCGTTCCAACCGGTTTTCGATAAATTTGTGTGCATGGGCTTTGCGGGCCGCCTCGATGACCTGTTCGCGCGTGGCGTGCGGCGCTCCGTAGCGGATATTGGCAAAGACCGTTTCGTTGAACAAAACCGTCTCTTGGGTCACCAGTCCGATCTGATGGCGCAGATCGCGGAGCCGGGTCTGGCGCAGGTCGGTGCCGTCCAAACGGATCTCGCCGGCGGTCGGATCGAAAAAGCGAGGAATCAAGCTAGCGAGCGTGCTTTTGCCGCAGCCGTTCGGGCCGACGATGGCGATGGTCTCGCCGCAAGGGATTCGCAGGTTGATGTCTTCAAGGATCGGATGCCCCGGCAGGTAGCTGAACTGCACTTGGTCGAACACCAGGTCGCGGTGATGGCGGCTCAGGACCACCGGACGAGGCGAGTCCCAAACAGCGGGCTGGCGATCCAGCAATTGGTAGACACGATCGCTGGCGGCCGAGGCCCGTTGCAGCCGGTTGAAAACCTCCGAAAGTTTGCGGGCCGGATCGCTGACGCCGGCCAGAAAGCCGTAAAAGACCAGTAGCAGGCCCAGGGTGAGCGGACGATCGCTGATGCGAATGCCCAGCAAGTGGGTTTGCTGATTGAGAGCCAGATAAGCCCCCAGCAAAATTGCCAACGAGATCGTACAAATGCCCATCAGTTCGGTGACTGGATTGATCAGGCCGTCATAAACCGCGATCCGCATGCTTTTTTGATAACATTGCTTGCTGGCCAGGTGCATGCGCCGACGTTCGTGCCGTTCCATCGTGAAGGCTTTGACGACTTTGATCCCGCTGAAGGTCTCGACCAGGATATTGTAGAGGACCGACATTTCTTCCATGGCACGGCGGTTAGCCCGTTTGAGCGTTTTTGCCAGTCGGCTGATCAAATAGGCCGCCAGCGGCGCGATGATCAGCGACAGCAACAACAACCGCCAGCAGATCCAAGCGGCCCCCACGAGGCAGGCGAGCATTTTCAGCGGTTCGCGAATGGCGCGTCCGAACAACGTTTGAATGCCGCCGGCGACCCCCTCCATGTCGTTGGTGAAGCGAGCCAGCAACTGCGCGGTGCCATTCTCGCCAAAGCTCGCCATGTCCATCCGCAAGGTGCGGCGGAAGAACTGCTTTCGCAGGTCAAGCGTGGCCAATTGCGCAAGCCGATCCACCAGCACCGAACCCAGAAACATGAAGAAGCCCTTGATGACGGTGCCGACCAGAATGAAGGCCATGATCAGGGCGAGCGTCTGAAACGGTTTGTCTGGGAAAAAGCGGTCGACGTAGGGCTTTGCCCAGCGGTAGCGCTCGAGCGCCTGCTGTTCCGCTTCACGTCGCATTTGCAGCAAGTTGATGCGATTGCTGACAGCCGGGCGATCGACATCGCCGCCTTCTTCGAGCTGTTCTTGGAGCTTCGCGGCCTGCTCGTCCAGTGATGCGATCGCCTGCTCGGATGCACTTTCTTGGGCCTGCAAATACTGGCCCATGGACTGGTCTTGAAACACGACCTCGACGACCGGGTACAAAGCCCCGATGTTGCCACCCCATAAGATGGCAACGATCAGCGAACAAAGGACGGTTCCCGCGACAGTTGCGCGATAGCGCAACGCCTGACGCAGCGCCCTACCAAAATTGTTCATCCCTGATGGACCCTGGCGGCGAACGGTGGTGAAATTCGCGAATTCGCACGCGCACATCCAGTCGCGCCGCGCGTTCACGAAAGCGGCACCTTTTAGCAGATTGGTTTGGGAGGGCCAAGACCGTATCCCGCCTGGCAAAACCTGTCTTCTATCACGCGGGCTCAGGCCGGCAAATCCGGTCCGCCGGGGCTCTCGTTCCCCTTTTCGGTCACATTACGCGGATTGCGCTGGTTCCCCGGAAAGTGCTGGCAGTGCCGGATTTGTCGATTTTTTCAATTCTGCCGGTTCTGACGCCGATATTACCCAACAGGCAACGTTTGCAGCACTCCTTGCGACTGCCGCGGCCGCGCCTCGCACCGGAGCCATCCGGGGCGTCCAGCGAAAGGGGAAGCGGGCTGGCATAAGGGACACACGCTGCTTGCTGCGAGCCAAAGACCCCCAACCCGTTCAGAAAGGAAGAGCAATGAAACGCGTGATGTTCGCCTTGATGGCGGCGACGGTGGTGACTGCTAGCAGCAGTGGCTGTTGTTGCATGGATCGAGTTTTTTACCGTCCCTGGGGCTGTAGTGCGAATCGCTGCAGCGCCTGCGACGGTTACGGCGGAGGAGGGTGCACATCGAACGGTGGCGGGTGCTCATCGTGCGGCGGAGGTTCCAACTGCGCCAATGGTTGCGGCGCACTCGGTGCCGTGGGCAGTGGCTGGAATGGCTGGGGCGCGTGGGGCGGCTGGCAGGGCGGCTGCGCCGGCAATCAGGCGATCGGTGGTCTCCCCACCGGAGCTGACGGCAACTGCGGCTGCGCCAACTGCGTCGCGGCTCGCAACGCCAAGCGGCACCAACACCAAGCCCGGGCCCGCGCTGCCGGTGGCGACGAATACGGCGGTCCGCCGTCCGGACAGGTGTCCTACCCGTATTACACCAATCGCGGGCCACGAGACTTCCTGGCCAAGAATCCGCCGAGCATCGGACCGTAAGCCAAGACTGTCCGACTCACGCGATCGACAATTCAATAGCCACGCGAGCCCATCCGGCTCGCGTGGCTTTTTCGTTTCAAAGACCATCGTCCGCGGGGCTCGGGGACGTGCCGCATCCGACGCGCAGCACGTTCTCGACGCAAACGTGCGAATTTCGTGCGCAACATCTGCCCGACCCCTGCGCCGCTCCGTCGCCTAGCCGCCGCCGCCGCTCGGTCGACGACCGCGCCGAACCGCCGAAAATCTGCCCCATTCAGCTGCATTTGATCGGATTGACTAATTTATTGCCAGCGGCATGATGTTTGCCTCTCGTTTTCCGTTTGCCCTTTTCTTGTCGGCCGGGGCCGCTTCGACGAGCCAAGCTGCCGGCCGGCGGGCTCCGGTCTTCCCAGGACTCCTCCCATGGTTGAATCCGATGACCTATCCGTGAAGACGCTCGGGCAATGCCGCATCGATTCGCCTTTGATGGCGCTGTTGAACGATCGGCGGCAGAGCTTCCACAATGTGGACGAGTCCGACCGGGTTCTGTTCGACGACACCGTCTCGGCATTAGCGGGCAGAAGCAGTTCGGTCGACCAATTGCCGGCGTTCGAGCCGGCCGGCCCTCGCCGCAAGATCTATTTTGACCCGTCAAAGACACGGGCCGGCATCGTTACCTGCGGAGGCCTTTGCCCAGGTTTCAACGACGTCATCCGGTCGCTGGTAATGGAATTGCACCATCGCTACGGCGTCCGCAAGATTTACGGCTTTTGCAATGGCTATCAAGGCTTCATCGCCAAGTACGGCCGCTCGGTGCTCGACCTGACTCCCAGCGTGGTCGGAGACATCAACGAACACGGCGGCACGATTCTGGGAACCTCGCGCGGACAACAGGACCCCGGCGAGATCGTCGATTGCTTGGAGCACATGAGCATCAATATCCTGTTCGTCATCGGCGGCGACGGGACGCTGCGTGGTGCCATGCAAATCACGCGAGAAATCGCCAATCGGGGAGCCAAAATCGCCGTGGTCGGCATTCCCAAGACGATCGACAACGACATCATGTTCATCGATCAGAGCTTCGGTTTTCAGACCGCCTTTGCCGAAGCGGCCAAATCGATTCGCGCCGCCCACGTCGAGGCCATAGCTTCGCCCAATGGCGTGGGGCTGGTCAAGCTTATGGGGCGCCATTCGGGTTTCATCGCCTGCTACGCCGCGTTGGCGCTGAACGACGCCGATTTCGTGTTGATTCCCGAAGTGCCGTTCAAGCTGGACGGCAAGGGGGGGCTGTTCAGCGCATTGAAAGAGCACCTCCGCGAAAGCGGTCACGCTGTGATTGTGGTGGCCGAAGGGGCCGGGCAAGAGCTGCTGGAGAACGGCCATTCCGAACGCGATGCGTCCGGCAATGCCCGGTTGCACTGCGTAGGCCAATTTCTCAAGCACCTCATCACCGAGCACTTCGCGGGAATTGGCATGGAATTGAACCTCAAATACATTGACCCGAGCTATGCCATCCGAAGCGTGCCGGCCAATCCGCACGACAGCGTCTACTGCCTGCGGCTCGGTCACAATGCGGTGCATGCGGCGATGAGCGGGCGAACCGAAATGGTGGTCGGTCGCTGGCACGGCCGCTTCGTGCATGTGCCGATGTCCCTGGCAATCCGCGAGCGCTACCGGGTCGACCCGGACGGCGACCTGTGGCTATCGGTGCTGGAATCGACCGGCCAGCCGCGCACCTTCGCGTAACGACGGAGCTGCGCGTGGCTTGACCGCGGTAAATCGCACACGAACACACACAAGCCGCAAACGCGCATGACTACATCATCAGCTACCGCGCTGCAGCAGTTCGATTAGCGCTGCATTCGCCTTGGGAAACTCGTATTGCGAAAGCTCAGCCGCCGGCACCCAGCGGAAGCGTTCGGCCAAAGTCGGCGCGGGCGTTCCTGTTCCAGCATTTCGCAGCGTGCAAGCGAAAAAGTGAAGCCGCAAACGGCCATGAACGTACTCGTGCTCGACCATGGGATATGCGTCACCGGCCACGACGTTCAGGCCGGTTTCTTCCCAGCACTCCCGCTGGGCGGCCGCAGAAGGAGTTTCCCCGTGGTGCAGCTTGCCGCCCGGGAATTCCCACAGGCCAGCCAGCGGCACGCCGGCGGGGCGTAAGCCAATGAGAAGGCGTCCCTCGTGCTCGACGACCGCGACCGCAATTTCAACGAGCGGGGAATTCATTACTTCGCTTTGTGCTCGTCGAGCAAGCGGCCGGGCGAGCCCATGATGTTGTAGCCGCAATCGACGTGCAAGATTTCGCCCGTGATGCCGCTCGAAAACTTCGAAAGCAAGTAGGCGCCCGAATCCCCGACTTCCTCGTGCGTGACGTTGCGTCCCAGCGGGGCCATCTTGGCATACAGTGGAAGCATGTCGTCCACCCCTGCCCCGCGGCCAGCCAAGGTGCGGAGCGGGCCGGCGCTGACGGCATTCACCCGAATGCCGCGCGGACCCAGGTCGTAGGCCAAATACTTGACCGTGCTGTCGAGGGCCGCCTTGCAAATGCCCATCACATTGTAGCCGGGCACGGCCTTTTCGCCGCCGAAGTAGGTAAGCGTCAGCACGGAGCCGCCGTCGTTCAGGATCGGGCGGGCCGCGTTCGTCACCGCGATCAGGCTGTATGCGCTGATTTCCATCGCCATCTTGAAACCCTCGCGGCTGGTTTCGACGGTGTCGCGTTTCAGGTCCTCGAGCGAGGCATGAGCAATCGCGTGGAGTAGGAAGTCGATCTTGCCGAACTCGGTGGCAGTCCGATCCATGACGGCCCGGATGTCCTCATCCTTCGAGACGTCCATCGGCACCAGGAACTTGGCGCTGGGCGTGGCGTCGGTCAGCAGCGACACCCGGCGGCGATTGCGCTGGCGCTCGTCGTCGGGCCGGTCTGGCAAATGACTGAATCCGCAAACGGCCCCTTCCGCCATCACCCGTTGCGCGATGGCCCAAGCGATGGAATGATCGTTGGCGACTCCCAGAATCAGGCCCTTTTGGCCGTCGAATTGGCCCATGCCAGTTTCTCCCTTGGAATAAAGCAAATGTGCGACGACGCCCAGCGCAAGGCTGATTTAGCAGGATAGCGGCTACCGGGCGGATGCTCAACGGCGGCTGGAGGCTGAGGTGCCAGGGTTGCAACCGCACGGACGTCTCATTTTTTGCCACAACTCGAACCGCTGGCTGTTTATTGCCGGAGGTTCTGCCCGTTTGAATAGGGGCCGATCGCGCGGTTGGCGGCTTCTGACGGAGGCCCGGGGAGTTGTTCCCGCGGTGGCGGTGGCTGAAGCGGGGGCGCCGGCGGTAATTGCGGTCCGGCGGGGGGCACGGGTGCTCCTGCCGTCCAAGGAGCCGTTTGCAGCGGGCCACCGGGCGCGGCTCGCAGGTTGGCGGCGTGTTCCAGCAGAATTCGCCGCACCTCCAACACGCTCAGCGGATGACGATGCAGTATCGAGTGCTCCGCGTTCACAACGATCTCTGAATCGACGTTGTCTAAATGAGCACTCTCCAGGGTGACGACCCCGTCGCCCCCCGAGACGCTGCGCGAACATCGTGTCGGGAATACGTCCGTTGATGTTATGGTAGCGAACCGAGGGGGGATGCTTCGATTGCAGGATCACCGGGAAGATGGGGCAATCCGGAGCGAGAGAGTCGATGCTGGTGGTGACGTCGATCAGGTTGTTCTTATTGAAGAAAGCGGGATTGTCGTTGTGAAGTTCACGGCTGCCGTTAACGAACAGTTTAGGCAGGTTGATGAAACGATTGCTAAGCCACCTGAGCGTTTCGTTGGCGAAGGCGCTGCCGCGATGCGGCGTGCCGATGAAAATAACCTGCCGGATCGACGGATTCGCGCGAAAGAACAACGTTTGGGCTAGCGTCTGTTTGATATCCGGGGACGCTTTCACGTTATCGAACGCTTCGCGGCTGACGATCCTCCAATAATCGTCGCCACTGTCAACCGTCTGCATGTTGCCGACCAGGCCGCCCATGCTATGGCCGACGAGAACCATTTGGTCTAGAGCCAGTTCCTGACGATAGGGGTCGATGGTTTGGCGCATTTGCGCCAGATCCGACCGCAGTTGAGCGGCGCTAAACCAGAACGGCTGCGCGGTGGGGTACAAGTAAAACCAGAACTGGAAACGGTCGCGCACCTCGGGCGAGCTGCGCAAGTCGTTGAACATTTCCATCCAGGTGATTGGACTGGACCAGACGCCATGCACCATCAGCACGGGAATCTTTCCCGGCTGGTACGGTTCCAGCATGTAGAGGCCCTGGGCCTGTTCGGTCGCTTCCGGATGAATGAGGCCGGTGGTGGGCTGATCGAGATCGCGCAGCTCCGGCTGATTGAGGGCATAGGCCAGCGCGGTGCTGAGATCGGTTTCGAGCGGCACTCGGCGACCGTTGATCGCCAGGTCGGTTGCATTCAAAGGATCGTAGAATTCCAACAACGCGACGTGGTGGGTCGGCGAACCATCCTGGTGCGGCACAATGCGCAAAAACGCCGTCACGGGGAAACTTAGCCCTTTGGGATAATATCGCTCGATTGGGTTCTGCGTCGGATGATTTTTACGCACGGCGATCAGGGGCACGCCAAGGCCGTAGGTATGGTAATGATTTTGCAAGCCCTTCAGTTCATAGTCCGAGACGAACTCCACGCGCTCGAAGTCTTCCGGTCGCCAGTTGCTCCCGCGCGACGCAGACGACTTCGATCGTCTGGTTCGCCGCATGAATCGTGTTGCTCTTGCCGGGCGTCAGGCCATTCTGTTTATGCGTGATGCGCATGGCCCCTTCCAACGCTCCGTTGTACAAGTCGCAAGCGCCGCGAAACTGAGGATCGTAGGGATTGCTTTGCTGATTGAAGCGGCCGTCAAACAGGTACAAATACGCGTGCATCACGGCGGCCGAATGCAGCTCCAAGGCTTTCGCAGGGTCCGTGGCTTCGAGTCGCTTGCCGCCCAGATACGCCAGCTCGGCAAGCGCATAGACCTTGTCGGGCGTCGGCTCGCGATTGATGACTTCGCGCAACTGGATCAACAATCCACACGGATCGCTCTGCCAGTTGTCGGTCAAGGCGTAACGGCGCAGCAGCAACATCGTCCGCTCGGAAGGGCGCAGCTCTTCCTCATTGACCAGCGGCCGGAAAGGGACGGGGAAAGACGTCAGCGGAGTCGCCCGGGTCGTGATCCAGGCATTGGAAGCACAACCCGCCAGAGTGACGGAAACAACGAGGCCCAGCAAGCACCCGTTAAGCGCGGCTCGCGACGCATTAGCGGGCGCGGCGCCGCGCCTGCCGCGAGCGCGGCGCGTGACCTTGCAAACGGTCGGCAAGTAAGGTGCTCTTTTGCCGGTCGGCGAAGACCTGGCTAGGCCTCTGGAAAACGTCATGCAGCGATGGACAACCTGTAGCAGCAAACCAGTGGGTTAAAAGAAGTTGTCGTGCTTCGGCGCCAGCCGCCAAAAAGACGCTGGCAATCCGGCGAAACAATAGGACGTTAGGGCTGCGGTAGCAATGTCGATTTGCCATGCTGGCAGGCGGAGTGATAGCCTGGAAAACTCTGGCGTCCAAAGGGTTGGCAGCCAACTCTCAGCTTGAGCCTTGGCGTTGCGGACGCGAGACTAGAGAATCCGGCCCGGGGGCAGGGGGTTCGGATTTGGACTTTCGACTTTGAACTTTGGACGCTTCCCCACAACAGCTAGCAATCAATGGAGGCCCCCGCGCCCTCTCCGGCGATCCGCCCGCATGGCCGCGGCAAGATCCGGCAGTGCGGGCCGCATTCGAAGCAGCCTGGGCGGATGGCAGTTGGGGCCGCTATCAGGGCCGCCATGAAGAATGCCTCGTCGTGGCTTGGCCGAGCGCTAGCAGGTGTCTCACGCCCTGCTCTGCTGCTCGGGAACGTTCGCTGTCGAACTAGCCTTGCGCGGGCTGAAAGTGGAATCGGAGGATGAAGTCATCCTGGCGGGCTATGACTTTCCGGAGAATTTTCGGGCCATTGAGGCTGCCGTGCTGATGCCGCACATCGAACGCCTCGACCCGGATAACAATCCGCGCCGCGGCCAGACTATTAATGCAAATAAGGTTGGATGAACTCGGGGCGGCTTGACAAGGGCTAATAGGCCCCCTCGCCTCCAAGCAGAGTTACCCGGCGTTAGCGCGGCTTGGACGCGAAGGCTGAGCCCGGATCGAGCTCCGGCGTGAATGGATTGATAGATTGGGGCTTTGCGAAAGGTTCGAGTTCCCCACGAATAATCTTGATGTCGTTGGGGGCCTCGATGCCAAAAGTCACCCGCTGGCCCGAGACACGTTTAACAACGACCACAATCCCGTCGCCGATGACGACCCGTTCACCAACTTTTCTGCTGAGTACTAGCATAGCTAAAACCTCCCTGCGGCGGCATTTCCCTCTTACCAATCCAGCATCAGGCAGCGTGCCTTCGGATCTGGTTGATGAGTGATTCACGTTAATCGCAAAGCCCATACCAAATGCTTGGCACATAATTAACAGTGCTAACGATAATGCAATATTTGCCGGGGTTTATGGCTACTAAGGCACAAGGCGAGGCGATACGGGACGGCCCTTTTGGCATCAATTAGATTCTAAACCAGTCTCAAATCGGGACCTGCGTCCCGATTTGAGACTGGGGTGATCTCAGTTTCTCTTAAGTTGGATTGAATCCCTGTGCTGGTTCCGTTCATATTCATTTAACTGCCAGCATTTCGCTGCTTGTACTTGGAGGGGAAAATCGCAAATGTCGTCCGTAAAAACCATCGACGTCGCGGCTTGTCGGGGCCGCCAACAGCGTCTGCTAGCCGTCATGCAGAAGATGCAGTTGGACCTGGTAATCGTAACCCGCATCGAGCACGTGCAATGGCTCTCAGGCCCCCGGTTCGGCTGGGTCTTCGCGCCCTGCGCGGCGTTATCGTCCGACGGGCGGTTGACGCTCGTGGCTCCCAACCAACCTCCGGCTATCGCTGCCGCGGATGAGATTTTGACCTACGAAGCACAGTGGTATTCCACTCTGCGAAACGACCAGGGAGTCGCGGCAGCCAAGGTGTTGGAGCAGACGCTGGCCGGTCGATCCGGTCGGCGCCGCGTGGGTATCGAATTTTCCTGTTGCGGCCCGGCAATTACCCAGCCGCTGGCCGGAGAGTTGGTGGATATCGAACCAGATCTCTATCGTTTGCGTCGCCGCAAAGATCCCGACGAGATTGCTCGGATTAAGCGCGCGATTGCCGCCACCGGCGCGATGTATGCGCGGGCTCGCGAGATCATCGAACCGGGAGTCTGCGAACTGCACGTCTTCAATGAGCTGCAGGCCGCAGCCGTGCGCGTTTGCGGAGAGATGATTACCGGCACCGGCAATGACTACGCGTGTGGCGAACGTGGCGGCCCGCCGCGGGATCGAAAAATCGAGGCCGGCGAGTTATACCTTCTCGACCTCGGGCCCGCTTACCAGGGTTATTTCGCCGACAACTGTCGCGCTATTTCCGTCGACCGACGACCCACCGCGGCGCAACAACGAGCCTGGGAGCACATTGTGCCGGTGTTTGACCTTGTTCAGCGGACGGTCAAGCCCGGCAAAAGCTGCCGAGAACTGTTTGAGGAAGCCCAAGCTCTGCTGGAGCGAGGAAAGCCGTACATCTTCGACCATCATTTGGGCCACGGCATCGGGCTTTTCCCGCACGAGGCACCCCACTTGAACCCGAACTGGGACGACACCTTTCAAGCCGGCGAAGTGTTTACCGCCGAACCCGGGCTGTACGCACCCGAACTGCGAGCCGGCATTCGGCTGGAAAACGACTACCTCGTCACGGACGATGGCGTGGAGCTGTTGAGCGACTTCCCGCTGGAGTTGTAACAGCGGTTACTTCGCGGCCTGGCTTTGGCTGTTGGCTTGCCATGCGTCGAGCATGCCTTCGCTTACGTAGGTGCCAGCTATGAGTGCCAACGCAAGGAGCACGACGCGCAGGCCGAACAGGATGCGGTCGTTGAGGATGCGGTCATTTTGATTGGATTCCGGCATGGCGTGCTCCATTGCCCGTGAGAGGTTCTGGGCGGCGGCTCAGCCGCAAGCCCAAGTCCGAGATCCGAATTGAAACCAGAGTCGGAAGTTTTTTCGCGTCCCGCTCAGCGATGGCGCTGCGACATCCGCAGGGCCAGCAGATCCAATTGGCTCTTAACATCGGCCAGCAGCATCTGCGGATTGGCTCCTTCGGCCATGTGGGCATAGAAGGCCTGGGACGCAGAGCTATGCGTAGTGCCGAGCATCGATGTGGCCTGCTGCAAGTTGATAAGTTGCTCGTCGACGTGTTCCAGTTTGTCCGCGGCTTTACGGCTCCCCTGCCCGATACGCTCTAGTTGCAGCGCAAGTCCCAGCAAGAGCACGACCTGTCCTCCGACCGCGATCGGCAATCCCAAGGTCCACAGCGTGCCACGCCCGGTTACCGTCGAACCGAGCAGCAACGCGACGCCGCAAATCAATGCGGTCAACCCCAGCGACACAACAAACCAGGCCATCCCTCCTGCGCGGCCGCTAGCCGCCACCGGTGCGGAGGCCGAAGGTGCGTGAGAAGGGTGCCCGTTCAACCAGGGCTCAATGGACGTAGTAAAGCCGGCGCTCGGGTTCCAGGGGGGCAGCGCCGTCCCTCTCGACTGCGGCTCAGGCAGATCCAGCAGCTCGGGCCAGTCCTCGTCCATGTCCCAATCGTCGAGTTCCAGCGACGGAGCTTTCTCCTCGAAAGGCTCCTTGATGGGTACCTTGAGGGGCTCTTTGAGGGGTTCCTTGATGAGGGGCGATTCTGCCAGGTCGAGTCCGCCATCGGCAGCCTCGGCGACACGAATCGTATGGCTCACCGGACCCGAAACAGAGCCACCCATCCTAGTACCGCAGCGGGCGCAGCCGTAGCCAATCCCTGAGGCCAAGGCAACGCCGGGCACATCTTGTTGACAGCGTTGACACCACATAATTGCTGGCTTTTGCGGTCTCCTCTTGCGCTGCTTGCTCAGGCTAAACCGCGAGAGCATTCGGCACTCCTACGAATCGGCCATACGATTGGCAAACTGTACCGATTCCGCAAAATATGCCGGCAAAGAGACAAGCAACAGGAGCGAAGCGAGCCGCTGGAGATATTTCGCCTTCCCAGATTGCGCAGCCTTCTCGCACCAGACCGCGAGTGGCCCCATTTTGTGGACCGCCTAGACTGAAATGACAGGCGCAAGCTGTCATCCAACTTCACATAACGAAGACAAGGACAGGCTTTTTCAAGGATGGCAGGAAGGTAGGAAAAGAAAGAAGCAAGAAGGGAAAGCGAGACGGAACAAAGAAAGAAGGGGGCGGCCTCCAGCAGGGATCCGAAACCAGATCCCAAATGCATCGTTTCCTGTCTTTATTCCTTTGCTGTCTTCCTGCCTTCCTTATAAACCCTCTGTTATTTCAAATCGGATGGGGCCGCCGCTGCCGGTTCGTACCAATCCCGCCGCAGCCAGTCGGCGATCAGGCCCACCTGCTCCGGATTGAGCTGGTTGCGGAGCGAACCGGTCGGGTATTCGGCGAAAGCCGGCATGCGGTCGTTCTTGTCGGCATAAAATTGCTTTGCGGCCGGGTTGTGGATGAACGCCTCGAGCCACGCCCGGGTGCCGTAACCGGTCAGGTCCGGGGCCGATCCCAATTCGCCCGCGTCATGAAATTTATGGCACTGGGCACAGCCGGCGTCGGCGTCGGCGATTTTCTTGCGGCCAGCTTCGATGCGCTCCGGCGCGGCGGCGTCCAACTCAGTTTGCGATCTTACCTGGGCTTCGGCCGAGAGAGCCATGACCACGTTTTCCACATCCGTGGGGGACCATTTCTTGAGGTCTTGCTGCACGAAGCCGACCATGTCGCCAGCGTGATGGGCCGTCCGTCCGAAATAGTCAGGCCCGGCCACGCGGGTCGGATCCAGCAGCCCGGCGATCCAAGTTCGCGTGGCAAATCCGGTCAGATTGGGGGCGGCGTCCTGCGCGTTTTGGCCTTCGGCGCTGGTCGGCAGCGGCTTTTCATGACAACTGCCGCAATGCTGCACGAAGAGTCGCCGTCCTGCGATCATCGGATCATGCCGCACCAGGGTGATGGCGCCCGTCGGCGGAATGCCGGCCGGACTGCGCCAGTTCGACGGCCCGCTGCGACTCTTCCTCGGCCTCGGCGACGGCTTTCAGATAGTCGGCCGCCTCGGGCCCTCGATGGTCGGCATACCAGGCCAGGGCGGTCAGCGGCACGATACCGCCGAGCAGCAAGGCGAATGTCGCGAAAACATTGAAACGATGCCCCCAAATCGAGCGACCGATCAAGGGCATCGCCACTAATAAGGCGAAGACCGCGCCGGGCAAAACGATGGCGCCCCACAACTCGGATTCGCCAGGGAAGTATTTCAGCATTTGGAATAAGAACAAAAAGTACCATTCGGGCCGCGCCGCCGAGTATTGATGCGAAGGATCGGCCGGGGCACCCAATTCGGCGCCCAAGTGGGCATGCGCGAGATCGAGGCGGTAGTCGCTCGACACGACGCCTCGCACCACGAAGAGGAGCACGATGGTCAATACGGCCAGGCAGGCAACGGCGTCTTTGAGCACCTGGTCCGGCCAGAAATAGTTGTCACGGCTCCGCAGCGGCAGCTTGTAGGTCAAGCCGTGCCGGCGAAACATGTACACGTGCAGCACGAGAAAGAAGATCAGCGCCGCGGGGAGCACCCCGGCATGCAAGGCGAAGAAGCGGGTCAGCGTCAGATTGCCGTATTCGGATCCCCCCACGACCAACTTCTGCAGTTGAGGGCCGGCGACCGGCACCAGGGCCATCAGATTAGTGGCCACGCGCGTGGCCCAATAGCCCTTCTCGTCCCACGGCAGCAGATATCCGGTGAGGGCCAGTCCCAGCACGATTTGCATCAGGATCAGGCCGAGCCAGAAATTGACTTCCGCGGTGCCCGATACGCGCCGTCGATGATGACTTGCAATAAATGGATGGCGAGCAGGACGACCATTGCCTGGGCGGTGAAATGGTGCAGGCCACGGAGCAGCCAGCCTCCCTGCATCTGGTATTGGATGTAGAACACACTTTCCCAAGCACTTTGCACGCCGGGACTGTAATTCATCCACAAGAAGATGCCGGTGATCGCCTGCACGACAAACGTGAAGACCAGCGTGCTGCCCCAAACGTATCGCCAGCGGGCACCACCGGGAACGTTTTCATACAGGGCTTCGTGCAAGAAATTCTGGATGCCCGTGCGATGATCCAGCCAACTCAACAATGCCTTCATGCTTTGCAAATCTTCTCTTTGATGCCCGTTTGGAAGTCCTGGAATTTGACCCAAATCTCGCTCGCTCCGCCCACCTCGCGCACTTCGCATTCCAGCAAGTCCATGTCGCGTGGGGGACTCTGCTAACGTCACTGAGGATGTGGCCTTCCAGATCAAACGCGCTGGTGTGGCAGGGACAGCGAAAGTACTTCTTGGTTGCCAGGTAGCCGACGAAACAGCCGGCATGGGGACAAGTGGCGTTGAGGGCCCGCACCGTGGATTGGCCAGGCTCGCGGATCAGATAGACGGCGCCGATCGGCTCGGGCGGGTAATGGGTCCAGGCGTCCTGGCGATCGGAAATCACGGGGAATGGCCGCGGAACGCCGTCGTCCGGAAGCGAGTCGAGCGTGGCGAGGCGAATGGCCTGCACCTCACCCTTGCCGCGCCTGAGCGGGTCGCAGAAGGCCACCAGGCCGGCCATGAACGGAAAGACGCCGACAAGTCCACCGACAAGCACGGCTCCGAACTTGGCCAGAAAACCCCGGCGCGGTTGGATTTGGGCATGGGCGGGGGGAGCGGGAACGGGAGAAGCAGACATTGCAACCCTCGACGATCAACAACAGATTGGAAGCCAGGCGGGCGGGCAGTCAGACGAGCAGGTTACCCTCCGGCGATCCGCCGAAAGGAGCCCGCGATTTGACCACATAAAAGCGCAAACTCAGAGGTCAAGTGTCCTTAGGTAATGCAAGTATCGCATGCCAAGCGTCGTACCGCAAGAATCGCCGCGAAGCGGTTAAAGACTTGCTAATCGGCGGGCGAACCGCGCTCGTGGCCTGGCGGGTCCACGAGGGAAATGGTATTGCCAGTTCCTCGGCCCGCAGCCTATCGCCGGCCCCCTTTTTCACCTACACTTATTGTGGTTGGTTTGTCGACTTGCATCGTAGCGACGATTCTCCTGAATCCGGTCGCCCCCTTCTCTCGTCTTTCCCACCTGGTGGACCACCACATTGGTCCCTTTCGAATCGGCCCTGGAAGCACTATTGGGCCAGTCCGCGCTCTCAAGGAGATTGCCTACGGTGGGTAAGAAGTTATATGTCGGAAATTTGAGCTATCAAGTCACCAGTTCGGCTTTGGAAGAAATGTTCGCGGCATTCGGCACGGTCCGCAGCGCCGAAGTCATCCAGGACCGTGATACCGGTCGGAGCAAGGGTTTCGGCTTCGTCGAGTTGAGCGACGACAACGCCGCTCGTGAGGCGATCAACGCGTTGCACGAACGGGAGCATGACGGCCGGCCCATGATCGTCAACGAAGCCAAGCCGCGCGAAGAGCGCAGTGGCGGCGGCGGCAATCGGAGCGGCGGCGGTGCCAGCCGCGGCGGTTACAGCAAGCGATATTAATCGCGCAGCCATCACTGGTTTAACGGAAGCAGCGAAGACACGGCCGTTGTGGGCTTAATTAGCCGCACAGCGGCCGTTTTTTTCTGATGAGGATTTCATTTGCGGCTTGCTCCCCCACGCAATCGGGCGGATACTAATCGGCCTCGGCCGACGCCGCTACGGCTGGGCATATCTTGCGACAATCCGGCCTAGTCGCATCGCCCGTAATGGGCCGCAGGCCGGCATTACGCGGCCTCGCAACTTCGGACGTTATGCCAGAAGATTTCGACCCGTATCGTATCTGGCTCGGTATTCCGCCTAAGGATCAGCCGCCGCATCATTACCGGTTGTTGGCCATCGAGCCCTTTGAGACCGATGCGGACGTCATCCAGCATGCCGCCGATCAGCGGATGGCTCATCTCCGCAGCCTGCAGGCGGGCAAGCATGCGACCCTGACACAAAAGCTGCTCAACGAAATTGCCGCCGCCAGAGTCTGCCTTTTGAGTGCCGACAAAGCGGCCTACGACCAGGCTCTGCGAGCCAGACTGCAAACGGATACAAGGGCGATTCCGACCGGTTCGCTCGCCACGGTAGTACCCGTAATCGACTTTCCTGCGGTCGAACGATTCCCGGTCGTCGACGGGCCTGCCTCACGGCGACGCAAACGAACGAGCCGGCGCAAGACACCCGGACTGCTCGGCATTGTTGTTGTCGGTGCGGCGACTGATCGCCCTGGCGGCAGCAGGCTATTTTTTCGGCTCTGGCTTTTGGACTGCCGCGCCAGACGGCGCTCCCCAGAGCGCGGCCGCTCGCCCGCCTGCGACCATCGTCGTAGAACCGCCCTCCGACGCCAGCGTTCTGCAATTTGTTGATCTGGCGGACATCGCAGGTGGCGGCAACGGCTTCGGCAGCGGTCGCAAAGGGGTGGGAATTGACCCTAGCACCGGCGTGCTGAGCCGCGACCTCGGTCAAGAAATGCATGGCCCGGTCAATCGCTTTCAGCGCACTGCCAGTCCGCTGGTCGATGGCGTGTTCATTCCCAACGGCAACGTGAAAGGAGTGCGAATCCCGGTGCAAGTCGCATCGAGCGGCATCAAGGTCGCCGATCTCCCGAGCACCTCGGGGCATTGGCAAGGCTTTCCTAGAAACGGAGCGAACGCCGACAGCCAGACGGTCCTGAACCTGGTCGATTATCAGTCTCCTGGGCACAGCGTCTTGGACCTGCACGCCAACTTGGGAGTCACGTTCGACCTGTCGGCGATTCGCAAGCTGCTGCCTGAGCGCGAGCTCGCCACGTTCACCGCGTGGTTGGGGAATAGCAGCATCGGTTCGGCGGAATTTCGCGTCTACTTGGACGGCAAGTGTCTGCCGAGTTATCCGGAGATCACCAATGATCGCGGGGGCACACGCGTCCAAGTGCCACTCGGCAACGCCCGATTTCTGAGCTTGATCTCCCTGGATTCGGGCACCTTCGGCCAAGACGCAACCTTTTTGGGCGATCCTCGCCTGATACTCAATCGACCGAGCGCGGCCGACAAGAAGAAATAACGCTGTGGTGAGAAATTCCGGAAGGGGTACACGCTATAAAATCGCCTCCGGCGGGGCGGCCGGGCCGCCGACCTGTTGCAGCTACCGCGGCCTCTCGCAAAACCGCCTTGCAGGCTCGTTGGTCGTAAGAAAATTCAAAGCAAGACCATCCTAGATCACGGCACTCCTGTGCCGGGCCTGCGGGGTTGCTAGCTGCCCGCACTTCGCACGTTTTTGCGAATTCTACGCCGTGCTATCTAACTGCGCGGTTGCTCTTTGCGGGATCCGATTCCGCGAGTAACATGTGCCGCCCAAATCGGTTCGAGGGGGCCGCCCCCCCGCAACCGGCGTTGATTTCTATTTCGCACAACCTGAACGAACTTCCAAAACTTCCATGCAAGTAAGTCAAGAATTCGTGATTCTGGCGCGACTGGCAGCAGAGCTCGTGTTCTGGCTCCTACTGGTGATCAATATTGCCAGCATGGCCATTATTGCCGAGCGACTCTGGTTTTTTTGGCGACGCCGGCTCGACGGCGACCAAGTGGCCAGGCACATGTTGAACTTCCTTCGCCTGCACGACTTGCCGCGGGCCCGCGCCCTGCTGCTGCGCTATAACGCCCCGGAATGCACCATATTGCTGGCCGGGATGGGAGAACTGGACCACGGCTTTCCGGCCGCGACGGAGGCGATGAAAAGTGCCCGCGCCCGCGAACGGATTCGCATGGAGGTTAACCTCGGAGCGCTCAAGGCGATCGCCCAATCGGCTCCGCTACTGGGTTTGCTCGGTACGTTGTTCGGCGTGTTGGGCTCGGTGCCTGACTTGGGCACCTCGCTTGTCGACCAGCATAATGCGCTCAGCCCAGCACTCAGCGGAGCATTGGCCGCGCTCGCGACAACCGCCGGTGGACTATGCGTGGCGATTCCCGCGGCTGCGGCTTCGGTCCTCTTTCAACGGCAGATACAACTCGTGCTAAGACGAAGCGAAGTGCTCGTACACCTGGTGCTAGCAATGGCTCAACGTGAGGCAGCCAGCGATCTTCTCGCGCAGCAACCCGGCAAACGCGGATACCCCAACTCGCAGCAGTGGGCCGCAAGAGCTAGCGAAGGCCGCCTGAGCCGGCACGTGTGAGCCTATGAAAACCTTACTAAGCTTCCGTCGCCTTTCCGCGTTCCTGACGCATCAGCCACTTGGGCCCGTTGCGCCCACGGCGCAGGATGGCAGACTTGGCACAGACGAACTGACCGTGCGGAAGCGAACGTCGGCCATGGCGCGAGGGCTAGCCTTGCTCGGGGGCATGAGTGGCTTTTACGCGATCAGCGTCATCTGCCACGCACTTGCGGTTGGTGTCATTGTTACGGTCCCGCTGACGCTCGGCCCGATGATGCGAGCCAAAGTGCGTCATCGGCCGGTCAATACGGAAGTCAAGCCCGCCGCGGAAGCGCCGAGCTTCGAGCTTGTCGCGGGCAATGGCATCGGCGTCAGTTCCAAACGGCAGGCCGAGGCGACGGCTATTCGAACCACCGACGAACAAAAGCCGCAAGACAATCCGGCCAAGACCGCTCCCCAAGTGGCCGCCGTGCCCGATCCGGTCGATCCGGCTGCCGAAGCGGCCGATGCGCAAGCTGGCGAGGCGGCGCTAACGACAGCGCTCGTTTGGTTGGCCAGACATCAGGAACCCGATGGCCACTGGAGCCTGGTCGGGTTCGAGGACCGATGCTACGAAGGACGCTGCGGCGGGGCCGGCGATATCCGCTCGGACGCGGCGGCTACGGGGCTGGCCTTGCTGCCGTTGCTGCAAACGACCGATGCGGTGACGACTTCGGCCCGCGGCCAGGAAACCATTGTGCGCGGCATCCGGTGGCTGCTGGAACATCAGCGGCAAGACGGCGACTTGTCCGCCGAGGGCCAGCAGCGGATGTATTCTCATGCGGCGGCCGGGCTGGCGCTCTGCCAGTACTACACGATCACGCGTGATCCGCGCGTCGGAGCCGCGGTTCAGGAGGCCGTGCAGTTCACCATAGCCGCCCAGAACCCGACGACGGGTAGCTGGCATTACGACCCGGGCGGACGAGGCAACACCTCGTCGCTGGCCTGGCAGATCATGTTTCTGAAAGCCGCGGAATCGTGTGGACTGAAAGTCGACCCACAGTGTTGGGGGCGTGCCCACCGCTGGCTGCAAGTCGTCTCGCAGGGACGCTCCCACGGGCTGTTTTGTTACGAACCCGAGCGGATCGTCACGCCGACGATGACCTGCGTGGGCTTGCTCGAATTGCAGTATCGGGGAGTTCGCGTCGAAGACCCGGCCGTGATCGAAGGGCGCGCCTTCTTGTTGGCCCATCCGCCGGACAAGGTCTTCGGACGGGACGTGTTCTACTGGTACCTCGGCTCCCACGTGGTGCGCAATTATGGCGAACTGGAATGGAAATTATGGTTTCGGCGATTGCGCCGCGACTTGATCGACTCGCAGCAAAAGTCGGGCTGCACGGCCGGCAGTTGGTACCTCGGCCGGTCCGCTCCGGAATTATGGAGCGTTCACGCAGGCCGCTTAATGACGACAAGTCTCGCGGCGCAGCTCTTGGCAAGCGGCTCTCAGCGGTCGCTGCCGGGAAGCGCGGTTCCCACGCCCGTCGCGACGGCTGCACGACAGGCTATGGATCGACGTTAGATTCAAACACGGACACATTCGTCTCGGCCGGAAGCGAGTTGCCGGGCGGACTGAGGAAATCATAAGCCACCAACAAGGTTGATCGCACATGTCGAAGCTACGTCCCTTGTTCATCGCCGCTCTGCGGCATCCGCTCCTGTGGGGCGGCATCGCGACCGTGCTGTTCTATGTCACCCTGGACGCCGGGCTCGTCACGGACCCTTTGGCCCTCCGGTACCTGACCGGGCATTGGGCAGCCTACGTCTGCACGACCATGTTCCTGGTCGGCATCGCGGCCGTGGTGATCAAGGCAATCGACCTCGTGGGTGATTTCGCCGCACTCAATGGCGCGCTGTTCGAGGGACTTCCGGCCAGCGATTTGCCGTTGTCTGACGTCCCCCTGTTCATGCAACGCTTGGACGCCAGCCGGCGCGGAACCAGCGCAGCTATCTACTGCTGCGGCTGCGCGCTGCGCTTGAATACCTGGCCCGCAAGGGAACGACGGAAAATCTGGAGGATGAATTGCGCTCGCTGGCGGATTTAGACGCCGAGCGCAAACATGCTAGCTACGGCCTCGTGCGGATGATGTTGTGGGCCATGCCGTTCATCGGCTCGCTGGGCACCGTCGTGGGCATCGGCAAGGCGGTGGCCAACCTGGGGCCGGACGTGTCGGTTAGTTCCGTCGCAGCCATCACTCCGGGACTGGAGTTAGTGTTCGACACCACGGCGTTGGCCCTGTTGTGGTCCGTGTTGCTGATGCTGGCAATGTTCGTGGCTGACCATGTGGAAAGCCGCTTGCTGGCCTCCGTGGATATGCGGACCAACCGCGAATTGGTCGGCCGCTTCCGAGGACAGTTCCTGACCCAGGGGGGACCATCGGGGGCGTCCGCCGGCTCTGACGGGGTCATGGTCGAAGCCATGGAGAAAATGGCGGAACGCCAGGCGGAAATGTTTCAGGCCAGCCTCGACGCAGCCACGAAACACTGGGCGGAACAGAATGAACTGCTCAAGAAGCAAATCGAGTCGGGAGGCATCGGGCCGTCGGCTGGACGCGGTGGCGGAGGTAGTGGTGCCGGCGGCGGAGCTTCCATCGAAGCCTCGGCGTTGCAGGAAGTTCTCATGCAAACGGCCGGCCTGGCAGGATTGCATCAGGGCGAGTTGCACGGTCAGAACGAAATCATCCGGGAACTGGGCGGAAGTGGTCCGGCAAGGATCGCGCAACTGGCCTGTCCGGAAAGCGATGCGTCGCAATATCGACTCCACGCCAGCTCCGGCCGGCGATGCCGACGCCGATTGGCTGCAGCGCGGCTGACGCGGCGACCCAAATCTTAACCCTCGGCCCAAATCCTACCTCTCAGGAGCGTGACATGCTCCCGGGCTGGGCGGCCGAAACCGCCAACACACGGACAAAATACGCAAAGTGCCAAATGCGTTTTGGTTATCCAGAGAAGCTGGGACAACGACATCGGGGCAATGATGTCAGGCTGCCGAGTTGAAATAAACTTTCCAGCAATCAAGTGCCGACATAGACCGAATAGCGAAACCGATCGGCACAATCGCTTATTTCGTGCCATCGTGAACAGCCGCCCATGCTGCCTCGCCGCCCGGGCCATGAGGACTTTACGGTGCCACGCCTCGCGATTGTCATCCCCGCCATCGGGACCATCCATGCGCTGGAAAACAGTCTGGTGTCCGTGCTTGGAACACCGACCCGACGATTGCGAAGTGATCGTCGTGCTGAACCAGCGCTACGCGGATCCTTATAAGCTTGCCGGGGAAGTCACGTTCGTTCAAGCGCCGTCTCGCGCAGGACTGGTGGCTTGCGTCAATCTGGCATGCTGGCAACGCAGGCGGACCTCATCCACGTGCTGATGGCCGGTTGTGAGGTAACGAGAACATTGGACCGATCGGCCATCGCAAATTCGACGATCCGGCGCGTAGCCGCGGTGGTGCCGCTGGTGTTGAGCGCCGGAGCTGCCGAGCCTGTTGTGCCGGGGCATCGATTTGCTACCTGGCGGCGTTCGTCGCTTGCACGCTGGGCGAGGCCCCGGCGACCAATGCACGCCAGAAGCCAAGACGCCTTTGGGGCCCGGCTCTTATTTGCCGCATTTTATCGTGCGGCGGCGGTAAGGCGGTCGGCGGCCTATCCACAACGGTAGGAGACGAATTTGCCGATGCGGATTTAACCTGTTCGCTGATCCGCGTCGGATACGCCGATCGCCTGGGAGCCTGAGCTCGCAGGTGTTGCCAATGCCACCGTGGCGATGCCGCGCGGAGGACGGCTGCGCCGCTCCTGGCAGTCTCAGCGGCTGTTCGGACGGACTGGGGCGGTGTTCGGTTGGGCCCGTTCGACGATGGGGCTGGCTGCCGTTGTGGCTCGCGAGTTCCTTGCCGCGTTGCCGAGCCCGATGGCATTCGGCCAAATCGCGGCGCGATTGCTGGCTTGCTGCGACTTGGGGCACTACCATCGGCATCATCTTCGATTTCAGAGGCTCGGCGATCTCCCATGCCATCGCCGCGCGAAACCGATTATCGGCGGCTTGACCGGTCACACGCTTCCGCGCCGCGCCGAAGCCGTGGGACCCACGGTCAAGACGGGCTGACTTTCAAAAGTCTCAAGCAAGGGTGGCCCGCCCTGAGTCACAGTCATGGAGTGGCGCGCTTTTGAGCCTCGCGAAGGGCTTTTGGATACAGCGATCGAACGCTTCGCGGCGCACCACGCCCTTTGCAGGACTCAGATTGCCACACTGTGTCCATGGCTTCGAGGTCGAGCGGACTCGTTCGGCCAGAGCGGATAATTCTTCCGGCGGGTTGACGCCGTTCGGGATGGGTGCTTCAGGATGGACATCGCCGTCCATTCCAAGAGCGGCTGATTGCCCGGGAAGAACAGATCGAGCGTTGCCCGGAACAGTTTCAGGTCGTCCTCCGGCTTGGCGACCGAGCTTCAGCTTGGCCGAAACCGCGGCCAGCAGATATTCGCCCGCCGGCCAGCGCACGTCCATGACTTTCGCGCAGTCTTCCAGCAACTGATAGACCCGGGCGCGGGTCACGCCCATTTGTTTGGCCTGGTCGCCGCACGCTTTCCGCGGGGCCGTGGATGCCCAATCGCGCCTGGCTGAGACCAAAGATCGTATCGCCGGCATCGATCTGCGATCTGGTTCAGCAAAGGAATCGCGAACTTTTCGCGCGACTTCTTCGGGCTGCGGGAACCTCGCCCCGAGCCATGACGTCCTAGGCATCCAGCGTTCCAAGGGCTCGATGAACTTCGGCACCATGCGCACCGACAGATGTTCGCCGGGCATCCGACTGCGGAGAGCGTCTCGTGAATGATATGGAACACTTCCAACACCACGCGCACTCGTTTTTCGCCGTGGGTCTTGAGCTGGCGGATTTCAGCCACGCTGTAGTTCAAATAAAACTCCAGCGGCGTGTGCCAGATCACCGTGGGCAAGCGATTCGCAGCGTGGGAGCCAGCCGGCCCAGCTTTTCTTGACCGAAGTGGATGCGGATGACCGTCTCGCGCCATTCGGTCCACAGCGCCTCGGAAACGATCGACGGATCGAACTCGCGGTGTCCTGACGGCGGGACTTTTCCGACGGCCGCCGCTCGCGACCGCCCTTCCGACAAATCGGCAATCGCCAAAAGGGGCCGCCGGCGGATGATCTTTGGTGGCCCGCGAGAGCAACTTCACCAGGCAACTGATTTTCTTTTGGCCAATGCCGGGCGTGGCGGAAAGCTCTTCGAACGGCGTTTCCAGCAAGTCCTTGATCGTGCGGCCGAGAAACGCCAACGGCAGCCTGCGATCGTTGGGCATGGCCCAATAGGCCAGCGGCTTTTCCAGCCGATCGGCAAACTTGTCATCCAGCAGCGTTTTGCGAAGTGACTGAAAACTACTGACGATTTTGTAGTCTTCGACGGAAGCGACTTTGTTGGTTTTCATGCGACGAATTCCCTGCGGTGGCCGGGGCCTTCGACGGTCATTGTCGAAATCTGTGAGCCTCGTACTTCCTCGGCTAGTTCCTTCCGCGTAAACGCGGGCCGGTATCGTTGCGGACCGCGGTTATGCGGCCCGGTGTCACGCTCGGTCCCAGTTGTTCGCTGGCACCGCCACCTGCAAATCATCTCTTGGCAATTTCCGCCAGATGCCTCAATGACTTCGCGCAGCGTGGGTGACGCGTTTCCTTAGGAGAGTTGCTCGCTGGAGGAATCTACTGCTCACCCCGACCGAGGGTCTTTTTCGTTGAGCCTGCCAGCGAACCTCACCCCCCAGGCGATCGGACCTCTGGCTCATCCACTTTGAATGAGCTCTCCATATCGCCGAAGAGGAAACAATGTATTTTTACGGCTTAGGTATAGCGAGTCAAGGCGCCGCGTCAGTGTAGCTCGCCAGCAGGTAACCGCAATTAACATGCTTATCAAAAATACTTTACATCATCACATAGGCCACTAGGCAGGGTGCCAAATTTTAAAAAAAATCTTATTTCATGGAAAATATTAACGCCAATTCACGCATACCGAGTGCCGCTTTCCGGAATGTCGACTTACTTACCAAGGGGGGTTAGGCGAAGGCCGCTTGTCGCCGCGCGGCTGCCGTTCTATTCTGACAGGCACGAATGCTGCTCGCCGCGCGCCTCTGCAAAACCTGTCCCTATGGTCCATGATCATGGCCCGACCTACTGCATTATCGGCGCCGGGGCTTCGGGGCTGACCGTCGCTAAGAACTTCCGGCAGGCCGGCCTGAAGTTCGACTGCTTCGAACGGCAAGGAGATGTGGGCGGCAACTGGTGGTATGACAGTCCGGTCAGCAGCGTCTATCGATCGGCCCATCTGATTTCATCGAAGCGGCTCACCGAGTACACCGACTTCCCGATGCCGGACGATTTCCCGCATTATCCCAGCCAGGTTCAGGTGCTGGAGTATCTGCGGAGCTACGCCAGGCACTTTGGCCTGTACGAGACGATCCGCTTCAACCGCGGAGTCAAGCGGCTTGAGCCGCAGGGGCATCTATGGCGCGTGATCTTCGACGACGGCGGCGAGCAGGTTTACGCGGGCGTGGTTATCGCCAACGGCCATCATTGGGATCCCCAGCGTCCCAGCTACCCCGGCACGTTTTCCGGCCAGACGTTGCACTCGGCGCAGTACAAGACGCCGGATGGATTGGCCGGGCGCCGCGTGCTGGTTGTCGGCGCGGGCAACTCGGGCTGCGACATTGCCGTGGAGGCAGCCCAGCATGCCGCCGCCACGTTTCACAGCATGCGCCGCGGCTATCATTACTTGCCGAAATTCTTGTTCGGCAAACCGGTGGATGTCTGCGGCGAGCGCTTGCTGCGTTGGGGCTTGCCGCTGTGGCTGCGGCGGATCATTGCCCGGCGTCTGATTAAAATGTCGCTCGGCACGCCGGCCGATTTTGGCTTGCAGGCGCCTGACCACAAACTGTTCGAAACCCACCCCATCATCAACTCGCAGATGCTGTACTATGTGGGGCACGGCAAGATTCGGGTCAAGCCCGAGGTCAGCGAGTTGGTGGGGGACCACGTCCGATTCAGCGACGGCAGCCAGGAGTCGATCGATACGATCATTTACGCCACGGGCTTCCGCCTCAGCTTTCCGTTCATCAATCGCGAACATCTCAACTGGGCGGACGAGCGGCCGCAATTATTCCTGAACGTCTTCCATCCACACAACGATCGGCTGTTTGTCGCCGGCTTGATCCAACCGGACAGCGGAGCTTGGGGACTGGTCGATTATCAGGCCCAGCTCATCGCGCGGTTCCTGCTGGCGCTGGAAAGCCAACCCGCTAAAGCAGAACGATTTCGCCGGCTCAAGCGAGTCGGGGCCGCGGACCTATCGGCCGGAATCCAGTACGTCAATTCACCTCGCCATGCGATCGAGGTGGAGCATTTTACTTATCGGCGGCGGTTGCAGGCGTTGATCGCCGAGTTCTCGTGAGGGGAGCGGCCCGCAGAGAAATCGCAATGCACCGTGTTACTCGTCTGCTGAACCGGCATCGCTCCAATTGGGCAAATGCCCGAAATATGCAGGATCCTCTGCTGCCAATTTGATCGTCGTAGCAATCTGGTCTAACGGCGTGGAAAATGAAAATTGTGACAGCACGACATAGTCGATTATGAAAAAACCGGACGGAAGCTCTTCAACGGCCGCCAGAGTTAGCGACGCGTTGATCGTCAAACAACGGACCATCGGCAGGCCTGAGACCCGCGCATCCTGAAAGAACCGCCAAGGAATACGGACGACTCGTTGCCTGAACCCTTCCGTCGAAAGAATGAGCCACGCGACGCGGATCAATACTGGGATTAGGGGAATTCGATCGAGCGAGGAAGAACCGATCTGTATGATCTCGATGCCCTCTCGGTAGATCCGAAGTAAGGGCCTTCGCCTAGCTATGAGGTTATACAGGCTCAGGGCAAAGACGAGCGAAAGCGGCAGGCTCATGGCGGTGAGCGCAATCCCCGCCTCCGTGGCTGGCGCACCCTTAGCATTTTTCGCCAGCCCGAACAAGAAGAGCTGGCCGAATATCAGGCTAAAGGACGCAAGGCCCCCAAAGATGATCGCTTGCACGACGAAGATCCAACGCTTGGCCATGAACTGCGTGGGCATTGCGAATCAGGAGTTTAGAACTCGCTTCCTGACAACTATTTCGTATCCGAATGGAATTCACTGAGAATACCCGACAATCCCCAGACATCAATCGATTAATTTGGACGCATTTGCGTCACGCCCAGGACTTGTCCGTCGAGATGAGCGTTCCTCGCCAGCCGCTTAAAACTCGATCTCCATGCCATCGCATCCCGTCTCGACGGCCGGAAAAATATGCCGAGCTTGCTCCAGGCCCAGGAATTCGTCGCTGTCGGCCAGCGGATTCAAATGGACCAGCACCAGCCGCTTGACGCCCGCCGCCCAGGCCAATTCCAGCACCGGCGTCAAGCAACTATGGCCAGTGAGCGCCGCGCGATCGGCCATCGAGTCCGGGAAATTGCACTCGTGGATCAAGAGATCAACTCCGCGAATGTGTTCCAGGTACGGTGCGTCGGCTTTGGCCGTCGTGTCGGTGACATAGGCCATGGCCCGGTCGTGCCACGCGAGTCGATACCCGAGCGTGCCACCGGGGTGGATCAGCGGAAAGTAGGTCACGCGCGTCCCGCCGGGCAACTCCAGGGCACCATTCAAGGCCTGATAGTGGCAGGGGAGCTTGACGGGAAAGATCTCCTCGGCCAACAAATGCCGATCGATGGCCGCCAGCTTTTCCGCCGCCGCGTACACCGTCACTGTATCGACCTGCTTGTCATACAGCACGTCGAGAAGGTAAGTCAGCCCGACGACGTGGTCGAGATGGACATGACTTAAGAAAATGTCCAGCCGGCTCGTGCATAGATGGTCGCGCACGCGATACATCGCGGTGCCTGCGTCCAGCACGATGCCCAATTCGGGCAGCATCAGGCAGGCCGTGTGCCGGCGGTCGTTGGGATGATAACCGGTAGTGCCGAGGAGGATGAGCTTCATGATGACTACCGATGACTTCTGCCGGCTACCGTCGGTGAGCCGACAGCGCTCAGCGTGGGATCAGCTTGTCAAGTTCGCCGCGGAGCCCTTGCAGCACGGCCCCAGGGGCATCACGCACCGTTTGCCTGCCAACTCTTCGACGACGCGCAAATCGAGTTGCGGCTTTCCAAGGGTTCCCGTGAGTGGAATTTGCAAGGGCCGGCCGAGCAAGCTGCTCAGCAGCGGCCGATTGGCGAGGAGCGCATCCGAAATGCCAACCTCAGCCAGCATTTCCAGGGAATCGTCCAGTCCTACGGACCCCTGGGTCGTGATCTGCAGACCGCCGATCTGGAACTTTAAATTGCGGTGGTACACACGGCCGCCGACGAGCCGGAAATCAATGTTCTCATGATCCAGGGCGATGAGCACGGCCGCCGGCTTATCGAACGCGGGGTCTTGAGCCAACAGCAATCCTTCCACTTGCCGCGCCAACAAGACAAACTGCTGCGCAATCGGTCCGGCTTGGACCTGTGCCTGCTCGGTGGTCAGATGCCCCACAACGTCGCTGGCCGCCGGATTGCCAAACGGCAGGCGTCCCCCCTCGATATCGACCGAGAACGTTCCCTCCGCTTGAGTCACCTCAGCCAGAATCGGCACGACGTACTTCAGGGCCGACCCACAAACGTCCGGTGTGACGAGCACCCGGTCGACCAGCCGTCCCTTGGCCAGACGCAGTTCTCCCGGTCCGGGAAGCACGCGCAATTGCTCGTTGATATGGACGAAGCCTTGGCTGACTTCCAAATCCAACGGCTTGAATTGAACCACGCCGTCGGCAAGGTTGCCGACGATCTCCCCCTTGCCGATCGGCAGGCCGTAACAGGAAATCTGCGACCAGCCGAAGCCGCCGCTTCCCGTGAGCCGCTGCCAATCGGGGGAAGTCGCCGTCGAGGTCGTGGCGGTTGAGCAGGGGCCGGCCAGCGTAAACGGGCTGGTCTGGTGACCCGCGACACGAATGCCTGAGCCGACGAAGCCTTGCAACAAGGGGGTGAGCTGGTCCCAGTCGTACTCGACCTCTCCCTTGATATCCAAGTCGCGCTCGCCGCTCATATTGGCAACCGTGCCCGACAGGCCCCAGCGCAGCGCTGCCGCGGCAATCTGGGCTTCGGCGATTTGCAGCAGGTCCTTGGTTCGGTCATAGACGGCGTGGAACGCTACCTTCAATTGTTGCTCGCGCCATACGGCGGGCTGTGCCACCGCGGCAGCAGACTGGAACAACGCTCGGCTCGGGGGGGCTTGAGCGGGCTGCCGATTCACGCCGGCCAGTTCGAACCCGTCAATGGTGCTCTCGATATCCGCAGTCGCAATTCCATCGGCATACTTGATCTGACCTTGGCCGGCGGCCTGGCCGGCGATATTCCACGCCAACGGCCGTCGTGGATCATGCACCCAGTGGGCCAATTGGCCCGTGTCGGCTTTGTAGGCGACAGTTCCTGCCAGGGCCGCGGCCGTGCGATTCGGGCTGAGGCTGCAGCGCAGCGCGGAAACTTGCACGGTGGCTGTGCCGGCGGTCGCCGTGGCCGTGGGCACGTCAATCTGCCCAGTGTGGCTATCGTGAGTTCCGGCCGCCGATAGATCGAGCCGCGGTTCGTCGATGAACAGCCCCGCACCCCAAGCGTGCAGGCGGTCGACAGAAAGGGCGCTTTCCTGGACCACGATGCTCTGGGAAGACCAGGTGATGAGTGCGGACAGATTTCCGTCGCCCGACAGCTCCCAGCCGGTCACGTCGCAAAACAACGCCAGCCGCCCCAGCCAGCCGGCCAGCGGCCCTTGCCAGGTCATGCGTAGCGGAACAGGTTGATTGACCGGATCGGCGATCGCCTGTGCCAGCTCAACGGCCAGCCGGTCCTGATCGGCGACCACGCGCAGCGCGACTTTGTCGAGTTGCTTGAGCGCCCCTCCGGCAAGCGAGCCGCTGGCTTCAAGCTGTGCTGACA
This sequence comes from uncultured Planctomycetia bacterium, assembly GCA_963807715.1. Taxonomy (GTDB): domain Bacteria; phylum Planctomycetota; class Planctomycetia; order Pirellulales; family PALSA-1355; genus CAWECK01. The sequence goes on from CAWECK010000007.1 coordinate 154,145, forward strand.
GCGCCTGTTCAATCCAAGCCGGTCGACCGCCCAGCGCCACCTGCAAATCCTTGGCTTCCGCCGAGCCCTGGGCGGAGAATGTCTGATCGGCTCCCCGCTGCCAGGCAAAATTTGCTTTGCCGGAGCCGGTTAATTGAATGCCTGAGAGATCGACAAACTGAGCCAACTCCGTCGCCAGGCGCGCCAAATCGAAATTTGCCTCGCCCGTCAGATTATCAAGCGTGCCCGCGGCGTTTGCCTGCAAGAAGCTCGACTCGCAATGGGCCGCATCAATGATCGGCCCTTGGGGACTGTCGTGTGCCGCGATGTCCACTACCAACGGCGCTTGCCAGGCAACTTGTCGTCCCTGGTCGAGTCCCGCCAGGTTGCTCCCTTCCAGCCGAGCCTGCCAACGGCCTCCCGCATCTGCCGGCTCGCTGACGACCGACACGCTCAATTGGCCGGCCGTAATCTCGGTGCCGGCGCGAATGCGCAGCGTATTGGGCAGCAGGCGCGCGAACTGCGCCAAGTCCAGTTGGCCGCTCAGTTGAAACGCTTCGTGTGCGAGGGTCTTCATCAGGTCGGGCCGCGAAAGGTCATCCAGAGTGGCTTGACCCGAAATGGCCAACTGTCCGATGTCCGACTCGACCGCTAGTTCCTTGAATTGGAGGGTCGTGCCCGTTTGCACCAACTGGCAGGGAACGCGTAGCTTGACCAATTGGAAGCGATCGCTGCCGAGCGCCGCGGCGGCCAAATCCAGGTTCGTAACGGCCACCTCGCCTTGGAGCGACCGCTGGTTGTGCTCCGGTCCGCCTCCCCAACTGTAATCGAGGTTCGCGGTGAGCTGTCCGTTGACTTCAGCTTCCGCCAGCACGCGACGCAGCAACGGCTGCGCGACGGTCAAGGGCAACGCCGTGACATTGCAGACCAGGTGCGCGGCGGAGAGGGGCGATCCGGCCCCGTCGGTTTGCGGCTGGGCATGAAGCTCGAACTTCAAACTGGCAGCCTGGGCGTCATTGGTCAGACTGGCTGAGCCCGAGGCTTCCAGCGGAACCTGCGACGAGCCGAGCAACTTGATCGCCAGAGTCAGTTTCTCGAAGTCGAACTTGCGACGCGCCAGGGTGTCGTCGATGGCCACCTTGCCGTCGCTGAGAGCCAATTCGGCCGCCGGAAGCGCGGAGTTGCTTTGGGTGTGCGACAATTTCGCGAGCGTATCCTCGAGATTGCTGCTCCCGTCGCGCAACACCAGATGGAGTGTCGGGCGGTTGACTTCGAAGCGGCCCAAGTCCGATCGGTTGCATGCCAGGGCCAACAGTTTCTTGTCGCTAACCACGGTACCGATTTCGGCCAGCATTTCTCCTTCGGCATCGCGGATCTCGACGTCGTTCAGGACGACCGGGGAAAACCAGTTCAGGCTGGCCGACCCGACATGCACCGAGCCGGCGGCGGACATCGTCGCCGTCAGAAACCGGTCTAGCAGGCCGGTTTGCGAAACAATCCAAGGAGCGGCGCCCAGCACCCCCACCAGGGTCAGGCACATCAGGACGAACAACGTGCGCAGTGGCCGCCGACGCCGCTGGCCATGCGTAAGGGGATTCGGCTCCGCCGCGTGCGAGGCCTGCTTGGCCCTTGCTGGCGCTGCGGGCTCCTCCTTGTGCGAAGGGCGGGTCTTTTTGGGGGGCGGCGCGGCCATGGGGAACTTAGCTGGGAAGGAGGAATGTTTGCTAGTACACTTTTAGTAGCAGCGAGGCAGGCGTTATGATGGCGAATGTAGACAATCCGAGCCGACCGCTTCGGGCTGAAACGGTAGTTAGACTCATCGGCGCAAGTCGCGGCGCTTCGTTCCTTTTTTCACTTGGTCCCACCCTTATGCCCCACTATCCGCGAGTTTTCCGCGTTCGCCAGTCTTTCGAGAACACGCAAGTCGCTGACGTTGCCGCAACTACCATCGCCGAACTGAAACGGCTTAAGCTGTCAGAGCGGGTGCATGCGGGGCAGACGGTGGCCATCACGGCCGGTAGCCGCGGCATCACCAATATCCCGCTGATACTGCGGGCGGCGGTGCAGTATTTTCAGTCGATTGGGGCCAAGCCGTTCATCGTGGCGGCGATGGGGAGCCACGGCGGCGCGACGGCCGAAGGGCAATTGGAAGTGCTCCATACCTTGGGAATCACTGAAGAATCGTGCGGCTGCCCGATCCGTTCCAGCATGGAAACGGTCACCCTTTGCCGCACCGCGGAAGGATTTTCGGTCTACTTCGACCGGCACGCTTTCGAGGCCGACCACGTGCTGGTTTGCGGACGGGTCAAGCCGCACACCGATTTCGCCGGCGAGATCGAAAGCGGCCTGATGAAAATGATGCTGATCGGGCTAGGCAAATGCGACGGCGCCAAAATCTATCATCGCGCGATCCAGGATTTCAGTTTCGACCAGATCGTGCGCAGCGTGGCCGGCCGCGTGCTTGCTGAGTGCCGCATTCTGGCCGGTCTGGCGATCGTGGAGAATGGCTACGACCAGACCGCCTTGATCGAAGCCGTTGGGCCCCAGGAAATCCACGAGCGCGAAAAGCAATTGCTGGTACTGGCCAAGCGGCTGCTGCCGCGGCTGCCGTTTCCGCGCGTCGACGTGCTGCTGGTCGACGTGATCGGCAAGGACATCAGCGGCACCGGACTGGACACGAACGTCGTCGGCCGCAAATTCAACGAACACGAAGCCATGCCGGACGAGTGGCCCAAGGTGCGGCGGATTGCGCTGCGCGAGCTGACGGTCGGCACTCACGGGAACGCCAATGGAACCGGCATGGCCGAATTCTGCACGTCGCGGCTGGTGTCGCAGATCGAGTGGGAAAAGACCCGTTTGAATTGCGTGACCAGCGGCAGGGTCGCGGGAGCGATGCTGCCGCTGGATTATGCCACCGACCGGGCCATGCTTGACGCGGCTCTGGTCACCATCGGCCTGGTGGAACCGCCCAGCGCGAAGCTCTTGTGGATCCGTGACACGTTGCACCTTGCCGAGGTGGAATGCGGCGAGGCTTACCTGCCGGAAGCGCGCAGCCGGCCGGATCTCGAGATTCTCACCGAGCCGCGACCGTTGCCGTTTCAGGCGGACGGCAATTTGCCGCACGATGGAATGCTGTCGATGGCCGGCGGCAAGTACCCGCCGTGCGCTCCGCGGGCGGAGTGCCCTACGGTTTAGCGTCAAGCCCGTGTGGCACGCTCTTTGCGGCCAAACTCTTCTTCGTTGTAAGTTGTGGAAAATTGGCCGCACGACAACGAAAGACATTTTGTCGTTCGCTGGCCGCGTCGGCGGCTCTGGCCGGCTTCGGCAATTCTCGCGGCGTTCTGCGCGAGCTATGGCGACGGGCGCGGTTCCGTCGCGGCCCGCCGTGAGGCCAGCACTCTTAGTACGCGCCGCGTGCTCGGGCATCGGCTGGACGCAGGCCGAACGTGCCGAAGAATTGTCCCGGCCGCAATCCAGCCGCCGCACTGTAAGCCGCGCCCACGGGATTGCCGTAATTGGGATACACCGGCCAGACACTGGCGGGGCGATTCATCGGGTAATTGGATCCTTGATGGGCCATCGTGGCCTGCGGCGCGGCCGCTGGTTGGACGCCGGCCGGTTGATTGGTGCGGTGATGGCGGAAAATCCCCGCTTGGACGTTGGTGGCCCCGAGAAGGAGCAGTACCAATAGCGATGCCGACACTGCGAAAGACTTGACCATGGTTCACCTCTTTGGGCTTGGACTAAAACCTTGGACTTTGAATGCTCACAGTTTGAAATTGAACGTCCGCGCCAGATACCGCCAGGCGCGGTGCCCCAGCGTTTGCCAGCGGGCATGGACCTTTGCCTGGCCGCGCAAGCCGATCCGGAGCAGGCCTTCTTCGTCGTCCAGCGGAGGCGCGGGCCTGGTACGAAGTATTCATCGGCCGTTCGGTGCCCCCTTCATCCTGCTTGCTGACGATTTCGCCCCCCCCCTTTTGTGATAACGACCGAGGCGTGATCTTCAAGTCATTCTTCGCGATTTCCATAATTTGGCTATGGTAGGTCCAGCCGGGAATCTCGTTGATCTTGATGGCCACGGACTGATCTTCGCGAATGAATTCGATGTCGTCCTGTTCAACCACCAGCACGGCTTCCAGCCTCTTGGGATCTCCGATGTTGCAAAACAGCACGCTATCGTTAAGGAACGCGCCCACGTTCTTCTTTTCCAGCGGCGTGCCCGACCAGGGGGGCAATTGGCCGGCGGAATCGGGGCGGCCGGGGTTCTCCGGCGGCGGCAACACGCAACCGTCTCCGGGCGCGAGGAGGGACAGCCGGGCAAAGTCTTGCCGTTTTTGGCGGAGTTGCTCCTCCACTGCGGCCAGCGATTCCTGGATCTGGGGAATCTCCAGACCGGCGCTGGGGTCGATGTGGCGGCGGCGTCTCAGGTCCTCGAGCTTCGAATCGTATTCGTCCTTCTTGCTCCCGAGATCAGCGATCGACAATTGCAGATCAATGCTGACCAGCCGAGCCAGTTTGTCTCCTTTGTGGACGTGCTGGCCGGGCTTGACATCGATTTCTTCCAGCCGTCCGGCCACGTCGACATACACAGGTTCGGCATCGCGCGGCATGACTTCCAGCGAGCAAATGACCCGATAGGGGAGCGGCACCGCGAGCACGAACAGGGCCAAGCCCCCAACCACGGCCAAACTCAGGCGCAGACGTTGACGGTCCACCTGTTCGATCCTCCCGGGTACGTAGAAGAACTTTCCTAATTTCCACAATGGCTGGCCGACGATGCCGGCGATCGAAGCCCAGGCCAGCATCTGGCTGAGGATCTTCAGATGATACGGTTCGAAGATCTTGTACAGGAACCACAGGATCGAAAACAACACGACCCAGCGATAAACGGCGGCCGCGATGGAATACATCGCGAAAAAGAGCTGATTCCGCTGGGGCAGAAACGGGTCGTCCGGTTCGTCGAGCCCGAGGCACCAGGCCCCCAATTTGTGATTCAAGATCGTCGTGGCCTTTTGCCGCAGGTTGGGAATTTCGGCCAGGTCCGACAGGATGTAGTAGCCGTCGTACCGCAACAACGGATTGGCATTGAAAATCACGGTGCTGACCGAGCACACGAACATCGTGCTCAAGCAAATCTGATTCAACATTCCCGGGTTGCTGAACCACCATAGATAGGTGCAGATCGAGGCGATCACGAGCTCGATGTACATGCCCCCGGCGCCGATCCACGCCCGATGATACTTATTCGGCAGCATCCAGGAATCGGAGACGTTGCAATACAGGCAGGGGGTCAGCACCAGAAACATCACGCCCATTTCATGGCATTCGCCGCCATAATGCTTGCAAGTCAAGCCGTGGCCGAACTCGTGGATGATCTTGGTCACGGCCAGAGAGGCGGCCAGCCAGATCCAGTTTTGCCCGGTGAAGAACTGATGAAACGTCGGCAACTTCGTCTGGAACGTGTCGAAGTGCGAAGCCACGAGCATCAAGGCCGAGAGTGCCAGGAGCATGCAGCAGACGACCGCCGTGCGCGTGTACATCCAACGCATGTACGGATAAATCCGGTTCAGCAAGCGATCTGGGTCGATGCCCTTGAATCGCAAGCAGAGGATGTTCGACAGGGCTCCCAGCAGTTCCTGCCGCTTGCGTTCGTCCCGCCGTTTCTTGAGCTGCGCGCCTTGGCCCGGAACGTCGGCCACCACCAGACCGCTGCGGTGCAGCATGCCGACGAACTGGCCTAGCTCCTCCACAGTGATTTTCTGGGGCGGAAACTGGTCCTCGAACTGGGACTTGATGTGGTCCAGGCTGGCGTGGCCATCGAGCATCTGCAGGATGGCGTACTCTTCTTCCTGAAAGCGGAAGTAGTGCAAGCCCACCGGCTCTTTAATGACCCAATAGATCTGGCCTTGGTAGCGCTGCGTTTTGGCCCTCAGGTCCGGACGCTTGCGCAGCGGCAGAACGCGTGCGGAACTGGCAACCAGACTGTCGGCCAAGGAGGGCATAGGTGCTCAAAGTAAGGCTGCCGATTGTTGCGGCGAGTCGCTTGCGGTTCGCTAAGAGACGGCTTAGTGTACGTGAATTGTCATGTTGGCGATCATGCCCGGCCGCAACAGCCACTGGCCGTTTTCCTGGCGATTGACGACATCGCACAGCACCCGGTATTCGCCGCCGGCTTCGACCAAGGGACTTACGAACACCACTTTGCCCGGAAACTTCACTTTGCGGCCGCGGGCCAGATCGACTTCGACCGTGATCGCTTTGGCGTCAATCTCTTCCGGACCGAAATCGTGGGAATTGAGGAAGGCTTCGAGGCGGAGGTAATCGACGCGAACGATCCGCACGACGGGATCGCCCGGGGCCACCCATTCGCCCAGATGCCGATAAACCTTGACGACGATGCCGTCGATCGGCGAGACAGATCTCTCGGCGGCGAATGCTGAGGTCGGCGCTGTCGACTTCGGCCCCTTTAACGTCGCTGGTCAGTCCGGCGACTTTCTTTTCGAGCTGGGCCTGCTCGATCTGGAGCTCGGCTTTTCGCCATTCGAGTTTGAGCTTGTTCAAATCGATTTTCGTGACCGAGCCCTTTACCCGGGAATCGGCTTCCAGCGACTTTTCGTAGGCCAACTTAGCCACTTCGGTGGCCGCTATGGCGTAGCGCACATTGACGTCGTTCGTGGCCTTCTCCTTTTCCGTGTCGTGCTCCTTCATCTTGACGCGTTTCAGCGCCGTCGGCTCGCTGTCGTCAATGCGACCGATGATGGTGCCCGCCTTGACCTGCATGCCTTCCTTCGCTTCCAACGCGGCCACGACGCCGGGCTCGCGGCCCGGGATTTGGGCTTCTTCAATCAACGAGACGAGGCAGTGCTCGATCACGGGGTCACCCACTGGCGGCGGCACGGCAGCCTTGCCTCCACTCACCGGGCCGGTCATTGCCAGAGCCGCGGTCAACAGGATCAGATTCATACCCATGGTCGTTCGCTCCTCATTTCAAATTCGCAGACGTTATTTTCAGGAAAGGGTAAGGCGTTGGTTCCCGCGTCCCTTCGCCCCCAGGCACCGCAACCGATATCTATACACTACAGACGGAACAGGATTTTGGTTTGCACGAACGCGATTAAATCGTGGAACCAGACGTAGCCGAGCGGAGCCCAGCCGCAATGCACCTTGCCGGTTACCGTGGCCCCGGGACGCCGGTCGTCAAAATCATCGCGGTTGATAGCCACCTTAATGAACACGGTATTGCCTTCCTCGCCATGCACATCCGCTCGCTGGCCGATTTCGGTAACCTCGCCCTCGTGCTTTTTCCCGGGTTCGGTAGCCAGGATGTATGTCACCTTCAGCGGTTCGCCGGCATCCTTTGCTTTCTTCCACGCGGTCGCGACGAACCCCATGCGTTCCTCCGGCATGTTGACTTCCAATTCCCATTTGCCTTCCGGATCGGCCACGCTCATCAGCACCTGGCCCGTGTGAACGGGCCGGTGAATCAGCAGTTCGCGGACCTGCCAGGTGACCACCTGGCCGTCGATCGGGCTGAGAACTTTGAGCTCCTTTTGCTTTGTCTTCAGCAAGGTGAGTTGCTCGCCGAGGCTGAGGAAGGTCTTTTTCAATTGCCCGAGCTGACCGGACAGACGATTCTTTTCCTCCTCCGTTTACTTCGCTTTCGTCCAGCAGGGCCCGTTGGATCGACACGATTTGCTCCTGGGTCGAGGCGCGCTGGCCGGTGATGTCGGTAATCTTGACTTCCAGGTCGGTGTTGCGCATCTGCGCGAGCAGATCGCCCTTTCTTGACCATCTCGCCGTGCTTGGCCATCACGTCCGACCACGGTCCCGTCTTGGTCGGCGAACACGTCGCGCTTGAGCGTCGGCTGCAGCGTGCCCTTGCCTTCCAGGTTGAACGCGCGGGAAAATCACCAGAAACAACAGCACGACCAGCACGGCGCCGGTGATCGCCAGCGTCTTGGGCAAGGTGCGGGCCTGCAGCACCCACTGGGCCTTGCCCAGCGTTTGCCACACCGGCAGCAGGAACAGCCCGTGATACTCCAGGGCGTTGGCCAGCGCGATCGAGCTATGCTCGCTGACCACGTCGACCCGCTGCTGCAAGCCCTGCTTGGGCTGGCTGTCTTCGATCTGCTCGACGATCAGCGCCCCGATGACTTCCGGCGGCTCGGGGTGCTGGTTCGGATGCGTGGGCGGATCTTGCGGCCGCTTGAGCGGAATGATCCCCACGGCTTTGGAATGGGCCTCGTCGATGTAGGCCTGCACGGCTTCTTCGACTTGCGGGGCCATCAGCGCGGTGTCGCCCGTGTACCAGACCGTTTCGCCGGTGGCCACCACCGCCGTGGCCAGTTCGCCCAGCAGGGTCACGGTGTTCGAGCGGCTGATCGAAGATGTCCTGCCCGCTGACAGCCTCGATCATGGTCTTGTTTGCCTTTGACGATGGCGACGCTTACGCGGTCGCAATCGATCAGCCGGCGGGCCTTCGTTGGCCACCGTGTAGGCCGTGGCCTCGGGGATCGAGACTGCGGTGGGCCAGCCGGGTGAAGTTCTCCAGTTGAGCCCACAGGGTTTGCCGATCGGAGAAATGCCGCAGTTGGCGGGTCTTCAAGATAGTCGCTGGCCAACTCGCACATCTGCAGCACGAACCGCAGATAGCCCTGCTGCACGGTCCGCGTGGCGCCCGGCCGCTGGAAGATCTCGACCAGGCCCTGGACCTCGACATCGCGACTTCAGCGGCCCCATCACCAGCAGGAAATCGGTGGGATTGCCTCCCGATTCTTCGTCGCCGGCCCCCGAATGCGGGCCGATGACCATTCCTTCCGGCGAGGTCAGGGCCTTGCGGAGCAGGCGACCGTGCTGGCGCTGGCTTTCTTCGCTTTCGCTGAGCCGGGCTTCGCGGAGATTGATTTGATACTGCAGTTCGAGCCGGCCATCGACAAGCGTCCAAACGGCCCCTCCCACGGCCGCCAAGGCCGGCACGATGCGGTTGAGCAAGGCGTCATAGAATTCGAGCGGCGCAAGATCCGACTTCGCCAACTGCGCGATTTCGCGCACCAAGCCGCGGATTTGCTGTTTCGTCTGTTCGACGAGTTCCGGATCGACCGACTGTTCGGTGCTCATGCTTTTATGAATCGCGGGGGCTTCAGCCGTTGACGAATGGGGCACCGCCGGTTAAGCTCGCCCACCGTTTAAGGCTAGGGTTGGTGGTTCATTTTCAAGCGCGACAGTTTGGCGGCCGCGATTTTTTCGTCGTCGATTTTTCGTCGCAGTCCGCTCATGGAGGGCTTTCGCGGATAAAACGGCCTAGGCCGACCCGACGGGAATTCTTCCCCGCCAGATCTCTTAAACGTAGCTTCCACGGCGCGAATTGACTGCTTCGATGGGTACGGAGCGTTTAGCCCCGCATGGCAGCTGCATCCACATACTATACTACGAGCATCCGATTATATTCGGTCTCAGCGAATCGGGCGAATGCTGGAAATAACGATTATTGCGAAAACAGGGGGGAACCGCCGCATTGACGGCACTTCCAGTTGAGCATTTAACTGCCGTCTCCGCAAGCAATTGGCCCTTCGATCACCTATGAAGTGCGCGATTAAAGCGAAATTTCCGGTTACCTGGATGGCATGCCGACAACGTCCGTCCAACCGGCGGCCAACGGCGGAATTGGCAGCTTCTCCTGGACTCGATTACACTGAAGCGGCCGCCGTATCTGGAATTCAGCCGCATCTGGAATTTAAGAGTCCCGACAGGTCATGCGCGTCCTGCTTACCGATCATTTTGTGCCGGCTACCTCGGCCAGTGACCGGTACGGTCGCTGGCTCGCCAGCGGCCTGCAAAGAGCGGGACATAACGTGCGGATGCTCGTCGTCGCCGATCGTCCACAGCCGGCCGAGCCCTTTCCGCAGCGGGTCGTCGTCTGCCGCGCCAAGGATCCCACCGCCGACTTGCCCTTCAGCTTGCCCTCGTTCGAAACAGATTCGTCGGCCGGCATCTCGTTCCTGGACCTAAGCACCGATCAGCTGGCGGCCTACCGCGAGGAATTGCGGCGGCAACTCGACATCGAAGTCGCCGAGTTCGACCCCCAGATCATTCACGCCCAGCACATCTGGATCGAGGGGCAATTGGCCCTCGAAACGGGCGTCCCCTATGTATTGACAGGTTGGGGGCCCGAATTGGAATTCTGGGCCGCCGATCCGCGTTACCGGGACTTAATCGACCAGGCGGCGGAGAATGCCAGTCGAATTGTCGTGGCCAGCGAGTCGTTAGCCAGCCAAATTGCGGCTAAATTCGAGTCGATCGCCGAACGGATCGTGGTCGTGCCGGAAATCGCCGCCACGGATGGGTTCGGCGCCAGTGGCATCCTGGCGGGGATCTATCGAGACGCGTTTCAGGAGCGATTTGGACGCTCGCCGTGACAGAGCCAAAGCTTCGAGTCGAAGACGTCAAATGGTCTCGGCCTTTGGACTTCGGACCTCGGACTTTGGGTTTTGGACGACGCTCAGCAAAACTCCGGCCGCCAGGATTGCGATGGCCCACAGCGACTCGCGCGAACGCTCTTCGTAGGCATGCGTAAAGCTGGCATAACACATCCAACCGCACATCAGGCAGAACAGCAGCGGCGTCCAAGGATAAGCGGGCACTCGAAACGGCCGAGATCGATGAACGTCTCGGTTCGCTAGCACGAAAACAGCCACGCCGACAAGCAAGAAGAAGAGCCAATACACCGGTGCATTGAACTCGACCAAGCGACGAAAACCGTCCGGATTGCCGCCGAATGCCAGCACCGGCACCAGCGTAGCCGCGGCCTGCACGGCGAGCGACCAGACCGGCGTGCCAAGCCGAGCATTCCAGCGACCCAAGCGGCCGAACAGCGGATGGTCGTTCCCCAGCGCGTAATAGATTCGCGCGCCGGTAAAAATCTGCCCGTTGATCGCTCCCAGCGTCGAAACGCAAATCAGCACACTGATCAGGGTGGCACCCGCCTCTCCGAAGTGCAGTCGCAACACATCCGCCGCCGCGGCGTTGGAATGCTGTAAGCCGGCAAAGCCCAAGGCATGGGCAAAGGCCAGATTGGCGAGCACGTACACGCAAATCACGATGCCAACGCCCCACAGCAGAGCACTCAAAATATTCCGTTTGGCGCTGCGTACCTCGGCCGCGACATACGCCACTTCACTCCAGCCGCCGTAAGTAAACAGCACCAGAATCAAGGCCAAGCGGTAATTGGAATGCGGCTCACGGGTCGCAACGGGCGTTTCAGCCGCAAGGGGCCCGCTGAAGGCGACCGCGAAGACCGTCAACAGTCCGACAACTTTCGCCGTGGTCAGCAGGTTCTGGGTCCATTTGCTTTCTTTCACGCCGAGGATGTTGATCCCGGTCAGCGCGATGATCGATCCGGCGGCATAGGGAGCGAAGGCTTGCCGAGCATCTCCCAGCGGTACAATTTCGTTTGCGTAGCGGGCAAAGATGAACGCCATGGCGCCGATCGAGCCAGGGCGAACAATCCACAGTTCCGCCCAAGCGAAGACAAACGCCATGCGCCGGCCGTAAGCTCGTTTCAGATAGACATAGTCGCCGCCATCCTCCGGATAAGTCGTGGCTAATTCGGCATAACACAGGGCACCCACGACAGCCAGAAAGCCTCCCAAAAGCCAAACGGCCAGCAGTGCCGTCAGGCTGCCCGTGTTGGCGGCGATCAGAGGCGTGGTTTCGTAGATGCCGGCGCCAATGATGATGCCCACGATGATCGACGTGGCGTCGAAGACGGACAACGAACGGCGCGGTCCACCCCGACTGGCAGCGGGTCGGGCAGGTTCGGCGGAATTGGCGTGCAATGGATTCATGCCCGCATAGCATAGCCGCCGGCAGCCAAGACGGAAGCTACCCAGCTAGCTGAGGCGGATGCGCGGTGCTAAGTGCCACAAAGAAGTTTTTATAAGGAAGACTGCAAGCGGAAGAAGGCAGGAAGTCGCTCGCCAAAGCCCAGGGATGCAATCCCTGGGCTTTGGCTCAAGCAGCCTCTCTAGTGTGAACTAGTTGGCATCGAAAGCTGGACTAGTTGGCAGGAAAAGTTATGATACAGGATTACTTGGCAAAAGACGGTTAGCCAAGTTTACAACCCCATGGAGACGAGTATGACGCAAAAGCCCAAAGAAGAAGCCCTGGAAGTAGAAGGCGTAGTGACACAAGCCTTGGCAAATACGCGGTTTCGCGTGCAATTGGACGGCGGTCACTTAGTGATTGCCCACGTGGCCGGCAAGATGCGCAAACACTTCATCCGAATTGTGCCTGGTGATCGGGTACGCGTGGAGCTCTCGCCTTACGATCTTACCAAAGGCCGCATTACGTTCCGCGAGCGATAACCCGCTCGGACGGATTGCCCGCTACGAGTCGTTTCATCAATCGAACCGAGGCGTTTCTTAGATCCAGCCGGCGCTGGCGCAAAAAATCGCCAGAAACGCGTCCAGAAAGTGCCACTGCCGCTCCCTGGCTAGGAGCGCGGAAACTCGGCCCCTTGAATTGCTAAGGGACCATGCTTTTCTTTTTTCGACCCGCCCTTTTCGTTTGCGTGCCGCACTTTGTGCGATTTCTCGGCATAATCTCTGACCGTCGATGTCGCGCCGGCCGTGCTGCTAGCGGTATGCGAGCTAGCAATCGCGAAAAACAGCAAAAAACCTAGGCCGATTTGTCGGCAGCGTCTGGGCAAGCCTCCCGCGACGCGTGAAGATTGTCTCGCAAACCCAGGTTTGCCCACGGGCCGACTGGGGCCACTCGCCACAGAGTTTCCGCGTCGGGCAAACACGGCCCTGCAACTTACGCGAGTCTTGCGGGGTATAAGAGCTTGTCAGCGGCCGAACCGCTGTCGGCCGTGCGCCCCTCGGCGGCTTTGTCGCCGGCCTTATTTTTCATTACATGACAATCCTTTTATTTAGGACCAGGAGAACGGATCCCGTGAAACATTTTCTTCTATTGGCAGCGTTAATCGGTCGGTCTCGCCGTCGAGACCGACGCCGGCAACAGCCGCCGACGACATCCATGAAGCCGGTGGCGATCCTGGCCGGCGAAGGTTACGACGCCCTGTTGAGCGACATCGGATTTGTCGGCAAACTGAGCGACAATCCCGATCTGGCCCAGCAAATCGACGGCATCGTTGAAGCTTTTCACGCAGGGACAAGGCGTCAAAGGACTGGATACCAAGCGGCCTTGGGGAGTGGTGCTGAATACGGACGGAGTGCAATTTCAACCCGTGGCTTTCTTGCCGGTCGTCAGTCTGAAGCAATTGCTCACGTCGCTGGCCCCGGTGATTGGCGAAGCCAAGGCCAATGGCGACGTGTTTGAGGTTCGCAAGAACAATCGCAGCCTGTTCCTTAAAGAGGTCCGGGGCTGGGCTTTTGTCGCCCAATCGCCGGACGGCCTGCAAAATCTGCCTAAGGATCCGGCCGGGCTGATCGGCAAGCTTACCGGGATGTACGACCTAGCCGTGCAAATCAAGGTGCAGAACATTCCCGAGATGTACCGCGAATTGGCCATTGGCCAATTGAAGGCCGGAGTTCAATCCGGCGTGGAAAAGGATGACGATGAAACCCAGGAAGCGTTTGATGCCCGTAAGAAAATGATCGAAACCCAGATCGATGCGCTGGTCGAAGCCATTAACGAGACGGACCAGTTGACGATCGGCTGGAAACTGGACGGCGAGACGGCGTCCACGTTTCTGGACCTTCAGATCACCGCGATCAGCGGGTCGAAAATCGCCAAGGAAATCGCGCTGAAATCCCAGGCGACGTCGGCATTTACCGGCTTTTTGTCGCCCGACGCCGCACTGGCCGCCACCCTGTCCGCCAAGGTGACCCCCGCGGAGCAGGCGAATAGGATCAGCGAACTGGATGTCTTGAAAACGAATTTGCAGAAGAAAATCGAAGACACGGACAAAATTGACGACGACGATAAAGACCTGGCTAAGCAGACCGCGGGCGATTTGATCGACGTTCTGAAAAAGACGATTTCCAGCGGCAAGACGGATGCCGGCGTGGCCGTAACGCTGGGCGATACCTTGAGCCTGGTGGCCGGCTTCTACGTGTCCGATCCGCCAGCCGTCGAAAAGTTATTCAAGCGACTGAAGGACGCCGCGAAAAAAGAAACCGACAAGGCGGCATTTAAGGACGAACAATTCGGCGGCGTTAGCTTCCATACCATCACGATGCCCTTGTCCGACAATAAGAAGGCGGCCGAAATCCTGGGTGACGATCTTGAGGTGACCCTTGGCATCGGTACGCAAACCGTGTATCTGGCGATCGGCGAGAAGAGCCTGGATACCTTGAAAGGGCTTCTGGGAACGACCGCGGCCAAGGAGAACAAGCCATCACCACCGTTCCAAGTGACGGCGGATCTAAGCTCGATTCTCAAGTTTGTGGACGAGAACACCGATGCGCCGGAGGATTTCGGCAAGTTGGTGGAAGTGGCCAAGAAATGGGAAGGAAAAGACCATATTCGGCTTCGCGCCATTCCCGACCAGAACGGCATGACCTACCACCTGGAACTTGAAGAAGGAGTGCTGAGAGTACTGGGCAAAGCCGGCAAGACTCAAGCCGGCGGCGGGCGATAAGCGAGCCCAGAACTGATCGGCGGGCTGCACTTCCTGGAAGATGAAGAAGACGCCAACGAAAACGGGGGGGATGGGGTTTCGGCTCCGCCCCCTTTTCTTTGCGCGGCTGGATCGGTTAGACGTTTGTTTGCAAGCCACTAAAAGCCGCAAATCTTGCGGCTTTTCCTTGAGTCCCGCCCCGCCTCCAAGTAGGATGTTTTTGCGCACCAAGGCTCCGTCCGGACGAGGGGCTACCTCAAGGCCGCCGCGCATTGGGTGGTCCGAGCGGATGATTATTCCCAGCGGGCTGCATGTTCTCCTCTGTGCTGCGCACCACCCACGTTTGCTGCGTTTCGCGCGTTTCGTTCGCCGCTGAGAGATTGCCAATGTACATTTCGTCGCGAAACTCGCTGGGTTCGTTGCTGTCGGGCGGTCGTCGGGCACGCCGGGGTCGAACTCGACTTCGCAAGGCGAACCTTCTGATCGAGGCGTTGGAAGTCCGCTTGGCTCTCACCGTAGTCGCGCTTCCCTAATGCGGGCCTTAGTCCTTCCTTTATCGGCTACACCGCAGACCAGATCCGCACAGCCTACGGAATCAACAGCATCCCGAACTTTGGGACCGCTACGGCGGACGGCACCGGCCAGGTCATCGCCATCGTCGACGCCTACAACGATCCGGATATCATCTCGGACCTCGATGCGTTCGACAACGCGATGCAACTGACCAGCGGTTCGACCCAGACGCTGTTCCAGCAATATGGCCCGGCGGCGAATATCTTGACAGTGTACAACCAAACGGGGCAAAACATCACCGCGTCTATCGCCAATAGCGGCAGCAATGGCGTGCCTCCCGTGGATCCACTCGGTGGTTGGGAAGGGGAGGAAGCACTGGACGTGGAATGGGCGCACGCCATCGCTCCGGAGGCCAAGCTGGATTTGATCGAAACCAATGATGACGACTCTTCCGGCTTACCCAATCTAGAGACCGGCGAAGTCACGGCGGCATCGCTGCCCGGAGTCTCCGTGATCTCCAATAGCTGGGGCGGAGGCGAAGATTCCAGCGAACTGTCAGAGGACACAACCTACTTCCAGCATCCAGGCGTCACGTACCTGGCGGCCACCGGCGATGACGGTGCCACCTTTGCCAACGAGGGCCTGCCGGGGGGTTATCCCGCCTTCTCGCCCAATGTGGTGGCCGTCGGCGGCACGACGTTGGACTTTGACCAAACTAAGCAACACCTACATCGGCGAAACCGGGTGGAGCTTTGCGAGCCTGTCTGAGCCACCTCTCGCCAATGGCAGCGCCGTCATACACTCAAGCGGCACCTGGACCGCGCAGACGGGAGGATTCAGCGGCACCTACAGTACCGCCGCGAGCGGCAGTGCCAGCACGGCGACATGGACGACTCGACTTAAAGCCCGCAGACTCGGATGCGAACGGCTTACGGAGGTATCCGCAACATGGGTAGCCGCGCCCGGCAACGCGACTAACGCCACTTACTCGATCTATGATGGCACCGCCAGACCCGCGCATCTTGCTGGGAACATTTACGGTCGAATCAAACCCAATCGCCCATCGGCACCGCCGATGGCAGTGCTCAATTTCAAGATCTGGGTGTGTATCAATTCCAGAGCGGAAGAATGACGGTGGTGTTGAATGCCAGTGCCGCCAACGGCACCGTGGTCGCCGACGCCATCGGGGTTGCTCCCGGCGATGCGTCCGGGGGCGGCACGAGCCAATTCGAAACCGAGCCGTCGTACCAACAAGGCGTCCAAAGCAGCGGCTTCCGCACGAGTCCCGATGTTTCCTTCGAGGCCGACCCGAATACCGGTGTGTTGGTTTACGACTCGTACAACCCTCCTTCATCCTCCTCTCCTCTTCCGGACCCTGTTCTTATTGGCGGGACCAGTCTGGCAACGCCGAGTTGGGCCGGCCTGATCGCCATCGCCAACCAGGGACGTGTAGCGGGCGGAGAAACAACCTTCGATAGCGGCTCCAACCCGACTCAGACCCTGCAAGCCCTCTACTCCATGCCGGCAAGCGATTTCAACGATATCACCAGCGGCTACAATGGCTACACGCCGGCCCCGGCTATAACGAAAACACCGGCCTCGGAACCCCAATCGCGAACAACCTCATTACTGGCCTGGTTGACTTCGGGAAGTTCACGACCGTTACCGGCATCCAACCGAACACGGGCCCGGCGGCCGGCGGGACCACGGTGACCATCACCGGCATCGACTTTACCGGCGCGACTGCGGTGGACTTCGGCGCGGTCGGAGCGACGAGTTTCAACGTCGTCAGCGACACCGAGATCGTCGCGGTCGACCCCGCCGAGGCTCCGGGAACCGTGGACGTCACCGTGACGGCACCGCACGGGACGAGTGCCACGTCCGCGGCCGATCAGTTCATCTATTTCCTCCCGCCTCCGCAAAATGTAACCGCCACGGTCATGGGGAGCGACATCAACGTCGCCTGGAGAGCTGTGCCGCTCGCGACGAGTTACAACATCTACCGAGGAACTTCACCGGGTGGCGAAGGGGCGACGCCGTATGCCACCAAGATCACGACGAACAGCTACCAGGACACGAGCGTCGCCGTGGGGGTTACCTATTATTACGAAGTGACGGCGGTCAACGGCCAGGAAAGCTCCCGGTCGGCTGAGGCAAGCTCGGCCGTTGTCGTCGCTCCGACGATCAGCCCGGCGCAGACGACGGCAACGGTGCTGAGTGCTGGAAGCACGCTGAAGTACGCCGTCGCTCCGACGATCAGCGACCCGGAACAGCCACGGAGCGTTGGGGACGAGTTGCAGCTGTCAGTCAACGCCGGCATTCTGACGGTGCCCACTGCTGCGTCTGGCGTGACAATCGTGGGGGGCAGCAACAACAGCAGTAGCGTGACCGTGCAAGGCACGTTGCCGCAATTGACCGCAGCACTGGCTGACATGACCTATGTGCCCAGCGGGGTCGGCGGGGCCACGCTGAGAATTACGCCGATCGATCCGACCGGCGGCGCCAAGGGTGCCGCTGTTACCGGCGCGACGGCAATCGTGACGATCACGGTCAGCCTGACGCCGGTGGCGCAGAACCTCTTCACGAACACCCCGGAAAATACTGCCATCACGATCGACCTGGCCACGCTGGTTACGTCGTCTACCGATCCGATTAACCCAACGACGTTTCAAATCGTCAGCCAACTGGGTAACGGCACCGCTGCGATCCTCAACCCCACCACATCGCCGAGTGTAGTCACCTATACCCCACCTACCGGCTTTGAGGGGGGCGACACGTTCACTTATCAAGTCCGCTCCTCGGCCGGTGTGTTGTCCAGCATCGGCACCGTCACGATCATCGTCGGCACGGTCGGCAGCCTTTCGGGCTACTCCTACGTGGACCTCAACAACAACGGCGTCAAGGATTCGGGCGAGGTGGGAATCGATGGCGTCTCGGTCACCGTGCAAAAGACGGACGGCACGTTCACTTTCTCGCAAACGGTTCAGACTCAGGCGGACGGATCTTACGTGTTCAACGATCTGCCGGCGGGAGTCTACATGATCACCGAGACCGAGCCAGCCTTCTTCGAGCACGGCAAAGATACCGCGGGCACGCCCGCGCCGGCGGGGCCGGACGCCAGCGGACAATTCACGAATATCACGCTACCGTCTGGAATGAACGGCAGCGGCTTCAACTTCGGTGAGCTGGGCCTGCGAGCCCAGTTTGCTTTGGCGTATCTGACGAGCCGCGCGTTTTTCGCCTCGTCCGTGTCCACGTTGACCGGTTTCAACGCTTCGACGGGGGACGTTTGGATGTCCTTCGATGCCGGCATTGCCGGCATGCTGAATGCCGCGGTATCGGCTGGCGGAAGCGGCAACGTGAGCCTGACGCTCTACGACAACAACCTGCAGCCGCTGGTTACGACCGCTACTAGCACAACCTCGGCCCAATTAACCTACCAGGGCACAGCCGGCGAACCGTATTTCCTTGAAATGGTCGGTACGAGCGCGAACGCCAATTTGCAAACGTCGATCTTCAATACGGATTACCACAACGACGCCAATCCCCTTGATGTCTATGATGACGGCGACGTAACCCCACAAGACGCTTTGGCTGTCATTAACCTCTTGAACACAATAGGCTCGGGTCCGTTGGCGGGCAAACAAGTGCCGGCCGGCCTGATGCCCGACGTCCTTGGTAATGGGATTTTGTCGCCGCAGGATGCGTTGCAGATTATTAATTACTTGAGCATCAATCCAGTTGCTCCACCCCTGGACGTCGCGCCGGATGTGTCGGCCGCAAGTTCCCCGGCGGTGACGCCGGCCGTGACCGCAGCAGTCCCACAGAGTGCAGAGGTGGAGCCGGCCGTAACATCTCCCTTGGCGGCAACGACGAACACAAGCTCTCCGCAGGCGGCGAGTGCGGCCGCCGCAGCCATCCCACCGGCCACGGTCGCGGCACCGGCCGCGTCGGCCGAAAGCGCCGCACCGCTCAGTAGCACCGCTGCGCCGCAGAGCAGCGCGACCCAGCCCGCGACCGCGACGCAATCGACGATAGCCCGCACGCAGTTTTTCGCCAGCAGCGCACCGCCGGCCGCGCCCCCCAAGCCTGCCTCCACGAGTGTCCGGCAAATGGACCCGGCTGCCGTGGCGATGGTGATGTCGCTGAACAGCGGTCCCTGGGACACGCTGTGATCAGCTCGCGCAGGCGCATCCCTTTTCTTGCAGCCTTCGATCGGCTAATTTGCTAGGTGTCTGTCGCGCCACATCTGGCAGGTGATTGCTGCTCTGTGTGCGACTGGCTATGCCCCAGTGCGGAAACTCGAAGGCGTCTTTCCCGGGCGCACTGGTGGAGCCAGTGGCACAGGGCGAGAGAGTCGCTAATCGGCGGGTCCATCGATTGCACTATGCCCAAGATTATCCGGTAAATTCATTTTATCGTTCGTTCCTTATTTCCGTTTATTCGCGTTCATTTCCGGCTAATCTGTTTCGTTTGTTTGCGGCTTTGCCGCGCGTAAGCATTCCCTGGAGACACTCTCGAATGCCCATTGCTCCGAATTTTGCCACCCTTCGCCGCGACATTGCCGGCATCCCGGTGGCTGAATTGGCTCGTCGAGTTCGGAACTCCGACCTACGTCTACGACGGCGGTAAAATCCGCGAACGAATTGCCGACTTAAAAGCATTCGACGTGGTGCGCTTTGCCCAAAAGGCCTGTTCCAACCTCGCCATTTTGGATCTAATGCGGCGCGACGGGGTGCTGGTGGACACAGTCAGCGCGGGCGAAATTCGTCGTGCGATGGCTGCCGGATACAAACCCGACGGTGACCCTCCCCCGCTGGTCTATACCGCCGACATCTTCGACCGTGAAACGCTCGATCTGGTCGTCGATCATGGCATCCACGTCAATGTCGGCTCACCCGACATGATCGACCAGCTCGGCGCGCGGGCACCCGGCCGGCATATTACGCTGCGCATCAATCCTGGCTTCGGCCATGGCCACAGTCAAAAGACCAACACCGGGGGAGAGCAGTCGAAGCATGGCATCTGGCATACCGAGCTAACGGAGTGCTTGCGGCGCGCGGACCATCACGGCTTGGGCATCTCGGGCCTGCACATGCACATTGGTTCCGGAACCGACCTGGAGCACCTAGCCCAGGTTTGCGGTGCCCTGGAGAAGGCCGCTCAGGAAGTGGGCCGATCGATCACGGCAATCAGCGCCGGCGGCGGCTTGCCGGTCCCCTACCGTGCCGGACAGTCGTACATTGATCTGGACGCCTATTTCAAACTCTGGAACAACACGCGCAAACGACTCGAGGACTCTTTTGGTCATCGAGTGCGGCTGGAACTGGAACCGGGCCGCTACCTGGTAGCCGAAAGCGGTTACCTGATCACGGAGATTTGCGCGATCAAGCGCATGGGAGGCAATACGTTTTATCTGCTCGACGCCGGCTTTAACAATCTGGCCAGACCAATTCTCTACGGCGCTTACCATCCGATGTCGATCGTGCCGGCGGCCGGTGGCGAGCAGGAGCGGCCCATTCATCCAGTCGTGGTCGGAGGGCCCCTCTGCGAGTCCGGCGACATATTCACGCAAGAGGAAGGAGGTTTTGTACGCACCCGCGACTTGCCAGCCGCCGCCGTGGGAGAGCTGCTGGTCATCGAATGTGCCGGCGGCGTACGGCTTCGTGATGGGCTCAAATTACAATTCGAAGCCGTTGGCAGCCGAGGTGCTCATTCAGGACAGCCGCGCCGAACTGGTTCGACGGCGACAACGGTTCGAAGACCTGATCGCCGGCGAGACAATCCCAAAACACCAATCCCCGTAATGCTTTAGGTCCCACCGCCGCCCCAAAATCCCAGGGATGGCGTCCCTGGGTCCTCCCGCAATAACCCCCTTCCTTGCAATCAACCCACAGAAGCAGTTGGCCGAGTCGCCGATTTGTCCCTATGATTGAGTCGACAGTGAATGATTATCGACAGCGGTCGGCGTATCCTGCCAAGGCTGCTGAATGAGGCTTCGTAACTTTTACAAGGAACCCATCGATGGCCAAACAAGGCCCTCGCAAAAAGCTGCCTAAAGAACTTGCCGTCATCAACGCCGACAACTGCACCGGTTGTGAGGCGTGTCTGGAAGTTTGTCCTGTCGACTGCATCATCAAGCTTCAGCAGTACGACCACATGCACAATTTGCAGAGTTGGTGCCAGATTGATCTGGAACGTTGCGTCGGCTGCGAAGTCTGCGTTCACATTCCGCAAAAGAAGACGAACCCGTACGAGCTGACGGTCTGCCCGTGGAACGCGATCGAAATGATCCCGACCGAAGAAGTGGCGGTCGCGGTATCGCAAATTGGCGGCCCGCCCCAATACATCTACGAGAACTGGGATCGTCTGGTGGGCACGGCCCAACATCTGGCCGAACTGAAAGCTTCGACCGGCTAAAGTTCAAGGCGAGTGTTTGGCGTTTCCGTTATAGGTTTGGATTAACCGTGGTGTCTTCCATGGCCATGCTGGTCTGCGATCCAAGCGTGCAAGAACGGCTTATAGTGGACGTGGTCCGGACGTGGCCGTTTATCTGGCGGGAAACACTGCCGTGAATTGCGGAGCGCATTGGTGCGGGGGCCGGATCTGGTCATGGAAATCGTAAGTCCCGGAGATCGGAGCCGCGATAAGATTCCATTCTACGAAAAGGTCGGCACACGAGAACTCTATATTCTCGATCCTGAGCCTTGGACCTTGGAACAGTTCGGCCTGGACAACGGGCGATTGGTTTTGCCGGGAAAGTCGACTTGCGAATCACCTGCGGTACTGACCAGCCGAGTGCTTCCGGTGAAACTCCGATTGGTCAGCAGCACTCCGCGACCGCACTCGAGATATCCTGCCTGGACGATACCCGGCATTGGTTGGCGTAAACGGTCGACTGGCCCGCGTACTTGCAGCCGCCTAGTCCGGTCGAACGTCGCTTAACCGATCCAAGCATTCCAGCAAATACGTGATGCTCTCGCGCGCCAGTCGCTCCGGCCCCGGGGTGTAATCAAACACCTCGACCGACACCCAGCCCTGGTAATCGATGCCACCCAGCGCCGCCAGAATCGGCTCGAACTTCAGTTCGCCCATGCCAGGCCCCAGCCGGTTGGGATCGTTGACGTGGAAATGGGCCAGCACATCCGCGTGACGCCGGATCAACTCGGGCATCGACGTGGCTTCGCTGCTCATGGCCTTGCAGTCAAGGTGCAACTGGCACCAAGGGGAGGCCAATTTCTCAATGATTTCGACCGCCTCGGCCGCCGTGTTGAGAAAGTTCCCCTCGACCGGTCCCAGCGGCTCCAGAGCCAGCGTGACTTCGTTCTCTTCCAGCGCGGGGAGCACGCTCGCGAAGACTTCCACCGCGTGTTCAAATCCTTGACGGGGCGAGACGCCCGCCAGCAGATTACGCTGCTGGGGCGATCCGAAGACGAGGATTGAGCCGCCCAAGTCGCGGCATAGCCGCGTGAGCTTCACCAGGTAGTCGGATGTTCGCCGGCGCGTATCGCGGTCCGGACACGTCAGGTGCAGCCCCGTGGTCTTGGCCAGCAGCCAGTGCAGCCCGATCACTTCCAGTCCGGCCGCATCCGCCGCGCTGCGAACGTCGGCGCGTTGGCCAGCAGTGATCTGCCGGGCATCCGTATTCAACGTGAAGGGGGCGATTTCCAGGCCGGTGTAGCCACATTCGGCGGCAAACTGGCAGGCCCGCTCGATCGGCCAGTCTACGAACGTTTCATTGCAAATGGCGAATTTCATGGGGTAACTCACTGTTGCTGTTAGTACGCGAACGGCAACGTCGCGGGATCCAATTCGCGCGGAGCCTCGCTGGCCACTTGCGCCACTATTTGGCCGGCGCGCTGCACGTCTTCGGCGGTTACATCAAGGTGCGTCACGGCTCGAATCGTCGTTGCCGAGATCGGCAGCGTCAGTACACCGGCATCTTTGAGCCGCTGGCAAAACTCGGCCGCACTCCCCAGTGCCGGATCCACCCGGAAAATCAGGATGTTTGTATCGATCTGATCCGGCACGAGACGTAGCGTGTCGATGCCCCGAATCGCCCGGCCCAGCAACTGCGCATGGGCATGGTCTTCGGCCAGACGCTCCACGTGGTGTTCCAAGGCGTACAGCGCCGCGGCCGCGATAACGCCGGCCTGGCGCATTGCGCCGCCGAACAGCTTACGATGCCGACGGGCTCGCTTGATCTGCTCCCGCGTGCCGGCCAAAGCGGAGCCGATCGGCGCGCCCAAGCCTTTACTGAAACAAACGCTGACGGTGTCAAAATGACGCGACCAATGGGCCGCGGGAATCTTAGTGGTGACCACGGCGTTGAATAACCGGGCACCGTCCAAATGCGTCGCCAGGCCGCTGTCGTGAGCCCACTGGCAGATTTCTGCGACTCCGTCGTACGGCAACACGCCGCCCGGCGCCGCGGTTGTGGGTATTCTCCAAGCAGACGAGTCGTGTGTTCACCAGGTGGTCGTTGCCACCCCGCACGAGCCCGCGGAGTTGATCGACGTGCAATACAGCCTGCTCGCCAGCCACGGTTCGCACGGCCAAACCGCTCAATTGGGCGTAAGCGCCTTGCTCGTAGTTGTAAATGTGGCAACCGGCTTCGCAGATGAATTCATCGCCCGGGCTGCAATGCAACCGAACTCCGATCTGGTTCGACATGGTTCCTGAGGGAACGAACAGGGCCGCCTCCTTGCCCAGCAATTCGGCGACGTACTCCTGCAAGCGATGCACGGTGGGATCTTCGTCAAGAACATCGTCCCCCACTTCGGCCGCAGCCATTGCCGCGCGCATGCCGGGCGTAGGCCGAGTCAGTGTGTCGCTGCGTAAATCAATCACAGCATTTGCCATGCGTTGCACTCCCAAAAGCCGATCCGTTGCACTCAATAAAGCTGGCGCATTGCACTCCCAAAAGCCCAGGGATTGCAATCCCTGGGTCTGCCTGCCAGCCAGCTTGGGCTTTTCTACCCCGCTCCGACAAGCAAGAATGTGTTTTACGCAAAGTACAGGCCGCCCCTTACCAGCCATGGTAGCCGCAACAGAAGGCGAACACAAAGGCGCGTGGACACCGCCCCTGGGCTTGCTCTACAAACCAACCGCTGATGACTTTTCCCTCCGTTAATATCGAACGCATCGACAGCCGCCAGTCCGACGTCCAGGCAGCCTTGGCTCGCCTGCGCGAGCGACTCAGCCCACGCGGCAACGTCGTCAGCGAGGTGGGCCGCCAGCGGACTATCGACGTCTTTGGCAGCCCGCTGTCCCCAGCTGAAGTTGTCCAGCGGATCTGCGAAGATGTCCGCAGCCAGGGCCAGGCTGCGGTGCTCGACTACACGCGGAAGCTGGATCGGGCCGAAGTCACCGCCAAGACTTTGCGCGTCGCGACAGCGGAATTGGCCGCCGCCCACAGGGCCGCCGATCCCGCGTTTCTGGCCACCCTGCGTCGGATTCGTGACAACATCCTGGAATTCCAAACGGCTCTGCTGCCGAAAAATGCCCGCGTGCAGCGGCCCGATGGCACCGTCCTGATGCAGCGTTATCTGCCGCTCGGCGCAGTCGGCATCTGCGTTCCCGGCGGCGCCGCCGCGTATCCGTCGACCGTTCTGATGACGGCCGTGCCGGCTCAAGCGGCCGGCGTGAGCGAGTTGGCCATTGTCGCTCCGCCGACCAAATTCGGCGCTTACAATCACGATCTGCTGGCCACTTGCCATGAACTGGGCATCCGCGAAGTTTATCGCATGGGCGGGGCTCAGGCCGTGGCGGCCCTGGCGTACGGCGTCGAGGGGGTGCCGCAGGTCGATAAGATCGTCGGGCCCGGCAATCTGTTCGTGGCCCTGGCCAAGCGTTACGTCTACGGCGAGGTGGACATCGATTCGATTGCCGGACCGAGCGAGGTGGTGGTCATTGCCGACAGTTCAACGCGCCCGACTTTGCCGCCGCCGATCTGATCGCCCAGGCCGAACATGCGCCGGGGGCAAGTGTCTTGATTACCTGGGACGAGCGGGTCATGGAACAGACGGCCGACGAATTGGCCCGGCAATTGGCTCACTTGGAACGTGGCGATCTGGCCCGGCAAAGTCTGGAGGATTTCGGGGCGTTGATTCTGGTGGAATCTCCGGCGGCGGCGGCGGCGCTGGCCGACGAGATTGCGCCGGAGCACTTGCACATTGCCACCGATGACGCCGTCCAGTGGGTCGAAGGATTCCGCACGCCGGTGCGATTTTCGTGGGCCATTACAGCCCGGTGGCCGTGGGCGATTACGCCGCCGGGCCGTCGCACGTGCTGCCCACCGGCGGCACGGCCCGTTTTGCCAGCGGACTGTCGGCCCGACTTTTTTGCGTGGCAACAGCGTGATTGCGTACACCGAGGCCGGCCTGCGGCACGTGGCCGACGACATCCGCAGAATGGCGGACAAAGAGGGCCTCACGGCCCACCGCGAAAGCGTGGATGTGCGATTGAAATAGCTCCCGTGTTTTGGCAGTGGATTCGAGAGATTCGAGCCCCGCCTTTAAGCCGGCAAATGCTTCCGTTTTGCGACTACGATTCCCCCAGCTTCAGAGCCCTGCGGCATGTCCTACTTTCGACCCGAAATTGAGCAGATGGCCGGCTACGCGCCCGGCGAGCAGCCGCAGGCCGGCAAGTTCATCAAGCTCAACACGAACGAGAATCCGTATCCGCCTTCGCCGGCCGTGGCCCGGGCCATCGCGGCCCGGCTGGAAAGCGGCCTGGAACGTTATCCCGATCCGATGGCCGACGCTTTTCGCCGCCGGGCCGGCGAGGTCCTGGGGGTCGAGCCGGACTGGATTCTGTGCGGCAACGGCAGCGACGAAATGCTGACGATGGTCACGCGGGCATTTGTCGGCCAAGGGCAATGGCTGCGGCTCCCCTATCCCAGCTACATCCTGTACAAGACGCTGGGCGAATTGCAGGGGGCGGCAGCAGAGGAGATGCGGTTCGAGCCCGATTGGTCGCTGGGCGACGAGTTCGCGGCGGCCAGCAGCGATCTGCAGCTGGCCTTCCTGCCGAACCCCAACAGCCCGTCGGGCACCGTCATTTCGCCCGAGCGCGATGCTGGAACTGGCCGAGCGGCTCCCCTGCCCGCTGCTGGTCGACGAGGCCTATGCCGATTTCGCCGCGACAATTGCCTTGGACCTGGTCCGTCGGACACGACAAGATCATGGTCTCGCGCACGCTGAGCAAGTCGTATGCGTTGGCCGGGCTGCGGTTCGGTTTTCTGGTGGCGCAGCCGCACATCATCCAACAGCTGGTCAAGGTGAAGGATTCGTACAACTGCGACGCGTTGTCGATCGCCGCGAGCCACGGCCGCCATCGACGACCAGGCCTGGCTGCGGCAGACCACGGCCAAGATCCTGGCCACGCGGCAGCGGCTGGTCCACGGGATGCGCGAGCTTGGGTTTTGCCAGCGTCGAATCGCAGGCGAATTTCGTCTGGAACCCGCACCCGACAATTGCCGGTCAAGCCGCTGTACGAGCGGCTCAAAGCCAGCCAGGTGCTGGTGCGTTACATGGATTATGCCGGCTGGGGCGACGGGCTGCGGATTTCCGTCGGCAGCGACGACCAGATCGACGCCTGCCTGGGTCTGCTGAAGACGATGGTTTGACACAAAAGCCAAGAATTTACGACAAGAAATATCGGAGAGCCCCGTGGCCCGCACCGCCAAGATTCACCGCAAGACGGCGGAAACCAGATCGAACTGGAATTGAACCTCGACGGCACCGGCCAGGCCGAGTCGCCACCGGCGTCGGCTTCTTCGACCACATGCTCACGCTGCTGGCCAAGCACGCGGCCTGGATCTGACGGTCCGGGCCAAGGGCGACCTGCACGTCGACCAGCACCACACGGTCGAAGACATGGGCATCTGCTTGGGCCAGGCGCTGCGGCAGGCGTTGGGCGACAAGGCCGGCATCCGCCGCTACGGCCACTTCACGCTGCCGATGGAAGAGACGCTGGTCACCACGGCCATCGATTTGAGCGGCCGCTACTTCCTGGTCTTTCAGGCACCCATTCCGGCCTCCGAAGATCGGCGACTTCGACAGCGAGCTGGTCGAAGATTTTTGGCAAGCCGTGGCGGCCAACGCGCTGTGCAATTTGCACGTCGTCGCTGCATCACGGCCGCAACAGCCACCACATCAGCGAAGCGATCTTCAAAGCCACGGCCCGGGCGCTGCGCATGGCCGTCGAGCTCGATCCGCGCATCGACGCGGCGTGCCGAGCACCAAGGGAACGCTGTCGGGTGAAACGGGGCGAGGCCACGTTACGGACAATACCCGAGCGTGAGACGTTCGCACGATGATAGACCCAGGGATGGCATCTCTGGGCTTTGCGTGCAATCGCAGTGCACGACTCGCTCGTCATTCATTGACGTACGTTTCCAGGAACCGGGCCAGGCGGTGGAAATCGCTGGTTGGCTCGACGTAGCGGACCATCGTCACCAGCGTTTCGGGATTGACCAGCTTCTCGAACGGACGTAGTTCAGCTTAACTGGCCGGAGACCGAAACCATCACGCCGTTGAGCCGTTCTTCGACCAGGGCCCGATAGGCGCCGACGCCCAGCTGGCTGCCCAGCATCACGTCGAAGGCGTGCGGCTGCGCACAGCGGGCTTCGTAGCCGAGTTGCAGCCCGGTGATCTTCCGGCTTTTGCCGGTCTGCTTCGTGTATTCGTCCGAGATCAGCTTGGCGAACATGCCGGCAGAGGTTCAATTGCGAGATGGCGATGTGGCCGTGGTCGTCGCGCGCGATGCCTTCCAGATAGCTCATCGGCAGGTAATTCGGCCAGGCCTTCGGCCATGACGATCACGCCGTATTCCTTGCCTTCTTTCTCTTCGCGGACGCGCATCGTGGCCACGATGCGCTTGACGACTTCGTCGACGTTCATCACCGGCCGGGTCTTGCGTCTCGCCGGTCGTCGGATCGATCGATCGTCTTCCTGGTCCTGGTACTTGCCGGTGATGTCTTCGACGCTGATCACCAGGCTGGCTTCGCCGGCGATGGCCGCGCCATAGGCCAGCCAGCCGGCGCTGCGGCCCATGGTTTCGGCCAGGAAGTAGGTCCGCGGCAGGCCTCGGCGTCGGCCAGCAGGTTGCGAATCTCGCTGGCCAGCGTTTCGACGGCCGTGAAATAGCCGAACGTGAAATCGATGCCCATGTAGTCGTTGTCGATCGTCTTGGGCAGATGGACGACCGGAATCCGCGGCTTCGTCGGCCGGCAGCGTATCCTGGAACAGCTTGAACTTGTTGGCCGTCTTCAGCGTGTCGTCGCCGCCGATCGAGACCAGGGCGTCGACGCCGATCGAGCGCAGCGCCTCGTAGACGGTGCGCAGCGGCGCCGTGCGCTCCGGATCGGCAAGATGCGAGGGATGCGAGATGTTCTTGCCCGGATTGGTGCGGGCCGTGCCGATCAGGATTCCCTGCGAGTTGCGCGTGCGGCGCAGCATCTTGCTGGTCGAGCATGATGTAGTCGCGACCCTGCTCCCAGCGGATGGTCTTCCTGATATTCGACCAGGTGCGAATAGCCGTTCATGATGCCGACGACTTCGATGTCGTTGCGCAGGAACGAGACGGCGCAGGTCGAAATCACGGCGTTGGCCGCCGGGGCCGGACCGCCGGCAAACAGGATCGCCACGCGGCGAAAGGTGGTCTCGTTTTCGGAGGCCGCGACAATGTCATGGGAATATCTCGTTGGGGGTGCTATGCGCTAGATTTGTTGATCGCGGTGCTTTGCGAGTCGCCGTCATGTCGGACTGACGATTCTCGGATCGTTCGAGCCGTCGCTCCATCCGCCCGATCGATCGCGGCATCGCACGCAACTCGTCGGCGGCCCCGCAATGGCAACCAGGCGGCTACTGCATGATGCCGCTGCGTTCGACGAACGTCGTGTCGACGCGGCCTTCGACGAACGCGCGTGGCTGAGGATGGCTCGATGCAGCGGGACCGTGGTCTTGATGCCTTCGATGCGCAGCTCCGACAAGGCCCGCAGCATGCACTCGATGGCCATCGGCCGCGTCGGCTGGTGGACGATCAGCTTGCCGATCATCGAATCGTAATGGGGCGAAACCGTGTAGCCGGGGTAGGCGTGCGAATCGAAGCGCACGCCGAACCCGCCGGGCACCATCAGTCGCGTGATCTTGCCCGGGCAAGGCTGGAAATTCTTCTGCGGATCTTCGGCGTTGATGCGGCACTCGATGGCCGCTCCGCGGCTGACGATGTCTTCTTGCTTGAACGGCAGCGGCTCGCCCGCGGCCACGCGGATCTGGGCCTTGATCAGGTCGATGCCGGTGACCATTTCGGTCACCGGATGCTCGACCTGGATGCGGGCGTTGACTTCGATGAAGTAGAAATTGCCCTTGCTGATCGACGATGAACTCGACCGTGCCGGCGTTGGTGTAGCCGGCCGTTTTCACCAGCCGCACGGCCGCTTCGCAGATCGCCTGCCGCGTTTCGTGGCTGCAGGTGCGGCGACGGGCTTTCTTCGATCAGCTTCTGATGGCGGCGCTGCGTCGAGCAGTCGCGCTCCCACAGATGAACGACGTTGCCGTGATGGTCGGCCAGCACCTGCACTTCGACGTGCCGCGGATGCTCGATGTAATTTTCCAGGTAGATGCTGCCGTCGCCGAAAGCCGCTTCGGCCTCGGCCTGGGCCTGCTGCACGGCCGACTTCAACGCCAGGTCGTTCAGCGCCACCCGCATGCCGCGCCCGCCGCCGCCGGCCGACGCCTTGATCAGCACCGGAAAGCCGATCTCATGGGCCACGCGGATGGCCTCTTCCTCGGTGTTGATCAACCCCTGGCTGCCGGGCACCACCGGCACGTTGGCCTCGCGAGCCAGCTTGCGGGCCGAGTTCTTGTCGCCCAGCCGGGCCATGGCCTCGGGCGTGGGGCCGATGAAGTCGATGTTGCAACTGCGGCAGACTTCGTTGAAGTGGGCGTTCTCCGAGAGAAAGCCGTAGCCCGGATGGATCGCCTGCACGTTGCCGATTTCGGCGGCGCTGATCACGCGATCGATCTTGCGATAGCTGTCGGCCCCTTTGGCCGGCCCGACGCAATAGGCCTCGTCGGCCAGTTCCAGGTACGGGGCGCCGCGATCGGCCTCGCTGAAAATGGCGACCGTCTCGATGCCCATTTCGCGGCAGGCACGAATGATCCGCAGCGCAATTTCGCCGCGATTGGCTACCAGAATGCGTTTGAACATGCAGAAAACCGCTACTTGCGAGGGTCGACCTTGAACAGCGGCTGCCCGAACTCGACCGGCTCGCCGTTGTCCACCAGCACGGCCACGACCTGGCCGGAAACTTCGGCCGGGATCTCGTTGAAGACCTTCATCGCCTCGATCACGCAGACCGTCGTCGTCGGCCCCACATGGTCGCCGACTTTGACGAACGGGGGGGATTCGGGATTGGGCGAGGCATAGAACGTGCCGACCATCGGGCTCTTGACCAGTTCGAGATGCTCGTCCGCAAGGGGCGCCGCGGGCGTCCCGCCGGCTGACGGAACCGCCAGCCGGAGCGGCCGCCGGAGGGGCCACTGGCGCCGGAACAAAACCTGTCACTATGGGTTCGCCCCCTTTACGCAAGCGAATTCGCTGTTCGCCCTGACGCAGGTCCACTTCGGCCAGCTCGTGTTCGTTCATCAACTCCACAAGCCGACGGATCCGCTTCACGTCGAATATGTCGATGTCGCCCGGATTCGAGCCGGATCCGGCCATACTGCAATCTCCGCAAAAAAAACCTAATTGATTGGTCTGGCTTTCGGGTCGAGCCTTGCGGTCCGAGTCGGTCATAAGCGGTGCCGCTGGGCGGCGCAGAAGACCTGATCGCTAGCGACGAACTTAGACCACAACTCTATATACGCGTTCGACTTTGGGCGGGATTTTAGCTGTCCGTTACAATTGCGTCAAGCCGCTCTTGAAGCTCCAACTCGGATCGGGCTCGGACGCATCGGGGACTAAACAGGGGGGAAAGCAGGGGATTGAGGCAGTTTGCCGTTTCAGTCCGCCTTCGGGCCAGTCGTCGGCCGGGGCTGCGACAGCAACAAGCAATGGCCATTCGCGGCAGCAGGCAATGGCCATTCCATTGCCCAGGCATATACCTGGCGCCCAGGTCCACGATAGGATTGGAGTTATGCGGGCAGACACGATCGAAGCTTTGGCAAAGCAACTGCTGAGCGGCCAGTTATCCCTGGAAGCTTTCGTGGATCAAGCCGCGCACGCCCGGCACGGCCGATCTGGCCGAGGCCCAGATCGATTTGGATCGTAGCCGCCGTTGCGGCTTTCCCGAAGTCGTCTTCGGCCAGGGCAAGAATGTCCCCACGCTCGAAAAAATCTTCCGCACGCTGCTGTGCCAGCGGAGTGAACGTGCTCGCCACGCGAATCAGCGCCGATCAGTCGGCTGCCCTCGCGGATTGTTTTCCCCAGCTAAGTTACAATCACCTGGCCCACACGCTGCGGATATCCGCAAGCCCGGCAAACAGCTCTCGGGAATTGATCGGCCACGTGGCCGTCGTTACCGCCGGCACCAGCGATCTGCCGGTGGCGGAGGAGGCCCGCGAAACGCTCGATTGGATGGGGATCCGCGTAACCCTGGTTTGCGACGTGGGCGTGGCAGGTCCGCACCGGCTGCCGGAACACCTGCCAAAATTGGCGGGCGCGGACGCGGTGGTGGTGATCGCCGGCATGGAAGGGGCTTTGCCGAGCGTCGTGGGGGGCTACATGCCGTGCCCGTGATCGCCGTGCCAACCAGCGTCGGCTACGGAGCCAACTTCGGCGGCATGGCGGCTCTGTTGAGCATGCTCAATAGCTGTGCCGCCAACGTCACGGTGGTCAACATCGACGCTGGCTTCAAAGGGGGCTACGTGGCGGGCCTGATTGCCCAGGGAAAGCACGCGGCTCTGGCCGCCGCCCGGCCATTGGCTGGGAGCTAAGACAATTCTCACCCGATTGCTCGTGCGAGTGACCCATGCCCGATCCCATTGCAGTCTCCCCTGCCGCGACTCCCGCGCCGCGAACCCGAAGGCCACAAGGGAACTTATGGCCGCGCCGCTCTTGATCGGCGGCTCGCAGCGGCATGCCGGGATCGATCAGTTTAAGCGGCATGGCGACGCTCAGAGCCGGCGCGGGACTGGTACGCCTGGCGGTGCCCACTTCGTGCCAGCAGACGGTGGCCGGTTTTGAACCATGTTATATGACCCTGGGCCTTCCATCGGACCCGTCGGGACACATAGCGAGCGATGCGCAACCATTGATTGCCGCCGAATTGGCCAACGTCACGGCCGCCGCCTGTGGTCCCGGCCTGGGAAGGTCCACGGATCTGGACGATCTCGTGGCGTGGCTCTATCGCGAGAGCGCGCGCTCCGCTGGTGTTGGACGCCGACGCGCTGAATTCGCTGGCCTCGCACATGCATGTGGCGTCTTCTCCGGGGGGCCCGCGCGTGCTCACTCCGCATCCCGGCGAATTTGCCCGGCTGGCGCAATGGAGCGGCCGCCGGCCCCGTCCGAACGCAATGCGGCAGCCGAAGCGCTCGCCGAGCGCACGGGAGCGATTGTGGTGCTCAAGGGTCACCGCACCGTGGTCACCGATGGCCGGCAAACGTCCGTCAACTCGACGGGCAACGCCGGCATGGCCACCGGCGGCATGGGGGACGTGCTGACCGGGGTCATTACGGCGCTCCTCTGCCAAGAACTCGAACCGCTGACAGCGGCCCGCCTGGGGGTGTATGTGCACGGATTGGCGGGCGATCTGGCCGCCGCGGAGATCGGCCCTGTGGGAATCACGGCGCGCGATGTATTGGAGCGTCTGCCCAAAGCTTTGGCCACGGTGATTGAGTTGCCGGGAAAGCAATAGCAGACTTGTCGGTGCCCACGAATCAACCTGGTGCCTGTAAATCAATTCTACCCAGTGCCCGATTCGGCAGGGTTTACCGGCGATTCGCCAGCTACGGCCGAGCGGCCGTTTTGAGAGTGATTGTCCCCCGGCGAAACTTCTTGCCATTCGATCTTCAGCTTGGTGTCGAATACGTCTTCGAAGAGTTCGACGCGCCGCCGCGCTCCCCAGATATCCAGTTCAGGATAGCGCGGCGAGATCACGCGGATTTCCGTCTCGCCCTTGCTATGATGGAGCGTCAGCGATTCGATCTGCTGAGTGTTGCTGCGATCGAGGCCGCCCGCGACGCGCAGGATTGCCGCCATGTGACGCACTCGCTGTTGGTCCTCGTCCGATAACTGCCGGAAGTTCGCATGCTTGCGCTTCGGCTTCGCCCCGCGATGATAGCGAGCCACGTTGGCGATCAAATCCAGCTCATGCGACTGAAAGCCTTCCAGCCGGCTGTGGCGGATCAAATGATAACTGTGCTTATGGTGCTGATCGTAGTTGATCAGATAGCCCACGTCCTGCAGCCGGGCCGCGGCTTCGAGCAATTCGCGATCCTCCCGCACCAGGCCGTAAGAATCCGTCAGTTGGCTATAGATCAGACCAGCCATGCGGGCCACCTGGCGGCCATGAGCCAATTCTCCGCCGCACGCGGTGGCCAACCGTTCGATCGCCGCCGTGCGATCTTGCGACGAGGATTTGGCGGTGCCCAGCGACTCTTCGATCATCTGCAGCACGAGTCCGTCGCGAACGCCGCGGTTATGCACTTGCAGCACGTTGATCTCAAAACGTTCCATCACGCGGTCGACGATGGCCAGTCCGGCCACGATGATGTCGGCCCGGTCGGGAGTCAAACCCGGCACGTTGGCACGCTCGCGGAGCGGTAACTTGCGCAGCCGCTCGAGCAAGTGCCGAACTTCGGCCCGCGTGACCTGATAGCCGCGCAGCGGCTGGTCCGACTGTCCCTTGCCAGCCATGACCATCGCAGCCAGGCTGGTGAAGGTTCCGCCGGAGCCAAATAACGTGTGGGGCACGAAGACCGGGTTCTTCGTATGTTTACGCAGGTGGCGGTCGATGCTTTCGACCAGTTGCGTGAATTCGGCCCCCGCCATCCCGTCGCCGTTGCCGTGCTGTTCGCTGAGCCGCACGGCTCCCAACTGCGTGGTATAAATGGCCTCGACCAGGTCGCCATGGGCGAGCACGATTTCCGTGCTGCCGCCGCCGATGTCGACCACGGCGACGTGTTTGCCCGCCAGGTCAAACCCCCGCTGCACGCTGAAGAACGCCAGCAGGGCTTCTTTCTTGGCGGAGATGACTTCGATCTCCAGGCCCAGTTCCTCGAGGGCCCGGCGGCGAAACTCGTCGCCGTTGGCGGCTTCGCGCACGGCGCAGGTGGCGATCGTGCGCAGTTGAGTGACCTGATAACCTTCGGCGATTTGCTTCATGCGCCGCAAGGCGGCCAGCGATTTTTCGATCGCTTTGGGGTCGAGCCGGCCGGTCTGACTCAATTGCTCGCCCAGCCGAGTGCTTTCCTTTTCTTCGTCCAGGATGCGATAGTTTCCGCCGCGCAGCGGTTCGGCCACCATCAAGCGAATGCTGTTGGTGCCAATGTCGATCGCGGCCAACCGAAAGGCCAGATCGGGGGACAGAAAAAATTGCTTTTCTTCCATGGCGCCTCGAATGCCGTCCAACGTAAGGCAATGCATGCTATAGGATATCATACGGGAACGGTGCGCGGGGATCAGCGCAAAAGTTTCCCGGCCAGCGGACCAAAAACATTCGCCAGTTCCCAAGATTTCACCATCGCGGCCCGCCGAGGTCTGCCTATCTGAAAAGTTGACCGGCTCGCAGGCGGCTTCGATAATCCGACTTTGCCGGCTAAACGGGGAATTCGCCCCCCTGTTGCGGTCTCGATCTTACGGCTTTAATGGGCACATTGATTTTTTGTTGACCCTGCGACAATACCCTTTTACGACCTGACAGTCCCGCTCATAGCGTGACCATTTATGGCGTGAGCGTTTATCGCGTGACAGGCCCGTTCGGCGCGTGAGAACCCTGTGAAGATCCTCCACGATCTAACGGCACTCGACCCTGCGCTACGATCCGGCGCCGTCACGATCGGCAACTTCGACGGCGTGCATCAGGGACATGCGCGCATTATCGCCCGCTTGCGAAAACTGGCCGAGCGAGTCGGCGGCCCGGCGATCGTGTTTACCTTCGATCCACACCCCGTGCGGCTGCTGCGGCCAACCGAAACGCCGCCGCCGTTGACCTGGACCGATCGCAAGGCCGAGTTGCTGACGGAACTGGGTATCGACGCAATGGTGGCGTACCCGACCGACGAAGCCCTGCTGAGGCTGTCGCCGACCGAGTTTTTCGACCGCATCGTCCGCCGGCATCTCGATGCCCAAGCCATGGTGGAAGGGCCCAATTTTCACTTCGGCCGCCAGCGGGCCGGCAACATCGACGTGCTGGGCGAGTTGACTCAAGCCGCCGGCATGCTCTTGGAAGTGGTCGAACCGCTGATCGTCGACGGCGAGATCGTCTCCAGTTCCGCGTGCGAAACCGGCTGCATGCGGGAGCCGTGGAGGAAGCGCGGCGGCTGCTCACGGCTCCTTACCGTCTGCGCGGCATGGTGGTGCATGGAGCCGGCCGGGCGCCAAGATCGGTTTTCCGACCGCGAATCTGGACGCCATCGACACCTTGCTGCCGGGGGCCGGCGTTTATGCGGGACGTGCTTTTATTCGTGGAGTTCCGTGGCCGGCTGCCATCAATATCGGCACAAATCCTACGTTTGGAGAGCACGCTTTGAAAGTGGAAGTCCACGTGATCGGCTGGCACGACCCGTTATATCACCAGCCGCTGGAGATTGACTTTTTGTGCCGCCTGCGCGAAATTGAAAGGTTCGGCAGCCTCGAACAACTTACGGACCAATTGCGCCGCGACGTGGCGGCGGCCAAATCTGCCGCAGACAACTTTAATACGAATTCCATTTAATTAAGACTGTTAATCAATAAGGGATCGCGATGAGTCCTGCAACGTCCACTTCGACCACTGCGATTCCGGACAGCATCGACTGGCAACGATTCGGCCAGATTGTCGCCGCGCATCGGCGATTCCTGCTGACCAGCCACATCCGACCCGACTGCGATGCCCTGGGAAGCGAACTGGGCATGGCCGGCGTGTTGCAGGCGCTTGGCAAGGACGTCATCATCGTCAACGGTCAGGCCACGCCGCCGAATCTGCAATTCATCGATCCCGCGCGGCAATTGAAGGCCTTGGGGGTCGACATCCAAGCCGAGGAGTTGACCAGCATTGAAGTCTTGATGGTCTTGGATACAAGTGCGTGGCAACAACTTGGCACCATGGCGGACGTGGTCAAAAAGTCCGCAGCCGTCCGCATGGTGCTCGACCATCACGTGGGTGAAGACGATCTTGGCGCCGAACTGTTCAAGGACACAACGGCTGAAGCGACCGGCAGGTTGGTCTGGGATGCCGCCCGAGCTTTGGGCGTCCGGCTGACGCCCGAGTTGGCGATGCCGCTTTTTGCCGCATTGGCGACCGATACCGGCTGGTTCCGCTTCGGTTCGACGACGCCCACCACGTTCCGCTGTGCCGCGGCACTCTTGGAAAGCGGAGCGCAGCCCGCGGAGATCTACAATCGACTCTACGAGCAGGACACGCTGGCCCGCCTGAACCTGCGCGGCCGCATCCTGGCCCGTGCTCAAGCCGAATTGGGCGGTCGACTGGTACACACCGTGGTGTTGCGAGAAGATTTCGAGGCGACGGGCGCACTTCCCTCGGACACGGAAGACGCCATCAACCTCACTCTGGGCGTAGCCGGCACGCAAGTGGCCGTGATCCTGGTGGAACAAGCTTCGGGCGGATTCAAAATCAGTTTCCGCAGCCGCACACCCCAGGTCGACTGTAATCGGCTGGCTCAGCTATTTGCAGGAGGCGGTCATAAAGCGGCCGCCGGCGCTTTCATCAACGAACCCTTCGCGGTGGCTCAGCATCAGGTGCTGGAGGCCGCACGAGCAGCAATGCAATCGACGGCCTCGTAATCGCGACGATCGACTGCGACGAGCCCCATTGCTCGCAGGCACAATGCATTTCGCTTATGCCAATCGGCATACTCCCGACGACTGCAGACTCTCAATTTGCAGAATCAGCGTCCCTCGGTCGCTCTTGACGAACTTCACCATTCGCGAAAGACTTGAACTCGAACTAGCGTGAGTGAGTGTTAGGGTGCGCCGGGCAAGCCGCGCAGATCGAGCGGCTTACGGAACTGTCTCGCGGCAACATGGCGATCGGGCCGTCCAAGATTTGTTCGCATGTCGTGGAAATTGGCCAACGCGAATAGCGCAGTCCCCCGGCATCGCTGCCTGCCAACCGCGCATTCAGCATGGCGACCGGCGATGCAGCGGCTCTGAATCGGAGTGCCCAAGTTCCGACTAAAACATGGCTGAGTAAGGTGTTAGTGGCAACGGATCGACCGTCGATAGAGGATTCCGCGTCTCTGGCCCGCAAATTGATACTAAAGTTGGGTTCCCTGCGATGGGAACGGTATCGCCCTAAAGCTAAAGAACAGGCGGCTTACGGAAAAGTAAGTTTCCTGGCCATTGCAATCGCCCCTGCCTAAGACGAAAGTTCCTGCCTGGGATTCTGACTTTTGGCGAAGTTTGTCTAGCCAGTTGATTCAGGGCGCAGCAGTGATCCTGGGCGCTGGAGACAAAGCCATACGCGACAATCCGCCCAAGGCTGGTATCCCCACAATGATCGAGCCCGAAGCTGGCCGGTCGATGTCCTTCGTTCCTCTCCTTTTGCCAACAACAAACTGACTTGTATACCACTTTAACCGAGCCCAGTGCGGAGCCGACACTCAGCCAGGACGCAACGCTGCGCGCCAGCTTGACAAGTGCCATCGGCATCGCGGGCAACCTGCTTCCGCTGCCAGGCCCAATCACGGCTTTCGCGTTTCTTAATACGTTACAAGCCCTCGAGGATTTACCCTTTGACGAAGGGATGCAAAAAGGGGCCCGGCTGTACGGTTGCGAGCCGTATTTGAAAGAAGATGCGTACCGAGCAAAGATGGCTCGCGGCCGGATCCGCATGGAAGATCTGTGCGCGGTATTGCGGAGCGACCTGGGCGATCGGGCCGACGAGTGGATACGCCCGTTGGGAACGCGCTTCGCTCTGCGACTGGCGATGCTGCAATATCCCTTGCGGTTGGGGCCGGCGGAGGAACTCCGCTGGTTTATCGCCGAAACCGACGCCCTGACCCGGCTGCGGCCCGAAACGCCTCCGCTGGTGCGCGAGCGCTTCATCGAAGAGACCCGTCACTGGGTCATGCGCGATTTGCCACCTCGGGGAAAACAGCATCGTCAGCCATACGTCCCCGATCCGACGCCCCAGGCTTGTGAACAGAAACCGGCTCCGCTGCTAGCCGATTTGGTCTACCGGTTCGGTTTGTCGTCGATCGAGCACTGGAGCGATGGCACCTGGGAATCGTTTTCGCTTCAGGCATTGTGGCGGGTTTGCCACGAAGAGGTCCAAGGAATCGAGTCCTTTGTGCCGGAACCGCCCCCGCTGGTGCGTCATCGGGACGTGCTGCGCGAGGCGACGGACGCCGACAGCGACCAACTGGTGCATGATGTTCTGATTCGGTTTTGCGCCGCGTTTACCGACCAAGGCTTTGCCCACTGGCCGTTGCCCAACCGCGAGCAGGGCTTTTACAAGGCATTTTTTGCCCTGTACGGTCGATCGGCCGGACCGCCGGACCTTTGGGAACGCGGACTGCAGGCTGAATTGGCGCGGATCGAACAGGCCGGGCTGGATCCGTTGACTTCCATTCAAGAATCGCTACGGATCCTGGGAGTCGGCGAGGAAGAACGGCAGGATTACATTATCGCCACCACTTTGGCCCTGCGCGGCTGGGCCGGCATGCTGTGGCACATGGAAGTCCGCCCGGACCGGGTGCCAATTCCGGTAGTGCCCGGCACGTTGACGGAATTCTTGGCCGTGCGCCTGATCCTGGAGCGATTGGCCCTGACGCACCTGGCCCACAAAACGCTCGATTATGCCGGCCCGCTGAGCAAGCTGCGCAGCGCGGCTCAGGCGAGGATTCCCAAGCATCCGGCAATGAGCGTGGAACAGCGGGCGTTTCTGGTTTTTCAGTTGGCCCAGGTTTTGGGTTGGTACCCGCCGGACCTGCATCATCTATCGCCCGAGGAATGGACAACGCTGATTGCCGAGATCGAAGCGTTCAACGGCATCGAGCGGCGGCGGTTGTTCCAACTGGCATTCGAGCGCCGCTTCCGCACGCAAACGCTCGACGCCCTGTCGATTTATACTGAGCGGCCGGCGAAACGGGTCGAATCGCCCCGGTTTCAGGCCGTATTTTGCATCGACGCCCGCGAGGAATCGTTCCGCCGGCATCTGGAGGAGTTTGCCCCGGACACCGAGACCTTCGGTGCGGCCGGTTTCTTCAGCGTGCCGATCTATTATCGAGGCGCGTCGGATGCCAATTTCACGGGACTCTGTCCGATCGTCATCATGCCAAAGCATTGGGTGGTGGAGGACGTGGTCTACACGTTCGACGAAACCCACCGCCGCCGGGCGAAAACCCGCCGCTCCCTGGGGACGGCGTTTCACCAGGTGCACGTCGGCAGCCGCGACATGGCCAGCGGGGCGTTGTTGGCGGCCGGACTGGGAGTTCTCGCGTCGATTCCCTTGGTGGCCCGCGTACTATTTCCGCGCCTGACCGCGCGCATCCGGCGCACGGCGGAGCGATTTGTCGAGGCTCCCCCGATTACGCGTTTGCGGTTGGAACGCAAGTCGCCGAATCCTGGCGTAGGGGAAGACGAAATCGGCTTCAGCCTCGAAGAGATGGCCGCCACAGGCGAGCGCGTGTTACGCGATATCGGGTTGACGTCCGGCTTTGCCAGGCTCGTGATGTTCCTCGGACACGGATCTTTCTGTCTGAATAATCCGCACAAGTCCGCCTACGACTGCGGCGCTTGTTCGGGCAGCGCCGGCGGGCCGAATGCGCCGCGCCTGGCAGCCATCTTGAACGATGTGCGCGTGCGCGAGATCCTCGCCGAACGAAGCTTACAGATCCCCACGGAAACGGTCTTTCTCGGCGGGCAGCATAACACCTGCAACGACTCGGTCAGCTTTTTCGATTTGGATTTATTGCCCAAGTCGCATTTCCGTGATTTCGAAGCCGCCCGGGACACGCTGGAGAACGTCTGCGAGCGCAACGCACACGAACGCTGCCGGCGTTTCGAGTCCGCGCCGCTCGACCTCAGCTTGGAAGCGGCCCATCGGCACGT
This sequence comes from uncultured Planctomycetia bacterium, assembly GCA_963807715.1. Classification (GTDB taxonomy): domain Bacteria; phylum Planctomycetota; class Planctomycetia; order Pirellulales; family PALSA-1355; genus CAWECK01. The sequence goes on from CAWECK010000007.1 coordinate 194,439, forward strand.
CGAAGGGCGCAGCGAAGATCTGGCCCAGACCCGGCCCGAATACGGCAACGCCACGAACGCCATCTGCTTCGTCGGCCGTCGCGCCCGGTTGCGCGGTTTGTTTCTGGATCGCCGCAGCTTCATGCATTCCTACGACGCAACTCAGGACGACGACGAAAGTACGATCCTGGGTCGCATCCTGGGGGCCGTGGTGCCGGTCTGCGAAGGGATCAACATGCAGTACTTCCTGTCGTACATCGATTCGCCAGGCTGGGGCTCCGGCACCAAGCTGCCCCACAACGTGACCTCGCTGCTGGGGGTCATGGACGGGATGGCCAGCGACCTGCGTCCCGGCTTGCCCTGGCAAGGGGTGGAAATTCACGAACCGGTGCGGCTGTTGTTCGTCATCGAGACCACGCCGGAGGCCATGCTCAAGATCATGGATCGGAGTGAAGTCGTCGGCCGGATCCTGCGCAACGGCTGGGCTCAATTAGCGGTGCTGGATCCGCATTCTTCGATTATTCAGGTTTATCGGAATCACATGTTTCGCGTCTACAGGCCTGAAACTACGGAGCTTGCCAAGGCGTCGTCCTCAGCCGATTGGTATCGTGGCTGGCGCGACAATTTAGGATTCGCCGTGATCGAGCCCAGCCATGATTGACCAAGAGTTCGTAATCAAGGCGCTGGGACTTACCGTCGTCGGGATGCCGCTGGCGTTGTTAGTGCTGCTCGGATTCTGGTCGTTGGTTGGCCATCCGCTGGCCGAACGGACCATCGGTCGATGCGTCGAACTGGTGATCGTTACATGCCTGTTGGCATCGATCGCCATTGCGGCTTTGATGCTGTCGCTGGGCATGCGATTCGTGCCCATCGAACTGGGCAATTGGGTCCACGTTCCGCCGCACGAATATCATTTCTCGATCAAGTTCGTCTTAGATCGACTGTCGGTCCCATTCGTGATTTTGTCCTTTCTGCTATGCGGCACGATTGGCGCTTTCGCGACGCGCTACATGCATCGCGAGAGCGGCTTCAATCGTTTCTTCGTTTTCTATGCCATGTTCGTCGCCGGCATGGTCATGACGGCGTTGGCCGGCACGATCGAAACCCTGTTCGCCGGTTGGGAATTGGTCGGCCTGTCGTCGGCGCTGCTGGTCGCATTTTTCCACGAACGGCCGGCGCCGTGCCGCAACGGGCTGCGCGTATGGGTCGTCTATCGAGTGTCGGACGCCGCGCTCTTGATGGCCGCCCTGGCGATGCATCACCTGGCCGGCGAGGGAGATTTCGACAAGCTGTTAGGCGCGACGCCTTGGCCTGATGGGCATGCCTCGATGAACGAGCACGACGCCCTGGTCGTGGGTTTGCTGCTGTTGCTGGCCGCCGCCGGCAAGTCCGCCTTGGTGCCGTTTTCCGGCTGGCTGCCCCGCGCGATGGAAGGGCCGACTCCTTCAAGTGCCGTGTTTTATGGCGCTTTATCGGTCCATCTCGGGGCTTTCTTGCTGCTGCGCAGTCGGGCCCATTCTGGACATTTCGATCTGGTTGAGCGCGGCCGTCGTGACCGTCGGACTCCTCACGGCCGTGTTTGCGGCGTTCGCTGGACGGGTGCAAACCGACATTAAGGGAGCCCTCTCGTTCGCCTCGCTAACGCAGGTCGGCATCATCGTCGCCGAGATTGGTTTCGGACTTCGTTACGTCGCGCTGATCCACATCATCGGGCACGCCTGCCTGCGAACGCTGCAGTTCCTGCGTGCCCCCTCGCTGCTTTATGATTACCGCAACATGGAAAACGCCATCGGAGCGCCGACTGCCTCGTTTGACCGGCTCTTGGGAACGGCTGCTCCCAGCAGGTTTCCGTAGCTGGTTCTATCGGCTGGCACTGGAAAAGGGTTATCTCGACGCCTTTTTGAGTGACTATCTCGTCGGTCCGTTCCTTCGCGTCTTACAATGGTGCGACGCCCTGGAATACCGTTGGACTAATTTTCTCACAGGAGGTCAGTCCCGCCCATCGGAACGAACCGAGCCAACTTCGGGCTCGCTGGAAGACCTGTTATGACCAGCTTGCACCTACCGTGGCTTGAGGCCGCGATCTTGATACCGCTTTTCGGATCCCTTTGGGTTCGCCGCTTCGGCGATTCAGAGCGGGGCCTTAGGTGGTGGCTGTTTTTTTCCGGCATTACGTTCCTGTTGACGATCGCAACCTGGCTCGACTTCTCTCTGCTACAGGCGGTCGAGGCGGATGATCGCTGGCGCATTTGTGAGTTGTGGGGCCAGCAAACGCCGATTTTTGTCATCGATCATCTCAGTGCCCCGATGCTCCCCTGGCTGTCGCTGCTGTTTTTTCTGACCGCGGTCGGCACGCTGCAGGCCAAAGTTCGCCGCTTCTCGTTCTCCTGGAAACTGCTATCCGAAGGTATCGCCTTGTCCATCTTCAGTTGCAAGGAGCCTTGGATTCTAATCGGCCTGCTAGCAGCCGGCACCGTGCCCCCTTTTCTCGAACTACGGGCCAGGGGCAAACCCACTCGCATTTTTCTCCTGCACATGGCGCTGTACATTGGGCTGTTGGTCATGGGTGAGACCTTTGTCGAACGCGAAGCCGGCCAAAAAGTTCATTCCTTGTGGGCGACCCTGCCATTGTTGATCGCCGTGCTGGTGCGCTGCGGCATTATTCCGTTTCACGTTTGGATCACGGATCTGTTTGAGCACGCCACCTTGGGAACGGCCCTGCTCTTCGTCACGCCCATCGTGGGAGCTTACACCGCCGTCCGACTGGTGCTGCCAATCGCGCCAGACTGGGTGCTGCACAGTATGGGACTCCTTTCCCTGGCCACAGCGGTGTATGCCTCCGGCATGGCCCTAATCCAACGCGAGGGACGCCGCTTCTTCTGCTACTTGTTCCTCAGCCACTCGGCCCTGGTGCTGGTCGGCTTGGAAATGGTCACCTCGATCGGACTCACCGGCGGCGCTGTGCGTTTGGTTGTCCGTGGGACTATCGCTGGGTGGTTTCGGGCTCACGCTACGGGCCCTGGAAGCCCGCCGTGGCCGCTTGTCTCTCAGCGATTTCCAAGGCCTCTACGAACACACACCCAACCTGGCGATGTGTTTCGTGCTCACCGGACTGGCCAGCGTCGGCTTTCCCGGCACCTTCGGATTCGTGGGCATGGAGATTTTGGTCGACGGCGCCACGGTCGCCTATCCTCACGTAGGCATCGCGGTTGTCGTCGCGGCGGCGATCAACGGCATCGCGATTGTGCAGGCTTACTTTCTGTTATTCACAGGCACCCGTTATGTCTCCACCGTTTCCCTGTGGTTGCGGGCCCGCGAACGCTATGCCGTGCTGACCTTGGCCGGTCTGATCCTGGCCGGCGGCTTTTTTCCGCAACCGGGCGTTGAATCACGGCATAAGGCTGCCGAAGAGATTTTGCAGCAGCGGGCCGCATTGGGCACGGACGGAAAAACGTACGCGCACCGGCCGGCCGAGGCTGCTTCGGCGAAAACCCATTAGAATGTTTCCGAGGAATGATGCGCCCCTCGGTCGTTTGAAAACGGGAACGTTCAATTGTCTCGCGCAATGTGGGGCGATTTGGGCTGATCCCCATCAGGTAGCAGCGGCTGGAGGGGATTCTAGTTGTTTCGGCCGTCCGCGTTCCACACCACGGTGAGCCACGAACTGCCCGGGGAACAGCGAATTGCATAGGGTCGTTCGCTCGCCACGGACGACGAGGGTGCGTCGGCCAAAGGGACTTTTGTTCCTGCGATCTGAACGACTCGATCCTTCATCGTTTGCAGGATTTCACGGAAGCTGGGGTCCGTCAGCGTCTTGAGCACCGGCGCTGAATGCACATGAATCTCCACGTGCGGCTGACCGGGCTCCACGGCGGGAGGCTCGACCCGTTTATCTTCACCGGGTCCCAGCAATACAATCTGCAAAAAATCTTGAGTCGTGCTGCAGTGCAGCCGGTCCAGGGGCAATTGTTCTGTACCCACCAGCATTTTGACCTGATCTGCGATGGTCTTTGCAAGCGCCGCCACGTCGGTTTCCATAGCAGCGTCCAATCCGCGACTGACTTGCTGCACCGTACGCTCCGTAGCAATCGCTTCGGCTTGCGGGCGATTGGCTTCGGCACCCTCCGCTCCGATACGCATAGCTAGCCCCCGACCCAGCCCAACGTTCGCGGCCACCGGCGTCGTTGTCATGTGGGTCTTTCCCGTGGTACGGGCCGGTTCCAGACGAAATTTACCACCTTCAAAAAGGATGGGTTTTACTGACTGGAACTGAGTGGTGCCGCGGCTGACAAACTGCATCGGCCCGTACTGGCTGGTGGTCTGAAAGTCGACTGCTCCCGTGAGTCGCATTTCCGCCACGCCACGCTCCGAGTTTGGCACGAGGATCAGTTCCGGGCGGCTCGTGGTATGGGAGGTGCCGTTGACCGTAGACCCGAGAACATTGTCCACCACCTTTCCGTCTTGGCTAACCTGCTTCGGCAGGTCTCGGCTAAGGAAGCCCCGCGAAATCCGTATGTAGACCATGTTCGCAGGGATGGGCTTCTCCGCTGAAATCGAGGCCACAAATGAATTGAGCCCGGACACATTTGGAAGTTCCGGCAAATCGATTGGTGGCACTTTGGCCTGCTTTAACTTGTTACTCAGGTCGTCCGCAGGACCCCGGTAGCCTGACACGTGCCGGGTCGCCGTGGACTCCGAAGAACCGCGCGGCGTCACCGCGCTGGAAGCCGTTGCCGCTGGATCTGGCGCAATGCGCTGCAGAATGAATTCTTGATCCAAGGGGCTCAAATCGTTCAATGCGACCCAATAAATCCTGTTAGTGCTCTTTTGGAACTTAGCGTGCCGCTGGTTGGCGGCCAGCAATTTCATCTTTGCCTTGCGCTGGCCGTCGGCATGAGACCACTCACGAAACTCCTGGGAGGCTACAAGCCGCAAAGGGTCCGCCGCCACTTCATCGGGAACGGCTGCGCGACGCCCTTTTTGAGGCGGAGTCTTATCGGGTTCCGATGTATCTTGCGCATGGCATTTGCCAGCCAAAGTGGCTGCGAGGCACAACACAATCCCCAGCCATACGGGTCCTGCCGAGCAGCCGCGTCGGGAAGTGCGCATCAAAATACTTTCCTACGGGGCTTGGTTAATCGCGCCGAAACAACGTTCTCATTAAGTGCACCTTCCATGCCGAAAACGTCAGTCTCGGGTCGCCGAAGCTAAAAGCCAGCCTAACACGGAATTCTACAGGTCACAATCAGCAGACACGGATACCCCCGCTGCGTGGTGGATTCGAACATCGCAGCCAGAATGGCTGTTTCAGGCGAAGGCAGAAGGCCGCGGAAAGCGCAGCCCCAGCAGTTGCTAACGTGGCGCAGCGTACCAATCAACAAGCGGGGCGAGGAAAGGCCTCGCCCCACTTGAGTTACTTTCTGACCGCCGAAGGTTAAACCTTGGGAATTTCAAAGCCCGAACGGGGCGCCCGCGCGAAGAAGCCCTCGGCCTGGCTATCGCCAACGATTTTTTCGGCAACCGGGTCCCACTTGATCACCCGTCCCAGCCGAGCGGCGATCGCCGCCAGATGGCAGGTGTTCATCGTGATGACATGGCTGAATACATCGGATGCCGGCAGGCCCCCCTCTCGGATACAACGGTAGAAATTATTCTTGTGCGCTTCAAACGGCTTGCCCTTGTAAAGCCGGACCAGGTCCTCCGGCCCGAACTGTTCCTTATCCCAGTTTTGCTCGCTGGGCGTGCCCGTGATCTTGGACCGGTTGACGAAGAGACGCCCCTTGGTTCCCTCGAACAGGATGCCATTGTCGCCGCGGCTGGTCACGATCATTTCGGTGCCGCTGGCGAACTTGCACTTCACGGCGAAGTCGTGCGACGCGTTGTAGCAGTCGTCCACGGTGGCATAGCCGTCCTTGTACGGCACAGGATGCATGGCATCGGTGCCGTCGATTTCCAACGGCCCTTGACCTTGCTTGTCTTGCTGCAATGCCCAGGTCGCAATGTCGACGTGGTGGGCGCCCCAATCGGTGAACTTGCCACCGGAATACTCGTACCACCAACGGAACTCGTAATGGCAGCGTTTGGCAATGTAATCCACTTTAGGAGCCTGGCCGAGCCAGAAGTCCCAGTCGAGCTCCGGTGGCGGTGCGGTCTTCGGGAAAGGCCCGCCCGTGGGGGAGCCGTTGATGCCGCAGGTCACCGTCTTGATATCCCCCAACAGGCCCTTTTGCACCAAATTGACCGCGCGGAGGAACAGGTCCTTGGTACTACGCTGTTGCGTGCCCACCATGAACGCCTTCTTATCGTATTTCTGGCACGCTTTGCGGATGAGTTGATTCTCTTCCAGCGTGAGCGTGAGAGGCTTCTGGCAAAACACGTGCTTGCCGGCCTGCAAGGCCTCGATCGCAATCTTGATGTGCCAGTGATCGGGCGTCACGACGCTGACCACGTCGATGTCCTTCCGCTCCAGGACCTTGCGATAGTCGCCATAGGTGTCGGCCTTGCCCTTGCCGATCTTTTCGTCTTGTTTTGCAGTTTCGACACGTTTGGAATCCACGTCGCACACAGCGAGGATGTCCCCGAACTGGGCATGCTGTCTGGCGTCACCGGTTCCCATGCTCCCCACGCCAATGCAACCAATGCCGAGCCGGCTTGCCGGCGAGTCGGCGGCAAGAGCCGGTCGACTCCCGGGAAAGTATCCGACCACGCTGCCGGCGGTCGCCACAAGGGCTGATTGCCTTAAAAAATCACGCCGCGTAGCTCGAGACTGCTTCATGTTCAAGGTCCTTGGTGCTGTGAAGGGCGAAGGATCGGCTGGTAAACCATCCTTGAAATCAACCGGGCTTGGCAAGGGTGGGAGAAAAACCAAGGGCCTGACTCAGGCCCTTGCCGGACTCTTGTTTTGCCGAATTTCCCGTTAAGGTAGTGTGAGCGCGAATCGACCGGACTGCAACCTGCCCGGCCATCTTCCAGGTGGAGCCGCGTACTGCCGGCCCCCTAGGCCGTTCTGTAGGCAGTGTTTAGACGCCCTGCCCATGTGTTTCCGTCGATTGGCACACCGTCTGCTGGGAAAGGATGTGTGACTACGGATATCCGGCGGGACTTGGTACCCACGGAAACCAAAGGGTGGAATGGCCTGTTCCACAGGCGATATCTTTCTTTACATGAGGAGCAAAATCATGAAACGCTTATTGCTAATTCTTGCGATCTTGGTCGCGATGGCTTTCGCTAGTACCACCCCGGCAATGGCCGGTTGGCGGCGCGCCTATTACGGCGGTTATGCGTATGCTCCGGCTTACTACGGCACGTATTACCGACCGTACTACCGGCCGTACTACAACGGGTATTACGGCAATGGGTATTACGGCTCCTACTATCGTGGCAATCCGGGCTACTACGGCGGATACTACGGCGCCTACCCCGGAGTGGGAGTCGGTGTCTACTGAGCCGGTGTTGTTGCGATACCCTAGTGCGGCAGGATGCCTCGAACGCCACGCCTTGCAACTCGAGTTGCGGGGAGTGGCGTTTTTCGTTGGATCAACTGCCCACGCCACGGGACGCGGATTTGTCTCTCAACCATGCTTATCGTTTTTGATCCGACCGGCTGACACTTGAGTGCATGCCGCACGGTTGCTCGCGTCACAACGAAGACCTGGGAATCAGAATGCCGCCATGCTATAAAGTCGCCGTGCTATAAACATGGACATTCCCAAGTCCGCGGGGGGAGACGCGTCAAATGGCGAAGGAATTGAAGACCGACGTGCTCGTCTGCGGCGGCGGTTGTGCCGGCTTGTGTGCCGCGATGGCCTCGGCCCGCAATGGTGCCGAAACGCTGCTGGTCGAGCGGGCCGGTTTTGCCGGCGGCATCATCACGGCCGTCGGCTTGCCCTATTTCGACGGCATCGCTCACAAGGAGGACAACCGCATCATCATGGGCGGCATTCCGCTCGAACTGCTGGTTCGCTCGGGCATTTGCCAGGCCGAGCGACACACGCGTGCCGAAATACAACCCCACGATCAAAAACATCGAGCGATTCAAGCTGCTGGCCGATCAAATGCTGCAGGCCGAAGCTCCGCGGCTGAGCGTGCTGTATCACACCTCGGTGTGCGAGGTCAGCAGCGATGGCGGCCGTATTCGCGCAGGTGCTGGTGGCCAACAAGGACGGCCTGGTGCGGATCACGGCCCGCGAAGTGATCGATTGCACGGGCGACGGCGACGTGGCCGCCTGGTCCGGCGCCCCGGTGGTCAAGACCACAGCCGCTGCAGCCGCTCACGCTGCACTTCCGCATCGGCAACGTCAAGAAGACGCCCGACATGTCCAAGCTCTGCAAGGCCCAACTCGAAGCGGCCCACAAGGCCGGCGAGTTGCCGATTTATTATGGTCCCGGGCTGATGTTCATGTTCGCCCCCAACGATCTGTATCTGCACGTGATTCGCGTGCCGGGCGACGCCAGCGATGCGGCCGACCTGACGCGCTGCGAGATGCAAGCCCGGGCCGATGCCTGGGTGATCTTCGAACGTTGGAAAGCCAACGTGCCCGGCTTCGAAGATTCGTTCTTCAACACCAGCGTCACCGTACATCGGCGTGCGCGAAACGCGGCGGATCGTGGGCCAGCACGTGCTGCTCGGAAGAAGACATTCTGCAAGGGCCGAAAGTTCGACGACGCCGTGGCGACCGGCTGCTGGTATCTCGACGTTCATCCGAACGACGTGACCGCAGGGCTCGGCCTGGCACGAGGAGCCGGTGTTTCCCGCGCCGTACGACATTTCGTATCGCACGCTGCAGCCGCAGAAGATCGGCAATCTGCTGGTGGCCGGACGCTGCCATTCGGCCACGGCCAAAGCGGCCGGCTCGTCGCGGGTGACCTGCACGGCGATGGCGATGGGCCAGGCCGCCGGCACGGCGGCGGCGCTGGCGTTGGAAACCAAGACGAGCACGGGCGAGCTTTCCGGCGTCGCCGTCCGTCGACGGCTGGAATCGCAGCACGCCGGTCCGTACACCGTCGGCTAACAGAATTCTCAGCCTACACCGAAGCTCTCACCGCATGAACGTCAAACCCGGATCCGCCGGATTGCCTCCCGCCAACTTGAACGCCAACTTGTCGCCGGGTTGCATGGCGACCTGGCCCACCAGCGAGTTCTGATCGCTGGCGGACAAGATCAAAAAGTTATTGGCCAGCGTGTAGGTGCCGGTCATCTGCTGCAGCTTGCCCTGCTGGTTGAACTTCCAACTGAATTTCTTGTCGCCGGTCAGATTCAATTCGAAACTCGAACCATCGGGCCGACTGGCTTTCCAATCGCCGATGATGCTCGATTCGTCAACCGGCTGGCCTGCTGTGACACTTGCTGCTGCGACACGCGTATCCGCTGGGGCCGGCAGTTCTCCGGGCGGCGTCGTAAGACCCTTGAGCAACTGGGCCGACAATTGATCCTTAGGCTCCAGCCGCATGACTTCCGCTAGCAGACCTGCCGCCTGCTCGTTGTGCCCGGCGAGCAGATAGTGATAAGCCAGCAGGAAGCGCGGGCCGGACGCTTTGGTGTTCTCTTCGCAATAGGTTTCCAACGCGCGCAACTGCCCGGTGTAGGTGTTGATGTTCGGGTAGAGGTTGCTCACTGTCGTCCAATCCCAACCCGGACCGGTTGACGTCACCGCGTATACCGCGGCGGCGGCCTGCTGGTAGTCCCTCACAGCGAACAGGCACAATGCGCGAAATTCGTGCATGATCGAGTCGTTCGGCAGCAAGGCGATAGCCCGGTCTGTTTGCGTGAGCGCCGCCTTGTATTGGCCCTGCATGAACAGACTGCGAGCGTTGTCAAAAATGCCCAAGGCTTCGGAATGCGCGGGGCTCTGAGCCGCGGGGGGTGCCGGTGCCGCCCCGCTCACCTGCGAGCCATAGGCTGGAGCGTACGTTTGCGGAGGAGGCTGCTGCGCTGATAATAAACCGGCTGAGAGTAATTGATGTAGGACGCCCCGCCGACCGGCGCTGCCCAATAGGGGTTGTAGTAATTGTAGTAGCCCCAACCCCACGGCGATCCCAGTCCCATCCCGATGCCGACGGTTGCGGCGCCCAGTCCAAAACCCCAGCCGAAGCCGGGGCCCCAGCCGCCATAGCCGCCATAGCCGCCATAGCCGCCCCAGCCCCAGGGACGATAACCCCAGCCCCCGCCCCAGTTTCCATGATACCAGCCACCGTGGTAATCTGGCCGGCCGCCGTAATGACCGCCGCCGGCCATGTGGCCCGGTGCGCCGCCGACACCCGGGCGAGACCCGACCGCGTGTCCCATCGCACCGCCGGTGAATCCGCCGCCGTGACCGCCACCACCGCCCCCGCCACCGTGTCCGCGCTGAGCATAAGCTGTGACCGGCGCGATGAGGATCGCCAAAATCAAGCCGGTGATGATGATCGATTTCATAAGGCTGACTACTCCGTTAACTAACTGGATTGACTGTTTCATCTCGCTTCGCGGTGGCGGCGACCAACTGGAAAGCGGACTCACCTGGCGACGCTTGACTTGAGGGCCGTCTCGTCGAAATCGTCATCGGATCCGTCGAGCGAGGAAAGTCGTTCGTGGGGTCGCAAAATTCGTCCCACGATGACCGTGGTGTCGGGATTATTGTGGCGCAAGGGAGCCGCCGGGAACACGCCGATCGGTTCCCAATCGAAAGGGAGCATGGCGGGCGTGATCGACCATTTGCGGCCACGACCGTTGAGACGTCTTTCCGCGTTGTCGCCCCGGTGCAGGTCGTAGCAGAAATAGGTCACGCCAGGGGGCACTTCCTTTTCGGTAGTAGGCCAGGTGAGCTCTGGAATCGGCTCGCCATAAAAATAGACGAATCGGTGAGCGACCGCGCCGAAGCTCACCAAATGCTCGCCAGGGGGCAACGCTCCTCGCAGTTCAGCCAGCGGCGAGCCCAGGTCATTCGACTTTTTGAGCCGAAGGTTAAGCACGGGCCCGACGTACGAGGCCCCGAGAAACGCCACTAAGACAAGCAGCGCGGCTTGAGGCGTCAAGCGGCGACCCGGCAACGCGGCCCGCTCGAGCCAACGCCATCGATAGGGTCTTGACGCGCTGGCGCCGTGACTCCACAACAGCCAAACGTTCGCCAACGCCAGAGAACAGAAGGCCATCGCTAGCCAAACCGGCTGGCTGTAATCTGCCATTTTTCGAAGCGGGAGAACGCTGGCCCCGAGTATCACCAAGGAACCGGTTGCAGCCACCAAACCGACACGGCGCAGAAACCATCGCCAGGCCCAGCGTTCCAGACTGTCGGCAGCGCTGCCGGCCCAATTCTGCACGACGAGGCCGATCAACAAGGCCATGCAGGGATAAAGCGGCATATAATAACGGCCCGCCGCGCCAGCCGACAACCAAACGCTCGGATAGGTGACCGCCAGGGCCGTCAGTAGGAACATGACCTGCGGCTTGCTGTTGGGCAGGCAGCGGCGAAATCGGTAAAAGAAATAGGCCACGAACATCGGTGACCAGGGGAGCAAACAGCCAAGCGTCTCCCAGGGATACGTCAGCATGTGCCGGCCCAAGCCGTCCAAGAGAAGCGATCGGCGGCCAGCCCTGACCAGATGTCGGCTACCGATTTCCAGTCTGTGGCCAGGTAAAACGGAATCTGCCACGAGCCCACCACGATCAGCAAAGACGGCCACTCCGGCCAGGTGCGACCACGAAAGCAAGTAGCGCCAGTCGCCCGAGAGGGCCAGGAAGGCAATGCTGGCGGTTGCCATATATACCGGCGCTCGGCTCCCCTTATCCAAGGCCGCCAGAGCGGCCAGAAAATAGGCGCGCTATCCAAGTGACTGCCGGGTTCCAGTTAGCGGCGTAACCCCAATGCCACAGCAGCAGGGCGCCACCCAGCAAGCAGGCAAAGACGGCTTCGGATTCCCCCAGCCGGCCTAATACCAGTACCTGGCCGGCACTGGAATAAGCGGCGGCAGCCCCTAGCGCGCCCAACCGGGACATGAAGGTGCGTCCGTAGCCATAAATCGTCGCGGAGGCGGCCAGCATGGCCAGGACGCTCGGCAAACGTACGGCGACGGCGTCCATGCGTCCCCAAACCAATGCTACCAGGGCCATAGCCCAACTTCCCAAGGGAGGCCGCTCGGGAAACACGTCCCCCTGTTGCCTCGGCACGATCCAATCGCCGGTGGCGATCATCTCGGATGCGCCGTTCGCCCAACGCGACTCTTCGCCGCAAATCGGTTGCGTCGATCAGCCGGCTGAAATAGATCACGCCCACGACAGCCAGCAGCAGCCATAGCTCCCGCTCACGCCACCATGCGGTGCGGAGAGGCACCGGGGGCACAGTCGTCGGCGAAGGTTTCGCGGACGAGCCGTCGACCGACGCGCCACGAAGCGATATTGGAATTCATAAGAGCATCCGCACCAAGGAGTCGCTCCGCACGGAGACGAGCGCGCGTATTAGAGCGAGTTTAGAACGTTGAATCGAGGTCGATTTGCTGGCTGCCATTTCGGCGGTCCGAAGGGCGTTGGCGCTGCCAAGCACCCAGGCGTTTGGGGTCGCCGGAATCAGCGACAATTCTGCACCGGCAGAGCCAGCCGTAGGTCAGGCACTCCCGTGCCTGACATGAGTTAGTAGTAGTAGTCGAGCCGAACCCCATGTCCGGCACGGGAGTGCCTGACCTACTACTGCTAGCTTCCAGGATTTTTAAGATGGGTGTCCGATCAAAAGGATCAGCCGTAAGAGCTTTAAGCCCACCAGTGCCGCCAAACTCGTCACCACAGCGTTGTATTCGCGGCTTTGCAGCCATTGCGAAAGCATCCATCCGGAAAACTGCGGACGCTGGGTGAGGCGGGGAAAAAATCGCGAAGTTCGGGCAGCATACTGCGGCCACGCTTCGGGAAAGCGCTCGGCCAGGCCATGTTCTTCCCGATAAACTTTCGGCCAATAGATCAGCAGCATCGCCCCGGGCAGGATGAATATATTTTCCAGGTCATCGAACAGCAGACAGAAACCTCCGACCATCAAAAATGAGCCGAGATACAGCGGGTTGCGCACTACGGCATACGGTCCCCCGGTCGTGAGAACAGTGTCTTTCACCAGAAAGCCGGCAGCCCACGATCGTAATGCCAGCCCCGCTAGCACCCCCGCCAAACCCAGCATCGCCTTCAGATCCGTGGCATCAAGAATATCGTGCGGGACAACTCCGCTCACCAAGTCTTTGATGACCAAGCCGCCGAAGAGCGCGATCGAAATCGGCACGCGGCGGCGAACGATGAATTCCAGGCTACGGGCCGCCAGCGACTGCGAAGCCTCGGCCGTTCCCGCCAGCAGCGACAGGTCAACCGCATGCACCGTGTCAGGCGGACAAAAGCCGGCGGAAAAGCTCACATGCGGGCCTCCTGGGTTCGCAGGGGCGCGAGATGTCATGGCTGACGGGTCGAGTTTTGTCATGAATCGATACTCGGGATTGCGACGTTCGGAGCAACAGCGCCGGCTGTAGCGCAATACGCTAGACGTTATCGGCTCTCGATCCTACGCATCTGGAATTAAAAGCCCGGTCGGAAAAATCCGCCCAGCTTACCTGATCTTTCTTGTTGTCACCGCTTTGAGGTACGATGGCTGGCGGCTTTCTCATGCACGGAAGGCAATTTTGATGAACCTCAACCAAAGGACGTTGCGAACAACCTGTTGGGCGGTTGCGATCTTGTATCTGAAGTTGTCGGCATTGCCGCTCTTGGCGCAAGGTCCGCCCCCGGCATCGGCCCCCTCGCTGCGGGCAGGCCAGGTAAACGCGAAGCTCAGCCGCACTTACGTGTTGGTGGGCAAGACCGGCCTGGGGCATGAGCATGGCGTTGAAGGACGATTGGCCGGAGGCCATCTCCAACTCGGTGCTCAGACAGCAGCCGGCGAGTTGGTGTTCGACATGACATCGTTCGTCGCTGAGACGGCGCAGGCTCGCGCGGTAGTAGGGCTGCAAAGTGAAGGGTCGAGCGCCAGTCAGGTGACCGCTAACATGCTGGGCCCTGGAGTGCTGAATGTCGCTAAGTTTCCCGAGGCCCGGTTTGCGATCCAGTCGGGCCTCCCTGTGCCTGTACTACAGGCCAGCGCATTGCCAGAATACGAACTCCAAGGTGAGTTCACCTTGCACGGTGTGACCCAGCCGCTTCGTATTCGGGCCCAGGCAAGTCAAAAGGATGGGATGGTGCGGCTCCGCGGCCGCTTTTCAATTTTGCAAACCAAGTTTGGCATTACGCCCTATAAGGTCGCCTTAGGAGCGGTTGGCGTTGCGGATCAGCTCGACATCTGGGGCGAGATTTGGTTGGCAGGCACATCACCACGGCGTTGATTTTGAAAAACCTGTTGCGACGCCGGATTCGCCCGTCGCTCGCTCATTGCGAGGCCATAGGCGGCAATTGATCCAGGAACTGATCGAGCGCCTTGATAAAGGCCGGCGTGCGCGGGTCATTGTGGTCTCCGCCGGGAATCTCCACGAACTGCTTCGGTTCGTTGGCGGCCGCGAACAAACGCCGGCTGTATTCAATCGGCACAATCGTGTCGGCATCGCCGTGGACCTGCAACAGCGGACCATGATAGCGGCCGATCTTCGACACCGAATCAAACCGCGAGCGCATCAACAGCCGCACCGGCGCCCAGCGATAGTGGTGCCCCGCGACGTCGGGCAAACTGGAAAACGTGCTTTCCAGGATGAGACCCCGTGCCCCATCGCCGGCAGCCAGGTCGACGGCCACAGCCCCTCCCAGCGATTCTCCCATGAGCACGATCTCGGCCGACGGAACCTGAGCCCGCTCGGCCAACCATGCCCGTGCCGCCCGGGCATCGTCGAGCACGCCCGACTCCGAGGGTGAGCCTGCGCTGCGGCCATAGCCGCGGTAATCGAAGATCAGCACCGTCGCGCGCAACCGGTCGTGCAGAAGGCGCAGGATTTCCTCGCGATGCGACAGATTGCCCCCATTGCCGTGAGCGAACAGCACCACGGCCCGCGGCTGCTCGTGGGGCATGTACCAACCGTGCAACCGGGTTCCGTCCGAAGCATTAAACCAGGCGTCCTCATAGACCAGTCCAGGCGGATTCCAATTGCCGGCAGGATAGCGGCTGGGGAAAAAAATCAGCGAGTTTTCCAGAAACATCATGGCCAGCACTACCAGCAAGTAAGAAATCAAGACGACGCGTGCAACCCGCCAAAACAAAGGGGGCACGCGTTTCGGCGCCCGAGCGCGAGCGTCCGGAAGACCGGAAGCATCAGGAGCAGCGGGATGGTCGCTACTTTCCACCATGAAAGTATCATAGCGGAAATAGCATCGTTCGGAATTCCGAACTCGGAACGCGGGGTGCGCACTTAAAAGCCCCGAAGGGGCATGTGTCATTAGCCGTGGGCGTGAGCCCGTGGAACGCTAGGCCCAAATTCCTCAGCAGAAAGAGTTTGCTGTTCTGTTAACGCGAGAGCGCGTCATTCAACCGCATTGCCTGGCCTGGCCTAATGCCATCGCCAAGTTAACTCATGTCAGGCACGGGAGTGTCTGACCTACCAGACTGGCACGAGCGATGCCTGCTCATCGCATCAACCGGCTCCTCCTTGACGGTCCCTCTACAATAGGAATGTAAGCCGCCTGCCGGCAGCCTTGTGGGGCCGGTCGTGTCGGCCATTGAACGAGCGGGCACCGCAACCGGTCGGCCAAAGCCGCCCCTGCGGAACAATGCCTGTCAGGAGAGCCCCTATGATTCAGTTCTGGCAACGCGCGATCAGCGATCCGTCGAATCCATCTGCACCCGAGCCTGCCGGCTCCCGGCCGCCCGCCGATGAAGATGCCGCCCTGGATGCCTTTTCGCGCGTCATCATCACCGTGGCGGAACAGCTTCGCCCGGCCGTGGTCAATCTGCGCGGGACCGAAGGCCGGCATAGCGGCTCGGGCTCCGGGGTGTTCTTCACGCCGGACGGCTTCTTGCTCACCAATCACCATGTGGTCGCCGGCCAGCAGCGGCTGCGCGTGCGGATGCACGACGGCCGGGAATTGACCGGACAGGTCGTGGGGGCCGATCCTTGGACCGATCTGGCCGTCGTCCACGCCGACGCCACGGATTTGCCTTATGCCCAGTTCGGCGACTCGGCCAAACTGCGGGTCGGACAACTCGTGGTGGCCATCGGCAGCCCGTTCGGCTTCGAATCGACGGTCACGGCCGGCGTGGTCAGCGCGCTGGGACGCACGCTGCGCAGCGTCAGCGGCCACCTGGTGGAAAGCGTGATTCAAACCGACGCGGCCCTGAATCCGGGCAACAGCGGCGGTCCGCTGCTCGACAGCCACGGCCGGGTCATCGGCATCAACACGGCGATCATTCAGCCGGCCCAGGGTATTTGCTTTGCCATCCCGATCAACGCGGCCCGGCATATCCTGCCGCAACTCATGCAGCACGGACGGGTCGTGCGGGGCTACCTGGGGCTCCACGGACGCAGTGCGCCCCTGCCGCGGAACCTGGCGCGTGAGTACCAACTGACGCAAGCCGGAGCAGTCGAAGTGGCCGCGGTGCAGGACGGCAGCCCGGCCGACGCCGCCGGACTGCAAGAGGAAGACCTGATCATCTCGCTGGGAGATGATCAGGTCACCAGCGTGGACGATTTGCACAAGCTGCTGTCGCAATTGCCGGTGGGCGTCCCGGCCAGGCTGGTAATGATCCGAGGCGGTCGACGGATGCAACGCTTCGTCGTGCCGGATGAATATCCGGACGTCGATGTGGCCGTCCGTTGAAAATACTGCTGGGTGTTGCCGGCGGGCGACTTTTATCGCGGTGCCGCGTAGGCCGGCCCGTACTGCTGTTGGATTTGGGCCACCTCCGACGCCTTACCGGCTGTTGCGGTGCGGCGCACGAAAATCAAGTGTCCACATTCCTCGACCGGTTGTCCTGGTTTCCACTCTCCCAATAGCAGGGTGTAGTCGCCGGCGAATCGCGGGTCCTGGTCCAGCCCGACCAAATCGAACGTCTTCTGATGGCCCTTGATGAACGTTGGACGCACCTCGCCGAATAGGTACTCGAGGAAGGCAGGTCGATTATTGTTGAAGGTGGACGCCACGGTCCGGTCCGTGAGCCCGAGCAGATCGTAAACTTTGAGTTGGCTCGTCCACAGCATGCCGCCGACGTCGGCCGCCAAAACCGACCCGTCGCGAACGTGCAACGTTTGCGCTACGGCGTTAAGTTCGTCCGACTGGCGAACGACTTCGTTAAACGCCACGATGTGCGCTCGCGAAAAACTCCACACGTGCAGAACGTTGACGGCGCCCAGCAAGAGAGCCGCGTACAGCCCCCAGGCAATCAATGTCCGCCGGTCGGACGGTTCGTTGGGAAAGAAGCCTATCTGCCGCGTCAGGAAGTCCCACAGCAACACCGGCGTCAGCACGCTCATCGCGACAATGAAGGGAGTCGCAAACCGCTGATGCGGCATCCAGTCGGACGGCAACATCAGGAATGCGACGAGCGCCAAGGCAGCAAAGACGGCAACCGCCAAGGCCGCCCGATTCTCGCGGAACAAGTGCCGGCCAAACACCCCCAGCACCGCCAAGGCGACCAGGGTCCAGCCGGTTTCAACGGCGCCCAGCGAACTGAATGCGCCGAACAGTTTCAGCAGGCCGGAACTCCGCAACAACAAGACTTCGGCGAGCGGCAAGAAACTGCGCACCCCTTTCATGAGTGCGGTGTTGGGCAACAGGGCGTGAAAAACTCCCACCCGACAAGCCAGATATCCGCCAAACAGCAGAGTGTAAGGCAGAATCGACACGCAGGTAAGTTTCGCGGCCTGCCGAAAGCCGCGCGTGGCCCAAGCGGCCACCGGCAGGGCCCCGAAATAAATCATCCCGTCAGGGCGCGTCAGGGCCAGGCCAGCGCTGAAAGCTCCAAACGCCAACGCCACGCCAACGCCGGATTTCGTGTCCTGTAGCAACTGACACAGCGTGTAGAGACTGGCTGCCACGAGCAAAGCGTAAAGCGAATTTTCCAATCCCGAGTTGCACCAGATCACAAAACTGGCATTCAGGCCAAGGAGCAAAAGTGCTGCCAGAGCGGCCCAGGAAGGAAGTGCGAACCATCGGTTGAGAAGCCGATCGATGAGGATCATGGTTCCCAACACGCAGACGGCCGCCAATGCCTTGGCGCTGACAGCGGGATTGAAGAGTCCTAACTTGATCAGCGCCGCACAACACAACATCCAGGCCGGATTGGAATATCCCTCGACCGGCGCAAAACCCGGCTGCGAAACCAGACCGTGCCCAGAGGCCAGGTTGCGCATAGGCAAACGTAATCCCGGCGTCGTCAACCTGCCAGTCCAGCAGCAGGGCCGACTGAGCCAGGTACAGGGTGAATGCGAGGGCAATTTTCCAAAATCGGGCCTGGGATCTTCCGACCGACTCATGCTGGAGAATCGGACGAACCTGCGAAAAATCGGCCGCATCGAACGTGATGTCAGGAAGTGGAAGTTCTTGAACTGGATTCATCTGGCGCGTTTTCCTGAATCGGTCGTGACTGTCGTGCGACGGGAGATGTCCGCGGTGTCGCATGCCGCGGCACCCGCTGCAAGTTCCCACCCTGGGGAACTATAGCTTGCGAAAGCCGCCTGCGACGGTCTCAGGGATGCCGTCGAAACGACGTCTGCCCAGGAAGGAGCGACCAGGCGGCCGCCGGTCCGCACCTCGGACGAAAATCGGCGATCAGGCGACTTCGAGCACTCTGCCCATAACCGCCATAATCGTGCGTGTCGGGCGCCTCTTTGATAAACTCGCGCACCGTGATGCCCAGCGCGATGCCGGCGATCGCCGCCGCGACGGTCGTGGCCAGCGCGGCGCTTTGCCACGAGGGACGCCGCTTCACGACCGGTAGTCGGCTCACCCAAGCGGCCAGCGGCGCGAGCCACAACAGCACTACGCAACATGCCGGCACGTCCGCATAGTGATGGCCAATGATCCAAGTGCAGGGGAGCAGAACAGCCAGCACGCCCAAACTGCTCGTCAAGATGCCCCCCGCCGCGCCGCACGCCAATGCCAGCGCAGGGAGCAGCGCCACGAGTAGCACCCCTTGAACTTGAGCCACCGCAGCCGTGCCAGACAACAAAGTGACCAGGGCCGTGACCGCTACCACGACTCCCAGCGGCATCAGCCAAACCGCCGGGCTTGCGCGCTTTGCTAAGGCATCAAACGACGACCACCAACTCCAGGCAGCCGCCGTCAACCCGGCCACCCAAGCAAACCCTTCCAGGGGCGTCCACCCATCGAGTAACGGTGCAAAAGCACGCCCACGGACGCCAAGTATAGCGCAGCTCGGAGCGTGCCAACGACCCAAGCCGGCCGAGGCCGCGCAGCCAGCCAAACGGCCAGCGCAGCGGCGGCCGCGGCCAAATAAAACAGCCAGTCGAGTCGCTCGCGGCCGGGTAGCGGCGGCCAACCCCGCAGACCCCAATGTCCGGCCATGTACCCGGCAGCCAGTGCGACAGCTCCGCCCCACGCTCCGCTCCCGGGGCGTGCGCCGAGCCGAGCGAGTAGCGCGCCAAAGCACGAAGCCGGCCACGACGAGCGGCAATATCAGGCCCCGTAGCAGCGCATTAAGGAGCATGGCGTTCTGGCGACCCCCTGCGACGGATGCCACCCTTGGGTGAACTACTTCTTCACACCTTCAAAAGCCAGCGTGACCTGCACTTCATCGCTGAGTCGCCCCCTCCAGGCCGAACTTCATGCCGAAGTCGCTGCGCTTGATGACGAAGCTGCCATCGAAGCCGCTGCGAAAACCGCCCCAAGGATCTTTGCCGGAGCCGACCCAATCGAGCCTGAAGGTCACCGGTCTGGTGGCCCCATGCAACATCAGATCGCCGGAGACGTCAAAACTCTTTTCACCGCTTCGCCGCACGTTCGTACTCTTGAACGTGATGGTGGGATATTCCTTGACGTTGAAGAAGTCCGGGCCTTTCAAATGCTGGTCTCGTTTGGCATTGCCGGTATCCACGCTCTCGGCCTTGGCCTTGAAGTCGAAAGTAACTCCCTCCGGACTCACTTCATTGAACAGGAAGGAACCTGACAGTTCATTGAACCGGCCATATGCGTAGCTCATGCCCATGTGCTTGACCCGAAACGTAACGAATGAATGAGTTGGATCGACCTGATAATTGTCCGCCGCTGCCGGTTCCGCCAGCACGTTGATCAGCAACCCAATCGCCAAGGCAAACCCACCGATGGCAACGATCCGCAGCTTCGTGAGAATCATTTGAAGTCCTTTTCCAAATGCAAGTTAGAGGTGGCAGTCACAACCTAAATCCGCAACTTCTATTCAGCCCCCTTTTCCAGGAGGTCTCTACATTGGTTTTGAGCCGTGCCGCGGCGGGCTTTGACCAGCAGGCGGTTTAGTTCGGCAAGTTCGGCGGCCGTCAAATGGCCCAGTTGGCGCTTATGCACCGCCAATACCGGGTCGTCAAGCCGGGACAGCAAGTCCAGGCCCGTCTGAGTGATCGTTATCAGCACAACGTGCCGGTCTTCTTGCGTCCGGCGTCGCTCGATCAGGCCGGCTTGTTCTAGGCGGTCGGCAAGCCGGGTGATGTCCGGCATGCGGTGAATCATATTTTTCGCGATCTCCAAACACGGCAGCCCCGCGCCGCCGTGACCCCGCAGGATCCGCAGCAGATTGTATTGGGGCGCTGAAATTCCATGCTCGTTGAACAGCCGTTCGAACTCCTGAATCAGAAAATCTTGAGTCCGCAGGAGGTTAAGATGCGCCTCTTGTTCGGCGAACTCGAATGGATCGCGTTTGCCCAGTTCCTGCTGCAGTTCTGATTGTGCCATATATGCAATGCCTGGGACTCAAAGTTGCAACAATTTGTGTTGCAACAACCATTTAGTCAATAGGGCTCGCCTGGCAACTCTCAATAGGGTGGGCGATCCTCACCAGGGCCGGGGCTCGATACACGACAGCGGCTCCTGGGCAAGCAGGCTGATCGCCAGCAATTCTGCCAATGAATCCGCCTCCAGGGCCTGGATCAGCCGTGCTTTGCGATCTTCGACGGTGCGCAAACTTAGTCCCAACCGCTGGGCGATCTTCTGGTTGGAAAGACCCGCGGCTAGCAGATCGAGTACTTCCCGTTGTGGCTCGGTAAGGCGAGCCAGACGCTCCCGGGCATCCTTCCGGCGCTGCCATTGCTGTTTCCAGCGGGCGCCGGCGGCGAGCGCTTCGGTGATTTGGATGCTGATTTGCTCCAGGCCGAATGGCTTTTCAATGAACGTGATTGCACCCTGGTGCATGGCGTTCACCGCGGTCGGCACGTCAGCCTGACCGCTAACCATGATGATCGGTAGGCAAAAGCCACGCTCGGCCAACACTCCCTGGAGTTTCAAGCCGTCCATGCCGGGCATCTTCACGTCCAACAGCAAGCAGCCGACGACGACGGGTTTGTAGCTTTCGAGAAATCGCTCGGCCGACTCATAAGTTTCGACCGCCATTCCCAGGTAACGGCCCGCAGCCCGCATTGCCTCGCGGATGGCCGGGTCGTCATCGACGACAAACAAGGTGGCTGAATCGGTTTTCCTATTAGCTGAAGTGGCAGTCATGTCAGGTTCCGTCAACCCAAGGTAACGTGAGGATGAATGTCGCCCCTGCAACAGGGTTCTGGCTGGCCGTCAATTGGCCGCCGTGAGCTTCCACGAGCGATTTGCTGATGGTCAAGCCGAGTCCGAGGCCACCGCGCTTCGTGGTAAAAAACGTATCAAACACCCGATCTGTGAGCCCCTCCGGCAAGCCAATGCCCGTATCCGAAACGAACAGCACCACCGCGCCCGCCACGGCCCTTGTGGTTACCATAAGCTGGCGGGCGTCCGCGGGAATTGTCTCTAAAGCTTCCAGCGCGTTTTGGAACAAATTCGACAGTACCTGAGAAATCTGAATGGGGTCGCAGAGCATGGTCGCGGGTTGGTCGGTCAGTTCGACTTGCAACCGCACGCGCGCGTTGCGCATGGCCGACTCCATGAGAAGCAGCGTATCGTGAACGAGTTCGTTGAGACGCACGGTGGATCGTCGGGTCTCGCCCTTCCGAACGAGCGAGCGCAACATGTGAATGATGGAACTGGCCCGCTGCGCCTGGATGACGACCGCCGCGAGCGATTCATTGACTGGCGATAGGTCGACCTGGTCGGAGGCCAGCGCGGCTTGCGCTAGTTCAGCATGAATACGGATCGACGACAGCGGTTGATTCAACTCGTGGGCCAGCCCCGATGCCAATCCGACGGCAGTGACCAACCGGTTCATGTGCGCCAGAGCCGCAAGGTGCTGACGTGCGGCATGCTCAGCACGGCGCTGGTCGGTGATGTCCAGCAAGGTTGTTAGGATGCACTGCTCGCCGTTAATGGCGATCGGTTCCGAGGAAGCCAGCATCGGGCGCACCTCGCCGCTGGCCATGCGCAGCGGGACTTCGAAGTTGCGAAGCCTGCCTTCCCGGTCAAAAATCTCCCGGGCACGGCGACGATCCGATGGGTCCAAAAACATGTTCAGCTCCATCGTAGTGCGCCGAATCGATTGTTCCCGGGAATAGCCGAATAAGATTTCCCATTGATCGTTGACCTCATACAACAAACCATCTTCGACCCGGCTGATTGCTAGCGCGTTTGGGCTCGAACGGAAGGCATGGGCGAATCGCTGCTGGGAGATCTTTAAGGCTTCCTCGGCCTGCCGGCGTTCGGTGATATCGCACAAGCTGCCGACAAATCGGGTTAGCACTCCCTCCGTGTTGCGGAATGGGCGAATCCGCAGTTCGTTCCAAAACGGCTGGCCGTCCTTGCGGTAGTTCAATAGCACGCCGTGGAAGACTTCCCCTCGATCGATGCTGGCGCGGATTGCGCGAGCACGTCACGATCAGTATCCGGGCCCTGCAAAAACAGGCAATTGCGACCGAGCGTTTCCTCACGCGTATATCCGGTGAGCTGCACGAATGAAGGACTCGCGTAGATAATGGGATGATCTGGCCGCGTCGCGTCCGTTATCAAGATTCCGTCCGTCGCGCTTTCAAGCGCGGCATTACGAAGTTGCAATTCTTCCCGCGTGGACTCGCTGGACGTGACGAACAGGCCGGACCGGAAGCGGGTTACGGCTCGCGTCAATACGGCTGGTAAGACTTGCAGGTCATGGCCCTGCGGATCGGTCAGCAGCACTTCGTGGGCAGCTGCTTGCCAGCGCGAACGGCAGTCGATTCATCCGCCCCGTCGACGAGCAACACCACCGGGATCGCCCGAGAGTTCGCTGGATCGGAGCCGACGAGGTTTGTCAAATTGTGGTCGCTCAGCTCCGCATCATCGCAGAGGGCAACATCCGCTAGTTCCTCGTTGGCGTGTAAACGAGCCAATAGAGCTTCGCGGCTGTCGCAAAATGTAACATGTGCGACCTCCGTGGCAGATCCTAATCGAGCGGCGACGGCAGTTCGCAGCGCGGCACTCGTGATGGCGGCAATGACGTACAGGCGATCAGACGAATTCAAGCGTCAACCTAGCAGCGGCGGACCAACCTCAGTTTTCTGAAATCGACAAGCGGCCGACAGTCAACAGACGGCAGGCTTGAGTCCCCCTGTTCCAACTATATCTAAGTGCCATCTTTAACGGCTGTTAGGCTTACGCCGAAAAACCGCCGAAAACTGGCGACAATCACGACTCTCCTAAACCATATCGCGTAACTTCCATTTAGCATCCTGTAAAACCCGCAGCTTTCACTTGAATTATCCGCAAGAAACAATTGGGCTAGACCCAGCCCTACCTAATCGCCGCACTCGATATCTCGCACAGCCTGCAAGAACGGATGCTTCGCTTCTCGAAACGCGCGGTTCGCACCGAGCTTGGGCGGTGAGCTCCGAGGGCGCGCTGCTCAGGGTGGCCAATTGCGCGGCCCGCTTATCTAACACAATTTGCAAGAAGTATTTAGGACCTCGCGACGGAGCGCCCGCGAGGCCAACCTGGGTCTTGATCAGTCCCTCCTCGCGGGAAAGGTCAACGACAGTTATGATGGGGGCCAGGCACCGGCTTTCAAGAGGGCGGACCGACTCGAGGTTCCCCCCGCATGCTGGATCACAAGGCATTTCCGGGCGACATCAAGAACTCGACCAGCCGGCGGAGAAATTGTTTGGAAGAGTCGCGAGACACGCCGGACGAAATGCTCGACGATCTGCGATTGTCGATGGTCACCGGCATTGGTCCGCGTCTTCGCAAGGCATTGCTCGACCGCTTTGGATGCGCCGCGGCCATATTTCACGCCGGGCCAAGCGAAGCTCGCGCGATGTGCCCGGGATCGGCCCCGAGCTGACACGACGCCTGGTTCGAGCTCGTGACGAAACGGATGTCGCCGCCCAACTCGCTTTGTGCCGCGAGCATGGGATCCAGATTATCAGCGATAGGGCACCAACGTATCCGCGGATGCTGCGTGAGATCTGCGACCCGCCGGGCATTCTGTTCGTGCGTGGCACGCTGCAGCTGCAAGATAATTTAGCGATTGCGATCGTGGGCTCGCGGCACGGAACCCAATACGGTCTGGCTCAAGCCGAACGTTTGGCCGCAAGCCTGGCTCGTGCCGGCTTGACCATAGTGAGCGGTTTGGCGCGAGGCATCGATGCGGCCGCGCATCGAGCGCGCTGGCCGCAGGCGGAAGGACGCTGGCCGTGTTAGGGAGCGGCATCCTCAATCTTTATCCGCCCGAGCATGAAGAACTGGCCGCACAAGTGGCGGCCCAAGGGGCGATTTTCAGCGAATCGCCGCCGCATAGTCCGCCATTGAGCGGCGCGTTTCCGCAGCGCAACCGCATCATCAGCGGCTTGTCGCTGGGAGTGATCGTCGTCGAAGCGGCCATGCAGTCGGGCGCATTGATTACGGCCCGGCACGCCATGGAGCAGAATCGAGAAGTGTTTGCCGTGCCGGGCCGCGTCGACAATCGCATGTCGCACGGTTGCCACCGACTGATCCGCGATGGGGCGAAGCTGGTTGAATCGGCCGACGATGTGCTGGAAGAATTAGGCCCGTTGGTGGCGCCCACGGCAAGTGCCGGCGGCCAGACGGTGCACCATCCGGCCGAGTTGCTGCTCAACGAGTGCGAACGGCAAGTGCTGTCAGCGATCAGCAGCGAGCGAATCACGGTCGACGAGGTTGTCCGCAACACGGGTTTGCCGGTGCCGCAAGTGCTGGCGACGCTCAGTGTGTTGGAAATGCGGCGGTTGGTGCGCCGACCGGGGGGCAACAGCGTTCAACGATCCACCTAGCCGCACGGCAAGGCAAGAGCAAGAAGATTTGTCGATTTGTAGATAAATAATTTCACGCGCTAACAGTTGAATTGCCAGTGCGGCTGTCAACATACCGTTTACCAGCGCTGCTAGCCGACGAATTTCTCCGAACGGGAAGAATTGGAGGGGTCTTAACTAATCGCATGCTGTACAATAAGAGTTGAGCCATTTGAAACGTGACGGCCATTCGAAACGTGACGGCCGTTCGAAGTGTGATCGGGGCTGCGGGCTGCGCAGCCCACAAATAAAGGACCATCGCCGATGCAAGACGAAACAGCGAAACAAATTGTGCGCGGCAGCGAGTTGCTGGAGAAATTAGCTAGCACCGTCTTTCTGCTGAACAAAGAAGGCATTCCCACAGGCATCGGAGCGATGCGGGAAAAAGTCGCCCAGGAAAACAAGCAGCGCACCGACACCGGCTGGGACGGAATTCGCGAAGAATTCATCTCGCCACGGCTGCGAAAGCGAGGCGCTGGCTTATATGTGCCTGGAAGCTAGCATCAGCCCGACCGAGGCTATTGCCATCGTGCAAATTCAAATTGCACGCGGCTGCATCAAAGGCGAAGACGCGCCGCAGACCGTCGCGTAGTACGCAGCCAACCTCTCGCAGCGCAGCATCCCGTAGGGCCCGGCACAGCCAGCCCCACAGCCTCTGAATTCTTCAACAGAATGCTTGGGAGCCGTGGCCGATATCGGCTACGTCAGCCGGCCTCTCGCAGCGCGGCCAGCAAGTGGTCGACGTCTTGTGCTGACGTATAGTGCATGATACCGGCCCGCAGCACTCCCTCCGGTTCGAGTCCCAACGTTTCGGTGACCTGCAGCGCATAAAAGTTGCCGTGCCCCACAAAGACGCCATTGCGGCCCAGCCGCTCGGCAATTTCCGCAGGGGGCAGGCGGCTGTGCGTCAGCGCGAATGTCGGCACGCGATGATCCGATCGCCGCGGGTCGACAATCCCCAGCACGCGCACGCGCGGCAACTCGCACAAGCCCGCCAGAAGTTTGGCACCGAGCGCCTGTTCGTGGCCACGGATGGCTCGATACGCAACCTGCAATGCCCCCCGGCGAGAGACAGTCTCGGGCGAGACCGAGACTTGCCGGCCCAGGTCAGCCAGATATTCCACGGCGGCCGCCGTGCCGGCAATCCCTTCGTGGTTTTGAGTGCCGACCATCCAGCGGCCCGGCAAGGTTTCGGTGACCGGCCGCAATTTGTAGGGCGTGATGCTGCTGAGCAATTCGGTCCGCGACCAGAGCACGCCGACGTGCGGACCAAAAAATTTGTAGGCCGAACAGGCCACGAAATCGCACTCCCAAGCGCGAACGTCCGGCAACAGGTGCGGCGCATAATGGACCGCGTCCACGAACAGCAGCGAGCCGGTGGCATGCACGAGTCGGGCAATTTCACCAAGCGGATTGATGGTCCCCACGATATTCGACGCCGCCCCGACCGCCACGAGCCGAGTTCGCGCGTTGAGTTTCGACCGCAGATCATCGAGATCCAACGTACAGTCGTCTGGCCGAATCCGGACATAGTGGATCGTTGCGCCAGCGTCCTGGGCGGCGAGAACCCACGGCGTCACGTTGGCATCGTGGTCGAGCCGCGTGACGATGATTTCATCCTGGGGTTTCCAGACGCGGGCCAGTGCCCGGCTCAGCGCAAATGTGAGCGACGTCATATTAGCGCCAAATATGATTCCCTCCGGCGTATCGGCGCCGAGAAAATCGGCCAGAACGCAGTGAGCGTCGTCGAGCAACGCATCACTTTCGCGGCTGGTGGCGTACAGCCCGCCGCGGTTGGCGTTCGTGCCGGCCAGGTATTGGCTCACGGCATCGATCACCCGCCGCGGCACCTGGCTGCCACTCGGGCCATCGAAGAATGCGACAGGTTGACCGCCGATGTCGCGCTCGAACGCCGGGAATTGCCGGCGGCACCAATCAATAGGAAACTCAGCGGCAGTCAGAGGAGCGATCATACAGCGGGCCCTACGGGAACTGGAACAGAATGACGTGCGAGCTTCACGTAAGTAGGAAAATCCCATATGAACAGAAGGGCGCGAAGAAGTTCAAATTCCTTCCTTCGCGTCCTTTGCGACCTTTTGTTCGGTCCTCTCTTCCTCTGCTCTTATTCGCGTGCATTCGCGGCCCTTTTTCACGTTCCGTACCGTGGTAGGTCAGGCACTCCCATACCTGACAACCGTTAAGGCATGTCAGGTACGGGAGTGCCTGACCTACGGCTTGAAAACCTGCCCCATTCCACCGGCCCCGATTTTGTTGAGGATCGTGTAGTTGCCCAGGATCAGCGACTTGGCACGGCCCTGGTAGGCTTCCTGGACCTGGTACTTGGTCAGTTGCTTGCTCTGGACCAGTTGCCAAGCGAGTTCCTGGGCGTCTTTGGAATGGGCCTTGGGCGGGATGAGGTTTTCCAGCTTGCCGGGAGCGAGGATCCCGGAGTCCGCAAGCTGCTTCACGAAGGTTTCGAGGGAGACAGCCATTGGCGCAACCGAGGGCGTGGGAAATCGAGCTTCAAGTATAGTCGCCCCCTAAGGGAACTAAAAGAATCTCGCGAGTGCTGGTTCAAAAAGCCCCAACGGGGCGCTTGCTCAAAGCCCCGATGGGGCTTTTATCTCAAAACACGCGGGTGGCCACTTGGCTGTGCCATTGCAAAACCGTCGCTGCTTACGGCAAATGGCAGAACCAGTGGCACACGCGCGACTCGTCGTTGCATGCATCAATCGACGCTGATATATTTTTGGTTGACGCGCTGCTCCGAGTAATTACCCAGGCCGATCCATGGCAGACGTAAAGTGTAGCGGATCGGTTCACCGGAAAAATGCGTTCGCCAATTTCTATGGCACGCAGCGGGACGGGCTTGCCGTCGTCAGCCGTCGCGGCATGTTGAAGGCCGGCTTTGCCGGTCTGGCGGGACTGAGCTTGCCTGAGGTACTACGGACCCGGGCACAAGCCGCGCAGACCGGCCAGCGCATTTCGGGAGCCAAGAGCGTTATTCTGCTGTGGATGACCGGCGGCCCGAGCCACATTGACACTTGGGATCCCAAGCCCGATCGGCCGTTGCAAAACCGCGGGCCGTTTGGCGTCGTCCGCACCAGGCTGCCTGGCACGTTTCTTTGCGAACACTTGCCCAAGCAAGCGGCCATGCTCGACAAGTTCACGATTATTCGTTCGGTCGACGCTCGCAGCAGCAACCACTCGCCGAACAAGGTCTTTCAGACGGGTAACCCGGCGGCCGAGGCGCGTACCAATAGCGAGGCCCACCGGTATCCGGCGATTGCATCGGTCGTCGCCAAGCTGCACGGGGCCAATCACCCCAGCATGCCGCCGTATGTGGCCTGTATGAAGTCATCGGACCACATCGCATTCGCCGGATATTTAGGGAAACAATACGACCCATTTATTGCCGAGCAAGCGGCCAGGTTGCCGGTGTATACCAACGTCGGCGTAGATACCGGGGAATCGACTCGCGGCAACTTGTTCCGGTTACCCGGAGGTCTGAGCTTCGAACGGCTTAACAATCGGCAGCGGTTGCTGCAAGATTTCGACCGGCTGCGCACCGATCTGGACTTGTCCGGATCTATGGATGCGATTAACTCATATCAGCGGCAAGCCGTCGACATGGTGCTTGGCCGCCGGGCGCAAACCGCATTCGATCTGTCGCAAGAGCCAGCCGCCGGGCGCGACCGCTATGGCAAACATCTGTGGTGCCAGCAGGCACTGCTCGCGCGGCGACTGGTTGAAGCGGGAGTCGCGTTTGTAACACTGGATTTGAGCCATCACCCGTCGTCGAGCACGTGGGACACGCACGGAGACAACATCCCTCCGTACGGCGGCATCTCGCGAGGCCTGGGGCCGCTGCTGCCGGTATTCGACCACCTGATCAGCACCCTGGTGAGCGATCTCGAAGAGCGCGGGTTGCTCGACCAGGTGCTCATCATCGCCATGGGCGAGTTCGGCGCACGCCCCACATGGGAAGCCAAGGCAGCACCGACGGCCGCGACCACTGGCCCGCCTGCATGTCGATGGCGCTGGCCGGCGGGGGCTTGCGGCACGGGCAGGTCCTGGGGGCGACCGAGCGAGACGGCAGCGACATCAAGCATCGGCCGGTCACGCCGGGCGATCTGGCCGCAACGATCTATCGCACCATGGGCGTGCCGCTCGACGCCACGTACCTGGATAACCAAGGCCGGCCTCGCTTCATCGTCGAAAACAACGGACAACCGATTCACGAGTTGTTTTGAGCCCCTGGGTTCAGAATTCTCGAATCCGTATTCGCCCGACTTCTCACTGCCTGCGGATGTCCGAAAATGCCAACGCGTGGCGTTTCTGCCACGCGCCAGTGCGGGCCAATTCTTCGCGCGAACGGGCAATCCGCGAACTAAGCTTTTCATGCGAGACAGTCGGCGCGTCGCAGAGGCATTCGACGCCCGGCTTTTGGGCGGACCGCCCGACTGCTCGACCCTGCGGAGAAGCGAACATGCGGGTGGAAGCCAAAATCGACGATCATTGGATTGCCAAAGCGGGAGCCACTGTGTTTGTAACGGTGCTGGCTCCCGTGCTGGTTGCCTTCAGCGTGAAAGTCTCCGACCGGGTTGCTGACGCGGCTAAGCCCGCTGATCCGCCGAAGGTCGAGTGCGCCGCTTGCTGCGGCGCCGCAACAAGCTGTGCCGCAATTCCAACCGCACCCGCAAATACAGCTCGTGGCCGTGATGCCGGCGGCAAACTCGCCGGCGGGCGCCCCCGCCGCGGTGAGTAACACCGCACCCGTGGCAGTCGTTGCATTGGCGCAACCGCAAGCTGTCGACGATCCTTACGCCCCAGCGACCGGGGTCGTGCCGGCACCCGGCCTCTATCGGCTGCGGCTGAGCGGCGCGGCGCGCCGGAAATCAAGCTCTTCAATGGCATCGACCTGCAAGGCTTTTACACCTGGCTCGACGCGCCCCAAAAGCATTTTGGCAAGAATAAAGATCCTGGTCGCGTCTTTTCGGTTCAAGACGGCATCCTGCGAATTTCCGGAAAATGCACGGGCGGTTTGACCACGATCAAGGCCTACTCGAATTACCATTTGACCGCCGAATACCGCTGGGCCGGCCCCACCTGGCCTCCTCGCGAAAAACGAGCGCGGCACAGCGGAGTGCTGCTGCACTGCGACGGGAACGATGGGACGGTCAAAGGAGCCTGGATGCGGTCGATCAAGAGCACGATTATCGAAGGGAGCACTGGCGACTTGAAGGTGATGGCTCCCGATGCGGACCATCCGGTGAGCTTCGCCGCCGAGTCCGAAACCCGCGTCCAGGGAGACGACGGCCAGCCGCAGATGCTGCACTATTACAAGCCGGGAGCAATCCCCACGGTTTTTAGCGCCGGCTTCGTCAAACGCTTTCCGAGCGGCGACTGGAAAGATGTTGTCGGCTTTCGCGGCCCCGACGAACTCGAAAAACCTGTCGGCGAGTGGAACCTGCTGGAATGCATCTGCGACGAAGATCGCATCACGGTCCGCCTCAACGGCCATACCGTGAATGAAGCCAGCCATTGCAGCTTGCGCCGCGGCAAAATCATGCTGCAATCCAACGGAGCCGCGATCGAGTTTCGTTCGCTCAACCTGCGGCCACTCGCAGCCAGGTTCTAAAGACGTTGCCTTCGACGGCCGGACCCCTACAGCGGCAGCGGATTCTCCTGCATCGCGGTGCGCATCTCCGCGGCGATGAAGAAGGACCCCGTAATGGCGATCAGATCCTCCGGGCCAACCTCAACGCAAGCCGCTCGCCAGGCCGCTGGCGGATCGGGACAGATCGTCAGCCGCCGGGTGGAAATCGGGCCGGCCAATGCTGCCAACTCCTCAAGGGGCGCACCTCGCGGGTTGTTTGCGTAGCGCGTGAGAATCACTTCGTCGAATCTCGGCAGCAGCAATTCCAGCATGCCGCGCGCGTCTTTATCGCGGGTTGTGGCAAAAATCAAAACCCGCCGCCGTGCCACGAAACTCTCTTCGATCGCCTGAAGAAACGCGATCACCGAGGCAACGTTATGGGCCGCGTCCAGCAAAACCGTCGGGCGCCGCCGGAGCACCTCCAGGCGCCGGCCACTGGACCTCCGCCAGGCCACGGCGGAGCGCCGACTCGGGGACCGTCCAGCCTTGGCTGCGCAGTTCGCCTAGCGTGGCTACCGCGACGGCTGCGTTGGCCCCCTGATGAGCGCCCAATAACCCAATGGACAAATTGCGGTAATGGGCGGCTTCGGCCATCGTCTGGCCACCGCTGCCCTGCTCCGCCGGGATGAGATTCATAAAATCGATGCTGCCTTGCGCGGGCCGGTCTTCCAAATGCCGAGGTGGATGGTAGGCAAAGTCGAAGTCGCGTCCAAGTTGCACGAGCCGCGAACCCGACGCACCGGCGACTGCTTCAATCACGCTCCGCGGCTCCGCTTCGATGACGCCGCTGACCACCGGCACGCCGGGCTTGATGATGCCGGCCTTTTCGCCGGCGATCGCCGCCAGGCTGTTGCCCAATTGCTGCACGTGGTCAAAGCTGATGCTGGTAATCGCGGCGACCATGGGCTGGCAGATGTTGGTGGAATCGAGCCGTCCGCCGAGTCCGACTTCCAGCACGGCAAAATCGACTCGCTGCTCGGCAAAATAGCACAGCGCCATAGCCGTGATGGTTTCGAAGTACGTAGCACCCAGCGGTGCGGTGGCTTTCGCGGCAATTTCCCGCTGCACAGCCGCGTCGGTTTCTCGAGGCTGCGCTGTTGTCCAAAGCGGCTGCCCGATCGAGTGCTTCGACCGCCGGTCGCACGGTTTGGACAAGTTCCGCCAGGGTTTGGTGCGAGCAGGGCCGGCCGTCAATCGCGATCCGCTCTTCCACGCGTTCCAAATGGGGCGAACTGTAAAGCCCGACTCGGTGCCCGGACGCGGTCAACACGGCGGCAATCATGGCAGCCGTGGAGCCTTTACCCTTGGTGCCCGCCACGTGAACGACGTTCAACGTCAGCTGCGGATTGCCCAACCGGGCCATGAGATCTCGCATCCGGTCGAGTTTGAAGTCGCCCTGATACGGAACGTTGAGCGTCCGCTCGTAATTAATGCGGCTGACCAGAAAGGCTTCGGTCGCGTCGCACTCGATCATCGACGTGGACATTGTTGGGGGACAGGTCCCAGCTATTAAGAATAACATGCCATAAACCCATAGCTCATCAAAGATTAACACACGGCATCCGGTATCGTCTACGGCCCTCTCTTGGCTCCTTGCCAGGCATGTCGTGGCGGCATACACTGGGGCTTCTTGTCCCGCGATTGGGGCTGGCGCCGTCGGCTCTTTCGCCGGTCTTCCGTCGCTGAGCGAACCCTCGGGCGCGAGTAACGTAAGACGGTCAGCCTGACGCCTGGTGCGCTTCTCATCAGCGTCCAGCCGGCGCTCGTCTAGCCGGCAGCTTGGCGGCCAATTTTGTCGACAGTTAGCACCGGTCGCATTTATTCCGGCGCCCCGCAAGGGGTGTTGTGTTGAACTCAGGAACCTTGGTTTATGTCCGCCGACGTAGTCATCGAGACCCGCAATCTTTCGAAGGTGTACCGCGACTTCTGGGGCGCGAGAAAGTGCGAGCGCTCAAAGCTTTGGACCTGGAAGTTCGCCGCGGCGAAATTTTCGGGCTGTTGGGGCCCAATGGATCAGGCAAGACAACCACCATTAAGTTGTTGCTGGGCCTGCTTTTTCCGACCAGCGGGCAGGCTTTGGTCTTCGGCCAAGAGGCGACCGATGTGTCGAAGAACGAGCGGCTCGGTTATTTGCCGGAAGAATCCTACCTGTACCGCTTCTTGAACGCCGAGGAAACGCTCGATTTTTACGGGCGACTGTTCAACATGCCCAGCGACGTGCGGAAGCAGCGCACGCAAGACCTGATTGAAATGGTCGGTCTGGGTTGGGCGAAACGCCGGCAATTGAAAGAGTACTCGAAAGGGATGACGCGGCGCATCGGCCTGGCGCAGGCCCTGATCAACGATCCGGAGCTGATCTTGCTGGACGAGCCCACCAGCGGCCTGGATCCGATCGGCACCCGGGAAATGAAGGATCTGATCATCAAGCTCAAGAGCCAGGGTAAGACGGTTCTGATGAGCAGTCACTTATTGGCCGACGTGCAGGATGTTTGCGACCGGATTGCCATTCTGCATCAGGGCGAGTTAAAGGAGTTGGGCCGCGTGGACTCGCTGCTAAAAGACACGGCAGTGACCCAAATCCGGGCGACCGACCTGACGGAAGCCGCCAAGAGCGAGATTCGAGCCGTCATCGAGCGGCATCATGGCTCACTGCTGGCTATGGAAAATCCGACCACGACCCTTGAGGAACTATTCCTCAGCATCGTGCGAGACAGCGAGGCCAGGCCGGGGCGGCGCGTCCGCCACGACCAGGAGTCTCCTCAGAACTAACGTTGTTCGGCAGCGGACTCACGTTGAACGGCGGCAAACTTTGAACGGCATTGGCGGCACGGCAATTCGACCTACTCGGTAGCGAAGCAAGTCATGGTTCTTGAAACAGATCCTGTAGTTTTCCTGAATTGGATTCTGCCGGCGTTCTGGTTTTTCCTGGCGATGGTGGGAGGCGTCTCGGTGCTGGCCCTGGTGGTGGGCTACACCGTGGTCGCCGTGCAATATGGTCCGATGCGCGGCGGCGACATCACTTACCAGGTGGTGAAAGCGAGCGTCTTCGACCTGATCGAGGCCTCTCCACGACGGATCTGGGCACTGGCCCGCTTGGCAATTCAGGAGTCGCTGCGCCGCCGGGTATGGATCGTGTTTGTGCTGTTTGCCATCATTTTGGCGTTTGCGGGTTGGTTTCTGGATCCCAACAGCTTCGATCCCGGCCGGCTGTATTTGAACTTCGTATTGAATGCGACCAACCTGTTGATTCTCGCGCTGGCCCTGTTTCTGAGCGTGTTCAGCTTGCCGGCCGACATGAAAAACCGCACGATCTACACGATCGTCACCAAGCCGGTGCCGCCGCAGTGAAATTGTCTTGGGCCGCATCCTGGGATTTTCGCTGATTGGCTCGGTCTTGCTGGCCGTCATGGGAACGTGCAGCTATGTCTTCGTCAAGCGCGGGCTGAACCATACGCATGATGTCGACGTGGAGTCATTGCAAACCCTTTCCACGCCGACGGCCAGCGGCAAGTCAGGCCGCACTTCCCTCGCTCAGGGGCACCGGCACGAAGTCACCGTTGATGTCGAGGGGAGCGGCAGCACCGACGTCAAGCACGGGCACTGGCACGAAATCATGCCCAGTGAAAGGTCCAAGTCGGGCTATGCGCTTGGTGGGCCGGAAGGCATCTTTGTGGCCCGAGTGCCGAGGTACGGAAGTTTGAGGTTCAAAGACCGTTGGGGGCAGCCCGGCAAGGGGATCAGTGTCGGCAAGGAATGGACCTACCGCAGTTTTATTGAAGGAGGCAGCCTGGCATCGGCCATTTGGACCTTCGATAACGTCACGCGCGACCAATTCACCGACGGACTGCCGGTGGAAATGACGATCCGCGTCTTCCGCAGTTGGAAGGGCAAGATCGACGAAGGCATTTTGGGCAGCCTGGTCGTACGCAATCCCAAGACCGGCCGCACGAGCACCATCCGAACCTTCCGTGCCAAGGACGCCCAGATCGATCACCAGGACATCCCACTGACGCTGCAAGACGCGGGCAATCCGAGCGGCCCGCCGCTCGACCTGTTCAAAGACCTGGTCACTCCCGAGGGTAGCGTGGAACTGGTGCTACAATGTCTGGCCCCTGCCCAATACTACGGTATGGCAAAAGCGGACCTGTATCTGAAGGCCCGCGATTCCTCGTTCGAGTTGAACTTCCTCAAAGGTCACATGGGCATCTGGTTTCAGTTATTGCTGGTCACCGGCCTGGGGGTTTTGTTCAGCACGTTCCTGAGCGGTCCGGTAGCCATGCTGGCGACCATCGGCGAGCATTGTGGTGGGATTCTTCGCCGACACCATTGCGGATCTCGCCAGCGGCGCGGCCGTGGGGGGCGGACCGGTGGAATCGATGGTGCGGATCTACCAGCAAGCGAACCAGACCTCGCCCCTTGACGAAGGCCTCGCGCGGGACGCCATGCAGTTCGTCGACAAAGTCCTGACGGGGCTGATGCAGGGGGCCGCCTATTTACTGCCGGATTTCCATCGTTTCGGCAATATCGACCACGTGGCCTACGGCTTTGACGTTCCGCTGGACACGGTTTTGGTGCAATCCATGCTGACCGTGGGTTATTTGCTGGCCGTCGCCGTGGTCGGCACATTCATCCTGAAGACGCGCGAGGTGGCCCGATGAACGAACAACGCTCTTTCATTCGCAAAGTCGGCTACGTTTGCGCCGTGGCCGTGCTGCTGCTGCCCCTCTCGTATCTGAGCCAGCCGGCCACAAGCGAATCTCAAGGCGGGCAACTGGCACGGTTTCGCAGCGCCCATAATCTCAGCCAGACCAACCTGGGTGAGATCGATCCGGCCGGCGAAACCATGAAGTTGGCGACGTTGGGGTTGCGAGGCATCGCGGCGAACATCCTCTGGGAAAAGGCCAACTACTACAAGAAGGTGGAGGATTGGACGAGTTTGTCGGCCACGCTGGAACAAATCACCAAGCTGCAGCCGAATTTCGTTTCCGTATGGCAGTTTCAAGGCTGGAACATGTCGTACAACGTGGCGGTGGAATTCGACGACTATCACGATCGCTATCAATGGGTCATCCGGGGAATTAATTTCCTCAAAGAAGGCACGCTCTACAACGAACATGAGCCGCGTTTGCTGTGGGACATCGGCTGGTATATTTCCCAAAAGATCGGCCGTGCCGATGAGCGCGTGCTGTACCGTCAGATGTTTCGAGAGGACGATGACTTCCACAAGGCCGACGATCCGAATCGGCGGCGGTCCGAGCGAGACAATTGGCTGGTCGGCGAATGGTGGTTTGAAAAGGCGGAAAAACTGGTCGACGAACGGGGAGTGCCCATTAAGGGGAACAGCCCGCTGGTGTTCCATTCGAATCG
Organism: uncultured Planctomycetia bacterium; assembly: GCA_963807715.1. Lineage (GTDB taxonomy): Bacteria > Planctomycetota > Planctomycetia > Pirellulales > PALSA-1355 > CAWECK01. The sequence goes on from CAWECK010000007.1 coordinate 230,704, forward strand.
CCCGATGTGCGAAATCAACTACGCCGATGCGCTGGAAGAAGACGGCACCTTCGGCGAAGTCGCCAAGATCGCCTGGGGCAAAGCCGGCAAGGCCTGGAGCGACTACGGAAACCGCGATCTGCCCACAACCTATAACACGATCATTCGCCTGAACGACCAGGAACGGCTGCAACAGCGCGCCAACGAGGAGCTCGCGGAGTTGGATAAGCTGACCTCCGTCGTTCGCGAACAAATCCGCGCGGAACGCATTGCCAAGCTATCTGCCGCAGAACGCAAGATCGCCGAAATGCCGAAAGAAGAAAGACCACTAAACGAGCGGCCGGCGGCAGATCTTATTGACGCTAAGGTAAATCCGACGCCGTACGAAGTGGCCGAAAAAACCCCCGAAAAAGATCGGCTACAGGCCTTGCAGTTGGCGAAAGCGGCCCAAGAAGATCAACAAACGGCCTACATCATCGATCGGCACCGGGAAATCGTGAACTTTGAATACTGGCGCGGGCGATGCGATATGGAACGCGACGACGAGACGGTCAGCGCGCGCAAGGCGATCCACCAGGCCGAGCAAACCTTCAAATCGGCCAATCTGATCGAGGCTGGAAAGCTGTACGATGAAGGATTCCAGCAGTGGCGAAAGGTTCTGGATAAATATCCGCTGATGGCCGTGGACTCGACTTTGATCGACGAACTATATGATTCGATCGATCGCTACGGATACTACCTGAGCCAGGTGGATAAGCAAATCACCGACGATTTCATCCTTAAGGATGTCGTGATCAATGCCCAGAGAATCAACATCACGGCGGAATCTAAGAAATGGGTCCCCAAGCTAAAGGCGCCTGAGCCCAATAACCCGCCGACGGAGACTGGCAAGGATCAGCCCCCCGCAATCGACGGCGAAAAACCCGCGACGGGCGTTACACCGGCCGCCGGTGAGAAACCGGCGACGGGCGATAAACCTGCGGGAGCCGACAAACCGGCAACAAGTGACACGCCGGCGAAAAGCAACAAACCGGCGGCCAGTGACAAGCCGGCGGCCGGCGCGAAACCCCCGGCCGCCAGCGGCAAATCCACGACGAGCGCCAAGCAGCCGGCGTCGCCGTAGGCAATGCCCTTCAAGCGGCGCAATGATCGCGAAACCGGACGCCAGAGAGGCATCAGAATGTCTGGTTGTTATACTTCTCGAATTCGTCGTAGGGACGCTGCGTCGCGTTGCAGAACCGGGTAAAGTCCTTTTTCCAGGATAGCTTCACGTCGCCGATAGGCCCGTTGCGCTGCTTGGCCACGATGATGTCGGCCTGCCCGGCTACCCGCTGACGGTCTTCGTCGTTCGTTTGGAAGTACTCTTCGCGATGGACGAACATCACGACGTCGGCATCTTGCTCGATGGCTCCGCTCTCGCGCAAGTGGCTCAGTCGCGGACGATTTTCCTTGGAAACTTCCGCCTGCCGGTTCAACTGGGCCAGGCAAAGCACCGGCACCGACAACTCGCGCGCCAAGCCTTTGAGGCGGCGGGCGATCCGCGCCACCTGCTCCTGTCGCGGGTCTCGTTGGTTGTCGGGCTCAATCAACTGCAAATAGTCGATGACGATCAGGCCCAGCCCGTGCTTGCGTTTCAAGCGGCGAGCGCCGGCCGCGATTTCGGTAATGGTGCGACTGGGAGTGTCGTCCACGAACAGCGGCGCCTGGCTCATGTCGGCGGCCTTTTCCACCAGGCGGCGCCGATCGTCGTTCGAGATCGTGCCGTTGCGCAACCGCTGTCCGTTCACTTCCGCCAACGAACACAACATGCGATCGGCCAATTCGACCGACGACATTTCCAGACTCACGAACAGGGTGCCCACCTGGCGAACCATCGAGACATGTTCGGCGATGTTCAGCGCCATCGCCGTCTTGCCCATACTGGGGCGAGCCGCCAGGATGATCAGCTCCGAATCATGCAAACCACCCGTGAGCGTGTCAAAATCCGTGAAACCGGTCTCGATGCCGCCGATGACATGATCGTGCTTCATGCGGGCATCGATGCGAACCATGGCCTCTTGCAAAATGTTGGAAATGCTGGTTACCTGATTGCCGCCATGGCTGTCGAAAATCGCAAAGATCTTTTGCTCGGCGCGGCTTAGCATTTCACGCGGGTCGCTGGTGGCGTCGTAGGCGTCGCGCAGGATCTCGGTGCTGGAGTGGATCAGCGCGCGTAACGTGGCCTTTTCGCGCACGATGTTCGCATAGTAAGTGGCATGAGCCGGGGTGGCGACCGAATTCAGCAGCTCGGCCAGATAGGCGGCGCCCCCTACCATTTCATAGTCGCCGGCGCTCTTGAGCCGCTCCGCGGTCAGCACGGCGTCGATGCGTCCGCCGTCGCCGTGCATGGCCAGCATGTGGGCGTACAACTTTTGATGGGCCGTATCGTAAAAGTCCTCGGGACGGACGATCAGCGCCACATCGTCACAGACATCCGGCAGCATCAGGATACTCCCCAGCACGCCCCGTTCGGCTTCGAGGCTGCGCGGAGGCTGACGGTCGAGCATGGCCACATCCGGGGCCGCGGCATGCGGCGCGTCGAAATGCTTGAGAGCAGACATGGGGAGTCCCTTTCCCTGGGAACGTAACCGTGGGGTGTTGTCAGGCGAACCATGCACCACGGCACGCAAAGGCGGATGCAGCAGCCCCAAGCGTCAAAGGGTCGCAGCGTCAAAGGGTCGCAGCACCGAACCGCGTCGACTACTTTTTCTCGGCCTTATCCGTCTTGGCGGCCTTCTCAGGCTTGCTGGCCTGCCTGTCGCCCGGCTTTTCGCGAGTCGCTTCCGGTTCGTCGGTCACGGTCGGCACGACCCAGACCTTCAGCTCGGCCTCGATATCCTGGCCAAGATGAATGGCCACGGTGTACAAGCCGAGCTCCTTTAGCGGGCCCTTCAGACGGACCTGGTCTGCCGTGACGGTAATCTCGTTGCGCTTCATGGCGGCGACGATTTCCGGGCGCCGACCGAGCCGTACAGATGCCCTTCGTCGTTGGCGTTGGCTTCGATCGTCACGCTCTGCTTGGCGATTTGTTCGGCCAAGGTGCGGAGTCCGGCCATGCGGGCGTTCTGGATCTCCTGGAGCTTGGCGCGATGCTTGTCCACCATCCGCTTGTGATGGTCGGTGGCGATGGTGGCCAGCCCTTGCGGCAACAGGTAGTTCATCGCGTAGCCGCGCTTCACTTCGACGACGTCTCCCTGCTTGCCCACGTGATCGACCGATTGGATGAGCAGCAATTCCACGCCGCTGTGCTTGCCGCGCGGCAGCCGCTTGGAGGCTCGGCGGGCATGCTTGATGTTCGAGTTGGCCATGAATACGTCTCTCTGAAAAGCTGGAATCGAGTCTAGTAGGTTCTGTTTGCGTGTTCGGGCTACTTGCTTGCCTGGCTGATAAAGCGGCCCAGTTGGAATGGAATGTCCCAGTTAGAACGGAATATCATCGTCTGCGCCGCCCTGGGGCTCGGCGCTGGCCGGCTGACTGTATTCGTCCTGGGAACCGGCCGACCGCCCGCGAGATGCCGTCGATCCTCCTCCTCCGCCGCCACCTCCTCCAGACCCGCCCTTGCTGCCCAGCAACTGCATCTTTTCGCCCACGACGCGGAGCTTGGAGTTCTTCTTGCCGTCCTTTTCCCAGGTATCCAATTTCAGCCGGCCTTCGATGAGCACTGGGGAGCCCTTGGTCAAATATTCGCTGGCGACTTCCGCCTGCCGTTCCCAAAGCGTTACGTCCACAAAAGTCGTCTCTTCAATCCAATCGCCATTGGGCCCTTTGCGGCGGTCGTTGACGGCCAGACCGAGCTCGGTCACGGCTTTGCCGGCAGGGGTGTAGCGTAATTCGGGATCCCGCGTCAAGTTTCCGATCAAAATAACGCGATTGTAACTGGCCATATCCTCCCCCTCTCCCCCAAGGAACACTTGCTTTACAGGTCTTCCAAAGCGTCAACGATTTCAATTTCAGACCCAATTCCCACAGCCACTGGCGTTTGCGTTTCCGCCATCGGGCGGCGACCAGCGGTGCCAGCCTGAGCGTGGCTGACCAACACGTCGACAATCCGCGGATCGACCTTCAGAAACAGCATCCGCACGATATTTTCGTTGATCTGGCACTGCCGGTTGAGTAACGACAATTGCGTGCTCTCAAGCCGGAAGTAGGTTAGCCAGTACGTCCCCTTGCGGTGCCCGTTGATGGGGTACGCCAGGCGTCGCTCTTCCCACAAGCGGCTGGCCAGGATCTGGCCGCCAAATTTTTCAATCAATTCAGTGACCTGACCGGCGGTGCCGGCCGGATCGCGACATACCGGTTGGAATCCAGTATGAACATCCCTTCGTAGACGTTCTCGGCCAAGACAATGCTCCTCGTAGCTCTTTGGAATTTCAGATCTTGTTGGAATTACCGCTTAATAATTTTCATGCGCCGGAATTGAACCGGTTCATGCAGACTTCAATGCCTTCGCGAGCCCAAACCTCTACGGCATCGGCCGCGCAAGCGATGGCGATCTCAATTTCCGTCTGTTCGTCCGCTTTGAATTTGCTGAGCACGAAATCGGCCGGGTCGCGTCCGCTCGGGGGCGAACCGATGCCGATCCGCAGCCTGGGCACCTCTTGCGTGCCCAGCCGCAGCACGATGTTTTCTAAACCTTTTTGTCCACCTGCCGAACCCCCTTTTCGCAACCGCAATTTGCCCAACGGCAGGTTAAAGTCATCGCACACGATCATCACGTCGGCGTCGGACAGCTTATAAAAGTCTCGCGCCGCCAGAACGCTGGCACCGCTCAAGTTCATGAACGTTTGCGGCCACAAGAGCAGTGCCTTGTCGCCACCCAGGTTCGCTCCGACCAACTCCGCCTGAAAGTCGCTCTTTCGCTTGCCGTCCGCGTGCCGCGAGGCCAACGCGTCCAGCACCAGAAAGCCGACGTTGTGCCGAGTTCCCTGGTACTTGCGGCCAGGATTGCCCAGCCCCACGATGAGTTTCATGCGCTGACAAATCCGCCGCGAACGGCCAATCTTGATTTATTCGTCGTCCGAATCTTCTTCCGCCTTGCGGCCAATCACCTCGGGCTCTGCGGCGCCTTCGCCCGGTTCCGCCTCTTCGGCCTCGACAGGGACCACGCATTGGACCGCGATCTGGTCGGGATCCGACAGCAGTGTCACGCCCGAGGGCAAATGAATGGCAGACACGAGGAACGAGTCGCCAACTTTCAATTCGTTGATGCTCAGGAACAGTTTTTCCGGGATGGAAAGTGCCTCGCACTCGATTTCCACCTCGTGGACCAAGTGCTCAACCACGCCGCCGTCTTTAATGCCCGGGGCTTCGCCACGCAGGCCGACCTTCACTTCGACGCTGATGCGTTCGTGTTCCGAGACGCGGGCAAAGTCGACGTGCAGGATATCGACACCGTACACGTCCCACTGCAAATCTCGGATAAAGGCCTTTTCGTTTGCGGCCCCCTGCAGCTCGACGACCCGCGAGCCATGCCGAACCGCGGCCGAGATCTGGTCCGCCTTCAGCGAGAGAGACACATTGCTCTCGCCGTGGCCATAAAGAATCGCGGGCACAGCCCCATTGCGGCGCAACCGCCGCGCGACTCGTTTTCCATCCGCCGTCCGCACTTCTACGTTAAGCACATCCGCCATAGGGCGTCCTTCACTGGTCAAATCGAGACAAAATTGACTTCACATCAACGACTGCGAGGAATAACGACCTTCAACGACGTTTTGTCAACGCCGTCGCCCGCCACCCAGGCACTGACCGGGGAGCCCAGTCGCTAGCGACGAATTGCCAGCCAGGGGCAAACGGGTCATTGTCCCTTAAAACGCGAACATTTCAACCCCAGGCTGGCAGAATTTTCAGGAGCCAGGACCCGGCTCCGCGAGTCCGTCGCATGGCAGGCAGGAAAGGTGGAAAGATCGGTACGTTCTCCCGTGCCAGCGGGCATCAGGCGGGGCCCTTGGTCGATGGTTGAATTGAGCTGACAGGCCGACTGGCTGATTGTCGCAAGTTTATCTCGTGGTAGAGTTTAGACAGTCCAAATCGGGGCCGCAACGTGATCGACATGAGCAACCGCAAGACAAACTCGCACATTAGGCTGGCGGCTTCCGTGGCAATCTATGGCTTGTTCGCATTGCCGATTTTCCTCTGTGATATCTGGTTGCAGCCTGAATTTGCGATTGAAGTCTTGTATGTGGCGACGGTAGCGGCCGTGCTCTTAGTCTGGCCGCAGGCCGTTTATATTGCGGCGGCATGCAGTTCGTTGCTGATTGTCGGGGCGGCGGCGGCCGCAATTTGGGGCGGGGCGAATTCCCAACTCGCCATGTCCCCCGGCCTTGTTTTCGCCAACGGCGCGATCGCTCTGCTTCTGTGTTGGGCGGTGGCGATCATGGGCCGGCGGTTCCGGCGAGCGCGGGAGACGCTGGACTCGTCAAGCCACAGCCTGGCAGCGGCGATCGGCCAGCGAACGGACGAGCTTGCGGCAGCCGATGCAGCCTTGCAGCACGAACGGGCGGAAGGCCAGCGAGCGATCACCGAACGAGAGCGTTTGTTCGACGCCTCGCTCGATCTGCTGGGCATCGCCGGCGTCGACGGATATTTCCATCGCGTCAATCCGGCTTTCCAGCAGACCCTCGGTTATTCCGAGCAGGAGCTCTGCCAAACTCGGTTTCTCGAATTCGTGCATCCCGACGATCGAGCCGCCACGCTGGCCGAAATGCGCTCCCTGGAACACGGTCAAGACACCGTCCGATTCGAGAACCGCTACCGCTGCAAAGATGGTGCCTACAAGTGGCTCCTGTGGTCGTGCCGCGCGGTCCGGCCTGGCGAGCAATCCTTGTTTGCCGCGGCCAAGGACATCACCGAGCGCAAACGGGGGGAAGAGCGATTGCGGCGCATGGTGGAAAGCTGTCCTTTCGCACTGATGATGGTCGACCCGACGGGACGGATGCTGGTCGTCAATTCGAGAGCCGAACAGCTCTTCGATTATCCGGCCGGCGAATTGGTGGGACAAAACGTGGCGGTGTTGGTTCCGGAGCGATTTCGATCGAATCATCCGGCTCTCATAGCGGGCTACATCAGCCAACCGGTCGCCCGTCGCACGGCCATCGACCGCGAGTTGCAAGGGCGGCGGAAGCATGGCGAAGAATTTCCAATCGAGATCGAGCTCAGTCCGCTGGCGTTGGAAGAGGGGCTCGTCGTGCTCTGCGGCATCGTGGACATCAGCGAACATTTGTTGGCCCTCGACGCGATCTCGCGAGCCAAAGCGGCCGCCGAATCGTCAAATCGGGCCAAGAGCAATTTTCTGGCCAACATGAGCCATGAAATCCGCACGCCGATGAACGCCGTCATCGGTATGACGGAACTTTTGCTCGACACGCAACTGACCCCCTCGCAGCGAGACTATCAATTGATGGTGTTGCACGCGGGCGAGTCGCTGCTGGGGATCATCAACGAGATTCTCGACTTCTCCAAGATCGAGGCCGGCAAGCTGGACTTGGAGACCGTTGACTTCCAGCTTTGGGAGTTGGTCGGTGATACGATGAAGTCGCTGGCCCTGCGTGCTCACAACAAGGGACTGGAACTGGCCTACCACATTGCCCTGAACGTGCCCGACGTGCTCCGTAGCGACCCATTGCGGCTGCGGCAAATTCTCGTGAACCTCGTAGGCAACGCCATTAAGTTCACGGAGCGTGGCGAAATTGTCGTCGACGTGGGGCTCGACGCGGCGTCCCCCGGCGATTCCAGCAACAGCGTGGTCCTGCGTTTGACCGTGACCGACACGGGCATCGGCATTCCGCCCGAGAAGCAAGACGAGATTTTCGAGGCATTCACTCAGGCCGATGGTTCCACAACGCGCAGATTTGGCGGCACGGGTCTGGGTCTGGCGATCTCCTCGCGGCTGGTCGAGTTGTTTGGAGGCCGATTGACTGTGAGCAGTGAACCGGGCCGAGGGAGCACGTTTACCTTCACCGTGCGCTGGCGCTCAGCGATGCCAAACCAAGCCTGCCGCTGCGCGCGGACGACCGAATTGCAAGGCACGCATGTTCTGATCGTGGACGACAATGCCACGAACCGCCGCATTCTGGAGGAAATGGTGCGCTCCTGGGGGATGACTCCGGCCCTGGCCGCGTCGGGCTCGGCGGCCCTCGAATCGTTGCACGAGCGGGCTAGCACCGGCAGCCCGATTCCACTGCTGCTGACCGACGTGCAAATGCCGGAAATGGACGGTTATACCCTGATTTCCCACATTCGCGGCAGCGTCCCTTTGGCCGGGATGTCGGTGATTGTGCTCACCTCCGACGACGGGCGCAGCGAAACGGCCCGCCTGGAAAAAGTCGCTGTCTCGGCTCAATTAACCAAGCCCGTCAAGCAATCGGAATTATTGACCGCCATTCAGCGGGCAGCTCGCGTTGGAGCCGCGCATCGCCGGCGTCCCGGACGAAGCCAAGCCGGCCGAGCCGCCGATTCGGTCGCTGCAAATCCTGCTGGCCGAGGATGGCGTGGTTAACCAGCGATTGGCCATGGGACTGCTGCAAAAATGGGGGCATCATGTGACCGTCGCCACTAACGGTCGGGAAGCCGTCGCTTGCTACCAGAGCAAGCCGTTCGACCTGGTGCTGATGGACGTGCAAATGCCGGAAATGGACGGGTTTCAGGCCACCGCCTGTATTCGGGAACTGGAAAAAAACAGTGGACGGCATATTCCCATCGTGGCCATGACGGCGCATGCTATGAAGGGAGACAGCGAACATTGTCTGGAGGCGGGCATGGACGGCTACGTTGCGAAGCCAATGCGGCAACGCGACCTTCATGAAGCGCTGACGCATCTGTTTGCGCCTGGCTCGGAGGCGCCCGCGGTTGACCAACCCGAGCCGGCATCCCCGGTCGAGTTCACCGTCGATTGGCCCAGCGTCCAACGCGAACTGGGTGGTGATCGGCGACTCATGGGGGAAGTGATGACGGCTTTCTTGGCCGAAGGTCCCCAGTTGGTCTCCGACATGCAACACGCCCTTGCGGCTCAGAACGGCCCCGCCTTGAGGCGAGCCGCCCATACGCTCAAAGGGACTTTGCAGATTTTCCGAGCCGAGTCTTTGCAGCAACTCGCGCACGAAATCGAATTGCTGGGCGGCGACGGAAACCTGCCTGCCGCCACAGAGGCGTTGGCGCGGCTGGAGACCGCGCTGGCGGGCTTCTATCGCGAAATGAAGGCGTTCATCGGCGCCGACACAGCGCGTTCGATAGGCGGCGACGGAACCTACCCGCATCCACCAATCGGCTTCCAGTCAAAGGGCTCGCGCGGCCGGGCTAGGCTTCACGGCCGGTTAACGAACTCTGACTCGAGCCGGGGTTCGCCGTCCTCAAGTAGCATCGCGATGACCTCGGCCAAGTTCTGCTGCAACCTAGTCGAGCGTTTCCCCCTGCGAATGGGCACCGGGGAAGCCCGGAACGTAGCCGACAAACAGGCCCGTGTCCCTGAAGGGCTCAATTACAGCCGTAAACGCTCGCACACACACCTCCAGATTCGGCCCTTTGTCAGACTCTCCGCCGCCGCGTAGGGATCCAGGTCGACCTTCGTTTTACGGACACCAGGGTCCACGATGCTCTGGCTCGCCGCGCAGCCGCAGGCGTCCTCACGGCTTATTTCTTGATATCGAATTTAAGCGCGCTTTGCAGGGCTGGCACGTCGGGGCCGACTTCCAGGCCCAATTCGCTTTGCGTGTTATAGCGATCGGGAACCACTTCCTTGCCGCCATCGGTCTTGGAAAGCGTGATCTTGTAGAATCCGCAATACACTCCCGCGAGCTTCACCCCGTTGCGCTCGAGGCCTTCGGCCGACATGCTCGCGATCCCCTCGGACGTGGTCGTGCCAATCGCAGGCTTGAACCCAGGTCCGAGAAATTTCTCGGGAACAAACGTGACGGTAGCGCCGGCCAATGGCTTTCCATCGAACGTCACTACGCAAACGCAGGGTATGACGGCAACCGCGCTATCCTTCCAGGCCTGCACCCGAGCCGCGATTTCGTCCGCGGAGATTTTTTGGTCGCCGTTCTTGTCCAGCAGGGCAAGCGAGCTTTTCAAGGACAGCGCTTTGTCGAGTTCGGCCGCGTCAATACTGCCATCGTGATTCGTGTCGTACTCCGCCATCGCCTGCGAGGCGACGCTACTGGGGCTCAACGACGGCGCTTCAAGCCGCGCCTGCGAGCTTGAACAGCCCGCGACGGCCAACAGCGTGATGATAAACAGACTGCGGGGAAAACCAGCACCTGAACCGGTGTTGATAGACATGAGCGAAACTACCTGGCGGAAAAGGGAAGCCGAAGGGATTACTCGCGAACCATTGCCGAAATTAGCACAACCATTGCCGCGGGTCAAACACATGGCACAGTCCAGGTTGCCGTCCCAGTTGCAGCAGTTTTCGGGGGCCAGACGTGAACGCAGCGAACCGCCGCAAGTCCGCAGCGTTAAAAATGTCAGGCACAGCCCAGCCTCCGGCCTAGGGACTCTCGCCTACGTACTCCGTCCGAATCGACCTTCCTGCGGCCGCCCCGTTGACGCGGCCCTGCCGGTCGTCGAAGCTAAGGACTGGTCAGCGCTAGCGTCCGGGTGGATCGCTGCGAACCAACTCCCCTATTTCCGCGTCGACTCACGCTTAGCGTGGAGCCGTGCGCCCGAACCGCCAAACGACCGCCATGATCAAGTCTCGCATTTTGGTCGTCGATCCCGACAATTCCGGCCAGGCCCGCTATTCCGACCTGCTGGCTGATCTCGGCATCTCGCGGGTGAGTTTCGATGTGGATGCGGCTCGAGCCATCGAACGCCTGCAACAGGATTCGTTTGACCTGGTCATCTTGGCGATTGCCCCCCCCGATGAGCGCGCCGTGGCGCTGTTGGAGGCGATCAAGACTTTCAACAGTCCGCCTGCCGTGGTTGTGGTGAGCGCGACACCTTCGGTCGAATCGGCGACCGCCAGCCATCGTTTGGGGGCGGCCGACTATGTCGGGCAACAACAGCTCCCGGCCGAGCTGCCGATTATCGTCCGACGATTGCTCGGTGTTCGGCAGATGGGAGCCGAATACGAGCTGTTGCGGCGGCAAGTCGAACGCCCTTATAGCTTCGACGACATCCTCGGTGGGTGTCCCGCGATGCGCAAGGTATTTGAGACCATCGAACAAGTCGCCAGCTCGGATGTCGACGTATTGGTGGTCGGCGAAACCGGGACCGGCAAGGAATTGATTGCCCGCAGCATCCACCGCCGCAGCCAGCGAGCCGCGGGTCCCTTTGTGCCGGTCGACTGCGGCGCGATTCCGGACAATCTGCTGGAAAGCGAATTCTTCGGCTACGAGAAAGGGGCGTTTACCGGAGCCGAGAGCCGACGCATCGGCCTCTTGGAGTTTGCCGACCGAGGCACGTTCTTCCTCGACGAGCTCGGCGAGCTGCCGCTAATGATGCAGGCCAAGCTGCTGCGGACGCTGCAGGAGCGGAAGATTCGCCGCGTGGGGGGACGGGAGGAAATCGACGTCGATGTGCGCATCGTGGCCGCCACCGCGCGCAAGCTCGACGAAATGATTCGGCAGCAGCTATTTCGCCAAGACCTCTATTACCGCATCAACGTGGTGCGGATCGATTTGCCGCCCCTCAGAGAACGAGGAGACGACATTGGCCTGCTGGCCGAATATCTGGCCAACCGCCATTCGCGCGAAATGGGCCGCAATGTACGCGGCATTACGCCGGAAGCCTACCAGGTGCTGACGCAGTATGCCTGGCCGGGCAACGTCCGCGAGCTGCAAAACGTCATCCGCCGGGCAATCGCCCTTTGTCAAACGGGCATGATCAGCCTGGACGATCTGCCGGACGAAGTCGTCACCGCGGCCGGCGAACGCGGCTCTTCCGACGCCCTCAAAGGCGGCACCCAAGGCTACTTCCAATTGCGCGATCAGCATGTGGCCAAATTCGAGAAGCAGTATCTGATGGACCTGCTGAGCAAACACGGGGGAGACGTGAAGATGGCCGCCGCCGAGGCCCAGTTGCCCCGCGGCACGCTTTATCGGCTGATGAAGAACCACGGGTCTGGATGGCTCCAGCTTCCGTTGACGCGCGGGTCGGTCTTCAAAGTCCAAGGTCCAAGCTCCAAACTTCGATGTTCCGGCAGCAGGCTGTTGTCACGTTCATGTGATTGGATCGCGCCTGCATGACTCTGCGTTGCGCAGGGTGAGCCATCTGTAAGTCTCTTTGTGAATGTTGCTTAGAGCGATACGATACGAGGGTTGCGAGTTCCATATACGTGACTTCGGCCTTGCGGTTAACCGCAAAGACCGAAGAGCGTTAGAGTCACAAGTGATTTGGGCGAAAGAGCTTTCGGATAATTCAAAATAATTTTGGCGACTTTTGCGAACCGGGCACGGCGAATGCTTTTACAGTCTAGCCGGAAAGGCCAATTAGCGTGTGGGGCCAACACCGCCCGGACCGGACAATGACAACCGGTCGAGCCAAATTCATACGCGTTGCAAATTGAAGGAGTGTGTCCCATGAAGAAGATTGAAGCCATTATTCGCCATTTCAAGCTGGAAGAGGTCAAAGACGCTTTGAATGCCAAAGGCATCCAGGGCATGACGGTGACCGAGGTTCGCGGCTTCGGCCGGCAAAAGGGCCACACCGAGACCTATCGTGGCGCCGAGTACGCGGTCGACTTCCTGCCGAAGGTGAAGATCGAAGATCGTCACCTCGGAAGATCATTCGAAGGAAGTGATCGACGCGATTCTGCGGACTGCCCGCACCGGTCAGGTGGGCGATGGCAAGATCTTCGTGAGCGACCTGGTCGGCGTGATCCGTATTCGGACCGGCGAGACCGACGCGGTGGCCGTCTGAGTTGAATAGCCTCAAGTTGAGGCTGATTCGGCGGTAAAAGATCAGGAAAAGGATCAGGAGCTGGAAGCTGTGCGGCGGGGCGGCGCCGCACAGCTTCATGAGATCGTGAAAGTCGGACAGTCAAGGCCCAGGCAAGAGCCACAATCTACGGCGACGGATCCTCGATCCGCCGCCTCTCGTTTATTGCAAGAGAAGGCCCGGTGGTAGGCGCGGCAAAAAGCCCACCGGGTCTTTCCTTGTTTTCCGCGGGAAGAGAAACCCGCTTCATTCCGGCTTCGATTTGATGACCCGAGGCGGCTTGGCTCCCGGCTTCATGGCTGGTTTCTTTTTCTTCGGGTCGACCGGAGCTCATCGGCCGGATCGGCTGGCGCTGGCGGATTATCCTGGATACCGCCAGGCACTGGGCCCCTGTCCGGCAGCTTTGTGTTGTCTGGCAGCTTGTCGGGGGGCGGAACTTGTGCGGCGGGGGGCTGCATCAAGGGCCCTGGCGGGGCCAGCGGCTTGAGGCCGGCAGGTTTGCCTGGTGCTTGTCCGGCGGCCTTCTGCTGAAAATTCAACACGGGGGGCGGCGGGGCCTCTTCGTTCGCCGCCAGTTTGCCTGAATCGGCCAGCATGTAGCCCGACCAGAAAAACGGATTGTCGGCGTTCGGGCTCCCCGATTCTCCGCTGGCACGTTTCACGCGCGGTTCCGATTCCGTGTCCAGCGGGCGGCCGCTGACAAGCAGCACGCTGCGCTGCCAGGCGTCGGCCGGCGTGGTGTGGGGGAGTTCTTGCGCGAACTCGCGCATCAGATCAAAGCTCGTCTGGCCACCGACCCGCCAACGGCTGATCAGCACGGTGCGGGCACCGGCGGCCATGAGCCCAGTGACAGCCATAAACAGGTCGTTTCCCGTGGCGCCGCGTTTCATGGAGTTTTCCGCCGCGCTATGAAAGCCGGGGAGGATGACTTTTTCGGGGCCGCCCCAAGGCAATTGCAGCCATGCGCCCAGACTGGCGCCCGGCTTGTTGCGGTCGACCTGGGCCGGCGACCAGTCGAAGAAGCCATCTTCGCCGGGACGAATGTCGTCCAGCACGATCAACTCGTCGAACAGCGAGCGATAGACACTCGACGGAGCCGGCGGTTGGGGCAGGCCAGGCCATAGCTCCCGGCATGGCGCACGGCCCAGTTGTTCGAAGGCGGTTTGGGACACGGTATCGTCGTCGTGGGGATAGAGCTTGCCCAGCACAACGCCGACCGTCGGGCGCGGCTTTTCGAGCTTGGTGTAAGGAATCGCCAGGCCGGCGGTCGGAGCATAACGGACGCGGACATGCGAGATCAGCGGCGTGCCCGCCTTGTCGATCGGCAAGGCCTCGAAGGGGAGATACCAGAGGGGACCATCGGGCACGATGACCAACTCGTCGAACTTGGCGGACAGGTCGAGCTGTTTTTGGCTGAGCAGTTCCAGCACTTTGGCTCCGCTTTTTCGCCAGGCATCTTTGCTCAGGTCGGCGGCGGTGACCTGATGGTTTTGTTCGAAGTGGCCCATCTCGCGCAGCATGCCCGTCAGGTTCTTCTGCATGACCGCGGGAGCCGTCAGGCGCCAATTGGTGTATTTTTCGCGACCGAACAGAAAAGCGTGTATGTTCTGGCCCGTGGCGAAGTAGACCAACAGAACCTGGCCCGGCGGCAGCGCTTTCTGAATGTCCTTGGTCTGGCGAACTGGGGGGAAAATAAGGTCGGCCGCTTCGCGCCGCACCGCGATCTGCCGCAGCAAGACTTCTTGCTGCTTGCCGATATTGAATAGCGTGGCCAAATGAGCGGCTTGCTCACGGCGGGCATCCGCCCCATTTTCGACCGCGGGCTTGGCGGCCAAATCGGCCCGCAGCTTTCGCGCTTGCTGGGCCAGCGTGTCATAATCCGAATAACGGGTCAGCAATTCCTGTCGTTCCATGCGGGCCTGGTCGCTCAGCAGTTCCTCGGGCCCCTCCAACAGCCAACGCAATGCCAGCAGCCTACCTCCCATCGGCAGCGCGCTGTAGAATCGATGCCGGCGTGCCCGATCGGCAATCTCGACAGCAAGTTCCTGATTGTCCTTACCGCGCTTCATGACGGCCTCGAACCAATGTTCGTAGGGTCCGGAATGAGGCGTGTTGAGAATTGCGAGGCTTTCCAGCGGACTGGTGCTCCAGTCGGCCGGCGTTGGATCGCGGAGCAGTTGCTCGTAGAGGAGCAGGCCCACGCGCTCGGTGATTTCGCCGTTCAGAAACAACTGATCCGCCAGGCCGAGTTGAAAGACCCAGTGCGAGCCGATTTTTTCGAACGCCAGAGCCGCGGTCAGCGCGACGTCGCCGTCGGCGACGTTGCCCCCTTGGTACATGACCAGCGACGTGAGATGATTGAGCCGCGCGCCGATGTTGCCCAGCAGCATGTCGCGCCGGCCGATAATGGCGCGGGCATCGTTCAATAAAAGCCGCGGCCCGTTTCGTCTCGCCGAGCGTGGCCATGTTTTCAGCCGTAAGCAGCAGCAGCGACGCGTTGAGCTGTTGGTAGCCTTTGGTTCTGGCCCAGGTGGCTGCCGTGAGCAGCGGCGGATAGAGCCCTTTCTGGCTCGACACCAAGTGGTTCATCTGGCCGTAGCGAAAGGCCTCTTCCAACAAGCCGAGGTCGCCGAAGATCTCCGCCGAATAGGTTGTTTCCTCAAAATACCGGGCCGCCGAAACCGTGTCTCCCATGGCCATTGCGATCAGGCCGAGTTCCAACAAGGCGTTGGCGGTCAGAGGATGATCGAATTCTCCGCCAATGATCAAGGCCCGTTCGAGGCTGGTGATGGCCTGCGGCCAGTTTTCGGCGGAGGCGTAAGCTGCCCCTAATTGCAGGTCGATCCAGGCCTCGGACCAATGGTTCGGCGGTCCCGGCCGAAGGGATAGGGCGCCGATGAGCCGGCCGGTTAGGCCGTCGTGTTTCGCAATGGGGCCGAGCAATTCGCGCCGGCGGCGCATGGCCAGCGACGTGCAGCGGACGATCTCTCCCACGCGTACCGGGAACATCATGGCCTGTTGAACGACGCCCCCCTGCATGATCGCAGCGTTGTTGTTGATTTGGCCCTGACCCATCAGGATTTCGTCAGGCACCTGGCCGGGCCTGACGCCGCGGCGGCTTTGTCCCCACGGCGTCACCGAAATGGCCATATTCGATGGCCGCACTGAAGAGGGAAACTGGACGCGCATCATCCAGTCGGAAAAACTGCAATACATTTCGAGCGCGCGGGTGTACTGGTCCAGAGCCTGGGGCAACTGTCCCATGTGGTAATAGCACTCGCCTGCCATCGTGTAATAGCAGATCGAATCGATCCAGCGGCTCTGCGTCGTCTTGATGCTGCCACGCTGTTCGTCGAGATAGCTGGCGAGCGCGTCGCGGTAGTCACCTTCGTAGAACGCGCTAAAAGTATTGAAATACTTTGTTGAAGGGACGCTGTCGCGGCCCTGGCCGAGCGACCGACTGCTCAGGCTCAGCAGCACCACGATTGCCAAGAGGAATGCCTTCGACGCACCCAGACAAACCCCTGGCAGCGGCCGGCATCTTTGCTCCCGGTTCCGGATTGGCGGCGTGATTCCGCAAGGCGTCGTTGCCGTCATGGTTTCATGGCTCCCGGGAAATGGCCCTTGGCCGCGCTTGGAATGCTCCAGCTTTGGAGTTTTCATCATACCCAAACTTCCCAGATTGGGCGAGTATTTCCGGGAAACGGAGCCTCGCAGGCAGTGCTGGCAGCCTCACCGCTGACGTTTTCATAAATGTCAAAGTCTGCCGGTTGTGTGTGCCGATAAGGATGGTGACGATTATTCCGTTAAGGCTGATTTTGTCGTGCGCGGTTCCGCAGCAGCTTGGCAGCACCGGTCGACTACGCATCGACACCATGGAGGTTTGGAATGCGGGACAAGCAAGCGACCAGTACCCTGCTTCAGCGGGCCCTGTTCGGATTAGGAGCCGCCTCGCTGCTGGGAGTGACCGGTTGCCAATCAACCGTTGGTGGCCAAACGCTCCCCAGCCCTTGGTACTTGCGAGACGACGTTCAGTACCACCAGCCCGGGCCCGAGTTCAAGTTGGCCAAGGAGGCTGCGGCACAAAAGGCGTTCCAGGAAGATCAAGCCACGTCAGCCGGCCCAGCGCCGGGCCCGGTCGTCCCCGCGCCAACACCGCCCGGACCGGCAGGAGCTCCGCCGCCAGCACCCGCGGCCGCCAGCCGCTTTATGCCGCGTTTTTGGTAAAAAGGAATCTCATTTAATCCGGCGGCGACTAACCAGGTGCACGCAGGCGCACCTCCGCCGCCACTAAGTTTCGTCGAGTGTCCATGAGTCGCCCGCTGGCGAACTCTGGACATTGAGGGGGACGACGCCCTGGGAGCAGTTGACGTCGGAGGTGCGTCTTTCACATTGCGAAAGACGGCCTCTGACGTCAGCCGCTCTGGGGAAGTTTGAAACGCTCGTTTCGTGTTGCCGAACGAGGGCGAGCTGACGCCCAGCCCGGCAGGCATTGATCAATCAGGAATTAGCGACTCAGGTTCAAGGATCCCGTCATGGAGCATTCGGATCTCCTGCCCGTTGCTCAACAATGGGCCCATACGATTTTGGTTTGGATCGGTTTTGGCACGCTCACCGGACTGATGGCCAAGGCAATCATGCCGGGCCGCGACCCCGGCGGCCCGATTGCCACGCTCCTGATGGGCATCGGCGGCAGCGTGATCGGCTGCGGGTTGCTCAGCTACTTCTATAACGAGCATATCAGTCCGATCAGCCCCGTGGGGTTCGTGGTCGCCACGGCCGGCGCATTTACAATCCTATTCTTCTATAAGCTGCTCAGCGGCCGCGTGATCTACGAGAGTGGCGACGGAGTGCGCCGGCCCTTGTATCGGCAAACCACTCGTCGCCGCCGCGCAGGCGAGACGCTGTATGAAGAATAAGAGCTGACGCCCGACCCACTCGCCGTGCAAACCAGCGTGTTTCCAACACCCAAAAGCCCAGGGACGGCAATCCCTGGGCTTTTGGCCGTTTTCAGCCCACATTTCCCAAATGGGTTGCGCAAGCCTGGCATCGCGCAGTTAGAATGGCGACCGGATTCGAGCTGGGATCGTTCCAGGTTCCAGGCTTGCCCCTGTGGAAGTTCTCGGGGCAACATCGACAACGCGATAACGACCACCATGAGCGACGTGCGGGACTTTGGCGCGAGCAACGACGGAAACACGGATGCCACCGCGGCGATCAAGCATTGCCTGCAAGACGGTGATGGACTGCTGCACTTTCCCCCGGGCGATTACCTGCTCCAGGAAACCATTGTGGTTGATTTGGCTGCCGTCGGTCGATTCGGAATCGACGGCAGCGCTGGTACCGCCAAAGTCGTCATGGCCGGCAATGGTCCGGCCTTTCACGTGGTAGGCACCCACAAGAGCAACGCGGATCCCGGCAGTTTTCAGCCTGGCGTATGGCGCCGCGAGCGCATGCCCACGGTGCTCAATATCGAAATTGAAGGGCGACATCCCGCGGCCAGCGGCTTTCTCCTGGAAGGGACGATGCAGGCTACGTTCGAGGGGGTGCTGCTGCGGGAATTGGAGCACGGCATTCATGTTCGGGGGCGAGCTCGCAACCTGCTGATCTCCCATTGCCACATCTACAACAACCGGGGCGTCGGCGTGTTGTTTGACAAGCTGAACCTGCACCAGGCGATCATCACCGGGTCGCATATCAGCTACTGCAAGCGCGGAGGCATCAAAATCGAAGGATGCGAGATCCGCAATTTGCAGATCACCGGTAACGACATCGAATACAACTTCGACCTCGCGGCCAAGGAATCGGCCGATATCTGGATTGATTCCACGGCGGAAGGTTCCAGCGTGCGCGAGGGGACGATTGCCGGCAACACCATCCAAGCCAAGTACAGCCCAGGCGGGGCCAATGTCCGCATCCTCGGTTACAACGCCAAGGAAAACCACAAGGCCGGCATGTTCTCGATCGTCTCCAACCTGATTGGCAGCCAGGAGACCAACGTGCATCTCGTGGCCTGCCGCGGCGTGGTGATCTCGGGCAACGTGATCTACAGCGGGCATCGGCCGCAACCTGGCGATTGAAGGCTCGCGCAACATTGCCATCAGTGCCAACAGCTTCGACCATAATCCTGACTATCACGACAAGGAATTGTGCACCGGTGTGCGACTGTCCGACAGTCACGATTGCACCTTCAACGATTCCATCGTGCATGATTGTCAGACCGGACGGCACACGGTCGTCGGCGCGAAGCCGATCGAGCGCATGGGGCTGGTCGAGATTGTCCGCTGCCAACGGATCACCGTCAGCGGCTGCCAGGTGCTCGACGGGCTGCCTTACGGTATTTATGTCGCAGACTCTAGCCGCGTAGCGATCACCGGTTGTTCGGTGCTAGAAACTCGCCAGGAAAAGAAGACCGAGGCCGCCGTCTGCTTCCAGGGCGAGGGACAGGCCAACTATCTGGCCGTCAACACGTTGGCCGCTGGCTCCGCCGGCGCGATCAAGGCCACTGACACCGCCGGCGTGAAGATCGGCGACAACCTGATCGATGACTAGCCGATCGATGAATAAGAGCTGACGGCCGACCAGCCAGCCGTGCAGACTAGCGTGTTTCCAGCACAAGCCAGCGTCTTTTCCAGCAACCAAAAGCCCAGGGACTGCCGTCCCTGGGTGATGTCATGCGCAGCCGCGAAACCATCAGTTCGAGGCATTCTCGCCGTTGAGGAAACCGCGGGACGACAGTCCCTGGGCTTTGGGGGAACGCTTGAGCGCAAGAGTCAGGTGCTAGCCGCTTTTGGGCGGCGATGATTCAGCCAATTGCCCATGACGCGCCTTGGCACGCAGCAACTGGGCTCGGGGCGCCCGGGGCGAAAACCAGGTAAACGTCTGGCTTTCTTCCATCTGGTTCAGCCAGTAGCGCTTACATGGGAGATACCCGGCTCCCAAGTCGTAAAGCCGATCGCCGCGCGCGAAGCAGTCGGCGATCGTGCGGGCTTGCAGCACGCTGCCGGCGCCGTTGCCGCCGGCCACGGGATCGTAGCCTGTCCGCAGGCCGAAGACATTGCCTTGATAGTGATAGGCATAGTTGAAAGCCACGGCTCGCTCGCCAACGTACAGCAAGTTAACGTCCAGCGTGCCCGCTCGGGCGGCGGCCTCATGGGTATCGCGCAGGAAGGGCAACACTTCCGTGTGGGTCAGCGTGTTGCCGGTTTGCGAGCTGCCTTGCCAACTGGACGACGCTATCTCGAGGCACGCCTCGAATAGCTCCCAGCGCGGATCCCCGTCGCCGTTGGCCACCCCGGGCGGACGATATCGAAGATAGCTGACCGGCCCTTCCTCGGCCAGCTTCTTCTCGGAGCGGCGCACGTTGTTTCGCCAGCGGCTAGTGCGAGCCGCCCAATAGTCGTCCCAGGTTCCGGCCAGATTCACGAGGGCTACCTGGCGGGTCGGCCCCTCAAGCGGCTCAAAGCCTTTCGCGGACATGGCCCGGCGGGTACGGCCCCGATCGACCGCGGCGTTGACCCAACCCAACTCGAGCAGGTCCCAGTCGCGCGGCGTTCGTCGTAGGTGCCCCAAGCCGGCGATAAGAGTCGCCGTGGGGTTGGGGCCGATGGGTCCGTAGAAGGTGCCCCAATCGAGCAGCGGGTAAGTGAGCACCCGCATCGCTCCGAGCCGGGAGGGCTGAGAGCGGACGTAGAGCGGCAGAATGCCGATTGGCTCGTCGGGTGCGGAGACGACCAGAATGCGAAAGTCGCAGCCTTGGCCAAAATGTCGCCAGAAGTCGAGCAGCCAGTCGAGCGATTGAAAGAACGTCGCCCGGGGCGTTAACGAAAGAAGCTTACCCCACAGCAGGCGGTGGTTGGCCAGCGTGTCCGGATCGTTGATTTCGACGACATGGGTCATTTTGGGGGCACGTTTTCCGACAACGCTTCCGAACTGATGGCGGGTCGCGGGTGAAGTCATTCTCTCAGGAGCAATCGCGGTGCCGAAAGCTGGACAACGACCACCCATCTGGTCTAATCATGAGTTACGGTTGGAATAACGCAAAACCTACCAAGAAATATTCGCCTGGATGTGCGAAAATTGAACATTTCGAGGGCCTTTTGGGGCGATTTGGCAACGCCTTAGGGTTTTCGCTCCGATAGTCACAATCCGTTCCCCGAGAATCGCGAAACCTTGGCTGCCCATGCGGTGTTCAATCGTTGACCCATCCGTTGGCCAATGGGCCTCTTAAAGCCGAAGTCAGCCTATTTTAGGTCCGAGAATCCCTATGAAGCGACGCACGTACTTGATTACACTGAGAATTCCGTGCGGCATTGGGTTGCTGGTCGCCGGACTAGGCGGTACTGGCAGTGTTGAAACCCATGCGGCCGGAATCAACGAGGCCCAAACCGCCAAGCACGTCGACCAACTGCTGGCCAAGGAACTCTACGGCGGGCCTGCCTCGTCCAGCGGCGAGGCCCTGCCGGTGACGGACGACGAGACCTTCGTGCGCCGCGCCTATCTGGATCTGCTGGGCGAACAACCTTCGCCCGAGCAGGTTACGAAATTCGTGCTCGACACCTCGCCGCGGAAGCGGAATGCCTTGGTGGATCAGCTCCTGGCGGACAATCACTACGGCCAGAACTGGGCCCGCTATTGGCGCGACGTGATTCTTTATCGCCGCAGCGACGACCGGGTTTTGCAATCGGCCAGGTCCTTGACGGTGTACTTGACCGAGCAGTTCAACAAGAACGCGCACTGGGACGAAATCACCCGAGACTTCATCACCGCCGAAGGGCGAGATTTACGAGCAGGGGGAAACCATCCTGATCATGGCCCACCTGGGCAATCCCGAGGAGGTGACGGCGGAAGTTTCGCGGATCTTCCTGGGAATTCAGATCCAATGTGCCCAATGCCACGACCATCGAACCGACCGTTGGAAGCGGGAACAGTTCCACGAGTTGACCGCGTTCTTTCCCCGGCTCGCCGTCAAGCGTTCCAACAATGGCGACCAGCGGGCTTTCCGCGTGCAGGGCGACGACAAGGCCGGTGGCAAGCGCGCCCCGGGTGCGGCGGACAACGTAACGCTCGAGCATCACATGCCGGACCTGAACGATCCGCAGGCCGAAGGGAAGCTGATGCAGCCGGTGTTCTTCGCCACCGGCCAGAAGTTGGAGCTTGGCATGTCGGATGCCGAGCGCCGAGCGACTTTGGCGAAATGGCTCACCGCTCCCGAGGACGTTTACTTTTCGCAGGCATTCGTTAATCGCCTGTGGGCCGAGTTGGTGGGGCGTGGTTTTGCCGAGCCGGTCGACGACATGGGGCCAGATCACAAGCCCTAGCGCGCCCGAAACTCTCGAAGTATCTAGCGGAGCAGTTCACCGCCAGCCACTACGACATCAAGTGGCTGCTGCGCACCATCATGTCCACGGACGCCTACCAACGGCAGAGCCGCTCGCGCAGCGAGTTCGTCAGCGAACCGTTTATCGCCAGTTGCCCGCAGCGATTGCGGGCCGATCAGCTCTTCAATTCGATCGTGAAGGTGCTGGGGATCGACGAGGCGGCTGGGTTCCAGCAGGGCAATGCGTATGTAGAGCCCAAGAAAACGGCGGCCGCAGATCTTGGAGACGAAACGAAGACCGGCATCGTCGACCAAACGAAGACTGGCGACGCGGACAAAACGAAGACCGTGAAGAAACCGGACGAAAAGCGGAAACGCCAGCGTGAAGGCCAAGGGCCGCGCGGAAACGCCGTGCAGACGTTCGGTTACGATCCCAGCGAAGAACGGGACGACGTCGCCGGTTCCATTCCGCAAGCTTTATGGCTGATGAATGCTCCCATGATCAACCAGAGCATTAGCTCCAGCCCCACCCTCGCACGGCTGCTCGATCAGGAACATGCCGACGAGGCGGTAACCGTCGAACTGTACTTGCGCGCTTTGGCTCGCGAGCCGAAGACTGCCGAGATGAAAACTTGCCTGGCCTACGTGCAGGCCGCGGCTAGCCGCCAGGAAGCGTTCGAAGACATTCTGTGGTCGTTGATCAATTCCACCGAGTTTTTATATCGAAAATAGCATCCCATGAGCATCAAGTACATCGTCAGAACTGACGTTGCCATCGACCGCCGGCATGGCATTCATCGCCGCGACTTTCTGCGCGGGATCGCCGCCAGCAGCGTTGCCGCCGGCATGCTCGGCTGGACCGACTTGTTGTGCGCCGAATCGAGCCAACCTGCGCAAGCGCGGCAAAGCTTGCATCCTGCTGTGGATGCAGGGCGGGCCCGAGCCAGTTCGAAACCTTCAGCCCGCTACCCGGGCCACGCCAACGGCGGCGAGACCAAGGCGATCGCCACGGCGGTTCCCGGCATCCAGATCGCCGAGAACTTTCCGGAAGTCGCCAAGATGATGGGCGACGTGGCCATCATCCGTTCGATGACCGGCAAGGAGGGGGCCCATCCGCGGGCCACGTTCCTGATGCACACCGGCTACCTGCCGACGGCCAGCGTCAAGTATCCGGCGTTCGGCTCGGTGGTCGCCGAGCAAGTTGCGCGATCACGAGCTCGACCTGCCGGCCTTCGTGCGGATCGGCGGCAACGGCAACGGTCAAAACATCAGCGGCAGCGGCGGCTACCTGGGGTACGAATACGACCCGTTCATGATGGCGGCCGCCGGCAAAATGCCGAACAACACGACCCGCCGGCGACCGACTTCGCCCGTTTCGGCCGGCGGCTGGATTTGCTTCGAGCGGCTCGAAGCGGACTACGCCGGCGAGCCAGCTCACGCAAGAGGTGGCCGATCATGAAAAGCTGTATCGCAAGACGCAGCGCATGATCCAAAGCGACCAGATGAAAGCCTTCGATCTTGAGCGAAGAGCCGGCCGCCATGCGCGAGGCGTACGGCAGCGGCACGTTCGCCGACGGCTGCTTGCTGGCCCGGCGGCTGGTCGAGACGGGCGTCACCTTCGTCGAAGTGTTCTTGAACGGCTGGGACACGCACGCCGACAATTTCAGCACCGTGCGGACGTCTGGCCGGCCAATCCGACCGCGCCGTCGCGCAATTGATCCGCGACCTGAAGGAGCGCGGGCATGCTCGACAGCACGCTGGTCGTCTGGATGGGCGAATTCGGCCGCACGCCGAAGATCAACCCCCGCGGCGGCCGCGACCATTATCCCAAGGCGTTCAACGTGGCCCTGGCCGGCGGCGGCATCCGCGGCGGCCAGGTGATCGGCAAGCTGGACGACGACGGCACCGCGGTGAGCCGATCGGCCGGTGACCGTGCCCGACTTGTTTCAGACGCTTGTGCAAGAGCCTGGGCATCAATCCGGCCGTCGAGCACATGACCAACATCGGCCGGCCGATCAAGATCGTCGACGGCGGCAAGCCGGTGGATGAACTGTTCGGGTGAGCGGACTTTATTGTCGAGCCGCACCGATGGAAGTCATTGCCAGCGCGTATCAACCGCTGAGGACCGACCGCGCAAACCCATTGACCGCAAAATGCCAAACGGAGCTTACAAAGTCTGGAAGAAAGACTTCCGCCCTGACTCAGTGGCGTCATCACCCGTCTGGTTTCACCGACAACTCAGAGGGAATCGTGGTCAGTGTCACTGGCATAGTCAGCAGGTTTGCGGCGTCGGGACTGGTCGTCCCCGAGGCAATCTGACGACCGTCTCGTGACAATTGCCAGGCGTAGCTCCGACCCGGCTCGACCTTGAACTGCTGCAATCGCCGCAGAGTGACGTCAGCCGTCGCGGTTTCCGGCATTGCCGGTGGCGAGGTCTTGACCTTCGGATGAGCGATCCAAAGCTGGATGGCAAAACTTGACGGCGTGTCCTGTTGATTCTTCCAACGGAAGTAGGCGTTGATCTGGCCCGAGTCGTCGAAATCCACCGGCGCATTCAACCAGGGGATCGCTGGTCGGACGAGCGCGGGTGAAGACGGGATACGCTTCGTTCTTGCGAATCTCCAGCCAAGGATACGCCAGCGGCAACGTCGCAGAGCGGATACGGAGCGATGCGGTCGCTAAAGGTCGGGTGCCCCCACGGTCCCCAACTGAGCACCAGCGGAAGGCGGCCGGCTATTGCCGCCTGCACTAATGCGGGCTGTGTTTTGGACCAATTGTCCTTTTGCGAGGAAAAATCGACCACCACCGGCGGGTCGGACAGACCTGCGCAGGAAACTTGCTTCAACCAGGCCGCGCTCAGTCTGCGGTGCGTCCTCCGCCGGAGGCGGAGCAAATCCGCCCATGCGGTAGGAGGCATATTCGGTTCCGGCCGGTACGGTCGCGCACGGCGGCAAAGATGTCGCCGTGCGGCATACCGATTCCCAAGGTTCCGCAACCCCCCATCGACACGCCGCAGAGGTAGATCCGGTTGCGATCGATGTTGTGGTGCGTCACTACCCATTCGATCGTGTCCAGCACCCGCAGTTCCGCCGGCGCTGGCCCGCTTATGTGCCTGGCGACGTTCTTTCGGCACTGACTCCATCCCCACCATTCGGAGTTCGTCGAATTGAGATACAGCCCGTAGAAGTCGTCCGGCGAATTGGTCATGGCTGCCGCCGGGCTGTCGCCATTTTCAGTCTTTCGGACGAGGCACGCAAACCCAAGGTAGTCAAAGGCCGTACGATTGGCCGAATGCAGCACTACGCAGAGGGGCGCATTCTCGCGGGGGTTCTTCGGCGCGGCCACGTAAAAGCTATTGTGATTCTGCTGAGCCGGGCCGGTCTCCTGGGCAGGTGGATAACCCCACTCGCCACTGGCCTCGACTGGATAACCCCAGGCCTGGCGGGGGCCGTGCGTATATCGCTCGATGGTTCGGCCGTCGTGCGATTGCGTGGTTGAATTTTCCTCGTCCAGCGTTGGCGGCCAATCCGCCTTGAGCCCTGGATTAACAGGGCTCAAGGCCGCGGTGACCACGAAAAAGAGAAATAGCAGACGCACTAGAGAACGAAGATTTTTCATGGGCGGAGAATGGTTTTGCATGTCGCCGGCTCGTCTTCTGTCTCGGCCTCCTACTTCTCGTGCGGCTCTTCCAAATACGTATAGCCGTTCAGCCCGTCTTCGTAGAAGCGGAGGAAGCGGCCGGCTTCTTCGTAAGCGAGGCGGGATTCTCGCACCGCGGCCTCGACCGAGTTGCGCAACTGCCGGACCAACGATTCGGGGTTGAACTCGACGTAGTCCAAAACCTCGCGGACCGTGTCCCCCTTGATCACGGTCTCCAGCACCACTTCGCCGTTGTCGTCCATGCTCACGTGAACCGCGTTGGTGTCGCCGAACAGGTTGTGCATGTCCCCCAGGATTTCCTGGTACGCCGCCCAATAGAAACGCGCCCAGGTAATACGGCTCGCCGTTGAAGGGGTGCAAGGGGAGCGTTTTTTTCACGTCGCGGCGATCGATGAACTGCTCGATCTTGCCGTCCGAATCGCAGGTGATGTCTCCAAGCACGGCCGGCCGCGTCGGCTTTTCCGCCAGGCGGTGGATCGGCATCACCGGGAATAGCTGCTTGATGGCCCAACTGTCGGGCATCGATTGGAATAGAGAAAAGTTGCAGAAGTACGTGTCCGACAGCATGGCGTCCAGCCCTTCCAACTCCTCGGGCACGAACTCCAACTGGCGCACCAATCGCTGGATCTTATGGCAGATGGCCCAGTAGATGTTCTCCGCCATGCTCCGTTGCACCAGCGGCAGGTAGCCGGCACTGAACAGATTCATGGCCATGTCGAGCGCCTGTTGGGCATCGTGATAGCCTTCGAGCACGTTGCGCACCGTCAGGTTCTGGAACGTATCCAGCAGGTCGAGGATTGGCTGTTCCATGTCGTCCGAAACTTGCAGCGGCACGTCGTTGTCTCCCAGCCCGGCGACGCCCAACACGCCGAAGATCAGCGCGCTGTGATACGCCACCACCGCGCGGCCGCTTTCGGAGATGATCGTCGGATGCGCCACGCCGGCTTCGTCGCAGACCATTTGCACGTGGTAGACAACGTCATTGGCATATTCCTGCAGCGTGTAGTTGACGCTCGATTCGAAGTTGGTTTGGGATCCGTCGTAATCAACTCCCAAGCCGCCGCCGACGTCGAGGTATTTGAGGCCGGCCCCGTGTTTGACCAATTCGACGTAAACCCGCACCGCTTCGTTGAGCGCCGCTTTGATCTGGCGGATATTGGTGATCTGGCTCCCCAAGTGAAAGTGCAGGAGCTGAAAACAATCCTCCATGCCGCGGGCCTTCAACTCGGCGAGTGCCCGCAAGATTTCCGTGACGGTGAGTCCGAATTTGGAACGGAAGCCGCCCGACGACTGCCAGCGGCCTGACCCGCGGGACGCCAACTTGACGCGAAAGCCGATCATGGGGCGGACGCCGATTTTCTCGGCAAACTTCAAGATCAGCCCAAGCTCGGTGTATTTCTCGACGACGGGGATCACCTGCCGGCCGATTTTCTGGGCCATCATGGCCATTTCGATGAACTCGGCGTCTTTGAAGCCGTTGCAGATGATCGGTGTCTCGTTCGAGGCCATGGCCACCACGGCCAGCAATTCCGGCTTGCTGCCGGCTTCCAGGCCGAAGTTGAAGGGCCGGCCAAAGCGCAAGATTTCCTCGATGACCTGCCGCTGTTGATTGACCTTGATCGGGTAGACGCAGCAGTAATTCCCGTTGAATTTGTGCTCAGTGATCGCGGCTTGGAACGCCGCGTGAATCTCGCCGAGCCGATGCTTGAGCATGCCGGCGAAACGGATCAGGATCGGCAGATCGATGCCGCGCAATTGGAGGCGGTCGATTAATTGCTTGAGATCGATGAAGCGTTCCGGCTCTTTGGTCGGATGGACCAGCACGTGGCCGTTCGCTGAGACCGAAAAATAGCCCTTTCCCCAACGCGCTACTTCATACAGTTCGGCGGCGTCGGAAGTGGTCCAGCGCTGGACGGCTTGGTCGAGCATTACACTAACTCCACGGCATTTGTGAGTGAAAGCAGATCCGCTATCGTAGCCAATTATTCCCGCGAGGTCGACGGATTACCATCCGTTCGTGTACCAAAACTTTCGCGGGGCGGCGGTCAAGCCGAGTCTTATGCCAGAGCTTCTTCGACGAGGCATCCGAGCCAAGCCGGTTCCGGAAGAGTGCGAGAATTCCTCCGGGGCCACAACCCCTTCAAGATGCCCGCCGCACCAGGGAAGCTTGTCAGCATTGCGGTCAGCGGAGCAACCAGATCGCGAGCGGCAGGACCCAGGACAGTCGCCCCCACCACGCGGCGATGATGCTTTGCTACGCGTAAGACCAGCCAGCCGATCCCTCCGTTGAAGATCGTCAGCCCGGCGCCGGCGGCGCTCTCGGGGGGCAGTGGAAATGCCTGGCTGCTGATCTCCTGGGCCTGGGAACCGTCGGCACGGTCGCCCCAAGTGGTGACGCTCCGGGAACTATCACGTCCCAGCCAGCAAACCAGCGGATCCGTTCGCAGCCAGCGTGGAGCCAACTGTTCGCAGGTCGACCGCTGACGCCAACTGAGCGCGTTGCCGACTGCCAGCCGAGCCAGGCTTTCCACGGCTTCGCCCGCCAGCACGTCAGTGGCGTCACCGGGACCAAGCGCCAAAATCCGCGGATTGCTTGTTCTTAAACGTTGATCGGCCTGGATACCCGCTTCATTCACTGCGATTCCCGCCGCGCCAAGTCGCAGCCAGCCGAGTTCGCAACGACGTTCTCCGGCAATCAGGATCTCATCCGCTAGGAGTTTCTTGAGTTGTCCGGCTCGCTCGATCACGAGACTCTTGGCCGCGCCGGTCCGCTGGCTGCGCACGCATGTCCAGCCGCAGTGGACTTGGATGCCGTCGGCGGCGAATTGCCTCTGCATGAGATCGCCGATCACCGGCTCATGTTCGGCAAGCAGTCGCGCGTCTGGGATAATCAGGTCCACCGCGCTGCCGAGCCGTCGAAAGGCTTGGGCAAGTTCGCAGGCAACGGTGCCGGAACCCACAATGGCCCACCGCCGCGGCAGTTCCGCCAGCATGCCGAGGGTTTCCGGTGTTTGATAGCCAAGGTCTTCCAACCCCTCGATGTCCGGCAGAGCCGTGCGCGGCACCGGAGCAAGGACGGCCCGCGAAAAACTGAGCGTCTGCCCGGCGACTTTCAAACAGTTCGGTCCGGTAAATACGAGCGG
Organism: uncultured Planctomycetia bacterium; assembly: GCA_963807715.1. Taxonomy (GTDB): domain Bacteria; phylum Planctomycetota; class Planctomycetia; order Pirellulales; family PALSA-1355; genus CAWECK01. The sequence continues at coordinate 259,714 of CAWECK010000007.1, forward strand.
TCCCAAGTGGACCGCGATGCCACGGTCGGCCAGCGCTTGGGCTGCATATCGGTCGGCAGCCTCTTGCCGTGCGGCCGACAACTGCTGAACAAGCGATGCGAAGTCGAGTCGCCCGAGGCGTGCGTCGGGCCAGGAAGTGGCGGCAGCCCGGCGGGTTTGACAGACCTGGCCGGCGGATCGCAAGAAAACGGCGCGAGGCAGCGCGTCGGCAAGGACGTCGAGCCCCAACGGCTCGTCCGTCGCCAAGGCTACGCGGACTCCGGTGCTTGCCGCGTGCTCGGCGACCGCGACTCCCGCGGCACCCCCGCCCACGACCAACAGATCATAGCAGCCGTGCGGCTGCGGATTTGTCCACGCCGGCGGACGAAGCCGCACCAGCAACGACGCGTCCAGACCATCTTCGGGATGACGCGGACAGGCCGGAAGCGCTGGAATAGCCGCGGGCTTTGCCGCAACTTCACCGACTCGTTGCAACTGAACGATGGATGCCATGTCGTGCTCCGTCCTTGGGATGGCATTGGGCGGCTTTCCTAAAGCCCGAGTCGCCAGGGCCGAACTCTCTGACGCCAGGCCACTTAACATGATTTTTGGGGCGAGTCCGTGTGAATGACCCTCGCTTCGATGACTTTATCGTGGGCAAAACTCGCCGGCCCGCTGCCTGGAAACCCCGGGCCTGTGAACCCGTGCCCTGGCGTCCCCATGAACACAACCCGGGCCGCAAGTCGGCTGGCCACGTAGGCTTTGCAGAGCTTGCGCGTGGGAGGGAATAACAAGACCAGCGCCGCCAGGTCGGTAACAAAGCCCGGGGAAATCAGCAGAACGCCGGCGACCATCATCAACAGTCCGTCGAGCAATGCGTTGGCCGGCACGCGCCCGGCCGCCAAATCGGCCTGAACCCGACGCAGCGCCTGCCACGTCTGCTGACGCAACAACCAGGCGCCGGCGAGCCCCGTTCCCACGATCAACGCAAGCGTGGCGGGGAACGAAATCTTGCCGCTGAGCCAAACCAGTCCCGCGAGTTCGATCAGGGGAACAATCGTAAATAACGCGAACAAACGAAGTAGCACGAAATGGGCCCTTTTGAAACTGCCGGTTCTGACGCTGTTGTATTCTACGTTAGAGACAAGCGGAGGCGAAGGCGAACCCGGCCTCGACAGGAGGGGGGCTTGTTCCCTATTTTGCCAGCGTGCAACAACTTAGGGCACGACGGGAGCGCCCCAGCGGGGGAATTGCCTCGCCTGGCGGCGCAAGACACATCGCGTCAGGCCTGCGCAGCCGGGCGATGCGTTAGCACCGGGAGTCCGGGGCGGAAGCTGCGAGTTTCTCGCCGCTCGGCCGTGAGGTTCATTTGCCGGCAGGTGGCCTCGACCGCGTCCCGAACCAGCGCGTCAGCTCTTCTGGATCCCTTGCTTCGCCGCAAGCGAGTGGACGCCGGGACGTGGTAACGGCACCGAAATTAGAGTGACGGTTACACTCTGACGCCCGCTGGCGGACCGCCATCGGCCGATGGACGCCGTGTCAGAAGTGCAGTAGTCTGAAGGGCTACTATTGTCTTGGAGCTGAAGCAGAAGGGCGGCAGACTTGGCGGGAAAACGTAAGCCTGATCGAAACGAATCTCGCGGCAAGCGGCCGTCAAGCGGCCGGGGAAATAAAGGGGCGCCGCCACGCAGCAGTTCGGCCATCCTGGCCCGAAAAACAGCCGATGGCCAGGCCTGGGAGCTGGTGCATCCTCGTTGTGCCCGGGACCGCCAGGAGGATGTTGAAGAAGTTCGCAAGATGATCGCGGCGGGAGAAGTCGAGATTGCCATCGACGAACTTCGCTGGCTGCTCAGCGGTTGCAGCGACTTTATCGATGCCCATCGTCTACTGGGCGAACTGGCCTTGGAAGACGAAGACCTGTCGCTGGCCCGGGGGCATTTCGGCTATGCCCACCAGTTGGGGTTGAAAGCTCTCGGACAGGCGAACCCCAAGGGACGGTTGCCGTACAGCGTGCCAGCCAATCAATCCTTTCACGAGGCTGGGAAGGGACTCGTCTACTGCCTGCTGCATTTGGGCAAACGAGCGATGGCCGTCGAAGTGGCGGATCAGCTATTGAGTTGTGATCCGAGCGATCCGCTGGGTGTCCGTGGCCTGATCGCGGGCGAGGCTCCCTCCTGCGAATAACGGGGCGGATACGATGGCCTATTTGCCGTTTTGAAGCCCGCTAAAGCCGATTTTGGCCGTCGCGCGTTCCCGCCGGGCCACGTCGTGAAAAAGGGCTTGTGCAGCCAGCGGCTTGAGTTGATCGCGGACATCCGTCCATTTCTTGCTGCCCGGCTTCACCTCCACGACCTTGATCAAATGGACCCCGAACGGCGTCACGACCGGCGGGCTGATTTCCCCCGGCTTCAACTGAAAGGCCGCACGGGTAAAGGCTTCAACCATCACTCCCTGCCTGGGAATGAAGCCCAGGTCGCCCCCCTGTTCGCGACTGGGGCCAGTCGAATACTTTTTCACCGCCGCCTCAAAGGCGATTTTATTACTCGCGATTTGCTCGCGTAACTGGCCGGCCGTTTCGACCAACTCGGCCGTTGCTTCCCGGCCGGACTGCAGCGGGCCCAGCAACAGATGACTCACGCGCAGTTCGGTGCCGTCAAAATCCTGATGATGGGCTTTGAAATAATCTTCCAGCATCGCGTCGGTGAGCCGGGCTTGCAAGAACTTCTGCCAGCTCAACTGCCAGGCAAGTTGCTGCCGGAATGCGGCCTCGCTGAGACCGCGCTGTTGTAAATAGTCCGTCCAAGCGACCTTTTGCTGTTCCCGTTGCAGACGAATTTGCTTGAGCGCTGCGCTGACCTCGGCATCGTTGGCCCAATGTCCGGCTTTGGTCACGGCGGCTTTCACCAGGCGTTTGTCAATCAGTTGCCCGACCGCTTCAGCCTGGGCCTTCCGCAACTCCTCGGGCGAAAGCTGCCGGCCGTCGAGCGCCTGTTCCACCGCTGCGCACCTCGGCGAAGAAAATGGGCTCGTCATTGACCGTCGCGGCCACGGAGGCGTCGGGCTGGTTATCGGCGCCCCCGGCAAACTGGCAGGCCGCCGCCATCAGCAACAGACCAAACAGCGCCAAGCGAACTGAAAAACACATTGACGAAGACCTTTGACTGGGACGGCGGTCATGGGAACGGCAGATCGTTCAGTTCATAGTCGATGGGAAGTTCCATGATCGCCAGAGGCGTCTTGTAAACGAATGTCTGGCCGGTCAGGGCCGCCGGCGCGTCGAACAAGTACTTGCCGCCGACTTCGTCCTTGGTCTGTCGGGTCTGCTCGTAACCGCCCGGTATAATGCGTTTGCCGCTGGCGTCCTCCAAGTAGGCCTCGTTGTCATAAATCCAGCTTCGATGCGACTCGAGCGCATCGCCCGGGTTGTCGAATTTGACCCGCACCTGCAATTCCCAGACGTCGTTGTTCTTGCGCACCTGGTCGACGGCGACGGTCACGGACGCCTTGCGTTGCTCCACTCGCTTGGATTCGCCTCCGTTCTTTGCCACCGGCAGCGCGGCAAAGCGGAACTCCTCGGCCGGGCCGGGCACCAATGCGTTGAGCCGCCCCTTCAGCACCGAAATCTTCTCGACCTTACGGGGAGGCGACGCGAGCGGGATCTGCAGTTCGACCGTGGTGCTTCCGGGGCCGACGCTAACCTCCGGTTCTCCCTCGGCGCCGTCAACCGAAATGGCGCCTTCCGTTCCCGTTACTTGCACAGCGGCGAGCGGCTGCACGATGTTGATCGGGCGCAACCGCGGTTCCCAGGATACGTCCAGAAACAATTTCAGGGAGCGATTGCGCGGATTCTGCAAATCCGCGAGGCTCTCGAACCGCGTTGGAGCAATGCGGAACGGTCCGCTGTAGCTGACCTTAGCCTGTCGCGGCAAACGGCCCACGGGCCGACTGATCACGTAGATGCCCCGCTCCTCGCCGTAGTTGTAAACGTCCAATTTCGCCTGATCGAGCACCTGATCCAAGGCCTGCCAAAAGGGTGTTTTATCGCATTTCAAAGAAATCTTGATTTCGCTCGGTTCTTCGCCGAACTCTTGCCGCTGGTCGATGATGCGATTGCCGGACTGCTTGCTGAGCAAGGCGAGCACGTCGGTTAGCGGCATTTCCTTGGCGTCCAACGTGATCTGCGAGGCCTTGGCCACGGCTTCCACTTGCTGCTTCAACAGCGTTTGCCGGATCCGGTTTAATCGCTCAATAACCTCGGCCGGCATCCGTTCGTCACTGGCAGGCAGCAAGGGCAGCGCCGCCGGACCAAGGTCGACGAGCGATTTTTCCGCTTTGTCGCGCAGCGTCAGTTCCGGCGAATTGAGGCCCCGCACATTCTGCCGTACCTGGCTGGCCGGATCTTCCGCGGCAGTCGCCGTAGTGGCCACCAAGGCCACGCAGACGAGCAACCAGGTTGTGAACGAGCGCATTGTGAATCTCCTGATCTGAGTCAACCAGACACTCGGTACGAGGCATCTGACATGCCCGGTGACTTTACTTGATTCTACGGGCCGTTGGCGGAGCATGCCAGGACTTTGAAGGAGCACAACCAGACTGCGATCGGGGCATGTTTTTTAAGCTAGGCTTTCCTCTGGAATGGAAACCGCCATTATTCTCCAAGTTCCAGTGAAAACCATACCCGCAAGCGAGTGAAGCTCCGTGCGCTTACCCCATTCGACCGTTACGCGGGGGATGATCTGGTTTTGCCTGGCATGGCTCCTGGGGCCACCCAGGGCGGAAGCCGTGCCGCCGCGTCCCATGATCGAACTGAGGACCCAAGACGGGTTGCTCCAAGGAACCCCGCTGGCCACGTTCTCCAATACCGTAAAAATCCTCAGCCGCGACGGCCAACTTTTAGACGTTGAACCCGACGCGATCCATCGTTGGCGAAAACTGACGATGGGCTTCCGCAGTTATGCTCCCGCCGAAATGCGGGCCGCATTGCAACACGAGTTAAAAGGCCGTTTAGAGGTCTACAACACAAGCCATTTCATCGTGGCCTGTCCTCACGGGCAAGAGGGCCGCTGGCTGCAGCGGCTCGAGAAACTGCTGCGGTCGTTCCAGCATTACTTCGGTGTGCGGGGATTGACTCCCCAGGAGCCCCAGTTTCCGCTGATCGTTATTGTCTGGCCCAGTCAAAACGAGTTTCTGTCGTACGCCAGTGAGCACGGGCATCGCATCGGACCGGAAGTGCTGGGCTATTACTCGCCGCAGACGAATCGCGTCTCGCTATTCGATTCGACCGCGGCTACCGGCGGCGATTGGACACAAAATGAGTATGTCATTATTCACGAGATCACTCATCAATACGCCTTCAACTGTGGTTTGCACAATCGCTTCCAGCAGACGCCCAGGTGGCTGTGCGAAGGCCTGGCTATGCTATTCGAAGCGCCCGGCTTGTGGGACCCGCATCGCTATGCGGAGTTCGGCGACCGGGTGAATCGAGCCCGCTTGCAGCAATTTCGCGCCTACCTGGCGCAGGGCGCAAACCGCAGGCCTGGCTGAGCCTGGTCGATTCGGACGCCAACTTCCAACGGAACATGGGAGCCGCGTACGCCGAGTCCTGGGCCTTCTCCTTTTTCCTGGTCGAAACGGCGCCGGCCAAATACTGTAATTATCTTAAGCGAACCGCCGCCGGACCCGACTTTGTCGACATTCCCGAGGCCAAGCGGCTCGCGGCCTTCAAAGCCGCTTTCGGCGACGATTTTCGCATGTTGGAAGCCAATTTCTTGCGATTCATCGCGGCCATCAAGTAAGACGCGTTGGGCATACCCTCGGACGCAGCCCTTGAGCGCGGCTTCCGGCATCGGTTATCACTACGTTTACAAGTTTTGGCGGCGCCACGGGCGCTGCTGACTTGTCAACGAACTTCCCGCCCCACTTTGCGCGAGTGAACCACGATGTCGGATTTTAAAGTGCTGCTTACGGATTACGCCTGGCCGGACTTGGACATCGAGCGGAAAACGCTCGATCGGGTCGGCGCGAAATTAATCGTCGCCACGGCGACCGACGCCGACTCGCTGGCCAGGCAAGCCGCGGACGTCGACGCCATCATGACCAATTGGGTCCGCGTGCCAGCGACCGCGATCGCGGCCGCGACCAGGTGCCGGATCGTCGCGCGGCTGGGCATCGGCCTGGACAACATCGACGTTGCCGCGGCTACCGAGCGAGGCATCCCGGTTACGAATGTGCCTGACTATTGCTTGATTGAAGTGGCCGAACACGCCCTGGCGCATCCTCTTCGCCCTGGGCCGGAAGGTCGCTTTCTATCACCATCAAACGAAGCTGGGGAGCTACGATCTGGCAGCCGGCCCGGCGATGGAGCGCCTGGAAGGTCAGTCCTTGGGCATCGTCGGACTGGGCAATATTGGCCGCAAACTGGCGGAGAAGGCCACGGCCCTAGGCTTTAAAGTGCTGGCCACCTCGCGAACTCCCAAGCCGGCGTCGGCCGGTATCGAATTCTGTTCGCTCGTCGACCTGCTGGCCCGCAGCGATTACGTTTCGTTGCACGTGCCGATGACTCCAGCGACGCGGCACCTGATCGGCCGCGAACAGCTTGCCCGCATGAAGCCGTCCGCGTATCTCATCAACACGGCTCGCGGCGGGCTCATCGATAACGGAGCCTTGGCCGAGGCCTTGGCGGCCGGGCGTTTGGCCGGGGCCGGGCTCGACGTCCAAGACCCGGAACCGCCGGACCTGAGCCAAGCCCCCTGGAACGATCCACGAGTAATCGTCACTCCCCATGCGGCGTTTGTCTCGCGGCAATCGCTGGAGAATTTGCGAACCCGGGCCACGCAGCAGGTTGCCGACTGTCTGCTGGGAAAAGTACCGGAGAATGTGGTCAATGCGGCGGCCCTGGCAGCCCGCGGGTGAACGTTTGGGAGCGGGGGACGTTAGTCCCCTGATTGCCCCGCGGCGCTGGCCATAGGCGGATGACGTTTGGAAATCCCCGCCCCTGGCGCCCGGGGCTCAGGTGGGTTCGCTCACAAGCGGCCCACGGGGCTCGTGGAATCCGCACATTCGTTGCGGTCGTCCCCATCGACAGAGTCCGCATCGGCCGGCTAGTGGCTGACCGCAGGCGGCTTTGACCGCGCCCCTGCGGTGGCCTATAGCTAAATAGGACATAGTCTTTCCACTTGCTGCGCATTGCCGTCCCGACTCCTTTGGGGCTGCATTGCGTGGTCCTGCATCCTGTTGCGCACCGCCGCTTCTGAAATGGCTAACATGGAAGCAAGTCAATTCCCGCTAGACACCGGCGAAGTCCCATCGATCGGCGTCAGCGGAAGTCTGCCAATCGACGTCGGCGGAGGTCCGCCAATCGACGGAAGCTGGAGCGAGCAGTTCTTTCGTGAACTGGGCGAGCAGCGGCTGCGTGCTCACGAGTTGCTCTCAGCCCAATCGACCCAGATCGATAACCTGGAAGCCGGTCTTACGGCGGAGCTACAGGAGCTCGCCGCGGAGCTTGAGGCCAGTGAGCACGCCGCCGCCGCGGAAAACTCGACGGCCGAGCGTCAAGCCGTCGTGCTCAGCGATCAGGCCGCCGAACTGACGCGTCTGAAGAACGATTTGGCCCGACGAGAAGCCGCCTGGGAACAGGCCCAACACGACGCGGCATTCAGCCGGCAGGCCCACACCGCGGAACTTCGCGACAAAGAAGACCAGCTCGAACAACGTGCCCGCGAGCTCCAATCGGCCGAGGCTGGCCTGCGACAGGCGCAGCGCGTCCAGGCGATCAGCGACGGGGAGATCCTGGCGGAAAAGGAGCAGCTATCGCGATTGCGCCTGCGACTGGAGGATCAGTCGCTACGGCTGGAAAACCAGCGAGAAGCGCTCGCCGCCGAGCAAGACAGAACCAAGTCCCAACGCCGCCGCATCGCTCGCGAATTCAAAGAGCAGCGTGCAGATCAGCTCGAGGCATTCAATCGCCGTAAGGCCGAACTGCAGACCCTGACGTCGCGGCGTCACAGCGACATAACCGCGGCCCTGGAAACGGCCCAGGCGGAAGCCGCCGAATTGCGGCTGCAAGACTCCTATCTACGCAAGCTGCTGACCGAACGGGGGACGGAGGTCCATCAGCAGCGCGAAGAGAGTCAGCGACTTCATGCGGCCATCCACGATCAGGCTCAGCCGTTCGCCCGCCTGCAAGCGGAAAACGAACGATTGAAAGGGGAGTTGACCGAACGGGACTCGCTGGCCGGAGACGATCAGCAGCAACTCAGTCGCTTGCGGGCCGAGCGCGACCAATTGCGGACACGTCTTGACGAGGTGGAACTGCGGCACAACCAGGCGAACAGCGCCGCCGAGCGGATCAAGCGCGAAGATCTGCAGCGCCGCTTCGAACTGGCCGTCAGCGAAGTGCGAGATTTGAAACGCAAGAACGCCGAATTGGAGGCTCAGCTTGCCAGCAACTCCGGCGGCGGCTCACCGCGGCCCATCCCGAAGGATGCCGGGCGGCTGGATTGGGAATCGCAAAAACGCCGGTTGCTCGAGACGCTCGCAAACGAACCCGATGACGATGATGAAGATGCCCGCGACGTGCGGCTTACGATCGAGGGGACGATTCGCATCACCGACGAGGTGGTGGCGCAGAAGGATCAGGAAATCGCCGAACTCAAACAACTGCTCGATCACCAATCGACGAACCTGGGCTCCATGGCCGTGGGGGCGGCGGCCATTGCGGAACTGTTCGATAACGATGAACTGATCGAACAACAACGGGAGAGGCTGCGAAACCTGGAATTGGAATGGGAGCAAAAGCTGCGCCAGGCGGAAATCGACATTTCGCTGGAGCGCGCGAAGATTGCCCGCGATCGGGCCGAACTCGAAGATAAGTTGCTGCAAGTGAAACAGTCCGAGCGAGCGCGTCCCACGGCAGGTCCCGACAATCCGGCCAATGCCAAACCGAATCGCAATCGCTGGCTGACACGCTTGGGTTTGAAGGATCAGCCCGAGGAATGAGGCGTCTGTCGACAGTTGAATATTTCTCGGCAAGCTTTGGTAGGTGCCGATCGATACGTCAGCGTGCCTCGGCACTGCCAGCCGCCGGACTCACGCCGTTCAATTCGCGCAAAACTTGTTCCGCCGCGCCCACGCCTTGTGGATCGATTCCCCGGAGCCGGGCCAGTTCCTGCCGAGCCTCCGGCCGCGGGCAAGCCAACAGATAGCCGATAATGGCTCGCCGCGTGCCGGCACTTTCATAGCCTGGCCGGTTGTAGAGCGCGGCGACGGCGGGCAGCGCGTCCCAATCACTCCATCGCGCCAGATCGATGATTACCTGGTCGGCCAATGTCGGCCGGACCAGCGTCTGTCGCAATGCGGCTCGCTGATTCTCCAGCGGTATCTCGCGGCCGTATTCATGGTAGAAGCGGAGCGCCGTGAGCGCATGCCGCAGGTCTCCCACAGGCGCTGCGGGATTTGCGAAGTAACGCGTGACCAACTGATCCAATCCTTCACGGCCGGCCAGCATCAGGTAACCTCCCAGCAAGCCGTCGAAGCCGGAACGAAAATCCGAACCCGCCGGGCCTCTACGGCCTCTGTCGCGATGAGTCGTTCGAGCACCTCGCGATTGCGCTGCCGCTCGGCCGGCTCGCGGGCCAGGCCCAGCGCCAAGCCGTAGAATCCTTTGCGCTGCTGCGGCACCTGCTCATCCGCAACCCATGCCCGCAGGCGATCCATGGGCAACTGATCGGCGACTTTGCCGACTTCGTCATAAGCGGCGTGGCCGAACTCCAGATAGGCGTCGTTGGCAATCAGCGGATCGGAATGTTCCAGGTAACGGGCAAAATAACGCAGCCGCTCGTTCATCGGCATGCGTAGCTCGGGAGCCCGCGCGGCGTAGGCATAGCCGATTTCGCTGACCGGCACGAGCGTCCAGGACCAGCGCGAGCGACGACGGTTCCGGCAGCGTGTCCTTGTTTTCGCTGGGCGTCGACGACAAGTCCGCGGCGCTGCGAGTGCCAAAAGCCAGGGCCAGCCCGACCAACGGGATCGCCACGTCGGCGGGCAATGCTAGCGTGGTTTCCGCCTGAAACCGCGCTGGGCTTTTGAGCAGCCGGTGCAAGCGAACGACGTGTCGAGGGGCAACTTTGGCCGGGTCATTCGGCTTGGTTTTCTCCGCCGCGGGCTCCCGGTCGGATTCGACGAGCGCAACGATCGTTGCCGCCTCACGAAGCTGGCTGAGCGTTGGCGAGAGGGTGGTACAAAACGGACAAGCCGGTGCCGTGGCCGGCGCCACGAACGTCAGGCTCGCAAACGCCACAATCAGCACCGCGGATGACGGTCGCGTGCCAAGGCCGCGATACGAAGTCATTTATTTGACCTCTTTGCCATCCAGATGATAGATGGCCAGGTGTTGGCCGTCGGGACCGACGATCTCTCGAACCGAGAAAACACCGGACACGCTGACCGGGCGAACGCTGAATTCCGCCGTGGCCTCCCCAACCATTTCGACCAGGATGCAGTCGTGCAAGGCCGCGCCGGGACCAAAACAGCACTGCATGTTGTCTCGCACCAGCACGAATTGCTTGATGCCTGCCTGCTGAAAGCTCGGCAGGATGTAACCTCGAATCCGGACCGGGGTGCCATCGAGCTTCTTGACGGAAGGGGTGAGGAGCGTCCGATGGAAGGGTGCTCCGGCTATCAGATTCAGCTTCACGTCGTCGAAAGTGATTTCTTTCGTCGCCACCTGCTCCGCCGCGCACGCGGACGACAGCGCCCAATCGGTTGACGGAACCACCGCTAAACAAAACACGGCCGAGATGCGTCCGAGCAGCAGGTTCATCGCAAATGGTCCGCCTTCATTCGATACAAAACGCCGCCGCTCACAGCCTTGGCTTCCCCCGGTTCAACGCGAAATACGCCGGCCACACGGAACAGTTTCGGCGCGTATTCGAGCCGCAACGGCCCTTCGAGCGTCACTTGAATGCGGTCGGTCAGCTTGGGATTGCCGCCGAAGCAACAATCGCCTTTGTCGCGGCACAGGACGAACTCTCGGATCCCGAACATATCCTTCGACGGATAAACATAGCCTTTGATGAACACGCGTTTGCCGTCCAACTCTTTGGCCGACTCGGGTAGCAGTTCCGACGGCTTCTCCGGGTCGGGCGCGAGGTCGTCATAAGAGATCCGCAGAGCGCCTTCCGGCACCTCCGTGGCATACTCGTAGCTAAGGTAGCTGGCGCCGACGATCAGGAACCCAAGGGATAGCGCGAGGCCGGCGCGAGCTAGCGTTCCCCCGGTAAGCTCCGCCTGCCGCAGCCGAACCTGCCGCGCGGAGTAAAGGCTCAACAGGATTCCCACGACCGGAACGGCCAATAGCGACCAATCGAACAGCGCCAAGACCGACGCCAAGCCCAGCACGAAGCTCCCCACGGCGGCCGTACTGAGCGCCTTGTACTGCTGGTAGTACTCAACCCCGCCGGCCGCCGGCTCGGCGGCTTGTTCCAATGTCTCGAGGTTCATCACAAGTTAATTCCGACTTCGACTACCTATTTCTCAGATTTCGCCGAATCTTGTAGGGCCGGTTGTTCACGCTTTTTGTCGCTCCCGCTGTCCGCCCAAGAGCAACCATGCCAGGGTCGCCAGCACGCCCACCCCTGCCAGAAACATGCCACCGCAAATTTCCAGCGTGCCGAAGTTTAGAACGACTTTCTGGCCCGTTGCTCTAGGAGCCAGGCTCGTTGCGCCGATCGCCGCGACGGCTCGCGGCCCCGTGCTCGAATTCACGGCGCCCGGATTCCCCGTGCCCGAATTCACTGCCGGTTGCGTGGCGGCGTCTGCCGGCAAGGGGCTGGCGGCCACGTCCTCCGTTGCCGCGCTAGTATCCTGTTGTGGCTGCACATCGTTGGGTTTGGTCACCGCAACCATGTCGCTTCCGATCGGCGCTCCCGCGCTGCTGGACGATTTTTGTACGTCCGGCGTTTTGGCTTTGGCCGGAGTCTTGTCGTTGCCGGAGCCCTTTTCGCCAGCCGGCACTTTGGCGGCACCTGTTCCCGGGGCGCCGAAGGGGAAGAAGGTGTTGGCCCGCTTGACGACTTCCGGATCGATCTTGGCCAGTTCCGCCAAACGAACCTTGGCTTCCGGCAGCGGGCAGGCCTGCAAGTATTTAATCACCGGCACGCGCACCCAACTCGATTCTTCGTCGGCGTTCTTGAACAAGTCGACCAGCCGGTTCATCGCCGACCAATCTTCCCAGCGGGCCAGGTCGGGGATCACCAGGTCGGCCAACTGCGGCCGATCGAGCATCGTGCGGAGACCGGCCAGCAACCGCTCGCGCGGAATGACTTTTTCTTCTTGCCCATGAAACCGCAGGGCCATGATGGCGGCGTAGGTGTCGGTGTATTCGGCGTTCTTGTTGCTAAGAAACAAGTTTTCGACCGTCTGCATCCCGTCGGGGCCCTTCAAGCATCAGATAGGCCGCGATCAGCGCGTCGAGCCCGAGCTTCTGCTGTCGATCGGTCGACTGCATCATGCTTTCCAGCGTTTTAAGGTCGTCGGGGGTGCCGCAGACGCCGAGCATGGTGAAATACAGCCGCCGCCGGCTGCCCGTTACTTTGGGATCGAGTACCCAGGCGAGCAGTTTTTCGTGGTGCATAAGAGGCTTGATTTGCTTCACCCCGCTATACGGGGCCTTGGCGAATTCGTCGTAAGCATCGCGGGCCAGCATGTCGTCGGCGTCTTCCAGATAATCCTGGAAAAAGGCCAGCCGCTCGGGCCCGTCTTTCGGCAGTTGCAGAGCCTTGTCCAGATATTTTCGGCCGCGCTCGGACATCAGGATCGGCGTCGACCAATTCAGGTTCGCCGGATCGATCCCCATGACGAGAAACAGCGTGCCGACCTGGTTATCGCCAAAATAAACCGCCTCGAAAGTCTTCGTTTTGCCCAGCAGGCTTTCCCCCTTGAGCACCTGCACGATCTCGAACTTGGTTTGAGCCAGCGGTCCACCCGGCACCGTTCCGGCCGATTTGGGAGGCGCTGCGATGAGTTTCGCGATCACGGCAGCATCGGCGGCGGCGATTTCCTCGGTGAACGTCTGCGACACCGCACTGCAAAACGGACAGGCATTGGCTGGGGCGGCGAGCCCATGAAACGTGGTCAGCACCGCCAAGAGAGAGCATAGAGCCAGAACCCAGGCGAGCGGTCGAAAATACGGCATACGCATCCCCTCAAACCTGAAAGTGGGAAAAACGTCGTGGGATCGGGTCGAAGTATTCCTCGAACGACTTTTACCGCGTATGCCACTGGCTCTGCCAGGGCAAAATCGGCGCCGTTTCCGGCCCTGGCAGAGCCAGTGACACACGTTCTAAAGCTCGCTGAGAATTCTCCCGCAGACTGTTAGGCGCAGGCCGTCAGCGCTCGCGACACGTCGGTCCGGTACGCTACGAGCGCCGGCAGGTACCCGACCAGGGAAGCCAACAATATCAGCCCTGGTATTATAACCAATTCTTGGGCATCAAACTTGCAGCATTCCGATTTGCACGCCGGTTTGCAAGGAAATCCAGGGACTTAGCCCCCCAACCAGCAAGTGGCCCAGCATCCAGCCAACCAGCCCACCCCCCAAAGAGAAAAGAATCGACTCCAACAGGACGACCCACATCACCGTACTCCGCCCGGCCCCCAGGGCCCGCATGACGGCGATCTCGCGGCGGCGGTCGCTCATGGAATTGTAGATGCTCACGAGGATGCCGATGCCCGAGACCACCACGATCATGATGGTCAGGACCAGCAGCAGAGTTTCCAAGGGACCAATGAGGAGCGAAAATAGGGAACTGATTTCGCCGATCGGCAACACGGCCTGTCCGACCGGGCCCTTGTTGATGGCTTTGATCAGGCCCATCGCCGCCAATTCGGGCGGGGTGCCAGGCACGCTGGAGGTCAACAGCAGGATGGCGGTTACCTCGCTGCGACTCGGGCAGCGGCTTGTGTGAGTGGTCGTGCTCGTGATGGTCATCTTCGTCGTGACCCTGCTCGTGTTCGTGGGCATGCTCTTTGTGCCCGGGCGCGGCAGCTTTCGACTCTTGCTCCGCGTGCTCGTGCTTATCTTCGGCGTGTTTATGCGCCGCATCTTCATGCTCATCATGTCCCGTCTCGGGAACGAGAGGTTCCATGGGCCGGGCATGATTTTCCAGCAAGTAGAAGCCCTCGATATTCACGAACAGGGCTCGATCGACCGGGGTGTTGGTTTGCTGAATGATGCCGACAATCCGGAAGGGGTCGTGCTTGTGCCCTCCCTCACCATGCTGGGGATTAAACTCGTCGCCAACTTTCAATCCAGTATCGCGCGCGACTCGCGAGCCGATCACGGCCTCAAAGAAACCGTCATGGGTGAAGTTCCGGCCGGCGGAAAAGGCGTATTTTTGGCCGTTCCCATAATCTAAATCGTTGAACATGGCCGACGTTGTCCCGACGACGCGGAAGTCGCCATACACGTCCCCCAGACACACGGGAACCGCATGTGCCGTGTAAGCCTTGTACTTGCCGTCCGTAAATTCCTTGTAAAAGGAGTAGGGCACGTTTTCGACCGGCGAGCTCAGATAGTAGACCGTGTTGAGCACCAGTTGGACTTTGCTCCCTTTGGCGCCGATGATCAGGTTGTAACCCAGGCCGCGAGTGCTCAAAAACGACGAGTTGATCGCCCCGCGCATCACGAGCACCGCCACGACCAGCGTCACCCCCAAGGCCATCGACAGGCCCGTCAGGCCCGAGGCCAGCGACCGCTGTTGAATGCTGCGTAAGGCAATCTTCCACAAGTTCATACGCCAGTCACCGCCCTGTAAACAGCCACTTGGTTAAACAGCCACCGCCTGGTTGAAACGATCCAAATGGTCCACCCGCTCAAATTGCTCGGCAACTTCCGGAGTGTGCGTTACGAGCAGCAAGGCCACACTCTCCTCACGACACGTTTCGCGGATCAGGTCGATAATGACCTGCTGGTGCGTTGCGTCCACATTCGCCGTCGGCTCGTCGGCCAATAACACCTTGGGCCGGTTGGCCAGGGCTCGGGCCACCGCCACTCTCTGCTGTTCGCCGACGGACAGCATCGCCGGCTTGTGCGTCAGGCGATGCTTCAGACCGACCCGCTCCAGCAGCCCCCGGGCTCGGTCGGCGTCCGGACGACCGCGGCTGAACGACATGCCCAGCAACACATTTTCGAGGGCCGAAAATCCGGCCAGCAGGTTGAAGGTCTGAAAGACATAGCCGATATGGTCGGCCCGAAAACGGTCGCGGCCCGACTCCGGCAAGCGGGTAATATCGCAGCCGTTGATTTGCACGATCCCCGAGTCGGGACGGCTGATGCCGGCGATGACGTGGAGCAGGGTGGTCTTGCCGCTGCCACTGCGTCCCATCAGTACCACTTGCTCGCCGGCGGCGACCTGGAAGTGCTTCACGTCCAGGATCGGCAGCGGCGTGCCATCCGGTTCGCGGAACGATTTTTGGACGTCTTTGAGGAGCAGCATGTCGAACATACCGCGATGGGTTTAGCGAAACAGAGCCGCATCTCGTTGGCGTTGGCCAGGCAACCACAATGCGTTACATCGTAATGCTTTATGTATTTGCCACAAGATCAGAATCGGGGCGACCCCGCTACGGACCACCATCACGCGACCGCTGGGGCTGTCCCTGTTACGCGGTCAGACGGGACTTGGTTCGCGGGCAGACGTGGGAGCGTACGGCTTGCAAGCGACCGTGTGGCACCTTCGGCGTAATGAGCTTATGAGGCTAACGTTAGCTTCCCTGTCGGTCGCCGTCATAGGGACGACCCTCGTACCAGCACTTCGCTTTCTCTTCTGAGTCACGAGCCATTTTCTCGAGCGCTTCCCTCGCCTCCCCTCGTTCCTCGGGCGTAAGCCGGGCATCCGTAATTACCGCAACAGCTTTGTCTCGACAACTGCGAGCTGCCTCCAGCCATATATCGCGTAGTAAATCCTGCGGAGTTCTGCCGCGAGAACCCTGAATCCCTTCTCTTAAGCCATCGTAGAAGCCTTTCCATTCCGGTGGCTCGGGATAGTCACGCTCGTATTGAAGTCGTTCGTTCTGGCTCAGGGAGTGGTAGAACGCGAGCCAGTCGAATCCAAATTGCTTGCTTCCATCTGGAGGCGGAAAGTCGCCTGGAGTATAGGCGGGGAATGCAATCCAGGTCGGAGGCAGATACTCTTTCATAACCCCATTGTAACGGGTCGACGCCAGGCGCTATCGCACCAATTCCAATCGGTCAGCCGCGCCGCATGGCGCGGTCGATGTCGCGCTTCATCTGTTTGCTCTTGAGCACCTCGCGTTTGTCGAACAACTTGCGCCCCTTGCAGATGCCCATCAGCACTTTGGCCCGCCCCTCGGTGAAATACATTTTCAATGGCACGAGGGTCAGCCCCTTTTCGTAAGCCAACATCGCGAATTTCTTGATTTCGCGGCGGTGCATCAGCAGCTTGCGGGGCCGCTTGGACACATGGTTGAATTGGTTGGCTTCGACGTATTCCGGGATATCGCAGCCGATCAGCCAGACTTCGCCGTCTTTGACCCGACCATAGGCTTCGTCGAGGGAAAGTTGCCCGCGGCGCAGGCTTTTCACCTCGCTGCCGCAGAGGACGATGCCACACTCCAGGGTGTCGATCACTTCGTACTCACGGCGCGATCGGCGATTTTCGGCGATCAGCCGTTCATTATCGTGCTCCCGGTCAGGAGCATCTTTTTTCTTCTTCGGAGCTTTTGCCGTAAATCCAACTCCAATCGATCTTTGAATCCGCCCATGCAGCCAGTAGGTAAGGCACTTCGTGCCTGACATTTGCGGGCCAATAAAATCGTCAGGCAAGGAATGCCTGACCTACAAGCTGCAAGCGTGTTTTTAACCCAATTCCAGGCAACCCGAAAGTGGCTCAATTTGCCGCTAAATCCGGATTCGTCCGAGCCGCGGCTGCCGAACTTGGCTGCGAACGCTATCATTGGGGTACCGGTCGCCCGTTGCTTGCGGCCGGCAACCAACGATGTTCGGAAGGCTCTCTCCGTGCAATTTAAACTTCCCGTGATTTCGGCGGCCGGAATTTCGGCAGCCTCGAACGGCTGTGCTTCGCACGGCGCTCACCCTTCGACGGACGGCCCGGTAACGGTTGCCGCCGATAGCAATGAGCCCCGGCTACCCCGTTGGCTCAAGCGCAACCTGCCGCTGGGAGGCGGCTTGCAGTTTACTTCGCACTTGATCGAAGAACTTGGCCTGGAGACGGTTTGCGAAAGCGCCAAGTGCCCGAATCGCATGGAGTGCTGGTCGCAGAAAACGGCCACCCTCATGATCATGGGCAACGTTTGCACGCGGCCCTGCGGTTTCTGCTCCGTCCCGAAGGGCAAGACCACTGCTCTGGAACTGGACGAGCCGGACCGCGTGGCCGAGGCTGCTTACCGGCTGGGGCTCAGGCACGTCGTGATCACGTCGGTTACTCGCGACGACTTACCCGACGGCGGCGCGGACCACTTCTATCGTTGCGTGCTGGCCGTGCGGGCCAAGACTGGCGCGGTCGTCGAAGTGCTGACGCCCGACTTCATCGGCAAGCCGGGAGCCATCCAGCGCGTGGTCGAGTCGGCCCCCGAAGTTTTCAATCACAACACGGAAACGGTCCCCCGGCTCTATCCGACCGTGCGCGGCCGTAAGAGCGTCTATCGCTGGACGCTGGAACTGCTGGCTCGGGTCAAACAATTGAATCCGGCCATCCGCACGAAAAGCGGACTGATGCTGGGCCTGGGCGAGACGCGCGAAGAAGTCTTCGAAGTGCTCGCCGACCTGCGCGATGTGGGTTGCGATTTCCTGACGCTCGGCCAATATCTGCGCCCGACCCCCGAACACCTTCCGGTGGTTCGTTATTTGCCGCCGGACGAATTCGACGAGCTCGGCGCTGGGGCCAGGCAGTTGGGCTTCGCGCAAGTCGCCAGCGGCCCGTTTGTCCGATCCAGTTATCATGCCCGCGACATGGCCGAGGCTGTGTGAGCTAGGAGCCGCTTCGCGTTGAATGCGGAATTTGGTATGCGGAATGCGGAACGCCCGATACTCGTTGCCCGCAGATCCGTCGCGATGGGCTGCTTAGTAGTCGCGCCCTGGCGGCTCTCTTGCAGTGCCTCTGCGGCAATTCGGCGCGTGCTGACGGGCCAACGAGTCAACCGGCCGACGCTGCGACGCCCCTCGTATTCGGTCCCGCGGAACCGATGCCCCAACTCAGCGCCCTCTTCCAACAAAAGGAAGGCTGGATCGGCGCCGACGGCGCCCACAGCGTGGCGCTCACGCCACAACGGACCTTGTGGTTGTTCAGCGACACCTGGGTCGGCAGCATTCGAGACGGCAAACGCTCGGGTGCCGGACTCGTCAACAATACCGTAGCGCTCCAGGACGGGCGCGGAGCGGATGCAAGGCTGCAATTTGTCGTCCGCCAAGGCGACGACCGCAAGCCCACGGCCTTGCTTACGCCCGCCGATCAGCACGGCTGGTTTTGGTTGCAGGCAGGTGTGTGCGTTCAAGACCGACTGTTTCTGTTCCTATCGCAAATTGAAAAGACCAAGGATCCCGGCGTGTTCGGATTCCGCCAGGTCGGTCAGACCCTGGGCATCGTTGCCAATCCGCACGATCCGCCGACCGAGTGGCGCGTCGAGCAGCGCAAGCTCCCTTGTGCAATCTTCACGCCACAGCGGGTACTGACCTTCGGCGCCGCGCTGTGGCAAGACACCGAGTTCCTGTACATTTTTGGCACGGACGAGGATATCGCGCCCGGCGGACCCGACCGCTACTTGATTGCGGCTCGCGTCCCTCTCGGCAGCGTGGCAGACGTGGCGGCCTGGCGGTATTACCGAGATGGTCAATGGATCGCCGAGTTTCGCGACGCCAGCCGCCTGGTGCGGCACATGGCCAGCGAAGTCTCGGTCTCGTATCTCCCACAGTTCAAGCGATACGTGCTCGTGTACACGCAGAACGGACTCTCGCCGCGGATACTGGCTCGCAGCGCTCCGCGCCCTGCGGACCCTGGTCGACGGCGGCGACCATTTACGAATGTCCGGAAATGGGCCGGGACAAAAAAGTCTTCAGCTACGCGGCTAAGGCCCATGCGTCTCTGGCCGATGGGGACGAACTGATCGTGACCTACGTCGTGAACTCTTTCGACTTCTGGCAGATTGTCGCCGACGCTACGCTCTATTGGCCACGGTTCGTCCGCGTGCCGGTTCGCGCGGGGAAATAACCTATGAATTCCGCAATCGCACTGCTGCTATGGGTGGCCGTAGCCGCGGATCCGCTGGGGCCCGGTGATCACACGCGGACTCTTGAGATCGGCGGCGAGAGCCGGAAGTACCTGGTGCATGTTCCGCCGCAGCCAGGATCGCCCAAGCCGTTGCCGGTCGTGCTCGCTTTCCACGGCGCCTTCTCCAATGCCCGGCAGACGGTGCATCTGTCAGGCCTGAGCGTTAAAGCCGATAGCGCCGGCTTTCTGGCCGTTTATCCGGAAGGGACCGGGCGAATTCCGACCTGGAATGCCGGCAACTGCTGCGGATCGGCGCAACTCAAGGGAATAGACGACGTGGCATTCGTGCAGGCCATCCTCGACGACCTCGGCGGCGTGGCAAAAATCGACAAGCAGCGCGTGTTCGCCACCGGGATCTCGAACGGCGCCATGCTGAGCTATCGGCTGGCTTCCGAACTCTCGGACCGGATCGCCGCGATCGCTCCCGTTTCCGGAACGATGGGAACCGAGACCTGCCGCCCGACGCGACCGGTTTCCGTCATGCACTTTCACGGCACGGAAGACGACTTTCTACCGTACAACGGCGGCCGAGGCCATAAGAGCCTTCCCATGCTGAATTTCTATTCGGTGGATCATTCGATCCGCGCCTGGGTCAAGGCCGACGCCTGTCCCGAGAAGCCGACCGTTGTCGACGAGCCCGACAAGGACGGCGACGGCTTGATCGTGACCAAACAGACCTACGGACCGGGCAAGGACGGATCCGAAGTCGTCCTCTACACGATCAGAGGGGGCGGGCATACCTGGCCGGGACGCGCGATGCCGATCGGATTCCTTGGCAAATCGACGAAGGATATTTCGGCCACCGACCTGATGTGGGAATTTTTTGAGAAGCATCCACTGAAGTGAAAGAATTATCCTTTGGGCAAAGCTAACTCGACAGAAGACAGGATGTACAAGATATTCAGGATTGACAGGATCTGTGTTCAATCGCGTTCATGCTTTTCATCCATCTGATCCAGTCCACCCTGTCTATATTTCCCTTGCCTTGACGATCCTGTCCGTTCCGAATTTGTATCACCGCACCAATTCCAGCGTGCCCCACAAACTCGGATCGGCGGCGAACGGAAATTCGCTTCCCATACTGAAGCTTTGCTCGCCGAATTCGCGGTCGAATAGATAGTAAGTAAAGCCGAGGCGCGGATTTTCGTCGGGCTGATAGCCGGTCAGGCCGCTTGCCGGAATGACCACCGACATGTGATAGCCATTGGCCTTCACCACGCTTTTCGTTCCCAACGTGCCGGGACGGATCGGGCTGGAGTTTTCCCGGGCTCGCTCGACCAGCAATTGATCGGCCACCGGATCGGTGCTCTGTCGCCCGCCGCCAGCTGGCAGAAATACGAAGCGATGGCAGAAGCGGCTGGCCCGGTGGATGTTGTGCGTGTCGCGCGTGTCGATCCAGACTTGCAGGCCGTCGCTGTCGTCGGGCTTCGACTCACGGCACCAGAGCGGATGCTTTTTGCCGGTCACGCTCACCGTCAGCGCGATCCCTTTTTGATTCCAGGCTGCCCGCACGTCGGCGAATGAATTGCGGCCGTCCAACTCGGCCAACGTCGGCAAGCGATACTCTTCACCCAGCGTGACGCCTTGTGGACCCCACAGCGTTTCGGCATACCGGCAAGGGACGGCGAACCGAAATACAAACCGCGTCGGCAATAACGGATCGCTCATGATGGACTCTTTAAAGCATTCTTATTACCGCGGACTCCTCATTCCCGTTCATTTCCGTTCATTTCCGGCCTTTTTAAATTACCGGAAATGAACGGGAATAAACGGAAATAGAAGAGGAATAACAAATGGCACACGTACGACAGCTCTCATCAAATCACTGCGGCAGTCCTCGGTTGCGGGGCCGAAAGGCTCGCCAGGTGTTCGCGGACGAAGTCCCAGAGGTCTCCCTTCTCCAAATCGGCGACGCTCGTGAAGCGCAGCTTCACCAGGTCGCGATTCTTGCCCGCGACGAATTCACGCTCGCTGCCAAGTTCGGCGATCCGGCCCAGCGCGAAGTGGCCGCGCGGGCCGGCCAGCACCAGTTCCACGGCGGCGGCGCGCTTCGTCCACAGGCTGGCCCAGGGCTCCCGCTGTTCCGGCACGAACACATGAATCACCTGCTGATTGTTCCACAACATTTGGCCGTGCGCGGCAATTTGCCGCAATGACTCGCAGAGTTCTTCCAGGACTTCCACGTCCCATTGCGGCGGCCGGCCCGGCGGAAAGCCCTTGCGGGCAAAGTGCCACTTTTGCCCCAGCACCTTCCACGGCATGACGTCGTCGGGGTTCTGACGCACGCGCTCGGCCACCTTGTTGAACCCGCCCGCTGCCCGCTCGAGGAACTTCCAAAACTGCTCGCGATCGATTTCTTCGTACGCGTGAACTTGCAATTGGATTTCCTGCCAGGGGCCCGGCAGGTTCTTGCACTTCACGCGCGGCTCGTGGCCATAGACGGGCAGATCCGGCAAGTCATTGAGGGGCTTGAGTTGCAAGTCGGCGATCAGCACGTCGCGCTGGAAGGTGTTCTTGGCGGTGCGGAATTTGAGCTTCAGCAGCCATTCCTCGCCGGTGATGGCGTGCATGAACCAGCCGTCGCTCTTTTTCTGCGAGGTGATTTCGACGATGGTGCGGCTGTTCCAGTTGGTCTCGCTGAACTCGCCCGACTCTTGTATCCGGTCGACCACTTCGGAAAGGATGCGGCCATCCCAGCGGCACGGCGTTCCCTTGCGACCCACGCGGTCGACCGTGTGCCAGCGGCGGCCATCCGCTTCCCACGGCATGCTCGAATCGCGGCCCACCTCGGCGATGTCCACGTCCCCTTGCCGTTTTTCAGTCGCTGCGGCAAAGTCGTACATGCCTCGCGGCTGATGCGGCCCGGCGGCCAGGACTTCGCGGAGGGCTTCGCCCGTGTGGGAACGGAGCACCGTGGTTGGGACGCCCGTTGAGCCGTTGGTCCCAGTGGCCTTTGTCCTAGCGCCCTTTGTTCCTGCGGCCTTTGTCCAGGCGTCGGCCTGGGCCACGATGTCTTCGGGCGTGCCGGCGGCCACCAGGTAGCCACCGTCCAGGCCGGCCTCGGGGCCCATTTCCAGCACCCAGTCGGCCGTTTTGATCACGTCCAAATTGTGTTCGATCACCACGACGCTGTTGCCCAGGTCGACCAGCCGGTTGAGCACGTCGAGCAGCTTGGCCACGTCCTCGAAGTGCAAGCCCGTCGTCGGTTCGTCCAGCAAGTACAACGTTCTGCCGGTATCGGGCCGGGCCAGTTCGGCGGCAAGCTTGACGCGCTGGCGCTTCGCCGCCTGATAGTGTGGGGGCGGGCTGGCCCAGGCGCAGGTAGTCGAGTCCCACGTCGCACAGCGTTTGCAAGATGCGGCGGACCTGCGGAATGTTCTCGAACAACTTAACCGCCCTGGCGCAGGACATGTCCAGCACGTCGGCGATCGACTGCCCGTGGTAGGTAACGGCCAGCGTCTCCGGGTTGTAGCGGCGACCGCGGCAGGTGTCGCATTCGACCCACACATCGGGCAGGAAGTGCATTTCGATCCGCAGTTGGCCGTTCCCTTCGCAAGCCTCGCAGCGTCCCCCCGGCACGTTGAAGCTGAAGCGCCGCGCCGTGTAGCCGCGTAGCCGTGCCTCGGGCAATTGGGCGAAGAGATTGCGAATCAGGTCGAACACGCCGGTATAGGTGGCCGGGTTCGAGGTGGGCGTGCTCCCCAGCGGCTGTTGATCGACGCGAATCACCTTGTTGATGAGGTCCAGCCCGCGGATCGCGTCGTGGGCTCCCGGGGCGGTGCTGGCCCGATGCAGCGTGCGGGCCAGCGAGTTGTAGAGAACGTCTTCCACGAGCGAGCTTTTGCCGCTGCCGCTCACGCCGCAGACGACGGTGAAGCAGCCCAGTGGAAATCGCGCGTTCACGCTCCGCAGGTTATGATGCCGGGCGCCGACAACTTCCAGCCAGCCGCCGGGAGCGACTTGCCGCTTTTCCCCGGCGACGACCTCGACGGCGACAGCATTCACGCCGGCCTTCTTGCGGCGTGGCTTGGCCGGAGCACCGGCGCCGTTGCCAGGAGCGAATTGCGAATGCATGCGGCGATTGATCGGCACGGCGATCGCCTTCTTACCGGACAGAAACGGCCCGGTGACCGAGCCTTTCTGCCGGGCCACCTGCGCTGGCGTGCCTCGCGCCACGATCTGACCGCCCCCGTCGCCGGCCGCCGGGCCAAAGTCGAGCAATTGGTCGGCGCCGGCCAGCACTTCACGATCGTGTTCGACCACAAGCAAGGTGTTTCCCAGATCGCGAAGTTTTTGCAAGGCTCCGATCAGCCGGCGATTGTCGCGCGGGTGCAGCCCGATGGTCGGTTCGTCCAACACATACAAGACGCCGCACAACCCGCTCCCCACCTGGCTCCCCAGGCGGATCCGCTGCGCCTCGCCGCCGGAAAGCGTGGGAGCTTGGCGACCGAGCGTGAGATACTCGAGCCCCACGTCGATCAAGAACTCCAGCCGATTGCGAACCTCGCGCACCAACTCGCCGGCGATCTTTTGCTCGCGCGCATCGAGTTGCCACTCGGCAAACCACCTTAGCAATTGCCCCAGCGGCATGCGGCACAGGCCATCCACGGTGCGGCCACACAACCGGACGGCACCGGCATCGTCGCGCAGCCGGCTGCCGCCGCAGGTCGAACATTCTACTTCGCCGATGAGGTCTTCCCAGCGCGCTGCGCAGGGCGGGCGACAGCTTCGCCGCTTCTTCAACCGCCGGATAGAGTCCCTTGAACTGAAAGCGGAGCAAGGGCCGGTCGGCTTTGCCGCGCTTGACCAGCCGGATATACGTCGATCCAATCTTCGCCCGTGCCATAGAACAGCACGCGGCGCTGCCGGGCGCTGAGCTGGTCGAACGGCGTATCGGTCGGGACGCCGGTGTGGGCCGACAGGGAGGCCAGCATCCGTTCGAACAGCGGATTGCCGCCGACGGGCCACAGCCCGATGGCCCCTTCGGCCAGCGTCAACTTGGGATCGCGAAGCAAGGCCGCCGGGTCCGCGCCGACTTGCGTGCCCAGACCTTCGCACGACGGGCACCAGCCGAGCGAGCTGTTGAACGAAAAGCTGTGCGGGGTCAGCCGCTCGAAGCTGCGTCCGCACTTGTCGCAGGCAAAATGCTGGCTATGAATGTCGACGCGCCACTTGGGCTCCGGCACGTCATCGGCCGGGTAGCCGACGTGCAGCACTCCTTTGCCCAGCGCCAGGGCATTCTCGACC
Organism: uncultured Planctomycetia bacterium; assembly: GCA_963807715.1. Lineage (GTDB taxonomy): Bacteria > Planctomycetota > Planctomycetia > Pirellulales > PALSA-1355 > CAWECK01. The sequence continues at coordinate 284,244 of CAWECK010000007.1, forward strand.
GTGTCGGCAAGTCGGGCTCGCGCGTCCGGGCGGACCACGAAGCGATCGATCACCACTTCCACCAGATGCTTGCGGCGCCGATCGATGGTCGGCGGCTCGTCGACGGAGAACGTCTGGCCGTCGACGCGGATTCGCACATAGCCGGTCGCGCGGATCTCTTCCCACAAGGTCTCGTAGCGCTCGCCGACGTCGATTTCCAACGGAGCCATCAGATAGAGCTTCGTGCCGGCCGGCACTTCGAGCAGTTTGTCGATGATCTCATCGGCGGTTTGCGTGCCGATCGGCAAATCGCAATCCGGACAATACGGCTCTCCCAGCCGAGCCAGCAAGATCCGCAAATAATCGTAAATCTCGGTGACGGTGCCGACGGTCGAGCGTGGGGTGTGCCCCAAGTGTTTTTGTTCGATGGCAATGGCCGGCGACAGGCCTTCGATGTGGTCGAGTAGCGGTTTTTGCATTTGGCCCACGAACTGCCGCGCGTACGAGCTAAGGCTTTCGACATAGCGCCGCTGGCCTTCGGCGTAGATCGTGTCCATCGCCAGCGAGCTCTTGCCCGACCCGCTCATGCCGCAGCAAACCGTGATCTTGTCGCGCGGGATTTCCACGTCGATCCCCTTCAGGTTGTGCTGCCGGGCCCCTTGCACCCGGATCGAACGGACCTCGGTCTTGGGGGCCAGGCTCGGCCCGCGTTTGATCGCCTTGCGTGCCGCCTCGGGATCGAGCAGAGGCCGCAAGGCACGGCCGGTGTGGGAGGCATCCACGGCGGCGACTTCCCGCGGCGTCCCCTCGGCCACCAAACGTCCGCCGCCGCTGCCCCCCTCCGGTCCCAGATCGATGACCCAGTCCGCCGTTTTGATCACGTCCAGATTGTGCTCGACGACAAGCACGGTGTTGCCCGCGTCTGCGAAGTCGTGCAGCACCTTGAGCAGCAGTTTGATGTCGGCGAAGTGCAGGCCCGTGGTCGGTTCGTCGAGCAAATACAGCGTTCGGCCCGTGCTTTTCTTAACGAGTTCCCGCGCGAGCTTGATCCGCTGCGCTTCGCCGCCCGAGAGCGTGGGTGAAGGTTGGCCGAGCTTCAGGTAATCGAGCCCCACGTCGTGCAGCGTTTGCAATTTGTGGCGGATCTTGGGCACGTTTTCAAAGTGGGTCAGGGCCTGCTGCACGTCCATTTCCAGTACGTCGCTGATGCTCTTCCCCTTGAACCGCACTTGCAGCGTCTCGCGGTTGAAGCGGTGTCCCTCGCAAACCGGGCAGACGACCCACACGTCGGCCAGAAAATCCATGTCCAGCTTGTTCGAGCCGTTTCCCTCGCAGGCCTCGCAACGGCCGCCGTTGACATTGAAGCTGAAACGTCCGGCTTTGTAACCGCGCGCCTTCGACTCCGGCAGTTGCGTGTAAAGATCGCGGATTTCGTCGAACAACTTGATGTACGTGGCAGGGTTGGACCGGGGCGTGCGGCCGATCGGCGATTGGTCGATTGCAATCAGCTTGTCGAGATGCTCCAGACCCTCGATCCGATCGTGCAGCCCCGGCTGGGACTCGCCGCCGTTCAGGTCGCGATGCAGCGAATCGGCCAGGATGTCGTTCACCAGCGAGCTCTTGCCGGAACCGGATACGCCCGTGACACACACCACGGCGCCGAGCGGAATGTCGACGTCAATGCCGGTCAGATTGTTATGCCGCGCACCGATGATCCGCAGGAAATTGCCGGTAAGGGGCCGGGCCATTTCCGGCACTTCGATTTTCAGCGCTCCGGACAGGTATTGCCCCGTCACGCTGCGCGGCTCTTTGGCCAACTCGCTGGCCGGGCCGGTCGCCACCACTTCGCCGCCGCGCACGCCGGGCCCGGGGCCGAAGTCGACGATATAATCGGCCGCCCGCATCGTATCTTCGTCGTGCTCGACGACGACCACCGTGTTCCCCATGTCGCGCAGCGTGGTGAGCGTATCGAGCAGGCGATCGTTGTCGCGCGGATGCAGGCCGATCGACGGTTCGTCCAAGATGTAGAGCACGCCGACCAGGCCGCAGCCGATCTGGCCGGCCAGGCGAATCCGCTGCGACTCGCCGCCCGAAAGGGTCGGGGCTGTCCGGTCGAGCGTCAAGTAGTCCAAACCGACATTGCTCAAGAAACCCAGCCGTCCGCGAATTTCTTTCAAGACTTCGCCCGCCACATGGGCCCGCGTGCCGTCCAGGTCCAGTTCACTGAAAAACCTGCTGGCGTCCGCGATCGCCAGATGACACACTTCCGGCAGCGACGCCCCGGGACGAGCGGCGAACTGCGGGTGCCTGGTGCTGAGCCGCACGGCCATGGCCTGCGGATTCAGCCGGGCACCGTGACAGGTCGGGCAATCCAGCACGGTCATATACTTTTCCAATTGCCGCAACTGCATTTTGCTCTGCGAATTGCGGTGCCGGGAAAGCAACTGCGGGATGATTCCTTCGAAGCGGCCGCCGTATTTCTGCCCCTTGACGCCATTGCGCCAGGTGAACGTGACATGCAGATCGCCCGTGCCCATGAGCCACATGGCTTGCAGCGCCGGGCCGAGATTCTGCCACGGCGTATTGAGCATCGTGCCCAACTCGAGGCCATGCTTGTGCTCGACCGTTTCGGCCACGCCTTGAAAGATGTGCCGCCGCCAGCGTCCTAGGTCGCGCCAGGCGCCGATCAATGCGAAGCAGCCTTGCTTGAACGACAAGCTCCCGTCGGGAACCAACAGCTCACGATCGAACGTGTATTGCTGCCCGAGCCCGTCGCACGTGGCACACATGCCTTGCGGACTGTTAAAGCTAAACAGTTGCGGCGTGGGAGGCTCGAAACTCAGCCCGCAATGGGTGCAGGCATAATGGGCCGACAGTTGAATGTCCCCTTCGACCTTGCCGCGGGCCCGGGCCTTGCGTCCTTTGGCCGCTGCCGCCGACGCGCTCTCGGGCTCGGCTTCCTCCGCGGGGGATTCAGGAGCCGCCCCCCGCCGCTTCCCATCGGTGACGCTCTGAGCGGCGTCCGTGGCCACGACCAGGTTGCCAGTGCCAAGTTTTAGAGCCATGTCGACCGCTTCGGCCAGCCGCACGCGCGAGTCGCCCGCCACCAGCCGGTCGACAACCACTTCGATGGTGTGCCGCATCTGGCGGTCGAGCTTCAAATCGTCCGTCAGTTGGACAACCGTGCCGTCGACTCGCGCCCGCACGAAGCCCTGCTTGAGCAGGTCCTCGAATAAGTCGCGATATTCACCCTTTTGGGCCCGCACCAGGGGCGCCAACACACTGAACCGGCTGCCGGCCGGGAGTGCGCTGACCCGGTCGATGATTTGATCGCGCGTCTGGGCGGTGATTGGCCGCTGGCATTGGGGACAGTGCCCTTGGCCGGTGCGGGCATAGAGCACCCGCAGGTAGTCGTAGATCTCGGTGATGGTGCCGACGGTGGAACGCGGATTCTGGCCCGAGGATTTTTGCGAGATGGAAATCGAGGGGCTCAGGCCGCCGATATAGTCGACATCGGGCTTGGGCATCTGGCCCAGAAATTGGCGGGCAAAGCTGGACAGGCTTTCGACATACCGCCGCTGGCCTTCGGCATAGAGGGTATCGAAAGCCAGGGAGCTTTTGCCGGAGCCCGACACGCCGGTCAGGCAAATCAGCCGATTGCGGGGCAGAACGAGATCGATATCCCGCAAGTTATGCTCACGGGCCCCTTTGATGACGATGTCGGCAGCAGCCATGCTGGAAGAATCTTTGAGTCCGTTGAAATACAAGCAAATGCGAACCCGCAATTATAAGGCGTGCGGCATAATCCGCCCAGAGCGCCGAATTTGGCGCCTGGGGGTGCGGTTTATCCGCGTCTTAGCCGCGAACGATTCGCCCCTGAATGTGCAGGTCTGGCCCGCACTGCTCGATGTGCATGTCGTCGAGCACCAAGGCTTTGGACAAAAATCCAATGCCGAGCCCCCCAATGGGCGAAAACGCCGCGGCGCCCCCCACGATGCGTGGAGCGATGAAGACGTGGACCTCGTCGATTTGCCCCGTATCGACCAGGCTACCCAAAAGGCGGCTGCCTCCTTCGACCAGCAGGTTGGTCATGCGCCGCCGTCCGAGTTCGTCCAGCAGTACCAGCAAGCGATCGTTCGGCTGCTCCCCAGCGAGAGGCAGGATTTCGCAGCCGGCCGCGGCCAGTCGTGAGCGATTCTCTGCCGGAGCTGTCGCGCTAACTCCCAAAAGGACTGGCGCTTCGCGGGCCGTACGAACCAGTTGGCTGTCTGGCGATAGCATGGCTTGTGAATCCAGGACGATGCGCATGGGAACTCGTAATCCGGCGGGCCGGGCCGTGAGAAGCGGATCGTCGGCTGCCGCCGTGCCGCTTCCCACGAGGATGCCGTCCATGCGGCCACGCAGTTGATGCACGAATTGCCGGGCTGCTTCGCCGGAAATCCAGCGGCTTTCACCCGTGCAGGTGTTGATCTTGCCGTCCAACGTCATAGCCCATTTGGCCACCACCCACGGCCGGCCGGTGCCGATGATCTTCAGGTAAGGCGCGTTGAGCCGCCGGGCATCTCGCTCCATCACGCCGACCGAAACCTCGAGACCCGCTTTTTCGAGCTCCGCGAGCCCTTGTCCGCTGACCGCCGGAAAGGGATCTCGCATGGCCACTACCACGCGGCGAATGCCGGCTTTCAAGATGGCGGCCGTGCAAGGGGGCGTCTTGCCAAAGTGGCAGCACGGTTCCAGCGTGACAACCAGGGTGGCCCCAACGGCCCGGCGTCCGGCAGCGTCCAGGGCCACCACTTCCGCGTGCGGTCCGCCAAAACGCTGGTGCCAACCCTCGGCGATAATCTCGCCGCCGCTGGCAATGACGCACCCGACCATCGGGTTCGGCTCCACGAGCCCTTGGCCCCGCAGCGCAAGCTCCAAGGCCCGCGTCATGTGCCACGCATCAATGATGGGATCGAAAGACATTGGTGACGGGGTGACAAGTTGACGAGAAAAAAGTTTGAATGGGGAATGCTAAATGCTGAATTTCCGAATTCCGCATTTCGACTTCAGCATTTGCCCGTCACCCCGTCAGCCTACTCCGGTGTCCAGATGGCCGATTTCTTCCCACCGCCTCCGGCGGCAGGCTCGGAGCCGGGGGTCCAGATCTTGCTCCCTTGGTTGGCAGGCGCGGTTGCAGCGGCGCCTGGCATCACCAAACCTGGGCCCGCCGCCGGCGCTGCGGCCCCCATGGCCGGCGAGCCGTCCGGATTGATGGCGCCGGCGTCGAGCAGCGCCTGGTACAAAGCCTGAGCTACGCCTGGTTCGCGAATGTGTTCCGTGCGGAGGTGCTGCAACAGGCGGTCGGCTGCCATCAGGTCGCCGTGAGCGATCCGCAGACTCAGTTCGGTAATGTCCCAGGGGGCCGACGACCGGCCAGCAACCTCCGCAGCCTTGCGGGCCGCGTCCAAGTAGCCGGCTGCCCGTTCCAAGTTGGTCTCCGCGTGCGCGAGCACTCCGTAGGCGGCCGCTTTTGCGTCCGGTTGCTTGAATTCGGGACGCCGAACCAGTTCCTCGGCTAGCCGCCGCAGGGCGCGCACATGACGAAAGTGCTGGGCGCGCTCGAAGTTGGTCAGCAAGGCCTCGTCGCTTAACCGCGAAACGTCGACGCGCGTCAAACGGGCCAACGGCACTTCGGCCGAAGGGAACTGATTGGGATCGACTAATTCCGCGGTGGGCAGCTCGACCTTAAGCGCAATGCGTTGTAATCCAGGTCGCTTAAGGCGCTATCGCTCGACAGTTCGAGCAGCAAAATGGCCGCCAGCAGCGGCACGCGATACTGCGGATCTGCCGCCACCTCGGCCGGCGCCTTGCCGCCGAACAGTTTTTGTGGGAAGCCCGTCCAGCGGTCCGACAACATGGCGGTGCGCTGCGCCGTTAGGAGTGCCAGCCTTTGTTCGGCTGTCGTGTCATCCGGCAATCGCCAATTCCAACCCAGCGCATGGTCGACTGCCGGAACCTGGCCGGAAACTTCTTCCACGGGCGCTTCCAGGGCATCGCCGGCGACATCGGCCAGCGCTTTGCGGGTCAGCTCGATTTCGTCCGTGCGATAGGTGACAACCTCCAACATGGCACCGCGGTCCGTTTGTTTGCCAAACACAAACGCCTGGCCCACGACGTTCGGAATTTGTTCGCGCGTGATGCCCGCTCCGGTCGCCGGCACCGGCCGGTCGAGCACAAAGAACGCATCCTTCGGCGGCGGCTGGTCTTCCGTGCCCAGGCGAGCCAGATCGATCGGCATGCGCGGAGTTTGCGAGTGGGCAATCAAGCGGGCTTGCAACTGCTCGAATTCGCGGATCGGATAACGCAGCGTGATAATGTCGATCTGATCGACGGCATCGCGATCGAGCAACTGCGCCAGCGCTTCGGCCTCGACCGCGTCGTCCAGCGAAACGCCGGCGCCCGTCGCGTAAGCACGCAGCGCTTCGATCGTGCCGGCGGTATCTGCCAGCCAAGCTCGCAAGGTGGCTAGGTTGCGCATGATGGCCGGCCAGCGTCCGGCCTTTTCGGCCAGTTCGGTAAGCTGCTGGGCCGCCTTCAGCCAGGCTCCGTGAAAGGCAAACTCCATCGCCTTGTTGAAATCTGTCTTCCACAGGGCGTCGGACGGGCAGTCCGCCAGGTTGACGTCTTGCTTGAATAACAGCGGGATCGACGGTGAAGAGTTGATGCGCGAGAGCAACTGGAGCGGCGCGGGATCCTGTGCCTGCGTCAGGCCGATTTGCAGCATCAGGTGACCGCGCGCGGCCATGATTTGCCCTTCGGCCAGCAGCGATTGCGCGACGGCCCCCAGGGCCTCGTAGGTCTGTCCGGGGAATTGCTGTCCGGCGCCGGCGACCGCCCGTTGCAGTGTTTCCACGACTGTGCGGCCACCCTCCTGGCCGATTTGCGCCAGGGCCAACTCGGACAGCGCCACCGGATTGTCGGGATAGACCTCCAGGTATTTGTCGATGGTAGCGCGGGCCTTTTCCGGGCGTCCCAATTCGCTGTCCAATGCAGCCTTGTAGGACAACAGGCAGGCCCGGTCGGGATACTTGGTTAGCAACTGGTCGACATGGTCCGAACAAGCGGCCCGCTGTTCGGCCGCAAGCATGCGTTCGATTTTTTCCAGCTCACCGACCAGGTCCGGGCAGCAGAATTTGATTTTCTTGCCGGTGCCGCCGGGACAAGGCGAATAGGGATCAATGGCCATTTTCAGTGCTAACTCCGCTAGCGGTTTTTTGAGGCGGCACCTTTCTCTTGGTGCGGCAAGCTTCGGGCTGATAAACGGGATGCAACGAATCGCGGCCAGGATGCCGGGGGAAAACGCCCCAGAAGGTACGTAGCGGCGAGGTAGATCCCAGATCGTAACACAAGCCGGCCCGACTTTCGAGCGGCGCGCGGGATGAGCGGGGAACGTGAGTCCCCTGATGTCCCCTGCTGATTGCGACGTGCGGGCTTCCTAAGCTGCGCATGGGGGCGTGGGAGGGGTCGTGCCGCAGATTCGGCGGGCTGGGGTGGGCCTGATCGATAAAACCTTCAGAGAGCCGTTCCAAAACGGGATTTTTTTCCTGCACAGCTCGTTCGCGCTGAGCCCGGCGAACCAGCCGTCGGCCGAAAAGAGAGGCCAGCGGGCTGGCCAGAACCGCGGGCATCATCAGTAGATTGCCGACCAGCGCGGCCGTGAGCAGGCAAAACATCATTGCGCCGAAGCGCTGGGTGGGAACGAACGAACTGAGCGAAAAAACGGCCAGGCCCAAGCCCAGCACGGCCCAACTTTGGTACATCGCCCGGGCACAGCCTTCATACGCCAGCATGATGGCCCCCTTGCGATCGCGTCCCTCGGCCAGTCCGCGGCGATACCAGATCAGGAAATGGACCACGTCGTCGACCGACACGCCGAGCGCCACGGTCGGGGTCATGATCGTGCCCACGTCGATCAGCACTCCCAGCCAGCCCATCAAGCCAAAAACCACCAACACCGGGAACACCGAGGGGACGAGCAGAATCAGGGCGGCCGAAACATCCCAGAAGACCACGGTCATCACGGCCGCGATCGTCATCAGGTCCGTGACGAAGTTCCAGGCAAGTCCGTCCAGCATGGCCCGCTGAGCCTTGTACACGACCGGCACCAGTCCGGTGTAAACCGCTGTGATGCCGTGCGTGTCGATGGCGGGCTTCGTCTTGAGATTGGTGGTTAACGAGGTCGAGGCAAGGTTGCCGGCCGGGGCGGCGGCTGGGATCTCCCAAAGCGTTTTGGTGGCAACGTTGCCGGCGTCCTGCTTGCCGGCTGCCTTGATTGCCGTGGGGGCTTTGCCGTCCTGCGGCCCCGTTCTTCGCCGCTTTGGCTGCGTCGGCTTTGCCGAGCTCGTCGCGCTGGGCCAGCAGAATCGGCTCGACCTCTTGTTTGATTTCGTGGATGAACTCGCCGTAGTCCATGTCGTTCAGAGCGCCGACGCGGGCACTGATCCGCCACATCTCCGTATCGCCTTCGACCGACAAGAAGCCGCTCTGGATGTATTCGTCGCGATGATCCTCAAGCTTCTTGTTGAGGATCGAGGCCATCGTTTTCTTGTTGATGAAGGGGCCGGCACGCTTGACCTCGAGGGGCACGGCAAACGTCACCGCCGACATCGTGTTGCCGATGCCGTTGGTCTGCTGCAAGCGATCTTGCATCCGCTTCAAAAGCTGCATCCGCTCCAACATCGTAAGCTTGCAGCGCGCGTTGTCGATGCACAGCACGACTTCCATGGGCACCAGCGGGCCGAGGTTTTTCTCCAGCCATTCGTAGTTGTGGATGATCTCGGCATGGGGCGAGAACATCTTGGTGAGCTTGATCGAGGTGTTGATCTTAGTGATGCCGAAGCCGCAAAACACCATGAACGCGCCCAGGCCGACGAAAACCCAGCGATGGCGGTTGAGCACGCCTTGCAGAAACCACCGCCAGCGCACCGGCAAGGCCACGTCTTCGGCCTTGGGGGCGTCGCCGTCCAAGGCGCTGATGGGCCTTCATCGGCCAGAGTTGCATCCAGGCGGGTAAGAAAAGGAACAGCAGGAACAGCGTGACCAACACGCCGGCCGCCGTATAAAGGCCAAACAGTTTGATAGGCAACAGCTCGCTCGTGTACAGCGAGATCAAGCCGGCGGCACTGGTGACGGCCGACAGCGTGCAGGGGAGCCAGGCGTGTTTCACTGCGCGCGCAGGCGCCCCCTCGATGCCCCCTTCGACCGCCGAATCACGATAGTAGTTCGCGAAGTGAATGGCGCCCGAGATGCCGGCGACGTAAACTACGGCCGGCATGGTCAGCAAGATGGCGTTCATGGTGCCGCCGGTGTAATAGACGATGGCCAGGCTGACCGCGGCGGCATACAACGCGGCGCAGAACACCATAGTCGTCAGGCGGACGCTGCGCAAGCACCAAAAGGCCAGGCTTACGCCCACCAAGCCAGCCGGTCCCAGCAGCCACATGAGCGTCTTTTCGCCTTCGGTGCTGATGGCCACGTTGTCCACCGGCGGCCCCCCCATGCGCACGCGGTGACGCGGCAAGCCGAGCTCCTTGTCGCACATGGTGTAGACGGTGTTCAGCGTCTTGCGCAGATCTTTCTTGCCGACTTCCGTCAACGTGATGACGGCGCAAGTTTGCGTCTTATCGATCGAGCCCTTTTCAGGAGCGGGGCCGACAAACAGCCCGCGCAGACGGCGCAAGGCTTCGTCCTCGGTGAGGCTCAGCGGAGGCTCGGTGAGACGCTTGACCAGCCGTTGGCCGGTCTCCACCTTCTTGAACAAGGGTTCGCCGCCGCCAGGCTGCACGACGTCTGCCGGAGGGAGCAGCTTTTGGGCCAGCAGTTCCTGACGCTGGTCGAGTAAATCGCAGCCATCCCAACTGATCAGGATGAAGGTTTCGTTTTCGAAACGCTGTTTGAACCATTTGAGATCTTGCGTCTCGTCATATTCAGCCGGCAGCCAGTCTTCGACCCGATTGTCGTTGCTGGTGAGCGTCTTGCGAGCGCCACGGCCGAACACCGGCAGCAGAAAGACCACCACCATGATGATCTTGAAACTGTTGCTGGAAAAGAATTGGTTCATGGCCAGCCTGGTCGCAGGTAGGATACGGTCGACGAGACGAACGCCGAAGAAGGGACGGCCGAGGCGACTCGCGCCGGCGCGAGCCGAATCGGTTCTGAAATGGCCCTTGCGGTGCTAACGTTAGCCGCGATGGCGTTTGGAGTCTATGCCGATCCCGTCTGCCGGCTGACCGAGATCTTCCATAACCTCGCCATTACCCCCACCTTCTCGCCAATTCAGGCGTTTGAAGCTGTCATTAATCCACTTGATTGCCACGACTTTTTCTCCACGCATGTCGGTGAACGGACGCCGGATCCGTATCTCGGAGAACCGTCGGCAAAAGGTTTTTCGCGAATCGTCGCTGGGTGCCATGTCCCACGCTTGCGTTGGACATGCAAATAGCCGCCACCGGCGTCAACCCGTCATGCTCAGGAGGTAGGTCAGAGGGAGAGATAGGGCAGGCCTCTGGCCTGACACTCGTTGACTCGGATTATCACGCACATTTTCCGGCGCATCGCCGTGGTAAGCGTCAGGCCAGAGGCCTGAACTACTTGACTGAGGATAGGATTCGATCAAACACTCCAGAACAAATCCCGTGAAAATTTCTCGCTAAATGTATCATACTCATCCTGGAGGGGATACATTGTGCTTCGCAGGGGAGAAGCAGCTTGGGACGAGCAATTTCGAAGGGGCCATCAACATGTCAGAGTCTCAGTCGAATTCTTACGGTCAGGGTGCTAGCGCGACAGCGGGCTCTACGGAAGCTACGTCCACGTCGCCCATTATTGGTATCTCGATTTGCACCAATTGCCATTCGAGATTTCGGGTGCAGCAAAAATATGAGGCAATGGTTGGCAAGTCGATCCGTTGCCCTAAATGCCACCAAGAGTTTGTGATGAAGATCGAGACGCCGACGTTGGTCGAGCAAGCCGCGATTACGAACGCCGAGGAGCCGTCCTCGAAAAAAAGAACCAAGCGAACCAAAATCCAAATACGAAAGCATCATTTATCGGCGATTAAGAAGGCAATGCGACCCTTACACCTTCGACTGAGCCAACTCGCCTCACAAGATAAATCTTCCGAGGAGCAAGTGCGGGTATGGTGCATCGATGTCCTACGAAACGTCCTAGTGTAGTGCTTCACTGTTTCGGGAACTTATTTGGTTGCTTGTGCGTCGAAGGGTTCATCAGGAGGATGAACCTATGCGGATCGCACCAGCCATTGTAGTTTCGGAGGAAGATCGCCGGACCTTGCAGCGCTGGTCGCGAGGCCGCAGCACGGCGGCGCGACTCGTGCTGCGAGCCAAGATCGTTTTGCTGGCCGCTGCCGGCAAGTTGAACAAGGACATTGCCACCGAGTTGAAGACGGGCATGAAGACCGTGTGCCAATGGCGGAGTCGCTTTGCCAAGCAGGGGCTGGCAGGCATCGAGAAGGACGCCCCGCGTGGTGCTAAGCCGGCCAGCACCACCGCGGCGCTGGCTGCGGAGATCGTTCGTAAGACCACGACAGAAAAGCCACCGGCCGCGACACATTGGAGTACGCGTACGCTGGCCGAAGAATTGGACACGTCGCCGTCGATGGTTCAGCGCGTTTGGAAAGCCCACGGCCTGCAACCGCATCGCACCAAGACGTTCAAGCTGTCGAACGATCCGCAGTTTGCCGAAAAGCTGATCGATGTCGTGGGCTTGTACCTGAACCCGCCGGAGCATGCGATTGTCCTCTGCGTCGACGAGAAGAGTCAGATTCAGGCCCTGGATCGCACCCAGAAGAGTTTGCCGATTTATCCGGGCCGCCTGGGGACGATGACCCACGACTACAAGCGAAACGGCACCACGACGCTGTTTGCGGCGCTCAACGTGGTGGAAGGAATTGTCATCGAAGCATGTATGTCTCGGCATCGACATCAGGAGTGGATCAAGTTTCTGAAACACATCGACACCGCGACTGACCCGGCAGCTCAACTGCATTTGATTGCCGACAACTATGCAACCCACAAGCACCCCAAGGTGCGACGATGGCTGGCGCCACCATCCGCGATTTCATATGCACTTCACACCGACCAGCAGCTCTTGGCTTAACCTGGTGGAACGCTGGTTTCGCGATCTCACGCAGAAGCGGTTGCGGCGCGGCACGTTCACCAGCGTCCGTCAACTGCAGGAGGCCATTTTCGAGTACGTCGAGCATCACAACGACCGGACTAAAGGTTACCTCTGGAAGGCCCTGCCCGATGCAATCCTGGCCAAAGTTCGCCGCGCCCGAGCCGTTCTCGATAACTCCCCAACAACTTGAAGCACTACACTAGTGCCCTGTCCAGACTAAATTTTCGGGTAGAGCCGCTTCAATTTGACTCTCGCGTTGTCGATCGTGAATTGCCAATCGACGGCTCGTTGCTTCGCGTTGACGCGGGTTGACCAGGCGGCAATTTCGGATTGCAGCGTCGCGAGGTCGCCGATCCGTCGGTCCGACAGGCATTGGCTTGTCATGCAACTCAGCTCGCATTCCGCGACGTTGAGCCAACTGCCGTGCTTGGGTGTGTAAACGAAATGGATCCGCCTCACGTAGTCACGGGCCTTCTCGGGCGGAAACGCTTCGTAGAACGCCCCTTTGGTGTGCGTGTTCAAGTTGTCGCAGACCAACGTGATTCCCTCGCCGCCCGCATAGCGGGTGTCCAGCAAATGGGCGACTTCATGAGCCCAATCGTCCTTGGTGCGGCGCGGCCGAGCCGTCGCTTGGCGGAAGCCGGAGAGCGGTTCGGCGAACATGAAGATACTGGCAGTCCCCCTCCGTTCGTATTCGTAATCGACCCGCTCCGGATGCTCCTTGGTTGCCGGGATCGGCACACGCGTCTCGCCGATGAGTTGCACCGGTTGCTCGTCCATGCACACGACGGGGCAGTTGGGATCGTAGGCTTTTTGGTACGTCTCCAACACCTCCTCCATGCTGGCGACGAACTCGCCGTCGGCGTCAGGAGGAATCACCCAGTACTCGATTTTCCGCTTGGTCATGCCGTTTTTTTAAGCGTCTGACGGACCGTCTCGGGGCTGATCGATTCCACGATCTCCAGCTCCACCATTTGATCCGCCAGCAGCCGCAAAGTCCAATGACCGAAGCCGGCGGGCGGCTTGCCCAACCGCAGGGCGATCAACTTCGCCTCGGCCGCGCCGTCAAGCAACTTCGGCGTCGGCGACGTCGCTCGCTTCTTGCGAAACAGCGCCCCCTCGAAGCCTTCGAGGACAATTGCTTGCCGTACGTTCTCGACCGTCCGCGTTCTGCAACCGACCGCCTCGCTGATCCTGGCGTCATCCCAAGCCGGCCCGTCGGCGTCGGCCTTGAGCAAGATGGTAGCCCGGCGCAGTTTCTCCGACTTGCCCGTTTCCTTCTTGATGGTCGCCTCGCAAATCGCCCGTTCTTCGTCCGTGAGCCGCACGATATACTTTTTGTTCATTGGAACCTCCGTGTTGACGCGGAGATTCTCCAAAATCGACGGTTCTGGCAACCCGAATATTTAGCCTGGACGGGGCACTAGGCCTTAAACAAGCGAACGCGGAAGGGTTTGTTGTGGGAGTTTCCGTAGCCCGTGGCGGCGCAGCGTCAGCCTGCGGACGCCTAGCGGCGACGGCGAAAGGCTTCGGGTTGTCGGATCGGGCATCAGCAGGAATCTTTCTCGTACTTAGGGGCCGCGGCGGACCGGAGCGTCCAGACTCCGGCTTCAAGTTATTCCGTGCTAACATCGTAGCGGTCGCTGCAAACGGTCGACCAACCGCAAGAACGCCGCTTGCCACGGATTCCACGACAATAGCCGGTAGACGATTCGCCGTCCGCCGCGGATGATCTGACAGGGCATCTGCATCCAGGCGTTCACATACGTCTTGAACTCCATCTTCAACAGCGCCAGCTTTTCACTCTGGAGCTTGTGCGAACAGCGGCCCGTCTCCGGCAGCAGCAGCGCCGACCAGGCCTTGAGCGTCCAAGACAACGCGGCCATCACCATGTAGGCCCAATTGCTCACCAGATTGTCGACCGGCATGTCCAACGCCCGCACGCCGCCCTTCAACTGGGCAATCAGATTCTCCTGGTTGCAACGCCGGTTCGCCTTGCGCACCACGGCCGCCGGCAAGCTGTCTCGGTCATTGGCCAGGTAGAATCGCGGCTTGGTATCATCGAACAGCCACTGCTGACCCTTGCTGTGCGACAAGTGCTTGCGAACCACGACCACGCGATAGGTCTTGCGGCAGGCGACGGGCCGGTAGTCGAACTCGGCAACATCTTCCCGCAGCAAGCGGATGTTCTCGAACTCCCGCGCAATGACCATCTCTTCTTTATAGTTCTCGGGCTTGGCCCGCGGCTTGGTGCGCACTTCATACTTGGGCGGGCGTTCGAGCGGCAGCCAGGCGGATGGGGGCAATTGCTCGACGATTTCCAGCAGATTCGGCATGGCGTCGATGCCGAAGACGAACTCCACGCCCGCCGCGTCCCAGCGATCCAGGTGGACGGTTTGCGTAAAATCCGTGTCGCCGCGCAAGGTGATTTTCTGGAAGCCGGCCTGCCGACACAGCGCGATCGACCGGTCCAAACAGTGTGCTGCCCCTTCGTGGCTCGGTCGGCTGCCGGGGCGATTGACGAGGAACAACGGCTCGCCCGTCTGGGCTAGCGATACGATGAGCGGATGATAGCCCCACTGGCCGTCGTAGCTGATGTCCATGTCGAATTTGCACTGACCGGTGGTCGCGGCGATGGTGCCGTCGGCGTCCAAGGTCGCCTCGTCGAAGAAGCTGTCGGGCTGTTGTCGCCAGACGTTGAGCCGCGTCTGGTTGATGGCCGTGGTCAAATCGTCCACGTCATCGAGCGTAAAGCGGCGACAGAAGTCGCCCGCCGTGGTGGGATCGGGAATGCGCTCAGCGCCCAGCGCGTCCAGGTACACCTCGTCGTTGCGCCGCAGTTCCAAATGTTCCAATCGCGAACCGCCGGCCAGCAGGTTGTAGGCGATGTTCAACACATGATCGCTTTCATGATACGGACGATGATATTTCAGCAGGTGCAGACGCCGGTCGATCTCCTGGACCAGGCCCACCCGCTGAGCCAGCAGGTGGATTGCGCCAATGCCGCCCGCCGCCAAGCCGCGTGTGCGCTCGGCACGCTCATAGCGGATGTTGCTGGCCTGGAACATGGGCCGCGGCTGGTCGGGCCACTGCTTCAGACGCAACCGGTGCTGGATGCGACGCTTGCATCGGGCCAGGGATTTGCGGATACTGGCATTCACTCGAAATCCTCCTTGAGTTGCGGCGTGTTGTTTTCTGACAATCACTAATACGCCGGAAATCACCGAAGGATTTCGAGTTTTTTTGCGCCGCCTCCGAAAATGCCCAAGGGGCTACGCTTGGTTAAGGACTAGGCTATAAGGACGAAGAAATCGATACCGAGCTGTGCGCGTTGAACCAGCGTATCGATATAGCTCTAAAGCGAGACGATAAAGTATTTATGGTAGTCGAGTGTAAAAATACCCGATCCAAACTGCCGTCATCCGCAATCAAGCAGGCTGTCATGTACGCCGCCAATAAGTCGGCGGATTGGGCAGTGGTGACCAGCGGGCAGGTATGGAAGCTATTGCGAGTTTGTCCAGCAAGGGGCGTGGACCCAAAAATCGTCGAGATCTTTGATTTGAGTCTGTTGGACGCAGACGGCGTTAGTGACGCGGATGTCGCGAACTTGTACCTGCTCACGAGTCGTGCGGTTTTTTCGGGCGAGACGGAACAAAACTACCATCGCGTCGCATGTCTTTCCAATCAGAATCTACTTCGGGCAATGGCGACCCCTCGAGTGCTAAGATCACTTCGTCGCTCCCTGATTGAAGCCTACAAGAAGACGGCGAAAGAGAGCCCGAAAATCTCCGATGAAGATGTCGACCGGCGGGTCCGCGAGATTTCATTGCCGCCAGATTTGAGTGATCCACCCGCGGCATCAGGCCGAGAAGACGAATAATACGAAATGGAAAATAAAACGGAACAGGTAAGCGGCAGGCCAGAGGCCTGACCTATCGGCTCGAAGCGGCTCCGAATTGTCAGAACCAAGCCATGCCCACGCAAGCGTGGACATGGCACCCATCAGGAATGATCCGCCATTAAAAATGGCCCAATTCCACAGTAGCAAAGTAGTCCACTTGTCGTACATAATTCCCAGCGTCGTCGGCCCAGGCGGGCGGCGGTGGGATTGACCGTGAAAGGCGAGATCAGGAACGCCAGCTCACGGCCATGAGTCCGCGAACTAGTCTTGATTCGCGGGCGATGCCGCGGCCCGGTTGACAACCAAGCCTCTCTCGTCAGCGGTGGTGAAAAGCCGCTGAGCGAGACCGTGCCGGCGGCATCCGCAGCACGCTCCCTCCACACCGTGTGGGCGACGGGCGGTGCTATGGCGGGCGCCAACACATTCGAGGCCAGGGCGAAGCGCTAAGCCCAATTTCAATGCCGCGCAAGCGGCGGCGAAAGGTCTCGGGTCGGGCAGTGCCGCGAGGTTTTTAGCTAACTACGAGGCGCTACACAAATCATGCGAAGCCTGAAATTCGGGCAATCCCATGGATTTTGATCGAGCCTCTAGCCATCGCTGCGGATTCGTCCCGGTAGACTCGGCGCTTCACTGATCAAAGCGGCCGTGGTACAGACGTGGGGAGCAGTGGAACTACGGTTGTTTCAGCCGGCCGATTCTGAAGCCGGACAAAACTGATTCGGCCGCAAGCCCTGTGCGCTCACGTCACCAGGTCCGCGGAGGCATCGACGCCTCTGGGCGGACCAAGCTACCCGTGGCTCGGGGGTTCGTTACCCGCGAGCCACACAAAGAACACGCCACGGCGCCAGACGCAAGCGGAATTTGCCAAGCGTTCAACGGCAGCGGTGCGCACCTATCCAACGGCGCTCCATCGCTGCCGCTTTTTTCATGGGACAAATCAAAACAACGAATCAAAAGGGCACATTCCAGACATTCTAGTTTTATTCGCCGTTAAAGTAGACTGTCCCCTTGCAACCATCTCTATCTCGCCAGCGCCCGGCTAACAATCTCCCTCGCCTCGGCCACGATGCGCTCCAAATGGCTCTGCCCCAGAAAGCTCTCAGCATAGATCTTATAAATATTTTCCGTCCCCGAGGGCCGGGCCGCGAACCAGCCGCTCTTCGCCTCCACTTTCAGGCCGCCGATCGAGGCGTTGTTACCCGGCGCACGGGTCAGCTTGGCGATGATCGGCTCGCCGGCCAGTTCGGCGTCTTGCACGCCCTCGGGCGACAATTTGCCGAGGAGCGATTTTTGCTCCGGCGTGGCCGGCGTGTCGATGCGCGTGTAACAGGGCGCGCCGAAGGCCGCCGTCAATTCTTGATAGTGCTCGCCGGGGTCCTTGCCGGTGCGGGCCGTGATTTCGGCCGCCAGCAGGCCCATGATCGGGCCGTCCTTATCAGTCGTCCATACCGTGCCATCGCGGCGTAGGAAGCTGGCTCCCGCGCTCTCTTCGCCGCCGAAGCAGCAGGAACCGTCGAACAGGCCGGGCGCGAACCATTTGAAGCCGACCGGCACTTCCGACAACTTGCGGCCGAGCCGCGCGACCACGCGGTCGATCATGCTGCTGCTGACCAACGTCTTGCCCACCGCGGCCTGCTGCGGCCAATCCGGCCGGTGCGTAAGCAAATACTGAATCGCCACGGCCAGAAAGTGGTTTGGGTTCATCAGCCCGGCGGTCGGTGTGACGATGCCGTGCCGGTCCGAGTCGGGATCGTTGGCCCAGGCCACGCTAAAACGGTCTTTGAGCCCGACCAGGCCGGCCATGGCATACGGACTCGAACAGTCCATGCGAATCTTGCCGTCGTGATCGACGGTCATGAAGCGAAACGTGGGATCCACCTTGTCGTTCACCACCGTGAGGTCCAATTGATAGACCTCGCGAATCGGCTCCCAATAATGGACCGCCGCACCTCCCAGCGGATCGACGCCCAGCTTCAGGCCGGCGGAGCGAATGGCATCCATGTCGACGACGTGCCGCAGATCGTTGACGTAGGGTCCCACGTAATCCTGCTGATGCGTCGTGGCCACTTTGAGAGCCGAGGCGAACGGCACCCGCTTCACTTCCCGATTCTGCGAGCGCAGCAATTCGTTGGCCCGCCGCTGAATGACGCTGGTCACGTCCGTATCGGCCGGACCGCCGTTGGGCGGATTGTATTTGAAACCGCCATCCTCCGGCGGATTGTGGCTCGGGGTGATGATGATGCCGTCGGCCTGCGGTCCCTCGCCGCTGCGGTTATGCACCAGGATGGCCCGAGAGACGACCGGCGTCGGCGTGAAGCCGTCGGCGGGCTGGATGACCGTCTCCACGCCGTTGGCCGCCAGCACTTCCAGCGCGGTGCGCTGCGCCGGTCCGGAGAGGGCGTGCGTGTCTTTGCCCATGTAGATCGGCCCGCGAATGCCTTGGCCGTGCCGATATTCGCAGATGGCCTGCGTGATGGCCAGAATGTGCGCCTCGGTAAAGGTGCCGCTGAGCGAAGTGCCGCGATGACCGCTGGTGCCGAAGCTGACCAATTGTTGCGGATCGCTCAAGTCGGGCTGACGCTCGTGGTACTCTCGTTCGAGGTGGGCCACGTCGATCAACATGTCGCTCGGGGCCGGCTTGCCTGCCAAGGGAGAAGTCGTCATCAGTTGTCCTTTGATTCACAAACGTGTCGATCGTCGTTCCACAAACGAATGACTGGCTCGGTCAGGTTGTGGTCGTAGCCCAGGATGCTCAGCGTCGCCGTGCTCAGATACAGGAAACGGCCGAAGATCGTGTCCAGCCCCAGCCATCGGGTCGTCAGCACCCGCAGAAAGTGACCGCTGGAGAACAACAGCACATCTTCACCGATCCGGTGCAGGCGTTCAATCACGCGGTCGGCGCGGGCCGTGATTTCCGCGACCGACTCGCCGCCGAGACACCCGTCGCGGAACAGATCCCAGCCCGGGCACTGCCGCCGGATCTCGGCGGTGGTGCGCCCCTCGAAATCTCCGTAGTTCCATTCGGTCAGATCGGGATCGATTTCGGCCGCGGCTCCATAACCGGCCAGTTCGCAGGTTTTACGGGCGCGTTGCAACTGGCTGGTGAACACACGGGAAAAGACGCACCCGTTCAATCCATTACTCCCATGCAATACCTTGCCCAGGCTGCGAGCGTTGCGCTCTCCGCGCATCGGTCAGAGGCAGGTCGGTCAGGCCGGTATGCTGGCCGGAGAGGCTCCAGGCCGTTTCGCCGTGTCGAGCCAAATAAACGGTCGGCAACGCTTGGCCCATAACATGACGTCTCCCACGAGCGATTGGCGCCCCGCTGCTCACGGGCGGGGGGCAGTATCTCGGGAAACGACTATATCCGCAGCCAACGGCGGGCGTCAACGAACGGGCGACCGCCTTGGCCGGTTTCCGTAGGGTCGGCTGTGCCGGCCGTAGCGGATTGCAGACCAACGATTGTGGCCGACACAATCAGGCCGGCACAGCCGACCCTACGGCGTGACGACGCCCGTTCACATGAAGAGCCACAGATTGATGATCAGAATGGGGAGCAAGACGCCAAAGCTATACAGCATATAGCTGAAGAAGCTGGGCATCTTTACGCCGAAATTCTCGGCGATGCTCTTGACCATGAAATTGGGGCCGTTGCCGATGTACGTCATCGCCCCCATGCATACCGAACCCAGGCTTACCGCCTTCAATAAGGGGACGGCCACGTTCGCCATTTTGGGCGCGTCGCTCCAGCCTTGCGCGGTTTGTGCCTGAGCCGCCTCGAAGAACACGAGATACGTCGGAGCGTTATCGAGCACGGAGGAGAGCCAGCCGGAGGCCCAGAAATACTTGGCCGGCGAATCCAAACCGAACTCACTCCCGCGCAGCTTCAGGATATCGAGCGCCGGCTTCATGCTGATGAAAATGCCGATGAAGAGGATTGCCACTTCCGTGATCGCCAGGTAATCGAACGAATTGGAACGCCGGACGTGATGCGGACCAATAGCGAGCGAGGCCAGGGCCAGGGCCAACATCGTCGTTTCCCGCAAATAGAACCACGGATGCCACGAGGTGCCCAGAAACGCTTTGCCGGGATCCAAAAGTGCGACCGCCAAAATCACCCCCAACAACAACGGCGCGTTGGGCCAGATGCCCGCGAATTTCAACGAGTGGACGCGGATCTCGTCCTTCCCAACATCGGCGAGCGTTTCGCGCGGGTAGGCATAGAAATGGTCCCAGGCGAAGTACACCGCCATCAACGATCCGTTGACGAACAGCCAACTCTTCCAAAGATTCAACGTCCACAGGAAGTCCACGCCGTTCAAATAGCCCAGGAACAGGGGCGGATCGCCCAAGGGGAGCAGCAGGCCGCCGCAGTTGCAGACCACAAAGATGAAGAAGACCACGGTATGGGCGACGTGCTTCCGCTCCCGATTGGTCTCCAATAGCGGTCGCACGAGCAGCATCGCGGCTCCCGTGGTGCCGATAAAGCTGGCTAGCAAGGCCCCAGCCGCCAGGAACAGCAGGTTGGTCCGCGGATGGGCCGGCAAATCGCCAGCGATGCGAATCCCGCCGCTGATCGTATAAAGACTGAACAGCAGCACGATAAAGGGAATGTATTCGCCAATGATCGTGTGGAGGAGGGTCTCGGTGGCGAAGCCTAGGCTGGCGGTAGGATGCAGGAAGGCCAGATACATCAAGGTGATGATTGCCAAATTCGCGGCGACATAAAACTTATTGAGATTGCGTTCCCACCAATGGGCCGCCCCCTCCAACAGCGGCAATATGGCGATGGCGCCCAAGAGGACGGTGAAGGGGAGCACGGCCCAGAGGTGCGGCGTTTCGGCCGCCACAATCTCCTCCATTTCCAGGTGCCGGGTCCATCCGAAGGCGGTGGCGACCGCGTAAGCCACGATCAAGAAGGCCAAAACCGCGACTACCGGTTTGTCGGAATGCTTCGCGATTACCGGCTTGTCAGCATGAACTGGCGGCTTGTCAGAATGATTGGAATCCAATGGTCAGGCCTGCCCTGGTTGAAAGTTTTTGAATGCGCCTTCCGCCCCGTCTGCGGAATCCTGATCCAAGAGCATATTTTGCACCAGTTCAACCGTCGCAACATGGCGCAGCAGGAAACTCGGTGCTGTTCGAGCTTTTGTGGATTATGAATTCGCTATACGGCGTTTCACAGTTTCCTGCCTGCATTTGAGAACGTCAAGGGACGCCTGAAAGTGTAGCAATTGGGAGTCTTGCAGCATCGCTTCGCTGGACGGCAAATCTTCGAATATCGAAAACAATCAGGAGAGGCCGGAAATGAACGGGAATGGGGAGCAGAGAGACGTTTCCCGGTTTATCTCCCCTTTGCAATTGGCCCGAGCTAATCTCGTCCGATTCGCCTTGTCGCTTTCGTGTTGCCGCTCACCATTTCCGCTCATTTCCGGCTAATTACAAGGTTATGATAATGCATCCGGCGGGGCGACCTGGCCGATGTCCTGTTGCAGCGACCGCTGCCTCGCGCAAAGCCGCCTTGCAGGCTCGCTGTTCGTAGCTGGTAGCGGCGGGCGCTAGCGCGTCTCGTAGTTCGCGAACGCCCGCAGGATCTCCGCCTCTTGTTTGCTGCCGTCGTAGCCGGCCAGAACGACGATTTCGCGGATTTTCGCCGGTAGTTCCTTGCCGTTGACGCTCAGCGTCCCGCTTTGGCGGATTTGTCCCAGAGCCTCCTTTTGCCGCGGATCGTCCGGATTGAAATAGCACAGCCAGATCGGCTGGCCGGCAACTTCCATTTCGTAGACCTTGCTGGCCGGCGGCGCTACGGACTGGGCAACTTCACGCGGATTGCCAGAGGCGATGTGGTGCTTGTGCAGATAGTCCGCGAAGTTTCGCACCGGAGTTTCCAGTTCCACCGCGGCTAGCCACCACTGAAATACGACGGCGTACAGCATCGCTAAGAAGAAGATCACTCCCAAACCAACGGTTATGACCTTGTAAGTCCGCGATGACTGCGGCAGCCGCCCCATTTCTTCGGATAATGTCGGCTTTTCGTCGGGTGCCATGAAGCTTCTCCCTGGGTTGCGAATGGTGCGTCGCTGCGAGTGGGAATATCCATCGCTATTCTCTTCACTCTTCCGCTTGTGCCACTGGCTGTGCCCATGCAGAACCGTCGCCTTTTCCGGCACCGGCGGAGCCAGTGGCACACGTATCAGAGCTTGCTGCTAATCTTCAAGAGACTGCTAGGCCCCTCCCGCTCCCTGCCAGCGCCAGTCAATGATCTCCGGCATGTCCTCGCCGTGCTTGTAAATATACTCTTTGTGCTCGACCAGTTTGTCCAGGCAGGTTTGCTTGATATAGGCGACTTGGCTTCCGAGTTGCGGCAGGCGATCCACCGTGTCCATCACCAGGTGAAAGCGGTCGAGATCGTTGAGCACCGCCATATCGAACGGCGTGGTGATTGTTCCCTCTTCCTTGTAGCCGCGCACGTGCAGATTAGCATGATTCGTGCGCCGGTAGGTCAACCGGTGGATCAGCCAGGGATAGCCGTGAAACGCAAAAATGATCGGCTTATTCGGCGTGAAGAGCGCATCGAAGTCCTTGTCGCTCAGGCCGTGTGGATGCTCGGTGTCGGGTTGCAACTTCATGATGTCCACCACGTTGACCATGCGGATCTTGAGATCCGGAATCTGGGACCGCAGCAGTTTGATGGCGGCCAGGATTTCGAGCGTCGGCACGTCGCCGGCGGCGGCCATGACCACGTCGGGGTCGCCGTGCCGGTCGTTGCTGGCCCACGGCCAGATGCCGATGCCGCGCGTGCAATGCTTGATCGCTTCGTCCATAGTCAGCCATTGCGGGCGCCGGATGCTTGCCGGCCACGATCACGTTGACGTAATGCCGGCTGCGCAGGCAGTGATCCGCCACCGAGAGGAGTGTATTGGCGTCGGGGGGGAGATAAACTCGCACGATCTCGGCCTTCTTGTTCAGGACATGATCGATAAAGCCGGGGTCCTGGTGCGTAAAGCCGTTGTGGTCTTGCCGCCAGACGTGCGAAGCCAGCAGATAGTTCAACGACGCGATCGGCCGTCGCCAGGGAATTGTTCTCGTCACCTTCAGCCACTTGGCATGCTGGTTAAACATCGAGTCGATGATGTGGATAAACGCCTCGTACGAATTGAACAATCCATGACGCCCAGTTAATAAATAACCTTCCAGCCAGCCTTCGCACTGGTGCTCGCTGAGAACCTCCATGACGCGACCCTGCGGGGCCAGATATTCGTCGTTCGGTTGTATCGCGGCCGTCCACTGCCGCTCGGTCGCCTCGAATACGCTGCCCAGCCGGTTGGAAAGGGTTTCGTCGGGTCCGAAGATGCGGAAATTTCGCGACTCCTCATTCAGCCGGACCACGTCGCGCAGATACTGCCCCAACACGCGCGTGTCTTCAGCATCCACGCTGCCTGGGCTGGGCACGTCCACTGCGTAGTCACTGAAATTCGGCAATCGCAGATCTTTCAGCAGAGACCGCCATTCGCATGCGGGTTCGCCCCCATGCGTCGCTGGCCCTGCGGAACCAATTCGGCCAGTTCGGTGATCAACCGGCCGTTCGTGTCGAACAACTCTTCCGCCCGGTAGCTGCGCAGCCAGCTTTCCAACTGTTTGAGATGCTCTGGATTATGGACCGGGTCCGACAAGGGCACCTGGTGGGCTCGGAAAGTCCCTTCGACCTGTTGTCCGTCGACGACCTTCGGCCCGGTCCAGCCCTTGGGGGACGCGAGCACGATCATTGGCCAGGTCGGGCGATGCTTGAACCCGTGCTCGCGCGCATCGGTCTGAATTTGTTGAATTTCCGCAACCACCTTGTCCATCGTCTCGGCCATCAGCCGGTGCATCGCCCGCGGATCGTCCCCCGCCACGATGTAGGGACGATAGCCGTAGCCCCGCATGAGCGCTTGCAATTCTTCATCGCTGATGCGGGCCAGGATCGTGGGGTTAGCGATCTTGTAACCATTCAAGTGCAAGATCGGCAGCACGGCCCCGTCTGTGGCCGGGTCAAGGAATTTGTTGCCATGCCAGGCGGTGGCCAGCGGGCCGGTTTCGGCCTCGCCGTCGCCGATGACGCAGGTGACGATCAGCTTCGGGTTGTCGAACACGGCGCCAAAGGCATGACTGAGGCTGTAACCGAGTTCTCCCCCTTCGTGGATCGAGCCCGGTGTTTCCGGCGCCACGTGACTTGGAATCCCACCGGGAAAGGAGAACTGAGTGAACAGCCGCTTCAGGCCCCCTTCGTCTTGCGAAATATTCGGATACAGTTCGCTGTAAGTCCCTTCAAGATACGTATTGGCCACCAGCGCGGGCCCGCCGTGTCCGGGGCCGGAGATATAGATCATGTCCAGGTCGTATTGCTTGATCACGCGGTTCAGATGGACGTAAACAAAGTTCTGCCCCGGAGTGGTTCCCCAGTGGCCCAATAGACGCGGCTTGACGTGCTTGATCTCGAGCGGCTCTTTGAGCAAGGGATTGCCGTAGAGATAAATCTGGCCGACCGACAGGTAATTCGCCGCCCGCCAGTAGGCGTCCATCTTTTGCAACAATTCCGCGGAAACGGGGTCTCCCATCATGGGGCTCCAATAAGATTTTTGTTTTATGAGGAATGCAGGAAGGCAGGAGGAAGAAAAGAAGAAACCAGGGAGCGACGAATCATGGAAACGAGACACGAAGGTACGCTATTGCCACACGGTAGTTCTCGTCTGCATTTCCTGCGATTCTCCTTTCCTACTTTCCTGCCTTCCTTATATAGAATGTCGTCGATTTGCCGAGTAAGTAAGCAGGCTAGCCGGCGAGAACCCGCTGAGTCTCGCGAGCGAGCATGGCTTCCTCGTCCGTCGGGATCACGCGGACCACCACACGACTGCCGTTGGCCGAGATCACTGCCGCGCCAGCCGCATTGCGCGTGGCATCCAGTCGGATGCCGAGAAACTCAAGACCAGCAGAAATTCGCTCGCGAACGGCCATCGCATGCTCGCCAATACCGCCGGAAAACACCAACGTGTCGAGCCCTCCCAGGGCCGCGGCATACGCTCCGATCCACTTTTTCGCCTGGTAGCAAAACAGATTCACCGCATCCGCGGCCCGTGGGTCACTAGCCTCGCGAGCCAGCAGATCGCGCATGTCGGCACTCGTTTCCGACAGACCGAGCAGGCCCGATTCATGGTTGACCAGGCTATCGAGTTGGTCGGCGTTCAGGGCTTCGCTGCGCAGCAGATGGATCAACAGTCCCGGGTCGAGGTCGCCGGTGCGCTTGCCCATCACCAGGCCCGCGGTCGGCGTGAAGGCCATTGATGTATCGACGGATTTTCCCGCGTGGATGGCTGCCAGACTGGCACCCGCTCCCAAATGTGCGAGGATGACGCGCCCCTGTGCGGCGGCGGCACCGGCCACGCGGTTCAACTCTTCCAGCAAATAAGTGTACGAAATTCCATGAAAGCCGAAGCGCCTGACGCCCTGCGCCTGGTAGCGCCGTGGTATCGGCAGCAATTGGGCCACGCGGGGCATGTTGTGATGAAATGCCGTATCAAAGCAGGCCACCTGCGGCAGGCTGGGAAAACGCCGCGTAAATGCCTCCAGCAACGCGATCTCATCCGGCAAATGTTCCGGGTCCAGCGGTATGAGCCGCTTGAGTTCGGCGAGCATGGCCGGGCTTACCCGTTGAGACTCGCTGTAACGACTGCCGCCGTGGACGATGCGATGGCCAACGGCGCTCAGCGCACCGCCGCCAGTAAGTTTCTCAAGCCAGTCCAACAGTTGATCGACGGCGTGCTGATGATCTCGGCCGTCGATCGCGGTGCATTGCGGTTGCTGCGCGCCGGCGTTCTTGATGTCCTCTTCCTTGATGTCTTCTTCCTTGATACGGAGGACGGCGTCCGCGGATCCGAACCGTTCGATGGCGCCCGCCAACAATCGACGCGGAGGATCGGCCGGCTCGTATAAGGCAAACTTGATGCTGGACGAGCCTCCGTTAATCGCCAACAGAGGCGCCGCCATGGATCGAGAGTTTTTTTTAGTTTCTATCGTCATGCGCTACTGGTAAGCTGTATCCACGATGCGGCGTGAACTTCCCAGCCAAATCCTTTCAGAAACTCCTGGAACTTGAAAGGGCTTCTAAGGAAGGAGCAAAAGGCGTGCCCGTTGACGCTGAAGTCGGTGCAACTGGTAATCGAGTGCCGACGCGATGGTTGCGGTGCGCCCTGCGCGCTCTGGACGGCGTTTGATCGTCACGGAAAACTAATTTTTACCCTGCCATGAAGATCAAGCTTGTAGGTTCCACGGTTGGCGGCGGTGCCCCGCACCATTTCGCGTCGTCCTATATCATCAATGATACGGTGGTCATTGACGCCGGAACGATCGGGCTGGTCTCGCCACTGGCCGTGCAGAAGGGCATCCGCCACGTGTTGCTTTCGCATTCTCATATCGACCACATCGGCACGTTGCCCCTGTTTCTGGACAACGTCTATGGACCGGGCGATGCCTGTCCGAAGATCTATGCCAGTCAATTCGTGCTCGACAGCTTGCAGCAGGATCTGTTTAACGACCGGGTATGGCCTGACCTGATGCGTCTGTCGCAGACAGAAAGTCCCTTCTTGACGCTGCAAGCGATCACCGGAAATGTGCCGGTGACGTTTGACGATCTAACGATCACGCCGATCGAACTTGACCATGTGGTGCCCACGCTGGGTTTCATTGTCGCGGACGAGAAGTCCGCAGTGGCGATCGTTTCGGATACCGCCCCGACTCAGCGCGTTTGGGAGGTTGCCCGCGCTCTGCCAAATTTGCAAGCCGTGTTCTTGGAAGTCGCATTTCCCAACGCACTGGCGTGGCTGGCAGACAAATCGAAGCACCTGACGCCGACCACGTTCGACGCCGAGTTGCGGAAGCTTCTCCGGCCGGTTCGCACCATCGCGGTCCACATCAAGCCGGCGTTTCATAGCCAGGTGGTTGCGGAGCTCAAGACACTCGGGCTGGCCCATGTGGAAGTCGGCGTCCCAGAGACGTGCTATACGTTCTAGAGCTTTTGAAGAAGAAGATTTCTTATAAAGAAGGCAGGAAGACAGGAGGTGTTCAGGAGGACGCGCATGCCAAAGCCCAGGGATTGCATCCCTGGGTACTCAAATAACCCAGGGATGCAATCCCTGGGCTTTGGCTCAAGTGATCTTCTTTCTCTCCTTCCTGCCTTCCTTATAAAAGCGTTCTCTTTTTTCAGTTCCTAGCGTCGAACGTCGCTCGGCCGGCGAACTTCGACCTGGTCGCCGCGTTGAATCAGCACGCTGTGCGCCATGTTCAGGAAGAGGCCGGTGCCGACGACCCCCGGAATGGCATGAATCTTCCTTTCCAATTCCGCCGGAGACTCGATCGGCGCAATATGACAGTCCAAAATGATGTTGCCGTTGTCCGTGAGATACAGCTTGCCATCGTGCTGCCGCGGCTGGCCGGCGCAGCCCAGCGACGCCAGCGCACGGCTGCACGGCCCGATCCCAAACGGAACGATTTCAACGGGCAACTTTCCGCGCGCCCCAAAATTGGCACCAGCTTCTCGGGTCCAACCAGGATGATCAACGTACGCGACGTGGCCGCCACGATTTTTTCGCGCACAGTGCGCCGCCGTAGCCCTTGATGAGGTTGCAGGCCGGATCCACTTCGTCGGCCCCATCCACGTCGACGTCGATGGCGTCGACCTCGTCGAGCGTGGTCAACGGAATATTGAGCCGCCGAGCCAGGTCGGCCGAGGCTTGCGACGTCGGCACGCCCCGCACGCGCAAGCCCGCCTTCACTCGGGCACCGAGGCCATGAATAAACTCGGTCGCGGCGTGGCCTGTTCCGAGGCCTACCACGGCGCCGTCCTGAATGAAGTCGAGTGCGCGGCCCGCAATCGTCTGGGGTGAATCTGGTTTTGTTGGCACTGGGGGGGTCGATTCCTATTTCAGTTTGCTTGCCGCGGCCCTGTCGGCCAATACGGTCGCCTGGATTTGGGACACTCGCCCAGCCGGAATGCTTGGATCGCGATCTCGCAGGCGGATGAGCATGTCGGCCTTCGTCTCTCCGGTTATCACCCACAGGATGGCCCGCGCCCGATCGATCGCCGGATAGGTCAACGTCAGGCGTCGCCGACCTTGATAAGATCCCGCCGTCGGAGCTACGTCTAAACTGGTTACGCTGAGCACCGGATCGCCGGGGACCAAGGACGCCGTGTGCCCATCGGGCCCCAGACCCAGATGCACCAGGTCGAGCACCGGCGGCAAGCCAGCCAACTGCTGGAGCGCAACCGCATATTCCCGGGCGGCCGCGTCGAGATCTGGCTCCTCGACCGGCATGGCGTGGATCTGCTCCGGTCGCAACGGAGCGCGCAACAGGCTTTCGCGCATGTGGGTCAGGTTGCGATCCGGGTGACCCGGAGGGGCCACGCGTTCGTCGACTTGCACCACCTGAATACTTTGCCAGGGCAATTCCTCGCTTCCCAGGGCGCGGAGCATTTGCCAAGGGGTGCTACCACCGCTGACTGCGACCACAAACCGACCGCGCGTCGAAACCGCGGCTCGAGCCTCCGCCGCGATCAGGTCGGCAGCATGCCGGGCGACGGCGTCCGCGTCGTCCAAGATCTCGATACGCATCGTGGAGTCTCCACTACAACTGACCGCTATTAGGTTACGGGGCTAGAAAGAACACGAAGAAATATTTATTAGGAATGCAGAAGGAAGAAGGAAAGTGGGCGGTGCTCAGGCGTCGTTCTTGCCCTCATTTCCGTTTCCTACCTTCCTGCCTTTCCTTATAAAAATCTCCGTGTACCGTTCCGGATCAGTCAATGGACTCGGCAACTAGCGGGTTGCCGCCAGCCGCGTGGCGGCAGTACGGTCGAATCGACCTCGCTCGGGCCCCAGGTGTTTGGTTCGTATTGATCGAGGGTCGTCGTTCCGTCCAAAATCGGATCCACGATTCGCCAGGAGTGTTCCACGGAGTCTTCTCGCGCGAACAGCGTGGAGTCCCCGCGCATCGCATCTCCCAACAGCCGCTCGTAGGCATCCATCTCATCACCCTCCGAACGATGGCTCACTAGCAGTTCCTGCGGATGACCGGACATTTGTTCGCCGGGGGACTTGAGCATCGTGCCGATGGCGATCGAGACGTCCGGGCTCAATCGGAACCGAACATAATTCGGCGGCGGCGCGCTTTTGGCGTAAATCGCCGGAGGTCGCCGCAACGTCACGAAGACTTCGGTGCAAGTAACGGGCATGCATTTTCCGGCGCGAATGTAAATCGGCACCCCTTGCCAGCGCCAGTTGTTGATTTGCAGTTGCAGGCGCAAAACGTTTCAACCTGTGAGTGAGGATCCACGCCCTTCTCTTTGCGATAGCCGCGGAACTGGCCACGAATCACGTGTTCGGGATCCACCGCCGGAATCGACATCAAAACCTTCGTTTTTTCCTCGCGCACAGCCTCGCTGTCGCCGCCAGCAGGCGGTTCCATCGTCAAAATCGACAACAATTGTGCCAGGTGATTCTGGATCACATCCCGAATGGCCCCAACTTCCTCGTAAAAGGCGCCGCGTCCCGCGACGCCAAATTTTTCTGCCATCGTCAACTGGATGCTCTCGACGTAGTTGCGATTCCAGATCGGCTCCAGAAAGGAATTCGCGAAACGGAAATAGAGCAGGTTCTGCACCGGCTCCTTACCCAGATAATGGTCGATGCGAAAGATCGACTTTTCCGGAAAATTACTGAGCAAAACCTCATTCAACGCCTTGGCCGAAGCCAGATCGCGGCCGAAGGGCTTTTCGATGATCACCCGCGCCCCCTTGGCGCAGCCCGAACTGCCCAACTGTTCCACAACGACCGGGAACAATACCGGCGGGATGGCCAAATAATGACTCGGCCGCTGGGCCGCGCCCAACTGTTCTCGCAACTCGGCGAATGTCGCGGGATTGTTATAATCCCCGTCGACATAGTGCAGTATGCTGCACAGCGTGTCGAATGCTTCCGGATCCACGCCGCCGCCATGCTTTTCAATGCTGTCGCGAGCCCGAGCCTTGAGGTCGTCGAGCTTCCAGCCGTTTTTGGCGACCCCGATGACCGGCACCTTCAGATGCCCTCGTTTCACCATCGAGTGGAGCGCCGGAAAGATTTTCTTGTACGCCAGATCGCCGGTGGCTCCGAAGAACACCAGAGCGTCGGATTGCAGACCAATCATCGCTGTCTCCTGATCATCGCTGTCTCTTGATCCATCCCCTTCGCCTGATCATCCTTCTTGCCTGATCGTCCCGTCGGCTGCCGTCTCAATCAGCCGCCTTTTCGTGATGGCCGCCGAACTCGAACCGCATGGCGGACAACAGCCTATCGGCAAAATCCGCTTCGCCCCGCGATGCGAATCGCTCGTACAGAGCCGTGGTCAAAACTGGCACCGGCACCGCTTCGTCGATCGCGGCTTTAACCGTCCAACGGCCTTCGCCCGAATCCGAAACTCGGCCCGCAAAGTTCTTGAGCACGGGATCGCGGAGCAGGGCGCCGGCGGTCAGGTCGAGCAGCCATGACGAGATCACGCTGCCGCGTCGCCAAACTTCGGCCACATCGCGCACGTTCAGTTCGTATTGGTAGTTCTCGGGGTTCGCGCAGCGGCGTGGTTTCGGCATCGAAGGTCTGCGTTTGCTTGCCGACATTGGCATGCCGCAGGATCGACAGCCCTTCGGCGTAGGCCGCCATGATGCCGTACTCGATGCCGTTGTGGACCATCTTCACAAAGTGGCCAGCTCCGCTCGGACCGCAATGCAAGTAGCCGTGCTCCGCGGTGCCACCAACCTTTTCGCGACCGACAATGCGCGGCGCGGAATCGATCGACGGAGCGAGAGTGGCAAAGATAGCGTCGAGACGCTTCACGACCGGCTCTTCGCCGCCGATCATTTGGCAATAGCCGCGCTCCAGGCCCAACACGCCGCCGCTGGTGCCGACATCGACATAATGAAGCCCTTTCGGCTTCAACTCGGCGGCGCGGCGAATGTCGTCGATGTAGTACGAGTTGCCGCCGTCGATCAAGGTATCGCCCGGTTCCAGGAGAGGCAGCAGATCGGCAATCGTCTTGTCGACCACGCCCGCGGGGACCATCAACCAGATGGCGCGGGGCTTGGCGAGTTTTTTGATGAAGTCCTCCAGCACGGTCGCTCCCGCCGCGCCTTCTTTGGTCAGTTCCTCCACCGCCTGCGGATGGATGTCGTAAACGACGCACTGGTGCCCACCGCGGAGCAATCGGCGGACCATGTTGGCTCCCATACGGCCGAGGCCGATCATCCCAAGTTGCATAGCCGTCTCCTGTTTACTTCCCGAAGATCCGATCGTCAATGCGCACGGGTGGCGACCCGGTCGGACTATCGTAGCAAACTTCGGCGTCTTCCGCTTGTCCCGCCTGCCCAACGATGAAGGAGCCTAATGTGGCTATAAGCGGGGCTAATGACGAAGAGCCACGGCCGCGTGATCCGCGCTGATGGCGTGATGTCGGAAAGAGCGGTGAAAAACTGACGCCTCGACCGGGCCAATTCACTTCAGCGGCGAGTAATCCGTCGGGGCCATGAGCAAGGATTTCACGCCGCCGGTCACGGTGAGGGAGCCGCCGGCCTCTTTCTCCGAGGCTTCGCGAGCAGTCTTCCAGTCGGGGTCGTCACGGAACGCTTTGAAACTCGCCTGGCTGGCTTCCTTTGACTTGTGGGCAAGCAGATAGAGCAGGGTATCGTCCGCGCCGGCCTGGCCCGGGTCGAGCGTCCAATAGCCGATGTTCATCATGCCGTGCTTGTTGAAGAGCTGCACCGTGTGACTGCGGAAGCGGGCCAGCAACTTGGACAGATTGCCCGACGAGGCGGTGTACGTTCGTAGCTCGAACGCGCGCGGTTCCTGCTCGGCCACCGATTTGACGGCTGGCGAAAAATCGGTGACGTGCATGAACGTAGAATCCACTTTCGCGACGAGCTTGCCATTTTTTTCGGTCTCGGCCGCCACCGCCTTCCAGGCCGGATCGGCCATGAACGCCTGCCACGATGACTCGCGCGCTTCGCGGCTGGGATAAGCCAGGATGTAGTAGAGCTTCCTGTCCGGATTTTCCAGCGGCATCCAGTAGCCAATATTGGTCATGCCATGCTTTTCGAACAAGCTGCAGGTGTGCTGGCGAAAGCGGCGCATTCAAGGCGTCCAGCTTGCCCTCGGCCGCGTGATAGACGCGCAGCTCATAGCAGCGCGCCGTCCTGTGAACTATCGGCGCCGAGCAGCGCGGCGGGGGCCAGCAGTAGGAAGGCAACAGCGGCGAGTAGCGGGCAATAATACGAATGCGAAATAACAACTTGATTCATGGCGGTCTTTCGAGCATTACAGGGTGGGATTGGCGGGAACTCGGTCCGAACCGTCCTAAACTAGCCCTACGGACGGGCTGGGTCAATAATCGGACGGCAACTCGCGATCCCAAACAGTTGAAAGCTGCGCCTCGTTGTGCCACGATGCATGCATTCTCGCGATCCCAAGATTCATTGCTTCCCCAGCCACGGCCTTGAGGTACCCACCATGCTTCGCGTTCCGTTTTCTTTGCTTCTCTGCTCAGCTTCTTTTTCTTTGATTGCCGGGTCCTTGATGGCCGGCGTGGCTAATGCCGCGGAGCGGCCGAGCGAGGCCTTTCCGCTGTGGTCCGAAGGGGCGCCGGCGGCGCTGAGGCAAGACTGAGACCGATATTCCGACCCTCACGCCGTTTTGGCCTGACGCGGCCAAGGCCAGCGGAGCGGCGATGATCGTTTGTCCGGGGGGCGGATATAACGTGTTGGCGCCGCATGAAGGGGCCGCGTATGCCCGCTGGCTGAACGATCTTGGGATCGCGGCCTTCGTGCTGAAATACCGGCTGGTCAAAGACGGCTACCACGTCCCCACGATCCTGCTGGACGCGGCCCGGGCCGTGCGCCTGGTGCGGGCCAAGGGGCCCGAGTGGCAGCTCGATCCGCAGCGGATCGGCATCATCGGTTCTTCTGCCGGCGGACACCTGTCGGCGACGTTGATGACCCAGTTCGATGCCGGCCGTTCGGACGCGTCGGATCCGTTCGACCAGGTCAGCTCGCGACCCGATCTCGGCGTACTGTGCTATGCGTTTATTCTTTTCGACCGCGACGACAAGTCCGATCGGAAGACGCGCTTCCTGGGTCCTGATCCAACTCCGGAGCAAATCCAAAAATTTGCACCGGCGCTGAACGTGACGAAGGACTCGCCTCCGTGCTTCATCTGGCAGACGGTCGAAGACCCGGGCGTGGTGCCGGAGAATGCGATGGTCTATGCCGATGCCTTGCGACGCGCCGGTGTCCCCTTCGATTTGCACCTGTACCAGAAAGGACGCCACGGCATTGGGCTGGGGAGCAAGGACCTTGACCCGGCGAAGCTGCATCCCTGGACGCAAGCCTGCGCGTTTTGGCTGGGCGAGCAGGGGTTTTTGAAGGCGAAATAACCGTCGAAAGGCGAAATGACCGTCAGAGCGTCTGCAGTTTCAAGAACCGGCTATAAGCTTCGTCCCATGAGGCCGTGTCGCGCGGTTCGTACGTCTCCACGGCAAAACTTTGGCGCACGATTTCGCGGGCCTCGGCGATCGAACTCAGTTCGTGCGCTGCGATGGCCTGCACCAGCAGGTTGCCTATCGCGGTTGCTTCAATGGGCCCCGCCACGACCGGTCGCTGGCAGGCGTCGGCCGTGGCCTGGCACAACTGCAAGTTCTGAGTGCCCCCTCCCACAATGTGAATCGTGGCGATCCGGTTGCCGACCAGCCGCTCGAGCCAGCCAAGCACCTGCCGGTACTTCAGCGCCAGGCTTTCGATGGCCGTGCGGATCACGGCTCCTTCGTTGGCCGGCACGGGCTGCCCAGTCTCGCGGCAATACTCGCGAATGGCCGCAGGCATGTCGGCGGGGGCCAGAAAACGAGGCTCATCCGGATTGATCAGCGAGACCAGCGGCGGGGCGGCAGCTGACAGGTGATTCAGATCTTGCCAGCGGAAGCCGGCGCCGGCCTGGTTCCAAATTCGCCGGCATTCTTGTACAAGCCACAGGCCCGGCGATGTTCTTGAGCACGCGGGTCGTCCCACCGACGCCTCCTTCGTTGGTGAAATTGAGCGCCAGGCTTTCGTTGGTGACGATCGGCTCGGCTCGACCTCCACGCCCATCAAGCGACCAGGTGCCCGAACTGATATAGCACCAATCGGTGTGACCCGGGACCAGGTTCTTGACCGGCACCGCCATGACGGCGCTGGCCGTGTCGTGGGTTCCCGGCAACACGACGTCCACGCCCGCCAGGCCCACGTCGGCGACGACGGACGAACGCAACGGGCCGAGCCGCGTGCCCGGCGGAACGAGCTGGCCCAGAATCGCCGTGGGAATTTCCAGCGACTCCAGCAGCGGATAGGCCCAATTGCGGGCCCGCGGATTGTAGCACTGCGTCGTAGTGGCATTCGTGATTTCATTGGCCATGACCCCGGTGAGGAGCCAATGAAACAGATCGGGCATCAGCAGCAAATTTTCGGCCTTCTCCAGCAAGGGGGAGCCGGTCACCCGCATCGCAAACAACTGGTAGAGCGTATTGATCTGCATGAACTGCACGCCCGGTGAAGGCGAAGATGTCTTCACGACTGACCCGCGCTAGGGCCCGAGCGAGCATTCCTTCGGTACGCTTGTCGCGATAGTTGTAGGGGTTGCCGAGCAATTCGCCGCCGTGGCCGATCAAGCCAAAATCGACACCCCAGGTGTCGACGCCAACGCTGACAATCTTGCCCAGGTGAGCGGCACTGGCCGCGCGGAGGCCTTGCCGAATATGGCTCCACTGGCCCAGCACGTCCCAATACAATCGGTCGGCGGCCAGCACGGGACCGTTGTCGAAGCGATAAACCTCGTCGAGCTGCAGCCTTCGGCCGTTGAACAAGCCGGCCACATGGCGGCCGCCGGAGGCCCCCATATCGATCGCCAAAAAGGCCTTTTCGCCCATGTTGCTAGCACCTTTAAGCTGATAAAATCGCTTTGTCATGCGAAAGTCGCCGCCAACGTTCGCTCAAGATGATCTGCCCCGTCCGACCAGTCAAGCACCTGACTACATAAGGAGTTGCGTTAAGGTTTCGGACTAGACGCCAAGCCGGCGTAACTCGACAATCAGGAAAACTGGCCTAGGCTCGACAAGAGGGCCCATCTGCGCCGATAGTTGACTTTGGTGAGTAACATTCATATCATTCGGTATTGCGCCGGAACCCCATGACTAGCCTACCTACTCCTCTGACGACTCCGGCTTCCGCGGCGGCAACGCCGGGCCGAGCTTTGTTACATCGGCAAAGCTCGACCGCCTCGACGGCAAGTCCCGAGTTGCTCGCCGAGTTGGCTGCTCATAGTCAGCGGCTGGAGCGTGCCACGCCCCAGGAGATCATTGCTTGGGCGGTCCAAGAGTATTTTCCGCAGCTGACGATGGCCACCGCCTTCGGACCCGAGGGCTGCTGCATCCTGCACATGCTGGCTGAGGTTGAGCCGCGCACCCATGTGTTCAACCTGGACACGGGCTATCAGTTCCCCGAAACCTCGACGCTGCGCGACCGGATTGCCCAGCGTTACGGCATCGAAGTGGAATTGAAGCAGCCGGAAACAACGGTCGAAGAGTACGAGGCCGCAGCATGGCGGGCCGCTGTATCGCACCAATCCCGACCAATGCTGCTTCGACCGCAAAATCGTCGTGTTACGTCAGAGCGGTCGTTGGCATGCGGGCCTGGATGAGCGGCATTCGGCGCGATCAAAGTCCAGACCGGGCGGCTGCTCCGATTGTCAGGCTGGGACAAGAAATTCGGCCTGGTGAAAATCAGCCCGCTGGCCAATTGGACCAAGAAGGACGTTTGGAAACTGATCACCGATCACGACATTCCGTACAACCCGCTGCACGATCAGGGCTACACGAGCATCGGCTGCTGGCCGTGCACGCGGTCCGTGCAGTTTGGCGAAGACGAACGGGCCGGCCGCTGGAGCGGCTTTGCCAAGACCGAGTGCGGCTTGCACACGAAGGATTGACCTTCAGTCAGCACGGGTGACTTGCAGCGCGACTTGTGACCTACGAATTGGCTGGCCGATTTAGACGGGCGGCGTTTTATGAAGGTTTCTGCGAAGACCGAATATGCCTGTCTGGCAATGCTCGAATTGGCCGCGCGTTATGGGACCGGCGAGCCGGTGCGCATCCGCACGATCGCCGACGAGCACGGAATTCCTTCCCGCTTTCTGGTGCAGATTCTGCTGCAGCTCAAAGGGGCTGGACTCGTTGCCAGCACCCGCGGCGCCGCGGGCGGATATCAATTGGACAAGCCGCCGGAAGAGATTTCGCTGGGCGAAGTGATGGCGGTGATCGAAGGGCCCGGAGAGCGACCTGACCAGCACGGAAGCATCCAACCAATCTCCCACCGCCCGGGTGCTGACCGATGCCTGGCGGGAGATCTCCCAGGTGCAGCGAGAAACGTTGTACTCTCTCACATTCGGCGAACTCGTGCGGCGAGTGAAGCATCACGCCGAAAACATGTACTACATCTAACGGTAGTACCGTGGTTTTTCTCAGTGTGGCACGCCCTTCGCGGTCAAGAGCGTGCCACACTAGTTAGACGCGTGCCCGCACCCGAAGGCTTACGCCTTCTGCGCCATGGCTTCGGCCAGAATCCGCGAGGTGCTTTCGCGCATGATCCGCGGATCGACGGTCTTTCCTTCGAGCAGCGTTTTGCGCACGTCCTTGCCCGAGATGAACAGCGGCTTTTCGTCTTTGTGCAGTTCCATCAGGTCCACGCGGCCGGCCGATTCGTAATAGGCGGCGAAGCCCACTTTCACCGGCTTGATCTTGAGGTCTCCCTTAAGCTTGCCGAAGATCTCCTGAGCATCGAAATCGCCCCAAATCGCCGTGCCGTCGTGATACGGCGCATCGGCATGCTTTCGACCAATGACGATGTCGGTGAAGCCGAAGTTTTGCCGGTAAATGCCGTGCATGATAGCTTCCTTCGGGCCGCCATAGAACATTTTGATGTCCAAGCCCAAGCAGGATCACGCGGTCGGGCACCGTTTCGCCGCGCGGTCCCCACAGGGCCGCATCACTGTCCCCTTCGCCTAAGGCGCGGGTCTCGATCAGCGCCTCGTAGGTGTGCATGCGCACGTCGGCGTTGACGTCGTCTCCCTTGGTCTCGCCGATCAGCGGGTTCAAGCAAGCTCCGGCATTGTGGCCGGCGCGCAGCAGAGTCTCCAGCCCGTAAACCAGCGCATACTCGTGAGCCCGATGGAGCGGATTGCGCGTCTGAAAAGCCACGACGCGATTCCAGCCCTTCGTGGCTAGCAGCTTCCGCACGTCGGGTGGGGAGAGGACATACTTGCCAAACCGCGGATGCATGGGCTGCGGCTGCACGCGGATCTTTCCGCCCAACAGGTGTGTCTTGTCGGCGTCGCCCTTGAGCACCATATCGGCCCCCGGGTGATCGGTGCGCTCCGTCAGGTAGACGCTCTTGAGGTAGCGAGGCTTGTCCCAGGCAAAGACGTCGCTGACCGCCAGCGTCGCCACCACGGCACCGGAGGAGTTCACCAAGGCGACTTCCTTGCCGGGCTGCAAAGATTTCGCCAGTTCGGCGGTCACCGGCAACGACAGCGGGATCGTCCAAGCATACAGCCGTCCCGCGTGCTCGATGACCGACTCGTCGAGCACCCGATTGTAGGTGGCCTGGTCCATCGGTCCAGCGAGCGGGCTCAACGCGCCATCCGCGAAGCGATAAACGGTCGAGAGGTCGGCGTCGGAGACGGGCACCTTTGGCAATTGTGCGGCATGGGCCTTGAAGGCATCCAACTCAGCGGCCGGGACGGTGCAACAAATGGGTTCGGTAAGCCCGCCATGCGGAGCGATCAGATCAGCCATTAAAAAACTTCCTCTACTGCGAAAAGACTGGAAAATCACCCCGCTGTACGGGGCATTCAACGATGCGGATTGGGATAGATGATGAGTATAGGTTGCGGCTGCCGACCAGGGCAAGGCGCGTCTCGCCCTCGATTGCCAGAGTCCTTGGTAATGCCGCCCGGAGAAAAGCAGAGATCAGGCATGACCGAAGCGATTTCTAACTGCGTGCTAACCAGATCGCTTCGGCTCGCCTGCTATCCTAGCAGCATCGGCGCGAGTGATAATAGGGGCTAACTCGGCCGCTTGGATCTCATTCGGTCACTTCCTTATTTCACCCACTTGCCACGCCGGAGGATCGATCCATGAACGACGATGATCGCGGATCGATCTGGATATGGGCCGGCATTGTGTGCTGTGTCGTCTGCTTCGTCGCCGCCTTCAAGGCGGTTGATGAATTCTACTTCCGGTACTCCGGCACGAAGACGAAGGGCTGGGTGACCAGCGTCATTGAGGACCCGCCCGAGGGACCGCGCGTCGGCTATGTCGTTTGGTACGACTTCACCAAACAAACGACCGGCAAACGCATGCGCGGCTCGTCCTTCGTCCCCGCTGCCGAGCGCTTCAAATATGTCAACGGAAACCGAATCGACATCGAATACTACGGCGACCCGTTCCTGAAGTCGCGGATCCAACGGACTGGCAGCCGACTCTGGCCGGTGCTCTTTGCAATTTCGGCGCTGGCCACGATCGCGTCCATCGTCGCCTTGACCGTCTCGGTGGTCCGCAAGAGCCGCGCGGAAGCCACCCTTCCGTCCGAGGCGGACGAGACAGAGGACGACGAGGCGCCCGCCCACGATGAACCCTAAGGCCCGGGCGGCATTCCGTGGCACACGGAGAAGAACCAAAGCTTGTTGACAACTTACCAACAGGGCTGGCGCGGGTTAAGATTTCAAATTCGTTCGTAAGGTTTGAAAAACTCTCGGAACAGGTTGATAATGAAACATGCGTCTGACATCTAGCCGCGTAGCTCCTGGAGCATAACCCCATGGTCCCCGATTCCCCCGAACGTGTCACTTCGGCGTTATTCGAGATTACTCGTCGTCAGGCTCCGCAACCGAAGCCGGTTCCGGCCCTGAAATTTTCCATCGCGATCAGCCGCGAGATGGGCGCCGGCGGCAAGCGTCTGGCCAGCCTGGTGGGCGCAAAGCTGGGATGGCGCGTTTTCGATCACGAACTGCTCGAAGAAATGGCCGCGGATCTGAACGTGCGAGTCGGCCTCTTGGAGTCCGTGGATGAGCGCCACGTGAGTTGGTTGCAAGAGCGTATGGAGGCATTTGCCGCGGTGCCGTTCATTAGTGAAAGCACTTACGTGCGCCAACTGATCGAGACCCTGCTGTCATTGGGTTTGCGCGGACAGGCGGTGATTGTCGGCCGGGGGGCGGCACATATTCTGTCTC
Source organism: uncultured Planctomycetia bacterium (assembly GCA_963807715.1). GTDB lineage: Bacteria > Planctomycetota > Planctomycetia > Pirellulales > PALSA-1355 > CAWECK01. The sequence goes on from CAWECK010000007.1 coordinate 323,670, forward strand.
ACGGCAGCACGCTCACCGTCCGGCTCGTGGCGCAACTGGAAGATCGCATCGAGAACATTATCCGCGAGAAGCACTTGTCGCACGACGCGACCGCCCGCCTGGTGAGGGCCACCGATGCGCAGCGGACTCGATTTGTGCGCGACCATTTTCAGAGCGATCCGACCGACCCCGTCCTTTACGACCTCGTCTTGAATACGTCCCGTTTCAGCATTGAGGAATGTGCCGATCTGGTGGTCGATGCCTTAGCGAAACGGCAACGCAAGTCTGCCGCGGCCAGCGCCGTCACGGCCAAAGCGTGAATTCAAATCATGCCTCTGAATTCAAACATGGCAGTGCCGTAGCCGAAGGCCAAACGCGGCATTGGCGAAGCGTTCGAGGCTGGCAGTATTGGAAATAGCGGTCCGCATTCATCGACCACCGGCATTCTATTGCAGCCAGTGGATCGACTCGGGGCAGGATCCGACACGATCCGCCGTCGCTGTCCTCGGCTTGACCATGAATTTAACCCCAGGTAGAGTACCCGCTAGCAAATTTAAAAGTGCAACGGACTTGGGACTAGTGCTTCATGAATATCGTGGTCAGGCCGGTAACGACGCGACGCGATCGAAAACTCTTTCTGGAATATCCCTGGCAGCTCTACGCCGGCGACCCCAACTTCATTCCGCCGCTACGCCAAAACCAGAAAGAAATGGTCGGCTTCGCCCGCAGTCATTTTTATGACACCGCCGAATCCCAGACATTCCTGGCCTTTCGAGACGGCGTTGTCTGCGGCCGTGTCGCCGCGATCTTGAATCATGCCCACAACAAATTCCAAAACGAGAATCGGGGCTTCTTCGGATTCTTCGAATCGGTGGACGATCAGCAGGTGGCTGACGCGCTGCTGGACGCCGTTCGCGACTGGTTTTCCAGGCGTGGGATCACGCAGTTACGGGGGCCCACGAATCCGTCGTTAAATCATGAGTGTGGGCTTCTGATCGACGGCTTTCACCTGCCCCCAACGTTCATGATGACCTACAACCCGCCCTATTATGCCCGCTTGTTGGAGACCTACGGCTTCCGGAAAGCCCAGGATTTGTTCGCGTTCTCCGGAACCGTGGACATGCTCGGCGGCTTGGACAAGAAACTGGACTTCATCGCCACGGAGTCGGCCGAGCGATTCAACGTCCGAGTCCGCCCGATCAATAAGGCTCGATTCCGAGCCGAGATCGAGACGTTTCTTGGCTTGTACAACCTATCGCTGCAAAGCACCTGGGGGTTCGTACCGATTTCGGCGCCGGAAATCAAGCAAATGAGTGCTTCCATGAAGCACCTGATCATCCCGGAACTGGCGCTGATCGCCGAGGTCGACGGGAAACCGATCGGGGCCATCTTCGGCTTGCCCGACTATAACCCGCGGATTCGCGAGATCGACGGCCGGCTGTTTCCCTTCGGCATCTTCAAGCTCTTGAGCCGTGCGCCGCAAGTTCAAACGATTCCGCGTCATCAGCGCCAATGTCGTGCCGGAATATCAGATGTGGGGAGTCGGACTGGTGTTGATGAAGGGCCTAGTTCAGCCCGTGCTCGACTCGGGAATCCAAGAGGCCGAGTTCTCTTGGGTGCTGGAGTCGAATCATCTGTCGCGCAGCGGCCTGGAAAAGGGAGGAGCGTTGCTGGAGAAGACGTATCGGCTTTACGACTATGCGGGAACGAATGGCAACTAAAGGTGCCGCCGAAATCTCCCAGCCAACGTCAACCTTCGTAGTTCATGCTTTCTTCCCGCTGTCCGGTGCCCCGCCGGTTCCGCCGCTGAGCATTCGCAGGTTGAAGAACAGGCAAGGCTTCGGTCGCGGCAGAACACTCCCTGGCCGCATGGTTAAGCGTGGCCGTGTTCCACAATTGCCGCAGCGACGCCTCTAAGCTGGGACTGTTGGTCTGGCGATAAGGCGAATCAGCCGGCAATTGCTCCATCAAGCGGCGATGCGCCTTGCCCATCGCATGATAGGGCAACGACGGGCAAAGATGGTGCAGCGCGTGGTAGCGTAGTCCCACGGGCGCCGACAACGGCGTCAACCACGACCGCTGCGGATAGTTGACGGAATCGAGCAGTTGCTCAACGAAGGTCACTTCGCGGCCGTTGGTGATATAGCGGTGTGCGCCAAGGGTGCGGACGTTGTTGATCATCAGGACCAGCACGCCGGTCAGATAGCTCTGCACCAGCATGCCGGCTGGGATCACGCCACGCATGAAGCGGATAGCCACGACCAATGTCAGCAAAAAGCAGGCGGTCTCCTGCCACCGAAAAATCCGCAGGGTCTTGGCCGTAGGAAGCGGCCGGATGTAGCTCAGATCTATCACCATCGTGGAAGCATGTTGCTGCGTCCAGCGTCGCAAGGCGGGACCAAACCAGCACAACGGCGTCAACACCAGAAAGCGAAAAACGGCTACCACCGGAATCACGAACGGCTGCACGAGGTAAAGCAAAATGTTGATCGGGCGGCCCGTGCCGAACGGCACGTATTCACCGTCGCGGTGAGTGCCGTAATGGCTGCGCATGTGATGGTCGACATGCGTGTAGTACATGAACGTGGGGATCAAAAACGGAATGCCGCATAACAGATTCCACACAACACGAAACAGGCGGAACTTATTCTCCCGCAGATGCACGAGTTCATGAGTGAAGAGCGTCGCTCGGTAGAAGCACACTCCGGAAGCCAGAAACAAGATCAACTGAACGATCAACGAATCGGGAATCCCCTTTCGAACGGCAATATAGCAGAGGCCACCGAGGAGCATCGAGCCGAGAAAATCGGTCCAGTAAATCCAAGGCGTCGGCGTAAACAGATCCTTCACAATGTACCTGATCTGAGCCAACGAGAAGTTCGACGACAAGGATGGCGACGATGCGTCCTGGTACATGAGAAGGAGCCTCCATCGATAACGCGAATCAAGATTTACGTCCTGAGCTTCCTGATGCGAAAGATTAATTCCGCTGCTTTGCGAATCCCGCAGATCATTGCGAGCTCACCAATTATTTGCAGCTCTTGCTAGCAATTCAAAAGAGATTTTGGCGGCAAACTTGCTCCGTAACATTTTGCCAACTTGTTCGGCCATGTCGGGTTTTTCCATCATCGGCATTTTTCCTCATACCCCTTACCGATTCGCAAAACGTGTCGTCCCGGTTACTTGGCAATTTGCCAAGCGACTTATTGCTTTTGCCGTCAAAAGTTAACATTTCACCGTACCTTTAATAACTGTTAACAACTGCGATCTTCCACGCCATTTACCATTTCAGCGGCGTCTCTTCAGATGGCAAATTGCCAATCGGTCGCAACTAATGAATCCTTCACCTGCTCGCTCAGAACGATATTGGCAGTTCTGGCCGCGGAGCCGGCTTGATAGTTTCTTCCCGCTTTGCTGAGCCTCTCAAACCATGACTGCGCTGCGGGAAGTCGTGTTGACCGGCCTTGGCGTCGTCAGCCCGATCAGCATCGGACGAGCTTCGTGTGGGAATCGCTCCTCGCGGGACACAGCGAAGTGCGAGCGCCGGCTGCTTTCGATGAAGACCAGTTTCCCGTTCGCTACGGCGGCCAATCACCAACTTCAACGCCAAGCTCTATTTCACGCCGTGCAAGAGCTTGAAGGTCATGTCTCTGGAAACTTAGTGGGCCTTTGCCGCGGCTCGATTGGCCAGCAAGCAGGCCGGCATCCGCGTGGGCGCCGTTGACCCGGATCGTCTCGGCGTCGTGTTTGGAGCCGATATGAGTTATTGAGATCCCACCGAACGGATCGCTGCTTTCCAAGCCGCCTCCGTGGATGGAATGTTCGGCTTCTTGCGTTGGAACCTTAGCACCATGGGAGAGATGTATCCCTTATGGATGCTCAAGTACCTACCCAACATGCCGGCCTGCCACATCGCCATTGCACAGGATGTGCGCGGACACGACAAATCAATCACGCTGAGCGAAGTCTCGAGCCTGGTGACAATGTCCGAGGGACTGCGACTCTCGTGCCTGACGGCAATGCGAGACTGCATCCTTGCCGAGGAGATTATCCGGCAAAGCAGAACGAGCCCTCCGGGCACGAACGAGCGACGATGGCCCGACATGTTCGCCCGATTGTGGATTGTCAGGCATGGGAGTGCCTGACCTGCTTTCTTGGCTCGGTGAGACGTCAACTCAATGAGCCGCAGCCAGCGCCGCTCGCTTCTCGCCGATCAATTTCAGCAGTGCCTTTTGGGGATCCGAAAATTTCTTCAGTCCCTCGGCCATCAGCGTCTCTTCCAAATGCTGCATGTCGACCAGCCGGTCGATCTCGTCCAAAACTGCTTTCGGCGGCAACTTATCGACTTGCCGAGTAAACGACTTGCCGCTGGCCTGCACGGCCTCGTTCGTAGCCGGCGGATTCGTTTCAATATCGCTTCCCGCGAACGCCTCGACATACTTCCAGGGCGGGTCGCTCGGCTTCTTGGTTCCGGTGCTTGCGAAGATCATTTCTTCGGCTAGCTTCAGTTTCTTGTCGCGCCAGAATTCCTGGTTCTCGGCCCAGATGCGTTTCGCTCCCACGATGCCCACCAGGCCCTGAGTCGTGGGCGACAACTGGGGCACATGCTGTTCGGTGTACACGTCCACGCGCGAGACAAAAATGCTGTAGACGCTTTTGAAACGCTCTAATTTGCCGTGGCGTTGTGCGCCCCGCCAAGCCGCATCGCGAGCCGCCTGATACTGGCGCGGTGAGAAGATCAGCGTTACGTTGAGCGTCACGCCGGCCGCAACGAGCGGTTCGATGGCCTCCAGGCCGGCCGGAGTCGCGGGAATTTTGATCATGCGGTTTTCGTGGCCGGCGAACCACTTGCGTCCCAACTCGACATAGCGGGCCACGCGCGCGGCATGCGGCGGGCCAAGCACCGCGTCCTCAAGCAAAGGATCAAGTTCAAAGCTCACGTAACCGTCGTTGCCGCCGGTTTCCTTCCAGACCGGCAGAAACACCTGCTGAGCATCGCGCACCAGCCGGTCGGTCATTTGCCAGGCAATTTCTTCATCGGTGAGTTGCTTCCCAATCAGCTCGTCTAGTGCCGTGTCAAAGCGGCCCGTCTTGAGCAGATCGGAGATAATGATGGGGTTCGACGTGGCTCCCGTGGCCCCTAATGCCCGATCTCGGGCCACCAGCTTGGGGTCAATTGAATCGAGCCATAGTTTGGTGCCAGTGGCAACCAGCGATTGCAGCGGCGAAGTCATAAGCATATCTCCTGCCAGCAAGGACGACGCACCCAAAACACAACGACGGAGGCAGTCCGCACGTAGGAATTCCCCCCTCTTTTTTAAGCGGTGAGCATTAAAAGACAAGGGGCGGCGAGCCGCCAACCGCGTTTTTGTGAAGAAATCCGGCGTGCGGCAAAAAAGAGGCTTCACAGGGCCTTGAAGAGAACCCGACCGAGCCCGGCAATCCGCATAAAGAACAATGCTGCCTCGGAAAGAAGATTTGACAGGATTGACGGGATTTTTTTGGTTGGCCGGTTCGCGCGGCAATGGCCGATGGCGTTAGTCCGATTGCTGCGCTTCAAGTAGCAGGCTCCGTGTGCCGTTGCTGCCCCTGTGCCGACGCTGGCCAACCGCAACGGGTTCTGAGAGAAGGCGTTCACGCTGGTCGGTTACGGCACACGGAGTGTGCCTACTACTTTGGAGTCATTCGATGAAAAAAGCGGCAGCGATGGATGCGCCGTTGGATGGTGCGCACCGCTGCCGTTGAACGCTTGGCAAATTCCGCTTGCGTCTGGCGCCGTGGCGTGTTCTTGGTGTGGCTCGCGGGTAACGAACCCCCGAGCCACGGGTCTCTTGGTCCGCCCAGAGGCATCTATTCCCCCGCGAACCTGGTGACGTGAGCGCACAGGGCTTGCGGCCGAATCAGTTTTATCCGGCTTCAGAATTGGCCGGCTGAAACAACCGTAGTTCCACTGCTCCTCACGTCTGTACCACGGCCGCTTTGATCAGTGAAGCGCCGAGTCTACCGGGACGAATCCGCAGCGATGGCTAGAGGCTCGATCAAAATCCATGGGATTGCCCGAATTTCAGGCTTCGCATGATTTGTGTAGCGCCTCGTAGTTAGCTAAAAACCTCGCGGCACTGCCCGACTCGAGACCTTTCGCCGCCGCTTGCGCGGCATTGAAATTGGGCTTAGCGCTTCGCCCGGGCCTCGAATGTGTTGGCGCCCGCCATAGCACCGCCCGTCGCCCACACGGTGTGGAGGGAGCGTGCTGCGGATGCCGCCGGCACGGTCTCGCTCAGCGGCTTTTCACCACCGCTGGCAAGAGAGGCTTGGTTGTTAGCCGGGCAACGGCATCGCCCGCGAATCAAGACTAGTTCGCGGACTCATGGCCGTGAGCTGGCGTTCCTGATCTCGCCTTTCACGGTCAATCCCACCGCCGCCCGCCTGGGCCGACGACGCTGGGAATTATGTACGACAAGTGGACTACTTTGCTACTGTGGAATTGAGCCATTTTTAATAGCGGATGGCCTTCCCGATGGGGTGCCATCCGTAGTGAGTCAACCCTCTGGCCTGACAATTTGTGGCGCGGATCGTTCGCCCGCCTCGCCCGGCGGCAATTCAACGGATAGTCAGGCCAGAGGCCTGACCTACCTGACTATACTCGAAAGTGGAAACTATCACGCGAACCTCACGGGTTCTCATACCAAACCACATTCTTGCTCAATTGCCCGGCGACGAGCAAATCAAGGTCCTTGTCGCCGTCCATGTCCACGGGCGCAAGTCGTAGGCGGCCTGGTCGCGGTCTAGCACATGCGTCGTAAAATTTCCGTGGCCGTCGTTTTCGAACCAGGTGCAGATTCGGTCGCCGTAGGCGCAGGTGGCACAGTCCAGGTCGCCGTCCCCGTCGAGATCGGCGACTGCAAGCGAGTGCGGGTCGCGGAGCGTGGCGTGGATTTCGTGAACCGACCAGTGCGGGGCTTCAAACCAAATCACGCCTTGGCCGTGTCCCCGGGTCGCGATGAAGTCGGTCTTGCCGTCGCCGTTGACGTCGGCCTGTTGGATGTTGGTCGCGCCGGCCTGGTGATCGGCCAGCAGGTGCTTCTGCCAGGGAAGTGTGGGATCGCTCGGCGCTTGCCACCAGGCGAAGCACGCTTCCGGAATGGCCTGGGATTGATCGCCTCCCTTGGCGGCCAGGGCAATGTCCGGGCGGCCATCGCCGTTGACATCGCCGAAACCCAAGTAGTGGCTCAGGCCCGGAGCGTCCCCTTGAGCAAACACGTTGCGGGTCCAACGCTCGGCCGTCCGGGCGCCATTCTTCCCGTCCGTCAGGTCGACGGGTACTTTCAGCCAGACGGCTGAGTTGGCAAATGGGCCCGTCGGTTGGCCGCTGTTGGCGATCAAATCGAAGCGGCCATCGCCGTCGACGTCCCCCTTGAGCAGGCCGTGAATGCCGTTCACCTGGTCGTCGACGATGCGCACCGGCCAGTTCCCGTCTAACGGCTTCGCCGGTTGTTCGAGCCAAAAGATCAGGCCGGGGGAATAGCGGGCGCCGATGAAGTCGAGGTCGCCGTCGCCGTCCACGTCGAACGTTTCGCTGTGAATGGCGTTGTAGTTCGGCGTGTCGTTGAGGATCACCTCGTGCCAGTCGGGAGCGACGAACAGCCGCGTCTTGCCGTCGCTGTTGCTGATCACGTCGGGTCGGCCGTCGCCGCTGAAGTCGCCGCCGACCGCCGTGTTGGTGTGCATTCCCGAGTGGACCACGTGCTTGATCCAGCGTGTTGATTGCAGCGTGGGCTCGGCCGCGGTTAGGGCAGCGGACGCTTGCAGCAGGGCCGCTGCCAGACAAAGGATCGTGAGCGCGGTTCTCATGCGGTTTTCCCTTAAGATTTCGAGAGATATGCAGATTGCTGATTGAATCCGCGGCCGGGCTCGCCTTAGAATCAAGGTTGAAAGGACTCTGCCAATGCGAGCTATCACGATATCCAGCGTTTTGGTGTTACTTTCCATCGCGTTTGGATACGCACCCCTGGCGGCTGCACCCCCTGCCCCCGGTCCTGCGGCGCCGGAGGATTATGTGGCTCCGCGTGCAGACTGCGCCGCGTTTCGCGGTGCCGCCGACCTCGATGGCCGAGAAACGCAACTGGCTGCTGGCTCGGCTCATTGTCGATCAGAATTTCGACGCTGACAAGGTCCGTTCCATCGAACAGAAGCTGCTTGGCATGTCGGCCGATCAGCTCGATGTCCTGGTCCGGGTGTATCAGCAGAAGCAGCAGCAACGCGAAACCGCGGCGCAAGCCGTGCTGGACGAGGCGCGCGAGAATCTGGAGCAGTCGAAAGCCGTGCGCGATGCTTTAGTGCAAGACGTCGCCAACGTGCGGACCGCGCGGCAGCAACAGTATCTGAACTTCGGCGTGACTTATGGCGGGACCAACGCTCTAGGTTACGGCTACAGCCCTTTCGGATTCGGGCCCTCCGGTGCGGCCGGTTTCGTGGGGCGGCCCTGGAACCCGGCTTTCGGTTATGCGCCAGCTTACGGGTACGCGCCGGCATATGGTTACGGAGGCTATCCCGGGTTAGGGTATGGGCCGGCAATGGGTTATGGGCCAGGCCTGGGTTATGGGGCTCCGTATCCAGTGTATGGAGGCGTTTACGGCGGCTGGGGTGCGGGCTACTGACTCATCAAGAGCCTCCGGCGGGCGAGGAAGCCCCCGCGGGCTGTTGCCGTTGCCGCTGCGTTTTGAATGCCTGATCGTCTCCTCGTAGAGCGCCTGTCGGGAGCCGTTCCTCGGCGCGAGCACGCGTCCTCTCCGTTCGCGTCTCATCGTGCTGCATGTTATAGTTGTCCGCACGCTGCGCGGCTCTGTCCCGCCTGGCTATTGAAACCTGCGGGCTAACGCGCTGATGAGTAGCTTTCCGAATTATTTGGCCATCGGGCTGTTGGCTGCCGTGCCCATCGGCCTGGCGGTTTTGTTCTATTGCACCTGGCGCCGCACGAAGCTGACGCTTCCGTTGTTCTTGCTGCTTAGCTTCGATTATCTGTTGCTCCGTTTCCTGTGGCGGGTCACGATCAATCGTGCGTTACCGGTGCCGACGGGTTGCGGTGCCGTGATCGTGGCGAATCACCGCAGCAGCATCGATCCCTTGCTGATCCAGATGGGCACCCATCGACTGGTGCATTGGATGGTCGCGCGAGAGTATGTCGAGCACCCAGCCATGGCCTGGGCGTTTCGAATTCTGCGCAGCATTCCGGTCGGTCGTCGCGGAGTCGACACGGCCGCCACGAAGCTCGCAATACGCTTAGCACAACAAGGCGGACTGGTGGGACTATTTCCGGAAGGTCGCATCAACCACAGCGACGACCTGCTGCTGCCGGGCCGGCCAGGCGCCGCCCTGATCGCGCTGAAGGCCAATGTGCCCGTCGTGCCGTGCTATGTCGAAGGCTCTCCCTACGACGGACAAGTGCTGGGACCGTTTTTCATGCCGGCTCACGTTCGCATCCACGTCGGGGACCCGATCGATCTGACTCCCTACCAGAACCGCGACGGCGACCGCGGCGTGCTGAAAGAGTTTACGAAACGGATGATGCAGGAAATCGCCGCCCTGGCCGGCGCGAAGAACTTCGAACCGCGCCTGGCCGGCAAGATTTGGAGCCCCGCGGGAGAGGAAGACGAAGCGGAGCGGGTGCGAGTCAATGCTGCGACCGCCAGTACTGACGCGGCGAACGCCGAGGACAATGGCGCGGCGAATGGCGATTAGCGGCCCTGCCGCGGTGGATCATGCTGCTTCGATAAACTATCGGTATAGCCGCTTTTCTTCGGCGGTTGCCATGACTTGCAGTTTATGACGTACATGCGGCCCGTCTTCTCCCGAAGCCAGTAGCGTGACGATTGGTCCGTCTGTCGGCACGTTCGTTCCGGCTGCCGACACATCGGCGTATTCGGGCCAGTCACCCGCGTATTCGCACCATTCGGTGGTGGGATTCAACCACGACCGCGATAGCTCGTCCGTGATTACAAGCGGCTGTCTGGCGAATAGGACCGCCTTGCCGCAAACCTGCCGGATGGGCCCGTCCGGCGGGAGCATGCCGGCTGCCAGTTGAAGGCGCCCCGTCTGGCAGGTCGAGACATGGGCCGCGATCGTCCCCCAACCGTATCCGCGCTCCAGCACTTCGACGGAAGCCGTATAACGCGGATTCACTTCCAGAGGCCATACGACGTCGGCGGCGAGCACCGCGTCGACGCCGAACAGGCCGATCAGTTCGAAGCCCCCGGCCAGGGCCTGGCCCACGGCGACGAATTGTTCGCGCACGCAGGCCGGTAAATTCAACGGGCCGATCGATCCCGAGTAACGAAAGCCGCTGCTGCCCAACCAGGGCGTGCCGATCAGCTGCTCGGAAACGCCCAACAGCACAGCCTCCCCAGCGGCAGCCAGATAGACGGCCGCGCACGGCAAGCCCTGGATGGTTTGTTGGTAATACCAAAGGGGGTCGGAAGCGTCGGCGGATGGCGCTGGCTGAATCGGCGCAGTTAACTGCCGTGGTCCCGCTTGGTAATGCGTAATCCGCAAGCCGCCCGTCGAGCGGAGCGGCTTGCGCAGCCAATCGCCGTCGCGGGGCGGGTGATCGACATCGGACCATAAATCAGGACAGGGCAGGCCGGCGGCTCGCAGCAACCGGGCCACGTGATTGGGTTGCCGCACACGCTGGATCACGCCGGCGGGGTTTCCCCACAACGGACGAACTTTCGCCAGTTGCCCGACGAGGTCCGGGTAGTTTTCCAGGCCGCCGGTATACATCCAGCCGCCCCGCTGAGGACCTGCACACACGCGCCAGTCCCTGAGGATAATCGGGCACACACTCGGCGGAAGCTACGCGTGACAGATCGAGGTCGGCGAACAAATCGCCTGCATGGGGGACGAATCCGGCCCGGACGGCTGAATGGACGGCGGCGCGGACGCTCGCACCAACGACCGTGAGCGTTTCAGCCATTTACCGATCCGCTAAGTGGCAAACCCTCGGATTGGTTGGACCGCGAATTCGCGGATTCGTGGTGTGGCTGAATCGCGGCCCGAAAAGGCGGAACCCTGAAAGCTGAGCGGCCGGCATTGGACTGCCGACCGCTCAAAGCAGAATCAGTCTAACAGCTCGGGCCTAATTGCGGAACTGCTGGCACCAGAATACGGTACCCTCGGGCGTTTTGTACGCGGCGACTCCCAGTTTCGTATAACCCGCATTCAGAATGTTCGCCCGATGGCCGGAGGAATTCATCCAGGTGCGCACGACTTCGTTTCCGGAGTTTTGCCCCATGGCGATGTTCTCGGCGACGGCCTGGCTGGTGTGCTGCAGGGAATGTGCTTTGGCCATCCAAGCGGCATGTCGACGGGCTTGCCGCATCAACAGATGGTCGATGATAAATGGACGCAGCCCATAGCGAACGCGCTCGGCGTTGGTCTGTTCGATGACGCTCGTTTCGACGGGATGCAGTTCCGGGTTGTCAACCGGATGCGGCGTCGAAGGAAGCACGGTAAACGCAAGGCTAGCGCAGATTGCAGCTAGAGTACTAGACATCCTTTTCTCCAATCCTTCAAAAAACAACGAAACTCAAAAAGCGCGGAGTCAAGCTGCGGCATCGATGAACACTGGCCGCTGAGCGTCTCCACACCGGTAGGTTGTTGCCCTCCCGTGCCCCAATGGTCCTTGAGCCCGTCGGCCTACAGGACACCGGCACACACTGGCAACTTTGCTGGGGTTGGCCGATCAGCTTACCGGTCGAGATGAGTGACGCAAGAGGCCAAAACGGCCAGATTGGCAACAAGTCGCTACGACACAAGACTTTGAAATTTTTTGGGAACTATCATGTACAAATGCCGTGCCAAATAAAAATAAGCACTTACGTCGCGAGCCGTGGTTCGTTCTCCGAGAAGGAGAAGCTGTCAGCCCTCTTGACAATATACCTTGTGACGCTTTTGTAGTTATCCCCTTTGGGGTATTTAATACTTCGAATGTATACAATTATGGGTCAACCCCCTGCTAGCTGATCATTTGCGTTCCGCGCGGGGATTGGCGCCAGACCACCGGCGCAGCGTCCACCGAGGCCGATGAAAATGCTTGCTTTACAGGACAGGGCCGGCTCTAAGTGTCGCCGGACTGTTTGGGGCGAATTCCCAGAACCACGCTCTCGGCACCGGTGCCGGCCAGGGGATAGGAGGCCGCCTTGCGCAAGTCCATCCCTTTGAGAAGGCCGCGCTCGCGAGCCTCGTGCCGTTCCTCAATCCAATTCGGACCCTTGATCACCAGCAGCCGTTCGAAGGCGTCCCAGTGCGGCGCGAACCATGTGAGCAGTTTGCTCAGCGGAGCCACGGCCCGCGCAACCAAGGTGTCGAAGGAATGTTTTTCGAGCACTTCTTCAGCCCGCGCATGATAGACCGGCAAATCGAGACCGATCTGGGTCACGATGGCTTGCACGGCTTTGGCCTTTTTCGCGACCGACTCGCACAAAGAGACTTCCAGGTCCGGCCGCAAGATGGCCAGCACAATGCCCGGCACGCCGCCGCCGGTGCCGACGTCGAGCAGGCGCTGCCCGGCGTCGATCAGCCTTTCCAGGGCAAGGCTGTCGACAACGTCTCGCGACACGAATTTTTCATAGGTGGTATGCCGCGTGAGGTTCAGCCGCGTGTTCCAGTCCCACAGCGCGCGGCAATAGCGATCCAACAGGGCCAGTTGATCTTCGTCGACTTCAATCGCGTGCCTTGCCAGAGCCAGCGCGAGCGTATCGGAATCAGGCTCAGCCTGCGTTGAAGGGGAATTGTCCAAAAAAGGCTCTGAGGTGTGAGGCGTGCCAGGTCAACTCGGGTTGCCGGCGGGTTCCATCGCGACGCTGGTTGCCGCGGCCGAGCCGTCCGGGTTTTTTGGGACGGCAGGTTCGGTGTCCATCGTTACGATGCGCAAATGCTTGTCGTCGCCGGCGACTTCGCGCTCCGCCTTGACGGCTCGGCTAAGAGACGCCTTCTTGGGCTTGCGCTCCTGGCGTTCCTTCTCGCTCTGGCCATTGCCCCCCGCCGGAAAGAGGAGAGCCGCCGTGCGTTTCAATTCGGCCAGTTTTTTCTCGGTCGCTTCAATTTCCTGGGCCAGCTTGCGAGCCAGTTCAACCCGCCGGCTGAGAAACGATTGAACCTCCCCGGCAAGCCCGCCGAGTTCTTCGGCCGCGTGATCCGGTTGACCGTTGTCGACGGAGCCGTCAGGGCTGCCCACCGCTGCGCCGGCCGGCAAGGACGATTCCGCGTTGAGAGTCTCAGAGCCTTTACGCTTCGCCATTTTTTTCTTTCTTCGCGAACCAGGTGCCAGGGCGGAACGGCCCGCCCATTGAAATCGCCGTTAACGTTGCGCCGTCTTGTGCTCCACGAAGTGATCCACCCCGTCAGCCTTGGCGATCACCACCACGCCACCTTCGCTCACGGTAAAGCCGCGAGCCAGGTCTTGCTCGTGGTCATAGCCGATCGAGGTGCCGGGGGGGATGCGCACGCCCTTGTCGATGATCGCGCGGCGCACCCGGGCGTGGCGGCCGATATCGACGTGGTCGAGCAAAATCGAGTCTTCCACCAGCGCGAAACTGTTGACGCGCGTGTTCGAACCCAAGATCGAGCGATGCACCTGCCCGCCGGACACGATCGAGCCCTGGCACACAATGCTGTCCAGGGCCTCGCCGCGGCGGGCATGCGGGCCTTCTTCCGCGAAGACGAACTTCGGCGGCGGGTAGTTGGGGTGGTAGGTGCGGATCGGCCAATGCTCGTCGTACATGTTGAGCAGCGGATCGACCGACACCAAGTCCATGTTGGCGGCGTAATAGGCGTCCAGCGTGCCCACGTCGCGCCAATAGGCGTCTTGCTTGCGGTTTTCGTCGCGGAATGGAAAGGCAAAAACGCGATGGGTGTCGATGATCGACGGAATGATGTCCTTGCCGAAATCGTGAGCACTGGCCGGCCGCGTGGCGTCGAGACAGAGTTGCTCGAACATGAAGCGCGCCGTGAACACGTAGACGCCCATCGAGGCCAGCACGTGTTCCGGGTCGCCTGGAATGGTGCGCGGAATGGCCGGTTTTTCCTGAAAGCCGCGAATGCGATCGTCGCCGTCGATCTCGATCACGCCAAAATGTCGCGACTCCGAGGCGTCGACTCGCAGGGCGGCCACGGTCAGGTCCGCCTGGTTGTTCTTGTGAAATTCGACCAGCGAGTAGTAGTCCATCTTGTAGATGTGGTCGCCAGCCAGAATGATCACGTACTCGGGCCGTTCCTTTTCCAGCGTGTAGATGTTCTGGTAAACGGCATCGGCGGTACCTTGGTACCAGTGTTCGTCAATGCGCTGTTGTGGCGGCACCACGTCGACGAATTCACCCAATTCGCGGCAGAGGAAATGACGCCAACCGATGTTGATATGCCGGTCCAGGCTCATGGCCTTGTACTGCGTGAGGATCAACATTTTGCGCAGGCCGCTATTCAGGCAATTGGACAGGGCGAAATCGATGATGCGGTAGGCGCCTCCGAACGGCACCGCCGGCTTGGCTCGATCTCTGGTCAAGGGTTCCAGCCGAGACCCCTTGCCACCTGCCAGAATGACGGCCAAGACATTAATCATGTTGCTTCTCCCGGATCTGGTTGTCTGGCACCCTGCTCATCGCTCGCCGGCCAATAGGTTCGCTGCGCATTTTATCGGCTGGGCGGGGCGAGCCCAATGGCTGATCCGAGTCCGGCGGCCCACTTTTGAAAAAAGGTGTTTTGCCCGCGCCTCCAATGGCGGAAGATGCCCAGCGGGCTGCGTCGTGCCAGGGGGGGTGGCTTGCCGACACCGACCGCTTTGCCAACTTCGCCGGTTGCGGATACGATATCCTCGGAATTCGCCAGGTCCTGGTGGTGGACGCTCTGTCCAGTGATTTTGTTTTCGCCGTTGCCAATGCGTGGCGCCCTGGGGCCCTTTTTCTTGCACGAGACCGCCGCTGTGCCTCGCCGTACGTTAACCCTGCTGTTGGCCCTGATCGCCGTTTCCTACGCCTGCTACTGCGCGCGGACCGGACCCCATATGCGCGTTACCTGGCCGAGGCTCTGGAAGTGATCGATCAGAATTACGTGGAACCGGTCGACGACCAGAAATTGTTCGACGGAGCCATGGAGGGCATGGTCGGCCGACTGGACGATTATTCGGGATTCATCGGTCACGAGGAAGCGACCCGATTTCAACAGAGCTTGGACCAGAAATTCGGCGGCATCGGCATCGAAGTGGCCCTCGACCCCAAGATGGAACAACTTACCGTCACCACGCCGGTTCCCAACACGCCCGCCTATCGAGAGGGGATCCAGGCCGGGGACAAGATTGTGGCCATCGACGGCGAAAACGTGGAAAACTTCCCTCCCAAGGAACGTCTCAAAACCGCGATCGATTTACTCCGCGGCAAAGAAGGGGAGCCGGTAACGCTGCGCGTTTCGCGGGCCGGCGAACCGCAACCGATCGATTACCGGCTGGTGCGGGCAATCATTCACGTCGATTCGGTGTTGGGCGATACCCGTCAGTTGGACAATTCCTGGAATTTCATCCTCGCGCATCACGAGCCGATTGGTTACCTGCGAGTCACCTCGTTCGGCGAGCAAACGGTGGCCGAGTTCACCACCGCGATGCAGTGGTTGACCAGGCATGACTGCCAGGGATTGATCATTGACCTGCGCAATGATCCCGGGGGCTTGCTCATATCGGCACGCGACATTTGCGACATGTTCATACAAGCCGGCCAGGTGATCGTGACCACTAAGGATCGCGACCGTCGGACGCGGGAGGAGTATCGTGGCTCGGGGCGCGGTCTTTACCAGCATCTGCCCTTGGTCGTGCTGGTGAACCGCGGCAGCGCCAGTGCCAGCGAGATTGTCGCCGCCTGCTTGCAGGATCAGGGACGGGCCAAAGTCGTTGGTCAGCGGACCTGGGGTAAAGGCACGGTTCAGCACGTGATTCCGGTCGAGGGGGGGCAAAGCGTGCTACGGCTGACCACGGCCAGCTATTGGCGTCCAAACGGCCGCAATATCCATCGCTTCAAGCAGAGCAAAGACGAAGACCCCTGGGGTGTCTCGCCCGACGAGGGCTGCGAAGTGGCGATGGATGACAAGCAGTTTACCGCCTGGCTGGAGGAGCGGAGACGGCGCGACGTGGTCTATCCGCCCGTAAAGTCGCCGAACGAGCGAAAGGTGGGGGATGCGACGGATTTCGATCCGGTTCTCAAGCGGGCCATGGAATTACTCGACAAGCCGGTCAAGAACGCCGCCGCCCCCGAGCGGCGGGCGTCAGCCCGCTGATCGTCCGCTGATTCCCCAAGCGCCAGCTTGCAACCGTTGTAGCAATTCTTTCAAAGGTTCCCGGCCTTCGGGTCCAACGGTGAGCCATGCTAGCACCCGTTGTTTCCAATCTATAAGCCTTGCTCCCGCTTGGAGCTAGGGTCCTGGCCTCGCCATTTTATTACCGCCAGCAGGCGATTGGCCCGACAGTTGCTTCCGATTACTTCCGTTAGTCGAGCACGACCGCTGGGGCCTTGGACTCCAGCAGGGCGCACCAAGCAACGAATTCCCTCCCCGCGCCGACCCTTAAGGAAGCAGCCATGAAAAACGCCTATCGCGGACATTACCAGCCTGCCTGCAACGAGTTGGTGCCGTGGGCCGATCCTTACATTGCCGCTCTCGTGGCTCGTTCGCTTGGGCAACCTGGTCCAACTGGCGGGGAAGTGATTTCATCTTGTTGCGATGCCGCGCACGAAGTCGCGCCGGCTCGCGTCATGAACTACCGCAACGCCCCGAGCGAGCGAGCCCATGCTCCTCGGCGGCTCCATACCGGCCACAGTTCACTGGCGGCGATGAGCCACGGATGGTGAGGGCCGAATGAGCTGCCAGAGCTTCATGGATAGCTCGGTTGCGAGCGTCTTACCGCCAGTTGCCGCCGGGAGCATGCGCCCGTCCCGCGGCCTGGGCCGCGATCAGCCTGCGGCCGCTGGATTGCTGATGGGCAGCGGCGACGCCAGGGGAACATGCGGCGCACGAACGAAACTGGGGGCCTTGCTGGCCAACATTTCATCGCGGTAACGAAACCAAATCTCGGCGTGCGGATGGTTGCGATACTGTTCTAACCAGGGTCCGCCGTTGGTGTAGTGAATCAACTTGGTCTGCTCGTTCATGGTATCGAGCACGTTCCAAGTCGATGGGAGATCGCCGATGAGTTCATCGGGGATCTCCTGGAACCGGTGCAAGTAAGCGCCGGATTGGGCCTCCACCGCCTGCTTGTTCCAAAGGGTCAGCTTCGCGCAGTTCATGAGCATCATGCTCGACCAATTCTTGCGCGGGTAGGACGTCTGCGGGCAACCGTACATCTTCACCGCATTGGCGGGTTGATAGTCGTGCTTGACCACGCGCAAGGCGTAGGGGGGCATGTGCTGGTCGGCAATTTCTTTCACGTCGCCAAAGCACAGCATGTCATTATCCAGGAACAGGGCCGTTCCCCTGAACCCACATAAATGCGGTACCAGGAAGCGCGAATAGGTGAACTCGGTCGATGCCAACGGGTCGTTGACCCGGCTCAGGTGCAACTCATTGAGCTTGAGGTAGTGAATGTCCAGCGGGATCGAAGCGTGCTTCAGCAGCGAATAACGCAATACGTCGGCGGGTTCCGGAAATCGTGAGTCCCAGCCAATGAAAATCCGCAGCATGGTTGCTCCTTTTCGCAGCTAAACGGCGATCACTACCCTTTTGGATATCCGCTTGGGCTCCCGCCGTTATCGTCGGCGAGAACTGATCGGAACCACCTCGGCATCTCGGCGCTCTAATCTCTTCGGAAGTTTGGAGTATGCGGGATAAGCCGAATGTGACGGTTGGGACAATTTTGCGATGGTTCCGTCCTTAGGCCTCGAACGAGAAGCTGCTATTGATAGCAAGGTCGTCGGCCCGCGAAAGCATTTTGGCGGACAAGGGAGCCGGGATCGGCGATTTGGTTTCCCGTGGCCCTGATTCCGCATGCCGCTCGCAGACCTGGCGCCAGGTCTCTCGTTCGATTTCGAGAACGCGAATGGCGTCGTTCAACCTGGCTATGTCGCGCTTCATATGCGCCATGACGAGCGATTTGTAGATGAACACGTAGATCCCGGCGATCCGGGACACCAGCGGCGAATTCTCGTCGTAGTTCAAATGCGCCAGAACGGTTGTGATGGCGGCCTGGCTGCGCAAGAGAGCTGCCAGTGCTGCGTCGTTTTGTCGCGATTCCCAGAGGGTTCTCGCCTGCAGACTTGCCCGTAAGGCCGCTTCAATGACCGTTAATTGCAGTTTTTGGGGTGTGGCGGTCATGACTTCCGTGGCCATGTATTCTTCTTGAGCACGCCTTTCCATGGGAGGAAATCCTTTTTCTGCCGGAGTCCGTCGGGCGGGATGATGGTGTGGGGAGGGCGGGGGGAGGGCTTACCGGCGTTCCGGGCATGTGGCTTTATGCCAAGCCATTGGAGAGATTGTCGCTTACGCCCGAAACGCTCGTGCTGCTGGGGCTGCTGGTGCTAGTCGAACTGCTGTTGCTGGATGAATTCAAGTCGTAGAACGGCTGAATCGAACTGAGCGCCGATTGGTTCTGCTGCAAACTTGAAATCGTGAGCTCCGATTGGTCGAATTCGGCGGTCAGTCGCTGGCTCTCAAGTTGCAATTGGGCGTTTAGTTGATTGATGCGGGCGGTGTTGTTGGCCGTTTGGGTGGAGAAGGACGTCAATTCGTTGCCCAACACCGAATTGGTGGCGCCGGCCAGGTTATTGATCGCCGTATTAAACTGGGCTGCGAGGCCGGTGTTGGGGTCGCTGAACAAGGACTGAACGTCAGTCGGATCCTGACTGTAAGCGTTCTGCAGCGTTGTGGTGTCAAGTGCCAACGTTCCGTCCTGGTTCACGGTAATCCCCAGGCTAGCCAGCGTATTGTAAGAACCCGTGCCGAACTGACCGGTGATCAGGTTCGAAATGTCGTCCTGCACTTGCAGGGTGTTGCCGTCGCCTTGCAGAACGGCTGCCGTATTGGTCGTTGTGTTGTATGTGGAATCCGTGGAAATCGCGCTTTCGACGGTGTTGTAGGCAGTGACAAACTGCTGCACCGCGCTGACAAACGCCGAACTGTCCGAGCTTACCGTCAGCGTTACCGGAGTGGTCGATGTGCTGCTGGCGGTAATGTCCAGGTTCGGCACCAGGCTTTTGAACGAATTCGTGGACGACGCGGCAACCGAACCGCCTCCGCCCGGAGCGCCGAATTGCAAAAGCGCATCCTGTGCTTGTGCCGTTTCATGGACCGTGAAATTGGTTTGCGATGTGTCCACGGCGATTTCGCTGGACGTGCCGGAGCCCTGATTGAAAAGCGTGAACTGATAAGGCGTGGTCGAAGATCCGTTATTGAATTCGGAAGCCGTCACGCCGGCATTCAAACCGTTGATTTTCGTAATCAGACTTTGCAGCGTGTCGGTGGAACTAATGGCGACGGTGAAGACGTTCGAGCCGGTGATAACTTGCGTCGCCTTTCCGCCGATCGTTTGGGTGGAGGCCGCGCCAGCAAGTGCAAACTGGCGGCCGTCGTGCTGCTGCCCGCGGTGACTGACAAGGTCCCCGAGCCGTGGGAGGTGTCGACCAGCGAGATGCCGTCGCCGTTGGTATCGATTTGGGCTGTCACGCCCACCCCCAGCGCATTGATCGCGGTAATCAAGTCGCCGACCGTCTTGATCGAGTTGGTGACGTTCAGCGTCCCCTTTTGGCCGCTGGTGCCGGTGATTTGCAGGGTCCCTTGCGGAACGCCTTGGCCGCCGTTGAGGCTTGAGAGCAACGTATTCTGATTGACGAACTGCAAATGCAAGCTGCCGCTGTTCACGGACGAAGTGGCTGAGTTCGTGGCAATTCCCAGGGCCTCGGCCGTCTTTGTCGAATCGCCGTCGCTGACCACCAGGTTGTCGTTGGTCGAGCCCGTCGTGTCCGTCAGGATGATCCCGTTGCGGGCCTGGTTTACGCTCGCGGTGATGCCGACGTCCGCGCCAGCGGTGGCGGTATTGATGTCCTGGATTACGTCGCCCAGGGTCTGTGCGCTTGCCAGGTTGACGCTAGTGGATTTTCCGCTTCGGTCTTGCAGGTTTAATTGACCGAGGGTGCCGAGGCCCGCGCCCCCATTGAGGTTGCGGAGCAACACCGAGTTAAGGCCGCCGGTTAATGGGTTTCCGGTGATGGTGTTTCCACTGGCGGCGACGTTCAGCCCGAGGTCGTCCGCGGCATGGGAATTGGCCGCGTCGGTAATGGAGAACGTGCCGCTGCCCGAGGTCAAATCGGTGACGGTAAGTCCGGTGCCATCGGCACTGATGGCCGCCTGGATTTTTCCCGGCGCCGCGCCATTGATCGCGTTGATGACGTCGTTGAGCGTTGAGACGGCGCCGGCCGGCTCGGGTTCCACGATCGCGCCGCCGGTGGTGACGACTCCGTCGCTGGTGCTGATGAGTCCGGTCCCGTTGCTGCCGGACGACAGGGTTGCGCCAAAGACCTGGCTGGCTGTCGGATTGTTTTTCAGCGCGGTGGCAATGTCATTGGCCGTCGTCTGGCCGGCCGCGATCTGAAAGGTCAACGTTTTGTTCGTTGCATCGTAAGCGACGGTCTCGTTCCCGGCCGTGATCGAAGAGTTGTTGACGAACTGCACCTTCACGTTATCGTAGCTCGAACCGCTTTGCTTGGCAGTAAAGGTGAGGCGGGCATTGCTGCTCAAAGTGCCTGGCGTGCTGGCGGAAGAGTCGGGGCCGTTGATCAGGGCAACATCGCTTGCGCTGACGATGCCTGTGCCGTCCCCCCTGACACGGTCTTGGCGCTAAACAAGGCGGAAACGGTCGAATCCTTGCTCAAGGCGGTGATGATGTCGTTCGCCGTGGTGGCGGCGGAAATGTTGAATACGATCGACTTGCTGTTCGCATCGTATGTAACCGTCTCGTTGCCGGCGGTAATCGCGGGGTTGTTGACGAACGATACGGTAGTGCCCGCATAGGCGGATCCGGCCTGAACGGCGCTGAACGTCAGTTGGGCATTGACGTTCGAGTCATTGGTGGTGCCTTTCACTGTGGTGCCGAGCACTGGCAATTGGTCCAGGTCGATGCTGGCCGTGGTGCCGTCGTGCAGCGTGATGTTCAGGTCCGGGAGCACGTTGTTCGTACGCACCCCGAGCCCGCCGTTGAGTTGGCTCAGGGGGGTGTTGCCGGACACCGTCAAGATATTCTGCCCGGACGCCGTGCTGGAGGTTGTGTCGATGCCGCCCAGGCCCAGCGCTGCGGCCGTGGTGCCGCCGTTGACATCCTGAACCTGTAAAGTTCCGCTGATCAAGCCGGTATTATCGGTCAACTGAATGTGGTTGCCGACTACCTGGGCCTTAACGCGAACGGTTCCGTTATTGTTGATGTCGTTGACGACGTCGTCGATTGTTTGCGCCGCGGAGAGGTCGATCGTTGTGGTTGCGCCACTGTGATCGGTGATCTGAATTTTTCCCTGCGGCACCCCCGCACCGCCGTTGAGAGCACTCAGGTCGACCCCCTGGTTGACGAAGCCGCCGTACTGAAAACTAAAGCTTCCAGCCCCCAGCGCAGCGGTGTCGCTGGCGAACGATGAGCTTTGCAACTGCTGGGACTGGGCCAATTGAAGCGGCGTGAACTGGTAGGTGCCCGGCGTGGCGTCGCCCGTGGTGGCGGCGGAAAGGGCCGAGCTATCGCTGCTGTTGACCGTGTTGGCCGTGTAGGTTGACGACGCCCCCAACGCTTGGGTCGCCGATTGGATCGCGGTCAACTGGGCTTCGAGTGCCGTAATCGCTGTCGTTTGATTGCTCAGCGCCGTGTTTTGATTGGTCAGGTTCGTAACCGGTTCCGAGTCAAGCTGGATGAGCTTTGCCACCGTTGACGCGATGGGGAAACCGCTGACTAATCCGACGCCGCTGGAGATTTGGCTCATGAATCAACTCGGCAATCACGCGCTGACAGGTTGGGGCAAGAGGGATGCGGACGCCTGTTCCCTGTCGCTGCTCACTGGAACTGTTCGCTGGGCATTCCGGCTGCCCAGTGGGGTCCGAGAATGGCTCTCATCCCTAGTGCATCGGATGGTTTGTCCTTGCCGTTCAATAATTCTTCGCGTGCACGCCTTGCCAGTTCGCCCTGATCGCCCAATCGTTGCGGTCGGAAAATTCGGACATTTCCATACCACAAACTTCGCTGCTGCCCGTCGGCGAGCCAGCTTACGCCCAGTGGGGCAAAAGGGCAGAGTGCCCACGTGAGGACTCCTAAGCTGCCGGCCAAATGGAGCGCGGCGCCGTCGACTGCAATCACCAGATCCAAGGCCGCAATCGTTGCGGCAAGGTCTTCCAGATCGGCGCCGGCGTTCCAGTTGCCGAGATGGTGCATGGCGGTTCCGCGATTGGCGGCGGCCTGCACCTCAGCCTCTCTCCCATTCAAGTCGACGTTGACAAACTGGATTCCCGGCGTCGAAAGCAATGCTTGCCAGTTAAGCTGCGACGACCATTGGCCAGGAGTCTGAGCGGACGCCTGCCAAGCGATGCCGACTCGCCGGCCAGTCGGCAGCGCCGCCAGCCGCGCTTTGGCCTGAATCAGTCGGACCGGGTCCGAGCCGAGCAGTTGCAGATTTTGCGGAAAACTGGCCGCGTGGCTGCGGAGGTAGCGGGGCAGACTTCCCGCCGGAATCTGCCAATCGATGCGCATCTTCGGCACGGCCCAGGACTGCTCACGGCCGCGTGAAACCGGGCAGATCGTGGCTTGCGGAAAGGCCCGTCCGAACAAGGTTGCCAGTTTCGGGCTGCAGGTAATGACACAGTGCCCTGCCTGCTCGATCAGTTCCGGATAGCAGGTGGCGAACAGGATCTCGTCGCCGATGCTCTGCTCGCCATGAATCAAAATGGTTTGCCCGGCGAGCGGACTACCGTCCCACAACGGCTGCCGCAAGAACGTGCGCGGTCGTGCGGTATTGCCTAGTTGCCAGCGGAATTCGTAGTCGCGCCAGGCTTGTTCCAAATTGCCCTGCCGCATGAGTGCCAAGGCGCGATTCACCCTGGCGGGAGCGAAATCGGAACGGATTTGTAGTGCCTGTGCGTAGCGCTGGAGTGCTTCGGGCATCCGGTCTTGATGCGCAAGAACATCCCCTAGGGCGTTGTAAATCCGGGGTTCTCCGGGGCGTAACTCGGCCGCACGTTCCAGCAGCGCGGCCGCCGCCGGCAGGTTTCCGAGACCTTGGCGCACCGTGGCCAGGTCCATCATGGCTTCCGTGCATGTCGGATCGAGAGCCAGCGCGGCCTCGTAGGCCTCGACCGCTTCCTGCGGCCGACCGGCGGTTTGCAGTATGCGGGCCAGGTGGTTCCAAGCCGAGGCGTTTTCACCGCCTAATGCAAGGGCCCGACGCAAACAATCTTCAGCCTGCCGGAACTCTTGATCTTGCACATAGCTTTCGCCCAGCGCTTCCCAAACCGCGGCGCATTGCGGTTTCCGCAGGGCGGCGGCTTGGAAGCGAGCCCGCGCTTCATCGATACGGCATAACTTCATCAGGCTGCGTCCGGCGTGCAAGTAAGCATCGAAATCCTGCGGGTCGAGTGATTCTGCGTACTGAAATGGCAGCAGAGCCTCACCATGGCGGCCGAGACGTTGCATCGCCAGCCCCAGTTCCAAGTGTCCGGGACGGAAATTTGGCGCCAATTCCACGACATGGCAATAATGCGGCACGGCTTCCTCGAACCGGCCGATCAGGGCCAGCACGGCGGCCACATGGTAATGGGCGTCGAACGCGTTGTCCGACAAAGACAACGCCCGGCGGAATGACCGCAGGGCCAGTTCCAGTCGTCCGGTTTTCATCGCGACCAGCCCCAGCCCGGTGTGAGCGACGACTTGTCGCGGCGCTAACTGAAGGATTTCGCGATAGAGGGCCTCGGCCTCCGCAAATGCGCCGGCCTCGTGGTGAGATTGAGCCCGCTCAAGCGGTTCGTCAAAAAAGTCGTCGTTAATCCGACCCAACACGTCGCCGACGGGCAGCCAGTGGTCGGGTTCAGGAATCTCCGCCGGGTCGGCCTTTGCACGCGCGGTTTTTTGGGCAGCGACCGGTGGGACGCCGTCCTTCGACAGCGGGTGCTGGCCATGAGGCCTGACAGACGTAGCGCTCTTGACGCCCGCTGGGGCGGCGATGCCCACGCGCCGGCGTAAGAGTTCGGCCAGACGGCTGAGCACCGGTTGCCAGTCGTCCAGGACCGGCTGGCGGAACAATCGCACGTTGCCGTACCAAGGGCTTTCGTCCCCAGCCATCATCCACCGCCAGGACGGCACCATGGGAAGCATCGTCCAGGCTGGCGTGCCAACGGCGCCGGCAAGGTGGACTGTCGCATTGCCTACGGAGATCACCAGGTCGAGGGCGGCGATCTTCGCGGCGAAGCTGTCGAGGTCAACCAGCGGATCGGCATCTTCCCAGTCGTGAATTTCGACCCCGAATTGCTCCTTGACTTGTACCAGCTCATCGGCGGCATCATTGTATTGCAGGTTGACAAACCGCACTCCCGGCAGGCTAAGCATTTCGTGCCAGTCAGCCAGAGGAACGGTCCGTTTGCGTCGCTCGGTGCTGCGCCCTCCCGCGCGCCACGAAATGCCCACCTTCAGCCCGGTTCCGAGCGCATTCAATCGTTGCCGCCAGGTGGCCAACAGCGAGACGTCGACCTTCAACAAACGCGACTGTTTTGGAAAGCTTTGCAGCGTCGGGCGCAAGAGCAGGGGCATGCTGCCGGCCGGGATATGCATGTCGCACGGAATCGTGACCGGGGCCGGCGAGCAATCACGCTGCCGGATGTGGGCTTGCACGTGGACACCAGGAAAGCTGCGGGCAAACAACCGCTCAAGTCGCGGGTCGCACGTCAGGACAAGTCCAGGAGCCTGCCGCACCAGGTCGGGAATACACGTGGCAAACAAAATCTCGTCGCCGACGCCTTGTTCGGCATGGACCAGGAGGCGCTTGCCGGCCAATGGCGAGCCGTCCCAACGCGGCTGCGGATACTTGTCGAGCACAATTTCTCCAGCCGCTTCGCGGGCTTCGAATCTTGGCCAACCTTCGCTGAAGTTCCCCAGCAGCAGGTGGGCCAGGCCGAGATTGAAATAGGCCCGCGGAAAGTCGGGCTGATGGCGTAGCGCGGTTTCGAAGTACGGAATGGCTTCCCGCATTCGTCCCAGTTCGCGGAGTGCGTTGGCCTGGTTGTAGTGGGCCAGGGCACAATCGGGCTTTAGTTCGAGGGCCCGCTGGTTAACCTCCATCGCTTCTTCGTAATGCCCCTGCTCGTAGAGGACCGCACCCAGATTGAGGTAAGCCACCTGCATATCTGGGGATATTTGCGCGGCCGCCCGCAGTTGCTGAAAGGCTTCGCGGTGTTCGCTCATGAGCGCCAGCGTCGTGCCGAATTCGCAGAGGATCGGGGCGTCTTTGGGATGCTCGGCGGCTGCCTGGCGCAACACTTCCGCCGATTCCTTGTTGCGTCCCGCCTCGCGTAGCGCCACGCCGAGAAAGCGTGCCGCCCGGGCGTTTTGCGGATCGATCGCCAACGCTTGCCGGGCGGCCTGTTCGGCCTCGCTAATTTTTTTCGCGGCCAGATGTTTTTGAGCTGCCAGCAGCAAGGTATCGAGATGCGGCATGCGAAATCCTCCGGATCCATCGAACGGCGCAAGAACTACGGGCTTCCCATTGTTTCGGCTGGGAAAGGTTTTCTTCGTGTGCCAATTCTGTGGGCACCGCACGTCTTGCGAATTTTGGGCAGAGTTGCCTAGCGAGGATGCTGGCTGCATGCTGCCAGCACGATCCGTCAGCATGGGTTGGCGGCATGTCGTCGCTGGGACGAATGCCGTGGACGACAATCACCGCGCTGCAGTTACATACCGCTGCCACATCGCGCGGAACGCGGTTTCCACGTCGCGGGCAAATGCCGCCCCATCGCCCAGCGGCGAGTGGGCCAGCCGATCGCGCAGGGTCGCGCGCAGGCCGGACAACTCGTTGAGATTTCCGCAGGCTGCCACGGCTAGACACACGAAATCCTCTTCCGACAGGGCTGCGTAATGCCGCTCCAGCCCCAAGTTGTTCATCTGGCTCCAGCCGGCGCGACCCGCCGGTGAGTTGCCAATCAGCGTGATGACCGGTACGCCCATCCACATGGAATCCAACGAAGTGGTGTGGCCGTTGTATGTAGTGGTGTCCAGGCCGAGATCGATGCGTTGATAGTAGGCCAAGTATCGGGGGCGGGTGCGCGATCCACGAATTCAACTCGAGTCGCGGCGATGCCGCTTCGTCCGAGCGATTCCACCACCCGCTGGCGTGCTCCGTGGGGCGCGAGCAACAGCAGTTTTGAATTGGGCACCTCCCTCATCACGGCCGCCCAAAGTCGCAGAGTTCCCTCGTTGACTTTGCAGAAATTGTTCAGGCAGCCGAATGTGAACTGACCGCTGCGCGTCGCCGGTAACTCATTCACGCACGGCTCGCTGGCCAACGGATCGTAACACCAAAAGGTATGCGGGAGTCGATACGACGTTTCAGAATAAAATGCGTCGTTCTCGCCCGACGGCGGGTCCAGGTACGGATCGGTCAGCCGATAGTCCACGGTTTTCAGCCCCGTCGTTCCCGGGTATCCCAGCCAGGTGACCTGCACCGGAGCCGGCCTGCGTGCCATGACCAATAGCCGGTTATGGGCCATATGCAGCGACAGGTCCACGAGGATGTCGACGCGATCCCGCCGGACTTGCTGAGCCACCTCTTCGTCCGGGAGTCCCGCGATAGTACGCCAGCCGTCGCAGAAACCGCGCAGCGTTTCGGTAATCGCATCCGGCGCCGCCACGTCGCTGTACGCAATCAGTTCTACTTGCTGATGATTGTGATGCGCCACAACGGCATGATGAAGAAAGACTGGCAATGATCGCGAAAAGTCGCCGCGATGTACCCCACTCGCAACCGCCGTTGTTCCGCGCGATCATTTTCGAACCGGGGGTTCGTCGGCTCCAGCTTCGCCGCATGCTCGGCGTTCCAATGCTGATGCTCTCGGTATATGCGATCGGCCGGATAGGCCGGGTGAAAGTACATCGTGTACAGTCGATTGCTATGCGCGTCCTGATTGTCGGGTTGCAGGTCGATCGCGCGCTGATAGGCTGCCAGCGCGGCGTCCAGGTCTCCCAGATTTTTAAATGTATTGCCGAGGTTGTTCTGGGCTTCTGAAAATACCGGACGAATCTCCAACGCCTTCTGGAACGCCTCCAGCACTGCTCCGACTCCCCGCGGCCATCCAGCGCGCTGCCCAGATTATTCCACACCTCGGCATCGTTGGGTTCAATCTCCAGCGCGCGGCGATATGCGGCGACCGCCTCGTTCAGTCGCCCGCTGATCCGCAGCGCGCTGCCCAGATTGTTGCTTGCCTGGGCATCATCCGGGCGCTGACGCAGCGCCTCGCGATAGTTGGCGATCGCCTCTTCGAGCCTGCCTCTGCTGAAAAGTGCGATGCCGAGATTATTGTGCGCGCTTGGCATGCTCGGCTTGAGTGCAATTGCCTGTTGATAGGCGGCGATCGCCTCGTCAAACCGGTTCAGCACGGCGAGCGCTTTGCCGAGATTGAAATGCGCCTCGGCAAAGTCGCGTTTCAACGCCAGTGCCGTTATGAACGAACGAATGGCCGGCTCCGCCTCGCCTTGTCGTTCGAGCAGGACGCCATAGTTGTTGTGCGCTGCCGCCAGGTGCTCCGTGATCGATCCATCCCCCGGCCTCAGCAAGGCTGCCTGCTGGAAGACGGCGATGGCCTCGGCATAATCGCCGACGCCGAGCAGTGCCAAGCCCAGGTTCACTGACGCGTCGGCAAAATCCGGTTTCGCCGCCAACGCCCGGCGATAAACGTCGATCGCTCCGGCCATATCCCCCTGGCTGCGCAGCGCGTTGGCCAGATTGTTTAAAACATCAGGCATTTGCGGCTCATCCGCCAGAGCCTGGCGATAGGCGCCGATGGCCTGAGCGAGTTTGCCGCTCGCTGCCAAAATCAGTCCGCGATGCCCGTGGTACTGCGGCACCCTGGCATCGAGCGCGATGGCCTTGTCAATCAGTTCCAAAGCGGCATCGCCGTCGCCAAGCTGATACTGCAAAACGCCAAGCATATGGAGCGCGGAGGCGTTGGCCGGTTCCTGGGACAACAACTGACGATAGAGCACCCAGCCTCCGACAAGCGGCCGGCGAGGTGATGTTCAATCGCGTGATCCCAGAGGAGGTTGGACGCCGGAGGCGACAAGCGGGAACCTCAAGCATTAGGAATGTCGTATCGCGCGGAAAGCCTAATCGGAGTTTCCAGGATGGGCAAGCCGAGTCTTTTGCGAGCCCGTTGCCTGGGCCCGCGAAGCTTCTTTTCCTGCGGATACGAAAAAAACCCGGCCCGCCTGCGAGAGGCGGACCGGGCTAATTAAGGCGTTTGCGAGTCGTCGGCGATTAGGAGCTCTTGCAGGAGCGCCAGCACCTGTTGCGGAGCCTGATTCGCGATCTGACAAGACCGAGGTGCCGGCTTGCACCAGGATCTGAGCCCTGGTGAGGTTGGCACTTTCCGAGGCGTAGTCGGCGTCCTGGATATTGCTCTGAGCGGCGGTCAGATTGCTGACGGTGTCGGTCAGACGTGTTGATGTTGGTTTGCAAGGTCGTCGATTGGAAGGCACCCAACCGGCCACTGAGGTCCGTGACCTGGCTGATAACTTCGTCGACGATCTTGGCGGCCAGTT
The DNA here is from genome assembly GCA_963807715.1 of uncultured Planctomycetia bacterium. Taxonomy (GTDB): domain Bacteria; phylum Planctomycetota; class Planctomycetia; order Pirellulales; family PALSA-1355; genus CAWECK01. The sequence goes on from CAWECK010000007.1 coordinate 352,438, forward strand.
CAGGGTTGCTCGCCAGCGAAGCGGCTCCGCCCGATTGCAATTCGTACAGCGTTCCGTCGGCCCCGCCCAAGGTGGCGGTGCTTACGCCCTGGATTCCCAAGCGAGCTTGCTGGTTCGACACGACGTCGGGGCCGAGTTGGAACGTGGCGCCGCCGCCGGTGATGGAGAAGTTGAACGAGTCGCCGCTGTTGAAGTTGCTGTTGACGTTGAAGGACAGGTTCAAGCTCGGCGCGTCGATGGAAGCCTCTAGTCCGTTACCCGTGGCCGCCACGCCATTGATCTGAGCTTGCACGTCCGTGCCGGTGGCCCGAGTCGATGCGGCTCCCGTGCTGTCCGTGGTGGCGAACGAACCTGTGAGGGCCGTGGCCGACACGAAAGACGACGAGCCGTACGTTTGCGAGCTGAGCACCAGTTTCTTGCCGGTCGAATCAACCGAGGCCGTTACGCCGGTGGCGTCGCTGCTGGCATTCAGGGCCGAAGCGATCTGCTGAATCGTGGCTCCGGCATCCGAAGTTGAACACCTGGTAGCCGTTCGTGCCGCCGATTTGCAGCGTCGTGGCGCTGCTCAGGGTACCGCCCGAATAAGTCAGTTGGCCGACGGTCGCCTGCTTTTGAACGGTCACGTTGACCGGCACCGAGGAGGCGGTGCCGAAGTTGGCCTCGTTAATTTGCAGGCCGCTGATGGCCGCCGTGCCCGTGCCGCCACCCGTGGTGACGGCGGTGCTGGTGCCTGCCGAGTAGGTGCCAAGCCCCGCCCCGATGGCGGTGGCGCTGAAGGCCCCGTTGGTGCCCGTGGCACTGTTGACGGCAGCGACGAGCTGGTTCGTGGTCGAGCTCGCGTTGGCGTTGATCGTCAGCGTGTTGGTGATCGCGCTGATAGGCCGCGGTTTCCGCACCCTGAGCGGCCGTGTCAGCGATGACCACATTGACGTTGTTGTAAGCGGCGCCGCCAGTGCGGGCCGAGAGCGTGAACTGGTTGCCGTCCGTGCCGCCACTCGTGACGCTGGAAGTTGTGCCGGCGGCATAGGTGCCTAGTCCGGCCCCGCTGGTCTTGGCGGCAAAGACGCCCGTGGCATTGACGGCGGCGACGACCTGGTTGGTAGTCGAAGCCGCGTTCTGGTAGATGTACAGCGTGTTGTTCGTTTTGTTGTAGGCGGCCGTTTCGCTTCCGGCGGCGGCGGCGTTAACGAAATCCACGCTCGTGCTATTGTAGGCCGAGCCCGCGTTCACGGCAGAGAGCTTCAAGCTGTTGTTATTCGTGCCGCCTGACGTCACGCTGGTGAAGTTGGACGAAAAGGTGCCGAGGCCGTCGCCCAAGGTCGAAGCGCTGAACAGCCCGGTCGCCTGGATGGCGGTGATGACCTGGTTCGTATTCGAAGCGGCGTTAATTCCCACAGTTAGCGTGTCCGTGCTGCTGTCGAACGAAGCGGTTTCCGCGCCGAGCGTTGCACCGGTTTGGAACGTAACATTCACCCCGTTGTAGGCCGTGCCGGCGTTGGTGGCCGAAATCGTAATGAGGCTATCGTCGTTTCCACCGGAGGTGATAACCGAGACAGCGGAAGCCGCACTGGTGGCGAAAAACTGGGTACCGGCGTTGGCGGTCGCCTTAGCGGTAAACAAGGCACTGATGGTCGCATTGCCGTTTAGCACACCGATCGCTGAAGTCCCGGTCGTACCGCTTTGCAACGCCAGGTTGATCGTTTTGCCGCTGACCGAAACTGAGCTTGCCGTTGAGCCGGCGTCGGTAATGTCAAGGGTGTAGCCATTCGTCGCAACACTGTTACCGATTGCGGAGAGCTTAATGGTGGACCCGCCGACCGCCGTGGCCGTGGCGGCGGTTCCAGTCGCGGAGCCGAAGCTGCCGGTCGCAGTCGCGTCGGGGGTGCTGCCCAAACTGCCCGTGGCCGCAACATCTTGCACGGAGCCGACTGTGCCCGAGGCCCGCAGGTCAGCAGTCCCTGCCGAGGTGGTGAGAAAGTTAAGACTGCCGTCCAGCAGCTTGCTCCCTTGGAACTCGGTGGTTTGCGCAATCTGGTCGATGGCTTGCAGCGAGGAGTCGACCTGGAGCTGATCGGCCGCGATCTGATCGGAGCTCAAAGCACCGGTGTTCGCGGCGGATGAAACCAAGCCACGAATATTGTTGAGCAGGTTGCTGACCTGACCCAGAGCACTGTCGGCCGTGGAAATCAGTTGGGTCGCTATCTGGCTGTTGGCGATGCCGGCATTGGCGCTCACAATGTCGCTCCCCAGCACCTGGGCGGCGATCAGACCGGCGGGATTATCGGCCCCCGAGTTGATCTGTAAGCCGGTGCTCAAGCGGGTCAGAGCGGTCTGTAACTGCTGCTGCGACTGCGCCAACGCGTTTTGGGCGGTAAGCGACGCGACGTTTGTATTGATCCGGGTCATGCCAGACACCCCTCCAGGTTTTGTAAAAATTTAGTCCGCGGCCGACCGAGCATTGGGGGAGTCAATACGCGGTGGGCGGACCTCGGCAAATCCGTGCCGTGGCACGGACCGTCGCAGTGGTTGGTGAGTAAACGTTAGGGTAGGTAGGTCGTTGGAACTGACGCTTAACTGCCGTCAGTTTTTTTTTCGCGATCAGCTCCGTCGCCTGAGTGCGCAGGCGGAGTGACACAGTTTTCTTGGCCTCGGCAAACTTCTCTGCTGCAGCGTAAAAATTGCCGAAGTCATACTCTGATAGCTTGGTCTATCGTCTCATGGCACTGGGGGCTTTAGGTAATTTGCACTGCCCTGGGGTTTTTTACGGCAAAGTGTCGCCGACCGCGCACCGCAGGGCGTTACATTTGCCATAATCGCTAGGACACTACCTCGGTTGGCTCCTCGCAGCCGGATTCAACACTTGCAAGCGTCCCTGTTCAGCCACTGGTCGTCGGCCCATTGGGAGTCTTTCCTGGACGGCCAATCTCGCGGGTATCTTTTACGTCCAACCGACTTGCGCGTATGTTCTCGCGTTGGATGGCTTCATAGACTTCCTGCCGATGAACCGGTATTTCGGTCGGGGCATTGATCCCCAGCCGCACCTTGTCTCCGCGGATGTCCACAATGGTGACGACAATATTGTCGCCAATCATGATGCTTTCGTCGCGTTGTCTCGACAGAACAAGCATCGACAGCTCCTTCCTTTATATTTGGCCGACCATGACGGTCGACGTGCGTGCTAGACCCAGCAGCTCGAATGGTTACCACGGCGGTCACAGGTGAGGTTGTGTTAGCCGGACTGCATCCTGCGCGGGTGGGTGTTAGTGGATTTCAGGGTATTGGGGTTGGCTTACGGGGTTCTCTGCGGCGGGCAGTTTCGTCTTAGCGGGGGCACGCCGCACTTTGTGGCGTCATTGGTAGGCAGGTAGGCTGTTTCTGGGTGGATTATGTCGGTAGTTGGCCATTTTTCGGGGGGATTGTCGCCTCCCGACATCGGCACCTCAGGCGATTTTCTTGAGCGGCTGTAACGTCTGGAGCTCGTATTGCACCGGTTGATCCGCGTTGTTCAATACCTGGCGCCCCAGCCGTTGATCCAAGTTGATCAACAACGGAGCTTTGAGATTCAGGGTGATCGAGCGATCGTTCCGGCCGACGATGACCAGTACTTTGGCCTGCTGGGGTTGAGTTAACGCCAACGGAGCCATTTCTTGGCGGGAGAGTCGCACTTGGTAGCCGGGCAGCAAGCGGCGTGGGCTGACCACCGCCAGCGCAATTTCGGGATGCGTGGTGCTCTGTAGCCAACCGAGCAGTTCATTCTCGGCGTCGGCGAGCAGCACCCACTGCTGGCACTCTTCGAGTCCCAAGAGTCCTTGGGGGAAGACAAGCACGTCGTTGTGCTCAATGTCAACTCGGCCAAAACGTGTAGTGTTGATCTTCATTGCTGACCACCTCCGTGTGATCGTTGCGAGCACGAGCTTTAAGCATCAATTGCTGTCATGCCGGCACACTCCAAAGTTGTGCAGGCCGCCACGTTCAGCCAGCCTTTGTCCCGGCTGCATGAGCCCTGCTCCGACTCCAAAGGCCATAAGTCTAGCGCGGTTCGCATTCGTGCCATCCGCGGCCAGCAGGCTGGTACGCGGTTTTGAACGCCCATACGCATCATCGGTAAACGTGACAACCGCGGGAGAGAAAAAATCCGCGAGGAATGCGGGGGCTGGGCGGTTTGCCTTTTGTGGACGCGGCAATTGCGGGCAAAGCTCGGGAAAAAAGCACTGGACCGCTGGCTGACAACTGGCAGCTTCCGCATGACCGATCTTGGATCCGCCATTCGGTGTTGCCGCAAAATGTGGTCGCTACAAGTCGAATCGCAGGGATAGGTAAAGTTCTTCGATTTTGACGCCGATGCAAGCTCTCGTAGCAATGGATTTTCGCTCACTGGCCCTGGGCACTTGAAATCTCTAGCGGTTTGTTCGCGCGGTCGCGATCTGAAGGACGAAGCTATGAAGCAAGTGTCTGGCGTCTTTTTGCCTGACGGTGAAGTCCACATGTCCGACCTTCTGCGCGACTCGGGCGGTCTTTATCAGAATCCCCAGTTGCAGCGGTCGCTCGACTTCGTGGCCAGCTGGAATTTGGCGGTCGACATCGGTGCGCACGTCGGTTTGTGGAGCAAGGGGCTGGTACAGCGATTTTCCCGAATTGTGGCGTTCGAGCCCTTGCCGCAGTTGCGGGCTTGCCTAGAGCGAAATGTGACGTCCGACCGATTGCAGGTCGTGCCAATGGCGCTGGGCAAGGAACACGGCTGCGTCGCCTTCGATTATGACGAGGCGCACACCGAGGCCACCCACGTGGCTGCCGGGCGGCGCGGACTGATTCCGTTGGGCAAGCTGGACGACTTCAACCTGGAGGGGGTCGACTTCATCAAGATCGACGTCGAAGGATTCGAATTGTCCGTGTTGCAGGGAGCCGAGGCCACCTTGCGGGCCAACAAACCGATCATCATCGTGGAAGAAAAGATGGACGGCGCGCGGCACTTTGACCAGCAGCCGTATGCCGCGATCCGTTTCCTGGAAGGTCTGGGAGCGGTCGTGCTCGATCGTGTCGTGGACGATCTGATCCTGGGCTGGCCGGACACGCCTGGCAAGGTCAGGCCAGCCGCGCCCGTGCCGCCGGAACAGATGTTTTCGGCAGCGGTCGCGCGGCACAATGCCCAAGATGTGATGGGGGCGCACATCGCCTACCGCATGCTGTTGCGAAGTTGTCCCGCGATGGCCGAAGCCTGGAACATGCTGGCTGTCGCCGAATTGCAACTGGACCGGCCTGAGGATGCGACTGCTAGCCTCGCGACGCGCGATCGCGCTGGTGCCGAGGGAGGCCCGCTTTCACAACACGCTGGGCGCGGGTTTATGGTTGTCGGGCCGCAGCAGCGACGCGGTGGAAGCCGTCGAGTACGCCGTGAAATTGCAGCCCACTTTTTACGAGTCGCATTTGAACTTGGGTGAAATGCGCGAAACGCTCGGGCAGGTCGAAGCCGCCCTCGCCTGTTATGAAACTGTCGCACGGCTCCGACCTGATTCGCCGCAGGCGCTGTTGAAGCTCGGGCGCATTCATGCGTCGCACGGTTCGCGCCAGAAAGCGAGCAACCTGTTTCGCCGCGCGCTGGCTCTGCAACCGAATTTGGACGAAGCGAGCCGGGAACTGGCCGCCTTGACCGGTTAATCGGACGAGCTGTCCCAGGCCGCTAGTTCGCGTTGCACCTCTTCAAGCGTTAGCGGTAGCTGTCGGATCGGGAACGGTCCCTGTTCGCTGCCTTGCAGCGGAGCTATGCGGCTTGCATCGTCAACCTCGTCCTCCAGCGCTCGCAACCAGCCGGGCACATCCAGGCCGACGCCCGTGGGATCTCTCGTCAGTTCCTCGGCCTCCTGCCTGAGCACTTCAAACGCCAGGGCCGGTTGTCCGGCGCGGACTTCTTCGATCGCCGGCCACACCAGTGCCCGCAGCCGGTCCACGGAGAGGGGCCGAATGAATCGCTCAGCCAGGCGATCCGCGATGGTGGGGAGTCGCATGGAATACTTTCGGCTCAGCTTGTCGTACCGAGACAGCAGCGAGTCGGCCACTTCGCTCGTACGTTCCGCGAGCGCGCGGCGCCACATTTCGGCGGCTTCCTCGCGCCGATTCCGGACCAGAATTTCATGCGCCAGCAGCACGGGACGCAGGTGCCAGGCAACACGGTCGTATTGGACGCGCAAACGGAGGAAATCGAGCAGCGTGTAGAGCAGTTCGCCCCGGTCGGACTGCGTTGTCGTGCTATTATAGTCGCGATACTCCGTGAAGTTTTCGACGATCGCCTCTAACGCCAGGCTCAATTGGCGAACCGCGTCCGCGCGACTCAAGGCCCCACTGGCAAGCTCATCCAGCAGCCGCAGTTCTTCGTCCGATTGCGGCTGTTCGACCAATCGGGTCAACCAGGGATCGACGCCCTGATGCAGAATCGCCCGCAAGTTGCCGAGATTCAAAAAACGCTGCGTAAACAGGTCATGGCCATAGCGTTCGATGAATCCCACCAGCGACTGCCATTCCCGATCGTTGGCAATCCGCTCCAACGTCGAGAGTCGTAGCGTGCGGCTGTGCGCCAGCCATTGCTTGAGCAACGACTCGGTCAGCGTTTCCAGGCATTCCACCAGTTCGCGATCGGCCGTCGTTTCATCACCGCTGGGAGGCCAGGCGAGTGAGACCTCCACCAGAGTCTCGACGAGGGCTCGGTAAGCGACGGAAAACAAACGATCGAACTCGGTAACCGCATTGGCGCCGACGGGATGATCGTTCTCCATCTTCCGAGCGACGTCGATGAGTTGGCAGGTTTCATTCAGCAGACCGAGCCGGGGCAAGGCCGAGAGCATGTCGCGCAGGCATTGTTGCAGCTTGCGGACCGCCACGATGCGGCTTGGATCGCCCCCCTTGTGCAGGGGAATATAGAGCAGCGGTTCGCGCTGGATCCGCTCCAGAAACAGGGGCCAAAGCCGGCGCACGCCCTTAACATCCGCGGTCAGCATGGCATGGAAAATCCGCGCATCGACGGCGTCGCCGGCGTCCGTGCCCACGGTCACGGGGTCCTCCCCGTCAGTCACCGGCGGCGTCTTGGGGGTGGCCGCGGATAACCAGCGCCTGCGCGTCGGCCATCGTGACCACCGTGGCGATGACCGTTTCCAGCAAGGCTTCTTTCGCGCTGCGGCGCTGCTCGTATTCCAGCAACGAGTCGCGCGAGGCGGAAGGGGGAGGCACGCGCCGCCGTTGCGTGGCGTCAAGCAGCCTCAACAGACCGGTCTGGAAGTTGCCCGTCTCGGCCAGCCAGCGCCGCAGGACGTCTTCGCTCACCAGCGGCGGCAGGTTCGAGCCGACGCCGGACGTGCCGGCGCGCTTCCACAGCGATGCCACGGTGGCTAAAAATCCCAATCGCTCGCGCAAGTGCCGGCCTTCGTGTTCCAATTCATAATCGGTCGCCGGGCTCGGCGAGTCGAGCATGTCCGCCTCGACACCGTCCTCGGTGCTGTCGACATACACCATATCGTCGTACGCCGCGTCGAATTGGCCCGCGTCGTCGTCTTCGAGTTCGGGGGTGTCGGTAACGGAGTCGTCGGCCCGGGCTGTCAGGCTTCCCTGTTCGAAGCCGAGGGTGGGGACGCTCCACAGTTCTTCAGCATTTGCCTCGAGAAAGTCGAAGAAGCTGGTGACCAGGCGCGAGGCGGCAAGGCCCGCCGGGTCTGTGACGGCGCCCTTGGCCGCGCTGGCGGCCGAGAGCCAACGTTCGGCCAATGCGTGGAACGAGTGTGGGCCAAACTTGAGCGGCACCTGGTTGGCCTGACTTAGCCACTGTATCAGCAAGGCTCTGGCGGCGATCAGATCGCCCTTGTTCAAGAGGGCCTCGACGACCAGCGCATAAGCCTTCGGGGATTGGAAATGCGTGACGTGCTGCCGCCAGAAGCCGATGTTTCCGGCGCTGGCGCCGCCGCGGTGCCAGGCTTGCAAGGCCGCGGCGACTTGCCGACCGGACTCGACCGCCTCGGCTCCTGAAAAGCTTTCGACGCTGACCACGGTGGTCGTGGCAAACTTGTCCCACCAGCGCGCCAGAGAGTCCAACGATTGTGCCATGCGCGTGGCGACCACGTCGTCGCTACGAGCGGCAGCTTCGCTCCAAGTGCGGGCAAAGAGCCCAAAGAGCTGCTCGAGCAATTCGATCAACTGTCCAGCGCGATGGTCGTTGACGCTGTTCTCCGGCGAGGGGAACAGGCTGAATTGACCCTGAAAGCCCAGGATGTTCCACGGGTCGACCAGGGCGCCGCATTCGATCGCGCGGTGCAAGAAATCTTCCGACTCGACCAGCAGGCGAGCCGCGTCGTCGAGCCGACCGGCTGTTACCGCCAGGTCTCCCATGGTGAGCCGGCATTGAATCTCGCAGCGCATGCGGGCCGAAGCCACGCTAACGGCTTGGGCTTGCCGCAGCGCCGCGTCGCGGTGCCCCATGCGCGCGTAGAGCAAAGAGAGATGGACTTGCTCCAGTTGGGTCGCCCGGCGGCGCGCCAAGGTGTGATTGAGGTGCTGTCGAGCCGCGGCAAACGGTTGATGGGCACTCTTGGCCTGGGCTTGCAAGCGTTTTCCCCGCTTGCCCGAAACGCGCGTCAACAAGTGCTCGTAGAAAGCGTCCCGGTTGGTGGCGATCGTGGGGAGCAAGGTGGCCAGGGAGACGGACGAGTCGTAGGTGCCGGGTCCGCTGCCGCTGGTGGCCGAGGACATCAACATCACGCCGGCCAGAACCGCGGCGGCTTCGTACAGCCGTTCGTCGACCGACAACTCCGACGGTTCCTCGACGCGACTGATCAAGGCGTCGAGCGTAACTTGCTGCAGGACGAACCGCCGATAACGTCCCCGATTGTCGATGTGGTGCGGATCCCATTGGCCGAAATGGTAGTTGGGCCGCTTATTGGCCGGGTGATCAAACTCGTAAGCACGCACGTCGAGCGCTAATTCGTCCAACTGAGCCAGATGGAAATGGGATGCGGCCAACAAATTCGGATCCGTTTCCTTCAGCAAATCCAGGGCTTGCTCAATCAGCCGCGAGTAACGGCCGACGGCGATCCCAGACTGCTGGATAAATAACGGGACGGGTCGGGTCCATTCATGAGCGTACGGCTCCATGCGTTGCCCGCTATGCAGCACGGCCACGGGACGATAGCCGACATAGTCATTGAATTGCGCCAGTCCTTCGTCGACGATGCGCCGGGTTTCGTCCCAGGGGGGCCCCTGGCGCAAGACGATTTCGAACGCCCGGCCGACGAAAAAAGGTGTCGCCAGATCGGCAATGGTCTGGTGAAAGAGCAGGTCTCGGTGAAACTCGCGATAGGCTGGCAGGAAATGGTCGAAGACGAGCCCCGGCACCGCGCGGGCCTGTTCCACGTCGCGGAACGCCGGCGAAGTGCGATTTAGCAGATCGATCCCTTCGGCCAGGCGCCGTTGCACGACCGGGCCCAATTCTCCCGGGGGGACCCCCTCGGTGTCAACTTCCCCATACAGCCGGTTCAAATTACCGAGAAAACGCGTATCGGCCGCACCGGAGGAGAAATTCAGATAACCAACAAGCTCCTGGAGTTTTTGTTGGGAACCGGCGTTGGCAGAATCGCGATCCATGAATACTCGACGTTGTCCAATTTAGCCATCGCGCGGCCCTGATCGTAGGTCAGGCCGGCAGATTAGGTCCAGCCGCTACGGCCGTCAAAGTTGCCAGGACTGCGGAAGCCGTGAAAAACCGCCGTGGGCTGGCTAGCGGTCACGGGCCTAAGTATCATAGAGGCACCGGTTTCGTGCTGCCCATCGTCGGTTGGGGGGTGTCGATTGGTCAACTTTGCCCAGGCGAAGCGCCATCGGCTCTCCGCGAGCCGGCGCAAGTTGATCAGTTTGGCCCTATCTTCTCACCATACCGATTGCATTCGCAAGGCTTAATCGTATGCCAGTGTCAATTGCTCGCTCCGAGAGATGTCGCGGCCATTTAGGAAAACGGTCCTGCTGGGCCCCCACCTTGCTCGGCCTGCTGGCCGTTTGCTGGGCTACGACCGCCAGTGGTCAGGGTGGTGGTTTGGCGTCGGAAAGCACGGCCAGGCGGCATGGGCTGACTCGCAGTTGGTATGCCCAGATGGATCTGAATCAGTCAAGTGAAAAGGTTGCCCATGTGACTTTACAAGGCGGGATGTTGTTCGTGCAAACGACAGGAGCCGTCCTCCACGCCTTGGATGCTGAGACCGGCCGCGCCTTGTGGGTGGAATTGATCGGTCGCGGCGACCGCTTAAGCGCGGAGCCGGCCGCCAACTCCAAGTATGTCGCCGTCGTCAACGGCTCGGTGTTGTATCTCCTCGAACGCCAGACGGGACGCATCGAATGGACCCGCAAATTGCGCGGCAGCCCGGGCATGGGCCGGTTCTGACGGAAACCCACGCCTTTGTCCCCATGCTCAACGGGGTGCTCGAAGGCTATGTGTTGGCCACTCGTGACCGCCAGACGCCCTGGATCTACCAATCCACTGGACGAATTTTCAATCAACCCGTCATCAGGCGCAGACCGTTAGTTGGACGACCGATAAGGGCTATTTTTATGTCGCGAACGCGAATCCGATGAAAATCCGGGCACGGATGCAGACCCGCGACGCGATTGAATCGCGGCCCGCGTATTGGACCCCGTACTTCTATGCCACTTCGATCGACGGGTACGTCTATGCCGTCCATGAACGGACGGCGGAGACGGAGTGGAAGTTTTCAGCCGGCGACGCCATTGTGGAGCCGCCGATCGCGATCGAGGGCCGAGTGTACGTAGTGCCCGAGCCGGGTGGCCTGTTTTGCCTGGATGGAACCAATGGCCTTCAATTGTGGTTTGCTCCCGGCGTAGCTCAATTCATTTCCAAGAGCCCGACCAGGATCTATGCCACCGACAAGACGAATCGAATGTTGATCTTGGATGCCGCCACCGGCTCGCGGTTGGATGTCATGCCGCTCGAAGGCTTGCTCAAGAAGTTGCACAACGAGCAAACCGATCGCGTGTATCTGGTGGCCGCGAATGGGTTGATTCAATGCTTGCACGAGACCAATCTGCGCAAGCCCACGGTTTACACTCCGCCGGAACTGCCAGAAGTGGAGACGCCGGCCACCCGGAAGAAAAAAGACAAGGATAAGCCGAAAGCGGAAGAGGATGCTGACGGTGAGAAAAAGCCGGCTGAAGAACCCCTGGAAGCGGACGAAAAGATGGATAAGGAAAAACCCGACGCCCCCGCCAAAATGGAAGAGGATCCTTTCGCCAAATAAAGCCTGCCAGGTCTCTTTTGTCCCGCGGGAAAGGCTGGCCCAAGGATTGCAAGTGGCTCGCTCTTACAGGGCTTTGCCCAGCCCGGTCGCCGTGTGCTACTGGTTTCGCCAGTGTCCCGACGACTTTGAGCTTCCGCACACTGGCATAGCCAGTGGCACATCGCACGGTTCGTGGTACCCGCTTTCCCCACCGGCGATCAGCTTGCTATGCTGATGGCCCGGCCAGCAGGCGAAGCGCCTGGCATCTGGCCCACCGTTGCCCTGGTCTTCAGCAGGAAGTTATCGAGTCCAAGCATGGAATCTCCCCGTCTTCAGCGTGCCCTGATCAGCGTCAGCGACAAGCTGGGGCTGGCCGAGTTTGCCCGCGGGCTGGCCGCGGCCGGAGTCGAAATCTTCAGCACCGGCGGAACTCGCAAGTATCTGGAGGACGAGGGGCTGGCGGTCCGCGACGTCGCCGCCTACACCGGCTTTCCGGAAATGCTGGACGGCCGCGTGAAGACGCTGCACCCCAAGGTTCACGGCGGCATTCTCGCCGCCACGATCGGCCGGACGACCTGGCGGCGCTCGCCGAGCACGGCATCGTGACGTTCGAACTGGTCGTGGTGAATCTGTATCCCTTCGAGGCGACGGTGGCCCGCGGCGGACGTAACGCTGCGACGAAGCGATCGAGCAGATCGACATCGGCGGGCCGAGCTGATTCGCGCGGCGGCCAAGAACCACGCCTTCGTCACCGTGGCCACCGACCCGGCGCAATACGCCGCGATCCTGGACGAAGTCGTAGCCCACGGCGACGACCAGCCTGGAGCTGCGCCGCCGACTGGCCCAGGCGGCGTTTGCCCGCACGGCGGCTTACGATCAGGCGATCGCGGCATATCTGGAAGCGCAGAGCCGACGACGGAGCCGTTTCCGCCGACGCTGGCGTTGTCGCGTGCGGCGCAAGGAGGTGCTGCGCTACGGCGAAAATCCGCATCAGGCGGCGGCCTTTATGCCGACCGCGGATCACGCGAGTCCAGCCTGGTCTCGGCCCAGCAGTTGGCCGGCAAGGAACTGTCGTACAACAACCTGCTCGATCTGGACAGCGCGCTGGCGATGGTGCGGCCGTTCGACGAGCCGGCGGCGTCGGTCATCAAGCACAACAATCCCTGCGGCGCCGCGGTGGCCGACAGCCTGGCCGAGGCCGCGCGAGCGGCCTTGGACGGCGATCCGCTGAGCGCGTTCGGCTCGGTGCTGGGCTTCAATCGCCCGGTCGACGCGGCCACGGCCGAAGTGCTGGCCGAGCCGGGCCGATTCATCGAAGCGATCGTGGCTCCCGACTTCGAGCCGGCGGCGTTCGAGATCCTGACCACCCGGCCCAAATGGAAGGCCAACGTGCGGCTGCTGAAAGTCGGCCGATTGGATGATGCCACGCCGGCGAGTCAGTGGCGGCAGATCGCCGGCGGCTTGCTGGTGCAGGATGCCGACAACCGGCCCGATCCCGAGGCCGAGTGGCAGGTGGTCACGGACACTCCGCCCGAGGCGGAGCTCATGCCGGCGCTGCGGTTCGCCTGGGCCGTCGTGCGGCACGTCAAATCGAACGCCATCGTGTTGGCCAAGACCGGGCGTTGTGCGGCGTGGGCGCCGGGCAGATGAGCCGCGTCGACTCGGTGGAAATCGCGATCAAGAAAGCGGGGGCGCGTGCGCCGGGCGCGGTGCTGGCGTCCGACGCCTTCTTTCCGTTTGCCGACTCGATCGAACAGGCGGCGGCCGCGGGCATCGCGGCGATCATCCAGCCCGGCGGATCGCGCCGCGACGACGAAGTGATCGCCGCTTGCAATCAGCACGGCCTGCCGATGATCTTCACCGGCCGCCGGCATTTCAAACATTGATTCGATTGGATTCGCCGGCCAGAGCATGCCCACGGTTCTCGACAAAATCGTCGCCGCCAAGTGGCGCGAGATCGACGACGGCCAAAGCGGCCCGGCCCGAGGCCGAGCTGCGCCAGCTTGCCGAGGCAGCCCCGCCGGTCGCAACTTCTTTGCTCCGCTCGCCGAGCCCGGCCCGATTCGGCTGATCGCCGAAGTGAAGAAGGCCAGCCCGTCGCGGGGCGTGATCCGGGCTGACTTTCAGCCCGTCGAGATCGCCCGGACGTACGAAGCGCACGGGGCGACCTGTTTGAGCGTGCTGACCGACCGCGAGTTCTTCCAAGGCAGCCTGGAATACCTGCTGCGATGTGCGGCAAGCGGTCCGTCTGCCGGTGCTGCGGAAGGATTTCATTCTCGACGTCTACCAGCTGTTCGAAGCCCGAGCCGCCGGGGCCGACGCCGTGCTGCTGATTGCCGAATGCCTCGACGACTGCCATCTGCGCAAGCTGCACAACGCGGCGGTGGAGTTGGGAATGACGTCCGCTGGTCGAACTGTACGAGCCGCAGAATCTTGCCGCGCGTGTTCGACGCCGGCGCCACGCTGATCGGCATCAACAACCGCGACCTGCGCACGTTCGAGACCGATCTGGAGCACACGCTTCGTCTGCGGCCGCGGGTGCCCGACCAGTGCGTGCTGGTCAGCGAGAGCGGCATTCGCACGCGGGCCGACGTCGTGCGGCTGGAGGCGGCCGGCGTGGACGCGATTCTGGTGGGCGAAACGCTGATGGCGAGCCCCGACATCGGCGCCGCCGTGGATGGACTCCTGAAAGGCTCAACTGCTTGACCGATAGGCAGTTAACCGGTCGCGGCTGCCGCGGAAGCTGGCCGCGGTCTGCTATCCCCCCAGATTTCAACGCGGCGTATAATCCTGTAGTGAGTAATACTCAGCGCGACCAGGCACGGGAGTCGGCGTGCCTAGTACGTCGCAGGAAAGTCTCGTTCGCCCGAAAAGTCTCGGTGAGGTTTGGCATGAAAGATTTCCTCAACGCCGTCTCGAATTTCTTGAAAGGCATCGCCGCCCTGGTCGTCGCGTCCGTAATCGGCGTGGCCAGTTGGCTGGGCTATGGCGAGTACTCGAAAAACGTTCAATTAGGCGAAAAATTCAAGCAGAGCCAGGCAGAGAACGAACAACTCCACAAAGACGTGGTTGAAAAAGAGCGGCAGATCGAAAAGCTCGATATGGCGTTGCGGCTGCTCAAAGTCGACCACCGCGTGGCCGACATCATCGTGCTCAAGCAATGGAAATCGGAAGTCGAGAACCGGCAAAAGACCAAGTTCGTGTTTCAAGATGTCAATGACGACGACCAGCCGCTCGACAAGGCTCGCGAGTTCACCATCGACGGCGACCTGCTGTATATCGACGCATGGGTCGTCAAGTACGACGACGACCTGGTGCAGAAGGGAGACCCGTTGCGGTCGACTTCGGTCTGTTTGTTTCGACGCATGTTCGGCGAGTTTCAGGAGCCAAGCGAGGGGGCGTCGTTGGATCACGTCAACTCCCGTCCGGCCGCTTATGGCCGCGGCCCACTGAGCGACTATGAGAAGGAACTGTGGGCCAATTTTTGGGAGTATTCCAACGACCCGGCCAAAGCCAAGAAGGCCGGCATACGAGCCGCCCACGGCGAAGCCCCGTCGATCAAGCTTCGCGAAGGCTTATTGTACAAGCTCCAATTGCGGGCCTCGGGCGGCCTGACGATCGTGCCGGAGAACTTACCCCCCGATCGGATGAAGTCGCTTTAAGCTTAACATCAGACTTCCAGCAGGCGGCTGATTATGCGCCCCGTGGTGCTGAGGGGATAATCCGCCAACTCTGCCGGCCGCACCCAGCCGCAGTGATCTTGGAGCGATTTCTTCGGCCGCCCAGCGACTACTTTCGCCGCGAAGCATTCGAGCGTGATGCGAAATCTTGTCACGCCGTGCTTGAGGGTCGCCAGGTGGTCGCCCGGGAGAATGGTCATGCCCGTCAGCTCGCGCGTGCGGACCACCAATTCCTCGGACACACCGGCATCCTGTTCGCTGGTAAGCGGAAAGCGTGGAAAATCCCAGAGGCCGGCCCAGCGTTCACCCTCGGATCGCCTGCGGATAAACACCCGGCCGCCGCGGCGGATGACGATCGCGGCCTCGCGGACCGGCGTGCTCGGCGCCTTGGCGCGCATCCTCGGCAGTTCTTCGACAAGTCCTTGCAGCCTGGCGCCGCAGAGGGACTGCGCCGGGCACAAATCGCAGGCCGGCTCGCGAGGCGTACAGACCAGGCTTCCCAACTCCATAAGTGCCTGATTGAACGCGCCGGCTTCTTTTCGCGGCAGCAGCGATTCGGCCGCTTGCCAGAGGATGCGTTGTCCCGCGGTGCCGCTCGGGTCGCCCTGAAAGGCAAGCAATCGCGAAAGTAGCCGCACGGTGTTGGCTTCCAAAATCGGCGCCGGCAAGTCGAAGGCAATCGAGACGATCGCTCCCGCCGTGTAGCGGCCAACGCCGGGCAACTCGCGAACCGCCGCCAGATCGCGAGGGAACACGCCACCATGCGTGTCGACCAGCACTTGGGCCGCGCGGTGCAGTTGTCGAGCGCGGCGATAATACCCCAGTCCTTCCCAGAGCTTGAGCACGTTCTGCTCGGGAGCGGCGGCCAGGGCATGGACGTCGGGAAAGGCAGCCAGGAAGCGTTCGTAGTAAGGAATGACGGTCACGACCTGCGTCTGCTGCAGCATGATTTCGCTGATCCAGATGCCGTAGGGATCGCGCGTGCGGCGCCAGGGGAGCTCGCGCTGGTGGAGCGCGAACCAGGACAACAAACGGCGGCGAAAGCTGCCGTTTCCAGATGGCATCGGCCACAGCCGGGCCGGTGGGAGCAGCAGTCGCACGAGGGATGTGAGCCATATCGCAAGACCGAATTCACCGAACAAAGGCCCAGAGACTGCGTCCCTGGGTGGGCGTCGCTGGAGTCCGAGAATTGTAGAGCTTTCGCTCTCCGCCCGACAGGGTCGCATTCCGGTCTCGGCCGTTGTACGATAGGCAGCGTTGCGAGCCATGCCAGCGCTGGCCGGTCTCCCCGACGCTTCCCTTCAGCACGTTGCAGGATTGTTGCCATGAGTCAACCAGGCGGTCGTTGGTATCACGAACTTACGCGCTATCACTGGTTTGTGTTTATCGTCGCCGCCCTGGGCTGGCTTTTCGACTGTCTCGATCAACAACTCTTCAACCTTGCCCGCAAACCCGCCATTACCGAACTGCTCGGCCCTGACACCGCCGGCAACGTGATCGATCAGTACAGCGCCTACGCGACGGCGATTTTCATTCTCGGTTGGGCGACGGGCGGACTGATCTTCGGGGTTTTGGGCGACCGCATTGGCCGCGCAAAAACGATGATGATCACGATTCTGATGTACTCCGCGTTCACCGGCTTAAGCGCGTTGTCGCAAAACGTGTACGATTTTGCCCTGTATCGGTTTTTGACCGGCTTGGGCGTTGGTGGCGAGTTTGCCGTCGGTGTTGCCCTGGTGGCTGAAGTGATGCCCGATAGGGCTCGGGCACACGCGCTTGGTTGGCTGCAGATCCTCTCCACCGTCGGCAACGTGTCCGCGGCGCTGATCAACATCAGCCTGGGCGTGATGGAAGGAGGCGGAGCTTTCGACAACACCGACTGGAAGCCCTGGCGGCTGATGTTCGTGGTCGGCGCCGTGCCGGCGCTATTGGCGGTTCTCATCCGCTCGCGGCTTAAGGAGCCGGAAAAATGGCAGGCCGCGGTTGCCGAGGGAAAGACGCAACAGCATGCCGGCTCGATCCGCGAATTGTTCGGCGATCCGAGGTGGCGTAAGAACGTGTTCGTGGGGCTCGCACTGGCAGTGCCCGGCGTAGTCGGATTGTGGGCTATCGGTTTCTTCAGTTTCGACTTCGTACGCGCCGTTTTCAAACAACATTACGAATCCCAGGGGCTTAGTCCGTCGGAGTACAAGGGCAAGCTCACGGTGCTGGTGGGAGTGGTGTCGGTGCTGCAAAACGTCGGCGCCGGGCTGGGGATTTACTGCTTCAAGCTCTTCACCGAACGATTTGGCCGCCGGCCCGCGTTTGCCGTCGCGTTTGTCTTGGCCATGTTTGGCACCGCCGGCACGTTCTGGTTCCTCAACGATTTTTACGACGTGTTCTGGATGATCCCGATCATGGGCTTTTGCCAACTGTCGCTGTTTGGCGGTTACGCGATTTATTTTCCCGAGCTGTTTCCCACGCGGCTGCGCAGCACCGGCATTTCGTTCTGTTACAACGTGGGCCGATACGTGCGCCGCGGCGGGCACGGTAACGATGGGCGAACTGATCCGATACATCGGCAAGCTGTGCCACGACGATGTGCTGGCGTGGCGTTACACGGCGGTGGTGATGAGTTCGGTGTTCCTGATAGGACTGGTTGCGCTGATCTTCGCGCCGGAAACCAAAGGGCAGCCGCTGCCGGAATAGCATGGCCGCTTCAGGCGGCGGCTTGCATGGGCTCGGCCCCGTTTTCTGCATCAGCCCTGCCCAGCGGCAATCTCTGGGGCTCGACGACCGGCCGGTTGCGCGTGGCCCAGGTGAGCAGGGCCGGCAGCATGATCAGCGACGTGAACAGGCAAAAGGTCACGGCCAGCGTCAGCACGCGGCCGAGACTTTGCAGCCCTTGATGGCTGGCCACCATCAGGGCGCCGTAGCCCATGATGGTCGTCAAGGCGTCGACGAGCACTGCCACGGCAGTTCCGGGGGACATGCGATAAGGGCCTTGCCGTTCGCGGAATTCGTGAACGATGTGGACGCCGTAATCCACGCCGATGCCCAGGATCAGCGGCAGCGCGATCATGTTCGCCGGATTGAGCGGAATGTTCAGCCAACCCAGGGCGCCGAAGGTTTCCAGCACGCCCACCCCCAGCGGCAACGCCGCCAACAGGGCATGCCGCCAATTGCGGAAATCCAGCCATAAGACCACGATGATGATCGCCAGCGAATAGATCGCGGCGTGTTGGAAGCTTTGCCGCATTTCCAGCGAAGCTTCGTGGGCCTGCAGCGGATTGCCGGTGACCTGGGGATCGACCTTGCGGACGTCTTCCACAAAGCGCGTCAGAGTCTGCGTGTCCCAAATGTTGCCTCGGCCATAGATCCGCAGCAGGTGCTTGCCATGCTCGGCCTACGAAGCGGCTGACCAGCGTCGGCGGCAAGTCGGACAACTGGGGCGGCTGGACGCTGGCAACGTCGCGCAATTGCCGCAAATGGACCAGCAACTCTTCGGCGGCCTGCTGCTGAAACCTCGACAGCAAGGCGTAACTGTCGGCGGGGGGCAGACGCTCCAACAGGCTGCGGATCAGCCCGAGTTGTCGCACGCACGGTAGTTGCGGTCCCGCCATGCCGACGAACTGCTGCAGCCGCGCAAGCATGGCCACCAGCCGGTCATGACGCTCGACGGGGATCAACGGGACATGCTCTGGCAAGTTCGTCAGCCGGCCGACCGATCTGCTCGATGAGCGGCTGTTTGGCCGCGGCGTCGAACGGAATCAGCGAGACGATTTCTTCCGTGCGCTCGACGCTCGGCAACTGCTCGAAAGCGGTCTTGCGGGCCAGGAGCTGCTCGGGACTGTCGGCCAGCGACAGGGCGTACCAGGAGCTTTGATGGCATTCGTCGAGCAGCCGGCGTTCGAGTTCCACGCTTTCCAGCCCGACGGCTTGCATGTTCAACAGGTTGTTGTCGTACCAAAGCCTGCTCAAGCCGCCCGCCAGCGCCAGCGTGAAGCAGGCCTGCCGCACGCCAAGCGTCAGCGCAGGGCCTGTTCAGCATTGGCTGGATCCAGGTGTGGACGGCCAGCGGCTCGGGCATGCGGCGGCCCCAGATTGCTGCGATCGACCAAGTAGATCGCGGCCGGCAGCACAGTCAATTCGGCGACAGCGCAGAGCAGGATGCCGCCGCCGGCGATGATGCCCAATTCGGCCACGCCCACAAACGTGGTGCAGCCGGCGGCGAAAAACGAGATGGCGGTGGTGATCGGCCCCGATCGTGATCGCCGGGCCTGCGGTGCGGGAGGTTTCCAGCAGCGCGGCCTCGCAAGTATCCAATTCTTTGCGAAGTTGCAAGTAGCGAGCGCAGTAGTAAACGCCGTAGTCGATGCCGATGCCGATCAGCGTGGCGGTGAACGTGACGCTCAGGATATTCAAATGGCCGACGGTGGCCGTGGCGTATGCAAACGACCAGGCCATGCCGACCAGCAAAATGGCGTTGGCCAGCAGGGCGTGCCGCATGCCGCCGAAGCCGGCGATGAACAAGCATCGCCACGCCGACGAACGAAATGATGCTGGCCACGAGCATCGACGTCTGGCTGGTCGGTCATTTCGTCGTCTTCCATGATCGGCAAGCCGGTCAGCCCGATCTTCACCTCTGGGTGGCAAGGGCGCGCTTCGGCAATGATGTTGCGCAGAGCGCTGGCGGCTTCTCTAACCGGGTTTAACGCATCGGCGCCCGGCTTGAGACGCAGCGTGATAAAACCGAACCGGCCGTCCGGGCTAACCATGTACTGCGTGGCCAGTTGGTTGAGCCCGCGAGTTCGGCTTGGGGACTCGGCCAGGGAGATCGAAAGGGCTTGCGCTGGAGAGCGGCGGCCAGAGAGTCGCAAAATGTTTCCAGCGGCGCTCAAGCTTTCCGCTGGATCGATCGGGCTTGACTGACTGTTGGCTTATGGCCGACTGCATGCTGATCCAGCATGCCGGCCGTCATTCGGCCTACGTTCAGCCGCGACCAGTCTCCGGCCACGATCGGCGCTACCTGTTGCAGATAATCGATCGATGGCCTGCAACTGGTCCGCCGGCAGGTAATACAGTCCCTTCGAACGCAACTTGACCAGGTCAACCCGATGCAGCACCGAATGGAGCAGCCGGTCGTCGCGGGCCACGGCGGCAGCCAGGTCGTCGATGACCGGAATGATTTGTTCCCGGTTGGCGCCTTCGACGACGATGACGGCATCGTCTTGGTCGCCAAACTCGGCGGAATACCGGTTCCAGAACCGCGTTGTTTCGCTATTGGGATTGACCAGGTCCAACCGGTTTGCGCGATAACCCAGGCGCGCGGCACTGTAGCCACTGGCCAAAATGGCCAGGACCAGCGCGATCGAAATGGTGGCCCAGGGGTACGCCAGAATCAGGCGTGTACCCAACACGAACGGGCGAGCCAGATAAGATTGCTCGGCCGAGGACGGTCCATCCATGGACTCTCGATGCCTCCCCTACCACAAAAACGTTTCAGAGCCGGTAGCGGCGGGTTCCAGCCGCCGCTACGTCGAACACAAGCGGATGCGTATCCTTGTCCGCTTGCGGCTTAGCTACTACTCCAACGGTTCCGGAACCGGTGTCTGGGCGGCAAGCCAGTGCCGCAAGGCTTTGATCAGCCAGCGGCAGAACGCTGATGACAACGACGCCAATGATGGCAATTTCGAAGTTCTTCTTGATGATCTCGATTTGCCCGAGCCAATAGCCGGCGGCGGTCATGGAAACCACCCAGCCGATCCCACCTAGGATGTTGTAGGCGAAAAACCGCCGATGCCCCATCCGTGCGACGCCAGCCACGAAGGGGGTGAAGGTGCGAACCAGCGGAATGAAGCGGGCGAGCACGATTGCCTTGCCGCCATGCCGTTCGTAAAACGCTTTGGCGGCCAGCAGATGGCTATGTTTGACGAACCGCAGCCGGGCCTTCTCGAAAACATACTCCCCCATCTGCAACCCGACGTAGTAATTGAGCGCGTCTCCCACGATTGCGGCGGTGATGAGCACGCCCACCAGGCCGCCCACGTTGAAGAGATTTTGGCTAGCCAGAAACCCGGCCCCAAACAACAGCGAATCGCCGGGCAGGAAGAACCCCACCAGCAGCCCCGTCTCACTAAAAACGATCGCCGCGATGATGGCGTAACTAACCCACCACCACTGCGGATCGTCCGTATGCACGATTTTTGCCAGGTTCTCGGGATGCGCGAGCCCGATCAGCCATTTCAGAGCGTCGATCAATTGCGTCATACGGGCGCAGACGTCAGAGCCTGGCACAATAAAAGCGCCGTCGCAAAATGCGAACTACCGCGGTGCTCATTTGCTCGAATACCGGGGCAGTATAACCCACATTGCCAAAAGAGGCTATTCCGGCTTCGGAGATCGTTACTCCCCCAAATAGGCGTCCTGCACGCGGCGGATCATTCAGCAACTTTTCCGCTCGATCGGTCATCGTAATCGTGCCGGTTTCAAGCACATACCCGCGATGGGCCAGTTTGAGAGCCAGCCGGGCCGCCTGTTCGACCAGCAGGATGGCCATCCCCTGGCGATTCAATTCGCGAATGACCTCGAAAATCTTCAGCGTGATCAGCGGCGCGATCCCCAACGAGGGCTCGTCGAGCAGCAGCAGCTTCGGACGGCCCATCAGGCGCTCGTGCCACGTGCCAGCATCTGCTGTTCGCCGCCGGACGAGCGTGCCGCCGGCCTGATGCTGGCGCGATTGCAGAATCGGAAACAGGGTACAAGGCCCGCTCGATGTCCTGGCGAATGCCGGCCGTGTCGCGGCGCGTGTAAGCTCCCATTTGCAAGTTTTCCAGCACCGTGAGCCGCGGAAAAATCTTGCGCCCCTCCGGTGAATGGCAAATGCCGGCGCGGACGATCTCGTGGGCCGGCATGCCTGCGTGATCTCCTGGCCGGCGAAGCGGATGCTACCGCGACTGGACCGGCAGGCAGCCCGAGATGCTCATCAGCGTCGACGTCTTGCCGGCGCCGTTGGCCCCGATCAGCGCGACGATTTCTCCCTCGTCGACCGCGAGCGAGATGTCCTTCAGCACTTCGATCGGGCCGTAACCGGCGTGCAGGTCGTTCGACTTCGAGCAGCGGCGGGCATCAGGTCACCTCTTCGCTGCCCAGATAGGCTTTGATGACTTCGGGATTGTTGCGGACTTCCTGCGGCGTTCCTTCGCCGATCTTGGCGCCATAGTCCAGCACGGCGATGCGATCGGAAATACCCATCACGACTTTCATGTGATGCTCGATCAGCAGCACGGTGATGCCCGAGTGCGCGGATCTTGCCGATCAGCCGGGTAAGGTCCGCCGACTCGGTCGGATTCATGCCGGCCGCCGGTTCGTCGAGCAGCACCAGCTTGGGCTCGGTGGCCAAGCGCGCGGGCAATTTCCAGTCGCCGCTGGTCGCCATAAGGCGAGATTCTGGCCAGATCTTGCAATTGCCGATCAAGGCCGACAAAGGCCAGCAACTCCTTGGCTCGATCGACGGTTGGCGGCCTCCTCGCGGCGGACGGCCGGCGGTGTGCAGCGCCATTGCCGACATGCGCAGTTCGAAAATGGCGGTCGCGGGCCGGTCAGCACGTTTTCCAACACTGTCATGCTTTGAAACAGCCGTATGTTCTGAAAAGTGCGGGCGATGCCACCCAGGGCCACGACCTCGGGCGTGCGGCGGGCCCGATGCCAGACGATGTAAGCCCCGGCGGATCCAATCACGATGCCCAACCAAAGGCCGGCCAACATCCGCTGGCGCCGCTGCGTTCGCGTTGCGGCAATGTGGGCCAGCGTATCGAGTTCCCGACTGGCCAGCGTAGGCCCGGCAAATCTGCCGAAGCCTGACCGTCTGCCCGGGGAAGCCCGTCTGCGCCGCAGAAGCGGACGGTCCACTCGTCTTCTTTTCCTGTTGCAGTTCGCCGGCGCCATGCCGGGCAATCAGCGAGACGATCGACTGCAATTCATCCCGATCGGCCAGGGCCGCGGCTTCGTCGTTTTCCGTGGCCAAGGGGCGGCTGCTGTCCGCCGGCAGCACCAACCAACGCCGGCCACGATGCTCGATCGCCAAATCGCCGCGAAAATAACCCTTGAGATCTCGCCATGCGGAGGCGTAGCTGAAGGGGGTGTTTAGGGCCAGAAAGTTGCGCTTGATCGTTGCTCGCCACAACGAATCGAGATCGGCCGCGACCAGCAGCAGGGCCAGCCCGGTCAGCAGTCCAATGGCCGCGCAGGCAAGCACCACCTTGGCATTGAACGGACGCCGCAGTTCGGCGCCCTTCGAATTCGATCACGCCGGAGGCGGGCTCATAAATGCCGGTGATGGCATTGAAGACGGTCGTCTTGCCGGCGCCGTTTGGTCCGATGATCGAGAAGATCTGGCCGGCCTCGACCGCGCAGTCCAGGCGATTGACAGCCGTAAGGCCGCCGAAGCGGACGCTGACTTGTTTCAGGTTCAAAATCGGCATGACCATTACGGCTTTTGCCCCACCACGACGAACTCGTTATACGTAAACAGCCGGCCGGCCCAACGGGGAAACGGGAACGAATACGACTGCAAGCAGGCCAGGCCCAGCTTTTCCGATAGTGCTTGCAAGCGGCTAAAATCCATGAAGACGACGTGAGTTGGGTCGCTGCGGTAACCGGCCTCCTGCGGCGTGATCAGGATCACGCGACCGCCGCTGCGCAACAGGGGCAGATACTCGCCCAGCAGTTCCTGGCTGTCGCGCTCGGCCAGGTGTTCGCAAACATGGGCCAGCAGCAGCGAGTCGAACCGTTGGGGTTGGAAGTATTCCGACCGGCGCAGTTCCTCCGGCGTGAAGGCCGGCAGGCCGCGAGCCCGAGCGGCGGCGATCGCATGCTCGTTGGGGTCGACGCCGATGCTTTGGCCGGCCAGGTGCAGCAAGTTGCGCCCAATGCCGCAGCCCACATCCAGCGTGAAGCCCGGCCGCAGTCGGCGCAGGTTCCAGCGATACGGGGCCTGTACGTCGATCAGTCGTTTCCACGAGGCGGTTTGCTTCCGCACGAGCCGTTCGGCATAGCGCGCATCGAGCGACGACGGCTGGGAAGAAGCGGCGATCGGCGGGGCGTTGTCAGGCATGACGCGTTGGCGGCTTTTTCGTTGTTGGTTGCATTTCCGCTGTTTCCATCCTCATAAAGCCGGCCGCCGCGAAGGCAGCAAGCCGTGCGGACGAAGTCGAACTACGAGGATCAATGCCAGGCCAAAGATCATCAGCCGCCAGGTGCTGAACGTCAGCCACAAATGGCCCGCCGTATTGAGGCCCGAGCGTTGGATCAAGCCGTCGAGCGTGGGTGCGACGATGCTGTCGAAGCCCATCAGCAGCAGCACGCCCAGGCAGGCGCCGCGCATGCTGCCGAGCCCGCCGAGAATGACGCAGCACAACATCGTGATCGAGCGGTTGAAGTCATAGGCGTTAGGATCCGCGGTGCTCCGCAAACTAGTGGCGTAGAGACAGCCGGCCATGCCGGCCAGGGCGGCGCCGAGGCTGAACGCGGCCAGCTTGACGCGCGCCGTTTTGATACCCATGCAACTGGCTGCCAGTTCGTCTTCCCGCACGGCGATCCAAGCGCGGCCCCAGCCGGGAACGTTCCAAGTTGCCGAGCACCTTCATGACCACCAGCAACAATCCCAGCGCCAGGAAGTAAAACAGGCGATAGTCGTTGGTCCAATCCGGTGCAACGCCCAGCAGGGCCAGCGGTTTGACCAGCACGTCCGGAACCTGGGGCGATTGCACCGGGTTCAGTCCCGCGCGTGCCGGCCGTGATTTGTTCCATGTTTCGCAGAGTGTAACGCACCACCTCGCCAAAACCTAGCGTGACGATCGCCAGGTAATCGCCCCGGAGCCGGAGCGTGGGGGCGGCGAGGATCAGCCCGCAGAGCGCGGTGAACACGGTCGAGCAGATCAGGGCCCCCGTGAAGCCGATTTGGAACGGGTAGGCCGGCACTGTCAGAATGCCGGTCACATAGGCCCCGATCCCGAAGAAGCCGGCGATTCCCAAGTGGAGCAACCCGGTGTAACCGACGACCACATTCAGCCCCAGCGCCAGAATCATGTAGATGAAGAGATTGGTCAGCTCTTCACCCAGCGAAATCCCCGTCCAATTGAACAGCGATATCTTCCAGCGGACCCAGCAGAGGATAGATCGAGAAGATCGCCAGCACGATCGCATCGGAGCGGCGCAAATTAGCCAGCAGACGCAGAGGGGCGATGAAGTTGCTCATACTTTTTCTCGCGTCCGCGTGCCGAGCAATCCCGAGGGCTTGAACACCAGGATCAAGATCAAAATCGCGAAGATCAGCGAGGTGGTCCAGCGCTCGCCGACGTAGCCGCTGCCGAGCGACCGGGCCAGGCCGATCACGATGCCGCCAAGCATCGCACCTGGCAGGTTGCCGATGCCTCCCAGAACCGCGGCCGTGAAGGCATAGAGCCCGTTTTGAAAGCCCATCTGAAAACCGACGGTATTAATGTACAAGCCGTAGACCAGGCTGGCGGCCCCCGCCAACATGCCGCCGATCACGAAGGTGGCGCCGATCACGCGGTCGACGTTGACCCCCATCAGCCGCGCGGCCGTCGGATTTTGGGCCGTGGCCCGCATTCCCCTGCCGAGCGATGTAAACCGCACGAACAGCGTCAGCGCGATCATGATCGGCACGCTGGTTGCCACGACCATCAAGTCTTTGTACGTGAACTTCAGCGTCGAGCCTTCGTGCAGCAGGTTGCGCCGCGAAATCAGATCCGGAAAGTGGGTGTCGGCCGGGCCGATCCACAACAGGCCGACGTTCATCAACACGAACGAAACGCCGATCGCCGACACCAGCGGCGCCAGCTTGGGAGCCGTTCGCAGCGGCCGATAGACCAAGCGATCAATCGAGAAATTCACGGCCGCGCAAAAGACGGGCACCACGGCAAACACAATCGCCAGCCCAACCGCGACGCCCCACGGGCCGGCGTCTTCCAGGCTCATGCAGCGGGGGCCGATCAGGGTAACCCCCAACAAGGCGCCAAGCATGAACACATCGCCGTGGGCGAAGTTGATCAGTTCCAGAATGCCGTAGACCATCGTGTAGCCCAGCGCGATCAACGCGAACAGGCACCCGGTCGTCAAGCCGATCAGGCAGTACTCCAGAAAGGCGTGTAAGCCTCCGGACGCCTCGGCCGAGGCTAACAACGCAGGAACCATCAGCGCTTGCTCCCGGGCTGAACAGGGGGCGAAGCTGCGCCGAGCCGCTCGGCCTCGGATTTTGGCGGCGGCTGATCGTGGGGCCCTGCCTCACTCTTCTCGGCCGGCTGTCCGAGCTGCTTGACGAAGTGGAACTTTCCATCGCGGACGATACTGCCGCTGATCGTGGTCAGGCTGGTGTCGCCATTTTCATCGAACGACCAGGCGCCCAAGGCTCCCTGGTCGAAATCGCGAATGCCCAGGCAGGCGGCGATAATCGCGGCACGATCTTTCTTGCCGGCCCGCTCGATGGCCATGAGGGCCACTTTGGCAGCCTCGTAGCCGTAGATCGCGTAGGCCTGGGGCGTGGTTTTGAATCGGGCTCGATACTTCTCCACGAACTCTTTGCCGCGTCCGGTCAGAGCGTCGGGGGGAAGACCGCCGAACGTGGCGTAACAGCGGTTGTGAAGATTCTCGGCCCCGGCCGACTCGATCAGGGCCTCTTCGAAACAGGCGTCGGGCACCATGATCTTGCAGTCGAGCCCAGCGGCCACCATGTCTTTGGCGACCTGGCCCCCCTTCGTTTGCGTGCTGCCGCCAAAGTAGATCAAGTCCGGCCTGGTCTCCCGGATCGCGGTCATCAACGACTTGAATTCCTGCGCCTTGGCGTCGATGCTCTCCTGACCCAGCACCTCCAAGCCCAGGTCCTGGCAAGTATCGGCAAACGTCGTGGCGATGCCTTTGCCGTAGACTTCGTTGTCGTCGAGCACGTACACGCGGCGAGCCCCCAATTCCTTGGCCCAGACCGCGCTCAGCGAGCCTTGCAGGTCGTCGGCGGGGACGACGCGCACGTAGTTGATCTTGCCGGTGGGACGGTACATTTCCGGTTCGCCCCGGTCGCCTTTGCCCGGCTTTGTCAGGCCGGTTGCCGTGTTCGCCGGGCTGATCATCAACAGCCCGGCCCGGTTGAGAATCGGCATGGCGATCTTGGCGGCGCCCGAGTTGTATGTGCCGATGTAGACCATGACGTCGGGGTCGCGGGCGGCCCGCTTGGCGTTGGAAGTTTCCTTTTCGGCGGTCCACTGGGCTGCGGCGGCCGTGGCGTCGTCCAGGTCGGCGTAGACGATTTTGAAGTCTCCGACCCGGTTACCGGCTTCATCCAAAGCGAGGCGAATGCCGTTGACGATGGTGTCGGTCTGAGCCTTGGCGCTGCCGGTGCGCGGCATGCTGGAGACGATCTTAATGACCCCGGGATCGCCAGTCTTGGACGCGGAACACCCGGCCAGCGGCAGCAAGAAAACGGCGGCCAGAGCCGCGCGCTGGAGTGCGCATGGAAAGGTCATGCGTGTCGCTTCTCAAGAAAACCGTTGGGCCAAGGAACCCACCAAGCCTGGAAAGACCAACAAAGTCTGAAAGTCTTCCGCAAGGTAAATTCTACCAGGAATCGGGCTCTAGCCGAAAGTGGCGCCCAGCGGTGATAAGGAGGGGAGTCTGAGCGTCTCGAAAGTAGGCGAGAAAGCTGCTCGGTTGGTAGGCGGTGGGTCGATATGGCCTATTTCACGGCGAGCAGCTTCGAAGATGGATCAGAACTGCCGCCCCGTTGGGGTTGAGCGACGGATGGCATCTGCACTTGTCTATTCTTCGCTTTACGCCCCCTCGCCTCACGACGGCGGGGAAGGGGAAAAGGCTTCAGGAAAGTTCCTGAAGCGAATGTTGCTCTCTCCGACTAAAGCAACTGCGCCTGGGCATTCCGCTCGCTGACTTGTTCGTTGAGGGTCCAGAAGTCGTACAAGACGCCGAACAACAACAAGCCACCCGTGCATAGATATAGCAGACCGGTGATGACCTTGCCCAAATAGAAGCGGTGAATGCCCAGATAGCCGAAGAAGGTTAGGAGGATCCAGGCGACGTTGTAATCGTACGGTCCGGGGTGATAACGCAGGTCGGCACTGCGATCCATTCCGGGAATCAAAAACAAATCGATGAACCAGCCGATGCCCAATAGCCCGAGCGTGAGCAACCAGATCGTGCCGGTAACGGGTCTTCCGTAATAAAAGCGATGGGCACAGGTGAATCCGAAGATCCACAGCAAATATCCCATAAGAATCGAATGAGTATTTGGCTCCGGATATGCAATAGCCACGCTGTGCTCCCGATTGTTAGACGCAGGGTCGGTCGCTTAACGGTTTTGCCAGTCGATGCCCGAAAGCTTGGCCAGGGCTAATTCCAGCGCATGGGTGCCGGAGCGCTGATGCCCCTGCGCGGCCAGCGCCAAGTAAAGCTGATTGGCCAGCGCCAAGCCGGGCATCGAAAGGCCCAGCCGACGCGATTCGTCGAGCGCGATGCCCATGTCTTTGATAAAGTGCTCGACGAAAAAGCCCGGGGCGAAATTGCCGGCAATGATCCGCGGTCCCAGATTCGAGAGAGACCAACTGCCAGCGGCCCCGGGAGTGACCGACTGGAGGACGGTTTCCAGGTTCAACCCAGCCTTGTAACCGTAGAGCAGGGCCTCGCACACGCCGATCATGCCAGTAGCAATCAGAATTTGGTTGACCATCTTGGTGTGCTGACCGGCACCCGGGCCTCCTTGGCGCACAATCGTTTTGCCCATCGCCTGCCAGCAAGGCTGCAGGGCCTCGACCACGTCGGCATCGCCGCCGATCATGATCGACAGCCGAGCTTCGCGGGCGCCGATGTCACCCCCCGAAACGGGGGCATCGATGCTGTGCGCGCCCTTCTCAGCGGCGCACTGAGCAATTTCTTCCGCCAGCGAGGGCTGGCTCGTGGTCATATCGACCAGGATGTCGCCGGACTTCGCACCAGACAGGGCGCCGTTTTCCCCCAACATCACCTCGCGCACGTCGGACGGGTAGCCAACGATGCTAAACACGACGTCCGAGGCAGCCGCGACCTCACGAGGCGTGGATGCCCATTTGGCCCCCTTGGCGAGCAGCGGCTCGGCCTTGGCGCGGGTACGGCTGGTCACGGTGGCCGAGAAGCCGGCCGCGATCAGATGGCCGCACATGCTGCTCCCCATGACGCCCGTGCCGATCCAACCCAAGCGCGTTTTTCCCGGAGTCGCTTTCAAAACTGACATGAGCACCTTTAGCCTGTAAAGTTGTGTTCGCGATTGTTGCCAAACAGCCGAGAGACGAGCGGCCCAAGCGCGAACCGCGATCCCGAGAAAGATTTTACAGATTGAGCCGCGGAGTCAATGGCATGCGACAGCGACGAAGATTATTTATAAAAAAGGCAGGAACGAAAGAAAATAAGGAGAAAGAAAAGAATACGAAAGGCTGCATGCGCCAAAACCCAGGGATTGCATCCCTGGGAACTCAAATAACCCAGGGATGCAATCCCTGGGCTTTGGCTACGCGACGTCCCTTCCTTCTCCTGCCTTTCTTCTCCTGCCTTCCTTATGGAATGTCTTCGTTGCTGCGAGTTGGAGCTTGCTAAAAATCCACGACGCAATGCTGTTTTCTTACCAGCGGTCGTCCGGCCAGCGGTCTTCGGGACGGCCAAGAATCTCGTTCAGAATTACCGCATATCGCAAGGTATCGCCGTGCAGCAAGCCGTCCAGTCCGCCAGCCGCTGGGCCAATTACCGCCGGAGCCGCCGAGGTTGCTTTTTCGTCGTTCGGCATCAGCTTATCGGTTTGTAACTTTCCAACCTGATGACCAAACATTTTCTTCAGGTGCAACTCGCGCTCGACATCGGCCCGCGCGATGTCGTCGGTCAGATGTGCGGCCCGCGCAGCAAACTCATCGGTTGAGAATCGCCTGCCGACGTGATCGGCAAGGCTTTCTGACGACTGGCTGGGATTCACCACTTCCAACTCGGCGTCAGTCGGCCGATCAACCAGTCGCCGTACGGGTGCCTGGGGTTGGGTGACCCGTTGTGCTTGCTTAGGGGTGGACGATCGTGGGTCTCGGGGAGGGGATGGTCGGCGAGGCGCAGACGGGGGGCGTGTCGTTTGCTCTTTGGGTCGGCTTCCTTCTTTCCGCTGCTGCGCCGCACGGCGCAGGAACTCCTCGATCTCATCGGGGGGAGCGCCTGGGCGGGCGAGCGGGGAGGCTCGCCAGTGCGCTGCAACGTGGCCGCGACCGGTTTGCGCTGCTGTTGACGCTTGCGGTTCTGCTTAGTCTCGTTGATGAGGTAATTGATGATGTAGATGACGAAGACACCAGCAGCCATCAACAACTTCAACCATTCTCCGAATTCAATCTTCGCCGCGAGGAGAGTCCAGAAGATCATAGGCACCTCGTCGTCGCGAGAACATTTCCCAGGAAACCGCACTAAAACTTTACTACGTCATTCTATGACTGCTTGGCCGTGAGGGGAGCCCCGGCGATCGATTTTCGCATGTCCGTGTCCGCCTGAACATTGCGCAACTTGTAATAATCCATGATACCCAGCGTCCCCTGCGGAAGGCCTCGGCGATCGCTAGCGGCACTTTCCCCTCGGCCTCCACGACCTTGGCACGGCTTTCTTCGATCCCCGCAAGCATTTCTTGTTCTTGGGCCACCGCCATCGCGCGACGACCTTCGGCATTCGCCCGGGCCACGCGCGTGTCGGCCTCGGCCTGATCGGCTTGCAAGCGGGCGCCGATATTGTCTCCCACGTTGATATCGGCAATGTCGATCGACACGATCTCAAAGGCCGTTTGCGAGTCGAGTCTGCGAGCCAGCACGGCTTTGGAAATACGATCCGGATTAGCCAGCACTTCTAGGTGCGAATCGGCCGAGCCAATGGCGCTGACGATCCCCTCGCCGACGCGGGCAATGATCGTCTCTTCCGTAGCTCCGCCGATTAACTGGTTAAGATTCGCGCGAACGGTGACCCGCGCCTGGACCTTGAGTTGAATCCCATTTTTTGCGACCGCGTCGAGCGATTCGCGCGACGAGTTGCGAGCCGGACAATCGATCACTTTCGGATAGACGCTGGTTTGCACCGCCTCGAGAACATTGCGGCCGGCCAGATCGATTGCCGTCGCCAGCTTGAAATCGAGATTGATCGTCTTGGCTTTCCGGGCTGCGATAATCGCGCGAATCACCAGCGGCACATTGCCCCCCGCCAAATAGTGGGCTTCCAAGGCCTTGCTGGTGATGCCCATTTCGTCCGTCAAACCGGCCTGAGTGGCCATAATCTTGCTGCGGACGATGACTTCCGGGTTCACTTTGCGAAATGTCATCCCCAGCAGGTCAAGGATGCCGATGCGGGCCCCGGTCGTCACCGACTGGATCCACAACCGCGCGTAACGGACAAAGACTGCGAAAACTATCAACAGGAAAATAATGACTGCAAAAACGGCAACAATCACCAGGATGGTAGACAACTGCTGTTCGGCCAATAACGTCATAAGTTCCTCGAAGGACAGAAGCCAGGCGTGGGAGCCCGGCGGCTGCAACAGTTTCCCCAGACTGTCCATTTATCCGACAGGCAGGGTATTGTCAAGCAAACGGCCGACCGTGCCAACGACAGGCAACCTGCAAAAGGTTCGCTACGCTGAGTGGCCGAACTGGTAGGGCGGCCCGCTGATCGCGTTTGAGCATGGCAGCGGCCTCGCTGTCGCCGACGATCTCTTGCTTGCCGGCGTCCCACTGGATTTTGCGGCCCAGCCGGATCGAGATGTTGCCCAGGTGGCAGGCGCTGGCCGTGCGGTGCTGGCTTTCGACGTCGGAGATCGATGGGCAGGTTGTGTTTGAAGCCCTCGAAGAAGTTGCCCATGTGATCGCCCAGCTTGGCCAGGTTGCCTTTGAACAGGGCTTTCACGTCGTCCATGATTTTTTCTTTGAGCTGCGGGTCGGCGTCCTGCTCCTCGATCGGCTTGCCGGTGATGCGGCCGCGATTGACGAAGATGCGCCCTTTTCCCCTTCGAACATCACCCCTTCGTAATTCGGCGACGACTTCGAGCTCGATGTCGTTCGGCATATTGGTACTCGACCAGCGGGATTTTCGGCGTGGTGTAGCCGCCCGGGATGTTGGGCAGCACGGTCTTGGCTGCCGTCGATCGACAGCGGGCCGGACGTTTTCCATGTCCGAGCGCCCACTGGGCGATGTCGATGTGGTGCGCGCCCCAGTCGGTCAGATGCCGCCGGAGTAGTCGTACCACCAGCGGAACTTGTGGTGGCAGCGCTCGGGACAATAGTCGTGCGCGGGCGCCTGGCCTTGCCAGAAATCCCAATTCAGACCCGTCGGGAACCGGCTGGGCGGCGAAGGGCCCTCCTTCGAGCGTCGACATCGGCAGATGGACGGTGACTTTCTTGATCTTGCCCAACTGTCCGCTGCGGACCGTGGCCACGGCCCGGCCGAACAATTGCCATTGATCGCCGCGCTGCTGCGTGCCGACCTGAAACGTCTTGCCGGTCCGCTTGACCGCGGCCACCAACTGCTTGCCTTCGTCGATCGTCAGCGTCAGCGGCTTTTCGCAATAGACGTGCTTGCCGGCATCGAGTGCGGCCAGGGCGATGGCGGTGTGCCAGTGGTCGGGCGTGCCGATCGTCACGGCTTCGATATCCTTGCGATCGAGCAGCTTGCGATAGTCGTCATAGATTTCGGCCTTTTCGAAGTGCTTCGCCTTGGCCTTCTCGGCCCGACTGCGATCGACGTCGCAGACGGCCACGATATCGCCGCCGTTCTTCTTGGCGCGATTGGCGCATGGGTCCCCTGACCTCCCATGCCGATGCGCCGAAAATCGGCCGATCGTTCTTTGACTCCTGGCCTCGTGCGCAGGCTGGTGAACGTGTAGGGCACACTTGCGGCCAGCGCGAGCGTGGCACCGGTCTGTACGAATTGCCGTCGATTAATCTTGGAATGGCTCATGATGCTGTCCTTCGAAGAAGAATTTTTAATTTGCGTTTGGCTTGCTAGGCCTTAACCAAGCGTACCCGGCGCGGCTTTTGGCGAAGAAGTTTTGAGAAAACGAAATCCCTCGGCGTTTTTGCGGTGTTTCAGAAGTGTCAAGCTCTGCAACATCACAACCGCGGAGGGATTTCGAGTGAACGCCAAGATACGCCGTCAACTGCGGGCTCGCAAGCAGCGGATCGAGCGACGCCTGGATAAATCGAAACTGGGCGATTGCACGCAGCCGGTCATGTCCGCTGCCAACATTCAGTTCGACGTTGCCGAACGGACGCACGGCATGAGCTACGGCGGCCTGGGCGCGATGGTGCTGTTGGTCCGGCGATTGGGTTTGGCCGAGGCCATCGATCGACGACTGCGCCTGCTGAAGATTCATCTGCCGTATCACGAGAGCGACCACGTGCTGAATCTGGCCTATAACGCGCTGTGCGATGGTCGCTGTCTGGAAGACCTCGAACTGCGCCGCAACGACGAAGTGCATCTCGACGCGCTGGGCGGCGCGGCGCATCCCCGACCCGACCACGGCCGGCGATTTCTGCCGCCGCTTCGCGGAGCACGACATTCGGGTGTTGCAGGACATTTTCGACGAGACGCGAAAGAAGGTATGGAAGGAGCAGCCGCCGGAGTTCTTCGACGAGGCCCGCCTCGACATGGACGGCACGTTCGTCGTCACCGGCGGCGAGTGCAAGCAAGGCATGGACATCAACTACAAGAATCAGTGGACCTACCATCCGCTGGTCGTGTCGCTGGCCAACACTGGCGAAGCGTTGTCGATCGTCAATCGCTCGGGCAATCGGCCCAGCCATGAAGGGGCGGCCGACGAAGTCGATCGCCTGCTCGACGTCTGCTTTGCCGGTGGCTTTCGCAAGGTCCTCTTGCGCGGAGACACCGACTTCTCGCAGACCAGGCATCTGGATCGCTGGAGCGCGGACCCGCGAGTGCGTTTCATCTTCGGCATGGACTGCACCGCCAACTTGCACATTCTGGCCGACGATCTGCCGCTGGCGGCCTGGAAACTGCTGAAACGGCCGAAACGTCACCAGGTCAAGACCAAGCGGCGCAAGCGGCCCGCGAACGTCAAAGCCGCCATCGTGCGCGAGCGCGAGTTCGAGAACATCCGCTTGGAAAGCGAGGAGGTGGCCGAGTTCGATTACCGGCCCACGGCTTGCAAACGGACCTATCGCATGGTGGTGGTGCGAAAGAACCTGACGCGTGAGAAAGGCAAGCAGCGATTGTTCGACGACTATCGCTACTTCTTCTACATCACGAACGATCGGCGACAGTCGGCCACCGCGATCGTGCTGGAAGCCAACGATCGTTGCGATCAGGAGAACCTGCACGCGCAACTCAAGGGGAGCGTGCGGTCCTTGACCGCGCCGGTCGATTCGCTGTTGAGCAACTGGGCTTACATGGTGATGACCTCGTTGGCCTGGAACTTGAAGGCGTGGTTCGCGTTGTCATTGCCGGAAACGGGCGCGAATGCCGAGCAGCGTCGCAACGAGAAGCGAACCGTACTGCGGATGGAGTTTCGCACGTTCGTCAACGCCCTGGTGCGTCTGCCATGCCAGATCGTGCGAACTGGGGGCCGATTGGTCTATCGTTTATTGGCCTGGAATCGATGGCAAGAAGTATTGTTCCGCGCGGTCGACGCGCTGCGTCATCCGCTACGCTGCTGAGGCCTGAGCGCTGCGGGCATCGCGCGGCCGTTGCTCGCAGCGACGAATCGAAACCGGAGTCCGGATGCTCCGGTCCGCCGCGGCCCCTGAGTGCGAGAAAGAATCCTGCCGATGCCCGATCCGACAACCTGAAGAATTACAACGCCGCGCGAGCCGGCCGCGCTCACGCTGCGCTGACACCGGCAGAAAAAAACTCCAGGCGAAACCCTTCCGCGTTCGCTTGTTTGAGGGCTAGGCGACTTCGACAATCGCTTTGATCACGCCGGTTTCCGGCTTGGTGTAGGAGGGGAAGTTCTCGATCAGGTCGTCAAATTTCGTGCGATGCGTGATCCACGGGCGCGTGTCGATCTTGCCGGTTTCGATCAAGCCGATGATACGTTCGAAATCATCCGGCATGGCGTTGCGTGAAGCGTAAACGGTCATCTCCCGGCGGTGGAGCAGGGGGTCGGGGAAGCGGATCTCGTCGGTGACGATGCCCACATAAACGAGTTTGCCCGTATGGCCGACAAAGTTGAACGCGTTGCACATCGAGCGGGTGCTGCCCGTCGCATCGATCACCACCGTCGGCAACGAACCATCCGTGATCGCGCGAATCTGTTCCAGTTCGGAGCCGTCCTTCTGGGCCTCTACCGTATGGTCCACGCCCATCACACGGCGGCAGAATTCGAGCCGTTGCGGGTTCAGGTCGAGCACGGTCGTCACCGCTCCCGTCAGTTTGACGAACTCGATCACCGACAGACCGATCGGCCCTGCGCCAATGACCAATACGTGTTCGCCGGGTT
Organism: uncultured Planctomycetia bacterium; assembly: GCA_963807715.1. Lineage (GTDB taxonomy): Bacteria > Planctomycetota > Planctomycetia > Pirellulales > PALSA-1355 > CAWECK01. The sequence continues at coordinate 387,870 of CAWECK010000007.1, forward strand.
GGGGATTGCCGCGGTTCACGGCATGGCAGCCGATCGCCAACGTCTCGACCAGGGCCAACTGATCGAGCGTGAGTTTCGTGGAGACGTGCAGTTTGCGGGCCGGCACATTGAACTCAGGCCGCATGCCGCCATCGGTATGGACCCCTAGCACCGCCAGATTCTCGCAGCAATTGCCACCGCCCCGACGGCAGGCGGAACATTTCTGGCAATTCATATACGGTTCGACCGAACAGCGGTCGCCCGGCCGCACGTTCGTCACGCCGGGCCCGACCGCCAGCACCTCGACGCCGAGTTCATGTCCGGGAATCCGCGGATAGCTGTAGAAGGGCATTTTGCCCAGGTAACCGCTGATGTCGCTGCCGCAAATGCCGACGCGATGAACGCGCACCCGAACTTCGCCCGCAACGGGCGGACTTGGCTCGGCGATTTCATGGCGAGCAAATTCGCCGGGTCGTTCAAGGACGATGGCCTGCATGCGTGGAATCTCCTGGAAACTGGACAGTGAGCCCGGTGCGGCATTTGCGCAAAATCCGGAGCGGCGTTTGAGCAGAATTTATGATACCGCGCAGCCCTACCCCATGCGACAGGCTCCGGAAATGGGGCCGCTCCGAAAAGAATTCCGGCAATTCGCCCGAAAAGGGGCTTGCCGCGTTCGAAACGCAGCCCGGCGGCAATGGCGCGCGGAAGCGGATTTGCCCCATCGTGGAGCAAGCCCCGCCAGCGCGGGTTTCTAACGGCGAATGAGCAATCGCGTTAGCACCGCGGAGAGTTTTGCGGCACCGTCAGGCGTTACACCAGTTCCGGTAATGTACAAGTGCCGCAAATGGCGCAGCGAGGTCAAACATGCTATTCCGCAATCCGTAATGGCGGTACGGTGCAGCGCCAACGACTTGAGCGACGTAAACCGCGCCAGGGTACTAAGGCCCGAGTCGGTCACTTCCGTGCCGCTCAGATCCAGCCATTCCAATTGCTTCTGCCGAGCCAGATGCGCCAGGTCTCGGTCGGTCACGAGGGTGTTTTTCAGAGACAGTTCTCTGAGGTGGACCAGCTTTGCCATTTGCTCCAGACCGGCCCCTTCGAAATGGGTGTCCTCCAGCGAAAGCTGCCGTAATTCCGTCAGCCGGCCCAGCGACTTGCCCGCCGCGCCGGTAACGTACGTTTCGCTCAAATCCAAACGTTGCAGACTCGGCAGGTTGGCAAGGCGGCTCGATCCCTTTGTCGGTCACGCCGGTTCGCGAGAGGCTGAGCGATTGCAGATGCCGCAGGCCGACCAATCGGCTCAAACCATGATCGTCGATCGCGGTGCCGCCGAGCGAAAGATCGCATAGACTGCGGCGACCGGCGACGTGCGAAAGTCCGTCGCTCGTAATTGCGGTTTGATCGAGCAACAAGGTGGCCAGCTTGTCGAGCCCCGCAATGTTCGCCAGTCCGCTGTCGGTAATCGCCGTGTGACAGAGATCCAGGCTATGCAGTTCTCGAAAGGGCTTTAAGTGGTTCAGCTGGGCGTCGGCAACGTCCGTATTGCGCAACCATACGGAGCATACGTTCCCCTGGCTGGTGCCCCCCGAGGATGTCTGATCATCCGTTTGCTGATTTTGCAGGTTCAAGTCATGATCGTAATGAACATCGCCATGGAGCCGACGAAACGCTGCAACGGCAGCCAGTTCCGAGCACATCGGCAACCAGGCAGCCCCTTGCCAAATCCATTGCCACAAGGCGGCTCCACGCTGGCGTGGAGTGATCCGGCGGCGGCGTTGCCACTCGGGGCCGCACGCCAGCATCCATTTGTTGCTCGGAAACCCGCAAAGCGCTCGAATATTTGTCGGACACGTTAGTATCGATCCTGTAAAAAACTTGGATGCCCGTGAGCGATTGCCGGTCGGCCGGCATCGCCCAATCACGGGCGGGAACCATATCGCAACCGTGCAAATCTGTCCATTGAGATCGACGATGGAAAGCGGAGGCCGCCGGCCCCGGCAGGCGACAATATGTCGCCCCCGGCTGATGGCAATCGGCTGCTATCACAAAATTGGCCAGCGCAGGGTCGATCGTCTCGCTTTACTGCCACAAGTAAGTAAAACTGGGGAGGTCAAGTGGATCTAGAAATGCACCATGCTGTGTCCGATTCCGACAATAGCGAATCACATATCCCGCCGACTTCCCCCCTCAAGCAAACCAATCCCGTTTCAGGAGCATCGTGATGATGAGTCTCAAGGGTCGATTATTCGGTATTGTTCCATGTTTGTTTGCTTCATGTTTGGCGCTTCTCGGTACGGCAGTCGGAGCCGCCGAACCAGCGTTGAAAGCATTAATCGTTGACGGCCAGAATAACCACGATTGGCGCGACACGACTCCGCTGCTCAAGAAGGCTCTGGAAGAGTCAGGTTTGTTCCAGGTGGACGTGGCCACGTCGCCGCCGAAGGATACGGCCGGCTTCGAACCGCCGCTGGCCGATTACCAGGTGGTGGTGCTGAACTATAACGGTGCGGATTGGCCACAGACCACGCAACAGGCATTCGTCGAGTATGTGAAACATGGGGGCGGCGTGGTCGTGGTGCATGCTGCCGACAACTCGTTTCCGAAATGGCGGGAATACAATCAGATGATCGGACTAGGGGGCTGGGGAGGTCGCAATGAAAGCTCAGGCCCGTATGTGCGATTTCGCGATGGCCAGGTCGTGCGCGACACGACGGGCGGTTCCGGCGGTCATCACGGCAAGCAACACGCATTTCAGGTCGTGATCCGCGACACCGAGCATCCCATCACGGCCGGCATGCCCAAGGCCTGGATGCATGCCAGCGACGAACTTTATGACAAACTGCGCGGCCCGGCGGAAAACATCACGCTGCTGGCCACGGCCTACGCGGATCCGGCTCAAGGGGGCAGCGGCGAACACGAGCCCATGATGCTCACCGTCTCGTACGGCGACGGCCGCGTATTTCACACGCCGATGGGACACAGCGCCGGCGCCATGAAATGCATCGGCTTCATCGTGACGCTGCAGCGCGGCGCTGAATGGGCGGCCACCGGCAAAGTGACTCAGACCAGGCTGCCCGACAATTTCCCGACGGCCGACGCGGTCAGCGTCCAGAATTGAAACGCCGCGACGAATCGTGCCGCCGCGTTATCACCCGGTGTAATGCGAGAGGAAAAACGCCTTTGAGAGGCGCACCGCTATGGATGGCGTCGGCGCCGGCGCGGGAATGACTAGGGGGGGCGTCACTGGCGGCAGTGGATTTACGGTGGCGGTTGCTGGAGTGCCGCCGTTGGGATCCGGCTGGTCGGTGGTGACGGTGGCCACGTTCGTTTTAACGCCGGTTGTCGTCACCGTCGCGGCAATCACGAGGCTCGTCGTGGCTCCGCTCGCCAAGCTTCCTACCGTCCAAACACCGGTGCCAGCGGAATAGATTCCCTGCGCCGGAGTGGCCGAGACGAATGTCAATCCCGCGGGCAACAGATCGTGAACGATCACGTCCGTCGCGGTGCTCTCATTAACGGCGTTCGACACCGTGATGGTGAAGTGGACGATGGTGCCCACGGTGGGGATGGGATTGTCGACCGTTTTCGTCAGCGTCAAGTCGACCTGAGCCGATGGGGTCACCGTGGCGCTGGCGGTATTGTTGCTGAGGTTCGGGTCGTATTGGCCGCCAGTGACAGTGGCCGTGTTGGTCTTCGCGCCGGCCGTGGCGACGTTTGCTATGAGGGTCAATGTGACCGGAGCCGCGCCGCTCGGCAGCGTGCCGATTGTCCACAATCCAGTCGTGGAATTGTAGCTTCCCTGGCTCGCCGTATCGGAGACGAACGTCAAGCCGGCCGGCAACACGTCGGTCGTGACGACACCGGTTGCGGTGCTCGGTCCGGAATTGCTCACGGTAATCGTAAACGTCGCATTCTGACCGACAATCGGCGTCGAATTGTTGACCGTCTTCGTCACCGACAAGTCGGCCTGTTGCGGCGTCACGATGGCGATGCCCGTGTTGTTCGGATTCGGATCAGGCTGGTCTACGTGACTGATGGTCGCCGTATTCGTCTTAGTGCCGGGAGTTGTCACGGTGGCGGTCATTTGCAGCGTGGCGGTGCTGCCGTTGGCTACCGTGCCCACCGTCCAAACTCCGGTCGTGCTGTTGTAGCTCCCCTCGTTGGCAGTCGAGGAGACGAACGTCAGTCCCGCCGGCAGCACGTCGGTCGTGGTGACGTCCGTGGCTACCCCGGGCCCTAAGTTGGTCAGCGTTTGAGTGAATACGACATTCTGGCCGACGTTCGGCGTCGCGTTATTCACGGTCTTGGTCAGTTCCAAGGCGGCCGGTTGCACGGGAGTTAGGCTCGCGCTGCTCTGCAGGCTGCTCGGGGGCGAATTATCCGACTCGTCCGCACTCGCGACTTGGACGTTGTTCGTGATGGTGCTCGTACCGATCACGGTAGCTGTAATGATGAGGCTCGTGCTGGCGCCGCTGGCCAAATTGCCGACGGCCCACACACCGGTGCTGCTGGAATAGGTGCCCTGCGCCGGAGTGGCCGAAACAAACGTCAGGCCCGCGGGCAACACATCGCTTACCGCCACTCCGGTGGCCGGGCTCACTCCCGTTGCGTTCGAGAGCGTGATGGTGAAATTGACATTCGTCCCGACGACGGGCGTCGAGTTATTGACCGACTTGACGATCGATAGTTCGATTGGCAGCAGACCGGCATCGACGCTGCTGTCGTTTTCACCCGAAGTCAGATTGAATACTGGCGAGGTGCCTGTCGCGGGATTCACGTCGCTATTGACAGCCGGATTGTTTCCCACGCCCTCGGTGGTAAACAAGGTACCGTTGGCTGGGATAAACTTGACGCTGTAAGCGCCCGGAGCCAACCCTGTGAAGCTGTAGTTGCCCTGGGCATTGGTTGTGGTGGTGGTGACAACGCTGCCGTTTTGCAATAGCTGGACGGCGACATTGGCGGCGCCCGTTTCCGCGTTATCGCGCACTCCGTCGGTGTTCAGGTCCCAGAAGGCAAAACTGCCGACGCTGGCGGGCTGGTAATTGGCAAAATTGGCGTTGAGGTGCGTGGGCCCGACGGCACCGATGCTGCTAATCTGGGCATGGGCGCCGCTGTCGCCGGTGATTTGCAGTTGGATGGCACCGACATTGTTAAAGCTGCCGGCTCCCGTGCCCCCTCCGACCGTGAAACTCGAAAAGGGAATGTAGAGCGGTTGGGTGGCGGTGCCACCGGTATCGGGAACCGCCTCCGTCACCGTCGACCAGTCGCCGGCATCCTTATAGACGGTCAGCGTAATCGAGGTGGGGTCGGCATCGGCGCCGATGTCCAAGGTGATTCCCGTGCTGAGGCCGCCGCCGGTCAGGTCCGCGTGGTTGAGGCCGGTCGGGTTCAGCACTGTCGGGTTTGCGACGGTGTTGCCGTCCCAGATTACGGTGCCACTGCCGATCGCCGTGGAACTGGAATCGTATTCAAGGACGTCAGGGGTATACAAATTCGTATATAAGTTCACTTCGCCCGAGGTGGAAGTGAGCTGCACCGCTTCAGCGCGATAACCCCCGATGGCTTCGGGAGCTGCCACGGCCAACGCCGAAGAGGAAGTCGTCAGCGAACTGGCTACCACTTGTTGCGTGGTCGTAAATGAATCGACGCTGGGACCCGGAGTGCCGAGCACGGTCGTGTTGCTAACGACTATCGTGTCGACCGCAGAGACGCCTGCCGGCAAGAGATAGCCCGTGGGCACGACTTCCTGGACGAAGTAAGTTCCCGCGGTCAGCCCGCCGAAACTGTAGCCTCCGGACGAGTTGGTTTGCTGGGTGCCGACGAGCGTGTCGTCGGATCCGATCGCAGTTCCCTCGAATTTTCCATCCCCACCGTCGCGGAACAGGTTCACGGTCACCGCAGCTAATCCGGGACCATCCGAGGTCTGGCCGTGTCCGGTCAGATCGTTGAAAACCTCGCCTTGAATCACGGCGCCGGGATTCGCCGACATCACAACACGGCCTTCCAGCGATTCGTATCCGAGGCGCCGGGCTCGCCCCTGAGGCGAACGGATTGCCGAGGTTTGCCGCTGAGGCCTGGCAAACCAAGTCTCCAGGGCGTTTAAAAGGGAGGCAACTGGGTGAGCCGATGGTTTGCGAACCATGAGTGCTTTCTCGCGGAGGGATGGTGGCGGCCGTTCGTCGAGATCCCCGCTGCCGTCCGGTGGCCGGCTGAGGTGGATCTCCAGCGGCTGCAACCCGGGCAATGGGGCCTCGCGTGACGGCTGTAGCGGCTTTGCCTTTTATCGGCAGACCATGGGCCGATTAATCAGCAGGATTGGCGCAAGCCATAGAGGGCCTGCATTTGGCAGGCTAAGCAAAATCCGCAGATTGCGAGAATTTGGAAAATTGTCGGCGTTTCAGCACAACCGACGACTGCGTAAAGAGATGCAAAAAGTTGACGGCGTTGAAGTCTCCGCGATCAAAAACGGTAATCGAGGCCGGCGTTGATACCCTGCGCCCAAAAGTCCGTCTGCTGGAAGGCAAACAGGGGATGGCGAAGATCTCCGGCCGGAGTTGCGCCGCTGAAGGGCAGCAGCGTGCTGTTGACGTTGAGGTCGATCGCGTTTCCTGCTCGGCTTACTCCGCTGAAATACAGGAACGTGTAGCCTATTATCGCACGCAGACGCGGCGTGATTTGGTAACCCAGGTTGACTCCAAACTCTGGCACAACGGCAAACTGATTCTGTACATAGCGTCCGATATTCGTGGATTGCGCGAACAATCCGCCGGGCGTGTGGTCGTGGGTGTGCCGGCCGACGACGTGGTGGTAAAGCCGCTGATGGACACCACTTCATTATTATTGCCAAGCGCAATTTTCTGCAGCACCTCAAGCGAAAGGCGATTCGCGCGGAAAGCCTGAAACACGGTACCAAATTCGACGCCGTTAAACTGGTTTCGGCTCGTGAAAGTGTCGTTGACGATGATTGAACCGGCCGGCAGCCCCAGCGCCGGTTGCGCCGTGTTGGTCAGGTTCTCATTAACCATGACTCCATCGGACAGATTCAGGTATCGATAGCCCACGATAAAGTCGAGTCGATTGGCGCCGGGTCCGCTCAGGCATGGCAGCAAGCAGTTCGAATAGCAATTCGTGCTGCAACATAGATTAAAACGCAGACGCAATCCGGCCGACGAAAGCCGCGTGTAGGTGTTGGCACTCACGGTGCCGCTGAGGGTTCCTGGCGAGGCCACCTGTTCGACAGATGGGTTGAACGTAGACGTGTCGTAGTACGGACGCGATAAAATCGGATTTCCCAGCGAGGTGGCCGAGAAACTCGAAAGGCCGGTCTGCAGCGCAAAGAATTCGCCTTCGAGCCCGACCGTCTGAGCGCAATTCAGCCAGGTCCCCACGGTCAGCCGTCCGCCGGATCGGCCATATCCGTCGACGCGCGAACCTCCGTACAGAATCGTGGTGCCCGGCACGTCTAAGTATCCGGGCTGGTTCACGCTAGGACCGGTCGTCGCGAGGGGTGGAATCCGCATGCCCTCGGTGAACCAGTATAAGTATTCAACCCGGACCCAGAACCGGCCCGGCGGGCCGCAGCAACCATGACAACAGGTCGAACACGACGTGTGTCCGCATCCACCGCAGGCTTGACAACTCGGACCGGCCTGGCCGAGCAAGTCATCGTCCTCGTCGCCATGCGCAGTGCACATCCGACGGATCCGCAGCACGCAAATCAGCGTTATCCGACAGCGGCGGTGCGTCGGAAAGTGACCCCGTCGCGGGCGTGGGGAGTTCCTCTGCCATGGGCTGTTGACGATTGTTGATGAACGCTGCAGGGTTTATCAGGCGATCGGCCGGCCGATCGTTCCGCCGTTTGGTCAGCGGCGGCAATGGTCCCTCGGGGGGCCCGAGCTGGGCGACTTCCAAGATCGGTGTCGAGTCGTTCCCGCCGTTGATTTCCGAACCGCGCACCCGCACCTTGCGATTCAAATAGCGTTCCATGTCGATGCCGCGGGCCGGTCGGATGTAGCAGCGAATCATGCCGCCTGTGTCGACGAGCGAATACGGCGCATCGACATCCGGATGCGCAGCGTTCTTGCGAATCCAACCCACTTGTTCCTTAGACGCTTCTGCCGCGGACTGCCGCGTGATGGCGTCATCCGTCGTGTCGTCGGCTGCCAAGGCCAACGAACAACAGATTCCAAGGCACACCAAGAGCATGGCCGCGGCCAAGGCGCGGTAATACCGGCGATGAGTCATGAGATGGGACCGAAGTTGATGGGATCTGATAAGAAGAGGCGAGGCTTGTAGCAGGCTCGCCTCTGGGCGGTCAAGGGCACTTTTTACAACGTGCCAAAAACTCGACAATCCCGAGCCGGACGCGTCAGCGCGGGGATGTCTTGAGACGTTTCCGCCCGATGCTAGCTGGCCCCGAATCACAGCTCAGCAATTATTCCGCCTGCCCGCTAGCCACCAGACCCAACGCCTCCGCGGCGGCGCGGCGAACGCCCGCGTCCGGGTCTTTGAGCATATCCGTCAGGGCTGGTGTCGCCGATCTTGCAGCCGGACCGATTTCGGCCAACGCGTAAATGGTTGCCATCCGCACTTCGACGTCCTTGTCTTTCAATGCCGCCACCAGCTTGCGCACGGCCGCCGCGGCCAAGGGACCGATTTCTCCGAGTGCCGTGGCCGCTGCCATGCGCACTTCCGCGTCGGAGTCGCTGAGGGCGTCCGCAAGTCCGTTCACGGAGTCTTTCCCGTCCGGGCCCATTTCGGCCAGCGCTCGTGCGACGGCTCGCCGTACTTCGACGACCTGATCTTTGAGAGCGGACGCCAGTTCCGGCACGGCGCTTTTGGCGAGCGGCCCTAACTCACCCAGCGCGAAAGCCGCGGTGCTCCTGACTTGAGGCGTCTTGTCGGAGAGGGCTTCCGCGACCAACGAAACATGGTTTTCGGATTCGTCCCCCAAGCCAACCAGGGCGCAGCGGGCATAGAGTTGGTTCTGTTTGTTCTCTTGTTTGGCCAACTCAATGAGTGCCGGGACAGCCGGAGCCGCTACCTGGCCGACACGCGAAAGAGCCAAAGCCGACGCGCCACGCACGTCCTGGTCTTGATCCTTGAGCAGCTCGATCAATCCGGGCACGACCGATTCGTCTTCTTCACCCAGGCCGCCGACCGCCACGGCGGCCGCCCCCCGCACGTCGACGTCAGGATCCTTCAGCGCTTCGACCAACGCCGGCACGGCTGTCTTGGCATCGTCGCCAATACGTCCCAGCGACAAGATCGCACTTTGACGCACCTTCGCGTCCTTGTCCTTGAGTGCCGCGATCAGGCCTTTTACCGCCTCGGACGCCGAAGCCCCACTGGCTGTGCCACTGCCGGGAACTTGAACGCCGGAAACAGCTTGGGCACCGGCCGGAATTACTCGCCCCGCGCCGATCACCGTAAGGAACACTGCAAGCCGATACAACGAACCGCTGGGCACCTTTAGTTTGCAACGCAGCCGGTTTGCCAGACTCCGCCAAAGCATGCCGCGCATAAATTCCTCGCAAGAATTATTAGGCTCGAGCCGTAATCCCGAACAATTCTACTCCAAACGGGACCTTGGGCGTCAGCCGCTCCCGGCTGACAATCTCGGTAGTGCGCGTTCTAGATTTTCGTCCCTTCGCGTCCCATTCCGGCTGATCTCCCTTCGTTTTTGGACCTCGAAAGGCTGCCGCTGCCAATAAGCTAGACTTATCCCGGGACTAAGTATCCATCCGCACCGCAGCCGAGAGATGCACGTGAGCACATCCGAATTGACCGAACCGCTGACCAAACTCTCCGCCGAACTGGAAGCACGGTTGGTCTGCCCGCGGTGTAAGAGCGGGCTGGAAATCCGGCAGGACGACTGCCAATGTACGGCCGCCGAATGTGCCGCAGTCTTTCCGTTATGGCACGGTGTGCCGGTGCTGTTCAACGAGGCCGTCAGTTTGTTTTCCATCGCCGGTGTGTTGCGCGGTGAAGATCGGCCATTTCCGACGCCGGCCGGCGCGGTGCGGCAACGTTTGTCGCGTTTGGCTCCAACGCTGCATCGCAACGTGAATGGCCGGCGAAACTACTTGGCCTTCAGCAAGCATTTGCTGCGGCAGTTCGCGGCCCCCCGGGTGTTGGTCATCGGCTCGCGCGTGCTCGGAGAAGGCATGGAGGCGCTGACGGAGCATCCCGACATTGAGGTCGTCGAAAGTGACGTCGAAGTCGGGCCGCGACCGGCAGTCTTGTTCGACGCCCACGATATTCCGTTCGCCGACGGCTCGTTCCACGGCGTCGTCGTTCAGGCTGTGTTGGAGCACGTGACCGATCCGACTCGCTGCGTGAGTGAGATTCACCGGGTTCTCAAGCCGGCTGGCATCGTCTATGCCGAAACGCCCTTCATGCAGCAGGTCCACGAAGGGGCTTATGACTACACGCGATTCACCTATCTTGGGCATCGTCGGTTGTTTCGCGATTTTGTGGAAATCGACAGCGGCGTGGCTTGCGGACCGGGCATGGCGCATAGCTTGGTCGTGGCTATACTTCTTGACAAGCTTCGCCCGAACCGACCGTGCCCGCACGCTGGCCAAGGCCCTGGCTCGTTTCACGGCCTGGCCGCTGAAGTATTGTGACGGTTACCTGTCCCGTCAGCCGGGCGCTTACGACGCGGCCTCGGGCTTCTATTTTCTGGGCCGCCGCAGCGACGCGCGGCTTTCCGACCGCGAGTTGATCAAGCTTTATCGCGGCGCGATGTAAACGGTTTTCTTGACGCGGCCGGGTAGAGAATCGCATGGACGCAGTCGGGAGCGATCTCCTCAGCGCTCTCCCGCCCGCGAAGCCAACGCGATATAATTCCTCTGTCGCCCGAGTTTTCGGCGCGGACTGCCAATCAAGTTTTTTCGTCAGGAAGGCCCGATTCATGGAAAAAGAACTGCTCGACCGCGCCGAAGCCATCCAGCAGCGGCTGGTCCAACTCCGAGACTCTCTTTGACTACGCGGGCAAGCAGTCGCAAATCCGTCAGATTGAAGAGCAAATGAGCCGCCCCGGTTTCTGGGATAACCAGGAAAAGGCCCAGGCCGTCGTGGCTGAACTGAAGTCTCTTAACAGTCTGGTGAAGCCGTTGGACGAGGCCGGCAAATCGGCGATCGACATCCAGACCCTGGTCGAAATGTCCGAGGAAGACGAAAGCTTCGCCAGCGAATTGCCGGCGGAACTCGCACGCGTCGAAGCCTTGATTGCCGAACTGGAATTGCGCGGCCTGCTCAATGGTCCGCACGATTCCAAAGGAGCCATCCTCACCATCAATGCCCGAGACGGCGGCACCGACGCCAACGATTGGGCCGAGATGATGCTGCGCATGTACATCCATTGGGCTCAGAAGCAAGACTACTCCGTCGAGCTGCTGGATCGTCAGGACAACGAACAAGCCGGCATCAACAATGCCACGCTGGTGATCCGCGGTCCGATGGCCTACGGATATCTCAAGGGCGAAACCGGCATGCACCGGCTGGTGCGGATCAGCCCCTTCAACGCTGAAGGCAAACGTCAGACGAGCTTCGCAGCCGTCGACGTGTCGCCGGAGATCCCCGATACATTTGAAGTCGAGCTCAACGACGAAGACATCCGCGAAGACGTCTTCCGCGCCAGCGGGGCCGGCGGCCAGCATGTCAATAAAACATCCAGCGCCATCCGTCTCACCCACTTGCCCACCGGCATCGTCGTGCAATGCCAGAACGAGCGCAGCCAACATAAAAACCGGGCAACGGCCCTCAAAATGCTGCGAGCCAGGCTGGCACGCCTGGAAGAAGAACGACGCGAAGCGGAGCAGGCGGCGAAGTATCAAGAGAAGGCCAAGACTGGCTTTGGCTCTCAGATTCGCAACTACTTCCTGCATCCGGACCAGCGTGTGAAGGACGCCCGAACCGGCTATTACGTGGGAAGCTTTCAAAGCGTCCTGGACGGCAATATCCAAGGTTTTTTGGACGCGTACCTGCGCTGGCGCGTGGGACAAGAAGTGGCGAATTAGCGGCACCGTCGGGCGACTGCCGCACGCACTCGCCAAGCATTCGAGCGGGGGACGCAAGTCCCCTGATGTCTCAGGTTGGCGGCTCGGACTTTGGACCCGGCCGCCGCAACACCAATCGCGTCAGTTCGGCCGGACAATTGAACCGTAGCGGCGTCAAACAACTGAGCCCGCGGCCCACGTACATGGTGGTCGGCGGGATATGGAACAATCCGGCGTCGTAGCGCATGCCGTACCAACTGGGACAAACGATCGCGCCGATCCAAGGCGCGCGGATTTGTCCGCCATGCGTGTGACCCGCCAGCACCAGGTCCGCGTCGGCATCGCGCGCCACCGACAATCGGTCGGGCGTGTGGAGCAGCACCAGCCGCAGTTCCGGGGTGTCCGGGCGGCGCGGCGGCGCTTGGCGCGGGTCGAGCGGCGCGCCGAGCCAGGGACGCTCGTCGCCCCCCAAAACGATCCGCGCACCGTCGACGGACCGCGAGTCCCAAACGCCGCTTAAATCGGTGAATCCGATGCCGGCCAGCGCCGACCGCAGCCGCGGCACGTCGTGTGTGCGAATGTCGTGATTACCGAGCACAAAAAACTTGCCCAGCCGGCTTTCAATCGGGCCCAAAATTTCCTCGACCCAGGGAATAAAGCGGGCCTTTTCGCAAATGTCGCCGGTAACCAGCACCAGGTCAGGTCGCCAGGCATTGACGATACGCACCGCCTCGTGAAAGTAGTCCTGGCTGACGCGGCCACTTAAGTGCAAGTCGGTCAGATGCACCAGCGACAGGCCGTCGAGCTGAGGCGGCAGCCGCGCGATTTCCAGCGAGCGGTCGACGACTTCGAGCGTCAACATTTCATTGCCCGGGAGCCGGGAAAGGAGCTTCGTCGGCAATCCGGCAATGGGTCGCCTGCCCAACCGCTTGGCCAAGGGGATCAACTCCGACCGGCTCGTGAGGAACCCAGGGCTCGATCGCAGGCGGTCGCAGAGCCATAGCGGAAAGTAAACGGCGTCAACGAGCAGGCATGACGCGCCATAGGCAATCGCCAAGCTGGCCCAGGTCGTAGGGAGAGAATTGCCATCCGCGATTGCTTGCCCCCACGAGCGCCAAGGGCCGTAGCTCCAAAGCAGCGTAGCGTAGACGACTGGCACTCCCAGCAGGACCAGTCGCATAGCCCACGTCCAGACCTTAACGGTCCAGCGGTGAAGACCCGTGCCGTGCAATCGATTGGCCAGCCCGAGCCACAGCGCGGCATGACCGGCGAGCGCTAATCCTAGAACCCCCGACTCCACCAGCAACGCCACGCGTTTTCTCCTGTTTCCTGCAGCAGTCAGGAAGCAGGATAGTCGATGACCTGCCGAGTGGGAACGCCCCTAGGGTGTTGCGCCGTTGAGGACTTGCGTCCTGAAGCCGATTTTGCAGGGACTTGAGAGCCGTTAAAACCCAAAGCTCACAATTGCGGCGTCAGACTGACGAGGCATGACTTGGATGCGTCGAACACCCCACGATAGGGAATTGGGTGGCCAACTTGAATTGGGTGGCCGGGAGGGCCGACTCAAGCCAGCGCCAGCTCATTTGCCCTTGGCAGTCGACGAGTACGGCGTGGTGGGAGTTCCTTTGGCAGGCTGCCCGCCTAACATTTGGAGTTTCATTTGAGCCTCCTGAACTAGCAAGCGTGCATCTTCGACTGATGCATTGGCTGCGCGGAGGTTTCGGACAGCGGGCATTTTCTTAAAGGCGCCCCGATTGGCCTCGTTACTGGCCTTAGCTTCTTCGACCGCGGCTTCCTTGGAGGCCGAGACGGCAGCCACCCAATCGGAATTGGCCTTAAACAGGTCGCTCTTGATATGGTTTAAAGTGACTCCTGCGGCCTTTGTTTTGTCGAGGGCTGCCGAATAATCATCGTCGGCAGTCAAGGTATCGTGCTGCAGCTTGGAAGCCTTTGCGGCATGGTTTCCTTCTTTGAGAAGCGCCGATTTCTTGGCCAGATATTCTTCGCTGCTAAGGGCGCGTTCCTTTGCACTCTTCAGTTCTTCTTGCGCCGCAAGCAATGCTAGGCTGGCTTTGGCGTAATCCGAGTTCTCGCTTTGACCGGCAAGGATTTCCGACTCGACGGACTTTTGCGACTTCGTCGACTCCATCGCGCCGGATTTGGCGTCGCTGATCGACTTGCGAGCGCCTTCAATGCGGTCACTAGCCGCGGAGACCTGACTTTGCGCTTCAGAAGCCTCCATTTGGGCTGCCGACAACGCCTGCTCTGCCATGGTGAGTTGCTGCTGTGCCATTGTGATCATGGCTTTTCTTTGCGCGGCGCCGTTACTTCGACCGCGGGCAAATGCCGACTCAATGCCGCCAACCATCATCAACAAGGCCAGCACGCAAACGATTCCCCGGGACTTGCCGCGCATTTTATCCCTCCGACTCAAGAGTCGCTTCTTGAACCAAGCGAGCCCGCCGTAGGCCCGCCATCGCCGCCCCCGCCAAATACACCTGCAAACACTTACCAAGCTTTAATATCCACAAAACTTCGGCCGAATGCAATCGCCACATCCCAGCGATTTTATTCCCGAAACCCGGGAGATCCGCAAGGTCAGGGTGGAATGGCTAGGAATAAAATGGATATTCGCCGTCGCGGCCCCTCATGGCCCGAGCATCAACCGTGCTCCGACCCAGTTCGCTATCAATACAGCAATCGTAATGAGAATGACTCCGATTCAGCGCGCTCATTTTCTGGCCCTCGACTCCTATCTGGTGAACTTTCTGTCCCCCCGCGACTGGCCAGGGTCCAATACCACGGATCGCTGTCCTTCTTGCCAGCTAGGCCGTTTCCTGTTCGGCCAGGCCCAACTCGGCGATCATTTCTTCGCGAATCTTGAATTTCTGGATTTTGCCCGTCACCGTTTGCGGAAATTGATCGACGAATTTAACATACCGCGGCACCTTATAGTGGGCCAATTCGCTGCGGCAGTACTGCCGAATTTCTTCCGTCGCACACGTCGCGCCGGGCTTCAGCTTGATCCAGGCGCAAAGTTCTTCGCCATATTTCGGATCGGGCAAACCCACCACAGCGGCCTGCTCGACGGCGAGGTGGGTGAACAAAAACTCTTCGATCTCGCGGGGATAAATGTTCTCGCCGCCGCGAATGACCAGGTCCTTGATCCTCCCGGTAATTCGATAATAACCGCTCGGCAGCCGAATCGCCAAATCCCCCGTATGCAGCCAGCCATCGGGGTCGATTGCCGCTTGCGTGGCGGCCGGATTCTTGTAGTAGCCGAGCATGACCAGATGACCCCGGGCACAAAGCTCCCCCTGCTGTCCGTCACCCAATTCCACCCCGGATTGCGGATCCACGATTTTAACTTCCACGCCTTGAATCGGCCGGCCGACGGTTTCGACCCGCAATTGCAAAGGATCGTCGGCATGGGTTTGCGTAATGATCGGCGAGGCCTCGGTCTGACCGTAACCGATCGTAATCTCGCGAATCCCCATGCGGTCTACCACCTGCCGCATGACCTCGATCGGACAGGGGCTGCCGGACATCAGCCCGGTGCGCAATGAGCGGAGATCCCGCTCGGCAAACTTGGGATCGTGCAACTCGGCAATGAACATCGTCGGCACGCCATACAAGCAGGTTGCCCGTTCTCGCTCCACGGCTTCGAGCGTGGCGGACGGATTGAACGACTCAGCCGGAATGATCATGGCGGCGCCATGCACGACGGCACAAGTCGTCCCCAGCACGCAGCCAAAGCAATGATAGAACGGCACCGGAATGCACATCCGATCGTCGGCCGTTAAGTGCAAGCACTGGCCGAAGTGAAACACGTTCATGAGCAGGTTGCGGTGACTCAGCGTGGCCGCCTTCGGAAAGCCCGTCGTGCCGGAAGTGTACTGAATATTCACCGGGTGCTCGGCGGCGAGCGTGCGGCCGATTGCTTCCAACCGCGCGGCCGGCACCGCGTCCGCCAAAGAGCACACGTCGTCCCAGGCAATCCCCCCTGGCGGTGCATGCTTTTCCAGACCCACGATCCATCGCAAGCGCGGAAATTTGTCGCAATGCAAGTCGCCGGGAGCGGTCATTTTCAACTCCGGACAGACTTCTTCCAGCATGGCGTAATAATCGGACGTCTTGAAGCGGCTGACCAGCAGCAGGCCCACCGCGTCGCATTGGTTCAGGACAAATTCGAGCTCGTAAGGCCGATAGGCCGGATTGATGGTGACCAGCACCGCGCCCATCCGCGCGGTGGCGAATTGCAGCAGCACCCACTCGGGCACATTCGTGGCCCAGACGGCCACGTGCTGTCCCGGTTCAATGCCCAGGGCCAAGAGCCCGCGGGCGGCGCGATCGACCTCCGCGGAGAATTCCCGATAGCGCATGCGGAAAGAGCGAAACGGGAATACGAGGGCTTCGTGTTCGGGATAGCGGGCGGCCGTAGCCAACAGCACTTGCGGAATCGTGAGCCCGTCGACCCAGGGCCGCCCGTCGACCCAGAGCCGATCGTCCGCTGCGTCGGTCGGTTGCCAGTTCGCGCCGCTCATGGCATTTCCTTGGGATGCATGGCCCCCAACCGATCTTCCTGCTCCGCCGCAGACGAACCGGTTGAAAAACACACGCTCTCTAGATTACCCCAATCGTCTCATGCTCGCAGCGGATCCGACATTCCCACGGCGCAGGGCACAAAGATCATCAGCGGCAGCCACGCCGCCAAAGCCGGGTTGACCACGTACGCCGTGCCTAGATAGTTGCAAGCGATAACGACCAGCATAAACGCCAGCACCAACACAAGACACAACCCAATCGCGCGAAATACGTTGCGATTTTCCTGCGCCAGGATCAGCGGGAGGCCCAGAAACAACAGGGTGACGTCCAACAACGGTTGCACCAATCGCGCGTGAATGGCCACCCGCACGTCGGCGCCGAAGTCGAGACTTGGATTGCGCAGGCCCCTGACCAACTCGAATGTCGACGAGTATTGCCGCCAACTGCCGCCGTCTTCCAACTGCTCGAAAGTCACCTCGCTGGCGACGAAGCATTCGCCCTTCTGGAGTTCGGGCGTGTCCTGCGGAGTATAGAGCACTGTTCGATCGCCCAGCTTGAGCGACGGTTTCTGGTCGAAGTTCAATGGGGACAGTTTCACGAACAAGTAGCCTGAAGGAAGTGATCCACTGGCCGGCTTGTAGTAAGCGTCCTCTGCCGCCAGCTTGTTGCCATACTCGTCCAAGGTCGAGGGGAGCATGAAATTGGGGTGATGGATTCGCTGCTGATGGGCGAATAACTGTTGACCGCGCAGCAAAATATCGGTTCGGTTATCGTAGCGCGGCTGAAGTTCCCTGCCGTTGGAGCCTCCCAGGTTCTGAGCATTGTGGCTCAATTCGTACTTGTAGCAAGGGATCACCAATTCGCGATTGACCGCGGCAAGAACGGCGATGGCCAATACCGCCGCCACCACCGGCCTGAGCACGCGGAATTTGGCCACGCCGGCCGCCTGCAAGGCCGTCAGCTCGTTGTGCCGCTGAATCCAGGTGACGGTGAACATGGCGCTGATCAGCGTCAAGACGCCGCTGGTGCGATCAAAAAATGAAATGGCCCGGGGATAATAATAGGCGGCCATGATCGCGAACAGGTTGCCGCGCTGGTCGCCGCTCGCGGCCGCAGTCGAACCGATCCCGACCATCTGCTGCGTGGCGAGGGCTCGGTTATGCTCCGCAAACGTGATGAACTCTTCCAGGTTGTTAAAGGCGTCGATGATGACGTACAGGCCCGTCAGGCTGAAAAAAAAGATCAGCAGGTTCTGGGCGAACTGCCGCAGCAGGTATCGATCGATTAATAGCATCTTGCACTTACGCTTCGTCGGTTGTGTGTAGCACGCGGATCGCCTCGGCCAGGGCCGCCACTCCGTGCCGCAGCCGTGAGGCACTTTGGAGGCCGAAACTCAAGCGGATCGTGTGGCTCTGGCGCGGCACGCCTTCACCCGGAAAGCAGTATTCGCCGGGCACGTATAAAACGCCGTTCGCCATGGCGCGGCTGAACAAGGGAGCATCAATACCGGCGTCCAGCCACTGTGGCAATCGCAGCCAAACGTACAGGCCGCCCCGCGGCGCGTTCCAGCGGACTCCTGCAATCGGCGCCAGATGTTCGTCGGCGGCCGCCAGCATCGCCGCCAGCTTGGTTTGATAATGTTCGCGCAGCTCCTGGACTTGCGGTTCGAACAGTCCCAGCCGCAGCACCGCCGCCATCACGTGCTGGTTGAAGCATGCCGAGCCGAAGTCCATGTTCCCTTTAAGTTCGCAAACCGGCTCGACGAGCGCCGGCGGCAGCACGCCCCAACCCACGCGCACGCCGGGCGAGAAACTCTTGGAGAACGTCTCGGCGACGATCACCGTGTCTCCCTCGGCATCGAAGCTGCGCAGGCTCGGCACATCGGGCTGGCCATAACGCAGCTCGCGGTAGGCAGCGTCCTCGATAATGTAGATGGGACTCTGGCTCGAAGAGCGTTTGATGATTTCGACGATTTCCTCGCGGCGCTCCGCAGGCAAGCTGACGTTGCTGGGATTGTCGTAATAGCTGGTCACGTAGAGCGCCTTGACGCGCGGCAATTCTCCGGACGCCCTGAGACGTTCCAACTGTTCCTCAAGCGCGGCGGGAATCAACCCATGCTCGTCGGCGGCCACCCCCAGCGCGCGAGCCCCCACGCCGGCGAGCAGACCGAGGAAGACGAAATAGGTCGGCGCTGCGCACAGCACGATGTCGCCCGGATCGAGCAGAACCTCGGTGACCAGGTGCAGCAATTGATTGCTGCCGGCAGTGAGCACGACATTGTCAACGCTGAGCGGCAACTCAGACGTCGTCACTCCGTCCGCTGCAGCGAGCCGAGACAAAACGGCCTCGCGCAGTTCGGGCAGCCCCGGTGTGGTGCCGTATTGCAGCGCGGCCTGGGCAACCCGCGGATCGCTCAGCACCGCCTCGACCGCGCGGGCCGTGATTTCGACGGGCAGGGTCTGCTGATCGACAAACCCTGCCGCCAACGAAATCAGCTCCGGCCGGGCCAAAGCCAGGTGCATCAGCCGACTGATCGGTTGATTTCCGGCCCAAGCGACTCGTTGACTCAAATGGGTTTGCGTAGCCATGGCGTCCTCCGCGGCAACAAAAAGTGCTTCCCGGACACACGGCATGAAAAACCAGGTCGCCAACGTTGGCCGCGAGTCCAGGAGAATAGGGTAATTTGCTTAAATAGGTCAATATCGGACCCTTCCAGCCAAATTGTAGGTAAGGCGGCTATTTCGTGACACAATAAGGCTGGTGCTGGTTCTGGGAAATCTGCCGGCAAGGCCCTGATATGCCCTTTCGTTTTACTAATGCGGTAGCCGCTTCGGCCCCAACGGCCATTCGTCGCTGGCTGGGAACCGGCACTCTCTGGGCGAGATCCGGCCTGGAGCTGCTTTATCCGCCGGCATGCACCCTGTGCGGTGAATTGTGTAGCCACGCGGCGGATTCCGTGGCCTTGTGCGACGCATGCCGGCCCAAGCTCGTCGACGCGAGACCCGCCTGTCCGCGCTGCGCCGGGCCCCTCCCCGGCACGGGCGATATCTTGCTGTCCTGTCCCAACTGCGCACGGCGCCCGGCACGATTCGATGCGGTCGTGCGATTGGGGCGTTACGAACAGACTCTGCGCGACGCCGTCCTGCGCACCAAGCATCAGCATGAGGAACCCTTGATGGTGGCATTAGGCCGACTGTTGGTCGCCCAGCGCGGGTCCGAAATCGCGGCCCTGCGGCCGACCTGCATCGTCCCGATTCCCATGCATTGGAGCCGTCGATTATGGCGCGGCGTCAACAGCCCGGAGGTCGTGGCCGGCGTGCTGGCAAAAACATTGTCGGTCCCCATAAGGCCCCGTTTGCTGCGTCGCACGCGGAGGACGCAGCCGCAGGCCCACCTGACGCCCTGGCAAAGACAACAGAATCTCCGCCGCGCCTTTCGTGCCCGATCCTCCAAGAACCTCGCCGACGCCCGGGTTTTGCTGGTCGACGACATTATGACCACCGGAGCGACTGCCAACGAAGCCGCCAAGACACTGCGGCGGGGCGGCGCGGAATTCGTCGCCGTGGCGGTGTTGGCGCGGGCCGTCGACAGTTGAGCACTCGGCGGAAGCCGCCGGTAATTGCGGCTTGCGGCGTCTTCGATGAGCGAGCAACATACGGATTATAGAAGTGTGCCTCTCCCCTGAGTCCCAAACCGCTCATGGACACCACCCGCGCTTTGCAAATTGGAACTCGAGCCAGTGCGTTGGCCCGCTGGCAGGCTGAATGGGTCGCGGCGCGCTTGCAGGCTTGCGGACACGCCGTGGAGCTCGTGCCGATCACCACTCATGGCGACATCGTTCGCGGTCCGCTCGGCGAAGCCGGTGGGGTGGGACTGTTTACCAAGGAATTGCAGCATGCTTTGCTCGACGGCCGCATCGATCTGGCCGTTCATAGTCTGAAGGATTTGCCCACGGAGCACGTGCCGGGACTCGCGCTGGCCGGCGTGCCCCCGCGGGAAAGCGTGTGCGACGCGTTGCTCAGCCGCAACAACCTGACGCTTGCCGAGCTGCCAAACGGAGCGGTCGTGGGAACCGGCAGCCTGCGGCGGCGAGCCCAATTGTTACATCTGCGGCCCGATCTGCGCTTCGTCGATATTCGGGGCAACGTCGACACGCGAATTCGCAAGTTGCAGGCCGGCGAGTACGACGCCATCGTGCTGGCCGAGGCCGGTCTCAACCGCTTGCAACTCACGGCTCACATTACGCAAGTGCTATCGCCGCCGGAAATGCTCCCGGCGGTCGGACAAGGAGCCTTGGGCATCGAGGCGCGGGCTGGCGACCAGCGGACCCGGTCAGCGGTAGACGCTCTCAACGATCCGGCAACTCACGCGGCGGTGCTGGCCGAGCGCGCTCGCTGTTGCTGACATTGCTCGGCGGCTGTTTGGCGCCGGTGGGTGCCTGGGGACGGACCACTGAAAACGGCGAGCTTGAGTTGGACGCCGTGGTGCTCAGCGCCGACGGCACCCAGCGTCTTGCGTCAGTGGGACAGACGCCCGACCTTGCCGATGCCGCCAGCCTCGGGAAGCAAGTGGCCGAAGACTTGTTCGCGCAAGGCGCGGCGGCGTTGATCCAGCAATCGCGACGTGCGTAGGCAAGGTTTCGCAAGTCAAAGTCGTAGGTCACGGCACTCCTGTGCCTGACATGGCTGGGCAAACAGCTCGTACTATCGCCCCTATTTTGTGCGGACAGGGATGTCAGGCACGGGAGTGCCTGACCTACTAGGCTGCTATAGAATGAGATGGTCTGCAACCCCCGGCTTTCTCTTTATCTCTGGCGTGACCGTCCATGCAAGCCATCTGTCTCCTGTTCCCGCTCTTGCTGGCAGCCGACGAGCCGCCTGCCAGCGCTGGATCCAAGTCAGAGCCCGCCGCAGCGCAGGCCGCTGCCGCGCCGCCAATCACGTCCGTCAAGGAACTGCTAGCCGCAGGGGAGGCCGAGCGAAAACAAGCGATCGACCGCCTCACTGCGGAGCTGAAGAACCTGCCCAAGGCCAAACTACCGCCGGAGCAGCGCGCCGAACGTGCCGCGGCGCTCAAGCAGGAATTGGCAGTCACGCGCAATCAGGCCGGTAAAGCGCCGGCCATGGTCTACAAGGTCGGCCACGCGGGCGAAATCGACCCGGACACGGTCGATATCCGAGTCGAGCAGATCCTCGCGCCGGACGCCGCCATCGTGGACGTCACCTTTTTTCAAGTCGCCAAGCGCCTGATCGGCGGCAAGCTGATCCCGGAAGGCAAGCCATCGCAGATCGCCCGCCGGTCCTACGTCATGCGCCCGCTAGACACCAAGACGTTAGCCCCCGGCGACCGCATCCCGCCACCGCGCTACTGCGCCATGGGCCCGCAAGAACAGCATGGAGGCAAAAACCTGCTGGTGCTGACCCCGCTGAAGCCGTGACGCGCCCCTGCGTAATAATGATGGATCGACGTCTCGGCGCGCTCGAAGCGCGGAAAAGGGGGCGGGGGTCTTTGTTTTGTTAGGGTTTGGTCCCTTCGCCGATCTTCCAAAGATGCTTATCACTTCGCAAGTAAACGGCGCCGCCGGCGATTGCCGGCGAGCTTTGGATTGTTTCGTTCAGCGGCACTCGGCCCACGATTTTCGCCGGATGCCCGTCGTCGGAAAGTTGCACCACTTCCAACACGCCCTCATGGCTGGCGCATAGCAGGCGGTCGCCGACGAGCGCCGGCGTGCCCCAGAAGGAGCCTTCCAAACGCAACTTGCCAAGGCTGCGGCCAGACTGCATGTCGGCGATATTCAATACGCCGGCGCGGTTGAGGGCGTAGAGCCGCCCGTCGCCTGCGATCAGGCTGGCCGCGCCCGGCTTAATCGCATTTTCATGCCAGAGCACATCCGGCTCCTCTCGCCCGGGTGTCGGCCTCAATGCGGTCACTCCCTTCGACGGAACGAACACCAGCCCGCCGCTGGTTACCGCCGAAGGAATGCCCTCGCAGTTTTCTTGGAACGTCCACAGCAGGGCGCCGGTCGCCGGATCGTGGGCCGTCAGCTCCGTGGGAGATTGCAGTAGCACCACGGGCTCGGCGGCGGGATCGCGCATCACGATCGGCGAAGTCCAACTTGCTAGCGGTGGGCGGGGAATCCGCCACAGGGTGTGGCCGGTCGTTCGCTGGAGCCCAGCGGCGAAGGAGTCGCCCTGGTTTTCAATCTGCACGACGACCGTATCCCCGACCACCGCCGGAGACGAGGCCATTCCCACGTCGTTCCCCGCGGCCGGATAATCGTAGGCCAGGCCGCGCAGCCACTGCAAGTTTCCGTCGAGGTCCAGGCAAATCAGGTCGTTCGACGAATAGAAGGCGAACACCAGTTTGCCGTCGCTGGCCGGCGTCGGGGCGGCGGTCGAACTGGTCGGATGGGTAATCGTGCGGCCGGTGGCCCAAAATTGCCGCTCCCAAAGTTGGCGTCCGCTGCCAGATGCGAAACACAACACATGCAGCCGGTCTTGATCGAATCCGCTGGAAGCGGTCACCACTACCCGGTCGCCGATCACGATCGGGCTCGACGCGCCGCGTCCCGGCAAATCTGCCCGCCACGTAACTGCGCCTGGGCCGTCCAGGTTCTCGGGCAGGCTTTCGCCCTGGGCAACGCTGTTGCTGGCGGCGGTACGGAACTGCAGCCAATCCGCGCCGCCGCCAATGATGACGAAAGTAAATGCAAAAAGGAACGCGACCGGCACCGCCTCGCGGTTACAAATAGTCGGTTTGTCCATTAAGATTTTCAGTCGCTTTCGCATGGGAAGACTCGGACCAAGGAGGACAGGGTTGTTATAAAAAAGGCAGGAAGCCAGGAAAAAGCAGAGCGAAGACGAGAAGGAGAGCGGGAAGAAAGCAAGATATGGAACGCCTTCCGGAAGGGGTCCAAAATTCGGGGGCCCAATTTCTTCGTTTCCTGACTTCTTCCTTTCCTGTCTTCCTCATAAATCCTCGTTTATTTCGCTACGACGCAAGTCCATTCGCTATTTCTCCAGCGGCACTGCTCCACCGGTTGCGTCACAGGCGCGCAGTTGGAATTTCCAATCGGCTGCCCAGTCTTCGGTTTGCTCATTCTGGCAGATCTTCAATAGCAGAATATTGCGGCCGGTCTTCAGGCGTCCGCGGGCGACGTACTGATCCATCTTCACGTTGGCGTGATAAATCTCGGCCTTGTACAGCAATTCACCGTTGAGCCAGATCTTGTTCGCGTTGCCGCTTCCCATGCGAAACTCGACGGCCCGCTCGGCCGGGCTGTTCAACTCGGCAACCGCATAACCGATCACTCCCTTGTGCTTGCCTAGCAAGGCATTCAGATCCACGTGCCCCAGTTCGTCGGTCGTCGTATGGTCCAGCCACCGCACCGGTCCCAGCTTCCCCTCGTAGACGGCCGCCAGGTCGTTTGCTTTGCCGGGTTCCGTTTCGGGCGAATACACGACGTTAAAGCCTTTCTTGCCGTCGTTGTCGAATGGCCCGATGACATGCCAGTGCCGCACAAAGCCGTAGTGTTTCGCCAGATCGACGGGCTGCCCCAGTTGCTTGAGCGCGTCGCTGGCAGCTTTGACTTGATCCGGATCGCGCGCGGCGGTCACGGCCTGCCGATAAGTGATCAAGGCGGCGTCCCGTTCTTTGGCCGCTAACTGGTTGGCGGCTTGGATCAACAGCCGGCCCACGGCGTCGCGGCGCAGCTCCACGCTGGGGTCATCCAGCATGCCGGGAATCAACCGGTCCGGCGCCCCCTTGTCAGCCCGGGAGATCCATTCGTAGGCCAATCGGCGCGCTCGGGCGCATGGGTCGTGTCGTTCACGAAGGCCTCGAGCTTGTCGATCGGAAGTTTGTCTCCGCGGGCCAGTGCCCGTTCGGCGATGGCGTCAATTGCCGCGCGGATCCAGTTGGCCCCCAGCGGCGTGGCATTGTCCAAGGCCGCCAGCAGTTGCGGAAGTTGCTCGGGGCCCCCCTGCAAGAGACGGCGCCAGGCGGCGCTGGCCGCCTCGTTGTCGGCGCCCTGACGCTCGATGCGGCTCAGCACGTCCAGCGGATCAGTCTCGGCGGCCAGCGCCAACGGCGGCGGCCAACCGACTAGAATTCCACCCAGAACCAGAGTTGCGGCGAAAACCATGTTCCAGGGCCGGTCAAGCGGAAACGGAACGTGCATGGCAAACCACTCGGGATCGTTCGTGTTGAGTTTGTATCGGCCGCTCGCCGTGGCTTATTCCGAGAACGTCTACGAGCGTCGAGCGCGACAAGCGTCGGCCGCGACACGATTGTAAACCGCGGACCTCGTTGCGGCCACGGTCGAGGCCGACGGGCAGGCTGGAGGACCGCCTGTGCCGGCCGGATGCGGTTCACCGACGCAGATGCGGCCGGCACAGACGGGCCTTTCGGACTACCGGAGATTTTCCCGGATTTCTGACTGGATCTCCGAAAAAAGTTTCCGATTTTGCGGTAGTTGAACTATTCATCAAGCGTCTTAGATGTGTTACGATCTCCCCTGGCCCCCGGTAGCGGAGGCTCAACCGCGCCGCGGGCGCTTGCGGTTTGGTTTCTCACCCGTACTTTCGTTTTCTGTTTTCCGTTAGGAGTTTGCGAGTTATGGCGGTCGGAAAGATCAAGAAACTGGTGCAGGAAAAAGGTTTTGGGTTCATTCAGACGGATCGTGGTGAAGACGTCTTTTTTCACCACTCGACGGTCGCGGACCAGGGCTTCGACAATCTGACCGAAGGTCAGCAGGTCGAATACACCGTCGAAGAGGGCCAGGCGCCCAAGGGTAAAGGCCCCCGGGCAGCTTCGGTCGTACCAGCCTAGCTGTCACGATTGCCGGCTCTTCCCCACTTGGTTAGCCGGCGTCAGAAGCCTTGTAAAGCGGGCCGTCGTGCGTCTCCAGAAGCGCGACGAGCCCGCTTTCTGTTTCTTGGAAGCCTGAATTCCGGGGTCAAAAGATTACCGCGAATTTAGGGGCGGCTCGCGCTGCTTTGACGCTTCCTACTTCCCGCGTCTCGCGCAACACTTCATACTTAAACTTGTTCTGATTGCACTTCAGACCGAGACTTTGCGTCACCCGTATGGCTGACCTGCTCACGAAAATGCGTGTCCTCGTCGTCGACGACGAGAAAAACATCCGAGCCACGCTCGAATTGTGCCTGGAAAGCATGGGCTGCGAGGTTGCCGTGGCGGCCTCTGGCGAGGCGGCGCTGGCCGCCCTCGCGCCAGCGTAGCTTCGACATGGCGTTTGTCGATTTGCGGCTTCGCGAGACCAGCGGCCTGGAGCTCTTGCCGAGGCTTCTGGCTGAGAGCCCGCATTTGGCGGTTGTCATCCTCACGGCCTATGCCACTTTCGACACCGCCGTCGAGGCCATCAAACGCGGCGCGGTCGACTATCTATCCAAGCCGTTTGTCCCCGATCAAATCCGGCACCTGGTGGCCAAAGTCGCCGAGCAGCGCGCGACCCAGTGGCGGCTGGCGGAACTCGATCAGCAACTCAAACAGGCCATTCCGGAAATCGATCTGGCCACGCAGTCGCCGGCCATGCGGGCCACGTTGGATGTCGTGCGGCGTGCGGCGGGAGCCGAGGCGCCGGTCCTGCTGCGAGGCGAAAATGGAACCGGCAAAGGTGTCCTCGCGCGCACCTTGCACGTGCAAAGCCGACGAGCGGCCCGGCCCTTCGTCGTTGTGAATTGCCCGACGTTGTCGGAAGACCTGCTGACGAGCGAACTGTTCGGACACGCCCGGGGTGCGTTTACCGGCGCCGTCACGATTCAGGCGGGGCGCGTGGAGGTTGCCGAAGGAGGAACGTTGTTCCTCGACGAGATCGCCGAAATTTCCCCTGGCTTGCAATCCAAGCTGCTCCGCTTCGCGCAAGACAAGGAATTCGAGCGGCTGGGAGAAAACCAGACCCGGCAGGCCGATGTGCGGCTGGTGGCGGCGACGAACCGCGATCTCGAGGCCGACGTTGCCGAGGGCCGTTTTCGCGAGGATCTTTTTTACCGGCTGAATGTGATTGAAGTGCGGGTGCCGCCGCTGCGCGAGCGCACCGACGACTTGCTGCCGCTGGCGCAGCGATTTCTGGAGTTCTTTGCGCGGTGCGGTGGGACGGGCCACTCAGGAATTGTCCCCGACCACTGCCGAGATTCTGCTCAGTTATTCCTGGCCGGGCAACGTCCGCGAACTTCGCAACACAATCGAGCGCGCCGTCATTCTGTGGCCGGCTCAGGTGATCGACCCGCCGGCCTTGCCGGAACGCATGCTGGGCCAAAGCCGCAAAGCCGGTTTGCCCCGCATTGGCGGCGATTTGTCGTTAGAGGAACTGGAGCAACAACATATCCTCGCGGTGCTGGCGCGCACGGCGTCGCTGGAAGAAGCGTCGCGCATCCTGGGCATCGACTCTTCAACGCTATGGCGAAAACGTAAGAAACTGAAAGATGGAACCTAGGCCGAGGTTCATTCAGAATTCAATGCGGGCGAACGAAGCAGTTTTTGTTAAAAACCGCTTCATCTTCGCGCGTTCACGGCTGAACGCTCACCGGGTGGTTCTTCATCAATGAGGCCTTGAGCTCGGCGACGGTCGTGGCGTGCTGGGGATCGTCCGCCAGATTGTGTTCTTCTTGCGGATCGTTCTGGTAGTCGTAGAGTTCGGCGCCGCGACGACCGTTGTCCCACTCGGTGTAACGCCAACGTTCCGTGCGGACGCTGTGACCGGGAAAGTGACCTCGCTGCAGTTGCGTAAAGGCCGGCCGGTCCCACGCCGCCTGCGGATCGTCGAGCAGCGGCTTCAAGCTCACTCCGGCAAGATTTGGCGGCGGCGCGAGATTGCACAGATCGGCCAGCGTGGGATAGATATCCAAGGCTTCGACCGTGCGGGGAGAACTTTGCCCCGCCCCTTTCTGCGCGGGTGCCGCAATGATCAGCGGGATGCGCGCCGAGTTTTCGAACAGGCTCTGCTTGGCCCACAGACCATGCTCGCCGACGTGGTACCCATGATCGCTCCAAAAAACCACAATGGTGCTGTCCGTCAGGCCCAGGCGGTCGAGCGCGTCGAGCAACCTTCCGACGTTGGCGTCGGCGAAGGAAATCGCCGCGTAATAGGCCTGTTTCGCCTCGCGCGCATGCTGTTCGCTAGCCCCGTACCACGGCCACGGCCGGGTGGACGCTAAAGCCGGCGGCGGCAAGTGCTGGACATGGTCGTAGCCGATGGGAAGCTGAATCTGTTCGATCGGATACAAGTCGAAATATTTTTTGGGAGATATATAAGGACAGTGGGGCCGATAGAAGCCGGCGGCAATAAAGAACGGCTCGTTTTTATGTTCGGCCAGCAAGGCAATCGTTTCCGTGGCCACGATGCCGTCGGTTTGCTGCGAGTCGTCTCCTTCGGCCTTCAGCAGACTGAGCGAGGCGCCCAGCCCTTGCTTAGGCGTGTAGTTGATGATCTTGTTCTGCTCGGTCTTGTCGCGTCCGCGCGGATTGACCGTGATGTTCCACGACGCCGGATCGTCGAGCCCGGCCGTGCCAATCTGATCGGGATTGCCGTAATGAAAAATCTTGCCGACCCGTGCGCTGAAGTAACCGCCATGCATGAACATCTGCGGCAGCGTGACCACGTCGGGCAGCACCGTGCGAAAGTGCTTCTTCAAGTCGAACACCGTGGTCGTGTCCGGACGCAGGCCGGTCAGCATCGAACTTCGGCTGGGCGAGCATAACGGAAACTGGCAATACGCCCGGTCAAAGCGCGTGCCCCGCGCCGCCAGTCGATCGATATTCGGCGACTTGACCAGCGGGTGCCCGTAGCAACCGAGGTCGCAATTCATGTCGTCGACGGAAATGAACAGCACATTCGGTTTCTTGGCAGTGCTCTTGACGTCGCTCTTGACGTCGTTGTTGATGCCGTCGATTTTTTCTTCAGCCGAGAGCATTGCCGACCAGGCCAGCGCGGCGGAGAAGGCCAGCGCCGCCGAAAGTCCGATCAACTGGCGAATCACGCTTCGCCGCGCGATGTTCCAACAAGCCGTGGGGCGACCCGTGGGTTGCTTCGTCGGCCAGCCCACAAGCGCCGTGCAATGAACGGCAGGAGCCATAGACCATTCCTAAGAAATGGATCGTACGTGCTGAACGCCCTAAGGCGACAATAAAACCGGCCCCTGCCTGGGATGTGCATAATCTTATCCCACGATGAAACTAAATGCGAATTTCAGATACTAAACATTTTGGACCCGGACCCCATCGGTGGCCTGCGTGGACGATTCGGCCACTCGAAAAAAGGGCCCAGATGGCTTGAAGCTGGGGTAAAATGCCGCCGCTTGGCAGAAACGCCGGCTGGGGGGTGGCTAACCCAATTCAAGGATCGCTAACGCGAAAAACTGCCAACTCCGCTCTGGCAACCGACTCAGGAGCCGCAGTCGCATCCGCTCCGACTGGGACGTCGATCGAGCCGGCAGATCCAGCCGGGGGCCATCATTAGCCAGTTTACGGCCAGATTGAGAAGTCGACGACGACCGGAAAATGGTCTGAGCCCACCTTCGGTCCGATCGTTCGATCGTGAACCGCGATCTCCGGCGACACCAGGCAATGATCGATCGGAATTCGGGCGGGCGCGAAAAACGTCGGCCAGGAAGCCTGGAGTCCGAATCCCTGGCGGCTGTCTCGCAAACCGGACGCTGACAGCAAGTCCAGGAAGTACGGCGACCAGGGACTGGTGTTCAAGTCGGCCAGCAGCACGACCGGTCCGCGCTGCCGTTGGGCGAGCACTGCCAGATCTGCGAGTTGCCGGTTGCGACCCGCGAGCCTAATGGGCGAGACCGGCGACCAGGGATGCGTGCCAATCACGGTCAGCGGTTGTCCGTCGATCCGTAGCCGAGCAACTATCGCCAGCGAATTATCGGCTCCCCGGCCGATCATGGTCTGCTCGACGTCGTCCAGCGGAATCCGGCTGAACAGAGCCATGCCCCAGCCCCCGTGGGCGGATGACACGCGGCGGTAAGGATACGTGCCGTGCAAAGGCTGCAACGCTTCGGCCCATTCAAAGTTCACCTCAACCAGCACCACCAGATCGGGACTCGTCTCCCGTACGAATTCCAAGAGCCGCTCGCGGTGTTGGTTGCTCGCCAGCACGTTGCAGAACACGACGCGAACGACCGTCCGGTCTTCTGGCTTGGGAGGTGGCGAGCCGACAGAGACCACCAGGCAGAGATTGGCCGCGCTCAATAAACCAGCCGCCAGACCTGCGCGCCCGCGGCGGCCAACCAGATAACAAAGACTGCTGGCCGCCAACAACACCCCGTATTGCAAGCGGAAGTGACTGGCCAATTCAAAGAGCCAGCCTAACCGGCCGCAATAACCGGCCAGCGCTACGCCGGCCACGCTCAGCGTGGCCAGATGCACGAGCCGCCACAGAATGGCCGTGAACCTGCCACGGCCCGATCGCGGCTGATCGGCGCTCGGCGAGTCCCTGGACGAGTCCACGGTCCGCGAGGCTGCTGAACTGGCAGTCTTGTCCAGCAATTCACTCATCTTGCGTCCTGCCAATGGAACACGACCGGCTTGTCGATCTCCGGATGCAGGCTGTGATGCACTGGACAGGTAAGCGCGGCCCGCTGGAGGGCTTCTTGCTGGGGATGATTGGCCGGGCAGGGAACCCAGATGTCAACGGTCAGCCGAGCAATCCGCCGCGGCGAGCCGGTGGCCATTTCCTTCGTGACCGACAACTTCATGCCGCGCAGATCAATTTCGTGCCGCTGGGCGAAGATGCCCATGATCGTTGCCATGCATGTCGCCAGAGCTGTCGCGACCAGGTCCGTGGGAGAAAACGACTCGCCTTTGCCCTGATTATCCACAGGCGCGTCGGTCAGCAATTCACGGCCGGAAGGCACATGCCGCGCTTTACAGCGCAGGTCTCCTTGATATTCAACATCGATTTGCACCATGACCCGATTCCCACGGTTTGATTGATTTCCGGCTCGCCATTGTAACAGGCGGGCGGGATTTGCGACCAGTGAGGCGCGGCGGCGATCGTCGGTCACCGATGAAGAATTGGCCGGAAATGTACGGAAATGAAGAACGAACGAAGATCCTCAAACGACAACACGAATCGGACGGGATAATCTCGGACGAATCGCCAACGGCCGACGCCCCGAGCAGCGTCTCTCGGACCCTCATTATTTCCGTTCATTTCCGGCCACTCCTTCCTGCCTGCCGTTGCTGCGATCGCCTCCGGCCGCTCCCAGGAAATGGCGCCAACCCGGCTTCACTAGCTACGCACTTGCTAGCGTCGTCCGGTCCTAAGAGGGCACGTTCCACCGGTCAGACCTGTGTAACTTTGCAAACCATCCCCGTGGGCAAAAAGTCACCGGGCTGGCCCGTAGTCGCCCATCAAGCCGCCAAGCCTCTGCCAACTTGGACAAAAAGAAGCCGAGAAATTGCTCATTTCTAAGATTCGATTCGATTGGCCCAACGATTGCTTCGTCGCAGGTTCCGGTTGCCAAGGGGGGTAACTTTAACTTTCTTTTTCATGGAGGGAACTTATCATGCTAGTGCTAAGCCGCAAGGCTGGGGAAACCATTCAAATTGGTTCCGATATCACCCTGACGGTTCTGGAAATTCAGGGGAAACGCATGAAAGTCGGTATCAGTGCTCCCGCGAATCAACGCGTGATGCGCGGGGAACTGGTCGAGTGGCAGGATGCCTCCCAACCGGCGCCAGCAGCGCGCCGCGAACGTCGCATGCATGCCACCGCTTGGATGGAGCTGCCCAGCAGTGCGGGCCCGCTGGCGGCTGCCCGATAGGCGTCTGGGAATTGGTCGTATCCGTGCGACGCATTTGTCGCGGTTGTGCGCCCCCTGAGTTCGCCTCTTTGTCGTGGCGTTCGCTCTTGACGCGGGGGGTGGATCCGCATACCTTCCGCCCCGCTTGCCGCGGAAACGTTCCGCGCCGCATGGATGCAAGATCTCAGAAGCAAGCCTGGCAGGGAGGCCACGTACCGTCGCATGAGCGCAAAGTCGTCAACGCCCGCTGTTTCGTTTTCCGCACCCGCAATCGGCATCTCCGCGACTCCACCCGTGCCGCTGTTGGACCTTGCCCGGCAGAACGGGCCTTTGCGTCAGGAACTCTGGGCCGCGTTCGAGCGCGTCTGCGATTCGGGCCGGTTCATCCTCGGACCCGACTGCGAACAATTGGAGCAGCAACTGGCGAAGTACTGCCAGGCATCCGAAGCGGTCGCTTGCGCCTCGGGAAGCGACGCCCTGCTGCTGGCCTTGATGGCTCTGGGGATTGGTCCCGGGGACGAAGTTCTCTTGCCCAGTTACACCTTCTTTGCGACGGCCAGCGCCGTCACCCGTTTGGGCGCCACGCCGGTGTTCGTGGACATCGACCCGGCGACGTATAACATGTCCCCAACTCAATTGGAAAAGCTGATCACCCCGGCCGCCAAAGCCGTCATTCCCGTACACTTATTCGGGCAATGCGCCGATATGCAGTCCATCGGCCAGATTGCCCAGCGGCATGGGCTGGCCGTCGTTGAAGACGCCGCGCAGGCCATCGGCGCCGAGTTTCAAGGCCGTCGGGCAGGCTCCCTCGGCGACATCGGCTGCATCAGCTTTTATCCGACCAAGAACCTGGGGGGCTTTGGCGACGGCGGCATGCTGACGACCAATCGGCCGGAGTTGGCCGAGTCGCTCCGTTTGCTGCGGGCACACGGCATGCAGCCGCGCTACTATCATCGCGTGGTCGGCATCAACAGTCGCCTGGACACGCTGCAGGCCGCCGTGCTGAACGTCAAAATTCCCTACCTGGATCCGTGGAGCGTGCTGCGCGACGCGAACGCTCAGCGCTACCGCGAGCTGTTCACCGCGGCCGGCTTGGATCGGGTCGTGACGCTGCCGAGTCGCCGCTCCGGACCAGCGGCATGTGTGGAATCAATATGTCATTCGAGTGCCTAACGACCGTCGCGACGCGCTCCGCAAGCATTTGACCGACTGCCGCATCGGAACGGAAATCTATTATCCGCTGGCCCTTCATCAGCAAGAATGCTTCCGCAACTTGGGCTATGCTCCCGGCAGCTTGCCGGAATCGGAACGGGCAGCCCGCGAGGCGCTCGCGCTGCCGATCTTTCCGGAACTGACCGAGATTGAACAGCAGACGGTGGTCCACTGCATCGGGCAATTCTTTGGGATAGGCGCCAATGTTCGTCCGCAGCCGCTGCCCGCTCCTCATTTCGGCCGCCGCGACGCCGCCTGAACAAGCCGCCGGCCCTACGGGAACCACGTCTCGCCGAGCCGCCCTGGTGAGCCAAAGCGTCTTGCTGCCTCTTCACCTTCACCCACGCGGCATGCTACCTTGGCCGTTGCCACGAGCCAGGGTTCAACGCAGGAGTTTGGGGATTGGAGATCGACGGCACGCTTATCGACGACGCCTTCGCCGAAGCATTTCGCATGCGTTACGTGCGGCTGATCATTACGGCCCACGACGACTACTGGCTCAATGCCGCGCTGACTGAATTCACGGGCTACGGCACGTCGATCATCGCTTGTGATTGCGAGGCCGGAGTCGAAGGTCACCTGATTGCCGCGGAAACGCCCGACGGCCGGCCGGGGGCCGCGGTGCTGGCCTTTGGCTTTGCCGCCGATTCGCTGGCCAAAGCGGTGGCCAATCGGGCCGGCCAATGCTTGATGACTTGTCCGACGACCGCCGTTTACGATGGCTTGGCGTCCGGCGAAGTGCAGGTTCCGCTTGGCCAGCATTTGCGATTCTTTGGCGACGGGTATCAAAAGAGCAAGCAGGTGGCCGGCCAGCGCGATCGGCGCGTGCCGGTCATGGACGGCGAATTCCTGGTCGTCGACAAGCTCTGGGTCGAGAAAGGGGTGGGAGGCGGAAACTTGATTATTGAGGCCGCGGAGATGACGGCCGCGCTCGACGCCGCCCGCCGCGCCGTGTCGGCCATTGCCCGGCAGAAGGGCGTCATTACGCCATTTCCCGGGGGCGTGGCCCGCAGCGGCAGCAAGGTCGGTTCCCGCTATAAGGCATTGCGCGCCTCGACGGCGGACGCATATTGTCCGACGCTGCGCGGCCGCGTCCGGTCGCAACTCGATCCCTCAGCCAATGTGGCCTACGAAATCGTCATCGACGGCATCGATGAACAAGCGGTCGCCGCGGCCATGGCGGCCGGCGTTCGGGCGGCTGCTGGAGCGGGCATCTCGACCATAACCGCCGGAAATTACGGCGGGAAGCTCGGCAAATTCCATTTTAGGTTGCACGAGGTGCTCCAATCGCCGGCGGCCTAGCCGATTCTACTTTTGCCAAGCGGATTAGCTACAGGCGAGCCGGGGAAGTGCGGAGTCATCTCTATTGACGCGAGCATAAAAAAGACTCCCGACCTTTTCTTGGCCAGCTTGGAGAGTCGGTGGAGGACCTTTGAAATGACAATCATGCCAATAGAGCCTGGCGAGTTCTCTAATATGAGCGAATTTCTGGACTTTCAGGCTTTGCTTAAAAGCAGTGGCGACTGGGAGCCGGTGCCTGTCTTGCATCGCTTTGCAAATGTTGGAGAGGCTGAAACATGGTTTAGGTGCAAGTCGACCAATGAGACATGGCGACTCGTTGAACCGGACGCACCTTTCCGCGGTGTCTGGGAAAAGGTCGACGCTAGTAAGCCATAGCCAACCAGCGAATCTTTAGTGAACGCGTGACGATGAATGATGGCATCAGGTTCTTGTCTCAAACAAACCGGTATTTTGTGACCGGACGCGTAAGCGTCAGGCAGGTCGCCGGCGATGCGAGTGAGACGCGGGGGGCTACACCGCGACTGGCGAATCCGGGCTTCAGCCTAGTAGGTCAGGCACTCCCGTGCCTGACATCCCTGTCCGCACAAAATAGGGGCAATAGTACGAGCTGTTTGCCCAGCCATGTCAGGCACGGGAGAGCCTGACCTACGGCTTTGACTTGCGAAGCCGTGCCTACGCACGTCGCGATTGCTGGATCAACGCCGCCGCGCCTTGCGCGAACAAGTCTTCGGCCACTTGCTTCCCGGGGATAAAAGGGGTCGGGAGTCATTTTGTTGACGCTAGGCTGAGATTTTGGTAACCTCGGGAACATGCCCAGGCGATTGCGTCAAACTGGTGGAGGAATCGTTTACCACGTTCTCAATCGAGGCGTGGGGCGGATGACCTTGTTTGACAAGCCAGACGATTACGAAGCGTTTGAGCAAGTCTTGGAGGAGGTTGTCGAGCGGACCGGAGTTCGCGTTCTCTGCAACTGCCTGATGCCGAATCACTGGCATCTGCTGATGTGGCCGCGAGAGGATGGCGAATTGTCGGAGGTCATGCGTTGGCTAACCGTGACGCACACTCAAAGGTGGCACGCGAATCGCCATTCCGCCGGCTCCGGACCTGTCTATCAGGGACGATTCAAGTCGTTTCCGGTCCAGTCTGACGAGCACTTTCTGACAGTCGCCCGTTATGTGGAACGCAACCCGGTTCGCGGCAGACTTGTGGCGCGGGCCGATGATTGGCGTGGTCGAGCTTGTGGCATCGGCTGAATGACTCCAGTTGGTCCGCCAAAGTACTCAGCCGCTGGCCTGTGGTCGAACCGCGAGACTGGGTGCGACGGGTCAATCGAGTGCTGACGGCCGGCGATTTGGAGACGCTGCGGCGTAGCGTCCAGCGAGGGCAACCCTACGGCAGCGCTCCCTGGGTACGATCGGCGGCGAAGCGACTTAGCTTGGAATCCAGCCTTCGCCCGCGCGGCCGGCCTCGAAAAAAGCCGCCGAGTCATCCTGCGCGATAAATGACTCCCGACCCCCCTTTTTATAAGGCTTATCCATGCGGACTTTGGTATTGGACGTGGGCGGCACGAGCGTCAAGCTGCTGGCAACCGGGGAAACCGTTGAGCGAAAGTTTCTCTCCGGACCGACCATGACGCCTGAGCAGATGGCAGCCGGCGTCCTGCAAACGGCAGAGGGCTGGCAGTACGACCAGGTGACCGTTGGCTTTCCCGGGCCGGTCGTGCGCAACCGCCTGGTATCCGAGCCCCACAATCTCGGCCGGGGCTGGTTGACTTTCAACTTCGAAGCCGCATTGGGTTGTCCCACCAAGTTGATTAACGACGCCGCGATGCAGGCATTAGGAAGCTACGAGGGGGGCAAGATGCTGTTTCTCGGCCTGGGGACGGGCCTGGGATCCGCGATGATCGTGGACAACATCATCGAGCCGATGGAAATCAGCCATTTGCCTTACCGCAAGCGAACCTTCGAGGACTACGTGGGCCTGCGAGGGTTGGATCGATACGGCAAGAAGAAATGGCGAGCATTGGTCGAAGACGTCATCGCCAAGCTGGACGCGGCGTTGGAGCCCGATTACATCGTCATCGGCGGCGGCAACTCCCGCAAGCTCAAGCAACTGCCGCCCAAGTGCCGGCTGGGGGACAATACGAATGCCTTTGCCGGCGGCTTCCGACTGTGGGAGGAAGGTTTCCATAACGTGCCCGCCACGCCCCTCAATGTCGGTCCGCACCCAGCGGATTCTTCCGAAAAAACAAGCGTCCCGCAAGAAAACAGGAGCTCAGCCATGACGACCGGCGCTTCCGCCCTGACCCGCAGCCCTGCCTGGCAGAAGCTCGCTGCGCACTACGAACAGATCGGCAATGTCCACTTGCGGCAGTTGTTTGCCGACGATCCGGGTCGCGGCCAACGGCTAACGCTGGAAGCCCTCGGCATCTACCTCGATTATTCCAAGAACCGCGTCACCGACGAAACGCTGAAGCTGCTGGTCGAGTTGGCCAGGCAATCCGGCTTGTCGGCGCGCATGGAAGCCATGTTTCGGGGAGACAAGATCAACGTCACCGAACGCCGGGCCGTATTGCATGTCGCGCTGCGCGCGCCGGTCGACGCCATTATTATGGTCGACGGCCAGAATGTCGTGCCGCGAGGTGCATGCGGTGCTCGACCGCATGACCGACTTTTCCGATCGCGTGCGCAGCGGCGAGTGGAAGGGGTATACCGGCAAGCGGATTCGCAACGTGGTCAACATCGGCATCGGCGGCTCGGATCTGGGTCCGGTGATGGCCTATGAAGCGCTGCGGCATTATAGCCAGCGCGATCTGACGTTTCGCTTCGTCTCGAATGTCGACGGCACCGACGTTGCCGAGGCGACCCGCGATCTCGACCCTGCCGAAACCTTGTTCATCATCTCCTCGAAGACCTTTACCACTCAAGAAACGCTGACCAACGCCCACTCGGCCCGCGACTGGTGCCTGCGAGGGCTGGACGACGAGAACGCGATCGCCAAGCATTTCGTGGCGGTTTCGACGAACGCCAAGGAAGTGGCGAAGTTCGGCATCGACACGGCCAACATGTTCGAGTTCTGGGACTGGGTCGGCGGCCGTTATTCGTTCGATTCGGCGATCGGCCTGTCGCTGATGATTGCGATCGGCCCGCGGAATTTCCGCGACATGCTGGCCGGCTTTCACGAAATGGACGAGCATTTTCGCACCGCGCCGCTGGAGGGCAACTTGCCCGTCCTGCTGGGGCTATTGGGCATTTGGTACAACAACTTTTTCGACGCCGAAACCTTGGCCGTGCTGCCTTACGACCACTACTTGGGCCGCTTCAGCGCATACTTGCAGCAACTCGACATGGAGAGCAACGGCAAGCAAACCGATCTCGACGGCAACCACGTCGATTATCAAACCGGCCCGGTGGTGTGGGGCACCCCCGGCACCAACGGCCAGCACGCGTATTATCAGCTTATTCATCAAGGGACGAAGCTGATCCCCTGCGACTTCATCGGCTTCTGCCATACGCTCAACCCGTTGGGCAAGCATCACGATTTGCTGATGGCCAACTTCCTCGCTCAGACCGAGGCCCTGGCCTTCGGCAAGACACCGGACGAAGTGAAGGCCGACGGAGTGCCGGACTTCCAGGTTCCGCACCGCACGTTCCCCGGCAATCATCCCACGAACACGCTGCTGCTGGAGCGACTGACGCCGG
Source organism: uncultured Planctomycetia bacterium (assembly GCA_963807715.1). Taxonomy (GTDB): domain Bacteria; phylum Planctomycetota; class Planctomycetia; order Pirellulales; family PALSA-1355; genus CAWECK01. The sequence continues at coordinate 425,385 of CAWECK010000007.1, forward strand.
CGGCGCTCGGCAAACTGGTGGCGCTGTACGAACACAAGGTCTTCGTGCAGGGGACGATCTGGCACATCAACTCGTTCGATCAATGGGGCGTCGAACTGGGCAAAGTGCTGGCCCAACGCATCGTGCCGGAACTGGAAGCCCCAGAGCCGCCGAAGCTGACGCACGACAGCTCCACCAATTCGCTGATCGAGCGCTATCGCAAGCTGAAGGGTGAGGGGGGCTGACGCGCGGCTGAATGGACTGCGTCACTCGGCCAAATCGGCCGCACTCGTCCGAGACTCGCGCCCGACGTCCGCGGTGACTTCCACCGCTAATCCGGGCACATCCAAGGCATGCCCGGAAATCGCCGCCCGATAGCGACCCTCGTCGAACTCGCCTTCCAGCTTGCTCACGACGATCGTGGCCACGCCGTTGCCGATCAGGTTGGTGATCGCGCGGGCCTCGCTCATAAATCGGTCGACGCCCAGCAGAATGGCCAGGCCTTCGACCGGCAGCACCCGCGTGGCTGCTCAAGGTGGCGGCGAGCGTGACGAAGCCGCCTCCCGTGACCGCCGCGGAGCCCTTGCTGGTCAGCATCAGCACGCCCATCAAATAAAGCTGCTCCCCAACGCTGAGTGTCACGCCGTAGGCTTGGGCAATGAACAGCACGGCCATCGACAGGTAAATGCTCGTGCCATCGAGATTGAACGAATAGCCGGCCGGGATCACCAGGCCGACCACTCCCCGGCTGCAGCCCAGCAGTTCCAGCTTCTCGATCATGCGCGGCAAAGCCGACTCGGACGAGCTTGTGCCCAACACCAGCAGGATTTCTTCCTTGATGAAGGCCAGGTAATGCCAAAGGCGGAAGCCAAAGAGCCGGCAAATCAGCCCCAGCACGACAAAGATGAACAAGGCCATGGTCAGGTACACGCAGGCCATCAGCTTGGCCAGCGGCAGCAGCGAGACGATACCGAATTTGCCGACCGTATAAGCCATGGCCCCCAGCGCGCCTAAGGGCGCGACCTTCATGATCATGGCCACGACGCGAAACATCACCTCGATCAAGTGCTCGAAGCCGACCATCAGGCCCGTGTTTTTGATACCCAGGCTGGCCATCGCCAGGCCGAACAAGACGGCAAAGAACAGGATCTGCAACAGATCCCCCTTGGCAAAGGCGCCGACCACGTTGTCGGGGATCACGTGCAGCAGAAACGAGACGAACGACTGGTGCTGCGACTCCTGGACGTACTGCGCAACATCGGCCCCCGCACCGGCAGCCTGCGCATCAATGCCGGCCCCGGGCTGCAGAATGTTGGCCACCAGAAGTCCGACTGCCAATGCAAGCGTGGTAACCACTTCGAAGTAGACGAGCGCGATACCGCCGACACGTCCGACCTTTTTCAGGTCCCCCATGCTGGCAATGCCGACCACGATGGTCAGGAAAATGATCGGCCCGACGACCATCTTTACCAGCCGGATAAACCCGTCGCCAAGCGGCTGCAGCGCCTGGCCCCACTGCGGCTCGCAGGCGCCAATGGCGGCGCCCACGGCAATCGCGGCGAGGACCTGCACGGTCAAGTTCTTGTAGAGGGGTTTCGCCAAGTCTCGCTGCCTTGTTACGCCAGGAGGGAATGCGCCGAAATGAGGGCCCACAGGAGTCTACGCGAACGAATTCGGAGATATCAGCGTTGTGCCGCCATGCCAACCCAACCTCATGACCGGCGTACTTCCACATTGCCAATTTGCATCGCGGCTCCGGATCAACTACGCTGATTCACGTCCGCCGTCTCGGCCGGGCTGTTTACCTCAGAATCCCTGGATCCATCCGTTACATCGAGTAACCCATTATGAAACGCACTCTCTGGTTCGCAATGCTGGTTGGATTTTTATTGGCGGAGCACGCTTTCAGCGTCTCGGCGGACGAGCCCGCCAAGGAAATCAAGTTCAAGAAGACGCAGCTCGACGACAAGTTTCGCAGCGAAGGAGTCAGCATCGGCGACTTCAACTACGATGGCAAGCTCGACATTTCCGCGGGCAGCGTCTACTACGCCGCTCCGGATTGGAAGCTGACGCCGGTGCTGGAAAAGCCCAAGGAGTTCGATCCGCTCCACTATAGCGACTCGTTCTGCAACTTCGCCGACGACATCAACGGGGACGGCCGCACCGATCTGATCGTGGTCGGGTTTCCCGGCAAGGAAACCTTCTGGTTCGAGCAGCCCAAGGAGGCTGGCGGCGAGTGGAAGCAGCATCTCGTGACCCCGATCACCAACAACGAAAGTCCCGATATGCTCGACGTCGACGGCGACCGCAAGCGCGAATTGCTGCTGGGCTACGACCCGGGCCGCCACCTGGGCTATGCCAAGCGGACCGCCGACTCGGACAACCCTTGGAAACTGATCTCCGTTTCGGAGCCAAACGCGCCGGGCACCGAACGGTACTCGCACGGCATCGGCGCCGGCGACATCAACGGGGACGGCCACATTGATATTCTGGTCAAAGACGGCTGGTGGGAAGCGCCGGCCAATCAGAGTGATGAAACCAGCGAAACTCCCTGGGTTTTTCATCCGGCCAAATTAAGTGAAAACTGTGCCCAGATGTACGTGTACGACTTCGACGGCGACGGCGACGCCGATGTGCTGTCGAGCAGCTCGCATGGCATCGGCATCTGGTGGCACGAACAAACGCCGGACGGTTGGAAAACCCATGAAATCGACAAGAGCTTTTCGCAGACCCATTCCCTCTGCATGGCCGACATCAACGGCGACAAATTGCCGGACTTCGTCACCGGCAAGCGCTGGTGGGCCCACGGGCCGAAGGGGGATGTGCAAGCGGATCAGCCGGCCGTGTTGTTCTGGTACGAGCTGACTCGCAAAGACGGCCAGCCGATCTGGATTCCACACCAGATCGATCACGATAGCGGCGTCGGCACGCAGTTTGAAGTCGGCGACGTGAACGGCGACGGCCTGCTGGATATCGCCATCGCCAATAAGAAGGGCGCGTTCTACTTCGAGCAACAACGGCCGTAGAGAGTCGAATCGCGATAGCGCAGGAAGATTTCCCGCTTCGGAAACAAAACAAACGGCCGGGTCACGCCTCAGTTCAGCGTGACCCGGCCGTTTTTCATGCCTGCCCGATGCGAATCATCGGGGAATCGTAATCACGGCTTCGCGGGAGCGTCGGCGGCGGGTTCTCTGGCCGGCGGCGGGGAATCCGGCGCGTCACCTCGCGGCGGGGACGGAGCCGATGCGTCGCCGCGCGGCGGCCGTTCGCCGCGGCGGCCGCGGCCACCCCGGTCGTTGTCTCGTGTGCCGCGCTCACGATCGCCGGAACCATCCTCCCGACCGCCGGCCAGTCGCTCGTGCAGTTCTTGGATTTCCTGCCGGAGTTTTTCCACCTGGCGCATCACCTCGTTCATCCGTTGGTCGATCGCACCGACTACCGGTCCGCCCCGTGCTCCCATTCCGCCGGAGACTTCCACATTGACTCTGGCGTTTTCCGGTGCTCGGCCAAGCATTTGTGCCACCGGACCGCGGAACTTGTCGGGCAATTTGGACAGGTCTTCTTCGGTCCCTTTCCAGGTCTCTTCGCCTTGTTGGACTTCAATTTCGGCCGGACTTGCGCCCTTGCGGGTAATCATCACGCGCATCCCTTCAGGCAGCGGCGGCAGTGCCGCGGCCCCGGGAGGCAGCATCATTCCGGGGTGAAAAAAACGCATGCGGATCGGATCGCCCCCCCGTTCCAATTGCCCGCGCAATTGCTCCAGTTGTTCGGTTGCTCGGGCACCATGGACAAAGGGCTGGCCCCCCTTGACCGGCGTCACGCTGATGGTCGTTTCCTTGCCGCCGCGCAGCAACTTGAAACTAATCTCATTTCCCTCGGAGGCTTTCACGAATTCGATCAACTGCCGCACTTCTCCCAGCGGTTTGTCATTGGCGGTGAGCAAAATGTCGTGTTTCTTAAGGCCGGCCTTCGCGGCCGGGCCATCGGGCGCCGTGATTTCCACGACCAGCCCTTGCCCCTCGGGCAGATTCAACTGTTCTCGAATCAGGCCCGGAGCCGGCCGGCATTCGACGCCAAGCCAATAGTTTTGTTGCATACCGCGACAGCGCCCCGCGTCGGGCCGGCCGCGGTTTTCTGCCGGCGCGTCCCCCGCCGGCTTGCCAGCGTCCCGGGCAGAGGGCTTTTCGGACCGCTCGCGCCTCGGGCTGTCATCGTCGGCACGCAAGAGCGTGCTTCCAAGCGCGATTGCGCCCATCATGCCAAGCCTGCCAGCCCATTGCAGCCATCTCGATTCGTGCATGCTTTGACTCCTGAAAAGTAGAGGAAAGGGATCTTTATTGACCGCTAGCAAGCCAATGGAATAGGGGCGACCACCGGAAGCCCCGGAAAACAGGGCATTTGACAATGATCTGCTTCTTCCATGTTTCTACCTAACAATCAATGGGGATAGGATTTTGCTGTAGAGTCAATCGTTCCGACGCAAACCAAAGATCGTTTCAACTTCAATACAACTCACCCCCCACGTATCGCACCTCAACCTGCTCCACCGGCAGAATGACGTGCCGCCCGTCGGCCATTTCGATCGGCCACCACTGCATTTGCGTCGTGACCGTGTGCCCTGTTTCCTGAAGCGTTTGCAGCATTTGTGCGGAGACGGCGGAATCTTGTTTTGCGAGCCAGACTTGATCGATTTGGGCCAGATCGGCGTGGCTAACCTCAAGGCATGGCACTTCGACAGCTTCCGACTCGCCTGCTAGGGAATCCGCGATACTCAATTGAAGCGTTTGCCAGTCTGGCGCCGCCTGGCCGGATGAAGGGCCCGCCGGTCCGTCATTTGAGAGATCCTTGCTCAGTACATTAATGCGCTGGGCATCATCGCGGCGAACGTGATTGTCCACGGCGGCCGTGGAAGCAACCGCATTGTCCGTCGAACGGCCGCGCATCGCGGCGAGATCGCGCTCCGCCGGCCCGTTGGCCGCGTATCGCCCCCATGCAAATGCTACCAGCACGCTCGCGGCCAGGGCCAATCCGTAGGACCAAAGCCATTGCCGGCGCCGCTAGAGGGGACAGCGTTGGGCAGCGACGCGGTGCTAAGCAACGGCACAGCTTGCTCAGCGCGCACGCCATGCAAAGAATCCCGCCACACGTTTGCCTCGACAAACGCCAAGGCACAGCGCCGCCAACCCCCCGGCTCGTCTTCCAGGGCCGCCAACAGTTCGCGCTGCTCGGCCGGGGACAACTCGTTGTCGACAAGTCGATCGCACAGCCGCTCAGGATTTTCGTTCAATTGATGCCGGATGTCGCTCATGGTTCGACCTCGATAATCGTTTGTGCCGCCAACTGATCCCGCAGCCGCTGCCGCGCCCGGTGCAGTCGGGCCTCGACCGCGCTGGTGGTGATCCCCATGCGGCCGGCCAACTGCTGATAACTCCAACCTTCGGTGTATTTCAGCAACAGAATTTCCACGTCGCGCGGCGCGAGCCGCGACAAAGCCTTCCGGATGCCGCTGCGCAGCTCATCCGCCAGCAACCAATCGAGCGGATCGTGCGTTCGGCCGGCCTGCTGCCGCTCGCGCAGGCGTTGGGCATAACGGCTGACCAGTTTGCGTCCGCGTCCCTGCCGACGGCGGTAGAGGAGCGATTGCAGCAGAGCCAGGCGGTACAACCAGGGGCCGACGCGCAAAGCGTCCGCTAGCGGCGCCTGCTGCCGTACCGCGGCTAGCGCCACTTCTTGCATCACCTCGTCAACCGCGCCCCGTTCGCCGGTGCGCGACAGCACGACCGTGCGCAGCCAGCGGTCGTGTTCCCGGAACACGCTGTGCCAATCGAACTCGCTCATCAATGGCCCCGTCCGTGATTTGCCGGCAGCCAGACGTCAGAAGGAGAGTTACCGCTCGGCCGGAAATCTTGCGGCCAAGCGATTATTTTTTTCGCTCCCGGCGGAGGTCAGCCGCTGAACCGCCCGCTGGCCAGCGTGGTTCGTTATACCACCGCTGGGCCCAGGATGCCCGCCGCGACCGGTGGCGGATGCGGGCGGAACTGCTTAGAATCACCGCCAGGACGTGCGTGAGCTTCGTCATCTAACAGGCGTCATCCAAAGAGGTTTTCCGCTATGCCGCGATCGCCGGCCTATTGGCTCGTAAAAACGGAGCCCGATTGCTTCTCGATCCATGATTTGGCCGCCAGTCCGAATCAGACCACGTGTTGGAGTGGCGTGCGCAACTTTCAGGCGCGGAATTTCATGCGCGACGGCATGAAGCTGGGTGACCAGGTCTTCTTCTACCACTCCAGCGCCGCCCCGCCGTCGATTGTCGGCCTGGCGGTCGTCGTGCGCCAGGCCTATCCCGATCCCACGGCCTGGGATGCCAAGGACGATCACTACGATCCCAAGGCCTCGCCCGAAAATCCGGTGTGGCAAATGGTCGACCTTCAATTGAAAGAAATATTTCCCCGACCGCTGGGCCTCGACGAGCTGCGCACGTTGCCGGCGCTGAAAAAGTATGGAACTGCTGCGCAAAGGCTCGCGATTGTCGGTACAGCCGGTCAAAGAGGCTGAGTTTGCGGCGGTGATGCGGCTTGCCCGGGCCGCCGCTCATTCGCCGCGCGGCTCAAACGCCCGCGGCTCAAACGCCGGGGACTCCAAAGCTGAGGGCGCCAAAGCCTCCGCTGCCAAGCGTTCTTCCACGGCCAGGCATTGAAAACAAACCAGAACAGCGATGATGCCGAGCGACCCACCGACGCCGCGAGCGGCAACACCCGCAACAGCGCCCCGCCGATCCCTTGCGCTGGCTGCCTGCTGAGCTAGCCGCGCTCGATCAGGCCGGACTGCGCCGCCAGATCCACTCGCGCGTCGGGCATCAGTCGGTGCGATTGAACATCGCCGGCCGCGAGCTGATTAATTTTGGCTCCAACGACTATTTGGCGTTGGCCGCCGACCCGCGATTGCGGGACGCGGCCGCGGCGGCTTTGGAGTTTTCAGGCTGCGGGGCCGGTGCCAGTCCCCTCGTGACCGGACACGCGACGGCGCACGAAGGCCTGGAACGCCGCCTGGCGGAGTTCGAAGGGACCGAGGCGGCTCTGATCTTTCCGACCGGCTTCGCGGCCAATGCCGGCACGATTGCCGCGCTGGTCGGACCCGAAGACGCGATTTATAGCGACCGCAAGAACCACGCCAGCCTGATCGATGGCTGCCGGCTGTCCCGCGCAGCGGTTCACCTGTACGCTCATCGCGATTGGCGCGAGTTGGCCAGATTGCTGGAAACGGGTCGGCACTATCGACGACGATTGATCGTGACGGACAGCCTGTTCAGCATGGACGGCGACCTGGCGCCGCTGGTCGAACTGGCCGACCTGGCGGAGCAGTTTGACTGCATGCTCCTGGCGGACGAGGCCCATGCCACGGGCGTGTCGGGCGCCAGCGGACGTGGCGTCGCGGAATTGCTGGGCGTCGATCATCGTGTTCATGTGCGTATTGGCACCCTGAGCAAAGCGTTGGGTTCCAGCGGCGGCTTTGTCGTCGGCAGTCGGCTGTTGATCGATTGGCTCATCAATCGGGCCCGGTCCTATATCTTTTCCACGGCGCTGCCGCCGGCAATGGCTGCCGCGGCGGCGGCGGCGCTGGAAATCGTGCGCACGGAGCCGCAGCGGCGGCAGGCGCTCCTGATGCGGGCCGCGGAATTTCGGGCCCGGCTCCGGTCCGAGGGCTGGCGGCTGGGCGACGCTGTCGGGCAGATCATTCCCTTGGTGATCGGCGATCCTCAGCAGACGATGACGCTGAGCCAGGGTCTGCGAGAGCGAGGCTTTCTGGTTCCCGGCATTCGTCCGCCATCGGTCCCGGCCGGCGAGTCCCTTTTGCGGCTGAGCCTGAGTTACGGCCACACGTCGGAGGCGATAGCCGGCCTGCTGACGGCTCTGCGCGAGCTTAAACCTCGGGTAAAGAAGTAACGGGGGCCGGCCCGGGGCCAGGATTTGTGTCGGCCGGGCCGGTCGATTACATTCAGAGAGTTGCCGCGACCCGAATTCGCAGCCGGATGTCCGTGTAATCCCCGCATTTGAACCTCGCCCTCGCGTCCATCTTGCGGTATCTCGCCAAGGAATGCCAAGCATGCGCACCACGCTTTCGATTGCCGCCCTTCTGCTGGTTTTCGCCATCACGGCCCACGCCGGCGACAATTGGCCCCAATTTCGCGGTCCCTCGGGCGACGGGCATTCCGATGCCAAAGGGCTGCCCCTCACCTGGAGCGAGACCGAGCACGTGCGCTGGAAAACGCCGATCCACGACAAGGCCTGGTCGTCTCCCGTGATTTGGGGTAAGCAGATTTGGCTGACGACCGCCCTGGAGGATGGCAAAGCCAACTACGCCGTATGCGTCGATCTGGAGAGCGGCAAGATCCTGCACGACATCAAGCTGTGGGAGATCGAATCGCCGCAGTTCTGCATTCCTTACAACAGCTACGCTTCCTGCACACCCGTGATTGAAGAAGGACGGGTCTACGTTCATTTCGGCTCGCAAGGCACGGCCGCCCTCGACACTCAGACCGGCAGCGTGATTTGGTCTCGCCGCGATTTGCCCTGCAATCATTTCCGCGGGCCGGGCTCCTCGCCGATCCTGGTCGACAACTTGCTGGTCCTGACGTTCGACGGCTTCGACTATCAATACGTCACCGCGCTCGATAAGACCACCGGCCAGACGGTTTGGCGGACCGACCGCAATATCGAATACGGCACGAAAGACGGCGACATGAAAAAGGGCTATAGCACGCCCACGGTCATCGAGATCGCCGGCCAGCGTCAGCTCATCAGCCCGAGCGCGGGAGCCACGATGGCCTTCGACCCGGCCACGGGCAAGGAACTGTGGCGGGTCCGTTCTGGCGGGATGAACGCCGCCACCAAACCGCTGTTCGGTTTCGGCATGGTGTTTTGCACGACGGCGTCCGGCGGCATTCAACTATTCGCCACGCGGCCCGACGGCTCTGGCGACATTACAGAAACCAACATAGCCTGGAAACAGAACAAAACGGTTCCCTCGCGTTCGTCACCGTTGCTGGTGGGCGATCATTTGTTCATGATCAGCGACGCCGGAGTGGCGTCGTGCGTCGAAGCCGTGACGGGGCAGCAGGTGTGGTCGAAACGGCTGCCGGGCAAGTATTCGGCCTCGTTGGTCTTGGCGGAGAATCGCATTTATCTCTGCAACGAAGACGGCCTTTGTCCGGTGATCGAGGCGGCGCTTGAGTATCGCGAATTGGCGATGAACAAACTCGACGACGCCTTCATGGCCTCCCCGGCGATCACGGGCAAATCGTTGATCTTGCGATCTAAGACGCATCTCTATCGCATCGAGAATTGAAGCCGGACGCCGGGCTGCCCACTCCAGCCTCCGGCCTTCACCCCTTTGCCTGCCGCGATGCGCCCCTGAACCCGCTGCCGGCGCAAATCCGCGACGCATCGTGTTCTCGGTGATCGTGCGCGGCAGCACGAATTGCAACAGATAGTCCGGGCCGCCGGCCTTGCTGCCGATGCCCGACATCTTGAAGCCGCCGAACGGCTGACGGCCGACCAGGGCTCCGGTGATCGGCCGGTTCAAATACAAGTTGCCGGCGACCAGTTCGCGGCGGGCCCGCTTCAAATGGCCGGGGTCGCGCGAAAAGATGCCGCCGGTCAGGGCGTAGTCGGTGCCGTTGAAGATCCGCACCGCCTCGTCAAAGTCGTGGGCCCGCATCACCGCCAGCACCGGTCCGAAGACTTCCTCCTGAGCCAGCCGCGCGTCGGGCGGCACGTCGGCAAAGATGTGCGGTCCGACGTAAAAACCTTCGTCGGCCAGTGGGCCCACGTCGCCGGCCAACACCTCGCGAGCGGTCTCGCGTCCCAAGGCGATATAGCACTGGACCCGCTCGAACGATTCGGCATCGATGACCGGTCCGACGCTCGTCGCCGGATCTTCGGCCGGACCGACCTTCAGGCTCCGTGTGGCCTCGACCAGTCGATCCAGAAACGACGTCGTAGATCGAGTCGAGCACGATGGCGCGCGAACAGGCCGAGCACTTCTGTCCCTGATAGCCGAAGGCGCTGTGCATCGACTCCCAGCACGGCTTCGTCCAGGTCGGCGTCGTCGTCGATCAGGATCGCGTTCTTGCCGCCCATTTCGGCAATCACGCGTTTGACGCTGGTGAGGCCGGTCGGAAACCTGGGCGGCGCGGGCATTGATCTGCAAGCCCACGGCCCGCGATCCCGTGAACGCGATCAGGGCCACGTCGAGGATGGTCGACCAGCGCCGCGCCGACGACCTCTCCGGTGCCCGGCAGATAGTTGAGCACGCCCGGCGGCAAGCCCAGTTCGGTGAAGATTTCCATCAGTTTGGCGGCGATGACCGACGATTGCTCGGCCGGCTTCATCACCACGGTGTTGCCCGTGGCCAGCGCGGCGGCCGTCATGCCGGTGAGAATGGCCAGCGGAAAATTCCAGGCGCGATCACGGCCACCACGCCGCGGGGCCAATATTCGAAGCGATTTTCTTCTCCCGGCACGTCCGCGCCGTGCGGGGTCTCCATGCTCGACGGCTCCGTCGGCGTAGTATTCGCAAAAGTCGATCGCTTCGCAGACGTCGGCATCGGCCTCGCGCCAGCCTTTGCCGCATTCGAAGACTTCCCAGGCGGCCAGGTCGAAGCGATGCCGCCGCATGGCTCCGGCGGCCCTGCGCAGAAACTCGGCCCGCGCCGCGGCGCCCAGCGCCGCCCAGGCCGGCCAGGCCCGCCGCGCGGCGGCCACCGCGGCTTCGACATGCTCGCGACCGGCCGACGCCACGGTGCCGACCGTTATCTGCTTGTGCGAAGGGTTGATCGATGGCAGGGTCGTTGTCGGTCGGCACCGCGTAGCCGTCGATCCACAGCGGATAGCTGCCGCCCCATTGCGTCCGGACGCGATCCAGCGCCGCCAGCATGGCCTGGCGGTTCTCGGCTTCGCGCGAAGTCGGCAACCGGCTCGTTGTGAAAGGTCGCCGCAAATTCGCCCGGCCATGGCACGGCCGGAGGGGCTGGCTCCGACTCCCTGGCGTCGTTCGTCCGTTGTGCCCATGGGCATGATGCAGCGGATTCATGAGCAATCTTCTCCACGGCCACGTGTTCGGTGAAACTGGCCCGCAGGAACGAGTCGTTCGACGTGTTTTCCAGCAGCCGCCGCACCAGATAGGCCATGCCGGGAATCAACTCGCCGTAGGGCATGTAGATTCGCATGCGATAGCCCAGGTCGACCAGCACCTGCTTTTCGGGATCGGCCATGCCATAGAGCATCTGCAGTTCAAAGCCGGTCTGCGGCACGCCCAAGTGCCAGGCCACGGCCATGGCATGGGCCAGCGATCGCAAGTTGTGGCTGGCGAGGGCCGGGCGCGAGCATGTCCCAGTTGCGCAGCAGAAACCGCGTCTGCCGTTCGTAGTTGGCGTCGGTTTCCCATTTCTGCTGATAGACGGGAATCGGCCAGCCCTGCGACTGGGCATGGACCGTTTCGTAGTCCCAATAGGCCCCTTTCACCAGCCGCACCCACACCGGCGTGCCGCGGGCCTGGGCCCAATCGCGCAGCGTCTACAAGTCGCGCCCGAGTCGTGCAAGTAACACTGAATCACGATGCCGACGTCGCACATGTCGCGAAACTCGTCTTCCATCAGCACCTGCTGGAAGATGTGCAGCGTGAGATCCTTGGTGCGGTACGACTCCATGTCGACGTGCAGATGGGTTCGGCTGGTCCGCGCCGCTGCGCAGCAACTGGCGCAGCCGCTCGGCGACGCGTTTGGTCGTGCCGACCGGATCGATGGGGTCGAATTGGCTGTCCAGGGCCGAAAGCTTCACCGACACATTGACTCGCGGCAGTGCGGCGAACAGTGGCCGCGATCGATCTGCGGCACTTCGGGCCAGGATTGACGGTGGGAGCGATGCCCGCGATCAGGTCGAGATAGGTCTGCAAATAACGATCGGCCTCGAGCTCGCTGGTCACCGCTTCGCCCAGCACGTCGAGCGTGAAGGCCCGTTTCAGTTTTCGTTCTCGACGGGCAGCGGCCAGCACTTCGGCCACGGTGGTGCCGGCGATGAAGCGCCGCGCCTGACCCAGCGCGTTGCGGCGTGCGGCACGAGCCACGGCCCGGCCGATGAGGGTGTGGGGCCGGGCCACGGCCATGCCCAGCCGCACGGCCGCCGGCAAGTTGGCTGCGCGCACGTCATGAAAGTATTCATGCAAATGGCCGATGATGGCCGCGTTCGAGTGCAACATCGGCAGCACGTCGATGAAGCGGAACATCTGCACCTTGACCGATTCGTCGTGCATGGCCCATTGCATCAGCCGATCGTCCCACCAGCGACGCTCGATCAGCGTGGGACGCCGATCGGAGAGATGCTCAAAAAGATGCCGGCCCAGCTCTTGGGTGGTCTTTTCGATTTTTCCCAGTGCGTGAGGGGTCAGGTCGTCATGCACGACGCGGGCCCTTTGTAATGCCGGCCGGAGAGAGAACGGCTGCTCGTCGAACCGCGATAGGAACTTTGGGTAAGAGGCGGTTGCTCGTGGCAGCTTTGGCGTGTTGTGACAATTCTACGTCTCCGGGGTCGGCGGGGCGACCGCAGTTCGGCCGCCGGCGGGCTGGCGGACTGTTCCTAAGCCATTTGCCCACATCAAGTTTTAATGGGCCTTTGGAGACGCGGAGTGCAAAACTGAAAGTTGTTCGGCACTCGGTCTTTCGGGTGGAACTGTCAACTCAGGTTGCAATCCTGATCAGCGCCTCGCCCTCCTCGATAGCAGCCTATGCCAGCTTTTAGCACTGTCAACGCCAGCTTTTAGACTTGCCTTCTCAATCTTGGGGTGATTTGGTATTTATCTCCTCCCCAAGAAAGTTTGCACGCTTCCATCCTAGGAGCAGGACGATATGGCCCATTTTCGCTTTGCTTGTCTGGCGTCGGGAATCTTTGTCGCGCTTGCGTCGGCTCACGCCGTGGGCGCGGGCGTCGATACCCAATCGATCGATTTGAAATGCACGGTGTCGGCGGAACAGCAGATCGGTGTGGCGACGATCGCCGGACCCGAGCACCTGTCGGTCGGCATGGCGTGTCGCATCGACACGGAAGTGAAGCCCGACTCCACGCTAACGATCCACGGCTCGTATTACGGCACGGTCAAATCGGCCGACAAAGACGGGGTCGTGTTGTCGGCCGTTTACTTTCGCGAGCAGCGCGAAAAGAAATCGCGTTTGGACGGAATTCGCTACCTAGAGGGACTGATGCGGCCGGCGCTGGCCCGTGGATCGCTGGACAACAAGGAGATGTCCTTTCCCAGGTCCGCGATCACGCAGATCATCTGGCGCGGGATCGATTCATTGGCCCAAGCGAAAGCCGCGGCTCAGCAAAATCCCGCCATCGTTGTCACCGAACTGCCGGAGGAAAGGCTCAGGCAGATCATTGACCAGACGCGTCTCAACAGCCTCGCGTTAACCGACTGGCATTCCGTAACCGGTGCCCCGACGGGCTCGCTGTGCCGGGTCGAGGCGTCTGAGAAGAACGGCACGGAGACCACGTTCATCGTCTACGAGGGAACCGTCAAACAGGCGGACAAAAACGGCATCCTTTTGGTGACGACGCGCCGCAAGGAATGGAAGGACTCGGCCCGGCCGATCTTGCAGCAAATCCCGCTCGTGGATTTCTTCTACGTGCCGAAACCGGCCGACATGGCCTGGGAGGAGCTCAACAACCAATCGGTCTGGATTCCGGCGAACAACATCCACGATGTGATGTTGCCCCGGAGCAAGGCGTTGGCGAATGCCAAATAGGCGTTGGACAACGGGATAAACCGGACGCGCACGCCTTTCTCTGGGCGACCGCGCAATCCTGGGCCGCGCCGCACAAGGCCGGTGTACAGGCGACGCCAATTCATTCCGACACGGGCACCTATTCAGGCGTCCGCCCGGATGGTAAATTAGTCGATTCAACCCACAACGAAATCTAAGTGTCTGGGAAGCATCAGTCATGGCCAAACCCCATCGCGTTCTGAAAAAAGCGAATCACGGTAAGCGTCCCGCCAACAGCAAGGCCCGCCGTGCGAAGCGCAAAGACATCCGCACCTGAGAGTTGCGGTTGCGAGCATATCCGCTCCCGGTTCTGAGCGGAGTATCTGCAATATGCGCCGCCCGAGCGGCAGTTGGCTCCTATAATGGCTCGTTGCGAGCTCCGGAAGCCATCGAGCGTGCGTGCATGAACCGCGAACCGATATCAAGGTCCGAGTCGGCCGCCCCCTGCGATCCTCCTTGGCAGCGCCGTTGCCGCCGCAGTTCTGTTTGCGGACGCTGTTCATGGTCGTTGCGGCTTTCGGTGCGCTGTTTGCGGTGATGCAAGCCGTGGGACTGTTTGCGTCCTTCGTATTGTTCTTTTTGCTGGGACTCATCGCGGCTCATGTAATTGGCAATGCCTTGGGGACGCGGCTGCGCGACGAGGCGAGCCGCCTTGCTCAAGCCGGTGGCAACGCCGCCGATCCACCGCCTGCCAGCGGCGTGCTTCCCGTCAAACCACCGGCCAGCCAACTGACCGAATGTCGCCGGCTGCCGCGGCGCTTGTTTGGCATCGCGACCCTGGGGGCCGTGCTCGGCGGCGTTGCCGGCGGAGCCTTGATTACTGCCGTCGCCTGGCAAGATATTACGGTGGCCGGCATTACCCTCGGCGTTTGCTCCTCGGCCGTGCTGGGTGGCCTGGCAGGGTTTCTGGCGAGCAGCTTTTACACAGTCGCCCGAGCCGCCTGGAGAGAAGCCCTGGGGGAGCAGCCTCAGAAATACAAGCCGCAATAACCTCATGGGTCACCGCATCCGATGAACTCCGCTACCCCAGACAAACTGCCCCGTTGGAATACCACGAACATCTATTCCGGCCTCGAAGCAGACGACTACCGCTGGGCCGTCCAAAAACTCGAAGCGGACCTGGCTGCTCTCGAGCACAAGTTCGACGCGCGGCAAATTCGTCGCCTGCCGGCGCCGCCGCAACAGGACGACGAGACGCTCGGCACGCTCCTCGTGGAAACGGTCCGCCTCTGGAACGACCTGGCCTGCCTGGCGGCCACGCTCGACTCCTTCGTGTATGCCTTCCTCAGCACCGACAGCTATGACGCCGTGGCTGCCCGCGAAACGTCTCGCTTGGAAATCATCGGCACCCGGCGCCAGCAACTGGGAGTGCGGCTGCAAGGCTGGCTGGGGAGCATCGGCCCTCGGCTCGAAGTGCTCATTAAGCAGCGACCGACCCTCGCCAGTCACCGGTTTTTCTTGACGGACTCTGCCCGCCGCAGCCGCTTCTTGATGGATGAAGAACTGGAAAAGCTGGCCGCCGAACTGTGCCTCGACTCGGGCGTGGCGTTCGGCAAACTGCAAGGAAACGTCACCAGCCAACTTAAGGTCCCCTTCGAGCGCGGCGGCGTTACGGAGTCACTGCCGATCACGGTGGTGCACAACTACTGCTTCGATCCGGATCCAGCCGTTCGCGAGCGGGCCTATCACGCCGAGATCGCCGGCTGGCACTCGGCTGCGCACGCCGGTGGCGGCCAGCTTGAACGCCGTCAAAGGCACCGCGATCACGCTGGCCCGCCGTCGCGGCCGCGAAAGCGTTTTGGCCGAGGCCCTCGATGAGAATCGCATCGACCAAGCAGACGCTCGACGCCCTGCTCTCGGCCATCCGCGAGGCGTTTCCCACCTTCCGCCGCTATCTGCAGGCCAAGGCCGCAAGCTGGGCCTGGAGCGGCTCCACTGGTGGGACCTGTTCGCGCCGCTGGGGGCGTCGCAGTGGCGTTTTACCTGGCCCGAGGCTTGCGCTTTCATCGTCGAGCGGTTCGGCTGCTTCAGCGACGGCATGGGGCAATTCGCCGCAGCGTGCGTTCGACGATCACTGGATCGATGCCCAGCCGCGCGACGGCAAGCGGGGCGGCGCCTTCTGCATGGAAGTGCTGGCCTTGGAAGAAAGCCGGATCTTGATGAACTTCGACGGCAGCTACGAACAGGTGAGCACGCTGGCCCACGAACTGGGCCACGGCTATCACAATCATTGCCAGAGAGGGCTCGAACCGCTGCGCCGCGGAGCCCCGTCGACGCTGGCCGAGACCGCCAGCATCTTCTGCGAGACCTTGGTCTCCGAGGCCTCCCTGGCCGCGGCCCCGCCGGACGAGCAACTGGCGATTTTGGAATCGCAGCTTATCGGAGCCACGCAGGTTTGTCTCGACATCAGCTCTCGGTTTCAGTTCGAGTCGGCGGTGATCGAACGGCGAGCCACGAGCGAGCTGAGTCCGGACGAACTTTGCGACCTGATGCGGGAAGCCCAGCGAGATACCTACGCGGACGCCGTCGAAGCCAGCACGTATCATCCGTATATGTGGCTGTGGAAGCCGCATTACTATACGTTCAACGGCAACTTCTACAATTTTCCGTACGCATTCGGCCAGTTGTTCGCATTGGGGCTCTATGCCGTGTATCGCGAAGAAGGGGCGGCCTTTGTCCCGCGCTACCAGGAACTGCTCCGCTCGACCGGCGAAGAACTGGCGGCGCCCCTGGCCCAGCGGTTCGGCATTGACATCAGCAAGCCGGATTTCTGGCGTGGCAGCCTGCGGCTTGTTGCCGACCAGGTCGCAAGGTACGAAAAGCTGTAACGGCAGGAGGTCAGGCGGATGGAAAGGCGTCACGAACCGAGGGCCGTGAGAACGGGATGCAGGGATCGACTCTGGTTCAGAGCTTCTGCCACGCTTGCTGCGGATCCAGTTCCGTCGGTGCCGGATGCAGCTCGGGATGGAACAAATGGGCCAAAATCTCCAGGCTCTCGACCAGCCGCGGCCCGGAGCGATTAAAAAACGCGTTGCCATCGGCCGCATAGACGCGACCGGTTCGCACGGCGGTTAGATTTTGCCAGCCAGGAAACCCGCTCAGCCGGCTGGCCTCGGCTACCGTTCTTGGCAAATCGAATCCGCAAGGCATCACCACGATCACTTGCGGATCCAACGCGGTGACATCCTCCCAGCGCACGACCGCGCTATGCTCTCCCTGCCTGGTTAGTCCACCGTCGTCACCACCGGCCCAGCCAATGAGCTCCGGCATCCAGTTGGCCGCCAGAAACGGCGGATCGATCCATTCAATACACGCCACGCGCGGCCATTTCGCAACAGGGATTCGGGCCGTTCGCTGCCGCACTGCGGTGACGCGGGCTTGGAGTTGGACGACATAGTGCTCCCCGGCCGCCGGCACTCCAGCCGCCGCCGCAATGCGCTGAATGTCAGTCAGCACATCGGCGAGGGAGTGGGGATTCAGAGCCAGCACTGGCCGCCCATGCAACGTGGGCGATTGGGTTACGGCGCGAACCACGTCCTCGTATCGCACGGCGCAAACGTCGCATTGGGCTTGCGTCACAATCAGATCCGGCGCGAGCGATTCGAGCAGCCTGGTATCGATGTGGTACAACGCATCGCCGCTGCTGACGAGCGAGCGCACCTGGTCGTCGATCGCCCGGCTATCGGCTGCCGAATCGACGCGTGAAAACGTGACGCGCGGCTTGGCCGCGACCACAGCCGGATAATCGCACTCATGGCTTACCGCCACGACACGATCCCCAAGCCCCAGACCGTAGAGCATCTCGGTGGCGCTCGATAACAGGCAAGCAATTCGTTGAGGCGTGGCCATGCCGCACAACATAGCCGGGCAAATCGAAAGGGACAAGCAACAGCTTTTACAGTTTGAGCCGCTTGAAAACAGGCTCGGGAATCCAGCGGATGATCAACATGATCGGCCGCCAGAACCAGCGCGTATAAAGCACGTTCTGGCGACAACGCAAGGCACGGTCGATATCGCGGGCAACCTGCTGCGGCGTGGCCAATAGAGGCGAGTTGGGATTCACCAGCCCATCGGTCATTGCCGTGGCAACGAAGCCCGGTTTGATGGTCAGCACGTGCACGCCCGCGAAAAACAGCCGATTGCGCAGTCCCTGCAAGTAGGCAGTGAGTCCCGCCTTGGCGGCACCGTAGATGTAGTTGCTTTGCCGGCCCCGATCGCCGGCAACACTCGAGATTGCGGCAATCACCGGCGCGCGGGGACTGACGCAGACTGAAGTAGTCGGCGAAACGCTCCAACACGGACACGGCGGATGTAAAGTTCACGTCGATCGTGCGCCGGGCCTCGGCGAGGTCGGCTTGAGAAAGGGTCTGATCGACCAAATAGCCGTAGCACAAAATCACGCCGTCCAGTCCGTCGTCGAAGATCTTTGTCGAACACTCCACAAACGCCGCATGCCCGTCGAAGTCCAATGCATCGAAGGGGACACATTGGACCGCAGTCTGGTGGCGAATCCTCAGATCGTTCGCCAAGTGCTGGAGTTCCTCGGGATTACGTCCGGCCAGGATCAGCCGGCAGCCCCGCGCGGCCAGGGTGTGGCTTACGGCTCGAGCAATGCCCGAGGTGGCACCCAGGATCAAGTACGCTTCGTGTTCCGTTTTGCTCATTCGGTCTTGCACCTAAGGGGCCGCGACGGGAGTTGCCGTTTGGCCGGTTTTAGCAACCGGCTTCGCGTCAGACGGCTCGATGATGCCGATCCGCCGCGCCTGCGACGAGACAAAACGCCGCTCCGGATCGATCTGATCCTTGATCGCGCGAAACTCATCCATGCGCGGGTACATTTGCCGAAATACGTCCGGCGTCATCAACGCGTCCTTGGCCAGGTAGAGTCGGCCGCCGTGCCGCAGCAGGACTTCGTCGAGTTCACGAACCAACGACGGCAGATTCCTCGTGTTCGCCAGGTCCAAGGCCAGCGTATGGCCGGGATGGAGATAGCTGAGCAGGCCCGGATTGGCGGCGCCGCTGGTCTTGAGCACCGCCAGAAACGAAGCTCGGCGGCTGGCGGCAACCCGCTGGAGCAGTTCGATCAGGCCGCGGCGCGAAGTTTCCGGCGGAAACAATGCCTGGTACTGCACGAAGCCTCGGCGGCCATAAATTCGATTCCAATGGAGCACGCGATCGAGCGGATAAAAGAAGGTGTCGAAGTCGACAATCTGCTGGCAATCGGAATGCATCCCGTAATACAGAGCATTGAAGGCCCGCATACTTTGCGAGTTGAGCACGAACGACGGAACGAAAAACGGCACGGCCTTGTCGCGACGCGCGGGGACGATCAGCGGATTGTCAGCCGCGCTCGGCGGCAAGTCGCCGGGCGCGCATGATTCGCCAGCATCACGACGGATCGGCCCAACGCGCGGCCCGAGGCCAGGCAATCGATCCAGGCGACCGAGTAGCGAAAGTTGCGGTCAGTCGAGGCAAAGCATTCCAGCGATTCGTCCAGATCCTTCGTGCGGCGATAAGTCACGTTGTAATAAGCCGTCTCGACCGGAATCAACTGAATCCGGGCGCTCACGATCACGCCCGTCAGGCCCATGCCTCCCACGGTAGCCCAGAACACTTCGGGCAATTCGCTGGGCGAACAGCGCAGCACAGTTCCCGTGGCGGTAAGCAGCTTCAGGTCGAACACATAGCGTCCGAACGAGCCATCGCAGTGATGGTTCTTGCCGTGGACGTCGGCAGCGATCGCGCCTCCCACGGTGACGAACTTCGTGCCGGGCGTCGTAGGGAGAAACCAACCGCGAGGCTGGAGATGCCGGATGATTTCTGCCAGCGAGACGCCGGCTTCGCACTCCAAAATGCCGGTTCGGGCATCAAACGCCAGGAAGCAGTTCAACCGCGTTTGCAGCAGCACGCCACGGTCTCGGTTCAGCGCCGAGTCGCCGTAAGCCCGCCCCAATCCGCGGGCGATCACATCTGGCTGACTGCGATCGGCCACCGCGGCTTGCAGCGCGGGCAGACTGTCCGGGCTGGCAACCTGGCAGCGTTCCTCCGGGTAGAGTCCCCAGCCGCTCAACGATTGCGAGATGTATTTCATGCGGCTCGGAATAGGTCTCAGTATCGGTTGCGCTGCTGGCATTTCGAGCACCCCGCGATCACCAGGGCATGCTTGCCACCAGGGTCAAGAGGCCCACGAGTGCGCCCGTTGCCAGGCTAACGGGATCGGTAACCGCGAATAGCACCGGATCGTCATGCAAGCAGCGCCGCGTCGCAAAGAGCCATAAACGGCTGATCCAAAAGAGCATCAACGGGCACACCAGCCACAGCAGCCGTGGATGGGCATAGTTCTTTTTGACGTCGTCACTGTTGATATACAGTGCCAACACAAGGACGGCCAGATAGCCGCAGGTCGGACCGATCGATTCGATAAATCGCAAGTCTTCGAGCCGATAACCGCGGCCGTGCGCCAAGCCGTCTTCTTCGCTTTTCAGTCCGGTTAATTCGGTAAAGCGTTTGGCGAATGCCAACGAGGTGAACAGGAACAACGACAATGCCATGAACCATTCGGAGATCGGAAGACCGGTCGCGGCGCCCCCGGCCATAATCCGCAATGTATAAAGGCCGGCGAGCATAAACACGTCGATCAGCACCAGGCGCTTCAACCAGAACGAATACAAGATCGTCGAAACGAGGTAGATGGCCAGCACGAGGCTGAAGGCTGGAGGCAAGGTCACTGCCGACACGATCAATCCGCCCGCAAGCAGGCCGGCAACCAGGGGCGGTCCCCACATGACGGGCAACATTCCGGCGGCAAACGGGCGATGTCGCTTGCGTGGATGATGTCGATCGGCCTCGATGTCCAGTAAGTCGTTCAGCACGTAAACACTCGACGCGCAGGCACAGAACGCCACAAACGCCCACAGAGAGGCAATCAAGCGAGGCACGTCCGTGAGGTGGTGCGCCAAGAAGAGTGGCGCGAACAACAGCACATTCTTAACCCATTGATGCGGCCGCATGACGCCGAGCACGGCACGCCAGCGGGCCGGACGCTGGCCGAAGATGCCTGCGGGTTCGCGCAGGGCGCGTATCTGCGACAGCATTCCGCGGCTGGGCTTCACCACGTAGATCTCGGCGGCCTCGCGCCACACGTGCAAATCGACATGGGCGTCTCCCATGTAAGCAAAACTGCGGTAGCCGTGGGCTCGACAGTAATCCTGGATCGCCAGCAGCTTCTGCGAGCCCTTGAGGTTTCTGTGGGCGTCGCTCGAAAGGACGTCGCTGAACAGGCCGAGGTGGTCGGCCAATTGACCTGCCCAGCGGCCGGCAGTGGCGGTAGCCAGGATAATCGGCCGGCCCGTTTTCCGCTCGGCAGCCAGGAATTCCAGTACATCCGCGTGATAAGGCAATGTGTGCGGGTCGGGGGTAATGTGTTCCGATAAGGCTCGCTTGAGCGCGGGACGCCCTTGCGCGGCCCAAAACGGCACTTGGATCGCGAGCCGCGGACGCAACTTAAACGCTCTCACCAGCGACTCGCAGAAAACGTCCGTGGCGATCACGGTGCCGTCCAAATCGACGAACAGCGGCACCACCTCTCGGTCGGTGGACACGGCAGCCAGGTCAGTTCCCATAGGAGTGTCTGCGGGCGAACTCTCGAAATTCATGGAAAGCTTCCTCCGGCCCAGGTCGTGCAAACGCAGTCGCGGGGCCGGGCATTGGTTCTACCGGCCGCCAGTAGGCGCTGTCGATGCGGGAATGAGGCTTAAGCCCCTCGAAAGCTTAGGTCGCGCGGCAGCTTCCTTGCCAGGCGGCGGAGTCGCGATCCTGGTTTCTGTACGAGTTACCGGAAGTGACGGGGTATTTGCCACCGTCACCGCTTGCGGCCTCGCCTGGGGGCCGATAAACTATGGGGCTTCCCGTGAAGTCGGTTTGCCAGCGGAAAACGAAACACTCGAGCCAGCAGGGTAGGAATCATGTACGCGATCTTTGTCGACGGCAGCCGTCAATACAAAGTCGTCGAGGGCCAGGAACTCGAAGTCGACTATCGGGATCTTTCGAGTGGCGAATCCCTAAAATTCGACCGCGTGCTGGCCTACAGTGACGGCTCCAGCCTCCGGTTTGGCCAGCCAACCGTTGCCGGAGCCACGGTCACC
The DNA here is from genome assembly GCA_963807715.1 of uncultured Planctomycetia bacterium. GTDB lineage: Bacteria > Planctomycetota > Planctomycetia > Pirellulales > PALSA-1355 > CAWECK01. Next base: position 447,323 of record CAWECK010000007.1, read on the forward strand.
GCCAAGGTGATGGGGGTGTTTCAGGGCGAGAAGCTGGTAGTTCAGAAGTTCCGTCGCCGTAAGACTTTCCGCAAACGAACCGGCCACCGTCAGCTATCCACTCGGATCAAAATCGACAAGATTCAGGTCGGCTGAAATTCTGCCGCGCAGTGCTGCCAGTTGAAACTCGGCCGGCGGTAATCTCTCATCGGGTGCCCCCAATCAAGAGCCGGTGCTCGTCATTGTCGCGCCGCGTAACACAGCCGGCTGGCGATCCGATCACCTACGAGAGTGGACACCTGTTGGCCAGCGGCTTCGGCCTGTGGGCCCCAAGCCTCTCCCGGAAACCTCTTTGAACTCACCCGGGGTGTGCCGTCTGTGTCAGCCTACATTTTGGCCGGCACGACCCTCTTGACGACGGCGGCTTTTTTCGCTTAACGGTTGGCGGCTGCTCGGCCAACGTGCGATCCTAACACGCTAAGTATTTTATAGTCAGGTGTTTATGTCATTTTTACAAGATCGAAAAAAAATTCTTGTTTCTGGCTTGTTACCGCTGGCGAGACGGCGGTTCGCAAAAGAGTCGATTTTCTCGGGCAAAAACGTCTCGTTTCCGCTGATCCCAATTAGGGCACCATCAAAACGGTGCTAGCACCTATGTCTCAAACTGGCCGCTGGCAATCGCTTGGGACGATTGTGAAAAACGTGATTGACGGCTTTTTAAAACCGGCTAAGATCAGCCCTCACGCCTGTATGTTGTGGCTATCTGGGTATTCTGCTACAATATATTGTGGTCTGCCACCCGATATTAGTTCTATAGGGTGGATCCATTCGCATTTCGGTCTAGTTCGGCATTAACTGCAGACTGCAGTCCCAGGGACCAGATAACTAGTATACTTGCGTACAGTTTTTTACGTGGTAGGATGCCCGTTGCCTTTTAGAGGGAGCTTTTCGCATGGCGAGCGCTAGCATGGGAGTGGCGAATAATCGTTTCCGGACATCGGCCGGAGCAAAGCGAGTGGGGGCAAACCAGGGGTTGGTCGTCGATGCGGTGTTTTGCCCGCTGGACGTGGCCGACCCCTTCGACACCGTCGAGTGGGATTTGCGTACGGCCGCTATCAAGGGGGAGGCGGGGGAGATCTTGTTCGAGCAATCGAACTGTGAGGTTCCTTCGACCTGGACCCAATTGGCAACGAACGTCGTTGTCAGCAAATATTTCTACGGCGAAATCAACACGCCGGAGCGGGAATCCAGCGTTCGGCAACTGATCCACCGCGTCACGCGGACGATTGCCGATTGGGGTCTGGAAGACGGCTATTTTGCGACCCAGGACGACGGGGAGCGGTTCTACCGCGACCTGACCTGGCTCTGTTTGCATCAGTGCGGCGCCTTCAACTCGCCGGTTTGGTTCAATGTCGGCCTGATGCATCTGTATGGTGTCAAAGGTTCGCAGTGCAACTGGCACTGGGACGCTGAATCGGAAACGGTTCGCCAGCCCGACAATCCCTACGAATATCCCCAGGGTTCCGCCTGTTTCATTCAAAGTGTGCAGGACAACATGGAAGACATCATGGAGCTCGCCCGCAGCGAGGCCATGTTGTTCAAGTTCGGCTCCGGTACGGGCACCGATCTCTCGACACTCCGGTCGCATCGCGAAAAACTGTCCGGCGGCGGCAAACCCTCCGGCCCGCTGTCGTTCATGCGCGTATACGATCAGATTGCCGCGGTGGTGAAAAGTGGCGGCAAGACTCGCCGGGCTGCCAAGATGCAGTCGCTGAAGGTCTGGCATCCGGACATCCTCGAATTCATCGAGTGCAAGGCCAAAGAAGAAAGGAAGGCCCGCGTCCTGATCGAGAAGGGTGGCTACGACGCCAACTTCAACGGCGAGGCCTACAGCTCGATCTTGTTCCAGAACGCGAACTTGTCGGTCCGCGTGACGGACGACTTTATGCAAGCCGTGCTGGCCAATAAGCAGTGGACCACGCATTGGGTCACCAACCCGTCGAAGGCCGGTCCCAGTTGGCCCGCCCGCGACGTCATGGCCAAAATGGCCGAGTGCGCCTGGGGCTGCGGCGATCCAGGCGTGCAGTACGACACGACCATCAACCACTGGCACACGTGTCCCAACTCGGGTCCGATCAATGCCTCGAACCCGTGCTCGGAATATATGTTTCTCGACGACACGGCCTGCAACCTGTCGAGCGTCAACTTGATGAAGTTCCGCGAGAAAGACGGAACTTTCGACATTGACCGCTTCAAGGCCACTTGCCGGCTGTTCTTTATTGCCCAGGAAATCCTGGTCGATCACGCCAGTTATCCGACGAAGCGAATTGCCGGGAACAGCCATCGTTTCCGTCCGCTGGGTTTGGGTTATTCGAACCTGGGCAGCCTGCTGATGAGCAGCGGTCTGCCGTACGATTCTCCGGCCGCGCAAGGGGTTTGCGGCGCCATGACCGCGCTGTTGCACGGATCGGCCAATCTGACCAGCGCCGAACTTTCGGCCGCGGTGGGTCCGTTTGACGGCTTTGCCGAAAATCGGGAACCGATGCTCAAAGTCATGCAGATGCACCGCGAGGCAACGGACCACATCGATCCGGCATGCCCGGCTTACCTCAAAGAGTCGGCTCGCCAATTATGGGATGACGTGGTGGCCGCCGGACGCAAGCATGGCTATCGCAACGCCCAGGCCACGGTGCTCGCTCCGACCGGGACGATCAGCTTCCTCATGGACTGCGACACGACCGGCATCGAGCCGGACATTGCGTTGGTGAAGTACAAGCAATTGGCCGGCGGCGGCATGTTGAAGATCGTCAATCAGACCGTCCCGTTGGCCCTCAAGACCATGGGTTACGACCAGCCGCAAATCGACGCGATCAATGCCTACGTCGCAAGCGAGGACACGATCGAAGGGGCGCCGGGGCTCAAGCCCGAGCATTTACCGGTATTCGACTGCGCTTTCCAGCCGCGCAACGGCACGCGGTCGATCGCCTGGCGGGCTCACGTGCGGATGATGGCGGCCGCCCAACCGTTCCTTTCGGGGGCCATTTCGAAGACCGTCAACATGCCCCGCGAGTCGACGCCCGCCGACATTGCCGATGCCTATCTGGAAGGCTGGCGATTGGGCCTCAAGGCCTTGGCCGTTTATCGCGACGGTTCGAAGGAAAGCCAGCCGCTGTCGACCTCGACGGAAACCGACAAGGCCGCAGCGAAACAAGCGGCCGTTCCCAGACGCGAACGTCTGCCGGACACTCGGCACTCCATTACCCACAAGTTCAGCATCGCCGGCCATGAAGGTTACATCACGGTCGGGCTGTATGAGGACGGCCGGCCCGGCGAACTGTTCATCACCATGGCGAAGGAAGGAAGCACCATCGGCGGCTTGATGGATTGCTTTGGCACGGCCGTGTCGATGAGCTTGCAATACGGGGTGCCCTTGGAAGTGTATGTCAACAAGTTTTCGCATACCCGCTTTGAGCCCATGGGTTATACGAAGAACCCCGACATTCGCATCGCCAAGAGTCTGGTGGACTATATCTTCCGTTGGCTGGGGATGACATTTTTAGCCGGCTATCGCGAAGCGTCGCTGGGCCACGGCGAGGAGGGGTCGGCAACCAAGCTGGCTGACGCCGAAACAGAGACTGGGCCCGCCGCCAAGAAGGCTGGCGGGCTGAACGGTGGTCATGGAGTGGCTGAAAAGTCAGCAACGCCGAAAGCGGCGGCCGAAAAGCCTGCGGCGGCTAAAGCTGTGGCGGAAAAGCCCGCCAACGTCCAGCTCACGGCCATGATGAATCCATCGGTCAAACTGGCCAATGGTCACGGCGTGAAGCCGGCGCCTGCGAATGCCGCCCTTTTGGAACGAGCCGGCGCCGCTATGAAGATCGACCAGAACGGCGGCACCTTCGCGAACCGCACCGAGCAGTTCGCAAGTTTCCAGACCGATGCGCCCAGTTGCGACAATTGCGGCGCGATTACGGTGCGCAACGGAAACTGTTACCTCTGCCACAATTGTGGCAATAGCATGGGTTGCTCGTAACGGATTGTCGGGCTGGATGCCCGCGAGCAACCCGCGCCATCAGACGGGTGCCGGCAGTGGTGGCCGCCGGCACTCGTTTTTTTATTTTGCAGGTCTTGTTGGCTAGGCTTGGGGCAAGTTAATCTGCCCACCAACCCAATAAGACCGCCACGCGCCGGCCGAAGATGGCCAACCCCACGGCGCTCGAGCCGAGCGCTGCCAGGAGCACGGCGGCGCTGGAAATGTCCAGCGCATCGCCAATGTTCGAGTCGTGGTCCGACGTGACGGCTTTTGCCATCCGCTCCAGGGCCGTGTTGAACGTCTCGGCTGTCAACACGCCCGTTATGCACAGCAGGAGCAAGCACCACTCGCCGAGTCCACAACCGAGGACTGCCGCCAGCACCATGACCACCGCGGCAACCAGCACATGGACGGCAAAGCTGACTTGGGTGCGCAGGCGCGCGTAATGCCCGCAACGGCGCAGGCGAATTTAGCTCGCCAGGAGCGGTGCGGCGACTTGTCCGCGAAGGTCATCAGCGGCCTGTTGCTGGCGGCGAGTCGAGCAGCGACTCGCCAATGAGGACGGATGCAGAACATTTTCGCAGCCTTGCTTCGATTGCTGCGGTTTTTCGTGGGTCGTAGCGCCGGGCGCTGAAATTGTGGCTCGGGAGCCGCCAACAAGCAAGTGCTTCGCCCAGCGGACCGCGGTCAAGTTGCGGCTTGCGGCCCCGCTGAAGGACAGGAACGCCCCTTACCAGCCCAAAACTCGTGGCCGCAACACGGGGATATCCGTACTACACGCCTGCTCTGTCCGGCCCGGTGGGGCCGCCGGGTGGTGCCAAGAGTGCCGTGGTCCGCCCGGGCGCACCTTGCATTTGCCCTCAAGTTTGCTATCGTTGCGGGCTGGAAATCGAGGGGCCAATCGCAGCCAGTAACTTCGCCGCCGGCGAAGAACATGGGAAAGCGACCCTCGCCTTTAGTGCAAAGTCGGCCGGTCGAGTATCCGCCAGGCGCGCATGAGAGTCATTGCGTCGCTTGAGCCTGCATTACCAATTTTCTAGCACGGATAGACAAACAACCCCAGGAGCGCAGCATGTCGATGTTTATTGGAGAGGCCCTTGTCGGCGAAGGCAATGAAATTGCTCATATCGATTTGTTGATCGGCGACAAAAACGGGCCCGTCGGCGTGGCCTTTGCCAATGCCCTTGCCCGACAAAGTGAAGGTCACACGAACCTGCTGGCGGTGCTAACCCCGAATCTGGCGGTCAAACCGGCGACGGTGCTCATCACCAAGGTCACGATCAAGGGCATGAAGCAGGCCGTGCAGATGTTCGGACCGGCTCAAGCCGCGGTGGCCAAGGCCGTTGCCGACTCGGTCGCCGACGGTGTGATTCCCGCCAAGGATGCCGAAGAACTGGTGATCGTCTGCGGCGTCTTCATCCATCCGGCTGCCGCCGTGGATAAGAAGATTTACGACTACAACTACGAGGCAACCAAGCAAGCCATCGTGGCCGCCATGAAGGGCAAGCCCTCGGTGCAGGAAGTGCTGGCCGGCAAGGAGTCGGCTCATCATCCGTTCCGCGGGTTCTAACAGCGTTTCGAAGGATTCATCGATCGACTCATACGCGCGTGCCACTACTGGCTGTGCCAGTGCAGAGTTATCGCTAATTCCAGCACGGGCAGAGCCAGTGGCACATGCACTAACGAGCGCCGGCGCTGGGCTTGATCCTCCAAAGCTGTTATGGCCAAATCCAAAATCCTCCTGCAACTGGATACCGATTCCCGGCCCAGCGTGTTCGACGCCGTAGTGGCCATTGATGCCGGCGTCGAACATTTGCTGCAGTATGGAGGGGTTGCGCCGGAGCACGCGCGAAACCTGGTGTACGGCACGATCTTCACTCGCGGGATTGATGATTTGCATAACACCGCCATCTTTATTGGCGGTTCTGACGTCGCTGCCGGCGAAGCGTTGTTGCGAGAGGTGCAGCAAACCTTCATCGGGCCGATGCGCGTATCGGTTATGCTGGATTCGAACGGCGCCAATACCACGGCCGCAGCCACGGTGCTCGCAGCGGCGCGGCACGTGCCGTTGCCCGAAAGCCGCGTCTTGGTCTTGGCATCGACCGGCCCGGTCGGCTCACGCGTCGTTAACCTGTTAGCCACGGCAGGTACCATCGTGCGTGTCGCTTCGCGCAGCATGGAACGGGCCGAGGGTTTGTGCCGAATCATCAGTGCCCGCATACCGCACGCCAGGCTCGAGCCCGTGGCAACCGAATCGGCCGCCATGAGCACCGTCATGGCGGGAGTTCAAGTGGTGATCAGCGCCGGAGCGCCCGGCGTGGAGGTGCTTTCGGAGTCCGCGAGGCGGTCGTGCGCGAGCTTGCGCGTGGCGATCGACTTGAGCGCGGTACCGCCCTCGGGCATCAGCGGCGTCGAGGCTACGGATAATGCCCGAGAGCGCGACGGGTGCATTTGCTACGGAGCTTTGGGAGTCGGCGGACTCAAGATGAAGGTTCACAAAGCCGCGCTCCGGCAACTTTTCACCGCAAGAAACCACGTGCTCGACGTGGAACAGATTTCCGCGATTGCACGGGAACTGTGACGGGTAACAAGGGACCGACGAATGTTCCCGTTTCCTATCTTTTCTGCTGCTCTCCTGCTTTCCTTATAAAATTTTCTTCGTCTGTCCTGGTTGCCTTGTCACCCAGCATCTGGCCGTTTATGGCCGAGCTTTTCGCGTTTGGTAGCGATATAGCGTGCATTGTGCTCGTTGATCGGTGGCAGGATCGGCACCTGGTCGACCACTTCCAGATCGAAGCCGCCATAAATGAAGGCGTCGGTCTTCTTGGGATTGTTCGTCAGCAGCCGCACTTTGGAGAGTCCCAGGTCTTTCAGCAATTGAATGCCGATGCCGTAATCGCGCGTGTCGGCCTTGTAGCCTAGGGCCAGGTTGGCTTCCACGGTGTCCAGGCCCTGGTCTTGCAGGGCGTAAGCCTTGATCTTTTCGATCAGTCCGATGCCGCGCCCTTCCTGCGGCAAGTAAACGAGCACGCCTGCCCCTTCCCGGCCGATCATGTCCAAGGCCATGTGCAATTGATCGCCGCAGTCGCAGCGCAGCGAATTCAGCACGTCGCCGGTGAAGCACGACGAGTGCAGCCGCACCAGCGGCGCAGGCACCTTGTCCGGCTCGCCCATCACCAGCACAAACGGTTGCTGAGCCTCGTACTTGACGCCGTAAAAGATCAGCTTGAACATGCCGAATCGGGTCGGCAGGCTCGCCTCGACGATGCGATAAACCAGCTTCTCGCTGCGTCGCCGGAAGCGAATCAATTCTTCGATGGTAATAATCGGCAGTTCGTGTTGCGCGGCCAATTCGAAGAGCAACTGCCGGTCGGCCCGATCGCCGTTGGGTCCTAGGATCTCGCACAGCACGCCCGCCGGCGCAAGTCCGGCCAACCGGGCCAAATCGACCGAGGCTTCGGTGTGTCCGGCCCGACGCAGCACGCCCCCTTCCTTGGCCACCAGCGGAAACAAATGCCCTGGCCGCACGAAATCGCCAGGCCGGCTGGCTGGATTGATGATCTCCAGGATGGCGTGGGCACGCTCCTGCGCGGTGATGCCGGTCTTGGCCGAACGGTGGTCTACGGGGACCGTAAATGACGTGCCCAGGGGCGTGGTGTTCGACTCGACCATCGGTCCGAGCTTGAGTCGCTCACAAACCTCCGGCAGCAACGGCATGCACAACTGACCGCGGCCGTGGGTAATCATGAAGTTCACGATTTCCGGCGTGACTTTCTCGGCGGCGCAAATGAAGTCGCCTTCGTTTTCACGGTCCTCCGCATCGACCACAATGACGACCTTGCCCTGCCGAACGGCTGCCGCCGCCACATCGATTGACGAGAACTTTTCCACGAGGTCCTTCCGCGGGATTTGAACCCGCATATTTCTGTTAATGTGTCGTAAAAGCCGGCGGCGACAGGAAAAACTGGGGCGATAGCTCCATGGGGCCGGAAATCGAACCGTAAACGGAGCGGAATATCAACCCGCAGCTTCGGCGTTGTGCCAGGCCCTCGCTCATGTCGGTCCACTACCCTATTATTATGAGTACAGGCCGAACCCGCCAGTTCGCCGGCCGTGCGAGTTTGCCGGGCATGCGCTGCTTCGCGCGTTACGATTGTCGGCGATCGTTTATTCCGGGTGGGGTTTGATCGTTTTCCGGATGGTGCGCATGCTTGAACCCGAAGAATATGTCGAACAGGCCTACTTTTTTCGCATGCTCGCCGAGCGCATGCGGCAAAATACGCCCGCGCAGGAGCTGTTGGCCGCGATCCGTGAAGAAATTCTGGCCACGACCAAGCTACCGATGGCCATCGACTTCATGGCGGCTGAGCTGCGTCACAAGGGGGTCTTCGCGCCGGCCTTCACGCAGTTGAGCCACTATTTTACCCCGTTCCAGGCTTTCGTGATCGCGGAATCGGAAAGCGAGCGGGGCAAATTCGATCTGTTCCAGGGGCTCGACATCCTGCAGCGTGAAGCCACGTTTCGGGCCGGCGGAGCGACGCCCCAGGCCATTTTCATGTACGAATTCGAGTCGTTGTGCCGCAACCGGCTGGGCTACGACCGCGGACTGGCGGCGATCGCAGGCGATCCCATCTTCGACGAAGCCTGGCGCGAGTGGATCTTCACGGTCCGGCGGCAAGTAGGCCTGGTCGAGTTTTCGGATCTGGTTTATGTGCGCAGCCAGCACTACTGGAACCAGCTTGTCCACCGCACCGGCGAGACCGAGGAGCCCAGCAAGCCAATCCTGTTTGGGGAGCGGGAGGGTAAGATCGCGGCGGCCAATCGCACTAAAGACCCGCTGTATCTTTTCTCCGCCCTGCATCGACAGTTAGGGTACCCGGAAGTGCCGCGATTGGCTCGGATCGAAGAAAACACGCAGGTATTGCCCACCCTGCTCCGCCGTGTGGAACGTCTCGAGGCCCACCTCAAGCTCTTGGAAGAAGAACAGAAGGGGGGCGTCGACTTGACGAAGTTTTTCGGCCCGGAACGATCCGGCGGAACATCGCCGGAGCCGCGACAGGGCTAAGCCTCGCGTTGAACCAGCGGGACGCCCCGGGCCTGCCTCACGGATTAATTAGTCCCACCACCACTGGCCTGGGGCGAGTTGCTCGATCTTAATGCCGTCGCGCGCCTCGCCGAGCTTGCCATCTTCGTCCGACTGAACGTTGCTCACTTGCAACGCTTCGCTCGGATGCAAGGTCACCCCGCCACCGATCGGCGTCATGAGCCGGTTGCCGCGCCACACGCTAGCCACGACCGTTTCCGTATGCTGCGGCGTGTTCAAGGTTTCCACGGCGTAGCCTTGCTCCTGGGCAAACACGCCCTGCGTCCAACCAGCCTTGGCGTAATATTCATTTTGTTGCAGGAAAGCCGCGGCGATCGCTAGATCCACGCAGTTGCGCAGCTCGGCATACACAGGCACTGCAATCGCCAGCTCCGCGTACTTCTGGGTAAAGCCGTTGACGAACGTTTGGCTGGCCTTATTCGTTTGGCCCGAGACCGCGCGGCTGCCGTTCTGGTTTACCACCTGATCTTCGCCAACTAACTTAACGCCGTTGCCCACCAATTCCATGCCGAGTTTGTCGGCCGTCATCCGCACGCATTGATAATCCGGCACAAAATACCAGCGCTGCAACGCGCTGCGACTGACCTGGGCCGGATTGGCGGCGTCCACGTAGCTCTTGATTCTGACCGGCGGACGCTCAAGGCCAATACCGATGAGCTTCATGCGGTAATCGGCTTCGATCAACACCTGGGCGAAGTGGGTATTGGGCGAGACCCCCGCCACGCGAATATTCTGCAGTCCCAGGCTGTTACGCAGTCCGTCGACGATGAAGTCGGTCTGATCGGGTGTCGCCTGCGAGCCCCACTGCCGCAGAAACTGCTGCATGCGGGCTAAGCCTTCCGGCGTGGGATCGATCGAAACGAGGATGACCGGCACACCCGGCTTGGCGGGCGGAAACGCTCGCAAGGCCACAATCAGGTCCTGCAATTCGAGCGTCGCCCAACCGGTTTCCAGGCCGCGCACCCGGCCGGCCAAATCCGCCGCCCAGGCTTCCGCCGGGCCAGCCAGCACGATGTCTTTGGTATCGGGGTAATAAAACACATAGCGCACACGGGTCAGACCGGCCAGATACAACATGTCGTCCGTTGGCATCTGCCGCTTGGCCAGACGTTCGCTAATCGCGGCCTCGAGCCGATTCAGCGATACCTTCCGCAGCTTGCTTTTGGCGGCCACGCGCTTGTCCAGTTTGCGCGCGCGGCTAAAGCCCGTTCGCGGTGCAACTGACCATTCGGGTCTTCAAAAACCTCGTTGTGCAGAACCCCTTGCGCGTCGATGATAATGCCGTTGGCGACATTACTCCCTTGGGCACCCAGCGCACCTCCGTCAGCGCGCCCGGCGCTCCGCCAAGCTGCGCCGCGCACGGTCGCAGAAACGACGAGGGGGGGCAAACGACAAGGCCGAGTCCAACGAACCCGAGAAATGCCGCGTAACTAAGCTCGTGCCATTTCATCGGGTCTCTCTCTCATGACGCCGGAGTACGCTGATCCGAAAACGCTTCCATCTCCGCCCAGCAAGAGCCGGACAAAAGAGATGGAAGCGCTGGTTTGCAAAAGAAAATGTAGCGGCCCCTCTCGCTGAACCGCCACGATTTAGTGTAATTAGGGGGAGTAGGCGGAGCAATGAGACTGCGGAAATTAGTTAAAACTCGTCTGGCGAACCATTTAAACGATGGATTAACGGCGGGCCAGGGCACGCGATTGGCCGTAATTACCACGCGGCGCGGCTGACGGCTTCGGCGGGTCCGCCACCAGCCGCAGATTGCCTGGGCCCAGCAATTCGTCGACTCGGGACCGCATTTCGGCATCCAGTGCCACCCGTTGCGTATCGCTCCGCAAAAAAACTTTACTGCCGTCCGCCAGCCACACCTGGAATTGCAGGTCACAGGCGCCGGGATACCCGCGGAGGATTTCCCTCAGGCGCAACACGTCTTCGCGACTGTGCAAGCTTTCGTCGAGCCGGATCACAATGCCCTTCGTGAAGCGGCCAGCCATGTCTTCCAACGGGATCAACTCGTTGACGATGAGGTTGGTCTCTTCGCTGCCGGGACGGCGGTCAATCACCCCGCGCACGACACGGATGGCATCGCTTTCCACCAGCGTGCCGAAGTTGGCGTACTCCTCGGGCCACAAGATGCATCGCACCAAGCCGGTCATGTCCTCGAGGTCGAACATCGCATACTTCGTATGCGTGGCGCCGGGGCGGGGATTCTTGGTCTGCGACAGCTTGATGGCGGCCAACATTCCGCCGACGATCACCTCGGTGCGATGCGGCACGCGGCCAAGATCCGCGATTCCATGCGAGCAATAGGTGGTCAGGGTGGAAACATGTTCAGCCAACGGATGACTCGACAAGTAGAAGCCCAGCACTTCCTTTTCACCGGCCAATAACTGCCGCGGTTCCCATTCGGCAAGGTCCGGCAGGTTGCCCGCTTTGGACGGCTCGGGCTCATCTTCATCCGACAGATCGAAGAGTCCTTTTTGACCGCTGCGGCGATCCGCATGTACGGCGGCGCCGGCCTGCATGCCTCGTTCGACGACGGCCATTAATTGCGAGCGTCTGGCGCCGACCGAGTCGAAGGCGCCGGCCTTGATCAGAGATTCAATCGTCGCCCGGCCGGCTTGGGTCGGGTCGACCCGTTCGCAGAAGTCAAACAGGCTGCGGAACGGCCCCTTCGACTGCCGGGCGGCGGCAATGGCGGCGGCGGCGGCGGTTCCGCAACCTTTGATGGAACAGAGCCCGACTTGAATCTTGCCGTCGATGACGCTGAAGTCTCCCTCGGCACGGTTGACGTCGGGGGGCAGCACGGGAACATTCATACGGCGGCAATCTTCCAGATGCTCGACCAGGGCATCCTTCTTCTTGAAGTTGCGGCCGTCGATGTCGCCGGATAAAAGCGCCGCCATGAATTCGACGGGGAAATGCGCCTTGAGATAGGCCGTTTGATAGGCGATCAGGGCATAGGCGGTCGAATGGCTTTTGTTGAAGCCGTATCCGGCGAATTTTTCGATCATCTCGAAAAGTTCTCGGGCCTGATCGTGGGCCAAACCGCGGCTCGTGGCCCCGGCGATGAATTCTTCCCGGAATTTGGCGATCGTTTCGAGCTTCTTCTTGCTGATGGCCTTGATGCACGTGTACGCACTGGACAGCTCAATGCCCCCCAGGCGATTGAGGATCCGCATCACCTGTTCCTGGTAGACCATCACGCCGTGGGTTTCTTCCAGCACATCTCTCATAACCGGGTGCGGATAAACAGCCGGCTTCCGGCCATGCTTCACTTGCACATAGTCATCGACCATGCCGCCTTCCAACGGGCCCGGACGATAAAGCGCATTGGTGGCGATAATGTCGCGAAAATGGTCCGGCTTCATCTTTTGCAGCAGGTCGCGAATGCCGCCGCTTTCGAGCTGGAAGATGCCCTTCGTCTCGCCCCGGCAGAGCAGAGCGAACGTTGCCTTGTCGTCCAACGGAAACTTGTGCGGGTCGATGCGTTGGCCGGTGGTTTGTTCGATCAGCTCGACGACCTGGCGAGGATCGTCAAGTTGCGCAGGCCGAGGAAATCCATCTTCAACAGGCCGGCGGCTTCGACGTCGCCCATCGCCCATTGGGTGATGTTTCGTCCTTGTTTTGCACGCGCCCCAGCGGAACATATTCAACCAACGGCCGATCGGCGATCACGACCGCCGCGGCATGCGTGCCGACATTGCGGGCCAGACCTTCGATCTTCATGGCCAGGTCGATCACTTCGCGTACTTGCGGATCGTTTTCATAAGCCTTTTTCAAGTCCGGACTGTCCTCAAGGGCTTTGTCCAGCGTGATGTGCAAGCCTCGGGAACGGTGGCCACGATGGCGTCGACTTGCGGAATAGGGAGCCCCAGGGCCCGGCCGACGTCGCGGATCGCGGCTCTCGCGGCCAAGCGTGCCGAACGTGCCGATCTGGGCCACGTTGGATTCGCCGTATTTGTCTTTGACGTACTGAATCACCTCGCCGCGGCGATCCTTGCAGAAGTCGATATCGATATCGGGCGCCTCCCGGCGGCTTTCATCCAGGAATCGTTCGAACAGCAGGTCGTATTCGAGCGGGCAAACGTGGCTCAAATACAATGCATAACAGACCAGCGAACCGACGCCCGATCCGCGCGCGGTGGCCGGAATTTTTTGCTCGCGCGCATAGCGGACGAAGTCCCACACGATCAGAAAGTAGTTGGGAAAGCCGAGTTTGTTGATGACAGTCCAGCTCGCGGTGCGAGACGTTCCTTAACCACCGGCGCCAGCTCGCCGTCGGGCAGCCGCTCCGGATCTCCGGCATAACGTTCTTTCAGGCCGGCGACGCAGAACTCGTACAGATAGTCCTGGGCTGTTTGTTCGGTGGGCAGCTGATACGTCGGGAAAATGCCGCTTGCCGAGTTCCAGTTCAATGTCCACCCGATCGGCGATCTGCTGGCTTTGCGCCAGGGCTTCCTCGAAGCCCGGGAAATGCGGCGTGCATCTCGGCCGGGACTGCGCAGGTAGAACTGGTCTCCTTCCATCCGCATGCGGTTGCTTGTCGGCCCGGAATTTTCCGGTGTTGATGCACAACAGCACGTCCTGGGCCTCGGCGTCTTCCTGCCGCACGTAGTGGGCGTCGCTGGTGGCCACCAGCGGAATGCCCATGCGGCGCGCGATCTCCACGGCCCCTTCCATGGCCAACCGCTGGATCTCGAGCCCGTTGTTCTGAATCTCGATGAAGTATCGGTCGCCGAAAACGCGTTGAAACCAGCCGGCGATGTTGCGGCCTTGCTCCCAAGCCTGTTCTTGGGACGAAGCCTGCAAGCAGGGTGCGGCTGAATTCGCCCGACACGCAGCCACTCAGGCAAATCAGGCCTTCTTGATGCGCAGCCGAGCAGTTCCTTGTCGATGCGAGGCTTGAAATAGAACCCTTCCAGAAACGCCGCGAGGCCAGTTTGACCAGATTACGGAAACCCGTGCGGTTGATCGCCAGCAAGGTTAGATGGAAGCTGGCTTCCTTGATGGCGAACCACTTTCCTTCTGAAACCGGCTGCCCGGGGCGATATAGGCTTCGTACCCCAAAATCGGCTTGATGCCGGCCGCGTTAGCCTTCTTGTAGAATTCGAGAGCCCCGTAAAGATTGCCGTGGTCCGTCAGCGCCAGGGCATTCATGCCGAGCGATTTGGCGCGGTCGACCAGTCCTTGAATCGGGCTCGCGCCATCCAGAAGGCTATAATGGCTATGGCAATGCAGATGCACAAACGGGGGCGTGCTCATCAGATCCCTCCTGCCTCGGGTCGATCCATCGTAGTGACGACGGCCATCAAGTCCGCATTCTAGCAGGCCGCGGGCTGATCTAGCAGGCTGTAGCCTGACCAGAAATTACCGGGGAGCAGCCGCATGGCCTTCCAGGAACCGCCGAATTGCGGGTTGCTCGATGTGGGGGCTCCGACGGATAAACCGTTCCAGCGGCGCTGGACTACTCGCAAATCAAGACCCCATCGTAAAACCCTTCCTCAAAAAGCCAATCGGCCAAGTTGCGGCAACCCACATTTCGGGCCATCTCGGCATCCGCTAATAACACATCTGCGAATTATGCTTACACCCGTCCGGTTATCTGGTCGTCATGAGCGAAGCTATTGTTTACGTGGTCGACGACGCACCGGACGAGCCCGGTGGATTGCGCGTGTTACTCGCGTTACTCGCGTCAACGACTTGGCAAATTGAATGCTACACCAGCGGCAAAGAGTTTCTCGAAAAATTCGATCCAACGCGATGTGCCTGTCTGCTGCTCGACCTGCGCATGCGCGACATGCGGGGAAGTGAAGTTCAAGCCGAGCTCAAAGCTCGTGGCGTCGAGCTTCCCACGATCATTGTCACCAGACACGCCGACGTGCCGACGGCGGTCGAAGCAATGCAGCGCGGCGCCATGGACCTGCTGGAAAAACCGGTCCACCGCCAGCACCTGTTGGATCGCATCGAGGAGGCGCTGAAACGCGACCGCCAGCGGCGCGAGCAATTGGCGTCCCGCGCCGAATTGGAGGCCCGCTGGGCTCGTTTGACTCCTGGCGAACGAGCCGTGGTGCGAATGCTCATGGATGGGAAGTCCAGCCGCGAGATCGGAGCCGAATTGGGGCTTGGGCGGCGGACGATCGAAAACCGTCGAGCGAATATCATGCTCAAAATGGGCGCGACTTCGCTGGCCCACCTCGTGCGGTTGATTTGTGGCGCTGGAGACGGCTTCCCGCCGTTAGACCGCCTCGAGTAACCGCCGGAGGACTGTTTGACCTGCGAACTTCACTGCGGTTGCTCTCATAACCCGTTGCAACATTTTCGAGGCGCGAAGAATTCGCTTCCGTCTTCTTCAATGATCTCTGCCGGCATCTGCCTCAATCGTCGCGCGTCAGTCGTCAGCGTCGTGAGGCTGTCCGATGGAACGGAGATAACCTGCGAGGCGGGCTTGCAGATCGAGCAGAGTCTGCCATTGCCGCGCTTCGAGCGTGATGCGCTCGGCGTCCGCCTTGATCGTCACGGAGCTGAGCAGGTCGCGTATCCGCAGGTGCAGGTATTCCAGCAGTTCGCTGAGCTGAGCCGCCTGGCCCGGACTCAAGCGTTCCGGCAATTCGGGAGGCATGAGCGTGTGTAGCGTACTCTGCACTTCCGGATCGCCGCTCCAGTTGAGTTCGAAGTCGAGCGATGCCGAAGGGAAGTTTTCCAGATCGCCGGGGCTCATCGTGCCCGTGCCGTTCGGCGGTGCCACCCCGCGCAGTTCGGCCAGCCGTCCGGCAATCTGCTCTCGCGATCCGAAGAGCAGGACCGAGCGCCCGAGACTGACAATGTCGCCGTAGCGCAGGATGCGCAATTGGATATCTTCGCCGTTGACTCGCGTGCCGTTGGTGCTTTCGAGGTCGGTGACGACGATCTTGTCCTGGTCTTCCTGAATTTTGACGTGAAAACGGCTGACCCGCTCGTCGTTGAGCTGGATCGAGTTGCCTTCTTCGCGGCCGATGGTGACGGGAGTCGCCAGATCTTCGAACACCCGGCCACGGTCAGCGCCGTCAATTACACGAAGGATAAGATGAGCCATAAGCAATTGCGGGGGCAGTATGCCGGAGCGGATCCTAATCCATGACAGTCCAAGTCCGTGGGTGCGTTGCTGCCGGACCGGCAACCCGACCGTTTCATGTTGCGCTTATAGCATGCAGACAAAATCGGGGTCAAGCCGCTCATGGAATAACTGGGCCGGCGGTTGGAGAAGTTCAGGCCTTCAAGGTCCTTGGCAGCCCAATTCCCCACGCGTGAGATTTCCCGTCGAAAAGCTCTAATCGGCGGCGAGACAGCGCCACGATCCAAGCGACCACAACCGCGTCTCTCGTCATCATCCGTCATCTCAAAAAAATTTCGCGAACCGCGGGTCAGGACTTGCCCTAGCGCAACGGCAAAGCCGTTAAGATCCTATTGGGGTGTTTCCGCCACGGTCGCGCCGCTGGGTGCCAGGACAAGCCCTCTGCCACGAAGTTTTTCCCGCTGGACCGCGTTGGACCGGCGAGGGCGGCTTGCCGACGCGGAAAGCAAGCTCTATCTTGAGGTCTTTGCCGCGCGTCCGTAGCTCAATTGGATAGAGCATCGGTCTTCGGAACCGAGGGTTGCAGGTTCGAGTCCTGCCGGGTGCATTGAAATCTTCGCGCCGTCGTGACGCCCTCTTGCGACCGTAATCGTGCTGTTACAGCGGCCGGCGAGGCAAGCGACGGGGGTGCGGCGGGGTTTCTCGCTGCGGCAACGGCTCACCGGTCTCAGCCGCCCAATTTTCGCGATCCTCGTCCGACGCATAGTAGCGCAGCCAGGCCAGCGGATCGCCGCAAACATCCGCGCAGTCCCAGTGTAGATAGTTGCCAGCCGATTCTATTTTCTTTTCGGGCGACTGCAAAATGTCGCGATAGATGAGACAGTACAGCCCACGGTCGGATAGATGGTCCGTGAAGTCGAGCACGATCCGCTTTTCAAACAGCTTGCGCACCGTCTGCCACAGCAGCGTATGCAACTCGACTTCGGATAGCAGATCCGGATGCGGCAGCTTTAAGGGCGGCTCGAACCACTCGGCGATGAGCAGAACCGGCGCCCGCTCCCAAGCCAACATCGACGCCAGGAACTCGTTCTCGACCGGCGTGGGCACGTTAGCGATGTTCACTCGCTCGATCGATTCGTCCAAGAACGGCTCAAGTTCATCGCGTAGCTGGGCATTGCGGAGTAGGTGTTCGACTTCTTCAGGTTGCGGAGTACGGAAGGCCGTCATGGGAGTAAAATCCTGACTCAAACATTTTCTCTGTGCGCGACGCATCCCCAGAATTCGACTCTACCAACAAACCAGCGGCGATCAAGTACAATCACCCTAAGACGGCCCACAGCAATTTCACCGGACTAAGCCTTGACCGATACGATCATGAATCTTTCAACCGCACAATCGGAACAACTGGCAAAGTCGCTCAACGGACGCCTCGCCGGCAGCGCACTGTTCGATGCGTATCACCGCGCCCTCTACAGCACCGACGCTAGCATCTACCAAATCCAGCCGGCGGGCGTCATTCTGCCGGCCACGTGCGAAGATGTTTCCGTGGCCATTGAAGTTGCCCGGCAATTCAAGTTGCCGCTGATTCCGCGCGGCGGAGGGACGAGTTTGTCCGGCCAATCGATCGGGCCCGGCCTGGTCATCGATTTCAGCCGGCACTTCAACCAGATTTTGGAAATCGACGTGGAGGCGCGCACCGCGCGCATTCAACCCGGCGTCGTGCTCGATCAATTGAACGCGGCGGCGGCGCGGCATGGCTTGCAGTTCGGGCCCGACGTGGCGACGAGCAACCGCGCCAACCTGGGGGGCATGATCGGCAATAATTCGGCCGGTGCCCGCTCCGTTTGGTATGGAAAGACCGTCGATCATGTGCAGTCGCTGGATGTGTACCTGAGCGACGGCACGCGTACCACCTTGCGGCCGCTGACTGACAGCGAATTGCAAGCGGCGCAGCACGGTCCGGGACTTAGGGGACAAATCCATCGCGGTGTCCCTCAAATCGTCGCGCGCGAGCGCGAGGAGATCGCGGCCCGTTTTCCCAAGATCGTGCGCCGCGTGAGCGGCTACAACTTGGATGAATTCGTGCCCGAGTGCCGGCTCGACTTGCCGGTGCCTCCGTTTGCCCGCGAGGTTCGCCAGCGCGATGTGTCTCGGTTTCCCGGCGCCGACTTCAACCTCGCGAAATTGATCGTCGGCGCCGAAGGCTCCTTGGCCACCGTCGTCGAAGCGGTCGTGCATCTGGTGCCGTTGCCGGCCGGTGCGCGGCCTGGTGGTATTGCACTTCGATTCGCTGGCAAACGCCGTCGACGCGGTCGCGCCGATTTTGGAATGTGGGCCGTCGGCGGCGGAATTGTTCGACGGCCAGATTCTGCGGCTGGCCGAGAAGAGCCTGGAATACCGGAATTATCTCGACTTCGTGCGCGGGCGGCCCGAGTCGTTGATGCTCGTCGAGTTCAGCGGCGAGGACGACTCCGCGGTGCGCGAGCGGGTCGCGGCGCTCGTCGCCCGTCTCCACGGCCAGAAGGGCTTGTCGGATGTGCTCGAAGCCCTGGAGCCGGACGTCTACCGGCACGTGTGGGCCTGCCGCAAGGCCGCGCTGCCGCTGTTGCAAGGAGTGCCCGGAGCGCGTAAGCCCGTGGCGTTTGTCGAAGATCCGGCGGTCGATCCGCAGCGCTTGCCCAAGTTTGTCGAGCGCTTCCGCGCGATCCTGGCCCGCCACGGCACCGAGGGGGCCTTTTACGGCCATGCTTCCGTCGGCTGCCTGCATATCCGCCCGATGCTCGATCTTTCGCAAGGAGGCGATATCGAACACCTGGGCCAGATCTCGCGCGAAGTCTGTGAGTTGGTGCAGGAATTTGGCGGCGCCATGAGCGGCGAACATGGCGATGGACTGGCCCGCAGCTATTTGAACGAGCGGCTCTTTGGCCCGCGGGTCTACCAAGCTTTCCGCGAGATCAAGGCGACTTTCGATCCAGAAGGGTTGCTAAATCCCGGCAAAGTCGTGGAGGGGCCCAGCCCGACGGAAAACTTGCGGATGGGAGCCAACTACCAGCGGCTGCCGCTAGCGACGACCTTCGACTTCAGCCGCGAAGGCTCACTGGCCCAGGCGGCCGAGATGTGCAACGGGGCAGGCGTCTGTCGCAAGCTGCAAACCGGCACCATGTGCCCTTCGTTCATGGTCACCGGCGATGAAGAGCATAGCACCCGCGGCCGCGCCAATGCGCTGCGGTTGGCCCTCTCGGGCGCGCTGCCGCAGGAGGAATTGACGGGCCCGCGGATGTTCGCGACGTACGATCTGTGCTTGCAGTGCAAAGGCTGCAAGGCCGAGTGCCCGTCGAACGTCGACGTCGCGAAGATGAAGATGGAATTCCTGGATCATTATTATCGTCGCCACGGAACTCCGCTCGGCGTGCGGTTGCTGGCGCAAGCGGGCAGATTCAATCGTTGGGGAGCGGCACTGGCTCCGCTGTCGAATTGGGCCACAAGGCTGCCAGGCGCGTCGTGGCTTGCGCAGCAGTTGATGGGCATCGATCCTCGCCGCCCGCTCCCCACGTTCGCCGGCAATCATTTCCGCCGCTGGTTCGAACGCCGTGACCGACATCCTGGCCGCAACGACCGGTCGCGGTCACGGCAATCAGGGGACTTATGTCCCCCGCTCGAGTCGCCGCTCAACCATGCGCCGAGCAAGTCGGCCCCGGCCGATCGCGGGCCGATTGTATTGCTCGACGATTGTTTGACGAGCTATTGCGAGCCGGGGGTCAATCGGGCAGCGGTCGAGGTGCTGGAGGCGGCCGGCTACGAAGTGTATTTGGCGGGCCTTCGTTGCTGCGGACGAACCTACGCCAGCAAAGGGCAACTTGGCGAGGCTCAGCGTCTGGCGACCGAAAACGTGCAGCGGCTCCTGCCGTGGGCTCGTCGCGGAGTGCCCATCGTGGGTTGCGAACCGAGTTGCCTGTTGATGCTCGTTGATGAGTATCCGGATCTGCTGCCTGGGGACGATGCTCGCGTGGTGGCCAGCCAGGCGGCGCTCGTCGATACGCACTTCGCGCGCGCCGGCGTGAAGTTGAATCTGAATACGCTGCTGGGAGAAGCGCTGTTGCACGGACACTGCCATCAGAAAGCTCTGGTCGGGATTGCGGATACTCAGGCGGCGCTGGCGCGCATCGGGGGCCTGAAGGTCGCGGCCGTCGACTCGGGCTGCTGCGGCATGGCAGGGTCGTTCGGCTACGAGCATTACGATATGAGCATGAAGATCGGTGAGCGAGTCTTGTTTCCCGCCGTGCGCAAGGCGAAGGACGCCGTCATCGTGGCTCCCGGTTTTTCTTGCCGGCAGCAAATCGCCCATGGCACCGGCCGGCAAGCGTTGCACCCGGTGGAATTGCTGGCCCGGCAATTGGTGTCATCGCGCGAGTCTTAGGGGCCGGCATACCAATTCACTTCCATGCCGGCCATGGGACCGTGCAGGAACACGCCGCCCCGGTGGATCGTGTCATCCAATTGTCCGGGGGCCAGATCGAGTCCTGGAATGTAGAGCAACTGGTAACCGCCGCGAAGCAGGAAGTGAGGACTCACGTTATAGGAGGCGATTGCCGAGAAATCGAGCACGCCTGCGACATTGCTCGCGTATCCGCCCCCCGAATAACCTTGGAAGCCGGGAGGAGACCCGTAGAGATATCCGCTGGAATTCAGATTTGAAGTATGGATGTATGCCACGTTGGCCATCAGCGCCGACTTGCCCACCATTTGCAGGTGGAACCGATTTCGGTTGTATTGGGCCTGCAAGCCAAGCTGACCGCCGAACAAAAAGTTATTGGTGCGGACACTGATGTTTTCGAAGGCCGGATAGTAGGCGTCGTAGCCGTTCAAATTGAAGTATTCGTTCCACTGAAAATAGCGAAATCCGGCCAGCGTGCCCCAGGTCCAATTGCCGTAGCCTTCGCGCTGGCGCACGCGATTGATTTCAAAGTTTTGCATCGACGAACTGTAGGTGTAGCCCAGGCTGGTGCCAAAGCCGCCGATCAGCCAATCGGTTTGCGTGTAATAGGACGACGCCACCGTGCCCGCCCCCACCGGGTTCGCAGTGAGTGTGTGACCGGTCTGCCAATTCTGAAGTCCATAGTAGATTGCCTCCCAACTAATATCGTCCGACACGCGCAGCTCCAATTGCAGCCGCAAACCGGGCTGCATCGAAAAGCCGTTGTCGGCCGCGGTGAGGTTCGCCACCGTGGCCCCTGAATTAAAGTTATAAACGCTCCCCAGGTAATTGTCCGTTCCGATCGTCCGCTGCAACATTAGAGCATCGACCCGGAACGTCCAGCGCGGAGGGGGCAACTCGTCCATATCAAAATAGGTGGGATTGCCGCGCGGCGGATTAGCGGGAACGACTCCGCCCGGCGGGTACGGACCGCCGTACAATGTTCCGCCTGGCGGATCGCTGCCGTAAAACGGGCCACTGTTATTAGGCTGGTTGAAGTAGGCGCCGCTGCCCGGTGAAACCGTGCCTGAAGACATGCCATCGGACGTTACGCTTCCCGGCAGCGTCGGACCCGGAGATACGTCTTCGGGCGGCACGTATTGCGCCGCGGGCGGCGGCGCTGCTGGTCCTTGCGGCCGGCCGAACAGAGGCGTTTGCGCGGGCAGGCGTGAGCCCGCCGGCAACGCACAACAGCACGCCTAAGATCAGGCTGCGAACCATGCAGGAGCCTGTCGCTGAATAACCCGGGCGCAAGCCACATCCTCCTTGATAGTCTCGGCAACCGTTGGCAAGCGGCCGGCATTCGAGCGGGACCCTTGCGGGTTATTAACCTTCATGAGCCGTCCGCGATCGGCAGTTGGAAAAGCGGCGGGAGTGTAGCAAATGTTGCGTTTCTCCGAACCACGAGTGTTGGGGGGCGACAGCACGCCGATTGCCAGCGGCGATCCGTTGCCGCGCAGGATCGGCTTGGAAGTTCACGTCGAAGGTCGCAAATTTGCGCCAGCCGAACAGGACGCTTCATGCTAGCGGCCGCAAGGTTTGCCTAACCGACAATTTCCGCGCTTCGGCGGTCATGAATCATTTGACCTCAAGCCGACAATATCTGAAGCTGCGACGTTGGGCGGCTGCTCATCTGGTCTCTTTCCGCTGCGAGGATTCCCATCCATGCTGATTCGCATCCGTCTTTTCCTGTTGTCCTGGCCGTCGAAGCGGGCATTTGTCAGCCGGATTTTTGTCGTACTCGTGGGCGTGCAGGTTGCCGCCGTGGGCTCTACCCTGGCCGGCACCGTCGGTGGAGCAAGCTCTCAAGCTGCATCCGACCCAAAAGGACGTCGAATACGACCGCCCGACCACTGCGGCCGATTTGGCGAAATGCACCATCAAGTCCGAGAAGACGGCCGGCAAGACGGGCTGGATGGTTCGCGATGGCTCCGGCCAGGCACTGCGGAACTTCGTCGACACCAACGTGGACAACGTTGTCGACCAGTGGAGCTACTATAAAGACGGCATCGAGGTCTATCGCGACATCGACGCGAACTTCAACGGCAAAGCCGACCAATGCCGCTGGCTCAATACTGCCGGCACGCGCTGGGGCTTCTTAGCTAGCGACGATGGCAAAGACACCAGGGTCGAGACTTGGAAAACGATCTCGGCCGAAGAAGTGACCGCGGAACTAGTGGCGGCGCTGCGCGAGAAGGATGTGCAGCGATTCGAGCGTTTGCTGCTCACGCCGAAGGAACTGCAATCGCTCGGCCTCGGCTCGACTAAAACCGCGGAAATCAGCAAGCGGCTCGATGCCGCCATTGCCAGTTTCCGCGAACTGCTGACGCAGCAAAAGATCGTCGGTCCGGAGACTCGTTGGGCCTACTTTGGCGCGACACGCCCTGGCCTGGTGCCGGCTGGGACGGACGATTCCCAGGCGGACTTGCTGGTTTATGAAAACGTTTCGGCCATGGTGGAAACCGGCGGAAAGCACGCGCAACTGCCGATCGGCGCGCTGGTCCGAGTGCAAGACACCTGGCGGCTACTGGATGCCCCGGCGACGACCGGCGATGGCAGCTCGGATGCGGAAACGCCGCTGGGCATCTTTATCCAGGGTCCGCTTGCCCGGCGTACCGACGGGCCGGGCTCCGGCCGCCCGAGCGAGAACATGCAGCAGCTCATGGCTCGGCTCGAAAAACTGGATAAGACTCCTGCCACGAACGCCGACGATCTGGAAAAGCAAAATATCGAGCGGGCCGACATCCTGGACGGTCTGGCAAAAGATGCCGAAGCTGCCAATGACACGAAGCAACGGGCGGAATGGCTAAGGCAGCTAGCGGATACGCTCAGCGCGGCAACGCAGTCCGGGGCTTTTCCGGGTGGCGTGGAACGACTCAAGTCGCTCTACGAACAAATTCGCAAAAACCCGGCTGACGCCGAACTGGCGGCATTCATCCAATTCCGGTTCATGACGGCGGAATACGGCGAAAGCGTCCGCACGAATAATGACTATCAAACGATCCAGGCGAAGTGGCTCAAGGATTTGGATGGTTTTCTCACCGCGAACCCGGGAAGCGCGGATGGGCCCGAGGCAATGCTGCAGCTAGCAAACGGCCTGGAATTGGCCGGCGAAGAAGCCAAGGCCCTGAAGTGGTACAACGAGCTGATGGCCGCCGCGCCGAAGGACTCGCCGATCGCCCTCAAGGGCAATGGAGCCAAGACTCGGCTGGAATCCGTCGGCAAGACGATCCGCTTGCACGGCAAGTCGGCCACCGGAAAGGGCACGGTCGATTTGGCCAGCTACAAAGGCAAGGTGGTGCTGATCCATTATTGGTCGGCCCAATATGCCGCCTGCAAAGTGGACATTCCGCTGCTCCAATCATTGATCGCCAAGTACGGCAAGAACTTTGCTGTCATCGGCGTCAGCTTCGACGACAATCCGCAGACGCTCGTCGCCTATCTGAAACAGAACAATCTCTCCTGGGAGCAGATCTACGAGAAGGGTGGTCTCGACAGCCGTTTGGCGAACGAAATGGGCATTTTGACGATGCCGACGATGATCCTGGTCGACAAGCAAGGCAAAGTGATCAACCGCGGCACGCATGCGGCTGAACTCGAAAATGAGCTCAAGAGCCTGAACTTGGGCAAGGGCGCCGATCGGGAGGCTGCCGGCCGGGATGCGCCGCGGCGATAAATCCGCAACTCAAGGAAACTTGAATAAAAGCGGCTAACGATTGGAAAATCTCTATCGACCGAGCAGCCCGGTTCTGGCACACTCTGCCCGCGCCCTTCGGGGCGCCGGCCACACAAGGATGTGTGGCACTCTCCTGCCCGCCGAAAGGATTCGCCAGCCATGCCGCATGTCGAAGACTCCGCGCTATTTTGGATTCTCACCGTGATTCAATCTTGCGGGCTCGTAAGTGCCTGGCTGACCCGCCGCCATGCCGGGTCACGCCAGCAAAGCGCATGCGAAAGGTTGTTTCTGACCTTGCTGGTATTGGTTGGCATTTCGACCCTTGCAGCAATGTTGCAAGGCCGCGGGTCGTATTGGATCGTCGGCGGCGCCACGCTGGGAGTCATGGTGCTGATGGCCGTTTGGGACTTCAAGCCTTCTGCCTCCACAATTGCTAGCCAGGCACGCTTGTATTAGGGGAACGCCGCAATTGGCTGCCCGTAGCCAGTAGGGCCGGCGGTGCCCGCCGCACTTGCAAACGCTGGCCGCAGGGTGCAAATCGACCCTGCCCCAGAGGCAAAGCGAGCCCTGGTCAGAAGGCTTCGGCAGCGCAAGCCTATCTAAACTGCTTCATGACAGTAGCTTAATCGCATTTGAGCTGCTTGCTTTTTGGGTCCTATCTTCGTGAAAACCGGTAGAACCGAAAAAAAGCTCCCCTTTCGTACAACCGGCAACCGAACCTATAGGCAGGCGACTCGTACGCCTCGGTCGGTTTCGGGGGGAACCAGGCACATTCACAGGCCGTCTGCGCCAGCAAGCCCGTGATGTCACCCTATCCTCTCTCGCTACCCGCCTTGGCGTTTCGACGCCTTGCTCGCAAGGGCAAAGAACTGATTGCTTGCGGGATATTCAGTGACGTGGCACAGCGAAAGTGAACCGCTACGCTTAATGGTCAGCAGGATCAGTGCTTGACCATCGAGAGCGAGTAGTGCGCAAGTGCGTAAAGCTGGAATCGTCGGCAACCTATGCACACCCGTTTTGGGGAAACTTGCTGTAGGCGCACAGACGAGCCCGCAAACTACCATTGCGTTTGATTTAATCAGGAGGGGGAAGCATGCGACGAATGTTGTTTGGCGCGGTGCTGGCCGCGGTCGCTGCCTGCGCACCGCATTGGTGCGCAGCGGGCGAACAGGAAAACAAATATGCCGCCGAGCAGATCGCCCGCGTTCTGCGCGACAGCGGCAAAGTGGAACACTACAGCGTAGGCGTGAAATTCAAGGATGGCACCGCCTGGCTCGATGGTCACGTCACCAGCGAGGCCCAGATGCAGGCGGCCCTTAAAGTGGTGAGCGAGATCGAGGGCGTCACGCAAATCGTCAATAATCTTGACGTGCAAGCGCCGACGGCCGGCGGCGTAAGCCAGGCCGCCGCTCAAATTCCATTGGGGAGCGTGGCCGTAGAACCGGCCGCGAAACGCCGAACTCCGCGGGGTACGCAGGTCGGGCATCGTGGCGTCCCATCCGGTTACAACCAACTGGGGCCGGAGGCGGTGCCTCCTCCGGCAGCCATGACGGGTGGCCAAGGGGGGCCGATGCCGGCCTATGTCCCTGGAACCAGCGGTGGTGTGTCTCCGGCGTCCTACGACCGCCCAAACATGCCCAACTACTCTTGGCCATCGTACGCAGCTTATCCGAACTATGCTGCCGTGACCTATCCTCGGCAGTATTCGGCGACCGCCTGGCCCTTTATTGGGCCGTTCTATCCCTATCCTCAAGTTCCGATGGGCTGGCGCAAGGTGACTTTGGAATGGGACGACGGCTGGTGGTTCCTGGATTTCCAGGACCGAAGTTGCCACTAACGGCTTCGCTTCCTGATAGCTTTCGCAAACTCAACGGCCCTCGATTGACCCGGAACGGTTGACCGAGGGTTGTTTTGTCGAAGCTGGAAATTCTCGTCCGACTAGGTTCCGCATGGAATGCACCCAAGGGAGCTGAACAGATAAGACAGGTAATCCGGAGAACTTTCGCAGTTGGATTTTTCGACAGAATCAGAAAAACCTGCAAGTTCGTCGCAAACTAACACGATAAATAGCCCTAGCTTCGGCGTGCGCCGTCGTGACGTGAAGGGATCCAGCGCCCTGCGAGAGCGATTTGGCCGTTGTGCATGATATGTCGTGCCCACCGTGCGAGAAGGCCGGGACCTGTTGATATTTATCCTTCGAGGAAGCTGACATGTCGACCAAGACGTTCTCTGTGCCGCTGGCCGTTCTCATAGCGGTCGCTGTTGCCTCCAGCACCGGATGCGTTGCCGACGGTCCCAGCCTTGGGCTCCTCGCAATTCCGATTCCGGTCAGTCCGTTCTTCCAGAAATTGAAGGAAGACGAATTCTGGATTAAGGAGCGTTACGATCGCGTGCCCATTTTGCCGCCCCTGACGGCTGGCGGACCGGACACGGCGTTGGACCCGCCGAGCGACGACGAAGTCATGCGCACCTTGGAGCGAGCCCTGCCTTTGCAAGGCGGTTTGCCCCTCATGCACGATGTCACCCGGAACAACGTACGGATCGTGAAAGAAAAGATTGCCGACTACGTCGATCCACCCCGCGTCTATCCCCTCGCGGGGCCGGCTCAGTTGCACCATTGCCATTACAAATGCACGATCTATTACACCGAAATCACCTACGTGGGCTGGCCGCTGCCGCATACGCTACGTGACGAAGATGCGTCCGAAGTCGTCTACATCGACCATAACCACTTGCATATGGTCGGCAACGTCGACGGCGGACCCCTCAGCAACTACTAATCGCGGCAGACCAGCGCTTGCAGCTTAGCCCGTTTAATCGCCGGGTTAAGAAACAAACCCGCGCAGCGTGAAAAAGGAAGCCCGCGATGTTGAACCGTAAATCCACACCGCTTGCTTTCTGCTGGCTTGCAACATTGATTGTGCTGGTCACGAGCACGAACGGCGCGAGTTGGGCACAAGGACCGGAGGCAGTCCGGCCCGCGGCCGGCAGCGCCGACACCGTCAACGTGCCGGCGGCACCCGCCGACAGTTCTGAAAGCCCCGCCCCGCTCATCGCGCACAAGAATTTATTCGAGATTCTGCGCAGCGGCGGCATGATGATGATCCCGCTGTTCGCGTGCTCATTCATCCTGACGGTCTTCGTCTTCGAAAAGGTTATTAGCCTGCGGCGCGGCCGCGTCATTCCCGCGCCGTTCGTGAATCGCTTTCTGCCTCAATTGCGCGAGGGGAAGCTCGACCGCGACCAGGCCATCGAGCTTTGCGAGGAGAGCAAGAGCCCCGTGGCTGACGTGTTCGCCGGAGCCGTCAAGAAATGGGGCCGGCCGGCGGTCGAGGTCGAGCAAGCCCTGATCGACGCCGGTGAGCGCACGGCCCATCGCTTGCGTCGTTACCTGCGATTATTCAACGGCATTGCGACCGTCAGTCCTCTGTTGGGGCTCTTGGGGACGGTTTTTGGCATGATCCATTTGTTCAACGCGATTGCCACGGCCGACGCCATGGGTCGCACGGAGCTGCTGGCCAGCGGAATCAGCGAAGCACTGCTGACCACCGCCGCCGGATTGGGAGTGGCCATTCCGGCCATGTGTTGTTACCTGCTATTCCTCGGCCGCGTCGACCAGTTGCTCGTCGACCTGGATGCGCTCGGGCAAGAATTGGTGGACTTGATTTCAGCGGAAGCCCTGCAGGAAGACCGCGGTAAGGGAGCCCGCAGCCGCAGGACAGCGGCGTAAGGAAACGATCCAAAAGCCGCAGGCAGACGAAGAAATCTTTCATAGGGAATGCAGGAAAACAGGAGAGAAGACAGGAATTAATAGGTGTCTGATCCTGGGATGACCGGGCCCCTTGGTGACATAGAACTCGAAAGCTCACCCCGCCACCTTGCCACTCCATTACCTTGCCACCCCATCACAGTCATGCCGATCAAGATATCTTCGCTGGATGAAATGCCGACTTTGAATCTCACGTCGATGATCGACGTGCTGTTTCTGCTGATCATCTTCTTCATGCTTGGCACCCGGTTTATCGAAGACGATCGGAAAATCGGGCTGGAAGTGCCGCGCGTAGGGCAGCACAAAAACCTGGCCGCCGCCATCGAGAAAAAGGTGGTGGCCATCGACCGGACCGGCGCGGTCGTATTCGAGAACAAAACGGTCACGCTGCCTGAGCTGACGCAGCGTCTGGCGGCAGCCCGCCAACAGAATCGCAAGCTGGGCGTCATCGTTCGTGGCGACGCAAACGCGCCGTTCCAACTCGTCGCCAGCGTGTTGAGTGCTTGCAAGGAAGCCGGCGTGGCCGATCTGGGCATTTCCGTCAAAGTCGCGGCGCCGGCCAAACTCATGCACGCCGTTAGAACTTTCACCCTGCTGGCACTGGCCGTCGATGCCCAAGCCATCCGTTACGTCGTATGGACTGGCTTGGTGGCGTTGACGTGTTGTCTCTTGGTGCTCGCGCGCACGCAGTGGGGGCAATCCAATCCGCTGCGCAAGTGCATCGTGTTGTCGCTGCTAGCGCACCTCTTGGTAGGCATTTATGCCACCACGGTCCAGATCGTCACGGCCGGCCCTCGGGGTGGCGAGGCAACGAGCGTCGTATTGCTCGATGGCGTCGGAGATGCGATCGACGGTCCGCCGGAAGCCCTGGCGTCAACGGATAACCCAAACGACGAACCCGCGGTCGAGGCTGCCCCGCCGGAAAAAAAAGCTCCGCACCAGAAACCGCAGCCACTGGAAAAGGCTCCGGATGCAACCGTCCCGGCGACGCAGCCGGTGATTGCTGCGCCGCAGCCGCCGAAGCCCGCGGCCGAAACGTCACCGATCCCAGCCAAACCTGCGGATGCGCATTGCGCCGGAGGACCCGTTGCAGGAGAGCGCCCCGCTGCGTCTGTCGTCGCCAGCGACGTGCCGGCGCCGGACGCTTCCCCTTCGGACCCCAGCGATACCGGCTCACCGCCGCCGGCCCAGGTCGATGCTTCCAAGGGGCGCGCGAGCAAGTGACCGCGCTGCCGGAATCCACGGGTCCGTTATCTAAACTCGCGGAGAATCCCACGCGGCCGGCGGATCGGCTCAATGGCGATACGGAAGCCAACCCGCCGGATCACGTGCCGCAGATCTATGCGCTGCGCATCGCGCGCGACCATGTCCGCGTGGCCGAACAGAATGGGGGCAGTGTCGAGACCGAAGCCGCGGTTGGCGCCGCGCTTAAGTTCCTCGTCGCCAATCAATCGGCTGACGGACGCTGGAACGCTCGCGCCTTGGGAGGCGGTCACGAAATGCGTCAGGATGGCCGCAACCGTCAAGGAGCCGGCGGCCAGGCGGATAGCGGAATCACCGGACTATGCCTGCTGTCTCTGTTGGCGGCCGGCCACACGCACCTCCAAGGCGCGTACGATGAAGCCGTGCGGCATGGCCTTGAGTTCCTGCTCAATGTGCAAGCGGCGGACGGCAACCTGGCCGGCAACGCCACGCTCTTTGAAAGAATGTACTGTCATGGCATGGCCTCGTTCGCGCTCAGCGAGGCGTATGCCATGACCGGCGACGAACGACTACAGCCCGCCGTGCGGGCGGCGATTCAATACACCCGTACCGCCCAGGACCGCGGCACCGGCGGATGGCGCTATCAACCGGGCGATCCCGGCGACATGAGCCAGTTCGGCTGGCAAGCCATGGCGCTGAAGAGCGCTCAACTCGGAGGCATCAAACTTCCGGACGAATCCCGCGACCTCATGCGACGGTTTTTAAAGAGCGTCTCGACCGGCCGGCACGGAGGCCTTGCGGGGTATCGCCCGGGCCACCCGGCAAGTCGTGCCATGACTGCCGAACATTTGGTCTGCCTGCAATTCATGGGACTGGCCCCTGACGAACCGATCGCCCTGGAGGCTGGCGAGTTCTTGCTGAAAGAGCTGCCGGGGCGTGGCGATGTGAACGTGTATTACTGGTACTACGGCACGTTGGGCATGTATCAGTTGCAGGGCGAATATTGGCGGCGCTGGAACGCGGCCTTGCAGGCCGAGTTGCTGGGGACACAACGGCGAGAAGGCAAATTGGTTGGCAGTTGGGACCCGGACTCCGTCTGGGGCGCTTATGGCGGTCGTGCCTATAGCACCGCCTTGTCAACGCTTTGCCTGGAAGTCTACTACCGCTTTCTGCCCCTCCACGTGGCCCACGCCGGGCCGCAGCCGCGGTAGCGGGTACAGAGCCCACGAAAATGGGGCCGGAGCCTCTCTCCGGCCAGGACTTTGGACTTCCGCCTCGTTTTGAACAGTTTGACACTGCGCCCCCAGCCGTTAGAATCAAATTGGTTGGTTGTCAGTCCGCGCCGCCCCCTACCTCCGCCACTTCTCTGATTGCGAGCCACTGCCATGTTTGGAATCGGCCCCCTGGAACTCTTTATTGTGGCAGTGATTATCTTGCTGTTATTCGGCAACCGGTTGCCCAGCGTGATGCGGTCGCTGGGACAAGGCATGGTCGAATTCAAAAAAGGGATGCAGGGCATCGAGGAAGACAAAGACAAGGACGCGGCCAAAACTCCTAAGTGAGCCGACTCCTAAGTCAGCCTCTCCGGGCTGACGTCCGGAGAGGGCCGCTTGCGCCGGCCGAGTTGGGCTACACGCTTTGTAAGGGGTAAGCCAGGTTTGAAATCAACGGGCCTGAAGTAAAACGGGCCTGAAATAAACAGAACACTCCGGCGCGATTAAAGATTGTTAAGGTATGCCTCGGTCCCTTTCCCGGCCGTATAATGACTTGTGCCGACCGCTGGGCGAATCTTAGCTGATGGATCCCGCAAAACGACGGATCGCCAGAGCCCGCCGAAACCAGCGGCGCCAACAACCGTCTCCCGCCTTTTCAGAACCACGTGAGGTGTCGCCATGTTTGGCCTTGGTCCCATCGAAATGTTGATCGTCGGGGTGATCGCCGTACTGCTTTTCGGTAACCGCCTGCCGGAAGTAGGCCGATCCATCGGACGCAGTCTCATGGAATTTAAAAAAGGCATGCGGGACATTCAAAACGAGGTCGACTCCGCCGTCAATCAGCCACAGCATTCGCAGATCTCCCGCGCAGTGCGCCCAGCGAAGAGACCGACGAACCGACGGCGCCGAAATTCGAGCCGCCCGCTCGCGAGCCGTTCGATGCCGTGCCGCAGCAGCCCAGTGATGCGGCTGTGTAACGCGCGGCGCTCGGTTTCTCGTCGTGCGTCGCCCTTTGCGGCGGCCTGTGCGAGAAGGCAACTCTCGCCTCAAAAAGATCAGAGTATTATGCCCACGCGTGTGGGCATTTTTCAGGCGCATGGATTCCAGCTTGCCGTTGTTGCCGATTGCAACGGGTATAACGCCGATAATAACGGTCGCAAGCAGGTAGTGGCCGGCGCCTCCGATGTTCTGCGGCAACACGCCGCGTTGACGACCCGCACCCCGTGACGTAGATATTTAGCGACACGATTAAAGTCGCGCACAGGGCGTCGGTCGCGTCACTTTCTCCCCAGTTCATTCCCCCGGCATGTCGCGTTTGCGGCTCGTTGCGTGCCGTCCACCCGCGCCGTTGACATGCGCAATTTCCCGGAGTCCCGGTGATCACCGTGGATTAAGGGGCGCGTTGGGAAAGTTAGGCTCGACACCAGTTCTATTGCCCTTGGGAATGACGATCATGACACAAGGTTCTCTGTTGCTAGTGGACGATGACCGGCGGGTGCTGGAATCGATGGCCGATTGGCTCCGCGATCAGGGCTACAAAGTCGATGTGGCCGCCACCGCCCAGGCCGCGCTCACCGCCATCTCCAAAAAGGTCTACGACCTGTTGCTGGTCGATATTCGCCTTGGCGATGGTGATGGGTTCGAAATTCTGGCCCATTGCCGGCAAAACTATCCGGCCTTGACGGTCATTCTGCTCACCGGCTATGGAACGGTCGAAACGGCCATCGAGGCCATTCGGGCCGGCGCCTTCGACTTCCTCACCAAGCCGCTGATCGACGAGGAATTGGAACTGGCCATCGAGCGGGCTCTCAACCAGCGGCAAGTCCTCGAGGAGAACAAGAATCTCAAGGCTCAGCTCGATATGCGGTTCGGCCTGGAAAACGTCGTCGGCCACGATCATCGCATGCTCAAGGTCTTTGACGTCGTCGACTGCATCGCCGATACCAAGGCCACGGTGCTGATCACCGGCGAAAGCGGCACTGGCAAGTCGCTGATCGCGCGGGCCATTCATCGCCGCAGTTCGCGGCGCGACAAGCCGTTCGTCGAAGTCGCCTGCGGAGCCTTGCCGGAGAATCTGCTGGAAAGCGAGCTGTTCGGACACGTCGCGGGAGCCTTTACGGGAGCCGCCGGCGACAAGATCGGCAAGTTTCTGCAAGCCGACAGCGGCACGATCTTTCTCGACGAAATCGGCACCGCCAGCCCGAGCATGCAGGTTAAGCTGCTGCGCGTGCTGCAAGAGCTCGAGTTCGAAGCCGTCGGAGGCAACAAGACGTTTCACATCGATACGCGAGTCATTCTGGCGACAAACGAAGATCTGACCAAGTTGGTGGCGAGCGGCCGGTTCCGGCAGGATTTGTATTACCGGGTCAACGTGATCAACATCGAATTGCCGTCGATCCGCGAACGGATTTCGGATATTCCGCTGCTGGCCCAGCATTTTCTGGATCAAGTCCGCGAAGAATCGGGGCGGCAGGTAACGAGTTTCACCGACGAGGCGTTGGCCGCATTGCAGCGGTACTCATGGCCGGGCAATGTCCGCGAGTTGCAGAATGTCATCGAGCGCGCCGTGCTGCTAGGCAAAGGGGAACAGGTGCGGCTGGAGGATTTGCCCCGGCAGGTGGTTGGCAGCGTGCCGATGAACGTCGAGCCAATCGGGGTTCGCACGTTGAAGCAGGCCCTGGAAGCCCCGGAACGGCAGATCATTTTAGAAGTGTTGGAGCGAAACCACTGGAACCGGCACGCCACGGCGGAAACCCTGGGCATCAACCGCACGACGCTGTACAAGAAAATGAAGCGTCTCGGGCTGGAAGACGGCCGACCCGCCTTGGCATGAGGCCAGGGCCGATAACGACGCGAATCCTGGCAGGGCCGGCTAGGCCAGCTACGGCGACGTTCAATGCTCCATCGGCACAGCCGGCTCTACGGGCGAATCTGCTAGCGCAAGCACAACCGGCAAAAATGCTGTGGCGTTCGGCGCTTTGAGCAAGCTAGCAAAATTTCGACGGCTCTAGCTCCCGCCGTACCCGACCTTCTGCCGAAATGATTCTGTGGGTAGAAGTCGTCTAATTGCTAGACTCTTCCAGATTGAATTTTGGAGGCGCCGGCGACCGTCACAACCTTGCGGCTATAATCTTAGCGTGCAGCTTGCCGCAGTCGCGTGTTTTTGCGAAGAGGAATCTCCATGCTACGCCGGACCATTTCACTGTTCCTCCTGACGGCCCTCTTGGCTAAAGGAAACACCAGCCAGGCGGAAACTATCGCCGAGTTCTTCCATCGTCCCTCCAGCCAAGGAGTCGTGGTTACCGAGCAATACCGGGGCCAGGTCAAGCAGCGATTCACTTACCCTGGCTATACCGCGAGATTTCAGGCGCCCGGCTGGATCAAGTTCGGCTATCCGGGCGAAAACTATCCGACGAGCCGCAACTTCGGCGGACCGGGTTACGTCGGCTTCTAAACCGAATCGTTTTCCGAGCCGCGCCGGCAATCATTTTCCCAACGGCTACGGATAACCGAACCCGTGCTTGCCGCTGAACAACGCCCGCGTTCTCACGCGGCCGTGAACGCCTTGCGAATCACGTCGACATACCGCGGGCAAGCGACCCGCGGATCCTCGGCCTCTTCGTATTCCAGCACGATGTAGCCGCGATAGCCCGCGTCGGCCAGCAACCTAGCCAGACGATTGAAGTCGGTCGGTTCTTTGCGGCGGTCCGGACCTGCAGTAACCACTTTGACTTGCACGTTCAGGGCGTATGGCGCGATCTTGGCCAGGTCGCCGTAAATGTCCGCGCTGTTAAAGTTGCCGCTGTCCAGGTTCACCCCAAACCGCGGGCTGCGGACCGCGCGCACCAATTCGAGCATGTTGTCGGCCTGGGCCGTCAGTCCGCCGTGGTTCTCAAGACATAGGTAGACGCCATGTTCGCCGGCATACTGGCAACATTCTTCAATGGCCTCGATCGCCAATCGCTTTGCCGTCGCCTCGTCCGTGCCGTGGGTTTTTCCGGAAAAAATGCGAATGACCGGAGCGCCGAGGATCTCCGCATAATCGATCCATTGTTTGGTCAACTTGATTTGCTCGTCGCGCGCCTCTCCCGGCGGATGACAAAAGTCATTGCCGATTGCGGTGCCCGAGACGGCAAGCCCCGAACGAAAACACAGTTCCTTGATATTCCGCAAATATTCGTCGGTGAGTGGTTTGGGGAAGTAATAACTCGTCAGCTCGGTGCCATCGAGATGCAGTTTGGCGCAATCCGCGATGAAATTCTCCAGCTTCAGCGGGTCCTTGCCGGTGAGCAGGTTGCGATAGCTGTAGGCCGCCAGGCTGAATTTGAAGTCATGCGAACCAGGCCTGCCGACGGGTTCGATGGCCGAGACCACGGGCCCAAGCCGCGGCTGCCGCCCGTGGTCGCGGCCCAACTTGCCGCCGCACCCCCCAGGGCTTTGAGAAACAATCGCCGGCTGGCCGAAACTTCCGCTGAGATCGCGCGAGTCATGGTGCAAAACTCCTGGAAAAGAATGCTGCTCGACGAAGATGCTTTTATGACAAAGATTTTTTATTAGAAAGGCAGGAAAGGAAGGAAGGGAACAAAAGGTCGCCAAGGAAACAAATCAAATCTTTTGCGTCCTTCTGCTCTCTTTCTTCTTTTCTTTCCTGTCTTACTGCCTGATAAAAAATCCTACGATTCGATGGCCGCCAGACGCACCCGGACGTCTACTTCACGGCCTTCCCGGATCACGGTGATCACCACTTCGTCCGCTGGCCGCTTGGCCTCGACCAGACTCAAAAAGTCATTGGCCGTGGTGATCGGCTGATGGTCGACGGCCACGATCAAATCGGCGGCATTGCGGTCGATTGATTGCGTCTCGTACGTAAACGGACCTTGTCGGCGGCGCTGCTTAACGACGCGGAACCCGCGCAGACCGGCCTGTTCCGCCGGCCCGCCGGGAATCATGGTTGCGATCAGCAGACCATGCTCGGTTTGCATCACGCGGCGTAATTCCGGAGTCAGGCCGGATGACATGGCCATGCTCGATCAATTGCGGCACGATCCGTGCGATGTTGGCGACCGGAATCGCGAAGCCGACCCCGGCGCTTTGACCGGTGCTGCTGGCGATCGCCGTGTTCATGCCGATCAGGCGGCCGTGGCTGTCGAGCAGCGGTCCGCCCGAGTTGCCGGGATTGATCGCCGCGTCGATCTGAATGATCGACTTGATCGTCCGCCGGTTGCGGGTCGGCAACGTACGATCGAGGCTGGAAATGATGCCCGTGGTCAGCGTTCGTTCCAGGCCGAACGGATTGCCGATCGCATAGACCCTCTGGCCGACTCGCAGACGCAACGAATCGCCCAGCGTCACGGGCAACAAGGGATTGCAGCGGGCGCGTCGATCTTGAGCACGGCCACGTCGTTCGATTCGTCCTTGCCGACCAGGTGGCCTCGTAGCTCTTGCCGTCGTACAGCGTGACCTGAATTTCGCGGGCCCCGTCGATCACGTGATAGTTCGTGAGGATGTGCCCCTTGAATGTCGAGCACCGAACCGGAGCCGGCTCCTTCGCTGGGCGTTTCGAACAGCGAGAAGGCATTGTCGCGCACAACCTTGGTATTGATGTTAACCACGCTACGATTGACCCGTTCATACACGGCCACGTGAACACGTTCTTCCGGGGTCAGGTCTTCATCACCCGGCAACCACTGGGAGGGGGGAGGGGGTGGCGAGGTTTTTTCAAGCCGCGGCCCGCTGCGGATCGGCGTCTCTTGAGCCACGACGCGGCCTGGTTGGCGATTTGTGACCAGAAGCGTCAGGGAAGCTCCCAGCAGGGCGGAACCGAGGCACATGAGCGTGGTTTTACGCATAGGAATGGTCGCCTTTTTCCAGGTTCTGCCGATGCGACGCCTGGCCGTGGCATCGGTATCCACGATACGCCATGCCGGTCCGTTTTTCCAAGGCATTTTTTGCTTGGCATGCCAGGGCCTAAACGCCGAATTCAATAACCAGCGGGCACCCGATTAGAAAATTGCGACCCACATTGCGAGCGGATTTGCGTCTGATTAGGATTATGTATGTTCAGGCACTTCCAGGCGGACTCGTGCTCGTAATTGTCATGGTTAGTTACAGTCCCTGACAAGGGGAAACTGACACAGGGCTTTTCGCATTGGAGAAACTCGCATGTCCCCGTTTCGCTTTTGGATCTTCGTGCTTGCGCTAAGTGGAGGATGGGCCCTCGGTTTGAGTGTTGTCGCGGCGCCACCCGCAGGAACCGTGCGAACCGTAGCCACCGAGGAAGTCGCCTCGATTCCGGTGGACGCACCCGCTCCGGCGCCGGAGGAAGGGGGCTTACTGGAGAACATCGCGCGAGAAAACGCGATCATTGGCGAATTGATCGAGAAACAGATCAGCAATGCGATCCGGGATGCACGGCTCGCATGGGCGACAATCCCGAGGGTGTGAAGATGTCTTTGAAGGTCTCACTGGACCAAGTCTTGCGGGCTCCGGAATTGACCACGGATATGCGTTCGCGGCTGCGGAACGAACTTGAGGTGGTGCTGCGTGAAACCGAACGACGTCAGGTCGAGAAGGACGTTCGCGATCAGGCGGAGCAGGCCGTGATCGCGTCGGCCAAAGAACGAATGCGACTCCTCAACGCGATGGAAACCAAACAAGAGAAGATCCATCAACTGATGGACCGCTTTAACTCTTTGATGTCCGAAGGCCGTTACCTGCTGGCGGAAGAAGGCCCCGGGGCCGAAGTGGCGGCCATTGAACCGCAGGCCCCGATCGGAGTCGCCGCCACACTCTCAGGCCGCATGACTCGCTACGTTCAGCAGATCCAGCATTATCGCACTCTTAGTCAGCGGGCGCGGTGGACATGCTGGCTCAGGTCGAAATTGCCGGGGTCCCGTTTCCGGACGACCAAAGCATCGTCTATCCGGATAAAGAATTCTGGCAGGAGATGACGCTGCGGCGCAAGAAGTTCGCCTCGGTGGATTTGAAGAAGCAAAGCCAGGCGGAAATCAAGATCCGCAAGGCGCTGGACGAGCCCACGAACCTGGAGTTTGTCGAAACGCCGTTGACCGACGTGATCGACTATCTGAAAGACCTGCACGGCATCGAGATCCAGATCGATAACAAAGCTCTGGAAGACGCCGGCGCAGGCACGGACACTCCGGTAACCAAGAATCTGCGCGGCATATCGTTGCGATCCGCCTTGCGCTTGATGTTGGGGCCGATGGATCTGGCTTTCGTGATCAAAGACGAAGTGCTGCTGATCACCACCAAGGAAAAGGCCGACGCTGAACTGGTGACCAAGGTCTATCCCGTGGCTGACCTGGTGCTTCCCATCAAAACGCCGGTGATGAGCGGCATGGGTGGAATGGGCGGTATGGGCGGCGGCATGGGTAGCATGATGGGCGGCGGCGGCATGGGTGGCCGCGGCGGCGGTATGGGCGGCGGCATGGGTGGCATGGGCGGCGGCATGGGCGGCATGGGTGGCGGCATGGGCGGCGGCATGTTTTAATGCCTTCCCCCATACGTCGCGCTAATTGAAAGCTAGCCCATCCGTGAGTGAATCCGGTTTAGCCCCCAGCGAGTTCCGCCGGGGGCTTTTAATTGCGCCCTCGATAATCGGCCGGGCTGGCGTGCCCGCATAATGCTCCTAGCTAGCTGCGGCAGGGGTTTTTTGTGCCCCTATGCCGAATCTGTCCATTTCGGAGCTGCCGGGAGGGGCACTTCTCATCACTCTGCCGGAATTCGGCGGCTGCCCGAACCCGTAGAGTTGCCCGTCTGGCACGCATTTGCTGAATTTTCTATTGGCCCGATAGCATTTTTTAATGGCGTAACTTTGCTGGAGGAAATAGAATGAGTCTACAAGTTGGGAGATTCTCAGCCTCCCCGCCGCGCCGTTCACAGCCGTGCCGTCTTCACCTTAGAACACGAAGACCGGCATGGAGGTCATATCGCATTGGAGCAGATCATGTTCATTTCCAAAGCCCGATCGCTGGCGTTGGCATTTTGCATCGCATTGACTCTCGAGTTGGGTGCGGTCGCGGCGCCGCCGGCAAAGCCTGCGCCTCTCGTCCCGATCGACGCTGAAAAAGCCCATTTGGACAGCTACGTGAAGCCGGATGGCACGGGCTACTTTGCTCTCAGCTTGACGCCGTCGATCACGGTCGCGGAACCGGAAGGGCGCGATGTCGTGGTGTTGTTCGACACTTCGGCCAGCCAGGCTGGTCCGTTTCGCGAAAAAGGACTGGCCGTTCTGGAAGAATTGCTTAGGGATTTGCCCGTCGGCGACCGCGTGCAGTTGTTTGCGGTCGATCTTGATTCCGTTCCAATGACCAAGGGCTTTGCCGGCCCGCAAAGCGAAGAAATGCGCACCGCCGTGGCCGCCCTCCAGCAGCGCGTGCCGCTCGGCTCGACCGACTTACCCGTGGCGTTGGAGACGGTGGTCCGTGCATTCGGCGGCGGCAGCAGCGACAGTGGAAGTGGCAACGGAGTAAACGGCGGCAACACCTCGACCTCGGGTGACGAAGGGCGGCGGTCACTCGCCGCGGTTTACATTGGCGACGGCATGAGCGTGGCCAATCTTTTGGACGTACAAGAATTTCGCAAGCTGCTGGGAGAGCTTGCTGTCAAGCGGATCGCGGTGAGCAGCATGGCGGTTGGACCCCGGCTCGATGCCAACCTGCTCGCGGCACTGGCGAATCAAACCGGCGGCATGCTGGTCATCGACGGTGAGAACGTGGCAGCGCAACCGGCGGGCCTTTATCTGGCCAAGGCCGTTCGCGGTGTTGTGCTATGGACGACCGACGTGAAATGGCCGGCCGCGCTGGCTGACGTGGTTCAGCATCAACTACCACCACTGCGGCTTGATCGCGACACGGTCGTCATTGGCCGTGGTAAGCTTACGGCGGAATGCAAAGTCGCCGCGAGCGCTGAATTTCAAGGTAAAGAATATCAACTCTCCTGGTCGGTTGCTCCCTGCACGGCGGATGATGACTTTGCCTTCCTCGCCCAACTCTTTGACATGGCGACTCCGGACAGCGGCGTGACGCTGCCGACCATCGGCCGAGTGGGCCTGCTGGAAGCTCGTCGGCTGCTGGCTGCCAGCACCGAGGACCTATCAGATCTGGGCAAACAAGCCGTCGACACCGGGAATCTCGCCGACGCGGAAAAGCTAGCCGTCGAAGCCCTGCGTCGCGACCCTAACGATCCGATGGCTCTGGCCGTCAAGCGGAAGCTGGCCGAGATCCGCGCCTCGGGAGGAAAGCTGCCCGTTGGCGGTAAGGGGGGATTGAAGATCGAAAAAACCCGGCATGAGCAAGCTGCCCCGCCGAAATCAGGCCGAAACGTTGCGATTCCGGCCGACGCATCCGCACTGCCGCCGGCAGAGGCAGGAGGCGACCTGCTCGAGAACATCGAACGGGAAAACCAAATTATCTCCGGCATCATCCAAACACAGACAAGCAACACCATCAAGAACGCTCGCATGCAGATGGCAAACAACCCGCTAGGCGTCAAGGAGTCTCTAAAGGCTGCGCTGGAGCAAATCAGGCAAGCTCCGGAACTGAACACGGAGATGCGTTCTCGGCTGCGGAGCGAGCTGCAGATAATGCTGCGTGAATCCGAACGTCGCCAGGTCGAGAAGGACGTCCGCGACCAGGCGGAGCAGGCCGTGATCGCGTCGGGCAAAGAGCGGATGCGACTCCTGAACGCGATGGAAACCAAACAAGAGAAGATCCATCAACTGATGGATCGCTTCAACTCCTTGATGTCCGAAGGCCGTTACCTGCTGGCGGAAGAAGGTCCCGGGGCCGAAGTGGCGGCCATTGATCCGCAGGCCCCGATCGGAATCGCTGCCACGCTTGCAGGCCGCATGGTTCGTTACGATCAGCTGAACATGCAATATCGCGAGCTTCGTCAGCGGGGCGTGGTGGATGCGCTAGCTCAGGCCGAAATTGCCGCGGTCCCATTTCCGGACGACCAAACCATCGTCTATCCGGCTAAAGAATTCTGGCAGGAGATGACGTTGCGGCGCAAGAAGTTCGCCTCGGTGGATTTGAAGAAGCAAAGCCAGGCGGAAATCAAGATCCGCAAGGCGCTGGATGAACCCACGAACCTGGAGTTTGTCGAAACGCCGTTGACCGACGTGATCGACTATCTGAAGGACCTGCACGGCATCGAGATCCAGATCGATAACAAAGCTCTGGAAGACGCCGGCGCAGGCACGGACACTCCGGTGACCAAGAATCTGCGCGGCATTTCGTTGCGATCCGCCTTGCGCCTGATGCTGGGTCCAATGGATCTGGCTTTCGTGATCAAAGACGAAGTGCTGCTGATCACCACCAAGGAAAAGGCCGACGCTGAACTGGTGACCAAG
This sequence comes from uncultured Planctomycetia bacterium, assembly GCA_963807715.1. GTDB lineage: Bacteria > Planctomycetota > Planctomycetia > Pirellulales > PALSA-1355 > CAWECK01. Next base: position 488,195 of record CAWECK010000007.1, read on the forward strand.
GTCTATCCCGTGGCTGACCTGGTGCTTCCCATCAAAACGCCGGTGATGAGCGGCATGGGTGGAATGGGCGGCGCGGGCGGCGGCATGGGTAGCATGATGGGCGGCGGCGGCATGGGCGGCCGCGGCGGCGGTATGGGCGGCGGCATGGGTGGAATGGGCGGCGGCATGGGCGGCATGGGTGGCGGGGGTGGCGGCATGTTCAGCGTGCCCGACTCGGTCGAACAACCCGTAACCGGCAGTTCCCCGGCTCGTCCTGCTAAGGGGACTATGAAACTTGGTTCTGGGAAACTTGGTTCTGGCAAGTCCTCTGACAATTCCGACCTGAGCAAGTCCAACGCGGCAACCGCTGAAATCCGCCCGGCCAGTCCGCCGGCTCTGAAGATGGTTAAACCGAAATCCCCAGCACCCCCTGCAGCCGCAGCCGCGACAAAGCCAGCAGGCAATGTGGCAGCGATCCGGCTGACGGTTCCGGAAGGAACGAGTGCGGACGTTGTTTGGAACGATTATTTTGCGGCCCATCCGGACGCCAGCCCCGCCGTCGTGCGAGAAACGGCCCGACAACTGATGAACGGACGGCAATTTGATCACTTGGTCGCCATGTTGCAGGCGGCCATCCGTAGCGGTCAGCCTCAACCCTGGATGTACGAAGCGATGGGATTGGCTCTGCAAGCCGGTGGGCGACCGAAATCGGAAGTCGAGCGGGCACTGATGTCGGGCGTCGACTTCAGCCAGAATCCGGAAGAACTCAATTTTGTTGCGCAATACATGGCTCGCAGCGGCCTCGAAGAGCGGGCATTGAAGATCTACCGACAGGTGGCGGTCATGGAGCCGTTGCGGCCCGAGCCTTACATGTACGGCCTTCAACTTTCCCAGCGGCTGAATTCACTGGACGGCGTACAATGGTCCGCTTTGGGGATCCTGCGCCAAGCGTGGCCCAACGACAAACAGGATACCTGGCAAACCGCCTTGCGGGCCGCGGCGGCTGCGCTCGAGCAACTGAAGCATGAAAAGCGCTCCGCCGAGGCTGCGGCCTTCCAAGCCGAGGTCGACAAGGCCCTGGAGCGGGACTGCATCGTCAAGGTCACCTGGACCGGCGACGCCGACATTGACATGTATGTCGAAGAGCCATCGGGCACGGTGTGTTCGTTCCGCAACCCGCGCACTACGGCCGGCGGCATTATGATGGGCGATACGATCTCGCACAAAGCGCAAGCCAGTCGGGACGGCTTCTCCGAGCTATACGTCTGTCCGCAAGCCTTCAGCGGGAACTACCGAGTACTGCTGCGGCGCGTCTGGGGCAAAGTGACGGCCGGAAAACTGACCGTCGAGGTCTTTTCCCACTACGGCACCAACAACATCAAGCGCATGCGCGCAACAGATTCCGATCGGCGATCAAGATGCCGTCGTGGCGTTTGAGTTGCCGGACGGTCGCCGCCAGGAACCTCTCGCGCAGCACATGGTAGCCAACGCGGTGGCGAATCAGGTTAATTTGAATCAGGCCATCCTCGCGCAGCATCTTAACGGGCTAGCTTCCGCCCAAGGAGCCGGCGCCGCCGGAAATATCGGCGTGTCGCGCCGGGCTGTTCGGCGGCTTTAACGGGCCGTTCCTCCGCGGCGCGGTGGGGTACCAGCCGGTCATCATCACCTTGCCGACCGGTGCAAACATGTCGGCAACGGGCGTCATTTCGGCCGACCGGCGCTACGTGCGCATTACGGCCGTACCGTTGTTCTCTCAAATCGGCCAGGTCACCTCGTTCAACATCGCGTCGGGCAAAACGGGTAACTCGCCCTCGCCGGCGGCGGGCGGCGGTGGCGTGGCAGCCGGCGGTGGTGCCGGCGGTGCCGGCGGTAACGGCGGCGTTGGCGGTGGTGGCGGCGGGGGCGGCGTTCTAAACGCCACCACTCAATACTTCCCCGCGGGCGGCTTGTGACTTAGAGCCTGCCTGGCCGCATCAGTCCTGGGTAAACGTCCAGTTCAAGCGACTCGACCAGTCCAGCCTTCAGCCGCTCCACGGCGATCGCCCCCATCACCGCATTGTCCGTGCACCATGCCAGCGGTGGAATGTGAAGTTCGACGCCCCGCTCGCGGGCCGCGGCGGTCAGCCGCTCCCGGAATCGCCCGTTGGCCGCGACACCACCGCCGACGCAAAGTACCGCCAGGCCGGTCTGATCCAGGGCGGCCAGCGCCTTGCCGACCAGGCAATCGACGACGGCCTCTTGAAAACTGGCGGCCAGATCGGCCACCGTTTCATGCGGCAGGGCTGGCGCGGCGGCATCGGGGGCGCCCGGTCCCATGATCTGATATCGGACGGCCGTTTTGAGTCCGCTGAAACTGAACTCCAGCCGCGCCGCATCCCGCAAAAATGGGCGCGGAAAGGAAACGCGGCCCGATTTCCCTCCCGCGCAGCGCGCTCGATGGCCGGCCCGCCGGGAAAGGGCAAGCCGAGCAGGTTCGCGACTTTGTCGAAGGCCTCGCCGGCCGCGTCGTCGATCGTGCCTCCCAGCAGTTCAAATTGTACCGGACTATGGCAGCGATACAGACTTGTATGCCCCCCGCTAACGATCAGGCCCAGGCAGGGAAACACATCGCGTCCGGCCGCCAGTCGGCAAGCGTAGATATGGGCGTGCAAATGATTGACAGCCAACAGCGGCAGGTGGCCGGCCACGCAGAGGGCCTTGGCTGCAGCCAGGCCGACCAGCAGCGAGCCAGCCAGGCCAGGAGTGTTGGCGACCGCCACGGCATCCAAATCGGCCACGCTCAGGCCGGCACGCCGCAGGGCTTGGTCGATCACCGGCAGAATACGCTCGAGGTGTGCCCGGGATGCGATTTCAGGCACCACGCCACCGAATCGTTCGTGCAGAGGCTCTTGCGTGGCGACGACGGACGAGAGGACTTCCAGCCGGTCCGTTACCACGGCGGCGGCTGTCTCATCGCAAGTGGTCTCAATCGTCAGCAGCTTCACGCATCGTCCGTTCGATTTGGCCGTCGAGGCAGGTAAACGCTCTAGCGGGGAAAAACCCGTAGGACCGGCTGTGCCGAGAGTGATCAGGCATCAAATCATGCCGTCGCCGGCACGACTGGCCCTACCAGAGACGCTCCCGGCTTGTTTCACTGAGCCCGAGCCAACTCCTGCGTCAGATAATCCAGCGCCTTTTGCAGCTGCCGATCGATGAATAGCTGCGACTTGGCCGATGGCTTGTCGCCCGCCGCCGCGTCCGTCTTTGTCTCGGCCGGTTTGTTTTCGTCGGGCTTTACGGCCGGGCCCTTGTCGGACCCGGTGTCTGGCTTGGACGCCTCGTTCGGCTTCGTCCCTGCGTTGGTTCCGGTGGGCTCGCCGGGCTCACGATCGGTGGCGGGCTGCGGTGGCGCATCTTTTTCCGGCTTCGATTCCTTCGACCCGTCTTGATTCTTGGGCTTATCCGGAGCCGCCTCCTTGGCAGGGACGGATGAAGCTGGCTTTGCCTCATCGCTGGCGGGCCCAGCCGGTTTTTCTGCGGGCGAAGCCGCGGCGACCGTGTCGGTTTTTTGGTGGGACCGCAGAATGTCCCGCTCGCGGCGATAACGCATCAGTTCGCCCATTTCTCCGTCGCCAAGCTTTAATTCAAAGCCCTTGTCGGGCATCACGCCCCATTCGTCACTTTCCTTGGAATCAGGGAATCGATGGATATTCTTGCCACTAGGACGCTGATAGCTGGCGGTGGTGAGCTTCAATGCACTCTTGCCGTTTTCCAACTCGATCACGTTTTGGACGCTCCCCTTGCCCCAGGTGCGCTCGCCGATGATCACGGCCCGCTGGTGGTCTTGCAGGCAGGCGGAAAAGATTTCACTCGCGCTCGCGCTATAGCGGTTGACCAGGATTGCAACGGGGAAGCCTTCATAGGTTCCCTCGCCTTGGGCTTCCCAGGTTCTCTCGGGCGTATTACGGCCCTTGGTGCTAACAATGCGGCCTTTCGACACAAACATATCGCTGATGTCGATGGCCGAGGTCAGCAATCCGCCCGGATTGAAACGCAGATCGATGATCAAGCCCTTCAAATCCTGCGATTTCAGGTCGTCGAGCGCTTTTTTCAGGTCATGGGCCGTCTCGCGGCTGAAGGCGGTAATACGGATATAGCCGATATGGCGGCCCTTATCGAACATGAAGTCCCATGCGTCGCTGTCTTTCCGCAGATCTCCGAGCACCGTGTCGATGTGAATCACTTCCCGTTTCACCGACACGATTTCTTTCTTGCCGCCGCCGGGATGAATCACCGACATCGTCACACTACTGCCGGCTTCTCCCTTCAATTTCCGCACGGCGTCGTCCAACGTCACGCCATCGGTGCTCTTGCCTTCGATTTCCACAATGTGATCGCCCGATTGGAGGCCGGCCCGATAGGCTGGCGAACCGACGATCGGGCTGAGGATTTTCAGTTGATCGTGATCGATCGTGATTTGAATGCCGATGCCGCCGAACTGACTCTCGACGCTGGTTTTAAAGCGGCTCAGATCGTCTGGGCTGATATAGTTGGAATAGGGATCCAGTTTGCTCAGAACGCCGTGGATCGCCGCCTCCATCAACTCGCGGCGATCGACCTTTTTGACGTAATTTCGTTCCACCTGGTCAAGGGTGTCGGCGAAGACCTGGTAAAGCTCGTATTCTTCGGCGGACGCTTTGGCGGCGGCAGCGGCATCGAGCGGTTTGGCGGTCGGATTCGTCGCCTCCTCTGCGCGTCCCCAAGGACAGATGCCGCTGGCCAAGAGCAAAACGAAAACCAAGGCCGGCCATCGACGACGTTCCATCGCTCGAACCTCCAAGGGTCTCAAAGGGACGGCGGCATCAAATGATCTGCCGCAGGAAATTGCTGCTTGGAACCGCACTCGTCAGTCCGGCAGCGCATGTCACAAACTCTCTCCACGAACCCACTTACTTAGGTAGTATACGTACGTTCGGAAAGCCCGGCAAGAACGGTTAATCAGAATGATTTTCCGGTGACGGCTGATTTTTCCGAGCCGGTTGCATCCTGTTGTGACGTTCCCGGCTCGCCGAAATCTCCGCTTACATCCCCGGGGCGGCCCCTTTGATCGCTTCGTTGAGGACGCCCATATAGAACATGAAAAGGCGGAAAATCAGCATCACGATCAGGCCGGTCACCATCAGCCAGATCAGGCCGCCGGCGATGCGGGTCAGCATCCGCACGGCCTCGCGGCCTTCTTCCTGGTAGTGGTCGGACAAGGTGGCCAGAGTTTCCGAGAGTTGGCCGGTCTGCTCTCCGACTTGAACGGCCTCTAAAAAGTCGCGAGGAAACACACGCGTGCTCCGCAGTGCTTCGGTCACTTCCTGGCCCTCGCGAATTTGCTGCAGTACGCTGTCGATGTGCTGGGTGTAATACTTGTTGTGCGTGGCGGTAAACGAAAGCTGCAAGGCACGCCGCAGGGCCATCCCCGTTTCGAGCGTCAACTGCAAGCTCCACGCGAAGCGCGAGACGGCCAGCAGTTCGAGCGCGCGGCCGATCTTGGGCAATCGCATGACCAGCAACTGCACACCGTCGATCCAAAACGCACCCCGCTGGACCTGCCGGTAGATGAACGCAATCACTCCGGCCACGCAGGCGAGGAACGTCAAGTAAATCTTGAGACCTTCGTTGCCAACCAGGCCCAGGCCCAGCAGGTCGATCGGCTTGGCGCCTCCGCCACGAATCTCCGCGATAAAGCCCACCACCCAAATCAGGATACCCACCACGAAGAGGGCGAATGCCAGTTGGAACATCGGCCCGGAAATCGACTGCCGAAAAGCCTTCTTCATCTCCAACTGATGTTGGTAATTCTCCGAGAGCCGGCCCAGCACCTCGGCCAAATGACCAGTTTGCTCGCCGACTTGCACCATCTCATGAAACAAGAGGGGAAAATACTTGCCGGTCGGTTCGATCGCGTCGGTCAGGGTTTGACCTCGACTCACGGCGTTGCTGATTTGTTCCATCGGCCGCCGAGCCGCGCCGCGGGCATTCGCAGCCTCGCGCTGCCAGTTCGTGCGGGAATCGACGCCGGCCTTCAGCGAAACGCTGACTCGACGGCAGAGCTCGGCAAGCTGGCGAGTGGAAATGCGGCTATCGAACATGGTTTACGATGTGGCCGAAACCGGGGAGGCGAAAAACTCTAGCGATAGCTTATCTCGCCGGACTCCCGCGGGAAACTGGCGAACCCCTGCCCCCCTGCCCCGTCTGAAGCATTTTGATACAATCCGCCATGGCATTTCCCCTTGCGCTGACTAAGGTTCGTGACCCCGGCGACTCCTCGGGGGGCTAATGACTATTTCGGGTTAGTTTTCCATGCGAACTTGGGACACGTTAGCCGTTATCGGGCCGGGGCTGATCGGGGGCTCGATCGGTCTGGCCGCGCTGCGCCAAGGCGTGGTCAGCCAGGTTATCGGCGTCGGCCGGAGTCAAACCAGCTTGCAAACCGCAATGAATCGCGGCGTGATCAGCAACGGCACGTTGGATCTGGCGGTCGGCGTCCGCGAGGCCGACCTGATCGTGGTTTGCACGCCGGTCGACGAAATTCCTTATTACGTGGAGCGGGTGGCGGAGGCGTGCAAACCCGGCGGCGCTGATCACGGACGCCGGCAGCACCAAGGCCGATCTGGTCGCCCGCATCGAGCAGGCCCGCTCGGAGAGCACCGTCTGGGCGGATTCGGTCCACTTCGTCGGCAGCCATCCCCTGGCGGGCAACGACAAGCGGGGCTCGGACTTTGCCCGGGCCGATTTGTTTGTCGATCGGGTGGTCGTGGTCACCCCAACGCCGCAAAGCCGGGCCGAAGACGTTCATGCGCTGCGGGGCTTCTGGACGTCGCTTGGCGCCACGACCTTGGAGATGTCGCCGGCCGAGCATGACCGGGCCGTGGCAATCACCAGTCATTTGCCCCATTTGGTGGCGTCGGCCATTGCGGGGGCGACGCCTGCGGAGTACGTTACGCTGACGGCCGGCGGTTGGCTGGACACCACGCGGATTGCCGCGGGAGACCCGCACTTGTGGCGGCAAATTTTTTTCGCCAACCGCGAGAATCTGATGGCGGCCCTGTCGCGATTTGATCACACGCTAGAGAATTTGCGACGGGCGATTGAAGCAGGCGATGCGGCCGCCTTGGAAAGGCTGCTCACGGAGGGCAAGCGAATTCGCGATGCTGTGGGAAGTTGACATCTATCCCGCCCCCGGTCAGCCAGATATGGCCGGCCGCCAGGTGGCCGCGCAAGCCGCCGACCTGGGTTTGGCCGCTGAACTGGCTGTTGTGGCCGCGCGGGGTTACTTGGTCGAAGGACTGATCGATGCGGAGCAGATTGCCCTCATTGCCCGCGAACTTCTCGTGGACGGCGTGGTCGAGCGAAGCGTGATTCGCGCGGTCGGGCATCCCGAGTTGCTAAGGCCGCAAGCGGATGCCTCGCGGTCCGGCGCGGCGATTGCCGGTTTAGCAAATCCCGACGCTACCCCCGCGGAAAATTCGCGGCTCATCCACGTGCTTCCCAAGCCCGGCGTGATGGACCCGGTGGCTCAAAGCGCCTTGGGGGCCATCGCCGATTTGCAGTTGCCGGTTACCGGCGTGAGAACCTTTCGCAAGTATTGGTTCGAACAGATCGATGAAGCCGCCCTGGCCACGCTGAGCGCCAAGGTGCTGGCCAACGACGCCATCGAACAGGTCGTTGCCGGGCCCCTCCCGTTCACGACGCTGGAAATGGGGGGCGACTACAAATTTCACCTCGTGGGCGTGCCGCTGCGCGAGCTTGACGATGCCGCGCTGGCCCAACTCAGCCGCACTGGCCAACTGTATCTGTCTGTCGAAGAGATGCGGACGATCCAGGCCCATTTCCGCCAGCTTGGCCGCGACCCGACCGACATCGAACTGGAAACCGTCGCGCAGACCTGGAGCGAGCATTGCAGCCATAAAACCCTGGCCGGCCGGATTGCCTACCGCGACCCGCATGGGGAGCGGCATTTTCAGAACATGTTGAAGGAGACCATTTTCGCCGCCACGCAGCAGATCCGTCGCGATCTGGGCTCGGCCGACTGGTGCGTGAGCGTGTTCAAAGACAATGCCGGCGTCGTCCGATTCGACGATCAGTACAACGTCTGCTTCAAAGTCGAAACGCACAATCATCCGTCGGCCCTCGAGCCTTATGGCGGCGCGAACACGGGTATCGGCGGGGTGATTCGCGATCCGCTGGGCACCGGTCTGGGAGCCAAGCCGATCTGCAATACCGACGTGTTCTGCTTCGCCCCGCCGGACGTGTCTTCCGCAGTCGCTGCCGGCGGGCGTCTTGCATCCGCGCCGCGTCATGCAGGGAGTGGTGTCCGGCGTGCGCGATTACGGCAATCGGATGGGCATTCCCACGGTCAACGGGGCCGTTTATTTCGACCCGCGTTACCTGGGAAATCCGCTGGTCTACTGCGGCAACGTAGGCATCCTGCCGCACGATTGTTCGTTCAAGCAGGTTCTGTCCGGCGATTACATCGTTGCCTTGGGCGGACGCACCGGACGCGACGGCATCCACGGCGCCACGTTCAGCTCCGCCGAACTAACCAGCCACAGCGAGAGCCTTTCGGGCGGAGCCGTGCAAATCGGCAACGCGATCACGGAAAAGATGGTGCTCGACGTAATCTTGCAGGCCCGCGATCGGCGGCTCTTTAACGCCATCACCGATTGCGGGGCGGGCGGATTTTCCAGCGCCGTGGGCGAAATGGGGGAGGAACTCGGAGCGAAAGTGTGGCTCGACCGTGCTCCGCTGAAATACGCGGGGTTATCGTACACCGAAATTTGGATCTCCGAGGCTCAAGAACGAATGGTCCTGTCGGTGCCCCCGGATAAATGGGAAGAGCTGGCTGCCCTCTCCCGCTCGGAAGGGGTCGAGGCGACGATCATCGGCCAGTTCGTTCCGACGGGCCGCTTGGAATTGTTTTACGGCGAACATCCGGTCGGCGAGTTGACGATGAAATTCTTGCACGACGGCCGGCCGCCGGTGGTGCGCGAAGCCGTTTATACGCCGCCGCCGATTCAGCCCCTAAGTTGGCCGCATGGCAAAGATCAAATCGACGCCAGCGCCCCCGGCAGCGTCGGCAACATCGATGCCGCGGCAACGCTCCGATCGGTCCTCGGGTCGCTCAACGTGGCCAGCAAGGAATGGGTCATTCGCCAGTATGACCATGAAGTGCAAGGGGGCAGCGTTCTAAAGCCGCTGGTCGGCGTGGCGAACGATGGCCCCGGCGACGCCGCCGTCGTCCGGCCGCTGCTTCACTCGCAGCGCGGCATCGTCGTGGCATGCGGCATGAACCCGCGCTATGGCGATTTCGACACGTACCACATGGCCGCCAGCGCCATCGACGAGGCGGTGCGCAACTGCGTCGCCGTGGGGGCCGATCCGGCACGCATCTGCCTGCTCGATAATTTCTGCTGGGGCAATACCGACCGACCGGAAACCCTGGGCTCGCTGGTCCGCGCCGCCGTGGCCTGCTACGACATGGCGGTTGCCCTGGGCATGCCGTTCATCAGTGGAAAGGACAGCCTTAACAATGAATTTCGTTTCGCTGGGGCGGACGGGCAGGGGGGCTCGATCGCCATTCCGCCGTCGCTGCTGATCAGTGCTTTGGGGCAAGTGTCCGACGTGAGCACCTGCGTCAGCATGGACTTCAAGCAGCCGGGAAACCTGGTGTTTGTCGTCGGAACAACACACGACGAGCTGGGCGGCTCGCACTTCGCCTTGATTCATGGTTTGACAGGGGGCGATGTTCCCAGGGTCGACCCGCAGCAGGCAAAGCGGACATTCTCGGCCCTGCATCGGGCCATTTCCCAGCGGCACGGTGCGGGCCTGCCACGACCTGAGCGAAGGGGGACTGGCCGTGGCGGTGGCTGAAATGGCTTTCGCTGGCGGATGCGGGGCGCAGATCTTTTTAGACCAGGTGCCCAGCGACGTGCCGGTTGGTCCACTGCACGCACTTACGCTCTTGTTCTCCGAGTCGAACACGCGGTTTCTCTGCGAGGTGTCTCCTGATAGTTTGCCGGAGTTTCTGGCAGCTGTCGATGGCATCGCGTATGCGCAGATCGGAACCGTAACGGCGGACCGGTTGATCGTGTATCCCAGCAAGACGGAGGCCGGCGCCGCGGCGGTCCTCGTTGCGGATCCCGCGGAATTGAAGGCGGCCTGGCAGGCGCCGTTTAAGTGGTGAGAGGAGGGACCCAGGGACGCAGTCCCTGGGCTTTAGTTCATGGAACTACGCGTTCGTTCATAGATTTACACAGCGAAGAAACGGTCCAATGGCTCAACCGCGCGTGCTGATTCTGCGAGCTCCTGGAGCGAATTGCGACTTGGAAACGTCGCAGGCGTTCGAGCGTGCCGGTGCGGTTTGCGAGCGATTGCACGTCAACCGGCTGCTGGAGGCGCCGCGCGTGATGCGCGACTTTCAGATTCTCTGCCTTCCCGGCGGATTCAGCTACGGCGACGATCTAGGGGCCGGCCGCATTCTCGGCAGCCAAATCCGTCAGCACCTGGACGGTGCTATGCGAGAATTCAAAGAGGCCGGCAAGTTGATCCTGGGCATCTGCAACGGCTTTCAAATCCTCATGAAATCCGGTTTGCTGCTGGCCGATGATCCCACGCATGGACCGCCGGCCACGCTGACCTGGAACGAAGGCGGACGATTCGAATGCCGCTGGGTGACGCTGCGCACCGCAGGTTCTCCGGCGGTTTTCTTCGCCGGCATCGACACGCTCTATCTGCCGATAGCCCATGCCGAGGGACGGGTCATGACCCGCGACGCAAAGGTTCTCGACGAACTGCGGCGCGGCAGGCAAATCGTGCTGTCGTACGCCGACGCCGACGGCCGCGTGCCCTCAGACGGCGCCCTGCTGCCGTTTCCGCTCAATCCCAACGGCGCCACCGCCAATATCGCGGGGCTGTGCGACCCCACGGGCCGCGTCTGCGGCCTGATGCCTCATCCCGAACGCCACATCGAGCCGACGCAGCATCCGCAATGGACGCGGCGCAGCGTGCAGCCCGCGGCAGGCGACGGATTACGCGTGTTCCAAAACGCCGTCGAGTACTTTCGCTAGACGGCGTGGAACACGGCTCCAACGGGGTCGCTTACTGGCAGCAGGCGCCTTGTTGCATAACGGGAGCCGACATGACCGGTTCGCAGCAGCAATCGGCCGAACGACGGTTAATTCCAAGCAGAGCACCGGGATGCCAGCCGCCGCATGGATTGCTCGAAATACAACCGGTCGCGCCGGCGGTGAGCAACACCAACAACGACAGCATCAACAATTTGCGCATGGTTCTACTCTCCGGGCAGGGTGATTAATCCGTGTCACCGGTCCCTTAGGGAGCAACAGCGGCACGGCAGGTAGGACAATGGAACCATACCCCACGCCGCGCGATGTGCAAACGCAACACGTTGGTTTTTGGCATCCTGAGAAATAAGCGGCACGAGCACGAGCGCCTGTAAGCAGATTGCCGGTTATTCAGGAAAAACCAGCGATTGCCTCGGCATTCGCGAGAGACCTTTACGAACCGCCCTGATAGCTCGCGTCCAGCAAATCCATCGGATGCACGATCCGTAGCGGCTGCAACTGACTGCGGGCCTCGCGGCAATTTGCAGCAGGCAGCCAGCGTTGGCGGTAATGATGGTGCTCGCGCCGGTGCTGAGAATGTTGGCCAACTTGCGTCGGCTGAGCCGCTGGGCCATCTCCGGCTCGGTGAGGTTGTACGTTCCGGCAGCGCCGCAGCACAGATCGGATTCGGGCAGTTCACGCAGCTCCAGGCCGGGTATCTGCGCCAGCAAGCGCCGCGGAGCCTCACGGATCTTTTGCGCATGCGCCAAGTGGCAGGCGTCGTGATACGTAGCTTTAAGCGGCAGCGAACCTCGCGGCGGAATCAGCCCCAGCGAGTCGAGGAATTCATGCACGTCCCGGACCTTTGCCGCCAGCGCCTTGCGCGCCGGCTGCCGGGCGTCGTGCCAATGGTGACCGTAGTCCTTGAGCATGGCTCCGCAGCCGGCGACATTGACGATCACCGCGTCCAGCTCCTGCGAGTCAAACGCCGCCACGTTCGCGTCGGCTAGTTCACGGGCCGGGTCGCTCGCGCCGGCGTGAAAGTGAATCGCGCCGCAGCAGACCTGGTTTCTCGGCACCAGCACCTCGCAACCGTTTTGCTGCAAGACCCGGGCGGTCGCCCAATGAGTGTGCCGGAACATGACGTCGGCCACGCAGCCGGTGAACAGAGCGACGCGGGCACGACGCGGACCGATCGCCGGCAAAGTAAGGGGCAACCGCGGTTGGGACGGCGGTAACGGAGGAAGCATTTCGACCAACTGCCGCAGCCGCGGGGGTAACAGCCGGGTCAGCCCCAAGACGGTCGCAAGCCGGTCGAGCCGCAACGTCTGAGCCACCCGCGCGGGCCACAATGACTTGCGCAGCCGCTCCGGGTAAGGGAACAACGAAAACAAGATCCAGCGATGAAACCAATCCTGGCTTTTCTGCTCCCCCTTGCCCGTCTGTTCCATCGCCACTCGGAATGGCTCGATCAGCTTGCCGTATTGCACACCGGATGGGCAAGCCGTTTCACAGCCGCGGCAATCGAGGCACAGTTCCAAGTGCCGGCGCACTTCCTGGTTCAACGGCAACCGGCCATCGGTAACGCTCCGCATTAAATAAATGCGGCCGCGCGGACCATCATTTTCGTTGCCCGTCTCGAGGTAGGTCGGACACGCGGCCGTACACAGACCGCAATGCACGCAGTCAAGAAAGAGGCCGTAGTCGATGTCCGCGCCGGGATTGGACAACAGTGTCAATGGGCCGGGGACCAGAGGAGCCTGAGGTTCGTCTGTAGCAGGAGTCATCATCGCTGTCCCTGAAGCGTATCCGAAGCGTCAAGCGTAAACAAAGCGTCAGGCATATACAAATCGCCCGGGGTTGAGCAAACCGCGCGGGTCGAATTGCTCTTTCACACTCTTCATCCACGGGAGCGACGGCCCGATTCCACCCCACACGCATTGGTGCGTCAAGTCGCCGATGCCGCTCGATAGCACCGTCAGATGTCCGCTGGCCGCCGCGGCCGGTTGTAAGTCGCCGATCAGTTTTTGCGAAATATCGGCGGCCGCAAAGGCAGGAAAGCGGGCAATCACAATGCCGTTGCCGGCGTGGGCCTGGATATTCACGTCAGAGCATGTCGCCAGCAATCGCGCGATGAATGCACAAACCCGGCTCGGCGGCAGGCTGGCTTTAAGGGCCAAGTCCGCGGCGCCGGCGGAAAACTCGCGCAGGCGCTGCCAAAGTGCCGCGGCTGGGCTTTCATGATCACCTGGCGGAATATCGGCCATAACTTGGAAGTTGTCGGCAGACTGATCGTGCCATTCCTGGCTGAGCGTGCGAACCATCCACTCGATTTCGGCGCTCGTCCCTTCGAGCCCCACGACAAGTCGGCCCAGCGCGCCGGTCGGCAGCGGCGGCAGTGCCGGATCGTCGCGCCACTGGGGACCGATTAAGAACTCGATCGCCGACGGAGTGGTGGCCGTATTCACCAAGCCGGCGAGCAGCCGCTCGGCTTGATCGAAGTCGCGCACCGTGCAAGCGGCCAACACGGACCGCTCGGGGAGGGGCCGTAGCTTGAGCGTCAGTTGCGTGATGACCGCCAGCGTTCCACAAGACCCGGTCAGCAGCTTGCAGAAATCGTAACCGGCCACATTCTTGACGACTCGGCCGCCGCCTTTGAAGGCAATTCCTCGGCCGTCCACCGCACTGACGCCAATCACGTAGTCTCGCATCGTGCCCCAACCGTAGCGCCGCGCGCCGCTCCAAGCCGTGGCTGCCAACCCCCCTATCGTGGCGTCGGCCGGATGGGGCCCTTCGACCGGCAGCCACTGCCGCTCGCCGGCCAGAATGCCAGCCAACTCTGCCAGCCGGGTGCCCGCTTCGACGGTGATTGTCATGTCGCGCGCCGGGTAGTCCACCACGCGAGCCAGCCCACTGAGCGACAGGCCCGTGCCCGGCTGCCGCGCGGGAAGACCATACTCAAGGCTAGTACCGCCACCCAGCGGATAGACGGGCGTGCCCGCGGCATAGGCTTCGGCCACCACGGCAGCCAGTTCGGCCTGGTCCGCGGGCGTGCGCGTTTCGGTCAGGGGTAATATTTCAGTGGCGTTGGTTTTCAAGGGGGATATTTCTAAGCAGGAAGCATGTCAGAATAGCAGGGATCCTGTGTGGCAGGATCTGACCATCACAGTGTCGCTGGTCATCATAGTGCCGCTCGGCGCCCGGGGTGAACTTGCTCCAGCCCGCAAGCTCCGGCGGTGGGGAGCATTTTCGCGGGGCTCAATCGGCCGTCGGGATTGAAGGCGACGCGCAAGCGGGTCATTGCCGCCACGTCATCGTCGGTGAATAACTTGCGCATGAAGCTGATCTTTTCCACGCCAATGCCGTGCTCGCCGGTAACGCTGCCGCCACAGGCGATGCACTCTTCCAGAATCTCACGGCCGGCGATCAGCACGCGCTGGATCTGGGCTGCATCTCGTTCGTCGAACAGCAGGATCGGATGGATATTGCCGTCGCCGGCATGGAAGACGTTGACGATCCGCACGTCATGGCGGGTACCAATCTCGCGAATGCACCGCAGGATGTGCGGCAGCTTCGTGCGTGGCACTACGCCGTCTTGCGTGCAATAGCTGGGGCTCAGGCGGCCGACCGCGGCAAAGGCTCCTTTGCGACATTTCCACAGCTTGAGTCGCTCCTGGGCATCGCGGCTTGGCTCACGTCGCGAGCACCGGCTTGCCGGCAAAGTTCGACAATCTGGTCTCGCCGCTCGTCCAACCCGGCTTCGAGCCCGTCGACTTCGATCAACAAGATTGCCCCCGCGTCGAGCGGAAAGCCAAAATGAAACGCTGCTTCGAGCGCCACCAAAATACCCTGATCCATCATTTCCAAGGCCGCCGGAATGATGCCGGCGCCGATGATTCCGCTAATTGCTTCGGTGGCGTTGTCGACCGACTCGAAAATGGCCAGCATCGTCCGCACGCCTTGCGGATTGCGCGAGATGCGGACCCAAACCTTGGTCACGACCGCCAAGGTCCCCTCGCTCCCAACCAGCGTGCCGACCAGATCCAAGCCGGGCATGTCCTCGAAAGGCCCACCGAATTGAACGATCGATCCGTCGGACATGACGGCTTCGATACCCAGCGTGTGATTCGCGGTGACGCCGTATTTGAGCGTGTGGGGACCGCCGGAATTCGTGGCCACGTTGCCGCCAATCGTACACGCTCCCTGGCTCGAGGGATCGGGGGCATAATGATAACCGGTCCCTTTAAGGGCCACGGTCAGCGACAGGTTCACAACTCCGGGTTGAACGACGGCGTAGCGGTCGCGCAGGTTGATCTCCAGAATCGCTTTCATCCGCGTGAGTACGATCATCACGCCGCCCCCTACCGGCAGGCAGCCACCGGCCAGGCTCGTGCCCGCGCCGCGAGGCACAAACGGCACGTTCAACTCGTTGCAGAGCTTGACGATGCCCGCGACCTGCTCCGTTGTGCGCGGAAAGACCGCCACGTCCGGGCAATTCTTTTCGATCACGAAAGCATCGCACTCGTACACCACCAGGTCGCTGTGCGCCGACAGGACGTTTTCAACGCCGAGCAACTTGCGCAGCCGCTGGACTAGCGTGGTAAGAGACTCAGACTGCATATCGGAATCATTTCTTCAATGTGCGGCCGAGGGCTGTTTCGATCCGCTCGACCTTCGACGTCAACCGACCGCTCTTGCCTGCCCGATAGTCCAGCTTCGCGGAGACCGAAATTCGCGGGCAGTCGACGCTCAGCGCCTCGACACAGCGCTCGAGCAATGCCAATACATCGTGCAGCTCGCCTTCGACGATCGTGCCCATCGCATGCAACTGGTAATCCAAACCGCTGGAGTCGATCAAGTCCACGCAACGGGCCACGTAAGGGCTGACGCTTTCCCCCTGACCCAACGGAGTGATGCTGAATTCAAGTAAGACCATCAGGATATCTCAATTGTTTTAACAAATCGCCTGCCGACGGCTTGAGTAAATCCGCCTGACAGGTTAATCATGAGCACTTTGCCACGAATGCAGTTCCCAGCGCAGTTCCGTCAGGCACGGCCTGACCTACGGACGCCGCCTGGCTCGATAGCAAGGCGGCGGTTCCTGGCCACGGCGATTCTATCATGTCTCAACGACTTCGCGATTACAGGGTCTTTTGGAAAGAATTTCGCGCCAACTTCCAAACCACCGGCGCGGTAATGCCCAGCGGACGATCGCTGGCGCGGGCCCTTGCTCGCCATGTGGGGCAAGCGGACGGCCCCCAACGAATCCTGGAAGTGGGACCCGGCACCGGCGCGGTCACGGCCCAAATCGTCAAAGGTCTGCGCGGCACCGACCATTTCGATTTGGTCGAACTGAACGACCAATTTGTCGCCAATTTGCGCGAACGTTTCGCCAGCGATCCGCCGTTTATGGCCGTCAGCGGACAATCGCGGGTATTGCATCAGAGTGTCGAGGAAGTTCAGTCCGAAGAACCCTACGATCTGGTGATATCCGGCCTGCCGCTCAACAATTTTTCCGTTGGACAAGTGGAAAGCTTCCTGGCCGGATTTCGCCGACTGCTCCGCCACGGCGGGATTTTGTCGTTTTTCGAATACATCGCCATCCGACCGGCCCGGGCCCTGGTGAGCGGCCCCAGCGAACGGGCACGGCTCCGCGGCATAGGGCGGGCGATGAGTGAACTGCTGGAACCCTACGAAATTCACCGCGATTGCGTTTGGCCCAACGTTCCACCGGCCTGGGTGCATCACGTGCGTCTGCCGGGGGCGGAATGATTTTTGATGCGAACCCCGAGCCGGATGCGTCACACTTCCGACTCGGCTCACAGCCGGCAATTGGTGATCTGGGTCTCCAAGATCGCCGAGGCGCCGAGTTGCTCTAGCGCTCCATGATCTCAATCACTTCCGTACGTTTGACCATCACGCGCACCGCGCACCAATCGGCGTCTTCCAGCGCGCTGACGGTGGGTGAGTTAAAGCCCGGCGTGATTTTTTCCGCGTCGCGCAGTTTGCTGCGCGGCACGTTGTATTCCAACAGCGAGTAGCTGCGGGCAATCACCACGCCCTCAAGCCGGCGGACGACGCGATCCGCCAGTTCGGCATGACGCTGCGCCTTGTTTTGCACCAGCACCGTCTGATAGCGATCGATGTCTTCCAGGATCCGCAGCCGATTGGCCGCCAGCGTGCTGCCGGTTTCCACCAGGTCGACGATGGCGTCGGCCACCCCCAAGGCGATCATGATTTCGACCGACCCGGACAGGTTCACCAGATGGGCCCTGGCGTTGTGCCGCTGAAGAAAGGCCTTGGTGACGTTCGGAAAGCTGGTGGCCACGCGGACCCCGTCGAGTTCCTTGGGGGAGCGGATCTCGCTGTCTTCCGGCACGCACAGGGCGAGCCGGCAATCACCGACCCCCAGGTCGAGCCGGTGCAGCAGTTCGACGCCACTCTCCGCCATCAGATCGCCGCCGGTGATGCCCATGTCGATGGCCCCTTCGGCACACAACACCGGGATGTCTTCGGTCCGCAGGAACGTGATGTCGACCGGCACTTCGCGGCAACGGGCGAACAAGCTGCGCTCCTGCCGGCGAAAACTCAGCCCCGCCTCTTTAAGCAGTTCGCCGGCGATTTCGGCCAACCGACCTTTGCTGGGAACTCCGATGCGAAGATTGTTCATGGATGCGCTCATTAGCTAGCTGCGTTGATTGCCCCAACCGGGCGGAACGGTTTCGACCATCCTCAGATGCAGTCTGCGAAAACACCGCTGTGGACAGCCCAGGCTCCAAAGCCCGCGCCCATACCGCGATTTACGCGACGCGGCTCTTGGCGGTATAAAGAGCGGGAATCCGACCGCTCTCGCTAGCGGACACAGTACCGCACTGAGCCCGTAATGGATAGGTCCCCGCAGGCGACGGCGGACCACGAACGACTCGGAATTTAAGTCACGGAGGATACGATGATAGCGACCCGAAAGCCCCCATTAGCTGTCGGTCTCATGCTGTTTGTGATTCTGGGGGGCATCCCCGCCGGGTCGCTAGCCGCCACAGAGTTCACCGGTGGCAAGGAAGTTCGCGAGTTCGAAATCCTGTTGAAGGGAAAGCCCACCGGATCGTCGAAGATCACGATCGAGCAACAGCCCGGCGAACGGACCTTCGTCACGGTGGACGCCGCGGTGACCGTCAACGTGGTCGTCTATGTTTATAAATACGAGTTCCACGGAACTCAAACATGGGTAGCCGACCGCTTGGAAAAGTTCGATAGCTCGACCATCGATGGCGGGAAGAAATCATCTCTGGCTGGCGTCGTGACGCCGCAGAAGTCAGACGTGATTGTGAACAACAAGCGGATCACCGGGCCAGTCGTCGCTATGACGACCGATTATTGGCGGCTGCCGTCGATGCGCACCGGCGACGAAGTCGTGGCCGCGATTGACGCCTCCACGGGCACGTCGAAAAGGGTGCGCATCAACCGGATAGCGGAAGCGAAAGTGCCGCTCGGCAACGTCATGATTCCTTGCACCGAGTACCGCCTGAGCGGAGACGTCGACGCGCATGTGTGGCTCGACGCCCAAGGACGGGTCGTTCGCCAGCAGAGCGTGGAAGACGGGCACCAGACGGAGCTGCGCCTGACGAAGATTTATGTGACAAGGTGACTCGCGGACATTCCCGAACCGGATGCGCAAGCGTCCGGATGACCGCGGGGCAAGCATCGCGTCGACCGAGAATCCGAATGTTTACGCATCCGGCTCGGACCGGGCCGCCTTCTCCTCCAGCCCGGAGATGCCGAAACGGCGGGCCAGTTCAGCTTCCACTTCCGTCAGGCTTGTGTCGCTGAAGGCAAGCAAAACCAGCAGGTGGTAGACGACGTCGGCCGCCTCGTGAACGATGTGAGCGTGCACTTCAGGACCATTTTCCGCGGCGGCTGCGACGACCTCCTCCGCTTCTTCACAAACCTTGGCGCCGATGGCCGCCACACCGCCGTCCAGCAAACGCGTCGTATAGGATCCGGCTGGCCGCGTCCGCTTGCGCACTTCAATCACCGCCATCAGCTTTTCGATGACGGATAATCCTGTGTTGTCCTCGTTTGCACCCACGCGGCAGTCTCAAGTTGGGTAGTCTTACTGATACGCCCCTCCGGATCGAACGATGCCATCATATCTGTTCAATCCGTCTCGGGCCACAGGCACGGGACAAGCCGTAGGCTCGTCAACCGCGTCAAATCGTGCCGGAAAGTCACAGCCGCGTGCGCGTTGCCGATCCGACCAAAGAAACCGCAATTTACCCATACCTCCACAAGCAGGCTGTCCGAAAACTTCTCTGGCGGCGGCGATTCCGCGGTTTCGTTGGACGATCTTTCCGCCGCGCCGCATGTCAGAACAAGCTTGACGGATTCGTCAGGTCTTGGACAATACCCGCCCCCCTCAACCCGTCACCGATTTCGTTGGATCGTCTTTCCACTCGGCACTTTCTGGCTTTTACCGCGGGTTGGATAACCATGGCTCAACCGCTCGCCACATTGCCGAGTCTACGCCTCCGGGCGCACCTGCCCAGCGGCGAATGCCGTGGCTCCGCGCGGTGGCGAGCAAGCTGGTCGTGATCGTCCTCGGGATATCGTTGGCAGCCACGGCCCAGGCGTTGGAGTCTGACCCCGATGAGCCGCTCCTGTCTGTCGCGCAACCCATAGCGTTGTCGCCACCGCCGGTCAGCAAGGTTTCCGCGGCTGCCGCCAGTCAGGTTGTCCCCGGCTGGCCATGGGTGGGTCCAGCGGTTGGCCCCTATGGTGGACAAGTGATTGTCGACACGTCAGGCGGCCCAGCCTTGATGCCGGTGCCGTTCGACGGAGCACAATTGGGCCAGCCTTCTATGCTGAGACCGGAGCCGCCTTCGCTGGTTCCCGGCGGTCCAACTCCTCCCGTCTTCGGGCAACTGCCGCTGTACTCGACGCCGGATGATTTATTTTTGAATTACTACGACCCGTTCAGCACGCAATTCACTTACGGTTTGGCCGGCGTGCAACCGTATCAGTATGGCTGGCTGTCGTACAACGACGTGGTCTACGTTCCTGACTCGCCTGCCCAGGGAGTGCCAGGTTCGATGCAGATCTTCGAGTGGAACTCCTGGTTGCGATATAGCCGCCGCGTTGGGGATCACCTGATTTTCTCTTGGACTCCGGAGTTCAACGGCGAATTCTGGCGTCCTCCCGCCGGTTTGGGCCTGCCGACGTACGTCAACGAACTCAAGTCCGACTTCAAACTTGCCAGCGTGAACCCCGGTCCCTGGAACTGGCAGGTCGGATTTACGCCGCAGCTCAATGCGGATCTGCGCCGCTCGTTGGATGCCAATGCGTATCTGTTCGACGGCCGGGCGGTCGCCCTGTACTGCGCTTCGCCGAAATTGACGCTCGCGTTTGGCTTTGAGTATTGGAATCGCGTGCGGAACTACGTGATCCCATACGGCGGCATCATCTGGACGCCCGATAACCGCTGGGAATTTCGCCTGTTGTTCCCCAATTCCCGCGTCAGTTATTACCTGGGAAACTTCCACACTATGGATGTCTGGGCATACGCTTCGGCGGAATACCTGATCGAAGCCTACCAGATCGACACGACCCTGGGCGTGAGAGAGCGCGGCCAGTGGAAGGACTATGAACTGCTGTTCGGCTTCGACGCGGGCAAAGGCAAGTTTTCCGCGTTCCTGCAAGCCGGCGCGATCTTCGATCGGCACGTGCGATTCAATGGTCCCACGCCCGACTTTAATTTGGGCAATTCCGTGATCGTCCGCACTGGCATCATCTTCTGACGCGGCAGGTTTTTGCCGGGAGGCAAGCTGCTGTTTTCACGGCAATAACACCCACCAAGCTATATTGCCGCTGGCTATCGCCAAGGGCATGGTTTTTCGCTGGATTTAGAATAATTACCCGGCTTTTCCATCCGTTGCATTTTGCAACAGCTTTAGGCAGGTGCATCGGCAGTAAGCATGCTGCCAACTGGTAGGCAACGTCTTTTCGGAATCTGGCTAACAATCGCAACCAATTGATATAATTAGCCTTACGAACAAAAAATTGATACAAACGCAATTACGGTATGGCATATGCATTATATACTTCCTGGCCAAGCCTATTTGCGCAGCTCCTTGATGTCAGGGAGCTGTTGTCAAACAAACGTCATCGGCCCGGAATGAGGGATTGGAGTTTATGGATACCAGTATTTCCCAAAAATTGAAATCGACGCTCAGCATGACGGTACTGCCCGGCATCTGTTTGGCGCTGTTTTTCTAATCGGCCACCATATCGACCGCATCATCAAGGATGCCGATGCTGCAACGCTTTTGCATCATGAAAAACACAAGGCGCCAGTTTCAATCGCGCCCGCTGGCGCAGCGGCAGCCACGGCAGACCCGGTGAAACCTGTGGTTGATACTACCCACTTGCTACATGCCTCGCACCCTAATTGACCTGATGCCATCCGGCAGTGAAACAACGCTATCCGGCGGTGAAACAAATCTGGCCGTAAAACAAAACAGCCCCTGGGCTTTCGCCCGGGGGCTGTTTGCAATCTGATGGTGTTGGAAAATCCCGGACGAACGCATAGTGCCCGGAAATTGTCAAACTGGCTGCGACGCCGGTTACTCTTTTTTCCCGCCGGGATCGCCGCCGCCCAGCAGGGCTTCCAGCGCGCTTTGGCCGCTGCTCGTCGGCTTGCCGGCGCCGCCATTGCCTGTTCCGTCTTCCACGCCGTCCAGCAGCGGGAAGCTGCGGGCCAGGACGCGGTCCTTTTCGGCGGCCATCGCCTCGAGGGCTTGCGGTCGAATTCGCACCTCGCCGTCCTGAAACGTTTTGAAACCGGTGCCGGCCGGAATCAAGTGGCCTAGGATCACGTTTTCTTTCAGGCCCACGAGGTTGTCGACCTTGCCGGCCAAAGCCGCTTCGGTGAGCACCTTGGTGGTTTCCTGGAAACTGGCGGCCGAAATGAAGCTGGAGCTTTGCACGGCCGCCTTGGTGATGCCCAACAGTTGTGTGCTGGCCGTCGCGCTGCGGGGCTTCGACCCCTTGGCCGGCGTGCCACCCAAGGCTTCGATCTGAGCATTCACCTGCTCCAACGCGTCCTTGGGCACGATCGTTCCTTCGCTGAAATCGCTGTCCCCCTTTTGCGAAATCTTCACGCACTTCGCCAGGGCCTCGTTGGCCGCGCGGAACTCGAACTTATCCAGCACGCTGCCGGGGAGCAGATTCGTATCGCCCGGATCTTCGATCTTCACTTTGCGCAGCATCTGCGAGACGATGATTTCGATGTGCTTGTCGTCGATTTCGACGCGCTGGCTGCGATACACGTTTTGGATTTCGCGCGTCAGGTACTGCTGCACGGCTTCCTCGCCCGAGATCCGCAGGATGTCGTGCGGCACGAGCGGCCCATCGACGAGGGCTTCGCCGGCTCGCACGAAGTCGCTGGCATGGACCCGCAAGTGCTTGCCGTGTGCCACAAGATGCTCGCGTTCGATGCCGCTTTCACTACGGACGATGATCGTGCGCTTGCCGCGGCGCTTCTCACCGAGCAATTCCACGACGCCGTCGATTTCGGCGATGACCGCCGGTTCCTTGGGCTTGCGGGCTTCGAAGATTTCCGTGACCCGTGGCAGACCGCCGGTGATGTCCTGCGTGCCGGAGACTTCGCGCGGAGTCTTGGCAAGCAGGGTTCCGGCCGAGATCTGTTGGCCCTCGGTGACTTCGATGTTGGCCTTTTCCGGCAAATAGTAGAAGTCCAGGATCTTGCCTTCAGCGTCTTCGAGCACGACCTGCGGGTGGAAGTCACCCTTGTGCTCCATGATGATCCGGCGCTGGTGACCGCTGGGGTCTTTTTCCATGCGCATCGTTTCGCCCTGGATCACGTCCTCATAGCGCACGCGACCGCCCACTTCGGCGAGAATGGGAATGCTGTGCGGGTCCCACTGGCAGAGGATGGTTCCCGGCTTGATGTCCTGATGTTCTTCGACCAGCAGGTTCGAGCCGGCGGGAACTTCGTACTTTTCCAGTTCGCGTCCTTTTGGGTCCATCATCATGATTTCGCCGTTGCGGGTGAGCACCACGCGTTCGCCGGCGTCGTTTTTCACGACCTTCAGACGGGTGTATTTGACGATACCACCCTTCTTCGTTTTGATCTCGCTCTCTTCCATGGCGCGGGCCGCCGTGCCACCGATGTGGAACGTACGCATGGTCAACTGCGTGCCCGGTTCGCCAATGCTCTGAGCGGCGATAATGCCCACGGCCATCCCCTCTTCGACCATCGATCCGGTCGACAGGTCCATGCCGTAGCAGCGGCGGCAGACGCCCAGCGGCGCATCACAGGTCATGGGACTGCGAACCTGGATCTTCTCCAGTCCCAGTTCCTCGATGCGGGCGGCGACGGCCCGTGTAATCAGGTCGCTATCCTTGACGATGATTTCGTCCGTGATCGGGTTGACGATGTTGGTCCGGCTGACGCGACCGCGGATCGAGTCGGCCAACCGCACTTCGACCTTCTCACCGCGATAGATCACCCCCTTGGTAATGCCCTGGGTCGTACCGCAGTCTTCCATGGTGATGACTACGTTCTGAGCAACGTCGGCCAGCTTGCGGGTCAAATAACCGGAATCGGCCGTCTTGAGAGCCGTATCTGCCAAACCCTTGCGGGCACCGTGCGTGGAGCTGAAGTATTCGAGCACCGACAGGCCTTCGCGGAAGTTGGCCTTGATGGGCGTTTCGATGATCTTGCCGGATGGTTTGGCCATCAAACCGCGCATACCGGCCAACTGGCGGATCTGTTCGACGCCGCCGCGGGCACCGGAGTGGGCCATCAAGTAGATCGGGTTGACGTAGCCGGGCTTGCGATAGTCGTTTTCGAGTTCGACCATCATCTCGGTGGTGATGCGTTCGCGAGCGTGCGTCCAGGCGTCGAGCACCTGGTTGTAACGTTCGCCCTCGGTAATGATGCCGCGCTGGTAGAGCTTGTGGATTTTGAGCACGGCCCGTTCCGCGTCGTTGATGATGCGCAACTTGGTCGGCGGTGTGATCAGGTCGTCCGTGGCGAACGACAACCCGCTGCGCGTGCTGGAACGGAACCCCAGCCGGTTCATGTCGTCCAGTAGATCGATCGTGGCACCGCGACCCAGGGTCTGGTAGCAATCCGAGATAACTCGCGCCAGTTCGCTGGACCGCATGGGAATGTTGTAGAACAACATTCCGTCGGGCAATGTCATGTTGAACAGCACGCGACCGACCGTGGTTTCAATGATCGCGCCGGGCTTGGTCTCGTTTTCGCTCTTCAAGCGACGGCCCGCCGGCAACTTGACCTTGATGCGCGCGTGCGTGTCGACGGCACCCTGCGAGTAAGCCAGTTGCACCTCGTTAAGGGACGAGAAAATCATCCCATCACCCTTGCAACCCGGCGGCAGCGGCATGGTGATGTAGTAGCAACCCATCACCACGTCCTGCGACGGACTGATAATCGGCGCACCGTTCGACGGGCTGAAGATGTTGTTGGTCGACATCATCAGCGTGTGGGCCTCCACTTGCGCCTCGATCGACAGCGGCAGATGGACGGCCATCTGGTCGCCGTCGAAGTCGGCGTTGAAGCCTTTGCAGACCAGAGGGTGCAACTTGATGGCGTTGCCTTCGACCAGCGTGGGTTCGAAAGCCTGGATGCCCATACGGTGCAGCGTCGGAGCCCGATTGAGCAGCACCGGATGGTTGCGGATCACCTCTTCGAGGATATCCCACACCTCCTCGTCCTTCCGCTCGAGCATCTTCTTGGCGCTCTTGATCGTATCGGCGTGGCCAAGGTCCTTCAGGCGGCGGATGATAAAGGGCTGAAACAATTCCAGGGCGATCTTCTTGGGCAGACCGCATTGGTGCAGCCGCAGGTTCGGGCCGACGACGATCACGCTACGAGCCGAATAGTCGACGCGCTTGCCGAGCAGGTTTTCGCGGAAGCGGCCTTGCTTGCCCTTGATCATGTCGGTGAGCGACTTGAGCGGGCGATTGCTGGAGCCGAGCACCGGCCGCTTGCAGCGGTTGTTGTCGAACAACGCGTCGACCGACTGCTGCAGCATTCGCTTCTCGTTGCGAATGATCACCTCGGGCGCATTCAAGTCGACCAGCTTCTTGAGCCGGTTATTGCGATTGATAATGCGGCGGTAGAGATCGTTCAGGTCGCTGGTGGCGAAGTTGCCGGAGTCCAATAGCACCAAGGGACGCAAGTCCGGCGGGATCACGGGAATGACGTCCAGCACCATCCACTCGGGCTTGTTGTCGCTGTCGCGAATCGCTTCGACGATTTTCAGCCGGTTAATCAGATCCTTGGCCTTTTGCTTGGAACCCGTGTCCATCAGGTCCTGGCGCAGATCCTTGGAGAGCGTGACCAGGTCCAAGTCGCCCAGCAGCTTGCGCACGGCCTCGGCACCCATGTCGGCTTCGAAGGTCCCCTCGCCGAACTGTTCGCGAGCCGTGCGGTATTCGTCTTCGGTGAGGAGTTGCTGCTTTTTGAGGCCCGTCTGGCCGGGATTGGTGACCACGTAGTCCTGGAAATAAATGACCTTTTCCAAGCTGGTGGTCTTCATTGCCAGCAGGTTGCCCAAGCGGCTGGGCATGGCCTTGAAGAACCAGATATGCACGACCGGCGCGGCCAGTTCGATGTGGCCCATGCGTTTGCGGCGCACACGGCTGTGCGTGACCTTGACGCCGCAGCGGTCGCAGATCATGCCCTTGTACTTCATGCCGCGGTACTTGCCGCAGGCGCATTCCCAGTCCTTTTCGGGGCCGAAAATGCGTTCGCAGAACAAACCGTCTTTTTCCGGGCGGTAGGTGCGGTAGTTGATCGTTTCCGGTTTCTTGACTTCGCCGAACGACCAGCTCCGAATGTCGTGCGGTCGGGCCAGGCTGATCTTCACCGACGTGTAGTCGTTGATACGATCGTACGAGCTTTCACCAACACTCACGGTTCACCCTCCTTATCGATGTGCCGAGCCCGGAAATGCCGAGCCCCCTGGCCACGTGGCTTGCCTGCTGGGACCGTGCGGACGGTCGGCATGCAGCCGCGCGGTTCTGTTCCTCTTGATCTCGCGATTCCGTCGATCACTGTTCCATTGTTTAACTGAGGCGGCGGATCGCACGCCGCGCTCGGTTACACCCGTCGCTTTTCCAGTTGCATGTTCAACGCCAAGCCACGGATTTCGTTGGTCAACACGTCGAAGCTAGCGGGCGTGCCGGCTTCCAGCGTGTTTTCGCCCTTGACCATCGATTCGTAAATCTTGGTGCGCCCCTCGACGTCGTCGCTCTTGACGGTGAGCAACTCCTGCAGGACATAGGCCGCCCCGTAAGCCTCGAGGGCCCAGACTTCCATTTCCCCGAAGCGCTGGCCGCCGAAACGGGCCTTGCCACCCAACGGCTGCTGGGTGATGAGCGAGTAAGGGCCGGTGCTGCGTGCATGCACCTTGTCGTCGACCAGGTGATGCAGCTTGAGCATGTAGATGTAACCCACCGTGGTTTCCTGCTCGAAGGGTTCGCCCGTGCGACCGTCGCACAACTGGGCCTTGCCATGCGTGGGAAGCCCGGCTTCGGTCAACGTTTCCTGGATGGTCTTCTCGGTGGCTCCGTCGAACACCGGCGTAATGGCCTGGAAGCCCAGTTTCGCACCGGCCCAACCCAAGTGGGTTTCCAGAATCTGCCCTACGTTCATACGGCTGGGCACGCCCAGCGGGTTCAACAAGATCTGCAGCGAGGTGCCGTCGGCCAGAAAAGGCATGTCTTCCTCGGGCAGGATCTTCGCGATCACACCCTTATTGCCGTGCCGGCCGGCCATCTTGTCACCCACCGAGATCACGCGCTTGGCGGCGATGTAGACCTTGACCATTTGCAGCACGCCGCTGCGCAATTCGTCGCCGCGCTTCATCGAGTTAAGTTTGCGGTCGCGGTCGTCCGTAGCCGCTTCGATAGCGGGCCAATGATCTTTGTAGGCTTTTTCCACAGCCGCCAGCCGCTGCGGACTGCGAAGCTTCTCGGTAATGGCCGATAGCTTGAATCGCTGGGCCTGTTCGGCGATGAACTTGGGATCCTGATTATGCACCAGCGGCGAGTTTTCGTCGTCGGTCAACTGCCGCTCCAGCACTTCTTCCATCGCGGTCACCATGGTGGTGAACGCCGCGGCGATCTTTGCTGCCCCGTCGGCCTCGGCTTCCTTGAGCGCCTTTTCGAACGTCTTGCGTTCATCTTCCGAAAGGCTCATGCGGCGGGAGAACTTCTGCGTGTCGATCACGATGCCTTCGACGCCCGAGGGGACCTCCAGCGAATCGTTCTTCACGTCCTCGCCGGCGCGGCCGAAGATCGCGTGCAGCAGCTTTTCTTCCGGCGTCAGCTCGGTCTTCGACTTGGGCGAGACTTTACCCACCAGGATGTCGCCCGGGCGGACATAGGTGCCGATGCGGACGATGCCGCTTTCATCGAGATTTCGCAGGGCCTTTTCGCTGACGTTGGGAATATCGCGGGTGAACTCCTCCCGGCCCAGCTTCGTCTCGCGAATTTCGATATCGAACTCCTCGATATGAATCGAAGTGTAGGTATCGTCCTTCACCAGCTCTTCGCTGATGATGATTGCGTCTTCGAAGTTGTATCCGTCCCAGGCCATGAACCCGACCAGCACGTTGCGGCCCAGAGCCAACTCGCCCTTGAAGGTCGCGGCCCCGTCGGCGATCACGTCTCCCTTCTCAACCTTTTGGCCCATCTGGATGATCGGCTTCTGGTTCTGGCAAGTGCGCTCGTTCAGACCGACGAACTTGCGGAGGTTATACATTTCGCTGCCGATTTCAATTCGCGTGGAGTCGACATACGTCACGGTTCCCTTGCGACGAGCCCGCACGATCATGCCGGAATTCGTGGCGACGTCTCGCTCCATGCCCGTGGCCACGATCGGCGGCTCGCTCACCAGCAACGGCACGGCCTGCCGCTGCATGTTCGAACCCATCAGCGCGCGGTTGGCGTCGTCGTGTTCCAGAAACGGGATCAAGCCGGCCGAAACGCCCACCATCTGGCTGGGGGCAACGTCGATGTACTGAACCTTGTCGATCGGCACCAACTCGAAGTCGGCATGATAGCGGGCAATGATCATATCGCCCTTCAGCTTGCCGTTTTCGACCGTCGCGTCCGCCGGCGCCAAGTATGCTTCGCTTTCTTCGTCGGCGCGCAGCCATACCACGTCTTCGGACAGCTTGCCGTGCGCCACCTTGCGGTAGGGGGTCACCAGGAACCCGTATTCGTCCACGGACGAATAGATGCCCAGGCTGGAGATCAAACCGATGTTCGTGCCTTCCGGCGTCTCGATCGGGCAGATGCGTCCGTAGTGGGAAATATGCACGTCGCGCACTTCGAAGCCGGCCCGCTTGCGGTTCAAACCGCCGGGACCCAATGCCGACAGACGCCGCTCGTGCGTCAGCATCGACAGCGGATTGGTCTGATCGACGACCTGCGACAACTCGCCACGGCCGAAGAAGTATTCGATGGCCGCCGAGATGCTCTTGGGATTGATCAGGCTGCGGGGGGTCATGTCCTCGACGTCCTTCAGGCTCATGCGCTCTTGCACGGTGCGGCGGAGCTTGAGAAAACCCTTGCGCAGTTCGTCGCAAGCCAGTTCGTCGATCGTGCCGCAGCCGGCGGTTGCCCAAGTGATCGATGTCGTCGATTTCCACGCCCGGCGTACCGGCCGTGAGGTTCAGCAGGTAACGAATCGCGGCGATCAGATCATCGGGCCGAAGGGTCATTTCCAACTCGGGCACATTCAGCTTCAACTTGCGGTTGATGCGGAAGCGGCCGACCTTACCCAGGCGATAGCGGTTCGTATCGAAGAACTTTTCGTGGAACAAGGCGCGGGCCTTTTCCAACTGCGGCGGATTGCCCGGCCGTAACCGCTGGTAGATGCGCAGCAGCGCTTCTTCGTGGCTGGAAGTGGTGTCTTCCGCCAGGCTATTGAAGATCAGCGGTACCTTGGGATCGTTCATCACCTCGACCGAGGTGAGCCCCGAAGTACAGATCAGTTCCGCGACGTTCTTGGTGATCTTCTGGCCCGACTCGAGAATGACCTCGCCGGCTTTGTCGCTGCTGGATGGGTAGACGACGTCGTCAACCGCGATCTTGCCTTCCAGTTTGGCGGCGCTGCGACCGTCGACAACCTTCTCCACGGCGGTGTCGTAGAACACCCGGATCAATTCGGCGTTCAAGCTGTATTTGGGATCCATGGCCCGCAACAGCGTCATCGCCGAGAATTTGCCGCTCTGGTCGATGCGGACGCTCAGCGTGTCTTTTTTCGTCGTGTTGAGCTCGATCCAGCTACCCCGTTCGGGGATCACGCGACAACTGAACATGCGGCGATCACCGGCTTCGATTTCGCTGACAAAGTCGACGCCGGGGCTGCGGTGCAACTGGCTCACCACGACGCGCTCGGCGCCGTTGATGATGAACTCGCCGCCACCAAGCATGATCGGCATGTCCCCCAGGTAGACTTCTTCCTCGATCGGCTGCTCCTTGGTCAGGCGCAGCCAGACGCGGAACGGACGGCCGTAGGTCAACCGTAGCTGCCGGCATTCATGCGGCTCGTAGCGGGGCTTGCCCAGGTCGTAGCGGATGTATTCCAGCCGCAGAGTTTTGTCGTAGCTTTCGATCGGGAAGATTTCCCGAAGCACCCCTTCGATTCCCTGGTCAAGACGCTTTTGCGGATTTTCATCGTACTGCAAAAAGCGTTCGTAACTCTTGGTCTGAATTTCCGTCAGGTCAGGAATCTGGTAGGGAGCGCGTTGGCTGCCGAAGCGACGGACTTCCTTGGTACGAAGACGCCGTTCTGCCGAGGTGGCCATGGATTGCTCCTATGCGAGTTTTGCGAACTGCCAGCCAATTTAGCCAGCGCGGTCGAAGGATGCGCAGCCGCCCACGCAGACATCGACCATCGCTTTTGCAAGAACTAGTCGGGTCAAAATATCTCTTTCTCGCGCGGGGCCGCTCTGCGTCCGTCCGTCGGACAAGCGCCCGCACCTTAGAGACGTGAAAGCATGGAAAACCAGAAACGACTCGATCGAGCAGTCACCGACTACTTGATCGAGACCGTGGCGCCGGCCTCTTCTAGTTCCTTCTTGAGCTTGTCGGCTTCCTCCTTGGAAACGCCTTCTTTCACCTTGCTGGGCACGCCTTCGACCAGGTCCTTGGCTTCCTTGAGGCCCAGGGCGGTAATTGCGCGAACGACCTTGATCACGCCGATCTTCTTGTCGCCGAATCCTTCCAGCATGACTGTGAATTCGGTCTGAACCTCAACCGGAGCAGCGGCGCCGCCGTCGCCTGAGGGGGCAGCCATCATCACCGCGCCGCCGGCGGCCGGCTTGATGCCGTGGACGTTTTCGAGATAGTCGCTGAGCTCTTTGGCTTGCTTCAACGTCAAAGCGACGATCTTGTCACCCAATTCCTTGGATGCCGTTGAATATTCCTGCGTTTCAGTAGTCATGGTGCTTTCCTTTCTCACTGGGCCGTCGGGAGAAAACCCACGTCGGCACTCTGGATCTGTTATCAAGGGGTCAAATGTCTTTTGGCGGCGGAGACAGTCCCCGCCACTCATGGTTTAGTAATTTAGGTAAATTAATTTCGCTCAGCCGGCTGCGGGGGCCGCTGCTTCGCTAGAGGGAGTTTCACCAGCCGGGGCTTCCTCGTCCCCCTCTCCCTTTTGCTTGATCTGGCTGGCCAAGGCTCCGCCGACGCTCGTCAGCTGACTGGCCAACAGGCTGCCCGGCGAGAGGATTTGTCCGAGCAAAATGCTCAACTGCTCTTCGCGCGTGGGCCACTTGCTGACTTTCTTAATGTCGTCGGCGCCAATCGCCGTGCCGCCGACCACGCCACCTTTGGCTTCCAACTTGGCGTATTTTTTGTCGGCACTGATGCGGACCAATTCCTTCGCCAACGACACGACATCGTTGGAGCCCCACACCAGGGCCAGCATGCCAGCCGGGCTTTCAAACGCCGGAGCCAGCGGCGTACCTTCCGCGGCGCGGCGGGCAAGGCTGTTCTTGACCACCGTCATCTGGATGTTCTTTCTCCGCAACTCCGCGCGGAGATTGCTATCCGT
Source organism: uncultured Planctomycetia bacterium (assembly GCA_963807715.1). Classification (GTDB taxonomy): domain Bacteria; phylum Planctomycetota; class Planctomycetia; order Pirellulales; family PALSA-1355; genus CAWECK01. The sequence goes on from CAWECK010000007.1 coordinate 519,383, forward strand.
GATCGCATCCATGCCGACCAGGCTTACCAGAAACAGGTCGTTAACGCCCTGTAAACGGTTCTTCAGGTGGCCCGTTAACAGTTCTTTGACGAATTTACTCATCTTGATCGCTCGACCGAAAAAATGTTCTGAATCATGAGTTCAATTTCCACCGAGATCTTACCCGGCATTGATCCGCACGCCCGGGCTCATGGTGGCGCTGACGCTGACCCCCTTGATGTAGTGCCCCTTCACCGAATGGGGTTTCATGCTCTGAATCAGGTGCATGAAGGCACGGATATTGTCGGCCAGTTTCGGAGCGTCAAAACTGAGCTTGCCCACCACCGCATGCACGTTGCCACCGGCGTCGGTGCGAAACTCGACCTTGCCGGCTTTGTATTCACGCACCGTTTTTGCGATTTCCGGGGTCACCGTGCCGGCACGAGGCGAGGGCATCAAACCGCGCGGACCAAGCACACGGCCCAGGGGACCGACAAGGCCCATCATGTCGGGCGCCGCGATACAGGCATCGAACTCAGTCCACCCGTCTTTGACCTTTTTGGCCAGTTCCTCGGCCCCCACTTCATCGGCGCCGGCTTCCGTAGCCTGGGCGGCCAGGTCCCCTTTGGCGAAGACGATGACGCGGAGCGTCTTGCCAATACCGTGAGGCAACACGATCGAGCCGCGCACGATCTGGTCGGCCTGCTTCGGATCGACACCCAAACGCATCACGATGTCGACCGACTGGTCGAACTTCACGTTATTGAATTGCTTGAGCAGCGTGACGGCCTGCTCGACCGAAACCAGGGTGGCGCCGGGCAGCTTTTCAACCGCGCCTCGTAATCGCTTGATGACCTTGACCATGTTCGTCGCTCGTCTCTCGTAGGACCGATTGTTCTCTTCTAGGACCGGTTATTCTTTCGTAAGGCCAAAAGAGGGCCGGCCAATCATGCACTGTACCGAGGCATGCACTGTACTGAGGTTTCGCAGGGAGTGGATCAGGGCACCACATTCAGGCCCATGCTGCGGGCCGTGCCTTCGACCATGCGCTTCGCATGCTCGACGTCACGGGCATTCAAATCGGCCATCTTGAGTTTCACGATGTTTTCGATCTGTGCGCCGGTCACGGTGCCGACCTTATCCTTGTTCGGAACACCAGAGCCCTTGGCAATGCCGGCCGCTTGCTTGAGCAGGGCGGCTGCCGGGGGGCTTTTGGTAACGAACTCGAAGCTGCGGTCGTTGTAAACGTTCACCACAACGGGGATCGGCATGCCGTTGGCTTCGCGCGTTCGTTCGTTGAACTGCGAGACAAACTGCCCCAGGTTGATGCCAAAACGGCCCAAGGAGGTACCCACCGGCGGGGCCGGCGTGGCCTGTCCGCCGGGGACCTGGAATTTTGCGGTGCCTACAAGTTGTTTTGCCATACGTCGATCTCAAACAGCGCTGCGGTGTTGGTTCAGTATTCAGGATTCGCGGAAACGGCAATCGCCAGTTCTACAGGGTTCCGGCCCACCATGGTTTCTGCCTGCGATCTCTCGCCTTACAAGGCTTCGACCTGCCAATATTCCAATTCGACCGGGGTGGAGCGGCCGAAGATATTGATCATCACGGTGACGCGGCCGCTGGCCTCATCGAGGCCGTCCACTTCGCCTTCAAAGTTCTCAAAGGTCCCCTCGTTGATCTTGACTCGGTCACCCTTGTTGAAGTTGATCTTCAACTTCGGCGACTCGTCGGTCTTCTCTTCCTGCTTGGCGATGATCTTGGACACTTCATGGGGGAGCATGGGCGTAGGCTTGCCGGCCGAACCGGTGAAATCGCCAATGCCCGGCGTCTCCCGCACCAGGAACCACGTGTCTTCGTTGATCTCCATGTGTACGACGAGATAGCCCGGATAAAGCTTTCGCTTCACCACGCGCTTTTTGCCCCCCTTGAACTCCGAGACCATTTCCGTCGGCACGATGATATCGCCGAAGAAACGGTCCAGGCCGGCCATGTGCACGCGGCGTTGGAGTCCCTCGCGGATGGAGTCTTCGCGGTTGCTTTGCACCTTAAGGATGTACCAACGCAGGAGAGGCGGTTCGACCGTAAGGTCAATTTCCTCGATCGGCCCTCGCTCTTCTTCCTCTTGCGCCGGCGGTTCGGGCTGAGGAACGTCCGCCTCGACACGCTCCGCTGCCGTACTGTCTTCGGCGGCGGCTTCAACGTGCAAATTCGACTCGGACGCTTCCGGATGACTCGGTGCCGCGGGTTCGCTCGATGCTTCCGGTGCAGATGCTTCCGGTGCAATTGTCGGCTGGTGGGCGGCTGCCGCGTGCCCGGACTCCTCCGGCGGAGTCGCGTGGTCCGACATCGACCCTTCCGCGGACCCGAACGACGCCGCATGCGCGGCCGTTTCCTCCGTCGGATTGTGTGTGTTGTCGGTCACGACGATCCCCCCTGCCAACGCGATCCATTGTCCACGTCGCGGCGAAATATCTAGAGCCGCTTGCGAGTTGGACTCAACGCACGACGCTCAAAAAATGCAATACAAGCCGCCAGAATATATCGTAGGCGGCCAAAACCACGACCAGGAAACCAATCGAAAACAAAACCACCAACAAACTGCGCCAAAGCTCGCCCATCGTGGGCCAGGAGACTTTGTTCATCTCGGCTTCGACGGCAATTAAAAAATCTGCGAACGACGGCATGTTTACCAACCGATAGGCAATCCAAACGCCTACCAGCATCGCGGCGGTCGGCACCAGCAATTGCGCCGTCCGCCCCGAATTGATCATGAAGTCGTGCAGCCGCCATGCGCCCAGCGCAACCACGACAAACAACGCGACCCAGGTCACCTGCCGAGCAATCCGGCCTTGGCTGCGCTTGTATATTCCCAACTGGAACAACTCGCGCAACATCAGGTTGGCTGCGGCGTTTTTTTCTTTACCCATATTTCAATCGCTGGGGTGAACCACGCGTCCTGCGGGCATCCACGAACCTACTCCGTTGCTATCGCTACTCGTTTGCCGTGCGGCTTGCCGTCGGCGACGGCAAGCCGGTGCCACGGGCTGCGTAACTGGCAGGGGCGGCGGGAATTGAACTCGCAACCTCTGGTTTTGGAGACCAGCGCTCTGCCAATTGAGCTACACCCCTGCAACCGCTCAGGGGCCACGCGGGGCCGAAGCCTCGCACAACCCGCTGCGCTGTTGTTGACGGCATATTACCCGGGGGCACCACTGGCCAGACCGGCAATCCGTCTCGGCCAGCAACCTTGGCGGGTGCGGCCGAATCAATTCCCAAACTATCGTCGTCCGAATTACTCGATGATCCCCGAATTACTCGATGATCTTAGTCACGATACCGGAACCGACCGTGCGACCACCTTCACGAATAGCGAAACGCACGCCGTCATCCATGGCGATGGGTGTGATCAACTCGACCAACAAGCGGGCATTGTCGCCAGGCATGCACATTTCCGCATCGCCGAGCAACTTGGCCGTGCCGGTCACGTCCGTGGTGCGGAAGTAGAACTGCGGACGGTATCCGCTGAAGAACGGCGTATGACGGCCCCCTTCTTCCTTCGACAACACGTAAACTTCGCATTCAAATTTGGTGTGCGGCGTAATCGAACCCGGCTTGGCCAACACCTGGCCGCGTTCGATTTCTTCGCGCTTCATGCCACGCAGAAGCACCCCGACGTTATCGCCGGCCTGACCTTCGTTCATCGTCTTATTGAACATTTCGACGCCCGTGACGGTGGTCTTGCGCGGCTTCTCCGACAGGCCGATCAGCTCAACTTCGTCACCGACCTTGCAGATACCCCGCTCGATACGGCCAGTACACACGGTACCGCGGCCTTCGATGGAGAACACGTCTTCGATCGCCATGAGGAACGGCTTGTCGATTTCACGCACCGGCTGTGGGATGTAGCTGTCGACGGCGTCCAACAACTCTTCTATGCACTTGATGGCCTTGGGGTCTTTCGGGCTGTCATAGGCCGGCTTGCCGGCGCCACGAATAATCGGAATCTCGTCACCCGGGAAACCGTAGTGGGTCAGCAATTCGCGGAGTTCAAGCTCGACGAGCTCCAGCAGCTCTTCGTCGTCGACCAGGTCAACCTTGTTCAGGAACACGACCAGGGCCGGCACGCCTACCTGGCGGGCCAACAGGATGTGCTCGCGGGTTTGCGGCATCGGGCCGTCGGCCGCGGACACAACCAGGATCGCGCCGTCCATTTGGGCGGCTCCGGTGATCATGTTCTTGATGAAGTCGGCGTGGCCTGGACAATCGATGTGAGCGTAATGCCGCTTGTTCGATTCGTACTCGACGTGGCTTACCGAGATCGTAACGGTCTTCGTTTCATCGCGGACCGTGCCGCCCTTGGCGATATCCGCATACGACTTGAAGTTTGCCAGTCCCTTGGCGGCCTGAACCGCCAACAAGGCGCCGGTCAAAGTCGTTTTGCCGTGATCAATGTGACCGATGGTGCCGACATTGACGTGAGGCTTCTTTCGCTCAAAAGTTTCCTTGGCCATTCTATCTCCCTACGTACTTTCTCTCTGGCAATGGGATGTTTGTGAGTTAAAGTCTTGCAAACCAGAGTTTTTCGTATCGCTTTAAAATCGGCGTGCCACCAAGGAGCTGCTGAAGGGATTCGGACCCTTGACCTCGTCCTTACCAAGGACGCGCTCTACCAACTGAGCTACAGCAGCCCGAGTGAACCCATCAGAGAACCTTCCCTGCGGCACGAACAAGGCGAATCCATGTTGCTCGCATCGCAAATATTCGCTGAAGCCGCCCCGCTGACCTGAAATCCGTCCGCCCGAGATCTGCTCGCTCAATCCGAAACACTAAAATTTTGACGCGTCACTCAAAGCGGGTGAAGGGAATCGAACCCTCGTCTTCAGCTTGGAAGGCTGTGGCTCTACCATTGAGCTACACCCGCACGCTGCCCAATTCGCTCCGCGGCCCCGTCGAAGTTACCCGCCCGTCGAAGTTACCCGGTTGCCCCGTGGAACTTACCCGGTCGTTGCATTTACCCGACCACCGTCGATCCAACGAGGCATCCACTCCGCCTTGATCACCTACCACACGCCAACCACACTCGGCACGTCTAAAATCGCATTCCGCCGCCACACCGTAGCGGCCGGCGGCTGCCCTGATGCCAGACAACCACCGCAAACCCGCTCGCACTGCACAAACGCAGCGAAATGGGGGGTGAAGGATTCGAACCTTCGAAGGATAAATCCATCAGATTTACAGTCTGACCCCTTTGGCCGCTCGGGAAACCCCCCGTCGTTTCCCCGGAGTGCCGGGGCAGGCCGTCCTTGATCTTTGCAGAGAGAACAAACGCCCCAGAGAAGCAGGCCCCTCACACGACGCCGACCAACGTCCGCCCGTTTAAGCTAGCGGAGGGACTTGAACCCACAACCTGCTGATTACAAATCAGCTGCTCTGCCAATTGAGCTACGCTAGCCCTTAAGTCCCGCCACGAAAACCACTAACTATACCGAAAGCAAAATCACGTGCAAGATGGTCCCGTGGCAAATCAGACCGTTGCCAGCCCCGTTACCTCATATCCGATTCCTAACAATTGTTCACGTTTCAAAAAAATGAGGAGAGGCAGCCAGAGCTACGGAAAAGGACGCCCAGTGGCGCACGCACAGCCCGCTAAAAAAGCGTGCCGCAAACCTTTTCCGAAAGCTGACGAACCTCCCCTGCTAGCTAGATCCCCTAACTGGGGGAACCGATACTGAGCCCCCGAAACACCTAGTGATATTCCGGGGGCTTTAAGTTTACGCAAATGCTTTTTTAGATCCGCCAAAACGCACGTCTGCCAAAATCACGTCTGCCGAAATGACGGAGACACCGGATCAGTTCAAGTCGGGAACGTCGATCTTTTCTTCCTGGGCAGCAATCCGCAGCTTATTCAACGCCCGAGCCTCGATTTGCCGGACCCGCTCTTTGGTCACGCCCATCTCAGCGCCGACCTCTTTCAGGGTCAGGGGTTCGTGCCCGTGGTCCAAGCCGAAGCGACTAATGATAATCTTTTGCTCACGCTCGTCAAGCCGCTCTAAAATTTTGCCGATCTGACGCTCGCGCTGCACCTGGGCGCTCTCCAGTTCGTACTGGTCGGTACGCCGCTCTTCGGTGCTGCTAGAACATCTCCTCATGGCTTGTGCGGAAACGGTCTTTTCGCCGGTGTTCGTCGGGAATTGTTGCGCGCAAAATTCTTCATGATAGCCCAGCTAGCATACGTGCTGAACTTATTGCCCCGGGCATAGTCGAATTTTTCCACGGCTCGAATCAGCGACATGTTGCCATCGCTCACGAGTTCGAAGAAATTGTCCCCTTGGCCGACGTGGCGCTTGGCGATCGAAACCACCAGCCGCAGGTTGGCGCGTACGATCAGGTTCTTGGTGCTCACGGCTTGGTCGTAAAGCTGCTCGATTTCGTCCATCACGCTGCTCTTGGCGTGGGCCGGATCGAGCTGCTCGCGGAGCCGCGACGCACGGTACTTCAGGTAGTTGAACTTGCGGAACAGGTGCTGCTCCTGTTCGCGCGACAGCAGCGGCACTTCATACAAGCTCGCCAGGTACGGTGGCAATCCGCTCGGCAAGCGAACCTTCTTGACCGGCCCATCGCTCTGCGGCAGTTCGGCCAGGAACGTCTTCTCCACACCGCTCTTGGCGAATTCCGGGTTCGGAATGAAGTCCAGCGGCAATTCCGCAATCCGCAGTGCCCGCATCTCGTTGATCACGCGGTAAATGCTGGTCTTCGTGCGGCAATAACGCTTCGCCAAGGCCTCCACCGGCGCCCCGCGGCGATATTGCTGGTAAATCTTCTTCTTGGCTTCGTCCGACAAGCGGTCCCGTGCTGTGCGGGAAAACCGCCAGATCCGGGTGCTCCTGGTCGAACTGCTTCAGCGTATAGCGAACGGTTTCCACGCTACGTCCCATCTTCTTGGCAATCCGGCGCGTGACGTCGGCCGGGCAGCCGCCGGCCCGAGCCAATCGACGCGCACGATCCACGATTTCATCCCGTTCTACGTGGGTTAGTTGGCTGAAGTTCCCGCCGCGACGAACCCGCTCTTCGTTGCGGTGAAACGAATTGTTCCACCGAACTGGCCAGAAATCCCACGCGCTTGCGGCCGTCGAACACGAAGCGGCGGCTAACCAGTCCCTGTTGGCGCCAGCGCGAAATCGTCTTGGTCGAGACCTTGAACATGCGGCTCAATTCTTCGACGGTGAGCACCCGCTCGCCGACAGAGTCGGCCGGCACATTCGCGGCATCGGAAAGGTCTTCGACGAACAGCCGCAGGTCGTGACCGGCGGCCTCGCCGGGCAATTTGAGATTTGGGAACGACTCTGGCCGGTAATCGGTGATCCGATAGCAGAGGTACTCGTAGGTGTACGTCCGCTTGGGGTCCAATTCGGCCAGCAGCTTCTCTGCCCGATCGACTTGTTCGATCTTGCGATCGCGCGGCGCAAAACGAACCTGCTGGTCTCGGAGTTGCCGAATGATAGGATTCAAATAGTCGGTATGCATGGGAGTCCCTTCTAGCGTTGCGAACCCTGCTGGTATCCGTGCGACTCCGCCCCAACAGAATCCTGTCCCCGTGCCCTTGAGCCTGTTCTAGGCCGCCGTGGCGGGCACGGTCGTTATGTACCGCGTAGCATTCACTTGCCAAGGTGAAAAAAACTTTCGATCGAAAAGAGCATCACCGCTGACCCTTGTAAGAGCCACCTGCCAAAACCCGATGGCTTACGTCACATTTTTGGACACTTGTCTTATTTTGATACAGCCGCTACGTGTCCCTACATTTGGTTTACGTAATAAGGTCGTATTTGGTTGCACAAAAGTTCGGCGCAAAATAACGCCTAGACTTACTCGCCAGGAGCCTAAAAACCTTTGCTGCCATGACGCATCTATCCTAATAAACAGGACTTGTGGCAATATAAGCCGCTCGTCAGTCCTCAACACCAACTTCCCAAAGGACCCGGTCCTCATTGAGAAAACTACCCCCAAGAGGGGTTTTCACGTTGCGCTTAACTGTGGCCAGCCGCCAGGTCGATGACACTCGATGGCACCAAGCCACAATTGGCAGTGTGATTCAGCAAATCTCGTTCCATGCCAGGGAGGGCACTCGGAAATATGGGCCGTTTAGCACTTCGGGCCTCTACCCTGTTAATCGTATCTGCCGTCGAGTTATTAACAGGCGGCCGGCTGTTCGCGGACAACCACGTATTGCGATCCCCTCGCAGAGAGGGAGAGCTCACACGGGTACGAGTGTCCATCCGAGTCGGCGGGGATTTGCTTCTGCAAAATGACGGCAAAACCCGCTCGGTTCCGATGAGTGTCGAGGCACGCCTGGACTACGACGAATGTTTGACAGCGGAGCGGCAATCCGCCAAGGAATGCCGCCGCTCTTATCGTTACTACGATGTGGCGGAAGCCACGATCAAATTGGAGAAGGGGCAAGAGAAACCCGCGGCTCCGCGACACCCGGCGCCTGATTGCCGCGCAAGTCGGCGATAGCACGAGCACGCTTTTCAATCCGACCGGCCCCCTGACGCGCGAAGAGTTGGACTTGATCGACGGGCCGGCTAACAGCCTTTTGCTAGACGATTTATTGCCGGCAAACGCAGTTTCCTTAAAAGACTCCTGGAAACACGACGAGGAAACAATCGCCGCCCTGCTTGGCCTGGAGGTGGTCAGCCTTGCCGAGGCGGAAAGCGTACTCGGCGAGGTCACCGAGGCGGGGGTGGCCAAAGTCGCGATGGCTGGCACCGCGAGGCGCCATTGGCGGAGTCTCGACGGAACTGGAATTCAAGGCGAAATACGAGGTGCAGGAGGGCCATGTCGCCTTGTTCGGCCTGTTAATCAAAGAGAAACGTTCCGTGGGGCACGTCAGTCCGGGATTGGACGTCGTCGCCAAGGTGATTATGCAGATTTCTCCGCTGAGCCATTCCGACCATCTGATACCCGACGAGTTGGCGAAATTGCCGGCCAAGCCGACCGTTGAACTCAAGCGGCTGGTCTTTCAACCCAAAGACTCCGCCTACCAATTGCGATATGACCGCGAGTGGTTTGTGACGACCGAGGATCGCGAGTTGAGTGTGCTGCGGCTGATGGACCGCGGCGAGTTCATTGCTCAGTGCAATATGTCACCGCTGGGCAACCTGTCGTCGCAGGGCAATCTGGCTCCAGCGGGCAGCCTGCCGCCCCCTGCCAACGACAACAAGGCCAAGCTCATGACTCTCGAAGATTTTCAACGGGATGTCCAGCATGCGCTGGGCAAAAAGTTTGGGCAATTCGTGCAAGCCTCCGAGGCAGGTAGATCCAGCCAGGGTGGGCATCTTTATCGAGTCGTCGTCCAAGGAGAACAAGCCGACTTGCCGATTCGTTGGATTTACTACCTGATCGTCGGAACGCAGGGAAATCGGGTTAGCCTGGCCTTTACCCTGGAGGACAAGCTAGCGGACCGGTTCGGCTCTGCGGATACTGAGTTGGTGGCGAAACTGCGTCTGCCTAACGGAAGCCCCTCCAACGACTCAATGCAAGAGGCCAGGCGTCCGAGGCCGAATTGACGTCATTCTCCCTGGCGTCCGGCGAAGTGACGTCAACTCACCTGGCTTGCCAGGGGGGCGAGGAGTGAACCCGCGTGATTCGTAGGGACGAAAATGATGTCGCTGGGCAGCCACGTTGGTTGCTGATCGATCAGATCGCCCACGCACGGTTGGCCGGGCAGTTGGCAGATCAATGGCACTTTGAGTGTCCTTGGCCGGCGGTTGTCCGCGACCAACTGATTGCCGCCGTGTTTCACCACGACGACGGCTGGGCCGAATGGGATAACCACCCAGACGTGGGGCTCAACACGCGGCCGCTGAACTTCACGGAAATGCCAACTCCCGTCTCGACCGAGATTTGGCGGCGATCCATTGTGGCGGGCACGGCGATCGGACCGCTGGCGATCTACGCCATCGCCGGGCATTTTCGTGCCCTACTCCAGCGATTCGACAGTTGGCGGCAGGCGGACGCCGCCGCGCGGCAGGCGGCGGAAAATTTCATCGCCTTCGCCGAAGCCGAAATGGAAACCGCGCTGGCGGCATGGCTGGGGGCTGGGCATACACCGCAGTGGGCGGCATTATCGTTACAGGCATTGCAAGGGTTCGACGCCTTGAGCCTGTGGTTTTGTTGCGCTTCGAGAACCGCTCCCGAGAATTTTGCCTTGCCCAATGGTCCGCTCACGAGATTTACCCCGAGGGATATGCACAGCGTCGTCGTCTCCCCGTGGCCATTTCTGACCGGCGAACTGACGCTTGAGGTGCATGGCTGGTCGATTCCAGGGGTTTCGCCGAACGAGGGAAACCTCAAGGGACCGGAATTCCGGCTACCCGAGCGAGTTTGGTGGCGGCTCACCGAGGGCACAAACAGTTTGACGACTGCCTCCAACTCGAATTAGACTAGTTTCTTGCGGCTCGCTTGCTACCGGCGGCTAAGCAGCGGGTTTTGCGGTCGGCCCTTCACTTCTTCTTTACTACCCGTTACGTCGTGACCCAGGGATCTTGCGCCATGGCTATGGATCGGAAACGGCATGTGATCCCCGCGGCTTGCGTAGTCGCGACCACGTTGGCCGGACTGTTCCTTTGCCCACCCGTACAGGCCCAAGAGGCCGCCGAGCCGGCCGCGGCGGCACCAGCCGCTGTGAGAGACAAGTCCGCCTATCGCAAGCTGGCGCCTGGCATCGAAATCACGATTCCAGCCGAGCGGCACAAAGAAGACACGTTCAGCGTGCACGATGTCGTCGAAATCTTGCAGGGCATTCCGAATTTGGATTGGACGCCAAAGCTTTCGCCCACCAGCCAGACGTTGAAGGAAATGGCCACAGCCACGGTGTTTCGCAGCCGCAGATCTGGTATTTGGAATTCACATTCAAGCCGGTGCGGATGATCTACGTCGACGAGCCGCAGCCCAGCGGCAAGATGCAGCGGAAGCTGATCTGGTACATGGTCTATCACGTGAAGAACAAGGGGGGCCATTTCGTTCCGCAGCGGCAGGGGGACGGCACCTACGACGTGTCGGAGCAAGACGCGGACGTCCGCTTCTTTCCGCTGTTCGTGCTCGACGCGCCGGAATACAAGAAGGCCTATCTCGATCGCCTGATTCCCGTGGCCATCGAAGCGATCCAGCAGAAGGAAGACCCGAATCGCAAGCTGCTCAACTCGGTGGAAATCGGCAGCCAAGCCCGATTCCCGGTGAGCACCGAACGCGAAGACCGCAGCGTGTGGGGCGTGGCAACCTGGGAGGACCTGGACCCGCGGATCGATTTCTTTTCCGTTTCGGTCCAGGGCTTGACCAACGCCTACAAATGGATCGACCCGCCGGGAGCCTTCACGGCCGGCGATCCGCCCGGCACGGGCCGAGTGCTGATGCAGCGGACGCTGGTGCTCAACTTTTGGCGGCCGGGGGACGAATACGACGAGACCGAACGAACGATTCACTACGGCATCCCAGGCAAGGTTGACTACTCCTGGGTTTACCGTTAGAATTGGGAGTTTCCCGGCTGGTGATCTTCCAGGCCGCGATTTTCTCGGCTGGCATTTTTTTCCGGCAGGGCCCAGCGGTCCGGCCAGAGTCTCGCCAGCCGGAAGCAAGCCATTTGGATTGATGCGCACGGAGTATCGATCATGGCACATAAGAAGGGTCAAGGCTCAAGCCGCAACGGTCGCGATTCGAACGCCCAGCGGCGGGGGGTCAAGAAATTCGGCGGCGAGCAGGTCGTCCCTGGCAACATCTTGGTGCGCCAAGTCGGCACCAAGTGGCATCCCGGCCGCAACGTCGGCCAGGGGAGCGATTACACGCTGTTCGCACTGACCGAAGGCGTGGTCATGTTCGACCGCGGCGGTCGCCGGATCAATGTCGTTGACGATGCAGTCGTGGGCGGGGAGCCAAAGGTCGTCGCGGCGGCCTGAACCGACTAGCTAGCTGGCTGGCGGTCAGGCGTCCAGCGGCTGGCGTCGCTCGCGAATTACGGCCAGAATGAACGGGGACGGTCCCAAGGGCCGGCCCCGGTTTTTGTTGGTAGACCCGTTTTCTGTCGGTAGGCATTGGCATGTTCGTCGATCGCGTAAAAATCTATACCCAGGCCGGACGCGGCGGGCGATGGCTGCCTGAGCTTTCGCCGCGAGAAGTACGTTCCGCAAGGGCGGTCCCGACGGCGGCGACGGCGGCCGACGGCGGCAGCGTCGATCATCGTGGCCGCCGCCGGGGTCGATAGCCTGGCCGCCCTTTCGCAGCGCAAGCACTGGAAGGCCGAAAATGGCGAGCGCGGCGGCAGCGCCAATTGCCACGGCCACAACGGGGCCGATCTGGTCGATCGAAGTGCCGCCCGGCACCGTCGTTGTCGACGCCGACACGGGACTCGTGCTGCGCGACCTGACCGCAGCTCGGCGATCAGGTCATCGCCGCGCGGGGCGGCAACGGCGGGCAAGGGCAACCTGCGCTTCAAGACATTCGACCAATCGCGCGCCGCGCGACCATACGCCGGGCGCCGACGGGGGATCGCGAAATCTGATCCTGGAACTGAAGGTCATCGCCGACGTCGGGCCTGATCGGCAAGCCGAACGCCGGCAAGAGCACTCTGCTCAGCCGCCTGTCGCGGGCCCGGCCCGAGATCGCCGACTATCCGTTCACCACCAAGTATCCCAATCTGGGCCTGGTGCAAATCAACGCTCGATCGCTCGTTCGTGCTGGCCGATATTCCCGGCCTGATCGAAGGGGCCCATCTGGGAGCCGGGCTGGGGCACGAGTTCCTGCGGCACATCGAACGGGCCGGCATTCTGGTCCATCTGGTCGAGCCGTGTCCGGCCGACGGCAGCGATCCGTTGCACAACTATCAGGTCGTGCGGTCGGAACTGGAGCAGTATAGCGATCAGGTCGGGCATCGGCCGGAAATCGTCGTGGTGACCAAGGTCGAACTGCCGGGCGCTGTGGAAGTCCGCGACCGTTTGGCGGCCAGTCTGGGTCGTGACGTCATCGCGGTCTCGGCCGTGACCGGCCAGGGGCTAGATGTGCTGTTGCGTTCGATTATTCGCATGCTCGACGAAGCCAAGCTGGCGCAGGCCGTATAGAAAACGTGAATCTTGTCGGGCCGGCTGTGCCGGCCGACGGGTATCGAGCGTCTGTGCTTCGTTGCTGCGGCGCACCAGCGGTCGATTACGCTTGAAACCCATGACGCCCAATCAACCATTTCCCTTAGTCGCCGTCGACATTGGCAACAGCCGCACGAAGCTGGGGCTGTTTCAATCCTCGGTCGCGGTGGGTCTACCGGTTCCGGTAAGTGCCCTCTCGTTAGACGGCTGGGATGCGCAACAGGTCGAGGCGTGGCTGAAACAAGGTGATCCTCAACAGGCGTCGGTCCTCCCTTGGCGGATATCCAGCGTCAATCGTCCGATGGCTGCCAACGTCCTCCAATGGCTCGGCCAGCGGCCCGACACGGACTTCCGGCAGTTGACCGTCGCGGATTTGCCCCTCGTCGTCGCAGTCGATCGGCCGGATCTGGTCGGAATGGATAGACTGGTCAATGCAATCGCCGCCAATCGCCTCAAATCGGCCGGCCGGCCGGCCATCGTCATTAGCGTTGGCATGCGATCACGGTGGACTTGGTTTCGGCCGACGGCGCATTTCAAGGCGGCGCCGTCTTGCCGGGCATTGCCATGTCGGCCCGCGCGCTTCATGACTACACGGATTTGTTGCCGTTGATTTCGATGTCCGAATTGGGTGCGGCGCCGCCGGCGCTGGGCACGGCGACGATTTCGGCAATGCGTTCCGGCTTGTTTTGGGGCGCCGTGGGAGCGATGCGTGAATTGATTAACCGCCTTAGCGCCGGACTGCCGGTTCCTCAGGTTTTCTTGACCGGGCGCGGCTCCAGCCGTAGCCCACCTGCTCACGGCGCCCGATGGCCGCTCGGCCGACTACGTGCCCCATTTGACCCTCGGGGGCGTCGCGCTGGCAGGCAGCGGGCGCTGAAGTACGATAGGTGGGTGAAACATGCCCTACGAATTGCCGACGTCCGTTGTGCTACTCACACCGCCGCAGTGCGGTGCCGTGGCCACGCTCCTCGTCAGCGGTCCGCAGGCCGCGGCCCGGGTCGCCGCCGTTTTTCAGCCGGTCAGCGGACGGAACTTTCGCGAGGAGCCCCTCGGGCGAATCGTATTCGGCCGCTGGGGAGCCGTTGCGGGCGAAGAGGTGGTAGTCTGCTGCCTGGACGATGCTCAGGTAGAAGTTCATTGCCACGGTGGGCGAATAGCTGCCGCCGAAATCATCCAGTCGCTGTTAAATCTCGGCTGCCAGTCACGCAGATGGCACGAATGGCTCGAACGCGATGAACCCGATCCGATTGCCGCTGCGGCTCGCATCGCGCTGGCGAGCGCCACCACCGATCGCACAGCGGCGATTTTGCTGGATCAATATCACGGGGCCTTGCGACGGGCCCTCGACGATTCTGCTGGTCCACTTGGACCATGCTGACGCGGCGGCAGAGGCGTCGCTGGAGGTGTTGCGGCGGCGCGGCCCGCTGGGTTCGCATTTAACGGCACCCTGGCAAGTTGTTCTGGCTGGTCGGCCGAACGTCGGCAAGAGCAGCCTCATCAACGCACTATTGGGCTACGCGCGAGCGATCGTGTACGGCGAACCGGGGACGACGCGCGATGTCCTCTCGGCCAGCACGGCCTTGGCCGGCTGGCCTGTCGAATTGTCGGACACCGCCGGCCTGCGGCCAACCGCTGACGTGCTCGAAGCCGCCGGGATCGACCGAGCGAATCAGCGGGTGGCCAGTGCCGATCTTGTGCTGTTAGTGGTCGATGCCTCGCAAGATTGGACGGACGACAACGCGGCATTGGTGTCGACCTGGCCCCAGGCATTGTTGCTTCGTAATAAGTGTGATTTGGCGATTGCAGCCAACTTGGAGTGCCAAGCCGGGTTACCCCTGCCTCCCGTCAGCGCCCTCACCCATGCAGGCATTGACGAATTGGCAGCCGAGATCGGACGCCGATTGGTGCTTGTTCCACCGCCACCAGGCTCCGCGGTGCCGTTCACAAGGGAACAAATCCAAGATTTGGATGAGTCCGCTTCGTTGGTCGCCCGGCAAAAGTTCGCCGCAGCAGCCAAGTTGCTGCGCAACCGGTACGCTGTACGGCGGAACTGATAGCAGATTCGACGGGCCTTGAATGGCCCAGTCCCCGCCGACAATTCTCGCTGGCGGCGGCAGGGATTCTAGCAGCTAGCACTCGGCGATTACGCCGGAACTCGGCAACGCTAGTGTAGTGCTTCACTGTTTCGGGAACTTATTTGGTTGCTTGTGCGTCGAAGGGTTCATCAGGAGGATGAACCTATGCGGATCGCACCAGCCATTGTAGTTTCGGAGGAAGATCGCCGGACCTTGCAGCGCTGGTCGCGAGGCCGCAGCACGGCGGCGCGACTCGTGCTGCGAGCCAAGATCGTTTTGCTGGCCGCTGCCGGCAAGTTGAACAAGGACATTGCCACCGAGTTGAAGACGGGCATGAAGACCGTGTGCCAATGGCGGAGTCGCTTTGCCAAGCAGGGGCTGGCAGGCATCGAGAAGGACGCCCCGCGTGGTGCTAAGCCGGCCAGCACCACCGCGGCGCTGGCTGCGGAGATCGTTCGTAAGACCACGACAGAAAAGCCACCGGCCGCGACACATTGGAGTACGCGTACGCTGGCCGAAGAATTGGACACGTCGCCGTCGATGGTTCAGCGCGTTTGGAAAGCCCACGGCCTGCAACCGCATCGCACCAAGACGTTCAAGCTGTCGAACGATCCGCAGTTTGCCGAAAAGCTGATCGATGTCGTGGGCTTGTACCTGAACCCGCCGGAGCATGCGATTGTCCTCTGCGTCGACGAGAAGAGTCAGATTCAGGCCCTGGATCGCACCCAGAAGAGTTTGCCGATTTATCCGGGCCGCCTGGGGACGATGACCCACGACTACAAGCGAAACGGCACCACGACGCTGTTTGCGGCGCTCAACGTGGTGGAAGGAATTGTCATCGAAGCATGTATGTCTCGGCATCGACATCAGGAGTGGATCAAGTTTCTGAAACACATCGACACCGCGACTGACCCGGCAGCTCAACTGCATTTGATTGCCGACAACTATGCAACCCACAAGCACCCCAAGGTGCGACGATGGCTGGCGCGCCATCCGCGATTTCATATGCACTTCACACCGACCAGCAGCTCTTGGCTTAACCTGGTGGAACGCTGGTTTCGCGATCTCACGCAGAAGCGGTTGCGGCGCGGCACGTTCACCAGCGTCCGTCAACTGCAGGAGGCCATTTTCGAGTACGTCGAGCATCACAACGACCGGACTAAAGGTTACCTCTGGAAGGCCCTGCCCGATGCAATCCTGGCCAAAGTTCGCCGCGCCCTGAGCCGTTCTCGATAACTCCCCAACAACTTGAAGCACTACACTAGCCCTTAAACAAGCGAAGAATGTCGATCTCCGACCGAACGAAGTCGTAAAAGTCCGGCAAACATCGAAAAAACCACGATTGTGTACTTGTCGGGTATAAAATACTGCCTGGTGATTTCAAGTGAAAGTGGACGCCGCAAAAACTGTTCAGTGCTAGCATGGCAAATGCATTGCAAACAAAGAGGTTCCGCAGCGTGCTGTCAGTGAACTGCTAGCAAAAGTACGCTTGTTTAAGGACTAGCTCACGATGTGATAATGCGGTAAGCCGCGTTAGCAAAAAGTTGAATCACTACTCCTCTGGACGCCGATTCAATAGTTAGCAATACTCCCGCGCCGAATAATGTCTGCCAGTGGTCTCATGGGATTCATTCGGACATGGCGCATGTCGACGGGCCGGCCGATGCCCCGGAGACTGGCTGGTGCGGCACGTTTTGCTCTCCAGGGAAGTGAGAGCCATTTCGGGAGTGTTACGTGCGCTGCTCAAGGAGGAGCAGGGCTATGACGCATGCCAAATCAACGACGTTCTGCCTTGGGCCACGCTGGCTGCGCGGGGGCCTTTCGCCCATCCTAAGCGGAATGGCGTGGTTGATCGTGGCCAGCACTTCATCTTTCCTGCTGGCGGGGCCGGACGACGAGAAGCCCGACCGATCTGGCCGCTTGTCCATTAATGCCAGCGACGGCGCGGCCGCGGCGCGAGTCGTGACTGCTGGGGATGGGGCCCCGGAGGACGCACCTGCGGCCGCCACCGGGCCGGAAGGCGACGGCCAGCCGTACCACCCCAACGGGTGGGAATCGCGGCGTCACGCCAGCGCCGCCACACAGTCCAGCAAGGAATCGCTGCAAATTGCTGCCGACCCAGCCATTATGAAGGGCATTCAGCCCGGCCGGACGTCTCGCGAGGAACTCAGTGCATCCTGGGGCGCGCCGACCGAAATAACCAAAGTATCAGGCCGGGTTCGCCACATCTATCACGTCGAACCGTTTTCCAAGGTGGTCATCACCTTCGAAGGCGATGTGGTCCAGGCGATCGTCATTTATCTCGAAAAGCCGATCGCACCAGAACGCCTGGCCAAGCAGCTTAAGCTCACCGGCATCGTACCGGTGAGCGTTCCCGACGAGCGCGGTCAACCGTTGGGCGAAGCTTATCCGGAACGGGGTGTCCTCTTCGCCTACGCTCCGAATCTGAACACACCGCACGTCCAGCAAGTGGTCTTGGAAGAGATCGATCAGCAGCCTTTCCTGCTGCGGGCAGAGACGCGCTGGCGCGACTTCCCAGCCCATAGCCTGGCCGATGCCGACTTCGCCTTAATCCTGGACCCTCAAAGTGCCCGAGCCCACTGGTTGCGAGCGCAGTCTCTGGCATCCTTGGGAAAATTCATTGAGGCGCTCCGAGCTGCCCACCAAGCCTGTGAGATTGAACCCGCAAAAGCCGAGTTTCAGTTGACTCTGGCAAGCGTGATGGTCGATTTGGGCGACTTTTCGCAAGCCACGAAGCATTTGGAAGAAGTGATCGCCAGCAAAAAGGCGCCCCCAATAATTGTGGCGCGGGCCAATTGCCTGAGAGGTAATTGCTTAACCGGGTCGGTGCACCGCAATCATGTGCTCGCTATGCAATACCACCAGAAGGCCATCCAGCAGGCCGAGGCCCTCTCGTCAGACCGCAATGCCATTGTCCGCCGCGCTGCCAAGGAGATTCTCGTGGACGCCCATCTGGGCGTGGCCCGCGTCATCGCGCTTGGCCGCTGGCAGCAAAAGAACAAGGCGGTTCCCAAATGGCTCGCGCGGGCCAAGGGTTTTGCCGACGATTTGGTGGCTCATGAACAGGCGGGAGAAGGCGTCGTGCAGCGGGTTCATGAAAGCGCCATTACTACGTTGTCGGCGATCCCCCGTGAAGTCGACTCCAGGCAGTGGATCGACGCGACACAGAAGCTCGGTAGAAAACTGATCTTAAAGGCCGAGCCCCAAACTCGCGCCATTCTGGAATGGCGATTAGCTTTGGCACTCTCGGACTCCGTAGCCATCGAACAAGCCCAAGGTCGGCCGACCGAGGCCATGCATCTGGGCGAGTACGCCGTGAAACTATTGGAAAGCTGCGGGGCGGCCGGAGAAGAGACACCGGGGCACGACTTCCTGGCTGGCCGGCTCTATTACCGGCTGGGGGCGATTGCCGCGATCGAACAACAGGACCACAAAACGGCCCTGAAGTGGTACGATCAGGCGGTACCGTTGCTTGAAAGTCCTGTGCCCAGCATGGACTTTGCCGATCCGGCTCGCCAAGGCGACATGTTTGTGAGCATGGCCGTATCGTATTGGGAAGTTGGCGGACGGGAGTTGGCCCTGCGGCTGACCAAGGAGGGAGTAGGTCTGATCGAGCAAGCCGTCGAAGAAGGCCTCGCCGCGCGCAAAGTTCTCGCGGTTCCCTATGGAAACCTCGCCACCATGTTTACCGATCTGGGTGACGAAACGCAGGCCCGCCAATACTTGGAGTTGGCCGCGCGCAGCGAGCGAACGAAGCAGAAGTAGCGATCGCGATTCGCTTTTCCCTTCTTGCCAAATTGGCTGGCATCAACACTTGCTCGTGCCACTCATTGCTCCGGTCCCCAGCCTCCAACCTCCGTCTAAGGCTGTCTTGGCTTACGGCGCGTGCCGCTCTGGCGTCGTCCAAAGGCTTTTGCTACAGTTGCCGCCCACATGTCATTCGCCCCCGTTCGTGGGGCGGTTCGAATCGTTGCCAAGGAGCGGGCGATGTATCCAAAGAGTTGTCGCGGCATGTTGCTCGCAGCCCTGTGCGGTCTGGTAGCACCGGCTGTTGCGCAGGCTGCTCCTCCCTTATGGAAGATGCTTTACACGCCGCTCAAACGGGTCGAGGCCGATCCCAACAAAGACTATGTCGTTACGGAGACCACCGGCCCCTGGATGATCATGGCCGCCGCGTTCAGCGGCGATGGGGCCAAGGATCAGGCCCGGCAACTGGTGCTGGAACTGCGTGAAAAATACCGGCTGCCGGCGTATCTGTATCAGAAGAAGTTTGATCTCGGCCGCCGCACCGACGGGCGCGGTACCGATCGCTATGGCGAGCCGCTAAAGATGCGGTATGCGCGGGGTGATTCAATGCTGGAGATCGCCGTCATGGTTGGCGATTACCAGTCGGTCGACGACCCCGACGCCCAAAAGGCCCTGAAAAAGATCAAGTCCCTGGAGCCCGCCGCGCTGGATGTCAACAAACGGAAGACCACGAGCCAGACGCTGGCGAATTTCCGCTCGCTGCAAAAGGCCGTGCTCCCCGAAGGGAACGAAATTCGTAAGAAAGGGGCCGATGGGGGCCGCGTTCATCGCCACCAATCCGCTCCTGCCGCCGGAGTTTTTTGCCCCCAAGGGGGTCGATAAGCTCGTCGTCGAAATGAACAAGGGGGTCAAGCACAGCCTGCTGGACTGCAAAGGCCGATACTCGGTGAAAGTGGCCACGTTCACCGGCCAGATCGTGCTTGATCAGAAGAAGATCGATCAGATCGAAAAGGGAGCGAAGTTCAAGAGCCGCCTGCAAGACGCCGCCGATCAATGCTCATAAGATCACCGAGGCCCTGCGCGAAAAAGGGGTCGAGGCCTACGAGTTTCATGACCGCTATGCAAGCATCGTGACCATTGGCAGCTTCGACTCGGTGGGCGTCCCGCGGGCCGACGGCAAGATCGAGATCAACCCGGCAATGCACAGCATCATCAAAACCTACGGGGCCGAGGCCAAGTTGCTCCCCGGCCAGGTGACTCCGCAACTAAGCAAACCCAAATCGATCGAAGGCGTTCCGTTCGACGTTTCCCCGGTGCCGGTGGAAGTGCCACGCCGTTCGCTCGCCGCAGACTACAGTCGCACCGCCGCGAATCCTTAAGAACTCTGCCGCGCCTAAGAGCGCAACGTCGCAATAATGCCCACGGATTGCATCCGTGGGTTCACCTGTTACCGTGGGTTCCGCCTTGACGCCCCCCATTTGCTTGGGCGCCAGCTTGCCGCGCATAACAGTTCCCTCTATTCTTGCATGCAACGTTTTCGCCCCTTGGTTCCTTCTCATTGCGCCCCATGCCTCGACTTGTCCTCGGCACCAGCAATCGCAAAAAGGCTCTGGAACTGGACCTACTGCTCGCGCCGCTCGGCGTGCGGCTGGAGACGCTGGCCGATTATCCCCAGGCCATCAGCGTCGTCGAAGACGGCGACTCGTTTGCCGCCAATGCCGCGCTCAAGGCCACGCAGCAGGCTCGGCACTTGGGCCGCTGGGTCTTGGGCGAAGACAGCGGCCTGGTGGTCGATGCGCTCGGCGGCGCGCCGGGCATCTATTCGGCCCGCTTTGCCGGCCCGCAGACCAGCGATGAGAAGAACAACCAACGGCTGCTGGCTGAGCTGGCCAGCATCCCCGGCGATCGTCGCACGGCCCATTATGTGTGCCACGCTGCCCTCTCCGATCCAAGCGGCGCGATTCGTGCCCGCAACGAAGGCATCTGCCGCGGACGCATCCTCACCGCGCACCGAGGAACCGGCGGGTTCGGCTATGATCCCCTTTTCGAGATCGCTGAATATCACCGCACCTTCGGGGAACTGGGAGACGCGGTGAAAGCCGTTCTCAGCCATAGGGCTCGGGCAATCCGCCTGTTGGTACCGCAACTACAACAACTGCTCGACTCGGGCGCCTGGTCGGCCGATTGCCAGGAGCAGGCATAATTCGACGTATGTCTCCTCGCCTCTTTAACACCGTGGCCGCGATCGTTTACGTTGTCTGGCTCTCGGCGATCATGACGCTCTCATTCAGTGCCCGCCGCGCCGCGCTCGACACCCTTTCCACACCGGAGGCCCAGGCCCAGTGGGACCAGTGGCGCGAGGCCGCTAAAACGCTCAATGAACACGGCCCGGTGCAGCGCCGCGTCCCCAAGAGCGACCAGCCGCCGGCCTTGGTTTTGATGCGCGACTATTTTGGCACCATGCTCACCGCCGGAGGGCTTTTTGGATCGTTGCTATTCGCCGCAGTGGCGTTGCCGCTACGCGGGGTTCTGGTTTCGCGGCCTCCGGAGAACTCGCGCGGACGTTGAATATTTTCGGGGAGGACCCAACGACGCAGTCCCTGGGCTTTGCAGGATGCGTGTTAGCGGCTTTGGCCGGTGACTTTGTCCACGTGCCAGCACGACACGCGGTGCGTCTGGCCCTCCAACTGCGGCGCGTGCTCCACGCATTGCGTGTCCGACCACGGGCAGCGTTCGGCCAGGGGGCAGCCGGGGTAGTGGATCTCGGGCGATGGGATTTCGCCGGTCAAAACAACTCGAGTCCGCTGGCGCTCAATAACCGGATCCGGTACAGGCACAGCCGACAGGAGGCAGCGCGTGTACGGATGCTCCGGTTCGCTAAAGATCGCGTCGGTTGGCCCCGTTTCGACGAGCCGACCCAGATACATCACGGCCACGCGCTGGGCGACGTGCCGCACCACTCCCAGATCGTGGGCAATCAGCAGATAAACCAGCCCGAACCGCTGTTGCAAGTCGAGTAGCAAGTTCAGGATTTGCGCTTGGATCGAGACATCGAGCGCCGAAACCGGTTCGTCGCATACCAACAGCTTGGGCTGCAAGGCGAGTGCCCGAGCTATGCCGATGCGCTGCCGCTGTCCCCCGGAGAACTCGTGCGGATAACGATACAACAGCCTGGGGTTCAGACCGACCAGTTCCATCAGGCGCATGGCTTCCAAGTCGCCGGTCGCTTTTCGAGTGGAGCTTGAAAATGTGGAGCGGCTCGGCAATGATCTGGCCGACGGTCAGCCTAGGGTTCAGCGAACTGAACGGGTCCTGAAAGATCATCTGCACTTGCCGGCGGAACGGGCGTCTGGCGGCTTCGCTAAGGCCGGCCATCGGCTGTCCGCGCCAAACGACGCTCCCGGCCGTGATCGGCGCCAGCCCCATGATGGCTCGAGCCGTCGTCGTTTTTCCGCTGCCCGATTCGCCGACAATTGCCAGAGTTTCCCCTTCGTGGATGTGAAAGCTAACGCCGTCGACGGCGCGAATCACGCCCCGCTGCCGCTTCCAAATCGGCCCGTGTCGCACCGGAAAATGAACCTTCAACTGATTCACTTGGAGCAGCGGCAAGCGCGCGTCAACGTCGACGATTTGCGTTGCTTGCGATTTAATGTCACTCATGGGGCGGCGTCCGGCTGAACCGTGGCATTGGCTGGCGCATCCAGGTCGACGTAACACGCATAACGGCTTTCGCCAAGTGTACCAATGAGCGGCGGAACCTCTGCCTCGCAGCGGCCGATGGCATGCGGGCAGCGCTCGCGAAAGGCGCAGCCCGGCGGCAAATCGGCCAGGTGGGGCGGTTGGCCGGGAATGGGCGTGAGCCGCTGGCCGGGCCGACTATCGGTGCGCGGCAGCGAGGCCAGCAAACCGCGCGTGTAGGGGTGCCGAGGCCTGGCAAATAGCTGGCGGACCTCGGCATCCTCGACAATTCGCCCGGCATACATCACCAGCACCCGATCGCACACGCGTGCCACAACCCCCAGGTCATGCGTGATCAGCATCAAGGCCATGCCTTCGCTGCGCTGCAAATCCGCGAGCAGTTCCAGGATCTGGGCCTGAATGGTCACATCCAGCGCGGTCGTAGGTTCATCAGCAATCAGCAGGGTCGGATGACAGGCCAGCGCGATGGCGATCATCACGCGCTGCCGCATGCCCCCCGAAAGCTGATGCGGGTAGTCGGCCAAACGGCGCGCTGCCGCCGGAATTCCGACCCGGTCGAGCAAGTGAGCCGCGTGATCCGCAGCCTGCCGCCGATTGTGGCCGAGGTGCAGCCGGGTGACTTCGGTCAGTTGCTCGCCGATGGTCAGAAACGGGTTCAGCGCCGTCAGCGGATCTTGAAAGATCATCGCCACGCGCTGCCCGCGCAATCGAGCCAATTTCCGTTGCGAAAGGGAGACCAGATCGACGCCGTCGAACATCGCCCGGCCTCCGGCGACCCGGCCGGCGGGACGCGGTAGCAAGCCCAGCAACGCCAACGCGGTAGCCGACTTTCCGGAGCCCGATTCTCCGACGATGCCCAACGTTTGGCCCGCTGCCAGTGAGAACGAGATCCCGCCCACGGCGCCGACAATACCTTCGTCGGTATGGAACTCGACCCGCAGGTTCTCAACTTCGAGGAGCGGATTCATGACTTTGCCCGGCGGCCTTTGAGTCGGGGATCGAGGGCGTCGCGCAGGCCGTCGCCTAAAAAGTTCAACGCGAAGAGGGTCAACCCGACGGCCAGCCCCGGATACAAAATCAGCCACCAGAACGTGCGCACCGGCGTGATCACGCGAAATCCTTGGCTGGCCAACACGCCCCAGGAGACCTGCGGCGCTTGCACGCCCAGGCCCAGGAACGACAGGAACGCCTCGAACAACATGACCTGCGGGATGGTCAGCGTCAGGTATACAATGACCACGCTGAGCACGTTCGGCACCAAGTGCCGGAAGACGATTCGCATGCGGCTGGCCCCCAAGGTGTGCGCCGCCTCGACGAATTGCTCGTGCTTGAGCGAGATCACTTGTCCGCGCACCACGCGAGCCATCGTCAACCACTGCACGGCGCCGACGACCAGAAAGAAAATCATCATCCGGTCGATGCCCCAGCCGGCCAGGCGAGTTTCGACCTTGGGCTCGTTCAGGAACGTGATCAGGAAGATCACGATGAAGATCAGCGGCAACGAATACAAGATGTCCACGATGCGCATCATCGCGTTGTCGATGCCGCCGCCGCAATAACCGGCCACCGAGCCATACGAAACGCCAATCACCAGCGACACCGATGTGGCCACCAGGGCCACGAGCAACGAGATCCTCGCGCCCAAAACAACCGGGCCAGCACGTCCCGCCCCAACTCATCCGTCCCGCAAAGACTGGCCAGCGAACGGTCACCCCACAGTTTTACACGCAAGGCCACCAGCGGGTACTGCCAGCGTGCCAGGCCGCGAAACTCCGCCCGAACGCGGAGATCGTCCAGCCGGCCATCGGCATCCAACAAGTTCATATCGTGCTCGATCCAGGATACCCCACTTGGGCCCTGCAAGAGACGCACGGTCCGCACCCGATAAGGCGACTGTAGCGGCCACAAGGGCGTGAGCAGCGCAGCCACTACCAACAGGATCAAATAAGCCAACGACGCCATTGCGACCCGATTTCCGCGCAATCGCCGCCAGCCGTCACGAGCCAGCGATGCGCCGCCGGAGCGACGGGCCTCGTCCAGCAGGGTTGCGTAGCGCCCGAGGTCGGGATCGGTGGGAGACATGGTCCTCACTCCAATTTTACCCGCGGGTCGAGCAGTGCGTAAGCCAAGTCGACCAACAGATTCATCGTGTAGAGAAGCGCCGAATAGAGCAGCACCATGCCCATCGCCAACGTTTGGTCGCGTTGTGTCGCGGTGCGCACGAAGTGAACGCCCAGCCCTGGGATCGCAAATACCTGTTCCACGACTAGCGAACCGGTAAGGATGCCGGCCGTGGCCGGGCCGAGAAACGAAACCAACGGCAATAGCGCTCCCCGCAGCGCGTGGCGAAAGATCACCGTGCGGGCCGGTAAGCCTTTCGCCACTGCCGTACGAATGTAGTCTTGTCCCAATACATCGAGCATGCCGGCGCGAACCAGTCGGGCAATGTAGGCCGCATAAGGCGCGCCCAGGCAGAACGCCGGCAGAATGAGTTGCCGCATACTCCCCCAGCCGGCTGCCGGAAACAACGGGATCAAGAACACGAACAGCAACAACATGACGCCGGCGATCACGAAATTCGGCAATGCGATGCCTACCGTGGCGATCGTCATCATGGCGAAGTCGAGCGGCGTGCCGCGCCGCACGGCCGAAACGATTCCGGCGGCCAGCCCCACGATGATCGCTCCTGCCAGGGCCAGCGACCCGAGCGCCGCGGAAATCGGCAAGCCCTGGGCAATCACCTCGTTGACCGTGAAATCGCGCAGGCTGCAACTCGCTCCAAGGTCCCAGTGCAGCGTGTCATTGAGTGCTCGCAGATATTGCAGCGGCAGCGGTTCGTCCAAGTGGTACCGACGTTCCAAGTTAGCCCGAATTTCGGGCTCCATTTGCCGCTCGCTGTCGAACGGCCCACCGGGAACGAACCGCATCAAGAAGAATGAGATCGTAAAGACGATCCACAAGGTCAGCGCCATCCAACCCAGACGTTTAAGCACAAACCAGGCCACGGAACGATCCTTCTAGCAGTGCGATCCTTCAAACTATCAGCGGTGCGACTTGGAGTCTGTCTCTAGTACGGGAACCGCCGGCTCTGCCAGGGCTCCGGTTTGAATACCGCTCGCCACCGGCGCGGCCAATGGCGCACGATCATCGATCGACAAGGACTTCAGCGGGTGTATGTCTTGCAAGTTGGTGCAGAACCCGCGCACTCGCGGCTTCACCATGTTTCGGGAGACGCGGAAATAAAGGGGCACGATCGGTGCGTCCGTCAGAAGCAACGCCTCGGCTTCGCGCAGGATTGAGAAGCGACGGCCCGCGTCCAGTTCGGCTCCCGCATCGGTAATCAGCCGGTCATATGCCGCCGATGACCAGCCGGTGCAATTGTTCGCGTTGTTTGTGACGAACATGTCCAGGAACGTGTTCGGGTCCGGATAATCCCCGACCCAGCCGGACCGACAAACCTCGTACTGCATCAAATGGTAACTGCTCAGGTAGGAGCCCCATTCGAGGCTTTGCAGCACCGCGTCGACACCCAGGTGCCGCTTCCATTGATCCTGAATCAACTGGGCGACCGATTCGTGCGTCTCCTCCTGGTTGTACATGAGCTTGATGGCCGGCAGGCCAACCCCGTCCGGATAACCGGCCTCGGCCAGCAGCTTGCGAGCGAGCGCGATGTCGTGATGGGCACCCTGGGCTGGCTCGTAGCCCAATATGCCCGGCGGCACAAGGCTGTAGGCGGGCTGCTCACCGGCCCGCGTCACGCGATCGACGATCTCCTGTCGGTCGATGGCCAGCGAAAGGGCCTGGCGCACCCGAGGATTGTCGAGCGGTGGCTGGGTAACGTTGAAGCGGTAGAAGTTGACGGTCAGTTCGGGCGAGATGAGAAAGTCGGGCCGCTGTTGGGCTTTCAGATCGGCCACGACAATCGGTGGCACGACGGTGATCCAATCGAGGGCTCCGGTCAGATACATGTTGAGCCCGGTGGCGGCCGAATCGAGCGATAGAGCATCGATGGTGTTGATCGCCACGTGCTCGCGGTCCCAGTAAAACGGATTCTTCACTAGCCGCATTCGATCGCGAATGCGCCGGCTTTGCAGGCAATACGCGCCGTTGCTTACGATGTTCGCCGGCTGGATCCATTTGGCGTCGCCGTGTTGCTCAAAACAATGGCGGGGCACCGGAGAGAGCGGAAAGAATCCGGCCAGGTAAAGAAAGAACGGCGTCGGCTTTTCCAGCGTGATACGTAGCGTGCGGTCGTCCAGGGCTCGGATACCCACCTGATCAAAGTCGAAGGTGACGAGTTTGCAGTCTTCCACGGCTGCATCGCCAGAGTCGCCACCGTCCCTAAACTGCCGCAGCCGGCCCCCAACTTGCACGCGGTAGCGCTTCGCCACGGGCTTTCCGTCCGGCGCTTCAGTCTCATCAATGCTGACCAGTGTCCCTTTGAGAACAGTCCCACGGGCGAATGGCGGACTATCCGCCGGTGCTCGGGCAGTTCAATTTCCACCGCGTCCCCCACTTCGACAGCCGCGGTGGAATACTTGTGCGTTGCGGGCATACCAGAGCTGATAGGCGTAGCGAGCCCCGGATAGCGGATCGAGCAGCCGGCGAAATGACCATTCAAAGTCATGCGCGGTAACCGGCTTCCCGTCCGACCAACGGGCATCCGACCGCAGATAAAACGTGTATTGCAGCCGGTCTTCGGAAAGTTCCCAGCGATTGGCTACGCCCGGCATTGGCTCAAGCGTGCGTCGGTCGTAGGTCACCAGGCCCTCGAACAGCGAAATAATGAGGCGGTGCTCCGGCCGACCGATAGCTTTGACCGGATCGAGCGATTCGGCCTCGGTCTCATTGGAAAACGTGAATTCGGCCCGATCGAGCGTTCCACGCGAGACGGTCCAGCCGACGGCGGCGAGCAGCAGCCCCAATGCTAGCAGGGGAAACCAGGCTCTTAGATTCAGAGTTGCCAAAGGAGTCAGCGGCCCATTGAGTTGGCGGTGTCCAGCCGGAGGCTCGGCGATCGCGGAAAACGCGAATACTCATTGGGTATGGTAACTTGTGACAATCCGGAGTCAAAGCGGTGTGCCGGTGGGGGTGGCCCAAGGAACACCACGCGCCTATCGTTTGTTTCGATCGTTTACAGCGGCTAACGAGCGCAAGCGGGCGAGTCCGGAAAGCTGCAATTTGCCGGAGAAAATGATGCATTAAGATACAAAATGTGGAATACGTTTCCCTTTTGAAAGTTGATGAGTTACAATAACTCGCGGAATTGACGGGGTGGGTCTCCTAAGGGCACACAAGCGTTAAACCAAAACAGCGTCGCGGCCATGCAGCCCTATTCTGCGGTACGCATGGCCCAGGCAGCGGCGCAAAGCATCATGTCTCGGCTGTCGGTCCGACACAACTGCGATAAACATGACTAGATCCGATCCCCGTTTGGGAGAGCGTTTTCGTCAACAACGCTAAGGCGCTCGGATTACCAAGGAAGGTTGGCTCGACCTTTAACAGAGGGGTCGAAGGAGTTACGGTACACCCGCGCCAAGATGGCGCGAGTACGCCATCCCATGCAGAAGAGGACTAAGAAAGTGAAACTACTCACGCCTGAAAATAATTCCCGCCATACTAAGGCGGCGCTGGAGCACGAAGCCTTGGAACAGCTTCACGCTCCGGAAAAGCTGGTTCACGACCTCGGCCAATTGGCCAAGCTTCTCTCCGACGAGACGCGGCTGCGCATCTTGTACTTCCTGACGCAGCGCGATGAATTGCACGTGCGGGCCCTGTGTGAATTACTGTCCGAAAGCCAGCCCGCTGTGAGTCATCATTTGGCCTTATTGCGGAGTGCCGGCATGATCGATCGCCGCCGGCAAGGCAAGCACAACTTCTATTACCTGCAGTTGCACCGGTTCTCGGCCATGTTGGATATGTTGTTTGCAACGATGCCCGAGGGAAACCGTCGCCTGCGCTTCGAAGACTACGTGCTTTGCCACTCACCGGTGAAAGCCGAGTAACCGGTCCGCTGCAAGTTCGAGAATTTCCGAGCCCCGGTCGTAAAGCTTCCGAGCAACGTAGGTCAGGCACTCCCGTGCCTGACGTGAGCGCCGGAGCGGGTAATTGCAACGGTGGTGATAGTCTGACGCTCTCGCCCAGCTACGACATGTCAGGCACGGGAGTGCCTGACCTACTCGTGCGCGTGGTGCCCCGTAAAGTAGTGCCGATTGCGCCGTGGGAAAATATGCCGGCTAACCGGCGCGAAACCCCCGACCGCGGTGAAGTGCATGTAATGCGTCACCCGCACGACGTCTTCGCCCACCTTGATCAGGTTGAATGAGTTTTTTTCCCGTTCACGGGCCCTGCCTCGCTGCGAGGTTGAAGTGCCGGATTGCGCGATGATAATGCCGCTCGAGCGATCGGTGCTGGGGTGCACGTCCAGCGAGTTGCCGATGTAGGCCCGGTGCAAGTGGCCTCCCAGGATCATGTCGACTCCCATGTCGTTCAACCGGTCCAAAGCTTCGCGGGCCCCCTTCATCACGTCCCCCTGGTTGTCGTAGTCCGGGGCGGGCAGAAAGTGGTGATGGGCCACCACGATTTTCACCGTCCCCGAGGGAGCGCTACGGAAGGCGGCTTCGCAATAATCGAGCTGTTGCGGTCGAATGCGGCCGTTGGTGATCCGCCGCAAAGGGTCCGTGGTGTTCAGCGCCACGATGATGGTCTGCTCAAAGTGATGCACCGGCTCCAGATCGTTGGAGATGAACTCGCGGTACAGCGCATAGGGGTTCATCAGCCGTTCGCCAAGGCGATAAAGCGGAATGTCGTGATTGCCAGGCACCACCACCCGCGGCGCCGGCGGGAGCGAGTCCAAATATTGCCGAGCTGCGGCGAATTGCTCGGTCCGACGCGCGTTGGGTGAAGTCGCCGCTGGCAACGATAATGTCCGGGCGCAGTTCCTCGGCGGATCGCAGCAGCGCTTCGCCGACTTCGGGCACGAACGGCTTGCCAAAGTGCAGATCGGAAATATGCAACAGGGTCAGGAACATTACCTATCTTGTAACAGCCTGCGGACGCCGGGCCAATGGGTACGCGCGTGGTACGCTCTGAGCCCCGCGATTTTCCAGCACCAACTACGGCTTGCGCGGCCAACCGAGTTGCCTGTGCAAGAATTCGTAGGTTGCCTTGCCGTTGATCGTGTGGGGACCGACAAACCATTCGATTTCGGTTCTCTCGGGAATGCCCAACCGCGCGGCGTACAGATGGCGGACTTTCGCATACTCGCCCCCAACCGCGTGATCCGTGCCGACGCCGTCAAAATGCCCGCGTTCGACCATGAATGGACGCGGCGCGATCAGCGCCGCCATCTCGGCATAGTTAAACGTGCTCCCCAAGTCGAATTCGAAGATCTCGTACTCCCCCTTGTCCATGTACGACTCGCGCGTTCGCGTTGACGCATTCTTCTCAACCCATTCATTAAAATCGCCAGAACAGATCGACAGGCAATAGTCGGTGACCAGGGCCGGCACGCGCATGGCCGTCTTTCCGCCGTAGCTGAGCCCATAGAACGCGATTTTGTCCGGCGCGACCTGGGGTAGCGTTTGCAGCCAATCGACGATCTGCTGGTGCTGGGGAACGATCACGGAATAGAGCGTTTTCTTCAACGGATTCGCCTTCCGCTGCAAGGTGCGAAAGCGGTCCTTGAAGATGTAGAGATTCTGGGGAGCGAACGTAATGAACCCTCGTTCGGCCAATTGCGTCGAGAATGCGTTGTAATAGCGTTTGTCAAGTTCTCCCGTGGTTGATTGCGGTCGGCCCTCCAAGCCGTGCTGGCAAACCACTACCGGCCGCTTTTCGCCCGGCTGAATGTCCTTGGGCAGCGTCAGCAGTCCGTAGGCGATGACGTCCGGAAACACATCGAGCACCACTTCATACCGCGTCCACCGCTCGGTTTCTTCGACTTTTCGCGTCTTCGCGTCGGCCGGCAACAGCGGGCGATCAAACTTTCCGATGGCCTCCTCCGCGAAGAGCTTCCGGAAAGGGGCCGTCGATTCCGCAAATTTTTCTAACGTCTCGTAATTCAGTTTCTTCCAGAAGTAATCGTCGCGAACATACTGACTCTCTCGCAGCAGCCATTGGTTGTGCTGGTCCAACTCGTGAACTTGCCGGTCATGGCGAGCCTGCGCGTCCGGCAGTACGCCAGCTTCCTGAATCGAACCGCTGGACTGGGCCGGTGTCTCGGCTGCCGACAACCGCAAATCCGCGGACAGGCCTGCCAGAAATTCGGTCAGTGCGGCATCCGATGCGAACGGACCCGTTCCCTCCGGACCGCTGACGACCAGAGCCAATCGGTTGCCGGGCTTCAAACCGGCCGTAAACTTTTGGGCCCGCTCGACCTCTTGTTTCACCACCGCCAGCGCTGGTGTCTCCACGCAACCGGGCGCTCCTTTTCCGCCGCTTGGGAGAATCGCTTCGGGGGCCCGCGAGGCTTCGATGGTCAGCATGCCGCGGCGCAATCAGGCTGGCAACCTCGGCGTCGCCGAATTCTTCCAGCAACCCAAAGACGTTCCTATCGGCCGGCCCTTGCCAGAGATTATTCCGATTGTCGAAGTAGCCGCTCACACAGACCGAGTCGATACGGGGATCCAGAGCACCCGAGTACAAGGCCAACAAGCCCCCTTCGCCCCATCCCAAGACGCCGATCTTCGCGTCCTTGTCCCCGGTGTTCTTTCCGCTGGCCTCTTTGGAAAACCAGTCGACGCAAGCCAGCACCTTTTGAACCTCGTAACCGATCAGTCCCCGTCCCAGCTCAAAGGCTGCCCGATAAGCCCATTCCCGATTCGACAGCAGGTTGAATTTGTCTTGGCGATTGATCAAAAGCGGTACAATCACGCGGCAACCGCTCTGGGCCAGCCGCCGGGGAAACTGCGATTCCGCCGGCACTCCGGCCACCAGTCCGACAAGTTGCTCGGGCGTCTGATTGCAATCCCCAATGGCCACCACGTCCGCCAGCGGCTTGCGGCCCGTTGGCAACAGCAGCAGCCCTTCGCCGTGGACGTCTCCAAAGGCGGGCCAACGCACGGCGAACACTTCGTAATTCGATCCCTTGGCCACGAGCGCAGGGCGAACCGTCGTGCCGTCGAGAGTCAACCCGTCGAACGGTACTCGCGCGTCTCGCACTCCCAGGATATGAGCCAGCCGCTGACGATTCGGCTCGACCGATTTGTTGTAAGCCTGCTCCGAGGAAAGATCGCGATGCCAGTATTGGCTTCGGCCGGCGAGCGTTTGTTCGGTTTGATCGAGCAGGAAACGATCAACTCCGTCGACCAATTGAGAGGCGATGTCTCCTTCCAGCCGTAGCGGCTGCGTGCCCGGCAGCGGCTGCGAGTCCGCAAGGCGATCCGGTTCAGCGGCAGTTAGCGAAACGATCGAGCCCAGCAGCGAGGCGACCGCTCCGGCGGCGACCATGCGCTGCAACGTTCGGGGAGAAACGTGCTTCACGGTACGGTTCCTTAAATGAAAGAATCGACACTCAGACAGCCAGTCGTTTGGAGCGATCGTCGCGCTGGCCTTCCGGGCCGTACAATTGCTTGCGCACCCAGGCAAGCCAGGTGTCCGAAGGCCAGCGGAAGGGGCGGAATTTTTCCAACAAGCCTTGCTCTTCACTATGCAGCAGGGCCCGATTGTTGCCCAGCTTGGCCGCCACCGGTGAATCGAGCAGCGTACTCGAATCGTTGCCGCTCATCTGGAAGGCAATCCGCATCTCGAACTCGCGCAGCGTGTGCCGATCCCAGGCGCGGTTCAAGTTATTCACGCTGTCGACCCAGACCAGCGAGTAAACGCCGAGGGCCGGGCCGTCGGACAAGATCGTGGCGAACTGCTTGTTGGGGCTCGGCGGACGATCCTCCCCCATGCGCCAAAGCCATAATCGTCTTCCTGCCGCCAAAGATCGCGCAATTTGTGCAGACCGTAAACCAACACGTAGATGGGCGGAAAGTCGGCTTCGCCCGACTTCTGTCGCCGGGCAACTTCCTCGGCCAACTCGTTGACCATCCCGGCAATTCACGCCGTTCCCCGAGCCGTACCGGATCGGGAGTCAGATCGGGAAGCGATGCGAGCAAAACCGACGGCGGCGTTCCGGCCGGGCTGCCGTCGATCATGAAGAAGCGAGGGCCCACGGTTTCCGAGACCGGTTGTTGCGCGGCCAGGCTGATCAGCGTCGTTAGAAAAATGCCCAGCGCCGCCTCTTCGTTTTGCCCGACCATCAGCAGGTTGTTGCCGCTTTGCAGGCGGAAGGTGACCGTGGTGAATCCTTGATCGCCACCGCGTCGCCCAGCCAGGCGCTGGGACACCTTGCTCATGCTGTCGGGCGACTCCGCCGCGAGCAGTTCGTTGAGCGCCACATTCTGCTCGGATTGGCCGGAATGTTGCCTTCGAACACCACTTGCGGCCGCACGATTTGTCCGCGCTGCACGGTCAGGTCGCGCACTTGTTCCAGATAGACTTCGCGGCGTTCGTCGGGCAGCCAGACGACCTGAAAGGGATGGTTTCCTTCGATCAGGCCGTTCGTGTCGTTGTAGATCGCTTCGCCGGCCGCGAGAGCAGGCGGGCGGCCGAGTTGTCTTCGCTCAGGATCAGGTGGGCGTCGGCCTCGCTGCACTGCAGGGCGATGCGCACCGCCATCTGGCCGATCGTGCTGCGGGCCAGGCTGAAGGTGCCGGCCAGCGTCTGCGAACCGAGCAGCACGTGGATGCCGAACGCACGGCCTTGCCGCACCAGGCGATCGAGCAGCAGGGCGGCTTCTTGCGAGGCTTTGTCGTCTTCGGTGAAGAATTCCTGGAATTCGTCGATGATCAGCATGGTCCGCGGCATCGGCGTCGTCGGGCTCGGCCTGGCGAAAGCCGGCCAGGTCTTGCACGCCGGCGGCGCGAAACAGGTCGGCCCGCGGTTTCAGTTCGGCGTCGAGCCGGCCGAGCACGCTGACGCCGAACTCGCGATCGCTTTCGATGGCCACGACGCGGGCGTGCGGCAGAATGATGCGTGGCGTAGGTCTTGAATTCGACCCCCTGCTTGAAGTCGATCAGATAGAGCTCGACTTCGTCGGGCGAGTAGCGCAGGCGCCAGGTTGGTGATCAGGGCGTGCAGCAGCGTCGATTTGCCCGAGCCGGTTTTGCCGGCGACCAGCACGTGCTGCGAAGTGCCCGGGCCGAGCTTGATGTTTGCAGCCGCGTGGCCCCGGCCCGGCCCAGCGGCACGTCGAACCCGAGCGGGCCGAGCTGGTCCAAAAGTCGTCGGGCGCCGGCGCGATGACGTCGAACGGCACTTCGACGCGGCCGGCCGCTTTGGCCGGCAAGCTGGCCCGCAGCATGAACGGTTTCCGTCACCTCGTCGGCCGGCGGCGGAGCGTCGAGGTTCAATTCGAAGCTGGTTGAATCGTTCGTTCTGCCAGACGAAATGGCCGTCCTGCCAGAGCAAGCGAGGCACCGTGCTGCTCCAGATCGCGCAGCGAAAACGGCCGGCAACGGCACCTGCGTGTCGACCATGATCAGCGTGTACACGCCGCAGCGCGAGCCGCTGGCGGCGATCGACAGCAGCCGCCGCTGGGCCGCCTCGGTGAAGTTGGCCGGAAAATTGGCGATCACCAGGAACCGAAACGGCTCGGCGATTTCGCCCGCGTCGCGGTTGTATTCTTCGATGTTCTGGAACTCGTTGCGCAGATACTTCTGGATCACGTTTTCCATGTGCTCCGACAGATCGGCCAGCCGCTGCTCGATATGCCGCGGCTCGGTCCAGATGCGGCTGGTGACCAGCGACTCGTTGATAGTCGGCCAGGTGCATGAAGGCGGCGAAGTTTTCGCCCAGCCCGACCGGATCGATGATCGTGAAGCGGACCTTGCCCGGCGGGATGCTCGCCAGCAGCCGCAGCATGACGGCCTGCATGGCGTCGACCGCCACGCGACGGCCTTCGCCGCGAGACTTGAACAGGATTGACGCCTGGTCCGGGAAGGGGAGCAGCGCGGGCAGCAAGAAACCTCGCGGGGTCACTGACGATAGCAGACTGTTTTGCGGAATGCCGTTCGGGAGTTGACCCATGTCGACAAGAAACTGTCCGAAGCGAACCCCGGGGGGAACGGCGGTTGTCGGTTGCCAATTGCCCGAGAGGCGAGTCCAGTCAACCAGATACTGTGCGTCGACGCCGCCGCTTGCGCCTTGAATCTGATCCAACAATAATTGCACTCGGGTAAGTCCCGACTGCCACCAACCGAGCAACTCCCGCCACTTCACATTGAATTTTTCTTCGATCTGTTCGCATTCGCTCCGATGGCGCCCCTCGATCTCGACCCCCTCGGTGCCTTTGCGCCTATGGTATTCCGCGTCGCGGTGCGTACGAGTCTCCTCGGCCTTCGCCAGTTCGTCGTCGCGGCGGACCGTGATCTCAGCCACCAGTTGAGTGTAGGTATCTGTGGGGCGCTTCAGGCGACCTTCGCGCTGTCGTCGATGTCAGCGAGGCGGGCCTGGTATTGCTTTTCCGCGGCCTGCAGAGCGCGGTCACGCTGCTGGGTAAGCTTGCTTTGTTGGGAACCGGTGCGATTGCGGGCGTCGGCTAAGGCCTTGTGCATGAGCACCTCGGCCTCACCGGCGGCCTGCCAGAGAGGCGGATACAGCTCCTCGACCAAAGCTCTCGCCATGCTCTTCAAAATGAAGGTCATGCCGACGCTGCCGACCAGCGCAATCAAGGCTCCCGCCCCGGCGCCGACCACGCCAAACCCGAGCTCCCAGCCTCCGATCGCCAGCAACACCGCGACGAGCAGGTAGCCGGCCCACATGGTTGGGCTGATCGCCAGACGGGGTACTTGCGCCTGGTTGAGCTCGGTCAACTGGGTCGAGACGACGTCGACACATTCTTGCAAACGGGCTGAAAACTCAGCCGGCCTAACGGCTGGGGGAGCGGTCTCGGCCACGTCGGGCGGCGTTTGTCGCCACTTTTCGAGCAGCTTCTGCGCTTGTTCGCGATCAGTGCGAATCCGCGTCTGCCAGGCCTCGAGCTGCCGCTCGAACTCTTCCAACTGCTTGGGAGCGGCCTTCTTGGCGGCATCGAAAGAGGCTTCGGCCTGCCAGGACGATTCTTCCAGCTCTTGCTTTGCCTCGCGACGAGCCGTTTGGAATTGGTCTTCGACTTGCTCCCGCAGCTTGGTTAACTCGCGATCGAGGTTGGTCGTCTGGACCTTGAATTTCGTCGAAGCCTGCCGACACTGCTCGGCATAGTCCACTACGATGGCGTGCTGCTCGGTTTGCAACCAGATTTCGAAAGCCCTGAACGCATCGTGAAACTCTTGCTCGGCCGTTTTCGTGGCCATTTGGTAGCGAGCTTCGATTTCAGTTTCGTTCGACGAGCGATAGGCGATCAGTTTCAACAGCGTGGCCACGAACCTCAATTCGAGTTCGAGCGGTCCGGCAGCCTCCACCGCTACCTCGGGGGGGGCGGGTTCGCCGTCGCGATCTCCAGGGTTCATGCTCATGGCGCGATCAACCGCACGTGGCTTTCAAGGGACGAGTCGTTTGCCGGCCGGCAGTTTTCCGGCGGCTGAGGAACGAAGCCGATAATCTTGTGGCTCCGCATTGGCGCCGGTCCCATCTGTCGCTCGCCAGGAGGTTTCGTAGCCCCGTGGTTAGTGGCAAAATTAGCAGCTCAGGAGGGCTCAGCGGTCGCATTCGCGTTCGGCCGCGCCGAGTAATGCGGCGAGAGCTTTCATACGATCCAAGGTCGAGATGATCTGGGGTTCAAGCTTTTCCATGCAGTTTTTTTCAAATTCGCGACTGACAGAGTCGCTCCAGTGTGGCCTCGTATCCTCCCAACGCTCGCGGAGCTTCTTCCAGGCTTTTTGCAACTTGGCGGCACCCGTGGTCAAGTCACCAGATCTCATAGCAAGGAAACTTCCATCCCGTCCTGGTATTAGCCTTGAGGCTTCGGTTGAGCAGAATCATTAGTATGCGCTGCGTCGGTCGGTGTTGCACCTTCTGAATTCGGCGGAGCCGCTGAAATCGGCGCCTCTTGTTCCGCTGGTTTTTCTGGAAATGACGATCCTGCCTGCGCGGGCTGGGCTACGCTGGGGGATTGCCCGTCGCCGGCGTTCTCGAGCCCGAGTCCCACGCTCGGGTGGTTTATGGCGACATAGGATTCCAAAATCGTGAGGACCCGGTCCAGCAGGGCAATCGCTCGCGGCATTTCGCCGTCGAGCAGGCTCGCAAGTTGGCTGGCGCGGCCCTTATACTCCGTCGCTTCGCGGTCGGCAGCCTGGCCCGCTTTTCGCACCACTTGGATCTTATTCTCGACATATGCGAGCCGCTGGCGGGCACGTTCCAACTGTTTTTTTTCCTCCATGCAGGAAGGCGCGCTGCCGTCGGCGAGGGGCATCGAGCGGCAACGCGACAGGTCTATCTTGGCTTGTCCGACCGCCGCTTCACTCTTGCGATACTCATTCTCCCAGGCGAGCGGCGCCCCCCGCTGTATCCAGTCGAGCGTGCGATGCACTTCCATCTCGTAAACGGCCAGAGCATCGCGTGCTTCGAAGGCGAAGGTATTCAGGGCGACGCGAAACTCCTGCACCGCTTCAATGGAACTGACGTTGGCGCCGCTGCTCATGGTAACATCGCTCCACTAACTCTTGACTCGCAGTCACAACACGACCTGAACTGCGTCGCACGCCGCACCCCTTGAACCCCGTAACCTGCCGAGCCTGATTCCGTTTCCGGAAAGTCAGGGGACTGGCCGCTTGCCAGCCCGTTTCATAACGGGCACAACCACGTTTTCATCGCTGGCGCAAATACTCCTCCACGCGTTCCGCTTTGCGCAGCAAAAACGGGACGTGCAGCCGAGTGGCTTCCAGGAATCGATTGGTCGCCATCAATGTCAGCTCGAATTCCTGGGAGAACTTTTCGTGTTCCTGGTCGCGCCAGCTTTGCCCCAGGCCGTTGAGCTGCCCGCGCAGAATGAGCATCTGGTTCTGCAACTCGCTGCTGAACCGTTCGAGGTTATGAGCGAATCGGCGGAGTTCGTTCGGATCGACAATTGCTTGTGACATACGAGCCCTCGTTTTTAGCGAGCCATCACTAAAGCTCGGCCGTTCTTACACTGTCCAGCGAGAACACTGTCCGGTGAGCTGTGCACATCATGGCATGCCCCCGTCAGGGGAACACCTGTGCGGCATTATAACGCCTGATCCGGCCTTCGTCTTGTCGTGCAAGGCCCTGGAAAAACGTCCAACACCACCGGATTCCGCCGGACTCCCGGCCGCCGGCCTCCTGGCCGCGAGTGGCCGCCGGGTGGGGGCCCACGCTTGGAGTTGCCTGCGTGCCGCTGGTTGATCGTAGTGCAGCTTTCCATCGCGTTGTCAACCCGGTTGTTTTGGCCAGGCGAAAACATTTGCCCCGATCGCTATAGTCCGCTACCGGTGGGCCCATGCTTCGTTGTACTTGATCCATTTTTTCCGAGGAGGTTACCATGATCCGCGCTAGCTATTTCGAGGACGGCTACACCCGATCCGGCTACATCGCCCCCGCGCCGCTGATGCACGCAGGCCTTCGTTTCACCTACCGGCCAGCACTGGTGGAGGAACGGAGCCAATTGAACGACGCCGCCCGGCAGTTGGCATCGCACCTCTACGACCGTCACGTCGCCGCGTTCACGTCCGAAAAACTCGTTGTCTGGGATCTGACCGATTCTCAGCACGAGCCGGTGCCGATCTCGGCGCGAGCCCTGTTGCGGCTGCATCCCGACGTATTCGTCAGACTCAACCGCGTCGTGCTGGGTTGGGTTGCCTCGGACGTCGATCCGGACTGGCCCCAGGAAACCTGCGACCAGGCGCGCGAAGAGGAACTGGCAGCCGCGCTGGCAGACAGCACGGTGGGCGAAGTGCGCGAGGAGCACGACGCAAAAAACTAATCATGGGGGTGAACCTCGCGTTGTTTCACCCCCAAATTCTTCAGCGCGGCTGTGCCAGTTGCCGCGCGTGGATGTACGACGATCAGCATCGCATCTCCCTGTGGGCAGGCAAGCCGCTTCGCCGCCCGGCCCAAAGCCCGACCCCCTGCTGGAAGTGCCCGAAGCGGAGTCCCGCGCAAGCGGCCGGGTACGAACGGGACCTTGCTCGCATCGAACGCAGCATGGAACTTTACTTCCAAATGCGAGCCAGCGACGGCCGCGCGCTGCCGGACGGCAAGGCGGCCGACCCGCTGCTATGCCGCAACCTGGCGATTATCGATGTGATTGTCCGCCGCTGGGAACGGACGCGGGCTCCCGCCGAGCGTGCGCCGTTTATGGAGGCTGTTCGCCGGCCAGCTAGCCGATGATCTGCTGGATCGGCTCGACGTGCTCCACGCCGACCAGCTTTTGATCCAGCCCGCTGTAGAAATAGGAAAGCCGGTTCGGGTCGATGCCCATTTGATGCAGGACCGTGGCGTGCAGGCGCTTGACGTGGAACGGCTCTTCGACCGCGGCCGAGCCGAGTTCGTCGGTCTGGCCGACGCTGCTGCCGCCTTTGATGCCGCCGCCG
Source organism: uncultured Planctomycetia bacterium (assembly GCA_963807715.1). Lineage (GTDB taxonomy): Bacteria > Planctomycetota > Planctomycetia > Pirellulales > PALSA-1355 > CAWECK01. The sequence continues at coordinate 558,572 of CAWECK010000007.1, forward strand.
GCCATCCACATGGTAAAGCCATAGGCGTTGTGGTCGCGGCCGGTCCCTTCGGCGTATTCGGCGGTCGGCTGGCGGCCGAACTCGCCTCCCCAGATGATCAGCGTTTCGTCGAGCAGGCCGCGCCGCTTGAGATCTTGCAGCAGGCCGGCGATCGGCTTGTCGGTCCGGCCGGCGTGATAGGTGTGGTTCTTGACCAGGTCGCCGTGGGCGTCCCAGTTGTCGTCGTTGTGGCCGCCGCCGGCGTAAAGCTGGACGAAGCGCACGCCGCGCTCGACCAGCCGCCGGGCCAGCAGGCAGCGGCGGCCGAAGTCGTCGGTCTGCTGTGTCGTCGATGCCGTACAGCGTCCAGCGTCTCGGCCGTCTCCTGGCTCAGATCGACCGCCTCGGGCGCGTGCTGCTGCATCTTGAACGCCAACTCGTAGCTGGCGATGCGGGCCGCCAGGTCGAGTTGTCGCCGCGCGCGGCCAGGTGGGCCGCGTTGGCCGTGCCCAGTTCGTCGAGCAGATCGCGCTGCACCTCGCGGGTCATGTCCGGCGGCAGATTCAGGTCGAGGATCGGCGAGCCTTTGGCGCGCAGGACCGTCCCCTGATAGGTGGCCGGCATGTAGCCGCTGGACCAGTTCTTGGCGCCGCTGATCGGGCCGCCGGTCGGATCGAGCATGACCACGAAGCCGGGCAGGTTTTCGTTGACGCTCCCCAGGCCGTAGTTGACCCACGAGCCGAGGCAGGGGCTGCCGCTGAGGATCTTGCCGGTGTTCATTTGCAGCATGGCCGAGCCGTGGATCGGCGAGTCGGCGGTCATCGATTTGATGAAGGCCAGGTCGTCGACGCAGGTGGCCAGGTGCGGAAACAGGTCGGAGACCCACTGGCCCGACTGGCCGTACTGCTTGAACTTCCACTTCGGGCCGACGACGCGCCCTTCGTTCTTCGAGCCGCCGCGCCCCTTGGTCTTGACCGGGATCGTCTGGCCGTCCAGCTCGTACAGCTTGGGCTTGTAGTCGAACGTGTCGACGTGGCTCGGGCCGCCGTACATGAACAGAAAGATCACGCTCTTGGCCTTGGCCGGAAAATGCGGCGGCTTGGGAGCCAGCGGATTGGCGAAGCCGGCCGGCGCTCTCGGCGGCCGCGGCGCGGCGGGCGAAAAAGCCATCGCCGCCGAGCAGCCCGGTCAGGGCGACCGAGGTGAAGGCGCCGCCGGCTTCCCACAGGAACTCGCGCCGCGTGCGTCCGCAAAAGCGTCCCGCGCGATCGTTCGACGAGCATGTTGAGCTCATGAAGGTCCATTGCGGCTCATTCAGAAGGACTCTCGTAGTCGGACTGGTTCTCAGTCCAAATAAACAAATTCGTTGCGGTTCAACATCGTCAGGCAGTAACACTTCCAGGCGGCGTCGGGCTCAGGCCGTGCTTGGTTGCAAGCTGTTCGATCAGCTTCACGCCGCGGACGACTTCGTCGTCGCGCGGCGGACGGCAAAGCGCCAGCCGCACGGCCAGCCCGACCCGCGCCGGCCGGATCGTCGCCGGCTTCGCGGCGCAGACGCGCGGCAAACACGGCCGCGGCATCGTTCAGGAACTTGCCGTTGAGCATCGCCAAGGCCTGGCCCGGCTGCGTCGTGGTGAAGCGGGCCTCGCAACTGGTGTCGGTCTCGGGAAAGTCGAAGCTCGACAACAGCGGCGTGATCAGCGACCGCTTGACGTGGATGTAAATGCTGCGCCGGGCCTGTTGCTCGGGCGTCGACTTGCCCCAGCCGTGCCCCGGGATGCGATTGCGTGGCCAGCACTTCGGCCGAAATTTCCGGATAAATGCCCGGGCCGTACATTTCCAGGTTCAATTGCCCGTCGACGGCCAGGATCGAATCGCGAATTTCCTCGGCACTGAGCCGCCGCATGTCGAAGTGCGAGAACAGATCGTTGGCCGGATCCGCGGCCAGAGCCTCTTTGCTGCCACGCGACGACATTTGATACGTGCTGGAGAGCATGATCAGCCGGTGCAGCGGCTTGAGCCGCCAGCCCGATTGGACCAATTCGCCGGCCAGCCAATCGAGCAGCTCCGGATGCGTCGGCGGCGTGCCCAGGTTGCCGAAATTGTTCGGCGAACGGACGATGCCGCGGCCGAAATGATGCTGCCAGACGCGATTGGCCATCACCCGGGCCGTGAGCTTGTTGTCCGGCGAAGTGAGCCAATTGGCCAATTGCAAACGCCGGCCGCTGGTTTTGGCTCCAGCGGCGGGCGTGGGAAGTTCGACGGCGTAATCCACCCAGCACGACCGGAAAACCCGGCTCAACCTTGGCAGCCCGGCGCCTGCGGGCTGCCGCGCTCCAGCACAAACATATCCGGCGCGTGGGATCCCTCCTCCTTCACACACAGGGCAAAGTCGCCCGGCACCTTGTACTTCTTCAATCCGTCGAGCGTCTTTTGCAGATCTGCGTAGTGCGCGGGTTGCTCCTTGCCGAGCAGCCGAGCGCCGTCGCTTTTCATGATCGCTTTGATGTCCGCGGTGGCAGCCTTCGCGGGGTCCTTCTTGGCGTCCGCCGGGCGGCGATGCTTGTCGCCGGCGGAAAGCAGCCGGCGTTCGAAGCCGGGGCCCGACCATTCCACGTTCAGGCCCAAGCCGTTGTGCCGCTGAAAATATTCCAGCGTGATCGGCAGGCGGCCTTTGGGAAGCATGACCGTGGCCTGCCGCGGGCTGCCGATGCCGTGGATGCCGTCGTATTCGAGCACCACCGCGCTGTTGATCCGCAGCCGCGAGCCGTCGTCCGAGTCGAGATAGAACGTGTACTCACCGTCTTGCGGAACTTGCAGCACGCCCTCGAAGACAAAGCCAATGGCCGTGTTGCGGCTGGCCGGGCTTAAGTCGAACAGTCCCGATTCGAGCGTGCCCACCGATTCGGGTTTCAGGTTGGCAAAGTCCGGCAGCTTGTCCCAAGTATCGCGATAGAAGCGATATTCGAGCGAGTCGATATCCTTCGGACCATCAAGAGCCACCGCGTTTTCATGCTCGCGCCGATAGAGCGTGGCCAGGGTGTCTTCCATCCGCTGCATCTCGTCGCGGAGGGCGTCCTGCCGCTGCTCGTGCGCGAGCACTTTCGCCTTATAGTCCGCTTCGTCCTCGGGAGACTTAAAGAACTGGAACTCGATATTCGGCCCGCTGGTCTGCATTGGCCGGATGCCGGCGAAAAAGGCTCCCAGGCGGTAATAGTCGCGCTGCGGAATGGGATCGATCTTGTGGTCATGGCAGCGGGCGCAATTGACCGTCAGCCCCAGAAAGGCCTGGCTGGTCGTCGTCACCAGGTCGTCGAGCTGATCGAATTTGGCCTGCATCCGATCGGCCGGTTCGTCGTCCCAGATTCCCAGGCGATAAAAGCCGGTGGCGATGATCGTTTCGGGCGTCACCTCCGGCAGCTCGTCGCCGGCCACTTGCTCGCGCAGGAACTGATCGTAAGGCTTGTCGTCGTTGAGCGAACGAATGACGTAATCCCGATACCGCCAGGCGTTGGGCTTGTTCCCGTCGCGCTCGTAACTGTTCGTCTCGGCAAAACGGACCACGTCCAGCCAGTGCCGTGCCCAATGTTCGCCGTAGCGGGGCGAGGCGAGCAAGCGGTCGATCACCTGCGCATAGGCCTGCGGCGATTGGTCCGCCAGAAACGCGTCGACCTCGGCCGGCGTCGGCGGCAAGCCGGTCAGATCGTAATAGACCCGCCGCAACAACGCCACATTGTCGGCCGGCGCGGCCGGCGCAAGGCCATGCTGTTCCAGTCGACCAAGCACAAACGCATCGATCGGATTGCGGACCCAGCCCGTGTTTTTCACCGGCGGCGGAGCCTGCGGCCGAACCGGCTCGAAGGCCCAGTGGCTACCCCAGGGGGCTCCTTGTTGAATCCACTCTTTGATCAGGGCCACTTGCTCGGGAGTGAGGGGTTTATCTTTGGGGGGCATCCGCTCGTCGGCGTCGGCGGACATTACGCGGCGCAGCATTTCGCTTTTGTCCGGCTTCCGACGGCACGACCGCCTGCTCTCCAGAGTCCAGTTCAGCGACGGCACCCTCGCGGCTATTCAGCCGCAAGCCAGCCTCGGCCTTGTCCGGGCCATGGCAGGCAAAGCAGCGGCGGGCCAGCACCGGCAAAACTTCCCGGGCAAAATCCACTTTGTGCGGCGCTAGCCGGCCGCGAGTCGGTCGCCGCAGCCGTGGCCTCGGCGCCGGAACCAGTCTGGACGGCTGCGACAAAAGCCATGCAGAGCATCAGGCAGCCAATCAACAACCCATGCCCAAGAGGCAGGGAAGAGGCATCGCACAATCGGCGCGGGACCGAAGTCAAACGTGCGGCAACGGTTGTTCATAACGTGCGAAATCCAAGGAAGGATGTTGGCTGGCGGGACGCACGCGCAATTCAATAGTTTGACTGGGAAAAATCATCCAGGCAATCGGTAGTAGGCCACAACCTAGGAAATACTGGCTCGCAGGGGGGCCTGGCCCGAGTCGGTGCCCGCCTTCCCTATTGCCGGCTGTGGGGGCATAATATGCGGTGAGATTTCCCGTTTGGTAATTGAAGCCCGCTGGCGTTCCTGAACCATCGCCGATGGCGTATCTCGCTCGAATTCTGGTGTATCCGATCAAATCGCTCGATGCGTTGGATGTCGCACGGGCGGCGGTTTTGCCGTCGGGCGCATTGGAGTACGATCGCCGCCTGGCCTTCGTCGACGCCGAGGGAAAATTCGTCAACGGCAAGCGCACGCCATTAATTAACAGCCTGCGGTCGGAATTGGATCCCCAAAAGTGGTGTCTCACGCTCGAACTGGCTGGCGAGCGGCATGCGTTTCATTTGGACGACGACCGCGCTCGTTTGGAAGTCTGGCTGTCTGCCTACTTCTCGCTGGCGGTGAAGCTGGCTGAGAATGCGGAAGTTGGCTTTCCAGACGATCTGGAAGCTCCCGGCCCCACCGTGATCAGTACGGCAACCCTCGAAGCCGTGGCCGGCTGGTTCCCCGGCATGTCGCTCGACGAAGCACGGCGTCGCTTTCGGGCGAACCTCGAGATCGGCGGCGTGGAGCCGTTTTGGGAAGATCGGCTGTATGCCCAGAAAGAGGAAACCGTGCTGTTTCGCGTGGGTGAGGTCACGTTTGCCGGCAGCAATCCCTGCCAGCGCTGCGTCGTGCCAAGCCGAAATTCATTCGACGGCAGCGTCTGGCCGGAGTTCAGCAAAACGGTCGCTCGTCGGCGCGAGGCAAGCTTGCCAACCTGGGCGGAGCGATCCCGATTCAATCACTTCTATCGCCTCGCGGTGAACACAAGGCCCCACGGTTCCGGCGGCGAAGTTCGCGTGGGGGACGCCGTGATTCTAGACACTGGCTGACGGCGCGTTGCAACGCCAGGGCCGGTGCCCACATTACGCCATTTGCGCAGCACTACGCCGAGTGCCACTGGCAGAGCCCCGGGACGCCTGTCAGCATCCGCACTGGCATTGCCAGCGGCACACCGGGCAAGCACCTGTCAGATTGCGCGACAGACCGCCGGCTTTGCGATTCGCTAATGCTCCACGAATTCTCGGACCGAAAAACACAAGATCTTGGGAAACTTTGCCGATTATAGGGGCTGTAAGCTCCAGCTCCGCTTGACCCCTTTTTTAACGCACGAAAGGGTTTACTTATGGCAATGGTTGTCGCTCCACGGCAACGTCAAGCCGCGTCGGTCATCCTCGATCATATGCTCGATCGGCTCGATCGCACGCCGGTTTGCGAAGAACCTTATTCGCACTTTTATCTGGACAGCGTCTTTCCTGACGATGTCTATTCCGAGATGATGGCCAATATGCCGGCGCCCAGTTGCTATAAGCCGCTGTCTGAGACGAAGCACAAAAACGAGCAGGGCATGAGCACGCGCGACGTATTCGCGCTGAGCGGCGACGGACCGGCCCAACTCCCCGAGCCGCAGCGGAAAATCTGGGAGGACGTGGCGACGGCATTGGCCGCTCCGGAACTGAAGCGGATGGTTTTTCGCAAGTTGGCCGCCGACTTGTCGCGCCGGTTTGGCGTGCGGCGCGATGCGGTGGAGGAGATTGTCAGCTACTCCAAGCCGTCGCTGTTCCGCGATCTGGAAGGCTACGAGATTCCGCCGCATCCGGATGGACGGGCCAAGATCGTCACAATGCAACTTTATTTGCCGACGGACCGTTCCCAGTTGAACCTCGGCACGGCCGTCTATCGGCGGCGTCTGACGTCGTTAAAGGGACTTTACTCGTGGCACGGCCGATTCGAGAAGGTCAAGCAATTCGCCTTCCTGCCGAACAGCGGCTACGCGTTCGCCGTTTCCAATTCATTCAGCCGCAAGAGCTGGCATGGCCGTGAGCAGCTTCCCCCCGGATCCGGCGTCCGCAATTCGATTTTGAATATCTTCTTCGCTACGCCTGATCGCAATTACTAACGACCGCATGCGATTTCTCAACACCCGTCTGGCAGGCCTGTTCGTCGTCGAGCCCCAGTTGTTTTCCGACGCGCGGGGCTACTTCATGGAGACGTTTCATGAGGCCCGCTTTCGCGCCGCCGGAATTGAATGCCGGTTCGTGCAGGTTAATGAGTCGCGTTCGACTCGCGGGGTGCTGCGCGGACTGCACTATCAGATTCAGCAGCCGCAAGGCAAGCTCGTGCAGGTGGTCCGCGGCGAGATTTTCGACGTGGCCGTCGACCTCCGGCGCAGCTCGCCGACGTTTGCCCAATGGGAGGCCGTCGTTCTGAGCGACGAAAATCATCGGCAACTCTACATCCCTGCCGGCTTTGCACACGGTTTCTGCGTGTTGAGTGACATGGCAGAGGTGATTTATTATTGCAGCGACTTCTACGCGCATCAGCACGAACGAACGCTTCTCTGGTCGGACCCGACGCTGGCCATCGATTGGCCATTGCGGGATCCGCTTGTTTCCGAGAAAGACCGTAACGGCCTGCCGTTCGGCGAAACACCTCACTTCGATTGAAGCAACTCGCGGTACAGCACGGCGAAGCGTTCGGTCATGGCCTCGACGCTAAAGCTCTCCACGACGCGTGCTCGACCCGCCGCTCCCAGCCGCTGCGCAAGTTCTGGGTCGTCGAGCAATTTGTTGGCCCAGCGCGCGAACTCCGCCCGCTGGCCGACGCTCACCAGATATCCTGTCTCGCTGGGCACGACCAGATCTCGTGTGCCCGGGATGTTCGTGGCCACGACGGGAATGCCGGCCGCCATCGCTTCGAGCACCACGTTGGGCAGCCCTTCGTACTGGCTGGCGAGCCATAGCAGGTCGCAGTGGGGCAGCAAGCTCGGCACATCGTCGCGCAGTCCGAGAAAATGAACGTGGTCATCCATGCGGCACAAATGCCGATAGCGCTGCAGGGCGGCGCGTTGTGGACCGTCGCCGATCACGAGCAGGTGGACGTCGTCGCGCATGACTCGGAGCAGGTCAGTTGCCCAGATGAGGTCTTTCACCCGTTTCTGGGGCCAAAGCCGGCCAACGGCGGCGATCAACCGAGACTGCGCAGGGAGGCCAAGCTCTGCGAGCAGGGCTTCCCGCGAGCCAGTTTTCTGCGGCCGTAACGACGCCTGGGACAATTCCACCCCGTTCGGAATGATCCGGAAAAGCGTCGGCGGAATGCCGTGGCGCTGGTAAAAGTCGCGGACGCCGGGGCTGTTAACCACGAGCGCGGCGGTGCGCCGAGCCAAGTGGCGGTCGATGGCGTGCTGGTAGCCCTGCTTCCAAGGATCGACGCATCGCTCGCTGGCCACGATTACCGGAACACCGCTGCACAGCGCCGCCGCGCGGCCATACGCGTTGCCGGCAAAGAGCCACGTTTGCACCAGATCCGGCTTGAGCCGCCGCACGTGCTGTTCGAGCCGCCAGTAGGCCAGCGGGTCGAACTTCCACCGCTTGCCGATCACCGTCACCGGAATGCCGGCTGCGCGCAGGTCGTCGACCAGCGGCCCGCCGCGGGTCAAAGCGCAGACGTGAACCTCAAACTCGTCGCGCGGCAGCCGCGTCGAGAGCAGCAACATTTGCTTTTCGGCGCCACTACGATCGAGCGACGGAATGATTTGCAGAATGCGATGGGGCATGGGGCGGAATTCACGTCGGCGGGCCAGCCGCCAGGTCCTCCGGTTCGAGCACGGCCACATGCGGCAGGTGCCGATAAGCGTCTTGATAGTCGAGGCCGTAGCCGACGACGAAATGATCGGGAATGTCGAAGCCAACGTGATCCGGCTCAAGCGTGACTTTGCTGCGGCCCCGCTTGCGCAACAACACCGCCGTGCGTACCGACAGCGTGCCGAAACCCTCGAGCTGAGCGACGAGCGTCGACAATGTCTTCCCGGTGTCAAAAATGTCGTCCACCAGCAGCACGTCGCGACCGCCGACTTCCGGCAACAGGCTCAGATTCAACACCAACGGACCGGATTCCGTGGTTGCCCCTTGATAGCTGCGGGCCTGCACCAATCCCACGCGCAGCGGCAAATCGATCCGGCGGATCAGATCGGCCATCAGGACCATGCTTCCGGTCAAAACGCCGATGATGGTCAGTGGGCGACGGGCATAGTAGCTGGAGATTTCGCCGGCCAACCGGTCAACGCCCTCCCGCAGTTGCTGCTCATCGAGTAATAATTTCACGAATCGACCGTTCCCTATCAGAATAAAAGCCCACGAATTGCCATCCGTGGGTCTTGTAAGGGTAGCAAGCGCCACGGCGGAGTGACAGGGTGACAAGGTGACGGGCTGACTTTGCCAAGCCACAAGCGTCGGTTTCCGGCTCAGTAGGGAAATCCGGCGCTTACGCATCCGGCTCGGTCCAGGTAAACTTACAGCCAGTGTCGTTGTTTTCGACTTCGGTCGCGGGGGCCTGGTTATTGTGAGTACCTATTCGGGCACCTGGTCTGAAGTGGAAGTTGCCGGGCATTCGTGCGAAATCTACGAGCCGCCACGCCCCCATACCGCCGGACTGGTGGCAATTTACCTGCACGGCGTTCACTTGCAAAGCCTGCGAGATCAGCCGGAGTTCTGCGCGCTTTTCGACAAATTCGGGTTGCGCGTAGCGTGTCCCCGGACCCAGCGCAGCTGGTGGGTAGACCGCCTCTGCGAGGAGTTCGACCGGGAGATCACCGCGGAGCGTTACGTGGTCGACCGTGTGCTCCCCTTTCTTGCCGAGCGCTGGAATGTGGGGCCGCCCAAGATCGGCCTCTTCGGCACCAGCATGGGTGGTCAAGGGGCGCTGCGATTCGGCTTCAAGTATCCCAACAGGTTTCCGGTGGTTGTGGCAATTTCTCCGGCCATCGACTTTCAGCAGCGCATTCGTGAGGGAGACGAAACGCTCTACCAGATGTATCGCGACGTCGAGGATGCCCGGCAGGACACGGCGACCTTGCACGTCCATCCGTTGAATTGGCCGCGCAATCTCTGGTTTTGCTGCGACCCGGAGGATGTGCGCTGGCACGAAAGCGCCGAGCGGCTGCGGATGAAGCTGTCGGCGTTGGGCGTGCCGCATGCTTACGACCTCGAAACCAGCGGCGGCCAGCACGGCTTTGAATATTATCGAAAGATGGCCCCCGCGGCGCTGGGCTTCATGATGGAACGCCTGGAGCAGGAGCAACGGCGGGTGGTATAAGCCAGGACATGCCTCCGGCTTGGATTGGCCCGCTTCGCTTGGTTTTGCCTGGCTGGGGGGGCATAATCAACTTTCGTGCAGCGCCCGCGGACCCAAAAAACCCGGGCCGGAAACAAGTTCAAGGTGCGTCGGATGATTCTGCTGATCGACAACTACGATTCGTTCACCTACAACCTCGTGCAACGCTTGGGTGAGATCGATCCGGGCCTTGATCTGCAAGTGGTCAGGAACGATCAGATCACGCTCGACGAAATCGCCCAGCGGCAGCCGACCCACTTGATCATTTCGCCGGGGCCCTGCACTCCCAGCGAGGCCGGCATTTCCTGTGCTGCCATTCAGCGATTTGCCGGGCAACTCCCGATTCTGGGTGTTTGCCTGGGACATCAGGCCATCGGCCAGGCCACGGGAGCCCAGATCGTGCGGGCCGACCGGCTGATGCACGGCAAGACCGATATGATTCATCACGACAATCAAGGATTGTTCGCCGGGCTGGAAAACCCGTTCCAGGCCACCCGTTACCATAGCCTGGTCATTAAGCCGGGCACCTTGAGCGACGACTTTACGGTCTGCGCTTGGAGCGACGGGCCCGACGGTCAACGAGAAATCATGGGCGTGCGTCATAAACGGTTCGCCATGTTCGGCGTGCAGTTCCATCCCGAAAGCTTCCTGACCCACTGCGGCAGTCGGATTCTGGAACATTTCCTGGCTGTGGCCACTCCGTAGGGCCGGCTGTGCCGACCCTACAAGATTGCTGCTGCCTTTACATGACGCTTTTCAGCGCGGCGATCAGCCTCTCGATCATCCAGGGCTGGTGGTCTGCAAACACTGCGATGCGAAGCGCCCCGTGCGGGCCCAGATTCGTGTAGCTGCGCAGATAACCGATCGCAATCTCTTGCGCCAGCAATTCGCGCTGGATGCGCTCCATGTTCGGTTTGTCGCCGAGCGAGTAACCTACGATCGGCATCGGCGAATCGTCGCAGGTCAGCCCCAGTCGGCCGAGCCCGCGCTTGAGCAAAGCGACATTCTTCCTCAATTGGTCGCGAAGCTGCGAATTTTCCAGGGCTAGCCGCAAGCCGGCGGCGCTCGCTGCCGCGACGGGAGCAGCCGGCGCGCTTGCGCCTCGGTAGTGCCCGCTTTGTTCTTTCAAGCGGCGAATGAACGAAGCCGAACCGGCGATCAACCCGCCGTGGCCACCCACGGCTTTGCTTAGGGTGACACAGGCGAATTGCCGGACATCGTCCGGACGGTCGGGCGTTTGCCGGAGTTCGCTGTTGATTTGCGGCCCGTCCAAGCTGGCGTGATCCCAGGTCCCTCGGCCGTGCTCGCCCAGTACGCCGAAACCATGGGCATCGTCGATCAGCAGGCCGGCTCCCACGTAGTCTCGCAGTGCGTTGCAATAGTCGCGCAGCGGGGCGATCGCGCCTGTCACCGGCGAAACTCCGTCGCAGAGAACCAACGGACGGGCTCCGCCGCCGAGATGAGCCGCCAGCTTCGCTTGCAAATCGGGCGGATTGCGATGCTCGAACGTCGCCACGGGCAACCGACAATGTTCGGCCGCCTCGTGGACGCTGTAATGGGCCTCGGCGTCGACAAACACCGTGTCGAATTCCGTTGCGATGCCCCGCAGCAAAATTTGAGGCCCGAGATATCCCGAGGCAAAATAGAACGCGGCCTCTTTGCCGATCAGTTCGGCGGCGATTCGTTCGACCGCCAACGCCGACGGACTGCCAAAGTTCGTGCGCATCGTGGCGCTGTGGACGCCGTAGCGTTCCAGCGCAGCACAGCCGGCGCGGATCACTTCGGGATGGGCCTGCAAGCCGAGATATCCGGTACCGCCGAAATACAGCATCCGCCGTCCGTCGATGACCGCCTCGGCGGCGGGTGCGGACATGAGCTGCGGAAGTTCCAGTTCGTCCGGCATGGCAATGGCAATCGGCGGTGGGCTCCCCATTTTCGGCACCGCGACCCGTGGGCCGCTCTTGTAGTGCGAACTACAAAGAGTTTAACGGCAAAGGCCCGGCACGGCGACGCCGCCAGCAACGGATTATCCCGGTCGCGAAAGAAACTTTTCTTCCCTTCGTTGCTCCAATGCCAATCGCCGCGGTGCTTCTCAAACCGCACCCGGGCAGCGATACTTTATCTACGACGAAGTCACTTCCACTCCAGGGGACGATATGCGAAGGATTGATCAGCTATTTATCGTGGTGTTGCTGCTCGCCGCGGCTTATTTCGTGCTGCGGCCCACACCACCGCTTGGCCCCGTGCCGAACCCGGCCGCCATGCCCGAGCCGGCGGCTACGGTCAAGCCGGCGGCTACGGCCGGCCCGGCAGGTTCGCCGAGCCAAACGGCGGCGCCGCGACCGGAAATGCCTTCCGAGCCTGCTCGGGCGGCTGCACCGCCAAGGAACGTGGAACCGGCCGGAAAGAAATTTCGCCTTTCCAATCCCCGCGTGGAAAACGTCACCATCCACCACCGGGACGGCCAGGTGGTTTTCCAGGGCACCATCGATCTGACGCCAACTTTGACGCGGATCGTGCGTGGCCAGCGTCTGAACCTGCCCGACGACGGCATCGTGTTTCAAAACCGCGAGAGCCGCTTGCCGGCTCAGCCAGCCGGCTATTACCACGAATACGTGCATCCGACGCCGCAACTGTACGGGCTGGGTCCGCAACGAGTGATCGTCGGGGCTGACGGCGAAGTCTATTACACGCCAGACCATTACCGCACTTTCAAGCGACTCTAACTGGCGTTCCCTCCAAACACCGAGGAAGCGGAACAAGTTTCAGGGACGTGTCGGGCCGATCCGAGAATCAAGCGAAGAATATGACCGAAGACGTCAAAGCGTTCGAATTTTGCGACGGCGCGGCTGCACATGCCACGTCGTCGACGGACTCGGCAGCGTCCCAGAGCCCGCCGCCCCTCGTCGTGAGTTTGCCGGCCGGATTGCGAAGCAAGCGGAAGTTGCTCGCCCAGTACGCTGGCCAATTATCGTTGCCGGACTATTTTGGTTGGAACTGGGATGCGCTCGACGAATGCCTGCGCGACTTGTCTTGGCTGGAAGCTAACCGGCCGGTCATCATCGCGCATGCCGGCCTGCCATTTCACGGCCACCGCCACACCCGGCAAACGTATTTGGAATTACTCCAGGGCGCGGTCCAATTTTGGGTCAGCGGTCCGCAGCCCCACCGGTTGCGCGTGATTTTCCCGAGCCGAGCGGAATCGACCATCCATCGCATGATCTCGACAAGCGGTTAAAGCGAACCAACGACCCTCCATTGCTTCAGTCCTCCATCAGGATTCGCATCAATGCCAGATCATGATTACGAAAAGTTAGGCTTCTTTTACTTGGGACGCGAATATGACATTGCCAAGCGGGAGGACAAGCCGAAAGAGATCCTCTACAACTCGAAGGACCTGACGACCCATGCCGTGTGCGTCGGCATGACCGGCAGCGGCAAAACCGGATTGTGCCTGGCGCTGCTCGAAGAGGCGGCCATCGACGGCATTCCCGCCATCGCCATCGATCCCAAGGGGGACCTGGGGAATCTGCTGCTGACGTTTCCGGAGCTGAAGCCCGCAGACTTTGCCCCCTGGATAGAGGACGAAGCCAAACGCAAGGGGTGCAGCACGGACGAGTACGCGGCCAAGACGGCCGAAACTTGGCGCAAGGGGTTGGAGGACTGGGATGAAAGTAAAGCCCGCATCAAGGATTTCAAGGAAAAGGTAGACGCGGTGATCTACACGCCAGGGAGCAACGCCGGACTGCCGCTGACCGTGCTGAAATCATTCGCCGCCCCACCGCCGGCCTTGTTAAAAGACGTCGATGCCCTGCGCGAGCGCATCAGTTCGGCGGCCTCGGGGCTGCTGGCTTTGATGGGAATCGACGCCGATCCAATCCGCAGCCGGGAGCACATTCTCATCTCCAAAATTCTGGAACAGGCCTGGGGCGAATCGAAGAGCTTGGATTTTCCTGAAATATGTAAACAAATTCAGTCTCCAACATTAATCAAAAAAGTCGGCTCCGTTGAGCTGGAATCCTTTTTCCCCGCCAAGGCACGTCGTGAGCTGGCAATAAAGCTGAACAACCTTGACGCCTCGCCGGCCTTTGCCGGCTGGAAAACTGCCGAGCCGTTGGATATCGGCAAGCTGCTGTACACGGATAAATGCAAGCCGCGGCTGGCGATTATTTCGATTGCGCACCTTTCGGACAGCGAGCGGATGTTCTTCGTCACCATTCTGCTCAACGAACTGCTGGCCTGGGTCCGGACCCAATCGGGCACCTCCAGTTTGCGGCACTTCTGTATATGGATGAGGTATTCGGCTATTTCCCTCCGACGGCCAATCCCCCCTCGAAGACGCCGATGCTGACGCTCCTCAAGCAAGCCAGAGCCTTCGGCCTGGGCATCGTGCTGGCCACGCAGAACCCGGTGGACCTGGACTACAAAAGTCTCTCGAATGCCGGCACCTGGTTTCTCGGCCGCCTGCAAACGGAACGCGACAAGGCCCGTGTGCTCGATGGACTCGAAGGGGCCGCGGCGAGCTCCGGCGCCGCCTTCAACCCGCGCAGATGAGCGACGCATTATCGGCCCTCGGCAATCGCGTGTTCTTGATGAACAACGTCCACGAAGATCAACCGGTCGTGTTCAAGACCCGCTGGACTCTGTCGTATCTCGCCGGCCCGTTGACGCGGGGTCAGATTCAGCGATTGATGGACCCGGTCAAGGATAAGAGGAATCGAGACGAGGCGGCGGCGAAATCCGCAGCCGCTGCCGACGCGATGTTGACGAATGCGGCGTCCGCCACCGGCCGGACATCGCTGGACGCTACGACGGCTCTGGCAAATGCCGGCGCTTCGGCCGTCCCAGCAGGAATGGGACGACCGTTGATGCCGCCGGGGGTTCCCGAAGTGTTTCTGCCTGAAAACTTTCCGCCAGAAACAGGAAAAACGCTGGAGTACCGTCCGGCGCTGTTGGCGAGTGCGAAGGTCCATTTTATTGCCGCAAAGAATAGCGTGGATCAATGGACCCGCCGTGTCTTGCTTGTTCCGCTCAGTGACACCACTTCAGGAGACATTTGGGCCGACGCCCAATTGACTGATGAAGATCTGCCCGAATCGGACCCAAATGCGTCGGCACGGTTTGCTCCGCTGCCGTCGGAGCTGTCCAGCGCGAAGAACTACTCTCGCTATGCCACCACACTGAAAACACACCTCTACAGCACTGATTCACTTACGATCTTTTGCTGTAAGGAGCCGAAACAATGCTCGAAGCCGGCCGAGACCGAAGCCGATTTTCGCTCGCGGCTGAGCCAGCAGGCCCGCGAACAACGCGATGCCAACGTCGAAAAACTGAGGGCAACCTATCGCCCCAAGCTGTTGGCGTTACACGAACAAGTTCGCAAGGCCCAATTACGCGTCCATAACGAGAAGTCGCAGGTAACCCACGAGATCATGGACGCCGTCATCACGATCGGCAGCGCCGTGGTGGCGGCGATCCTTTCGCGCAACCGGGGGAGCCAGGAAAACATTCGCCGGATCGGCACGGCGGCCCGCGCAAGCATGAAGGTTACTCATCAAACCGGCGACGTGGACGGAGCCCAGGGTTCCGTCGCGGCGAAAGATGCCCAAATAAGAGCCGTCGAAGCCGATCTGATCGAAAAGGTCAAAGCGATGGAAGCTTCGGTTCGCGCCGATTCCTTCCAACTTGAAGTACTGAAGATCAGTCCGCGCAAGGCGGATATCTCGGTCGAGCGCGTTGCGCTGGCCTGGATTCCTTGGCATGTCGATTCCGGCGGTCGGGCCCAACCGGCTTTCGTGTTCGACCCCAAATGATGGATGTTGCCGGCGATTTGACTTCACCAACTTGTCCGAGTTATACGCTCAAGCCATCCGCCCTGCGTTTTACAATGCGCCGACGGAATTGCTGCTGACCGAGTTGATTAGCGTCTTATTCTTTAGCGGCGGGCTCCTCCGGAAGACCTTTTAGCGATTCGAGCACTGGATTCCACCACGGGAACACAAATGCTTGGCCGCATTTACACTTTACTCCCTGCCCAATGAACTTGATTCCGACAACAGCATTACCTTTGCACCCAGGGCAAGTTCCCTGCCATTTGCTTTCGGCTATGCTACCCAGCAATAACGACGGGTCGAAGCCTGGAATCATAACGAATGGAACATCGCTCTTGGTAAGTGTGCATAGGGTAATCTTATCATGAGTCCCGCTTGCGTTGGTTAAACGCTCCGATTGAATGCCAATCGCTTGCTCGAATACATTTCTCGCAAAGCGACCATTCCCGAATCGCTCGTCTCGACGGTTGCACGCTGAACGAAACAAAATCGTGACCGCCCCGTGCGGCCACAGTCATCTGATACCCAGAGTCGTCGCAGAACTTTTCAAATATCTGGCAAAGATCGGAAACCGAATAATCATCAAAACGGATGTTACGTGTGAAACGACTCTCCAAACCAGGATTACTACGCATAAAGCTCTCCATTAGCGCAGGGTAACCAGCTACAATTATAATGAGCCGGTCGCGTTTGTCCTCCATTTCTTTTAGGACGGTATCGATTGCCTCCTGGCCAAAATCGCAGCCCAACCCCTTACCGCTTGAAAGCGTGTATGCCTCGTCAATAAACAGGACGCCGTCGAGTGCCGAGTTAATTACCTCATTCGTCTTGATTGCCGTCTGTCCCTACTGAAGTGGACCCCGTTTTTCGGACCACGGGGCCGGGTTTCTTAGATGGTGGTCAGCGAGGGGTTCGACGAGTGCTTCTATAGGCTTCCCAGGGTGTCCGATTGGCCAGGCCCTGGTGAGGTCGCTCGTGGCAGTAGTAGTCAAAGTACGCCGTCAGCCCTTCATGACAATCGGTTCCCGTCGTGTACTCCTTGAGGTAGATGTTCTCGTATTTCACGGTTCGCCATAGCCGCTCGATCATTACGTTGTCGATCGCTCGGCCTTTGCCGTCCATGCTGATGGCGATCGATTCCCGCTCCAGCCGCTCCGTGAATTGCTGACTGGTGAATTGCGCTCCCTGGTCGGTGTTGAAAATCTCTGGCCGTCCATAACGCAATGCCCCTTCCAGCGCTTCCAGGCAGAACTCCACATCCATGCTGTTCGACAACTGCCAGGCCAGCACGCAGCGGCTGAACCAGTCCATCACCGCCGTCAAGTACAAGTAACCTCGTTGCATCGGCACGTACGTGATGTCGCAGGCCCAGACCTGGTTCGGACGCACGATCTCGACGCCTCGCAATAGGTAGGGATAGACCTTGTGGCCAGCGGCTCGCTGTGTCGTGTGAGGCCGGGGCGCAATCGCCTGAAGGCCCATTTTCCGCAGCAATCGTTGCATTTTCTTGCGATTGACCAGCACGCCTTGCCTGGCCAGATGCAGCGACATGCCTCGGCTTCCCAGGTGCGGATGCCGTAAAAACTCTTCATCGATCCAACGCATCAAGCGTAGCTCGTCGGCACTCTCGGACACCGGCTCGTAATAAACGTTCGACCGATGCAGCCCCAGCAACTCGCATTGCCGACGCACGCTCAGGCCGCAGACGCCCGGTTCGATCCAGCTCCGACGCTCAGCCACCGTTCTCGGCCACTTTTTTTTTGAGCCAGTCCAGTTCGATCTTCAGCCGACCGATCTGCTCGTACAGCTCGGCAGCGCTCGGCTCGTCGTCCGCCCCCTTCTTGGCCGATGGGGAGGCAAACACGTCCGCTGCTCCCTCCAAGAGCTGCTTCTTCCAGAGCGTGATCTGCGTCGGATGCACCTTGTGCTGCGACGCCAGTTCGCTCATCGATTTCAGCCCCCGCAACGCATCTAATGCCACCTTCGCCTTAAACGTCCCGTCGAACACGCGCCGCTTCCGAGGCATCGCTTCTCTCCAAAAAGGTTCCCTCCACGATGCCTCTGTTCTCCTCGTTCCATACTCGCTTTTCCATCTATCCCCGTGGTCCGAAAAACGGGGTCCACTTCACTACATAGCCAGCGACGAGACTCGATCGGTCGCATTCAACCAAGTTCATGCTCTTCAGGATCCCGAATCCGTAGAATACCTTCGCCAAAATACGGGCGACCGTTGTTTTGCCCGTTCCCGGATTTCCCGTAAAAACATAGTGTAACGATTGCGTCGATATTGGAAGATTGAACTTGCGTCGCTCTTCTCGGATTTTCAGGAAGCTAATAAGTCTTTTAACCTCCGTCTTGACGGAAGGAATTCCAATCATCGTATCTAACTGAGGCATAGCCTCAGCGAGCGCATTTTCCGGACTCGTTTCTAAGGCCGGTTTTGGCTCCGACCCCGCTTGCTCGGCAGCGGTTGAGTTGAACCGGCCGCGCGCAACGGTTGACTCCAATAAATGAACGTACGAGTCGTGCAGCCCATGCATGCTGTTCAATAGGTTTTGTTCATTGCCTCGAATAGCGCCAACGCGGTGTGCAAAGAGCGTATCAATGATTCGCTCGTACGCATCTATGGGCTTTGCGTCTCCATCGGCTCCACTCGCAATCAAGGCCATTTCTTGGCCAAGCAGCTCACATTTCGCGCCGCCGTATCGCCCGGGATCATTCCGGAACACCGTAAAAAAACTTATGACGTCTTCTGGTTTAAGGTCGATGTACCGACGATACTTATTCCGTTTCCTGAGGTCAGATGTTGCAAATACCGCTGCAATGTGCGCAACCAAAGTAAATGAATTTGTCGCATCTTCGGCCTTGTGTTCAGCATCAGCAGAGTACGTACCGCCAATCACCTGGAGGCAGTCAGACCCGATTGCCAGAGACGCCAGATCTTTCATTTGCGATGAATCGTAGTGACGCAGATAATCGACATCGGCGACCTTCTTCGGAGCGTTGAGAAGCATACTGGCCTTATCCAGCGACTGGGGATTGCTCAATCGCGAGGTAATCTCGGTTGCAAGCCATTCCATATCATTTCTGATCAACTCATAGAGGTCAGTCATAATCCCCACCTATAGCGCCTATGTTGCTTGATGAGCGACACTTCCCTCGATTGCTCAACTGTGACCATCGGTTAAGTAGCGAGCCTTCTAATGTCATCACACAGCGTAGCTTCGCGTTGATCCTTCACGCCATCCACAGCAGCGATCATCGCAACGCATCGCAACAGCAAGTCTTGCTTTCCGTGTTGCTTGAAGAGGGCGATCTTACGGAGTGCTTCAGCTACAACTTGTCGAAAGCCGAGTCTCTTCACGCTCTCGACAAAGCTATCAGTTTTCTTATGCAACTCATCGTCGGTCCAGGGGGCACCTACTTTGTGCATAATCTCGTTCAAACACGCCTTTTCACGGCTCGAAAGGTAGCCGTCGGAAACGATAACGCAGCAGAGGATATCAAACAAGATGTCATACAAATCGCATGTATTGGGAGGTCGGAGATTGGCGCTGTGCGCATTCTCAGTGGAAGAGTGAGTGGCGTTGCCAACAAGCGCTGGGGTATTGCGTACGTGTTGACTCATTCTCTGGCGGACCGATTCCGTTGAATGCAGTTGTGCGAGAGCTTTTACCATTAATTCCAATGATTTCTCGATCGGCTCACCAATTCCGACTCGCGACACTTGGACGCGTTCCCTGAGCCCCGTCGCACTTAACAGCCGAATTTCTTCATACAAGCAAATCGGCAACTCCCAATTGCCCTTAAACCGAAGGTCTGGTCCGCCATCTTTATTGATGAAGTGCCACTTATGATCTACGACTTGTGCATCGCTCGGTACAGGGCCTTCTTCAACGAATCGGGACGAGGCATACATGATGTGAAAGTCTTCGTATCCTATTGCACCGATATCGTTCGACCCGTATACCAAGATCCTATCCGGGAAGAAGTAAAGCGAAATGTGGCCCAACGGTAGGCAGAGCGGGCTGACATTGCTTTTAATTAGGGGTGGTTGTCGCTCGTCGATACCTATTCGGGATCTATTTATAACATGTTCCGATCCCGCATTGTATTTGCTATCGTACACGTTAGCTGTTGCGTCGATATGCCAGGCGCCTCCACATTCCGAAACTCTGTGTAGAGAAGAGCACAATTGGTTGAACGCCTCTTCCGTGATGACATCCAGATCGTACAAAACGGCAAGGGTTTTTGTGTGCAAGTCATGAAGGTACGCTACGATGCAACAGCCAAGAAGAGTAACTACAGCAACTGTTATTGCCCAGGCTGGCAACGCATTCCACAAAAACACTGACATTACGACAGCCGCTAACGCTGCGACGAATGGCCCAAGCGATGTCTGTTTCCGTTTACTGTTCAGATCGGCGAGAAGGCCCGCCGATGTTGCGTCAGTCATGTTTGCGACATCGCCCGAGCCGATTTCTCCCATCGGGCCATGCCACGAAGTATTTGTTTGTTGAGCTGGGGCGGTGTGTCGATGATGACTCGGTGTCGAAAGCGTCTGGCGGTAGTAGAATCCGCCCGTACCCATATGGATATAGGTGCCGCGCGGCCCGGAACCAATACGAAACCCTTTAACGCCGGTCGAGATTCCGATTCCCGACTTTGAGAAATTGAGCCGATACAAACCAACTTTGACGCTCTTACGAAAGTAGAATCCCATAGAAGCTGCAGTGAGCCGGTTTGTTGTAATTGAGAAATCGCAGTCACTCAGCTACTTTAGGAAGAAAGCGACGATCTTAAACGCTTGCCGCGCTGCTAGAAGTAAGGCCACCCGATCGTGGCATCATAGCTGTTTACCGGCGAGATTGAAATATTCTGCGACGACTCCGAATCGGAAGAGAAGTTAACCCCTGATAGAAGTACGCACGACAAGCCATCACGGGATTCAAATTGTCGGCGTTTCCGTGAGCCGTTAAGCTGAACACCGTGACACTTTCGCCGCTGCCGATCGATCCGTTGCTGCCCGACGTGGTCGCGCGCCTGGCGGAAGCCGGCCGGCTGGTGTTGCAGGCTCCGCCGGGCGCCGGCAAAACAACGCGCGTCGCGCCCGGCGCTGCTCGACGCCGGCCTGGCCGATAGCAAACAAGTGTTCGTGCTGCAACCGCGGCGTTTGGCGGCCCGGGCCGCGGCGGCCCGAATTGCCACGGAGCGAGGTGGCGAGGTTGGCGGCGAAATCGGCTATCAAGTCCGCTTCGAGCGGCGCACTAGCACGGCCACGCGCCTGGTGGTGATGACCGAGGGAATCTTCATCCGCATGCTGCAAGACGATCCGTTCTTGGAGCACGTCGGGGCCGTGGTCTTCGATGAATTTCACGAGCGCAGTCTCCACTCCGATCTGGCGCTGGCGATGGTCCGCCGGGTGCAAAGCGAGGCGCGGGCCGATTTGAAGGTCGTGGTCATGTCGGCCACGCTCGATGCCGAGCCGGTCGCTCGCTATTTGCGCGACTGCCCCGTGCTCACCAGCACCGGCCGGGCGTTTCCGGTTGAAATCAGCTACTTGCGGCACGAACTGAGCGGGCCGCTGGAGGAGGCCGTGACCGAGGCAGTTGCCGGCCTCGTCGATCAGACTCCCGGCGACCTGCTCGTGTTCTTGCCCGGCGTGGGAGAGATTCGCCGCGCGGCCGAACAACTCAACGGGCTGGCCGCCCAGAGCCAATTGGCCGTAATGCCCCTCTACGGCGACATGCCGCTGGCCGAGCAACAGGCGGTTCTGAAACCGGCCGACCGTCGGAAAGTTGTGCTGGCCACGAACGTCGCGGAAACTTCGCTGACCATCGACGGCATCACGGCGGTCGTCGATAGCGGCCTGGCCCGGCAATCGCAACTTGAGCCGGGGTTGGGGCTCAACCGGCTGGCTCTGGTGCGGATCTCTCGCGCCGCCGCCGACCAACGAGCGGGCCGAGCCGGCCGCACCGCCCCGGGCACGTGCCTGCGGTTGTGGACCGAGCGGCAGCAGCACGGCCTGGCCGAACACACGACGCCCGAGATCCGCCGCACCGATCTGGCCGGACCGGCTTTGGAACTACGCTGCTGGGGAGAACGTGATCTGCACGGCTTTCCCTGGTTCGAGTCTCCGCCGGCCGAAGCGCTGGATCAGGCGATCGGACTCTTGCAGCGGTTAGGGGCCATCGATGATCGAGGGCCCACCGCATTGGGACGCGCGATGGTCCGCTTGCCGGTCCATCCGCGCATCGGCCGGCTGTTGATCGAGGGGCAACGCTTGGGAACCCTCGACGCGGCCGCACTGGCCGGTGCATTGCTGTCCGAACGCGATCCCTTTCTGCGCGAGACATCCTCCCACGGCCAATCCTCGCGCCACGGCGGCGCAAGAGCTAGGCGCGGGCCGAGCGGAGCAAGCCCCGCGAGCGCCGGCGAAGGACGTTGGTCCGATTCCGACGTTCTCGACCGGGTAACGGCGCTGATCGAGTTCGCCGCCTCGCGCCGACGCGATTTCTCCTGCGGACGGCTCGACCCCGGCGGTGCCCGGCAAGTGTTGCGGGCAGCCGAGCAACTCCAGCGGCTGCTGCGAGAGGATCGCGACCAACAGCGCGGCGGCAATGTAAAGATCAGCACTGGCAAAGCTAGTGGCACGCGTGATGGGGCCAGTTCAGGATCGCACGACACGGCGTTGCTGCGGGCCCTGCTGGGGGCATTTCCCGACCGGGTGGCGCGGCGTCGTGAGCCAGGGAGCCGTCGCGGCATTATGGTGGGGGGCCGCGGCGTGCGGTTGGACGATCGCAGCGCGCTCGGCGATGCGGAACTGTTCGTATGCGTCGACTTGCAGGAGACCGGCAAATCGGAAGCCTTGGTGCGGCTGGCCTCGGGAATCGAGCGAGATTGGCTGCCGCTTTCTGCCATGCAGGTTGCCGTCGAGGTCGAATTCGATCCCGATCGGCAGCGCATCATTGCCCGCCGGCGCGTGCGATGGCACGATCTGTTGTTGGAAGAGGCGGCCACGAGTGTGCCAGGCGACTACGACGCGTCGGCCTTGTTGGTTAGCGAGGCGGCCAGCCGACTGAACCCGCGCGACTGGCTTGACGACGATGCCCGAGGTTTGCTCGCGCGGATCCAGTGTTTACGCGCCTGGATGCCCGAGCTGCAACTGCCCGACTGGACCGAGGATAAGCTCCGCGATTTATTGCCGCGGCTCTGCGCCGGCTGCTTGTCGTTTGACGAGCTGCGCCGCCGGCCCCTCGTGCCGGTCATCAAAGCTGAGCTCACCGGGCGCAGTTGGCCGCCTTGGAGCGGGAGGTGCCCGAGCGAATTCGCGTCCCCAGTGGCAGTCAGATAGCCCTGACGTACGAGCCGGGCAAGCCGCCGGTGATGGCCGTTCGCATTCAGGAGATCTTCGGAATGCCGGCCACGCCGCGGATTGCCGCCGGCCGCGTGCCCGTGTTGTTGCATTTGCTGGCGCCCAACATGCGGCCCCAGCAGATCACGGACGACCTGGCCAGCTTTTGGGATCGAACCTACGCCGAAGTCCGCAAAGAACTGCGCCGCCGCTACCCCAAACACTCCTGGCCGGAAGATCCGCGGGCAGCCATGCCGCAACGCCGGCCAGGGCGGAAGTGACGTGGTGACTAAGTGACGGAGCGACGGATTGAATGCGCTTGTCATAGTCACCTTGTCACCCCATCACCTTGTCACGCCCTCATCCCAGCCACTTAGCCAACGTATAGGCCGCCCCGGCTGCCAGGCCGCCGATGAGCACTGTCTGCAGCGCGCCTCGCAGGGGCGCCAGGCCGGTGAGACGTCCCTTCACGTACCCGAAGACGAACAGCGCCAGTAGAGTCAGCACGACGGAGCCCCAAAATGCCGTCACCAAGTTCGGCACGAGCATGTAGGGAGCCAGCGGAATCATGCCGCCTCCGATATACGCCGCGGCGATGGTGAAGGCGCTGGTGCGAGCCCTCCGCGGGTCGGGCTCTTCCAGGCCCAATTCGAACCGCATCATGAAATCGACCCAGGATTTCTGATTGGCCCGCAGGGCGTCGACAATGGGCCGAATGTGGACTTCCGGGATGCCATACCCGCGAAACACGACGGCCACTTCCTCGGCCTCGGCCTCGGGCATTTTCTCCGTTTCGCGTATTTCCCGCGCGCGTTCGGAGGCATAATGCTCGGCATCGGTGCGGCCGGCCAGGTAACCGCCCAATCCCATGGCGATCGAGCCGGCCGCCACTTCCGCGAATCCGGCCGTCACGACGAGGCTGGAGGTGGCCCCTGCCACGCCGGTGAGCCCGGCCGCCAGAGCGAAGGGGACGGTCAAACCGTCGGACATACCGATCACGATGTCGCGGATCGTGGGGGTCGCGGTGAAGTGCTTTTCGAGGTGCGGCGTCACGGGCATACTGGCGTTCCTGACGTTGAGGGATGCGGCGGTCGTTGTCTGCAACAGGGGTTCTCTTGCAACGGAGTTCTCTTGCAAGAGGTTCTGACGCAATGGAACGAAACCTTGCCGAGAGTGTTGCTCTCGGCCGCCACGCCGGGGATCATAGCATTGTGCCGCCAGCTTTGTCAGGACTGGGAAACAATCAGGAGAAGCTTCGGATGAATCGCCAACCTCTTTCCGCAGATCAGGTCGCCGCCTTTCAGCGCGACGGCTATTTGCTCGTGCGACAACTGCTCGACGAGGAAGAAGCCCAGTTGCTGCAAACCGCCGCTCGCAGCGACCAGGCCCTGCGGCAAAACGCCATGAAGATTGCCGACACCCAGGGGCGCCGCACGAATCTTTCGTTGTGGAATCACCCGGGAGACGACATCTACGGCATGGTGGCCCGCAGCGAGCGGATTGCGGGCGCGATGGAGCAACTGCTGGGGGACGAAGTGTACCATTACCACTCGAAGCTGAGCGCCAAGGAGCCGCATGAAGGAGGCGCGTGGGAATGGCACCAGGACTACGGCTACTGGTATCAGAACGGCTGCCTGTTTCCGGATATGGCCAGCGTGTACATCGCGATCGATGCGGCCACCCGTGAAAACGGCTGTTTGCAGGTCATCCGGGGTTCGCATCGCATGGGCCGGCTCGAACATGGCCGCTTTGGCGATCAGACGGGGGCCGATCCGGAGCGCGTCCGCGCGGCCCTCGAGCGTCTGGAACACGTCTATTGCGAAATGTTGCCCGGCGACGGTTTTTATTTTCACGGCAACACGCTGCACGCATCCGCCGCGAACGAGAGTCCGCACGCACGCTGGGGCTTGCTCTGCTGCTACAACGCGCGAAGTAACGACCCGTACAAAGACTCGCACCATCCGCGCTACACACCGCTGGTGAAGGTGCCCGACACGGCCATCAAAGAGATCGGGGCCAAGCGGACGGCCGACGGCCAGAGATTCCTGGACCCGGCGCGAGACAAAACTACCGGCAGCGGCAAGACATCGCAACCGGCATCGTAACCGCAGCGCGAGCCCCCAGCTCACGCTGGGGCTCGGGGCTGGATGAAACTTTAAATTCTTACGAACAATTTCCATGGACCTGAATTACCTGCCGAGATTGCCGCGAAATCGATCGATCGGCATCGGCTGCGTCGGCGCCGGCTTCATTATGGCGGACTGCCATTTGGTGGCCTATCGCCAGGCCGGGTTTCAGCCGGTGGCAATCGCGTCGCGCAATACGGCCCGCGCTGGCGAAGTTGCCGCGCGGCACGGCATCGGCCGCGTGTATCCGAACGTCGCTGAGTTGGTCGCCGATCCATCCGTCGAGGTGGTCGACGTGGCCGTGCCGCCGGATGCGCAGTTCGACGTCATCCGCGCGATTGCCGCGGCGCCGGGCCGGGTGCGGGGCATTCTGGCGCAGAAGCCGCTTGGCATCGACTTTGCCCAAGCGCGGCAGATCGTGCGAATGTGCCGCGAGGCCGGACTGACGCTGGCCGTCAATCAGAACATGCGTTACGACCAATCGGTCCGCTCCTGCAAGAGCCTGCTCGATCAGCGTTTGCTGGGCGAACCGGTGTTGGCCACGATCGACATGCGGGCGATTCCGCACTGGATGCCCTGGCAGCAGCGGCTGGGCTGGGTGACGCTGCGGATCATGAGCATCCATCACCTCGACACGTTCCGCTATTGGTTCGGCGACCCCGAGCGGGTCTTCGCCAGCATCCGTCCCGATCCGCGCACCCAGGAAAAGTTCGCGCATCAGGACGGCATCTGCTTGACCATTCTGGAATACGCCGGTGGCGCGCGGGCATCCGCCTGGGACGACGTCTGGGCTGGTCCGGCCCGCGAAGGCTCTGCCGCGGACCTTGGCGTTCACTGGCGCGTGGAAGGGACCGATGGCCTGGCCCGCGGCACAATCGGCTGGCCCGATTATCCCCAGCGCACGCCCAGCACGCTGGATTACAGCACCCGCGCGGACAATGGCCGGTGGCACGCGCCGCGCTGGAATGAGGTCTGGTTCCCGGATGCGTTCGTGGGGCCGATGGCGGAGTTATTGTGCGCGCTGGAAGAAGGCTGCGAGCCGAGCCTAGGGGGCGAAGATAATTTGCGGACGATGGCGCTGGTCGAGGCTTGCTACCGTTCGGCGGCCGAGCATCGAGCGGTGGAGATCCGCGAGATTTTGGAGCAATCCGGGGGCGGCGCTGGGTAAAAAAGACCCAGGGCAAAAAAAGACCCAGGGATGCAATCCCTGGGCTTTAGCCGACGCAGTTCCTGGGCGGCGCTGGCCGCGGACGGCTTACTTCGCCCCGACTAGCGTCTTTTGCTTCTTTTTCTCGGCGATGATTTCTTCCTGGATGTTCCCGGGCACCCGGCGGTACTTGGAGAACTCCATCGTGAACGTCCCCTGGCCTTGGGTCATGCTCCGCAGATCGGTCGAGTAGCCAAACGTTTCGGCCAGCGGCACTTCGGCTTCGATCGTGGCGACGGGCCCCTTCAGTTCCGAGGAGACAATCAAGCCGCGGCGGCTGGTGATTTCTCCGGCCACCGAACCCTGATATTGCGAAGGGACTTCGATTTCGATCTTCATGATCGGTTCGAGCAGCACCGGCTTGGTCTTCAGGAATGTCTCGCGGAAGCAACCGCGGGCGCAGATCTGGAACGCCATGTCCGAGCTGTCGACATCATGGTAGGAGCCGTCTTCGAGGATGGTTCTCAGGCCGACGATCGGGAAGTCGCCCAGCGGACCCTTATTCATCGACTCGCGATAGCCCTTCTCGACCGACGGGATGTATTCGCGCGGAATGCGGCCGCCGATCACCTCATCGACGAATTCGAAGTTCTCTTCGGCATCGTCGGGGAGCGGCTCGAACTTGCCCTTGATATGGGCATACTGGCCCGAACCGCCGGTCTGCTTCTTGTGCTTGTAGTCGTACTCGGCCATCTTGGTGGGCGCCTCGCGATAGCTGACCTTGGGAGCGCCCACTTCCACCTCCACGCCATACTCGCGGCGGATGCGCTCGACGTAGATTTCCAGATGCAATTCGCCCATGCCGGCGATCAGCGTCTCGTTGGTCTCGTCGTCGGTCGTGACGCGGAACGTCGGGTCTTCCTTGCGGAAGCGGTTGAGAGCCTTGCCCAACTTGTCGCCACCATCGCGATTGACCGGAGTGATGGCCATCTTGATGACCGGTTCGGGCACGAACATGCTTTCCAGCGTGCAATACTTGCGCTCGCTGGCGTAGGTATCACCACTGGCGCAGTCGATGCCCATGATGGCCACAATGTCGCCGGCACTGGCGCTGTCGACTTCCTCGCGCTTGTCGGCGTGCATCTTGACGATGCGGCTGAATCGCTGCTTCTGGTCGGTGCGCTGATTGAAGTGCAATTCGCCCTTGGTGATCGTTCCCTGGTAGATGCGCATGAAGGTCAATTGACCGAAAGCGTCCTCCACGATCTTGAAGGCCATGCCCACGAACGGCTTCTTCGGATCCGGCTCCAGCGGAAAGTCCTGGTCGGGCTTGTCCCACTGCTTGGCTTTGACCGGACGGTCGAGCGGCGAAGGCAAATAGCGGATAACCGCGTCCAGCAGCAACTGCACGCCTTTGTTCTTGTAGGCGGTGCCCATGTAAACCGGGGTCAGATCCTGCTCTTGCACGGCGTCGCGGATGACGTCGTGCAGCAAGTCTTCGCTCACCGGTTCTTCGGACAACAGCAATTCCATCAACTCATCGCTGTACATCGACAGGCTTTCGAGCATCTGCTGCCGCGCGTGCTTGGCGTCGTCCACTAGTTCTGCCGGAATCGCTTCTTCGCGGACCTTCTCCCCCTTCAGGCCATCGAAGTAGTAGGCCTTCATGGTGATCAGATCGATCATGCCCAGGAAATTTTCTTCTTTGCCGATGGGCCACTGCATCAGGACGGCGTCGGCGCCCATCTTTTCGCGGACTTGCTGCACGACCTTTTCGCAATTCGCGCCGGTGCGGTCCATTTTATTGATGAAGGCCAGGCGGGGCACGTGGTAACGCTTCATCTGGCGGTCGACGGTCAACGACTGCGATTGCACGCCGCCAACGCCACACAGCACCAGCACCGCGCCGTCGAGCACGCGGAGGCTGCGCTCGACTTCGACCGTGAAGTCGACGTGGCCCGGAGTGTCGATTAGGTTGATCGGGTGACCCGTCCATTCGACGCTGGTGGCGGCGCTGGTAATCGTGATTCCGCGCTCGCGCTCCAGGTCCATGTAGTCCATGGTGGCCCCGTCGCCATCCCCCTTGACCTCGTTGATGCGATGGATCCGGCCCGCGTAGTACAGGATCCGCTCGCTGAGCGTGGTCTTGCCTGAGTCAATGTGGGCTGAAATACCGATGTTTCGGAGTTTGCTCAGTTCCATGGAGGGAACCTCAAATCAAAGCGATGACACGAGACAGAAACGGGGTTTATCTGCTATCCACCGCCCGGCACGGTACAACTCCCGAGTCCGACGGCTGCCCCCTTGCTGGAGGCAGATGCCAGTCGCCCGGACGCCAAGGGGCGCCGCGGCAAAACTCAGGCGATCCACTAGCAAGATCGCATGCTCTCACCGTCAGGTCCGCGCCTACTTGGGCGACCGCTATCGAGAGCCGGTAGGTAGCTTAGCACCACATCTTACGTACGGACGCCGAGATGGAATAGGTCAAATTTTTCGCCCCCCGATGCGGCGCCAACAAATAACCAACTACGAACGGGGTGTTTCTGGGCACTCGGCGACGCCGGACGCCAATTTCATTATAGCATCGCAGGGTTGCGGATCGTGCCCTGGACATTTGCAGGTTTGCCCGATGGCGGCTTTTTCGGCAAGCGGACGGCTTAGGCTAGTTGCGTAGCCTCGGCGGCCGGAAAACGGCCATTGACCCATGTCTTTATAGCCGCATGGCTTAAGGCATGGAATCAACGCTCAAAGGCCCCGGCTTGGGGCGGCGTCCTTCCCCATCAACCCCCGGCAAGGGGGCTTCTGCCGTAAACCGCTAGCAGCCGCAAGCGGCCAAGACCTATAGCAGGCTCTCGAGCAGCAATCGCATTTTGCGGAGCTCGCCGTTGTGGTCCACACCCTCCATCTCGGAGATGTGGACCGACAATGCGCGGTGATAGTTCACCTTAACGAGCTGACTGATCAGCCTGCCGTATTCGACCTGCCCCTGGCCGATGCGGACTTGCAGTTTTTCGCGCGTCGTGTCGCGCAGGTGGACGTGATAGACGTGCTTCATTAAATTGTCGTAACTGCCGCCGGCATGCGGGCCAAAGATGTAATGGCTGGGGTCCAGGGTAATGCCCAGTCCTTTCACGTTGTCGCAGAGAACGCCGGCCGTGTCAGGATCTTGGGTCACGCGGCCGGTCTCTGTTCTGACGCCAACCTGCACCCCTTCGCGGCCGGCGATGGAAACGAGCTCACGCAGTCGCTCGATTTCGGCATTGAAGGGGGTGCCAAGTTCCGCGGCCGGAACGACCACCGCCACGACCTTCGTGGCCTTAGCCAGACGACAACACGCGGCAAAGTGCTTGTAGTAGAGGTCTTCGGGCGAGTCGATGTCGATGCTGTAGGCGGCAATGGTCAAGCGGTAAGTTTCGCGGCAGAGGGCAATCGCCTTGTCCACGTCGGCATACACCTGCGACGGCTTGAGTTGATTGCCCTTTTCGTGAACGGCGATTTCAACGCTCGTATATTCCAGGTCCACCAGCCGCTGGTAGACGCTGTCTAACGACAACTGCGGAAAGCACTCGCTCGAGGCGGCGACGTACACTCTGGCGACTCCTTCACACTAAGGTGAGCAGCAAGACTTGCGGCCCACGAAACCACTCCAATGTCCTCTACGACCGCCGTAGCTTACCAGTCGTTGCCGTGCGCCGGAAGATTAAACTTGGCTGCGGTTTTCCAAAAGGGACCGTGAGCTGCTTTGATTTTAGCGCTTTGGGACGTCGGTTCTACCGCTGGCTTGTTGAACGACACCCGTTTGACGACCGCCAGCCGACGGTTTTGAAACGCGTTGCCAGCCACCCGCCAACTAATACAATGAACCCCGCAACGCTCTGCATGATTCGCAATGATACGACAGACTTCCTACAGCCGCGTTAGTAAGTCGTCCTAGCCGTAAGAAACCGCCGCGGGCGGGTTGCCCAACGAATCTTGCCAGCGTGGAGCGTATTTGCACGCCAGCCGCGCTGGCAAACGGTAAACTTGATTGGCCCCGGCCGTAAACTTGCCTGAAACCCCAGCCTTAAGCTTTCGCCAGCATTGCTAGCAAAGGATAACCCCATGGAAACGCCGTCTCCCGCATCGAACCCCATCCCGCAGCACCCTCTGCTCGTCGCGAACCCGGCCGCCGGACCGCTGCGGATTATCCTGGAACAACCCTCGCGAGGTCTGGCCCGTTTCGGCCGCTGGTTGATGGGCAGCGTGCTGGGTATCTCGTTGCTGCTGAACATCAGTCTACTCAGTAACGAGAATGCGCAGGACGGCGAACACGACGTCAAGGAGCAATATCACTCGCTCGAGCGTTCAGCCCACGATAAAGTCGGGATTATCACCGTCGAAGGCGCGATCATGCACAGCGATGGTTTCATCAAGCACCAGATCGACCACGTCCGCAAGGACAAGAACGTTAAAGCCATCGTGCTGCGGGTCGATTCGCCTGGCGGCACCGTCACCGGCAGCGACTACCTCTACCATCATTTACAGGAACTGATCCGCCAGCGCGAGATCCCGATGGTGGTCAGCATGGGAGGCATTGCCGCGAGCGGCGGCTACTATGTCGCGATGGCTGCCGGCGACCAACGGGTCATCTTTGCCGAGCCTTCCACCTGGACCGGCTCGGTCGGCGTAATCATTCCGCACTACGACGTGTCAGGATTGCTCGCCCGCTGGGACGTAGTCGATGACTCGATCTCGAGCGATCCGATGAAGCAGATGGGAAGCCCCACGCGCAAGTGGAGCAAGGAAGAACGAGAGAAGGAGCAGGCGATCTTGAAGGGGCTGGTCGACAATAGCTTCGCCCGTTTCAAAGACATCGTGCTGGCAAGCCGGGGACCGCTGCGCAACAATCAGGAGTGGCAGGACTCGGTGTTTACCGGCCGCGTCTTTGCCGCGGACCAGGCAAAGGCCAATGGCCTGGTGGACGAACTCGGCTATTTGGAAGACGCCATTGACAAGGCCATCTCACTCGCTGGACTCAAAAAAGAACACGTCGAGGTCGTCAAATACGTCAAACAGAGCGGCTTGCTCGATCAACTCCTCGTGGGGGCCCAGGGCGAATCGCGCAGCCAGCGGGAATTGGCGGCATTGCTCGAACTGACGGCGCCGCGGGCTTACTACTTGAGCTCCTGGCTGCCGGCCATGAGCATGAGTTCAACGAAGCCCTGAGTTCAACGTAGGTTCATAAACGCGTGCCACTGGCACGCGTACCAAAAAAGCGAACTGAGAATTCTTCGGTAGTTCGGTAGACGGCTAGCGTCTGCTGATTTACCGCATGCTCACTCCACCGGCGGTGCCATCGCAAGTTCCTTCAGGGCATCGAGCGCGGCGAGCATGTCGGCGGAAGACACTTCGGCCCAGCCGGCCAGCTTGTGGCGCAAGATGCATAGTTTGAACGACTCGAATGCCTCACTCACGTCGGCGGGGAGCGACGGCAACTCGGCGAACGGCCGGCGCGACTCGGCCGCCGTGGTTTGATCGTGCGTTGCGAGCCGCCGCGAGTCGGTTGATCGATCATCGTCATCCCACTCGCCATCGCTGGTTTCGGCAGAGTCTTGATAACCCTGGTACGTATCATCTTCTTCAGCCTGGTCGTTTCGGCCCGCGCCGGATCTTGCACCACGGTCTCGCGCGCCGTGCCAGGGGAGGGCACTTCGCCGTCTTCGTCCCACGGCGTGCCGGCATCGGCCGAGTCGGCCTCGACGAGGCCTAACGCGGTCGCCCGCTGCTGCCGCATTTGCAGTACGGACCAATCGCTTTGCACGGCCCCTTCCAGCCACATCTCCGCGTCCGGCCAATCGCTGGCGGCTTGGAAATGGCTCCAATAAAGCCCGGCGTAGTCGTTTGACACAGCTCCGAAACGTTCCCAGGTTCGTCGCAAGCGTCCGACATGTTGCGGCGTGACAGTGCCGACCTGGCGGCTCCACGCCTCATCCGAATATTCCGCCGCGGGGGCGCCGGATTGTTGCAACGATTGCCGCCACGCGCAAAGAATGCGTCCCTTATCCCAATTCGTGGTGCTGACCAGTCGTTGCCATTGTCCCAAATAACGCCGCGTTGTTTCGTCGATGATCGCCGTTTCCATGCCGCCCTGTTGCTCCCGCTCCGAATAAAAACAGCCGGCCAACCCTGGCCGGCGTGAGGGGCCGATTCTAACACAGCGACTCTCAGCGGTCAGCGAGTACCTGGGCGCCGGCTTGCCGGCGGCATGTCGCGGCCGATCCATAACAGTCTGATGTATGGCCTTACGCAGAGCGGCAAAATCAGGCGACGCGATTGGCGACTGGTGAAAACTTGTCGATCGAATGTCGATAGTCAGCACAATCGCGAGAAAGTCGCAAGCGCGAGAAGGTCGCAAGCGATCGCCAAAACGTCACTGTGGCTAAGGTGATGAAGCTCACGCAACGTACCCATGGCGCAACACAATCGTCCCGTTGCTCAAAGGCGGCACCTGCAATCCCGCGTCACTGCTTGGGAGTCGGTGGCGCGGCGGCTGGCGTTGGCGGCGCTTCGGTGGCAGCCGCGTCCGGCTCGGCCATGTGAAGCAAAAACAACACCCGCAGATTGAGCTGGGAGTCGGCTGCCTGATTTCGCGTGACAATTTGGACGGGTTGTGATTCAAAATGCACTACACCGCCGGTGAGTGGCGGCTGACTCGCGCCTGCCATTCCGGCGGCTTGGCTCGCCATCAGGGGATCGGCCGAGAGTTGGCGACTTGACGCGTCGGCAGCAGCGTTGCCCTTGGCGATCCCCAGGCTGAGTCGCATGGTTGGTTTGGCACCGGCCGGCGCCGGGGACGACTGAACCGAATTCGCTGGTGATTGAGCGGTATTCGCCGCGGCTGCGCCGGCAGGAGCCGATGGTTTTTGGTGTTCAACGCCCCCTACTGCTTTCTGTGCCTCCTTTAGGGACTCCCTCTTTTTCTCGCGGTCGGAAGCGGGCAGCGGAGCGTCCGCAAGTTTGTCAACGGCTTGAGCCGGCGGCGCCGCGGAGGGTGGTGACGGTGATGCCGATGCCTGCTCCGGCGAATTCGTCGGAGCGGATTTGCCATCGATTACCGCCGCTTTTCGCAGATTACTTGATACCTCTGCCGCCGGCTGGAGCGCACCGGCGGCGAGCGGAACGTTTGAGGATTGCTGGGCTCGATTATAGGCGAGCAGGGGCTGCTGAGCCTGCGCATTGGCCGCCGGTTGCACGCGTATGGCGATAAATTCTTCGCGGTCCTGTTGCATTTCTGCCAATGTAGCCTGGATCTGCTGACGAGACGCTTCGACATAGACAGGCACAACGGCGCCACCCCCCTTCGCCGAATTGGCGAAGCTCGTCACCGGTTGGCCGCCAAATTGGGCTCGGGCTTTCCGCCCAGGTTTGGCTGGCGCAGCGTCCTGTTCGGCAGCGGCCTGCTTGGGGGAATCCTTTTGTTGGCTAGCGTCCTCTGGCTGCGAAGCAAACTGCCTTGCCCCTTCGAAGGTAATCTGATTCTTGGCCAGCAATTTTCCGAAGGCGCCGCTACGAGCCGCTTCCGGCCGGATGATGCAGTCGACAACCAGCACCCCCTCCGCTTCATTCAAGACATCGCCGCGACCGGCTTCTTGCGCGATAGGCAGGCCTCCGCTACGGTCACCGGCGACGCCGCCCGGCACAGCAGAACCTTTGGCGAGTGCTCGTCGCGCAGGAGCTGCGTCAGCTCCTAGGTCGGCTTCGCCGGCTTTCCTATCGCGGCCGAGTGATTCGGATGGTGATGTTTTCGCGGCAAAACCGGCTGCCGGCACCGACGACGTACGAGCGGCAGTCTCGGGTAGTGGAGTCGCGATTTGCTTAACCGCGTCCGGCGCCACATTGCCAGCCATGTTGCCAACTGCCGAACTTTTGTCAGCTACCAGACTGCCGGAAGTCGGAGCGGCCTTTGCGGTCTGTTCGTCCAAACGGTTGAAACCCGACGGCTTTTTGACAACCGGTGCCGGCGATTGTGCTTCCTGGGGCCTGGCCGCTGCCGCAGCAATTTTGTCGGACTTGTTTCGGTTATCCGAGTTGTTGTTATCCAAGTTGCCGTTATCCGAGTTGTTATTATCCGAATCGTTACGTGGTTCGTCCCTCGGTGGGGCGGCGCTGATCGCGATGTCAGGCGGATCGGATGGGGCCTGTGCCAGCTTGCGGCGCCCGCTGGCTCTGCGGGTTGAAAACCATCACTAAAATCGCGGCGGCCAAAGCAACCGCCGGCCATAGCCAGGGACGCCAGCCGCGGGGAAATCGCAAGCGGAGCGGTTCGAGGGCGCCGTGATCGCGTGCGTCGTCCCTGTTGGCGCCGGCAGCTTGGCCGGGCTCAAGCTGCGCCCGCTGGTCGTGCGCCGACTTGCCGTTCTTCAATTCCGGAAGCGGCCCGGTTTGAGCCGGTGCCGACCCACGGAGCGCCGTTCCCTTGAGCATCGCCTGCTCCGCTTGGCGCAGCACCTGCCCGCTAAGATCATGCTGGAGCCGATACCTGGGCAATCCTTCGAAGTTGGTTCGCAGCGCGCGCAGTTCGTCATACATCTGCCGGTAAGCCTGGTTTTCAGCCAGCAGCAGCTCGACGCGAGTTTGCTCGTCGGCGGTTAATTCGCCGTCGAGGTAGGCGCTCAACAGTTCTTGATCGGCCTCGTGAGTCACCGACAATCCTCTTGTAAGATTGCTTTGAGCTGGTCTCGCAACTGCATTCTCGCGCGATGCAAACGACTGCGCACGGTGCCCACCGGCAAGTCGAGAATCTCGGCGATCGTCTCGTAGCAGCAGCCGTCGATTTCGCGCAGCACCAAGATGCTGCGATGTTCTTCAGTCAATGTGGCCAGTGCCGCCTGCACCTGACCTGCCCGTTCCTGCCGCTCCAATCCATCGCTCGGGCCTGGGCCCAGGCTCCGAGGCTCGGCGCCGGATATCTCTTTCACCTGATCGACCGACACGGTCGGCCGCTGCCGCCGCCTGCGACTCACGGCTAGATTGAAGGCAATGCGATACAGCCATGTGTAAAAGGCCGACTCACGCTCGAACGACTCCAGCTTCAGAAAGGCCTGAACAAAGGCATCCTGCACCACATCCTGGGCTTCGTCGACCGAACCGACGACGTGCGCAACCGTGTTGTAGAGCCGGTCTTGGTACTTTAGCACCAACTGACCAAAGGCCGCGGTGGCGCCTGCCAGGGCTTCATCGATCAACTGGGCGTCGTCTGTCACGGTGGCTCCAACGCATAGGACGACCACGAGCCGGAAAAAGTTCCCGCGTTTCGGCGGGGGAGCATCAAAACGCTCTCGACAGACCTGCGATCTGCCCCAATTGTCGCGTACCCACCTCGCCCTGTCAAACTCGCTGCCAGAGCAGAACTTGCATCGATCCGAGCGGCCTTGCCAGGCGCCGTCTGGCGGCTCTCGCCACGCCCTTCGCGGGGCTCAAGAGCACATGCCACACGGAAAGGGGCGAGCAACGCGGAGTCCGTAGCTAACTGGCCGTGGCCGGCTGCTGCTGCCACGCCATTTTGGGCGGCCTGAGCAGCAGGTAGGCCCATAAAAGGACTCCGGCCACCAACAGCAGCACGCTGATATTCTGCGAAATGGTCATCTGCGTTTTCAATACCAGACCTTCGTCCGAGCGGATCGACTCCAGCAAGAATCGCGACACGGGATGAATGGTCAGCAGCAGTGCGAACAGTTCGCCGTCGCGGCGGCGGAAAGGGGAATACGCCAGCAGAAACCCGCACAGCAACAATCCATCGATGGCACTATACAACTGCGCCGGATGCACTGGGCGACTGCGGGGCAAAGGCCCGACCACCGTCCACTCGTGCCACCGCGGATCGCCCGCCACGCGAATGCCGACGAACATGTCGGGTTTGTGGTTATCGATACTCAGCAGCCTGCCTTCTGCCTCCTCGATCGATTGAACGGGATCTCCGTTGATTGACTGGACCAGGTCCCCCGACTTCAAGCCATGCCGGGCGGCTTGTGAATCGGGATCGACCGCGGTGATGACCGGCGGCTTATCGCCGGACGCGCCGAACGACAGGCCATGTACGCTCAGCGTCCCGTTCTGCACCTGGGCGATAAACGGCGGCGTGTTCCAGGGAAACGTTACGGCCCACGGCAGATCCGACGGCCCGCCGTAACAGCAGCCGTTCAAGAAGCAGCCGAGGCGACCCAAGGCCATGCCCAAGATCAAGCCGGGTGTGACCAAATCGCACATGGCCAGCCACGGCAACTGATGCCGCCGCACGAACAGAAACAAGGCAAGTCCGCCCCCTAACAGCGATCCATAGACGACCAGTCCGCCTTGAGGCACATTGACGATGGCTTCGATCGTTTCACCAAGTAATAGGTTTTGAGAGCGATCTAACTTTTTAAAACGGTCCCAATACTCGATGACATAAAGCAAGCGAGCGCCCACGATGCCGGCGACAAACAGCCAGGTGCCGGCGGAAAAGATCAGCTCCGGGTCCTGGCCCACTTGCGCGCGCCCGTCGCACGGAGAGCGCCACCGCGGCCGTAACCGCCACCAGCAGCATGACGCCGTAACCCCGGATCGGCATGCCGCCATCCGTGAGCAAATGCATGCGCGGCGGCAAAAAACAAATCGCAGCACCGGACAACGCAAACATCAGCAATTGCCCGCGGGTGTCAGCGTTCCAGCCTTGGCTGTGCACCAACCATGCCGTTAGCGCCGCGCCAGCAAGCACCACAACACGAGCAGCCAGCCGGCGCCGAAAACGGGCAGGCCCCAAAACGTGTCGTTCGAAATATTGAATAGCGTCTGGCACATGCTGGAGTCGCTTAATCAGAAAAGCAGTAAAGGAGGAGAGGAAAATAGGACAAAACACCAGGAAAGAAACGAGGAGGAGTCACTGCCTCGAACAACCAACCCGTGGCTAGCAACCATCCTTGCTTTCCTCCATTTTTTTCTTCTTGCTTCTTTCTACTTTTTTTTCCTGCCTTCCTTAGAAAAAATGCCTTCTCTTTCTTCATCGTTTAGGGACTTAAATTTCGATGGTCGCGTTGTCGATCAGACGCGTCTTGCCCAGCCATGCGGCAATGGCGACGAGCGTTTCCCCCTGCAACTCGGCGACGGGCTCCAAGGTCTCGGGATCCGCGACGGCCACATAATCCACACGCATGCCTCCCGCCGTGGTTAAATGTTCCTGCATGCGCGCGGCGATCAGGGTCGCACTCCGCTCTCCCTGGCGAGCCAGTTCGGCGGCGATCTGCAGACTCTCATTAATGGCCAATGCCCGGCGTCGTTCGTCGGCGGATAAGTACCGATTTCGCGAGCTCATGGCCAGTCCATCGGGCTCGCGCACGATTGGACAAGCGCGTAGCGTGATCGGCACGTTGAGATCTGCGACCATGCGGCGGAGGACCAAGGCTTGCTGGTAATCCTTGCGACCGAAATAGGCATAGTCCGCCGGCACCAGGTGAAACAGCTTGAGCACGACGGTCGCCACGCCGCGAAAATGCCCAGGCCGAAACTGGCCTTCCCATCGCTGAGCAATTGGACCGACCTCGACGAACGTGCTGCAGCCCGGAGGGTAGATTTCTGCAGTGGCCGGCGCAAAGACCAGGTCCGCCCCAACGCCGCTGAGTGCCGCGAGGTCGGCCTCAAAGGGCCGCGGATAGCGATCAAAGTCCTCGCCGGGCCCGAACTGCGTCGGGTTGACAAAGATGGTGACAACCGTGCACTGGCATTCTTTTCGTGCCGCCTCAACGAGGCTCAAATGGCCTGCATGCAAAGTCGCCCATCGTGGGGACCAGGCCAATGCGCTGTCCGGCCTGCGCGCCGCGGCCAGGGCCACGCGCATTTCGTCAGGCGAGGCGATGAGCCGCGGCTTATGGGCGAGGATTTAGACAACGATCCCACGACATGTTCCCAATGCAGATCTCTTGTAGGGCGCGGCTGTACCGGCCGGCGAGACGCGTTTTGTCGATCACGGCCGGCACAGCCGGCCCTTCCGCCTACCGCATGGCCTCTACCGCCGCGATGACTTCGGCAAGCGCATCGTGCGTGGCGTCGGCCGGATCGACTTGCAAAAAAGGCCCTCGGTAGGCGTTCGACTCGCCGGACACGAAGGGCGGTCCATCCAGCACGACCAACAACTTGGGCGGCGGCACATGAGGCGTGACAGCCTGCCACGCAGCGATTAGTTGCTCTTGCTCGATCCGCTGTAAGCATGTCGAGTTGCGACGGAAACGCACTCCAACAGAAGTCGCTCACGAATGCCGCGGCACCGGCGCTCTTAACTGCCGCTAAGCTCGCATAGCATGGCCGCGAGGAATTCTATCCCCTGCTCCAAGGATTGAATAGGCGGATCCGATGCAGGCGTCGGCGGACCGGCGGATTCGTGCCAGGCCGGGCCGGGGCAGGGCTGGGGAAGCCAAGCGTAAGTAATTGCGCCGGTGGCCGCGGCCAGTGAGTCGTGAACCTTGTCCGGTCGCCGCTGCGCGAGCCATGCAGTGCCAAGTAATTGGGAGCCGTATTCAGATGGGCCAGCAGTTGGCCGATACTCCAGCCGATCGTTGGATGTCGAGATCGGCGGCGATTTCCGCGGCCGGCTGCCAAGACAAATCGCCGGTAAGCCAGTCCTGGATGCGGCAGTTCCAAATCGGCCGAGCGAATCACCTGATCGTCGTAGAGGAGCAGGTCCAGGTCCAGGACGCGTGCTTCCCAGCGCTGGCCGCGGCGGCGGCCAAGCGCGGCCTCGATCGCATGCAAGCCGTCGTGCAATGCCGCCGGTGCAAGCGAAGTCTCCAGCAATGCGGCTCCATTCAAGAACGCTTCTTGTCCGGCCGGTCCGCCGATCGGCGCGCGTAGTCAGCCAGGTGCTGCGCGAGAGCAGTCGAGTCGCCGGCAAAGCGGCCAATTGCTCGACGGCCTCATGCAGCGTTCGGGGGCGATCGCCCAAATTCGCACCAAGACCAATCAGCACATGTGCCATGCATGCATCGTAAGAGAAAATGGCGGCCGACGCGAGCTACAACGCGTCGGCCGCCATTCTTGCTGGGCGGCTGACTCAGCTCGCCCATCCATTGCAAAGCCCAGGGGGGGCATCCGAGCCACGACTAGGGCCGTCGACTATCGTTCCTTACAGTCGCCGCCCCCCAGCTTTTGCACATGATTTCGGTGATTTGCACGCCTGACTTGAACGCTTCCTCGAGGCGCAATACCACACCGCTAATAACAACGAGCCCGCCAGAACTCGTCGACTCTCGGCCCAATTCTGCCAGCGGGCAAGTCCGCCAGATCCAGAACCGAGAATCCGCCACACCACCGAGAATTCGGTGAACTTGATTCGCAAAGATCGAACTCACTCAAACGTCACCGCCACATTTTGCTGACAGCAATCGAATTGTCAAGCAACATTCCGGATCAGGCCGCAGCGTTTGCGGGAAGTAGTATTTTTCGAGCACCGTGGCGCTTTGCCAATGAGAACGCACGGCCCGAACTTGCACTGCATCCCTTCACGAAGAAACACGCCCGCTTGGATTTGCCAGCCCAATCGTGGAAGCTCGCTTCCGATGTTCAGCTGGCAGGGATTCCTCCGGCAATTCCGATGGTTTACAACCCTAGCGGAGCATCTTAATGTGGCATGCAAGCGTTAACTAGGATTAAGCGGTCGCGGCACGTGCCCACACCGAATTGACTACGACGTGCGAGCCGCATATGCCTGACCCGTCTGACACGGATGCCTCGACGGATGACGGCGCCTTCATTCTGCCAGACTCTTTTTTGTTGTCGGTCGTGATCCCGGTCTTCAACGAAGTCGAGACCGTCGCGGAGATTCTGGCCCGCGTTCGCAATTGCGGCATTCCTTGCGAAATTATCGTGGTCGACGACGGCAGCACCGATGGCACGCGCGAAGTGCTCCAGCGCTGGCGCGACAGCCCGGCGTGAAGAATTCTCTTGCACGCGGAGAACTGCGGCAAAGGGGCTGCCCTCAAGACCGGCTTTCTGGCGGCCGCAGGGGACGTCGTCATCGTTCAGGACGCGGACCTGGAATACGACCCGGCGGATTATCTGCGACTGATCCAACCGATCGTGGCAGGGGAGGCCGACGTGGTTTTCGGCAGCCGTTTTCATAGGGCAGACCCGGCATGGGCTGGACTTCTGGCACTTCCTCGGCAATTCGCTGATCACCCTGCTGTCGAACCTATTCACCAAGTTGAACCTGACTGACATCGAAACCTGCTACAAGGTCTTCCGCGGGCAGGTCATCCGGCAGATCGCCCCGACGCTCAAGGAACAGCGGTTCGGCATCGAGCCGGAGTTGACCGCCAAGATCGCCCGGCTGCCTGGCGTGCGCGTCGGTGAACGACCGATCAGTTACGCAGGCCGCACCTATGCGCAAGGAAAGAAGATCGGTTGGCGGGACGGATTCCGGGCTGTGTATTGCATCGTGCGCTACCGGCTCTGCGATTAAGAAGAGATCTATAATATATAAATTCTTTGCCTTATTTTCTTCCCAGCATGCGGTCCAGCGAGTCGGACGTTTGATAGATCAGCGCTTCGGGATAGTGCTGGTAGGGATGAAAGTATTCGAACGTCAGGTAGCCGCGATAGCCGGTGGCGTCGAAGGCGTCGAGCACGGCCGGCCAGTTCGTCGTGCCGTCGAGCAGCGGGCGGAACGATTCCAGCGAATGGTCGGTTCCCTTCTTGGTGAACTCCTTGAGATGCACGTTCTGGATCCGCTTGCCGAGGATCGAGATCCAATGCTCCGGAAACTGGAACAGCATGATGTTGCCGGTGTCGAAATGGACGTGAACCCGCGGGCTATGAAAGCTGTCGACGAAGGCGATCATCTCGCCCGGCGTCATCAGGTAGCCGTTGAAGAAGATGTTCTCGATGTTCAGGTTGACGTTCAGCTTCTCGGCCAGCGGCACCAGCTTGCCGATGGCCTCGCGGGCACGGCGGTCGCAAACGTCGTTCGGCACCGGCTCGTAATCGGTCCGCCAGGGAATATGGACCGCGCCTGGCACCACCAGCAGGTTCTCGGTCCCCAGGTCGTGGGCGGCTTGCGTCATCTTGCCGGCCAATTCCAGCGCCTGGCGCGCTTGGCCGGATCGTTGCTGGTCAGCGGATACGGCCAGAACAGGAACGAGCAGAGTCCGCTGATCGCGATGCCGATCTTGTCGGCCAGCTTTCGGAGTCTCGTGATATTCCCGCGTCCCGGACTTGGGCGACAGATCGTTATCCAGATCGTAATTCAATTCGATGCCGTCGAACCCGGCGTCTTTGGCCAGCCGCAGGCATTGCTCCAGCGACATCCGGTCCGGATACGGAAACGCCCACAGGTTGATCGACTTCTTCATGTCGAAGCGCTTTTGCGACCTGGCGTTGGCGGTGTCGGGCTTGAGTTCGGTCTTCGCTGCGGTCGCTTCCGCGCCGAAAGCAGCGGCTCCCCCCGCCGCCGCCAAAGCAGAACTGATGACCGAACGCCGAGAGAATCGCGGCTCGTCGGGAATCTCGTAAGGAGTCATAACGTGTCTCGCGGGGCGGGGTGGGGTGACGGTCCAATCGATCCTAAAAGTTTAGCTACAGAGACCTAGCGCCCGCAAAGCCGCGGCGACCCTAACGCCGCAAAGAGTCGTTTGTCAGGTCGCCTTAAGCAGCGTCAATCGGAAAGCCGATCCTCGCGGCTCTCCCCGTTTTCGTTCGCCTGCCAGTAGCGACCGCTCGCCACGTCCAGGCACGTCAGCCAGCCGCCGCCATAAGCCCAGGTGTCAATGCAAATGGCATGGCCCAGGCCCAGCGGCCGGCCCGATTTTTGCGCCGTGTGCCCGCAGATCATCACTTTGCCCGAGCGATGCGGTGGCGGATCGTCGAACTGCTCCCAGAACAAAATGAACTCCGGTTGCTCTGCCAGGCTGAGATCGGGATCGGCGCCCGCATGGACGAAGAGATGAGTTTCCGTTTCGTACCCATCGCGGCAGACATTTTCCAGGAAGTCCCAGTGATGGTCGGGAACCTCGTTGAGCGTGGCGCGATCGGCCGGCGAAGGATACGAGGCCAACGTGGCATCGCCGCCATAGGCCAGCCAGTCTTCGCGCCCGACGAAGTCGGACGTGGCTCGGACCATCATCAGTTCGTGGTTGCCGCGCAGGGCGATCAAAGGACCTTGTTTGGCGCGACCGATGAGCCAATCGAGCACGGCACAAGAATTCGGCCCTCGATCGACATAGTCGCCCAGCGTGATGAGCACGTCGTCGGTCGTGATTTGCGCCGCCTCGACGAGCGTGGTCAGGGCGCGAAAACAGCCGTGGATGTCGCCAATCGCGAGAAGTCGCATGCCGGTGGGTTACCTGGGTGCGTCGGAGCGGGGGGGGCGATTTCTGAAGTTGCCGCAAACTTATCGTCGGCCGGGGCCTCCAGTTTAACGCCGCCGCGGCAAAATTCTTGCGGAACCTGGAACGCTTCCGGTGGTTTCATACTAAGCGGCCCTGGCTGACGGGCGGCACGAATGGCTCGTGCGCTCCCGGGGTCGGCCTCTTCCCACTTCTTTTCTGCGGGGATTTTCCATGTCCAAGTGCATTGCGTGTTTACTCGCCGCGTTCGCTCTACTACTGGGAACTGTCACGGCCAAGGCAGTCAAAGCCGCCGACAAGCCAACTGCCGAGGAACGATTTAAGAAGCTCGACAAGGACGGCGACGGCAAGTTGACGATGGAAGAATACAAAGGCAAGAAAACCGGCGAAAAAGCCGAAGCGGCCGAAAAGGATTTTAAGGCGCGAGACAAAGACAACGACGGCTTTTTAACCTTGGACGAATTCAGCGCGAAAATCAAAAAGGACAAGAACTAAGTTCTTGTCCGGCTTCGTGCCAGCAAAAGCCGTGAAAGCCAAGTTCGCTGCGATTTGGGCTGCCTTGGCCAGCGATGGGAGATCGAGGCAAGGAGCGCCGATTGATTTCGGCTGCCCCTCCCTTCGAACCGGACAAGACGCCACTTGTGCCACCGCCAGTGAAGCATTTCACGATGCTGAATTCATCCCTCCGTGTTTTTGCGACTTAATCCCAATGACGTGGCGTTGCTATCACGCCCCTGCCAGCCGTCGTTGTCCTCGCCGAAACTCTGCCATGCAAGTAAAAAACTTCTTGGCAGTCCCTGCAAGCGGACTTCCCGGCCGGCTGGCTTTTCCTTAGAATCCCGCCCGCTCAATATGGCCAACGCGGGCACGCCCGACGCGGTTAGCGCTGGGATTGCGGTCCATGAAGGTGGAGTGGCTCCTCGATTATCTCGTCTTCTCGGTTTGGAATTCTCCGGCGCGAGCGCAAACTGCAATGCCTCACTTTTCTGGACGATTCTTTTTTGCTTTGACTGTTTGCGGCTTCGGGATCGGCATGCTTTTGCCGCGCTAGCACGGCTCAAGCCCCGACGCGTCCACCCCTGCGGGTCGCTCAACAGCCGGCAGGCCCGGCCGCCAACGGGCCAAGAGCGTCCGGCCAGGCCGGAGCGGGACCGTCCAGCGGAGAGCAGCCTACGGCCGGAGGCAAAGCCCCAGCAGCGCCAGCCAATGGACCGGCTTGGCGCGCAAGGCGGACCGCCGGTAACGATTGCTCACAAGGCCCCCTTCCAACTCACGCCGGAAGAAGAGCAGCGCACCGACGAAACACTGAAGACCTGGGAACAAAAGAGCGACAAAATCAACTCCTTTAAATGCCGGTTTTTTCGCTTTGACTACGACATGGCCTTCGGCGATCCGACAAAAAAGTTTTTGAAGTCCGAAGGGAAAGGGGAAATCAAGTACAAGGCGCCG
The DNA here is from genome assembly GCA_963807715.1 of uncultured Planctomycetia bacterium. GTDB lineage: Bacteria > Planctomycetota > Planctomycetia > Pirellulales > PALSA-1355 > CAWECK01. The sequence continues at coordinate 602,455 of CAWECK010000007.1, forward strand.
GACCATGGCAAATATCGCATGCTATCAATGCAAGACTTGGAACTTCAGCCGGACAATAAGCCCGCAAAATTCGTCGAGCGCGACCCGAACGAACTGGAGCATTGGGTCTGCGACGGCGACTCGATCTATGAGTTCGCATCGGCCAAGAAGCAGTTGATCCAGCACAAGTTGCCGGAGGCGATGCGCGGCAAGTCGATCAGCGACGGGCCGCTGCCATTCATCTTCGGAGCCAAGGCCGACCAGATCAAGCGCCGCTATTTCGTGCGATTGATGACGCCAAGCAATCTCGAAGGCAAAGAAATCTGGCTTGAGGCTTGGCCACGATTTCAAGTCGACGCGGCCAACTTTCAGCGCGTTTGGATCATTCTGTCAGCCCCCGATTACACTCCCCAGGCACTGCAGATTTTCCTCCCCGGCTCGCCCAATCTGCCGCCGACTAAATGCAGCCGCACGGCCTACGGGTTTGAGCAACAAGTTATCAACGACCCGTTTGCCGTCTTAAAAGGGGACTTCCTGCCACCCATGACGCCTCCTTTTTGGAAAAAGGTCGTGGAAGAGCCGCCCACGGCTGACACTCTGCCAGCCGCCGGCCCCCCCGAACAGCAAAACCAAGCTCAACGTGACCCTGGCAGTGTCAAACGCAAATAGCTGCCGCGGTTGTGTCAGCCGCATGACGGCAAGCGGCATCTCTTCCGAGGTCCCGCCCCCCATCTGCCGCCCGTGCCCACACCGGCATGCGACGTGCTAAGCTTCTCGCTTCGAATCATAGGCTGACGCAGTGACTCCTCGTTCCTGCGCACCGGCTGCCGCTGATTTGACTCTAGCTCGCACGGCGCTATAATCCTAATACTTTTTAGGCGTCTAAGTGCAACGCCCAAATGTGTTTAAATATCGTTAGCGCTTCCAACGGTTCAGGAAACGTATGGCGCCGCGGAAGTCTCCCCAACAAGCCAGAATTCAACGTCCGGCACGACGATGGGCCGGGCTATGCCTGATGCTCGTCGCGGTGGTCTTGCTGGCCGTGGGACGTGCGCGGACGATGGGCCCGCTGCGCCTAGAATGCTGCTGCGACCGGCAAAAACACGGTTGCCGTTGGCAATGACACCGGCTAATGACGCTGTTGTCCTTGGCGATGACGATGCTGCCGCCGAGGAATCCGCTCTGCCGCGCAGCCTGCCGGCCGCGGCGAACTCAAAGATCCGCCAGCAGCCAGCGACCTGCGGGCCGGCCGCTTGATTCGCGTTCCGCTGCCGATCACCGGCAACGTCGACACGCAAGATCCGGCGAAGCGTCGAGCGGGCCGTGAACGAATTGCGCGGGGCCCCGCAGCGACCGGTCCTCGTCTTGGAGTTCATGCCCCAGCAAAATCAGTTTGGCGAAGGGAGCAATTTCGGCCGAGCCTGGATCTGGCCCGATATTTGGCCGGCCCGGAACTTAGCGGCGTAAAAACGGTCGCATTCGTGCCCCGCACGATTCGTGGGCATGGGGTGTTGGTGGTGCTGGCGTGCGAAGAATTGGTGATGGCGCCGGATGCCGAACTCGGGGCGGCGGGAGTCGACGAAGTCGGCAAGCAGGTGATCGATCCCACGTATCGCGCCGCCTATCGGCAAATTGCCAGTCAGCGGCGGACGGTGCCCCCGGAAATTGCGCTGGGCATGCTGGACAAAGACCTCGAAGTGCTCAAGGTCGAAACGGAAGTCAGCACCGAGTACGTGCTCCGATCCGAATATGGACGCCTTGCGAGCCAAGCACAACATCCAATCGGAAACCGTCGTCAAGCGGCCCGGCGAATTCGGCCGCTTCACCGGCCGCGAAGGGCGCGAAGCCGGCTTCGTGAAATACCTGGCGGCCGACCGAACCACGCTGGCCAAAGCCTTGTCGCTGCCTGCCGGCGCCGTCGAGGAGGACCCGTCGCTGGGGGGCCATTGGCGGCCGATCCAAGTCAGCCTCAAGGGACCGATCAATGCCGCGCAGGTATCGCGGGTGCAGCGGATCATCGAAGACCGCATGCGCGACGACGAAGTGAACTTCGTTTGCCTGCGGATCGATAGTCCCGGCGGCGACCTGAGCGAAAGCGTGACCCTGGCCAATTTCCTCGCCGAGCCTGGACCGCGGGCAGTGTGCGCACCGTGGCGTACATCGCCGAAGAAGCCCTGGCCGACGCGGCTCTGGTGGCCATGGCGTGCGACCAACTGGTCATGCACAAGGGAGCCCTGCTTGGCGGGCCCGGCAGCCGAGTTCATCGGCCCGGAAGAGATCAAGCTGGTCACCGACACGGTTCGCGAGAACCTGGCGAAGAAGAAGGAACAATCCTGGTCGATGACCGTGGCCCTGATCGATCCGAACATGACCGTCTACCGCTACACGCAGCGCGACACGGGCCAGGTGGCTTATTTCTGCGAGGCCGAGGCAGCGGAGCAGCCGGATCGGGACAAATGGAACCGGGGCGAAGTCATCACTGAAAATGGCCAGCCGCTGCAACTTAGCGGCGCTGCGGCCGAAAAATTCGGCGTGGCCCGGCACATCGTCAAGGATTTTGGAGAGTTCAAAGAGTTGTACGGGCTGGAGAACGATGTGGCCCTGGTCGAGCCCGGCTGGGCCGACTATCTGATCGACGCACTGGCATCGCCGGCGGTCGCCTGGGTTCTTGCTGCTCGTCGGAGGAGCGGCGTTTTTCGTCGAACTGCACGCGCCCGGGGTCGGCATCGGCGGCTTCGTGGCCGGAGTTTGCTTCCTGCTGTATTTCTGGAGCCAGGCATCTGGACGGCACGGCCGGCTGGTTGGAGGCGTTACTGTTTCTGGCCGGCATCTGCTGCGTGCTGCTCGAGATCTTCGTCCTGCCCGGCTCGGGGGTGTTCGGCCTGGGCGGCGGGTTGCTGGTCATCAGCTCGCTGATTTTGGCCAGCCAGACGTTCGTGTTGCCGCGAAACGAATACCAGATGCATCAATTGCGCGACTCGCTGCTCGGACTGGCCGCGGTCGGCGCCGGCATCGTGATCGCCGCAATCGTCATGCAGCGCTATTTGCCCCATAGTCCGATGCTGCGCCACATGTTGCTGGAGCCACCTTCGGGCGACGAATTGGCCGACCTTTCGCAGCGCGAATCGGTAGTCGACTTCAGTTACCTGGTGGGAGAGCAGGGGGTGGCCACGACCCAGTTGACACCATCGGGCAAGGCTCGTTTCGGCCAGTCGGTCGTCGACGTCATCGCCTCGGGCGAAGTGATCCCACGCGGCGCTCAAGTCGTGGTCGTGGAAGCTTATGGTAACCGCGTGGTGGTGCGTTCCGCCGATAGTCCGCCAGATCAGGCGGCGACGTAAACCGCGAGCAGCATTTGGGTAAGCTCCCAAGTGCGGCGTCGCGCATTGCCGACACGGCCGGGCGGCCCACCGAAAGGCCGGCTGTCCCGGCCGTAGTTGAGCCGTAAACCCCGCCACGGCCGGTACAGCCGGCCCAACCAGGTACGCACATGGATGGCTTCTCTTCCTGGAGCCCCGGACATGGTAAGATCGTCGGCATGCAGCCCGTACGCCTTACGTAAAAAGCAACAGGGTTTCCGAGTTCATTCGGTAGCGCAAACGATGGATCCTTTGGCTTGGTCAACTCTGCTGTTGTTACGTGGGCTTGTTGGTGCTATTCCTCGAGGTTTTTGTACCGACGGGGGGCATATTGGGCTTCATCTCGGTCTCCGCGATCGTCGTTTCGATCGGGCTGGCGTTTTATCATCGCGGTTTGGAAGCTCGGGTTTGCATTCTTGGCGGTGGCGGCCGTGGCGGTCCCGAGTGTATTGATGCTCGCCTTTCGCTGGTGGCCGCTGACTCCCATGGGCAAACGGCTGTTGTTGGGGGTGCCCGACGGCAAGAATCTTCTGCCCGACAGCCCGCAGCGGCGCAAGCTTCGCGACCTGGTAGGCAAAGTCGGCGTGGCAAAAACGCTAATGCTGCCCAGCGGAGCGGTGCTGGTCGACGGCATGACCGTTGACGCGGTCAGCGAAGGCATGCCGATCGAAGCCGGCCAACGGGTCAAAGTCATCGACGTCCACGGGAACCGCGTCCTGGTCCAACCTTCCGATGAAGAGCCGCAGCGGCGCTGCGCGAACGACGTGCTGTCGCAACCGATCGAATCGCTAGGGCTCGAGGGGTTTGAAGAGCCGCTGGCTTGATTCCTCTACCCGCAGTCCGCTGCCGGAGTTCTCATGCCGACGAGCCTTGCGGCTCCAATTCTGCCGGTTGACGGCCGGGGCGATGGCGGCAGCATCCTGTCGTTGTGTAACTTCTACCCCAACGGTATTATGGCGACCAACAAAAAACGGATGCAGGCGGTCTCCTGCAGTGAGTCGGGCCCGCATTCGGTTTGTCTTTTCAAAATCGCTCAAACCTGGCTCGGGGACACACCATGCATAAGTACATCTGTGAGCTGATCGGCACGTTTTTTCTGGTTCTGACCATCGGTTGCACGGTCATCGGAGGCGGAACCGGGGTGATTCCTCCGCTGGCAATCGGTTCGGCATTGATGGTCATGATTTTCGCCGGCGGGCATCTTTCCGGGGGACATTTCAATCCGGCCGTGACATTGGGTGTTTGGCTGCGCGGCCGTTGCCCCGCGCGCGACGTGTTGCCGTACATGATATTTCAGGTCATCGGCGCGGTGGTGGCGGCGAATGTGGTTAAATACCTGTATGCCGAAGCCGCGGGAAAAGTTACCGCCATGGACCTCAGTAAAACGGTCGGGCCCGCCTTTCTCGCCGAGTTCTTGTATACGTTTGCGCTCGTCTACGTAGTGCTCAACGTAGCAACCGCCAAGGGGACTTCCGGCAACTCGTTCTACGGACTGGCAATCGGCTTCACCGTGCTGACGGGCGCCTTCGCCGTGGGGGGAATTTCGGGGGGCGCCTTTAACCCGGCCGTCGCGGTTGGTATCAGCGTGATGGGTCTTTCCGCCTGGGACAACCTCATGCTCTACCTGATCGCCAATTTCCTGGGAGGGGCCGTTGCCGCCTTCACGTTCAAGACTCTGAATCCAGAAGACAAGTAGCCGCTGCGCCCGCGGGACGGCCCAGCGGCCGAATCGACTCCCCAAACCAGCCACCGCTTTGCGCCGCTCTCTTTCCGCTTGGCGCGGCGGTATCGATTGCGCCGCCCAGAACGGGTCGTCCGACGATCCGCCGATTTCCCTGGGACCCTTGCCCTTGCCGCCGGATTGCACACGGCCCCTGCCGAAGTCTTAAGCTACAGTTGCGCTGTGGCCATAGGATGGAGAAATCACTCCCGATCACGCCACGGCCTCCCATCGGCACGGGCGATCGACGCGTGGCTCTCGATCTGCGCGGCGGGCTTCTCCCAAGGATTCAACGTGCAAAGAACCATGACGGACGCCGATACGTGCGCTCGACTCAGTTCGCGAAGCGCGCTGGCCAGTTGTATAGCTTGCCGGCAGCGGCCCTGCAGGTGTTGGAGCTTACCAGGCAGCCTCAGGTCGATATCCGGGCCCTCAAGGAATGCATCGAAAACGATCCGGCGCTCGTCAGCAAAGTGCTGCGGGTCGTGAACAGCGCGCTATTCGGGCTGAGTCGAGAAGTCAGCGATCTCAATCAGGCGTTGACCCTGCTGGGCATCAAGCCGCTTAAGCTGTTGGTGCTGGGGTTTAGCCTCTCGGATGTTGCTTCCAACAAACTAGCCGGCAAGTTTATGTGTCGGTATTGGCGGCATACGCTGACCAAAGCCGCCGCGGCGCGGCGAGTTGAGCGAATCGCTCTGGCGGCTCCCGGGAGACGAGCCGTTCCTGGTGGCCCTGTTGCAAGACTTGGGCATGCTGGTGTTGCTGCAAGAGGTGGGAGAACCCTTTGCGGAATTCCTGGAACAGACGTGGTCGACAGACCACAATCTTGCGCGCTCGAGAAACGAGCCTTCGGTTTCGACCATCGCGAACTCACGTCCCGGCTGCTGGGGCTGTGGGGACTGCCAGAATCACTGACCACCGGCGTCCTGGCCGATCGGCCGGAATATTCCCACGTGGATCCGACTGCCGCGCAGCGCGCTTTGCCGCAAATCCTGCGTTTGGCTGAGTTGCTGGCCGACCTGCTGGTCGAACAACGCCCCGCCGCATTGGCCCGTTTGTTGGCAGCTGCAATCCCCTCATCCGTTGTCGAGCGAACAATTGCATGGCCTGTGCGAGCGTTTGCAGAAAAAAGTCGATGCGCTGGTCGATGTATTCTCGCTGGATCTGCCCGGCGGACTGGACTATCGGGATGTGCTGGCCCAGGCTCACGCGCAATGGGCCGATGTTGCCGAAGACGTCGCTCGCGAGCTATTTGTTCCAGGCTGCCCGCCGGTGCGCAGCCCGGTCGACGTTGAGTTCAAGCTCCTGGATCAAATCCAGAGTATGGCGGCCGCGTTAGCCGCGGTGACCAGCGCCGCATTGCCGGAACAAACGCCGGATGCAGTGCCGCCTCCGATGCCGAGTGTGCGTCCGTCGAGTGGTCGGCTCCCCCTGCTAAGTCCCGCGCCGGCGGTCCGCCAGCCCGTGGACACCGCGGTGGACACCGACCCGGACTTGCTGAGTTGGCTGACCAACGCCGTGGTGGCCTGTCGGCAAGCCCGGCTCCCCTTGAGCCTGGCGTTGGTCGAACTCGACGGCTATCAACGATTGGCACGCGAGCAAGGGTTGCTGCAAATGGAAAAATTGGTGCAGCGCTTGGGAGACGTCTGCCGTTCGCTCGAAGCCCCGGCGATGGTCTGTTTGCAAATCCGACAGGCGCGTTTCGCGATCGTGCTTCCTGGCTGGGATCGCCATCAAGCCAGCGAGTTTTCCAACGAATTGCTGCCGCGCGTCCGCCGGATCCTGGTGGAGGAGCCGGACGGACAATTGACTCCCATGGCGGTCAGCGTGGGCCTGTCGACGGTGACTCTGCCGCCGAAGAACTTTGCTCCCTTGTCGCTGCTGGAGAGTGCCGCCCGTTGCCTGGCGGCAGCGCAGCGATCCGGCGGCAATACCCTGAAGAGCATCGGCATCTATTAGCGGCGACAACGTGACCAGATGACTGCATCCACAGGCGCACCCGTGCCGGCCACTCGCCGTCGATCCGTTCCCCTGGTATGCTGGAACGGATGAACGACTCCATGCCGTCCGATAGTTCTGTGCCGGCACCGTTGTCTCACCCGCCTGAAACATTGCCCCCCTTCGAGCCGGCCGCAGGTCGGCAGCATGATGATGCCACGGTGCCCAGCCGGGCGTGGCGTCAGGCGCCAACCACAGCCCTTTGCGGCTCCCTCCGTCGGCGCCGAGTTTGGTTGCCTCTGACCTTGTTCGTAGCGACTTGCGCGTCGACGTTCTGGGCCGGCGCGTTGCACTGGAGGCCAGACTTACTGCTATTCGATCCAGTCCAGGCCGGCACGCTGATCGCAGAGAACTGGGCCAGCGGCCTGCAGTACATGGCGGCCGTCATTGGGATTCTGCTGATGCATGAAATGGGGCATTTCCTGCAAACCGTCCGTTACGGCGTGCCCGCCAGCCTGCCCATTTTCATTCCCTTTCCGATCATGCTGACCGGAACCATGGGGGCCGTGATCGGCATGGAGGGCTCGCGGGCCGACCGCAAGCAGTTGTTCGACATCGGCCTGACGGGTCCGTGGGCCGGCCTGATCACCGCACTGCCGATTATTTGGTTCGGCATCAAGCTTGGAGTCGTGGCGGAGCCAGGGCCCGCGAGCAACCGACTCGGGGAACCGCTCATTTTCAAGCTGCTTACATGGCATTTACGCCCGGAACTGCCGCCGCATGCCAAACTGGAGATGAACCCGTTGTTGATGGCCGGTTGGGTCGGCATGTTAATCACGGGACTGAACATGCTCCCGGTCAGCCAGTTGGACGGAGGCCATGTAATCTACGGCCTGTTTGGGCGGCGAGCTCATTGGATCGCGCGCGGCTTCGTGCTGGCGTCGATCACGGCCATGATCATCGCCGACTATTACCAATGGGTCGTGATGCTGGTGCTCGTGTTGATGCTCGGCGTCGATCATCCGCCAAGCCGGGACGATACGGTGCCGCTGGGCTGGGCACGCCTGGCGATCGGCCTGGTCTCGCTCTTGATTCCGGTGTTTTGCTTCACGCCGCAGATCATTTGAAGGGGGCTTAGCTGTGCATCACCATCATGATGAGCATCGTGAGCAGGCCCAGACCGACGATCACGGCCGCCGCGATAGCCCAATTGAGCCAGAATTGGGCTCGGCGTTGTTCCAGATTTTCTTGGTGGATGTGGTATTCCTTGCTGTCTTCGTTCCGTAACCGGAACTGCACTCCGCAGTGTGGGCAAAGCACCTCTTCGCCGATCATTTCCACCGGCGTTTCCAGTTCATGCCCGTTCGGGCAAGGGATGTGCACAACCCCGGGGACTACATCGTCAGGCGCCGTCAGCATGTCCTTTTCAGCAATTTCCTCAGCCAGGTCGGAAACCAGAAGGCCGCAGTTCAGGCTGCGGCAGCGGTTCTGGTTGCGGCTCTGGCTCCGGTTGCGGGGCATGCTGCGGCTGCGGGGCATACTGCGGCTGGTAGGGCTGCTGATAGGGTGCTGCTTCGTATTGCGGCGCCGCCTGCTGTTGTGGGTACTGGGGGTAAACAGGAGCGGCTTGGGGTTGTACCTGCACATGCGGGATGATGAAGACAACGCCGCAAAGCGGGCATTGCGTTTGCAACCCCATTTGAGACTCGTCTCCTTGCAACAAATGTCCCTGAGGACACAGAAACTGAAACGGCATATTTGCCACCGCTATTTTATAGGGATGCGCCCGCAAATTCGGTTCCGGGACGCTTCGGCAACGCCGCGCCAGGCGACTTGCCTCCAAGGGTTCCTGAATTCATTTATAGCTTACGAATCCCCGCAGCCCTAGGGGTAGGTGCCGGAAGCCGCCGCCGAAGCCGACGACGACGGTGGCAATGGCGCCGGGTCGCTGGGTTCGTTCAAGTTTTCGCGGATGGTGTCCAAAATATCACGCAGTTCTGCCAGTTGCTCCGGCCGTAAGTTCTGCACCGCCTTGGTTCGCACCCGGTGTGCGCAGGCGACCATCTTGGACCAAAGGGGCTCGACTCGCGGGGTCGCGCGAACTAGCTTTTTGCGGCGGTCGCCATCTGCGGGAACGCGCTCGATCCAGCCATCTCGCTCCATGCGATCCAGCACTCCGACGAGCGTCGGCGGTTCGATGAACATGCGCTCGGCCAGTTCGCTCTGCGACTGTTCGCCCGCCTTGGAGATCCACGCCAGCACTTCCCACTGGCGATAGGTGATGCCGTGAGAAGACAACTCCTCATTCATGGCTCGGCACAATTCATGGGTGGTGGCGAAGACCCAGTAACCCACGCTCTTCTCGAAGTCAAATTCCAACATGTTTGCGCCTTGGGGAACGACAAAAACGAGCGGGGGAATGCTTTGTCAGTGTATCCGGGGGAATCCGGAGGCTTACGCCCCGGTTCGGGCTCGGGCAATTAATCCTTTCATTTGCCAACGGCCAACCCGAAGCAATGATCGAACAACAATTCCCACTCGAGACACTGAATTCTTTTCACGAGCGTGTTGAGCGGCGGACTATCGTCGAGGGCCTCCTCACACAAACCGATGAAACTGCCGGGATCCCAGAGCTTCTGTTCCAGCAGGAACGCCGCCGCCGGGGCCGGCTTCGCTTCGACGGTCAGCCGACGAGCCCCTACCAGGAGCGGACCGTAAACCGCATGGGTTCCCACGCGGCGCATCCAATAGCGCGCATTGCCGAAGTCCGGCTCGCGACGATGCAAAATGCCGTGCCAATAGCTGCCTTCCGGCATGTCCAGGTCTTGGAGGACGTTATGGGACTGGTCCCAATAATCGTGGCGCAGCCATAACGCGGCAATGCAAGCGAGCGCCATCTGCCGGTCATGGAGCACCGCACCACCGGTTAGAATCTCTGACGTGAGGGCTTTGAGCGCGTCGTGCACACGCGCGTTGGCTGTGCCCGGACCGAGTTCATTAAGAGGCGCCCCTTCGAGCAGAGTTGCGACAACCGGTCCGTAACTTTGCGGGTCGAAGCGGGACATACACAACCTACCCCGCGGCGATTACGCCGCCATTACCTGACCATATAATACGCGGGACCGTCGATACGCAAGATTGGCCAATTTACTCGGGGCGAGTTGGAAGGCATTAGGAATCGACTCGATGGGTAAGAAGGGTCGTCGGCTGATTCCATGAATACCGATTGTGACGGCCGCTGAGTTGTTTCGGAGCTTCCAGCATTGTACATCGCGGCGCGCCATTGCTAAACTAATTTGATAGTCTAGCCGGCACGTATTCGGCATTTACCCGCCGGCCGGCCAAGCGTCAGCAAAACCCCCGCTGTGATATCTTCCCGCACGAGAGCCGCCGACCTTCGGGGAATCGCCCAACATTCGGGGAATCGGCAATTGAGCCCATCGCGTGGCAGTCGCAGCCGCTGAATAGACCTCGCCAAATAGCCCCTCTGTCAACGAATCTTGCGGACCTCGGATTTTTCCATGACTACCAGCGACTCTCCGGTGTCTTCGCACGAGACGCCCTCTCCAGAAAACGCCCCTGCTGCCGAAACCGTCTCATCCCACGAAACGGCCTCTGGCGATAATTCGGTGGATTCGGCCGTCGAATCGCCGGGCGCAGCCGTGCAGCCAACTGCCGCTCCATCGCCAATCAGCCAGCCCGCCGGGGCACCCGTCGACGCGAAACCGCGGCCAGTTGCCCAACACCCGCGGATTCGCATTGGTTCGCAACGGCCAATTCCCAGAATGGTCCCCCCGCCGCTGCAGCCCCGGCCGGCAGCCATTACGCCGCCCAAGCCCACGGCCCCTGCCGAGGCGCACGGCGGCGAAACCACGGCCGGGGAAACTGTAACCGCCGAATCGCCCGGGACTATTTTGTCGTCGCCTGGCAGGCCGCCGGGGTTGCCAGCCCCGGCTCCAACTTCGTTAGCAGCACGACTGGCCCCGCCGAAACCGGCGCCCGGGCCGACCCAAAAGGTGCCGGTCCCGAATGTCCGTGCCGACTTGACGCCGGATCTGGAAATGGAAATGGCGGCGGCGTTGGGCGATGCGCCCCTCGACGAAGTGCTCAGCACTGATGTCGGCTCGCCGGCCGACGCCGACCTTGAGCCGGAAACTCGCCTCATCGGGCGCGTTCTGAGTGTTCACCGCGATAGCGTGTTCCTCGACCTCGGCGGACGCCGGCAAGGCATCCTGAAGCTCATCACGCTGGACGCTTCACCGGAACATGGCGCTCTGATGGAGGTAACCGTTTCGCGTCTCAATCTCGACGAGGGGCTGTACGAGCTCGGATTGCCGGGCAGCGCCGTCGCCGTGGAGGATTGGTCGCAGATCTCCGAAGGCATGGTGGTCGACGCTCGCGTGACCGGCCATAACACGGGCGGATTGGAATGCGAGGTCCACCACCTGCACGCTTTCATTCCAGCCAGCCAGATTTCGCTGTACCGCGTGGAGGACCTGTCGCAATTCGTCGATCAAAAATTTACCTGCGTGGTCACGGAAGTTAAGCCGGAGCGTCGCCGGCTGGTGCTGAGCCGCCGGGCCGTGCTGGAACGCGAAAAGGCCGAAGCTCGCGAGAAAATCATGGCGGAGCTCGAGGTCGGTCAGATCCGCGAGGGAACAGTCCGCAGCCTGCGCGAGTTCGGCGCCTTTGTGGATATTGGAGGGCTCGACGGGCTGATTCACATCAGCCAGCTTTCTTGGGATCGGATCAAGCACGCCAGCGAGGTGCTGGAAGAAGGCCAAAAGATAAAGGTCAAGATCCAGAAGATCGACCCCGAGACCGGCAAGATCGGCCTGGCCTTCCGCGACTTGTCCGAAAGTCCTTGGTCCGGCGCCGTGCATCGCTATCCCAGCCGCGGCAAAGCGACCGGCACAATTTCGCGGATCACCGAGTTTGGAGCCTTTGTCAAACTGGAACCGGGCATTGAAGGCCTGATCCACATTTCGGAGCTATCGCACAAGCGCGTATGGCGCGTCGAAGACATCGTCCAAGAGGGACAAACGGTCGAAGTGCTCGTGCAGAGCGTCGACCCCGAACAGCAGCGAATCAGCCTGTCGCTCAAAGCGCTGGAGGCCCGCGCGGTCCCCGCAAAGAAGGAAGATGAGCCGGAACCGGAAGAGACGCCCGCTCCGCCGAAGCGGACCCAGCCGCTAAAGGGTGGCAGAGCCAGCACCTCCGGCGGCGAAAAGTTCGGGCTCAAGTGGTAAGCCGGTTACACAACTCTGCCGATTTCAGGGCAAAGCGAATCAGACCGCCTGTCAAAAAGCCCCAAGGGGACGCGCCAAGATAGTTCAGGGCAAGCGCAGCGCCGCCCTGTTGCTTGTTGATTGAGCTCTTACGAGAAAGGCATGGTCATGGCGCTGATTGCAAGAATCATCGGCTTGTCCTTGCTCACTGCCGGGTTGGGGGCAGAAATTGGGTTTGCTTTCTTTGGGCGGTATGCCGACTACGCGATCCCGTGCATCTTGCTTGCCTGTACTGGAGGGATCATCGGAGCCGTCGCCGGAGCCGCCCGAGAAATTGTGACTGCTCTGCGCCCTTCGGCTCCCGCGCCAGCGACAACGGATTCACGCCCATCAGCCCTTGCAACGGCTCGTGCTAGGTTGGCCGTTACCCTGCCTGTCGTGCTCACGATTCTGGTGATCTTCGCCTGCCTGTTTGTGCGCTTCCAGAGACTTTCAAGCTGAGCAAACCTACCACGTCTCTAATTTAGTCCCCACTCCCGCCCGACCCGCCCAGATGCCCGACCAACTCACTCTTGGGACACCACCCCCAGGAACACATCGCTTGACACGCTTCGGCACTTCGCTAAACTGAACGATTCAATACTTTCTGGAACGATTGCTCCCTACGCCCTGGAAAGCTTCCGCGAATATGCCCACGATTAATCAATTGGTCCGCAAGCCGCGCCGGATGCCGCGCAAGTTCAGTAAGTCGCCCGTGTTGGAGAAATGTCCCCAACGCCGCGGCGTCTGCTTGCAGGTGAAAACCATGACGCCCAAGAAGCCAAATTCGGCTCTGCGGAAAATTGCCCGCGTGCGGCTCTCCAACGGCAAGGAAGTCACCGTTTACATCCCGGGCGAAGGCCACAGCTTGCAGGAGCACTCGATCGTGCTCGTCCGTGGCGGCCGCGTTCGCGATCTACCGGGCGTACGCTATCACATCGTCCGCGGTGCGCTCGATACGCTCGGCGTCGACGGCCGAAAGCAATCGCGCAGCTTGTACGGCGCCAAGAAGTCGTAAGCGACAATACCAAACCAACAAGGTGGACGGCGTTTTTGCCCTGTCCTGTTCGCCAACACATATCCAGTTAAAAAAGTTCGGGAGCCGTTTCATGGGTCGCATTACTGCCAGCCGCAAGAAATTGACGGGAGATCCTCGCCACGAATCGTTGCTGGCCAGCAAGTTCGTCAACTGCCTGATGCACAGCGGCAAGAAGAGCACCGCCCAGGCCGTGTTCTACGACGCGCTCGACATCGTTCACAAGCGGATTCCCGACGTCGATCCGATCGAGGTCTTCACTCAGGCGGTCGAGAACGTCAAGCCGGCGATCGAGGTCCGCTCGAAGCGCGTCGGTGGTGCGGCTTACCAGGTGCCTATGCAGGTCAATCGCCCGCGGCAGCAATCGCTGGCGATCCGCTGGATCCTGATGGCGGTTCGCGAACGCAAAGGGCGCGCGACCCACGAGAAGCTGGCCGACGAACTGGTGGCCGCCTACAATCGCGAAGGGGTGGCGATCTCGCGACGCGAAAACGTGCATCGCATGGCCGACGCGAACAAGGCTTTTGCCCACTTCGCTTGGTAGGCTAGTGCCGGCTGAAACGTCCTTGCGCCGCGTCGTGACGTGCTCCGCCGCGGCGATTTTATGCGCCCCGTCCCGCTTTGGATTGCGAGCTACCACCGGCGTAAAGCCCGTGACATTCGGACGGCAGGGCCCGGAACCTCGCCCCGCATCCGCCCTTTTTGGCGCGTACCCCCAATGACTCGCAACCTCGAACTACTCCGTAACATCGGCATCATCGCCCACATCGATGCCGGCAAGACCACGGTTACCGAGCGGATGCTGTTCTACTCGGGCGTCACGCACCGCATGGGAGACGTCGACAAGGGAACCACCGTCACCGACTTCGACCCCGAGGAACAGCAACGCGGCATCACGATACGCGCCGCCTGCGTGACGTTTCCCTGGAACGACTGCATCGTCAACCTGATCGATACGCCGGGCCACGTCGACTTCACGGCCGAAGTCGAACGGAGCCTGCGCGTGCTCGACGGTGGCGTCGTCGTGTTCAGTGCCCGCGAAGGGGTCGAGGCCCAAAGCGAGACGGTCTGGCGCCAAGCGGACAAATACGCCGTGCCCCGCGTGGCCTTCATCAATAAGATGGACCGCGAGGGGGCCGACTTTCATGCCACCTTCAATGAAATTCGCGAGCGGCTGGAAGCGAACCCGATCGCCGTTCAATTGCCGATCGGCGTCGGGCCGCCGCATCTGCCGGACGCTTTCCGCGGCGTGGTCGACCTGGTGACCCAAGAGTACTTGACCTTCAGCCAGGAAAGCCAAGGCCGCGAAATTGTCCGGCAGCCGCTTCCTGCGGAGCTCCGCGACGAAGCCGACCTGTGGCATGAAGAGCTGCTCGAAAAACTCTTCGAGTTCAGCGACGAACTGGCCGAAATGGTGCTGAAAAAAGCCCCCGTGCCTGTAGAGTTGATCCGCCGCGTCCTACGCGACGCCACGCTGCACCAACTGATCGTGCCGGTGTTGTGCGGCTCGGCCTTGGATCACGTCGGCATTCAGCCGCTGCTCGACGCGGTGACCTTTTACCTGCCCAGCCCGGCGGACAAGCCGCCGGTGAAGGGGACGAATCCCAAGAAAAAAGACGCCGTCGAGATTCGCAAGCCGGACGTCGACGAGCCGTTTTGCGGGCTGGTCTTCAAGATCGACGCCGACAAGCACGGCGATCTGCACTACGTCCGGGTCTATTCCGGCGAGCTCAAGGCCGGCATCGCGCGTCTACAACGCCGGCAAGGACAAGAAGGAAAACGTGCCGCAACTGTGGCACATCCAGGCCGACCGCCGCGAGCAAGTGCCCGCCGTGTCAGGCCGGCGACATCGTCGGCGTCATCGGCCTGCGGCATTCGATCACCGGCGACACGCTGTGCGACGCGCAAGCGCCGATCGTGCTCGAATCGATCGACTTTCCGGAAACCGTGATCTCGATGGCCATCGAGCCGGAAAGCTCGACGGAGCGCAAAAAGCTGGCCGACGTGCTGGAAATGATGAAGCGGCAGGATCCGACGTTCCGGGCCCGGGAAAACGAAGAGACCGGCCAGACGCTGATTTCAGCGGCATGGGCGAACTGCACCTGGAAGTCATCAAGCATCGACTGCTGCGCGATTACAATCTGAACGTCCGCGTCCACAAGCCGCGGGTCAGCTATCGCGAAACGGTCGAGCGGGCCGCGGAAGTGGTCGGCGAATGCCATCGCCAGCAGGGCGGGCAATCGCTGTTCGCCAAGGTGAAGATCCGCATGGAGCCGTTCGAGACCGTCCGCCCAGGCAGTGACGATCTTGAGCCTGGCCGGAGATTCGCTGCCGGGCGAGTACCTGGATGCCGTGCTCGATACGCTCAAAGAGCAGGCCCAAGGGGGCGGATCGCTCGGCTGCCCGCTGATGAAGGTGAAAATCACGGTGCTGGGAGGCGAAGTTCACGAAACGGAGTCCAACGACATCGCCTTCCGCTACGCCGCCGCCGACGCTTTTAACAAGGCTCTCAAGGAGGCCGGCACCGTGCTGCTGGAGCCGATCATGAAGCTCGACATCACTGTGCCCGAGGAAAATCTGGGGGATTTCATCAGCGATTTGCAGCAGCGCCGGGCCCTCATCACGCACACGCAGGCCCGCGGCCGCAACACGGTGATCGAGGCCCAGGCGCCGCTGGCCAATTTGTTCGGCTATTCAAGTGCCATGCGCGGGCTGAGCCAGGGCCGGGCAACCTGCTCGATGGAACCCTCGGCGTACGGGCCGGCGCCGCCGGAGGTATGGGCAATTTTATTTGACTTAGGTAATTCAGGGGAGATGCAACGACAGGGGCGAGGCGGCTGTGCGAGCAAAACTCGACAGACGGAAAATCAAAAACGGGGTCGTTGACACAACTGGCCGATTTCCCTATCATGCGAGGCTTCCCCATGAGCCAGGGGTGATCGATGTAAGTAGCTCAGGAGTGGAACGTGGCGGGTCATTCGCAAGAGATCATACGCATTCGGATGGAAGCCTACGACCATTCGGTGCTCGACCAAAGTGCGGCCGAAATCGTCGACACGGCGAAGCGGACCAACTCGGAAGTTCACGGGCCGATTCCGCTGCCGACGCGGATCGAGCGGTACACCGTGTTGTCGAGTCCTCACGTGGACAAGAAGGCTCGCCAGCAATTCGAAATTCGAACTCACAAGCGGCTGATCGACATCGTCCAGGCGACGGCCAAGACGATCGAGGCGTTGAACAAGCTGAGTCTGCCTGCTGGCGTTGACATTAAGATCAAGGCGTCCAGCCGACACTAAATCGGCCGGCGGACTCAAAGGAGCTGAAGTAAGCGTACGTTGACAGATTTTGGAGAGCCTGACGGCGATGGCCTTGTCTTGTAAGAGCCGGCCACGAAGGGTTTCCTCAAAATCGAAAACCTCCGAGTGAACTATGCATCGGAAGCTGTGCGGGTAAGCCGGGGTCGCGGGACGCGTTCGTTCCCATCTGTTAGCGACTCCAAACTCCCGAATAGCAACTGACCACAAGGAACACTGTGATGGCGATTGGACTACTCGGCCGCAAGGTCGGGATGACGCAAGTATTTGACGACAAAGGCAATGTCGTCCCGGTGACTGTCATTCAGGCCGGGCCGTGTCAGGTCCTGCAGTTGCGCACCAAAGAGCGCGACGGTTACGAGGCCGTGCAGTTGGGCTATCTCGATAAGCCCCGCCGGCTGGCCAGCCGCAGTGAACGTGGTCATGTTGCCAAGCTCGATAGTCGCCGGGCCCGCTCTCGGGCCAAGGCCGGCGTGCAGCCTCTTGCGAAGGCTGACAGCGAACCGAAGCGTTATGTTCGCGAATTCCGCGGGGCCGTCGAAGGCTACACGGTCGGCCAGCAGTTGGATGTCGACTTCCTGGCCAACGTCGCTCGCGTCGACGTCACCGGCACCAGCAAGGGTCGCGGCACGGCCGGCGTCATGGTGCGGCACAACATGAAGGGCCAGCGTGCCTCGCACGGTGTGAAGAAGGTGCATCGTCATCGCGGGCTCGATCGGGCAGTCGCAGTTTCCCGGTCACGTGCCCAAGGGTCGCCGCATGGCCGGGCAGCACGGCAATTCCCGCAGCACCATGCGCAATGTGAAGGTCGTGCGGATCGATGCCGAGAACAATCTGGTGCTGGTCCGTGGAGCCGTTCCGGGCCCGAATGGCGGCTATGTGCTGATTCGCGAAACCAACAAGCTTTCCTAGTTCAAATAATGCCCGGGACTGTGTTGCCTAGTGCTCGTGGACAGGGTTCCTGGGTTGGAAGAAAGATTCAGTGATGGCCAGCTTGACTGTATTTGATCGGACCGGAGGCCAGGTCGGGACGTATGAAATCGACCCGACCGAACTGGCGCCCCGCATCAACAAGCAATTGCTGCACGATGCCGTGGTGATGTACCAGTCGAACCTGCGCTTGGGCACGGCCCGCACCAAGAGTCGCGGCGAAGTCGCCGGCACAACCAAGAAGATGTATCGCCAGAAGGGGACGGGCAATGCCCGTGCCGGCTCGCGGCGCAGCGGTATTCGGCGTGGCGGCGGGCACATTTTCGCCAAGCGTCCGCGCGATTGGGTGTTTCGCCTGCCGCGCAAGGCTTTGCAGTTGGCCACGCGCATGGCACTGGCCTCGAAGATTCAGGACTCGCAAGTTACGGTGATCGACGACTTGAAGTTCTCGGCCCCCAAGACCAAGGACATGGCCGCGATCATCAAGGCGCTGGGCTTGCAGCGGGCACAGCCTGCTGGTGACCACCGTCGATCACGATGTGAACGTGTTCAAGAGTGCCCGTAATATCGATCGGGTAACGGTGTCGCCGATTGCCGGGCTGAACGCGCTGAATGTTTTGCAGCCGAATCGGGTGCTGGTGACCAAGGCGGCGCTGGATGCCCTGCGAAGCCGGGTGCCCGGCAAGTCGGAAGCTGCGGCTAAATAAGTAAACCGAGTCGGGTCAAGATACTGAATACTGAACTGACGCAATCACATTTTCGATTGGCTGAGTGAATCTGATGGTTGACGCAACACACAACACGACATTTGCCGATGGCACGGGAGTCCACCTGCTGCCGCACCAGATCATTCTGCGGCCGCTGGTAACCGAGAAGGGCATGCACCGTTCGACGCGTTACAATGCGTACGCTTTCGAGGTCAATCGCCAGGCGACCAAGGATCAGGTGCGTCACGCCGTCGAAGAATTGTTCAACGTCAAGGTGGTGCACGTCCGGACTCAGAATCGCAAGGGGAAGCCCCGCCGGACCAAATTCAGCAGTGGCTATACGAAAGACTGGAAAAAGGCCATCGTAAAGCTCAGTCCCGAACATCGGATCGACTTCTTTTAATCCGGGGTTCAGCCCTGGACTGGCAGTGGCGGCAGCGTCGCTCGTGCTGTCGCAAGTGGGTCGCTCGTGCTGTCGCAAGTGGGTCGCTCGTACGGTCGCGATTGAAATCAGAAGCGCAATTGGAAATCAGAAACAGTGTGACTTATGGGAATTCGACGATACAAGCCGACAACACCGGGCCGTCGCGGCGCCACGGTGAGCGATTTCAAGGAGTTGACGCCGGGCGTCGACCCGGAAAAATCTTTGCTCATTCGCCAGCGCAAGACCGGTGGCCGCAACAATCAAGGCCGCATCACGGCTCGGCATCGCGGCGGCGGTCACAAGCGAATGTACCGAATGATTGATTTCCGCCGCAACAAGGACGGCGTGCCGGCCCTGGTTCACTCGATTGAATACGATCCGAATCGCAGTGCCCGCATCGCCCTGCTGCATTACGTCGATGGTGAAAAGCGCTACATTCTGGCTCCCGCCGGCCTGGAGGCAGGTAAGACGGTAATGAGCGGACCGGACTCGCCGCCGACCGTGGGCAATTGCCTGCCGCTGCGAAACATTCCGCTGGGCATGACAATTCATAATATCGAGTTGCAGCCGGGACGGGGTGGCGTGTTGTGCCGCTCGGCCGGCGTCGGCGCGACGCTGGCTGCCCGTGAGGCGGATTGGGCACAGATCAATTTGCCGAGTGGTGAAATTCGCCGCGTTCCGGCCGCCTGTCGGGCCAGCATCGGCGCCATCGGCAACTCGGATCATGACGCGGTGGTGATCGGCAAGGCCGGTCGAAACCGCTGGTTGGGACACCGGCCCCACGTGCGCGGCACCGCCATGAACCCGATCGACCATCCGCACGGCGGTGGTGAAGGCCGCACCAAGGGCGGTCGACATCCGGTTAGTCCGGAAGGCAAGTCGGCCAAGGGTGGCGGCACCAGGAAGCGGCGCAAGCCGTCGAACGCGTCGTTGGTCCGTCGTCGGCGGTCGCGCCGTTATGGTCAGCTCAAGATACAATAACCTGGATCGCAGCGCAACAGTCTATCCGCCCAACCAAGTGAAAACGCCAACGCCGAGTAAACGCCAACGCCACGGGCCGCTGCAAACCGGTCCCACCGAAAGAAGAGACGAGTCATGGGACGATCGCTGAAGAAAGGACCTTTTGTCACCCCGAAGCTGTTCGCCAAGGTCGAGCGGCTAACCAACGCGGGCAACAAAGAGCCGATCAAGACTTGGGCTCGGGCATGCACGATCGTGCCCGAGTTCGTGGGCTTCACCTTCCTGGTCCACAACGGCAAAACGCACATCAAGGTGTTTGTCACTGAGGACATGGTGGGGCATAAGCTGGGCGAATTTTCGCCGACGCGGACCTTCCGCGGCCACGGCGGCAAGGGTCAAAAGAAGTAAAGCACGCGGCTGATCGCCGGCGGTGATTCAGGTCGACATACGACGGGTTTGTACGAGGGATGTACGGTCATGGCTTACGACGCGGTTCATAAATTTGCTCGCATCAGCGCCCGCAAGGTGCGCCCGATCGCTGACATGATTCGTGGCAAGCATGCGGACGAGGCCTTGGAAATCCTCAAGTATCAGCCGCAGCGTGGCGCTCGGCTGTTGGAGAAGGTGCTGAAGAGCGCCCTGGGAAACGCTGAAGATCGTCGGGCCGCCGACGTCGGCAACCTGGTGGTCGTCGACGCGCGGATCGACGGGGGGCCGATGTTCAAACGCATTCGCCCCCGTGCTCGCGGCATGGCCTTTCAGATCAAGAAGCGGATGTCGCACATTCGGGTATCGCTGGACACATTAAGTTAGCGTTGCGGAACCAAGTTAGCGTTGCGGATTTCCGAACGCGGCACGAATTTAGAAACTTTTCCCGCAGAGGGATGTTATGGGTCAAAAGGTCAATCCAATCGGTTTCCGCACCGGCATCATGATCGGTTGGAAGAGCCGCTGGTACGCGTCGAAGCAGGAGTTTTCGAATCTGCTGCTCGAAGACCACAAGCTCCGCGAGTTCATCAAGGACAAATACCGCTTCGCCGGGATTCCCAAAGTCGAAATTGAGCGAACCCGGGACGAGGTCAAAGTCATTCTGTTCACAGCTCGGCCGGGCATCATCATCGGCCGCAAGGGGCAAGAGGTCGAACGGCTGCAGAACGAATTGCAGGAACTGGTCGGACGCCGGATCAACATCAAGATTGAAGAAATCGCCCGGCCCGAGTTGCAAGCGCAGCTTGTGGCCGAGGACATCGGCGAGCAGTTGAGCAAGCGGGCCAGTTTCCGCCGCTGCATGAAGCGGGCCATGGAAACCACGATGGAAGCCGGCGCGAAGGGAATTAAGATTCAGCTCGCCGGCCGGCTCGGCGGGTCGGAAATGGCTCGTCGGGAAAAGTCGATTGTCGGGTCGATTCCGCTGTCGACGCTACGGGCCAAGATTGATTACGGCTTTACGGAAGCCATGACCGCCCAAGGCCATATCGGGATTCAGGTGTGGGTCAACCAAGGCATGTATCAAGAGGACCAGACCGATGGCGCTGATGCCCAAGAGGGTCAAGCACAGAAAAAGCCAAAGAGGACGTATAAGAGGTAACGCCACTCGCGGCAACCGCTGCGTCTTTGGCGAATTCGCCTTGCAGGCTACGCAAGCCGGCTGGATCAGCGCTCAGACGATCGAGGCCGGGCGCATCGCCGCTCAGCAGTACCTGCGTAGCGAAGGCCGTTTGTACATCCGCGTGTTTCCGCATAAATCGATTACCTCGATTCCGTTGGAAACCCGCATGGGTAAGGGTAAGGGAGAACCGGAGTATTGGGCGGCCGTGGTAAAGCCCGGCACCGTGCTCTATGAGATTTCGGGGATTTCGGAAGAGGCTGCCCGGATTTGCTTCTCGCGATTGGCTCACAAGATGCCGGTGCGAGTGCGATTTTTGCGGCGCAGCGGTTCCTGAGAAGCAGGCGATTCAGAGGGGATTCGAGACATGACCAAGGCTTCAGAACTGCGAGAAATGAGCGACGAGCAGCTTGCTCTGACGCTCAAGGACGCAGCGGAACATCTGTTCCGCTTGCGGCTGCAAGCGCAGACCGAGCGGTTGGACGCTCCTAGCGAACTGCGCAAGCAGCGCCGCCTGATCGCTCGCGTACGGACGATTCAAACCCAACGGGCCATCAAGACGGCGGGCGGCGTTGCAGCTCCCACGGGCGGCGGTGTTGCCACGGCGAGCGTGGCGGCTCCCAAGTCAACGAGTGGCGCGTCAGCGAAACTCGCGGCAACGAAACGCGGCGCCGATTCAACGGATAGTGCGGCCGGCAAGCCAGCCGCGCAGAAAAAGGATAATAGCTAACCATGGCAAAGCGCGTATCGATCGGTGTTGTGACCAGCGACAAGATGCTGAAGACTCGGCGGGTGGAAATCTCCCGGCAGGTGCGGCATGCGAAGTACGGCAAGATCCTGCGTCGCAAGACCGTGTGCCACGTGCATGATGAAAACAACGAGTCGCACATCGGCGACACGGTGGAGATCATCGAGTCGCGACCCCGTTCCCGTTCCAAGCGGTACGAACTCGTGCGGATTGTGACCAAGAGCCGCCTGGTCGATCTGGCCGCGTTAAAAGCCGCCCACCGAACCGACACCGAGGTACCCGCTCACGCATCCTGAAGCGGCCCCAACAAACCAACAACGATTCAACAAAACCCTGGGATTGCATTCCTAGGCCCCGCCGGACCGGATAAACAATTCCGATCCGCCAAACGACGAACCAAGACGCCAACAGGTAACGAACATGATTCAGATGCAGACCAAACTCGACGTGGCCGACAACACCGGCGCGAAGGAAGTCATGTGCATCAAGGTGCTGGGGGGCACCCGCCGACGTTACGCCCGCTTGGGCGACGTCATTGTGTGCAGCGTCAAGAGCGTGATTCCCGGCAGCGACGTCAAGAAGAAGAGCGTCGTGAAAGGAGTCGTGGTCCGCTGCAGGCAGCCCACTCGCCGCAGCGACGGCAGCTACGTGCGGTTCGACCGCAACGCGATCGTCCTGATCGACAATGACAAGAATCCCCGCGGCACCCGTATTTTCGGGGCTGTCGCGCGGGAACTGCGTGACCGTAATTTCATGAAAATCGTGAGCCTCGCCAGCGAGGTGGTGTGATGCATATTCGCGTTGACGACATCGTTGAAATCATTGCCGGCGAAGATCGTGGCACCCCCAGCGAGCCCACGCGCGGCAAGGTGCTGCGGGTGCTCCGGAACGAGCACAAGGTCATCGTCGAGGGAATTAACCGCGTGTACCGCCACGTGAAGCGCAGTCAGCGCAACATGCAGGGCGGACGTTTGTCCAAGGAAATGCCGGTATCAATTTCCAATGTGATGTTGGTTTGCACGCGCTTGCGGAAAAGCAAGTCGCACGGGTGCCCGGCTTCTTGCTGACGGCAGCAAGGAGCGGTATTGCAAGAAGTGTTCCGCGGGAATTGGGCAGATCGCACCGTCCCACGCCAAAAAGGCCGCCGCCAAGTCGCAATAACCGCGACGCACAGACGGCGGAAGAGTCTCAGCGGCGATCAAGTTCACCTAGTTAACTGATACAATATTTTGTCGAGTGTCGGCCATGGCCAAGAAGAAGACTGAAAAAGCCCCCGCAACGAAAACCGAGGCTGTCGTGCCCCGTTTGCTCGAGCGGTACCAAAAGGAAGTTTTGCCGGCTCTGGCTAAAAAGCTGGGTCGTAGTAATCTGCACGCTCTTCCGCGGCTGGAAAAGATCGTGATCAACATGGGAGTCGGCAGCGCGGTTACCGAGAAGAAGCACATTGAAGAAGCCGTCGCGGCGCTGACGCAGATTAGCGGCCAGAAGCCGCTCGTGACCAAGTCGCGCATAGCAATCGCCGGTTTCAAGCTGCGTGAAAACATGCCCATCGGCTGCAAGGTGACGCTCCGTGGTGGGCGGATGTATGAATTTCTCGACCGGCTGATTTCGCTGGCGTTGCCCCGGGTGCGCGACTTCCGTGGTTTGAATCCGAACGGCTTCGACGGCCGCGGGAATTACAGCCTGGGTCTGCAAGAACAACTGGTGTTTCCGGAATTGAATCCTGACAAGTTCCTGCGGCCACAAGGCATGAACGTGACCATCGTGATGTCGTCGACCAGCAACGATGATTCGCGGGAATTGCTGCGGGCTTTTGGCATGCCGTTTAAAGCGGAAGAACCGGCCGCCAAGAAGCCGAGTGCCGTGGGTGCGGCCTGAGTGGTCGGGCCTTCGAGCGGTCAGGGCTCGACAAGAAACAATCGGGTTCGCTCAAAGGGCCGGATGATCGGATAATGTGCTCGTGTGCACGACAATTGTGATTGTGAATAGGAGCCTGCATGGCTAGCAAATCGAAGATTGCGATGGCTCTCCGCGAGCCGAAATTCAGCAGCCGCAAAGTGCGGCGGTGCAAGCTTTGCGGTCGGCCGCGGGCGGTCTATCGCAAGTTCGGCCTTTGTCGGATTTGTTTCCGCAAGTTGGCCGACAATGGTTTGATTCCAGGTGTCAAGAAGGCGAGCTGGTAAGAGAGGGGACCAGAACCAATATGATGACCGATCCCATCGCCGATATGTTGACCCGAATCCGCAATGCGGTGCGCGTAGAGCGCCCGCACGTCACCATGCCGTTGTCCAAGGTGAAGCGCGGATTGGCGGAAGTGCTCAAGCGCGAGGGCTACATCTGGGACTGGCGGGAGGAATCCGCCGACCCGGTGCCGCAATTGCGCATTGAACTGAAGTACGGGCCAAACGGCGAACGCGTTATCCGCCATATTAAACGGGTCAGCAAGCCCGGCCGTCGCGTTTATAGCGGAGCGGATGCCTTGCGCCCGGTGCTCAATGGACTGGGAATTTCGATCATCAGCACCAGCCGCGGGGTGATTAGCGACCGCGAAGCCCGCCAGCGCAAGCTGGGAGGCGAAGTGCTCTGTGAGTTGTGGTAAATGGGGCCAAGGACTGCCGATTGCGTCTTCCGACTAGGGCTGCCGCCTGGGGTAAGTGACAAACAACATTCCTTTAGCGATCGTCTTTAGGGATCGTCCTTTAGAGATTGATGGACAGGTGACGAACCATGTCGCGTATCGGTAAACAACCCGTGAAGCTGCCGGCCGGCGTCAAGGTCGGCATCGTCCAGAACACCCTAACCGTCGAAGGCCCGCTGGGAAAGTTGAACTGGAGCTTCCGGCCCGAGGTTTCGATTCAGGTTGACGAAGCCGCGAAGCAGCTGTCGTATGCGCAGTTCCGAAACGCGGCAGGCGCGTGCCTTGCACGGCTTGAGCCGCGCGGTCCTTCAGAATATGGTGGTCGGAGTCACCAAGGGTTACGAGCGGAAACTGGAGATCGTCGGCGTGGGTTACCTCGCCGCGATCCAGAAGGGAGTGTTGCAGCTCCGGGTCGGCTTCGCCAATGAAATCCAGAAGCCGATTCCCGCGGGCCTGACCGTCACCTGTCCTGATCAGACCCATGTGGTCATCAAGGGTAGCGACAAGCAGTTAGTCGGCCAATTTGCGGCCGAAGTGCGGAGTGTCCGCAAGCCTGAGCCGTACAAGGGCAAGGGCGTGCGGTACGACGGCGAAGTCGTCCGTCGCAAGGCCGGCAAGGCCATGAGCAAGTAAGCCTCCAACTTTTTAAAGTGCGGAATCAGTCGTGAATCACAGTAAGGCAATCTATCAACAGCGTCAGCGGCGCGGCTTTCGCGTTCGCAAACGCACCCGTGGAACCGCCGCTCGGCCACGGCTGAGCGTGTTTCGCAGCCACAAACACATTTATGTTCAGGTAATCGACGACATGGCGGGGCGCACCTTGGCGTCCGCCAGCACTGTCGAAAAGGAACTGGCCGGGAATGTGAAGTTTGGCGGCAACAAGGCAGCGGCCCAGACCGTGGGCAAAGCCATCGCCGAGCGGCTCATTGCCGCCGGCGTGAAACAAGTTGCGTTTGATCGAGGAGCTTGCCAATATCACGGCCGTGTGGCCGCGTTAGCAGATGCGGCTCGCGCCGCAGGACTGGAGTTCTAAATGGGCGCAGCACCAAATCGAGGTGGCGGGGGTAGTGGCGGCAGTGGTGGCGGCGGCGGCAGGGGCGGCGGCCAAGGGGGCGGCGGCCAAGGTGGCGGCCGGTGGCGGAGGACGCTCCGGCCGATCCGGAAGGCAGTCTGAAGGAAGATCTGGAGGCGGTGGCCAGTCTGGGTCGCACGATCAGAATCGTGGCGAGTTGATCGACAAGGTTGTCAAGATCAAGCGTTGCGCCGCGGTGGTCAAAGGCGGACGTCGTTTCAGCTTCGCGGCCATGGTCGTCGTCGGCAACGGTCGCGGCAAAGTGGGCTGGGGCTACGGCAAGGCGAACGAAGTGCCCCCCAGCGTCGAAAAGGCCGTCAAAGAAGGCTCTCGCAACATGCTGGAGTTGTCCCTGGATGCCGGCACGATTCCCCATACCGTCGTCGGCCGCTACGGCACCGCGGAAGTCAAACTCGTGCCGGCCAGCCCGGGCACGGGCGTGATCGCCGGCAGCGCCGTGCGGGCCGTGTGCGAAGCGGCCGGAATTCGCAATATCCTCACCAAGAGCTTCGGCTCGAACAATCCTACTAATCTTGTCAAGGCGACCATGGCGGCGCTCGAGCAACTGCGCACCCGCAACGAGGTGGAACGCCTGCGGGGAGTGACCCTGTCATGAATCTGAACGACGTCCATCGCGGCATTCTGAAGCACAAGAAAAAGAAGCGTGTCGGTCGCGGCAAGGGGTCGGGCCACGGCAAGACGTGCGGTCGCGGCCACAAGGGTCAGGGCCAATTGGCCGGCTGGTCGGCGCCGCCGATTTTCGAAGGCGGAGCGTCGCCGCTGATTCGGCGAATTCCCAAGCGCGGCTTCCACAACCAGTGGGGGGCGATCGTGGCCGTCGTCAACGTCGGCGACCTGGAACAAAACTTCGCCGCCGGCGAGGAAGTCACCGGCGCCAGCCTCAAGGCCAAGAACCTGGCCAAGGGCCGTTACGATGAACTGAAGGTCCTCGGCGAAGGCGAATTGACCAAGAAGCTGAAGATTTCGGCCCACCGTTTCAGTGCCAGTGCCCTGGAAAAAATCAAGCAGGCCGGCGGCGAAGTCGTCGTCATCCCCGGCAAGGCTCCCGTGGTCAAAGGCGTCCGCAAAGGGGCCAAGACGGCGGCGGCGGACGACCGGCTAGTTAGGCGCGAATCTAGCTGGAATTGTCCGTCACTACCGCCCGTCCTCTGTGGGCCAGGCAGGCATCTGCGCCAGGTCGTTGTTGTCTAATAGCCGGGCGGCTGGGTCGGCTACTGATATCATTGGCTGTGCTACGATGCCGGTCAACACTAAGGACTAACGACGGGACGGAACCATGTGGGAAAAACTTCGCGTCGTCTTTACGATTCCTGAGCTGCGCAAGAAGATTCTCTTCACGCTAGGCCTGCTGGCGGTCTATCGGGTCGGCTGGCAGATTCCGCTGCCGATCGTCGACCAGGACGCGATGACGGCCTTTTTCCAGAACACCAAGGGCCTCGGCGCAGCTGTTTCAGCAGGTGGCCGTGTTCAGCGCCAGCCAGCTCAACCAGGTCACGATCTTCGGCCTGGGCATCATGCCCTACATTTCGGCGTCGATCATTTTCCAGTTGTTGGGGAGCGTTTGGGCGCCGCTCGAGCGGCTGCAAAAAGAGGGCGAGAGCGGCCGCAAGAAAATCAACGAATACACCCGCTACGCCACCGTGGTGCTTTGCATCGGGCAAAGCTGGATGTATCTCGGCTTTCTGCTGAAGAGCCATCTGGTCAAAGACACGTTTCTCAACGAGTCGGGCAATCTTGCCTTCGGCTGGCAGGTGGTCACCGTGCTGACGATGACGGCCGGCACGATCTTTTTGATGTGGCTGGGCGAGCAAATCGACGAATTCGGCATCGGCAACGGCATCAGCTTGCTGATCATGGCGGGCATTCTGGCCGGCCATGCCGGGCGCGTTTCAGCAGCTTTGGGAACGGTCGTCGCCGGAACTGGGCGGCGGCTCGGGCAAGCTGGGGATCGAAGTCCTGTTGCTGCTGGCGGTATTATTCCTGGCCGTGGTGGCCGGCGTGGTCTTTATCACGCTCGGGCAGCGGCGAATTCCCACGCAAAGCGCCAAGCACGTGCGCGGCCGCCGTGTCTACGGCGGGACCCGGCAGTACCTGCCGCTGCGGGTCAATCAGGCCGGCGTGATGCCGATTATTTTCGCCAGCAGCTTGCTGATGTTTCCCTCGATTATCTTTACCTCGCTGGCGGGACCTATCCGCAAAACGCGTTATTGGCCGGTCTGCACGACGCTTTCACGCGCGGACAGTCGTACATTTACAATCTGCTGTACGTCGTGCTGATCTACTTCTTCTGTTACTTCTGGACCGCGATCACCTTCAATCCCAAGGACATGGCCGAGAACCTCAAGGGCTTCGGCACATTCATTCCCGGCTATCGGCCCGGCAAGCGAACTGCCGACTACCTGGAAAAGGTGATGGTGCGAATCACGTATGTCGGGGCTGGTTTCCTGGCGGTCGTGGCGGTGACGCCGACGGTCATCGCCGGCCTGTTCGACATACCGCCTCAGGTGGCCAGCTTCTTCGGCGGCACGGGTTTGCTGATCGCCGTGAGCGTGGCCTTCGACCTGGTGCAAAAGATCGACAGCCATTTGGTGATGCGAAATTATCGCGGTCTGCTCGAGAAAAACTAAACACGCAACCCCAGCGGGAAACTACGAAATTGCCAGCCGTGTGTGCGGGGAGCGGAGTGAATGCGGATAGTCTTTTTGGGTCCACCCGGGTCCGGCAAAGGCACTCAATCACAAAAGCTGCAAGCCTACTTGAAAGTCCCGCACATTTCGACTGGCGACATGCTGCGGCGGGCGATCCTGGAACGATCGGAGCTGGGGGGCATCAGCGAAGAATACATGAAGCGGGGCCATCTGGTGCCCGATCCGTTGATTTTGGATTTGGTGGAGGCGCGGCTGGCCGAACCTGATTGTCAGCAAGGTTTCCTGCTGGATGGATTTCCCCGCACACTGGGGCAGGCTCAGGCGCTGGATGGATTTCTGGCCGCGCGCGGCACTCCGTTAGCGGGTGTTTTGGAGTTAAAGGTCGATCGGGACGAACTGCTGCGGCGCTTGATGTCCAGGCGGCGCGAGGATGACAAGCCTGAAATCATTCGCCAGCGATTGGACGGTTACCTGGAACAGACGGCACCTTTGTCGGATTTTTACCAGCGGCGCGGGCTGCTTTATCCGATCGACGGAAGCTTATCAGCGGACGAGGTTTTCGCCCGCATCCAGGCTAAGTTAAAACAATTTGAGAGTCACGAACCACAAGTAACTTCGGATTGATGATTCGCGGAGTTCGGATTCAGGAAGTTCCTGACCCAAACCCGGAAGTTGGCAGTCTGAATCGGAAGCGGTGTCCGCGTGCATATACTTCGTTCGCCCCGTGAAATCGCACAGATGCGCAAGGCGGGCCTGCTGGTCTGGGGAGCGCATCAAGTGGCCGCCGCTTTGGTGAAGCCAGGCATCACGACCGGCGAGATCGACGCGGCCATTGAAAAGTTCTTTGAAGAACGCCACGCCATTCCGTTGTTCAAGGGCGTGCCAGGCAAAATTCCGTTTCCGGCCGTGACCTGCATTTCCGTCAACGACGAAGTGGTGCATGGCATTCCCGGCGACCGGGAACTGCTATCGGGCGACATCGTCAGCATTGACACCGGCTGCAAGTTCGACGGCTGGTGCGGCGATGCCGCCATCACGCATCCCGTCGGCCAAATCGCGCCGGACGTGACCCGGCTACTGGAAGTGACCAGCGGCGTGCTGAACCTGGCCATCAAGCTCATGGGCTGAGAAGAATCGCTGGAGCCAAGTCGCTTCGGAAATGGCCACCTATGTGCGGGACGCTGGATTTTCCGTGGTGGAAAGCTTTGTGGGCCACGGCATCGGCCGCGAAATGCACGAAGATCCGCAAGTTCCCAATTTCGTCAGTAATCAACTTCGCCGCAACGGAGACTTTGCCCTGGAGCCGGGCCTGGTCATCGCGGTGGAGCCGATGGTGAACATGGGGACGAAGCAGGTCAAGACGATGCCAGATTTTTGGACCCAGGCGACGCAGGACGGAAAACCGAGCGCCCATTTCGAACATACGATCGCCATTACCGAGAATGGCGTTTGGGTGCTGACCTCGCCTCCCGACGAAAACGGCCGTTAGTACGCGGGCTGCTAGCACACATCCGGAGAGATTCCGACAGCAAAATTACGTCCTCCACCGGTGTCCTTGGAGGAGGAACCAGCGTCTTTGGAGGAGGAACCTCTGCGGCCGGAACAGAGACCAACCGAAAAACGTGAGGTGCGGGGCTTGCGGGCCTTGCCCACCAAAGTTTATAGTTATACGCTTTGACCCAAAGTCGAATTTAGCCAGAAAAAGCTATGAAAGTCCGCGCCAGCGTAAAACGCATCTGTGAACATTGCAAAATTGTCCGCCGCCGTGGCGTGGTTTTCGTGGTATGCAGTAATCCACGCCACAAACAGCGTCAAGGCTAGGAGTTCGGGCCAGCAGTGTCTGGCGTTCGAGACTCCCAAGGGATGCCTTGAAGCCTGTAACTTAACCGCAAATTACCCATCCGCCGGGCAGTAAATCCCGACGGTCACCAATGCCACCAGGGCGCACTGCGGTACAAGCCGAGCTGCTGGCCCTGCAGGAGTGAATCAACGATGCCGCGTTTGTTGGGTGTGGATATTCCGAACGATCGTCCGACGGCGATTTCGTTGCAATACTTGTACGGCGTCGGGCCTAAGATTGCGCTCGAATTGTGCCATAAGGCCGGCGTCGACCCGCATGCGAAGGCCCGCGAACTGCACGAGGACGAGGTGGCCCGCATGGCGGCCCTGCTCGACAAGGATTACGTGGTCGAGGGCCAGTTGCGACGGCAGGTCGCCCAGAACATTGCGCGGCTCAAGGACATTGGCTGTTACCGCGGTTTGCGACACCGTCGCGGCTTGCCGGTGCGCGGTCAGCGAACTCGAACCAACGCCCGCACCCGTAAAGGCCCCAAGAAAACCGTCGCCGGAAAGAAGGGCGTCAAGGACTTGCGATAAGCCCCCTTCGGGCTTGTGCGGTGGCACGCCAGTCGAGAGGCTCACCGATCGCACGCATGGTACTTTTACGCGATCCACCTCGGACCCGCTAACCGGGCATACAGTAAATTATTGACTTATTTTCATGAAACTCAGCGGCATCGATTGGCAGGAGCGCAACAGCTGTGGCAAAGAGTAAACGACGCAAGGCGCGACGCAATGTGACCGTGGGCATCGCCCACATTCGCGCCACGTTCAACAACACCAGCGTGACGATCACCGACACCAAGGGAGATGCCCTGTGTTGGGCGAGTGCCGGCACGAGCGGTTTCAAAGGAAGCCGCAAGAGCACGCCGTTCGCCGGCCAGATGGCCGCCCAGCAGTGTGCTGAAAAAGCGGCCAAGTTCGGCGTGCGCGAACTGGAAGTTCGCGTAAAGGGTCCGGGCAGCGGCCGCGAGAGTGCCATCACGGCCCTGCAGGCCGCCGGCATGACCATCAAATCGATCGAAGACGTGACGCCGCTGCCGCACAACGGCTGCCGTCCTCCCAAGAAGCGCCGCGTCTAATAAATTTCTTCAGTCCACTTTCATTCAGAGATTCGCATGGCTCGCATCACTGGTCCCGTTTGTCGACTGTGTCGTCGCGACGGCTTGAAGTTGTTTTTGAAGGGCACGCGGTGTGACACGCCGAAGTGTGCGATCGAGCGTCGCGACTCGGCGCCCGGCATGCATCAGTACCGCCGCGGAAAGCAGACTGACTACGGCGTTCACTTGCGCGAAAAGCAAAAGGTGAAGCACTACTACGGAGTGCTGGAGCGTCAGTTCCGCGGCTATTTCAAACGAGCCACGCGCACTAAAGGCAATACCGGCAGCGCGCTGATGAGCCTGCTGGAACGCCGGCTGGACAACATCGTGCATCGGCTGGGCTTTGGCTTGAGCCGGGCTCAGGCACGGCAGTTGGTGGCCCACGGGCACATCACGGTCAACGGCTCGCACGTGAACATTCCCAGCTACATCGTCAAGCCCGGGGATGTGATTCGCGTGAAGAACCGGGCCAAGAGCCTCCAGTTCGTGCAAGCCAACCTGGCGGAACACCGCCGCACGGTCCCGGATTTCCTGTCGATGGCGGAAGGGGCGATCCCCGAGGGCCGCGTGCTCCGCATTCCGGAAGCGGAGGACATCTCCATTCCGGTGCAGACCCAGTTGATTATCGAACTTTGCTCGCAGTAGTCGCGCTGCGCGACGCTGCGTCCATGCCGCAAGAGCTTAGCTGCGTTACCTTGAACCGTTCGTTTTTGCCGGCCGCTTGACTCGTCGGGCGCCGGGTGCCTCTGGAGGCCAGTATGCATATTCGTTGGCGCGGGCTGGAATTGCCCAGCCTGATCACCTGTGAACAGAAGTCGTTGACCTCGACCTACGGCAAGTTCGTCGCCGAGCCATTCGAGCGCGGTTTCGGCTCGACGATCGGCAACGGACTGCGGCGTATTCTGCTATCCAGCCTGGAAGGCAGCTCGATCACCCAAATCAAGGTGCACGGAGCGCAGCATGAGTTCACGACCTTGCCGGGCGTGGTCGAGGATATGACCGACATCGTCCTCAACGTCAAATCGCTGGTGGTGAAAAACCACAGCGAATCGACGAAGGTCGTGCGCATCGAAAAGAACACTCGCGGCGTCATCACCGGTCACGATGTGCAAACTGACGACACGGTGGAAGTGATCAATAAGTCGCACGTGATCGCCACGCTGACGGACGACGTGCCCTTCATCATGGAAATGGTGATTGAAAACGGACGGGGCTACGTGCCCGCCACGGAGCACAGCCCGAACGTTCAGGAAATCGGCATTATTCCGGTCGACGCGGTGTACAGCCCGGTGGTGCGGGTGCGTTACGAAGTCGAAGAGACGCGCGTCGGTCAGAAGACCAACTACGACCGGCTAACGCTCGAGATCTGGACCAACGGTTCGATCCATCCCGAGATGGCCCTGGTCGAGTCGGCCAAGATCCTACGGAAGCATCTGAACCCGTTCGTGCAATACACCGAGATCGGCGCTCGCGTCCACACGGCTGGCCGCGCCTTGACCGGCGGGTCTTCGGACATCGCCCTCGAGTCCAAGCTGAACATGAGTTTGGCGGAGTTGAAGCTCTCGGTGCGGGCAACCAATTGCCTGGAATCGGAAAACATCCATACCGTGCGCGACCTGGTTCGCCGCAACGAGGATCAATTGCTCGAAGTTCGCAATTTCGGCGAGACGACCCTCAACGAAGTTCAAGACAAGCTTGCAGAAATGGGGCTGCGGCTGGGAATGCGAGTTCCGGCTACGACCAGCGTCTAAGACGGGCTTGGGCGGCCACAGCCGTCTGGCCGCACAAATAGTCCCGCCCGTCGTCCCACGTACGCGTCCCCAAGAAAAAGCAACCCGTTGATTCAACCAGCATCCAAACCATAAGCGATCCCAGTCATGCGACATCGACGAAAAGGCCGCACGCTCGGCCGTTGTCCCAGTCATCAACGGGCCATGCTGCGCAACTTGGCATCGAGCTTGTTTCTGACCGAGCGCGACGCCGACGATGACGAGAACAAGCCCAAGGTCAAGGGGCGCAGTTGTCACCACGATCCAAAAGGCCAAGGAAGTTCGCCCGCTCGTCGAGCGTTGCATCACCCTGGCTTGCCGGACGCAATCGGCGCTCGAAGACGCCAAACAATACGCCACCGCGGCCGAGCGCAACACCGAGGCCTGGCGGGCCTGGCGCAAGAGCCCGAAGTGGAGGCAGTGGGCCAATGCCATGGCTCCGGTGGTCGTGGCTCGCCGACGTGCCGTCCAGTTGCTAGGGGACAAGCAGGCCGTGCGGATTCTCTTCAGCGAGGTCGCCCCGCGGTTTGTCGGCCGGCCCGGCGGTTATACTCGCATTCTGCGGTTGGCCAAGCCGCGGCTGGGAGATGCCGGTACTCGCGCTATTCTGGAATTTGTCGGCGTTCGCGACCGAGTGCGTCAAAAGGCCCAGCGGCCGGCATTCGAGTCGGTGCCGCAGTCCTAAGGCGCAGCCAACCGACGCGCTTGGTCAAGGCTGGCTGCTGCCATAGCCCCGGCTTTGTTCGCCCGCTCTTGTGAATCGCTCTGGCTATTGTCCGACGGAAAGATGCCGTAGAGTTCCAAGCATGCCAGGAGGGCGCTATGGGGCAACTTCATTGGCCGCTCGGCCAGCGCCGGTCAACTGGCCGCGGCTTTGATTTCACCCAGCACATGCGGCGGTTGTGCGTTCATCTTACGACCGCCTTGCCGGATCTTGCCCACATCGATCTGGTACGCGTGGCGATCCGCTTTTGCCAAGTGCGAAAGGCGGTGCGGCATGGCATGCTGGCCAGCCTCACGCCGCTGCGCTTCGAGCATGGCAGCCGGTTCACGGAGCGCCGCGGTCGCCGCTGGCGCATTGAAACCGTCCGCGATGCGGACGGTCGCGAGATGCTCTATCTCTTAAGCTTTTACTTGCCTCGTTTTTGCGAATACCCGTTCGGCGAGAAGCTGGCGACGGTCATTCACGAACTGTGGCATATCGGCCCCCAATTCGACGGCGATCTGCGGCGACATCCGGGCCGCTGTTACGCACATAGCCCTCGGCAGCGCGATTTTGACGCCCACGCCGAGGCCATGGCCCGGAAGTGGTTGGCCCAGTCGCCCCCTCCGGCCAGCTACGCATTCCTGCAAAAGTCGTTTCAGGAACTGGTTCGAGAGCACGGGACCGTCATCGGCCATCGGATTCGTACGCCCCGCATCGTTCGCGTTGACGCCTGAGGTTAACCAGACACCTGAGACTAATCAGACTTTGCAAGTCCCCAAGGCCGCATCAGACGCCTTGACACACCCGCCCGCCCGCGGCTACTGTACGCCCTCATTTCAGGGAACATTCGCGTCGCGCCATTCACTTCTCTTTCGTATTTCATTGATTTTTGCCGCCCGTTGAGGGTTTTTCGGCATGCCGCACCGGTTGCGCACCCCCCTGTGTCTGCTGGCCTGCGGTACGCTTATGGGCTGCCACTTGCTGGAGCCGCATAGCAACGGCAAATCGCCGCTGGCGCGGCTCAGTCCTGCCCCGGAGACTGTGGGTCTCGAGATTTTCTCGGCCCGCTTCCCTGCTAGCGACGCAAGCGTTAACCGCGAGCTTTGGAACGAAGTCGACGAACAACAGATTCCCAGCGAGGTCCGGCGGCAATTGGCGCTCAGCGGCTTCAGGGCCGGCGTCGTGGGGGCCCACCCGCCTGATGTGCTGGCCAGGCTGCTCAAGCTGGCTGGCGCGCCGCTGGAAGCGGAACAACGTTCCACGGTTGATGTCCAACATGAACCCATGGTGACGATGCGCGCCCTGTACACGCAAACCGGCTGGCGCAATGAGATCATCGCATCCAAGACGTACGATCAGCTATCCCTGTTGGAGCGGGACGCCGACCAGGTACAAGGGCGCACCTATGCCAAGGCGGACGGGCGACTTGCCCTCAAGGTATTCCCGGAGTCCGACGGCCGAGTCGGTATCGAACTGACGCCCGAACTGCATTACGGAGAACAGCAACAAAAGTGGACAGCCACCGACGGAGTCTTGCGTTCCGAGTCTTTTCGACCCCGGAAAACGTTTGAAGCGCTGCGCTTCCAGGTGCCCCTGGCCGCGGGCCAAATGCTGATCATCTCATGCCTGCCCGACCGATCTGGCAGCGTGGGGCACTACTTCTTTACCGAACCCAACGGCGACCAATGCTCACAAAAGCTGGTGCTGATTCGCACAGCCCAGGCGGGAGCCGATAGCTCTTTCGCCAACCCCAAGGCGAAACGACTGGAGGAAATCGTCACGGCGGCCCAGTAAGCCGCGCTGGGGGGCGTCCCAAACCAGTGTTGCCCAAACGATCCGCCGGGAACCAACCACATCGTGTAAGCCGCCCCATGTTCGTTACAGAAACTGACGGCGTGGCGGTCGTGGCGGCAGTCCGAGTTCGGCACGTCGCTGGGTCATTGCCTGGCGGTATGCGGCCATCGTGGCTCGAAACTCGGGCGTTGTGTTGTCCAAGCGGGCGGCCAGGCCGCGATTGCCACCCCAGCCGCCTGGGCCGCCGCCACCGCCCGGCGGTCCGCCCCCCTGAGAACCATTGCCTGACCGGTCGTTTCCGCTTGATGAGTTTCCGTTGGAGCCCGTGTTGCCGGAAGCCTTTGCCTGGGCTTCGCGTTCCTTACGCTGTTGCTCTCGTTCCTTACGTCGCTTTTCATCCTCGGCAATGCGTTTGTCGAGTTCTTTACGCTGCTCTTCTTTGCTCAACTTGAAAAAGTCATCCATGCGCTTTTGCTCTCTGGCCATGAACCTGTCGCGCATGGCGGAATTGAACTGTTGCTGGTAGGCCGCTGGCAATGTTCTGACTTCTTCATGCATCGCTCTGAACGCGTCCCGATCGGGACGCTGGCCCTCCGGCCGATTCGTCATGCTGGCCAGCAGTTGCTGGACTTTTTTACGATTGGAATATCCCCGCCAAGCGTAGACGGTTCCGACCAGTAACAACAGGAGTGCCACGACAACGAGGCTGATGCGGGTCAATCGGTTCATCGCTGGTCCTCTTCCTTCTCGGAGAACAATATTAAAAGAGCAATTGCGCTAGCCGCTCCAAGGTTCTTAATTGGTGGTCGTCAGGGTTGTGTCGGCGTGGCCGTCGAGAAACAGGTAATTACGCGAGCCATCGTCGCCGACCGGTCCATGAAAAGAATCGTAATCCCACATAATCGGCAATTTGCTGGAGTTGCCTTGTCCCGTCGAATTGGTGTTCAGGACCTCCTGCCGAGTCTTGTTGGCAAGCGTCCCTTGAGGATAGTCGTAACTCAGGCCATACGCCTGAAAATACGACTGCCCGACCGTCATCGGCGGCGTCAGATTGGCCGGATTCACCGGTCCGATGTCGGCCGGGCACTGGAACAGGAGGGAGTTTTTTTCCGTGAACGACGCCAGCGTAATCGCGATGCTCGGCAGCTTGTTACCGGCCGGAACGCCGGGCACCTCGGCGCAATTCGGAAACTTGCTCCGCGGGCCACGCGCGTCAAGGTAACTGGTCATCGCCACGCCGATTTGCCGCAGGTTCGAGAGGCATTCCATGCTGCGAGCCCGGCTGCGCGAATACTGCACCGCCGGCAGCGACAGCGATACCAACATGCCGATGATGGCGACCACCACCAGGAGCTCAACCAACGTGAATCCACGCCGCATAGGCGACCGGGGGGCCAGACGATTCGCCCGGCGGACCGGCCGCTGGCGCCGTCCGTCGCCGCAGGGTCGTTCGCGGCACAGACGGTCATGGAACAGGCGGTCTTGGAACATAGGTCGCATCCCCGCAACGTCGGACGATCCGGTGCCGCGATCCGGAATTCCGCAGCACCAATCTCGCCCGCCACGGCCAGAACACCGAAAACTGGCTCACAAGCTAGTAGGCTCCGCCGCCGGCTGGGTTACACCTGGGTGCCATACCCGGGCACCCATTCTAATTCTTTTTCAAAACAAGGGAAAGAATTTTTCTCGGGCTACACCATGCGGGGGGCTTGGCGACTTCGCTCAACCAAAGCCGTGATCGATTTCGTGCACGCAAGCGCCGCACGAGCAACTGCGCGCGAAAACGGCGGTCGCCGGATTCGCTCCCACGACCGCCGCTAAATGGCTTTCACGTTCCGGATACCAACTGCCTACACCGTTGCGGCCAGGGAAGCCCGCAACGATTCAAGTTGCCCGGCGGAGCCCAGCGAGCGATTCTTGTTGGTGACGTAGTCGGCGTAGGCGGCCATGAACGGCTTGCCCGGCGTGCGCGGATCGAAGTCGGCCGGCTTGTCTCGGAAGACTTCGCGATAGACGGCACACCAGACCAGGCGTCCGTCGGTGTCGATGTTCACCTTGGTGACGCCCAGCTTGGCGGCCGGCAGATACTGATTTTCGGCAACGCCGCTGCCGGCGCCCAGTTGCCGCCGGCCTTGTTGATCCGGTCGACCCATTCCTTGGGAACGCTGCTCGATCCATGCATCACCAGCGGGAAGTCCGGCAGCTTCTTCTGAATGGCCTCGATGCGATCGAAGTGCAGCCCTTGCGAGCCGGTGAACTTATAGGCGCCGTGCGACGTGCCGATGGCCACGGCCAGCGAGTCGCAGCCCGAGCGCTCGACGAACTCGACGGCCTGGTCGGGATCGGTCAGGCAGGCGTGTTCGGCCGAACCGAGATGTCTTCTTCGACGCCCCCCAGCATGCCCAACTCGGCCTCGACCGAAAGTCCCTTCTCGTGAGCCCGGTCGACGACGCGGCGCGTGATGGCGATGTTCTCGTCGAACGTTCTCGTGCGAGGCGTCGATCATCACCGACGAGTAAAAGCCGCTGTCGATGCACTCATAGCAGACTTCTTCGGTGCCGTGATCCAGGTGCACGGCGAAGATCGCCTCGGGAAAGACTTCTTCGGCGGCCCGGATCATGGCTTCCAGAAACCGCTTGTCGGTGAACGAGCGGGCGCCGCGCGAGATCTGGATGATGAACGGCGTGCTCTTCGTGCGGGTCGATCTTCTCTTCGTTGGAGTTCTTCAGACCCAGGGTGCCGCGGAACAGACCGACCGTTTGTTCGAGATTGTTGATGTTGTAGGCGCCGACCGCGTAGTGGCCATAGGCATGCTGGAACAGTTCTTTCGTGGTAACGATCATTTTCTGCAGATCTCCCGACGCGGCCGAATCCGCCGGACGGCCAGTCCTGATGGTGGATGTACGACCCCACACGCCACTTGCGCGGCACAGCGCAGAGGGTGGGATCTTCAGCGAGATATTCTATCGTCGGCACGGCAGGGCCGCTAGGGAACCGGGAAACCGCTGGCTTTATCGAAGTGGGGGCCGGCATTCCGGATGCCTGCCCCACGTGACGCGCCCTTGGGCAATTTGGAGCGGCTGTATATAAACGCCAACGGAAATGAGGAAACCAACGCCAGTTTGGCCGGATTGCCGATCTCCGCCTTTTTGGACGCATTCGTGTGGCACGCTCTGAACCCAGAGAAGGGCGTGGCGAAGGCCATGAACTCACCGTCTGGCCACCACGCCCTTCGCTGGGCTCAGGGCGTGCCACACGGAAAAGAGCCGAAGCTCGCTGGGAAATCTTTATACCGGGCGGCGCGAACACTATCCCTACGGCCCCTACCGCTCGCGCCACAAAACCTCATCTTCGATCCCAAGCTTCGTTTGTTTCTCCGCGATCGCCTGCTTGAAGCGGCGCGCATCGACCGGGTAGCCAGCCGTGGGGCACAGATCTGGTACGTGGCCGCACCAGTATTCGTTGAATGCCCGCATCGCCAATTCGCGCAGATACTTAGAGACCATCGAGGCAAAGGCGGCCGGCAGCCATGATTCGCCCCCCGCCTGAAAGCGCACTTCCACGCGCTGTTCATCGTGCAGCCAACGATAGATGCTGACCGCCGCCGATTCGCCGTGGACTTCCACCAGCGAATCCGGAAACTGCCGCTGCAACAGCGAACCATAACGATTGCGGCCGCCGTGTTTGTCACAGATCACGAACACCGGCGCCCCCGGGCAAACCGTCAACGAATCCGCGATAAGTTCCAGAGTCAGTCGCGAAAGGACTTCCGCCTTGTTGCCACACTGGCCGGTCAAGCGGTTAAACCTGGCCGGAAACACCGCCGCGCTGCGTATGTCGACCAGCCGGACTCCCGCTTCGGCGAACCCGGGGCGGATTTGTGTCAGCAGCTCGTCGATCTCGCCGCCGTCGGCGTCGAGGGGGAGCACAAGTTCATACTTTCGATGCCAAGGGAGTCGGCAGAGATCGTCGAGTGATTCCCGGTCCAACAGTTTCTGAAACAGATTGCCCCAGGTGCGCGGCCGGCTGCCGAGCAGGCTGAGCATCGCCAGCACGCCCCGCTCCAGGTGCAACACGCCGTCGCCGGACTTGTACAACAATTTGGAATCGGCGATGGCCAACAGCCGAGGCGGCGCGATTTGCACGGTTGCCGCCCGGCGTTTCGTGGGGGAGCCGTTTCTAGCCGGCGCCCGCTTGGCCGTCGCGAGTGAGCTCGTGACCACCCCTCTGAGCCGCTCGTACAGGTCGCACGAATCCGCTGCGTCGACGTGCCAGACCGTCGACGTGATCACCAGCGGCCCCAAATTCGGTCCGTAACCGGCTTCATCCGTTCCAATCAGGTAAGGCATGGCCGCAGTATAACAGGGTGCAAACGCCAGAGAGAAGCAAGGAGAGCCGGCCCTGGCCATATTGAATACCGGCGAGAAACAAAAGGATCCGTAAGCCGAAACCGGCCTCCCGGAGTTGCTTCTGCCTAAAACCTGCAGCCTCGTCAGCGCTGGCCGGAAGTCTGGGCTAGACCAAGTCTTACCATCGCCGGTACGATTACCTTGCAAGCATCCTGGATCGTCGACTCAAAACACTTTGCGGCGACGGCTTAGGAAAAACATCTCTAATCGATCCGCGAGCCAGTGGGGAGCAGCCATGGTCACCGATCTGCGGACGTTGATTGCGGGTCTCGAAAACAACATCCAGCAGGTGGTGTTAGGCAAGTCGGAAGTCATCCGGTTGTGCGTCGTAGCACTGCTGTCGGGCGAGCACGTCCTTCTCGAAGACGTGCCAGGGGTCGGCAAAACGCTCGTCGGCAAGGCCCTCTCTCGCAGCGTGGCCGGCGAATTCTGCCGCATTCAGTTCACCGCCGACCTGCTGCCCAGCGACATTACGGGAAGCAATGTCTTCAACCCGCAGACCGGTGAATTCGTTTACAGCCGGGGGCCGATCTTCGGCAATATTGTCCTCGCCGACGAGATCAACCGCACTCCGCCGCGGACCCAAAGCGCCTTACTCGAGGCCATGAGCGACGGCCAGGTTTCCGTCGACGGCCGCACCTACCCGCTCCCCAAGCCGTTCATGGTAATTGCCACGCAAAACCCCTTCGAATTCGAAGGGACCTATCCGCTGCCGGAGAGCCAGCTCGACCGGTTCATGCTGCGGATTTCCGTGGGGTATCCCGAGCGCGCGGACGAACTGCGCGTGCTCAGCAGCCATCGCAGCGGCGAGCCGGTCGACAAACTTCAGCCGGTGCTCAATTGTGCCCAGATCATTGCCCTGTCGCAGGCGGTGAGGCAAGTGCGCGTCGATGCGGCCATTAACGATTATCTGCTCGATATTGTCGACGCCACGCGGTGTTGCGAGGAGCTGCACGTGGGAGTCAGTACCCGCGGCGCACTGAGCCTGTATCGTGCGAGCCAAGCGCTGGCGCTGGTCGAAGACCGCGATTATGTCATTCCCGACGACGTCAAACGTTTGGCCGTTCCGGTGCTGGCGCATCGGGTGATTGCCAAAGGATACTTGCACGGTGGTCAGCGGCAAGCCCTCGAGGCGCTCATCCGGCGCCTGGTCGAGGACGTGCCGGTGCCGAGCTGAATCGCATGATGGGCCTCAACCGCAAAATCTCCCTCACTCGCGAAGGCTGGTCTTACGCCCTGGTGACGCTGTTCGTTCTCGGCGGGGCCGTGCTCCGCGAGGGGAACCTGCTGATGTTGCTCACGGGCCTGTTGACCGGGCTGTTTTGCTTCGGGCTGGTGTTAACGCTGGCCAATCTTCGCAACCTCGAGGTAAGCCGCGTATTGCCGGAAGGCATTTCGGCCGGCGACCGCTTGGTCGTCGAAATTAGCGTCAAAAACCGGCGACGCCGTTGGGGAAGCTGGGCCGTGACCGTAACCGACCAGGTGACGCTTGAGGGAGACAAACCCGGGGGCAAAAGACAGGCCTTAAGCACCGGCTGGACGTTGGCCGAACGAACAGCCCTGACGGGGAAAGCAAACCAAAGCGAACTCGCAGGTTCGGCGGTGAGCGTATTTTTACCGCAAATCCTGCCAGGCAAGACGTCCAAGGCCGCCTATCAAGGCCGGCTCTTGCGGCGCGGCCGATATCGCTTCGGCTCGCTGAAAGTCTCGTCCCGCTTTCCGGCAACCTTCTTTAGCGCCGCCTTGAGGCTCGACCAGGCCGACACGCTCTTGGTCTCTCCTCGTTTGGGTCGACTGATGCCGCGCTGGGCGCAAATGCACCGCGAGGACGAGCAAGGAAGCCAGCATTCCGGCAAGCGGCAGGGCTTGGTGGAAGCCGAGTTCTACGGACTGCGCGACTGGCGCAAGGGCGACAGCCGGCGCTGGATCCACTGGCGGTCGTCCGCGGCGGCGGAAGCATCGTCGTACGGCAATTCGACGAGCGGCGGAATCAGGATCTGCTCTTGCTGCTGGATCTATGGCAACCGCGGCAACCGACGGCCGAGCAGACCGACAACGTCGAGCTGGCGGTGAGTTTCGCGGCCACCGTGCTGGCCGATGCCTGCCGACGAGGCGGCAACCATCTGCTGCTCGTATTCGCCGGCCAGCAATTGCTGCATCGCCGCGGCTGGACTTCGCCGATTTTTCTGCGCGAAATGATGGAATTGCTGGCGCTGCTGGAGCCCCATCATGAAGACCGCTTGCCGCGGGCCCTGAGCCGCGCCGTGGCAGAGGCTCGCCCCGGCGTACACTCGCTGCTGGTGAGCACCCGTGCCGTCGAATGGGAACCCGCCGGTTTCCCCGCCGGTCTGCCGGCCAACTCGTCGGCCGTGTCCAACAGCCACCGCCAAGTTGTGATCGATACCAGCCATCCCGGGCTGGCCGATTATTTTCAGCCCTCCTAGCAAGTGCAAAAATTTCCGTCGACCGGCCTTTGGCCGGATGCGAATCATGCTTGTCGAACGCCTGCTGCAAATTCTGGTGGCGATGCTCGTGGTGCTGGGCACCACGCTGTGCGGCTTGGGCCAGCAAAAAGCCTTCGTGGCGATCGCTGCGCCCATCGTGGCCGCGTCGTCGCTGTATTTGACCGACATTTCCAAGCGGGTCCGCCTCAGCAACACCTTTGGGAGCATCTTGGGCGTGGGCGCTTTGCTCTACTCCTCTCAAGACCTGCTCAATGCGGATAATCACGTCAAGTGGTTGACGATGGTCAACCTGTTGGCCGTATTCCAGTTCGTGCTCTTGTTCCAGGAAAAGACGACTCGCACGTACTGGCAATTGAGCGTGTTGAGCTTCGGACAGGTGGCGGCCGCCTCGGCGTTGAGCGGCGGCGTGAGCTTCGGCTTATTGCTGCTTGCGTATATGTTCCTGGGTATCATGAGCCTTTCGCTGCTGCTCGTTCATCGCGAGATGCTGCCGTTCGACCGTCAATCGCCGCCGGACCGGCCAGCCGACCCCGCGGCTTCGCCAGAGCTCAGTTTCTTGCAGGCGGGCCCTGCTCAGGCAGGCACGCTTGACACGCTCTCGCGTTGGCCGCTGCGCGGGCCGGCCGTTCAGTTGACAGGGCGCCGGGCCGAACGTGCCGGCTATCGAACTGGCCAGGAGCTTGCTCAGCCACAGCGCCGTCATTCTCGCGGGCAGCCTGGGCGTAGCCTGCATCGTCTTTTTTCTGTTGCCTCGCAGCGGCCGCAAATGGGATCAGCCAACAAGTGTTAGCGGGGCGGCCCCAGTTCGTCGGCTTTAGCAAAACGGTCAATCTCGGGCAACTCGGCGACTTCTCCGAAAGTCATGATCTGGTTTTACGGGCACAATTTTTCTACGGCAACCAGGAAACTCCCTTCCGTCTCGATAGCGACCCGTTGTTTCGCGGGACCGTGGTCACGAATTATCGCCGCGGACGTTGGACGCAAGATGTGGTGGGGGAGGCCATGCCCCTGCCGGTCGACAAGCCGCCGGCTTTTGTGCGTCAGCACTATGTGATCGAGCCGATGCAGGAACCGGTGTTGTTCGCCCTCTACCCGGTGTTTTCCTTTCATTTCGATCAACGCATTCGCTTCGATTTGGCCTATAAGGAGTTGGTTCGCCAGAGCGATCTGAAATCGCGGCGCTTCGAATATGAGCTGGGCACGACCGGCGTCCGGAATGGAGTCCAACTGCCGATCATCCCCAGCACGCGTCCGCTGCGCCCTTGGGAAGAAAAATTTTTGTTGCAAATGCCCCAGCCATACTTGCCCAATGGGCCCGATCCCTTGGCCGGTCTGCGACGTTCCGCCGAAGCCGCCTTGGCAAAACTAAGCATCGATCGTGGCGACCGCTACGATACGGCCCGCGCGCTGGAGGCTTATTCTGCGCAACTCGGGACGATTCGCATACAGCATCCACCCGCCGCGCGGAACGAAAAACTGGATCCGCTGGAAGACTTTGTCGTCGAGCATCCAGCTGGCCACTGTGAATATTTTGCCGGCGCGCTGGCGATGATGCTCCGCAGCCAGGGAATTCCCGCCCGGCTGGCCATCGGTTTTCGCGGCAGCGAGTGGAACGACGCCGGCAAGTACTACCAGGTGCGGCAAAACAATGCCCATACCTGGGTCGAAGCTTACTTGCGCCCGAAGGATCGGGTGCCGGAGAATCTAGCGAAGAACGTCGATACTTCGCGCGGCCTATGGCTGACGCTCGATCCCACGGCCGGCGGCGCGGCCGACGCCGGCACGATCGCTTCCCGAGACGAGCAGAGCCTGGCTTCCACGCTCGCCGGCATATCCGACTATGC
Organism: uncultured Planctomycetia bacterium; assembly: GCA_963807715.1. Classification (GTDB taxonomy): domain Bacteria; phylum Planctomycetota; class Planctomycetia; order Pirellulales; family PALSA-1355; genus CAWECK01. The sequence goes on from CAWECK010000007.1 coordinate 646,748, forward strand.
GTTCGTGCTATGGATGAAATACGTTGTCGAGCTCAGTCCGGAAACCCAGCAAACGGCAATCTACGGCCCGCTGGACGCCGTGTGGCACGCCGTGCGGCACGGCATCTTCGACTCGCAAGCCTGGCGCGGCCTGGCGGAGACCGTGGCGGGCTGGGTCCGTCAGAATTGGTTCAGTGGACAAGGCGCTGGCCGGCTCGGCGCTGTGCTTGTTGGCCGTGGGCATCTACCGCCTGCTGTGGATGGTGCTGCGGCCGTTGTGGCGGCACGTGGTCGAGCCCACGGCGCGAGCCGTGCTGGCCCGGTCGCCGGCCCATGAGTTTCACCGCCGGCTGGAGAAAGCGCTGGCGCAGCGCGGGCTGACCCGTTCGCCGGGCCAAACGGCGTTGGAGTTTGCGGTGGCAGCCGGCGGCGAATTGGAGGACACGGCCGAATGCCGCCGCTATGCGCCATTGCCGCGCCGTGTCGTCGAAGCCCTGTACCGAGTTCGGTTCGGCGGCCGGTCTCTCGATACTTCGGAGGCCGAGGCCGTTGAACATGCGCTTGTCGAACTGGAGCAAGGCCTGGCGGTTGGCAAATAGCTGGCCCGGGATGGCGCATGACTCGGAACGATTGCCCGGCGAACCCACCGCCACCGGCATAAACGGCGGTGATCGCTGGCCGCTGTGAAGGTGGACCGAATTCCACGGTGGCGTGCTTGTTTCACGCTTCCCAGATATATCTTGTAGGTCTTGTAGGAGGTCTTAAGTAATAACTTGCAAAGGGTGTCGCGTATCGCTAAAATGCGGAATCCCCATTTCATTTCTGATCGTTGGTTTCTCTAGGAACTGATTGGTTACGTGGTGTTACGATCCGCGTGACTGCACTTAACTTAATGTGGGAGTACGGCATTACTCGCTAGTGATCAGGGTCTTGCCAGGTCTCGCTATTCTACGTATCTTATCTGCACGTCGATACACCGCTCTGCATGGCAATTCACTGCGGCTTTCTTTGAGAGCGCAGAGCTTGCATTAGAGGATGTTCTGCGTCCAGTGTGAGATCGACAATGTTTTCTTGGTGGTCTTTAGCGTTGCGTCGCCACAAGAAGCGGCGACGCTTCGCCGAGAGCCCCCGCCTCAGCTTGCTGAGGAAGTTCCTGCGCTTCGAGCAGCTGGAAGAACGGGAAGTGCTTACAGCCGTCTCTTGGATCGGGGGCGCAGCGGGTAATTGGGACGTAGCCGCCAACTGGAGCAACAACGCTGTCCCCGCGTCGACTACGGACGTTTCGATCAACACGTCGAGTTCCGCGACGATTACCATTAAATCGGGTGACGTGGAATCGGTCGATAGCTTGGTCGTCGGCAGCCTGGATTCGCTCTCGATTGCCGGCGGTTCGCTGACCACGGCATCGTCGTTGACCAACAGCGGAACAATTACCGTCTCCGCCGGGTTCAAGCTGACGGTGAACGGCGCATACAACCAAGCCGCCAATGCCACGCTGTCGATGCCCGGCGGCGGCTCGACGGCCAATCCAGCGACCAATCTCGCCACGAATTCCGATTTTGAATCCCCAGTCATCACCAACAGCACGACCGTGCCGACCGGCTGGGGTTATTGGGGCACGTCGTACCTCAGCACGCAATACGCCTATACCGGCTCGCAATCGTTGCTGATGAGCGGGGCAAGCTCCGGGGTAGAGGAGACGTTTGCCGTCACGCCAGGCGCCGTCTTACACCTTGTCAGCCAACGCGATGACGCCCGCCGGCAACCCGCTGACCGGTAATGAACAGGGGGTGATGGAATTGCTGTTCTACAATTCCTCGGGCACGCTGATCAGTTCGTACACCGCGCCCAATGCGATTACCGTGCTGACCGCCTCGAGCGCGACGGGGGGCACGCTTGCCGGTAGCGTCGGCAGCCAGGGTTGGAACCAGTTCCATACGAGCGCGGTGGCGCCGTCGAACGCCGCCACCGCGAAGGCGGTCGTTACAACCAAGATTAACTCCGGCACGGGCGGCGGGGAGGTCTTTTGGGACGATGTCCAGTTCGGGCCGTCCGTCCTGGTCGTGGGCCCATCCAATTTCGTCGCCGGCAGCATTTCCAACAGCGGCCCATCACCGTCGGCCCGAGCAACACGATTACCACCGGCGGCACTTTTACGCAGGCCTCGACCGGGACCTTGGACATTCAACTCGGCGGCGCGCCGTCGTCCGGCTCATTTCGGTTTCGTCAACGTAACGGCGCGGCGACGCTGGCCGGCACGCTCAAATCGGACATCGTTTACGGCTATACGCCCTCGACCACGGACAGCTTCACCCCCATCGAGTTCGCCAGCGAGTCGGGCACCTTTGCGACTTATTCGCTCCCCAGCGGTTCGGGCTACCAATTGCCGGCCGCCGTCACCTTTACGAACGTTGTCATCAGCGCCGTCCCGACGACGACAGTGACCGCCACGATCAATGCTAATGCCAACGTCGATGCCGCCACACAAACCTGCTGGGCGTCAACCTGGCCTATTGGGACGACCAACTGACACGACCCAAACCCAGCAGATGGTTACGGCGGCGGGCTCGACATCTATCGTTTTCCCGGCGGTTCGGCGTCGGACGACTACCATTTCAACGTGTCGAACAACTATGGCGGTAGTCCCGGCAACACGATCTCCCAATTCGTCCAATTCATCTCGGCCGTAGGCGGCACCGGCATGGTGACACTCGACTACGGCTCGGGCAGCCCTCAGGAAGCCGCCGCCGAACTGGCCTATTTGCAAGGCTCGACCACCGACACCACCACGATCGGCACCGGCATCGAATGGAACGACAGCACGGGCCAATGGCAGAACGTCAACTGGGGCACGGTCGGCTATTGGGCCAGCTTGCGCGGCGCATCGCCGCTGGCCACGAACGACGGCCTGAATTTCCTGCGGATCGATCATCCGGCCCCGTTCACCAACATCAAGTATTGGGAAATCGGCAACGAGGAATATGGAAGCTGGGAAGTCGATCACCACGGCACTCTCGGTCCCGGCGGAGTGAGCACCGGCGCCCAGCACGATCCGGCCACGTACGCGGCTTTCGCCAAGCAGTTTGCCACGCTGGCGACGGAGATCCTGGCCACGGCCGGCCTGCCGGCTATCTCGATCGGCATCGACAGCGGAGATCCGACCGGCGCGCCGATAACAACTGGACGAAAAATGTTCTGGCCGACGGGCTGAGCATCGGATTCGTGCCCGGCTTTATCTCCGATCACAGCTACATGCAGGCGCCTGGGGCCGAGAGCGACTCCACCTGCTGAACAACACCGACACGGATCCCGCCAGCGTTCTGGATTGGTCGACGCGATATGCCGACTACGAATCGTTGCTCCAGCAAACGCTCTCGAGCCAGGCCTCGAGCGTGGTGGTCATGGCCACGGAATTCAACTCCGTCTACACCGACCCCGGCAAACAATCCACGAGCCTGGTCAATGGACTGTTCATCGCCAACTCGATCGGCAGCCTGCTCGAAAGCGGCTACGCTGGTGCGTTTGTCTGGGACCTGCGCAACGGCTGGTACCCGCAAACAGCCGAGAACAACAGCAACCTGCTATACGGCTGGCGGACGGCGGCGACTACGGCGTGTTGGGAGATCAACAACAGCGATCCTCCGTACACCGGGCCCAATATTGCGTATCCGAGCTATTACGCCTTGCAACTGGCGTCCAAGATCGTGGCCGGCGGCGGCGAAGTCGTCTCGGCGACCAGCAACTATGGCGACCTCGACGTCTATGCGGTCAAGGAATCCAACGGGCATCTGGAGCTGCTCGTCATCAACACCAACCCGGCCGCCAGCCTGAGCGACCAATTCAATCTGGCGGGCTTTCAGCCGAGCGGCTCGGCGCAGGTCTGGCAATACGGCGAGGCCCAGGATACCGCTCAGAGCCAGAGCGCCAACGGTTCTTCCGCCCTGGCCAACTTCAGTGCCGCATTGAACCTGAGCGGCGCGGATTTCAGCTACACGTTTCCGGCCTATTCGATGACCGTTCTCGACTTGGCGCCGGCCCTGGTGCTCAGCGGTCCGTCGACGGTAGCGGTCGGCAACTCGCAGCAGTTGACGTTTAGCGGGGCATGTGCATTGTCTCTAAGCGACGTGGCGGCGAGCGGTGCGACGATTGATACCGTCGCGTTGAGCGTCATCGCCGGCACGCTGAACCTGAACCTGAGCGGCGGTGCTGCGATCGCCGCCGGGACGAACAACACCTCAACTGTTACGCTCAGTGGGACGGTGGCCCAGTTGAATGCAGCCCTTGGCACGTTTATCTATACGGCTCCAGCGATCGGCAGTTCCGACACACTGACCGCCATCGCCACGGACGGCGGCAACTCGAGCATGCCGCTGAGGACGACGATCAACTTTCAAGTGTTATCGACGGTGACCGCGCTGACCGCCTCACCCCTTACAATCACCTACGGGCAGAGTGTCAAGCTCTCAGCCACCGTGTCGAGCACGCCCACGCCCAACGAAGGCATCGTGACGTTTCTGAATGGGACCACCACGCTCGGCACAGCTCGCCGGTCAGCAATGGCGTCGCGACGCTGAACGTTACGACCATTTCGACAGGCAATCCAGCGGTAACGGCGGTTTATAGCGACCCACTTTTCAACTTTGCCACCAGCACGAGCGCGGTAGTTAATGTAAACGTCAGCCAGGCGATCCCGGGCATCATCGTCAGCGACGCGAGCGGTGCTTATGCGGATTCCGGCTTTGTCGCCACGAGCCTCATCAATGGGGGCGACAGCCTGGAAGGAGTTTCGCCCGCATTGACTTACTACACCGGTTCCACGACGGGCGGCTCGGGCTCGCCTGCCGCTCCGATCAACGTTGGCACGTACACGGTCGTGGCCTCGTTTGCCGGCAGCACGGACTATACTGCCGCGCAGAGCAGTCCCGTGACGTTCACGATCGCGGCGGTGCCGCTGACCATCATCGCCAACAACCAAACCATAACGTATGGCGCGGCACTCCCCACATTCACGGCCGGCTATGCGGGATTTGTCGGCAGCGATACTGCAGCCAGTCTAACGATTCCGCCGACACTATCGACCATAGCCACCATTGCCCGTCATGTGGCGGGGAGTCCCTACGCGATCACGGCCTCAGGAGCCGTCGACCCAAACTATACGATCAGCTATGTAGCTGGCTTGCTCGCGGTGACGCCGGCGCCGTTAACGA
>CAWECK010000008.1:0-307348 GCA_963807715.1 uncultured Planctomycetia bacterium
CGCTGCATTGTCATCCTGAGCATAGTAGCTGCTATACTCGAATGCCGTCCGCTGGATCGTGCTTGGCTGTTGCACGCCGCTTTGGGCATATGCGGTGCCGGCGCACAGCACGCCGGAAATGGCGCTTGCCAGCGCCCACTTCGAAAGTCTCATGTCCGTTTCTCCAGTCCATTGATACGGGGGGTGCAGTGTGTCCGTCACACTTTGCATGCGATGAAATACCGTCTGGCTAGAAATCTCACGCAAACGCCGCCTCGATGGCGCTTGGAATCCCTGCCAACTCTGCTATCGACCCGGCCGTTAAATCGAGTTGATAGGAAGGTAAGACAAAGGCCACACATCCGCACAATCAAGAGTCGTTTTTGAGAAGCCTTGCCGGTTGCGGAGATCTTCGCTTCGCATCGCGCGGCAACTCGGGGCTCAGAAATGACGACGGTCGTTTTGGCATCTTGAAAACCGGCGAGTTGGCTAGCCTGTCGGTCGTAGCGCATGTGCCTGACGTGCCGGTCAGTTAAACTTTGCGGGCGTATCGCGGAGGCCGATTACTCGGCCCGATGAATGCCATGAAGAAACGTCCAGATCGCGAAGCGTCTTGGTAGCCCGACGATCAACGCGGTCCTTCGATTCCTGCGCAAATCATGTAGGGCCGGCTGTACCGGCCGGTGTTGTGGGCAATATATATACTGTCCACTGCGGCCGATCCTACGGGGCACCAGGCGGCATTGATGGGCCCGGCAGCTTTAGCGCGTGCCGGTGGGGACGAGATCGTCGAACAACGCGTCGACGAATTGATCGCTCTGGAAGGGGACCAGATCTTCGGCACGCTCCCCCACACCGATAAACTTTACCGGCAGTCCCACCTGGCGACGAATGGCGATCACGACGCCCCCTTTGGCGGTTCCGTCGAGTTTGGCCAACACAATCCCGGTGCATTGCACGGCGTCGGTGAAGTGGCGGGCCTGGCTGATACCGTTTTGTCCCGTGGTAGCGTCCAATACCAGGATGACTTCGTGGGGAGCCTCGGGAATCTGTTTGCCGATGACTCGGTGAATCTTGCTAAGCTCTTGCATCAGGTTTTGCTGGGTTTGCAGGCGGCCTGCCGTGTCGACGATGCACACGTCGGCCCCTGAGGCAACTGCTGTGGCGACCGCTCGATGCGCCACGCTAGCAGGGTCGCTGCCCGGGGCGCCTGCCACAATCTGGGCATTCAAGCGTTTGGCCCAAATCGTGAGCTGCTCGACCGCCGCCGCCCGGAAAGTGTCGGCCGCTCCCAACACCACCGACTTCCCCTGTCCGGTCAAAAGTTGTGCGAGTTTAGCGATGGAAGTGGTTTTTCCGGCGCCGTTGACGCCGGCGACCATAATCACTGTGGGACCCGCCGCCGCGAATTTGAGCGGCGCCTCGGGCTGGGCCATGATCGCCTTCAGCTTTTTTTTCACATGATCCAAGAGCTCGTCCATGTGCATGACGCGGGCCCGATATTCGTTGCGGATTTCGGCCACAATTTCTTGAGCCGTTTGGACCCCCATGTCGGTCTTGATCAGCACCGCGGTCAGTTCTTCCAGAAAGGCATCGTCGACGAGCCGTCCCTCGTTGCGGAACAGGTCACGGACGTCGGTATTCAGCAGTTGCTTGGTCTTGAGCAGACCTTGCTTGATCTTATCGAGAATGCCCATCGTGGCAGTGGAGCCTTCCATCCGGCGCGTGCGGCAGGTCGCGCGCTGGTTTTAAGAGAGTTTTTGCGATGCGGGTTTTTCGTGGCCAACCAGCAAGCGGTCGAGAATTCCGTTGACGAATTGTGCGGACTGCCGGGCTCCAAAGCGCTTGGCAAGCTCCACGGCTTCATTAATGGCCACCCGGTCCGGGGTTTCGGCAAACAAGATTTCGAAGGCGCCGAGTCGGAGCACGTTTCGATCGGTCGCGGCCATCCGCTCGAGGCTCCAATTGTCGGCCGTATTCGCCAACAATTGATCCAATTCGGCCCGATTGCGACGCACGCCGGCAACCAGCGAGCGCGCAAACGCAAGCAGCTCGGAATCGCGCAAACGTGCGCGCAGGAAAACCTCCGACTGATTGGGGTCGTGCTTGGGATTCAAGTCATCCTCGTAGAGGACTTGCAATGCGGCTTCGCGTGCTCGACTGCGTCGTGCCATGGAGCAATTTACCTTAAAAAACCTTCCGCTGCGGTAACGCGGCGCTGGGTGGTGCAAAGGGAGTCACTCGCCGGCGGCGATGCGATGTCTCGTCCCAGCGATTCATTTGGGAGGCTTTGGTAAGCTTTGGAGCATCGGCAATTGGCTTGGCTTAAACAACGGATTCAGCTAAGGCAGCTGATCCAATAGGCGGGCCATTTCCAGCGCCGCTGCCGCGCATTCGCTCCCCTTGTTGCCTACGTTGCCACCCGCCCGATGGATCGCCTGTTCGAGCGTATCACAAGTCAAAACGCCGAACATTACCGGCACTCCGGCGCGCAAGGCCGCCTCGGTCAGTCCCAGGCTCACGGCGCGGTTGATGTGCTGATCGTGCGTGGTTTCCCCGCGAATTACAGCTCCCAGGGCCAGCACGGCTTTATATTGGCCACTGCTGGCCATGCGATCGGCTACCAGCGGCAATTCATAGGCTCCGGGCACCCAAGCGACATCAATACCGTCATCCGGAATGCCCTCCTGGGCGAAAACCGCCAAGGCTCCGGCCAGGAGTTTGCCGGTGATGGACTCATTATATCGCGCCACCACGATTCCGAACCGGCCAGCCACGGACCCTGTAGTTCCCTGGTAATAATTGGGCATAAGCTAAGACTTCATGTTCATGCTCATCAAGAACTCCGCGTTGGTTTTCGTCTTCTGCAGCCGACTGGTGAGCAGTTCCATGGCGTCGGGCCCGTTCATATCGTTCAGCACGCGGCGCAAGATGCAAACGCGGCGATACTCTTCCGGGTCCAACAGCATTTCTTCGCGGCGGGTGCCGCTGCGATTGATATCGATCGCCGGCCAAATTCGCTTGTCCACCAGTTTCCGATCGAGCACGATTTCGAGGTTTCCGGTTCCTTTGAATTCTTCGAAAATCACTTCGTCCATCTTGCTGCCGGTTTCCACCAGGGCCGTCGCAATGATCGTCAGGGAGCCGCCTTCTTCAACTTTGCGGGCCGAGCCGAAAAATCGTTTGGGCCGCTGCAGCGCGTTGGCGTCCACGCCGCCGGAAAGAATCTTGCCCGAATGGGGGCATTCCGAGTTCCAGGCCCGCGCAAGCCGCGTGATGGAATCCAGGAAAATGATGACGTCGTGGCCATACTCGACCATCCGTTTGGCCTTCTCGCTAACCATTTCCGAGACCTGGATATGGCGGGCCGAAGGTTCGTCGAAGGTGGAACTAATGACCTCGCAGTTCGGGCCCTTGACCTGCCGTTCCATATCCGTGACTTCTTCCGGCCGCTCATCAATGAGCAGCATGATGACGTACACGTCGGGATGATTGATCAGGACGCTTTTGGCCATTTTCTGCAGTAGAATCGTCTTGCCCGCCCGCGGGGGGCTGACAATCAAACCGCGCTGGCCAAAGCCGATCGGAACGATCAGGTCTACCACGCGCATGGCGATTTCGTCGGCGCCGGCTTCCAACGCGACGCGCTTATCCGGGTGCAGCGGAGTCAGGTCGTCGAAGAAAACCTTCTCCGACAACTGATTGGGATCCTGGTAGTTGATGGCCTCGACCCGCAATAGCGCGAAATAACGCTCGTTTTCCTTCGGAGGCCGAATTTGGCCCGATACGGTTGCACCCGTGCGCAGGCCAAAGCGGCGAATTTGGCTGGGCGAAACGTAAATATCGTCTGGGCAAGATAGGTAATGATAATCGGGGCTGCGTAGAAATCCGAAGCCGTCCGGCAGGATTTCCAAGGTTCCTTCGCCGAACATCAGGCCGTTGAGCTTGACCCGCTCTTTGAGGATCTTGAAGATCAGATCTTGCTTTTTGATGCCCGTGATTTCCTGCAAATTCTCCTTGCGGGCCTGATCGATCAGTTGGGGCATCGACATGCGCTGTAGTTCGGCGATGTGAATATCGCCCTGCTTGATCTGTTCGTAGCGATCGTGGACTTCATCGCCCAAATGCGCGGCTTCTTCTGCCAGTTCTTCAGCCAGGCTCAGCGGCTCGCTTTCGTGACTCGACCCATGAGTGACTTCCGCCACGGTGGGAGTCAGCCGATTTTTGCGGATACTAGTGCTCTTGGTTTCCGTCGCGCTAGTACTTTTGGTTTCGTTCATGGTCATGATCCATTTCTTGAAGGGACATTAGCCGACACGCTGAAGGTGTCAACGGTGGGGGGGTACTCTAGTTTTATCTGGGGAAACACCGATGGGGAAGCGAATGTCTCGTTAGAGATCGCCAAGTTCCTAGGTGCCAACGACTTGAATCACTATTGTGCAACGACCGGTGGCGGGTGATCAGCAACCCAGCCCGATACTGTGCAAGGAGGCTGCGAGCAGAGAGATGGGGTCAATGGGGCGGGAGGAAGCGAACAAGCGATCGCCACAGATCGTCGACCTGAACGGCAGTTGCTTCTGGAGTTCCAGAATTATCTATTACCACATCGGCAAGGTCTCGCTTGGTATTCAACGATTCCTGTGCAGCCTCACGACGGTCAAAGTCCTCCTGACTCCACCCTCGTTGCCGGGCACGCCAAACCCGCAGCTCCCGCGGCGCTTCTACGAAAACGAGATGATTGCAAAACTTGTTCCAACCGGCCTTAATCATCACCGGCGCGTCCAGAACAATGGCCCGCGTCTGAGGATCTAAAAGCAATTCCTCCAACTCGGTTTTGAGTCGGGCACTGATTCGCGGATGGGTAACTTGTTCGAGAAATGCTAATTCAAGAGGACCGTCCGGAGGCGGAGCAAACACGACGCTCGCCAATTTTGGCCGGACAATATGGCCCTCCGTGTCAAAAATGTCAGGGCCCCAGCGTTCACGAGCGGCTTGTTCGACCGCCGGCTCGCGCAGCACATCATGCCCTGCCTGATCAGCAGAGAGCACGATGGCGCCCCGATTATGAAACTCACGGGCAACAAAACTCTTGCCGCTGGCAATACCTCCCAAAATTCCGATCACTGGCGGTTGCATTAAGCTACACGCCGGATTCGACAAGACTGCTCACTGCAAGGTTCACGCAGTTCCTACTGCCAAGGCTCACAGTTCCTACTGCCAAGGCTCACAGTTCCTACTGCCAAGGCTCACAGTTCCTACTGCCAAGGCTCACAGTTCCTACTGCCAAGGCTCACAGTTCCTACTGCCAAGGCTCACAGTTCCTACTGCCAAGGCTCACAGTTCCTACTGCCAAGGCTCACAGTTCCTACTGCCAAGGCTCACAGTTCCTACTGCCAAGGCTCACAGTTCCTACTGCCAAGGCTCACAGTTCCTACTGCCAAGGCTCACAGTTCCTACTGCCAAGGCTCACAGTTCCTACTGCCAAGGCTCACAATCAGCCCAATTCATACCAGTCTTCACGTCCACCTTGAGGGGCACTCTCAGCGGCACCGCGCCGATCATTTCCTCACGCACGAGCTCGGCTAACGACTCGACTTCGTCGGGGGGAACTTCAAAGACTAATTCGTCGTGAATCTGCAAGACCATTCGCGCGGCCAGCCCAGCGGACTGGAGCCGGCGATGGATGTTAATCATGGCTAACTTGATCAGATCGGCGGCGGAACCTTGAATGACCGTGTTGATGGCCGTGCGTTCCGGTAGGTTCCTTTGGCGACCCGCGCCCACGCGGACTCCGCGAATTGCGCGACGGCGCCCCAGGATAGTACTAACATAGCCATTCTTAGCGCAATCTGCCAGTACACTCTCCAGGAAATTCTCAACCCCCGGATATTGGTCAAAATAGGCGTTGATAAAGCGGGCGGCGTCCGCCTGGTCGATATTCAACGATTTGGCCAGGCCAAACGGACTTTGGCCATAAATAACCCCAAAATTAACCGCCTTGGCTCCCCGCCGCATGTCCCCGGTTACCTCCGACAGGGGCACTCCGTACACTTGACTGGCCACCCGCGCATGAATGTCCTCGTCGCGGGAAAACGCCGCGCCCAACGCCTGATCCCCCGAATAGTGGGCCAACACGCGCAATTCAATCTGCGAATAATCGGCTGCCAGCAATTGCCAGCCTGCTGGCCCCGGTAGGAAAGCCCCGCGAATGGCGCGGCCACTTTCACTGCGGATGGGAATATTTTGCAGATTCGGATCACTCGAGCTAAGCCGGCCCGTGGCGGCGACAACCTGATTAAACGCCGTATGGACGCGACCCGTTTCCGGATGGACCATCAACGGCAGCGCGTCGACGTAAGTGCTCTTCAGCTTCGCGTACTGCCGAAATTCCATGATCTTGGCCGGTAGCGGATGGAGCCGGGCCAACTCTTCCAGCACCTCCGCGTCCGTGCTGCCGCCCGTTTTGGTCTTTTTCAACACCGGCAACTTCTGCTCCTCGAACAGCACTTTCTGAAGCTGCTTGGGCGAACCGATGTTGAAAGGGTGTCCCGCCAACTCGTAGATCTCCGCTTCCAGCCGCGCGAGCTGCTCGCCGAATCTTTGGCTCAAAGTTGCCAGAAGTGCCGTGTCGATCCGAATGCCGTTGAACTCCAGTTCTGAAAGGACCGCGACCAGCGGAACTTCCAAACTTGTAAACAGCGATTCGAGTTGGTCTTCGGACAGCCGCCGGGCCAGAGGTGCCCGCAATCGCCAGGTCACGTCGGCGTCTTCGGCGGCGTAATGCGCAATTTGTGACACGGGCACCTCGTCCATGCGCCGCTGCTGTTTGCCGCTGCCAATCAACTGGCTGATCTTGGTCGTCGTGTGATTGAGGTAGCGTGCGGCGAGCTCGTCCAGATTGTGATTGCGCTCACCGGCATCCAGGAGATAGCTGGCCACCATCGTGTCGAAGCCGAGGCCCGCCAGCTTCACTCCCGCTCCGCGCAGCACGACCATGTCGTATTTCAGATTCTGCCCAACTTTGACCACGCCCGGATCTTCCAGCACCGGCCGCAACGCCTCGATCGCCGCCGCGGGATCAAGTCGCTGTTCATCGGCCGGAGCGCGCACGGGCAAATAGTAGGCGACGCCATTTTCCCACGAGAACGAATAGCCGACGATCTCAGCCCAACGCGGCCATAGGTGCGTCGTCTCGGTGTCGATCGCGATGCAACGCTGCCGCTTCAGTTCGCCGACGAAGGCGTCAAGTTTTCCAGGCGTGTCGACAACGCGGTAATCCAGTGCCGGCGGCGGCGGACGGCATGCGCCGGCCGGGCGTCGCTGTGGGGCAGAGAGACGTCGGACGCCTGTTCAAAGCGGCGCTGCGGCGGTGACTGTCCTGAAAATCTCTGAGCCAGGCTGCGAAAGCCGAATTCGGTGCAAAGTGCCGCCAATTGGTCCATATCGGCAGCTTTCACCTGCCCCGCGTTCCAGTCGATGGGCAGCGGTACTTCGCGATCCAGCGCCACGAGCCGGCGGCTCAACAGGGCCTGTTCGCGGCTGGCCAGCAAGTTCTCTTTGCGCTTGCCTGCCGGTAGGGTATGGGCCCGCTCCAGCAAGGCATCCAACGAGCCGAACTTCAGCAACAGTTCGCGAGCGATCTTTGGGCCGATTAGCGGCACGCCCGGAACATTGTCCACGGCGTCTCCTACCAATGCCTGAAAGTCGACGACTTGCTCGGGCCGAATGCCCCAATCGGCGTCCAGCGCGGCGGCATCATAAACCACGTTCTTGCGGATGTTGAACATCCTGACCCGCTCGGAGATCAGTTGCCGGCAATCTTTATCGGCCGTGACCAGAAAACATTCCCCTTCCGCGGCGGCCGCCTGGTGAGCAATCGTCGCCAGGATGTCATCGGCCTCATAACCGGCCAGATCGAGCACCGGCAGTCCAAATGCGTCGAGCATCCGGCGGATGGCGGGAAACTGCGGCACGAGATCCGCCGGCATTTCGCTGCGAGTTCCCTTATAGGTGGGAAACAACGCATGCCGGAAGGTTTCTTCAGGACGATCGAAGGCCACGAACATGTAGTCGGGCCGCCGCTGTTCCAGCAAGAACAGGATGTCGCGGGTAAAGCCGAAGACGGCCGCGACCGGCTCGCCACGCGGACCAGTCATCTCCGGAATCGCGTGAAACACCTGAAAGATCAGCGAATTCGCGTCAATCACGTAGACCGTTTTGCCGCGCAGGTCGAGCCGGTGCCTATGCCCACTCGCGACGCTGGCGGCCGAAGATCCAGCGACGGCATCGATTACCGCGGCGGGAGCGGGAGTCGAATTTCCATCAGTAGCGGGCTCAGCCTCTCTCCCGAGACCGGGAAGGAAGCCTTGGCGTGTCGACTTGGACATGAGTAACGGTCGGGAACGACCGTGCAAGAGACTGGAACCGGGCCGGCCGAAGCTTACGACCGGCGTGCCGCAATCCTAGGAGGCCGGCGCGGCAACTGTCAAGCGCTTCGGCGATTGCCGGGGGGCATCGCCCGCTGCCGGCAGCCGAAACGTCCGCGGGTCGAATCGATGGAGGAGACAAAGAGATAGTTTGCAAAGCCACTCGACCACATTAGAATTATAGGCACCACGTCTCCGTGGGCAGGTCCCATTTTTTCTCGCATGCGGTCATTCGGTTGGTTCGGGAAAGTTTGCCGGGCCGGAGGCCGGTCTCCTGGGCCGCCATGCCTCTCGCTCAGGCCGCTGCGCATCTTACGAAAGGGAAGCAGATCAAATGTCTCGGAAGCCGTCGGGTTTCACAATCGTCGAACTCCTGGTGGTGATCGCCGTCATTGGCATTCTGGTTGCCCTTTTGATGCCGGCAGTTCAAGCTGCCCGCGAATCGGCCAGACAGGCTCAGTGTCAGAGTGCGCTCAAACAGATGGGAACGGGCGTAGGCCAACACATCACCATTCTGGGACGCTATCCGACGGGCGGCTGGGGGTACCAGTGGATTGGCGATCCCGACCAGGGCAACGGCCAGAATCAGCCCGGCGGTTGGATTTACAACTTGCTGCCGTACATCGATCAACAGGCATTGCACGACTTTGGCGCCGGCGCGGCCTCCAGTGTCGGCCTACGACAGGGGGGCAACGTCGTCAGGATCATGACCGCACTGCCAGTTTTCAATTGTCCCTCACGACGGCGAGCCGTCGATTATCCCCTTTACCCTAGCTTCGTATTGCCGTACATGATCACGGCGACGGCGGCCACGTCCACCTACGCGCCGCAGTACAACGTCGGCGCTGGCATAGTTACGAGCCCAGTGCAGCCCTTGACAGGAGTAGCCCGATCTGACTACGCCATCAACACCGGTGACGCCGCGCAGCAGGTCCCGCCCTTGAGCAATTCATTGTGTGAGCCCCCGCCGGGCCCAACGCCTGCGTCGGCAACCACGCCGCCTTCGGCAGTCAATGCGATCTTGTCCGCCACCCAGTACCAGAATTTATTCCAAACGAATACGGGCGTTTCTTTTCAACAGAGCATGGTTCAGCCAGGTCATATCACCGACGGGACAAACTACACGTTTCTTGTCGGCGAAAAAGCCATGATGCCTGACCATTACACGGATGGCTGGGTCGGCACGCCTATTTCCAACACCTTCTTAGGCGACCTAATGAGCATGTACGCGGGCGCAGGCTGGGACATCAGCCGGACGAGCAACGCGCCGCCGGTGCAGGACATTCCCGGCTATGGCGGCGGTTGCGGTTTTTGTGCATCGCCCAGCTCAAACGCCAATTTCGGCAGTGCTCATCCGAACGGGGTGTTCTTCCTGTTTTGCGATTCCTCGGTAAGACTCATCAAATACGGCATCAATCCAACCGTTTATACGTCGCTGGGCAACCGGAGCGACTCGACGCAAGGCTACCCTACAGGCGGCTTCCCACCATCCCTTGATGACACGATCTTTAAATAAGTCGGCTGTTCGCATCTTTCGGCGATCAACCGCCGGACAACGGCATTACGTCAGCTCGGCGAAATTCTTGAGCATCTGCAATCCGTCCGCCTGGCTCTTTTCCGGATGGAATTGCGTGGCGCAAATGTTTTTGTGCCACACCATCGAGCAGAAGGGGCGGCCATAGTCGGTCTCCGTGGCGATGATCTGCGGATCGGCCGGCACCACGTAGTAGGAATGGACGAAGTAACAATAAGTGCCGTCCGCAAGCCCGCGGACGAGAGGCGACGGCCGACGAATGTTAAGTTGGTTCCAGCCCATGTGGGGCACTTTGAACTCGCCGGCAGTTCAAACCTCACGACCTCGCCCGGCAGTAGGCCAAGGCCCTCGTGCCGCCCTCCTTCGTAGCCCAATTCGAACAGAAACTGCAGCCCCAGGCAAATGCCCAGAAACGGCGTTCCCGGGCCACGGCCGGCGCGAATCGGTTCGAAAGATCGCGGCGGCGCAGTTCTTCCATCGCGTCGCCAAAGGCCCCGACCCCGGGCAGCACGATCTTGTCGGCCCGCTCGCAGCACGTGCCGGATCGCTGGTAATGGTGGCATCGTGGCCGACCTTGGCAAACCCTTTTTGAACGCTGCGCAAGGTTGCCCATTTGGTAGTCGATGATGGCGATCATCACGGATCCGGGCGATTGGTGGCTTGAGAAAAGGACTCCAAGGAAGGACACACGGCGAGCTTTTCAGTTCGCTGTATGATCCGTCGGGCGGTCATTATAGACGGGTCGCAAGGGGATTTCAGATTGCGCCGGACTAAATCGGCGCGGCTTGCTCCCCGGTAACGGCCCGAGGCCAAGGAGCGCAAGCTGAAACCGCCGGCTGAAATCACTGGCCGCCCGTTTTTTCCGGGTAGACCACCAATTCAACCCGGTTATTGCGTTCATGTCCGGCCGGGCGTGGCGTTGGAAACCACGGGATGATTGCCGCCGTGAGCCGCCACGAACAGTTGCCCGGCTGGGAATTGTCCGCGCGACGTGAGGTGTTGATATACGGCCATGGCCCGCGCGACCGACAACTGGTGATTGCCGCCAGGGCTGCGAACGGGCTCGTTGTCGGTATGTCCTTCGATGCCGATGATCTGACCGGGGAAGGCGCGGCTGATTTCGGCCGCAGCGCTGTCGACCAGGCTCGTGCCCGCTGGAGTCAGTAGGGTGGATCCGCCAGGGAATAGCTTGGTGCTCGGGCAGTTCGATGCGCACGACGTCGCCATCGGCCCGCACTTCCAACCCGGGCAAGTTCAAGGCGGACAAGTTGCGGCGCACGCTGTTGTTGGCGGTGATCGTAGCGCCGCCGCTGCGCGCGCGTGGCGGCAACCAACTGCTCGCTCTGCCGCTCCACGTGCTGTTTATCCTCGCGCAACTGACCGAGTTGGGCTGTGGCGCTTGAAAGCTGCTCGCGAACCGCGGCCAATTGATCTTCCATCAGCTTAGACTGCTGCCGCGACTGGGCCAGCAAGGTTTGCAATTCCTGATTATCTTTGTCGAGCGTCGTCGCGCGGCTTTCCAACTCGCGGCTTCGCTGCTCCAGCGCCAGCCGCTGCTGCGTAAGCGACTGATTTTGAGACTGCAACAGGTACGGATTCTGGGTACAGCCGGCCCACAGCGGCAATGCCAACCAAAACAGCGAGCCGCATGAGAAACGCGACTCGCATGGCTTCCATCTCCCAGAATCTTGAGAAACGCTGAATCATCGATGCCGGGCCGGGTCTCGTTGACGGCACGCGTTCGGCTAGGGCAGCAGCCTGCCTTTGCACTCTGCGCAGAAACCCGGCGCGGCGCATCGGGGCGGGATGGTAGCGGGCCCATCTAACGACAGCAAGGCCACTTACACGGAGGGAACTTCGTCGCTGTGGCAAGCGATGCCGCGAGGCGTCGCCCTTTCCGGTTGCGTAAACTTTGACTTCCTCCGGGCTCTCTGGTTGCAATCCAATCCGAATATCGCGGTTCAGCTACTCGTCTCCAGTAGTATTTGCCTAGCCGCGATGCTGAACTTGCAAGGAATTTGAGCATGACTACGAAGCGAGGCACGCTCGCGCAGGGGGCAACAAATAATTCGCAGGTTCCAGAAGTGCAACCACAGCAATGGCTTTCCAAAAAGCTAGCGTCAAAACGAGCCTGCTGGGAGTCGTTGGCACAGCGCTTGCAAAAGGAAGTCGTCCAGAACAGCAAGTGCTAGCTCGGAGCCACAAGTGCCAGGCTCGGAACAAACGGGGATGCCTAGCACAACCCAGCTAACCGGAAAGACAATCCAAAGAAACACAACGCAGTGCAAGTTGTGTGTGGAGGGTGGGAACGAGTACGGGGTGTCACGAGTTGCCTAACAGAAAGAGTTCTGGGGTTTCTTTCTGCTAGGCATTTGACGCAAACGTGCCAGCGGCAACTCGTGGCACCCCCGTACCTCCTCCCCAACATCCCACGCGACGCGCAGGCTGCGAAAACTCGATCGAAAGAACTTCGGCTCTTGCCTGGGCCAGAAGGATGCCCCATGGCTTGGGTAGGTGCTCCGCCTAGCCTACCCAAGCCGGGGCTTTTTTTATTAGTCCAAAGTCCCAAATTCAATGTCTCTAACGCATCTCTCCGCCCCCGACTTTGGACTTGGGACTTTGGACTTTCGACTTCTTCAGGTAGAAATAGGCTTATACCTGTAAGTTTGTCGGAGGAACTTCTGTGAAGCTGATCATCGCCATTATCCAGCCCACGCGACTGGAAGCGGTCAAAGCGGCTTTGACCGAAGTCGAGGTCTTTCGCCTGACGGTCATGGACGTGCAAGGGTTCGGCCGGCAGAAAGGGCATACCGAGGTATACCGCGGGCACGAAATCGCCGTGAATCTGCTGCGCAAGGTGCAGCTGCAGATCGCGGTCAACAACGAGTTCGTCGAGCCCACGATCAACGCGATCATCAAGGGTGGCCGCAGCGGCAAGCAGGGCGAGATCGGCGACGGCAAGATCTTCGTCCTGCCGCTGGAAGACTGCATCCGCATTCGCACCGGCGAACGTGGCAGCGAAGCCATCTAAAGTACGCCTGCGAGCAAGCCCCCTATCCATCTCAAAGTCCGTGGACTTCCGTCCCTGGGTATAATCCCCGGGGCTCAGCCACCCCCGCGTCACCGCCGCGGGTGATGCCCCGGGCTCGGCAAGTAGTAGCACGCCGCCACGCCGCCGAAATAAAGAAGCGTCAGCGGGATG
Source organism: uncultured Planctomycetia bacterium (assembly GCA_963807715.1). Taxonomy (GTDB): domain Bacteria; phylum Planctomycetota; class Planctomycetia; order Pirellulales; family PALSA-1355; genus CAWECK01. The sequence goes on from CAWECK010000008.1 coordinate 13,142, forward strand.
AACATCATCATCATGCTGTACGGGTCTCCGCCCGGGCTGAGCACCATCGACGCGATGGCGATCCCAATACCGCGATCCGCCACTTCGACAAGTAGGAGCCGACGGTAAAGATGCCGATCCGCTCCATGAACAGCATAATCAGCGGCAATTGAAAACTCACCCGAAGCCCAGCGGCAACAGCAGCACAAAGCTCATCCACTCGCCGATCCGCGGATCCGGATCGATGCCCAGCGAGCGATTGAAGCTGAAGAGAAACTGGAGGACGGGATCGAACACGAAGAAAAACGCCAGCGCGGCTCCGGCCAAAAACAGGCCCACGCTGGCCGGCAGAAACACGTGGACGTAGCGCTTTTCATGCGGATACAGGCCAGCCCCTACGAACGACCATAAAAAGTAAAACACAAACGGACTCGAAAAGACGGCCCCGGCGATGAAGGCTGCCTTGATGTAGATCATGAAGGTTTCCTGGACGCCTGTACTTTGAGGGTCGATGCGGCCGTCGTCTTCCACCTTGTGCCATAGATAAATCCGCATCAGCCTGGCGCCGACGGGGTTGTAGTCGCAGATGGACTTGCCGCCGCGTCCTTATCCGCCGCGTCTTTATCGTCGCTCTCTTTTTCGCCGGCAGGCTTGCCGGGACCTTCGGCAGACTTGGCAGTCGAATCGACGCCCGCGAAAGCTGCGGGATCCTGCAGTTTCAACTCGCCGAGCACTTCGTCGATGTTGATAAAGTGTTCTTCGAACAGCAGGTTCTGCTTAAGCACCAACTCCTCGATGTTCGCTCGATACTTCAATGCCTCCGGGATCTTTTCGCCTTTCTCCTCCCGCTCCTTCAACTTCTGCACTACCGTGTCGACCGCACTCGTTTTGTAGTACCCTTCCAGCGCCCGCTTGAGGGCGCCTCGATCATCCGGACCACGCCGTTGGCAAACAGCAGACCAAACAGAAAGCCGATCGTCAGCGCGAGCACGGCCTTGAACAGACTGGCGCAGTTCTTCCAGATGCTCTCCGAAGGTCATCTTCGTGTGCGCAAACAGATCGTCGTCGAAATTGTCTACCATGAGCGGCTCTCAGCCAGGTGGTCGAATGGCGTCTTAACAACACGGGGCCGAAGCATGTGGGAACGAAAGCTTCATGCGCCCACCGCTTCCCGCGGCAATTACACCGCTTCCCGCGGCAAACCGGGTTGCCTGCGGGTGTCTGAAAGTTGGCGGCGTGCATGACGCTCGCCGCGGGGAAAGCCGTACGCAGCACCGCCGGCGCGGCCCGAAGGTCCGCTCGCCGACGGCTGTCCTCTGAAGCGCCCGCAGCGTGAAACCAAACCAGCGATCATAGCACCGGAGGGCGGTCCGGACAACTCGCCCCCCGCTGCGGCGAATGCTGTCGCCAAGCTATCGCCGATCCCCGGCGGTTGCCAATTTCATCCTAACTTGTAATCATAGCTTGCGGCCGAATTTATTGATAACGCCCGGGAAATTCCCGGATGTGCGGTCCGCCGGCGGCCGTTGACTATCCCGTCATCATAAATGACCCTCGCCCATGACAGAGCTGTATCCGCTCCGATTTCAGCCGCTATGGCGGCATTACCTGTGGGGCGGTCGCCGGCTGGAAACCGTACTCAACAAGCCGATTCCGCCGGACCAGCCTTGCGCTGAAAGCTGGGAGATTGTCGACCGCGGACCAGATCAGAGTCGCGTGTTGTATGGGAAGCTAGCGGGCCGCAGTTTGAACGACCTCGTTCGCGATCATGGGCCGGCTCTCCTGGGGCGGCACGCTCAACAGAAGCGGTTCCCGCTGCTGCTCAAATTTCTCGATGCCCGCCAGCCTCTTTCCTTGCAGGTCCACCCGGACGATGCCCAGGCGGCATTGCTCGAACCCGCCGATCTCGGCAAGACCGAGGCTTGGGTCATCCTGGCGGCGGAGCCCGGCAGTTATCTCTATGCCGGCCTGCGGCGCGGGTTCGATCGACCCGCGCTCCAGAGAGAGTTGAGCCGCGGCACGTGCCAACTGTGCGTCGAGCGGTTGGAACCTCAGAAGGGCGATTGTATTTTTCTGCCGGCGGGCGTGGTCCACGCGCTGGGGCCAGGATTACTTGTCGCCGAGATTCAGCAGTCGAGCGACACAACCTACCGACTGTTCGATTGGAACCGCGTCGGAGCCGACGGCCAGCCGCGTCCGTTGCACGTGGCCGAGAGCCTGGCGACGATTAACTACAATTATGGCCCGGTCAGTGTTCGGCAGCCGCAACCCGCCGAGTCACCCCACATCGAGCGACTTGTCGCCTGCGATAAATTTGTGCTCGATCGCTGGCGGCTTAACACATTGCAACCGATCGGCGGCGATCAGCGCTGCCATATCGTGGTCGTGCTGGACGGTGCCATCACGCTGCCCGGCGACCCGGCTGCCGCGCCCTCGCGCTGGGCCAGGTCGCGCTGCTCCCCGCAACTTGCGGCCCGCTTCAAGTTACACCGCTGACAGAGTCGACGTTCCTCGACATCTATCTGCCGTGAGAGTCGCTGCTCGTGGCGTGTCGCACGGAGAAGTACCAAAGGCGCAGAAAAATCTCCAAAATGCTGCTAGCACTGTTGCCCGTTTGGTCGAAATCCTCTTTTCGCCTCAGGTTCGGCTTCTAACGCAGCGTAAGTTTCCCTACAATCCCGCCCCCCCGGCTGTTCTCAATTCTACGCGCTGCGAAACCAGGGCGGGCCGGCGAGCGGATCTCTTCTCGGAATTTTGACATGCTCGATTGGCACTGGCGGCTGTGCATTGGCTTCGTCGCGCTGGGATTTTGCGGTTGCCCCTCGATCGCCATGCCGAATTTGCTGCATCCGGGTCCGGCAGCCTATCAGCGCGACCGAGCCCAAATTTTCGACCCGTATCCCGCGCCCGAGGCTTTTTTGGGAGATCCCAACCAGGTTCGTCCCCCCGGATTCGTCAAGCCGGCCGCGGAAGTAAAGCGGGCACGCACTGTGCCGCGCGAAGAAATGTTCTCCCGCCCCAATCTGCCCAACTACAACCCCGTGGGGAGTCCGCCGCCGGCGGCTCCCGTCGACACCGCGGCCGCCACGCCGGTAAGCTTCTACTAAATCGCCCGCGCGATATCTGGCCTCCCTACTGGCTTCCAAATCTGCCACTGCAGCACCTTCTTGGCGATTTGTCTGACCTTCGCTGGCTCGGGAAGGCCCTTAACTAAGCCCTGTCATTTCTAATGGTGGACAAGTGTGAGCGTCAGATTGGTGGTGAGTTTGGGTTAATTGGGGTGGCCGCGCCAGAATGCCTCCCATTGACCGGGTTCGCTCAGGTAGAGGGCGCGAAGATGGCAGACCGCGTCGGAGCCATCCTCGCCCCAACGCATGCCGCCGCCTTTGAGGCGATTGCCCACTACGGTCTTGCAGGCGCTTTCCACGGGTCCTGAGCCGATTTGCCAACCGTTCGCCACGTAGCGAGGGTAGTCCATTCGGTGTTTCTGATTTTGGAAGTAGCCTGCGTGTTCGGCGTGCGCTTGCCGGGCAGCGGCGGAGCAATTGCTCAAATCCAAAGCTTGTAACTCCCCCAACAACGCCTCGCCACCCTCATGTTTCAGCCGATGGCACCAGCCAGCCACAACGTTCTTGCGTTGGTCCTCGTCGTCGTACAAGGCCAACCCAAGTTCCGTCAGGTGCTCCGAAGCATGCCAGAAATCCAGAATGCATTCTGCGCGCGGAAAGTTCTTGCGAAAGAATTCCTCCAAGCCATTGCCGCCATCAGAGAGAGCGATCTGTTGCTCCGCTTCGTCCCAGCCGACTTGGGCCGCTTGTCGACGCAACTCCCTTCCCAAGTCGTCGAACGAATAAAAACCCGCTAAATATCGCATTTGATGCGGTTTGACGGGCCGATCGTCGAACTCGCTGGACGGATTGTAGATCATGCCCACGTTGACCATGCGGCCCTGGGCACGGGCACCATCTTCGCCTTGCTGCGGCACGCCCGTGGCGTCGGAGGCGACATAAGCGCACGTGCAACCGCGTGCATCGCGATGCCAGTCCCAGTGCTGATTTTCACCGAAAGTTACCTTCTCCGCGAGCAACCGTGCCAAACGTTCGCCGGCCTCTTCCGTGACGCGTTCCACAGTCGATTCGCTAAACCGTAGTCCACACAACTTCTGCAAAGTAACCTCGCTGGCTTGAGCAAAGCTCGTTTGCACTCCGGCGATGCTGGCCACTTCAGCGGCCGCTGGCGTGAGGTGCGAAGCATTCAAGCCCAAGCTATTGTCCCGCGGGAAGTGCCCCTGCCGACATGCCCGGCAATGGTAATAATGCCGCCGCACGTGCAGGGGCCCCAGCAGGCTGTCGATCCTTTTTTCCCGCAGCCCGACACAACGCGCATCCCCGCCACAATATGGACAAACGCAGCTAGCTCCTTCGTATCCGTCCCTTTTTTTGCCGCTCATCCGCGGCCGCTTCCAGGGCGTGCGCTCCCAAGGCATGCACACGATCGCGCAATTCGAACTCCGTTTTTCCGAACAAGGGCGAGTCATCCGTGCCGGCCAGCACCTTGGCCATCCGTCGCAATTCGTCGTCGGCCAGTGCCCCTAAACGCTCGTAAATCCGCTGCTCCTCGGCGTTCAATTCCAACGGTTCCCGTTTCGAACGTTCCATAAATCCCTCCTTGATCGGCGGAAAATAGGCAATCTCGAACCACCGACTACCAGCAGAGCAGATTTTCCACCTACTTTCGAGACGCTCACACGGTGGACAACAAGGCTCTAAATACCCCCTGGCACCGCCTTGGTCATGGACTATGATCAAGGCTTTGCCTATCGCCGCCCCGGCAGCTCGCCATGTCACCATTCATGCCCAAGCGACTCATCCCGAAGCGAACGCGCGTCTCCCGTGCAGACGTTCCACTCAAGCAGGCCGGTCCATCATCCACAACCAGCCGTGCCAATGGCCCGAACTCGTCGGACGAGCAGAGACTGCAAAAGGTACTCGCGGCAGCCGGGATCGGTAGTCGCCGCAAATGCGAGGAATTAATTCTCACCGGCCGCGTCGAGGTGGATCGTCAGGTTGTTACCCAGTTAGGGGCGAAGGCGGATCCTGCGCGGCAGGAAATCCGCCTGGACGGCCTGCCGTTGCCGCGGCCCAGACTGGTCCATTACCTTGTTCACAAGCCGGTCGGCGTGGTCTCGACGAACTACGACCAGTCGGGCCGCCCCCGTGTGATCGATTTGTTGCCGCTGCGCGACGAACGCCTGTTCGCGGTCGGACGCCTCGACATGTCGAGCGAAGGACTGATCCTGGTCACCAACGACGGAGAACTGGCCAATCGACTGACCCACCCCCGCTATGGCGTCGAAAAGACGTATCAGGTTGAGGTGGCCGGCCAAATTGAACGAGCCGACCTCGAGGCCATGCAAAAGGGCGTGCATCTGGCCGAGGGCTACGCGCACGTCGAAAGTGCTGCGCATCCAGGCAAAATACAAGCAGAGCACCTTGCTGGAAATCGTGCTCAAAGAAGGCCGCAACCGGGAAATTCGCCGCTTGCTGGCACGCCAGGGACATAAGGCGCTGCGATTGAAACGCATCGCTCTGGGACCGCTCCGACTGGGAGAATTACCGTCCGGCGATTGGCGGCCAATCACCTCCGGCGAACTGCGGGAATTGCGACTAGCAGCCTCTGGACGGGCCACCCCCTTCCGGAGAAAACGAGGTCCGAGAAAGCCCGGCACTCCAACGGAAGCGCAGCGCAAGACACCGGAGCCAAGGCTCCCCACGGTCATTGGCGGAGACGCCCCGCCAGCTTCCCCGGCTTGCAGACCAGCCCGCGCACCCAGCGGAAAGCCGGCCAGTGGCGCACCTCGTAAAGGGGCCCCCCGCAAAGGCAGCGCAGCGCGCAAGAGCATCGGCCCCCGCAAGGCAGGTTCGGCTCACAGCGGTGCTGCTCGCCCAGGCGCGACGCCCCGCAAAAGGACAGCGCCTCGACCTGGCGGTGCCCCGCGCAAGGGCGCAGCGCAAGGAAAAGGCTTGGCAGCGCGCAAACGGGGGCCGCAGAAGTGAGCCATCTGGACAGCGGCATCCATTTCGCTGGGATGCACTTCGCCGACGGGGCTTGCCAGGAAACCGTCAGCGTCGTTGAAAACGTGCGGCTCGCGCGCGACACTTACCGGCTGCGCATGCAGTCGCCGGCAGTTGCCTCGCGGATCTCTCCTGGCCAATTCATCATGTTGCGTTTGTCAGGCTACGACGACCCACTGCTGGGACGTCCGTTGGCGCTGTATGACACGGTGCTGGACGACATCCTCGCGGATACGCTGGAACCCGCGGGCGGCAAAGCGCCGTGGGGTCTGGACGTTGTGTACCTGGTCCAGGGAAAGCTGACCACTCGGTTGGCAAAATTTCAGCCCGGCCAAAAGCTCGAAATCTGGGGCCCGCTGGGCAACGGCTTCGCCCCTGCTACCCGCGAGCACCTGGTGATGGTGGCCGGAGGCATCGGACAGACCCCGTTTCCCGCCTTGGCCCAAGAGACGCTCGGCAAACGCCGTTACGGAAGGGCCTGTGACGGCGGCCAAGCCCCGAAGCGAGTCACGCTGTGTTACGGCGCCCGGTCCGCTGATTACCTGGCCGCCGTCGATGATTTCCACCGCTTGGGAATCGAAGTGCTCCTGAGCACCGACGATGGTTCGCGGGGCCATCATGGGCTTGTCACCGACCTCGTGGAACGGGTTCTAACAGACTCGCCGGATTGCCAGGTGGCAGCCTGCGGTCCGGAGCCAATGTTGGCTGCCGTTAGTCGCCTGACGCTGGCGCGTGGCGTTCCGTGCGAGGTTTCGCTGGAAACGCCCATGGCCTGCGGCATTGGCATTTGCTTCAGTTGCGTGACCCGCGTCAAGGACGAGGACGGCGGCTGGGACTACCGCAGAACTTGCGTGGAAGGGCCCGTGTTCGACGCCAGTCAGCTTGCCTGGTAGGGTCCGACTGAGCCCGCGGCATGCCAGCCGCCAACGGCATGGGACCAGCGAAAGTTGCTGCCGGCTCTGGGCTCAAGCTTCCGAGCTCAAGCCTTTTTGGCATTCGCTGCCTTGACGACGTGGCTGAGCCGGGACTTCACCCGGGCGGCGGTATTGGCGTGGATCACCCCATGTGCAGCGGCTTTGTCGACTTTGCGTGCCAACTGGCGCAGTTCCACGGCGGACTGCTCGGCGTTTTTCACGGCGGCTTCGCGAACTTTGCGGATTTGCGTTTTGATCGAACTCTTCACCGAACGATTCACGAGCCGCTGCTGCTCGCTTTGATGCATCCGCTTTTTGGCACTCTTAGTATTAGGCATGTTTCTCCCGCTAGGGCAATCAGTGCTTGCCGGTCAATAAACTCAAATCAGGCCTATCTATAAACTCGAATCAGGCCTGGTCGCCATTATTACGGGCTTGGGCGATTTTTTCCAGCCACTTTGCGACATCTTTGTAACCAAAATCCAGGCTGGCCACGTCGGTCAGGTGTTTTTCAGCTAAATCGAGGTCTTTCATCAGGTAAGCCAAAGTGCCGCAACGGTAGAGGGCCAGTTTGCGTTTTTCGACGTCCCGCTCGGAAATCGCCTCGACCGCCGTGCCATAACTTCCCAGAGAAAGCTTGTACTGTTTGATGTGGTAGAAGCACTCCCCAAGTTCCAAGTAGACGTCCGCGGCAAGTTTGCTGTCGGCACGGGCCAATTGAAAACATTGGATTGCCTCGGAGAACTGGCCACCGCGCTTGAGCCGCAGGCCCAGCTCATATTTGAGCTTAAGGTTCGTCGGATAGCGGTCCGCGCGGCTGCGGTAGACATCGGTTTCGATGCGATTCAGCTCGTGCCGCATCTTTTTGGCCAGATCGGCAGCCTCTTTCGTCCCTTCGTTTTCGGCGCGACGCTCGGCAACCGCTAATTGGGCCCGGCTGCGTCGCAATTGCGTGTCTTCCAAACGCTCACGGATCCCTAGGTCGCCCCCGGATGCATCCAAGGCCCTCGTCAATACGGCCTCGGCCTTGTCAAAGTGATCGACCCGGCCATGCAATTCGGCCAATTCGATATAATTCGTGATGTCCCCAGGATTTTTCTTGATGGCCGCTTCCAACTGCTGCTCCGGCGTGAGCTGCAACACACCTTCCTGTTCGCCAAGCTTGTTGGCCATCACTTGCTGGCTTGTCTCGGCGTCGTCGTAGCCGCCGCGGGTAATGGTCTTTTCCACCGCCAGATCGGCGATCGCCCGCTGGGATTCTTCGTCCCCCGGCTTGGCCTGTTCCACGCGGTGCCAGCAGGAAATCGCCTGGTCGAATTGCCCCATTCGGGCCAAAGCGCGGCCGCATAAGCGATTGACGTCTGGATCTTTGGGGTTTGCGTCCAGGGCGCTTTTCAGATACGCCAACTGGCAATCATCCAGATGCAATTCCTCGCAGGCGGCGGCCATTTGCGTCAGTGTCCCCACATGCCAGGGATTGAGCTTGAGCATCTCCATGCCTGCGGTGATCACGCCGACCCAATCTTTGGACATGCCGGCCTTTTTGATCGCCCCCTTGGGCACCGAGCCCTGCCATACCGGCGAGTTTGCTACCCTTCTTGTTGTTGTTATACTTCTTGAACAGGTTGTCCAAGAAAGCCCGGGTATAGATCACGTTGCCGGGATCGCCGATAACGCATTGCGTAAGCAGATCCGTGGCGTAGTCGTATTGCCCCTGAGCCGCGTTCTTGCTGGCATGCTCGAAGGTCTGTTGCAACCGCCGCCGCTTAACCGGTGATAGAGGCTGTCGCCCGCTGTCCGATGTCATTGCCAATGTCAATCTATGCCAATTGCCTGGGATGCAAAATCAGCGAAAACAACTGCGCCACGCTGCCAGCTCATTCTAATCTTGTCGTGGCTGCAAAACAACGCAAGTCCGTGCGCTTCGCCGGCCTTTATTTATTGCTAATATGAGCCGAGCGATTCATTAGCGGAACATGAGCAAATTGCAACCCTCCACCATCGGCAAGGTCTATCTTGTCGGGGGAGGGCCCGGCGATCCGGGCTTGATCACAATTCGCGGCTGCGAGTGTTTGCGCCGCGCCGATGTCGTCCTTTACGACTACCTGGTTAATCCCCAAATCCTGGCACATGTCGCTCCCCATGCGCGTCGCGTCTGCCTGGGCCGCCACGGCCGCGAATCCATCTTGCCCCAGGCTGAAGTGAATCGGCAACTGGTCGAGTTCGCCAGCAGCGGCCAGATCGTCTGCCGGCTGAAGGGGGGCGATCCAGCGATTTTTGCCCGCGTGGCAGACGAAGTCGAGGCCCTGGAAGCCGCCGGCATTCCCTATGAGATCGTGCCGGGCGTAACCGCTGCTCTGGCTCTGGGGAGCTACACCGGCATTCCTTTGACGCATGCCGCTGCGGCATCGGCCGTGGCGCTAGTGGCCGGACACGAACGGGATGCCAAGCCCGCTTCGTCCCTGGACTTTGCCGCGCTGGCGGCGTTTCCCGGCACGCTCGTATTTTATATGGGAGTCACGACGGCGCGGCATTGGACCGGCCAACTTCTGGCCCACGGCAAGCCGGCCGAGACTCCCGCGGCGATCGTCAGGCGGTGTTCCTGGCCCGATCAGCAAGTCTGGCGATGTACGCTGGGGACCTTGGCCGACGTGATTGAAGAGCATCGGCTGCGTCCCCCGGCCATGATCGTGATCGGCGACGTCGTGGCCTTGGCAACCGCCCCCACTTGGTTCGACCGCCGGCCACTGCGTGGAACGAGTGTCCTCGTGACTCGCCCCGCGGATCCCATGGAACCGCTGCGCCGGGAGCTCGTGGAGTTGGGGGCGGAAGTGCTGACGCAATCGGTCATTGAAATCATGCCACCCGACGATTGGCAAGCGACCGACGCGGCGCTCGCCCGCTTGAACCAGTTTGATTGGTTGGTCTTTTCCAGCGCCAATGGCGTGCGCATCGTCATGGACCGCCTCTTCGAGCATCACGGCGACCTGCGGGCGCTGGGGGCCGTCCGCCTGGCCGCGATCGGGCCGGCAACCGCGGCTGAATTGGCGCGATACCATTTGCGGGCCGATTTGGTGCCAGGCGAATACCGCGCCGAGACGCTCGCCGAAGGCCTTGCTCCACGGACTCGCGGAAAACACGTGTTGCTGGCTCGGGCGAGCCGCGGACGCGAAGTTTTGGCCGAGCGGTTGCAAGCCGCCGGCGCCGCGGTCGAGCAAGTTGTCGTCTACCAGAGCCGCGACGTCACGCAAGCGGACCCAGATGTCGCGCGGCTTTGACAGCTGGGCGGATCGATTGGATCACGGTGACAAGTTCGGCCATCGCCCGCTCGCTGGTCGCGATGTATGGAGACGATTTACGGCACAGCCGGCTGGCGAGCATCAGCCCGGTGACCAGCCAGACGCTGCAAGAGCTGGGCTATCCGGCGGCGGCCGAAGCCGTCAGCTACACGATGCCGGGGCTGGTCGCGGCCATGATCGCGGCGCGAGACCACCGGTGAAAGCAATCATTTTGATCAACGAGCGCAGCCGGCGCACGGACCTTTCGGCGGCTGCGCACATCAATCGGCTGTTGGCCGACCTGACGGAAGCCGGCGTTTCCGCGGAACTGCTCGTCACGGCGGCCGACCGACTCACCGCCGCCGCCGCGGCCGCCGTTCGCACGGGCGCCGACGCGGTGGTCGCCGCCGGGGGCGACGGAACGATCAGCGCCGTGGCCGCCGCGCTGGTCGGCGGGCAGGTGCCGCTGGGGGTGATTCCACTCGGCACGCTCAACCACTTTGCCAAAGATTTGACACATCCCGCTTCAGACTGCAGGCGGCCGCGCAGCGTGGTGGCGGCCGGCCACGTGCGGCGGATCGACGTGGGCGAAGTCAACGGCCGCATCTTCGTGAACAACTCCTCGATCGGCATCTATCCATCGATGGTCCGCGACCGCGACGACCAGCGGATACGCTGGCGCCGCAAAAAATGGCTGGCCATGGGCATGGCCGCGCTGAAGGTGTTTCGCGAGTTGCCGCTGCTGGACGTGCGGCTGGAAATAGCCGGCGCTACGCTGGAGCGCAAGACGCCGCTGGTGTTCGTCGGCAACAACCGATACGAGTTTTCGCTACCGGCCTTGGGGGCCAGACACGTTCTCGACGCCGGCGAATTGAGCGTGCATGTGGCCAACTGTGCGACCCGCTGGCGAATTTTGCGGCTGGCCGTGCGGGGATTGATGGGTCGGCTGCGGCCAACCGCCGATTTCGACGTCTTGTACACCGCACAGCTTTGGGTCGATACGCCGCAAAGCCACCTAACCGTAGCCCTCGATGGCGAAGTAATTCGTCTCGCCCCACCCTTAGCGTACTGCACGCGACCGGCAGCGTTGCAAGTTCTAGTTCCGCCGCCAGTTCCTTAAATAATGTGCAAATCTCGTAAGGCCGGCTGAGCCAGCCGCTAAGGCCAACGAGCGTCGACACGACCGGCTATTGCGGCCGGCATAGCCGGACTCTACGAGATTCGAGCTGGCATGGCGTGCAGGCGACTCGAACGACTGCATCGCTGGCACCGGCCAGGAACCATTTCATAGAGATGTCGGCCCGACCTTGCCGACTACCAACAGAGGCTCAATTCGCAGGCATTCGCTTGGCAGGTAAAGGTCTTACGCTCATGAGCATTGCTCTTCCGAACGGTATCTTGGCGATTTCGATCGATCTGGAGTTGGACCCGCAGCACTGCCGCCCGCACCAGCAGCGATCCCTGGATCGCGTCGCCACGCAATTACTCGACTTGCTGGCCAAGTATCGCCTGCCGGCAACCTGGTCCGTGGCCGACCCCGCCATCTCGGCCGCCACGGAAAAGCTGGTGGCAGCCGGGGCAGGGCACGAAATCGCGGTGCTGGGGGATCAAGCCTGGGTGGGGAGTAACGCGGGGCGACTGCGCTTTGGTCGCGAGCTCCAGCGTCGCGTCGTGCGCGGGCGGGAGATCGGATTGCCCGTGACGACCCTGGCCCTGCGAAACGTCAACCTCGACGCGCATCTGGACCTGGTCGTTAAGAACGGCCTCACGGCGGTGCGGGGGCCCGAATCGACGGCTAACCGAAAAACCGAATTCAATCAGCCGCAAAGCCTGTACTCCGGGCTGTGGCTGATGTGGCCCTCGTTGGTGCTGCCGGGCAACAGCCGCTGGCTGCCAGGCGGCGGACGGATTTGGGCCGCGAAGCGCGGGTTGGAACAAGCAGCCTCGTGCCGCGAGGTGTTTCACCTATTGATCAATGGCTTGGCACTGACCGAGCGAAGCTGGATGGCGCTGCGCGGCGTTGAACAGGTCATCCGCCGGGCCGCCAAGCTACGGAACCAAGGCCGCCTTGAGATCGCCACGTTGGCCGAGGCAGTCAACCATTTGAACAGCTTGCGGCAAACGGCCCCGGCCCGCTCGATTCTCCGCCCGGCAGCGTGAAGAAGAACTCACAGCCGAATACGTCCCTAAGCCGCCATCCATCCCCGAAAGCCCCGGGATTGCCATCGGCTGGGTTATCTTGCTGGCACAGCGAGAGTTCTAGTTCACAGCGAGATTCTCACCCACTTCAGCGGAAATCGCGCAATGTATTCCAACTCATATAGCCCAAGATGCCGGCGCAGATCAGAAAGCAGATGTCCATCGCCATGCTGGCCTGCTGGAAAGGCCATTTGAGGCCCAGATCCAATCCGAATAGGATCAGGAGCAGGCTGGCGACCACAATTCCCGCGATGGTTAATGCTTTCGGCATAACGGACCTTTTCCGGCGACTGACGACTCGACCGCTTACGCTAGTATAGTTGGGCTCGCGGTGCTGTCACCCCCTGCCATCTTCTGATTGAGTGGACTCGCTTGAATTCGCCGCTGAAATCAACCGATACGTGGGACTCGCTACGGCGCCAAATGCCGGTCGTCGCGAAATGGGCCTATTTCGACCACGCGGCGGTTTGCCCGTTGCCGCAGCCCGCGTGCGACGCCATGACGGCCTGGGCGACCGAAGCGGCCGCGGAAGGGGACACCGTCTATCCGGCCTGGCTCCAGCGCATCAGCCAGGTTCGGGCGGCCGCTGCGCGGCTGTTGAACGCCGATCTGGCCGAGGTGGCCTTGGTCCGCAGCACGACCGAGGGAATCAACCTGGTAGCCGAGGGCTTCCCCTGGCGGCCCGGCGACAACGTCGTGACGCTGGAGAATGAATTCCCCTCGAATCAGTACCCTTGGCTCAATCAGGCCCATCGCGGGGTCGAGCTACGGCGGGTGGCGACCGACGGGCACCGCGTCGATCTCGACAAATTGCGGGCGGCCTGCGACGCCCGCACCCGGATCGTGTCGCTGAGTTGGGTGGGCTATGCCGGCGGCTGGCGCAGCGACCTGACCGCGGCGGCCGAAATGGCTCACGCGGCGGGGGCCCTACTGCTGGTGGACGCAATTCAAGCTCTGGGTGTATTTCCGCTCGATGTCAGGGCTGTGCCGCTCGACTTCCTGGCGGCCGACGGCCATAAATGGCTGCTCGGTCCGGAAGGAGCCGGTCTGTTTTTCATTCGCCGGCAGCACCTGGATCTGCTGCGACCGGTCGGCGTGGGCTGGAACAGCGTCGCCCGCCCGATGGACTACGCACACATCGAATTGAAGTACAAGCCGACGGCGGCTCGATTCGAAGGTGGGAGCTGCAATGTGGCCGGATTGCTGGGGCTGGGGGCCAGCCTGGAACTGCTCGAAGGAATCGGCGCGGAGCACATCGCGGCACGCGTCCTCGAAATCACCGACCTGGCCTGCGATCGGCTGCGGAGTCTTGGCGCCCGCATTGAAAGTGACCGCCGCGGCGATCATCGCTCAGGCATTGTGCTGTTCGAGATGCCAGGCCAAGACCCGACGGAAGTGCGCAATCGCTGCTTGGGGCAGCACGTGGCGCTGGGCTGCCGAGCCGGTCGGCTGCGCATCAGTCCGCACGCTTACGCGAGCGCCGACGACGTCGAACGGCTCCTGGCCGGGCTCGCAAAATGAAGTCTCGCCGAGCGGCCCCGATTGCAATTCATCCGGTCAGCAACCATGATTGCGGACGCTTCCGATCCGTAGAATTTCAGGGATACCCAGCGCGGGAGCCTCCGATTCGAGGAACCATGCACTATGAGCGCAGCCGATCTCCGCGTCGCCGTTTACACCGGATCGTTCGATCCCATCACGTTGGGCCATTTGAATGTGATCCAGCGCGGCAGCCGACTGGTCGATCGGCTGATCGTAGGCATTGGCGTTAACATTGAGAAGCAATCGATGTTCACGCCCGATGAACGGGTGGAACTGGTCGAGCGGCTCACCAAGAGTTTGGACAATGTGGAGGTGCGGTCGTTCGCCGGCCTGGCGGTGACGTTTGTGAGCCAGTGCGGTGCCCGGGTGATGCTGCGCGGCGTGCGGTCGTTGGGGGACATCGAAAGCGAGTTCACGATGACCTTGGCGAACCGCAAGCTCAATCCCGATATCGAGACGTTGTACTTAATGGCGGACGACGAGTTCTCGCACGTCTCCAGCTCGTTGATCAAGCAGATCGCCACGCTGGCCAGCGACGACGAACTGGCGCGGTTCGTACCGGGGGAAATCGTGCCGGACATCCGCCGCAAACTGCAAAGCGGCGGGCCATCGAACGTCCTCTAAAGCCCAGGGACTGCGTCCCTGGGTCGTACGTCCTTGGATCGCCCCGGCCCATCCCTGGGTCGGTCACACGACGGTCGCCCACTCAGTTCTTATCCGAGGGATCCGCCCCATTCTCTTTATTGAGATGCCTGCGCAGATACCGGGCGCGCTCGATGTTACGATCGGCGGTGTCCAATTCGGTGCCCCGCAGCTTCTGCAAGTGGGCCGGCTGCGTGTGAATGAACAGCTCATTGAGAACGGGAATTTGCAGGTCGCGGATCAATCCCAGATTCACTCCCATCCGCACGCTCGACAACAAATGCATGGTCTCTTCCGAGCTGATCGTTTGAGCCGTGCGCAAGATCCCATAGGCGCGGCTGACCCGATCGTGCAGATTTTCATGGCTCTCGCGGACGAGAAATTCGCGAGCCCGGCGTTCGTAATCGATCAAGACCGGAACGATATCGCCGACCTGTTTGACCAGGTCCATTTCGCTTTTGCCGAGCGTGATCTGGTTGCTGATCTGATAGAAGTCCCCCATGGCCTGCGATCCCTCGCCATACAGGCCGCGCACGGCGAGACTGATTTTCTGTAGGCTGCGGAAGACCTTGTCGATCTGCCGGGTAATCACCAGCGCCGGCAAGTGCATCATCACGCTGACCCGCACCCCGGTGCCGACGTTGGTGGGACATGCCGTCAAAAATCCGAGCCGAGGGTGATAGGCGAAAATGACCTGCTCGGAAATCAAGCTGTCGATGCGGTCGATTTGTTCCCAGGCGCCTACCAGATCCAGGCCGCTGTGCATCACCTGGATTCGCAAATGGTCTTCTTCATTGACCATCAGGCTGACTTGCTCGCGCTTGTCGATGGCCACGCCGCGGGCCCCTTCGCTTTCCGCATGCTCGCGGCTAATCAATTGCCGCTCGACGAGAAATTGCCGGTCCAACCCCTTGAGCTCGTTGACGTTGAAGTACTCCAGATGTTCGGCGCCGGAAATCTGCACGACCCGCTCGCGGAGCGTGGCTTCGATCTCGCTCCGATCAGCCTGCGTGGCCCGCGAAATAAAAGGATAGTCGGCCAGGTTGCGCGCCAGCCGAATCCGACTACTGATGACGATGTCGGACTCCGGACCTGATCCGCGCAGCCACTCGCCGCTGGTGTGTGCTAACTGGTTTAGATCCACCGAAATGATTCCCATTCGCCAACCGAAGCCGCAAATCTAATCCCCAAAAACCCAGGTCATCCGCCGACCGATGCTCCGCTGCCGACGGGCTGAATGTCATTCCGCAGAGGTCTCGCCCGCTGCGGGCCCGTCTTCGGCCGATTCGATGCGTCGGATTTCGTCTCGCAACTCGGAGGCCCGTTCGTAACGTTCCTCGTTAATCGATTCCTTCATCTCTCTCCGCAAGCGGATGAGTTGGGTCCGCGGTTCGGTTCCCTCGGCGTACTTTTTAGGTCGCTTGCCCACATGCTCGGTTTCGCCGTGGATGTTCAGAATCAGGGGTTCCAGTTCGACGTGAAAACACACGTAGTCGTGCGGGCAGCCCAATCGGCCTTGGTTGCGAAATTCGTAAAACGTGATGCCGCAAACCGGGCAGGCTCGCTGATCCAGCCGGGCCAGTTCTTCGGCGGTCTGGCCCACGGCCAATTGATGAGCCAACACGCCTGCCAGACTCGGAGCCGCGGCCGGCTCCTCTTCGGATTGGGTCAGGTATTGCCTTGCGTGCTCTTCGCAGAGGTGCAGTTCGTGGGGCTTACCGCCGGTCAACTCGGTGATGTGAAACGTCGCCGGCTTATCGCACTGCTGACACTTCATGGGGCTCTCGAGTCTTAAGTGCTATCTTTCCAGTGGGATTCTATCAGCCGACCCCCGAGTGTCAAGGTGATTGCTAACCAGGCCACCGGTGCCTAAATAGCTCGCTCGAAAGCTGATACATAAACGGCGATCGGGCTATGGGCCGGGCCCCGGCTTGGACATTCGGACAGCAAAAGGAGCGCGGCCGGCGGCGGCCTGGGTATTGCAGGCGCGGCGACGTCCGCAGTACAAAAACAACACTTTGGTTCTCCAAGCCGCGCGTGTTCCGCCCCAGTCCGCAGCCCTCATTGGGACAGTTGTGACCAGATACTACCCAGACTTCGCGACCTTCCAAGAACTAGCGGAGCAATTCCGCTGGATTCCGGTCTATCGCCGGCTCATGGACGACACGCTGACCCCGGTTTCGGCGTTTCACAAAATTGACGCCGGTTCGAGCGCCTGCTTGTTCGAAAGCGTCATCGGTGGCGAAAAGGTCGGCCGGTACAGTTTTCTCGCGGCCGATCCCTTTTTGGAGGTCGAAGCCACCGGCAACCAGGTGCGGGTCGTCTCCAGCGAGCGGACCGAGGAATTCACGGCCGACGATCCCTTGGAAGAGCTGCGGCGGCGCGTGTCCGGCATTCGCGCCGCCACGCTCCCCGATCTGCCGCCCTTCATCAGCGGCGCGGTGGGATACACCGGCTACGATGTCGTGCGGTACACGGAGCATCTTCCGCACGCGCCCCACAACGACCGCCATTTGCCCGATATGGCCTTTGCGTTCTACGATCACATGGTAGTGTTCGATCATGTGCAAAAGACGAACGTCGTGGTGGCGATGGCGCGGTTGGACTTGCCCGGCGCCGACGCCCCGAGCGCTTACGCCGCCGCCCAGCGGCGTGTCGATCAGCTCGTGGCCCAATTGCAAGGGGCGGAGCCCGTGCTGCGGCCGGCGGACATCGATTTCCGCCAAGTGCCCGAACTCGACTATCGCTCGAACTTCAGCCGCGAGGACTTTGAAGCGGCCGTCGGCAAATGTGTCGAATACATTCGCGCCGGCGATATCTTTCAGGTGGTGATCAGCCAGCGGCTGGAAATGTCGATCCATTCCCAGCCGTTTGAAATCTATCGAACGCTACGCGTCGTGAATCCCAGCCCGTTCATGTTCTATCTGCGCACCCCGCGCGTCACCCTGGTCGGCAGTTCGCCGGAAATCATGGTGCGGGTGATGCAAGGCACAATCACCGTCCGGCCGCTGGCCGGCACCCGGCGACGCGGCCTGACGGACGAAGAGGACCGCCGCCTGGCCGAAGAATTGCTGGCCGATCCCAAGGAGCGGGCCGAACATGTCATGCTGGTCGACTTGGGCCGCAATGACGTGGGCCGCGTGGCCGAGTACCGCTCGGTCGAACTGACCGACGTCATGACGATCGAACGTTACAGCCACGTGATGCACATTACCTCGAATGTCACCGGTCAACTGCGCGACGGCTGCGACGCATTTGACGCTCTGCGGGCCTGTCTCCCGGCTGGCACGGTTTCAGGCGCGCCGAAAGTGCGGGCGATGCAAATCATCGACGAAATCGAACCTCACCGTCGCGGTCCGTACGCGGGAGCCGTCGGCTACGTCGATTTCAACGGCAATATGGACACGTGCATTGCGTTGCGGACCCTCGTGGTCCAGGGGAGCAAGGCCTACGTGCAAGTGGGTGCCGGCATTGTGGCCGACAGCGTTCCCGCCGAGGAGTATCAGGAAACGCTCAACAAGGCCCGTGGCTTGCTGACCGCGATCGCCATCACCGAGCAGCGCGCGGAACAAGAAGAGGAAAAGCCCCAACGGGGCATTTAGCAATCGCTCGCTGGGGCTTTTTGAACCGGCACGCGCGCGACTCTATTAGCTCCCTTAGGGGGCAGCTATACTTGAAATTCGCTTTCCCACGTCCTCGGTTGCGCCAATGGCCGTCCCCCTCGAAACCTTCGTCAAGCAGCTTACGGACTCCGGGATCATTACTCCCGGCAAGCTCGCAGACTTCATTCCGCCAAAGGCAACGCCGAAGGATGCCCAGGAACTCGCTCAGCAACTCGTCAAAAGCAAGCAGGCGACCAAGTACCAAATCCAGGAAATCTACCAGGGCCGGGGTAAGTCGCTGATCCTGGGGAACTACACCATCCTCGACAAAATCGGGGCGGGCGGCATGGGGCAGGTGTTCAAAGCCCAGCATCGCCGCATGGATCGCACGGTGGCGATCAAGATGCTGCCGAAGGCCATGATGCAGGATGCGGAAGCAGCGGCACGTTTTGATCGAGAAGTCAGGGCGGCGGCCAAGCTCAGCCATCCGAACATTGTCGCCGCCTACGATGCCGACGAGTCGGGCGGCGTTCACTTCCTCGTGATGGAATACGTCGAAGGGGCTGACCTCTCGGCGCTGGTCAAGAAAAACGGCCCCTTTCCCTTTGCCAAGGCCCTCGACTACATTTTGCAAGCCGCCAGAGGTTTGGAGTTCGCTCACAGCAAAGGTGTCGTCCATCGAGACATCAAGCCGGCCAATCTGCTCTTGGACACCACGGGCACGGTCAAGATTCTCGACATGGGCCTGGCTCGGCTGGATTCCCCCGGCGGCGATGCGGCTACCGAAGCTGAATTGACCGGCACCGGCGCGGTCATGGGAACCGTGGACTACATGGCCCCGGAGCAAGCTCTGAATACTAAGCACGCCGACAAACGAGCTGACATCTACAGCCTGGGAATCACGCTCTATTACCTGCTGGGCGGCAAATGTGCCTACGGCGGCGATACGATCATGGAAAAGTTGATGGCCCACCGCGAGGCGCCGATTCCATCCCTGAAAGATGTCCAGGCCAACGTGCCGGAGAAAGTCCAAGCCATCTTCAACAAGATGGTCGCCAAGAAGAAAGAGGAACGCTACCAGACGATGGGCGAGGTCGTGGCGGCGATCGAAGCCCTGCGTTCTGGCGGATCGGGAACCACGGTGGGCAACGATGAGGCAACGGCCGCGATGCCGGCCGGCGTGGAAGCGGAAATGCTCAGCAAAACCGTCAATACGACCCCGACGGCAAATCCCCTGGCTTCGCTGACGGGCGTGGTGGCTTCGGAGAAAACGAAGCATCTGTTTCTCAAGATCATCGGCGGGTCGTTTGCCACGATCATCGCGCCGATTCTGGTGGCTTTCCTGGTAGAGTATCTGAGGAAGGACCACGCGTCGCCGACCCCGCCTGCGGGAACCGCCCCGGCAGCGTCAGTGCCGCCTCAGTCCGTTGCCCCTGTCGGAGAGGGTGGCCGCAAGCCGGATGAGGTTGCCGTCGTCGCATCCAAAGATCGTCACCCTGACACGCTCCCAAACGGAGAGCCCAAGCCGCTGATCGCCCCGTTTGACGCCAAGAAAGCCCATGCTGGACAAGCCGTCTGGGCCAAACATCTGGGCACGACGGTCGAATCAAAGAACCCTGTCGGCATGATGATGGTGCTGGTCCCGCCGGGCGAGTTCCTCATGGGCAGCACCGACGAGCAGGTTGCTGCGGCCTTGAAGGTCGCCGATGAAATCAAGGCCAGCCAAACCGAAAAGGACCGCATCCAAAAGGCCGAACGCCCGCAACATCGGGTCGTCATCAGCAAGCCGTTTCTGATGAGCGCCACCGAAGTCACGATCGGCCAGTTCCGCAAGTTCGTCGAGGCGACCAAGTACGTCACCGAGGCCGAACAATACGGCTTCGGAGATTCCGCCGAAAAAGTTCTCAGCGACAAGGTTCCGGCCAAAAGCCGAGGCTTGAACTGGAAATCGCCCGGTTATGTCGTGACGGACGATTCGCCAGTGGCCCAAGTCACCTGGAACGATGCCTGTGCCTATTGTGCTTGGGTTAGCGAACAGGAGCAACGTTCGCCTTGGTATCGCGCGGATGGCAAAGGTGGCTGGCTGATCGCCGCCCACGCCAACGGCTATCGGCTCCCGACCGAAGCGGAATGGGAATATGCCTGCCGGGCCGGCACGACCACGCAGTATTCTTTTGGCGACGACTACGGCGAACTGGAGCAGTACGGCTGGTTCAGCAAGAACGCCGGTGGCAAGGCACAGCCAGTGGCCTTGAAGCTGCCAAACCCATTCGGCCTGTTTGATATTCACGGCAATCTGTACGAGTGGTGCCAGGATTTCTACGACGAAAAGTGGTACGAAAAGCCCCAGTCAAACGACCCAAAGGGCCCATCTTCCGGCTCCTATCGCGTGATCCGCGGCGGCCCCTGGAGCCACTACGCGTTCTACTGTCGCAGCGCTTTTCGCGGCAACTTCACGCCGTCGTACCGTAGCCACTACTACGGCTTTCGGTGCGTCTTGGTGCATTAGGGCCCTTGCGTCCAGTCGTCGTACTCTGACACGCTGATCGTCTGAACTCTGATATTCTGTTCTCTGGCACTCTTTTTTTTTGCCTTTGCCGGGCGGAGCCCTGTGCGCGATATAAAAGTAGCAGGCATACTCCGTATGCCGTAGCTCGTAGGTCGCGTGCCATTGCCAGTGGCACGCGCGCGGGTTCCCTCTTAGACTGCTTGGAGAGTCATTTTTTCGACGCCTTCAATTCATCATCCCCACGCCTCGCGTTCATGCGCATCGATTCGATTGAAATCTTTCGTGGCAGCGTGCCAGACTCGGCGCCGGACGGAGAGCCACACCACGCGGCACACCCGCGGCGTGAAACCGTGTTGGTGCGACTCACCGCGGCCGGCTTTAGCGGTTGGGGAGAGGCCGTCTGCGGCACCGCTCCTACCGAGCGGCCTGAATGGTCGGCCAGCGTGTTGGCCTGCCTGACCGATTGGCTCGCGCCGGCCGTGCTCGGGCAAGACATTCCCTCGGGCGAAGCTCTCCAAGCCGCGCTGGCCCCCTTCGCCGGCAATGCTCTGGCCAAGTCGGCACTCGATCTGGCCTGGTGGGACTTGAAAGCTCGCAGCCAAAGCATGCCGCTGTGGCAAATGTTGGGGGGACAACAACCCTGGGTTGAAGTGGGCGCGACCATCCGGCCGCAATCGACCGAGGACGATTTGCTGCGAGCGGTAGGCGAGGCCTTCGAACTCGGTTACAGCCTGGTAACGCTTGAAGTTCGGCCCGGCTGGGACTTGCCGATGCTGCGCGGGGTGCGACAAGCATTTCCGACCCAGCGGCTGGCGCTGGATTTCCGCGGCGCGGCGACGCTGGAGCAACGGGATCTCTTTTTCAGGATGGAAGATTTCCAGCCGGCCTGGTTTGAGCAGCCGCTAGCGGCCGACGACCTGGTCGGCCACGCGATGTTGCAAGAAGGGCTCCGCACGCCGATTTGCATGAGCGAAGGGGTCGACTCGCCGCATCGAGTGCGGCAGGCCGCCGATCTGGGAAGCTGCCGGCTTGTGCGGATCGACCTGACCAGGGCAGGGGGGCTGACGCCGGCGCTGGCGATTCAGGCCCAGTGCTGCGCGTCGGGAATCGGCTGCCTGGCGGCGACCGATGCTAGCGGACTCTTGGGGACCTACGCCGCACTCGCTTTAAGCACCCTGAGGGGTGCCACGCAGCCAGCCGTGACCCTGCCTTGGGGCGAAACCGCGCGGCCAACCACGAGCTTCGACCTTGTGAGAACGCTCGGCCAGGTGCCCGCGGAGTCGACGAGCCAGGTGCCGGCCGCGAATCCCGCCGGCCTCGCGCCAAAGCGATGCCCGCAGGACGGCGGAGTGCTTGGCGTCGAACTGCCGGTCGCGCGCGGGCTTGGGCGTTTTCTCGCGATAGGCCGCGCCCCGCTAGCACCCCAGGCGAGCAACCGGGCTGAAGTCGGGCGGACCAATTTTTTTTTCGCCAAAATTGTCCGCCGCCGCCGGTGGGATTCGTCTAGGGTAGATAGGACCCTTTTGATATAGTCCCGCCCAACTTGCCTTTTCGACGAAAATTTCCGCAAAAAATTTGCCTTGAGTCCTCCATTAGTTTGTATGAAACAAGGCTCGCAATACTTCGTCTTGGCGCTGCTGCTGGCATTCGGGCTGCTGTCGACCGGTTGCGCCGGAAGTTGGCTGGCGAACCACGGGCCCTGGGCTGCGAAAAAAGAAAGCGAAGTTCCCGGTATCAAGACGGCCGACCAGCGCATTGCGGAGCTGAAAGCATTAGCTCAAAAAGTGTCGGAAAAGTCCTCTGCGGAGCAACAGCGGATTAGTGAAAAACTAGCACGACAAATCGAAAAAGAGCAGGATCCCCTGGTCCGACAGGAAATTGTGACCACGCTGGCCGTTTATCCAACGCCGCTGGCGGCAAAGGTTTTGCAAGCCGCCTTAAGCGATCCGGACAATGATGTTCGCGTGGCTTCTTGCAAGGCCTGGGGCACACACGGGGGACACGAGGCCGTCGAGCCGTTAACGTCCACTCTGAACGGCGACTCCAACATTGACGTCAAAATGGCGGCCGCCAGGGCACTCGGAAAAATCAAGGATCCTGCGGCGATGTCCCCTTTGGCGGATGCTTTAGCCGACGCCAATCCGGCTCTGCAGCACCGGGCCATCGAATCCATGAAGACCATCAGCGGACGGGATTTCGGCGCCGACGTGAATGCGTGGCGTCAATTTGCCAAAACGGGGCAAGCCACGGGCACACAGTTGGCTGCGAAGAGTTGGTGGCGGCGATTCTTTTAGTTCGCCGGGCTCCCCTTTGCGGGCCGAAAGACAAAGCACATAAGGTAACAGGCATTTCCAGCGAGCATGTGCGATCCGACTGTTCTGACCAGAGAAATCGGCACTTTTTCTGATGCGACCGTGCGGAATTTCGAGCAAAGAAAGTAGCATCGACTCATTTGCTAGCGTCAACATAAAGTTCGCCGGCGTCTCCTAATTTGCCAATTAGGCACTGCGAACGAGACGGCGGTTTTGATTCTGATTTGAAAGCATGGAAAGTCCGATATGAAACCGTCTACGGGGACGTTCGCCAGCACAACGACAACCGCGGCGATGGGGACTTTGTTTTGCCCAACTTTCAGCGACCGACTTTGACGGCGGTCTGGCTGTAATCAGCAGTGTCAGGAGTTGCGATGTCAAGAAGCGTACTGGGATGGCTTTCGGTGTCGTTATGCCTGGGATTTCACGCGGCAACTATGCCGGTAGCCGCGCTGGCGGAAGAGGCGGGTGACGGGCGAGTGCGGCTGGTCATCTCCGCGGAGCCTGACCCCGATGAAGGTTCGCCGGGCGGAACCGTGCGGTTGGCGGCGCCGGGCGATGTCGACGATCGGCCCGCAGCGGCTCCGACCAGTCAAGAAAAATCCGCCATTAATGCGGCCGCTCCGACAGCCGAGCATTCGGACGATTCGCAGCCGACGAGCGAGGGAAAAGCGGCGGACGCGCCCCTGCCACTCAGTCCTGAAATGAGAGCGTTGCGATACAAGGTTCGCCGGGCACTTTCGATTTACTACCCTAAGCACCTCAATACGCGTGACAACAGCCCGTGGGAGGTCATGCATCAGATCATCGCCTATGGCGTGGACACTAAGCTCTTCCGGGGCAGTTCAAGCGGGGAAGAGGTGAACGCCGTCGCCTGGATGTGCTACAACGGGGCCTGCCGTGGCGAGCAACTTTTCTATTTGAACAACGGCAAACTTGTGGCCCGCAAAGGCCCCGGATTGCAGGGGCACTATGGCCAATTCCTGGCCATCATCGCCCAAGCGCACGTGAAGGGGGACTACCCGATGAACGTCGGCGGGAAGTCCTTCTCACTCAATGACCTGATCCAGCATGAGCAAGCCGACTGTCAGGCTGGCGAGGAATTGACCTTCAAGCTCATCGGCCTGATGCACTACCTGGACTCCGACGCC
Source organism: uncultured Planctomycetia bacterium (assembly GCA_963807715.1). Lineage (GTDB taxonomy): Bacteria > Planctomycetota > Planctomycetia > Pirellulales > PALSA-1355 > CAWECK01. Next base: position 37,344 of record CAWECK010000008.1, read on the forward strand.
ACCTGGTTAAACCGAGATGGGCAGCCGTGGTCCATCCAGCGCCTGGTGCGCGAAGAGTTGGCTCAACCGATCCGCGGGGCGGCTTGCGGTGGAACTCACCGTCTGATGGGCTTGAGTTACGCGGTCAACAAGCGAATTCAACGCGGGCAGCCGATCAATGGGGAGTTTCAACGGGCACAGACGTTTATCAATGACTACCATCGCTATACGTTGAGCCTGCAAAACCCGGACGGCAGCTTCAGCACCGAGTGGTTCGCCCGGCGGGGGGCCACCCCCGACGTTGACCGTCGTTTGAAAACGACCGGCCATATCACGGAATGGCTGTCTTTCTCCCTCTCGGAGGAGGAACTGCTGCAACCGCAGCTCACGAAGGCCATCGATTATCTGGCGAGCATTCTGATCAGCGGCAAGGACCACACTTGGGAGATTGGGCCGTTGGGCCATGGCTTGCACGCCCTGCGGATTTACGATCGCCGCGTCTTTAAGCCCTTGGACGCGAAGTCCGCGGTACCCGTCGCACGCCAGCCCAGCGCCAGCCCGACCGCGGCTCGCGCGGGGGACGAGGCGGCAGGTAACTCGTCCGGCGAGGAAGACGACTCCACGGCCACGGCACCGGCCGGACGTTTGCGATCTTAAGAGTCCCAAAACCAGCTGAATGCGGAAGTCGAAATGCGGATTGAAGCTTAAATAATTCCGCATTCCGAACTCCGTATTTCACTCTCGGCCGCGTTCGGGTTGCCCCGATCCCGCAAACTTCTTACGATGCCTACGGTTTCAGGGGCGGCCCCTCTTTCTTTCCAGCAGCAGGCAAGCCGGTCTCGTGGGTGCACAGAAATTTACCGAACAATTCCAGAGCCTGTTCGATTTGTCCGCCCAATTGTCGCGGATGGTGGATGCGGACGCCCTCTTAATCCTGCTGGAAGGCCCGACGGACTGGCAGCGTCTGAAAACGCTGGCTGGCGAAGAAAAAATCCTGATCGCGGCGGACTTCGAGACGCAAGTCGTGGGCGCGGCCGAGGCGGGACTGGCGACGGTTTTGCTCAAAATGCCCGTGCGCCGGTTTACGAAAAGCTGACGCAGGCCCTGCTGGAAAGCGTGGCGGATGACATTCTGGCCCCCGGTGCGCAGGTGGTGGCCATGTACAGCGGCTTCGAGGCCGGCGTCCTCGATTCCATCAGCCTGATCCACTTAGGCGAGCACTTGGGGCAACTCACGTCCCGGGACTTGCGCCAACTGGAAACCCGCGTGCCGCTGGATACCCTCAAGACGGTCGTCGACATGGCCGTGGAAATCGGCCGCGAAGGGCGCGAAGGCAAACCGGTGGGCACCATGTTCGTCGTCGGCGACGCCCGCAAAGTGCTGGGCAGCAGCCATCCGACGGGCTTCGATCCGGTGAAGGGCTATAGCCGCAAGGAACGCAATCTAGACGACCCCAGGGTGCGGGAAGGGATCAAGGAAATCGCCCAATTGGATGGTGCGATCGTGGTTTCGGCCGACGGCATCGTGGAAGCCGCAGCCCGATATATCGATGCCTCGGCCGCCCATATCACGCTTTCCAAAGGGCTTGGCGCCCGGCATTGGGCCGCGGCGGCAATCAGCCGTACGACCCAGGCCGTGGCTGTGGCCGTCAGCGAGTCGACCGGGACGGTGCGAATTTTTCAGAACGGCGAAGTCATGCTCCGCATCGAGCCGTTTCGCCGCCCGATGAAGTGGAAAGATTTCGAGTATGAACCGCCGGCCGCGGAGTAGTTGGTTGCGTCTCTTGCCTACTTCGCGCTCTGCCGGAACATCTCCTCCACCAGTCGCCGCGGCGCGCCGATGTCGAGCACGTGAATCGGGCCGGTGAATTGCGCCGCTTCGGGTGCCAGAAACCCCGGTTTGGCGGCCACAAACGTGCAAGTGTGCGTGGCCCGAATGGTGTGGCGAGCCGCCTGACCGGTTTCCGCATCCAGGCCGCTTGGCAAATCGACGGCCAAAACGGGCACCCCCGAAGCATTGACCTCTGCGATCACCGCGTCGAAGGGCACCCTGGGCTCGCCCCGGCTGCCCGTGCCAAGTCAGCGCATCGACGACCCACGCGGCGCCGCGCAGTTCGCTCTCCAGACTGTCGGCTGACGTCAAAACAGTCAGCGGGATGCCGCTGCGGAGCACGATCGTGTAATTAACGGCCGCATCGCCGGTCAGGCCGATTGCCGCGGCTTCCGGGGGCGCCTCGACATGGTCGTCGCTTACTCGCGGCGGTTTGCGCCATCGCTGGGGTGGCACGAAGACGAACACTTTCACCGTTACGCCACGGAGGTCGAGGTGGCGCGCAATCACCAGCCCGTCGCCGCCGTTGTTTCCTGAACCACAGCAAATGACAACGGGCCCCTGGATGCCGAATTGGCCCAGCTTGTCGGCCACGCCACGACCGGCGTTTTCCATTAGGACAATGCCCGGTACGCTATAATCGGTGACAGCCTGCTGGTCGAGTTGACGCACCAAGGCGGTGGAAAGCACCTTGAAGTTCATCGGCAGCCCTGCAAAGAATTTCGAATGAAAGATCGTTGTCGGATTTTAAGCGATCAAGGCGGGTCGGGCCCATTGCCAATGTTTGAAAACCTGAAAATCGGCCCTTCGCCGATCCTGAAGACTCGTTAGGAGCGAACCAAATGCCTATCTACGAATACGCTTGTGAAGCCTGTGGCCGGCACTTTGAATGGCTGGTGCGCGGTGGCGAAACGCCGGTCTGCCCGGGTTGCAGCAGCGAGCGTCTGAGCCGCCAGCTCAGTGTGCCGGCCGCCCATGTCAGCGGCGGCGGCCTGCCGCTGGCCAAGCCCGCATGGAATGGCCCTTGTGGCGGCGGCGGCTGCGGTCGGCCGGAATGCGAATAAATTTGCCGCTGGACAAAACCAGCCGCCAGGCTGTGCGCCTGGCGGCTGAAAAAGCGATTTCGGCCCGATTTAGGTTTCGTAATTAGTACAAGGTTAAGATCCACATGCCGGTGGCGATGGCGCCTGCCTCGAAGGCAGCCCCTCGCACGCTGATCGGGAACGGCTCGATCACGTAGGGAGCGCAGCCGCCCGGCCGGTAATAGCCAAGCGAGTAGACGCATTCGCTGGGCGGACTTACGCCCATGTTGTACGGCAGCAAGATCACATTGGCGAAGAAGTGGGCTCCGGACAAGATGCTTTGCAAGGCCGGGTTCCAGGTATGGCCGTAGCGTTCCAACTGCACATCTTCGAAGTACAACGGCTTGTGACAGGTGCCTGCAGCCTTGAAGGTGTATTGCGTGGCCGCCCACTTCCGCCAAATGAATGGGTCGTTGCCGAGCGTACATTCGCAGGGAAAGTCTGCTCCTTCCGCGCCATTGATGCGGATCGTCAGCGCGATCGTGTCGATCCCATGCGCCTTCAAACGATCCAAGGCGGCGCGGCACTCGTTCTTGTCCGTGTCGCATGGCGATGATGCCTCCTTCGGCGGTTCAGGCGTCAGGATCGACGACGGTGGCGGCGGTGGCAAATCGCTCGGACTGGGGAGCTTCATGTCGGGCGACTCGTCGATGCCACTCGGCGTCGCCGGAATCGCGGGGTCGCTAAACAGGTCGTTCTGGAGCGGTCGTGGTTGCTGTGCGGGAGTTGCTTCAGCAGCCGGCTTTCTAAGCCGAGAACGAATGGGCTGCAACTCCTCGTCGGCAAACGGATCCTTAAGGGGATCGCCATTTTCCGCCGCGATCGTCAGGAATTGCGACCGCGTGTGGTCTCGCGATTTGCGATCGGAGTCGGCATGGTCGCCGCGTCGTTTCACCGGCGCCAAGTGGGGCATTCTGGCGGCCGGAATCGGTTCCAAGGCTGAAATCGGTTCCAGCGCCGCGGTCAGCTTGATCGGAAAACCGTCGGGCGTTTCCTCAAGATCCGGCTCGGCTGGTTCTTCGCCACTGGCGGAACCTCGCGTATGCCAACGCAAGTTACCTTCAGCGGCAGGTAATGTTGACGTTTTCGACACGGCGTTGGCGGACGTCGAGCTCTGCGATGCAGCGGCCGACAGGCTTTCGTCACCATTTCCAACCGGTGACGCTGCCGGACGCAATCTCACTGTGGCACTGCCGCGCCGAGCTGTCCAGTTGTTTAGAATCATCTCGTCGGCGGCAACTGGCACCACCGCGCCGGCAAACCAGGCTATACTCGCCAGCCCGAACACCCAGGCCAAGCTGGTCAGGGCGCCTGCCGCGAGCCACGGCACCGCGGAGACTGTTTTGCGGACGGGCTCAGCCGTCGGCCGCGTATTCGGTGCTGTAATTGGACGCTTCCTGCGTAATTGAAATGTCATGTGGGTGACTCTCCCTGACTCCCGCGGATGTGATTTGAATAAAGCGGGTTTTTGTGCGAAGTTCTTCGATATCTTGCGTTCCACAATAGCCCATCCCTGCACGCAAACCGCCGACTATTTGATAAACAAAACTGCTCAAAGGGCCTTTGAATGGTACCCGGCCTTCGACTCCCTCTGGCACCAGTTTGCCGGGCAATCGTTCGGCCCCGCGCTGGCGATAACGCTCGCTGGACCCTTTGATCATGGCCCCCAGCGAGCCCATGCCTCGATAGACTTTGAAACTTCGCCCCTGGTAAAGGATCTGCTCGCCCGGGCTTTCCGCCAGTCCGGCAAACAAGCCGCCGATCATCACCGCGTGAGCCCCGGCCGCCAGCGCCTTCGTAACGTCGCCCGAGTAGCGAATCCCGCCGTCGGCGATAATCGGAGTTTGCGTCTCTGCCGCGGCCTGGGCGGCTTCATAAATCGCTGTGATTTGAGGAACTCCCACACCTGAAATCACTCGGGTGGTGCAAATGGACCCTGGCCCGATGCCGACCTTCACGGCGTCCGCTCCGGCGGCAATCAAGTCGCGGCACCCTTCGCGGGTAGCCACATTGCCCGCCACCACGTCGATATCCCAGCGCTGCTTGATCGTTCTCACCGTTTCAATGACGTTGGCGGAGTGTCCGTGGGCACTGTCCACCACCAGCACGTCGACGTCTTTTGCCAGCAAGCTTGCAGCCCGTTCGTATTCGTGAACACCGACAGCAGCTCCCACTCTCAACCTACCCTTCCCATCTTTGCAGGCATTTGGGAATCGTTTCATCATGTCGATGTCTTTGATCGTTATAAGTCCCGTCAATGTATTATTCTCGTCAATCAGCAAAAGCTTCTCGACCTTTTTTGCCATCAAAATCTTCTCAGCTTCCTCAAGCGTTACAGTCCCTGTTGCTGTCACCAGGTTCTCGCGGGTCATCACCGACGAGATTTTGAGATCGCCGTTCTCCAAAAAGCGAAGATCGCGACGGGTAATGATTCCGACCAGGTGCCGACTGGCATTGGTGATGGGCACGCCCGAGACATTGTGTTTGTCCATGACTTCGCGGGCCCGGCTGACAGTGGCATCCGGGGGGAGGGTCACGGGGTCGGTAATAATGCCGTTGGCACTCCGTTTGACCTTGTCCACTTCCTCGGTCTGGCGGGCAATCGACATATTTTTGTGGATCACGCCCAAGCCCCCTTCTTGGGCAAGGGCAATAGCCATGTCACTTTCAGTGACGGTATCCATGGGGGAGCTCAGTAGCGGAATATTGAGCCGGATGCGCCGCGTAAGTCGCGTGGCGACGTCCACTTCGGCAGGCACGACGCTTGAATAGCGCGGCTCCAACAAGACGTCATCGAAGGTGATGCCAACCTGAATCAATTTATCGCGCATGGCAGCCAGGCTCCGGAATCAATTGGAGAATCCCGAATTATGCCGCTCAGGCCCGGGATTAGCAACGCGCCTGGGCCGGTGCTGCGGCACCGAAGCTCGTGAGCAAGCTCCGCTGGGTTGACTCGACTTGCCCGCCGGGAGCATGGGGAGCGATTGGCAGCTAGGGCACTCGTACGCCGGCGTTGGACGCGCCGGACCTCAAAAGATTACCCATTGCCGCCGCGTTTTGGGCGTCAACCGCTTTTCCCCTGGCTGATATGGCGTTGCGTTTTCCTGGACCCATCGCGATGGCACGCTGCTTCTTTACGCCCTCCCACCATTCGCCAAACTGCTTGCGATATATCCGCTCGCGTTCCGCGAAGTTGCCTTCCAAAACCTTCAATCGTGCGCGTGCTTGATCGCGCTCCTGAATGTCGGCAGGAGTGAAGTCGTCTTTCTGAATGACCTTCGGCTGGCTGCGGTTTTCAAAACGAACGAGGAACTCATCGCGTACGCCGCTCCGGTCCGACAGTTCGATGTAGCGAGGCAATCCGTTGCGAAAAACGCAGGTAATTCCGACCTTGGCGCCCTTCGAATACTGCGAATAGAGAAGCCGCTTTTGCTGGGCGCCCCACATTCGGAACACACCGTGCCGCTTGCCATCGTCGTACACGCCGAAGTTTTCGAGTAGGTTTCCAGGGAACAACTCAAGGCCCGGACCGTCCAACTTTCCTCGAACGGACGCGAACGCCCCGGTCAGTTTTCCCTCGGAGCCGGTGCGCCTGAAAATGTCAGCGTCGGATGGCACAAGACCTTCGATTTGCTTGGGAGTAATATCGATCATTTCGTTGCCCAGAAACAATCCAGACCCAAACTCGATTCGTGGGAATTCTGCTAACTTGGGATTGAAATTGGCTTCGTCACTCTCCCATTCCTTCGACGTGGTATTCTCGGAGTCTCCTGAGGTCGACCGGGTTGCTGGCATGTTTGGCACTGCGCCGACTGGTCCGGTGGGCACCGAATTAAGGATGCTCGCCAAGTCTTTGTTCAGCGACGGATCGAGCCGGCCAGCAAATGCCGGCGAAACTCGCGGCGGCGTTTCTGTTGTTGCTGGCGTCGCTGCGGTTTGGTCGACGACCGTCGGCGCTGGCTTGCGACTGTGTTTCACGTTTGTGGGCTTGTGAGGTTTGGAAACGTCGGGCATCTCGCGATCAGGCCTTGGAGTCTCGACTTGCGCACTGTCGGCATGTGGCTTGGCGACGATTGGTCGTTCTGAGCTGCCACCCTTCAATCCACCAAACTTCCAAAGCAAAAATAGCCCCAGAACTAAGACCGATCCGCACGACAGCGCTAGATGTGCCAAGGTGTTGCTGCTCTTGGTCGTCGGCTTCCTGCGTTTTCGAACCGGAGCAATCGGTTCATCAGCCCACGTATCATTTGCAGGAGCGACAAGCGGCGCGTCAGCCTTAACCGGCAGAACTGCCGCCGGAGCAGGCGCAGGGCGAATAGCCCCTGCCAACTGCATGTCATAGGCAGCTTTCGACTCGCTACGAAGCAAGCACACTCTCACAGCAGCCAACTGATTCAGAATTACCTGAGACGCGTCGCGATTTGGGCCTCCCTGGAACGACCGAATATGGGTCATTTGCCGGTCACAAGCACCGGCGATCACGTCAAGGTTATTTTCGAATGTCCGGACGCCCAGCAACCGGTAATGGTTCGCCGGTTGTTCGTCGGGTGGAATCCCGAGCCAAAGATAGTAGGCGTCAAAATTGTCCATTCTCGACAATTCTCCGTGCGAGGAGGCCAGTCCATCCCACCAGCCTATCGCAAGCCAAGCCGCGGAACAAGGAAGCCGAATGCGTGCCGCACAAGCAGCAGAGCAGGCGCCGGAGCATACGGAAGCTGACGCATCTGGCTCGGGAATGTCACCTCGATTGTGTCCGACGCTTGTCGCGGCGCCGGCGCGGAGGCCAGTCCTTGCCGTTGTCGGACGATGGGTCCAAGGGAACCCAGCGGTAGCCCACGAGCTCCAACGTGCTGCGACGCGTTATCTGGCCCTTCGCATCGAGTTTCTTCGAAGTATGGGCCACCACTTCGCCGGGGACCTCGGGGACGTTGACGGCGAGCGTCACGAGACTGCCGGTATTGTCTTTCTTGACGATCCGCACCATGGCCGCCTTCTTGACTTCGGATTGCACCTTGTAAGGCATGTCGAGCTCGATCACCTCGGCAGTCGATTCCGAATTAGCGGCCGGATTGCTCGCCTCCGTGGCAATGATGTTGCGCTTGAGAACGTGCGGGTTCTTATCCGAAAAGCAAATCAGCGAAACATTTTTCTTCCCCTGACCGAGAATTTCCAATTCCTCGGATTCACAAGGCATTTGCTTGCCGTCAATGACGACGGACGTGGGAGCCAGCTTCTTGAGCGTGACGTTCTCCCCAGTAACTGCACCGGAAAAGGCTTGGCGAACGATCTGCGGTTGCGTCCTCAATCGCTTGCCGGCGACCTCCAAGATCACCTCGACCCGCAGGGTAACACCGTCCGCCGTGGCCTGCTCGAGCGTGGTCCGGGTTTCGGTCGTGCTGAGGTTGGTGACATGTCCCCGTTCGTCGAGGGTTTCGGTCACAGTTCGAACGGTTTGCCAGGATCCTTCGCCACAGCGGCCCCAGGGATGATGAAAGCGCAACGGCACCACTTCTTCAGGCGAAATGGCCTGGACCAGGCAGCACCAGGCGCCCGTCGCTAAAACGGCGAAAGAAATGGTACACAACCAGCGCACTAAAGAAGCCCCGTCGGATCGAACAAGTTGAAAGTAAATCGGGCCAATGCCCACCTAGTATACCACCCGGATTGCCAGGTCTTTCCAACTTAGGCAGGGCCGATTCCACGCTATCATACCAAGCGCGGGATGCGTTTGGTGCCAGTCGACATGAAAGGACGCCCCGCCGTGCTCCATCACGAAAGGACTTACGTCTCCGTGGGACACAGTCGTGGTCCCGGCTCGGCCCCAAATCTTTTGCCGCGGACCATTTTGAGACCCAAAGTTTGGCATGTGACGGAGCCCCTAATCGGATGATTATGGATCGTAACCGGCGGAATGTCACCCCCCCTGTTGTGTTGGGTATCCAAGCCGATTTCTTCGCATGCGATGGTCAGAATCCGGAGCGCCGAGCGAACCTCTTTCTTGCGTCTGGTAGAATGTCACGACCAGGAAGAATGCCATACTGCCGCGTGAACTGTTCCCCGCGACTGTCGTTTGTCAAGGAGTTTTGGCCATGCATCGTCCGACCGGGACCATGGTATTGATGGGCGCGATCCTGGTCAGCGGCGTCGCGACTTCCGCGGAACCGGCCCGGTTAGCCTTCAACCGCGACATTCGTCCGATCTTGTCGGAGAATTGCTTCGCCTGCCACGGCTTCGACGCCAAGCAGCGCAAGGCCGATCTGCGGCTCGATGTGCCGGATGGTGCGCTGGCCGAATCATGAGGGCACATTTGCCATCAAACCGGGCGACCCGGCCGCCAGCCAGGTCTGGAAGCGGATCACTTCCGACGACCCCGACGAAGTAATGCCGCCGCCGGCGTCGCACAAGCAATTGACGGCCGAAGAAAAGGCGACCATCCGACGCTGGATCGAGCAAGGCGCGCCGTACCAGAAGCATTGGGCCTTCGAGCCGCCGACCCAAGGGCACGAGCCCACGGTGCGCAGACACGACCTGGCCTCGCAATGCCGTCGATCGCTTTATTCTCGCGCGGCTCGAAGCGGAAGACCTGAATCCGCAGCCCGAAGCCGATCCGGAAACGCTTATCCGCCGCGTCGGCCTTCACGCTTACCGGCCTGCCGCCGACGCTTGAGGAAATCGACGACTTCCTGGCCGACACGTCGACCGACGCGTATGAGAAAATGGTCGACCGCTACCTTGCGTCGCCGCGTTACGGCGAGGAGATGGCCCGGCACTGGCTCGACGTGGCCCGTTATGCCGACACGCACGGCCTGCACCTGGACAACGAGCGGCCAGATGTGGGCCTATCGCGACTGGGTCATCAAGGCCTTCAACGACAACCTGCCATTCGACGATTTCACCGTCTGGCAACTGGCCGGCGATCTGCTGCCGAATCCAACGCCGGAGCAACTCACCGCCACCGGCTTCAACCGCTGCAATGTTACCACGAGCGAAGGGGGCGCAATCGCCGAGGAGTTTCTTTATCGCTACGCCGTCGAGCGGGCCAGCACCACGATTCAAACTTGGATGGGTCTGACCGGCGGCTGCGCCGTCTGCCACGATCACAAGTACGATCCGCTCACGAACAACGAGTTCTATTCGCTTCTATGCCTTCTTCAACAGCGCGGCCGATCCCGGCATGGACAAGAACATCAACAATACCGATCCGTTCTTCAAGCTTCCCAAGCCGGGCCAGCAAGAAGCGCTCGATGCTGCGGCGAAACACGAGGCCCTCGCCCGTCGACAGCTCGAAGACGCGGCCGCCGATGCCGAGTACCAGGAGCCGGCCGATAAAGTCGCCCGCGCCCGAAACGCAGCAGGTCACCGACATTCTGTTCGATGATTTCTTTCCGCTCGGTTCGACGGTGAAAAACACCTCCCGCAACGATTCAGACTGGGTGGCCGATCCACCGTTTGGCGCTCCGTCGGGCCGCCGCGTGTTGCGGCAGGCCAATTCGCAATTTCTACGAAGACATTGTGCAATTCGACTTGCTGCCGGTTGTCATTCCGGCGGACGCTCGGTTCGAGATCTGGCTGCGGCTCGATCCGTTGAACCTGCCGCGACGGCGTGTCGATCGTGCTCACCGCCGCCGGCGCGAATCGGCGGATCTGGTGGGGCGACGACGAGGCGCTCGATGGCGGCTTCCCCGGAATTGGCGAGGCCAGGCGGTTGGGACCGCTGCCTCCAGCCGGCAAGTGGACCAAGCTTGACGTTTAAGCCGGAGGACTTCGACCTCAAGCAGGGCCAGCGCATCACCAAGATCGCCTTGCAGGAAGCCGGCGGTGCGGTCTGGTGGGACGCGCTGGCCGTCATCGGCACCAGCGACGCCGGCCACCGATCCACTCGCCTCGTTCACCGCCTGGTGGAAAAGCGGATTCGGCAAGACGCCGCCCGACGTCCCGGCCGACTTGAAAGACGTCCTCACCGCGGGACCTAAGGACGACGTCAAACCCGAGTTGACGAGAAACTCAAGGACTTTTACCTGGCCTATGTCGCGCGGTCGATCAACAAGCAAGTCGCCAATCGGCGTCGGGCCTGGGAGGAGGCCCGCGCGATCCACGCAGCGGCCGACTATGCGATCACCGGCACGATCGTTTACCGCGATCTCGACAAGCCGCGCGATTCGTTCGTCATGATGCGCGGCCAATACGACAAGCCGGGCGAAAAGGTCGAGCCGGGCGTGCCCGCCGTTTTTCCGCCGCTGACAAAGGCCGACAGCCGACGGCGCGGGCCACGCGGCTCGATCTGGCCCGTTGGCTGGTGCTCGCCCGAGCATCCGCTCACGGCCGCGTGGCAGGTCAATCGGTTCTGGCAGCAGTTCTTCGGCACCGGGCTGGTGAAGACGAGCTACGACTTCGGCTCGCAGGGCGAGATGCCCAGCCATCCGGAATTGCTCGATTGGCTGGCGGTCCACTTTCGCGACGAGCGGCTGGGACGTGAAGCAGCTCGTCCGGCTGATGGTCACCTCGGCGACGTTCCGGCAACAGTCGCGAGTCCCGCCGGAGCTGCGCCAGCGCGATCCGGAGAATCGCCTCTACGCCCGCGGGCCGCGCTTCCGGCTCGACGCCGAGCAGATTCGCGACAACGCCCTGTTCGTCAGCGGCCTGATCAATCTCGACATGGGCGGGCGACGGCGTGAAGCCGTATCAGCCGCCCAACATCTGGGAACCGGTCGGCTTCGCCGGCAGCAACACGCGTTACTTCATGCAGGACAACGGCCCGGCCCTGTATCGCCGCAGCATTTACACGTTTCTCAAGCGCACCGCGCCGCCGCCGTTCATGTCGAACTTCGACGCCCCGAACCGCGAGCAGTTCTGCACGCGTCGCGAACGGAGCAACACGCCGCTGCAGGCATTGCAGTTGATGAACGACGTGCAGCATTTCGAGGCCGCCCGCGCGCTGGCCGAGCGCGTGATCGCCGAAGGGGGCAACGACCGACAACGAGCGGATCGCGATTTCTCTATCGCACCGTCTTGTCGCGGCCGCCGGACGCCGAGGAATTGACGATCGTCGCGCCAGGCACTCGATACCCAGCGCAACTCGTTCCAGTCCGATCCCAAGGCGGCCGAAGCCGCCATTCATCGTCGGCGAATCGAAGCCGCAGCCGAAGTTGCCCCCGACGACGAAACGGCCGCCTGGACGCTCATCGCCAACCTCGATTTTGAACCTCGACGAAACGGTCAACCGAGGAACTAATCGCGCCATGAATCCCGCCTTCAACACTCAACTGCTGCAAACTCGGCGACCAAGTTCTTCTGGTGACCTCATCGGGCGTTAGCGATCTGCGCGCGAGTCTTCGGCCAACTGGCTTCGATGCTGGCGGGCTGACTCGGCCAGGCTCGCCGCTCGACAATCGACGGCCGAAACCGCCAAAGTCGAACGCGTGCATCCGCCGCTGCCCGGCTTGCCGCATTTTCGCGCCCAAGGCCAAGTCGCTGATCTATCTGCACATGAACGGCGGCCCGTCGCAGATCGACCTGTGGGATTACAAGCCGCAAGCTGGCCGAGTACTTCGACAAGGACCTGCCCGACAGCGTCCGCAGGGGCCAGCGGATCACCACCATGACCAGCGGCCAGACGCGGTTTCCGGTCGCGCCGTCGAAGTTCAAGTTCGCGCAGCACGGCAAGTGCGGCACCTGGGTCAGCGAGCTGCTGCCCCACACGGCCAAGCATCGTCGACGACATGGCCGTCGTCAAGACGGTGCACACCAACGCCATCAATCACGACCCGGCCTGCACGTTCGTCATGACCGGCAGCGAAGTCCCCGGCAAGGCGAGCATCGGCTCCTGGCTGTCGTATGGCCTGGGGAGCGAGAACAACGACCTGCCGGCCTTCGTCGTGCTCACGCCGCGACTTCCGCAGTCGGAGGCAACGGCCAGGCGCTGTTCACGCGCATGTGGTCGAGCGGCTTTCTGCCGACGCGCTACAACGGCGTGGCCCTGCGCGGCATCGGCGATCCGGTGCTGTACCTGCAGAATCCCGCCCGGCGTCGACCGGCAGCGATCGCCGCACGATGCTCGACGCGCTCGAGCAGCTCAATCAGCGCAGCTTCGAGCGGCTCGGCGATCCGGAAACGCAGACCCGCATCGCCCAGTACGAAATGGCCTTCCGCATGCAGACCAGCGTGCCGGAGCTGATCGACATCTGCCAGCGAACCGCACGCCACGCTCGAGATGTACGGCCCCGACGTGCACGAAGCCCGGCACGTTTGCCTCACAGCGCCCTGCTGGCCCGCCGGCTGGTCGAGCGAGGCGTGCGCGTCGTGCAGATTCTGCATCGCGGCTGGGACCAGCACGGCAACCTGCCGCGCGACCTGCGGCAATGCAGTGCCACGACACCGATCAGCCGATCGGCCGCCTTGCTCGACCGATCTCAAGCAGCGCGGCCTGCTCGACGACACGCTGGTCGTCTGGGGCGGCGAGTTCGGCCGCACGGTCTACTCGCAAGGGACGCTCACCCAAGACAACTACGGCCGCGACCATCATCCGCGCAATTTCTGCATGTGGATGGCCGGCGGCGGCATCAAGGGCGGGCATACGCTACGGCGAGACCGACGACTTCAGCTACAACATCGTCGAAGGACCCGTGCACGTCAACGACCTGAACGCCACGATCCTGCACTGCCTGGGCATCGACCACGACCGCTTCACGCTTCAAGTTCCAGGGGCTCGACCAGCGCCTGACCGGCGTCGAACCGGCAACGCGTGGTCAAGGAATTGCTGGCCTGACGACGACCTTCGACCGATACCTCCGCGTATCCGCACAAATCAAGATAGGATCGCTTGCGTGAAAATGCACCTGCGGTCGATGACGCATGCTGACAAACACGAAGTGGGCGAGCTGATCTACTGCTCGATCAACACCTGGTATCGGACTCACGGTTGCCCGCCAATCTTTCAAGGCGGACCGCGCGTGGCCGAGGTGTTTTACGACGTCTACGAGGATCTCGATCCCGGCTTTAACGTCGTGGCCGAACATCCGGAGACTGGGCCGGTTGATGGGCTCCTGCTTCTATCATCCTCGCAAGCAGCATGTGAGCCTGGGAATCATGACCGTGCATCCGAATTATGCCGGCATGGGCGTCGGTCGCGATCTGCTGCAGCACGTCATGGATTTCACCGACGCGCACGGTTACAAATCGCTGCGTCTGACGCAGAGCGCAATCAACGTCGATTCGTTTTCGCTTTACAACAAGGCCGGCTTTGTGCCGCGATACGCCTATCAGGATATGATCGTACACGTGCCCGAGACAGGGATTCCCTGGCGATTTGCCAGGCGCGCGAGCGTATCCGCGATGCGACGCTGGCCGATGTTTTGGCGATGGCCGCGTTGGAATGGGAGGTGAGCGGCATTACCCGCGAACCCGATTATCAATATTGCATCGAGAACCGGCGAGGATTCTGGCATGTCTCCGTGTTGGAGAGTAAGGCGGGAGGGTTGGATGGTTTTCTGATTTCGTCGTCGCATCCGGCCATGAACATGCTCGGCCCCGGCGTGGCCCGTAGCGAAGACGCCGCCGCTGCCTTGATTCACCGCGAACTGAATCACCATCGCGGCCGCTCGCCGGTGGTGCTGGTGCCCATGGAGAAGGAGCGATTAGTGCGGCAGGTTTACCAGTGGGGCGGCCGCAACTGCGAGATGCACTTCTGCCAGATTCGCGGCGCCATGCAGCCGTTTCAAGGCGTCAACCTGCCCAGCTTCTTGCCAGAGACGGGGTGAAGTCTCAACCAAACCGATCGCTCGCCGAGCCTGGCTGCCTCGGCAATCAAGGATGCTTTGAATGGAAATGTCCTGCCAATAGACCGTTCGCCTGCGGGGCGAGGAAACGCGCGATGCCAATGATTGGGCCGAGGGATGTTGCTGCCGCGACGGCGACCGGTCCAACCACTGCAGTCCAAGCGTTCCAGGGCGCTCAACGGCGCGTGCTGCTGTGGCTGTGCGCCTTATCATCTCTGACGTACTTGGACCGGGTATGTTTCGGCGTGGCGGCGCCGCTGGTGGCCGCGGAATTGGCCCTAACCTCGAGTGCACAACTCAAATGGGCATTCACCGCATTCGCGATTGCCTATGCGGTGTTTGAGATCCCGTCGGGCTGGCTGGGCGACACGCTGGGACCGCGTCTGTGCGCTGCTGCACATCGTGGCATGGTGGTCGGTATTTACCGCTGCCACCGGCCTGGTCGGCTACCATGTGGCTGGCCTGACACTCGGAGGGCTGGGAACGTTGTTCGCGGTTCGCTTTTTGTTTGGTGCTGGCGAAGCTGGAGCTTATCCGAACATCACGCGCGCCGTACACAACTGGTGTCCTGCCGAACGCTGGACCACGGCACAAGGCTACATATGGATGTCGGGCCGACTAACCGGCGGCCTAACGCCGTTGATTTGGGCCGTTTTGGTGACCGGAACGGCTTGGACCGGGGCACTCACCACCTGGCGCGGGGCGTTCATCGGCTTCGGTCTGGTGGGGCTGGCCTGGTGCGCAGGATTTGCCATTTACTTCCGCGATTCGCCTCGCAACGACCCGCGCTGGCGCGACGATCCGAGCCTGTTGGCAAACGTGCCGGAACCTACTGGCGGGCACGAATTCCCTGGGCGGTGGTTGCTGCAAAACCGCACGTTATGGGCGCTATGCGCCATGTACTTTTGCATCAACTACGGCTGGTACTTTCACATTACTTACTTGCCGCTGTTCTTACGCGAACGATTCGACCTCGGAAACGATCAACTGCTCGGCTCGATTTACCTGGGCGGACCTCTTCTGGTCGGTGCCGCCGGTTGCTTTTCCGGCGGTAAGTTAGCCTACGAGCTGACTCGCCGCTTCGGCAATGGACGCCCTGTGCGCATTGCAATCGGCATCGCGGGACAAACACTTTGTGCCTGCTGTTGGCTCGTGGCGATGATCGCTCCGAACGTACACGTGTTTTGCCTGGCGATCAGCCTGTCGGCGTTTGCCAACGATCTGACCATGGCGTCAGCTTGGGCCACATGTCAGGAAATCGGCGGCCGCTACGCTGCCGTAACAGCGGCCAGCATGAACACCGTCGGCACCTTCGGCGCCGTGGCGGCCGGCTGGCTTACCGGCACGATTGTCGAACACGCCTTGAGCCGTCGCGCAACAGGGCTCGACGTGGCAATTTCGGCCTTGTCGGCAACGGAATTGCACGAGGCGACACTGACCGGCTACTACCAAAGCCTGTTCACGTTTGCCGCCGCGTGTGCGCTGGCTGCCGTGCTTTGGGCTTTAGTGGGCTGGTCGCTGTCGAAATCAACGCGCATCGCCTCGCGCGATGTGATAAATTAGGTCTCCGCCAGGTCGCCAATCGCTCCTCATGCTCCAGTTCCGCCACGGAGTTGTTGGCATGTCTTTGCTGTTTCGACACCCGATTCATTAATCGCCAACCATGAAAATCGTCGCCGTTCGCACCATTCCACTTCGCGGGGCTACGCAAGACACCGGCTGGCCCGGCGGCACCGACCCGCACGTCGATATGAACACGCTCGTCGAAGTCACGAGCGACAGCGGGCTGGTAGGCCTGGGGAGTTGCTTCACGAGTCAAACGCTGGTCGAAGCGGGACTGACCTTGCTGCGTCCTTTGTTGTTGGGCGAAACCGGCCTCGAACCCGAGCGAGTCAGCGAAAAGCTGCGACAAAGCACGTTCTGGCAAGGTCGCGGCGGCGCCGTGGAACATGCCATCAGCGGCGTCGACATTGCGCTTTGGGATCTGATGGGCAAGGCTGTGGGCCAGAGCGTATCGCGGCTGCTGGGGGGTAACTATCGCGATCGGATCAAGCCCTATGCCTCGATGTTGTTCGACGAGCCCGCCGCGTTGCGAGATAAGTTACTACAACAAGTCGAGCGCGGATTTCGCGCCATCAAGATGGGCTGGCGACCGTTCGGTCGGGTCAGTCGCAAGTTCGACGAGCTGCTGATTAGAACGGCACGCGACACGGTAGGGGACGACGTCGAACTGATGGTAGACGCTGGTGGCAGCGAGCAATTCTGGCCGCATGGCGTTTGCTGGGCCCGCGAAACCGCCCGCATGTTGGGCGACTATCAAATCACCTGGTTCGAAGAAGCACTCAAACCCGACGACGTCGAGGGTTTCAAAGAGCTGCGGCAAACGTCACCGGTGCTGGTGGCCACCGGGGAAGTGCTTACGCGGCGGCAAAGCTTTCAGCCGTTTATCGACCAGCGCGCGGTCGACATCATTCAGCCCGACTTGACTAAGTGCGGCGGCCTGAGCGAAGGACGCCGCATGGCCTGGGCTGCTTATGACCACGGTCTGCTGCTGGTGCCGCATGGTTGGAATACCGGCGTCGGCGTTGCGGCCGATTTGGCGTTAATCGCTGCGATGCCAGTAGCACGCTGGGTCGAATTTCAAACCGGCGTGCCGTATATCGAAGAGATCATTCTGCCGGCGTTCAAGCTCGACGCCGATGGCATGTTGCCGATTCCGACCGGACCCGGTCTGGGCATTACCTTGAACTCTGATGTGCTCGATCGCTACTCGCGCACAACCAAAGCCCAGGGATAACTATCCCTGGGGCTTGAAATACGCGGCGCGGGCTGCCGACGGGACCGGCATTACCATTTGATGTCGGATTGCACCGGCAGGCGGTGCATGTTGTGGCGCTTTTCGATGGGCCAGGCGCGCAGTTCGTCGACCAGATCCACCAACCCCGACACGGCCGCCTCGAAAATGATGCGGCCTTTTTCGGCCGTCCCTTTGGTAGCGTCCCCATGCACGCCGGTTTGCGTCCAGCGTCCCCAGAAATCGTTGAACCGCACCGGATAGTTCATCGTGCTGTCGCTACTTACAAAGCGGCCCATGCGGTCATTGTCTTCCACTGCTTTGTCCATTTGCACCCGTTCGGGCGCGAGGTGCAAGTAGAGCGATGTCTCGAATTCGTCGGCGTGGGCAATGACCTTCGATTCACGCACCTTTTCGAACGCAGCGAGCAAAAAGTGGAAATACGTTGTGGCAAAGCACAGCGACTTGGTTTCGAGCACCGTGCGACGCGCCACCAGGTCCACCAGCGGCGCGTTCGAGCCATGGCCGTTCACAAGCAAAATCTTTTGAAAGCCGTGATAGGCCACGCTCTTGGTAATGTTTAAACAAAAGGCAATGAATGTCTCGGCCTCGATGTGAATGGTGCCGGGGAAGTCGATGTGGTGCAGATTCAAACCGTACGAAATCGGCGGCAGCACCAGTACTTTGTCGGCGGCCCGCCGCCCCACTTCCAGGCAAACCGATTCGGCCAAGAACACATCGACGTCCAAAGGCAAATGATGCCCGTGCTGCTCGGTCGAACCGGTCGGCAGAATGACGAGCTTTTGCGCGGCAATCGCGTCGTTCATTTCAGGCCAGGTAAGTCGGTTGTAGCGATACTCGTCGGCAGCGCTCATGAAAGAATGCTCTCCGGCAGGAGGTTAACGTGCTAAAACAGATTTCGGCATGCACGACACCACGTTCTTTCCGAGAGGGGCTGCATTAAGGCGACATGGCCCCTTCGAGGGGATCTCCTGTCGAACGGGGCGCCGTTGTCGACGAATCGTGGGCCGCTGCCGCCGGAACCGGGGCTGCGGCGCCAGCGCCAGCGATCGCGGTTCGCGTGCCTAGCCGTTCAAAGGCGGCGGCTATCTGTTCGTCGTCCCGAGCTAACACGCCCCGCAAATGGATCACAACCCGGCCATGCTCGACGGCGGCCCACACGCTGGGAGTTCCGCTTCGTAGCACCTCGGCGAGTTGCTCCGGCGGGCCGCTCGTCGGTTCCACCGCAACACACCAGTCGCGCAGTTGTTGCGAGGGTAACTGGCCGGGCCCCACATATGCCACGGTATCCACGACTTCTGCCCGTGCCACTTGGGTGCAATTCGCCACCTGGGCGCAAGCCGCTGCGCCCGGTTGCGCAGCGCATCGGGAGTTGCCATGAGCAGTTGCCAGAGCGGAATGGCTCGCTCGGCGGCCGACCGGTCGCGGGTCAGCTCGAGCGTGGCCTCCAGGGCAGTCACGGTAAGGCGATCGGCCGCCAGCATTCTTGCCAGCGGATGCACCGCAATCCGCTGGATGAGATCGTATCGCCCGGCCACGATGCCGCAGGGAGGGCCGCCCAAATACCGATAGCCGTTGAAGACGACAATGTCCGCTCCGGCGATCAGCGACTGGCTGACCACGGGCCCCGACCAGCCGAAGCCCGTCATTTCGGCCAGCAGCGCGGCCGGCAAGAAATCAACGATCGGCAGACCCGCCCGATGGCTGACTTCGATGATTTCGTCCAACGCCGTCGAACTCGCAACCCCCGCAACCGCATAATGGGTCGGCGTGGCGTGCAGCACCAAAGCAGCCGGTTTGCCGGTCGCGCGCTGATAGTCCTCGGCCGATACGTGTTCGACGCTGCCGACTTCGTGCAACCGCGCTCCGCCGGCGGTGATCACGTCCGTAAGCAACACGAGCCCGTTACGGTCGATGCAGCCGACCTGGCCGCGTGCCGCCACCACCTCGCCGCCGGCGGCGAGCCCGGCAAACACGGCCGTCAGGGCCGCGGCTTCGTTGTGCAGGACCAACGCCGAATCCGCGCCTGACAATTGTCTGATCAGGTGCCGCACGGCGTGCAAGTCGCGCCCCGCTCCCTCCGGGCCGTCTTGTCCGGTGGTCATGGCACACGCTTGCTGCGCCATTTTTTCGATGGCCGCGACCGGCATCGGCAGATCGACCCAGTCCGGCAGAACAACGCCGCTGGCGTTGACGACCGGATGCCGCCCGCTGGAGGGTTCCGCCAACATCCGCTCCGCCAGGCGGCGTCCGAGCGCCGTGACTTCCGGCAGATGTTCCTGGGCAACGCCGCGGGCCGTGGTACGCGCATCGTCGAGCATGGCCCACAGCTTGTGAACGACGCGGTGACCCCGCAGCCGGTTCGTCAGTTGGTGCAAGCGCGACGCGGACGAAGGCGCCGCGTCACCGGGCGCTCGGCGTTGATCCATAAGGGCTCCCTGCGGGTGACGGGTGAAATCCACAAAATTCGTGGCGGAGACGCTTGCATTGTACACGCCGCGCAGTGGGCCCACCATCCGCGGCCGGCACAGCCGGCCCTACGGGATTGCCGTTGGCAAGGGCTTGCGGAGAAGTTCCGCTGCAAGAAACTAAGGCCGCCCAAACTGAATCACGAGGCCGCCGGCGACGATGAGCGCCAGGCCGATCCAAGTGGCGCTGGGAATCGATTCGCCAAAAACCAGCATCCCGGCCAGGATGCTTACGACGGCGAACACGGCGATATAAACCCCCAGCAACTTGGAGAAGTCCCAGGGGACCAGATTCACCACGATGCCATAGGTGCCCAGCATCAGGCACCCGGCAACGATCAGTCCCGCCCCGCCGCCGCGGAGTCCCTTGCGGATCACGACGTCACCCCCCACTTCCAGGACAGCGGCCGCCACAAAGACGAGCCAAGGGATCCATTGCTGCACGGCGATATCCAAAGCCTGGCCTCAAGTGGGGCGCTTGAGCGACAGCCATTCTTTGACGGTCTGCGGCGGCGGGGGCGGCTCGGGAGTGAACATCGATTTGAAGAGCGAGGGCTTTTCGTTTTTCGACGAGGAGCTTTTCTTCACCACCGAAGCGGATTTCTTCGAGGTCGGCTTGCTCGGCGAAAGGATCTGCTTGGATTTCACCAGAAAGTCATGCGGCGTGCTGGTCAGCCCCTGCACGGCGCTCGCGCCGGGGATGTGCCCGGTCAGGCTTTGGCCGGCTTTTTTATGCGTCTTGGACACGCTTACAGTGCTCTTTTTACTGGTCCCCTTGGACAACCACGTGCTGGGAGACCAGATATCGCCCCTGGCAGGCGCAGCTGCCGCGAACCCCAAAAACAACGCCAAAACCATCCGGCGAGCAGGCATGACACACTCCCGTTCGGCCAGCAGATGCATGGGCCAAGCCGAACCTGCAAGATCGAAGATCGGTATAGGGCTGAAAATCGGCGGGAGTGTCGCAAAAACACGCCCGCGCGTAAAGGCGACTTGAGCGGTTGTCTAGCCCGCCGCCTTGACGTAGCATGGAGAAACCCTAAGTTCAACAGTAACCGTTCCTTTCGGAAATGTGGCCTGGGCGAATGCTCTCTCAAAAGATCGGCTTCATCGGTAGCGGACAGATGGCCCGCGCGTTGGCCGGCGGCTTCGTACGCGCCGGGCTCGTGCTTCCGCGACAGATATTTGCCAGCGACCCCGTGGCGGCAGCTGCGGCCGCCTTCCGCGAAGCCGTGCCAGACGCACAGATTCTGCCGGCAAACGCGTCCGTCGCGGCGGCCGCGGATGTGCTGTTTCTAGCCGTCAAACCCCAACAAATGCCAGCGGTGCTAGCTGAGTTGCGCTCCAACCTGGCCGGTTCGCGGCTGGTTGTCTCCATCGCGGCGGGTGTCCGCTTAGCCACGCTCTCAGCCGGGCTGGGTGAGCGGGCACGGCTGGTACGTGTCATGCCGAACACCCCGTGCCTGGTCGGCCAGAGCGCCAGCGGCTACAGCCTCGGCCCGGGCGCGACCGCCGCCGACGCCGAAGTTGTCTCCCAGCTCCTCTCGGCCGTCGGGCGCGCGTTTCCGCTGGATGAGAAGCTGCTGGACGCCGTCACGGGCTTGGCGGGTTCAGGGCCGGCGTTTGTTTATCTCGTGATCGAGGCTTTGAGCGACGGCGGGGTGCGCATGGGCCTGCCGCGAGACGTAGCCTTGGCCCTGGCGGCTCAGACGGTGCGCGGCGCTGCCGAAATGGTGCTGACCACGGGCGACCATCCGGCGGTTCTTAAAGACCGAGTTGCCAGTCCGGGCGGAACCACGATTGCCGGTTTGCAGGCGCTGGAGGCCGGTTCGCTGCGCGGCACGCTGATGGCCGCGGTCGAGGCTGCCACGCGGCGTTCGCAGGAACTAGCCGCCAGCGGGTAGAATTGTGGCGCGTGGTCATAACTCCGCGCGACGCGCCGGGCGGTTGGACGGCGCTGGTTCAATGTTGTTCAGGACAAGAGTTGCCATGTCAGTGTTTTGCGTTGTTGATGACAAGCATGTGCCGTTGTATCGCGTGATGTGGGTGGCTGCCACGCCCCACTTCTGCGGCGCGGACGACTGCGAACGGGAAGGACAATATGAAATTCGCCTGGAACAGGGCGAATCGGTCTGGGCTAACCAGCGCGAGCGCGACGATATGTTGAAGGCTCTCGAAACCTGGCAGGGTGGCCTCGGTCCGCCCGAAGACGAATGGGAAGCAGAGGAGTAGCCACGATGTCGACTTTCGAACGCGACGACTTTCAGTGGCGGGAAACCTACTTTGTGTTCTTTGAGTCGGCTCGTCGTCCCACGCTTCGCGAGCTGGAGCGGAAGCTCAAGAAGCTCAATCCGCGCTTTGAACTGGCGGATCCGGTAGCCGACAAAGACGGCCGTTTCGAATCGGTGACCGTGCTGGCTCCGGACGACTATGCCGCCCTGGACATCAGCTTTATGGCGGGTGAGGAAGTGCTGGAGCAAGGAGTCCAACTCTACAAGGAGCTTAAGTCCGGCGTGCTCGACGACGAAGAGGCGCGCCAAACTGGCCCGCCTGCCCAAGCTGGATGCGAAGTACGATCTCTTGCACTTCGAACGAATCGCCGATAATTTTGGCCCGGAGGACGAACCGGACGAAATGCTCGATCCCAGCGCCTTGCTGATCGTGCTCGACGCCCTGGTGCAGATGATGCACGGCGTGGGCATTGACCCGCAATCGGGCACGCTGAGCTAAGAACCGCTTACTTAGCCTTGGATTTCTTGGCCGAAGCCATCTTTTTGGTCGACGGCTTGGCAGCGGTCGCCTTGGCGGGCGCCGGCTTGGCCACCGTCGCTTTGCCTGTGGCCGCTTTGGGCCGAGCTGTCTTCATGGGCATCGCCTTTGCCAGCGTCTTAGTTCCCCCGGCGGGCGTGACTCCCGACTTCTTCTTGCCCCCCTTCGAAAAAACCGACTCCCAGCCGTTTGCGTACTTCTGTGTTGCACCTACTCGCACGATCGTCACGGTTTTCTTCCTCCGCTTTACCCAAGGCTACATCAAAATGGTTTGTCTCATTGCCTGCGAGCTCACCACGCGCTTCGCACCAGCGCATTAGAAAGGCAACGTGCCGCAATGGTCAAGTAGCGCAGCTTGTTGAATGCGGAATGCGGAATGAAAATGTTCAATAATGCCGCATTCTGACTTCCGCATTTCTAGTGCTGCAATTTCTTGTAGTGGATCCGGTGGGGCTGGTCGGCCTGAATACCCAATCGCTGTTTCCGCTGGATCTCGTAGGTTTCGAAGTTGCCTTCACACCAGTGCACGTAGCTCTCGCCTTCGAAGGCCAGAATATGCGTGGCAACGCGATCCAAAAACCAGCGATCGTGGCTGATCACCACCGCACAACCGGCAAAGTTGAGAATCGCCTCTTCGAGCGCCCGCAGGGTATCGACGTCCAAATCGTTCGTCGGTTCGTCCAGCAGCAGCACATTGCAGCCGCGCCGCAACAGTTTTGCCAGATGGACCCGATTGCGTTCGCCGCCGGAGAGGTTGCCGACCAGTTTTTCCTGGTCCGTGCCGGTGAAATTGAACTTGGCCACGTAGGCGCGAGCGTTGATCTTCCGCTTGCCGATCTCCAAAGTGTCGTGCCCCCCGGAGATCTCCTTGAACACGGTGTTGGTCGGAGTTAACGAGTCGCGCGACTGATCGACGTAGCCCAATTCGACCGTCGGACCGATTCGCAACTCGCCGCTATCGGGCTTTTCGGTCCCCATGAACATGCGGAACAACGTGGTCTTGCCGGCGCCGTTCGGTCCGATGATTCCCACCACGCCGCCGGGCGGCAGGCGGAAGCTCAGGTCTTCCATCAGTAGTTGGTCGCCGAAAGCCTTGCTGACGTGCGTCGCCTCGACGACCAGTTCTCCCAAGTGCTTGGCGGCCGGAATCTGGATTTCCAGTTCGTCCTCGCGGGCGGCTTGGGCCTCGGCCGAAAGCTTTTCGTAGGCGGCGATGCGAGCCTTGCTCTTCGCCTGTCGGGCCTTGACTCCCATGCGAATCCATTCCAACTCTTTGTCCAACGTCTTCTGGCGGGCGGAAGCGGTTTTCTCTTCGCGCGCCAGCCGATCTTTCTTTTGCTTCAGCCAGGAAGAATAGTTGCCTTCCCAGGGGATGCCCAAGCCGCGGTCGAGTTCCAGAATCCAGCCGGCCACGTTGTCGAGAAAGTAACGATCGTGGGTCACGGCGACCACGGTCCCGGTATAATCGGCCAGGTGCCGCTCGAGCCAAGCCACGCTTTCCGCGTCCAAGTGGTTCGTCGGTTCGTCCAGCAGCAGCAGGTCAGGCCGTTCCAGTAGGATCTTGCACATGGCGACCCGGCGCCGTTCGCCGCCGGAGAGCTTGCTGATCTCGGCATCGCCCGGCGGAAGTTGCATCGCGTCCATCGCGATTTCAACCTGCCGGTCCAGTTCCCAAGCGTTCAAGGCTTCGATCTGGTCCTGAACCTTGGCCTGCTCGGACAGCAGTTTTTCCATGGCGTCGGGTTCCATCGGTTCGCCGAGCTGCGCGTTGATCTCGTCGAATCGGCGCAGGATCTTGCGGGTAGAGGCCACGGCCTCTTCGACATTGCCCAACACGTCTTTGTCGGGATTCAGCGGCGGCTCCTGAGACAGGTAGCCCACCGTGAAGCCCCCACTGAGCTTGGCCTCTCCCTCGAACTCCTTGTCCATACCGGCCATGATCCGCAGCAGAGTGCTCTTGCCGGATCCGTTCCGGCCGAGCACGCCGATTTTGGCGCCCGGATAAAACGCCAGGTTGATGTTCTTCAGGATTTCCTTCTGGCCAAACTTCTTGGTCAGATTCGAGATTTGATAAATGTATTGCTTGCCCATACGCTCTGCGACTTCCTGTGACACGGATTTCTACGGACTCACGTCTTGACCCGGGCGGCTAGCCGGGGCTGGCCGGCAAAATTATCCGCGCCGGGATCAACTTATTCCCATTCGATCGTGGCCGGCGGCTTCGAACTGATGTCGTACACCACGCGATTCACGCCTTTGACTTCGTTGATGATGCGGGTCGAGATGCGGGCCAGCAGTTCGTATGGCAAATGGCTCCAGTCGGCCGTCATGAAGTCGTCGCTGTTGACCGTTCGCACGGCCACGACGTCTTCATACGTCCGCGCGTCTCCCATTACCCCCACGCTCTGCACCGGCAGCAGCACCGCAAACGCCTGGGCCGTTTTGCGATACAGCCCGGCCGCCTTGATCTCATGCACCACGATGGCGTCGGCGTCGCGCAGCGTGTCCAGCCGGCTGCGAGTGACCTCCCCCAGGCAGCGCACGGCAAGCCCCGGGCCGGGGAACGGATGCCGCCAGACAATGTCTTCCGGCAGGCCCAATTGCAGACCCAGCCGCCGCACTTCGTCTTTGAACAAATCCCGCAACGGCTCGATCAAGTCGAAGTTCAAGTCTTCCGGCAGCCCGCCCACGTTGTGATGCAGCTTGATCGTGGCGGCCGGTCCGTCCGCGGCGGCGCCGCTTTCGATCACGTCCGGATAGAGCGTCCCCTGAGCCAGATAGCGGGCCCCGGCGATCTTGGCCGCCTGGTCCGCGAAACATTCGATGAATGCCCGGCCAATCCGCCGCCGTTTCTCTTGCGGATCGGTGACGCCGGCCAAGGCCGTCAGAAAGCGGGACTCGGCCTTAACGACGTGCAAATCCGTTTGAAAGTGAGTGGTGAATTCCTTGATCACCGAATCTTCTTCGTCCTTGCGCAACAGGCCATTGTCGACCAGGATGCAAGACAACTGCGACCCCACGGCGCGGTAGATCAACGCCGCCACCACGGAAGAATCGACGCCGCCGGACAGCCCGCAGATCACGCGGTCCGAGCCGACGCGCTGGCGAATGGCCTGGACCGCCTGGTCGGCGAAATCGCCCAGTTTCCAGCGGCCCGAGCAGCCGCAAATCTTCGTCAAAAAGTTTTGCAGGATGCGGCCACCCAGCGGAGTGTGGGTCACTTCTGGATGGAATTGAATGCCATAGACGGGGAGCGCGATAGTGGCGCACGGCCGCAATGGGGCAGGTCGAGGTATGGGCCAAGGGGGCGAAGTCGACGCTGGTCGACGTGACCTGGTCGGCGTGGCTCATCCAAACTTCGGTTTCTGGCGGCAGACCCGCGAACAGGTCGCCGTGGCTGGAGATCGTTACGCGGGCACGGCCATATTCCCGAGACTTGCTGCTGGTCACCTTGCCGCCCAGGATTTCGCAGGCTAACTGCATGCCGTAGCAAATGCCCAGCAGAGGGATGCCCAGCCGAAAAATCTCCGGATCGCACTTGGGCACTCCGGATTCATAGACGCTGGCCGGCCCGCCGGAAAGAATGATGCCGTGCGGCCGGATTTCTTGCACCCGCGCGGCCGTGATATTGTGCCGCACGATTTCGCAGTAGACCTGCTGTTCGCGGACTCGGCGGGCAATCAATTGGGCGTACTGCGAGCCGAAATCCAGGATCAGGATCTTCTCGTCAGCCACCAGCCCGGCTTCGGCCGGTGCCGTAACGGCCGTTGTCTTCATGGTCGAACCAGTTTCTCGCCACTGCTTCCCACGGGGTCGGCCCTAAAAGCGGCCCCGCGACATTCGGAACTTTGACCATCGGAACTGTGAGATTCCGAATCGTGATCAAACAAAAAGACCCGTCCTGGAGACGGGCGGCAAAACGTCGGATTATAAGCTGTTGCGGCGACTCGGACTAGGGGCCCACGCCCCGCCAGACCGTTGCTTACTCGCGGCTGCCCAATTATAGTAAATCCTGTCAGTTCAAGGAGGATTTTCAGCCGCCCCCACGCGACCCCTTAGTGCTCATCTTACTGACTAACGACGATGGGATTTACGCCCCGGGCCTGGCGGCTCTGGAGCGGCAATTGCAGCGGCTGGGGGACGTTTTCGTGGTGGCCCCGGCGATCGAACAAAGCGGCGTCGGACACTCGATCACGTACCTGAGTCCACTGATCGTCAAAGAAGTCTTTGCGGGCGAGCATCGGCGCGGCTGGGCCGTTGAAGGAAGTCCGGCGGATTGTGTCAAACTGGGCATCAGCGAATGTTGCCCGCGACGGCCGGACCTGGTCGTCAGCGGGATCAACAGCGGGCTGAATGCCGGCATTAACGTGCTGTATTCCGGTACGGTTGCCGCGGCGGTCGAAGGAGCCTTTTTTGGGATCACCAGTGTGGCCGTGTCGCTCGAATTCGACGAGCACGCCGATTTCGACCGGGCCGCGGCCCTGGCCACCAGCGTGATCGAGCAGATCCTCAAATACAAAATCATGGGCCTTCAGCTCTATAACCTGAACTTGCCGACGGCGGCACTCGCCGAGTCGCAGCCGCAAGTCCGGGTCGTGCCGATGGGTTTGTTGCGATACGGCGAGCAATACGAAAAACGTCTCGACCCGCGCGGGCGGAGTTACTTTTGGGCCACCAATGAGCCGGCCCCGCCGCTGGGGACGGAAGAATCGGATCTGACCGCGCTCCGCCGCGGACACATCACCTTGACGCCACTGCACTTCGACTTAACCCAACACGAAACACTGGGCCGGATGCGGTCCTGGCAATTTTCACTCGAACAATCGGCCTCTGAACCTAGAACGGCCTGTTGAGCTTGAGCGGCATCCCGTGCTGGAGGAATGACATGCGGAATCTATCGAACCGGCTTTGGGGAATCGCTCTCGTCAGTTGCGGGATGGCCTGTTGCGTAGGCTGTTCGACCGAGATTGTGGAACTGCCCGCCACCGCTCAGGCCAAGGGTGGCGGCGGACCGCCGCCACCTCCGCCGCCAGTGGCCCCCGGGCTCGGAGCTGTAGCCGCCGCGCCGGCCGGTGGGGTCGATCAGATCCCCGCGCGCCGGGAGCCGCTCAGCCAGCCCCCAGGCTGCCGAATGTTCCAGCCGTGTTGGCGTCGGACCCTGACGAGAAAGGCCCCGACGCGCTCGGGCCGGACGTGCCTGCCGGCGGTCGCGGAGAGGCCAAGCAAGGGGTCGGCGCCAAGGGGCGCGGATACGGGGGCGGAATAATTACCGAGCCGATCCGCATGAAGTTCGCCATGGAACAGCGACTGATCTTCCAAGTGCAAATCCCGGACGCCATGAAGGTCTACAAAGCGGAGCATGACAACCAGGCGCCAAAGACGCACGAGGCGTTCATGAAGGAAATCGTCGAAGCCAATAGCATCGTTTTGCCCGAACTGCCAGAAGGCGATAAGTACTTGTACGACCCGAAACTCGAAAAACTCATGGTCCTGCATCCATCCGAATGACGCAGAATCCGCCCGAATAACACGGACTCGCCACTGCTAGAAAAACCCGACCGTTGAATCACCCATCTCCGTTGGGCACCACGGCGACCATCACTGGTCTTACCCGTGACCCGATTCTCATCCCCTCATCTTGGTTCACCCTTATGAAATCCTTCCTCGGTATCCTGGTGTTGGTCGCGACTCTGGCCTCTTCGTCGGTCTCGCAAGCGGAAAACTGGGTCTTCATGCGGTCCTATTACAGCCACGATCCGGTGACTAACGTCCGCATCGGCCGGCAGTATTCCACGGGCCCGGTCTTTACCCGTCCGCAGGGCTTCTATGTGAAGAGCGGATTCCGCAACGATCGCAGCACCACCTTCAACCAAGGCGGCACCTACGACACGCTCAACGTCTGGGAATCCTGGATCCAAACGGGCGCCAAGTACTAACCCTCAAAGAAGTACGCATCCCCCCAAGCCCAAAGCCCAGGGACTGCGTCCCTGGGTCTGCTACCCCTGGGTCGCCGTCCTAGTGATTCGCGGCGCCTGCGCACCAACAACTCAACGCCGCCGCTCAGCCACCTGGGCATCCGTAATCAACCACCGCCCGTCGACCTTGTGCAATTCCACGCGCAATCGCTGTACGGCCTGCTCGTGGCCGAATGAGCTGCCGTGCCGCTCCTGGATCCGGAACTGAGCAAAGAATTCGGCCGTCACGCTCACCGGGCTGACGAGGCGATGGAACTTCAAATCGACGTCTCCGCCAATGTGAGCTTCTTTAAAGTTGAGCTGCGGCAGGACCGACTTGGCGTGTTGACGTACGTCGTCGGCGTGCGAATCGACGAAGGCCAATACCTTGTCCAAATCGTTGGTGAGCAAGGTCGCCGCGACTTGATCGAGCGTCTCCCGCACGGCCTCGCTATCGGTGACCACATACCTCTCGACGGCCAGCAGCCCGGCGGTTGTCAGGGCGGCGAGCAGCATCAGCGCCAGCACCCCGCCTCGGCCCGTCCGCAGCAAGACGACGGCCAACGCCAATTCCAGCAGTACGCCGCCGGCAATAATGGCTGCCGGGTTTTCCATGAGCCAGGTCATATTGGCTCCTTGAGCTCGACGGACGAACCGCCCGCAAAGTGGGGGAGCAACAGCTTCGCTAGCGCGACTTCCAGCACCAGGGCCAGTAGAAACACGAGTGGCTCGAGCGGCACGAGCAGTTCGTGGGGCTGCGGTTCTACGTCTGCGGATGTTGCGTCGTAGTCGATCGGCATCGGAGACGCGTCCGGACCGGAACTAATCCTTAGCTCGCCGCTGGCTCGGCGGCGGGCAATCTCCTGCCGGGCCTCGAACCGCCGCTCAACCATCTCCTGGCGTAGAGCATACTTGGGACCGAAGGCCGCCAGCCAAATCAGGCCCACATAGGCGAACGCCGCCATCCAAAACCAGGGAGAATCGGTCCAGGGGCCCGGCTGAGACCGCACGGGGCCGGACGGCGACGCCGTCACGTTGGCTCTGGTGGCGTCCGGCTGGGGAGCGGGTTCGTTCATGGGACACTACAGCGCAAGCACGAAACCCAGGGATGCAATCCCTGGGTTTCGTGCTTGCTTCGTGAAAAGTGACGAAAGGAGGCGCGCTGGCGCTTAGCGGGCACGCTTGGGGAACAGCGGACCGCCGTATTGAGCTGAGTCGCCGAGCGCTTCTTCGATCCGCAGCAATTGATTGTACTTGGCCAAGCGGTCGGTGCGAGAGGCCGAACCGGTTTTGATCTGGCCGGTCGACAACGCCACGGCCAGATCGGCAATCGTCGAGTCTTCGGTCTCGCCGCTGCGATGGCTGGAAATGCTGGTGTAACCGTTGCGGCGGGCCAACTGGATCGCATCGATCGTCTCGGTCAGCGTGCCGATCTGATTCACCTTGATCAGAATGCTGTTGGCAACGTGCTCGTCGATGCCGCGCTGCAGCCGCTCGGTGTTAGTGACGAACAAGTCGTCTCCGACCAACTGCACGCGGTCGCCCAAACGCTTGGTGAGCATCTTCCAGCCTTCCCAGTCGTCTTCGCTGCAGCCGTCTTCGATCGAGCAAATCGGGTACTTGTCGACCCAGGCGGCCAGGAAATCGACCATGCCGGCCGAGTCGAGCTCTTTGCCGTCGATTTTGTAGACTCCCTTTTTAGCGTCGTAGAACTCGGTGGCCGCGGCGTCGAGGGCAATCTGCACCTGCGAGCCAGGCTTGTAGCCGGCCTTTTCGATGGCTTCAAGAATCAGGTCCAGGGCCGCCTGATTGCTGGGCAAATCGGGAGCGAACCCACCTTCGTCGCCGACCGACGTGTTCAGGCCCTTCGCCTTGAGGACCTTTTTCAGCGTGTGAAACACTTCCACGCCGCAGCGGAGCGCCTCGTGGAAGCTATCGAAGCCCAGCGGCATCACCATGAACTCTTGCACGTCGACCGAGTTGTCCGCGTGCTGGCCGCCGTTGACGATGTTCATCATCGGGGCCGGCAGCAGCCGGGCATTCGTGCCGCCCAGATAGCGGTACAATGGCAAGCCGACGAAGTCCGCCGCGGCGTGGGCCACGGCCAACGAAATTCCCAGGATGGCATTGGCCCCCAGGTTCTTCTTGTTGGGCGAGCCATCCAGTTCGATCATCTCGCGATCGATGGCGGCCTGCTCCAGCGCATCCATGCCGAGGATGGCCTCGGCCAGCTTTTGTTGATGTTTTCCACGGCCTGCGACACGCCCTTGCCCAGGTACACGTCTTTTGCCCGGTATCGCGCAGCTCCCAGGCTTCGTGAACGCCGGTGCTGGCCCCGCTCGGCACCGCGGCGCGGCCGAAGGAGCCGTTTGACAAGGTCACGTCTACTTCCACCGTCGGATTGCCGCGGCTATCCAAAATCTGCCGGCCGTGAATGTCAACAATTACGCTCATGGTTGCCAACTTCCTTCCCGATGCGTTGCTTGCGAAGACCGAATTCCCTACGTCACAATTCGAAACTGCGATAATTGTGCCGAATCGCTACGCCGAGTTGGCTAGCCTCGAGCTGCCCGGAGGGCGGCCAACGCCGACTTGCCCTGGTGAGCCGTTAATGTGAGCGGGAGACGTAAGTCCGCTGATTGCCCCAAGCGACGACACCGTGCGCGCACCAAGAATTCACGGCCAATCGGCAGATCGTCCAGGTCAACTGAATAATGGGCAACCTCGCGAGTCCAGAAAATCCGAAGGCTGTACTTCCGCAGCGGGACCCGGTAGCTTGATAGGGTCCGCTTCCGGCCTGGATAATGGCGGCAGCCCGCGAATGCTTTGCGAAAAAGGCAAGTTCCCATCTTTTAAATCACCGAGCGGTAATCCGTCGAGCAAATCTGACCGCGAGCGGCCATGCCAGAGCCCAAGACGCACGCCGGGAACCGTCCGGCCGTGGAACGCTGTTACACTCACCTGCCCGGCTTCCGGGGCTATCTGGAAAAGAGTTATCGCCGGGAGAGCGATGCCCTGCAGCGGCAGTATCTGGCCGACCGGCTCGATCGAGCCAAGCGGGGCTGGATGAATATACGCGGAACCTGGTGGACGGCGGCCATCTGGATGCGATCGCCCCTTGCGAGCGCTGCGAGCTCGGCTGGACCGGCTGCTGGGCCGGATTCGGGGCGCCATGCAAGGCTACAGCGGCATGTTCGACCTGGTGCGGATCGACGAAGCCCGGCTCGACAAGATGTATGACCACGACTTGCGCTGCTCGAACGGGTTGATCGACTGGCCGACGGGATCGAACATTTGCACGCCGAGGTCTCGGCAGTCCCCAGCCTGATCCAGCAAGTCGACGAGATCGAACAAGCCTGGGACCACCGCGAAGATTTGCTCAAAGGGCTTGGAATAGAAAACTAGCTCAAGTAGCTTTCGGAATCGAGCCGGCGCTCAAGGACGTGTTACCACGGGCAAATCGCCGGGGGTAACGATGTGGGCGTTGCGACCTTAATCAAGGAATCGATCGATGGGCCTGCGATCTGGAAGTCATTCAGTTCTTCGACGAATCGAACGCTTCGCTCGTGCATCGCGAGCCCCCCAGCGGCTCGGCCGACATCAAAATCGGCGCTCAGTTGATCGTGCAGGCCAATCAGGAAGCCGTGTTCTTCCGCGACGGCCAGGCCTTGGACAAATTCGGGCCCGGGCCGCCACACGCTGACCACCGCCAACGTGCCGCTGCTGACGCGGCTGCTGACGATGCCGTGGGAGAAGTCGCCGTTTCAGGCCCAGGTCTACTTCTTCGGCAAGCAGACCTTTCTGGACCAGAAATGGGGAACGAAGCAGCCGATTTTGTTTCGCGATCCCGATTTCGGCATGGTGCGGCTGCGAAGCTTCGGCAAGTTTTCGTTTCGCGTCGCCGACTCGCCCTGCTGCTTGACGACGCTGGTCGGCACGCAAGGCAAAGTTCACGACCGAGGAAGTCACCAATTACCTGAAAGATCTGATCGTCTCGCGGATGACCGACTTGATGGGCAAGAGCCATATCGGCGTCCTCGAACTCGCCGGCAAGTACGACGAGATCGGCGCCGGCGACGCGGGCCAAGGTGGCCGAGGAATTCAGCAAGTACGGTTTGGAACTGGTCGACTTCTTCGTCAATGCCATCACGCTTGCCCGACGAAGTGCAAAAATCGATCGATGCCCGCAGCTCGATGGGAGCCGTGGGCGATTTGAACGCCTTCATGAAGTTTCAGGCCGCCAACAGCATGGCCAAGATGGCCGAGCAGGGCGGGAGGCGGGGCGGGCGCGATGAACATGGGACTCGGAGCCGGTTTCGGCATGATGATGCCGGGCATGCTCCGCGACGCCATGGCGGCCAATCCGCCGGCGGTGCGCACCGGCCACACCGCGGCTGCGCCGGCGGCGATGCCGGCGGGGGCCGATCGCCCGCTGCCGCGCATTGCGGCTGCGGCCGGCTGCGGCGGCGCCGTCAGGCCGGCGGACTCGACTTCGCGGATCTCGCCCCGGCGCTCTGCCGATCCCCGGGTCCTGGTCCGCTCGGTGGTGCAGGCCGGCGGTTACACGTTGCAAGAAGCCGGACGACGCTGTGGCAAGTCACGATTCCCATCGGCAAGTTGCGCAAGCAAGTGGTGCGCATTCAATTCGGCGAAAAAGATGACAGCGGGCACGACATCGTCACCTACACTTCGACCTGCGGACCGTTCAACGAAAAGAACGCTGCCGCCCTGCTTGCGCTACAACACGAAAACCGTGTACGCCGCGTTTGCCGTGCAGGCGGGAAGTGCGGGCGAACAACTTGGTGCTGCGCACCAATCAATTGGCGGAGACCCTCGATCCGCTGTCGGTGAGCCGAGTGATCGCCGCCGTCGCCTGGCAGGCCGATCGGGTCGAAGAGAAACTGCTCGGCAGCGACGAGAACTGACGGTCACGGATTCGAGATCGCCTGGACTTCCCGATTCAGCGTGATGGTGGCCGAAATCGGTTGGCTGCCGGCGAAAAACCGCATAAACCAGGTATTCGTCGACGGGCTTACCGAGACCGTCACGCCGATCGTCGTGGTGGTGTAAGTCAGCGGATTGGGCGTGACCGTAATCGTCGCATTGCGGATGCCCACCGCGGTGACGACATTCGAGGCCGCGGTGGTCGCGTCCGAAGTCACTGCGTCCAGCGCCAGCCCCGCTCGAGCCCCTTCGAAGGCCGCCTGGCGGACAGCTTGCTGGATCTGCAGCGCGCGGGAGAACTCGACGATCGCAAACATGGTCACCAGCAGGATCGGAACGCACAAGGCGAATTCGACCGCTGCCGCGCCGCGTCGCCGTGGAGGCAGCCGCTGTAGGCGTTTCATGTCGAATTTCCCTATTTGATCAGTACCGCCGGCAGGCTGTCGGCGATGGTGGTGAAGGCTGTTGACAGTTGTCCCGCGGTCGGAGCGTTGAAGTACATGCCGTTGCCGTTCGTCGCGGCCAGCTGCATGGCCGTTCCATAGCTGGAGCCGCCGGCAGCCTCGGCGCCGAAGG
The DNA here is from genome assembly GCA_963807715.1 of uncultured Planctomycetia bacterium. GTDB lineage: Bacteria > Planctomycetota > Planctomycetia > Pirellulales > PALSA-1355 > CAWECK01. Next base: position 71,535 of record CAWECK010000008.1, read on the forward strand.
TGATCACATGGGTACGATCTGGTTATTCTGAGCGTAGCCCAGCGTGATCGGAGGGATATTCGTGTTGCCGGTGGTCGGGACGCCGTCGGTCATCAGGATGATCGTGCGATCGGCGGTGCTGCGAGCCAGGTTGCCGGTCAGCTCACTCTGAGCCAGGGCCAGCCCGGCCGAAATATTCGTGTCTCCCAATAGGGGCGACGTCGCCATACCCATTCATCGCCGTCGGGATCAAGCTGTAGGTCGACGTCAGTGGCACGTCCAACGTCGCTTCGGCGGCGCTGTAGTTCCCCAAGGAAAAAGTCTCGGAATAGGTGACCAGCGAGACGTGGACATCCAGGTTTCGCGCCTGCAATGTGCTGATGAAATCATTGACCGCCGTGGTTAGCGCCGCCCAGCGGCTCAACGTGGTGCTCGGCGCGGTGAAATAGTTCTGAATCAGGGCATTGGTGTCGTACGGGGCGACATTCGGATAGACGAACTCGCTGCCGCTCAAATCGAACGCCATGGAAGCCGAACGATCGAGCACCAGGCAAATGTCGTGACTGATGCGCGTGGTCAGCGAGGTCTCGGAGGTCGTGAACGAGTTGATCGGCAGAAACGGCGTCAGAACAGAAGGACCGATTCACCGTGCCAATCACTTGTACACTATTGAGCGGCGTGAGTCCCGCGGTGAAGACGTAAACGCCGCTGCCGTTCTTGGTCGCGTTGCCGAATGTGAAGTTGCTGCTGGCGAGCGACAAGGTCCTTCCGCCGACGAGATTCTTGTTCGACACCGTTTGTCCGAAGGTAGCCGCCGTGGACTGGTTCTGCGTTGCTCCAAAGTTCACCAGGGCCGACTTGGCGGCTGAATCGCAGGCGATGCGCAGCTCCTCGCGAACCTGTTCCATGTAGGCCACGTTCAGCGCGAAGCAGGCGAGCACCAGCAGAAATGGCACCGTGAGCGCAACCAGGGCGGCGATCGCTCCCCGCCGATTGCGTTGCTGCCAACGAAGATGTCTTCGGAATTCGGGGCATGGCTTCCTCATTCACAAATCAATGTCGCCGAAGCGTAAATCGTCATCGCGTTATGCAAGACGAACGAAGTCACGGTATTCTGGCTTAGCGGAGCGCTGATCGACACGGAAACGACAGTTTGCGGAACAACGTTCGCTAGACCGCTGGGGGATATCGTGACCGTCGCCCCCTGCACGCCGAGTTGCGAGAGCAACGTGTTGCAATAAGTGGTGACCTGGGTGCTGGTGGCAGCCGGCGCGGTCGAAGTCGTCGGCCGCGTTGCCAGGCGGCACGATTCATATGCCGCCGAGAGCATCCGAGTTCGCACGAACATCACGTTACAGGTCTCGATCACCCCAAACGCCAAGGCCAACATCACAGGCATACACAGGCGCCAACTCCACGGCGGCCACTCCCGAACGGCGCAGCGGCGCAAGCCGGCCCGGCGCCGAAACCGGCCGTCGTTGCCGCAATTGCCACGTGCTTCTCGCAATCATTCGTTCCACTCCCACAAGAGCCGCTCAGGTGTCCGCACGCTAAAAGCCGTCCGATACTGGTAAACCGTCCGATCGAGCGTTACGCCGATCGGACGGGGAATCGCTCCGCCGGCGTCTTCACTTCGGCAAACTGCTGGCATTGCGCAACGCGGCGGCATTCAGCGGCCCGATGTCGACCACGAACATCACGTCGTTGCAGTCCTGGTCGCCGCCGCCCGGATAGTCCTCGAAGCCGATGATGATGTACTGGCTGTTGTCCGGAAAGAAGGCGATCATGTGCTGGAAGCCGTCCGAGTTGTTGCTGGCCCCGTTGTACCAGATGTTGGCGGGCTGCCCGCTGCTGTTCTCGTTCGAATAGCAGAAGAACGCGAGCTGCTGGCCGGCGTTGACCGTGGGCAACTGGACGAAGTCGCCGGGCAGCACCGGATAGGTGCGTCGAGCGGCTGGTGCTGCCGTTCCAGTGAACGTCCGACATGCAGGTGCAGATTGGTTCCCGTCACTTGCGACGACGTCGGGGCGCTGACGTTGGCAATCGTCACGCCGAAGCCGTCGATGAAGCCTGCATAGCCGTAGATGAAGTAGACAGCGGGGCGTATAGGTCGAACCAGAAGTACAGCCGTGTGCGGATCCAACTGATTGAGCCCGCGCCCGTGAACTTCACCCCTTCCTGAAGATTCGCGAGGATGTAGTTCGTGTAGGTCGGGCTCGAGGGCCTGAAAGGCCGCGGACGCGCGTGTCCGAGCCGGCCAGATAGGTCTTGCTCGCGAACGAGTAGCTCATGGGAATCGTCGTCGTTTGGAACGACGACAGCGTCGCGCCGGAGGACCGACGTCACGTACGTCGGAGTTACGCGCTTGGGCCGAGGATGCCAGGCAACTGGCGAGTACCAACCCGAATAACGTTGCAAAGTGCTGACGGCTCATAGGTGCGTGCCTCTCAAAAACGTGAAAGCTGAAATGAAATCGATCACGGGAAAAGTTTTAACGTTTCGGATCCGAACGCTCGTGCGTCGAGTATCCTGCGAATTCAAAACGTATGACGACGATTTTTGGGGAGATGGGATTAAGCGGCCGGTCGTGTCACGAAACACGGCCTTCCTGGTTTTTCGAAGAGCAGCCCGATTTGGTCCAGAGCCGCCGCCCGATTGCGAACCGAACAGCTTGAAATGCAGCCCAAACTGTGGTCTCCCGTAAACCTAGGTCAGATTCGGCAGATGTCAAATTGCCGTTCTCTCGGCCGCGCCAGGCTCTTAGAGTGGTCCATAGCAAAGGAAAGGTCCGGCATGCTATGGTTAACGAAGGGCCCCGGCTGGGATTATGCACTGCCAGATGACAAAAATTGCCGTCGCAACCGCACTGACAAAAGTGCCAATCGTCTTGCTGACGGCGATCCTCTGCACGTCTGTTCCAGCCCTGGCGGTTGACCGCGTCGTGATGCGGAAAGATGGCCGGCAATCCGAGGTGGCCGGCAAATTGCTGGTCAAAGCCGCCGACGGTGGACTGCTTCTCCTGGCGCCGGACGGCGTGTTGTGGGGCATTCAGCCGGAGGAGATTGTCTCGCAAACCCAAGACGACGAGCCGTTCAAGCCCCTTTCGGCCGCACAGCTCGGCAAGCAATTGCTGGCCGAGTTACCCCCCGGCTTCGAGATTCACAACACGACCCGCTATGTGATCTGCCATAACACGTCGCGGGAATACGCCCAGTGGTGTGGCGCCCTGCTGGAACGGCTGAATCGCGCGTTCGTCAATTACTGGACGCGCAAAGGCTGCAAACTGCACGACGGCGAATTTCCGCTGGTGGCAATTGTGTTTGCCGACCGCGACGCCTTCGCCCAGTTTGCTGAAAGCGAGGTCGGCAAGGCGGCGCAAAACATGATCGGCTATTACAGTCTGCGGACCAACCGCGTGCTGATGTACGACCTGACCGGCAGCAACGCCGACCGAGCGCCTGGCCAACGCCGCGGTTCGAGCACCCAAATCAACGACCTGCTATCGAGACCCGAGGCCGAACAAACGGTGGCCACGATCATCCACGAAGCTACGCACCAGGTCGCCTTCAATTGCGGCTTGCAGGCCCGCTTCGCGGACATCCCCTTGTGGGTCAGCGAAGGACTGGCCGTGTATTTCGAGACGCCCGACTTGCAGAGCGCGAAAGGCTGGCGGACCATCGGTGGCGTGCATGATACCCGGTTGGAGCGGTTCCGCGAATACTTGACGCGGCGGCCTGCCGGATCGCTCAAGAGCCTCATCGCCGACGACAAGCGGGTTCGCGATCCGGCCACGGCGCTGGACGCGTATGCCGAAGCTTGGGCCTTGAATTACTACTTGATCCGCCAGCATCCCAAGGAGTATTCCACCTACATCAAACAACTCGCGGAAAAGCAGCCGCTGCTATGGGACGAACCGGCCGCCCGGCTGAAAGAATTCCGAGCGGCCTTCGGCGATGATCTGGAGCGGCTGGACGTCGATTTCTTGCGGCAGATGCAGCGCGTGCACTGAGAAGTAATAATTCAGAATTCGGACTGTTGAATTCCGCATTCAGCAGTCAAAATTCCGTCTTTCGTTCCGCATTCCGCCGCAGTGCGGCCCCGTGCATACGCACTCGTTCCGCCAGTTGGATGAAGTCGGTCAGTTCGCGGACTGACGGCTGCACCAGCAGTGCCGGGCTCAACTGCTGGGCCAACTCCACGACTCGGCTCAGCGACCGCGAGGCCGGAGCAAACGTGGAGCCCCGTAGCGTCTCGGCCGACAAAGCCGCCAGGGCCGCGATCTGTAGCGACGGGGCGGACGCCGAGAAGCTCCGCGCGAATTGGCCGCGCGACACCGACTGCTTGACGCGTTGCATTTGGCCGTAGCCGGGCATTTGCCAGGTCACGTCGACCGTGGCCACATCGTTGCCCCCCGTCGGTTTGAGCCACACTTCAAACAGTCCACTGGCCGACTCGCCGGCTCGTAAGTCGACTTCCGTTTGGGCATGCGACGGCCCGGTAATCGTCGTCCGTTCGTGCCCAAGGAGCCGGTAGGCGGCTACCACGTTCGGATTGAAGGAAACTCGCAGCGACGTTTGCGCCGCTACCACGGGTGACCGCCCAATCAATGCTTCGATAAGATTCCAGGACAATGTGCTGGGATCAGCGATTCGGATCAAGCGACCATCGGCGGCCTCGGTCCAGGCGGCCAGGGCGTCATTGGCGTGATTGTCGCCGGCGCTATCGTTTCGGCCCAGGTCGAGCATTTGGAGTGAAACGCCCGACTTGGCAAGTTCGGCCAGACGGCTGCGAGTTCGTTCCGCAGACTGGCTGTCAGAATCCACTCGCCCGCTGCTAATCACCAGAATACGTCGTTCGACCTGCACGGTTTCGCTGGGCTTCGCGATCTCGTTTGGTTTCACGGTTTCAGTGGGAGCCGTCTCGTCAGCCGGGTGCGGCAGCACCGAGCAAGCCAAGTTCAAACCGGCGGCCAGGTTCGCGGCACGGCGCGGCTGGCTGGTTTGCAAAGCGCTAAGCAATTGACCGGCCTCTTCGCGCCCCACGCTGTCGACGAGCAGCTCAGGCTGATCACTATAGCCGATGAGCGTGACGTGGTCGGCCGGCCCCATGGGATCACGCAGACGACCGAGCGCCGCCTGCACGGCCGCCCAACGGTCGGGCCGCCGCATGCCAGCGGATGTGTCCAGCACGATGGTCAAATGCGTCGGCCCATGAGCCTCGTGCGGCAAGGCCCCCGCCTGCACGGCCACTTGCAACAGCGACAACCCCTCATCGCGCAGCGGCGCCGGACCGCCAGCGGTTCGGATGGCCACCTTGCCTTCGGCAACCGCGGGGAACCCGTAATCCATGGCCGCCAAGAATTCTTCGGTGCGCAGATCTCCGGCTGCGGGGAGCCGCCCCTCTTTCAGCCAACGCCAAGCGCGGCGATAGCCGCCCGACGAAGTGACCAGTGGCACCTGAACGGTCCGCAAGTCCTTGTGGGCGGACGGATCAACCAGCGGGTGCAAACCGTGCTTCAATTGGAACAGCAAGTCATATCCGGCCACAAGCGGCGGAGTCAGTCCCCGCGGCACATGGACTTCGACGGCGTCCAAATCCGGCAGCACGTCCGCGGCTCCCCGGGCACCCAGCAGGTCATCCCGCTGCAACTGCGCCAAACTCCGCCGCTCGACCTTGGGCATCGCCGGCGCCGGGCCGGCACCAAGCTCAAGGACAGACCGCGGGGCCAAATCGTCCAACGCAATTTTGGCGGGATCTTCCCAGTTTTCGAATTCCCGGCCGTCGAACTTCGCGTCGAGCGATTCGCGCTCCAGGGCCGCATCAATCTCGTCGCGGGATCGTCGATCCGCCGACGAGTTGTCGCTAGCGAACTGCCCATCCCTATCGTGATTACTCCCATCTCGCTCCAGCGTGGCAACCTCGTGCGACCTATGCGTCCGGCCTGGCGTCTGCCGTGCCAACGGCTGCGCAGACTTAAAGACGAAGCCTAGCATGCCTAGCCCCACGGCCAACAGCAGCGACGCGGCCATGGCCAACGGGCGCCAAGCCACGCGGTGCTGCGGTTGTCGCGAAATCAGACGCAGACGGTCGAACATTCCATCCGGCAGCGGCACATCACGCAGCGCGCGATCCAACTGTTGAGTTTCGGCGGTGCCGATCTCTTGCAGCTTGGCCAAAAACCCAAGCGGGAGCGGCACGTTACGCAGCCGCGCGTCCAGCCAAGGATCGGAAGTAAATTCAGGTTCGCTCATATCAAATCATTCAAAGCCAAAGGATTGCATCCCTGGGTCGCGAAACGCCGTGTCATCCACTGGGTGGACGCGAAGCACTCAACCAGTATTCTCGCAACCGCTCTCGACCCCGGCTTACGCGGGACAACACCGTGCCCAGGGGCACACCTAGCAATTCAGACACCTCTTGATGCGTCAGCTCACCGACGACTACCAGCAACAGCGATTCCCGCAACTCATTTGGCAAGCGGTTCAAGGCTTGCTGCATCTCGTCGGTATAGTCATTGGCGAGAGGATCGGTCCCCTCGACTTCCACATCATGCGTAAAATCGCCCCCCACCACGCTTGGGAGCGGCCGCTTGCGCCAACGGTCAACCACGCGACGGCGGAGGATTGAAGTCAGCCAAGCGCGCTCGCCCAGTCCTGACTTATACCCCTGGCGACTCTTCCAGGCCGATCGATACGTATCTTGAACGATATCCTCAGCCTCGTGCCGGTCGCTCACCAAGCGGTAAGCCATCCGGTACAGCGCAGCACCGTGGTCCGTCACCAACTGATTGAATTCGGTCTGCGACAGCGGCACTCTTTGGTCTCCTTGCAACGTAATCGCCCGCCGCACCGGGCCTACCTGGCGCAAGACCTCAATCCGATTCGCCAATTTACTGACGGATTATTCCCGCAGGCCGGTCGAGCTGCGCCTGTGCTTACGAAATTGGCCCCAGAGAAAATACCCTAACTAGCGTGTTCGCAATGACATAGCGACGAGAGAACCCACCTTAATCCTATCGCTGTGCTCGTCCACAAGCAACAAAATTAGGCCGGAAAGAAAGCAAAGAAAATTACACAGGATTTACAGGATGGCCAGGATACTGAGCGTGCATTTCAAAATCCTGTTCATCCTGTAAATCCGGTCTAAAAAATTCGCCGGCTGATCAGCGAAACAGCCGGCGCTGGGCGTCGTCGTCCGGGTCGGGCACTTCCAAGCCCAGGTGCTGGTACGTGGCCGCCGTGACCCGCCGGCCGCGCGGCGTCCGAATCACCAGGCCCGTACGGAGCAAAAACGGTTCCACCTCATCCACCAGGGTATCGGGGGCCAGATTCATGGTGTGGGCGACTGCTTCGACCCCCACCGGCCCGCCGTGAAAGACTCGCACGATGGTTTGCAGATACTTGCGGTCCTGACCGTCCAAGCCGCGGATATCGACCCCCTGCATGTCCAGCGCGGCCTGAGCCAGCTCTCTCGTGATGCTCCCATCGGACTTGCTGGTCACGTAATCGCGAACCCAGCGCAGGCGGTTGTTCGCGAGGCGGGGGGTGCCGCGGCTGCGCACGGCAATTTCCTCGGTCGCATCGTCGGTAATCGGGACTTGCAGCTTGGCCGAGCTACGCCGCACGATCTCCGCCAGTTCGGCGACGGTGTAAAAGTCCAGATGCTCGCGCAACACGAAACGGTCGCGCAGCGGCGCCGATAATAGCCCGGCCCGCGTGGTCGCCCCGATCAATGTGAACGGACGCAGGGCCATGTTGATCGTGCGGGCATTGACTCCTTCGCCCAAGGCAATGTCGATGCGAAAATCCTCCATGGCCGGATAGAGGAATTCTTCGACCGCCTTGGGCAAACGATGAATTTCGTCGATAAACAGCACCGAACCGGTCTCGGCATTAGTTAGGTAAGGAATCAGGTCTTTCGGCGCGGTCAGCGCGGCGCCGCTGGCAATTTGCATCGCCACGCCCAAATCTCGCGGAATGCAGGTGGCAAAGGTTGTCTTTCCCAGGCCGGGGGGCCCATCGAACAAAATGTGCCCCAGTGGATCGCCCCGCTTGCGTGCCGCGTCGACGGCGATCTCCAGCCGCGCGTAGACTTCGCGCTGGCCGACCATGTCGCGCATATGCTGCGGACGCAGATCGCGATCGCCATCGTCTTGCGGTTCGATGTTGGGACTTAGGACCGGTTCGCGCACGTCTGGCACCGAGGGGATCTGAACGGGTGTCGAGTAATTCGCGGTTCAATATATCGCAAAGGGCCCGGAATTAAATGCGGAATTCGGATTACTGAATTCGGAAATGCATTCCGCTCTTAGCGTTCCGACTTCCGCATTTTCAGCATTCAGCATTCCGAATTCCACTTTTAATTCACCCGCCGCGGCTTTGTTGATAGATCGCCTGAATCAGATCTTCGACCCCCTTATATTTCTTCTTTTCGCCCAGGGCCGCGTCGATCAGCCGGCGGGCATCGCTTTCCGAGTGACCCAGCGTCCGCAGGGCCTCGTACGTCTGGCTGATCACGTCCATCTCCACGTCGGCCACGTAGGGTTCGTCGCGGGCCACCAGCAAGGCAAACCTGGGTACTTTGCGGCGCAGTTTGGCGACAATCCGTTCGGCCGTGGCCGGTCCCACGCCGGGCAATCCGGAGAGGGCCTTGGTGTCTTGCTCTTCAATGGCCGCGGCGACTTCCCGCACCGGACGAACCATGGCCCGCAAAGCCTTCTTCACTCCCACGCCGTCGACCGAACAGAACAACTCGAAAAACTCGCGCTCCACCTCGCTGATGAAACCGACGAGCCGCGGCGTGAGCCGTCCCTGCATGGGATTGCCTTCGAGATACTCAATCGTGTGCAGGCTGACCTGCTGGCCGACTTGGGCTTGAAGCTGCCGGCGCGTGAACTCGGGAATGAAAACCTCGTGTTCGAAAGCGTCGATGGCCAGGGTCGCGGCGTCATTTTCCAGGCGGCATAACCGGCCGGTAATCTTTGTGATCAAGGCAGGATCCTCGGTTGAGCGGCTAGCACGCGCCGCACTTGCAGGTAATAGTGGCACAAGGCAACAGCCAGGGCGTCGGCCACGTCGGACGGATCCGGCGGCGCCGGTAAATGAAACTCGCGCTGGATGGCCTGCTGCATTTGCGTCTTGGGCGCGCGTCCGTTGCCGGTGAGCACCTTTTTGATCTGCGTCGCCGAATAATGCACAACCGGCACGCCGGCCTGAGCCGCCGCCAGGCAGATCACACCGCGAGCATGCCCCATCAAAATCGACGTGCGCGGCTGCTTGACGTGCGAGTAAAGCTGCTCCAGCGCCATGGCCGCCGGCTGGAAGGCTACGATCACTTCCGAGATGCCCGTGTGAATCTCGTGCACCCGGGCGGTCAGGTCGCCGCGGCTGCGGCCTCGCACGACTCCGGCTTCGCAAATCTTGAACCCGCCGGGCACGGTTTCGATCACCCCGTAGCCGGTGATGTTCAGGCCCGGATCAATGCCCAGGATGCGCAGCGTCATGGGAGAATGCGAAATGAAGAATACGGAATGCGGAATGCGGACCACGGAATGATGAACGCTGATATCGAAATTCCGAATTCCGAATTCCGAATTCTCACTTTGCCACCGTCCACTCGGTGCCGCCGGGCCGGTCTTCGAGCGTGATGCCGGCCTCGGTCAGCGCGTTGCGGATGCGGTCGGACGTGGCGAAATCTTTTTTCTTGCGAGCCTCGGCACGCAGTTCGATCAGCAAGGCCATCAACTTGCCGAACCGCCCATCGTCGCCGGCCTTTTCCTGTTCCACAGGCCGGCTAAACAGGCCCATCGTGGCTGCCAGTTCGCGAAGCACCGTGGCCCCTTGCCGCAGCGAGGCGAGGCGGCGCCGGATCGGCCTTGCCGGGAACTTCCAGTTTTTGATCGTCAATGAACTTATTGAGTGTGCCGAGCAATCCGAACAGATCGGCCGTCGCGCCGCCGGTGTTGAAATCGTCGTCCATCGTTTCCAGAAAGTTGGCCCGAATCGCGGCAACTTGCTGGAGCAAGGGATCGTCTCCGGGCTGAAAGTCTCCGGCGGCGCGGGTCGTGGCCGGGACCTGGCTGTAAAAGCTGTGGCCGGTCACCCGTTCGAACCGCTTGAAAAAGCGATAAAACTGCTCCAGCGCCGTGTGCTTGTCGCGGAGTTGGGCATCGCCAAAGTCAATCGGCCGGCGGTAGTGGGTCGACAGCAGGAAATAGCGAATCGTCTCCGGCTGGTGGTCCTTGAGCAATTCGGTAAAGGGACTGGCCCCTTTCGACTTGCCGATTTTGCCGGCCTCTTGCGCCGCCTGGTCCCCTTCGGCGGCCTGCCGCGTGTTGCGTCCGCCGACTTTGCCGACCTCGTCCGACGCCTGCATCAAACCGTTATGCATCCAATAATTGGCCAGCGGCTTGCCGTGGCAGCATTCGCTCTGAGCGATCTCATTCTCATGATGCGGGAAGACCAGATCGAGGCCTCCCCCATGAATATCGAACGTCTCGCCCAGCAACCGCCGGCTCATGGCCGAGCATTCGATGTGCCAGCCCGGTCGCCCCTTGCCCCACGGGCTATCCCAAGCGGGTTCCCCCGGTTTGGCGCTTTTCCAGAGGGCAAAGTCGGCACTCGATCGCTTGCGTTCGGCCATATCGCCTCCTTCCCCCTGCATGCTGGCCACGTCGCGGTGGCTGAGCTTGCCGTATTCGCGATCTTTGGCCACGTCAAAATAGACATCGCCGTCCGACACGTAGGCGAATCCCTGTTCGACCAGCGTCCCCGTCAGGCGGATGATCTCGTCGATGTTCTCGGTCGCCTTGGGAAAATGGTCGACGTTGTCGATGCCCATGGTGGCTAGGTTGCGCAGGTAATCGGCCGTCATTTCCTGGGCCAGCGCGGCCATCGTCATGCCGCGGGCCTGCGACTCTTTGATCAGCTTGTCGTCCACGTCGGTAACATTGATGACCAGCGTGACGTTAAAGCCGGAGTAAGTGAGGTAACGCTTGACGGCATCGAAGATCACCGGTCCGACCATGTGACCGATGTGGCTGGGCTTGTAGACCGTCGGCCCACACAGATAAATACCCACCTTCCCCGGCGTCACGGTCTGGAAGGGTTCTTTGGATTTGCTGAGTGTGTTGTAAACGCGAATCGCCATGCGGGTCTCTTTTGAAGTGGTCGCCGCGCGGCGGCTGTCGGGGGGTTGATGTGGGGCGGCTTGAGCAGTAATTGTATCACCCTATCCTGTCAGGTCTCGCCGAGCCGTGGGACCGGCCCATGCGATCTGCTCCTGAGCTTTTAGAATATTTGACAGGCTGTGTTCATCCTGTCTCATTCTCATTGTTTTCTATGCTGTAGCAGGACCACGCACTGGGCCATAATGGCTTCCTGGCGTCCTACGGCGTCGACCCCCTCGCCGGTTTTGGCTTTGACTCCCACGCACTCCGGCGCCAGCTCCAACAGGCCGGCAATCGCGCGGCGGATCTGGTCCTTGTGCGGCGAAAGCTTGGGCTGTTCGGCAAAGACGATGCAGTCGAGATTGACAACCTGAAATCCGGCCCCCTGGACTCTCTGGTAGGCCCGAATCAGCATGTCGCTCGAACTGCGGCCTCGGTTTGCCGGGTCCGTGTCCGGAAACATTTCGCCAATGTCCCCCAGGGCGGCGGCTCCTAATAACGCATCGGTGATCGCGTGCAACAAGGCATCGGCATCGCTGTGCCCGACCGACTGTCGATCGTGGGGAATATCAATGCCGCCCAATCGCAACGGTCCGCCCGGTGAAAGCCGATGGGTATCGTGTCCAATTCCAACTCGTATGCCGTGCGTGGCCTTGTCTCCCGCTGGGGTCGTTTTTCGGCTATTCAACGGCCGGATTATAGGTGACAAGGCGTCGGGGTGACAAGGTGACGTGTGGCACGCTCTGAGCCCTGCGAAGGGCGTGGTCAAGGCAAGAATGCATGGCCGTGCCATTTGCCGTTCGCGAGAAAGTCAACTGGTCACCTGGTCACCTGGTCACCTGGTCAACCCGTCTCCGCTTCCCCCGCCTCCGCCCGGCGGTCTATAATCGAACACTTATGGCCATTATCGAAATCCAAGGTCTGGCGAAGTCTTACCGCACGTATCAGAAGCAGGAAGGGCTGCTAGCTTCCGTTCGCGGGCTGTTCAAGCGGGAATATCGGGATGTCGAGGCTGTTCGCGGCATCAATTTGCAGGTCGAGGCGGGCGAATTCGTCGCGTTTCTGGGGCCCAATGGGGCCGGCAAGACCACGACCCTCAAGCTACTCTCCGGCGTCATCAATCCCACCAGCGGCATGGCCCACGTGATGGGTTTCGTCCCCTGGCGGCGAGAGAACGCTTACCGCCGGCGGTTTGCCCTGGTGATGGGCCAGAAAAACCAGCTCTGGTGGGACCTGCCGGCGCAGGAATCGTTCCGGTTGCACCAGCAAATCTATGGAATTGAGCCCGAGCAATTCGAGCGGCGCCGCGAAGAACTGGTCGATTTGCTGGAAGTCGGCCGGCTGCTCAATCAGCCGGTGCGCGAGCTGTCGCTGGGCGAACGGATGAAGATGGAACTGATCGCCGCGTTGCTCCACTCGCCGGAGGTGCTGTTTCTGGACGAGCCGACCATCGGGCTGGACGTCATCGCGCAGCACAATATCCAAGCCTTCCTGCGGCACTATCAGCAACTGCGCAAAATGACGGTGCTGCTCACCAGCCATTACATGAAAGACGTGGCCGCCCTGTGCCGCCGCGTGGTGATCATTGCCCAGGGGCAAATCATGTACGATGGCTCGCTGACCGGCATTATCGACCGTTTCAGCAGCCACAAGGTTGTCACGCTCCTGTTTGCCGGAGACTTGGTGCCGGACGGGCTGGCCCGCTATGGCGAGGTACTGGAAGAGCGGGCCCCCAAGGCGAAGCTGCGAGTCGACCGGAGCGTGGTGGCCGAATCGCTGGCGGCCATTTTGCGCGGCACACGGTGCAGGACGTAAGCGTCGAAGACCCGCCGCTGGAAGAAGTGATTGCGGAGATGTTTTCGCAGGCCAGCGAACAAGCCAGCGCCGAAATTCGGAATGCTGAATTCGGAATTCAGAGTTAAGAGTGCGGTATCCGGAAATGGTGAACTCGATATGCTGACTTCCGCATTCCGCATTCCGCATTCCGCACTTTCGTTGGCGCGCGTCCGCACCTGGTGGACGATTCTGGCGATTTGCCTGGAAGAACGCCTGGTTTACCGAGGCGATTTCGCGCTCGGCACGCTGATGCGGTTCATGCCCATCGTGACGCAGGTGTTTCTCTGGGAAGCTGTTTTCGCCGCCTCCAGCCGCTCAACCATCAAGGGTTGGAACCAGAACGACATCATCGCCTACTACTTGCTCACCATGGTCGGCCGAGCCTTTTCCAGCATGCCCGGCCTGGCCTCCACAATCGCCATGCAGATTCGCAATGGCGAAATCAAGAAGTATTTGATCCAGCCCGTCGATATGGTCGGTTTCCTGCTCCTCAGCCGCATGGCGCACAAACTCGTCTATTACGTTGTGGCGGCCGGGCCATTCGCGCTGGTCTTTTTTGTCTGCCGGGGCTACTTCGAAAACGGCTGGCCCGACGCGACGACCTTGCTGGCGTTTCTCCTCTCGCTGGTGCTGGCCTTTGTGCTGGGCTTCTTCATCGAAGCCACGTTGGGCATGATCGGTTTCTGGTTCCTGGAAGTCAGTTCGCTGCTGTTCGTTTACATGCTGTTCAACTTTTTCTTTTCCGGGCACATGTTTCCCATCGACATGCTGCCCGGCACCTGGGAAATCGTCGTGCGGCTGATTCCCTTGCAATATCTCGCTTATTTTCCGGCCGCGGTCTTCCTTGGCAAGATCCAAGGGGCCGCGCTGGTCCAGGGGCTGATCGGAGAGGTGCTGTGGGTCCTGTTTTTCATCGGCGCCGAGCCGGGTAGCATTTTACTTCGGCACGAAGCGCAACACGCTATACGGCGGCTGGCGGCTCACCGCGACTGAAGCTCAGGGATTGCATCCGAGTCCGAACTGAGTTTCATGACGTATGCTCCCAACCCGCCACGAAATTGCCCGCTACTCCGCGTGTTCGGCACCTTTGCTCGCAATAGCCTGGTGCGTGACATGACTTTCCGCGCCAATTTCATCATCGAGAGCATCTCGCCCTTTCGTGGATGCTGATGAACCTGGGTTTTTACTTGTTGGTCTTTCAGTACACCAGCGAGATCGGCGCCGGCACGGGCTGGGGCAAGTACCCAGTTCTTCATCTTTCTGGCGACCACCATGTTCATCAACAGCGTGGTGCAGGCGTTCTTCATGCCCAACGCCGAAGAGTTCAGCGAGTTGATTCGCACCGGCGGCCTGGACTTCGCCCTGCTCAAGCCGATCGACACCCAGTTCCTGATTTCGCTGCAAAAAGTCGACTGGTCGAGCCTGTCGAACTTCATCTTCGCCGCCGGGCTGCTGGCCTATTCGCTGGCCCAACTCGATTTCTCGCCGACTCTGTTGCAAGTCGTCTTGTATCCGCTGTACCTGGCTTGCGGCGTGGCCATTTTGTATAGCTTGATGATCACTCTGGCGGCCACCAGCGTGTGGCTCGGACGCAATCAGAACCTGTACGACTTCTGGTTCTACATCACCAATTTCTCGCGCTACCCGAAGGAGATCTACGCGGGGACCGATCGGCACGCCCTTGCAATGGATCTTCACGTTCGTCGATGCCGGTGCTGATCGTGGTGAACGTGCCGGCCCGCCTGTTGGCACAACCGCTGGACGCCCAGAGCTGGCCGCTGGCCGGCTATGCCTTGCTGGCGGCCGTGGGCTCTTTGGCCGCCTCCCGCTGGCTCTTTCGCCGGGCGCTGCTGAGTTATCGCAGTGCGAGCAGTTAACCGAAAAAACATTGTCGCGGATGGAATTGAGAGCCGGCCCTGCCGCCAAAACTTTGCCCCTCGCCCACGGCTCGTTATATTGGAAATGAAGTCGATTACTGGCTCTGGCCCATCTTCAGGCGAACCCAAATGATGTTCCGGCAACGATTCCGCAGCCGTCGTGGTTGGCCATGGCTAATCCTCGCGCTCGTCTGGCCCGCTGTGGTGATTACGCTAGCCATCTGGGCAGGGCCTTCCGTTGCCCAATCCGTCGGCAAACGGCCCGGGCCATCCCGTCCGGAACCCACGCGGCCGGTGCCGCCCCATCCGGCGGACGTCACGCCCCTGTCGGCTTCGGCGGCTGTCGGCGGTCCGGCCGAATACGAGTCGCAACATTTTCTGCTCCGCACGGACATGACCGCCAAGGAAGCCATGATCTGCTCAATAAGCTGGAGACGATGCTGACCCTGATCTCCAAATATTGGGGACGACCGCCGGCCGGCGTGATCGAGTGCAACGTGGTCCGGGATCTGTCCCGCTGGCCGGCCGGCCGGCTCGATCCGGAAGGAGTGGCCAAGATCCAGGAAGAAGCCGGCGTCACCTTGACGCAAACGTTGACCTTGGGGGGCCAAAAGGTCGCGGCCAAGGCGGTGGTCTATGCCGTGGCGAAGTCCGGCGTCGCCCAGCACGAGGCGGTCCATGCCTATTGTGGCCAGTCGTTCGGCACGTGCGGGCCCCTCTGGTATGCCGAAGGCATGGCCGAAATGGGCCAGTACTGGCGGCCGGGCGAAGCCAGCGTGCGGATCCATCCGATCGTGCTCGAGTACTTGCAGAACACGCGACCGCAATCTTTGAATGACATCGTCAACACGCACAGTGCCCGAAATCTCACCGGCGACTCCTGGCAAAATTACGCCTGGCGCTGGGCCCTGTGTCATCTGCTGGCCAACAACACCAACTACCGCGATCGATTCCGCCCGCTGGGGCTCGGCTTTCTCACCGAGCAAAAGGTCAGCTTCGAGGAAACCTACGGCCCGATGGCCAAGGAGATCTCGTTCGAATATCTGTTCTTCGTCGGGCCACATCGAGCAAGGCTTCCGGGCCGATCTTTGCAGTTGGGATTGGAAGAAAAAATCCAAGGTGCTGCTCGACCGCACGTCGGTTTCCGCGCGGGTCGCGGCCGGCCGGGGTTGGCAGCCCAGCGGAGCGACCGTCCGGGCAGGCAAGGAATACGAATACAGCGCCGCCGGCACCTGGCAAGCCGGCAAGGAACAGGCAGAAGGCACGGCCGACGGCGATGTTTCCGGCGCGGGACGCCTGATCGGCGTGTTGTTCAACGACTTCGAACTCAGCGAACCCTTTGCTCTAGGCGAGTACGGCAAGTTCACGGCGCCGGAGG
Source organism: uncultured Planctomycetia bacterium (assembly GCA_963807715.1). Taxonomy (GTDB): domain Bacteria; phylum Planctomycetota; class Planctomycetia; order Pirellulales; family PALSA-1355; genus CAWECK01. The sequence goes on from CAWECK010000008.1 coordinate 87,772, forward strand.
ACGGGCAGTTGTTCTTGCGCTGCCAAAGCAAGTGGGGCGAAATCGCCGACAACAAGGGGGGCGTCACCGTAAAGATCAAGCTGGCCGGCACGGGCGACCCCCTGCCGGCTCCGTCAGGCGCGAAGAGCCCATCGGCCGGCGACGGCAGTCAAAGCGCCAAAGTCTGGCCCGAGAGAGCTCAAAGGAGCCGCCAGACGCCGACTAAGCCGGCTCCGGCCGACGCGGCGGCACCGTAGAAATTTGGCCCAGACCTGGCCTGTGCCCCGCGGCGACAGCGTGCCACACGGAAAAGAACCATAGTTCGCTGAGAATACCCACAATGGCAGCGGTTTCAGCCGAGGCGTCCGACAACTAGAATAGGCTGTTTCCGGCCGTGCTCATCCTCGGCCGCCGCTTTCCCACAGCCACACTCGTCACGCCATGAAATTTGCTTTTAGCTCCAATGCCTACATGCACTTTTCGATCGAGACCACGATCGAAAAGATCGCCAGCCTCGGCTACACCGGCATCGAAATCCTAGCCGACGTGCCCCACGCCTGGCCGGCCGGCCTGTTGGAGGAACGAAAAGATTCCATCCTGCGCCGCCTTGGCCAAGCACCGGCTGACGATCGCGAACGTTAACGCCTTCATGATGAACGCCGTGGCCGATCCGCGGCAGCCCTACTGGCATCCCGGCTGGACCGATCCCGATCCTCACTATCGGGCCATTCGTCGCGAGCATACCAAGCGCGCATTGCAACTGGCCCAGGAACTCGGTGCGCCCCACATCACCACCGAGCCGGGGGGCGAATTGACCTCGGACCAAACTTGGCAACAGGGGGCCAAGATCTTCTACGACGAATTGATGCCATGCGTCGAATTGGCCGAAAAGCTGAAGGTCGGCTTGCTCATCGAGCCTGAGCCCGGACTGCTCATCGAGCGGTTCGGCCAATACTTGGAGTTCATCGATCGCATCGATTCCCCCGCGGTCGGGCTGAACTTCGACGTGGGCCATGCCTATTGCGTGAGCGAAGATCCGCAACAGTGGGTCAGCCAAATGGCGCCGCACACCCGGCATTACCACTTCGAAGACATCGCCGCCACTCGGGTTCACAAGCACCTGATCCCGGGGCACGGCGCGATCGACTTCAAGGCCACGATGGCAGCGATTCAAGCCACCGGCTACGATGGCTGGATCACGGTGGAACTCTATCCTTACATCGACGACCCCGACGCCGCGGCGCGCGAGGCGTTGCAATACTTGAAACGGCTCGATTAGCGGTGCGATGTAGTTCCGATCGAGACTTACGCCTGTGTGGCACGAATGGGCGTGACACGCGGAGAAGAAGCCCACCATGATGTCATCCGCCGATCCCTCTCAGCCGCCGACCGTTGAGTTGCGCCCCCGTCGGCGTTGGGGATCGGGGTGCGGTTTCGCGCGCTGCTGGAGCTGCTGCGGCTGCCGAATGTTTTCACGGCCGTCGCCGATATCCTGCTGGGTTTTCTCTTCACCCACGAGGGATTCTCGCCTTGGCAGTCCCTGACGTTGCTCATTGGCAGTTCCGCGCTGATTTACTTGGCCGGCATGGCCCTGAACGACTTTTTCGACCGCCAGCAGGACGCGGAGCAACGGCCGGGCCGCCCCATTCCGTCAGGGCGCGTGTCCGTGGCGGCGGCCGGGCGAATCGGCTTCGGCCTATTGGCCACCGGCGTGCTGCTGGGCTGTGCGGCCGGAGCTTGGTCTGGCGAGTGGCGGCCGGCCGGCGTGGCCGTCGCGTTGGCAATCATGGTGTTGCTGTACGACGGCGTTCTCAAGCAGACGCCGCTGGCCCCTTTGGCCATGGGTTGCTGCCGGTCGCTCAATGTGCTGCTTGGCATGAGCCTGACCGCCGGGCCGTGGCTGCCGGTCCATTGGCTGGTGGCCGCGGGGATCGGTTTGTATATCGTGGGCGTGACCTGGTTCGCCCGGACCGAGGCAGTCGCGAGCAGCCGCTTTCAACTGGCGGCGGCGACCCTGGTCATGATGGCCGCCTTGGGCCTGTTGTTCAGCTTTCCGAGCTGGGCCACGAGAACCGAACAGCCGCCGCTGCAAATGCCCGAACGCTGGGAGGCCTTCTGGGGATTCCTGGCTCTGCTGCTCGGCTGGCGTTGCGGCCTGGCCGCGTTCGATCCTCAGCCGGCCGTCGTGCAAGCTGCCGTGAAGAACTGTATTTTCTCGCTGATCATTATCGACGCCGGCGCTTGCCTTGCCGTGCAAGACGTGGCCCATGCCAGCGTGATCGTGGCTCTGCTGTTGCCGACCATGCTGCTGGGCTGGTTTGTTTATTCGACCTGACATTGAATCGACGTGGCATTTGTTCAACGTGCCATTTTATCGATTCGACAGATATTTGATTTGACTGGGGCCCTAAGACTTCCATGCTGCTCGGCTACAACACCAACGGCCTGGCCCATCACGATCCGATCGAAGCCATCGAACTGCTCGCGGACATTGGATATCAAAGCGTGGCGATCACGCTCGACCACGGCAGGCTGAACCCCTTCGCGGCCGATTTTCGCAGCGAACTGTCGGCGGTTCGCGGCCTGCTGGTTCGCCGTGGGCTGCAATCGGTGGTTGAAACCGGGGCCCGCTTTCTGCTCGATCCGCGCGTCAAGCATGAGCCGACGCTCGTCTCGGCCGATCCGGCAGCCCGCGCTCGCCGGCTCGACTTTCTCCGCCGCGCCGTGCTGGCCGCGCGGCGCCTTGGACAGCCAGTGCGTGTCGATCTGGTCCGGCATCCTGCGAGACCAGGCCGGCGACGAAGAGGCCTTCGAGCGTCTTACGACCGGACTTGGCGAATTGCTCCGTTTCGCAACGGAGCAGGGGGTCCGCGTCAGCTTCGAGCCCGAGCCGGGCATGTTCATCGACACGCAATGCCGCTGGGCCGAATTGCTCGCCCGGAGTGACCATCCGCAACTGGCGCTGACGCTTGACATCGGCCACTTGCACTGCCAAGGCGAGTGGCCCTTGGCCGATCAGATTCGCCGTTGGGGCAGCCGACTGGCCAACGTCCACATCGAGGACATGCGCGCCGGGGTCCACGAACACCTGATGTTCGGCGAGGGGGAGATCGATTTCCCTGCCGTGATGCGAGCCCTGGCCGAAACGGGCTACGCAGGGGGCGTCCACGTCGAGCTCAGCCGCCACGGCCACGACGCGCCGCAAACGGCCCGCAAGGCTTACGACTTCTTGTCGCCGCTGATGCCATCTCGTTAATCAAACTTCGGATAATGTTGGCCGCAAATGCACGTTAATGCACGCGAATAATGAGAGAGAAAAAGGGGAGACAGGATGAACAGGATTTACAAGATGTTCTTTCAATCCTGTAAATCCTGTCCTTGCCCGTCTTTCTCCTTTCCGATTCGCGTGCATTCACGTGCATTTGCGGCCAAATTCTTCTTCGTTTCCCGAGGTCACGTCAGTGCAGCTCCTTGCGCGGCGGCTTTTAGGGCGTTATGATTGAAAGGTCGGCGAACACGGTGAGCCGTTCCGCGGGAACTTAAATGGCATGCAGATTACTCCTCGAATAGCGACGATGTCGGCGCTAGCAATGCTCATGGCGGCAATTCTATGCTGCTGGACTCCCGCTTCGATTCGGGCCGCGGATGACGCGGCAAAGGCAACGTCTCCCAATGCCGAGTCGGAGGCGGCAGACCGCTGGCTGCCGACTAGCAATTGGGAAGTGCTCTTCGACGAAAGCGAGGGAATGACGGCGCTCGAATACGCCCGGCGGCTGGACTACTTCGGCATCGAGCTCGCCGCAGTGGCGAAGAATGGCCAGATCCAGTACGCATCGCACCTCGCCGAGCGCAAGCCGGAGCGGCGGATCGGCAAACTGGAGGAAGAGCCGCGCATCAATCTGCACTGGAAGCGCGGCAGCCTGGCGGCCCTGGAGGCCAAGCTGCTGGGGAAAGCCGGGATCAATACCAAGGACAAAACGCTGACCCACTATTATCCCAAAACGGTCGAGGCCCGGCTGGCCCGGCTCGAAAAGAGCTATGCCGGGCGCAACCCTCGCGACATCCAGCGCACGCGGTTCAAAGTCCGCGCCGCTCGCCAATCAGCCGAAGGCTTACGAGTTTTACGTCGAAGAGCAGGATGCCCAGGAAGCCGGCTCGCAAAGCTCGGAGAATTCTCCCGCCCCAGCGGCCACCCCGCCGCAAAAATCAAAGCCAGCGCCGTAAGCTCGCCTCGGCGCGCCCCCGGCAAAACATTCACTGCGCTGGTAGAATCGCACTGCGTAAAAAAATCCCTGCCGCCGCCTGCTACATCGCACACTCTCGAATTTGGAAATAACCCATGCCTGATCACGTGATCCTGTTGTCGGTCCCCGGGCTGCGCAAGCAAGACGTCGCCGCCATGCCCCATTTGCGGGCGCTAGCCGCCAGCGGCGATCGGATCGACCTGGTCCCCAGTTTTCCGTGCGTGACCTGCCCCGTGCAAGTCAACATGACGACCGGCAAGCTGCCGCGGCAACACGGGGTCGTGGCCAACGGCTTCTATTGGCGCGACAAGCAGGAAGTGGAAATGTGGACCGCTTGGAACAAAAGCATCCAGGCTGCCGCAGATTTGGGACACGTTGAAGAAGCATCAACCGGGCACGACCAGCGCCGTTTGGTTTCCGCTCCTCAGTAAAGGAGCCGGCGCCGATCTGATCTGCACCCCGGCCCCGATCCACAACCCCGACGGCTCCGAATCGCTGTGGTGCTACACCAAGCCGACCGAAATGTACGGAACCTTGCGCGACAAGCTCGGCCATTTTCCGCTCAAACATTTTTGGGGCCCGCTGGCCAACATCCAATCGACCGACTGGATTTGCCGCTCGGCGGCCTTTGCCGCCGCCGAGCATCGGCCCAACTTCTTCTACATCTATCTGCCGCATCTCGATTACGCAGGCCAAAAGTCCGGCCCCGACAGCCCAGCCGCCCAACAAGCGCTGGCCGATCTGGACCAGGTATTGGGCACGCTGATTGCCGATGTCGACAAGGCTCTGTCTCCCGCGACGCCCCTGTGGCTGGTGGCCAGCGAGTACACGATCCTGCCGGTGCGGCACGTCCTCTATCCGAACCGGGTACTGCGCGAAGCCGGCCTGCTCACGGTTCAGAATCGCGACGACGGCGAGCACCTGGACTTGGCCGGCAGCGGCGCCTGGGCCATGGTCGACCACCAGTTCTCGCACATCTTCACCGCCGACAGCGCCGCCGCCGAGCGGGCCGCCAAACTGTTTCGCGGTCGCGAAGGGGTGGCCGAAGTGCTCATCGGACCGGAGCGTTCGAAATACGACCTCGACCACGAGCATGCCGGCGAAGTGGTGCTGGTTTCGTCGCCCGACAGTTGGCAAGCCTATTACTGGTGGCTCGACGATTCCCGGGCCCCAAGCTTTGCCCGCACGGTTGACATCCACCGCAAGCCGGGCTACGACCCCGTGGAACTTTTCTTCGACCCCCAGACGCGCAGCATCCCACTGGACGCGACCTTGGTGCGAGGCTCCCACGGCGCGCCGCCGCACGAGGAGCGTCAACGCGGCGTGTTGATTTCCTCTGAAAAGGGCGTCCTCGTTGGCCAGGCCATGGCCGACACGGACATTTATGAACTGGTGCTGCGGCAGTTCGGCATTTGAATTTTTGCGAAAGGTCGCAAGGCGCACTGCGTCGCGATTTGAAGTATGCCCCCAACAGGGTGACATGCAGCCTACGAAGAGCGAGCCTGCAGCGCGGTTTTGCACCAGGCAGCGGCGGGCCGGCGGCCCCTGCGCCCCTGAAACAGCCCGGCGGTCCTGCCGCCCCGCCGGAGGCTTTTAATAATCTGTCCTCCCCCTCCTCACCACAACTGGCAACTAAGTGTACTTCGTGGGTAGCAAATCTCCGGTCATGGGCGACCAGACAAGAACGTCGTGAAACAGAATACGAAAAAAATCCACTCCATACTGGACGCGAGGGGGGGACCTGCTGCTAAGATGTCGGCGAGTCCGAGTCTGGATCAGTTCCATACTCAGCCCAAACGGGAAATGGCGGACTGCACTCGAACCGAGTGAAGCCCAGTTGGACTTTGCTTTTTTCAAGCGTTTGATTCTACTAGAAAGGGGGCGGGGCTTATGAGGGTGCGAACTTCACGGCGTAGGCGGTTGGGGGTCGAGGCTTTGGAAACGCGATGGCTGATGGCCGGCGACGTGACAGCCGCCACGAGCAGCGGCAGCTTGATCATCTCCGACACGGCTGCCAGCGGCGGCATCGCCCTTTCTGCCGGCTCGAGCGGACAAATCGAGGTACAAGGCGTCGTTGCCGGCGGTTCCAGCACCAAGGTCGACGGCCTGTCGACCGCGATTCCATTCAAAGTAACCGGCAGCGTGGTCATTGACCTGGCCGCCGGCAGCGATGTGGTGGACGTTGGGGCCGGCATTACCATACCAGGCAGTCTGATCATCAATACCGCCGGGGTAACCGACGCTGGCAACGTCGTGGTGCAACTCGGCGCCAGCACGCCGACTACAGCCGGCGCCATCAAGCCGCACGTCACCGCACTGCCGCTCACCATTGATGGCAGCCTGGTCGTCAGCACCGGCCTCGGAAACGACCAGGTGACCGCCAACGAGGTGAGCGTGGGCCAGGCGGCGGCAATTGCCATCGGTACAGGCACCGATACAGTGCAATTGACCAGCCTGTCGGCACTCGCTCTGACGTTGACCACCGGCAACGGCAACAACAACATCTCGCTCAACTCGGTCAGCAGCACCGCAGTGGCAATCGTCACCGGCTCGGGCGCCGACCAGGTGAGCGTGGTCGACTCGAACTTCTCGCAAATGGTGATCACGCTGGGCGCCGGCAACGACACACTCTCGATCGGCGACACGACCGTCAGCCAGCACACCATTCTGAACGGCGGATCCGGAACGAACACCTACACGGACGTGAGCGTCGGCGCCGGCAACTCGTTCGCCGGGCTAAACATGATCAATTTCACCGGAGCGTCTCGCGCTCACGTGAAGGTCTAACGGTATTTCCGCGCAGCGCACGTTCACGGCGACACCCAGCGCGTGAACGCCCGCCGCCGTTTTTGTTCGCTGCGCGTCGCGGCGGCGGCGGCCGTGGACGGGCCGCCGGGCCTGTTTCCGCTTGGCTCGCTTCGCCTGCAACTCAATTACTCTCGCCCGGCGCGGCGCTGTGTTGCGGGTGCAACGGCTTTTCGGGCCTGATCGCGATGCGGTTGATGGCGTTCAGAAAGGCTTTGGCGCTGGCCTCGACGCTATCGGTCGAAACGCCGCGGCCCCGATACAATTGATTGTTGTAAATCACCTCGACGTTCACTTCCGCCTGAGCGTCCTTGCCCACGGTGACCGCTTGGACCCGGAAATCGCGGCAAACGACGGTCACGCCGGTTAATTGCTCGATCGCCAGAAAAATCGCGTCGATAGGGCCGTCGCCGCACTCCATCTGGGTCGCATGCTCCTGCGGGCCATGCCGCAATTTCAGCGTCACGCTGGGCGTTTGGCCGGAACCGCTGGTGACGTGATAGGAGACGATCGACCACAGTTCGGAAACGTCGTGAATCTGCTGGTCGATGAGGGCGGCAATGTCGCCGTCGTAGATCTCTTTTTTCTTATCGGCAAGCGTCTTGAACTGCTCGAAGACGGTTTGCAGTTGCTCGCCGGTCAGGTGATAACCCAGCGCCTTCGCCCGGTCGGCAAGCGCGGCCCGGCCGCTGTGCTTGCCCAGCACCAGGTCGGTCTTGGCGAAGCCCACGTCCTCGGGGCGCATGATTTCGTAGGTGGTGCGTTCTTTGAGCATGCCGTCCTGGTGAATGCCGGCCTCATGAGCGAACGCGTTGCGGCCGACGATGGCCTTGTTGCGCTGCACCTGGATGCCGGTGGTGTTCGACACGAGGCGGCTGATGGGGACCAGACGCTGCGTGTTGACCTTCGTGTCGGCGTCGTAATAGTCGCCGCGGGTGCGCAGCGCCATCACGATCTCTTCGAGGGCGCAGTTGCCGGCCCGCTCGCCGATGCCGTTGATCGTGCACTCGACCTGTCCGGCCCCGTTCTCGATGCCGGCCAGACTGTTCGCCACGGCCAGGCCCAGGTCATTATGGCAGTGCATGCTGATCACGGCTTTGTCGATATTCGGCACCCGATCGCGCAGCGTCTTAATCACGCGGCCCATGTGGGCCGGGGTGGCGTAACCCACCGTGTCCGGAATGTTGACCGTCGTGGCTCCCGCGTTGATGGCGGCCTCGACGACCTGGCAGAGAAAATCGGGCTCGGTGCGGGCCGCATCTTCGGGCGAGAACTCGACATTGTCGCAATAGCTCACGGCCCGGCGCACGCCATAGACGGCCCGTTCGAGAATCTCGTCTTTGTCCATCTTGAGTTTGAACTGCCGATGAATGGCGCTGGTGGCCAGAAAGACGTGGATGCGCGGCGACTCGGCGAACTTGAGCGCCTCCCAAGCCCGGTCGATGTCGGCATCGTTCGAGCGGGCCAGGCCACAAATCACGGCGCCGCGGATCGTTCTGCGCGATCTGCCGGACCGCTTCGAAGTCGCCTGGCGAAGCGATGGGAAAGCCGGCTTCGATGACGTCGACCCCCAGATCGACGAGCGCCTGGGCAATCTCCATCTTTTCGGTCAGGTTCATGCTGGCGCCGGGAGATTGCTCGCCGTCGCGTAGCGTGGTGTCAAAGATGATGATGTTGCGCTTTGCGTGGGGCTGCTCGGACATGGTTCGGTCTTCGAATAGGAGGGGGTTGGGATTCCAAGTGCCGGGACTCGCTTTGATGTCCGAACTAGGCAGTCGGAAAACGAAAAAAACCCCGAGGCTCGCCTGGCCTCGGGGTTCTGTGTGCGTCAACAGGTACGTACGAAACCCTAGAGCCAGCCGCCATGCGGCAAGGTAAGCAACAAGGGCAATAACGACAGGGACATCATAACCGGGCTCGAAACGGGGCTTGGGCGGTTATTACCGCTACTTTGACTCTACTGGACGAAAGACCGAGGGTCAAGCCGGAAGGTTCGCGCGGCAGCACTGCTATCAAGTCCTTGGATGCGAATCGGCCTTCTCGCGCCGGCTGCTTTCAAGCTATTCTTCCCGGGCGATTTGGCAATCAACCTTGCGATGTTACTCAAACAGTGTTTTCCGAACAGCGTTCTTCAAACGGCGTTCTTCAAAACGGCGTTTTCCGAACGGCGGAGCAAGCCATTATGGCCGGCGAAAACCTGGACATTTCGAGCAACCACGACGTCACGGACTCCGGCCGAGCCAGTGCCGGACGGCCCTTTGTCGGCGTGCGATTCACCTGTTGTGAAGTCTACAGCAGGGTTTACATCAATCGGCAAGCCACGGCCTATAGCGGCTATTGTCCGCGTTGCCTGAAAAAGGTCGAACTCAAAATCGGTCCCGGCGGCACCGATGCCCGCTTCTTTACGGCCGGTTAGTCCTCCTTGCCGACGAGCACCTTTCCAAACCCGTAGGGCCGACTGACCTTACAAAAGGTTGGCGTTGAGGGACTTGGCCGTTTTGCGTACCATTCGCCGACTTTCCCAGGGCAAGCTGCGCGCTAAGACGAACTTTACTGGACAACCCGGCAGCCATAGCCGCATGTCAGGCACGGGAGTGTCTGAGCTACTACTTCGGGGCAAACCGCCCGTGGCCCGAGGGACAACCTCGTCAGTTTTGTGTGCGCCATGATGGATTACGAAGTACAGCGCTGCACACGGCACTGCGCCAAGACCGGTCGCGAGTTGTCGCCCGGCGAGACAATTTACACCACGTTGGTGACGGAAGGAGGACGCGTTCAGCGGCTGGACTACGCCGCCGAGGCCTGGAACGGTCCGCCGGAAGGCATACTCGGCTGGTGGAAGTCGCGGTTGCCGGCGCGAGACGCCAAGAAACTGCACTGGGCTCCCAACGACGTGATGCTCGAACTGCTGGCGGAACTCGAAGGCCGACCGGAGAAGTCGGACTTCCGCTACGTCCTTTCGCTGCTGTTGGTCCGCCGTCGCGTGCTGCGATTGGAAGAAACCGAAACCGAGCCCACCGGTCAGGAAGTGTCTCTGTTGTACTGCCCGCGAAATGAGAAAACGTACCGCGTCACGACCGAGGATCCGAGCCCCGAGCGCGTGCGAGAGATTCAGCAAGAATTGGCAAGTCTGTTGATCGCCGGAAGTTCGTAGTCCGTTACCGATGCAATGACGGCCATGCCCCCGGTCGCACGATTCATCGTGCCAAAAGCCGCCGAGTCCTGGGCATGGCCCCTGCGAGTCCGAGAATGCCGACCCATCAGTACCAAAGCTCCCCAATCCAGGCTTTGCGACGAAGTGCCGCAAGGCCGTTGCTGGCGCTGGTGGCGCTCGTGGCTCTGAGCGGGGCCAATTGCCCGCAAATGGTGCGGCAATATGCCCAGCCGCTGCCCCGGGCTCTGCCGCAGGCGCCTTCGCTGCAACAGGTGATCGACGTCGTCAACGACAACAGCGGGCGGGTTCAATCGCTGTACTGCACGCGGGGTTCGGTCTCCACGCCCGGCTTTCCTTCTTTGCGTTTAAGCCTGGCGTTTCAGCGGGCAAAGAACTTTCGCCTGCGTGCCGAGACCGGGATCACCGGCGCGGAAGTCGACCTGGGAAGCAACGCGGACGAATTCTGGTTTTGGATGCGTCGCGCCCAGCCGGCGGTGGTCTATTACTGCCGGCACGACCGCTACGCCACGAGCGCCGCCCGGCAGGTCATTCCCGTCGAACCGGAATGGATCGTCGCGGCGCTGGGCATTGTGACGTTCGATCCGGCCTGGCAGCATCAGGGTCCGTTCCCTGTCGGCAGCGGCCGCGTGGAAATTCGCAGTACGCAGCCCGCCAGCATGTCGCCGGATCCGGTGACGCGGATCACGGTGGTGGACGAATCGCGCGGCGTCGTGCTGGAACAACACCTCTACAACCAAACCGGACAACGATTGGCGAGCGCGGTGCTCAGCAAGCATCAGCGCGACATTGCTTCCGGAGTGACGTTGCCCAGGCACATCGAGATCCTTTGGCCGCCGACACAATTTGAATTGCACCTCGATCTGACCGAATTGCAAATCAATCGTTTGGGCGCCAGTCCGCAGCAATTGTTCACGCAGCCCGAGTATCCGGGATACAAAGATGTCGATCTGGCGGACGCGAATCTGCCGCCGGGCATGCTTCCGCCCGCGAATCCGACGAGTGGCGGTTCCGCCCCGCCGCCATTGCAACCAGCCCTGGGAGCACCCGCGGCCATGCGCGGCTATGGGTCGCCGCCGGCCGGTTATGCGTCTCCACCGGCGGGCTACTCAGCCCCGCCGGCTGGCTATTCGGCTCCGCCGCCGAGTTATACGGCTCCGCCGCCGGGCTACTCTGCTACTCCGTCCGGATATAGTCCACCCTCCGGCTACTCGTCGCCACCTGGCAGCCTGCCGTCCATGCCGGCCATCGGGCAACCGAATGGGCCGTACTAGCCGACTGTGGAAGTATTCTCGGCGAGCTTTGGTACGTATGCCACTGGCTCTGCCAGTGCCGGAAACAACGACGAATCGGCATTGGCGGAGCCAGTGGCAAACGTGTAACGCTCATTTGCCTAGCAGCATGCCGCCGTCGCAGACGAGCACCTGGCCGGTGACCATCGGCGACCCGGTTAGCAGACTTTGAATGGCCGCGGCCACGTCATCGGGTTCGCAGACCTTGCCCAGCGGATTGCGTTTTTCGGCCAGCCGCTTCACTGCGTCATACGACTCGCCGTAGCCCTCCTGCAACCAGCGGCCGGTGATAAACCCCGGCGCTACGGCGTTCACGCGAATCTTCGGCGCAAAGGCGCGAGCCAAGGCCACCGTGAGATTGTTCACCGCGGCCTTGGAAGCAGCGTAAGGAATCGAGCTCCCCTTGCCGAGATACGCGGCGACACTCGAGATATTCACAATCTGACCACCGCCGCCGGCAAGCATCGGCTGCCGCACCGCCCGGCAGCAATGGAACGTGCCCAGCAGGTTGACGTCGAACACCCGGTGCCAAATCTCATCGGTCACTTCGTCGAGCGCGTCGGCGGTGATGAACGAGGTGGTGGCTGCGTTATTCACCAGGATGTCGAGCCGGCCAAACTCGTCGACGGCCCGGTCGACCATCGCCCGGCAGGCAGCGTCGTCCGCCACGTCGGCTTGAAAAGCCAGCGATTTGACACCGAGCGCCGCAATTTCGGCAGCCACGGCGTGGGCCGGTTCGCGCGAGCGAGAAAAGTTGACGAGCACGGCACAGCCGAGCCGCGCCAGCCGTAATGCCGTCGCGCGGCCCACGCCCGTTCCCGCCCCCGTGACAATCGCCGCCTGACCCGTTAACTGCATGCTATCCGCTTCACTTCCCGCAACGTGAGACTTTCGCTGGGAAGATCATAAGCAGCGGACGGGCCGGGGGGAAGGGTCGGACGTAAATGCGAATGCGGAATGCGGAATGCGGAAGTAATTTCCCAATTCAGCAGTCAGTGTTCAGCATTCCCCTCATCACCGCACGCGGCACTGGAAGCGGACCAGGCCGCCGTGGCCGGGCTCCAGCGGGTCGGCGAATTCCCACGTCAGGACCAGCGACTCGCCCTCGTTGGGTGTGGTGAAGAACTGAGCGTCGCGGCTGGCCTTGGAGGTGCCCTCGACATATTCTAGCCGCGTCGTCAGGTTATCGATGAGCGTCACGTTGCCGATCGCCGCGTCGCCGACGTTGTCAAAGCGAATCGTGAACTCTACGAGATCCCCCGGCTTGGCCTGGTTCGTCGAAGCCACTTTGATGACCTGCAAACGTGGATTCGTCGGGATGTCGGCGCGGAACGTGGCTTGAGCCCGTTGATCCCCCGTTTCAACCACGGCGGTTGCCTTGTCGAGAATGACCTGAACGGCTTTGTCTTGCGTCCAGGTAATGGCCGCGAGAACGCTCTCCGCCAACCGGGCTTTTTCGGCGTCCTCGAACGAGCCCAAGCGGATGGCTTCGAAATCCTCGTACGGTTTGAAGCGGGCCTGGAATCCGACAGCCTCAAGCGGCTTGAGAAGGCGGCTTCCGCCTGGTTCAGCCGAGCCAGCGTCGGCTGCTTGATGCCGACGTCGCCCAGCGGTTGGACCGGCTGCACGGCGCGTCGTCACGACCAGCCGTTCGCCGCTCTGCTCGACCGCGACCGGCAATTCCATTTCTGAAATCTTATCGCGCTGCTGGCTTTGCACCGCCTCTTCCACGTGGCGCACCGCGGCGAAACGAGGCGCGTAGATGTCCACTCGGTTCGAGGGCTCGACCAGCGTGCGCCCGTCAAGCGTGTCGTAGTGGACAACCGTGTCTTCCGACTCCAATCCGTTGACCTGCCCATTGCGATTCACCGTGACTGGCCGCTTTTCTCCACCGTCGTGCAGATACTCGTCTCGCGGCCAGGGCAGGGCAATGCCCGGCGGAGCCCACGGCGTCACGAGCGTCTCAGGCAACGGGATTCCCCAGCGGGCCGTGGGCGCGATCGGCACGCTGGTTGCCGGCAAGGTCGTTCGGTCGCCGGGACCTCCGGTAAACGCTTCCGGCGGCAAGGTCGGCGGTGCGATGGGGCCCTGCCCGGGCAGAGGACCATACGGACGCGACCCGTTCGCTCGGCACGAACATAGGAGCAACATACTCGCAACCAACAGCATCGCTTTGCCGGCTGAGCGCGCGGCCCGCCGGTTGCATCGTGATTCAAACTGGCACGCGAGCAACGTCATTGTGGGTTTTGCCTCGACCGAAAAGCGTCTTGGAGGGATAACCGGAATCGCTTTTTCGGCAGTGGCGGCAAGTTTGCCACTCGGTCGGCTGACGGCGATGCCACGGCCAAGGTCGCGTTGGTGCCGGAAGCAGTTCCCGCGGATGTGGCCGCCTCCGCGGCGGGACTGGCAGGCATTGCCGCCGCGACCGGTTTGCTGAAGCGCAAGAACGTAGGCGAACCGAATAAGAAGGCCTGGTCCGGTCCCGCGGCGTCGGGCAACCGCCCGCCGAGACGCACGATTGCGACCGGACGTCCCAGTCGATCGGCGACCTCCAACGGATCTTGCCCCTTGGCAATTTCAAAAAATGGCTGATCGAGCGGCTGTGCCGGCAGCGGCACGGCGGCGTCCGGATCTTCCAGGTACACGATGCGCGTCACGAATTTTCCGGCCAGCGCCAATTCGAGGTCTTCCTGGGTCAACTGGATGACGATCGGAAAACGCGCTTCCATGCCAACTGGCGGATAGAGCCGATCGATGACTTCCACGGTCGGATAAACTTCGAGCGTCTCTTGGTTTGGGATGTTGGTCACTCGCAGCCGGTAGACGCCGCCAATGAGCATTCCGAGCACGATCGGCCCGGATTGCGGGCCATCAAATTGGCCTTCGCTAGCGGTCGAGACTCGGGCCCCAGGAGGAGCCACGATCTCAACGGGTTGAAAGTATCCCGGCAATGGTCCGCCCCGCATAAGCTGCTGACTTCCAATCGCTCCCGGCGGCATGATGCCCGCGTTGAGCAGATGCACGGCCGGTTGTTGTTGGGCCGGCAATGAAGCCGCCAACCCCAACCAGACCAGCACGGCGCTCAACGCCCAGCCGGCAACTCGTACCAGGCCTAGGACCTGGCTGCGGAGCAAAAGGACCATTGTCGTGGATCGCCTGAGAACCAAGGGTAAGAACAACCGTCACTCACAGACCCCCGCGGAGGAAAATCCTCGCGGCTCGGCCCGGGACCCGGAGAGCCGGCCTTCTAAAAGTCGGCCGACTCTCCGCGCCTGGCATTTCCGTAAGCCTTCCGCCCGGCAATTTTTGCGAGGGGCAATTATTGCGGCGGCGGGCAATTCGGCGCTGGCCCACTGTACGGCACGGGGCCACTGTCGGGAGCCATCTCATGCTTGTCGCGGAGCGGCTGCTTGAACGTTACCGGCGGCGTATGAGATTTATCTTTGATCCGCACCCGGTTGGACGGTTTGGGATAGCTGAATCCCGGCTCCTGTTTCACGCTGATCTTCATGGTCCGGTCCGGTCCCGGAATGTGCATGTGGGTGTTGTTCTGGATCACGTGTTTTTGCAAGCCGGGCGGCACTCCGAGCGGTACGTGCGGAGGTCCTGGCAGCCCGATCGGCGTACCGCTGATCGGCATGCCGTATTGCGGAGCCGTGACGCCGGCCACGAAACCCGGGGGCAAGCCACCGCCACCACCGCCCATGCCAGGCGGATAACCGGGACCGCCGAATCCTGGACCGCCGGGGCCCATGGGCATCCCGTTGGGTCCAATCATCATGCCGCCGCCGCCCACTCCCTCGACTTGAGGAATTTCGAGGTCCTTATTGCCGACGCGCACAATCGCCAGGATGGAACCGCGACGATCCGCTTCAACAATGGGATCGACGCCGGGATCCAGGCGCGTGCTGACCAGCGTTTCCACGCCCGCCAGTGCCAGTTCCTGGAATTCGGCGTCCGGCAGGTAGATCACCTTGGTGACGAAGTTGCCGGACAGCACCTGGTCGAAGTCTTCCTCCGTATACTGGATCGGAATCGCATTGTGAGCGAGATACGCCTCGGTGCGTGGCGTGGCGGGCCCAATTTCCAAGGTCGGGTACAACTCGACGCCCGGACGATTCGGAATGTTCGACAGCTTCAGGCGGTAGATCGCCCCTTGCGGAAAGTTGAAGCGGCCCGGCACGATCAGCGGCTCTGAATCAAACGCGCCCGGCGCGCCGACGTCCCAGTTGACCGACATGCCATCCGGGCTGGAAAAGGCGATCTGCGAGATCACGGGGATCATCGGCATGATCGGCTCGGGTGTCAAGACGCCAGGGCCCGGGCCACCGACGCCGGGCCCTGGATGCATGATCATCTCGGCCGGCGGCAGATTATTGCGATGTGCTATTTTCCCTTTCGGCGCAACGTGGCTGTTTTCGCCTCCGTACGGCGGGTGGAGGGCACAGCCACCGGCTGCGAGCAGCGCCCCTCCCAAAGCAAACCTAAAGAACCGTTGTCTCATAATGTCCCCCCTCGCACAATCTTGCCGGTCTTCCAGGACGACCGCCTGGCCCGGTAGCTCCGAAATCCGCGACGGCCGAAGCAATGATGCCGTCGGCCGGACTGCCATAGACCCTTCTCGCCGGCATTCCTAAAATCAGCCAGCCCAGGGCTCGCGCCGTGCGTCCTTCAACATTCCGGCACGTGCGAGCGTGGCGCTGGCGCCGGAATGCTCGGCGGCTATGCCGAACCACCAAGTACCATGCGTCCCTGCGAAGTTATTGGTCGGCGTGTTACAACGCGTTTCTTTGGCAAATCCGGCAAAACCCGAACATGAGATGCAGTTTGCGCAAGTTTGCCGGAGTCGCTATTTCCTGCTTGGCCGCGTGCGCTCCGCAGGGGCTGCTGGCCCAGGCCAGGCCGCCGGCTGTGGCCGCAAGTCCTGTATCAACAACGCCTAACGCCGCCCCCGCGAAACCGCCGCCAGCAGCGGATGCTCTGTTTGCCAGCATGATGGCAATTCTCGAGTCTCACCATTCAATCGCGGCTCGTGTTCGGCACCGCGTCGATATGTTCGATCATCAGCTCGTCGGCTCGGGCATTTATCTGCAACAGTCGCTATCGCCGGGGGCGTGCCGGGCCCAAGAGCGGCTCTTGCGGTTCGAACTCAAGATTCAAGTGGATGAGCAGGTGACGAGCCTGCAACAAATCAGTGACGGCAATTCCCTGTGGACGCATCAGGACCTGCTGGGACGGGTGTCCCTGAGTCAGATTGATCTGATACGCTTGGGGCGGGCTCTAGCCGGCCAAGAAAAGCCGATCAGAACGAGCCCTACGGTGGCCTGGATTGCGCTGGGAGGATTGCCGAAGCTGACGAAGAGCCTCGCGGATTGGTACCGCTTCACCAGCGTCGAGGAAGGCCGTTTGGACCGCTTTCCGGTCTGGATTTTGCGCGGACAATTGCACGACTTTCACCTGGCTGTCCTGTTACCTGGTCAAAAAGACAAAATCCTCGCTGGCCAGCCTGCCGACCTGGAAAAACTGCCGAAGCAGATTCCCGACCGCGTTGTGCTGATGATCGGACGAGAGGATCAGTTTCCCTATCGGCTCGAATTCTGGCGGTTGCTCCCCGGCGAAAAGAAGCCCCTCAGCTTGAAGAAACCGCCACCGGTGGATCGGCTCGTGCTGGCAATGGAACTCTTTGAAGTGCAGCTCGACGTCCCCTTGGACCCGCGACAGTTCATCTACAGTCCGGGCGATCTGCCGGTCGTCGACCAAACCCCGTCGTTTTTGCAATCGCTGGGTCTGAAAGACGTGGTGGAAGCAAAATCGCCCACAAAGAAGCCGGGGAGTCCGCGTTAGGCGTTGCTCGGGCCGCTTCAGTTGCCTTTTGGCGAAGCGCGACTTACGGGAATCGCTCCATCTGCAGCAGGCCCGCGATTTCAGCCGCCGTGGTCCAGACACTCTGCAAGGCGTCGACGTACTCCGACGATGCGTCCGCGAGCGCCCGTTGGGCCGACAGGTAGGTCGAAATGTCGAGCACCCCTTTTTGATAGCCGTCTTTCACGAGTTGCGCACTGCGCCTGGCGGTGGGCAGAATCTGAGTACGGTATCGTTCCTCTGATTGCCTGGCGGCGCGATAACGTCCTAACGCATCGTCCGCCTGCCGCAGTAAGCTGTTCTGCAAGGTGCCCAGTGACGCCGCGGCATCCACCACGTCACTCTGCGCGGAGCGAATGTTGCCCTGATTGCGGTTCCACGTCGGGATATCGAACGTCAGATTGAACCAGAATGCCTGGCCGCCGGTGGTTTGGGGAATCGTATAGACGTAAGCGGGACCCATCGTGGGGTTCGGAAAAGCCTCGACCCGGGCGCGCTTCGCCAGAATTTGATTGCGATCGATGTCGCGACGCGCGATTTGCACTTGCGCATTTTGTGACACCACGAACTGACGCAGATCATTGCGGTCGTACTCGGGAAACCCGGACGTCAGTTCGCCGGTGGTCCGTTCGATCGAGATATCCGGCCGGCCGATGATCGCCGCCAGTTGGCGACGGTCGGCGTAGAGGTCGGTTTCGGCGTTTTTCAGGGCAATTTCGGCCCGCTGCAATTCGGTTTGCAGCAGCAAGACTTCCGGAAGCGTCCCCTCGGTAGCCTCGACGCGGCCTTGAGCCGCTCGCACCGCGGCGATGGCAACCTCGCGAACCTCGCTCAGCACTTCCACCTGACGTTGGTCCGCCAAGACCGTGTAAAATTGCTGGCGCACCGACGTTAACAGCGAAAAGCGGTCTTGAGTCAGCCCGATTTCCCTTTGCCTTACCACCTCGGTCGCGGCGGCTTTGTCCAGCCGCAGCTTCCCCTTAACGACGATCTGCTGCTGGAAACCCGCGTTGAGCGAAGTCGAAGTGGCGGCGAATACCTGCGGATTATTGGTGTCGAAGCGCGGATTGGGATAGAGGCCGGCTTGCAATGCGTCCCCCTGAGCGGAAGCAATCCGCGCGACGGCACGCCGCAGAATCGGATTGAACTGCAATGCGACCCCTTCGGCCTGCCTGAGCGTCCAAACATCGACTGGCACGCTAGCCGGAAGCGGACCACCGGCAACCGCTGACGGCCCGGGAAACTGAGCCGACTCCGGCCCCGCCACAGTTGATTGATAAGTTGCCCGCTGTGCCGGTTGGGTATCGTGGTTCGCCGTCTGCGGCAACGGCGGCAACGGCTGCCATGCTGGTGCTGTCGGTTTGTTCTGCGTGTCCGGGAGCATGCGGAGAGCCTGCTGGGCCGTGGCGTGGGGCGCAGCCCCAAGCGCGACCAACGTGACCAGTGTCACGACGGTCGCCCGCTTGGTGGACCAACGGTTCAGGTGTGTGATGGCATCCCGCAACATAACCAACTCGAAATCGTTCGGTGTAGTCCGCTTAAAAACCCCATTCCGCCCGTAAAAACGCGCCGTTCAGCGTCACCCCGGCGTCGGATGTGTTCGTCTGTCCCAAGTAAAACCATTGCTCGTACAGGTAGCCGCCGGTCAGACGGAGCATCTGATTCCGCCACTGCGGCACATAGCGCACGCCGAACGACGCGTCCGCCACCGGCACTCCCAGGCTCATGCGGCCCGTCTGCGCCGTGCCCGCCGCCGTCCCGCCGCCAGGCAGCAGTTCCGTCCGCGAGAAGCTCTGCGTCGTTTGGCCGATCAAGCCCGAGACTTCGAAACGCCCGTACAGCGCCAGGGCTCTCCCGGGCAATGGCTTGGTAAACTCCATCGCCAGCCGCGGGCCCGCGCCCACGAAGTTATTGGTGACCCGCTGGCTCAGAATCTGGGCCCCCGTTCCTTGAGAATCGAAGAACACGTTGGCCGCGCGAACCCCGGCAAACCACTTCATCATCAGCGGCGTCGGCACGTCGTCTTCCGGATGCAAGTTCAGCCCCAATCGCCCGGGAATCAACAGCAGCGGATTCACCCGCGGCACCTTCGCCGCATTGAATTCCAAAAACCCGTACTCAAAATCCAGCACGTTCATGCTCAGCCGGCTCGTCACCGTGCCCGCGCCGGCCGTGTCGAAGCCCGCGATCGTCCGCGTTGTGTCGTTGTTCAATGTGCGGAAGATGGCGTGCACTTCGCCCAGCCCGTCCTCGAAGCGATAGCCGATGTCCACCCGCGGTGAAACGCTCCCCGTGGCCCGCGCCTGCGGAACGTTCACGTTTTCGGGAACGGTCCCCACCACCCCCGCCCCCGAATTCAAATTGTTGTGTACAAACGGCTGCACGTAAGCGACGTCCGCGCTGTACAGCCAGCCCAGCTTCGCCCCCGGCAATTCCAGGATCGGACCCGAGGGCTCCACGTCCTCGGCCCCCTGGTAGGCGCTGAAATACGGCACCGGCGGATCCGGCTGAATGCCCGGCAAATGCTCCAGCGGAGCTGGGGGAGCCAGAAAGCTGTTCGCCGGAGGGTCCGCCGCAGGTTCGCTCGGCGGTGGCGGAACTGGAGCCGCCTCGGCAACCGGCATCGCTTCCGGAACCGACGACGATTGCGAAACGCTCAGCGCCCGGGGCACCCAGCCGCCGCTCGTCTGCCCCTGCGCGATTGCCGAGGACCAGCAAAAATGCTAGCGCAATCGACAACAACGCTGGACGGTTTTGACCCATATAACAGCGCCCCGCTCCCGGCGCTCGCTTGAAAAAATTGCCGTTAGGGGAACCGCTCTAATTGCAGCAGATTTGCTATCTCAGCGCCTGTGGACCAGACGCTCTGCAATGCGTCCAGGTAACTCGAAGACGCGTCGGATAGCGCCCGTTGGGCCTGCAAATAGGTCGAAATATCGAGAACACCTTTTTGATACCCGTCTTTCACGAGTTGGGCCGCGCGGGTGGCGGTCGGCAGGATCTGCGTGCGATATCGCTCCTCGGTTTGGCGGGCCTGGCGATAGCGGCCCAGTGCGTCTTCCGCCTGCCGGATCAAATCGTTCTGCAAAATGCCGAGGGACGCGGTCGCGTCGGTAATATTGGCCTGCGCGGCCTGAATCCCGCCTTGATTACGATTCCAAGTCGGGATGTCGAAATAGACGTTGAACCAGAATTGCTGGCCATTTTGCGATTGTGGAATGGTATAGACGCTGGCCGGACCAAGCGTCGGATTTGGATATGGCTCGACCCGGGCACGCCTTAACAAGATCTGGTTTCGATCGATTTCGCGCCGCGCGATCTGCACCTGAATATTTTCGTTGACGACGTAACGGCGCAGGTAGTCCGGGTCGAATTCGGGAAAGCCCGACCCCAATTCGCCCGACACGCGGTCAACGGTGAGGTCGGGCCGCCCGATAATGGAGGTCAATTGCCGGCGGCCTGCCTCCAGGTTCGTTTGAGCGTTTCTGAGCGCGATCTGGGCTCGCTGCAGTTCCGTTTGCACCAGCAAGACTTCGGGAAGCGTGCCTTCGGTGGCTTGGACACGGCCCTCCGCGGCCCGCACGGCGGCGGCCGCGATCTCTTGAATTCCGGTGAGCACTTCGACGCGGCGTTGCGCGGCAAGCACCGCGTAGAATTGCTGCCGAATCGCCATCAACATGGCATGGCGATCCTGGACTAGCCCATGCTCCTTCTGCCGCACCACCTGGTTCGCGGCGGCCTTGTCCAGCCGCAGCTTGCCTTTGACGGGAAGCTCCTGGATGAAGCCGTAGTTCAGAGAGGTGGATTTGCCGGCAAATACTTGCGGATTATTGGTATCGAAACGCGGGTTCGGATAAAGACCAGCCTGCAGCGCATCGCCCTGAGCTGAGTCGATGCGAGCAACCGATCGCTGCATGATCGGATTGTATTGCATCGCGAGGGACACAGCCTGCGACAGCGTGAAGCCGCCGGCTGATTGATCGGACACTGGAAACTGAAACGGATTAGGCTGCACCATCACGCCACCTTCGGTTCCCGGCGCCTGGGAGTTGGCAGCTTGAGGATTCAATTCGTACGCGGCCCGCTGCACGGACTCCGTACCCCGGGCAGCCGTGGGCAGTAGGCGCGGCCAGAGTTGCTGTTCACTGCTATTGCGCTCTGGGTTCCCGCTGGTCACAAAAGCCGAGTCCGGCACGGGCTGCAACGGCGGCAACGGCTGCCATGCTGGTGCTGCCGGTTTGTTCTGCGTGTCCGGGAGCATGCGGAGAGCCTGCTGGGCCGTGGCGTGGGGCGCAGCCCCAAGCGCGACCAACGTGACCAGTGTCACGACGGTCGCCCGCTTGGTGGACCAACGGTTCAGGTGTGTGATGGCATCCCGCAACATAACCAACTCGAAATCGTTCGGTGTGGTCCGCTTAAAAACCCCATTCCGCCCGTAAAAACGCGCCGTTCAGCGTCACCCCGGCGTCGGATGTGTTCGTCTGTCCCAAGTAAAACCATTGCTCGTACAGGTAGCCGCCGGTCAGACGGAGCATCTGATTCCGCCACTGCGGCACATAGCGCACGCCGAACGACGCGTCCGCCACCGGCACTCCCAGGCTCATGCGGCCCGTCTGCGCCGCGCCCGCCGCCGTCCCGCCGCCAGGCAGCAGTTCCGTCCGCGAGAAGCTCTGCGTCGTTTGGCCGATCAAGCCCGAGACTTCGAAACGCCCGTACAGCGCCAGGGCTCTCCCGGGCAATGGCTTGGTAAACTCCATCGCCAGCCGCGGGCCCGCGCCCACGAAGTTATTGGTGACCCGCTGGCTCAGAATCTGGGCCCCCGTTCCTTGAGAATCGAAGAACACGTTGGCCGCGCGAACCCCGGCAAACCACTTCATCATCAGCGGCGTCGGCATGTCGTCTTCCGGATGCAAGTTCAGCCCCAATCGCCCGGGAATCAACAGCAGCGGATTCACCCGCGGCACCTTCGCCGCATTGAATTCCAAAAACCCGTACTCAAAATCCAGCACGTTCATGCTCAGCCGGCTCGTCACCGTGCCCGCGCCGGCCGTGTCGAAGCCCGCGATCGTCCGCGTTGTGTCGTTGTTCAATGTGCGGAAGATGGCGTGCACTTCGCCCAGCCCGTCCTCGAAGCGATAGCCGATGTCCACCCGCGGTGAAACGCTCCCCGTGGCCCGCGCCTGCGGAACGTTCACGTTTTCGGGAACGGTCCCCACCACCCCCGCCCCCGAATTCAAATTGTTGTGTACAAACGGCTGCACGTAAGCGACGTCCGCGCTGTACAGCCAGCCCAGCTTCGCCCCCGGCAATTCCAGGATCGGACCCGAGGGCTCCACGTCCTCGGCCCCCTGGTAGGCGCTGAAATACGGCACCGGCGGATCCGGCTGAATGCCCGGCAAATGCTCCAGCGGAGCTGGGGGAGCCAGAAAGCTGTTCGCCGGAGGGTCCGCCGCAGGTTCGCTCGGCGGTGGCGGAACTGGAGCCGCCTCGGCAACCGGCATCGCTTCCGGAACCGACGACGATTGCGAAACGCTCAGCGCCCGGGGCACCCAGCCGCCGCTCGTCTGCCCCTGCGCCGATTGCCGAGGACCAGCAAAAATGCTAGCGCAATCGACAACAACGCTGGACGGTTTTGACCCATATAGAGCGCCCCCCGCGCTCGTAGTAATCGAGTATGGGTCTTATCGGTAACAACGGTGGAAGCGCCAAAGCCGGATTTACCGCGCCGGCACAACTTGCCAGTCATCGCTTAGTGCTTGATCCGTAGCGAGTTGGGACACTCGCCGGAATTGACAGCAAGACTGCTATCGGCGGATAAATCGGCAAATCTTCGCAGCGTTGGGTTGGCTCTTCGATTAGTGAGCCATGCTGCTAGCCCCTTCGGGCGGCTCGCGATTGCCATAGAAGCTATAGAGGACCGGCATCAGATAGCGAGTCAGGAACAGGGTCGTGATCATGCCTCCCACGACGACGATGGCCAGCGGTTGCTGTGTCTGGGCGCCGATCCTGGTGGACAAGGCCGCGGGCAGGAGCCCCAAAATGGCGGTCAGAGCGGTCATCATAACGGGTCGGACCCGCTTTTCGGCCCCTTGCATGATTGCCTCGTGGAGCGGCAAACCATGGGCGCGCAATTGATTGAAGTAGGAAATCATGAGCAGTCCATCCATGATCGCCACGCCGAACAGCGAGACAAATCCCACGGCGGCGGAAATGCTGAAGTGGGTATTCGTCAACAGCAGCGCCCAGAGACCTCCCATCGAGAGGTCGACGACGTTCGACAAAACGACAAAGGCATCCAGGAACGAGCGGAACGCGATGTAGAGCATGACCAGGATCAGGCTGAGCGACAGCGGGATGATGAACATCAAGCGGTGTTCCGCTTCCTTCATTTCCTGGAACTCGCCGCTCCACTCGGAACGATAGGGGGCCTGGAACAGCGATGCCGTCTTGGCTTGGGCTTCCGCCACGGCGCCGGCCAGGTCACGGTCGCGCACGCTGAACTTCACCGCGATCAGGCGATTGCCTTGCTCGCGGAAAATCGTGGAGCGCCCGAGCGAATGAAATGGCCTTTCGAACTCATCTTTCCCTGGGCATCCAACGGCGTCACCAGATCGCCGACTCGGCGCCGGGGACTGGCTGCGATGTTGTTGAAGGTGCCGCCGAATTGACTCCCCGAAAAGGCCGGATTCTGCGCAGCGGAGCCGAACTTGGATAACCCCTGGGACGCACCGGTCAGATAGGTTCCCGCCACGTTCGCGCTGCCGTCGGTGACCTGGTTGTTCGAAACGTCCACGGGAATGTTCAGAATCGATTCCACGCTGCTGCGCAATTGCTCCGGCCAGCGCAAACTGATATCGAATCTTTTTTCCCCCTCGATCATTTGCGAGAAGGGGGCGCCGCCGACGGCGCTCTGCACGACGTCTTCCACGTCATTGACGCTGACGCCCCAGGTGGCGCATTTCTGCGGGTCGACGGGGATCTCCAGATTTGGCTGTCCCTTGACTCGGAAGACACCCACGTTTCTGATGCCGTCGATCCGTTCCAGGATTGTGGCCAATTTCTCCGGCAGCTTCTCCAACTCATCCAGGTCAGGACCGATGATCTTGACCGAGTTATCCCCCTTGACCCCCGACAAAGCCTCCATGACGTTGTCGCGAATATTCTGAGAGAAATTCCAATTGACGCCGACAATGTCCCGATCGAGATCGCGGTTCATGTCCTCGATCAGTTCATCTTTCGTCCGTTGCCGCGTTGCGCGGAACCAACCCCAGAAACCGTGCTGCTCCTTGGTCCGGGGCCATTCGCCGCGGGGCTTCAAAGGGACAAAGAATTCGGAATTATAGAACCCGGTGGGGTCGGTGCCGTCGTCTGGTCGGCCAGTTTGGCAAACGACGGCCTTGATCTCCGGAAACTTGGTCATGATGGACCGAGCCTGATCGGCCTTCTTACTGGCCTGCACCAAGGAGATGTTGATGGGAAAGGTTCCGCGAATCCAGAGGTTTCCTTCTTCGAGCTCGGGCATGAATTCCCGGCCCAGCAGCGGCAAAAGGCCAATCGTCAGCGTAATCATAACGCCCATGACCACCAGCGTTGCTTTGCGGTAATTGAGGCACAAGTTCAATTGCCACAGGTAGCGATTCTTCAAATGGCGAACCAGTAGGTTATCTGGCTTCGGCTTGATGTTCTTGAAGCAGAGCAGGCAGAGGACCGGAGCCACGGTCAAAGCCAAAATCAACGCGCCGCCCAGTGCGAAGGCATAGGTATCCGCCATGGGACCGAAAATCTGTCCCTCGGGCCCCTGCATGGTGAATAGGGGCAAAAACGCGCAGACCATGATCGCCGTAGTGAAAAACAGGCTCTTTTCGACTTCCTTCGTGGCAATCAAGATGCGTTGCTTCAGCGGCAACTCGTGAAACTCTCCGGAACTGATATGCCGGTAAATATTCTCGACCATGATGACCGACGAGTCGACGATAATGCCGAAGTCAACCGCCCCGATCGACAATAAATTTGCCGATTTTCCGCGTGCCCACAGCACCGTGAACGCAAACAGCAATGCCAGAGGAATATTGATCGCCACGATCAGCGCGCTGCGGACATTGCTGAGGAACATGAGCAGGATCATGGTGACCAGGACCATGCCCACGATCAAGTTTTCGCGTACGGTCTCGGTCGTGACGTGGATCAGTTCGCTTCGGTCGTAATACGGATCGATCTTGATGCCCGGCAACAGGAAGGTTTGGCTATCGTTGATGGCATTGATGCGTTCCCCGACGTCGTGCAAAGCCGGGAGCGAAGCCTCCCCCTTTCGCAACAGCACGATGCCCTGAACTTTTTCCGGCTCGTTGATCCAAATCGTGTTGCCGTCTTTATCGACCGCTTCCTTGCCGCCGGGTTTCAAGGTCCGTCGGCTCATGCTCACGCGCCCTAGCCGCGGCAGGTGGCGCACCACGACGCCTTGTTTGCCGATATCTTCGGGATACCGCAGGGGGCCCCCTTCGACCACGTCCTCGACCCGAATCGGCAGGTTGTTGACCGACGTAATGACGATCTGCCGGATTCGATTCAGCTTGCGCTCCTCGTCGGCCCGCAGCAGGTTGGCGGCTTTTGCCGGATCCGTTTCCAGCAGAACATCCGGCGACCGGGCCTTGTCTTGCCCGCCGCCGATCAGCCCGATGGCCCGAACGTTCAGCACGTTCTCGCCTTCGACCATGTAATCGCCGCCTACGTTGGCGTTGCTGCTTTGGATCGCGTTCTGCAATTTGTCCAGCGTGATCCCATAACGGACCATGCGGGCCGGATCGGGATGAACTTCATATCGCTTGACGGTGCCGCCGCCGCTGACAATGTCGATGATCCGGGGAACCCGGCGAAATTGCCGTTCCAACACCCAATCTTGCAGGGCCTTTTGATCGTTCAGATCATAAATGTCCTTGCCCAGCGGATCCGCCGGGCAGGAGAGCGTATACCGCATGATTTCACCGGTCGGGCTTTGCGGCGACAACGTTGGAGTGACGCCCGGCGGCAGCCCGTCGACAAACTGCAAGCGGTTGATCACTTCCTGTTTGGCGGCATTGAAATCAACCCCGTATTGGAACTGATTGCGCAAATGAGACAGCCCGAACAACGACTTGCTGCGCGTGTATTGCAGCCCCGGCATGCCCGACAGGGCGACCTCCAGGGGAATCGTCACCTGGCGTTCGACCTCCTCGGCCGATGCGCCGGGATACTTGGCCAGCACTTCGATAATTGCCGGCGCCGGGTCGGGATACGCCTCGACGTTGACATGCAGGAAGGCATATCCGCCGACGGCCACTAAAAGGACCGTCAGTAGACAGACGATCAAGGGATTGTCCAGTCCCCATTCAATCAGCTTATGAACCATATAAACCGCGGCCTGATTTCAGGTGGATGGTTTGCTTTCAGGTAGACAAGGAAGCGAGTACAAAATCTCACGGTGCGTGGCCGGCGGATTTCAGCGTCCTCAGGGCCGCGGCCAATTCGAGGGCTCCGGACTTGATGACGCGCTCTCCCGGCTTGAGCCATTCGGCTCCGGCGGCCAACTCGTCGGAATTCGGCTCGCCGCGCACATACGCGCGATCGCGGCCACGGGTGACGACGGCGACCTTGCGGCAGACAAACTGCTCCGGTTTGCCGGCGACTTCGACAAAGACCTTCGAGGAATGCCCGTCTTCGATCAAGGCCGAAGTCGGCACCATCACCAGCGTGGGGTCCGCCGGCAAAGGGATCGTGGCGGTAATGAATTCTCCAATGCTCAGCCGGTCGCCCGGATTGTCAAGCCAACCCATCACGGCGCCCGCGTGCTGGGTGGGATCGATAATGTTGCCGATGATGTCAAATGTGCCGGCGATCGGCACGTCGTGCGGATCTGCCTTGATGTCGATCTTCCAATTGTGGTGTTCGGGATCCAGGTTTTTCAGCAACGGCAAGTCTTCCTCGTAAGCGTTGGCAGCCACCTGCACCCGCTCCAGATCCGCCACCTTGAACAGGTCCTGCGCCGGGTCGAGAATGTCGCCGATGTTGAAATTCTTTTCCAGGATGATGCCGTTGATCGGACAGCGAATCTCGGTTTCGGCCCAAGTCCGGTCCCCTTCCGAATCGCTGGTTTCGCGCTTTTGAATCCGCCTGGCCTCATCCTGGATTTCCTCGATCTCCTGCTCCGTCAGCCGCCACGACCGCAGCGTCCGCTCCGCGCGGGCGACCGCGATCAGGTCCGCTTCGTACTTTTGGCGGGCCTCGAAAATGGTACGCTGCGAGAGGACTTGCGGCGTTTGCTCGTATTTATCCAAAAGCTTCTTGTCGATGTCCCGTTTGGAAATCGAGTCGACGTATTCGCTCTTCTTTTCTCCCACGTCTTTGCTCCAGACCACGGCTACGATTTGGCCCTTGGTCACGCGGTCTCCGAACTGCAGCGGGCGGCGTTCGACCACGGTGTCGTCGCCGGTGCGGCTGGCATGCACCGGCACGGTGCCCAGGCTCACCAATTCGCCGGGGAAGCGGGCATGGATGCGTACCATGCGGTTCGGATCCAGAAGAATCGATCCGGACAGCCGCAGGGGTTCCGGCGGCGGCGCGTGTTCGACCGGCACCGTTTCGATCCTCAAGTTCTTCAAGACTTCGCTGGTGATCTGAATCTTATCGGGCTCTCCGCTTACCACTTGCAGCATGCCGGCCGCGCCTGGGGCCAGTTCGAGCACGTGCGCGTTGATGTCGGAGTCGGAGTGATGACTCCAGAGCCGCCCCTCGCGGAAGACGCAATGCCTCCCAGTAAGGCAAACGCCAGGGCGACCAATGTGGATGTTCTCGGTCGTTTCCTCAGATTCCACCGCTTTGAGGCGATTGCGGCGTTTGCTTGCCAGACACTGGTCATAGGCCCCTCTGCACGGCAGATGATTCCGAATGGTGAAGTTTTCGCGATCGGACCCCACAGCGGTCCGCTGCTCGCGAAACAGTCTGAATTCCTGCAAGGACGATTCGACGCCTGTCTGATGATCAGCCGACTGTCTAATGTCCGCGCGCTGCGGCTTGCAGCCCCATCAATTCAGCCTGTAATTCCAAGACCCCGGACCTGACGACGCGTTCTCCCGCCTTGAGCGGTTCGTCGCCCGTTTCCTTTTCGCTGGCCAAAGGCTCAGCACGCACATACACCAGTTCCTGCTGCCGCTGAACGACGGCTACTTTGCGGCAGGTGAATTCGTGCAACGCCTGGTTCGTTTCCACGAAAACCTGCGCCGAAGTGCCATCTTCGATCAGGCAGGACGTCGGTACCACGACCATGCCTGGATCCGGGGGCAGGGCAATGGTCGCCGTAACGAACTGTCCAATCTTAAAGCGGCCGTCCGGATTGTCCACCCAGCCCATCACGGCGCCGGCATGCTGGGCCGGATCGATGATGTTGCCGATGGTGTCGAAGTTGCCGCTGATCGGCACATCGTGGGGATCGGATTTGACGTCGATGTGCCAATTGCGCTGGTCGGGCCGCAAGACCTTCAACCGCGGTAAGTCTTCCTCGAAGGTGTTGGCCAGCACCTGCACCCGGTTCAGATCGGCGATCTTGAACAGGTCCTGGGTGGCATCGATCAGGTCCCCCACGTTGAAGTTCTTCTCCACCACGATGCCGTCGATCGGCGAGCGCACCTCGGTTTCGGCCCAAGTGCGGGCATTATTCGGATCGCCGGCTTCGCGATCGTGAATTCGCTGGGCTTCGTCGCGAACCTCCTTGATTTCCTCCTCGGTCATACGCCAGGAACGGAGCGTCCGCTCGGCCCGGGCCCCGGCGATCAGGTCGGCTTCAGTAATTGCGCCGAGCCTCTTGCAGCCGCGCCTCGGGGACGATTCCCTTTTCGACGGCTTCCAACTTGGTCAGCAGGGTCTTGTCCATCACGGTCTTCGAAATGGCGTCGACCAACTCGCTCTTTTTCTCTCCGATATCCTTGCTCCACACGACCGCGATGATTTGGCCGCGCTCCACCCGATCTCCAAAACGCAATTGACGAGGCTTTGCATTAGGGAGCGCAGGCGCGGCGAAATTGCTGGATACCGTCCCAAGAGAAACCAACTCTCCAGGAAACCGCGAGTGAATTCGCACCAGCCGGTTGGGGTCCAACAGGATCGATCCCGGCAGCTTGAGGGGTTCCGGAGGGGCGCCGGTTTAACCTCGACGGTTTCAATACCCACGGTTCGCAACCCAAGTGGGGTGAAATGAATCGTATTCGGCGTTCGGTCGGAAAGACTGATCAAATCGGCGACTCGGGTGATGTCGTCCGGTTCGTCGGCGCTAGCTTTGGAAACGTGCAGACGATCCCATTGGAGAACGCCCCAATACAGGACTCCGAGCCCGGCGATAGCCCCCAGCAGCATCGCGACGGATTTCAAAGAGAGAGTGCGCATAGTCAAACCTTGCCTGGGCCTGGAAATACCTAATGGATAGTACCGCGCTGGCCAGGTAACCGCAAAGTCGATTGCCGTTGAATTCGCGGCACCTTACAAGGTTGTAATCTGGCCTGGGATTTAGACTTGAGGAAAGCAGACGAGCAGTAACTATTTCCGTTTACGGCTCGCGCACCCGGCTTGGTTCACAGGGGCGCCGAACAGGGAGAATACGCTTTTGCCCGATTTGCCGGTCGTACTGACCGGATTAGAATCGGGCTAATGAAAATCACGTCCAGGCTCCGCGTAGGCTTCCAAGCGCGGCGCATTTGCTACGCTCCCGTTTTCTAATCGCACGACCCGTCGCCAGGCGCAATGAATTGTATGGCCCGTCTAATCTGTTTGGCACTGCTCGGTCTGTCAACCGCTTTTATGTCCGTTTGCGGCACCGTACAGGCTGCCAGCTCGCCGGGTATCAAAGTCCTGCTGCTGGGCGATAACGGCCATCACAAGCCAGCCGGGCTGGCCGCGAAACTCGTCCCAGCACTGGCCTCCCAGGGGATCGAAGTGACCTATACCGACAAGCTCGCGGACCTGAACCCGCTGACTCTGGCGAAATACGACTGCCTGATCCTGTACGCCAACCACAGCGCCATGTCGGCCGAGCAGGAAAAGGCCCTTTTGGATTATGTCGAAGCCGGACATGGCTTCGTGCCGCTGCATTGTGCCAGCGCCTGTTTCGGCCAACATCCCAAGTTCATCGCCCTGGTCGGCGGCCGCTTCAAACGCCATGCGACCGGCGTGTTCACCGCGAAAGTCGTCCAGCCCGAGCATCCCGCCATGCGCGGCTTTGAGGCCTTCGAAGCCTGGGACGAAACCTACGAGCACGACCAGTTGAGCGACGACCGCGAAGTGCTGATGGTCCGCGTCGAGGGCCAAACGCAGGAACCTTGGACTTGGGTCCGCCAGCAGGGGAAGGGACGCGTGTTTTATACCGCCTCCGGGCATGATGATCGATGCTGGCGGAACCCGGGCTTCTTGAACCTTGTCGAACGGGGCATCCGTTGGTCGACCGGCGGCGATCCGGCCGCGGCGGGTACTGTTGTGGCGGGTACTGCCGACAAACAGCTAGCGTCCAGCGCTAGCTTCCCCGTCCTCACGATGCAGGGCCCCAAGCAGGACGCCAAGCCGTTCGAATATGTTCCGGCCCCGGGGAAGATCGCGTTTTACCCTCCGGGCGGTGCTCGCAAGGGAGACGGCGAGTGGAACCAGATGCAATTGCCCCTCGCGCCTGCAGGATTCACAGCGGCACATGAGCGTGCCTGAAGGCTTTTCGGCCGAACTATTCGCCGCCGAACCGCAGATCGGCAAGCCGCTTTGCATGGCCTGGGACGTGCGCGGCCGTTTGTGGCTTGCCGAGACGATCGACTATCCGAATGAGATTCAGCCGCAAGGCGACGGACGCGACCGCATCCGCATTTGCGAAGATACGGACGGCGACGGACGCGCGGACAAGTTCACCGTGTTCGCCGAAAAACTCAGCATCCCCACCAGCCTGACGTTTGCCCGCGGCGGTGTGATCGTGCAGCAGGCGCCGCAGACCCTGTTCCTGGAGGACACCAACGGCGACGACGTGGCTGACGAACGCCGCGTGCTGTTCGAAGGCTGGAGCACGCGCGATACGCACGCGGGGCCCAGCAACCTGCAATATGGCCTGGACAATTGGATCTGGGGCATGGTCGGCTACTCGGGCTTTGACGGCGACGTCGGCGGCGAGCATTTCAAATTCAACCAGGGCTTTTACCGCTTCAAGCCCGACGCCTCGAAATTCGAGTTCCTGCGCTCCTCCAACAACAATACCTGGGGTCTGGGGTTCAGCGAAGAAGGGCTGGTCTTTGGCTCGACGGCCAACCACAATCCCAGCATCTATCTGCCGATACCCAACCGTTATTACGAGTCGGTTCGCGGCTGGTCGGCCAGTGTGTTGGGAACGATCGCCGATACGCACCTGTTCCATGCCCCCACCGAAAAGATCCGCCAGGTCGATCATCACGGCGGCTACACCGCGGCCGCCGGCCATGCCTTATACACGGCCCGCACTTATCCGCAGCCATATTGGAACCGGACCGCCTTTGTGGCGGAGCCCACGGGTCACTTAGTCGGCACGTTCGTGCTCAGCCGCGACGGCAGTGACTTCCACTCGACCAATCCCTTCAACCTGCTGGGCAGCGATGACGAATGGTGCGCGCCGATCATGGCCGAGGTGGGCCCCGACGGCCACGTGTGGGTCATCGACTGGTACAACTACATCGTTCAGCACAATCCGACTCCGGTCGGCTTCAAGACCGGCAAAGGAGGCGCCTACGAGACCGAGTTGCGAGATAAAAAACACGGGCGCATTTATCGGATCGTCTATCGCGGCGCGCAGGATGCCGTGCCGCTCGACCTGCGCGATGCGGCACCCGAACAACTGGTCGCAATGCTCAAGTACCCGAACATGCTGTGGCGCAAACATGCGCAGCGGCTCCTCGTGGAACGCGGCAAGACCGACGTCACTGCGGCACTCATCGCTCTGGTGAACGATGACACGGTGGATGCGATCGGCCTGAACGTGGGCGCGATCCATGCCCTGTGGACGCTGCACGGGCTTGGCGCGCTGGATGGGGCTGACCAGCAAGCCGCGGCCGCCGCGATCGACGCTCTCGATCATAAGAGTGCCGGCGTCAGGCGCAACGCGGTGCTCGTGCTGCCCCGGACAAGTGAATCGGTCGCCGCGGTGATCAAGGCCGGCGTGCTGGCCGATGCCGACGCGCAAGTGCGGCTGGCAACGCTGCTGGCGCTGGCCGAAATGCCGGCGGATGCCACGGCCGCGGAAGCAATTGCGCGCATGGCATTACAGCCAGAAAACGCCGCTGATCACTGGATTCCCGATGCGATCACCACGGCCGGGGCCGCCGAAGACGTTCATTTTCTAAAGGCGCTCTCTGCCAACTGGTCGAAACCGCAAGCTCTTCCCGCGCAGCCCGCGCGCCTGCTGGAAATCGCCACGACCGTGGCCCAGCACTATGCCCGCGGCCAATCGCGCCGAGCATCAGCGGGCTTCTAGTGACTTTGGCCGATGCCCAGCCGCAGATTGCTGAGGCGGTGGTCAACGGCCTGGCGAAGGGCTGGTCCAAGGATAAACCCGCGCAGCTTTCGGTCGAGGCCGAAGCGGCCACCGTGTCTCTATTCAAGAAGTTGTCGCCGGCCGGGCAGGGGCAGCTTGTCAATCTGCAAACGCGGCTTGGCAACAAGGGGCTGGAAAAGTACGCCGCCGAAATCATCACGACATTATTGGACAAAACGACAGATGAAAAAGTCAGCGACGCCGAGCGGCTCGCAGCCGTTCGACAAGCTGTACAGTTCCGCAGCTGCGATGCGGCGATGCTCGAAAAACTGCTCGCGCTCGTCACGCCCCGTTCGTCTCCCGAGTTGGCCGCGGGCCTGATCGACGCCCTCTCCGCCAGCGATTCCGCCACCTTGGGGCCGGCGCTGGTCGATCGCATACCCGAACTGTCACCCACCGCGCGTGCCGCGGCCGTGCGCGTGCTGTTGGGACGCGGCGATTGGACGACCGCGCTGCTGGACGGCTTCGAAAGCCGCAAGGCGCTGCTCAGCGAGCTCACGCTCGACCAGAGGCAAGCCCTCACGTCGCATCCCGACAAGAAGTTGGCCGCGCGGGCCAAGAAGCTATTGGCCAGCGGCGGTGCGCTGCCAGATGCCAACCGTCAGTTGGTGTTGGACAAGCTGCTGCCATTGACGAAACAGTCCGGCGACGTGGAACGGGGCAAACAAGTGTTCGTCAAGCAATGTTCGAAGTGCCACATGCACAGCGGCATCGGCAACAAGATCGGGCCTGACCTCACCGGCATGGCCGTCCATCCCAAGGCCGAACTGTTGACGAACATCATCGACCCCAGCCGCAGCGTCGAAGGAAACTATCGTGTTTACAGCGTGATCACGGAAGACGGTCGCGTGCTCAACGGCCTGTTGGCCTCGGAGACTAAGACCTCGATCGAGGTTTTTGATGCTGAGGGGAAGCGGTTTGCGATCCAGCGCGAAGACATCGCGCAGCTCGTGGCCTCCCCCAAGTCGATCATGCCGGAGGGTTTTGAAAAGCAGGTCAGCGAGCTGGAAATCACCGATTTGTTGGAATTTCTGGCCGCCCGGGGCAAGTACCTGCCGGTGCCGCTGGATAAGGCGGCCACGGTGGTCACGACCAAGGCTATGTTCCACAAAGGAGACAACGGTCCGGACCGGTTGATCTTCGACGATTGGGGGGCGAAAACGTTCCACGGCGTGCCATTTCAATTGATCGACCCGCGCGGCGACAAGCTGCCCAACGCGATCTTGCTGTACGGCCCCAGCGGCACACTGCCGCCGAGCATGCCCAAGAGCGTTCGCGCCGTGTGCAACTCGCCGGCCAAAGCCATTCACCTGTTGAGCGGCGTGGGGGGCTGGTCGTATCCGGCCAGCGCCAAGGGGACCGTGTCGCTGATCGTGCGGCTGCACTATGAGGACGGCCAAAGCGAAGACCATCCGCTGCGCAACGGCGAGGAATTCGCCGATTATATCCGCCGCGTCGACGTCCCCGGCTCCGAGTTCGCCTTCGCGCTGCGCGGGCAACAACTACGTTACCTGGCTGTGCAGCCGCGGCGGCCGACACCGATCCGCGAGATCGAATTCGTCAAAGGACCGGACAATACGGCGCCGATCATCATAGCCGTGACGGTGGAAAGCCCGTGAGGACTCAGCACTTCGTACTAATTGGTGTGGTACATTCTTCCGCGTGGCATGCTCTAAGCCCCGCGAAGGGCGTGGCTGAACCACAAGCACGCTCCGCCATCGAACCAGTTCAACGATCCGTGTTCGCAAACAAGTGGGGATAATCCGCGTGACCTCCGCACAACGGGCCTACAAAATTCTGGAAAACGAATCCTTGTGGGACGTCGCCATGCAATGCCATGCGTTGCTCAAGGGAGCAGGCATTCACCACGCGATCATGGGCGGAGTGGCGGTCTGTTTACACGGGTACCAGAGAAACACCGTCGACCTCTATCTGCTTGTACCGCCAACCGAAACCGGGGCAATTCGTACCCTATTGGAACAAGCCGGCTTTTCCTGGTCGGAAGATAATGCGGAGTTCAGGTCTCCCACCAGCGTTCCCGTGCAACTGCTGCTGGCTGGCGTACGTGCCGGTTCCGGCAGCGAAGTCCGATTACCGGACCCATCCGACGATACCGCGATTACCTTTCTAGAAGGTTTGCCGGTTGTCAGCCCGGCGAAATTGATCGAATCTAAGTTGGCTTGTGGTGAAGGAAACCTTCGGCGAACCCCCAGAGACTTCGCGGATGTCGTGGAGTTGATCGACAAACACCAACTGAGCCGATCGATTGCCCGGCACTTGCACAAGTCGATGAGAGGCACGTATCGCGAGCTGGTCAAACACGCGCGCGGAACTGGATGATATCGGCGCAAGCCGATGGCCGTCTCGCCCAGACCAGCCGCGCTGACCTACTTCGCCGGAAAACTCGCTGCGGCCACCGGGCTGTCCGCCATGCCGCTCTTGAAGGCAATCGCCTGGACCGTCATGCCGGGGCGGACGCTCACCACGCCGCAATACACGTAGCCGCGCGTGCGGGTCGGCGTCGTCCCGTCCAATGTGTAGCGAAACCAGGCTCCCGGCGTCGCACTCGTCAGGGTGACCGGCGTCGTCTCGCCGCTCTTACTGTCCGCTCCGCCGGGCGAGAACTCCGCTTTGGCCACCGGCGTGGTCCCTTCCTCGTAGAGCCCGCAGTCGGGATAGTTCTTGATCACGTCCCAAGCCAATCGTTGCATCAATTCCGCTTGTTCATGCGTCAATTCCGTGTTCACCGGCAGCACCTTGCCTTCCGGCGATTGGCCGTAGAACGCCGAGAACCAAGTGAGGTTTACCAGGTAGCCGCCCGTGAGATTCGGATGCACCTGGTCCGAGAAGAGAGCTGAATAAAACGATCCCGGAGCCATGCCCGGCACCTTGCCCTGGTCGATCATGTTGCGAATCCAACCCATCGCCAGCGAACTGGGCAGCACCCGCGGCCGTTTGCCTTCGTGGTAGGTCTGGCCGATCTTCAGTTGCAATTCCTCCATGTACAGCAGCATGGCAGCCATCGATTCTTCCCAAGTCGCAGCCGGATATAAAGTCTTCATCTGGCTGCTGGGCACGATTCCCTTGTCCGTCGGCCGCTGGCGAGCCTGTTCGACCCATTCGGTATACAGCCACGGCTGCATCTGGGGCGAGTGTTTGCGGATCACGTCGAAAAAGCGAATGTCGAAGTCGGCCTCCTCGGCAATGTCAAAGTCGCGCGGTTGCACCGTGAAATGGTCGATGTGCGGCAGCTCGGCCAAGGCTTTCTCCCAATCCCCTTTCTTCTCCACAAGCCCAATGTTCCAAAGCTTGTTGGTCCAGGCGCCCCCCATCGTGAAGCTGCGGTAATTGTGCAAATAACCGGCCGTGCGAGCATGCAGCGGAAACTGCCGCGTTGTGTTCGTGAGACTATTGCCGATATGAAAGGTGTTCAACCCCGGCTTCACTCCAGGACCTGTCAAATACGTGCCAACAGCCACGGGGCTTGGCAGCAAGCCATCCGTAAAGGCTGCGGCCGAGATGGTCGTGACGTTGTCGACGTGGATCGGCGCCGTGTAGCGCAGCCCGCCGACGACGATGGGACTGGTGCCGTCAAGCGTGTAGCGGATCGCTGCGTCAGGCGTGGCGCTGCTCAGCGCGACGTTTTGCGCTGCGGCATATTCCCCAGGGCCCGGGTTCAGCGCCGGTGCGCGGGCCGTTGCCTTGTCCACCAAATCCAGGCCGATGATTTGACCATTGGCATTATTCGAATCGAACCAGGTGCTGGTGTCTCCGTCGATCCCGCGGCGCCAATTGCGCCCGTCGCGATCGCCGTTGCTTCCATAGGGATTCCCCTCGAGCTTGCGCGTCGGCGTAAAACTCGATCTCCGCCACATTGCCGTGCGAGCCAACGGGGGCCTCGTAGCGAATCCAACGGTACAGCTTGTCGTTTGCGAACGTCAACTCGCTCCATTGCCCGGCCGGAGGCGCCGTCTTGATTTCGGCGAACGTCTCGAAGCCTTCATTGCCCGAGCGGTTCGAGCCGCTGAACTTGCCGCCGAGCATGGCCTTTTCACGGTCCGGAGCGGGGAAGAAGCGAACGCGGTTGAACACCCAACTCTCCGTCGGCTTGGCGGCGGCGGGTGTATCGGCGGCCTGAGCCCCCGAGGTGAGCACCGTGACTGTCAGGACCCATCCGCTTAACAGGCTGCTTTTCAAAGTAGGGACTCTCAAGGTGGCGGTTCCTCGTTTGTGATGTGCCGGGTATTTATCTGGGGCATTCCAGCTTCATGCGAAGCGAGGGATCGAATGTCGTTTGCGTTTTGCTGCTCGTGCCACTAGAATACAATATACGTAATATACGTGATGTCGGACGACTGAATAAATGGCAACCCGGCGAGACCGGGTGGCCCGTTAATAAGTAAGCCGACGTGGCGGAATGCCTTGGGGCGCTCCGCCACGTCGGCTTTTTCGTTGTTCGGCCGATCCACCAAAAGCGAGAGGGACTTCGGGGTTCGACGAAACCCATCATAACTCTCGCGATCAGCGGCCAGTATAAGGGAATGTTTCATGATAACCAAGAATTTGGGCATGCTGTTGCTCGGCATTTATCTAATTGCCAGCGGCGCCATACCTCTACTCGGTCTGAGCTTCGCGAGCATGGGCACCGTCTTGGCCCTGCTCGCCATTGCGGCTGGAGTCTTAATTCTGATCGGACGGTAAACCACCGATCATTTCCGCCTGGATCGGTTTACAGGCTGATATTCACGCGCGACAACGTATCAAGACTAACGGCAGAACAACTTTTAGGATAAGGAATCAAGATCATGACTGGCAAGACAGACATCATCAAGGGCCGGATCAAGGAAGCCGCAGGCGCGCTGACCGACAATGAATCGCTCCGCGCGGAAGGCCAAACCGACCAACTGGTCGGCAACGTCAAGGAGGCTGCTCAGCAGGCTGTGAGCGAGGCAAAAGCCGCCGCTCATATCGCCATTGGCAAGGCTGAGCAGGCGGCTCGGCAGACTATCGACAAAGCCAAGGACGTGGCCAAGAAAAAGTGAGATTAAGTTGGCGCGGAGGTGGCCATGGCGCCAGCCGCGGGATTACGGCGGCTATCCGGCCGGCACCTACGGCTACCGCGGCGCTAGATTCGGCTATTCAATGTGCGGCACGACGGCTATTCCAATAAGGAGTGAAACATGCTTTGGACGATTTTCGTAATCCTCTTGATCCTCTGGCTGTTGGGAATCGTAACGTCCTACACCATGGGTGGGTTCATTCATATTCTGCTGATCATCGCCGTCGTGGTGGTGCTGTTGAGATTGATTCAAGGCCGAGCCGTTGTGTAGTGGACAAGCGAAGCGTAGGAGTACGCATCATCGTGCTTGTCTTCGCTTGCTTTGACGAAAGCAGTTCATCGGCAGGGCCGCGAAGCCGGTCTAGCGCGGACCCGCCTGGCCCTGGAGGGCCTTCAATTCCAGGAAGGGTCTATGCTTTCTTCGCCGCATGATATTCCTTGCGGATGCGTTCGATGTCCACCGAGGGTGGGGGATATTTCAACTCCAGCCTTTCCAGGTACTCCACGACGATCCGGGAGACGGCCAAGTTTCGGAACCACTTGTGGTCGGACGGGATGACGAACCAGGGAGCATGCTCGGTGCTGCATCGAGAGAGGGCTTCTTCGTAGGCTGCCACGTAATCCGTCCAGAAGTCTCGTTCTTTGTAATCGGACTCGCTGATCTTCCATTGCTTGGCCGGATCGTCGAGTCGCTCCTTGAAACGCTTCAGTTGCTCCTCTTTGGAGATGTGCAGGTAGAACTTGAGGATGTGGGTGTTGCCCTCGACGAGTCCCTGCTCGAACGCGTTAATCTGGTCGTAACGGCGGGACCAGACTCCTTTCGGAACCAGGTCGTGGACCCGGACGATCAGTACGTCTTCGTAATGCGAACGGTTGAAGATGACCACTTCTCCTTGCGCAGGCGCGGCCGGATGAACCCGCCACAGGAAGTCGTGCGCCAGCTCCTTGGCAGTCGGCTGCTTGAAGGCCGCCACCCGGCAGCCCTGTGGATTCATCGTCCCCAGAACGTGGTTGATCGTTCCGTCCTTTCCGCCGGTGTCCATGCCTTGCAGACAGATCAGAAGCGAATGCCGTCTGTCGGCGTAGAGCAACTCTTGCAGCTCCCGTATCTTCTTCTGGCAACGTTCAATCTCCTCCGTCGCTTCCTTGTGGCCCCCGTGGAAATCATTGAACGACGGATCGATATCCTTGAGCTTGACGTTCGTGCCGGGCTGTACTTTGAACCTCTCTAGATAATTCATATTGCTCCTCTTGTCTCTATCCTTATTGTCATGCGCATCTCTTTTTCATCGCGGCCTTGTATTCGCCACGGCGCGCAGCTTGGATGCACGTGGCTCGATGATAGAGAGCTTGCTGTGCCGCCGGCACGTTCGCCTCCTCGCCGCGCCAAATCTCTAAAGCCGGTTGCCGGATGGCGCGAGCAAACGAATACGCCAGCGCCCGAGGCACTCGCGACTTGAATCTGACATTCATGGCATTCAAACGGGCCGAGGCCAGTTCGCCGGATTGGCCGCCCGACAAGAACGCAAACCCCGGAACGGCCGCGGGGACGGCTCGCAAGAGACACCTTACCGTGGCGTCGTCCACCTCGTCCACAGTTTCTTGCTTGGGGCAGATCAATCCCGGCAGCACCATGTTGGGCTTCAGGATCGTAGTCTCCAGCGTCACCCGTTGCGTGTAAAGCCGGTTAAAAACCGTTCGCAGGACTTCCTCCGCTACCTCGCGGCACCGCTCCAGGACATGCTTGCCGTCCATGAGCACTTCCGGCTTGACGACGGGGACGAGTCCGGCTTCCTTGCCTCAGCCCTTCTGGCGACGACTCCAATTGTTTCTCCAATTCCGGCAGTGTCAGGTCAGAACCGTCCAAATAGGTGCAGTGGCAATGTGTTACGAAGCGGAGGGCACGGGACTGACAATTGCCGACTTTGAGCATCCGAAAACATTCTCCATAAAGGCCTTCAATAAAACGACTTACACCAAGGGCCGCATCCCGGCCGCCGTCGCATTTTTCCAACCAAATCGGACACGAAATCGGAAACAGAAGGCACGGTTTCTGGTCAAGATCAGCGGTTGCAGTTCGGCGTGACCACCTTGGTCTCTTGAAAGGGCAGGGCAGGGCGATCCGCCAGTCTTTTGTCATCTATATATACGCCTCGTCGGCACCGCTCCAGCAAACCCCGAAATTGCCGCCCAACGACGAAGTTGACATGCGTACACTACTCCTTAGAATGAGAGTACGGCTGGCACACGAGGGTCGTCACTTGGGAAGGTTCCGCACCACCACGAACCATGCCTTCGGCCCGCCGTCTCTGAAGGTCATGCCCTTCAGATCGGGCCGGACTTCGTACCGTGACGGCTCGATGGACTCGACCGCCCAGCCCTGGGAGAAGGCGTCTTCGATCCAATTCCTCGTGCCCCCAAGTCCTTGTTTCGACGGCAGCTAGATTGGCTTTCACGGCTGCGGGACGTACAATGACCGTTCTCGCGGAAGATTGAATGAAGGGCACCCCCGCTCTAGCTGGGAGGCCAGGCGTTGAATAAGCCGACGTGACCGTACCCGCAAAGGGTTTTGGACACGTCGGCTTTTTTCGTTCGCTGCGAAAAGTTCACCGCAATGCCGGATGGCGGAGTGACGGCGGTGACGAACAAGGATCGTGAGAACTGAAAGTCCGTAACCAGACCTGAAGATGCCTCGCATTTCCGACCGGTGTGGCCTATGAGCAACCTCCACATCCAAGATCAAAAATGATAACCGCTCTAGCGTACGCCGAGAACATTATTGCTACCCTGCGAGAGCCGTTCCTTGTTCTCGACAAAAACCTGCGGGTCAGAACAGCGAACCGAGCTTTCTACACGACGTTCCAAGTTGAAAAGGATCAAACAGAAGGACGTTTGATCTACGAATTGGGCGACGGCCAGTGGGACACGAATCAATTGCGGAAGCTGCTGGATGAGGTACTGTCCGACCATGATTCGGTTCACGACTTCGACGTGGAAATCAACTTCCCGAGGATTGGCAAGAAGATCATGCTGCTTAATGCTCGCCGCTTCGGGGCGGTGGAGGGCGACCCTGATCTGGTTCTGCTCGCAATTGAGGACATCACCGAGAGGACTTTGGCTGAAGCAAAGTTACGGGAGAGCGAGGAACGCTATCGCCGGGTGGTCGAACTCATGCCTGCTGGCGTCTACACCGTGGATGCCACAGGCGTCATTACTTTCTACAATCAGCAGGCTGCTGCCATGTGGGGCCGCACCCCCATCGTGGGCGATACTGATGAGCGGTTTTGTGGCTCTACACGGCTATTCCAAAGCGATGGCACGCCCATGCCACACAATCTAACACCCGTCGCCGCCGCTCTTTTGGATGGCAGCAAGTACCGTGATTTGGAAACCATCATTGAGCGAGCGGATGCCTCACGCATTCATGTCCGTGTCAATATCGCTCCTATTTGCGACGGCGATGGCAAAATCATCGGTGCGATAAACGTCTTCGATGATGTCTCTCAACGCAAGTTGGTGGAACTTGCTTTGCACGATTCCGAGATTCGCTATCGGCGGCTTTTTGAGACGGCCAAGGACGGCATCCTGATCCTCGACAATGACAGCGGAAGAATCAAAGACGCCAACCCATACATGAGCGAACTGCTGGGGTATCCCAAGAAGCAGTTCTTGGGCAAGGAACTCTGGGAGATTGGGCTGTTCAGCGACAAATCGGCTAATGAAGCCGCTGTCAGAACGCTCCAGCAGTCAGGCTATATTCGTTACGAACATTTGCCGCTGGAATCGAATCTTGGAATACGAGTCGAAGTTGAAATTGTTGCCAATGCTTACGAAGAGATGAGGTGGACCCCAAGCGCTGGACAGTTTTCAGCCTTGGATAAGATGTAGCGTTGTTAGGCTGGCGGCCCGTGAGCCCCCTCAAAGGGCTCGCGCGGCCGCTACGGCTGAGTACGTTTCGGTTTCAGAGAAGACTTGCCCTCCCCGTAGCGTGGCGCAGCCAGGATTTTTAGCGCCGCAATTTGCTTTCGTTGTTATCGGCCGTTTACTGCCTCGCCGTACACTTCTGCAGGCGTGCGATAATCCAATGCCTGATGCACGCGGCGATGGCAGTAGAAACGGAAGTACGCCATCAATGATCGCTCCGCCTCCCAGCCATCGCCGTAGTCTCGCAGGTACACCTCTTCGTATTTGACGCTCCGCCAGAGCCGCTCCACGAACACGTTGTCCAAAGCTCGACCGCGGCCATCCATGCTGATCGCGATACCACGCGATTGCAGCCGGCCGGTAAACGCCGTGGCCGTGAACTGGCAGCCTTGATCGCTATTGAAAATCTCCGGCTGACCAGCGGCCAGCGCTTCGTCCAAGGCTTCCAGGCAGAAGCTTCCTTCCAACGTGTTCGACAATCGCCACGACAACACGTAACGACTGTACCAGTCCATCACGGCCGTCAGGTACATGAAGCCATGACGAAGCGGCACGTAAGTAATGTCGCTACTCCAGACCTGGTTCGGCTTGGTGACCTCCACATTCCGCAGTAAATAAGGGTAAATCTTGTGTCCCGGATTACGCTGCGTCGTACGCGGCTTGCGATAGATCGCTTCCAGTCCCATCACCCGCATCAGCCGCCGCACGCGCTTGCGATTCGCCGAGAGTTCGACCGCCATCTTACGACTGCCGTAAAACGGCGTTTCCAAATACTGGGCATCGATCGCCCGCATCAGCGCCAGGTTCTCCTCCGTCTCACTTGCCGCCACGTAATACCGGCTGCTGCGTGCCAGACCCAACAGCTCGCACTGCCGCGACACGCTCAGGCCGGTATGGCCCACCTCGATACAACCACGCTTGCCGTCAACCGAGCTCGGCAGATTTTTTTTTCAACCACTCGACCTCCATCTTCAGGCGGCCGATCTGCTCGTACAGTTGCTGTTCGTTCGCGGCCCGCTCGTCGGGCCGGGCTCGGCGGCCGTCCTCGAACAAGTCCGTCGCTTGCTCCAAGAGCTGCTTCTTCCAGGCCGTCACCTGGCTCGTATGCACGCTGAATTCCGACGCCAACTGTGCCGTCGTCTTATCCCCACGAATCGCAGCCAAGGCCACCTTCGCCTTGAACGCAGCCCCAAATACTCGTCGCTTCCTGCTCACTCGGACACCTCCTGATGATTCACTCCCCTGGGGGGAAGCTACATCTTATCAGGCTGTCCAGTTTTCGGGGTCCACCTCAAGAATCACCACACGGTCATTCAGTGCAATATCCGGGACATCACGGAACGCAGTCGTCTGGAAAAGCAACTTCAGGAACAGACAGCAGCATTGGCTGACTTGCACCACCGCAAGGATGAGTTCTTGGCGATGCTCAGTCACGAACTTCGCAGCCCATTGGCTCCCATCTCCAACGCTGTGAATCTGCTGCGTCTGCGGAAGGACAAGCATGACTTACTCCAGCAGAAAGCCTGCACCATCATTGAGCGTCAGTTTACTCAACTGACTCGGCTCGTTGATGATTTGATGGAAGTGTCTCGCATCACGACCGGACGAATCCACCTTCAACAAGAGCGGGTCAACTTCAATAGCGTCGTGGCCGATGCAGTCGAGACGGTCCGACCACTGATGAATCAACACCGACATGAACTCAAGCTATCTCTGCCGACGCCGACCATTTGGCTGTACGCCGACGCTTTCCGGCTAGTGCAGGTGGTGGTAAATCTGCTTATCAACGCCGCTAAATACACCGCTGACGGCGGAACTATCATCCTCTCCGTACAGCAGGAAGCCGATGAAGCGGTACTCCGGGTGCGGGATACGGGCGTCGGCATCTCCCCCGAACTTCTGCCTCATATTTTTGACCTCTTTACTCAAGCGGAACAATCACTGGACCGCTCACAAGGCGGATTGGGCATCGGGCTGGCGTTGGTGCATCGGCTGGTGGAGATGCACGGAGGAAAAGTTACAGCTCAAAGCGGTTTAGGAGAAGGCAGCGAGTTTGTCATACGCCTGCCGGTCATGGTACATCCCGCATCGGAGCCGACATCGACACCTAACGATACCGTCGAACCGAGCGGGCCATCCTTGCGGATACTGGTGGTGGATGACAGCGTGGATACGGCTGAGAGTTTGGCGATGTTGTTGCAGGCGTGTGGGCACGACGTTCGCATCGCTCACGATGGCCCGACTGCACAAGAAGTGGTTCTCGATTACCGACCGGACGTAGTGCTATTGGACATCGGCTTGCCGGGGCTTGACGGATATGAGGTAGCAAAGAGAGTGCGGCACCAACCGGCTCTGAGTAGCGTGGTGTTAGTCGCTATGACCGGCTACGGGCAGGAGTCAGACCGGCAGCGTTCGCACGAAGCTGGGTTCGATCACCATTTGTCGAAGCCCGCCGACTTCGGAAAGTTGCAAGAAATCTTGGGGACGATCCCAATGTCGGCGACCTGATGCCCACGGATGATGACTCGCAATGTCGGCATAGATAGAGCGGCGGACATGCAAAACGAAAGGAACTTATGCCGATGACCGAGACAACTCTTCGGGTTCTCATCTTTGACGATGACCGAGACAGTGCAGACACACTTGGTCTGGTAGCGAAATATTCGGCTGGTAAGCGTCGTGAATTCGGGCGGGACTTCGGCGGTTTCAATGCTTAACGCTGTTCAGTCCTAATCGGGTTTTCGTGCTTGTTCAACTAAACGCCGTGGCCAATTAGGCACCTGCTTGCATTAAATGCTCCCCAGAAGTGTCAACGCAGGAAAAAACCTCCAATTATGTTTCATCCGCACGCTCGACCATCTGTAGCGTGCGGATTCGTCACTGATAGTGCGATGTCG
The DNA here is from genome assembly GCA_963807715.1 of uncultured Planctomycetia bacterium. Classification (GTDB taxonomy): domain Bacteria; phylum Planctomycetota; class Planctomycetia; order Pirellulales; family PALSA-1355; genus CAWECK01. The sequence goes on from CAWECK010000008.1 coordinate 132,562, forward strand.
CACGGTACAATGGTCCGTTCAATCGCTCGCAAGTCGAGCAGGAGGTCATCATGCTACGCTACGCGTTGATTTTTCTCGTGATCGCTTTACTTGCCAGTGCCTTTGGTATGTTTGGGTTGTCGGGCGTGGCGATGGAAGCCGCCAGGATTCTATTTTTCGTGTTCCTGGTCATGCTCGTGATTTCCCTCATCAGCGGACGCAGAGGCATGGGGTCTTAGCCGCCTCAACACGGATAAAGCCAATCATAACACGCAAATCCCTGCTTATGCCGAGGACGATCAGCCGAGCCAACAGCCGCCAGCCTCAAGTAAGGAACTCAGGGAGTCCCTCGAAATATTGCAAAAGGACTTTGAAAACCTGAAGCTCTTTGTGGCAGAGCTTGCCTCCGATGGAGCATCGTCCCCAATATCGCTTTCGAAAGACGACCTCAACGACCTTCTGTCGCTTAGTCTGGAGATTCAGAATGCCGGAAGCAATATCGAGTTTGAGCCAAACAAGATCAAAGAAAAACTGAGCCGCTTCTTTGCGTAGGCACCAACACCGGACCTCTAGTGGCTGCCTATTGACCGCTAGCAAGCCAATGGAATAGGGGCGACCACCGGGAGCCCCGGAAAACAGGGCGGTTGACGATGATCTGCTTATTCCATTTTCTACCTAGCAATCAATAAAACGCACTTTGTACACCGACAGAATCACATGAGGACTTTTAATGTCAAAAGATCATGGCCACCATCCTCACGGCGGCGACAAGGGATACCATCACCAAAAACTTCACGGCTCGATCAAGCGGGGGTTGCACAAAGACTGGCGGGCGTGGTTGGTAGTGCTGCTCATGGTCGGCTTAGTTTTTGCGTATCTCGCATCGCTGGACGAAACAAACTCGCCGGTCAAGAACGGTCAGCCCCAAATCGCAGCCCCAGCACCATGATCGGGTTCGTTCTTGCTCGCCCACCATAAAGGTGCGGGCGAGAGCGGAGATCATTCGCTACGCCCGGAAGCAGGACATCGACCTGATCGTACTCTCACCGCACGGTCGAACTGGTTTGCCTCACGTAATCATGGGCAGCATTGCCGAAAGTGTGGTACGTATTGCTGGGCCGGTCAGCGAGTCGGCTCGACGGATTCGACCTTCAGTCCTCGACTCATTTCCGTCTGACGACGATCCGTCAGCTACCGGCAAGAGATTTCGAGGAAGATGGATTTTCAGGAGCGATGCGGCAATGGATAACTCTGCGGTAAGGCGTTAAAATCGCAATCGCACGATTTTTCATTTTCGAGGTCTGTATGGCTACCGAACCCTCTCTGCCGTACGAACCCGGCGTTCTGCGGGTACTGCAATCGAAGGAAGAAACAAGGCACTATTACAACAAGATCGCCAAGGTCTACGACCTGTTGTCCGAGGAGGCTGAGAAGCCGATGCGGGAGACAGGGATCAAGAAACTTGCCGCCAAGCCGGGCGAACGCATCTTGGAAGTCGGCTTTGGCACGGGACATTGCCTTGTGGAGATCGCCAATGCGGTCGGCCCCAGCGGCAAAGTGCTGGGCATCGACATATCAGATGAGATGCTCGCACACGCCCAAGAATTGCTGGGAAAGGAAGGCTTGGCCGACCGAACCGAACTGAAATGCGGTGACGCCGAGCAACTTCCCTTCGAGTCGAACAGCCTGGACGGCATCTTCTTCAGTTTCACACTGGAATTGTTCGACACGCCTGAGTTGCCCAAGGTACTGGCCGAATGCAAGCGGGTGTTGCAACCGGGTGGGCGGATTGTCGTGGTGGCCGTATCGAGAGAGGGCAAGCACGGCGTTATGCTGGACCTCTACGAATGGACCCACCAGCATTTCCCAAATCTGATGGACTGCCGCCCGATCTATGTTCGCCGGGCGTTGGAGGCGGCTGGGTTTTCGATCAAGGATGCCGATGTGGTGAGCATGTGGGTGCCAGTCGAGATCGTGCTTGCCGATAAGCCGTAACGCCAAAACCATCATTCCGCTTCGCCGATGAGAAATCCACATGGCAAAGAAGATCACCGCCGAACCGTCCCCGACAAAACTTTACGCCTGCTGCTCAAAGCCCGAGTGCAAGCGGCTCCAGGAAACGGTCAACTTTTTGAAGCTCTGGGGCATCGACCACAAGCCGAAACAGGATACCAAGGGGTGGTACTTCGACGTTAGCGTTCCGTCCCACTGGAACGACGGTCGAAGTCGGACGTTTGCCAAAGGACTGGCGATGCAGCCGACAGGGCATTAGGTGGCTCGGTGCGAACGTTCTGCAATTCTCCAAGATTCAGCGGATTCCGACGAACTACACCTGAGAATAAGCCACAGAGTTTTGCGGGACCATTTCGACAGACAAGATACTGCTCTCACACCATTCCCAGGAGATTGCGTCATGAGAAGCCTTCGTTATTTCGCTGCTCTGCTTGCGATGCTTGCCGTCCCGATTCTCGCCGAGGAATTCACCGGCAAAGTCGTTGGCGTCACGAACGGCGACACAATTGCCGTGATACGAAATGCAAAACAAGTCGCAGTCCGTCTTGACGGCATCGATTGCCCCGAGATCAAGCAGGCGTTCGGAGATAAGGCGAAAGAGGCGACGAAGGAATTAGTCCTGGGCAAGACCGTCACGATTCAGGCAGGGGGCAAGGATAGGGACGGGCGATTCTTGGCCGAGGTCATATTGCCGGATGGCAAGAATCTGAATCAGGAGCTTGTTCGCTCGGGTTTTGCGTGGTGGTACAAGCAGTATTCCAGGGATGAAAGCCTCGGCAAGTTGGAAGCGGACGCCCGAGCGGCCCAGCTAGGTTTATGGACCGACAAAGACCCAATGATGCCGTGGGAGTGGAGGCAGAGAGATGTCCAGACTCCAGGCCGGAAGGAACCGCCGCCAGTTCCAGTCGAATCAAACAGAGTCGAGATTGTCGCCTTACTACCTGATCCGGTTCATCAGGATAGCGGCCACGAAGAAGCGACCCTCGACAACTCGACTGCCCAGGAAATCAGCCTGAGTGGATGGATTTTGCGAAGTGACGGACACGAATACAAACTCACGGATACGATTTCGCCAAAGTCGAAACGAGTCATCAAGCTGAGCAAAGCGGTGCTGCCGAATACCGGGGCCGTCGTGATGCTGATCGACAGGGATGGAGTGGTCAGGAGTCTCGTCAGCTATTCGGCCCGAAACGTAAAGGTGGGCGAAACAATCGACTTTCGACGAACCGAGTAAAGTTCCATGCCAAAGTTCTCGGGGAAGCACCTTTGTTTCCGCACGAAAGAGCGGATAATCGAAGACTTAACTCATGTTCTTTCGGCCCCATTAGCCTATGGGACGAAGAAGGTCGTTCTGATTGCCACCATGCCTTCGAGAAGCTGGGCCTTGGGAAAAGTGACTTCGAGCAGGAGGGCTATTCAAAAGGCACAATGTCACCGACCGGCGGATTATCGACGCCAGAGTGTGTGGGTTGGTAGGATGAGCGTACATTCATCGTTTGGACCTGCTGTACGGGAGGAAATCGGAAATGAAGAGCAAGGGGGAACTGGAGTCCGAGATCAGCCAGGCCATTATCCGCTTCGAGAAGGAGTACATGGGCCGGGGGCCGCTGGAGACAAAGACTTATCTCTTGGACGACATCGTGCTGGTACGGCTCAAGAACGTCCTGACGACCGCAGAACTCCGGTTGGCCGAAGCCGAAGAAAAGCACCAGGGCCGGGAACTCATCAAAAGGGCCCGCCAGAAGTTACTGGAGCACGGTCGCCCACTATTGGAAGCGGTCGTCCGGGAGATCCTCGGCGTCGGCGTGAAAAGCCTGCATACGGACATCAGCACAAAGACCGGCGAACGCATCATCGTGTTCACGCTCGAAAGCAAACCTGCCGATAAACAATAATGCCTCCTGTCCGACTTGACAGCGAGACAGCGAGTCCATAGAAAATGCTTACCTGCACACGGGGCGTGAGGGACGGCCTTAACCGCCTGCCCTCTCGATCCGATTGCAGTTTTGACAAGCCACACGTCCTCCGGGTACCAAGCCCGAAGGGATAAAGGCCGGAAAGCCGCACTTTGTTGCAGCTTTTCGGCCTTTTTTGTTGCCTGTTACATTCGATGCCGCCCAATGGGAGGATTCCGTGAGCTACGACCTTTGAAATTAAGGAGGCACGAGAAATGGAAATGCTAGTGATGGTGCTGATTCTGGCCCTTTGTGGAGTCGTCGCCTTCTGCATGGTGGCCGAAGGAATTCTGTCCATGATTGATGCCTACGCTGCGTGGAAGCTGAACCGACTCACTCGTAGTCGCCCCTTTGCAACAACGAGACTGGTTGGGCTCAGCCGCTTTCAACCTCACTTCCCGCTAGGAGGAGGTAATTTACCGATGGCAACTGTTCCCATTTCCACGAAAACGAAGTGTGTGACCGTTCTTTCCGGGGATGGCGTCGGGACGGAATGTCCAAGCGGCCCGACGGGTCATTGAGGCGGCCGGTTACGCTCGCCTATCACTTGTCGCCGAAGTGCGTGATCGAATCGTCGGGCACATTTTGTTCAGCGACCTACCGATCATCGCCACCGACCGTACCTTTTCTGCTCTTGCCTTGGCTCCATTGGCCATATCTCCTCGATCCGAACCCGCTTTTCCATCTAGTGTAGTGCTTCGTTGATTCGGGAACTTAAATGGTTGCTTGTACGTCGAAGCGTTCATCAGGAGGATGACCGAAGAACTGGCCGCCAAGCTCGAATCGGAGGCCCGGCAACGGCTGACCGGGCTAATTGACACCGAACAAGAGCGATTGGCGGAGCAGAAAAACGCTGGCATTGAGCCCCTCCTCGAAGGATTCAAAGCCAGCCTTGACAACAGCACGAGGAAGCATGTCGATCTGACCATGTATCGCGTGCGACGTATTGTTGCTGGCTGCGACTTTCGGAGGCTGGCCGACATCAATCGTGAACCGGTCGAGGTTTACCTGCGGCAGCTTTGCCGCGCTGAAGGAATCGGGCATCGCACCTTCAATCACTACGCGCAGGCCATGGATTCGTTTTGCAATTGGTGCGTAAACACGAACCGGTTGCTCAGAAACCCGCTCAAGGGGTTGGAGCGTCGGAACGTTGCGGTTGACGTTCGCCATCCCCGCCGAGCGTTAAGTCCCGACGAAATGTCTCGGCTGGTAGCCGCGGCTCGTGCCAGCGGCAAGAAAGTGCAGAACCTAACCCCCGAGCTACGCGGTAGGGTCTACCTGTTCTCGTACTTGACCGGCCTGCGCAAGACGGAATTAGCGAGCCTGACAGCGGTCAGCTTCCAGCTCGACCATGATCCGCCGACAGTCACGGTCGCCGCAGCTTGCTCCAAACATCGGCGCAAAGATGTGCTACCGCTTCATCCCGAACTGGCTTTATCGCTGCGCGATTGGCTCAAGGGCCTTTCACCAGCGGACAAGCTGTTTCCGTTGCTCGGCCGCAAGAAGCTGTCGGAAATGATTCAGAAGGATTTGAAGCGAGCCGGAATTCCGTACCGGACGGAAGAGGGGATCGCGGACTTTCATGCCGCCGGCCGGCACACTTACATTACGCAGTTATTGCGCAGTGGCGCGTCGTTACCGGAGGCCAAGGAGTTGGCCCGTCATACGGACGTGAAAATGACGATGCGGTATACGCACATTGGTATCCAAGATCAGGCCAAGGCGGTGGCGAAGCTGCCAGTCCCGAAGAGTTCACCGAATCCCGTCCCGGCTGCAAAGACGCACCCGGACCGTGCGCTGCAAATGCGCTGCATTTCGGGCGGCGCTGAGGGGCATTCGCTGTCGGCGGATGGCAATGCCCACTCCGACCCGGAATTCAAAAACCCTTGCCAGAGCAAGGGTTTAGTCGCTGACCGACGTCAATTGGCGGCGGTTGTCAAAGCGGAGGGCACGGGAATATCGCGTCCCGCGTTTCGCAAGTTCTTCTGCGACAATGGTTTCAGCGACAACTCCTGATTTACCAACGAGTTGTCTATCTCGGGTTGATCACGGTTGTTTGTGGTTATTTCGGGTTGATTGGCATTGTTTTCAGCACACTTTCAGCACAGCCAAAAACGCTGAAATTCCGGACTAATGGTAGTGAACGGTCGGAGGGTATGCACTCTCCAGCCGTAACGAACCCGTGTGGCAAATCGGACGCTGGTTCATCACAGGCTAGCACAGTTCCATGGCCAGCGTCCATCCGCGCTCAATCGCTTCCAAGTCGTCGCCGGCGAGGCCGTGGCAAAGGAGGGCCGAACGGTCGCAAGCGGGGGCAACGCGAGGCCCATTCACCGAAACCGCTTAGCGGCGGCGATTGTGCCGACCCCGGACAAGACGACGTTCCGGTGCCATTCGCCGCTCCCAACGGCGCCCACCTCCCGCTGCCGCGTCCCCAACGTCGGCCGCGCCGCGCCAAGGCCGACCGGGGCCTACCGCCCGACGACGAGCTGGCCAAACTGGCCAAGGCTTATCTGGAGCGTCAACGCAAGCACTGGCCCAATGTGGCCGAAGCCGGCTTATTTCCGGAACCGATGCCCGAAGTGCTTGCCCAGATGGTCGCCGACTTCAAGCTCCGTCATCGTACCGGCAAGGTCGACGTCGATACGGTGCGACGATTCACCAAGTTCGGGGCCAAGCTGGCCGGCAACTACGACCGGTATTCCTGCGATAATAGCTCGCCAATGTCGGTGCTCGACCAGATGATCAATGGATTGGACAAGGCGCAGACCGAAGGGCGTATGATTCCCTGGCAGTACGTCTTTGCCGACTATTCGGTCACCGGCCTCGACGCGTCACGCCAGGGCTATTCGTCGTACAAGAAAGTATTGTACGACCCCGAGCAATTGATCGAGACGACGTACATCGACGATTTTACGCGAGCCTCGCGTGATGCACTGGAGTGGTGGAAGCTGGCTGCTCTCTCCAAGCGGCTCAACAAGCGGATGATCGGAGCGTCGGATGGTTTCGATCTCAGTAGCCCCGACTGGGATATCAAGATAACCATTTATGGTTTGCTATCGCGACTGTTCATCAAGGGATTGCGAGAGAAAGTCAAGCGTGGCATGTCGGGTGCCGCCCGTCGTGGGACCTGCCTGGGTAAGCTGGGACTTGGTTTCACTCGCCGCGCGCATTGCGACGAGCATGGCAACGCGGTGGTCGATGCCCACGGCCAGCCAATCTACGAGCCGTGCATCGATCCGGAAACTCGGAAGGCTCGTCTCCTGATGTATCAAATGTTCGTTGAACAGAAACTGTCGGCGTATGAAATCGTCCGCGAATTCAATCGCCGAAAGATCGATGGATGGAACGGCTGGACTGAAACGGCGATCAAGAAACTGCTTTGGAAGGCCGACGCGATCGGCGTGTTCATCTGGAACAGGACCCGCCGGGAGTTTGATTATGAGGAGGAAAAATGGCTCGTCTTGCCCAATCCGCGTAAGGAGTGGCAAGTGCGATACACGCCGGAATTGGCAATCGTGTCGATCGAGTTGTGGCGAGCGGCGAGGCGCAGGTTGGCCGCCATTCGCCGTGCCTGCCCGCTAACGGGCAGGAAGTTGACTCGCAACCAGGCGTCGGCGACGACGCTATTCAGCGGCACGTTGCTTTGCGCAGTACTGCGGCGCCGAGTTGAAGCTTTACCGCTCCACGCCGAAGTACAAACAAACCGCGTGTCTGAATGGCCTCACCGGTGGGCACGACTGCCAACTCTCGACCTCGAAAAGTACGCGCATCATCGAGGAGTGCCTGCTGGATTACCTAAGGAACACGATCCTGACTGATGTTCATCTCGAAGAGCTTGTCAAGCGGGCAAACGAGCATGTGGCGGCCCAGGCCCAGAAGCCGCAGGTAGACACGCAGCCGTGGAAATCCGACCTGCGAAAGTTGCAGGCCAAGATCAAGAAGCTCGTGCGGCTGATCGAGGACGAAGAGAATCAGGAATTGTGCGTCGCTCATGACGCTCGGGCCAAGGAACTGCAGCGCGAGGCAATTGCGCTACAGGCCAAAATCAGAGAAGTCGAAGGGGCGGTTCGCAAGCAGGCAAAGCCGTTGCCGACGGCCAAGGCGAGAGAGTATCTCGATCGACTTCGTGAGTCGCTTAATGCCGATATACCGGTCGCCGCCGAGGCGATTCGGGCGATAACTGGACCGATCACAATACGTCAGGAAATGATTCCGGGCCGCCCCGGGGCACGATGGATTGCAACGTTCAGCCCCGACTTGTTCCGAGCCGTGCGCGTATTGGCCGACGGCAAGCTGGGTTCGCCGACTACAAGCGATATCAACCCGGTTCAGCATCCAGTTGTTGAGATCGCCCTGGAAAAAGTCCCAAAGTACGAGTTAATGGCCCCGCTGTTCAAGCAACTTCGTGAAAACGGCGCCAGCGTCGAGAGCATCGCTTCGGCCCACGGGGTAACTTGGCAATTTGCCAACGAGGTTCTCAAGTTCGCCGAGACCGGTCAGCGGCCAAAGTGGAAATGCGGCAAACCGACTGGTACTGGCAATCGTGTCAAGTACCTTGAAATCGTCCCGCAGGTTGTCGAACTATCGAAGCAGAAAATGCCGTTCGCAAGAATTGCCGCAAGGCTCGGTGTAAGTGAATCGACGGTACGTCGGGCGTATGACCATGCCCATCCTGATGCAGTGCGCAAGGCAGCTCAACATGGGCAGCGTCCACGACGCGCGACTTATTCGCATCTTGGCGAAGACGTTTACAAGCAGATTCGCAAACTGCTGCGTGCCGGCAAGAAGCAAGCCGAGGTTGCTCGGAAGGTCGGCTGCTCAACGGCCACCGTCTATCGGGTCAAGCAGCAGCTGGATCGCGGTGACAATGAAGCTGCGTAAGTAGTCAGCCCGCGGCGCACGGGCATTTGCGTCCTCATATCCGAACTCTGAGTTCGGGCGTTCAACAAGGGACACACCGACAAGGTGTGTCCCTTGTTTTTTGGGTTTGCGTTCCGAACCGCCGTCGTGTGGCGATTCGGCTCCGGCCGCCAGCTTTTCGGCCGGCGGTCTCGTTTGTTCACCGTTTGAAAAGGACCAAGTATGACATCCCGCCTACCGCCGGAGTCGCAGGCCAAGTTGCGAGTGCGCGTCGAGCATTTCTTCGACGTCGTCGCGCGGCTGCTTGCCAAGCGTTGGCTGCGCGAGCAGCAGCATGAAGAGAACGACGACAAAGGGCGCGACGAGGACGACGGCTCCAGCCGCGAGCCGCTGAAGTCCTAATCGAGCTTGATCGTCCGTTCCTCCGTGTTTTGTTGTTGGTCGCTGCTGAGGTTGCCGCCAGGGCAACCGTCGGATTCGTTTCATCCCGCGCGTCGCGGGCTGGTTGTGTTTCACCACGACCGCCCCCGGCTGGGGGCGGTCTCACTTTGGAGGTCGCTTCCATGATCGCATTTGCAAAATCTCAACGTCGTAAGAAGTCCAGCGCCGCCTTGCACAGCCGGTTTCTGGAGATGTTGCCCAAGATTCGCGAGCAGGCTCAGATTGCCTTTTGTTCTGCCAATCCCGAGGCCCAAGAGGACCTGATTACCGAGGTGATTGCGAACGCATTCGTCGCATTTTCGCGTCTCGTTGAACGGGGCAAGGCCAATCTGGCTTACCCCACGCCACTGGCGATGTTTGCAATTCGCCAGGTGCGCGCGGGCCGACTGGTCGGCACCAAACTCAATGTCCTTGATGTCAGTTCGCCGCTACTGCCAGCTCGCCAAACATATCACGGTCGAGCAACTCAGCGAGTTCGACCGGGAGCAAGGCGAATGGCGCGAGGCGTTGCTCGAAGACCGACACGCCGGCCCGGCCGAAGTCGCGGCGTCACGGATCGACATTTCGGACTGGTTCAAATCCCTCGGACGCGGCAAGCACCGCATCGCAAAGTTGCTGGCCCGAGGCGAGTCAACCAGCAACGTGGCTCGCATGTTTGGGCTGACAGCTGGCCGCGTCAGCCAAGTGCGTCAGGAGCTGAAGCGGTCCTGGGAATTGTTTCAGGGCCAAGCTGCCGTGGCCTAGTTGGCCGCGACTTCATTCCTATTGCGCTGCTCCGGTCGGATCGGCCATTTTGACGCCGATCCGGCCGGCAGCCGCAATGGCTGCCTTCTTCTAACCCACGGGAATTCGCTTATGGACACGCTTATCGTTATCGGGATTGTTGCCGTGGCCGTCTGGTTATTCGCGCCTCCGAAACGCCCGGGGCGACAGCATGGGCATGGCCCCCATCGTTGTGGCCGCTCGTGCCGGTGCCGTTGGTTCCGTTGATCGTACGAACGTTGGTCAGTCGCCACGATGACATTCGCCCGCGCCCCCGGCCTTCAACTCTGCTGGTCTCTTCGGCCGTATGGGCCGAAGGGACTGGCGGGGTTGGAGCCGGTGTGCGGGCAGCCTTTTATGCGGAGCGCTGGCCGTTTAGCTATCAGAAGGCCAACTCAGCGAGATCGCGACCGCCGAATTGGAGATTATCCAGAAACCAGCCATTCGGAACTCCCAAGACTCGTATTCTGGATAAAACCTTAAGGTCCGCATATTCACGAGAACAAGATGTCAATCGTGAAGCCATGATCATTGTGCCGCGTCATTCCAGGCCTTTGACTCTTAATCAGAAGGGTTGTAGGTTCGAGTCCCACAGGGAGTACTGTGTAAGCCATGAATCCGCAAGGGTTTGCGGCTTGCTTCCTTTGGCGGCAAGATGCGATTTCGGGCTACAGTTACCCAAAGTGTTATCCGAAATTGGTCCGAGCGGCCAACGGCACCATAACTAACGGCAAAGGATCCTGTTACGCTTCGACTCCGAGCGGCTTGCGACCGTTCGCTGCATTGCAGTAGGCGGCTCCTTCGGTGCATCGCTCGTCGGTCGTGCGTTGGAAACAGGCTAGGGAAGCCGGCGGCAATGCAGCGCTGGCAGCCAAGCCCAACACCGGTCGACCTTCTCGACTTTCTCTTCAACAGAAGCGGCGTTGGGTGAACTTGCTGGTAGGGGCGCTCCGAGCCGATTATCCCAACGAGCCTTGGACTGGTCCGCGCGTGGCCCAATTGATCGAGCGCGAATTCGGCGTAAGCTACTATCCGGACTGGGGGTGGCAGGTTTTGCGCAGACTTGGGCTGGAGTTTCCAAAGCCCGAGTTGCGTGCCCGAGAACGGGCTCCTATTAGTAAATAAACCGAGCATGCCGCCATTTTCCAAGCGAAGATCCTTGTCTGCCAATGAAAGAGCCGCGCGGCTCTCGTTCGCTCGGCATCTGATACGACGACACACGGACTCGCCTGCGCCACTTGCTTGCCCGATGGCATTCAGAAGACTTGCAACAGGAATTACTTCTGTTGCGCAGGCCGCCTTTTGGAAGTCCTGGGCGGCCTCGGCCTTGGTCTGCTCCGCCTTGGCGTCAGTCTTCGCCTCGGTTTTTGCGGCGTCTTGCGCGGCATCTCCTACCTTCGCGTTCGCGTCAGCCGAAGCCTTCTGTTCTTCGGCATTCGAGTCGATAATTTTCTTTTCAGCCTCGGCCTTCTTTTCAGCAGGTGTGCTGCATCCAAAGGTGAATAGATTCAAGCTGAGCAGCACGACGAGCATTGTGATCTTCTTCATGGCTATGTTCCTTAAACGTTGAGCAATCGATGGCAGGCACTCGCTCTGCCTCTGGAAGCATAGATCCTTCCTGGATCGCGAGTATTCCATAATTCGCCACGAGTAGCTCGAGAATGTTTAGTTGCTTCGCCTGAGACGAATATTCGGCTCCAAGGGTGTCACAACCGTGAGTCGCCGACTGCCTGCGTGGTCGTTCATCAGCCAATAGCTCTCGGATTCTCGTGCTGAACGACCTTTGATCGGACCAAAAGAGATTGCTCCGTTCGTTAAATCAGAAAAAACAGCCATTTTAGGGAAATCTCCCATAAAGGGTCCACCTCACCCATTACATGCACCCACTGGATCAAAAAAGAGGGCGATTGGTTTATTCGGTCCTTCCGTACAGAACGACAGACTGCCATTTCTATACACCTTGGAAGCACAATCATGAGTCTACGGCCTCGGCGTAACACCCGCCTCGTCGGGAAGCTGAATACGAAAAAAGCCGACGTGGCCGTACACCCTTGGATATACCTCCACGTCGGCTTATTCACTGACGAGCCTCCCGCGCACGATCGGGCTGCCCTTCATTGAATCTTCCGATTAACTACGATCGCATTGTAAGGCTCGCGGCAACGGAAGGCAAATCCAGATTTCCGAGCCTACTCGGCGGGAGCTTCTCTTGCGCCACATGCTATAGTGCCGAAATGACTGAAACACCGAAATACCGCTGGTTGCTGCGTACGATTCGGGAGGCCGTGCTGGCCATTCTCGCCGTCGGATTTGCCTTGGCCTGGTACAACGAGCGGAACGCTTGGGCGCCCGTGAGAAATTGCATCGACTCGGTGCGCTCCGACGCTCCGAGTTCCGGACAGGATGGCTGCCAAACTGATTGCGAGATCAGCGGCACTCCGTTGACCATAATCGTTTCGCACCGAGGTAAGCCCTAATATCGCGGCACTTCTTCCCGCAGAGCCTGGCGGGCCGGCAAGCACACCCATCAACTTCATTGACTGGTAAATGCAACCGCCCCCGCCGGCAACTGAATTACTGGCGAAGGCGGCGCGTTCTGAGCAGGATGACTCGATGTTTCGCGAGCTAGCTTCGGAGTATTCGGCGAACAGGCGCGAATCCCGGCGCGGTAGCATTGTTCATGGTCGTTCCTATTCAGCGGTCTTGCTTCCAGCAGTCCGGATCAATCTTCATTTGCATTGCTGCCGTTGCCGGTTTCACGCGGGCCATGATCGCGGCTGAAGCCTCGACTGGTCGAATAACGCTGCCCCGTGCGATCGATCATGCGGGTCCGTTGGCCGTTATTATCGACCGAATTGCCGGCCCGTGCGTTGTTCGCGTCTTGTGGGTTGCTGGAGTAGCTCTGCTGGGCGCCGGCTTGATTGCGATTGCCCTTGGGGGCTTGCAGTTCGTCGATCTCTTGCTGCAAGCGGGAAAGCTGCTGTTGCAAAGAGCGGAGCTGCTCGTGCAACTGCCGCGGGGATTCCTGTTGACCGTCCGCACGGTAGGAATAAGAAGTATCGCGACGTTGGTTGTCCGGTTGGCCGCGATTCCAGCCGGCTTTCGACAACTGCTGCTTCGAAGCCAGCTTGGCAGTCAGGGTTTGGCGTTCCCCGTTGCGGCGAATCGATAATTCGATTTGCTTGCCCGGCTGGTACTCACCGATCTCTTCCACCAAGCCTTCGGTGGTGCGGATCTTCTGGTCTCCGACGGCGCGAATTTCGTCGTCGACGCGAAGGCCGGCCTTGCTCGCCGGGCTGCCCGGCATGACGGCCTTTACGCGAACGTGACCGTCGTATTCCTCGAGCGCGACGCCCAAGGCGGCATGATTGCCAGCATCGACGTCGTCGTTGTTCGACCGCCCGGCACCGTCATCGTTGGACGTGGTTTTGGATCGGTTGTCGTTCGATTTAACTTTGGTCGGGTTTTCTTGGTCTTCGCCAAGGCCGGCGTTGAGCAGCGAAAACATCGCCAAAGTCATCACCGTCAACATCCACCAGTTCTTCCGTTGCATTTTCAAGCTCCTGTTTCAGGACTGAGAAATCATAACAAACTCGGATCTCCATCTGCGGCATCGATACGGATGCCGCAAGCGTTAGGTGCTCGCGAAACAGATTACTGGCCGCGAGCCGCTCAAGAGAAAATAAACAACTGCCACCGAGAGCGCGATCGACGCAAAGCGTCGATCGGGCCAGGGGTTCGTGTCTAGTTTTGCCGCTGTCCTTGGCCGGTCGCGCCGCCCAGGGGAATCCGTACGGAGGCCGTCCTCTTTCGGTCGATCGCCAATTGCACGCGGTCACCGTCGGCGAATTTAGTCAGCATCTGCCGCAGGTCGTCGACCGAGTCGATTTCGTTCCCATTGATCGCCAGAATGACGTCGCCTGCCTCGATTCCGGCCTTGTCCGCAGGCCCGCCGGATGCGCACGCTGGCGATCTCGCATTCGTCCTTCTGATCCGTGTATGCGTTCCAAGCACCACGGTCGAAGGTCACTCCGAGTCTGGCCCGACCGCTCGAACCGCGCTCGAGGCGAACAACGGCAATGAACGCGGTTTCCGAGGAAGCGGATTCTTCAACGTATCCGGTATCGCCCTTCGTCTCCCGGCTTGATGAATCACGCGGCGAGGCTGAACTGACGTCGCCCGACGTCGATCCCGCCGCCTGCGATTTCGGCCGATTGCCGTTCCAGTAGCGTTGCTGCTCTTCGTCCTTCAGAAGATCGATCATGTCGTCGAGGAGGCTCTGGCATCGCTTGACGTCGGCTAATTCATCGTCGATCACGGCACGCAGTTCCGAGGAGGCATACTTGCGAAGCACCTTCATACTGGACGCCATTTTGTCGTGAATCATTTTTTGCTGCCAGACAACGGCCCAGTCGAAACCAAGGCCGCTTTGATTGCGGAGGTCTTTCTTTGCGGCCCGCAAGTTCTCGTTGGCAACTTCGCGAATGACCTGATGCCAATTAAAAGCAGCCGATTGCGTCTGATCGACTTTGGCATCGGTGCTGCTTGCGGACTGACCGACGTCATTGCCGGCGTCGGGTGCGTATTTTCGCATTTGGCCAAGCATCGCCTGATGTTTGTCGACGGCCTGCCGTAAGAACATATTCACGGCATCGACGCTGCGCCTTTCCGGCAGCGAACCGCGCCAGTTCGATTTCGGCGGCGTCAAGGCAACCTAGTCCACTGGCAATCATTCGATCCGTGTCGCTTCTGCCAGGGCCCGTGTCGTCGCTGGAAGCGTTCTTCGACTGATTGTCCTTCGATTTGACTTTGGACGGGTTCTCATCGTCATCGCCAAAGCTGACGTCGATCAGCGAGAACATCGCCACGGTTGCCACCATCGGCATCCACCAGTTCTTCCGTTGCATGTGCAAACTCCCGTCATGGATTGGGAACGATGAATCAAGCGGATACCCGTGAACTGCATCCCCCTCTTCATGTGCGCCCAATCATGTCGAGGTGCATAAGTGGCTAGCAAATGGCGCACCGTGCGTCCTTGCGTCGCCGAGAATTCATTGAATCACGACATTCTGTCGAAGAAGATGACCAGCATCTGAATGCGCTAGGAAACGCTACGGCGTGGTCCCAGCATCAAACATGGTTGCTTTGCAACCAGCTTGGTCGATCCATGCAAGTTGGCCGGTGAATCAGGCGACGACCGGCGTATTTCTGTCCCCTGCGCAAGCGCGCGCGGTGCATCTCGGCAGGCAAGTCTTGAACTTACTGGAAACGTCGCGGTTCGCCCGGCACCGGCTTCTCGACCGGGTCCTGATGGCCGGACGCTTACATTTGAGCCAACGTTCGATTGTTCACGCTCATCCAGGCGACAACGGCACAACGGGCAATTGCCTGGTCAAAACCTCGGCGATCATGATGTAGACCGGGATGCCGATAGTCACGTTGTAAGAAAAGGTCAGGCCGAGCGACGCGGCGAGCGGCAAAGTCGGGCTGGCCTCGGGAATCGCAAGACGTTGCACGGCGGGTACGGCGATATACGAGGCGGCGCCACACAACACAGCAAATAGCGTGTACGTGCCGACCTCAAATGCTTGGCCGAGCGAATACGAGTAAGCGTGAGCAACGCACATCCCGATCGTGGCAAACAGATTGGGAGCAAGTACGCCAAAGGCGATGAATTGCCAGCCCGCCGTCTTTAAGTCCATAAGCTTCCTGGAAGCCGTCATTCCCATTTCCAATAGGAATAAGCACAGTGCTCCTTGGAACATGCTGACAAAGAAGGGGTCGTCCTTTTCGACCACGTGAATGCCTTGCAGACGGCTGATAAAGCCGATCGTGATGCCCCCAAACAGCAAGTAAATCCCTGGATTGAGGAAGATTTCGTGCAGCAACTCGCGACTGAAGATTCCCATGGCTCCCGTATCGGCGGCGACTTTCAGAACTTCTTGTTCGTAAGCCTCCGTGGATTGACTCCCGTCTTCGAGCGACAGGTCGGCCTCCAATTGGATGTCAGGATTAATCGCAGCTACGACGCCGTGCTCGTCGACGTGAGCATAGGACGGTTTGCGTTTCGGATCGTAATCCGGTTCTCCAGGCATGTTGCCGTTGGGATCCATTCCCTCGCGGCGCAGACGCGACACCAGATATAGCGCGACAAGGCAGCCCGGAATCTCCATGACCGCCAGCAAAACGGGCATGTACGGAGCGTACGCGATGCCGGCTGTCGACAAAGCCCCCAGGCATGTGACAAATGTGCCCGCCGAGTCTGAGCCGTAGAATCCCGCGACGGTTGCTTTATCGATCTGACGCAGGTTGGTCGCGCGACACAGGATGGCGTAGGCCAGGATTCCGATTACCAAGTTAGTGAAAAAACCGACTCCCATGAACCCGAACGCCTCAAGGAGCGTCTCGGGTGGCATCGCGGCCAACTCTTCCCCACCGTGCCAGCCGATGGCAGCCAATAGATAAATCGTCAGTCCTTGATAGATGATGTATGGAAAGTCGAGCTTTACGCCCAGAATTGGGGCCGCAAATCCCATGTAGAAAAACATCAACAGTGGCTTAAAAAGATTGTGGCTAAAATTGTGCCAGAATTCATAGAGCACGACGAGTCTCCCTTGTCCATTGAACTCATCTATGGTCCACACTGGTGTCGGGTGGAGATCGACGTACTACACTTGTTGCTGCTCTGTTAATCGTTCTCTCTACCCTGTCCGTGCCGGGGTCGAACGGTCGAAGTCTCGGGCGTGCAAGTTCGACGATCTCGGCGGCACGCCTTCCGGCCAATCAATCGAGGGTTTCCGTTCCTTCCTGGTCATTTTCCGTCCATCGTACAATTGTATTCGCCGCGTCGCGCATCCCGATTGCATTTGGCTCGGTGATACAGAGCCTGCTGCGCCGCCAACACGTTCGCCTCCTTGCCTTGCCAAATCTCCAATGCCGGTTGCTGGATGGCGCGGGCGAACGAAAACGCCAATGCCCAGGGCAGCCGCGACTTGAATCTGACGTTCATGGCATTCAAACGGGCCGAGGCCAGTTCGCCGGATTGGCCGCCTGACAGGAAGGCAATTCCAGGAACGGCCGCAGGTACGGTTCGCAAGAGACACTGCACTGTGACGTCGGCCACCTCGTCGACCGTTTCTTGCGTGGGACAGGTCGATCCCGGGAGCACCATATTCGGCTTCAGAATCACAGCTTCCAGCATGACGCGTTGCGTGTAAAGCTGGTTGAAGACCGTTTGCAGGACTTCCTCCGTCACTTCCCGGCACCGCTCCAGGTCATGCTCCCCCTCCATAAGTGCCTCCGGCTCGACGACAGGGACTAGTCCGGCTTCCTGGCATAACCCGGCGTACCGAGCCAACCCATGCGCGTTGGCCTCGATGCAGCCGCGACTGGGAATGCCATTGCCCAAGGCAATCACTGCGCGCCACTTGGCAAAACGGGCGCCCATCCGAAAATACTCCTGAAGGCGACCGCGCAATCCGTCCAAGCCCTCGGTTATTTTTTCTCCGGAGTGCCCCGCCAGGTCCTTGGCACCGATATCGACTTTGATGCCGGGAATTATGCCGGCGTCGATGATGGCCTTAACGAAAGGACCGCCATTCTTCTTTCGCTGGTGGATCGTCTCGTCGTAGAGGATCACGCCGCTGATGCATTCACCGAGACGGGGGGTGGTGAGGATCAACTCCCGATAGGCGCGCCGAGTCTCCTCGGTTTGCGGAATCCCCACCTTGGCAAATCGTTTGTTGCAGGTTGAATTGCTTTCGTCCATTGCCAACAGGCCCTTGTCGCCGGCGACGAGCGTTCGTGCGGTGTCGATAAGCAGTTGCGAATTCATTGGGAATCGCTCCATTTCCAGTTGCGAATCTCCGGCAAATCCTGGCCGTTCTTATCGATGTAATGCTTGTGCTCGATGAGCTTGTCCTTCATTAACTGCTTGAGGTGGGCACCCTTAGTGCCCAAAAACGGCAACCGGTCGACCACGTCTTGCACCAGATGAAAACGATCGAGATCATTCTGCACCCTCATGTCGAAGGCCGTGGTGATGGTTCCTTCTTCCTTATAGCCGCGGACATGCAAGTGGCGATTAATGCGGCGATAGGTCAGCCGGTGGACCACCGAGGAGTATCCGTGAAAGCCAAAGACGATGTGCTTGTCCTTGGTGAAAAGCGAGTCGTAATCCGTCTCGCTTAGTCCGTGCGGGTGCTCGCTGGCAGACTGCAACTTCATCAGATCGACGACGTTGATCACTCGGATTTTCAGATCCGGCAGATGTCGGCGAAGAATGGACACGGCGGCCAGAACCTCCAGCGTGGGAGTATCTCCGCAGCAGGCCATCACCACGTCGGGCTCGGCGTCCTGGTCGTTGCTGGCCCATTGCCAGATGCCAATTCCTTCCGTGCAATGGACCACAGCGGCGTCTATGGTTAGCCATTGCGGCAAAGCATGCTTGCCGGCCACCACGACGTTGACATAATGCCGGCTGCGCAGGCAGTGATCGAAGACCGAAAGCAGGCAATTGGCGTCCGGCGGCAGATAAACGCGAACGATATCGGCCTTCTTGTTGATGACGTGGTCGATGAATCCGGGATCCTGGTGCGTGAATCCGTTGTGATCCTGCTGCCAAACGTGGGACGCGAGCAGATAATTCAGCGAGGCGATTTTTCGCCGCCAGGGGAGTTCCGACGTTACCTTCAGCCACTTGGCGTGCTGGCTGAACATCGAGTCGACGATCCGGATAAATGCCTCGTAGCTGTTGAACAGTCCGTGCCGCCCGGTCAGCAGATATCCTTCCAACCAACCCTCGCACTGATGCTCGCTGAGCATCGAGTCCAGCACGCGTCCGGCCGGGGCGAGGAACTCGTCGTTTTCAACTTCCCGAGCATCCCACTGGCGATCCGTGACTTCAAAGACCGCGCCCAAGAGATTCGAGAGGGTCTCATCGGGGCCAAACACGCGGAAATTATTCTGGTTCAACTGGGCCACGTCACGCAAAAACTTGCCAAGTACCAGCGTATCTTGGCCGTCTACGGCACCGGGCGAAGGCACACTCACGGCGTGAATGCGAAAATCCGGCATGCGCAAGTTGCGCAGCAGAATTCCGCCATTGGTGTGCGGATTCGCGCCCATCCGCCGATCACCCTTCGGCGCCAGCTCGGCCAGTTCCGGCATCAGGCGCCCGTTTTCATCGAACAGTTCCTCGGCCTTGTAGCTTTTCATCCAGCTTTCAAGCTGCTGAACATGTTCGGGGTGCTCGGTATCCACCAGGAGGGGCACCTGGTGCGCACGGAAGGTTCCTTCGACTTTCAAACCATCGACGACCTTCGGTCCCGTCCAGCCCTTGGGCGATTTGAGGACGATCATGGGCCAGCGTGGCCGACTCGGGTCATAGTTGTTGTGCGCGTTCGCTTGGATTTCCCGGATTTCTTCGATGGCCTTGTCCAGGGTGCCAGCCATGAGCTGGTGCATTGTTTCCGGGTCATCGCCGTCCACAAAGTAGGGCATCCAGCCGCAGCCTCGCAGGAATTGTTCCAATTCTTCATGCTCGATGCGGGCCAGGACCGTCGGGTTGCTGATCTTGAAGCCATTCAGGTGCAGGATCGGCAGCACGGCTCCGTCGGTAATCGGGTCAAGGAGCTTGTTGGATTGCCATGAGGTCGCCAAGGGGCCGGTTTCCGCTTCGCCGTCGCCAATGACGCAGGCCACGATCAAATCGGGATTGTCGAACGCGGCCCCGAAAGCATGGCTGAGTGAATAGCCAAGTTCCCCCCCTTCGTGAATCGACCCCGGCGTGGTCGGAGCTACGTGGCTGGAAATCCCACCGGGAAACGAGAATTGCTTGAACAGCTTTTTCATGCCGGCTTCGTCCTGAGTGACGTCCGGATAAACCTCGCTCCAGGTGCCTTCGAGGTAAACGTTGCCCACCAGCGCCGGGCCTCCGTGCCCGGGACCGGCGACGTAGAACATATTCAGGTCATACTTCTTGATGACGCGGTTCAAATGCACGTAGATGAAGTTCTGGCCTGGTGTCGTGCCCCAATGTCCGACTACCAACGGCTTGACGTGTGAAAGTTTCAGCGGCTCGCGCAGCAATGGATTGTCGTAGAGATAAATCTGCCCCACGGACAGATAATTAGCGGCCCGCCAGTAGGCGTTGATCTTGCGGAGTTGCTCCTGCGGCAGGGGAGCTTTCTTGATTTCGATTGTCAACATTGCTTGGCTCCTTCGATAGGTTGGATCGATCTGAATTCGTGAGTCATGAGTGTCATGACGGCAAGGCCGCGAGACGTACCGCGGCCTTGGCGATCATCAATGCTTCGTCGGTGCGGATGACGCGCACCTTCACGGGGCTCCGGTCGGTCGAGATCAAGAGGGCGTTGGACGAGTTGCGGCCATCGTCCAAGGCGATCCCGAGGAATTCCAGGCCTGCGCAGATTCGGCGACGAATCTCGGGCGAGTTCTCGCCGATCCCCCCGGCGAACACCAAGGAATCCATTCCGCCGAGCGCCGCAGCGAAGGCGCCGATCCACTTCTTGGCCTGGTAGCAAAAAAGTTCGATCGCTTCGGCGGCTCGAACATCGACACTCTGCCGTGCCAGGAGTTCGCGCACATCGGAACTGGTCTCGGAGACGCCGAGCAGGCCGGACTCGTGGATCGCTAGATTGCCGAACTGGTCGGGCGTCATCCCCTTGGTCCGCGACAGAAAGCGGACGAGTCCCGGATCGACGTCGCCAGTACGCGTCCCCATAACCAGCCCGGAAGCCGAAGTGAAGCCCATGGTGGTGTCGAAGGAATGGCCGTCGCGGACTGCTGCCAGACTCGCGCCGGCGCCGAGGTGCGCAAGGACGACGCGACCTTGGGGTTCCCGTGGGCTGGCAACCCGGGCCAATTCCTCCATCAAATACGCATACGACAGGCCATGAAACCCGTAACGCCGGATGCCGTCGGCCTCGAACCGCCGGGGGATCGGCACGATCTGGGCCACCCGTGGCATGTCGTGATGAAATGCGGTATCGAAACACACAATCTGAAGTAAATTGGGATCACAGCTTCGGAACGCCTCGATCAGATCGATCTCGCCCGGCATGTGCTCGGGGTCGAACGAGCTGATCCTGCGCAATTCCGCGATCAGTTCCGCCGTGATGCGTTCGGGCTGATGGCAGCGGCTTCCCCCATGAACAACACGATGCCCAATCGCGGCGATTCCCGCAAACCCAACCGTGCGTTTAAGCCAATCGATCACCAGCCCTGCGGCCGCCTTCAGATCAGGAGCATCGACCCAACGCTCCTCCTCGCGGTCGCCGCCGGTCCGTTCGACGATCCAGCGGGCATCCTTCAGCCCGATCCGATCGACTTGCCCCGACAGAAGCTGTACGGCCGGATCCGTCCGTTCAAAGAGCGCGAACTTGAGGCTGGACGAGCCGCCGTTTATCGTCAGGATGCGGGAACGTTCCCTGCGCAATCCCCGTGGTCCTGGCCTTGGCGATTTCAGTCTTCATCTTCGTTCTTTCGGCAATGCCCTTATGCGGCTCAAGTTGGTTCATTTGGACGCCGACCCATTGCGAATGGACTGCTCCGCCTCAAGCCAGTCTTGATCTGCCTGGCTTTGGCCGTGGACTCGCCGGTCGTAAAGCTCATAGGCCCGTGCGGCGATCTGCGGTGTCAGGTTAAACGTCTTCTTGGCCCGTTTGGCCAACAACGGAGGTTTCTTCGGGTCGAAGATTCGATAGGCGAGCAGTTTCACGCGGTCGTTCAAAAGGAACCAAGCCAGGGCGTAAGCCCAAACGAACATTGACCAACCCCAGCCGAGCGGCGTCATGAGCCCGAACCCAAATACCGCAATCAGAGTCGCGATAGCTTGCGTGCCGAGCACGGCCACCCACAGAATTCGGGCTGGGCGAATCGACCAAAATGGTCCGCGTGTGCGTGTCAGGAAAATCGTCAAATGTCCGGCGACGGACAGCTTCAGGTACATCAGCGTTTGGATCAGATCGCGATCGAGCTTGAAGACTACCTCGCCGAGATAAAACAGGCCGAAAGCGGCCACGACCCCGATGACCCCGAGCACGGTGGAGATCTGCAGCACCAACCGCATGTTCCAGGCCTCGGGCTTATTCTTGTAATGAACATTGTCATAGGCGATGGAAAGAATGGCTCCGTCGTTCAGCAACGCGATCATCACGATCATCACCGCCGTCACGGGATAAAACTTAAAGATCAGGATCGCGAGCGTCATGAGGAACAGCACGCGCAGCGTCTCGGCGATGCGGTAAATTGCGTAACTGTTCATCCGTTGGAAGATTTTCCGGCTCTGCTTGATCGCGTCGATGATCACCGAAAGGCCGGGCGCCACCAGCACGATCGACGCCGCCGCGCGGGCGGCGTCCGTCGCGCCGGAAACGGCGATGCCGCAGTCTGCTTTCTTCAGCGCGGGGGCGTCATTCACCCCGTCGCCGGTCATGCCGACGATGTGGCCGCGCTGCTGCAAGACGTCAACAATGTGAAATTTATGTTCGGGGAATACCTGGGCGAAGCCGTCCGCTTTTTCGATGGCCTCCGCCTGCTGCGCACTTTCGTGATGCTGCGTGTCGCCCAGTCCGGCGGCATCAAGGATGTTCGCGCCCAGCCCTAGTGTTCGGGACATTTCCTGAGCGATGGCGATTTGATCCCCCGTAACCATCTTGATCGTCACGCCCATCTCCCGTGCGCTGGCGACGGTTGCTTTGGCATCCTCGCGCGGCGGATCGAACAAGGACAACACGCCGAGAAACTGCCATTGGCCATCCTGATCTTCTCGGGCCACTCCCAGGGATCGGAAGCCGCGTGCTGCAAATTCGTTGACGGCTTTCTCGACGGCGGGCTTGACCTGCCCAAGGTTTGCCGACATCGCCAGAATCACCTGCGGCGCTCCCTTGGTGACCTTGAATTGTTTTCCGTCGGCGGTCTTGACGGTGGCCTCGGTGGCGCTTATGCACCGGGTCAAACGGCAAGAAATGGACCACCTGGTAGTCCTTCAAGGCCTGATCGTTCTTCAGGCCGCCAATCACGGCCAGGTCGATGGGGTCCTTGTCTTCCGCGCGCGACGCCAGAGCGGCGTCGAGGATGACTTGATCGGCGGGAATACCTTCGACGCTGAACGGATCGCCCAGCGTCAGCTTGTTCTGGGTCAGGGTGCCGGTCTTGTCCGCGCATAGAATATCCACTCCCGCCAATTCCTCGATGGCGGCCAACCGGGTCACGATCGCCTCTTTTGTCGCGAGCAGGCGGGCGCCGACCGCCATGGTCACCGACAGCACCGTCGGCATCGCCACGGGAATGGCCGCGACCGTGAGAATTAGCGCGAATAACAGGACGGGATCCTGGGGAGGTGTCGCGAACAGCATCGGTTCGCCACGGAAGAGACCGGCCAAAATAATCACCGACACCAAAGCCAACGCGAGGAAGATCAGGTAATCGCCAATCTTCATCACGGCTTGCTGGAAATGGCTGACGGTGTGCGCCTCCTGCACCAACTGCGCGGTCTTGCCGAAATAGGTGTTCGTCCCGGTGGCATATACCATCGCGTCGATTTCGCCCACGCGGATAATCGACCCCGAATACACGGCCCCGCCGGGGTTGCACGTTACGGGCAACGATTCTCCGGTCAAGGCGGACTGATCAACTTCTACTGGATCCCCCTCCAACAAGCGCGCATCCGCCGGCACAATATCGCCCAGCGCAGGCGTATGACGTCGCCCGGCACCAACTCCGACGCCTTCGGGTTGATCCACTTTCCGTCGCGCCGTACTTTTGCCTTGATCGCCAGCCTGGCCTTCAGGGCGGCGATGGCGTTACCCGCCTGGTGTTCTTCCCAGAATCCGACCAAGGCGTTCGAAACCAGCAAGAGGAGGATGACCCCGAAATCAAGCCAGTGTCCTACGACCGCCGACAAAATCACGGCCACTTCAATCATCCAAGGAATCGGCCCCCAAAAGTAGCTGAGGAGTTTCAGCAGCAGATTGGTCTTCTCTTCCTTGATCTCGTTCGGTCCATATTTCGTCAGCCGTTTCTCGGCCTCGGCTTGACTGAGTCCCTCCTTGGACGACTCCAGTTTCTTTTCGACTTCCGGCATCGGAAGAGATTTCAAGTCGTCTTTTGGATTCGGCTTCGATTGGGACTTTGCATCAGGCTTCGATTCGTGAGCCTTGGACTGATCGGCGTTAGCTTTCATGTTGGGTCTGCCTTATTTGCTTGTCGTCGTCTTGTGCCAGGTGCTCGATGTCAATCGAGGAGTGTCGAAAAGCTCTTACTGTTCTCTCAGGTTCGTCGAAAAATGCTGGGCAGCTCGTTGAAGCCAGTTCAGGCACGTCAAGTTGCTCCACTTCTCTCTTTATCACGTGGCCGGAAAGAACATTCGCCGACGACCGCAGGCAAAAGCACGACGACCGTGCCGTCTCGCCAAGTGAGCCTTTGGCGTCAATGGCTATGCTTCTTCGCGGAGTGGTACTCTTTACGAATCTGCTCGATATCCACCGTGGGTGGTGGGAACGTCATCTTCAGCCCTTCCAGGTACTCCACGACGATTCGGGCCACGGCGAGATTCCGGAACCACTTGTGATCGGAAGGGATGATGAACCAGGGGGACTGCTCGGTGCTGCACCGGGAGAGTGCCTCCTCGTAAGCCGGCGTGTAGTCGTCCCAGTAGGAGCGCTCCTTGTAATCGGCCTCGCTGATCTTCCATTGCTTGGCAGGATCATCGAGCCGAGCTTTGAAGCGTTTCAGTTGCTCATCCCTGGAGATGTGCAGGAAGAACTTCAGGATATGCGTGTCGTCCTCGAAGAGCCCACTCTCGAATGCGTTGATGCGATCGTAACGGGTCGACCAGATCTCCTTTGAAACCAGCTTATGCACGCGAGCGATCAACACGTCCTCGTAATGCGACCGATTGAAGATCGTCACTTCACCTCGCGCAGGCGTGGCGCGATGAATCCGCCACAGAAAATCGTGGGAAAGCTCCACGGCGGACGGTTGCTTGAAGCCCACCACCTTGCAACCTTGCGGATTCATCGAGCCCAGTATGTGATTGATCGTGCCGTCCTTGCCCCCCGCGTCCAGCGCCTGTAGACAAATCAGGAGCGATCGCCGTCCATCCGCATAAAGCAATTCTTGCAGTTCCCTCAGCCTCTCGCGGTATTGCTCGATTTCCTTAGCCGCCGCCTGGTGGCCTTCATGGTGGTCCTTGAACCCAGGGTCCACGTCCTTGAGCTTGACGGAAGAACCGGGAGGCACCCTAAATCTTTTCGAATATTTCACTTCTGTCCTCCCGTGTACGTCCGACGAACAAGTTTCCGGGTACGGTGCATGACGGTCACCAGGTTGGCGGCAAGACTTGTCCCGTTACACTCCCGCAGTGACCGGTTCCGTGTAAACCGTTGTCGTCTGCGATTCAGTCCGAGAGAGAATATCCCTGGCCCGCGCGACTTCCTTGGAGGTCCCATGCGCAACCAGCAGGAGCCTGCCGTTCTTTACCTCGGTCTCATATTGCAAGACGCTGTTCTTCGGAATGCCGATGCTATAGAGTCCAGCGCCGAGGGCGGTGAGGCCGCCGGTTACGACGGCCCCCTCAAGAGCGCCGACGATCCACAGGACGAGCGGTCCTGCCACAAGCAGTGGGCCAACGCCCGGCACGATGAAGAATGCGGAGCCGAACAGCAGGCCCCAAAAGCCGCCCCAGAGAGCCCCCAGCTTGCCCCAATACATCATGCGGTCGCCGGTGGTGTAGTAACCGATGACATTCTCTTCCGTCTGGTAATCCCTGCCTACGATCGACAATTTCTTCATGTCGAATCCGCTCTTTTGAAGTTCGCGGACGGCGGCTTCCGCCTTTTCATGAGACGAATACATTGCTACGACAGAGTTCTGGTCTGACATGATTTGTTCCTTGTTTTGGTTGGTTGGATGGCTCTCGGCCGATGTGGTTGCGATGAGTCAACAATTCATTTGTTAGGGCACATCACGACGCGCTCTCCCGGCAAGTCTTCGATGCGGCAGTGCCGAGTCCTGTCGCAATGGGACCCGGCGCTGCCGCAATCACGATGTCCTTGGTCTACTTTTGCGAATGCTGGTGTGCAGTCTTGGTGTGACGGTCTGCATCCTGGCTATGCGTTTGGGCCGAGGCGGCATGCACCTTTGCCTCGTCGTGTTCGCCGAGTTCGTGGTGATGGGCCGCTTCGCGATGGTGATGTGCGGCTGCTTCGTGTTCCGAAGCCGCAGCCTGGTGATCTTTGCATGCCGGGTGTTTCGTTGCCGTAGTCATTGAAATCTCTCTCCTTCGAAGGAACATCCTTGACGTTTCGGGGCGAAATGCCCTTCTGCCTGCCGTCAAGAATTCACGCAGTTCGTTGTTGCCGAACAAGATTGGCGTCCATTAAGCACCAAATCAATAAAAAAAGCCGACGTGATAGAATGCCAGAAGGCCTTCTACCACGTCGGCTTACTTGCTAACGGGCCTCCCGGCACGGCCGGGCTGCCCTTCATCTAGTCGTCCGACAACTTTGAACTAACCGCTGATCTGAGCCAGCATCACTGGCTTGGCCTTGATTTTACGCCTCGGACTCGGAAAGGCAAGAGGCTTCGTGTTTGTTAGGCCTCCTGTGCTTTGCAGGACTTCATCAGATTGGATCATCGCTGCCACAGGATGCGAACGTCTTCCAGAGGAACCGACACGCCGTCATGCCGCGGTATGAGTCGCGGCGTGTGGTCGGCTGCTGGGCGATCCGCAAACGCAGCGGCGCCGTAAACGTAGCCGCCCGACATGCCGGCCAGTTGGCGAACTCGCTTCATCGCCTGCCGCACCGGAGCACTGTCCATGGTGCCGTCGGCGTACAGTTCGACCCGCACAGCCTTGGGGTCGAGGTCGTTCAGAAATACCTGGACCTCAAAGTCGTGCTGCTCGCCGTGAGTCTCAACTTTCACTTCGCCGAAGCGTACTGCGTCCCATCCTTGGTTCAGCGCGTGCCGCCAATTGACCACTTTTGCGCCGAGCTTGCCGTTGTCCGCGCTGCGCTCACGGTAAGCGATGGCGGCCGGAAGGTAATGTTGCTCGGTGTACTCTCGCACGGTGCGGTTGGCGGAAAAGCGCGGCGTCAATCGCGCCATGCTTTCGCGCATGCGATGGACCCACGCAGTGGGAATGCCGCTCTCGTCGCGGGAGTAAAACTCTGGAACCACTTCCCGCTCCAGAAGGTCGTAGAGCGCGTCGGCATCGATGGCGTCCCAAGCGGGGTCGTCGCCATGGTCTTTGCCGTCCCCCAGCGCCCAGCCCACCTCAGGCGTGTAGGCTTCGGCCCACCAGCCATCCAACTCCGAGAGATTGACCCCTCCGTTGACGAGGACTTTCATGCCGCTCGTGCCACATGCTTCCCAGGGGCGGCGTGGCGTATTGATCCAGACGTCGATTCCCTGCACGAGATGCTCGGTCAGCAGCATGTCGTAGTCGCTCAAGAAGATCACGTGGGAGCGGATCGCGGGCCGGCGAATAAACTTTATCCATTTTTGAATCAGGGCTTGTCCCGGCCGGTCTTCGGGATGGGCCTTGCCGGCGATGATGAGCTGCACCGGTCGTTCTCCATTCGTCAAAAGGTGTTGCAAGCGCGCTGGATCGTGCAAAAGCAAGTCCGGTCTCTTGTAGGTCGCGAAGCGGCGTGCAAAGCCCAGCGTCAGAACGTTGGGATCAAATAGATGCCGCGCTCCGTCAATCGCGTCCGGCGACCCGCCGGACGCGGCCAGTTGCCCGGACAATCGCTCGCGGGCGTATTCAACAAGAGACTTTCTGGCGGCCGAGCGAAATTTCCAAAGCTTGGCGTCCGTGACGCGGCGAATGTCGTGCTCCAGGGTTTCCGTCGTCCCGAGCCAGCGGTCCTTGCCGCAGGCTTCGGTCCAAAGATCATCGGCCGGGGCCGAATCCCAGGTCGGCATATGGACTCCGTTGGTCACGTATCCGACCGGTACTTCGTCCTCTGGCCAGTGCGGAAAGAGCGGCTCGAAAATTTGGCGGCTCACTTGCCCGTGCAGCCGACTCACGCCGTTGACCGCACCACTCCCGCGGATTGCCAAATATGCCATGTTGAAACTCTCGGACGAGTCGTCCGGATTCCGGCGGCCCAAGGCCAGCAACTCGTGGACTGTAATGCCAAGCTTTTCTTTGGCGAACCGACCGAGATACTGCTCGATCAAAGCAGCTGCGAAGCGGTCGAAGCCGGCAGTCACCGCCGTGTGTGTGGTGAAAAGATTTCCCGCTCGCGTGACCGTCAGTGCGACGTCGAAAGGCTGCGAGCTGTCTTCCATGAAAGTCCGAGCTCGCTCCAAAATGGCGAAGGCTGCATGACCTTCATTCAGGTGGCAGACTTCCGGTTGGATGCCGAGTGCGTGGAGCAACCGCCATCCACCGATTCCCAAGAGCAGTTCTTGCTTGAGGCGCAGCTCCGGGTCGCCGCCATACAATTCGCTGGTGATCCCTCGATGAGCGGGGAAATTCGCGGCGTCATTGCTGTCCAGCAGGTACAACTTGACTCGGCCAACCTTGACTTGCCACGCGCGCAGCCAGACGGAGTACCCGGGCAAGGCAATTTCCAACCGCAACCACTCGCCGTTGGCTCGGCGCAAAGGCGTGATCGGCAATTGCCCCGGATCGTTGTATGGAAACAGGGCTTGCTGTGCCCCGTCCCTGTCGATCACCTGGCGAAAGTAACCTTGCTGATAGAGCAGTCCCACGCCCACGACCGGCACGCCCAGATCACTGGTAGTCTTAAGCTGGTCGCCGGCCACATTGCCAAGGCCGCCCGAGTAGATCGGCAAAGCTTCGCTCAGCATGAATTCCATGCTGAAATAAGCGGCGCAGGTTAGGGGAGACTGGGGATGGTGTTGCTGAAACCAGGCGGGCGTCTCCTCCGCGTGACGCCTGCACTGCGCCAAGTCATCAATTTGTTTGCGAAAACCGGGATCGGCTAACACGCGCCTGATCCGGTCGCGCGAGACTGTCTGCAAGACAACCCAAGGATTATGCGTTATTTCCCACAGTTCGGGATCGAGTTGCCGCCACACCTCGTCGGTGGCATGATTCCAGGACCAGCGAAGATCCAAGGCGAGTTTCGCGAGGGAATCGAACCCATCGACCGCCGCAGACCTGCCTTCACCTTGCCCTTGGTCGGGAACCTCAATCGCTCGTTCCCCGCCAATGAGACGTCGGAGCTTCTCGAAACCGATGGTCATGTTGACGTCTCCTTGAGTTTACGGCAGCGCCGAATTATTATTTGGCCCTTCAGAACCCGTTCGTTGTCGCGTCCAGCCGGCCGGAGCGAGATCATGCTCCGGCCGGCCCTCGCCATTCCTGCCTGGGCACCGCTATAAACAGACCCGTAACTGGCCACAACGAACGGTCATCACTTGCTCGGTGCTGCGATCACCGATGGACTTGACACAGGCTCGTCCAGTAGCTGTTTGAGCGCCTCAATCGCTTTCTGAAGTCCCGCAACTTGAACCCTGACTTGATCCATTTCCGTACTGCTTGTTATCGCCGGCGTTTCGGTTTGATGGCTCGGTGAAGCATCGAACAAAGCGCTCAGAGCTTCGTCCAGCGTCGGCTCCATCACGACCTTGTTTCCCGTTGCCGCAATGACGCGCTTGAGCTGGGGAAAATTCGTACCCTCGGCTCTGAGATAAAGCGGGACCACGTAAAGGAACGAATTCTCGATGGGAATCACGACAAGTTTCCCCCGAATGACTCCGGATCCCTTCTGGTCCCAAAGGGTCAGTTGCTGTGAAATCGTCGTGTTCTGGTCGATCATGGCTCCAATCTGGTTTGGCCCGTAGATCAGCTTCTCCTTGGGCAACTCGTAAAAGACCATCTTTCCGTAATCGGGGAAATCACAGCGCGCGGCGAGCCAGGCGATCATGTTGTCCCTGTTTTGCGGCGTGAAAGGACTCATGATCAGGTACTCCAACTGGTCGCTTTCCGGAAGCTTCATCAAGATGTAATAGGGGTCCATGCCGGTCACTTTGCCGTCGTACTTCTCCTGCGGCGCCACCCACAGATCCTCGCGGTTGTAGAAGACCTGCGGATCGGTCATGTGGAAGCTGGCGTATTGGGCGGCTTGAATGCCGAAAAGATCCTGAGGATAACGCAGGTGGAGTTTCAGGTCCGGCGACAGTTCACTCAGGTCCTTGAAAACATCCGGAAATGCCCGCCGATAGACTTCGAGCACGGGATCCTTGGGATCCATCACGTAGAAGGAGACGGTGCCATCGTACATGTCCACGACAGCTTTCACCGAATTGCGGATGTAATTCAGTCGGGCGCCAAATTCCATTTTGTGAGGATTCGAATAAGGAAAATGGTCTGAAACGGTGTAGGCATCCTGAATCCAATACAGTTTGCCGTCGCTCACGACCGCGTAGGGATCGGCATCCAGCTTCAGAAATGGAGCGATTTGCGACACTCGCTGCTGCACGTCGCGCCAAATCTGAATTCGGCTGCCTGGCTCGAGATAAGAGGTGAGTAATATGTTGATGTCCGAATGCGTCCAGGCGAACAAGAGCCGCTTGGCAAAGCTATCGATCGGGATTCCGCCGTTGCCTTCATAGCTGGCATAGACGTTTTTATTGCCCTTCGGGTAGTCGAACTCCTTCACGCCCGTGGCAACGATCCTCGAACCAGGCATCGCCTCTCCATAGTAAATAGCGGGCTGAGTAAGGCTCAGACCGTCTTTGCATTCTGGCGGAACGTTCTCGATGAGAAACTCCGGAAATCCCCCCGGCGTGATCTTTGACACAAAGTTCATCACGACACCCTCGCCGTGCGTGAACTGCAGGTTCTGATTGACCCACGTGCGGGCTTTAGCCGGAAGTTGTTCCGAGAGTTCGCGGGTCGCAAGCATCACCTGGTGATAGCCATCCGCCGTGTGGTAGCGATCCACGTCCACATTGTAGAACTCGTAGTAGAGACGTATGGCTTGAGTCTGCTCATAGGTCTGAAGCAGCGGACGCGCATCCCAGAGGCGAATGTTTTGAATCGTGCCTTGGTTCCTGGCAATCATTTCCGGCGTCAGATCCTCCAGCGCCGGGTACGAGGTTTCCTGGATCGGCTCAAGGTTGTAGGCCTTTCGGGTAAAGTCGATGTAGTTCGTCAAGTAAGGCGTTTCCAACTTGAGCTCATTAGGTTGAACCACAAACGCTTGCACCAGACCAGGAATGAACACGATTCCAACGACATAGAGTGCCGCGTAGACGGCCACTCCGATCGCCATCGGTTTCAATCGCGGACGGAAGAAATTGGCCACGAGAAGCGCGCAGGCGGCTACCGAGGCGCTGATCATGACCCAAAGGGCAATCATGGTCACGTGATCCGCCGTATATCCAACGCCATACACAACGCCCATCGTGGAGTACAGCAAGTTGAACCGATCAAGGTAATAACCCCATCCAAGTGCGGCGGCCAGAACGAAAAGGAGTATGGAAAGATGCGGAACGGCATTGCCCAACGTCTCGATTCTCCGGCCGGCCTCGAGCCGCATCGATTCGAAGTACGCATATTGAGCAACGACGCCCACGGTTGCCAGAGCCGTCAAGAACACGAGGCTGCCCTGGAGAAGCTGATAGAAAGGAAGGCTGAAGAGGTAAAACCCCAGATCGACCCCAAAGACAGGATCAGCCGTCCCAAACGATCCGCCGTAGCGAAAACGTAGATACGTGTCCCATTGCGTATAGAAGCCCAGTGCAAAGATCGCAGCGATGATCGCCGTAACTAGTGCCGTGAATTGCGTCAGAGCATGACGCGGGATCGTGATGCCGCGTATTTCGATGACGTGCGACTTTCGGAGAGTAGCGGTTTTGTCGTCATCGATGTCTTCAGCCAGCGCGAAGGCGTTTCTGGCCGCCTGACGAAGGTTGATCCCAAGGAAAAGGAACGCGCCGATGAAGGCCACGCAAGTCATGCCCCATTTGACCGAAAGCAACGTCCAGAAAATGCCGGAATAATTGAGTTGGCGCATCCATAACCACTTTTGCAGCAAGTCCGGGACTACAATCAGTACCACAGGAGCCAGGACCAGGGCTGGAACAATCCATTTCACCAGCTTATCGCCTCTGTACCACGGCTGTTTGCCGCTATCGCCGCCTGGGTCCGATGGACGATTATTCCGATCGATGCCTGGGGGTGACGTGCCGATGGGATTCGGGACGGTGGGAGCCACCATGGTTTCACCTCGAAGAAATTGGTTTGACGATCATTGGATTGATGGAAAACGAGCAATCGGTTTCTCGAGTAGACGTCGATTGAATCACCTTAGTGCATCACTCTTGGAGGCGATGCAGGTCATCAGTTCTTTCCAGGATTGGACGAACGATTTGGCCCCTTCATCCTGGAGCCGAGTGGCCAGGGCGTCGACATCGATGCCGGCTTTCGCGAACCTGGCGAGCGCCTCCTCGCAGTCCCCGCCATCGGCAGCCAACGCGTCTTCGACCTCCCCATGCGCGGCCAGGGCATTCAGGGTCCCCTCGGGCATGGTGTTTATCGTGAACGGAGCGGCCAGGGCTTTGACGTATAGCAGATCGGAGGCCGAGGGGTCCTTGGTCCCCGTGCTGGCCCACAGAAGACGCTGCGGACGGGCACCAGCGTTGAGAAGACGCTGCCAAGTCGCGGAGTCGATCAGGGTGCGATAAGCCTTGTAAGTGCGCTTTGCGATGGCAATGCCAAGTTGGTCATGCAGATTTGCGGGTACCATTCCCGAGACCGCGACATCCCATCGGCTGATGAACATCGAAGCCACGGAACTAACGTCGGGCTTCAAACCAACAGCAATCCGGCGCTCGATGCCTCGCCGATACGCCTCAGCGGCCGCCAGGTATTGCTCACGGGAGAATAGCAAGGTCACATTGACCGGCACACCGGCGAAGATGGCTTCCTCAATCGCCGGCAGGCCCTCTTTGGTGCCGGGTATCTTAATGAAGAGATTGGGGCGTCTCGCCCGAGCGTGAAGTTCCTTGGCTGCGGCAAGGGTGCCGGCCGTGTCATGGGCCAGTCCGGGAGAAACCTCCAACGACACCCAGCCATCGACGCCTTCAGTCTGCTCGTGGATCGGCCGGAACAGTTCGGCAGCCCGTCTAAGATCCTCCAGCGCCAGTTCGAAGAACAGCGACTCGCCCGACCTGCCTTCCTTCATTTTTCGGCAGATGGCGTCGTCATAGTCGTCACTGTTCTCGATGGCATGGTCGAAAATCGTGGGGTTCGAGGTGAGCCCCGTCACCGAGAACTCCTGGATGTAGCGCTGGAGCGTTCCGCCGATCAGCAGCCCGCGGGTGATGTTGTCGAGCCAGAGGCTCTGGCCCAAGTCGTGAAGTTTCTCCGTTGCTCTTATCGCTGTCTTCATGATTCTTCCCCTGGGATATGTTTCGTGCTACACTCCGACCGCGGCATGTTCATCATGAAGCACGATCGACTGCGCTGCCGTTTGATCTAATAAACCCTTGGCGGATTTGATTTCCGCCGGCGTCCCGTGGACGACCAGCAGGAGTTTTCCTTGTTTTACCTCGGTCTCGTATTGCAGGATGCTCTTCTTCGGAATGCCGATGCTGAAAAGTCCGGCCCCCAGCGCGCTAAGTCCACCGAGTAAGGCTGCCTCTTCGAGCGCGCCGATGATCCACATGACGAGCGGTCCGGCCATGAACAACTGGCCAATGCCAGGCACCCAGAAGAGGGCATTGCCTAATAACAATCCCCAGAAACCGCCCCAACACGCGCCTGCCTCGCCCCAATACAGCATGCGGTCGCCGGTGGTGTAATAACCGTCGACATTTTCTTCCAACTCCGGACCTTTCCCGACAATTGACAGCTTGTTCATGTCGAAGCCGCCCTTCTGAAGGTCGCGGACGGCAGCTTCCGCATTTTCATGAGAGCCAAACACTGCGACTGCAGAATTCCGATCAGACACGACCTGGTTCCTTGTTATGTTCTGCCCAATGCCGTCGTCCGACATGAAACGACGACTGCGATGCATTCACCGACAATGCCGAGAGCGTGGTTGCTTGAAACGCCAGTGCCATGAAAAAAGCCAACGCGACAGAACACCCGAAAGCCTTCTATCACATCGGCTTACTCGCAAACGAGCCTCCCGCACGCGCTGGGCTGCTCTTTGTCTAGTCGTCCGACGATTATGGTTCAACGGATACTGGCAAACTCTCTAGACGGTCAGCGGCTTACTGATTCATCAGCACGACGCTGCCGGAGCCCGACGCTTGGCTGCCCTGGCTCATCGTTCTTCCAGTTATTATTCACTTCCAAACGGTTCACCACCTCGATGACTCCGGCGACTCTACGAGCAAAAGAGGTGGCCAATTGCTTTTGATGAAACGTCACTACTTGTCCGCTGAGGACAACTGTGTCTCCGATCACTTCGATATCAATCAATCGCAATCCATGCAGGCGGCTCCGATCGATGGAGAGCCGCACCCGACGGGCCAGATCTTCGTCATTGTCCAAAACCCGGTTGCCAGAATCTTCGCATCGATGCATGATTCGCTACTCTATTCAGGTTATTTATTGCAACGCGACAAGCCGCCCGGGGCTCACTTAACGTAACCCCGCATGCCATCAAGTGAACCAAATCGCCGACATAACGAAAAAAAGCCGACGTGATAGAATGCCCCAAGGCGTTCCACCACGTCGGCTTACTCGTTAACTAGCCCCTCGGCAAAGCCAAGGTGCTCTTTATCTAGTCGTCCGACGCATATTCAGCGTCCACTCTCGCGTGCATTCATATGCGGTTGTAATGCACACGCTGATTATAGCTAATTGAACTGAGAAGGCAATATCCATCATGAAAAAGCGGATAATATAGCGTCACTTAGGCACGCGGACCAAGCCGCGTGCCTCGCCTCCATGCGCTCGTTCTGCACTCGGGCATATTACGATTAGCGTTACAGAACACTGTCGCTCTGGAACCTCGGCTCCGCCGCAATCGCGGTCGGCATCTGGCTTGAAAGCCAAACGCGAATCCCGAAGGCGTTGTCCAAGGCTTCGTCCAGAGCCGCGGCGCGAGAAATCGTCGCCATTAGTAATCACACGGAAAGTTCATGACGTCATAAGGAGTCGCTTTGGCATCTGTGGCCGAAGATTGCACGTCCTCCTGGCCAATTGCGAAAGCCGTGGTCAGATTGTCGCTGAAGCTTCCGTAGA
This sequence comes from uncultured Planctomycetia bacterium, assembly GCA_963807715.1. Taxonomy (GTDB): domain Bacteria; phylum Planctomycetota; class Planctomycetia; order Pirellulales; family PALSA-1355; genus CAWECK01. The sequence continues at coordinate 167,779 of CAWECK010000008.1, forward strand.
CCTGGTCTGGAAGACTTTCGCCGACATCGTTGATTACTAGCCCCAGCAACAGGAACGTAAGTTTCAGGGCCAAGGGCGTAAGAGTGAGGATGCGATATATCATGGGAACACTTTTTCTTACGAAGATTGAACTGCCACGACCGAAACCTTAAGCCGCGTTCTAAAGGGCACGCAGCAATGGGCCGCCCGGGACCATCGCTGCGTGCGCAGCAGACTAATAGCAGGAAAGCCTGCTCATTTCTTTGACATCTTGGCTGCTGGGGCGGTAGTCGATGCAACAGGACTGCCCAGCAGATCAACGGACTCGATGACCAAGCCGCCTTCGGCCGCCTTCAGAGCCAGATTGGCCTCGTACCACTTGTGGTCGCTGGCCAACTTTTCGGCATCGGCGACCCGTTTCTTCGTCGATTCCAAAGGCAACATCAATCGCGCAAAGACCACGTCGACTTCGCCCAGCCGCAATTCCTCAAGGGCCTCTTTGCTGCGGCCGGACTTGATATGTTCGTTGGCCGATTCGATATGCTTTTTCTTGTCGTCCGATGGGACAAACGTGTCGGCAATTGCAATCTCGCCGTCAATCGGAATCAGATCCATCTTACCCCCGGCGGACTTGTCACTCCCTTTCTCGCCATGATCGGCGGCTTTCGCATGCACGGCGAATGTGTGAGCATCCTTGGTCGCCGCATCCAGATCCGTCTTCGCCTTGCCGAGCAGCTCCTGCGCTAGTTTTGTATCGCCGTTAAAGATCGCAATTCGGGCAAGATGGATGGCCCGAATAGCACCATAGCCCTCCTTTGAAACCTTCGTCAAGTCTTGAGTCAGGCCGTTCTTGGCCGGTGCCCAACTTTGAGCCGTGGGCCGACGATTCTGATAGTACGTGTCGATCGTGCGGGTGAAATTGGGATCCGCGAAATTCGGCCAACTGGCCTTGTCGAAGCCCGGGGCATCCTTCAATTCTTCTTTCGTGACGTTCAGAACGATATGATTGTCGCTATGGGCGGCGTCCGCCAAATGAATGTGGAGATCCTGCCAGGGCACGGCAAACAGTTTCTCGCCCCAGCCAAGGAAGCCGCCAAAGCCGAGTGCCGCGTAGGCGACGCGGCCGTCGGGCGTGATGACCAGATCCTCAATGGCGCCGATCTTCTCCCCGGCGCTGTTGCGAACGTTCATTTTCTCCAACTGGCTGGCGCGCCACGTGTGCGTGATGATTGGGGCAACCGTCGCGTCCGACGGGTTCACCGTGTTCGACCGAGTCGTGACGCCGCGGGCGGTCTTATCGGTCGGAGTCGCCGGATCGGCGGCGTAGGCGGCGGTTGCGAACGCCAGCGCGGCGCACCCGCCCAATGTGCCCATGAATGTCGTAAGCTTCCGTTTCATCGTTTGCTCCTTGAAAGAATGAGAAATGTAAACAGGGTTTGTTGCATCGATTTGGCCCCGGTGGTTCTCACCGAATACGGGCCGTCCAAAACAAATGCCGACGCGATGAAAATCCCGAAAAGACCTTCACCGCGTCGGTTTGCTCGTTAACGAGCCTCTCGGCACGGATGAGCGGCTCTTTACCTACTCGTCCGAGAATCCTGCTCCAACGGTCCTTGGGAGCCCACTCGATCAAGTCGCTTGCAAGCTCAGAGGAAGCCCGCCGAATTATTCGGAACGACCTCCAGAACCAGGATAGGACGCTTATTTCTTTGCTGTCTTAGCCGCCGGGGCTGTATTCGCGGCGACGGGAACTCCCAGCAAATCCACGGAATCAATGATCAGTCCCTCTTCGGCCGCCTTGAGGGCCAGATTCGCCTCGTAATACTTGTGTTCGCCGGCCAACTTCTGGGCATCCGCGACTCGCTTCTTCGTCGCCTCTAAAGGCAACATCAAGCGAGTAAAAACGACGTCGACCTCGCCCAGCCGCAATTCCTCAAGGGCCTCTTTGCTGCGGCCGGACTTAAGGTGTTCGTTGGCCGCTTCGACATGCTTCTTTCTCTCGTCCGAGGGGACAAACGTGTCGGCAATCGCGATTTCGCCGTCGATCGGGATCAGATCCATCTTGTCCATCTTGCCGCCGGCTGCCTTATCTCCGCTCTTGCCATGATCCGCGGCTTTCGCATCGGCGGCGTATGTCTGAGCGTCCTTGGTCGCGGCATCCAAATCAGTTTTCGCCTTTTCCAGCATCTCGCTGGCTGCCTTTGTCTCGCCGTTGAAGATTGCAATCCTCGCGACGTGGATGGCTCGAAACGCGCTAAATCCATCCTTTGAAACCTTCGTCAAGTCTTGGCTCAGTCCATTTTTCGCCGGCGCCTTCTCAGCCGACTGGACCACAGAAGCGTGAGCGATGATAAACATCGCAGATGCAATCGCGGCCGCCGTAAAATAATGTTTCCGCATCGGGGTGCCTCCTTGGGCAGGGTTGGTACGAACCTTTCACGCGAAACCTGAAAACCATTTCAGGCGTGAAGGCAAGAACGGCATGCAAACGACGTACCACGATAACTTGCGGCGAGACACAATCGATTCATCGCAGTAGGTTAGGTCAGAAAGCTAATCAAAACGTCATATTTCTGACGGCAAAACCGCCGACCCTGTCTCGCGCGACCGAACAGCTGTGAACCAATGTGGATTGATTCAGAGCACCTGTTCAAATGCCCAAATGCATTTGTCGTTCGGCGAGTCGGCGCAACGTCGGGTTCATAGCAGCGACGCACCTGCAGCCTCGCTCGTTCGTGGACTGCGTTCGTCGTCTCAAGCATTGCGACGGCAGAAGGCGTTATCGGAAATGGACACACCAAGACATCAGCCCCACCAGTATTGGAAGTACCATAAGCACCCAACCGCCGAAGGTGACGACCCTCGCCGGTGTCGTTTCCGTGATTGCACCGTTCGCCATTCCCATTCCGGTGTAATCGCCCAGGGCTTCATTGAACCAGATGCAACCCAGCGGAATGATTAAGAATGTTCCGCAAATGAGTTCGGTCGCGCCTCCTCCCCAAGCGAAAGCGAACACTAAGTAAGCAAGCGCGACGAGAAGTGATGATATTTTGCCCTTCATTTCACGCCTCGCGCTTTTAGGTAATTGGGTAATGCCCCCGACAGCCAGCATTCAGGTCATGATATATTCTTACCGCGCGGTTTCGTTTACCAGCGGGATGGGCACAACCGCGTCGCCTGTCGGCTTGTTCGGTCGGCCACCGGCAATGATTCGCTCATACACCTCCCAGCGGTGAATCGGGATATTGGGATCAACGTCAAAGCCGAGCTTTACTCGATCGCCGGATATCTACAGCACCGTGACTTTGAAAAGTTGATTGAATCCGCACGAGCCACCGACCACGATCGCTTCCCGAGTTTTTCGCGTTAAGACCAGCATGATAAGACCTCTTTTGTCATGACGGATCAGTAAGTCTAGTTTCGTCCCAGGCACCCGCCGGCAGGCCGTGGGCCAGCAGGAACACCTGCACCATGGTTCCGCTCGTGAACACCTGCACCACCGTGCCGGTAGTCGGTTCGACCTCCGCGACCGCTTCGCGGACATCCACGCCAGTGATTCTCTTGATCTCCCGTCGTAGCGGATCACAGGAATTGGCGAACAACTGCCGGTGAAAGTCCTGCACCTGCGCGGCGCCCGCGGGGCTCTTTGCAAGGACTGCCTCGCCAGCCGACAAGGCCCCGTGGAGCGTAATCACGAGCGTGTCGTCGCTCAGGACCACTGTCACAGCTTTTGGCGCGTGGCCCGTCCGTTGTAGCTGGAAGGCACTTGCCGCTCGGGCGATTTGCTGAGCCATGGTTAAATTGTGCTGTTCCATCGAGTTGGCCCCTGGTGGTTGCCGCCGTTTTCCGACCAACGGAAAACGAAAAAAGCCGACGTGGCGGAATGCCCTAAGGCCTTCCACCACGTCGGCTTACCCGTTAACGAGCCTCCCGGCACGTGCCGGTTTGCTCCTTATTTAGTCGTCCGACGACATTGAGCTAACTTGCTGATCCGCAGCCAGCGATCACTCACCGACTCGACCTTGATCCTACCGCTTGAGTTGGAGAATGCAAGCGAATTCTTTTTTGCTATGATGTTCGGCAACTGCCTTGAGGAATGTGGCAGACGGCCTCTTTTTCCATTTCCTGAACGGAAAGTGCCGGCAATTGTCATGCAAGCCTGAATGTCGAGTAGGCCCAAACCGCCATGAAGTCGCAGGGAGAAATCGAAACCGCCATCTGCGAAGGAATCACGCGATTCGAGCAGGAGTACATGGGCCGCGGACCCAAGAGCATCCAAGCTCACCTGTTCGGCGAGTTGCTCTTGGTCCGCCTGCAGGGAGTGCCGACCGAGGCCGAACGGCAACTCGTCAAGACGCTGCCGCCCGAGAGAGGAAGAGATCTTCTCAAACAAGTCCGCACCCAATTGATCGAATCCGGGCGGCCGCTCATCGAAGCGTTGGTCGATGACATCATTGGCGTCAAAGTGCTTAGCCTGCACACGATATCAGCACCGTTACGGGCGAGGAGGTCGTAATCCTCATGCTGGCGGAACCGCCTCAATTCCGCAAAGGCAAGAAGAAGTAATGGTCGCTGGCTTAAGTGGCGATCCGAGGTCATTGCTTCACGGCCGTTTCCCGACTGAAGCGCAGCGGAGAGTTCGTGTGAGCACTCTCTTGGCCTGCGAACGATTTTGCCAGTGCAGGGGCGTGGCAATGCGCGGCACGATGATGCGCGGGAGGGCGACAAGCGGCGGCCTGTCGGGCTCCACGGTACGGTATCAATCCGGCTACCGAGGAAACGACGGCACTATGGGAGGCCCAGCGAGTAGCCCGAGTTCCAATACGAGAAACTGGTGCGTTCCGTCGGACGGCTATAGGAGCGGAGCCGCAACGGTAGGACCTGCCGGAGCAGGTGGTGCTGGCGCGGGAGACGCTCCTTCAAGTGCTGGCGGGGCGGCTAGTGGTGGAGCCGGCGGTAGTCCGAGTCGCGGCGGCGGGAAGTAGTCGCGGTCAATAGTCTGCTCACAATAGCCTGTTACAGCACTGTTGATGGACAGCGGTGCCGTGAGCAGATCGGCCCTGGGGGTCAGCCGCAAAAGGGCTTTCGGCGTGGGTCGTCAAAGGTCAATCGTGTCAAGTATCATCGACACTGCGAACGCGGCGGTTTCCGGCAATCAAACCTCAGGGATTGCCGTGCGACTGCTTATCCAGATTCAGAAACGGAGAGCCTGGGTCTTGCAGGTGGAAAGCCGCGGCAACGAGTCCGACGTGGGTAAATGCTTGCGGAAAGTTCCCAACCAGCCGTCGCGCGACTGGGTCATATTCCTCGCTGATCAGCCCCAAGTCATTACGAATGGACAACAGGCGCTCGAAATGAGCGCGGGCTTCATCACGACGCCCAATCATTGCCAAGGCGTCAACGAGCCATAGCGAGCAAGGCAAGAACGCGCCTTCGCCAGGCGGCAGACCATCGACATTCGACTGCGTGTTGTATCGCTTGAGGAATTCATCATGCATCAAGTTGCTTTCGATTGCGGCAACAGTGCTACGTACGCGAGAATCATCGGCCGGCAGAAAGCCAACCAATGTCATCATCAGCAGGCTGGCGTCGAGTTCGTCGGAGTCGTACGATTGGGTAAAGGCGCCGATTTTTTGGTTGAAGGCCCGCTGGCAGATTTCGGCATGAATCTGGTCACGGTTCTGCCGCCAGCGGTCGACGGGGCCCTCTAAGCCGAATTGTTCGACGCTTTTGACGGCGCGGTCGAACGCCACCCATGCCATCATCTTGGAATGCGTGAAATGTCGCTGCGGGCCGCGAACCTCCCACAAGCTATGGTCCGGCCTGTGCCAGGCCTCTTCCAGGAAATCGAGGATTGCCAACTCAAATTGCCAGGAATCATCCTCATTCGCAACGTTATGCCTTCTGCATTGATAAAGCAACTCGAGCACTTCACCATACACGTCGAGCTGAAACTGTTCGGAAGCATGATTCCCGATCCGTACCGGTTTCGACTCGGCATAACCGGCGAGCCATTCGAGTGTAGATTCGGTAAGCCGCCGCTCGCCCGTCACGCTGTACAGGATTTGCAGTTCTGCGGGGCTGCCGGCCACAGCGCAAGAGCCAGCTACGCCATGCGGTCGCTTCCTCAACATAACCGGCCCGCAGCAACGCCAAGAGCGTGAACGTAGCGTCGCGAAGCCAGCAATAACGGTAATCCCAATTGCGAACGCCCCCGATTGACTCCGGCAGCGAAGTCGTCGGGGCCGCGACGATACCGCCGGTCGGATCGAAGACCAATCCCCGCAACGTGATCAACGAACGCACGACGGCCTCGCGCCAAGGCCCTTGGTAAGTACACCGGCTCGACCAGTCACTCCACCATTTTTCGGTAATCCGCAGCAACTCCGGGACATCTCGTTGTGGTGGAGGCTCTTCGTAGGAGGGATACCAGGTTAGGCAAAACGGCGTTTCTTGACCTTCGCCAATCGTGAACTCGGCAACTGTCGTGAGTCCTTCTCCGTAAGTTTCAATCGGCGTTCGCAGGATCAGGGCATCGGGCCCGGCGATCGCCGTCAAGGTGCGGTCGATGCGTCGCACCCAAGGCGTCGTCGCTCCATAATCGAAGCGAATAATCAATTCCATTCGCATCCGCACGAGCCCGCGACGGCCGATCACGACCCGCATCACCTCAGGATGCACGTCCCGCAAGGGCATGAAATCGACGACGGTCACGGCTCCTTCGGCCGTTTCAAAGTCTGTTTCCAGGACAAGTGTGCCGTCGCGGTACCGGCGTCCGTGAGATTGAATGGAACCGACCGGCATGATTCGCCAGCAGCCGTTCTCTCGAGTACCCAGCAAGGCGGCAAAACACGCGGCCGAGTCAAAACGCGGCAAGCAGAGCCAATCGATCGAACCGTTCCGACCTATCAGGGCCGCCGTGTGACAATCTCCGATCATCCCGTAATCTTCGATTCTCATAGTCCCGAGCAACCCTTGGTTGATCTCGTTTGCCCGGCAATCTGCCCGTTACGGTATTGCTGAAACCCTGGTCTCAACTGCGAGCATACAAACGCCGCTTGACCAAAAGGGATAAGGAATCCGTGACCGCCGCAGTCCTCCGGTGGGCAGTCAAGTCGTCCATCATTGCAAACTCCTTATTTGCCGGAAATGACGAAACGCAAGAACCACACCGTCATGTCACTCGGCAACCTCCAGCCTAGAAACGTAGGTTCTACCGAGTGAAGGTAGTCGCTTCCATCGATCCGTTAGAGTTCGAGGCTCGGCCTGAAAGACATGGTTCGTGGCGCTATTCCCCTACGCTGTGTTCTTGGACCTTGAACGGGATCAGTTCCGACGTATCCGTGTCGAAGATGGCATACTGTTCTTCGCATAATGGACCAAGAACGACGAAGTAGCGTCCGTCATGCAAGCGAATCGGGTAACCGCCCTGCCAATCGTCGATCTCGCCAGGGCTGGCGAGTAACCATTTGTGGAAATGTCCCGCAAAAACCAGCCGGTTGGGGACTGCGTTAAAAATGCGCTTTAACTTTCTGCGGTCGCCGGGCAGTCCCTCGTAATACCAAATGTCGCTTTCATTCTCGGGATCGAGCCACGGTTCGACATGCGTGAAGTGGCAGCCATCTATGTCGAGCCGAGGCCGTAACGATGTCATGTATTCAATCACGTCCGGCGAGTATTTGGCACGAATCTCCTTGGATGGCCTAAAGGACAGTCCGTAATCGTGATTTCCCCAGACGCCGATGGCGTTTGCCGCCGCCAGCAATCGGCATGTTTCATTGATCCGTTGCCCCTTTTCGAACACATCGCCCAGGACAATGACCTGATCCACCCGCTCCTTTGTAAAATGCCGCAGGGCCGAGCGAAGGTTTTCAACGTGTTCGTGAATGTCGGTGAAGAGGCCGAGTTTCATTGGCGACGTTGGTGTTGGTTGGGTTTGTATTACGGCCGGAAGTTGCCCGGTTTCAGCAATTCGCAGCGAGCCATTCCACGAAAAAGCCGACGTGGCCGAATCCCCGAATGGGATTCGGCCACGTCGGCTTATTTCTTGACTTACCCCCGGCAAACCGGGCGGCTTTTCACTTAATCTTCCGACTGATTAAGGCCTTATTATAAAGCTCGCAGCAAGAAAAAGCAAATGCACAGCGAAAAAGAAAAGATATTGACTGGGGAACTCTGAGATTCCGTCGATGCGGGACTGGCTCAAGCGTGGAGCGGGCCAGAGACTTGTGCCAAACGTTGAAGGGGGATAAGCCAGGAAGTGCGTCCTCAACTTTTGAAGGATCTTTTCGTTAAGGACCGCGGCCAGTGTGGATGCAAGCCGCCATTTGTTGCGATTACGAACCGAATAATGCGTTACCCAACCCGAATAATCCTCTCGGTCATCGGCATAGGCTTCTTTGCTTTCGCCACTCCACGGCTTTGGTCGTGCCGAGTCCGTAAGTCATCATTCCCTCTCCGTGGGTATCAAGACGCCTTCTCTGAAACCGTCGCCAAGATGTCTTGCACCTTTCCAAAATCGGCGGGCTTGACCAGATGGTGATTAAAACCGGCGTCCAGCGAACGCTTCCGGTCGGCTTCTTGCCCATACCCCGTCATGGCGACCAGCACTACGTTCTGGAAAACTGGTTGCTGACGCAGTCGTTTCGCTACCTCAAACCCGTTGAGTCCCGGCAAGCCGAGGTCCAGCAGCACCACATTCGGTCGGTAATTGAGAGCCGCTTCCAATGCAGTCAGGCCGTCATGAGCCGTCCGAACTTCATGTCCCGACTCCTCAAGTAGCATCGCCAAGCTCCCAGCCGTATCTACGTTGTCATCCACCACCAGTATCCGCAAAGATGGTCCTGTCGGCTTGACCTTTTCGGTCGGAGACGAAGGCGATTGCGGTTCGGAAGTCAGCATCATCGGCAAACGCACGACGAACTCGGTGCCTTGTCCCATAGCACTGACAACCGCCACTTTTCCTCCGTGCAGTTCTACCAGTCGTTGCACCAGAGCCAGTCCGATGCCGAGTCCGCCTTGTGAGCGGTCCAGCGACCGCTCCGCTTGTGTAAAGAGGTCAAAAATACGAGGCAGGAGGTCGGGAGCGATTCCGACGCCCGTATCACGAACCTTCAATACGCAATCCTCGCCCTCTTCCTGGACGGTCAGCCAAATGTGCCCGCTCTCGTCGGTGTATTTGGCAGCGTTGGTGAGCAAGTTCACGACCACCTGCTCCAGTCGGGAAGCATCGGCGTATAGCCAGATTAAGTAGTTCCAAGTTCGGCGGAAATGATCTAGGTGAACGCAAGGTCCCCCTTGTAAATGACTTGTGTCAAGCAGGTCATCCAAGGAGGGAGCCATGCGTTCACGAATCTGTTCTACCATATCGAGTCGAGAAGTTCACGAGTGGGCATTGCAATGGTTGCTGCAAGCAAAGCTACTGAAGGATCATGGTTGGCTTTGCACGGCGCTGGTCGTGTGGAATTTCGTGCTGCGTGCGGCCGCACGCAGTATTTCGATCTCGGCGGCCTGTCGCGACGTGTCGGGCGCTCCGTCCGACCAGGCGATCATGACCGCTTTGGAGGAGGGCCTTCCCAAGACGCTGGCCGTGCTGGAACGTCGCTTGAACGAAGCGTTGACGTGCGAGTTGCCATGTTGCCTGAGGCGGCGTTCGTGGCAACTGGCCATCGACTGGCACTTGTCGCCGTATTACGGACAGCCGCAGAAAAGTCGCAACGAATTGTATTACGGCCAGCCACGTCAAGGCACCAAGAAGTTCCACGCCTATGCGACGGCCTGCATCGTCAGTTATGGCCGTCGCTACACGCTGGCGCTGACCTGGGTCCGTCGCCACGAGTCGACGGTCATCGTGCTCCGGCGGCTGCTGGCAAAAATTCGCGAAATTGGTCTGAAAATCAAGCGAGTTCTGCTGGATCGCGCCTTCTTCAACGTCTCGGTAGTGGACTTCTTGCAGCAGGAAAAAGTGCCGTTCTTGATGCCCGTCGTGTTTCGTGGGCGAAAGCCCAAGCGCGGCAAGGCTACGGGCTTGCAGTGGATCAAGCGACAGCGGGCCGGTTGGTATGCCCATACGATGAAGGATCGTCGGAAGCAGGTCGCGGTGGCCGTGTGTGTGGGATATCGCAGGCATCGAAAGCGAAAAGACGCGAAGCAAGTCACCCAGAAGCTGTTCTACGCTGCGTGGCGTGTGCATGGAGCACCCGAGGAAATTCGCAAGCGGTATCGTCAGCGGTTCGGCATCGAAGCCAGCTATCGCCAGATGCGGCAGGCCCGCATCTATACGTGTACTCGGAATCCGCACTTGCGACTGCTGTTCGTCGCCGTGGCATTGATCCTGCGAAACCTCTGGGTCTGGATTCACCAAACACGACTGGCGGAAGGACCGCGCGACAATCCCACGCTGCACCTCGAACGTTTGCGCTTCAAACGAATGTTGGACTGGATCCTTCATGAGGTGGCAAGCCTATTTCACGACGGTTCAACACCTTGCGCAGTATTCGATCCATAACCCGAACTTGGAACTACTGAGATTGGTTGGGGCGGCAACGAAACGGTGAGTTCATGCCTACGTTGGTCCATCAACGGGCGGGCTGTCTCCACTGCACGTTCCACGATGCCGCTCACGACGACTCGATCATGGCGAAGTTGAACCCTGCCGGTTGTTATGCGGGACACTTCCATCAAGTCATCGACCAGACGAGTCAGTTGAGTCAATTGTCGCTCAATGATGGTGCGGGCTTTCTGCTGGAGTGGTTCCTCATTCTTCCGCAGACGCAGCAGATGCACGGCGTTGGAGATGGGAGCGAGCGGACTGCGAAGTTCATGACTGAGCATCGCTAAGAACTCGTCCTTGCGGCGGTGCAGATCAGCCAACGCCTCCGTCTGCTCTTTCAGACTCCGCTCCAAGCGGCTGCGGTCGCTGATGTCTCGAATGTTGCACTGAGCGACGGTTCTACCGTCCACCTGATATACGTTACTGACGAACTCGACTTGGGCCTTGTCTCCGTGTTTCGTTTCGAGCGGCAAGTGGTCGTAGCGGATATAGCCCTTTTCTTGCAGTTCGTGGTATGCAGCTTGACTCGCCCATTTATCTCCGAATAGACCGATCTCCCAGAGTTCCTTTCCCAAGAACTCTTCATAGGTGTAGCCCAACAACTCCGTCATAAATGGATTCGAGTCGATGATTTTGAGGGTGTTGGCATCGAGGATCAGGATGCCGTCCTTGGCCGTCTCGAAAAGCCGCCGATAACGAACTTCGGAAGTCTGCACTGCGACTTGCGCCTGCTTGCGTTCGCTGATGTCCTCAATGGCGAGCAGGATCAGGTCCGGTTGGCTATCGACGGACTGAAAACGGCAGGCGTTGAGGAGCATGATCTTCTTGCCAATCGCTGGAAAGTCGTGTTCCATCTCGAAGTCGTGGACGGATCGGTGGTCGGACAGGACTGCATTCAGCAGCGTCCGCAAACGAGGGATGTTCCACTGGCCATTGCCCAAGTCGTAGATGAAGTGGTTTTCCGTTTCCTCGTTCTTAGTATCGAAAGTCTGATAGAAAGCTCGGTTCGCTGTCTTAATCCGCAGGTTTTTGTCGAGAACGACGAAGGGCTCTCGCATGGTCGCTATGATGCTGTCGGCGTAGGTCAGAGCGTCCTGCAAACGCTGCTCTTTGCGGTAGAGTTCGGTGATGTCTCGAAACACCAGCAGGACGCCGGAGAGTTCGCCTCGGTCATTCCGAATTGGTGCAGCACTGTCGTCAACTGGCCCAATGGGGCGTTCTGAGCCGTCCTTGGCGATGAGCAGCGTGTGGTTCGACAGCCCGACGATCACACCGTCCCGCAAGGCCCGAACGGTGGGACTCTCGACGGTCTGGCGAGTCCTTTGATTGACGATCCTGAAGACCTTCTCCAGGGAGACGCCCACCGCCTCATTTTGCGTCCAGCCGGTCAAGGATTCAGCGACCGGGTTCAGGAACTTGACCCGCCCTTCGGTGTCCGTGGCAATCACCGCATCTCCAGTACGGGCAAGGGTGGCTCTACACCACTCCGGTTGGAAATGCAAGGCTTCTTTGCTCGCCGGTGAAGGTTCCGTCATAGTCCCTCATCTTTTCGCCATGACTTGCCACCGTTCCTGAGTCGGAAAGCCGTTTCGTGGGCGGCGAAACCCTCGTTCTGTCTGCCAGCTTACCGTGTTACGTCTTATTATCGCCTGCATTCAAATTCGTCTGTACGCTCTCCGACAGACAGGGCAGGCTCTTTTCACGGCGTGGAAGTTTCGGAACACGGCGACAGTGCAGAGTGATTCCTCCGCCATCCCTTCGTGTTCAACCGAACAAGCGATCGAATTCCTTTGCGATCATCCGGTAGCACTCGCAAGAACCGGCCTTCAGGCCCGCTCGGTCGAGAACGGTGCATTTCCCCCGGCTGTAGCGAATCAAACCTTCCTCTTGGAATGGTTCAAGAACCTCGGAGACGGTGGAACGCCGCACGCCGAGCATCTCGGCCAGGAACTCGTGCGTCATCGGGAACACGTCCGAGTGCGCCCGATCTTGGGTCATCAACAGCCAGCGGCAACAGCGCTGGTGAACCGAGTGCAGGCCGTTGCAAGCCACCGCCTGCGAAACCTGGGCCAAAAAGGCGGTGTGGTAGAGGACCATCAACCGGCGCAAGGGACTGTCGCGGCTGACCTCTTCCCGCAGCACGTCCTCAGCCATCCGCATGGCTTCGCCTGGAACCTGCACGATCATCCGGTTGGCCGTTGTTTTGGCCCCGACGAGAAGCGGCAGGCCCACCATGCCCTCGTCCCCTATCGTCGCTACCTCAATGGCCCTGCCGTCTTCCATCACCGTCAGAGCCGAGACGACACCCCGGTTCGGGAAGTAGGCGTAGTCGATGAGAGACCGAGCCTCGTAGAGGACGTGCTTCAACGAAAGCGGGACGACTTGCAAACGGGGGAGGAGGCGCTGGAACTCCTCCGGGGGCAACCGGGCCAGGAGCCGGTTCACCGGCGGCGCATCAGGCGGTTTGGCCTTCGGCATGGCTCACCACACTCCCGGCACGTAGAAGGCGCAGTTCGGGCGGCCCCGTTGTTGCTCGGTTACGTTCACGTCTGGTCCCAATGCGGCGGTTCGTGAAATGTTCCGTCTGTCTGCCGGCAGACAGTTGCTTCCGATTGTCTGCTGGCAGACGCATAATGTCTGTACGGTTTCCGACATGACAGCAAGAATTTCCATGCCATAATAGACCGCCAAGGACAACGACCGGGGCCGGGTGCGGCACCACGCTGCGGTCCCGACTGCAACGAGAAAGTGCAAAAATGGCCAAACTTCGCAGAATCCACGTTCCAGGCGAGAACCGGCTGTTGGTAGCGCTGCCGAAGGACGAGTACGACCGTCTGCTCCCCCATCTGGAAAAGGTGTCCTTACCCTTGAGAGACATTCTTTACGAGGCGAACGGGCCGATTGCGCACGTCTTTTTCCCGATCAACGGCGTGGTTTCCCTCGTCATCATAGACAACGGCTTCACCCTCGAAGTGGGCATCATCGGCAATGAGGGCCTAGTGGGCACTCCGGTCTTTCTGGAGTCCGACCGCAGCCCTACCAGGGCAATTGCGCAGATTCCAGCGGAAGCCCTACGGATGGAGGCCACGGTCTTTCAGAAGGAGATGAAGCGGCGTGGCCCGTTGCACGGCCTGATCCAGCGGTACACTCAGACGATGATTAACCAAATTTCGCAGTCCATTGTCTGCAACCATCGGCACTCCGTCGAGAAACGCATGTGCCGCTGGCTACTGATGAGCCACGACCGGGTGGGCGCCGACGAGTTCCCGCTCACCCATGAGTTCCTGGCCCAGATGCTCGGCGTATGCCGCCCCACCGTGACCACGGTGGCGGGTACCCTCCAGAAGGCCGGGCTGATTAGCTACCACCGGGGCCGAGTTACCGTCCTCGACCGGAAGGGGCTGGAAGCAGCTTGCTGCGAATGCTACGAAGTGGTCGCAATGGAGTTGGGACGCTTGCTCGGCTGATGTAATCGGCCTTCTCTAGATCATCCGTGGTGACCTGCGCAGGAAGACGAGCAAATTCCTGGGAGGCCCGGATTCCCCTTTGCTCAAGTTCCTGGATCGCTGATTTTGCCATCGGTCCGACATTACCGGAGCCCAGTTCCAACGCCAGGCCCCTGGAAATTGCTCGCCATGTCAGCACGAACTTTCCTGCGACAGAGTTGAAGGAAATCTCCGAGAACCGACTGCGGTAGTAGCTCCCCGCTCAAAGGAATAGGACGATCTTTTCGCTTCGTTTTGCCATGTCCGAGCAGCGCGCGAATCGCGCCGCTGGTCTGACTTCGGGCACGCAGTTCGAACACCTGACCCAGTAGGACCAGCGTGACGATCACGTCTGGGCAGTCGTCGACGACAAGGACTCGCAAGGGGCTGCTCATGCATCCACGCTCGCAATGGTCAACTGGCCGTTGTTAGAATCAACCTGGGGCCGCTCAAAGAAATCATCCACCGCGCAAACTCATGATTGGGAATCGTGTCGTCGAGTTTGGGGAACCGGCCATCTTTGTTGATTCGCAACATGACCAGCCAGTGGCCGACGCCGAAGCCGATCCAGTCGCCGCTACGGCCCACGGCCACGCCTTCGCCGAGATCCAGGTCCCGGCAGCCGAGGATTGGCGCGGCCGGCACGAGCACGTCGTCGTTGAAGCCGAACTGAAACCCGGTCTGCGCGAGGGCGTGCCGTGCGTCCGTGGCGTCGATTCGCCCCTGGGCGCCCCGCAATTGAATGCAGCCAAAGGCATAACGGGTTGAACCGGGCTCGCTGGTAGCGACGGCATCGCGGAGCGCCGACCATAATTGGGCATCGTTCGCTGTGAAGGTCGCGGGGGATTCGGGGAACTCAACCTTCGCCTTGGCGCTCGCCTGAAATTGTGCCTGACGTGGTACGCCGCGATCCGACCAGGTTGCCAAGACGGAGCGATCGCTTCTCGGCTCCAGGTTGATCGCGTCCTTGCCGCGAATGTCCCAGGCGTCGACGCCGACATGGGCATCAAGAACGACTCCGGAACGAACTCGCCGACCAGGTGATGCTCGATGGCGATTTCACTGGATGCTGCCCGCATGCGGCAGACAAGCGGGCGCAGGCCCTAATTTCCGCGCCAGTCCAACTTTCGTCTTTCGGCAGCCGCTGCTGGGCGTCGATCCTGAAAATCTCACGGTACTGCTGCCAGATGATGGCTTTCTGCTCGGCGTCCGGAAGATCGAGAAAAAAAATCGCGTCGAAGCGTTCCGCCCTACTGAATTCCGGCGGCAGCTTCGTCACATCGTTAGCCGTGCAGACCACGAAAACCTGGGCGAGTTCGATTACCTCGTCCAGCGGCTGCGGGCCATGAGCATCGAGGTAACGGTTCGCTCCAGCCGGCCGGACCTGTTCGGCGATCCCGCCCAGTTGCAGCCCTTCGACGCGGTGCTGCTGGCAAATGTTCCACGCGAGCAGCTCACCGATGCTCAGATCGAAATGCTGGTGCGCAACACGCAGAGCATGGGGAGCGGGCTGATGATGCTCGGTGGGCCGAATAGCTTCGGCGCCGGCGGCTGGCCGCAGCGCGTAAATAATCACGAGAATCCTGTCACAATAGGTAACGGGATGTTTAAGCATCCCGGGCATTGCCGTCCGACTTTACCAGCGGTAGCATTCCAGCTAGGCAAGCCTATCCATGACGTGCAAGTCATTTCAAGACTTGGTTTCCGAATGCTTGACGACGATCTTGCAAGAATCCTTTATAGACAAAGGAGGCGTAGCTCAACCGACCTCGGTCATGTCGCAACTCGAAAGGCCTGAAAGCCATGCCCAAGAAAGTACCCAAGAAACTCCCGTCGCCGCTGCAAGAAAAACTCTTATCCCTTCGACTAAAGCTGAAAGCCGCCGCGTCCGCCCATATGATGTGGGAGCGACTCCTGAGCGACGAAGATCGGGCATCGCTCGGCGGCGACTTGGAGACTTGTTGGCGATCGATGGGAACCGTCGGCATCTGGATGCGGCTGCGCGGTGTGTCAGAATTGCGGGCCGCAGTCGATCTTGGGCTCGAACTCGACCATATTTCCGCCGCAGACCATAAATGGCTGCTGCGCGAAATCGGAGAATCCAAGACCAGCAGCGTGCGCGTACTGCCGTCTTGGAATCGGGATACGGGAGAGTTGCAATTCGGGGGCCAATTTGTCCGGCGAATCGCGCGTCGCATGCTCGCGGCGAACATCGTGCTCATTCTTGACGCATTTCAGAAACAAGGTTGGCCCGACAGGATTGACGATCCGCTCCCGAACGGGCCCGACAAACAACGTTTGCGTGAGGCGGTGCGAACGCTAAATAAACGTCTGAAAGTGATTCGCTTCCGAGCCGATGGAACGGGCTGCGGAATTGTCTGGGAAGTCGCCAAGACCCACGCTGCACCCGCGCAGCATCCTTAGACGTTTTTCACGATCTGCCCAAAAATCCAAGGTGACGGGCGCCATTCTTTGGTGCGCCGCGCAGTTGCCTCACACCTTGGATTACGCCATGGACGGCGAACAGAGCCTCAAGCTCACCGATAAGGAAATCGCCTCTTCGTTCGCCGACCCCCATTGGGCCGAGCGATTCCCTCCCGTCATGACCTTGGATCAGGCAGCCGATCTGCTGCAGATGCCCAAGGCGACGGTCTACGACTGGCGGTCGCGCGGTCTGCTCGGCTCCTGCTCCCGCAAAGTGGGCAAGCGCGTGCGATTCTTTCGCGATCGCCTGATCCGACTGGTATTCAACCAAGGTTTATCGGATGGACAATAAGCAAACACAGCCTGATTCCGCGTCGTTCGAGAAAATCGGCGACGTCGTCAGCATTTTTCAACGAGGCCGGCAGTGGTATGCCAATTTTCAGTTCAACGGCAAACAGCACCGGCAATCGCTCAAAACGACCAGCAAGAAGCAAGCCCGCTCCAAGGCGATTCGACTGGACGCCGAGATTTCCGAAGGGCGTTATGCCAAGCAGCAGAAGGCCCCAACCATCGAGCTGGTGATTTCTTCCTACCTGAGCTATCTGAGTACCGAGGGAAAAGCCAAGAAGACCGTCCAGAAAGTTGAGCTCGTCAAACGACGACTGCTCGATCTGGCCGGCCGCCGCAAGGCTAAGTCGATTCTCGACGTCAATCTGGCGTTCATCGACGCTTACCGCGCCGAAGCGGTCGCCCGGAAGCGAAAGCCTGCCCAGCCCAAGACCGTGCTAAACGAGACGGTCATTATCCGGCAGATCGTTAATTTCGCCTTGTCGCGCAAGCTGATTACCACCGACCCGCTGCAGGGCCTGAAACTGAAGAAGGTCAAATCGAAGTCTCAGCCGTGCTGGACGCGTGCCCAGGTCGATCAAATCCTTGCCGCATCCGAACTGCCGCACAAGCCGGCGATGGCCATTTTGGCGGCGACCGGCATGCGGGTCGGCGAACTCAAGTGGCTGACTTGGGAAGACGTCGATTTCGATCAAGGCCGGGGAATATTGCACATCCGGCCCAAGGACGGCTGGAAGCCGAAAACCGGCGATCAGCGGGTGATTCCGATGCAGCCGGCCATTCGCCAGTTGCTCCAGGGGCTCCCGCGGCGATCACCGTGGGTGCTGACGTCGGCACCGTCCGCTCGCTATCCCCAGGGGGATCACCAGCTCTCCGAACGGCGCCTGCTGCAGTATCTCAAGCGGGTGCTGAAGCGGCTGGGGCTGCCCGGGCACGTCCATACGTTCCGCCACAGCTTTATCTCGGACGCCCTGACCAAGGGAATCCCGGAGGCCGTGGTACGCAACTGGGTGGGGCACGTGGACCAGGAGGTGATGAAGCTCTATACGCACATAGCGGACGCGGCCTCGCAGGCGGCCATGCAGCGCCTGGCCGAAGCCAATACCAAGCAACTGCAGACGGAGGAGAAGAGCAATGAAACGCGGGAGATCATTTCAGCACAATTCCAGCACAGTACGGAGGCGACTCAAAATGGCGAAGGCGCAAGTAAAAGCCGGCATCGGGTTAGGACGACGGCTTCCTTGAAGAGCGGAGGGCACGGGAGTCGAACCCGCAACCGGTTTCCCGGCACGACATTTCCAGTGTCGCCGCTAGCCATTCGCTTACCCTCCGGGGTTCCTCGCGGGCTGATCCCTAAGCTTATTTCCTGTTTTATCTTCTGGCAAGTCGCGATCTTACGCTAGGCAAGCCGGCATGGCCGCTCTTTTCGCTCGACGCGCGGGCCAGTACGCTGACAGGGCTCCCCCATGGGTGCTTGCGGCCGGCTGGGGGGCCGTAATTCGCGCTCCGCGGGCTGAGGAACAGGCCAGATGTCGCCGCGACCGGTTGTAATCTTAGGGGCCGGCATCAATGGCTGTGCCCTCGCGCGAGAATTGTTGCTCAACGGCGTACCGGTAACCCTCATCGATACCGCCGACCTTTCTTACGGAGCCACGGCGTATTCCTCGCGGCTGATTCACGGCGGCCTGCGATATCTCGAATACGGCGAACTCGACCTGGTGCGAGAATCGCTGGCCGAACGGAGTCGGCTGCTACGCTTGGCCCCGCAGTTCGTAAGGCCTTTGCAACTGTTCATACCCACGGCAAACCGCTGGGGTGGACTCTGCGGAGCGATCGGGCGTCTCGTTGGCAGGCGCTGGTGGCCGGCCGGCGGCGGTGGCCAACGGGGAATGTTCCTGATCCGCGCCGGATTGGCTTTGTACGACGCCTACGCACGCGACCCGTCGCTGCCGCGGCATCAAATCTTTCACGCGACGGCGCCGGACGCGGTGCCTGTCGATCGCAGCCAATTTCGCTGGTTGGCAGCCTATTATGATGCGCAGATTCTCTTTCCCGAACGTTTCGTCATCGCTCTGCTGGCCGACGCCCGACAGATCGCCGCTGCCAGCGGCATTGAGTTTCACCTCTTTACCTACCACCGCGCGCGACTCAGCAGCGACCGCCTGACCATCGAACCGGTCGCCACCAGTCAGAAGGACGCATCCGTCGCCGAGTTGAAACCGTCAGACTCGTTGCCGGGGACACGCGAAATCGAGCCGGCGGCGATCGTCAATGCCACCGGTGCCTGGGTCGACCGTACCTGGCACAGCCTGGGAGTTGCCGTGCCGCGTCTGATGGGCGGGACCAAGGGGAGCCATTTCTTTACATTTCATGCCGGCCTGCGCTCGGCACTCGCAGGCCGGGGGCTATACGCCGAAGCCGCCGATGGCCGGCCGATATTCGTCACGCCGCTGGCAGATCTCACGTTGGTCGGCACGACGGACGAACCCTTTGAGGAGGACCCCGCCAAGGCGATTGCCCGCGAAGACGAATTGCAATATCTGCTGCACGCCGTCAACCATATCCTGCCCCAAGTCGGCCTCACGCGCCATGACATTGCTTTTTCCTACAGTGGCGTCCGCCCGTTGCCGTATGTCGACGCGGCCACTCCCGGCGCGGTCACCCGGCGTCATTGGATCCAGCGACACGAAGTCGCCGGGCACGAAGTCGCCGGGCTGCCTTGTTATTCCATCATCGGCGGCAAGCTGACCACCTGCCGCTCGTTGGCCGAACAGTCGGTCGGCCGAATCCTCGTCGACCTCGGCCTGCCGCTTCGAACTACGTCCGGTGATCGGCCGCTTCCTGGCGGCGACAACTACCCCGCCGACGAAACTTGTCGCCAGACCGCGTGGCATGTACTGGCGGAACGTTTCAAGCTGCCGGCCAGGAGTGTGCGAGCGGTCTGGTCCCTCTACGGCACGCGAGCCGGCGCGGTCCTGGCGGCAGCGGAAGCGATTGAGGCGGAATCGGGGGGCGAGCACAGCTTGGTGCCAGACATTGAACTGCCCTCTGGATTGATTCGCTGGATCATTCGGCACGAATGGGTCGAGACGCTCGACGATCTGGTTGAACGTCGCCTGATGCTTCTCTACGATCAACGTCTGTCAGGGCGCTGCTTGAACGCGTTGGCCGAACTGCTCGTGATCGAAAATCGGTTGCCCGCCGATCAATCTCAGCAAGCGGTCGACGCCACCGTCGCCCGACTCGTCAACCATTTCGGCAAGCAATTCGCACCGTGAAACGAACCTCATGACCGAGAAATATATTCTGGCGCTGGATCAGGGAACGACTTCGAGCCGGGCGATTGTGTTTGCCCGCGAGGGGCGCGTCGTCGCCATGGCCCAACAAGAGTTTCCGCAACTGCTGCCGGGGCCGGGCCTGGTCGAGCATGACCCGGAGGCCATTTGGACCTCGCAGTTGGCCGTGGCCCGGGAAGCGCTGGCCCGCGCCGATATCGGCGCTGAGCAAGTGGCCGCCATTGGGCTGACGAACCAGCGCGAGACCACCATCCTTTGGGAGCGCGCGACGGGCCGCCCGGTGGCGAACGCCATCGTGTGGCAAAGCCGCGTCAGCGCGCCGATTTGCGACCGGCTGCGGGCCGCCGGCTTGTCGGACACCTTTCGGGCCAAGACCGGCCTGGTCATCGACGCCTACTTCTCGGCCACCAAGATCAAACACCTGCTGGACACGATCGATGGCCTCCGCAGCCGTGCGGAGCGCGGCGAAGTGCTGTTCGGCACCGTCGACACCTGGCTCCTCTGGCGTTTGACCGGCGGAAAGGTGCATGCCACCGATGTCAGCAATGCCAGCCGCACGTTGATCTTCAATATTCAAACGCTCGATTGGGACGATGACTTGCTGAAGATCCTCGACATTCCGCGGGCCATGCTTCCGGCGGTTCGTTCGTCGAGCGAAGTGTACGGTCACACCAGCCCGCAGTGGTTCGGCGGCGCTGTGCCCGTAGCCGGCTGTGCGGGAGACCAGCAAGCGGCCACGTTTGGGCAAGGGTGCTTTGCCCGCGGGAGCGCGAAAAACACCTACGGCACCGGCTGCTTTCTGCTCATGAACACCGGCCCTGAGGTGATCGCTTCGCAAAACAATCTGCTGACCACCATCGGCTGGCAACTCAACGGCCAGGTGACTTATTGTCTCGAAGGATCCGTGTTCATCGCCGGCGCCGCCGTGCAATGGCTCCGCGACGGCTTGGGCATTATCCAACAGTCGGCCGACGTCGAGCGACTTGCGGCTGAGGTGCCCGATGCCGGCGGCGTCTATCTGGTGCCGGCCTTTGTCGGACTCGGAGCCCCTTACTGGGACGCCTATGCCCGCGGCGCCATTTTCGGAATCACGCGCGGCACCACGGCTGCCCATGTGGCCCGGGCCGCGGTGGAATCGATGGCATTTCAAACCCGGGAGCTGCTCGACGCGATGGAAAAGGATGCCGGGTTGCGATTATCCGAATTAAAGGTCGATGGCGGCGCGGCTGTGAATAATGCTCTGTTGCAGTTCCAAGCCGACCTGTTGAACACACCGGTCAGGCGGCCGGTCGTGGCCGAAACCACGGCGCTCGGCGCCGCTTACCTGGCCGGGCTGGCGGTGGGCTATTGGGAAGGGCTGGACGACGTGAGCCGCAATTGGTCGCTCGATCGCGAGTTTCGTCCCAGCATGCCCGCCGACGAGCGCGACCGGCGTTATCGCGGCTGGCAAAAGGCGGTGGCCCGATCGCTCGCTTGGGCCGAAGCGGACGCATGAGGGACCGGCCAATGCCCAAAGAGCTGCCTGAGCTTTTCGACGAGATCAACGTTCATGGTTTCGCCTTGGTGCCAAGCGTATTCTCACCGGCAGAAGTCGACGATTTGATCGCAGTGCTCACTGACGCGATGACTCGACTGGACCGCGACGGCGAGTCGATTCGCAGTCGTAGCGGCGCGGTCTATGCTGCGCCAACGTGCTGGACTGGTATCCCGCGGCGCACGAAGTATGGCGTCGAGAGCCGCTCGCGCCGTTGCTGGAGCACGTGCTGGGGCCGGATTACGGGTTGGTGCGAGCCCTGTTTTTTGACAAGCCGCCCGATCGGTCCTGGTCGCTCCCGTGGCATAAGGACATGACGATCGCCGTGGCCGACAACAGCCATCCGTCAACGGAATTCAGTCATGCAACCCACAAGGCCGGCGTACCCCACGTCGAGGCTTCAGAGTCCTTGCTCCAGCGGATGCTGAGCCTGCGCATCCACTTCGATGATGTGACCGAGGAAAATGGTCCACTCAAGGTGCTCGTTGGGTCGCACCGCTATGGGAAAGGGCAGGGGGCAAATACGCAACGGGCAACCGCTCGAACGATATTGGCGTGTTGCGGCGACGTGCTGGCGATGCGGCCCCTGCTGACTCACGCGAGCGGCCTTTCGGCCCCAAATACCCAGCGCCATCGGCGAATTCTGCATCTCGAATTTACCGGCGAGCCGCACCTGCCGGACGGCTACCGTTGGCACACGTTTCTAGGAGGTCGAAATCCAGCCACCTCACCGAGCAGCGGAAATATCTAGCAAGTTAGTTTTCGAGTAAGATACAAGAGAGGAGGCCGAACGGGCATGGCCCAATTTCGAGTCGTCAACCTTCGGAAACTCCGCGGCCCCATATCCACGCACAACCTCGATAACCGGATGGCCTTGGCATGAAAATCGCCGTCACGATCCTGGCACTGGCAAGTTTTCTGGCAGCCTCGGCAACGGCCCAAGCGCAAATCAATCAGGGCCGATTCTTTGTCCGCAAGCCTGTGATGCCCGTGAAGCCAGCCGTGGCCCCGGCCCAAAAAAATGGTGGCGCTGACGACGGCGACAGCGAGGCCACGGAAGAAGCACCGGAGCCGACCGATCCCGAGATCGTGAAGCTGTTCTTGATGGACGGCTCGGTCATTACCGGCAAGTTGTCGGTCAAAGAAATCGTGGTCGAAACGCAGTTCGGCAAACTCACGATTCCAGTCACCGAACTGCGCAGTTTCACCCCGGGCCTGGTCAGTCATCCTGAACTGGCCAAGCAAATTTACGATCTCATCGACGCTCTCGGATCCGACCAATTCGATCAGCGCGAGAAGGCACAGAAAGCACTCACCAAAATGGGAAAACCCGTGCGCGGCGAGCTCGAAAAGCGGGCACGCGACGAAGACACCGAACGGCGCACGCGGATCAAAGCGATCCTGGACGAATTCGATGAACAGGCCGACGAAGAAGATGAAGACGGCAAGACCGCGGCCCCGCCGGTGCTGATCCCGCGCGACCAGGTGGAAACCACCGAGTTTTCCGCGGTCGGACGCATCACGACCAACACGCTGACGGTGTCCAGTCTTTACGGGCCATTGACCGTGAAATTGGCAGACGTCAGGCGCGGTCAGCGAGACGTGCTGCGGCGGGCCGACGTTCGCAAAACGGTGGGCATCGACGGCTCGTTCATCGTTCAGCGCACCATGAAAGACACGAAAATCCGCCTGGAACGGGGAGACCGAGTCACCGTCACGGCCGAAGGGAGCATCGTCATGACCCCCTGGGGCAACGGGGCCAGTTGCAGCCCGGACGGCGCCGGCAACTATGGCTGGTATCTGCCGAATATGATCCCGAGCGGGGCGCTGGTGGGAGTGGTCGGCAGCGGCGATAACGCGTTCAAGATCGGCTCCAAGGCGTCGTTCCGCGCCGAGCGGAGCGGCAACCTGCGGCTGGGAATCGGCATGCAGGCCGAGTACGCCAATCAAAACTTCCCAGGCCGATACACGGTGAAGATCCGCGTCGAGAGGAAGTGAGCGGCTTTTCTAACGCATGGCCTGCAAGACTTCCGCCGCATAACGATTCGGGTTCTTCTCAAACTGGGTTAAGGAAGACTCACTTGAGAACAGATAGATGCGGCCGCCCAAGAAGACGCCGTACTTTCGGGTACCGGGCACCGTCTGGCGTTGATCGAGGGCCAGCACGGGATCGTTGCCCGAAATCACGGGGCTGAAAGCATCGGGATTCGTCAAAAAACGCTTTTGCTCTTCGGGTCCCGCAAATAAATAAGTGCGGTCGCGATGGATGGCGCCCCAGCGTTTGTCACCTTGCACCCAGCGCTTTTGCGTAACCAAGGTTACCGGGCAATAGCCTTCCAAGCCCAGTGCCGGCGAACCTGGCGGCAGTTGAACCGGCGGCGAATTCGCCGCCGGCAGATTCGGCTGCGCGGCAGGCTGTGCGTTGGCCACACCTGGCGAAGCGAAGGCTGATGGTTGCGCGTAGGGAGACGTCGCCGCTTTGGGTTCAAAACCGGGATTCCCTTGCGGCGGTCCGGCTGGGTTGGCCGGAGGCTGCTGGTTATATCCGCCTCCAACCGGCGGTTGCGCTGCGTAGCCGGGCCCGACCGGCGGCTGCGCCGGGTAGCCTGCCGTGGCCGGAGGTTGGGCGGGGTAACCCTGCGGCCCCGCGGGCTGGGTCCCATAGCCGCCCGCCGCGGTGACGCCTGCCGCGGCGGCCGTGGCGCCCAGAGCAGCGCGGTTGCTATAATCGGCGTAGCGGTCGCCCGTGGCCGCCTGTGCGACCGGCGGCGGACCGCCAGGGGCTTGGTTGCTTGCGCCGGCTCCGACCGGATTGTTCGCCGGCGAGCCAGTCGGAACTTGCGCGTATGCCCCGCCATTGAGTTGGCGATAGCCGGCGGCTGCGTCGTTCAGTTGCGTGACGTATTTTTCCAAGTTCGCCGGACTTGCAAGAATGGCGACCAGCTTGCCCGTCGGAGTAACGATCACGTCGACTGGCAGGCTGGTAACTCCGTAGGCCCGAGCGATCGTTTGGGCTTCGTCGGCATTCACTTTGACAGGAACGTAATTGGCTTCCACCGCGGGTCCGAATTGCGGCTGCGAGAAGACTTCGCTGTCCAAACGCAGGCAGGGCTTGCACCAGGGGGCCCAGAAGTGCAACAGCACGAGCCGATTGGTTTGGGCCGCGAGCCGCTGCGCTGCCTCAATGTTGGTCTGCCAGAGGACCTGTGGTGGGTTTTGCGTCTGCGCGTTGGCGGAAAGCGTGCTGAAGACGAACATCGCAACGCACAGACCAACGCCGCTTCGTAGCAAGATAGACGGTGTCACAATGAGGCCCCCGCTGAATGGCCGCCGAGTTTTTCGATGCAAAAAGGTCGATTCCGATTGGTGTATCGGCTGGCGCGTCTGGCGAAGTGTTGGGAATCTTCTGATTGCAGGGATATTACCAATTGAGCCGGTCGTACCGCGACGGGAATAAGCGGCGAATTTCTGAAATTGGCCCGCTAGTCGAGCGTTCGGCTGGGGACGTATAATTACCTTAAAGTTCCCAGACTTCCTTGTCCGAAGAATTTAATGCGGAACGGCTGGCAACAAGAATTTTCAGGATTCTTGCGTAAGTGCCTAGCCTCGACTTGACTTCAGCGTTGACATGATTAAGATGTCGATAGTTTTGAGTTCTGCCTAGCAGGCAGACCCCGAGCTGAAACGGACGGTGCTTGCAAACGGACGGTGATTGGCAAGCGGTCCCTAAGCTCGTCTCCCCCAACCAGTTTTCGCACGGTCTGGGGGACCCAGGAGACGCTTCTCGACCCTAGGTTTCCTGCTTATTTGTTGCCGGGCGGGGACGCATTGAGCGTCACGCTTTACAGTGCCCTCTGGCGGACATCGCCTATTTTCCGGGCCGCGGCTTTATAGGCCGCAGCCGGTCAGTACGCGTCCCCCTAGGATACCGTGTCTCACGATTGATACAGTGTGCCACAGAATACCGTGTGCCGGTGACGATGCAGATCAGCCGATGGCAACGAAGCCGGTCAGTACATTAATCCCATGATGGGGCAGCCGGGCATCGGCCCAGGCCAGTGAAGAAAAAAACCTGGCATTAAGTCTTGAGCATGACGGAGTTCCGCTTACTGGAACAGCATTGCTTCGAAACGATTTGGACGGAAACCAGACTGAGGAAAGCCAGACTGCCCAGGAAGGCAGGTGAGCACGGCCGTGAAGAACCCGGCTCATTGCGAGGTACGGGACGTGCGCGCTGCAGGTCGGGTTTGCGATGGCGCCTGTTTGTGTGTGTGCCCGATATCCCGGCCGTTCAGGGCAAGCGATCCAAGGAGCTTGGACGTGGTTCGCCGTCGACCGCTGTTTGTTATTTGCGATTTTCGTCGCCGGCGTCGGTTCTAACAAATCGCCCGCCCGCACCGGAAGTTGACTCTATTTTGAGGCAATTCGGCACTGAAGCTGAACAGCCATTCGAAGTTTTCGGTTTGCTCCCAAATGGTCCGCAGTGACTCTGCGCTGACGGACTGCGCAATTCGACCTCTGTTGTCAGAGGTTGTTTTCTAGGTGAGCAATGGGTAAGAGAAAGAAGAGCCGCACGCGTGGCCGAGGCGGGCCAGGCGGCGGCGGTCCGGGGCCGGGACCACATCATCATCACCATCGGCGGCGGCAACGGACGGATGCGCGGAGGGCAAGGCCCTCGCGACGGACAACGTCGCTACAAGGATCCGCAAGACCGCTCGCCATATCCGGAAAACGACGTCCGCCGATAACGGCGAGCCCGGGCCGATCGAGCCGGGCATGGGAGTTCTCGAATTGCATCCCAATGGCTACGGGTTCCTGCGGAATCCCAAGACCAATTTCCTCCGCGAGCGCACCGATCCCTTCGTGCCCGGCACGATGATCGACAAGTATCGCCTGCGCGAAGGGGTGCTTGATCAACGGCATGGTCCAGCACAGCAAGAAGCAGCAAGGACCGCGGCTGAAAGAAATCATCGACGTCGACGGGATGAAGCCCGAAGAGTACGTCAACGTCAAGGGCTTCGACGAGCTCACGCCCATCAATCCCGGAAAGCTGGCTCAAGCTGGAAACCGGCCCGCCCCGCTGTCGACCCGCGTCATGGATCTGCTGACGCCGCTCGGCAAGGGGCAGCGGGCCCTGATCGTGGCGCCGCCGCGCACCGGCAAGACCTTCCTGCTGCAGCACATCAGTCAGGCCATTTCCACCAATTATCCCGAGATCACGCTGATCGTGCTGCTCGTCGACGAGCGGCCCGAAGAAGTGACCGACATGCGCCGCAGCGTGCAAGGCGACGTCATCGCCAGCAGCCTCGACCGCGACGTGGAAAGCCACGTCCGGCTATCGCAACTCGTCGTCGAACGCTGCAAGCGGCTGGCCGAGATGGGCAAAGACGTTTTCTTGCTCATGGACTCCATCACCCGCATGGCCCGGGCCTTCAACAAATGGGTCGGCAACACCGGCCGCACCATGTCGGGCGGCGTCGATATCAAGGCGCTGGACATTCCCGAAGAAACTGTTCGCCACGGCCCGCGTGTTCGAAGAAGGGGGCTCGCTGACGATCGTGGCCACCGCCCTGGTCGACACCGGCAGCCGCATGGACGAACTGATTTTCCAGGAGTTCAAAGGCACCGGGAACATGGAACTGGTGCTGGACCGCAAGCTGGCCGACCGGCGCGTCTGGCCGTCGATCGACATCAGCCAATCGGGAACGCGGCGCGAAGAAAAGCTGCTCGACCCGGATACGCTGCACGCGGTAACCATGCTGCGCCGCACGCTGTCGTCGATGCATCACGTCGACGCGATGGAGCAGTTGACGAAGCAGTTAGGCAAGTTCAAGAGCAACCGAGACTTCATCAAACTCATCAGCGGCTCGCACGCCGATTGAGACAGCGAGTTTTATGAGTCTCGCCGTGTGCCACCGGTTCCGCCAGTGCGCCACGGGAAAGACGCCTTTGAGCTTCCGCACGGGCATAGCCAGGGGCACACCGGGCAAGCACCTGCCAGATGCAGCGAGACAGACCACTAATTCCGACTGTCCCAGTCCGGCCTCATCGCCGACTCCTTGCGGTCGTAGGCTTCGCGCGCGATCGTCGCCGGCCGTTCGCCGGGGCCGAGGATTCGGCCGATGACGACCGTCGTGCTGGTCTTATCGCGCCGAATCGGGTCGCAGGGGATCTTGTCGATTTGCTCCCAGGCGAAGGGCAGCGTGCCAAGCGTTCGGGCCCATTTGCGCCCGCGGCCGTTCGCTCGCTTCAGGGGGTTGTCCCCCTGGTGCAGATCAAAGCAGAAATACGTCGCTTCAGGCGTCACATCCTCGTAAGATTCCGGCCAGTCGAGTTCGCGGATCGGCTCTCCGTAAAAATAGGCGAACCGGTGCGAGATCGGTCCAAAACTCACCAAATGCGCGTCGGGCGGCAAACGCTCCCGCAGCTCCGCCAGTACCGGCGCCAGGTCGTTCGCCTTATTGAGCCGCAAGTTGATGAAGACGCCGTCGTAAGTGATCCCCAGCAGCGTCACGATCAGCAGCAGAATCGCGGACGGGACTCAATCGCCGAGCGAAGCACGCCGCGCGGTCGAGCCACGCGCTGCGAAATCGCCCGTCGGCTCGTCGGCCGAGTGGTGCCACAATAGCCAGGCCGCCGACATGGCCGCCAGGCAAAAGGCCGCCATGAACCAGAGGAGGCTGCCGCGCATCGGCCAACTCGACCCCAGGGAAACAAGGTGGCAACGCCAAGCACCACCGCGCCAGCCAAGGCCGCCGTGCCGATGCCGCGCAAGAACCAGCGCCAGGCTCGGCGCTCGTCGCTGCCGCGCGCACCGACGGCCCAACGCTCGACAACAACGCCGATCGCAGCGCCAGGCACGGATAGAGCGGCATGAAGTAGCGTCCGCGCGCATGGGCCGAAACCCACACGCTGGGATAGGTCACGCACAGAGCCGTCGTCAGGAACAACAAGCTGCGGCCGGCAGGCGTCCAGCGTGCGACGGAACGGCCGAAACAAATAGGCCACAGCAACGGGGACCAGGGCAGCAGGCAGCCCAGCGTCTCCCAGGGATAGGTCAGCAGATGAGTGGTCAGGCCGCTGAACTTGAATCGGTCGCGGGCCAGGCCGGACCAAATGTCGGCGACGTCCTCCCAGTCGGTGGCCAAATACAAATGGCACCTGCCAGGCGCCGACGACCAGCACGAAAGTGAGCGACCCGGCGCGCGTGCGACAGGAAAACAGATAACTTCCAATCACGCCGCAGCTCCCAGGAAAACCGCGGTCACCGCGACGAAATACACCGGCGCTTGCGGACCTTTATCGAGCGCCGCCAAGGCCGCCAGCAAATAAGCGGCGATCCAGGTGACGCGCCGCCGGCCACTGGGCCGCATAGCCCCAGTGCCAGACCAGCAAGGCCCCCGCCAGCAAGAAGGTAAACAGCGACTCGGATTCGCCCAACTGCCCCAGTTGTAGAACCTGGCCAAAACTGGCATAGGCCGCGGCGGCCCCCAAGGCGCCCAGCCGCGACATGAAGCGACGCCCATAACCGTAGATCAGAGTCGCAGTGGCCAGCACCGCGAGCACGCTGGGCAAACGAACCGCGACGGCGTCCATGCGTCCCCCGACCAACGCCGCGACGGCCATCGTCCAGCTTCCCAAGGGAGGCCGCTCAGGAAATACCTCGCCTTGCTGGCGCGGCACGATCCAATCGCCCGTGGCAATCATCTCCAAAGCGCCGTTCGCCCAGCGCGACTCTTCGCCACAAATGGGAAGTGCGGTGAGCCGGCTCAGATAAATGACGCTGACGACGGCCAGCAGCAGCCATAACTCCCGCTCGCGCCACCAACCGGCCGGGGCGGTGTAGATTGGCGCTGGGCGATCTGACGCACTGCTCGCCAACGAGCGTGATGCCGGGCTTGGATCGTTAACGGGTGAACTCATAGGTTGGTGCGCCAACGCGGCTCTTGAAGGCCTTTGCGGAAGAAGCAGCCGTGCGCGCGACAACCGGCAGGGAGTGCTGCGCTCCCGAAGGGCCGAAGATTCGCAGAAACGGCCGTTCCAGACAAGACGACTAGCGCCGATGCGGCCCGCGTAAGCCGGCTGAAAATAGAACCCGAGCGGCCGGCGCAAGCCGGCTGATGGCCTGCATGCCGGCAACGGCGTTCAATATTCCCGGGAGCAAACGATTCCCGCCTGTCAGGCACGGGAGTTCCTGACAGGCGGCTGATGACGCTCTGCTAGCAGCCAGCGCTATCAGACGCGTGCCGCGCTCAGACTTCTCGCCGAACGACGATCGGTCTACCGCTTGAGTTCGCGCTGCAAGAATTGCACCTGCGCCCGCACGCCTTCTAAATCCGGAAAGAGGCTGAGGCGCGGCGAAAAGTCTCCAAGGCCGCCGGGCGGTCGTTGATCTCCATGTAGCACTGGCCCATCCCAGCGGCGGCTCCGAAGTGATAAGGATTGAGTTCCAGCGTGTGCTGGCAGTCCAGGATCGATTCGGCGTGCCGCCCCAGGCGGAACAGCGCGATGGCGCGCTGATTCCAACACTCGGCGTACCACGGCGTCAGCACGATCAACTCATCCGCCAACTCGACGGCTTCGGCGAACTCTTGCTTGACGTTGAGAGCGATCAGAGCGGCCAAGGCCTGGCAGTCGTCCCGGCCGCCGTCCCGGCACCAGAGCCAGCGAATACCGGTATCGGCCAGAGTCCGCACACCCCGGTCAACGTCGACCAGGGCGCGTCCAAGGGCTGCGTTCGACAAGTAATTACCCAGATGACTGAGCGCCAGCACCGACGCCCGGCGCGTCATGCGACCGCCGGTAGCCAACAAGCGTTCCAAAGTGGCCACGTTGTACAGGCGATCAACGCTCTGTAAAAAGGCGGTTTCGTTGGCGGTGGTCAGGTATCGCTTGAAGAATCGATCTAACGCCGGCCGACGGCGACGCGGTTTCATACGCACATATCCTTCGATCGCAGGAGCCGATAAAGCTCAGAAATGCGGACGATAAACGAGGGGCGGGCCCCGACGACCGGGCTTCCCAACTCGAAACGCCCAAGCGTTAGTCTAATCGAGAACGGCAGTAACACCAAGAGTTGCGTCCGCTGGGCCGGAAATTTGATTCCCGTCGGCGACCTCTTCGACCAGAATAAAGGTTCGTGAACAAGCTCCCATCAAGCTTGTTGGATTTGTCTCCGGCCGCCTTCGCGTATCGCGACATGATTTCTCGCCACCGTAAGCCGTTCGAAAGAGCCCGCGCCCTGCTGCTGGGGGCAGCCGCTGCTGCGCTGTTAACCCAACCGCCGCAAACAGCCGCGGCTGAACATGCCAACTGGCTCACTGGCAATGCTTTGCATCAGCAACTGGAGCGTCCGCTAGGCGTTTCCTGGACGGGAGCGCCGCTGGGGCCGACATTGCAAAAACTCGCGCACCATCAGCAGGTCTGCATCGTGCTCGACCGGCGCGTTGACCCTAATCGCAAGTTGGATCTCACCGTGGAAGCTGAACCGCTGTCCATCGTATTGCAACGGGTTGCCGTCCAACAAGGGGAAGGGACCGCCGTGTTGGACTCGCTCGTGTACATCGGTCCCCCGGTCGTGGCCGAACGATTGCGGACGCTTAGCGCGCTCGGTCACGAAGCGCTGCGCAAGCTGCCCCCGGCGAACCGGCGGCCGTTGCAAGAACGCCGCGCCTGGCAATGGGAAGACCTGGCCACGCCGCGCGAACTGCTGGCGAATCTGGCGCGGCAGGGTGGTGTGAAGATCGAGGGTCAGGAGCAAATTCCCCACGATTTATTGCGCAGCGCGGATTGGCCTCCCTTGGCCTGGATGGATCGATTGTTGTTGCTGGCCGTGCAATTCAACCTGGGCGTTGAACTCGAACAAGAAGGGGCCCTCCTCCGGCTCGTGCCTCTCCCGGAACATGCTGAAATCACGCGCAGTTATCCGGCTCATGGGCAGGCGGCGGCCTTGGCTCAAAAGTGGCGCGGTCAGTTGCCCGCCGCGCGGATCAACGCCGACGACGACCGGGTGCTGGTCGTGGCCCGGATCGAAGATCACGAACTCCTGGAACAAGCCCAGCGCGGTGGCTCTGCCAAACGCACCACGGTGAAACCTGGCAAGCAAGTTTATCAGTTAGCCGTGGAGAAAGTGCCGGTGCGGCAACTCCTGAGTGAATTAGGACGTAAAATGAACCTGGAATTCGAGCTGGACGAGCCGGCCATCCGGCAAGCCGGCCGCTCGTTGGACTCCCTGATTTCTTTCAAGGTGCAAGATGCGTCGCTGGACGAACTGCTGGCCGCGGCCCTCGCGCCGGCAGGATTGGCGTATACCCGCCAGGATCGAAAAGTGAAGGTTTCTCCGGCTGCCGCCCAGAAGCCTTGAAACGCTGAAGCCTTGAGGCTCTTGAAGCTTTTCGCTCAGGCCAGTGCTCGCGTCAGTTCATCGCGCAACGCCTGCTCGATCTTGCCTTTGAACATCATGGCGGCGAAGGGGAGTTTGGCCTCGACCCGAACCGTCTGCGGCTCGACCACCACGGTGCCTCCGACGTCAAAGCCATAGGCTTTGAAGCTGAACGTCAGCGTATGATCGTTCCACTGCTCGACCAGGTCTTGGACCTTATCCTGATTGCGCTCTTTGGCGCGTTCCAGCAAGCCTTTGAGGCGGGCCGTGACGTCCTCTTGAGTGCTGAAATGGGGCACGGTCACTGACATACTCGGCATGGCGAGGTCCCTAATCGTTGGATTGCGGCAGTACGTTGGAAAAAGCACAAGAGGATTGTTGAAGCATCCCCTCGTCCGTTTCCTGTTTTCGAGCCTTCCGCACGGCCCAGGTTTTCATCGGACGCCGGCTTTCATCGGGCACCGGCTTTCATTGAACACTGCGTCGCCTGGCAGTTCGCTCCCGCCAATCAATCGGACCGGCGGCGGTCCTCGTCATCGTATTCTTGTCGGTCGCTCGGGTGCCACAAAGGCAATCCCAAGCGAACGCGCTCAGCCAAAACCGACAGCTTGTCGGTTGTACCCGGCATGGCCTTCGTGGCGCGAAATTCTTGGCCTTCAATATCCGTAGGCTCAAAATCCCACATGCCTTGCTTTATTGCTTCCAATACTGAATTTGCCACGGTAATGCTCCTGTTCCCTCAGCCATACGATCAATGCAAATCGCAGAAACCGTGCGCGCCCTCCCAGGGAGATCGCTTGTTCTCGCAACGTCCTAATCGACCACTGACGCAACGACAATCAAGTTGAGTATTCTCCATGTCGCGGCGCAGGCTTGTCAAGCGCCGGAAGCCGAAACGATATTTCTCGGAGTGGCCGGAAAGTCGTGCATACGCTGCGCCAATTGCCTCACCCGGTCGGAATCGAGCATACCTGCTCGGCCGCCGCGACACGCGGCGCCGCGAACGCCGATTAAATCCGGCATAAGCGGCAGAATCCGTTCCAGACTTTTCAGCGCAAGTCCTCCGGCTAAAGCTACTAGCATTCCGGCTTCATGCACCTCCGCCACGCAGCGTGCCAGGGT
This sequence comes from uncultured Planctomycetia bacterium, assembly GCA_963807715.1. Classification (GTDB taxonomy): domain Bacteria; phylum Planctomycetota; class Planctomycetia; order Pirellulales; family PALSA-1355; genus CAWECK01. The sequence continues at coordinate 200,900 of CAWECK010000008.1, forward strand.
GCGCGGCGACCACAGATCGAGCAAGCCGCCCCCCCGCTTGTCAAAGGTGTCGACCAAAACCGCCCCACAGCCCAAACGTCGTGCCCCGGCGAGCACGTCGCGGGGTGTTGGCGCCATGGACGACTGCCAGTCGGCATAAATCACGGCCACATCCGTTAAACCCCCGGCTGTCGGGCTCATCGTCGTTAGGTTCATCGCGGTGCGGCTCCCGGCGACAACCGGCAGCGAGTGCGCCACCGCACGAGCCAGTCCGCGGAATGGCCATATCCGGCAAGTCCAAACTTTACGAATTGCAGCCCGGCCGCGACGGCAGGAGGTAACGTACCGGACCAATCTCGCAGTTCACCCAACGCGGCGCTGACCGGGACACGACCCGCGACGACATCGACGACTTCCGCGATGGTGGACCAATCGGCCGCTCCCAGTGCGCCGCGGGAAGGCTCTTTCACGTCGATAACGTCCGCTCCGGCCTCGACGGCAAGCTCAGCCTCCGCGGCGTTACGGACGCTGACCAACAGCCGCGTCATGGGACCACCTTGACCGGATGAAGGTCCGCCTGCACCGCGGCCAGGCGCTGGTTCAAGCGATTGATCAAGCTCACGCTCAAGGGCTCGCACCATGTGCCCCGGATCGTGATGTATCCACCGCACCATTTCCCCAGAGCCGGCTTGACACCGTCGACGTCCGCCCAGTCCGTAGCAGCTTCCGCCAGTCGAATCACGAGAGTCGTCGTTTCGGTGCCTCGATAGCGCCGGCCGGGCAGGAAGCTGGGCCCTTGTCCCAACAGAAAGCCTTCGACGATCTCAATGGGCACTCGGATGGGGCCGCCCGGCCGCAAATTCACCAACAGGGAGCCGTCGCGATAAGACAGCCTGGGATGACGCAACTGGATCACCAGTTGCACGACGGCAAACAGCGCAACGACGGCAAGAACTCCCCCCAAATAACGAACCCCAATGCGGGAGTTATCCTGCCCCAGCGCCAATCAGCGCCCCAAATCCCGCCAGCAGAATCGGCAAGACCATGCTGAACCACAAGGCGCGGAGGTTATTGCGCAACCAGACTTCCGACATGAGCCATTCCGGCAAGCAGCCGCCCGTGGGACGTGCCGCTTGCGCTTTGCTGAAGTGAAATGATCGAATTCATCGACGATTATGCGACCGATTGCGCACGCAATCTAGCAAAATCCTGAACCGGATGGCAGTGCCTTCGACACCCAAGCTGACAAGTTATCCGGGTCGCCCAAGAAGCCGATTCTGCTTGATCTTGCTCTGGAGGCGGAACTGACTGGCTCCGCCTTTCAGCGCTAGAGCACCGACACCACCCTTGATTTTCCCTGGCCGATGGGTTCTCTTGTTTTGATTGGAGAATTCCTCGACGGCTTCTCGCAGGCGCACGCTTTACCGCTTTGAATCACTTTTCCCGCAACTCCTCTTTCAGGGTTAGACTTTTTTCTGATGCCTAGCCATGTCCCTTCGTCCGATGCCGTTTCCCATGAACTTGTGACGAGCGACAGCCAACTCGTAACTCTCTGCAACGAATTACGCAGCGCTCCGGACATCGCCTTCGACACGGAGTTCGTCTCGGAACACACGTACCGCCCCCAGTTATGCCTGGTGCAGGTCGCAGCCGGGGATCGGTTGGTGGTCATTGATCCCCTGGACATCCGCGACATGCAGCCTTTTTGGAGCTTGCTCGCCGGACCGGAGCACAACACGATCGTGCATGCCGGCCGCGAAGAGTTGCTCTTCTGCCTGGCCTCCGTGGGACAGCGGCCCGCGCGGCTCTTCGATGTGCAAATTGCCGCCGGACTGGTTGGCTACGATTATCCGGCCGGCTATGGTTCCCTGATGTTCAAGCTGATTGGCGAGCGCCCGCAAAAAGGGGAAACTCGCACCGATTGGCGGCGGCGGCCCCTGTCGGTGCAGCAGATCGATTATGCGCTGGACGACGTGCGTCATTTGGTTGCGATGCGCGACCGGCTGCGTACCAAGTTGGAAAAGCTCGGACGGCTGGCTTGGCTGGATACCGAAATGGCCGCCTGGCAGGACGACGTCGAAGCGACGCGCAGCCGCGAACGCTGGTGGAAGGTATCCGGCGTGTCGGGCCTTTCGAGCCGCAGCCTGGCCGTGGTGCGAGACGTTTGGCGTTGGCGCGAGCTCGAGGCGGAGCGACGTGACTGGCCGGCGAAGCGGGTGCTGCGCGACGACCTGATCGTCGAACTTGCCAAGCGGCGCACTGCCGACCCCAAACAAATCCGCGCCCTGCGAGGACTCGAGCGCGGCGACTTGCAGCGGGTGCTGCCACCCTTGGGCGAAGCCATCGCCGCGGCCCTGGCCCTGCCGGACGCGGAGTGTCCTCGTTTGCTGCAGCGCGAAATGCCGCCCCAGCTCAACCTGTTGGGGCAGTTTCTTTCCAGCGCGCTCACCAGCATTTGCCGTTCGGCCGCCGTGGCCCCCAGCATCGTCGGCACGGCCAGCGATGTGCGCGACTTGATCGCCTACCATTTGCGCATCGGAGATGCCGGCGACACGCCCCCCATTCTCGGTCAAGGCTGGCGGGCCGAGGTTGTGGGCCAACTCATTGAGGATCTGTTGTCCGGTCAGGTTGCCATCCGCATCAAGGACCCTTTAGCCGAAGAACCGCTGGCGTTTGACCGGGTGCCGACGGCGCCTGGGTCTGCGGCTGCGTTGCCGGGGAAGACGGATTAGTCCCTGTCTCAACGATTGTCGACCGGCTGCAACTGACCCGCGGGTTCCCCCTCGCGCAGCCGCGCTGGCTTCTCCGCTGTTTCTTCGCCGTAGAAAAGTGTCGTCTCTTCAGCGGCTAATTTGGCTTGAGGCGAATGGCAGACCACCTCGGCCCGGAAAATATGGCTGCCGGCCACGTCCGCGCGGGCATGCACGCGGAGCACAATTTCGCCACCGGCCGCCAGCGACGGAATGGTTTTGAAGACTACCTGCCCGCGCTCGATTTGATGGGCATGGCCTTGGCAGGCGGTGGCTTCGAGCCCTTCCGAGAAAAAGACGACCAGGTCAATGCTCTCGGCGTTTTTGCTGCCCCGGTTTCGCATCACGACCTCGTACACGGCTTCGTCCGTCAGGGCGACCGGTCCCTGTCGATCGCGCACTTCCAATTTCAAATCGGCAACAGCCTCGACGCGCGTCATCGCCACCGCCTGGCCAGCCAGGTCATCCGCCGCCGAAGAGGCCACTTGCAAGCGATTCTCACCGGGGGCTAGCAGGATGCAGTGCACGTCGATTGCCCGCTCCACACCGGGTTGCAGCGCGACCGACATCCCAGCTAACCTTCCCCTGGCCGTTTTCAAAGCGTCCGCCACTGGTGGCCGACACAAACTTGGCCTGTGGCGGCAGTGTGGCCGAAACGTGGACTTTTTCGGCTGTGGCATTTCCTGAATTGGAAACTTGGATGTGGTAAATCGCGGGGGTACCGGCAAATTTCGCCTTTGGCCCTTGCACGTCGATTTTCAAGCCGGCCCGCCGCACCACGACCTGTTCGGCCGTTTCGGCGCAAGCCGCCGTCAGCCAGAGCCTCGGCCTTGATGGAAAGGGTTCCAGCCTGCCGCGCCGTCAATTCGACTTCAATGGTCTTGCTCAAGCCCGCCTTGATCGTTCCCACGCGATGACTTGTCGGAACTTCGGAATTGCGTCCCATCGGCAGCAAGCTAACGGTCACATTCTCGGCGTCGCCGTTGCCCGGGTTGGCCAGGGTTAATTTGTAGATTTTCGACTGGCCGTACAGGATCTCACTGGGTCCCGACATGGTCATAGCCAACTTGGGCTCCTGCACCTCGACCACCGTCTGCGAACCTTCCGCCGCACAGTTCCATTGGATGGCCAGATCGATCGGCGCGTCTTGCGCGGCACGAGCCGTAGCGTGAGGGTTTCCCGGCAGCGCGGCTCGAGCCGGCTAAGGTGCCATTCGGTCGGCTCGCTGCGAGTCGGGCCGGTCGGCCCACGCATAATGCCGGCGCTGGGCTGAGTCGCCAAGACCTCGGCATAACTGGGAATGTTGATCGACACGACCACGTTATTCGCGGCCGCATCTCCGCCATTGCGAAGCTTGACGGTAAACACGGCTTCTTTGCCGATCAGCACTTTGCGCGGACCGGTGGTCTCGACCATCAGGCTCGGACTTTGTCCGCTCAAAAGCACGGAGTCGGCCGCTTGGCGTTTGGGACTAAGTGCTGAATTTTCGTCGGTGGGAGCGGCCATGACCGGCTCCAACGGCCGATCAAGCTTGGCGCTGCGCATCGGCGCGGGCTCACCGCGCAGCGGCATCGCCTCACGTGGCGTGGCGGCTTCGCGTGGCGTGGCGGCTTCGCGTGGCGCTACGGCGTCGCCGCGGAGGGGCACCGGTTCAATTTCCGGTTCCAAGTCGGGTTCGGCAAGAGTCGGTTTGCCCGATTCTTGCCCGCTGGGCGCCTTGCCGACCGGCGCCTGCGGCGCCGCGGCGTCAATCGGAAGCGGATTGAAGGAAGGCCCGGAATGGGCCTTGCGGGCCGGCTGCGAAATCAATGCCGGGGATGGTCGAATGGCGGCTTCCAGCGCCGCGGCGTTGCTTTCCAAGCTTGGCGTCGGCTCGCGTGCCGGGGTCGGCTCGAGCACGGCGTCGGTTGCTTGTGCCGGAGGTCGCGCCGCCAACGGAGTCGGCGGCGCAGGGGACGGGTTTGTGTCGTTTTGGATCGGGCTGACACTCAACTTCTTGGGGGCAGCCGTCTTGCCGGCCGCAGGCCGCGGAGGATTTTGTGCGGCAGTTGGCGCAGGACGCTTCTTAGGCGCAGGATGAGGTTCGCCCAACAGATCCTGACGAAACAATTCCAACCGCTCGCTCAACGTCGATGGCTGGCTCGGGTCCGACTGTGCCTGCAACGAGGTCACAAAACACGAGCCTGCTACTGCCACGAGTGCGAACGCTGAAACTTGGCGAAGCATGGTCTTGGTTCCGCATCCAATGAGATCTCGATATAACCCTTTGTAAGCGATATATCGACTAGTCAAAGTTTGCGGGTTGAGGCGAGTTGCAGAAATTCCGCATTGATATCGTTGCACGGTGGGCGAATGGGCTGGCTGGGAATTTCCGGGCCCCGAGAGTCAGCCCCTGAGCCCGGGGATTCCCTTTCCGCGCCACGCTGCTGCTGCACGCAACGGCAAGCTGCGAACGTCAGTAGCGTACGTCTGCTGGCACTTGTCGGCTAAGAAGAAATGGCAGACGAAACGTCCTCATACGCGGCGGGATACCGGAGTAGATTCGCCGAAAACAAATGAGATTTATGAGCAAGGCTGGAAAAACAGGAGAAAGATGACAAGGAAGAGGGAGAGCAGGACAGGAACGACTTCACTCTTGTCCGCTTGCTCCTAAGTCAGCTAACCCGCGTCGGCAGCAGCAGGCATCAGGCAGGCCAGTTCCTCGTCGTGGGTGATTTCGAAGCCCAATTCTTCGATCATCTTGTAGTCGGCCTCGGGGGCTTGCCCCTTGGTGGTCAGATAGTCGCCGACAAAGATCGAGTTGGCCGGGTATAGGCCCAGCGGCTGCAAACTACCCAGGTGCAACTCGCGACCGCCCGAAATGCGAATTTCGCGGTTCGGGTTTGCGAACCGAAACATCGCCAGGACCTTCAGACAATATCGAGGATTGAGCTGCCGGACTCCGGCCAGCGGCGTGCCGTCGATGGGATTGAGGAAGTTGACGGGGATCGATTCCACACCCAGGTCGCGCAAAGCGAACGCCATGTCGACAACGTCCCGGTCCTCTTCGCCCATGCCGACAATGCCGCCCGAGCAGAGCTCCATGCCGGCCTCGCGCACGTTGCGCAAGGTGGTGACGCGGTCCTGGTAGGTGTGGGTCGTGCAAATCTCTCCGTAATGTCCTTCGCTGGTGTTCAGGTTGTGATTGACCCGGTCGACGCCGCATGCTTTCAGACGCTGGGCCTGATCGGACGTCAACAGGCCCAGGCAGGCGCAAATCTTGAGATCGTATTGGCTCTTGATCTGCGGCACGATGGCCGTGACGGCGTCCATCTCGCGCTGCGACGGTCCGCGGGCCGAAATCACGATGCAATAGGTTTTGGCGTTCCGTTCGGCCGCCACCTTGCGCCGGCCAGAAGCTTCTCGGCGTTCAACAGGTTGTAGCGAGGAATTTCGGCCTCCGAAACCTTCGATTGGCTACAGTAGCCGCAGTCCTCGGGACACAAGCCACTCTTGGCGTTCATCAGAAAGTACAACTGCACCCGCTTGCCGAAATAATGCTGACGAATGCGGAACGCGGCCGCGAGCAAAGCCAGCAGATCGTCGTCGTGCGACCGCAGGATCGCCAGCCCTCCTCGGCGGTAAGCCGCTGCCCGGCGAGTACGCTGGCGGCCAGCGCTTGCCAGTCGGCCGTGTGCGGGTATTGCTGCGGACTGGCCGGCATGGCTGCAATCAATCATGAGTCTGACTTCCTGATTTCCTGGCTTACGACGCGCCCGACAGGAGTTCGTCCGGGGTTGCAATAAGCGTATCTTGCGCGGGGGCGTTTGAACAAGGGGGAAGCCGGGCGAGTTTCCGCCTTTGGAACGACCTACGGATAAGTTTTTTGATGCCTACGGCCTTGGACATGCTTTCAATTGCGACTTCTCGTGCCCGATTCCCTGTTGCTGATTCCCTGTCGGCAAGCGAAAATGACAAACGCGGGCCATGGGATGTGTCGCGAATCATCAAGAAGCTTCTTCCGGCTGCCGATGGGACGACATCATTTAGTACGGGTCGGTGCTTTGGGGCATGTGGGCCGCTTCACGGCGATTGACGCGACGCGCTATCCGCGGCACGCCCGGGTCGTGCTGCGAACCAGCCGCGGACTCGAACTGGGCGAAGTGCTTGCCCCCCCTGGCGACGAAGAAAACCCCGAGCGCGGCGACGGCTCGATCTTGCGCGGCGTGACGATCGAGGACCAACTGCTGGCCGCCCGGCTGGAACAAAACCGGCAGGCGGCGCGTAACCGCCTGTGAAACTCGTTTGCGCCAGCGGAACCTGTCCGCCGTGTTGATGGACGTCGAGCACCTTTTCGACGGCCGCACGCTCTGGTTTTACTTTCTGGGGGAAATCACTCCCGAACTATCGTCGATCACCGATGAGCTGGCCGAACTCTACGAAGCCCAGGTCCAATTCCGTCGCTTCGCCGAAACGCTCACTGCCGGCTGCGGACCCGGCTGCGGCACCGAGGACGCCCAGGGGCAGGGCTGTCAAAGCTGCGGCACCGGCTGCGCGATCGCGGGGGCTTGCGGCACCCGCGCCGAAAAGCCCGCGGCGGCTACCTGAGACAACGGCATGTCGCTTCCGCTCTCGTTAAGCCGTGCAGTCGCTGACTTGCTGCTCCGCAAGATTTCGTCTGTCGAGCTCGTGCGGCGATTGCCTCGAGCAAATCCGGCGAATCGATGGTTGGGTGCATGCCTGGACACTCGTCGACGAAGAACGAGCCCTCGTAGCCGCGAAGTCGGCGGACAATCGAAGGACGCGTCGCGCCAGCCGCCTCCGCAGCATGATGCATGGCATACCGATCGGGATTAAAGACATCATTGACGTGGCGGGGCTGCCGACCCGCGCCGGTTCGCCACTGCGAGCCGATCACGTTGCCGTCTGCGATGCCCCGATCGTGGCAAAGCTGCGCGCCGCCGGGGCCATCATTCTTGGCAAGACCGTGACCTGCGAGTTCGCCTGCTTCGATCCTTCGCCAACGCGCAATCCTTGGAACCTGGCGCATACGCCCGGCGGTTCGAGCAGCGGCTCGGCAGCGGCTGTGGCCGCGGGCATGTGCCTGGGAGCCCTTGGCACCCAGACCGGCGGCTCGATTATCAGGCCGGCCGCTTATTGCGGTATCGCCGGCTTTAAACCAAGTTTCGACCGCATCAGCCGCTCCGGCGTGGTGCCCGTCAGCGGGCATTTGGATCACGTCGGGCTGTTCGCACGCCGCATCGCCGACCTCGCGCTGCTGGCAGAATCCTTCGAATTGTTTCAGTGGATGGGGCAAGAAACTGAAACGCCGCCACGGCTGGGGATTCTCGGCGGCATGTTTCATGATCTGGCCGACGACGAGATGCGCAGTCTGTTTCAACAAGCCGTCGACCGCTTGCAGCAATCCGGGCGCAAGTCAAACACCTTGACCAGCCGGCTAGTCTGAACGAATCACTGCACGAAGCATTGCGTTATCATCGCACGATCATGGCGCATGACGCTGCCGCCTATCATCGTACGGCCTTCACCGAAAATCGGGCCGCATTCGGGCCGAACCTGGCAAGCTTACTGGACGAAGGGTTGGCGATACCCGCGCACGAATATCAGGCTGCTCTCGACCATCAACAGTATTTCGCCGCGTCGATCCAACCGCTGTTCAAGGGCTTTGACGCCTTCATCACACCGGCCACGCCGACCACGGCGCCGGCCCGGCTCGATACCACGGGCGATCCGCGATTCAATGCTCCCTGGAGTTATGCGGGCGTGCCGACGGCATGCACGCCTTGCGGACTCGATGCATCCGGCATGCCGGCGGCGATCCAATTGATCGGACCGCGAGGAACGGATTCGGCCATCCTTTCAACCACCCTGTGGTGTGAAAAAATGCTCGAATTCGACACGGCGCCGTCGATTTAGACGAGAGACCCAGGGTTGCAAACCCTGGGCTTTGTTGCGTGAACCCCTTGCAGAAAAAACCCGGGGACTGCCGTCCCTGGGTACTTTCACTCGCCAAACGCCCCGAGGCTCGCCAGCAACTCGGCCATTTCGCCGGCGGCGTGGGCGTTGCCTTGTCGGCGGGCCTCCTCAATGCCGTCACGCAGGGCCGAGCGGGCTTCGGCCGTGCGGCTTTGCTTCACCAGGTGCTGCGCTGCCATGAAATACGCCGGCACGTAGGGCGGCTGATTCGTCATCAACCCGCGCAGGCCCTGCAAGCTTTCCTCGTGGCGGCCTTCTTTCTCCAGTTCCAGCGCCAAGCTGTAACGCAAGAACACATCCTGCGGGTCGTCGACCAGCATGGCTTCGATCTTCTCGCGACGCGACAACGCGGGCATCGTTTTACCTCGGATTTCAGACTGCGCGCCAAACCGCGGCGTGTTTCAAAGGCCGTGATCTTGTCCACGTGTTCCAGCGTCAACCCGATGTCGTCCAGGCCGTGCAGCAGGCAGTGGCGGCGAAAGCCCTCGACTTCGAACGGCACATCCAGGGCGGCGTCGTCCGTTATGCGGCAGGCTTCAAGATCCACGTGCAGCTTGTAACCGGGCTTGGCCGCACGGCGGAAAAGCTCGTCCACGGTCGGCTCGTCGAGCCGGATCGGCAGCATGCCGTTTTTGAAGCAGTTGTTATAGAAGATGTCGGCAAAGCTGGGCGCGATGATCACGCGAAAGCCGTAGTCTTCCAAGGCCCAAGGGGCGTGCTCGCGGCTCGAGCCACAGCCGAAATTGCGCCGCGCCAGCAGGATAGTCGCGCCGGCGGCCTGCGGACGATTGAGTTCGAAGTCGGGGTTGGGCGTCGCGCCGTCGTCGAAGAACCGCCAGTCGAAGAACAAGAATTGCCCGAAGCCGGTCCGCTCGATGCGCTTCAGAAATTGCTTGGGAATGATCTGGTCCGTATCGACGTTGGCCCGATCCATCGCGGCCACCAGGCCGGTGTGTTTGACGAAAGATCGCATGCTTGCTTGGTCTCGATAGTTTTTGATTGGTTGAGCGTGTCCGGTATTCCGAGGGAAACGTGCCAGGTGACTTGCGTGTTACTTGTATTGCCACGCGCGGATGTCAATAAAGTGACCGGTCACGGCTGCCGCCGCGGCCATCGCCGGCGAGACCAGATGCGTGCGTCCCCCCTTGCCTTGCCGGCCTTCGAAGTTGCGGTTGCTGGTCGATGCACAACGTTCGCCCGGCGACAGCTTGTCCGGGTTCATCGCCAGGCACATGCTGCAGCCGGCTTCGCGCCATTCGAACCCGGCGGCCTGAAATACTTTGTCGAGCCCTTCGGACTCGGCCTGCCGCTTGACCTGGCCGCTGCCGGGCACGACCATCGCGCCGACGTGCCGCGAAACGTGATAGCCGCGCACCACGGCCGCTGCCGCCCGCAGATCTTCGATGCGGGCATTGGTGCAAGACCCGATGAATACGCGGTCGAGTTGAATCTCTTCGATCGGCTGCCGCGGCTTGAGCGCCATGTACTCCAGCGCGCTGGCCGCGCTTTTGCGATCGGCCTCGCTGGTGAATTCGTCCGGGTCGGGTACGTGCCCGGTCACCGGTACGACTTGCCCGGGATTGGTACCCCAAGTGACTTGCGGCGAGACGTCCGCCGCGTGGAACTGAATGGACTTGTCGTAGGTCGCCCCTGCGTCGGTCGGCAGCTCGCGCCAACGGGCCACGGCCGCGTCGTAATCGCGGGGAGCAAACTCGCGGCCGCGCAGATACTCGTAGGTCTTTTCGTCCGGCGCGATCATGCCGGCCCTGGCGCCGGCCTCGATCGACATGTTGCAGACCGTCATGCGCTGCTCCATGCTGAGGGCCCGAATTGCGCTCCCCGTGTATTCGACGACATATCCGGTGCCGCCGTCGGTGGTGATCTTGCCGATCAGGTACAGGATTAAGTCCTTGGCGGTGACGCCCGGTGCCAGCTGGCCGTCGACGCGCAGCTCAAGCGTCCTGGGCTTGGCTTGCAACAGGGTTTGCGTGGCCAGCACGTGCTCGACCTCGCTGGTGCCGATGCCAAACGCCAAAGCTCCAAAGGCGCCGTGGGTGGCCGTGTGGCTATCGCCGCAAACAATCGTCATCCCCGGCTGCGTGAAGCCCAATTCCGGCCCAATGATATGCACGATCCCCTGCTGGGGGTTTCCCAGGTCATAAATGCGGATGCCGAATTCCTTGCAGTTCTGCCGCAGGGTGTCGATCTGCTGCTTGGAAATCGGATCGGCGATCGGCTCTCTGCGGTCGGTCGTGGGGACATTATGGTCCGGCACCGCCACGGTCAGCTCAGGCCGGCGACCTTGCGCCTGTGAGTCTGAGGCCTTCAAAGGCTTGGGCGCTGGTGACCTCGTGGACGAGTTGCAAGTCGATGTAGAGAATGGTCTGCTTTCCCGGCTGGTCGTAAACCACGTGGGAATCCCAGATTTTCTCGAACATCGTACGTTTTCGGGCAGCGGTTGTCATATCGAAAGGTCTTGGGTAGAGGAGAATTGTGAACGACCGGGCCGCGTTCAAACCGGAAAGGCAAGCCCTCTATTATAGAACAACGCGTCGAAAGGTGAACGGGGGGGTGGCGGATTGACTTTGGCTTTAGACCCGCGCCAAGAAAATCGGTTCGCGCACACCGGGGGCTGGGCGGTTACCGTGTCGCGGCCTTGGGATCAACGCTGCAACTTCCGGATCGATCAAGTTAGCCCCCGACTTAGCGCACCGACGAGCTGCCAAGGCAAGAATTTACCCTGCGTGGCAAGAAATTAGGCAGCACCCCCTCGCCTTACTGCATCTAGGTCTTGGGGAAGTCTGGTCGGCCGCGCATCGACCACTTGGGCAAGGCGGCATCCAGACGCCTTACGCCGAAAACAAGGAATAGACAAAAGGAATTATTGCGAGGCGTTCGACGGAGCCAAACCAAATTTCGTTCGCGATCAATAGCAATCCGGCCATTGGTATGTGGTTTGCAAGTTGGAACCTTTCAAATCATGCGTGCGCCGCGCGCATTTGCATCTATCCGCCTCTCTGATTAAGAAGGACGAAACCATGCGACAACGTAATTGGTGGGTCGCGACGGGGGCGTTTGTCGCCGTCGGGTTGTTTATGTTTGCTAATGCCGGATTCGGTGGCGAGAACGAAAAGTCCGATAAGTCAAGTAAGTCGGCCGATTCGTCCAGCGACCACGCTGCAAACCGCGATGATGAGGACGTGGAACATCACGCCGCGCTCGGCGTGTCTATCGAGGAAACCGCGAAAGGAGTCCGAGTCGTCGCCGTGCTGCCGGCGAGTCCCGCGGCGCGCGCCGGCTTGCGCGTGGGAGACGAAATCCGTTATGTGGGAGACCAACGAATTCGCACCACGGATGGACTGATCGAAGAGATCGGCGAGTATCGCCCAGGTTCGCAGGTCGATCTGACGATCAACCGCAACGGTGAACGTCAAACCCTGAGCGCGAAGTTGGCCTCGCTGAAGTCGACCTTCGGCAACCGTGGCCAATCCCAGCAATCCGGACGAGAGTCTCGTTCTTACTCCTATTATCCTCCGAGCGATGGGCAACCCAACGTGCAGCAGTTGAGCCAACAAGTTCGGGCACTCCAGGAACAAGTCAACCGCCTGCAACAGTCAATTGACCAAACGCAGTCTGGTACTTGGCGTGGCGCAGGGCAATGGAATTCCCAGCAGCGGCATGGTAATGGGGACGGTGATCCGTCGCTGTTCCAGTAGTTTTGGGCTGCATTGAAAACGCATAACAATTACAACGCCTCGCCGACAGCAAAATGTCGGCGAGGCGTTTTCGTCGCATTGGGGGGCCGGCTGCCGCGCCCTTCACTGGCGCTCAGAGCGTGCCACGCGTCACCTTGTCACCCCGTCCCTTTATACACCGCCTGGAACAGCACGTTCTTCTTCGAAGTCATGGGGCCCGGGCCGCGGTCGTCGCGCAGGATGCCGGCCATCATGTTCATCTTGGCGTCGATATCGTCGGCATAGTGTACCAGCAAGGCCTCGGGGGTCATCGGCGGTTTGGGCGAGCCCCATTCCGGCAGCCGCTGGTGAGCCACGATGATGTGCTCGAGCCGCAGCAACAAGTCGCCCGGAAAATCGAGCCCGGCCGCAGCTTCACGCACGATGTCGCGGCCTTGCAGCAAGTGGCCGATCAGGCTGCCGGCGGCCGTGTATTGGGCCCCCGTCGGATGCTCTTCGATCTCGCGCAGCTTGCCGATGTCGTGCAAGATGCCGCCGGCGATGAGCAGGTCCTTATTAAGCGGCGGCTCCATGTCGGGATAGAGCTCGCGCGTACTTGTCGGCCAGGTACATGCAGGTGCGCGTGACGCTGAGCACATGCTCCAGGAAACCGCTGACGTAAGCGTGGTGATTGTGGGTCGCGGCGGGGAGCGAAAGGAGCGCCTCGCGATGGGCCACCAGGATGCCGCTGACCAGTTCGCTGAGCACCGGCAGAGCGACCTGCTCGCGGGCAATCGAGAGCAATTCGGCAAACATCTCCTCCGGATGGAACCGCGACTGAGGCAGGCACAACGCCGGGCTGAAGCCATCTTCGGCGTCGGCGTCAACCACCTCGCGTAGCTTGCGGATCTCGAGTTGCGGTCCGTAGCTCGTCTCGCGATAAACGGCCCGCACCTTGTAGAACGTTCCCGTCCGCCACGCTTCGCGGCAATCCGCGCCCCAGGGCGAATCCTGCCAAATGGGAAAGCTTACCTCGCGGGCATGGTCGCGAAAGGTGACTTTGAAGTACGGCTTTCCCTCGCGCGTGGTGAGCTCTTCTTTGCCCGAGAGGAGCACGAAGATGTCTGCCTCTTGACCGGCTGTCAAGTCGGAAAGGGGAACGATGTTGCGGGCCTGTTTCGGGCACATGGGCGTTTATTCTACGCCATCAAACGACCTCGATTCCAGCAAAAAGGAGGGGGCGAATGACAATTCCAGGACCTCTCCTCTCACAGCCGATACGTCGCAAAACAGTGGGGCGTTTCCCACAGATGCGTTTCGACAATAGGAAAGCCGTGGCTGTGCGTGAACTCGAAAATCAGCCGGGCAATGTTCTCCGCCGTGGGATTCGTATCGAGCAGATACAGCGGTTCGCCCAACGCTTCCAGGTGGGGCCGTGCCGGGTCGTCGCGGTGCAAGATCATGCGATGATCCAGCGTCTCGTCGATCCACTGGCTGACCACCCGTTTGATGTCCGAGAAATCCAGGACCATGCCGCGCTCATCCAAGTGATCCGACTCGATGACAATCACCGCCCGGCCGTTGTGCCCGTGCAGATAGCGGCACTTGCCGTTGTAGTTGAGCAGCCGGTGCCCGTAACAAAAGTCGATTTCGCGGGTAACGCGGAACATAGAGCGATCCTTTAGCCAGCAGCTTTTTCAATCCGCGGATTTCTCGGCGAAGCGGTGCCGCCGGCAGCGGCATACCAGGTTGGATCCGTCAGGCCGGTTTTGGCAAACGCCGACCGCCGTTCGGCACACTTGTTACACTCACCGCAGTGGAGTGTCCCACGTGGGGCGAGGCACGACAACGTCAGTTCCAGCGGCGCCGAGCGGCCCCAGCGCACGGCCTGCCGTTTGTCGGCCAGCGGACGGACGATCCGCACATGGCCTCCCACCGCCGAATCCATCACGGTTTCGAACTGGGTAAAAAAATCCGGCGATGCGTCGGCAAAAGGGCTAGTCTCCAAACAGCCAATTGCCAATTGCTCGATGCCGTGCAATTGGCACCAAACGCGGGCCTTGATGGTTAGCAGCGGATTCCGGCCGGGCAGATACACGGCCTCGTCCGGACTCTCGCCGTCGGGCACGCCCCGGCCGGTTACGCTCCAATGATCGCCGTAAAGATCCGTGAGCGGCATTTGGATCGTCACCAAATCGGCCAGAGCCGGACAGGCGGCGGCAAGCAGAAACCGTCGGGCAGCCAGTAATTCTCCCTCTTCCCAAATCAGCCCCGACATGACGTAAAGCGGTTGGACGCGACGCCCCTCCGCCAGCAGTTTCAGCAGCAAAATGGAGCTATCGAGTCCGCCGCTGTAAAGCAAGGCCACGTCAGGCCGCGGCGAATGATCAATCATGGTCAGTTTCCCCTGGAGATCCCTGATCCCTGTCGATGAAACAACTCTGCGGCTGCATTCTAAAGGCGGTCCGCGTCGGCGGGGAAGGAGGCGAAGCCTGGCGACTGGACACGTTGGAGGGGATTTTAGGCGATTACCTCGCCCCCTCGCCGGCCGCAACCTGCTCTTGTGACCTGGGCTTGCTCTCGGGTACACTCCCCGCCCCTTGGGTCCAGATCTAAGCGGTTCTCGCAGGCACAGTTAATACCCCAGTCATGCCGTCCGCGGCGTCTGGGTGACCATAATAAAGCATGATTCGTGCAACTTTCACGCACGATTCGTGTTACCTCGCCTAAGCCAGGGGGCGTGGTCTGCCGTGGAGTTGGCATTTTGGGCAACCCGGCGGGAATTTTCTTGAAGCGGAGGACGGGGCATTTAGAATAGGTTTAGATGCCCTAGCCGCCCCCGCAGTTGTAAACAGAGGTGGCATATGAAATTGGTGGTGGCAACAGGCATCGTAATTACAGCTCTGGCGATTGCCACATGGAGCACATTGGCCGGATCGCCGCAAACCGGGGCGCCGCGCACGTCTGGGCAGCACGCGGCAGGTTCCTCCGGTCTGATCGCATTGGCAAGCCCGGTGGGTGATCATCGTCAGCAGTTGATGGTGGTTGACCCGGAACTGCGAGTCATGGGTGTCTATCATGTCGACGGGGCGACCGGTGAAATCGTCCTGAAAAGCGTGCGCAACATCCATTGGGACCTGCAGATGATGGAATTCAACGGTACCAGTCCTACGCCGAAGGAAATTCGTACACAGCTCGAACAACGGTGAACCCGGCCGTCGCTCTCAAGTGCCAGCCACCTGAGAGTCGCGCCGTCGAGCGATCGGCCAGGCTTGCTTGCAAGAAGCGTGGCCCCAGGGGGAACAGTCGATGGCTAAGAAGTTTGTCGATGCGGATGAAGCCGCCAAGATGCTCGGCATCTCAACCGATGCGCTCAACGAAATGCGTGACCGTCATGAGGTCTTTCCCGTTCGCGACGGCGGACAATGGAAATACAAGTTCGACGACGTCGAACGCCTGGTGGCCGAACGAAGCGAGGAGAGCCATAGTGGAGAAGCCGAATACGATCAGGCCGACAGCCTGGATTCGATCCTGCTGAGCGAGGTGGAGCTGGGGCACTCCGGCCCCAACCCATCCAGCACGGTCATCGGCAAGCTGAACGAGCCGTCGCCCGAAAGCGACATGAAAATTGCACCGCCGAAATCCAAAAAGCCAATCGAACCGTTAAGCCGGATGCCCGAATCGCCCAGCGAACTGCCGGACATGGGCAGCGACGTGCATTTGGCCAGCGGTTCGGATATCAGCAAGGCGGGCTCGGGGTTGAGCAAGAAGTTTGACGAATTGGACACCCTGGACCTGGAGCTGCCGCCTGCACTCAGCAGCAGCGGCAGCGACTCCAGCAAGTTGGGGAAGAAAAAGAGGATAGCGGCATCCTGTCGCTCGATGACAACACTTTGTCGTTGGGTGAGGAGCCACGCAGCAAGCTCGGCGGCAGTTCGTCCAGTCGGCGGGCCGCCGGCTCGGCAATCGACTTGAGCGGGCAAGACGACGACGACCTGGTGCTCGGCAGCGGCAGTTCGGGGAGCGACCTTACGCATTCTGCCGGCGGAGACAGCGGCATTTCGCTGATCGACCCTTCGGACAGCGGCTTGGGCATCGATGACGACGCGTTGGAAGCGCAGGGAACCAGCCCCTCTGGCAAGACGTCGCTCAACCTCGGCGGCGGTGATGATGATTTGATTCTGTTGGAAGAGGAGGGCGATCCAAACGTTGCGACACAGTTGAAGGCGGACGACGACTTCCTGCTAACCCCCATGGATGACGGCGGCGGACAGGATTCGGATAGCGGTTCGCAGGTAATCGCGTTGGACAGCGAGTCCGACTTCAACGACTCGGAGGCAACGATGATCGGCGGCAGAGTTTCCGGGGCGGGCTTGCTCGAACCGGACTCTGGCGATTTCGGCGGCGGAAGTTTCGCCGGAAGTGGCGGTGGGCCGGCTTTGGGACTGGCTCCCGGTGGCATGCCCCTCTCTCCACGAGCGGCGGCGGCGATGATGGAAGCGCCGGAGGTGATGGAGGCTCCGTTTTCGATATTCACGGTCATGCTCTTGCTGCTTTGTGTGCTGGTCCTGATCCTCGCCGGCATGATGTCTTACGACTTGCTCCGCAATATGTGGAGCTGGGAGGGCGCCTATAACATCAACAGCAGTCTAATGGACGGCATCTTGGACATGGTCGAAAAATAATGTCGGGGGATTCGAAAGGAGTCGAATCGATGTTCGTCATTCGCTGTGGACTGCTGCTGGCCCTGCTGGGCGTCAGCGGTTGCCAATGGGTTCCAAAAAGTAAGTTCGAAGCTGCGCAGAGCCAAAATCGCACATTGCGCGAGCTGAACAAGACCCAACTCGCCGAAATCGAGAATCTCAAGATTCACGCGCACAACGTCGAGGACCACCTGATCAAGGCCGAGGAAGATCTGGCACGCCTTGATGACCAGCATGGCCGCGACCGTCAGAAACTCGCTAACTTCAACGGCGAGCGGTCCCAACTCCGGCAGCAGTTCGCCGGCCTGCGCGGCAACAACATTCCCGCCGGCATCAGCGGCCGATTGGCGGAGCTTGCCCGCCGCTATCCCAGCCTGCAATATGACCCGCAGACCGGCATTTCCAAGCTCGACACGGACGTCCTGTTTGACAGCGGCAAGACCGAGCTCAAGCCCGAAATCAAGCAGATGCTGGCCGAGTTCGCGGATATCTTTGCGGCGCCGGAGGCCCGCGAGTTGAAGATCATGGTCGTCGGCCACACCGACAGCAAAGACATCAAGGGCCGGGAAGTCCGTGAGCGCTACCCGAGCAACTGGCATCTGAGCGCCGGGCGAGCCCTGACCGTCGCCGATTACCTGCGCACCTCGGGGATTCCCGAAGATCGCATGGGCGTGGCGGGCTTCGGCCAATTCCAACCGCTCACCGCCAACGACACGGCCTCGGCCCGGCAAAAGAATCGCCGCGTCGAGATCTTCCTGCTGGGCCCGGAAACTCCGGTCGTCGGTTGGACCGACAACCGCGCGGACAAAGGCCTGCTGCGGTAACGACGTTCCGCGATTGTCCACCCTCGGGCATGCTCAAGTCCCCAACGGGGCGCGCCACAAAAGCCCAGGGACTGCCGTCCCTGGGTCACGCCCCGCCCGCTCCTCACGCAAAACCCGCTAATCCCAAGGCCGCGCCCATCTCAACGCGTGCAAACAATGAACGCACCATTTCAGGGATAGGTCAGGCACGGGAATGCCGTGACCTACGATTGTCTTGCTTCGGTAATTTCTTGCGACCAACGAGCCTGCAAGGCGGCTTCGCGCCAGGCAGCGGTAGCTGCAACAGGCCGGCGGCCCCACAGCCCCGCCGGAGGCTTTTTATAGCTTGTACCCCTCTTGATAGCTTGTACCCCTTCTTTGTTACCGCCCCGCAACTTCACCGCCGGCCATCGGCAACAAGTACGGCCGCATGCGATCGAGCGTCTTACGGCCGATCCCTTTCACGCGCAGCAGATCCTCATGATCGGCAAAGGGTCCGCGCTGCGCCCGCATGGCGACGATTCGCCGGGCCAGCGTTTCGCCGATCCCCGGCACCTGAGTGAGCTCGGGCCAATCGGCCTGATTGATATCGACGGCGAAACGGGCATGCAGGGGCTCCACCCGATCGATTTCGATCAAACGTCCCTGGGGGCCCCCTTGGGCAAACCAGTACCCGACCATCGCCAACAGGGCCGCCAGCACCAGTCCGGCCACCGCCGCCTGATCGGCACGGCGCAGCCAAAGCGGCTGACCGGAAGTGGAATTCGAGTTTCGATTAGGCTGCACCATAACTGCAGGTCAGGCACTTCCGTGTCTGACATTTCTTGCCTAACAAGGGGGAGCATGTCGAATATCGGGAAAGCTACGTGAAACACTGTCGTGTGGTGTCAGGCACGGGAGAGCCTGACCTACAACTAGGCTGCACCTTAGCGACTAACAGCTTATCATAAGAAGTGCCGTCTTTAGAAATCGAAACCACCAAGCGCCCGCCATGAATCGCGACTTTCAACAAGCCCTTTGGGACACTGCCACCGAGGACGACTGCCGGCAATTGATCCGCCTGGCGGTTCGCGAAGACCTCGACCGGACTTACGATTGGACGACCGTGGCCCTCGTGGCCCCGGAGACTGAGGGCAAGGCCAATGTCGTGGCTCGGCGAGCCGGGGTCGTCGCCGGATTGCCGGCCGTTCAGTTGGTCCTCGCGGAAATGGATTCCCAGATGCTGTGGCAACCGAGCGCCGTCGATGGCGCAAGTGTGGCGGCGGGGGAAATACTCGCCACGATTGTCGGCCCGGCCCGCAGCCTGCTGACCGCCGAGCGTCCGCTGCTGAACTTTCTGGGCCACCTGTCGGGCATCGCAACCCTGACTCGGCGATACGTCGCAGCGGTCGCCGGCACGGGCGGCGTGTACGACACTCGCAAGACAACCCCCGGCTGGCGACGGCTGGAGAAGTACGCGGTGCGAATGGGGGGCGGCCACAATCATCGGGCCGGCTTGTTCGACGCCGTGTTGATCAAAGACAACCATTTGGCACTGGGAGCCGCTGGGCCAGGGGACGACCTGGCCGAGTCGAACGCCGCGCATTATTCGCCCGCTCAAGCCGTGACCCTGGCCCGCGAGTTCCTCGCTCGGCTGCCGGCAACGGAGAGTGCCCGCGACATGATCGTCGAAGTGGAAGTCGACAATTTGAGGCAGTTTGACGAAGTGCTCGTGGTTCGGCCCGATATCGTGCTGTTGGACAATATGTCCCTGGACGACCTGCGCGCGGCCGTCGCCCAGCGCAACGCCCAAGCTCCGCGGATCGAACTGGAAGCCTCCGGCGGGGTGAATCTGGACACCATTCGCGACATTGCCGGCACCGGGGTTGACCGCATCAGCGTCGGGGCATTGACCCACTCGGCGAGCTGGTTCGATGTCGGTCTGGATTTCTGAACGAATGCGGAATGCGGAGTTCAGCATTCCGAATTCCGCATTTGGAGTCCGTTTGACAACCTTTCCGCGCGACGTATGTTTTCCACGTACCTGCGCTCTGTGGGAGGGGCGTTGGCTCAAAGGCACGGCGGGGAGAGCACGAGGCTCGAGGGGACCCTGCCGTGCCTTTTTTCTGACCGGCTGGAAAACCTTTTTCGAGCCGCAACGGCACCGCCCCCTTGCCGATCGGCCCGCTTGCCCACCTGCCTAGGATGCAACCCCGCATGAAATGCCCGGCACACGGAATCCGCCGCGGATTTACTCTCGTGGAAGCGCTCACCGCGACGTCCCTCACGGCGGTTTGCGGCAGCGCGTTGCTGTTGGGCGCCAGCACGGCCCTGAAAACGACCCAGAACTGTGTCGACCAGTCGATTGCCTCCGGCATGGCTCAGCAACTTATGGATGAAATATCCGGTAAGTTTTGGTGCAATCCCGGCACCAGTTCAACGCCGGTCACGCTCGGCCCCACGGGCACGGACGCGGGGACGACACGTCAAAACTACGAAAACATCGCCGACTACAACGGCTACAACAGTCAAGTGCCGCAAGATATGTGGGGCATTCCCCTGGGAATGGATAACGGAGCAGGGGGAACCCGGCCATCAACGCTCCAGGTTAACCCGGCGTTTTTCAAGCTCTGGCTTCAGCAAGTGACGGTGTATTACGTCAACAGCCAGAATTTCGCGGTAGCGCTGCCGCCGGGCCAAACGAGCAATTACCTCGCTGTGGAAGTTCGGATCTTCGTTAATGAACCCAATGTGGGCATGCAACAATTGGCCCTGGCACGACGGATCTTTGCTTATGTGTCCATGCCGTGACAACCTGGTACCAAGACGCGAGAGCCGGTTTCTCCGGTCTTCGCACCCCGGAGGGGTCAGAGTGTTCGTGGAACTGGGACACGTTTTCTCGTGGCGCATCTGCGACCCTTGCAGGGTCGTCGAATATTTATTGGGCCGCGGACGGTCCAGGGGCTGGCTATTGACTGATGCCCCTGCTGGGCAAAAACAAGCGCTACCGCGCCAAAGGCATGGGCGCGCTTCGCCGATCAAGGCAAGCGAAACAGACCACGAGGTCCCAGCGTTGATCGCTGCGGGTTCACGCTACTCGAATTGCTGATCGCCGTCGCCGTCACATCGATGATGGCGGCCGCGATGGGCGCCTTAGCCCAAACCGTGAAGATCGCTTCGACGTATTCCCAGGGCGTAGCGACGACGACGCAGCATGCCCGGGTTTCTTTGGGACGCATTCAGCAGAACGTCAGCGGTGCCACGGCGAATCAAAATTTCCCGGGCGCCGTGGTGTTCTACGACACGGTTGGCGGCCAGAGCCTGCCCGACACGCTCGTGGTGTGGAATCCCATCGGCACGGCGGCGAATCCCACCGGATTGCCCCTGTACTGCGAATTGATCGTCTACTGCCCTAATCCCGCCGCCCCCAACCAACTGCTTGAAGTTACCTCGCCCAACGATACCCGCACGGTCCCGGCAATCACCGACACGACTGATTGGGCGACGAATCTTGCGGCCATGAAAACAAGCACCAGCAGCACGCAAAAGCTGCTCACCGACCTGATGCGCAGTAGTTCGCCCGCGCCGACTGCCGCAAGCTCTGCAACCTCGCTGGCCGGCTGCGTGCGCTTCGCGACCGTGCTCCATCCGACGGCCACCGATTGGACCAGCTATCAGGCCGGCACGCTGGCCTGGACCAACATGTCCTGGGCTCAGGGAATTTGCGGTTCAACGACGGGCCTGGCTCAGTGTTGGGTGCGCATCGAGCTGCAGATGCTGCCGGGCTACACCGCAGTCAGCGACCCAACGGCGCAACAGGTCATTCCGTTCCTTGGCTCCGCAACCTTCAATTATCAAGTACACCAATGAGACGCCCCGAACTTCCCGCGAACCGGAGTCTGCGCCATTCGTGTCTGGCGGCCTGGGATGAGCCAGATGATCACCCGGGTCTGCTTCCAACACGGTGCCGCGGCAAAGGGCGTCGCCGCAAAGCCTCTTCCCGCCGTGGAATCACCATCCTGATCGTATTAATGCTGATATCGGTGACCCTGGCCCTCTCCTATTCCATCTTACGGTCGCAAATGACGACCGTGCTGATTCAGAACAACAACGTTCGCAACAACAACGCGCGGCAAGACGCAATTTCCGGTCTGACCATCGCCATGCGCGAAATGAGCGACGGCACTTGGAAAGGCGTCGGCAGCGCGCTTGCCGCGCACTATCGTCGACCGACAACTACCAGGTGACCTTTACCGCGGGCGATGCCTCCCTGGTGCCGGGAAGCAGCACCTACGCCGACAACGCCTATCGTGTCACGCTCCTCTCGACCGGCACCTCATTGGACCCGTCGAACCCAGCAGTCGCATCGACCTACCAGGTGCAAGTGGTGATGCGATTGAACCCGCGGGCTCTGGGTGCGACGCCTTCCAATTGGAGCACGATGACGCAATACACCGTATACCAGTTTGAGATGGGACAGTTTTCCTTGGATCTCCCCTGCCAGGTCGCAGGCCCGGTATGGCTGCAAGGGCCTGTCAGCATTGGACAAAACTACAATTGGACAACCACGATACTCAACCAGTACTTGACTGATCTCACGAGCATGGCGTCCACGACCGATTACCGGCCGGTGACCGGGCCGGTAAATCTGCCGTACCAATGGTGGAACTTCGGGTCGACCCTGACGCTGCTCCAGTCCCTCCTCGGCGTGCAAACGGTGGACATTTCGAGCTCGCTTAATTGGTTGTGGAACAGTGGCCAGTCGAACACCAATATGCTGCTTCCCACCCAGGCGGTTACCTATAGTTTGTACGCAGGCGGGCCCGTCTATACCGCGACGGCCGTCTCGGGCAGCCTGTCCAATACGACGCTCTTGCCCGATCCAATACACAACCCGCTGGGCATTTATTACGCGAATTCGAGCCTCACGATCGGCAGCAACGTAACCATTCAAGGCACGCTGATTTGCAATGGCCTGTTGGCGATCACTGGCACCAACGTCTCGCTGACTCCTTTCAGCCTGTCTCCGCTCAGCGGCACAACGAACACCATTCGTTTGCCGACCATGATCAGCACCGGCAGCTTCATCTGCGGCAGCAGCGCGGGGGCGACAGTAACCGGCACGATATTGGTAGGCAATCAGTTCACCGTCGACTACGGGACGCAAGCCACGGTGTTCAGTTTGACCGGCCATGTCCTATGCGGCGACTTCATTATCTGTTACCGCAACGAATGGAACGTATCTTCAAGCACCTGGACCACGTGGTACAACTCGTTCAAGAATCAGACAAAAACGAACGGGAAGGTCGCTTATCCGTACTTTCCTAATTGGTTGGCCACCGTCGGCCATCCGCCGATCCCCTTGATCGCTCTGCAACTCGACACCAGCCAGGTCACCGACCAATGGCAAAGCCTGAGCGGACCGATTTATGTCCCCGCGACCGGCGACACCGGCTTGCACTGGAACCTGATGAGTTGGGTTGAGATCCCGTAACCATTTCCCCCCAGCCGCCTGTTGAACGATTCTCCCCGAGCTTCGCGGTGAAAAGCCACAAAGTTGTGCGTAAAGCCCCAATGGGGCGCGAAGATAGCCCAGGGTCAAGCGCAGCGAAATCCTGGGTCACGGTCGCCGTATGAACATCGAAGCCCTAAAATGGCACGCCATTTTTTACCCTTCGCGGGGCTGATTCCAACGCGCGCTATCAAAGAGCCGATCCCCAGGCGAACGTCCCGGCCCATCCTTTTAGAACCGACGCCTGCCGCTTTGAGGAAGGGAAAAAAGGGGCCGCGAATGCACGCGAATAAGAGCAGAGCAAGAAAGGACCAAACAGAAGGTCGCAAAGGACGCGAAGGAAAGAATTCGAAAATCTTTGCGCCCTTCGCACTGCAAACCCGTCGATTCTTGTTTTTTTTGACAACATTTTCTTGTTTGGCGAACCGTCCGGCCTTAACGCGAACGAGGTTTCGCCGCAATTAGCGACGAATGCCGTCTCCGCGTGAACAAAACACGTTGAAAAAGATCACGCGGAGTCGCGGAGGTCGCGGAGGGGAGAACGACCACGACCGACAGGTGCGCGTGGAGCGATCACTCGTGCTCTCGTTCACCATTGGGTTGCGGCCTATGCGATTGCACGCCGACCGAACGAGCCGCGTTTTCGGCATAACCGCTGATACCGGCGTTAACGTTCGCCAGGCGTCGCCTCCCAGCCCGCTGGGTCGACTGCCGCCAGCCTCGCCGCGGCCTGTCCAGGCGCGAATCTATCCAAGCTGCATGCTAGGCTTCCTGTAGGAGTTAGCAGGCCGTCCGGCACTTGCCGGCGTCCTTGTGGTAAGTGTCTTATTCCGCGAATTGTCTGCATCCCATGGCTCGCTGCGCTAATAAAACCGCCGGCTATACGCTCATTGAGATGCTGATCGTGGTGACCATCATGAGCATCCTCGCCGCGATGGCGATCCCCAGCATGAATCCCAGCTTGTACGAACAACTGGAAGGGGTCGCACAAGTGCTGGCCGGCGACATCGCTTATGCCCGCAACCTGGCCGTGGTCAACGACAGCACCTACTGCTTCACCTTCGACACCGTCAACAACCAATATATTTTGAAGTACTCCGGCACGAACCCGGCCTTGACCAACTTGCCCAAGTCCCCCTTCGGGTTGCCAAGCGACCCGCCGACCCAGCAAACCGTTCAGCTCGCGAACTTGCCCCATATCGGCGCCAGCGTGCAGTTGGTTGCCGTCTATTCCATGGTGTCGCCCGTACAAACGGTGTCCAACCTGGAATTCGGTCCTTTGGGTCAAACCACGCGGGCCGGCAACACCGTGATCTGGCTGGCCGCCGGCAGTGGAACCGCGACGCGCTACTTGTCCGTGCGGGTCAACCCGATTACCGGTCTGACGTGGATCGAAAACTTCCAAACCCAGCAGCCGACCATCAGCGAGGTGACCGGCTCCTAAGATGCCCGCACGGTCGACGCTTGCCCGGGGGAACCCGGCCGCGGGCTGAACGGGTAGCAATGCTTTGTATTAGCGACGCTTGTCGAGCGACTAGTTTTATCTCGTTAACCAACTTCGTTTTCACAGCGGTTTGACGTATGGTCGGATGGATCATCAAAAAGCGGTTTGGGCCGATCGGCGTCGACATCGGCACCCGGAGTGTCAAGCTGGTTCAGTTTAGCGCCGATCAAACCAAACTGATCGAGGCCGTGCGCTGGGAAATCGACCCGGTCGCCGACGGCGAGCCTACGCCGGCCCAGCGGGCCGCCGTGTTGAGCGATGCGCTCGTGTGCGCTCGCGAAGGGCGGAAATTCCGCGGCCGCGAAGTGGTGTTGTGCCTGGGTGGACGAGAGATGTTTGTCCAGAACATCCGCGTGGCCAAGGCGCCGCCGGCCGAATTGCAACGGACCGTGCAACAGGAAGCCAGCGGCCGCATTCCATTTCCGGCTCCGGAGGCCGAAATCCGTTTCCTGCAAGCCGCCGACGTGCGACAAGGCGATGCGGTCAAACGGGAAGTGATCCTGCTGGCCTGCCATCGGCCGGTGCTCGAACAACTGCTGCAAGTCGTGGAAAATGCCGGCCTGCGGCCGATCGCGGTCGATGTCGAACCGGCGGCCCTCTTGCGCTGCTATGTGAAGCAATATCGCCGCGATGAAGACCGGCAGCAACGGGCCCTATTCGTGCATATCGGTGCGACGAATACCGTGGCCGTGATCGCCGGCGGCTCCGACGTTCTGTTTGTGAAATACATCGACGCCGGCGGGCGGCAAATGGATGAGGCGGTGGCCCGGCATCTGAAAATGGGGCTCGAGGAGGCGGCCGCCTTCCGGCGCAACAACGGAGATCGCCGCGCCGACCAGCAAGATCCAGACGTCGCTCGCAGTGTCTTGGAGGCGACCCGGCCGGTGATCGATCGGCTGGCCAGCGAATTGTCGCTATGCGCTCGCTATCACAGCGTGACGTTCCGCGGCACACCGCTGGCGCGGGTCGTGTTGGGCGGAGGCGAGGCGGCCCCATCGCTCGTGGAAGCCCTGGCCCCGCGACTCGATCTCAAGTGTGAACTCGGCGACCCGCTACGATGCTACGAAACCTTCGTGGCGGGCGAACGCAAAGGGCAATGGGCGGTGGCTGCCGGGTTGGCATTGCGAGACATGCACGACTCCTAAGGATCCATTGACCGCAGAAAGCTAATGGAATAGGGGAGACCACAGGGAGCCCCGGAAAACAGGGCGTTTTGACGATGATCTGCTTACTCCATTTTTAACTGGCAATCAATAAATGTCTGCAGGCAAGCGGCCTGAGACACCCAATCCCCCATCAACAAAGCTTGGAATGAGTTTCCGCCGTGATTGATCCCGCATCCATAACCGCGACCGTCGACTTTTTGCCGGCTCACTACCACGAGCGGACATACAAGCGCCGCACTGATCTTTGGCGGTTGCTCGTCGTGGGTTTGCTGGGGAGCGTTGTCGCCTGCACGCGCTGGTGGCCCATCAAGTTCATTGCCAGGCACAAACGGAATTGGTCGCCATCGAATCGTTGCAAAACGGCAGCGAATCCACGAACACAAAAATCGAAGAGATCCAGGCCAGGTTAAAACCGTTGCGAGCCAGCGCCGAACTATTGACCTACTTGCGGCATCCCTGGCCGAAAACACAGATCCTGTCAGCCGTCGTGCAACCATTGCCTGACAGCATCACGCTGACCCGGCTCCACATCCTGCGCGAGTCCACCGAAAAGTCTAAGCCCAGCCAGACGCCAATTCAAATCGCCACGACGCCCGCGGGCTCCAGTAAGGAACCTCTCCCGATTTCGGATCTCCAGCGATTACGTGCAAATAACGACCAACTGCAGTGCGTGGTCCTATTGGGCGGATCCGTCAGCGAACCGTCCGATTTGTATGAATACTTGGGGCGCTTAGGAAACCAGGGATTGTTTTCCCGAGTCGAACTGGGACCGGTCGAGCGGTCGGTCAGCGACCAATCGGCGGTCCGCTTCACGGCTCGTTTGACCGTTCGGCCCGCCTATGGCCAACTGGGAGGTCCCGCGCCGGCGACTGCTGCGGCCAGCGGCGCCGCGGTCGCCCATGCCGATCGCAACGGAGGCACTCCCTGATGGGAAACAAACCTCGCTACACCTGGTTCATCACGGTCCTGCTGGCCGCTCTGGCATTGGCTTATGTCTTTGGAATGTTCCTTCCGAGGATGCGGGCGGTCGCGGCGATTCGCCTACAAGTGTCCGCCAAGCATGATGCGATGGCGCAAGCATCGAAGCTGGCTCCGACCGTTGCCGTGTTGAACGGTGAAGTCGATGCAACGAAGCAGTACGTCGTGCGCCAGCAACAACATCTGACCTACCCCGGTGACTTGCCGCGGGTATTCGGGCAAATCAGCCAACTCATCGTCGCCAGCGGCGGCAGCACTACCCGTTTCGAACCGCAGACGGCCTTGATCTTGGAGCAAATCCGCAAGGTGCCCGTGGTTCTCTCCGTCACAGGAAGCTTTGACGCCGTTAATCGCATTGTCGGCGGGCTGGAAATGCTGGCTGGAACGGTTTGGATCGAGGATTTGCGAATCGACGAGCTACGTGAATCTGGGGGGAATGTGAAAGCTGAACTGTTATTGGTGATATTTACCAATAATCGTGACATTTCCGATTAGGTCGGATACTAGGGTCAGCCGATAACTCAGGAGCCGGGCCGGAACCGCTGCGATAGCGGCGCTCCGCCGGAGTGGAAATGAGTGCAAGTTTTGGAAAACGTTTGCAGCGGGAATTTACCGCCAACCCTAAAAAGGCAGCCTCCCTTTGCGCTGTTCGTCGTGGCGTTATGGTTCTGGGCACCTCTCCTCAAAGGCTGGTTTGCGCCGGACGTGATCGTTCCTGCTGCGCCGGCCGGGACGCCGGCCAGCCCGAGTGCGTCCAACCAGCCCGGGACGGCAAGCCCTGGCAATTTCGCTGCAAACTCCAATACGCCTGCGGCGCCGCCAGCGGGAATGAGCGCCGCGGTGACAGGTGGGGCAGCCGGAGCCGAGCAGTCACAACCGTTTGCCGGTGGTTCCACCTGGCAGCAGATCGCCGACGCCGTCGATACCGATGGCGGATGAAGCCAGTGGTTTTAGTCACGAGTCGAACCGATGTCTTTCCCGCGGCGCCTCCGCCCGAGGTGGCCACCGCAGAGTCAACAGAACCGGTTGCCGAACAACCAACTCTCAAGCTCAGCCCGTCCGAGGCCGGACTCGTTCTGTCGAGTACGATTGTCGGCCCGAGCCGGCGAACGGCGTTGATCAACGGACGACGCTATGGCGTCGGCGACGAAATCAAGTCCACTCTGAAAGAGGGCCCACAAATTGTATTTAAGCTTCTTGCCGTCGAGCCCAGACAAATTGTCTTGGAAAAGGACGGCGACCGGTTCCTGATGAAAATGCCGGGGGCACGACTTTCCAATGACGACAGCCTCCAATGAATTCAAACTTTTGCCGCAGCGCTTTCTAAGCAGCGACTGATCACCACACGCGTCACGGAAGACTCATGACTGGTCCGCTTCGCCTTTTGATGCTGGCTGCCTGCGTCGTGGGCGGCATTAGCCTGGCCGTAAGCTTGGCGGTCGTTGCCAGTCCGGACATCGCCAGCGTTCCAGACGTCGCGGTCGGCAAGGTTATCGACGCCGGCTCGGAAACGGCGGTCGCTCAAGACACTGCGGTCACCCAGGGCACTGCGGTCTCCAAGGGTACTGCGGCTATTAAGGATACTGCTGTCACCCAGGGCACTGCGGCCATTCAGGATACTGCGGTCACCCAGCACACTGCGGTCAGCCAGGATACTGCCGCCGGTCGCGACGCTGCCGCCGATCGCGACATTGTCCCCCTCGAAACCGTTGTCGCCGGTTCGGACATCGTTGCCCCTCGGAATATCATCCGCAGGCCGATTTCGTCGCCAGCTTCCCGTATGAAGCCGACGCCTTACCTGGACATTCTGGAAGCGCACCACGAATCGATTGCCGAGACGCCGCGGCCTGCGACGACCACCGGTGCGACGACGGCTCAATACATCCAGGAAGTGCCCGAGGAGAAAGTCGTCTCGCCAATCATCCGGTTCAAGACCAGCGAGCCGAGCGACGCCACCCCGGCATTGGCATCGTTTCCAGCGGGAGCTGCTCCCATCGTCGCGGAGCAGCCTGCCGGGGAGCGCACGCCGGCGAAGCAGCGCGAGCAGGCCTCGCAGCTAGAATCGGTCGCGCAGTGCGACTCGACTATCCGGCGCGAGCCGACAAAACCTCACGAGACTCCGTTCCGGGACAAGGCAATTGCGCGCCCGTCAATGACCAAATCGGCCGGTTCCCGAGCCAACGACGGCCGCAACGATGGCCGCGTTGTTCAGGTGCAATACCAAGTGCCGCAATACATCGTTCCGCGGCCCGCCTTCGGCCAACAAGCCAATCCCAATGCGGTTTCGCCCGCGGCGCCGCAAACGTCAACAGGTTCCACGCAACAATCGACGTCGACGAACACCTCTTTGCCGGGCGCCGAAAGCAACGCGGGAATGCCATCAACCGGCGATGGCATCAGCTCGGGCCCACAGCCGCCGCCGTCGCTGAATGGTCCGTGGGCCGCCGGCGGCATCCAGCCCGGCACGCACAACCGCAAAACAATTCGTCCCAACCCAGCGTCAGCATGCCGCAGGTGCCGGCGCCGAGCGAAGAGCCCGACGAACCAGCGGAAGCCGAACCCCGGCCGGGCGCGCCGTCGACCTCACCCCGAGCGCCGTGCGCCGAAATCAAAGCCGGTGAAGGGGACCGCAATCTCACCATTCACATTCAAGATACGGATCTGCGCGAAGTGCTGGATCTGCTCAGCGACCAAGGCGGGCTCAACATTCTGGCCAGCAACAGCGTCGAGGGAAGAGTCTCCGCGTCGCTCACCAACGTCGACGTCGATACCGCCTTGGCGGCGATTCTCAAGTCCACCGGATACACCGTCCGGCGCGAAGGTAAATTCATCTACGTCGGCACTCCCAAAGACTTCCAAGGCATGACGCAGGCCGGCGACCGCTTGGGAAGCCGGATTTATCGTTTGAATTATGTGAAGGCGGCCGACTTCCAGGCGCTGATTCTCCCGTTGCTCACCCCCGGCGGCGTGGGCATGATGAGCGTCACGCCTCCCGCCCAGATTGGCATTCCGGCGGACGTCAACAACACGGACGGCGACTTGTTTGGCGGAAGCGAAACCGTGCTGGTGCGCGATTATCGAAGGCGTGCTGGCCCAGATCGACCAGGTGTTCGAGGAAATCGACGTTCGTCCGATGCAAGTCGCCATCGAGGCCATGATCCTCAGCGTCGAACTCGACGACAAGAACAGCTTCGGGGTCAACTTTCAATTTCTCCGCAACGAGCCAAACGTCGTGTTCGCCACCGGCAACCCGCCCAGCAAGCCTGGGACAAGTCAGCTTTGCCAACAGCGGCCTGCAGTTCGGCTTTCTGGACAGCAGCCTGGGTTCGTTCATCACCGCCTTGGAAACTATCGGCGATACCAACGTGATCGCCACGCCGCGGCTTACCTGTCTCAACAAGCACCGGGCCGAAATCCTGATCGGCACCCAGCAAGGTTACGTCAATTCGACGTCGCAAAACCTGACCAGCACCACGCAGGCGGTGGCGTTCCTGGAAACGGGCACGCAACTGCGGCTGCGTCCGTTCATTTCCAACGACGGCATGATTCGCATGGAAGTCCATCCGGAATCTTCCACCGGCACGGTCACTCTGGTGGGCGGCTTCACGCTGCCGAACAAGGACGTCACCGAAGTCACCACGAACGTCATGGTGCCGGACGGACGCACGGTGATCATCGGCGGCTTGATGCGCGAAGAACTGGACAGAACCTCGAATCAAGTGCCATTGCTGGGCAGCTTGCCGGGCATCGGCTGGCTGTTCCGCAACAAAACAGAAACGATCCAGCGCCACGAGTTGATCGTGCTCATCACGCCCCATATCGTCTACGAGCCGTGCCGCCGGCACGGAAGGAGAACGGCCGCCTGCGATTTCCATCGCCGCCAGGCCGTTTATCAAGATCAGATGAGCCCGATCAACACGCGCTACCTTGGACGCAAATACTTCCGACTCGCCCAGAGCGCCTGGGCCGCCGGCGACCGCAATGCCGGCGCTCCGATTCGTCAATCTATCCGATCCATTTCGATCCCGCTGAACCGAGCCGCCATCGACCTGCGCAGCGACATCATGGCGGGCAACCACCAGGGTCCACACAGCGGCGGCGCCACCCAGGCCGGCAACCCCGCGGATCTCGACGGCAAAGAGGTGCCCCCCTGGTTGCTCGACAATCTTGAGCCCTCGGCCGGACCGCCCGCGGAAGTCGTCCATCCTTTGGAGCCCGGCCAGCCAGGCCGCATTCGCAACATCGTGCGACCCGGAGGGATGCAGTGAGCAGCCGAGTGCGATTGACGAGCGATGTGGAGGACGACAGCGGCAATTGCAGGCTTCCTGACGGTTGCCGCTGGCCGGCTGCGCGGGCTTCCGCACCCCGGATTCCGTAGCGACGGACGTGGCGCCGCAAAAAGTTCAACGGCGCCAGGACGTTGTCCGCCAATTCGAAACGGCTCGCGATCAGGCTCAGTATCAGGCGGCGGTAAACTTTCTGCATCAAGGCAACAACAAGGCCTGCCGACAATCGATTGAGCAATTGTTAGGGCGCAACCCAACCCATCACGACGGACGCCTGCTGCTGGCGGATCTGCTGATTGACGAACAAGATTACGGCGGGGCGGA
Organism: uncultured Planctomycetia bacterium; assembly: GCA_963807715.1. Taxonomy (GTDB): domain Bacteria; phylum Planctomycetota; class Planctomycetia; order Pirellulales; family PALSA-1355; genus CAWECK01. Next base: position 232,534 of record CAWECK010000008.1, read on the forward strand.
GAAACAATTGCAAGACGTCCTGGCCACTAGCGCCGACGATGCCCGCGCCGAACATACATTGGCCTTGGTGATGGACGCCAGGGGACAAGCGGACGAGGCGCAAACGCATTACGCGCGTGCGGCCCAACTGGAACCGAAAAACGAAACCTATCGATTGAGCTGCCAGCTTGCAGCGGGGGCTGCCCTAGGGGGGCCAGCCCCCGCTGTGGCTGCTCGATCGACGGGCAACGTCGTGCAGTCCAGTGTTAAGGCGGCATCCCATGATGCGGCGTCTAAGACGGGCAAGTCCGTGCCCGCTCCCCTCCCGGCGGCGAAAGCTTCCAGCCCTAGCGGCTCGGAGGAATCCGCCGACGTCAGCGAAATGTTTTATCGCCTGGAAGCCGCGCTCAGCGAAGCAGACGCCGCGGCGGTCCGCGCGGCCGTCGACGACCTCGAAGCTCTGGCGCCGAACAATCCGCAAAATCGGCTTAAAGCGGCCGTCATTGCCTTGCGGCACGAAAAGGCCGAGTTGGCCGCCGAAATCGCCACGGCGGCGACCGTTCGATTCCCTAAGTCGGCCGAGGCCTTTCGGATTCTCGGGACGGCTAAATACCGGCTGCGCAGCTACCCAGCCGCTCAAAGTGCTTTAGGGACAGCACTTTCTTTGGACAACTCTTCAGGACTGTCCTACTTTTTAATGGGTTGCACGCTCAACAAGCTGGGAAAGCCGGAGACCGCCGCGAGCCATTTGCGCGGGCAGCCGAATTGGATCCCCGCTTTGCCAAGACTGCGAACTAACCTTGCTGGGCGGGCTGCGATCGTCCGCCCTGGTTGTGAGCGGACCTGGAAGCCGGCTCCTCGCCGCAGAAGCGGTCTCCACGGATGATTGTCAACGGATCTCACGCTGCGCCGCGTGCCCAGGCGTGCTTGGCGCCTTTGCGGCGGCAACACGTGACAGACTTTTGCAGGTACGACATGAACCCCGCCAAATTTTCCCTGTGGTTGTCAGCGGCGGCCCTGTCCATTGGCGTGGCCCTGATCGTCGATCGGTTCGCAGTCGCCTGGCTGCCGGGCGTCGCTGTCCTGCCGCGAGTTCTGCTGTTGCTGGTCGATTGTGCGCTCGCCGCAGTGGCGCTGACAATCACGTTAGGCCACGGGCAGCAGCGTCAACGAACCGCCCAGTGCCATCTCGAGGGCTTATGCCGTCTGGACCAGAATGCCTTGATGAGCGATGCCCGCATCGCTGAATTGCCGGCGATTCCGCCGGCCAGCCCCTGGCACGATCTGACGATGCGCGTGCGCGACGCGCTGCGTAAGCAAGCCGCGCGTCTGCAAGACCTCGACCAGGCCCGAGCAGCGCAGGAAGTTCGGGTCCGCCGCAACGAAACTCGCATGGAGCGCATTCAAGCGATCCTGGCGGGCATCACCGATCCGGTTCTGGCCATCGACGGCTACGACGAACTGGTGCTGGCCAACCCGGGCGCCGAAAAGCTGTTTCAGCTGGAGTTGAAGTCCAGCAACACCGGGCACCGCGCTTTAAAGCAACTGCTGCACAGCGAGCAACTCGTGGAATTGCTGACGGACACGCGCCGCCGCAAGACCCTCACCCAGCGAAGCCTCGAGATCGAAATCGCCGATGCCAACGGCGTCGCGCGATGGTACAACGTTACCGCTCGCAACATTCCGCTGCACAACGATGTCACCGGGGAAGCGGGAACGGAATCGCAAGGGGCCGTGGCCGTGCTCCGCGACATCAGCACTCAAAAAGCGATCCAGCAGCGCAATGCCGAATTCGTCTCGGCGGTCAGCCATGAAATGAAAACCCCGTTGGCCGGCATCAAAGCCTATGTCGAACTGCTTATCGACGGCGATGCCGACGACGACGCCACGCGCGAGGAATTCCTGGGCGTGATCAGCAACCAGGCCAATCGCCTGCAACGGCTGGTCGACAACCTGCTCAACCTGGCCCGCATCGAAGCCGGCGTGATCAGCGTCAGCAAGCGCAGCCAATCTCTGAATGATGTGTTGGAAGAAGCGTTTCGCGTGGTCGAGCCGGCCGCCGCCAGCAAGCGCATTCAACTGCAAAACGATTTAAGCCCCATGTACCTGGGCGTGCTTGCCGATCGGGACATGCTGATGCAGGCCGCCATCAACCTGCTCTCCAACGCCGTCAAGTACACGCCCGAAGGAGGCAGCGTGACGCTGCGCAGCCGCTTGCTCGACAGCGAAATCCGCTTTGAAGTCGAGGACAGCGGCGTCGGCTTGGCTCCCGAGGATTGCCAAAAGGTGTTCGAGAAGTTTTATCGGGTGGAAAAAAACAAGCGGATGGCCGCCGGGACCGGCCTCGGTTTGCCGCTGGCCAAGCACATCGTCGAAGACGTCCACGGCGGAAGCCTCACCGTCGCCAGCACGCTCGGACAAGGCAGCACATTCGCCGTAACCATGCCCTGCGCCGGACAACTCGGGTGATCCACGGGACGCCGAACCGCTCGCGGGCTGAGCGGGATTCAATGCCCTTAACCATTCAGTGATCGAGATGCCTGACATGACCAAGCGAGTTTTACTGTGTGACGACGATAGCCCCATCTTGCGGGCCGCTGAATTCAAAATCAGCCGCGCGGGCTACGAAGTTCGCTGCGCCGGCGACGGCCAGGCCGCCTGGGAGATGATTCAGCAGTGGCTGCCGGACATTCTGGTCACGGATTTGCAAATGCCGCGGCTGGATGGCTTTGGCTTGAGCCAACGGCTGCGCGAAAATCCAGCCACGCGCGAGTTGCCGATCCTGATGCTCACGGCCAAGGGCTTCGAAGCCCCGCATCGCCAGATGGCCGCCGATTATGGCGTGCTGGCCGTGCTGCCCAAGCCGTTCAGCCCGCGCGAACTGCTGCAGTGCATCGAGCAGGCCTTGGCTACGGGGCAGGTCAGTCCGTCCGAAGGGGTCACGATCACCGTTCCTACGAAAGAACGGGTCGCCTCGCGCCCCGCGAGTTCGAGTCCTTCGGAAAGCGTGCCCGTGACGCCAACCGCCGGCGAGTTGCTTCCTCACTCCGTCAAGTAACGTCTTCCTATGAATCTACCTACGGAAATATTCGGCGATGTCGTGGTCGTCCACACGCCGGAGGAACTTGGCAACGATCACGCGGAACGGATCGAGGCGTTTATCACGGGGCTGGATCGCTCGCGCGTCGTGCTCGACCTTGACAATACCGAGACGATCGACAGCAACGGTCTGCTGACACTGCTCACCAGTCAAGAGCAGTTGCGCGGACGATTGGGCGACTTGAAGATCGCCACGACCAACGCCATGAATCGCAAGATCCTGGAAATCACGCGTCTGGACCAGCAACTGGAAGTGTTCGATAGCGTGATCGACGCCGTCAAAAGCTTTGCCGGTTGACGCCAACGAAGGAGGTCATTTATACGGAATAAAGGAAGAGAGCAAAGAAAACGAGACAGTCGCTCTCGTTCGCCTTCCTGCCTTTCTCCTGCTTTCCCGTCTTCGTTAAGAAAATAAAAGAGAAATATCAACTGACCATGCGTTTCGCCTCCGAAAGCCCACCGCGACTGGGAAACGTGCTCTTGGAGCGCGGCTATCTCTCTCCCCAGAACCTGGAATCGGCACTCATCAGCCAGCGGCAGCAACCTGGCGGCCAGATCAAGTTGCTGGGTGAGATTCTCGTCGATCTGGGCTTATGTTCCGAAGACCAGGTGGTCGAATGCCTGGCCACCGAATACGGCGTTCCTTATGCCAAGCTCGAACCGCGGCTCTACGATCCGCGCGTGATCGACGTCCTGCCGCGAGACTACATCGAGCAGAACCTGGTGCTGCCGCTGTTCAACATTCGCGGCGTGCTCACGCTGGCGGTCTCTGAGCCCTCGAACTTGTTTCTGATCGAGGAAATCCGCACGCTCACGCAGCTCGAAGTGCAGATCGTCGCTGCCACCAGCAAAGATATCCGCCGGATGCTGACGACGCTGCCCAACTCGAAGGTGTTCGTCATCGACGACATCATCGAGCACTCCGGCGACGCGGAAGTCACCCTGATCGAAGAGGCGATCGAAGACATCGGCGACATCGAAGAAATCGCCGGCCAGTCGCCCGTCATTCGACTGGTGAATTACATCATCTTCAACGCCGTCAAGGAGGGGGCCAGCGACATCCACATCGAACCGGCCGACCGTTGCATGCGGGTGCGCTACCGCATCGACGGCCGGCTGTACAAGTCGCTGGAAGTGCCGCTGCACCTGCTCAACGCCGTGACCAGCCGCATCAAGATCATGGGGGCCTTGGACATCAGCGAGCGACGGCTCGCCGCAGGACGGCCGAGTTCACGTGCTGCTGGAAGGTCGCAAAATCGACCTGCGCGTGAGCACGTTTCCCACCACGCGGGGCGAAAAAACGGTGATCCGGGTGCTCGATACGCGCAGCATCTCGCTGGTGCTCGAGGACCTGGGCTTCGCCGAAGACATCCTGACCGAGTTCCGGGCCAACATCACGGCCCCCAACGGCATCGTGCTGGTGACCGGGCCGACCGGCAGCGGCAAGTCGACCACGCTGTACGCCGCGCTGAACAGCATCAGTTCGATGGAGAACAACATCTGCACGGTCGAGGATCCGATCGAATATCACTTGCCGCTGATCAACCAGTTTCAAGTGCAGGAGCGAGTCGGCTTGACCTTCTCCAAGGCCCTGCGAACCTTGCTGCGACAGGATCCCGACGTGATCATGGTCGGCGAGGTTCGCGACGAGGAGACGGCGCGCACCGCCATTCAGGCCGCCCTCACCGGCCACCTGGTTTTCAGCACGCTGCACACCAACGACGCCTGCTCGGCGGTGACCCGGTTGATCAACATGGGCGTGGAACCTTATCTGATCGGCGCCGCGTTAAACATGGTCCTGGCCCAGCGGCTGGTGCGGCGAATTTGCCCCAAGTGCCGGCAGCAATACGAGCCGCCTCGCGCCATGCGAAAGACCCTCGAGCGGATGGGCTATCCGGTCGAAGTGTTCTTCAAGGGGGTCGGTTGCCGCCGCTGCCGGAACACGGGCTATAGCGGCCGCATCAGCATTCATGAATTGGTGGTTATCAACGACGAACTGCGCGACGCGATCGTGGCCGATGCGCCGGTCACCGAGATTCGGAGAATCGCCTGCGGCAACGGCATGGTGACCCTCGGCATAGACGGCTTCCGCAAAGTTCGCGAAGGCATCACGACCGTCGAAGAAATCCTGCAAGCCGTGGGAGACAGCCGCAGCGGTGACCGCGGGGAGGATGACAAGGTGACGGGATGACAAGGTGACGGAGTGACAAGTCCCGAAGGGCCCCCCTTGGTTGCACAACGGCGGCCGGCACAGCCGGTCCTACTGCTTGTAATAAGTTGAAAAAACATGAGCTACAACTATCGAGTCCGCGACTCGCTGGGAAATATTCAGGAAGGCCGGATCGAAGCCCCGAGCACCGACGCCGCGGTACAGCAATTGCGCCGCAGCGGCCTCGTCGTCCTCTATTTGGATGATGAATCGGACGACGTCGGCCTGCTGCCCCGCCGGGTCAGCAAGACCGACGTGATCTACACCACCAATCAATTGGCGGTCATGGTCGAAACGGGCATCCCGCTATCCTCGGCCTTGAACGGCATGGTCGAGCAGGAAGAGAATCCGACCCTGCGCAAAGTGCTGAACGATCTCAGGTCATCGGTCGAACAGGGAGACGATTTTTCCAACGCCCTGGGCCGCTATCCGCGGCTGTTCGACCGCACCTATGTTTCCTTGGTCAAGGCCAGCGAGGCCACCGGAACGCTGGGCGAAATGCTGGATCGACTGGCAACCTACCTGCGCAAAGAGATGGAAAACCGCGCCAAAGTTCGAGCAGCATCGCCTATCCAGCGGTGATGCTGGTGATGGCCACCGGCGTGACCATATTCCTGGTGACGTTCATCCTGCCCAAATTCACGCCGCTGTTCAATCGGCCGGGAATGAAGTTGCCGACTCCCACCGTCATCTTGATGACCACGTCAGGTTATTTGATTAACTACTGGTACGCCTGGATCATCGGCTGCATTGCGGTCGTCGCCGGTTTGCTCTATGCCCGGCGCACTCCGCGCGGACGACAAGTCTTCGATTGGCTGAAGATCAATACCCCGATCATCGGACCGATGTACCGCAAGGTTGCGATTAGTCGTAGCGTGCGCACGTTGGGCACCATGGTTACTAGCGGCGTGCCGCTGCTCGAGTCACTGCAACTGGCGGCGGAAGTCTCCGGCAATGTCTTCTTTGAGCGACTCTGGAAGGAGGTGAAGGACGAAGTCACAACAGGTAATCAAATCTACGAGGCCCTCGGCGCAATCGATTGTTCCCGCGGATGCTGGTCCAGATGATCCGGGCGGGAGAAGAAACGGGCCGACTCGACGAAGTGCTCGCCAAGCTCAGCGACTACTACGATCAGGAAGTCGAGACTTCGCTGAAAGGGGTGACCAGCATGATCGAGCCGCTCATGATCACGGTGATGGGGGTCGTCGTCGGAGGCATCGGCATGGCGATCATGCTGCCGATCTTCAGCCTAAGTTCCAGTCCGCACTAGCCGCGCATAACGTGGAGCTTTCAGCCGAATCGCAAGCCGGTGGCCCCCGCAGCGCAACAAAAAGCCGCCCGAAGGTGGCGCATCAATCAAACACTCGCGCGTTTAGACCATCAGGCGGTCACGGCGACTGCGGCGTTCGGCCCGCAGGCGAGCGCGGCGGCAAGTTTCGCTTGGCTTTTCATAGTGTTCGCGACGGCGCATTTCCTTCTTGATGCCGCTCCGCTCCACGAGTTTGCGGAACCGGCGCACCGCTTCCTGAATGGACTCTCGATCGCGAACGTTCAACTTGACCACAATTCCTCCTTCAGTTTCAGTTGGGGGGTGAGTGCGAGCTGCCGGGACGCGATACGCAGACATCAAAGACCGCAGGCAGCCGATCGCCGGGGGGACGCTCGAAAATCGCAACTTTATCCCATCCCTCGCTGTGTTGTCTACCCAAGACCAACCATTCATTTCAAAGGCCGCCGGCGTCGATAACCGCCGGAAACGCTTGCGCGGTCGACCTAGACCAACACGCCCCTCGCGACCCTGACGCCGCGTCGAGCCCGAGTGAAGCTGGTTGCCGGTGGAAACCGATGGACTTCGGTACCTGCCAACGCCTCGCCTTCCTCCTCCGGTTTGGAATCGCCATGAGCTCGGTCCCGCCAACGGCCTACGTGTTAAGTGACATCGAGGCCCGGCAAGATGCCGTGATCAAACAACTGGAAGAGCTCGAAAGCCGCATTGCCCAAGTGCTTTCTGAGTACGGGGTAAGCGTCACGGAAACCAAGGCCGGCCGGCCGGTATTACGAGTGGTTTGCGACGACGACGAACCGGCCCCCGCCCCAAGCCCGTGAGTGAATGACGGGGGCTTGGCGTCAAGCCCCGCAGCCCCTCGCCCGCCAACTACCCCCAAGGACCAACGGGGTCACTCGTGGCGGTCCAAGTGGCCGGACTTATTGATTGCCCGCAGCAGGCGCAGTCCTAAGGCGAGGCTCGAGTACCGTTCCGGTGACTCCCGGAACCGAAACGTCCCGCAGCAATGGCGGCACATTCCGGCTGAGCAGCAGCGATGAGCCCAGAAACAGGGCGCTGGCGAGCATTCCCAGCACGAGCCGGTTGACCGACGGCTCCAGGCCCCGATGATCCAGGTGAACATCGAACTTGCCGGTCTGAACCTGGTGCAGAATGTCTCCCAGCCGCCGTGGCACGATTTCGGCCAGGTATTCCAACTCGCCGATGATCCGCCGCATTTTCTTCAACCGCCGGACGGGCGACAATCGCCGACGGAGCATTTTGCTGCGATACGGCTGCATGACTTCCATCAAGCTGAAGTTCGGCCACACCAGCCGCGACGTGCCTTCCAGCATCACCAGCACCTTGATCAACATGGCGACCCGGGCCGGCAGCATGATGTGATAGCGGCGGATCATCTCCGTCATTTCATTCAGCGCGCCGCTGAGATTGAACTCCGAGAGGGATTGCGTCGCGTAATGGGCCACGAAGTCGGTCACGTCCAGGCTCAAGGCGGCGTAGTCGAGGTTGGGCGGCACCGAACCTAGCCGGATAATGATCGACGTCAGGTACTCGGCGTCCCGATTCGCAATGGCCAGCAGCATCTCTTCGATGCTTTCGCGCAAGTGCTCGTCGAGCCGCCCGACCATGCCAAAATCGAGCAGCCCGATCACATTGCCCGGCAGCACCACGATGTTGCCCGGATGCGGGTCGGCGTGAAACATGCCGTTGACGAAGATCATCTCCAAATACAAATCCGCGCCGCGGCGCGCCACCTCTTCCAAGTCCGTTTCCGTGGTGCGCAGTCGAGCCAGGTCGCAAAGCTTGATTCCGTCGAGCATTTCCATCGTCAGTACGCGCGACGTCGACAGGTCGGGATACACCGTGGGAATGCGGACCGAGGGATTGTCGGCAAAGTCCTGCGCGAACTGCTGCAGGTAGCGCTCCTCGCGGCCGAAATCGAGTTCGCGCCGCAACATCCGCTGGAATTCGGCCACGGTGGCTCGCGGACGGTAGTTCATGAATTCGGGGATCCGCTCGGCCATTTGCGCCAGCGCTCCCAGGATTTCCAGGTCGACGTGAATCCGCTCGACGATGCCGGCGTGCTGGACTTTGATCACGACGGCCTCGCCCGTCTTGAGCCGCGCGCGATGCACCTGGCCGATCGACGCCGACGCCATCGGAACCGGTTCATAGAGGTCGAAGATTTCCTCGATGGGCTGGCCCAACTCGGCCTCGATCGTGGCCCGGGCGACTTCCGGCGCGTCGGGTTTGACGTCGGTCTGAAGTTGTTGCAGCTCGTTGGCCAAATCGAGGCCGACCAGGTCGGGCCGGGTACTCAGAATTTGCCCCAGCTTGATGAATGCGGGGCCTAGTTCGACCAGCGCCAGGCGAATGCGAGTCTCGCGAGTCAGCCGGGCCAGCACTTCGCCGCCGCGGTCCTTGAAAATCCCCTTGGCAAAATCAAGATCCAGGCGGCTGATCCAATCCGCCAGTCCGTATTTGCTGAGAACGGAGAGGATTTCGCCCCAGCGATTGAGATTGCGGTAAAGCTGAGGAATCGTCGAAATCTTCATGGGGTAAAACAGTCCGAGCCCCGGGCGTCTGCCGGGGGATTCCAAGGGAGAGGCCCGCCGGAGTTTCGCACGGGTTAACGATTTACCAACCACGATTCTACTTGCCCCGCCTCGTTCCCGCCAAGGATTAACGCCGCCGCGTTGACCGCGGGGCAGCCGTCGAACAGACTATTTCAATCGGATCGTCATCTTCCTTCGCCCACCTTCGACCTTGCGAGACACCGCGATGCCCGCTGGACGGAACATGATTCTACCCGGAAGCCTATCGTTCGCTGCCCGCCGTACTTGCCGCGTGTTGATGGCTTGCTGTTGGCTGACGGCAGCCGTCTTTTGCGTTCGTCCGGCGACTGCGGAAAACTGGCCCCAATGGCGCGGCGCACGGCTGGATGGCATCAGTCATGAAACTGGCTTGCCGACCACCTGGAGCAAAACCGAAAACGTCGCCTGGCGGCTCGCTTTGCCAGGGCCCGCCGGAGCCACGCCGGCCGTCTGGGACGACAAGATCTTCCTGACTTCCGCCGACGGGGACTCTCTGATCCTGATGTGCGTCGGCACCGACGGCAAGCCGTTGTGGAGTCAGGTCATAAGCGACAAGAACCGCAACGTGCGGGGCGACGAAGGCAATTCGGCCTCGCCGTCCCCTAGCACCGACGGCAAGCACGTCTGGGCCCTGATGGCTACCGGAGAAATCGCTTGCTACACGGTTGCCGGCAAGCCGGTCTGGAACTTTAACTTGCAAGACCGCTACGGACGCTTCAACATCCAGTTCGGAATGACCTCCACCCCGGTGCTCGACGGAGACCGGCTTTATCTGCAAATCATCCACAGCGACGGGGCAGGGGTGATCTGCTTGAACGCGCAAAGCGGCAAAGAGATCTGGAAACAAACCCGCCCCAGCGACGCGCACGATGAATGCGAGCAGTCGTACGCCTCGCCGGTCATTTACCGCTCGGGCAAACAGGAAATGCTGCTGACGCACGGGGCCGATTTCATCGTTGCCCATCGCCTGAAAGACGGCCATGAGATTTGGCGCTGCGGCGGGCTCAATCCCCCGGGCAATTACAACCACACGCTACGATTCGTGGCTTCGCCGGTGGCCGTCCCCGGTCTGATCGTCGTCCCCTCGGCCAAAAACGGGCCCGTCCTGGGCCTTTCGCCCGACAATCACGGCGACATCACCGACGCCAAATCAGGCCATTTGTGGACGCGCCGACGGAACACGCCCGACGTGCCGTCGCCGCTGGTGCACGACGGGCTGGTTTATCTTTGTCGCGAGGATGGGACGGTCTTGTGCCTGGAAGCGCAGACCGGTGAAGAGATTTACCAGAAGCGCGGCCACGCCGACCGCCATCGGGCATCGCCCGTTTATGCCGACGGAAAAATCTATCTGACCGCTCGCGACGGCACGGTGACCGTCATCAAGGCCGGCCGCGAATTCGAAATCCTGGCCACGAATAAGCTAGGCGAAGCCATTAGCTCATCTCCGGCGATCGCCGGCGGCCGGATTTATCTGCGCACCTTTGACGCATTGTACGCCATCGGCAAATAAAGCACGGTCTCGAGCCAAATAGCGCACGAATCGTCACGGCTTCGCGGGAGCCACCAGAAACTCCACCGCCTCGCTCACCCAGCCGCTATTCCAAACGTGCTCCCGCTTTGGCCCGTCGACGTACTGGTGAGCGATTCGCAGATCGGCCATGCGCTGGTGAGCGGCGACGTGCTGCTGGCGAAAGTTGCCGTATCCGAACAAGCCGAATCGGGCCTCCTGCCGAAATCGATCGGCGTGGGCTTCCAGCAGCTTCGTGATTTGATAGGGCTCGAAGTTCTCCTGCGTGGCGAACACGATTTCCATGCCGTATTTGTTTGGCTGACCCGTTTCCAACGGGGCATCCCAGGCTGCGGCGCGGCCGAACAGCTCCGGGTGACGCAACAGCAGGCTATAGGCTCCCCAGCCCGACTTGCTGAACCCCAGCAACAGGCAGTTCTCTGGACCGTCTTTGATCGGGTATCGCTCCCGAAGCAACGGAATGACCACATTGAGCAGATACGATTCTTGCCGAATCGTGGGCTCCGTCGGATGATCGGCGTACCAGGGAAGGTGCGAAAACGTGGGCTGAACGCAAATGATTTGATGCTGATTGTGCAAACCCTGGCGTTTCACTTCGGCCAGCCCATCGCCGTAGCGATGTTCGTCGCCGGCTTCCACCGGCAGGACGAAGAGCAGGGGATATCGCCGGCTGGAATCCAGGGGGTCCGGCAACAGCACTCGCACGGCCGTGGTTCCGGCCTGGTAAGCCGACTTCACGGAATGCCGCGGAATACCATCGTCGCCGGTTGCCGCCTCGGAAACCTGCGCCGGCGGCTCTCCGCAAGCCGCCGTGGCGCGGCCCAAGCAGAGCAGGATGCAAGTGATGACAACCCGATTCATTTGCATAGTGTTACGGCCGTCCGATCCGTTTGCAATTGCCGCAGGTGTGCCCCTGGCTCTGCCAGTGCTGATTCATCGCTGTTCCTGGCATGGCAGAGCCAGTGGCACACGTACTGAAGCTCGCTGAGAATAACTCAACACACTGCTAGAACAGCATACCAGGACATGAAGCCGGTCCTCTTCGCGATTCATACGCCGCCCTGTGTTTTCGGACCAAACGCCATACGGCGGAAGTCCCAATCGCAACCGCAAATCCGAGCCAAAACGCCAGAATTGCTTCCGGGAGGGCCGTCCATATTCCCTCGTCGTGATAGCATGCAAGCCAGTACACGTCGACGTCAAGACTTTGGCCGAGCGATAGCGGTTTGCTGGCCGCGCCCTCAACTACGGACATCAATCGCAAGCCGAGAGGAGAATCGGGATGGACGTAGCGTGGATCCGCTTGAAAAAGCCACGGGCTTATCGCGAAGAGGCCCGCGACGACGCTCAGAGAAAAACTAACAAAGCTCGGAACCCTCAAGCCGACGAGAAAGAACAAAACAACTAAGGTGATATAGATAAAGCACCCTAGCCCCAGCAGGCAGTACGCATTGATCACAAGCGCGATAAGCGCTACGACCGCGCCGAGCACGCGAAGCGAGAAACGGGGTAAACGAAACGTTGCTCGCATAACATTTCCCTGCCGACGGGGTCTATGCCAGGACTGACTATTGAAGTCAATGCACGACATCAAGCCGGCCTCTTCGCGATTCAGACGCTGCCTTGTGCTTTCGGACCAAGCGCCATGCGGATGAAGTCCCCATCGCGACCGCCAAGCCGAGCCAAAACGCCACAATTGCTTCCGGGAGGGCGACCCATCTGCACTCCCCGGGATATGAAGCAAGCCAGTACACATCGACGTCGAGTCGACGTCCGAGCAATAACGGATAGCTCGCCCACGCCTCCGCTAAAGACACCCAATACCAAGAAACAAACGAACAGGGAGGGACGTAGAGGGGATCTGCGTCAAAAAGCCACGGGCTTATCCCGAAGAGGGCCGCGACGACGCTCAGAGAAAAACCAACAAAGCTCGGAACCTTCAAGCCGACGAGAAAGAACAAAACAACCAAAGTGATATAGATAAAGCACCCTAGCCCCAGCAGGCAGTACGCATTGATCACAAGCGCGATAGCGCTACGACCGTACCGAGTACGCGAAGCGAAAACCGCGGTGCGCGAAGCGTTGGCCGCACGAGATTTCTTGGCAGCATGTTGTGCCCCCGGGGCAGCTTCACGAAGGCCGATGAACTGTCGACTACTCAATGAAAATCTCGCCGCCCCTTGGGTTGCCTGGGGGGACTTGTCCCACAAAAGCGTCCACTTGCGCTTTTGTCCAGTTCTTGCGGTACGTTTGGGCGAAGAAACGCTTCATTGTGGCAAGCCTCTCCTTATCCGATTTCGCGTTAGGAGCGGGGTTCGTATCCCCATTGTATAGTACCCAAATCGTCGCGTAGTAAAGCTCCTCGGACATCGGTTTGTGAGAGCCGGGAAACGGAGCGAGATAACCTGCCTTTTGATCACCCCTTGCCGGCTCGTTATGGCCAGGTGTAATGGAATCATAAAACGGATGCTTTTTTCCACCGGCAATTATTTCGTCGAAGGTCGGAATCTTTGTGGGGTCTGTATTGGCCATTAAATCGATCAGTTCGCTCATCGCCTCCTCAGACAATTCATCGATAGGCGCGTTGTTTGGGGCAAACTGAACTTGCCTGCCAACGATATTTCCTAACCACTGCGCTTTTGAACCCACCTTTCTAAACCAGGCGTGAAATGCTTCATTGTAGATCGACCCCAACGTTGAACGCGATCCGACGGCTCCACCCTTCCCGATCTGATTGAAGCGAAAGATATTTGTATAATCAGGATAATAGATAATACCTTTCTCGCACTTTGGTCCCGATCCATCGTTTATTATGGTAGTCCCGTTGACCTTATTCCACTGCATTAAAAATGGCGGAAACGCCTGTTGGGCCGCCGCGGTCGCGGCCCCGGTCCAAAAAACCTGCCGACGGCTTCTCATCCGGCGCCGCGGAAGGAGGCGGAGCGGCGCCACCTCGGTTCCTTTCCTCGCGGCGCAGCCCCAGCTGCGCCCTTGCTGGCGGGCACCCTGTGGCGACGCACCCGTCGCACTGCTGCCGGGCGATTCCGAGAACTCGCCGGTGTTCTTGGGATTGCCCCCGCGCGGATGCTTGGCTGCATCCCACTTCGCCTGCTGCTCGAGCGCGTTCTGCAAGTGCTCGTACGGGTCCGTTACAAATAGACCCGGCCAAGGGTTCGGAGCCAGCAGCGCCTGAGCGGCCGCCTCGAGGTCGTCCCACCGCCCGGCCGCGGCCGGCTTGGCCGGACGACCAGCGCTCTCCAGGGCATTGCCAGCGTAAGCGCCCACCACAGACAGGGCTTGATCCATTGCTAGCGGGCGGCTGGACGGGCGCGTGTCGTTGCGGGAGTCGACCGCGCGATTGGCGTCCGGAGCCATTGTGCTCCGACTGGCGGCGACGGGCTCGCCGGGTGGCTTTGGCGTCGGCGCGGTAGCGGGTTTCCGCGACGCGATGTGCGCGGATCGCCTCGGGATGGGCTTGGGCCCAGCGGTCGGCGCGCAAGCTCGCCAGATCGGTCTCGCCACGCTGCAGGCAGTCGAGCACGTCCTTCACATACAGCCAGACGTCCAAGTGGTAGCGATGGGCCGTGCTCACGATCGTGAGCAAGATCGCCGCGCGGTAGCCCGCCTCCACGCTGCCGATGAACAGCCAGTTCTTCCTGCCCGTGGCGACCTGCTTCATCAACTGTTCGGTTTCATTGTTGTCGATCGGCACGCGACCGTCTTCAAGGAACACCGTCAGCGCATTCCACTGATTCTTCAGATAACGGATGGCTTCTCCCAAGCGGCTCTTGGGCAACACCAGCCGGGCCGCGTCGCCGTCCAGCCAGGCGCGCATCTGAGCCATGATCGGCACGCTCTTTTCGCGGCGCAGCGCGAGAACTTCGTTCGCGCTCTTGCCGCGGGCCAGATCCTCGACGTCATACAGTTGCCGATACCAGGCCAATAGCCGAGCCGCTTCCAACGGATGATATTCGCGGTTCGACCACGTACCGCCGCGCATGCGCATTGCAAGCCGCGCGCACCAGTCGCTGGTCACTGGCCAGCACGATCGACTGGAAGCCGGAGTAGCAATCGCCCAGCAGCGTGCCGCTGTAGCCCTGCAAGAAGTCTTGCGGACCGTCACGATGACGCGACACCGTGAAGTCGAACACGTTCGCCCCCTCGGGACCAAGGCTGCGATAAGCCCACATCCGGGCTGAAACGTGCGACTTGTTCTCGGCCCGCGCGGCGCTCAGCACTTCGTGAATCCGCCGGGACTTCGCGTCTCCCTCGCGCGCGGCCGGAATCTCGGGCGGAAGCAGCAGCATCACGCCTGTTTCGTCGGTCGGAATCACCGGCGCGGTGCGCAGATGGTCCGCGTAGTGCAGATACAACCGCTCCAGCACGTAGGCCGCGTTGGTCAGGATGTTGAGCAGCGTCGAACGCTGTGGCATCCAGCCGCTGCCGGCGAACCAATCCTGCTGCCGATACGTCGGCTGGTGATAGGCGTACTTGGCCGCGATGATCTCGGCGGCGATGCTCGTGTCGTAGCGGTCGCCTTCCACCAGAGCGACCGGCCGAGGCGGTTGCACCACGCCGCACTGCGGCTGATCCTGGCAGACGAACTTGGGATATTTGGTGACACGCACTCGCAGCTTGGGCCGCTCGAACTCCAGCGTCTCGGTCAGGTCGTAGCCGATGATTTGGCGCGGGCCGTGCTCGGCACAATGCTGCTGGGCCGGGGACACTTCGGCCGTCACTTCATAGCGCGGCAGATACGCGGGAAGTTCTTCGTTGCGCGGCTTGCGTTTCTTGAGCGTGCGACGGACGGTGTACTCTTGCAGGACCTGCTCGGCTTCCGCCGCGGCATCGGCCAGGCCGTCTTGCACGGCAGCGTCATTCGAGTCGTCGCCGAAGTCGAGCTTTTGCTGGTTCGGATCCACCGACCGTTCGCTGCGATGGCCCCGCAGCCGAGCCAGCAGCTTTTGAATGGTCAGGTGCAGATCTTCGTTCTCTTGCGACAGTTGCTCGCGCGTGGCCGCCAAGTTCAGCAGCGCCGTTGCCTGCTCGACGATGAGCGTGTGACAAGCGTCCAGATCGTCCGGAAGAGATGGTGCGTCCTGCATGCCGGCTATGATTCGCAAGTCGGCGAGAATTTTCAAGGGCTATATCGTCATGCCCGTTAAAAACATCGTGCGAGCGTTCAAGAGGCCGCCGAACGCGGCAGCACATAGCGGCGACGATGCTGGACTGAGTCGAGTTGGATTCCACCCAGCAGTAGCGCCAGTTGCGTGGCGTCGAGCCGCAACTGCTTCGTCTCGGGATCGTGCCGCGGAACTTCGTAACTGCCGAGTTCCAATCGTTTGCAAAACAAGGCCAGCCCATCCCGGTCCCACCACAGAATCTTGAGGCGATCGCCGCGCCGATTGAGAAACAGGAACAAGTGCCCGTCGAGCACATTGCGGTCAAAGACCGCTTGCACCGCGGCACTCAGACCGTCAAAGCTCTTCCGCATATCGACGGGTTCCACGGCCATGAACACCTGAACGCCAGGCGAGAAGCTCAACATGCGGGGGCCTCCGGCCGAGGAGCCGGCGTTGCGCTCAGCAGGCTTGCCATCACCGTGCGGATCACCTCGTGGTCGTGGCAGGGAACCGTCAGCCGCGCCCCACTGGGCAGCAGCACTTCGATTCCCGATCGCGCGATGATCTCGACCGGAAGAAAACTCAGTCCCTCCACGGCCCGCCTGTGTGATGCCGTAGACGCCGCTGGGACAGTGGAAAGTCCCAATTTCCGCCGCCACTGATAAAACGTCGCCACCGACACGCCCACGCTACGGCAGAATTCGCTGACCGTGGCATTCCCGCGGTCAAATTCCCGCAGCCGCAACCGCCACGCAGCCCGCTTCGCCAAATCCGGCTCGCGACTCATCGCCAACTCCACTGCAAGGGTTCGTGAAATCCTCCACGCCCCAGCAGCATAACCACCGCTTCAAGAATGGCGGTGGTGTGCACTACTTGCCAGCGGCCGCGCTCCGCTGAGTTTGCTTGTACGGGTCCGTTACAAACAGCCCCGGCCAGCCGTTCGGGGCCAGCAGTGCCTGCGCGGCCGCCTCGAAGTCGTCCCACCGCGAGGGCGCAGGCCGAAGTTCCAGCGGGATCCGCGGGGACGTTGCTTCCGGTCTTTTTCACTTGCATGAGAGGCTCCTCCGATAAAAACTAAGTCTGGCTTGTGGACTTATTGCCGATGGATGTCAACGCGGCCACTGCCCAACGCATTGGCGAAAAACACTCTACCGAATGTCCTGGCCTAATTTCCACGAAGTTTTTGCCGGCGAGAGCAACCATTCGTCGACAATAGTTTTTGAAATGGCCCACTTTTCCGGCCAGAAAGTGCCGCATTCACGTGCCCCGCTCGCAAAAGGCTCACGAAGTCGATCGCGGTATTGCAATTGCCGCCAATCCGAATACTTCATACAATCACTATAGATTGAAGATATAAAAACGCCCTCGTTCCACGCTCAGGCCATGGCCGATTGCATGAATTGCCATCTCGGTTTTCTCCACCTTTGGCGCCGGCCTGCGCTGTATCAACATCCGCCCAACCCTCGGTAACGGGTGCGGGCTGCCAGGGCATTCTGCACGCGGCGGTAGGTTCACTTCCGATGAATCTTCGCGCCGCCTAACGGCCGCCAACCATGCGGCTCGGAGTCTAGAGTTATGCGACGTAGCGACATTCGCAATATTGCCATCATTGCCCACGTCGACCACGGCAAAACGACGCTGGTCGACTGCCTGCTGCGCCAAAGCGGCGCGTTTCGCGAAAGCCAACTGGTCGGCAGTTGCATTCTCGACTCGAACGAGTTGGAACGTGAACGGGGCATCACCATCCTGGCCAAGAACATCGCCATTCCCTATCGCGGCGTGAAAATCAACATCATCGACACCCCGGGCCACGCCGACTTCGGCGGCGAAGTGGAGCGCGTGCTCCGCATGGCGGACGGCGCCTTGGTGCTGGTCGACGCCGCCGAAGGACCGCTGCCGCAAACCCGCTTCGTGCTGGGCAAGGCCTTCGAAGCCGGCTTGCAGCCCCTGGTGGTGATCAACAAGATCGATCGCCCCGATGCGCGTGCCGGCGGAGATCTTGGACGAGATCTTCGACCTGTTCGTCGACCTGGGAGCCGACGATGCGCTGGCCGATTTCCCCTATATTTTCGCCAGCGGCCGCGACGGCTATGCCAGCACCGACCCGGCCGCCCGCAGCGGAACCATGCAGCCGCTGCTGGATCTGGTGCTCGATCGGATCCCCGGCCCGGAAGTCGATGCCGAAACTCCCTTGCAGATGCTGGTCATGACGCTCGACTGGTCGGACTATGTCGGCCGCATCGCGGTGGGGCGGATTATTTCCGGCCGCGTCAAGAAGGGGCAGACGATGGCGCTGATGCAGGCCGACGGAGCCAAGCCGGGCAAGGTCGCCAATCTGTACATCTTCGACAAGCTCGGACGGAATCGAAGTCGACATGGCCGAGGCCGGCGAAATCGTCGCGATCGTCGGCCTGAGCGGCGTGGAAATCGGCGACACGATCAGCGATGCCCTGGTGCCGCGGGCCTTGCCGCGCGTGGAGGTGGACGAGCCGACCTTGCAGATGGTGTTTTCGATCAACAGCTCGCCGCTGGCGGGTCAGGAAGGCAAGTACGTCACCAGCCGAAACCTGCGCGATCGGCTGCTGAAGGAGCTGGAGCGCAACGTGGCCTTGCGCGTCGAGCCGATCACCGGCACCGACGCGTTCGAAGTTTCGGGCCGCGGCCTGTTGCACCTTTCGGTGCTCATCGAGATCATGCGCCGCGAGGGCTACGAGCTCTCGGTCGGCAAGCCCCAGGTCATTTTGCACGAGCACGACGGAATCAAGGAAGAGCCGTTCGAGTCGCTGGTCATCGAAGTGCCCCACGACCGGCTCGGACCGGTGATGGAAATGGTCGGCGCACGGCGCGGGCAAATGGTCGAGATGAACAACCGGGGCGAATACTCGCACGTCGCGTTTTCAATCCCGGCCCGGGGCTTGATCGGACTGCGCACGCGGCTGATGAACGCCACCCAAGGCATGGCCATCATGCACCACCGCTTCGAAGCCTACCGGCCGGTCGAAGGCGAGATCGCCGGCCGCGCAGAACGGGGTGCTGGTGTCGATGGTGCCTGGCAAGGCCGTGGCTTTGGGGCTGGACGGCCTGCAAGACCGTGCCGACCTGTTCGTCGGCCCTGGCGAAGTGGTGTACGAAGGGATGATCGTCGGCGAGAACAGCCGGGCGGAAGACATGTCGGTCAACCCGACCAAGGAAAAGAAGCTCACCAACATGCGGGCCACCGGCAGCGACCGGAACATCCTGCTCAAGCCGCCGCGCTCGATGACGCTGGAAGCGGCGCTCGAATATATCGCCGAGGACGAGCTGGTCGAGGTCACGCCGACCAAGATCCGGCTGCGAAAAATGCTGCTGACGGAAAACGACCGTAAAAAAGCATCCCGCCGCAAAGTGGCTGTGGCCCAGTAGTTTGTTGAAGTATTCTCAGCGAGCCTTAACTCTACTCCGTGTGGCACGCCGTCTCCGTGTGGTACGCGGTCTCCGTGTGGCACGCCCTGAGTACCGCGAAGGGCGTGGTGCCATGGCAAGGTGTTCGCCACTTCACCACGCCCTTCGCGATGCTCAGGGCGTGCCACTCAATCACCCGCGCGGGAAGTACGTTTCCACGCACTCACGAAAATCCGCCGGCGAGGCCGCCTGGGCCACGCGGGCACGGAATTCGCGGGCCCCTTTCCGCCCCTGCGCATAGCAGCAGGCGAACTTCCGCATCAGCACGGTTCCCTTCGCCTCGCCGAAGCGCTGGCAGACCAGCCGGTAATGGTGCGACAGCAGTTCGCGCTCTTCGGCCAGGGTCGGATCGGGCGGAATCGGTTCGCCGCGCAAGGCCGCGCGGACCTGGCGCAAACAGCCAAGGCCGATTGAGAGATGCCCGGGCGATCATCACGCCGTCGACCGGATAACGGCGGAAGGCCTCGACCACGGCTTCGGGCGAGGCCAGGTCGCCGTTGCCGATCAGCGGAATGCGTTTCAAATGCGGCTTGATGGCGCTGATCCGATCCCAGTCGGCCGAGCCGCTGAAGAAATCCGCGGCCGTGCGGCCATGCACCGTCAGGGCCGCCGCGCCGGCGGCTTCGACCACCTGGGCCACTTCGATGGCATTGATGTTGTCGCGCGTGCAGCCCAGGCGGATCTTGGCCGTCACGGGCGTCGGGGCGCAG
This sequence comes from uncultured Planctomycetia bacterium, assembly GCA_963807715.1. GTDB lineage: Bacteria > Planctomycetota > Planctomycetia > Pirellulales > PALSA-1355 > CAWECK01. The sequence continues at coordinate 252,502 of CAWECK010000008.1, forward strand.
GCCGCCACGACGCGCTCGATGATCGCCCGCATGCGGTCGGGATGCCGCAGCAGGTACGAACCGCTGTGGGCCTGCTCCGTGACTTGCTTGACCGGGCAGCCGAAATTGATGTCGACCACGCTGACGCGGAACTCATGGGCCAGCTTGGCGCCGACGGCGGCCAGCGTCGCCGGGTCGTTGTCCCAGATCTGCACGGCCAGCGGCCGGGCCTCGTCCTGCACGCCCCACAAGCGGTCGGGCAATTCCTCTTCGTGCGATTCAAGCCACAAAAAGCCCTTGGCGTTGATCATCTCCGTGGCTTGCAAGCCGGCCCCGCCCAACTCGCGCACGATCTGACGAAACGCGTAGTTGGTATAAGCCCGCCATCGGGGCTTGCAGCACCGGCGGATCGACCACCAACGAGCCGATGGTCAGCGGCCGCGGACCAGGGGACGGCGACAGGGTCTGCGCCGGGTCGGACGCGGCGTCGGGAAGCAGCGACGTAGCCACGCGTGGTCAGGCTCCGTCTTTGGAACTGCGGGGAATGACCAATCGAGACACCAACTGTTCGACGGGGGCGGCCGGCGAAAGCGTCTGCAATGCGAATTCGGCGATGGCCAGATTGTAGTCCGTTTGCGCCCGCAAAAAGGCTTCGGTCGCACGCGTTTGACGGTTGACCCGCAGCAGGGCCAGGTTGAGATCGGCGGGAGTTGCCGTGTGCGGATGGGTAGCCTCGGCGCGGGCAGCATCGGCGAAGACCACGGCAGCGGCCCGTTCTTGGATGGCGGCTTCCAAGGGAAGTAAACTGTCAGCCCAGCGACGGGCACTGCCCAGCGTCTCGCGATGTGTCGGCAAGCGATAGCGGCCGGCATGTGGCACCGTGGTGGGCAATGGCCAGGGCTGCTGCACGTTGACCCCGGTGGCCATCGCCAGATCCCATTCAGCCACCAGCAAATCGACATGGGCATCGAGCAATGCGGAGTGTAGTCCCAGCCGGGCCGCTTGGAGCCGCAGCATGGTTGCCGCGCCGCCCGGTTCTTCGCGCGATCGGAGCGCGCTGGTCGCCAGCGGCGCCAGATGGTCGCCCGCCTCGCCGTAAGTTTGATATCGAGCCGCCGCCTCGCGGGCTCGCCAATAGGTATCGATCACGGTCTTGCGAGAGGATGGATCCGCTTGTCTCAGCACTGCGGACAGCGACGTGGGTTCGCCGCAGTCCGGTGGCAAACTGCGTTCCCACCAGTGCAGGATGCCGGCCAGTTTCTGGGCTCGCAAGGCCGGCGCCAAATGCCACAGACCGGCGTACTCGCCTCGATCGCCGTCGGCGACCGGTACTTCGTGCGCCGCGGAACGGACGGCCGAGTCCTGATGCTCAAGGGGTTTGCGAGATTCGTACCGGCGATGCGCAAACGGATCCTGGGCTGGTGGCCCATCGACCGGGGCGCCGTCCACTGGGGCACCGACGGTGGACCCGTCGCCGGAAGGTTCTTCCGGAGTTCCCAACGCAGCCGGTGATTCATTCGAGGCTGGAATCACGGCACTATTGGTTCGTGGCCCGCGCCGTGCGGGCTCGACGGCTGAAGACCGGTAATCGGCCGGCGGGGCCGAGCGATAGTCGGCTGGTGGGGCCGAGCGATAATCGGCCGGCGGAGCGGAGCGATAGTCATCGCGCGGGGCGGAACGGTAGTCGTCCGCCGGCGGGGCAAAGTTGCGATCGACGTCGGACGGTTCTTCTCGGAACTGGCGATCGCGCGCTGGCGCTTCGGTCGGTGCTGCGCCGCTCCCGCGGTTCGTACGAGCGACGCGCATCCTCTCTGGCTCGGTGGTTGGCCGGAGTCTTGATCAACATCGCCACCAGGCGCTCACCGTTCGCACCAGGCGGGGCGACGGTCAGAGCGTATTCGGCGATGTCCTGGTTGTAATCGCGCACGGCGGCGACAAACGCGCGCCGCTGATGGCCAAACTCGTCAAACGAAGCCAACAGCGTCGTCAGATCGGTCGTGCCACGCTCATAATCTTCAGCCGTGGCATCCAGCGCATCCTGGGCCGCGAGGATCGCTTCGCCGTGGACGTCGATCGCTTTGCGCCGCACCGGGAGTGCTCGATTCGTCAGCCACAGACGTGGCGGCGGCGTGCGTCCGCTAAAGAGACTGTCGAACTGGGTTTTGTATTCGCCCACGTGGGGCTGATCGACGGCTAGCGGCAGGGCCTCGTCCGACGGCAGACGCATCTGCTCGGCCAACTCGTGCTGGGCCGTGACAACCGACACCTCGGCATCGTCGACGGCGGCCTCGGCGCTGTGCCGGGCGCTTTGCACCGCCGCCTTGTCGGCATGCCGCTCGGTCCCCTTCCACAGCCGATGGCTCAGATCGCGGGCAAAGTGGTAGTCGGCTTGGGCTCCAGCCAGCTTCCAATAAAATTGCGTAATCTTAACTTGCTGCTGGCGGTCGCTGGCCCGCGCAAGCGCATCGACCAGGGACCATTTCTGGCCATCGCGAAACGCATCTTGCGACGTCGACAAGGCTTCAGCCATTAATTCGGGGGGACGCAGCTTTTGGTGGACAGCGCCGACGTGGGCCAGATCCTCATGGCCGCCGCGGTGCGTGCTGCTGGCATGGGGCGCGCCCGCCGCGTGTGGCGCTGAACCGGTCTTCGAGTTGCCGTAAAGCGGCGGCTGGGCGTTGGGATCGGCAGCCGCGGGCGCCGCTGCGGTATGCCCCGGCGCGTAGCGGGGGGTCGGAATTTCGAGAGTTCGACGATTCTGTTGGGCCATGGCTGGCACGGCCAACAGGCCGAGCAGCGCAGCAAGGATCCATTTCATGGCAATCGCCCCCTGCGGACAGAAAAATCCATCATTCCGTCGGTAAAAAATCCGCCATCCCAGCGGTAAGACTGACAGTTTTTGAGGATATCGTCAATGTGAGTCAGCCAGCCGCGGGCGAGTCGCCAAGTCGAGTGGCATGTCCCTGAGGCCGGGTGGCACTCAGTAAGTCGCATGTGCGGCACGTTCTTGAGCGTGCCACACGGAAGAAAGCTCGCTGAGAATGCTTCGGCAGACTATTTACGCCCGGCCGGTGCGTTCGTTCACCGCGAACGCCAGGGGCTGCTCGCCGGCGGCATGCGTCTCCCACATGCTCACGTAGGCTTGCTCAAGATTGCGGGCAAACCGACCGCCGTCGAACAGCGGCGACGTCTTGCGGCTGGCTGCCAACCTGGCCCGCAGATCGCCGAGTAGCGCCGGGTCGCGCGCCAGTCGCAGAGCCATGGCCGCATAATCCTCGAGCGACGTCATGATCAACTCGGGCAAGCCGATCGTGCGCAGCAAGCTTCCGGCCACGCGAGAAACGAACGTCTCGCCGGCGATCGTCAGCACGGGCAAACCTGCCCACAGGGCGTCGCTGGCCGTCGTATGGGCGTTGACCGGGAAGCAGTCGAGGAACAGGTCGGCCGCACGGTGGCGTGCCAGATGTTCCGCCAGCGGCTGGCGTGGCGCAAACACCAGCCGCTGGGCCGCCACGCCGCGGGCCTCCGCTTCCCGTCGCAAATTGGCAGGCGCAAGACGATTGATTTCCAGCAGCCAAATCACGCTCCCGGGCACGGCCTTCAGCAAATTCATCCACGCGTCAAAGATCGCCGGCGTGATCTTGTAGCCGTTGTTGAAACAACAAAAAACGAAACCCTGGTCCGGCAGGCCACACTCGGCGTGCGACGGCGTGTGAGCGGAAATCTCGCGCTGGTTGTCGTTGACCTGGTAGCACCCGGGCAAGTGGACGAGCTTCTCCGTAAAGAACGGCTGTTGGTCGGCGGGTACGACGAAATCATCCACCAGGATGTAGTCTATGAATGGGGCACCCATCGTGCCTGGGTACCCAAGGTAATTCACCTGAATTGGGGCCGGACGATAGGCGAAGATCTGCGTGCGTGCTTCGCGGGTATGTCCTTTGAGGTCCACCAGAATGTCAACTCCATCCGCGGCAATCCGCCGCGCCGCTTCCGCATCCGAAACATTCCTCAGATCTGCAAACTGATCCAGCCCTTCGATCAGGCGCCGCCGCATCGGGCTGCTATCGTCCAGGCCATACGAATAGCCGAAGACCTTGAATCGATCGCGATCGTGTTTCTCCAACAACTGGGCGATCAGATAGGCGGTCGCATGCGCATGAAAGTCCGCCGAGACGTAACCGACGGTGAGCTTTGCCTGGGGATTGGCTGGTCGATCGGACGCCGGCTTGTGCCCCAGCGCCGTTACGGTCTTGATTTTCAGATCCACCCACTGCCGCGCACTGCAACTGTTGAGACGCAGTGGTCGGCAGCGGCAACGCAAAGTATGTAAACGGCGACACTGCGGTCGCGGCTGGTATAACGGCATTTGGGAGATCGGCCTTGGGGCTTTCGACGCCGCTATCAACGAACTCAAGCAGGTGCCGGGAAAGGCCTGCCAGGTCTTCCCACTGGCACTCATGCTGAAGCTCGTGCAGCAAAGGACCCACGCTGGATACATCGCCCGGGTTGAGCCGCAGGGCTTGCCGCCAACTGGCCACGGCCTCCTCGAACTGTCCCAGATCCCTGAGGGCCGTCCCCAGATTGTTGTAGGCTGTGGCATAATCGGGACGATGATGCACCGCCAACCGCAAACTGGCCACCGCCTCTGCCAGCTTGCCTTGGCCCATGAGCGCGACCGCCATGTTGTTGTGCGCTTCGGCCAAGTCCGGCTTGAAGCGCACCGCCTGCCGCCAACTGGCCATGGCCTCGTCCAACAGACCCTGGTCCTTGAGGGCCATTCCCAGGCTGTAATGAACGTCGACGTGGTCCGGTGTGAGTACCAAAGCCTGCCGTAAGCAGGGCGTGGCTTCGTCCGGCTTTCCCTGTTCCGCCAGCACTAATCCCAGGCGGATATGCGCGGCGGCAAAACCAGGCTCGAGGCGCAGTGCCTGCCGGTAGCCGGCCACGGCCTCGTCCAGTTTCCCCTGGTTCTTGAGGACCGTCGCCAAGTGGAAGTGAGTGGTGGCATCGTTCGGCCGGAGTGCCAACGCCCGGAGGTAACATGCCGTGGCTTCGTCGATCTTTCCCAACTCCACCAACGCCAATCCCAGGTAGTTATACGCATCGGCGTAATCCGGCTTGAGGAGCAGAGCCTGCTGGTAACTGGCCACGGCCTGGTTCAGCTTCCCCAGGTTCGTGAAGGCAAGTCCCAGGTTGCAGTGAGCTCCGGCGTAATCAGGCTTGTAGCGCACGGCTTGCTGCAAGCTGGCCACCGCCTCTTCCGGCTTGCCTTGCTCCAGCAGGGCGACTCCCAAATTGCTGTGGGCCTCGGCAAAATCCGGTTTGAGGCGCAGGGCGTGCTGCCAACCGGCGACCGCCTGATCCAGCTTCCCCTGGTCCTTGAAGACACTGGCCAGATTGTTGTAGGCTAGGACGAACTGCGGTTGCAGGCGTATGGCCTCGAGCAGGCTGGCGGCCGCCTCGTCCAGCTTGCCCTGGGCCAAATAGGCGAGTCCGAGGTTGCCGTGGGCATTGGCTGAGCCCGGCTGGAGCCGTACGGCCTGGCCGATGTAGTCTACGGCGAGATCGTTCCTGCCAACCTGGTACGCGACCAGGCCAAGCAAGTGCAGTGAGTCGACGTGCTTGCCATCGGCGTTTAGGATCTCGCGACAGATTTCCTCCGCTTGCCGGAGGTTGCCCGCTTGATGATATCTTCAGCGCGCTGTCGAATGCCTGGGCCGCGGTGCTCATGGAAATTGCGCCTGCGTTTTGCAGTACCGCGCTCTTGGCCGCCACGCCTCGGCCATCATGGTTTCGGCAATTTTTTTCCAGCCGTCACTGATTTTCAAGCGGCCGCCGTGCCCTCTTCCACGGGGCTTTGCACTAAGTCGCCAAGATTCACAATTGTTTCCAGTCCTAGATCTTTGATGGTTTGCAGCATAAGCAGAAATTCGCCCACCGGGACGTTATCCCACGCACCGTCATCCTCGACGCCGTGAAACATGAAAATTGTCAGGCGATCGTCTTGCGGCACCGTCTTTTCCAACACGGACTTGAAGTACTCGCTAGGCCGCATCCCACGCTGCTGCTTGAATGCGGAGGAACGAGGAATACAGAACGGAGTGTGGGCCATCTCGGCGAACGTCGTCCCTTCGTAGTGATTCTGACATCGTAGGGCCCAGTGAATTCCGTTGCGCCGCAAGCTCGCCCTCATGTCGGCCAATTCCACTCCCAGGCCGGCGGGATAAATAAAGCCGTCCGAAAAACAGCCATTGGCCTTTAACAGCTCGACGCTGTGCGTAATCTCCCAGTCGCGTGCCGCCGGGGTCAGATGCTCAAGGTCCGGCGGATCGGCCCAGGTTGGATGGGTATGAGTATGCGACACCAGGGCATTCCCAGCCTGACACATGGCCTGGCGCAGCTCCATCCCATGCCGGGAGCACTGGTAAACGGTCGCTGCGTGACGACCCCGAAGATTCCCACGCATTGGTAGATTTGCAGGAGCGGAAGCACCACTTTGTAGTGGCTCCGGCAAGAGTCATCGAAAGTCAGGATGACCTGTTTCGTCATTCGGCCTCCCAGGCCTATTTACGCGTGAACGCTGATCACGGCGTTGGTCGGTGGCTGTCCTGCCTACAAACCATCGCCAGCCACGATGCCGAATGGCATTTTGGGAGTATGCCGAACGGCATATTCCTGGTTGGCGAATTGATTCTAGGTTCTCGGCGAGCATCATGCAATACCCCCCGTCAATTTGTCGTCTCGGCGTCGTTCGAGCACCGGCGCTGCGGCGAAACGGAATCGGCGCGATGGTGGTGTCGATCAACCGAAGGATCAAGACCTCTCGAAGAACCCAGCAGAGGCCATGCGTTTCCACCCAAACGGCTCAAACCTGATCCTGACACGCACCTCCCGCTTGGGATCCCCCCTGGCTGCTTGATCGCCGCTCTTTTTTAGCCTACGTTGGTGCCAGCCTTCCCCGTCCCGCCTCTCTCATCTTTGGAAACCTTCGCATGATGTGCGATGTGTCCCCTGAGCGTGCTTCGCAGCCCTCGGCTCAACAGGCCTCCTCGGAACCTGCCGGTCGGATCGGGCGCGGTCAGTGGATGGCTCTGATTGCCGCCCTCTTGGGCTGGATGTTCGATGGGGCCGAGATGGGTGTCTTTTCCATGGTCGGTCGGCCCGCCCTGAGCGACTTGCTGAGTAGCGGGGCCGAGGTGCCGGCCTCCAAAGAGCAGATCGGTTTGTGGTTTGGCGTGATAACCGCCGGATTTCTGATCGGGGCTGCCACCGGTGGCGTATTGTTCGGCTGGCTGGGAGACCGCATCGGCCGGGTGCGGGCCATGACCCTCAGCGTACTCACCTACGCGGTGTTCACCGGTTTGTGCGGGTTCGCCGGCAGCGCATTGCAATTGGGGATGCTCCGGTTCGTGGCAGCGCTGGGTATGGGGGGTGAATGGTCGCTGGGCGTTGCGCTGGTCATGGAGGTTTGGCCTAATCGGTCGCGGGCCTTGATGGCCGGGTTGATTGGGGCCGCTGCGAATGTCGGCTATTTGATGGTCGGCATTATCGGGATTGGCTTGCATGCGGTGCTCAGCGATTTGGAAGCCGGGCTTACCACGTTGGGATTGGCGCCCCACCTGGTTGAGATCCTCGTACACAATCAAGGTTGGCGGATTCTGATGATCCTGGGAACCACGCCGGCGACTGCTTACATTTCTTATCCGACTGTTCGTGCCGGAGAGTGGAAGCTGGCAGCATGAGCAGGACTCAGGACGTACGGCCAATTGGGTTACTACAGATTTGTTGGGAGTGCTGTTCGGGGCGCTGTCGGACCGATAGGGACCATCTACTTGTTGACGTCCGGACGCTTTCCGGTATGGCTGCAGATCGTGGGCTCGCTGCTGGGACTGCTGGTGGCGGTGATTGGCTACAGCTACCCGGTGCGTCGCTACTTGCAGCGCGGCGCGACCGCGGCCGGACTGGCTCACTCCACGTTGCGGCCGGTGCTGGGCCGCATGCTGCTGGCGGCGGCACTGAGCGGAGTGGCCCTGCTGGGCACTTGGGGCTCGATGCAATGGGCCCCATCGTGGGCCAACGAGATCGGCGACCCGACTCTGCATCCCAAAGAGATGACCCAAATCTGGATGGCCGTCGGGGCGATCATTGGCACAATTCTGGCCGCAATGATGGGAGACTGGTTCGGCCGACGCGCTACCTACAGCCTTCTCTGCCTGACCGCGTTCTGCGCGGAGCTGTTGTTTTTTCAGAGCAACACGAGCTATGGAACGATGTTTCTGGCCACGGCCTTCCTGGGCGGCATGTGTACCGCTTCGTTTTACGGCTGGCTGCCGCTCTACTTGCCCGAGCTATTCAGCACGAACGTGCGGGCCACCGGGCAAGGGTTCGGCTTTAACTTCGGCCGCATTCTGGCGGCCATCGGCACGCTGTATACGGGCACGCTATTCGCGCCGGAGATCCATATCGGCGAGCATGTCTTCAAGGGAGGCTATCCGTTCGCCTGCTCGGTGATGAGCGCCGTGTACCTGGTTGGCCTGGCGGTAATCTGGCTCGGTCCCGAGACCCGCGGCAAGCCGCTGCCGGAATAGCCGGGGGAAAAACGCGGAATGCCGAATGCTGAAATGAGACCCCTACAACTCCGCATTCAGCATTCAGCATTCGATTCAATTTCGTCTTGGCGATAACCGAAACCTTGCTTGCCGAGAGTTGACAAATCGACCATGCCTTGGCGGCGCTTGTACATGCCGGGGTGCACGCGCCCCTCGGCCTTGGAGGCGGCCGGATAAAACTGCATGCCGTTGGTCTCTACGCCCATGATCGTACCGGCGTGCGCCGCCAGCCGCAGATGCGGGATCTGAGCCAGTTTCGGGTTGCTCAGGTCCTGGACCATCAGAGGCATGCCGTGGGCCTTGCTCCAGCACAACGATAAGAGGGTGCCGGTCTGCGTCTTGCAGGTCTTCAAGGCCACGCCTGACCAGCCTAGCGATCGGCCCAAGCGGATCTGCTGCCAATCGTGGGCGCTTTCGTCCAGAAACAGTGGCTTGCGCGCGGCGTTGCTGCGCACGTCGATGCATGCGGGTTCAAGTTCGGCAGGGTAGGGCTGTTCGACGTAGAGAAGCATGCCGAACAAATGTGGGTGCTCGTCGCGCAGCCGATCGAGAATCTCGTCGACGTACGCCGGCTCGGTGACCGTGCAGTTGAAATCCGCGCTGAGCCAGTCCACCCCCTGGGCCGCGCCGAATCGTGCCGACTGCGCACCAGCCGCTCGTAGTCCCACGGTCCGTCAGTGCCACGCAGTTTGACCTTCAGGCAGGTCAGCCCGTCGGTCTTGATCCAGTCGCTGAGCAGCACCGGGTACTCGTCTTTGGGCTCCTGGCCGGTCAGGTCTTCCGGGCCGAGCGGGTCGAGTCCGCCCACCAGGTGCCAGGCCCGCAGTTTTTTCGGCGGCGCAGGCGACGAAGAAGTCGGCCGGATAGAGTCCGGCGAAGCTCACTGGCGCCCCGTCGACTCTCTGGAGATAATGGGCCAGATCGCGGCTCAAATAGCGGACATTGTAGGTCTGGTAGATATCGACGCGGTGCAGTTCGCCATAGGCATCATGCAGGGCGATGTCGAAGGCCGAATCGCAAATCAATGCGGCCAGGTACGGCATTTCCAACTCTGCATTTTCCGGACTGCTGTTTTTCTGCGCAGTCCCGGCAGCACGTCGCGCAAAAAGTCGTGTCCTAATTCCAGCGGATGACCCCAGGCCTCGAACCCGCTCCAGGCCTCGGCCAGGCTGCGGCAGAAGGCTTGCATCGCCAGATGCCGTGGCTCGTACGCCAACATGCTGGGCCACGCCCAGGTGACGCTGAGCGGCGTTTCGCCCCAGCCGCTGGCCTGCCGGCCTGCGCGGTCGGCTACCGTCAGCCGCACCCGGGCGCAGGTCACGCTACTGACCGTTTCTCTGCCGAATTTCAGGGGCATCCGAGCTTGGATGGGGAGCAGAAAGAGTTGGGCGCCGACAGACGCGCACATCGGTCGGTTTGCCGCTCGCGGCGTTGGCTTGAGTCATGCTGGTGAAATCCGATCGGGGGTGAGGCTGAAGACGCCGGGATCCGCCGCATTCGGGAAGGCGCGGTGGAGTTGTCGTCAGCGGAGTTCTGGGAATTCGGCGCTCCCTCAGCTTATGGAACCAATACGAGTTTGGACAGGATGAACGGGATTTTCCAGGATGTTTTTTTGGAAACGTCGGGGCAGAACGGCCGGCACGGAAGAATTAACTTTATGGGTTAACTACCGCTCTTGCTGACCCACATCTGCGATTTATGACAGGATGAACAGGATTTTTTTATTTTCGGATCTCATGGCAAGGGCCAAGTTCGTCGGTCCTGTTACTACTCTTAATCCTGTCCATCCTCTCAATTCTGTTCATCCTGTCTCTCTCTTTGCCCCGAGGGTCCTTTCGACCCGGTCGATGTCGGCTTTGCGATACAAGCTGGCGGGGCCATGAAAAAAAGCGGCAGCGATAGAGCACCGCTGCCGCTGAATGCTTGGCTGGGTGCCTGACCTACCTCTATTGCAACGAACGGCGGGCAATCTCGGCGCGAACCTCCGGCAGCGGATAGTCGATGATCGGCAGGTCGAGATGGGCGACTTCCTTGAGCCGCCGATAGCCGCGGGTCAGCAGCGTTTCCCGCTCGCGCACGTAGGCCGGGTCGAGCTGGCGCTTGTCGAACGGGCCTTCGCAGGCGACCGGCGGAAATTCATCGTCGACGATGAATTGGGCCAGCACGGAGTTGCAGCGGATATGGCGCTCGCGCGAGGTGTGCAGGACTTCCGGATCGGCCAGCCCGACGACGTAGCGCAGGTAGAGATCGCTGTCGGTGATTTCCTCGACGTCGCCGCCGCACACATCGCAGAGATAGCCTTCTTCGCACTTGGCCATGATGGAGACCGTTGCCGCGTGTGGAATGCTCTACGACGCATGGGAACTCACGCTGAAGACACGCCTAAGCCTGATCGGGGCGAGGTGGCAAGGCAATGCGTACGCCAATTCGCCACGCATCCGCTCGGCTGGGGCGTAGCCACACCGGTCAGTCCGACGTGCCTTACGGACGCACTTGACTTTAAAATCCCAGCACGTCGCTCATGCCGTACAGGCCCGGCGGTTTGCCGGCCAGGAACTTGGCCGCCGCCAGGGCCCCGTGGGCGTAGCAATCGCGGTTGGTGGCTTTGACGTTCAGTTCGAAGCTTTCGCCCAGCAGGCCGAAGACGATCGTGTGTTCGCCCGGATTGTCTCCCACGCGCACGGCATGATAGCCGATCTCGCCGTGCGGCCGCTGGCCGGTGCGGCCCTGGCGGCCGTGCCGCGCTTCGGTTTGTCCCATGCGCTGGGCGACGATCTGGCCGAACTTGAGTGCCGTGCCGCTGGGGGCATCTTCCTTGAAGCGATGATGCCGCTCGATGATCTCCACGTCGGCGCCGCTGGGATGATCCTTGAGGGCCGTGGCCGCGACTTCCGTCAGCTTCATCACCAGGTTCACGGCCAGGCTCATGCTGGGGGACCAGAACACGGCAATGCTCCTGGCGGCCTGCGCGCACGTGCTCTTGCTGCATCCGGCTCCAGTCCCGTCGTGGCCAGCACCAGGGGCACATGGCTGGCCCAGGCAGGTTTTCAATGCGGATTCGGCTCCGGCCGGCGTGGAAAAATCGATCATCACGTCGACGGGCACGTCGAGGCGTACTGGTCAGCGGCAAGCCCAGCGGGCTGACCCCGGCCAACGAGCCGGCATCGCTGCCGAGCCGCGGGTTGCCGGCGTATTCCAGGGCGGCGGCGAGTTTGAAATCCGGGTCGGCACTGCCGAGCGCGATCAGCCGCTGGCCCATGCGGCCGGCAGCTCCGTTGATGGCAAGACGAATGGTTGTCATAAATATCGTCAGCTATACAGCTGGATGGCCTTGATGATTTCGTCGAGCTCGTTCGCCACGGCCACGGACCGGTTGGCGAACGCCGCGCGCTTGACGCCGCGGCTCCCCAGCACTTCGTTGAATTTTTCCTGGTCGGTCGTGTGATAAGCGACCGTGGCGGTCGGATCCTTGAGTTGATGACCCGTCAGGATGCAGACGACTTGCTCCCCGGGGCCGATGACTCCTTCGGAAACGAGCAGCTTGGCGCCAGCCACGCTGGCGGCGCTGGCCGGCTCGCAGCCGAGTCCGCCGGAGCCTACCTGGGCCTTGGCGTCCATGATGTCCTGGTCGCTCACTTCGCGCACCACGCCATTGCAAACTTCCAGGGCCCGCAGGCACTTGTCGAGATTCACCGGCCGGTTGATTTCAATGGCGCTGGCAATGGTCGAAGCCCGACGATGCGCCGCATCCAACTCGCCGTAATAGTCTGCGGTGACGTTGAAGTTCGGCTGGCCTTGGTTCCAACGCAGTCCGCGCCGCTCGTAAAGTTCGTAGAGCGTGTTCGCCCCGGCCGCGTTGATCACGGCCAGCCGCGGTACGCGGTCGATCAGGCCTAGTTCGCGCAATTCGGCGAAAGCCTTTCCGAACGCGCTGGAGTTGCCCAGGTTGCCGCCGGGGACGACGATCCAATCGGGCACTTGCCAGCGCAGCGCTTCCAGCACGCGAAACATGATCGTCTTCTGTCCTTCGAGCCGAAACGGATTGACGCTGTTCACCAGGTAGATGCCCAACTGCTTGGAAACTTCCTGCACCCGGGCCATGGCGTCGTCAAAGTCTCCGGCGATTTGCAGAGTCAGGGCGCCATAGTCCAGGGCTTGCGAAAGCTTGCCGTAGGAGATCCGGCCGGAGCCGATGAAGATCATGGCCCGCATCAGCTTGGTTACCGAGCAGTACAAGGCCAGGCTGGCGCTGGTGTTGCCGGTCGAGGCACAAGCGGCCCGCTTGGCGCCGATGGTGTGGGCATGGGTGAAGGCCGCCGACATGCCATTGTCTTTGAAGCTGCCGGACGGATTCATTCCCTCGTACTGCAAAAACAATCGGCCCGGCTCGCTGCCGACATAGCGGGCCACCGCCGGGGCGGATTGCAGCAGTGTCTGGCCTTCGCCGATGGTTACCACTTGCTGTGGCGGGGCGAAGGGGAGCAATTCGTGGAACCGCCAGACGCCGCTGAAGCACAGGGGATCGTAACGCCGCGACCACTTGCTCTCAAAGAAGTTAAGTGCCGAAGGGGGCTCCGCGCGGTCCCAATCGTAAACCACGTCCAACAGGCCGCCGCACGTCTGGCAGGCCACGCGGACCTCGGCGATGCCGTAGGTGGCTCCGCAGGCGGGCGAAATGCACCGCTGATAGGAAATGTCGGTCTTGGAGGAGGCTCTAATGGCACGAACTCCACGGGCGGGGCACTGGGGCAAACGGCTTTAGTTAGTCTAAGTCACAGGGTGGAGGGATGACAAGGTGACCGTCCCGGAGCCGGATGCGCAACAGCATTATGCAACCACGAGCAATTTCGACGTTTGCATCTGGACGGTGACTTGCAAGCCTACCGGCGAACACGAGCCTGTAAGCGTTGCGAATGGAAACGTGAAGTTAACTGGCCGCAAATGCACGGCAATTCACGCGAGTCGGAGGGAAGAAGACAGAGCAGGCATGGACAGGATAAAAAGGATGGACAGGATTAAAGTTTAAATGGATATCATGTCAATCCTGTCCTCTCTTGCGAGCCGGATCGACCGCCGCGTCACCGCGCCGGCAATTCCGCGATCTTCAGGTTGCGGAACGAGAGGTCCGTCGTCGGGTCGTGTCCTTGGATTTGCAGCGTGCCGGCGGCCACTCGGGCCCCTTTGCGCGGGTTCTCGTTCGGCTCGCGCGTGTCGGTCCAGTCGCTTACCTGGTAGCCGTTGATCCATCCGGCCATGTGATTGCCGGAGACGATCAGCGTATCATGAAACCACTCGAAATCGCTGGCCACGACGCGGCGCACGTCCTGTCGGCGATAGAAGCCGCCGGTGCCGCAATCCTTCGGCCTGGTCGGGTCGTCGTCCTTCATCGCATTATTGATTTGGCTTTCGTAGCCCAGCCAAAACTCGCCCGGAATCGAACGGAAGAAAATGCCCGAGTTCAAGCCCTTGCCGTTCGAGAAGACGTCGAGCTGCAAGACGAAGTCCGCGAACTTGCCGTCGCTCTCCAGGCCGCCGTTGCCGTTCTTGACATTCAGTTCGCCCGCGGGGGTGACCGAGAACACGCTCTTCTTATCGGGCAACACGCGCCAGCCTGACAGATCGCGACCGTTGAAGATCGCCTGCAAGCCGAGCGGCTTGAGCTTGACGTTGCGGAACTCGACGGCTCCCTGGTTGAATTGCAGCCCGATCCGTCCGCGGCCGATCGGCGTGGGGTCGGTGTAATCGAGCACTTCCTGACCGTCGAGCAGCACGCGAAATTGCCCCGCTTGGGCCGTCACGTCGAAGCTGTGCCAGGCGTCGCTATAGGCGACTGAGGCGGCTTTCTGCCGTTTCACGAAGCTGCCGGTGGCAAAGGGGCTGACCGTCGTGTCGGCAATGTTCAATTCATAACAATCCTTGGCCGGATCTTTCGGTTGGGCGGGCGTGCGCAGAAAGATCCCGCTGTTGGTGACCTGACGATGGCGAAAATCGACCCGCAGCGCGTAATCGCCGAACTCGCTGGTGGTGGAGAGCAACCCCTTGTCGCCTTCCGAGACGGAAATCACGCCGTCGGCCGCTATCCAATTGGCCTGGCTCCCTTTCTCCCAGCCGAACAGGGTTTCGCCGTCAAACAGCAGGATCCAGCCCTCGGCTAGTTCCGTAGGCGCGAGGGTGTTTGGCTTGGCGGCATTCGGTTCCACGGCAGCGGCAAGCGGGAAGTTGGAACTTGGGCTGAGTGTCAGCAAAGCCACGGCCAGGCAAGCAAAGATCGTAAGCCTTTTCATGGGATGAGTCTCTTGGCAGGAGGGAATAATGAGCGGGATGAGTTTTCGTGGACTTGGCCGGTGGGGAAATCTACCCAGACTACTTGGCGCGGCCACGCATGGCAACTAAGCGGGGACAGGTTCTTGTCGAGGCAGCACGAAGTTAGAATTCCGCCATGCCCACCGGAACAGCCCATCCAGAGTTCCGTTCATCCCATCTAGGATAGAAGTGATCTGCGACTCCCGCCCCCTTTTCTTCCCCCTTGAGCATCGAGAGCAAATCCTGAGCAATAAAAACACCCTTGACATGCAACCAATTGGTTGCATAATAGAGCATGAACGTAGATCTAGATATGGACAAAGTGTTCAAGGCGCTGGCCGATCCTAGCCGCCGGCTGTTGCTCGACAGGCTGCACGCGGCCAACGGGCAGACTCTCGGGCGACTCTGCGAGCTTTTGGACGTGAGCCGGCAGGCCGTGACTAAGCACCTTGCGGTGTTGGAGGAGGCGAACCTGGTGGTCATCATTTGGCGGGGCCGCGAGAAACTGCATTACCTCAATCCCGTGCCAATTCTCGAAATCGCCGATCGCTGGATCGGCAAGTACGAGCGGGGCCGTCTTCGCGTCCTCGCCGAACTCAAGAAACAACTGGAAGGAGAAACCGATGGCTAGTTCGCGATTCGTTTATGTGACCTACATTCGCACAACGCCGGAGAAACTGTGGCAGGCGCTGATCGACCCCGAATTCACCCGTCGCTACTGGTCGGAAACTTGGCAGGAATCGGAATGGAAAACCGGGGCAGCGTGGCGAATTATGATTCCCGATGGGCGCGTCGCCGATAGCGGCGAAATCCTCGAAATCGAGCCGAACAGGCGGTTAGCGCTGTCATGGCGCAATGAATTCAGACCCGAACTGCGCGAGGAAGGCTAGTCGCGCATGACCTACGAACTCGAACAGCAGGGAGAGTCGGTCAAGCTCACCGTCATCCATGAGAACGACAAACCCGATTCGAAATTCATCAAAGCCGTTTCGGGCGGATGGCCGCTGATCCTGGCTAGCCTCAAGAGCCTTCTTGAAACGGGCGACTCGCTTGAACAAACCCGCCAATGGCCAGATGCTGCAGCAGAATCCGAAAAGTTCAAATCCCGCCAATGATCGCTTTCGCAACCATCAGCGGGATTTAATGTTACGAATCAATCGGGACAACAGAACGGCTATCGAACTTTTTCTGGCCGGTTTGGCAGGATGGAACGCTGGAACAAGACGACTAATCGGCAAATGCTTTGACGAATGTCCAAGATAGAAATAGAGTCGGAGCCCCGGCACAGCATTCTGAACATCCCACGTCGCATCAACAGCAAACGGCCGCCGTGCTGTTGATACGCGAACCGTTGGAGGGAGAAGCGTGTCTCGTCATTGGCCGGACTCGACAAAGGTCTTGGGTATTCTAAACGGCACCACTTGCCAGACTCGGGGATCTGGCCCAGTAGCCAGCTTTCAATGTATCAACACTCGTAAACAATAAAGGTTTTCGTTATGCCTCTTGCCGAACTGGTTGAGCGATACGCTTCTGGATCAAACCTTGTGCGACAGTCAGTTGCCGGAATGAGTCGGCAGGAAATTCACGCCCGCCCAATCCCCGGAAAATGGAGCACGCTGGAAGTCGTTTCTCACTTGGCGGATTTTGAGGTAATCGCCGTGGATCGATTGACGGCCGTGATTGCTGAAGAAGAACCAACCCTTCCCGGCCGCAATGAGCAGAAATATGCAGCGCGGCTGGCCTACGACCAACGCGATTTAGAAGAGGAACTCCGTCTAATCGAGTTGTGTCGCGGTCACGTAACACGGATTCTCCGTACACTGACTGAGCCCGACTGGTTGCGCCGTGGCATCCACACTGAGGCTGGGCCACTCACGCTCGAACAACTGCTCAATCGGACCGTCAATCACCTGGAGCACCATGTGCCGTTTATTCGCGATAAGCGAGATGCGCTGCGAACGTGAGAAACGCTGGCGATCTCGGGAGATACGCCACAGATGTTGATCTGCCCCCGTTTTCTGTACCAGGGGTGATGAGAGCTTGGGTTGAGTAACATGCTCTGGTTCCCGCAGGCTGGGCGTAACTGTGCTAATAGGTAAGCCTGCGGGAACACAACCCGCGGCGGCGAACTCGGCAGGGGTCTGGTAGCCCAACGCACTGGGCCGCCGATGTTCGTGACGGTCGCAAAGCTCCTATGGCTGAGTAGTTTATCGCTCCGCGACGCAAATCCGCTCCCTGAGCAACGGATTACTTTTGCCAAGATTCGACAACGGGATGCGAATATGGGTCAGACAGTTCCACTCGCTTCTATCAGTTCCCATGAACGAGGTAGCAGAATGGCGCTTCAATTGCCCCGGCGGTCCTGTTTGGCTCGTGCCTGCGCTGTCGCACTGCTCGCCGTTTTCTTGCGGCCGGCCAGCGCTGCGGACTTGCGGCAACAGATCGACTCGCTGGCCCAGCCGCTCATCGAGGATGGCACCGCCGTCGGCTTCGTGGTCGGCATCGTCCGGGACGGCCAGACGCAGATCTTCGGCTACGGCGAGACCGTCAAAGGCTCCCAGACCGTGCCGGACGGCGACACGCTTTTTGAAATAGGTTCCATCAGCAAAGTGTTTACCTGTTCGCTGCTGGCCGACATGGTCGAGCGCGGCCTCATGAAGCTCGACGATCCGGTGCAACAATATCTGCCCGACGACGTGAAAATGCCGGTTGCGGAGGGTCAGCCGATCAAGCTGGTGGACTTGGCCACGCACACCTCCGGCTTGCCGCGGTTGCCCGACAATCTCCGGCCGGCCGATCTCACGAACCCGTATGCCGATTACGGCGACCAGCAGTTATTCGCGTTCCTGAACGGCCACAAGCTCAGCCGCCCACCGGGCAAATACGAGTATTCCAATCTCGCGATGGGCTTGCTGGGCGCGGTGCTCGCCCGGCGTGCCGGCACTTCGTATGAACAACTCTTGACCGACCGGATCACCGGGCCGCTGGCGATGAACGACACGCGGATTACGCTCGACGAAGCGCACCGCAAACGCCTGGCCACGGCGTACAGTTTTGCTCTGGAGCCGGTAAAGTCCTGGGATTTCCAGGCACTGGCCGGAGCCGGTGCCATTCGGTCCACGGCGCGCGACATACTCAAATTTGCCGCTGCCAACTTCGACGGCAGCGACGCTCCGCTCGCCAAAGCGTTCCGTTTGGCGCAGACGAAAGCGCTGCGACACCGAGGGCGGTCAGGCGATCGGACTGGGTTGGTTCATCCCCCGCGACGTCGCCATGCGCTCGCACAGCGGCGCGACCGCCGGCTATCACGCCTCGCTGGCCGTGGTTCCCAGCCGGCAGGTGGGCGTGGTCGTGCTGGCCAATAAGGAAACGGGGCGGATCACGCAGCTCGGCGAGCTAGTGATGCGCGCCGCTTTCGGCCAGGATGTGCAGCCGCTACCACCGCACAAGCCGATCACTGCGCGCAAGGAGATCGCAGTCGACCCGGCGATTCTGGCCAGGTATGCCGGCGTGTACCAGTTGCCTGCCGGCGTCGATTTAACCGTCTCCGTCGAAGACGGCAAGCTCATGGTCCAATCCGGTCAGCCCAAGCTGCAGATATTTGCCGAGTCGCCGACGGAGTTCTTCTTCAAGGTCTTGGACGCGCAGATCACCTTCGTGCCGGACCAGGACGGCAACGTCACGAAACTCGTCATCCAGAGTAGCGGCCAGCGCGTCGAGGCAGCGCGGAAGAAGTAGTTCGCCGATCTCTCTGCCGCTCGCGTGGGCTCGCGAGCCGTGTTCTCCAGTGCCTCCAGTTTCGGCGGGTTGTTGTAATGCCGGTAGTGTCAGGCCCAGCCAGTTGTTTCGACAACAGTGCGCGTCGGTCTGACACTCCGCGGGCGATGCAACCGACGCACGCAACCATAACTGCCACAATTTTCTTGCAGTAAGCTCGCTCACCGATTACCAGAACTCGATTGTCGAAGGCGGCGAGCGGCCCCCTTCGCAACGTGCCAAACAAGTGACCGTCGACGCCCAAGGCAATCGGACCTCGCAGGTTGCGGAGATCAGCGCAACCCTCCCGTGATGTAGAACGATTCGCCGGTGATCCACGACGAATCATTCGACGCCAGGAAGATTACCGCCGGGGCAATGTCGTTCGGCTGGCCGATTCGGCCCAGCGGTGTTTGCGCCTCGATCTGCTTGCGGAAGTCTCCCTCGGCAAGTCCTGTGGTGTGCAATCCTTCGGTTTCGATCATGCCAGGATTGACCGAGTTGACGCGAATCTTGCGCGGCCCAAGTTCCTGGGCCAATGACCTCGTAATGGCGTTAACCGCGGCCTTGGTGGCGCTGTAAACCGATGCCGTGGCCGGAGCCATCGTGGCGGCTATCGAACTGGTATTGATGATGCTTCCACCCGCCGCGCCAAAATGCTTGACAGCCTGCTGCGTAACGAGAAGCAAGCCCAGCACGTTCAGGTTGAATTGCTTATGGAAGTGCTCCGGCGTAAATGCTTCCAGGGGTGCAAATTCGTAGATGCCCGCGTTGTTCACCAGAATATCGAGCCGGTCGAACAACTTCTTTGTCTCGGCGAACAGCCGCTCGACCTGGGCCGGGCTGGAAACATCGGCTTGCACCGCCACCGCCTTGCCTCCCTTGGCAACAATATCGGCGACGACGCGGTCGGCTCCCGCCTTGCTCGACGAGTAGTTAACCACCACGGCCGCTCCTTCCGCGGCAAGCTCCCTGGCGATTTCGGCTCCGATCCCTTTCGAGGCTCCGGTGACCAACGCGACTTTTCCAGCAAGTTTGTTCGACATGATCTGGTTTCCTTGTTTTGGTGGTGAATGGAATCTTCGTGTCGCCTGACAATCAGGAATCAATCAGGAATACTGCCGTGACTCGGGCATCTTACACGCAAGATTTTGGCGTCTTGTTGCCGAGTGGGTACCAAAATGCAAAACCACTGCGTTTGCAAGGGTTTGCGTCTTGGCGTTTAGGACGCCAAACGAGGACAGATGGCAATGCCTTTGCGGGTCAGATCGCCACCGACGTCGCACCGCCCAACCGATCCCGGCTGGCTGATTGGACCGGATTGACGGTGCCGCAAACCAAGCGCAAGACATTGATTCCAAACGAGAAATAGCTCTGGGCTGATGGCCGGCGAAGAGCTGTTGTTGTTGTTGTTGTTGTTGTTGTTGTTGTTGTTGTTGTTTGAAGTCAGGACAACAAGCCGGCTATCGAACTTTTTCTGAGCGGAGTGAAGGATTGGGGAACCTCGCTTAGGTTTCGCCTCTTAAATGGGGCCCGGGTAACCCGACCGCCATGCAACAATCCTTTCGCCATCAGTCGGCTGAAACGGGGTTCTACGGAGAATTGACGGAAATGGAATTTTGCTCATCCTTCTGCGATGATACCCGTGAATGAAACGTTATGTATCTGTTCCCCAAGCCGATGCGAGGTGCCCATGCGCTACGTGGAGTTCAGGGATGCGATTAAAAGTGAGCTTCGGCGAGTTCCAGCCGGACTAACTTGGGCCGAGTTGAAGAAGCGGCTCAAGTTGCCTTACGATATCCCTTGCCCAGAGTGGGTTAAGCAAATGGAACAGGAAATAGGGCTTTCGCGGGAGCGGGGTTCCGGGCGGGCTTTTACGTGGAGGATCTCGCCGAGAAAGTCAGAGAAGGTGGCGGCACCTATGGACAAGGTAACCGAGATCAAATCGATCAACTGACGATTCACGTCGCCGCGCTATCGCGGCCCGAAGCATATGGAGGCCAGGATGGTTGCCGATTCCCGCTCCCTTGCGAAAGTCTTTGAAGGGTGGGAGGGATACCAAGCGAGCCTCGTTCGCGCTGTGGCGCCACTTACCCCAAAGCAACTGGCGTGGGGGCAATCCGCCAGGGTGCGAACCCTCGGCCAGTTAGCCTGCCACATCGCCTTTGCACGAATTGACTGGTTCAAATTTATGGACGCGCCAGGCAGCGCCGAGGCGATGAACCGTGTCGCTCGTTGGGAGACGGATGATGACGGCAACCAATGGATCGCTCAAGATACAAAGTCCATCGTGGAGGATGCAGGGGCATTAGTGCATTGGTTAGAGGCCAGTTGGCTGATGATCGAAAAGACGCTCGGCATTTGGAGTGTTTCTGATTTGGATGCCACTTACCGGCATACCTGGAATGGCAAAACGCACGTGAATTCGCGGCAATGGACCATTTGGCGAATCATGGCGCACGACATTCATCATGGGGGACAGATCGCACGCATTCTGGCTGAACAGGATATCGAAGCGTTTGAACTCAGGGGTCTGGGCGGCCATATCGTCATGCCGCCATTGGCCGCCGCCAAGGAATCGTGACTGAGCGGTTGTCGACTCGTTGAAAAAACAGCGCGTTCAAATCACGCCGCCAGTCGCATGTCTGGGCAATTTTGGCAAGCCAAAAATCGGGGCGACAAGACGGCTATTGAACTTTTTCTGGCCGGCATCCTGGGCTGGGAAGCCGGATTGCGGCGGCATTTCGCGGGGAATCCAGTAGCCCTTCCGCCTTCGTAGCCACTTCTCGTTGCGTGGCAAGAAACACGCGGCTTTCAATTTGCCTGTTGACAGCTCCCGAATCGCCGATATAGTTTCCTAGGAAACTATTAAGGAGCCGTCCCAATGAATGTCGTCACCAAATCGATTCCCCTCCCGTGCTCACCGCAAGCCGCCTGGAAGCTGCTAGCCGACGGCGGCCAATGGCCGCACTGGGCCATCCGCAATGTCTTGGCGTC
Source organism: uncultured Planctomycetia bacterium (assembly GCA_963807715.1). Taxonomy (GTDB): domain Bacteria; phylum Planctomycetota; class Planctomycetia; order Pirellulales; family PALSA-1355; genus CAWECK01. The sequence continues at coordinate 274,146 of CAWECK010000008.1, forward strand.
CAAGCCGGTCGGTGAGGATCGCTGGGAGATTCAAACGCCCCGTGGGCCGGGCGTGCTGCACATTCGCGGCGTCGAAGACTCTGGCATCCTCGACCACGACTTCATCGACCCAAAAGAAGGAAAATGGACCGTGCCTGCTCGCGTCGTGCCGACTTCGACAGGGTCGGTGTTCATCATGACGCTGGAAAAGCCTGCCGGTATGCCGGACGAAGCCTTCGAGCGCGGACTCAAAGAGTTAGACGACGAATTGGCCGAGTTGGCACGATTAACCTCGTCCCTTTGAATAGGCCGCACGGGAGGAAGAATACCAATGGCCAAGAAAATCGAAGTCAGCGAACTGGAAAAGCATGTGGGCTACTGGCTGCGGTTCGTCTCGAACCACGTCTCCCACGCTTTCATGCAGAAGGTGGAAGCGAAAGGGGTCACGGTTGCGGAGTGGGCCGTCATGCGGGAAATGCTGGAGGCCGGACCCGTCAATCCGAGCCAATTGGCGGAACGATTGGGCATGACGCGGGGAGCGATTTCCAAGCTCGTCGAGCGGTTGTGCGGCAAGGCACTTGTCGAACGAACAGCCTCCGACGGGGATCGCCGCTACCAGAGCGTGGCTCTCACCGCAAAGGGAAAAAAGCTGGTCCCGATGCTGGCCCGACTGGCCGACGAAAACGACCAGGAGTTCTTCGGGCACCTGACGGGAGAAGAGCAAGCCGATCTCGTCCGATTGCTCAAGGACGTGGTCCACCGGCACGGATGGAAGGATGTCCCAGTCAGTTGAATTGTTTCGTCACCCTAAGCAAAAGGAGGTAGTTATGATCGGCGGAGTGAAGCATGTGGTGGTGAATGAAGGTCAGGAAGAGACCTTTTTGGAGCTGTTTCGAACGCTCAAGTCGGAGATGATCAAGCATGAGCCAGGGAACGTGTACTACGACTTGTACCGGTCGCGCAAAGCGGCCCGGACCTACGTGGTGACGGAGCGTTACCGTGATGAGGCGGCTTTCCAGTCGCATCAAACATCGGCGTATGGGCAACCGCTTTTCCAGCAGATGCGCGCGATCATCGCGATTGAGGTGGAGTATTACGACAGCGTCGACTAACAGAAAGCTCAGCCGCGGCGGCCGCGCCGAAAGCCAGTGAGCTCCGAGAAACCAGCATCGCGGCCGCCGTCGGCTGCAGCGGCGGGTTCGGCGTGCCCTGGTGCCCAGACCAGCCGCATGAACACCTTGTCCAGACCCGGCTGATACCCGTCGGCGATAGCCCGAAACGCCTCGAAGCCGAACCGGGCGAAAAACGGAGCGGTGTGCTGACTCGTGTCGATCAAAACGCACCACGCATGGGCGGTCTGCCGAATCCGTTCGAGCCGCCACCGAAGCAGGTTCGCTCCCACCCCCTGCCGGTGCCAGTTCGCCTGGACCATGCCCCAGGCCAGGTAGCCCACGCCGTAGTCATCGACGCGGAACCCGCCGCACCCGCGGACCTCCCCCGCGACCTCGGCCACGAAGAACGGCTGATCCATCCGCCGAAGGTAGGCCGCGAAGAGATCGCGCTCCGGCCCGGTGAAATACTTCGGCCGGTTGCTGTCGAAGATCTCCAAGCAGGCCGACTCGTCGTCCCGCCGGTACTCGCGGATGTCGCCCACGAACGCCCTCCGCTGCCGAACAGGTATTCGACCGCCGAATTGCGGTAAAACTTCACCGCAGATTTGAGGCCGAGCATGGAACTGATAAAATTGATGCTTCATACGACGTAAGGAGTTGCGACGGATCGCTCGGTTCCAAAGTCATGCTATACCGCACTGGAGTCCGTGCTATGCCGCACTCAAATCCTCGGCGATTTTACCAGCCACCAAATCTGCCAGCAACAGCTGAGCCCGGAGGGCGATTTCTCGATCAGCTGCGCGACGCTTGCCGTGTGAAACGGCTGGCCTATCGCAGCGCCCAGCTCCGCTACCACCTCATCGCCATCTGACTCAATTGTGTGAACCGTCCTGCGTGGAGCTTTGCGCAAAAACGTGGTCAAAAACATCTTCCTGGCCGTAATTATTCTCCCTTGGGCTGCGACTAATCTGATAAAGGATTGATTCGATGCCTGTAGACGAGCATAGGTCCTGGAACTGGTGGCTGAGAATCGAAACCGTGTTGCAGGACGGGCTGGGCATCAAATGCGTTTTCCAAAAAGTGGTCGTGACCAAGGACGGAACGACTGAAACGCGCACGAACGTTTCGCCGGCGAAAGAAGAAATCATCAGCCTAAAGTGAAGTGGCCCGCGTTCACGCCGCCGTGCATTGTTCAAAACAGGTCGCAAGAATTCTCCTGGCGGCAATAATTTTCCCTTCCGCCGCAACTAATCAGATAAAGGCCCGCGATTGAATTCGACGCCTGCAGACGAACGCAAGTTCCTGGAGCTGGTGAATCAGAATCGAAACAGGATTCTCAGAGTTTGCCGCGTCTATGCCTGGAATGCGGCTGACCAGGACGATTTGTATCAGGAAATCCTGTTCCAAATCTGGCGCGGCCTGCCAACCCTGAAAGAAAAACAATTCGCCAACACCTGGCTTTATCGCGTCGCGATCAACACTGCCATTTCGTTCTCGCGCAAGCGGGCATCACGCACGGGCCGCGTCGTTCATTTCGAACCGCCGACCTTACGCGCACCATTGAATCGCGGCAGACAACTGAAGAAGACACTGACGACCGCATCGCAGACCTTTACACCGCAATCTACAAGCTAGACCCACTCGAAAAAGCGCTCGTCGCCCTTTTCCTGGAGGACTTCACCTACGAGCAAATGGCAGAAGCCACGGGCATCAGTGCCAATCAACGTCGGCGTCATGTTGCATCGCGCAAAGAAGAAACTTTCCTGTTTGATGCTGGAGGAGGCGCCAAAATGAACGACGACGAGCTAAAAGAAACTCTGGCAACAGCAACCGCTCAGGGAGCCGGTCCTCCATCGGCCCAACTGATTTCTGCCATGCAAAACAAAACGACGCTGCTTCGCCGCTGCCTGGACGCGCGCGATCTCCGCGAACTATTGGCCTGTGCTTTGGTGATGATTATTTTTGGATTCTACGCTTTTAATGAGCGTACGCCGATTTCGCGTCTCGGCGGCTTGATTGTCATCGGAAGCACGATTTTCATCGCTTGGAAGATTATTCAAACCCGCCGGACTACTCCGCCGGCGCCACCCGGCGCGACAATCGTCGAATCTCTTCGGGCCGAACTGAATTCGGTGCGCGCTCAGTCGCGTTTATTGGGGTCGGTGCTGTGGTGGTACTTGCTGTCCCCGGGTTTATCGGCTTGCTGGTCGCCACCTGGGGGCATGCCGATCCATCTCCTTGCCAAGATCCTTGCCACGCTGCTTTTCGTAGCCTTGTATGCGTTCATCTACTGGCTCAATCAGTGGGCGCGGTCCAAACAACTTCTTCCCCTCGAAGCACAACTGGAATCATTACTCCATTCAGCCGAAACCGGCGAGCCGCTGGATGAAACGCAGGTCGCTAATCTGCGCCCAATCGCTCTCTCAATGGCGGCCGCCGACCAAGTGAAACCTGTGGAATTCAAGGTCGCCTTTTGGCAGATCGCCCTTTGGGGCGAAATCGGATTTATTGGAATCTGGTTCTTTTCGCCGCTCGGTTTGGCCGTGAGCAATGAAGGCTGGAAGACTAACGAGCAAGCCGCCGGAGTCGTCCGTGCAGAGCGTTCCGGCCGAAGAATCCAATCGCTACTCCGTCGTCGCCCAAAAGGTCGTTGATCTGCTCAACGCCCGCGATTACGCCGCCGTGCAAAAGTTGTTCAACTCGCAAATGAGCGAGGCGTTTCCGCCGCAGAAGGCGTCTGAGTTTTTCACCGACCTCACCGCGCGGTTCGGCAACATCGAAACGTTCGACGGCCCAACCGGCAACGGCTACCGCGGGTGGATCGCATTCCGGTTGCATTGCCAGCACGGCGAGTTGACGATGAGCCTGGCGCTGGACATGGACGACAAAATCTCCGGAATTTATTTTCGGCCCGCGCCCAGGCCTTCAGCGAATATCCAATCGTTCATTTCCCGACTTTTCAGTTGGCTAGCATCTGGCTTTGGATCGTGCCTTTCTTTCTGGCCGGGTTGTTATATTCCTGGATGTTGCAGAAGCTAACCGAGCGAGCCGTGGGGATCAGCACTCTGGGGGTTCATTTGCATAAAGGGCAAAACCTGATTCTCTGGGACGAGATAAAAGAAATTCGGCCACTCAAGGTTCTGAATATCCGATCTCTCTGGTTGATCAGAGAATCAGGCGAAAAGACAATCATGCCCTGGACTTCCCTGGAACGACATTCCGACCTGAAGGCGGCGGTGGAAGGCTTTGCCCCCGCAAACCATCCAATACGTAAATACCTGTCTCTGTTGAGACGAAGCTAGACGGCTGGTTAAGCAGGCGAAGCATCTGGCAAAAAAACGCTTGGCTAATGGCCTTTGAGCTGGACAACTTAGCGGTTACTCGAAGCTACTTCGGTCCGACACACGACGCGTTTATGTGCCGCAATCGGGTCGAACCCACAATTCTCCGGCGCATTCAATTTCGTCGAGAGTGACAGCGGGATTTGAACTCGCCAACACCTTGCCTGGTAATCAGTTGTGTTCTCGCGAATGCGGACGGGCGCGAATCCAGGGGGCACTTTGAACCTGATGGGCAACCGTGAGCATTCGCCGGAAAACGTTCCTGCCACAATGAGAAACAGCTCTCCACGAATGAACGCGGAGAGCTGTCTCTATTTTAAGTCGAGGCGACAAGACGGCTATTGAACTTTTTGTCGTGAACGTGCAGGGCTGGGAAGCCGGACTGCGGCGGATTCTTCGACACGTTGGCGGATGTGAAATGACCGAACGGCAAGGCTAAGCTGCCGGTTCGGCGCGGTGCGCTTACCCGTGGCCGGGTGAACGCGGCTCCCATAGCTCGAATCGGTTGCCCTCCGGGTCGGTCGCCCAGCCGAACCGGCCATAGTCGTAGTCCTCGACTCGGTCGTCTACCTGCGCCCCGACAGCTCGGAGTTGGGCCAACATGGCGTCGAGGTTCCGAACGCGATAGTTGACCATGAACGGCGCCGAGCCCGAACCGAAGTAGGACGTGTCCGCAGGGAACGCAGACCAAACCGTCTGCTCTCCAACTGCGGCAGAGGTGAAAGCCCCGTAGGTCTGCTCGCGGTTCGACGGGCACGCCCAAGTGTTCGCGATACCAGGCGGCGAGCGTCTTGGGATCGCGCGCTTTGAAGAATACACCGCCGATTCCAAGCACCTGTTCCATGCGAACCTCTTTTCCGCGCGCGCCGAACGACCGAGTTTAAGACAGCCCAACCGCTACTTGTCGTATCTCCCGCCTCCCCTCGATGTCGAATTCCCGCTTCTCGCCCCCAGTCTCTACTGCACCTTTCCCTTTGAGCTTGTCCCCGGCGATCGTCAGCTTGTACTCGACGATGAACGTATTATCCATGATCTTCCGCTCGGCGGAGAACGTCAGAGCTCCGTCCTTCAGTTTCAGGTCCTTGAGCTTCGTTTCCTTCTGGTCCGGCCAGCTCATCGTCCCGGCGAACTTGTCCCCGTCCTTCTTGATCGTCAAGGTGGACGTCCGCTTCATCCCGTTGATCTCATACTCGCACTTCCACGTTCCGATCGGGTCCACTACCTTGTCGTCCGCCGCGCCCGCCAGGCCACAGACCCCGAGGACCAACGCCATCGGGAGAATCGCCTTCATGATCGCCTCCGAGAAGTGACGGAAGGGAAGCGGTCCGACGCGGACCGCCTCCAGCCGCTGACTGCGATTCGTAGGGATGCCGCGACCACCGGTCAGGATGGCGTGACCAAGTGCCTCCTCCCAGGCCGAACTTGTGATTCTCTAACAAACCTGGACCAATAATAAGCGGCTACCGTAAGCTCGTTAATAATCGATCTTCTGAATTTGTCAATGGGTTGCGACCAATTCAGACGCGCGAATTGACCGAGCAATTCTTGCGCGGCAGAATGGTGGTCATGAAGCTCCTGGACCAGTACGAAACCGCGTGCAAAGTATGGCGACTGGCTCCGCGCACCATTCCAACCTACAAACGCTGGGTCGAGGAGTTCCTGCGCTTTCATCATGATCGCACAGGCCGATGGATTCATCTCAAAGACTTGGGTGAGCCAGAAGTGGAAGCGTTTCTAACTCACTTGACGTCAACCGCCGCATGTCGGAGCACGCAGAATCAAACCCTCGGGGGTACAACTTCACCGCAACATGAGTGCCATGCCACTGCAACATAGTCGGGGCAATAGGATTTGAACTTGTTAGTCCTGAAAAGGATTCGTTTTTTGGGGAACACTCCGAACAACGATTGCCAAGACGGCCCTCATAGCAAAATGCCGTCGAGTCTTGCCGTCTCGGAAATCAGTTTTCCAAAAACTCGTGCAGCCAATCAAAGGGGCCGCAGTTCATGTTGAGGCCCCTATGAATTCAGGACCGGAGCGTCCCTGTTTCGTGGGCTTTCGTGTCCTGCTGGCTCCGTAGGGTAATCGCCTTCCCGGCTTTCTTACAAATCATTCAAACTTCATCCTCAGCCAAAGATTTCCAGCCGCACTTCGCCGGTCAGGCCGCCGCATTTAGTTCCGGCTGCGGACGTTTGTTTGGCTATTTCAGCCGACGGAAATTCCACGTCGATCACCAGTTCATTGCGCGGCAGCAGCCGCTCGGTGATATCAAATCGCGCGGGCAGATTCGGCCCAAGAATGGCGCCTAGCGGCGCTCCGTTCAAGGCGATCGTCGCCGCGTCGGTCGCGCCGTCGCAGACGAGCCACACGCGCTGGCCGGAGTCGAGACCCGTCGGCCGTCCGAAACGGCGCAGGTGCCGCGCGCGTCCGCGGAAGTCGGCTCCTAGCAATTGGGACCAATCCGACGGCATCTCGATGCGACCGCCTGGCGGCAGCGGATCGATGAACTCAACGAGCGCTGCGCCGCTGGCCAGTTGCCAGCGCGCGAGGGGTTGCAACTCCCAAGGGCCGCGCAGACGAATGATATGCGGTTGGGGCATCCCGGGGTTCCGATCACGGTAAGAGATCAGCCCATGGCCTGCTTGCGCATTTGCAGCCGCGTATACTCGACCACCTCGGTAAGGATCATCTCCAAAGTGTGGCTGGCCCGGTAGTCGATCGTGTTTTGCAGCCGCGTCAAGTCGGGCACGCGGCAGCGCACGTCTTCGAAGTCCTTGTCGAAGGCGTCGGTGTAGCTTTGGAATACGATGCTTGCCTGGCCGCTGGGGCGCACGGTCGCCAAAACTTTTTGAGCCAGTTGCAGAATAGTCACCGGTTCGTCGCTGCCGATGTTGAAGACCCCGGCAACCGCCGCGTCGGTTTGCATCAGTTCGATCACGGAGCGCACCACGTCGAGCACGTGGGCAAAGCAGCGGACTTGCATCCCGTCGCCATGCACCATCAGGGGCGCGCTGTTCAGAGCCGCGTCGACGAAGCGCGGCAGCACCATCCCATGGCGGCCTGTCTGCCGTGGTCCCACGACATTGAAGAAGCGGCCAATCACCACCGGCAGTCGGTGTTCGCGCCAATAGGCCAAGGCCAAGAACTCGTCGATCGCCTTGGAGGCGCCGTACGACCAGCGTGGCCGGGTGGTCGGGCCAAACACCAGGTCGTCGTCCTCGTTCCAGCGTGGCTTGGGGTTCTTGCCATAAACTTCGCTGGAGCTGGCGAGAAACAGCTTGACATGACCCCCTTCCCGGGCCCGCCGCAACAGTTCGCTGAGCAGCAGTTCGGTGGGATAGACGTTAGTTTCGATCGTATGGATCGGAGCCGTGTTGATGAGTTGAACTCCCACGGCCGCTGCCAGGTGATAAACCTCGTCGACGTCGCTGAGCAGGCGCCGCATCAACCCTTTGTCGGCCGCCGTTCCGAGCACGAACGAGAAGTTGAAATTGTCGCGAATCGTCGCCAGATTCTCGACCGAGCCGGTGGATTCGTCGTCGATGACCGTGACACGATAGTCGGCCGCCAACAGACATTCGGCCAAATGACTGCCGATGAACCCGGCGCCGCCAGTGATCAAAGCATGTTTCACGTGCTATTCAACCCGCTCAATGGAAAAAAACCGACAGGCACTTCTGGTTTCTAAAATCCTGCGCCAACTGCGAATTCCGCGGTTAGCTTCTGGTTTTGCGTTATCCTGCGACTCGTTTCTCGTGATCGGAACCGCCGGGCTCATGCCCGGTAAGCGGCAGCGCGGCCGGCTCAGAAGGTTCGGCGCTCGGGACGTTCGGGGCTTGTTCGGGCGGCGCATTGGACCCGCCGTCGTGCGGCTTCTTGATAATCAGGGACGCCGCGATCGATACGATCAACAGCCCGGCGACCACGACGAGTGACACCCACTGCGGAATGATTTCGGGAACCAGGTAGTCCACGATCATCTTTAAGCCGATAAAGATCAGCACTGCGGCCAGGCCGTACTTCAAATAGCGAAACAAGTCCATCACCGCAGCGAGTAGGAAATAGAGGGCTCGGAGGCCCAGGATGGCAAAAATGTTCGACGTAAAGATCGTAAACGGATCGGTGGTGACGCCGAAAATGGCCGGCACGCTGTCCACCGCGAACACCACGTCGGTCCATTCGATCACCAGCAGCACCAGAAACAGCGCGGTGATCATCCGGCGGCCATTCTCGACGACGAAAAACCGAGAACCGTGATCGCCTTTGGCAATTGGCAACAGCCGCCGGGCCAGTTTCATGACCAGGGTTTGTTCCGGGTGCATTTCTTCATCACCCTGGAGCGCAAGCTTGCCTCCCTGATAGATCAACAAAATGCCGAACAACGGCATGATCCAATGAAACTGCATGATCAGGGTGGCGCCAATCAGGATGAAACTCAGCCGCATGACGATGGCACCCAAAATGCCCCAAAACAACACCCGATATTGGTACTTCAGCGGCACCTGGAAATAATTGAATAGCACTGCGAAGACAAACACGTTGTCCATCGACAACGACCATTCCAGCAGGTAGCCGGTCAGAAACTGAACGCCGATTGCTCCCCCGCACAAAACCAGACAAAGCCGTTGAAGGCAAGCGCGATCAGGCACCAAACGATGGTCCAGATAGCGGATTGGCGTAGCGTGGCCTCTTGAGCTTGCCGGTGAAAGACGGCCAGATCTGCGACCAGCAACACGAGCATCAAGCCGCCAAAAGCCAGCCAGGCCCCCAGCCCCACTTCGGCAGCGACGATTAGGGGCAGGGTTGGAATCATAAGCCTAGTGTGGTAAAAGACTTCACACTCAAAAACGGAACAAGGGCGACAGCACCCGATGAGCGAGAAGGGCCCAGCAGCCGGTCCATCATAGGTGGCGTTCCGCACAGCGGCAACCGCACTCTGGATGAGTGGGGTGGTTCGGTAGAAAGGGCAGGTTTAATCGCGGGGCTGACGAAGAGTCGATTGCTGGCTCCAAACCGGATCGATCAACCCAGCTCACACGTTGGGAAGTGGGTGAAATCGTCGCCATTTCTTGTAAACCCTTTGCCACTCGTAAATAATGGAGTATTCGGAACGTCCGTGTCCTCCGCCGTTCGGCATATCGCCCGGCGACGTGCCGATCTCTGCACCTGGTGTAGTGTCTCAATCAGATGGGATCCTATATTGGGTGCCACTGGCTGCTTGTCAGCCAGTGCCGAACGGCCATGCGTGTTCTGCTGTCGCACAGGCAGACAAGCTGCCCGTGGCATCCTGCTGCTGCCACGTTAAACTCCTGCATTTACGAGACACTGCACCTAGTGAAGAAGGATTCTGTCATGAAGCGTGGCCCACTTGGCCGCCTGAGGGTCGCCGTTGTCCTGCTGGCCCTGGTCTCGCTGCCCCTTTCTGCCCGCGGAGCGGAGGCCGGGGACGGCGCGGACGAGAAGTCGTCTCCCATGGCGATTCGGCAATATCGAGACGCGGTGGCATTCCAGAATCGGGGAGTTTTCGATCTGGCGGCCGACGAATGGGAAAAGTTCCTGGCCAAGTTCCCCCAGGATCCGCTCGTACCCAAGGCGGAGCATTACCTGGGCGTCTGCCGTTTGCAGTCGAAGCAGTACGATGCTGCCGCCGCGGCGTTCAAGAAGGTGATCGACACCTACCCGAAGTTCGAACTGCTGGACGTTACCTATTTAGATCTGGGCCTTACGCAGTACAGCCTCGCGCAAGCCGGCAAGCCAGACATGTACGCCGCCGCGGCCGACACCTTCAGCACGTTGGGCCAGAAGTTTCCAGCCAGCAAGCAAGTCGGGCAAGCTCTGTATTATCTGGGCGAATCGTTGTACGCAACGGATAAGAAGGCTGCCGCGGCTGACGCTTATGCGCGGTTGATCGAGAAATATCCTGATAGCCCGGTCCGTGCCGAGGCGCTGTATGCGCTCGGCGTGACGCGTCAGGAACTTGGCAAGTCGGCCGAAGCCGGTGCCGCTTACGATCAGTTTTTGAAGGAGTTTACGACGCACGCCTTGCGGGCCGAAGTCATTCTGCACCGGGGCGAAACGCTGTTGGCGCTGGTGCAGCCGGCCGATGCGGAAAAATGGTTTGCCTCGGCCGCCGTCGCCAAAGACTTCGCGCTGGCGGATCTGGCGACTTTGCGCCAAGCCGATGCTCTCGCTCAGCAAAAGAAGTACGCGGATGCCGCCGTGCTTTACGCGGCCCTAACGTCCAAGTACCCGCAATCGACTTATGTGCCGGCCGCCACGTTGCTGGCCGGCAATTGCTATTATCTGGCTAATAAACTTGGCGACGCGCAAACCTGGCTGGGGAAAGTCGCGGCGGCCGGCGGCGAACCGGCGACCGAGGCGGCCCATTGGCTGGCCCGCGTGTTGCTCAAACAAAATCAGCCGGCCGAGGCTCTCAAAGTCGTGGAACAGGCCCTGACGCAGGCCGGCGGCAGTCCGTTTGCCGTCAACTTGCAAATGGATCGGGCCGACGCCGTGTATGACATCGACGGCCGGCGGCGTGAATCGGTGAAGTTGTACGCCGCGTTGGCCAAAGCGCATCCGAAAACCGCGACCGGACGTCAAGCCTTGTATCTGGCTGGTTTCACGGCTCTGGGACAAGCGGATTATGTCACTGCCGGGAAATACGCCGACGTATTCCTCAAAGCGTACCCCGACGATGCCCTGACGCCGGATGTCAAGTATGTCGACGCGGAGGCCAGGCTGCTCAGCGGCGATTATCCAGCCGCCGAGCGTTTGTACGGCGAGTTGCTGGCCAAATATCCGACCCAGGCGGATGCCGACCTGTGGAAGTTGCGCCGCGGCTTGGCGCTGATCCTGGGAAAGAAAAACCAGGATGCCATCGCGGTCTTGAAGCCGATCGTCGGCAGTTTCAAGTCACCCAACCAGTCGGCGGAAGCTCATTACTTGTTGGGCACGGCGTATTTGGAGACCCAGCAGGCGGAGCCGGCGATCGGCGAATTGAACGCCGCACTTGCCGCCCAGCCCAAGTGGCGGCAAGCCGACGAAACCCTCTTGGCCCTGGCCGGTGCTTACCGGTTGCAGAACAAGCTCCCCACGGCCGTGGCGGTGCTCCGCCGGATCCCGGCCGAGTTTCCGAACAGTAAAATGCTCGACCGGGCCACTTTTCGCGTAGGGGAAAATCTGTATGCGTCGGGCGACTTCCCCGCGGCGGCCGCTGAATATCGAACCGTGATCGACAAGTGGCCTGCCAGTCCGTTGGTCCCTCACGCCATGTACTGGCTGGGTTGGACGGACTTGAACCGCAAAGATTTTACCAAGGCCGAACAGAGCTTCACGCAACTTATCGAAAAGCAATCGCAGCACGCGATTGTGCCTCGCGCCTATTATGCCCGGGCACTCTCGCGAGAATCGCTCAAGAAGTATGCCGAAGGAATTCAGGACGTCCATGCGTTCCTCAAGAGCGATCCGACCGGGACCGATAAGTCGGCGGCCCTGTTGGTCGAAGGGCTCTGCGACGTCGGCTTGCAGGACATGGGTGCCGCGGTGAAGGTGTTTCGCTCGATCCTGGCCAGCGATCCGAGCTATTCGGCCGCTGACCGGGTGCTGTATGAATTGGGTTGGGCACTGAAGGCCGAAAAGCGGGAGGACGCCGCTGCCGAGGCCTTTGCCAGGCTGGCCAAGGAACATGCCAGCAGCCCGATGGCTGCCGAAGGGCTGTATCTGGTGGGTGAATCTCATTACCAGGCCGGGCGTTTTCCGCAGGCTGCCGATGCTTATTACGCATCGATGAACGCCAGCGGCAAGTCGGATCTAGGTGAAAAGGCTGCGCATAAGTTAGCCTGGGCCTATCACCAGCAAGGAAAATTCGACCAGTCTCAAAAGTCGTTCGAGTACCAGGTGCAAAACCTGGCCGCAAGGAGAGTTGGCCGCCGACGGACAGTTTATGGCGGCTGAAAGCATCTTTGAGCAGGGGAAGTACGAGCCCGCCTGGGCCGCTTACCAAAAGGTTCTCGCCCGGATGCCGGCTAATAAGAATTTTCAACAGTTGGCTTTGCTCCACTCCGGTGAGGCGGCCATTCAATTGACCAGGTGGACGGACGCCGCGAAATTGCTGGAACGGGCGCAGAAGGAATTTCCCGACGGGTATTACGTGCCGGAAGTGTTCTACGAACTGGGCCAATGCCGGCAGAACCTGAATGATCCGGACGCCGCGTTCAAGCTCTACGAACAGGCCGCCGACGCCACGGAGCGGGAAGCCGGAGCTAAAGCCCGGCTTCATGATGGGCGAACTGCTGTTCTTGAAAAAGGACTACAAAGAAGCGGTGCGGCAGTTCTTCAAGGTCGCGTATGGGTTTGGCTATCCGCAGGCTCCCGCTGCCAATCAAGAAATGGCAGGCCAACTCGGTGTTCGAGGCGGCCCGTTGCTTTGAAACCATGAAGATGGTGGAGCAGGCCCGAAAATCGTACAAAGAGCTGATCGAGAAGTATCCCGAAAGCGACAAGGTGGCCGATGGAAAGGCCCGCTTGCAGGCCTTGGGCGCCGACGGTAAATAAAAACATCACGCCATTGCATTCGCCCGCGGTCCCGTGGGGATGGCGATCGCTGGGCAGTGAGATTTTTGAACAGGTAGTGAACCCGCATGGATGACGTTCGCCGTAGCAACAGCAAAGTCGAGCCTGTTCAACTGCCGGTCACGTTTGACGAGCAGTTGTGGCCGGTCAACGTTGCGCTGCTTGGTTCTGGCCGGCTTCGTGGCCGGGGTGATCATCGCCCAGAGCAATTTCGAGGACGAGTGGCGGATCTTCTACAACGGTTGGGTGCGGTTGGCCAGTCTGGCCGTGAGCATCGGGCTGTTGATGTGGGTCGCCAGCCGGATCCGCAGCCACCGCTTTCAGCGCCTTGCAGTTGGCGGCGCTGGTGAGCATCATCGTTCACGTCGCGATCATTGCCGGACTGTACCGGCAGGGCGAGCGAGCAGATCGTCAATTGTTCGATCCCGACACATCCACGGCTGCAAGACGCGCCGCCGCAGCCGGAAGAGTTGGTGGTGCAGCCGGAGTACCGCTTGGAAGGCCCCGGCGACCAGCCGCACGACGAAGGTTTCGAGAAGCCGGTGGATGCCGCGGCGCGGGACGAGCGGCCGACTTCGGTCGTGCGAGACCAGCCTCCGGCGGTCGTGGAGATCCCGCTCCAGACTCAGCCCGCGGCTCTGCCCGCCCCTGCGCCGAACGTTGCGCCGCGGGGACTTAAGATGGTCGAAGTCCAACAAGCGGCTCCACGCCGCGCCGGACAACCGTCGAAGTTCAGCAAGCGCGCGGCCGAGAGCCGCATCAATCCGGAAAACCCAGTTCCCGCGACGCCTCAAACCGAGATCACCGAGGAAGCGCCGGCTAAGGTCCTGCCGCAAGTGGCCGCGGTCCAGCGGCAAACCAACGTGACTCCGGCAACGGCTCCCGATCCAACTCGGCAAAATGAATCGGCCCTCGCGCGACGGCAGGAAACGGTCGAGCGGGCTCGCCGGGAGCTGAGCGATGCCCCGTCGCCAGAACTTTCTTCGATTCCGATGGCTCGCCAGGCATTGAATCAGCCCGCGGCGACTCCCCGCTCTGCCGACGCTGCTCCGACGACCGAAGTCTCGCCGGCCATGACCCAGGCGCCGACCGTGGCACCCCAGGTGCAAACGGCTCGTCAGCAGGCGGGCGGTTCGCTGATCAGCGAGCAACCGGGCCGAAATCTGAAAATGTCCGCCGCACCGCACGGCGGCGCCGCTCGACGCCCCACGCCATGAGTCGGCCGAACAGCCTCGTTTGGCGAGCGCCCCGGGTGCGGCTCCGGCGCGCACCGCGAAGGAGCCATCGCTGCCGTCCGGCGCTATTGGGGAGTTGGCACAGGCAGGTCCACCGGATCGTTCCTCTGGCGGAGCGGCCGGGCCCGCTGCCAAGGACCCGCTAGCCCCCTCGACGACACTGACCCACAGCGGCGCCACTGGACTTCCGCAGGCTCCCATGGCCAGCGAGCGTCCGCTGGAAATACGGGCAGCGCCGCGGGTCGTAATCAGCCCGCAATTGCAGCGCGCCGAAACAGCCGCCGCGCCAAGCCTGACGCCCAGCGCCAAGCCGGGCGATCGGTTAGCGCGGGCGACGCGTCCCGCCAAGGTCGAGGCTTCACCGATCGCGTTGGATAGCCCGGCCGCGGGCCAGCATTCTGGTGCGGCATCCGCCCTGCCTAACGCTCAGCCGAGCCGCTCGGCACTGGCTAAAGGAACCGCTGGCATCATTGGCGTCGGCCGAGGGCCAAGTCTGGACAGTGGAATTCCGGAGACGTCGGATCTAACGGTGGTCCCCGGCATCGCAGCCAGTCGGGCTCGTGCCGGGCAGTCAGGCAGCCGCCGGGCCGCTTACGGCCGCGGCGGGGGCCGGCGGAGGCTCGCCCAATGTCACAACGCATATCCAAAGCGGAACATCCGCGCGGTCGTCGCATGGGGTTGCGCCGATCGCGGCCTTAGCAGCTCAGACGGTGGCCGAAGTGCCCCAGGCACCGCGTGGCGAGGGAGGCGGGACGCTTGGCGGTTCACCCAGAGGCAAAGGCGATGGTCCGGCCGCAATCCGCTCTGGCAGATCCAACGACTTACCCCTGGCTGCAATGGCGGTCGAGGGGCGTAGCGGAGGCGTGGGCGCCGGCGGAAGCGGTGTCGTAGGATCCGCTGGAGTCAAGGGGAGTGGCGGCGGGGCAGGGGGGATCACTGTCGGCGGCATGACTGCGGCCCCCATGACATTGGTCCGTGCTGCGACCGGACAGTCTGCGGATGGCGGACCTGACGTTGGCGGCAGTGGTACTGGTAGTGGCGGTGCTGGTGTCGGTCGCGGCGGGGCCGGTAATGGTGGCTTCGCTCCGCGGCTTACGCATTCGGCTGGCAATACCCTCTCGGCGGAAACCAAAGCCGACATTCCCGAATCACCCGGCAGCGGCGGAAACGGGCCCGGGGGCGCGGCCGGGCAGGGTGGCTCCGCAACCGCGGGCCGACTGTCGGGGCAGGGGGACTCGGCCGGGGCCTTAGGACCCGCGGCGGCGGTCGGCCCAACGCGTTTAGCTGGAGGTTTCGTCGGGCAGCCGACCGGCGGGCCCGTGGGAGTCGCCGCTGGGAACACCGACATTGATACCCCGCTCGTCGGCGTGCCTGGCAACGGATTGAATCCGCGCGGGGCGGACGCCTTCGGTGATCAGGGTGCGCCGCAGGTGTCCTCAGTCCCGAGCGGAGGAACACTACGCAAGGCGAACATCGCCGGGGCACTCGATGGTTCGGCTGAAATGGCGGCCGACCTGTCAGCGGGTGGCTCTGCGGGAACTGGTGGCACGGGCTCAGCGCCTCAGCCAGGTGAACTGGCTTTGACGGTTCAGGCGGGAGCACCCGGCCGGCGCGCCGGCAATTTGCCGGTGGAGGTGGCCGCGGCCGAAGGGCCGGGCGGTTTGGGAACCGATTTCGCGCCGAGGTTGGCTCCCCGCAACGGCGAGCCCAGCGGGATAGCGAAGTGGTTAGCAATAGCGCCGGCCGTTTCTTGGGGCGAAAGGCAGGTGGTCCAGTGGTCGTCGACGCTCGAGCTCGCGAGCCGGCTAAGGCATTCATGGCTCGCGGCGGACAGCGTAATGCCCGTGGTGGCGGACCCACCAAGCCGCCGGAACGGACCGAAGGGGCCGTGGAGTTGGGGCTCGACTTCCTGGCCCGCCATCAATCCGCCGACGGCCGCTGGAGTTTGGCGGACCGTGGGAACGAAAAAGAGAAACCCTCGTTCCAGGCCGACTCGGCCGCCACCGGGCTCGCTCTCCTCTCGTTTCTGGGCGCTGGCTACGACCATTACGACGATCAATACCAGCACGTGGTACAGGCCGGTTTACAATTCTTGTTAAAAACCAGCAAGCCAGCGGCAGCTTGTATCTTTCACAGGATCCGGTATCGAACAAGAGTGCCCAGTTGTATAGCCATGGAATTGCCACGATCGCCTTGTGCGAAGCCTACGGAATGACGGGAGACGACGCCCTGCGCCTGCCGGCCCAAAAGGCCATCGACTTCATCCTGGCGTCGCAGCATCCGACTCTCGGCGGCTGGCGCTACGAGCCGCAGCAGTCTTCAGACACCTCGGTAAGCGGCTGGCAATTGATGGCGCTCAAGAGCGGAGAGTTGGCCGGTCTGAAAGTGCCGGAGGAAGCCTACCGGCTGGCCCGGCATTGGCTGGATCAGGCTCAGGCAGGGCCTGACGGCTCGCAGTATGCGTATAATCCGTACGCCTCGGAGATGCAGAAACAAGGCCGCCGCCCGACGACGACGATGACGGCCGTCGGCCAGTTGATGCGGCTCTACCTGGGCTGGAACCGCGATGATCCGCAAATGCAGGCGGGAGCCCAGCATTTATTGGAAAACCTGCCCAAGCTGGGAAGCCGAGCCCGACCGTGCGCGACACCTATTACTGGTATTACGCCACGCAGGTCATGTTCCACATGAAAGGGGAATATTGGCGTCAGTGGAACGAGCGGTTGCATCCGCTGTTGATCGACCAACAAATTCAAGCGGGCCCGCTGGCCGGAAGCTGGGACCCCTTGGGACCGGTGCCCGACCGCTGGGGCTCGCAGGCAGGCCGCATTTATGTGACGACCATGAATCTGTTGTCGCTGGAGGTTTACTACCGGCATCTGCCGATCTACGAATCGGAAGCTCGCTAGGCGCGGCTGGCGTGACGTTGCCCTGGCTGGTTCTAGGAAGATTCTGAAGCATCGGTCGATCGACCTTTGCGTGCCACGCCGCTCCCCCGTCACTCGTCTTTTCCGCCACGCAGCACGAAGAGTTGCTTGTACAAAAACGTCTCGACCGGCTGGGGCCAGTCGAGTGACAATAGCTTTTCAGCGAGCGGCTGGTCGACAAAGCCGTTCACGGCCGCCTGAATTTCGTGACCATCAGGTCCCACGGTGGCCATGACGTAAATCGATCGCAGTTCCCAGCGCGGCGGGTCCGGCCACGCAATGACCGTGTCGCGTAGCGATTGCAGCATGGCCCGCAGCAAGGCTCCATCCGGCTGCATCGCCGCGGGCAAGGGTCCGCGGATGACGGCTCGGCCCGGAAAGACAGACCAGTCGGCCCATTGCATCGGCCGGCGCGGTCCGCGTCGCAGATCAATCGTCGCTCCGAGAGCGGCCAGCAGCGCCGCCGCCGCCAGGACGTGCCATTCGGCGACAGCCGCGCGCCGCCGCCTCGCGGTCGATTCCCACGCCCAGGGTGCCGACGCGGAATTTGTCTCCCTCGTCGCCGTCGAGGTGAATTTGGATGTCGAGCGGTGCGATGACGTGCTGTCCCTGCTGCACAATGCCGTCGCAGGCCACGGACAAACCCAGCCGATGCCCCTCGACCCACAAGTCGCCGTCGTCGACCTCGGCGCGAACGCCCGCCTCAGCCAAGTGCCGCTGAAGCGCGGCGATCGCCATACGATAGACGTCTTCTTGCATAGGCCGAGAAGGGCTGATAGGCCAAACCCCTGGGTCAAACTTTGGGCTTTGGACTTTCCACCGTTTAACCGGGCGTGTCCAAATACGGATCCTGTCCCATCTGCGTTTGAATCTTCTTCCGCTCGCGCTCATGGTACATGAGCGCCCGGCGGTCGCGGAAGTGCCGGCGCTCGGTGAGTAGCTGCGCGGCACGGAACAGCTTGCCGTACTCGTCGAAGGGGCCCGGACCGGTGCGGCCCAGAATTTTTAACTCGTCGGCCCTATCAGGCCCCATCGCCATCAACAATTCGTCGTCGAGCGATAGGTACTGACGGTAACTGCCTGGGTCCCCCTGGCGACCGCAGCGGCCTGCCAACTGACGATCGATGCGCGCCGAGTCGTGCATCTCGGTCAAGATGACGTGCAGACCGCCTAGTTCGACGACCCCTGGCCCTAATTTTATGTCCGTACCGCGGCCGGCCATGTTGGTGGACACGGTTACCTTACCCAACATGCCGGCGTTGGCCACGATTTCAGCTTCGGCGGCAATGTGCCGGGCGTTGAGGATTTGATGCTCGATGCCGCGGGCCGTCAATAGCTTGGAGAGCACTTCCGACTTGTCGATCGAACGCGTGCCGATCAGCAGCGGTCGTCCAGTGGAGTGTATTTCGCACGCTTCTTCGACAATTGCGAGCCATTTATCTTCACGGGTGCCGAACACCCGATCGGGCAGCCGCTGACGAATCGCCGGCCGATTGGTCGGAATCGGCACGACCCGCGCGCGATAGATCTTGCGCAACTCGGCGGCGGAACTCATGGCGGTGCCGGTCATGCCGGCTAACTCTGGATAAAGCTGAAAATAGTCCTGAATGGTGACGCGTGCGGCCTGCCCGGCCGCCACGGTCACTTCCGCGCCTTGCTTGGCTTCGACGGCCTGGTGGATGCCGCCGCGCCACTTGCGGCCCTCGGCCAAACGTCCGCTGAACTCGTCGACGATCACGACTTCGCCGTCGCGGATCACATAATGTCGATCGAAAAAGAACTCTCGATCGACCATGACGGCCCGTTCGATGTACTCGTAGATCGTGAACATGCCGACGTCGTGCATCACCTCGGGCTTCGACAGTTGCCGAACCAAGCGGCGGCCTTCGGCGGTCAGCTCCGCCGTCTTCACCTTGTAGTCGTACGTGTAATGCTCGTCTTCGACAAACTCGGGCGCAACCGACGCACCCCATTTGTACATTTGTGCGATGGTCTTTTCTTCTTCGGTCGGCAGAGCGCTGATGATCAGCGGCGTGCGGGCCTCGTCGATCAGGATGCTGTCGGCTTCGTCGACGAGGATGAAGTGGGGCGGTCGCTGCACCGGCTGGTCGCCGCCTCCTTGGCTCGTGCCCAGCATGCCTCCGAGAAAGTCCGACTGCCCTTCGCCAATGCGACGCAGCAGCAAACGATCTCGTAAAAAGTCGAAGCCGAATTCCTTGGCGGTGCCATAGGTCACGTCGCAGGCATAGGATTTGCGTCGCTCCGGCTGAGGCATTTGCGATTCGATGACCCCCACGGTCATGCCCAGCGCTTCGAAGATGGGACGCATCCACTCGGCATCGCGGCGAGCCAGGTAGTCGTTTACGGTTGCCAGATGCGCCGCCTTTGCCGGAGAGCCCCTCGAGATACAGAGGCAGGGTGGCCGTGAGCGTCTTGCCTTCGCCGGTTTGCATCTCGGCGATCGAACGATAGTGCAGCGCCAGTGCCGCCGAGAATCTGCACGTCGAAGTGCCGCATCTTCAGCGTGCGGTTGGCAGCCTCGCGAACCAATGCAAAGGCTTCGGGTAGCAGCTTCTCCAACGGTTCCTGACTCTTCGCTCGGTAACGGAGCGAAAGGCTGCATTGCGCAGTTCCTCAGTGCCGAGCGCCTTGGCTTCGTCCTCCAGAGCGGCCACTTGCGGCAAGACCGTCGACCATTGTTCGAGCCGCCGTTGCATCAGACGCTTCGCCAGCGCGTCCCACTGCGACGAAAGGAGTTGCTCTATCCGTTTACGCACTGCATTCCCGTCAAATTTAAAAGGTCCGTGACCCGGACGCGCGACGACGGATGAACGCAATCCGTCCGACCGGCGAGCCCGCTACAATCCCAAGCTGGAACTCTTCTAAGTTCCAGTTCTATTCTAAGTCACAGAGGGCCGGCGGGGCAGATGAGTGGGACGGAGCCCGAATAGCCCACAAGAAACCGCCACAAGTCGACGGGAGCCCCGATCTGTCCAGTCCGCTCCAGGGCGTCACTGGGGAATAATCTGCTGGGCGTCGAATTGAGGCGAAAAACCGCGTTTGACCCCGTCCGCCATCGTCAAGCGGCCGCTGGCGGCCACAAAATCGCCTGCGTGCAGGTCATGTAGTGTCGGACTGTCGGAAAGAACCACGCTCCCCCCGTATTGGTCCGTTTGGCCGTCAATTGGGATGTAACGCAGTTTCCATTGCCGGGCACTCTGGGAATATTCCAGCCTGCCGTGCAACTTTTCATAATTGCCTTCGACACCGTAAGTCACCGCGGCATCGCTGGCGGCCTTGGCATCGCTGGCGGGCCGTTCGACCGTGTGGGCGACGGCGCCGCCGGATGTCGCACCGAGCCCGGCGGTGGCCGTTCCGGTTGTCGGACGCCCAAACACCAGGCGACTGCGAGGCGCCCCGTACATGCGGGGAGCATCGCTGGATGCCGACTGCGGCAAGTCTGTAATCTCTTTCACCGGTTGTCCCACCGTGAGCCGCACCGGCGGACCGGCGACCGTCGAGTCAGCAACCGGCTCTGCAGCCTGGCTGGCCACTGTGGCGCCTACTTCCGCTGGCTGAGAGTCCACGATGCGAATCGTGGCCGCTCCGCCCGCTTGAGCAGTTTGCCCGGCGGAGGCGTTGTTGGCTGGTGAACCCGCCGTAGTGTCGCCAGCGGGGGCGGAATCACCGACAACCGCCGGCTGAGTTGCCGAGTCGGTCGTAGCGAGCGTGCCCGACGCGCCGGCCGGAGCCGTGTTCGAGGCCTGCACCACACTGCCGCCGTTTGCGGCGCTGCCTGTCGCAGCCGGCACGCTTGCGGATTGCGAATCAGATGCTCCTTTCGGGTCGGCCGAGGTTTGCTGGAAGTTAAAGCCACCTTGCGGCTGATACTTACTCGGCGGTGCTGCCGGTGGTGCGCTGCCCGGCTGCGTCGAGGCCGGTGGTTGACTGTAAGCCGGCGGTTGACCGTAAGCGGGTGGCGGCGGGTTGTAGGCCGGTGGCGGACTCAACGGCGTTGTCTGCGGAGACGCCAGAGGCGCACCGGCTGGCGGCGGCGGCGCCATGAACGTCGACGGGCCTCCAACAGCACCGGGCGCAATGGGGGAGCCGGGGGGAGGCGTGTAATAATCTCCGGCGGCCGGTGCGATTTGGCCGGTTGCCGGCGGCGGCACCGTGGTGCGCATGAACGGATCGGACGGATTGCGATTCATCTGGCACCCGGCCAGGCCCAAAGCGGCAATTCCCAGCCGCAGCCACCGCTTCATCGGTCGACTCCTTCTCCTTGGGCTCGCACGGCCATGCCATGAATTTCAGATTTCGCCCCGCCAGGCACTTGCATCACGGCATCCGCTCCATTCGCCGGCGTTGGGTGATAGGCAGCCCGCAAACGGGACAAAAAATCTAAAACTGGCCAACCAACTGGCCGGCGCAGACGAGATCTAAGGTGCGCCCCTAGTCAATGGGGCGGTTAGATTAGCGAGTTTCCCCGGCCTGTCCAGAGCGGTTTAGCGCAGCCGAGGGACGAGAAAGGAGGGGGGAACGCAGCGCCCCCCAAAAACCACCCAACGAAGCCCAGAGATTGCCATCCCTGGGTCCGAACGCTGGATCCGAATCGCTGGGGCCCGCCATCCCTGGCGTGCCACAAATCTTACTGATCGAACGACAGTTGTGCTTGATCCACAAAAGGATTCACCACAACCTTGGGCTCTGGCGATTGAGGCACGGTGGCCGTTCGATCGGAGGTCGGTTTTACTTCCGGTTGAGGAACATGCGGATTGATGATTTCCGTAGGCAATTGCTGCAAGTCAGGAGTCATAAATCCGGGCGGATAGGCGAAGGGGCTGTAGCCGTAAGTTCTGGCCACCGGATAACTGTAGTACACCGGCGGATACTTGGAGAAATAGGGGAGCTGATCCTGGCTCTGGGACAAACCGTAGGGGACGCCAGTCCACCAACCTCCGTAGCCGCCTAAGCCTCCCATGCCACCAAAGCCGCCTCGCATCTGAGCCTGCGAATTTCCCGCTAGAACCAACCAGGCCGTGCAGGCGAGGAAGAACACCAGAAACTTTGTTCTAAGAACCATTACATGCCCTCGCTGCTCATTTTACCCAAAATAACAGAGTTACTTCCACACTAAGCAGCCGCACGTCGGGATGCAAGCTGCGAGCGGGCACTTTTTGGCGGCTTTGTTGCAAATCTGAGCGGATGGCTTTTTCGCCAGTGCCGGGCCGCCGCAGGAACCCCGCCCCGCGTGCTTGCGGCGCGAAAGCCACGGCAGCAATTGAGAATTAAGGCTGCTTCGCAGCCGGCTCGGAAGGCTCCGGCTTATCGCTGGATTGGGATTCGGTGGCCTGTGGCTCTGAAGCAGGTAGCTTGGCTGGCTGGGCCGGTGATTCGCCTGCCTGCCCGCGCGAAGCGTCCGAAACCTCGAGCGGTGGCAACGGATAGGGCTTGTCAGAACCGGGCATCTTGGGCACTTCGTACACTATCTTGCCAAGATCCTCCTGAGCGACCTGTGGCCCGCAACCTGACAAAAGCAGCAGAACGGCGACCGGCAATGGGCGATAAGATACAAAGAACTTCACGAAGTTTGCATGGCGTGTCATTTGAGTTCTGGGTCACTTGACGGGAATTCGAAGCATGCCTGGAAGTTGGCTCGTCGCCAGTCATGTATGCTAGAAACAGGATCCTCCATTAGCAATCCGGTCTCGCCATCGCGGCATTTCTCCGCCCCACGGCCAGCTCTCGATGCATCCCGCCGAACTTACCGCTGCCTTGAAAACCGAAGCCGCCCGGCTCGGATTCAATCTGGCGGGAGCCTGTCCAGCCGTGACGCCGCCGGGCATCGGACGTTTTCAAGATTGGCTCGCGGCGGGCTACGCCGGGGAAATGCACTATCTTAGCGACCGAGCGGAAGCGTACACGCATCCCGGTCACGTGCTCGACGGAGCCCGCAGTATCTTGATGTTATCGATGGACTATCGCACGGCCGAACCGATCTCGCCGCGCCCCGGCGAAGGCCGCATTTCGCGCTATGCCTGGGGGACGGACTATCACGACCTGATCCGCGCGCGGCTCAACGAACTGGCCGACTTCCTGCGCGGCCTCTGCCCGCGAGCCCTGGTGCGTGGCGTTGTGGACACGGCGCCGTTGGCCGAAAGGGAGTTCGCACAACTGGCCGGACTCGGTTGGATCGGCAAGAACACGTTGCTGCTCAACAAGCAAACCGGTAGCTGGTTCTTGCTGGCGGCACTGCTGACCGATCAGGAACTCACTTACGATGCGGCTCACGAGGCCGATCATTGTGGCACCTGCCGGGCCTGCCTCGACGCGTGCCCCACCGGGGCCTTCGTCGACGCGTACGTGCTCGATGCCCGCCGCTGCATCAGCTACTTGACCATCGAACTACGCGG
Source organism: uncultured Planctomycetia bacterium (assembly GCA_963807715.1). Lineage (GTDB taxonomy): Bacteria > Planctomycetota > Planctomycetia > Pirellulales > PALSA-1355 > CAWECK01. Next base: position 297,727 of record CAWECK010000008.1, read on the forward strand.
GGCCGTGCCCTCCGAACTGCGGCCGGCAGTGGGCGACTGGCTGTTCGGCTGCGATATTTGCCAAGACGTTTGCCCGTGGAACAGCAGGGCGCCGCTATCCCAGGAAAGCCAATTCGAGCCGGCGGCCGAGAGCAATCCGACCGATCTCGTCGCGCTGTTTGACTTGGACGATGCGGCCTTCCGCGCCCGCTTCCGACATTCACCCTTGTGGCGGCCAAAGCGGCGCGGGTTGTCTGCGCAATGCGGCGATCGTGCTGGGCAATCAACGGCATTTGCAGGCCCTGCCGGCGTTGACGCGCGGCCTGGCCGACGCGGAATCCCTGGTGCGCGGAGCGAGTGCTTGGGCCTTGGGGCAACTGGCAGGCGCGGCGGCAGGCGCGACGTTGCAAGCGCACCGGGCAATTGAAACGGATGCCGAGGTAAACGCGGAAATTCTTGCGGCGCTCGAGTGCACTCGGGAACCGTAGGTCACGGCACTCCGGTGCCTGACATTGAATGGCAAACGTTTTAGACGCCTGCCTATATTTTCTGGCGCCGCGGATGTCAGGCACGGGAGTGCCTGACCTACAACTCGGCGGTTGGCGGGGGACTAAGAGTTGGCTTCGCAGCCTTCGGTTTCGTCGATGTCCACGCCGGGATGACGTCCGGGGCCGTCGACCGCGTAATACTGCTCGAAGACGGCGCGCCATTGCTCGGGCCGGCAAGTTCGCACGAACGCGTCGCGCACCTCCAGCCCCAGTGGGTGCAGCTTGGAGTATTTGATCGCGAATTTGCGCATGTGCCGGCCGCAGATTTCGGGGCCGTAGAGATCCTCGGCCAATTGGTAATGCTCCGCGATCACCGCGCGCTGCGCAAAAATGGTCGGCGGCTCGGGGAGCGGCAGGCCGGCGGCCAGGGCCCGCGCTTGTTGAAAGATCCACGGATTGCCGATGGCGCCGCGAGCCGCGGTGACGCCGTCGACGCCCGTCTCGCGGATCATGTCCAGGCAGGCTTGGGGCGTGAACAGGTCGCCGCTGCCGAGCACCGTGCGCGAGCCGGCGTGCCGCTTCACTTCGCGCAAAAAGTCCCAGCGGCTCGGGCCGACATAGCGCTGATACACCGTGCGGCCATGCACGGTAATGGCGGCGACGCCGAGCGCGAACGCCCCGTCGAAAATGCGATAGAATTTTTCGCGGCTCTCGTCGGAATCGTCCAGCCCGCGCCGCATCTTCACGGTGACCGGCATGTGCGGCGGTACGGCTTCGCGCGTTCGTGCCACGATTTCCAAGGCCGTGTCCACCTGGCTGAGCAGGTAACCGCCGCGGCAGCGCCCCAGCACTTTCTTGACCGGGCAGCCGAAGTTGATATCGATCACGTCGAAGCCGGCGGCCACCAATCGCTCGGCCGCTGGGCCAAAGTCTACCGGGTCGGCTCCCATGAGTTGGGCACCCACCGGATGTTCTTCATCAGTGACGCGAAGATAGCGCTGCGCCTTTTTTCCGCGAGTAACCTCGATCACAAACTTATCGAGCAGCACTTCGCACAGGGTATAAGGCGCTCCGAGCCGCCGGGCAACGACCCGCATGGCCCAGTCGCTGTAGCCGCTCAGCGCTGCCTGCACCACGGGAAAATCAAGCCGGATGGGGCCGATGCGCAACTCGGGCAGCGGGGTGCAAGACTGTCCGCCGGGGATCGTCGGCGTCGAAGAAATCAAATCCGTGGACATCATAGGGCTGTTTTCAGTTTTTTCGCGCGTCGTACGCGTGAGTCGCTTAGGGCATCAATGCAGCACCGGGCAGGTGTCGAACCATTGACGGCCTTGGCGGTGCATCCAGTCGGTCGATTCTTCCGGGCCCCACAGGCCGGGCTCGTAGATGAGCAATTCGGGACGCCGTGTTTCCTGCCAGGCGGCCAGGATCGGATCGATGATGCCCCAGGCCAATTCCACCTCGTCACTCCGGGCAAACAAACTCGCATCGCCGTGAAAGGTGTCCAACAGCAGCCGCTGATAGGCCTCGGGCAAGGCGCCGGAAAATTCTTTTTGAAAGCGAAAATCCAGGTCCGTCATGCGCAGTTGCATGCCGGCATCCGGCACCTTGGTTTGAAAATGGAGTTGGATTCCCTCGGCGGGCTGAACCTGAATCACCAGTCGATTGGCCTCGCAGGTCGCGCTCTTGCGCGAGCTGAAGACCATGTGCGGCGGGCTGCGAAACTGAATCACGATCTGCGTCGTCCGGCAGGACATGCCCTTGCCGCTGCGCAGATAAAACGGCACGCCTTGCCAGCGCCAGTTGTCCACCGCCAGCTTCAGTGCGGCGAAGGTCGCCGTCGGGCTGTCGGGAGCCACGCCGGGTTCCTTGCGATATCCCCGATATTGGCCGCGGAGCGTATCGGTGCCCACCGCCTGTGGGTCCAGCGCGCGAATCGCTTCGAGCACTTTGACTTTTTCGTCGCGCACCGGATTGGCGGCGTAACGGACCGGCGCCTCCATGGCGACTACCATCAGCAGTTGCAGCAGATGGTTCTGAAACATGTCGCGCAGCACGCCGGCCTGATCGTAGTAGCCGCCGCGTCGTCCGACCTGCACTTCTTCGGCCACCGTGATCTGCACGTGGTCGATGTAATTCCGATTCCACACCGGCTCGAAAATCGTATTGGCGAACCGCAGCACCAAAATGTTCTGGACGGTCTCTTTGCCCAAATAATGATCGATCCGGTAGACCTGTTCCTCGCGGAATACGTTGTGGACCGCGGCGTTCAATTCGCGGGCCGATTTCTGGTCCGTGCCAAACGGCTTCTCGATGACCACGCGCGGCGGGCCATACTTCTCATCAGCCAGACCGCTGGCTCCCAGGTTGGTCACCGCCTCGGCATAAAAACGGGGCGCGGTGGCGAGATAGAAGATCCGCTGCGCGTCGGAACCGGTTTCGATCGATTCCAGCCGCTTGCCCAAGGCCCGGAAATCGTCGAGGTTGTCGATGTCGCCCGGGTGATAATGGACGCTGCCGGCAAAACGGTCCCAAGCTCCGCGGTCGAACGGCTCCTCGGAAAACTCGGCGGTTGTCTTGGCCAGAGCTTCGCGCCACTGACCGTCGCTAAACGGCGTGCGCGAAATGCCGACAATCCGCGTTCCCTCGGGCAGCCGTCCCTTGCGACTCAACTGATACAAGGCCGGAATCAATTTACGGCTGGTCAGATCGCCCGAAGCGCCGAAGATAATCAAGCTGGGCATGATGGGACTTTCGAAAACATCGGGAAGCTTTCGCATCCGGCTCGAGTGATCACGGCTTCGGCGGGCGGCGCAGGTTCAGCCAATCGGAATGAAAGACGCCCGGCTTATCGGTTCGCTGATACGTGTGAGCGCCGAAATAGTCGCGCTGGGCCTGCAACAAATTGGCTGGCAGCCGCGCCTGCCGATATCCATCGTAATAGGCCAGGGCCGCCATGAAGGCCGGCACGGGGATGCCGAGCTGGGCGGCGCGTACTCACCACCTGCCGCCAGGCCGGCTGGGCTTTTTGCACCGCCTCGCTGAAGTACGGGGCCAGCAGCAGATTATCCAGGTTTCGGTCGGCGTCGAAGGCCTCTTTGATGCGGTCCAGGAAGCGGGCCCGGATAATGCAGCCGCCGCGCCACAGCATGGCGATGTTGCCGTAATCGAGCGGCCAGGCATGCTCCTTTGCCGCCGCCTGCATCTGCACGTAGCCTTGCGCATAGCTGCAGATCTTCGAGGCGTAGAGCGCCTGCCGCACGGCAGCGATGAACGACTTGCGGTCGCCGCTGAATTTGCCGGCCTCCGGGCCGCCGGCCTCCGGGCCGCAAGACCTTGCTAGCTTGCACGCGGGAATCCTTGAGAGCCGACAGGCAGCGGGCATAGACGGCCTCGGTCACCAGCGTGCTGGGCACGCCCAGGTCGAGCGCCAACTGGCTCATCCATTTGCCGGTCCCCTTGGCCCCGGCCGTGTCGAGGATCGCATCGACCAGGAATCCGCCGGTCTCCGGGTCCTTGACGCTGAAGATGTCGCGGGTGATCTCGATCAGGTAGCTGTCCAGCTCGCTGCGATTCCACTCGTCGAAGACGTCGTACAGTTCGTCGTTGGAGAGGCCCAGCGCGTGCTTGAGCACGAAGTAGGCCTCGCAGATCAACTGCATGTCGCCGTATTCGATGCCGTTGTGAACCATCTTCACGTAATGCCCGGCGCCGCGGGGACCGACCCATTCGCAGCAGGGAATGTCGGCCTTGGGGCCGACCTTGGCCGAGATCGCCTGGAAGACCGGCTTCACCAGCGGCCAGGCTTTTTCGCTGCCGCCGGGCATGATGCTCGGGCCCGAGCAGTGCCCCTTCTTCGCCGCCGGAGACGCCGGTGCCGATGAACAGCAGGCCCTTCGACTCGACGTACTTCGTGCGGCGTTCGGTGTCGGGATAGTAGGTGTTGCCGCCGTCGATGATGACGTCGCCGGGGGACAGCAGGGGGATCAAGTGCTCGATCAGCTCATCGACCGCCGGGCCGGCTTTGACCATCAGCATGATCTTGCGCGGCTGGGCGATGGCCTTGACCAAATCTTCGAGCGAATGGCAGCCGACGAACTTCTTGCCCTTGGCTCGGCCGGCCATGAGCTCGTCGACGACGCTCGTGGTGCGATTGAATACGGCAATGCGGTAGCCGCGGCTCTCGATGTTCAGAGCCAGGTTCTCGCCCATCACCGCCAGGCCCACCAGGCCAAAGTCACAAAGCTCGGTCATCGCTCGGATCTCTTCCTATAAACAACACCGTAGCCGCAGATGTTTAGACAAAGCAGCCGTTTAGTCAACGCAGCAGATTAACCAGCCAGAGGCAGCGCGGCGACGCCGGGGCATACAAAGATTATGATTCTCCGGCCGCGGAATCCGAATGCGGCGTTACCGCGGTAAACAAAGAAGTTTTAGCCATAGATCTTACAAGATGTCGGCTAATTCGTCACGGGCCAGGGGGGGTTGGACGGCAGTCGGCGATCGAACTCCGCCAGCAGTTCTTCCTGGTACGCTCCGGCGAAAGTGCCGGACAGGAAGCGGTCGATCCCTTCTTCGAACAGGCGCCGCCAACTGGCCTCTTCGGCGCCGGGATTAATGGGAAAAAACAAGGCCCCGTTGGCCAAGGCCGCCCAGTAATCGTGCAGGCGCGTCGCCGATCATCAGCGTGTGCCCGGCCGGATATTTGCAAGCATTGGCCAAAATATCCTTCTTCGTGCCGGTCTCCTGGCCGCAGATGGCTTGCACATAGCGGGCCAGGTCGTGCTCTTCCCATTCGCTGTTCAAAATCTCCTTCGGATTGGCCGACACCACCAGCAGATCGGCCACGGGAATCAATTTGTCCAGCGTTGGCGGACGTAGGGGAACGGCGGCACGCCGTGGACGAAACTCGCAATCGTCGGTTGACCGTCTCGCGACCATTCCAGCGCCTGTCTCAAGCTCCGGATCGCCCGAGGCTGCCCAGGCCGTTTCCAGAGCCGGGTTGCCGGCTTGGGCTCCATTTCGACCCATGCGATCACCGCTTGCGGCACCGGTACACGGACGCCCCGCGCGGTCACTTCCGGCCGCCTGCCGCAGCCAACTGAGGGTCTCGATCAGCGCGGGAAAGCGATTCGACGCCTCGGCTCTTCGAATACAGATTGACGAACTCGGCAACCTCGCGGGCAAACTTGCTGATGCCCTGCAGCTCATAGTAACGGATCAGGTGTGGAATGAAGCACTCCTTGTGCTTCAGTTCCATCGTGTCGAAGACGCAGCCGTCTGAATCGATACCCACCAGGAAGGCGTGTTGCGGTTCGAAGTTGCAGACGGCAACATCGCGGGCAGATTGCCACGAGCAGGTTCCCGGGGCTGGCTGTTCGTACGATGGACTGTCAACATCGGGAGTAATCATGGCTTCTGGGGCCTGGTCCATCGTACGATCCTCCCAAGCTGGCGGCTGGGCCGTTGTGTCGAACTTAATCTAGATCGAAATCGTCGGGCCGCAGGGAATGCGTGACGTGGGACCCAAATATTAACACGCGCTAGCACGTTCGCAATGATCGGGGGGCGAGGAGGCACCACTGTTATTACCGCGACGAATTGCCAGCTGTGGGAAGTGATTTTCGCCAAATCGCGCGAGCCGACGGACCCTTGTCGCCTCGCTCGGCGTTGGGATGCCCGACAAACAGGCGACATCGCAAAGCAGGACGCGTCAGCGGTGCTGCCGATCAGGCGGCTTTGGCCGTGCGGCGTTGCTCGGCCGGATGGCTTACCAACTCGCGAATCGTCAGGCTAACTACAGCTTCCGTGGCGAGCTCAATGATTTCCGAGCGGTAACGCACGTGGGCCTCAGACCGTTTCTTGAGTTCTCGGTCGACGCATTCGTGAATGACCTGGGCCGCACGGGCACGGATATAGCCGCGAGCTTCGGAGAGGCGCATTCCGGCAGCCCGGCCCAGCGAACGTTGAACCACGGCCTGCAGGCCTTGTTGCGCCAGGTTCTCGGCCAAAGTCTGCAAGGCGGCAACGGACAGCCGTCGCCGTGTCAGGCGGCCGCTGAAGAAGCTAATCCAATTCATGAAGGGCATCCTCGTTCACGCGGCCGATTCGGTTCCTCGCTCGCCGCACGCTGGCCTCGCGTAGCGAAGGGCCGCGTCGCCGGTTGATGAAAATCCGGTCGATCGGGCTCCAGGGGTATGCCTTTGTTTATCGGCCACTGAGGTAGCAAGTGTGGAATCAACACGCGGGCGATGAGCTCAAAACAGCCGCTGGCGGTGATAACTTGCCTGATTGGGTAGAACACGGATAATGGGTCAGTCGGGTCGCAAGTTCGGACTTGACCGGACATTAACGATTTCCTAAGTTACGCGGACTTCAAGACAAGTCAGGCCGCCTGGCCTGTTTGGGCGAAGTTCTGCGGCGTGCGGCTGGTCTCAGCCCCGGCGTTCCGCAGGACGGTCCCTTGGCCGGCGCACTTTTGGCGGGAAACTGTCCAGCCCGCTGATTTCCCCGAGACTGCGTCTCGTTCGTTTGCAGAAATAGGTTGCTAGATCAAAAAGGCGCCGTCGCCAAGTGGCTAAGGCAGCGGATTGCAAATCCGCCACCGTGAGTTCGACTCTCACCGGCGCTCTCTCTCTAAGAACCCCTGGTTTTCACGAGGATTTCTGAAAATCAGGGGTTTTTCATGCGCGGTGAGAATGCCCTGAAATCTCGCCCAAGCACCCAGAAGCCTTCGTAAGGAGCAGGTGTTTCGCTCCCGGTGGAAACACCCTTGCTTGCAGCCGGTTGCTCGCACGGCCGGGCTATCAGTGAACGTCAAAAAAACTCGACTCTACATGGGCAAACGCGACTTTGCGGGTAAATATACGTTTGATCCAAACGTACAGTTTTTGCCGATAGGAATTCTGCCCAGAATTACGAAGGCAAGAGATCTTGCCAAAAACTTGGGCAAACGAGGAAGGTTACAGTCCGCTTCCGCCCTCGAAGACGGTAGTTTTTACTGATCGAAAGCTTTTCCTGATCGAAGCCTATGGCGTTTCGTCGACAGGACGGTTTTGTGGTTCTGGGAGAACGAGCCATGCCAAAGTGCGACGATTGCGGAGAGATACGTGACAGCTTTCCAAGCCGCGTACTCTCAGGCACAAGTCGATCTCAATCGCCTGACGAAAGGTTTCGTCCGTCCGACTTGGCGATCTGAAATTCTGGCAAACGATGCCGAAGTGGGCTGTGAAGCCTGCCTCGATGCGTGGAGGCAATTGTCTGGGCAATCCTCGCTCCGTCGGAAACCGACGTCGTTGGCTGCCTGATTGCTGGTTGACATCAGGCAATTGGCCGCGGAAGGTTCGGCGATCGACGCGGCTTGTGGGGAACCCGGCGGTTTGCGAAGTCCGGCGTTCACGCGCATCCACAATTCGGTTATTCTTCCCCGATTCATGGGGAAACGAATGGGTGCCAGATCTACCAAGAAGAAACCGTTACGGGCTCAAACAACGACTTCCGCTGGAGTCGCCAGGAATTCGCCCGCGCACGGTTCGCGACAAGTCGAACTTGCCACCCGTGCGGACCGCCCTGAGCAGAGCCGCGGCTGGGTACTCGCCGCGTGCGGTGTGCTTTGTCTGGCCGTCGGACTGGTCTTCGGCCAGACCTTGGGCCACGAGTTCATCAACCTCGACGACGGCGAGTATGTGGTTAACAACCCGCAGGTCGTGGCGGGCGTGACGCTTCAGGCAATTGCCTGGGCCTTCAGCGACGGGCAATTTGACTGGTACCCGCTGAGCGCGCTCTCGCACCTGCTGGACTGCCAGTTCTATGGCCTGAATCCGGCAGGGCACCATTTGACGAATGTCGTGCTGCATGCAGCCGCGGCAGTCGCGCTGCTGCTGGTCTTGTTGCGAATCACGGCGAACTTCTGGCCCAGTGTTCTGGTGGCGGCCGTGTTTGCCGTACATCCTCTGCGGGTGGAATCCGTGGCCTGGGTGGCCGAGCGGAAAGACGTGCTCAGCGGCCTGTTCTTTATGCTGACCCTTGCCGCCTATGTAAGCGATCCGCGGCAGCGATTTTCATGGGCCCGCTATCTGTTGGTGGTACTTGCTGTTTCCCATGGGCCTGATGTCCAAGGCGATGCTGGTAACGCTGCCGCTGGTTCTCTTGTTGCTGGACTATTGGCCGCTGGGGCGAGTTCGCGATTGGCAATGGAATCGTGCCGTCTTCCGGAAGTCCGCGCACGCCGGCTTCTCAGTCCCCTGGCGTTTGCTGGCGGAGAAAACTCCGCTTGTGATGTTGGCGGTCGGCGTGGGCTTGATCACGTTGTTGACGCAGAATCCCAGCAGTCCGATGATCGATCGCCTTCCGCTGCCGGCACGGGTTGCCAATGCGCTCGTTTGGTACGTCGCCTACCTGGTCCAGATTTTTGTTCCAGCGTCGCTGGCTCCTTTCAATATCATTTCCACAACCCCGTCGTCCTCCTGGCAGCTTGCCGGTGCATGCTGGTGCTAATCGTCATTTCGGCAAGCGCACTGCGACTCAGGCACGCTGCCCGTACCTGATCGTAGGCTGGCTCTGGTACCTGATCATGCTGTTGCCGGTGATCGGATTGATTCCGGTGGGAACGCACGGCATGGCGGACCGCTACACCTATTTGACTCACATCGGACTCTACGTGGCATTGGCCTGGGGTGCCGCCGACATGGCCAAAACCTGGTCGATTCGGCCTTGGATCGGGGTCGTGAGCGGCAGTTTGATGTTGATTGCATGATGGGGCTCGCGTGGCGGCAGACGTCCTATTGGAGAGACAGCGAAACTCTCTGGAATCACACCTTGGCGTGTACCCCGGACGTCGCGCTGACCCATGCCAATATCGCGGAGATCCTGGTTGGCCAAGGACAACTCGACGAAGCGATCGGTCATTATCGGCAAGCCCTGGAAATCGATCTCAAAAATGCTGCGATCCAAAACAACTTCGGCACCGTCCTTGGTGCGAAGGGGCACATCGATGAGGCCATCGTCCATTACCAAGCGGCTTTGCAAATTCGGCCGAACTTTGCCGGCGCTCACTACAACCTGGCCGTGGCCTTGATCGGCCAGCGGGAACTCGACGCGGCGATCGAGCACTTTGAAAAGGCCTTGGAATTGCAACCGAATTTTGCCAGACGCAC
>CAWECK010000009.1:0-165514 GCA_963807715.1 uncultured Planctomycetia bacterium
GCCAAAACCAGAGCCCGCAGGGCAAGCAAGGGACAGCGCTAACCAATTTCCCTTGCTCGCGCTGGGGGCTATTCTAAGCGACACCGAGAGCTTCGCGGATTCTCGCATACTAGTCGGCGGATCGCCGCGTCGCTCAGGCCCAGGTGCTCGCGGAGATTTTGACCACAACCGGCGTCGTAATCGCGCTGCCGACCAGATGCGCTTTCCCCGGCCCCCAGGCCACCAGATCTTCGCCCACCTCCACCAGCGCGGGCCAATCGTATAGCGCCCGGACCGCAACCGGCGGCTGACATGGCGTCCGTGGTGATAACCACCCGGCCCAAACCGGTCGAGCAGATAGTTTCCCAACGCGAAAAAGTTCACATGGGCGCCATCGGCGATGAAGCTGATCCACAACTTGTCGGCCAGGCTCAACACGCGCTGAATGATATTGTCGTGCCGGTGCATTTGCATCGGGCAGCCATTCCCCAGGTGCGTGAACATGCTGAGTCCGGCGTCGATGGCCCCGCGCAGCTGATCGAGGCTGGGGTTGCAATGACCGCCGGACACGACGATCCCTTGATCGACCAGGTAGCGAGTCACCTTGAAGCCCGCATCGTGTTCAGGAGCGAGGGTCACCAGCCGCACGAGCCCTTCGCCCGCGTCCAGCAATCGCCGCATCGAGTCCAAGTCCGCCGGGCAGGCATGCGCGGGAGGATGGGCCCCGACGTACCCGGGCTGCGGATCAATAAAGGGTCCTTCAATATGCAGGCCCCACACCAGCTCGCGAACCAACGGATCTGCCTGCCGCGCACGGCAAGCGCGGGCCAGCCGCACCGCCATGTTGTCGATGCTGTCGGTAATGATGGTCGCCAGGATGCCAGCCATGCCGTCGGCTCGCAGCCGCTGGCACGCCAGATGCCAATCGGCGTCGGTGAGTGCGGCGTCGTTGAAGTCTTTGCCAGCGTAGCCGTTCACCTGGACATCGACAAAGTCGGCGATCGTTTCCATCAGTTCCGCCTTAGTTTCACGGTTATTGTGTTGCGCCCTTTTTCGTGTGGCACACTCTGAGTCCCGCGAAGGGCGTGCCACACAGGCCCGGCTTAACTCAGCAACTTCAGATTCGGCGACCCTTCGTTGAGCGTCGGCCGTTCGGGGCGGCCTTTGTATTTGTAGACCAGGTCCATGTGGTCCAGGCCCAGCAGGCGCAGGATCGTGGCGTGCAGGTCGTGGACGTGCATCCGGTCTTCGACCGCGCGCAGGCCGAGTTCGTCGGTCGCGCCGATGACCTGGCCGCCGCGGACGCCGCCGCCGGCCATCCACATCGTGAAGCCGGTCGGGATTGTGGTCGCGGCCGTCGCCTTTTTCGCTCATCGGCGTGCGGCCGAACTCGCCGCCCCAGACGACCAGCGTTTCGTCCAGCAGGCCGCGCGCCTGCAGATCGCGCAGCAGGCCGGCGACCGGCAGGTCCATGGCCCGGCAGAGCTTGCCGTGATTCTCTTCGAGCTTGCTGTGGGCGTCCCATTTGCTGCCCGCGCCGTGGTAGAGCTGCACGAAGCGCACGCCGCGCTCGACCAGCCGCCGGGCGAGCAGGCATTGGCGGCCCATCTCGGCCGTTTCTTTCTGATCGAGCCCGTAGAGCCGGCTGCGTGGCCTCGGTTTCGCCGGCCAGGTCGACGGCCTCCGGCGCTTCGGCCTGCATGCGAAAGGCCAGCTCGTAGCTGGCGATGCGGGCGTCGAGTTCGGTCTGTTCCGGATGCCGGTCGGGCGTATCGCGCGTTCATCTCGCGCAGGTAATCGAGCTTGCCGCGCTGCTGGGCTTCGACGACTCCTTCGGGCGTGTTCAGGTTGGGGATCGGCTCTTTGCCGCCTTGAATGCGAATGCCCTGGTAGACGGCCGGCATGAAGCCGGCACTCCAATTGCGCGGGCCGTTGACCACCTGCCCGCTGCCGTCCTGCATGACGACGAACGCCGGCAGATCGGTGTTCTCGGTGCCCAGGCCGTAGGTGACCCACGAGCCGAGCGAAGGCCGGCCGCCGAGGATCGAGCCGGTGTTCATCTGGCAGACGCCGGCCGAATGGTTGATGCCGTCGGCGACGCACGAGCGGATCACGGCCAGGTGATCGACCAGTTCGGCGGTGTGCGGCAGCCATTCGGAAACCCAGGTGCCGCATTGGCCGTGCTGTTTCCATTTGCGCGGGCTGGCCAGCAGCGGAGCCCGGGCCTCGCCCATGGCCGTGATGACCGGGCCGAAACTGTCGGGCAGCGGCTGGCCGGCCAGCTTGTTGCAGCAGCGGCTTGGGATCGAACAGATCGAGATGGCTGGGGCCGCCTTCCATGAACAGGAAGATGCAGTTCTTGGCCTCGGGCGGCCGCAAAGGCTTTTTTGGCAGCCAGCGGCGAAACGGCTGAGTCGTGACCGCGGCTTTGCCGCGACGTTGCGGCCAGCGTTATCGGCAGGCCGCAGCCCGCTCGCGAGCATTAGCATGGCTCTGCCAGCGCGCGAAGCGCGCCGAATCCGGCCGCCGAGCCTGCAGACAGCCAATCGCGGCGCGTACAGCGGCCGGCTCGATGCGAAAGCAGCCGCGGGATCGTACGGACGGGTCATGGCCATCGCCTTAATGAATCGCGTGCATACGGTCATGACCGAAAATCATTCGACATATAAAAATTCGCTGGCGTTCAACAGCACGTGGCAGAAATCGGCCAGGGCCGCTTCTTCGAGGTTGACGTGCCGCCCGGCGCTGCTGCCGGCCCGGTTGAATGCTCAGCGCATGGCCGCTCGAATCGCCCAGCACATCGGGCTCGCGGCTCGAATTGCCAGATAGCCGACCGTTTGCTGGTTCGTCGCCTTCGTTGGTGAACAAGCAGCTGGTCGACCGGCAGCGCCGCGTCCGACAGTCGCACGTTGTCGATCAGCCCGTCGAAGAAACCGCGCGTGCCGCTCGATAGGCCGCCGATGCCCAGCGGCAGCTGATTGGCCAATCCGCCGGTCAGCGAATGCGGAACCGTGGCCACCAACAGCGGCTCGTCGTCGTTCGACAAGTCTTTGACGAAGAACGTGACGCTGCCCGGCTTGCGCGTCGCGTCCCGGTGTGCCGTGCGCCAGCTTCAGCGCGGCGGCCAGATAATAGGGCTTGTCGAGCTGAATATGCTGATCGGAGAAAACGGCCTGCTTCGCCGAAGCTGCCGTCGAGCCAGGCGTCCGAAGAAGTTGCATCACCAGCGTCTGCGGCTTGCGGCGCGAGCCCTTGCCGGTGATGCCGAACAGCCAGCCAGGGTACTTCATGTCGCCGTCCCACTTGGCGGCCACGGCCCGCACCTGGCCGTGTCGTAAATCGATCGCGGCAGCACGAAGGCTTCGATGGTGAAATCGGCCGTCGGCATCGCGTCGTGATGCGGCCACCTGGAACGATCGCTGCGGGCCTGTCGGGGTCGCACAGGCGGCCTGGCCGTCGCGATAGGGGATCTTGCCGTACAAGAACGCCGCCTGGGCCGAGCCGGCTTCTTCGGGCTCGATCCGCTGGGCCTGCGTCCTGCATGAATTGCTCGGCCGATGTCAACTTCGTCGGCCGTCGCCTCGCGGCCGAAGGCCAAGTGATACGCCAGCTGCGATGCGCGTCCTGATGTCCGAAGGTTCTTCGCGCTCACCAGCTCGCCGGCGAAGGCCGCGGCCGCTGCAGCATCAATTGGCTGTTGATCAGCAGCAGCGATTGCACCGGCGTGGTCGTGGTATCGCGCGACGAAGCGCTGTTGAACCAGTACGGCGCATCGAAGACATCCAGCAGCGGATCGCGGGTGTTGCGCATGATGCGGGTGTAGATCGGTCCGCCGCGGCTCGCTGCCCGGCACGCCGGGTCCGCCGGCCTGACAGATCGCAGTTCGCCGGTGGCGGCGAACAGCGCATCGCGAATCTGCTCGGCATCCAGCCGCCGCACGCCGCCGCGCCACAGCAGCCGATTCTCCGGATCGCCAGCCGGCCCGGCTCGGCCTGCGGATGATCGGCGCTTTGCCGGTACGCGGCCGACGTGAGAATCAACCTGATGCAAATGCTTCAGGCTCCAGCCGTCCTTCACGAAGCGGCGCAGCCAGCCAGTCGAGCAACTCGGGATGCGATGGCGGCGTCGCCCAGCCGGCCGAAATCGCTGGTGTTGGCCGCCAGTCCGCGGCCGAAGTGATACTGCCACACGCGATTGACCATCACCCGGCCGTGAGCGGGTTGTCCGGCGCGAGTCAGCCAGCGAGCCAGCGCCGCCCGGCGACCGGTCGAAGCCGGCACTCCCGGCGAGCGGCGCGATCTCGGCCGGCTTCTCGTCGAGAATCGTCGAGAAAGCCCGGCTCGATCGGCGTGTTCCCTTTCTTGGGAATCGTCACCGGCGGCGCGACCGGCCCGACGTCGGTCGCCGCCATCACCAGCGGCAGCGGCGCGCGGCTTGTCGCTTCTCGAACGCGGCCAGCTCTTTTCGCAACGCGAAGATCTGCTCTTTCGTCTCCCCTTTGAGTTGGCGGTCGAGATGGTCGAATTCGTAGGTCACCTGCCGATAAGCCAACTCGGCCAATTGCTGCTCGAGCGGCTCCCGCTGGGCCACCGGCTTGCGAATCATGGCCTGAATCTCTTCAGGAAATTTTATGATGGCTCCGTTTTCCGCCTTCTGGCGATACGGTTCTTCGAGTGCCGCGAGTTGCTCGCGAAGGCCGGCCGTCTTTGGCTCCCACGCGGCCAGTTTCTGTTGACATGCTCGGCCTGCTCGGCGGCGGTCGCGGCCGCCAGATCGTCGCGCGGCAGCAGCGCCGCGAAGAACGCCTGCAAACGGAAGTAATCCTTCTGCAAGATCGGATCGAACTTGTGATCGTGGCAGCGGGCACATTGCAGACCCAGCCCCAGGAACACGTCGCCGGTGGTATCGGTGATGTCGTTGAGGATGATCGACCATTGGCCCGGCACGTCGCGGCTGTTGTATTCGTAGATCCAATGCCGCAAGTAACCGGTGGCGATCCGGGCCTCCGGCACGTCGGGAAACAGCTCGTCGCCGGCCAATTGCTCCTGCACGAAGCGGTCGTACGGCTTGTCGGCATTCAGCGCGTTGATCACATAGTCGCGATAACGCCAGGCCTGCGGGCCGATAGTCGTCAATCCGGTAGCCGTCGGAATCGGCATAGCGGACCAGATCGAGCCAATGCCGCGCCCAGCGCTCGCCGTACTGGGACCCTGCGAGCAGCCGGTCGACCAATCGTTCATAGGCATTCGGATCCGGATCCTTGACGAACGCCGCGACGTCGTCGGGCGTCGGCGGCAGCCCCCACAGATCGAAATAGAGCCGGCGAATCAACACGGCTCGCGAAGCCTCGGGCGCCGGCGTCAACTCAGCTTGCCGCAGCTTGTCGAAGACGAATTGATCGATCTCGTTGCGGATCCAGGGATCGTTGACATTAGGCGGAGCGATCTCCGCCACCGGTTGAAAGGCCCACCACTGACGATCTTCGTCGCTGATCTTGCCCGGCGAACGCGTGGCGGCCTTGCCCGTATCGCCCGGCCAGGGAGCCCCGAGTTTGATCCACTCCACGATCGCCGCCACCTCGGCCTCGCTGAGCTTGCTCTTGGGAGGCATTTGCACGAAGTTTTCGTCGCGCCGGACCGCGTTGACCAACCAACTTTCCTCAGGCTTGCCGGGCACCACGGCCGGCCCCGTTTCTCCCCCCGCCAACAAGGCCGCCCGCGAATCGACAACTAGGCCGCCCGAGTGTTTCTTCGACTCGTGGCTGTGACAGGCGTGGCACTGCTTGCGCAACAGCGGTTGCACCGTCTGGTTGAATAGCTCAATGCCGCGCGCATCGTCGGCCGCCTGCAACCTGCTGGCAACCAGCCAGGCGACCATCATCGCCGTGAGCAGCAGATGATATCCAACATGCGACCGCGGCCGCGCAGCGGCGAACGGGGCAGGGCAGGGGGAAGGCCGACGTCGAGGGTCCATAATCAACCAATTCGAAGCGATGTCCGTGCGAGAGAGCGCCGCCCCCAATTCTCGCCTATGGCACCGCTGCGATCAATCACAGGACCGGCGATCCTTGAGCCCTGGCTCTAACCCCGAGCCCCGGGCGTGAGCACGGGGATTCCTCCGCCCGGCTATCCAGTTGAGCGGGAAATCCCCGGGCTAACGCCCGCGGCTCGGATTGGAGTATATTGGAAGCTCCGCCACGAATCGTTTTGACTCCGCCAACTCGCGTCTGGTATTCTAATCGCATGAGCACCGCCGACGATCCAAATCTGGCTTTCCACCGCGGCGCCGCGCCGATCTTTGCGTTACTGACGGCGGAACAAACCCGTCAGCTTGCCGAACTGCAAGGCGATTCGGCGATCGCGGCCCGGGTAACCGAACTGGCGGAAAAAGCTAACGAAGGCGAATTATCCGCCACAGAGCAGGCGGAGTACGAAGCTTACATCGAAGCGAACAACCTGCTTGCCATTTTGCAGGCGGAAGCCCGTTTTCGGCTGCACCATCGCGAGTCGTAGGCAATGGACGCTGCAATCCTGCGCCGCCGTGCGTGAAAGAGCGGCGCATTGCTGCGAGTTTTGTCAGCGCCGGCAAGCAGATTCTCCGCTCGCGCCTCTGCACGTCGAACACATCATTCCCCGTAAGCACGGCGGGACGGATGATTGGGATAATCTGGCATTGGCTTGCGCCGAATGCAATCTGCACAAGGGAAGCAATCTCACCGGCATCGACCCGGAAATCAACCAGGTTACACGCCTATTCAATCCGCGCCATGAACGTTGGGCGGACCATTTTGCTTGGGATGCGCTGCGCATTATCGGCCTGACGGCGGTCGGCCGCACGACCGTCCGCGTGCTGGAATTGAACGTGCCGGCGAGGCTGCGGGTACGTCTGGCGACGCGGTCTGCGTAAATCGAAACTGCGCCGATGGCAACTGAGCTGTCTAGGCGGCACTCTCGTTCTGTCTAGTCCGCAAAATATCGCGTAGAATCAAAGTAAGTTTGCCCATCCGGGCGAACCCATTCACATCTTATCGATAGCCGCGGCTCATTTTTCGGCTTGGCCTTGTCTTCTATCTGGTTCGGTCTTTCCGATAGCTCGTTCTTTATTCGCCTCATGTCTTTTCATATCGAGGTGCCTTATGTTTTCCTTGTCGCTGGGCGACGAGCGTTTACCCTCACTGAAATGTTAGTCGTGGCGGGCATCATCTGCCTCGCCGTGGCACTGCTTATGCCGGCATTGGGTTCTTCGAGAGAGGCCGCCAGGCGTAACGGCTGTACTTGCAATGGCATGCAACTTGGCCTTGCGCTGCACGGTCACCACGATGCGAAGAAATATCTCCCGGCGCTGACCAGCACCAATGTCACGACAGCGATGCCCGGTTCGACGGCAGCCACGCCTGATACGGCCGGCTATAGCTGGATCGTCCGCATTCTTCCCTTTATGGAAAAGGTCCCCCTATACAACACGATTTCGACGAACTCCCAGGGTTTTACTCTGCCGGCGTTTGCCGACACGATTACGCCCACCGGTCAGCCCATGTCTGCCACGAACCCGCACTTGTCTATCACGCAACTCCCGGCGCTGCGCTGTCCGTCGTATCAGGGTCCGCTGAATTCGGCGGCACCGCAATTCGCCAGGTTTCTCGGGCGCGATGTAGAGGGTGGATCGGTGTCCGGTTGCGCTGTGCGAAACTATACGGCGACTACGGCAACGCACCTGGCCTGTTTGACGGCCACCACTGCCGATAGCACGGCCGAACCGCCGAACGGTGTCATCGTGCCGCCCCTCGGTTGGAAAGCACAAGACGATGGCCGAACGACACCAATGGGCATCCGTTTCAAAGACATTACCGATGGCTCGTCGAAGACCCTCATGGCAGCCGAGACTCGCGAACCGCTGTTCTCCGCCTGGTACGACGGCACGTTGAATTATGTCGTTGCCGCCGATCCGAACGGCCCCGCGCCGGCCAAGGAGAATGGGGCCAACCACTATTGGCACTTTGATGGCGTCGGGGAAACCGCTCTGAACGTGGGGCCAATTTCAAATAACCGCCACAGCTACCGTTACCCCAAAAATTTCACCAATGGCGGCGGTGAGACATGGGACTGGGGCCCCAGTAGCGAACACTCGGGCGGTGTCGTAATCCACCTCTACGCGGACGGCGGAGTACGAAACGTTACCGATGACATCGATCCGACCCTCTATTTGCATCTGGTGACAAGGAGTGGAGGTGAACAAGTCGTCCCGCCCGGTTTCGAATGGTGAGCCCACGTCGCAGCAAACTTCTCGCTACATTCCGCCGGCAATCCCCGAGCCCCGGGCGTGAGCCCGGGGATTCCGACCAGGGAATCTCCGCACTTACGCCCGTCGCTCGGGTGCGACTATATTAATAGTCCCGCGACTCGAATTTTCCTCCCCAAAGTCCCATCCCATCCGGAGATCCTCATGACCAGCCGCCCCAGCGCCGGATTTCATTCAACGCCAAGTTCATTCCTGCGATCACTGCTGCCAATCGGCCTCGCCGTCGCCGCCGTGTCGCTGGCATTCATCCAACCGCGAGCAACCGCCGAAGAGATCAAGCCCACGTTGCAAGAATACGAAAAAGTCGAGCCGCAAAAATATCCGTGGGGTTGGATTCGCTGGCTGATGAACGGCCAAATCGATCCCAAGGCCGAAATGACCATGGGCCTGGTCCACATGGAGCCGAACCAGATTAACACACTCCACATCCATCCCAACTCGGCCGAATACCTGCACATTCTTTCCGGCACGTCCGAGCACCTGTCAGGCGACCGCTGGATCACGTTGAAGCCGGGCGACACGCTGCGCATCCCCAAGGGAGTGCCGCACCAGGCACGCACGAAGGACCAGGCGTTCGAGGCCCTGATCGTGTACGATACGCCCACACGCCAAATGGTCCCGGTCGTCGACGGCAAGATCCCACCCGCCCCGTCGCCGTGAGCCCGGTTTCGTTAAATTGCTCTCCCCACCGTTTGCTGATCCGCTCCCAGGAATACCCACCCATGAAACGCTCCCTGTTTGCCGTCGTCGGCACGCTTGTCATCGCCATCGCCGGAACTCTGTTCATGCTCTCCGCGGTCACGTTCACGGCGATCATGCTCTCAGTCCAGCGGGCTGAGGCCGATGAGCCGCCCAAGGTCTATCCGAATGCCGGCGGTCGGCTGGTTTGGGATCGAGTCCGATTCCGGCCCGCCACAGGGTTTGAACGCGACATGATCGGCGGAAAATTCAGCGGCTCGAATGTGTCGTACACCGAGGGTTTTGAGGTCCTGGCGGAAATCACCACGGCTCCGCCCGCGGGCGAGTGGAGCGAAATGAGCTTCGACGGCAAGCGGCCCCATCGCTGGATCCGCTATGAAGCTCCCCCCGGCTCGTTCGGCCACATCAGCAAACTGGAGTTCTATGCCGGCCAGCGGCGGCTGGGCGGACCCGGCTTCGGCTCGATCGGCGCCAAATCAGGGGGCCGCGATTGGCCTCGGGTCTTCGACGGCAAAGATACCCAATTCAAATTCTTCATGGACTCGGACACGCCCGACGGTTGCTACGTCGGCATCGACACTTGGGATGCGGCGACCGCGGTGAAACCATCGCTCACTCCACCGCCCGGCGTGCAAACCGGGCCTGTTCAAGTGACCCTGAAATGCCCCACGCCGGAAGCCGTGATCCGCTACACCCTGGACGGTACTACGCCGACCCTTGACACCGGAGAAGTTTATAAAAATCCGATCGCGGCCGACAAGCTGACGACGATCACGGCCGTCTCGTTCAAGGAGGGTTTCGCCCCCAGCAATCCGACCACCGGCACCTACCTGGTCGGCCCTTCGGCCCAGCCGGCTCTGAGCACCTTCCACATCGGCAACAGTCTGACCGGCACTGTCGGCCGGTTTGCGATGTATGCCCAGTCAGCCGGACGTAATCACACCTTTACCAGTTACCTGCAACCGGGCATCTGGACACATAAGCTGTGGGAGGTCGATGTCCAAACGACCAAAGAGCGTTGGGAGCAAACGCTCGCCTCGGTGGCCAGGGCCGACCATTTCACCGTCCAGCCGCGCGATCCCGACATTGAGCACGAGGCCAAATTCGACATTCTGTTCTTCGATTTGATCCGCCAGAAATTCCCCGAGATGCAGCCCTGGTTCTACGCGGAATGGACAAACCGACCTCGCAACCGGGCCTGGGATCAGGGAACCGTCCCCAGTCCGCAAATGAAAACCTTTCCCGCCTTGACCTGGGAAGAGTCGGCGTCCGCCATGCTCGTCTATTTAGAGGACTTACAGGCCAAGGTCGTGGAATCGTACACCACCGGCAAGCGTCCTCGCGTTCTGCCGAGTGTGCTGGCTGCCGGCTGGATCAAGAGCTTGCTCGACCAGGGAAAAATTCCCGGGTTGGGGCCAAAGGATTTCGATCCGATTATGTTCTTCGACGGCGTCCATCCCGGACCCAACGGCGCATACCTGATCGATTTGACCTGGTACGCGGCCTTCTATGGCGAATCGCCGGAAGGAAAAGTGTTGCCTGTCGGCACCAGTCTCACGGCAGCTCAGGCCGCGGCCATGCAGGCATTGGCCTGGGACGTCGTGAAGAACTATCCCGACTGCAAACTGTATGAAGAGGGAACGGCGCCGGTCGGGCCGCCGCAGTTTTCGGTGGCGCCCGGCAAGATCGACGCGATCACGCGAGTCAACTTATCATCATCCACGCCAGGGGCCTGGTTCCGCTATACATTGGACGGCACCACTCCGACGCGTACCCGCGGCTACGTGTATTGCGGCATCGTCAGTGTGCAGCCAGGCACGACCCTCAAAGCAATAGCTTATAAGAGCGGAATGGCCGATAGTCCGGTGGCCGAAGCGAACTATCCCAGTCCGTAGGGCGGACGCCCTCACAATCCCATTCAGAAGCGAGCCGGAAATAAACGTGAATGAACGGAAATGAGGAGTTGGCGGCTTCGTTGCTCCTTCCTTCGGTCATTCCAAAGTGAGCACGACAATCGCAAGGTTCTTTTCGGATGAAGAAGGGTGAATCGCCGCCCTGGAACTGCACGGACTCGCCGCGAAATAAGCCTGAATGGGATTTTAGACCCTACAACCCCGCTCACTCGGCAGGGTTTTCATGTGCCGGCCGGCTTGCTTAGAATGGAGGCCCCGGGTTACGATCAAAGGTCACACCTACCTGCGAAATCCGACACATGGCTCACAGCGATTTGACCACCCGATCGTTCCTTTTTCTCGCACGTTGTGCCGCCCTCTCGTTAACCGTGATCGGCACGTCCGCCGCGGGTGCAGCCGATATCTTTCAAGAGACCGTGCGTCCCTTCGTCGACAATCACTGCGTCGAGTGCCACGACGCCTCCACGGCGCGGGCAGGCTTTCGCATTGATGCGCTCGGTTCCGACTTCAGCACGGGGAACACCGCCGACGTTTGGAAGGAGGTGATGGACAGGATCAATTCCGGCCAGATGCCGCCCAAGGACTCTCCGCGTCCTGATGCGAAGGAAGCCTTCGCCGTGGCGTCGTGGGTCGCCCAGAAGCTCGACGAAACGACCCGTGCGGCCCAGGGGGCGGGGGGACGCGTGCCGATGCGTCGACTCAACCGCGTGGAGTACGCGAACACGGTGCGAGATCTGTTTTCGCTCGACGAAAACTATGCGCGGCGAGTTGAAAAAGAACTCCCCGCCGACGGAAAAGTCGGTGGCTTCGATCGCGGAGCGGCAGGGCTGTTCCTGGATGAAGGCCAGCTCGCGCAATACATGGCCGTGGCCGACATGGTGCTCGACGAAGCAATTTTCATCGAAAAACCGGAAGTCCTGAAGTTCACCTGGGACGCCACGCGGGAGAAGCACGTCCACGGCATCGGCGTTGCCTACAAGGACGAGTCCGGCAAGATGGTTGATGACAACCCCACACCGGAATTCGTGGCGGGCCTGGAAGAGCCGCTGAGCAAGATTCCCGTTGATAATTTCGACCAGTGGGATGCGAAGGAAAAACGCTACGTACCGCACGGACCGTTCTACTTCACCGTGAAGAACGGCGGCATCGAGTACCTTTCCGGCGGCAATAACTACCGCCGGCCCGGCAACCTGCGCAGCCCGTTTTTCGCCGAGCAGTGGGCCAAAAAAGGGGTGACGCGGGATGGCTGGTATCGAGTTCGCATCCAGGCGGGCGCCTTCTGCGGCGAAGGCAAGGAGGCGCAGAAAGAAGTAAGGCTGGTCGTGGAATACGGTTATGGCAGTCCCGTCGAAGTGGTGAAAAGCGCAGTGATCGACGCTCCGCTCGATGCACCGAAAGAATACGAGTTCCTGATGTATCTGCAAGCCGGCCCGCCAGGCATGAATCGCAATTGGCGAATCGGTTGGGACAATGGCGACAAGGACGTGGTCATTCGCAATCCGTTGTTTCAAGACGTGCAGTGGAAGGCGGTGACCGTCGGCGGGGAAATCCAAAGAGCCATCCGAGAAAAGAAGCCCGCAGAGGAAATCGCGATTCTCAAGACGAAATCGGAAGAGGCGCTGGCGACGGCGCTCGAGAATCGCAGGACATTCCCAGGGCCCTACTATGTGTGGGACCCGAAGCTCGACATCGAGAAGCGCCCCCGGCTTTGGGTCGGCAAACTGGAATGGGAAGGGCCTCTCGTCCAGTGGCCGCCGAACGGCCGCAAGGCGCTTTTCTTCGCGGGTGAAGCAGCGCGACGACGATGAGTATCTGCGCGAGATTTTCGCGAAGCTCCTGCCGTTGGCTTACCGCCGTCCGGCCACGGCGGAAGAATTGAACCGCATCGTGACGTGGACGCTGCAGGCCAAGGCCGCGCGAGGCTTGTCGTTCGCGCGTTGTGTACGCGAAGGGGTAAAGAACGTGATCTGCTCGCCCACATTTCTCTATCTCGGCAGTGAGGCTGACGCCGTCGCAACGGACAGCCGCGGCAGTTCTCCCCGGCCCCCAGCCCGTCAGTGGCTGGCAGCTTGCGAGCCGATTGTCTTATCTGCTTTGGAGCAGTGTCCCCGACGATACGCTCTATGAACTCGCTGCGGCCGACCGGCTCCGCGACCCTGCCGTGCTACGCGAGCAGGTGCGACGCATGATTGCCGACCCGAAGGCAAACGAGTTTGTTCGCAGCTTTGCCGGGCAATGGCTGAGTGTGCGCAATTTCGACAACGGCACGCCGCCGAATCGCGACTTCTACCGAGACTACGACGACCCGCTGCGCGACAGTTCGAAGCGCGAGCCGTTGGAGTTTTTCAGCGAAGTGCTGCAGCAGGATTTGCCGCTTACCTGCTTTCTCGACAGCGATTTCCTCGTCCTGAACGAGCGCCTCGCCAAGCACTACGGAATCGCCGGCGTCGAGGGCGAAAACTTCCGCCGCGTGGCGGCGCCCGCCGATGCCCAACGCGGCGGCGTGCTGGGCATGGCGGGCATTCTTACCTATCTGGCCGACGGCACCCGCACGCTCCCCGTGCGCCGCGCCACTTGGGTGCTCGATGCGCTGTGGAATCAGCCCGTGCCGCCGCCGCCCCCGAACGCGGGCGATCTACCGGCGATCAAGGGAAAGAACCTCAGTGTGCGGGCCCGGCTTGACCAGCATCGCAACTCGGAAAACTGCGCCAGTTGTCACAGCCGCGTCGATCCTTTCGGACTGGCGTTGGAAAACTACGATGCCACCGGCAAGTGGCGGAACCGTCAGAACGGCGAAGGCATGCGCGGTCAGCCCAACGATCCGGAACTCGACGTCAGCGGCAGCCTGCCTGGCGGCCACGAGTTCCACTCCGTGCAGGAATTCAAGGTCGCGCTCTTGGCCGAGAAGGAAACCTTTTTGAAGGGCTTCACGGAAAAACTGCTCTGCTACGCCCTGGGTCGCCCCATCGGCTATGGCGATCACCTCACCGTCGAACAAATCATGGCCCACGCCAAGGGGCACGATTACCGTCTGCAAGAAATCATTCAAGCGACGGTCGCTTGCGAATTTTTCCAAACCAGGTAATCACCCGCCGCAATCTCCTCTCCAACCTTAACCGCCAGGAGTCATCATGAACATTCAAGCGAATCGCTGGCGAATGTCTCGACGAACGGTTCTCAAAGGCATCGGCGCTCGGTCGCGCTGCCGTGGCTGGAGGTGATGAGCGAGAATGCAAAGGCCATCACGACCGCCGGCTCGATGGCGGAGCATGAGGTTCCGCGTCGCGCTATGTTCACGTACTGGGGACTCGGTCTGGAAATTCGGGGCTTCACGCCGCAGGACACGGGTCGCAACTACACGCTGACGCCGTCGCTCGATCCGCTCGCGCCTTACAAGGACGATTGCACGGTGCTTACCGGTCTTAAGTCCTACACCGGCGGGCATGGCTCTTGCAGTTGCCTGCTGACTGGGCTGAACACGACGCGTAACGCGCAGACGCTTGCCTCGGTGGACCAGCAACTCGCTGCGTTTCATGGCAGCGCGACGCGGTTTCCGTCGTTGGTGCTCGGCACCGTGCGCGAGACCGGTTTTGGCGGGCCCACTCCCATGACACTTTCATGGAGCCGGAACAAGACGCCGGTCACGCCGGAGAACCGGCCCGAAGTGCTCTTCGAAAAACTCTTCGGTTCCGAGAACAACAACACGCTCGCCGCCGCGAAGCAGGCGCTTGCCGAGCGCGGCAGCTTGCTCGATTCGATCAAGGAACAGGCCACCTCGCTGCAGCGTCGCGTCGGCCAGGACGACCGCCAGCGGCTCGAGCAATACTTCACTTCCATCCGCGACCTCGAAGATCGCATCCAGATCGAGGGGGAATGGATCGACCGTCCCAAGCCAAAGGTCGACAAGCCCGACTTCGGCAAGGGTTCGCCGCGCGACCGCATCAACGGCGACGGCCGCGGTTACTCGGAATACACGCGGCTGATGTTCGACATCGTTGCACTAGCCTTTCAGACCGACAGTACGCGCGTCGTGAGCCATATCCCCCGCACCGAAGGCGACGAGGCACGCTGCTACAGCTATTTGACCAAGAGCAAATGGGATCTCCACACGATCACGCACCACAACGAGCAGGAGGACAAACTCGTCTTCTGGCGGCAACTCGACGCACTCTACCTGGCCGAGTGGGCCTACTTCCTCGGCAAGCTTAAGGACGTGAAGGAAGGCAGCGGTACGTTGCTCGACAACACCATCGCGGCATGGGCTACGACCAACGGCGGCTTCAACGCGCACGACTCGAACCTGCTCCCGCTGATCCTCTGCGGCGGCTCTGCGCTGGGCATCAAGCATCAGGGGCATCTTGTGCAGAAGGATGTTCCGGTCGCCAATATCTGGCAAACCGTTGTGAACAAAATCGGCATGCCGCTGCCCGAGAACTTCCAGGGGGGCGTGGCAAGCGGTGTGGTGAAGGAGCTGGTGTGAACACCGTCAGTTGGCGGCAGGTCTTTCGACTCCCGACCTGCTCTGTAGAAAACACCCTCTGGAGAGTTGTCACATCAGTTGACCAGCTTGCGAATTCTACGAGAAATATGTGGTTCTGCAGCCGCCGGACACTCGAAAAACCGAGGATTTCTACAGAGCACTCCCGACCCCGTTGTTGATCGTGATCTGCTAGACTGAATCCAAACTTCTGACGGGAGCCAGCCATGAACGCGAAATCCGTTCGTCTTTACGTCGGCACGATTGGCGAAGGCCTCTGGCGCAGCCTGGATGGCGGCGAAACCTTCGCGCGAACCTGCAGCGGCATGTTCTTCGAGTGCCATGTGCCGCACCTTCGCGGTTCATCCTCACAATCCCCGAGTCCTATACCTCGGCACCGAGCAGGGACTGTTTCTCAGCCTGGATGGGGCCGACCACTGGAAACGCGTCGAGTCGCCTCTTAACGGATTGCAAATCTGGTCCATCCTGCTCCTCCCCGCAGCCTCGGAGCCAATCGCCGCGCAGGGGACGATTGCCGCGCCCCGGGACAATCCTCGTCGGCACCTGTCCCTCTCGGGTCTTCCGTTCGCCCGATGGCGGCTCGACTTGGACGGAAGCACTCGTGCGCATGCGGCCGGACTGTCCAGGGATCATCTCCACGCGGGTCACGACGCTCTGCGCTCATCCCGTCGATCCGCGAACCGTGTGGGCCGGAGTCGAGATCGACGGCGTCTATCTCAGCCGCGACGGCGGGCAAAGCTGGCGATCCGTGGGCACGGGCCTGAGCTCGCAAGACATTCACGCTTTGGCGTACGTGCCGGGCAAGGGCCGCTTGCTCGCGAGCACCAATAACGACGTCAACGTGAGCCTTGATGACGGAGAAACCTGGCAACCCTTGCATTTGCGCGAGACACTGCCGCTCCCCTACTTTCGCAATTTGGCCCAGCCCTGCGGCCGGCCGAATGAGCTGCTCTTGGGCAATGGCGACTCGCCCCCCGGCACAACAGGGCTGGTGGCTCGTTCGCTGGACGGCGGTGCAAGCTGGCAACCTGCCCAGATGCCGGGCCGGTCCAACAGCACAATGTGGAATTTTGCCGTCCATCCCGCGGACCCGGACCTGATCTTTGCCAGCAGCGTCAGCGGCCAGGTCTATCGCTCCACCGACGGCGGGTCGTCGTGGCAGAAGCTGTCGCGGGAGTTCGGCGAAATCCGGGCACTGGCCTGGACGCCGTGAATCTCGCCACCGGGCCCTATTAAGCCCCAACCTTCGGAGACAGATCATGAATTGTCGATTTCACGTGTTCGTAGGCGCCGCACTCGTGCTCGCTCTGTGGCCCGCGCGGTTACCCGCGGCCGACAACGAGCTTTCGTCCGACGAAAAGGCCGCCGGCTGGCGGCTGTTGTTCAACGGCAAGGACACCGACGGTTGGAAGTGCAACAACGATAAGCCGATTGCCACGCCGGTCGAAGACGGCTGCCTGGTGCCGTTCAAAGCGGGCGGATACCTGATCGTTTACCAGGAGCAGTTCGGCGACTTCAAGCTGCCTGCGACGTCAAGATGAGCAGCGACGATTGCAACTCGGGCGTCTTCTTTCGCGTCGGCGATTTGATGAAGCCGGTCACCAGCGGGCTTCGAGGTGCAAGTCTAGAAAGGGGGCACCGACATGCACTCCTTCGGCGCGATCTACGACCTGGTGCGCGCCGTCGAAAAACGTGGCCAAGCCGTCCGGCGAGTGGAACCACTTGGAGATCACGTGCCAAGGGCCGCACATCAGCGTGACGCTCAACGGTGAGTCGGTCGCGAAGATCGAACTGCGACGATTATCCGCCAGCCCGGCCTGCGACCCGACGGCACGAAGCACAAGTTCGGCGTGGCCATCAAGGATCTGCCGCGGCGAGGATTACCTCGGCTTTCAGGATCACGGTCACAAGGTCTGGTACAAGAACGTCAAGCTGCTGGTGTTGAAGCCGTAAGCCCAAAGTCTCCCTAGGTCGCACGCCGCCAGTCAAGTTCCAAAGCCCCACCGCGGGCTCGCCACGATAGCGAAAGGCAGTTTTGTCAGGGTTGGATTGCCTGACCTACCAACTGAAAAGCGGCAAGACCGGGTTCTTGGCCAAACGCATCCCCGTCCGCGGCCGACTACGTCGTCTGGCGAATCAACAACGTCGTATTGAACCCAAGTTCAAATGAGCTTCAATAGTCCCGGCAAGATTCTGGCCTTCGCCGCAATTCTGGAAGTCGGCGCCGGACTTGCGCTGATGATCGACCCGGCGATCGTCGTCGCGTTGCTGTTCGGCGCCAGCGCGTCGGGCACGGCAATGCCGCTCGGCCGTATGGCCGGCGTCGCGCTAGTCACGCTGGGAGTGGCGTGCTGGCCGAACCGGCAGCGCACCGAAGGCGTCTCACCGGCCTTCCGGGCAATGCTGATCTACAACGTGCTCATAGCGTTGTACCTCGCTTACCTGGGCGCCGTCGAGCACCTGGTGGGCTGGCTGTTGTGGCCGGGAGTCGCGCTGCACGCCACCGTGGCGATGTTGTTGGTCCGAACGTGGCGCAACGAACGCCCCGCGACATGATAGCCCCAAAGCGGGCGTGCTACGACAGCCTCGTTTTTTTAGGACGTGGGGACGAAGAATCTCTTGCTAAGATGGCGGGCAGTCCTGAAACCTTCCCGGAGACCTTGCATGCCAACTTCAACCTTTCTTGCCATCGACACCCATCGCATTCCCTGGGAAGAGAATTTCAATGAGAAGATTGGGAAGACGCTTTTCCGCAAGGAATTGTTCAGCGATCCTGAGACCGGCATGATGGTGCGTTTAGTACGCTATCCGGCCGGAGTGATCAACCCGAACCACACACATCCTTGCGGTCATGGTATGTTTGTCCTCGAAGGCAACCTAGTGACGCATCGAGGGAATTTCGGTCCAGGTTCCTTCGTCTGGTTTCCTGAAGGCGAAGCCATGGAGCATGGCGCCAGCGCGGAAGGGGACGTAACTGTGGTATTCGTTACCAACAAACCATTTCGGATAGATTACGTTCAGCCCTGAGACCGGCAGAAAAAGGGGTCTTCGTCTAAGAATCATTACATTGTGGGTGATGGCTCGCAACAGGATTTCGCGGCATTGACTCCAATAGTTACGGGTTCGCATGGCGGAGCCAAGCAGCCGTTTGAGCATGCTATTTAGGGTTTCTATTCAAGAGAGAAGCAAGACACCCACGTTTTACCAACAGTCGACGATCCTCGACAATCGAAGACGCCTACATTTGACGGTTGAAGAAATGCCCGAAATGGCTGGGTGTCTGGAATTCCTGTCCAGTCTGACGGCGCAATTTAAATTCGGAATTGAGAATGCGGCATGCGGACGTGCGCCGTGTGCAAGCTGGCCCTGCAAGGCTCGCAAATGCACCAGAGAGAACGTTGCCCGGATCAACATCACTCCGACCCTTTCGGGGTCAATGGGTTGTTGACGCTCTGGTCCCAGGGGCTGACGCCCCTGGCTATTGACTGTCACCCCTCCGGGGTCCGGGAATTCGGCATTTAGTCCACAATCTGGCTGGCAAAAACCGCGCCGACCGGCATCGAGGGCCCGGCGGTCGGAACTTCGATGGCTTTGAGCAGGTCGATTTCGCGGCCGTCTTCTTGCACCGCTAGGTAGCGCTTGATGTACTCGACCGTCTCGTCGATGACATCTGCCTGGATGAGGAGCAGATCGCGGGGCTGCACGCACTTGAGCGCGGCTTCCACCGACTTCAGGGCTCCCGTGATCTCGACCACTTCGCTAACGCGGTCCCCGTGCGGAGAGGCCCTGACGGAACAGGCCCATGATCTCGCCCGGAGCGCGGCCGCGCAGGTAATGATCTTCGTACAAGAATGACCTTGTCGAAGGCGTCGCCCAGCAGTTCGCCTTGGCGGACCATGTCGCAGTCGCGGCGGTCGCCGGCGGCCGAGTAGACGCAGATGCGCCGCTCGTGCGGGAACTGTTCGAGGGCTTCGATCAGGGCGATCAGCGCCGACGGGTTGTGCCCGTAATCGACCATCACCGTGGCTCCGCCGATCTCCAGCAGGTTGAACCGGCCGGGAACCTTTTCCAGGTCGCCGGCGAACGATTCCAACCCGGCCCGAATAGCATCGCGCGGGATGCCCAGGGCCCAAGCGGCGGCCGCGGCTGCCAAGGTGTTTTCCACCTGGAAGCCAATCCGGCCGCCGTGTGTGAGCGGTACGTTGGCCAGCGCGACCAACGGAATCTCGACTTCGGCTTCGGCCAGCACGATGATCCCATGACGGACGAAGATCGCGCGGCCGCCGGCCTCGCGATGCTTGACGATCACCGGGTCGTCGCCGCGCTGGGCGAAGAAGATGACCGAGCCTTTGCAATAGGGAGCCATGGCGGCGGTGTGCGGATCGTCGGCCTTGAGCACGGCCGCGCCGTGCGGCGCGACCACGTCGACAATGCAACGCTTCACTTTGGCCAGCTTTTCCAGGGTTTCGACGTCGTGCAGACCCAGGTGATCCCCTTCGCCAATGTTGGTGACGATGGCCACGTCGCACAGGTCAAAGCCCAGCCCGGCCCGCAAAATTCCGCCGCGGGCCGTTTCGAGCACGGCGGCGTCGACGGCCGGGTTCAGCAGCACGGCTTGGGCGCTGATCGGTCCGCTGCAATCGCCGGTGTCGATCTGTCGACCGTCGATGAAGATGCCGTCGGTGCAGGTCATGCCCACCTTGCGGCCGGTACTCTTGAGAATGTGCGTGACGAACCGCGTGGTCGTGGTCTTGCCGTTGACGCCGGTCACGGCCACGAGCGGAATGCGGCCGTTCTGGCCTTCGCCGAACAGGCTGTCGATGATCGCCTCGCCCACGGGCCGCGAGATGCCGGCCGATGGCTCCAGGTGCATTCGCAGCCCGGGCCCGGCGTTGACTTCGATCACCATGCCCCCTTGCTGTTCCAAGCGGACGGGCGATATCCAGGGCCACGACGTCCACGCCGGCGACATCCAGGCCGACGACACGGGCCGCCTCGATGGCCCGGGCCGCCACTTCCGGATGGACTCGATCGGTCACGTCGGTGGCGGTGCCGCCGGTGCTCAGGTTCGCATTGCGGCGGACGAGCACGCGCACGCCGGCCGGCGGGACCGAGTCGGGCGTAAAACCCTGTTCGGCCAGCGTGGCCAGCGCGATCGCTTCGAGCTTGATCTTGGTGAGTACCGTGGCGTGATCGTCGCTGCGGCGCGGGTCGCGGTTGACTTCCTCGACGAGATGCTTAATGGTGGAGATGCCGTCGCCGACCACCTGAGCCGGCTCGCGGCGGGCCGCGGCCACGACTTTGTCGCCCACGACCAACAAGCGATAGTCGGCCCCGGGAGCGAACCGCTCGACCAGGATGCAGCGGAATTCTTCCGTCGCGGCCGCATAGGCGGCTGATCACCTGCTCGCGGGTGGTCAGGTTCGTGGTCACGCCGCGGCCTTGGTTGCCGTACTGCGGCTTGACCACCACCGGGATGGCCGATATCGCGGGCGGCGGCCCAGGCGTCTTCGGCGTCGGTCACCGGGCGGCCTTCGGGCACCGGCACGCCGACGGTGCGGAGCAGCATGCGGGTCAGCTCTTTGTCCTGGGCGATCGACTCGGCGATCGCGCCGGTGCGGTCGGTCTCCGCGGCTAGAATGCGGTGCTGGCGGGCGCCGTAGCCTAACTGCACCAGGCTGTCCGAGTTCAAGCGGCGGACCGGAATGCCGCGATTGCGAGCCGCCGCGACAATGGCGCCGGTGCTGGGGCCGAGGCAAACCTTTTGGGCCAGATCGCGGAGCTTTTGCACTTCGGCCGCCATGTCGAACGGCCGATCGTGGATGGCGGCCTGGCAGAGCTCGAAGGCCGTGGCCATGCAGGCGCGGGCCAGTTCCTCTTCCTTATATTCGACGACGACCTTGTAGACCCCCTCTTCCGACGTTTCGCGGGCTCGGCCGAAGCCGACGGGGGTGCCGGCCAGGGTTTGCAGTTCGAGCGTCACGTGCTCGAGGATGTGCCCCTGCCAAGTGCCGCGGCGCAGGCGTTCGAAAAATCCGCCGCGCTCGCCGACGCTGCAGCGATGCTCGATCATGGTGGGGAGCCAAGCCATCAGCCGCTCGTTGAAGCCGGGTAATTGATCGGACGGCGAGTCTTTCAGCTCCTGCAAGTCCACCCAGGCCTCAAGGACCGGTTAATTGGCCCAGATGTTCGGCCCACGCAGTGCCAGGACCTTCCGAAATTCCATAGGGGTAATGCTCCAGGTTGCGAACGGCTGCCTGCCAGGCATCGCATTTTTTCAATCGAATCCGCCAAAGCTGGATGGGGGCGATTGAGTTTTTGCCCGCTACCGGGCGACGAGGGGTTTCCCGTCCCACGGCGACTCCAAAGCTAAGCCATTTGCAGAAGTAGGGGGTTTATCGACTTTCTGGTGGATGGGGTTCAACGCTGACAGGACCGAATTCTTCGCGGGTTTGTGGCGGTCACGGAATACCCGCAGAGTTAGATGCCGACCGACCCGGTTTGCGCCACAACTTTGACTACAGATTCTCCGACCACGCGACACTTTTCTGCCTGCCCACGTCTATTAGACTTTGACTGCACCTGCCATGCCAGAGTTTCGCGACACGGCGAAGGAAAGGGCAGGGAGGGCCGAACGCAGGGATTAAGGCGGGTCGGTCCGGTCGAAGGGCTTTGGGTAGGCATCGAGAATCGGTCCGTACGAAATTTCAACGAACTGAGGATATTGGTCGGCGGGTTGTCCACGGCGAAATCAGGAGGCGGGTCAAATTGCGGACAATTCTTCAGCCGTCGATTGGCTGGAAGTTTTTGGCCAAGCCGTCGTGACCGAAAAAACGGTTTGGCGCTCTAACTGCGAAGCCAACTTTCGACGAAATTCATTCACAACGCGATCGCATGAACACAATACGCTAACTCCAAGCCGGATGCGTCATCTTCCGGATTGCCTCCGGGTCGGCTCCAATGCTAAAAGCCTCCGGAATCGCTCCAATGCGAAAATCCGTAGACTATTATTATAAGATACACAAGATAACGAAAGAGGGGCTAGCAGGGAATTAGGGATAAATAGAAAAATCGAGCTTTTCTGGAGGACTTGTCCCCGTAGAATTGCTGACCAACCGGCCCGGCCCCCCGTGCATCACCCCCTTGAGCCCAGTTTTTTCGCCGGCCCCGGCTGGTATCTGAGAGATGTCCCGAACAGAAACGATGCTGAAGGCGCCGGGCGTTCACGCTCGGCTGCATCGTGCGCAACTGGAATTGGCCCAGGGCGTTGGCGACGCACCGATAAGTGTCTGTCCTTAAATCAGGTTCAAATAGCGAGCTCCCCCGATGATCACAGAACAACCGGCCGCGGCCGGCACTTTTGGCCTCAGCCACGACGCCTGGGGCCGGTTGGTCATGATCGATGGCGACGGCCGCCGACACGTAGGCGTAGAACCGGTGCGTGCCTTCCCAATTTCTGATTCGCTTCACTGGATCTCTATTTGCGATATCGAAGGACGTGAACTGGCGTGCGTTCACGATCTGGCCGAGCTGCCGGCCAGCGTGCGGCAGGTATTGGAAGAAGACCTGGCCCGGCGGGAGTTCGTGCCGGTGCTACAGCGGATTTATAACGTGTCGACCGAAACGGCGCCGTCCGAGTGGGACGTGCAGACCGATCGGGGCCGCACGCGCTTCATGCTCCATAGCGAAGACGACATTCGCCGGCTCGTGCTTGCAGTTCGCACTGATCATCGACGTCAACGGCATCCGCTACTTGATCAACGACCTGGGAGACTTCGACGCCGCCAGCGGCAAGATCCTCGAACGGTACTTGTAGGAGCGTGCCACCCTGCGCAACGGGTTGCTTTATTCCGGCGCTGTCCGCGGCGGCAATGGCGGCAGCGGTTTGATCGCCGTGCGCGGGGTCGCCACAAGGTCGTGGCCGCCTCGAACGTCCAGCACTTGGCGCCGCTGGCGGCCTCGAACGATCCGTGTTGAGCCATGTAATGTTGCAACCGTTCGAGCTTGTCAGCCGCGGAGGAATCGCCGGCCCGTTCACTCCCCGGCGCGTGGCCCCACAGGATGCGAGTCCCGCCTTGCGAGACCAGTTCGTAAGAAATGTCGTCGCTGCTTCGCACTCCGGCCGGTGGTAATGTCGGTACGATGCGGGCCAACTTGAATGCCTGCCAATCGGCCATGAGCAGCGCGGCCAGCTTCGCGCCGCCTGCCACGCGAGCATCGCCCCACCGAGTGCCTTGCGGACCGATGGGCACCGTCTTGACCTCCGCCAGACGTGGGTACTTCCGGGCCTCCGCGGGCGAAAAGTCATCGCTCGGCAGCAACACGCCGTCGCCGTCAACCGGCAACAGGCCACCGCTCACTTCGACCATGGCGACCGGCTGCCGATAAACGACTTCCACCTCGACCCGCGCAGGATGATGTTTACTGACGCGGGTCACCTTGGTGACCCACGGGTGCAGGGCAAAAGCCTGGGCAATATTGACAGTCAGGTTTTCATCGAGCACGGACAAGGAAGCGTCGAGGCTGGCGTTGCGAATTACCTCCGCCTTGACGTCCGTGTGGATCCAAGGCGGGCGGCGGGGTGACTTCGATATTGCGCCGGATCGAGCCGGTATTCGACGGCGGAAAGCACATGGTCCCGAACGTGGTCCCAGGTTACAGTCCACAACCCGCCGGCGGCAGCTCCCAGCACGACCAGAAGCAAAACCCAGCGGCCCGGCCCGGCGAGCGAGCGCAGCAGCCCGCCGCGGGGTTGAGCAACGTAATCGGAGCCAGCCGAACCAGCCTTCTTGGCAGCCACGAGTCAGCCTCTGCGTTAGAATCCAAAGTCGAAAGTCCGGAGTCCAACGTCAGTACCGGCCAGTTGCGTGCTGCAACTTATGACTTGAGTTCTCGGACATTGGAGTCCTCACTTCCTTGCCCTCACCAGACCTCGATCTCGGTTTCCAGTTCGATGCCGAGCCGTTCTTGCACGTGGCTCTTCACCAATTCGATGAGCTGGAGCACGTCGTGGCTGGTGGCCCCGGGCGCGGCGACGATGAAATTCGCATGGCGGTCGCTCACTTCCGCCTGGCCGACCCGCGTCCCTTTCAGACCGGCCTGATCGATCAACATGCCGGCGCTCATGCCGCGCGGGTTCTTGAAGATGCAGCCGGCGCTCTGATGGCTGAGCGGCTGGGCGGCCTTCTTGACGATCCATTGTTTTTGCATGCGCTTGGTCAGATCATCCGGATCGTCCCGTTCCAGGCGAAACTGCGACCCCAGGATCACCAGTTCATCGAGCGAGCTTTGGCGATAAGCAAAGACCAGGTCTTCGCGCTCTCGCTGGATGATTTCGCCGGCCCGATCCATGACCGTCGCGCGGCAGGTCCATTGGCCGACGTCGCCGCTACGGCTGCCGGCGTTGCCGCGCAAGGCGCCGCCCAGCGTTCCCGGAATG
Organism: uncultured Planctomycetia bacterium; assembly: GCA_963807715.1. Lineage (GTDB taxonomy): Bacteria > Planctomycetota > Planctomycetia > Pirellulales > PALSA-1355 > CAWECK01. The sequence goes on from CAWECK010000009.1 coordinate 24,827, forward strand.
CCGACCAGCGTTTCCAAACCGGCCAATCCCTCGCGAACCGCCGCCGAAATGACGTGTCCCAGCTTGGCGCCGCCGCCGGCCGATACGACCTGGCCAGCTGACCGTGATCTCGGTGAAGGCCGCGGCCGAAAGATGAATGACCATGCCGGGCACACCTTCGTCGCGCACGAGGATGTTCGAGCCGCCGCCTAGCACTCGCACGGGCACTTGTGCCTCGCGGCAGCGGCGCACCAGGGCCGCCAACTCGTCCACGCTGTTCGGCTCGGCAAAATATTCGGCCGGGCCGCCCAATTGAAACCAGGTGTGTCGGGCCAGCGGTTCCTGCTGGCGGACGATTTTTTCAAAACCGCTGAACAAACTCATGCGCAATTTTCCCAATGTCGCCCGCCCCCATCGTCACCAGCACGTCGCCGGGCCGCAAGGCAGCACGCAACCAATTTTTAATTTCGTCCTGGGCGTGAACCGGGGCCACCTGGCCACCGTGCGCCGCGATGCGCTGCTGCCAAGTTCGCGTCGCTCGCACGCTCTGCCGGCAGCCTCGGCCGGCTCGCGGGCAAGAAAGACCTCCGCCACGATCACGCGATCAGCATTGTGCATACTTCCGGCGAACTCGTCCAGCAAGGCGCGCGTGCGAGCCGCCTGATGGGGCTGAAAAACGCACCATAATCGCCGTTTGCCAAACCAGGCCCGCAGCGCGGCCAACGAAGCCGCAACCTCCGTGGGGTGGTGGGCATAATCGTCCACCACCGCAACTCTACCAACTTCACCTAGCCATTCCAGCCGGCGTTTCAGCCCGCGAAAGCCGTTTAAACCCGCTTGAATCGCCGCGGCATTAGCACCGCTGTGCCAAGCCAGTGCCGCCGCCGCCAAAGCATTCAGCACATTATGGCGACCCGGGGTCTGCAATGCGACACTGCAAATCGAACGCTCATGATGCTGGATCGTGAACTGGTAGCGGCCCAGCGCTTGTCGCAGATCGATTGCCCGCCAAGCGGCAGCCGGGCCCACTCCGAACAGCTCGCACCGCCGATCGGCACGCGCCACAACCCTTCGCGTCACCGGACAAGCCTCGGCGGCAATCACCAGGCCATCTCGCGCCACTCCAGCGACAAAGCCGCCAAAGGCCGCTTCCAGGTGCGCCAAGGTTGGAAAGCAATCCACGTGATCCCACTCGATGCCCAGCAACACGGCCACCTCAGGCCGCAGGCAATGAAAGTGGCTACGATATTCACAGGCTTCGGCCAGCAGCATCGGCCCGGTTCCATGCCGCCCGCCAGATGTCATCCCTTGCGGCGCGGCGCCAATAATGACCGTGGCATCCAGATCAGCCGCCGCGAGAATGGCGGCTGTCATGGCGGTGGTTGTGGACTTTCCATGCGTGCCGGCTACCGCCAACCCCCGCCGCTGGGACATGAGCCGCCCCAACATTTGCGGATAGCTGAGCGTTGGGACGCCGATCCGCCGAGCACCAACAAGCTCAACATTGTCTTCCGGAACGGCGGGACTATAAACCAGCAAGTCGCAATCAGGCGGAACATGGGCCGCAGCGTGGCCAGCGCGGATCCAAGCGGATTTCGTCGCATCGATTTCGGCGCCGGCCGCGCAGTCCGACCCACTCAGCACGCAGCCGGATCCCCGCAGCACATCCGCCAGGGCGCTCATGCCAGTCCCAGCAGCGCCAACCAGGTGAACCTTCCGAACCGCAACTCGGCGTCTGTCGTTCGACCTGTACGTCAAGCACCCCGGTGCCTGGCACACGTTGAAATCAGCGCTCCGCAGGTTGTCGAACTCTGTTTGAAGCCCGCGGTGAGATAACAAGATCATCTGCGGTTCCGTCCGCCAAGCTGGGCCATTGAAAAACCGGGGGATAATAAGGGCCACCCGCCGCCGTGTCAATCGAGCGGAGGCTCGCTAGCAGATGGCAGTGATGGCGGATTATTGCGTAAAATGGATCCATGAAGAGAAATCGCTGCCGGAACCACAATCGCGGACTGCCCGGCGTCTTGCCCTGGCTGCTGAGTATGGCCGTCGCGGCGCTATTTGCGCCGGCACTCATCGCCGCAGTCGATGATTCGGCTTTGCCGGTGGCGTTTCAGCGGCTGGTTCCTCTGCACAAGCCGTTGGGCCAACCTCGGCCCGGCGATTGGTTGGATCAGCATCCGGAGCGCGGCCAAACGTACAAGGAGTACGTCGCCGGCAACACGATCCTCGCTAATGGCCAGCGCCGGGTGATCTCGATCCAACCGCTGGGCAGCTTCACTGCTTCTCAGCGAAAGATTATCGAGCTGGCCGCGAAGTTCGAGGGCATCTTTTTCCAGTTGCCCGTGCGAGTGCGCGAGGACTTACCCCTGTCGGTCGTTCCCGGGAAGGCTCGGCGGACGCATCCCGAGTGGAAAACTCCTCAGATCCTTTCGACCTATGTCCTTGACCAGGTGCTCAAGCCGCGACTCCCAGACGATGCGGTGGCTTCGATTGCCTTTACCGGATCCGACCTATGGCCGGGCAAAGGTTGGAACTTCGTATTCGGCCAGGCATCGCTCGCCGATCGAGTCGGCGTGTGGTCGATATACCGCTTCGGCGATCCTGAGGCGAGCGACGAGTCGTTTCGCCTCGCCCTGCGACGGACTCTAAGAACGGCAGTACACGAAACGGGCCATATGTTCTCGATGGCACACTGCATCTATTATGAGTGCGTGATGTGCGGCAGCAATCATCTGGAAGAGGCCGACAGCCGACCCCTCTGGCTGTGCCCGCTATGCCTAGCGAAACTCTGCCATGCGACGGGCGCGGATCCGCGGAAGCGATTCGAGGAATTGATCGTTTTCGCCAAGGAGCATGAATTGGTCGATGAGGAGAAGTTCTGGCGGCAGTCCCTCGGCGCATTGCAAGGCGTGCGACCGTGAGTCTTCCATAAAAGTCTTCTCTTATTGCGATGGCCGCAATTCTTGCCCGGCCCAGCCGTTAGCTCATCGCACCGTCGCCAGTCGCTTGACTACGGTGCCGCCGGCGTCGTGATTCCCGGCTGCGCTAGAGGGAACGACCGCACGCCCCGGGGACGTTCGCTGATCGGACGCTGTTTGCTCCCGGACAATTGCGGCACGCGCTGATTCATATATTTGGCCAGCTCGCGCCAATGGACGGTGCCGTCCTTGTTGTCATCCGCGCGGCCGCTGATGGCTTCGCTGAAGGCCTGCGCGAAGGGACTTAGGCCGCCGGACGATTGCCGGGTCGATTGCCGGGCCACTTCCGCCCGCCGCTCGGCTGACAGCACAATCACGCCATAGTCCTCCGTAAGCAGCTCGCGCAAAAAGTCGCTGGCAGTTTCCGCGTGGCTGCCGGTATCGTCGCTCGTGGCTCCGCAGACCCCTTCGGCGGCATTGTGACGCGCGTGCTGCTCGTCCAGGGTTGTGTCCAGCATTAACATCAGCCGGCCGTGGATGGACGCCAGAGAGCGTTTCAGTTCGCTCCCCGACAGAAAGGAGCCGGCCGTGTTGCCGCCGCCAGAGGCGGCAGCCAGACGAAATTGCCCAGCGGCGTCCGAGGATTCCAGCCCGGCATAATAGATGACGGTCGTGTCGGCCAATGTCGCCTCGTTTTGCAGTCGGGCCAGCTCCGCGGAAATCGCGGCGGGCGTGGCCTGCTGGCCCGTCAGGGTCTTGGCCACCACTTCACCAAAGGGTCCGACCCCCGCGCGATGGCTGTCGGCCAGGGCTTGGGCAACGGCGCGGGCCGCCTGATCATTACTTGCGGCATTGGACTGAGGAGCGATTTTCGCCTGATCGGTCGGTGGCGGCCCGCCGATCGCCAGCACATACAGCTTTGGCGCGGTGGGTGCCGCGTCGTCGGCGGAGCGGACAATTTCTTTCGGCGGGCTGACCGCGAAGCTTTTGCCGGTCTCGGCCTTGATCGCGAGCTCGTACTTGCCCGGCGGAATCTTCACGGTCCACTGCGACTCGACGTGTTGCAGCTCAACCTTTTTCGGTTCTCCCATGTCGCTGGCCGGATCGCTTTTCCGCGGTTCGTCGCTCGGCTTGGGCTGGCCCTGTTCCTGTTGGTCGCCGGATGCGGCGGCAACGGTTTGCGTCGCCCCCCAGGGCCGGCCATTGATCAGCAGCCGCATGCCGGTAATGGGTTCTTTATCGCTCGGCTGACTACCGGACGCACGGACCACCAGTTCTTCACCCGACTGCTGTGACTGCGATTGTTCGGGCGCGGTGATCGTCACGTTGGGGGGCAGCACCGCCTTGAGCGTGACCGGCTGCGATACTTCCTTGCGCTCGCGATTCGCTATGTCGAGGGAGCGCTGCAAATCGCCGGTTTCCAGGAGCCTTCTAATGACGTCGGGCCGATAGAGCGACTTATGGAAGCGCCCGGCCGGATAGAACGACGCCAATGCCTCCGCGCCGTTGTTCAAGTGCCACCCCATCAGGCTTTCGCCCGCCAACGACGCGGCATAATATCCTTGCGGCGTCCAGGCGATCCACTGGTCGCCGGCTACGAAGAGTGACACCAGCAATTGCCCGGAGTCGACATGCCACACACGGGCAATCTGGTCGTTGTTGGCGGTGAGCAAGTAACGGAAGTCGGGCGACGGGGCCATGCCCCACACTTCTTCGCCGCGATCCATGAGCTCGCGCTCCACGAGACCCGTATTGAAGTCGACGAGGTAGACGCCATTGATCGCACCGATGGCTTCTCGTCCGCCGGTGAGCAGCGTGTAACAGCGCGCCTGGTCGTAGGGTTGCGGCAGCGTGAAGGTGGAAATGGTGGTGGTGCCTCGCAGCGTACCGACGGTGCGCCGCTGGCCCACGACGACGCCCATGCGCACCTGGCCGAGTTGCGGCCGGGCTCGCAGATACGTCTTGTCGGGCGGCGGACCGAAATCCAGGCGCGCAGGCAAAACGTCCGATCGAGCGCGCCCCCTGTTCCGTCGCTGGTCGCGCCGGCGGTTGATAGGCCCCAGGCGATCGCTTGCCCATCCGGGCTCCAGCCGGCTGTAATCAGGGGTGTGCCTTGGCTGTCGAAATGACGCGCGGTGGCCCCCGTCGCCGCATTCCAAAGGCGAATGCGGCTCACCGAGTCGCCGGTCAGGGCTTGTTTTCCATCCGGCGTAAATGTGCCGCAAATTGGGCTATTCTCGTGCCCCGCATATCGCGTCAGCTCTTTTCCCGTGGTCATGCTCAAAATGATCGCGCCGGTCGGAGGCTGTTCATTGCTGCCAAACGTGTAAAGCAATCGTTGCGAATCGGGCGAGAAAGCGATCGACATCACCTGGTTGGGCAACTTCGGCCAGGTATAGCGCAATTTGCCGCTGGGCTCGTACAAGCGAATAGACTTGTCCTCTCCACCCGTGGCCAACGACCGGCCGTCGGGGCTCCAGGCGACGGTGTTGATGCCGTTCTGATGACCCGGCAGCACAGCCGTGCTGACTCCTTTCTCGACATCCCAGATGCGGGCCGTCTTGTCGAACGAGCCGCTGAGCACACGCTTGCCATCCGGGCTCCAGGCGACCCCATGCACGATGTTCGTGTGCCCTTTGAGCACGTTCAGCGAGGTGCCGCTTTCGACATCCCAGATTCGGACGTTGCCGTCATGGCTGGCCGAAGCCAGTTTTCGGCTGTCCGGCGAGAAAGCCACATCGTAGACCGCGTAAGCATGACCTTTGAGGCTGTGAACCAGTCGTCCCTCGGGCATCGCGATCAAATGGATGCGGTGGTCGTACAGGGGCGTCTGGGCCCGATAGCCGCCGGCCGCCAGCCATTTGCCGTCCGCGGAAGCAGCCGCGCAAAAAAAGATATCCATGAGCCCCCGGACCGATCGGAGGTCGCAGCACTCGCAGAGGCTCGCCGGTGCCCAGGTCCCAAAAACGGATCGTCTTGTCCAAGCCCACCGAGATCAACTGATCGCCATAACCATTGACGATCAGCTTGTAGACCGCATGGGTATGACCGCCGGCGTCGAGCGCGAGGGTCGGCTTGTTGTAGGCAGATTCGTCTTCCGGAGCACGGCCGGGGCGTTTTGAGCGTGGACCGGCAAGCCGTTGAAGAACACTCCGACCAAGAGCAGCAAGAAGCACCGCCGCCAAAAGGCATGACCGGTAAAGATCTCGGCTGGCATGAGCGTCGGTGGGCTGGCGGCAAACGGAGTGTGCGGCATCGTGTGGCTCCTTGCTGGCGACTGCCCCCAACATACCTGATCGTCGATGCAATCGCGACCCGGCAGCGTGGTGCTTCCATCCCTTAGAGCAACCAATTTGTTGGTCCGCAAGCTACCGGTCGAAGTCGTCAACAGGCATCCCCGCTCCTGACGCCCGGGGCTCGGCCGCAACCGCTCTTTCCCAGTTTGAGAGGCCGTGGCACAATGCGGTGAACGAGTCGAGCGGGAGTTGCGCGTTTTCGAGCGGTCCGGCCAGGAGGACATGGAGGAATGCGGCGGCACATTGGGGATTATTTCGCGTATCTCGCGGTACGGCTGCTCATATGCGTCGTGCAGGCCGTCAGCATTGACACCTGCGTGGCTGTGGCTTGCTGGTTGGCCGGGTTCTGTTCCGATCGGCTTCGCTTGCGCCGGGCCATTATCGACGAAAACTTGCGGCATGCCTTTCCGGAGAAATCGGACGCCCAACGCGACGTCATTTGCCGCAAGATGTGGGAACACTTGTTCGTAATGGTCGTGGAGATGGCCCACGCTCCGCGAAAGATTCACGACACGAATTGGCGAGACTATTGCACGCTGGTCGAGCCGGCGCTCATGATGCGGACCCTGTTTGACGAGCGGCCAACGATTTTGCTCTCCGGCCATTATGGCAATTTCGAACTGTCCAGTTACGTGCTGGGCTTGTTGGGGTTTCACGTGTACGGAATTGCGCGGCCGTTGGACAACGAATATCTGGATCGGTTTGTGAATCGTTTTCGCGGAGCCAGCGGACAACACATCGTGTCCAAGAACGGTAGCGCCACCGTGATTGACGCCCTGATGGCCCGGGGAGGTAACCTAGGCTTCCTGGTGGACCAGCATGCGGGGCCCAAGGGCTGTTATGTCCAGTTTTTCGGTCGGCCGGCCTCGACGCACAAGGCAATTGCCGTGTTTGCTTTGGGCTATCAGGCGCCCCTGTTGTTGGGGTTTGGCCGCCGCCTGGGCAAGCCGTTGCACTTCGAGGTGGGCTCCTACGCCTTGGCCGATCCCCGGAACTTGCCCGCCGCCGAGGCCACGGCGCCGGCGCTGACCCAATGGTTCACGACGCGGCTCGAGGAGCTCGTCCGCGCGGCGCCGGAGCAGTATTGGTGGGTTCACCGCCGCTGGAAGGATATGCGCGAACCACGGCGCACGGCACAACGGAAAGCGGCCTGACTCACGAAGCGCCGCGCAATGTCACGCGCCGTTTCCAGCAGGTGAGTTTCTCGGGAGCGGCGGAAAGTCCCTAGGCCGACGCCCAGAGCTCGGTAAAATTAAGACATGAAGGACTTGCGATGTCGCAGTGGGTTCCCGTTGCAAAAGTCGCCGAGTGCCCACCGGGAACCTCGTTAGAGCGCATCGCGGGAGAGCACGTCTTGGCACTGTTCAACGTGGATGGCATTTATTATGCGTTGGATGGCGTCTGTTCCCACCAGGGCGGCCCATTGGGAAAAGGGAGCGTGTCCGATTGCATAGTGACCTGTCCCTGGCACGGGTGGCAGTTCGATGTGCGCGACGGCCGGCACCAGTTGAATCCTCGGATCGCGCAGCCGCATTTCGCCGTGCGTGTCGAAGATGAAGTGATTTTGATAGAATTACCGTAGGGGACCGAACGTCGATTAGGGTTTTTGACTGATTCGACCGGCCTTCAGGTAGGTGGCTTTGATCCAGTTTCGTCCGTTTCGCAATATCGACGCACCGCTGCTGGCGGAAGTGTGGCGCAGTCAGCCCGGCCAGCGCGGCCTTGCGCAGCCGATGTCGGCTGCGATGTTCGAGGAACTGGTCCTGACCAGGAGTATCTTCGACCGCGAGGGGCTGGTGCTGGCCGTCGAAGATGGCGATCCGCTGGGATTCGTGCATGCCGGCTTCGGTCCGCGCGAGGATTTAGCCGGGCTCTCGACGGACGCGGGGGTCACCAGCATGCTCATGCTGCGCTCCCCGGAACTGCACAATTCGCTGGCCACGGAATTGCTGGCCCAGGCTGAGAACTACCTGCGCAGCCGCGGCGCGCGAACGCTGTGGGCCGGGGGTGTGCGGCGGCGAGATCCGTTTTATCTTGGTCTCTACGGCGGGAGCGAGATGTGCGGCATCCTCAAGTCGGACCCGCGCCGTCAACAACTGTACGCCTCGCACGGCTACGAGGAAGTGGGCCGCACCGTGGTGCTGCATCGCGACCTGGCCCGGTTCCGTCCGCTGGTGGACCGGACGCAAATGCAGATCCGCCGCCGGATGTGCGTTCAGGCCATTTGTGATCCTCCGTCGACCTCTTGGTGGGACGCGTGTACGCTGGGGAACTTCGAGCGAACCCGTTGGGAGCTGCAAGCGCGCGACGCTCGCACGGCGAGCGCGCGCGTCACGTTTTGGCTCATGCAGCCTCTCTCGGCAAGTTGGGGCGTGCATGCGGCGGGCTTGGTCGATCTACAGGTTCTGCCGGCGGAACGCCGCCAAGGCCTGGCGACATTCATGCTCGGCGAGGCCTTTCGGCAATTAGCGACTCAGGGCATTTCGCTGGTGGAAGCGCAGATCGACCCGAGCGACGTGGCGGCGTACCGTCTGTTTTGCAAGCTGGGATTCGAAGCCGTGGACGAAGCGGTTCATTATCGCAAGACCGGCGACACGGCTTCGCAGCATACATATTGAAGCGGGCCCGCCAGCAGCCAGTTGAGTATTATCAGCGTGCCACACACGTAAGAGTCGGTCGCGCTCCCGGCTAGGCTCGCTACTTCGGCAGCCCTTGCAGCCACGTCAAGTATTCGACGAGTTTGCGTTCGTAATCCAAGTGCAGCCCGCGCAATTTTGTGGAGAGCGGCTCAGGGGTTCCTTCCTGCTGCAAGGACTGCAAATAGGTTCGCAGCAGTTGTTGCCGCTCGGGCGTGGTTTCCAGGAGAAAATGGACCCATGCCCAGGCTTCAGCATAATCGAGCTGAGTCATCGCCGAGGCCGAGGTCAGTTCCTCCAGTCGTCGCAAGTTGGGTTCCCAGCCCTTGGCTTTGGCCTGCGCGAGTTCCTGGATGTGAGGCCGATTGAGCCCTTGGTGCCCATGCGGCACTTCGAAGTATTCGGCCAATCCTTCGTCGACCCATAAGGGAATGCTGCGGACCACCGAATGCAGGTAGCCATGCGCCACTTCATGCGCGCAAATCTTCGGCCACGCGATCGCCCCAGTAGGCATAGACCATCAGCTGCGTATCGCTCTCCACGAAAAATGCACGGCGAGTGGGAAACTCCGGGTAATTCTTATGCACGAAATCTCGGAACTGTTCGGCCGTTGAGAACAAGTACACGAACACCGGCTCGTCCGAGGTGGGAAGCGCGAGCTTCTTGGCCAAGTTAGCGCGCTGGGCGTCCAATTCGTCCAGCAGCCGGTGGCGTTGCGGCAAGTAGAAGTCGCTGTACACCCACAACTGATCCAGCACGACGCTGTTGCGCATGGGCAATACCGGCGCGCGGCGCCACAGCGTGCAACCGGCGGTTGCCAGCACGGAAGCCAAGACGGCACAGCGGCAAACGGAGCGAGCGGTCATCCATGACCTTGCGGGCAAACTCAGGTTTAGCGAAGAAACGTCACATCGAAGCGACCGGTCGGGCCGCGATCAGTTTGTCCAGTTCGTCCTTGAGCCGGGGCAAAATCTCCTGGTACGGGTAGGCCCCCAGATCTTCGCTGCCGCGCTTTAAATTGACGTGGTTCGGACCGCACCAGAGACCCAGGTCGGCATCGTCGGTCTCGCCCGGGCCGTTGACGCGGCAGCCCATCACCGCAATCGTGATCGCGTGATCCTCGGCGTAGCGGGTCATTTCCTTCACCTGTTGAGCCAGCTCGATGAAGGCTTCGTTCTCCACGCGCGAGCAGCTGGGACAACTGATGATGTTCATGGTCTTGAGACCAAAATCGACGACGCTGCGGACCCGGCCCGCGGCAATGTCGGCCAGGATCTGGCGGCCGGCGGCGATCTCTTCACCCTTGCGGGAATTGGGCACGGTGAGCGAGACGCGAATCGTGTCGCCGATGCCTCGGCCGATGAGCTGCTCGAAGGCGATGCGGGTCTTGATGATGCCGTCGGGCGGCAAACCGGCTTCGGTAACGCCCAAGTGCAATGGCACGTCGGGCCGCTCTTCGGCAAAGCGGCGGTTGACTTCGATCACTTTGGCAGGATCGGAATCTTTCAACGAAACGCAATAGCGCGTAAAGCCCAGGGAGTCGAGCAGTTCGCAATGTTCCCAGGCACTGGCCAGCATGGGTTCCAGCGAATCTTTACCGAACCGTTCGACCTTCTCGGGATCGACCGAACCGCAGTTCACGCCGATGCGCATCGCACAGTCGTGCTCGCCGGCCTGGTCGACGAGAAATTTGACTTTATCCTGCCAGGGCTTCTCGCGCTCGTGGTGATACAGGTGGCCGGGGTTGTAGCGGACTTTGTCCACGTGCGGAGCGACGTGCTGCACCAGGCGATAATTTTCCTGCAAGTCGACCGACAAATTGGCCGTGGTGCGAGCGCGGATTTCGGCCAGGGCGACAGCGTCTTTCTGGCTATCCACCGCGATGCGCACCACGTCGGCGCCGGCGCGCTCCAAGTCTTGCACTTGAGCGACGGTCGCGTCCACGTCTTGGGTGTGCGTGGCGGTCATGCTCTGCACGGCCACCGGATGGCCGTCGCCGATGGTTTTTGAACCGATGCGGACTGCCCGGGTGGGATTGCGAGGAATTTGCAAGCGTCTGAATCCTTTATTCTTGCGGGAAGCCCTGCCAGGGCGCGGACCCTGAGCCGCGTCAGGAAGCGACCACAATCATGCAGAATATCAAAAGCGAAGTCCGCCGACGAGTGAGACTTGGCGGAGTGTGTTGCCCACCGGGATCAGGAATGGATGCCCTGGCTGGCGATTGCAGCGTACGACGCTGGCGTTTGCGGGTTGCCGCGAGTTGAGTGTCGGCACGACGATGTAGGGGCTCCGTAAAGTGGCTGGTGGCGCTGTGCTCGCTCCGTCACCGAACTCTAAAGCCAGGCCCGCTTTGGGATTTCTAGGTGATTCGTAGTCCGCGCGGCAGGCTGTCGCCGAAGACCATGCCCTGCTCGTCCTCGACCAATTCGCCCCCCTGCTCGACTAGCTCCATGAAATGGGCCGGCGCTTGGTCGGTGGCAAGCCTGCGCAGGACTTTGATCCTCAGGGAATCGGCAATGTCGCGGTAGCGGTCGCCGGTCCGTCGGGCGAGCTGCATCAGTGCTAGCGGCGTCGTGTCCGGCGGGCGCTTCAGTGCGAGCAATCGCTCCAGCCAATCGGCCGCCGTCTCGGGGGGCAACACGGCGTTGAGCGGTCCGTAGAGTGGCACGCGGGCACCAATGCGACCGATCGTCCAGGCCCCCGCGGCGGCCAGCGCCGGCGTTTTTTCACGCGCGGCCAATTCGGTCAGCGCGGTGCCCAATTCGATTTTGTCCGTCGAGGGGAGGAGTTCGCAGGACCCCAAGAGCCGCCAGATTTCGGCCGTCTCGTGGGCGACGCCTCGAAAGTCGGTCCCGCGCCCCTTGGCCAGCGTTCGATAGGCGGCCCGCAGGTCGGCGATCAACGGATCGGCCAGGGCCCGCTGCTGCCCGGTCGTGAGGCCTCCGGCGATGCGGCGCCAGAGAATCCACCATTCCACGCGGCACATGGGCTGGGCATGAAACAGTCGCCCTTGCAAGCGTCGCCAGGTTTGGGCGACGCGCCAATCGTCTACGGCCATGCCGTAACCGGGCCGCAGGGAAAAGCCCAGCAAGTTGAGCCAGCGGGCCTCGTAGATGGGACCTCGCTTGCGGCCGGCCTCGTGATCGATGAGCGCTTCCCACATGCCGCGCAGCAACGAAGGAGACCAAAGTTGACGCGGCATCTCGAGAACGGCGGCGAGGCGTTTTATTAGTCCTTCGGGAGGCGGCGTGCTGACGGCGGGTGGATCGAACGTTTCGCCGATCAAATTGTGGGCGAGTTGCAGCGTGCGCTCGTCGATCATGCCTTGCCGCTCCGCCAGACCTTGATGGCCGGCCATGTCGGTCCGCGTGGCGGCGCGCACGTCGAATTGCAATCGCCAGGTGCGCGGCCCGTCGACCTCGCTGCACCACAGATCGAGCGTGCCGATCTCGGTCAGCCGGGCATGGAGTTGCGACCTGGACCGTCTCGGCGAGGGCTGCCTTCTTGCCGGCTTGCAGCACGGTGCGGATCGGCGGCAACGAGGTCAGTTGTTCAGGATCGACGGTCACTAGCTCGCCAGGCCGGTCCGTCAGCCGGGTGCTCGAAACGTAGAGCGGAAACTCGACCGGCTCGCGGATCCGCAAAACGAAGCGGCGCTGGGTCAGGTCGATGGTTTGACCTTCTTCGGCGCCGGCCGGGGCCAGACAGATGGCCGTAGGCTCGTGCTCGGGTTTCAACTGGGTTAACTCGGTGGCGTTGCTAAGCTGCGAAGCGCTGGTTTTGGCGGTGAGGTTATCCTGGGGCGTCGTGTCTGCGTCGACGCCAATGTAATAGGTACGCGCGAGTCCGGCCGCAATCCGCACTCCGGCGCCGCGACGGACCATGCCGTAATACGCTGCCCCTTGGGCGACGGCCAGATCCAGCCGGGCATTCGCCAGAAGTCGCGGACGCCAGGACGAATTTCCCGCGAACCAATTGCCGACGACCTCCACGACCCGGTCGCGCAACAGGGGCGAGGCAAACACACCGCCATTGAACAGCAACACGTCGGGCCGGGCCGGATCCTGTGCGCCGGCGGTCGCACTGTCATCCACCGCAGTGGCCGCACGGGTTGCCTTGGCAACGACATGGCGGTGCGCGGTGAGGAAGCCCGCCAGGTAACGCGTGATTGCGGCATCCGGCGCGTAGGGTAAGCCGAATTCATGAAACCCGGAGCGTCGGGCCGCCGGTTTTGCATCGAACGGAACGTGGGGAAAGAAGCCGTCGACCAGCAGGCTCCGCACTTCCTCGCCGGTGACTTCAATTTGCAGACCGCCGCCGATCAAACGCGAGCCACTTCCCGGTAGATTGACGGTGAGCCGCTGGGGCGGGTCAGATCCGAGCAGCGCTTCCTTGACCTGCCGGCAGGTGCGCACCAGCACGGCCCACTGCCGAGGCTCCAGAGTTTTGCTGTCCCCCATGAGCCGTTGCTCCACGAATTTGGCGAGGGCCAGGTCGAGATTATCACCGCCGAGGATCAAGTGCTCGCCGACAGCCACGCGTTGGAACTGCACCTTGCCGCCACTCTCCTGGCGGGCATGAATCAGCGTAAAGTCGGACGTGCCGCCGCCGACATCACAAACCAGGACTTTTTCCCCGGCCTGAACTGCGCGGTCCCACTGGTCATGCTGCGAATAAATCCAGGCGTAAAATGCGGCTTGTGGCTCTTCGATCAGCACGACCCGCGGCAGTTCGGCGAGCGCGGCCGCGCGTACGGTTAGCTCCCGAGCCACCTCGTCGAACGAAGCCGGCAACGTCAGCACGATGTCCTGCTGCTGGAGCGGATGGCGCGGATGGGCAAAGTTCCAGGCGGCGTGAATGTGACGCAGATAGCGCGGCGCTGGCCTCGACCGGCGACAGTTTGTCCACGTCGTGCGCGGCATGCCACGGCAGCAAGTCCGCCAGACGATCGACCCCCGCATGGCATAGCCACGACTTGGCCGACGCGATCAAACGACCGGGTGCGGCCGTCCCTTGATCGCGGGCCAGGAATCCGACCGTGAAATCAGGATCGTCGCTGGACCAGGGAAGTTTGAAAGCCTCGGCAGCGAATTCCCCTTCGGCCCGTTGATAATGACAAGAGGGAAGTGTGTCGCGCGGCTCGACCACGCCCGGCGCCACCAATTGCGGCACCTTGAACGTGCTAACTTGCCAGGGCTCCGCGTGGGTGTCGACATAGGCGACCGCAGAATTGGTCGTGCCCAGATCGATGCCGACGACGAATCGTGCCGCCGGCTGATCGGTTTCCAGCGGATTCGAAGTGTCAGCCATAAATGCTTAGCAGATTCTCCAATCCGCGTGTCGACGTTTAGGCCGGCGCCTCGGCGTCGTCGCGGACACTGAACTCCAGCTTCCAGCGATGCCCACTGGTCGTGCTGACACACCACAGTTCAAGCACTCCCAGTTCCGTGATGCGGGCATGAAAGCGGACCGGCACGTAGCTGTCGTCCAAGTCGCCGGCCGGCGGCAGCGTGGCTTCGAGCGAATCGGTCTCCGCAATTTCGTCTTCTGTCCAGTTGGTAATCACGCTGCCGGGGCGGTCGTCTCGCCGCGAGGAGGAACTGAAGAAGCGGAACGCGGCGGGCTCACCGACGACCAGCCCGATCTCTTCGCTGGGCACGTCGGTTTCCGTTCCTTCTTCCATGCCCATCGGCACGACGCACAACGCTCGCAAAGGTCGCGGGGCGCCGGGAATAGCCAAACCGGCCGTTTCAATGCCCACGTAGTAAGCCCGGGCAGTCCCGCCCCGAATACGGACGCCGGCGCCGCGTTTGGCCAGGCCGTAATAAGCGGCGCCGCGCGCACGGCCAGGTCCAAATCGTGATTTCCTTCCAGCGGCTGCGGCGATTGAGCCGCTGTACTGGCGGAGAACCAACCGCCGATCACATCGAGCAAGCGTTCGCGCAAGACCGGCGCTTTGAAGACGCCGCCATTAAACAGCACGTGCGTCGGGCGCACCGGTCCGGCTTGTTTGTCCCCTTGAGACGTGAGAAAGCTGGCCAGATGCCGCGTGATGCCGGCGTCGGATTCGAAGGGGAGTCCGAGTTCGCGGAATCCGCTGGCCGGGCGTCTGGCCGGCCGCTGCGTTACAGCGCACTTAGGGAAGAAGCCGTCGAGCAGCAGGGCTGTCACTTCGTTGCGCCAAGCTCGACGGAAACCGTGCCGCCGATCAAGCGGCTGCCGCGTCCGAGAACCGTGACCGACTGACTTTTCGGCGCGCCTTTAGCGTCGCCGTCGGCTAACAAGACTTCCTTTGCGGCGCGGCAGGAATGCCACAGAGCCACCGATTGCCAGGGATCGAGCGAGATGCCTTTCTCGCTAAATGCCGTTGCCGCATGATGCGCCAACGCCAGATCCATGTTGTCGCCGCCCAGCAAAAGGTGATTGCCGACGGCCATGCGCCGCAGAACCAATTCGCCCCCTTCCTCGGCCACTGTTACGAGCGTGAAATCGGTGGTTCCGCCACCCACGTCGCAGACCAGCAAGGTGTCGCCTAATTTGAGCTGACGCCGCCAGCGGTCGCCCTGGTCGGCAAGCCAGGCGTACACGGCAGCTTGCGGCTCTTCAAGCAGCATCAGGTCCTCAGGCAGCCCGGCCGCGAGCGCCGCCTCGCGGGTCAGCTCTCTGGCACTGGCGTCGAAGGATGCCGGCACCGTGAGGACGACCTGCTGCTGGGCCAGCGGCGTGTCGGACATGGCCGCGTCCCAAGCAGCGACCAGGTGGGCCAGATAACGGCGTGACGCTTCGACCGGCGAGACCTTGTCGACTTCCGGCGGCGCCCCGGGAGGCAGTAGCGGCTGATGGCGATCGACCCGGCTATGGCACAGCCAGCTTTTGGCGGCAGCCACGGTGCGAGTCGGAACGTCAGCCGCTTGCCGGCGGGCCATTTCACCGACGACATATCCCGGCTGCTCGTCCCAGGGGAGTGCATAGGCTTTGCCGGAGCGCTCTTGCTCGGTGGGCAGATAAAGGAACGACGGCAACACAATCCGGTCTTCGACCGTACCCGCGGCCACAAGCTGTGGGACGGCTAACAGTTCGACCGCTGCATCGGGCACTTCCAACGGCACAAAGGCGAGCACGCTGTTGGTCGTGCCGAGATCGATTCCTACGCAATACTTGCCAATCGCTTGAGACTTTATCGTCACCGTAGTTCAACCTCCGCCGGAGCTACGATCAACCGGGCATCGTCGTCACCGGTCCACTGGGGCAACTGGCAATGGGTGGCTTCCCAGCCCTTGTGGCACAGCTTGCCGCGGCGGGGCGCCGGCGCCCCGACGTTGCCCAGCAAATGAAACCGCATGGCCGCAACTCCGTTGGGGACATCCACATCGCTCCCTTCAGCGGCATCGATCACGGGTCGCAGTTCGAAAACGCGACCGATCACCTCGGCACACAGCCGGTGGACGTCGCGGGCCGCGGCCCCAATTTGAGCGTCCGAGAAACTGCCCAGCGGCTCCTGAACGAAATCGACGAAACGAGCCTCACGCTGCAGCGTGGCCAAAAGGGTCAGCGCTTCGCTGCGCCCCGGTGACGGCGAGTTTGGACGCGGCGTTGTGGCGGGCGTTGTCTTGGCGGTTGCCGGGCTGGGGAGCAAAGCCGTGGCCACTTCAATGGCGACGTCGCCATTGAAGAGGACGCGAAAGAAGATGCGTATTGCTAATAGGAGTCTGGTCATAAACTGTCCGAAAATACAGGTACCGCAAAAGGAATGTATTTTAGCAGCTACCGGCCCCGTTGCTCAGGGGCTGGGTGCCGAGGGCCATGTCCATGCTTGCATGGAGATGCTCAGTTTTTGGCAAACGTACGCATCATTCAGGCGACGTAGGCCGAGCCGGTAAGACGTGTCCGTTCCGCGAACTACAAGCGGGGTGGAATCCGCGGCTCAATACGCTAGGCTCAAGGAGTTTTACCGGCAAGCTGAGGAGTATGGTTCGGCAGGAATCCGCCAGCTTGAGAATGGCCGCTACCGTTTCTACGGTGAACTCACGCCGGCGCGAACTCCCGGCGAGATGGCCGGCCTGAGAAAAGTTCGCGAATGGGACCCCTCAACGGGCAACTCTCGCACATGGTTTGAAACCATTGACCGCTCCGGTGCGGTACGGCAAGTTCGTCCAGAGACAGGTGGCCCGAAAGTGCACTATTTCTTTGACGCAGGGGGGAACTATGGCGGAAGCCGCTAATCAACCAACGTTCCCGCAAGTTGCCCAAAAACTGAAGCAACTGGTTGCGGGTGAGATTTCCCGCGAGGTAGCTGCTGCTTGGGCCTCGCCATGGGTCACAAAGTTCCACGATTTCTCGATCGAAAACCGTGAATTGGATCGTAAAGTCAAGCACGCGCTTGATAACCTTGCAGGCGCGGACACTCCGACTTCGGATCGCGAATACTTGTTCGAGAAGATAGATTTCGAGGCTTGGCTACAGGAGCTTACGGAGTAGTCGAGTTATTACCCGAATGTCAGACACCCAGCTATATCGGGCGATTGCACTGTCAAATGTGGGTGTTTTAGATCGATTTTCTTGGGTGTCTTCGTCTGTCTTGTCCTTTTCATCCCCGCTTTTCCTCGTCCCAAGCTAAGCCGATAGATCCCGGCAGCGAATCACTTTGCTAAACGACATCAACGATTCGTAAGACTCGATCAGTGACACCGAAAACACGTCGATAGCCGAACAGCGGTCCAGCATGCCGGAGACCGCGGCGTTGACGGCCATGATACCGCACGGATCCAAACCACACGTCGAAAACACAACCAGTTCCGCCTCTTGAGCAAACGCAACTTGCAAGTCAAATAGCAACCGCGGCGTGATTTGCAGATCCACGTAGACTTCGTGCGGATCAACTTGTAGACCGGCGCTGATTCTCTTGGCGCAAACCTGAGAAAGCCCAGCCTTCAACGCAAGGTCAACGAGCTTGTCTCGCTTCGTCGTATGCCCCGGTGGCCGGTATCCTAACGGGAGAATCACCGCCGACTTTCCGCCGATGCGAATTCCGGCATTTGGAATCAGGCCGCCAATGGATTGCATCAGGACTTTCCGATGATCCTGATAGTAGTTTGGAGGAGCCAGGCCAACAAACTCATTGGCGGATACCAAGAAGGGAGGGATAATTGCACTCCCGATGCGAAGCTCGTCGCAACTGAAAATCGTTTTCATAAAGGTCAACGCATCCTCTGAGCAGAGTCGGTTGGTCATGTACGGCGCGGCAGAGGTACAACGTCGGAGACCGGCGGCGGTTCCGATGTCCAGTGGCCATTGTCGAGCCAGATTCTATTCCAGACACCCAGCCATTTCGCGCGGAGCACACAAACGATATGGGATCGATCCACTGTTCATAGGTTGTACGTCCAGCAGCCGCTCACCGCAGCATCATAGCCGGTCACGTATACCCGAATGTCAGACACCCAGCTATATCGGGCGATTGCACTGTCAAATGTGGGTGTCTTAGATCGATTTTCTTGGGTGTCTTCGTCTGTCTTGTCGGTGTCTTTCACTGTCTCTTATGTGACTCCAGACCGCCTGACCGATCTCTGAGGCAAGTCGTCGACCGCCTTTGCATCCACCAACCAGGCTCTCACCAATTCAAAAGCCTGTGCAACACCATCTACCGTGCCCGCCTCGGTCCATCCGCCTTGAAAAGTCTTAACCGAACCTATAAGCCTATCTGGTAACATCGCTATCGCACCTTGCATATTGTAATGTAACGTTCCCGGCTTCTCATTGGCAGGCCCGCTGCAAGGCAGCCCGTTTATGTTTCGCCAGAAAAAGACCCATCGCTGATTCTTCTGAAACAGAGAATCGTTACGCAGAGGTTCCAAATCGAAGCCTTGCGCTTGGGCATAGGTAACAAGTTCTAGGGCCGTCGTGCACTCATTTTCAACCTGGTCCATAATTGCTCTTCCCTTTCGCCCTA
The DNA here is from genome assembly GCA_963807715.1 of uncultured Planctomycetia bacterium. GTDB lineage: Bacteria > Planctomycetota > Planctomycetia > Pirellulales > PALSA-1355 > CAWECK01. Next base: position 43,608 of record CAWECK010000009.1, read on the forward strand.
TATGAGACGGCGTCTTTACTCAATGAGTATCCATCTGGGAGTCGGATTTCCGCGTGTAGTACCCCAAATCAGATTACTTCCCGCATCCGGTATATTTTGAAAGTCACGCAGCAGTTGAGCTCGTTGGGCCATGTCGGGTGGCGCGCTTGATGGGGTCACTTTCTCCTTGACAAGGAATCCCTGTCGGGGATTGGAAGGAGCATGGGCTTTAACCACGTTTTCCAGATGAATAGCCCGTGCCTTTTCCAGATTAGAGTATTCGTTTCTTGCTTGCAGCGGAGACGTGCGGCCCTGGCGGAACACCTTAACCACCCACCCAGACTGATCGGGGCTTTCATATACGACGCCCTCCGCACCCCGTCCAAGTTCCGCCCCAATCCTAGGCCGCCCTCCCTTGGGCACGCTACGTCGTTTCAGCAAACGGCGTAGCAGCAGTCGGCCACCCGCCACCCTGATACCGCCCGCGACGAGGCCACCGACCAAAGGCACCGTATTGAGTGGATCCGAAAATGGCGGTTCTTGCAGCCCACCGAGAGCACCTGATCCGGCCAATGTGTCCTTAGCTCCTTGCAGGCCTTCGCCGCTAATGTTATTGCTAAGATCGTCGCCGGAAGCTCCCGACCAGCGAATTTTGTCGTAACCGTTGTCCGTGAATTCCTGCTGTAAATCGGAAAGTTGTTGCTCAAGCTGCGATTGTTCTGCTTTGAGTTGTCGGAGATATCCTGGACTCACCGGGAAAAACCAGGAATGCAAGTTATCGTTGATCTGCTTTTTCTTGGCTTCGATCTGCCGCTCGATTTCCTGGATTCTATACGCCAATTCGAGCGCGTCGAGGACGGCTTCCTCGTCGGGTGCTCCGGTAACATCGACGGAACCCATCATGAGAGGCAGGCGATGGGGTTTGCTAGGGCGTTGTTGACCGTCAACGTCTTGTGGTCCGTTCTTCGCTGTCGCCGGTCGTCTCGCGGCTGTTGCTTTACCGCCGGGCGCCTCTGAGAACTCGCCGATGTTCTTCGGGTTGCCGCCCCGAGGATGTTTTGACGGGGCCCAATGTTCCAGGGATTCGGCCGTCGGATGCGGATTGTCGTTTGCTGCGTGTCTGGCCTCGTGCGCGCCGGGCGTTTCTGCCGCCTCTTGCCGAAAGTTCTTCTGCTCCTGGTCGAAGTCGAGCGATTCCTGGGCACTCCAAGTCTTGCGACTGAGGACGCCCGCCTTGTGCAGCATTTGCCGCACCCGAGTTTCCTTCTCGGGATCGCGCACTTCGATCTGCGGCGGTGTCACCGTGATTTCGAGGGCCTTTCGCAGCGTCGGCCAAGGCACGTCGCCGAAGCGGCCGGCCGACCAGGCAAACCGGAGCACGCGCCACAGTGTCTTGCGGTCGCGCTGGGCGTAGTATTGCTGCTGCGATTCGGCGTATTTGACAAACGGCGTCTCGGCCACCAGGCTCGAAGCAAAGTTGTTGTTGGCCGCCGAACCGGTGATCAGGTTTTCCGGCAGACTCCAGCGCAGCGCCACGGTGCGCAGCAGCGCTTCGGCCGCCGTAATGAAATTCGGCGCATGCTGAGTGCCCAGCGGGCCGGGTAAATATTTTTGGCCGCTGGGAACTTTGAGAATCGTAGCCGGATCGTATTGCTGCACCAAATGCGTCCGGCTGGTGCCTTGCTGCGTGAGCGTGGTGTAACTGCCGTCGGCGCGCGAAAGAGTGCCGGTGTTAACCTGAGCCTGGGTTGTACCGGGCGCCACTTCTTGAATCCAGGCGATGGCCGCTTGCACGGCGGAGCCTTCGCCCATGTTGCGCAGCACGCGGCGGGCCAACTCCAGATTGCCGTCGATCGGAAAAAAGTCGCTCAGCCCGCGCTTCACGCTGCGCACGACATTCAGCTTCGCATGCTCGACCCAAGTGCCAGAGCCGCCCGGCGGGATGATCGGCTCATTGCCACCTGGAAAGTAATCCCAGTCGGTGTCGCGGTTCGACCACTGCACGTAAAAGCCGTGGACGGCCTGCGCGTCGGCCTCGTCCGTGTGGACGCCGAATCCCCAATTACTCACGAACGTCTGGCTGCAACCGAGCCATTCTTCGATGCCGCTCTTGTTGCTGGGTTCGGTCACCTGGTCCGGCTCGATCGCCCGGGCCTGAACGTGACCTTTCCCGACGTGCCATAGTCCAAGAAAGTACTCGCCGTCGACCCGGCTGCGCTGGAACAGTTCGCGGTCCAAGTCACCCGACCAATCGTTCTCGTCTAGGAATTCATCGATCACGGTGTTGGCCGTAGCGGCAAGTTCGCCGGCGCTGCGCCGGCGCGCGCTGGTCGTGTAGTGAAAGCCGTTGCCGATGACGTAATTCGTCAAGCTGGCAAGCACGCCGACGGCAATCGGGTTGCTGGCGGTGAGCAACCGGGCCGCGCCGCGAATCACGGCCAATTCCTGCTCGGTGCGAAAGATCGGAAAGTTGCGGCCTTCGTCCCGATCGTTCAGCGTGGTGGGCGGGGCGCCGCCGAAACGCGGCGTCTCGAACAGATAATCGCGCGGGTTGAAGTAATTGCCCGGGTCGTAGAATTCTTCGAGCGTATCGCTGTAGCCCGATCGCCGCAGCGCCGCCTAGGGCTTCGTTTTGCCGGGCAATTTTCAGCCGCAGTTGATTGACTCGCGCCTGCCGGCGCAATTCGGAAAGTTCGTCCGCAGAGTTATGTTCGTGGCTCATGTCGCGGAGGTTAGCAGCAAAGTGGACTACTTTGCCACCAATTATCGAGCCATTTTGCCAAAAGGCGGGAAATTCGCCGTCCGGGTCGTCTGCCGCAGCAGGTCCTTGTTAGGATGGCAAGTGTTCCTATTGGTTTCGGTTTTTCATTTCTCGATTTCGCGGCTTGGTCGATGCCCCTCGTCTATCTTGAACCGGTTTCTGCTCACTCGAAGCCTGGCGACATTCTGGACTTGCTCTGCAAGAGCGGAGGTATTTCCAAGCAACATGTTGGCACAATTGAGTTTCGCGGCTCAACGGCGGCCGTTGAGGTGCCCGACCGCTGGCAATTGCGGCTGGTGCAATCGCTGCAAGGGGCCACGCTCCGCGGCCGACGGCTGCGGATTTGGACGGACGGCGCGGCGACTTCCACGGGCGGCCACAACGACCACTTCGAACGCTTGCTCCGGCTGATGGAGTTGGAAGCCGAGGCCGAAGCCGAACAGATTCTAGCGGCGCGCGAAAAGCTGTCCGCCGGCCGAAGCGGAGTCGTCCGGACGAGCGCTGGTAAACCTGGTGGTGAATGACGTGTCGGCGGGGCTAGGCGGCCGATTTTTGCTGACGCTGGTTAAACGCAACCGGACTTTGGAAATGCCGTGGACGCGCATCGGCGTCGGATCGCCGGTGTTGATAACGCCGCAGGAGCAAGGCAATACCGTTCGCGGATTGCGCGGCGTGGTCTCACGGCGAACGTCGCAAAACATCATTGTCGCCACGGACAGCTTGCCCGATGAATTCGACGATGAGGCGACTTGGCGCATCGACATGGCATACGACGAGGTGACGCGGCTGCGGCAACGGGCGGCGATGGATCGGGCCCGCGCCGCCACCTCGGGCCGGCTGGCCGAACTGCGCAAAGTCCTGCTGGGCGAGCGTGAGCCCCGTTTCCGGGAAATGGCCGAGATCGACTGGTTCGATTCGGCTCTCGATGAATCGCAACGCGACGCTGTGAGCCTGGCCCTGTCGGCCGACGACGTGGCCATCATTCATGGTCCGCCCGGCACCGGCAAAACGACCTCGGTCGCCGAGCTGATTCGCCAGGCCGTCGCTCGTGGAGAAAAGGTGCTGGCTTGCGCTCCGAGCCACGTGGCGGTCGACAATATCTTGGAGCGGCTGATCGGTGCCGGAGTCAACGCCGTGCGGCTGGGGCATCCGGCCCGGGTGGCCGAGTCGCTCCGTTCACGGTCGCTCGACCTGCTCGTGGATGGGCACGAGGACTTGCAACTGGCCCGCAAGCTGGTGCGCGACGCACTGGCATTGCAGCGGCGTGCCAATCGCTTTACGCGCGCCAAGCCCGAGCCTGGCGCGAAGAACGCCATGCGCCGCGAGGCGCGCGAATTGTTCGCCGATGCGCGGCGGATTGAACGGCAAACCGTCGAGCAGATCCTCGATCACGCGAGCGTCCTGTGTGCGACGACGACAGGGCTGGACGACGAACTTCTGGGGGACCGAACTTTTGACCTGGTCGTGATCGACGAAGCTGGGCAGAGCACAGAGCCCCCTTGCTGGATTCCGCTGACCCGAGCCGGCCGGCTCGTGCTGGCCGGCGATCATTGCCAACTGCCCCCCACGGTAATCGCTCCGGCCGCGGTCGAAGGAGGCTTTGCCGTGAGCATGCTCCAGCGGCTCGCGGAGAGTGACGGCGAGCGGCTTGCCCGACGGCTGACACTCCAGTATCGCATGCACACATCGATCATGGAGTTTTCGTCGCTCGAGTTCTACGACGCGGCCCTGATCGCGCACGAGTCGGTCGCCGGCCATCGGCTCGTCGATCTGCCCGGCGTCGCTCCGGGGCGTTTGACCGAATCGCCGGTGGAATTGATCGACACGGCGGGAGCCAGCTACGACGAGCAACCTGAGCCTGACGGCGAAAGCCGGCTGAATCCGCGAGAGGCCCAACTGGTGTGCCGTTATGTCGGCGCGCTGGTGGCCGCAGGCGTTGCGGCGGAAGATATCGCGGTCATCGCCCCCTATGCGGCTCAAGTGCGGCTGCTCCGCGAACTCTTGAAGGGGCTCGCCGTGGAGATCGACTCGGTCGACGGTTTTCAAGGTCGTGAAAAAGAGGCCATTATCGTGACCCTGGTGCGGAGCAATCCGACGGGCGAGATCGGCTTTCTGGCCGACACGCGGCGGATGAACGTGGCCCTGACCCGAGCGCGGCGCAAGCTGATCATCATCGGGGACAGCGCAACCTTGAGCAGCGACCCGTTTTACAGCCGCTTGTTCGAGTATGTGGAATTGCTGGGCGGCTACCGTACGGTATGGGAGGAGGATTTAACGTGAGGCTTTGTATTAGCCGCAGGTTTTGAGAACCCCTCCTTCGATGGGTACTGCCTGTGTGCTAACCGCGGAAGAATCCCTATAATTGACGCACTGAGGAGGCCGCCGAATAGGGCCCGATGTCGAGGAAAACACTGCGTATCTGTAACCACTTCAGTCAGTATTGTCACAACAACTAAGAGGCGGTCGGTCATTGCCCGCAATACGAATGCGGTGGGGGACGCCCGGATGCTGGGAGAAGGACGATAAATGACAGCTATTTTGGCCCACGCTGTCGTCGGCAAATGGTCGTTGGTATTAACCGCTGGTGTCGAGGCACAACAAGCGGCACAGCTAGTTGCCGATGACTGCGCGAGCGATGCGGACGATATCCGCGCCTCCCTCGGCGGCGATGGAGAGGCCTACGCGCGATTGATTGGCCGCTACCAGCAACAAATTGCTGCCCGCATGCGGTGGTTCAGCCGGCAGCCCGCGGAAGCCGAAGAAATGGTGCAGGACGTGTTCGTGGAAGCCTACCTTAGCCTGCGGGGTTTCCGCGGCCAGGCACCGTTTGCCCACTGGCTGCATAAGATCGCCACGCGGGTGGGATACCGTCACTGGAAATTGCAAGCCCGCCAGCGACGTCGCGGAATGAGTCGGCTGGACGATCACATTGACGGCTTGGGTGCCCTGGATGGCAATGGAGATGCAGCGGCGGCCGGAGAATTGGTGCATTCCTTGTTGGCCCGCCTGGGACCGAGAGACCGCCTGGTGTTGACGCTCCTTTATCTAGAAGGCTATTCGGTGGCCGAGGCGGCTTTGCTGGCTGGCTGGAGCGTGCCGATGATCAAGGTGCAGGCGTTCCGCGCGGGGGAAACTGAAACGCATGTTAGCCGAGGTGGATGTATGACGACTTGGGAAAAATTTGAGCGATTGGCGGCCATCGCCCGTCGCGAACCGGTGCCGGCGTTGGACGTGCGTGTCGCGGTCTTGCGGTCGCTCAGTCGACGTTCGGAGGTTGCTGTCGCAGCCGTTGATCCGCTGGTGATCGTCTGTGCGGCGGTGTCGGTCGCCGCCGCGGTGGTCGCTGTCGCCCTGCTCCTGCCGGGATGGGACACCGTGGGAGACACGCTGGTAACCTGTTTGAATCCGCTTACGCTGGTGTTGCAATGACCGTTGACCAACTGCTGGAACCTGCGCCCGTTTCCGCCCCACCCCGCCGCGGCCGTTGGCTGTTGGCGTTTGTGCTATTGCTCGTCTTCGTCTCCGGCGGCATCGTCGGGGGAGGAAGCATGGATTATATGCATCGCAAGGGCTGGACGAGCCTGATGCAACGCCCGAGCGAAGTGCCTGGTCGGCTGGTGCCGATGTTGCGCGGAAAGCTGGATCTGAGCGAGGAGCAGACGGCCAAAGTCGACCGCATCGTGCGCGAGCGGCACCTCGAAATCGAAAAACTTCGGGCCGAGACGCAGCCCAGGATCGATCGCCAGATTGAGCAAATGCAGTCTGAAATCGACGCCGTTTTGGAACCCGGGCAACGGGACCGTTGGCACGAGTGGGTGCAAAGCCTCCGGCACCGCTGGGGACCGGATCATCATCCACGGCACCACGGCCCTCGCCCGCCGCCTGGTCACGAAGGGGACGCGGGATGGTCGGGACGGCGTTCCAGTCATTCGAAATCGAAGGACGTGCCGGGCAGCAAAGATTCGCCGGCTAGCGTTCTTGAGAAGCCGGCCGCCGAGAAGGCCGACGACGAGAAGTCGGCTGGGGACGCCGCCGCTGCGTTTAAAGACGCTCCCGCTGAGGTCGAGAAGTCGAAAGCACCTCCTGACAATCCGGCTCCGACTGACAGCCCGGCTGAGCCAGTTGTTCCACCTGCCAAAACAGATCCGTAAGCAGAAATGGCTTTGACACAATCGCCGACACTCCGGCGGCTTTTCGCGCGGGCCACGATTTCAGCACGCGGAAAGCTCACCAAAGCGATGAGGGGCGTGCCCTCGACCGCAGAGAGCACCTCGCTGATCGCGGCCGGACTGGCGACCACCTCGGGGCGGGCGTCCCACAGGGTCGCCGCGGCGCCTGATATCTGGGCTCCGCGCGGCGATCGTAAGGCCACGGTTTTATAACCGCGCATCTGGGCGGCGTCCGCCAGCGCGGCGGCGGTTTCCGCGTTTTCGGCGATGATCGCCAGCAGGCCTTGTCGCTTCGGCGAGCAGGGTGGGACGGCCGACAGCAGTTGTTCCTCGGCCGAGGCTGTGGGGGGCAAGCTCCACACAGAGCTTCGTCCGGCCGCCATTGCGGCGATTTCTTGATGAAACCGGGCGGGCCATTGGTGCCAATAACAACGTACGGCTCCGGGCCAGGGCTTGCCCGACCGAGTCTCTCCTTCGCACCAAGTCCCCAGCAACCCGCAGATCCGCGCCAGCGGCGCGGCAGCTCGCAACCGGTCGACATCCGTAGCAGAAACTTGACTGGGCCAGTTTTGCACGACAACCATCAGCGCCGGCACGGAAGTGCCGCTTTGCAAGGCGGCTAGCGCCTGCGCAACGTCGTTGACGCAGGTCAGTCGACAAGGGGGAACCGTGGCCGAGATGGCTTGTTCGTCCGTTGGCAGTTGCTCGCCGATCAGCAAAACTTCGACGATCGCCGAAGCCGATTTTAGCGGGTTGTTTTCCATCGGATTGTTTTCGCTAATCGGTCATTTGCCGCTCGAAATCCATGATCAATTCCCGGGCCGTATTGGCGTCGGTCACCCGGCGCAGATCGGCCAGCAGCGCAGGACTGTTGATCAGCCGGCTCAGCCGGGCTAAAACTCGCAAGTGCCCGCGGTCTTCGAGCGAGCAAATCAAAAAGAAAATGTCGGTGAGGACTCCGCGGCCCGCCGAAGGGAATGCCGTGGCCGCTGACGCCCAGCGCTGAGGAAGCCCTGGCTGAGAAGATTTGGAAGGGGCCGGCGGGGATGCAAGAGGGCCACGCCGTTGTCGAGAGCCGTGGACAGCAGATCCTCGCGGGCACGCACCGCTTCCGCCATCTTGTCGGGTTCCCACAGCCAGCCGGTCTGCGCCGCAACCTCGCACATGGCAGTGATCACCGATCCGCGGGTTTTGGCCACCAGGGGGGCGGCGATGGCCTCGACGGGGAGCAACTCGGCGATTGAGATGTCTGGTTCGGCGGCAGCGCCCGGATTGCGGCTCAGCATGTCCTCCATTTGCAGCAGTTCGTCTTCGGTTGAAGCGCCGATCCGCCGCTCGAGCCATTGGTTGATTTCAGTGCGGGCAAAGCGCCAGTGTCCGCCGACTTTTCGGCCCGGCAATTTACCACGGTCTGCGAGGCGAGCAACCTGGGCGGGATCCAAATGCAGATACTCGGCCAGCCCTTCGATGCCCAATTCGTCTGGAGTCATATTAATGCTTCACCGCGGATCGGCCTTGAAGAATACAGCGACAGTTCGCTATTACCCGAAAGTTGGCGATTCCTGGCTGCTGAATTTTGAAGACACGATCGGGAACAGCCGCTAGCCATTGTCGATGGCGATTAATGGTTACCTATAATACCCGATCGAACGACGTCATGCCTGCAGAAGCGGGAGCTAGCACGGCCGAAGCGATATTCTACGACTTGGGCCTGCCGCGACGAAACGTCTATTGGCGGCTGATCTTGTGGTTCTAAGCCGTTTTTGCGATCCTGCCGCGCTCTCAGGGGAGCGATCTCATCGTTTAGGTCATTCTGCGTGATCGGTACCGGGCATCCCCGCCGCGTTTTCTCAAGATTGCTGGCGGTTTGGCTGCTGCTCATGAGCAGTTTCGCGGCGCAGGTTCTTGCCGCGACACCTGCCAGGTTCAGCTCGCTAAGCGATGCTTTGCGCGCGGAGCCTGCCTTTGAGTTCCCGTTCCAAAGCCGCGTGCGCAGACTGGTCCGACTTGCCGCCGGGCACTCCCGCGGGCATGTCGTTAGGGGCGGTAGGGGGCGCCAAAGCGGTCAGCCCTTTGTTGATCGTCCGATTACCGCCGGTGGACGAGGTTTCACCTTATGTCTCCTCGGAAATCGCGCCGGCCACCGTCGGCCTCGCTCAACGTTGGGACGGCGACGACTCCGTGCCCGGCTCTTTCGATTCCTCGAATAGCGGCGTTCGCCGCACTGCGGTTTACGTCTACGACAAGACGCTGTCCGGCTTCAAAGAATCGACGATCGAGTTGCTTGTCGATTATCAAAATCTGTTTTCCTATCGATCGATTGGACTTCTGGGCGTGAGTTTGGCTACTGCTGGCGCCCTGGCAAATACGCCGGCTGACACGCGTTTTACCCATTGGAACGACCAGCACATCAACGGTGCGCTCAGCAATGAAGCGGCGAAAGACTTCAAGTTCTTTGGTGACGGTCAGTATATGATCCCCCTGTTCGTCGTTACGGCATTTTCGGGGCCGTTTCTGGAGGATTCGATACCGGCATTTGGGCCCGTTGGGCAGTGGGGAAACCGGTCGATCCAGGCGATGTTGGCCACAGGGCCGATGACCATTTTTTTTAACCAGGCTCTTGGTTCCTCGCGCCCCGTGGCGGACGAAGGTTCCAAGTGGCGGCCTTTTCACGACAGTCATGGAGTGAGCGGCCATGCCTTCATGGGCGCGATTCCCTTTCTCACTGCGGCCAGCATGACGGACAATTACGCGGCCAAGACCACTTTGTTCCTGCTATCGTTTGGCGCAGGTTGGTCGAGAATCCATGACGATCAGCATTATCTTTCCGAAGTGCTGATGGGCTGGTCCTTGGCCTGGATTGGCGTGGACGCCGTCAATCGCACGAAAAGCGGCCAGAACGACTTCATCATCACGCCCGCGATGTTGGCCGGCAACACTCCGGGCATTCAATTCGCATTCAATTTTTGAGTCCCGGGGGGCAATTCCGGCACTGGCAAAGCCAGTGGCACCCTCGGCGCGGGCAATCAGCCGGCTAACGCCGGCCGCTCCCCTTGTTTTCCTGGGCGAAAACCTGTCTTGACGCCACTGCAAAAATCGCCACAATCCCGCCACCATTCATAGCTGCCCACAGCGGCAAGCGTGCGCCGGGAGCCAGGAAGGCGACCGTCACCGCCGTTCGATGCGGCGTGCCGCGGGAGTTTTGTTGGGATCCGCCAACGGGCTCGTTGCGAGTCCGCGTGGTGACCGTTACTGCAAATTGAAATTCTATTCTTGCGTGGCTGTCGGCGCATGGCAGGAGGCCTGGCCCGATGTTGCAATCCCAATCGTACGTCCAAGGTATCAGTCTACGCAAACTGTTTGACGATGCGCAGTTCTTTGGCGCGGAGGACATTCGTGTCGGCTCCTGTTCGGCCGATTCGCGAAGTTGCCGGTCAGACGATCTATTCGTGGCGTTGATGGGCGCGACGTTCGACGGGCATGACTTTGCCCGTCAGGCCTTGGCGCGCGGGGCTACGGCGATCCTGGCCGAGCGTCTGTTGCCGGTCAGCCATGTGCCGGTTTGCGTGGTGCCTGATAGCCGGGTCGCTTACGGCCAGTTGTGCCAGGCCTTGGCCGGAAACCCGAGCCAGCGGCTTAAGGTCATCGGCGTCACGGGAACCAACGGCAAGACGACCACCACGGCCCTGATTGCCAGCGTCCTTTCGGCCGGCGGCCACCGCACCGGCACGCTCGGGACCTTGGGCTACTGCGATGGCTATGAATGGGAGCCGGCGACAATGACCACGCCGGCGGCGCCTGTCTTGGCCAGTTCGCTCGCGCGGATGGAGGCTGCCGGCTGTTCGCACGCCGTTTTGGAAGTTTCCAGTCACGCCTTGAGCCAATCGCGCGTGGCGGGCATTCGATTCGATGCCGCCTGTGTTACGAATGTGCGGCAGGACCATTTGGATTATCACGGCACGCTGCGGAATTACCGCAATGCCAAGGCGCGCCTGTTTCGGCATCTGGCGCCTGAATCGCTCGTCGTGCTGAACGCCGACGATCCAGTAAGTGTTGATTACCTGCCGCTGTTGCAGGGGCCGGTGCTTACCGTGTCCCTCAACAATTCTGCGGGGCTCGACAATGCCGCGTCACTCACCGCCCAGGTGATCGAACGCTACCGGAGCGAGCAAACATTCTTGCTTTCGGCCGGAAGCGATACGTTGCCGGTCCGAACGACGTTGATCGGCGACCATAATGTTTACAACTGCTTGCAGGCGGCCGCCGTGGGACTCGCTTACGGGCTTGATCTGGCCGCGGTGGTGCGAGGAATCGAGGCGGTCGACCGCATATCGGGACGTTTGGAGCGTCTGGAGTGCGGCCAAACGTACGGCGTGTTTGTCGACTATGCTCACACTCCGCATGCCTTGGCCTCGGTGCTGGATACGCTACGTCAGGTCACCGAGGGGCGCTTGATTTGCGTCTTCGGCGCCGGTGGTCAGCGCGATCGTCGCAAGCGACCCTTGATGGGCCGAGCGGCCGCTGCGCGAGCGGATCTGGCGATCATCACCACGGATAATCCGCGGCGAGAAGACCCGGAAGAAATCGCCACGGACATCTTGTCCGGCGTGCGCGATCAATCCAAGGTCGAACTGATACCGGATCGAACCAGGGCTATCGAACGAGCACTGAGCCTGGCGGGCCCGGGTGACTGCGTGCTGCTGGCCGGCAAGGGGCACGAAGAATACCAGGTCATCGGCGCGCAGTGCGTCCCCTTCGACGACCGCGAGGTAGCACGGCGCTGGCTCTACAACCTGGCGCCTCCCACCGGTGTGTCTTGGCTGGACGGTGTTCGGATGACGGTCGGAAACTCATAGCCGGAGATTCACAGTACAAGGTTATGGCCGGACAGCCGGCCCTATTCGTTAACGGAAAACTTTATCGCGCGGACTGGCTCGTCCAGCGGCGCCCAGGCGAATCATGTTTGATCTGACTCTAATGCAGTTGCATGAAATTGTTGGTGGCCGGCTGCGGCTGGCGACGCTGGCCCCGCGCGACGGTGAATCCGCGCGGATTTCGCGGATTGTGACCGATACGAGGCAGTTGGCTTTCGGAGACGTCTTTTGGGGATTGGCCGGGCCGCGTTTCAATGGCTCGGACTTCGCTGCCGAGGCGTACGAGCGCGGCGCGGTCGGCGTCGTCGTGGCCGGGCGTATGTGCAACCTTTGCCCGGTCGTTGGAGCTTGCAGGTCGACGATGGACAGCAAGCGCTGACTCGCCTGGCCGCGTGGAATCGGAGTCGCTTCACCGGCGCCGTAGTGGCGGTGACCGGCAGCGTGGGCAAGACGACGACGCGACAAATGATCTACGCCGTGCTGGCCACGTCGGCGAGCGGCATTGCCAGCCATAAGAACCTGAACAATCATATCGGCGTGCCGTTGAGCATGCTGACGTTGCGGCCCGATCATGAATTTGCCGTGTTCGAGTTGGCCGCCAGCGCGGGGCGAAATCGCAGCCCTGGCCGCTTTATGCCAGCCGAGCATCGGTGTGATCACTCGCATCGGCGAGGCGCACCTGGGTGGCTTCGGCAGTCCCGACGCTGTGGCCGAAGCCAAATCCGAACTGTTGGCGGCCCTGCCCCTGCAAGGCTCGGCCGTGCTATCCGGAGACGATCCTTGGTTGCGGCGCGTTGCCGCGGGCACCCGGGCGCAAATCACGTGGGTCGGTCGGTCGTTGGATTGCGACCTGGTGGCAACTCAGGTTGAGTCTCATCACGGACGGCTCAATTTTTGCGTCGATGGTCATCCGTATGAGGTGCCCGTTTGGGGCCGTCATCATCTGACGAGCGCGCTGGCCGCGGTCGCCGTGGGGCGCAAATTCGGACTGTCGCGGCATGACATTGCCCGCGGACTGGCGGAGTTTCAACCGCCGCCGATGCGCTGCGAGGTCGTGCAGCGCCGGCGACGTGGTTGTCATAAACGATACCTATAACGCCAGTCCCATGGCAATGCGGGCAGCCTTGGAATTGCTGCGAGACTTCGACGCTCCCGGACGACGGATCGTGGTTTGCGGCGACATGCGCGAACTTGGCGACGAGGCCGGCCATTTGCATCGCAAGTTGGGGGACGAAGTCGTCACGCTGTGCGGCGCCGACGTGCTCGTGGCTTGCGGCGGTCATGCGCGAGACGTGGTAGCGGGCGCGCGCGCCGCCGGTATGCCGGCCAGCCGGGCAATTGCTTGCGATGTTCCCAGCGACGTGTTGACGCACTTGGACGACTTGCTCGAACCGGGGGACGTGCTGCTGTTCAAAGCGTCGCGGGCCCTGGCCTTGGAACAAGCCGTTGCCCAGTTACAGGTCCGCCGGGCGAAAATGTTTGAAAGCAAGTCTGGGGATGCCCTGGTGGCATGAAGAATGCGCCGGGACGAGAAATCAATGAATGGCCCTGAGGAACCATTTGTAAGCTCCATCGAACGCGTCGGGTTTGCGGGAATCCGACGCTACCCTCCCTCCTGGGTAGGAGCCATGCTTGCTGGCAGCGGTTACTGGGTCGACTGCTCCGGCAAGTGCTTCGCGATGGAGCTTAAGGACTGAGCACCGGGGCGGCGCTTGCCGCCCCGGTGACTCAGAGATTTTTAAGGGAGCTTCGTGCCCGCAATCGGCGGGCTTACTCGGTTCGTTCCCTCGCCTTCCACATCTGACGCAGGGATTCCCCGGTAACGCGATGCTCGTTTGGTTGTGCAATGCATTTAACGCCCCTCCGGCGTCGCTAGCGGATTGCTCGCTAATCGGCCTTGAGGCCCGCGCGATTCTGGCCGGCGGCTTGAATTTTTTCCTGGCCCTCTTTTTCGGGTCGCGGGTGATTGATTGGCTGCGGGTTCGGTTTCGCGAACCGATCAACAGCCCTTCCCCTGCCGTGCAACGATTGCATGAGCACAAGCAGGCCACGCCCACCATGGGCGGCCTGGGCATCGTGGCCGCGATATGCGGCAGCTTGTTGCTGCTGGGGGATTGGCGCAATCCCTATCTTCCTCTGGCGGCGTTGGTCACGGTCGGGTTGGGTTGCGTCGGCCTGGCGGACGACCTCACGAAAATCCGGGGGCAGCGCCGCGGGATTTCCGCGCGAGCCAAGTTGGCCGGTCAGATTGTCGTGGCTGCGGCAGCGGCCGTCGCCTTGTACAAGGTGCAATGCGGAGTGCCAGGGGGCTTGCTCTTGGAATTGCCGATCGGCCGAGTTTCCCTCGATTTAGGGTTTTGGTTGATACCGCTTGCGATCCTCGTGATCGTCGGCAGCTCCAATGCCGTGAATCTAACCGATGGTCTGGACGGTTTGGCCGGCGGTTGCCTCGTCGCGTCGTTCGGATCGTTGGCGGTCATCACGTACGCGACCGGCCACGAGATGGCGGTTGTCGCCACCGCCGCGCTGGGCGCGGTGCTCGGCTTCCTACGTTTCAATTGCCATCCGGCCGCGGTCTTCATGGGGGACACCGGATCGCTTCCGCTCGGCGGATTACTGGGCCTGGTGGCTCTTGCGGCGCGTCAAGAGCTGCTGTTGATCGTCCTAGGAGGCGTGTTTGTCGTCGAAGCGGCCAGCGTGATCGCCCAAGTCGCCGTGTTTCGTTGCACGGGTCGGCGGGTATTTCTGTGCGCGCCGCTGCATCATCACTTTCAATTGCGCGGCTGGCCCGAGCGCAAGATTGTCGCTCGGTTTTGGATTGCGGCGCTGCTTTGCGCCGCATGCGGCTTGAGCGGCTGGGCGGCCGGAATCGGAACCACACTTGAAACGCAGAGTTCGCGAATCCTTGCTCCCACGCGCGTGGCAAGGGTCGAGCAATACACTGGCCCGCTGAAGACTCGGCATTGACGCCTCATGACACGACAATCGCACATTGTGTTTGCCGGCGGCGGCACGGCTGGCCATTTGTTTCCCGGCCTGGCCGTTGCCGCGCGGTTGCGATTGCTCGTGCCGAAGCTGCGTATCACCTTTATAGGCACCGGCCGCTCCTTCGAGAATGAGAGGGTGGTTTCAGCCGGCTGTGAATATCTCGCGCTCCCCTGCCGGCCTCTGCCACGACGGGCCCGCGAGACGCTGCGATTTCTCACGGACAATCTGGCCGGCTATTACGCGGCATGGCGTTTTTTGCACGAACAGTCGGTAAGCCTGGTGGTCGGCTTGGGGGGCTATGCGAGTGCTCCCGCGGTTCGCGCTGCGGTCAGCCAGCGAATTCCGTTCATCCTGCTGGAGCAAAACGCGGTGCCCGGCCGAGCCACGCGCTGGTTGGCGCGGCGAGCGGCCCTGGTGTGCGGCGCGTTTGCCGAAGTGCGGCCGCGGCTGCGCGGGAGTGCGGCTGGAAATTACCGGCAATCCACTGCACGCGAAGTTTGAATCGCTGAGTCAAAAAATGGGCGCGAGGCGCGAGCGGAGATCAACGCCCAGCCGCGGCTGCTCGTCTTAGGCGGAAGCGGCGGCGCGGCTCGCTGAACCAGCAGGTTCCGCTAGCGATTTATAAAGCCGGGGCGGCTTTGGGCGGTTGGAACGTTGTCCATCAATGCGGCCAGCGTGAGCTTGAGGCCACGGCCGGCCTCTATTCGAAACTGGCGATCGCGGCGCGCGTGACCCCGTTCATCGACGATATGCCCGGCATGCTCGCCGCGACGGACCTGGCCATCAGCCGCGCGGGCGGCACGACACTGGCCGAGTTCGCGGCGGCCCACGTGCCGGCGATTCTGCTCCCTTACCCTCGCGCGACCGACGATCATCAATGGCATAACGCGGAAATATTCCGCGCGGCGGCGCTTGCCGACTCATCGACGAACGCCGGGTTGAAGGCCGGCTGGACAATTGTTTGGCCGCAGAACTGCGGGCCCTCGCCGGCGACCGGATGCTGCGGCAGCGAATGGGCGCGGCGGCCGGCCGTCTGAGCAAGCCGGACGCGGCCCGACGCGTGGCCCAGTTCGCGCTCGAACTGATCTGCGCGGCGGAGAACGTTTCCGCCGCTGGGTGCGCTGCGTGATAGGTTACCAGACTGGCATAGCTGTCGGTGCGCGTGTCTGTGCTGCAATGCCGCCGAAACCGTGGGTATCTGCGGGCGGGCGAAACAAAGGGGACGCAGCTGAATGGCACTTGAACTTTGAAACCGCCTTATAGCGAAGTCTTCAGATATCGCAAACCTTCGTCAATGTCATCGAAATGATATTCCGCTTCGCCCTGTTTTCCGTTGACGAATAGCCCATATACTCGCGAGTCCGTTACGCCCGTCACATGAAGCTCGGCGATTAGCGTTCCGTTCTTGGCATAAAAAAGGGACGCAGGGTTCAGATAACGCAAGTGAGTCGCGAGGATTGCTCGTATCTTCGCGGGACTCTTCGCTAGGCCCAATCAACCGGCAGCGGCCGCAACATTTGCGGAGGTCAGGTCTCGCGGATGCGGTTGAGCGGCCCTGGCGGGAAGTGAAGTCAAAACGACGCAGATGGTTTGACTGGCGGGGTCAGCCCAAGCGAGAGTCCCGCTCGAACCCGTATGGCCAAACGTCTTTTCCGAGCATCCCTTGCTGCCTGCGGATGCGCCGATATTCAGCCCCAGACCTCGCGGAGTCAGGCCTGCCTGGTTTTGGTTGCTTAACATCAGCCGGGCTGTCTCAGGTCTGACGACTGAGCCCTGCTCCAACAAGAATTCCGCCAGAAAACGTCCGATATCGGGCGCGGAGGCATGAGTGCCTCCCCAGGGAGCGCCAAGCTTCCGCCAATAGGAACTGTTCCAATCCCAATCTTTGGCATTCGGGTCACCACCGCCAGCTTCTACGGCCGCAAATTCGGTTTGAACCCGGATCATGTCATCGATCGTAAACTTACCGAGCCCTTGGGCGGAGTGCTTCATATCAAGGGGTTGAAGGACCGCACGATCGACGAGGGTAAGGATGTCCGTTTCACTAATCAGCTCAGCCACTCGGGCCCCCAGCAGAATCGCCATGCTCGAATACTGATATCGCGAACCGGGGGCAAAGTACAGCGGCGTGCGAATAGCGGCTTCGACGAACTCCGATAACGTCGCATGTTTTTGTCGCATAGCATCGTTCTCCGGCAATTGATCCGGCAGCCCTGAAACGTGCGTCAAAAGATGCCGCATCGTTACGCTATCGCGACCTTCTCCGGAGAACTTCGGGATGAACTTCGTCAAAGGATCGTCGAGCTTGAATTCTCCTTTGTCGAATAAAGTCATCAGCGCTGTGACGGTGATTGGCTTGGAAATGGAACCTAAGAGGAACATCGCGTTCTGGGTTTGCGCCTTGCCAAACGCGCGCGTGAACGATGTCTGCTGCTGGCTGACGTGTAGCACTGCTGCCGCGACCTGACCGCTGGCGGTAGCGCGAGCCAAGACATCGGCAGCATCGTCCAGGCGTTCATGACGCAAGGCCGCAAGCACCGGAGTCGCAAGAGTTGCCGTCAATCCGCATTGGATAAAGGTGCGTCGATTCATATGTACGGCTTTGGCGGTTGGTGGTGATTTTCCGGGGGGCATAGCATCCTAGGAGGGCACGACGCGTTAAGATTCCCATACCTGTACAAAGTCGAAGCCAGTCAAGCGGGCTTTTCTCACCGCTTCCACAACTGCCTCGGACGCGAAGATTTCATAATAGGTCCCCATTTGGGTATTCTTGAAAAATAAGGCGTCCTTCAATTGTGCGGGGTCGAAGACCAGCCGTTCGCATGGCCCAATAGCACCGCTGGGAAGCGGCAGGAATTTTGAGCACCCCATATCGACCGCATTGATGATGCGAGTAACATTGAACAAGTAAAACTCGTCAGCGTCGTTGCTAAACCGGATCGGCAGGATTTCTCCACACGGTGTTAGCATCGGACGCAGATGATCCACCGCACGAGCACTCAGTACCGCCGTTCCGGGAAGAAGCGTTGGGAAGTCGGACTTCGGCAAGTAGCTTCGGTACTCGTCGTGTCCGACAAGCTCGAATGTCGGCGGCGACCACAGTCGCACGAGCGAGTTAGGAGGCTTTGGATTGCAACGCTGAATGACGTCACGCGACGCGTACAGATAGGCCTGATTATCTTCGGAGCCGACAGAAAATATCTTCATTTGAGATTTCGTCAACTAATGAGGAAACTTGCCGGTCAACAGTTCTTTGCGAATTGCGTCTAGAATTATCAAGACATCTTCCTTTGATTTTGTCGTGTCTAGGCGTTTCAGAAGTTCTTCGTAATACTTCTTTGTATGCACACTGCCGTGG
The DNA here is from genome assembly GCA_963807715.1 of uncultured Planctomycetia bacterium. GTDB lineage: Bacteria > Planctomycetota > Planctomycetia > Pirellulales > PALSA-1355 > CAWECK01. The sequence continues at coordinate 61,737 of CAWECK010000009.1, forward strand.
TTCGCCGCCTTTACCGCGTCGTCAAAGCTTGTCGGCAAATAGACTCCGTTGGCGGCATTCTCAAGTCCAATCCCAAATTTGACGAGAATCGCGCGTGCTTCCTCGGCACCTGGAAGCTTCTTCAACGTCACCGGAACAATGTGGTGCGCCGTCGTATTCGCCGGACGAGTTATGCCGGCTTTCTCCATATTTCGGGCGAGGTTGCGCGTCGATTCTAACAGTTCGATAAGTTCGTCAACAGGCAACGCCTTGATTTTCCGGATCGCCTCGGCACTGACGTGGATCGTCTGCTTTCCATGCTTCAGGACGACGCTGGCGTTGCCGACTGCCGCTGGTATCAAAGGCAGAAACGCTATCGCCGCGTAGTAGTTGCCTTCAGAGAGCTCATGGAAAGTAAGGACCCAATCCGCTCCTTCGTTCACGATCGAAATGCCGGACAAATACAGTTCCGCCGCGAGTGCGACCGTCGCCGCTGCTTGCTTGAAGGATTGTCTGTAAGAATCGATCAGGGCTTCGATGTTCTTAAACCCGGAGTGGCTCAAGTGCTGTCGCACTTCAGTCAGACTACTGGCTTCTAACAGCCGCTCCATGAGCTGCTGAGCGGCCTCCGCGAGATTGAGCGCATCGTCAATCCCGATCTCCAGCGGTCCGAAGGCGAGCCGGACATTTAGACGTGACTTTGCGAACCAAACATTCTTGGGATTGATTACGCCGCCTGCCTTCTCAAAAGCCTTCAGAAGTTTCTGGCCTTTGTCGCCGTAGAGAAGCTTGAAATAGTTGAGCAGCGCCTTTCTTGTTGAGTTTTTCCTTGTGGGACGCAGGCTTGTGTTGTTGGCTCTGGTCGTGCGTCTTTTCAGACGGTGTTTTGTCGCCAGGCGCATCGGGCTGTGAATTTGCCGCAGTCCCGGGAGTTGTACTCGCGACACTTCCCCCGGCAGGGTCCGTGTACGAAACCCTGGTTTGCGCCTCCGGCGATTTCTGAAACCCGACTGTCTGGAATCCGGCCGGCGCTCCGCTGCCCCCGGACGCCTGTGAGAATTCACCAGTATTCTTCGGATTGCCGCCGCGGGGATGTTTTGATGGATCCCACTCTTCAAGCGATTCCGCCATCTCGTGGGAATCATCCTGCGATGGCCCGCGCTGTTGGCCGCGTCCGCCATCGCGGCTCTCCAGGACCCGGAGCAATCGGCGGCTTCGTCGCGGCCTCCGCTTTACAATTCTTCTGCTCTTGCTCGAAGTCGAGCGATTCCTGGGCACTCCAAGTCTTGCGGCTGAGGACGCCCGCCTTGTGCAGCATTTGCCGCACCCGAGTTTCCTTTTCGGGATCGCGGACTTCGATCTGCGGCGGGGTGACCGTGATTTGCGAGGGCCTTTCGCACGTCGGCCAAGGCACGTCGCCGAAGCGGCCGGCCGACCAGGCAAACCGGAGCACGCGCCACAGGGTTTGCCGGTCGCGCTGGGCGTAGAACTGCTGCTGCGACTCGGCGTATTTGACGAACGGCGTCTCGGCCACCAGGCTCGAAGCAAAGTTGTTGTTGGCCGCCGAGCCGGTGATCAGGTTCTCGGGCAGGTTCCAGCGCACGGCCACGGTGCGAAGCAGTGCTTCGGCCGCGGTGATGAAATTCGGCGCGTGCTGCGTGCCCAGCGGGCCGGGCAAGTATTTTTGGCCGCTCGGCACTTTGAGAATCGTCGCCGGATCGTATTGCTGCAGCCAAATGCGTGCGGCTGCCGGCTTGCTGCGTGAGCGTCGTATAGCTGGCGTCGGCACGCGACATCGTGCCGGTGTTGACTTGGGCCTGCGTCGTGCCGGGCGCCACTTCTTGAATCCAGGCGATCGCCGCTTGCACGGCGGAGCCTTCGCCCATGTTGCGCAGCACGCGGCGGGCCGATTCCAAGATTGCCTTGAATCGGAAAAAAGTCGCTCAGCCCGCGCTTGACGCTGCGCACGACATTGAGCTTGGCATGCTCGATCCAAGTGCCCGTGCCGTCCGGCGGGATGATCGGCTCATTGCCGCCTGGAAAGTAATCCCAGTCGTGATCGCGATTCGTCCACTGCACGTAATAGCCGTGAATGGCCTGGGCGTCGGCCGCGTCCGTGTGGACGCCGAATCTCCAATTACTCACGACGTCTGGCTGCAGCCGAGCCATTCGTCGATGCCGCTCTTGTTGCTGGGTTCGGTCACTTGGTCCGGCTCGATCGCCCGGGCTTGCACGCGACCGTTGCCGACGTGCCATAGCCAAGAAAATACTCGCCGTCGACCCGGCTGCGCTGGAACAGTTCGCGATCCGAGTCGCCCGACCAATCGTTTTCGTCGAGAAATTCATCGATCACGGTGTTGGCCGTAGCGGCCAGTTCGCCGGCGCTAGGATCGCGCGGCGCTGGTCGGTGTACTGAAAGCCGTTGCCGATGACGTAATTCGTCAGGCTGGCAAGCACGCCGACGGCGATCGGGTTGCTGGAGGTGAGCAACCGGGCCGCGCCGCGAATGACGGCCAGTTCCTGCTCGGTGCGAAAGATCGGAAAGTTGCGGCCTTCGTCCCGATCGTTCAGCGTGGTGGGCATGGCGCCGCCGAGAACGGCGGCGTCTCGAACAGATAATCGCGCGGGTTGAAGTAATTAGTCGGATCGTAAAACGTCTTCGAGCGTATCGCGATGGCCTTGAACGGCGCAGCGCCCAGGGCTGCGTTTTGCTGGGCAATTTTCAGCCGCAGCTGATTGACTCGCGCCTGCCGGCGCAATTCGGACAGTTCGTCCGTCGGGTTATGTTCGTGGCTCATGTCGCGGAGGTTAGCAGCAAAGTGGACTACTTTGCCACCAATTATCGAGCCATTTTGCCATCGCGGCGGGAAATTTTTTCGCTTGGCAGTGCGGCCAGCGCCCGGGCGTCTACGCTTTCGCCCCTTGCTGGCGAGCCTTCAGCACCGGATCGCGGTCCAGCGGCAGTCGCACGGGCCGTCCGATTTCGGCCGCCTTGTAAATGGCCAGAATAATCTCCACGGCGCGGCGGCCTTCACGTCCGTCGACAGCCGGGGCCTGTTTCGTGCGGATCGCGTTGAGCACATCGCGAAACTGCGCCGCGTGGGCATGGTGGCCGATGGCCGACGGGTCACTGGCCCCACCGCCGCCGCTTTTGCGCTCGGCCATTTGGCGTTTGACGGCCGCATCGCCGCGGCCTTTGCCGGCGAAGTCCCAAGCGACGATGTCTTCCTCCTCGATGGCGGCGCTTCCCGTCGAGCCGTGGATTTCCAGGCGCTTCAGGTAACCGGGATACGCGGCCGTGCTGGCTTCGATGACGCCCAAGGCGCCGCTGGCAAATCGCAACGTGGCCACGGCGGTGTCTTCGACCTGAATGCGCTCGTGGGCCAGCGTGGCCGTGTAGGCCGAGACTTCCACCACCGGTCCCACCAGCCAGTTCAGCAAGTCGACGTTGTGAATGGCCTGATTCATCAGGGCGCCGCCGCCGTCGAGCTGCCACGTGCCGCGCCACGCTCCGCTGTCGTAGTAGGCCTGGCTGCGGTACCACTTCACATAGGCCTCGGCCAGAGTGACTCGGCCAAAGCGTCCGGCCGCGATTGCCTCGCGGAGCTGCTGGTTGGATTGATGAAAGCGCGACGGGAAGATGGTGGACAGCGTGACGTGATTGCGCTCGCAGGCGTCGATGATGGCATCGCAGCGCTTGAGGGTGATCTCCAGCGGCTTCTCCACGATCACGTGCTTGCCGGCCCGCGCCGCGGCGATGGCCGGATCGCAATGGGCGCCGCTCGGCGTGCATACCGTCACCACATGAACTTGCGGATCCGCCAGCATCGCTTCGAGCGTCGGATAAGCGCGGCAACCGGTGCTTTCCGCAAGCCGCACGGCGCTTTCCGGGCGACCGTCGTAGCAGGCCACGAGTTTGACACCGCGCAATTCGTCGATCGCCTTGGCATGAAAATTCGAGATCATGCCACAACCGATAATACCGAAACCGACCGTCATGAGTGTGCTTTCTTCTTAGAGCAATGGTAACCAGGTGCCGGCACGAAAGCCGCGATTATAAGACGAGCGGGATGCCGCCGCCAGCAGCAGCCACTTGGCAATTTCTGGCTGCAACCGGCGTCATTTCCGACAGGATTCGATGAGCCGTTACTGGCCGGGCTGCAACCAAAAGGTCGTCAGGCTGCACGAGTTCAACAGGATGTGAACGACGATCGATGGCAAAAGGCGGTGCGTCTGCCGGTACAAATACCCCAACCCCGCGGCCAGCACGAACAGCGGAATTGGATCCGGGCCGTGCTGCCAGTGCATCAACGCGAATAGGGCAGAACTGATCAAGATCGGCCAGATTCCCATCGGCAGTCCCCAAATGCGCGCTTTCGGCAGCTCGCTGGTCACGATCTCGGGCGTGTCGGACGGGGATGAGCCTGGCGGAACCTCGGCCGGATTGCCGCTCGCGCTCGCCGGACCGTCCGACGCGTGGGGCGCGGCATACACGTTGTCGGTCAGACCCGGAGCGTCCGGTTCCATCGCTGACGTCGCTATCGGTTGCGGAGGGTCGACGGCCGCCAGCGCGCGAGCCTCGGCGGTTTCCAAACCGCCTTGGAGCACCAGCCGAAACAGCAGTTCTTCGACAATCGGGGCCGCAACCGCGGCGATCACCACCGACAGGACGACCGTGGCCGAATCCTGGGTCTCCAGCAATAGCTGCACCAGAGGATGGTGCGACGGGAAGAACTGCACGAGTACCATTTGGATCGCATAGACCGGCACCGAAATCGCGGCGAACGCCACAGCGCCGCGGCGCAAATCCCCGGCCAGGTCAGGCGTTGAAATTCCCAGGTCGGCGGCGTCAGCGCCCCGGCCGAGCCACAACCAAAGGGGGCCGCAAATGCCGACCAACACATTGGCCGCAAGAACGCCCAGCATCAGCACCCGGAGATCCTCCGGCGACTTTGGGCCTTCGCGTTCCAAGGGCCCCATCCCGAACAGTGGCCGGAACCAAGCGCCCAGAAACGATTGCAGCATCACCCAACCGAAGAGAATCGTCACGGCGTCCGTCAAACCCCAAGGCACCGGGCGGCGTGGCTCGAACTCCAGCAGCGGCCGCCCTGCTTGCCGGCGGCGAAAAATCCATAGCCAAGCGGCTCCGCTCGCGGACAGAACCGCCGTAAGCAGCACGAGAAACCCGGTTATTGAATTGCCGTCCGCGTCGTGCATGAATTCCGCTGATGAACCGGTAGATGGGCTGATCGGCCTGCAGACGTATCTCTGAATCGTTGTGTCGGGACCCCACAGGGGGCGCTAGCTCGTCGGGGCACTCCCCGCGGGGAATTAGCTGCCAGGCAAACTCGCTTTGGCATTCAGCGATTCAGCCTCTCGCTTCGTTCTGCAGCAGGCGAACCGCCGCGAAAATATACGCCACGCCTGAGTACACGGTCAGCGCGACGGCGGCCCAGACCGCTGCCGGCAATGTCGACGCCAGCCACTCCGGCGGCGGAGTATCACCGTAGGAGAGCCGCAACAGACTCAGCGCCGCGGCGGTGCACTGCATGACCATCTTGAGCTTGCCCGACAACGATGCTGAAAAATCGGCCCCCTGTTGCTCCAAAAAACTCCGCAGCGCGGTCACCAGAAGTTCGCGTCCCACGACGACCACCGCCATCCAAGCCTCAATGCCGGACAGGGGCAGCTTCACCAAAAAAATAAACGTGCCGCAGATGATGATCTTGTCGACGAACGGATCGAGAATCCGGCCCAGCGTCGTCACCTGCCCATACTTGCGAGCCCAATAACCGTCCAACCAATCCGTGCCGGCGGCCAGGATGAACACGACCATGCCGGCCTGGTATAGCTCAAAGGCAATCAACACGAAGAGCACGATCGCCAACACCAGCCGCGACGCGGTGAGTTGATTCGGGACGTTGAAGACCCGACTGCCGGCCTGATTCTTGGTGGCAACCGACACTCCCATTGTCCTTCCACGGTTTTGCGGGAATTAAGTTCGCGGCAAAAAAGTGACCGTCGGCTTGCGCCGGTTACACGGCTAACGCGGCTTGCCAACCGCCACGGCCACCAGGTCGTAATCGCTGACGGCCACAATTTCGCAGGGAGCGATCTTTCCCGCGGCCAGCTTCTTGCCGGTGACATAAACGACGCCGTCGACATCCGGGGCATCCGCATGCGAGCGGCCCACCCAGGCATGCTTCTCACCCGGCACCGCCCTGTCAAGTAAAACATCCATGCGGCGGCCCACCTGGGCATTGTTCCAAGCGAATGCCACTTCCTGCTGCACCGCCATCAATTGGTCGCGGCGGGACTCTTTGACTCCTTGATCCACGTGATCCGGCAGGCGGGCCGCTGGCGTATCGGGCTCAAAGGAATACGTGAAAACGCCCAACCGCTCGAAACGCTGCTCGCGCACGAAGTCCACGAGTTCGGCGAACTGTTCGTCCGTTTCTCCCGGGAAGCCCGTAATAAAAGTCGTCCGCAGGGTCAAGCCGGGAATTCGCGACCGCAGCTTGCCCAGCAAGGTTACCGTGTCGGCCCGATTAACCCTTCGCTGCATGCGGCGGAGCATCGTATCGTTGATATGCTGCAAGGGCATATCCAGGTAAGGGACGATCTTGCCGCTATTGGCGATTGTCTCGATCAGGTCGTCGCCGAAGTACATCGGATACAGGTACATCAACCGGATCCAGTCCAGACCCTCGACTTGCTCGAGCTTGCGCAACAGTTCCACCAGGCGCGGCTCGCCGTACAGATCCTTCCCGTAATAGGTCGTGTCCTGGGCCACGATGACCAGTTCGCGGACGCCGTCGGCGGCCAGCTCACGGGCTTCGGCCAGCACTTCTTCCATGGCCTTCGTGGCGTGTTTGCCGCGCATCTTCGGAATGGCGCAAAACGTACACAGCCGGTCGCAGCCTTCCGAAATCTTCAAGAAAGCAAAATGCCGGGGGGTGATCCGCAGCCGGTTTCGATCCGACAGCGGCCGCACCGGCGCCGGCTGAAACACGCTCCGCTGTTCGTCCAAGCCGCCGATCAGCCGGTCGGCAACCTTGGTCACCATCTCGCGACCAAAAACGCCGACCAGTTGGTCGATCTCCGGACAGCGCTCCAGCAGCGCCTCCTGCTCGCGCTCCGCCAAACAACCGGAAACGATGACTCCGCGGATATTGCCGCTGCGCTTCAGCGCCAACATCTCTTCGATCGCGGCGAACGACTCATCGCGGGCCCGTTCGATGAAGCCGCAGGTGTTGACGACCACAAAGTCCGCGCCGTCGGGCTCGGGGAGCAGCCGATAGCCGTCGAGTTGCAACAGCCCGAGCATGCGTTCGCTGTCGACCAGATTCTTCGGGCAGCCGAGGCTAATGAAGGAGTACGAGCCCTTTGACTGGCCCGTTTTAACGGCAACTTCAAGCTTGTCGTCAGCCCTCGGTTTCGGTGCGTCAACTATCGGTAACTGCTGCATGAATAACGACTTTCGATAATGGATTTCGATTCCAAACTATTATCGTACTCGATTCCCGCGGCGGCGGCGAGTGTTTGGCTCTAAGCACTGCGGGGAACAAGAGATGGGCCGACTGGCTCAATATCGGGAGACGCTGGCATCGCCACCGACGTATTGTATACATTTATTCACTACTCGAGAGGCCCTCATGCTGCCGGAACTCACCCGCCACGACCTTGCCGCTCCCCTCGCGAAGGCCGCTGCCAAGCTCTTGGATGGCGCCGAGATTTCGGCCCCGCCGGTCGATGCCTTTGCCGTCGCCGACGCCTGCGGTCTGGCGGTGTTGCTGCAACAGGCGCACGACACCGACAGCACTGAACGACGCGACCATCAAGGGCTGGCGATGCGAGCCTGGGCAATTCACGAACCGGATTGGAAGCGGGAGATCTTGAGTACCAAACTCCCGGACGCCGATTTCGAGGACTGCGGATGAACCTGCATGGCCTATCTTGCGGTGGCCTCCATTGCCAAGGTCCAATCCAGAATGCGCCAGTCGAGCCACCGCCGATCCGGGTCTGCGCCCCCGCTCGCAATGAATCCCAAATGCCCGCCGCCTCGCGTGACGTGAATCTGCACATTGTCGGATTGCGGCAAATCGCGGAATAGCTCACAGGGTATCATCGGATCGTCATCGGCGGCGACAATCAGAGTGGGCCGGCGGATGTCACCGAGCCGGGGCCGTGCGCTGGCCAAGCGGTAATAGTTTTCCGCCGTGCCGAATCCGCTGACCGGGGCGGTATACAATTCGTCGAAATCTCGCAGAGTGCGTGGCCGTGGTCCGGCTGGCAAGGCGGGCACGTCAGACCGCAGCCGCCGTTTCACCGCCACCGACCGCTCGAGCATTCGCACGAAGTGGCGGTCATAGAGGCAATTCGACCGGCTGCTGATCCGCTCGGCGCATTGAGCCAAATCAATCGGCGGACAAACGGCGATGCCGCTGTCGAGTCCGCCGCACGCCCCTTCGCCAAGTTCGCCGAGCAGCTTGAGCGCGATGTTGCCCCCCAGTGAATAGCCGATCAGCGTGAGCCGCGAACCGGGGCACAATTTCTCGATGAATTCAATCGCCGCCGCCGCGTCTTCCGACCGGCCACTATGATAAGGCAATCGGGCCAGCGCCAATCCGGCGCCGCAACCGCGCAGATCGAGCCGAAACACCCGCACGCCTCGTGAACCCAGCTTGGCGGCGGCGCGTTGCATGTAAGCACTCGCGTGACTTCCCGCCAGTCCATGAATCAACAACGCGACGCGAGCCGAGGGTTGCCAGCCCTCCGGGCAGTCGTCGTGAACGACGATCTGGTCGCCGTCAGCCAACGTGACCACATGCTGCCGCGCACCGCGCACCACGCGCCGCGTCAGCAGATACGCGCCGGCAATCGTCTGGGCATGTCCGTTGCGAATTAGCGGATGATGCTTGAAGGCGGAAAAGTTCGAGCTCACTCCGGTACCTCATGGGCCTGGCGGGGCTGATCCAGGCGGCCAAAGTTGCGTAACAGGGGCCATCGGGAAGCAGCCGCGATCACTACCAGCAGCGTGCCGATCCCGCCGCCAACGACCGACAAGGTAGGACCGAACAAGGCGGCCGTGAGCCCCGATTCGTAACCCCCCAGTTCATTCGACGTGCTTATGAAAACGCCGTTGACCGCCGACACGCGGCCACGCATCGAGTCGGGCGTTTGCAACTGCACCAGCGTTTGACGAATCACCACGCTGATGTTGTCCACCGCGCCGGAGAGGAACAACGCAACCAGTGACAGGCTGAACGACCGCGATAGCCCGAAAACAATCATCGTCACGCCGAAGCCGGCGACGGCCCACAACAGTTTGGCCCCGGACCGGTCCAACGGCGGGCGATGGGCCAGCGCGAAGCTCATCAGCAAAGCTCCCACGGCGGGGGCCGCCTCCATCAAACCGAGTCCGCGCGGGCCCAACACCCAAAATGTCCTTGGCGAAAACGGGGAGCAACGTCGTGGCGCCGCCGAGCAACACGGCGAACATATCCAGCGCCATGGCTCCCAGGACCACTTCGGTCCGCCAGACGAACCGCACGCCGGCCAACAACGATTTCAAATTCGCTACGTGCCGCTCGGTCTCGACCGACCGCAATTTGATGAACAGCAGCAACACCAGATAAGTGGCCGCAGCAGCAGCGTTCAGTCCATAAATCAGCGCCGGACTTTGAAACATGGCCAACAGCACGCCCCCGAGCACGGTCCCAGTACGGTGGCCAAATGAAACCCGCCGCTGTTCCAGGTCACGGCATTCGAAAAGTCGGCCCGGTCTACAAGCTGCGGCAGCAGCGCCTGCTTGGCCGGCTGCAAAAAGGCGCGAGCCGAACCGTTGATAAACAAGCAACCGTAAACGGCCAGCAGCGGCCCTTGCGACAAGGGACACCGCCATCAAGCCGAGCGCCGAACCTATCATGGCCAGCAAAGCCAGAATGACGATTGTCTTGCGATTGAACTGATCGGCGGCATGTCCCGCTACGCAGCGCCAACGCCAGCACCGGCAGCACCTGCACGAGGCCGACATAACCCAGCACCAACGGATCGCCGGTCCGTTCGTAAAGTTCCCAGCGCAGAGCCAGCATTTCCATCTGCATGCCGGAGATCGCCAGCACGTTGCCGAGCAAATAATGCCGCAGGGCCGGATTGCGCAGGGCGGAGTAGGGGTCGTGGGCCGGATTGGGTGGCGGCTCCGCCGCATCAGGCTCGCCGGTAGAAAATGCCATCTAGTTTTGCCTGATCGACTGACAATCGTGAAGGCTGGCGCGGCACCGGTCCACCGCGGCCAGTTCGCTCCCTCAATGCTAAACGGCGCCGCCAATGACCGGAAGCCGAGTTTGCCTTCGATGGCAGTCGCCGGCGGCGGGGGAACGGCATATGCCGCGCAAGGAAGCCGACTAATCGATCTCGACCGCCATGAAAAAACCATCGGCGGACCAGCGCGCGAACCAGGCTTGCAAGTCGCCGGCGAAGGAATCGAACTCTGCGTCCGAAACCAGCTCCGCCCCGCGCATCACGGCCGCTTCGATGGGTTCGCCTGCCAAAAGACCCGTCAAAATCGCGTGCTGCGGCGGCGTCAGTCGATAGTGACGCACGACATAATCCCGCCGGGTAATCGCCAGAAAGATCTCACAGGGTTCGGGCGGCACGGTTTCCTGGCCGTCGCGCAGCGCGCGATAGTAATCGTCGATCGGGAAATCAAATCGGAGCAAACGCAGGCAAGGCGCCGCAATCAGCCGGGCCGCGGGCCACCGGTCGGCCGGGACGCTCAGCAGTTGATCGACCTCCAGCAGCGGTTGGTTTTCGACGCCCGGTCCGTCGAACACCTCGGCGATGTTCCATTCCACTCTGGCCAGGTCGGCCAGGAAATCGAGCCAGGAGTCCGTTTCGCCGCCCGACTCGCGGCGGGTTTCAACCAGATAGGCGGCAAAGTCGCGGCCCAAGTGATCCAGCGTATAGCTTCGCGAAGGATACATCTGCAGATAGGCAAATGCGAACTCGTTGAACAATTCCTCCCCCAGCGCCGTGACCATCACGGGAAACTCCGCCTGCAAACATTCCACCAGGCGGGCATAGTAGGCCCGAGCATAAATCGCGAGCCGGTCCACGCTGCTTTGCGCTTGCGACGGAGCGATCACCGATGCGACATCCGCCGGCGCCACGTCGATGTGCTGGCGAGACTCGGCGGAATCGAGGCCGGCAATGACTCCGCCCGGATGCATGATGACCGATTGCATCCAGCGCTGGATTTGTACCAGCTCATGCTTGACGGGATCAGGTTTTGCCGGATCAGGTGTGATTCGTACCGTCACGTTGTCAGATCACCTCCACGACGGTGTGTGCCAACGGGTGCGGCACGGTAGCGGCGGCGGCGTGCGATCCGCCCGCCACGCTTGCCACGACCGCGGACGCTCCTTTCGCCGGCTCCGCTGCCGCGTTCGGCAAACGCTCGGCCATGAACTCGCGGGCCTTGAGCACTTCGGCGTGAACCACCGGAAACTCCGGAATCTTGGCGTCCCATTCCAGCAAGGTGGACATGCCGCCGGTCAACTGATGCGCCAGTCGATACAATTCCCACACCGGACTAATTACCTCGCCGTCGTGGGTATCGATCTTGTAGCTGCCGCAGTCGGTGTGCCCGGCCAGATGACATTGCACGACGCGATGGTGGGGCACCGAGCGGACGTACTCCACCGGATCGAAGTCGTGATTGACGCTCGAAACGTACACGTTGTTCACGTCCAGCAGGAGGCCGCAGTCGGCCTGCTCGGCCATCGCCGTCAGGAACTCCCATTCGCTCATCGTGGAATCGGCGAAGGTCACATAACTGCTGGGATTTTCCAGCACCAGCGGACGCTCCAGCACTTCCTGCACGGTCTTGATCCGCGCCACCACGTGCTTAAGCGTGTGCTCGTTGAGCGGCACCGGCAACAGGTCGTGCGTGTTCTTGCCCAACACGCCGGTCCAACAAAGATGATCGGAAACCCAGCGGGCATTCACTTCTTTCGCCAAGCGCCGAAGCTTGTGCAGATATTCGAGATTCAGCGGATCCGTGCTGCCGATGGACAGCGACACCCCGTGCATCACCACCGGGTAACGCTCGGCGACCTGGTTGAGCACATGCCGCGGGCGGCCGCCGGAATCCATAAAGTTTTCGGAGATGATCTCGAACCAATCGACCTGGGGCTGCTCCTTTAAGATGTACGGAAAATGCACGGAGCGAAGCCCGACTCCCAAACCGAGGTTCGAATAACCCAAACGCGGCTGCGGCATAGTTTTTATCTTTTCCAATAGCCGATTCGATTATCGTGAGCCCGGCAGGCAGCAGCGTGGTGAAGTGCCCATCGATCGACTTTACGCGTGTGCCACTGGCTGTGCCAGCGGCACACGCGTAAAAGCCCGTTGACCATTCGTCAACAGCCGTCTCATGGCGGCGCCGCGATTCAGGACTTCTTTCGCGCGGGCCCGAAATTCTTACCGGCCTTTTTCATGGCCTCTTCGAAGTGGGCACGGGCGCGATTCCCAGGCCCCCTCGTGAACCAGGGGCACTGCGCAGGCCCCTTTCTGTTTGCAAGCATTTTCGCCGGGGTTTGCACCGCAGCCCCCTTGTCCTTTGCAAACATTCTGGCCGCCGCAGTCATGCTTCTCAGCCGTGGCGCAACCACCTTGGCCGGCGCAAGCGTTCTTCTTGGCGGTCCCGCCGCAGCCTCCCTTACTCTTGCAGGCGTTCAAGCCACGGCAGACATGGGGCTCGTCGAGCAGCGACTTTGGCTTGTCGTCGGCCGCCGCGGCAATGCTCGGTTTCGTGCCTGCCCCGACGACCAAACCGCCCAAAGCGGCCATCGTCAGCCGCTGAAAGTCGCGACGATTCAAATCGGATTTTTCCATGATGACGCTCCCTAATAGTGCTATCGTTTGAGAATCGGAACCGAGGGACCACAGACAACGCCAATCGCGCACGCCCAAGCCCAGGGAATACCTTCCCTGGGTCCCAACCAGAGAAAACCCCCACCTAGGACGAACTTCGTGTCAGACTAGTCGATTCTGCGTTGACAATCCAACAAAAACCAAAAAGGAACGATTGCTTGCTTCATCTGCCGCCCCAAGCCCGCGAAAATCCATAGGCTCTTCATCCGTCGATTTCGCAGCCGCCCGCGTGTTAGAAGCAAACGTCCAACGAACCCGCGCCACCCTTGCAAACGACAACAGAACGACAACAGTCCGTCTGGCCGCAATTCCCAGGGAGGGTTAAAATCCGCGGTTATGCAATTCCCACAGAAAACGATGCGGCAGGCGACATTGTCGCGCATTGGCGTCCTGATCAGTGCCGCGCTAGTCGGCCCTGCGTTGTTCCGTGTCACGGTGACTCATGCCGAGCCAACAGCGCGCCGCCGGCGGCCAGCCCACTCCAGGGAAACGTCGATTTCGAGCCCGGCGACCTGGAAGGCAGCTTGCCGGAGCGATTTCGCCTCGAGCGGCATTCGTTTTCGTTCACACAAAGCGCGGCTGGACGATCCTTCGAGCGTGCTCAACCTGTGGGACGTGACGTTTCCTTCACCGGTCATCACGCCGCACCCGAACAACAACACGGTCCATTGCGAATACTTTCAGCCGGTCGCGCCGGGCAAGCATCCCGGAGTGATCGTGCTGCATATCCTGGGCGGCGACTTTGCCCTGTCGCGACTATTCTGCCGCGGGCTGGCGCATCACGGCGTCGCGGCGCTGTTCGTGAAGATGCCATATTACGGTCCTCGCCGACAGCCCGACGTGAAGGCCCGCATGGTTTCGCTCGATCCGCACGAGACGGTTCGCGGCATGACTCAGGCCGTACTGGACGTGCGTCAGGCGACGGCCTGGCTCGGCAGCCGGGCGGAGATCGACGCCGATCAACTGGGCATTCTCGGCATCAGCCTGGGCGGCATCACGGCAGCTCTGGCATCGTCCGCCGAACCGCGCCTGCAAAATATCTGTTTGATCCTGGCCGGCGGCGACATCGGCGAAGTCGCCTGGAACGCGCCGCATCTCAAACGGCTGCGCGAACGTTGGCTCGCCGAGGGAGGCACCAAGGAGTCGTTGATCGAATTGCTCCGACCGGTGGACCCGGCGACCAATGCCGCCAAGGTGCGCGGCCGGCGCATCTTGATGCTCAACGCGGCGGAAGACGAAGTGATTCCCCACGCTTGCACCGAATCGCTATGGCGAGCGTTGGGCCAACCGGAAATCGTCTGGTGGAACGCCGGCCACTATTCCGCGGCCCAATACATCTTCGAAGGCCTGGCCCGGGCCGTGCGGTTTTTCTCCGAACATGATGCGGCGGCCGAGCCGGCGGCAAAAAAGCCGGCGGCAAAAGAGCCGGCGGCGGGGAAATAAGCAAAGCCGCGGGTCAAGCACGGGAGTGCCTGACGTACCGTTTCTGGCCTCAACCCCCCAATCTCTATTAACCAATGGAGGGGACAGCTATAATCGAAGCTCGATTTCCGCCGCCCGGATTCCGCCAATGGCCGTCGATCTTGAAACCGTCGTCAAGCAACTCGAAGACAGCGGCATCGTTGCTGCGGGTAAGCTCAAGGAATTCATCCCGCCCAACGCAGCCCCTAAAGATGGCGAAGCCCTTCTTCGGGAACTGCACAAGCAGAAGTTGCTAACCACGTTCCAGGCCCAGCAATTCGCTCAAAATCGAGCCAAGTCGCTCGTCATGGGCAACTACACGCTCAGCGATAAGATCGGGGCAGGGGGAATGGGGCAGGTGTTCAAGGCCGAGCATCGCCGCATGAAGCGAGTGGTGGCGATCAAAATGTTGCCGCCTGCGGTCACCAAAGATGCGGCAGCTTCGGCCCGGTTTCAGCGTGAGGTTGAGGCAGCTTCAAAGTTGCTGCACCCGAACATCGTTTCGGCGTTTGACGCTGACGAGGCCAACGGTGTTCACTTCCTGGTGATGGAATACGTGCCGGGAAAAGACCTATCGGCCCTGGTGAAAAAGGACGGGCCATTTTCCGTTACTAAGGCCGCTAACTACGTCTTGCAAGCTGCAAGGGGCCTGGAGTTTGCCCACAAAAACGGCGTCATTCACCGGGACATCAAGCCCGCCAATCTGTTGCTCGGTTCGGACAGCACCGTCAAGATTCTCGACATGGGGCTGGCTCGCGTTGAAGCAGGCGGCGATGCAGCCACGCAGGCCGAACTGACTGGCACCGGAGCCGTGATGGGCACCGTCGATTACATGGCCCCGGAACAGGCTCGCAGCACCCACAAAGCTGATGCCCGAGCCGACATCTATAGCCTGGGTTGCTCCCTCTATTACTTGCTGACCGCCAAGCCGGTGTATGAAGCCGATTCGATCACGTCCAAACTCATTGCCCACCAGTTCGATCCCATCCCGTTGTTTCGAGAAAAGCGGGACGACGTGCCTGAGGAAATTCAGGTGGTTTTCGAGAAAATGGTGGCGAAGAAAGTCGAGGATCGCTACCAGTCGATGACGGAAGTGATCGCCGATCTGGAACGGTGCAGCGGCGACCAATCAACTTTCTTGAATATACAGCAGTCGGTCGATACGAATCTCGATAACAGTGCGATGACGTTTCTCAGGGACCTTCCTGTCCACACTACCCACAAGTCCGAGCCAACTAAAAAGGCGGCAAAGCCCGCTAGCGAAGGAGCCTCCAAGGGAAAGAAGCTCAATAACAATAAGGCACTATGGATCGGTGCGGGAGCGATGGGTTTTCTGGCCGTGCTGCTGGGCGTGATTGTCATCATCAGGAATCAAGACGGCGAAGAAGTGGGGCGATCGAAGCTGCCCCCAGGCCATACCGGCGAAGTGCAAGGCACAGCCGCCAGGTCGATCACGACGTTCAAGGATCCCGTCTTCCAGCAATGGATGAAAAATGTCGCACCCCTGCCCGCCGAGCAGCAGGTGGAAGCCGTCGCCAAGAAATTGCGGCAGCTCAATCCTGGCTTTGATGGGCAAGTCACGCCCAGGATCGAGGTGGGCGTCGTGAGGAACTTGCAATTTGCGACGGACAACGTGACGGACATTTCGCCGGTGCGGGCGTTGGTGGGATTGAAAGAACTCAATTGTATTGGCAGCAAAGCAGGCAGCGGTAAGTTATCCGATCTGTCACCGCTGAAAGGGATGCGTCTGAAGGTCTTGAATTGCTACCGCACGCAGGTAAATGACTTGTCGCCCCTGCAAGGAATGCCGCTGCTCAAGCTGGATTTCGGCAATACGCTGGTATCCGACCTGTCACCGCTGACGAGCATTCCAACGCTCGGCAGCGTGGATGTGCGCAATACCGAAGTCACCTCTGCCGGCATTGCCGCCCTGCAAACAGCCCTGCCGCATTGCAAGATCGAGTGGAACGACCCGGCAAACGCAGTTGCCGGTCAGTCGAACAAGCCCTGGAACACAGCCGCCTTCCAAGCATGGATGAAGGATATTGCCGCTCTGCCCGCCGAGAAGCAGGTGGAAGCCGTCGCCAAGAAATTGCAAGAACTCAATCCGGGGTTTGATGGGAAGGTAACCGGGCTTGATACGAAAGGCCCGCCCAAGATCGAAAAGGGGGTTGTCATACAATTGCATTTGCTCACCGACAACGTGATGGATATTTCGCCGGTACGAGCGTTGACGGGATTGAGGGTTCTTTATTGCATTGGCTATGCCGGCAAAAGCAAATTGTCCGACCTATCGCCATTGCAAGGGATGCCTCTGACGACCCTGAATTGCGGCGGCACTAAGGTGTCCGACTTATCGCCGTTGAAGCAGACACAACTGACGAACCTGAATTGCCACGCCACGCCGGTGTCCGACCTGTCGCCGCTGGAAGGCATGTCTCTGACACACTTGGTTTGTAGTAGCACACAGGTGTCCAACCTCTCGCCCCTAAGAGGAATGGCGCTGACGGAACTGAATTGTCTTAACACGAAAGTGGCCGACCTGTCACCGCTGCAAGATTGCAAGAGCCTGAGTTCCCTGAACGCGACGAGCACCAAAGTCACTCCAAACGCTGTCGCCACCCTGCAAAAGGCCCTGCCTAATTGCAAGATCGAATGGATGACGTCGGGCCAATTTTACGAGCCGCCCAAGCCCATCACCACATTCAAGGAACCCGCCTTCCAGGTGTGGATGAAGACCGTCGCTGCCATGCCTGCGGAGACGCAGGTAGAAGCCGTCGCAAGAAAGTTGCAGGAACTTAATCCAGGCTTCGACGGCAAGGTTATGGGCATTGATGAGAAAGTCCCGCCCAAGTTCGAGAACGGCATGGTCACCGAGCTTGGATTCATCACCGACAACGTGATTGATATGTCACCGATTCGAGCGTTGGTCGGGTTGAAGCGTCTCCGTTGTTTCGGCAGTGGTCCGAACAAAAGTAAATTGTCTGACCTGTCACCGCTCGAAGGGATGAAACTAACGTTTCTGAACTGCTCGCAAACGAAGGCGTCGGACTTGTCACCGCTCAAAGGGATGCCGCTGATCAACCTTGTGTGCCACAACACGCCGGTATCCGACATATCGCCGCTCAGAGGAAGTTCCTTGACGAATCTGGATTGTTCCGGCACGAAGGTAGCGGATTTGTCACCGCTTAAAGAGATGCCTCTGATGAGCCTGCGTTGCGGCTTCACGCCTGTGTCCGACTTGTCGTCCCTGATAACCGTGTCAACTCTCGGCACATTATATGTAAAGAGCACCACAGTCACCGCAGCCGGTGTCGCCGCACTGCAAAAAGCCCTGCCAAACTGCAAGATCGAGTGGTCCACGACAGGCCAGTTTTACGGACAGACGACGACACCAGCCAAACCCGTCACCGAGATCAACGATCCCGCCTTCCAGCAGTGGATGAAGGACGTTGCCCCTCTGCCTGCCGAGAAACAAGTGGAAGCTGTCTCTAAGAAGTTGCAGGAGCTTAATCCGGGGTTTGACGGGAAGTTGACGGGTTACGATGGGAAAGGCACGCCCAAGATCGAGAACGGCGTGGTGACGGAGTTGTGGTTCTTAACCTACGACGTGACGGACATTTCGCCGGTTAGGGCCTTGAAGGGGCTAAAAGTTCTGTATTGTGTCGGGAGCAAGCAAGGCAACGGTAAGTTGTCGGATTTATCGCCATTGAGCGGGATGCCGCTAGGGGCGCTGATTTGCAACAGGAACCCGGTATCTGACCTGTCGCCCCTACGAGCGATGCGTCTGAATGCGCTGAATTGCGGCTTTACGCAAATCTCTGATCTTTCACCGCTGCAAGACTGCAAGAGTCTCAAATCTATAGATGCCCGAGGGATCAAAATCACCCCAGCCGGTGTTGCCACCCTGCAAAAAGCCCTGCCCAACTGCAAAATCGACTGGGATGACCCCGCTGAGGCGGCTGCCGATCAGCCGAACCAGCCCTGGAACACACCCGCCTTCCAAGCATGGATGAAGGACGTGCAAGCCCTGACTGCTGAGAAGCAGATGGAGGCAGTCAGCAAGAAGTTGATGGAGTTGAATCCGGGGTTTGATGGGCAGGTGACGGATGTTGTTGAAGGGAAAGGCACGCCCAAGATCGAGAAGGGTGTGGTCACGGAGTTTGGGTTTCTTTCCAACAACGTGAGTGACATTTCGCCGGTTCGGGCGTTGGCGGGATTGAAGGTTCTGAGATGTAATGGGAGCAGCTTAGGCAACGGGAAATTGTCTGACCTGTCTCCGTTGCAAGGAATGAAACTAACCAATCTGGGTTTTACGTACACGCAGGTTTCCGACCTGTCGCCGCTGCAAGGGATGAATCTGACGACCCTGCGATGCGACAATACCCAGATGTCCAACCTTTCGCCGCTACAAGGGATGAAATTGACGAACCTGTACTGTGGCGGCACGAAGGTGTCTGACCTATCGCCACTCGAAGGGATGCCGCTGACGTACCTGCATTGCGGCAGTACAAAGGTATCCGACCTGTCGCCTCTGAAAGCGATGCCTCTGACGCAACTGTATTGCTACAACTCAACGGTATCCGACCTGTCCCCTCTGCAAAATTGCAAGAGTCTGACTGCCGTGAAAGTCACCGGCACCAAAGTCCCCCCTGCCGGTGTTGACGCCCTGCAAAAAGCCCTACCCAATTGCAAGATCGAGTGGGACGATCCGGCCAAGGCCGCTGCACTTGCCAAGCCCATCACTACCTACAACGACCCCGCCTTCCAGCAATGGATGAAGGACGTGCAAGCCATGCCTGCTGAGAAGCAGATGGAGGCAGTCAGCAAAAAGTTGATGGAGTTGAATCCGGGGTTTGATGGGAAGTTGACGGGTGCTGATCCGAACACCGGAACCCCGCCCAATATCCAAAACGGCGTGCTCTTGAGCCTTGGGTTTTTCACCGACAACGTGACCGACGTTTCGCCGGTGCGTGCGTTGACGGGACTGAAGCAATTGTTTTGCTATGGCAGCGCCGCGGGTAAAGGTAAGCTGTCCGACCTTTCGCCGTTGCGAGGCATGAATCTGACGTGGGTTGGCTTCAACGGCAATAACGTGTCCGACCTGTCGCCTCTCGTAGGGATGAAACTGACGCATGTGTATTGCGGCAGAACACCGGTATCCGACTTATCAACGCTTAGGACGATGCCGCTGGAGAAGCTTTATTGTTATGGCACACCAGTATCCGACTTGTCGCCGCTGCAAGATTGCAAGAGCCTTGCTGATCTGGATGCTCGAAAAACCAAAGTTACCCCCGCCGCCGTCGCCGCCCTGCAAAAAGCCCTGCCCAGTTGCAAAATCGAATGGGACGATCCGGCCAAGGCGCCATAGAGTCTTAGGCCAAATCGAGTTGCACGATTCCAGGAGCAACATACTGTTCAAAGATCGGAACGATTCTTGAACAAATGGACTCGAAGGACGAAAAGAATTTCAAATTGGTTCCTTCGCGCCCTTTGCACTGCAAACCCGTAGATTCTTATTTTGTTGACAACATTTTCTTGGTTGGCGAACCGGCCGGCCTTAACGCGAACGAGGTTTCGCCGCAATTAGCGACGAATGCCCTCTCCGCGATCTCCGCGCCTCCGCGTGATCTTCTTCAACTTGTTTTGTTCACGCGGATGCGGAGATCGCGGAGGCGAGAACGACCACGACCCAAAGGTGCGCAGTGGTGCCAGCACTCGTGCTCTTGTGCACCATTGGGTTGCGGCCTTACGTGCCGCGTAGGACCTTCTGTTCCATCTTAGATTCAGTCGCCGGAAAGAAACTCGCTGACCGGGAATTGCTTGCCGCCAACTTCGACGACGTCTCCCACGCTCAGTTTCCGGCGTCTTCGGGTTTCGATTTCGCCATTCACTTTGACGTCGCCATTCTGGATCAGCAACTTGGCCTGGCCACCGGTTCCCGACATGGCCGAGAGTTTCAAGAAATTGTCCAGACGCAAAGAGTCGGGCGTCGGATCGGAGTCATCGCTGGTCACGGTTATTCCTCTCTGAACGCTCGGTCCGCGCCCGTCAATTCCCGGAACCGGCGATCTTGGCCCTTTCCCACACGGTCAAGTATTGCGGACTTTCGTTGTTCGTGATGCCGACTTTGGTAATCGAGACGCTCTTTTCAGCCGCTTTGGCAAACGCCGTCGCGTCCCCGAATTCCTCAAAATCAAACTCCGTTGAACCATCGCCTCTGAAAAGCCATACCGTGTACAGCAAACTCAACGCTTTGCCGGCCTTGCGGGGCCGCTTGGCAGATTGGGCATCCCAATTGACCTTGATCCAATCATAAGCGTGCCGCAACGCTTCATCAGGGGTCGGCGACGGCGACCCTGCGACTAACCGTGAGACAGCCTTGTTCGGCAGATCCTTCAATTCCCTGAACCCATCGCTGCACCAGCCGACGTACGCAGCCTTTTCCGGTTCGTCAGCGTTCACAACCTCGATGATGTCGACCCGGAAGTAATGTCCGTCGTAGTTCAGGACGTGTGACATAAAATCCTTTTCCTTTTAGGGGCCGAGCCACCGGCGATTCTCAACGCCGACGAGCGACGGCCTATTCCACGTGCGGCTAGGGCAGTTCGGTGGCGCTGACATCACTGGGAATGTCCCAGGCAAAGCGGGGGCTTGTGCCTGCGGGGCTCGGTAATCTGGACTCTCTTCATTCTACCGAAACACCAGCCAGCTCGGTAGAATCTCCCAGACAAACGCCGAATTCGAAAATCGCGGAGAAGGGGTGCCAGGAACGAACACAACCTGAGCTTATGTAACCCCTTTGACAAGAAGCAAATATGGCCGGCCTCGAAAACTGAGCGTGGCAGGCTAGTGGCAGGCTATATGTGTGGCACGCTCTGAGCCTCGCGAAGGGCGTGGTGAATGGCCTTCGACCTCACTCTAAGCCTCGCGAAGGGAGCGGTGAAGGCCTTCGACCACGCCCTTCGCGGACTCAGGGGCGTGCCACACGAGGGGCGTGCCACACGAGGGCCGCCCCTCACATCACCGCGAAATAATTGTCCACGGCGAAATCCAGGTGCTCTTTGCTCATTTCCAACGGCAGGCCCTGGAACGTACACATGCTTTTGACCTGCATCAACAGGTCGCGAGGATGACAACATCGTAGCGGACGTCCCGCGGCCCGGTAGTGCGTTTCGATCAGATAACTGACCACGTCGTCCTTGTACTCGAAACCCAGCTTCGGCGCCAGCGTCTTCAACAGGTCGCGGAACTCGTCCTCCGTCGGGTCCAGGACTTCAATCTTGTAAGGAATGCGGCGTAAAAAGGCTTCGTCGACCAGGTCTCTCGGCTGCAAGTTCGTCGAAAAGATGATCAACTGATCGAACGGGACCTGGATCTTTTTGCCGTTCGGCAGGTTCAAAAAATCGTAACGCTTTTCCAGCGGCACGATCCAGCGATTCAGCAGTTCGTCGGTCGTCATCCGCTGCCGCCCGAAGTCGTCGATCACCAGCGTGCCGCAGTTGCTCTTGAGCTGCATGGGGGCCTCGCTGATGCCGGTCGACGTATTGAGCGTGACCTCCAGGTTGTCCATCGTCAGTTCGCCGCCGACGACAATCGTCGGCCGGCGAATGCGCACCCAGCGTTTGTCGACTTTCGAGTTATCCAACAGCCCGCTGCCGATTTCCGCGGGCGCTTCTTCATGGTTGCTGGGGTCGAACAGCCGGATGATTTCACCGTCGATGCCGATGCGCCGCGGAATCCAGATGAACTCGCCAAAGGCCTTGGTCACGCGCTCGGCAATGCTCGTCTTGCCGTTGCCCGCCGCGCCGAACAGGAACAGACCGCGACCCGAATTGATGGCCGGCCCCAATCGATTTAGCGTCCGAGCGTTGATCACCAGGTCGTCGAAGGCCCGTTTCAGGTCTTCGGCCGTGGGATGCTGCATCGTCAGCGATTGCGACTTCACGCCCCAGATATAGTCTTTAAGCGAAACGGGAGCGGCGCCAAAATAAGTGCAATGCGCGGAAGTCGGCGGGCACGCTCGCGGCCGAACTCGGTCAGTTGGTACACATAGTCGTTCATCGTGGCGGCGCCCTTGTGAACGACGAGTTGGTCCTGCTTCATCTGCCGCATGAGTCCGTCGATGAGCAGAAACGGCAGACGCACGTGTTCCGCGACAAATCGCCCGGTCGCTTCACCGCGCGACTGCAGCAACTTGAGGACCAGGGCCTCGACCTCGGACTCCGTGAGTTCGGCCTCGAGAAACGACGTCGGCTCGTGGGGCACGAAGGTAGTTTTTTCGACTGCGGCCGCAGTCTCTTTTACCGAGGATGCAGCGCCGCCGCCGGACAACGGACTTTTCGTCAGGCCAGGCTTGATTTCCTGAATGCGGCGCACAAGGTCTTCGAGCGCGATGTCCGGGTTCTTGCGGACCTCGGTCTCATGAGCCGGACGGGTAGCCGCCACCGTGGCCCAGGGGTCCGGGCCGCCTGTCTTGGTGTGGCCGGCAAGTCGAGCCAGCAGGTTTTCGATCGGTGAAGGTTCTGCCATAGGCGGAAAACAGACTGCGACAGGCACGCTAGCGCAACATTCGCGCATGCCCTGGTTTTCGGGTAAATTCACACTGCTTTGTGCATGGCAAATCTAGCTTTTTCGGCGCGGGGTCAAACCTGCAAATCAGGCCGGGGATCCGGCAATACAGCCGGCCGTCGTCTATCAGCCGAACGACCGTTGCAACCCTCACGGTTTTGACGCCCTTGCGTTGCTTTCCGCCCCGTAGGGGCATCAGTCAATAGCCAGGGCGCAAGGCCCTGGACCATCGCGCGCCCAAAAAAACATTCGACAACCCTGTAAGGGTCGCAGCCGAGAGGGACCATTGTACGGCCCAAAGACACTCTGACCCCTGCGGGGTCAATGGGGTTGTTAGAGTCGGGTTCCAGGGGCTGACGCCCCTGGCTATAGAATAGAACTCCTCCGAGGTTCTCCCGGGGCCCCAGACAAAGCACCGAAGATTCGCTACAATCGCCCCTGCCGGGGGCAGCACGCGGGAGGTTTCCGATATCGTTTTCGCTGAGGATCTTTGACCTATGGCTGGCACGCAAAGAAAGACCGATCCCTTCCAGGCCCGTGGCACCTTCGAGACCGGGCAAGGGCCCGGCGGGCATCTATCGCCTGTCGAAGCTGGAGCAACTTGGGCTCGCGCAGACTTGCGGAGCTTCCCTTCTCGATCCGCCTGCTGCTCGAAGCGGCCCTGCGGAACTGCGACGGTTACGAAGTCACCGAGGACGACGTGAAGAATCTGGCCGGCTGGAAGCCGCGGCCCCGGCCCAGGTCGAAATTCCGTTCAAGCCGGCCCGCGTGGTGCTGCAGGATTTCACCGGCGTGCCCTGCGTCGTCGATCTGGCGGCCATGCGCGCCGCCATGCAGCGCCTGGGCGGCGATCCCAAACGCATCAATCCGCTGATTCCGGTCGACCTGGTGATCGATCACTCGGTGCAGGTCGATCGCTTCGCCACCAGCCGACTCGCTGGCATTCAACGTCGATCTGGAGTTCGAGCGCAACCGCGAGCGCTACGAGTTCCTGCGCTGGGGCCAAAAGGCCTTCAACAATTTCCGCGTCGTGCCGCCGGCCGTGGGCATCGTCCACCAGGTGAACCTCGAATACCTGGCCAAGGGCGTCTTCCTGCGCAACGATGCCCAGGGCCAGGTCGCCGTGCCCGATACGCTGGTCGGCACCGACAGCCACACCACGATGATCAACGGCCTGGGCGTGCTGGGCTGGGGCGTCGGCGGCATCGAGGCCGAAGCCGTGATGCTCGGCCAGCCGCTCTACATGCTGATGCCCGAAGTCGTCGGCTTCGAAATCACCGGCGAATTGCCCGCCGGCACCACGGCCACCGACCTGGTGCTGACCGTGACGCAAATCCTGCGCAAGGCGGGCGTGGTGAACAAGTTCGTCGAGTTCTTCGGCCCCGGCGTGTCGCACATGAAGCTGGCCGACCGGGCCACGATCGGCAACATGGCGCCGGAATACGGCGCCACGATGGGCTTCTTCCCCGTCGACGACGAAACGCTCGGCTTCCTGCGCCGCACCGGCCGCACGCGAGGCCGAAGTGCAGCTGGTCGAGCGCTATGCCAAGGAGCAGCACCTGTTCCGCAGCCGACGGCGGCCCGATGCCGAAGTTCACCAGAAGCTTGTCGCTCGATCTGGGCACGGTCGAGCCGAGCCTGGCCGGGCCCAAGCGGCCGCAAGACCGGGTGCCGCTGCGAGTCGATGAAGGAATCGTTCCGCAAGGCGCCTTGCGCGCGCCGATCACCGAGCGCGGCTTTCGCCCTCGATGAGCCCGCGCTGCACCGCACCGGGCACGTGGCCGACAACGGCCACTCGGCGCGATATCGGCCACGGCGCCGTGGTGATCGCCGCCATCACCAGTTGCACCAACACCAGCAACCCGTCGGTGATGGTCGCCGCCGGCCTGCTGGCCAAGAAGGCGGTCGCGCGCGGCCTGAAGGTCAAGCCGTACGTGAAGACCAGCCTGGCTCCCGGCTCGCGCGTGGTGACCGATTATCTCGACAAGTCCGGCCTGACGCGTAGCTCTGAACGCGTTGGGCTTCAACACCGTCGGCTACGGCTGCACGACCTGCATCGGCAACAGCGGCCCGCTGCCCGACAACGTGGCCAAGGCGGTCACCGAGGGCGATCTGGTGGCCGCGGCCGTGCTGAGCGGCAACCGCAACTTCGAAGGCCGCATCAATCCGCTGGTGAAGGCCAACTATCTGGCCAGCCCGCCGCTGGTGGTGGCCTATGCCTTGGCCGGCACGACCGATATCGATCTGGTGAACGAGCCGCTGGGCAACGGACGGGACGGCAAGGCCGTCTATCTGAAGGACATCTGGCCCACGCAGGCCGAAGTCAACGCCGACGGTCGACCGCATGCCGTGCTGCCCGAGATGTTCCGGGCCCGCTACAGCAATGTCTTCGGCGCCAACGAGAAGTGGAACAAGATCCCGACCAGCGAAGGCGATCTGTACGCCTGGGAAGCGGACGAGCACCTACATCCAAGAGCCGCCGTTCCTGATCGAACCTGAGCCGCGAAGTCGGCACGATCCAGCCGATCGCAGGCGCCCGCGTGCTGGCCGTGTTGGGCGATTCGGTGACGACCGACCATATTTCGCCGGCCGGTTCGATCGCGGCCAAGAGCCCGGCCGGCCACTACCTGCAAGAGCACGGCGTCGAGCCGGTCGACTTCAACAGCTACGGCGCCCGCCGCGGCAACGACCGCGTGATGACGCGCGGCACGTTCGCCAACATCCGCATCCGCAACCTGCTGGCCCCGGGCACCGAAGGGGGCGTGACGCGGCACCTGCCCGACGGCGAGGTGATGAGCATCTACGACGCGGCGATGAAGTATCAAGCAGGAAAAGGTGCCGCTGGTCGTGCTGGCCGGCAGCGAATACGGCACCGGCAGCAGCCGCGATTGGGCCGCCAAGGGAACGCTACCTGCTGGGCGTGCGGGCCGTGATCGCCGTCAGCTACGAACGGATCCATCGCAGCAACCTGGTCGGCATGGGCGTGTTGCCGCTGGAGTTCAGCGAGGGCGAGACCTGGCGCTCGCTGGGCCTGACCGGCGAAGAGATGTTCGACGATCCTCGGCCTGGACGAAAACCTGAGCCCCGGAGCGAAGTTGACCGTCAGCGCCGCGGCCGCCGACGGCAGCACGAAGGAATTCACCTGCAAGGTCCGCATCGACACGCCGGTCGAACTGGACTACTACCGCAACGGCGGCATCCTGCAGACCGTGCTGCGGAAGCTGCTGCTGGAGGGCTGAGGCGCCCGTCAACGCAGTTGCCGTCGATCAAATCAGGTCATTAGGACGGGTCGATGGATCTCTTGGACCGCCTGCTGGGGCACGACGCTTGGACGACTCGCGAGCTCCTTCTGCGCAGTCAGAATCTCACCGATGAGCAGCTTGATCTTCAATTCGACATCGGTCACCGCACCGCGCGGGCCACGTTTTTGCATATCATCCGCAACGTTGAGGTATGGGCCGATCTCATGTCTGGCCAACCCGTCCGCCGCAACCAGGGCGATGCTTATGACGGTCGGACGATTCAGGGAATGATTGTGCGGTTGGATCGCGCCGCGGCCGACCTGGCCGCCCTGGCCCGATCTGTCGCACAGCGCGACGGTTGGGACGAGCGGTGGGTCGATTACCTGGATGACCCGCCGAAAGAAAAAACCTACGGCGGCGCCATTGCCCACATCATCACGCACAGCATGCACCATCGGGCGCAGCTCCTGTACATGCTCCGCCGGCTTGGAGTCGCCGGATTGCCGGAGGGAGACGTTCTCAGTTGGGAACAGCAAACCGAATCAGCCTAACAAGGTTCGGCAGTTGACCCACGGCGAGCAGTCGTTTTTGCGATCCTCCTTCGCGACGGTTATACTTCGTGTCATCCGCTTGATGTGAGGACGGGCAACTGAGTTTTGGACCGTTAGGCCACACGTGCAAAATCGCATGAGTGCATCATGATCGAAACCTTCAAGCGCCTGGTAACCAACCAATTCGAAGCGAGCCTTTGCACGCTTGGCCATTGCATCGAAAAGTGCCCGGATGCCCTCTGGGATGTTCGCGTCGCAAGGCATCCATTCTGTCAGGTCGCATTTCATACCTTAATCTACGTCGACTTCTATCTTGGATCGGACGCCGAATCGTTGCAGAATCAGCCGTTTCATCTGGCGAACCCGCAGTTCTTCGGCGACTACGAACAGCTTGAGGATCGAGAGCCTGTATCGCTTTACGAAAGGCCGCCGATCCGGGCTTATCTGGAGTTTTGTCGCCGCAAGGCGGTGGCGACGATTGCCGCCGAAACAAACGAGACTTTGTGCGCCCCCGCAAAGTTTGCTCGGAAGAACTTTTCGCGGGCCGAATTGCACGTGTACAATATCCGTCACATCCAACACCATGCCGCTCAGTTGATTATGCGGTTGAGACTCGACTCCGACGTCGACATCCCGTGGATCGGCACGGGTTGGTCGGGTATTTAAATGAACATTGAGGTCCGCGAGGAACCGATCGCCACGCTGACGGAGTATGCACGTATTCCGATCGCATTCGAGGTCAGCCAGGTTCTCGACATCGTTGCGCCAGGGAGTGGCAGCGCCGGATTCGTCCTCGCGGATCGCCACATCGATACGGCTCCCTGGGTAAAAGACTACGACGCGATCAAGGGCGAGGGCCCCGTGCATTGGGCGCAGCGATTCGATCTGTCGAACTGGGGCTTCTTCGGGGCGCGCATCAACGACCGGCGCGTCGGTGGGGCGGCTGTTGCCTATGACACTCCAGGGCTGAACCTATTGGAAGGGCGCAAAGATCTGGCGGTTCTGTGGGACATTCGAGTGGCACCGGCGGCGCGCGGACAGGGCGTCGGTTCTGCGCTCTTTCGGGCAGCAGAGACCTGGGCCAGCGAGAGAGCCTGTCGGCAACTCAAGGTCGAGACCCAGAACATCAATATTCCGGCATGCCGGTTCTATGCGCGGCAGGGTTGTGTGCTGCACGCGGCTCACCAGGGTGCATATCCGGAGTTTCCGGGCGAGATCCAACTGCTTTGGTGTAAGAATCTCGGTCACGGCGAACTCACCTCCGACTATGGCTGCAATGTCTAACCACGAACTGATTGATTACTACGGCAGGCGCACGCGAGTACGAGCGCATCTACCACAAGCCGGAGCGCCAAGCAGATCTCATTCGCCTGCGACAGCACCTGCGACGCGCCCTGGACGGACACCGCGTTCTTGAACTGGCGTGTGGCACGGGCTACTGGACGGCAGCGATTGCGGACAGCACTGAATCCGTTTTCGCCACCGATGCCAGCGATGAGGTGCTGGAGGTTGCACGCTCGAAAGGCCTCGACCCCGCTCGGGTTTCGTTTGCCAGCGCGGACGCATACAACCCGATCCAGACTCAGAGCGATTTCACGGCTGGGTTCGCTGCTTTTTGGTGGTCCCACATTCCGAAGGTCAGGCTCATTGCATTTCTCGATCAGTTTCATGCCGCCTTGCTGCCCGGAGCGCGCGTCGTGTTTGCCGACAACCGCTTTGTTCCCCTCAGCAGCACGCCCATTTGCCGCACGGATGATGCCGGCAATAACTATCAACTGCGTCACCTCGATGATGGAAGCACCCACGAAGTACTCAAGAACTTTCCATCCACCGAACAGCTTCTTCAGGCCATTAAGCCGTATTCCGATACTGTCGAGATTTCCACTTTCGACTATTTCTGGTGCATCACCTATGACCCCAACAAGGCCAAATGATGCGATGCGACAGGGCTCAATGGCGCCAACCGCGTCGCTTAGCGCGGAATTGGTCCGGCCGGCAAAAGAATTTTGCTGTACTTATCTCGATGAATCGTATGATCGGCCTTGAACTCATAACTCCAAGCAACGCATCGCTCTTCAAGGCGATTCGCCTGCGGGCACTTTACGACTCGCCCACCGCATTCGGCAGCACGTACGCCAGGGAATCAAAGTTTTCCGACCTTGACTGGCTCAACCGTGCGGCCCAATGCAACGGCGAGTCGTCTGTGGGTTATCTCGCAATGGATGCCGAAACCGCGTGCGGGATCGTCCGCGCCACGCCCGACGATCAGGACTCCACTGTCGTTTGGGTGGAATCGATGTGGGTCGCCCCTTCTCATCGAAAGATGGGCATCGGTCGCTTGTTGATCAACCAGATTCTTACATGGGCTCGCAGTCGAGGCATTCGCGCCCTTAAATTGGACGTAACCAGCAACAACGAACCCGCGATCCGTTTCTACCAAAGTCTTGGATTTTCCCCGACAGGAAGAACCGAGCCCTACCCACACGATTCCACGTTGGTGGAATGCGAGATGGCGCTGCGCTTGTAAAAACGCGTAGCGGCCGGCAAATTCTTGTAGGGCCGGCTGTGCCGGCCACAGGGGCAAGAAAACGCGTCGCGGCCGGTCCTACCGGGAAAGCCTAGCGTCGCGGCGATCGTTGCGTCACACAGAATGCGACGATTCTTCACTGACCAGTTCCAGATGGTCCTGGTAATACAGCACGGCTTCGGCCGGGTTGAGGTTGAAAATCGCGCGTCCCTCGGTCGACCAGTGACCCTTGTCGATACGAAACACGGCGGTGGCCGCACGCAAATTTCCCACGGCCTCGACATCCTCCATGCCGCCGCCAGTCACCGCTTCGAAGCTGATGGTCACGCCCACGAAGGCTGACAATTCCCCGGTCCGCCGGTCCCGCGCATAGACGACTTCGTCTTCGAAATCGCAATTGGTCCACTCCAAGCCGCGCGGCTTTCCGCTGCGACCGGCGAGTTGGAGGAACTTCGCCTCCAGCCGCTCACGTTGGCGATGGAAATCCCGGCAAGCACGAACCAGTTGAGCTTCGCGCTTGCGATTACGCAGCGGGCGCCATAATACGGCCACAATGATCGCAATCGCACCGATTGTCAACGCGCCAATCAGCATCGCCACGCCCCCTCCTGATTCCCACATAATTGCGATCTCCTCCCACGAGCCGCCAGCGTCTCCAAACGCCGACGTTTTAATTCTACTGCTTCAGCAACCGGCGTGGCAAGAAAACCACGAGAGCCTTATTTCACTTCGCTTGCTAAACCGGGCGAGCGGATCGGACACTTGCGCACGACGAGAAGTCGGCCGACGCCTGAACACGAGCCGATTCGGAGACGCCAGGGCGGTCGGCGGAAACCCGCATGGCTCCCCTGGTAAATTGAACGCCGGTGTCCCGTCACTAGGAAACATGGCGGTTTCCAAGTCGCTCTGGCTCGACCGGTGCCGGAAATTCGAGCGCCGCCGGGGCACCCGAGGGCCCCTGTTTGGGCTTGGTGACGGCCTTGGGAAACCGCCGGAAGCGGGCAGGACATTTTTGGCCATAGCGGGCTGCCAGACTGTATTCAAGCCCCCCCAGTCTGATATGATAGCACCGCGGGCTGGGAGTCGGGCGGGTGTTTGTAGTCCTGCCGTCAGCCGTAGTCAT
Organism: uncultured Planctomycetia bacterium; assembly: GCA_963807715.1. GTDB lineage: Bacteria > Planctomycetota > Planctomycetia > Pirellulales > PALSA-1355 > CAWECK01. The sequence continues at coordinate 92,127 of CAWECK010000009.1, forward strand.
GTTTTCCGCAGGGAGTTTTTGTAATGCCGACGGGTAAGATCAAGAAGCTGGTGCAGGACAAAGGATTCGGGTTCATTCAGACGGACGGTGGCGATGACGTCTTCTTTCATCATTCGACGGTAGCCAATCAAGGCTTCGACGACTTGACGGAAGGTCAGGCTGTCGAGTTCACCGTCGAGCAAGGTTCGTCGCCGAAGGGCAAAGGCCCCCGGGCCGCCTCGGTCACGCCTCACTGATGTCAGGCGCCCAGGCAAGTCAAGCGATCGCAATCGAGATTTGTTACTAGGCAAACGATTAGCAGGCAGTGCGAGTCTTCTTCGGCAAGGGGACAGCTTTCCGTTAACGGAAGGAGCCCGCTGGGCGGAAGGAATCCGCGGGCCGGCCGAATCAAAAGCGTAGTGTTGGCGGGCGGAAGTCATGATGCTTCCGCCCGCCTTCCTTCTGTGCGGCACACAAGCCTTTGATTACATCGGTTGGCGTTTCGCCCACCCGCCGAAGGGTTCCATAGGGCTGGCCTGTGCTGGCCGTTCATCGGTGAAGGTGATCGACGCAATGAGGCGAGGCCGCCAGCCGGCCTCGCTCCGCAAAGTCTGGCCGGCACGGCCGCCCCTACGGCTTAACTTTTTACGCGAGGCCGGGATGGCGATTCTTGGTGCCCATATGTCGATCGCCGGCGGCTATTACAAAGCCATCGAGCAAGGCGTCGCCTGCGGGTGCGACTGCGTGCAATTGTTCAGCAAGAACAATAACCAGTGGCGTGCCAAGCCGTTGACCGAGGAAGACATTGCCCGCTTCAAGGCCGCGGTTGAAGCGCATGGCATCGAGCACACGCTGGTCCACGATTCGTACCTGATCAACCTGGCGACTCCCGACAAGGAGTTGTGGAGCAAATCCCTCGAAGCCTTCATCGTTGAACTCCAGCGGGCGGAAAGCCTGGGCATACGTTACGTCGTCACGCATCCCGGCGCGTTCACGACCGGCAGCCAGGAGCAGGGGATCGCCAGCGTGATCGCCGCGCTCGACGCAGCCGATCGGGCAACCGCCGAGTTGAACGTTTCCACGCTGCTGGAAACGACGGCCGGACAAGGCTCCGCGCTCGGCTGGAGATTCGAACAACTGGCCGCCATCCTCGACGGAGTCAAGAACACCGACCGGCTGGGCATCTGCCTCGACACCTGCCACGTCTTTGCGGCCGGCTATCCTTTGAGCCCCAAGGCCGATTACATGAAGACCATGCGCGACTTCGACCGCCAGATCGGCCTGGACCGGATCAAAGCCTTTCATCTCAACGACAGCAAGAAAGGACTTGGCTCGCGCGTCGACCGCCACGAGCACATCGGCCGTGGCCAACTCGGCCTCGAACCCTTCAGCCTGCTGCTCAACGAGCGCCGTTTCCGCCCCGTTCCCATGTACTTGGAAACGGAAAAGGGACTCGAAGACGGGGTCGAGATGGATGTGATCAACCTCAGGACCTTGCGCGGGCTGGTCAAGAAGGCATAGTCGCCGCGCGATCAATGCTTCTGCAGCGCCCGGATTAGCAGCACCGGCGTGTTGGTGCGATGTCGAACCTCGGTCGCCACGCTCCCCAGGATCAGGTCGCTCAAAAAACGGTGGCCGTGGGTCGACATGGCGATCAAATCGCACTCTTCGCGCTCGGCCAACGACAGGATATGGTCGGCCGGCTCGCCGCAGGCCAGGATCGCATTGACCTGAAACCCTTCGTCCGTCAACTCGCGCTGCCTGCGTTCCAGGTATGCGCGGTCTTGTCGCATTTCGTCCGACTCGTCCAATTTCAATCGAACCTGATTGCGGGCCATGAAACCGTCGGCCACGTGCAACAACGTCAATCGCGCGCCGGTCAGTTTGGCCAGACCGCGGATGTGTTGCAAGATGGCTTCGTCGGCAAACGAGTTGTCCAGCGGAATCAGAATGTGCCGATACATGCCGCGACCCAGGGAAACATTGGCGGGGTTCGGATTTCGAATTTCAGCCGGCGGTTTTTGCGAACCACTCGAAAGTCGTCTGGACCAGCAAATATAGGTTCAACACGATGATCAACAGCGCGGACGCCCAAGCGAGCACGTTCATCCAGCGCGAATTGGCAAATTGGCCCATTTTGCTCGGTCGCCGGTGAACCACACCAGCGGCACGACCGCGAAACTAAGCTGCAATGACAATATCACCTGGCTGAGAATCAGCAAGTCGTCGATTCCGTTCTCGCCGGCCAAGGCGGCCACAATCACGGCGGGCACGATCGCCACCAGCCGCGTTATCAGTCTTCGCACCCAGGGCCGCAGCCGCAATTCCAAAAAACCCTCCATCACGATTTGGCCGGCCATGGTGCCGGTGAGGGTCGAGTTTTGACCGGCGGCCAACAGGGCCAACGCAAAGCAGAACGCCGCCAGCGACTTGGGCATGGCCTTGGTGAGCAGCTCGTAAGCCTCGCTGATTTTGGCAACCGACTCGTGCTCTGTCCCATGAAATACCGCCGCGCTCAGAATCAAGATCGCCGCGTTGATGAAAAACGCGAAGAACAGGGCCGCAGTCGAATCGATCGTGGCAAAGCGGATCGCCATCGACTTGCCCGCATCGTCTCGATCGAAGGCCCGCGTCTGCACGATGCTGCTGTGCAGATAGAGGTTGTGCGGCATCACCGTGGCCCCCAGGATGCCAATGGCGATGTACAGCATCCCGGATTTCGCACGATTTCGGCTGGAAGGCACGAGCCCGGCAAGCAACTCGCCGCAATGCCGGGTGCGACAACACGATCTCATAGGCAAAGCAACTGCCGATAATTAAGATCAGCGCGACGACCAGAAATTCGATCGAGCGAAAACTCTTGTTCTGCAGGAAGCAGCACCAACAGCACGTCCGACGCCGTCAGCAAAACGCCCAGAACGAGCGGCAAACCAAACAGCAGGTTCAGCGCGATGGCCGAGCCGATCACCTCGGCCAGGTCGCAGGCGGCGATCGCGATTTCGCACAGCACCCACAGAAACAGCACCGTTGGCCTGGCAAAGTGATCGCGGCAGGCTTGGGCCAGATCGCGGCCGGAGACGATCCCCAGTTTCAACGCCAGGTGCTGCAAGAGTATCGCCAGGAGATTCGAAATCAGCACCACGGATAACAGCGTGTAGCCGTAACGGGCTCCGCCGGCCAGATCCGTGGCCCAATTGCCAGGGTCCATATAACCCACGGCCACCAGCAGCCCTGGACCGGAAAAAGCCAACAGTTTGCGCCAAAAACCGCGTTGGGCAACCGGCACCGAGGCATGCACATCCGAAAGGCTAGGAGTCCCGACGGCTCGTCGCCAGCCCGGCGGCGGGGTGCCGGCAGAATCAGCGGGGTTTAGGTCGTCAGCTTTCATACGACAACGAACGACCCAAGGTTAGACCCGCAGCCAAACGAAGAAATGTTCATGAGGAAGTTCGTACGCGGAAATTTATATGGAAGGCAGGAAAGCAGCAGAGGAAAAAAAGGAAAAGACATTGGACTTCGAGTCCGGCTGGCTTCCTGAATTCCTTTCCTGTTTTCCTGCATCCCTTATAAAAACAAGTCCACGGCGCGTGGCGAGACAATTTCCGTACTGGGATCCCCGCAAGATTATCGGCAATCCGAATATTTTTTCAATAGAGACAAAATGATATTTTTGAATATACAAACATTATCCTTGAGTGCGCCTGGCGCGGCCGCGACACTTATAATAGGTCGCCGGGAATTTTAGTGGCCAACCTGGCAAGCTGGTCGATAGCGAAGTGCAAGTCCCGGGCTCTGAATGACTTGCCAACGGCATGTGCAAACGGATTAGTTGACCGCGCTAGGATCCACCGGTACATTTGTCTAAGTCGAGTGCCACACTTAACATCGCTTGGCTGGCCTGAATTATGGGGCTAACCTATTTCAAACGTTTCCGCATGGAAATCGAGCTCAGCGGAAGAGACTTTTGCCAGGTCGTACTCCCGTTGGGCTACAGCATTGCCGAGTGGAACGAATCCCTGACCGAGGCGCACGCCGAGGCCAAGTATCTCAGCTTTAGGGGCGAGATCGATTCCAATGTCTTCCCCTGTTTGGGTGAACTCAGCGGTTGCGTGCGCCTGATGCACGAAATTCGCCACAAGGAAGGTTTTCTGGCCGGCGCAACCTGGTTGGTTCGCTATCATGGCAGCGGGCAGCAATCCTCCGAACTCTGCGGCACGATTCAGGGTATCCGCGATTATTCGGGAATGGGGGCGATCCAAAACCTGGGGATCGTCCCGGAGCATCGATCGCATGGCTTGGGAACCGCGTTGATGTATAAAGCCCTCAACGGATTTCAACGCGCCGGTTTGCAACGGGCCTTCTTGGAAGTCACCGCTCAGAATCATGGAGCCATTCGGCTCTATCAGAGGATCGGTTTTTCCAAAGCGCGCACCGTCTATAAGGCCGTCGAGGTCGCGTACAGCTAAGTCAGGCACCTAAGTCAGGCAACTAAGTCGGGGCATTCGGAAGCTGACGCATCCGGCTCGACAATGTCACCTTGTCACCCCGCCACCTTGTCACCCCGCCACCTTGTCATCCCGTCACCTTGTCATCCTCCACCCCTCCGAGCAGCGAGTGAAACAGCCAATCGTTTCGCATATTTACGAGAACGGCCTGGTCCTGGTGGCTGATCCGATAGAGTCCCTCTCTTCGGCGGCTTTTACAGTTTTACTGCCGGCTGGCAGTGCTTGGGATCCGAGCGAGCGGAGCGGCCTGGCGACTTTCACTTGCGAAATGGCGCTGCGCGGCTGCGGCTCGCGCGACAGTCGCCAGTTCGTCCAGGAATTGGACAACCTGGGCGTCGAACGGGGCGAATCCGTTTCTGCCAGCCATACGAGCTTCAGCGGCGCCACGCTGTCGCAAAACATCGTGCCCACGCTCGAAATCTACGCCGACATGTTGCGCCGGCCGCATTTGCCAGTCGACCAATTGGATCCGGCACGACAAGTGGTCTTGCAAGAACTGCGGTCCATCGAGGACGAGCCGGGCCAAAAGGTCATGCTGGAGCTCCGCCGGCATTGTTATGGCGAACCGTGGGGCCGTCCGAGTTACGGCGATTTGGAGGCTCTGGAATCCATCTCGCTCGCCGAAATCCGTAAGGGCTTCGCGACGCATTATCGTCCCAACGGCACCATCATCGGCGTGGCAGGGCGGATCGATTGGCCCCGTTTGCGCGACGAAGTGGGGCGACTGCTCGGCGATTGGAAGCCGCTCCCGGCGCCGACGGTAGCCGACGTCGCGGCCCCTGCGCGCAGCGCAGCATCTGAACTTCGAATCGAACCAGACGCAAGTCGGCATCGCGTACGACAGCGTTCCCTATCGTCATCCCGACTATTTTCAGGCTTCCGGGGCCGTCGGCGTGCTCAGCGGCGGCATGAGCGCGCGACTGTTCTCCGAGGTGCGCGAGAAGCGCGGCCTGTGCTATAGCGTCTATGCCGCGTACCACACGCTGCGCGACCGCGGCAGCGTGCTCTGCTACGCCGGCACCAGCGCCGATCGTGCGCAGGAAACTCTGGACGTGACGCTCGGCGAGTTAGTGCGCCTGGCCGAGGGGATCCAGCCGCAAGAGCTCGACCCGCTTGAAAGCGCGGGTCAAAAGCGGCCTGATCATGCAGCAGGAATCGAGCTCCGCCGCGCAGCTCGAGCGTGGCCCGCGATTGGTACCATTTGGGCCGCGTGCGCACGCTGGACGAGGTGTCGGCCCTGGTCGACGCCCTGAGTTGCGAAACCATCAACGCCTACCTGGCCGAGCATCCGCCCCGCAATTTTACGATCGTCACGCTCGGCCCCAATGCCTTGGAGGTCCCGGTTGGAATTTCGTAAGCACACGTTGCCCAACGGCCTGGAGATCGTCGCCGAATGCAATGCCGAAGCCCACTCCACGGCGCTCGGCTTTTTCGTGCAAGCCGGTTCGCGGGACGAATCCGATGACGTGGCGGGCGTGAGCCATTTTTTGGAGCACATGGTCTTCAAGGGAACACCCACCCGATCCGCCGACGACGTCAACCGCGAGTTCGACGCGATGGGCGCAAGCAACAACGCATTCACCAGCGAAGAACACACGGTTTATTACGCCTCCGTGTTGCCCGAATATCAGACCGACGCATTGCGGCTGCTGGGCGACATGATGCGGCCCGCCCTGCGAGAAGAGGACTTCAACACCGAAAAGCAGGTGATCATCGAAGAGATCCGCATGTACGAGGATCAGCCCCCGTTCGGCGCGGACGACAAGATCAAAGCCGCCTTCTTCGGCCAGCATCCGCTGGCGCACAGCGTGCTGGGCACGGTGGACAGCATCACCGGACTCAAGGTCGATGCCATGCGCGAATACTTCCAGCGCCGTTACAGCCCAGCCAACATGACGCTCGTGGCAGCCGGCCGCGTGGATTTCGACGCTTTGGTGGCCACCACCGCCGAGGTTTGCGGCGATTGGCAGCCGCTTCCCACCGGCGCGCGAGTTGCCGGCCGCATCCGGCCAGGCCGGCCTGCGCTGCTTGCACAAACCGTCGGCAACGCTCGAGTACGTACTGCAACTCTCCTCAGGTCCCGACGCCGCCGATCCCCGCCGCTATGCCGCTAAAATCCTGGCCACCGTCCTGGGCGACGATTCGGGCAGCCGGCTCTATTGGGAATTGGTCGACACCGGATTGGCGGAGCAAGCTTCGCTCAGCCATTACGACTACCAGGGCGTGGGCCTGTTCATGACCTACATGACCTGCGAAGCGGAAATGGCCGCGGAAAATCTGGAACGCATCACGAAGATCTATCGCGCCGCGGAAGCGACGGGAATTACTCCGGCCGAACTCGCACAGGCCAAAAGCAAAATCAAGTCTCGCGTGGTGCTCAGCAGCGAGCGGCCGCGCGGACGACTGTTCAACGTAGGCGGCAATTGGTTGCAGCGGCACGCCTATCGCACGGTCGATGAAGATCTGCGGTCGTTCGACGCCGTAACCATCAACGATGTTGCCGGCTTGCTGGCAGAGTTTCCGCTCTCCCGAGCCATGACCATGGCGGTGGGACCACTGACCGAAATGTAACATGCCTGGCCAGCATCATTAGCAGCGTGTTGAAGGTTCCGTCGAGTGACTCTTACGGGTGTGCCAGTGTAGAACCGTCGCAGTTCCCGGCACTCGCAGAGCCGGTGGCACACTTACAGAAGCTCGCTGAGAATGCTTCAACAGGCCGGCTAACTGCCGCCGGCGAGCGAACTGGCGGCATTCTCGAACGGCACCTTGGTCGGAGACCCAATCGCCTTGATGGACACAAAGCACACCATCAGTATCAGCGCCATCATCACCGCATATTCAACGGCAGTGGCGCCGCTCTCGTCGGCTCTGAAGAGGCGCAATTTTGGTCGTCGCGGCATAGGGATCTCCTTCCTTAGCAAACCTAGACCGGGAACTGCCTCAAGTCAAAAAGAATCGATATTTCCCTTCAAGTTTGCTCCCGCATAACAGGTGGAACTTGGGACGGTTTGCCTTGAGCCAGGCCCTCAAATCCTCTACAATCTGCCATTCCAACCCCCTAATTGAAGACTTTGACATTCATTTGCCTGATTGACTGGGAGGCCGCTGGCCGTGGAACGCACCCTGATCCTGCTAAAGCCCGATTGTGTCCAACGCCGCTTGATCGGCCGGATCCTGACCCGCTTCGAAGACAAGGGACTGAACATCGTGGCCCTGAAGATGATGCATGATCACGCCCGAGTTGGCCAAGAAGCACTACGCCGAGCACGTCGCAGAAGGGTTGGTATCCCACACTCGAGGCCTTCATCACCGGCGGGCCGATCGTGGCCGGCATCGTCGAAGGTCTGGAAGTCATTCGCGTGGTGCGCGAGATGCTCGGCGCCACCAGCGGTCTGAAGGCGGCGCCCGGCACCATCCGCGGCGATTTCAGTTCCAGCCGGCAAATGAACCTGGTGCATGCCTCCGACGGCCCCGAGGCGGCCAAGCGCGAGATCGACCTCTATTTCACCCCGGCCGAAATCTGCGAACTATCAGCCGACCATCACCCCCTGGCTGCGAGCGGGCGACGAATAAAAAGGAAGTTTTTTTATACGGAAGGCAGGAAGACAGGAGAAGAAATCCAGGAAAGGCACTGGACTTGCCGGATCCGACGGTCTTTCCTTTCTTCCGTTCCTGCTTTCCTTATTAAGAATTTCCTCGGCCGTCTGCCTCTTGTTTTACCGAGCGGTCGCCAGCTTTGCCGCCGAAGTGTTTTCGCGCAGTTCGGCAATCATCTCCCGCGTCGCCGCTTCGACAGCTTCTTGCCAACGGGTAGCTCCAAAGCGATCGGCAAACTCTCGCCGGGCGTGCGCGAAGATGATAGCCCGTGAGCTATTGATCAGCGCTCCTCGGCCTGACCCGTCGAAAGCGGCGGCGACATCTCGCGCGGCCACCTTGCGAGCCATACCCCGGCACCAGCAGCCAGGCCTGCGGCATGACCGCGCGCAGTTCGGCCAGTTGCTCCGGATAAGTGGCCCCCACCACGGCCCCAACGGCGCCGTAACCGCATTCGCCCGGCGCGGCCGCCGCCAGCCCCTGCACATGCCGCGCAACGCGTCGATAGACCGGTTCGCCATCGACTCGCAAGTCCTGAAACATGCCGCTGCCAGGATTCGACGTCTTCACCAGCACGAACACGCCGCACCCGCGCTGCCTGGCGACGTCGACCAGCGGAGTCAGGCTGTCGTCACCCAGGTAGGGGCTCACCGTCAGTGCATCGGCCGCCCAAGCGCTCGGCGGCGACGGCCCCAAGTATCCAGAGGCGTAGGCCTCGGCGGTTGAACCAATGTCGTTGCGTTTGCCGTCTAGAATGACGAGCAGCCCCCGCTCGCGGCATAGTTAACCACTTCGGCCAGCGACGCCATGCCCGGTGGGCCAAGTTCTTCGAAGAACGCCATTTGCGGCTTCACCGCGGCCACGAGCGGCGCGACGACGTCGATGATCCCCGCGCAGAACCGGAAATAAGCGGCCGCCCGGACATTCGGCGAGTCGTCCTCCAGAGCGTGAGTCAACGGTGCCGGCAACTGCTCATAGCGCGGATCAAGGCCCACCAAAACGGGCGTGCCGGCGCGGACCACGGCTGCGGCGAGCCGATCGGCGAAATGCTCCCAGGCCGGAGGATGAATACCGCCCGAGCCGGCGGAATTCGATTGCTTCATGGTTTTCCCAGTCCCAACGCCGTGCCAGCGTTCGCGAAATCTGCAAGCAGACCGTTCGACTCGCCGGAAGACACGATAGCCCAACGATGACGGGGTGACAAGGTGACGGGGTGACGGAGAAATGCTGAAGTCGGAATGCGGAATGAGGCAATTCAGCATTCCGCATTTCCCATTCACATTTTACGTTGTCACCTTGCCGCCACTTGCGCCAGCGCTATATAGTCCCGTCGCCAGCGTGGATGGATCGAAAAGCTGCCTTGCGCGATCGGCTGCCGGCCGATTTCTTCGTAGTGGCCACGGTGCGGGTCACTGCTTGTGTAGTCGGCCTTGCCCGACAGGTGCCGCGAGCCGGTACCCCAGCGGTAGAAGTAGAACATCTCGTCGGCCGGAATCAGTTCCCCGCGCGGGGAATGCCCCTGTCTAGCCAAAGCCTTATCAAAGGCCTGGTCCTCGCCTCCGCAGAGGTTTGACGGGTAACGGCCTCCGATCAGCTTGAGCGCTTCGCGGCGCCAGATGGCGGTGACGTGCGTGTTGCCAGGACCCCGAACCTCGCGGAGGGGATCCGGCGGGCAGTCGAACCAATAATTTTCGGCGCGCCATTCGATTCCCTCGCGCAACTTCGCCGCGGTATAGTTCAGCCGCCAGGGGAGGCAAATGTCGTCGTCGTCCCAGCGGCAGAAGGCTTCGCCCTGTGCCCCATCGATCAGAAACTGGATCTTGTCGGTCAGCGTCGGCAGCCTATCCGGCAGGTTGAAGATGCGCACGCGTTGATCGTCGAAGGTAATCAACTGGCCTGGCGTGTCGTTGCAGATCAGCAGCTCGCGGTCTGGATAATCCTGCCGCAGGAACGATTCGACCGCCTCGCAGAGCAAATGCGATAGGCCGGAGAAACGATTGAAAGTCGGACAGAGGCAGCTAATGAGCATGCCCTTCCTCTCCCACCGCCACGAACTGCTTCTGCTCGGCCCGCCGGATCGCCTCATCGATGAGCGATGGGAATGGATCGAGCAAGTCGAGTTTGAACGCCAGACCCGACGTGACCGCTTTCGCCGCGGCCGACAGTTTGTCTTTCCAGCCCCAACGTCCCTGACCGTCGCGCATCCAGCCCACGATCTCGTCACGGCGAGCGACGCAGCCGTCCACTCCCCACAGATCCATCTGGTTGGCCTTCGCCTTGCAGTCGCAGGACGGCGCCGGGTTGATGCCGAGCGCCGCCAGCATGCCACTCAATTCCGTACCGGGCCCAAATCCGAGCGGCCAGAGGATGATTTTCTCGGCTGGCCTGTCCTCGGGAAGTCTGCCGAGCACGGTCAACCCGTACTGCTCATTGGTATGGCTCGCCACGAACCACTCCGGATTGGCGTCGACGAACGTCTTGATCGCGTCGACCAGCCCGGGGCCACCGTCCTCGCCGCGGTTGCCGTTACCGGCCGTCCCGCCGAGCGCGATGTACCTTGTGACCCGTGGCGGCAAACTTCCCCAGTTCCTCCAGCAGCCGATCGCGGGTATGGAGCGAGTGAATGAACAGCAGATCGGTTTCGTCGATCTCGGCCACGTCCGTCGAGTCGCCTTGGTACGTGCGTACATACGGGGCAAGCAGTTTGAGCTGCCCAAGAGCCTCATGCTCGCTCTCGCTGCACCAAGATGCGAGTGAATGGGGAATGCTAAATTCGGAATTCGGAAATTCAGCATTCCGCATTCCGACTTCAGCATTTCCAAGGCACCCAGCGGCCAGCGCGAAGATTGTTTCCCTGCGCTTGGAGAATTCCGTCACCCGCGGACATCTCGCTGCGAGCTCCCGTAATTTCGGAAAATGCTTTTCCAGATCGCGCGGTGTGGTCCGAACCGCTTCATAAATCTCCGCAACGCTCTGCGGTTGCTTCTCGGCCAGCGGCGCAACCGCCGTCGGCATCAGCCGCGTGGGATCTTCTACCAGCGAGTCCCATTCCACTGGCGGGACCAGGCCGCTCTTCACAAAGTGCTCATAAACCTCGTCCAGCGGCCGGCCGATCTCGTTGTGGCCGAGTACGTAGTTGCGGACCTTGTTCCAGCGGGTCAGTGGATACTTCACGCCGGCTGGCCGGCCAAACCGGTGAACCCACTTTAAAAATCCAACGCACAAACAGCGAGCTCCCGCCTGGCGGAACTTTTCATGGATGTACATCTCTTCCCCGCCGAAGCCGCGGAAGTCTTTATTGAACCCCAGCCACGCATCGCGACGGCACGAAAACAGCCCCAAACCCATTCCGGGAATTTCAAACTCGTCGTCGGGATCGAAGCCGAGCGGCCGGAAGCCGAGAGCCGACAGGGCCGGCTCGTGGCCGGCGTAGGGAATGTCTGGATAGGTCTTCTGGCAGGCCGCCGAACTGGTCAGCGGGATCGAGCCCATTTCCAACGACACAAACCTGGCTCGGCCGCCGCCGTCCATCACCGTGAACCGCTCGCCCCCTTCGCAGGCTTCCCAGGCTTGGCCCCAGATGCCCCACATTTCGCCCCGCCAGAAGTCGGCGAAGTGCGTCGAGATGTTACCGAGCGTGTCGTAGAGCATCGGGCCGGAGAGGAGGTCGCGGCTTTCAGGGTGCGCGCCATACCAGTTTAACAATCGTTCGAGGGCGCCGGCGCGAGCAACACATGCGAGTCGATGCACAGCACCGCATCGCCGGCGGCCTCGGCAAAGACTCGGTTGCGCGGGCGCTCGTGCCGACGATTTCGGGAGCGGCGATATACCGTGCGCCGGCGGTACCGGCCTTGGCTTGCCCCAGCACATGGCGGATCGATGCCGAGCCAGCCGAGTCCGGTTTGTTGTCAACCACGATCAGTTCGACCTCACGCAGATCGTGGTAGAGCCGCAGGGCCTGAATCGTGAAGTAGACCCCGTCGAAGTCGTCGAAGGTGGCCATGCCGATGGTTAGCTTGGGAACTTTCATCGCTTTCTCCTCGGATGACGGGGGCTTCGCAAGATCCGGTTACGGGGCGGAAGTCGTGGTGGTGTATAAACAACCAGTGCCGCTCGCAGTGCCCGTGCAGCCTGGATAGTCCGCCGCGGCGCAATAACAATCGCCCGTGCAGCTGTTGGTGAGCACAAAGCCGTCACTGCATCGCACCGTGCAAGAGCAATCGCAAGGCGTGCAAGTGGTTGTCGTCGTGGTCGTTGTCGAGGTGGTTGTCGTTGTTGTCGTCGGCACGCAAGGCGTTTGCGCCGTTTCAACTTCACAAGCTCCAGTTCCGTCGGCCGATGGCGGTCCACAATAGCAAACGGAAGCATCGCAGTTGTTCACCGTCTGGCTCCAGGACGAGCCACCCCACTGGTAAATGCAGCCGCAATTGCACGACCCGCAGGTGGTTGTCGTGCTCGTGGTGGTGCTGGACGTGGTGGTGGACGTATAACAATGAGCGCACGGTCCGCCACCACCTCCACCATCTGGAGCAGAGGTTGTTGTCGTTGATGTCGATAGTGCTCCAGATTGACAGAGGGTTGCAACGGCCTGGCAACCGCTTCCCGGAGCGCTGGGAGGCGTACACTGACAATCATTGACTCCGCATGACTTACAGCCCTCACAATTCCAATCGGCGTTCGGAGTGTCTAGGCCATACCACTGGCCAATCTGCGAGATCCAAAGCCAAATGCAACACCCACCGCAAGTCGGAGGACATGGAGTCGTTGTTGCTGGCGGCCCCCCACAGGGAACATCCATAGCCAAGGAACAAAGGTTGCCAGAGTCTGAGGGTACTTGGCAGGGAAAGCAAGTCGGTGAAGGATAACACCCATCTTCGTAGATAGTCCACCCGTTCGGCGTAAGAACAAACGAGCAGCCGCTACAGGGCGACGCAGTTGTCGTTGTTGTTGTCGCGCAGTCGCAATCGCTAGTGGTTGTCGTTGTGCTGGTCGTTGATGATGTTGTAGTTGTCGTCGTGCAAGCCACCTGCGGAGTGACAATCCCGCTGGCGCAGTAGGTCGCCGTGCATTCGCCGTCGGTGCTTCCGCAGTAGCTCGGATAGATGCAATTGCAAGGCGTCGGCGTGGTGCTGGTGGTGGTTGATGTAGACGGGTCGCCCGTGGTGGTGGTATTGCACGGGCAAGGATCTGGCGTCGTTGTGGTTGATGGATCGCCAGTTGTCGTCGTTGTCGTGGTCGTTGTTGTGGTCGGGGTAGAGCAGTTATCTTCCCCGCCACCAAGCGACCATGAAGTATTGTCGGCGTTCCAAACCCATCGGCAACTGCCGGCACATGGCGCAATTGTCGTTGTAGTGCTGGTTTCGGTCGTGCCGCCGCCGACTCCAGACCCGCCTGCTCCAACCACCCACATGGTCTGATTCGCGACGTCGATTATCCCCTCGACAATGAACCCGCCGGCCGTTCCCGTCGAGCCCTTGGTGAGCGTATATTGCCCCGCCTGCGGAACCCAGGTTTCGCCGACGGCCGGCGTGCCGGTGTCGTAGAGGGCGACGGACGGATAATCCTGGGTGCAGGAGCCTCCCGCGCAACATGGGATCGCGAACGCGCCATTCAATGCGAATGGGCCGGTCGTGCCGGTCGGCTGGGTCACTTGCAGGCTGGCGATGCCGCCAGTCACCACCGTACCCATGACCTGCACGCAGCCGAAGGCCGGAATCGGCGAGGCGCTGGAATCCGCCAGGCTTGTGCAGGGCAACCAGCGAATCGCGTCGAGTTGTCGGGCATTCGGGCGGCTCATCTAAATATCCTCAATCCTCCGCCCAGCACCGGATCCCGGAGATCCCTCGCCTGTTGCCGTTCAGCGGCCCGGCGTACCTTGTAAGGAACCGTGCGTTGCAGCAGTTCGTTATTCCGCACGATCGTGGTCGTCGCGCCCCCGGACCCCACGCTGAACACAATCTGTTGGATGGCTCCATCCAGATCGATGATCTGAATGCCGGCGTAGCGAATGTTCTGTGGGTACTCCGTTTGGTACTCCTGGTCGATGACGTTTAGGTAGTAGTCGCACTCCGGATTGACGTCGTCCTGATTGTTGTTTGAACCGGTGGGCTGATTTCCGCCGCTGGCGTAAAGCGGCGTCACGGCATAACGGATTTCGTCGTGCTTGTCGAATCGGGTTGGAGTGCCGAATTGTCCGCCCCCCGGCGGCGCGCCTCGGGTACGCTGATAGCGCATCCAGGACCAGGTCGCCGCGTCGCGGACGCCGCATGCCGCACGCAGATACAGAACCGCCGGGGCGTAAACCGGACTGCCTCCCTGACCCGTGTTGAGAAACACCTGGTCCTCGAAATTGACGATGCCACGCTGCCGGTCGATGGTGAAATTGCGCGAAAAAACCGCCTGTCCGGGAATGTTCGAGAAATCAATCGTGGCATTCGATTGATTGTTGTTGCGGCTGCCGAGTCCGGCGTTGCAGAACTGCCCGAAGACCATCGCGGACTTGTTGCTGGTTTGTCCGCTGGCATCCGTCTCGATGTCGACTTGCTCGTCCTCGATCGGCAGGATCAGGTTGATATCGTCGACCTGGCCAAACTCGGGCACATTCAGCGGGGTAACGATCTGGTAGGCGCGGTAGATCCATTTCTGCGCAAGCCCGACCTGGCAGTTAGCGACGGCGGAAAAGGAGATTCGGTCGACTGCGCTCCAACCGCCGCTCGGAGCGTAACTGAGCTGCGCAATCGGACGGATCGTCCCGTCACTCTCCGCGCCGACCGCTTGCAGTTGGAAGTCCACCTGGTAACGGTTGCGAGCACAGAGAATGCCCGTCGAGTCCGGCTTCTCCGGCGGGTCGATCGTGAGGCTGTTCTCGATGATGGTGCCGTCGATCGGCAGTTGCTGGCCACTGCCGGCCACGCAAATCTTGATCGAGTTATCCATCCGCAAAACGACCCGGCAGCCGAGTGAATCGCATAGATCCGCCAGCACCTGGGCTGGTGGCTGGGAGTCGACCTGGAACGTCGGAAACGTGGTGTTGGGGACATCCCCAACGTCGTATTGTGTTTCGAGCAACGCATCCAGGCACAGCGCTAGTAGTTGCTGCGGAGTCTGCGGAATGGCGTTTGCTTTCAAAGTGCCGTCGTCGTTTTTCTGATTGTAACTCCCGGCGATGACTCCCAAACCAACCCATCTCCATCGCCGGTCGAGAATCGACAGCGTCCACACCCGCCCCGCGGCGGTTTGCGTGAACGTCGCCTGATCGATCCTGCAATTCGGAAATGTTGCCGTGCTGTTTCCGTCCGAGATGCTGAGCGTCCCCCCTGCGCCGACAAAGTTGTCTTGCGGGGCCGTCACCAGTGTAAATACGGACGGGCTGATGCCGTGCAATACGCTCACGTGACAGGACACGACCTGTTGCACGCCTGGAAACGAGGCGAGGCCCCCCGGCGTTCCGTCGGTGCTCATGGCCTAGGACCTTTGCAAGTTGTAGGTCGCACCGAGATTCAACACGCTTGACGGATCGGGATTGCTGACGGCAATGGGGTTTGTAAACGCGATCCGCCGCCCCGGATCGAGCAACGAAAAGACCCCGGTAAGACTGGTGTTTGTGCCCGTGAGAGCGCCGCCGCCGCGACGAAAATCCGCGGTCGCGCCGCCGGACACGTTTAGAGACGCGTAGTTCGAGGCTTCGCCATAGAGAATGGATCCCGGACCGTAGACCGATACCGAGCCTTGGCGCCGGCGAGGAAGGTCGAGGTGCCGACGCCGTTCTGGAGAAACGTCGTGGTGCCGGAGTTGATTTCCAAGGTGCCGCCGGTCTTGGTGACCGTCGCCACGCTGCAACCCGGGCCTAGTCGGACATCGGAGTCGCCGGCCTGGTTGGTTTGCCACTCCTGGGTCAGCGTGCTGATCGTCGCGATCTCGCCCGGGAAATTCGCCGCGGCAAACGAGCCCTTGGAAATACTGACGGTATTCGTACCGGTGCCCACCCACAGAATGGTCTTGATGCCGGCTTCCGCCGAACTTGCGGCACCGGTGATGAACAGCGACGCGTCGACGCTTCCCGTGTCGAGTTTGAAGCGGCCGCCCCCGGTGTTGATGGTGGAGGTCGTTGCGCCAATTTGCCAATATTGCGGCAGATATTCAGAAAAACTGGGGCCGCCCGTAACGCCGCGGTTGCGCGGCAAGCCCACGGTGCCGGTGAAGGTCGAATCGACGGTGAGCGAAACGTCGGTGATCGCACTCATCTCGAGCCCATACAGGAGCGACACGCTGGAGTTCGTCAGATAAATACTGTCGCCACTGGCCGGGACCGCTCCCCCCGACCAGTTGGCCGCCGCATTGGCAAAGTTGGGGCCACTCGCCGGAACCGTATCGGTCCAAGTGAACGTGCCGCTCCCCACGTTGCTGATGCCCAGCGCGGTTTCGATATCGAAGGGGATTCCGGCCACGCCGGTGATCGTGAAAAAGGGGTTACCGGGGACATAGCCGATCGCCAGTTGCGCCAGCTCCGGATTCAACGTGGTACTGGTTGCTTGCAGCATGGCCGCAACCCCGGCTGCCACTGTAGCCGCCGTAGGGCTGGCCCCGGCGGTATAAGAAAAGGTCTTGGACCCAACCGTTAACACGAACACGTCGTTAACGTTCGGCGTGCCCCCCACCGTGTAGGTGCGGACCTGCTGGACCGACACGGCCGATCCGAGCCAGACGCAATTTGACATCGCTGAATCTCCCAAGAAATAAGACAGGATGAACAGAATGAACAGGATTGAACAACTATCTTGTCAACCTTGTACATCCTGCCGTGGCTCTTGCTATTTCCTTGCAATCACGTTCATTTCCCGCCGCTACTTTCGTCCGCCATCGTGCTACCCATTGCCCCAATAATTCGGATCGCCGATCAATGGCGCCACGTCTTCAAACGAATACGACCAGGTGGTCCGGTAGTGCCGAAATGGTATTCCCGTCGCTCCGACTCGTTCCGGGCTGCTGCGGTCGATGACCGTGCGATTCGGATGAATTGCATAAGGCCACAGCGGATCGGCCGGCAGCGGATAGGCAAGATTTCCGACAGCGGCCCCCTGCTGGCTGGCTTTGAAGGTGGTCTGCTCGTAGAGCACTTGTTTTTGCGGCGGCCCGTTCAAGGTTTGCAGGAAAATGAATTCGGGCCCGCCGCCGCTGAAGCTCAACGTCTCTTTCCACTCCACGATGCTGGCATAGTAGTTTGGAATGAGACCTTCGACCGCGACCACGTAATTGCGAAACGTCGAGTATTCGGCCCCACGGCCGACCGGATAACTCACCGGCGTGGTGACGCGCGTGCCTCCCAGGGTCGCGGCATTCAAGAGCACGTGCTGCGTGGGAGTGCCGTCGTCCTGGTAAAGCCCGAAGTCCAGACCATTTACCAGATAGGCGCATTCCAGCGGATCCAGCGAGGCCGTCATCGCCGCCTGGTTGGCCAGCGCGGATCCTTGGTCGGCAATTTGGATGCGGCCCTGAACCTCAAACCGAACTCGAACCGCGGTTGCAATGCCGCTCTCGTATTCGGCTTGCTGGGAGACGCTCAGCGCCTCCTTCGCCAATCGCGTGTTGATAATTTCCGTATTGGATGTACATGAAAGTTGCAATCCTTGAGGCGCCGCCAAAGCCGGCGCACGATGTCCGACGTCCGCATGGTCTATGCTAAGGCAAACCGCCGGCTTCACGCGGCCGTATTGGTGACCAACAATTCCAGCGTGGAACCGGTTTTGCGTGCGACCATGTTGAGCCGCAACATGATCTCCTGCCTGCCGGCCGTGGCGGGGCTTTCGGCGGGAACCTGCAGCGTGCCGAAGTTGAATGCGGTCGAACTGCTCCCGTTCGTGAACGCGAGCGTGCCCGCAGCCCCAGCAAGAGCCTGGTTGTACAGATCCGTGTTCTGACTGGCCCACGCGTGCACGGTATTCAACGTAACCATCCGATCACCCTCCGGAAGATTCACGACGGTGAGTGTGTTCATGAACCGATCGGTCACCAGCCGGTTGTCGATCACCAGTTGGAAGTCGGCCACTTCACGAACGACGCCGTTGAGCGTAAGCGTCGGATCGCCGGAGAAAATGTAAGGGCCTTGCTCGGTGCTTGGGGATAACGCCGGAAACGAGCTGGCGCCGGCAATCGTTTCCGACTGGCCCACGATGTCCAGCGACAGCCGCACCAGCCCTCCTTTGGAGCCTTGGAAAGCGGCCTTGTTGACCTTGCAGCCCGCGTAATTGAACACCTTGGCCACGCGGTCGATGGAGAGCGTAAAGCTCGGCAGTGTGTCAGCCAGCGGATAGGTTCCGCTGCTTGGCGTGCCTCCCAGGATTCGCGGCAGCCAGATGGCCAGGTCGGCCGGCGTCGGCTCCAGCACCACGTTTCCCGCAACGCGATACGGCCCTTGACGCGTGTCGTCAGCCACGTGGCTGCGCGTGCCGCGGAGCCCTTCGCGCTCAACGATGACCGCCTGCTTCCTGACCGACTCGCCGGCGAAAATGAAACCTTCGGTCACCGTGCCGGGCGTGGTGCCATAAGTCGACTCCGAGATCGTTCCCAAATGGGCCGCCCAGCCCATTGAGGCCGTCGTTGGTAGCGTCATATTTCATTCCTCCGTAATTAGATTGACAAGGCGAAGAGGGAATGCGGAATTCGGAGATTCAGCATTCCGCATTTCTCTTAAATCCCCCGCGCTTCCCGGCTGACGAACCTCAGCAGCAGAGCGGATGCATATAAGTTTGCGGTCCAGGCCGCGGGAATTAGTTGATCGGCCGGTTCGACAAAGGCGTTGATGATCGGATTGCTGCCGTCGGGCGACGTCACTCCGTTAAGTCGTTGGCTGCGAAAGGCCCAGGCAATGCTCTGCCGCCACAGCGTGTATTGCGGCAGATTTGCGGTCAGTGTCGGTTCCTGGTTGTCGGCGTCCACGATCGTGCACAACACTCCGTAGGTCACGTCGTCCTTAGCATTGACGCCCTCCAGCGGTGGCATCTGTTCGGTCACCGGCGTCAGGAGGATTGCCGGCAAGCCGGTCGGTTGGCCCGGGCCGAGATAGCGGTCGATCGGTAGTTTGCGGACAATTACGTTGGCATTGTCCAGGTTCGGCAGCGACAGCGATTGGATTCTGGCCTGCGCGGCCGTAAGACATTGATAGGCAATTGCCTGAGCGGCGTCGGTCACGGTGAAGTAATCCACTGGCGACACCGAACTCCCGCCATCGGCGTCGAGCGCATAGGCGTAACCAAAGTAATGCCCCAGCGGGATGGTCAGCGGCACGCTGCCATTTCCCACGCGGCTGCCGACCGATTCCCAGGCTGACGATCCCAACTGGCCGCTGAAACTGGCGACCCATACCGTCACGCGGGCTGTAGAACTCGCGCGGTCGATCGAGGCGATCGCCCCCGACCCGTCGCCGTTGTCCGTCACGGACAGCGCGGGCACCGGTCCCGGGGGCGACGAATTTGGCGGCGCTGCGAGATAGACCTCGTCGTAGCCCGCTTGGAGCAATAGACAATAATAGGGAATCACGCATCTCTCCCCACGGTTCTGGAGAACGTGCGCGTGGCACCGTCGATGGTCGCGGTCACGACCACATCGACCGGCGCGCTCCGGCCATCGTGAGGCTGGCCGTTTCGTTGTGATAGAAAATTCCGTTATTCGGCCCAGACATTGTGGTCTGAGCCAACAACGTCGAGCCGTCTTGGTTGTTGACCTGGATGGCTGCTGCCGTGACGCCGCTATTCAGAGCGATCCCGTTCTTCAACCAAACGACCGTGTACTCATCCGTGCTCGCCGTGCTGTTTTTCGTAAAGTTGATATCGGCTAGATAAAGATTGTAAGCGCTGGTCAGCGACACAGGCGGCAAGTTGGTCAAGCCGCTCCCAGCCGTCCCCAGGGCCGTCGCCGCACTGGCAGCCTGCGTCGCTGCCGCGGCCGCGGAGGTCGCGGCGCTCGCGGCCTGGGTCGCAGCGGTGGCTGATTGTGCATCCGCGTTGGCCGCATGCCCTTCGACCGTGGCCAGGTTCGTGAGCAGCGTCGCCGTGTTGCCGGCCGCGCTGGTGGACTCGGTCGCGGCGGTGGTCGCTTGAGTGGCGGCCGTCAGCGCAGCCGTTTGTGCCGTCACGGCATTTGGCGAGTCCATGGCGTTGGTGCCAATCAGGTCGGTCTTGGCTTGGATCGCCGCCAAGGCGGCCAGGCTGTCGGCGCTGGCGACCGTGGCCTTCGCGTCAGCCCGCCGCGCGACCGAGCTTACAGTTCCGGTCGCTACAAATGAAAGCCCCTCGTCCGCGTCGGTGAAGTTGACGGTATACGTGCCGGTGTAGACGCCCGTGCTGGCGTGCGTCACCGCCGACAGATTGCTCGACCTGCTGGTCCCCGCGGCATTCGTCACGGTGATTGTCGGCGAGCTGTCCAGATCGACGACAAGCCCCTCCGCGTCCCGCACAACCACCGCGAATGGATAGGCGACGCTGCCGCTGGCCGGCCGCACCAAGACGTCGGCAATAAAAAAATTCGCCAGGGCCGACAGATTATTGAGGTTGTTCACCGCGGTGAGGAGCGACGTCGCGCTGGCCGACGTCGCCAGCCCGCTTTGAATGGCGGCAATGGCGGTGGCGTTCGGCGCGTTGACAAAGTCCATCTGGTTTCCCGGCACGGCGAATCCGGTGGCCGTCGACCAGTTCCCGTCGCCGTGCGTCTGGAGATTCCCCAGCGGCGTTGCCAGCAGCGTGGCCGGGTCCTCACCGGAGGCGTAGGCATGGACCGTAACACCGCCGTCGGTGGCGTTGACGGCTAGGTCGCCGTCTGCCAGTCCATACTGGAACTTGCGAGTCTGATCCGGCGGCACCGCGCCGGTGTTGTTAATCTGCGCGACATAGATCTTTCCGGTAGTAAAGCCGCTGACCGTGCTAAGCACGGCCGTCCAGACTCCCGTGCCGGTCGCGCCGGCGTTGCCGGTCTGATGAACCATGTCCGCGGTTGGCGTAGTTAGCGTCGCGGTCTTGAACGTGTTGTCGGAGAAGTCAAAGCTTTTGAACGACCCGTCCGCTTGCAGTTCGTACAGGCTGAGCGACGTTGTTCCGCTCGTGACCTTGGCAATCGGCGACGAACCGTCCTGAAGAAACGCCTCTAAGATGAGCGAACCGCCGCTCTTGCGAACGTCAATGCCAGCGAAAGCCATGGTTACATTCCTCCTCCGGTTGAAATTCCGCGACCCTGCGCGCCACCGCCACCACCGCCGGGAGTCTGCACGCTCTCGGTAACTGTCAGCGCCGCCTGTCAAACTGCTGCCGTCAACTCCCCAGTTCTCTGGATTAGCCCCAAAGATAGGGTTCCAATCTAAAGTGTAGGAACTGGGCGAAATCTGCGTGACGGATACGTTCCCGTAGTTGGACCATAAGGCACTCAGCGCCGCAGAGATGGTAGCCGCGCTGGCCCCGAATGCAATCGTCGCGGTAGGCCCCCTGTCTGTCGCGATGGTGAACGTACCGCCTCCCGCGCCAGTGAAGACCAAACTGTCGATCTGATCTGCGCCATTAGTGACGAGTGCCACGCCGAGGCTGCCGTCCCACCCACTGGCGCCGCTGTTCATCGTCAAGTTGTAGGCGAGGCTCGGCGGCCCGACACCGCCCGGGTACGTTGCGGTCATCGTCGAGAACAGCCCGGCGGCGCCCCAATACGCATCTCCGGGGAAACCTGCATCTGAATTGATGCCGTCTATCTGGATATACGTGTCTGAACCGTCAGGCGAGTCGTATGAAGTGGACCCTGGGTTCGTGATCGAGATGGCAGAGGTCGCTACGACACCGGCCTGGCTGCCGCCTGATGTATATATCGCCACCGGAGAGGCATCCAGGCCGCTTGCATCGAAGCCAAGGATCGGTGGGACCTTCGCGTTCCCTAAAATCGAACCCGAGAAAGTCAGTGTCCAGCCGCCGTCGGCCGAGAACGAGTCATTGCCCGCATCGCTCCCGACGTAGGTGATAGTGATGTCGCCGGCCGAGTAACCTGCCGCCACAGCAGCCGTGTCAATCAAGGCTTGGTTAACCGACTGACTGTTGTTGAAGGGCAGCGTTGCTACCGTACCCGAGTCGTTGACGTCCGGGCCGATATGAAGTAGGAGACTTCCGCCGATCGCGTCGGCACTCGGCTGCAAGAGTAGCACTGCATTGCCCATATCAAATCGCCTTTATCGCCCAATTCTAGTGGTTGTCCGCAACTACGTCGGTCATCTTGTCAGCCGTCTGGCCACTCACCGTCACAACACAGTGTCATCTCCGCGCTCTGCCGATAACCCGGTACTGCTGAGTCAGAATGTCATACTGCACGCTCACTACCGTCCAGCCAGTCGGATTGTTGGTCGTCGTAAACCAGTCGCCGCCCGTTGGGACCATACCGGCCAGACTGGGGCCGGGGATGTTAAACGGAACATCGGCCGGCGCGATCCCAATGGCGGCTCCGGCGCTGACCTCGCGAATCGATAGCTGCTCGCGAAGCGCCGGCCACCGCAATGGCTTCTTGCCCAGGCCGGGTGTAAGTGAGCGTCTCGGTGCCATCAAACACTCCGAAATCCTCTGACGGATCGAAAACCATGGCGATTTATCCCAGGCCGCGTACTTCGACTTCCCAAGGGCCGCCCAGCGCCGCGATCATTCCGTTCAGAGATTGCAACTCGTCCATCAATTGCCTCCGCAGTGAGGCCCATTGGACCGACTGATTCCCCTTGGTGTAGTCGGGCTGCGAAGTTCCGAGTGCGGCCAGTTCCGCCAGAATGCTGCTGCGTCGCGCCAACAAGTTGTCCAGATCCGTGGCCATGATTTCTCCTCGTACTTTCGATCCAGTTGCGCGCCGCGTCAGGCGGCTGGTCATCCCGGCCGACGCACTCGTGTGCCACTGGCTCTGCCCGTGTGCCACCGACTCTGCCAGTGCCCGCTCAGCGTCACCATGAAAGCACTGGCAAAGCCAGTGGCACCCAATCCGCGGCACCCATGTTGAAAAACGATGCTAAGGCTGCGCGCCGGCAAGCGCCGCGTCATGCACGGCAAACTCTTGGCTGGTCTGCAGAATTCCGAAAAACCGGCGATACTTTTCGACCGCTTCCGCCCGCTCGGCCGCACCCACCAATCGCGTCGGATCGCCGGGATGACTGACGTGGAAGCGCAGGGGCCCGGCTTGCAACTCAGCTTCGATCCGTTCGGCTTCGGCGCGGCGGCGTTCTTCCCAGCGCTGCAGCGCTCCGTCCCCTGTGGAACGAGCCGGATCGGCCAGACGCGCGGTCAGCAGCTCGCGGAGTTGCCGGTTCTCGTCCGCCAGGTGTTGATGCAATAGCTTGAGTTGATCCAGCATGCCGCTGTCCCCTTCTTGGCTCGCGCGGCCGTGTTGGCGGTCTTGGAAGATTCTTCTTTGATCATGGTTGGCTCCGTAAATTGAAATTCGTTCCTAAAGTTATTCATCGAATTAAAGAGGGTGGTTGGGGCGCTGGGGCACGCGATTCCCCGGGGCGCAGCCCTGGCCCCAACCACCGCCGAGGTGGAGGTCAGGCCAGGGGGTTAATTACGATTGCGAACCACGAACCGCGGATCGCGGACGCCGCAATTCCCCATTTCGTCGGCGAACATCGAGAACACCAGTCCCCGGTCCGCCATTTCGTACTCGCTGGCGGTGGCCCGCTGGATCGTCAGCGGCAGGTTCTGTGTATAGACGAAGGCCCGCTGGAAATCGCCGATCCACCAGTACTGCTGGGCATCGCCGGCCGACACGTTGAGGCCGTCGGCCGCCGTCGCGCGGCGCATCGCATAGGGATACGTCGGAGACCCGACGAGATTGAACTGAAAATCACCCAGCGGATTGGCCCCGATGCCGATCTCGGCCGTGCTGTTCGTGCGGCGTTGAATCTCGGTGTACCGCAAGATGCCGCGCGCCGTCAGGTACGTGGCCGGCATGGTCAGCAGGTCACGCGGCTCGACTGTCGATCGGCTGGCCTGTCTCCTGGTCGGTCATCGACGAGAACAACTGCAAGGCGGCGTTGATCTGCGTCCAATCGACCAGCGGGTTAGACTGGTCGTTCACCCAATTGCCGCTGGTCTGGTACGTGTTGTAGTTCGTGCCGTTGTAGGTGTAGGTATTGTTCACCCCCAGGAACGTGTCGAGGACGATGTACTCCTTGCGGAGCGCGAGGACCTCGGCCGACTTCTCCGCCTGCGTGAGCAACTCGCGGGTGCGATCGAACATCACGGCCTCGCGAGTCACGTCGACGGCCACGGCCCGGTTGACGTTGCTCGGCGTGGTCACGTAGCGTTCGCTCACATTGACCCGCATGTGCCGGTTGCCCGGCTTGCGTTCTTCGGCGACGTCGCCGACGGTGGAGATGCCGATGAACTTTTCCTGGATCTTGTTGGTCGGCACCGTCTCGGCCAGTTGCTCGGCGATGAACGTCGGCCGTCGGTAGACTTCCAGGAATTTTGCTTCCAGCAGGCCCAAGGCCGCAGCATTGTAGGCCGACACGTTGGAAAACGCGCTGGGCACGATCGACGTGCCGCCATCTTCCAGGACGTCGGCCATGAAGCTGGCGCCGCGCATCAGCATCTGGCCGTCGTCGTAGCCCACCAATCCCTGGTAGAGCGCCTTCAGGCTGCAATGTTCGGGCAACAACGTCTGGCTCTCGAGCACCGGCTCTTGCGTCTTCAAACTGATGCGTTTCCGTCCGGTGGCAGGGTCCTCCAGGCCAAGCATTTGATGAAACTTGTGGGCAAAGCCCACCGCTCCGAGATCGGCGTACAATTCGCGGACAGTACTGAGATTGAGCATGAGGTTCCTTTCAAGACCCGACCAAGGTAAGGAAGGCAAGAGCGAAAAATGGTCGCGGGGGCCGGTGGCCACCGAACTCCCCGCAACCGGTCGGGAAACGTTTACGCCGAACCTTTCAACAGGCCCAGGTTCACCAGCGCCGTGCGCATGGCGTTGAGCAGCGTCCACAGTTCGGTGAGATTCTTGTTGATCACGGTGCTTTGGTCCGTGCTGTTGGTGGCTGTCACCGCCGCCATGGTGCCGTTGCCAGTGCCGCCGGTGCTGTTGGTGATCGCGGCTTCGCTCGCGCCGGCAGGCTGGCTCACCGGCGTCGCGCCGAAAAATCCCAGTTTTTGCGCCGCGCGCCGTGCCGAACTTGCTTCCTGTCGTGCTGCCAACCGCGACATTACCGCCGTCGCCGATCGTCAGCCCCTCGCTGAACAGACTTCCCCGTCCGGAAATCGAGAGGGGCGTCATGCGGCTTTGCAGGAACACGCGCACCGTGGTCGCAGCCACGCCGCCCGAATCGCGCACGCAAACGCCGATCGCCACCGCGGTATCGGTCGTCTGCTGTACCTGTTGGCTCAATAGCCCGTTGTTGCTGCCATTCTCGACCACGGTTACTAAATCGCCCACATTCCACACGGTCGACACGCAGGGAACGTCACCCAGCCAAAACGGGGTCACGTCGATGTGTCCGGCAATATCCGTCGCCAATTTGCGCTCGCGGGCCACGCCGGCGAACGAAGGGACAAAGGCCGTCGCGTCGCCGGCCTGACTGCCGGTGCCGGTCAGGCTGGTCGCCGGCACCACGTTGCCGTCGGACACGAATACCAGGTCGCCGATGTCGATGGCGGTGGCTCCGGCATACGGATAAGGAACGTGATCCAGATCAGGAAATTTCGCCAGGTTGGTCATGTTTTAATAGTCCTTATATTCAGGGAACGATCGAGGAATGTTCGGGAACGAATGACGTTGTTTGCACGCTTAACGTGCCGGGTAGATCAACGGCTTAACAAAGCCAGCGCGGCCAACCTGGGATCGTCCCACTTGGAGGCCTTGGTCGGACTCCCATTGGAGGCCGCCGTCTCGAGCCCACTGGCCCCTGCGCTGCGCGGCCGGATCGCATCCGTCCCGCTCACCGCTGCCGGCGGTCTGTGGCGGCTGATGCTTTCCAATTTCCCGCTGGCGGCCCGGCCATGATCCGCACGGTCGGTCTGCGTCTCTTCGTTCACTGGTCCCCCAGTGCCGCCGGCGGTCGGATCCGCCCCGCCGTCCGCGTTCTCGAAGGTCTTGCAGACCAGTTCGACGGCCTGGCGAAGGCGGGTCGCCAATTTTCCGGTTCCGCTGTACAGGTCTTGCAATCGGGCCACGAAAGCATCCCAATCCGCGGAGTTCGGCTCTTGCGACAGGTCATCGCCGTTCACACCGCCGTCCGGCGCGGTGGCCAAGGGGTCGAATCCCGCGGAGGAATCCAGCAGAGGATCATCGCACAGGACACTCACGGTCTTATTGACAGACATAGGAAGATCCTCCGATTCAAAAATGCCTCGCGTCGTCGCCGGCTTGCAAACGATGTCCACCGAGCGGACGCGATGAATGGCTTCGTAAACCACCTGGCCTTCGTGGGCAGCTTCAGTCACCTGAGCGTTATGGCTCAAACCGAAGTTGCCGGGAAACCGCTCGGCCGCCTCGCATACCTGGGCGGCCAGCGGATGGCTCGTCAAGTAAGCCAGATCGCCGTAGAGCCCGTCCGCCAACTGCCGCACGTTTTCCAGCACGCCAAACCATTCTCCAAAAGCCCGTTCCTGGTCGGGATTGGAACGGTCCGGATGGTCGATATTGACGCGGGCTCCTTCATACAGAGGCCGGGCGTTCGACATGGCCGCCGCCGGATACGTGCCTCCGTTGCGAGACCGTGCGCCAAGGATTTTGACATTGTGAATCAGCCCGCGCCCACGGTCGATTTGATGCGCGGCGCCGCTGGACGCGTACTCAAGAATATCGCGCCGCGTCGTCCGAGCCGGTCGCTGCATGCTGGCAGTGGCAATGCTCACTCGTTGATCCTCCCGATATTTGTTTGGCGTTCGCGTCGTATAACAACCGCGTCGTTCGATGAGCCAAGGTTTACCGGAAAAGTGGACTACTTTTCAAGGAATTGTTGAGCCACTTTGAAAAAAGTTTTTTGGAGCAAGCAGCCGTGCGATCCGAGAAAGTAGAAAGTAGGTCAGGCACTCCCGTGCCTGACATTCCTTAACCCGGTAAACAGGCAAGGCCTTCGCCGCCATTTCGTTCCGATGGCTCGTTCGTCTTTGCGCTTGTCACGCTGCGCCAGGTTTTTCCGCGCAATGCGGGTGAATGACGCGCTCGCGCACCCCTGTCAGACGGCGGAGTGCCTGACCTACTTTTGGCTTCAGTCCGCTGTTACCCGTCGTCGGAACATTTTTCCAACGCCGTGGCCTCGCTGCCGGCCGCAACATTGCGCGGCGAAACATATTTCTGTACCGTGCGCCGACTCAACCCCAGCCGCTCGGCGATGATCCGCTGCGAAAGTCCTTCCTTGCGCAACCTCATCGAGCGCCGATTGCGTATCGAGATCAAGCTCGCGTCCCGAGACGGCCATCGCGAAACTCCCTTTGAAGTGCAATCTTGGCCCGGCGGCTAATCGATTAGCGAATATCCGGCAAACGAATCAGTTCCGCGTCGCGCGTCATGGGCAGCAGGTCGGCAATGCCGCCGCGCCCCTGCATTCCCGGCTGCATCGCGAAGAAACGAGACCGCGCCACGTCCAGCGCCATCGCCAGCGCGTCTGGACCGTCGTCGTGTTTGCAGGCCGGAAAGCCCTTGAGCTGTTCGATCAACAATGCCGTGCCCGGCGAGTGACGACGAAAACGAAACTCGCCGTGCGCCAGGTAGGGCGCCAGAGAGCGGATGCGCGTGGCCTTGCTGGTGCTGTTCGTCCAGCCTTCGATGGGCAGCATTAGGCCGGCCTGTTGCGAGAGTCGTGCAATCGGATCCGCCAACAGCCGTTGAAAGCCATTGGACTCGATGCACAGCGTGGAGGGATTGAAGCTCCGTCCCAGCCGCACCGCGTCGACGGCGATCCGGTGCGTGTCCCGGCGATCCAGATCGGCGTCGACCCACAAAATACCTTGCCGGTCGAGCATCAGCATGACGAACGCCGAATAATCGCAGGTCTCGCCTTCTCCCAGCGACGGATCGAGCGTCATCACCCGGTCGACGACGGCCTCGGGCAGCGGCCACTGGTCGAACCAGATGCTTTCGCCGAAGTATTCCGGGCGGAACTCCGCGTCCAACACCTCCGGCGGCCGTTGCTGATACAGCGCCTCCCACATCCACTCGTAGCCGCTGGCCACGTATGCGGCATGGCGGGCTTCCAGCCAGGCAAGATCAAACTGGGGCTGCGGCTGCCCCTGATCATTCAGGCCCAGCGGCCAAAGCGCGGCCCCTGGGGTGCGGCCCAACGGATCGCCGTGCTCGGCCAGCGCCGGCAGCCGGATAACTTCGTAAGGTTCTCCCCCATGCTCCGCATCGAGCAGCAGTTGCCCAATCAGATCGCGCGGATGCCAGCGCGTGGCGATAATCACCACTGCGCCGCGCGGGTAAGCCGCGTGGACGAGGTGGACATGAACCACTGGTGAACTTTGCGGCGTTGCGTTTCGGAAAGGGCAGCTTCGGAGTTCTTGCAATAGTCGTCGACTATCAGCAAGTCGGCCCCGCGCCCCATGATGCTCCCCCCGACACCGGCAGCTCGCAAACTGCCGCCGCCGCTTACGGCCCAGCGATGCGCCGCCTTCACGCCGCGCAGCCGTACGCCGAACACTCGCGGCCCGTGCTCCAGCATGATGTCGCGCGCGGCCGTCGAAAAGTCCAGCGCCAACTCGTCGGTGGCGCTGGTCAAGATGACGTGCCGATCGGGAAACGTGCCCAGATACCAGGCCGGGAAGAACTGCGAACCCAAGGTGCTCTTGCCATGCCGCGGCGGCATTTGCACGATCAGCCGGTTGAGCTTACCCCGGGACAAGTCCGTCAGCGCCCGGTCCAGCAGCAGCAAGTGAGGATACATCGACCAGCGGCGCGGGTAGATCGAGCAGGCGAACGTGCCCGGCGTCGCCGTGGCACGCACGATGTCGGCAGTATTCAAGGAAGTTGTCATCCATTAACAAGGCCTGGCGGATTTCCGTGGTTTGCACAATGACGGTGGTGTCGCCGCGCGGCAGCGTGCAAATGCCCAGGATCTCACAGCGTTTGTCGATGCACCGCGCGACGACGTCCAGATACTTCGCGTCGCCGGTCCGGCTTTGACTGATCTTTTCGCCCCGCCGCCGCTCCGTAAGATCGAGGCCGCCGCCGCTGACTTTGTTGGTCTCGGTCGGCCGCTGCGAGCGCGACCAGGCTTCCCAAGCTTCGCGCTCCAGATTGTCGAGCTTGCGAAGTTCCATTTCACGAGCCTGGTCGAAGTCGCGCACTCGCGACTCCAGCCATTCCTTACGAATCGCCCGCAGATCACTGCTGATCGTGGTCCGTCCGACTTGCAGGCGAACTGCCATCTCGGCATACGTCACGCCGCGCAGGCTGAGGGTAGCCACTTCGGCGCGGCGGAGTCGCATCGCATCGCGCTTTTCCGATTTTTGAGCCATGCATTATCACCTCACGTGCAACAAAACTTCCCACACGGCCTTGATCAACAACCCGGCCAGCGCCGTGATGCCGGCCACTTCCAAGCGGGCACGCGATTTCTGCGACTGTTCCAACCGATCGAGCCGCACCGAAAAGCCCGGATGTCCATTCGACCCCTGCAGCATCCGCTCGATCAGCCGCACGTCGCTGCGAATTGCTGCCAGGTTCAACAAAACCGTCCCCGGCCGACCGGGCGAGCCGATTTCGCTTTGCAAATGGGCCAGAATGACGCCCATCTGAACATCGATCTTATGAACCTTTTCTTCGAGCTCGGTCGACATGAGCGGAACGAGATGAGGAGGCTGAATTGTTGTTTTCGCGGATTCGCAGGTCAGGCACTCCGTGCCTGACGCATCGGAGTTGGCCGTCTCTTGGATTTGATCGCAACCGGTCTTGGCGATGTCGGATAACTCAGCGTCAGGTACGGGGCACTGGACCTACTTTTCCTTTTGCTGCGCGGCGTAATTAGCTCTGATTTCCGCGGCTTGTTTCTCGGTAAACATGCCACGATCAAAAGCAATGAGGTTTTAATGAGTATCGGCTTTTTTTCTTGTTTCATGGCTTCGATTCCCTCGCGCACTTTGGCGACGAAACCGGACTTGTCCTCCTTAGTCACCCAGGTTCTCTTCTCCGTCTCCATATTCTTAATCGCTGCTTCCGCCATCTCGATTTGCAGCTCATAGAGTGGTTTATTCTTTCGCTCGACGTACCACTTTATCAATTCTTCGAGTGAGTAAACTATGTGTAATTGTTCGACAGAGCGAGGCAAAAACCGAGTGTACGCGCATTCAATGTCTCGCAATGCCATCCCATAGCACAAGTTTCTCACTGATGCGTTATATGGATAATCACCTGGACGAGTCAAAGAATATTTGGTGTCAGCACAATGTTCTAGCAGGCGTGGCCACAGATCATCGCCTTCCTGCTGAGCCAGGCTCTTCAAGGCGTCATGGATGCGACGTTGTTCTTTCCAGTCATACGATTCGTCAAACAGAGGGACTTCCCAGCCATCGACCTTCACCATCTTTGGCTGCGCATTGTGATTGGCCAGTGAGTCGATTAGCGCGTCAAGCTCCCGAACCCGTTCGCTGTCCTGCGTAGTCTTGGATTGGCCATAACTGACGTCATTACAGTGGAATACAACCGCCATGATACTCGGCACGAACATCATGAGATCAATGCCAAGACATACGGCAAAGTTGCGTCGAAGTTGTTTTGCCCACATGGATAATGCTCGCTTCTAGACCTTAACCAAGCGTACCCGGCGCGGCTTTTGGCGAAGAAGTTTTGAGAAAACGAAATCCCTCGGCGTTTTTGCGGTGTTTCAGAAGTGTCAAGCTCTGCAACATCACAACCGCGGAGGGATTTCGAGTGAACGCCAAGATACGCCGTCAACTGCGGGCTCGCAAGCAGCGGATCGAGCGACGCCTGGATAAATCGAAACTGGGCGATTGCACGCAGCCGGTCATGTCCGCTGCCAACATTCAGTTCGACGTTGCCGAACGGACGCACGGCATGAGCTACGGCGGCCTGGGCGCGATGGTGCTGTTGGTCCGGCGATTGGGTTTGGCCGAGGCCATCGATCGACGACTGCGCCTGCTGAAGATTCATCTGCCGTATCACGAGAGCGACCACGTGCTGAATCTGGCCTATAACGCGCTGTGCGATGGTCGCTGTCTGGAAGACCTCGAACTGCGCCGCAACGACGAAGTGCATCTCGACGCGCTGGGCGCGCGGCGCATCCCCGACCCGACCACGGCCGGCGATTTCTGCCGCCGCTTCGCGGAGCACGACATTCGGGTGTTGCAGGACATTTTCGACGAGACGCGAAAGAAGGTATGGAAGGAGCAGCCGCCGGAGTTCTTCGACGAGGCCCGCCTCGACATGGACGGCACGTTCGTCGTCACCGGCGGCGAGTGCAAGCAAGGCATGGACATCAACTACAAGAATCAGTGGACCTACCATCCGCTGGTCGTGTCGCTGGCCAACACTGGCGAAGCGTTGTCGATCGTCAATCGCTCGGGCAATCGGCCCAGCCATGAAGGGGCGGCCGACGAAGTCGATCGCCTGCTCGACGTCTGCTTTGCCGGTGGCTTTCGCAAGGTCCTCTTGCGCGGAGACACCGACTTCTCGCAGACCAGGCATCTGGATCGCTGGAGCGCGGACCCGCGAGTGCGTTTCATCTTCGGCATGGACTGCACCGCCAACTTGCACATTCTGGCCGACGATCTGCCGCTGGCGGCCTGGAAACTGCTGAAACGGCCGAAACGTCACCAGGTCAAGACCAAGCGGCGCAAGCGGCCCGCGAACGTCAAAGCCGCCATCGTGCGCGAGCGCGAGTTCGAGAACATCCGCTTGGAAAGCGAGGAGGTGGCCGAGTTCGATTACCGGCCCACGGCTTGCAAACGGACCTATCGCATGGTGGTGGTGCGAAAGAACCTGACGCGTGAGAAAGGCAAGCAGCGATTGTTCGACGACTATCGCTACTTCTTCTACATCACGAACGATCGGCGACAGTCGGCCACCGCGATCGTGCTGGAAGCCAACGATCGTTGCGATCAGGAGAACCTGCACGCGCAACTCAAGGGGAGCGTGCGGTCCTTGACCGCGCCGGTCGATTCGCTGTTGAGCAACTGGGCTTACATGGTGATGACCTCGTTGGCCTGGAACTTGAAGGCGTGGTTCGCGTTGTCATTGCCGGAAACGGGCGCGAATGCCGAGCAGCGTCGCAACGAGAAGCGAACCGTACTGCGGATGGAGTTTCGCACGTTCGTCAACGCCCTGGTGCGTCTGCCATGCCAGATCGTGCGAACTGGGGGCCGATTGGTCTATCGTTTATTGGCCTGGAATCGATGGCAAGAAGTATTGTTCCGCGCGGTCGACGCGCTGCGTCATCCGCTACGCTGCTGAGGCCTGAGCGCTGCGGGCATCGCGCGGCCGTTGCTCGCAGCGACGAATCGAAACCGGAGTCCGGATGCTCCGGTCCGCCGCGGCCCCTGAGTGCGAGAAAGAATCCTGCCGATGCCCGATCCGACAACCTGAAGAATTACAACGCCGCGCGAGCCGGCCGCGCTCACGCTGCGCTGACACCGGCAGAAAAAAACTCCAGGCGAAACCCTTCCGCGTTCGCTTGTTTGAGGTCTAGACGTGCAGATATTATTAACTACGGAGGCTGAAAGTTCGGCAGATGGGGTCGTAAGTAATAATCCACTTTTACCTTGTCCGCCTGTTCTTTCTTCCTAACCCAATCTGCGATGTTTTCTTGCTTTTCTTGAACGGTAAATTGCCCACCAGACGCGGCGATCAGCGGTTTTTGTCCACCGCGCCAAAAAAGATTACTGCCTTGCAACCCGCTATCGTCCGGCTGGTTCATTTCGTTAAACCATGGATTCTTGAAATGGACTTGATCGCCCACTTCAAAATCATTGGACTCATAGCCCCCCGGTTTACCCTCTACTCTACTCGTAAATTGCTTCATGATTCCGTCAGCCGTCACGTGACCTCCCTGCTTCAGGATCTGCCCGCGTAGCCATTCCAAGCCCTGCTTTTCCACGTCACCCTCTTTCTTCTATAGGAATAACACAACTCCGTTGAGGACATTCAAGTCAGCCATCCGACGGCAAAGTATTGAATAACGTTTTTCGGCGTCCGGCGCACGGAGATCATTGAGGGCGGCGATCGGATCGATGCCTCGCTTCACTACATATTGGTCAGCCTTTTCGTCGTAAATCCAGAACTTGCCATCATATTTAATACCCTCTCCTTCAGGGGATTGGATTTTATTCGACTCCGTCACCTGGACTATTAAGGAGTTGAAGCTCGATTGATCCTTGAGCAGTCCCCCTAATGGTGAATCGTGATTATGGCTGGTCGGCGGAAATTGCAAAGGGTCATACGCCCGCCAGTTCTCTGATGTTCGTCGTAAAGATCCGGAAAAGACGCCGTAGAATTGGCCGTTTGTTCTGATTTGGCCCGCTCCTTGGACGGCGGAGCGAGAGCCGTTTTTCCTGATATGAGCTGTCCCCTCGATGGCGAACTACCATTCGTTGTGCCGGGCTTAGCGGAATTGTAATCGTTATGCTCCAGCGAGATGGCCGCGAGCACTATCCCTGTTCGTTGTCGGAACGTAGTGGTGCGGCAGCACGGGACGTCGCCACCTCGCGTCCCTGCTGGCGAGCGTTGAGTTCGATGCGGTTCTGAATAACGCCCTCCAGGGCGGCGATTCCGTCCGGTTCGATTTCGAGGTTGTCCGCGCGTCTCCTCGACAAAGCGCGCCAGCTCTTCTCGCCAATTCTCCGGGATCGGCCCGGCCAGAAGGCCATTCAGCCAGGTGTCGAGCTTGTCCCGAAATCGCTCCAACATTTGCTGGATCAGTTCGCACGCGTGCTCCAACATGAATCGGATCGCCGCTTCCCAATGGCTGCCGTCGCTCATAGGACTGATCTCAGCTTGGTTTTCAATAATTGCGACGTTTGGGGCATCGTCGCGGCGAGGGATTAACTGTTCGATGCGCTCAGCCGTAGATCGCCCGCATTTGGGATGATTTCATCAGTTCGTTCATCTGCTGCTCCTCAAATCGGCTGTTGAGGTCCTTGGTTTGCGCGACGGCGGTTGCAACGGCTGCCAACACCGTCGCCGTTTCCTCGCGCGCGGCGGCCTGACAGATCGGCAGCCCAGCTTGAGCGACCTTGTTCAGAATTCCGCTCATATCCCGGATCGAAAGACTGAGCGAGGTTGCGCCGCGACTAGTCGACGAACCTTGGCCGCCGGATGCGTAGTCCGCACCGGGTGTGCCGGCACCGCGAATGTCAGTTATCCCCGACATAGGACCGATTGCGTCTTTGTCCCCCGCTGCGCTCGATGACGCGGCGTCGAAGAGAGTTTCAACGGCAGCGCCTATTGATTCCCCTGGCCCCGATGCGTCCATTTCGGAAGCTAAAGACTCAGGCCGGCACGCGGGGAGCGCGGTCGATAAAGCCGCGGCGGGTCCCGCGAGTTGTCTGGATAAGGCATCGTCTTCCAGTGCTGACGGCAATCGACCTGGGCTCTCGGCCAATCCGGCTAATCCCGTGAAATCATTTCCTTCTGCCGTGTCCGAGAAACCCAGCGCGGTTGGCAAATCCAGCGAGTGGAAAGACTCGTTGATGCCGGCGGGGATCGCGCTCCCCAGAGCGTTGGCGGAAAGCCAGGGCTCGGTCGTCTGAGCCGAATCCCACGGCAATGCCGTCGGCAAAACGTTCGGCATGGAAAACTCCTTGCCGCCCAACGATCCCAGCGGTTGGTCCCAAGGTATGGGCGTAGCCGAAGCGCCGGGCTTGCCGCATGAAACGCTCTGGATCGCGGCGCCGAGGTCAAAGCCACCAATGCCCCGCGAGCCAGGCGAGTCGGCCGAATCGGCGTCGCGCGCACCCCCTAGCATTTCCTGGCTGCGGTCAACGGCCGTCGACGAGTCGGCGCCGCCGGGCAGATCTTCAGGCGAGTCGTAGTGTTGACCGGTGAACAGGCTGAGCAACCGCCGCAGATTGGCGCTGCGCCGCCGCTGATCGGCCTCCGGATCCGAAGGCGGATGGATCGGGGTCGCCAGGCGGACCTGATCCCGCAGGGTCAGAAAGGGGACGCTGTCGCCGCGATGATCGTTGCGGCCGCGCTCGTAATTGGCACCCCCTCGTCGTTGTCAGCCTGATCGTCGGCCACGATGGGCACTCCTTTGCTGGAAGCCGCGGAAAGGATAAGTTCATGCACCAAAGCTCGCTGAGATTTCTTCGGACGTATTAAAGCTCCCGGCCGTCGTGATCGATCGAGTCTTCGTCCCGCGAGCGGAAGTAGGCGCGGAACTGATCCCGCAACCTCACGGATCGCTCGCTGCCGTCGTCGTGCAATTGCCACAGCCCTTGCCAATCGCGCCGCAGATCGGTGCGAGGATTGAACTGGTTGTCGATCAGCACGTGTTCACGAACGTTGTAGCCCCGCTGGCGCTTCTTGCCGTGCCAGGCGTGCGTGAGCAGCCCCTCGACGCAGCCGATGTTCTTGCGCAAGGCGGCAGCCTTCCGTTCCCACTCGGCCAGCGCATCGACATATCCCTGGTGATAGCCGCGCGAGCGCGCGAGCGGTCTTTGATTTGCCGGTAGAGACGCCCGCTGAGTTGGCCTAACAGGCCCCAAGACATGAAATAGTCGGCCGCCCCCAGGGCGCGAAGTCGATCAGCCCGCCGACGGCGTTGAACGCATCGCGGCGGATGGCCCACGCGTAGCCGGAGTGCCAATAGCCTCCGGTGGTCGCCGAGCCTTGCATGTAGCCGCAATCGGGCGATGCCAAGGGGACGCGAGAAACGCAGGAGGGGGAGGGGGACAATTGCGATTGCAAATAGCAATCGGCAAAAGCTCGATAGTGGGCGAAAGGATGACCATTGGGGGCCAAATCGAACGCCCGTGACCACATTTGCACCACCGGCCAATGCTGCAGCGCGTGAATCGTCGCGGCGACGACATCCGGCCGCGCCAGCGTCACGTCGGCGTCGATCCAAGCGGCATACTTCCAATCGGATGGTAACCGGCTAAAGCCGATGTTGAGGGCATTTTCTTTGTGCCATAGCTCGTGCCGGGTGCGCAACTGCACGTGCTCCCCTGTGCGGTCCGCGCTGGTGACTGCGTGGGCCCGCTCGCCATACGCCACCTCTACGGTCACCAGACGCGCCGATGTGCTGGATGTGCCTGGCAAAGTCATGGTAGAGGGCCCAACGGCTGCGGTAACGCCAGGGATTGCTGATCGCCGTGACAACATAGAGGGGCGCATCGATGCGATCGGGCTTCTCGGTCACGGGATTCATAAGCACTCTCGATTTCAAGAAGTGATCGGCTGGACCTGCACGACCGGGCCTGCGAGTGGATCGCTGCCTGGCGTGGCGGGGGGCGCGATCGTGGTTGTCGGCGCGGTCGTCGTTGTTGTTGGCGCTGCTGTCGTCGTAGTCGGCGGCGGCAAAGCTAGCAAATAGGTCGTCAAAGCCGTCCATTGGGCGTTGCTCTGTTGCAGCAACCGCACGATTTGCAGCAAACACACCAGCGACTTGAAGAGGTTGTTCGCGCTGGCCGACGGATCGTTGAACAGCGCCGACAGGTCCGCGTCGAGAACCAATTGCAACGTTGTCCCGTCGCTTGCGGCCGGCGCGAGGGCTGCCTCGTTGCGCGCGTTCGATTTCGCCTGCTGGGCCAGCAGCAGCGCCTGCTGCGACTGGATCAAGGCCGCGTTGGCCTCCGCCAGCGAATCATCGAACGGTTCCGGATTGGATGCTGGTGTTGAGTCCGCCATCGGGCGTTATCTCCCAAGTCAAGGTGCCTTCGATCGTGATCGCTTGTGAAATGGCCGGTCCGGCAGGCAGCGGTGAACTCGGCGACCCAGACGTTTCCGTCGGCAGCGGTACACCGGACGAGGCGCCGGCTGTTGTCGCCGCGGAGGGCTGAGTCGCCTTGCCGGTGTTCAACAGTCCCATCGTGCCGGCCCCGATCCCCAGCGCGGCCAACGCCGCAATCGCCAACTTGCCCAAGTTGCTCACTCCGTTGTTGGTGACGTTCACGGTCGAACCGAACGGAACCTGGTTCAATTGACAATTCGGGTACTGTGCCTGGATGGCAGCGTTGCCCAAAGCCATCTGCTGGCTCATGGCGTTGACCGTGTTCCATGCCATGATGCGTTGCATCAAATCTTTGTTATCTCCAGCAGACATGATCATCTCCGGTCCAAAGGAAATGCTGAAATCGGAATGCGGAATGCCAGAATTCAGCATTCCGCATTCCCCATTCAGAATTTCTATGCTGTCGCTCTTACGTCGTCGTTGTCGTTCCGTTGATTTTGATCACTGGCGTGCGATCCGCTTCATTGAAAGCGGCGAACATTCCGGCATTGGCTTCCTGGCCGCTCTGGGTCATGTCTTTGACGAACACCAGCCCCATGTACTTGGCAAACGTGCCATGGTTCATCAGCCCCTGCTGGCCCACGGTAAGCAGGTTCGACGCGAGATGCGTATCCATGTCGATAGCGATGGTCATGCTTGAACTCCCTGTTTGAGAATGCTGAATTCTGAATGCGGAATGCGGATATTCAGCATTCCGCATTCCCCATTCAGAATTTTCCCCGTCACGAAGTCTTGATCACCGGCGTGCGATCCGCGCCATTCAGGCCGGCGAAGATGCCGGGATTGGCTTCCTGGCCGGACTGGACCATGTCTTTGGTAAACACGAAGCTCATGTACTGCGCGAAGGTCTGATTGTTCATGATCGCTTGTTGACCGATCGTTAGCAGGTTGGACGCGATGTGGGTATCCATGTCGACTGCAATAGTCATAAATTGCTCTCCTGTTGAAAAAAGTTGCGGCTCATGGCGAGACGCTGGGAAGGGAAGTTACTTTGCCGGTCTTTGGGTCGACTTGCAGCGTGAAATGCAGCGTCCCCTTGAGTTTCTGTTCCAAGGCCTTGATCCGGTCCAAGATCTCTTGCGAAGCCGACAGGCCTGCGGGTCCTGCCGGTCCCGCAGGCCCTTGCGGTCCAGACGGACCTCTGGCGCCAGGCGGGCCCGCCGGCGGATTGGCTTGCAGCGCGGCGACTGCTTTTTCGAGACTGGCGATCCGCGCCGTGATCGCCACCAGATCGCAATTGCACGGCGCCGTTTGCGGCGGGATCGTTACCACCGGAGGCGCGGGCTTGGGACCCGGCGGCGATGGGACCACGGGCCGCGTCACAATTCGCTGGCGCCGCAAGATTGGGCA
Organism: uncultured Planctomycetia bacterium; assembly: GCA_963807715.1. Classification (GTDB taxonomy): domain Bacteria; phylum Planctomycetota; class Planctomycetia; order Pirellulales; family PALSA-1355; genus CAWECK01. The sequence continues at coordinate 130,455 of CAWECK010000009.1, forward strand.
TTGTTCGCCGTAGCAGGCTTGCAGCACACTCAGCGACGGCGGCTTGATTCCGGTGGCGTCGGACATTTCCAGCACGCGCCCCGTGTTCCAGACGACGAATTCTTTGAGGTGCGCCCGGTCGCAATAGTTGGGATCGTGCCGCTCGACAGCCTCCAGCACGGTGCAGGCATAGCCGGTGAACTCGACGCAGTTTTCGATCTCCGATCTTAAGCCGTCGCGACCCAACTCCCGGCCGACGATCGAGCCGTTGGTATAGGCCACCCATTCGTCCAACAGGTACAGCGGACAGTCGTCCCACTCCATCTGTCCGGCCAGGTACAGCGCGAAGCACCGTCCGCGCAACTGACTGGGAACGAGCGCCGCCACGTCGCGCTTGCGAAATCGGGGTTCGCGCAACACCATCGCCTTGCCGCCGGTCACATAGAACGCATTGAGCCCCGGCTGATTGAACTCCTGGCGGATCCGGCTGTTGATGCCGTGCGTGGTTTCATGGGCCCACGTTACGAAATCGGCGTCGCGATAGATATGCCCGGCCTGCAACTGAGAGTCGATGTCGGCCAGGGTGCGGCCAAGCCTGGGATCATTGACAGAGCGCAGCGGCAGCACGCGATACCAGCCAGAGGAGCCCGGCTCGCGCCGCTGAACCGCGGGCAGCGACGATTCCGCAAGCAACCGGATCAGCTCGTCGGCCGAGGCGGCCCCTTCGATTCGGCGAGCTTCCTGTCCCGAACCGTCAACCGCGATAAAACAAGGCACGGCAGTCACGGCAAATCGCCTGGCCAGGTCCGGCTGCTTATCGATGTCCACGGTCCGCAGGTCATAACCCTGTCCGCGCAAGCTCTCGACGATCGCTGTCATGCTCTTGCACGGCTGGCACCAATCGGCGCAGAAGTCGAGCACTTCACCACGCGCCGATTGGCAACCAACGATCGCCCTGAACAACTCGGCCGCCAGAAACCAAAAGTGCCACCGCGTAAGAATCATTTTTTTCACCGCTCCTTGTTCGATATTCCCCCCGCGAGTCACGGGGGGCTGTTGCAGCTACCGCTGCGTTTCGATAAACCGCCTTGCAGGCTGCCGTTGGTCGTGTTTCCGCCATCCGACGAAGCCTGCAAGGCGTCCCACACTCTGTAGCGGCAGCTACAACAGCCCCCGCGGCCCGCGGCGCCACTTGCGGCTGCCGACGGCGATCTTTGCGGCCGGCATTGGTGAACCGTCGTGCAGAATGACTTTCCAGGCGGCGTCCGAGTCGGGGGCCGCTTGAGCCGTGACCTGGCCCCATTGCCCCGCGCGATAGTGCCGCACTCCGATATATCCGCCCGGCAGTAGTTGGTAGGCTTTGGTGCAATGTCCGCAAAAATCGAACTGGGTGCCCGGCGAGCCGAACCATGCCGGGGTGACGAAGTCGCTCACCAGGACGCCATCGATCTGGTAACCGTAGTTGTCGGCCTCGACAGCGTCGCAAACTTCCTCGGCAAGCATGACACCGCCGTTGCCGAACACCGTGCCGCCGCCATGCTCCAGCAGCACCACCGAAAAGATCCACGGGTCGAGCAGCATCTCAAGCAGTTCGTGGCTGACGGTGACGCTCGGCTGCAAGCCGTCTTCAATGTCCGACTTGGCAAAAGCCAACCCGTAAGGCAGCACGCCTTGGACCTCGTGATAGCCCAGCGCGCCGGCCTGATCGCTGTCGTCGAGCACGACCAACTGCCATGCGCCGGCGGCCGGCTGCTGTCCTTGGCCCACGAATTGCAACTGCGCGTCGATGCCCCAGATGGGAGCAAAGTCCCGGGACACTTGCGTCTGCAACGAGGCAACCATCGTCGCCACCTGGGCGTCCGTCAATACGGTCGATTGATTGAGAATCGCGATCGTGATCATGTCTGCTCCCTTCTCTTTAAATGCTGAATTTGGAATGCGGAATTCAGCATTCATTCCGCGTGTGCCAGGTTTCCGGCCCGGGCGGCCAGATACAATCGGTTCAATTCCCCCGCGTGATGGGCCAGTGCATCCAGGTCAAGCTCCGCTTGAATCGTCCTGAGCGCCGCAAGGTGCGACGGATCGACGGCGGCATTGGGCATCGTCGGCAGCGGCGGCAACGTGACGCCGAGAGGCAGTTGGATCACGCCGATCTGCACCAGGAACTGCAGGGCCAACGGGCCATAGGTGGCCAGAACTTTGCCCAGGTTGATCAGGATCGGAAGCGCCGCTGAAGCAGCCATGAATCGGTCCTCCTTTAGGGTGAAGGCAAAAAAAGAACCCGGCGGAACGTCGCGTTTGATTGCGATGCGCCGCCGGGTTCTGCCGGGGTGGGCCCAATCAGTGGGCACTTAGCGAATTTTCAAGACGTGTGATTACTTAGTGTCACTCCGCGCACGATCGTCGTTCTCCACGCATTCTCCACGCAGAATCCGCACCCCCGCGGGCGCGGCAATGCCGACCTGGACGCGGCCCCCTTCGATGCCCAACACTTTGAACGTGGTGCCGTTGCTCAGCACGATCGCCTGCGATTGCTTCCGCGATAAGACGAGCATGAGTGCGACTCTCTGTAACTGACATAACCGTTCTCAACCACGAGTCGCATACTACGCGAACCCAGGCGCAAGGGTCAATCATTGAATTGAGCCATTTTGAATTGAAGCGAGCCATTTTGAGCGGCTCTTACGCGTGTGCCACTGGCTCTGCCAGTGCCGTTTCGTCGCCGTCTCCAGCACTGGCAGAGCCAGTGGCACGCGACTTCGGTGCCTGACGCATTTATCAACGCGTCTGCTTCCGACGCGACCAGGCCTGATCGACAAGCCCGCAGACGAATGCGTCATACGACTCCCCGGACACGGCGATCGCGCGGGCCAGGCCGGCACTGGGACTGATATCAGGATTGCCGTTGACTTCCAAAATAAAGACGTGCTCCTGGTCATCGACGCGCAGGTCGACCCGCGCATAGTCGCGACAACCGGCGGCCCGAAACGCGCCGAGCGCGGCAGCGCCAATCCGCTGGGCAAGTTCCTCGGTAACCCGTGCCGGACAGCGCGGCGCCGTGGCTCGATCGGCCTCGCTGTCTGGGACCCACTTGGCATCGTAAGTCACCAACCGCTGCTGAGGAGCCAGATGGCGTGCGAATTCAATCTCGGCCAAAGGCAACAACCGCGGTTCCGGCCAACCGACGATGCCGGCGTTGAATTCCCGGCCGTCGATGAATCGCTCGACCAGTACATCCCCATAGCGCTGGGCCACGCGGAGCACTTCGGCGGTTAAGCCGGCCAGGTCGCTGGCCACGCTGCCGAGCCCGATTCCCAGGCTGGCATCCTCGGCGGCCGGCTTGACAATCACCGGTCCGCCGGCCAACATTCGCGCCAGCGCTCGTGGTCAGCCAGTTCACCGCGCGTCATGTCGCTGGGAATCCTGCAAAAATCGGCCGTAGGCAAACCGGCTCCCAGCAGCAGCCATTTGGTTCGCGCCTTGTCCCGCACCAACGACAGTGCTGCCGACGGCGAGCCGGTCAGAGGAATATTCAGCAGTTCGACGATGCCGGCTACCTGGGCCTCCCCTTCGCCGCCGCCATGCAGTCCTTCGCACAGATTGAAGACTACCTGCGGCGCCGCCGCAAGCAGGCGATCGATAAGTTCCGCCGGCGAACCACCGATGCCTAACCGCCGCACCCGATGCGCCGCCGGATAAGTGCCAACTCGACCGCCTCGACGGCTTCGAGCACCCCGGCCTCGGATGCATAGTCGGGATGATCGGCCGTAAGCGTCGGCTCGTTATAGAGCAGGGCGACGTCGAGGGGAGTAGGTGAAAGTGAGGCAGGAGAAAGTGAAGGTGACGATGACGGTGAAGATGATGGTGAAGAAGACATCCGCCCCTAAGCCCCAACGGGGCGGCCGTTATTAGCCCGGGGAGTAAGCCCCGTGGAAGAAGCCCTCGAACATGCCACCAACCCGAAATCAAGCCGCCCCGACCGGCTGCTCCATCCGTTCGCAAGCCGCTTGAATAATCCGCGAGATCAATTCAGGGTAGTCCACGCCCACGGCGCGAGCCAGCAGCACCAGGTCGCCCGAATAAGGCGACAGGCCCGGCAGCGGGTTGACTTCCAGAAAATAAGGGACGCCGTCGCGCAGACGGAAGTCGATCCGGGAAACATCGCGGCAAGCCTAGCACCTGCCAGGCGGCCAAGGCGGCCGCGTTCACCGCCTCGGTATCTTCGTCCGACAGCCGTGCCGGGCACTCGTACTCGACCCGGCGCTCCCAATCGCGCTTCACTTCCAGGCTATAGACGAAGGGGCCGGCGATCGGGTCCCTTGGGGAGCACGCGCATGATGCCCAGGACACTCGGCGGGTTGTTGCCCACGAGGCCGACGGTCAGTTCATCGCCGTCGATGAATTCTTCGACCAGCACCGGCTGGTGATAGGCCGAGTACAATTGCGCGAGGGCCGCAACCAACTCGTCGGAGCTGTCAATCAAGCTGGAAGCCAGGATTCCCTTGCTCGACCCTTCGAAGGCCGGCTTGACGAACACGGGGAAGGGGAGGGCGGCAAGTTGATTTTCGACGGCTGCCAGGTCGCCGCTGAACAACACCCAGCGGGGAGTCGCCACGCCGGCGGACGACCACCAATCGCTTGGCACAATCCTTATCGAGCGTTGCCGCCAGCGTGAGCGGATCGGATCCGGTGTGCGGAATGCCGAGCATCTCCAGCACGGCCGGCACGCGGGCTTCGCGTGAACGCAAATGGCCGCACCCTTCGGCGATGTTCAGCACCAGGTCCGGACGCGGACCGTGCAGCAGCCGGCGCAGCATCGGCTCGCCGTCGCCGAGCAGATCGACCTCATGGCCGAGCCCTTCGAGCACCTCGGCCAAAGCCTGAATGGTGGCCGGCGAGTCGAATTCTTCTTCGTCGTCGCACAGGTCGAGATCGTCCGGCTGACGACCCATTGTCGTCAGCCGGACGTCAAACGTTACTGAAATTCGCATAGGTCGGCTCCTTCGACCAGTGTATCACACCTGCTCTATTTTTATTATACCTTAATAAAGTAGGAGCTTCACTTGGCCTTGGGATACCGAGTCCAGGCGGCCCGGGGCGTTTCCGCCGGCTCGGGATGCTGGTAGCCCGTCAACTGGATGACGTTCGCCTGCTCTTCGGCTTCGCGCCTGATGCTCCGCTCGGCGGGCCATGCGTGGATTGCCCTCCGGAATCAGCACGTCGCGGTTGCCGCTGAGCAAGTTGCTGACCCCCAGCGACGGATAGCCGCCACCGGTGGCCGCCACCTTGTCTTCCGGAGAATAGCGGAACAGCAGCCCTTCGTAGTTCCGCAGCACCACCGCGTTCTCCGATGCCGAGACCAGGTAGTTGGGCATCAGCGGAATCTTGCCGGCCCCGTGCATGCCGTCGACCACGTAGGTCGGCACGGCCAGCCCGGAAACGTGGCCCCGCAGCCCTTCGATGATCTCCAGCCCCTTCCAGACCGAAGTGCGGAAGTGGCCGGCGCCGGTCACCGGATCGCAGTGGAACAGGTAATAGGGACGAACCTTGATCCGCAGCAGCCCGCGCACCAAGTCGCGCATCGTGGCCACCGAGTCGTTGACGCCCTTGAGCAGCACCGCGTGGTTGCTGACCGGCATCCCGGCGTTCACCAGGTTGCGGCAGGCCCGGGCCGTCTCGGGGGTGATTTCGCGAGGGTGGTTGAAATGCGTCTGAATCCAGATCTTCTTGCCCCGGCCAGCAGGTCGACCAGTTCGGTGTCGAACAAGCCGCTGGGGAAGCGTGACCGGAACCCGGGTGCCGATGCGAATGACGTCCAGATGATCGATCGCCGCCAGACTGCGTGACGAACCACTGCAGCCGGCCGACGGGCAGCGACAGGGGGTCGCCGCCCGAGACGATCACGTCGCGGATTTCGCGGTGCTGGCGGACATATTCGATCATCCGCTCGTCGTTGTGGCTGGGGGCGTCCCAGCCGTCGCGGTCCATGGTCACCCGCTTGCGCGTGCAAAACCGGCAGTACATGGAGCAGACGTGCGTCGTCACGAGCAGCGCACGGTCGGGATAGCGATGGGTCAGGCCGGGGACCGGGGAGTCCTTGTCTTCTTCCAGCGGATCCTCGAGTTCCACGCCCGACGTGCTCGACATTTCGGCCGTGGAGGGGAGCGATTGCAGACCAATCGGGTCGTCGGGGATCGTCCAGATTGATCAGCGAGAAGTAGTAGGGCGGAATCGCCAGCTTGTACTTCTCTTCGAGACTTTCCAGGTCGTTGAGTTCCTGGCCGGCCAAGGGGAAAAACTCGGCCAATTGAGAGGTGGTGCGAATCGCATTTTGCATCTGCCAACGCCAGTCATCCCATTGTTCCTGTGGCACGTCTTGCCACTTGGGATGCCGGCGCGAGGTACCGGGAGGCTCCTCGGACTCTTCCGGCAGGCTGCCGCTGGCGCGACGGCATCGCGAGCGAAGCGGCTTCGAATCGACTCATGATAGGCGAATCCCTCCTCCATTAAAGAGCGCCCGAACGCAACTCGGCGGCTTCCGGCCACACTATTTAGCACGCGGCATTGAAACAGCCGCGTGCTGGAACCACCGCGGCTAAGATTGCCCGTCCGCACTCAATCCATCGAGCCAGGCGACCGGAACACCCGGTCAACCTTCTAAACTCGCGTGCTTATACCATTGATCACGAATATCGACAAGCAGGTTCCGCCACCACAATTTTTTTCTTCGTCTGGCGAGAATTATTCAACCTTCTTCATCCTGGGCAAGAGCAACATCTCGTTTTGATCGTGGCCCCGCCGCCTCGCGAGTTCACCCGGCTGCCAGGCTCAAGGCCTGGCAGCGCATCTCCCCAGCGTCTGAACTTGCTGGCTCCAGCGAATTACCAGGGGAACCCAGCCCTGCCGGCTTGCTTGGAGTTCGCCAGCCAAATATGATCGGTGCTGTCGCCAACCTCGCTGAAAACGCGGTGAAAAATTGCCGAGAAAATCGGCCTTTTTTGCCAACGAGCCGCGACCGACGTCCCGCGCCGCCTTGTAGGCCGACCGCACCCCGATTCCTCCACCCACCAGGTTAGAGCCCGCTTCATGAACTCCTCACAACCCGCCTCGCCCCGTCTCACCTCCGTCCAGTGGCTGATCGTCATCCTGGCTGCGATCGGCTTCGCCTTCGACATCTATGAATTATTGATGGCCCAATTCATCGTCCGACCGGCCATTACGGAATTGACCGGCGCCAAGCCAGGGACTCCTGAATTCGCCAAGTGGGCAGGCATGATGTTTTACGTCCCGGCGATCGCGGGCGGCATCTTCGGACTGCTGGGCGGCTACCTGACCGACCGGCTGGGACGCCGCCGGGTGCTCACCTGGAGCATCCTGCTGTATGCCTTCAGCGCCTTTGCGGCCGGCTATTCGACGTCCATCAACATGCTGCTATTCCTCCGCTGCACGACCTTCGTGGGCGTCTGCGTCGAATTCGTCGCCGCCGTAGCCTGGCTGGCCGAGTTGTTTACCGAACCCCGCCGCCGGGAGAATGTGCTGGGCTATACCCAGGCTTTTTCGTCGTTCGGCGGCCTGCTGGTGGCGCTAGCCAACACCCTGGCGCTAAAATGGGCAGCCGAATTGCCCGCCACCGCCATGCCTGAGTTCCTGCAAGGCATGCTGGGCGTGATCGAACCGGCCCATCAGCACGAAGCCTGGCGATATACGTTGATGTCGGGCCTGATTCCGGCGATTCCGCTGATTATCGTGCGGCCTTTCCTGCCCGAATCGCCCGTTTGGGCTGCGAAGAAGGCGGCCGGCACGCTGAAGCGCCCCAGCATCATGGAGCTCTTCGCCCCCAAGTATCGCCGGACCACGATCGTCACGACGATCATGTTCGCTTGCAGCTACGGCGCCGCCTTCGGAGCCATCCAGCAAATGCCGCAAATCGTGCCCGGAGTGCCGGAGGTCAAGGCCCTGACCGAAGGCAAGCCGGTGCCCGAGCAGAAGAAGATCGAACAGCAGAAGGCGGCCCAGGCCGGCACGATCCAGGAAATCGGCGGGCTGGTCGGACGGTTCCTCTTGGCGATCCTGGCGGTGCGGATCATCAGCCGGCGAAAGTTGCTCCGCGTTTTTCAGTTGCCGGGCCTGTTGGTGCTCCCCGTGGTCTTCGGAATTTTGGCAATGAAGAGCTTTAGTCTGCTGTGTATCGGCATCTTTTTCGCCGGGCTATTCACGGTCGCCCAATTCAGCTTTTGGGGCAACTACCTGCCACGCGTTTATCCGGTTCACTTGCGCGGCACCGGCGAAGGCTTTGCCGCCAACATTGGCGGCCGGTTGATCGGAACGTCCTTTGCCTGGGTCACCAACACCCTGGCCGTACAGCCTTTCATCCCGGGCGCCGGCGCCGGCCAAGATGGCAGCTTCGGCGGCGATGGTCGCGGCCTTTGTCTATCTGGTCGGCTCGATCGCCTGCTGCTGGCTGCCGGAACCCCGTTCGGAAGCCGAACTGGCCGACTAAAAGTGCTGGCACGCAGGGTGATTGCACGCATTAGAGCCATTCCCCGCAACGGCGCCCGATTGGCCAAGCGAGCCCAACAATCGCTTGCGGCTTAGCAGCGGCTCAGCGCCCTCGATTGCGCAAACTGCGCTGATTGAGGTAATCTACGAAAACCTCGCCCATGTCGCGGCTGGTGTCCACCAGTACCCGCTCCACGCGGTTGCGCTGGCACATCTCGTCGAAGCGGTCGTTGAACCGCTGGAGGGCCCGCAGATAGCCCTCCCGCAGTTCGTCCGGCTGGGTCAGCAGTTCGTCGGGCACCTCCAGGCCGACGAATTTGATCATGCCGTCGAACTCGAAGTGCAGTTCGTCGTGGTGCATCACCTGGAACAGGACGACCTCGTGCCGGCTGTAGCGCATCCGCTGCAAGCACCGCCTCGAGTGCGTCCAGATCGGTGAAGAAGTCGCTGAACACCATGACGATCTCGCGCCGACGCATCCGGCCCGCCAGCTCGGTCAGACATTCGGCCAACCGGGTCTTTTGGACCGGCTCGATCGTGTCCAGGTGTTCGGTCATCCGCACGACCTGCCCCATCGAGTTGCTGGGCGGCACGATGCCCAGCACCCGCTCGTCGAACGTGGCCAGCGAAACCTTGTCGCTCTGACGGACGATCGAATAGCCCAGCGTCGTGGCCATCTGGGCCGCATACAGCATCTTCTGCTGGCGATCTTCGCCGTAACGCATCGACGCGCTGACGTCCAGGATCAGATGGCAGACGAAGTTCGTCTCCATTTCGTACTGCTTGATGAAATACTTGTCGCGCGTGAAGTAGACCCGCCAGTCGATATGCTTGGGATCGTCCCCCGGAACATATTCGCGATGCCCGGCGAATTCGACGGCGAATCCGCTCAGGGGCGACTTGTGAGCCCCGGCCAGATTGCCGATCACCAGGCCGCGCGGCTCCAGGTGCCGGTCGGCCATGCGGCTGAGCACTTCCGGGTCGAGATAACGGGACAGGACGCTTTTTGCCACGCGAGCTTCCCCTTCTGGAACTCGGAATGCTGAATTGGCTCGCTTCCGCATTCCGCATTCTCAATTCCGCATTTTCAAGCCGCCGGTTTCTCGTATTTCTTGTCCGCCGGCACGGCTTCCATCAGCATTTCGATCAGCTTTTCGCTGCCCACGTTCGACGCTTGGGCCGCGTAGTTGCTGGCCAGCCGATGCCGCAGCGCCGGCTTGGCCACTGCCTGCACGTCGCCCACCGTGGCATGGTACCGACCGTATAAAATGGCCCGCGCCTTGGCAGCCATGACCAGCGTCAACACGCCGCGGGGCCCGGCGCCCCAACTGACCCACTTGTTGACGAAGTCCGGCGCCTCGGGCGTGCCGGGACGCGAAGCCCGCACCAGGGCCCAGGCGTAGCCCAGCACCTGGTCGCTGACCGGCACGCGGGTCACCAGTTTTTGGATCGTGATGATGTCCTCGCCCGAGAGGACCGGCGTGATCTTGCCCATCTGGCCGGTCGTGACGCGGCGGGCAATCTCCCATTCCTCGGCACCGCTGGGATAGTTCACCTTGATGTACAGCAGGAAGCGGTCGAGCTGGGCTTCGGGCAGCGGGTAGGTGCCTTCCTGTTCCAGCGGGTTCTGCGTGGCCAGCACGAAGAACGGAGCCGGCAAGCTGTGGACCGTGCCGCCGGCGCTGATCTGCCGTTCCTGCATGCTTTCGAGCATGGCGGCCTGCGTCTTGGGCGGGGTGCGGTTGATTTCGTCCGCCAGAATCATGTTGGCGAACAGCGGACCGGGCAGGAACTTGTACTCGCGGGCACCGCGTCTGCAAGTTTTCCTGGATCACCTCGGTGCCGGTGACGTCCGAGGGCATCAGGTCCGGGGTGAACTGGATGCGTTTGAAGCTCAGATGCAGCGACTCGGCCAGGCTGCTTGACCAGCAGCGTCTTGGCCAGGCCGGGCACGCCTTCCAGCAGGGCGTGGCCCCGCGCGAAGATCGCGATCAGGACCTGCTCGATGACTTCGTCCTGGCCGACGATCACCTTGGACAGTTCGTCGCGGATGCGGTTGTAGGCTTGCTCACACCGCTGCACCGCGGCGACGTCGTCAGGCGAGACATTCTCGGCCATGGGATGATCTCCTCAAAGGAAAAATGGCTTGCTGTAGTCAGCGATCATTAAAAATTGGCGGCATCAATCGACGTTTTCGAAATAGCGTTGCAGGCGTTCCTCATAACCGCGTGGAGCCCGCCGCTGCGATTTGGCCCGCATGGCCTTGCGCAGCTCGGGAGGCAGCTTGGCGATCCACGGTTCTTCCTTGAATTTCCGCGGATCTCCCTCGGCCTGATGCTGGGCATCCGATTCCGTGCGGCTGTCGCCGGCCTGTGGACCCGGTTTGAGTTTCAACTCACCCGGCGTGGCGGCCTGGTTCTCCGACGGGCTGCCCGACTTCGACGTTCCCCCGGCCGCGGAAGCCGCTGTGCCGCCGGGCTTGGTTTGCTGCCCCTTACCTTGACTCGCCTGGTCGGTCTTGCCCACGCCTTCCCCTTGGGCCTGGCCTTCGGCGGCCTGAGCTTCCCCTTGCGCACCTTTTCCTTGGTTGGGCTGCTGTTTGCCTGCCCCCGCGGAACCAGGATCGATTTGACCTGCTGGAGGCGCATTCTGCACGGCGGCCGTTAGGGCGGCAGCTTCGGCGATGGCCTGCGGTCCGGCGATTTGGGCGGCCGTGGTTTCTGGGGTGTTCGGCACGAAGTTGGTGCCGAGACCCGCATCCATCCCATGAGCTGGCCCATTAGGTTGCCCACCGGCTGCCGATTTTGGGTCTTTCGCGCCTTGGCCTTTACCCTCGCCCGGCGTCTGGGCGTTCGCCTGGCCTTTTCCCTGCGGCTCCCCTTTGCCGTCCTTCTGGCCCTGCCCTGAGTCTGGCCCCTTTACTGATTTCGAATCCTGGCCCTTTCCTGGTTGATTGGCTTGAGCATCGCTCTTAGCCTGCCGGCTCGGCTTGGCTTGCTGGTCTTGAGCGGGGCTTTCCGCTTGAGCCTTGCCGTCAGCCTGGGCAATCTGGTCCGGCGCGGGCTCTGAAGTTTGGGCGGGCTCCGCTTGCTGGCCTAACTGCGACGCCAGGTCGAGCGCCTCGCGCAGTGGCTTGTTGGCGATCTCGCTCTGATTCGCAACCGCGGCAGCCCCTTCGCCGGTGGCCCGCTGTACATCAGCGAATTTCTGCGTAGCCTGATTGAGCTTCTGAGCGGCTTGCATCTGCTCCGATGTCGGCTGAGGCTGGCCATTCGGCTTGTCGTTGCCCGCATTAGGCTTGCCCTTGCCCTCGGCTTTATCCTTGCCGCCGGCTTTGTTCGAATCCGGCTTATTCTGGTTGACGGCTACATTCTCCTTGTCACCAGGCTTTTCTTTATCGTCCACTTTTTGCTTGTCGCCCGGCGTCTTGACGGCCAACTGAGCGAGCGTCTCGCTTTGGGCGACGATTTCATTGGCGCCTGTTGCTGTTCGCCAGCCATATGGGCCAGCGCTTCGGCGATCGCCTTATCGCGGGCGATCTGCTGCTGACGCGCCGCCAGGTTGGCCGCCGCACGCTCCAGCCCTCGCTGGACACCTTGTTCAGACTTTGCGGCATCGGCCGGCCCGGGATTGGACTGCGCCGCTCCCTCCTGGGCCGCTTCAGCCGCTGAATTGAGTGCAGCCCCGGCCCCCGGATCGATGGAAGCCGTTTTGCCGGCCAGTTCGCTGGCTTCGCGCGCCTCCGCGGCCAACTGGGTCGCTTCTTGAGCGCCTAATTGCTTCATGGCCTCCTGGATCTGCTCGGCAGACTTGGCCAGCGACTTTTCCACCGCCTGTTGCGCCGGCTGAGTCTTGTCCGGATGGCCGGCAGCCATTTCGGCCGCGGCCTCTTTCGACTGGGCGGCTGCCCTGCCCAAGGTATCGGCGGCGGCCGGGGCATCGGGCTGCGCGAGTTGGGCTGCCTCGCGGGCCGCTTCACCCGCGCGCTGCTGGGCTGCGGCATCCGGCTTGCCGGCGGGCTTTTGCGCAGCCTTGTCGGTCGCAACATGGGCTTGCTGCTGGGCTTTGGCGAGCGCTTGCTCGGCGGCGTGACGCGCGGCCTCGGCTTTCGTGGCATTGCCGTTCAACGTTTCACGGGCGGCTTCGGCCGCGGCTTGTTTGGCCTGCTGCAAGGACTTGCCAATCTCGCTGGCCGCGTCCTTTGCCAAAGCGCCAGCCTGTTCGGCCACTTGCTGTTGGGCGGCGGCCGCGGCGGCCGCCGTATTCGCCTTTCCATCGGCCAATGCCTTGGCTGCCTGGTCGGCCGCCGCCTGCCCTTCCATCGCCTTATTGATCTGGCGTGCCAGTTCGTGGGCTGCGGCCGCCTCGGGACGTCCGGCAGCGCGCTGCTGCTCGGCCGCGGCTTGTTGAACTTTCTCTTGGGCCTTGGCCAGACGATCGAGTTTGTCGGCCGTCGAATCCGGCAAATGAGCCATGGCGTTTTCAACGGCCTCGCGAGCCTTTTCGACCTGCTCCAATTGCTTGCCGGCCGCTTGAGCCAGTTTTTCAGCCGTCTTGCCGACGTCGGCTCGCAGTTGTTCCGCGGCGGCAGTCAGCTTATCCGCGGCGGAGTTGGCCTGCTGGGCGGCCGCGGCTGCCTTGGCCGCGGTCGGCTGCGGAGCTGCCAGTTCGCTGCTCGGCGGCGGCAATCGGCTTTGCCGCCTGGGCCAATTTGGCGGCTGCCTCGGGAGCGATCTTTTTTACCCCCTCGGCCACCTTGGCGGCCACTTCGGCAACCTGTTGCTGAGCGTGAGTCAGTTCCTTTGCGTCCGCCGGCTTCAGGCCACCGGCTTTGGCCGCGGCAGCCGCCTCGGCGGCGATGTCCCGTTCGGCCGCGGCCGCCCGTTCCAATGCCTCGGCCGCGCGGGCCTGCTCGCCGATCTGCACGGCCAATTGCCGGCGCTCGGTGTCGGCCATGGCGGCTTTTACTTCGGCGGCAGCCCGGTCGACGGCGACTTGTGCAGCCTGAGCCGCGGCCTGAGCCGCCGGCGTGTTCTGCTTCGTAGCATCGGCCAGCATGGCGGCGGCTTGCTGGGCGGCTTCCGTCGCCTGTTCCAGCCGGGTATTCACGGCGGTCGGCAAAAGATCGTGACTTTTTTCGACCTCCGCCGTGGTGGCGGCCACGTGCTTTTCCAGTGCCGCCGCGGCCGACGGATCGGCTTTGGCAGCCACGGCGGCCTTTTGCTGCTCTGCCTGGGCCGGAGCCAGTTGTTTGGCGGCATCCTTCAACTGCTGAAGCTGCTCTGGCCAATTGGTCGGCGCTCATGCCGGCGTGCGCCGGATCGGCTGCGTTGTGCAATTGTTCGGCGATCTCGGCCAGGTTGCCCAGGACTTTGCTCTGCTCTTTGAACGCGTCGGCCGGTTTTTCGTCGAACAGGTTCGCCGTGGCCTCGTAGGCGGCCGCCTTGGCTTGCTCCAGCAGGGGCGCCGCGGCCGGCATCTTTTCCAAGGCGTCGTTGAGTTGGTTCAAATCCTTTCGCAATTGGGCCTGCTCTTCGACGAGTTTCTCAGCCGCTTTTTCGTTGGCCGGCGGTTGCTTGGTCTTTTCCCGAAGTTCTTCCTGCTTGGCGATCAGCTCCTGGACCTTTTTCAGGGCGTCTTCGGTGTCGGTGCTGATCAGGCCCTGAGTTTCTTCAATCTTTTCCAGCAGCGCTTGCAGCCCCTTGATCACCGCGCGCTGACTGGTGGCCGCGTCGGCGAACTGGGCCTGCTCCAGTCGGTTGCCCGCCTTGTCCAACTCTTCGCCGACCTGGGCGGCCTTGAGGATCCGCAAACCGTTGGCGGCCCCCGCTCCCACGGCTCCGCCCCAATTGCTCACGTCCTGCAAGGTGTCCACCAGGCGAAAAAACAGGGCCTTCACGTCCCGTTGGTCCTGCACGGCGGACAGTGCCTGCGTTTCTTGCCGCGTTTTCGGTTGCTCGGGCAGAGCCTCCGTGACGTTGGCGACGGAAGTCTCCAACTCGATCAGCCGGCGAACCTGTGCCGACAGCTCGGCGATCTTCAGCCGCCGCAGCAGGTTCTGCCGCTCCACCGACAAACCAATAACAATCTCGCGGATCTTTTCCCGGGCTTCGCCGAGCCGTGCCTGACGCTGGGACTGCGGACCGGTCTGAGCCTTGACCAGCAGGTCCACCACTTCCAACATCTCGGCTTCGACCAGCTTGTCGATATTCTGCCGCATCGCGCTGATCTCGCCGTAAATCGGCAGTTTGTCCAAGCCATTCTCTTTGAGCTGTTTCAACTGGATGTCAAGAATGCTGGAAATCAGTTCGCGAGCCATGCTTCGGGCTCGGAGCTGAGCTTCCTTCTTGCTGCGCAGGCTCCCCTCCGAACGCGGCTCGGCGGCCAGCAACCGGCTGCAGTCGGGCACGAACGACGTGGATGTCGAGACGGCAGTGATACCAAGCAGCACAACAATCAGCATGCGGATCCGTTTCATTTCGATTCTCCAATACCGAGCTGCCGTGTGATAATGGCGTCGAGCTGGCGGGCCGAACGTTCGTCCGACTCCGAAATAGCCGCCAGCACTCCGCTCTCGTCGGTAACCTGTAGCGTCAATGGCTCGCTTAAGGCCGATTGTCCCGCGGCCGCGCCGCGATAGTCGACCGCTTCCAAAACAACTTTCAGTTGATCCCCTTTCACCAGTTTCAGCGGCGAAAGCTCCAGCCGATACGTGCCGCTGACGGGCAAATCGTCGCCGAGCAACGGTTCTCGCAGATCGCGGATCCGCAGCGTCGGCAGATCCTGCACGCTTCCGTCCCCCCGCGTGACCTGCAAATGGACGCGCAACTGACTGATGCCGTAATCGTCCGTGGCCCGATATTCGACGAGCGGGCCAGCCGTGGGCAACACGAACTTCGTCACCACTTCCGCGCCGATCCGCGGCCGCTGATCGGCCTTGATGCGGATGAAGGCCATCAGCGGATGCTCCAACTGCAAGTCATCCTCATCCGTGACTTGCAACTCCAGCGACGTCGGCTTTTCGACGCAGGCCAGCGGAGTGCCGCTGACATGCAACGTCCACGCTTCCTCCGATTGTGTTTTCCCCGATTGCGGCTGCTCTCGATCTTTGACCAGCGGGTACTCCCTGCCTTCCACCCGGAGCCAGGCCTTTTGCAGCTTCTTATTGGCGCAAGCGATCCGCAAATCGACGCGCGAACCCTCGACGATCGACAACTGCCGTGAGCCTTCCGTGGTTTCGGCTACGGCGCCGCGGGCATAGGCCGGAGCCGTGGGCGTCAGTTTCAGTTCGACCACGGGCAGCGGAACCACCAGCACACGGATGGGGTCGGTCCAGGCATCGCCCAGATACAACTGGAGATGCAGTGAATCGATAATTTTGGGCAGTTGCCCCACGAACACGGGCTCGTCGCTCGCGGCCGGCTGGAGGTCGACCCGCGTTTCCAAATTGGCGGCCATCGTACGCAGGTCGGCACGGCCCTGTGCCGGAATCACGCCCGCGGCGCGCACCTCGAAGGTGAGGGGCTGCCCGTAGGGAGATTTGAGCGTAGCGTCCGTGCCCGGGCTGAGTGGCACGTCTCGGCCGTTGACGAGCAAGCGCTCGATGATCGTGGCCGTGGGGTAATGGGCGGATCCAAGAAAGAACCGATTCAGAAACGCGGCCATATACTGCGGCGCGAACACCGCCGCTACGGCCAGCGTGCCCACGGTCGCGGCCAGCAGGCCGGCACGGCGCGTGACGGGACGAAGCGAGAACCCCTCAAAGACATTCCAGCCTTTGCCGAATTCGGAAACATACTCCACAACCGCCTGCTCCAATTGGGGCGAGCCCCAGCGGCGAGCCTCGGCGGTCTCGAACTGCAACGCGGCCACCAGGTCGCTGTCGATCTTTTGTTGCTCGTTCGACCAGCAAGGCCATATCCAAGTCGCTTTCCCGGTGACCCAGCCAGGGAAGCGTGAACCGCCGCGCGGCCCAAACCACGAACCCCGCCACCACCAGCAGCGTCAACAACCGCTGCGGCTTGCTCATCTCCAGCGTGACGTCGACGGCAAACGCCGCGGCCAGCGGCCAGAGGACGGCCAGCCCCAGCGCGGCATAGGCGGTGCCCCACCGTACCCATTGCCGCCGGCGGCGCAAGTGTGCCAAGCGCGAACGTAGTTCAGTCAGTTTGGTCATGTCAGGTTATTTAGTTTTCGCACAAGCCATTCCGAGAGCATCAGGGTCACCACCAGGCCGAAGCCTAGCCAGGTGTCCCAAAGCTGAAAGACCTTTTTCGTGGTCTCGTCTTTTAATTTCGGTTGGATTTCAGCCGGCAGTCGAGAGGCCGTGATCAGGTCGTAGGCGCGGCCTCCCGTCGCGTCGGCGATCTCCTGTTGCAAGCTCACGTTGCGGACCGCACTGCGGCGTTCGGCCGAAAGGCTCGCCACCTGGAAGTCCACCTCCGATTGGTCCCCCGTCACCGGGTCTTTGACCCGCACTCGATATTCGCCCCCGTAGGGTACTGGAATGTGGGCCTCGAACACCCCTTCGCGCAACTGCGGGATACTCAGCGCCTGCGTCTCGACAACGGATCCGGATCGTTCGGGAGCGATCAGTTCGCCCACCAGCTTACGATCATCCAATTTCTCGTCGGTCAACGGCTCGAAGTTGGCATCGTAGGCTTCGACGGTCAGCGTCACCTTGTCATCAACTTGATAGTTGGGTCGATCGCTGCGGACCACAAACCGCTTCTGGCTCCCCAGCACGTGGCTCAGTCCCAACCGATGGATCATCTGGCCCCAGAACTGGCGATAGTAAAGCTCGCCGTATTTGCGGCGCAGACGCCAGGTTTCGTCGAAACCCAGATAAACCACTTCACCCCGGCCATAGCGGCGAATGGCGATCAGCGGCTGCGATGTCTTGCCGTCGGCGCAAGTGTCCTGCGGATGCACGGCCAGAGCCGTCGCCAAGGGATGCAACCGCTGCACCGGCTGGTACCAGGGCAGGGGGCCCAAGTTGGTCCAGGCCCTTTGATTCTCGGCCGCAGTCGCTGCCCAATTGCATGAAGTCGATCTGTTCAGCGGCGGGCGTCAACTGCAAGATGAACTCGCGCGTCGTCGCGGACCTTGTAATCGCCGTCGACCACCACCGGCAGCATGTCGGCCAGCGGCGTCCCGGCCAATTGGCCCGGCCCGAAGCGCGGGCCGGCGATCACCACCAATCCGCCGCCGAACTTGCCGACAAACTCCTTGACCAGCTCGCAAAATCTCGGGCTCAGCGTGCCGGCCGGCATGTCTCCCAGGAAGATCACGTCGTTGGCAAAGAATTCGCTGCGCTGCGGGGTCAACGTCGGCAGGAACAGCTCGTTGGACTGCCGCACTTTCGGGTCGGCGGAACGGAGAAACGTGCGGAAGCCGCGCGTCCCCACCAGCTTATCGCGATAGAACACTTCTTTGATGAAGCGCCATTCCCAGGTCGGTTCGTACTCCACGAACATCAGCCGCAAGAAGTCGTCCCGAATGTTGACTTCGCGCAGTGGACCGATTGTTTTGCTCCACCACCTCGCCCGATAACACGGGCACATCGGCCACGAACTCAAACCGACCGGTCTCTTTCGGCGTGAAGGCAAATTCCAGCGGCACTACCGGGCCTTTGAGTTCCACCGTGCGCGTGCCGACCGACAGCGCCTCCTCTCGACGCAAACTGTCTCCGCTGCCCTCCAACCGCCGCGCCGTGACCGTGACCGGCACCGACTCGCCGTTGAGCCCGGTTTGACGCAACGTTACGGTAACCGTCGATCGTTCTTCCTTCTTCATTAGCGGCGGAGCTTGCAGATCGACTCCCAGGTCAATTGCCGACACGGGCCCCACGCCGATCGTGTACACGGGCACGCGAAGATTCTGCGCTGGCCAACGGCGGCGGACCCGCGTTCTGATCGAAGTCGCTCACGACAACGACTCCCGCCAGGTTGCCCATCGAGTGCCGCACGCCCAGATCCTCAAAGGCCTTGCCCAGCGCCGTCACCTGCCCGGTGGTGGTCAATTGGTCGGCCGCCTTGCCCAGGTCAAAGTCACCGCTCAGCGCCCCGCTGGCATCCAAGGAGCGCACGCCGTCGGGACGGTCGAAAACGAAGGCCCGCAGACGAAATTTTTCTTGCAGAGAGGCAAGCACGTTGGCGTCTGGCTTTTTGAGCCAGGCCCGCACGTAATCAACGCGGGCCGGTTTGAGGGCGGCCGACTGCTTGTTCAGCGCCAAGCCCGGTTGCGGCGCTCAGGCGGGCTCGCTGCGTGTCGGGCAATTCGTCTTCGATGCCCATGCTGTCGGTGCCGTCAAACAGCACCCACAGCAGGGGCCGCGGCTGGCTCGTGATTTCGACATTCAGCACCGGATCTGCCAGGAAGAGGAATAATACCGACAGCAACAGTGCCCGCAGCACAGCCAGCGCCAGTCGCGAACCGCGGCGGCCGCGGGGCTGGTATTTGAGATAGAACACAAAGGCCAGCACGCTTAAACCGAGGCAGCCGAACAGCACCCAGGCGGTGGCGTGATGCGCCCAGGGGGCGGCCAGCGAGGGCGTGATCTGACGAATCGACGTCACATTCTCGAATCCCAACGCGCGGCCCAGCAACTCCGTGACATTCATGCGGCCCTCCTCGGCCCAGCATCGGCCGAGCTAAGATCGCCAGTTCCACAAGCAACCCAACCAACACCAGGCCCAAGAGCCACTTCCACATGTTTTGTCCGCTGACATTGGCTCCCGCCAGACTGATCGCGTCGCCCCGAGCCACCCAACGAAAATGGACCTCGTCCCCCAGGCGCTGGCGCAGACCGGCTTCATCCAGCACGGCCGGCTCCGACTCGCGGCTCGGCCCATTCGCGGCAACGATCGCCTCCCACAGCTTCGAGGGCAAACGGGCCGGGTCGGCGCTCCCGTCTCCTTTGACCGCCGTGACCTTATAAATGCCGCGTTGGAAAACATTCCGGATGGCGACCCCATACAGATCGCCTCCCAAGGCATCGACCGAAACGGGCTCCGCCGAGGAACTGCCTGGTCGAGTCACGCTGCCCGGTCGGGTAACACTGTACAGGGCATTGCGATCGGCCACCGGGAGCACGATTTGTTCGATCGAACTGAAATTCCGTGACAGGCAATGTGCGTTCCAACATGCCCCGCAGCACTCGGTCCATCAGCAGCATCGCGTTGGTCTTGGGAAGCGTGTTCCAGGACGAAAGCATGCCGCTGGCGACGAACAACACCTGGCCGCGACCGATCTGCCGCTCGACGAGAAACGGCAGTTGGTTGTTAAAGGCGGCCAGCACTTGCGGCCGGGTCCGCTCGCTAAGCAGGCGCACATCGCGGTCCTGGTCCGCGTCGGTCCTCTGTTCCGGCCACAACAACCATTGGGGATCGATGGCTGAACGTTCTTGTTCGGTTAGTTTACGCTCCTTGCGGTCTTCTTCCGTCAATGCCCCCTTGGCTTCGAGTTCCGACCAATGCTTCAACTTTTCGTCCGCCTGGGCGAGGAAATCGCGATCGGCCCGGATGCGCTTCATCTCCGACTCGACCAGCCGGCCGGTTACTTCGTCACCAACCTCGGATTCAGCGGCCTTAAAGAACAAGCGGCAGGCTGTAGAGGTCCTCAAGCTCTTCCCGCGGCACGTTCTCCATCTGGAACGCGTCGTGCGACATGCTGTTGAACGCCAGAAAAAACGGTTTCAGTTCGCTCGACGATTCTTCGGGCGTTTTGCCGAACAACTGCGGCTTGAGGGCGCGGGGAGCACGCCGGCACCATCCAGCCAGGCCAACTGGTTCCAGGCCGCGGGATCAAACTCGCGCCGGCCACGATCACCAATTGCCCGCCTTGCTGCACAAAGGACCTGAGCAGCGGCACCGATTCCTCCGGGCTGGCAACGCCAGCGATCACCACCAGCCGCGCGTCTTCCAGCAACGGCGCGGTCAAGCTGCTCGATTTTCACCTGACGAACTTGCACGAGTTGCCGCTGGGCCTCGCCGCGGCTGGTCACCGGGGCCAATAGCCGCCGCAAACAGCCGCGTTTCGCCCAAGCGATTTTTCCGCGGGTCTTCGTCCGCCCCATACTGATCGACAAACACGACCGGCAGCGCCGCCACGACCGGCACCGCCAGGTACGCGCTGATCGTCCTCGGGCAAATGATCCGTCGGCAGGGAGACCTTGGCCGGAACGAACACCGGCTTGCCGGCTTCGGCCGCCACGTCGAACCGGTAACGGAAGGTGACTTCGCGAGTCTGACCGCTTTCCAAATCGATCGTTTCGCTGCCCACTTCAACGCCATCGACCGTGAGCGTGACCTGCACATTGCTGCGCGACGGCCCCCCGTGGCGAATCACGGCCATCAGCACCGCCGGCGTTTCGACATCCGCGATCCCGTCTTGCACCGTGAAGCTTTCGACCCAGGTATTCTCGGCCTCGCTGGCCGCAATCGAAACGATTTGCAACTCGGGCACGTCTTTGGTGCAGGCCGCTCAAGCCGCCTGCCGGCCAGTTGGCGGCCTGCTGATCGCCGAGAAATACCACGCGCGTCGCATCTTTGAACTCGGGCACGCGGCGCCGGGCATCTAAAGCGGCGTCGATGGCTTGCACGCCCGAACCGCTGCGATCGACGACTTCAATCCGGTCCAAGGCATCGCGGGCATCTTCCTTGGTGCGATAGGCGTCGAGCGTCACTCCGGCCGCGGAACCGCATAGCGGCAGCACCGAAATGCGGCTTCCCTCGGGGAGCGACTCCAGAAATTCCTTGGCCTTGGACTTCGATTCGTCCAGCAGCGTGTGATCGAATTTCTCATAGCCCATGCTCAGACTATTGTCGACCACCAGCACCGCATGCACGGGCTGATTTTCGTCGGCCGTGCTGGCCGAGTTGGAGATCATGGGCCGTGCCAGGGCCAGTCCGAACAACAGCACGGCCGCGGTGCGCAGGGCCAGCAACAGCAGGTCGCGCAAATGGAGCATGCGCCGGTTGCGCCGCACGGCCTCGAGCAGGAAATCCATCGCCGCCCAATTCACGACGCGATAACGGCGACGATTGAGCAGGTGAATAATGACCGGTCCGGCGGCAGCCACCAGACCGGCCAAGGCAAACACACCAACTCCGGGAGAAAAGTTCAGCATAGGGAAAAAAGTGACCGCTCCGAGTCGGGGTTCTTAGCGAATCGTCCCAAAAAAGCCCAGGGTTTGCATCCCCGGGTCTTTAGGGGACCGAACGTACCTGGTATTTGCTTCTCAGCGCATCAATTTTCCCTTCTTGCAGGATCGGCAAATACCGATTGGGGATCGCCAGCACGAAGCAAGCCACCGAAGTGCCGTAAAGTTCGCCAGCCCTTCCGCCAACATGCCCTCCCGACTGCCAAAAGCCGTCTCGTCTGGAATTCTTGGGATCGACGGTTTGCACCGTCACCAGGTGATCGCGCAGCCTCGGATACCCGTCCGTCCAGCGCTCGCCACCCACTTGGTAAAGAGCCTGGCCTACGTAATACAAGGTGTAACCGTCGAAAGGAACCTGGCCGGAGTGGCGCTGCGGCTTCAGTTCGTTGATCGCTTTGACCACGGCCGCCATGCTCTTGTCAATCCGCCAGTCGTCGTACTGCCCGAATTCTTGCAGGCAAACGACGCCGGCCGCGGCCATGGCCACGGTGGCCCCGCCGCCGCCGCGGTCGTAGGTGAACTGACCCGGCAGCTTTTGCTGTTCGGCCTCGCCCGACTGCCGTTGCTTGTTTCCGGGAGAGTAATGTTCGCGCACGCTTTTGATGGCCAGTTCGATGACCTCGGGAGGGACTTCCAGACCGCTGTCGACTGGCGCTCCGCAGCGCCTTGGCCTGCATCACGGCTAGGCTCAAGTCATGACCGCGCGCCTGCGGCCTGGCCCGATAGTCCCAGCCCCCGTCGTGGCACTGCGTATTGGCAATCAGCCGCAGAGCACGATCCAGCACCGGGCTGATCCGCGGGTCGTTGGTCATGCCATGGGCCTGGCCGAGCACAAAAGTCGCCAGACCGTGGTTGTACATATCTCGCTGCGGATCGGCGATGTTCAACAGCCCCGAGGGTTTAGCGCTCCGCAGCACGTAATTGAGTGCCTTGTCGACCACTTGGCCATACTTGCCGATGCCGGGCGTGTGGCCGTCGGCCAGGAAGGCCAAAGCCCCCATGCTCACCAGCCCCAGGTCGTTTGAATCCCAGTTCCCTTCAGGCCCCTGACTGGCGGCCAGCCAGGCCAAGCCCCGCTTAAGGGCAGTGTCACTTTCCGGGGTGATTTCCCATTCCCCTTCGGCCCGCAAGGCCTGGATGGGAACCATGATAAGCAGCAATACCGCGCAAAAGCGCTCGTAAAAACCATCAGACGAAGCATGGCCGGTTTGCTCTGGAGGATAGAGAAAACGGAACGGCAGGGGAAAATAGCGTGGCAGCGGCAGCGACGTAGCAACAGGGCGGCGTGCAAACCGACCTTCGCGACACCCTAATATGTACCGAGAACCGGAATGGTTACAGCCGGATGGCAAAAAAACGGAAACCTCATTCCCCCTTCTCCCTCCGAGAGAGGGCTGGGGTGAGGGGGCTTGGAAGCAGGGCTTCGAGGCGATAGTTCCCGCATCCGTCGGCTACGTCGCCGCCTTCTCGCCGAGAAAGAAGGGTTTGATTGGGGTGGAAATAACTCCCGGAATTCGTGGCTAGGAAAGTCTCGGCTACAATGGCAACCTTCATCTGGGGTGCCGTTTTCATTCAGTGGGGGACTCGCGATGCCGCTCAGTTTTAGGACTCTCTACCTGGCAGCCATTTTGGTCGCGATCCATTTCGGCACGGTTGGACTGGTATGCGCCGACCCGCCCGCAAACATGGCCTCAAAGGCAACGCTCGCGAAAACACAGAGGTATGCCACACAGCTTCCATCACTACCGCGCAATCGACCGCCGAGTATTGGAGACAAGGGCATTCTGGTTAACCAACGGGCAAGCATCATTCAGATAATCGACGAATCAAACGCCGTTGCCAGCGTCGAGTGGTATACGGAGAGAAAAGAACTTATCGGAGACCCCCGCAGGGGCATCGTTGTGGATAGGATCGACGACCACCACGGAATGGTTTGGCTCCATATGCCGACCAAGGGCTTGGTGAATGGCCGGATGTTCACTTCGAATCAGATTTTTCAAGTTACCAAGACCACAAGGTACCAGAATGCCAGGGGCGCATGGACGATAATGTACCTGCAACTGGCTGAGGAACCGAGGGCAACGGCTGCGCCCAAATGAAGGCAATTGAAGACAAGCAGGGTCCGCTGTGCGGACCAAATGCGGCTGGGATTGCGGCCAGCGGGCGCAGCCGACCATCGAAACCTTGCAGGACGTTGGGGAGTAATCGGTCCGCACAGCCGGCCCTACGAGAGTCCCCTCAGTTCCCCATCAACTTGGCCGACTTCCACTTGACCAGCGCAGGCGTCCCCTCTTCGTCCTTCTGGCGAACGATCAGCCATACCGTTTGACCGGCGAATTGGGCCAGGTTCACGTCGATGTCTTTCCAGCCGCCCCCCGGCGCCGGCTCGACGACTTCACTAAGCGACGACTTTCCGTTCACCTCGACGTCCAACCGCCACCTGGTATCGCTGCTCACGCGCAACCGTAGCCGCCCCGGCTTATCGGCTGGCAATTTCACGCGACGAGCCAGCCGCAGCGATTGCCCCGCCGCCGTCGGGTTCTGAAACACATTGCTCTCGCCGCTCCATTCGCTTAACCGCAAGGGATGATTCTTGGTGACCGTGCCGCTCAACACGGTCCACTGCGGCATCACCTCGGCTGCCGCGGCTACGAGCGCAGGATCGACGCTCTGCCACCGCTTGTCACTCGGCGAGTCGTTCGGCGGGGCCGGTAGCGCCGAGGTGTTCTTGGGCGACAATACGACGATTTCACGATGAGGATCTTTGTCGCCTTGACCGAAAAACGTCCACAACCGCTCGCCCACCGCCAGCATGGGCCCCAACTGTGGCCGTTCCTGTCGCAAGGTTCCCAACGGCCAGCCCGCCGTCACCAGGCCAGTCGCCGGATCGAGCCACGCGAGCGACACGCTGGCAAGTTTTTCATCCCCCAACGGCACGCTGTGCGCGTAGAGCAGGCCGCCGGGCCCGCCAAACACCTGCGCTTCGAGCAATCCGGCCGCCGCATGCTCCCACAGCAGCTTCCCCTCGGCGGCGTCGAAAGCCGCAAAGCCGGCGTCCGTCTGAACCAGCACGCGGCCATCCGCCACGCCGACCACGCGGCACAAATCGGGCACCGACTGCTGCCATTGCAGCCGGCCCGTTTCGGCATCCAGGCAGGCCACTTCCAGCACGCCGGGCTGTGTCACGAAGAGTCGTCCCCCAGATTCGATCGGGGCAGCTTGATCCTGAGCGACCCAATTCCGATTGACCGCCGGAGGCACCCAGGGTTCCTTACGCAACCAACGAATGCGCCCGATCAGGTCCGCGCGGAAAACGCTCCCTCCGCAGGCCACGACGAACGTGTCGTCCAAGGCCAACACCTGGCAGGTTCGCTGCTGCCACCAGTGTTCACGCAACCGCACCAACGGAGACTCGCACAGCACCGCGCCCGAGTCCGGATCGTAAGTGCAGAGCGAGAGGGACAATTCTTGCTCTGCCCGGGTCACGGTCAAGGCGAACAGTTCGTCCTGAATCAGCAGGGGATCCGAGACCACGAATTTGTCCCGTTCCGCCTTGCTGGTCCACAGCAGTTTGCCAGTAGCTGTCTCCAGGCAAGCCAGTTGCGGCCCCTGCTTGGGTAAGCGGCGCACGAAGATCCGCCCCGCGGTGACCAACGGCCGCATCGGCATCAGCGACCAGTCGTGGGTTGGCGCGGGCTCCGCATCCAACATGGCGCGCCAATCGAATTTTCCGGTCTGCGCGTTGAAGCACGAGACCTGAAATCGGTTGCTGAGAAACACACGCTCTCCCGCCGCCACGGCGGCCGTTTGCCGCGCTACCCAATCCACTTGGAATTGCTGAACTTCGCTCGGCACTTTGTCAGGTGCATCCCCCACGTCGCCATCCCAGAGGCCGCGATCCTGAACGTCGTAATCCGTCGGCTGCGGCGCTCCGTCAGGCGGGTTGGCGATCGAGGCCAGGCTCCTGCTGTTTTCCGCGGAACGCCGGCTGCGCATTTCACTCAACAGTTGCGAAAACTCCGCCGTGCCGAGTTGAACTTCGCCGAATTCGGCCGGTCCCACGGCTTCGTCCGCCAGCGTCTGGCCCATCATCGCGGCGGCCAATTGCGCTCCGGTCAAGGCCCGTCCGCGCAGCGAAGGAGCGGCCCAGCGGATGGCTTCCCGATAGTGCCCGAGCGCCTGGGCAAAGGCTCCCATGGACTGAGCCCGATCGGCCAGCCAGACCTGAGCCTCGGCGGCGGCTTCGGTCCCCGTGAATTGCACGGTGCCGGCTTCGACCGCGGCCACATCGTCGTCGGTCATGGCTTGCCGAATTCGCAGTCTTCCCATGGGGCCGAACTGCTCATTCATCGTCGTCCGCAACGCAGGGTGCTCGCGCATTGCCTGGTTCACCGCTCCGTAGAGCGAAACGAGCAGATCCGGATCGTGCGAGTCGGGCAATACCCCGGGCCCAGCCTGATTCCCCGCCGTGGAAATGATTTGGCAAGCGTCACGATAAGACTTCCCCTCGAGCGCAGCTTCCAATTCGGCCAGCAGGTTGTATGCCTCCTTGCTCAGTTCGGCGACCAAGGGATGACGCCAATCGCTCCGCAACAGTGCCGTCCCTGCCGCGGCGTGCTGAGGGACTTGTTGAGCAGCGAGCGCTTCGGCCCAATCCATCAGCACGGGCTGGCGGGGAACATTGCGGCGGCTGAACCGCAACTGATTGCAGAGGTCGTAGAGTTCCGGCCACTGGTGTCCGTACGCCAATCGCAGAATTTGGTCGCGATTCGCATCGTCCTGAACGGGCACAACCGCCCGACACCAAATCGGAGCCGACATCTGAGCTTGGGCTACGCTTGCCAATGCCTCCGGATGTCCTTCGCGGGCCAGCAAGCTCCCTAAGTGCGAAAAGTGGAGCGCAAATCGCTGGGCTGCGGACGTGTCGTCCCAGCAGGTGCAAATGAGCGCGGCCTCTTGCAGAATCTGCAAACGCTCCTGCCAGGGCCTGTCCGAAGCCACGACGTCTTCCAATAAGTTATCGAACAACAATCCCCGTGCCGGTGAATCGGCCGCGTTAACCGCCAACGTTTGCAGGGCGCAGTGCCATGCGCCAGGCGAAGATATCGACATCGGCCGGTTGGCTGCCATACACGGCTTGCAGCCAGCCGCCCAAGGTCACATTCGTCGCGAAGGTCGGCATTTGCCGCCGCAACTCCACCGGCGCCAAGGCATTGATCGCCGGCAATTCGCCAACGACAATACGCTGCAACTTGATGCTCCGCGGCTGCTTGTCGGAACAACAGTACAAGCCGACACTCGCCAGCGGGCCTTGTTGATTCATCCAGGGGTCGCACGCCCGCACCCAGTGGAGTCCGTCGGCACTCATCCAAATCCGCACGGTTCCGCAGCCGGTGAGCAGCTTGATCCAAGGCTTCGACGAGCAGAAAGAGACCGGCGCGCTCGTGATATCCGCCTGCTTTTCCTGATTTCCGCCGCCCAGATTCCCCTGCTGCACCACCAATTGACGCGTCCGCTTGTCGCGAAAGAAACCAAGTCCCGCGCGAGGCTTCCCCTGTTCGCCACCCCAACAAATACCCGTGCCGGGCTGGGGATCGTCCAATTGCAGCACAATCTCTTGCAGGCGATCATTGGACAAGGGCAAAGCGATCCAGGCGGGCTTGGCCGTATTCTCGGCCCGCAATTCCACACTCCCATCCGGCAACTTATTGAAGGCGACATTACCGGTCAGTTCAGTCAGCCAGTTCCCTTGAGCCGGCTGCTGGATGTCCACAACCACGGGGCCTGGCGCCCGCTCGTCGGGCAACTCGACCGTGCGGCACCAATTGCAACTGCCGCAGAATTGCCTTGCCTTCGAAGAAAACCTCCGTCGGCATTCCGTCGAACGGCGCCGTCAGCAATCGCACGTTGCCGCGACTCAGCGTGAACAACTTGCCGTCGCAGTTCAAGTCAAACGTCGAGGGATCCAACGGGTTGACGCCGCGCGTTGCGTCCTTCGTCGTCGCCAACCGTTTGCCAACTGTCGGCAGCGGTCGTACCAGGTTTGCGCGTGGTCTCATACGCGACCCAGCCACGACGGTAACTCTCATAGTAATGCAGCGTCAGGCCGCGGTCTCCACGCCAGAGGTGAACCCTCAGCTTGCTATGTTCCTGAGCAGTAAAACGCAGCGCCACGTGGGGTGCCCAAGGCGAACGCAGCCGCAACAGGCCGTCAATCAGGCCGCAAGCGGCGTTGTGTGCCTGATGGTTGGCTAGGGTGTTCGGTCGGCCAGGCACCTTGGCAAACCACTGCCGCAAATCGGCCTCGGTGGGAGCCGAAGTGCGTGCGTTAAAATCGTCCAACGCTTCAGCTCCGGCCGGCGCTGGTTGGGCCGCGAGAACCGCCGGGTTCGGCCAGGGCCCCGGCTCGGCCGCGACCGCGGGCTTTTTATCCGCCTCGGCGGAGCTGGCCTCTGCAACGTCAGTGGTTTCTGCTCCGGCCGGCTTTTGGTCCACGGGCGCATCGGCCGGTGGCGGGGGGGGCATTGCGCCGACCGCCGCTTCAACCTCGTGCGGCTTGGCAGCTCTGGCGGGCATGTCCGAGCGATCCGCCTTGCCCGAGCCCTCTTCCTTGGCAGCAAGTTTAACGGGCTCAGCGACGTTCGGGGCCGGGGGCATGACCATGGCCATGATTAGCACCGAGCCCACGAAACCGGCAAGCAGCAGGCACACGGCCCACTTCAGCAGCGACAACAGGCCGCGTCCGGCGGACGGCGACAATCGTCTGGTGCCCGAAATAATGTGGTCGGCCGAGAGTCTGGGAGTGCCTAACGCGGCATTGAGGTATTGTTCCATTTCCAGCGCCCCTGCCAAAGCTTGCTGCAAGGGGGCCGAGTGGACGAGTGCCGCGCGCAATCGCTCGATTTCCTCGCGCGTCAGCTCTTCCGGCGCTTTGGTTTGCAGCAGTTCGATCAGCTCTTGGTCTGGATCAGTCATGGTGGCGACCGAGGATTTTGGAGTCGAGGCAGTTTTTGAGTGCTTGCCGCGCGCGGAACATCAACAGTTTAACGGCCCCTTCGCTACGGCGCAGTTGCTCGCCGATTTCAGCCAGCCGCAGACGCGCCTGATAACGCAGATCAAGCGCTTGGCGGGCGCTCTGCCCCAACGATTGCAGGCACTGGGGCAACTGGGCCATCACGGCGTCATAGCGATCGAGCGGCTCGTCGATCATGTCTTCCAATTGCAAGCACAATTCGATCCAACCCACTTCCTTGCGGCGCTTCACCCGGCGCACATGCTCGCGCAACAGGTTGCGGGCAATCCCGATCAGCCAGGGCCGCAGCATCACCGAACTATCGAAACGGGCCTGCCCCAGGTAGCACCGCAGAAAGACTTCCTGGCAAAGATCCTCCGCGTCGGCCGGTTCCAGCAGCCGGCTACGCAAATAGCCGTAAACCGGTCCCTGGTGACGCGCGACCAGGACTTCAAACGCCGAACGGTCGCCCCGTTGGGCAGACTCCACTAAAAGGCGATCTTGGTCGTGACCGTCGACCAGCGGCAGCCGCGCTGATGCCTCCAGCGGAGCCGACGACGGTCGCAGCGCCGCGGCTGCCGACGGCCGAATTGCCGACGGGTCAACTTCGGGCGATATCGAAGGCCGATGGGAGGGCTGCATGATCGGCCTCGGTCGCTAGGGGGAGGCGACAATTCCAGGAAAATTCGGGGGGGTGGGCGGTTAGTCCCACCATTATACCCGCTGGCGGCACGTTGCAATGAAACGCTCGCTCGACGCTTACGAAATTCTCACAATCCGCTTGTGATAACCTCACCTTCAGATGTTCGACTGTTGAATTCCTGGGGACAGACCGAGTGGGAGCGCGGAAAATGCACCTCAATTACGCGCAGAACGCGGGGCTCGATCAGTGCTCGAGCGGAGATGCCGGCGCCATGGGAAACTCGACAAGCAACAGCGGCAGGTCGGACAAGCAGACCAGCGACGAGAAGTCTCCGTTGATCCTGGTGGTCGACGATAACACGCTGGATCGCCGCATCGCCGGCGGAATCCTTACCAAACAATTGGCTGCCCGAATTCTGTACGCTCAGAACGGCGCCGCCGCGCTTGAAATCGTGGAACGATCGCAACCCGACCTGGTGCTGACCGATTTGCAGATGCCCGAAATGGATGGCTTGGCACTCGTCGAGGCGATTCGTGCCAAGCATCCGCTAGTGCCCACGATATTAATGACGGCGCATGGGAGCGAAGAGACCGCGATTCAAGCGCTGAAGCGCGGAGCGGCCAACTATGTACCCAAACGAAATTTAGCACGAATTCTGGCGGAAACCGTCAAAGACGTGCTGGCGATGGCACAGGTGGTCCGCCAGCAGTCGCGATTGTACGATTTTTGGAGCAAGACGGAGTTTCAATTTTCGCTCGACAACGACGCGGCTCTGATCCCGCTGCTCGTGTCACATTTGCAGCATTATCTAACGTTGGTGCAGCAGTGCGACTCGAATGAATTGGTGCGGGTAGGGGTGGCATTGCACGAAGCCCTGCGCAATGCGATTCACCACGGAAACTTGGAACTCCAGTCGGAACTACGGCATGAAAGCCCTGAAAAGTACTACCAATTGGCGGAACAACGCCGCCGCCAGGAACCTTACAGCCAGCGCCGCGTGTATGTGACCGCGATCGAGTCGCGCTCGGAGGCCCGTTATATCATTCGCGACGAGGGTCCAGGATTCGACCCGTCCGCAACGTTTCGTGATCCGACCGAGGATCATAATTTGGAACTCCCCAGTGGCCGCGGGCTGTTGCTTATGCGCACCTTCATGCACGACGTGCAGCTACAGCGACGCAAGGCAACGAAGTCACCCTGGTTTATCGGCGTAACGAAGCGGAGGACGGTTCCCCAGGGGCCCTCGAACGGGCGAACTCTTCAAGAAAAGGTGCTTGACAAGTCTGTTGAAGAATTCTCAGTGAGCATTGATACCTGTGCCACAGGCTCTGCCAATGCCGGAAACAGCGACGAATCGGCATTGGCACGCGCGTAAGTGTCGATCGGCAGAAACTTCAATCCGCTAGCGACATCGGGGCGGGAGTTGGCGGCCGGCAACCAACATCTTTGAGTTCGAAAGTGAAATCATGTCGATGGAATTGAAGTTAGTTTGGAACGAAGGCGACGTCGTTCGCCTGGAGACGCTGGGAAAGGTTTCACGCGACGGCTGGGCTGCCGGCTCAGAATCCGTTCGTCGACCTGTTCGGGCCAACGATTTTTTCTCGCAAAGTGCTACTGAATCTGCAGAGTTCCCACTATCTGGACTCAACCGGGGTCGAATGGCTCCTGTCGAACCACAAGCGCTTCAAGGCGGGAGGGGGCTCGCTGGTGATTCATAGTTTCAATCCGGTGATGACTCAAATCCTGAAAATGATGCGCATGGACCTGGTGCTGAATCTGGCCAAGGACGAAGCCGCGGCAATGGAGATGGTCAATGGAGCGCCCCATGAATAGTGAGTTGAACAGCGAATGCGTTCGAAGTGGTGCCCGAGGAAGAAGGCGGCCGCGCCGAAGCAGTTTCCCGAGCTGCCGCCCGAGAGCCACGGTGCATCACCTGATCGATTATGCCGTGCAGATCGGCGCCAGCGACGTCTTCTTCAATTGCAACGATAGCGAAGTGGAAGTCTCGGCCAGGCACTTGGGGGTCGTCCGGCAAATCGCGATCCTGCCGCTGGAGGTGGGTTTTCGTTGCATGGGCTTCATTCGCGCCGCCGCCGGTATGCGGTTTCACGAAAAGCGCGAACCACAAGATGGCCGCTGGCTGCGCCGCATGCCGAACGGCCGCGTGCTGGATATGCGGCTCAACACCATGCCCACAATCTATGGCGAAAGCTTTGCCATCCGCTTGCTGGAACGCAACACGCCAACTGACCAAGCTGGAAAATCTGGGCTTCGTCGGCCCGCAGTTGGGCATGCTGCTGAGCATGTTGCAAAGCCCAGCGGCATGATTCTGGTCACAGGCCCGACGGGCGCCGGCAAAACGACCACGCTCTATGCTTGCCTGGAGTATTTGAACGACGGCCGCCGAAAGATTCATTCCATCGAAGATCCGGTCGAATACACGCTGCCAGGCATGCGGCAATCGCAGGTCGATGAAGTGAACGGCCCGGACTATCCCCAGATTTTGCGCAGCGTCTTGCGGCAGGGCCCGGACGTAATCATGATCGGCGAGGTGCGCGACAAGATCGCCGCGGAAACGGCCATTCGCGCTGCCAATAGCGGCCAGCTTGTCTTCGCCACGTTGCACGCGCCGGTGGCAGCCGCTGCCGTTCAATCGCTGCTCGGCCTGGGAATTCCCCCCTATTTTGTCTGCACCTCCTTGTTGGGAGTCATCGGACAACGCCTGGTGCGAACGCTCGACCCGAAGACCCGCACGACCGTCGATTTGTCGGACGCCCCGCGGACGTTCGAAGAAATCCGTCAATGGCTGGAACCGGAAGACGGCCAGATCATTTACGCCGCCGGCCCAAGTGGCCAAAACGGCGACGGCCAAAACGGCATCAAGGACCACCGTACCACGAAGGTTACATCGGCCGTACCGGAGTGTTCGAAGTCATGGCCATGACTCCGGCCAGTGCGCAAGATGATTCGCGAGCGACAACCGGCCAGCACGATCATGCAGAAAGCGATCGAGGACGGCATGCTAGACCTGCGACGCGCGGCCATGATCAAAGTGGCCAAGGGAATCACCAGCTTCGACGAATTGCTCCGAGTTGTGCCGACCGGCGACCTGTGGATCGATGAGTAGTGCCAAGCGACCCGTTATCGACAACTTCAAAGGACGACCCTTCATGCGACCCGAAAACTCTCGGCAATACTATCTTCCTCCCTCGCTTGAATCGCCAGACCAGTCCGTCACCACGCCGCACCCGGCGCCGGCCATCTTTGCCCGTCCGACCAGCCAGCGGGAACGGATTCTACAGCATACCACCTACATCCTCGTCAGCCTGGCGGCCTTCGTGTATGTTTTCCAGGCCCTCGTCGGCGGAATCGCGGCCGTTGTACACAGACCCGCAAGCATTGAATCGGCCAGCCCTGAGCCCGCAACAGCCGTCCCGCAAAAAGGGGCGAACGTTCCGCCAACCGCTGGGGCGAAGCCAACGTCGGAAACAATCTATCGCTCTCTGCCATCGACTCGCTAATGTGTGCCACGGGCTCTGCCAGTGTCTTCCTTTAGGCGTGAGTTTCTTCTCCGTGTGGCACGCCAGGACAGTCCCAATTTGCACAGGCGTCATTCTTGCTACGGCGCTGCAGCAAATCAGGACTGTCCTCTTCTCAAGCACGGGCTTGTCGTTCTTCAAGAAACCCGGCACGCGTTTCCGCCGCCTCAGGTCATTTCTCGCACAACGTTACCGTGAATGGTGATGATGGTGGTGATGGTGGTACTGCATCTGTTGCTGTTGGTGCCGTGGTGGTGATTGCGCCCGTTTGATCCAACACCTTGTGCCCCCTGAGCAAAACTAGCCGGAAGCATGAACATCGCTGCGACCGCGGCAAACAAAAATGACTTCAACATGACTGCTTCTCTCCGGTTCGAGTAAACGAAACTGTAACTCACTGCTTCATTGAACACCGGAGTGCGCTGAGAAGAGTCGGTTCGATTCGATTACAAACCTGCAAGAGAGGGTCGCGATTCGGATCAGCCTTTGGTTACGGTCCCGTAATGTTGGCAGGAGGCCGGTGCCCGCAGCACAAGCAAGGGCCCACAGCTTGCTTGCGCAGCGGGCTCTGATCTCTCATTGCCGCTCCAATACATAGCGAACCGCGTCTTCGTGATATTCCAATCCTCCACTTTGCTGCATCCTACTTGCCGATGCAAAAGCGGCTGAACACGCGGTCCAAAATATCGTCCGTGTAGACCGCTCCCACGACTTTGCCAAGCTCGTCAAGCGCGCCGCGCAGTTCGGCGGCCACCAACTCTTCGCCCCCGGCGTCGTGATGCACCGCCCGTGCCCGCTCGAGCGCGAGCCCCGCCGCGTGCAGGCTCGCGCCGGCGCTCGGCCGTGGGGAGCACCATGCCGCCGTCACCGCGTGTCAGCGTCAGCAGTCGCTGCCGAAGTTCGTGGCGAAGTTCCTCCAGCCCCGCTCCGGTTCTCGCGCTCGTGCTGATCGCCGATGTGGGAAAATCTGGCTGCGATATGGCCATATCGCTTTTGGTGCGTACCACAATCACGCCTTTCAATGCTAAGTTATTGGCAACCAGGGCGTTCAATTCGGCTCGCTCCCAAGCATTCATCACACGGCCCGCGTCGAGGCAGAAAAGGCATAAATCGGCCCGTTCGCGCTCGGCAGCCGTAAACCGCTGGGCCGCCGCTCGTAGCAGATTGTCGCTGGCTTCGCCTGTTGAAAACTCCCCGCCGACCTCGCTTGCCGATTCCACGCCGGCCGTATCGATCAGCTCGCAGTGGCTCCCGTCCAGGTCGATCGTGGCCCGCACAAAGTCGCGCGTTGTGCCGGGCAAGTTTGCCACCAGGGCGCCGGCGGTGCCTGATAGCGCATTGAAGAGGCTGCTCTTACCGACGTTGGGGCTTCCCACGAGCACGATCCGCGGCGCAGCGAGGCCCTTGGAGTTCTTCCAAGGGATGGCCGGGCCGGCGCCCAGGTGTCTCACCGAGCAGGAACCTCTTTCTCTCTTCTTCTTCTTTCTTTCTCTCTCTCTTTCTTTCTTTCTTTCTTTCTTTCTTTCTTTCTCTTCTTTTTTTTTTTTTTTCTTTAGAAGAGAGAAGAAGAAAGAAAGAAAGAAAGAAAGAAAGAAAGAAAGAAAGAAAGAAAGAAAGAAAGAAAGAAAGAAAGAAAGAAAGAAAGAAAGAAGAAAAGAAAGAAAGAAAGAAAAAAAAGAAAGAAAAAGAAAGAAAAAGAAAGAAAAGAAAGAAAAGAAAGAAAAATACGTCGTGCGCTCCTTCAAATACCCGTCCTGATGGATGCCCGCTTCGTGCGCGAACGCGTTCTCGCCGACGATGGCCTTGTTCGGCTGCGGCCCGAAAGTGATGATCGACGCCAGCATCTGGCTGGCCGAGTAAAGCTGCTCCGTCACGATTCGCGTTTCAAACGGCAGCCGGTCGGGACGGGTCTTCATCGCCATGACCACTTCTTCGAGCGACGCGTTGCCCGCGCGCTCCCCGATGCCGTTCACGGTGCATTCGATCTGGCTGGCTCCGGCATGCAGCGCCGCCAGCGAATTGGCGGCGGCCAGCCCCAGATCGTCGTGACAATGGACGCTGACGATGGCTGTATCGCCCAGCGCCTTCACCATTCTCCCGATCATCTCGGCGTATTCTTCCGGCACCGAATAGCCGACGGTATCCGGCAAATTGATCGTCCGGCGCCCGCCGCCACCGCGGCGCGGGATACCTGCTCCAGATAATCCCAATCCGTGCGCGTGGTGT
>CAWECK010000010.1:0-110262 GCA_963807715.1 uncultured Planctomycetia bacterium
CCCTGTCCAGACTAAATTTTCGGGTAGAGCCGCTTCAATTTGACTCTCGCGTTGTCGATCGTGAATTGCCAATCGACGGCTCGTTGCTTCGCGTTGACGCGGGTTGACCAGGCGGCAATTTCGGATTGCAGCGTCGCGAGGTCGCCGATCCGTCGGTCCGACAGGCATTGGCTTGTCATGCAACTCAGCTCGCATTCCGCGACGTTGAGCCAACTGCCGTGCTTGGCGTGTAAACGAAATGGATCCGCCTCACGTAGTCACGGGCCTTCTCGGGCGGAAACGCTTCGTAGAACGCCCCTTTGGTGTGCGTGTTCAAGTTGTCGCAGACCAACGTGATTCCCTCGCCGCCCGCATAGCGGGTGTCCAGCAAATGGGCGACTTCATGAGCCCAATCGTCCTTGGTGCGGCGCGGCCGAGCCGTCGCTTGGCGGAAGCCGGAGAGCGGTTCGGCGAACATGAAGATACTGGCAGTCCCCCTCCGTTCGTATTCGTAATCGACCCGCTCCGGATGCTCCTTGGTTGCCGGGATCGGCACACGCGTCTCGCCGATGAGTTGCACCGGTTGCTCGTCCATGCACACGACGGGGCAGTTGGGATCGTAGGCTTTTTGGTACGTCTCCAACACCTCCTCCATGCTGGCGACGAACTCGCCG
The DNA here is from genome assembly GCA_963807715.1 of uncultured Planctomycetia bacterium. Taxonomy (GTDB): domain Bacteria; phylum Planctomycetota; class Planctomycetia; order Pirellulales; family PALSA-1355; genus CAWECK01. The sequence goes on from CAWECK010000010.1 coordinate 654, forward strand.
TCGGCGTCAGGAGGAATCACCCAGTACTCGATTTTCCGCTTGGTCATGCCGTTTTTTTAAGCGTCTGACGGACCGTCTCGGGGCTGATCGATTCCACGATCTCCAGCTCCACCATTTGATCCGCCAGCAGCCGCAAAGTCCAATGACCGAAGCCGGCGGGCGGCTTGCCCAACCGCAGGGCGATCAACTTCGCCTCGGCCGCGCCGTCAAGCAACTTCGGCGTCGGCGACGTCGCTCGCTTCTTGCGAAACAGCGCCCCCTCGAAGCCTTCGAGGACAATTGCTTGCCGTACGTTCTCGACCGTCCGCGTTCTGCAACCGACCGCCTCGCTGATCCTGGCGTCATCCCAAGCCGGCCCGTCGGCGTCGGCCTTGAGCAAGATGGTAGCCCGGTGCAGTTTCTCCGACTTGCCCGTTTCCTTCTTGATGGTCGCCTCGCAAATCGCCCGTTCTTCGTCCGTGAGCCGCACGATATACTTTTTGTTCATTGGAACCTCCGTGTTGACGCGGAGATTCTCCAAAATCGACGGTTCTGGCAACCCGAATATTTAGCCTGGACGGGGCACTAGCCCGAGCGCCGGGCGAACATGCCGGAGAAGAAGTTGCGTAATCCCAGCGTAAAGATGATCCTTAAGGCCATCCAAGCCTCGCGGCTGTTGATTTTCGACGTGCCGTAGCGGCGGTCCACAAATACGATCGGACTCTCGCCAAAGCGGGCCCCGGCACGGGCCAAGTGCCACAGAACCTCTTCCTGGAACGAATACCCGCGACTGACGATTGCATCGAAATTCAAGCGGGCAAGCACACCCGAGCGGTAGCAACGGAACGAGCCGCTGCAATCGCGCGAGCTCAGTCTCAGCATTCTCCGGGCATAGAAGTTTACCGTCCGGCTCATCACATGACGCCGTAGCGGCCAACCTTCGACACCGCCCCCGGGCACGTAACGCGAGCCGATCATCACGTCGACCTCGCCTTGACCGTCCCGCGGGTGCATTCCAGAGAGCAAGGCGGGAATATAGCGGGGGTGATGGCTGAAGTCGGCGTCCATGTTGAGCACGTATTGGTAGCCGTGTTCCAGCGCGTAGCGCATGCCGGCGATGGTGGCGGTGCCGAGTCCCAGTTTGCCGGGCCGGTGCAAACAGTGCAATCGCGGCTCGTTCGCCGCGGCTTCATCGCACCAACTGCCCGTGCCGTCCGGCGAGTTGTCGTCGATGACCAGGATGTCGACGTCGGGAGCGACCGTCAGAATCTCGGCCACCAGGCCCGGCAGATTTTCCCGTTCGTTAAAGGTAGCCAGGGTGATGAGCGTGGCGGCCTTGGGCCGAGATTTCACCGCCGCAGCGGAGACGACGTCTGCCATCGGTAACTCAAGGGAGCACGAATTGTCGACAGATGTGGCCATGGCACGATCCTTGTGCTGCGCTGGTAGGAATTGCAAGGAACCATCCCAAAGGATACCAACGACGGCGCGAACGCGGAAAGATCGATTTCGGGCGTGTGTCACTGGTTCTGCCAGTGCACAAGCGTCGCAGTTTCCGGCACTGGGAGAGCCAGAAGTGGCGCACGCCGATTTTGCCGGACCCAAGACTTTTTTAGAGAATGCTCTCATCTGGAAAATTTCAGGGCCTCTGGTGGCTAAGCCGTCTGTGGCTGCGGCTTTGCTGCTAGCAAGCGGTAATATTCCATGCAGCGCCGTAGCCCCTCGTCGAAGTCGACTTGAGGCTCGTAGTTCAGGTGCTGCGCGGGCCAGCGTGATGTCGGCCAGGCTATCGCGGACGTCGCCCACGCGCGGCGGTTCGTGCCGTGCTGGCAGATTCGTTCCCAACAAGGCGTTCAAGGCCGCGATCAATTCCAACAGGCTGGTGCTGCATCCGTTGGCGAGGTTGAACATGCGTCCGGCGGCGCCTGGCGCGTCGGCTGCCAGCAGGTTGCCGTGGACGACATTGGCGACATAGGTAAAGTCTCGCGACTGGTGTCCGTCGCCGAAAACCGTCGGCGCTCGTCCGGCCAGCATGGCCGTAATGAAGAGCGGAATCACTGCGGAATATTGGCTATGCGGATCCTGTCGAGGTCCGAAGACGTTGAAATAGCGCAAGGCCACGGTTTCGAAACCGTAGGTTGCCGTGAACGATTGGCAGTACAATTCGCCGGCCAGTTTCGCCGCGCCATAAGGCGAGATCGGCGCCGGCAAATCGGTTTCACGTTTGGAAGACGTCGGCTGATCGCCGTAGGCGCTGCTCGACGCGGCATAAACCAGTCGGCGCACGCCCCCGCGGCGAGCCGCGTCAAGCAGTTGCAGCGTTCCGGTGACACAGGCGGCATGGGTATCGAGCGGCTGCTCGACGCTGCGCGGCACCGAGGCCAGCGCCGCCTGATGAAAGATGCAGTCGACACCGCGCACCGCGGCCTGCACTTCGTTCGCTTCGGTAATGTCGGCCTGAATGAATTCAATCCGGTCGGCGACAGCCGCCAGATTCGCGCGATGACCGGTGCTCAGGTTGTCGAGAACTCGGACCTTGTCTCCCCGCTCGACGAGCGCCGTGACAATGTGCGAGCCAATGAACCCGGCGCCGCCAGTAACCAGAAATGTACGCATGGAACTCCGTCCGACTCAGGTCGCTGTGGAACCGCGGTTTTTCTTGCCGCACTATCCTAAGAGTAGCACGCGGCCAGAAACGGCCCTATGCCAGGGGGGCGACTTTCAGCGTGAAAAACCGCCCAGCCGCAAGGAGCAGCGCGAGGGCCATTGGCTCTGTCAGTGCCGATTCATCGCTGTTTCCGGCACTGGCAAAGCCTGTGGCACACGAAACAGACCTCGCTGAAAATGCTTCAACAGCTAGGTCACGCCCGTTACCACGCAGCCGGCCAGCGGCGCGCCAATCGCGGCCAGCCGCCGGGTCGCCTTCAAGGCGTCGCTTTGCCCAGTGATTCCCAGGCTGACAACGATGACGACCGCGTCGCAAGTCGTGCGCAACTGTTCAACCGCCGGCGTTATTTCTGAACTTCCGGCTACTAGCACAAGTTCGTAGGTGGCGCGAAGGCCGTTCCAGGACAACGGCCCGGAAGCCGAGCCCAAATCCCCTGCGCCCCAAGGGGCAACGTCAATGCGGGGTTCGCTTGAGGGCTGTGCCACCTCGTTCCAGTCGGCGGCGCCGCGCCAGACATCAGCCACGCCACGCCCTCCGTTGGTGCGTAAGATGGCAGGCAAGAACTCCGATTGGGGGTCCGCGGTTACCAGCAACAGCCGGCCACGGAGCGTTTCGATCGCGGCCCGGGCAATTTCGACCAGCGAGAATTCATTCCGCCCGCTCGCCATCGGCGCAACGAACATTGCCACGGTCGACGCGTTGGCATCGCGCTTTCGGATGCGTGGCCAGCAGGCGGCCGCAAAGTTTGCGATAATGACTGCTCATCTCCGGGTCGGACGCAGGCAGCTTTACTCGCTTAGGGTCGGTCGGCGGCGCGGATCCGTCGGCGCTCTTGGCGGCACTTGTGGTTTCTTTGAGCTCCCTACGGGAATCTTTGAGCTCCACGCTGGAAGTGGTCAACAGGGCGATCTCCAGTACGCGCGTCCTTTCGGGGACCGAAATCGTGGCCAGCGCTTCCTCCGCCGCTGGCTGGGTGGCGATCGAGACCGGATCGGCAACCGATACCGGCTCGGCCATCGAGATTAGCGCCGCAATCGAAAATAGCTCCACGATCGATGCCGGTTCGATGATCGCGTCGGTATCGACGATCGAGAAAGGCGCGCCGATCGGGTCGGCCGCGGCGATCAACGGCGGCTCGCTGCCCGAGTACGCGGCGGCGGCCTCGGAGACGGACTCATTGTCCTCCGACCCGAAGGGATACCGCATTGGGGTTTCGTCGGCTTGGGCCGCTTGCAACTGTTGCGGTGGGATCGAAGAAGGGACTTTCGTTGTCGCGGAACTTGCCTGGCCATCGGCTGGGCTCCGCTTGACTTCAACCGTCGGCAGGTCAGGTCGGTAAGACCAGTCCGATGGGTAAGGCCCGCTCGTTTGCTGAAGCCCATACGGGTCATACGGGTCGTGGTTCGGCAACGGCTGGGGCACCTCGACGGTGGATTTCAACGGCATTCCGCCGAACGACGAGTTGCTTAAGGATGCCTCGCTCAGGGGTGACTCACTCAGCGAGGCGTCGCTTATCGTGGACGCGGTCGAACGCATGTAAGCCGTCGCAGGCAAGTCAGCCGAGTAGGGGTTCGCCACAAACTCTGCCTGAGCCGTTTCCGAAAACGCGAAGCCGACGGACGTCGCGAATTCGACGCTCGTTGAGACAGTCGGCGGCGCATCCAAAACGGCCATGTCTCTGACGGGATCCGCCAGGATCGGCGGCGCTTCCGCCGGAGCAATTGACCGAAGCGGATTGTCGCTACCGCCGGATTGCTGTTCTAAATGCCGCAAGGCGGCCAGCATACGACTCATGGCTGGCCCCGTTTATCCTCGGCGTAGTTTGGCGAAGAGCTGGCGGTATTCTTGTCGCCGGACCAAAGGCTTATTGCGTAGTGGCAGCGGAGGAGCCGGAGCATCGTCTTCAATGATAATCAGGTCTCGATCCTCCAGGTCGTCAGCGCTCTCGGCGCCCACGTCGCCCAGTGGAAGGCCGACATCGCGCAGCGGAGCGGAATTTCGCAGGGACAGGCCAGCCGCGCGTGGCGGAACCGCCGGCGCTGTCGAGACCGGAGCCTTTGCCGCCGGCAATTTTGCCGCCGGCAACGTAGCAGGCGAACCCGTAGCGGGAGATACTACCCGAGGGACGCTCGCCGGTCCGCTGACCGGCAGCGTGGAATAGATGACGGCCGAGGAATTCGCCGCAACATTGAAGCGTTTGGTGTCCGGCGCAGTCGCGGCGGCCGGGAACGAATCGCTCGATACCTTGGATGGAATTGGGCCGATGGCTTCCTTAACCGGTATGCGCGGCTCGGTTTCTCGCAGCGCCCGGGTCGGTTCGAGGGGGTGGGCAGCCGCGGCCAAACGGGCACCCAGCGAGCGACCCTCGGCACTCGAAACGCTGGGCAGTCCGGCAAAGCTACCGGTATCGATGGCCGCGTACCGATCGATGATCACCTCTTCTTCGGCGAAATCCTCTTTGAACGGGTTGCCGTGGTCGGCAAACACCAGTTCCACTTCCGGACCGATGGATCCGGCCGGCCTGAAGTCTTCTTCGTACTGCGCCAGGTGTCCGTCGATGGTGCTCAACTGCGTCTCGAGGTCGGCTGGATGGATCGGTCTCGCACGCTGGAATGGCAGGGCATTGGGTGACTCGTCGCTGGCTTCGTCGTCGAACTCATCGCCGGCCTCGTCGTCCAACGGGTCGCCATCTTCGTCCCCGATCGATTCGGACAGATCGTCCTCGGCCTCATCCAGGCTGCCGAATTCAACGACGGACGAACTGGCCGAACCGCCAGCAGGAGCACCGCTGGCCCACGGGGCAGGCAATTGTTGCAAATCGGCCCAGGCTTCTTCCACGGTGGTTCGATAGACCATGGTCTTGTCAGCGAGACTGGCCAATATCAGGGCGTGGTCGCACACTTGGTTGATCAGCCGAGGAATACCGTCGGTCGCCCGATAGACGCTTTCCAGCGCGTCTTGGGCGATGATGGCGTCTGGGTTGCCCCCGGACATTGCGATCTGATGGCGCACATACGCGGCGGTTTCCGCTCGGTCGAGCGAGCCAAGATAACAACGTGCCGCCACTCGTTGGCTGAATGAATCGAGCTTGGGATTGGCGAAGTGCTCTTCGAGCGTCCCGTTGCCGGCCAGCACGATGCGAATGCGCGGTTCGCCGCCGGTAACCAGGTTTGTGATCAAACGCAGTTCTTCCAACAAACGCCAGGGCAAGGTATGCGCTTCGTCGACAAACAGGACCAAGCCCGAAGAGTCGCGAGAGTTTTCCAATAGGTAGTCAACCAGCGACAGTCGAAGTTCTCCCTCGTCCATGCCCCGGTAGGGTTGGCCTAATTCAAACAGCACCGCTTGCAGCAATGCCCGGCGCGAACCCAGGTGTCCGCCGGTCAACACGGCCGTTTGAAACCGCGCGGAGAATTGCCTCGCCAATACCTGGCAGAGGAGCGACTTGCCGGTGCCCGAGGAGCCAATGATCAATGCCGCCCCTTCGGCCCGTTCAATGCAACGGCAGATGGTCTTACGTGCCTGCTCCATGGACGAGGCCGAATAAAATCGATCCACCTGAGGGGCCGCGGCGAAGGGACGATGATGCAAGTGAAAGAACTCTTCGTACATGAACGCTCGTCCTTGAAGAGATCGTGGCTGCTAGCGTCGCTGGCGGTCAGGACCTGGTTTCGTCCCGGAACCCGCCGCACTCCTTAAGGATTCGGCTGCCAGCCCATCCGGGCTCTAAATGGAGTTTTTTAATTTTAAGAGCTTGATTCCCCGCGGCATAACCATCGCGGGGCGTGAGCAGGCCACCCCGCGCTCATGTGCGCGTGAAATGGGGCTCTCACGAATGCAAGTTGCGCAGTGCCTTGAGCCATCGTTTCGATGGGGTGCTTCAAAAGATCCGCCGGAAACCCGACATTTCGTATCGTTAATGCCGTGATCATGAATGCCAGTACGGCCAGCGTTCCTTCGCAGGCCAATAGCCACAGCGTCAGTCCCGATACGCTTCCCGGCGCAGGCTGCGCAGGGCGAGAACCTCCGTTCGACGGAAATGCCGCCAGCACGGGCACCGGCAGTAGCGACGTTACCTGGCCGACGCTGAGCAGCGGTACGGCGTTTTCAGCGGCCAGAAGTGCTAGCGACAGGCGAACCCCAACTAATTCGGCTCCGCCAAGCACAATCAACCCGAGTACGAACGGCCAGGTCCCCACCAGGCCTGACGACGCGGAACTTTCCGCGGCGGCAGCCGATCGCGGCGTGCGGACAACGGCCGCGATTTGCTTCCGCAAATCTTCGTATTGGTCCAAGGCGCGTTGTTCGGTGGCGAGTCGCTGCCCGAGCTCCTGTTGTGCCGCGTCCCACGCTTGCCGGACATCCGCCTCGGCAGCGTCAAGCCCCTCGGGGCCGACCAACTCAGGGTCGGTGGAAACCAAGTCCTCAGTTAACACCGGGCTATGCGGATTCGTCGGCGACCGCGGAGCCTGGCTTGCATCCGGTGGGCCCGTGCTGATCAACTCGGGCACGTCGGTCATTTGCTGGTTGACGGTATTAATGCGAGCCGTCACGTCCAGCACCGAGGGGTGTTCCGCTGTGAGCCGTTGCAACAATTCGTCGCGTTGAGCGGTGAGACGCTGCAGAGCCGCTGCCAACTCGGTAAACTGAGGGTTGGCGACGAACGGGGCGGGGGCCGGTTCGGCGGAAGTCGGCGGGCGCTGGACGGCACGCTCTCTCTGAGCCCGCGCTGTAAGCCACCTCTCCCAGCGCTGTTGGGCAGTCGCGACGTTCTTGCGAGCCGTTTCGACGGCTTGCTGCGCCAGGTCGAGGTCCTGACCGGCGGCCGCAAGCCGCGCGGCCGAGTCGTCGAGAGATTGAATTACTGGCGCATTCTGGTTCCCGGGCCCTTCGACCGCGGCAACCGGTCGGCCGGCAATCGGTGTTTGTGAAACGGCGACAAGCCACCAGAACCAGACGGTCACCACCGTCACTGTAAGTACATACGCCGGCTTTGCCCGGCGCAGACGCCTGGAATCTTGCGACGCGTGTGGTTGACGTGGCACTAGGCGAACCTAACGGTCAGACGTGCGTGTCTTGACTCCGCTACGGGCAAACTATGTCCCCTTGTCTTATCGGACCCGGCGACGGAGGCTCTTAAGCTGGATTCGTCTGCCGCCGTATAATGCGTGAATCGCCACCCGGATCGGAGGAAGCCATGTTCCAAGTCAAGGTTTGCGGAGTAACGAACGTCGAAGATGCTTTGGCAGCGTTGGCCGCGGGAGCCGACGCGATCGGGTTGAATTTCTACCAGCGCGGCACGCGTTATGTAAAACCGGAGCTAGCGGCCGACATCGCGGCGGCCATCGGCGACCGAGCCCTGAAGGTCGGCGTGTTCGTGAACAGCACGCCCGACGAAATTCAAACGATCGCGCAGCCGCTGCCACCTGGACCTCGTACAACTCCACGGCGGTGAACCCCCGGCGGACCTGCTGGCACTCAAGGGGCTGCCGGTCATGCGGGCATTCCGGGTGGCGGCCGAAATGGCCAGCTTGCAACGTTATCTTGAAGCTTGCGCTGGCTTGGCTGCCATGCCGCAACTGGTGCTGGTCGATGCGGATGCGCCGGGCCATTTCGGCGGCTCCGGAAAAACAGCTAACTGGAAGTTGCTCTCCAATGGCCGATCCGCTTTCTGCGGGCTACCCTTGGTCTTAGCCGGAGGCTTGCATCCCGGCAACGTAGCGGCGGCGATCGCCGCGGTTCGTCCTGTCGCAGTCGACGTGGCCAGCGGGGTCGAAGACGCGCCCGGCAAGAAATCCGCGGAGCGCATGCAAGCGTTCGTCCGTGCTGCCAAGGCGGCGCTTGCCGAACTGAGAAGTCCGTGAAAACACCCCGCTGGTGGCTTCATTGTAATAGCCCGCGGCCCCTTCACGAACCGTGCCGTGCCCTTTATCATGGGGACCGTCCCCTAAGACACGGAGTGTCCCAAGGGAAAAGATCCCTCGAAACCAAGGAGTTGCATGTGAGCCAGGTCGCTACCCGAGTGCCGTACAAAGTCGCCGATATTTCGCAAGCCGAACTCGGCCGCAAAGAAATCATGCTGGCCGAGAATGAAATGCCCGGCCTGATGGCTTTGCGGTCCAAATACGCAAGAGCAAGCCGCTGGCCGGAGCCCGGATCGCCGGCTGTCTGCACATGACCGTTCAAACGGCCGTGCTGATCGAAACACTCATCGAACTAGGCGCGGAGGTGACCTGGAGCAGTTGCAATATCTTCTCGACTCACGATCCGGCCGCGGCAGCCATCGCCAAAACGGGCATTCCGGTTTATGCCTGGAAAGGAGAGACCACCGAGGAATTCGATTGGTGCATCGAGCAGTCGTTGTTCTTCCCGGACGGCCAGCCGCTGAACATGATCCTCGACGACGGCGGCGACCTCACCGCGATGGTCCACCAACGCTTTCCCGAGTTGCTCGCCGACATCCGCGGCATTTCCGAAGAGACCACGACGGGCGTGCATCGCCTGTATCAAATGGCTGCCCGCGGTGAATTAAAGGTGCCCTGCATCAACGTCAACGACTCGGTGACCAAGAGCAAGTTCGACAACCTCTACGGTTGCCGCGAGTCGCTGGCTGACGGAATCAAGCGGGCGACCGACGTGATGGTCGCCGGCAAGGTTGTGGTCGTGGCCGGTTACGGCGACGTGGGCAAGGGCTGTGCGCATGCCATGAAGTCGCTCGGCGCCCGGGTGATCGTCACCGAAATCGACCCGATCAACGCCCTGCAAGCCGCCATGGAAGGCTACGAAGTCACGACCATGGACGAAGCAGCGTCCCGCGGCAATATCTTCGTCTCCGCGACCGGATGCCGCGACGTGATCCTGGGCCGCCATTTGGCAGTCATGCCGAACGATGCCATCGTTTGCAACATTGGCCACTTCGACCTCGAAATTGACATGGCCTGGCTGAATGGCCAAAAAGACGTGAAGAAGCTCGAGATCAAGCCGCAGGTGGATCGCTATACGTTCCCCAGCGGCCGCTCGATTCTGATCCTGGCCGAAGGGCGCTTGGTGAATCTGGGCTGCGCCAAGGGACATCCCTCGTTCGTGATGTCCAGCAGCTTCACCAACCAGGTGTTGGCCCAGATCGCACTGTGGACGGAGCCGGAGAAGTTTCCGCTGGGCGTCCACATGTTACCCAAGCAAATGGACGAGGAAGTCGCCCGATTGCACCTGGAAAAGCTCGGAGTGAAGCTCACCCGGCTCACCGAGGCCCAAGCCGAGTACTTGGGCATTCCGGTCGCGGGACCCTTCAAGCCGGACCATTACCGGTATTAAAACTCGAGCCGGCGAGCTTCAGTTGGCCGCCTTTTCGCGTGCCGCTGGAACGTCCAGGGCATGCGAATTCCAGCGGCTTGCGGTTCCAATTGCCATTCTCAATTACTGTTTACGGTGCCAGCCATGCCCGAGATGCAAGCCTTTCGCGGACTCCGTTACGACCTGGGCCATGTCGGCTCGCTCAGCGACGTCGTTGCCCCGCCCTACGACGTCATCGGGCCCGACTTGCAGGACGCCCTCTACAAGCGGCACCCGGCGAACATCATTCGCCTGGAGCTGAACCGCGAAGAGCCCGGCGACGACGAATCGCAACAACCGCTACACGCGGGCGGCCCGGTTCCTGCGCAACTGGCGAAGCGAAGGGGTGCTGTTCACCGAGGCGCAACCGGCGGTCTACGTCTATCACCAGATCTTCGAGACAGGCGGCCAGACGTTCACCCGCCGCGGCTTCATGGCCCGATGCCGGCTGGAGCGGTTCGGCGAAGGGAAGATCTTCCCGCACGAAGAGACCATGTCGGGCCCAAGCAGGATCGCCTGCTGCTGACCCGGGCCTCCCGGACCAACCTGAGCCAGATCTTCGGCCTGTTTCCCGACCCGGCCGCCGAAGCCCAGGACATGCTCGAACGGGCCGTGGGAGACAAGAACACCGCTCGAAGCGACCGATCATCTGGGCGTCGTGCACCGGTTGTGGCCCGTACACGACCTGGCTACGGTTTCGACACTGGCCGGCCTGGTCGGCCCCAAGCCGCTGTTCATCGCCGACGGCCACCATCGCTACGAGACGGCCTGCAACTATCGAGACGAGCTGATCAAGGCCAACGGTCCCCTTGCCCCCAGCCATCCGGCCAATTTCGTGCTGATGATGTTCATTGGCATGAACGATCCGGGGCTGCTGGTGCTGCCGACGCACCGGCTGTTCCGCGGTCTGCCGGAGATGACGTCGGACGAACTGATCGAGAAGCTGGGCGACTCGTTCACCACGCGGCTGGCCGGCGAAGGGAGCGACCTGGCCGGAAAGTGTCTGGGAGGAGATCGAAACCGCCGACGACCAAGGAACGCTGGGGCTCTATACACCCAAGGACGAACGCTGGGTGCTGGCCAAAATCACGCCGGCCGGCCGGGCTCGCATGGCCGAAGTCGCTCGGGAGCACAGCGCCGACTGGCAAGGCCTGGGCGTGTAGCATCCTGCATCGGCTGGTGATCGACACCCTGCTGGGGGCAAGGATCTGCCCAAGCCCCGCTACGTGCATACCGTCGAGGAAGTGGTCGACGGGCTGGACGGGGTCGGCCGGGATAGTGTCGACGGAGCCAAGACCTCCGGCGGCGCAAAGGGGCCGAAGGCTTCCAACTGGCGGCCCTGGTGATGCCGGCCACGGTCGACCATATCCGCGCCATCAGCGAACATGGCGAGCGGATGCCGGCCAAGAGCACCTATTTCTACCCCAAGCTGCTCAGCGGCCTGGTCATCAATCCGCTGGAATAGGCATCGCGGCGACTCGGGCGATAGTCCGCGACCGCTATTGTTTCACGTGAAACATCTGGGCAATGCTTGCTAGCAGCGACAGCAGCTATCGGTCGCGTGAAGCCTGGCGTTTCACGTGAAACGTAGGCGACGGTCGGCGATGCCGCTGGCAATCCGCGACGGCTGACGCATCCCGCTCAGCGGCGCAGTCACCTTGTCACTGCTTCACACATCGCGGCTACAATCGCCCCGCTTTTCCGCTGCGGGCCTGTCGGCCCGTCGCGCGTGCCGCGTCGTTCTCCGGCGGGCAGCTATGGGCCGCATTCTGTGCGTGGCGAATCAGAAGGGCGGCGTCGGCAAGACGACCACGGCCGTGAACCTGGCCGTCGGGCTCGCCAAGGCCGGCTCGCGCACCCTGCTGGTCGATCTCGATCCGCAGTGCAACGCCACGACCGGACTGGGCGAACAGCCCACCGACAGCCATCCGCTGGTCTCGCAGCAGCCGCTCAAAGAATCGCTGCGGGCCACGGCCACGCCGAATTTGGAATTGCTGCCGGGCAGCCGCAGCTTCAAGGATGTCGAGATGCTGGCCGGCGGCAGCCAGTCGGCCACCTTCAGCCAGCACCTGGCCAGCGGACTGGGAGCCTACGATTTCGTGCTGATCGATTGTCCGCCGTCGCTGGGGCCGCTGACGCAAACGGCCCTGGCCAGTTCGACCGAGGTGCTGATGCCGATCCAGTGCGAGTACTTCGCGATGGAAGGGCTGACGCAAATGATCGAGGTCATTCGCAGCGTCATGGATCGGCAGCCCAACCGGCTGCAGTTCGGCGGCATCGTGTTGACGATGTACGACCACACTCTGGAACTGACCCGCGAGGTGGACTACGGAGGTCCGCGACTTTTTCGGCGAGATCGTTTATCGGACCGTGATCCCGCGCGACGTGGCCGTCTCGGAAGCTCCCAGCCACGGCCGCTCGGTGATCGATTATGCCCCCGTGCCCGCGGAGCGCGGGCTTACATTGAACTCTGCATGGAGGTGCTGGAACGTGAGTAATCAACAACGCAGATTGGGACGAGGCTTGGAAGCACTGTTGGGCCGTCCGCCGGGAGCCGGACCGGAATTCGACGAGACGGCGGGCCAGCCGCGGCACGAGTTGCGCGTGGCCGGCGTGCCCGACCCGGTTGAAACGGGCGACGGACTGCCGCGAATCAGCGTCCATCAGATCGACAGCAATCCGTTCCAGCCGCGGCAAGACTTCGACGAAGCGGCCATCGAGGAACTGGCCGCCAGCTTGCAGCAGCACGGTCTGTTGCAGCCGCTGGTCGTCCGCCGCCACGGCGAGCGCTATCAGCTCGTGGCCGGCGAGCGCCGCTTGCGGGCCGCAGTCCGAGCCGGCTGGACCGACGTGCCCGTGCAGGTGCGCGAGGCCGACGACCGCCAGATGGCCGAGCTGGCCATCGTCGAGAATTTGCAGCGCAAGCGACCTGAACCCGTTGGAAAAGGCGGTGTCTTTCCAACAGTACCTGGAGCGCTACGGCTGCACCCAGGAGGAACTGGCCGGCCGGCTGAAAGTCGACCGCTCGACGATCGCCAACCTGATCCGGCTGCTGGAGTTGCCCGGCAAGGTGCAGCATGCGCTGCGTCACGGAACGATCACGCAAGGGCATGCCCGGGCCCTGTTGCCGCTGGGCGACGAACGGGAACAACTGTCGCTTTGCCAGCGGATCGAGGCCGAGTCGCTGAGCGTTCGCTCGACGGAAGAACTGGTGCAAGACATGATCCACGCGGCCGATGCGGAACCGTTAACGATGGTCGGCGGCGGCGGCGAGAAACCAGCGGCCAGGCCCATCAAGAAACGACCGACGCGTTCAGGCCAAATCGCACTGCTCGAACAAGAATTTCGCGCGGCGCTAGGGACCAAAGTCAGCATACGTCAGACGGCCAGGGGAGGCGGCCGCATCATCATTCAGTTCGCCAGCAACGACGAATTCGAACGCCTGCGCGACATCCTGTGCGGACCCGAGGTGGAGAGCCAAGCGGGATGATGGCGGGGCCAGTCATGCAACAGAACTTCCCGGAGGGTTGGCTGTGCCGGCCATTTTTGGCCGACAGCTTCCTGAGCTGCCGGCCGCGCCAACAACTATTCTGATGAATAAACAATTGTACACTGATGGTAGTTGCCGATCCTGACAACTGCTAGAATTCAATCCAACGTTGCGGCGGTCCGCGCTGCCAACAAAGTGATTCGGGGTGTAGCGCAGCCTGGCTAGCGCATCTGCTTTGGGAGCAGAGGGTCGCAGGTTCGAATCCTGTCACCCCGACTATCCTTCTTTTTGAGCCCTTCGGCCACGAGGTCGAAGGGCTTTCTCATTTCAGGGACTCGATAGAGTTTCGTGATTCCGGAAGATCCGAAACTGGCGACGCAGGCAGGCTGGAAAAAATCGTCGAAAAGAAGCCGGCAAGCGAACTAACTTTCCAGTAGCCCATCAACCTTTGAACCGTAGGATTCCTCACGGAATCGTGCAGCTTGTCTTAAGGACCCAGCGCGGCCGTAACGCACCTGAGTTACAACGGCTGTGGGCTGCTCGACGACCTTTCGCCGCTCGAAGGATGCTATTGGCGACCCTGACTTGCCAAGGCACGAGGGTGTCCGACCTTTCACCGCTTGAGCATTGCACGCATCTGACTTTTCTAAGTTTATCTGGCTGCAAGATCACGGCTGCCTCGGTTGCCGCCCTGCAAAAAGCCCTGCCCAATTGCAAGATCGAATGGGACGATCCGACCAAGCCGAAGACTCCCGGGCCTACCGCTTCCGGCGCCAAGTAGCTCGGTGGCTCGGAAGGATGAAAGTTCGCTGCTGAAAGCCCTAACAGGGAAAAAGCAAGCGACCGAAGTCAGCGTCGTTCGATCTCAATGACAGCAACTCATTCCGGCTTTCTTGGCCGACGGGGGCAGATCATTGGCCGGGTTCTGAGTGAAGAAGCCCGCCGGCTTGAGGGTGAAGCCGATGGTACGCGGTCGGCATGACCGGGTAATCCTCCGGCCGAGGAATGTGCGTGTGGCCGAAGGTGTACCAAAACACCACATCGCTGTTTTCGATCGGACGATCCGCTTCGGTCCAGGCCTTCAGACCGTCGCCGCCGCGGGACTGATTGGGATAGTCGCCGGCGCCGTACCTCTCGTCAGGCTGATAGGGCGTGACCCAGACATGGTTTTCGACGAATCCCGCCCGCCTGCGCCACCAGGCATTGGGCGAGGCAAACGGCACCGAGTTGTCGCCGGGAAGGAACCGGTAGCCTACGGGCTCGCCCACGTGGTTGATTACGCCGGGATTGACGATCTTCCAAGTCCGGGCCGTCTCCAGGCAGAGCTTGCCTCGCGCCTGCTTCTCTGAGCACAGGGGCGTGGCCCGCGCATGAAACGCGTTCTCGAACGGGTTATCGTCGTCGATTGGGTCGGGCACCACGTCGACGCACTGGACGGTGTTCTGGACGCCGTCGAGGTCGAAATCGAGTCTCACGTTGAAGAAGTGCTGATGATTGGGCGCGTACAACTGCGGCGCGACAAGGTTGCCGTGCCTGGGCGTCTCACCCGGCGGTAAGCCGCCGAGTGAGAGGATGCCGGTGAGTTTGATTTCGAACTGGATGGTCCCGTCCTGGTAGAGATACCAAAAGAAGCCGTACTCGTAGTTCTCGACCGTTGAGACCGACGAGACAACCAGCCGCCTCGATCGCCGCACCTCCGGGGCGTCCGGCAAGCGGCGATCGGTGTGCTTCCAGAGGATGCCGTAGTCCTCCTCATGCATGCACACCGCGTTCTTGATTGTCAGAGGTTCGCCGCGGCTGTCGCACAGGTGGGCGTCGAAGTAGCGGATCAGACCCCAGGCAATCGCACCCGAGCACGAGGCTGTTGGCGCACATGCCCATGCCGTACTCGCCGACGTCGAAGGCATTCTTTCGTCTTTGCGTGGGGCCGGGGTCGCCGTAGGGGACGACCATTTCGGTCAGGGACGCGCGGTAGAGGATGGATCGCTCGCGGTCGTTGTCGTCGTAGCGGAGGTGATGCAGCGTCAGGCCTTCGCGGGCGTTGAAGCCGATGACGAATTTCCACTTTTGCCACGAAACCTGGTAGCCGTCGACGTCGAAGCTCGGTCCCTCTGGCTGGGCGATCTCCAAGGGCTTGATGTCGGAACGGAACCGATCGATCCGGTCCGCGGCGTAATTGGCCTCACCGGGCGGGACCGGCCATTGGCCGTAGTCCTCGATGCGGATGACTTCCATCGTGTTCAAGTCGACGACCGGCCGCAGTCCCTCGATAGGCCGGACATAGCCGTTATCGGTCGGGTCGGTTCGGAGGAAGCAGAGCGGCCGAGCCAGCCGCCGAGCGCTGTCCTCGGGAGCGCCATAATTGCCGGCGCTCCAGATGTCGACCATCACCAGGCTGGTGTCGTCAACGCCGGTGTGCTCTTTGAGTTTAGCTTTGAACTCGGCGCTGTTGAGAACCGCCTGCTCGCACTCCACTTGTTCGTCGATCGTCATCGTCGGCTGGACGCCTGGGATCCGTTTCCAGGACAAGAGATCGGCCTGCGTGAGCGACAGGCTTGCTTCGTAGCAGGCATTCGCGGCGTTGTCGAACAGAACGGCGAAAGCCTCGCGCGGCGGGGCACTCTCGCCATTGGCACCCGCGCCAGGGAGATGGTGCACGAGCGACTTGTCCGGCTCCTGCAGAGAGACTACCACGAACCTCGTGGTGGGCGTTACCTTCCCCTCGCGTTTGAGGAGCTCCACCGCTTCACGGATTTCTTCGGCCGACAGGGGCTCGAGCGGGTGCCGCTGCCTGGGGGCGAGCGAGCTGCGCAGCGGCGAGATGCTGATCAGGTTCGACACGGGCACTCTCCTCATTCAGAAATGTGGATCATGACAAAAATGCTCACATGCTCGATGTTCCTGTTTTACAATTGCGGCCTGCTGGATGCCAGGACTTTGCCGCCGCCGCAATCGTTTTTTTGGCGGCGAGACCAATCGCAGCCGCCCGTCCGGGGAGGGATCGGAGCGGAGCGGATAAATCGCGGTTCATTGAGCGCCGACCGCTAGTATGGTTAGTCATGCGTCCGCGGGAAAGCGAACCGCCCCTCAAGGCATCGCGATAACCATCCACGACACGCCGAAGCGGTCAACGACCATGCCGAAGGACGAGGCGAAAAAGGTCTTGGCCAAGGGCATCTGCACCTGCCCACCGTCGGCCAGAGAGGTAAACCGCAGTTCGGCTTCGGCGTCGCTAGGCAACTCAAGCGACAGCGAAAAGCCCTGGAAGGTCGGCTGCCCGTGGCAACGACAGTCGGAGGCCAGCACCGTTGTCTCGCCGATGCGCAACCTCGCATGCATCACCTTGTTCTCGGTGCCCGGCAGGACCATGCCCGGCGCGCAGGGCTCAGGACTGTCTGTGAATCGTAAGAGCATTGTCACCTCAGCCCCCAGCGCGCTGCGGTAGAACTCGATCGCTTCCTCGCAGCGGCCCTCGAAGTTCAGGTAGGGTTGGACTTGCATGGCTTCTCTTTTATTGATGAGTTTCAAACGACGCTTTTCGTTACGGCTTTGCAGACACGACCGTCATGAGGCGTTCCAGGCTTTGAGACCAGCCTTCGTCCATACCGATCTTCAGCAGCAAGTCACGAATCGCGGCCGACTCGAAGCGAGTCCGGATGGTGAGCTTCGTCTTGCCCTCCAACTCATCGAAAGTCACGGTCGAGAGGGCCTCGAGGGCCGGCTTGCCTTGCCCCTTCGGACGGTTCGGGTTCACCATATCGTGCCACTCGTCCGACAGATCGGAATGATCGATGGTCATCACGATCCGCTCGGGTTCGACAATCTCGCGATAGACGCCCTTGCACGGATGCTCGACGCCGTCAGGGCCCACCATGACAATACGCCAAGTGCCGCCTGGTCGCACATCCAGTTCACAGATCGGGTTGGTGAACTGGTGCGGACCCCACCATTGCGCCATGTGCTTGGGATAGGTCCATGCCTCGAACACGAGTACTCTCGGCGCGTTGATGATGCGCGTAATGACGAAATCGCCATCGTCCGACGTGGACCCGGGCGACGTCGGGGACGCGGGAACTGAAGTGCTGTCAGAATTATTTTTTTCGGCGGCCATGCTCCGGCTCCTGCTTTTGAAGTTCAGTGAGATAGTTTTCCAGGCGATCGAGCCGCTCGTCCCAAAAACGCCGGTACTGCTCCACCCAGTCGGCAATTTCCCGGAGCGGCTTCGCCTCCAGCCGGCAGGGCCGCCATTGGGCCCGGCGACCTTGCGTGATCAGACCCGCACGCTGCAACACCTTGAGATGTTTGGTCACGGCCGGCAGAGTCATTTGGAACGGTTTCGCCAGATCGGTCACCGAGGTCTCGCCCCTGGAGAGCCGAAGCAGAATCGCCCGTCGCGTCGGATCGGAAAGGGCCGCGAAGGTCGTGCTGAGGTGATCGGTCGTCATACGCAATATACTAATAGGTTAAATTACTAAGTGGTAAAATACAACCTCCGGCAGCGGTTGTCAACAGGCGTCACGATCGGCAGTGGACTCGTAGCATTGGTCGCCGGGCGTTAGAATTTGGGTTTCGACAAGCGGTTTAGACTCTCAATAAGACCGCGTCTCAAAGCTTCCGCCACCCTCCCTGCGTTCTGGCCCATGTTCCTACGCTACAATACGGCCTCGCCGCCACTCCCCCTGCTGATCACCGGCATCGCCGGCGTGGCCGGGTACAACGCGCTGTCGTATTTTCAGGCCCGCTACCCGGGCCAGGTCATCGGCATCCGACAGCAAGATAATTGGCGGCTCAGCGGCCCGGGGGTGGTCGCCTGCAATGCCGAAGATCGCGACGGCCTGACTGCGCTGTTCGGTGAATATCGCTTCGCGGCGGTACTCGACTGTGCCGGCAACTGCGCTTCAAGTCGTGCGAGCTCGACCCGGCGATGGCTCGGCGGATCAATGTCGAAGGGGTAGAGAATCTTGTTGAGCGTGTCGCCGAAGCCGGCGCGCGGCTCGTGCACTTGTCGATCGATCTGGTGTTTTCGGGACTTGGCAATGGGGGCCATGTCGAGGACGACCCGACGGACCCAGTGACCGTGTACGGCAAAACAATGGTCGCCGCGGAAGACGTGATCCGACGAATGCTCCCCGACGCTTGCACGTTGCGCATTTCGCTGCCAATGGGAGTGAGTTTCAACGGACACGCGGGGGCCATCGACTGGATCCAGTCGCGGTTCAAGAAGTCGAAACCGGCCACGCTGTACTTCGACGAAGTCCGCACGCCGACCTACACCGATTGCCTGAATCGGCTGTGCGAAGATGTGCTCGCCAGCGACCTGGCCGGCCTCTATCATGCCGGCGGTCCCCGGCCGCTGAGCTTGTTTGAAATTGCCCAGATCGTTAACCGAGTGGGCGGCTACGATCCCCGAAATCTTCACGGCTGCCCGCGGATTCACGCCGGGCCGATGCCACCGCGCGCGGGCAATGTGGCCATGGACTCCAGTCGCTTGGCGTCGGCGATCGGCTATCAGCCGTTTCATCCTTGGCCATTTGACGAGCGTTTCGTGCCGAGCCACCGCCAGTGGCACTTTGAACGTGGGGCGGATTGGCCGGGTTCGCCCGAGCTGTTGGAATCCGTGCTGTACCGGAATCCGCTCCGAGCCGACTAAATTGGGGCCGGGCTCAGCTCGCACCGAGAACGGCAGCCGCGGCATCGCACAGTCGCCGGGCTTCCGCGGTGCTGCCGGCTTCGGCGATGGCCCTGACAATCGGCTCGGTATTGCTCGCCCGCACCAGCAGCCATTTGCCGGGCCAATCGAGTCGCAACCCGTCGAGCCGGTCGGCCGTGGCATCGGCGAAATGCCGCTCCAGCGCGGCGAGTCCCCGCGACACGAGGGCCGGTTCGATCGTGATCTTGGTTTTGACGATTTCGTACCGCGGCAGTTCGGCCGCGAGCTGGCTCAGCGGCAACTCCCGGTCAGCCAGGGCATCGAGAACAAAGGCCATACCGACGAAACTGTCGCGCACCAGCACCACCTCGGGATCGATGACGCCCCCGTTCCCTTCGCCCCCCAGGACGGCGCCGTGGGCCAGCATCGCGTCAACCACATTGGCTTCGCCGACCGCGGAGCGAACCAGCGGCACGCCGTACTTTTCAGCCAGGTCTTCACTCATGCGGCTGGTCGAGCAGTTTGTCACGATTAGGCCACGGCGGTACTGGGCATTGCGCAGCAGGTGATCGACGGCCAAGGCCAACGTGTATTCCTCGCCAATATACGTTCCTCGCTCGTCGATCAGCGCCAGCCGATCGGCATCGGGATCCTGACAAAAGCCGACATCGGCCCCGGCGGCAGTCACCGCCGCGTGGACGCCCGTCAGATTGCCGGCCGTCGGCTCCGGCTCATGATCGAAATCGCCGTCGGGCTCGCCGCCAAGAATGGTTATCTCGCAGCCGAGTTCCGAGAGCAGTTTTCGCCCCAGAATGCTGCCGGCACCGTGGTTCGCATCCAGGACCACATGAAACCGCCGGCGGCGAATTCGCTCGGCATCCACTCTCGCCAACACGAGATCCAAGTGGCTCTCGCAGGTTTCGGCCTGATTGCTCGCCGTTCCGAGCTTGTCGTAACTGGTCCAGGCCGTGATGCCCGAGAGATACCGATCGAGCACCTGCTGGCCGGCCGCGGCCGGAATGACCCGGCCTTCGGCGGAGAACAGCTTGAGCCCGTTGTACTCGGCCGGATTATGGCTGGCGGAAATTTGCAAGCCGCCGGCAGCATGAAGTTGCCGAACCAGGACGCCGGTCGTCGGCGTGGCGGCGATTCCAGCATTGATCACATCGCGGCCGACCGCCTTGAGCCCGCTGGTGATGGCGGCGGCTAGCATCGGTCCGCTCACTCGGCCGTCGCGCGTGACGACGATCGGTCCCGGCGGGGTATGAAAGGCAAACGCGCAGGCATAACGCAGGGCGACTTCAGGGGTCAGGCTGCTGCCAATGAGCCCACGAAGTCCGGAAACGCTGATGATGGGTTCGTTCATGCAAACAGCGTGTTAGCTTTTGGCGTGGGGAGGATGTCGCTTACGCATGCCAGTGCTGTACCCGATTGGAAAATCAATATCACCGCATTGGCAAAGTAAGTCAAACGCCCTCGCCGGTGGCGGCGGGAACCTGATCGACCACTTGCTTGCCGGGCCAAAACCGACACAATTGGTCGTCACAGGCATTTCGGCGGGAGCCTCCCCCGATGGCACAAGGTTAACACTCAATTGTGACGGACTTACCGATGGCCGATGCCACGTTCGACCCCAAGGACGCTTTGTGTCGACTCGACGCCGCTGCCCAAGGCAAGCACCTCTCGCCGAGTGCTGTCGCCAACATTCGCGATTGGCTGACGGAAGCACGCTACTCACGGTTCGCCCCGCAGGTTGCCGAGCATTTGGCCGCCGAGCGCTGGCGGGAGCTGGACGACGTGTTTTGGACGGTCATTCCGTTTGGCACCGGCGGCCGACGGGGCAAGATGTATCCAATCGGCAGTAACGCCATCAACGAGCGCACGATCGGCGAGAGTGCCCAGGGGCTGGCCGACTACGTGAAACAGGTACACGCGAGTCAGGGCGCCTCGGCCGGGTCCCCGCTGTCCTGTGCGATCGCCTACGACACCAGGCACCGCTCCCGCGAGTTTGCGGATCTTTGTGCCGAGGTGATGGCGGCCGCCGGCTTCAAGGTTTATTTCCTCGAAGGCTACCGCAGCACGCCAGAATTATCCTGCGCAGTGCGCTACAAGAAGTGCTCGTGCGGCATCATGGTCACGGCGAGCCATAATCCGCCCAGCGACAACGCCGTGAAAGCCTATTGGTCGACTGGCGGCCAGTTGCTGCCGCCGCACGACCGGGGTGTGATCGATCGGGTGATGAACGTCGACGTGATTGCTCGCATCCCGTTTTCCGCTGCGATGGCCAGCGGCCAGATCGTGTGTTGCCAGGAAGAGGTCGACGCCGTTTATGTGCACCAGGCCAAGGCTCAAGCCCAGGCCGGGCCGCGGGCCCTGAAGATCATTTATTCCCCGCTTCACGGCGTGGGAGCCTCGGCCGTACTGCCGATTCTTGCGGCCGACGGTTTCACCGATGTCGAGCTGTATGGTCCGCATGCCGAGCCGAACGGCGACTTCCCCAATGTGCCGGGCCACGTTTCCAATCCGGAAAATCCGGCAATCTTCGAGGGAATCATTGCTCGGGCTCAGCAGGCCGGGGCGGACCTGGTTTTGGCCACTGATCCCGACTGCGACCGCCTGGGGGTCGCGGCTCCAATGGCTTTGACACCTGCGCGTAACGCCGACAAGAGACCGGCCGCCGGCACCGGGGCACATTGACCGGTAATCAGATCGGGGCGCTGTTGACCGAATATCTGCTGGAGCGTCGTAAGGCCGCAGGCAGCCTCACTCGCGAGCACTACGTGGTAAAGACGCTGGTGACTACGGAACTGATCCGCCGCATTGCCGATGCCTACGGAGTGCAAACAAAGGGCGATCTGCAAGTCGGGTTCAAATACATCGGCGGTCTCATGGAGGAGCTAGGGACGGAAAAGTTTGTCTTCGGCGCCGAGGAATCGCACGGTTACCTGGCCGGCGGTTATGCCCGCGACAAGGATGCCGGCGTGGCCGCCATGGTGATGTCGGAGCTCGCGGCTCAAACCAAGGCGGCCGGCAGATCGCTCCACGAACGGCTCGACGCTCTCTTTTGGCAATACGGCTGCCACGCGGAGAAGCAGATCTCGGTCACGATGCCAGGTTCCGAGGGAATGGCCCGCATGGCGGCATTGATGCGCCAATTTCGCGAACATCCGCCGGCCACGCTAGCCGGCCTGAAAGTCGTCCGGACGCGCGATTACCAATCCCTCATGGAACTAATGCCAGGCGGCGAGCGCCAACCGTTTGACGGCCCATCGGGCGATATGGTCATGCTCGACGTTAACGCCGAAGGAACCTACGTGGCAGTCCGCCCGAGCGGCACCGAACCGAAGGTGAAGTACTATCTCTTCACCTATGAGCCGGCTGAAATGCTAGCGAATTTGGAGGCCACGAAGAGCGAATTGGCCGAACGGCTCGACGCTCTGGGCAATGCCTTGACGACATTCTCGCAGGCTGCCGGGTAGATGGGGGGCAGTCCAGCGATTTCCGCGATCAGCCCGAGGTCAGCTCTGCTCGTAGGTCGGGGCCGTCAATAAATCGACCGCCAGCAGGACGGCCAAAACTCCCAAACTAATCGTTACAACGCTCATGACTCTCAATCCTTCCCGTTTTCTTGGCGGTCACACCGGCCTGCCGAAAGCTGGCCGGCGGCATTCTGTCACAAAGTAAGTTGCCACTGCCGCTCCGCGCGTCACTCTGTACCGAAAAAATGGTTTCGGCACCAGACGACTCTCTAGGCGGGTGCCCACTCGCGGGGATGTGTCAACCGAGGCTGGCGAGGGCTACAATGTAATTGCGTGCAGGGCCCCTTGAGACCCGGCGGGCAGCCCGGAAATGCATTTCATAAAACGTTGCTGGAAAAGTGCTTGCAGCTTAGCCACCCGGGTCGTCTTCCCCCTCCACGCTCAAAGTGAGCGCTCGCATCCATGGCAGCTAAACCAAAAAACTCGCCCGACGACCCGGTCGACTGCACGGACGAACCGACCGAGGCCGTGCCCGCGGATAATTCCGCCGCGGCGAACCTGAATTCGGCGGAACTGGATCCCGCCGAGCTGGCCTTCTCCGGGTTGAGCCCTGCCGCGGCCAAAGTGCGGGAATTCCCGCAGACCCCCGGAGTCTACTTAATGAAGGATGCTGTCGGCCGCGTGATCTACGTGGGCAAAGCGAAGAATCTGCGTTCCCGCGCCGGCAGCTACTTTCTCAAGGCTGCCGCCTGCGATCGCCGCACCGCGGATCTGGTCACGGAAATCGCCGACATCGATTACATTGAGGCGGACAGCGAGGTCGATGCTCTGTTGGTCGAGGCCCGGCTGATCAAGGATGTACAGCCCAAGTACAACCAGGATTTGAAGGACGACAAAACCTTTCCTTACCTGGAAATCTATGTCCGAGAGGACTTCCCCCGCGTCGAGTTTACTCGCGAGCCGCATGAACGCGGCACGCGGCTGTTCGGTCCGTTCGCCAGTGCGGGAAGCCTGCGCGCGGCGGTGCAGGTGCTGCAAAAGATTTTCAAGTTCCGCACGTGCTCCCTCGACATCGACGAGGGGGACGAGAAATGGCGCTGGTTCCGGCCTTGCCTGCTGGCGTCGATCAACCAATGCACGGCACCCTGCAATTTGCGGATCTCGAAAGAAGACTACAAGCGCGACATTCAGCGGCTGATCCGGTTTCTCGAGGGGAATAAACGTTCGCTCCTCAAAGAAATGCGCGACGACATGCTGGCGGCGGCGGCGGCCTTGCAATATGAAAAGGCGGCCCGGCTTCGCGATGAAATTCGCATGCTGGAAACGCTCGACGACCGAGGCGAACTGGATACCCACGTGCAACCCGAGGTGTTCTACGTCGATCCGAAGAAGGGATTGGCCGGGCTGCAAAAGGTGCTCAAGCTCAAGCAGCCGCCGCGCACCATCGAAGGGGTGGATATCGCCCATTTCGCCGGTGGCGAGACCGTGGCCAGCCTGGTGCAATTCATCGACGGCCTGCCGTTCAAGCCGCATTACCGGCGTTACAAGATCCGGGACGTGAAAGGGGTCGACGATTTCGCCAGCATCCACGAAGTGATTTCCCGCCGCTTTCAGCGATTGCACGACGAATCGGAAATGTTTCCCGACCTGCTGCTGATCGACGGAGGCAAGGGGCAACTATCAGCCGGGCTGGCCGCATTTCGGGAATTGGGCATCGCGCCGCCGACCGTCATTTCGCTCGCGAAGCGCGAGGAAGAAATATACGTGCCGGGCGCCGACGAGCCGTTGCGGTTGAGCCGTCATGCATTCGCCTTGCGACTATTGCAATACGTGCGCGATGAAGCCCACAGATTCGCCCAGCACTATCATCACCAGCTGCGCCGCAAGACGATGCTCGGCGAGTGACGCGGTCCCGTTACTTGCCGCTGCTGAGAATCTCTCTCGCCCGAGCATCCGGTTGGCCGCCTAATCGCTCGTATTCGCTGGCATCCGCTTGGGCCAAATCCGGCTTTCCGAGCTTCGCATAACAAATCGCCCGGTTAAGACGCGGCGATGCGGCCGTGGGAATCAGTTCGATGGCCTTGGTCAACTGCTCGACCGCCTCGGCGAGCTTTCCCGCATTGCGATAGGTCACGCCGCAATTGTTGTAGAGTCCGGCGTAATCGGGAGCGAGTTTTTCGGCCACGAGAAAGTCGGCAATGGCGTCGTCCCAGCGGCCTTGGCTGCCGAATATCATGGCCCGGTTGTTGTACGCGTCGACGTGCCGCGGGTCGAGCGCGATCACTTGGCCGTAATCGTCGATGGCCGCCGCTATCTGGCGTTGCTCCTGATTCGCCCGCCCCCGATTGTAATAAAGCTTGGCGAACCGCTCGGGATCGTCGGAAGCCGGGATATCGCGTTGCAAGGCTTCGCCGACGACTTTCTTGGCTCGGTCGAAATCGCCTTCTTTGACGAGCGCGGAACTGAGCCATACAAAGGCGCCAAGTTGTCGGGCCGCTTCTTGACGGTGTCCTGCCAAATTGCCGCGGCGGTCCGGTAGTCTTCGTTGCGTCGATAGGTCGCCGCGCCAAGCAACAGGACCACTCCCGCGGCGATGGTGGCCAGCGGCAACCAACGTGGAGCCCCGGTGGGCCGGATGACCGGCGTCGATTGAAGACGTCGCTGCCAGATCTCGTACGCGCCGAGCACCACGGCCGCGACGACCGCCGCAAGGGGCAGGTACATGCGATGGTCAAACGCCAGATCGGCCACCGGAGCGATGCTGGACGTGGGGGCCAGAATCAAGATGAACGAGGCGCCCAAAAAGCCCCAGGCCGGATAGCGAATGCTGCCTACCGCCGTCGCCAGCGCGACGGTCATGAGGAGCAACGCCGGCGGCACGATCTGAGCCGCTGTCTGCGCCACCGGCCAGCCGTAATCGAGGCAGAGCCCGACGGGCCAGAAACAGAGTCCGAGATAATGGCAAATCACGCCGGGCTGGCTGCGGGCATACTGCCAAGGGGTAAGACCCGCGACGTCGAGCAGGCGCGCTTCGGTATAGGCGGCTCGATTGGCAATCATCAGATACGCCAAGATGGCCCAAGTGCCGGCCAGGCCCACATACAATCCCTTGCGGCGGGCCCACAGCGCGCGCCACGAGTCGGCCCAAAACACCCGGTCGTATCCCAGGGCCACGAGCGGCGCCGAAATGGTGACTTCCTTCGTTCCCATTCCCAGCGTGCAACACGCCACGGCGCCGACAAACCACCAGCGGCCGCTACGAGTGCCGCCGGCCGGTTGCCCGAAGGAGCATTCGATACCCCGAGCCATGAAGTACAGCGTGGCGAGATAGAACAGCCCCATCAGCGACTCTTGCCGCTGATAGATGTAAGTGACGCTCTGTGTTTGCAAGGGATGAACGAGCCAGATCGCGGCGACCGCCAGAGCCAGCCCCCGCCCGATGTCGGCGTAACGCGGACCGAAGCGTGGCGATCCGACTAGCGTTCGCCAAACGATCCCATAGAGAGTCAGGCCGGCGAGGACGTGGATTGCGAGATTCGTGGCATGAAAACCCCAAACGTCATAGCCTCCCGCGGGGGCGTGCCAAATTTCGTTTGCGGCATAGTTCAAGGCGAACGAGTAATAACCGACCGGCCGACTTCGGCCCAGCGTGAGTTTCCAGGGACAAAGCTGCTGCAGCGACGGATTGTAGACGATGTACGGAATTCCGTCATAAACGAAAGGACCGGCGAAGCTGTTGGAATAGCAAACCAGGCCCAGCGCCGTGAGTACGAGCGGCGCGACGAGTCCGCGCCAACCGCGGCGCGGCGTCGCTAAAGTGGATTGCGCATCCGCGCTCCCGACGCCGGATGGCTGTTCCGCGCGGCGCGAGCGACGGCGATCAGGCGGGTTTTTCATGCCGAGGGTCAAGCCCCAGGCATCACGGAGGGAATGCGTTCGGCGAAGACGATAACATCGGCCTGGATGATTCCCAATTTGCTATTGGTAATCAACTTGTGGTAAACGTCTTTGACTCGAAAATCGCCTCCATCTTCGAGCAGGATTCTATCGCCCTTGACCGGCACGCTCTCGACGTGCGCGATAAAGTTGACGGGTATCGTCTCGTTGGCCTTCGCGGCCAGTTCGCTGCACATGATCTGAATTCGTTTTAGGCCGAGGGACTTGGCCAATTCCTGGGAATTCCGATGGATCTGTGGTTTTTCATCGGCGTCAAACGTCTTCATTTTGCTTTTCCTGCCGGTTTGGGTTCACGGCTGAATGAATGCGACTCAATACCCTTGGTGACCTTGCAGAGCCAGCCAGCTTCTGGTCGGGCGCTATTCGTGCGGAAAAATCACGCCTCGATAGACGTCGAACTTCGTTCGCAAACCCTCTTCGAAGGTTTCGGTTACGGGGATCTTGATCGACGTCACAGCCGCGCCGACGCCGCGCTCCATGCTAGTGCCGTGCTGTGCAGCCGCAACGGGAAGTAACAGCGGCCGGGCTACCACCTCGCTGGCTTTGGCGAATGAGGGCCGCTGCTCGAAATCGCGGAGTTCATTGGCTTGGAGGGGGCGATCCGAGGCCGCGGCCACGACCATTTCGTTTCCCCGGCCACCTTGCAAGGGGAGCCACTGGTCGCGCCCTTCGGGAATTGCTAGTTCGCTGATTCTCTTCTGCTCTGAAAGGTCCTTCGGCCAGAGACGCTGGGGACCACTATGAGGATCGTACCAGTATACGTAGCAATACCGCGGGCGGCCTGCATGAATATGCAGTTGTACCCGATCGTCGTCATACAGCGGCCCGTCGTCTACCGTGAGGACGTGGAAGCTGCCCGTCTCAGTCGCGCGTTGGAAGTGAATCTCCATGTCGATGCTTGAGATCCCGGAAGCCGCAGCCCTCCCAGCAGCCATCTTTAACTGATCCACTGAAGAATCTTGTCCATCCGACGAGACAGATTTGCCAGACCGGTCGGACCATGATTTGCCTAACAACAGCACACAGCCCAGCAGGAGGGCGACTGCCAGAAGGGATCCTCCCAGGACCAATGTCCCCAATACAGTTCGGCGGGCTGTCGGAACCGGATCCGTGATGGGCGCATGGTCCTTAGCCTGGACCAGCCAGTGGCGCAGGTCGTTGCACAGATCAATGGCCGTGCTATAGCGGTCGGAGGGACGTTTGGCGAGCGCCTTGATGCAGATGCGATCAAGCTCCTCGGGAATCGTGTCGTTGAGCTGGCGTGGCGGTCGCGACTCCACCACGGCGATCTCATGCAGCAGTTCGGTCGTGTTACGGCTGCGGTACGGACGACGTCCCGTCAGCAACTCGTACAATACGACACCCAGGCTATAAATATCCGACCGGGCATCCACCACGTGACCCTCGCCGCGGGCCTGCTCGGGGCTCATATATGCCGGAGTTCCGGAGAATTGAGGTCCCTTACCGAATTCTTCTTCCTTGAGTGCCAAACCAAAATCGGCCAACAGCGGCTGACCGTGCTCATCGATCAGGATGTTGGCGGGCTTGATATCACGATGCACCAGGCCACGTTGATGGGCATGATGCAGCGCTTCCGAGATGGCGGCGACCAATTTGACCGCGTCGGGAAAAGATAGTCGTCCCTTGGCGATCAATTGATCCAGGCTGCCACCGGAAATGAACTTCGAAACCACATAACACTGGCCGGCGGGCGTGCGGCCGACGTCGAAAACCGGCACAATGCCCGGATGATCCAATTGGGCGACATTCTGGGCCTCGGACAGATACTCCTCCATGTTCACGCCATGCCGTGGATGGGGAATCTTGATCGCCACTTCCCGCTTGAGCTCGGGGTCGACGGCCTTGTACACGATGCCGAAGCCCCCTTCGCCGAGCTTCTTGGAAACTCGATAGCGGCCGATGCCGTCGCTGATCGCCGAGACAAGGGAACTCGAACTGGGGGGCACATGGTCCGTCGTCTGACAGAAATCCGGATCCGTCCCGTGGCAGTCGTCCGCCGTGCTCATCGAAGGTTGATTTGGGGCTTTCAGACTTTGCGTTTCGGTGGCGGCGGCGGCAAAATGCACTTCAAACAGCCGGCCAAGTTCTTGCTCATGCGCTGGAAAACGCTGACGATACTCTTGCGGGCTGGGAGACTCTCCCGCGGCTGCGCAGCAGAAACTCGGCGTAGATCAAATCCAGCACTTGTCGCTCTTGGCACGCCACCTCGGGGTGCCGCCGCAGGAACTCTTCCACTGAAGTCCGATTTCCGCCTTGCCATAGTCGGCGGAACTCGGTGTCAACGTTCCGATTAGTTTCGGCATTCTGATTGGCTGCCGTATTATGATTGGCTGCCGTATTCGCTGAATGATCAGGCATGGGTGTCAACCGATCCCAATTCTCGGGCGATGCGGTTAATTGTTCGGGCCCAACAAATCCGCAAGCGAAAGTATGCCCACGGTCCGGAACCTCGCCAGTGCGGGGGACCTCGTGGCACTCTGTCATGAGTTTCAGGTTATTGTCTCGCCGCGTCAATCTCCCGCCCTTGGAAATGTGCATGATCTGTCCGTCGAGCAGGATTTCCAAAATGGTTTTCTGATCCCGAAAGAGCCGCGCCGAGCTTCCCCCTAAATCCCTTCTCCGCTGCCTGTTGGCTCCCTGCGGGAATGTTATCTTCGAGATACCACACTTCAAGGGCAGCCCAACACTACAATAGCAGGGTTTTGGCGACGAGTTTTGGCGCCTTGAAACAAGGGAATTGTCTCGCAGGAAGCGGCAATCCTCGGAAAGAAGCTCAGGCCCGCGACGTTATGCCCGTGTGCTGCCAACGGCGGCAGGGAAAGTCGATGACGGATTTGAGCCGCGATCTCAGCCGCCTCGCAAATGAGGCCGTGATTCGGTTTGCATGCCGGCTCGACCTGTCCTACCCTTATCGCCCGCCGGAGGCAAAGGCAGCTTCCCATCGAACCTTTCGTTCAAAGCGTCGGGCGCGTCGTCTAAGACCAAATTGGAATAACGGAATCGGCCTGACGGCCAATCCCGCCTTGGAATTGCTCGAACAACGTCGGCTGCTGTCGGCAGTGACCAGGACGGGTGCGGGCGGTGACAACTTGTGGAGCGACGCGGCCAATTGGAGCATCGGCCTTTTGCCAGGCCCGAGCGATGACGTGGTCATCAACACGGCCATAGACGGCGTGGTATTCGTCGGCGGCAACGACACGATTCACAGCCTGCATTCCTCCGATCCACTGACACTCTCGGGCGGCACGCTGACAGTAGGTTCCGCGTCGGCCGGCGGCACCGTGGAAGTCGACAACACATTTTTGCTCTCCGGCGGCACGCTGGCGGACGCCGCGGTCCAAGAGGGCAGCGGCGGACAAAGCTTGACCGCGACCGGTTCGGGCGGGACGCTTGACGGAGTGACGGTCAGCTACAGCGGCCGCGCGAGCCCTTTGAGGGGGCTCGCGGGCCGCTGGCCTAACAACCCTACATCTTATCCAAGGCTGAAAACTGTCCAGCGATCGGGGTCCACCTCACCTGTCCAGGATCGACGTGTTCGAGCTTGACGCCTCGAATGAAGAGGTGTTGGAAATGATGCGGCGTTTGGCCGTCGAAGGTTACGACGATCAGCTAACGGCGGCGGAGTGTTTGGAGATCGTGAACTTCATCGCTGAGTTCGCTGGTAGCCGAGAGTCGTCCCTTCGGTTAGGCACGGCGGCTTTCGACACCGGCTACGATTCCAAGGATGCACACCGCTTCGCGCAACGAACGTGGGGTGCGCTCGCTGATCCCAGCGAAGATCGGCCGGCCATCTGCCAAACATCTGCGCGACTTCTGGCGGCGGCAGATGCGGTCACGCCTTCACCTCACTCGATATACTCAACGTTGGCAAATAGAAACCGTAAATAGCATGCTCAAACGACTGCTCGGCTCAGCCATGCGAGCCCGTAAATATTGGAGTCAATGCCGCGAAATCCTGTTGCGAGCCATCACCCACAATGTAATGATTCTTAGACGAAGACACCTTTTCTACAGAACAATTCAAATCTAAATCTCCACAAAAGGGATACGCGCCAATCGTCATAAGTCCTTATTTACCAATAGGCCCGGAAGGACTCGAACCTTCGACCAAGGGATTATGAGTCGCCCGTCCCGTCGCGGCAAGGGACGTGGCCGTAAGGACTTGCAGGAAGTCCAAAATCCTGTTGCACTCCCTGTTGCACCAGAGAACCCAAAAGCCCTTCCCGCCGACACCATATTGGCCCGGCTGATCGAGGCGTGGCCGACGCTGCCGGAATCGACCAAGGTCGGCATCCTGGCAATGGTGCGTGCAACAAGCGGGAACGGACCAAAGGGCGAGGATACATGATGGCCGGCGAATTGGTGCCGAGCGGTCCACGGAAAAGGCGAAAGTCTAAGCCGTACCGCCGCAAGATACACGACGAATTCATTCTTAATCGGTTCATCCGTGCCACGCGGGCCGGAATGAGCAGACGGAAAGCGGCTGATTTTGCGGGCGTTTCGCCCGACACAGTTGACCGGGAACTATTAAGAAATGCGGAATTTGCGGCTTTGGTTAGGGGGGCCAGGGCCGATGGCGAATTCAGACTGCTGGAGTTGATTCACGCGCATGCCGTTCGCGACTGGAAGGCAGCAGCTTGGCTTCTGGCGCGATGGCTGCCAGACGATTGGGGCGACCGGAAACCAAACGTGATTACGGCGGAGCAGATGCAGGCCACGATTACCAGCATCGTCGCGTTGCTGCTCCAGGACCTACCGCCGGACATGGTTGTCACCATAGCTCAAAAAGTGGCTGCGATTTCGGCGGCCCTCCAACGCAACGCCGACGCTTGAAACGTTCGTTGCCGCCGGCCGGACCAACCGGACCTGCCGAGGTTTTTTGGGTGGATTAACCAATGGCGGAATTTCAGACCATGCTGGAACCCAAGTGATCTTCTCAATTGTCCCGAAATGTCCAAATTGAGCAGGGCCTACGCGCACGCGAGAAGTACCGCCGAATCGTCCCATAATGGCACAAATGTCATCCGGACCCAACGCTCGTGGCCAATCGCAAGCAATTCCGTGGACATGGTTTGCGATTCTTTTAATCGCAATTTGGGGCGACTATAATCGGAAAGCCTTTCTCCATGACCCGGGTTCTGCCAATGGCCCTTGCCCTCGAAACCGTCGTCAAGCAACTCACCGATTCGGGCATCATTGCACCCGGCAAGCTCGAAAACTTCATTCCGCCCAAGGCAACCCCGAAAGACGGTGAGGCACTCCTTCGTGAACTGCACAAGCAGGGCCTTCTGACCAAGTTCCAGGCCCAGCAATTCGCTCAAAATCGGCCCAAGTCACTGATCCTGGGCAACTACACCCTCATCGACAAGATCGGTGCTGGCGGCATGGGGCAGGTGTTCAAGGCTGAGCATCGCCGCATGAAGCGAGTGGTGGCGATCAAGATGTTGTCCCCTACCGTGACCAAAGATCCGGCGATGGTGGCTCGCTTCGAACGCGAGGTCCGCACTGCAGCAAGACTCGAACATCCCAACGTCGTCACGGCCCACGACGCCGATCACGCCAACGGCGTCCACTTCCTGGTGATGCAGTACGTCGAGGGACAGGACCTTTCAGCCCTGGTTAAGAAGAACGGCCCCGTGTCGGTTAAGAAAGCCGTCAACTATATCTTGCAGGCGGCGCGCGGATTGGAGTTCGCGCATGGCGAAGGAGTCGTTCATCGCGACATCAAGCCGGGCAACCTACTGCTCGATAAAAAAGGCGTCGTCAAGATTCTCGACATGGGCCTGGCCCGCATCGAGTCCGATGGCAATGCGGCGACCCAGGGCGAATTGACGGGAACCGGGTCCATGATGGGAACCATCGATTACATGGCCCCGGAGCAGGCACGCAACACGCACAAAGCCGATGCCCGGGCCGACATCTACAGCCTCGGTTGCACGCTTTACTACTTACTCGCTGCCAGGACCATCTATGTGGCCGACTCGATCACTGCCAAGTTGATCGCCCACCAGTCTGATCCGATTCCATCGTTAAAAAGACTGCGGGACGATATGCCCGACGATGTTCAGGCCATTTTCGCAAAAATGGTCGCCAAGAAGGTCGACGACCGCTACCAATCTATGACGGAAGTGATCGCCGATCTGGAGAGCTGGCAAAGCGGCCAATCCGCGTCCGATAGCATGCCGAAGATGTCTGCCCCCACTTTCGAAGACAGTTCGTTGACGTTCCTCAGCGACATTCCGTCTGAATCGATCCACAAGCCCAAGTCGGCAAGTTACGTGGTAAAGCCGACCAGCGCCGTGGTCAAAGAACACAAGAAGTCCAAGAGCAACCTGCTGCTGTGGATCGGGGCCGGAGCGATGGGGATTCTGGCCGTGCTGCTGGGAGCGATCTTCATCATTATTGGTCAAACGGGGAACGACGCGGGTCCATTGAAGTTGTCCTCAGGCGAGGCGGCTAGCGTCAAGCCGATCACGACGTTCAAAGATCCTGCTTTCCAGCGATGGCTGAAGGATATTGCTCCCCTTCCCGCCGAACACCAGGTGGAAGCCGTCGTCAAAAAGCTGCGGCAACTTAATCCCGGCTTTAACGGCAAGGTCAAACTCAAGATCCAGGTGGGCGCAGTGGCGCAGCTTGCAGTTTTCCACCGATAACGTGACGGATATCTCGCCGGTACGGGCCTTGATTGGGTTGAGGCAGCTTCAGTGTTCTGGCAGTAGTGCCGGCGCCGGTAAACTAGCGGACCTGGCGCCGCTGCAAGGCATAAAGCTGAAGACGCTGAATTTCGAAAGCACGCAGGTAGCCGATCTATCGCCGCTCAAAGGCATGCCGCTAACGAAGCTGCTTTGTGCCAACACCCAGGTATCCGACCTGTCGCCCCTAGTGGAAATTTCCACGCTCGAAAACCTGAGCGCGCTAGGCACCGGCGTCACACGCGAGAGTGTCGCCGCTCTGGAAGCGGCCCTGCCCAACTGCGTTATCGAATGGGACGATCCAGCCAAGCCGAAGACGCCCGAGCCTGCCGCTTCCGGCACGAAGTAACCAATCGCTGGCGGGCCATTTGTCACAATTTGTTACAGCCGCACATCATTGCAGGCGGTCTCACTGCCAATTCTTCGGTGGCTCGGCCGGCTTCGGGTTGGCCATAAAGACGGACGCCCGTCCCGGCTGAGTAATGTCGACGATCCGGGTGCTGCCGATCAAAGTCGGAAATGAACCCTTCGCGTACTTCGGCTTCTGTTCCATTTCTTTCCTATCCATGCTCCGACTCCGCTACAGATCCCCGATCATCTCCGCCTGGGCGATGTGTAGATTCTCCTCCTGAACCGTCAGCTTCCGACCCTCGATGCGTTCCATATCCCGCAGAAATTCCTCTTGCTCGGGAGTCCGCTTTGGTACGGCATGGCCATCGTCGGCCGGGCTCTTAAAGCCATCGTAATATATCCCGTTGACACAGCCGCCAAAGTTGAACAACTCTGGCAGTGCTTGGCCGTTTGTTGATTCTGGTGGCCGATTGTCGTCTTTTGGTGTCTCGTATTGCATTGGCGCAGCCATGAAAATCGTCGCCCGGCCTGGCTGAGTAACGTCGACGATACGGGCATTGCATAACATAGTCGGCCATGTACCCTTCGTAGATTTTTTGGCTGGCGTCCCGGTCGGAGGAGTCGGGTCAGAATTCTCAGGTTCCTGCTCGGGCTTGGGCGTCGGTGATGTCCCCGGCGTCAACGGCGTATTCTCGGGCTCGTTCGTCATTGTTCCAACTCCCTTTTCTCTGTCGGGGGCTTGCTGCTTTTCGGGTTCGGGTGCATGACCAAGACGGTGGCTCGGCCTGACTGAGTGCAATCGATGACGCGGACGTTGCCTAGCATCTTCGGCAAGACGCCCTTGGTGTACCTTGGAGACGGCTTCCCAGTCGACGGCGGAGCGTCCCCGGCCGGTGCAGTGCCCTCTGGCCTGTCTTGTTTGCGTTGCGGTTCCTCGCTGTCCACAAGTCAGCTCCTTTCGATAAACGGATTGCCTCTGTTATGCAATGGGCATGTCCCGCTCCCAGGTAAAGTCCTTCCCAAACGCCGCAGAATTGACGTACAGTCGCGAATCAACGGGAAACTGCCATACACTGAAAAAGATGGATGCCATGTCGGTGGCCGAGTCAGGTTCGTCGCCGTACAAATAGATTTTGCGGAACGGGTCGTAACCATCGACGTCTTCTTCGTAAAGCGTGTATTCCGGACGATTCCGCAGATAGAAGAAGCCAAGCCGGTCCCGCAAAATCTTGGCCGCCTCAGCTTGGTAGAGCGTCTGCAACGGCAGGTCGAGGCAAAACCACTTCTGCTCGAAACAGAATTGCACGAACCGGCTTTGTGTCTCGTCCCGCCGCCATGCATCGTCGGCCACTACCGGAGAAATGAAGATGTCCTCCAGGCTCGGATTCAGCGGATGGCCGTCCGCGAAACCGACGATGACGGATTCGGCCACGAGTTTTTCCGATGCGGCCAGTTCAGGGTCGTCGTCACCCGTGCTTCCTTTCGCTTCGGAGAAGATCATGAAGCAGGGCCCCTCAGCGATCTTGAGGGCTCGTTCATAACCTCGACTCAGGTAGGAGTTGAACTGCTTAACACGTCGCTCGAATTCTGCACTGTAGTCGGGTTGAGCTGCCCGGCCGACCGGTTGTGAAAAGCGGTCATGTCGGTCGCGCATATAGAAATCCTCCGTTGCTGGCCACCAGATAGTCCACTGCCAACACGAAGCCTGCGCAGAGCGACGGGACAGACAACGCCAACACCAGAGCCGCAGGGAGGCATGCCAAGAATCACATGACAACCACGGTCGGTTACGAAGGCGACGAAGCCAGAGTCGGTCGAGACGCCGTTCGTTGCTCGTGCTGTGAGCCGGATCGGTCCTTGTTCAGGCTGGCAGTGGCACCTTGGCGGCTAAACCAGGTTGCCGGGCGTGTCACCGGGCCAGATCCCTACACGCCACTCTCGATATTTAAAACGCGATGCACCTACATCACACCTTGAAGCATAACGGCCTGCAGGTCTTGGTCAAGGAACGTCTCGCGTTGGAAATGTCCTGACAGTGAGTTGGTCGCTGGAGGACCAGCTGGCCGGTGGGCCTCCAGCGTGGTCCAGTAGCTTTTTCTGTCGGTCGGCCGGCTTTATCCGCCGGGACATCGGCCTCGTTGACGGCGACCGCTTTGGGTTCGGGTGGCCCTTCGCTGGCGGCTGCTGGCAATGCGAAACGGAGGAAGGCGAAACCGGGCCAGATTGAGGGCCGCTCAGGTAGGGGACCAGGTCGACAGTGACTGATCAAGGAATCGGAAAAACTCAACGACTTCGGCGATTTGGAAGCCGTATTGGGCTACCGTGGCTGGTACGTCGTCGTTCGGCTTTTTAATAGCATCAACATTGATCCGGTACTTTACGACGGTCGAACCCATCGAAGGCTCGACGCCGTCAGGCAAGCGGCGCTGGTTGAGATGAGCGCGAAGCGAAGCAGCCAATTCTTCCCGCCGGGTCTTGGAGCCTTCGTCGATTGGCGAGGTCCCTCTGGATGCTACCTCGAACTTGCAGACGGCCTTTCCACCCTTCGGTCGCTCCATCCAGAGCTGCGGCGTCACGTCGAAATCTAGCTCCCGGCGGTCGATTGCCGCTTTGGCCGGTAGGAACGTCGCCGAGAGACTGCTATCGCCGCCCATCCGCCAACGTGCCGCTTCCGTCGTTCGCGCAATGGCGTTCCGAACAGCGGAGACAAATGCAGAGGGCCCCAGGCTTTTGAACTGATACGAACGGTCGACGCCGCCGTCCAGGGCGAACAGCTTGTTCGTCGACTGCATTGGCGCCGGCACACTGATGTCAGATGAAGGCGGCGCCGGTAGCTTACTCACTGGGCTTTCCGGTGCGGTGAACTCGCTCAGCGGTATCTCGCGGCATGCGACGCCGAGATCGTGCAGTCGCTTACGGCGCTCGGCCGGGATCTGGTTGGCCACGACCATCGCGTCGATAAACTCGTCCGGGCGCTGCTCGCGAAATCTGTGGTAGTAATCGAGTATGCGATAGGAATGGTCTCGGTCCAATGTGCCTCGCTGGACTTCGACGATCAGCTTGGCTTTGTGCCGGTCCTCGAAGAGCAGGTCGAAGCGGTACTCGCCTATCGCGAATTGTCGTGCTACAAGCATCAGTTCGGGCTCCCCGAGGAACTTCTCGGGGTTGGCAGCAATCTGGTCTTCCATGTCCCGTTCGGTAATCACCGCAGGCATGCCTCGCATTCCGGGGGACTGAATACGTTAGTAACCGGAAACTGATGGAAATAGCCTACCGGCAAAAGCCTATAGCTGCAAGAAAGCACCGGAGGCGGTAGTGGGTGATCTTTGTGTGCAGGGCTTTTCGAGGCGGGACAGGCGGGGAACCAAATTATTCTCGCGTTCCAATAGATCAAACGCAGTGAAATGAGATGGACAAACCGTGCTAACTCCAGGATTTCCTGGTATCCCGAGGACCCGATCGAAACATCCGCGCGGCCATCACGACGCGTCTCCGCCAGGAAGGTGCCAATTCGGAGTGCGAGGAATTGTTAGCCTGCCATTGCGGCATCCAACACCGTCGCCATTCTGTCACTCGACGGTCGTTAAGTGACAAGATCAGGTTCCGCAAGGGGCTGCGAAACATTTCTGCGCGTGCGTAATCGTCCATTTGCTGGGCGGCTTTGTTGCGCATCGCCCAAAATCAGGCACCGGCCCGTTACCCGCTTGCGTCAGGCACTTTCCCCCTCCGGCTGTTGCGTCGCCTGCACATGCCGATGGGAATGCCAGAATCCACCCCTCTCATTGCAAACTGCCATCCGCCCTCCACCCATCGTCGCTGAGAGCCAAAAGCGGCCCAGTCGTACATGCGAGCCGAGACTTGCTTGAGACAGCCATTCGCTTGGGGTATATTCTGCGGTGGGCCACGTACCTAACTAGGCGGAGATCGCAAATGTCGACGCCATTTGATCCATACCGCGAATGGTTAGCCATCGCGACTGAGCATCGCCCGCTTAATTACTTTGAATTATTGGGCGTTTCCAACACTGAGTCGCGGGCTGACGTCATTTCCAATGCGGCGGAGACTCAGTCTGCGAAACTTGGCAACCATTTGAAGGGCCCACAAGGCAGGTTGGCTAAGCGACTGCTCATCGAACTGGACTCTGCCAAGAACTGCCTCCTCGACTCTGCGTTACGGGACCGCTACCTACAGGCTACCGGGTCTCGCGGTGCAACACTGCCATTGGCCGGCCTGAAGCCCTCTCCAGAATTGAAGCCCAAAGCAGGGTCATCACCCAAAAATCCGTTGGCTCTTGATATCGACGCGTCGCTGCTCAGCGAATTGCTTGACGAGGCTCCTCCTGCTCCCAAGATCGAAGAGCCGGAAACGCCTATTCGTCCGCTCTATGAGATGCAGCATTCCAGGTGGGAAGAGGAGTCCTCGGATGACTCTACGTCAGGATGGCCAGCCTGGGGCCTTTATGTTGTTTTGGGAATCGCTGCGATTTTCGTGGGAGGCTTGATTTACGAATCACTGCCCTGGGGTGAGAATGCCGCGATGGTCGCGGAACAACCGGCAGAGCAACCGGCGGTACCCGCTGCACCGGCCGAGCCGGTCCACGCAGCAATAACGCAGCCCCAGGACAGAAATCCACGGATTGCAGTGCCTGTGACTCCGATGCCGTTGGCTAATTCGGAGCCGCGGAATAAACCCGTGACGCCGTCGCGGCCCGCCGTCGCGGTTCCCGTTCTTGCCGGACTACCCGAATATGTGGATCTGCCCGTACTGAATCGTCTTACCATTGGGCACGACGAAGCCTTGTTCGAGCTTCGCCCGCCCGCCGGCATTGAATGCAAGCTTTCGCTGGCAAATCCAGAGCAAAAGCCGGCCGATAGAACTCGTTTTGAGTTGCGTCCGCTGGACGACGGCTCTGATGGCCAAACTTGGCAGGTGGATCTGGTCACCAGCGTCAACTCCAAGTCAGAGTTGAACAGCAATATCAAAGAAACTCGTGCCCCAATTGCCCGGCTAATCTGGGGCGATGCCTTTCAATTCCGTTGGCTTAAGGGCGCCGACGAGCTGCCGGGCGATGGCCTGCGCAGTTGCGGCTTGGAAATCGAGGCCAACGGTCAGCAGCATTTCATTTCTCTACGATCGCCGCAAAAGATCGAACCACTTGTGGTCGATTTGGACCAAGCTTTCAAACCGCTACCAATTCTCGGCCTAGGCCTTAACCAAGCGTACCCGGCGCGGCTTTTGGCGAAGAAGTTTTGAGAAAACGAAATCCCTCGGCGTTTTTGCGGTGTTTCAGAAGTGTCAAGCTCTGCAACATCACAACCGCGGAGGGATTTCGAGTGAACGCCAAGATACGCCGTCAACTGCGGGCTCGCAAGCAGCGGATCGAGCGACGCCTGGATAAATCGAAACTGGGCGATTGCACGCAGCCGGTCATGTCCGCTGCCAACATTCAGTTCGACGTTGCCGAACGGACGCACGGCATGAGCTACGGCGGCCTGGGCGCGATGGTGCTGTTGGTCCGGCGATTGGGTTTGGCCGAGGCCATCGATCGACGACTGCGCCTGCTGAAGATTCATCTGCCGTATCACGAGAGCGACCACGTGCTGAATCTGGCCTATAACGCGCTGTGCGATGGTCGCTGTCTGGAAGACCTCGAACTGCGCCGCAACGACGAAGTGCATCTCGACGCGCTGGGCGCGCGGCGCATCCCCGACCCGACCACGGCCGGCGATTTCTGCCGCCGCTTCGCGGAGCACGACATTCGGGTGTTGCAGGACATTTTCGACGAGACGCGAAAGAAGGTATGGAAGGAGCAGCCGCCGGAGTTCTTCGACGAGGCCCGCCTCGACATGGACGGCACGTTCGTCGTCACCGGCGGCGAGTGCAAGCAAGGCATGGACATCAACTACAAGAATCAGTGGACCTACCATCCGCTGGTCGTGTCGCTGGCCAACACTGGCGAAGCGTTGTCGATCGTCAATCGCTCGGGCAATCGGCCCAGCCATGAAGGGGCGGCCGACGAAGTCGATCGCCTGCTCGACGTCTGCTTTGCCGGTGGCTTTCGCAAGGTCCTCTTGCGCGGAGACACCGACTTCTCGCAGACCAGGCATCTGGATCGCTGGAGCGCGGACCCGCGAGTGCGTTTCATCTTCGGCATGGACTGCACCGCCAACTTGCACATTCTGGCCGACGATCTGCCGCTGGCGGCCTGGAAACTGCTGAAACGGCCGAAACGTCACCAGGTCAAGACCAAGCGGCGCAAGCGGCCCGCGAACGTCAAAGCCGCCATCGTGCGCGAGCGCGAGTTCGAGAACATCCGCTTGGAAAGCGAGGAGGTGGCCGAGTTCGATTACCGGCCCACGGCTTGCAAACGGACCTATCGCATGGTGGTGGTGCGAAAGAACCTGACGCGTGAGAAAGGCAAGCAGCGATTGTTCGACGACTATCGCTACTTCTTCTACATCACGAACGATCGGCGACAGTCGGCCACCGCGATCGTGCTGGAAGCCAACGATCGTTGCGATCAGGAGAACCTGCACGCGCAACTCAAGGGGAGCGTGCGGTCCTTGACCGCGCCGGTCGATTCGCTGTTGAGCAACTGGGCTTACATGGTGATGACCTCGTTGGCCTGGAACTTGAAGGCGTGGTTCGCGTTGTCATTGCCGGAAACGGGCGCGAATGCCGAGCAGCGTCGCAACGAGAAGCGAACCGTACTGCGGATGGAGTTTCGCACGTTCGTCAACGCCCTGGTGCGTCTGCCATGCCAGATCGTGCGAACTGGGGGCCGATTGGTCTATCGTTTATTGGCCTGGAATCGATGGCAAGAAGTATTGTTCCGCGCGGTCGACGCGCTGCGTCATCCGCTACGCTGCTGAGGCCTGAGCGCTGCGGGCATCGCGCGGCCGTTGCTCGCAGCGACGAATCGAAACCGGAGTCCGGATGCTCCGGTCCGCCGCGGCCCCTGAGTGCGAGAAAGAATCCTGCCGATGCCCGATCCGACAACCTGAAGAATTACAACGCCGCGCGAGCCGGCCGCGCTCACGCTGCGCTGACACCGGCAGAAAAAAACTCCAGGCGAAACCCTTCCGCGTTCGCTTGTTTGAGGCCTAGGACTCCCCGACAAAGACCTGTGGGGCTTGGAGTTGATTCGCGTGGAAGGGCCTTCGATGCCGGGGAGCAGCACGGCAACCGGGCCCCAAACTGTTAAGGGGACGCGAGGTTCAATTCGAGTGCCTATAGGTGCGTCTGAATTCGGCGCCGAAATAATCCTTAAACTGGCAGAGCTTCGAGGTCAAACAGTCTTGCGTGTGGCGGTGCAATACCAGGATATCGACAGTAAAACGATCCCGCTCACGAACGAACGCATTGCCACATTACAGCGAACTCTTCCGCGCGAATTCCAGGAGGCCCAAGCGAAGCTCAACGGGGTACATGCGAGTCAGGCTGCGTATGCCAACCAACTGCGGCAAGCCCAAGGTTTTTTGAACAGAGACGCATCAAATGAACAAGCGCGGATTACCGCCATTAATTGCGAAGCACAATTGGACCACCTCGCAGGTCAGGAAAAAACCCTATTGAAACGACTCCCTCTCATGCAAAAGCGGATCGGTCGGTTTAACGCATTGACTGAGGCTTGCCGCTTGGTTCATAAAAGTGTCCGGTTGCACGTGCGGGTCGCATGTCTAACTGAAAATCATCAGGTTGAATTCATGACGACGGAATAATTGCTTCGTCGTCGACGCGGCGCTGCGTTACCATGACTGCTGGCAACCGCGATTTCTTCAGAGAACGAACCCATGCCGAGAGCAGCCATCCCGGATCGTGCGGCAATCAAACTGCAATTACGGGTCACTTGCCCACATTGCTGGCAGGCTTTTGCGCCAGAGCAAACGCTTTGGATCGCTCAGCATCCCGATTTGATCGGAGATCCGCGTTTAGGCGACGATCAGCAACAACGTTTTCTGCCGACGCGTTTTACCTTGGACGGCGCGGCGATTGACGCACGCGGGTTTGCTTGCCACGGTTTAGCTTGCCCGCACTGCCACCTATCTGTACCCAGGCCACTGTACGAAATGCCGCCCGCATTCTTGTCGATCTTGGGCGCTCCGGCGAGTGGCAAGTCGTATTTTTTGGCCTCTATGACCTGGCGATTACGTAGTGTTTTCCCCAAGCACTTTTCCTTGAACTTTGGCGATGCCGATGCCCTCTCGAATCATCGCCTGCAAGAGTACGAGGCATTGCAGTTCCTCAATCCAGACCAGGACTCGCTGGTTGCCATCGAAAAGACACAGACGCATGGAGATCTTTACGACGCCGTGTTGTTTGGCGAGCAGGCGGTGAACTTCCCGCGGCCGTTCCTGTTCTCGCTAGTGCCGATGGAAAACCATCTGAACTTCGCAGCCGCCGCGAGGCTCTCGCGCGTCC
The DNA here is from genome assembly GCA_963807715.1 of uncultured Planctomycetia bacterium. Classification (GTDB taxonomy): domain Bacteria; phylum Planctomycetota; class Planctomycetia; order Pirellulales; family PALSA-1355; genus CAWECK01. Next base: position 42,694 of record CAWECK010000010.1, read on the forward strand.
TCTGCCTATACGACAACGCCGGCGAAAGTTTCCTGCCTGGCCAGGATACCGCGACAAACCCGGTGACGCAGCACCTGTCTCTGTCCCAGGTCTTGATGTTCCTGTTCGATCCGACGCAAGATTTGCGATTCCGCCAAGCTTGCCACGGTAAGACGAACGATCCGCAGATGAAGAAGCGAACCGAGCGGCTGGAGCGCGAACGACCAGTGCGCCAAGAAACAATTCTGCTAGAAGCAGCCCAGCGAGTCCGACGCTATGCGGGCTTGGGGCAAACAGCTAAGCATCGGCGACCACTTATCGTTGTCGTGACGAAGTACGATTGCTGGTCATCGTTGCTCGACGGCCTACGACTTGATCCGCCCTGGATAAAGAGTTCCCGGAGCGATCAATGTGCAATAGACCTGGAACGTGTGGAGAATGTCTCACGGCGCATTCGGGACCTCCTTTGGCGGCTGACGCCGGAATTAGTAACCGCCGCTGAAGGTTTCGCGGAACAGGTGGTTTACATTCCTGTCAGCGCAACCGGCCGAGGCCCTGAGACCGATCCGAATACCGGCGCATTTGGCATTCGGCCTCGCGATATTGCGCCTAGTTGGGCAGAAGTGCCGCTGTTGTATGCGCTTAGCCGATGGCAGCAGGGAATAGTACCCTACGTGCATCATAAGCAGCCGCGTTCGGGCGACTCGCCTACTGCAAATGGCAATGGCTTTCCGCCGGTTGGAGGCAATCGTAAGTGAGTCAGGAACTCATCTACACCTCTGCTCCGACCGGCCTGAAGCCAGGCACGCGCGGGTTCTGTACGGTTTGCAGTACCCAGGGCATGCTTCCAAATCTTGCTGAAAGATTGGAATCGCTCAGCGGGTACCGGCACGTTTTTGCTCCGCGGGACCCTCAGGCTTCGCTCAATCCGGTCGTTTGGTCCCATTTGCGGATCGTTGTCGGTGGTCGCTCGTGTCACGTATTGTCTCGCATCGCCGCCGCTGGACTCGATTACACGCAACGCTCCAACCAGCTTGCGCACCATGTGGTCTTGGACCCTAGCGAACTTGTTCCCGCCGGTCCAGCTGCCCTTATGTTGCAGAGTGGTTTCATGGAGACCGACTGGAACGGACAGCCGCATATTGTACCAGTCGGGCGTCGACCGCCGCCGCTTGCGGTCTCTCCGTCGGCCTGCCGCGCATGGCAGGAATCAACGGGAGATGCCGGCTGGGGAGGTGTATTGGCTGAAGCAATTCAAGTCGACGGTAAGCGGCCAAGAACGATCATCTTTCGACCGGGCATGGAGTTGTTGCCGTTAATCGCCGAATCACTCGCGCTGCTACCCGCTGAGCGTCGCTGGCAGGTCACCTTCAGCACTTATTACACAAAACTTCCGCCTGGCGTTGACTGCCAGTTACGCGGTATCGTCGATGGTACCCCTGAGGCTGCGGCAGCGAGGCGGACTCCGGATGGCATCATTGACTTGTGCCGGCCACTAGGTTCAGCCCCCGCTGGTCCTTTAGTTGAAGCGGCCCGGACGGGAGTGATGCCGGCGCGGCCTCGCCCACCAGCGTTGCCTGCCGCGGGCAGCCAGCGGCCAGCGCGTGACGGAGATTTGGACGAATTGGTCCGGTTGCTGGCAGGGACAGCGACTGAAACAGTGACGACCGCGGGTGACGAAGCGATCAGGCTGGCCGGGCCGGCTTTAGGTGGCCCGCCGCCTTTGGCTGGTTTTGAAGATCCCCTTTTTAAACGAAAGATTAAGCGCAGGTCGACCGCTTATTGGCCGATGTGGCTGGCAGTTGCGGCAGGAGTGCTAATTGCTACGGGGACATGGGTCGCAATCTACGTTACCAATGCACAGAAACAATTCGCAAACGGTAATGTGGCTAAGGAGCCAGAGGTCGCACCGATAGGTACCGCGGTAATTTCTCCACCTCCAACTGCGGACGATAAGAAGCCCTCAACACCGACAAATCAGGATCAAAAAAGCGAAACAACTGGGCCAGCGGCAACGAAATCCGAGAACTCACGCGGTAGCGGCGAGTCTACGGCACCAGAAATCCCAGCCCCTTCGCAGGATTCAGGTGCAGCAGCCGGCTCTCGTGGAAACGCCAAACCACCAAATGATAATACTTCGGCGGCACCGGAGTTACCGAAAGACGCAAGCGATCCATTTGCATCATATCGACAACCGGACAATGAACTCGTGCTGGTAATTCCTGAATGTAAATCTACTGCGACCGCCGCCTTGAAGTTCTCGCCCTTACTTCGGCCAAATGCGTACAAACTAAAAATTATCGGTCAGCAGTACATTGATCCAAAATTCGAATGCAACTTCTCCTGGGACGCAAATGAAATCGTGTGGTTACTGAAAGGAACCATAGGCGCCCTTAACAACGAAGCCATCGCGATCATGCGATCCGATGGCAAGACGTTAAAGTTTGAATGGCAGAAGAGCAGAATCTCCTCGTCTCAGTTGAATATGCTACGCAACTGCATATTAGAGATTATTCCGTTGTCTGACAAACAATTCTCTCCGATTGGGATTCGCATGCGCTACCCTCAGTCGCAAAAGCCACTGTATTTCCATGTGGGAAACAATAACAAGGACCTACCTCCGGTCGAGCATCATTTCACGCATTATCCACCCGTGATTCAAATTACTGGCCAGGAAACTTTGCTACCTCACGAGAATATTCTTGACGGCCAACCCGTTGTCGAGATCCGGACTAAGGGCCCCCTTTGGCAAACGTTTCAGGTCAAACTAAATGCGACCAAACAACCAACTATCGAATATTTAGGGCTACACCTAGAAGAGCCTTGGCATTATCCGGTTCTCAAGCACTTTAACAATAAGAGATGGATCGGCGTTTCCAATTGCAACTCGCAGTTAGATAGCTTCACAAAACGCAAAGCTGAATTGACAATAAAGGACAATGAATATGATCTGGCGAGAAAAGATCCGACAAAGCCGTCTGTGCCTGCGCTAACCGTTGATGAGCGGTCGGAGCTTGACGAATTGCCACGGCTTATTGCTGCAACAACTTATCTAAAAGGCAATGTTGAAATGCTTGAAAATGGCGCATTGTCTTTACTACCGCATCTACTACAAGATCGGTGATTACGAGGTAACAGTGATGACATCAATACAACAATAATGATCGTGTGAGCCAGTTGCTGGCAATATTATATGCTTGATTATCAGCGCATTGTTGACGATGTTCGTAATTCCCTTTACACAGCCACTGTCGAAGGGATCGATTTTATTCGCGCCGCGGCCGCCGATTATATGGTGGCCTGCGACGAGGCGAACGAACGACTGCGCCATTGTGGAAACCTGCTCAAGCAAGGTCTACGCAGTGAAGCAATTCAATTTGCGGAAATTGAACCGGTTCTGTTGGATGTTGTTGCGACCCTCGACTTTCCGGAGCGATCGCAATGGAGCGAATCAGTGGCAAGGTTCGGTATCGTTGCCCCGGCACCTCTGATGCTCGACGTAGCCGCCGAACTGAATGAGGCCTATGCCCTTGAACAGCCGCTGTCCGCTCTGCTGGCGCGGCATCGACTGCTGGCCCTGGCACGCAGTCCCATACAACTCCGCATTAGCGTGCTGCGGCGATTGGCTGAATTGGATGCCAGCAATCCAGTCTGGCATGATGATCTTGCGGTTTTCGAGAGCGAAAGGCAAAAGCAACTCCAACAGGAATTGTCGGTTGCCGCACAAAATGGCGACGTGAAGGCCCTGACCGCGATTGACGAGGAACTGCACCAACCGTGGGTGCAGATGCCGCCGGCCGCCTTGCTCAACTGGGCCGCAGAAACGCGAGCCCGAATTGCGAAGCGAGAAGCCCGGGCCGAGATGGAACGACTCGTTGCCGTTCTCGACGCTGCTTTCAGTAGTTTCGATATCACCGCTGGTCGAGATGCGCGCGAGCAATGGCAGCATTTGTCGAAGACCGCTGCGTTAGCCGAAAATGACCCGCTGGCAGGACAGGCAGCGCCAGCTCTGGAGTGGCTTACCGAACAGGATGAGCATGATGCGAGCGAGGCGGGCCATCAAGCGGCGGTGTCAGCCTTAGAGCATGCTTTGAAACAGGGCCGCGACCGGGACACCTTGGAAAAGCTGCACCGTGTGGCAGCTCGCGGTGGGTACGAGCTTTCCGCGCGGCTGGAAAAACTCTATCAGGCTCGGATCGCAGCCTTCGATCAGGCGGTTAAGCGTCGCTCGCGCATTATCTTGGTTGCGATTGCTCTGACAACATGCTTGTTAGGATCCGGGATGGTCGTGTCCGGCTATTTGATCGTGAAAACGCGGCAGGTGGCAGCCCGAGTCGCCGCGCTTACTAAGCTGATCAATGCCGGCAACTTCACTGAAGCTCACGGTTTTGTGGCCCGCATTGCAGAAGAGAATCCGGGACTCAGCGAAGACCCGCAGATGGCAAGCGAGATTGACCGCCTGAAGGATTCGGAACAGAAGGATGCTGATCACCGGCAAGCCTTTGAGGCTGCTCTCGGCGCGGTTACCGCGGCTGGTTTGGATCGCCCGGACGATACAGCGCTACGCAGGGCAGAAGGTCTGGCCAGATCGGACGCCGATGGGGCAAGACTGCTTGAGCTGCGGGGTAAGATCTTGGCTACAAGTAGTGAGCGACGGCGGCTTCGCGAAAGTAGGTTCAAGGATGACGTGCAACAGTTGACGGTCCGCGTAACCGAGTTGGAACAGTCTCGCGATTTGAACGCTGCGAAGCGCGACGCGGTTATCGCTGCCGTCCGCGCAGACATCGACGCGGTCGACAAAACTTCAGCCGAGGTTAGCCAAGAATTGCGAGGCCAAACGAAGCCATTGCTGGCAAGACTCGACCAATTAGCCATTTCGATCCGAGGCGAGCGCGAATTGCACGATGTGGAACAAGCTCTGACATCAGCCGTTGGCGATCGCGACCATTACCGTACGGCTCTGCAAGCATTCATAACGAAGTTTCCGACTGACGTTCGCTCTGCAAGCTTTCAACGCGTCATGGGCGAGGCGACATTATGGCGCGAAGTTGATGCGTGGAACGAGTTCGTCAATCGATGGGAAGATGATCGGCGCAAGCCGACTGATGCCGAAAAAGCGCAGGCTCTGGCCAAGGCCATAAAGAGCTTTTGCGACGAGCATCCAGGCTGGCCGAGAAATGACACGCTATTGCAACGATTGGCCTACCTGGCAGCTATCTCAAAACGATACGAAACGGATCAACCCTTATACGAATCCGTCGATAAACTTTTCAAGGATCCGGTGGTGGCAGATGTGTGGATGGTCGAACTCAAGAACGGACGCAGATATTATTCCCGAATCGCTCCAACTCTTAATAGCACCGGGATTGTTCAATTCAAATATGTTACGGGCTTCGATCTGGCCGAAAAGTCGAGAGGCATTAAGGATGTCGAAGTCGCGCGTCGCGTCGAGAGCACCCAAAATTCACTTGCGAAGCAAGTCACACCAGTGTTAGCTCAGCTCAATGGAGAGAACTGGGACGCTTCCTTTAATCAATTGGTCGACATCCTGCTTCAGCAGGACAGCTCTGATTTGAAGATCGACCCCTTATTGAAATTGATGTTGTTACAGCAAACTTTGGACATTGCGACGAAAGGCAGCTATTGCCTGGAATGTGCTTATAGGCAACAGCTTAAGATGTTAAAGGACTCTAAAGTCAGTGCTGTGGCCAATTGGCTCGACCCTGAGAACGCCGAAGCCAACGTGAGTCGTCCTCAAGCGGTGCGGGAACTGGAAGCTCTGCGGTCGGTCGACGGGGTCCGGAAGGTGATCGCAGAGCGGCAAGCTGTTTTGCAATCGCCGTTAGGTAAGAGAGTGCAATGGATCGGCTTATTGAAGCATGCGGCGGGAGGAGACTGGCAGTGCGCGACTCCAACTCCGCCACCGATCGCAGGCAGACTAGCCGTCATACTGGCGAACGGCGACAAGATGAAGTTGCAGGACATCGGTCGTGCTACTGCACAACGTCTGGAGGTCAATACTCTTGGCGCAGCGAAAGCTGCTCTGTTGGAAGGCCGCCCTGTCTATTTAGATGCCCCGTAGGTTTTTTCCTGAGTTCCTGAACGTCGAGGAGGGTCGACATGGGTGAGGGGCAGACTTTTTTTATGAGAGTGCGGGGCCGCGTACTGGGGCCATTTGATCAAGAGAAGCTGCAAGGTTTGAGCCGGCGGGGGCAGCTCAGCCGTATGCACGAGGTATCGTCTGACGGAGTGACTTGGGTTCGCGCCTCGACTTTTCCGGAGTTGTTCGCTGTAGCGATTGTAGAAACGCCCGGTCTCGACAACCTCGCAGCCACGTTCGGTGCGGCCACGACTAGCGATGGGGCGCAAGCTTACTCGCCGGTCGCTACGCCTACGGCCGGCAAACAAGACTGGCACTATACGAGCGGCGGACGAGAACAAGGGCCAGTCGACTTCTCCAACCTGCAAATAATGGTCGGCAACGGGCAACTTGGGCCACAAGATCTAGTGTGGACTAACGGCATGGCGGCGTGGATGCCTGCGGCACAGGTAACCGGCCTGACGCGAGCCGATGGAGGCCAAGCCGGGCTAGATTCACAGTCGTACACGAATCGCGGGAAGGAAAAAGGGGAAATGTTGTCCCCGCGAGTTTGCAGCGCAGCGCAAGACTCGCGGCCTTGGGTGTCATTTCTCGCCATTGCGGGCTTTATTTTTGCCGTTGTTCTCGTCGCCGGTGGAGTATTGTTCCTAATCACAGGTGCCAAAATGGGAGCGATAGGTGGCGGCGTTATTTTTGTCGGGCTTATCAACTTCGTTTACGCCGCCGTTGTCACCACCGCTGCACTTTTACTAAACTCTTACGCAGGCCACTTAAATAGTCTCGCACACAGCAAGACTTCGGCCGCTTTGGAAGCGGCCATGAGAACACTGCGGACCTTCTGGATTTTCGTCAGCATTGTGTTGATCGTCGTACTTGCATTTGCGGCCGCCACTGCCATCCTGGTTTTCTCCAACGCCGTATCCTTACCCCATATGACTTTTTATTAATGCCGTGCTTTTGGTGTCCGGACTCGTGGCATAGCGGAATGCACCTTGCCATCACACCGGTTTAACATTTCTTGAACGTGCATCGAGGATACGGCGAAGTTAAGATTTTGACCGCCCATAAGCGAGGCAGTATTGACCCCTACAACCGTTCCGTGCATGTCGACCAAGGGGCCGCCGCTGTTGCCGCCGGAGATGGGAGCACTCGTCTGGATTACGGTGCCTTTCAGGTGCGAGCCGAACTCAGCTAGTTCAGCCGCCGTCCGCGATGCGCTGACGATTCCGTTGCTTGCCGTGAACCCTAATCCGTAGGGTGCCCCGAAAGTAGCGACTGACTCACCTTTTTTTGGTAGACGCATGGCTAGACGTAGCGGGCGCAGCACTAGTCCGTTGGAGTCGATTTGCAAGATTGCTAGGTCGTTATCGGGGTCGAGAATTCGGTATCCCCGGACCGGGACAACCGCCTTGTTCGCAAATTCAACCCGCAACCCTTTGGTTCCTTCGATGACATGAAAGTTGGTGGCGACACTGCCGTCCGTTCCAACCACAAATCCGCTCCCTATGATGTCATCGGTCGCAGTGCGACCGGTGATTCGCACTACAGATGGTTCTATCGCCTCGATGAGGTCGGGCATCGAAAGGACCGGCTCGTCTTCCTGATTCGCTGGTTTGGAAAGCGCCGGCTTGTCGGGCTGTTCAGACGCGGTTGCCTGCGCATTTGCGATTTTGTCCGCATCCTGCACGGACACCGCGACAGTCGTTTGATTTCCAACCAGTCTTTCGTCACTCTCATTGTTAGGGGCAACATCCGCCGCGACGCGTTCGGGCATCGAAAGGACCGGCTCGGTTTCGTCATCCGGTGACTTGGAAGCCACACGTCTTTTGGGCTGTCCATTCCCAGCCGCTCGCCTCGCAGTGGCTTTTTCCGCATCCTGGACATCCTGCTGATTTCCGACTGGCTTTTCGTCAGATGTCCGGTTCGGTGTGACGGCGGCCGACTTTGGCAACTTTACCTGCGATGTGCGGTTCGATTCTTTGAGTCCAAAAACGAGGGCGGCTACCGCCGAGAGCAGTACAGCTCCCATTAGGGCCAAGCCAATTGTCAGGCCAAGTGGTGCATCGATTCCTCTTAAGTTCCGCACGCGTCGCCGGACGGTTGTCGAATGCGTCTCAGCAATCAATGATTCGTCGCCCCAAGGCACGGCGAGAGCTTCGTTGGAAGAGGGCAACCGAGGAGGTCGGCCGGTGCCTCGTGTCCCGCAGGATTGCCCGTGCGGTAAAGACTGGGACGCCGACGAACCGTTCGATTCAAAGACTGTGCCGCATGCAGGGCACTGAACCTTGATGTTCGGTCGACCTTGGACCGAGTACTTGGTCGCACATTTCGGGCAGACGAATCGCGTTTCCATGACAAGTCTCAACGAACGTGACGCGTTTTTGCGAATTGACGGAAAATCGTTCTATTCCGCCGGCCTGCCGGCCGGCTCTACCAGGCAGTATGGTGCAGAATAGCACCTTTTCGCGGAACAAGATATCATCGGGTGCCGGTAGATCGGCTGCCGTTTCCGATTCTTGCTGCCCACCGCAAGAATGGTCGCGGCACGCAAAGCCATTCTAGAAAAATTCAGTGGGCAAAGCACCGATTCCAAGCAGTTGCACCCCGGCACCTGCCGTCCATGACTTGTCGCCCGCGGCGGTTCTGTCACCGGACGAACGTCTGGATACAGCGAAAGGTTATTCACCGACGTCCGCATGTTGGTATATTGATCGGAATGAGCAAGAAAAAAGCCGTCAATAAGAAGTCGCCCGCCAGCGAAGCGGCGTCCCTGATGGCAAAAGCCCGATGGGCCAAGACAACGCCCGAAGAGCGAGCGGCCGCCGCCAGCAAAGCCGGCAAAGCGTCAGCCGCGGTGCGCAACATGGCGGAGGTCGCCGGATCGATCAGCCCGGAAGCAGCGCAGGCTCGCGCCGCTAAGGCTGCTGCAACTCGCCGAGCCAATACCTGCAAGAAAAAAGCAGCTCGCCTGAAGGTCAAGAGCCGCAAGGCATAGCAGCCCACTCTCGGCCGGCTCATTCCCTGTTTGCGAACTAAGTCTTGCTACGTGCGTACGTACACAAGGCGCGCTGTCCTCCTTGGACGTTCGCAGTGCAGCACAGGGAACCGACCATGCAAGCCATCGTCTACATCCGGGTTAGCACCGAGGAGCAGGGCCAGAGCGGCGCCGGCTTGGCTGCACAGCACGACAGTTGCCAGCGCTGGGCCGACAAGGCTGGGGCCACATTTGTCGGCCCGTACTCCGATGAGGGAGTGAGCGGAGCTGCGGGGCTCGACAAGCGGCCGCAATTGCTGCTGGCCATCGCCATGCTGGCCAAGGGCGACGTATTGCTTGTGGCCAAGCGGGACAGAATCGCCCGGGACCCCATCGTGGCGGCCATGATTGAGGCCGCAGTGAGCCGCCGGGTGCCCGGATTGCCTCGGCGGCCGGCGAGGGGACCGATGGCGACGGTCCGACCGATGTTCTGATGCGCCGTATCGTCGATGCCTTTGCCGAATACGAGCGGCTAATCATCAAGGCCCGGACCTCGGCCGCGCTTCAAGCGAAGATTCGCCGCGGGGAACGCTGCGGCAGTGTCCGATTCGGTTATGACCTGAGCACGGACGGCAAGACGCTGGTGTCCCGGGCCGATGAGCAGGAGGCCATTTCCGTGATGCACGAGCTTCGGACCCAAGGGGAAACGCTACGAGACATTGCCGCGGAGCTAAATCGACGCGAGCTGAAAACGAAGAAGGGCAAATCGTGGCGACCGATGACCATTTCCCGGATTCTGAAGAGGGTCGCATAGGTCGGCGAGCGAAAGCTGGTCGCGAGTCAATGGAGTTGTGAATTGTCCCACAAAACTTGGTCGACGTTAGCCCGGTTCCAAATCCGGGGCTAAACCCACAACTTGCAGAGCGTGCAGCGGTTGCTCCGTGAGTAAAGCAATTCGCGACTGCGACACAATTGAAACGGTCCCAGAGTTCGAGCCGATTGGGAGCTTGAATGCATCTCAGAACAAGTCTTCAAATTCGATGACGAGGCCAATTCGACGCTCTCGTCGAGCAATAATCCTGGGGCTGCGGCCCTGCTAGCACTATCGTTTTGGCCTTGGCGGAGAATTTGAAGACGCTTTCTCAGGCTGGGCTTGCGACTCGAAAACAAATGGCAGCCGTCTGAAATGACATTAGGGCATGCCCGCTAGTTGCTGAGTCGTTGGAGATTCAAAGACAGTGCCGGCTTGTCGCCATAAGTCTGGGAGCGCCCGGCGTTCACTTGGCAGCGATCTTTGGCAACCCAACGCGACCGGCTTAGCGGGCCCCGCGGGGCTACCTCGGGCGCGTCAATGGGCTCACGGTCGCCGGCTTATTTGCTGCGATTCTTTGCTTCATGGGCATGAACAACAGTCCCATCTTTTCTCATGTATTCCCGGACCAAATGCGTGCCGGATGAACTGCGCTCAGACGAACTGACAGTGGGTGAGCTTGGAGCGGACGAAGCCGCCTCGGTCGACAATGGCTGGTCGGTGCCATCTCCCGGTGCTGCTCGGTCATGTGCCTCTACCCACGTTCCGTCCTTTCGGAAGTATCCCTTTACATGCACAGTACCGCCGCTTGGGCGGCGCTTTGCCTTATCACCGCTTCGCTCCATGTAGACTGGTATTTCAACAGTCTGTGCGGGGCTAGCAGTGGAACGTTTGTCCTGAGGCGAGAGAGGAACCGGAGGCGTCACGGGGGGCTGCGCGGCCGCTATCTTTGGAACTGTCGCTGGCTCGGCAATCGTCGAAGCTTCAGGAGCAACAGCCTGGGGCTCGACCGCCGGTGTCGTTTCAATAACTGGCGGGTTGTAAGCCTTCGGAGTCGTTGGCGTGGCGGCAAGTGGCAATTCCGTAGCAGCTAGCGGCTCGGCCGGAACTGACGGGACGGTCTGATCCGTCAGCATCCCGATGACGGCGACACCCAGCACCGAACACGCGCCAAGGCCGATTAATCCAAGAAACCCGTAAAACGCGACTCGTCTTGTCGTTTTACGTCGTACTTGTCGTTCCCGAAATGCACGCCTTTCAGCAGCCCGCAGCGCCTGCCGAGTTCGCTCCGCTGCGGCTTCCCGCTCTAAACGTTCCCTTTCCCCAGCAGCCTCTCGTTCAAGCTGCGCAGCACGTTCCTCGGCAGCCTTTCGCTCGCGCATTTGTTCAGGAATTGCTGCAATGCGGCGGACGGGTTCCGTAACAGTCCCGATAACGGATGCGGCCTTACCGGCGGCAGATTTCCACAGTTGTTCAAACATCGCGTACCCTCGCTTGGGCAAGTGTATTGTCTGGCAACGGCTGTTCGCCAAGCAGCATTCGCTTGAAAGCCAAGAGCCCACGGATTACCAAGCGGATTATTTTCGGCAGGAAGTAAATCGTCGCCGCGATCAGCCCCACGACAAGGATGCCAGCAAGGATCGGGTGGAGGATTGCCAAGCTGATTACTCCGAAAGCGACAACATCTTCTCCCGTGCTGAGCAGTATGTTTGAAAACGGTTCAGGGCTGGCGTTGGCCAAGGCTCTGGTTGCCGCTTTGGTGCCGTGAGAACCAAGGGCAATTCCGCCTCCCAGCAGCAGAGCGAGTGTTTTTACTACCGGGTCAAAGTCTGCGAATGCGGTCATAGCTAGAACCGCCCCGGCTGGAATCCGAATGAACGTGTGAACAATGTCCCAACACGAATCGACGTAGGGAATCTTGTCGGCAACGAACTCAGCGACGTACATCACTACAGCAATTGCGATGACTGCCGGATGCGCACACACATCCAAGCCACCCGGCAATTCGGTCCCGTAAAAGCGGTGCATCAGCCCCATTGTGGCAACCGCCGCATAAAGGTTGACTCCGCTGGTCCACGATGCTCCGAGGGCCATTCCAACTGCAGAGGCGAAATCCATGAGGCTCCCCGTAGAGAGTTTAATCTTTCACTTGCCCATAACGCCTAGCGTCGCCACGGCAGCGTAGAGATTCAGGCCGCTCGCCCATGACGCACCCAACGCTGTCGAGATTGCTGAAATGGCGTCGATTGCTGCCCCCCACGCGGTAGCGGCTTGTCAGTCCGCAATCAACCTAGGCGGCTTTTAAAGGCGATGCAACAAAAATCGGCCACCTTGTCTGCCCCATTTCGTCGCTTTCGATGCCTCTTTGTCCCGTCCGGATTGACGGTTTTCCGACCGGCGATAAAGTGCCCGGATGCAACTCACCCGGGAACAACTCAGCAAGCTCCGCGAGCAAGTAGTCGAACGCTTGGCTTACTTTGGCCGGCTCGAAAAGCGACTGGTTGATATGGTGGCCAGAACAAATCATCAATTTCCTCTGGAATCGGCAGGTGCCGCCCATTGCCGGTGACGGTAGTGTTAGGCCAGTCGAGCCGCCACCGCCCATCTTCCGCATCATACTCGTAATGAAATGTGACTTTTCTTTCAAGGGATGGCGACTCTGGCGTCGTCTTGGAATAGAAGATAACAGTGTAAGTCCCCGCCAGCGGTTTGAGTCGAGAATTGGTCTCTACGATGTCTTTTTGGAACAATCGCGGATGGTAGTCTCGCTCGTATGGCGAATTCTCGCCGGCAAGAGCAAACTCCACCTTGTCTGTGATGGTCATGAATTTTTGCTCTGGCGTTTGGCCGCAACCAGTGAACGCGAGCAACGCGACTGAAAACAGCACCGCCGGATCGAATTCTGAACTGAACCGTCTCATGGTGCCCCCTAGATTGCTTGATGATAGGCTTCATCCTGCCGCACGTAGAAAATTGGCTGGCATGGGAGCCTCGTCACGAGATTTGGAAAAACTAAAACATCGAGATCGGCGACGGCGGTCTCAACGGTGTCCTGCGTCTCACGGCAGGCCACCTCGCCAGACTCTCATGGCAGCGGCTTGAACTTGCAGCATTCCCCAGTCCTGCTGTTCAACACGTCTGGCCATGCGGTTCCTGCGTGCCATCGCCCGAGATGCTGCCCGACCGGATACCGAAGCTGGAATCGGCTGAGACTTCACGCCGTAGGCCACAGCAGGCGGCTTGGCAGGTGGTTTCTGGCCTGGCGGTGGAATCTTCCCGATTGGGCCCGGTATCGGATCGATCGGGTCCGGCTTGGGCAGCGCGTCCAACTCGGCCTTTGTGAATCCGCCCTCAGCGTGAACAATTGATCCGACTAACAGCACACCGGCCACCATAAGGTTCCTGAACACGAGTGCCTCCAGATTTACGGCTGCGGCTTAATTTCGCGGGTGTCCGAAGTTGAAGAATCCTGCCCAGGTAATTACTGCGATGGCAATGATCGGGAATACGACATAGCAAATTACTCTGGTGAATTGCAGAACGATTGCGTTTTCCTCCCCGATGACATCAGCGAGAGCCCCATCAAAGCACCTAAACCAGATCATCACTGCTCCGAACATCGCCCCAGGGACGCGCACTGCATGATTAACAATGTCGGCCACGGACGCAGCCATTGACGCCGGCGATGCAATCTTCGATCTGACGCCTTGAATAAATGGAATTGTGACGAAGGCGGTTATGAGAGAAAGCACCAAGATTGCAATGCCGATTCCGAACGGCTTGTCGGAAAATGGATCGTTCGGGTCAAGCATCAATAGCACTGCCACGAGAACCGGGCCTAGTCCGATCACGACGCCAAGCAAAGCTTCGCCGCGAGTTAAAGCCCACACTGAAGCCGTAGACGCACCTTGGCGACGGTCGCCTTCTGGCTGCTCATCGACAGCTTCGATCATCGTGGATCGCATCGGTGGCATCGCGGAAGGGTTCGGTGATCGCACTGGTGGTGGCGGAGCCGATTGGAGCATCGCCGCCAAGTGATGCCAATCGTTTGTCCCAGCAACGCAAGTCAGCGTATCTGGCTGCACGGCACCCGTGTCGAGCAGAGCGCGTAATTGTTCCTCGCTGTACGGCCCCTTAACCTGATTGGCCAGATGCAAGTAGAATTTTCTTGTGACTGCTGGTGGGAGCGGCGGTATGTGGTCTGGCTGACGGTAGTGTGACTGCTCATTGAACTCGTTTTTGACCCGCAGCAGGCAGGTCGCAACAGCGTTTTTTACGACACTTTGATGGTAGAGATAAAAGGCTACTGGAATGATCCAGACAACAAAGTAGCCGAATAATCCGAGAACAAAAAATATCCAAAAGAAACCCGATGGCCGGTAGTTTACATCAGCTACGATTAGATATCCGCCGTCGCATGTGCGAATAGAAATTGTCGTCCGGTCCCAGCGATTGATGGCCCCGAATGTGGTTGCAATGGCCGCCGCTGTTAGCGTGCCGCCGTCCTGCCGTATGCCATCCGAAATTTTTGAGAACTGCTCCCTGAGCACCTCAAGCAAGTCGGATTTCGGCCGGTTGCTCGTGATTCTCTCGCTGGTTTCGTATCTCATTGGTGGCTCCCTTCGACTGATTGACCGACCACGCTACGGATCGATGACCTGCCCGGCGGCGGCTCGTCCGGGTTCAGTTGGGTCACGAAGACCTCAGTTGCCTGTCGTCTCAGTTTCCTAGCTTGGACAGTTCTCTCTGGTGATCTTCGAGCGATGCCTTTGCCTCGGAGAGACGGTCGTTCGCGTTCCTGTAATTCTCTTTCCACTCGCTGCTGCTGTTTTTGCGTTTCTTGAGATGACCGATGGTGACTTCGGCTTTTGCAATCGCCAGCTTGTCGGCTTTGATTGCGGCCTCAAGTGACTTGCGTTGGCTTTCCCGGCTAGGAGCGTTGGACGTGGTCGAATACGGTGCATTAGGGGCGGCGACGGCTTTCTGCGGCATCCTACTGCTATGGGAATCAGGGTGACGAATCTGGGCTCTTGTTGTGGCGACGGCTTCCTTTGGCATGCTGGCATTGTCGACGCTCGGCTCTGGCGTACTGCCCAGTTTTTCAAGTTCCTCAGTATGAACCTTCAATTCCGCCTTCGTTACGTTCAACTTTTTTGTGACGTTTTCCAGGTTCCTACGAGCCATGTCGCCGCCGTCGTCCGTTTTTTTCAACTTCTCAGCCAATTTCTCAAGACGAGTGACCTCTTCGCGATCCGTTTGAATTTGCGTTAAAAGCTCGGCACGCGAAGCCGCGAGCTGGGATGCGTTTTCCCTCGCCTTCTGTTGCTCTAGTTGCTGGGCTGCGATCGCCTCTGTTTCGACCTTCCGTGCCGCAGCATTCTTTTTGAACTCTTCCTTACGCTTATTCTCTGATTTCAGATACTCCATCAGATCATCACGGAAGGTTGGAAGCTGCTTGTATATTTCCAACAGCATGTCATTCATTGGGCCGGTCTTTTGTGTCACGCCCGGCGCCGCCTGCAACACCATCCCACGCTGGTATGCGCCGCAGATTGCGAACAATTCCAGCAGATCGATAGGATCGTCAATGTGAAGAACCGCGAATTTTTTGCCGTCGTCTGAAGCGAGTATCTTCCTTGCGGCGGCGATAGCCTCTTCGCCCAGTACGATCATGCCGGTATCGGAAAGCATGAATTGAACGTCATTTGGTTGCAGGCGCTCCAAGATGCCCTTCTCAAGGACACTCCGCAGCGCATTAACCCGTTGTTGCTCTCTCGACGACATGAGCAGAAGAGTTTCTTCTCTCTTTTTTGTGAGCTTACGGAGGAACTCGTCGGTTCTTCGGTCCTGCTCGGCGCGGCTAACAGGAGCAACTTCTTTCGGTCGCGAGTCATTTGCGGCCGGATCTTCGGCTCGGGACCAGGCGATTGAACCAGTGATCATGGTCAACGCGATGAGTGCCGGTAGGTATCGCATGACTTGTTTTTCTCCACGGTAAAAAAACAGAGGCGCTGCACCACGACCGTTCCGGACGCCCCGACCAAGGGGCACAAAGGACAGCACATGGCCAGCGCCCCTTGCGGGGCGCGGCACAGGTAGCTGTTCCTTTGTTTTCAAGAGCCCGAGGGCTCAGGTTGGTCGTTGTCCGGAAACAGTTAACTGACTCGCGTCAGAATCGAATTGTCCGGCCACGTCGGGCCGCTAGTTATCTCCTAAGAAAAACGGCCGGCCAGCGCTTGGCTGAGCGGTTTGCTTTACGGGTGTCGCAAGTTGTCGAGCCCGGCCAATTCAAGCGGGTTGGGATCAGCTCAGCGGTCACGGGGAGCTATCCTGGGCCATGCTCGACCCCGACATTCTAAGCCCCTGTCAGATCCCCAAACAAGCCTTGCTCGTGGAGTGGAATGGTGGCCGCAGTGTATGCGGCACCATTGCAGGCGACAGGAGGGGTGCAAAGAAAACCGGAAATTACGATTTCTCCGGGGCGACGCAGCCTTCGATCGTCGGGCGGCAAGCCGTTCTTTTTTCGTCGGGCGTTGGAAATGCCAGGCCGACCTATCGAAGTGCTAAAAGACGCATCAGACGAACCCCGGTTGTTTGGAGGCATCGATCGCACGGAACGCTTCGCTGATTATCCCTCTAAACCAGGAACGTGTAAAATAAGACATTCGGGACGGCCGAGCGGGGTTGCAAACCCGCCGGCCAAGCGGTCCTCGCCGGGTTTGGGGCTCTTTCGCCTTTCGCCCCTACCGGCTCGGACCGACCCGGGCAACGAAAGGTGATAATCATGGACAGCGCGGATCAGGTGGGCAGGCTCGCGACTAGGGCAATTGATTTGATTGAACGGCTCCAGCATCTCGCAGAGACCGTCGTAGCTAGAGAGGATGTGTTCGTAGGGTCGCCGACAGCGTGCGCCTGTGCAATGCAGCGAGGCCGCGAGGATACGATCGCGCTAGCCAAGTTGCTAACCGAAGCGATCCCGGCAGAGCGCACGCGAATCGAAGAGCATCAGTACGACACAGACTACGGCACGCGACTCGATTTTTCGGAGCCAAACTATCACCCAGGGGAATTGACGTCCTACGCTTATTTTGGGCAGCCCAATCAGTCCGTCTTCGACGAGCTGGATGCAAGAGAAAGGGCACGCCCAAAGGCGTGGTTGCATTCAGCCAGGGCAACGGTGCTCAGCTTTGCCGCGGAATTCTGGGACTTATTTTATGGGTCGCCGAGCAGATTAGAGCTAGCGGACGCGAGGTACGGCGAACCACCTGCAATCACAGAGACTTATTTCGGCCGGGCTCTAGACCTACCTTCCGGTGCAACACTGACGATCCCCGTCCATTTGTTAAACGATAGATATAGGCTGCGATCTTGGGCCAAATCGGTGGTCACGTTTCCGCGATTGCTCAACGCCCCTGCCGTCAAGGTTTGGATTGCACGCGAAAAACCACCTGCCGTCAAAGAGAAGCAACGGATTTCCAAGCAAGAGGCGGAAATCCGTGCAAGGAAAGCGCTGAAAGGCCGGCCACCCAAGGGAAAGTGGTGGTCCGCCGAGACACTCCGTAAAGCCATTGGCTGTGCGAAAGGGCAAGTCCCGAACTTGCCAGCGTGGCAGGAATACTCCGACCAAAAACGAAAGGCACAAGGAAAAAAGCCGGCGGCCACCAGGGCGGTTCGGTTGACGGACGGCGTTCTTGCCAACGAAGGGCATGCAGACGCAGAACTGCAACGGCTCACGGAGGAGCAGGCCGCAGAGGAAAAGGCGGACGAGCGACAGTATCCGCAGCGACCCAAAGTCTGACCGTCCACGTGAACGTTCACGGCGAGCCCGTGAACGCTTTTGAGCGGTTTCGCACCTGATAATAGGGTGTTTCTGAGTTTCAACGTGAACGCTGCCTACAGGTAGGGAGACGCAAGTTTCCCAACAAGACGAACCTGTAGGAGCCATTCCAGATGCGAACCCCAGCGGTTCCCTTGCTCTTGACCCCCGGCCGCATCGCGGGCCAGTTGGGGGTTTCGCTGCCCCGCGTGCTGTATGTGTTGGCCACGCGGCGGCACATTCTGCCGTCGGCGCGGGCCGGCACAATCCGGCTGTACGATCGGGACGCGGTTGCCAAAATCCGCCATGAACTAAATGCGATCGACGCCCGGCGGAGCGGGCAGGGGGCGGACCATGCTTAGGCTGGCCACAGATTTACAGTCAGCCGTGCTAGGCGATCGTTCCGACGAGCTGCCGGCGCTGCTGCTATCGGCCGCTGACTTGGCCCGGCAACTTGGCGTTTCCGTCAAGACGATCAGCCGGCTGAATCAATCGGGCAAGCTGCCCGCACCTCTTCGGATCGGCCACGCCAAGCGATGGGCGCGCCAAATAATTGTGGAGTGGATTGCGGCCGGCGCTCCGTCCCGACGCGACTGGGAGCGATCACGCCGTTAGCAGGTGGGCCGGGGCACGGCGCCAAGAGAGACTTGACATTTCTCTGCCGGGGTTCGACTCCCCGCCGGTCCAGTAACGACGAAGGCCCGCGGCACATTGCCGGGGCCGTCGCCAAGAGAGACTTGACACCCCAAGCATACCGCCGAGAACGCCTCACGGCAACTCCACGGCGCAAACCACGGCTGCCCGGGTCCACTGCCAGCGGACTCGGCAAGGACTGGAGACACAATGATCGTTACGGCGGAGGCCATCCAGTCCACCAACGGCGATTCCGATCATCTACCCGGCCTGCTGCCGCACCACGTTCGCGAGCTACGTGCAAGCGGCCTGACGAACGAAACCATAAAGGCCGCGGGAATCTTCAGCGAAACCAAATACGAGAACTTGGCGGCCGTTCTCGACTGGCGGAAGTTCCCGAAGAAAATGGCGCCGGCACTCGTGTTCCCGTTTCATGCGGCCGACGGCACGAACGGCTACTCGCGCATCAAGCCGGACCGGCCGCGGCGCATCGGCGGCAAGATGGTCAAATACGAATCGCCCCGCGGAAGGGGCAACCAACTGTATTTGCCCCCGGGCGTCGCCCAAGTTCTCGACCGGCCCGACGTTGAACTGCTGATAACCGAAGGCGAGAAAAAATCGCTCAAGGCGACGCAAGAGGGCTTTCCGTGTCTGGGGCTGGTCGGCGTCTACGGATGGAAAGACGGGAAGTCGGAACGACTCTTGCCGGCGATGGAGCGCATCGCGTGGAAGGGCCGCCCGGTCCGGCTAGTGTTCGATTCCGACATTACGCGCAACGAAAACGTGCAAGAGGCCGAAGCCCGGTTGGCGAAACATTTGGCCGACCGCGGCGCGACCGTGCGCGTTGTTCGCCTACCCGATGGCGCACCGGACGCCGACGGCATGCCCGCGAAGATGGGATTGGATGATTTTCTTGTAGCGCACGGTCTTGGCGAGCTGCGCAAGCTGCTGGACTCCGCGTTGGATCCGGTGCCGCAAAAGCCCATCGATTTCCGGGCCCGGGCGAGTGATATCGAGCCGTGCGAAGAGATTCAAGCCTACCTAAAACTCACCGAGCGGGACGGACTGCCGCGGCTGCGATTCTGGCGCGGTAGCTGGTGGCTGTGGCAGCGCGGCTGTTACGTGGAATTGTCGAATAGCGAAATACGCGCCCGGATCGTACGGCACATCAACCTGACATACTCTCACCTGACGACGAACATCGTCGGCAACGTGATGGAACAACTGCGGGCCCAGACAATGCTTTCCACACGCATGGATTCCCCGGCCTGGATCGACGAACCGCCTTTGCCTTGGCCGGCTGACGAAGTTTTGGCCGCGCAGAATGGATTGATTCACGTTCCCAGTTTGATCGGCGGACAGGAGCATCAATTGCCGGCTACTCCGCGGTTCTTAACCACGGCCGCGCTCGACTACTCATTCAGCCTTGAAGCCGCAACACCAAACGAATGGTTGCAATTCCTGAATCAGCTTTGGCCCGACGATCGGCAATCTATCGAGCTATTGCAAGAGTGGTGCGGTTATCTGCTGACGCCCGATACCCGACAGCAAAAAATCCTGCTGTTGGTCGGTCCGAAACGCTCCGGCAAAGGAACCATAGCCCGCGTGGTCCGGGCGTTAGTCGGCCCCGCGAACGTTGCCGGCCCGACGTTGGCCGGCCTGGGAATGAACTTCGGGCTATGGCCGTTGCTGGGCAAAAGCGTGGCGATCGTCTCGGATGCGCGTTTAAGCGGCCGGACCGACGCGGCGATCGTGGTCGAGCGGCTGCTGAGCATTTCGGGCGAAGATGCGTTGACCATCGAACGAAAATTCCTGGAACCGGTCACGTGCAAGCTGTCGGCCCGATTCATGGTCTTGACCAACGAACTGCCACGGCTGGGTGATTCGAGCGGCGCGCTGGCCGGCCGCATGATCTTGCTGCGCATGACCAAGAGCTTCTACGGCCACGAAGACATGGCCTTGAGCGACCGACTGTTGGCCGAACGCCCGGGGATTCTGCTTTGGGCAATCGAAGGCTGGCGCCGGATGCGGGAGCGAGGGCGATTCATTCAGCCTGACAGCGCTGCCGAGTTGATGGGCGATTTGCAGGAGCTTTCGAGCCCCATCGGCCAATTCGTCCAGGAATGCTGTCATTTGGAGCCGGCCCGCCGCGCCGCGGTCGAGGACCTGTTCGACGCCTGGCGGCTTTGGTGCGATCAAAAGGGCCGGCGCGAGCCTGGAACCGAACAGACATTCGGCCGGGACCTATTGGCCGCCGTGCCGACGTTACAGCGGGTTCGCCCGCGCGAAAATGGTGAACGGGTCCGGAAGTATGACGGCATCGATTTGACCAGCGATTGGCTGCAAGCCGTCGAAGCAAACCAACGGAAACGATTTTAGGCGGTCCGCAGTGGTCCGCGGTCCAATCAATTGCACGCATGACGCGCGAGAAAACGGTGGAGGCCCTTGCATCATGGAACGGCAAGCAACGAGTATAGAGGACAATGGAACGGCCCGCGGACCATCGCGGACCACGACTTGGCCCCCGGCGTGGCTGCGCGAGCCGCTAAACCCGAACCCTCAGACGGACGCGATGCCGGCCGCGGCCGATCCGGAACCGGAAACCGACCGGGCCGCCGCGGAAGGAATGGCCGCGCCGGTTGACGACCAACCGAAAGGCCCGGCCGCCGAACCCGACGCAAACGGCCAGCGTTGCGACCGATGCGGCGGGCGTGAGTTTTGCGACGTGGCCATTAGCGGCGGGCGAATTCGGCGGGACTGCGCCCTTTGCGGCCGGTTCGTGGATTTTCCAAAATGGTATGCGTCCCCCGACGCCGCGGCAGTATCGAACAAGGTAACCGAATGAGCGACCGGCCCGACACAACCGAAGCCCTTGACGACTGGGCGGATCGAATTGCGTCCCTGGAACCAACCGTGGCGGCCGGCGTGGCGGAATACGCCAAACGGCTGGCCGCGGACCGGCGGCTGTCCAAGCCCGATCGGCAATTTGCTGAAGCCCAAGCCGACGCCGTGCGGCGGGCCATCCGCCGGGCGAAGGCGAAGGCCAAGAGCGATCCAAAATAAACATTCATGTACTTGAACGGACATTGAAGATAATGTATATTAAGCCCTGTCGGCTGGACGATGAGCCAAGTACGGGGGGAAACAAGCAATGGCCAAGCAAATCGTGGGATACGTGCGAGTTTCGACAAAGGGGCAGGGCGCGTCGGGCTTGGGACTAGAAGCCCAGCAAGCGGCCATTGATGCTTTTGCCGCTCACCAAGGGGCGACGGTAGTCCGCCTGTACACCGAAGTGGAATCGGGCCGGAAGTCGGATCGGCCGGAACTGGTCAAGGCCCTGGCGCACGCGAAGCGGTCGAAGGCAACGCTGGTTGTCGCCAAGCTCGACCGGTTGGGCCGCAACGTTGCTTTCCTGTCGGCGCTGATGGAAGCCAAGGTCGATTTCGTGGCGGTCGACAATCCGGCCGCGAACAAGTTGACGCTGCACATTCTGGCCGCGGTTGCCGAAGCGGAAGCCGAAGCGATCAGCAACCGCACGAAATCGGCATTGGAAGCCTACAAGGCCCGCGGCGGCAAGCTGGGGGGAAGTCTGCCGCAATGCCGGAACCTGGACCAAGCGGCCCGCGAGCGTGGAGCCAAGGCGGGGGCGGAAGCACGGCGGGCCAAAGCCGACGCGGCCTATGCCGATTTGGCCCCCGTCGTTTGCGAACTTCGTGGCAAAGGAATGACGCAAGAGGCGATTGCCGGAGAGTTGAACCGCATGGGGCACACGACCCGCCGCGGCAAGCCCTGGAACCAAGTGCAAGTTGCCCGCGTGTTGGCGCGGTCAGTCTAACAAGAGGAAAGCGAACATGGCCCACCTGTTCAAACCACACATTACCCGCTACCGGATGCCGGACAGTAAAGCCGTCGCGAAGGGAACGCCCGGGCGCGGAAGGTCAAAGAACGGTCGAAAAAGTGGTACGGCCAATTGGACGAACACGACGGGGGCCGCCGCCGGGTTCCATTGTGTGCCGATAAATCGGCAGCGCAATCGATGCTGAATGAACTGGTTCGCAAGGCCGCACGGGAAGCAACCGGCGACTTCGATCCGTTTGAGGAGCATCGCAAGCGGCCGTTGTCGGAGCACTTGGCCGACTATCGCAAGTATTTGGCTGCAAAAAGCGGCACGAGCGGCCACGTGAAAAAGACAATCCGCATGATCGAAAAACTTCTGGCCGATTGCAACGTGAAGCGAATGCCGGAATTGAACGCATCCGCGGTTGCCAGTCACTTGGCCGATGCGCGGCGGGCCGGCCTGGGAGTAGCGACCAGCAATCATCGGTTGGGCGCGTGCAAGAGTTTCACCCGTTGGCTTGTGCGCAAGCGCCGTGCCGCCCTGGACCCTTTGGCCCACCTGTCGCGTTTGAACCCCAGAACGGACGTGCGCCGCGAGCGACGCGAGTTGAGCGCGGCCGAGTTTGATTTCCTAGTGGCCGTGACTCGCGAAAGCGAAACCGAATTCCGCGACCTGACCGGCCGCGACCGCGCGACGCTGTACGTCGTGGCCGCCAACACGGGATTGCGTGCTGCGGAATTGGCGAGCCTGACCGCGGCGAGCCTCAATTTGGAAGCCGACCAACCGACGATTACCGTGGAAGCGGCCTACTCGAAACATCGGCGGCGCGACGTGCTGCCCTTGCGGGCCGACTTGGCGGGGTTGCTTTGTCCCTTCGTAGCCGATTCGCACGCGAAGGCCGATGGCAAGCCCCAGAATCGACGCGGACGGCGGGCCGACCAAGATTCCAAGGCCGGGCAAGAGGAAGCGGCAGCGGGCCTGCTGTGGCCCGGTTCTTGGGCCAAGCGATCGGCGAAAATGCTTCGGGCCGATATGGAGGCCGCGAAAGCCGCCTGGATCAAGAAAGGGGCGACCGACCGCGAGAAAGCCGAGCGGGCCGAGTCGGATTTTCTGGTCTACATCGACGAAAGCGGGCGCGTGTTCGATTTCCACGCCCTGCGCCACCAGTTTATTTCCAATCTGGCGCGAGCCGGCGCCAGCCCGAAAGAGGCCCAAACGCTGGCCCGGCATTCGACGATCACGCTCACGATGGATCGATACACCCACCTGGGCATTGTCGACCTGTCGGCCGCCTTGGACCGATTGCCGAAACTTCCCGGCAGCGACGCCCTCGCGGCCGAGTCCAACCGCCAATTGGCGACCGGAACGAACGACGCCCGGCCGATTCCTGTTGCACCGCCTGTTGCACCAGATGTTGCACCATCGGATGGGCCGTCGTGTTTTCCGTTGTCCGCTGTTGTCCCGAAAGACGCGGTCGCGGCCGGCTCCACAATCGCGAAAAAGGCCGAAAAAACCGGCCCTCTTGGGCTCTTGTGTCCCGATTTGTCCGATGATGATTCAAGTAGGCCCGGAAGGACTCGAACCTTCGACCAAGGGATTATGAGTCCCCTGCTCTAACCAACTGAGCTACGGGCCCGCATGCGAAAGGTATTCGTACGGTCCGATTATCACCCAAGATCGTCTTGGCTTGAAGGGGGCCTGTTAGACTCGCAGGTTTGCCCTGGCCGGTCAAAATCTTCGCCGCGCGGCGGTTCGGCAAGAAGTGTCCGTCGCAGCCGAATTCCCCCTACCCTTTGGGCATGTCCCTGAGGCTCTGCCAGCGGGGCGGTGCCTGGCGACTTAGGCGCGACCTCGTGGGGCAGCCCAAGATTAGTCCTGGCGGATGCGCGTCTTGACTTTACCGAGCAGGGCCACCCGCCCAGCTTTCGTGTCGGCCCCGCCTCCGTGTTTCAAAAGGAAAAAAGGGATATCCAAGTAAGATTGATTGTCTAATGAGAGCTTGCCGGTCATGCCGAATAAAGAGTCTGGGTAGCGGGTAACCGCTTGCCAGCTACCTTCGCCGCCAGACTGTACTGCTATCACTACAACCTTTTACATGCCTGGCGGCATGCGGAGTGACTTGTGTTTTTCAAATCGCTGTTCAAAGCTCGTCCTGAAAATCGCGTCCTCGTCACCGGATCTCATCGCTCCGGCACCACCTGGGTCGGGACGATTCTCGCGGCTCACCAAGAAGCCGAATTCATTCACGAACCGCTGAATGTGACCGATGGCCATCCCCGAATGCGGAAGGCTGTGCGGCACAACTATTCGTACATCTGCCCGCAAAACGAGCGCCCGTTTCTGAAGGGTTATCGGGCTGTCCTGAAAACCGGCTGCCAGGCCGAAGAGTGTCGAAAGGCCCACGTCCGCCACTCGTGGACCGTAATCAAAGATCCCTTCGCCCTATTTTCAATTCCCTGGTTTGCGTCTCGATTTAATTGCCGTAGCATTGTCACGGTCCGCCGGCCGGTAAGCATGATCAGCAGTCTGAAGCGTCTCCAATGGCATTTTGATCATCGCCATTTGCTGGAGCAACCGCTGTTGATGCGCGATTACCTGGAGCCGTATCGCGCCGAAATGGAAGCCGTGATCAGTGGACCGGCGGACGACATCATCGCCCAAGGCTGCCTGCTGTGGAGGATGGTGTACGACGTGGTTGCACAGTTGAAGGTGGCGTCGCCGCAGATCGTTATCGTGCGTCATGAAGACCTGTCGCTGAATCCCTGGGGCGAGTTCTTCGATTTGCATAAAAAACTGGGGATCCGCGTCGGCGCTCCGACCAAAAAGGCCATCGAGTTCTTTTCCAACTCTCTCAACCCAAAAGAGGCGTCAGTCAATCCGCCGCACACGGTGGCCCTCGACAGTCGTGCCAATCTGGACAATTGGCAGCACCGCCTGACAGCGGCTGAGGTGAACCGAATTCGAAACCTGACGGCTGACGTGGCGTACTTGTACTACACCGACGCCGAACTGGAAAACTTTGCCACGGCGTACCGGCCGAGTCGACAGCCGCTTGCGCCAGCCGCCAGCGAACAAAAGGGCTTGGCTCGCCTATCCCGTAAGCTTTCGCGCAAACTCGCCAGCCAGTGGCACCCAACTTTGGGCGCCACTGGATTGTCACCTTCGTAGGGCCGGCCGTGCGGGCTGTTGAAGAATTCTAAGCGCGCTTCGGAACGCGTAGGGATGTCCGTTGCCCAAATCGCGGCCGGCACAGCCGGTCCGACAGGGATTTCACGGCAGCCGCAATTTACTCGAACTTCCGCGGTCGCGGGGCTTCATTCGTCGCTCAGGGCGTAATAAGATGGCCCCATTGCTAGGCGCCCTCTCTATTCAGCGACGAGGCCTGCGACATGACACGTCTAAATTGTATACGACCAGGGGCGCTACTCCGGCCGGCGATGGTCTGCACTCTCTGGGCGTGGGTTGGTGGGTTGGCTTTTGCTCAGGAAAGTTCCATTCAGCCCCTCAATATCCGGCCCGAGCCGCTGTCGATCGAGCCGGGCAAACCGCTGAGCGTGCGAGCGCTGGTGACCCATCCGAGTCCGCTCAACGATGTTCTCTCGTGGACGTTCGAGTCTCGACGGCACCGCGGCATCCTATACGCCATGGCGGTAAGTCCCGACCGCAGGCAGATGGCTACAGGGGGGCTCGACGGCACGGTGCGCATCTGGGACATCGCCAGCGGAGAACTGGTGCGGCGTGTTGGTCGGCCACGACCAGATAGTGTATGGCTTGTCCTGGTCGCCTGACGGAAGCGTCCTGGCTTCGGCCGGCGGCTGGGATGTCACCGTGCGGCTGTGGGATACGCGCCGCGGAATGCCGCTGCGAGTTTTCCGGGGCCTGAAAAGCTACGTGCAACACGTGGCCTGGTCGCACGACGGCTCCCGGCTGGTCGCGGCTGGGGGACACAGCGGCTACATCTGGCTGTGGAAAGGTGGGACCGACAAAGGGGACGTGCTAGCCGAAGTGGGGCAGGACGTGCGATCGATTGCCTGGTCTCCCAGCGGCCAACACCTGGCCGTCACCATTACCGAAGGGGCCGTTTCGGTTTTGGAACTTTCGACCGGCAAGGCAAGCCTGACGCTGGGGCTGGAGAACCCCATCAATTACGTCGTTCGCTGGTCGCCCGACGGTGCGAAACTGCTCGTCGGCAATACCACGCAAGCCGACATCTATGCAATGCCGGTGGGGACGCCGGCCCTGAAAATCGCCGGCTTGTGCTATAGCGCCGCTTGGTCGCCGGACGGAAAGCTGGTCTGTACCGCCAACGCCAGCGGCGGCGTGCAAATTTCAGACGCCGACACCGGCAAGCTCGTGAAGACGTTTGTTACCGCTGCGACCGAGCACCTCTGGCCCGCGGCCGATATGCTCGTTGCGAAGAGCGCCATTGCGATATCCACATGGGAGCCGACCACAGGCAAGCAGGTGCAGAGCTATCCGATCTCTCAAAGAACTCCGCCGGTCTGGTCGGCGGGCCGGCCAGTCGTAACCGGCGTCGGTACGACCAAGCTGTCGTTATGGGACAATTCCACCGCGAAACCCTTGAAAACGCTGGAAGGTCACACGGCCGCGATCAGCGCGATCTCCTGGACGCGCGACGGCAAGGTGTTGGCCTCGGCCAGTCACGATAAAACGATCATTTTATGGCAAGCGGCCTCGGGCAAGCTGCTGCACACGCTCAAGGAACATACGGGCCCGGTGCTTTGCGTTGCCTGGTCGCCGGACGGCAAGACGCTGGCCTCGGGGGGCGGCATCGCGACTCCTGCCGCCAGCGCTGATTACAACGTGCGACTTTGGCAACTCGCCGGCACTCCCGCCGGCATCCTCGCCGGACACACGAAGCCGGTCAGCGCGCTGGCCTGGTCGCCGCGCGGCAACTTGCTGGCCTCGGGAAGCGCCGATACCACGGTTCGGTTTTGGCATCCCGACAAGGGAGACTTTCTGCGCGAGTTGCTGGGCCCGCGGCCCATTTTGGCGCTCGCATTCAGTCCGGATGGATCGCTTTTGGCGGGAGGAACGACTGACGAATCAGTGCGGCTGTGGCAGACTTCCAACGGCACTCAGGTCAACCAACGGATCATGTCCCCTGGCAGCCCGCCGACGACCACGTCGCTCGCCTGGTCCCCCGATGGCCAGTCGCTGTTGGTTGGCCGCGGCAATCATACGGCGCAGCTATGGAACTTGCAGGAGCCGAAGATCATTCACAACGTGCCGGCGTGGGCACCGGTCGACTATGTGAACGTCACGTCCGCCGGATTCCTGATTACCGGTTGTCAGGATGCCACGGTCCGGTTTTGGGACGCCGCCAGCGCCGAGCTGCGCGGCGTGATCCTCGACCAGGAGGATGGGTTGCTGATTTTGAGCGCCGACGGCAACCATCGCTTCGACTCCGCGCGGCAGCCGAACTTCGTGGCGATCGTGCAGACGGCAACCGATCAGTTGATGCTCAGCCCGGCCGAGTTTGGCAAAAAGTTCCGCTGGAAGAACGTGCCGACCACGGTGAAATTCACGGGGAAGTGAGATTGGGTGGTCTTCCCGTCTTAGGCGGCGAAAGTGGGGCCGTGCGCGTCGCGCCTATTCCTGTCGCAGGCAAGCGGTCGCTCTCTGTGAACCAATAGTGGGGGCACCTATAATTGAAACTTTATCTCTTCCGCCTCGAAATACGCAATGACTGTCGCCCTCGAACAATTTGTGAAGCAGCTTACCGATTCCGGGATTATTGCTCCCGGCAAGCTGGAAAACTTCATCCCGCCAAAGGCCCATCCTAAAGACGCCCAGGAACTTGCTCAGCAACTCGTCAAGAGTAAGCAAGCGACCAAGTACCAAGTCCAGCAAGTCTACCAGGGCCGGGGCAAGTCGCTGATCCTGGGCAACTATACGATCAGCGACAAGATCGGGGCGGGGGGCATGGGGCAGGTGTTCAAGGCCGAACATCGCCGGATGGAGCGGGTTGTCGCAATCAAGATGTTGCCGAAGGCCATGCTGAAGGATGCGGCGGCAGCGGCTCGTTTTCAGCGTGAAGTTGTGGCGGCAGCCAAACTGCTGCATCCAAACATCGTTGCTGCGCACGATGCCGACGAGGCGAACGGCGTTCACTTCCTGGTCATGGAGTACGTGGAAGGGAACGACCTTTCCGCCTTGGTGAAGAAGAACGGTCCCTTCACCGTGCAGAAGGCCGTCAACTACATCCTGCAAGCAGCCCGAGGCTTGGAGTTTGCCCATGGCGAAGGCGTCGTGCATCGAGACATCAAGCCAGCTAACCTGCTCTTAGACAAGAAGGGCACTGTCAAAATCCTTGACATGGGTTTGGCCCGGATTGAATCGAGCGGCGATGCCGCCACTCAAGCTGAACTGACCGGCACCGGAACGGTCATGGGCCCTGGCAAGGGCATGTTATCAGACTTGTCGCCGCTGCAAGGGATGACGCTGACGAGCCTGTATTGCGACTTTACGCAAGTATCCGACCTGTCCTCGCTGAAAGGGATGAATCTGACGAACCTTTATTTCGCTTCGACGAAAGTGACCGACCTGTCGTCGTTGAGAGGCATGAGACTGACTAAGATGGATTGCAGTCGCAACTCGGTGGCCGACCTGTCACCGCTCCAAGGAATGCCGTTAACGTGGCTTACGTGCCACAACACACAGGTATCCGACCTGTCACCTCTTCGAGGGATGCCCCTGACCGACCTGAATTGCAGTGGCACTCAGGTATCCGATTTGTCGCCGTTGCAGGGGATGCCGCTAACAAGGCTGGATTGCGGTGCCTCAAAGGTTTCCGATTTAGCGCCATTGAATGGAATGAAACTGACCGATCTAAGCTGCGGCTACACGCAGTTGTCCGACCTGTCTCTGCTGGCAAGCATGCCAACGCTCGGCAACTTGGATGTGCGAAGGACCAAAGTCACGCCTGCCGGCATCGCTGCCCTGCAAAAAGCCCTGCCCAATTGCAAAATCAGATGGGACGATTCGGCCAAGACAACGCCCCAGCCTGCCGCTTCCGGCACCAAGTAGCTCATCAACTGCTACGTTCGTCTTTCATCTGACCTGAAGCCGAAAAGCGAGCCAAGCGAGTTGGCACCAGCCAGAGAGGTGACCCGGGACCGTGGCTGCTACTCTTCATGCGAGTGCGGCTTCGCAGCCGGTTTGGCCGGCGCGGGGCCATTGCGCAGCCGGCGGAACGCGGCCTCGAACAGCAACTGCACGACGACGGCCAGCGTCGAGCCGACGACCACGGCGATGACTCGCTGCATGCCGGTCGTGGCGATGCTTCCCAAGCTGGCCGTCATGACGATGATCACCGACACGCAGGCCGTGCGCAAGCTCTGTTCCAACCGCAGGGCCAGGCAGCAAAACACCACGACCACCATGGCCACGATCACTTGCCAGGCGCCGGTGCCGAGGGTCGACCCGAACGCAAGTCCCACCAGTGCTCCCAGCAAATTCGCCACGATGCGAAAGATCGAAGCCTGAATGGACTGCGTGACGCCAGGCTGCAAGACAACGACGGACGAGACCACCGCCCAATTGGCCCCGGGCGCGCCGACTTGGGCATACACGCCCCACAGCAAACCGGAGCAGAGGACCACTTGCACGGCATACACAATGCCGGCAACCCACATCGCACGCGAGTACGGGGGCAATTTAAAGTGGTTGGATAGCGCGAAGCGCGATTGCGGTTCAGCCATGCGACACGCGACGACTGTTTCACTCCACCGTGACGCTCTTCGCCAGGTTCCGCGGCTTGTCGACGTCGCAGCCTCGGGCCACCGCGATGTGGTAGGCCAGCAATTGCAGCGGAATGGTCATGACCACCGGCTGCAAGAAGTCTTCCACGTTGGGCACCTCGATAATGTCGTCGGCCAGGTCCGCCACGCGCGTGTCCCCTTCGCACACCACGGCGATCACCGGGCCGCCACGGGCCTTGATCTCTTCCAGATTGGCCATTACCTTGTCGTAAACCAGCCCCTTCGGTATCAGGAACACGCTTGGCGTATGCTCGTCGACCAAGGCGATCGGGCCGTGTTTCATTTCGGCGGCCGGATAACCCTCGGCGTGGATGTAACTGATTTCCTTGAGCTTGAGTGCCCCTTCCAAAGCGGTGGGGAAGTTGTAATGCCGGCCCAGGTAGAGAAAGTTCGTGCAGTGGCAATACTTGGCCGCGATCCGCCGCACCGTCGCGTCGCTCTTTAAGGCCAGCTCGACATGGCCCGGCAGCTCATTGAGCCGCTCGATGATTCGCATGCCGGCGTCGAAGCTCAGGTTGCGCAGCCGGCCGAAATACAGGGCCAGCATTGCCAACGTGACGCACTGCGAAGTGAAGGCTTTGGTCGATGCGACGCCGATCTCCGGACCGGCGTGCAAATAGATGCCGCCGTCGGCCGCCTGGGCAATCGAACTGCCGACCACGTTGCAGATGGCCAGCGTGGGATGCCCCTTACGTTTCATTTCCTTGAGTGCCGCGAGCGTATCGGCCGTTTCGCCGCTCTGGGTGATGGCGAAAAACAGCGTTTGATTGTCCAGCGGCGGATTCCGATAGCGCAGCTCGCTGGCATATTCCACTTCTACGGGAATCTGCGCCAGCTCTTCGAGCAGGTATTCGCCCACCAAGGCCGCGTGCCAACTGGTGCCGCAGGCCGTGAGCACAATCCGATTCACCGACCGAAGCTGCTGCGGCGAGAGATTCAGCCCGCCGAAGATGGCCGTCGCTTCGTCCAGGCTCAAGCGGCCGCGCATGCGCGTTGCGCACCGTCTCGGGCTGTTCGAAGATTTCCTTCTGCATGTAGTGGGCGTAACCGTCCAACGGCACGTCGCCGGAGGCGATCTCCACCACTTGCACGTTCGGGTCGACATGGCCGAAGTCGCGATGCACGATGCGCAGCGAGTTGGGCGTGATGACCGCGATCTCGTGGTCGTGCAGGTAAACGATCTTGTCCGTCGAACCGGCCAGGGCCGAGACGTCGCTGGCGGCGAAATGCTCCCCATTGCCGACGCCCACCACCAGCGGGCTCCCCAATCGCGCAGCGATGATCACATCCGGATAATCTCGAAACAGAATCGCCAGCCCATACGTGCCGTGCAGTTGTTGCAAAGCCGTGCGCACCGCATGGAGCAACGGCTCAACCCGATCGGCCGTGCCGGCCGAGCCGGAGCTTCCGCCGGCCAACTGTTTTTCCAGGCAACTGTCGATCAGGTGCGCGATCACTTCCGTGTCGGTGGCTGTACGAAACTGGTAACCCTCGGATTGCAGTCGCTCTTTGAGAGGGCGGAAGTTTTCGATGACGCCGTTGTGGACCACCGCCACGGCGCCGTTGCCCCCTAAATGCGGATGGGCGTTGCCGTCGGTCGCCGCACCGTGCGTGGCCCAGCGGGTATGGCCGATGCCGGTATGTCCGATCGCCGGATCGGTTGCGAGCCGTTCGACCAGCGAATTGATGCGGCCGGCCGATTTCACAACGTGCACCTCCCCGTTGTCGAGTACGGCCACTCCAGCACTGTCATAGCCGCGGTACTCCAACCGCCGCAGACCGCTGATTAGCAACTCCGTGGCCTCTCGAAACCCAACGTAGCCGACGATTCCACACATGCTCTAGCACTCCGAATTGACTTCGAGCGGTGATGGCCGCTATTCGCTCGACAACGACACCAATATATTCGCCCGTTTCAATGGGCAGTGAAAGCCTAGCATTCCGGGTGGCTGGTGCGGCCGGCGGCATGGTATCAAATGCGGCAAAATCCCCCTAGACGGGCTTGCGGCGCGGCCTGGCCAGCCCCTAGGGCACGTCCTGGACTCTCGCGTGGCACGCTACTCGTAGGCCCCGCTCCGAATTCGTAGGTTCGGCTGTGCCGGCCGTTTTTTGGGCGGCATGGCGAAGCGCGGCCGGCACAGCCGGCCCTGGCCCCTTGCCAATGATCGCTCAAACAGCGTAAAAGAGACCGAATGGACAATCTCGTACTACCACCCAGGAGTACTGGCAGGCATGGAATCGCCGACGTTAACGGACCGCCAATTCACCGGCTGCAAAGCGCGCAGTTTCATGGTCATTCCGGCTCGGCTGGCCTCCACGCGGCTGCCGCGCAAGCTGTTGCTCAATGAAACCGGCAAACCGCTCATTCAGCACACCTACGAGGCCGCACGACGGGCCTGCCGGCCCGACGGACTGTGTGTCGCCGCCGATCACGACGAAATCGCCGCGGCCGTGCGAGCTTTTGGCGGCGAGGTTCGCATGACCAGCCCGGACTGTGCCAGCGGAACCGACCGAGTCGCGGAAGTGGCCCGCGCACTGCCCGACGCCGACATTTTCGTGAATGTGCAGGGGGATGAACCGGAACTGGCGGGAAGCACGATTGACCTGGTGATCGAATTGCTGGAAAGCAACCCGACTAGCGTCATGGCGACCTTGGCGACGCCGATCCGCAATCGAGCCCAGTTCGAAGACCCCTCTTGCGTCAAAGTGGCGCTGGCCCCCAACGGCCGGGCTCTGTATTTCAGCCGCAGCCCAATCCCTCACGCCCGGCAGTGGGAAGACCGGCTGCTAACGGCTGACCCGCCCCACTTTTACCAGCACGTGGGACTATATGCTTATCGGCGAGATTTTTTGCTTCTCCTGGCATCGCTCCCCAGGACGCCGCTGGAGAAACTGGAAAACCTCGAACAATTACGGGTGCTGGAGTCGGGTTACTCGATTGTCGTCGGCGTGGTGAATGAGCCGACCGTGGGGATTGACACGCCCGCGGACTATCGGGCCTTTGTCGATCGGACCCTGCGACGTTAGGATGGAGCAACGCGCGGGCTCAGCGGCGATTGTTGGCGGAAACGGCATGGGGGCGGCTAAGCCGTAAGCGATTGGCGGGCGGGCTCAGGGGCGGATTTCGACCATAAAAAACCTTCGGTGATCAATGACCAAACATATCTTCGTGACCGGCGGCGTCGTCAGTTCACTGGGAAAGGGGCTGACGAGCGCCTCGATCGGCATGCTGCTGGAGCAGCGTGGTTTGAGAGTGCGGATGCAAAAGCTCGATCCGTATATCAACGTTGATCCCGGCACGATGAGCCCCTACCAGCACGGCGAAGTCTACGTGCTGGATGACGGGAGCGAGACCGATTTGGATCTGGGGCACTACGAGCGTTTTACCCATAGTCCCCTCTCGCGCCATTCCAACTATACGACCGGCCAGATCTATCAGTCGGTGATCAATAAGGAGCGGCGGGGCGAATTTCTAGGCAAGACTGTGCAGGTGATTCCCCACATCACCAACGAAATCAAGGGAGTCATCAAGAAGCTGGCCGGCCCGGACGTGGATGTCGTGATCACGGAAATCGGCGGCACGGTGGGGGACATTGAAAGCCAGCCATTCCTGGAAGCCATTCGTCAGTATTCGCTGGATGTCGGCAAGCGCAACTGCCTGTATATCCATCTCACGCTGGTGCCGTATTTGAAGGCGGCCGGCGAGCTCAAGACCAAGCCCACCCAGCACTCCGTGGGCTTGCTGCGGCAGATCGGTATCCAGCCGGATGTTTTGATTTGCCGCACCGAACGGTCGATGGACCGGGAGGATCGCGAGAAGATCGCCTTGTTCTGCAATGTGCCGCTCGCGGCCGTGATCGAAGAGAAGGACAAGGATTTTTCGATCTACGAGGTGCCGATGAGCCTTGTCGATAACGGGCTCGATCAACTGATCGTCGACAGCCTGGCATTGCCGGCCGGCAAACTGGAACTGGACGATTGGCGAGATCTGCTCCACACGCTGCGCAATCCGCAGCAGGAAATCAGCATCGCCGTGGTGGGCAAATATGCCGAACATCGCGACGCTTACAAATCCATTTACGAAGCCATCGACCACGCCGGCATCGCCCATCAAACGCAAGTGCGCATCCAGAGCATCCAGAGCGAATCGATCGAACGCGAGGGGCCCGAACGACTGCTGTCAGGCTTCGACGGACTTTTGGTTCCCGGCGGATTCGGCGAGCGCGGCATTGAAGGCAAGGTCGAGTCGATCCGCTTTGCCCGCGAGCGGCAGATTCCGTTTCTGGGCATTTGCCTGGGAATGCAATGCGCCGTGATCGAATTCGCGCGACACGTGATCGGCCTCGAAGGGGCCCATTCCACCGAGTTCAGCAAGGACACTCCGCACCCGGTGATCTGCTTGCTCGACGAGCAAAAGACGATCACCGAAATGGGAGGGACGATGCGGCTCGGAGCGCAGCCGGCGTCGCTCGATCCCACCAGCCGGGCGGCGGCATGCTACGGCAGCACCATGATTTCAGAGCGTCATCGCCACCGTTACGAGTTCAACAACGTGTACCGGCAGCAATTCATGGCCAACGGCCTGCTTGTGGCCGGAGCCAGTCCGGATGGCAGCCTGGTCGAAATCATCGAACTGCCCGACCATCCTTGGTTTGTGGCCGTGCAGTTTCATCCGGAATTCAAATCGAAACCGACCCGAGCGCAACCGTTGTTTGCCGGCTTCATCGGTGCCGCCATCGAACGTCACCTGGCCCGTGGTGGGGCCGGCAGCCAACGCATGGTTTGAAACTCAACGTCATGCCCGGTAGGAAGAAAGCTTTGGCTTCCGTGCCAAAAAATGCCGCTCCCTGGCGACTTGTATATTCCCAACCGGATGACTCACGGGCAGGGGCAACATGGGGTGCTCCCTACCAGGCATGAACGCTGAAGATCGAGGGACAAGCGATCCAGCCGATCGCGTGATCGATTGAAAATAGGATGGCCGGAAGCCCCTTTTGGATTGACACGCTGGTCGATGGAAGCGTTTTGGCTACTGCGTGAGCCGGTCGAAGAGTTGCCGAAACTCGGGCATTTGCACGGCGACATATTGCAGCCAGGCCTGCGGCTGCCAGATCTCCACGCAAACGCCGGCTCCGATCAGCAATATTTCGGCCCCCGGCTGCACGGCCAGGAATTCGCGAAATCCTTCGGGAATCACTAATCTGCCCCGTCCGGCCAACGGCACCCCGCGGTGACGCGTCGACAGCAGGCGCCCCAGCGATTGGACCTCGTCCCAGCGCCCCTCGAGCTTGCCGGCCCGCATCTTGCCATGCACCAAGGCCACGCCGGCATTGAGTTTCTCCTTCCAGACTGCGGCATTCCACAAACTGATCGCGCCCGGCCGCTCCTTGGCCAAGATTGCGTCGCTGGTGCCGTGCATCAGAGGCTCGAGCAACTCGGTCGGCAACGATAGCCGGTAGCGCTGGTCGAGTGTGCGGGTGAACTCGCCGAGGATCAGTTCCTGGGGAGTCGGCATAGGGAGTTGCACGATAAAAAGGCTCGTTCGTCGGCCAATCGGATCCGGCGCCCCGTCCGACGCCTTGGTGCTCGCTCGCGGCAGACGAGAGACCCTTGATTGTAATGGGCATGATACCCATAGAACAACCATTTATAACAATTATTTTGGGCGTATTTCCCACGGAGTAGGAGTTTATCAAGTGTTCCTTGGAATGCAACCACGGATGGCCGGAAATATTTTGTTAGCCTGCAGTCCGACAAGCGACCGCCGTGCGATGGGGCAGTGGCTGGCGAAATTATGAAAGTTTCGACAGGTCCGCATTTAATCGACGCCCAGCAGAAGCCGCCGGGGTTCAAGGTATGTGAAGAAAATCTCAGGCTCAGGCGTTCACGAGGTGTGTCATGGAATGCAAAGACTTGCCTTCGACGGCGGCGGTTGTCGGTATACTTGTCTTGATTATCAGTGGAGCCGCACAGGCGCAAAGCGACACGATGATTGCCACCGCATGGGCTCCCGTCGATCAAACGGCGGAACGCATCTTCCAGCAGGCGGATGCGGACAAGAGCGGCTTTCTTACCCCGGATCAATTCAAGGCGGTAGAACCGAAATTGAACAGGTCCATTGTCGAACTGGCGCGACACGGTGCGCTGCGAGGTCTGCCCCCCAACGCGCTGAACGCCCAATCCAATGGCGTGATGCTGCCAGGGGCGAAACAAATCAGTCGCCCCGAGTTCGTGCTCGCGGCGCGGTCGCGGGCGTCACGTCTTCTCGGCAGAAACACTCCGTTTGCGGGCATGCCGGGACCTGACATGAACGCGGGGCGTCCTCATCGCAAGCAGCACCCGCATCGCAGCAACAACGGCTTGCCGCAGCCGCGCGACACGGCGGCAATGCCCAGCGGCGCAAACTCGCTCTAACGCTCCCTGGAATCAAATCATGCCACGCCACATCAAGCTGATTGCCGCGTTCGTTTTAACACTCGCCGCGACGGCGCCGATGATGCGACTTGAGGCCGCTGGCAAATCCAAGCCACTGCCTCCGGATGCCGCCTTCCGCAGCCAAGTCGATGAGTTGGCCGAGAAGGTTATTAAGGATGCGGATCGCAATCACAACCAGGTGCTCAACAAGCATGAATACGTGAACGCCGATGAGATGCTGGAGGCCGGGCTCATGGAACTGGGCAATCAGGGAGTGCTTGGCAAGCCGCTCACGAAGGGGCAAACGGTCCAGCCGGACGCCGCTTTGGTCCGAGAAGCGACGGTGCCCAATCCCAACAAAGTGACGCCGGAAGAATTCAAGACGCACGCCCACGCGGTGGCCCAACAGGCTGACGAATACTTTCGGCAGTTGCAAGCAATGTCAGCAGCCCAGCGCAAAGCCATGATGTCGAGAGGGAATCGAGGACGCCGCTGGTAATCGACGCAAGCCGGCGTTGACCCAGCTTACGTGCCCGGCTATTCTCGGCCGTCTTGCCGAGGGCGTCGGGGCTGGAGCTGTACGCCGTCGGCCTTGAGGCCACTTCGCGGCGGCGGACGACATGGAAGTCTGGTTGGCGCTTTATCTTATCACTGCGACCGCTGCATTGGGGCAGGCCGTGCTGCTGCTGCTGCAGACTTGGGAGCATCGTCGGTTTAGCTACGGTCGTGCCGTCACGCCTAAAGCCGAGGGACGCAAGCACCGCATCGCTGTCATAGCCCCTTGCAAGGGCCTGGACACCGAGTTGACTGGAAACCTCGCGGCGCTGTTCCAGCAGGATTTCCCGAGCTACGAGTTGATCTTAGTCGTCGACAGCCGACAGGACCCGGCTTACGCGCTGATCGAACGACTGATTCTGGAGCATCACCAGACATCGGCCCAGGTCGTGGTGTCCGGACCGGCGACGACCTGCGGCCAGAAGGTTCACAATCTGCGAGCGGCAGTGGAAGCATTGGGTCCTGAGGTCGATGTGTTGGCATTCGTCGATTCGGATGCCAGGCCGCGGCGCGATTGGCTGCGGCAATTGACCCGACGGATCGGTCCCAAAGGGATGGCGGCGGCTTCCTCGTACCGCTGGTTCGTTCCCCTCCGTCCGACGCTCCCGAATCTCTTGTTGGCAAGTCTCGATCACTCGCTGGTTCCGCTCAGTTGTCCCGGTCGAGGTTATCTCGTTTGGGGCGGTTCGTGGGCCATCCGTCGGGATGTTTACGAGCGGGTCGGGTTGCACGCGGCCTGGCAAACGGCACTCAGCGACGACATGGTCGCTTGGCGCATCCTGTCGGCGGCCGGGGTCCACATTGAATTCGAACCGATGGCCATCGTGGCGTCGCCGCTGGATATGGACTGGCACCAGATGTTTGCCTTCTTGCGCCGTCAGCTTGTGATCATCCGCTGGAACGTGCCCGGTTGGTGGCTGCTGGGAGTGCTAATATCCGCTGCCAACCAGTTCTTCTTTTGGTCGAATGCTGTCGTGGCATTGGTGTTGCTGGTGCGAGGCAGCGTCTGGAGTTGGCTGCCGGGCGGGGTCGTCGGACTCTTGTATCTTGCGCAGTTTGGAAGGGCATGGCTGTGGCAATGGGCTGCGGCTTATTACTTGCCGGACCGGCAGCAGCAACTGACCGCTTCGCGACGCTTCGATCTCGTGTGCCATCCCTTGGCCGCTGCGCTGAACCTGATCGGCTTGTTGGCATCTGCGTGGGGCCGAACCTTGCTGTGGCGCGGCATTCGATATGCGCAACCTGGCGGCGGCACCCTGCAAGTGATTTCGCCGCTTAAATCGGATGCCGCCAACAACCGTCAATGCCATACGGCTTGACGAAGCCGGTCCGCGTCTGGCCGCAAACTTTGCACCTTGGGCTTCGAACAACAAAAGGCAGGACTATGCGAGTCGTCTTGTGGGACACGCGAAAACAAGATGCGGCCAAGGACTTCGCCGGCGGCTATGGCGTCGGCCAGTTTCCAGGTGGCCGACGACTGCGCAGCCGACTGATACGCCACCTGTTCAAACGAGACCGCCGTCCGGTGGCGCTTAACTTTGCTTATCTGGCTGCCATCTTTCGTGGGCTGGGACATACGGTGGAATATGCGGAGGACAGCGTTCCGCGCGGCGCCGATATCTACGTAT
Source organism: uncultured Planctomycetia bacterium (assembly GCA_963807715.1). Lineage (GTDB taxonomy): Bacteria > Planctomycetota > Planctomycetia > Pirellulales > PALSA-1355 > CAWECK01. The sequence goes on from CAWECK010000010.1 coordinate 81,226, forward strand.
TCAACCCGGCGCTGGTGACGCTGCCGATGGAACGCAAGGCCATGCGAAAAGCGCTGAACCAAAACCCGGGCTGCAAACTGCTGGCGACCGGGCTCGTAGCGGACATGCTGCCCGAGGCGTTTGACGGGCTCGACGTCACGCTTGTAAAAGGCGAACCGGAGCAACTCTGGTGGAAGCTGGACGAGGTGTTGGCCAGCCCTCAGCGGCAGGTGGCAGTCGGCCAGGTTGCCGATCTCGACGCGCTCCCCGTGCCGGACTGGTCGCTGTTCGAACCGGAGCGATTCCGCATCAGCTATGACTTCTCGGTGTTTCCCACGGGCATGGTGCAACAGAGCCGCGGATGTATGCTGAAATGCGACTATTGCCCCTATATCGTTCAGCAAAATGCGGTTCGCTTCCGTTCGCCGGAATCGGTGGTCGCGGAACTGCGATGGGGAATGAAGCGTTACGGTTTCCGCTCGTTCAAGTTTCGCGACCCGCTCTTCGGACTCGACCGCGGGCGCATGACGCGCTTGGCGGAACTGATCGGCGGTCTGCCGCAGAAGGTCCAGTTTTCGATCGAGTCGCGCATCGATCTGCTCAAGCCCGACACGTTGCGCATGCTCGCGCGAAGTCGGCCTGGCCAGCATCACCTTTGGCGTGGAGACGCCGAACGAATCGGTCCTGCGCGATCATCAGCGCGCGCCGATTGCCGTCGATCGTCAGCGCGAGTTCATCGATGCCTGCCGCGAATTGGGCATTCGGACCGTGGCGGGCTTCATGATCGGCTTTCCGGAGGACACGGCCGATTCGATCCTGGCAGTGCTCGATTATGCCCGCAAGTTGAATCCCACGTTCGCCAACTTCAACGTAGTGACGCCTTACCCAGGGACCCACTTCTTCAAGCAGATCCACGACCAGATTGCCACGTTCGACTTCTCGAAGTTCAGCGTCTACACGCCGGTGCTGAAATACCGGCATCTCTCGCCGGAGCAAGTTTCCGGCCTGCTCGAACAGTGTTTTGCGAGCTTCTTCTTCCGTTCCCGATGGCTGATTGAAAACGGTCCCGTGATTTGGCCGCTGCTACGGCGACTTGTGGAAACTCACGGAAAAGTCGCCGGCGGAGCGATCGCCAAAATAAAGTCTGTCGACGTAACGCAGGCGGCTCGCCGCAAGATTGCGTAGGAGTCGTTTCCCGCTCAACGGCTACCGCAGCAACGCTCTGCCCAACAGCAGCAACAGCGGCTCCGCGCCGACGACGACGGCAAACACGGTAATGCCGACGGGCGGAGGCTCGCGGCGAATTTTCCAGACGGCAGCCGCCATCGCCAGCGATACGGTTCCGACCACCAGGGAAGTGAAAATCGACATGTCTCGCAGCAGCGCGAGATTCGCCCAATCTGGCCGGGCGGAAACAGCCCAGGCGGCCCCAACCGCTCCCAACTCGCACATCAGCGCGGTCATCACGGCCAACATCCAGGCCACGGTCAATGCGTCCGCTGCTTGCGATTCTCCGACGGGTTCGATCGGGGGCCGAGATTCCGGCGAACGCTTACGGCGATTCTTCTTGGCCACGGCGGATTCGACCTCGCGAGCGCAGGCAAAGTTCACGGCGATGCAACCATAACCGACAACATGGCCTGCATCATAATCGAGATCGTAAACGACAACAGCCCGGCGGGAACGCGCCCCGCCGGGCTGTCGCTAATGCTTTAACGGTCGCCGGCGAGTTTAGCTGCCGTACGAGGTGACGATCACGTCGCCCGTGTGCTTAAAGGCGACTTTGATCTCAAAGCCGTTCGACCAAGTATACGACACGGTGTCGCGGCCGAGTATGCCTGTGCCGCAGCAAACCGCGGGCTCGCCGGTGGTGCAGCCGGGGATGCACACCGGGATTTCCACGGGGCAGCCGGTGCAAGGATTCTTGGCTGCCAGCACGGTTTTGACGGGTTCCGGTTGGCAACAGCCACAGCAAACCTTATGGAGCACATGGCGGTGACGATAAGTGATGCACGGCGTCGGGCAGCAGGGCGCGACCGGTGCCGGGGTTACGCAGGTTGGCGGCACTGCGGGAGTGCAACAGTTGCCCGCTTGAACCATCCGGTTCAGCCTGGCGCTAGCCAACAAGAATTCTAGACCCGAAGTGGTCGCGGCCTGCGCTGCCGTAGCGAACCATCCACAACTTGCCACCAACGACACACCACAAATCAATGAACGAATCATCCAAACACCCTCCTAAATCAAATTAAAAAACAATCTAGACTCCGTCCTGGCCGGTCCAAAAACATGGCACACGACCAGTCTCTTGCCAAGGGGGCCGAGCGTTTCTCGCGGCGCAATGCTGTCTCTAAACCGTGTCGCCACAGTGGTTTTTTAAAATGACGAAAAGTTTTTGAAAGATAAAAACTGGCGCGATACTCGCACTCCTTGCTTGTTTGTGTACCCCTTGACTAGACATTATTTGCCAGTCGGCAACTGGTGACCTAGAGTTTCCGAGTCAGGCCAACGGTTACGTCCCTTCAAAACGGCCCGACAAGCGTAATTCCCATCTTCATTGGACTGTCTGATCCGCCTAGGCACGTATCCGCCCACTGATCGTCGTATCAGTTCGGTTGCGCGCCAGGTGGGCAAATACCTGCTGGCCGTTAGCCGTGTCACGCGAATTTCTACCCGCCGACGCTTTGGGCGGTTGTCCGTCGTTGGGACAGCCCATTGTCGAACTGCGCAAGAACCAGGCGGCGCTTTCCTTGCTCGTTAACCGGCTGTTCGCAGATCTGGATATTCGCAGAACGCAGCTGGATCGAGAGGCACACGAACTGCATATTCAGCGCCAGCACCTCTCTCAGCAAAGCTCCGCCCACGCCGTCGTCGACGGTACGCTTGCAGCCCAATGCCAAGAGCGACTGGCGCAAGCGGAAGCCGAACTGTCGGCGGCCAAGTTTGAAATCGCCGAATATCGCGAGCGGTTCTCGGCTGCCTCAGCGGCGCATAACCAGTCGGGTGATCCGGCCACGCTTGGGTCCGACCAGTCACCGCGGCTCAACGAACTCGAAAGGGATCGCGCCGAATTGCAACGTAGCTTGGACGCCGCGCGTCCAGATCAGTCAATTGGCGGGCGCCGCACTCGAGCTGGCCGAAAGCGCGGGCCCAACTCGCCCGCTTGCGCGAGGAACTGCTCGAAGCCCGGGCCCAAACGCAAGTCGTCGGCAACGCGTGCGAGACCGAGCCACAGCGGCAGATCTGCGAGTTGGAGTTAGAGCGCCGCGAGTTGCGGGCCGAACTCGAAACCGTACGCCGCTACGCCGCTGAATTGGCGAACCACCTGGCCGAGAGTCGCCGTGAGTTTGTCGACGAACGCTCCGAATGGAACGCTGAATTGCGTCACCTACGTCGCTTGCTGGAGCGACAATCGCAACTATCGGAGGATCGCAATTCTCTTGGAATGTATGGAAACAGTGCTTCCCGAGGCGGTCAGACGCTCGACCCGGCTAACACAAACCACGACCCGGTTCTGGGTGCGGTGATGGCCCAATTTGCTCAATTGCAACACGACCGGCAGATACGTCAGCCGGCGACCAAGTCGTCGCTTAATGCGAATGAAGGTTGATTCCAATCGATGAACCGGACAAAAACCAAAACCTATTCGATCGGACTGGCGGCGCTCACCGTTGGCGTCCTGCTAATGACGGCCGGCCTGGTGCGACACCAGCATGCCTTATCCGTGCTCGGCGCCATACTTGGGGGCGGAGCTCTGGGGCTTCCTTGGCGAGACGGGACGCGCGTGCGCCACGCGGTTTCCCCGTCAACCGCCGAGGCAGTCCCGGTACCTCCCGCAACGGAGGCCGCAGCCAGTGATACGTCCGGGCTCACGGAACCTTCGCCTCCCTTTGAATTGCCAGCCCTCGTCGACCATATGTTGGCCAGCGACCGATATGCCTTGTTGCTACGACCGCAAATCGTGCAGGACCTCGCTCCGCGGCAAGCCGCGCGGGCCGCGAGCGCGCTGGAGGCTGGCATGTCGCTCATTCCGGCCGGAGAGATGCTCGTAGCGGCATCGGGGAGCAAAGTCAGGGTTACTTCAGACCAAAGCAACCACGCGGCCAAGCGACCGCAGCGAGTGTGGATCGACGCGGTCTACATCGATCGTTTTGCGGTCTCGAACCGCCAATATCACCAGTTTGTCGTTAGCGGCGGATATGCGGAGCATTCGCTGTGGGACCCTGAAATCTGGCAGATGCTGTCGGAATTCGTGGACGAGACTGGCGCCCTCGGACCGCGGTTCTGGAAAAACGGAAAGTATGAACGCGGCTGGGAAAACCATCCCGTAACCGGAGTGAATTGGTTTGAGGCTTCGGCCTATGCCTGCTGGGTCGGCAAGCGACTGCCCAGCGATGCGGAGTGGATCAAAGCGGGAGCGTGGCCGGTGACCTTGCCGGACGGCACTCAGTCGGAGCGAACGTTCCCCTGGGGTGATGCCATGGATAGAAATAGAGCCAATCTATGGCGATCCGGTCCAGGCTTCACCGCACCCGTCGAAGCGTTCGTGGCCGGAGGAAGTGCTGGGGATGTGCGGCAATTGATCGGCAATGTCTGGGAGTGGACCAGCGGACGGCTCGAGGACCCAGACCTTCTGGACAGCAACTCGGACACGGATAACGGATCTTCGTTTTGCAGTCTACGTGGCGGCGCATTCGACACTTATTTCGATGCTCAGGCAACCTGCCGCTTCCAAAGCGGCGATCACCCGTTGAGCCGGAAGCACAATATCGGCTTCCGCTGCGCGCTGGGAGTCTGCGATTTAATAATCGAGCAACCCGCCGAGAATTTTATTCATCACGAGTCGGTCCAACCAGCAGTCACCGAAGTTGCGGCTGACGTTCACCCGTTGGAGATGATCGCATGACCCGATCGGTCACGGTCCCGCTAAGTTCGTTGCAGTTGGCGAAGCAATGCGCGCTTCCGCTCATTTGCTACGTATGCGACCGGGAGAACCTGCGGGACACGGAGCTTTGCCGGCATTGTTCGGCGCCGCTCGCACTCACCCAACAGGCCCAGGGCAAAGAAAACGTACCGCAGATGATCGCGGCGATGGGTTCGAGCGGCGTCGGCAAAACCGTTTATTTGGGCATGCTGCTCGACATGCTTTCCCGGCTTCCCGATCGGTTGCAGTTGTTGGCGCGTGGCGCGTTTTCCGTCACCTTGCAGCAAACCACCGCGGCGGCCCTGGCACGTTGCGAGTTTCCGCCCAAGACCCCTGGAGAACCTGACCGCTGGAACTGGGTACACTGCGAGGCGCGACTGCCGCGAAAGTCGCATCCCTTGGAGATCATTATTCCCGACATGGCCGGCGAATCGCTGCTGCGCGAAATTGATCACGCACACAGCTATCGAGTCATACGGTCATTTCTGCAGAAAGCTGGCGCCGCGTTGATTCTGCTCGATGCGCACAGACTGCAGCAGACCGCATTGGATGAGGAGTTCTGCGGCATGAAACTGCTTACCTACCTCGGAGAATTCACGGCCGGCGCAAAACGAGGCTGGCCGACGCGTCCGGTCGCAATCATCTTTACGAAGGCCGACCAATGCACGGATTGCTTTGCCGATCCGGCGGTTTTTGCCCAGCGGCACACGCCCGGGCTGTGGCGGTTATGCGTCGAGCGGTTCGGCCGACATCGCTTCTTTGCCTCGGGCGTGGCGGGGGCGTGCGCGTATCGCCGAGCTAATTCTCACGCGGCCCGGGAATGTGTTCCGTTGCGGATCGAACCACGCGGTATTATCGAGCCCTTTGAGTGGCTTGTGGAGCAGTTGGGGAACTGCCGGTAGTAGCTGGGTGTCGAGCGGTGAGCTAAGCCGCCAGCAAGAGTAAGGCCGGATGGCCGGCGCATCGCACAGTTAATGTCCAGGCTGACATTCGAGCAAAAAGAAAAACAAAAAGCATCAGGAGCGCAGCGTGTTGATCGATCAAGCCATTTTCGCCTCAGGGCAAACCGGCCGTGCGGCCGGGTACCAATTGCTCGGCCACAGCCTTGGCATCAGCGCGGCGGATGCCCACGAATTGGCCGCCTGGGGACCGTCGCACGACGCCTTGCGCGACCCCGCAACGACGGCCGTGAGCTTCAACTTTCACCCGCTGCCAAGCGGCGCTTTTTGCGTTAGTCGAACTGTGGCCGCTGGGGCGGAGTACAGCGGGCGCGGGCAACAAATCTATACCCAGTGCCTGGTAATCTCTCGGCGAGTTTTCGGACTGTACGCCAACAATCCATTCAACGTGTGGCGCGCCGCGGAATCCGCCGGTGCCTTGATCGTTTACGACCAGGTGCCCGAGCAGCTCGCCCAGTTGCGTCTTGATGCCGTGGGGACGGTCGTCGACCGGCACTTGCTCGCCGACCTCGCTACCCAACTGGGGCCCGCTGGAATCGCGATCGTTCTCGAATCGGCCTTGGCGCAGCCAAGGGTGGCAATCAGCGGCTACGCGGACACGGTTCAGATCATCGCAGGTTTGATCAATTGCCTGCCTGTTGCATGTCGCACCGAGTTTTCTTTTTCGACGGGACTGCGCTTCGCCGCAGCGTCCGTTTCGGATTCTGGCGGCAGACGACGATCCGCTCGAACGGCAACGGCTAGCCTTGCATCATGGTCTGGCTGTGGTGGACATCAGTGAAAATGGCCGCACCAACCGCCACACCCCCGATACCGGTTGGGCCGGCTTCGTAGCCGCGGCGCTCGCTGGCGGAAGGACCTCGCTGCTAGCCGCCGAATTGGCTCAGCCGCTGCCGGCGCTGGGGAGAGCGGGCCTCGACGATTTGGGAGATCGCTTGCGCCATAAATTGCGATCCGATGATGGGCCGCCGCAGCGAGATGCCTGGCAGGCGACCCCCTGGGGACTCGTGGAGACGCCGGTGGTCGATTCGCTCACTTCCTTGGAGCCGGTGCAACGGGCCGACGGGGCGCATCCGCGCTTCCAAAGCGACCAGCAGCCCGGCGCGGCCCGCGGCTGCGGAGCCCTGGCATCGCGCGTTTCCTCGGATCAAACTGCGGCCGTGTTGGAGCTGCTCGAACATTTAGACGACGTAGTCTATGGGGCTATCAACGGACACGCGGACGCTCTGGCCGAGCTGGCGGTTCTGTGGCCAACCGTGGTGACGGCCGTGGGATCGCAACTCGTCGAAGAATCTCGCGAGCAATATCTTCGTTGCGCTCTTTCGATTTGGACGGACTACCTGGGCGGTTCGCGGCACGGCGTGGACCGAGCTACGGCGGCACTGGATGTTGTGTGCCTGCTCTTTGAGTGATCAACGTTTGCTGGCGGCGATCAGCTCGCGGAACTGGTTGAATAAATAATCGCTGTCGTGGGGCCCGGCCGAGGCTTCCGGGTGATATTGAACGCTGAAGGCCGGCACTTCGCGATGCCGCAAGCCCTCAATCGTACGGTCATTCAGGTTCCGGTGGGTCACTTCCAACGCCGCCGGCAAATCGTCTTCAACGACCGCGAAACCGTGGTTCTGCGACGTGATTTCGACCCGGCCGGATTGCAGGTTCAGCACCGGCTGATTGGCTCCGCGATGGCCGAACTTGAGTTTGAAGGTTTTCGCTCCGCAGGCCAACGACAACAATTGATGGCCCAGGCAAATGCCGAATACCGGGGTGAGTCCGAGCAAACCGCGGACGGTGCGGATGGCATAATCCAGCGGCTCCGGATCGCCGGGGCCGTTCGACAGAAAGACGCCGTCGGGGCCCAGCGCCATCACTTCGTCGGCAGTTGCAGTGCCGGGCATCACCGTGACGCGATAACCCGAGTTGGCCAGATGCCGGGCAATGTTCCATTTCATGCCGTAATCCAATGCCACCACGTGGGGCACTTCGGCGCCAGCTCGCCGGTCGCGCTGTTTCCGTCGTGTTGGTGCGCGACAACGGATTGAGACGCTCGGTCCACTGGCTGGCCGCGGCCGGCACAACCTCGCGGACCAGGTCGCGACCCACGAGGCCGGGACTGGACTTCGCTTTGGCGACCAGACTGGCGTCGTCCAGATCCAACGTGGACAAAACTCCCTTAAGAGACCCGTGTTGCCGCAAGCGGCGCACCAGCGCCCGAGTATCAATGCCGGTGACGCCGATCACGCCGTGCCGGGCCAGATAGGCCTCCAGCGGACCGTCCGCGCGAAAATTGCTCGCCAGCTTGCTCAGATTCCGCACGACGAAGCCGGACAAATGCGGATGGGCGCTTTCCAGATCTTCCAAGTTGACCCCATAATTGCCGATCTCGGGGTAGGTCATCGTGACGATCTGGCCCCGGTAGCTGGGGTCGGTGAGGATTTCCTGATAACCGGTCATGGAAGTGTTGAAGCAAACTTCGCCGTCGACTTCGCCGGTTGCACCGAAACTAACGCCGGTATAAACCGTGCCGTCTTCCAAGGCCAACTTGGCAGTTGCGCTCATGTCTTGCATCGCTCCCCAGGTAAGTTGCCGGTCGTTAGGGCGGACGGAGCGCCGTTAAAGTTCCAGCTCTCGGCGGCCCGATACGCTCATTACGGCTGTGGGTCTCTGGAGCAAGCGAGCGCAAGCCCACCCAATCCAGACAGCCAACAAGAGGGTTCTTGCCCCGGCGAGCAAGGACCCTCTATTTTTTTGCGCTCGCGGCAAAATGCCCCGATCGACAATGTTGCCGCCGCGCAATCGCGAGGCAACAAAGGCCGTCACGGTGCCAGCGGCCGGTTGCGCAAATTTGAGCCAGTATATCGCTGGCGCACGGCGGCCGGTAGGGGCGAGGTCCAAAGAAGCGCGTCGGTGGCGCCCGGATCCTGGTCACTGGATCAAAAAGATCCGCAATGGCGTCGGCCGGTTTGCAGCGGGGCGCCATGGGACTGGCGCGTGCGCTGGATCAACGCCACCAGGCTCACGCCGCGGCAATAGCCCAGGTGGCCGCGGCCGACCGCTAGATCAACCAACCGTTCGGCTTCGCCCCCAAACACGGCCGACAACAGTCGATTCATCGGGCGGGGGGGCAAGGAAAAGTCGGTGCCGGCCGCGCCAGCCGATTGCTTTCGTAACCGATTCCACCAGCGCACCGACTTGATCATAGGATACAATCGGGCATTGAAATAGCTGACCATATGCGTGTCGACCGGAAGCCCGGCCCACAAAGCTTGGAAATCGGCCAGCCGATAACGGCGATAGTGCCCAAAGCTTTCGTCGTGCGGGCTCCACAAGCCGGGATCGGCCGGCACGGTCAGCAGAAAAAACGTGCCAGGCTTCACCGCCGCAAGCAGTTCCGACAGCAAAGCGTAGTCGTCCGCGACATGCTCCAGCACGTCGGTCAGCAGCACCAGGCGGGCGTCATTCAGGATTTCCGCCGGCAAGTCGTGCGGAGCAAAGCCATTCAAGAACGTCACCTGCGGAAATCGCTGCCGGGCCAATTCGATGGCTTCGGCCGAGGTGTCGATTCCGACACAGCGGTAATCATCAGCCAGCGCCGCCAGATTCGCGCCGGTGCCGCAGCCGACGTCGATCACCGTGGTGGTCGGGTCCGGCGGCACAACGCTGCCGATCAGCTTGCGCACGATTCGCCGCCGTGCGACGAACCACCAATGTTGTTGTTCGATTTCGGCGTGGAGTTGGAATTGCGCGGTTTGCATGGATTACAAGGGCAATGATGGCGAGCACCGCAGTACGCAGATCAGACGGTGTCTGACACATCGGGTGGGGCGGAGTGCGAGCAGAGCGAACCCACCGGATTCAAGAAAGTATAGGTCGCAAGACCGCAGGTCAGACATTTAGCCTGCCGCGCGTGGCCCGGCGACGTGTCCGGCAGGCTTGGTTTCGCTTCCCAGGCAGCGGGCGATTTGACGCACGGCCTGCTTGAGGCGATTCTCGTTTTCCACGAGCGCAAGGCGTAAATAACCCTCGCCGGCAGGTCCAAAACCACTCCCCGGGCTGACCGCCACATCCCCTTCTTCCAACAACTTCGTGGCGAATTGCATGGTGTCCATGTGGCTGGCCCACGGTTCGGGGACTTTAGCCCAAGCGAACATGCCGGCCCGGGGAGGCGTCACTTCCCAGCCGATGCGTCGCAGCCCGTCGCACAGCACATCGCGGCGGCGCTGGTACGAAAACGCTTTGGGCCTCGACCGCCGCATCGGTGTGCCGCAGGGCCATGATCGCGGCGATCTGAATGGGGGCGAACATGCCGTAGTCGTAGTAGGTTTTGATCGTGCCCAGCGCCCGGACCATCTCGGCATTGCCGGCGCAAAAGCCGACTCGCCAGCCGGCCATGTTGTAGCCCTTGCTCATCGTGGTGAACTCGACACCGACGTCCTTGGCCCCCGGCGCCGCCAGAAAACTGGGAGGCTGGTAGCCGTCGAACGCCACGTCCGCGTAGGCAAAATCGCTGATGACCATGAACCCATAGCGACGAGCCAACTTCACCACGTCGACGAAGAATTCCGGCTCGACGGTCACGGTCGACGGATTGTGGGGATAGTTGATGATCAGCAGCTTGGGCTTGGGATACAGTTTCTCGCAAGTGTAGGCGATGTTCGACAGAAACTTCTCGCTGTCGGCCACTTCCAGCGAAATTACGTTTGCCGCAGCCAAGGCGACCGCATACACGTGGACCGGAAAAAACGGGGCCGGAACAATTGCCGTATCTCCCGGACCGACCAGCGCCAGGCACATGTGGCTGAAGCCTTCCTTGGAGCCCAGGCAGACGATGGCCTCGGTATCCGGATCGAGCCTCACGCCGTACTTCTTGAAGTACTTGCTGGCCAATTCGCGACGCAAGTTCGCAATGCCCAGTGCCTTGCTGTAGCCGTGATTGCGCGGGTCGCGAGCAGCCTCGGCCAACTTCTCAATCACCAAGTCTTGCGGTGGATCCGAAGGATTTCCCATTCCCAGGTCGATGACGTCGTCTCCGGCGCGGCGTTTTTGATACTTCACCGCATTGATGCGCGCAAACAGGTACGGCGGGAGACGCTTGACCCGATCGGCCAACTCGATCTTAAAGGGGGCCGTATTGTCAATCGGGTTGTCGATTTCGTTTTCGTGGCTCATGGCGGGGCCTTCGACGGCGTAAGTCGGGCTGGGACGGAGGAAAGTCCGAATCATTGGTCGCGCAGAGTTCAAGATACCCGCCACAAGGCGGCAAGGGAACTACTGCTGAGCCGTGGGAAGTGCGGCGATTTCGTGGCGGCCAGCGCGGCCGACCCTACGCGATTGGCAACGTCCGTTGCACACGTGTTTCCCAGCGAGCCGCCTCCAGCGGCCTTACGGCGTCTGGGAGTCTCGGATCAGTTCGTCGACGCTCATGTCCGGATTGCGGGCTGAGGCTTTGCCCTTGCCGCTTTTCCCCTGGGCACTGGCCGGCTTGACGCTGGGATCCTCGAACGCGCCGCGGCCGGCTTGCTTGGGAGAATGAATCGAGCCGGCAAGGAAGTTGTCAATTTCGGCCGCTTCCTTGATCTCTTCGAATTTCCGCGCCATTGCAATCCGCAACTTCTTTTCGTGCAGATCGTTATAGATGTCCGTGCGGACCTCCTTGAATTCGACCTTCTCCGAGGTGGTCCGTCCTTCGCAGAACAGGATTACGAACGTGGCGCCAGTCTGGATGATCCCCGAAATCTCTCCAGGCTGCAGATCAAACGCCTCTTTTTCAAGTTGCGGCTGGCCGCCATATCGCTGAATCGGCGGGACTTCGCCGCGCAGAGCCCGGCTGTTGGCCTCGACCGAGTACTCCTCGGCCAGCTTGCCGAAACCGTCGACGGTGGGATGCTGCCGGGCTTTTTCCCAAACTTCCTGCGCCTTGCGAAGACTCGTCAATACGATGGCCCGGCAACGGACGCGTGGGCCGAAGTTGGCCTCAAACCCCTTGCGCAGGTCGTCGTCCGTAATCAAGATGTTGTCGCCCACGATTTTCTTCAGCGCCACCGACGGCCACACCGCATCGCGTATGTACAGGTCCGCGGAGATGCCTTGCTGCTTCGTGACGAAGTCCAGCCAGGCTTGTACGTCGGCTTCGCCGGATCGTTTGGTCTTGCCCATGGATATCGCGGCCCGCGTGACTTCCGCGTCGATGTCCTTTTGGGTGACTTCCGTCCTGCTCTTGCGGAGCGCCTGTTCGATCAAATGCCGGTTGATGGTTCCTTCGAGCACGTCTGGGCCGTGCCGATCAATGCACTCGTCCGTCAATTCCTTCAGGCTGATGACATGCTGGTTGACCACCGCGGCCACGCCTGGCCGCTGCTGGCTCTTGGCCGGATCGTTCAAGAAGTTCTCGACGACCGCCGTTTCGTGCAGCTTTTTGAACAGCTCCGTGCCGGTGGACCGCAATTTACGCTCTTTCAGCGCGTCCACCAGCAGGGGATCGACCTGTGCCCGGTCGGCGGGGACCGCCTTCAGATGTCCTTCGCATTTGAGGATCGCAAACTGTCCGCCAACCTGGACGATCGGCGAAATTTCTCCCTCTTGGAGTTTGAAGGCGGCGTCCTCGAGCTGTTGCTCGCCCATATTGCGGCGAATCGGCGGGATCAGGCCGTTGGCACTGCCGCTGTTCACATCCTTGGAACGCTTGCGGGCCAGCGCGCCGAACTCTTCCGGCTTGGCGATGGCCAGGGAATACACTTCGCGGGCCTCGTTTGGATCCGTCAACACGATCAGGCGGACCTTAACCGCGGGGCCGAATTGGCTTTCGTAGGCTTGATCCAACTCCGCTTTCGAAACTTTGAGCTGAGCGGCAGCCAATCGGCGCAGCGCGAGCGTGGGCCATACAACGTCGCTGGCGTACTGCTTGGGCTTAACGCCCCGTTCTTTGTCCAATAATTTGAGATATTGGTCGGTGGGCAGTTGAAACTTTTTCGCCAGACGATCGATTTCGTCCTGAATCTCTTTTTGCGTGACGGTAATGTTCTGGCGCGACAATGTTCGATGATCAGATGGCGATTGATCAGCGTATCGAGCACTTCGGATCCGTAGTGGCGCAAACATTCCTTGCCGAGCTCGTCCCGGTGAATTTCTTCCCGGTTCACCGTAGCCACCACACGCGGCGGTTCCGGTTGCCCAACGGCTCCGGGAACTGCCCCGTCGGCAGGGGGATTACTAGCTGGTGTAGCCGCTGGGGTGGCGGCCGGACGCTTAAACAGCGAAGGGGGAGCGGCGTGCGCCGTTTGAAATGCGACCATTACCCCGATTGTCATTGCAGCCAAAATGCCCGATTGCGAGAAAAATCGCGAATTCCCCAACGTCTCGGTGACTGGATTTAGCTGCAAGCCGTTTGTGCTGTTGCACCGCATCAAGGGAATCTCCGTCATCCATGCCTGGACTGTGGTCAGGCCCTGCGCGGGAAAATCCGCGTGGCCCCCGTACTTCAGGGCGGCAACTTATAGATTCGCTCGCGCGAGGGGTCAAGGCGAGCTGGAGATTCGCCGCTACGGCCGCGCGCAGCAAAGGCGTGCTGGCGCACAATCTTGTTGCGGCCGATCAACCGCGTCCGAGGAGGTGCAGCAGCCCTGCCGGATCGTTGGTGATCAGCCCGTCGACACCCCAGGCAAGTAGTTGCCGCTGGCGTGCCGGATCGTCGACCGTCCAGACCCAGGCTTTGAGTCCGCGAGCATGAATCATCGCAATCGAGCCGACACTGGTTATTGCGTCGTCCCAGGCGACGGCCGAGGCACCCAAGGCAACGGCGGCGTCCAACTGCTCGGCTGAGAGTGCCTCTTCGCCCAGCACGGCCAAAGTCAGTTGGGGGTCAAGGCGACGGCAGTCAGTAAGAAACTGCCAGTCAAAGGACTGCACGACGACGCGCCGGGGCAGATTAGTCGCTTGGAGCCATCGACATAGGGTCGCCGCATCCCCCGACTTTCGCTCGACAAGGGCCACCGCCCCCGAAGCGACAGCCGCCAGCGCGTCTGCAAGCGACGGCAACGGCGTGCCACGAAACGCGGGGCTGAACCAGGAGCCGGCATCGAGCTTTGCCAATTCCGGCCAGTTTCTCTCGGCGACTTTTAGCCGCGTGGGGCCCAAAATTTCTCCGGCGTTGGTCGTGCGGATAAGATCCGCATCGTGAATCGCCACCGGCGTCCCGTCTGCGGCCGCCTGATAATCGAACTCGACGAGGTCGACTCCCAAACTCAAGGCCGCCGCAAAAGCCGGCAGTGTGTTTTCCGGAGCCTGCCGGCTTGCGCCCCGGTGTGCAATCACTAACGGTCGGCGCCGGAGCACAGTTCGGCGGCAGTGAGTTGCGCTGGGTTCACGGGAGCCTTTCGCGTCCGGCGGCGACTTGCCGCGGGCCAAGTGATTCATAGATGAACTCGGCTACCTCAGCGATTGAACCAAATGATCTGTCCCGGCACAACGGAACCGCCTTTACGATTGGCTGGCCCCGCTTTACAAACCCGCTGATCGCACATTGAATTTGCCGGCGTTTTCGGCCAAGATGACGGCTACCTTTTTGGCACAGCATTCCACCCCAGCTAAGGCATTCACGATGAACGCAAAGCAGGCGATCAAGAAATCCATCGACGGCAGTTCCATGGTGTGCATGGCGTACCTGGGAGACCTCGATGATGCGGAACTGCTCCGGCGGCCCGCGCCGGGTTGTAACCATATCAATTGGCAACTCGGACATTTGATCTCGGCCGAGAATATGATGATCGACAAGGTGGCTCCGGGCGCCATCCCGCCGCTGCCGGGCGGATTCACGGAGAAGTACACGAAAGAGACCGCTACCGAGGATGATGCGAAGGCCTTTTGCTGCAAGGCCGAGCTTATACGAGTGCACCAAGAACAACGAGCCGCCACGTTGGCGGCGCTCGACAAACTGAACGACAGCGAACTGGACAATCCGTCCGGCATTGAATGGTGCCCGACCATCGGCGAGACGTTTGCCGGCCAAGGAGCCCACTGGCTGATGCACGCTGGTCAATGGGCCGTGGTGCGCCGGCAACTTGGCCGCCCACCATTGTTTTAGCGGAATCTATCTGGCTCGGCGTGCGTCACTGGCTCCGCAGTGGCAATCAGGGGCCTAACGTCCCCCGCTCGCTGGCTCGCGCACGTCCCATCTGGCGCCGCCAGTGCCGCGATCACCGTCGTCTCTAAACACTCGCAAAACCAGCAGCATACGAGTTTTCAAACAGGTTCCTGGAACGATCGCCGACATGTTCTTTTCATTCGACGGATTAGACGGCGCCGGAAAAACCACGCAGATCGACTTGTTCTGCGATTGGCTCCTTAACGCCGGTCACGCGCTCGAGCGCTGCGTCGATCCGGGCAGCACGCCACTGGGTGAACGGGTCCGCCGGCTCTTGCTGGAAGACCGCGCCACTCGCATCGACGGAACCGCCGAAATGCTCATGTTCATGGCCGCCCGCGCTCAATTGGTCGACCAAGTCATCCTGCCGGCGCTGCGGGAAGGCCGCACGGTCGTTAGCGATCGTTACCTGCTGGCCAACGTGGTCTACCAGGGATATGCCGGCGGTTTGGACCCCGCGGATATCTGGAGCGTCGGAAAGCTGGTGACGCGGGGTATCTTGCCCGATCTGACATTCGTACTCGACCTGCCGCCGCGGATTGCGGGTCAGCGGATTACCCGTCCGTTGGACCGCATGGAAACGCGGGGCGTCGAGTTTCAAGAACGATTGCGGGCCGGCTTTCTGACGGAAGCTGCGCGACAGCCCCGCGCCATTGTGCTCGTTGACGCGTCGAAGTCGATCGCCGAGGTGCACTCCGAAATTCGGCGCCATGCCGAGCCTGTACTGCAAAACAAGGAGGACCCTCCCGCCGGGATTTGAGAATTGCCGTCCGCCCGCGTACGATGAGCAATGTTCCCCGAGGTGTCGCGGGCCGATCGCGCCGCTTTGCGGCGAGTCGCCTCGGCCTTACGCGGCCCCCCTTGTTTATTCAGTTCGTGCATCCAAGTCCCATGAATTCCTCATCAGACTCCGAAGGGCCCTCGATGAACGCTACTACCTTACTCGTCTGTTTGGCCGGAGCCATCGCCGCCGAATTACCGGGCGATGATGTCGTGAAACAATTCGCAGAGCAGGCCCTCGAATACACGGGGGGCGAGTACAAAAACGAGTCGTTTAAATATCGCTTGTTGAAACCAGAGTCGATCGAACCGGGAAAGAAGTATCCCGTGATCTTGTTTCTACATGGCGCCGGCGAACGAGGTACGGACAACGTCAGTCAACTGCAATACCTGCCCGAGTGGATGGTCAGCTCGGAGAACCGAGCCAAATTTCCTTGTTTCCTAATCGCGCCCCAATGCCGGCCGGACAAGAAATGGTCGAACGTTTCTTGGGCCGCAAAAACCCCCACGGACTTGCCGGAGGAAGCCAGCGACCAGATGAAAGTGGCCGTCGGGATCCTGGATGAGGTACTCAAGTCCGATCCCTGCGACGTCAACCGCGTCTATCTCACGGGATTATCAATGGGGGGCTATGGCAGTTGGGATCTCGCCGAGCGCAGCCCAGAACGGTTTGCCGCGGTGGCGCCGGTCTGCGGCGGCGGCGATTCCAAATACGCCGATCGGCTCGTCGGAGTGCCGGTTTGGGCCTGGCACGGCGCGGATGATCCGGCCGTGCCCGTGGAACGCTCGCGACTAATGATCGCGGCGATCCAGAGCGCCGGCGGAAAGCCCAAGTACACGGAACTGCCGGGCGTCGGGCACAACAGTTGGGTCCAGGCCTACCACGGACCGGAGAACCTGCTGCCTTGGATGTTCGAGCAAGTTCGCAGGCCGGCGAAATAGCGCTTTATCAAATCTTCATATAACCTTGGCCCGCCAGCGGGGTTAAGCCGACGTTGACCCCCTTTTACGCGTCCTGATATAATTTGCACGCGGTCACCAGATCTTGATTTTGAAAGGACTGTCATGGCAACGACCCTCGACAAGGGCATTAATGACGACATTACCCGGTGCGTCGGCAACACTCCGCTCGTGCGTCTCAATCGCATCGCGCAAGGGACGGTGGCCACGGTGGTCGCAAAAATGGAAAACTTAAATCCGCTGTGGAGCGTCAAGGACCGCATCGGCCGAGCAATGATCGACGCGGCCGAGCGCGACGGCCTGATCAAGCCGGACACCGTGATCATCGAGCCCACCAGCGGCAACACGGGTATCGCCCTGGCGTACGTGTGCGCCGCGCGGGGATACAAACTCACCGTCACGATGCCGGAGAGCATGAGTCTCGAACGGCGCCGGCTCCTCAAGGCTTTCGGCGTCGAGATCATCCTGACGCCCGCGACGGAAGGCATGCCGGGGGCCGTACGACGGGCCGAAGAACTGGCCGCGACCAACAAGAACTATTTCATCCCGCAGCAGTTCAAGAACCCGGCGAACCCCGAGATCCATCGCCGCACGACCGCCGAAGAAATCTGGCGCGACACCGACGGCCAAGTGGACATCTTTGTCGCCGGCGTGGGGACCGGAGGCACAATCACCGGCGTAGGCGAAGTGCTCAAGTCGCGGAAGCCGGAGCGTTCAGATCATCGCGGTCGAGCCCGCCAACAGCCCGGTCATCACCCAGCGCCGCGCGGGCCAGGATCTGAAACCCGGGAAACACACGATTCAAGGGATTGGGGCCGGTTTCATCCCCGACGTTCTCAACGTGAAGATCATCGACGATGTCGTGATGGTCTACGATGAGGACGCGATGGAAACCTCGCGGCAACTGGCCAAGCTGGAAGGCCTTATGTGCGGAATCAGTTGCGGTGCCGCGGCCTGGGCGGCGCTGCAGGTTGCGAAGCGGCCGGAGAACGAAGGAAAACTGATCGTCACCGTGCTACCCGATCTTGGCGAACGTTATCTGTCCACGAAGTTGTTTCCGGAATAGTCCGCAGGCTCGAATGCCATGCCTATTTTGGCAATTCAAACGGCGCGCGTGCCGCAGACGCGCGCCGTTTTTCTGTTTCCACGGCCTGGAGGAGCGTTGTCAGCAAGTCGGCCAGCCCCTAGCATAAAGCCTAAAGGCCGCATAACGTGTTAGTTTGGCGACGCGTCTCCGCCACAGGGCGACCACTTCACTTCTCAGACTCGGTGACGGCCATGACCAGCATTCTCGTTGCGGAAGACAGTCCAACCCAAACCGTCGTGATTCGCAATCTCTTGTCCGCGGCGGGCTTCGACGTGCATTCGGTGATCAACGGAGTTGAAGCTCTCAAATCGCTGGTAGAGTTGCGCCCTCAGCCGTGTTAACCGATCTCGACATGCCGGAAATGAACGGATTGGACCTGGTGGTTGCCGTCCGGAGCAAGTATCCCCAGATCCCGGTGATCCTGATGACCGCGTTCGGCAGCGAGGAAATTGCCGTGCAAGCGTTGCAAAGCGGCGCCGCCAGTTACGTGCCGAAAAAAAATCTAGCCCAAGATCTGGTCAACACATTGCAGGACGTGCTGGAGCTTGCCAGAGCCAGTCGCGAAGAGTCGCAATTGGCCGAGTTTCTTACCGGCTTGGATCTGCGCTTTCGAACTCCCCGGCGCGTCGCCCCCCGTGGCCGCCGTGGTGGCCGCGGTGCAGGACGGCATGGGAGATCTTAAGTTGGGGGACGAAATCGACCGCATTCGCGTCGGCGTGGCCCTGGACACGGCGATCCACAATTTTCTGATCTACGGAAACCTGGAACTAACACCCGAACAACTCCAGGATGCCTATAATCTATTGGACGGGGGAGACTCTTATTTCAAAATGTTGGAGGAGCGCAGCCGGCAAGTGCCTTATTGTGATCGTCGGATTCATGTCACAGTTCACCTGACGACTCTTTCCGTACAATGCATGATCGGGCAGGACGGTCCGGGCCTTGGTGATCAGGCCGGGGCTCAACCCGCCGACCCGCGGGAACTCGAGGGAGGCCGCGCGGGGCTGGTTGCTGGTCAAAGCATTCATGGATGAGGTGGCGTTTAACGAATCCGGCACCGAGGTGGTCCTCACACGGAGATTCGGCGCATGAGCGAAGAAGCCCGAGCTCCGTCCCGATTGCGTGCCCTGGTTGTGGAAGACAGTCCCACCCAGGCCATCTTGCTGAGGCAGCGCCTCGTACGATCCGGCTTCGAAGTGCAACTCGCGACGCACGGCGGCGAAGCCCTGGCGATCATCGAGCGACAACTTCCCTCGGTCATTCTCACCGACCTGGACATGCCGGTCATGGACGGCCTCGAACTGGTCAAACAACTTCGCCAGAAGGGCACCGCGGTGCCTGTGATTCTGATGACGGCCATGGGCAGCGAGGAAATTGCCGTGCAAGCGTTGCAGGCCGGGGCGTCAGGTTATGTCCCCAAGCGAAATCTGGAGCGCGATCTGGCCCGAACCATGGAACAGGTCCTCGCCATGTCGCGCACCACGAGCGGTCGCAATCAAGGGGGCCAACTGCTCGACGGCTTTGGCTGCCACTACGTGCTGCCCAATGATCCGGCTCTGATCGCGCCCCTGGTGCGCCGCCTGCAGCGTTCGTTGGAACAATTGCACACCTGCGACTCGGCTGACTTGGTGCGCATCGGCATGGCCTTGCGCGAATCGCTCATGAATGCCATAGAACACGGCAACTTGGAGATGAGTTCCCACTTGCGGGAGGAGGATGAGGAGCAATATTACGCGATGGCCGCGGTCCGCCGCGAACAAGATCCTTTTCGGGGGCGTCGGGTCCGCCTCACCGCGCAGGAATCACGTCAAGGCGTGACCTACATGATCGCCGACGAGGGTCCCGGCTTCGATCCCACCCACTGCGGCGATCCGACCGATCCGGCGAATCTGGAGCGCGTTTGCGGCCGCGGATTGTTGCTGATCCGGTCGTTTATGGACGAGGTCTCGTTCAACGCTTCGGGCAATCAGATTACGATGGTCAAACGCAGCCAGTCGCCCATCGACGGTTAATGGCTTGCCAGGGTCCCACTTTTCTCGCCATAATAGAGAGCAGCAAGTCGTTTGCCATACTTTTCCCGCTAGCCCATCCCGTTCTCAATTCGTCGGGAGCGATTCTATGCGCCGCCGCATGTTGCCAGGTTTTACGTTGGTCGAATTGCTCGTCGTCATTGCCATCATTGGGGTGCTGGTTGCACTGTTGCTGCCGGCGATTCAGATGGCTCGCGAAGCCGGGCGACGCAACCAGTGTACCAATCAGCTAAAACAGATCGGGATAGCTTGCCTGCAGCACGAGCAAGCCCAAGGGTTTCTACCGACCGGCGGATGGGGATCGCAGTGGGCTGGCGATCCGGACCAAGGCTATTCTCCCAACCAGCCCGGAGGTTGGATGTTCAATATTCTCCCTTATATGGATCAGCAGGCCCTTCACGATCTGGGACTGCTCGTAAACGCCACGAGCAAAGGCATTTCCCAGGCAGCGGGTAGAGGCACGACCCAGGCAACTGCGGTACAGACATTCCTTTGCGCCTCTCGCGCTCGAGGGACAGGCATAAACGGGACGCTTACGTTTCCCTACAATCCCGCTGCGCCGGCTTATACAAGTTTTCTCAACACCCCAATGGGCACGAACGGTGCCGGAGCTGCCAGCGCTCAGGGCATCGGCCGCAGTGATTACGCGGCAAACGGTGGCGGCATTTGCAATACGTGTTTTGCCATGCCAGGCGGCACCGCTTCGACCAGGATGTACGGCGGACCGGCCACTCTAGCGACTGGTCAGTCCATGAATGCCCAGCAGTGGAATAAAACATGCATGGACGCCGACGGCATCACGATGATTCAAACGGTATTACCTTACCCTGGCGCCAACGGCGTTATGTACATTCACAGTCGAGTGCAAATGGCGCAAATCACCAATGGCGCGAGTAAGACCTACCTGTGCGGAGAGCGCTATATCAATCCCGATGTCTACACCACCGGTACGGGCTGCGGTGATAACGGGGGCTGGGACCAGGGTTACGATTTCAACACAACGCGTTGGGCGTCGGTTCAGTCTAACTACGACCCGAGCCTGGCAACTGGTTACAGCACGGCTGCCGGCGCGGGTCTCGGCTACCTGAAAAACGGACAACCAACCTCGTATTTCCAAGCTCCGATGCAGGATACTCCTGGCCTGAATAACCTGAATGCTACGCCAATCGCTCCAACGCTGCCAAATATGTCTGGTGACATCGCGAAGCCCGCTATATTTTTTTGCGACACTAATTTCGGCAGCGCACATCCCATGTCGTTCAACATGGCCTTTTGCGACGGATCGGTCCATTCCATCTTGTACTCAGTCGATCTTTTAACCCACGCCTTGCTTGCCCAGCGCACCGACAGAAACGCGATCGACCCGACCAAGTGGCAGGCATCGGCCGCCCCCCCCGCAACGACGGTGCTCGGCAGCCTGGCGCCGCATTAGCGGAAAATCCCGTCTGCGCATCCGCTCGCGCTGGGGCTACGACGTAAGTTTGAGCATGGGCCGGCGACTTTGGCGCCGTCGGTCGACCGCCTGTTCTCACTTTGTCGGAACCACTCCATGCGAGCGGCAACCAGCCTTCCGGCCTCCACGCGGGTGATGGCGGGCCTGATCCTTTGCACGGTTATTGCCACGGCCGTTCTCGTGCCTGCCATGGGGCTTACCTTTCCGGTCGGCGACTGGTTGCAACCGGCCGCCACGTGTGCAGGTCTGTTGGCGGCCGCCGCGTATTACCATCGCCGACGGGTGCCAAACTTTGTCCTGTGCCTGCAATCGCTGATTGTTCTAGTAGCTTTTTCCACCGTATTCTGCGTGCTGACGTATGCCGTGGCAGCCACGGCTCGTCCCTATGCCGACGCTAGCCTGGCACGTTGCGACGGGGCGCTGGGGTTTTCCGCTCCCGCCATAGTCCGCTGGACTAACGAACGACCCTGGCTGGCGAGCTTGCTGGAGATTTGCTATTTCTCGGTGATACCTCAAACCGTGCTGGTGATCATTTACTTCGGCTTGAGAAACCGGCGCAACGTCCTTGACAAATTCCTGTTGCGCTTCATGGCCTGCGGACTCCTGACATCGCTCCTGTTTTACTTTCTGCCGGCTCAGGGGACTTGCCCGAATATCAGTTAGCGGTTCCCAGACACTACCAGCCGATCTTGGAACATCTGGACGCGGTTCGCTCCGGCGCTCGCACGGTGGTGAGTTGGCGCAACGCCGAGGGTCTGATTACGTTTCCGTCCTTCCACGCAATCTGGGGCGTTCTGCTGATCCTGGCGTGCTTTTCCGACCGCTACCTGCGCTGGCCCATGCTGCTGCTGAATGGGCTGATGATCGTGGCGACGATCCCCGCGGGAATGCACTATCTGACGGATGTAATCACAGGCGGCGCGATTTGTGCTCTGGTGGTCGCCGCGGAATACTGCGGTGCCTGGGGCGCCGCCTATCGAGCGGCGAGTGCTGGCCGGCTGGCCTGGCGAGCCCAGCCGGCAGGGCAGCTCGAATCGGGGACGGGCTGAGTTGAGCTTTTGTTCGCAGGCAGCACTGGCCCATAAAGCGGCATCATAACACGGCGTGGTCGGTTCCGTACCGCTGCACGAGCCCGGCCGCCCGTGTGGCGACCAGCGTCCGCAGGGCGCTGGGAGCGAGAACCTCGGCCTGGTCGCCGTAGCCCAGGACCCACCAGGAAATTTCATTCAGGCCGGAAACCGTAACCGAAAAATCCAGCCGGCCATCGGCGAGGAACTCGCAGCGTTGGGTCTTGTGCCAAACGACTTCCGCGACGTTGCGGGCCACGAGCCGTTCGAATCGCACGGTGACCTGATGGTCCGAGCCCGGCTCGGGAATTAAGTGCCAGGCGTTGCCCAAATAGCGTTCGATGCTGAACGCGCGGGGGATTTCGAAAACATCCTCCAAGGGCTCCAGGCTGCGGATCCGGCTCACGTTGAAGGTGCGTGCCTCGCGGTGCAGCGACGAACGTCCAATTGCATACCAACTGTGCCGGCTGAACAGAAGTTGATAGGGACTAAGTTTAGTGACAATTTCGGTGTCTTCGCTGAAGCTTTCGTAATGGATCCGTACCGCACGGCGGCGAGCAATGCAATGGATCAATTGCACGTAGTACGATCGCTGACCATCCAACAAGCTGCTTGGCTGCATGCGAATCTGCACGGTTCCGGCCGTCTCGCGCAATTGCTCGCGCAGCGGACCCGGCAAACTGCTTTCCAGCTTCAACGCGGCGGCTTGTGCAGCCCCGTAGAAGGGCACGCGGCTTTCCCGGCCCAAATCGCGACAGAGCACCACCACGGCCAAAGCCTCGTCTGCCGTGAAATTGGTGGGAGGCAAGTAATAGATGCCTGGGATTCGATAGAGGCCCAAGCGATTGTCGAATATCAGCGGCACGCCCGCCTGCCGCAAGATGTCCAGATCGCGAAAGATGGTGCGGCGGCTTACCCCGCAAGCGTCGGCCAGGTCAGTCGCGTTGAGTCCCTTGCCAGTTTGCAGCAGGCCGATTAGTTGGATCAGGCGGCTGGTCCGCGACAAGCTCATTCTGGGTCCTTGTCTTCCACGAATAACTAGCGGGCTCGACGGCGTCGTCTCGTTTCGCGGCCGGACGGGTCGCCGCTCGCTGCTTGCCCGCATTCGATTTTTGCGGATCGCCGGAACCGGCAAGCGCAGTGCGCGTCAGACCCACCTCGTTCCGCACTCCCGCACCGATCGGTTCGTTCTGGGCAGACCGATCCCTGGCCTCGCTGTCGCTGGGCGGCTGCACGCGCGGCACCGGCGGCGACGATGGTACCGTTTCCGGGGTTGCTCCGCTGGGCACAGCGTCGTCCGGCGTCGTGAGTGGAGGTTCGTCGGTCGCCGGTTCCTTTCCCTCGGCGAATTGACGGTAGGGCCCCTGGCTAATGGTACGCGGCCGCGTAAAGCCGTAGTCCATGAAAAAGCTGGCGTCCCGTTGCCTGGCCAGGCGGTAGGCGTCGAATTTTGCCTTTGCCGGCCACGGCCCCTCCGTCATATACACTCCATCATATTCCAGCAGGGAGCCTTTGCGAAAGTGAAGATTGACAATGTTTTTGGCGTAGTCGGTCAGCAACCGAAAATAGGAACCTTCGGCTTCGGCCCGGGCCTGTTGGGCCGTGAGCAGCAGGTCCAAAGTCACCGTTTCCGCGTCGAACGCGGCTTGCACGGCCTCGACCTGCTTCTCGGCAGCCACGCGGCGATTGAAGGTTGTCTGAGCCACCGCGTAGCTGTATTCGAGGGGCGCACACCGCGGCTGCGACTTCGTTGGAGACTTCCAACTCGAAATCCTGTAAGCGCGTTTTTTCGCGGGCCAGATTCAATTCGTAGTAGCGGATCTGCGCCAGTTCCTTGCGAAAGCCGAGCGGCATGGCGAAGTTCGCTCCCAACTGCCATTCCTGGAATTGGCCCGAACCGAGCACGCCCAGCGAACTGGTGCCGATCAGGTAATTCGGTCCGTTAATACTCGTCGGGTTATTGTTGTAAAGGTCCTGGCCCAGGCCGACGAAGCGGTAAATGCCGTTGACATCCAACCGCGGTAATAATTGGTTGCGAGCTGCGATCAGTTCCAGTTCGCGTTGCTTGATGCGCCATTTCTGCCGCCGCAATTCCACGCTGCGGGCCAGTGCCTCGCAATGAATGTCACGCCATTCAAACGACACTTTGGCGGTCGTGGGCTCGTCGGCGGGACGGATCAGGCGGCCGTCGGAAACGGACAATCCGAGCATGTATCGCAACTGGTTCTCCGCCGCAAATAACGAGTTCAAGGCCAGTTGCACGTTAGCCTCGGTAGAGGAAGTATTGCGCCCGGGCTTGGGCCTCTTTTTCCGCTTCACCGCCGCGTGCGCCGGCGAGATACAAGGCGTGGATCTTACGCCAGGTTTGCAAGAGCTGGCGCGGGCGGTCTTCTGGGCTTCCAGGTACCGGTAGGTATAGTAGAGTTCCCAGTAAGCACTCTCGGTGTCGGACAGCATGTTGCGTACGTTGGCCTTCGAAGTCCGCCAGGCTGATGTCGGTGTTGATCCTGGCCAACAGGACGCCGTCGAAGGCGGTGGTGCCGACCGTAGAACCGGAGGACGAGATGATGCCGGCAAACGGATTGAAAGGACCGGCAATTCGGTTGTATTGAACGCCGCCACCTGCCAACAACGGCTGGTTGAACGTCAACTGGACGTTCGTGCTGGTGGTGTATGGCGTGTCTACGGTCTTCGTGTTGACGTTATCGTAAAACATGTAGTTCGTCACGGCGAACTGACCGCCGGTGGCCGTGACCTTGGTCGGCGCAGTGTTGAACGTGGTATTGTCTTCTTTGAAGACCGGAACCACGAAGCCCGACACAATGCTCGCAGGATTCACGTTCTGAGGATGCAGGTTGTGCTGGCGCCTGAATGCTTGAGGTCCATTGCGTGTCGAACGCGGCTAACGCGGCTTCCACGCCCACGCCTGGAGTGGTTTCGGTGATGGCTGCGTCGTAGGACGTGAAGCTCTGGTCTCGCGACGAGATGAGTGTCGTTGGGACCACGGCCCCCGGCGGGGCTGGGTTGATGATGCCGTTAGATGCGAAACCGCCGGGAAGGGTGCGAATGACCTTCCCGGCGGTTTTAGCATCTAACGGCATCATCAACCCGGCCCCGCCGCAGGCCATGGTCCCAACGACACTCATCTCGTCGCGAGACCAGAGCTGCACGTTCTACGACGCGGCCATCACGGAAACCACGCCAGGCACCGGCGTGGAAGCCGCCTTGGCCGCGTTCGACACGCAATGGACCGCGAACACTCAGTCCAATCACCAACTGCATCCGCAGAACATCAATCCCGCGAGCATGGTTTCGGGCGTTCGTGGTTCCGATCTTCGCGAAGACAATGACCTCGTTCAGCAACGCGCTGACCAAGGTCACGGCCACGGGCGGTCAGCTTCGCGATGACGAACTACATCTTATACGACAACGTCAACACGACGACCGAGCAAGACATACACCACCAGCACGAACCTCCAGTTGACGTTCAACCAGCCGTTGTTGGCCGGTGCCGGCGTTCAATACAATCGCATTGCCGGTCCTTTCAATCCGTTTGCCAGCATCATCTCGTCTTCCGGTTCCAAGGTCGGCACCACCGCCTTCGACGGCGTGCTGCTGGCCAGAATCAACACGGACATCAGCCTGGCCGACTTCGAGGCCAGCGTCCGCAACATGCTGTCCGACACCGAGAGCGCCTACTGGGAACTCTACTATTGCTACCGTTACCTGGAAGCCCAGAAGACGGCCCGCGCCGGCACTTTGCAGACCTGGCGGTAAGATCCACGCCAAGTATCTAGGCCGGGGCGCGCGGCGGCGAAGCGGAAAAAGAGGCCCAGGCCCGGGCCCAATACTTTCAACCCGGGCCACCGTGCAACTGGCCTTGAACTCGCTGTTCGCGGCGGAGAATTCGTTGCGATACATGATGGGATCTCGGTTTCCGACGGCCGCCTGATCCGGCCGGCAGACGAGCCGACGACCGCCAAGGTGTCGTTCGAATGGCGCGACATTCATGCCGAGGGCCTGGCCCGCAGCGTGGAATTGCGACGGCAAAAGTGGAAAATCAAGTCGGCCGAATTGGGGCTGATCGCGCGCGCAACCAGTTGCTGCCGCGTTTGGACGTCAACGGCGTTTACCGCTTTTACGGCTATGGTCAGGATCTATTCAACAATAACCCCAACAACACCAACCTCTATGGCGGCCAGCCCAAATTCCGACTACAGCATCGCGGGGACCAGCTCGCTGGGCGTGCTGGGCTCCGGCCAATTCCAAGAGTGGCAATTGGGTGCGAATTCGCCATGCCGCTGGGCTTCCGCAAGGAACTGGCGCAGATCCGGTACTACGAACTGAACCTGGCCCGCGAAAAAGCCCGCTTGCAGGACTACGAGTTGGAAGTCTCGAACACGATCGCGGCCGCTTTGCGATCCGTCGAGTACAGCTACACCGTGGCCCAGTCGGTTTTCAATCGCCGCGTGGCCACGGAAAGGCAAGTCGAGGCCGTGCAAGCCGCATTCGACGCGGAAACGCTGACGTTGGACCTGCTGCTGGCCGCCCAACAGGCCCGGGCCGATGCTGAAAGCTCCTACTTTCGAGTTCTGACCGATTACGCAAAAAGCATCACCAATATTCACTTTCGCAAGGGATCCCTCCTGGAGTATGATGGCGTTTATCTGGCCGAGGGGCCGTGGCCGGCAAAGGCCAAGTTCGACGCCTACCGCCTGGCCCGGCAACGGGACGCCAGCTTTTTTCTGGACTACGGTTTTACGCGGCCGCGTACATCAGCCAGGGTCCGTATCGCCAATTCGCCGAGGGTAAGGAACCCGCGGCCGAGGAGACCTCCGCTGACTTCGCCGGACGACGCTCTGCCCAGCGGAGCGACTCCGGAAACCGTCCCGCCTTCGCCGCCGGCGCCCGCGCGCCTGCGCCGCCCGGCGGCGAGGCCGAACGATCGTTCGGCCCACAACGAACCGGTCGGCGCCGGAGTGGGAGCGAGGGGGTCTGACGCGAACCGCGGTTTGCCGGTCCGACGATCGACAAAGACCGATTGCGGGCAAACGGCGACCGCGACCCGGCCGGCCGTCAGACGAGACGACGCCGTCGAGCCCGCCAACTATTCCTGGAAGACAAGGCCCCAGAATGAGCTTGCCAGGACCAGCCGCCTGATCCAGCTAATCGGCCTGCTGCAAACTGGCAAGGGACTCAACGCGAATGAGTTGTCGGACGCTTGCGGGGTCAGCCGCCGCACCACTTTCGTGATCTGGACTTCTGCGGCAAGCGGGCGTGCCGCTGATATTCGACAGTCGAGCCGGGCCTGTACCGGATCCCGGCATCGTATTACTTGCCTCCCACCAATTTCACGGCCGACGAGGCATTGGCCGTGGTGGTGCTTTGCCGCGATCTGGGCCGGGAGGCCGCGTGCCATTCTACGGGGCGCACAAGCCGCGGCGTTCCAAGCTGGAAAGCAGTTTGCCCGGTCCGCTGCGCGAGCAATTGCGCGAGGCGGGCGGAGCCGTGCAGATTCGCATGCAGCCGAGCAGCTTGCTGGATGGCCAGCGGCCGTACTACGTGCAATTGCTCCATTGCATCGCTCGCCGCCGGGCGTACGGATCCATTACGAAAGCTTCAGCGAGGACACCGAAATCGTCACCAAACTTAGTCCCTATCAACTTCTGTTCAGCCGGCACAGTTGGTATGCGATTGGACGTTCGTCGCTGCACCGCGAGACGCGCACCTTCAACGTGAGCCGGATCCGCAGCCTGGAGCCCTGGAGGATATTTCGAAATCCCCCGCGCGTTCAGCATCGAACGCTACTTGGGCAACGCCGGCACTTGATTCCCGAGCCGGGCCCGGACCAGCGAGTCACCGTGCGATTCGAACGGCTGGTGGCCCGCAACGTCGCGGAAGTGGTTTGGCACAAGACCCAACGCTGCGAGTTCCTCGCCGATGGCCGGCTCGAATTTTCGGTGACGGTTTCCGGCCTGAATGAAATCTCATGGTGGATCCTGGGCTACGGCGACCAGGCCGAGGTGCTCGCTCCCAGCGTCCTGCGGACGCTGATCGCCGCGCGGGCGGCCGGGCTCGTCCGCCGGTACCGAACCGACCCCACCGTGTTATGATGCCGCTTTATGGGCCAGTGCTCCTCGAACAAAAGCTCAAACTGACCCCGTCCCCAATTCGAGCTGCCCCTCGGCTGGGCTCGCCAGGCCGCCGGCGGAGGCTAACGCTCGAATAGCGGGGCCGGCACCGCCGTATTAGGCAGGCAAACCACCAGAGCACAAATCGCGCACCCTGTCATTTTGCCGTGCATTCCCGCGGGGATCGTCGGAGCGATCATCAGCCCGTTGCCGCAGCAGCATGGGCCAGCGAGGGTCCACGGATGGGACGAGAGCGCCAGGATCAGCAGAACACCCCGGGTCCCGTCGTGGAAGGACGGAAACGTAATCAGTGCCTCAGGCGCGACAACTCACCACCGTGCGAAAGCACCGGAGAGTACCGGCGTCCAGATGTTCCAAGATCGGCTGGTCATGTTGTTGGGAACCGCTAACTGATATTCGGAGCACAAGTCCCCTGAGGCCGGCAGAAGTTGAAGACGGAGCGATGTCAGGAGTCCGCAGGCCGTGGAGCAAAGAACAGGAATTTGTAGAGGACGTTGCGCAGTTTGGCAAATA
>CAWECK010000011.1:0-330868 GCA_963807715.1 uncultured Planctomycetia bacterium
GATGTATTGCTACTTTCGAGCCCCGGTTCACTGACTTGCCAACCCCCGGTTCACACCCGTCTGGGCATCAAACAAGTGTACCCGATGCGTCAGGAACACCGCCTTCACAGGTTCTCCGGGTTGCCAGCTCACGCGTGGCTCAATCTTACTGACTACGCAGAACCCGCCCCTTTCGTGCGGTTCGAGACCCGTCGCTCCGCAACGAATCGTGACCAACGTGGCATCCCCCAGCGGTTCAACCATGTCGACCACTCCGGCCAACTCCACCCAGCCATCGGCCGCGCCTCCGGTGGGCTCGTGAGGTCGTTTCAAGTGAACGTCCTCCGGCCGAATCCCCAACACGCATCGCTTCAAGCCGGCCCGCTCCATGCGAACTGCCAACTCGGGGCCGAGCGACACGTTCCCATTGATATGCGTTCCATCGCCGTGCCTTAACACGACATTGGGTTTTAATACCGGGTCATCGTTTGTCGGTTCGCAAACTCCCTCGATAAAGTTCATGGGAGGTGTGCCGATGAACCCCGCCACGAAGCGGTTTTTCGGCTCATCGTACACTTCCATCGGCGTGCCAATTTGCTGCACGACGCCCCGGTTCATGACCACGATCCGTTGTCCCAGCGTCAGGGCTTCCACCTGATCGTGGGTCACATAGACCATCGTGGTCGCCAAACGCCGATGCAGATCTTTAATTTCCCGTCGCATCTCGACCCGCAATTGGGCGTCGAGATTCGACAGCGGTTCGTCGAACAGGAAGGCCGCCGGCTCGCGCACCAGGGCACGACCCAAGGCCACCCGCTGCCGTTCACCCCCCGAGAATTGCCGCGGCATGCGATCGAGCAAGTGCTCGATCCCCAGGATCTGGCGGCTCGCGCCGACACTTCCTCGGCAATTCGCCGGCGGCGGGCCGAGAGTTCGACGGCCCACCGAGGGCTGATGACTCGCCACAAGGCCTGCCGTAGCCAACCCGTCCCGTACCGCAGTTCCAGTCCAAAACCCATGTTCTTGGACACCGACATGTGCGGGTACAAGGCATAGTTTTGAAACACCATGGCGATGTTTCGGTCTTTGGGCGGGACTTCGTTAACGCGTCGCCCGCCGATCCGGATTTCTCCGCTGGAAACATCCTCCAGCCCGGCAATCATGCGCAGCGTCGTGCTTTTTCCGCAGCCGCTCGGTCCGACCAGCACCAAAAACTCTTTGTCGATCACCTCCAGGTCGAGATGGTCAACCGCCACGACGCCACCATCAAAAACCCTGGAGACTCCCTTCAGGTCAATTCCCCCATGCAAGACAGCTTCACCGTGCAAAACGGCACCCTGCAAATGGCCCCCCTGGGAAGCTCAAAAACTGTTTTGCAACCGCCACTTAGATAGATCCGTAATCCGGTGAAGATACCGGCTTGGCAAGGGACTGTCAAGCGGGTGGGAAAGGCGGGCGGTGGGGGTCAGGTCTGAGGCAGAGTGGTAGAAACCTACCACTGGCCCGCTGAAAAGCTCGGGGCATTTTTGAAGTCGGACGTAAGTCCTCCGACTTCCGCAGGGCATCGGCTAGTTAGAGAAGCCCATAAGAGCCGGCCCGAGAATAGGTCAGCCAAACTTCCGCACAACCACGGCCGCTGCCTGGCCCTGCGGCGTGACGTTGATGTTCAAGAAGCTCGCTCCAGGCGATGTGCCCTTCGTCGTGACGATCTTAAGGGGACACTCCGGGTCGGGCGTTTCGTAGTTCTGCACGGGAAAAAGTTCCCCGTGCTCCATCGCCAGGAGGCTGGCGATCAGTTCCACGAGCCCTGAGCCGGCTCCCAGATTGCCGAAATAGCTCTTGGCCGCCGTGATCGGAACTTGCACATCGCCGAAGATCTCCCGGATGGCACTCGCTTCTTCCACGTCGCTGCTACGCGTGCTAAGTCCGTGGGCGTGAATGTGGCCGATGTCTGCGGGACTGGTCCCGGCGTCGCGCATAGCTCCCCGCATGGCGTTGACCAGGGCCTGATGACGGTTGGCAACCCGCTGGCGATCCGCAACGGAACTGGAACTAGTGCCGATAACTTCGCCGTAGATTTTTGCCCCGCGGGCTTCGGCCGAGGCCAACTCTTCGAGCACGATTACCCCGGCTCCTTCGCCCAAAACCATGCCCGTCCGCTTGAGATCGAAGGGTCGGCTGGCGCGGGTCGGCTCGGCGCCGTTGCCGGCGACCTCTTCCTGGCTGACCACGTGGACCATCTTCATCGGATGGACGCGGGTACCGGTGGCTCCAGCGACCATGAGTACCGCGTGCCCGCGCTGGATCGTGCGAAAAGCCTCGCCGACCGCGAGGTTCGACGACGCTTCACGTAGCGTGATCGAGTTGTTTGGGCCCCGCAAGTCGTTATAGATTGCCACGTGGCTGGCCGGCATGTTGGGCAAGTACTTGAGCAGCCACAAGGGCGAGAGTTGGGGCATGCCTTCCAGGGCCCAGCGGTTGAAGTCGAACTTGCCCTCGGGGTCCATGCAGCGCTGAATGCCGGAGATGAAGTCTTCCGGCATGGTCATCATATAGTCGGAACCGAACAGCACGCCGGCCAGATCCGGGTCGAAGCTCCCATCCTTGATTTTGGCATCGCTGAGCGCCCACTGCGCCGCGGCCACGCCCATCTGGGACTCGCGGCACATGACCTTGAGTCCCTTGCGGATGGCTTTCTTTTTCTCCGCATCCAGCGGCCCGAAATTGTCGATGGCGCCGCTGAACTCACGCGCCTCGGCGGCAAAAGACGTGGGCATGTAGTCCGTGCGAAAGCTGACGATTTTCGCCACGCCGCTACGGCCCTGGACGAGAGCCTCCCAGAAGGCCTGCGCGGTGTTCCCCAAGGGGCTAATGAGGCCCAAGCCGGTAATGACAACTCTTCGAGTGGGTACGCTCATAACACCACAATCAGCTGCGGGCAAAGCGGAAACAGAATCTTGTCGCGGGATGCGTCAGAGGCGGGCTGAGAACCGCGTCGCCGTGCCGGAAGGCGGTTCTACCCAGATTAACGCTGTTGTCGGGCTCGCCGATCATGAAAGCAACCGCTCACAAACCCTCATAATGTAGCCCTGCTTGGTACAGAGCGAAAGCCGGCGCTGTGGTAAACAGGGGGGAGACACCGACTTAATAGCGACCTCGATAGTTATTGGCTTCGCGAACTCCGGCGGCCTGGCTGCCCGGCGCGGTTGGCGTTTTGCCGCGATTTTCGATAAACAGCAGCAGGTCGGACCGAGCGCCTTGGTTGGTTAGCGACAGCGACGTTGACAGGGAGTTAGGGGTAGCCGGGGCGGGCGACGCCACGACTCCCAGGCTTACTAACAACACGTGATCCGTCGGCCAGCGGAATTTTTCATGCAAACGGACGCTGCTCATTTGGGGTACTTCAATTTTGGTGCGTTGCCGCGGCGCCATGGGGGTCGGAACGTCGACCGTCACTGGCACCATTTTTTCGACCTGGTCCACGTGACATTTGAGGACGGCATCAATCGTATGGCCGTCGAGCGATAGCAACGGCGTGAATTCCAGGCTATAGCCCTCATCAATTTGCCCCTGATCGGGAACGTAACCCGGCCAGGCATTGGCATTTAGCATGACATTTCGCACGTAATTACGAGGCCTGATTTGCGAGACGACCGTCGATTGACCGTTGTGGACGAGAAGGTGGGGCGAACTGTGTTCGCGGAAATCGCTCCGTCTCCGCAGGTCTGCCAACAGCAGGGACGCATCTTCTTTTGCCAGCAGCCAGGCTTGGGCTCCTTGGCTCTGCACGGGCACCGAGTGCAACATCGCATGAGACTTGGCCCGCCAGTTCGGGCTCCCCAGCGTCACCACGCGAACGCCGAAGGCCTGAGTTTCAGCTTCGCTGCTGACAAAGCGATCGACGAGGTCGGCGATCAGAGCGTGCATTTCCGGCGTATGGTACACCCGGAGCGTCCGGCGGTTCGCCGTGAGCAGTCCCAACGGCTCGGAGTGCCAGGTGTCGTTGCCGGTCTCACGGAGGATCCAATCGACGATGGCTTGTTCGGGCCGGTTCGTGGTCGTGACCCGCAGTGTATAGGGACTAATATCGTAGTCGCGCCATTGTTGGCCCGCGTCGTTGGGCAAAGTTCCCGGCCCTTTGGTCACGCGGGCGAGCGGCTGTCGCGTCACGGAGTTGACCGGGGTTAGCTGCGACTGCGAATCGGGCTCGACTTCCATGGTCCTGGGCGTGCCGGGGGCAGCGCCGGGATTTCGCCAGTTCTGCGCTGGGCCGGCTGCGTTGGAGTCGCTTGTCGTCGGGCCATTTGTGCCCGCGGTGCGAACCACGTCCGGCGGCGATTGGGCCTGTGCCCAGGCATCCGTGGATAGCGCAACGACACCGATGCCAGCCAAGAACCATCGAGCGATCAACATGTCGGCCTCCTTGCCAACGTGCTCTGGGGGCGTAGGCGATGGAAATCGACCTTTTATGCCCGCTGTGCGCGAAGGGGAGGGAGTATAGGCGTCGAGTTGAGGACGAACAAGGCCGGTCAAGGGAGAAGGCCAGGAAACCTGGAGCCGTGTACGGCGCTAACGGGAGCCCGTCGTGGGTCGGTTGGCTCGTAGGGCGGCGTTAGTATGGGCCGTTGCGCAGTTTTCCGACGATCACCGCGGCATTATGGCCGCCAAAGCCGAAGCTGTTGGACATGGCGGCTATTAGCTTGCGCTCGCGAGGCTGGTTGGGCGTGTAATCCAGATCGCAGTTGGGGTCGGGATTATCGAGATTGATCGTCGGGGGAATCACGCCGTCGCGCAGTGCTAGCACTGCGAGGATGATCTCGATGCCGCCGCTGGCACCCAAGGAATGGCCCAATTGGCTCTTGGTGCTAGAGATGTTTAGCTTGTAGGCGTGTTCGCCGAAGACTTTTTTGATGGCCACGGTTTCGGCCTGATCGCCCAATGGGGTGCTGGTGCCGTGGGCGTTGATATAGCCGATGGCTTCCGCCGGCACTTTGCCATTCCGAAGCGACGCCTCCATGGCCCAGGCTGCGCCTGTGCCGCGCTGTCTGGATGGGTGATATGCCCCGCATCGGCACTGGCTCCGTAGCCCAGCACCTCGGCATGAATGTGAGCGTCGCGCGCCTTGGCGTGTTCCAATTCTTCGAGCACGATCATGCCGGCCCCTTCGCTGAGCACAAAGCCGTCGCGGTCGCGGTCGAACGGGCGGCTGGCCTTTTGCGGTGCGTCATTCCGTTCGGAAAGCGCCCGCATGTTGGCGAACCCGCTCACGCCCATCGGCGTGATCGCGGCTTCCGTTCCGCCGGTGAGCATCACATCGGCGTCGCCGTATTGAATGGCCTTGAAGGCATCGCCAATGGCATTGGTTGCACTAGCGCAAGCCGTGGTGACGGCGTAGTTTGGCCCGCGCAGTCCGAATCGAATGGAAAGATGACCGCTGGCCGCATTGACCATCAGCTTGGGAATCGTGAAGGCCGAGACTTTGTCCGGGCCCTTGTGCAGCAGACGCTCGACTTGCGTTTCAATCTCATGCAGGCCGCCGATGCCGGAGCCCAGGATGACGCCGCAACGAAAGGAGTCTTCTTGGGAGAAGTCCAGCGTGGAGTTGGCCACCGCATCAATGCCGGCAACCATCGCAAACTGCGTGAAGCGATCGATGCGTTTGGCATCATAGGGCGTGACATATTCGCCCGTGCTCCAATCGTAGACCTCCCCGCCGAACCGGACCCTGTGATGGGTCGTGTCGAACAAGCGAATATCGTGGATACCGCTCTCACCGTTGAGCAGGCGTTTCCAGAGATCTTCGACTTGGCAACTCAGCGAGGTAACGACCCCCAGGCCGGTTACGACGACGCGTCGCTTCATGGTAGCCTTACGACTGAATGTTCTCGATGTATTCCACGGCCTGTCCGACGGTCTGGATCTTCTCCGCCGCGTCGTCCGGAATATTAATGTCGAACTCCTCTTCGAGTTCCATCACCAATTCGACCGTATCGAGAGAATCGGCCCCCAGGTCATTCACGAAGGAGGTTTCCGGGGTGATTTTGTCCTTATCGACGCCGAGTTGCTCGGCAACGATATCGATTACGCGCTCTTGAACTGACGCCACCTTGAATGACCCTTCAAATGAATATCTTTGAGCTCGGGGCGCTAACGACGCCGATGCCCCGCAATTACCGAATTCAAAACAGGTTTGCCCTCTAAGAGTCAATCTCCAAGAGAACCGAATCCCAACTCTCGACAGCAAATAGCCCGCCCCCGAGAACACAAACATATAGAGGAATTTTGCAAACGGGGTCAAGATCTCTCCGAACCCCGGCTGCGCGTTCTCAGTCTATCCCAAACCCGTATCCACACAAGCCAAATCCGAGCCACTTTCCTGGAACTAAGATCGTCCCAGCGGCTCTAGGAGCAAAGTCCTCCATCGACAGTCAGCACCTGGCCGGTGATATAACTGGCCGCCCCGCTGGCCAGAAATAAAACCGCATAGGCGATCTCTTCCGGTTGGCCGACCCGCTTGGCCGGAATGCGTTTCTTGACCTCTTCCATAACCACCGGCCCCAGTGCGCTCGTCATTTCGGTCTCAATGAACCCGGGTGCGATCGCGTTGACCGTGACTTTTCGGCTGGCAAGTTCACGCGAAACCGTCCGGGTAAAACCGATGATTCCGGCCTTGGAGGCCGAGTAGTTCGACTGCCCAGGATTGCCGGACAGCCCTGAAACACTCGAAATATTGATAATGCGTCCGTAGCGGGCCTGCATCATGGGCCGGGTTACAGCCCGCGTGAACAAAAAGGTCCCGCGCAAATTCGTGTTGATAACAATGTCCCAATCGTCGTCCTGCATGCGCGGATCAAAGTATCCCGGGTGACTCCGGCATTGTTTACCAAGACGCTCACTTTCTCCCATTTTTCCACAATCGCGTCAACCACTTTCTGCACGCTATTTGAATCCGCCACGTCGCAAGCGTAGGCCTCCGCGGTGCCGCCGGCCGAGCGGATGGTTTCGACGGTTTTCGCCAACTTGTCTTCGCTGCGGGCAATGCAGGCGACTTTGGCTCCGGCCTGGCCGAGCGAGATGGCAATCGACCGGCCGATGCCCTGGGAAGCCCCGGTCACCAAGGCAACCTGGCCGGAAAGGTCGACAATCAGCGGACGAGCAACAGCTTGATCGGTCATGGTAGTTTCAGTTTGTGGTTCTAAATGGCTTAGGCGTCACAAAATCAGCGGAGAAAATTTGATTGCGCAACAGACTCATGGATCTAAAACGGCATGGCAAGGGATTTTACGATCGATTCGTTTGAGCAGGCCGCGCAGCACTCGGCCGGGGCCGACTTCGTAGAACTCGTTGCAGCCCTGAGCGAGCAGGTATCGCAGCGAATCCTCCCAAAGCACCGGCGAGACTACTTGCTGGATCAGGAGCTGGCGAATTTCCTCCGGGTCGTCGTGCGGCAAGGCGTCGACGTTTGAGACCACTGGAATCCTCGGACGTTTTAGAGGAGCCTCCGCCAGGGCGGCGGTTAAACGTGCGACGGCCGGCCCCATAATCGACGTGTGAAACGCGCCGGCCACAGCCAGCGGCACTGCCTTCATCGCTCCGGCTGCGGGAGCCAGTTCCGCCCGCGCAGGCAGGCGGCATTCGTGCCTGAAACTACAATGTTGCCAGGACACAGAAGATTGGCGACCTCCAGCACTTCGCCTTGCCGGGCTTGCTTGCATAGAGCGTCGACTTGGCTCCGGTCGAGCCCCAAAATACTGACCATGCCGCTCGGCGTCGCATCCGCGGCATCCTGCATCGCCGCGCCGCGATGCTGCACCAGCCGCACGCCGACCTCGAAATCGATGACTCCGGCGAACACCAGGGCAGTATATTCCCCCAGACTGAGTCCGGCTGTGGCCTCGCAGCGCTGAACAATGTCCGGGAGATCGCCCCGCAGCCGCTCCAAGGCGGCCAAGCTGGTGACGAACAGAGCCGGCTGGCTGTAAACCGTCGAGTCGAGTTCTTCCGCGGGCCCTTCAAAGCAGAGCTTGGCCAGATCGTAGCCCAGCACGACGGCTGCCCGATCGTAGAGCGCCGCGCTGCGGGCAACGATTCGGCCAAATGTCGGCCCATGCCGACGGACTGGCCCCTTGACCCGGAAAGAGAAATGCGATCTTGCTCAAAGCTGCCTGCTCCCGATCGCCCCGGCAAGAGGTGAGAGATGTTAGAGACCGGCGGATTCCGAACGGTCAAATTTCGATAAACCTCAACTGGCGATGTCCTTGCGCTGCCCTGTTATTGGCGGTCACCAGGTCGAACCATCGCTATTCTTGGCCGTCACTACTTAATTTTGGGCCGTTACCGTCGATAGCCGGTGCTGCTAAACGCCTAGGCACTGCCAGGGCTTTGGCCTGGCCGAAACACGCCTGGTTTCCGGCCGTTTCGCCTAGCTTTCGGTCGTTTCGACCATAGGGCGCCCCATGTAATGCCCGCAGTTGGGGCAAATGGTGTGCGATGGGATGGCCGTGCTGCACTGCTGGCAGTATTCGAGTTGTTTTGGCTTTAAGAAGTCGTGCGCACGCACGGCTGCCGGATCGCGCATTGGAATGCTTTCGCTTGGGAACGGCCATGGCTTGCTACCTAACGACGATCGCACATTGAATTTGCGACCGCGGACTCTAAGGGTTCGATTGTGTCGGAAACCAAAAATGCTAAGGCTCGCCGCCTTGGGTGTCAAGCCGTCGCTCGAAATTGGTGACGCAATGGGTGCCGGGTCGGTCGTGGAATGGCTCGCTCGCCGGCCCGCCAAACGGTCGGCTTCGGGCCGCTAAATTGCCGGATCGCAATAAAATGGTCCGAAATTCGCCGTAGCGTCTCTAGATCGGCCGGCCACTTGACTTGCCCGGCCGCAGCCGGATACTCAGCAAAGGCACTTGGCCCGTGGGGGGTTTCGATTTTCACAATTTGGCTTTTGGAGCGGGGCAAGACAGGCATGGGGCGACCAAAGATCAGCATCATCGGAGCCGGGAACGTAGGCGCCACGACCGCGCATTGGTGCGCCGCCAGTGAATTAGGCGATATTGTCCTGCTTGATATTCCGCAGACCGGCGACATGCCGCGCGGCAAGGCGCTGGATTTGATGCAGGCCTCGCCCATCATGGGCTTTGATTCCACGATCGTGGGCACCAACGATTACGCGGACACGGCCGGCAGCCAGGTTGTCGTCATCACTGCCGGCATCCCCCGCAAGCCAGGAATGAGCCGCGACGATTTGCTCAGCACCAACGCCAAGATCGTCGGGGCGGTCACAGAGCAGGTGAAGGCCACGAGTCCCGACGCCGTGATCATTGTGGTCAGCAACCCTCTGGACGCCATGGTTCAGCGGGCCTTGCAGGTCAGCGGCTTTCCGCCGGCCCGGGTGCTGGGGCAGGCTGGCGTCCTGGATACGGCTCGCTATCGTACGTTCCTCGCCATGGAGTTGGGCGTTAGCGTCGAGGATATTTCGGCACTGCTCATGGGCGGACATGGCGACACGATGGTGCCCATGCCCAGTTGCACGTCGGTGGGCGGAATTCCCGTCTCTCAGTTGATCTCCCCCGAGCGATTACACGCCATCGTCGAGCGTACCCGGCAAGGAGGCGCGGAAATCGTGAATCTGCTCAAGACGGGTAGTGCCTACTATGCCCCCGCCGCCGCAACGGCGCAAATGGTCGAGGCGATTATCCGCGACAAGAAGCGCCTGATTCCGTGCGCGGCGTATTGCGACAAGGAATATGGAGTCGGCGGCTATTATGTCGGCGTGCCGGTGATTTTGGGGGCCGGGGGCGTCGAGCGCGTGATCGAACTCAAGCTGACGTCCCAGGAGCAGGCGGATTTCAGCAAGAGCGTCCAATCCGTCAAAGAACTGGTGGCCACAATGGCTCGTTTGGCATGACGGGGCTCGTTTGGCATGACGGCCGGAAGTCGATCCCGGCTGACATGGGACACCTCGATGCGGCCCGCCAGTGATAGCACGGGTTCCGCGTTCCCGGCGTCATTCAGGGTCGCGTCGTCGGGCGCGGCCCGCCTGATGTTGACAGGTATCTAGCCCTTGGTTAGAGTCCGCCACTTGCATGAAAAGCTAGCGAAAGGCCGTTGTGCCGGACTCAACGGCTTCCTTCCTCTTTGACTCCCTCCACAGCCCTGAGAGTTCGCAGCAAGCCATGAACAGGATCCAGCATCTCATTGACAGTCTGGGGATCACAGGCGATTCGCTCTCGTCGGCGGTTGAGGCCGGCAAGTGCATGATCCCGGAGGATGGCGCATCGCCAGCCTTGTTCGGTCCGCTGCATTACGAGCCGAATTACGCTTATCCGCTGATGCTCTGGTTGCATGGACCGCGGGACGATCAGCGGCAATTGAAGCGGATCATGCCGCTGATCAGCCTGCGCAATTACGTTGCCGTGGGGCCCCGCGGTACGCTGCCGGGTTCGTCACCGACCGGTCGCACGGTTTTTGATTGGAGCCAGTCCGAGGACCAGATCGCCCAGGCCGAACAGCGCGTGCTCTCAGCGATTGCCGCGGCCAAGAACGCTTACCACATCGCACCCTCCCGGGTCTTTATCGCGGGCTTCGACAATGGCGGCACGATGGCCCTGCGGATCGCTTGCAATCATCCCGATTTGTTTGCCGGCGTACTCTCGTTGTGTGGAGCGTTTCCTTTGGGCCACGCGCCGCTGAGCCGCCTGGCCGAAGTGCGCCGTTTGCCCGTGCTTCTGGCCACCGGGCGCGATAGCTTGGGGTATCCGCCGGAAAAGGTCTGTCAGAATCTGCGGCTGTTCTACGCTGCCGGCATGTCGATCAGCTTGCGTCAGTATCCTTGCGGGCACGAGTTGACGGCGCAGATGCTGTCGGACATCGACCGTTGGGTCATGGAGCAGATCACCGCGCCCGCGGTTGCCAGCCCCGATCATTCCGGCCAAAACGTGCGCGAGTCGTAAAGGCATGGGAGTGGGTCGCTTGAGGCAAGCGAGTCTTCCTGAATTTCTCCTGCTTGCCGTGCTTGCATTGGCAATTCGCTCCTTCTCGGCGGTTGCATCCTGGCTGCGTTTGTAACGTCGATTGACCCTACTGGGTCTTTCGAGTACAAACCGCCCGCTTTCTCCCTCTCATCAGGTCGGGCGCGAACCGTGCGCTCACAGGGACACGGCCGTGCCGGCCGCCCGTCAACGTGAAAAACGATGCCCACCGAACCGCATGTGAGCCATGATCCGAACAAGCCTTCGGGGCTGCGGCTTCCGCCGCGCCTTGTGGCCCTTGCTAACGCCGCGCGCCGCTGGGTGACCGCCAGCCAAGGTCGAGCGACGGCAGTCGCGGCGACGCTGTTGGTCCTGGTGCTCGTGTCGGCCGTCATGCTATTGGCCCAGGCGCGCTGCGCCGTTAGTACGGTCGAGCGCCCGGAAGAGAGGGTCACGCTGTTCATGGCGCTCGACTCTCTGGATCGCGGCTTTTATTCCGAGGCGCGCGAACTGGCCAACAAGTTGCGCCAACAGCCGCTGTCGCCAGGCCAACGGGGCGGGCCCCCGTTCGTCTTTGGCGCGGTAGCCGCGCATGAAGCCTCGGACATGATTGATGAGGACCAGAAGAATTATTTTGCGATCGCGGCGCGGTACATGGAAGAATCACGCGTCGCCGGTTTCCCGCGCGGCTATGAAGCCGAGGGGTGGTACCTGCTCGGTAAAAGCCTGTGTCTGGGCGGTCGCCCCGCCGCTGGCCGTGCCATGTTGGAGCGCGCCCTGCAGGGCAAAATTCGCCAAGCCGCCGAAGGCCGCAAGCTATTGGCCAAGGCTTACAACGAGGAGCCCAATCGCGACCTGAAAAAAGCGTTGGAAAACATCGTCCTGTACAATCAGATCCCTGATCTGACCGCGGTCGAGCGGCAGGATGGGTTGATGCTTCAGGCTCAGATGGATTGGGAACTCGGCGATGCCGCGGCTTGTCTTGCGACTTTGGACCAGATTCCGCCGGATACCGTGGTAGCCCCCGACGCGGCTTTGCTGCGCGGGCGACTCCTCTTGGAAACGGCCCGTCAGCTCAAGGCCGAATGGAAAGCCGAGCCGACCGAGGCCAGTCGCTTGCGCGTGACCGCCAAATACGAAGAGGCGATGCAGGCCTTCCGGCGAGGTCAAGACGATCCGTTGCGATCCGCCACGGTTCGGCAATCGCTTTACCTGGTAGGCGTCTGTTACCAGGAGATCGAGGACTATCGTGCCGCGCTGGGCCAGTTTGCCCGCGCCCGTAAAGTTCATCTGGACACTCCGGAAGGGATCGCGGCTGCGCTTCCAGGAAGCCGACTTGCTACGTGAGTTGGAGCAGAATGACGAGGCGATCGCGGCTTATCGCCGCGCCTTAGGGGCAATTCCCGAGGAGCAGGCGTTTGTCAATCCCTGGATCCCGGCGGAACAATACCGCGCTCGCGTGCTGGAAGCCTATCGCCATTATCTGGACGCCGGTGAATTTGACCGCGCCATCGCCATTGCCGAGCGACTCTCACCCCTCTTCACCCCGGCGCGGCAGGTTCAGGTGCTGGCCGAAACTTATCGGACGCGGGCGATTAAAGTGCTTGCCGACGCGGCCGGTTTGCGCGAACCCGAAACCAC
Source organism: uncultured Planctomycetia bacterium (assembly GCA_963807715.1). Lineage (GTDB taxonomy): Bacteria > Planctomycetota > Planctomycetia > Pirellulales > PALSA-1355 > CAWECK01. Next base: position 12,594 of record CAWECK010000011.1, read on the forward strand.
GGAGGCAATCCACCGCGGGCGAGCGCTGTGGCGCAAGGCCGGCCGGTCGTACGAGGAACTTGCGACGGCCAATTTCACGTCGCGCGAATATGCCGACGACTTGTGGCAGGCGGCCGAGGCCTACTTGCAAGGGCATGACTTCAAGCGCGCCGCCGCCACATTCGAGGACTATTTGAAGCACGAATTGCGCCGACGGCGTCCGCGGGCTTTGGCCGGGCTCGCCGAAGCCCGCCTGGCGCTTAACGATCTCGACGGCACGTTGGCGGCCTGCGACGAGTGCAACGAATTCTACCCGCAGGATTCGGCGACTTATCACACGCGGTTGTTGGCGGCGCAGACCAATCTGGAACGAGGCGAGTTGGCGACGGCCGAGTCGCTGTTGCGGAAGAACCTGACCAGTGACTTGCTCACTCCTGAAAGCCGCGAATGGCGAGATTCCCTGTTCACGCTCGGTAAGGTGCTGCACGCCGACGGGCGTTGCGACGAGGCCATTCAACGCTTGCAGGAGTATGTCACTCGCTACCCCGATACGCCGCATGCCGTGGAAGGCCGTTACTTAATTGCCGAGGCCTATCGTGAAGCCGCCAAGGTGCCGCAGCAAAAGCTCGAAACGGACACGATTGAAACGGCCCGGGTGACGCATCAGAAACAAAAGAACCAGTACTTGGCCGGCGCGATCGAGAACTACGAGCAGGTGCAGACCGTGCTCAATCATCGTCAAGAGCAGCGGGAACTGTCGTTGCCGGAGAAGTCGATCCTGCGAAACTCCTATTTCGCGCTGGGCAGCGCCCAGTTCGACCTTGGTCGCTATGAAGACGCGATCCAGACCTATTCGGCGGCTTCCAACCGTTATCAGCACGATCCGGAGGTCCTCGAGGCGTTTGTGCAGATGGCTAGTTGTCATCGGCGGCTCAATCGGCCGTTGGAGGCGCGCGGCACCCTGCAACAGGCCAAGGTCGTGCTCGAACGATTGCCCCAGGACGCGGCCTTTACCAGCCTTACGAATTTCAATCGCCGGGAATGGACTGAACTGCTGGAGTGGCTCAGTGCCTTGTAGCGCCGTGCCCCCGGTGAGTCGCCGGTTGTTAAGACGATATTCGAGATTATTGACCATGAGTGAAACCGACCAGCTCGCCCAACTGCTTCAAAAGCGGCATGAGAGCTTACGCCAATTGGCTTATCTCAGCCGCCGTCAGGTTGAGTTGATCGATTCGGGAGACTTGGGAACGTTACTCCAAATCCTGGCGGGCAAACAGCAACTGCTGGGCGACCTGAACGCGATCGAACGTGGCCTCGATCCCTTCCGGAACCAGCGTCCGGAGGAGCGGCAGTGGCCCGACCCCGCGGCGCGCGAGCGGAGCGCGCGGCTGGTGGAGGAGAGCGACCTGTTGTTGGGAGAGATCTTTCAATTGGAACAGCGCAGCGCCGGAGGCTTGCAACAGCGCCGGGACGAAGCCGCCCAGCGATTGCAGGGATTGCATACCGCACATGAAGCCCGCGGGGCTTACCTGGCTCAGCCGGAAGCCAGGACGTATCGGCAACTCGACCTGTCCACAGAAGTCTGAGGTCACCACCATGCAAGAGTCCGACAGCTTTCCCGATCCGATGTCGCTCGACAGCAGCGCCGATCTGCAAACGGTGCTGGCCGCCTGGCATGGGGCCACGCTCCGGTTGGAGCAAACGCATGCCGCCTTACGGGCCGAAGTCTGCCGGCTGACCGATGAACTGGAAATCAAGAACCGCGAACTGGCTCGCAAGAACCGGCTGACCGACTTGGGCCAGATGGCTTCCCACATTGCTCACGAAGTTCGCAACAACCTGGTTCCCGTAAGCCTGTATCTGAGCTTGTTGCGCCGGCGCATGGCTGCCGACACGCAAGGTCTCGAAGTGCTCGACAAGGTCGAGTCGGGATTCTTGTCGCTTGACGCCACGGTCAATGATCTGTTGCATTTCACGAGCGACCGCGATCCGCAGTTGCGCTCGTTGGAACTGGGCGAGCTCGTTCAAGACGTGCTGTCATCGCTCGCGCCGCAGTTGACTGCCCAGCGGATTCACACCTCCATCGACGTGGCCCCGAACTGTTCGTTGGTGGCCGATCGCGGGATGCTGCGCCGGGTGGTGCTCAACCTGGCGCTCAACGCGATCGATGCAATGCCGCAGGGCGGTTCCCTCGTGGTTACCGCCCATGCGGGGCCCGGCAGTATTGAGTTGAAGATCGCCGACAACGGCACCGGCCTGACCGACGAGGTTCGCGGCCGGGCCTTTGAGCCATTTTTCACGACCAAAAGTCACGGCACCGGCTTAGGGCTGGCCATTGTCTACCGCATCGCCGAAGTGCATGGCGGCGAAGTGCTGGCCGCCAATTGTCCGGAAGGCGGCGCCGCCTTCACTTTGCGGTTACCATGTCGCAGTCTGGAGCGCGCAGCATGAATGCCAAACCTGCAACCCGTAGAGCCGATCTGATCCACGGCGAATTCAACTCCGCCGGCTCCGGACGCGTGTTGGTCGTCGACGATCACGTACCAGGCGCGAGTCGATGGCGGACATCCTCCGACAGGCCGGCCACCGGGTCGATGGTTGCTCCAGCGCGCTCGAAGGCTTGGAGGCCTTGCAGCGAGAAAGCTACGACGTCGTGATCACCGACCTGAATATGCCCGGCATGAACGGATTGGAATTCATGTGGCACTTGGAACGTCATCCCCACGGCGCTCAGGTGCTCATGGTCACCGCGTATGCCAGCGTGGCCTCCGCGGTCGAGGCCATGCGCTGCGGGGCCTGCGATTATATCGAAAAGCCCTTCACCGCCGATCAACTCGAGCAACTCGTGGCCCGGGCTCTGGCGCACGGGCGCCGCCTTGACGCGGATCAGAAAGTTTTGCAGCCCTCGGGGCCAAACCTGGCCATGATCGGCACGGGATCGGCGATGCGTCAATTGCGCGCTCGAATCGCGCAGCTCGCGCCAACTTCCGAGACCGTGCTGATTACCGGCGAGAGCGGCACCGGCAAGGAACTCGTGGCACGCTCGATCCATGCCGCGAGCCTGCGTCGCGAGCGGCCACTCGTGAGTTTGAATTGTCCCGTGTTGTCGGCCCATTTGATGGAAAGCGAACTGTTCGGGCACGAGCGCGGAGCGTTCACCGGGGCTGACACCCCGCGCACCGGACGCTTCGAATTGGCGCACGGAGGGACGATTCTGCTGGACGAAGTCACTGAAATCGATCTGCCGTTGCAAGCCAAGCTGTTGCGGGTGCTGCAGGAGCGGACTTTCGAGCGCGTCGGTTCCAGTAGCACAAATACCGTTGACGTACGCGTGTTGGCCACAACCAACCGCGATCTACGCTCGTACGTGGCCAACGGCAGCTTCCGCGAAGACCTGTATTATCGGCTCAACGTAGTGCCGCTCGAAGTGCCGCCGCTGCGCGAGCGTGCCGAGGATGTGCCCGAACTGGTCATCCACTACTTGCGTCGTAGCGCGGATCGCCTGGGACGCGAGCCCTGCGTGCTCACCAACGCCGCGCAGGACTTGCTGTCCGAATATCATTGGCCCGGCAACGTGCGCGAGTTGGAGAACATCATCACCCGGGCCAGCGTCCTTAGCACGGGTGGACCGGTTGGTGCGGATGAACTGCGACCCTGGTTGATCGCCCCCGGCGGAGTCCAAGCCGCGCCGGAAAAGGCATTACCGATAGGTCTGAGCTTGAACGACATGGAACGCAAGCTGATCGAAGCCACTTTGGAGCGTTTCGGCGGCCACCGGGCCAAAACGGCCGAGGCCCTGGGGATCGGACTGCGAACTCTGTCGGGGAAGCTGAAGGCTTATGGCTATAGTCCGCGGAGCAAGGTGCTGGTTAAGACCGCCTGATTGAATCCCTGGGAGCGGCGGCAATCGGCAGTTTCCGCCGATTCCCCCGCGCAGAATTTGCATCCGATGCGTTCGACGGAAAGGTGAACAATCTGGCGACTCCAACGGCGTCCACGGACGTAGAGGCAAGCGACTAGCGAAGTTAGCGATCAGGCGCGATACCGAAGCATGCTCGCCAGCAGTGCAAGATGCTAGCCGGCATGCCGATTGCTAAACGGAGTTGGCTGAGTTCGGGAGGTTGACGACGCGTGCCGCATCCAGGGCCGCCTCGCAACCAGAAAGGATTTGAGACGAATGTTGTCCAGCGCGATCCAATCCAGCACGATTCCCATCCTCGAGCAGGTGGTCCAGTTTGCCCAATCGCGCCACGGAGTGCTGGCGGGCAATTTAGCGAACCTCGATACGCCGGGTTACCAGACTCGGGATCTTTCGCCGGAGATGTTCCAGGCACGCCTGCGAACCGCGCTCGAAAATCGCGATCAGAACCGCGTGCCGATCTCGGGGGCATCGCTGCAATCATCGGATCCGTTTGCCGGGACGGGGACTTCGCTGGACGGCATCCTGTACCACGACAAGAACAACCGCAGCCTCGAGCAACAGGTATCGGCTATTGCGGACAACGAACTACAGCACAATCTGGCCCTGTCGTTGTTGACCAAGCAATTTCAGTTGTTGCAAACCGCGATCAGTGAACGCGCCTAGAAACGGCAAAGCGAAGAACCGCAACTCATCAAGTCCTGGAGAACCGACCAATGTTTGCCGCTTTGGATGCCAGTACGTCCGCCTTGGTGGCGCAGCGCACCCGTTTGGATGCCATCGCCAGCAATATCGCCAACCTGTCGACGACGCACAACGAGACCGGAGAAGCGGTCCCTTACCAACCGCGGTTCGTCATCTTTCAAACCGAGGAGAGCGCGGGACCCGGTCGGCCGCCGGGAGTCAAAGTCAGCTCCGTGGAAACCGCGAACCTGGAGCCAAATTATAAGTATCAGCCCGGTCATCCCGACGCGATCAAAACGGGCGATCGAGCCGGCTATGTGGCGTTTCCGAACATCGATTTGACGACCGAGATGGTCGATGCCATCGAGGCCACGCGGGCCTACGAGGCCAACGTCGGGGTGATTCAAGTCACCAAGAACCTGGTTGCCCAATCCCTCAAGATCATCGCCTGACGAGGCTCGTTATGTACCAATCGATTGGCCACTTGAACGCATCGGCGCCCTTAACACCGCTCGCGCCCCGGCGCCCTCCAACGAGCCCGGAGCGGCCGCCGGCTCAGCCTCGTTCAAGAATATGCTCCTCGACTCGGTGCAACAGGTGAACTCGATGCAGCAGGAGGCAAACAAGGCGGTGGAAGGGCTGTTTACCGGGGCGGAGGTCAATCCGGCGGAAGTGCTAACGGCCGTACAGAAGGCCGATCTGGCCTTTCGCATGTTGATGCAAGTTCGCAACAAGCTGGTGTCGGCCTACCAGGAGATCAAGGATATTCGCGTCTGAGTGACGCTTTCGATCGCTAACGCATGAGGTTCCAGGGATGGACATTCTGAATCGAGCATGGGCTCAACTCAACGACCTCTTCAAGTCGATGACGCCTGGCGCCAGGATTGTCGCCGGCTTGCTGTTGACCGTGGTCATCATCAGCCTGGTCTACTTGTTTCAGCAACACGCGGGCTCGCCCGACGCCTACTTGATGGGGGGCGAACCTTTTTCCGCCGCCCAACTCCCTGCCATGGAAGCGGCCTTCGCCAAGGCCTCGCTCACCGGCTACGAGATCGAAGGCAATCGCATCCGCGTGCCCCGCGGCCAGCAGTCCGTCTACATGGGCGCACTGGCCGACGCGGCGGCGTTGCCCCCCAGCTTTGGAACCTACCTGCAAAAAGCGGTCACCAGCAACAACCCCTGGGTCGGCAAGGACCAACAGCTCGAGACGATCAAGGTCGCGAAACAGGCGGAATTGCAATATATCATCTCTTCGATGAAAGGCATCGAGAGCGCCTCGGTACTCTACGACGTGCAACAAAAACGCGGCTTCAACGAACAGAACGTCGTGACGGCTTCCGTCAGCGTTAAGCCGACCGGTTCTCAATCGTTGGACGAAGAGCGGGTTCCGGCGCTGCGGGCTCTCGTGGCCAGCGCCATTGCCGGGCTGAAGCCCGAGGCCGTTACCGTCATCGATTTGAATGGACGGCATTACCCGGGCGGCAGCGGCATTGGCGGATCGGGAATGCTGGGTTCCAGCAGTGAGAACGTCTACGGCAGTTGGAAGAAGTCCTACGAGCAAGATTGGCAGAGCAAAATTCGCGGAGCGCTGGCTTACATCCCCGGCGTGGTCGTGACGCCCAACGTGGAGTTGGAGGTGGAAACGGCACATGAGGAAAACAAGACGACCTACGACCCAAAATCCGTAGTCACCAATCAGCACGAGACGACGATGAGCAAGGTCGTCAAATCGGCGGCACCCGGTGGCCGGCCCGGCGTGGTGCCTCAGGGAGGCGTCACCCAGGCGAATCAGCCGGCCATGCTGAACACTACGGCCGGCCCGGAAACCAACGAAGAGACGGCGAACGTCGTGACCTCCAACGCGGTTCCCAGTTCTTCGACGCATATTTCGCAGCACGGTCTGACTCCCAAGGCCGTCACCGTGCAGGTGGGCATTCCCTCGACCTACTACGAAAAGATTTGGTATGAGCGCAATCCGCCGGTCGCTGGTCAACCGGCCAAAAAGCCCGACGCCAACGCGATCACCGATATCGAGACCAAGGTGAAGATCGACGTGGAGCGCGCGGTCGTGGCCTTGTTGCCGCCGGTGCCGGCCACCGTCGATCGGTTTCCGCGGGTCAACGTCACCAGTTTTCAGCCGATCACGCCGCTGGCGATCTCCGGACCTACGTTGCCGGACAAGGCGCTATCCTGGTTGGGCCAATATTGGACGACGCTCGGCATGACCGGCGTGGCTCTCTTCAGCCTGATCTTGCTGCGCGGCATGATCCAGTCCGTCCCCGCGCCGGCGCCATTCGCGCCGGCCGCCTCGGGTGCGCCGGGACTTTCGCTCGTCACCTCGGATGAGCCCGAACCGTCGCAGCAATCGGCTGAGCCATTGAACGCGCGCAGCCGACTGAAGCGTCGGGGAACTAGCGGTCCTTCGTTGCGCGACGAACTGGCGGAGATTGTGAAGGAAGATCCCGATACGGCGGTGGCCATCCTACGGAATTGGATCGGCAATGCGAGCTAACTGGACGGTTGACATCCGCAAACTCCCGTCTCCTGCAAAAAAGAGTCATCTGGAAGAATTAGTTCGAATGCCAATGAGTCCGCGATCGTTCGCCGGAAGGAAAGCAACTATGAGAAGCCATTCGGAGAAACACCATTCGGAGAATCTCCGCAAAGCAGCGGTGCTGGTCGCCAGTCTCGACCGAACGGCCGCCGATGCGCTGCTGAACCAGATGTCGCCGGAGCAATCGCAGCGACTGCGCCGGGCCCTGGTCGAGTTGGGACCGATCGATCCGGCCGAGCAATCCGAGGTCATCGAGGATTTCTTCCGCATCGGGCCGTTGGTGCCGGAAAAATTTCCGGCCGGCGTGGATCTGGATAGCCGGCTGGCCGACGAACTTGGTTTTGCGGCCGCCGGCGGATCGGTGGCGACGCCGCGCGTGAGCCACGACCACAACCTGGCCCCCTTTCGTTTTCTCCATGAGACCTCGGGAGCCGAGTTGGCCCGATACTTGGAACGCGAACATCCCCAGACTATTGCCGTGGTCGTATCTCATTTACCGCCAGAGCGCGGAGCCGACGTCCTCGCGAACTTGCCGGCATCCTTGCAAGCCGAAGTCGCCAGACGCCTGGTCGATCTGGAGGCTGCCGATCCGGACGTCGTGCGGGAAGTGGAACGCGGCTTGCAAAGCTGGCTGGCCGAGAACGTGCGCAGCCAACAGCGGCGCCGAGCGGGCCTGGCCGCACTCGAAGGGATCCTGCAGGCGGCCGACGATCGAACCCAGCAGAAAATCTTGAGCAATCTGGAGGTCCGCGACGAACAACTGGTCCGCAGGCTCGGCCCTCGGCGCCGTCAATTGCCCACGTTCGACGACGTCGAGCAATGGGATGACGCGTCGCTGGCCCTGCTGCTCGGGCGGACCGATGCGGAAGTGATTATCTTGGCGCTGGCCGGATCCAGCCACGAGTTCGTGGAACGCGTGCTGGCGATCTTGCCGCGGCCGCAAGCCAAGGCGCTGCGCTATGCGATCGAGCATCTGGGCCCGACGCCGCTCAGCGATTTGGAGGCGGCGCGGGGCCAATGGACCGAGGCGGCATACGAATTGCAAATGAGCGGAGAACTGACGGGCACCGCGGCGCTCCGCGTGAGCCTGGCGGCTTGATGGGAAGTGGTTCGACGATGGATTGACACACGCGTGACTGATGAAAGTTGAATGTATGGCTGGAATCATCAAGTCGATTGGACCGCTACGCAGCGCGGACGGTGCGACTTTTAATTTCGACGATATGGCCGCCAAGGCCAGCCAGTACCTGGAGCAAGTGCGCGCCGAGGCAGCGCAGATCCTGGCTCAGGCGGGGAAAGACGCCGTTGCGATCCGAACGCGGGCTGAGCACGAAGGAAAAGTCGCGGCGCAGAAAGCCGCCGAACAAATGGCAGAACAGCGAGTCGCCCAACAAATCGCCACCCTGATGCCGGCCATGCGGCAGGCCGTGGCGGGCATTCTCGAAGCGAAGCAATCCTGGTTGCGACATTGGGAGCGGCAAGCCGTGCGAACTGCCACCGCAATTGCGGCCCGCGTGATTCGCCGCGAGGTGCGCCAGTCGCCCGAAATCACTTTGAACCTGGTGCGCGAGGCGCTGGAACTGGCGGCCGGAAGCGCCGAGGTGCAGGTACAACTCAATCCCGCGGACCATGACGCGCTGGGACAGCAGGTGAAGCAATTGATCAGCGAGATGAGCCGCGTCGGTTCGGCACAAGTGGTAGCCGTGAGCCAAATCGCCTCGGGTGGCTGCCGCATTGAAACCCGTTTCGGCGCAATCGATCAGCAATTCGAGGCGCAATTGGCCCGCATTGAACAGGAATTGACGTAATCCGATCATGTTGGATCTTGTCGCACAACTCGATGCAATCATGCCCACGGCCTTGCGAGGCAGCATCGTGCGCACCGACGGGCATGACGGCCGCGGCGGCTGACTTTCCGGCCCCGGTGGGCGCGCTGGTCGAGATCGAACGTCAGACCGGCGGTCCGATCGCCGCGGAAGTGATCGGTTTCCGTGATGATCTTACGATGTTGTATTTGTTCGACGAAATGCACGGCGTACGGCGCGGAAATCACGTGCGGCTGATGCGCACAGCGCGTTGGCTGCGGGTCGGAAATGAACTGTTGGGCCGGGTGATCGACTCCAACGGCAAATGCGTGGACGGAAAGCCCCAGCCGGGACTGTCGAACCGTGTGCCGCTTGACCGGTCACCACCGCCGGCCGTGCAAAGACCGCGGATCGGTACGCCCCTTTCGACGGGAATTCGAGCCATCGACGGCTTGCTGACCTGCGGCAAAGGCCAGCGGATGGGGATTTTTGCCGGTTCGGGAGTCGGCAAGAGCGTCGCGCTGGGCATGATGGCGCGCTACACGACGGCGGATGTGAATGTCGTGGCGCTGATCGGCGAACGCGGCCGCGAGGTCAACGAATTCATCGAGCGCGATTTGGGACCGCAAGGCCTGGCCAAATCCGTCGTGGTCGTGGCCACGAGCGACGAGCCGGCCTTGGTGCGCGTGCAGTCGGCTTTCACCGCCACGGCCGTCGCCGAGTATTTCCGAGACCAGGGCCGCGATGTGTTGTTGGTAATGGATTCGATAACACGACTGGCATTGGCCCAGCGTGAGATCGGCCTGGCTGCCGGCGAGCCGCCGACGACGCGAGGTTTTACGCCGTCGGTCTTCGCTCTGTTGCCGCGGCTGTTGGAACGAGCCGGCCGCAGTCCGCTGGGGAGCATTACCGCCTTCTATTCAGTGCTCGTCGAAGGAGACGATATCAACGAGCCGATTTGCGATGCGGTGCGAGGATTGATCGACGGCCACACCTGGCTGACCCGCAAGCTGGCCACCAAAGGTCACTATCCCGCGATTGACGTGCTGGAAAGCATCAGCCGCCTGATGACCGACATCACGTCGCGCGAGCATCAAAGTGCGGCTCAGACGATGCGAGAGCTCATGTCAGCCTACAAAGAACACGAGGATTTGATCTCGATCGGCGCCTATCGACGCGGCAGCAACCGCACCGTGGACGCCGCTATCGATCTGGTCGGCGATTTCAACGCATTTTTACGACAGCGAGTCGACGAGCCGTCGAATGTCGACCAGGCGCGCGACATGCTGATCGCCTTGCAGCGGCGGGCTCTGGCCAGGCAGCAAGCGCCCCCTCCGGCGCCGCCGGCGGCTCCCAGCCTGATGAATTGAAACCACGGTGAACGAACATGGCCCAATTTCACTTTCGCTTAGCCACCTTGCTCCGCATCCGCGAATCGGCTCGCGACGAGCGGCGCGGGCGACTGGCCGAAGCTTACGCGGCCGAACGAAAGTTGCTCTCGCGGCGCGACGAAATCCTGCGCGAACAGGCCGAAATAAAGCGGAACCATCGCGGCCCGGGCGTCGGCCAGGTGAACGTCGATCAATTGTTGACGGTCGATCGTTATGACTCGCTGCTGAAGGCGGAACTCCAGGTCATCGACCGGCAACACATGCTGCTCGCAGAAGAAATCGAAAAGCGGCGGCAGGCCTTGGTGGCAGCCGACCGCGAAGTCCGCCTGCTGGAAAAATTTCGCGAGAAACTGCAACAGCGGCATCTCCAACACGAGGCCGTCCAGGACATGAAGCAACTCGATGAATTGGCCGGACGGCTGTGGCGGGAGGCTGACGACTAATGGGGCGCATCCTCGGCATGATCGCCGCACTGATTGCCTATCTCAGCGTTGCCACCGTCCTGGCCGCTGGGGCCGGGTTCGTGTACTTGCGCCAACGGCAAACTCGATGAGCAGAAGTTGGCTCGCATCGTGGCACTGCTGCAAGGCTTGGAGGTGACTGAGAAAACGCCGGAAAAGACGGCCGAAGCCAAGGATCAGGATTCCGAACAGCCGTCGTATGACGAACGCGAAAAAGCACGTCAGTTGCATTCGCGGCAATTGGAAATGCGCGAGTTGTCCCTCAAGAGCGGACTGGAACGCATCCGATTTGAACAACGGGTGCTCACGGAAGAGAAGGATCGCTATGAACGACTCAAGCTGGCCTTCGAAGAGCAGCTTGCCGCGTTGCGGGATGGAGCCAGGTCTTCAGGCCGCGAGAACATTCGGTTGATCTGGGAGAACATTAAACCCAAGTTGGCCAAGTCGCAGATTCTGGAGATGCTCCAGGCTCAGGAAATCAACGAAGTCGTGGCGATCCTATCAGCCGTGCCGATCGCCAGACGAGCCAAGATCATCAGTGAGTTCAAGACCTCGGAAGAAGAAGCCAAGCTGGATGAAATCCTGCGACTGATCCGGCAGGGCGTGCCCGAGACCAACCTGATCGACAGGACCCGCAGTCAAATCCAAGAACCCCAGAACGATCGTCAATGACTCCCGCTTATTTCGACAATTCGATCAGTATGCCGTCGGCCGAGCCGGTCGTTGCGCTGCGATTCTCGCCGCCAGCCGCCGTCACGCCGGACATCCTCACACCCGGCAACACATTTAGCAATTACTTGCAGCGTGCCAGTCAAGAGCCGCCACAATCGGCTCCGCCAACCCCGTCTCCAGCTTCGACCGCGTCGAACACTCAGCAGCAGTCGCCGACTTCGAACACGGCATCATCCACTTCCCCAACCGACCCAAACGATTCAGGATCGGGAGAGAATAATGCCTCCCCGCCGGGCGCCGGCCAGGCGCCGAACAACGGCAGCGCCAGCACGCCGCCGGATGCCACGGCTGCCAATCAGGCCGCTGCCGCCCAGACGCAGACACCGCCGCCACAACCTTCCGCGTGGTCGGCAGGCGCGACGCAGGCCGCCACGCAGGATGGCTCCGCCAACACGACCGGCCCTCTTGGCAGTTCGGCCGCTTCGAATGGCAAATTGGGCGTGAAGTCCTCCAATACCCCCCACGGCAATGGCGCTGCCGGCCCGGCAGGAGCGGCAAATTCTGCGGCGCAGCCGCTCACGTCTCCACTCTCCGGCGCTGCCGCTAGCGCCGCGGCGACTCAATCGCCCACGGATCCACAAGCAGCAACCGCTGCCGCGGCGGCCAGTGGCGCAGCGGATGTCAAGCCGGCCGTAGCAAAGCCTGCGCTTGCGGCGGGTCAACAGCCCGCTGCCCAGCTTCAATCTCAGGTGCCGAGCCCCAAGACGATCCCAAGTCCTGCGGTGGCTGCCGCGGTTGTCAGTGACACGGCCGGTTCGAGCAAAGTTCAAGCGGAAACTGGCCAAGCGACAACCGGCGTCAAGCCGTCACCATCAAGCGATACCCAGGCTGCCACGGAGGCAGCCGGCAAGACAACGGCCCCCACCGTGCTTGGAACGGCAGATCCAGCGCAACAAGCCGCTGCTTCGGCAAATGCCGTCGCGGGCTCGATCACGGGCTCAAGCGCGGTTGCCAAAGGCACGTCCCCGGCGGGCGCCCAGCGTGCGTCGAATAAGTCGCAATACGGTGCGACCTCGAACACGGACAATTCATCCGGGCCTTCACTGCAGAACCCGGCGGCGACCATTCCGATTTCAAATCAAAGTCAAAGCGCGCAAGAGGCGGCAGATGCGACTTCTCCCGCCCCTTTACCGGCCGCGGATGCCACGTCCGCGACGACGACGGTGGTTGCGGCGGCCGTGGTTGCGACGGCCGTAGTAGCCGGCACCGTGGACGCCGCAAATCTATCCAACGTGGCAGCCGTGGCCGGTGCGGTTCCAGTGCCGACGACGGACGTGAACCTTGGATCGACGAGCCAGGCAGCGCAAGGGCTTACTCCGCAGGTGGCCGGCACTTCGCAGGCGCCGACTTCGGCGGGCAGCCAGGCTGCAGGACAATCCGGCGGCGCAGACAACACGAGCGGAGTCGACCGCGTGCGGTTTGTGCAGCGCGTGGCCAACGCATTTCAGACGATTGGCAACGGCGATGGAACTTTGCGACTGCGGCTGAGTCCGCCCGATCTTGGCTCGTTGAAGCTTGAAGTGACGGTGCGCGACGGCGTGATGTCGGCCCGGCTCGAAGCCGAGACGACGCAGGCCCGCGACCTGTTGGTGGATAACTTGCCGGCCTTGCGCGAGCGGTTGAACGAACAAAATATCAAGGTAGACAAGTTTGTCGTCGACCTGTCCGGCCAGTCGACCGGCGGCCTGCCTCAACGATCGGCCCAAGACACGGGTTACCAACAGAATGGGCCGCAATCAGGCGGAGGGCAAACGACCAGATCGGCAACCGCGACGAATGCCGCGGTTTCGGCCGCAGCTCCGGCGCCGGCGCAAATCATCGGCACCGATCAATTGAATGTCGTGATTTAAATCAAGATGACTCAACAAAACAGCTCTTAACCCAAGGAAATGCCATGAGCACCGTCCCATCGACAAATTCGGCCGCCACTCCGTCCACGTCCTCCGCGACGACGTCCGGGGCCTCGAATAGCTTGAACTCGCTCAGCGCCAATGATTTTCTGACGTTGATGATCACGGAATTGCAGAATCAGGATCCGCTCGATCCGACCGATGAGAGCGAAATCATGGCGCAAACCGCCAGCCTCAGCCAAATCACGGCATCGACGCAACTCACGTCCACGCTGGATTCGATGCAGATCAGCCAAAACCTGCAGGGTGCCGCCAGTTTGATCGGCGCAAGCATCACGGGCCTGGATGCCAGCGGCAACGCGGTCAGCGGAACGGTCAGCAGTGTGACGGTTTCCGGCGGAGAAGCACAACTGACAGTAGGCAACTCGACGATCAGTTTGTCCAACGTCGAAACTATTTCACCGAATTCAACATCCGTCGAATGATAAGTCGCAGGCCGGAACGATTGCCCATTGCTACAACGTTTTGTGACTCGCAGATCACGGTTCTTGAGGACCGCGGTTTGCGACTTTCGACAACCGACAGCCGAGCGTTCGCCGCCACGACTCGCTGAAAACCACGATTGAGTTCCATAAGAAGGTAAAAGGAAACAGGTATGGGTTTAGCATCCGCACTCAGCACAGCTCTCACAGGGCTGAACGCCACTGAGACCATGATCGATGTGGCGGGTAATAATATCTCGAACGCGAATACGGTCGGATTCAAAGAATCCTCCGTCCAGTTCGCCAATCAGTTCTTGCAAACTCAGGGACTAGGATCCTCCCCGAGCGCCGACTCGGGCGGCACCGATCCCGAGCAGACCGGTTTGGGCGTCGAAGTTTCGCAAATTGCGCCGGACTTCAGTCAGGGCACGATTCAAGTCACTTCGAACCCCGACGATCTGGCGATTCAGGGAGATGGATTCTTCATCGTGCAAGGTGACCAGGGCCAGCAGCTCTATACCCGCAATGGCACCTTTTCGACGAATGCCAACAACCAACTCGTGACCACCACGGGTCAGACCGTGTTGGGGCAGGGGGTCAACAGCCAATATCAAATCCAGAACTCGACGTTGTCCCCGATCGCCATTCCGTTGGGCACGGCGTCCGTGGCCCAGGCCACGCAGAACGTTGTGCTGCAAGGAACGCTACCTCCATCCAACACGGTCGGCGCAACGTCCACTCCGACGATCCTCCAGTCGCAGGTGCTGAGCGATGGGACGAAAACAGTGCCGCCCAACCTGAGCACCTTCCAGAACAATTTGTTCGCCGTCGTGGGACCCGACACCACCAGCACCACGGCCGCGCTCGACACCACCACCGCCGGCAGCCTCACCAACGGTGAAACGTATCAATACGAAATCACCTATTCGTACACGGGAGCCAACGGAAAAGAGGTGGAAACTCCGCCCTCGGCCGTTATCGGCCCGGTTACGACGACCGGCACGGGGCAGTCGATCGACTTGGCCAATCTTCCGCCGCCACCGGCCCCGGCCGGCGGTACGCCGCTGATAAGCCCTTATACCAACATCAATATTTACCGCACCGCGAGCACGGGCACGGCGGGGACGTATTACCAGGTCGCCTCGGTCGCGGCGTCGACCACGGGCTATACCGACACGGCGAGTGATACCTCGATCGTATCACCGCTGTCTCTAGCCCCGCCGCAAACGGCCCCTGCTTCGCTCGCTGCCGGCAGCTATAGCTATTACGTGGCCTACGAAAATACGACGTCCGGCGTGATCAGCCAACCCACGGCGCTGATCGGGCCGGAATCGCTGGCGGTGAATGGCCGCGGTATCGAACTCAACGGCATTCCCAGTCCCAGTTCCTCGTCGGGATTCGACCACGTCGTCATTTACCGAAACACCGTGGCCGACAGTTCGACGTTCTACCAAGTGGCTGTGCTCCCGGCGGCAACGTCGGGGAGTACCATAAGTTATATCGACACGACACCGGATAGCACCATTACCGCGAATACCCCGCCGAATCCTCCGTTCAACTTGAATGGTCCGGCGGCCAACGCCGGGACGTTACTCACGGACGTGGTAGCCCTGGAGGGATCCACGTATACCCACCCGTTCCAGCTCGGCACGATCTCATTCACGGGATCGGTGGGCGGATC
This sequence comes from uncultured Planctomycetia bacterium, assembly GCA_963807715.1. Taxonomy (GTDB): domain Bacteria; phylum Planctomycetota; class Planctomycetia; order Pirellulales; family PALSA-1355; genus CAWECK01. Next base: position 28,132 of record CAWECK010000011.1, read on the forward strand.
GACCTTGAGCACCAAGACCTTTGCCGTCACGGCGACTTCGACGGTCGCCGATTTTCAGAACTTTGTCGACCAGGCCATGGGAATTCAACCTCCCAACGCCGATCCCACCAACCCGATCCCCGGTAATCCCGGCGCGACGCTCACTGCCAGCGGTCAGTTGCAGTTCACGGGCAACAACGGCACCGCAAACGCATTGGCTATTAGCAGCTCGTCGTTCACGGAAACCCTGGCCAATGGAACCACGGTGCCAATCGACTTGAATTTCAACTCGACTCAAGCGGCCACGGGCACGAGCACGGCCGCCAACTTCGTGACCTACGACTCGTTGGGCAATGCCGTGAACGTGACCTTGACGATGGTGCTCGAAAGCACGAGCAGTTCGGGCACTACGTACCGCTGGTTTGCGGACTCGCCCGACAACCAACCGCTGACGGGGGCTGGCACCGCGGTTGGAACCGGTGAAATTACCTTCGACGGCAGCGGCAACCTAATTTCCCATACCAATACTGCCGTGTCGATCGATCGTAGCGGTTCGGCTGCGGTATCCCCCTTGCAATTCAATCTCGATTTTAGCCAGGTGTCGGGATTGGCGGCCGCAACCTCCACGACGCCCCCCAGTATCGCCGCGGCCAGCCAGGATGGCTCGGCTCCCGGGACCTTGTCCAGTTTCTCGGTGGGAAGCAATGGCTTGATCACGGGCGTATTTTCCAACGGCATATCGCGAACACTGGGACAAGTTGTTTTAGCCAAGTTTGCTAATAACGAGGGTCTCACTCAGGAAGGCCAGAATAATTTTGCCGCTGGCGTCAACTCGGGGCTTCCGATTGAAGGGGCTCCAGGTTCGCAGGGTATCGGCACCCTCGTGGCGGGAGCGACCGAGGCATCGAACACCGATGTGGGGCAGAACTTAATCGATTTAATCACTGCGTCCACGACGTACCGCGGCGGCGCGCAGGTGATTACGACGGTTCAGCAGCTTTACGACACGCTTCTGCAACTCCGGACCGGCTAATGGAGCTGCCTCGGGATCGTTGTCGCAAGTCATTTACAGTGAATAGTTTGTGCGGATTGTTGGGTGGCTGGAAGTGACGCTGAAGGGGCCTTGGGCGAGCGGCCTTCGCGGGAGTTACGTCCTGCGGGCCCCTTTTACCGGGCCCCTTTTTTCGTCCTATGTTATTTAAGTGTGCCGCGTCTCGTGCTTGCGAGGCGTACCGGGAGCGAACCCAAAGGCATGATCAAATTGACCCGCTTGGGGGGCGAAGTGTTTGTGCTCAACGCGGAATTGATCCGCTACGTCGAAGCTCGTCCCGATACGTTCGTCACGCTCATCAGCGGCGAACGGGTCGTGGTGCGCGAATCGATGGATGACGTGGTTAGCAGAGCCTTGGATTACCAGCGCGCCAAGCACTTGTTTCCTTTAACCCCTGACCCGCGGGCCAAGCTGAGCAGCACCGCGCCGAGGAATTAACGGATGGATATCGCGACGGTCGCCGGAATCGTGGGTGGCTTTGTGTTGATGTTGATTGCGCTAATTTTAGCCGGCAGTCACGGTGGCGGCGTGTCGTTAGGACAGTTTGTGGATCCCCCCGCGGCCATCATGGTCGTCGGCGGCGGCTTGTGCGTAGTGCTGACCAGTGTGCCGCTGAAAGTGTTTCTCGGTTTGCCAAAAATCATGATGAAGCTGCTATTCACCAAGTCCGAGGACTTGCCGGGATTGATCGAAGCCCTCGTAAGCTTGGCCGAAATCGCGCAAGGACGGGCTGCTGGCGCTCGAATCGAAGGTGCATGATATCGACAACCACACCATCGTCTTGGGCATCCAGATGGCCGTCGACGGAACGCGTCCGGAGGTGATCGAGGACATTTTCCGCACGGAAATGCAGGCCGAAGAGGCTCGGCATCACGTGGGCAAAAGGATGTTCGAATTGATGGGCAAGTGCGGTCCGGCCTTCGGCATGATCGCCACGCTGCTGGGCCTGATCCTGATGCTCGGCAACTTGGATGACCCGGATTCCATTGGCCCCACGATGGCGATGGCCCTGGTCGGAACGCTGTATGGCGCGGCAATGGCCAACATGATTTGCACGCCCTGCGCGGAAAAACTGGCGTACTACAGCCGCTTGGAAATGCTCGGAAAAGAAATCATCCTCAAAGGCATCCTGGGCATCCAGGCCGGTGAGAACCCGCGAGTCATCGAACAGAAGCTTAATACCTACCTGCCGCCCAAACTACGCGCAGGTTCGCACGAGAAGGCGGCTTGATGTCCGGTAAATGCCCCGAATGCGAAGAAGGATTGCCCGAATGGATCATGTCCTATGCCGACATGATCACCATTCTAATGGCCTTCTTCGTGGTCATGTATTCCATGGCGGGGGCGCCCAAAGATACGAAAAAGGAAGAAGCCGTTTTCAGATCGTTGCGGGAGCAGTTCGGACCCAAGTGGCCCGGAGTGGCAGCGATCGGATCCGGGGCCTTTGTCGGCAAGAATTCGATACTGGCCAAACTTTTAGCCACAGGCAGTGCCAAGAGCAACAAGAAAACCGGCGGATCCGACATGCGGGCGCCCCTGGGAGACCATCCGCGAGTCCACACCTTGCGACCCGGCGATCAGGCCGTCATCGGCGGTATCCTATACTTTCCTGAGTCCGGCAGTGAGCTTGCGAAGGAACACCTGAAACAATTACAGGTCGCCAACGAAGAGATCAGCGGCAAATCCCTGACAATTGAAATTCGCGGTCATACGTCGCGGCGGCCGGTGCCCAAAGGCTCTCCCTACCGCGACAATTGGGATCTGGCCTATGCACGCTGTCGACACACGATGGAGCAATTGGTGGCGTTGGGCATTGATCCGAAACGCATCCGCATGAGCGTGGCGGCTGACAATGAGCCTCTCTCGGGACGCGTCGATCCGTTGGCCCGCAGCCAAAACTCGCGGGTCGAAGTATTTATGCTGAACGAAGTGATGGACAAGTTTTCTCAATCCCACCAAAACGAAACTGACATGCCTGCCGAGGGCAAGCATTCTGAGCAGACGAAGTAAATGCGGCGGCTACGACCAAGAATCTTTTCCTTAAGAGCGGCACATGGCTAAACAAGCAGCGGCAACAGCGGACCACGACTCCAGCGAGGGCGGAAAATCGGGCTCCCGTTCAATGTCCGGCAAGATCAAAATTGCCGTGATCATCCTGGCGGTCGTGGCGGCCGAATGGTTGGTTGCCTATCTGTACCTCCCGGGATCATCGTCCGCGGCGCAGTTCGACGGAAGCCGAAGGCGGTCAGACGGACGCCGCGGAACAAGCCCCAGCCGGGGAGCATGGCGGCGGCCACGGCAAAGCAGCCAAGGACGGAGCCCATCACGGCGACCAGCAGGAGGTGGACCTGGGCGAGTTTACGGTCACTGCCTATCAACCCGTTTCCAACAGCACGCTGTTTATCTCGTTCCACCTGTACGGATCCGTCATGAACAAGCACGGCGAAGACTTCAGCCGTCGTCTGTCGGACAATAAGTTCCGCATCCGAGACAATGTGATCGTCATCATCCGCAGTGCCGAGATTGCCGATCTGACCGACGCCGGGTTGGGATTGATCAAAAGGCGGATTTTAGAGACAACTAACAAGACCCTGGGCAAGCCACTTCTCCAGGCAGTCATGTTCAGCGACTTCTCGTTCGTCGAGCAATAACCGCATGGATCCGGTAGCAGTGCCGTGCTATCACGGCACCGCCGGATGGTCATGCCGTGTGAACAGATGCGAAAACGCGAAGCACCGGCGAGGCTGGAATACCAGGTGGGGCTGCAATATCAGGCAAGGCCAGGGATTTGGCCGACGCTCCAGAAAGAAATGGAATTCTATGGCCGACAAATCTGATCCCATTGGCCAGGATGAAATCGAGCAATTGCTCAAGCGGGGCGCGGCGGGTAATCCCGCCAGCACGCCCCCTGCGAGCCCACCGCCCACGCCAGCGGGAAACGCCACGCTCGGCATAAACGAAATCGAATCGTTGCTGCAGAGCGCCGTCGCGGGTCGTTCCTCAACGGAAGCGCCGATGGGCGGGCCGACAACCCGTTCCGAAGGCGAATCCGCGGCCAAGCGCCAGGCGCGTCGGCGAGCCGAGCAGTGGCCGGCGCAGAATCCCGGACGGCATCTTCCGAAGGCGGACCCGCCTCCGGCGACATAGAGTTCCTGTTGCGTCAAGCCGAAGAGGCTTTGGCCTCGGTGAACAACCCGGTCAATCCGATGCCGCCTTTGCCTGTGGCTCCGTTCAAGCTGCAAGATTTCACCGGTGCGCCGGCCTCGACCGACGCGGCGACATTGGACCTGATTCGCGATGTGGAGCTAAACCTGAAGATTGAGCTTGGCCGCACGCATATGTATTTGGAAGACGTGCTCAAGCTCCGCAAGGGCTCGGTGGTGCCGCTGGACAAACTGGCCGGCGATCCCGTGGATATTTACGTCAATGGCCGGTTGATTGCCCGGGGGGAAGTGCTGGTCTTGAACGACAACTTTGCGGTCCGCGTCGCCGAGCTCGTTGCCGCCGGGAATGCGTCCTGAGCTTATATTAACAACCTAATTGCGTCGCACTGGGGGCAAGGATGCCTAAAGTGATCGCCCGAACTGGCCGCTTGGCAATCGCCGCGGCATTCCTCTGCCTTAGCGTCGCCCTGCCGCGAAATGCTACCGGACAGGACTACCCGTCGCCCGCCAGCGGGCGGTATGCACGGCCGGATCAGGCTGGCGAGTCCGCGAATGACTACGGCCGATATTCGCCGCCTGCCGCCGTAGCGGCCGGAAACGCCGCCGTACCCGCCGGCGACACCAACACTCCCGCGCAGCAGGCGAGTCCCCCGGGACAAGCCCGTCTGGGCACTCGTGCCGCCAATTACGATCGCAGCGCCGCCGCGACGACGCAAGCTTGGCCCGAAGAGTCGCCGCAGCGCACAAGGTCTGCCGCCAACGAAGCCGGCGCTGGTGTGCCTCATAACCGATTTCGGGCAGGCGGACCCGGTCGCGCGCTACCGCTGCGCTTCGAGCCTGCGTCGACGACCGGCCATTCTGCAAAGGACGGTGGGACCGGTGTACCTGCCAGCGGCCCGTATGGCGCAGCGTAATGCCTCCTTTGCCGAACCAGTTGAACAGTCCCCCAGTGATCGGCCGGCGGATGCCGCGCGGCCTGAGTCTCAAGGGCCGGCGCTAGCGTTGCCATCTCCCGGACAAGGCGAGCACGTCGAACGACGTCCGCACCCGTTGCCCTCGATGGCAACGTTGCTCGGCAGTCTGGCGGTCGTGCTGGGGCTGTTTCTGTTGCTTGCCTGGGTGGTGCGTATGAGCTTGCCTAAGGGGCCCGCTTCCTTGCCGCGTGACGCGGTGGAAGTGCTGGGCCGCACGCTGTTGACCGGGCGGCAATACGTCCATTTGATTCGCTGCGGCAATAAAATGCTGCTGGTTTCCGTGACCCCCGGTGGAGCCGAGACGCTGACGGAGATCACCGATCCTGTGGAAATCGACCGCCTGGCCGGCATCTGTTATTCGATGCGCCCTCAGAGCGCCTCCGCGAACTTTCGGCAATTGCTGCAAAACTTCGGCACCGAACCGCCGCCCGTCGACCGTCGTCGCAAACGACGTGAAGACGATCTCGACTTCTCCAGTTTGGCGGCCGCTGATCAATACATCGCGTCGCATGGGGCCTCTCATGATTGATATCGCCCGCCGGCGCACGTTTTGGAGGCTCTGCCTCGCACTCTTGGTGCTGACCTTGGGGGCCGCGGTCGACGTCGCGCCGCTGCTGGCTCAGCAGGCCAACCGTCCCGCCGGACTTGAATTGCCCTCAGGCATTGCCGGCGGACCCGAGCAATGGACCAGCCCGGCGGGTCTCACTTCCGCCCTGCAGGTGATGTTGCTGTTGACCGTCATCAGCCTGGCGCCGGCCGTGTTGCTGATGACCACCTGTTTTGTGCGAATCATCGTCGTGTTGGGACTATTGAAGCAGGCATTGGGGACGCAACAGTTGCCTCCCGGCCAGGTCATCACGTCGATCACGCTGTTCATGACGTTGCTCGTCATGTCGCCGGTGTGGAAACAAGTTTACGACGATGGCATCGCGCCCTACACGGCAAAGCAAATTTCGCTGTCCGAAGCCTGGACGGCCGGCGTACGGCCGGTGCGCCGCTTCATGAGTCAGCAAATCGATCGCACGGGCAATGGAGACGACGTCTGGTTGTTCTACAAGTATTTGCCGAAGGATACGCCGACGCCCCACAACTACGACGACGTGCCGCTGCAAGCGTTGCTGCCGGCATTCATGCTGAGCGAACTGAAGACGGCGTTCCTGATCGGCTTTCAAGTCTACGTGCCGTTCGTGGTGCTCGACATTGTGATCGCCAGCGTCACTGTTTCCATGGGCATGCTGATGTTGCCCCCGTCGCTGATTTCATTACCCTTCAAGTTGTTGCTGTTCGTGCTCGTAGACGGCTGGCATCTCGTGGTGGGCATGTTGCTCGAAAGCTTTCAGCAGTATTCGTGAGGCGCCTCCCTGTCGCCCGGGCGTTTGAACCTGTTTTTCCGCCGACGGCTAAAAGGCTGAACTGCGAGGTGATCTATGGACCCCCAAGATGCGATTGACCTGGGACGCCAGGCGATTCTGTTTACATTGCTTATCAGTTCCCCGGTTTTGTTGGCGGGCATGGTCGTGGGGTTGGTGATCGGCCTGTTGCAGGCCGTTACTCAGATCCAGGAACAAACCGTGGCGTTCGTTCCCAAATTGGTGGCGATGGTGTTGGTGGTGACTTTGGCTCTGCCTTGGCTCGTCAATCAAATGGTCCAGTACTCGCGCGACCTGATCGCCAACATCCCGCAGAACTTATAAACCGGCGAATCACAAACGAAAAAGTTTTCATAAGCAATGTAGGAAAGCAGGAGACGGGCGGGCAGGAAGACTCGCATGCCAAAGCCCAGGGATTGCATCCCTGGGTTATTTGAGTACCCAGGGACGCAATCCCCGGGCTTTGGCTCAAGCCACCCACGCCTCTTCTCTTCTTCTTCCTACCTTCCTGCATCCCGTTTAAAGAATTGTTTCCACACGGCGGCCAATGATCTGGGCTTATCAATTCCTGCTCGACCAGTTTCTCGTGTTCACTTTGGTCCTTTGCCGAGTGAGCGGGCTGGTGATGACTGCGCCGATCTTCGGAACCACCGACGTGCCGATGCAGGTTCGAGGATTGCTTGCCGTGGCGCTGTCGGTGCTGGTGATGCCGCTAGTCTGGGGCCAATCGCTGGCACCTCCCGGCAACCTGGTCAATTACCTGGTCATCGTCGCCGCGGAAGTGCTCGTCGGCTTCACGTTGGGCATGGCGGTAAATATTTTGCTCTCCGGAATTCAAGTCGCGGCGAATGTGATCGGCCAGATGAGCGGTCTGCAAATGGCCGAGATCTACAACCCGACGTCCGACACGACGGGGCCGGTTTTCGCGCAGATCATGTTCTACGTGACCTTGGCCGTGTTCGTGTTGATTGGCGGCCATCGGAAGCTGCTCGGGGCTCTGCTGGATACGTTCGTCTGGCTGCCTCCCGGCATGGGAGGCTTGCCCACCGGACTTACCGAACTGACCACCGGCCTGGTGACCCAGAGCTTCATCCTGGCAGTGCGGGCTGCCGCGCCCACCATGACCGCATTGTTGCTGTCCCATCTGGTGCTGGGCTTGATCAGCCGCACCATGCCGCAATTGAACATCAACGCATTGGGCTTTGGGTTCAATTCGCTCATCGGCATGGGGATGCTGGCCCTGTCGCTGGGAGCCATGGTCTGGATGTTTCAGGAGCAGATCGATTCGCTGTTGGAAAACGTGCTCGACGTGTTTCAGCAGGCGGTGAAAAGCCCGCCCGGATGACGACCAACGGCTGCGCCAACAAAGCGGCCGAGCCGTGAAGTCCTCACGGAGCCGCGGGCGTAAACTCGTGGATTCCCCAGCAAGCCGCTGGATCCCCTACAGCAAGCAGTTGAAACATGGCCGAAGAGGGTGGCGAAAAGACACAAGATGCGACGCCTCACCGCCGTCAGCAGGCGCGTGAGGAAGGCAATGTCGTTCTTAGCCACGACTTTAATTCGGCGGCCTTACTGCTGGCGGGCCTGCTGGGCCTGATGTACACCGGCGGTCACTTAATTCAGTATCTTGCCCGCTTGCTGGAAGAGCAGTTGGGAGGTGCCCCCTGGCTCTCCGTCGATCGTGACGTCTTCGTCCATCGCTGGTCGACGGTTCTGACAGAGTTGGCGCAGGTGGTGCTCCCGGTGCTGGGCATCAATTTAATCTGCGCGGTCGTGCTCTGTCTTTTGCAGACCGGTTTTCTGTTCGTGCCGGATCGAATCGCGCCGGACTTGTCGCGGCTGGATCCGTTGGCCGGTTTACAGCGCCTGTTTTCGCTATCCAGCGTTGTGCGGCTCTTCCTGGGCACTTGGAAAGTCGTCTTGATTTCGGTCGTGGCGTTCATGGCGATCTATAAGCAGCGCTTGACGGTGCTGACGCTCACCGGCCTGGAGGTGCCGCAGATCGGGGCATTCGCTTGGGACGTGTGTGTGTGGACCGGCATCAAGATTGCGATCGCCTTGCTGCTGCTGGCGATCTTGGACTATGCATTTCAATGGTGGAAGAGCGAGCGCGATATGCGGATGAGTGCGCAGGAGGTCCGCGAAGAAATGCGCAATTTGCAGGGGGATCCGCAGATCATGGCCCGGCGGCGGGCCGTGCAACGGCAACTGGCGATCAGCCGCCTGAAGTCCGCCGTGCCGAAGGCCGATGTGGTGATCACGAATCCCACGGAACTGGCCGTGGCCGTGCAATACGATTTCGACACGATGGCCGCGCCGATCGTGGTGGCCAAGGGAGCGGGCGTATTGGCGCAGCGCATTCGCCGGTTGGCTTTGGAGAATGGCATTCCGATCGTCGAGAAAAAGCCCCTGGCCCAAGCCCTGTATCGCGACGTCGACCTGAACCACCCCATCCCCAGCCAACTGTACGCGGCCGTCGCCGAAGTGCTGGCCTACGTATATCAGCTCAAGGGTAAGTCGATGCCGGTTGCCAAGTGATGCGTCCGCGAAGCCTCGGAGAACTGCTGCTTCCAGATCGAGAATTTCCGAGCCCCAGGCGTTAGCCTGGAGATTTTCGCACGCAAGGGGGAAACGCTCCTCATGGATCCGGCGCTAGCTCCCACCCTCATTCACCGCGGCCGCCGGCTCTGGGCAGTAGCCGAACCGCTGCATGTAACGGCCCCAGCGATGATAAATCTGATCGCGCAGTTCCGGATCGAGCTGGTGCTGGTTCGTGCGATAATCGCGGGCCTGCTCGAAATAGGCCGCCAATTTCGGTCGCACGGTGTTGAAATCCCCAAGTTCCAGCCGGTCGTACACGTTTCGCATTTGGCCGATCGGGTCGCTCACCAGGTCTTCATAGCGAACCTCGCACAACTGGCCTGGCGAAAGCTGTTCGCGATCCTGTTCGAACTGGCTGTACAGACGCTCGAAGCAAGTGAAGATGAATTCGTTCGATTGTTCGTCGCGCGGTTTCTGAAACGCTTGCGATTGGTAGAGCGTCTTCCACAGATTGGCCGTGGAGGAGAAAACCGCGCAAGGGTCGCGCACGATGTGGACGAACCGCGCCGAGGGAAACATTTCCAGCAACACGCGAATGCGGCCGAGGTGCGGAGGACTCTTCAGCACCAGCCGTTTGGGCGTGTGATACGTCACGTGCTGCAGGAACGAGTACAAGCCGGCCTTCCAACGCTCCAACTCGACCGCCGGCACACCGGCAAAGTCCAGGTAATCCAGATACCGCTCCCGATCGTTGGGAAAGGCAAGCTGCAAGTACGGGGAGGGAATTCCCAGGTTGCACAGCGCGAACTCGTCCTCTTGCGGACGCGTCCAGCCCATGATCATCTCGTCCATCGGACGCTGCGCCGGCAACAGAAAGCGGAGCCGAGGTACCCACCATTCAGAAACTAGGAAGTGATTCGGAGCAAAGCACTGGTACGTTGTCGGGCAGGTGAACTGATCGTCGAGCACCATCAGTTCGTGCAATAGCGTGGTGCCGGCACGCCAATGGCCCACAATGAAAACCGGGGCATCGACAAGTTGCGTGCGAGCCACCTTGCGATCCAACAACATGCGCTGGGTGGCGCGCATCGCCGTGTTGAGGAAGCTGGCCAAGGTCACGGTCGCGGCCAACCCGAGGGCCCGTGGGCGAATCGTCAGGCCGTAATGCCGTAACATTGGCAGCCAGACATCCGCCGGCATGCCGTGCCAAAACCGGGCCGCCCAGAAAGGATAACGACTGCTTTTCAGCCGGTCATTGGCGTGGCCATCCGTAAACATTGCGATCGGTTACTTTCCGTGGGTCACGGGACACAACAGGCAGGGCTCGACTCGCGGCGAAGCGACAATCGGCGTCAATGGCCTTCCTAGCCAAGAATAAAGTGCCGCGACATAGTTCGCAACCGCCCCTGAGTGGTGAGCGGGGTATGTAATTGGCGTATCGTCAATCGGTTCTCGCCAGCTTGCTGACGTCCGGCGGGGGCAAATCAGAGCGGCCGATCATTGTCGAGATTCGTCGCGCGGCGGGCGACCGATTGCAGGGCCGCTTGCATGGAGATCATTAGCTGGTGGCCAGGTTTCTTGCCTACGACCCGATTCAAGGGTATCCCGCGCCGAAACGAACTGCACCGTCGGGAACGCTTGTACGCGGAATTGCCGGCAGACCTCGGGCTCGCGGTCGGCGTCGACCAGTACGCACACAAACTGCTGCGCCAGCGTGACGACCTGCGGACTCGTGAAGGCTTCGTCGGCCATTTGATGGCAAAAATGGCACCACTCGGCGGTGAAGAATACGAGCATGGGCTTGTGGTCAGCCTGAGCACGCTGCAACCCCAGGGCATAACCATCGACAAATTGCAAATCTCCGCGGGCAACCTGGGGGACCGCCGCTCGGACCGCCCCTTCGCTCGGCACGCTGCCGGCTTGTTGAGGTGCTTGGGATACGGGCACATTGGGAGCGGCGGCCGGCTGCGTACCGACCTCGCAACCCGCCAGCAGAGCGGCTAGTAGCACACAAACGCAGGGGAATGCCTGCTTCATTGAAGAAACCCTCGCAACGCGAATGACGGCGATCAAGAAGGGAACTGCCAAGCCGCCTTAGAATGGGGCCGCCTTTGAGACGGCGCTTGTACAATGATCGACCTTGCCGGACGCCCAACTTGAGACGGTCCAGGCGGGCGACATATTAGCCAGCGCCCATCAGCCGGCCAACGCCATCTGCCGCTACGCGGAGCGCGCTTTCAATGCTTTACAAGGCAAGCTGGCAGTAGCATCTGAAACACGAAGCCAGGCCTACGGGGGGAGAAACCGGCCTGGACACTCGATTAGGTTTTAAGTACCTTCCGCCACCCAAATCGGGAGCAAGTCTCGTCGTTCTGACGTCGTTTCACCCCTGGAGTTGCGGATGGCTGTAGGTGCCTCGGCTGGCGCTGCTGCGCGCCCTTTACCACGCGTTCAAGACCTGGTCTTCCCGGTCGCCATGATTGCCAGCGTGCTGGTGATTCTGGTGCCGCTGCCGACTCCGGTCATGGACGTGTTGTTGGCCTGCAACATCAGCCTTTCGGTCATCATCCTGTTGACGACGATCTATGTCCGCACGCCGCTGGAGTTCAGCATCTTTCCCTCGTTGTTGCTGGCAACGACGTTGGGCGCCTGGTGCTCAACGTGGCGACGACCCGCTTGATTCTCACCCATGCCGAAAAACAGGGCATGTGGGCTGCCGGCGGGGTGGTCAAGAGCTTTGGCGAGTTTGTCGCCGGCGATAAGATCGTCGTCGGTTTGATTATTTTCATTATCATCGTGGTGATCCAGTTCGTCGTCATCACCAAAGGCGCCACGCGCATCAGCGAAGTGGCCGCGCGGTTCGCCTTGGACGGGATGCCAGGCCGCCAGATGGCCATCGACGCCGATATGAACGCCGGCATCATCGACGAGCGCGAGGCCCAGCGCCGCCGTAGCGAGATCACGCAGCAAGCCGACTTCTTCGGGGCTATGGACGGTGCCAGTAAGTTTGTCCGCGGCGACGCCATCGCCGGCATCATCATTACGCTGATTAATATTGTCGGCGGTTTGGTCATCGGCGTGGTCGACGCCGGCATGGAAATCGGCCAGGCAGCTTCGCTGTTTACCCGGTTGACCATCGGCGACGGTCTGGTCAGCCAGGTGCCGGCGTTTCTGATCTCGCTGGCTGCCGGCTTGCTCGTGACCCGGTCCAGCGGCGATGTGAATTTGCCCGAACAAGTTGTCAGTCAACTCTTCGCCCGTCCCCGCGCTTTGGCGGTCACGGGGGGCTTTCTGGCGATCCTGGTCTTCACGAATTTGCCCAAGGTGCCGCTGTTGGCCATCGGCGGCGGGTGCATCGGCCTGGCAATGACCTTGACACGGCAAAAAAAGGCAGACGCCGTGCGCGACGCCGCCAAGGTGAAGTCCGACGCCAAGAAGGCGCCCGAAGAACGGATCGAAGACTATTTGTCGGTCGACCCGATGGAAGTGGAGATCGGCGTGGGCCTGATTCGGCTGGCGGATCCCAAGCGGGGCGGTGATCTGCTCGAACGCATTCAGCGCGTGCGGCAAAACGTGGCCGCCGATATCGGGTTGATCATGCCGAAGGTGCGCATTCGCGACAACATGCGGCTCGAACAAAACCAGTACCGCGTCAAGATCGCCGACATGCCGGTGGCCGAAGGCATCGCCCATCCGAATATGTTGCTGGCGATGGATTCGGGCATAACCACCGGCCGCGTCAATGGCATCGCGACGCGCGAACCGGCTTTCAACACGCCGGCCATCTGGATCGAGCCGACGGTGCGCGACCAGGCCGAGTTGTACGGTTACACGGTGGTCGAACCGGCGAGCGTCTTGGCGACCCACTTGACCGAGGTCGTGCGCAAGCACGCGGATGAGATCTTGAATCGCGACGCCACCAAGCACCTGGTCGAGGAACTGAAAAAGACCTCGCCGGCCGTCGTCGAAGAATTGATTCCCAGTTTGATGAAACTGACGGACGTGCAGCAGGTCTTGCAGTTGCTGCTGCGCGAGCAGGTTTCGATTCGTCAGTTGGGGCCGATCCTGGAAACGCTGGGGGAATACGCCGGGCGGACCAAGGACGCGATCTTGCTCTGCGAATACGTGCGGAATCGCCTGGCCCGCGCCATTTGCACCCGCTATCGCGGCAAAGACAATCGGCTGCACGTGGTCACGCTCGATCCGGCCCTGGAGGATCGGATTCGAGTAGGGCTGGAACACACGGAACGCGGACTGTTCGTCCGCATGTCGCCGCCGGCCGTGGAAGCGACCTGCAAGGCGATCGGCGCGGAGATCGAAAAGCTGGTCGCCGCTAATCGGTCCCCCGTGATTCTGGTCAGTCCGCAAATTCGGCCCGGCCTGAAGCTGCTAACGGCTGCCCAGCTGCCGCGCCTGGTGGTGTTAAGCTACAACGAGATTACGCGTGATACTCGCATCGAGGCCATGGCCGTCGTGAGCGATGTCCGCTAAATCGCGAGCCTTCGTGAAACAAGTGGCTGATTCAACTGATTCTCTAGCGCAATAAATCGTCGACATGGAAGTCAAAACCTATCGAGCACGTTCGTTGCAGGAAGCACTGGCACTGGTGCGCCGCGATTTGGGCGGCAAAGCGTCGGTGCTGCGGACTCGCGAAATACGCTCGAGCCGTTGGCTGCGTTGGCTAGGACGCCCGCGTTTAATCGAGGTCACCGCATCGGCCTCGGTGCAAGTACCCAGCCGGCTGTCGCCGCGGCCCGTGGTTCCGGATTTTTCCCGGCCAAAGGCCCTCGCCCCAGTCGCCGGCATTGATTTGGAACGCGACGGACGCTTTATCTCGGCACACGAGGTGCGCGAACACTTGAAAGACTTGCAATCGGTGATCGAAGGCATATCCCGCCGTACTGCCGTACCGTCGCGACAGGGTCTGCCCGCTGCCTTGTTTGGGCTGTTCACCGAACTGCTCGACGCTGAGGTGCCCGAGGAATTGGCCCGCGAGTTTGTCGAACGTGTGCGGGTCGATGCGCGATCCACGGATCTGGCCGACGTGGCGCTGCTGAAGAACCGCCTAGCTGCGCTGATTACCGCCGAAATTTCCGTGACTCCTCCGATCCAACTGCTCCCCGGCCGCCGGCATATGCTGGCGCTGGTCGGGCCGACCGGCGTGGGCAAGACGACGACCATCGCCAAGCTGGCGGCCAATTTCCGGCTCAAGCAGCGTCGGCGCGTCGGACTGATTACCGTCGACACGTACCGCATCGCCGCGGTCGAACAATTGCGGACCTACGCGGACATCATCGATTTGCCGATGGAGGTTGTCTCCTCGCCTCAAGAAATGCGCGAGGCCGTGGCCCGGCTGGCGCATCTCGACCTGATCTTGATGGATACCGCGGGCCGCAGCCCCAAAGATGATCTCCGCATTCAGGAATTGAGCAACCTGCTGACCGAGGCCGCGCCGGATGAGGTTCATCTGGTGCTAAGCAGCACGTCCAGCGCGTCGAGCCTGACTCAGACCGCCCAGCGGTTCGCCCCCGTGGGCACCACGGCGCTCGATTTTGACAAAGTTGGACGAGGCGAACGGGTTGGGCAATTTGTTGCCATTGGTGCGCGCGAGCAAGCTGCCGTTGAGCTACCTGACGCACGGCCAGAACGTGCCCGACGACATTGAGGCTGCCAACGCCCGGCGGCTCGCTCGTTCGGTGTTGGGCCTGGAGCTGGATGCGTCGGCTTCCGGATACCCGAGCCCGATGCGTCAGCTTCCGGATTCCTGACACGATACCCGAACCGGATGCATCGGCATTCGCATCAATTATTTTTAAGTTTCCCGGTGATTTCCATGATTCACGATCAAGCCGATGAACTGCGCCAGTTGGTACGGCTGAATTTCAAACCCGCCGCGGCGGTCGGTCCTGTGCCGCGGCTGATCGTTGTCAGTGGCGGGAAGGGAGGCGTTGGGGCTACGACCGTGGCGATTAACCTCGCGGTGGCTTTGGCTCGGTTGGGAAACCGGACAGTTTGGGTCGACGGCGATCTGAATCGCGGCGGCGCGGTCGACGGGTGGCGCGGCTCGCAGCGTGGTTCGTTGCTGGACGTTCTCTCCGGAAGGCGCACGATTCACGAGGTGCTCGAGCGGGGACCGGCTGGAGTTCAGATCCTGCCCGGGGCCTGGGCTCCGAATGATCTGACCGAATTCTCGGCGACGTCACAATTCCGATTCATTGCGGATCTGAAGCACTTGGGTTTGCATGCCGATACCGTGGTAGTCGACCTGGGGAGCGGCCGCAACCATTTTGTGCGCCGATTTTGGCAGGTGGCCGACCTGGTGCTGCTGGTCACTGCGGCCGACTCGGCAGCCGTCATGGAATCGTACGCCGCCATTAAAGTGCTGCTCGCCGGCGACGTAGCCGTGCCGATTCACACGCTGGTCAACTTCGCCGAACCGGCCGAAGCCGCCGATGTCCATGAGCGCATCAGCAGTGCCTGTCGGCGCTTCCTGGGCATGCGGATCGCCAGTCTGGGAAGTCTGCCAGTGAGTGATGAAGTTGCCCACGCAGCCGCTAACGGCCAACCCCATTTATGGCCCGCCACCGGCGGTGCGCTCGCGAAACGCATGGAGTTCTTGGCCGAGGAATTGTCGAATCAACTCAGGGCTCGTTCCGCGGAGGCTGCGGGCGATAATCGGTCGGCGGCATGACGGCCAGTGATGACGGATAGCAAATCGAACACAGTTCTCGTAGGGCCGACTGTGCCGGCCACAGGAAAAGAGATTCGTACCGCAGTGCTGGCCCTGCCAGTGCTTGATAAGACAGTGCTTACCAAGACGGTGGGTCCAACAACTTTCGAGTAGAAGCGATGAGTTTGATTCAACCCGTGGCCGCCAAAACGTCGATAGTCTTGAACACCGTCAGCACGCGCGCTGGCGTTAAGATGTGCCAATTAGGTCGACTTTCACGGCACGCGGGTGACAACAGTGGGTCGCACGTACGCCGGTATCCTGGGATTTCTCGCCTTTCAAACGGTTGTCGTGCGAGGACTCTTGCGATCGGCGGGTACGGAGGCCACTTTGTGGCAGGCAGCGCTGGCTCTGTTCGCCTTTGCCCTGTTGGGATTCGTGGCGGGAGAGTTGGCGGGTTGGATTGTCGAAGAGTCGGTGCGTGATCGCGTCGCGGCGGATGCCGCGGCCCAACAAGCAGCGAATCTGAAAGAGAAAACGAAAACCGGTTAGCCGGCACAAGCCTGCTGCCGACGCTGAATGAACAGCGTCGGGCACGGGCCGAGAAGGATCTCGGAAGCGGGTAACCGCGAGCAACGATTCACGGAGGAATGCATGGCGATGACGACTCTGGCAGCCGAGGACGTGGCGCAAATTTGGCAGGCTCTGAAGGCCGATCCTGAAAGTCAGGAGTTGCGCAATCGGCTCGTGGAAATCTATCTGCCGCTCGTGAAGTACAATGGCGAGCGGATCTGGTCGCGTCTGCCGGAAGGCGTGGAACTGGACGATCTCATCTCGGCCGGCGTCTTCGGCCTGATGGACGCGATCGACGCCTTCGATCTTTCGCGCGGCGTCAAGTTCGAGACCTATTGCGTGCCGCGTATCCGCAGGCGCCATGCTGGACGAACTGCGGACCATGGACTGGGTGCCGCGGCTGGTCCGTTCCAAAGCCAGCAAGCTCAACGAGGCCCTCAAGGTGCTCGAGGCCAAAATGGGCCGCAGCCCGACCGAAATCGAGCTGGCCGAGCACATGAGCATCTCAGTCGCCGAATTGGAAAAGATGATGCTCGAGGCGAACGCCGTCAACCTGATCAGTCTCAACAAGAAATGGTATGAGACCGACAGCTACAAAGACGTCCGTGAAATCGACATCCTCGAAGATAAAAAGGGCGAGGATCCCACGCGGCGCATTCAAAAGAACGATTTGATGCGGCTGGTGACCAAGGGACTCAATCGTAATGAGCGGTTGATTATCATCCTCTACTACTACGAAGAATTGACGATGAAGGAGATCGGCGCCACGCTGGATCTCTCCGAAAGCCGCGTTAGCCAAATGCACAGCTCCATCGTACAGCGGCTGCAAAGCCAACTCCAACGGCGCCGGCCCGAGTTCGGCACCTGAAAATCGGGCTCCCTCCCGAGGCGAGCCTGTCTGTTCTCATGAAACGGCCCGCGGTGAATCGTCGCCGCGGGCCGTTCGTATTTCGGGTGTACCACGCTCCAAAGCCCAGAGATTGCATCCCTGGGCTTTCAGGGCGTGCCACACGTTGCGCGGCCGCTCGCGCCGGCTCGCCTTCCCGCAATTGCGAACATCCGGGTAGAATGCGTCGCACCATAAACCCGGACCAAGGACCCCGGCGGGGAAGCCATCATGCCAGCGACGACCAACGACATTGGTTCCCTGAATCCGCGTCGGGTCCGTTGGATCGTGCCAATCGCATTGGTCGCAGTCATTGCCATCGCAGCCGCGGTGCTCGCGGCCTTCAATCTCACCATTGCCCAGCACCGCAGCTTGCATGTCGTGAACGGCTTCCACGTGCCCGTCACGGTCCGCTTGGAGGACGGACGGCAGATCGAAGTGCCGCCCAATGATCGCGTCACGCTGATCATCGCCGAAGGTCCGCATGAGGCCCGCGTAACGGCGGGCGGTCAGGCCCTGGTCGGCGGACCGTTTGAGGTGTCATCGAGCGTGCTGGCCCGTTTCTACAAGCAGCCGGTGTTCGTGCTCAACGCCGGCTGCGGCGCGACCGTGATTTGGGAGGAGGCCGTGTACGGAAAGTCGGTGGCAGGCGGCATGCATCTGTATGTCGGACAGCCGTTCGTCATGTTCGACGACGTCGACTATGCCTTCACGCAGTTTCCGAAATCCGTCAAGACGGCCGGTGCCCCGGTCAAAAAGACGCGAGTGGAGGTGTTCCCCCTAAGCGCGGAGCAGGTAATGACGGCGCCGCTTAACCTGGTTAGCGTGAGCGACCGGCTGACGTTGGCCGAGGCGCATCTGCAACTCAACCCGGACGATCCCGCATTGCTCGAGGCATATCTCGAAACCAGCCAGCAACACAGCCAGGGACAGCGTGCCCGAGAGTTCCTGGCCATGCACGCGATTTCACCGCCGCGGACGCGAACTCGCTGAACAGGAGCTAGGTACGATCAGCCAGATCACGCTGGCCGTTCGGGGTTTTTCGCGATATCGCCGAGCGCGGCGCTCAGCCCGAGTCGTCCAGCCGTTTTAGCGCCTGCTGCGTGTCTCGGGCCAGGTGTGGCACGCCGAACAGCCAGAAGATGCCTGCCATGCCGATCATGATCGAAACCGCGGCAAAACCGGCGTTCATGTTGCCGTCCCAGAGTCCCGTGATTTTACCGATCAGCGGCGGCGAGATCGCATCGCCGAACAAGTGAATGATCAGGATGTTAAACGCAAACGCGGTCGAGCGGACCGCGGGATGCGTGACATTGGCCAATATCGCATTGGCCGGGCCTGTATTGAAGAACAGGCAGAACTCGCTCAGGAAAATAAAGATCCAGGCTGCCGGAAAAGGAACATACAACACGGTCAGGAAAAATGGCACGGCCAGTAGGGTGCTGATGCCGGAGACCAGGAAATAGCTGCCGGACCATTTGCTCCGCAGGCGGTCGGCCACCCAGCCACCAAGCAACGTTGCCGTAAGTCCCGAGAGGACGGTAATGGCCCCAAACACGATATTGACCGTATCCAGATTCTCGACCCCACGAAACTCGTTCACATAGGTCGGGATCCAAAAGGCAATGCCGCCAATGGCAAAGGTCAGAGACGTCATGCCGGCCGTGGCCAGCATGTACGACGGCGTGCGCAACAAAGTCATGTAGTCGCTCAGCCTGGCAGCTCGTGACGTTTCGGCTCCGTCGACGGCGCCGCGCGGCGGCTCGGGCATCAAAAATGCCAGCACTCCCAAGACGATGCCGGGCGGGACCGACAAGAAAAACGCCCAATGCCAGGTGAAGCTCTTCGCCACCAGCCCGCCAAACATGTATCCCAGCGCGCTGCCGACCGGTATGGCGATATAAAGATAAGACAGCATCGTTCCACGGCTGGACACCGGAAACTGATCCGAAATCAGCGTGGGAGCCACTGGCCCATAAGCGGCTTCCCCGATGCCGACAAACAGGCGTGCCCCGAGCAGCAACCCGAACGTCGTTGCCAGTCCGGAAGCCCCCGATGCCAGGCTCCAGGCAATCACGCCGCCGCCGACAAGGGCCCAGCGGCTCATGCGGTCTCCCAGCCAACCGAAGACCGGCGACGCGATCATGTAAGAAACCAAGAATGCCGTCGGGAGCAGGCCGATCCAGAAATCGACGCTGGGTTCGATCTTCAACCAGAAGTTATCCGACGCGTTTCCCGGCGGAAACAAGTCTTTCTTGATCAACGGCACGACCGCGGCCAGCACCTGGCGGTCTACGTAATTAACCAGGTTGATGGCCAGTAGCAGGCCTAGCGTGCGGCGTGCGTGTTGCAAGGCCTGTCTTTGGGAAGCCGTCTGCGCTAAGGCATCTCCGCTATCCGGCGAAGCAGCGGACACATTGGGATTACCGTTTTGCATGAGGCCGTTACGCCGCGGAAGGCCGGTTGAATCAAATTCGCTCGGCGTCCCCCGGGGATCACGGTTCGCCAAGGCTGCCAGTGTAAGCTATTTCATGACCCGGTGACACCGCGGGGAAGTGATGGGGTGACAAGGTGACGGGGTGAGGGGGGCCGGACGCGTCGGCTTCCGGATGTCCGCCTGGCTTACCGGGTGACGTGTTGCATGCCTAGTCACCTTGTCAACCCGTCACCTTGTCAACCCGTCACCTTGTCATCCCGTCTCCTCCTTCCCCCATCTGGGCAGCCGGTCGGAGGCTCCGTACAATGCACGTTGGAAAATCAGGGTGCCGCGTGTGTATTGACCGGCGAAACTACTGCCCTCGGGGAAAACATCGTCATGTTGGGTGCCAGCCTTCATATCGCTCCGTACATCCAGCGCTTGCAGCAGGAATTGGACCGCGTTGCCGCCGAAGACGTGCAGACCTGGTCGGATTGGCTGTACGAGGCCTGGGCCAACGACAAGTTCGTTTACATCTTCGGCAACGGCGGCTCGGGCACCACGGCGACCCACATGGTCGAAGACCTGGGCAAAAGCACGTTGCGGCCGTCCGACCTGCGCGACGAATCGAAGCGGCGACTAAAAGTCTTGGGGCTGGCCGACAACCTCGGCTGGATCCTGGCCGTGGGGAACGACGTGGGCTACGACCAGATCTTTGTCCAGCAGCTCATGAATTACGGCCGGCCCGGTGATCTGGTGATCGCGATCAGCGGCTCCGGCAACAGCCCCAATATTCTCGCTGCCGTCGACTGGGCGAATCGCCATGACTTGCGCACCTTCGGCCTGACCGGCTACGACGGCGGCAAGCTGAAACAAATGGCGCATCGCGGCATGCACGTGCCCCTCGACGACATGGGCATGGTCGAGAGCATCCATCTGTGCCTGTTCCACTGGGTGCTCAACGACGTTTTCGCCCGGATCAACGGCGAGGGTCGCCACGTTCGTCCCCATGCGGCGACCTGATTTCGCGACGCCTCAGAACGCTAGTCATCCGTACTCATCACTTAGAATTCGAAACGTAATCTCCGCATGTTCCTAGGTATCGAGATCGGCGGCACCAAGTTGCAACTGGGAGTTGGTCCGGGAGACGGCGCGCCGCCGCGAGCGCTGGAACGCTTCGACGTGCAACCGGAGCAGGGGGCGTTGGGCATTCTGCGGCGGATCGAAAGTGCCGCAACCACGCTGATCAATCGGCACCAGGTTTCGGCGATCGGCATCGGCTTCGGCGGCCCGGTCGACACAGCCGCCGGGCACGTGCTGAAAAGCCATCAGATCGAGGGTTGGGACAACTTCGCCTTGGCGGATTGGTGCCGCCAACGCTTGGGATTGCCGGCCCAGTTGCAAAACGACTGCGACCTGGCAGCGCTGGCTGAGGCTCGCTTCGGTGCCGGACGCCATCATAAGGTCGTGTTCTATGTCACCGTCGGCACGGGCATCGGCGGCGGGTTGGTGATCGAGGGGCGCATCTACCGCGGCCACGGACCGGCGCCGCCGAGATCGGGCATCTGCGCCCCGGTCTGCACGCGGACCAGCCCGAGCAAACGGTCGAATCGCTCGCCAGCGGCTGGGGCATTGCCGCCGCGGCGCAGGAGCGACTTGCCGAACCCCACGCGCATCAGTTTTTGCCGTTCACCAGCGGCAGCAGTCCGCACCATCCGGAACAAGTGCGGCAACGTTTGATCGAAGCCGAAGAGGCGGCCGAAGAATACTCCGCCGACCTGTTTGAACGTTGCGAGGGGCAGGTCGACCGCCTGACGGCAAAAATGGTGGCCCAGGCGGCCAGCGATGGCAATGAACTGGCCCGCGACGTCCTGGCGCGGGCCGCTCAGACGCTCGGTTGGGCCATTGCCCAGGCCGTGACGCTCCTGTCGCCCGACGTCATTGTCGTAGGGGGCGGCGTGTCGTTGGCCGAAGAGAGCCTGTTTCTCGAACCGCTTCGCAAAGAAGTGGCACGTTACGTCTTCCCACCCTTCCGCGATACCTACCGATTGGTACGGGCCGAATTGGGCGAACTGGTCGTGGTCTACGGCGCGCTAGCCATCGCGGCCGATTCTCGCGATCACTCGAATTAAAAAATCGAGCGGGGGACGTAAGTCCCCTGATTGTTGCAGCGGGCCAGGCTCCCAGACCCCGATCCAGTCGCCGAATTTTTCAATGTTGGGTATTGTAAAAACTACCCAATGCTAGCATCTCTGCCAGTTCAAGAATCTGCGAGCCCGGGGGGGCAACTCGGTGATTTTCCGCCACTGCTGCGGCGGTTTTTTCTCCATTTCTCAAATGTTGGTTCGATTGGTACATTGTCTGCACTGTACGGAATTGGGCCTGACGGAATCGTGCCCATGGGACTCTCGGCACATTCGACGAGACCTGTCGCAAATGGGCTGCGGGCTGACGCAATAAAGGAGTGAGCAATGAAACAGTTTTTCGTGGTTGCTGCAGTGCTCGTTGGATTGGCACTGGCAAGTTCGCCGGCAATGGCTCAGTGGGGACGGCGCGCTTATTATCGAGGCGGCCCGTATTACGGCGGTCCGGCCTACTATCGTGGGTACTATCGGGCCCCGGTGTATTACGGTCCTCCGGCCTATTACGCACCTCCTGCCTATGCAGCTCCTGGCGTGGGAGTTGGGATTGGCGTGGCTCCTGGGGTCGGTGTCGGCGTGGGTATCGCGCCGGGCGTGGGAGCCGGCGTGGGCGTTTATTGAGAAGTGCGTAGTTCGCTTGAGCCAAAGCCCAGGGATTGCATCCCTGGGTTATTTGATGAGTACCCAGGGATTGCATCCCTGGGCTTTGGCAAGCGCGGCGGTGCCGGCCGCAGCGGCTGGCAAAGCCAGTACTCCCCTGATTTGTTTACCGGTGCCAATTCTTACCGATCGCCGGGTGCCATTCCCGGTCCGTGCGGACCGTCTGGTGGGTGAGGTCCGCGATGCGGGCCCGGGTGCGGGCCGGCGCCCGGGTGCGGGCCGTGGCCGCCAGGCGGACGGGGCGGCGGATCGGGGCGTCCAAGTTTTTCAACGGCGTCGGCCTTGTCCTGCATCTGGCCGGCTTTTTCCATCTCGCCCAGTTCGGTCAGCAGGCCGGCGTAGGCTTCGTAAAGGTCGACACGCATTTCTCTCGCGCCGATTCGACTTCGCCGGCTCTAGCGCCGCCAGCGATGTTTCAAAAAAAGTCTTGGCATCGTTCGGGCGTTCCGCTTCGATGAAGAACTTCGCAAATTCCTGCTGCATCACCGCCAGGTCGTCGACCATGTCCTCCAGCTTATGAGGCGTCATGGCGTCGCTCAGGATCAGTCCGCGCCTTCAATTCGATGGCCCGCCGATAATGCCCTTCGGCGCTTGAGAACTTCCCCTCTTGCTGGCAGAGCGTGCCTAGCATCTGCTCGACGTCCGCTTGCAGCAAGACATAGTTGGGCTGCTGAGGATATTGCTTGACGAGGGCAACCGCTAACTTGTCGGCCTGTTGGGCACGAGCCTGCCGCTTCTTTAGCTCCGCCGAATCTTGCGCCGTAATTGCCGATGTCTGCAAGCCGGTCCAGCCGAGATTGATTTTCACGAGGGTCGCCACGGTGCGCGGATCGTCAGGCAAGGCTTTGCGCAGTTGTTCGCACAATGCCGCCGCGTGGCTATACGCGATGGCCGCCTGGTCCGGGCGACCAAGCCGATTCTGTGCATCCGCGACGCGGCCGTAGGCATCCGCCGCGTCGATCTTCAGTTTCGGGTCCGTCGCATTCTCTTGTGCAAAGCGGTCGTAAAACTTGAGCACCGTTTGCAAGAGGGTCGCATCGAATTCGTCCTGCCCGCGATCGGGGCTCTCACCATTATGCTCCGGGCCGGGCCCTTTATGCTCTGGACCGAGCCCACGGCGATCCCCGCCGGGCCCATGATCTTTATCGGGTGGTTGTCCTGGCGGCGCGTGGGCCGCATGCTGCGGACCCTGGGGCGGTCCGTTGGGCCCGCCGTCATGCGGTCCGCCCGGCTTGTGCGGACCGCCGGTCCGCCCGGGCGGTGTGGGAGGCTTTTTTCGCTCGGCCAGGGCGGCGAAAATGCTTTGCAGCGCGTCGAGTGACATCTGCATGTTGGCCTCGGCTCGCTTGGTGGCGACATTGGCTTTCGCTAGCTGTTCTGACTCGGCCTTCAGTGCTCGCACGGTGCTGGCGTAACCCAGGCAGCCAAAAATGGCGGCCGCGAGCACCGAATTCAACGCCACGGCGCACCAGCACCGCCAGAGCCCGGTTGCGGCGGCACCACCGCCAGCCGCGTTCAGGAACCGCCACGCGGCGAGCCTTGATCGGCCGGTCTTCGAGAAAGCGCCGCAGGTCCGCGGCCAGTTGCCGGGCCAGCGGATAGCGATGGTTCGGGTCGCGGCCGATCGCCTTGAGCACGATCGTTTCCAGGTCGCGAGGAATGGCCGGGTTGCGGCGCCGCGGCGGCACCGGTTCCTGCTCGCTGACCAGCTTCAACAGCGGGCCGGGTTGGTTTCTTCGAAGGGAGTTTCGAGCGTCAGCAGTTCGTACAGCGTGAGTCCCAGGCTGTAGACGTCGCTGCGGCCGTCGAACTGGCCATGAATGCTCTCCGGGGCCATGTACTGCAAGCGTGCCGACGACGTCGCCGGTGCTGGTCAGGTCGTCGTGCTCCAGCAGTTTGGCCAGGCCGAAATCGGTGATCCACACCGTTCCGCTGGCCGTCGAGCAGCAGGTTGGCCGGCTTGATGTCGCGGTGCAGGGCCCCCTGGTCGTGGGCATATTGCAACGCTTCGGCCACCTGCATGCCGATGGCCGCCACCTGGTCCCAGTAGTTGCGCACCGGTCGCTGACCGACGGCGATCGGCAGGCGTGCCGGCGTGACCGGCGGGCCGCGGCTCGGTTGTCTGCGGTCGTGAAGGCGGTGGATTCGGCCTTCAAGACTGGCTTAGACCGTTGAAAACTTGCGTCTGCGTGGTGAATTTGCGCGTCGGCTTGTTATTTCCCTTCGTGCGTCGCGTTTCGCGGGCCCGCTGACCTTGCTTGAGCGAGGTCAGCACTTCGTCGAGCCCTTGGCCCTCGATGAACTGCATGGCGTAGTAGAACAGCCCGTCGCTTTCGAACAGGCCGAAGACCGGCACGATGTTCGTATGGTGCATGCGCGCGGCGGCCTGGGCCTCGATGCGGAAGCGGCGCCAGCCGCTTGGGATCGAGCAGCGAATGGCGGGGCAGGACCTTCAGCGCCACGCGGCGGTCGAGCGATTCCTGCTCGTGCTTCATAGACGATGCCCATGCCGCCGCGGCCCACTTCGCCGCAGGATGCGATAATCGCCGAGCCGTTCCAGCCGCTGCCGCTTCGTCGGCCGGTCCGGTCGGACGCCGGTTGCGCTTCAACTGCTCCATCAGGGCCACCGAGGGCAGCAGTTCTTGCAGTTGTTCGGCCACGGCCGGATAACGCTGCGCGTATTCGTTCGATCGACAGGCTGCTGTCCGCGGCGGCAGCGCTCGGCAAAATCTTCGGCGAACTGGTCGATCAATTCCTGTTCGGTGTCGAGTTGTTGTTCATGGCGATGTGCTCGTGTGCTTCAGGATGTCTTCGACCCAGCAGGCCGGGGACGCCGGCAAGCGCGTCTTCGAGCCGTTCCAGAGCGCGAACATAGCGTTTGCTGGCAGCGGCTTTTTCGATTCCCAGGATGGCGGCCGTGTCGGCGTTGCTCAGCTCCTCGAAGTGCCGCAGCGACAATACCTCGCGGTCGATCGGGTCCAGGCTGTCGAGGGCATCTTCCACTTTGCCGAGCAGTTCGATCCGCTCGAAGGCCTGGCTGGGAGACGTGAAATTGCCGACCAGGTGAGCGGCCAGGCAGGCGGAGCTGGCTCCCGGACCGCCTCCCGGTTTAACGAAATCTCCTGGCCGGCGTTGCGCATCTTGGCCCCGAGATGCTGCCGATGAACGTCCACCAGGCGCTGGCCGGCGATCAATCGCAGCCAGACGAAAAACGGCATCTCCGGATGCTTGAAGAAATGGGGCACCCGCTGCAGCGCGTCGAGATAGGTTTCTTGCAGCACGTCCGAGGCGGACACGCGGCCGTTCAGCCGCGGGTCGAGCCGGAAATCGATCATCCGCCGCAAGGCCGCCTGGTACTGCGAAAAAAGCTCCGCCAGGGCCTCCTGATCGCCGTTTTTCAGCCGGGCAATCAAGGCATCGGTTTCAGACGTGGTGCTGGTCATGGTCGCCCCGGCTGAGGATTACCTGCTTGAGCTGTTGAAGAACTCTCAGCGAGCTACGGTATGTGTGCCAGTGGCACGCGCCGATCTGGTAGGGCCGGCTGTGCCGACCGGCTCCGCAGCGCGGTTTTTCTACCTTCATAAACGGAAACCCGATCGATTAGGAGACAGCAAAGCCACCTTGCCATTATGACTGGCGGCCGTCGGCCAAAGCCAGTCCCGGCAAAGGCGACCGGGAAATTCGTCGGTTCAAGAATTTTCCGTGGTTTTCCAGTCTTCGATTGCGCCGCCTCTGCGTTTCTATCCCTGGCGGGATGATGGCATGTCAATCAGCCGCGGCCGGACGTAAGATGTTACTCGTGATTCAGGCACGCTCACCTCGAAAGCGAACCCACCTATGAATTTCCCGCGACCTGGTAAGATCGGCGTCGTCGGCCTGACATTATTGTGCCTGGCGGCCGGTCTTTCGGCCGCGGGCCCCGATGGCGACTTGGATCCGCCTCGCCCCGACCGGCAGAACGGTCCACCAGACGGTCCCCCGCCGCCTCCTCGCCGCAATGGCCGGCCGCCCCGCCAGCGCCCCCGGCCGGAAGGCCCGATGGAGGACGGAGGCCCCGGGGCTCGCCCGCCCGGCGATCAAGGTCCGGGCGACAACGGACCGCCACCCCGTGGGCGCCCGCAGCGCGGACCCGGAAACGATCAGCGTCCCCCGCGCGGTGAAGATTCCGATGGACCGGGCGACGGCCCTCCGGGACGCCAAGCTCCTCCTCCTCCGCGTGAAGGCCGCCAAGGGCCACCGCGTCGCGGGGAAGCACAGAATGACGATGAGGCGGGTCTGCCGCAGGGACCACCTCGAACGGGCCGACCGCCACGGCGCGTGGGCCAATCGGGTCGTCCGCCGGCGCGTGATAACGAGGACCCGCGCCCTGACCCGAGGGAGCTCTTCAAGCGGTTCGATAAGGATGGCGACGGGAAGCTTTCCGAAGAGGAATTCGCCGACGGTCTGAAGAGCCTGCGTAGCGACCTGGACAACGGGCGTCCGCCGATGCGTGATGCGGACGACGGTCCCCCGCGGAGGCCCGAACGAGACGGAGATCGCCCGCAGCGGCCGGAATCAGACGGCCAGCCCGCAGCGCCGAAGGCCGACTGAGCCAACAGCGTCGTTGACGTATTCATCGATCGACGTTTGCGCGTGCCGGTGCCACACGGAAAAGAAAAGGGCTCAAACGCCACATCCCGCAATTTCGTCGGCGATCCAATCCCACATCGCCAGGCGCGACTTCAAACAAGCCTCGGCGACACATCGAGCCTCGTCCCACATCGCGGCATCGTCTCCGCACAACCGCGCCAGCAGGGCTCGCGACATGGGACCGTGGCGCTCGCTGTCGAAGGTGATATGCCGATCGAGATAATAGCGGAACCAGGACCAGCGCCTCCGGCTGCCGCGTCGCCAGCCGGGCCACGAGTTGCACGAACATTTGGGGAATGATGTCTTCGCGGCCATAGGCGAAAGCGGCGACCCGCGCCGGCACATTGCCGCTTTGCGCGATGCTCAGAGTGCCGCGCACAAATTGGGCGACGGTTTGCGGCACCGCGGCCCGCGGCATCAGGCGATCGAGCGATTCCCTCGCCGCCACGCCTCGCACGACGACGTCGATCGGGCCAGTATCGGCTCCGCTGCGCCGCATGGCTTCGAGATACATTTCGAAGTGGGAATAATAGCGACCATCCGGCCCCTCGTCACTTTCCTCGTCGAGCACGAGCTCATTCACCAGGCGCCGCGCCTCGCCGTCGGGCGTCGGGAACCAAGGGACTTGGAGGCAGGTAAATTCCTGCTGCAAGCTCTTGAGCAGCGATTGGAAGTCCCAAACGCAGAACACATGATGACGCATAAACGTCCGCAGGTGTTCTTCCGTCTGAATCCGCAAATAGAGCGGATGCGCTTCCAGCCGAGCATGCAATGCCGGAAAGTGCAGGCGAACAGGCGCGGCAGGGGAGGAATCGGACTTGGACATGAACAGGGGTCTCAAAGCGAGGATCGAACGTGCGGTCACAAGAACTTTGTAGCGGTCCAGGCCGCAGGCGACCAGGGGCAAAACCGTGTGGCACGCTCTTGAGCCCCACGAAGGGCGTGGCTGGACCGGCCGAATCGCCGCGCTAGGAATTCCAGGCCATTATCAACTACCGGCGGCCGCCGACGGAAATGGCCCAGCGCGATTGGCTCTAGAAGTGAAGTTCTGCCGCGCTAGGAACTAGCGGGGCGCGGAGCTGGTGGCCATCGCGGTCGTGATGACAAACGGCTCAAAGGCGATTGGCGCAGACTCCAGGTCATTCAAGACTCTGCGAGCGACGGCATCGCCCGGTGATAGGCGCAAAACGTTGCGAGCGGCCTGACGGCATTCATCCTTGTTGGAATGCGTCGCTACGAGCACCTCCAGCGTCAGCAGTCGAGGCAACAGCAGGTCCGGAGCCGACGCGGTGGCACGTTGTAGCCACGGCTTGGCCGCTTCCGCCTGGCCGCACTCCTTGAGAATCTCCGCTTCAAAGCAGCAGCAGTACGGCATGGTGTCCGGAAGTTTGCGCAGTTGCCGAATTACAAAACGCACCTCGCGCCACGATTTCCTGGCAACGTACAAGTAACCCAGGGTTGCCCAAATGAACAGGTCGTGCGGCCGTTCGAGCAGGATCTGCTGGAGCAGCGATTCAGACTCGTCGAATCGCTGCTGTTCCAGATAAACGTGCGCCAGCACGCGACGAACCTCGCACCGCAACACGCGATTGGGTTGCCCGGATTCGAGACCCTTGCGAGCTGGGCCGCGCAGCGCTGAGCGGAGAGCCTGTTCGGCTTGGGTAAGGTTCCTCTCATTCAACAGCAGCGCGGCGGCCTTCAGGCTCAACTCGTAATCCCCCGGATAATGTTCCAGCCCTTCCATCGCCAGTTGCCGGGCTTCCGACCTGCGCCCCAGCGAGTCGAACGCGGCGACTGCCTGGACATACACAATGTTGACCCAGGGCGATCTTTCGGCGAAGCGCAAGCATTTCAACAGATACTCCAAAGCGCCGGAATAATCACTCCGTTGCAACAACGTGGTTCCGAGATGATACAACGCCACCGGATCTTGAGGAGACTCCGCGTAATCGAGGCGACAAAGTTGCAAGTCGCGATTCAATTTGCGATGTTGTAAAACCGGGTCTTGATAGCCCGTGTGCTGGACGACGATCTCGGATTCCACCACGCCATAGCCAAGCCGTTGCAAGCAAGGCAGAATCTGTTCGTGAATTCGGTACCGCCAACCGGCTTCGGCGTGAGCGCGAAACAGCCTTATGTGGCTGACGTTCAACGGATCGACCGCGCGGTTAGCGAGCTTGCATACCGTGGTCATCAGGTAGGCCTGGGGGCTACCGTCGAGCGACCTGAAGAGCTCGTCGAGCAACTTCGCATTTGCCGCGTCAATGCGATCGTCCGCGTCCAGCCAAAAAATGTAATCCCCCGTCGCGTGGCGCAACGTCTCGTTGCGGGCGGCCGAGAAATTGTCTTTCCACGGAAAAGCGACAACCGTCGCTCCGAACCTTCGAGCAATTTTCTTGGTGGCATCGGTCGAGCCGGTGTCGACGACGATGATTTCGTCGAACAGCTTTGAAATGGGGGCCAAGCACGCAGATAAATTGTGGCTTTCGTCGCGGACGATCATGCACAAAGAAACTCGCTGACGGCATCCTGGCATGGTTGCTTATCCCCGCGAAACGATTTGCTATTTCAGAAGTGCCTGTTCCGGCTGAAATCCGACCACCACGCCTTAATCCCGCTCTGGCGGCGCGCCCGAACGGACAGATCGCAGCCAAACGTGCACCGCTCTATGCAACGGGCGTGCCATCGCCTCGAAGCAGGGTGATTTGTGAAGGATCATCCGCAACACATTCGCAGCGCCGGAATTGCCGCAGAAATCGGTAGATCGCTGTTCGCGTAACGCGAAACTGCAACGGAGTTTACCGCGACAAAATGTCGAGCGTCGCGGCATTTAGTCGCGAGACGCAAGGGAAGCAAGCAGGCTTGATCCGGCCGGTTTGGGGACAGACATGATAGACTCGGTTGGCGTAATGCCGATGGCCCCTAGCCCTGGTTACATGTGCGTGGCACGCTGCCAACTGGGGATCCGCTCATCCCAGCGGTTCCCATGAAAAGCGCCTTCGCGGCACATCACTTGCTTACAAAATTGTCAGCTTCTTGTCTCTACGCCAGGGGTCAACTTCTCTTCATCGCGTGCCCATGACACCTGACGTACGACCGGTGGCGGTCATTTCGCCGCACCCTGACGATGAGAGCCTCGGCTGCGGCGGCACCATCAAGCATTTGACCCAATCCGGCATTCCCGTCGACGTCATTTACATGACTCGCGGCGAACTCGGCTTTGAAGCGCCCGAGACGGTTACCGAAGCGATGAAGCAAAGCCTGGCAAAAACGCGCATGGCGGAAGCGCATATTGCCTGCGAAGTCCTCGGTGTTCGCCAGGTACACCTTCTCACGGGCGCCGATGGACAATTGCTGGATCAGCCGTTCTTACGCGCGAGAATTAGCCGGGATCCTGTTGAAACAGCCCTACGAGCGCGTGTTTTGTCCGTGGGGCGAAGAGGCCCACACCGACCACCGGGCGACGTTTCTCTGGACCGACGCCGCGCTCTCCGTGGTCGGCTCGGCCCCGGACCTTTGGCTATATGAAGTCTGGACGCCGCTGCGCCCCAACACTTTTGTCCCCATCGACGAAACGATTGAGTCCAAGCGGGCGGCAATCGCCTCTCATCGCAGCCAACTGCAAATGATTGATTACTACGAAGCCTTTGTCGGTTTAGCCGCCTATCGAGCCGTCTTCTGTCCGCCCACCCGCTTTGCGGAAGCCTTCCTGGTTCGCGGATCGCCCCGCGTCCGCTAGCCGGGTGAACTTCGGCGACACGCGTTTAGCGTATGAGGCACGTTCCGAGTCCCGCGAAGGGCGTGGTGCGAGACGCTGAGGTTCCTTGCCATCGCCATGCCCTTCATGGCCTCATTAGAGCGTGCCATACTGAGAACAACTAAAGCTCGCTGGATCACTCTTCAATAGGCTGCTAGTGCCCTGTCCAGACTAAATTTTCGGGTAGAGCCGCTTCAATTTGACTCTCGCGTTGTCGATCGTGAATTGCCAATCGACGGCTCGTTGCTTCGCGTTGACGCGGGTTGACCAGGCGGCAATTTCGGATTGCAGCGTCGCGAGGTCGCCGATCCGTCGGTCCGACAGGCATTGGCTTGTCATGCAACTCAGCTCGCATTCCGCGACGTTGAGCCAACTGCCGTGCTTGGGTGTGTAAACGAAATGGATCCGCCTCACGTAGTCACGGGCCTTCTCGGGCGGAAACGCTTCGTAGAACGCCCCTTTGGTGTGCGTGTTCAAGTTGTCGCAGACCAACGTGATTCCCTCGCCGCCCGCATAGCGGGTGTCCAGCAAATGGGCGACTTCATGAGCCCAATCGTCCTTGGTGCGGCGCGGCCGAGCCGTCGCTTGGCGGAAGCCGGAGAGCGGTTCGGCGAACATGAAGATACTGGCAGTCCCCCTCCGTTCGTATTCGTAATCGACCCGCTCCGGATGCTCCTTGGTTGCCGGGATCGGCACACGCGTCTCGCCGATGAGTTGCACCGGTTGCTCGTCCATGCACACGACGGGGCAGTTGGGATCGTAGGCTTTTTGGTACGTCTCCAACACCTCCTCCATGCTGGCGACGAACTCGCCGTCGGCGTCAGGAGGAATCACCCAGTACTCGATTTTCCGCTTGGTCATGCCGTTTTTTTAAGCGTCTGACGGACCGTCTCGGGGCTGATCGATTCCACGATCTCCAGCTCCACCATTTGATCCGCCAGCAGCCGCAAAGTCCAATGACCGAAGCCGGCGGGCGGCTTGCCCAACCGCAGGGCGATCAACTTCGCCTCGGCCGCGCCGTCAAGCAACTTCGGCGTCGGCGACGTCGCTCGCTTCTTGCGAAACAGCGCCCCCTCGAAGCCTTCGAGGACAATTGCTTGCCGTACGTTCTCGACCGTCCGCGTTCTGCAACCGACCGCCTCGCTGATCCTGGCGTCATCCCAAGCCGGCCCGTCGGCGTCGGCCTTGAGCAAGATGGTAGCCCGGCGCAGTTTCTCCGACTTGCCCGTTTCCTTCTTGATGGTCGCCTCGCAAATCGCCCGTTCTTCGTCCGTGAGCCGCACGATATACTTTTTGTTCATTGGAACCTCCGTGTTGACGCGGAGATTCTCCAAAATCGACGGTTCTGGCAACCCGAATATTTAGCCTGGACGGGGCACTAGGAAACCCGACTGCGACATTTTGTCGCGGCCGGGCATTCCGGCGTCCTGAAAACAGCCTTGCTGTTGGCAAGGAACCGCCAGGTCGTGGTAATATTGAGGCCGCGTCTTGGTCGATGAGTCCTGGTAGATAGCGTCCCGAGGGTCCCCTTTAGGCGATTGGTTTTCGCTATGTGCCCGTCATCCCTTCCGGACGACAAACTCCCGGCCAAGAAAACTACGCCCCCGGTCTTTCCAGGCGAGCACCCGTGGGCATTGTCTCGCTGGGTTTTGGGGGCCTATTTTTCGATTGGCGCGGCAATTGTCTTGGTACTTGGCATCGCCGTTTGGGGCGTATTTCACGATCTGGAACTGGTTCGCACGACGTTGCTTCAGTCGGAGACCAACCGTCTCCGCACGCATGGATTGCGCACCATCGCCATGATCCAGGACGAATTGGTCCACGCCTCGTTGCCAGCGGATCTCGCTGTGCTGCGCGGCAGCAAGCTGGTGGAAAACTTGCGTCGACATTGGGCGACGGCCATTTTTCAGGATGATTCGCGCGACTACACGGCAATCGTCGATAACTCTGGCGTCATTGCCATTCACAGCCATCCGCAGCAGGAAGGCAAGAGCTTGGGCGCGGCTTGGTATAATCACACGCTGGGGGAGATTGGTGACGACATCGTCGAAACTTCCAACGCGGCCCTGACAGCCGGCAATCGTTGCATCGACGTCCGTTTGCCGATCTTCTTCAATAACACGGAAATCGGCAGTTACCACACAGGCCTCAACCAGACATGGCTCGCTCATTTGTTGGAGCAAAAACAGAAGCATACCTGGCGGCGGTGGGCTGCGATTCTCACGTTCATCGTGCTCACGGAACTGCTGGCGGGAACCGCCGTGTTTTACATCAGCCGCCGCCTGACGATGCTCAAAGACGCCGTCAAACTGTCCCGAGCGCGACGCTTCGCCGAGTTGGGCCAACTGATGGCCGGCATCGCTCACGAAATTCGCAATCCTCTCAACGTCATGCGATTGAACCTGCACGTCTTGAGCCGTCAGCCCTGGGAGCCCGCTCGCGAACTGCCGAACGAATCCGACGCATTCCTGTCTGATCCGGGATTCATCATTCAAGAGACGACCCACGAAATCGAACGCATTGAAGGGTTGTTGCGCATTCTTCTAGGTTACGCTCGGCCGGATCAACCGCACGAGGAATTCCTCGACGCACGCCGCGAGATTCAAGCCATCATCGGTTTTCTCAAGTCGACCCTCGAGCGGGCCGAGATCGCTATCCACATGCATTTTCCGGCGGCGCCGGCCATCATTTGCATCGACCGTGACCGCTTGCGGCAAATCGTGCTGAACCTGGTCAACAATGCCGTCGAAGCCACCGGCGACGGCGGCGCGATTCATGTAAGCGTGTCCATGGACGAGGACGTCGTGGAAATCACCGTGGCCGACGACGGGCCGGGGGTGCCCCTCTCGGACCGTGAACGGATTTTTGAGGCCTTCTATTCCACCAAGGAGTTAGGCGCCGGATTGGGGTTGGCTTTGGTAAGGCGTTTTGCCGAGGAGGCTGGCGGCGTGATTACGTGCGAACGCAATGAACCGGGGGGCGCCTGTTTCAAGTTGCGACTTGCCCAGCGGACCGAAGATTCGGCCGTTGCTGCGGCAAAAGCTCAGCCCTCACCTTATTTATTAGGCTAGTCGACGATGTCAGGTCCAAACATTCCATCCACTGCCGCGCCAAAATCGCACGCGTCCAACGCTCACAAGCCCCGCCGCATTCTGGTCGTCGATGACGGGCTCGGCGAACGCGAGGCCTTGGCCCGCGTGCTGCGCATGGAACGCTTGGACATCCGCACGGCGGGAGGCGTCGAAGAAGCGGTCCAGTATCTGGAAGATTCGATCGACCTGGTGATCAGCGACCTGAGAATGGGAACCCTGACGGGCATCGATCTGTTGCGCCAGTGGCGTGCCCGGCATCCCTACACACCCTTCATCATCCTCACCGCGTATGCCGCCGTCGACTCGGCTGTGCAGGCGATGAAGCTGGGGGCGACCGACTTTTTAGCTAAACCTGTCGATCCGGTTGAATTGCTGCGCCTGGTCCATGACATCTTCGAGCGACCGGCAAACGCCGTCGTCGAGGACGCCGCCAGCCGAACCAGCGAGATCGGCGTCTCGGAAGAAATCATCGGCCGCTCGCCGGCGATCCACACCGCCTATGAGCAAGCGCTGCGCGCGGCCAAAACGGACAGCACCATTTTGCTGCTCGGCGAGTCGGGCACGGGCAAAGAGTTGTTTGCGGACGCCATTCACCGGCACAGTCTCCGCAGAACCGGACCGTTGGTCACCGCGAACATGGCGGCGATTCCCGACACGCTGGTCGAAAGCGAACTGTTCGGCCATGTCCGCGGCGCCTTTACCGGCGCCTCGGCCGATCGGACCGGACTCTTCGAGGCGGCCCATCGCGGCACGCTGTTCATCGACGAAATCGGCGATTTCCCCCTACACCTGCAAGCCAAATTATTGCGGGCCCTGGAAACGCGCGCGATCACGCCCCTGGGGAGCAGATCGATTCGCATTGTCGATGTCCGGATCATCGCCGCCACGAGCCGTGTTTTGTCTCAGATGAAAGACAGCGGCGAATTTCGCGAAGACCTTTATTATCGCCTGAACGTGATTGCCGTCCGTTTGCCGCCGCTACGCTCCCGCCGCCAGGACATTCCGCTCCTGGTGCGACACTTCCTGGGGCAATTCGTGGCCGGTGCCAATCGCCCACCCCTGATGGTTGCCCCGGAACTGATGCGCAAACTCGAGGCCTACGATTGGCCGGGCAACGTGCGTCAACTTCGCAACGTCCTGGAATGGATGAGCGTGATGACGCGCAGCGACGTACTGACGCTTCGCGATCTGCCGGCCGACCTGTCGGAGCAGGTGGAAGCCGAAAACTCGCTGACGGGCGGCCGGATGGCATCGCTAAAACGAACCGCCATGCTCGAAGCCTTGCGCAATTCGGCGGCAGCCGCAGCCGAGCCGCGGAATTCCTGGGGATCTCCGTGCGCACCCTGCAGCGCAAACTGCGCGAGTGGGAACTCCCCGACGCGGGCGATTCGCCGTAGATCCGGCGCAGCCGTGGAAAGTGGCACGCTTTCGCGAATTTGCCGTGAGCCGTGCAGCGAATCCGAGTAGGATCCACACTGCGAAGAATCAAAGCCTGCTTCAACAGAGTGCTAGCTCCGAATGGCACTAGCCGTTGCCCTGGTTGGTAAGGTCAAAGCGTGCCGCGTCAGTCGCCAAACGAGGCATTCACTCGCGCAGCGAAATCATTTTGCGGCGCGAGACTTCTTCGACCGCGATCTTGTCTTCGCGCCAACCAACCGAGGGCTTGCAGCACCAAGTCGCGCGGGGCGTTGATCTCTTTGAGCAACTTCGTGATCGGCAGCGACCCCTGATCGTGCAGCAAGTGCCACACGTCGCCAGCGGTCTGGCCAATCAACTCGACGCCCTCGGTCGCATTCACAATGGCCATCGTTTGCTCCCTCCTTGAATGAGCCATGCCGGGCAGTTTAGCGATCCCACGTCGCCCACATCAATATACCGCCGGCTGCTGCTTGCTCTCAAGTGGTGCAAGGGGGAACAAATGGCCGCAAAAAAAGGGCCCGGCTGGCACATCATGACGTGCCAGCCGGGCCCTTGAGCCGTGAAAAACAGGTTGCTAGCCCTCCAGTGGGCCATGAGTTCGCCATACCCCGGCGATAAATCTGCTAAGGTTCACGGTGCAGCATAGTCGTACGTCTTGTTTGGCCGCGCCGCGGACTCGCGCACTTTGCGGCGGGGCCAACTGGGTCGAACATCTGCGATGATGGCTCATAGCAGGCGGCGTGCCAATGCCGTGGGATCCAGTCCACGGATTCTTCATTTCGTGCCATAAGTCGTTGCCTCTCCTGGTTTCGGTGGCAAGCCGGCTGCTTGGGTTTGAGACCCGCCTTCATCGTGCCCGTCGGCGTTGTCCGGCTTCGACTGTAAGAATTACAATCCTGGGCATACGTTGGCCGCTAAACGTCGTTGCTTAGCAGGCTGGTGGTGATCGCGCGAAAAACCGGTTCGTGCTGCGGCAGGTCGCGGTCCTCGGCTTGCCATAACACGAGGCAGCTGGCTGCGCTGGTGCGAAATCCCCGGATGGCGGCGGTGCTGGTCAGGTCGAGGCAAAAAAAATTGGCGTCGTATCCGTTGATCTCGTGCCCGGCCACCGTTTCGCTCATCGGCTCCGCATCACAGTCCTCGTAGGCAGCTTTGATCGCTCGCAGGGCCGCAACCGCCATTTCCGCCGGATCGACGCTGGGGGGCTCCAGCACGATCGACCAGAACGAGCCGCCGGGACTGTAGACCGTAACTGCCGCGCCCCCTTCCACGGGTTCCCCTTCGTCGACGGTCCAATTGTCGGGATATAAGAAGCGGATTCCCTGTTTATGGTAGGTGTGAGGCATAGTCCCTTCGCTTTCAGGGTGGGCAACGGCTGTCTTGGATTTTAGGGGGCAAGGTGACGGGGTGACAAGGTGATGGGGTGACGGGACGCGGTTGATCGGGTGCATTTCTTGTCACCTTGTCATCCTCACCGGCTGATCTTGTGGCGTTCTGGTCGTTTTGCTACGGTTCTTGCCCTATGTTCCCGAGATGCCGCGAATCTACACGGTGTTTCGGCTCCCATTGTTCCGACATCGGGCGGCGAGCGGTTGTCGGTAGTTTTTCTGCCGGCCGCCCCTGCCGACGGCTCTCATGCGCAGCCGGTCTGCTGAATCTTCCAGCTTCGCGAAACTCGGCCGCTCGCAACGGCTTGCCGGCCTGCGAGCTGCTGCGCACTCCTCGGCCCGGGAGACTCTCATTTGGACGGCTGTTCTGTTTCTGACGGGCGGGGGGGGCTGTCGTTCTCTGTCGCTTGAAGGGCCGGTCCCGCGCAGCGTGGCGAGTTGCCGGCAGATGTCGCAGCAAGGGATCAACGCGATGGAACGCGGCGACTGGAAGCGGGCCGAGTCGCTGCTGGTGCGCGCGCTGCAAACCTGTCCGTCCGACGTCGAAGCTCGCCGCAACTACGCCGAGGTGCTGTGGCATCGCGGCGCCCAGGCCGACGCCGTCGCGCAAATCGAAGAGGCCCGCCGCGTGGCGACCGAGGATACGGGCCTGGCCGTGCGTGCCGGGGAAATGTATCTGGCGCTGGGGAAAATGGGTCGCGCACGGCAAGCGGCCGAGCAGGCGCTCGACCTGGATCCGAAGTTCGCGCCGGCTTGGGCCTTGCGGGGAAATGTGCTGGAGCGGAGCGGCGACTATCGTCAGGCGCTGGCCGACTATCAGCGGTCGCTCGGTTATGCACCAGGCAGTCCGGAAGTGCTGCTGCGGGTGGCAGAAACCTATCGTCAGGTGGGGGTTCCCAGCCGGGCCCTGGCGACCCTGCAAAGCCTGATCGACACGCATCCGCCGGGCGAAGAGCCGCAAAAACTGCTTTATCTCCAAGGACTCGCGCTGATTGCGCTCCAGCGTTACAACGACGCGGTGGAAAGTCTGACTCTTGCCAATCAGCGGGGTCCTCATTCGGCCGAGTTGCAGTATCAGTTGGCCGAAGCCCATCTGCTGGCTGGCCGGCCAGCGGACGCGCAGGCTGCGTTACAACAGGCACTGGCGTTAGAACCCGCGCATCAGGCAAGTCTGGCGCTGACTTGAACGCATGCGAGTCGGACAATCGGCCACCGCGACACGTTCCTCGCCGCCGATCAATCGCTAAAGGCGGCCTCCCGTTTGACGTCGGCCGGCGCGTGACTTACGGTTGATTGACAAGTTCTCTCAAACGCGCGGCCAGCGGCCTTCCTGCCCATCAGGCCTGCCCCCTTGGCAACGCTCGGATCACGAGGAGCCCAGCATGACTCAGTCATTGGCAGCACCGTCGACCATCTTCACGGACCGCCGCATCTACGATCCGGCGATCGATCGGCCCGCGCGCGAGCGGCGCCAGTTCACCAATACCCACGATGAACTATCGCCCGAGGCCCATGAGTTGGCCGGCGCCATTGACTCGTACAAGCTGCAGCATCGCCGGCGGTTCATCACGTGCGAAGAGATGCTGCTGGTGATGAAGTCGCTCGGCTATCGCAAATAAGCCGCGAGGAAGGCGCAGCTATGCTAAAGCCCAGGGATTGCATCCCTGGGTTATTTGAGTACTCGGTTATTTGAATCCCCAGGGATGCAATCCCTGGGCTTTGCCTCAAGCGGCCTCCTTTCATTCTCTTCCTCACGAAAAAATGCTGCTAATCCCCGCCGACGCTTGTGCGGCCGGTTGCCACGTCGAATTCAAAGATGGCCGGCACCAGGATCGCGGCGGTGGTAAAGCCGTAGGTGGCCGCCGTCACCAGGAAAGCCGCCAGCATGTCGGTCTTCCAGAAGCTGGTAATGGCAAAGAACGTGGCGAACGGGCAGGCGGCGGATGCCCAGAAGATCGCCGACGACGGATTGCGCGAGCCCAGAGCCACGTACAATCCGGCCCAGCCGCCGACCATGAAGGCGAGAAACGGCTGCAACTGCACGTGGAACGAGCCACTGAATGCGATCATCATTCGCATGCAGGTGGCCACGCCGACGAACAGGAAAAACAAGGTGCCCAGGCTGACGCCGATTGCGGTCCGCGAATTCTCATAGGTCAGGCCGGCATGAATGCCCAGCATGGCCACGAAGGCGTCCATGACGAGCAGTCCGCCGATCAGATACACCAGGTTTTCCAGCGACATGGCGTCCGCGAAATACAGGTAAATGGACAGCGCCAGCGGGATCAGCACCATTTCCTTGGTGTTGTAAAGCACGCCCCACAGCTTGCCGAACACGAACTCCTTGGCCGTCAGATCGGTGACTAGCAGCAGATCGAGAGCCTTCACGTCGCGCTCGCTGGTCAGCGCCGTCACGGCCTGCGCATTCACCAGCACCAGGCTCAGCAGAAACAGGGGCACCAACGTGAGGGAACCGCTGACGAGCGTGATTCCCGCATTGCCGTGGGCGCTGCTTACGAGTGCCGCGGCGGTTAGCCCGCAGAGCAGCAGGTAGGCCACGCGAATTACCAGCACCTTGCGCCCATAGGCCCAGGTCGAGATCTCACGCCATAAGACCGGATTGTCCCATACCTGCTTCGTGCTGCCTGGCGCCGCGTGGACCGAACGTGGCTGCGCATGGGTGGATCCGGACCGCCGGGACAAATCGTGCTCGGCTCCCCAGATGCTCTCCGGCACGCCGGCTTCCTCCTCCTTCGTAATGCGCGCCTCGCGCGAAGGATTCCAGACGCGCACCCACAAGATGGCGATCAGGTTCAGCAGGGCCGACGCGGCGGTTGCCAAGAGGAAAAACAGATGGATCGAACTGCCGACCCAGGGGAGCGACCAATCGGTCGGAAGCACCGGACGGGCCGCCGCCAGAATGGCTTGCCAAGGGCTGATGCCGATCGCCCACTGCGACGCCGGGATCCCCAACCACTCCGTGCCGAAGACGCCCCGAGCCATCGCTTCGCCGACGGCCAGCCAGGTTACCAGCGCCAGCACCGTAAGGCTCAGCGTCTGGAAGGTCTTTTCGCGCCACAGCGCGAGCGTCGAGCCGAGGCTGCCGGCCGCGAGCGAGGCGAGCAAAGTCACCGCGAACACGCGGCCGATCTGATCGAACGAGATCCCGCCAAATAAGACAATCACCATGAAAACCGGCAGCGATGAAGCCAGCAACATCAATACCGTAAGCATGCTGGCGAGCAGCTTGCCGAACACCAACTCACTGTTCGACAAGTTCGTCAGCAGCAATAGGACCAGCGTGCGGCGATCTTTTTCCTGGGCCACGCCACTGGCGGCCAAGACGGCCGAAAAGAACAGACCCAGGGCCAATTGCAGCGGCGCCAGCAGCAGAAACAAAGCGGCGCCGAAGCGCGCGAAGTCTCCCACGTTGCGCACCACTTGCGTGCCGGCGAGCAGCAGCCACGCCGTGCACATCAGCAGCAGCAGCGCCGAAACGTAGGTCGCGCGCGCGACGTACAACCGGGAACGCCGCGGAGCGGTAACAAGTTCCCGAGTAAATACAGGACCGACAAACAATCCGCCTTCTCCCGCAGTAACAAGGGTGACCGGCAATGGCCGGATCATGATTCACCTGGCCAGCATTGCCCTAACAGATATTGCCGCAGCGAGATACCGTCCGAAACGAAGCTCTGCCGGACAAGACGACTATTATAGCGCGAACCAGCGGCGCCCGAAACCCGCACTCCGAGGTGGTCGGAGGTTTCCGATGTTTGCAATCGCCGCTCAAGCGGGAATTGTGTGGATTGAGTGTGTGGTCGATGAGAGCATGGTTTCCGATGAGAGCGCGGTTAAAAAAGTCGCCAAGGCGCGAGCTCCAAGCAGCCCACGCCTTGGCGTCTGTCGGTTACCAGGTCGACT
This sequence comes from uncultured Planctomycetia bacterium, assembly GCA_963807715.1. Lineage (GTDB taxonomy): Bacteria > Planctomycetota > Planctomycetia > Pirellulales > PALSA-1355 > CAWECK01. Next base: position 68,763 of record CAWECK010000011.1, read on the forward strand.
GGAACGGATGGCCGGAGCGATTGCTATTTTTCCGTCTTGCTGTCGGCAGCTTCCGCCGGCTTCTTCTTGGCGGGCTTGTCAGCGCTCGCGCTCTTTGCGTCGTCGTCCTTGGGGTCCATTCCCGGCTTGGCCCGTTTGGCCTGTGCTTCGGCTTGGAGTTTGGCGAGTTTGTCCTTCTGTGCCGGCGTTAAGACGCTTGCTATGGCCGTATCACGCTTGGCCACGGCGGCATCCAGGGCCTCCTTCATTTTCTTGATCTCGGGATTGTGCTGCGCTTGAACCTCATAGATTTTCTTGCGTTGCTCTTCGTCGACCAGGTCGGCGTAGTAGGGCGGTAAGCGTCCTTTGAGCCCGTCCTCTTTGGACTTCCCGGCCTTGGCTTCGGCGCACGGCGCCGGCGGCATCCGCGGTGCCCTTTTCTGCGGCGAACGATCGACTGGATATTCCCAAAAGCAAACCGGCAGTCATGGCCAGCAACGATAACCCGCGAACATTACGAGCAAGCATTGGTGTGTCTCCTCTGAGGCGTTGAGAAAGAGCAAAGAAGAACCGCGTAAGCATCAACCCGGACCCAACCCATCAACCGTTGTCGCTAAGCCTCGATAGAGGCGCGGCGACTGTAAACAACAGTAGGGCCGGCGGCTGAGAATTCACGCGACGGCCAAGCGCGCACCCCCAAAGGGCGGAGTTTCGCTCATCCTAATGAACCCCGCCGCAGAAATAAAGCTTCTGCTAAAAATAAATGCGTGCCCCAGCCAGGCTGTTTTTCGGGCCTGAGATAGTCGGCCGCCACAAGGCGGCAGGCTGCGGTTGATTTCGCCGACGCTAGGGACACCCCGCCGCGGCCGCCGGAGGCAAGAATTTGCACGGCGCCGCGGCAGAATTCAACGCCGTCTCAGCGCATAAAAAAAGGTCATGGCAAAACGATCCGTCGTTTTGCCATGACCTCTATCCTGAAGCGGGACCCACGTGTGTCCCGCCCTTCCCGGTTGGGTATGCACAATGAATATCGGCAGGAACGCCTCAAGGGCTAAAGTGGGTTTTTCGGGGCTTGGCGATAGCACCGTTTGCCGCTAGCTGAGGCGCCCCGAGGGGGAAAAAAAACGGGCGGGTTCCCGGAGGAACCCGCCCGCCTCACACTTGACTCCCGAACACGGACCTCACTCCCCGAAAGATCCGCGTCAGCGAGTTTTGGCCTGAGCAGCGCGGCAATGCCGCACAACGTGGACCGGCGAAAATCCCGCAATGTGAAATAAATGGTTTCACGTAAGCCGCGGGTTGGTTGCCGCGGTGGGCCGTCGGTGGACGTCTGTCAAAGCATGCACTACGCTGGCCGCAAGGCAAACGCAATCCGCAGATTTTTTGCCGCCGGCCACCTTTCGTCGCACGGCAAGATCGTTACGTTTGATACATTCGGATCTCTCGGTGCGTTCGGATTTAGAGTCGCGTACGAGGCAAACCGCGGTGCAGGTTCACGATGATTTCGTCACAGGCCGCACTGGCTTTGCTCCTGGGAACCGCCATCGCGAGTGCCTTGCTCGCAGGCTGGCGCATCGCTCGCCGGCACGACCCTGCGGGCTCCCTGGTATTGGGCCCTCGCGGCGACAGTGGCGGTGAGTGGCGCCGAAATCATCGTGGCGACTGTTGCCGACTCCGGCGGGTAATGCCGATGGGATCGCGGCGCTCCGTTATTCGGCCGCGGCCGCGACATTCTTGCCGATGATGGCGATCTTGGGTGCCAAACGGCCCCAAGATCGCGGTTGGCAATTCATCGTGGCCTCGCTGTGGATGATCCTCTGTCTACCGAGCGGGCAATATTGGTTTCTCGGCGGCGGGCGCGCGCTGATGGTTCATCCGGCGTGGTCGTGGTTTCTAGCCATCATGATTCTCGTGCAGTGCGGCAATTACCTGCCGACTCGCTACTGGCCGTCGAGCTTGCTGTTCGCCGCGGCGCAAACGGCGCTGCTTTGGGAATGGCTGCCGGGCATGATCGGCGATTCGAGTACTGCTTCGCCGGCGGAGGCAGCGCGGCTACTGATCGCGCTATTCCTGGCAGCCTTGGCCGTGTGGCTTGTGGCGCTGGGCGTTCCGCGTGGACGGCGGATAAACGAGCCATTGGACCGTGTGTGGCGGGACTTCCGCGATCAGTTCGGCGCAGCTCGGCGTTGCGCGTCATGGAGAGAGTCAACGCCACAGCTCGGCTGAGCGGTTGGCCGCTGGATTTGGCCTGGTCGGGATTTCGTAACGAGCAGTCCGAACAGCCGGAGATACCGCCACAAGTTCGTGTCGGCGTCGAAGACTCGCTGCAGACGCTATTGCGGAGATTTGTATCTCCGAAATGGATCCGTCAGCGGCTTGTCGACTGAGCGAAACTGCAAAAACACCGCTCACCAAGCGAGTCGCCATTGGCGTCGGGCTTGGGAGCGGTGTACGGACCCTTTCGGAGAAATTCAACTCGCAGCCATTAACGATGGTGACCGCCGCCGCCACCACCGCCACCGTGACCGACGTGGCCGCCTCCACCACCGCCTCCACCGAAGCCGCCGCCGCCGAAGCCGCCGCCGCCGAAGCCGCCGCCGCCGAAGCCGCCGCCACCGCCGCTCGCCGGGCGGCCCTGGCCTGACATCCCAAGGCCACCTGAGCTAGCGTGCTGCGCCGAATGATGTTGGTGGCCTGCGTCATGCTGTTGCCCTGCACTATGTTCGTGGGCAGCGCTGTGATGACCCTGTTTCAAGTCCTTGTGGTCGTGTTGCGAATCGTGGCGGTCGTGATTCAGGTTCTGCCGGTCGTGCTGCAGATTGTGTTGGTTGTTCTGCAGGTTGTGTTCCTGATGATTGATTTTCCCCTTATCTTTCGCAATTTTGGCCTGGTCGGCCGCCGCATTTTGCGGGTTTGCTTTTTCATTCGCCTTCAGGTTGGAGATGTTCTGCCGTTCGGCGCCGATCTTGGAACGGTCGGCGGCAATTCCGGCCTTGTCGTGTCGGATGTCGTTCTTGTCGTGGGCGATGTCGTTGTGATCGTGCCGTAGGTTATTCCGATCCTGGGTCACGTTGTTATTGGTGCCCGTGCCCTTCGTGCCCGTTCCCGTCGCACCCGTGCCCGTCGTTCCGGCTGCACCGTTGCTGCCGAACCGTGCCTGGTTTAGCTGGTTGCGATCTTGCACGGCGTCGTTGTGGTCATGGCGCAGATCGTTGCGATCATGGCTTAAGTCGCCCCGGTCGTGCTGTAGGTTGCGCTCGTTTTGTTGCAAATTGCGTTCTTGCCCGCCGATCGCTTTGCGGTCCTGGGCAATCTTGGCCTGGTCGGCGGCCGCATTTTTCGGGTTGGCTTTTTCATCGGCTTTCAGACTGGCGATGTTCTGCTGTTCGGCGCCGATTTTCGATCGGTCGGCGGCGATCCCAGCCTTGTCCTGCCGGATGTCGTTCTTGTCGTGGGCAATGTCATTGCGATCGTGCCGCTCGTCCTGACGGTCGCGATGCAAGTTATTCGCGTCTTGCCGCACATTGTTATTGGTGCCCGTGCCGTTCGTGCCCGTCGTCCCGGCTGCACCGTTGCTGCCGGCCCGTGCCTGGTTTAGCTGGCTGCGATCTTGCACGGCGTCGTTGTGGTCATGGCGCAGGTCGTTGCGATCATGGTTTAAGTCGCCCCGGTCGTGCTGCAGATTGCGCTCGTTTTGTTGCAAATTGCGTTCTTGCCCGCCGATCGCTTTGCGGTCCTGGGCAATCTTGGCCTGGTCGGCGGCCGCATTTTTCGGATTGGCTTTTTCATCGGCCTTCAGGCCGGCGATGTTCTGCCGTTCGGCGCCGATTTTCGATCGGTCGGCGGCGATCCCGGCCTTGTCCTGTCGGATGTCGTTCTTGTCGTGGGCAATGTCTTTTCGGTCGTGCCGCTCGTCGCGACGCTCGTCGCTCAGATTGCGCTCATCCCGTCGCACGTTGTTATTGGAAGCCGGCGAAGTAGTGCCGGCCTGAGTCGTAGTCGTCGGAGGAGTCGTGGACGCCGGCGCAGTTTGGGCCGCGCAATACATTTCGCCGCATAACAAGACCAAGCCGCCGATTCCCCAGGTCATCAAGGTGCGCCGCATGGCAATCTCTCCTGCGATTAGTTGCCGCGGCCCATGTCGTGACCGCGATTATCTACCTACTGAATCTCTTAACTTTTTTCTCCTTTCCCGGTGGGAGCCGTCCGGTTACATTTCAGCAAGATTGAGTGGTGAACGGGTAACGGTCGGTAAAAATCGTGGTTTTGCCGAGGAACCGGTGGGAAAAATAGCAACGTCTTGTACAAAAACGGTTGCCAAAAGTGTACCGGGGCCGTGTTCTGTTTTGGCAACGTGCTTTTGAACGGCTGCCAACGACGTGGGCAGCCCCGTGGCGGCGCGGGGGCACAGCGAGTCCCCGGCGACTCTGCCCTGTCGGCGGAGATTATTGGGACTGCTGCCGCGCCAACAACAACTCCAGATAGCTGCGCCGTTCGCTCTGCGACAATCCGAGTCGAGCCGCTAAGGAATGCAGACACTGCTGGGCTGCGGCAACTTCCGCCTGATCGGCAATGGTTTCCAGTTCGACAAAACGGCCCACGCGGTCGACCTCATCCAGCACCAGTTCGAACCTGCGGCTTTGCCAGACGAAATGAAAGGTCTGCCGCCGCTTGTGAACGCTAGCCACCGGACGAAATCCCAGCACTTCCAGCAATCCGGCGAACTCCTGGGCCGCGGCCGTTCCGGGCGCCAGAGGGAGTTCGATTTCCCGGCGCGTTTTGGTGGTGGCGTCGCTTTTGGGTCCTTTATAGGTCACGAAATTTTCCTCCCCCACCGAGCGAATTCGCAGGGCCTCGTCGGTCGTGGCGAAATCGCGGCCGGGGTGGTTGAAATACCGGTCCACTTGCTGGCATTCGCCCGCGGAAGTGGCTCCTAGCTCGGGTAAGCGGGCCAGCAGTGCCGTCGCGTCGTCCAGCGGAAATTTCTGTTCGACTTCAAAAGACATGAGCGTGAAAATCCTTGGACTTCGCAGCACGGGGCATGGTGTCAGCTTTGCTGGTTGCCGGTAAAATTCAGTCTCTCAGTTATAAGGCGCGGCATAAGATTGAGGTAGCCGCTGCCGCCGAGAGTGACGCTCGTGCCAACAACCCCCTAGGACCCGTGAGCCTTTGTCATGACAAATCTCCCTGCTTCGTCGACCGCGAACCGAGTCCATTCGTCGATCGTCCGGTGGGTGCCGTTGGCCGTCGGCGTGGCCGTTGTACTCCTACTGACGAACTGTGTGCGGATTAGCAGCCACGATTTCGACGCGCGGGCTCAAAAGGGGGTGGGCGAAAAACTGCTCGGTTGGCAGTTGCAGCCGCTCACCGGCGACTCGCGTCCCCTGTCACCCCTCGACACGCAAGGGCACGTCGTGCTGATGAATTTTTGGGGCACCTGGTGTCCGCCGTGCCGCGAGGAATTTCCACATATCGCCGAGTTGGCGCATCACTTTTCCAAGAACCCTGAGTTCGTCCTCGCGGCAGTGTCCTGCGGCGGCGATGGAAACGACAGCCGCCTTGAGCCATTGCGAGACGAGACCGCGCAATTTCTGGCTCGGGTCAAGTCCGATCTTCCCACCTATGCCGACCAGGATGCCATCACGCGGCAAAAACTGACGGACCTGATCCAGTTCGACGGTTACCCGACGACCGTCGTGCTGGATCGAGAAGGGACCATCCGCGGCGTGTGGGTCGGTTACGAGCCGGGTACCGAAAAACAAATGGAAGGGCTCGTCGACGAATTACTCCGCTCGGGCACAGGGGCCGGCAAGTAATTTGTGAACTATGAATTAAATGGTGCGAAAGTCGGAGCGGCTTTTTCGATCCCGCATTCGGACCTACTAATTTCTGAATTCCGAACTAGCGGGAGCTTGGCCGTGCGAAAGAACAGGGTCGGTGCAGTTGACGGCTTGTTGTGGCAACTGATGATGGTTGGTTTGGTGGTGTTCGCGCTGTACGTGTGGCGCGACCCGGGCCTTTTGCGCTCCAATGGCATCGGCCAGAAGATGGCCAGTTGGCAAGTGCAGCCCCTCACCGGCGCGACCCACGGGCATTCGTCCGAGGAACTGGCGGGGCAGGTCGTGCTGTTGAACTTCTGGGGCACCTGGTGTGGCCCCTGCCGCCAAGAGTTTCCGCATATCGCCCAGTTGTCGCGGCGCTTTTCGCAAATCCCCAACGTGGCAATCGTCGCCGTCTCGTGCGGTCCCGGCAATGACGGCGACATCGAGTCGCTACGAATGCGCACGCAAGCCTATCTCAACGAGACCGGCGCCAAGCTGCCGACCTATGCGGACTGCGGCGGTTCTGCCAGGGCATCCGTCCCGGGCATGCGTGGATATCCCTGCACCGTGGTGCTCGATGGCGACGGTGTCATCCGCGGCATGTGGAGCGGCTATCGACCGGGATGCGAGGTCGAGATGGAACAACTCATCGCCGACTTGCTTTGTTCGAGAAGCAAGAACAACTAATTCAGCGGAAAGGGCCGGGTAGTGGGTGCATCCTGTGTGCAGGCCGAGACCTCGTGATTAGTTCAATTTATGACAGGCCAAAAGTAAAATATCAGGCACATCAAAATAGTGCCGACCGCAGCTCCCACAGTCTTGCGTCGGAATGGCGCGGCTAGGCCCATGCAGAGCCAGATCGGGGTCGGCAAGCCCACCGTGAAGTCAATCAGGCCATTCCAACCCGACATTGGACCGACGCTACTAAAGACTCGCACAATCGCGGATATCCCAAAGCAAGCAAGCGAAAGCAATCCGACTGACCAGAAAAGATCCTTCAGCGCGAATTGCGGCGTTTTCATGCCGACCATCCTACCGCGCAAGAGAAAGCGAACCAGCGGCGGCGAGGCGTCATGGGGTATTACTCTGAATGGCACTAGGATATCGGGCAACGGATAGTGTTGGCCGTCGGCGTCCCATTTGTAGAATTGTTATTGTCGCCTCGGGGAACACCTCTTTTAAGCCGTAGGTCAGGCACTCCCGTGCCTGACAACCGTTAAGGCATGTCAGGCACGGGAGTGCCTGACCTACTACTTTTTTGTCTTCGCTAGGCGCAGCCCGGCGCGCGATTTTAAAGTAGCAGGCACACTCCGTGTGCCGCAGCCGCGGCGGAGAAGACATTGTCGTCAGGCACGGAGTCCAACGGAAACAGTTTCGGCAATTCGGTTACGGCACATGGGAATGTGCCTACTAGTTTAAGAAGAACAAAAGGGCCGCAAATGCACGCGAATAAGAGTAAGGTAAGAACAAGACACTACGATCCGTTTTTCTTCCTCTTGCCCTTATTTGCGTGAATTCGCGTGCATTTGCGGCCAAATGCTTCTTCGTTGTCAATGGCCCGAATCTATCGACGGCTGGCACACGTGTAACCATCCATAAATGGCTACTTCAACCAGCAAGCACTGTTAAGACCGAAGTTGTGCTTGCAGGGCTCGCACGGCGGCCAACGTGTCAGGGGCCCGCGTTACGGCGCCGCTCACGGCCACGCGGCGCATGCCGGACGCGATGACTTGCGGGAGATTGTCCGAGTCGATGCCGCCGATGGCGAAAGCCGGCAGGCGGATTTCATGGGACACGGCGCGCACCAGGTCCAAGCCGGCGAATTCCGAGAACTGCTTGGTTTGCGAGGGAAACGTCGGCCCGACGCCAATGTAGTCGGCCCCATCCAAAACGGCTCTGCGAGCTTGCGCGAGCGAGTGAGTCGAAACGCCGATCATGGCCCCAGGGCCCAAAATGCTCCGCGCTGCTTTGACGCTCAGCTCTTCCTGGCCAACATGCACGCCCGTTGCTTCCGCCAATACCGCCAGGTCCGGCCGATCGTTCATGATGAACAGGGTGCGCGTGCCGCGAACCGCGGCGGCCAGCATCCGGGCTCGTTCCAGCAGCAGCCGGTCAGGCAGCGTTTTGTCGCGCAGTTGAATCACGTCGACTTCACCGGCGACCAACGTTTCGACCAGCGCCGCGAAAGGCGCCCGTCGATGCTTGTCCGTCGATCAGCACATAGAGCCGTGCCGCGGCCAGGCGAACGAGACTCGTGGCGACGACGTCGATCGCCCGTTCCAACGTGTAACTGCGATAGCGCAGCCGCTCGAACCGCTGCGCAACGGCCGGATCGAGCGCCTTGGAAAACTCTTCCAGACTGCGCAGCGCCTGTTGGGCCCTTTTGCAACTGGCCTCGGCTACGTCGCGAGGATCCGCTCGGCGTTGCTCGCTGCTGGTCGTGATTTCGGTCCCGACGTCCCCCACAACGTCCCTTGCCGCATACCGCGCGGCCGCCGGAAGCCGGGCCAGCGCGGCCGTGAGATCGTGCCGCAATTGCTTGCATGCGGCCGTGAGATGACGGTCGTCCAGCACAAACCGGACATAATCCTCGACGACCCTCAGCCCTTCGCCAGCCCGATTGGCGGCGGCATCGAGGGCTCGCCAGAGGCCTGTTTGCGACAGTCCCGAGTTCGAGAGGTCCGTATTCGACGAATCGATTACCGGACCGCCGGGCAGCGGCGTTTTCGCCCCGCTGGGCAACTCAGCCACAGAAGGTGCCGCCGGCGACAAGGCAGTCGACGTGATGTCCAGTTCATCGGGCATATCAAAATCCAGCGGCAAGGGCCCCGGCTGGTGCCCGGCCAATCGGTGGATTTCCGCTTCCAACTCCCCGACGTGAAGTCCACGCTCGGCCAGCCACGAGGAAACGTCGCCAGGAGTCGCCGCCAGGCCCAACAGCAGATGCTCCGTTGCCAGCGTAACCGGCTGCGGATACTCGAATAGCAATTCCTGGGCTGCCCGCAGCGCGGCGTTGACTTCGGCGGACGGGGGCCTAGGGCGAGGTAGCGTTTCAGCCGACCGCCGGCGCAGCGTCGGCCAATGAGCTTGCACCGCCGCCTCATCGATGCCTTGGGCAGTAATCAGGATGGCGGCACGGCATTCGGGCTCCGCCATGAGCCCGCAAATCAGTTCAACTGGGTGGATTTTGGAAGATTCTTCGCAAACCTCCCAAGCCCCCGAGAATTCCAAGGCCCGCTCAGCTCCTGGGGTCAATTGATACTGTTCCACTGAAACTCCTTATCTTGTTGCGGGCGAGCATCCTAGAGGGGCCGCCGCACACGCCTTTTGCGAAGTCGCCGCCGCAGTTTTTCAGCTTATCCGGCAATTCGCGGTTGCACATGAGGCAATCCGTCCCGGCTCGTGCTGGCCGCTCTTGCGGTTAAACTCAACGCCGGTGGTACATATGTGTGCAGTTCTTATCCTAACTCCAAGCGGCACTTTTAGTTGCCTTGATTCAAATGAAATTGGGAGCTAGAATTCCGAAGCGTTTTTGGCGGTCGATCGGGGCCGCTGCGCATTTTGGTTGGGAGGAGCCGTTTTAAGCCGTAAGGTGCTTAGGTCATGCGTAAAACCGCTTGGACCATTTATTTGTGGCCGGGATTGCCCCAGCTTTGGCTGGACGGCGCCTTTGCCGGACTGGTGATGGCCGTGGGCTGCGGCGCCCTGCTGAATCTACTGTTGTTGTCGTCCTTGGTTTGGAGCGAACTATTAACCGTGGGTCAATTGCGGGCAGGTTGGGCTGCGGCGGGTAGCTTGTGGCTGATCGCTGCGGTAGTGTCCGTGCGGGGCCAGCGTCGGCGCGCAACCTTGGCCCAGACACCAGCCGTTGGGGACTTGTTTCAAGCGGCAGTAAGCGAATACTTAAGAGGTCACTGGTACGAAGCCGAGGCGCTGTTGAGCCGGCTGTTGGCGGCCAATGTCGGCGACATCGAGGCTCGGCTCATGTCCGCCACGCTGCTGCGAAGGACCCGCCGCTACGCCGAAGCCAAGACGCAATTGAAGAGTTTGGAGCGTCTCGACGGAGCGGCCAGATGGAGCGAAGAGATTGCCCAGGAATGGCAATCACTGAGTAAGGCGCAGTCGGGCATGGCTAGCTGGCTGAATTTGCCGGAGCCTGCGGCTGCCACGCTGCGGCCCCAAACGCGGGCCGCCTGAACGAAAACCTGCGACTCACGTATAGAATAAGACGTAGAGAAAAACGTAAAAATAAGTCATTCTCGGGATATTGTCGGACCAAGAAGGGGCGGCGTTTCTTAGACTCGGCAAAGTAGCGGCATAGCGACCTTGGCTGCCATACGTTCCGGGCCTCGCAAGCATGCAACTTCGCCAACGCTGAACGGAGAGAATTACATGTACGAACGATTTACGGACCGTGCCAGAAAAGTGATGCAGTTGGCCAATCAGGAGGCCCAACGCTTCAATCACGAATACATCGGTACCGAGCACGTGCTGCTGGGCCTGATCAAAGAAGGGAGCGGCGTGGCGGCCAACGTCCTCAAAAATCTGGACGTTGATCTGCGAAAAATCCGCCTCGAAGTTGAAAAACTGGTTCAGAGCGGTCCCGATATGGTGACGATGGGCAAATTGCCGCAAACGCCACGGGCCAAGAAAGTCATCGAATATTCGATGGAAGAAGCTCGCAACCTGAACCATAACTACGTCGGCACCGAGCACATTCTGCTCGGCCTGTTGCGCGAGCAAGAGGGGGTGGCGGCTCAAGTGCTAATGAACCTGGGCCTCAAGCTCGAGGAAGTCCGCGAGGAGGTTCTCAACTTGCTGGGGCACGGTTTGGAAGGGGGCGAAGGGGGCGAACGGGCCGCCGGCGAACGCTCCGGGGCCGCTGGTGCTACCGGTGAGTCGCCCAAGAGCAGCAAGAGCAAGACCCCGGCTTTGGACAGCTTCGGTCGCGATCTGACCGAGCTGGCTCGCCAGGGCAAGCTCGATCCGGTGATCGGCCGCGAAAAAGAAATCGAACGGGCCATCCAGGTCCTTTGCCGCCGCACGAAGAACAACCCCGTGCTGCTCGGCGAAGCCGGTGTCGGTAAGACGGCGATCGTCGAAGGCTTCGCCCAGCGCGTGGTCGAAGGCAACGTGCCCGAGCTGTTGGCCGACCGCCGCATCGTGGTGCTCGACCTGGCGATGATGGTGGCTGGCACCAAGTACCGCGGTCAGTTCGAAGAACGCATCAAGGCGGTGATGAACGAAGTCCGCCGGGCCAAGAACACGATTCTGTTCATCGACGAATTGCACACCCTGGTCGGCGCGGGTGGCGCGGAAGGGGCGATCGACGCCTCGAACGTGCTCAAGCCGGCGCTGGCCCGCGGTGAAATCCAGTGCATTGGCGCTACCACGCTGGACGAGTACCGCAAGTACATCGAGAAAGACAGCGCGCTCGATCGCCGCTTCCAAGTGGTGATGGTCGAGCCGTCCACCAAGCCCGAGACCGTGGAGATTCTCAAGGGTCTGCGCGATCGTTACGAGCAGCATCACCGCGTGCAGATCACCGACGACGCGCTCGCCGCGGCCGTGGAACTGTCCAGCCGGTACATCACCGGCCGCTGCTTGCCGGACAAGGCGATCGACGTGATCGACGAATCCGGCGCCCGCGTGCGGCTCAAGGCCATGACGCGTCCGCCCGACCTCAAGGAGATCGATGAAGAGGTCGAGAAGCTCAACAAGGAAAAGGAAGAGGCCGTCGCCAATCAGGACTTCGAAAAGGCGGCCGCCTTACGCGATCAGGCCGACAAGCTGAAGAAAAAGAAGCAGACCATTACCCGCGACTGGCGCGAGAAATCGCGCGAGACCGACGGCGTGGTGGACGAGGAAGTGATTGCCGAAGTGGTCTCGAAAATGACCGGGATTCCGCTGACGCGCATGACGACCGAAGACAGCTTGCGGCTGATGGCGATGGAAAGCGAATTGCACAAGCGGGTCATCAGCCAAGACGAGGCGATCAAATCGATCTCGAAGGCGGTGCGCCGCAGTCGGAGCGGTTTGAAGGACCCGAAACGGCCGACCGGCTGTTTTGTGTTCGCCGGGCCCACGGGCGTCGGCAAGACGCTGCTGGCCAAGGCGCTCGCCGAATTCATGTTCGGCGATGACGAGGCGCTGATCCAGATCGACATGAGCGAATACATGGAGAAGCACAACGTCAGCCGGTTGATCGGCGCGCCGCCGGGCTACGTGGGCTTCGAGGAGGGTGGCCAGCTCACGGAGAAGATCCGCCGCCGACCCTATGCGGTGGTACTGCTCGACGAAATCGAGAAGGCCCATCCCGACGTGTTCAACATGCTCCTGCAAGTGATGGAAGAAGGCCGATTGACCGACAGCTTCGGTCGCAACGTTGACTTCCGCAACACGATCTTGATCATGACCACCAATGCCGGGGCGGAAGCCATCAAGAACAAGAGCGCCTTCGGCTTCCAGAAGCCGGATGACGATTCTTCGTACGACAGCATGAAGCACCGCGTCAACGAACGGATTGAGAAGGTCTTCAAGCCGGAGTTCTTGAACCGTCTCGACGACATCATCGTCTTCCGGCATTTGACCATCGACGATTTGAAGCACGTGGTCGACTTGGAATTGGCCAAGGTGAAGGAACGGCTGCAAGAACGGGGCCTGGAGCTCAGGCTCAGCGACGAAGCCAAGAAGTGGCTGATCCGCAAGGGATCGAACACCGACTTCGGCGCTCGGCCCTTGCGTCGGGCCTTGGAGAATTGTGTCGAAGATCCGCTGTCCGAAGAATTGCTGAAAGGCGAGTTCCAAGGCATGACTGCCGTGGTCGTCGACGTCCGCGAAGTCGCCGGCAAAAAGCAGTTGGTCTTCAAGGGAGTCAAAGGAGACGGCGACCCGGAGCTCGTGGGCGTCGCCGCCACGGACGACTCGCCGCCGAAGACGGCCAACGGTTAAAGCCGCCGGCCGCAGTAAATCGCAACGACTGACACCGCCCCTGGAAGCTTTGGCTTGCAGGGGTGGTTTTTTATGCGCTGGTAGGAGCCTGCAGCGCCAGCAAGGAACATTGGTAATGGCTGTCCCTTGCTGGCGCCGCGGGCTCGGTCAATGCGGCGGCAAGTTTGTTAACCGCAAACTCGCGTTAGGTCGCCTAATCGGCTGAATCGCCAAGGTTTGCTGAAGCCGCAGAGCCGCTCAGCCGAAGTAACATGCGATATCCTGCGCGATCGTTTTGCGCACTGTTAAATTGAGCAATCAGGGCGACGCCATGGCTAGCACTGCGACTGACAGCAATTCCGACTCGGCGAATCACGGTTGGGATGCTCCCATCGTCGCCTTCCTCTCGGATTTTATCTCCGATATTGGCAGCTTGACCATCGAGTGGTTGGTGGCCCTGGGAGACATGACGACCTTCATGTTTCGCACGGCATCCTGGTTGTGTACGCGGCTCCCCCGGCGCGCAACGTTGCTGCCGAATTTTTACCAGATCGGCGTGCTCAGCTTGCCGGTGGTGGCCCTTACGGGCACGTTCATCGGCATGGTGCTTGGCCGTGCAAAGTTATTCGCAATTCAAGACGTATCGGCTTGACACGCGGTTGGGCGCCGTCATCAACGTCTCGCTGGTGCGCGAGTTGGGGCCGGTGTTGGCGGCGACGATGCTGGCCGGCCGCGTCGGCAGCGCCATGGCGGCCGAGTTGGGCACGATGCGCGTCACCGAGCAGATCGATGCGCTCGCCAGCATGGGCACCAACCCGATTCATTACCTGGTCGTTCCGCGGTTTCTGGCCTGCCTGATCCTGATTCCGTCGTTGACGGTGATGGCCGACTTCATGGGCGTGGTCGGCGGGGCCTTCTATAGCATCTTCGTCCTGGGGATCGATTCGCATCTACTATTGGGACAATTCGCAGCGCGTCGTCGGCAATTACGATTTGTTCTCAGGCGTCTTCAAGAGCTTGTTCTTCGGCGCCGCGATCGCGCTGATAAGTTGTCATCGCGGCTTTCATTGCCTGCCTGGCGCCGAAGGGGTGGGCCGGGCGGCCACGGCGGCCTTCGTCCATTCGTTTGTCTCGATTCTGGTGTTGGATCTTTTTCTGAGCATCTTCTTGAGCGATTTGTACGGCATGCTGTGGCCAACACCGCGAACGTGTATTGACTCGGACGGGGACCGAAAATTCCGACTCGACGCGTCAGTCGAGCGACCGAAAGCCCTCGCTGACGCGGCGGAGTGCGAACACCGCATAAATGCATACGAAGCCGAAACAGACACTCAACATAGAAGCAACGCCACTGATGGCTGAGGCATCCAACCACTCGGCACGAACGAACTGCTTGCGCAGGTGAAGCAGGTGTCGGTCGACCTTCGGCCATCAACCGGTGCTGCGAGACATCGACCTGGAGATTGCCCGAGGGCAAACGCTGGTCGATCATCGGCGAAAGCGGTTGCGGCAAGACGGTGCTGTTGAAAACGATCATCGGACTGGTCCGGCCTGACGCGGGCGAGGTCGATCTTCGACGGCCGCGATCTGGCCAAGCTGAGCGAAAGAGACTTGATGCTCAAACGCCGGCGTTTCGGGTTTCGTGTTTCAAGGGGCCGCGCTGTTCGACAGTATGACGATCGGCCAAAACGTGGCGTTTCCGCTGCGGCAGAACACGGACAAGCCGAGCCGCCGAAATCGACGAAATCGTGCTCGGCTCGGCTGGCCGAAGTCGGCCTGCCCGAAAGCGTGATCTACAAGAAGCCGGCGGAGTTGTCGGGTGGCATGCGGAAACGGGTCGGCCTGGCCCGGGCCTTGGCCATGAGCCCCGAGTTGATGCTCTACGACGAACCGACGACGGGTCTCGATCCGATCATGAGCGACGTGATCAACGAATTGATCATCCGTACTCGTAAGCGATACCCGGTGACCAGCATCGTCGTGACGCACGACATGCACACGGCGCACAAGGTGGCGGACCGCGTGGTGATGCTGTATCCGCTTGCGCAGGCTGGAGCCGGACGAACCGCAGATGATTTTTGACGGCACGCCGAAAGAACTCGATCGCGAGTCGGACCCACGGGTTTCGCAATTCGTCAAGGGCGAGGCCGGCGAGCGCTTATGGAATTGCGCAAGCTCAACGGCAACAAGACGGCCAGCTATCGCTGAGAAAGTAGCAGGCACACTCCGTGTGCCGTCGCTGGCGGAGGAGAGGATGATGCGACGATCAGAACTTCTGAAACATTTTCCCCTATCAAACCTTGCCTGGTAATTCGGTTACGGCACACGGAGTGTGCCCGACGACTGTCATGGATGAACGGATCGTCAAATTTCGAGTGGGCGTCATGGTGGTGGCGACGATGCTCGTCGTCGGCATCCTGGTGGTGCTGTTCGGTGAGTTGCCGTCGTTGCACGCGGCAAATACACAGTCTTCGCCTGGTTTCCGCAAGGCGACTGGCGTGGCCGAGGGAACGCCCGTGCGAAAAGAAGGCATTCTGATCGGGCGGGTCGACGGACGTGAAGTTGTTGGGCCGGAGGCGTGGTCGTCACATGCAGATCGATAGAAGTACAAACTCCGCCGCAGCGAGGTCTGCCGGCTGAACTTGTCATTTCCGCTGGGAGACGCGATCCTGCAATTCGTCCCGGGACCACCTAAGTCGACCGAATTCATTCAAAACGGCGACTATCTCGAAGGCAAGTCGGTCGGCAATCCGCTGCAAGTCGTTCGGCGGAATGGAAGGCGAATTGAACCAGGCGATCGGGTCGGTCTCGACGCCGGCCGGGAGATCGGCCGGCTGGCTGGCTACCTGAACGAATTCCTGGTCAACAATGATGAGCAATTCAACCGCATCGTCCAAAAGACCGAGCTGGCGCATCGAACAGCTTTCCAAAAGGTGGCCAGCGACTTCGACGACGTGTTGAGCGACGAGAAAACGCGGGCCAACATGAAGCAAGCCATTACCGAAATGCCCGCATTGATGAAGGACACGCGCGATGCCGTCGCCGGGATTCATTCGACGGTGGCGCTGGCGGACAGCAACCTCAGGAACCTGGAGGGTTTGACCAAGCCGCTCGGCGATCATGGCGAAGAAATGATCTCCAATGTCGACGCCAGCATGGCCCGGCTCAACGAGGTGCTCGACCAGTTCGACGAGTTCGGCAAAATCTCTCAATAGCCGCGAAAGCACCTTGGGTCGGCTTCTCAAGGATCCGGAACTCTACGAGCACGTCGAAGCCGCGGTTTGCAACATCGAGCAACTGACCAAGGAACTCAAGCCGATCATCCGCAACGTCAACGCATTCACGGACAAGATGGCCCGCCATCCCGGCGTGCTCGTGCGCGATGCGATTAAGCCCAATTCCGGGATCAAATAGCGACCTTTCGCGATTGACCTGACCCGCGTCCGCGGCACCGGCCGTTTCACGATCCGCCCTGTGCAGGGCTCTTGCTGCCCCTTAATAGTTCGGCGGCGGATACAGGGGCGGGTTGTTTTGCGGCGGCGGGTTGTACCTGGGCGGATTGTACGCCGGCGGGTTGTACCCTCCCGGGGGCGCCGTGGCGTTCGCCGGAGGCTGGCTCGCCGGTGGCTGTACGTTCGGCGGAGCCGCGACAGTCCCTGGCTGGGCTGCGGTTGCCGGCGGGCCAAACGTTTGAGGTCCGTAAGACGGCTGACCGGTATAGGGTGAAATCGCGCCGCCGGTGGGCCCGCCGGCGGTAGCGAGAAACCCTGCGGCGGCACTGAATTAGCCGGCGGAAAAGCATTCGGCGGCGGCAGGACGCCCGTGGGAACTACCATCGGCGCGACCGTGGGCGTGATGACCCCAGCCGGCACGATGGTTGACGGCGGCCCGCTGCCGCGACGCAGGTTTTCGGCCCGACCCAAAAGCTGCTCGGTGGGCACGATGACTTGCGGTTGCAACTGGTAGTCGACCACGCGCTCGTCCCGGATTTCGCCGGGCACGACGTTTTCTGCAATAAAGTCGATTCCGATGATCTGGTACCAAGGCGTGGGAAACCTTTGCAAGACCGTAAGGGTTTCGTAGCCGTCTTTGACCAGCCGGATCTTGCGGGTGCCGTAGTACACGAAATCGTGCGAGACCGGAGTCGTGCCGATTTCATAATCGTCGACATAGACGACCGCGCCGGGCGGATTGCTGCGAACCGTAAAGCGCCGCTGCACGCAGCCGCACTGGCCGGCACAAACGAGGGCGGCCAGCCACCAGCGCAGCCAATGGCCGTGGCGTGTACGTGAAGTCCAAGGGTGGAGAAAATTGGCCGCCATGGCTTTCAGGCGATTTCTCGATTCAGGCACAGAGGGGATGGTTGGACTGCCGGCGAGCGCCGCCCCACATTCAGTTCCGGTTTCAGTCGCTAGTGTCCGCCTGGCTGAAAATGAGGACAGGCGAAACCGGGCCTGGAAGGGGGCGGAAGTATAGATCAGCTTGACTTAAGGAACCAGACCGAGTTTGGACGCCCCAACTTCTGGCCTTTCGCGAACTGCCGAGGCTAAAAAGGGGGCCGGATTGCCCATGAATCGCCCAAAACGGGGCTAAATTAGCAGTGGCTATCTTGCTGTCAGAACGCGAGTTACACTAGGATCTTTACTTTCGCTCTGCTTCATTTGCGGTGGCAACCGTGACGCGCGTAGCCCGAGCCCCCATGGCCGAACAAGCAGCCAATTGGAAAGACTTTTTTGAGTGCGCGAGCCTGAGCGACATCGGCTTGCGGCGTACCAACAATCAGGATTCCATCAGCGTTGTTCCTGCCAGCAGCGAACTGGAATGGTATCGGCGCGGTCACCTGTTCATGGTGGCCGACGGCATGGGGGCCCATGCGGCCGGGGAATTGGCCAGCAAGCTAGCTTGCAACGGAGTGCCGCACATCTATTTCAAGCTGGCCGATCTCGCGGCTCCTCCGGCCTTGCGGCAGGCCATCACCGAGACCAACGCCAATATTCACGGCCGCGGAAAGGCCAATGCCGAGTTCCATGGCATGGGCACGACGTGCAGCGTCCTGACGCTCTTGCCGCAGGGAGCCGTGGTGGGGCATGTGGGAGACAGCCGCGTCTACCGGCTCCGCAACCATCGACTTGAGCAGCTGACGTTCGATCATAGCCTGGTTTGGGAAATGGGGGCGGCGGGGCAGCTTAACAACGAAGAAGTCCCCTCTTACATTCCCAAAAACATCATTACTCGTTCCCTGGGCCCGCATGCCGAAGTCCGGGTCGATCTGGAAGGTCCGTTTCCGCTGGAGATGGGGGACACGTTTTTGCTCTGTAGCGACGGCTTGAGCGGGCAAGTGACCGACGAAGAAATCGGCGTTTTGCTCGGTTCGCTGAGCCCCAACGAGGCGGTGCGGACCCTGGTGGATCTTGCCAACTTGCGTGGCGGGCCGGACAACATCTCGGTGATCGTGATTCGGGTTAAGCGTTCGATCCAGCTTTCCAATGCGAACATTCCTTCACTGGCCTCGGAAACCGGTCACGGCGGCGGTCCGTCGTCCATTCATCCCGCGGTTTGGGTGATTATGGGAGTTTGCACCCTGGGGGCAGCCGGCATGGCGCTGGCCAACAATCTGATTCCGGCCGCCTTGTGTGGCGTGGGCGCAGTGGCGGCGGGTCTTGTGGCTTTGGTCAAGGGATTCTCGAGAGGAGCTTCGATCGACGACCAGTGGGCCAGTACCCGCTTAGGTGCCGGACCGCATCGATCCCGCGATTGTCGGCCCACGGCCACTTCCATCGCGCCGCTGGTCCAACTGTGCGACAAATTGAAGGACGCGGCCAAGCAAGAGCAGTGGACTGTCACTTGGGATCCGTTCAACAAGTCCGTCGAGCGAGCAACCAGCGCCGTGGCCGCTCATAACTTTACGATCGCCGTGCGCGAATACGGCCTGGCATTGAGCTTCCTGATGGATCAGATTCGTCAGCAGCGGCGCCGACGTAGCGGAGGCGGCAGTTCAGTCATCGACTTATAAGGTCGGCGTTTGGCTGCTCGCGGCATTGACTTGGCTTCCCGCCCCCGCTAGCTGCGGGCTATCCGCCATTCGCCTGGCCGCAATGGGCGAAATTCTAGAGCTGGCATGCGGCTTGACAACCGCTTCAGGCCGACCCAAAGTTCGCAGCATGAGCACGACCGCGGCCAGATACCAGATGGTAATGCCATTGCCTAGCAGGCCAACCCGGCCGACCACGTTCATCAGTGCGTAATGCACGAGCGTCAACACGGCTGGCGACCATGCCAGCAGGCGGGCCGCTTGAGGGCGACCGGCCCGCAACAGCCACGCCGGGACGAATAACGAGCCAGGAAGCAGCAGGACGAAATAATGCGCGCGGGCAATCGGCGCGATGATCAAGGTGGCGGCCGCCGCCAGGCCGAAGCCGGCCACGATCGCCAGCGGCTCATGCGTTTGCGCCGTGCGAACGCCAAGCCAAACCACGCACCCTAGGACAAACAGACGTATCGCGAGCAGCATGTGCTCGAAGGCCGGTTTATCGGTAATGAAGTCAGGCACGAAAGTTTGCTCGTTTTCAAACGGCAGATCGTAAGGGCCGTTGCCGAATTTATAATCGGCCCAGTTGCCCAAGTGGTGCAGCGCATTGCTCAGGCTTTGGTTTCTTACCGAATACGAGTCACCGGCAAAGCGATCGTATCCCGCGCGGTGTGCCTTATCGCCAACCAGTTTCCACCAATCCGATAGATGCCGCAGATTGCTGTTCCAACCGACGAGTGCGGCCGGAATCAGCACGATGCACAGCACGAGGCCGGCCAGCGTTCCGCTGATGCCGGCGATGGTCCGGCCATGCGCACCCACAAGCGCTCCCTGCGCCAGCTAGCAAGCAAGTTCTCCCACCACAAAAAACCGACGGGCAGTGCCGGAGTGATTTTCAGAACGATGGGCAGCGCCAGCACGACCCCGGCCAGGAACATCCG
Organism: uncultured Planctomycetia bacterium; assembly: GCA_963807715.1. GTDB lineage: Bacteria > Planctomycetota > Planctomycetia > Pirellulales > PALSA-1355 > CAWECK01. The sequence goes on from CAWECK010000011.1 coordinate 88,463, forward strand.
GCTGCGGCCGCCGAGTTCCAAGGCCATTCGCAGACCCAACAGGAGCAGATACAGCTTCAGGATGCCGATCTGTCCACGCTGCATGCAATTGAACGTGGGAAAGGCCGTCGTCAGCAAGCTGGCCCAAACCAGCCAATCCGGCAATAAATTGCCCTTAGACAACGAGTCGCGCGGGATACACAGCCGCGCCAATCGGACGGTTTCGAAATAGCAGCCGGCGAGGGTTGCCAGGCTGATAAAAAACCAAACGGTGCAGCCTACCGTCGGCGGCAGCGCGTGCAGCGGCGCCATGAGCATCGCGAAGAGTGGCAGGTACAGATAGCCCCAGCCGCGCAGATTCGTGACCGTGTAGGGATCTCGGCCGTCGAAAAACGCGGCCCCGGCCTCCGTATAGACCGAGAAGTCGGTCTTATGAAGCGAAACATCCCGCGGGTCGACCACGCCCCGATTGCGCACATCGGCAAGACCCCAAACGGATAGCACGACCGTAATCAGTGCAAGCAGACGCCATGGATGGGGTGGAGGCGAAGTCGGCGGGGGCATGCGATCCTCAGGCACGAGCGGAATCTCGGCCGCATAAGAATTTCCAAAACAGGGTGGGAAGTTAGACAAACTCCCAGGACGGGTCAAGATCGCTCGGCGTCTGGGGCAAGCAGGCAAAATAGCGGATTGCCGGCGGTCGCCGCGGCGGGACATCCGGAAGCTGACTCGCATCCGGAAGTTTTCTTCCATTTCAACGCATCCGGCTCGGGGAAGTCACGTTGTCACCTTGCCGCGTCTGCTGCTACACTCCGCCCCCCCAAGTTCGCCAATGTTTCGCTGTCCGACAAATCGTCCGACAATGACCGTCCCGCAAGGAGGTCGCTGATGCTTTCGAAATGGCCGATCCGCAATAAGCTGCTGGTTTGTATCGGGTTGCTCTTGGTGATCGTGGTCACCTTGGCGACGAGTGGGTTTCATGCAGCTTATGCCTATCGGGGGCTCGTGAAAGGCTTGCGCGGCCGGGCGAGCGAGTTGCCGTTGGCGGCCGAGTTGAGCCGCGACGTGGCCGAGACTCGCATGACGCTTGCCGAAGCCCAGGGCTGGGTCGACCAGGCAACGTCTGAGCCAGTCGCGGCAGCGGACCGACTCGCGAGGCTGCAAATCCGCTTTGGACGCGAGCTCTTGGCGGTGCGACAGCACTTGTGGCGTTATCGCAAGGAGCTCGCTGGCAATGACGAGTCGGACGACACCATTAACGACAGCCGTGACGAATGGCAAACCGTTCATAAAATGGAAGATTCGCTGGCACGCGTTATTGATGAGACTCGCCGGGATCATTGGCTGGCGGATCGCGAGCAGTTGCGAGCCGTCGAAGCAGACTTGACGCAGTTCCAAGACCTGTGTGCCGAGGCTCCCAGCTTTTTACACCATCGCCTGCACACCATGGTGGGCGATGTGCGCAACCAATACCGGATGCTGATCGCGGTCAACGTGGTCACAACGGCCTCGGGCACCTTGATGCTCGGGGTGTTCTTGCGGCTGATTTACACCTGGGTGTTTCGGCCGCTGCGCCAGTTGGTCAAGGGTTCCCGCTGTGTGGCATCAGGAGACTTCAACTATCGCATTTGTTTGAAAAGCCAGGACGAGATGGCCGAGTTGGGGGAAGCCCTCAACGACATGACGGAACGTTTTCGTTCCATTCGCGACGACCTCGACCGACAAGTCCGCGAGCGGACCAAACAAGTGGTCAGGAGCGAGCAACTTGCCAGCGTCGGCTTTCTGGCGGCCGGAGTTGCCCACGAAATCAATAATCCGTTGGCATCGATCGCCCTATGTGCCGAATCGCTGGAAGCACGCGTGGACGAAACGCTAGCCGCCGGGGCGAACGCCGCTCCCGAGCAGCAGCAGGTAATTCACAAATACTTGCGGATGATCCAGAACGAAGCGTTCCGCTGCAAAGGCATCACCGAGCGGCTGTTGGACTTCTCGCGATTGGGAGACGTCAAGCCGCAGCCCGCGAACCTGGGAGAGTTGGTGCAAGGCGTGATCGACATGCTCGGTCACGTAGGACAATACCACGGAAAACATCTGGTGTTTGAGCCAGGCCCGCCCGTCATTGCCTTGGTGAACCCCCAGGAAATGAAGCAGGTCGTGCTCAACCTGCTCACGAACGGACTCGACTCGCTGGGCGAACACGGCACGGTGCGCGTAGAACTGTCCACCGACAGAAAACGGGCCGTGCTGGCAATCACGGATGATGGCTGCGGCATGACCGACGAGGTCCGCAAACATCTCTTCGAACCTTTCTTCACCCGCCGTCGTACAGGCCAAGGGATCGGGCTGGGGCTATCGATCACGTATCGCATCGTTGCCGACCATGGCGGGCAAATTGACGTCTATCGCGCAGGGCCTGGGCAAGGGGCGCAATTTCGCGTGACTTTGCCGTTGGCCGAAAGCGCCAAGGAGAATTCCCATCGCTACCAAGCCGCATAACCGACTGAAGCTCCTGTTCGCCGATGATGAGCGATCGCTGCAGGAATTGATGAGCCTCGAACTGCCGCGCATGGGCCACGAAGTGACCGTGTGCCCGGACGGGCTGACCGCCATCGCGGCGTTGAAGCGCAATTCCTACGACTGCATCCTCGTCGACTTGGACATGCCGGGTCTTTCCGGCATCGACGTGATCGGCAAGGCTAAGGAGCTTTCGCCGCAAATCGAGGCCGTGGTGCTCACCGGCAAGTCGTCGCTGGAAACGGCGATTGCCGCCTTGCGCCACGGCGTCTTCGACTATCTGACCAAACCGTGCAAGCTGGTGGAATTACAATCGCTGCTGGCTCGCATAGCCGAGAAACGCGAGCTCACTCGCAAGTATCTGGCCATCAAACGCCAGTTGGAACGGATCGAAGGCAAAAGCGAACTGGTGGGGAACGGCCCAGGCATGCTGCGCGTTCGCAAGCTGATCGCCAAGGTCGCGCCGACGAATTCCACGGCCTTGATTCTCGGCGAGACCGGCACCGGCAAGGAACTCGTGGCCCGCGCGTTGCACGACCAGAGTCTGCGGGCCGACATGCCGTTCGTAGCCGTGAACTGCGGAGCGCTGCCGGAAAGCCTGATCGAGAGCGAATTGTTTGGCCATCGCAAGGGGGCGTTCACCGGGGCGGATCAGCACCGGGTGGGGCTGTTCGAGGTTGCCAACGGCGGCACGCTCTTCCTCGACGAAATCGGCGAGCTGCCCAAGCCGATGCAAGCCAAGCTGCTGCGCGTGATGGAAAGCGGCGAAATTCGCCGGCTCGGCGAGAATGACGCCTTCAAAGTCGACGTGCGGGCCGTTTGCGCCACGCACCGAAACCTGGAGCAAATGGTCGCCGACGGCGATTTTCGCGAAGACTTAATGTTCCGCATCAATCCGTTTGAAATCCATTTGCCGGCACTCCGCGAAAGGGTCGAAGACATCCCGCTGTTGGCCCGGCACTTGCTGCGTCGCTTCCGACCAGCTCTGGCGGTTGACGATGCCGGCTTTTCGCCGAGGTGCTCGAGGCCTTCAGCGAGCATTCTTGGCCAGGCAATGTTCGCGAACTGGCCAATGTCATCGAGCACGCCACGATCCTGTGTGACAACGGCCCGATTGAATTGGAGCACTTGCCGAGTAAGTTCGAGAATCGGCGGCTGCGCGGTCCGCAGTTGCGAAGTTTCGGTCCGCAATCGCTGCGCGAAATCGAACTGCAAGCGATCTATCAAGCGCTGGAACGCCTCGACGGCAACAAGCCGAAGGCGGCCGAAGAACTGGGCATTAGCCTCAAGACGCTCTACAACAAGCTGAACCAGAACCAGGCGCTGGATAAGTCCGCGTAAGAATAAATATCGGCAGCGCTACCGCCCCTCAGAGGAACACATCCGCTGCGTGGAAAAGTCGGCTGATTATGTCAATGAAAAAGCGGCCTGCGGGCTTTTCCTGCAGATCCTGCCATATATCAAACGTGTGCTCCACTGGTGAGATCTGCGGGGCGCGACGTGGCCACGGATACTCTGGATTCGGACCATCTAGGGCTAATGCGGGCGCCAGGTCTTCGATTTGACGGGCTAGTGGTAAGCTCTTTCGGATTAGGTGCTGCCAATTCTCCTTCTGCTGATCATACCCCAATTGCTTTTGTGCGTTCTGGTTGGCGGAGAGACTCCGGAGGAACGTCACAAGCGAACGGTGCGTATTCGTTCGGGGACCTTCTTTCCAAGCGTGCGCCTTCCCCAGCAACTCAGTGGCCATCTGGAGATAATGAAGCGCGTGGCAACCCGGCAACTTAGGTTGTCCACGCAATAACTCGAACACAGCAAAATCCGTTCGAGCCTGAACGAGGAACAACCGCTGATACTCGGTCATGCCCCTCGCCTCCAGATTCTAGGTTCGTCAAGGGACCAGCCGGGTGGCAAACGCGACGGGTCCCGCTTGATCTCGTCGAGTTGCTCGCTGGTGATGTCGGCGATCATAAGACGGAATCGGGCGCACTTCAACGTCTAGGCCGAAGTCAATCGCTTCCGGCTGGGACCCAGGGCCCGCGAGTCGATCGTTCAACTCCAGCAAGCGGATTTCCGCGGGCGGCGCCCCTGAGGCAAGTACCACACCTCTCGGATAGAGGTATCGACCACGAGGTGTTGTTTTGCCACCCAAGCAGCAATGTCCTCTCGGGCTCCGCTTCTAGGCGGCGCCAGCGGTTGCGCACGGAGACGACGACGACGTGAGTCTTCGTCGAGTTTGTCCAAATAATCGTACCAATGCTCGTCGTCTGTCTGCTCAGGATCCGGCGGAACAAGACGCAGTTTGACGTAATCTTTCCAGGACCCAAAAACAACAGGCGTTCCCTCAACTGGCGCATACCCAGCTTGCTGCCGTTCTCTGTTATACCTGAACACCTGGTAGTGGTTTGGGTTATCTGGTGATCGTCCTACAGCTTCTTCTGGGCTCTCGTTTCCATCGGGCCAACGGTGAACGGCGTCCATGTCATAATCGAGAGTAACACCGTCGAGGACACGCCCTACGTATCCCGCTTTCCGCGGATCTTCCCAGGTAAAGACGAGATAGCACGTTCCGTGACGATTATCCTCAACGAGATACATGATATGCCTCCCGAATATTTGAACTGTCGCCCCCTTGTCGTCGAACGATAACGGTCACCGAACGAAAGCGGATCCGACCGGAAGGAGAGCGATGAACGTTAAGGATCGAATTCTATGGCTGCTCTGCACGTCCTCAATTATCTATCGCACGGCCTCAAGCCAATTGCCGCACCACCCCCACGACCACGCCTAGAATCCGTGCGTTCTTCACATAGATCGGCTTCATCGTCGAATTGGCCGGCTCCAGGCGGATGCGGTTCTTTTCCAAGTACCAACGCTTCAGCGTCGCTTCGCCTTCGTCCGTTTGGGCCACCACAATCTGGCCGTCGCGGGCGGTGCGCTGCTTGCGCACGATGACAAAGTCGCCGTCGGCAATCTGGGCTTCGATCATCGAATCGCCGGAGACCCGCAGGGCGAACATATTCTTCTTGTGGCTGAACATTGCTTCCAGATCGAGCCGCTCGTCCTGTTCGATGGCCTCGTGCAGCACGCCGGCCGCGATTCGCCCCGTCATGGGCAAGCCTCGTTCTTCCACCGGCTCGTTCGAAAGCTGAATCGCCCGCGACATGTTCGGCTCGCGGGTGATCATGCCTTTCTTTTCCATGGCCTTCAGATGGCACATGACGCCGTTGGGCGACTTGATATGAAAATGATCGCCGATTTCGCGAACCGTTGGCCCATAGCCCCGGTTCTTGATCTTGTCGCGGATGAATTCATAGACCTCGCGTTGGCGGTCAGTGAGAGTCTCCAAGTAGGTCATTGCGGCGGCTCCTTGCTGCAAGTGCTGGTGGGGCAGGTCGGGTAGCCTCTGCCCAGTGTCTTCGGTCGACCTTGATTGGCTTTGATCGGCCCCATTCATTGGTCTTTTCGGTCGTCCCCCACCCACGACTATAATATACGCGTGTACACAGTCAAGGGCATTCGTCCAGGAAAGAAAACCGTTTAGGGCTGGTCGCGCTTTCCTGACTGACCAGCGTCGGCGAATGCCTGGGGGCAAACCGAAGCTGGCTAATTGCCCCCAGTTTACCCCTAGCTGAAACTTGACTTGTCGGGTGGCTCGCCCTGACAATACGGCGGCCGGTCTGCCGGCACATCGTCTCCGTGGTCAGTCAGCTCCCTTTGTCGTGCTTCCTGGCCCTTTTGCATTGAATCGCTAGCAATCATCAACCTCTCTTGGAAGGGGAACTCATCATGCTCCGCGCTCTCCGTTTCGCGGTCCTCGGCTGTCTTGCCTTGACGGCTTTGACCTATCTGCCCATCGCTGCCGGCCGCGAGCCGGGCAAAGACAAAGACAGTGAAAAGAAAGAGTCCAAGGACGTCAAGAAGGTGACCCTGGCCATTTTCACCTTGAAAGAAGATTATCCCGAGGGAACCGCGTCGGCCGGCTTGTTCGGCGAATTGAAACTGCACCTGCGCGACGTGCTGGAACGGCTGGACAAGGCCGCTAAGGACGACAAGATCGGCGGCGTCGTCCTGCGGCTGCGCAGCCCGCAATTCGGGCTCGGCAAGGTCGACGAAGTGCGCGGTGCGATTGCCCGGGTGCGCAAAGCCGGCAAGAAGGTCTATGCCGACGTGGAATCGGTCCACACCAAGGACTACCTGATCGCCTCGGCCTGCGATGAAATCATCATGCCCCCCTCCGGCGAGTTGCTGATCACGGGGCTCCAAGCCGAAGTGACGTTCTTCAAGGGGCTGTTCGACAAGCTGGGCGTGCAGGCCGATTTCATCCAGATCGGCGATTTTAAAGGGGCTGCCGAGCCGTTTACGCGCACCGAAATGAGTCCCGAGTTCCGCAAGCAATTCGAAAGTGTCGTTGACGACTTCTACGAGCAACTCGTCGAGCACCATCGCCGCGGACCGCAAGTTGGACGCCGGCCAGGTCAAGGACCTGATCGACGAAGGCATGCTCAGCGCCACGCGTGCCAAGGAAGTCAGGTTGATTGATCGGGTTGCCTACGAGGACGAATTCCGCGATCAACTCAAGACCGATCTTAAAACCGACGAAGTGGTTTTCCAAAAGGATTACGGCAAGAAGAAGATCGATAACGATTTCTCCGGCCTGGCCGGATTTATGAAGCTCATGGAATTGATGACGGGAGTCGAGACGCCTATGAAGTCGGGCAAGGGGGATAAGATCGCGATCATTTATGCGGTCGGCCCGATCATGGAAGCCGCGAGCAGTGAAAATGGGATGTTCGAATCCGAGGCGGTCACCAGCGAAGTGATCATCAAGGCGATCCGCCAGGCCGAAGCCGATGCCACGGTCAAAGGGATCGTCCTGCGGGTCGACAGCCCCGGAGGCTCGGCGCTAGCGAGCGATTTGATCTGGCGCGACGTGGTGAAAGCGAAGAAGCCCGTCGTGGCCAGCATGGGCAATACCGCGGCCAGCGGCGGGTATTACATCTCGATGGGGGCCGACAAGATCTTGGCGGAGCCAGGCACGCTGACCGGTTCGATCGGTGTGGTGGGGGGCAAGCTGGCCATTAAAGGGCTGCTGGCGAAAGTCGGCGTGACAACCGAGGTGATCAGCCGCGGCAAGAACAGCGGCACCTGGTCGATGACCGAACCCTTCAGCGCCACCGAGCGCGAAGCTTGGAAGCGGTTGATGGGGGATATCTACCGCCAGTTCACTTCCAAGGCGGCCGAAGGGCGCAAAATGGATCTCGCCAAGCTCGAGAGCCTGGCCGGGCGGGCGTCTTTACAGCGGACGCATGGCCGTCGCCAATGGCCTGGTCGACAAGCTGGGTACGTTGGACGACGCCGTCGTCGAGGCCAAGCTGTTGGCCGGGTTGAAAGCCGATGAGAAGGTCGAATTGCTCATTCTGCCGAAGCCGCGCAATTTCTTCGAGCAACTGCTCGACGGACCCCAAGTCGAGGCCGAGTTTCGCATGCTGCCGAGCGAGATCCTGCCGGCCGTCCGGGCGACCTCCGTCTGGCAGCGGCTGTTCAAGCGGCCGATCAACGCGGTGCTGCCGTTTCACGTGGATTTTCATTAACCTGTCGGCCCCGGTAATTACTCCGGCGCCTCGGCTGTGGCTTTCCGCGCTGCCAGGTAGTCGTCGTAAGCGTAAATGTCGATCAGCGACTGGCCCTGCAGCTTACGCTGGTACGCAGGCTCGGCATGTTCCAGCAGCCAGTAGTCCCACGCCTGCCACGCGCTGGGCCGACGTTGGCGGACGTACCAGCGGTATTTCCCCGGATCCTCGGAACGAAAACCGTGCTTGAGCACGCCCCAACATTGCAGCCACGCCAGGTTGCGCCGCGGGCCGGCGCCAAAGGCGATTTTCTCGTCCGCTGGGGTATGCTCGTCGAGCCAGCGCCAGACCGGCGCGTCGAGCGCGTCCCAGTAATACGTCGGTTCCATGCCCAGGGCCACGGCGCCGCTTAGGCCGCCAACAACGCGGCTATAGTACGACAACCATTGCGGCTCGTAGCGGTAAAGTTCCAGAAGCCCGTTGGCTGCACAAAAGACCAGCAGGACGATCGCCCAGCGCCTGCGCACAGATCTTGTCGGCCGCCAGCAACGACTGGCGATACAGCAGCCGTCCGGCTCCCACGCCGGTCAGCAGGGCGAAGAATGCGAAGCTCGGCAAGATCAGCCGCTCGGCATCGTGCGGCGGCGCCCAAGGAAGTGCCCGCACGACCATCAGCGTTCCCCATTGCAGCACGAGCAACACTGCCGCCGGATCACTGCGCCAATGCCGCAGGGATTGATACACACCGGCGGCGCCAATCAGCAAGGGGAGGGGCAACACCGTCATCACGGTCCACGCCAGCGTGTTGTACCAGGGGAACGGATAGTCGAGGTTATACATCGACCCGAAAAACCAGGTGGAGATGTTCAGCTCGGGCCGGTCGGCCCGATGGGTGTTCAATTGCCAGAAGGTTTGCCAACCGGATAGCGGGGCATGCCACAGCGGCGGATTCATGGCCCAAAACGTGACCAGCGCCAGGGGCAATCCAATCGCCAAGACGCGCCAGGCGCGGCGGTCGCGGTAGAGCAGGGCCCACAGAATGAACGGCAGCGGGGCCAGCCAACCGGTGAACTTGGCGCTCAGCGTGGCTCCCAGCGCGACCCCCCACGGCAGCGACCAACGCCAATCGCCCAGCGCGGCGCGAACAAGGCCCAACTCAACAGCCAGCAACTGGTGACCAGGCCGTCGAACAGCGCGAAGTGTGCATGAGCAAAGAGTCGTGGCATGATCAACAAGGCGCCGACGGCCGCGAGTGCGACCGACAACGTGTACTCGCGCCACAACCGGTAGAAGATCGCTCCCACCGCCAGTGCGAAAAGGAGCATCGATCCGCTGCGCGCTGCCAGCAAAGGCGGGAGCCAGCGCTCGGTCATCACGGTGCCCAGAGCGATGACGCTTCCCAAGAGGGCCGGGTGTCCCTCGCCAATCGTCGTAAATCGCCAGCTCTGGCGGATGACATTGCTGCTGAAAGGACCGCCGAGATCGTCGGGCACGTCAGCCTGCTGTGGGGCAGGCACTCCCGTGCCTGACAGTACGGAGCCAGATGCTGCAGCGTTGGAAGCAGCGGCACACCCGGGGCTCGGCGATCGGCCGAATAATCGTGCCGTCCACTGGCTGACGCCGGTGGCTCGATCGAGGGCGTCTCCTTCGTCCCAGACCATTGGCAGCGGCACTGCCGTCGCCAGCAGGATGAGAGCGAAGGCCGTTGCCACGCCACAGGCAGTCGCTAACTGGATCCGCCGCGACGCGGGAGCATCGAGATTCAACTTGAAGCGGGTGATGTTCGAGGGCCTCTCAAGTAATGCCGACCCTTCCAGAATACCCGTTCCCGCTCATAAAGCCCAGGGATTGCGTCCCTGGGTCATCCCCTGAGTCGCCGGGCCCCCTCAGCCCTTACTCCAGACTCACGGCCACCAGTTCGTTCGCCACGGCCTCAATATGCGATGCCGATATATTGCGCAGTTCCTCGGCAAAGCCGATCAACAAAGCCAGGTCGCAGACTCGATTGATCCGCCGCGGATAGCCGGCCGTGATTTGGTGCAGGGACATGATGGCGTCGTGGGTGAAGATTTCCCGCCGTGCGCCGGCGGCCGTCATGCGATGACTGACATAGCTGATGGTTTCGTCAACTTCCAGTGGCCGCAGCAGGCACTTGACTGCCAGCCGGTCTTCAAAGGCGGGCATGCGGTCGACCACCGGCAGCAATATCGGCTGCCCTACCAAGAGCAACGTCCAGGCCGGTCGGCCTCCTACTTCGAAGTTCAGCAATAGCCGAATCGTGTCGAGCAGGCCCCCTTCGATCAGCAGATGGGCCTCGTCGATGGCCAGCACGGCTTGCCGGCCCTTGGCGGCGTTGGCGGCGAGGAACTTTTGCAGACGATGGAGGTGTTCGTCGAGGCGCATCCTTGTTGCCGGCCTGCGCAGCGCCTACCTCATCGGCCAGGTACGCCACGAGTTCGCGCGGGGTGAGTGTCGGAAACACGACGTGCACCAGTGGTGAACAGGTCGCCGGCAGTTGCCGTCGGAGCGTGTTGATGAGCAGCGTCTTGCCGGTGCCCGAGGCCCCGCAAAGGAGCGCCGCCCCGCGCTGGTTTTCGATGGCATAGCGCAGCTTGAGCAAGGCGGCCTGATGGACTTCGCTCGGATAGTAGCTGCGCACGTCGATCACGTCGTCGAAGGGGCGCGATTCCAAGTGCCAATACGCTTCGTACATGACTGATCCTTCTAAGCTGGAGACTCACGCTGCCGCGCGACGTTGTTCGCTCGCCTCGTGGGCCAGCGACGAAAAGTTCTCAATCGCGCCGAATATCCGCAGGCCTATGTTGCGCCATGCGCAGCGGCTCGGTGAGAGTGCCTGCGGCTTGCGGCCGGCAGTCGCTGATCACGTAACTGCCGTCGAAATGCGACCGCTTGGACCAGGCTCGCCAGACCATTGGGCTTGCGATCCGCCAAGAGAGGCCCGCCGTCCACCAGCACCAGGTCGTAATGGTCGCGCAGCATGCCGAGACTGATGCTTGCCCGCAATGGATGGAACGGCAGCACGCCGGGCGGTAGCCGCTGGTGCCAGGGAACGATCGCCACGCGATCTCGAAGTGAGGTGATGAGGACTTCTTCCAGCGAAAGCTCCCCCTGCAAGACGTCGTCCCAGCCAAACACCGGTGCAAGGCCCACGTAGCGGGCCAGGTCGGGCTTTTCGAAGTCGGCGTCCACGATCACAACACGGCCGCCGCGCTGGGCAATCTGCCGTGCGACCGCGAGCATTACGCTGGTCCGTCCCTCGCCTCTCCCGCCGCCCGAAAGGGCCAGAACCTTCTCGCCCGCGCTAGCTTGGGCCGTCAATTGCGTGGCAAAATTCCCCAGCGCCGGGCCACTCCGAGCGACAAGCGCATCGACGGCCGTGGGCCAAAGGAAATAGTCGACTTCTAAATGGGGATGAAAGGCATCTTCGACCGGCAGTTGCCGGACAAAGTCGGACAGCGGTCGCCGCTCGGTCCGCGCTCCGGCTTTGGCGCTGGCTGAGGCCAACGGCTCTGCCGCCGAAATGTCCGCGGCCGTGGGTGGAGCGGCAACAGCCGACGGTTCCGCCATGCTGCCGGGCGGAGCAATCGGGCTGTCGGTTGGGGCGGTATCCGTTTGGGAGGTGGCTGCCTGCGGGTTGGCAACAGGCTCCTTAGCTCCGTCGGGCAAACTGTTAGTGGCAGCGGCGTCCGACTGGCTGCTAGCCGCCAATTCGTCTGCCAGTTTGTTTTCTAATTCGTTCGCCGGTAATTCTTGTGGGTTGGGCGCCTCAACCGGAGCGACCGCTGACTCCATCCCCGCAGTTTGTGGAGCCGGCGGCGAGGCGAGCGTGGTGGTCAATGGGAGATGCTCCAGCGCACTCTCGGTGGACATCAACGATGCCGCGACGGCGGCTGGCTGCTTGTCAGCCGCGCTGGCCCGTTGATCCGCGCTGGACGAGATACCGATCGCGGCCGCCATATTGTCGAGCAGTTCATCTCGCTCGGCGGTCTGGATCTTGGATTTTGGAGTTTTGCGATTCGGCCGCGCGGCCGGAGTCGAAGCGGGCGTCATCGCGTTCGATTTGCGGGCACTGAGTGCGGGCTTGGCGGCTGCCGGTTTCGGAGGTTCGACTTTTGCCGGTTGTCGTTGTTCCGATGGCTGCCCCTTGGCTGCCTTAGCCGTTTTAACAGCCTTGACAGCGGGCTGCGTTATCTCCGCTTCCGCCATCGGCCCTTTGTTGCGGGTCGGAATCTCATGAGTGCCCACATTCGGGCTGGGTGTTTCTGTCGCGATTGTGCCCACGGAAGGCTTAAAAGTGTGCCGCCGCGCAGGTCCGCTGAATATGGCGTGCGGGGCCGGCACCGGCGACGGAGCGTGACCAATCGCGCAAACTCGCCGTCGGACTTGAGAGGGCACGGCAATAGGCGAGGCGTCGTTTGCGGCGAGAGTCGCCACCGGCGGCACGTCCGACGTCAGCGCGTCAGGCGTCACCACAGCCGGCATCGGCTCGTAGGTCGTTGCTAGTTCAGGGAGCGCCGACGGCAACACCGGCGGCTTCTCCGCCGCTACCATGTGCGGTGTCGCGGCCGTCGCCACCTGCGGCTGCGCGAAGGCATCCACCGCCGACGATGGATTCAGCCGACGAGTCGGCGCGTAAGCCTTAATAAAGGCTTTGTCGAGCGCGGTCATACAACGGTCTCGGACTGGGTTTTACGATGACACCTTCAAGTTCCGCGACGCCGGGTGCCACCGAGGGTGGCTTTTGCGGCTCGCTGTCGGGCACGTCCGGGCGATCGGCCAGTCGTGTTTGGCGCCGGTCGCCCGGCATTGGTTCGGCCGGACTGGCTGATTGTGGCGCGACACTTTCCGGTCGCGGGCCGAAGTGCGGATTAAGCGGTTTTGGCGACTCGCTGCCGCGCAGTTCATCACCGGCCGGGTTTGGTGTGGGGGCAATCGCCGCCGTTTGTTGGACTTGCCGGGAAGTTTCGCCTGCCGCATTGCTGGCTGACGCCGTAGCAATTTCGGCAGCCTCGCCGTGTCCCGCGTCAACCGCGCTGGCACCGTTCAGACGCCCCCGATTCTCGGTCAGCGGCACTTTCCAGGTCGGCACGGGCTGATGCACTGCGGAGGGGCCGAGTTTTAGGCCGTTAGCGGCGCGATACGCCTTCCATCGATCCAGTACGATCAGTCCCGCGACGACTCCCAGGGACGCAGCCAGGACAAACAGCCACAGCGGTAACGACTGGGTGGACCGAGCGCGGTCGGCTATGAGCGGCTCGCTGGCTGACGGCGCGTGAATGTCCGGTAGCCGCAAGACAATGGGAACATCGGTGTCCGCCCACACGGCGCGGGGCCGCATCAGGGGCCCGGTCGGGGGCACCTTTTGTCTTTCCACTGGGGGTAACGTCGTGGCTGTCATGAAATGTTTCTGCCGAAATTTAGGGCAACACCGGGACCTCACCGGCTGTTGCCGACTGGCCCTCCTCGTGATTATCGGATGCCTAATATGCCGGTCTTGAGCCATTTAGCGATTGGAGAAATTGGAGCGAATGGGGGGCATTTTGAGCCTCGCGAGGAAACGAGGCCGTAATCCGTAGGGTCGGCTGTGCCGGCCGCAGCAGCGGTTTTAGCCCGCCGACGGCCGGCACGAAAAAGTGCCAACGAGGCCTGCCGCGACTCGTCAGAATGCTTGCACGGAGCCAACTGCCCGCGATAATCAATGCTGGCGGCGTGGTGAGCGCGCTCGATCCCCGCGTCAAATGGCGTCTGCCCGTTGGCATTGTTTTTTGTCGATCGCTCGCGGTGCAAGCAGTGGCGGCCAATCGCAATTCATCTCACCGAAGAAGGGGTCGTCCATGTTCTGGAAACGCTTCGTTTTGGTGATGGCATTGGCCCTTTTCGTCGTGGCCCGCGCCGGCGGCGAGGAGGAAGAGGCGGTCAAGGTTTATCGCGACGTGGCCCCCAGCGTGGTCTCGCTTGAAAACGACGAAGGCAGCGGCACCGGGGTGCTCCTGGATCGGACGGGTCTGATTCTGACCAATGCCCACGTCGTTGCGTCCCCCATGCCGCTGCGGTGCAAGGTCGAAATCAAATCCGGGGACAAGGTCGAAACCGTCGCCTACAAGCGGGTGAAGATATTGGGCTTTCATCCAAAATTCGATTTGGCCGCGGTGCGCATCGATCTTAAGGAGCACGACGGCCAGTTGCGCCCGGCCCGCTTAAGCCGGCAGAAGGCTGCGCCGGGCCAGCGGGTTTATGTGATCGGAAACCCGGGCGGGGGCGGCATGATTTTGGAGAAGACCATCACGTCCGGCAATCTCAGCGGCGTCGATCGTATGGTCGAGGGAGTGCCGTATTACCAGACCGATGCGGCGATCAATCACGGCAATTCGGGCGGCCCCTTGTGCGATAAGTCGGGAGACGTGCTGGGGCTCGTGACGCTCAAGTTCACCGACGTGGAAAACGTCGGCTTTGCGATCCCGCTCTACGACTTGCAGACCGAGTCGTTCGTCAGCCTGTCAAAGCGGACCGGCGATCCCGATCGGGCTCGCCAATTGCTGGTGATGGCCGAGAAGCTTTTCCGCAATGGCGAGGCGGTGCAAAAGCTGCGCGGCTTCGAAGATGAACAGGCCAAGTCGTTCAAGGTCAACGCGGCCAAGTGTTATCACATGGCGCTGACGTACGATCCGGCCAACGACGGCATCTATTACAATTTTGGCATGCTGCTGCGAACGTTCGACGCTTACGAGCCGGCCGCGGCCTATCTGCTGGCTGCCATTCAGCTCAATCCCTGGTCGCGCAACGATAGCAACTACTACCGCGAATTAGGCCTGGCGCTGGTGAAGCAAAAGAAGCCGGACGAAGCCGTCGCCGCTTGGAACGAGGGGATTCAAAAGTTTCCGCAGAGCAGCGGCAAGATCTGGGAAGACATGGCTGTTTACTGGATGAATGATTCCAAGCCGGACAAGGCGGCCTACGCCGCGACGGCCGTCTTGGCGATCAAGCAGCCTGGCGCCCAGGTCGAGTTGATGCGCAACCTGATCGTCAATGCCCGGCAAAAAATGACCGTTCCGCAGCAAGCGGAGTTCGTCAAAGACTCCGCGAAAATCGGGGCCACGCTGGGCGAAATGCAGGCGAAATCCGAAAAGGCGCATACCGCCGGCAAGGCGTACCTCACGCCGGAGTTCGCCGATTTCGTCAGCCGCTCCGGCGTGGTCTCCGAAGGAGAACCGGTCAAGTTGGCGATTGTTGCCGATCCGCTCTCGCGCACGTCGCTCCCCCGCGAGTCGTCGGCTTCGCAACTGACAAAGTCAACCACGGCGCCGGCCAAGGCGGAGCCCGTGCAAGTGTCGCCGTTGGAGCTGGCGGTGCCCGAAGGCTCGACCGATCTGCTGCGCACGTTGCGGCTCAAGCAGGATGCGGTCAAAGGGGTCTGGAAGATGGAGCACGACGCGCTGGCCAGCCCCTTCGTGCCGAATGCCCGGCTCGCCGTGTCGAGCGCACTGCCGGAAGAATACGATTTGACGCTGGTTCTGGAGCGCAAGAGCGGCCAGAAGGAGTTTGTCGTCGGCTTTGTGCGCGACGGCGTGCAGTCGGCGTTTACGATCGACGGCGAGGAGGGGACTGCCAGCGGCATCGAGTTGTCCGCGGCCTCGGCCTTCCGCGGCAGGCTCCTGTCTGCCAACACGCCGGCCGTCGTGGTATTCAAAGTGCGCAAAGAAGGGTTGCTGGTCACGGCCGACGGCAAGAAGATTTTTCTACAGCGCGACCGGCGCCCCTTTGCCGTCGTACCGGACGAGTGGAAGATGCCCGACGCCGGCAAACTCTTCCTGGGCTCGAACACCGGCAAATACCTGGTTCATAAACTGATCCTCACGCCGATCAAACGCTAAAGTAGCAGGCACGCTCCGTCGTGCCGTAACCGAACGTTCTTACAGATACAACCAAGGTCGAGGTGTAAAGAGCCCACTGGATTCATGATCTGCGCAAGGACCGTTAGGGCGCTGATTGCGCGCGTTGCCGACAAGACGTTTCGGATGGAAGTCTCGTGATGCAATACGCTTGGATGGAGTGTGCGCACCGAAACAGTGAAGGGCGTTATTGTGCGCAGTCGCACAATAATAACTAGTTAGGCATGAACAATGGCATTCTGGATTTTCAAGTGTGATCCGAAGGTTTACGACCTGGACTCTCGGCTCGCAGACCCCGACCCGATAATCACGTGGAACATTTCGCAGTACCGAGACCGCGTTCGACCGCGTGACATCGCATTCCTGTGGCGCACGGGAAAGCGCAGAGGCATCCGGGGTGCTATGCAAATTGACGAAGGACCAGACGAGATTCCTGAATTCAAACGCGAGATCGATCGTTTCTTCGACGACCCGCAAAGCCATGAGGGGCAGCGTATCATCAGGAAGAAGTGGCGCGTTATCGGAACGTTGATCTGTCGGGATGCGGCACTTAACATGAACGAACTCCGCACCCACCCCGGGCTTGAAAGCCTGTCGGCATTCACGCCTGTACCAGCTACGGTGTTCCCCGTGACGGATCGTGAGGGCCAAATCATCTTGCGGCTTGTCGGTCTTCCAGCATTCGCCTAACCAGTCGCTGCAGTTGGCCAGGTCAAAGGGGACGGCCAGGGTCAGATCAAAGGGGGACGCAGCTATTTCTTCGGTCCGAAGAATCCAAGTTCTTTCCTTCACGACCTTCTGATGGCCCTTAACTCGTCCGGCGTAAAGTAGTAGGCACACTCCGTGCGCCGCAACCAATGTGCGAGAATGCTTTCCGTTGGAGCCCGTTGTTGGCAGCGTCTGCACAGGGGCGGCTACGGCACGCGGAGTGTGCCTGCTACGTTATGCCCGGCAAAGACAAACGGCAATCCGGGGCATTCGGAGACGAGTGCCGATTAGAGGCTCCCCCCAATGGACCCAAAAGAACTGCCGGGCTCTTTGGT
This sequence comes from uncultured Planctomycetia bacterium, assembly GCA_963807715.1. Classification (GTDB taxonomy): domain Bacteria; phylum Planctomycetota; class Planctomycetia; order Pirellulales; family PALSA-1355; genus CAWECK01. The sequence goes on from CAWECK010000011.1 coordinate 105,482, forward strand.
CGAATTAATTCGGATCTTCCGTTCCAGTCCGCGACTCTTGAATAAGTCGTCGGGGGCGACCGCCGGCGCGGAATGCGCGGCCTGTGCCGGCCCCCCTTGCCTTGCGACTCTGGGAATCCTGTGCCATGATTTAGAGTTACGCGCAGCGAGAAGAACGGAGTTGGAACCCGTCTCTCCGTCGCGCGATTTCGACTAAGCCGACGGGCCACAAATTCTTCTCTATGTCGATCGCCAATCCGACCGAAACGCGTGAACTGCTCGAAGAACTTCTGGCCCAGCGGATCCTCGTGCTCGACGGCGCCATGGGCACGATGGTCCATGCGCTCAAGTTCGACGAAGGGCAGTTTCGCGGCGAGCAGTTCGCCGATCACTCGCGCGATCTGAAGAACTTCATCGACATTCTGGCGATCACCCAGCCCGAGGCGATCGAGCAGATCCATCGGCAGTATCTGGAGGCCGGCGCCGACATCATCGAGACCAACACGTTCGGCGCCACATCGATCTCGATGGCCGACTACGGCCTGGAGGATCGCGTCCGCGAAATCAACCTGGCCGCCGTCGCCGTGGCTCGGCGGGCCGTCGACGGATGAACGAGCGGACGCCCGAGCGGCCGCGGTTCGTGGCCGGCTCGATCGGGCCCACGAACAAGCAACTGCTCGATCGCCGGCAACGTCAACGACTCCGGCCATCGGGCCGTGACGTTCGACCAGATGGTCGACACCTACTACGAGCAGGTCGCGGCGCTGGTCGAAGGCGGCGTCGATATGCTGCTGGCCGAGACGGCCTTCGACACGCTGGTGCTCAAGGCCTGCCTGTTCGCCATCGAAAAATATTTCGAAGATCACGGCGTGCGGTTGCCGGTGATGGCTTCGTTCACGATCTTCGAAGGCGGCCGCACGCTGTCGGCCCAAACGGTCGAAGCCTGCTGGAACTCGATCTCGCACGCCGAGTTGCTGAGCGTGGGCATCAACTGCGCTCTCGGCCCCGACAAGCTGCGGCCCTATATCGAAGAGCTGGCCCGCGTCGCGCCGGTCTATGTCAGTTGCTATCCGAACGCCGGCCTGCCGAACGCCTTTGGCGGCTTCGACGAAACGCCCGAGAGATGGCCCGCACGCTGGGCGAGTTCGCCGAGCAACGGCTGGCTGAACATCGTCGGCGGCTGCTGCGGCACGACGCCGGCCCACATTCGCGCCATCGCCGACGGCCGTGGCGCGAGCAAGCCGCCGCGCCGTCGCTCGCAGCCCGAGCCGCTACACGCGCTTGAGCGGCCTGGAGCCGCTGACGCTGCGCCCCGACAGCAACTTCACCATGATCGGCGAGCGGACCAACGTCACCGGCTCGAAGAAGTTCGCCCGGCTGATCCTCAACGGCAAGTTCGAAGAGGCCGTGGCCGTGGCCCGCGAGCAGGTCGAAGGCGGGGCCAACGTCCTCGACGTCAACATGGACGAAGGCATGCTCGACGGCGAAGCGGCCATGACCGCATTTCCTGAACCTGATCGCCGCCGAGCCGGAGATCTGCCGCGTGCCGATCATGGTCGACAGCTCGAAATGGTCGGTCATCGAAGCCGGGCTGAAGTGCGTGCAAGGCAAGGCGATCGTCAACTCGATCAGCCTCAAGGAAGGCGAAGAGCAGTTCCTGCACTACGCCCGGCTGGTGCGCCGCTACGGCGCCGCCGTGGTCGTGATGGCCTTCGACGAGACAGGGGCAGGCCACCGACGGTCGAAGACAAGGTGCCGCATCTGCCAGCGCGCCTACAAGCTGCTGACCGAGAAGGTCGGCTTCCCGCCGAGGACATCATCTTCGACCCGAACATCCTGACCGTGGCCACCGGCATCGAAGAGCACAACCGCTACGCGATCAACTTCATCGAAGCCACGCGGCAGATCAAAGCAGCTGTTGCCCGGAGCGAAGGTCTCCGGCGGCGTGAGCAACATCTCGTTCTCGTTCCGCGGCAACGACGCGGTGCGCGAGGCGATGCACGCGGCGTTTTTGTACCACGCCATCCGCGCCGGGCTGGACATGGGCATCGTCAACGCCGGCCAGTTGGCCGTCTACGAAGACATTCCGCGCCGATCTGCTCGAGCGGGTCGAGGACGTGCTGTTCGATCGCCGGCCCGACGCCACCGAGCGGCTGGTCGAGTTCGCCGAAACGGTCAAGCACCAGGGCGGCGGCGAGCAGGACGCGGCCGATCTGGCCTGGCGCAACGGCACGGTCGAAGAGCGGCTGTCGCACGCGCTGGTCAAGCGGCATCGTCGACTTCATCGAGGCGGACGTGGAAGAGGCCCGGCAGAAGTATCCGCCGCTGCTGGAGATCATCGAAGGGCCGCTGATGGCCGGCATGCAGGTCGTCGGCGATTTGTTCGGCGCAGGCAAGATGTTTCTGCCGCAGGTGGTCAAAAGCGCCCGCGTGATGAAGAAGGCCGTGGCCTATCTGCTGCCCTTCATGGAAGACGAAAAGCTGGCCAGCGGCCAGGCCGGCAACAGCGCGCGCGGCAAGATCCTGATGGCCACGGTCAAGGGCGACGTCCACGACATCGGCAAGAACATCGTCGGCGTGGTGCTGGGCTGCAACAACTACCAGATCATCGACCTGGGCGTGATGGTCCCTGCGAAAAGATCCTGGAAACGGCCGTCAAGCGAAGGCGTCGACATGATCGGCCTGAGCGGGCTGATCACGCCCAGCCTCGACGAGATGGTGCACGTGGCCCGCGAGATGCAGCGGCAAGGCATCGACGTGCCGCTGTTGATCGGCGGCGCCACGACCAGCGCCAAGCACACGGCCGTGAAGATCGCCCCGGCCTATGAGCCAGGCCACGGTCCACGTGCTCGACGCCTCGCGCAGCGTGGGCGTGGTCGAGCAGTTGATTCAACCCGAGTCGCGGCCGGCGTTCGACGCCGCGAACCGGGCCGAGCAGCAGGCGAGCTGGTCGAAGCGTATCAAGCGCCGGCAGAAAGTCGACGCTGGTGCCGTATGCCGAGGCCGTGGCGCAACGCGTTTGCCACCGATTGGACAAACGTGCGGATCGACACGCCGTCGTTCCTGGGCCGCAGCGTGCTCGACCGATTTTCCGCTGGCGCAAGTTGGTCGCCGTATATCGACTGGTCGCCGTTCTTTCATGACCTGGGAGCTGCGGGGCAAGTACCCGCGAGATCTTCGACGATCCGACGGTCGGCGTAGAGGCCCGCAAGCTGTTCGACGACGCGCAGCGACTGCTGGACGAGATCGTCGCGCGACAAGCTGCTGCAGGCCCGCGGCGTGTACGGCTTCTGGCCGGCGGCATCGCGTGGGCGACGACATCGTGCTGTCTATGCCGACGACGACGCGCACGCAGGAGCTGACGCGCTTTCACACCCTGCGCCAGCAGTGGGAGCGCAAGGGCCAGACGAGCGTTTTATGCGCTGGCCGACTTCATCGCCCCGCTCGACAGCGGCCGGCACGATTATCTGGGCGCGTTCGCCGTCACGACCGGGCATGGGCGCCGACGAACTGGTCAAGCGAGTTCGAGGCCGACCACGACGATTACAACTCGATCATGGTCAAGGCGCTGGCCGACCGGCTGGCCGAAGCCTTTGCCGAATCGCTGCACAAGCGGCTCGCGACGAATGGGGCTACGGCCGCGAAGAGCAACTTATCGCCCGAGGACCTGATCGACGAGAAGTACCGCGGCATCCGCCCGGCGCCCGGCTATCCGGCCTGCCCCGACCACACCGAGAAGCGGACCCTGTTCGACTTGCTCGACGCCGAGCACGCGACCGGCATCACGCTGACCGAGAACTTTGCCATGTGGCCGGCGGCCAGCCGTGAGCGGCTTGTATTTCGCCCATCCCGAAGCCCGCTACTTCGCCGTCGATCGCCTGACCCGCGACCAGGTCGAAGACTACGCCCGCCGCAAGGGGATGCGCGTGGCCGAGGTCGAGCGCTGGCTGTCGCCGAATCTGGGCTATGAGCCGCCGGCGTAAGCTTGCCGGGCTGTTCGTCCTATCGGCCCGGCGATACGCTTTCTCATTCTCGCGGACGTCGGTTAATTCTTTAACGGCAACTGCGGGTAATCTCTCGACAGCGACTGGCCGATGCCGTGCTTCCGACACCCCTTTGGACGCGGTCCGGCTTGTCGCGTTTCGCGGAGGTGCTTAGACTGCCATTGTCGCGGCGCAGCATTTGGGAGATTACAGTGACTCGGACTCGGCACAAGTCTTGGCAATGGGCCAGTTCTTTGCAGCGGTGCAGTTTGGCCGTCTGGCTGCTTGCGTTTGCAATGCCGGCCGCCGCGGATCCCATTTACGAAGCGAATGCCCGGCGGGGCTACGAGCTGCTTACCACCAAGGCCTACCTGCCGCCGGACTTCGATCAGCAGACCTTCGACGAAGTCTGGAAGGCCTGGGAAGAACCGCTGCGCTCGCAAGCCGCCGCAGCCACGCCTGAGGAGCGCCGCCGCATGGCGTTTGAGCGGTATGGGCTCACCAGCGCGCCGGGGATGAATCGGGCCGGCCGCAGCAGTATGTTGTCGACGACAAGGGCAACTGGTGCATGAACTGCCTGGCGTGCCATCAAGGGAAAGTTGCCGGCCGCGTGATTCCCGGCGCGCCAAACTCCCTCTATGCCTTGGAGACCCTCACCGAGGACATTCGTGCAACCAAACTGCGGCTCGGCAAGAAGTTGACCCGCATGGAGCTGGGACTGTTGGTCATTCCGCTGGGGACCACGAACGGCACGACCAACGCCGTCAACTTCGGCGTGGGGCTGTTGTCCCGCCGCGATGCCGATCTTAATTTCGTGAAGCTGACCAGCGCGCCGAAGTTGGTCCACCACGATCACGACGCGCCCGCCTGGTGGCTCATGCACAACAAGCAGCGGATCTACAGCGACGGGTTCGCCGACCGCGGTTCCCGGGCCCTGATGCAGTTCATGTTGGTCAGAGAGAACGGGCCGGAAAAATTCCGCGCGTGGGAAGAAGATTTCAAGTACGTCGAGGCCTGGATCGATTCCCTCAGGGCCCCGGCCTATCCGCTGGCCATCGATCGCGAATTGGCGGCCCAAGGCTCGGTGGCTTTTCGCCAGCACTGCGCGGATTGTCATGGCACGTATGGCCAGTCTCGTTCGTATCCTGAAAAGATCGTGCCGCTCGACGAGATCGGCACCGATCACGCGCGGCTCGACGCCTTGACGCCGGAGCACCGCAAGCATTACGCGGCGACCTGGTTCAACTATTACAGAGCGGACGCTGTGATCGCCGATCCCGGCGGATACGTGGCTCCGCCGCTCGACGGCATTTGGGCCACGGCGCCGTATTTCCACAACGGCTCGGTGCCGACACTCTGGCACGTGTTGCATCCGGCCGATCGGCCGGTGGTTTGGAAGCGGACTCTCGACGGTTACGATCAGGAGAAAGTTGGGTTGGAGATCGAAACGCTGAGCGATCTGCCCGCGGACGCGACACGTTCGAATGCCCGCCGACGGCTCTATTTCGACACGCGCGATTTCGGCAAGAGCGCCGCGGGTCACTTATTTCCCAGTGCGCTCAGCGAGCCGGAGAAGCGGGCCGTGCTGGAGTATCTGAAGACGCTGTAGGCGGCAGGGCCACCGGCCTGTTGCAGCTACCGCTGCCTCGCGAGAATCCGCCCCTGCAGGCGCACTCTTTTTAGAACCCACCAACGAAAGACGGCTCGAACGCGTCGGTTTGTCTCACGCTTACTCGACCACGCGAAACACATCGTTTTTCTTGATGACCACCGGACGCCTGCCGCTGCCGAATTCGAGGTGACAATCGAGGAACACTCCAATCGACGCATCGGCGGGGATCTCGATTTCGGCCGTCACGGTGTTGCCTGTCCTGGAGATCGACTTGGCTTCGAACGGACCAATCTGCACCCAACTTGGCTTGTCGGCGGGAAGCCCATCGCGGTGGACGTTGTCGGGAGCCAACTCGAAGATCACGGAGTGCGTTTTGCCGCGGGCTGCAATGCCGGGAAGAACCGCCGTAATGATCGACTCCTCCCGGCTTCCAGGCTGCGTATTGTTCTCAAGGGCGCCGGTCGCGGCCTGTGCCAGGCCGCGGTTGTTCGAAGGTTCGACGACTCCGGCATAGCCGCCGAGAATGTACGGGAACCGGCCCGGCGTGACGTGATAGTGATATCCGCGAAAAACGTCCTGGTGACCGTTGCAGGCGTCCAGGGCTTGGCTACCCTTGAGATCCTTCGCCATGACGCCGGCTTCTTCGTACGGACCGTAGAGCGGAAAGCCATCAAATGCGAAACCGATGATCGGCGAGTGCTGCTTGCCGTCGTCGGCGAACGGCGATTTCACGCAACTCGGGTACTTGTGGTAGTGATAGACGCCGGTTTGCTGAGGGTGCCCACAGCACGAATCCAGCCAAACTTCGGAATATCCCTCGACGGCGTTCATACCTTCCTGTTCGAAGGGGTTGAAGAAAATAACTCCATTCAGCGCCATACCGATCGGGCCCTTTGGCAAACGTGTGATCTGGCCCGCCAGCTTCGGTTCCAGCGGCAAGCGAAATGTAAAATTCTGGACCCGAATCGAGTTCGGATTGACGCTGTTGGGAAAGATCGCCGTCGGATGATTTGGATACCCTTGGCTCTCGATGATCAGGAACTGCTTGTCGTGGCTCAGTCGCACATTGTCGATGCCGTCCTTGTTTGAGTCCTGCGTATGGTACGAGAATGGATCCACGAACCGCTCGCCATCCTGGTAAAAGTAGACGCACCCGTCGCCTGCCTTCCCGTCGCCTGCTTTCACGAACCACCGCCCACAGATGGGCTGCAAGTCTTGGGACGGTTCTGCACCTTGTGCGGCGCCGATGCCTGATAAGAGAATCATCGCAGCAACGACGCCAAAACCAACGGCCGTGGCATGACCGGATTTTCTCGACACGTTCGTTGTCATTGCGCGGGTCGCTCTCCGACATTGGGGATGACGATTTTTGGGGTATCTGCAGTATACGTTCTTTCGCCGTTCTCGATGATGACCATCGAGAGCCGGTGGCTTGGATTTCACGCGATGGACGAGGGCCGCTCTTTCAGGGCGATTCACTGATTCATGTCGGGAAAGTTTTCGGGTGCGGCTGGCTCCTTGTCAGTCAGTGCGGAAGTCGAGTTGATGCCGCAACTTGCCACGGGCGGACGAGCCGCCCGTGGCCCCCTACATTTCTCCAAGTTGAAAAACTGCAACTCCCTGGCCGCCTTCCGCTGTCAATTGACTTCCGCCCGGTGGCCGGTAGGATGGGCAAAGCGGCTGTTGGCCGCTGTTTTTTTGGCGGGTCCGGGGGGGACGGTTGGCTGTCCAGGCGCGGGTCTCGTCGCGATCCAGGGAGGCTGCTACACATGACCCAAATCGAACAAGCCCGCGCGGGGATCGTCACGCCGGAAATGGAATACGTCGCCCGCCGCGAAAACTTGTCGGCGGAAACGATCCGCGAGGAGGTGGCCCGCGGTCGCATGGTCATTCCGGCCAACAAAGTCCATTTGAAAGGGCGGTTGGAGCCGATGTGCATCGGCGTGGCGTCCGTCACCAAAATCAACGCCAACATCGGCAATTCGGCGGTCACCAGCGACATCGACGGGGAGCTAGAGAAGCTGCATACCGCAGTTCACTTCGGCGCCGACACGGTCATGGACCTGTCGACCGGCCGCGATATCGACGCGATTCGCCAGGCGATTATCGATGCCTCGCCGGTGCCCATCGGCACGGTGCCCTTGTATCAGATGGTCCAGCAGTTGGACGACATCTGCGACATGAAGCCGCAAAACTTCTTGGACATGGTCGAGCATCAGGCCAAGCAGGGGGTCGATTACATGACGATCCATGCGGCATCCTGTTGGAGCATTTGCATCTGACGACGCAGCGGGTGACGGGCATCGTCAGCCGCGGCGGTTCGCTGATTGCCAAGTGGATGATGCACCACCGGCAGCAGAACCCGCTCTATACGCATTTCGAAGATCTGTGCGACATCATGCACGAGTACGACGTCACCTGGAGCCTGGGCGACAGCCTGCGGCCCGGCTCGATCGCCGACGCCAGCGACGCCGCCCAATTCGCCGAGCTGGACGTGCTGGGCGAGTTGACCAAGCGCGGCTGGGCCAAGAACACGCAAGTCATGGTCGAAGGGCCGGGGCACGTGCCGATGGACCAGATCGACATGAACATCAAGCGGCAGATGAATGGTTGCCACGAGGCGCCGTTCTACGTGCTCGGTCCGCTGGTGACCGACATCGCCCCGGGCTACGACCATATCACCAGCGCGATCGGCGCGGCCCTGGCCGGCTGGAGCGGCGCGGCGATGCTGTGCTACGTCACGCCGAAAGAGCATCTGGGCCTGCCCGAGCGCGAGGACGTGAAGCAAGGAGTGATCGCCTACAAGATCGCCGCCCACGCGGCCGACATCGCCCGCCACCGGCCGGGTTGCCGCGACCGGGACGACGCGTTGAGCCGGGCCCGCTTCGGCTTCGATTGGAACGAGCAGTTCCGCTTGTCGCTCGATCCGGAAACGGCCCGCCGCATGCACGACGAGACACTGCCGCAAGACACCTTCAAGAGCGCCCATTTTTGCAGCATGTGCGGCCCGAAGTTCTGCTCGATGAAGATCACCGAGGAGATTCGGGCGATGGAGGCCGAGCAAACCGTGAGTGGGCTGGAGCCGTTGCCGGTCGTGGGTGGGCGATAACTCGTTTGAGCGGCTTATTCTCCGTGTGGCACGCTCTGAGCCCTGCGAAGGGCGTGGTGGTACACAGCCTTCGCCATGCCCTTCGCAGGGCTCAGAGCGTGCCACACGGGCCAGGCGTTTGTCGCAGTGCCCGGCGCGAACAATTTGCTTGACCCGATCGTGCGCAGGCCGCATAGTCATGGTCATCTCCTGCCGTCGTGTCTTTCGTCTTCCCGCCTTCGCCATTAATATCGTTCGAGGTATTCGGTATGTTGCGCATCTGCCGGTTTTCGCGACCACCGTTGGTTGTGGCCCTCGCCGTCCTGCTCACGGTGGCTGTTTGTGAACTGAGCTGTCATGAAGTGCGAGCCGAGTCGCCGCGCGTGCTGCCGGCCGGCAAATTGCCGAACGACAGCCGCTTAGGTCCGCTGAAGGACTTCAACGGTTATTTTCCCTTCACTCCGCCCAAGTCGGCCGACGAATGGGCCACGCGAGCGGAGCGGGTGCGGCGCCAGTTGCTGGTCGCTGCCGGCGTGTGGCCGATGCCCACGAAGACGCCGGCGAACGGCGTGATTCATGGCCGCGTCGAACGTCCCGGCTACACGGTCGAGCGGGTCTATTTGCAAAGCTATCCAGGGCACTACGTCACCGGCAGCCTTTACCGGCCGGTCGGCAAAACGGGCCGGTTGCCGGGTGTCCTGTGTCCACACGGGCACTGGGCAAATGGCCGCTTTTACGACGCGGGAGCCATCAACGTGCGGCAGCAAATCGTTGTGGGGGAAGAGCGCTTCGAGGTGGGAGGCCGTTATCCGCTGCAGGCTCGTTGCGTCCAGTTGGCGCGGATGGGCTGCGTGGTGTTTCATTACGACATGATCGGCTATGCGGACAGCCTGCAGATTCCGTTCGAGGTGGCCCATCGGTACTCCAAACAGCGCGGGGAACTCGACACGCCGCAGAACTGGGGTTTTTTCAGCACGCAAGCGGAATTGCGGCTGCAAAGCATCCTGGGAGTGCAGACTTACAACTCGATTCGCGCGCTGGACTGGTTCAGCGAGCTGCCGGACGTCGATCCGCAGCGGATCGGCGTTACCGGCGCGAGCGGCGGTGGCACGCAGACGTTCGTGCTATGCGCCGTGGATCGGCGCCCGGCGGTGGCCTTTCCGGCCGTAATGGTCTCGACGGCCATGCAGGGAGGCTGCACGTGTGAGAATGCGGCGCTGCTGCGAGTGGACACGGGGAACATTGAGATCGCCGGTCTGATCGCCCCCCGTCCGCTCGGAATGACCGGAGCCAATGATTGGACCAAGGAAATCGCCACCAAGGGCTTGCCCGAACTGCAGAAACTGTACGCGATGCTCCAGAAGGCAGACCTGGTGATGGCCAAGCCGCTGGTGCAGTTTCCGCACAACTACAACTATGTCAGCCGCGAGGTGATGTACCACTGGTTCAATAAACACCTGAAACTCGGACTGCCGGAACCCATCATCGAGGAGGACTATCAACCGCTGTCGATCGACGAGGCGACGGTTTGGGACGCCGAGCATCCGCGCCCGGCCGGCGGCGAAGATTACGAGCGGTCGCTCCTGGCCACGATGACCAAGGACGGGGAGCAGCAATTGGACGAACTGACGCCGCGAGACGCAGCATCGCTGGCTCGCTTTCGCAGCACGGTGGGCGGGGCGGTCGACGTGATCGTGGGACGCGAACTGCCGGCGGCCGGGGCCATCGAATACCACAAGATCGCCGAGCGCGATCGGGGGAGCTACCTAGAGTTCACGAGTTTCCTGCGAGACCCGCGGCATGGCGAGGAATTGCCCACGGTATTCCTCTATCCCAAGACCTGGAACCGCCGGGTCGTGATCTGGATTGATCCGCAGGGGAAGGCCGGCCTGTTTGCCAAGGACGGCGCTCCCCGGCCCGAAGTTGCCCGCCTGCTCGCCGCCGGGTGTGCGGTGGCAGGCCCAGACTTGCTGTATCAGGGGGAGTTTCTGGCCGACGGCAAACCTTTGACGGAAGCTCGTAAGGTCGAAAACCCTCGCCAATTCGCCGGCTTCACGCTGGGTTACAATGCCGCGCTGGCGGCCCAGCGAGCCCACGACATTCTTGCGGTGATCTCGTTTTGCCGTAATCGGGCCGAAGAAAAGCCGGAGCGGATCTATCTGGCGGCTTTTGGGGAAACCGCGCCCTGGGCCGCCGCGGCACTCGCTCAAGCCGGCGCGGCCGTCGATCGGGCCGCTCTGGATACGGCCGGATTCCGCTTCGCCGGACTCCATTCGATCCGAGACGTGAATCTGCTGCCGGGAGTCGTGAAATACGGGGATCTGCCCGGCCTACTGGCACTCGCGGCTCCGCAAGAACTATGGCTCGCCGGCGAAGGCTCCGCGGCGGCCCCCCTGACGGCCGCAGCCTATCGGGCGGCGGGAGCAAGCGACAAGCTGACCCTGTTCACGGGCCCGGACGATCGCAAACTGGATGCGGCCCTGGACTGGTTGTTGCGGTAAGGCTCGCGCGGTCGAAGAAGAGGCAAACAAGCGAGCTGAGGCCCCGCGCGAGTTGACCAAAAAAAGAGCCGGCCAAAGCTGGCCGGCTCTTTTGGATCGATGGATGTTTTGATTTTGCAACGTACGGTCTGAAGCTAAACCGTAAATTGCAACAAGGTTAGGAAGCCGACTTCTTATTACAGCGTTCTCGCATGTGGCTCACCCGGTTCGCGTTGGGGGCCGCGGAATGAATCCAGCGAGCCACCAAGCTCTCCAGCGCCAGGTCCATCCACTGGTCGAATTCTTGGTAAGAGGGCGATTCGGCTAAAACCATCGCGACATCCTCTTCGCGTGGCTCGGGCGGAAACCGTTGCTCACTTTTCGATTCATGCGTTGCCATGGCCATTTCCCCCGTTGGTTGCGGAATGCACGGCAAGTGCCTCCACAATCTTAATCGTACGGCCGAAGCCTGATAATTCCATAACCAAATTTCCGCTGCTATCAATACGAAAGACACTTTTCGGAAGTTCAGGTTCGCCGGCTCCCTTTGGGTAAGATTTGCGGGAGCAAAATCCGGGCCACAGCCCCGGCAGAAAAATCGAACTGAAAAATTGGGGTCTTTTTGCGTCGTCCCACAGAGCACGAAAACGCGGGCTGAATCTGTACCATCCAGGGGAGCGTCTAGAGGCTCAATCAGGCGCCGGGTGGGAACTCGGGCAGCGCTGGCCAAACGGCAACGCCGCTAACTAGGGGCAGGTAGTTTCGCAGGTGGCAAAGTGATGCCTCCGGTAGGGCCGACTTTGCCGGCCCTACCGGAGGTACATCGGTTGCGCAAGGTCTATGCGTCGGAGCGGCGCCGGCGGCGCTAATTGCTGGGTTTGGCCCGTCGCTGTCCGGTTGCCTTGGCGGCGTCCATGGTTGATTTGACTTGGGCCAATCGCTCGTGGATTTCAGCTTCGTCCACGAAACCGTCCTGATTAGCGTCGAACTTGTCAAAGCGCTCAGCAAGGGGGCCGGCCGCTTCGTCCCGGCTGATCTTGCCATCTTTGTTCTTGTCCAACTGCATAATGCGCTGGGCCATTTTATCGGCGTCGATACCTTTGGCGAGCAACTTTGCGAATTGCCTCTTCCCCAGCTTGCTGCTTTCGGGCTTGCTGTCCTTTGAATCGCTTGATTTTGGCTCGGTTAATTTTGACTCGCCGGGCTTGGCATCGCTCGATTTGGGCGGGGACGACTCGTTCTTATCGCCTTGCCGCGCCTGGACTGCCCGCATCCCCGCCACGAATTCCTCTTCGTTCAACTTGCCGTCGCCGTCTTTGTCGAACACTTTCAGCATTTTTTCGAATCCTTCCCGCCGTTCCCCGGGGACCTCGTCGGGCGCTACTTTTCCATCCCCGTTGGTATCGAGATACTTGAACATCTGCCGCGGATCGCGGCCTTGCTCGGCGCCTGCCTTGAGTTGCTTATTGGTCGTGTTGATCAGGTCGGTCATTTCTTCCTTGGAAATGGCGTTGTCGTTGTTCTTGTCGGCACGCGTCAACAACTGTTGGAATCGGTCGCGGCCCTCGTCGGGCATTTCATCCAGGGTCACCTTGCCGTCCAGGTTCTTATCGAAATTTTTAAAAAACTGCTCGGGATTTGGCAGTCCGCTCGGATTGGAAGAGTCCAAGGTTGGCTTTTCTTCCAGGGGACGATCCGGGCCGCGATCCGCCACGCCGGCTAGAAACTCCGCGTGGCTGAGTCCGCCGCTTTTGTCTTGGTCTGCGTTGCGGAGCAATCGCTGGAACAGCCGCCGCTTGTCTTCGGGGATTTCCGCGGCCGTGAGCTGGCCGTCTTTGTCCGTGTCCAGGCGGTCGAACAAGGCAACGTCTTGGGAGGCCCCGTCTTTGGCGTCCTCGGCTGACAGAACGACAGGCAAAGACAGCAAGGCCGCCGAAGCAAAACATCCGCACAAAACCTTGCGCATGGGAATTTCCTTGAGTTGATTGCACCGACGCAATATGGACGGGTTTGAGAAAGACTCAGTGCTACAGCACTTCAAACCCGCCGCCGCGCTCAAAGTTTCGCTCAGGCGGGCTTTTTTCGCGGTGCCGGAGTTTCGTGGGCGGGAATTCCAGCGCAGAGCCGGCCCACCGGCCCAGAGCGAAAGCTGCTAGCAACGAAGGGTTTGCGGTGCTCAGACCGCTGTTGTCGCTAATTTACAAGCGCATTATAATCGGGTCCTACTCATTAGGTGAGATTAGGGCGTGACCGCCGCATACGCCTGAAGAGAGTCCGGTAGGTGTTGCCGCCGAGCGTGATTATGCCTCGCAGCTTGCCAGCATGACCGCTTCGATCGCGCCAACGGGGGCGATACGCAAATTGACCGCGGCTGGCACGGTAGTTGCAACGCCAAGAGTAGTCAGAACACCTACAGCAACGCGATGTGTTGTGGGCGTCAAACCTGCTAAAACCAGCCCGACGCAGATTGGTAAGATATTACAGTGTTTGGAGTTTCGTCAAACACCCGACGCCCGTCGGTCGATACTTGCAGTGCCATCTCGACAGGTGCGCTCGCGAGGTCGACTCCCCGACACGGAACGCGGCGCCGGCAGAACTATGGCGTACAATTGAACGGATCCGCGGCGCACAGCAGTGTGCTGACTCCACGAGGTTCTTCGACCCCTTACTCCCCTCCCGCAGGGCCAATCGGGGCCAGGTCGAACGAACAGGCGAGCCAGAACTGTGTGGCGGTTACGTTCTCGAGTCCACCGGCAACTTTCCGCGCATCCATTTGGTAACTTTGGCAAACTTCTGGCTAGAGCCAGCAAGACCGACGTCCGTTGGTCGGCGACTCTGGCCGGATTGCCCTTGGGAGAAGAACTATGCAAATCTACGGCCCTTCGCAGCTCCACGGCGCACAATCGATCAACGGACCCCATTCCACGACCCGTACTTCCGCACCGCAGTCGACCAGCAATTCCGCGGCTCCCTCGGACGATCTACAACTGTCGGAGGCGGGGAAACTGGCCTCGCAACTCAGCGACATTCCGGCGATTCGACAGGACCGGGTCAATGCGTTGCGGGCAGCCATCCAATCCGGCACTTACGAAACGCCCGAGCGGCTCGGCGGCGCCATCAATGGGCTCTTGGACGAGATTGGGTAAAGCAGAGAGATTCGCCGAACAATCGTCACGAATTCTGTTAATTAGCCGAGAGCCCAGGGACCGGACGGTTCCCGGGCTCTCGCCGTTTTTAAGCCGCTTGAATTTGCTGCCCGCGGGTCTACAATCAATTAAGAATAATTATTGATAGCGGCTTCCTTGCTATCTATGCGGCGGTGAGTCGCTCTCTTGTTTTCTCTGGCTGGTAGCCTGTTATGTCTGACTTCTCCTTAGGCACCGTCCAGGTGGCGTTATCGCCGATGGAGCGGTTTGAGGAGTTCTTACAAAGCCGTGGGAAAAGAATTACACAGCAGCGACGAGTAATCGTCGAAGAGGTGTTCCGCCAGCACGAACACTTCGATGCGGATCACGTAATCAGCCAGCTTACCCAAATCGTCGGATCTCGCCGTGTCAGCCGGCCCACGGTTTACCGCACGCTCAGCGAATTAGTCGATGCTGGCTTATTGCGAGATATGGTCTTGGGGGGCCGGACTGTCTACGAGCACGATTACGGCTATCCTCAACACGATCATCTCTACTGCCAGAAGTGCCACAAACTCATCGAGTTCAACAGCGACGCCATGGCGGCCCTGCGGGACGCCGTGGCCCGGGAGCATCAATTTCGGGTGACCGGCCATCGGCTGATCGTTACCGGGATTTGTACCGAATGTCGGGTGCCGAAGCGGACGGCGCGAAAGCTTGATCTGGTGTGATGCCGCGCAAACCAGAGCGGCCACTCAAACATGCACTTCGGCGTCCGGGCCGGCTTTTCCGGCATAACTATGGCGAATCGGCGCGACGACTTGCTCAAGGAAGTCGTCGACCTGTTCGGGGGCGCGGCCGATGAATCGGCTGGCGTCCATCGCGGGGCTCAAATCGATTTTGGCAAAGGCCGGATCGGCGGATAGCCGTGCGAGGAGGTCGTTGTCGCCTCCCTGCTGTTTGACCATGGCGGCGGCGGCCTGGCTGTGGCGGCGAATCCGCTCGTGCAAATCTTGCCGGTCGCCGCCGGCAGCGACGCCTGCCATCAGAAAACTCTCGGTCGCCATAAACGGCAGCTCGTGTTCCAAATTCCGGCGAATCACCTGCGGATAGACAACCAGGCCGCTGGCGACGTTTTGATAGAGCATCAGGATGGCGTCGACCGCCAGGAACGCTTGCGGGATCACGAGGCGGCGGTTGGCGCTATCGTCAAGCGTGCGTTCGAGCCATTGCGTGGAAAGCGTGGCGGCCGTGCTCGATTGCAAGCTCTGTACGAAGCGGCCCAATCCGCACATCCGTTCGGCCCGCATGGGGTTCCGCTTGTAGGCCATGGCCGAGGAGCCGATCTGGTCTTCTTCGAACGGTTCCTCGAGTTCCTTGCGGCTTTGTAGCAGTCGCCAGTCGGTGGCGGCTTTGTGAGCGCTGCCGGCAATGCCGGCCAGTGTGTCCAGCACTTGGGCGTCGACCTTGCGCGAGTAGGTCTGGCCGGTGACGGCGTAGGTGGCGGAGAACTCGAGTTTTTCGGCCACGAGTCGTTCCAGCCGCAGGACCTTTTGATGGTCGCCGTCAAAAAGTTGCAAAAAGCTGGCCTGCGTGCCGGTCGTGCCTTTGACGCCGCGGGCTTTCAGCGTGGCCAGACGATGCTCGACTTCGGCCAGATCTTCCGCCAGGTCGTAGGCCCACAGGCAGGCCCGTTTGCCGACGGTTGTCGGTTGAGCCGGCTGCAGGTGGGTGAAAGCCAGGCAGGGCAGGTCGCGATATTTGGCGGCAAAGGTCGCCAGGTGGTTGATCGCCGCAGCCAGCCGAGCGGCAAGAATGCCGAGCCCCTCGCGCATCAAGATCAGGTCGGTGTTGTCCGTGACGTAGCAGCTCGTGGCGCCGAGATGAATGATCGGGCGCGCCGCGGGACAAACGTCGCCGAAGGCGTGAACGTGGGCCATGACATCGTGCCGCAATTTGCGCTCGTACGCGCTCAACGGCCGCGAAGTCGACGTCGTCCAGGTGGGCCGTCAACTCGGCGATCTGTTGCCGCGTGATCGGCAGCCCCAACTCGGCCTCAGCCTCGGCCAAGGCCAGCCAAAGCCGCCGCCAGGTGGAAAATTTTCGCTGCGGTCCCCACAGCTTGCTCATCTCGCGAGAAGCGTAGCGACCGATCAATGGATTGTCGTAGAGTTCGTGTGACATAGCTCGTAACCTAGCATGGGAGCTTGTCCCCGGCCAGCCACGCCGGGAGTCGGGGCATTCAGCCTTCACATGTTTGTCGGGTCGTCGGTTCCGCCGGGCCCGGCCAGGCTCTCCAGGGCGGCCGCCAGTTCGACCGCGTGATCGCCATGGTGGGCGTAGATCCGGCAAAGCCGATGGCTGAACGGCAATTGGTCGAACAGTTGATCGTCCGACAGAGGGCGAACCTCGTCCCGGGCCGGATCGAACCAGAAGTTTTGATCCGCCGCCGGTCCGCGCGTGTCGGGCCGGTGGATGTGCCGGGCCAGGTCGACCTTGAGCGGCAGGGTTTGCAGCGCGGCGGGCAACGCGGCCCGCAGTGCCTCGGCGACATAACGGGGATGGCTGAAGATGCTGCTCCGTTCCGCGTCCGCGCCGCGAAAGACCAAGCGGCGCTGGCACACCATTTTCCAGGGAATGTCCCGATTGAGAACCTGTTGCCAGCGCTGGCCCAAGGCACGCTTCTGCGGCGTCGGCGCTGCCTCGGCCATCGGGCCACGTCCACCAGCAGCGACCACTCGGTGAAGTGCAGATACTCGTCCAGGTGTTCCAGCGGATTTCCGGGAAATAGGTATTGTTTGCTTTCGGCGAACAGGTCGGCCAGCGTCAGGTCGATCGCCCGCACCGTGCGATGAAAATAGACCGTGCGAAACAGTTCGGCTTTCACTCCCAGGAAACTTACCAGGGCCGACAGCCCGCGGTCGTGAATCGGTCAGTCCGGCCGGACTGAAGAAGCTGTAGTGGAGCAGCCGGTCAAGGTCGAACGCGCGGACGCTGTAGCCTGACATGTAGGCGTCGCGCAGCACGAAGTCCATGTTGTCGACCGTGTAGATGCCGCTGAACAGGCTGCGCAGCAGCTTGCAGCCAGCGGGGCAGCGGGGGCTGACCTGGTTGGGGCCGGGCAATCAGCAGGGCGATCTGTGCCGGGTCCAGTTCTTCGCCCGGCTCCAGCTGGCTGTGCGGATTTCGCCGGATGCCGCGGAGCAGGGGGCCCAGTTGCTCGCAAATGATCCGGCTGCCGACCCCTTCGTGGGTCAGATGCGAAGCTCGGACAAAAAATGCTCGTCGAAAAAATGGCCGAACGGCCCGTGTCCCACGTCGTGCAGCAGTCCGGCCATGCGCATCAGGACTCGACATAGCCGCGGCTAGGAGCGTCGGGGCAAACCTCGCGCAGGCTGTCGTAGAGAGCCGCCACCGCCCGGCTGGCCAGGTGCATCACGCCCACCACATGTTGAAAGCGTGTATGCTCGGCCGTCGGGTAGACCCACCAGGCGGTTTGCAGTTGGTGAATCTGGCGCAGCCGCTGCACCCAGGGATGATCGATGATCTGCCGCTCGGCGACTTCGTTTCCGGCGCCGCGAGAGACGAACGGAATGTAGCCATGGACGGCGTCGTGGCTGAGATTCTCGCTCTGAAAGTCGCGCATGCCGCCTGTGAATTCCAATGTTTTTGCGTGTCCGCCCGTTTGCTAACCTAACAAAACGGGCCGCGTTTCGGGAGGGATTGCGCCACGGTCCAGGGCGGTGCCGTTTTTCAGCTTGGAGTAATGCAGCTTTGCCACGGACGGCTCGTCCGCCCGTGCCAAGCTTTGCGGTCTCAACTCGACTTCCGCGCTGGCTGACAAGCAGCCGGTGGCACCTGCGACGCTAGCCTCCGTGATTCTGTAAAAATGGGTTGCCTGGGTTATTTATGGAGAGATTCTTTTCACTTCAGTTGGCATTTTGACTTTTCCGGGTTTCTACTCTATGAGGATCAGACATGCCTGCACTGATGTAACTTGTTCTCCGGGCCGATCTAGTAACAATGCCTAGGCAAGAACCTCGTTCGGAGCTTCAGCCGAAGACACGCGCCTTCGCCTGCCGAACCCACGCCAGTGAAGGAGATTCCCAAAGTGCTCCGCTGTCTCAATCGGGCCGGTTGCGCCCTCGTCTCGGTGATCGCCATCGTCGCAAGTTGCCGGCAGCCGCGATTCCCTCGGGCGAAAGTCTGTATCCCGGTACGACCAAGGGCTTCCTGTCGGTCGCCAATGTGGATCTCCTCAACGAAAGCTGGCGCAAGACCCAAGTGGGTCAGATGATGCAAGATCCGGTGATGAAGCCGTTCGAGGACGACTTCCGCCAACAATTCAAAAAGAAGTGGGCCCAGACCCACCAGCGGATCGGGTCTGGCCTGGGAAGACCTGGAAGGGGTTCCGACCGGCGAAGTGAGCGTGGCCGTGATCGAGCCCGCCAAAGGGGACCATGCCCTGGCGCTGTTGATCGACGTGACGCGGCCATGAGCAGCAGGCCGACGCCTTGCTGGAAAAGGTCGCCAAGAACCTGGCCGCTCAACAAGCCAAACGGAGCCAGCACGACGTCCACGGCGTCAAGATCACGCTGTTCGACGTCCCCAAGAAGGACGACAAGCCGGCCCGGCAGGTGGCCTACTTCCTGCACGCCGAAATGCTGGCCGGAGCCGACAATCTCAAAGTCATGGAAGGCATGGCCGGCCGCATCGGCCAGGAAAGCAAAGACAGCCTGGCCGCTTCGCCGGCCTTCGCCGCGGTCATGCAGCGCTGCCGTAAAGATCGCCGGCGATGCTGGCTCCGCAGATTCGCTGGTTCATCGAACCGTTTGGCTTCGCCGAAGTTTCTCGGGCAGCCAATCCGGACCGGCACCGCCGCAAAGGCCCCGACTTGCTGAAGATTCTGAAGAAGCAAGGCTTCACCGCCATCCAAGGGATGGGCGGCTATGTGAACCTGGCGGTCGACAAATACGAATGGCTGCATCGCACGGCCGTCTATGCTCCGCCGGTGAAGAGCCGCGGGCCGAGAAATACGAATTGGCGGCCCGCATGCTGGATTTCCCGAACGGCGGCAAATTCGATCCGCCGGCGTGGATCCCTCGCGAAATCGCCACCTACGCCAGCTTCAATTTGCAGATCAAAGCCGCCTTCGAGGCGTCCAAGACGCTGATCAACGAATACGTCGGCGATGAAGTCTTCGAAGACGTGCTCGACGGCATTCTCAACGATCCCAACGGGCCGCACATCGACATCCGCAAGGATCTGATCGCGCTGCTGGGCACCCGGGTCAACGTGATCTCGGATTACAAGCTGCCGATCACGCCGAAGAGCGAACGGATCCTGGTGGCGATCGAAACGAACGATCCGAAGTCAAGTTGGCGGCGACCATCGCCAAGATCGATGAAGGCCGACCCGCAAGCGCGCCGCCGCGAGATCAACGGCCACGTGATTTGGGAAGTGGTGGAAGAGGAAGACCAGATGCCGATGGTAACGATCGAAAACCAGCCGGCGTTCGGCCCGGTGGTCAAGCCCGAGGAGAAAGACGACGAGGAGAAAGACCGCAAGCTCCTGCCGAACTCGGCGATCACGGTGGCCAACGGGCATTTGCTGTGGGCCACGCACGTCGATTTTCTGGTCAAGGTTCTCAGCGCGCCCGTCGGACGAAGAGAAGCTGGCTGCAGAGCGTGGACTACGAAATCGTGAAGGCCGAGCTGGCGAAGTTCGCCGCGCCCGAGAGCTGCGTCATGGCCTTCTCGCGCACCGACGAAGAATACCGCGCCGTGTACGAACTGGTCCGCGCCGGCCGCATGCCGGAAGCGGAAACCATGCTGGCCAAGGTGCTGAATTCGGTCTTGGGCGACGGCAAGCAAGGCGTGCCGCGGGCCCAGCGCATCGACGGCAGCAAACTGCCGGACTTCGAAACGGTGCGCCGCTATTTCGGCCCCGCCGGCATGACCGTGGCGACCGAAGAAAACGGCTGGTTCATCACCGGCTTCACGCTGAGCAAGCAGCAGTGAACGCTGGCGAGCGGCGCGGCTGCCTGCGCCGCCGCGAATCTCGCGCAAATCAAAAACCTCCGGCGAATTGTCGGAGGCTTTTTGCATTATGCATGTGTGTGGCACGCTCTGAGCCTCGCTAAGGGCGTGGTGGCATGGCAAAGCGTTTCGCACCTTCACCACGCCCTTCTTTGCCGAAAATAAACGCGAATGAACGGAAATAAGGGCCCTGTAAGAAGTCTTGTGTCAGCTAGCAGAAACAGGTAGTTTTCGTTACCTTTTTTTCTGAATTGGAGACTGACGCATTATCACGAATTCCAGACACCCAGCTATTCTCGACGGTTTAACCGCCAGTGAACGGTCGAATGCTGGTGTCTTAGCTCGCCCTTTCCATAGATAACTCGGCCAATCGCCTGAATGAAAGCCCCATGAACGCTCCACGGCGCCACTGGTTCGCCTTCGGTCTGCGGACGTTGTTCGTGGGGCTGACGTTGGCCGCGATCGTCTGTAGCTGGGTCGCGTACTCGCTGAACTGGATCAACCAGCGACGCGAGGCTGTTGAGCTTGAGCATGTTATCTGCGTTTACATACCGCCGGCCGTTGCACCTAGCGGACTGTGGATGTTCGGTGAAACCGCAGTTAGAAGGATCTGGGTACGGCACATCGAGCCACCGGAAAAGTTCGAGGCTGAAAAACGACGACTTCAAGGGCTCTTTCCCGAAGCTTATGTCGGTGGCGTACCGGAGATGCTTCAGAAGCATTTTTACCCGCCATCGAAATCCAAGGTTGGTAGGCGGACGATTTAGAGGCCTGAATTGTAGACAGCCCTTACCCTCCTGCGGTTCGCTGGCTATCACGAATTCCAGACACCCAGCTATTCTCGACGGTTTAGCCGCCAGTGAACGGTCGAATGCGGGTGTCTTAGCTCGCCTTCTCTTCACCACGCCCTTCGCAGAGCTCAGAGCGTGCCACACACGAATTCCAGACACCCAGCTATTCTCGACGGTTTAACCGCCAGTGAACGGTCGAATGTGGGTGTCTTAGTTCGCCCCTTTTTATATTGCCCCTTTGCATCAGCCGCCTGCTTCGGCTGGGCGCTGTTGCAGATGTACCTGCACCCAGGTCATGAAATCCGCGCGCTTCAGGCTGCCTGCCGCCAGCCTTAGGATGACTTGCTCCTGCTCGTCAACCTCAGCGACCAATTCCCACCCGTTCAGGACGAGAAACGTCTCCATCGCCGCGTGACCGACACGCTTATTGCCGTCCAGGAACGGATGGTTGCAGATCAACGAAAACCCCAACGTCGCGGCCTTTTCAGCTAGGCTCGGGTACAACTCCTGGCCATCGAAAGTCATCTGCGGCTGGGCTACTGCCGAGTCTAGCCCACCGAGATCCAGAACACCAACCAGACCTCCGGACTGTTCCAAGGCCAAGCGGTGCAGCTCCAAGACTTCCTCCAAGGCCAAGTATCGGATCATGCCAGCCGCCGGTACAACTCTGCATTCTTTTCGAAGACATAAGTCGCGGCTTGGCGGAACTGCTCATCCGGCCGGTCTAGGAGTTGTTCGACCCGGAGGCGCAAGAATTCTTCAGGGGACAGACCGACCTGCTCAGCCCAGGCGCGGAATTGCGCAAGGCGCTCCTCTGAGAGTGGGATCGTGATCGTTGTCACGGGAAAAGCTCCTTGTGCCGCAAATGGTTTTACAAATCAGCCAACATCCTTCGATCAGTTCAACTGACTGTCCAGGCTCGAATCGCCGTCTACTCAATCTTGAACCAGAACGGATGCAGCCGTTCGCCGCGCGTGCCGCACGTCTTCCAGCAGGGTGACCAGGTCTGGGCCAGCCGCCGCGTTGGTCGGCATCTTGAGTTTCTGGCCGTTGACGTTGATGCGCAGTTGCTGATCGAAATCGACCAATTCCGGCGAGAGCCACAGCGTGATGTGTTTCGAACCGGTTGTCACCGAAATCGTGTTTCCCTTGAGCGAGGCCTCGACTCGTACCGGCTGAAAGCCGCGACCCGGCGGCCAATCGCTGGGCTCCACGATTCCCTTGGGCGGAAAGCCGCTCATTTCCAGCCACCAAAAGTAATTGTCCCAGGTGCGCATGGTGCAGGCGCTGAAGCTGCGCGGGAAGAAATTTCTCGTGCGGCGTCCCATCCAGTCGAAGATCCGTTGGATTTCATCGTGAAAGTGCTCGTGGCCGCGGCCCAGGTATTCCACCACCGTGACGTCGAAGGCCGGATTCTGGTGCGTGAGATAACGGTCCAGGTCGCGGGCATTCTCCACCGTCTTGCTGCCGTCGAGCTCGCCTCCCACGAAGTAGAACGGCACCAGGCTGGCATTCTGCCAGTACAGGGCAACGTACTTCCCCGCCGTGGCCACGATGGGGATCACCCCGGCCCACAGATCCGGATGGGCGAGTCCCATATCCCAGGCCGCGTCCCCGCCGATCGAATGTCCTGACAGGTAAACGTGATCCGTGTCGACGGAGAATCGCCGCGTGGCATCGCGCACGCAGGAGAGGACGGCAGCGTGCTCGCGGGCCGAGTATTCGTATTGTCGTTGGCCAGGGCTGCACCAATCGACCGCGATGACGATGTAGCCCTGGCGGACAGCCTGACCTTGGCGATTATTGCCTTCGGCGTCCCAGGCGCCTGCCCACCAATCCAGTTGCTGTGTGGGCGTGGTGCCGGCGCCATTGAGCGTGACAACGGTGGGATAACGGCGATAGGGATCGTATTCCGGCGGCAATTGCACGAGATAAGATACCGGAAGTTCTTTCTCCACCCCTGCCACCGAGAGTTCGTAATAACCGGGATGGCGGTTCTTCTCTGCGGGCTCCTCGGCGGTCTTTTCCGCATCAGCTACTTTCGGCTGCTCGGCGGCCTTTGGATTCTCGGCGGCCTTTGCGGCCTTGGCAGGTTCTTTGGGATCCTCCTTGGGATCTTTGGCTTCGTCGGCCGGGGTGGCGACGGGTGTTTCCACCGGAGGCATCATGTGAGCCACGAGCCCAGCGACGAGTCGCGGAGTGCCCCCTTCCTGGCTTTTTATTTGCTGCAAGATATTGTCGCGGCGCAGTTTTCCCGTTTCGTTGAGGTATTTCCGCACCAGGTTGCGGACCTCGAACATCGACAGGGCAACCGGCAGATTGGTCACGGCTTGGTTGGGGCCCAGCAGCCAGCCGCTCACCGCGAGAGCGAATTTGTCTTCGCTTCCCAATTTATCGTCGTCGGACAGACGTATGTAGTCGGCCATGCGATCCAGGGTATTGATATTGAGCTGCCGCACGATTTCGTCATACACGACCTTGCAACGCTGACGGTGGGAAATGTCTTTGATGGCGGCGAGATTCTCTTCGAGTTGTTTCAGCAGGGCGGTGCCTTGGTCGCGGGTCTTGTTGTACTCGGCGAGCATTTCGCGCACCAGTTGCAGCGTTTCGCCGGCGACGTCCTCGCTCGGGAAACTATCCAGGAGGCGATAAGCCAACTGATGCTGGCCGACTCTGCGGCGCAGCTTGATTTCGTCAACGATCCGGCGGGCATGAAGTTGGCCCAACTCGCGCACCGTCTTCTTCAACTCCTCCTGCTCCGGAAAGTCGCGAATGACTCCTTCCAGTTCCTTTTTGCGCATCCTGGTAGCGTTCCGCTTGCAGGAATAGCCGTACCAATTGGTTGCGCTGGTTGAGATTTTTCGGATCGATTTGCCGGCGCAACACATGATTGAGGGTTTCCCGCGGGATGGCACTGGTAGCCATGCGATAGTCCCATACGAAGGGCCGCTTGGTGGCGATGCCTTCCACCTTGGTCCAGCGCGGCGTAATCAGCGTGATGCCTTGAATCACGTCGAGTTGCCCAGCCTCGGAGGACATGGAAAAGGTGCGGCGTCCCCAATCGTCGAAGGACGTGATCTGGACGATGTCGCCGACATGGCCGATGCGCGCGCCGGCGATGGCAGTTCGCTGCGGAACGCGGATTTTCTCCAAGACTTCGGCACTGTCCGCCTCGCGGATCGACGCCACCTGAAACTTGGGCACGAACGTGCGCCGCAGGTCGTCGTCGATCATCACGAGGCGGCGAACGTTCGGGGCATTTTGATTGGTCGCGTTGAGCGGGTTTTCGGCGATTCCGGCCAAGAGGACCAGCTTGCCATCCAAAATCCGTCCGTCTTTAAGGCTCAGACTTGCGGCCGGCACGGCGCAGCTTAAGGACAACGCCCAGCCGGTGATAACGCCAATGCCGGCGGCGCGCCGGATTCGGACGCGTAATTGCATAATGCCGCTCCTGAGTAGGATTGCCGAACAGCGCGCACAGAGAGTTAGCCGTCTGCTGAAAAAATATCAGCGGGCTTTCGTACGTCTGCCACTTCTGGCGCCGCAGGCTCCCACCGCTTCCTGATGGGGCTTCTGGCATTCATTCTGACCGGCTGGCATGGGTTGTCAAATCAGGGTCGCCGAATCTGGCGGCTGCGACTCGGATTGACAGGGGGCCTGACAATCCGCATAACTGGCAAACTGGGTAATCTGATTTCCGCGGCAAAACCGTCGCGACCACGCTCCGCCAATCTGCCCATTTATGGCCTTTCGAAACACTCTCACGCTGCTGCTGGCGGCTGCCTTAGTGCTGCCCATCGCCGAGCTCATGATGCTGGGCTTGGGACGCCTGCTGGCCGCAATGGGCGACCTCTCCGGGGCGGTGGTGCTCGACCGCATCAGCCTGGCGGGCGGACTGCTCTGGGTGCTCGACCTGGTTTGCCTGCTGCTCGTCCTGGCGGCCCAATCGTTGCCACCGCGAGATCCGCCGGGGTAGCTTTGGCGGCGCCGCGGCTGGCTTTGCAGAGCGTCGGTTTCGTTTCGCGGCCCTTATTTTGGGGTGTTGGTCAATTAACGCTCGCGGACTGTGGCCTAAAATAATGATGCAGCGTTTTCTGATGTATTTTTCTTCGGCCAGCCAGCCATGCCTGTCAAATTTGCCTGCCCAGCCTGCAATCAGCGATTGTCGGTCAGCAGGCGAAAAATTGGCACCGACGTTAGCTGCCCACGGTGCCAGGCTTCGATGATTGTCCCGGATCCGGCCATTGGGGACGTGCTGAACGCCTTCCTAAACCCGGCCAAATCCGTTGCGACTCCGGCCACCACGGCGCCCGATCCTAATTTCCGGCTACCCAGTCTCGGAGATCCCAACGTCCGACCGAAGCGTGCCGCTAAGCGCGGCGGCGGGGTCGCGGTCGACTACCGCCGCCTTTCGATTCCCCGTTGGGTGCTTTACGTCCAAGCGGTGCTGATCGCCGTCGTGGCCGGCCTGGCGTTCGGCTCCGGCTATTGGATGGGCAAGGGGACACAGCCGCCGGTCGAAGAAACTCCGCCGGCCAAGCGCGATGCGGTGCTGATTCGCGGCAGCGCGCATTATCGGAACGATCGCGGATTGAAAACGCCGGACGCCGACGCCGCGATCGTCATCGTTCCGAAGGATGCGATTGCCGAGCACAAGATCGACATCAAGGGTTTGCGGCCGCGCGATCCCGCTCCCACCGAGAAGAACCCGGCCATTCAGGCCATCGAGTTGCTCGACGGCGCGTATGCCCGAACGGATCGCATCGGCAAGTTCAGTGTCGTGCTGCGGCCCGGCGAGTATTGGGTGCTGGCTTTGTCTCGACACGCCGCGCGGCCGGCCAGTCAACCGCCCAAGCCGGACGACTTGGATTTGCTGGGCCGATACTTCTTGCGCCGGCGATTTGGTCGGTACGGCAAAGTACGAACTAACTCTGCACCAGCTCGCGGCCAACGGGCTGCTGGAGTATGACTTCGGACCAGAGAAATAGTTGCCCATGCCTCTGGCCCGCCGATGGTTGTCTTGGGTCGAATCGGCTGGCGGCGGAAGTTATGTTCGAGCCTCTGGCCGCACTGCCGAGCGAAAAAACTTCCCGCCGCGAGGGCAAAATGGCTCGGTAATTGGTGCAAAGTAGTCCGCTTTGCTGCTAACCTCCGCGCCCCCTTTTTTCTCGTCCGCGGTTTGGGGAAAAGTCACAGGAACCGCTTCCGGTTTCTATTTGGCGGCCGTCCGGCAGCGCACCAGCGACATGATCGCAAACGCCGTCCCATATTGCTGGTGGTAGTTGTAGAGCGGATAGTCCCACCACGAGCCGTCTTTTTCTTGCAGCGGCAGCAGCCGCGCAGCCAGCTGATCGAAGTGCCGGCCGCGCTGGTCGGTCGACGGGCAATTGCTCGATCGCCAGGGCCGCGTAATAGTGGCCGAAGTAGTAGAAATAGCCGGCCACCGCGTAAAACGAACTGTGCGGCACCGGCCGTTTGCGGCCCAGATCGAGCCACAGATCGCGGGCAAAAAGGTGATCGAGCCAGCGGACGAAGACTTCCTCGGTGATCTGCCCGTCGCCCCAAAGCCGCAGCGCCACGTTGCAGGCCTGCCAGCGGCCCAGGCTGCCGCCGGGCTGATTGATGGGGTGCATCGGGGTACCACTTCAGATATTCGCCGTAGAGATACGTGCCGTCCGGCTTGCGCTGCCGCAAGGTGGCGGCGATCGCTCGCTCGGTAAGTTCTCGCGGCACGTCCACGCCCAACTCTTGCGCCTCTTTGAGAGCGATCAGCACGGCGGCATTCATGAAACTCGTCGAGCTGCTGGTCGGCTGTTTCGTTTGGGCTCGAAAGTCGTAATACCCCCAGCCGCCGTCGATCGAAGCGTAACGGCCCAGCAGATCGATTTGCCCGGCAACTACCGACTTGATCCGCTCGCGCAGAACAGCGTCCTCCGGCCGGCGGCGATGCAGTCGCACCAGGGCCTGTATGCCATAACCGTGGGCCCAGATGTTATACAGGGCGTCCGGGCTGTTCCGGCGCAGCTTGGCAAGTTCTCCAGCAGCCAGGCTTGTCCGCGGTCGATGGCAGCTTGCAACGGCGACGAGCGGTCCTCCGTTTCGATCAGGGCCGAGACGCACAGCGCCGTCACCGCCGCGCGAAACGCCTGATGGGCGCCGGGCACTGGCGCGTAGATATTCAGATCTTTCGTCCGTTCGGCCGTGCCCCACGAGCCGTCGGCATTCTGATCGTCGAGCAGGAAACGGACGCCACGCGCGATGCTGCGCCTCGATCTTGGCCCGGTCGCGAGCGGGCACCGGTTCGGGACGAACACTAGGGATCATGCGAGCGGTGGCGTCTGCCGGAGTTCCCGCCGGTGGTCCCGTTGCTATGGATCCTCAGCGCACCGGCGCGACTCAGCACACACGCGAGCAGCGCGAGAACCAAGGTCGTGCGCAAACAGCAAAGTCCCACAGACCAGTTCCCTTAGTCGGACCAGCGAAATGTCGTTTTGGTTATCGAAGGACCGCAACGCAGGCACGCGTTCATCACTCGTCGTCCGGCTTTTTGACCAGCACAACGTCTTCTGCCTTCAGACCGTCCAGGATCTCAACGTGGGCTTCCGTGCGGCGGCCAACCTTCACGTCGCGGCGCACCGATTTGCCGTCAACCGAAAGGTAGACGTAATGCTGGCTGTCGTCGGCACCCTCGTTGAAAACGGACTTCGCCGGAACTGTCAGCGCGTCGACCTTGGAGTAAACCGTGACCTTTAGCGAGCCGTTCATGCTGGGGAGCGCCTGCGCTGGGCCGGTTTGGTCAGCGCGGCCGCGTCCAGACCGGCGACGGCGGTAAATTTCCCCGCGGGATCGGCCAGGCTGGCGACGCTTTCCAGCTTGGCCGGAATTTGCTCGTCGGGATAAGCGGTGAGCGCGAACGTTGCCCCCCAGCCCGACCGCCATGTCATGCAATTCCTTTTCCGGCACCGTGACGCGGGCAAAGAGCGAACTAGGAGAGACGATCGTCAGCAGCACTTCATGGGGAGTGAGCGAGCCGCCAGGGCGGAGCTTTTGGGCCAGGTCGGCGGCGTGGGGCCATTGGCCGTGGACGCAGGCCCCATAGAAGACGATGCCGTCGGCCGGCGAACGGACGGTCATCATATCGGCGTCGCGCTTTAAGCTTGTCGAGTTTGTCCTTGTTCTTGGACTTGTTCGAGCTTGAGCTTGCCAAATTCCAACCGCTTCATGCTCAGCTGACAACGGCAAGCTGATCTGGGCCTTATGCAGAGCCAGCGTCTTTTCGGTCTACCGACTCGCGGAGCAGCTCTTCTTCGCGCGGCAGATCGATTTGCACGGCCTTTTCGCGAGCCGCCTTGGCCTGCTCCGTCATGAACGTCGAGACTTCGACCTGGAAACGCTGCTGCTTGAGAATGATCTCCTCGGTCCCTTCCGTGAGATCATCCGCCTTGTACATTTTTTCAAGTTGCTTCAACTCCTCCTGGGCGTTCTCCAGCATTTGGCCGTACACCTTGACCATGAAAGCCGCCGTGCGATGAAGCCATTCCCGATCGGTTTGCAAAAAATACTTGAGATTGGTGTCGGCGGTCTTCTTGGCCCGCTCGACCTCGGCCAGGTCCTGGGGAATCGAATGCTCCAGGGCCTGGATCTCGGCCCGGTTTTGCTCCAAGCTCAGGTCTTCGATCTTGATCGTGGTTTCGAGGTCCTTGATGCTCTCTTGGATCTTGGTCGGATCGCAGGAGATGACCACGTCCCCTTTTTTTACCGTTTTGCCGTGAGCCACCGCCTCGCGAACCGTCAGTTCGGTCCAGTTGTCGGGCCGCAGGACAACTTCATGCATCTCCCTCGATTCCAGGATTCCGTCAAGCGATAACTCCACGCGAAACGGCCCCGCGGCGACCTTGTGCGTGGCCGGCTTGGTTGTTTCCGCCTCAGCTCCCGCGCGTGCCGGCGCGAGCACCAGCGCGAACATGGCCAACAATACTGGCGAAGGGGTCCGCAGCGGAAGCGAGCGATAGCGCGGCGTCGGGGAAACGTGGGAACAAAACAGCCTCCACATGGCAGCTCACCTCCAGCAAGGACAGCAACGAATGACAGGGACCGCGGGAACGGCTCAAAGGGTGCGTAACCGTAGCCTAATCAAGCAGCGTGCAGCCAGGCAAGCAAAACCAGCCCTCACCCCCCCCGATTGTGACACCTCTGGGGTGGACGATCCGTAGAACGGGTTTGTAAGCCCTGGAACTACGGAAAGCAAGCCTCCTATCAGCCGTAGGTCACGGCACTCCTGTGCCTGACATTGCGGCTCGGAATATGTCACCTTGTCACCGTGCCGCAAGGAATCCGGGATGCTTACGCATCCGGCTCGGGAATTTCACCCCGTCATCTCGTCACCCCGTCACCTTTATCCGCCGGCAGCTCAAAGTCGGCGATCCACAGTTGGCTCGAATGGTCCGCAGTGCGATTGCTCGTCCACATCAATTGCTTGCCGTCCGGAGAAAAGACCGGCAGCACGTCGGCCGAAGGATTGTCGGTGATTCGCGTGAAATTCGGCCTGGGCACAATCAGCCCGTCAATGTACGTCGAATCGCATCAGCCACAAATCGTAATTGGGCCGGGCCTGCGGATCGGAATGGTCGGCTCCGGTCCAAATGATGTACGGCAACCGAGGATGCCAATAGGGCGCCCAATTGACGCCCACGTTGTCGGTCAGCGCCGTGTCATGCTGCCCATCGATGCCGATGGCGTGAATCTGCAAGAAGCCTTCCTTCTTGCGGTCGCTGCGATAAGATCACCCACTTGCCGTCGGGCGAAATGAACGGGCCACCGTCGTAGCCCGGGTTGTTGGTCAATTGGCGCACGTTGCTGCCGTCGGCATTCATCAGATAAATGTCCGGGTCGCCGTCCCGATCGCTGCAAAAGGCGATCAGTTTGCCGTCGGGCGAAAAGGCCCCCTCGGCGTCGTAGCCCTTGGTGTTGGTCAGTTGCATCAGGTTGCCGCCATCCGGGTCGGCCTCGAAAATGTCCATGTAGGGATCGAAATCCCACTGGTAGCGGCGATGCTTGCCCGGTGCGGGCGTCTTCGGCCTGGCGTTGCCGTTCGGCCTCTTCGGTCGCGGACAGCTGCGGATCCAAATGGCTTGAGGCGAAGATGATTTTGTGGCCATCCGGCCGGAAGCTGCTGCAAGTCGTGCGTCCGCGGCCCGTGCTCACCATCCGCGGCACGCCGCCAGCCAAGGGTCTGCGTGTAGATTTGGTAGAACGGATAACCGCGCAGGACGGCCTGATAAATAATGGTCTTCGCGTCGGGCGAGAAATATCCTTCGCCGGCTTTTACAAAATCGCTCGTTAATTGGCGGACGTTGTGCAGATAGCGGCTTTCCAGCGACTCATCGGCCGCGGCGACCGGCGAGCACGTTCTCCCAGCCAATAGCACGCAGACCGTAAACATGGCTGCCATGTCGCGAGAAATCCTGCCAGAGGACCGGCTTGGCTGAGGTGACGTCGAATTAAGTAGAACGCGAATCCTTGGGCGGAGCATGCGGCCTCCTGGATGGGTAAGTGAACTAGACATCGCCTCGCGGCGCAACTCGCATATTCGGCCAAATGGCTCTATCATAGCGTTGGCCCTATTATACCTTCTGCCACCTGTTCCCCGCGACACTCGCGGGGGCTCTCCAGCCCAGGGACTCGCGCCGGTCGCTGCCATGAAGATTTACACCAAAACGGGCGATCAAGGGGACACCGGGCTCTTCGGCGGTCCCCGGGTGCCCAAAGACGCGCTCCGGATCGAGACATTTGGCAATGTCGACGAATTGAACAGCATCCTCGGACTGGCGCGGGCCGAGGGACTGCCGGCCGATGTGAATTCGCTCGTGGAGCAGATTCAAAATGAGCTTTTCTCGCTCGGGGCCGAGCTCGCCACGCCCGATCCGGCCGCCCATGGCACGGCCCTGATCGGCCCGCGGCAAATTACCGTGCTGGAACAGGCCATCGACCGTTTCGAGGCAGCGCTTCAGCCCCTGACGCAGTTTATCTTGCCCGGCGGAACCAAACCCGCCGCCCAATTGCACCTGGCCAGGACCGTCTGCCGGCAGGGCCGAACGCCGGCTGGTTTCCCTGGCGCGAGAGTCGTCCGAGCCGATCGGCAGCGACCTGCTCGTGTACTTAAATCGCCTGGGCGATCTGCTTTTTGTGCTGGCCCGGGCGGTGAATGCCGCAGCCGGCAGTCCTGACATTGCGTGGCGGAAGCCCTTCTGACGCCGCCGCCGCGAAGTGGGCGGCTACCCGCGGCACGCGGGAAAAGGTCCCCTGGAACGGGCTTGATTCCACAGTGTTCCACTTTACGGCAAAAGGCGGGCACACTAGTCTGTTCAGCTTACTTATACACCGCGCGCAGCCCGCGCAAATGCACGAACTTTCCGGCCACATTCCTTGGCAACTCGCTCTAAGCGGCCTTTATCGGACTAGGCGGCCGAGTCAAGGACACGCCGGTGTTACGTCGGACGATCCAGGCCGGTAGGAGACTGCGATGGTTAGCAATTTTTGGAAGGCGATCCTGATCTGCGCATGGGGAGCGATTTGCCTGTTGGCCACTGCGGCTCGGGCCGAAGACGCTCCGGCCGATTCGGCGGCCGAAAATACGACTCCAGCCGGCGCGAACAAGCGGGAACCTTCATTGACCAATCTCGACGCCCGCGTCACCGAGGCGCGCTGGTCCGCGAACAATGCCTGGATGCTCACCAGTTCCGCCCTGGTGTTGTTGATGACGGCCCCGGGACTTGCCTTGTTCTATTGCGGCCTGGTTCGCAAAAAGAACGTGCTGAGTGTGATTATGCAGTGCGTCTTTCTGATGGGGCTCAACAGTATCGTGTGGGCTCTGTGGGGGTATTCATTAAGTTTCGGCGGGGATGGCGGCGGGGATGCGCCCTGGATCGGCACCACGGAACATGTGTTTCTCAACGGCGTGACCGCTACTTGGGACGACGCGAAAAACGAACCCAGCGTTCCCATGTTCCTGGATGCCGCCGGCAGGCCTCTGATACCGCTGCTGACGCACATGCTCTTTCAAGGCATGTTCTTCATCATTACGCCGGCGCTCATTTGCGGCGCGTTTGCCGAGCGGATGAAGTTCAGCGCGATGGTGGCATTCTCGCTACTGTGGGGAACCCTCGTGTATTGTCCGCTGTGCCACTGGGTGTGGGACAACGGCTGGCTCATGTACAACTCGCCGCGGGCGATCGCCGGTGGAGCCCTGGATTTCGCCGGCGGCACGGTCGTGCATATTAGCTCCGGGATTTCGGCGTTGGTCTGCGCCCTGTTGATTGGCAGACGGTTAGGTTACAGCACGGACCCCATGCCGCCTCACAACTTAACGTACACCGCGCTGGGCGCGGCCCTGTTGTGGTTCGGCTGGTTCGGTTTCAACGCCGGCAGTGCGCTGGCCGCCAATACAATCGCCTCGTCGGCCTTCGCCGCCACGCACTTCGCCGCGTCAGCCGGTTTGCTCGGTTGGGCAGGAGTGGAGTGGCTAAAGCATGGCAAACCGACCGTCTTGGGAGCCTGCTCCGGCGCGGTAGCCGGATTGGTCTGCATCACGCCAGCTTCCGGCTATGTCACCCCGATGCCCGCGATCTTGATGGGGCTGACCGCGGGAATCGTCTGCTACCTGGCTTGCGCCGTCATGAAGGCCAGATACAAGTACGACGACGCGTTGGACGCGTTTGGCGTCCACGGCGTTGGCGGGACTTTGGGCGCCCTCCTGACCGGTGTTTTTGCGACCCGGGCCGTTTCGGATTTGAACCACGGCAAACCGCTGGGACTGTGGGAAGGCGGCAGTCTGCTCAAGGGGCAACTCGTGGCCACGGCCGTCACTTGGGTCTTCGCCGCGGTCGCCACGTTTCTGATCTTAAAAGTCGTCGATGCCACGATCGGCCTGCGGGTTGCAACCAAGGATGAAATCGAAGGGCTCGACTATAGCCAGCATGGTGAGGAGGGGTATCTTTTCCTATAACAATCGCACGTCCGGCTGGGCTCGATTCAATCCCGGTCCAAGCCATTTCCATGTAAAAAGGAGTTTCGCATGAAAAAAGTCGAAGCCATTGTGCGTCATTTCAAGCTCGACGACGTAAAAAACGCTCTCAACGAGCAAGGCCTGCATGGCATGACAATCAGTGAGGTGCGCGGTTTCGGACGCCAAAAAGGGCACACCGAAATGTACCGCGGCACCGAGTACACCGTGGACTTCGTGCCCAAGGTGAAAATCGAAATCGCCGTGCCCGAGGAACAACTGAGCGGCATCCTGGAGACGATTTTGCGGTCGGCCCAGACGGGACAAATCGGCGACGGCAAAATCTTTGTCAGCGATCTGGTCAACGTGATTCGCATCCGCACTGGCGAAACGGGACAGAACGCGCTGTAGAGGACGCCCAGTGACCATCACCCCGCTGCTTCGTCCCGCCGTTTTGGCGTCCCGCCGGCGGCTTGGCGAGGGACGAAATCAGATCCGTCAAGAACACCTGGCCGGATCGCCGGGCATTCAGGTTTGCGCGCACCTGACCGAGCTGGTCGATTCCGTGGTGCTCGAAATCTTCGAGGGAGCGATGGCGGAGTTGTCACCCGCGAACGCCCAATTCCTGCGCGACAACCTCGCGCTGATTGCCCACGGTGGTTATGGGCGCCGGGACCTGGCCCCCTATAGCGACGTGGACTTGATGATCTTGCACTCCGGCGGCGACGAGGTTGTGCCTTTGGCCAAGCGGCTGCTGCGAGATCTTTTCGATGCGGGACTCGACGTCGGACAGAGCATGCGCACAACGCGCCAGGCCTGCCAATTGGCTCTGGACGATGCGACGATCGCCACGGCTCTCGTCGAATCTCGCTACCTGACCGGCAGCACGCGATTGTTCAATCATTTTCAGCAAAGCTTCCAGCGGCGCGTCCGCGGCCATTCAGCCAGTCTGATTACCGACATCGACCAGGCTCGCCGCGACGAGCGCGCGCAATACGGTGAGACGCTCTATCTGTTGGAGCCCAACGTCAAGCGATCGCGCGGCGGTCTGCGAGACATCCAGCTCCTGCGCTGGGTCGGGTTTGTCCGCTATGGCACGGCCGATCCGAACGAGCTGCAGTTGTTCGGCGTGCTGACGCCCGAGGATCAGCGCGTCATTCAGCGGGGCCGCGAATTCCTGTTGCGGTTGCGAAACGAGCTGCACTTTTCCGCCGGGAAATCGTTCGACATCCTCAATAAAACCGAGCAGTTGCGGCTGGCGCATCTGTACGGTTTTCACGGGACTGACGCCATTTTGCCGGTTGAACAGTTCATGCAGGACTATTTCCGTCACACGAAAGCCGTGTGGAGCATCGTTTCCAACCTGGTGAACAGCAGCCTGCCGCGAGTCGCCTTGCTCGATTTTTTCGGTCGCGTGTTCAGCTTTCGGGTCGAAGGAGATTATCGCGTCGGGCCGCGCCATATTGCCGCCACGACGCGCGGCTTGGCCAAGCTGCGCACCGATCTACGCGAAGTCCTGCGGCTGGCGGACTTGGCCAATCTGCACAACAAGCGAATTGATCCCGTCACCTGGGTGGCCGTGCGGGCGGCGGTCCGAGGCTTGAATGGTAACGTCAACGTCGAAACTTCCGAGCGTTTCTTGTCGCTCCTGTCTCAGCCCGGCCGGCTGGGAGAGTTGTTGCATCGCTTACACGAGCTGGGAGTGCTCGAGAAGATCGTTCCGGCGTTTGTCCACGCCCGCTGCCTGTTGCAATTCAATGAGTATCACAAGTATACGGTCGACGAGCATTGCCTGCTGGCCGTGGAGCGGGCCACGGAGTTTTTCTCCGACACGGGCGTTTTGGGCCGCGTGTATCGCGGTATCAAGCAAAAACGGACGCTGCACCTGGCGCTGCTCATCCACGACCTGGGCAAGGGCTACGTCGAAGACCACAGCGAAGTCGGCCTGAAGATCGCGGCGGACGTGGCCAAGCGGCTGTGGCTGCCACTGCGCGAAGCCGAGACGCTCAAGTTCCTGGTACATAAACATCTGATGATGGCGCACCTGGCCTTCCGCCGCGACACCAGCGACCCCCAACTGATCATTCGCTTCGCCTTTGACGTTGGCTCGCCGGAAGTGCTGGACATGCTCTTCGTGCTGACCGCGGCGGACATTTCGGCCGTGGGGCCGGGCGTGTGGAACGATTGGAAGGCCGAAGTGCTGGCGGACCTCTATCGCCGCACGCGGGCTCACCTGGCGGCCGATACTTCGCTCGAAGAGACCACCGAACAACGACTCAACCGCCGTCGCCAGGAGCTGCGCTCGTTGCTGGCCGGCGAAGCGAACCACGGCTGGTACGAGCGGCAAATTGACGTGTTGCCCCCCGCCTATCTGAATAGCGCGCCCGCCGACGGTTATCGCCGCCGACTTACGGGCCTTACGCGCACTTCCGGCCAGCGAAGCGAGGGCCAACGGCCGCTATTTGCCCGACAGCCGCACCGTGGAGTTCATCGTCAGCACGCATGAAGCAATCACGCCGGGCGTCTTCCACAAATTGACCGGTGCGCTGGCCAGCCAGGGACTTGAAGTCCTGTCCGCGGAGATCAACACCCTGGCCGACGGGC
Organism: uncultured Planctomycetia bacterium; assembly: GCA_963807715.1. Lineage (GTDB taxonomy): Bacteria > Planctomycetota > Planctomycetia > Pirellulales > PALSA-1355 > CAWECK01. The sequence continues at coordinate 141,183 of CAWECK010000011.1, forward strand.
TCGTGCTCGACCGCTTTTACGTCCTCGACCCCGACTTCTATGGCGAGCCCCCCGCGGATCGCCTGGCCGCCGTGAATCGGTCGCTGGTCGAATCGCTCAAGGGGGGCGACGGAGACAAACCGGCCTTCCGCTCGCTGTGGCATATCGGCTCCACCCAGAGCCCTCCCACGGCGAAACTGCCGACTCGGGTTCAAGCGGACAACAGCAGTTCCGACCACTTTACGATCCTGGACATCTTCGCGACGAACCGCATGGGCTTGCTGTACACGATTGCCCGCACCCTGTTCGAGCTTGGGCTCAGCGTGTCGCGTGCCAAGATTGGCACGTATCTCGACCAGGTGGTCGACGTGTTTTACGTCACCGATCAGGCTGGGCAGAAAATCGAGGACGAACGGCACTTGCAGGAGATTACCTCGCGATTGCTGGCGGCGATCGAGGCTTCGTAGGCGCCGATTGCTCGTGTGGCACGGAGAAGAACCCGTGGCGGCTGCGTTCATTTCGCCTACTTAAGCCCGCGCATCGCCTCGCGCAGCGCGGCTCGAATTGACTGAGCGGCATGCCGATCAATTGTTCGAAGCGAGCCACCGCCGGGCATCGGCGGCGGCCGGACTGACGTAGGCCTCGAAGGCCGGCGTGCCCAGCAACTGGCGGTCGAACGTCAAATAGTAGGCCAGGCCCCAGGAATAATAATAGAGCCGCGATGCACCCGCCGAATTGTCGCGGTGGGCCGCCAGGAAAGTGTTCGCGTCGGCCACAAGCAGGTCTGAGAGCGACAAGGGTTCAGGGCCGCGCAAATCACTTTGCAGCGCGGCTAAAGTCCGCGGATTCGGCACGTCTACCCTTAGTGTGTCGGCCTCCAGCAAGCCGCTTTCGAAGACTTGCGCCAGGCCTTCGTTGAGCCAGCGCGGAACGTCGAAATCCTGGTGCGGGTACACGTAGTTTTCCAGATACGCGTGGAATGCCTCGTGGTACAGCCGAGAGAACATGACGCCCGACACTTCGCGGAAGTGGGTCGCGTTTTTTCGGTCCACCACTTGAATCTGCTGCTGAATGCCGTGGCGTTCGTCTTCCAGCCGCTTCTGCTCCGCCAACAAAATCTTTTGCCGATCGGCCGGTGGGTAATTCGCCTTTTGCAGCTCTTCGCCAAGTTGCTTGAGCCGGTTGGGCAGGTCCTTGAGTTGGCGATCGTAATCTTCGAGCACCGCCTGATGTTTTTGCCGCACTTTCGCCAGTTCAGCCACGAAGCGGTTCATCTCGCTCCCCGCCGCCAGCAGGTTGAAGTCGGCCACGAAGAACGCCGGATTTTCGATTTCCAAGCCGCAGCCGCGCAGAAAATTGCGGTATTGCTCCGTCGAGCCGAATAACTCGATCCGCAGCCGGCGCTGAGGGCTTTGCCGCGGCGGAAGAATCTGCCGGAAGGCCATGAAGACCTGTTCGATCGATGCGATCGAGCGGCGGCTGGTTTGTTCGTCGGCCGTGCTATCGAGCGAAAACCAGTCCCCCTGGTATTGCCAGGTGACCACGTTGTCGCGACGGACTGCGGTCAGCGGCAGGTCTCCCATGCGCCGGGCTTCGATCCGCGAGCGGTTCTTGAACTTTTCGATTCGCACCCGGAGCTCGCGCTGCTGCTCCGCGCTGAGCCGCTGCCAGCCGGCAATCGAACGCCGATCGATCGTTCGCACCAACAACGACATGGGACGGCCCGGCTGGCGACGAACTTCGATGAACTCGACACTCGTCGCTCCTTCGCTTTCGATCAGGCCGTCATATTCTTTGCCGCTGGTGAGCCGGATGTGCTCCACCGGCCAATTGGCGGCTGCCGCGCGGCTCACCGCGGCCGAGTCGTCTGCCACCGCTGGCCGCCAGCCGCACCCCAGAGCGACAGCCAGGCCAGACCAGAGCGCACGCATACCGCAGCGCAATCGTGCCCAGGTCACTTGTCGTCGGAGGGCGCCTACGCATCGTGAATCGCCGTGTAACGCCAGAGAAAGCTGCCGAGAAGGACGATCGCGAAACCGTGGCGCGAAATGAGCAGCCCCCGCGCCCGGCTTCGTCACCTGTTCACCATCCCCCAGGCGCGGAGGCTGTCAAGCACAGGGTGCGGGAATCTGGGAAGCGTGGCTCGTTCAGCCGTCTATCAGCAGGGCTCGCCCAACCGTTGGCCGTAGACAATGCCCTTGATGCGAGCGACAAAACGGCAACCCACGGCGAACAGTTCCACGCCGTCGATCAATTGGGCGGCAGCATGAACGACATGGGCCGAAACAAAGATGTAGGGACAACTGCCAAGCGCCACGACCAGGTATTCGCAATCCGGCGGTTCGGCTGCCAGGAACGAAAAGCCGCTGGGGGAAAGATCCTGACAGCGAACCAGGCGAAACTCAATCTGTTTCGGAAGGTTCCCACCAACATAGGGCGCTATGAATTGCCGGCACGCGTATTCGTGCCGGTCGTTTCCACGGCGATCCGCGTTGGTCACTGGCCGGTTGCTCTCTAGCACATGGTGCACCAGCGCAAAGAAGTTGGCGTCGGAAGTTTCCTGATGATACGGCATATGCAATTAAGTGGCCGCCCAGTTGGATGGACCGGCCGCCCCACAACCAGCAGCGAAAAAGCGCAACAGCAACGCTTGCCCGAGGCTTGGGGGGTGCAAATCCTAACAAAAAGCGGCACTCCGCCGAGCCTATCATTTAGATAGGCCAAGAAATCGCCCAGGGCAAATCGCACCGGCGACACCGATGACTTATACTGTTCGTGCCGATTGGGCGGCATCAAGAGGGCAAAACGCCGCCTCCCGCCTATCCGGCGGCGTTCGTCTTCACGTCGGCATTGTCGGCCACGTTGACCCACACGTGCACGTGGGGCGTGCCGCGGTAGTACCAGACGAACGACGGCCCTTCCAGCCGCCAGCAATCCCAGACCTGGTCGCCCCCCAAGTCTCCTTCGCGATAGAAGGCCAGGGCGCACTTATCCAGGCCCCCTTGGGCCTTCAGGCACTTACTCACTTCATCGCGGTCACTTTGGCGATACGGTTCGATCAGCTTCCCGAGCACTTCTTGCACCAGCTCGCGCTGATCGGAGGTCATCTCGGAAACCGCCAGCCCGGGCAGTGCCTGCGAACCGTGGAAAGCCACTTGCGATTCCTTGGGCAACTGCTCGACCAGCGCTTGTTGGCGCTGCTTGCCGTCCAACATCTCGAAGACCTTGTTGGCGGCTAAGGCCTGGTTCCAGTAGACGTTGCCGGGATGATTCGGCTTTTCGTTGAAGCCCGAGGCCGCATGGCCGTAAAAGATCGGCCCGCCAAAGGCCACGTGCTCGGACGTATTGCCATCGCAGCGCATCGTCATGTGGCGGCCGGTCATCACAAACTCGAATTGGTCGCTGCCGGGCGTGCCGAAGATGGCGATGTTCTGATCTTCGCCAAAACCGCCCGCATCGTCTTCCAGCTGCTTGTAAATCCGTTGGTGCCAGTCGGGCTGAATGATGCCTTCGAAGATCTGCCGGACCATCGCCTGCTGATCTTTGGTGTAAAAGTCGCCGTTAATCGTGGGCTCGGTCACGTGCCAGTTGTTTGCGACGCGCGTCCGCAGCAGTCCGCGCTTGTCCACGTGGTCCCAGCTAAAACAGATCTTCGTCTTCTGCTGATCGGACAGCGACGCGAAGAGATGCTTGACGATCGATTCAGGCGTTGCGTCGCCGGCCGGCCCGCCGTTGGATGTGGCATCGGCCGCATGACTCCAGGCGGGAATTGCCCCAGCGGCAACCGCCGCGGCGCCGGCGACTCCCGCGCTGTGCAGGAATTTGCGCCGCGAAACGCTGTCAGAAGAGCTTTGACAATCCGGGCAATTGCGCTGTAGGGGACATGGAATCGACTCCTGGAGTAAAAGGCGGGAAGACGCAGACATGGGGCAGTCTGCTGTTTCAATTAGATCGCAAATCGCGCGAGAGTGCAATAAATCCTGGAACCGGTTAGCCGCTTAACCCTTGGGGTCCGCGAAAAGCAGATGCCGCACAACCGAGAGGCAAGTCTCCAGGCATCGAACCGCTTGGCGGATTCCGTTTCGGTGCAGGCGGATCTGGCTCAGTCGTCCGCATCGACCTTGCCTGGCGGGGCCGCTCGGCTCAACCGATCACGATCGCCGGATGCCGCTCGGGATTCGGCTCGGCCTTGCGAATCAACTCGCGGACGCGCCAGGGAACGTTGCCCTCGCCGAACAAGAAAAAGCCGATGGCCGCCGACAAGGGGTTTTCGTCAGACCAGCCGAAATGGATTTCCGGAGGACTGCCGTACTGCGACAACTCCAAGGCGATGGTGGCAATCGCGTGCGCGACCGAGGCACAACTGCGAACGGAAAGAATGAAACGCCCGTCCTCGTCCTTGATTTCCATGACCGGGCTCTGTTGAAACTCGCTGGGATCCCCCAACTCAGCCTCGATGAAAACGATCGGCACTTCGGCCGATAAGCGGTGTCGCCGCCGGATTTGTGCTTCCTTTTCCTGCAAGCATAAACGGCCAGGCCGGTGAGGAACCAGGACCGGGAACTCCATCAGCTTCAACGAATCCCAGAGAAAACGAGACTGGACGTCGGCAAATTGAAATGCCTTGAAGCGCAATTCGGTGCTGCGTCGGAGCCGCGAAAAAAACGACGAAATCACAATCGCGAGGATAAACCAACTGCCGATTTTGATGCCGTCGGGACGCTCGATCATGTTGGCCAGCGTGGTGTAAATGAAGACCCCCGTGATCGCGACATACCTCCAGGGAGTGCGACGCAGCCAGGATCCGCGGCGCTTCCGCCACAGGTCGATCACCGTTGCAACGGCAGCGCTCGACATCAGCACCAGTACGCCGGTGGCGTAAGCGCCCCCTTGGGCAACGACATCCGCGGAAAAGATCCAGGTGACCAACAAATTGATGCACGTGAACAAAATCACTAGCGGCCTCACGGCACGCGCCCATTCCGGCGCCATGCCATAATGGGGCAGGTACTGCGGCACCAGGTTCAGCAGGCCAGCCATCGCGCTCATGCCTGCGAAACTGAGGATGACGACGGTGCTCAAATCGTAGATCGTGCCGAACCATTCGCCAAACAGCGGGTTAATGGGCCCGGAACCCTCGCCGTGGGCCAGGAATGCCAACGCGCGATTGGCTGCGGGACCCGGCTCGCGAAGATCCTCCGGGGAAATTAACGTGGCCGTTACCATGGCCGAGCCCAGCAAGGCGAGCGACATGATGACCGCCGCCGTCGCCAGCAGTCGCCGAGTATTGCGGATACGGACGGCCGGACGGTGGGGATCATCCTGGGGCCCTCCCTGGATCAGCGGCATCACCGCAACTCCCGTTTCGAAGCCACTCAATCCCAGCGCCAGTTTGGGAAAGTACAACAAGCTCAACAATAACATTGTTCCCCAGCCGTGGTTTTCCGGGGTCGGCGTATCCAAGTACCAGTTGCCCTGCACCAGGTTGACATACCAGGCCTGAAGTTTTTCCGGGTGAGCAACCAAATACGCCAGGCCGCTGCCGATCACGATCAGATTCAGCACCAGGTACACGCCGACAATGACGACCGCCATTCCAATCACTTCCTTGAAGCTGCGCATGAAACTGGCGCCCAAGAGGATCATCAGGATCATCGTCACCGTGATACGCTGGCGATCCTCGGTCCAGGCAGATACGAAGCCGGGCACGTGCTGCCACAGTGGATTGTGCAACAGATGCTCCGAAGCATCGGCGGCCGAGAGCGTCATGGTGATCACGAAGTCCGTGGCCGCAAAGCCCAACAAGGAGAGCATGATCGCTTTCCCCCACCAGCCCCGCGCCAGCCGTTCGAGCATTGCGATCGAGCCCTGGCCATGCGGCGAACACTCCGCGACGTGGTTATAAACCGGCAATGCTCCGAGTAGCGTTACCAGAACCAGAACCACGGTGGCCAGCGGGGCCAGCACGCCGGCGGCTGCAAAGGCAATTGAAGGCTGATAGCCGAGCGTGCTGAAATAGTCCACGCCCGTCAGACACATCACCCAGAGCCAGAAACTGCGCGGATGATGCCCGTCGTCGAGGGGCTCCCGTGCAATGTCTGGCACATGAGAAGCGTCCGCGGCCGGTGGAACCGTTGCCGGGGCACCTTCATGAACAACGGACGCTGACGTAATCGCCTGTGGTCGATCGTCCATTCGTCCAGCCCTTTATTGTGCCGTCGCTTCAATCGGCGCTCGGAAGCCCGGCAACAAGGTACACGGAGGACGGAGACAATGCAAATACCCAAAAAACCTCCGACTTGGGCAGAGGCGGACCGCCCAAGCCGGAGGCGTCCTTCTGGCTAAGCGGTAAGCCAGAGCGGGAGCAAGCAGAGCCCTGGCGAGCCCCTTGCCAGTCTCAATCGGTAGTCGGTCGGATTGCAATCCTCGATCGGTAACCGGAAATGATTCGACAATAACCTCCGACTTGGGCGAGGCGAATCGCCCAAGCCGGAGGCGTCCTTCTGGCTGCGGAGAGCCAGATTCGTATGCGAGTCGAGCCCATGTCGTGGTTCACTCGCAGCTGTGTTTTGACGGTTCCCGCACTGAACGCGTTAGCCAGCACATCCGCTTTTGCGGAGGCCCTTTCCGGCAGTCCTCGCTGCCGGAAAGGGGTTACTCCGCAAAATAGAATCCGAGTCCTGCGGATCGCGGGATTAAGCGTCGCGTGGCCCCCCCTTGAGTTCAAAGTCGGGGTAGCCGAGCGATCCCATTTCTGGGAGATCGAGGCCCTCCAGCTCCGTTTCACGGCTGACGCGCAGCGGAGTGATGAGCTCGCTGAGCTTGAAGCAGACGAACGACAACACCCCGCCGACCACAACCACCGTTGCAGCGCTGATCAACTGAGCCACGAGCTGCGACGAATCTCCATAGAACAAACCGCGGACTCCGTCGTAAGCGAAGCCCACGCTCTTGACCCATGCTTCCTTGCCCGCCTCGTCCAAACCACTGAAGCGGTCGACGCCGTTCCAGCCTCCGCCATACTCGCCGGTGGCGAACAGGCCGACGGAAATGACCCCGAACAGTCCGTTCACGCCGTGAACCGAAATGGCCCCGACCACATCGTCGACGCCCAACCGGTCAAATAGGAACACCGCCTCGACCACCAGTACTCCGGCGATCGCGCCGATGATGCCCGCTCCCATCGGACTGACGAAGGCACAAGGCGCCGTAATGGCCACCAGCCCGGCAAGCATACCGTTGCACATCATCGAGGGATCCGGCTTCAGGTTCTTGACGAACATCATCCAGACCATGCATCCCAAGGCAGCCGTCGTCCCGGCCAGCATCGTGTTGACCACGACAAACGAAACTCGCAGATCAGTACCCGCCAGCGTCGAACCTGGGTTAAAGCCGAACCAACCGAATGCCAGAATAAACGTCCCGACGCAAACCATCGGAATGCTGTGGCCCGGAATGGCCTGAGGCTTGCCGTTGATGTACTTGCCAATGCGCGGGCCTATTAGGATTCCACCCACCAAGGCAATGACGCCACCCATTGAATGGACGACTCCCGAGCCGGCAAAATCGACGGCCCCGTGACCATAGCCCAAGTTGATTCCGAGCTGCGCCAGCCAGCCACCGCCCCACACCCAGTTAGCGTAGAGGCAATAGGGAAAAGCGACCCAGAGGCCGAAGACGCAGAAACTCTTCCAGCTCCAACGTTCAGCCATTGTCCCGGTGGGAATCGTCGCCGTGGTGTCCATGAACACCATCATGAAGAAAAACAGGGCCATTACGCTGACGTCGCTAACGCCATGCAAGAAGAATCCCTTCGTCCCCAGCAGGCCCCACTTGAAGATTCCGGGAGTGGCCGGGTCGCCACCTATGCCGATGCCTTCGTTCAACGTCGTTAAGCCTGGCCCCAGGGCGGCGACCCAGCCTGGGGGAACGGGCCCGCTAAACCAGTTACCCCAACCAAGAGCAAAGCCGTACGCCCAGAACGCGAAGCAGCCCAATGGATAGATCATCAGGTTCATGGCGAAGGTATGCGACGCGTTTTTCGCACGACACAAGCCCGTTTCGACGCAGGCAAAGCCGGCTTGCATGAACATAACCAGGAACCCGGTGATCAAGGTCCAGACCATGTTGATGGAATACCAGTTATGAACCACGCGGTCATAGATATCCTCTTTCGAGAGATTCGCCGGGATATCTCCCTTGCCGTCGCCAGCCGGGACGGCTCCCACGCCGGCTTTGGCCCCGATGGGGTCAACGGCTGGCTTGCCGCCCTCGTCCAACCCTGTGAAGTACAGGGGCGGTTTCGGAGCATCCGCCGCGGGAGCGGCGGGTTTTCTTCCGCCGCCGCTGGAGTTTCAGCCGCGGCCGCCGCTGGTGCCGCCGCCGGAGCGGCTTCCACCGCCGGCTTCTCTTGAGCTAACAACGTAGCACCGCAGGCCGACCCCAATGGCAATGCTCCCGCAATGAAGAGCCCGCGACTCCACTTTCCAATTAGCCATCTCTTACAGATCGCTCTCGTACACGTCACTGTCATAGGTGACTCCCGCTTCTTAGAAGGACTCCGACGATTGCCATCGACTTGGCGCGCGCCATACGCGCCGGGAAATCTGTCCCGAATGGTGACGATAAAGCTCGATACAACCCTCGGCTGAGGCAGAATGCCACAGACCCCGATCCGCTGCGTCGCTTCGTCTCACCAGAATTAGCAGTTGCCCGTTTATAAACAATCGATGGCAGCGCACGTTCGCTTTAGCAAGCACTGTGCCAACGAGTCGAATACTAGACAAAGTAGTTCCAAGTTCGGCGGAAATGATCTAGGTGAACGCAAGGTCCCCCTTGTAAATGACTTGTGTCAAGCAGGTCATCCAAGGAGGGAGCCATGCGTTCACGAATCTGTTCTACCATATCGAGTCGAGAAGTTCACGAGTGGGCATTGCAATGGTTGCTGCAAGCAAAGCTACTGAAGGATCATGGTTGGCTTTGCACGGCGCTGGTCGTGTGGAATTTCGTGCTGCGTGCGGCCGCACGCAGTATTTCGATCTCGGCGGCCTGTCGCGACGTGTCGGGCGCTCCGTCCGACCAGGCGATCATGACCGCTTTGGAGGAGGGCCTTCCCAAGACGCTGGCCGTGCTGGAACGTCGCTTGAACGAAGCGTTGACGTGCGAGTTGCCATGTTGCCTGAGGCGGCGTTCGTGGCAACTGGCCATCGACTGGCACTTGTCGCCGTATTACGGACAGCCGCAGAAAAGTCGCAACGAATTGTATTACGGCCAGCCACGTCAAGGCACCAAGAAGTTCCACGCCTATGCGACGGCCTGCATCGTCAGTTATGGCCGTCGCTACACGCTGGCGCTGACCTGGGTCCGTCGCCACGAGTCGACGGTCATCGTGCTCCGGCGGCTGCTGGCAAAAATTCGCGAAATTGGTCTGAAAATCAAGCGAGTTCTGCTGGATCGCGCCTTCTTCAACGTCTCGGTAGTGGACTTCTTGCAGCAGGAAAAAGTGCCGTTCTTGATGCCCGTCGTGTTTCGTGGGCGAAAGCCCAAGCGCGGCAAGGCTACGGGCTTGCAGTGGATCAAGCGACAGCGGGCCGGTTGGTATGCCCATACGATGAAGGATCGTCGGAAGCAGGTCGCGGTGGCCGTGTGTGTGGGATATCGCAGGCATCGAAAGCGAAAAGACGCGAAGCAAGTCACCCAGAAGCTGTTCTACGCTGCGTGGCGTGTGCATGGAGCACCCGAGGAAATTCGCAAGCGGTATCGTCAGCGGTTCGGCATCGAAGCCAGCTATCGCCAGATGCGGCAGGCCCGCATCTATACGTGTACTCGGAATCCGCACTTGCGACTGCTGTTCGTCGCCGTGGCATTGATCCTGCGAAACCTCTGGGTCTGGATTCACCAAACACGACTGGCGGAAGGACCGCGCGACAATCCCACGCTGCACCTCGAACGTTTGCGCTTCAAACGAATGTTGGACTGGATCCTTCATGAGGTGGCAAGCCTATTTCACGACGGTTCAACACCTTGCGCAGTATTCGATCCATAACCCGAACTTGGAACTACTGAGACATACAACTGGCTCGCGCGTGAGCGGCTCGACTCGGCCGTTAACCCAGTGAATGCATACCGTTAGAAAGGGACGAAGGCGAAGTCGAAGAGAAGAGCTGAGGCAATTGATATTGGAGTCAAGTTGCTTCAAAGGTCGGCGTCGTTCGCTGCACCCCTCAGCAATCTTTATGGGAACTTTATGAGGTTTATGAAATCCTTATGCCCACGACAACGTAAAGAAGCGTGCGGAACAAACGACAGCACTTGGGGATCAGCCAGTACGCGGCCGCGACAAGCGAGAATCGCTTGGCCGAGGAGTTGAAGTAAGGGCCAGTCGTCCAACGCGGTTTAAGGCCGCTTGGAGACCCATAGTTCAGCGACGACTAACGTTGGAAAGCCGTAGCGATTGAGCGAGAGTTTCTCTTTTGCCGGCGACAATTCTCATTCTGTCGCCAGCCGGTAGCCTACGCCTTGTTCCGTGAGCAAATGACACGGTTGAGTCGGATCATCTTCGATTTTTCGCCTCAAGCTGGCCATAAAGACGCGGAGATGTTGCGTGCTTTGCACACGTTTGCGCCCCAGACTTCCTTGAGCAAATACTGGTGGGTCACGACCATTCCAGAATGATGCACCAGCGTCGTCAGAAGCTTGTATTCGATCGGCGTCAAGTGAACTTGGGTATTTCTGACGAACACCTTACGGGCCAAGAGATCGACCTTCAGTTCTCCTGATTCAAAGACAGCTGTTTCGGCACCGCTTTGTTTTTCAGCGGCACGACGCAGAGCGACCCGAATTCGTGCGAGCAATTCACCGGTGCTGAACGGTTTCGTCAGATAGTCGTCAGCGCCATGATCGAGGGCAGCTATCTTTTGAACATCCTGATCCCGAGCGGAAAGTATAATGATGGGCGTTTTCAGCCATCCACGGAGCTTGCGGAGCACTTCCTGCCCGTCTATGTCCGGCAAGCCGAGATCAAGAAGTATCACATCGGGCGGCCGTTGTGCCGCTAGTAAAATCGCCTCTTGACCCGTGCTTGCCTCTTGCAAGCGGTAACCCGCCCCGGACAAGTAAGTGCGAAGGAACTTGCGCATAGGTGCTTCGTCTTCGATGAGAAGTACCAGCGGCATCTCTGAGGGTACGACAGACATTAATCGACAGACGTGCATGATGGGATGACGGTGCCAGTAGTTTCTTCCAACGTACCCCTGGAACTTTGTTGTGGACAAAGCAGCAAGATCGTGAACTCTGCGCCTCCCGAGGCTCGGTTGGCGGCAGTAATCTGCCCTTTGTGGGCAAGGATAATCGCCTGGCAAATTGACAGACCGAGGCCAATACCTCGCTGTCCATCTGCGATCTGCATGCGGCCTCGAAAAAACTTGTCAAACACTTGTGACTCACTGCCTGAAGGTAGGCCAGGACCGCTGTCGGCCACTATGATTTCGGCCCGTCCGTCGCGGTTGGCAGCGGAAATCTCAATCGTGCTCCCGGCGGGTGTATAGCGGACGGCATTCTCAAGCAGATTCACCAACACAAGCTCAATGAGATCACCGGCGACCCAAAGCAGCGGAAAATCGTCGCCGATATGGACGCGAATGACGTGACCCTTGAGGTCGCGTTGCAGCCGTGAGAGCGATACTCCCACGAGTTCTTCCAACGCTTCCCAGTCACGATGCAACACAATCGTACCGGCGTTCAGCCGCGACATACCCAGTAGGTTATCGACCTGGCGGGCAAGCCGGCGCGACTCGTCGACGACCGTCTGAACCATTTCAAGTTTCGATGGCCAACTTTGTTCTGTCGCATTTTCCAGCAAACTTGATGCCGCAACTGCAATTGTCGCCAGTGGCGTTCGCAAGTCGTGCGAAACAGCGCTGAGCAACGAATTTCGCAACTGCTCCGATTGCACCTGTACTTGCGCTTGTTGAGCCTCCCTGAACGATTGGTCCCGTTCGATCGTCACTGCGATCAGGCTGCGCAAGTTTCCAGCATTCGTCGTTCGTCAGGATCCAGAAAGCGTCTTGTGTCGGTCGGCAGCATGCCCAGTGCTCCGATCGTTCCTTGCGAGCCAACCATCGGAACGAACAAGGCCGTGGCATCCGAAAGCCTATCCGTTCCGAGGCCAGCAGTCTGATGGTGGTCCACGACCCATTGAGCCACCACGGCGTTGATCGGATGCTGAGCTATCGAGGTGTTTGGGCCGACTCGTAGCTGAAGGGAACCGTCGGCTGCTCGAAAAAAAACAGCTATTTCACCGGGAAAGATTCGTGTCAACAGCTGGCTGGCCGTGAGGATCAAAGACTCGGTGCCAGCCATTGTGCTGAGTTGCCGTGTCATGCGGTAAAGCTGTGCCGTGCGTTGTTCCTGCTGTTGAGCAGTCAGCAGCTGCGATTGTAGCCGAGCCGTTAGCGTACTGATGAGCAGCCCGATGCCCAGCATCACGCTCAGAGTGACGAAGTATTGCGCGTTGCTCGGGGCAAACGCGAAAATCGGAGGCACGAAAAAGAAATCGAACACGAGCACACCGAGCACCGCCGCAAAAATGGCGGGGCCACGGCCAAAACGGGCCGCTGCAAAAGCCACGCCAGCCAGAAAGATCATCACGATGTTAGCCTCGCTCAACTCCAACTGGCGACTAACGAAGCCAATCAGACCGCAAAGGAGCACAAGCAGCGCGGTCATCAAATAATCGCGGTATGCGACCGGTCTTTGGAGCCTCCACATCCACTGGGTCGGCGATGCTTCGCCAACATCGCTGTGCGCGGGAAGATCGCCAGCTTCCGGTAGCGGATTCGGCTCTTTTGCAGGCAAATCGGCAACAAGACGGTCGAGATTCGGACGTTCGGTATCCATGTGAAATCGCCGAAAGGGATTTACGAGTGCATGAGCCCGCCACGAGCCCAAAACCCTTATGTTACTTCCTGTTGCAGACAATAGGAACGATGTTGGCGGCGAGGTAGTGTCCCAAGGTTGTGTGCAGGTCGGTGCCGCTCGTCCGTCGCGTCTTCGCCCCCCTTGCGCGTAGGTGCCGCTTCGCCAGTGCCGATTTGTCGCTATTTTCGGCGCTGGCACAGCCAGTGCCAAACGTCCGAAGGCTCGCTGAGAATTCTTCGAACGGCTGTTAAGCGAACGCAGCCAGAGCCCGGCGGCGGGGTGGCTGGCAGACGCCGCAAAAGAAAGTCGATCGCTGGGCCTGCACGACTCGCTGGATCGGCTCGCCGCCGCAGCCGGGGCAAGTCTTTCCGGCCCGGCCATAGACGCGGTGAAGGTTCTGATATCCGCCGGCTTGGTTGAGCGCGTTGCGATAGGTGCCGTCCGACAGGGTCGAGCCCTCATGCCGGATCGCGTCGCTGAGCACTTCGCGCACGGCGGCGTCGAGACGTGACCAATCGTCACCTTTGAGCTTGTCGCACTGCAACGCCGGATGCAGACCGGCCAGGTGCAGAATTTCCGAGGCATAGAGGTTGCCGATGCCGGCCACGGCCCGCTGATCGAGCAGCGCCACCTTGATCGCCCGCCGGCTGCCGCCGAGCCGCTCGCAGAGCACGTCCGTCGTGAGCGCCAGCGCGTCGGGACCGAGTTTGTCCGGTCCGTACCAATCGTCGAATTCGTCAGGGGCGAGCAAGCGAACCACGCCCAACCCGCGGCGATCCCAGTACAGCAGTTCCCGCACTTTGGCCCCCGAAAGTGCGATCCGCAGCCGCAAATGCTCGCGAGTGGGCGGTGCGGCCAGTAGCACCAGCCCGGTCATCCGCGGCTCGATCACCAGTGCGTCGCCGCTGTCCAGGCGGATCACGACCCGTTTGCCGGCTCGGTCGACCGCAACGATAATGCGGCCCGTCATCCGCCGCTGCACGCGGGGCAGGGCGGGGGAGATGAGGATCGGCTTTCGGGCACAACGAGCCCGCTCGACCGCGTCAATGAGCGAGCCCACGACCGGCTCGATGCCGCGCCGCATGGTTTCAACTTCCGGCAGTTCTGGCATGGGACCTCTTGTCTGAGGGCACCCTCGCCGGACGGTGCCCCGTGGATTAGATTAGGAGAGCTGACAAACAGCCGACGTATTTCACCCGCATGACCGTAAGTTTCTTGTAAAGCCCAGGGATTGCATCCCTGGGTTATCGAGCACCTAGGGATGCAATCCCTGGGCTTTGGCTCATAAAATGACTTTTATCGAAAACAGGACCACCTATGTTGTATCTGAATGTCTGGCTGACGGTAACACAATCCAGTGATATTGCCGCCGTGCGCCAGTTGCTAGGCGAAGCCGGCCGGCTGTCGTGCGCGGAGCCGGGTTGCGTGCGCCTGGGAGGCGTATCAATCAAACAACGACCCTTCGCGCTTCTTGCTGCACGAATGGTGGCAGTCGCAAGCCGACCTGGATGAACACCGCAAGGCCCAGGCTTATACGACTATTTATTATCCGCGGATCCTTCCGTTAGTCAGTCGGGAGCCGCATCCGTCGGCGTTGGTCGAATAGGACCGTAATCATGGCTCTAATCGTCCCTTCCTTCTCAATTCCCGGCCTACCGGCTACGATGAGGGATTCCCCATCTTCTTGAGTTTGGTTGAGCCTTCAAGTTGCGCGTTGGATCCATGAGCGAAGTCGGCGAAATCAAAGGCTCCCAGTCGGCAGTCGAACCGCTGCCTAACAATCTACGCAGCGTACAGCCCGGAGGCGGCGTTTGTTACCAGGTCGAATTGGCCTGGGGCCGGCTGCGCCGCTGGTATCTGCGGCGATTTCGTGCCGGCTATGTCCAGCACATGGCGGCCCTGCGGGTTGGTGACACTGCCGGGGCGCCGCACGAAATTCTCGATCCGCGGGATCTGAAATTTTGCCGCAATGGGGTGAATTGCGATTGGCCCCCGTCGGCCGATCCGTTCCTCTGGCGGGACCGCCTGCCGTTTGCCCGCTGGGGCCTGGCTGAATTGCAGTTGATGGGCTGGCCGCTGCTGGCCCTGACGATCGGGTTGGCATGCACCGCGTATTGGTATTTGGCGATCGGGCCGGCCGTGCTGTTGGGGCTGGTGGTGTATTTCTTTCGGGATCCTTACCGGCAAATTCCGGACGGGCCGGGGCTGGTGGTCTCCCCGGCGGACGGCACGATCGCGGAAATCACGCAGTTGGAACACGACGACTTTATTGGCGGACCGGCGACGCGAATCGGCATTTTTCTGTCGATCTTCAATGTACACTTGAACCGAGCCGCCGTACGATCGCGGGTTCTGCGGATGCACTACTCGCCGGGTGAGTTTTTGAATGCCATGAATCCGGAAAGCGCGCTCCGCAACGAGAATCTGTGGATCGGCTTCGAGCAATGCGATCCGCCGCATCGGCGAGTCGTCGTGCGACAAATTGCCGGCTTGATTGCCCGCCGGATCGTTTGCCAACTCCGGCCGGGTGAAATCGTGCAGCGGGGAGCGAAATTCGGCATGATCAAACTGGGCTCGCGGACGGAACTGATTCTGCCGACGAGCCCTGACTTGGAAATCCTGGTCAGCGTCGGCGCCTGCGTGCATGGCGGCAACACCATTTTGGCTCGCTACCGCGACGACGCGACGCCCGGGCTTCGTCCGGCAACCAATTGAAGAATTCTCAACGAGTTGTTGAAACGTGTGCCAGCGCCGGAGACAGCAACGACTTGGTTACGAAGCTAGGAATTATGAAGACGGGAGATTATCCACAGTTGACGCCGATGAACGCAGATATTGCATTCCCCATCTGCGTTCATCGGCGCCATCTGCGGATTCTTTCTACTTAAAGCAGTTCATACAAAGCCCACAGTTATTGACGATTCGCTGGTTCGACGAGATTCAGAGCACGAGCACGCTAAGAGCACGAGCATGAGACGCATTCGCACGGTCGCCATTTTTCCCACGTTGTTTACGCTGGGCAATCTGGTCTGCGGCTTTTTCGCCATCGTCGTGGCCGCGCGCGTCGATGCGCCGAAGACGCCGGACGTGCCGATGGCAAGCGACATCACGCTGTTTCACAATCCCAGCGGATTGATGCGCCAGTTGGATCCGACGGATGACACGCACAACTGCATGCTGAGCGGCTGGTTGATTTTCCTGGCGATGATTTTCGACGCGCTCGACGGGCACGTGGCCCGGTTGGCTCGCCAGACCAGCGATTTTGGGGCTCAACTCGATAGTTTGTGCGACGTGGTCACGTTTGGCGTGGCGCCCGGCTTCTTGCTGGTGAAGATGTGTCCACGATTTACCTATTGGCATCGTGACGCGGTGTGGATCATCGCCGCGTCGTTTGCCGCCTGCGCGGCGCTGCAGGCTGGCCCGTTTCAATGTCGAAACGGGAGAGGAAGACGATCACTTGCACTTCAGCGGCCTGCCGTCGCCGGCCGCCGCGGCGTCGATCGCCGGCTTTGCCATTCTCTTTTACGAGCTGCGCCGCGAGGGGACGCAGTTGCTGCAATATGCCGCGGATATCGACCACGTCGTGCAGGCCGTGCTGCCCTGGTTTGCCGTGCTGGTGTCGGTCCTGATGGTTTCGCGGATCCCCTATCCCCACGTCGTCAACCAGATGTTTCGCGGGCAGCGCAGTTTTGCCCACCTGGTTGGCCTGGTATTCGCGCTCGTGGCGATCATGGTGATCCGCGACATTTCCGTGCCGATCATCGGTTGCGTCTTCGTGCTCTACTCGCCGCTCAACTTCGCCTGGCGCCGCCTCTACTATCGCAAAGAATACCGGGACCCGGTGTTTTGATCATGTTTACCGGTCTTGTCCAAGGTCTGGCCACTGTGATCGAAATGCGACAGCAGCCGCCGGGCGTTCGGCTGGTGGTGGCCGCCGCGCCCCTGGCGATGGCTGCGGTCGGCGACAGCATCGCGCTTAACGGCTGCTGCCTGACGGTGGTCGACCGGGACGGCGACCGGGTGACTTTCGAGGCGGGGCCGGAAACCTTGGCCCGCACCAACCTGGGCCGGCTGAGCCCCGGCCGGCAGGTCAACTTCGAATCGTCTTTGCGGCTCGGCGACCCGCTAGGCGGCCACTTCGTCACGGGGCACATCGACGGACTCGGCACGCTGGCCGCGCGGCACGACGACCGCGACTGGTCGACCTGCTGGTTTGCCTGCGAGCCGTGCGCTAACGCGGCTGATGGCCAGCAAGGGTTCCGTGGCCGTCGACGGCGTCAGCCTCACTTTGGTTGACGTCGAGCGCGAGCGGTTCAGCGTCGCGCTGATCCCTCATACCCTGAGCATGACCACGTTGGGCCAACTGGTCGAGGGCGATCCGGTGAACCTGGAAACCGATCTACTGGCCAAATATGTCGACCGCAGCGTCCAGACAATGAAACTCCAGACAATCAACGTCCAAGCCGCGAAAACCGACCGATGAACGCTCCCGTCACCAGCCATCAGACCGTGTCCTACCTGGTAAAACGGTTCGCCGAGGCGGGCGTCGAGATCAAAGCGAAGCACGGTCAGAACTTTCTGATCGACTTGAACTTGCTGGGGATCCTGGTCGATACGGCCGAACTGACCCCCGACGACGTGGTCCTGGAAGTGGGCACCGGCACCGGAGCCCTCACCGGCCTGCTGGCGCAGCGCGGGGCATTCGTGGTAAGCGTTGAAATAGATCCGCAAATGCACCAGCTTGCCAGCGAAGAGCTGTTCGACGTGCCGAACGTGTTGTTGCTGCGGCAGGATGTGCTGCAAAGCAAGAACTCCCTGTCCGCGGCAATCGTCGAAGCGGTGAAAGGGCAACTGGAAAGCCGCCCCGGCAGCCGCTTGAAGCTCGTCGCCAATTTGCCGTACAACGTGGCGACGCCGATCATCTCGAACTTGCTTTCCAGCGAGATTTGCCCGCGATCGATGACCGTCACCATCCAAAAGGAACTGGCCGACCGGATGACGGCCCGTCCTAGCACCAAAGACTACAGTGCCCTCAGCGTATGGATCCAAAGCCAGTGCCACGCCGAGTTGATACGCACGTTGCCGCCGAGCGTGTTCTGGCCCCGTCCGCGTGTCACGTCGGCCATTCTGCAGGTTAACGTCGATCAGGAACTGCGAAATCGGATCGCCGACCCGGCGCACTTCCACAGCTTCGTCCGGCAACTGTTTTGCCATCGCCGCAAGTTCCTCCGCGGCGTGCTGGCCAGCATCTGCAAAGATCGGCTGACCAAGGCCGACGTCGACGCGTTGCTAGGTCCTCTGCATTTGAATGCCGACGTGCGGGCCGAACAGTTGGATGTGGCAACGCTGCTGACGCTGAGCGACGCGGTGCAGGCCGCAGAGAGGCTGACGGGGTGACTGGCTGACGGGGTGACAAGGTGACTAATGCAAACACCTTCAATCCGTCACCTTGTTACGTCCCTTCCCCTTATTTCGAACCCGATTTCAGTTCTTTCACGAGGAAGTCCCACATGTCGGTGTATTTTTCCGAAGGGTGATTGAGGTATTTCACATAACAGGTGACCCCGTGCTCCTCAGCCATCTTTTGGAACCCTAAGGCCCACTGCGGACAATGCGTCTTGTAATTCGCTTCCGTGATTTTAGCGTCATCTGGTTGGGTCAGGCCCCATTCATTCTCAAAATAGATCGGCGGCGAGTCCTTGTGCAGCAGCGCGTCGGGCGACCACTCTGAAATCAGCGGCTGCAGTTCCTCTCGCCGCCGTAACGATTCGGCGAAACTGCAGCCCAAAGCCGGGCGCCCGATTGAACTCCGGGAACCCAGTCCTGCATCCGCTTAGGATCGATGGTCGGCTGGCTCCGAAAAGCTCCTACGCACGCTACTTTCGTGGAAACGCGCTCCACGGGATCCGTCGAATTCGGATTGGCACGTTCCCCGGCGCAGCCGAGATAAAGCGCCGGAAGACTTCCTTGCGAGCCCCCGCCCACGGCGATGCGCGTCGGGTCGAGATTCCACTCCGGGGCATGCAGACGCACGTATTGCAGTGCGCGACGGGCATCCAGCATGCAGACGGCGACCGGCGGCGACACCTTTTCGTCAGCCGCTTCTCGCATGACCCGCATCTCAACTCCAATCACCGCGCAACCGGCCGGAAAAAAACGATTGACGTCCGGCACGTGTTTGCTGGCGTCCCATAATCCTCCGAACCAAAGCAGCACCGGGAACGGTCCCTCGCCTTGCGGCGGCACGAAAATATCCAACAATTGATGGGGATGGGGGCCGTAGGAGACGTCGGCCTTGGTAGGAGCCGGCCTGGCCGCGGCGAGCAAGGTTGTGCTGTCCAACGCCAAAACGACGCAAACAATCGTCAGGCAATGATCGCGTAGCGTGTTCATACTTGGTTGATCCTGCGTGCAAATTACCATAACGGCTGAGCCAGGAACCCGATCCTGACACTGCCGGCGATTATAGTCATGAGCTCGCTGGAGACGGAACAAAAATCAAAACCTGGCGAGGAGGTTTAGTTGCCCCATTCCGTTTTTCGACCGCAATACAACTCGTCAGCAATTCATGGTTCGCTATTTACCGAGTTGAGAAAGAGTCTTGCGCAGCGGAGCACTCGAAATCTGAATCAGGCCCTCGAACGGCTGATCCAAGTCGACAATCAGAAAAACGGCGGCGGAAACCGAAAGGGAACAGACGAAAAGCGCACTAATGACGGTTAAATTCCGCGGCGAGAGGAGTCCGAAGCTGGCAAACAGCACGAATAGCCAGAACCCCAGCACAACCAGGAACGGCCGCGGGATCGAGGCGTCTTCCTGCTGACTCATCAGCAACCGTGTTTTCGCCAACTCGGTAAAGATCTGCTGAGCCTGCGATTGACTGGCCTGCTGGCCCGCATTGGTCGGCGATAGGTCTCGAATCGCGTCATACAGTAAGTCGGCCTCCGAAGTTAGTTCATCGGCTTGCAGCTTGGAACCAGAGGAACCGCTGCCGGGCCAATTGCGATCCAGAAACAAGGCGACGGTGCGGCGAAGCGCTTCGCGGGCTTTTTCCGCCTCCGGACCATAGTGCCCGAGTGTGCGGTCGAGGAACAGCAGGTTAGCCGCCAGTTGTTGGAAGCCGCTCTCTTGCGAGTTGAACTCGCTCGTCGCCGAGGCGACCAGCAGGCCCAGCACAAGGGCGGCCATCGACGCAACCAGCCCCATCGTCAGCTTGACGATGTCCTTCGAGTCTTTGCTCAAATGATGCTCTGGAAGCACGGGGCGAAGGAACATTCCAATCGCTGCGCCCCCGAAGGCACACGTGAACACGATGCCGGCGATTGCGATGGAATTCATGATAGGACTATTCCTGTCGTCGCGATCATAAAGGGCAAATCGCAAGGTTCAAGGTTCTTTGCCGGTGGAGCAAAAGAAATCGCTTGTCTCGTGGCACTCGTCCGTTAATTCTTGCTCTACTTCTGGTCATTCTGCTTCACCCGCACCAGCAACCATTGCTCGGTGCGGTCTTTGCCGTAGTGCAGCAGCGCCGGAACTTCGTCCTTTGTCAGGTTGTACGAACCGGTGTCGATGACGTCGTTCTTTTGGTCGCCTATCGTCCAGGCGGCACGCTGAGTCTTCTTGTCGATCGACCCTTGCACCGGCAGCGTTTGGTTCGTCTTGGTATCGGTGAAGTTGCCGCGAATGATGCCTTGCTTGCTGACCGCCAACTGAATCACCATGTTGGAGTTCGTCTGATCGCCTCGCGTCATGGCAAAGACTCCGAGCGGCAGCCAATTCTGATCATCGGTGGGCGCGGCCTCAGCGCCGGCTTTGGCGAGCGCGGCGGCTTGTTCATAGTACGCTTGCGTGGTGCCGGCATCCTGGCCGTCGACAACCACGTTGTCGCCTTGAGCCACCACGTTGCTGCCGTAGTTGTAATACATGGGGACGGCACTGGTCCCGAGCCAACCGTTCATCGTGTTCCAACTCGCCCCAGTCCAGGCCGCGGTCTTCACGCCGGCCGCGCCCCGGCGCCGGCGTGTGCTCCATACCAGTCCGGCGTGTAAAGGCCATTGCCGGCGAACCCTGCGCGCACTCCGTAAGCTTGCCCATAACGGGAGGAAGGAGACATGTAGCCAAATCCGCCCACGGCACCGTAGCGATCGTCGGCCACTCCACGACCGGCAACGGCTCCCTCGGGCCCGTGCGCAACACCACCGGCGGCCACGCGTCCGCCCGGCCCAGCCGCGATTCCTTGAGAGGCGCTAGCGCCGCCAGCACCGACTGCCGAGCGACCGGCTGCAACGCCACCATTGGGACCGACGGCGGCGCCACGGTCGAAGGTGTTGCCACGCGAGCCGGTGGCCGAATCGCCGGCGGCGACCCCGCCACGCGGTCCTTCGGCGACACCGCGGTCAGCCGTGTTGCCACGCGGACCGGTGACCGAGGCGCCGGCGGCCACTCCACCATGAGGCCCTTCGACAGCGCCACGATCGACAGTGTAGCCATCCGCGGATCGACTGCTCGAAACCGAGTGCATGCCGCCATCCGACGGCATGCCGCGATACCCTCCCATCTCACCGCCCCGTTCGCCGCCCCGATATCCTCCACCGCCGAATCCACGACCTAACACTTCATGCGTGCCGAACACGGCGAAAAAAACCACGGCGACAGTCGTAATCGATCGGATCATGACTTGATTTCCTTTGCTGACTTTGGCTTCGAGGTAAGGGGTCCCCTGGTCCGGGCTGGAACGAAGCGAGACCGGGAGTTCGCTACTTTCGCTTGAGCACGACTTCTTCGGCATCGGCCACGGACTTGCCGCCGATGGTTCGATTCGTCGACTTCCAAACGAGCGCCGTCTTTGACCCTGCCGAGCATGTTTACGGCGGTCGATGAGGTACCGTCGGCGCTCACACCGGCGAACTCGATGGCCCAACCCGTGTTCTGCGGGATCCACACGCCGTGCGCGATTCCCTTGTCGGCGTTAAACATCCAGGAAGTGATACGACCACTGCGAGGATCGACGCCAATGATTTGCGTGGCCGTGGGAACAACCTTGTCACCCACCTGCTTGGAATACGTCGCTTCGACGAACGATTGGTCGGCCAGCCAACGGCAGTCGATCGTCATTTCCACGCCGAGGTGCTCGGCGTGCCAGGCTCCGATCAGCCATCCCAGATCGGCGAGTTGGTCATGGTCTGAAGATCGCTCAGCCGGCATGTCGCGCACCGAGGCCATTAGCCATTTGCCGTCTCGCTTGACGTGCACGACCATATAGCGTCCGGTCGCCGCGGAGGCGGTCTGTGCGTTGAAGGTCACCTTGGAATGCCCGTCTTCAATCACCGTATCGGGGCTCACCTGATGAACCGCATCGATCGCGACTTCAATCTTGGCAGCGCGGTTTTCGGCGAAGAATGCAGTGTATTTCTTTTGGATAGCCTCGCGACCGTTGGTGCGCTCGCCCGTTTCGTCGACATAGCTGCCATCTTCCGTCCACAGGGCGGCGACCAACTTGGCGTCCCCCTTGTTGAACGCGTCGACAAAACGCTGCGCATTCTCGCGAATCGTTTTTTCCACGTCGCTCGTCTTGCTTGGCGGTGAACTCGCAGGCGCCGGCGGGATCTTCTGCGCAAGAATCAGGCTTTGATCGCTGACGAAAAGAACCAGTACGCACGTCCCTAACAACAAGGACGTTTGCATTCGAATAGTTCGCACGAGTTGCATCCTCTCGTTAGATGGTTATTCCCTGAGGTAGCAGGACCGTCGAGCGAGCGCCCCGGGTGGGCGCTCGCTCGGGGCAGTCCAGGTTGGATCATTACTTGCCCGAGTTGGCCTTGATCATCGCTTCGACCTGCCTCTTCACCGCATCGAGGTTGAAGGAAGCCGGGTCCTGCATCGGCGGGTAATCCACCGCCGTCAGGGCTAGTTTCATCACTTCCTGCTGAGCACTGACGAAGCGCCAAGCCTCGCGGCCGTAGAACTCATTGCCGTAGCCCCAGGCGCCGGTCGCGGAGGTTTCACCGAGCAGCATCGGGGTGCGCTCGAAGGGGTCCTGACGCAGGTTCACCAGCATGGGCATGTCGGTTTGAACCTTTGGACCGGGCCAGCCGCCCGGCTGCTGGATGAAGATGAACTTCATCTCGTCGACCCGGATGGCCCCCAGCATAGGTCCACCGAAGTAGAAGAGTTCATGCCGCGCGGAGGGTGCTTTGCCCAGCAGCAGATCCAACTGGTTATAGCCATCCAGATGATTCTTGTACTCACGATCTCCGAGCTTCACGCCCTTCAGTAACTGGTCGGTGATGTTCGGATTGCCGGCGGCAGCGACCAAGGTGGGAAACCAATCGAGGCCGGAGAACAATCCGTTCTCGACGGTGCCCGGCTTGATGTGACCCGGCCAGCGCGCGATACACGGAACGCGGAAGCCCCCCTCAGAAACCGTGCCTTTAGTGGATTTGAACGGCGTCATGCCGCCGTCCGGCCAGGTGAACACTTCCGCCCCGTTGTCCGTGGTGAAGACGACAATGGTGTTGTCCGCTTCGCCGATGTCATCCAAGTGTTTGAGTAGTGCGCCGATACTGTCGTCCATTTGCGTCATGCCGGCCTCTTCCAGACCGTAGTTGGACTTGTTGTTCATCAGGTCCTTGTACTTAGGAGACAGGAATGTCCAGACGTGCATGCGCGTCGTATTGTGCCAGACGAAAAACGGCTTGCCGTCTTTCTTGGCCTTGTCCATGAAGTCGCTGGATGTCTTGACCAGCACCTCGTCGAACGTGGTCATGTCGTATTTGGCCTTCGGCAAAATGTCGTGCATGCTCTGCACGTTGGACATATCCGGGAACGGCGCCAGCGGGCCTTCATCCACGATCTTCTGCTTTCCGACCTTGCCCCAGCGCGGCATTTCGGTTGCGTCGTCCGTGTCGGTCGCCCAGCAATGCACCAAGTTGCGCGGGCCGGCTTTGTCGCGGTAAGCCTGATCATTAGGGAACGAGTACCAGTACGGGTCCGACATCGCATCGAGGTGGTACAGGTAACCGAAGAACTCGTCGAAGCCATGCAGCGTCGGCAGGTATTTATTCAGGTCGCCGAGATGGTTCTTGCCGAACTGGCCGGTAGCGTAACCCTGCGCTTTGAGCGCGGTGGCGATTGTGCAGGCTTTCGCCGGCAGTCCGACGTCAGCTCCGGCCTGACCCACGGTCGTCAGACCCGTGCGCAGAGGAATTTGTCCGGTGATGAAGTTTGCGCGACCCGCGGTGCAACTTGCCTCGGCATAATAGTCGGTGAAACGCATTCCTTGCGCGGCCAGTTTGTCGAGATTGGGCGTCTTGCCAGACATAATTCCTTGATGGTAGGCACCAATGTTGAACCAGCCGACGTCATCTCCCATGATGAAGACGATGTTGGGCTTCTTGCCGCTCGCCGCCTTCTTTGCAGCTGGGGGTTTGCCGACCTGCGCCACCTGGATCTCGGCCGGCGACGGCACCGATTGGGGATCAGCCTGCGCCAGCAAAAGTTCCTTGTCAGCGCCGCGCATGCAACACGTTTTTGACGGAGGTAGCACTTCATCGACAACCGTGACCGCAGTCACGGAGGTAAACGACGCGCTGACGGGGCTGTTCAGGTGTAGGCCGCTGTTGGCGGCCAGGTACCCAGACAGCGCGCCGATCGCCAGTAAGACGAGCAACTGAACTTTCACACTCTTTAACATGACGAGTTTTCCTTCAGATGAAAAAAGAGTAGCCGTGAAAACACGCACCTGGTTTGTTGCATCGCGTGTTCAGCGTCAGAGAATAGCGACAAGCAATTTCTAAGGGATCTTTCGGGCAGCGACCTGTTTCTTGGGTGGAGTATTCACAGACCGGAAACCAACCTGCGACCTGCCGATGTCGGGACGACAGCCCATGCGAGCACTCGGCCGGCAACTGGAACGGCGCGTGGCATTGCGGAGAAATGAACCTCCGTGCTGGCGGCGCTGAGGCATCTGGGCACGCCGCCGAGAATTCGGCAGCCACGGCGTATCCTCGGCCACTTTCGCCCCGTCACTAAAAATGGACAACAGCGCAGTTTGTTCGCAACTGAGATGTGCCAATTAAGCCGAGCCTGGACATGAGCTAGATGTCGGAGACGTTGCTAGCTTACCAATTGCCCCCCTCGTTGCGTAGTTAGCGTCCTGTTAAGGGTGTCTTTTTTTCTGATAGTCTCACATCCTTGCGCTTTGTCGATCCCGGGATCCTCAATAAGCGGTTTGCTTTCAGGGTCCGGGTGCTTCGGGTATCATGATGGTGGAAAACGGTAAAACGTCGACACTGGATGGTATTGTAGGAACGCGGCATTATGAAGTTCATTGAGATGTCGGGGAAGACGCTCCTGAAGCTGGTCAATCACGAGGAGATGGAAGCCCTCAAGTCCGCCGGCATTACCGAGCACTCTTTGGTCCGTGTCAATCCGCAGGGGGATGTCGAGGTTCGCCAACGGGCCGGCTGGGGCATTATTGGCGGTCTGCTGGGCGATTTCGAGGCCCGCATCAAGAAAACCACCGGCCTCGAATGGGCCTGATCCAGGCCATTTTTGCTCGAAAGGTCCACTTCTCAGACGCTCGTCCGTTGGTTGCAGCACGCCCCACGGAGGCTTTCAATGACTCCGCGACGGCGATAAAAATTCGATTTGGCGAGCTGCCAATCGATCGATTTCTCCAATAGAGGGGTTTCCTCCTGGTCCCCGCAATCGTCAGACTCATCTGGAACCTAAATTAGGCCCGAGCGAGTCCACGGACTTGACAAAGTTAAAAACAGAGAAAGTCTGGTCAAAAAAGGGATCGGCGGGTTCTTTTTGTGACCGATTTGCCGCTAGGCGCGCCGATCGGCCGAACTGTTTAGTGAACTCAAGACCATTCTCCAAACCGAGCGGTTTCTTGGATAGTTCTGACGAAAGATCCTGCCTTACGGTCGCGGCAACCGATTGAATAACTAGGACTATTTGCCGTTTCCGCGAGACTTGTCGTCCGTTTCCCACGCGAAGTCAGGATAGCCGTGCACCTCGACCATTTGCCCGGATCGTTTTTTGGTCCCTCGAACCTCGTTGACCTGCTGCGGCACCGAGCCATGCATCAGGCCACCGACCGAGCCTACACCTATTTGGTCGATGGCGAGGACGAGGAAATCAACATCACCTACCAGCAGCTCGATGAGCAGGCTCGCGCCATCGCTGTTTGGCTGATGTCGCTCGGACTTTCAGGCGAGCGCGCCCTGTTGTTGTATCCGGCGGGCCTGGAATTCATTGCCGCGTTCTTTGGCTGCTTGTACGCGGGCGTGGTGGCGGTGCCGGCTTACCCGCCCCGTCGGAATCGTTCGATGACGCGCATCCAGGCGATCGTCGACGACGCGGAGGCCAAGGTCGCTTTAACCACGGCGCCCGTGCTCGAACGAGTTCAATTGGTGCTGGACGAAACGCCGAACCTGAAACGGCTGACCTGGCTGCCAACGGACCAGGTGTCGGCGGGGCTTGCCGAGCAATGGCGAACTCCGGACGTGCATGGCGACACGCTGGCCTTTTTGCAATACACGTCCGGATCGACCGGCACGCCCAAAGGGGTCGTGCTCACCCATGCCAACCTGATGCACAACTCGGCGACGATTGCCTATGCCTTTGAGCACACCCGCAGCGGCAAGGGCGTATTTTGGCTGCCGAGCTATCACGACATGGGGCTGATCGGCGGAATCTTGCAGCCCCTCTACATCGGCCAGGCCAACGTACTGCTGTCGCCGATCACGTTCTTGCAAAAGCCCTATCGCTGGTTGAAGGCCATTTCGAAGTATCGTGCCACGATCAGCGGTGGGCCGAACTTTTCGTATGACCTGTGCGTCCGCAAAGTCACGCCCGAGCAAATCAGCACGCTGGACCTGAGCCGCTGGCAGTTGGCGTTCAACGGAGCCGAGCCGGTGCGGGCGGAAACGATTGAACAATTCTCCAAAATGTTCGCCCCTTGCGGATTCCGCCGCGAAGCCTTTTACCCCTGTTATGGCATGGCCGAGGCCACGCTGCTGGTCTCCGGCGGCTTTCGCTCCGCTCCCGCCGTCGTCCGTTCGTTCGATGGCCGCGCTTTGGTAAACCACCAGGTGGTGGACGCCCCGTCAGATGAAGAGGGGGTCGTGGAACTCGTCGGCTGCGGCGGCAACCTGTTGGACCAGCGAATTGTCGTCGCCGATCCGCACACCATGAGCAGCTTGTCCGGCGAAGAGGTGGGCGAAGTCTGGGTGGCCGGGCCGAGCGTCGCCCAAGGTTATTGGAACCGCCGCGAGGAAACCGAGCGGACATTTCGGGCCTACCTTGCGGACACCGGCGAGGGGCCATTCCTGCGCACGGGTGATCTGGGTTTCCTCAAGGATGGTGAGTTGTTCATTACCGGCCGCATCAAAGACTTGATCATTATTCGCGGTTTGAACCACTATCCGCAGGACATCGAAGCCACGGCCAGCAAGAGCCATCCCCGGCTACGCCATGGTCAGGCCGCCGCGCTGGTATGCCAGGTCGAGGGACGCGAGCGGTTGATCATCATCCACGAAATCGAGCGGCGGCAAAACCGGGACTTGGAACCGGTCTATGAAGCCGTTCGCCGGGAAGTGGCCGCCGAACACGAATTGAATGTCGAATCCATCGTGCTGATCAAGGCCGGCAGCATTCCCAAGACCTCCAGCGGAAAGATCCAAAGGCATGCCTGCCGGCAGGCCTTTTTAGACGGCACGCTGGAGGTGGTTGGCCACTGGAATGCCTCGTCGGTTGCCGCGGCGCCCTTGGCTGGCCCGGGCCACGCGGGCGTTGTCGATGGCGATGGTTCGCCAGATTCGCATGCGGCGGGCCGGCCGTGGTTCGTCGGTTCGCACGGCGAGAACGGCGAGGCAGCGTCGCAGCGCGAAGCCACGACGGCCGAAATCGTCATGGACCAGGTGCGGCGCATCGCCAAGGAGCGCTCCGCGGGGATGACGATCGATAGCTCGATCGTCGAGCTGGGGCTCGACTCGCTCGAGCGCATGGAGATCATTGCGGCGTTGGAAGACATGTTTGGCGGGCGCTTTCCCGAAGAGGTCTTGCCCACGATCGAGACGCCCCGCGAAGTCGCCGCGGCGGTGGAGATTTACCTGGGGAAGAAGCTTGTCGCGCGGCCGGCCGAGTCGGAAGTCCGCGAAATCCCGCCGTCCGACTTCAACTTCGATCAGTTCCCCGAATACTTGAAACTGAAGCAGGCCATGGGGGCCGCCACGGCGGCCGGGCTGCCGAGTCCCTACTTCAAGGTTCACCAGTCGGTGATCGACGACACGACGGTGATCGATGGCCGCGAAATGGTCAGTTTCTCGAGCTACAACTATATCGGCATGTCCGGCGACCCAGTGGTTTCCGCCGCTACCATCAGGGCCGTCGACCAATACGGCACGAGCGTTTCGGCAAGCCGGCTGGTATCCGGCGAGAAGCAAATCCATCGCGAACTCGAAGCGACCATTGCCCAATTCGTGGGAGTCGACGACGCGATCGTTTTTGTCGGCGGCCACGCCACCAACGAGACCACCTTGGGCCACCTGTTTGGCGCCGGCGATTTGATTTTGCACGACGCTCTGGCCCATAACAGCATTGTCCAAGGCGCCATCTTGTCCGGGGCGCGGCGACGCGCGTTTCCGCACAACGACTACGAGGCTCTGGAACATCTCTTGGCCGAACTGCGGCCAGCCTATCGCCGCGTGTGCATCGCGATCGAGGGGACCTACAGCATGGACGGCGATTTCCCCGAGCTGCCTCCGTTCGTGGAAATCAAGCGCAAGCATCACGCCTTTTTGTACGTCGACGAGGCCCATTCCCTGGGCATCTTGGGCCGTACGGGCGCGGCATTGCCGAGCACTGGGGCGTGGAACCGCGAGGTGGATGTTTGGATGGGAACGCTCAGCAAAGCGTTGGGGAGTTGCGGCGGCTACATCGCCGGCAATCGAGCCCTCGTCGAATATTTGAAGTACACCGCGCCCGGATTTGTGTTCGCCAACGGAATTTCACCCCCGAACACCGCGTCAGCCCTGGCGGCGCTGCAACTCCTCCAAAAGGAGCCGGAGCGCGTTCAGCGATTGCGAGATCGTTCGCGCCTGTTTCTCAGTTTGGCGCGCGAAGCGGGGCTCAACACCGGGCTCAGCAACGGCACGCCCATCATTCCGGTGATCCTGGGCAACTCGCAAAATGCACTGCGGCTGTCGCACGCGTTGTTCGACCGGGGCATTAGCGTGCAGCCGATTCTTTATCCGGCCGTCGAAGAGCGCGCAGGCCCGGCTGCGGTTCTTCATCACCTCGAAGCATTCGGAGCAGCAACTGCGCGATACCGTGCGGGCCGTGGCCGAAGAGCTCGCCAAGATCGATCCGGAGTTTGCCAGCCGGCCGGTGCATCACAGCGTCGCGGTGAAACAGGCCGATACCGTTTCTGCCTGAAGTCAGGCCAACGGCTTTTCATAAACTTCCACAGCCCCAGCGGCGGAACCCACAGCGGATCGTCCTGGCAGATCTTCCAGGGGACGCGGACAAACGTGTCGCGCTGCCGTCGGGTGAGAACCTCTTCCACCTCGATCGGAGATTCGGCGGCTTTCGATTGACCCACGGTTGACAAGGTTCTGATCACGGCGCCTACCCGTCGCTGAATACCCCGGCGCCAACGGCGTTTTTCCCAACGCCGCGGCGCGAAAAATCACGCGTAGCCGTTCTCACGAAACCAACTCCAAGCCGCCTCCGCCGACTCAGCCAACGGGCGCGAGCGGTAGCCCAGTTCCGCAGCCGCGCGAGCACTGCTGAAACTGCGAGATTGTCCGGCAATGGCTAGCGCCGCCGAGTTGACGTCGGATTCCCTCCCCGTGAGCCGGGTGACCAGATCGCCGGCATGGCCTACCGCAAACCGAACGAGCGGCCCGATGGGAATCACGGGGGGCGTCGCCCCGGTCACCTGCGCGAAGATCCGCCACGCCTGAAAGTAGCTCAGGGATTCACCGGCTAGAATATAACGCTGGCCGACGGTTCCGCGCTCGGCCGCCGATAGGATTCCAGCCGCCACGTCGCGAACGTCGCAATAGCTGTTCCTGCCCAAGGGAGCGCACAGCCCCCAGCCGCGGGCCACCTGCAACAACATGCGGCCGGAGGACGGCTTCCAATCCCAGGGCCCAATCATGAATCCGGGATTGACAATCACCGCGGCCAGCCCGGCATTTACTTCATTCAACAGCACTTGTTCCGCCCCTCGCTTGGTCACCACATAAGGACAGAGCACTCCGTTAGTCGGGGGGGTGTTTTCGTCGCTCGGCACCCCAGGGTTTGATAGACCTAGCGCGTCGACGCTTGAAACATGCACCATCCGGCAACCCGCCAGCCTCGCGGCTTGCGCCATGGCGCGGGTGCCGTCGACATTGACGGACTGGGCGATCGCCAGGCCGGTCCAACCAATGTGGACTTGAGCAGCCGCGTGAATCACCAGATCGGTTCCTGCCACCGCCGCGGTCAAGGCCGGAATCTCGCGGAGATCGCCACGAACGATCTCGACATCCAATCCCGCGAACGGACGGGGGTCGCTCTGCTCGCGAGCCAGCACGCGAACTGCGGCTCCACCCTCCAATAGCAAGCGAACGACATTGTTGCCGACCAGGCCGGTCGCCCCGGTTACAAGCACTTTCATAAAAAGTTTTCCGCGGCTACGTGCGGAATGCGTCTTGCAATTTGCATATAAAAAAATAGAATGCGTAATATCAAATTTTTAGATCCTGAACGCTATTGGGGGAATGAAAACAAGATGTTAACCGAGCAAGAAGTATCTCGGAGTTGGACAAAACTTTTCAAGGCGCAAATCGATGACGAAACGTTCGCCAAGGCAGAAGCCCTGTTGGAAGAACTGCGTCCCGAAAGCCCGCTGCGCCATCGTTTAGGTCGCGAACTCGGCGAGCTTCGCACGCGCAGCCTGCAAGCCAACTGAGTTTGCCAGGCTTTCAGCCAATTGGGCTTCCTGGGCTTTTATGGAGCGTCCTTTGCGTTCATCGATTGACTTCGACGCCGAAGTTCAAGCCGTTGACGAACAGACTGTCGCGGCCCCCCGGATTAAGCAATCCAAAGGTTGTTGCGGTGTAGTCGATGTGGTTGCTGGCACGATTGATCCCGTTGACACCCAGAAACGTATAGCCGATCTTGAGGCCCACGGCCCGCGTCACTTGATACACCGTTTGTAGCCGAATTTCACCCACGGGGCGAACTTGGTGTCGTATTTCGTGGCGTTGTTGGCATTGGCATTCAGGTTCGACTGGATGACGCCGGAGGTTGCTATCGCGCCGAGAGTCCCGAGTGCATTGGCTGCGGTGGCGAATCGAGAATCCTCCCGGAAGTTCTCGAAGTTGCATGCCCCCATAAATCGCACTTCGGCGGAGTTGATCCAGCGGCCCCGCTGCTGAAAATAGCGAAGTCCGATTTGCGGGCCGACCATATTATTCTGGACGCGGGTATCGGACGACGGTGTCCGCCAGCACGCCGCCGTACCCGTCAAATTCAAAGGTGTCGTCCAACTGAAGCCAGCGGGCACCCGCCAGTAGATCGACATACCCGCCGTTGTGCAAGCGGGGGATCCGATACATCCGCATGACTTCGGTCCCGTTGAGCACAACGCGGTTATAGAGCAGCGTATCGGGGAATCGCGGCACGGTTTCTACCGCTATAAGCGGCGGTACGAACCTGCCGGTAATGGGGTTCAAGGTGAAGGCGCCATAGGGGTCTACCACGTAACTCGTGATTACGTTGTTGGGATCATTGAACAGCACGGTTGCGTTGTTGTATTGAAAGTTCTGGGTTTGAGCGACGTGATCGATCACGCTCGACGAGCCAGCCGCGGTCGTTCACGTCCATGTATCCGGTTTCCCACCGGTTGCCC
Organism: uncultured Planctomycetia bacterium; assembly: GCA_963807715.1. Classification (GTDB taxonomy): domain Bacteria; phylum Planctomycetota; class Planctomycetia; order Pirellulales; family PALSA-1355; genus CAWECK01. Next base: position 172,987 of record CAWECK010000011.1, read on the forward strand.
CAGCTCCCCTTGGCGGTGAAAATGCCGGTGTCGAGCGAATTGTATTCCGTATCCGTGACTTGGTTGCCGTTTTGTCGGATTGAAACTCTCGACGAACTGAGTCCCGTTCAGCGCTGGATCACCGACCGTGGCACGTGCCGGCTTGGAAATCGACCAGTAACAGCGCTCGTAGCTGAAGAAGAACCCCGTCTTGGCCTTGGGGCCCGTACCATAAGTCGCTAATGTCGGCTGGTGCGAAGGGATCCCACTTATGCACAAATCCCACGGGCCCGAAGGGTAGCAGCGACGTGGGGCGCTCGACGAGGGACCGGTCTCCGGGTAGGCGTTGGAATAAGGGGCGTTTCCGTAGGCGTACGCATTGTCGTAATTCTGCGGTGACTGTTGCGCCGCTCGACTCGCCTACCAGCAGCAGCCAGGCTCCCAAAGCAATAAGCGATGACAGTGTGCGGTTGATCGTCATGGTTCGCAATAACCTGGGCGTTCGCTGAAAACCTGCGCAGTCCCTCCACCGCGGAGAGTCCGAGCGATTGTCGTGCTGAATGTATCGGCAGTGCCGGTCGTGACAATTAAGTAAGAAAGGTAAACTCTAACGAAAAAGACGACCGTTCCGGTTGCGTTGACGGGAATGTCGTGGAAATGGGAGGACGACGCAGGTTGCGGACGTGGAAAGGCTTGCACGTCCAGCCCTAAAAGATTGCCAGCAGCCGCCAAGTGGGCGCCAGCATTGCCGAAAACGGCGTCAAGATCGATCGCAAGTCCAGGTTCAGCTCTCGCGCGAAGTACAATTTCCGGGCAACTTTGGCTTCAGTGCAGGTTTGGTGGTCCTGCCAGGGTGCATATAATGAACGGCCGGCACAACCTGGAGACGGCCGTTTTCTTCTTCCGCTCTCAACCTTGGACGCTACGCGTATGAAATGCCTCAAATTGTCCGTGTGGAATTTGCCCTTGGGCTGCCTGATGGCGCTGCTAGCTACGCCGTTGCGAGCCGCTGACGACGCTCCTCAGAAGCCGGCGGCTGCCGCGGCACAGGCTCCGGCGAACGACGCGGCCCAGGCGAACGACGCGACGGTCGATTCGGCCGCCTCGAAATTCATCCGCCTCGATCGTGACGCCGCGGACGAACCCATCGCGCTGCAAACAGCCATCGCCAGTTTTCGGGCCACCAAGCCGGAGCAGGCCGGTGTTACCGTGGACTTGATCGGGGCCGTGCATATTGCCGAAAAGGCGTACTATCTGAGCTTAAACGAGCTGTTCGAAAAATATGACGTCGTGCTCTATGAAATGGTCGCGCCTGCCGGGACGCGAATTCCCAAAGGAGGCAACGGGGGTGACCATCCGGTTAGTGCCTTGCAAAATGGCATGAAAGACATGCTGGGCTTGGAACATCAGTTGGCATGCATCGACTACACCAAGGCAAACTTGGTGCATGCTGACATGTCGCCTGACAGTTTCGCAAAATCCATGAAGGAGCGGGGCGAGAGCGTTTGGCAAATGATGTTCCGCGCCATGGGGCATAACCTGGCGAAACAAAGTAAGGCGGGCCGCAAGCAATCTGCTAGCGACATGGAGATTCTGCTGGCACTGTTCGACAAGAATCGCAGAGGATCGCTAAAGCGGCTCATGGCCGAGCAGTTCGGAGACCTGGACGGCATGATGGCCGCGGTCGAGGGCTCGGAAGGATCCACCCTGATATCCGAACGCAATAAAGTGGCCCTGGCGGAGTTGCCACGGCAAATTGCCGCGGGCAAGAAGCATATCGCCATTTTCTATGGCGCGGCCCATCTGCCCGATATGGAACGCCGGCTCCAGACCGACGAGTTTGGCATGAAACGAACTGGCCTGCGCTGGTTGACGGCCTGGAATCTGGCGGCAGATAAAAAATAACAGCGAAGAAATAACAGCAAACGGGCCGAGCGAGCTGTGCAGAATCACGAGGCGAACGGTCCATGTCTGGCCGCGCCAAAATTCGTTGATCGTTGGGCCTTTCTCAAACAATCACCACGAGCCGCCAATTGTCACCCGGTTCGCGGCGTTCCCATTCCCGGCGAATTTCGCCTAGCCCATAAACACACAGCTCAAAATCGGCGCTGATGCGTTCGAGCACTTCGTTCTCTGCCTCGGTGTGTTTTTGCTCGCTGGGAATTTGGCTGGCAATGCGATACGACCGCTTGCCATGCTCGCAATAGTCCACGAAATGGTCCCCCTGGACGTGGCCTCCTCGTCCTTGAGATCGCAGCCGCGCCAGGGCTTCAGGGTAAACACCTGCCCAAAACAGGGTGAAATCGCCGATATGCCGGTGGACCTGACGGCGGGCGTCCCCCACGCGGCTTTCGGCTTCGATTAGCAGATCGGTTAATACTCCAAGACGGCGGCCTTGCAAATCGCGCACTCCATAGACTGAGTCCGTGCGAGCAAAGCGGGTCAGCAGTTCGACGAGATAGTCGATCAGCGGGGGATCGGCCACGCCAAGCCGAGTTTCAAAGGCGTATTCGGCAATGCCGGCAAAGAAGTTGCGCAGCGGTAAGCGAGGGACACCAGAATCCATGAATTGCGACCTCCTCGTTCGGGCCGCATTTTTCGCGTGCGGTTGACCGAACGCCATACCAAGCGGGCGGCAAATCGGCTGCCAAACCGCCGAAACTAAGCTAACTGGCAAGGCTGGGGTCGGGGAGACGCGTCTCTGAGATCTGACTGCCACTAAGTCCCGGCATGCCTGCCCGGGCTGCTCGTCGCTCACGGTCGTGCGGCTCAAACCGTAGGGTTGACAAGAAACCTGGCGTAGACACGCCAACAAAGATCACAGGGACTAATCTCTTCCCCTTTATACATTTAAATCGGGTCATAGGGTGAGGTCAAGTTTACTGAAAATGCTGCAAGAGTGCGCAATATCCGAAATCCTTGTAGGACACCACTTTGAAAATGCACTGAATAGGGTGGCTGGGATGACCGGACAGCCCGGAATTGTCCAATTTCAGCAAGTGACCGCCCAGAAATCTAGCCGTTTAAAGCTTGAAGCAGCCCGGCAACGTACTGCCCCACATCGGCCAAGACCTTCTCGCGAGGCTGATCGGCTGCGTTGGCAATTCGACGCACGACGGCCGATCCGACAATCAGGCCATCGGCCACCGGGGCGAGCATACGCACATGCTCGGGCTGGCTGATGCCGAAGCCAATGCAGATCGGCAGCGGAGTTTGCTCGCGCAGCCAGGCCACATCCTCCAGCAGTGCCGGCGGCAGGCTGGTCCGTTCGCCGGTAATCCCGGCCACGGAAACATAGTAGAGAAAGCCGGTCGAGCGCTCGGCGATTTGCACGGCCCGTCCTTTCGGGGTCGTGGGGGTGACTAGCTGGATCAAACTAAAATCGGCCGATTTGCAAATTTTCGCCAAAGCGGCTCCTTCTTCGACCGGCAAATCGGGCACGATGGCGCCGCAAACCCCGGCGGCCCGGGCAGCGTCGATATACCGCTGCGGCCCATGCCGATGGACGATGGCATAGCTGACCATGGTGACAACCGGCGCGCAAGCGTCGGCGTGGTGCGTCCGAGCAGATCCCAAATCTCGGCCAGCTTGATCTTGTGCTGTAAGGCTCGCGTGTAGGACGCCTGAATCACCGGCCCATCGGCGATCGGATCGCTATAGGGAATTCCCAATTCACACAGCTGGCAGCCGCGCGCGACCAGCGTCCGCAACACGTCGCCGGTGAATGCCAGGTCAGGGTCGCCGGCGGTGACGAAGGGCATCAGCGCCTTGCGGCCGCTCGCGCGGAGGTTGGCGAACAGGGTATCGACTGCAGACATGGTTTTGGCTTTTCGGCTTGCTAAAGGCTTAGGGTGCGCAACCGGGCGATTTCGGCGGCGTCTTTGTCGCCGCGTCCTGAGAGGCAAACGACCACGATGTCTTGCTGCGACGCGCCCGCGGCCAACTCCATCGCTTTGGCCAAGGCATGGGAGCTTTCCAGCGCGGGCAAAATGCCTTCGCTGCGGGCCAGGCGATAAAACGCATCCAGGGCCTCGCCGTCGCGGCAACTCGTGTAGGTTGCCCGCCCCGTGTCTTTCCAATAGCTGTGCTCGGGGCCGACGCCCGGATAGTCGAGTCCCGCGGAAACCGAGTGGACGTCGCAAGTCTGCCCGTCGTCGTCCTGCATGACGTAACTCAAGCTGCCGTGCAAGATCCCCGGCTGCCCGTACGAAAGAGGAGACGCATGGTCGCCGGGTTGCGAGGAACGGCCCCCCGCTTCCACGCCGACCAATTCGACGCTTGTTTCATTGACCAGCGGATAAAACATGCCGGCCGCATTGCTGCCACCGCCGACGCACGCCACGACCACGTCCGGCAGGCGGCCAAACAGCTTTCGCGATTGTTCGATCGTCTCGCGACCGATCACCGATTGAAAGTCGCGAACAATCCGCGGGAAGGGATGCGGGCCGACGGCCGATCCCAGGATGTAATGCGTCGTGTCGACCGAGCCCATCCAGTCCCGCATGGCTTCGTTGACGGCGTCGCGCAAAGTGCGGGACCCGCTGCTGACGGGCCGCACTTCGGCCCCCAGCATGTTCATGCTGAGCACGTTCGGCTGCTGCCGGCGGATATCTTCCTCGCCCATATACACCACGCAATCGAGCCCGAAGTGGCGCAAGCCGTGGCCGTAGCCACGCCGTGTTGCCCTGCGCCGGTCTCGGCGATCACGCGCCGCTTGCCCATCCGCAACGTCAGCAACGCCTGGCCGATGGTGTTGTTGATTTTGTGGGCGCCCGTGTGGTTCAGGTCTTCGCGCTTCAGATAGATTTGTGCCCCGCCGCACTGCTGGGTCAATCGCTGGGCGTGATATAGGGGCGAGGGGCGGCCCACGAAGTTGCTGAACAAGTCGTCCAGTTGCGACTGGAACCGCGGATCGCCCATCGCCTGTTCGTATTGAGCGGACAATTCGTCGAGGGCCCGGATCAAGGTCTCGGGGACATACCGACCTCCATAAGCACCAAATCGCCCCGAGCTATCGGGAACCTGACTGGTGGCGACAACTGGACCAGGCGACGACGGAGACATTTCTGGGGCACCTCCTACAATGCGCGGCAGCAGTTCGATCAAGCTGAAAGGGCACTGGCCGAAAGCAAACTGCCATTGTTCCCAGCCACAGGCGGCCCGGTCAAGCCGCTCGCGCCTGGGTGTCGTGTGCGGGCTCTAGCGAGCTGGGGACGTAAGTCCCTTGATCTCCCTACTGATCAAGCCGCTCGCTCGCCCGCTGCCTTTTTTGATACAGCTTTGCCACAGCCAAACGTAAGGGCATTGGCCGTAAATTCGGCACCGCCGTCACTCTTCCCGATGGCAGGGGCGCTGAGCAGGGCGTCCCAGACGGCACAACGGTCACAAAGCGAACGATCCCCGCCGTTTTTGTGGGCGATGCGGGCATTTCCACGCGTTTTTCGCCTGCGAACTCCGCCCGGCGGGAATTATCGCCTTAAGTTCAAGCTACTATTTGTTGGATAAGCGGTCCTAATCAAACGCCCTTGTTGGACGAATTCGAACGATTCGTCCATGCAACGGCGACTTGCTTCACCAAAGGGCGGAAGACGGGTTCATCGCATGCTTCGGGTGCCGATCCATAACATCACGGCAGGAATGGTGCTGGCGCGCCCCATCCCTCTTCCGCACGATTCTCGCCGGTTTCTGCTTCAGCGCGATCGGGAAGTGCCTCTGGACCTGATTCCGCGGTTGCGAGATCTGGGCGTAGTCGAGGTTTGGATTCGTAACCGGGATTTGGAATTCCTGGAAGACGTGATCGACGTCGGACTGGGTGATCGGCAACGGGAGGTCTATCAGCATGTCCGCCGCAATTTCGAAGCCATCATGGGCGACGCGGCAATCGAGCTGGACCTGAACCATTTTCAGACCTCGATTACCGGCCTGTTCGACTTCCTCAAGCAAAGCACTTGCGGCAATGTGTTGTTGCAGAAGCTCGATGCCTTCGACAACTACTTGATGAGCCACTCGACGAATGTCTGCTACCTGGCATTGCTCGTGGGCATGAAGCTGGAACGCTATTTGATCGAACAGCGGATTTTCAAAACGGCTCGCGACGCAAAAGATCTGCAATGCCTGGGGCTTGGCTGCCTGCTGCACGACGTCGGCAAGATGCGCATCCCCGGCGAAATCCTGAACAAGCCCGGCCGGCTCACGACGCAAGAGATGGAAGTCATGAAGCTCCATCCCGTGTTCGGACACGAAATGGTGCGCGGACGAGTCCCGGCGGCGGCTTCCCAGGTGGTGCTCAATCATCATCAACGGTATGCGGGAGGCGGGTATCCGGACAGGTTCGATCATCGCACGGGAGAAAAACTCCCGCCGATCTCCGGCCAGCAAATTCCGATCTTCAGTCGCATCGCCACCGTCTGCGACGTGTACGACGCGGCCACGACGGCTCGCGTCTATTCGGCGGCCAAGTTGCCGGTACAAGCTTTGTACGAAATGCGCACGGCCTGCCAGGGGTTTTTTGATCCGGTCGTCGAACAGGCCTTCTACCAGGTAATTCCCCCGTTTCCCATCGGACAGGTTGTCAACTTGTCCAGCGGAGCCGAGGCGGTGGTTGTCGACTTCAACCCACGCCATCCCTTCCGGCCGAAAGTGCAGGGGCTCAAAGACCCATCCGGGCAGCGCTATCCGGATCCGGCATTGGAAGAGATCGATCTGGCCTTGCACCTCGAAGAGCAGATCGCCTTCGTGGACGGCACCGATGTGCGCCCCTTCCAGAAAGTGTCCGCGACCTGCGCGGCCTCGGCCCCGCAAGCGCAGTCCGTCGTTTGAGCGGCGACTTTGTCGACGAGACAGGTTTGCCGGCGGATCAATGACCGCGCGCCAAACGCTGCGTCGAATGAGTCAAGATTCTTACACAAAATACCCTGCGCAGCTTCCCTCGTTCGGCACTCTCCCCTACAGTCAGTGGAGGAGAATCTGAATGGGCGACCAGCGGATAATGCGATTGGGAATCCGGGGTGCCCTCTTGGCGGCGATCGCTCCGTCATGTGCGCTCATGTTGGCCTTGCCAGGCTGCGGCGGCTGCAGTGCCAAGCCCGCCGAGAAACCCGCAACGGCCAAAGCCGACGACAAGGCGAGGGGGAAGCCCAAGGCAAAACCCAAAGCCGACTTCAGTCAAATGCGTCTCACCGTAGTGCCAGGCGACCCGCAGGATCCTTTGCGGACCGTGAAGCCCTACCACTGGACGGCGGCCACGCTGGATGCGCAGGCGAACAACTTCGACTTCAAAGGAAATCTAACGGTCCGCGCCAGTGACAGGGACGGACAGCCGTTGTCCGTGGACGGAACTCCCTTCTACCTGGCGGTCAATCGACCAGCCGTGCTCCCCAAGGGACAAAAGAAGCAACTGGATGTCACGTTGTTTTTGCCGCGCACGCTGTCGCGGCCTTGGGTCCAGAGCCAACTCCGCGACGATGGCAGCGGCATCGAGGTCAAACGCGAGCAGGAACAACTCCTGCCGATGCCCGCCTATCAGTACGACCTGGTCGTGTTGGCCCGGTGGCCGCAGCGGTACCGTTATCTCATGTTGGCCGAAGCCGTGCGGCCGGTGACCGACGATATCAGCGCTGCCGAGGACGGCTTTTTGTATCGGGTCATTGCCCGCGCCTGGCAGCTCGGGCACCTTTGCCCAGCCAGCCTTTGCTCTGGACGAGCCTGGCGTATATCGTGTGGGATGATGCCGCACCGCAAATTATCGATCACGATCAGGAGCAGGCCCTGTTGGATTGGTTGCACTGGGGCGGCCACCTAATTGTCAGCGGTCCCCAAAGCCTGGACACGCTGCGCGGCAGCTTTCTCGACCCGTATCTGCCGGTGGCGAGCGACGGCCCTCGGGAGATTTCCGCTGCCGACCTGGGCGAGATTTCCAGCCAATGGTCCATCAAGTCGGGCCGACCCGGCAGCGACGATCTCCGGGCCGGCAAACCGTGGCCGGGAGTTCGCTGGCAGTTGCACTCTGGCGGAGAGATCGTGGCCCGAACCGGCGGGCTCGTGGCCGAGCGTCGTTTGGGAAGGGGCCGCATCGTGGTCACGGCATTCCCTCTTTCGCAGCCGGAGTTGATCAAGTGGCGCGGATTCGACGGGTTTCTCAATGCTTGCGTGCTGCGGCGGGGGCCGCGGAAGTTTCTCGCCGGTAGCGACGGGCTGCGCCGGACCGAATGGGCGAACGATGCCAGCTCTTGCTGGAATCCGCGGGAAGTTACGCATCTGCGTTATTTCGCTCGCGACACCGGACTTGCCGTTACGGCGCCCGCTGCCCAGTCGCCGTTGCCAGGCCAGAGCGATGATCCCTTCGCGGACGGCATGATTAACCATGCCGGCATCCTTAATGAAGGAGGGCACGGCGGCGGCGTGGCGGCGTGGAACGATTTCGGTCCGGTCCCAGGGGCGGTGCGAAAATCCTTGCGCGAAGGAGCCGGGATCGTCATTCCCAAACCCAGTTTCGTGTTGTGGGTCTTGGGACTTTATCTGATCGTGCTGGTCCCGCTGAACTGGTCGGTATTTCGGCTGCTGGGGCGGGTTGAATGGGCCTGGGCCATGACCCCGCTGATTTCGCTGGCGTTCGCCGGACTCGTAATCTGGCTGGCCCAGCTCGATATCGGCTTCGCCCGCAGTTCGACGGAGTTGACCATTGCAGAGTTGCAAGCCGGTTATCCCCGCGCTCATCTCTCGAGGTACACGGCCCTTTACGCGTCCCTTTCAACCGAGTACGACCTACACTACGAGGCGCCGTCCGCTGTCGCGCAGCCCTTCCCGGCGGTTGCCGACTTCGCGCTGCTGCGCGGCCAGGCGCGCCATCAGATAGGGTTTCGCCGCGACGACGGGCTGACGCTCTCCGGGCTTGAGGTGTCGTCGAACTCGACGAGCATGGTCCACGGCGAGGCGATGTGGGATCTCGGCGGCGCGCTCGCATGGCATGAGCCCGCCGAGGGGCCGCCTGAGGTCGGCAACGGCACATCCCTGAAACTGGAAGGGGTGGGCCTGGTGCGGCGGACGCTACGGGACAACGGCTCGACGTTCACGGAAGCGGCCTGGATCGGCGAGTTTCGCCCGGGCGTGGTCGTTCAACCCCGCTTCACCCCGGTCGCCTCCAAGAACCGCGACCAGGCCGAGGCTCCCCTCGATAATTACGTAAGACCGATGGCTAGCCCCGTCGGGGCCGAAGGCCTGAACCTGGCCGAGCTGGTCAATCTGGCCGAAGATCCGGCGAACCTGGAACCGGGTGAGGTCCGGCTGGTAGGCTGGTGTTTGGCGGACGTGCCGGGACTGGAAATTCGGCCGGCCAGCGTCAGCCGCCGTCATGCCACGCTGGTTGTTGCCCATTTGGCGAGGGAAAACGGCTCCGGGCCAATGCCGGATGTGTGGCTTACGTCAGACACGAGCCGGCCGGCCCCCTCGCCAATGCTGAATGAAGAGCCGGCCGCGGCGGTGGACAATCCGCCGGCGCCCTAGGACCAAACCCCCAATTCATGTTGGCAACCGATGATTGAATTGATCAACTTCAGCAAGCGCTACGGCGAGTTTACCGCGGTCGAGAATCTGAATCTCAAGATCGAGGCGGGCGAACTGTTTGGATTCATCGGCCCCAACGGCGCTGGCAAAAGCACGTCGATCCGCTTCCTGGCCACCCTGCTTAAGGCCACTGCCGGCGACGGCATCGTCAACGGGCATAGCGTCAGCAAAGATCCGATGGCGGTCCGCCGCAGCATCGGTTACATGCCCGACAATTTCGGCGTCTACGACGGCATGAAAGTTTGGGAATTCCTCGACTTCTTCGCCGTCGCCTACCAGGTGCCACGCGGCCGCCGCAGGGCTGTGATCGGCGACGTGCTGGAACTGCTCGACCTGACCCACAAGCGGGAGGACTTCGTCAACGGGCTGTCGCGCGGCATGAAGCAGCGTCTGTGCCTGGCCAAAACCCTGGTTCACGATCCGCCGGTGCTGATTCTCGACGAGCCTTCCAGCGGTCTCGATCCGCGCGCCGCCTGGAGGTCAAGGCGCTGCTGAAAGAACTGCGCCGCATGGGCAAGACGATCCTGATATCGAGCCACATCCTCAGCGAACTGGCCGATTGTTGCACCTCGATCGGCATCATCGAGCGCGGGCAACTGCTGTTGCACGGCCCGATCAACGACGTGTACCGGCGGATTCGCGGCAACCGCATCGTGGAAATCAAATTCGTCGACGGCATGGAACAAGGCCTGTCGCTGATACGCAGCTTTCCGGCGACCCGAGCCGTGCAGGTCGAGGATCATCGGGCCACGATCGAGTTGGCCGCGGAAGACGAGGACGTCGCGACGCTGCTCAAGCAACTTATCGGCGCGGGCGTCCGCTTGCGGTCGTTCGCTGAAAAAGACCCCACTCTGGAAGATGTCTTCATGATGGTCACCAAGGGGCTGGTGACGTAGCACGCGAGCGTATGCCCCGGCACAGCCTGACGGCTGCGTGGGGCACGCTGGCCTGGTGAAGGCCATTCATCAGGCCCTTCGCGGGGCTCAGGAGACGTGCCACGCCAGGAACGGGCGCAGGCGATCCCGCCGGGTGCTATCACGTTTTCGCGGCCAAATTCGCCGCGATCGAGCATTTCACCGACATTCCACCCACGCTCGCCCGTTCGGGTTTCTTTACACCCGGACCTACTTTCTCCATACTAGGGGCCGCGCTTCTGGGACTCGGAGGAACTACGGCCGGCAATGCAAGGATCGAACAAAGGATGGCTCGACTTTCCGTAAATGAGATGACGACCTACCGCTGGTCGTTTGAGGAAGACGTCAGCCACTATCGCGCCGCGAACATCGGCGCCATGGGAGTCTGGCGGCAAAAACTTGCCGACTTCGGAGAAGATAAGGGAATCGAGTTGCTGGCCCAGAGCGGGCTGGCCGTATCCAACCTGTTGTGGGCCGGTGGGTTCACCGGCAGCGACGGCCACACCTATCAAGAAAGCCTTAAAGACGCTGCCGACGCGATCCGTCTGGCCGCTCAATTACGGGCCGGCGCTGGTCGTGTATAGCGGCGGCCGCAACGGTCATACGCAAAACCATGCCCGGCGGTTGTTCCAGGAGGCGCTGCGCGAGTTGCTCCCCTTAGCCGGTGAACTACATGTCGTGCTGGCTATCGAGCCGATGCATGCGGCCTGTGCCGGCGAATGGACGTTTCTAACGTCCCTCAAGGAAACTCAACAACTGATCGCGGCCATCGACAGCCCCTGGATCAAGGTGGCTCTGGACACCTACCACTTCGGCCATGTGCCGGGCGTGCTCGACCAAATTCGAGAGCTCGGCGGGCGCATCGGCATCGTGCACCTCGGCGACAGTTCGAGCCCGCCGGACCGAGATCAAAATCGCCAGCGGCTCGGCACGGGCACGGTGCCCCTGCGCGACATCATTCTGACGCTCAAGGCAACCGGGTACGACGGTTATTTTGACGTTGAATTGATGGGCGAAGAGATCGAGGCCTCGAACTACCACGAGCTGCTCGTCAGCTCGAAGCGCACCTTCGAGGAACTAACCAGGGCGTAAGAGGAGATTTCAACGACCTGGGACTTGATCGGTCCCGCTCTTGTCACGCAAGTTGCTTCATCGCGCAAGTGCCGTGGCACGAGCTGCTTCGGCCATCACGAACGACTGGAAACTGAAGGAGACAAATCGTGGCACAGATTCGCGGATGGGCTCCCCTGGGCGCCAAACAGGCGCTCGTTCCCTATTCGTATGACGCCGGCCCCTTGGGACCGGAAGAGGTCGAGATCGCCGTCGAATATTGCGGCATCTGCCATTCCGACCTGTCCGTGATTCGCAACGAATGGGGCAATTCAAGATTCCCTTTCGTTCCCGGGCATGAAGCCGTGGGGCGCATCGTCGCCCTGGGTGAACAGGCGAAAGGTCTGAAAATCGGTCAGCACGTGGGGATCGGCTGGACCGCGCAAAGCTGTATGTCTTGCCACGAATGCTTGAGTGGCGACCAGCATCTCTGCCGCTGGTCCGTAGCCACGATCCTTGGCCATCAGGGCGGCTTTGCGGAAAGGCTGCGGGCCCATTGGGCTTGGACCATCCCTTTGCCCCCCGGGCTTGACCTTTCCTCAGCCGGCCCGTTGTTGTGCGGTGGAGTCACGGTATTCTCGCCGCTGGCCACCTTTGGCATCCAGCCCACCGATCATGTTGGCATTGTCGGAATCGGCGGCCTGGGCCACATGGGCATCAAGTTTGCCAACGCCTGGGGCTGCGAAGTCACGGCGTTCACGTCCAGCGAATCAAAAGCCGCCGAGGCGATCGGCTTCGGCGCTCATCGTATCGTTTCGAGTCGCGACCCTCAGGCGATTGCCGGCGCTGCCAGCTCGCTGGACCTGTTGCTCGTGACCGTGAATGTATCCCTGGACTGGCCGGCCATGCTGCAAACGCTCAGGCCCAAGGGACGAATGCACGTCGTCGGAGCGGTTGTCGAGCCGATCGCCGTCGCCGCCTTCAGCCTCATCGGGGGCCAGAAGAGTGTTTCCGGATCGCCCACCGGCAGCCCCACGATGATTGCGGCGATGCTGGAATTTGCCGCACGGCACAAAATTGCCCCGCAAGTCGAACATTTTCCGATGAGCCAGGTGAACGATGCCCTGGCTCATCTGGAAGCCGGAAAGGCGCGTTACCGCCTTGTTTTGGATGCGGACTTCTAACCCCAAATAAACCTGACCTCGCTACGAAGCAGCCGCTACTTCGACGGAATCAACTCCGCGCACACCAGCCGGTCGCGACCGCGCACGTACAGCAACCCATGCGACAGCACCGGGGCGGCCCAGGCGGGCGGTTTCAGCAATCGCCGGCCTCCCAAGCCAATCGGGCCGGCTGCCGGCGCTGCATCGGCCAGAATCGCGGTGCTCACCAGGTCGTACTTTTCCGGGTTTATCTTGAGGAGCCGTAGCGTGCCGTCCTCGCTCAGGCAGACGAAGTGGCCGTCGACTTCCAACAGGGACGCACGGTGCAGGCCGGGTTCGCTCCAGAGAATCTTGCCGGTCGCCAGTTCGATGCAGCGCAGCTCGGCGTCTCCTTCGTGCCGGCCGCTGGAGCCGTACAAATAACCTTGGTGATGAATCGGCGTATTCCAGTGGGTCTTCATCGCCTTGTCGCGCCGCTGGTTGGCGTCGGACCAAACCACGTCGTAGCCGCCGGGCCGCACCTTTAACAGCGCGCTGCCGGGGCCGTACGTTTCGGAAATGAATACCAAGTCCCCAACCACCACCGGATTGCTCGCATTAACGCTTTCCAAAATCGGCGCCCGCCAGGGAAATTGAAAATCGAGCTTACCGCTGGCCGGCTCGAAGCCCACCAGACCGCCCCGGGCAAACACGAAGCACCAGCGACGTCCTTCGATCGTGGCCACTACGGGACTCGCGTAACTGGCCAACTGATCCGTGATTTGATACTTGACCTTGCCCGTCAGCTTGTCGAAGGCGACGATGCCGCTGCTGGCTCCGACGACCTGATCGAGTTGTCCTGGCGGCACCCGGCGGCTTTCCGGCGGACTGCCGCCGACTTGCACGATCAGCAGATCCCGTTCGACTACCGGCGTGCTTCCCACGCCGAAAAAGTTCTGCACCACGCCGAACTGTTCCGCAGTATCGACTTTCCACAGTAGCCGGCCGGCCGCGACATCGAGGCAATGCAGCATTCCCTCTGGGCCGCAGAGTACCACGCGATCGCCGTCAACCACCGGCGACAGCGCGGCCCGCCGTCGTAGCCGTACAGATCACGATACTCCGTGGGATAAGTGAATTCCCACAACGGGCGGCCCGTTTCGCTCTCTAAGGCCCGCAGCCGGTTATGATCGCTCTCCCGGTCGAAGAGAAACAGCCGGCCTGCGCTGATCGCAGGGGCCGCGTATCCGCCGCCGATTTCGGCCTGCCAAACCCGCGGCGGGCCCGCGGCGGGCCAAGGCGTTTTCAGGCCCGTTTCGGACGATTTGGAGTCGCCCGTCGGCCCGAGAAACGCAGGCCAGTCCGAGCCGGCGCGGCGCGTGATCTTGGGCTGCGCGGCCGTGGGTTCGGCAGCCGCCGCGACGGATCGGAATGCGTCGGTCCGGAAACGGCCGGGACTAAACAACCCGCTGAAAAATATGCCGGCCGATACAGCAATGATTGCGGCCGAACCATACGAACGTCGGAGCATGGTAATCTCTCGGGTTCTAGCTTTAGTGGACTGCGGACCCGTTTTGGCTAAGCCGCAAACCATTTTGCCACAGAGGCCAGAAAGATCACAGCGTTTGATCTGGAAAAGCGGTGCCTGGCAATCGAAAGTCGGACAATTGCCGGCAATCGCGTCCGAGCTGCGCCCGGCAAGAAGGGACTCGTTCGTCCTAGCGCGGGTTGCCCGGTGCGCGGGCGACTTGGGCAGGGCCGTTCTCGGGAAAGGTGGGGTTCGGGCTGCCGGGCATCATCAAGCCGCTCACGGCTACGGATCCTGCCAATTGCGTGTCGCCGCCGCCCCCTTGGGCGACGAGTGCGCGGTAGGCGTCGACACTCGCCGTCAGCGGCGTCGCGCCGGCCGGAGTCACCGGCCGATTGAGCACGACCAGTTGACCTTCGCGGCGCACACGCTGCATGGTCGCTTCCAGCACCGCGACCTGGCTCCAGGACTTTCGCACCCGTCGGCCGTTAAGTTGAACAGCCACGTCGGCGGCCTTGGCATGCGGTTGATTCTGGACGAAGAAGCCATCGCGGCGGAACTGATCGAGGATCAGGTCGAGTTCGGGCTTGGCGATGTCCAGCGCCCACTCTTCGTGGATGGCGTCCGCGTTTGAACTCGGAGCATTCAGGTACGTGTTCGGTTTCCACCAGACGGTTTGTGACGACGACTTGCGTTGAATCACGAGCCGCACTTCGGCCACATCGGCTTGGCCCGACGGATGGGGATAGCGAATGGAAAGCGTTCCCAGCGCCGTGCCCTTTTCTGGCCGACTGGCCATCTGATCGTACGACACGCGTTGCCCCTCGACGCGGGCGACGGCAATCGGTAGGCTCTGGCCGCCGGCGTCGATGCGATAGGTGATGGCGGCCGACTGATACAGGCCGGCTTCGGCATCCAGGCGGGGCTTGTCCCAGGGCAGCGTGGGCAAAAATGCGCAGCCGGCCGTGCAGCACAGAGAGCTGGCCAGCAGGAGTAGCAACCACTTCGCGGACACAGTCGACGGCACCTCAATTAATGGGAGGCGGGCGCGTCGTCTCGCGAATCAGCGATAATCGTCGCGGATCGGATAGAAGACGTCCAAAGCCCGCATCGGCCGGTCGCCAGCCACCACGCGGTGCGGCACGCCACCGGGAATCCGCCACATATCACCTGCTGAAAGCACTCGCCGCTCGCCGCCGATCGTGAACTCGGCCTGGCCTTCCAGCATCAGCCCCAATTGTTCGTGTGGATGCTGATGTTCCTCGACAACCGCATGCGGCTCCATTTCCACCAGCGACAGCATTAGATGCTGGCCGTACGTCGTGAAAATGTCGACGCCGGGAAAGATATTGTGCCGCACGCACTCAGATTTATCGACGAAGTAGCCGGACATCTTGAAGAATCCCTACAACCGACAAAGTTTATGCAGATTGACAGCTCGCCGCGATCTCGTCGGAAACGGCCAGCACAGCCGGCCCTACCAGGTTTTACTTGCTAGCATCCGGCTTGGCGTCATCGGCCGGTTTGTCCACCGGCGGAGCGTCGCCGGGCTCGGTGGTTTCCTGCGGCCGCTCCGCGGGGGGCTTATGGTTCTTGAGCGCCTCGACGAGCCCCGGCACATCTTCGGCACCGACGGGCACCGTGATGGTCGAGCCGTCGAAGCCCTTGTCGACTGGCTCATACCGTCCGCCCAGTTGGCGAGCCAGAAAGGCTTCGCTGACGGCGTTGAATGCCAGGCTGTTGGCCGGCCGGGCAAAGCCATGCCCTTCGTCGGGAAACAAAACGTAAGTCACCGGGATGTGCTTTTTCAGCATCGCCTGCACGATCTGGTCGGCCTCAGACTGCTTGACCCGAGGATCGTTGGCTCCCTGACCGATGAGCAGCGGCCTTTCGATTCTTTCGACATAGTTCAGGGGCGAGCGCTCTTCCAGAAACTTCCGCCCTTCCTCGGTCTCCTTGTCTCCCAATCGGTCTTTGAACATCTGCAACGCCGGCGCCCAGTAAGGAGGAATCGTTTGCAGCAGCGTCAGCAGGTTCGACGGGCCGACGATGTCGACGCCGCAGGCGAACTTGTCCGGCGTGAACGTCACGCCGACAAGCGTGGCATAGCCACCGTAACTGCCGCCGGAGATGGCTACTTTTTTAGGATCGGTGATCTTCTGGGCGATGGCCCAATCGACGGCGTCGATCAGGTCCTCGTGCATTTTGCCGGCCCACTCTTTGTTGCCCGCGTTGAGAAATTCCTTGCCGAATCCCGTCGAGCCCCGATAGTTGACGTTGAGCACCGCATACCCGCGATTCGCCAGCAACTGGGCTCCGGAGTCGAAGCCCCAGGCGTCGCGAGCCCACGGACCGCCATGCACATCCAGCACCAGGGGCACCGGCTTGTCGGGAATGCCGTCGTCGTCCGAGTCCGACTCCGGCGGCAATGTCAGGTAGCACACCAGGTCCAAGCCGTCGCGCGATTTAATGACCAGCGGCCGCATTTTGACCAGCGGCACCCCTTCGAGCGACTTGCGGTTGGTGAACAGGAATTTCGTCGAGCGGTTGCCCCGGTCATACACGTAATAGCGAACCGGGCCGTTGTCCATCATGTACGCGACGGTCCACTTGGTGTCATCCAGCGTGCGGCTGGTGATTAGCACTTCGCCGTCGGCCACCGTCTTCAGATAATCAAAATCGGCCTGAATGGCCGGATCGATCACCTTCCATTCGGTCCGCAAGTAGTTGAAGCTCACCGCTTGAATCGTTTTCTCCGTCGGCTGCGCCAGACACGCCTCCCACGTCGGCCTTTTCATCGGCGGCGATCACCGTCTCTTCGCCGGTCTTCAAGTTCAAGGAGGTCAGCGCGCCGGTATTGCGACCGCGGCTGTCCATCATGTAGAGAATGTCGCCGGTCTTGTCGAATCCGGCGGGACTGGTCGTCAGCGAGTTGGCCATGTCGACTTTCATGAAGTCTTTCCACTCGCCGGCATCGTTCTTCACGTAATACTGAGTGCCGCCGTCGGGCATCATCTTCAACGCGAAGCGGACGCGAAACTCGTCGTCGGTCACGAAGCCCGCGAAGTCCGGATTCTCCTGTACCAGGGTCCGTTCGCCGGTCGCGATGTTGACCCGATAAACGTCGTGATACTGCGGATCCCGCTCGTTCAAGCCGACCAGCAATTCGTTGGGAAACTTTTCGCTGACTCCCTCGATCTCGGCGCGGACCTTCTTGAGCGGCGTCAGGTCCTTGACCCCGCCCTCTTTCAGGTCCACGGCATAAACGTGGAAGTCCTCGTCGCCCCCGATATCCTGGGTGTAGAGGAGGTATTGGCTCGAAAAGGCCCAGAAATACGACTGGATGCCGCGATATTCGTCCTTGGTGACGGGTTTGGCTTCGTCCGGTTTGTCGACCGGCCCCACCCACACGTTGAGCACGCCGTTGACCGGGGCGAGGTAGCTTAATTGCGTCCCGTCCGGACTGATCCGGGCGGCCGCCTTGTCAGGATTGCCGAACAGCACGTCGCGCGGGATCAAAGGTGTTTTCATGACAATCTGGCTTCCTTCGCCGGCCGCCTCCGCGGGCGGGAGCGTCGCAGGGATTGCGGCGCCAACGTCGTCCTTGGTGGGTTTATTTTCAGGCATGGGTTTTTTGTCGGCCTCCGGTTTGTTGTCGCCGGGTGGGCCGGAGGTCTCCAACGGTTCCGCGGCTGGCGGCGGCGCGTGGTCCGCGGCGGCTCTAGGTTTTTCATCCGGCTTCGATCCGCAGCCGTTAGACACAAGCGCAACTAGAAAAACGCATCCGACCATTAGGGCGGTCGACTTCATCACTGCCTCCTGCAAACTTTAGCGATTAGCGCGATTGGGGAAGAATCCGTTACCAACCACAGGATATCGGACAAGGTGACGGGGTGACAAGGTGACAAGGTGACTTATCCAAGCCGGATGCGTCAACTTCTGGATGTCTGGCTCTGGCGAATGTCGACCCGTCGCTGAAATGGCTGGCCCCCACATGTGGCAAGCGTTAAATTGACGTGCGGCAATGCTGCCGACTTTGGAATTCAAACTTCATCCTCTTGGGCTCCCAGCCTTGAACACCCAGCAGCAACCCTTGGTGGTGGTGCTGATCGCGGTGGCGGTTGGCATCGTGGCCGACCAGGTGAGCGGCTGCGGGCTCGCGGTTTGGTGGAGCGCCTGCGCCGGCGGCTGGCTGATCTGGTTTGCCATGCGCCGGTTGCGGTTCGATCGCTGGAGTGCCTTACCTTTGCTCTTGGCCGCCGCCGCGGTGGGCGCGGCGTGGCATCATTGCTGCTGGTGTCTGTTCGCGGAGAATGACATTTCGCGGTTTGCCCGCGGACCGGTGGAGCCGGCTGCCATCGAGGCCCAAGTCGTGTCCGGCCCGCGACTCATGCCGGCCCCTCCGCGCGATCCACTGCGCACCACGCCGCTCGCAGACCGCACGCGCGTTGAAGTGCGACTCGTCCGCATTCGTGACGGGCGAGACTGGAAGCACGTCGCCGGCACGGCCATGTTGCTCGTGACCGGAGGCGCTAGCGGACGTCAGGGCAGGGGACCGCTTGCAGATTTTCGGCCGACTGAGCGCCGCCCGCCCGCCGGATAACCCCGGTGAATTCGATTTTTCCGCCAATGCCAGGGCCGATCGACGGCAATGTGCCATCCACGTCGACGTGCCGCAGTGCGTGAGCCGCACGGCCGCGGGCGAAACCTGGCGCGGCCGCGCGATCGTCGATTGGCTGCGCAGCCGCGGTCAGCAGCTTCTGCGAGAATCCATCGGGCCGCGCTATGCCGGATTGGCCGCCGCCATGTTCTTGGGGATCCGCGAAGACTTGCAACCGGAAGACAACCAGTCGTTCCTGGAAACCGGGACGATCCATTTGCTGGTGGTATCCGGCCTGAATGTCGGCATCCTCGCGGCAACATTGTTGGGATTGTTGCGGTTGGGGCTGTTGCCGCGCGGTCCGGCGCTCGCGGTTATCGCCGCGCTCACCATCGTCTATGCTTGCGTCACCGACTTGCAGCCTCCGGTTGTCCGTGCGGCGGTCATGGTGCTGATCGCCTGTGGAGCGAAGGCGCTGGGTCGCCGCGCGTTGGGGTTCAACTCGCTCGCCGGCGCCGCGCTGGTCGTGCTGGCGATGAATCCATCGGAGTTGTTTCGCGCGGGTCCGCAGTTGTCGTTTTTGGCGGTCGCCGTGCTGTGTTGGCTGGCGGGGCGATACGCAAGCCTGCCACCGATGGATCCGCTCGAGCGGCTCATTGCCCAATCGCGCCCTTGGCCCCTGCGTGCCGGCCGACATCTTGGCAAGATGATGTGGCGATCGCTGGTCGCCAGCAGCGTCATTTGGTTGGTCGTGAGTCCGCTCGTCATGGCCCGTTTTCATTTGCTCTCGCCTGTGGCCGTGCTGCTCGGCCCGCTCCTTTCGCTGCCGGTGACGTTGGCGATGGCCACGGGCCTGGGCATCATGGCGACCGGCGGTTGGCTGAGTCCGCTGGCAACGCTTTGCGGTAGCGTTTGCGAGCGCTGTCTCGCAGTGATGGAGCGCACGGTGGCTTTCGGCCAACACTGGTTCGCCAGCCACTTTTGGCTGCCCGGCCCCAGCAATTGGTGGCTGGCCGGTTTTTATCTGGGGCTGGCTCTGTGGGCTGGCTTGCCGCAGGTCCGGCCGCCGCGCCGCTGGTCGCTGGCCCTCTGCTGCGGGTGGATCGCAGTGGGCCTGACCACCGGCTGGCTGGCCCGATCGCAACAAGCAGGCCTCGTCTGCACGGTCCTCTCGGTAGGACACGGTTCCGCGGTGGTGTTGGAACTTCCAGGTGGCCGCACGCTGCTTTACGATGCCGGCCGGCTGGGGACGCCCGCGCTCGCCAGCCGAGCCATCGCGGGCTATCTGTGGTCGCGCGGCCGCACGCACCTGGACGCGGTGGTTCTCTCGCACGCGGACGCTGACCATTACAACGCGCTACCCGGCTCTGACCAAACAATTTTCGATCGGCGTGGTGTATGTTTCGCCCGTAATGTTCGAAAACCCGAGCGACGGCTTGCGAGCACTTCAACGGGCACTGGCCGATGCCCGCGTGACGACGTCTGAAGTTTGGACCGGAGACCGTCTGCGAACCGCAGACGACTGCCGCATTGAAGTCTTGCATCCACCGCGCCGCGGGGTGCTGGGCCGCGACAATGCCAATAGCATCGTGCTGGCCGTCGAATTCGCAGGCCGGCGACTGCTGCTGACCGGCGATCTGGAGTCCCCCGGCCTGGACGATGTGCTGGCCGAAGAGCCTTACGACTGCGATGTTCTGCTGGCGCCGCATCACGGCAGCGCCTATAGCGCCGCCCCCAAGGTCGCCGCCTGGTGTCGGCCTGAGTGGACCGTTATCAGCGGCGCTGAGCGCGACCAGGCGGCCGTCGTGCAGGCGGCTTATGCGGCGCACGGCCAGGTATTGCACACCGCCCAAGTGGGCGCGGTGCAAGCCGTATTTTCGAAGGCCGGCGTAATACGAGTGCACTCTTGGCGGGCCGCTGGCGCGGCAGGGCCGTGACTGGCAGGTCGTGCCCCCGTCCAACTCTCCGCTAGCGCCGTTTCCATTCGGAGGGTCTCTCAGTCCTGGCGGAAATCCCGGGCTCACGCTCGGGGCTCGGAAGCTGGTACAATCTCGGTTCATTTTGCGCAAACTTTGGCTTGCGAGCGGGCCTTACGGGGAACCGTCAGCAGGTTTTACGTGTTTTTTACATACATGCGACTCGCCGGTGACACATGCGGGGCGGGACCGTTCTAGAATTCGGTCGACGTTAATGGAGGGACTTTTGGACCGCCCCAGCATCAACGATTCATACCTACAGCGAACCCAAGGTACATCAAACTGTGTCGCTCGCCGCTGGCTAAGAAACGGCCCGTTGGTTCAAGCAGACGCAATTCGAATTCTTCGCTCAGGAGCAGCACACCAATGACACCGCAAGAAACCATTGCTCGCCCGAAAAAGAATAAGAAGCACTCTTCCAACAAAGAATCCCAACCCAAGAAGACATCCTTGCAGGCCGGCGGCACCGCGTACGCCGCGCGCATTGCTCTGCCAGAGCGCTGGAGCAAAGGCGTCGACTGGCCGGTCTTGCTGTTTATTCTGGTGATTCACGTCAGCGCGCTGGCGGCGCCGTTTTACTTCACCTGGAAGGCTCTGGGCATTGCCGCATTCCTGGCCTGGCTGACCGGGAGCATCGGCGTTTGCATGGGTTATCACCGGCAATTGACGCACGGCAGCTTCTGCACCTATCGGCCGATCCGCTGGCTGCTGGCCTTGATCGGCGGCTTGTCGGGCGAGGGCTCCGCGCTCACCTGGGTGGCGAACCATCGCAGGCACCATTTGTTCAGCGACAAAGACGGCGATCCGCACTCCCCGCACGACGGCAAGTGGTGGAGCCACATGTTTTGGTTCATCCCCGAATTCGGCAAGCAGCACTATGAAGGCTTGGTGTCGGACTACGCTCCGGATTTGACCAAAGACCCCATGATGATGTTCATCCACTACATGTTTCTGCCGTCGCACCTGCTGTTGGGGGGCGCACTACTGGCCGCCGGCTGGCTCGGTTGGGATTTCCATACCGGCATGTCGTTCCTGCTGTGGGGCATGTCAGCGCGGTTGATCTACGTGATGCATGTGACCTGGTTCGTTAATTCGGCCAGTCACATTTGGGGCTATCGCAACTACGAAACCTCGGACAACAGCCGCAATCTGTGGTGGGTGGGCCTGTTGGGCTTCGGCGAAGGCTGGCACAACAATCATCACGCCTTCCAGCGCATGGCTCGCCAGGGACACAAGTGGTGGGAAATCGACGTTACTTACTGGGCGATCTGCTTGCTGGAAAAACTCGGCCTGGCCTGGAATGTCGTCCACGAAATTCCCAAAAACGCCAAGCCGGAGTAGAGCAAGTTTTAATAAGGAATGCAGGAAGTCAGGAAGGGAAACGGCCGCGAGGAAATCGCTCGGGCCAACGTCTTGTCTTCCTGCAATCGTTATTAAAAAATCGATGCAAAAGTGATGGCGGACTGTCGGCCTGCCAGCGCCAGTCTTTGGCCCCCAGCCTACTGCCAGTCTTTGGCCCGCAACCTAGTGCCAGTCTTTGGCCCGCAACATTGCCAGGCCGGCCAAGGTGATGCTGCATTCGATGTCGCCATCTCGGATCATTTCTTCAAGGGCCTCCGCGCCTACGGCAATCGTGCCGGCAACCAGGCTGGCATCATGACGCGGTTCGGTGGGTAGCCGGCGACAATTCTTTGCCAGCACCACCGCGAGCGATGTCGGCGACCAGTGCGGATCAAGATAGATGTTGCCGACCAGCGACCATTGATCCGCGACCATATCGGCACCCCCGGCCAGGCAACGCTCCGCGGCCCGACACCAGCCTTCGTCCTGATCTTGTTCGTCGAGCCGTGGCAGTTGCAGCGACCACCGGGCCACCGCGTAGCAGTAGCGCACGCTCAACACCACTCGATGGTCCGATAAAAGCGGGATGACCAGGACGTTGCATCGGTCGGGTCGCGAAAGCGAGACCCGCAGGCGGTCGTCGTCGGTGTCTGTGACCTCATTGCGGACTTTATTGCGCTGGACCAGCAAGTTGTCCCGCGCATATTCGACACCGACCAGCAGCGTAATCAACGGACTCGGCGACCAGTTCCCCAGCAACTGGCGGACTTCTTGCCGGATTTGGTAAGCGTTCAGTTCGTTCATCCCGTTAATTCGAATCATGTTGGTAGGTCCTCCGCATATGCTTGTATCGTCGCTTGCCAGACGACTCAACCGATTTTCGCAGGGGAGTGACAACAGGGTGTCACTCCGTCAGCCCGCGCTACTCCGGCACTGATAATCACGGCGACGAGATGGCCTCTAACAAACGGGATGCCATTTAAAATCGGTGCGAACTGCGATCTTTCGTCCCGTATCGAACGAGGACGAAAGGTAGCCAAACGGAGCAGCGGGACCGATTTCGCGTGAATCAAGCGGCGTCTTTGGAAAACCGCCATCTAGCTCGGTCACCACCTGGCAGCCGTTCCCTTTTTATGTCCGGCGTTGAATAATAGTCTCGGTAAACGCCCCGACTCGCACGATGCATCGTGCATCGGCAACAGAGTAACAGGCCAATCGTGGTTGGGCGTGCCGCCCTTTGCCCGCATCGCGAACCGTTATGCCTTCAAAATCTTCTGATCTCGTTCCAGCCGCAAAGCCTTTGCCAGCGGCTGACTTGCAGTTTCTCGCCGAGGCCGCGGCCTATCTTGAGCGGCCGAGCTTTTTGATCCGGATGGCAAACCTGGTTGGTAAGCCGGCCGAAGCGGTTTTGGCTGCGTTACCGGCGCCGGCTCACGCCTTGGTGACTAAGGCGACGTCGTCGGCGCTCGACACGGCCTTGGGTTGGGCGTTGAAAACGCTGCCAGCGGTTAAGCCGCCCGCTGCGCCTGCCACGGCCGACAGCGCACGACCGGTTCCTCGACTCCTTTCTCGTCGTCCCCCACCCTGCACACCATGTTGGCCGCCACGACGGGCGCCGTGGGAGGTCTGTTCGGTTTGTCGGGGCTGGCGTTCGAAATACCCGCCACCACCACGGTGATGCTTCGCTCCGTGGCGGCGACGGCGGCACGGGAAGGGGCGGACCTGAACGATCCGGCCACCCGATTGCAGTGTTTGACCGTATTGAGCCTAGGGGCGCCAGCGGCCGACGAAATGGAATCGGCCTACTTTACGACTCGCTTGGGCATGTCGTTGCTGGTGCGTGAATCGGCGCAATTCGTCACGCGGCACACCGCCCAAGAGGTGGCCGACGCGGTGGCTCGGGGCACGGCACCGTCGCTGGTGCGGCTGTTGGGTCAGATCGCCAGCCGCTTTGAAGTCGTTTTGACTGAAAAAATGGCGGCCCAGTTGGTCCCCCTGGCCGGCGCGGTTTCCGGCGCCTTGATCAACGCCGCGTTCACCGACCATTTCAATACCGTGGCCCATTATCACTTCAGCATTTTGCGGCTCGAAGGACTGCACGGCAGCGAGCCGGTCAAAGCGGCTTACGACGCCGCGCGAAAGCCGCCGTTGTTGGGAACGGCAAAAACGTAGCCCGTCGCGCGGATGCAGCAGCCCGTTTCCCAGACTCCGGGACGTGAGCCCCTCACTCGTGCGCATCAAAACCGTGCGCATCAGAAACTCAACAACGGCGGATCAGAGAAAACCAACCCCATGTTGCTGGCTGTGCTAGCCGAATCAAGCGCATTCCGCCTGACGTCATGACCACTTCCACGACGACAGAAACGCAGGTCCGAATCGTTATGCACGTACACGATTCGACAATGCCATGCAAACGAAATTGCATACGACTGCGGTTACCCGCTATCGGCGCGCTGAGCCGAGTCGTTGGCTAAAGCACCGTCTCTTCGGTGGCGATTAATAACGGGGTGGTCGGTTTGTAGCAAAAATTCCTGCGAGCACGGAGTGCAATGGGTATGCTGGCTCCTACATTGGATATCGAGGTCAAGCCGAGGCGCCGGGCTCGATCCGCGGCGGTTCAGAAGACGCTGCCGTCTCGCATCGCTTTAGCTGCGCCCGGTTTTCGGCCGACCCGCATCCCCGCGCTGGACGGACTGCGCGGCTTGGCTTGCTTGCTGGTCATCGGCTTTCACCTTGGCCTTCCCGGCGGGCCATTCCCGGGCGGATATATTGGCGTCGATATCTTCTTTGTGTTGAGCGGCTTCCTGATCACGACATTGCTTTTGCAGGAATGGGAGCGGACTGGCGCGATCGATCTCAAGGGATTCTTCATGCGTAGAGTGTTGCGCTTGATGCCAGCCCTGGTTACGATGTTGGCCGCCTGCTGTGTCGTCGCGCTGATCATGTTTCCAGCGGCAGAAGCCGCGACGTTCGGAAAAGCCGCGATCATTAATCTCCTGTTCCAGGCCAATCGCATGGATATACTCGGCCAGTACGCGGTTGGTGCGTACTTGCATACCTGGTCGCTGGCGGTCGAAGACAAGTTTTACCTGCTTTGGCCGGTGGCGCTGTGCGCCGGTCTGACCCAAAAGTTTGACCGCCGTTGGTTGGTGTTTTTCACGGCCCTGGGCATTGGGGCCTCCGCCGGTTCACGAGCCTGGCTGCATTTCAACGGCCGGGGCGGCCCAGATTTGTATTTCGGTTTGGACAATCGCGCCGATGCGCTCCTCGCGGGTTGCCTGATCAGCATGTTAGCCGTTTGGAACTTGTTGCCCCAGGCCCGTTGGTTTCGCATTGCTTTGCGCCTGTCGGCGGTTGTTTCGTGGGCAATGTTGACCTATACCTGCTTTCACGCGACACCTCAAGCACCCTATTTGTTTCGTGGCGTCTTCACTCTGATTGCGCTTGGGGCGGCCGTTTGCATCTTGGACATTGCCATCACTCCCAGGTATTGGGCTTCTTGGGTCCTCGAACACCGTGCCTTGGTGATCACCGGGCAGTTGTCCTATGGATTGTATCTGTGGCACTGGCCGATTATGCAGGCCATCTTCGTCAGGCCCCCCGGTTGCACCACCAATCTCTTAGGCGTTTCGACGACCGCCGCGAAACTGGCCATCATCCCGATTTCGTTTGTCGTTGCAGGGATCTCGTATTATTGCATAGAAAGGCCGTTTCTCAGGCTACGGCCGTCCCGGACGCAGACGGGTCGGCTTCCGGCCCGCAACACGGAAACACAAAATGGGATCATTTAGTGCATCCTAGGAAACGAACGAACTAGGGGCGAACAACGGAAGTCCACGTACGCGGGGTGAATTTTGACGGCGTGCGTGACCGACCTCAGTCGATTATCCATGCCTGTTCGACGAGTTCGACAATAGAGTCGATCCCAAGCTTTCCAAATGCGTGTGCGCGATGCTTGGCTACCGTCTTGGGTGAAATGCGAAGTTCCGCCGCTATCTCCTTAGTGGTCCGAGCGCCAAGCATCATCCTTACGACCTCGCGCTCGCGAACAGAAAGAACTAGCAAACGTTCTCGCATTTTTCCATGCTGCGGGCCCGCAATGCGTTGCTGCGCCACGCTGTCGATGGCGCGGTGGATGCTTTGTAGCAGCGTCTGACGATGAAACGGCTTTTCGAGAAAGTCGCGAGCACCGTCGCGCATGGCTTGAACGGCGGACGCGATGTTGCCGAATCCGGTAATCACGATCACCGGCGTCTGCGCCTTCATGGCGGCCAACTGATTCAAAAGTCCCAGGCCGCTCATGCCTGCCAGGTTGACGTCCACCAACACGCACTGCGACATGGCTGGTTGGTCGACAAATGACCTGAGGAATTCCTCCGCGGACCCGTACGGTTCGACGTCGAAGCCAGCAACAAGTAGCGACTCGGAAACGGCCTGCCGAAAGTGCGGGTCGTCGTCGATGACAAAGACTGTCGAACGCGGCTTGATCATCCGACCGTCCTCTTAGGCTAAACACTTTCGTGCGATCCGATCAATCGCCCACGGAGTTCGCCATTCAGGTTTCCGCGGGCAACGGCCAGGCGTCCAATACCGTGTAACCCGATGACTGAGCTTCATTTCAGGGTGGGTAGGGTAATGGTTACCACCGCTCCCCGGCCAGGCTGGTTGTCAATCGCGATGGCGCCGCCGTGCGCTTCCAGGATGCGGCTGCACAGGCTCAGGCCGATCCAAACTCCGTCGTCGTGAGATCGCTTTGCATAGAGCGGTTCGAACCCATGCCGCGACTGTTTTGTGCCGATGCCACAGCCATCGTCCTGCACGGTAAGCTCGATCTTGGCACCTCGCTGCGAGCCACGAATCGTGACCGTCGACGATCCAGCCTCAATGGCGTTTCGCAACAAAATGACGAGCGCCATTTGCATTTGCGGAGCATTGACGTGCAGGCTCGGCAGATCCGCTGGCACGTCCAACTCGATCGACGCGGATCGCTCAGCCGCATAGTCGCTGACCGAATTTTTGGCGTCGCGCGCCAAAACGGCTAGATCGCAAACCAGCTTTCCACTGACTTCATTACACGACACGCTGAGGATGCTGTTGATGACCTCGCCGCATCGCTCCAGCGATTGAATCGCCGCGCCAAGGCATCGGCCACCGCGGGGGGCCGACCAAGGCGGTTCAGTTCCGCGGCGGTCTCGGTAGCCAACAGCGCGGTGCTCACGGGATTTCGCAGTTCGTGAGCAATGCCGACTGCAAATGCGCCGAGAGCCATCGGCGGTTGAGCGGCCTTGAGGCGCTCGCGCGCATCGATCCGCCGTGATGTCGCACTGCAAGGCAACCAAGTAGGCAAGCCTACCCACCCGCTCTACGATTGGGTCGATTATCCAGCATGTAAGGCGATTGGCAGCACGGTTGCTTGTGTAATGAATCGTTTCGCCGACGTACGACATCGCGCAGGAATGGGCTCTTCGCAAGTGGTCCAACGCGACGTCCGCCGTCCTCGGACGTTGGGCAGTACGCGGCGTTCGTCCCTCATCCAAATCCGTGGTCGATATCGTCAAGGTGTCGAGGTTTTTATCGAACACTGGCTTAAGCCTTTTTTTGTGATCCTATGGGGTAGGGTTATATCGCTAAGAATTCGAATTCTCGCCAAAACTGTCACAATGAGCGAGAGCAATGCCAGTGGTTTTCCGGAAAAGGCTGCTGTCGCAGAGTGGCCGCTGAGATGAAACGGCCCTCGGAATGGCATTTGAAAACCGTCTTTTAGAAGATAAGCCAAAGAAAACTCTTGGATTGGTGTTTCAGTCGATCCGCCGTTGAGGCAGGGCCGATCATCATCTCCTCGGCACGTCCGAGCGCATCCTAGCGGACCGTCGTACGCACTTCGTCACGTCGTCACGCGATCGTGTGAATGCGATATCGACGCAGTGAGCCCATTTGTCTAATATCCTGACCAGAGGGAGGCATCATCGGAAGGCTACAACTTAGCCAGTGGTATGTCAGGCATGGAACCCTTTGTTGACATCCATTGCCATATCCTCCCCGGCGTCGATGATGGCCCAAACGCTTGGGAGCAGTCGCTGGAAATGGCGAGGCTGGCGTTGGCCGACGGAACGGCGACGGTCATCGCGACGCCCCATCAGTTGGGCGGCTACCCGCAGAACCACGGCGAAATGATCCGGCAACGGACCCGGGAACTGCAACAAGCCCTCGATCGGGAAGGGATTGCCTTAACGGTGCTGCCGGGAGCGGATGTTCGCATTGAGCCGGAACTCGTCGCCAAGATTCGAGCCGGCGCGGTGCTTACGTTGGCTGATGGCGGGCGCTATGTGCTCTTGGAAATGCCGCACGACCTGTGTCTCTCCATGGATCGCTTGCTGGCCGAGTTGACTTTGGCCGGCTTGATCGCAATCCTTTCCCATCCCGAGCGGAACCAGGGGATCCTGCGGCAGCCGTCGCTGGTCGAACCTTTAGTGGCGGCCGGTTGCCTGCTGCAAGTAACTGCCGGGAGCCTAACCGGCACGTTTGGACGTCAAGTGCAAGGCGTTGCCCAATGGCTGGTCAAGAGCGGCCTGACGCACTTCGTGGCCAGCGATGGCCATCGGCCGACGGTTCGACGCCCCCTGCTGAATAGGGCCTATCGGCAGCTTATCAACCTGGTAGGCGAATCGGCCGCTCAGGAGCTGTGCTGTCGCAACCCGGCCAGGCTTGTGCGCGGCGAGAAAATCGCCCCGGTATTCCCTAAGGCTGGCGGTGGCGGCTGGTTTCGATCTCGCCGGACGGCCTGATAGGCCTTTGAACAAATGGGGTGCCACTGGCGGCTTCTCTTTCAGTGTCTTGAAACCACGAGCGAACAAGCCGTCCGTGGCAAACCGAAACCCGTGGTTCTGAAGATTTCAACGCTCGGCTCTCAACGAGCCTCCTTATTGCCGCCAAGCTTACGCCGACTGTCGCGTGAATCGGGGAGCACCGTCCTCGACGACTTCTGAACCATCCGTTGCTTCGTCAAGCCCGTAGCCGTATTGGTAGTCACCGCCGTATCCAAAGCCGGACTCATAACCAGAGTACTTGCTTTCGTCAAAGGCAAAGCAATTGACCACCAGTCCGAAGAGCGTGATGCCGAGAGTCGTCAGTCCATCCACGGTGCGCGTCACCGTTTTCCGCTGGTTCCGATCGGGGCGGACGATCAGGAGCACGCCGTCGACCAACCGGCCGATGATCGCCGCATCGCTGACAAAAGCGGGCGGGCTGTCGACCAGCACATAGTCGTACTTCGACTCGGCCCAGGCGAAGACCTCGGAGAGCCGCTTGCTGCCCAGCAATTCTGAGGCATCCGCGGCTCGTGGGCCCGAGGGAATAATGTCCAGTTTGGGCACCGCGGAGGTGTGGATATTCGTGGCGATGACGTCCTCGACTGGCCCTGGCTGACGCAGGATCGTACTCAGTCCCTGCCGGCCGCGCAGGCCGAACAGCGGCGACAGGTGCGGTCGGCGCAGGTCAGCGTCGATCAAGAGGGTCCGTTTGGATGATTGTGCCAGGGCGGCGGCCAGGTTGGCGATGATCGTTGTTTTGCCGTCCCCTGGTTCGCTGCTGGTCAGGGAGACGATGCGGATGCCGTCGCCGGCAAAGGCCAGAGCGGTACGCAGCGTGCGGAAGCCCTCGGTCTCTGGAGTGTTGGGCCGGGCGCAAACGTGAATTGCCTCGGATCCCACGCCGGCCAGCGGCTCGAGTTTGCGGATGATCGCAAGTACGGGAATTCCTCCCAATTGGATTCTTAGTTCCTCAAGCGAAGGGAAGCGGTCGGTCAGCATCTCCATGAAGTACACCAGCGCAAGCCCGCCGCCGAGGCTTGCCGCGAGCGCCAGCAGAATGGTCTTGGTGAGCGAGGGACTGACCGGGCTCGTTGGAGTCTCGGGAGTGCTGAGAATTGCCGTTTTCAGCATGCCGTCGTCCTTGCTGATGTTGATGTCCTTAATGCGCGCCACCAACAAATCATAGAATCGCCGCAGTCGTCCCAGGTCGAGATTCAGGACTTCCAAATGGGAGATTTCGCCCTGCAAGTTTCTGGCCGAGACTTTTTCCTGCTCGTAACTTGCCGTCTCCAACTTCTCGCGTTCAACCGCCGCCCGGTACCGCTGCTGGGCTAAACTTTGTAAGACCGTGGCCAACTCCGGGTTGTTCATGCCAGGCAAGCCGATGCCATTCGATTGAGGACTGCGCAGAAATTCTTCCGCCGTGCGGATGCGTTCAACCAATTCGCGCATGTGGGAATGCGCGGGACCGTAGCACTGTTGGAGCGATTGCAATTTCGTTTGGTCCTCGAGTCGTTGGTTCACAATCCGCGCCACGGTGCTGGCATCGGCCGCGCCGATGCCGAGTTGCTTGCGCAGAACGTCCTGGCCGACGCTTTCCATCAGCGCGCCGATATGCGGCTGTAAATCTTGGCCGTTACGAACGGCCGCGTCGATCGCCACCCATTGGGATTCCGCGGTGAAGCGCACCGAGCGCGCCTTGAGCGCCTGATCGCTGAGGCTCAACAGGCGTCTGGCGGTCAGGCTCACATCCTTTTCACCTTCTCGGACCACTACGTCGTCCATTCTCCGTTTTAGGTCCAAGAGCTCGTCTTCTTTGACCTTGAGCTCTGATTGCAGTTCGGTCTTCTCTCGGGTCAGCAAGTCCAATATCTCGCGGGCGCTGCTTTTGTGGAGCTTCTCCATGAACCTAAAATAGGCGGAGAGCACGGAGTCGACCACGGTCGCTGCGGCATGAGGAGTTTGAGAGCGATAGGAAATCTCCAGGATGTTGGTCTTACGCACCGCGCTCACTTTGATATTCTTGCGTAATTCGGCAAGCTGCTTGGTCGGCGCCACTCCGGCGAAATCGACGCGGTCTTCCGGTGGGAGCGAGTTCAACACGTCGACCAGGACCGCATCGCTGCTCAGCATGCTGCGGTACGTATCCATGAGCATGAGATCCTTGGCCGCCACATCGCTGGATATCCGGGCCGACATCGACTCCGGCTGCATGCGCATGATCAGCAGTGACGCCTGAGACTGGTAGACCCGGGTCGCGGTCGCGAAATACAACCCCGCCAGGACGCCGCCGATCGTCAACGTCAGAAGTACAAGGTTCTTGCTCCGCCGCACGGCGCAGGAAGTTCATCACCTCCCGCGGAACGTTTAACTCTGCGGACACCGGACGCGTTTGTGCCGCTTCTTGCTGTCGATGTTCCATGCAATGAACCAGCCTTCTATTTCACCAGCGCTAATGGGACGGAAGCGCCGAAGCCGACCGGGACCGAGTGGACGGCTTCCAGCAGCATCGTGCCCGGGTTCTGCTCGACACTGACGATGTCACCCGGCTGTAGGCGAAGATTCTCCTCGCGATGGTGTTTGGCCGCGCGGAGGCTGAGTTGAATCAGCGCCTCTTCGCCGTTCGGCGCGACGCGGATGACGTAGATCTTGTCGACCAGAAAATGGGATTGTCCGCCGGCCAGAGCCAGTGCGCCTAGCAACCGAACCTCGACACCGGCAGGAAAGCGGTACTGGCCGGGATTCCTGACCAGGCCGATCACTTGCAGCGGCGGCACTCGCCGTTTCTGCACCAACACGACCGCGCCGTCCTCAAGGTGGGGAACTCCCTGCGAATGGTTGACTAGCTCCGTCAAACTCAAGGCGACATGCTGCACGCCTGCCGCCGGATGAGGTTCTGAATTAGCGGCCAGTTGAACCCCGCCTGGGCCGATTGCCCCCGGCACGTGGGACGCCAACCGGGCCGTAACGGTCGGGTTGCGGACCACGATACCGCTCCCCGCGTCCTCGGTAAGCCCACCGGCCGCCACTAAGGCATCCAGGAGATAACTCGACGCGCGTGGCAATTCGTGCACGCCCGGCTGCTTGACGGCGCCAACCAGCGTGATCCGGTTCGTGCGCTGTTGTCGCATCGTCACCGTGATCTGCGGCTGCAAGAAGATGCGGCCCTGAATGCAGGCGGCCGCGATCACTTGCTCGGCAGCCGGCAGGGGAAGTCCCCGCAACGGCACGGGGCCAATTTCCGGGAGCAAGGCCGTTCCGTTCTCGCCCACACGGACGGTCAGTTTGGTGACCGCGTCAGCGGAGAGTCCCGCCACGATCGAGATCTCAATGACGTCGCCATTCTCGATCACCTCGTTGTTCACCGGTGGCCCGGCCATCCGAGAGAAATCGAGTGATTCAGGATCAAAGATGGGCGGGGCCTGAAACTGGAGTGGCAAGTCGGCAGCCGTATAGATGACCCCCGTTCGGCACCCCAACGATGCGGCCAGCACCCCGATCAGGAGAAGAATCCAGAATCTGTGCAGAGTCAGATACATGGGCAGGTCAATGGGAATGTGAGGGTAAACAGCCAACGAGAATTTCTATGCCGCTGGACAAGCCACAGAACGCATTCGTCGGACTTGGGCTTGGTCGCCGACGGCACGAACCGTGTTGACCACCCGCATGCGATCCTCCTCCGAAAGGTTTGATCCGCTAGGTAAACACAGCCCCTGATCGAAAAGACGGTCGGCCACGCTCCCGCCTCGTATCCGGCAGGTGCGAAAGACGGCTTGGCGGTGCATGGGCTTCCAGACCGGCCGGGATTCGATGTTCTCTTGCTCGAGCGCCAGGCGGATTTCCTCACGGGTGGCGCCGAACGCTTGGGGATCGACGGTGAGGCAGGTCAGCCAGCGTGTGGATTTGCCCCGTGGAGGCTCCGGCATGAAGGCAATTCCGGGCAGCGGACCGAGTGCCTTGCAATAGAAATCAAAGTTCGCCCGGCGCTGAGTTACCCGACTGTCGAGCGATTGGAGCTGACCTCGTCCTAGGGCGGCCAGAAGGTTGCTCATGCGATAGTTGTAGCCAATGTGCGCATGCTCGTAATGTGGCGCCGGATTGCGGGCTTGGCTGGCCAAAAAGCGGGCCTGTGCACACAAATCCTCGCGAGGGGAGACCAGCATTCCGCCGCCGCTGGTAGTGATGATCTTGTTTCCGTTGAAAGAAAAGCAACCGAGGACCCCAAAGGTTCCGGCTGCCCGGCCATTGTAGGTAGCTCCCAACGCTTCCGCCGCATCCTCGATCACGGGAACACCATGACGCTCACAGATCTGCAAGATCGAATCGTAGTCGGCGCATTGTCCATAGATGTCCACGACGATAACCGCCTTGGGCAGCTTCCCTCGCTGGGCACAGGCTGTGAGTTCTTCGGCTAGCGCGAAGGGATCCATATTCCATGTCTCCCGATTGCTGTCGATGAAGACCGGCCTGGCGCTCACATAGGTGATGGCGTTGGCCGTAGCCGCGAAGGTCAACGTTGAGGTCAATACCTCGTCCCCCGAACCGACGCCAAGCAACAGCAAGGACAGGTGCAACGATGCCGTGCCGCTGGACAACGCCACCGCCGCGCGAGCGCCGACCTTCGCGGCAAACTCGCGTTCGAGGGCGTCGACGTGGGGTCCCAGAGGAGCGATCCAATTGGAGTCGAAGGCGTCGAGCAGCAGATCGCGTTCCGGCCCGGTCATGTGCGGCGGCGAGAGATAGACGCGTTTGTTGGGCGTAAGTGTCATCCGTGCTTCCGAGAGTATTTAGAGGGTGCCAAGAATTCGAGATGTGTGCTGCGATGGCGTCTTTACAACGGCGTCTCGTCGTGCAAATGAGCCGCGTCCGCGCAGGCGCGGCGGCCTCTTTCCCCGGGCCGGTACCCCGACGGCCACGCCTCGCGGTGGAACGTCGGCCACGACTGCGGCCCCGGCCGCTACAATGCTGTAGGCGCCCAGCGTGACTCCAGGAATGGCCACGGCACCGATGCCAACCAAAGCTCCGTCCCCGACCGTGACCCCGCCAGCCAAGTGGACGCCTGGGCCAATGTGAGCGTATTGGGCAACGACGCAGTCATGGCCAACGACGGCAGCCGTGTTGATGATTACGTGGTCACTGATGTGAGAATCCGGTTCGACAACGGCGCAAGGCATGACGATTGTCCCTCGTCCGAGCCGGACCGACGGATCCACGAGCGCCTGAGGATGGACCGCGGTCGTCCAGGGAAGCGAATAGCGCTCCGCAAGATGCTGCCTGGCGGCATTGTTGCCGATGGCAATCAAAGTTGGCAGGCGTGGACGATCCTCGATTCTTTCGACGGGACCAAGTACGGGGACGCCGAAAATCGCCGCCCCCCAGCGATCGGGATTGTCGTCGAAAATAGCTGCCACGATGTGCCCAAGAGCCTGGAGCGTGCGCACCACGACCTTGGCGTGTCCCCCGGCACCGATAACGTAAACATGGTTTTTGATCATGCGGACTCCTTTCCAGATACGGCGGATCCGGTAAACTCGGCCATGGTGGCGTCGGAGCCGGCGTTGATCCCGTCGCGGCGGATCACCTTCCACGCCGTAACCAGCAGAATACGAAGATCCAAACCCAGGGTACGATGATCGACGTACCAGACGTCCAATGCGAATTTGTCCTGCCACGAGATCGTGTTGCGTCCGTGGATCTGCGCCCAACCGGTGATGCCGGGTTTGACTTCCAACCGGCGTGCCTGCGCCGAAGTGTAGCGGTCAACGTACTGCATCAGTAGCGGGCGCGGCCCGACGAGGCTCATCGTGCCGCGCAGAACTGTGAGCAATTCAGGAAGTTCGTCGAGACTGGTGGCGCGGAGGAAGCGCCCAATCGCGTCAGCCGCCGTTCGTCCGGCAGGAGATGGCCATGCGTGTCCAGAGCGTCGCGCATCGTGCGGAATTTGCGCATCTGAAAGGGCGCTCCTCGCAGTCCTGCCCTGGGTTGGCGGAAAAACACGGAGCGCCGAGCGCCAGGCGGATCGCCACCGCCACCCCCAGCATCAAAGGCGAAAGCACCAACAGCGCCGCCAGGGAAATGCCGACGTCGACCGACCGTTTCAGGCTGGATTCGATTGGACTTGGAGGGTTCATGGATTCTGTTCCCTTGCCGCACGTTCGTTAGGCGACTATCTTTTCGTAGATCGACTGCACTTCGAGAGCCGTGCGGCGAACATCGAGCCATTGCCGAACCAAGGTCTGACCATTGTTGGCCCTGCACTGCGCCTCTTGGGGATCGGCAAGAGCTTGCAGAATGGTCTCGGCCAATTGGTCCGGACGACGAGGTGGAACGAGCCAACCCGTTTCCCCATGGCGCACCAAGTCCGGTAAGCCTCCGACCTGGGTAGCAATGGTTGGAACGGCGGCCAGCAACGATTCCACCGCGCCGCCGAGGTTCTCCGACAGAGACGGATGAACCGCCGCGTCTAGGTCCGCATAGATCGAAGGAACGTCTTGGCATGCCCCAGCCAGATAGCTCCGTCCCCCAGTAACCTGGCAGCTTGAGCCCGCAATCGGCTTTCATACCAGCGACCGCCGCCCCACTGCGAGCCCGCTAGGACCGCCATCGTGCCAGGCCGACGCTTGCGAACGATGGCCATGGCGGCCAGAAAATCTTCGTGCCCCTTCAGGCCGCGGAGCTGCCCGAGATAGTATTTCGGCGGATAGATGCAGGCCACCATTCCCACCAGGGGCGTGTCGCGCGAGACGCCGAGTTCTGCCCGCAAACGGCCTGGCTCCAATTTCGCAAATGGTTTTAGGCATGTTCCGTAGAACGAGAGGCTGATGCGGCCCTCTGGTATGCCCAACATCAAGTATTTTTCTCGGGTCCAGTGGCAGGAGGCGATCCAATGGTCATCCGGGCCGGCGAGGGCGATTTCCAACTTTCCGAAAGGGCCGCTCGCGAGATGCAAGGGGCCTGGAATCTGAAACACGCGCGGCATGCGGCTATTGCGGCCCAAAGCCAATCGCATGATCAGCGTCGTGCCGACAAAATGACTGTGGATCATGTCCGGCTGAACCTTGGAAACCAACTGGCGCATGCGGGCCAGAGTCCGGGGCAAAGCCCATGGGCGTCGAGCGGGGAAATCAATCTGCTGCGGGTGGACCGTGATCCCTGCCGCTCGGCACTCGTCGGTCCGCGGTCCGCCTGGCGGCATTGCCACATGCACGTCGATCCCCATGCCCACAAGCTCGCGCATCTGGTGAACGGCCCAGCCGGCACCTTGCGAAGTTTTCAACAGATGCAGAACCTTCATGCAGCCCCCCTGGCTCGCAGCCAATCTTCGGTTCGCGCTCGAACAAACTGAAAGAACGCCGCGCGACGACCTCGTAGGACATCGTCGCGAAAGTCTCTGGACCGCTGCAGGTTTCTCGCGGACATGTACTGCATGCGCGGGGTCGCAGAGGACTTCGCGAATCTTGCCGCCAGCGCTGCCGCGTCGC
Source organism: uncultured Planctomycetia bacterium (assembly GCA_963807715.1). Classification (GTDB taxonomy): domain Bacteria; phylum Planctomycetota; class Planctomycetia; order Pirellulales; family PALSA-1355; genus CAWECK01. The sequence continues at coordinate 209,368 of CAWECK010000011.1, forward strand.
CAGGCGGGAAAGTGTCCTCAGGCGGCAGAAGTTCAGGAATGCCTCCGACGGCCGAGCCGATGCACGGCAGACCACGGGCCATGGCTTCAATCATCGCGCGCGGCAGACCCTCGGTTCGTGAAGGCATGATGAATAAGTCGCTTTGGTCTAGTGCAGCGCGTACGGGCTCGCCGGCAGGGATCTGTCCGCAAAAGACAACGCGGCGACCGAGCCTCAATTCCTTGGCCCGCGCTGCCAATTGCAGGCGGAATTTGCCGTCACCGATAATGGTTAGGTGCAGATCCAGTCCTTGGCCAAGGCAGGCGGCGACGGCTTCCAGGGCCACGTCGGGCCCCTTGTACAGTTGGGCCAGTGACCCGACTTGCACGAGGCGCACCGTATTCTGGCCGGAGGGGACGGTTCGTGGTCCGCGGGGGAATCTCGTGGGGGCGATTTCCACGTCGGACACTCCTACGCACAGCTTCGCCAAGACGGGCCCACGAGGGGTTGTGTTGGAAATGGCCGGCTCGATGGTCCCTTGGTCCAGCGGATAGCGTTGCTGCAGCGTTCGCTGCGTCACATATGCGCCGGCACACGCCTCGCTGCACTGCCGCAGCAGGTTATGGGTGAAATACCGGCGGAGAAGCGGCCGCAGCGGATGGCGGATCACGCCCGGCGCAAAGACATCCCAGGGATCTCCGACCACCACGACGCCGTAGGGACGCTGCATTCGCCGCAGGACGGGCGAAAGGCAATTGGCCAAATGCGAAGGCACACGCATGATTACGGCGTCTGTCGACCCGATTGCGCGACTGAGGGCGTGGCGCACCGCGCGAGCGGCGCAAAGATATTGCATGGACCCGAGATAGCCGGGGACCGGGGCGACCGTGACGCCAATACCGTCCACGCGCACATGGTTCTCGGGCGGCGCAGCGGAGCTGTGCACGCGTGCCACGACGCGCACGCCGTCAAACACCTCCAGATAACGCGTCCAGAAGCCATGGGAAAACACTCCCGGGGTCCAATATTTACCATCCGGGGTGACGAAAAAACGGGCTTCCGTGGTTACGACGGCAATCATCGGTTTTCTCTTCCAGTCCGACCTAGTACGGTGATGCGATACACAATGCTGGCGAGGCTGAGGCTATGGCGTACCCGCTACTGACCAGCGTCCGCCGGGCCACTTTGCGTGACGATAGCATGACGATCAGAAACAGGAGCGCACCGTTGGTGACAAAGTAATAGAGAGTTATATCGGAGTCCCAGACCAAAAGGTAAAAGGAGAGGCTCACGACGAAGGGCACCAGCAGCGTGCGACTGTCGTGATGACTCAGGCCAGTGGTCCAACGTCGGATGCCGGCGACCGCTAGTCCCAGGAGGACAAATACGAATGGAATGGCGAGGGGGCCGAAATTCAGCATGGCCTCGCCCGACAAGCCATAGGCGTTGCTGGCGGTTTCGATGCCGTTGACGGGCGTTTTACCAAACAGAGCTTCGGTCCCCTGTGCAACCTTCGTGGGCGGCCGATCAGGCCAGAGCCAACTCGGGATCAGCAGGCAAGCCGCTCCGGCATACGTGCTGCCCCAGCCGTAAGCGAAGTCATCGTCGCTTTCGGTTCCGCACAGGCGATAGAGCAGGAATGCCTGAACATCGGCGCGCCCTAGATCGCCCAGCAGCGTGGTATAGAATCCTCGTCCAGAGCGATCGGCCATCTCTTCACGCACGCTGGCTCCTGTCAGCGCTTCGAACGCGTCGGCTCCGTAGCTCTTGTAGAACCCGTACATATACATGAAGGGAAGCAGTGCCATGATTGCAATCAGGGCCATTTGGCGTGAAATCGGCCGAAGCCATAAATGAATTGTGCCGAGGGCGCAAAAGAGGGGCCAAACATAGTTGGCACGGCTTCCCCGCAGTCCCCCAAACAAGATCTTCAGCGCCAAGAAAGCGATCAGCACCAAGGCAATCGTTTTCCAGGAGGAACGCCGCTGAGTGCGCACGGCATGCTCCACGTAGCCCAGCAGGGCGAGAACCGGGAACGCTTCGGAGAATATGAACACGAACCCAAGGTTGTCAAAGGTCTCGGGCGCGTTGGTCAGGTCGCCGAAGGCGGCCACATAACCGGAAACACCGCCGAATTGTGCGTACACCCACGCTTGCAGCCCGAGCGAGAGGAGCAGAAAGAAGCCCAGCAGCGACTGGAATCGAAGCGAGTCCAGGCACAAGACCATGCGTCCTTGGTCGGCGCGCTTCCCCAGGCGGCTGTCCAGAATCAGACGGTAGATCAGAATTCCCAGGCAATTCATGCACGCCATGAGGCCGAGCCATTCTCGCCAATCATCGGGAGCCACCACGAACGCCATCCATGAGTCTCCATAGACATGGAGCAGAGGTGCCAGGAAAAAGAAGTGAAACCCGTAGACGCCCAGCAGACCCCCCGGGTCCAACAGGTCGCAGCGACCACGAAACCAGTCGATCCCGTGACCACCGATCAGACTTCCGCAAGCGAAGACGGGAAGAACGAACCAGTGGTGAAAATCGTCGGAGACCAACAGCAAGGCCAGTACGATTAAGCTGCAAATGCCTGTGGAAACGCTAGTGGACGGCAAACAAGCCTCGCGGCGGTTGCCGAGAATCTGGAACCGGCGCAGGTTTGATGACCAAGGCATCATCATGCGCAACATCTCCTTGGGTTCGGCTGGGGCGACGAGGGAAAGTTGCGCAGGACGAGATACGAAACGCTCGTGACAACCACCAGCAGGCGCACCGCGTTTGCCACCAGCATGGCCAAGGCTGCCCCCATCAAGCCATGCCTGGGAATCAAGGCAGCGGCAAGCAGGGTTTGCAGCAGCAGCGAAAATATCCAGGCGGCGAGAAAGGTTTTGAACGCGCGCATGACGATCAAGACTGGATGTAGGTGCGCCAGCAGCGCGATCGTGGTTGCCAGCATCATCCAGGCAAACAGGCTTTGATGATCCGCATACTCAGACGTATATGCGAACGTGAGGATTTGCTTCCCGGCTATCAGGCTCGCAAGAGTGGCGGCCAGGCAAAGGCTCGCGCCGGCTGCCACCAAGCGCAGCAAAAGCCGGCGGAATGCGACCACATTTCCCGCCGCGTAGCATGCGGCAAGCCGAGGCATCATCGACTGTTCCAATGCTGCCAGAACGATATAGACAGCTCTCGTAAGAGAAGTGATGGCGACAAAGATCCCCAGTTCCGTGGTACCGAAATAATGTTGGATTAAATACCGGGGAACGTTGTCATGGAGCGAAATCACCATCGCCGCGATCCCCAACGGCAGCGTCAGTCCCGTGAGTCGCGCAAGCGGGGCAATTTTCCAATGGGGCAGAACTGATCGCCAACCGCTCGTACCGAGAACCCATAACGCGCTGGGAATGTCGCAGACCACCACGCGCAGTCCGCAGACCGCAGCAATCGCCAGCGTGCCAACCAGCACGCTACGAGTCAGAGCGACCGCAACCCCCAACGCAAGGAGTGAAAGAATCCCCGTAACGATTTGCAACTGGGCAACACGATCCATGCGTTCGCGTTGTTGCAGCAGGCCGTGGATGACGTCGCCAAGGGATTCCAACGACTTGGCCACGCCGGTCGCCAGGATTACCGCGGTGACGTCGCGAGAATAGCTGCCGCTAAAGGCGATTCCGGCGATTACGAGAAGGGCCAGCAGCGTGGTCGACAGCCGCACTGCAAGATAGTCGCCGAACTGGTATTGCTGAGTCGTGTCCGTGACCTGAAAGGCCCGGAGTTGGAGATTGGCGAACAACATGATCGGCGACGTGACCGCCAGGGACAGACCGAAAATGCCGACGCTTTCGCGCGAGCCCAATTTCGCCAACACAATCAGCATCCCCGCCTGACAGCCGAGGCAGGTCACGTTTCCCAAGAGTGTCCACCCGAAATTGCACCTGAACGACAGCCGCTGAACGGTTTGGGAGCCGCAAGTCTCAACGGGTGTCGGATCCAACAGCGATCCAGAATGGTCGCTCTTGGCCCAAGCTTGGGCGCAGCCCTCGAGAAATATTGAATGCGTATTGGCATTGCGAGCACTGGCTAGGGAACTGTCGGTGAACTATGCGGCGGCTTGTTGAGGACGGCCTGGCTGAGCGGTCTGCCGAAACTCCGGCACGATCGCGTGGAGCATGGCGAGCACTGCGCCTGGGGCGTCGACGAGATCCTCCAGTTCGGAGATGGCATTGAGAATTGCGTCCGGGTCGTGAGGGCAATGCTCGGCGACGCTGATTTTCGGATGGCTTGTGGGAACCCCACGCTCTCCCACATTGTGCAATTGCTCGAACAACTTTTCCCCGGGTCGCAGGCCGACAAACGTGATCTCTATGTCACGGCCGGGCTGAAATCCGGAAAGGCGGATCATTTCCTCGGCAAGATCGACGATGCGCACGGGCTCGCCCATATCCAACGCGAGAATTTGACCTCCCCGGCCGACTGTGCCGGCTTGGATGACAAGTCGGGCGGCCTCGGGGATCGTCATGAAATAGCGTTCGATATGGGGATGCGTGACGGTGACTGGCCCGCCTCGTGCAATCTGCTCGCGGAAAATCGGCACCACGCTGCCGGCCGAGTCGAGCACATTTCCGAAGCGGACGGTCACGAACTGGCAGGCGGACTTGCCATGCAGCGATTGGACGTACAATTCTGCCACGCGTTTGCACGTGCCCATGACGCTGCTGGGATTGACGGCCTTGTCGGTGGAGATCATGACGAACGAACCGGTCCCGTGTTCCATCGCCACATCGGCCAACCGCTGGGTCGCCAATACGATATTCTTAACCGCTTCGCCGGGGTGATCTTCCATCAGGGGAACATGTTTATACGCGGCGGCGTGAAAGATGATTTCCGGCTGATACTTTGTGAAGATCTGCCGCATGCGCGTTATGTCCAACACGTCGGCCACGCACATCTCCACTTCGACTTGCGGATTCAGTTCGCGCACCTCGCGGTTTAGGAAGAACAGGGGCGTTTCCGCTCGATCGAGGAGGATCAGCCGCTTCGGTGTGAATCGCAGCAATTGACGGCAAATTTCTGAACCGATGCTGCCGGCGCTGCCCGTAACCAGCAGTACCCGGTGGTCAATCCACTTGCGAACGTCTTCCAAATCAAGATGCACCGGATCGCGTCGCAAGAGGTCGTCGATCGAAATGGCGCGAGGCTGGATGACCATGCGGCCATCGATCAACTGGCTATAGCTCGGCACAATGCGGACGTCCAACGAGCGTGCCCGTGCCGCATCGAGCAGTTGCCGCATCCGCTCACCGGGCAATCCCTGCACTACAAGAATCTGCGCGACGCCGGCGCGCTCTGCGAATTCACAGGTCTGGGCGACCGTGCCCATGACGGGTACGCCTTCGATCCGCGTTCCGAGCAGACTTGGATCGTCGTCGAGGAAACCGACGACGCGGAACGCGGCACCTCGTCCGCGGACCATGGCTCGCAATAGGATCTCCTCCGGCTCGCCGGCGCCGACGACAAGCACGGGCACTTTTTGCGATCTGGCGAAACGCGACGGCCATTCGCGGAAACCGCGTAGCAGCGTGCGCATTCCGCCGATCGCGACAATCGTCGCTCCGTAATCAAGCAGAAGGACGCTGCGGGGAATCGATTGCCGCGGTAGTAGGAACCGTTCGAGCAGGAGGATGGCCGCGAGACTGGCTGTGGAGGCTTTGATTAAGGAGACCAGGTCGTAGAAGGTCACCGCGCGCGCCAACCGCGCCAGATGCGAAACGAGCCAAACAGCCCTAGTGTAGTGCTTCAAGTTGTTGGGGAGTTATCGAGAACGGCTCGGGCGCGGCGAACTTTGGCCAGGATTGCATCGGGCAGGGCCTTCCAGAGGTAACCTTTAGTCCGGTCGTTGTGATGCTCGACGTACTCGAAAATGGCCTCCTGCAGTTGACGGACGCTGGTGAACGTGCCGCGCCGCAACCGCTTCTGCGTGAGATCGCGAAACCAGCGTTCCACCAGGTTAAGCCAAGAGCTGCTGGTCGGTGTGAAGTGCATATGAAATCGCGGATGGCGCGCCAGCCATCGTCGCACCTTGGGGTGCTTGTGGGTTGCATAGTTGTCGGCAATCAAATGCAGTTGAGCTGCCGGGTCAGTCGCGGTGTCGATGTGTTTCAGAAACTTGATCCACTCCTGATGTCGATGCCGAGACATACATGCTTCGATGACAATTCCTTCCACCACGTTGAGCGCCGCAAACAGCGTCGTGGTGCCGTTTCGCTTGTAGTCGTGGGTCATCGTCCCCAGGCGGCCCGGATAAATCGGCAAACTCTTCTGGGTGCGATCCAGGGCCTGAATCTGACTCTTCTCGTCGACGCAGAGGACAATCGCATGCTCCGGCGGGTTCAGGTACAAGCCCACGACATCGATCAGCTTTTCGGCAAACTGCGGATCGTTCGACAGCTTGAACGTCTTGGTGCGATGCGGTTGCAGGCCGTGGGCTTTCCAAACGCGCTGAACCATCGACGGCGACGTGTCCAATTCTTCGGCCAGCGTACGCGTACTCCAATGTGTCGCGGCCGGTGGCTTTTCTGTCGTGGTCTTACGAACGATCTCCGCAGCCAGCGCCGCGGTGGTGCTGGCCGGCTTAGCACCACGCGGGGCGTCCTTCTCGATGCCTGCCAGCCCCTGCTTGGCAAAGCGACTCCGCCATTGGCACACGGTCTTCATGCCCGTCTTCAACTCGGTGGCAATGTCCTTGTTCAACTTGCCGGCAGCGGCCAGCAAAACGATCTTGGCTCGCAGCACGAGTCGCGCCGCCGTGCTGCGGCCTCGCGACCAGCGCTGCAAGGTCCGGCGATCTTCCTCCGAAACTACAATGGCTGGTGCGATCCGCATAGGTTCATCCTCCTGATGAACCCTTCGACGCACAAGCAACCAAATAAGTTCCCGAAACAGTGAAGCACTACACTAGCTTGACGGGAACAACCCAGAGCAAGGTCGTGAAAAAAGTGCGCCAGGCAGCGTCGCCAAGTTGGCCCCCGAACCGCAGGCAGTAGCTCATGAAATAAGTGGCCGCCAGTACCGGCAAGAACGCAGCCGCGCCGAGCAAAGTGACGACATACTGCGGAAGCACCGTGTTCGTTGTCGGCACTGCCGGGTACTGTCGAAAAGGTTCCGCAATCGGGGAGATGACTGAATTCGCTTCCTGCGTCGTTGGCAAGGAGTCTTCATGGTAGTCCCTTGGTTTGCCGGCCGAGGAATTCTCTGTGTTGCGGAGCAAGCTGTGCTTGCTCGAAGCTTCATGGAAAACTCGCGGCCGTATGACCATGTCGTCAATGGAATAGTCAACCGGCGTCTTATGAATCTTCATGGGTAGCCTGGCTCGCCGTTGTGGGCTGAATGGTTACCGAGTGGCCGCGTCCAGGTCATTTGCGCTGCGAATTTGCTCTTCGACGAGGGCGTCTAACTGGGATCGCACGCTTTCGTCGTACGGTTTTCTCCGCAAACACCAGGTCAGGTGCTCTCCGGCTGCGGCAAACTGCTTCGGCGCCGGAGGCCCTCGCCCAGCCGAAATCGGGCGTCGTAGTTCGAACCGTCCGATTGCACCGCGTGGCGCAAGCAATCGAGACAATCCCTGGTCTCGCCCAACTGATGGTGAGCCTCGGCCGCATCGAGCCAGGCCAACACGGCTGCGGTCGGTTCGGCTTGAAGCGCTTGACGGCGGGCCGTTTCGGCGCGCGGTTTGAGCAAAGCCTGCGCGGAATCCGGGAGATGCAATTCGCGGTAGCGAGTCTCCAGCAGTCGGATGGCTGATAGGTCCATGTCGAACGCTTGCAGGAAGAAATGTGGAGGAGCTTGGTCCGCCAACAGGTTGACTAATCGCTGCTGGTGATAACTGCCACAAGCGAATGACTTCCGCCAGAGCGTCAACCCTTGATCGAAGTTCCCCGCCAAGATCGCCTCTTGTCCACAGGCAAACAATACCGTGCCGTCGAATGGGCGGACTTGCAACGCCTGCTTGACATAGGCATCTGCGGGGATCGACCGTGGACCCCTCAAAAACCCGACCACCGCCAGCGAAAGATAGGCGTCGGCCTGCAAGGGGCACTGGAACACTGCCCTCTGCGCATGATTCAGGGCCATTCGCAAATGCTGCTGCCGGGCCCCGAACGCCCGGGTAAGCCAAGCCTGTAAGTCAGCGCTGGATTGGAAGTGGGAACTCGACGCCATCGCCGACTGGCGGACCTGCCTGGCACAAACCGCGATGGCGGCATCCTGCGCGTCATCGAACAGCCTGATCTGAACCTCAGCAAGCCGCGCATGCGCCACGGCATTCTCAGGCTGCCAACGAATGACTTCGGTCAATTCTTGGGCCATCGAGTTGAGCCTGTCGTGCCCTGTCGCCTGATCCGAATGCAGCAGTGCCCGCGATGCAACCACGAATCGATGCCAGTGGGGCTCGGCCCGCACGTCGGCGAGCGTCTGGCTGACCATGCCGGAACCGCAAAACCCCAGACCAATCAACGCGGCGCCCCAGGCCGCCCGGGGAACTGGAATGCCATGCGACGAGGCGGCACGATTGGAGGAGATCTGTCGGAGTCGGCAAGCGCAGGCTGCCAGCACCAGCACGATGATCACGCACCCAGGCACATACCAGATAAAATCCGTCAGGGAATGCGTCGCGCTGGCTGCCAGGGACGGTATGATTGCGGCCAGACAACGATGGCTTCGGCATGAAAGTTCCATAAGTAGAGGAACCACGCACCAGACGGCACACAAACCGATCATCGCCGACAAGATGACAAGTGCCGAGATCCCTCCTTCCAATCCGATTTGCAGATAGCCGTTCTCGGCATGGGTGAACTCGGTGTGTTGATAATCCGCGTCCGCGGGCAAATACATCGGGTACACCTGGCTATGGCTTCCCACGCCCGTGCCAGCCAGCGCAAACTCCGCTATGCCGGCCAGGTTTGCTCGCCAGAGATTGCGACGAGCGAAGCCTAGATCGAGTCGATCCACCGACTTCAAGTCTCCCAGCCGAGAAGAGACCGACTTGTAGCCAAAGATTCCGAGCAAGATTCCCACCAGCGCGCCGACGCCGACGACGGACAGGAGGACTTTTTTGTCCATGAGCGATCCACGATGGAGCATCAACAGGCAGACGCCCGCGGCGAGGAACATGACGGCTGCCGCGCCGCGCGACTGGGATAGGAGGACCGCAAAAACACAGATCCCGAGGGCCAGCAGCAGGAAACCCGCGCTGGCGTCAACGCTACCGGCGCGCTTGCCGACTCGAGGCGAGCGACCGTCTCCGGGTGCGAGATCGGTCCAACGGCTTTGAATCCACCAGGTCAGTGGCCCGATCGCCAACACGACGAAATGAGCAAAATGGTTGCGGTTGGCGAAGCTGCCTGTGATGGCCCCGATGCTGTTGGTGAAGGGGTATTCATAACACCAGAAGTATTTTCCATTGCCAAAGAGATGCTGAATCAGGCCGAAGGCGGCCATCGCCGAGCCGGCCATCGCCATCCAGCGCAGAAATCGCTCAATCTCCGCAAGGCCGCGCGCCCTTTGGACGGTAACCAGAAATAAGATCGCATAGCTTGCCAGCAAGACCAGGCCGCTGCGCGTGGCATCGGGCGTCAGTGAAAGGCATGGCCAGACGCCGAGGCGCGCGGCCGGATTCGTGTCGGGCGACCAGAGCGGCAGTCTATCGAACAAATGGGGCGAGCAGCCCTTGAGCACGGCCGGAGACAGCGGCTCGACTTGCAGCAGCATCAGGGCCACGGTCACCAGCACCACGAGTTCCACCCACGACCAGCACCAGGTAGCCCTGGGTAGCAAAGATTGACGTACGCACCAGCAGGCGGCCACCCACAGCATTAGGATTGCAAGGATGAAGTTCCCGAGCGCGGCGCGGCCACCCATCGCTAATGGCACGAGGAAGATGGCAGCGGCCAGACCCAGATCCACGGCGAGCAACAACCACCGATCCATCAGGCGCGGCCAGATCGCCGCCCCCCTGGCTGCATCGCAAGCCATCGAGGTTGTTCGACCCGGTGGTCGGAGATTTTGCCGGAATACTTCCACGGATGAGCCATCCCTATACCAACAGCGAGATCCCATGTGGAATGTTTATCGTAAGACGGTTGCAGCGGATTAAGCGATTGTGCCTTAGGTAGACATTTGCTACCTGACCCCCTAGTGTGAGTGCGACAAATGCCACCTCGAAATGAGCCGACTTGACTTGAGCAGCTAACTGCCGTCGTTCGATAGGTTGGTTGTAGATGTCGAACCTTAGTAGTTCGAACACGGGAAGTTGGGCCGGTGACGACGCGACTTTCAATTCTGCAACGTGGTACGACTCATCAACACAGTCATAAGGATGTGAGCCATGAAGCGGTTGGAACGCCAGAAGATGTCGCTGACCTGGCTGGTCGTGGGCGTCCTTTCCCTTTGTGGCACCGCTACGGCCGCGCCGCCTTCGGTGCAACCGCCCGCGATAAGCGACATCGTGTTGAGTGACGGAGGCGCCTTCAACGGCCGGATCGTCGATGCCAAGGGAACGCCGGTGTCGGGCGTTCCGGTCTCCTTCCGAAGCGGGGCGCAAGTGTTGGCAAAGGTCACGACAGGCGCTTCCGGCAATTTCTCGGTGAGCGGTTTGCGGACCGGCAGTTACCAGGTAGCGACGCCGAGCGGCGTCACCACGTATCAAGCCTGGGACGCCGGGAGTGCGCCGCCGTCTGCTCAGGCCGTAGCGCGAGTGACGCACCGCGCGACCGTGCGACCGTTTCGGCCGGGTTCGGCGGCCCTCGTCGTCGATTTAGTCGGTACTGCCATCGCGGTGCCGATCGCAATCTCCAATAGCCATCGGACGCCAGCCAGCGGGCAATAACGTGCGGTCGTGGTTTTTATTTTGGAATAGTACCTACCGCCACTCAGTCTCCTGGCGGGGAGCAACGAAAATCGTAGCGACGCAAAGCCGCAACCAAACGAAGAAAAACTAGCCGGAAATGAACGGAAATGAAGAACCAGCGCCATCGGGATTGAACAGAAGCTCGCGAAGGACGAGATCTTCCGCCCGGAGACCATTGATGAGATGCAGGCCGAAGTAGTTCGCCAAGTGGATCAACGATCAAGGCCGGCGGGGATTAGTTCCCTCGCCGGCCTTTTGTGGTTGCTCCCGTCGGCCTTCTTGATGGGTCCGAGGCTCCCGGAAATTCTCCGTTTCAGACCCCAGACCTAGGCCCTCAATTTAGCCCCCAAACTTGTCGTCGCAACTTTCTTTGTACCTTGAGCTTGAAGCGAGGATGAAGGGACTCGAACCCTCGGCCTCTAGCGTGGCAGGCAAACCTGGGACGCCACGAAATCGCCCGTTTCCTTCGGGAATATCGGTATTTTAGACTACCGAACACCAATTGTAAGCGTTTGCGAACAATGCTGAGTATTTGCCGGCAACTACAGTAAGTACCAGCGCGCAAGGCGGTAGTTGCCGGGCGTCGTATGATCCAACCTGCGCCGCCCGCCGGCCGACAGGGCAAGGAAGATCGCTGGCAATAGGCGACAGGCTCGATCATCGCCCCAGGAGCCGACCAGACTAGCAGCCCCGTAAGGCGAGCGTGAGCGGGCCACAGAGGGCATGGCGTTGGGCCGTTTTTGCGTAATGAGTCGATGCCTGAGATTTTGCCACAGCTTCGATTTCGCCGAGAAAATCGCGGTAATGGCACCGCGAAAAAGCACCAAACTTTTGTTGACATCGGCCGGCGGGGTGAACTCTAATCACGCAAGCGGCTACCCTCGGCATACCGCCCTCCTCGGAATTCCCGGTCTGGGAGTTCCGGTCAACGACAAGTTCCACGGGGGCCCACAACGGCGTGATCAAAGAGCTGAGTTGATTCCCGGATTGCCGTCCGCAACGTTTCCCCGTCGCAATCTCCGAGCGAAGCATCGCATGTGTACGCCGCTGGCTCGGTTCGCCGTTGCACTAGGTTTCGGTTTGGCAGCCTGCGGGACGCTGACCGCCGTAGTATTCGCCGCAGAGCCGGTGCGATTTCGCGAGCATGTGATCGATCGCGAGTCGACTTACAGCGCCGGTGCGGTGTTCGACGTGAATTGCGATGGCAAGCTCGACTTCGTCACCGGCGGCCGGTGGTACGAAGCGCCGGACTGGCAGCCGCACGACGTGCGCAAAGTCGAGTTCATCAACGGCCGATTCGACGATTACACTTGCGCGCCGCTGGACGTGAACGGTGACGGCTGGACCGACTTTCTGATCGCCAACTATCGGAGCCGAAAGCTCGGCTGGGTCGAGAACCCCGGCAAGACGGCCGGCGAATGGACGGAGCACGTCGTCGAGCGCCCCGGTCCGATGGAGACGGCCCGCCTGGTTGACATCGACGGAGACGGCCGACCCGATTTGTTACCCAATGGCCGCGACTTTGCCGCCTGGTGGAAGATCGTGCCCAGCGGCGACGCCCGCGGGCTGGAATTCATGCGGTGCGAATTGCCGGGCGAAATGATCGGCCACGGCGTCGGCGCCGGCGACATCAACGGCGACGGCCGCACGGATCTGATTGGGGCGAAGGGGTGGCTGGAAGCGCCGGAGGATCGCCGCCACGGCCGCTGGCTTTGGCACGGGGAGTTCGACCTTGGCCCGGGCGCAAGCGTGCCAATCGCGGCCGCCGATTTCGACGGCGACGGCGACCTGGACCTTGCTTGGGGGCGCGGACATGGCGTGGGCGTGTGGTGGATGGAGCAGCAAGTCGTTGCCGGAGAGCGTAAGTGGACGGCCCATGCCATCGACAGCTCCTGGTCCCAGCCGCACACTGTGGAACTTGCCGACTTGGACGGCGACGGCCAGCCGGAATTGGTGACTGGCAAGCGATACCTGGCGCACGACGGCAAGGATCTGGGCGAGTGGGATCCGCTGGTGATCTATTACTATCAATTCCAGAGAGCCACGCGCACTTGGCAACGTCATGCAATTTCCGCCCCCGGCGGCAAGGCTGGTCTTGACGTCGATCCGAAGCTCATCGACGTGGATGGCGACGGGGACCTGGACTTGTTCACCGCCGGCCGGAGCGGATCATATTGGTTTGAGAACAGGCGGATCGGCGGCGGGCCGCCCACGAGCAATGGGCCTTCGGCGAGCGACGTTGCCGCGGTTGCGCCGCAGTACAAAAACCACGCTGACGTGTTGACGGTGCTCGACGCCCAAGGACAACTGCAACCGGTCACAACGCCAGCCGAGTGGGGCGTCCGCCGGGCGCACATCCAAGCGCAAATGGAAACGGTGATGGGGCCGCTTCCCGATCCTTCGCGCCGCGTGCCGCTGGACGTTCAGGTGAGCGAAGAGCAGGACGGCGGTAAGTACCGCCGGATCAAGCTCAGCTACGCCGCCGAGCCGGGCGATCGCGTGCCGGCCTGGCTGCTGGTGCCCAAGGGGCTGAAAAAGCCGGGACCTGCCATGCTCTGTTTGCATCAAACGAATAAGCTCGGCAAGGACAGCGCGGCCGGGCTGGCGGAGCGGGCGGCGGTCCATTATGCGGAGCATTTGGCCGAACGGGGCTATGTTTGCCTTGCGCCCGATTATCCGTCGTTCGGCGAATATGCCTACGACTTCAAGAACCCAGCGAATCCTTATCGAAGCGGCTCGATGAAGGCGATTTGGAACAACATTCGCGCCGTCGACCTGCTGGAAACGCTTCCCGAGGTCGACGTGAATCGAATCGGCGCGGTTGGGCATTCGCTGGGGGGCCACAACGCGCTGTTCACGGCGGTGTTCGACTTGCGATTGCGGGCGGTGATCACCAGTTGCGGCTTCACGGCGTTCCACGACTATTACGGCGGCAAGCTGGCCGGCTGGACCAGCGATCGCTACATGCCGGCGATTCGTGACGTTTACGGCAACGATCCGGACCGGATGCCGTTCGATTTTCACGAGGTGCTGTCCGCCATCGCGCCACGCCCGGTGTTCGTGAATGCGCCGCTGCACGACGGCAACTTCGCCGCGGCCGGCGTGCGCCGCGTGATCGAGAGCGCCGACAAGGTGTACGATTTCCTCGGGGGGAAAGGCAGGTTGCGGGTCGAATATCCCGACTGCGCAGCACGACTTCGGCGATCCGGTCCGGGAGCAAGCGTACCAGTGGCTGGACACGGCGTTCAAGAAATAGCCGATCGGCCGGTGATGTCCTGGACTCGTGTGCCCGCTCGATGCGTCAAATGCCGCCTTGCGTCGCCGGCTTCGGCCCATTTCACCTCAGTCACCTCGCAAGCATCTCCATCGGCGGATATGGAGATAAAAAAGGGCGTTATCGTGGTCGTCGATTCAGAAGGTGGTCCAATATCAGATAATCTCGTGTTTTTGTGTGCAAACCTTTTAGTAATTGAATCGGCTCGCGCGGCTCCCCGTTTGGCTGCGGCCGAGAAACTGTGGTAAGCTGGGAAGTCCCGGCGTCCGACGCCGTGCGCAAAACTGCAAATTGCCTGCGCAGAGTTCCATCGCCGCACATCGTAGGGTGATTATATTTAGCTGGTCCGTTTTGAAGATGCCTCTGAATGACGGCAGTTATTCGTATGCAACGAACGAAGGCTCTAACACGGGACACTCATTGCCAAAGCTCGAACCGGGCGTTCCTCACGAGGCGGTGTGGATTGTGCCATTCCCCTGAATCCTTCTTGCAGACCGCGAATTCACGAAGAGTGGTCCTTGTCGCCATCCTGGTCCTGTTCGCGGCTGCGGGTCAGGCGTCGGCTGCCGTGCCGCCAGACTTCGAACGTGACGTGGCGCCGATCTTTGTGAAACATTGCCTCGAATGCCATCATCCGGGCAAAACGAGCGGCCGACTGAATCTTTCCACGGCCGAAGGCGTCGAGCGGGGTGGCGAGAGTGGTCCGGCGGTCTTTGGGGGCAAGCCGAATGAGAGCCCCGTAATCGAGCGCGCTGCTGCCGGCGAGATGCCCCCGCAGGAAAAAGGCAAACGCAAGCCGTTGTCCGCGGCGGAACTGGCCACCTTGCGGGACTGGATCGAGAGCGGGGCCGCATGGCCGAAGGGGTGCGAGTTGGGACTGCACGAACAGACGGTTCAACTGGACTCGGCGCGGCGAGTTTTGGTCGTTCCAACCCATCCGCCGGCCGGCGATTCCGCAGGTCAAACACTCGGATCGCGTCGCCAACCCGATCGACGCGTTTATCTGGGAGAAGTTGGAAGCGGCCGGGCTGGAGCTAGCCCCGCCCGCGGCGCCGCAGGAGTTGCTACGCCGCGCATGGTTGGACATCGTCGGTTTGCCGCCCTCGCTGGAGGAGCAAGAGCATTTCGACCAAGAGTGCCTGGCGTCGAGCGTTCTCCGCGACTCCCCGTCGACAAGCGACCGCGAGACTCGGCGGCATGGAGACATGGAGAAGGCGTACGAAACCCTGACTGACCGTTTGCTGGCGAACCCCGGCTACGGCGAGCGTTGGGCTCGGCATTGGCTCGATCTGGTGCGGTACGCCGATTCCAACGGCTACGAACGCGACGGCAACAAGCCCAGCGTCTGGCGATATCGCGACTACGTGATCGACGCGCTCAATGGCGACAAGCCTTATGATCGATTCGTCATCGAGCAGTTGGCCGGTGACGAGTTGCCAGACCGCAGCGTCGAGACGGTGATCGCCACCGGTTTTCATGCCTTGGGGGCCTGGCAAGACGAGGTTTCTCCGCTCGAGGCACCCCAATACCGGGCCGACGAAGTGGACGACATGATTCGCACCACGTCGCAGACCTTTTTGGGAGTGACTCTGGGCTGTGCTCGCTGCCACAATCACAAGTTCGATCCGCTCACGATGGTCGACTACTACAGCCTGGCGGCGATTCTCGCGCCGCTCAAGCGACCCAACGCCGGTCGTGGCGAGCGCGACTGGCCGGCCGGCGGCACGCCGGCCGAACTGGCCGCCGTCGCAGCCCGTGACAAGGCGATCGCCGAGTTGAACCGGCAGATTGAGGAGATCCGAAACCGCGTTGAGGGCGAGTGGCTGGAATCGGGCGGGAGTGGTTTGTCGGCCGAAGCGGTCGCCGCGTTTCTCGTACCGCCCAAGGAGCGAGAACCCGAGCAAGTGAAGCTCGTTCAGAAATTTGCCGCTGAGTTGCAAGCTGAAGTCACTGCCGCCCTTTCGCAAGACGACCGGCGGACGATTGGCGGACACGAGCAGGCGATCGTGCGGCTGCGCCAACAGACCCCTGACCTGGTGCGGGGATACTTCCTCATCGAGGATTCACCGCGGCCGCAACCCACGTACCTGCTGTTGTCGGGCCGGGCATCGAATCCGGGACCTGAGATGCACCCCCGCGTTCCGGCCGTGCTGACGCAGTCGCAGCCCAAGATTTCGCCGGCGGAAGGGCCGACGAGCGGCCGCCGGCTAGCGCTCGCCGAGTGGCTCGTCGATCCGGCCAATCCGCTCACGGCCAGAGTCATCGTAAACCGGGTCTGGCAGCATCATTTTGGCGTTGGGCTTGTAGCCACGCCAAGCGATTTTGGCCATTTGGGTGCCGGGCCGACGCATCCGGAGTTGCTCGACTGGCTGGCCGATTGGTTCGTTCATGACGCTCGTTGGTCGCTTAAGAAGTTGCATCGGCTGATCGTCAACAGCCACACGTATCGAGCCAGCTCCACGGCCGATGCGCGGCTGCGCGAGGCTGACCTCGAAAACAAGTTGCTCGGCCGGTTCCTCTACCGCCGGCTCGACGTCGAGACGATCCGCGACTCGATATTGGCCACCAGCGGCAAGTTGAACCGTGCGATGCACGGGCCGGCCGTACACCTGCCGATTCCCGCCGCCGTCATCGAAGCTCATACCGACAAGGAGCGTGCCTGGACAGCTTCTCCTCAGCCGGACGTGTATCGGCGGACGGTGTATGGCTACGTCAAGCGCACGTTGCTGGTGCCGATGTTGGAAGTGCTTGATTTTTGTGACACGACGAACAGCAGCGACAAACGCAGCATCACCACCATCGCGCCGCAGGCTCTGACGCTATACAACGGCGAGTTCGTGAATCAGCAGGCCGAGTTTTTCGCCCAGCGACTGGTCAGCGAAGTCGGTCACGATCGCCAGCGGCAAATTGAACGTGCCTATCGCCTAGCGCTCTGTCGGCCGCCGACGGCCTCAGAAACAGCCGCGCTTGAGCGGTTTCTGGACAGCGAGACCTTGGTGCAAATGTGCCGCGTGATTTTGAATCTGAACGAATTCGTCTACGGCGGGTAAGTGCCATGCATCGTTTCATTCCCAATCCGATGCCGTGTGGAAACTCGCGCCGATCGTTCCTGTGGGAGGTCGGCGGGGGATTTGCGGCGTTGGGATTGGTCGATCTGCTTTCCCGTGATGGGTTTTTCGATCGCCCGGCGCGAGCGGGAGAAGCGACGGCGACCGTTTGCCCGCTTCATTTCCCGGTCAAAGCCAAGCACTGCATCTTCCTGTTCATGAATGGCGCGCCCAGCCAGATCGACACGTTTGATCCCAAGCCGGAGTTGGTGAAGTACGACGGCAAGCCGTACTCGGGCAAGGTCAAGTTCGGCTCGAACAATCGGTCCGTCGGCCACCTGATGAAAAGCCCGTTCAAGTTCCAGAAACATGGCGAAAGCGGTCTCGAAATCAGCGATCTGTTTCCGCACACCGCCCGCCATGCCGACGATCTGTGCGTATTGCGGGCGATGTACACCGATACCGCGGCCCATTCGTCTGGTTGCTTGCAGATGAACACGGGCAGCCCGCTCACCGGTCATCCCAGCCTCGGTTCCTGGCTTAGTTACGGTCTCGGTTCGTTGAATGAGAGCTTGCCCAACTTCGTGGTAATGACCGATCCACGCGGCGGGCCCATCGGTGGTGCGCCGAACTGGGGCGCCGGCTACATGAAGGCGGCTTACCAGGGAACGCTGTTCCGCGGCAAAGGCTCGCCGCTGTTGGATCTGGCGACGCCTGAGGGGGTCGATCAACGAACGCAGCGACACTCGCTCGACCTGCTGGCCGAACTAAACCAGGAACACGCCGCACGGCATCCCGAGCAGTCGGAATTGACCGCGCGGATTCTTGCTTATGAGCTGGCCTATCGGATGCAATCGAGTGCCGCCGAGGCGGTCGACGTGACGCGCGAGAGCCGCCAGACGCAGACCATGTACGGACTCGACGATTCGCTTACGGCCGACTTTGGCCGCAAATGCCTGGTGGCCCGACGGTTGGTTGAGCAAGGCGTCCGCTTCGTGCAACTTTACTCGGGCGGCGGGCACATCGAGGAAACCTGGGACGGCCACAACGATTGCATCACGAACCACAAGAGGCATGCCGGCGAGACGGACCGGGGGATTGGCGCGCTGATCACCGACCTCAAACAGCGCGGGCTGTGGGACGAGACGCTTCTCGTGTGGGGCGGCGAGTTCGGCCGCACGCCCACGAGCGAGGGGGTCGGCAAGCCCGGCCGCGACCACAATTGGCTCGGCTTTTCGATGTGGCTCGCCGGCGGCGGCGTGAAAGGCGGTCAGGCTATCGGGGCGACCGATGAACTCGGCTTCGAGGGGGTCGAGGATCGGGCCCACGTGTCCGATCTGCACGCCACGATCTTGCGTCTAATGGGCTTCGATTACCGCCGGCTGACTTATTTCTACAACGGCCTCGATCAACGGCTCACGGGCGTGGAAGAGCGCCATGTGATCGAAAAGGCACTTCTCTAGCGAATTGAGCCCGAATCACATCGAAATCGGCCATTTTCCTCGGGAAGCATCGACATTTTACCATCGATCTGGCCAGTCGCAAGTGATTGCGAATGATGCCCAACTTTTCCCGGTATGTACGGTAACGATGATGCGCAAGCCGGTAACTACCGTTTTGCGCTTTCGGCCTCTGAGACGATCCGGGCGACTCAGGGACCCACAGCAGCCCCGGGGTTCACCCGGTCGTGTGCAATGGCTTGCGTATCTGCCCATCGCGAGCTTGCTGGCCGCTTGGAAGAGCGCCAAGCCCTGCTTACCAGCCTGTCGCATTATACGGTACGTGTCGACGATCTGGACATCTTCCAGGTAATGCCCGAGGCTGGGCGAGAACCACCGGGCTGGCTCCAAGGCACCGCAGTTATCCGACGTGCTGCTGCTGGCCTGCTGTCTCGATCAATTTGCCGTCGTTTGCCATCGGTCCCTCCTGTCGTGAATCTATTCTTCCCAAATTACCGCCTTGGCGCTCGGCCGTCACTTGCGCGCCCCAAGTTGTGGCGTCGAGGCCGTAGACCACGAAAACGGCCCACGAGGATCACGTCTGCCGCGTTCTGGCGTGCTTGGGGTCGCGTGTTGGTCCGAGCGTCTAATGCAGCCTCAGTCGCTTTGTTCGGGTGGCTGCTGGTCGCTAGAATCATCAAAGAAGCCGCGCCCCGCAATAACGGGCTGGCGCATCCGATCCCGAACCAATAGGAAAAGCAGAATGGCGACATACGACCGCGACGAAAAACCCCAGACGCCTCCGGAAGCTCTCAATTTCGCTCGTGCAAATGGGCTAACGACGATTCAGATCGTATGCGAGGAAACGGCCGAGAAGGTTTCCGATCAGACCGGCGTTAATTTTATTGCGCACGTCCAAGGCCTGCCTTCTATCGGCCACTTAATTCAGCTCGAAGACCGAGGCGCCTTTCGGGTCACTGAGGTCTGCCACAAGATGGTGACCTGCCATGAATCGGCGTCGCTTTCTGCGATAACTGCGCACATTATCGTTTTCGCAGTCCGCGTTACCGCGCCAAAACCCGTGGAATAAAATGCCCCCGCCGGCAAATCACAGGCAATTGCCCGAAAAAGCTCGCCATTCTTTTAGTCCCCATTCGGGGCGGCTATACTTGTTCCACCATCCCTCCGTCCCTCCCGGTTACAGCTATGGCCGTCTCCCTCGAAACCATCGTCAAACAACTCACCGATTCGGGGATCATTGCTCCCGGCAAGCTGGAAAACTTCCTTCCGCCAAAGGCGGCGCCGAAAGACGGCGAAGCACTCCTTCGAGAACTGCACAAGCAGAATCTTCTGACCAGGTTCCAGGCCCAGCAATTCGCTCAAGGGCGGCCCAAGTCGCTGATCCTTGGCAACTACACCCTCATCGACAAGATCGGGGCCGGTGGCATGGGCCAGGTCTTCAAGGCCCAGCACCGCCGCATGGATCGCATTGTGGCAATCAAGATGCTTCCACCCAGTGTGACGAAGGATCCGGCGATGGTGGCCCGGTTTGAACGGGAGGCCAGGGCAGCGGCAAGGCTGGAACATACGAACATCGTCACAGCTTACGATGCCGATCAGGCCAATGGCGTCCACTTCCTCGTGATGCAGTTCGTTGACGGGCAAGACTTGTCGGCCCTGGTCAAAAAGAATGGTCCAGTCTCGGTTGACAAAGCCATCAACTATATCCTGCAGGCAGCACGCGGATTGCAGTTCGCTCATGGCGAAGGGGTCGTCCATCGCGACATCAAGCCGGCCAACTTGTTGCTGGATAAGAAGGGGACCGTCAGGATTCTCGACATGGGCCTGGCACGCATCGAGGCCGACGGCAATGCAGCGACCCAAGGGGAGTTGACGGGGACCGGGGCCGTGATGGGAACGGTCGATTACATGGCACCGGAACAGGCCCGCAGTACGCACAAAGCTGATGCGCGGGCCGACATTTACAGCCTAGGTTGTTCGCTCTATTACTTACTGACCGCGAAGCCCTTGTACGAAGCCGACTCGATCACCTCCAAACTCCTCGCTCATCAAGGCGATCCGATTCCGTCATTTCGGGAAAAACGTGACGACGTACCGGAGGAGGTCCAAGCCGTCTTTGAAAAAATGGTCGCCAAAAAGGTCGACGACCGCTACCAGTCGATGGCGGAAGTGATCGCCGATCTGGAACGGTGCGGCAGCAGCCAGCAAACGTCACTGAGCCTACAGCAGTCGGTCAACACGAATTTCGATAACAGCGAGATGACGTTTTTAAGGGACCTTCCTGCGCAAACGTTCCACAAGCCTGATGCCGCCAAGAAGTCGCCAACCCTTGCAGGCACGGCGGGCTCAAGGCACAAAAAGCCCAATAGTAATAAGCCAATCTGGATCGGCGCCGGAGCAATGGGTTTTCTGACCGTGCTGCTGGGTGCGATCTTCATCATCAGGAGTCAAACCGGGAACGACGTGAGGCGATTGGAGTTGCCGTCGGACAAGACGACTACCGCCAAGTCAATCACGACGTTCAAAGATCCTGCTTTCCAGCAGTGGATGAAGGACGTCGCCCCCCTGGCCGCCGAGCAGCAGGTGGAAGCTGTCGCCAAGAAATTGCAGCAGCTCAATCCAGGCTTTGACGGCAAGGTCACGCCCAGGATCGAGGTGGGCGTCGTGAGGAACTTGCAATTTGTGACGGACAATGTGACCGATATTTCGCCGGTGCGAGCGTTGATTGGATTGAAAGAAGTGAATTGTATTGGCAGCAAAGTAGGCAGCGGTAAGTTATCCGATCTGTCACCGCTGAAAGGGATGCGCCTGAAGGTCCTGAATTGCTACCGCACGCAGGTAAATGACTTGTCACCACTGCAAGGAATGCCGCTGTTCAAGCTGGATTTCGGCAATACGCTGGTATCCGACCTGTCACCGCTGACGAGCATACAAACGCTCGGCAGCGTGGATGTGCGCAATACCAATGTCACCGCCTCCGGCATCGCCGTTCTGCAAACAGCCCTGCCCAATTGCAAAATCGGGTGGGATGGCCCGAAACCCACCGTTTCTAAGCTGGCTGGGGCAGCTCCACGGGCCGGCATTTGGGAGCCGGGGCCCGCCCATGGAATCCTCGCGGGCCTCGCGACGACGCCAGCCAAGTTGCCGGGCATTGGCCGCTGGAACGTCGAGTCGGTCGGCACGCACGGTGGGGCTTCAAATGCCGGCTCGATCGCCGTAAGCCCCGACGGCAAGCGATTCGCCGTCGCCGCTGGGCGCAGCGAATCGTGGCTGCGGGTTTATGACGCTGAAAACGGCAAGTTGCTGCAAATGATTCCCTTGGTTGGTCGGGGAGCAGAGGCCGTGGCCTGGAGCCCGGACGGAAAACGTCTGGCGGCCACCGGCAGCGGCCATGTCAGCGTATGGGATGAGCAAGGACGTCGTGCGGCTGGCCTTTCGACACATCCCGGTGTTGGTTCGTACTTCTTTGGCAGTACGGTTTCCTGGCGTCCAGACAACGCCGGCGTGGCCGTCGGCTCGCAGGACGGCACCGTGCGGCTATGGAACGCCGACGGTTCGTGCGGCCCGCTCTTGCGCGGTCACCAGGAAACCGTCACTTCGTTGGCCTGGAGCCCCGATAGCCGGCTGATGGTTTCAGCCTCGTACGACAAGACGGTGCGGCTATGGAAAGCGGACGGTACGGCCGGACCTGTCCTCAGCGGACACACGGACCGGGTTTCGGGGGTTGTCTGGTGTCGTGGCTCGCGGACTGTCGCGGCGGCCGACGACGTGATCGCGTCGATCAGCCACGATCAAACGATTCGGATCTGGCGCCCAGACGGCGCCTCGGTGCGAACGATCGACATTAAAGGTCATAATCCGTGCTCCGCCAGTTGGAATTCCGCTCGGCAGCAGTTGGCCGTTTGCAGCACTCAGGGCGATATCCTGCTGTGGAGTCTGGACGGCCAGCCGGGCCCAAAGTTCAAACCCCGGGAAGGCGAAACCAAGAGCCTGGCCTGGGTGGCCGACAACGCGTTGATCTCCGCAGGCCATGACAGCGTCATCTGCCGCTCGGACGTTGATGTGGGCACGGGCCGAGCGCTCGTCGCCAATGGTTCTTCGGTCAATTCACTCGAGCAGAATCCGACCGAGCCACTGCTGGTTTCGACCAGCGGCAATGGCAGCGCAAGGATCTGGTCGACGGAGGGCGCTCTTCGCGCGGCGTGGATGGTCTCCCGGCCTGATTTACTCCAAGCTTGCTGGCATCCCGACGGCAAGCTCTTTGCCACGTGCGGAGTCAGTTCCGCGCTGAAGATGTGGGACCGCGACGGAGGAGCCGTCGAGACGCCGTCCAACAAATTCGGGCAGGTCAACCGTCTGTCTTGGAGCCCCGACGGAGGGCAGCTTGTCGTCGTGCGGAATACGATTACGAAGCCGATCGCCCCGGTATTTCAATTCGACGGAACAGCCGGACCGGAACTCCGGGGGCATACCGATCGGATTTATGATGTCGCCTGGAATCACCGAACCAACCAGATCGCCACCGCCAGTGGAGACAAGACCGTCCGTCTTTGGTCCGCCGACGGAAAGCCGGGGCCGGAACTCACCGGACACACGGCCGGAGTCAATAGCGTGGCCTGGAACCCAGACGGCCGGACGCTGGCCTCCGCGGGCGTGGATGGAACACTCAGGCTTTGGTCCGCCGAAGGAAAGCTTATCCGTCAGTTGGCTGGCGGCACTTTCCTGCGAGGCATCAGTTGGAGTCCCGATGGCCAATACGTAGCCGCCGGGGGCATCGACTGCCTCGTCCACGTCTGGAACCCGCAAGGCGATCCCGCCCCGGAGATGCGCGGGCATTCGGGATATATAAATGACACGACCTGGAACCGGGACGGCTCGCTGGTTCTGTCGGCTTGTGAAGATTGTACGATCCGCGCCTGGAACCCGCGCACCGGCCAATGCGTCTGGATCGCGTTGCCGCTGGCCGACGGTGAAGCCGCGCTGCTGAGTGGAGCCGGCGAGTTGCTCTCAGCCACCAGCAAGGCCGAAGAGCAACTGGTCTACGCGGTCGAGAAGGCCGACCAGCCAGACGTCGTCGACATCCTCACCCCGGCCGAATTCCGCCAACGAACCGGCCAAACGGGCACTCCGGCGGCTTCAGTCGCCGCCGGCGGTAAAGAGAATGCTGACCCCGACCGCGCTGCCGCCGAGTGGGCCATCGGCAAAGGGGGCCGGGTATTCGTCGAGGCAAGGGGCCAGCAGATCCGCGACATTTCGACCCTGGAAGCACTTCCCGCCGGACCGTTCAAGGTGACGAGTATTCTCGTCCAAAAGACCAACGCGATTGGAGAGGCCGATTTGCCGCGGTTGCTGGCATTGCAGTCTCTCGCCGACTTGACCCTGTATGGAAAGAGCTTCACACCCGCCGGGATCAGCCAACTCCGTCCTCTCCTGGCGCTGAAGGGCCTCACGCTCGCGGGCCGAGGGTTGCTTGATAATGCAACACTCGATGCCCTGTTGACGTTGACGAACCTCACACACGTCGGCATACATGATACAATGCCGAGCGCCGACCAGTTGGCCAGGCTCAAGGCGCTGCCGAACCTCGTTTCGCTCCGCGTGGCGTACCATCACGGTGACACGGACTCGGCGCTGTCGCGCATCGCCGAACTGCCAAATCTCGAACATCTTAACGTTGATCACTGCGGCCTTACCGATGCCGGACTGGACTATTTGTCCGGGCTCAAAAGGCTTAAAAAGCTCGCGTCCGACGGCACGAAGGTCACCGCCGCCGGTGTGGCGAAGCTGCAACAGGCGCTGCCGAATTGCAAGATCTATTGGGACGAACCGCCCAAACCGAAGACGCCTGAGCCCGCCGCTCCCGACACGAAGTAGCTAGTCGCTCTGACCGCTAAGAAAAAGCCAATGCCGCTGATCGGCTTCACGTCAACCAATCCCGCCCGTGCCCCAGCCCCAATCGGGCCCAAGGCACGGACGGGTACCAAATTTAGCGACTCTAGCCGTCCCAAGCCCTGCACGGCGCACGGAACGGACACAAAGAGCAATTTCATCGGCGAAGGCGCTGGATAGAACACGCCCGATTCGATTGCCCGCCAGACCCGTTCGACGATCCTCCTCGTGCGGTCGATCTGTTGCCGGTCGGCCGGGACTTTATGCAGGACGAGGGCCGGCAGTTTGGCCTTGGTGAAGGCCCTTGCTCCACTCATTTCACCGATGCTAGCGGCAAAGATTTCGGGAAATGGCTCACCAGCGATGTGCCGATGACACGCTGGAGCCCACGATCGCAGCCACTTCCGTCAACGACATACCCCTCTCGAAGAGCCTGGCGGTCATGACGGAAAACACCTCCCAAAAGCGATGAGGAGCTTCGGCGACCCGCTGAGGCGAATTTTTCTGCGGAGAAATGCCCACAGCAAGCTACGCTCTTTCGCCACGAAGCCGAGCCACGTCTCGCTATCAGCAGTCACCCGCAGATCGGACTTTCCGAGATGCCCATCTTCAACTTGGAGCTTGCCATCTCGGATTGTGATCGTGGCCTGCCTCTTTTCTTTGCCCGTAAACGAAAAATGGTAGACCGCATCCAGGCCCTTCGACTTGCCTGCCTGAAAGGTTAAGAAGAGTCCCCGCAGGAAGGTCGGAATGGTGCGGACTCGCAAGCCGCCACCGACCCGCTTGGTTTTTTTGTTCGGGAAACGCCGGGCAACATGGTCTTCGGCGTCCGAACCGGGAACGACATAGATTGTCTCCTCCTTTTCGATTAGCGGACGGACGATCTCTTTGAGAAATCCTGCTTTGTTTGTGAGGTAAGGACCGATTACGTCCTCGCCTGCGGGACAGACGGACAGGCAGTAGGCGGCTTTGTAATTCGGCCCGAATGAAAGGCTCTGCCACATTGACGCCGATTCTGGATCGCTAACTTTGCGGCGGTAATCGAGGGCATTCTTGCTTTCAGCGATCTTCTCGACCCAATCAGTGAAGCCTCCCATGAACTCTCGGTAGTTGTGCGTGTAGCAGGCCGAGAAGTTGAAATTCCCGTTCGGGGAGATGGCTCCCACGGGGCACGCCGCCACGCAGAGTTTACATTCCAGGCACGGGTTGTAGTCGATGGGCTGATCGTAGGCGGACGCTTCCGCACCGATCAGAACAGTTCCCAGCAAGATAAAGTTGCCAAACTTCGGGTGAATCACATTGCGGTGAATGCCCATCATGCCCAACCCGGCAGCCACGGCCACCGGCTTGTGCGACACAACCCAAATCTTATTGCCTGGAAAACGGTCCATTTCCATTGGGAAGCCCATCGCCGGATTGACTGCCCGAACCCCTGCGCGTTCCAGTGCGGCAACGACCTTGTGAGCGACCTCGTTGACCTCATCGCCCGTGTGGTGAAATTCGAGGTTGGCTACCGACCGGGCCGCATTGCGTATCGGCTCCCGGTTCATTCGGCATACGAAACTGAGCAGAGTCTTGGCCAGAGGGAAGAAACGCAGAATGTCCTCCCGCTGGTCATCGAGCGCCGGGCGGCTGATCTCAACCAGCCCGGCATCATCTGCCCCGTTGACGAGGCAAATTTGACGTAACCAGGCCGCTTCAAGCATTAAGGGTGCAACCGAGCGATTCTCGGCGTTTTCCTGAAAGTGCCGCACGGTTGGATGTTCATCGAGCTTCATAACGGCACCATTCATTGTATATGCAAGTATCGTTCCAAAAAAAGACGGCTAATCGGCGATCATCCTACCGAGCTTCATGGTAGCTTTATCGAGGACAGCCACACCCTCAACACCGAAAATGTCCTCGGCGTCCTGCTGAGCTTTTTCCCAAGCCGGGATCGCCTTTTCGAGCAGTCGTTTGCCTTGGGTCGTCAAACGAAACGATTGGGTCCGAGCGTCTTCCCCTGCCACTACTTCGAGCCAACCCTGCGCACGCATCCTCTCGACGTTACGACTGAGGGTGGAAACATCCAATTGAAGGAGAGCGCAAACTTGGGCTGGTCGGGCCACTCCGAGCTTTGCCGTCACGACCAGGACATTCATCTGACTGACCTTTAAGCCTAATGGCCGTAACGCATCGTCGTAGATGTTCGTGACAACCCGGTTCAGCAAGCGAAGACGGACGGCGATGCACGTCTTTGCGATGGTGTCGATAGTGGTTGGTGGCTTGTTCATGGCCATTTCTTCGGATTCTTCCATTCTAGCCTGCCTGTATTTGATTGTATATGCAACTAATGTTCGTGGCAAGAGGAGTTATTTCGGCAGAGGGTCGAGCCGAATAGCGCTATTCGGCTTCCAGAAACTCCCAGGAAATCCCGAAATTCCCGAAAACCAGAAAGTTGACATGCGTACACTATTAGCTAAAATACGAGCATGGCTGGCGTACGAGGGTCGTCCTTTGGAGTGGTTGCCATGTTCATGAGCTTGGCAGTTGATGGTGACCGTCGTGATCGCACCAGCGGCGCACAGCACATTGCGGATATTATGCCGTTTGTGCTGGCGAAGTACGCAGTAACTCACGACACGCAACCAATACCGAGGGTCGAATGCAGGCCCTCCCACATGATGCCTTCCCATTGCGTTTCGGCATGAGAAACAGGCTCGCCGCTCTCTGGGAGGCGGGCCTTTTTCATTTTCCAGGAGAGCTTTATGGCGAAGATTCCTGCGAGGAAATTCCCGAAGACCAAGCAGAAGATTGCTTCGAGAAAGTTCCCCAAGTCCGAAGGCAAAATCCCTTCACGGGGATTTGCCAAGGGGACTGCAAAGATCGCATCCCGAAAAAGTCCCAAGGCACCGGCAAAGGGAAAGCAAGCTGCCCAAGCCTGCCTTGATCGCCCGACCGATGAAAAGACCCGGCAAGATCGGCTGGCAACCTTGATGGGCCAGACAAAATCGTTGCTGCCTGGAAGCGAACTTTAGGGCGACGTCAACTCGGCGATCATGTTCGAGATCGGCGATAGCTGTCCACTCGTCGAGCTGATCCTCGAGCTATAACTTCGTTCAGTTACAAAACGGTCGCGGCGCGTCGTGCCATAACGGCAGGTAAACCGCCAGATCACACGGGCGGCAGCAGCCGGCCCGTGAGTGCAGCGGACAACCACTTTGTCGCATCGTTGTCGTTCCGGCGATCGGTCGGTTGATTCTTCTAGGTGCCGTGGAATCGGCCAACACTCAAGCTGCTTTGGTTATACCCACCGCGTCCGCCTGCTTTCCCCTGCTAAGTGCATAAGGAGTAACACTCCCGCGCTCGATTGCGTAGCGACTTGGCCCACCAAGGACGAACCGTCATTGGTCACGTTTGTGGAGCCCGCTCGCGCGAGTCGATCACATCGACCAATTCGGCGAAACAGTCTGTCCGGCAAAGCCAAATAACGTTGGCTTCTCGGCACCGCCAACCGGGCGATTCGGCCAGCACCACGAGCCAAGTCGGCATTCTCACCAAACGTATGGAGATTTCGGCATGCTTTGGCCAGTCTCAGAAAAGGGGTGGGTTTCTAACACGTCTCGGAATACGGTGGAGCACTTGCACAAGCCCTGCCGACGTAGCCCGCGGATCAGGAAGCGTCGCATTGGGTTCGCGGTCTTTAGCTTCTGTGCCTGTTTCTCAGCCAAGTCGGAAGCAGTTCAGACGTGCTGCGCTACGCGCCCGAACGGGATTGTGGAGGCGATAGCAGAATTTCAGCTCTCAGATTGATATTGCCCGAATTGATGCGGGCGGCTTGAATGGTCCGCCGGACGGCACAAGCCGAGGTGCCGACGCTCGGATCGGCTACAGCGCTTCCACATACTTCAAAGGTGAACGTGCAATGAGCATTCGATTATCACGCTTGGCGACGGGTGTGTTGGTTGTCGCAGCAATTGTACTGATGTCTGGCCGCAGTTGGGCGATGTATTATGGGCTTGGTCCGTCGAAAGACGAGTGGAAGTTGAAGTACGACGTGGAGGTAAACGCCGCTGATGGCGACACGCTGACCGTCGTGTTCACGCTCGCCGACGAAGGGAGGCTCAAGCCCATCTATTCGATCGACCTGATTGCTTTCAGTAAGCAGACGGACAGTCAGGGCGGCCGCTCGTATGACGTGAAGGCGCCAATCAGTTGAAAACGACCAAGGATGGCAAACGCGCGGGGCAAGTGCAGATACGCAAGGAATTTGTAGACCGCGCCATGATTCGGATCCTCACCCAGACGGTCGACGGCCAGCAGCAACCGTCCGGTGCAGCGTACTATGACATTCCGCTAAAAAAGTTCTTGAATAAAGTCCCGGCGGCAGCTTCGCGCCAAGCGCCACCGGTCCATTGCGGCACCGCCAGCATCGAAAGTCACAAAGTAACGACCTGCCAGTGGGACCGCGCGGTAAAGTTCATGTCTGCTTGGCGTATTCTCCCATCCCACTTATGTCGATGACAACTACTGGCTCGTCACCCACGACCCAGCAGTCGTGGCCGGGCGGGAGCAGCGAGACCGCACCCGGCTCATATTCTGCCTCGCTCCCGTCATCCATAATGACATGAAGACGCCCCGACACGTGATACTGAAGGTGGGGCGCCTCAAAACTCTTCGTCTTGACCAAGGGCTTGACCGAGGTCGACCATCGCCAGCCAGGCTGGAAAGTGCCACGGCCAATCGATTGCTGGGCTTGTTGAGCGGTTGACTCTGGCCAAAGCAGGCTGGCGAATAAAATCGGAACGAGTACGCGGAGGTCCGTGAGTTAGGGCCGCTTCATCCCCGCCCAACCAAGGTGGCGATTAAAGCAAGTCTTGAAGGTCGAGCATGGCTTGTTGGCTCACCCGGCACGTGGATGGTGCGTAGCGTGGGGGGATGCCCGGTGATGTTGCAGATCACGCCGCAGATGCAGATTTTGGTGGCGGTCTCCCAAAGCGATGAGCTGGATCGTACACTTGCATGCAAATTGTGCTGGTGACATTATGATTGCCCAATTCTATGGCAGCGATTGGCACCGGCGGCAAACGATCGACGATTCGATTCGGTTGAAATCAATGCTAATTACTTGTATCCCCGGAATGCCGAGTCGCTCGTACTACTGGGCGGTCGAAACTGCAACGGGCCGCATGAGCACGAAAGAACCTTAGATTGCTGTTCAGCATTGTCTTATATCGTCTTACCGACTTTTTTCCGCGTCGGGACAGCACGCGGAACAGGAAATGCTCTCGTCACCACACCGGAAAGGCCAAGAACCGTGTGAGGCCCAAACCGCCGGGCTAGGCACGGTCGCCCGGCGAGCACAACAAATGCGAGATTGAGAAGCAAGGAGTGTGAATGAAGAAGATTGAAGCCATCATTCGTATTAACAAGCTGGATGAGGTTAAGGATGCCTTGAACGCCAAGGGCATCCAGGGCATGACCGTGACCGAAGTGCGCGGTTTTGGCCGTCAAAAAGGCCGCACCGAGATTTATCGCAGTGCCGAATATTCCGTCGAGTTCCTACCCAAAGTCAAGGTTGAAGTTGTTACTACAATTGATCATGCTCGCGAAGTGATCGACACGATCCTCTCCGCGGCGCGCACCGGCCAGGTGGGCGACGGCAAGATATTCGTGACTGACCTGTCCGAAACCATTCGTATACGTACCGGCGAGGCCGATGCGGCTGCAGTCTGAGGGAATCTGATTGCGCGGGGTGCAAACGTCTGAACTTGGGCCTGAGAACTCAGGGAAGCCGACGAATTCTGGTCGCGGGTTTAGCGGAGCAGAAGGCTAACGCGGTACATGCACCACATCTCAGGGATGGCGGGGAGGCCGTGCGGCGACGCGAACAGCAATCACTTGTGCGGTGCTGCGGTAGCCGGCGTGCTTCCGGCTAGCTCATTTAGCAGCCGATTGAGCGAATCTATGGCTTTCTGGTTTTCCGCAATCTGAACTCGGGCTTGGTCCAACTCCGTAACAACAGCCAACCGACTCGTTGGCCGCAATTGTAGTGCCGCCAAACCTTCTGTCACAAATGGTTCCTCTGATCGGACGTCCGCAGTTGCCGCCAACTGGACGAGATGTCTCAGGAGGACAGAATCCAATTCAGCTGTCTCGGAATTCAAAAGTACCGGGAAGTCGTCGGGGAGTCGATTATTGACTTGGGCGTCATCCGGAAAGACCGAAACTGGCCTAATACAAGTGCCGCTCAGCCGAATCGAGACATTTGCCGCCGCCATCGACGCAGCCGATGTGCGTGGCTGGCCGATGTGTTGAGAAGGTCGGCAAAGAACTTCCGGTTCCAGTCCTTGCCGGTAACCCTGGGGGAGTGGCGGAAGGCATTGACTTGCCTCCAGCCGTCCGTGGTCCCCAGCAAGAACAGCGTCAGGGCCGTCTCGGAGTTGGGGTTGATGAAAGAGTCCGAGGAGTAGCCAGCTTTCCGGTTGCTTCGGCGGGTCAAGGCGTCACTCCGGGCCTTGCGGACGCCGTAGGAGTCGTACCAATTGTGCGCGAGGTCGTCGCAAGCTAGAAACCCCCGCAACAGGTCTAGGTCGCTGACCGTCGCGGGGGCGGACGACGGAGCAGCCGGAGGCGGGACAGGCTCTGTGGTCGGCTGGGGTGACATCACGACCGACTCCTGATCTGGCGATAGACCGGGTCGCTGAGGGCGTAGCACGGACGCGGGCATGTGCTTTGGACGACGATCCCTTCAGCAGAGGACATCACGAACTTGCCCTGCCTAACTTGGTTGCGGTACGGCGATCAAGACAATCAATTCATTACATAGAACGGGGGCACGGCTTATTTCGAGTGAAATGCGTCGCTCGCAACGAGCGCGTGTATGAACTCACGCAGGGCGAAGTCCTTCTCTCGCGCTTGATTTACGATGCTTGTCGCGAGGTCTTCATCGGTGAAACCGAAGGGTCTGCCGAGCGCGTATTCGATGAGGGCCTCCGTGAAGCCTCGCGCGAAGGCCTCCGACTTCGACGCGACGATGTCCCGCAGTTCGAAGTAGCCTGTGAACGCGGGACCGTTGTGGAAGGCGGCTGCCGGATCGACAGGCCAGGTCTTTTTCACCCCTTTAAGTGCATAAGTGTCTTCCGTGCGCCATTTGCCGGCCGCGTCGAAGTTTTCCAGGCCAAAGCCGATCGGGTCGATCTTGCGATGACAGTTCGCACATTGCGCCGCTTCTTGATGGGCCCGCAGACGCTCGCGCACATCCAGCATCTTGCCTTCCAGCCGCGCGAGCTGCGGGACGTTCGGTGGCGCCGGCGGCGGCGGGTCGTGGAGCACCTTGCGCAGGACCCATGCACCGCGCTCAACGGGGCTCGTGGTTTGGCCGTTGCCTCCCATCGCCAGGATCGCGGCCATGCCCAGCAGTCCGCCGCGCGGCGAGTCGGCGGGGAGCGACACCTTGCGGAAGGCGTCGCCGCTCACGCCATCGAGTCCGTAGTAACTGGCGAGCAAGCCGTTGATCACCACGAAGTCCGACTTTAGCAAGCGGCGCAGGCTGAGGTTCTGACGCAGCAGGCAGGACATGGTTTGATAAACCTCTTCCCGCGCCGCAGCCTTGGTGCTGTCGTCGAAGCCGCGATGGAGCTTGAAGTCAAACTGGAAAAAGTCCAGCCGGTCCATGCCCAGCCACTGATGCGTGAAGCCGGAGGCAAACTGCCGCGACCTATCGTGTGCCATCATACGGTCCGCCTGCGCGGCGAGCACAGCCGGGTTTTGCAAGGCTTCGCTGTGGGCCAGTGCGACGAGTTCATCGTCCGGTGGTCCGCTCCACAGGAAATAAGAGAGGCGCGTGGCAAGTTCGAAGCTATTGAGTCTGCGCGGCCCTCGGTCGGACGACGGCTCGCAAAGATAAAGGAAACCCGGTGAAGAAAGCACGACGCTGAGCGGTTCCTTCAACGCATCCTCGAACGAGTCCCCCCTGCTGCGGCGCGCTTCAAACAACGCCACGAGCCGGTCGAGATAATCCGGCGCCGGAGTCCGGCCGCGAAAGGCCCGCGAGGCAAAAAGCTCGATCACGGCACGCGCTCCGGCACGTATCCTGCGTGGGCGCGACGAGCGAGGTAGCCGTGGCGTCCTGCGGCGACACCGGTCCTTCGATTTCAAACCAGTCAACCCACACCGCCGGCACTGGGCCGTGGCCGCTCTTTTCAAACTCATCGTGGTAGCTGCGAATCTCCGCCGTGCGAGAATTCGGGCGTTTCTCCCGAAGCGCAAACTCACGCTTGCCGCTGGTGCCCACGTCTACTGGTAGCTCAATGATTTGGGGCTCGGCTAGAGTACCGGTCACCTGATGCGCACTGAGCACGGTGAAGTCGCTCACGTCATCGCCGCGTTGACCGACCTCGACGAAGCGCCGCTCCTTCGGCGCGGCGTCGTTCGCGGCCACGCGCATGCGCAACAGATAGCGACCTGGCCGGCCACTTCTCGCCCGCGGAAACGTAGGTCTCGCGATAAGCCTGGTAGAACAGCAGCCATGCGCCGGTATCGAGATTCGGCAGCAATTGATAATCGGTGTAGTAGCTAAAATGGTCCTTGTATTGCAGCGCGTCGAAGAACGCCGCCTGCGCGTCCTTGAATCCGAACTTCGTCGGCGACGGCGCGCCGCTGATCTGCTCCCAGTCGTGATAGAACAGCAGCGGCGTCGCATACGGAACGCCGGATGAGGGCCGCGGCTTCTCCGCCTTCTTCCGCAGCTGCTCGGCGACCTCTACGATTCTCCGGGCGCTTCGCCGCTTCATCCACCGCCGTCGTCCAGCGGACGTAGTCGTCATGTCTCTCCTTTGTCTGCTTCAACAGACCGTTCATTCGCCTGTTGCCAACAACCTCTGCTTCCTCGCGTGCCTTGAATGGCTGCTGCCCGCTGGCAGTAGGCGCGGGCAAAGTGCTCATCCAGCGCGCGACGACCGAGCGCAAGGTACTGCTCGATCTGGTCGCTCGACATGAAAAGCGACGCTCCAACGGTATCAAATGTGCCCGTGCCGCCATCGGTCGGCAAATCGCGCAACGTCGATCTCCACGGCGAGCAGATCGCGGATGGTATTGCGGTATTCGCGTTGATTGAGCCGCCGAAGAGTGATCCGGCCTCCCTGGTCGCCGATGATCTTCCGCGCCTTCACCAGCGTTTGCGACAGCGAGTCGAGCAGTTCCGACTTGCGCTCGCGCTCCGGCTGCTTGGCGTCCTCGGGCGGCATCTCGCCCGAGTTGAGCTGGTTGAGAATCTTCTGCCAGCGATCCGCCTGCTCGACGGATCCGATGCTAAAGTTGATGTCATCCAGTCGCAGCTTGCCTTCCTGCTTCTCGGCGTTGTGGCACTTGACGCAATAGTCTTTGAAAAACGCTCGCTGCGCTTCATCGAGACGTGCCCGCACAGGCTCTGCTGCCTGTCCCAGCGACGAGCACACGAATACCAATGCGATCAGGCACCTCGCTTTCACGCCTGCATCTCCTTCACCAAACCCGTGCTGTCGCCATGACGCTCCGCTTCGATGCCCAGGCCGTGCAACAGTGTCAGCCAGGCATTGCATAGCGGCGTCTTCTGCGGCAACACAAGGTGCTGGCCCAGCTTCAGACGCGCGCCTCCGCCTGCGAAAATCATCGGGCAGTTGTCAAGGAAGTGGACGGTGCGAATGTTGCTGCCGTAGGCCAGCACGGTATGATCCAGCAGCGAGCTGCCATCGGGTTCCTTGGTCGCTTTGAGTTTGTCGAGCAGTCCTGCGAGCAATTCGCTTTGCGCCACATCACGACGCTGCGAGGCATCAAGGCGATCGCCCGTCGTGTAATGGGTCATGTCGTGTGCGGCGATCTTCAGGCCGAGGCTGCCAAGCAGCGTCCCGACCGGTTGCCGGTAAGTGATAACCCGAGTGGTGTCGGTCTGGAGCGCGACGACGATGAGATCGTACATAAGCTGGATCTCGTCACGTCCGGCAAGGCCGGGCTTCGGCTCCGTCAATGAAGTTTTCGGCTTCGGGACGGGGAGCCATTGTTCGTCCTTGGCGAGACGGGTCTCGATGTCGCGGACACTTTGAAAGTATTCGTCGAGCTTGTCGGCGTCGGTGTTGTTGAGGCCGCGTTGCACGCTTCTGGCATCAGCCAGTACGGCATCCAGCACGCTGCGTTTTTGCGCGAGCAGGGCCTGCCGCTGCTCAAGCGGCACCGCCTCGTCCGAGAACAGGCGATGATAGGCGACCAAGGGATTCTCCATGCCCGCTAGCGGCTTGCCGCGCGCATCCCAGGCCAGCGATAGGCCCGGTCCATGACCATTGGCCACGCCATCCGGACTGCTCAACTGAATCGAGGGAAAGCGCGTATCGGCCCCGAGTCGCCCGGCGACAACCTGGTCGGCCGAGATGCTGTTGTGAAAACTCTGGCCCGGCTCCGCATAACGGTTCGCCCCCGTGAGCCAAAACGTGCTACCCCAGTGGGCCTCATTGGCGAATTTGTTGCTGAGCCCCTGGACGACGGTGAAGTCCGGCTTGTGCCGCTCGAGCGGCGCCAACCCCAGTGGAAGCGTGTAATCAGGCCCCATCACTTTCGCATCGGGCATCCATGTTTCCTCCGTCACGCCCCAGCCAAAGCCCAGGAAGACAGCACGCTTGGGTCGCGCCACCGTGGTCGTGTCAGCAGAGGCAAAGCGATGGAAGCCAATGGATTCCAGCGCCGGCAGCGCAAGGATCGTGCCGGCGGCCCGCAGAAAATGGCGGCGAGGGAGAAGGCTGGGTTTCATGAGGCTTTTGGTCCTGGGGATCATGCGCTGCACCGCGCCGGAACAGAAATCCCGGATCTCTCGATCTCGGCGTTCCTAAAGCCGCCGCGCATGACCTTCTGTTGGTCGCCGGGCATCTCGAAGCGCTCGACGCGGATCACTATCGGAGAAAATGTGGCAGGCCAGGGCACGACAGTGGTGGATGTTCTGTCACCGCGGATGAACTCAATTGCAGGCTGGGTATATGTCCTCGACTATAGCCTGATTGGCTTGGCGAGGGAAGCATTTACGCCGGACGAGGGAGCGTCCAAACTTTTAGACGACGCCGGTCGGAGCCATGTCGTGAACTCCACGTAACGGAACCAGCGTTCTGGTTCAGGATGCAGATCGGCATGGCAGGTGAATCGGTCACTTCTTACCCAGTAAACCGGTGGCTTCTTCACCTTGGACGGATGGAGAGAATGTGGTTGATCGCTCTTTGACGGTAGAGCGCGTTGGTCACATCGGCCCGAGGTGTGTCGCTACCCAAGCGGGATCTCAACAAGCGTGTCTTCAATACCTGTCCAGATCTCCGGACAGGCTCACTCCTGGCATTCCTTCAGGATCTAGCCCGACGACGATGTGAGGCCCGTCTTGATCGCCTTTGCCTGGCTGAAAAATCCGAAAACGCGCAGTGATGCCGCTGTCCTCGTTTGACATGACTTCAAATCTCGGGAGGCCAAGTTCATCGCACAACTCGATTGAAAGCTGATCATCGCGTGCATCGATCCCTGCCATTTCGTTTTTCGCGTTCCAAAGCGTAATGCTTGCCCCTGATTGATCGTCGACCTTGATTTTGACTTTCGTACTGCCGTCGCAGGCTCTTATCTCGATGGACGCCTCATTTTTTTCGTTCGTTCCAAGCATGATCCGAGGCGTGTCGGACGAACCTCGAACGATCAGTTATCGAACCTCTAAAACGTCGACTCGTTGAGGGCTACTGTTGTTGGCTGCCGCTGCGCTGGACCCGCCGTCCCCATGCGTATCGCTGTCGCTCGCCATGCTGATTGATTGCTCGCTGTTGGGCTTATCGGATGATTGGGCCATTGGTCGGCTCCTATAGATAGGGTAATGTGATGAAAATAAGATGAGAGTCATGACGTTGCCGAAGCAACTCGGTTAGCCAACTTCCCGCGCAATTCGGGCAGCCAACGTCATGTCGCGTTCGGCGTAAATCTGCGTGACGTCGGCCTTGCTGTGGCCCAGCACCACCTGTGCGGCCTCAAGCCCAAACTGTCGCCGGATCTCGGTTGCCGCGGCGTGGCGTAGCCGGTTCGGCGCCCAGCGGTGTCCCTTTCGCCAGGAGGCCAATGCGGCTTCGTCGAGTTTCTCGGAAGACTTGAACGCTCGATCGCAGGCGCGACGGATCGCGCGGGCGTACGCGTCTTTCGTGTAGCGGTCGGTTGGTGCAACGCTCGGCCGCCGTCTGTGGCGATCTAGCTGCGAGGGCTGCACCTTAGTCTTGCGACGCTCCCGCAGTTCGCGTTTTCGGCGTCGCTCGCTGTCGATCGGCGTGAAACAACGGGCCTCGGCGTCGCGGAGCAAGTAGGGCCGCAAGATTACCTGGGCTTTGGGCTCGATGAAGATCGTCCGGGCTCGGCCGTGGTGCTGGGTCTTGTGGCTAGCTGGCCGGTAGACCCATACCTCGGCACTGCGGTCGATGTCGGCCGGGCACAGGCTGCAAACTTCTCCGGGCCGCCGGCAGCCCACAAGCCGTTGCAGGCGAACCATGTCCGCCACGACGTCCGGCGGGTGAGGCAGGGTGGCTTCCACCACGCTGTCAGTAACGGGGGCGATCGGATCTGTCTCTCTCGCCTCGGTTCGTCCACGCTGGAGGCCCATGACCGACTGGAGCCCGTGCAAAACACTCGGCGGGCAAAGCTGTTCCGAGACAGCCCATCGGAAAATGCGTTTGATTCGCCCAATCCGGCCGTTGATGACGCCTCGGCATAGATCGTCCTCGATCATGCACTGCTGCAAGGCCTTGAGCGCTAGCGGTCCGAATTCGACCGCCCGGGTATGGCCATTGAGCAGTTTGAGCGGGGCGCCGCGGCCTTTATGTTGTCGATCTCCTTGGTCGGCTCGCCGTCCTTGCAGTAATGCTTGGCTGCGAATCGCCAATAGCGGGCAAGGATCTCGACGATCGTGAGGTCGGCACAATTGGCCAAGTTGCCAGGTAAGTGCCGTCCAGCGGTCAACCATTCGCCAATCAGCCGATCATATTCAATCCGGCTGGCCTTCGAACCGTACAGGCCCAGATAGATATCGTGCGCCGTTGAGGGTGACGACAGCTTGGCCAGACGCTTTGTGGTGGCAATAACGCGGGTGGGATTTCGTAAGACGAGGCACGTGCAACCCTCCAAAAAGTCGTTCCAAAACCGTATGTACGGTTTTGGCTTTCAGGAAACGGGCCGCACTGCCGACCACCGGCAGGTAATCTAACGCTTGATTTCGGCAGGACTTAAGTAGAAGCGAGGATGAAGGGACTCGAACCCTCGGCCTCTAGCGTGACAGGCTAGCGCTCTAACCGACTGAGCTACATCCCCTTAGTTCGGGCACGCTCGCCTGGCATGCAAGACACCGCCTGTTGTCAAAACGGGCGGAATGGGCCAGGGAGCGTTGCTCGAAGCAGTGAATTATAGCCCGCAGCCCGCGCCTCGCAAGGGCTGCCATTTTGGCCACGGCGATACCATTGGAAGCCTTTCTTGGGATGGTCCGGTTCGAGTATAGAGAGCTCCAGGGAGTAACTCGGCTTCTGTGTCGCCTACCTCCGCTCGGGCGAGAGCCGGTCTGCCTGCCAGCGTCCCTCCAGGGCGCTGTGCGGCAAGCGGGGGCACGGCCTGCCGGACGGATGCCCCCTTTCCGGCTCGCGGACGGTCCACTATGATCTGCGGAGGCTCGGGGTCCGAAGTCGCGAACAACGGCACGAGCCGCCTTATCACAAAACTGGCCATCCTGAGTGAGAAAAACTGGCATTATGGCTCATGACACGAACGTCCACTGGCACGAACACAGCGTTACCCGGGCCGAGCGCGAACAACTCAACAAGCATCAGGGCTGCGTGATCTGGTTCACGGGGCTCAGCGCCTGCGGCAAGAGCACCATCGCCAACCTGGTCGACCACAAGCTGCATAGCCGCGTCCTGCATAGCTTCGTGCTCGACGGAGACAACATTCGCCATGGACTTAGTGCCGGCCCCGGGATGCTGAAAGAACGTCATGGCGAAGAATTCGCCAAGCGTTTTGGAATCGGCTTCTCCGCCCAAGATCGCGAAGAGAACATTCGCCGCATCGGTGCCGTCGCCAAGTTGTTTTGCGATGCCGGCCTGATTACGCTGACTGCCTTCATCAGCCCCTACCGCCGCGATCGCGACGCCGTCCGGGCCACGATGGGCCCCGGCGATTTCATTGAAATCTTTGTCGACGCGCCGCTGGACGTTTGCGAGAAAGCGCGATCCCAAGGGGCTTTACAAGAAGGCCCGGGCCGGCGAAATCAAGGGCTTTACCGGAATTGACGATCCGTACAAAGCGCCCGTCAAGCCGGAATTGGTGCTCGACGCCGGCAGCAAGAACGCAGAGACCCTCGCGGACGAGGTGATTGCTTATCTTAAGCAGATCGGCAAGGTCTCGTAATCGCTTGCTCGATTTTGGGTTCTGAGAGAAGCTTGCCGGGCGAGGCAAAGCACCGGGCCCAAGTAGCTAGCTAGCTAGCCAGCACTTCGGCACTGCGACCCTTTTTCGCCAAACCGGGCTGTTTCCGTGTGCGGTCGGTCATCGCGGGATTGACATCTTAAAATAGCGGTTACTAAATTGAATCTGCTGAACTCGGCCGCGAGACCGCAGGGCTGCCTTAGCGGCTTAGCTCTTACTATCAAGGCACGGCGCGTTTCGTCGCGCCTGCCGCGCAGACGTCACGAAAGCCACGTTGCGCAATTCAGCTTCGGCAGTGGATGAGTCACGATGCGTCAACCAGGGAGGGTCATTGGATGACCGAGCTTAACGTAAAAGACGTCCAGCCGCGCGCCCAGCAAGCTTTGCAGGCCAGCCCGATCTACGCGCTGCGCGAAGTTCGCGTCGAGCAGACGGGCAAGACACTCATGCTCAGCGGCCGTGTTTCCAGCTTTTACCATAAGCAATTGGCGCAGGAATTAGTCCTGGCGTTGGCCGAAGACGTGGAAGTGGTCAACACGATCGATGTGCGCTAGCGGCGGCGGAGGCTTTGCGAATGCGGGACTGGGCGGGGCTAACCGGCCCGGTTTGGCGGGGTGGGGCTCCGGCGAGTGCGTGAGCTTTGGATGGTTAGCGCAGTCTAGTGGGTTTTCGCGGTCTAGCGAGTTGGCGATTCACCGATGGACACGAGTTGCCGCATTTCTCGTGGCAGCGGAAAGTAGACTTCCTCTTCGCGGATGGACCTCACTTCGACTTCAGCGCCAAAGTGTTCGATCAGGAACTCCACGCACTCGGTGACCACCTGCTCCGGGCGCTGGCGCCGGCCGTGACCAACACGGTGTCATCGGCCTGGAACCAGCTCATGTTGATATCCGCGGCGCCGTCAATCAGATGGGCTCGCACGCCCGTTTCGACGGCCAACTCAGCGAGCCGCTGGCTGTTGGAGCTGTTTTGGCTGCCCAGCACGAGCACCACGTTGGCTTCCTGGGAGAGGATGCGAACGGCCTCTTGCCGATTTTGCGTGGCGTAGCAGATATCTTCCTTCGGTGGGCCCACGATATGCGGAAAGCGCTGTTTGAGCCGGGATATGATGCGGTTCGCATCGTCCACGGAAAGGGTCGTTTGCGTCAGGTAGGCCAGCTTCGGAGTCGTCGTCAGTTCCAACCGGTCCACTTCTTCCGCGGATTCCACCAGCAGGATTGCCTCGGGGGCTTCCCCCATCGTGCCGATCACCTCGTCGTGCCCCTCATGGCCAATCAGCACTATCGTATAGCCGGCCTGGGCGTAGCGAATCGCTTCCAAATGCACCTTAGTAACCAACGGGCACGTGGCGTCGATCGTTTTCAACTGCCGCTCGGTCGAAACCCGGCGGATCTCGGGCGACACCCCGTGTGCGGAATACAGCAGATGGGCCCCCACGGGCACTTCTTCCAGCCGGTCGACGAAGATCGCGCCGAGTGCCCGAAAGCGGTCGACGACATACTTGTTATGGACAATCTCGTGATATACGTAGACCGGCGTGCCGAAGCGTCGGATCGCCAGTTCCAGCGTGTCGATCGCCATGTTGACACCCGCGCAGAATCCACGGGGGCTGGCCAGTATGATCTTCATAGGCGGGTACTCAACGGGATGCCGGGGGGCCACTGTCCTCGAAAACTCTGTCCTGGAAACCGCAACCTAGACCGCGGATTCACCGATAGTGGAACGGGCCTTTCAGGCAGACCCGCGTAGCCATCATAATTTATTGGCAGCCGGATGACTAATGCAAGATTCCCGGCCACCTGCGCACCCTTCCCCCAAATGGGCCCCAAATGACGGAGCGGCCGCCGGCGATTGAGCTTCCTCCGTCGTTAGCGCTCGGCGCTGACGGGCGGACCCCCACGCTTGACGAGGCGCGGGCCTTTTGCCGGCGACTGGCCTTGTCCCACTATGAAAATTTTACGGTTGCCAGTTGGCTGTTGCCCCGGCGGCTGCGGCAGCCGTTCTTCAACGTTTACGCCTACTGCCGTGGGGCCGACGATCTGGCGGACGAAACGGGCGACGCCAGCCGTAGCCTGGCGCTGCTCGCCTGGTGGGAAGGCGAATTGAGCAGCTGCTACGCTGGCGACGCCACGCATCCCGTGTTTGTGGCCCTCGGCGAAACGATTGCCGAGTTTCAGATTCCCCAGCATGTGTTCGCGGAGTTGCTCGTGGCTTTCCGCCAAGACCAGCAGACGACGCGTTACACGACGGTTAAGGAACTGCTGTCCTACTGCCGCTATTCCGCCAATCCGGTCGGGCATTTGATTCTGTACCTGGGAAACTGCTACGATGACCTCTTAGCGGCCCTGTCGGATTCGATTTGCACAGGTCTGCAACTGGCGAATTTTTGTCAGGATGTTGCCCGCGACTATCAGCGCGGCCGGATCTATTTGCCGCAAGAAACCTGGGACGTTGCGGGCTATACTGCGGAAATGTTCGAGCGGCGTCAGTTTAATGTCCATTTCCGGCAGGCACTGGCCTTGGAAGTGGCCCGGGCGGAATCATACCTCGTTGCGGGCTGGCCCCTGATTCCGCGGTTACCGCGCGAACTGCAATGGGATGTGGCGTTGTTCGTACTCGGCGGCTTATCCATCTTGTCAGCGATACGCCGGGCAGATTACAACGTTTGGGCCTGCAGGCCCACGGTCAGTAAATGGCGAAAACTGGCGCTGCTGCCTCGAGCCTGGTGGAGTTGCCGCGGAAAATTTCGGGCAAGTGCCCCCTTTGAAAGGATTCAAGGAGTGCGTCCATGAACGGCCCCATGTCGGGTACTTGCCCATTGCCGGTTCGAAGCCCGCCGCTGGTCACTACGCTGCCGGCCAGTTACGAACTGTGCCGGCAAATTGCCCGCCGCTCTTCCTCCAGCTTTTACTATTCGTTTCGGTTGTTGCCGCGCGCGAAGCGGGAGGCGATGTTCGCGCTCTACGCCTTTCTCCGCCGCACGGACGACTTAAGCGACGGACCCCAGGCGGGCGACGTCTCGCGGCAGGCATTGATTGCTTGGCGGCAGTCGTTCGGCAACGCTTTGGCCGGGACCTGCGACGATCCGCTGCTGCCGGCGCTGGCCGACACCGTCCGACGGTTCGGCATCCCGCCCAGCTACCTGGAGGATGCCATCTCGGGCGTGGAGATGGACCTCGACCACCACGGCTATGAAACTTTTTCCGACCTGGAGGACTACTGCCACCATGTGGCTTCGGTCGTAGGCTTGGCCTGTATTCATATTTGGGGATTCACCAGCCCGGCGGCGCTCGAGCCGGCGCGGCGTTGCGGACTGGCCTTTCAGCTAACCAACATTCTCAGAGACCTGAAAGAGGACGCGGCGCGCGGTCGGGTCTATCTGCCTCGCGAGGATTTGCGCCGCTTCGATTATTCGGACGCGGAACTCAAACTCGGCTTCTGCGATGAACGGTTCCGCAGGCTCATGCGGTTTGAAATCCAGCGGGCCGAGCAGTTCTACGCCGATGCGGCGGAGCTCGACCGCTGGCTGCATGCCGACTGCCGTCGGGCCTTTACCGCGATGCTATCGACTTACCGCGAATTGCTGGCCGAAATCAAACGGCGCGACGGCGACGTGTGGACCTCGCGCGTCCGGCTGGCTGGCTGGCGGAAGCGCGGATCGCGGCCAGGTGCCTGTTCTCGTTTGCCCGTCCGGTGGCTCTCCGATCTCGATTGGGAGCGTCCTCCGGATGACTTCTGAAGCCGCGCGGCGCAAGCGTGGCCATTGTGGGCGGAGGATTGGCTGGGCTATCCGCAGCCGTCGCCCTGAGCACGACCGGCTGCCAGGTCCGGCTGTTCGAGTCTCGGCGTCGGCTGGGAGGCCGAGCCACGTCGTTCCGCGAACCGATCAGCGGCGAGCTTGTGGACCTGTGCCAGCACGTTTCGATGCGCTGCTGCACAAATCTTGCCGACCTGGCCCGCCGCACGGGCATTGCCGGTGCGTTTCAGTCGACGGATGTCCTGCACTTCATCGGGCCCGACGGTCGCCAATGCGACCTGCAAGCCAGCCCTTGGCTGCCGGCCCCCTTGCATTTAGGACCCGCCCTGCGGCGGCTTAGTTTTTTGACGGCCAGCGATCGGTGGCAGATTGCCCGGGCCTTGTGGTCGCTGCTGCGCACGCGATTCGAAGACGGCCCGCAGGCGCCGACCGCGGCCGCCTGGCTGCGCGGTCAGGGGCAATCAGCGCGGGCCATCGAATGGTTTTGGGGAGTAGTGCTTGTCAGCGCCTTGGGCGAAAGCCTGGAGTGCGCGTCGATCGTTGCGGCAAGAAAGGTTTTTGTCGATGGGTTCCTGATCTCGCGAGACGCCTATATCGTCGAGGTGCCCCAGGCGCCGCTCGGCCAGCTCTATGGAGAGCAAGTGCCGCGTTGGCTGGAGCAGCGGGGTGTCGAGATTCTCAGCGGGCTGGCCGTGAAGCAGGTCAGTCGTGCCCCCAGCGGTCGCATGACTGTGACCACGGCTGACGCTGAGTCGTGGGAATTCGACCGCGTGATCGTGGCCGTGCCGTGGCACCAACTGGCCGGGCTGCTGGGTTCGGGCTTGCAACTCGATGCGTCCTGGCTGCAAACCTTGGCTGCGTGGGAAGCAGCACCGATTACGGGCGTCCATCTGTGGTTCGATCGTCCCATCACATCGCTGCCTCATGCCGTGTTGGTGGGAAGGCTTGGCCAATGGCTCTTCAACCGCAGCGGCGGCGCGAACCGCAACGGGGCCGCGGCCTCAGGGCCGCCGGACGCCAGCGACGAATTCTATTATCAGGTGGTCATCAGTGCTTCGCGCGATTTAGCGGGGCGCGACCGCGAAGCGTTGGTGAGCGAACTGTGCGACGAGCTGCGCGCCATCTGGCCGGAGGCGGCCGGGGCGAGCTTGTTGCGATCGCGAGTCGTCACGGAACAGTCAGCGGTGTTCTCGGTGAAACCTGGGAGCGAGCATTTACGACCATCGCAGCGCACGCCGATTGATGGTCTGTTCCTGGCCGGCGATTGGACCGCAACGCTCTGGCCCGCGACGATGGAAGGGGCGGTCCGCAGCGGCTATCTGGCCGCGGAAG
Organism: uncultured Planctomycetia bacterium; assembly: GCA_963807715.1. Taxonomy (GTDB): domain Bacteria; phylum Planctomycetota; class Planctomycetia; order Pirellulales; family PALSA-1355; genus CAWECK01. The sequence goes on from CAWECK010000011.1 coordinate 253,427, forward strand.
AGGTGACCGCATCGCTGGGGCAACGACAAAGCTTCCTGGCCGCCGACTTGCCCCGATCCTGTCTGGCGAAATGGCTGATTCGCTAGGGGCGGGACTTCCATAGGGCCGGCTAAGGACCGCATCTACATCTGGCGGTTAAATTGGCCGGCTACAAATCTTGCAAGCAGCTCTTCACTCCTACCTTGGTGGTGCTGCAATGAGCTTCAGAAATTCTGCGGCTTTCAAAATCTGGATGTTGCCGTAACTGCCAAGCCGCAATAGGTCGCCATCACCCGTGACGATAAAACGCGAGCCCGCGGCCACAGCACACTCTATGATTCGGTTATCTTCCGGGTCGTCGGGAACCACATCGAGCGTTTGCGTTGGATGCACGAGCGTTGTGCAGCCAGCTAGATGCGCCCGCATTTCCTCAATCTCGGTTTCCGACCAGGCGAACTTGTCGCGCAATACGCCCCGCAGTTCGTCGAGCATTGTCTCCGAGATTGCAAGCCGGAAACGTCCGGCTTCCGCTTCCAGCAAGAACTGGCGCGGAACACCGGCAAAGATGAACGCGGAAATATAGACGTTAGTATCCGCCGTGACGCCTATCACCGTATTGCCTTACCGGTGTTCCTGACGATATTCGGCGATCAACCGCGGAATGTCGGCCTCAGCAAGGCCAAGAGTGTGAGCACGCTGCTCTCCATAGGCGAAGATTTTCTGCCAGCGTCGCTCTCGCAAGTAGCGCTCCACAGCCTCACGCAACACTTCAATTGCCGGGCGATGTTCTTCGTCCGCAGCCGCTTGCACTTCGGCGAGCAATGCTGGAGGAATCGTGATGGCATCGGGAGTCGGATTATTATCCATAAATCCAGACTATCGCATCCGAGGGAAAGAGTCAATTTTCCTAGCTGCGGGGTGGCGGCGTCTTTTGTATTTTCTTTCTCAGAAAAAAAACTGTGAGTGGGTTGGTTTTTCGGGATGCCGCAGGATCGGCCGAGAATGCGCCCTACTCAACTCCCGGTAGGAAAGCACCAAGCAAAGCCCATGACTGCCCACAGAACCAGTAGAGCGAGTATCCATGCTTTCCAGCGTCCGATTGGCTCAGACTTGCGCCGCAATAGCGCCCGAAGGGAGTAGCAAATCGCCGCTACGGCAAACAGGATAATCGTGAACTTGCCTTTGCCATTCATGCCATTACGGTTGCAGAGCGATTGCCCAACGTCATACCGCGCAAGAAAAAATCCACCGAGTGGGCGGGGCTGCGAATCGGCAGAAATTTCACCGGCGTTCCATCGCCCGGTCGTAGAGTTCTTCCAAGATCAAGATATCGCCGATGACGCCGGCCGCTACAGCCGGGGCGGTCTTGATCGTCAAATGCTTCCGGCAGAAGTTCCGTACGGAAGGGTGCATCACACTGGGGCCTGCGGCGAATCCTACCGCTGTTGCCGCCTCAACCGTTTGCGCTCGGCCCGGGTCATGCCGCGGCTGTCGATCGCGTCGTCGTTGTCGTCATCCTCATCGGATGCGGGGCGCTGCGGGCTCGATGGGTTGGCGGTCTTGCGCTCGGCGGACGGCTCCGGTCGAACGGCGTTGGGACGCGCGGTTGCCGTGAGGCGCGGCGCTGTTTCCAGATCCGTGCGATGATTCGGTGGGCCGGGTGACTTGTGCGGCGAGTCAACCGTCGGCTTGGCGGTCTTCTTGCCGGTCTCGGCCGAGTTGTTTTCGTTCGGCGCGGCGCGGCGTTTACGTTTGGCCGGCTTTGCCCCTTTCCGCAGCCGCTTCTTCAAACGGCCTTCCGCATCCAGGATCACGTGCCGCGCGTAGAGCGTAATGCCCGTCAACACCAGCAAGTGGCCGGCCATGCGCAAGCCGGATAAGAGCATCACCGCGCGGGGAACGGAGAGGTCCGTCGGCGCCCACAGATGCACCGTCGCGACGCACAACAAATCGCCGGCAGCCAATAGCAGCACGGTGCTGGCCAGCAAACTGTGCCGGACTTCGATGAGCACGCGCACCGCTACCAGTCCCCAGACCATCGCGCACGCGATGCTCCAGACCAAACCGGGCTCCAACGCCGACCCGCGCATGAATAAGCGCAACAGACTCTCGCCGAGCTGATCCAACTGTGCCGTCTCATGGATGCTCAGCCCGAGGGCCGCCGGCACAACCCAGAGCCACATCCGGTAGCGGCCTCGGTAGTCGTCAATCCGGTGACTCCGCAGGCGATATACCAGCACCGATAGCATCGCCCCCAGGCCCAGCAGCGCGGCCGAATACCAATGGGCCAAGCTGGACAAGGAAGCCAGGTCCAAGGCGACCAGGCCGGACGCACCGAGGGACGCCGTCAGTTCCGGTAGCCATGTGTAGGCCAATTCCAGGCCCACGATGACGGTTGTCGCGGCAAGCAGCGGCAGCGCCAGAGCTAGCCAGGTGGTTGGCACCAGGTCGGTAACGTGCGGCTGCTGCTCGCGCCTGGCGGCTGTTGAATAAGCCTCCGTTGACGCTGGGGTTGCGTCGCCAACCGCGGCAGGCACAGCCACGGCATTGGAGCTCGACGTAAGATCGTCCGTCAATACTCGGCGTCGTCGGTCGTGATGAATGGGCATAGATCCGTTCGTGCAGGGACCCTAAACCAGGGGTGCCATTTGGGGAGCGTTCCCACTAGGGTCGAGATCGAAAGATACTTGGCGAGCGCGACAGGCAGGACAGGTGACCAATACGCGATACCTGCCATCTCGACTTCGGCATTTCACGGCTGCCGACTGCAACTGTGTCGCCGCAAATCAAAAACCACGGACGCCAAATGGGGACCGGGTAAGCTGGTCAAAGTCTTCGGGCAAGTCGGAGGCGTTGAATTAGCGATTCAGACGTTAAGCACGGCAAAGCGTTTCGGCTTGGGGGCCGTCCGGCTTCCATGCTTCCGGCTTGTGAATTCAAGCCGCTGGGGAAACCACTGGATTGCTCAGTACGCCGATCCGCTCGATTTCGACCTCAACCAGATCGCCCGCCTTTAAGAACACCGGCGGACGGCGAGCCGCGCCGACGCCCGGCGGCGTGCCTGTATAGATCAGGTCGCCCGGCGCCAGCGTACAAACCTGCGAGATATAAGCTACGAGCTGGGGGACCGAAAAGATCAACTGTTCGGTGGTCGAGTCCTGCATCGTCCGGCCGTTGAGCCGGAGTTGAATGCGGAGCTTGCCCGGATCGCCAACTTCGTCGGCAGTCACCAGCTCGGGTCCGCAGGGGGCAAAACCATCGAACGATTTGCCGAGCAACCATTGCCCGCCCGGCTTGGGGATTTGCCAGTCGCGGGCCGAAACGTCGTGCCCGCAGCAATAGCCGGCGACATGGTCGGCGGCGCTGGCCAGCGGAATGTCCTTGCCGCCGCGACCGATCACGGCAACGAGCTCGGCCTCATAATCCACTTCCTGGCTCACGGATGGCAACACGATCGGCCAGCCGTGGGCCGACAATGCCGTGAGAAATTTGCAAAAGACCACCGGCTCCGGGGGAGGCTGTTTGCCGGTTTCCCGCGCATGATCTGCGTAGTTCAGTCCAATGCAAATGATCTTCTGGGGTGAGGGAACCGGGGGTAGTAATCTTACGCTGGCCGGGTCGATCGACTTACCCACGCGGACTGCGGCAGCCGCTCGATCAAAACCGGCCTGACCCAGTGCCAACAACTCGTTCATGCTGACCGGCAGGGTTGCATCGGCCGTGTTGAGATCAATGTAGCCATGTTCGGTGACTGCCGCCGCGCGGGGTCCGGTCGGACCTTGGTAGGAAACAAATCGCATAAGTATGCCGCCGCCAAGACTTATCAATGAATTGCCGCCAACGCACGACTCCGACGGCTACCTTACCCGATCGCCCCAAGGGCCACAACCGGCGGGGATCGGCCGGCGATACGGTTTGCAAGGGCCGTGCCCGTGTCGAACGTAGCGAGCCGGTGGAAGCCGAGACTTCCGGGTGATGTTATTTCTGGGGGGCTCGCCGGGATCGATTCCCCTCACATCTTGAAACCGCGAGCCCCTCGCATCCAACGGCACCCCTCACAAACATTGCAGTCCGCAAGGTCGGCACTCCCGCTGAAGTCCGCGTCATCCGTTTATTTGACGTTGTACCAGTCGTGACCTAGCTTTTGTTGAATGGCCGACGGTCTAGAGACTCTCGGTCTGGTGGGGCGGCGTGCATCATGGTTGTTTCTTGATCAATCAGGCAGCGATTGCGAATTGATCAAGCTGTAGAGAATGGACTTGCGGACGTCTCAATGAACTCTCTCGCGACCTCAGTTGAACCGCCGAATGGCAACTCGGCAACGGCAGGTTCGTTGCCGGGTAAGTCGGTCGTGCCGTCCGGCCCTTCCGCGCGAGGCGGCGCTCCGCAACAACCCGAGGGACAGCCCTCGGCGGCTGACTTGCTGTATGAAAACCGCTTGGCCGAGGTTCGGCTGGGATTGGCAAGCAGCTTGTTCCTGTCGCTGCGTGCCAAGCACGCGCCGACCGCGGCGCATTGCCTGCGAGTGGCTTTGGGCTGCTCGGCCTGGTCCTTTGCCCTGGAGTTCGACGAACAGCAGCGGGATGAACTCGAAGTCGCCGCGCTGTTGCACGATATCGGAAAGATCGGGGTGCCGGACACCATCCTGCTCAAGCCGGGCAAGTTGCTGGGAGATGAAGCCACGCTCATGAACCGGCACCGGCTGTCAGGATTGGATATTCTGCGAACCTGTTGCACGGCCCCCGCAATTCTGGAAATCGTGCGACACGCTCCCGCGTGGTATGACGGCAGCCGCCGCGACTATCCGATATCTGGCAATAATCTGCCGCTGGGTGCCCGGATTTTAGCGATCGTCGACGCGTTCGACTCGATGACCACGGATCAAGTGTATCGCCGGGCGCTGTCGCACGAGCGCGCGCTGGCGGAATTGTACGGCGGCGCGGGAACCCAGTTCGATCCAGACCTGATCAAGATTTTCAGCATGCTGCACGCTAGTCCGCAGTTGCAAGAAAAGGTCGCCCAACGTTGGCTGCACGCTCTGGACCCGCGGACCTCGCATCGGCTATGGCAATGGAACCCGGCAGCGATTCCGGTCATCGAGAATTCGGTCGGCTCGCTGTTCCAATACAAATTGCTCGACAACATGCACGACGCCGTCGTGTTTGTCGACCGCACGCTGCGGATTACCTTGTGGAATCGTGGCGCCGAACGCCTAACGGGCATTTCCGCCAACAGCGTCGACAACCATACCTGGGTGCCCAGCCTGGTGAAACTTTGCGACGATCGCGGGGTCGAACTGCGCGACGACGAGTGCCCCGTGAGCTACGCGATTCAAACCGGAGTGCAGTCGCTGAGGCGACTCAGCTTGAACGGACGCAACGGCCGGCCGATGCAAGTGGACCTGCACGCGGTACCCGTGGTGGACAGAGACGGCACGACGCACGGCGCCACGGTCGTTCTGCATGACGCGTCCCCCGAGGCGTCGCTGGAAAAGCGTTGCCAGAGTCTGCATGAACGCGCCACGAAAGACCCCCTGACCCAGGTGGCGAACCGGGCCGAGTTTGACCGTGCCCACGACATGTTCGTGGCCACGCACTTGGAACGACGTTTGCCTTGCAGCCTGGTGATTTGCGACATCGACCATTTCAAACGCATTAACGACACCTTCGGACACCCGGCGGGAGACGAAGCGCTGAAAAGCTTCGCCTCGCTGCTCAAGAGTTTTTGCCGTGCGGGCGACCTGGTGGCGCGATACGGGGGCGAGGAGTTCGTGTTCCTGTGCGCCGATTGCAACAATGCGACGGCGGCGGAGCGCGCCGACGAAATTCGCCGTTCGATCGCCGAGTTGCCGCAGCCGGTGCTCAACGGCCAGTGCATCACCGCGAGCTTCGGCGTCACCGAGGTTCAGAACGGCGATACTCCGGCCACGATGTTGCGGCGGGCCGACCGAGCCTTGCTGGAAGCGAAGCAGCGCGGCCGCAACATGGTGGTGCAACTTGGCAGCGGCATCGGCGAAGCGGAAGAGCCGACGCAGCGTCGCTGGTGGTTCCAACGGCGCGGCGGCAATCCGCTCATCCTGTTGGAAAAATGGCTAGCCACGCCCGTGCCGCTGCAAGTGGCGATCGAAAAGCTGCGCGGCTTCGTGACCGATCATTTCGCGGAAATCACTTCCGTTGACGGCGAGACTATTTTTCTGAAGATCGAGGGCCAAAAGCAGACTCTGCTGCGGCGTTCCGCCGACCGCACGGTCCCTTTTCTGGTGGAGCTGCGGTTCTCCGAAGGGGACGCGGAAAAACCGCAGGCCGACGACTCCAACCGCAAGAAAATCCTGCGGACCCACGTGTACGTGGCCATTCGTCCCAAACGCAACCGCGATCGTCGCCGGAGCGATGCCCAAGAGCGTGCCCGGCTCTTGATGTCGAGCATTAAGGCCTATCTGATGGCCACCGAAGAGCCGGCTCGCGCCGAGAACAAGCCTGAGCGCTGCGTCAACGATGCCTTGGCTCCCTTGATGCGTAAAACGAGCTAACGCCGGTAAGCGTGCTCGTTTTGTGGATACCGGCGACGGCCTCCCGCCGATTGTCACTCAGGTAGGCATCGGGTATGCTTCCGATGGCGCAGTCTTGCGAAAGCGCCAGCGACGCAGTCTTGCGAAAGCGGTTATCGGACGCTCGCTGGATGAGCCGCATTCCGCACTAATCCACCCGTTCGCCCAGCGAATTCATTGAGGAGAAACCATCATGGCCTATGAACTGCCCGGTCTGCCATATCCCTACAACGCCTTGGAGCCCTCCATTGACGCCCGTACGATGGAGATTCATCACACCAAGCATCATCAGGCGTACATCAACAATTTGAACAAAGCGATCGAAGGGACCGACTTAGGCAATCAGTCGATCGAATCGTTGGTCGCCAAGATCGAATCGGTGCCTGAAAAAATCCGCACCGTGGTGCGCAATAACGGCGGCGGACATGCCAACCATTCGTTGTTTTGGACGGTCATGGGTCCGGGCAAGGGGGGCGCTCCCCACGGCAAGCTGGCGGACGCTATCACGTCGGATCTGGCCGGATTCGAGGCGTTCAAGCAAGCCTTTGCCGCGGCCGGCACGACGCGCTTCGGCAGCGGTTGGGCTTGGCTCAGCCTGGACAAGAGCAAGAAGCTGGTCGTGGAAAGCACTCCCAATCAGGATAGTCCTTTGATGCACGGCAACACGCCGCTGCTGGGCATGGACGTTTGGGAGCACGCCTATTACTTGCATTATCAGAATCGCCGACCGGATTACATCGCCGCGTTTTTTAACGTGATTGACTGGGACGCGGTCGGTAAGCGATTGGAAGCGGCCATTAAGTAACATCCTCGTGTTCGAATGCATCCCCACTTTCACCACCGGCGAATCGCCGCTGGCGACGGTTCAGGGGGCGCGGCGGGGATGCGGTGCTTGCCATGCTGGCGCCAGTTTGGCCCTGCGGCGCGGCGCGTAGATGCCGCGGGACCAACTCAAACACTTCAGGCGATCCACTTTTCGACCGAGCGATCCCTGGATTGCAGTTGACGCGCGGACAATCTCCTCTATAATCCCCGCCCTGCCACGTTCCAGGGAGTGTTGTAGGCGCTGGCACAAACTTTTCGGATTAGGGTGGGGTTCGACACCCTTAGCTTCCGAAAATGTAAGTTAGGAGCGTCGATTGTTCCCTTGGGCAATCGGTCACGTCGCTCACCGCTAGAGTCCTCAGGGAAGAGGATGTCGCCTTTAAGCCGCTACAGGATGTGTTGCGGCAGCCGCGCCTCTTCTCGTTTTACTAACATAACGAGGCGAGCCTGTAATGCGAGCTAACTTTGCCCCAAGCGTTATCGCTGTTGCCATTCTATGTGGAATGTTCGGTTGCCAAAGTGGAATCGGCATGCCTAAGTTAGCGCTGTGGGGCAAAAAAACTCCCCCAGCCAGCAACACCGCACTGAGCAACGCTCCCGCAGCGCCCCAGTTGCCATCGTCCACTGCGGGTACTCCGGCGACTCCTAGCAATCACTTTGGATATGCTGGCACGGGTGCCGCTGGCACGCAGTATCCTGAGCAACCCGCCGCCGCCGCGAGTCCTTATCCGACGACCAATTATCCGAACGCCCAGCCCGCGGATTACACCAATCCCGCCGCGGCCGGCGCCTAATCCGGTGGCTACGGACAACCAGCCGGCTATGGTCAGGCGCAAGCAGGTGGCTACGGCCAGCCGGCGGCTCCGGCCGGCGCCGTGCCAGCGCAAAACGGACCCTACAGCGGCGTTTATGGGCAGGGGGCTTCCGCACAGCCGCCTGGCAACAATCCTTATGCAAACCCCTCCTATAACCCGGCTGCAGCCGGAGGCAATCCTTACGCGGGCGCTCCGGCACAGGATCAGGCCGTCAGTAGCGCTCAATACGCCGGTGCCGCGACGGCTGGCTCGGCGGTGGGAACTGCCGGTGGCTCGCCTTATCCATCCAGCGGCACCCAAGGAGCTGCCGGCGGAACGCCAGCGGCCGATCCGGCTGCTGCTGCCTATGGAGCTGCCGCGGCTTCCCCGCCGGCGGACAGCCGCTACGGCGGCTACACCCAGCCTCCGGCTGCTGATCCCAATGCAGCCGCTGGTTACGTCGGCGGAGGCGGACGTCCGGCCTATCAACCTGGTCAGACCAATTACAATCCCGGTAACACGGGTTACAACCCGCCGAACCCCGCCCAGCTTCCTTCCTATCAGACACCGGCGCAAAACAACGCCGCGGCGCCAGCCTATGACCGTCCGCAATACCGTCCAGGCGGTACGAGCGACTATGTGCCCAGCGGCAGTAGTCGTAACAACCCGAGCGCTGGCCCGCCGGCAAATTCGCCCGCGACTCCGGCCAGCTATACGACCCCTGCTAACGTCAGCGGGGCCGATGCAAGCGGCGCCAACCGCTACGGAACCACGAATGCCGGCTACACCGCTCCAGCCACGCCGGCTGGCGGCCCGCCAGCCGGGTATTAGTGCGAACCTGCCGCATCTTAAGTGCTGATGTGGCAGCCGGTTCGTAGCGTAGCGAATGTGGCAGAGCATTCCAACGGCGACCGATTGCTGCGTGACGGTCGCCGCAGCGTCAACTCTTGGTACGACGGTTGTCCGTCGGTCACCAACCCATAACCATGTTCGACTCGATGACCTTGCGCGCCCGTTCCAGATCGGAGCCGGTTTCGTGCATGTAGAGCCGAATCGCGTGGACTTTGTCGCCCGCCGCTTTGGACAAGCAGTCGCGAGCCGTCGAGCAGGGATCGATCTTGCCGGCGATTCCCAGGGCACTCTTGGAGATCACCCAGGTATCACGCGGCCGCTTGGTAAGACGAATGACCCGTTCCGTCGGATAACATTCGTTGACGACCGTCGACGCGGCATCCTCGTCGCTGGCCCAGGTAATGATGATATGACATTCCGTCTCGACTTCGAACAACGGCATCGGAAAACCTCCTCTTTGGCAACCAGACCGCTAAGTTGCGGCCGCCGGCCGCGAATCTCGGGCCCTCCGGCCCTTGCCGAACGACCCGAACTGCCTCAACCTGAAATCGTAAAACGTTACTCGCATTTCGTCAACGTACGACGCGCCCTGAAAACGGGCTAGGCGCGGGCTAGAGCCACGGGCTAACGGCTCCAAAAGGGCCGTTGGAGGGCTGAGAAAGACGAGGCGGAATCCGCGGTGCTGAAGCGGCGGCCGTAAAGCGGCGCTTTTGGCGGGCGACCGGCACCTTGACCCAACCGTTAGCGGTAACCGCTAGCCAGCGGGCGTTTAGGATTCGGATGTCGCGCAATCGGCCGGCGGCAATGCACGAATCTCTTGGCAGATCGGCTCGATATCGGAGCCGACATGCCGGAATACTCGGTTCCGGCCCGCGGCCTTCGCGCTGTACAGCGCGGCGTCTGCTCGCGAAAGAACGGTTTGGGGATTGTCCCCGTCCATGGCCACGGCCACGCCGCCGCTGACCGTGAGGCTGAGGTTGACTTCGATCCGGGCGCGAAGCCGGTCGGCGAAGATGCAGGCCCCTTCAATGCCGGTGTGTGGCATTACGACGACGAATTCCTCGCCGCCGTAGCGGGCCACCACGTCGGTGTCGCGCACGTTAGTATCAATTTCCTTGGCAACCTGTTGCAAGGCCGAATCGCCGTAAAGGTGTCCGTGCTCGTCGTTCAGTCGCTTGAAATGGTCGATGTCGAAGATCGCGATCGAAAACCGTTGGTCGTAGCGGTTGAGCAACGAGAACATGGTGTCCAGGGTCTCATCCAGCGCACGGCGATTGCTCACCCGCGTCAAGGGATCCGTCCGCACTTCGGTGAAGGACATTAAATGGTTCGATTGTTGGCGGATCTCGTCATACGCATGCGCAATCTGGGCTGCCAGCCTTAGTGTCGGCTTGAGCATTTCCTCGGCTTCCTGGCAGAGTTCCTGCCAGGCGGCGTCCTTTTGCTGCGTGCCCAGTTCGTAGACGCGGTTTTTGAAGTGCGAGATGCTGGCCGAGTGGGTGGCCAGATTCTTGCGGACGGCGTCGGCGATGGTTTCCAATTCCTTGGCAACCGCTTTGGCGCGCTTTAATTCGCGCCGCGCCTGATCGGCATCCGTGGCTGGCTTCCATTTGGAGCCGCGGCCGATCATGTAGCCGAACACGGCAATGACGGCCAAGGCAACCGGTGTCGGAATTGATAGGGCCGAAGGGTCCATGCGGTTGCGTGCAGATTGTTTTAGCGTGAGGCGGAAGGTGGCGGCCGCTAGCACGCCATCGTACATACTATGAAACTATAGGCCCCAAATCGAAACGTGATCGTTGGGTTTTCGTAAGCGGCCGGACAGTTGCCAAATGCCGCCCCTGTTGGCTAGCTGTCCCTGCTAGTAATCGGAGCGCGAGCCGTAGCCGCGCATGCACAAAAAGCCAAAGACCATGCCCACCACCAGCACCACCACCCATTCCTGGCGGTCCAGCCCATTGAACCAGCGCATCAGATATTGAAAACGAACTCCCATCTGGATCCTCACCGCGGGGACCTACTGCCTGTCTGGAAAGAATTCTAGGTCAAGAAATGCGGAAATCGGCGCAACGGCGCGAGGTGAACTATCTCTCTGGTCTGGCGCTAACCCTGACATCTGCGCCAGGCGAAAGAATTGGTACTGCCGGCATCGGAAATAAATGCGGAATCTTGAACAGATCATTCCGCATGCCAACTTCCGCATCTATCCTTGCCGCTAATCCAGCCCGGCGAATTCGCACAGATTGGCTGCCAAAACCGGCTGCGGGCAGCTCCACACCAGAAAAAAAAGCGCTTCGCGGCACCAGCGGCCGGCTGGGTGTCCGACGACATAACCCGTCCCCTTGGCAGCGGTCAGCGCCGATTGGCTGGCCCGCAGCGCAAGGCTATTGGCCCGCACGCGTAATTGTTCCTGGTTGCATTGGGCCACGCCTTGGGCGGCATCCAGGAGGTCCTGCTCCAGCGCCACTTGTTCCTTCCGCAACTCAGACGCCGGTGGGGCCATGTCCGGTCGCTCGCGGGCCTGGGATTGCAAATACTCGATGCCCGCACGGGCGTGCCCAATGGCCAATGCGCTGGTTTGCAGCCCGCCGGTGCCGGCTCCCTGGCCTGACTTCATGACGTTTTCCACCGGGCCTGCCAGCAGCCATTGGCGATTAACCTGCACGCCATGGCAGTGCATTTCGCCGGTATGACTGCCAGTGAGGCCGACCAACTGCGGCGCGGGAGGGCATTCGATGCCGGGCAGATCGGTCGGCAGCGCCACGAGGATTTGTCGGCCATCAGGCAGGCTTGCGCCGGTCACGATCACGTCGGCGTGCTCACCGCCAGTGACCCAAGGACTGAAGCCATCGAGCCTAAACCCTTGTGGGGTTTCGGTCGCCTCAAGGACTGGCCGGCTCAGGTGCCTGCGGCTGGTCGTTAAATGCGAGATGGCGACGGTGGCGAACTTGCGACCTGCCGCCAGGTCGAACAACCATCGCTCCTTGACGGCCACGTTGTCGCTCCCCGCAATTCGCTGGCAGGCCCCCGAACGTTGTGTGAGGATGAATGTCGTGGTCAAGCAAGCGGCGCTCAATCGCAAGTAGCTGCGGAGAATTTCTGGTGCGTCCCAGCCTTGGCCACCCCATTCGACGGGCTGGAACCACTCGTAAACGCCGAATTCCCCGCAAAGCCGCAATTGCTCCTCGGGCCAACGCCCCTTGCGATCAATTTCAGGGGCCAGTGCCGCTAGTTGCTCGCATAAATCCCGCAGAGGCGGGGCATCGGCGGATTGGATCGGAGTGGGATTGACCATGCGATTCCGGCAGGCCGCTACCCGACCATCGATTTTATCGATCGGAAAGGGCCTGGATAACCTGTTCAGGCGGTGGTGATTGCGTTCTAATCATCCTATTGCAGCCATTGAGGCCAGGCAACGTTCAATCGCGATTTCGCCGGATCGTGGCGCTGGAACGCTTTGGTGGCGGCACCGGGGTCGTCACTCGGATAGCCTTTCGCTATAATCCGGAACTTCGTTATTGCCTGGAGAGATACGCATGACCCAAGCTGAGACCGCCCCTATCCAAGTTGCCGCGCGAGTTACGGCATCGGAATTGTCGGCGCAAACGTTGTATGACAAATGCACGGCCCTCGCGCGCAATCTGTGGTGGACTTGGCATCCCGAGGTGATCAACCTCTTTCGTGACCTGGATCCCATCCGTTGGCGGCAGCTCGACCACAATCCCGTGGCCTTGCTTTCGGAGTTCACGCCAGAGCGACTCGAAATACGGGCCGCCGAGCTCGTGCTCTACAGCCGCATTAACTACGCCTTCCGGCGGCTGAAAGAGTACATGAACAACAAGCAGGTCTGGGCTCGCACCCATGCTGGCGTGTTGGGCAGCAAGCCGGTGGCCTATTTCTCCGCGGAATTCGGTATCCATGAGTCGGTGCCGATTTATTCGGGGGGCTTGGGCGTTCTGTCGGGCGACCATATCAAAAGCGCCAGCGGGCTGGGCATTCCGCTGGTTTCGATCGGGCTGTTCTACGATCAGGGCTATTTCAAGCAGCACCTCGATCAAAACGGTTATCAGCAAGAAGAATATCTCGACACCAAGGTGGAAATGTTGCCGATGGAGCCGGCTCGCGATAAGAGCGGCAAGCACGTCACCATCAAGATCGAAACCCGCGCCGGTCAATTGTTGGCCAAGGTATGGCTGATGCGGGTGGGCCGCGTGAATCTTTACCTGCTGGATTGCGACGTCGAGGGGAACAGCCCTGAAGACCGCGCTGACCAGCCGGTTGTATGGCGGCGACCAGCGCGGTGCGCATTCGCCAAGAATTGGTGCTGGGCGTGGGGGGCGTCAAGGCGCTGGCTGCCCTGGGCATTGCCCCGGGCGTCTACCATTTGAACGAAGGGCATAGCGTCTTCGCCACGTTGGAAGCCATTCGCGAGCGGATGTACAACGACGGCCTGAGCTTCGACAACGCGCTGCGCGACGTGGCCCAGCATACGGTGTTCACCACGCACACGCCCGTGCCGGCCGGGCACGATCGGTTCGATGGCGGCTTGATCGAAGAGCACTTGGGTCCGCTGCGCGACCAGTTGCGGATATCCTACGAGCAATTGATGGGGCTGGGGCGCGTGGAGCCCCATAACGAGAGCGAACCGTTCTGCATGACGGTGCTCGGCCTGAAGCTTTCCCGCCGGGCGAACGCCGTCAGTTGCCTGCACGGCCACGTATCGCGGCGGATGTGGGCCCATCTGTGGCCCTGGCGCGTCGAGGAAGAAATCCCGATCGGTCACATTACCAACGGCGTTCACGTGCCGAGTTGGCTGGCTTGGCAGATGCTGCAGTTGTACGACCGCAATTTTCCGGTCGGCTGGCTGCCGCGCATGGGTGAATCCGATGTTTGGCAGCATATGCACCACGTCGATCCGGGCGAATTGTGGGAAGTGCATTACGCGCTGAAGAACCTGTTGCTGGCGTTTGTGCGTCGGCGCGTCAGCCGCCAATGTCGCCGCCGAGGTGAGAGCGACGCCGTCGTGGAAGCGGCGCGTAACCTGCTCGATCCGAACGTGCTGACGATCGGCTTTGCCCGCCGCTTTGCCACGTACAAGCGGGCCGATTTGATCATGTCCGACGTCGAGCGACTGTACAGACTGGTCAACGATCCGCAGCGGCCGATCCAGCTCATTTTCGCCGGCAAGGCCCATCCGGCCGACGAACCCGGCAAGCAGTTGATTAAAAAGATTGCCAACGCCCGGCGCGACGAACGGTTCAACAACCGCATCGTGTTTATCGAGGATTACGATATCAACGTTTGCCGCCATTTGATCCAAGGCGTCGACGTGTGGCTCAATAATCCTCGCCGTCCGCTGGAAGCCTCGGGAACAAGCGGCCAGAAGGCGGTGCTCAACGGCGGCCTGAACATGTCGGTGTTGGACGGTTGGTGGGCCGAGGCTTACGACGGCACGAACGGCTTTGCCATCGGCAAGGGGACGGCCCACGTCTCGGACGAGATCACGGATACCCGCGACGGCGCCGCCTTGTACGAGGTGCTGGAGAACGAGGTGATTCCGTTGTATTACGACCGCGACGTCGACGGTCTGCCACGCGGCTGGATTCAGCGGATGATGAACTCGATCAGCTCCCTTGCCTGGCGGTTCAGTGCTCACCGCATGGTGATGGACTATGCCAGGCTCGCTTACGTGCCGGCGGCCGGCGGCCTGAGCAGCGACATGACGCTGCATTGAGCCACTCGTTACATGGTGATTGCAACCCAAAGCCCGCGGGCAGCGCCACGTGGGCTTTTTTCCGTACCTATCTGATCTGCGAGGACCCACCAGGCCATGAACAAGCAGGAACTCCTGTCGCAAGAAATTCAGCACATCGACATCACGCGCCACAACGTCGTCGGCCTGGTCGAAGCGATGCGCCACATGGCTTTCACGGCACGCGATCTGGCCCGGGCGGCTGAAATCTACGACGCCATGCTCCGCGATGCAGACTGTGGCATCATCCTCTGCCTGGCGGGCTCGCTGGTCAGCGCCGGGTTGAAGCAGGTCTTTGTCGACCTGGTGCGGCACCGCATGGTCGACGCCGTGGTAAGCACGGGGGCGAATATCGTGGATCAGGACTTCTTCGAAGGCCTGGGCTTCAAGCACTATGTCGCCGCTGAGCGGCTCAAGGCCGGTCTGGACGACGACACGCTGCGAGAACTGCACATCGACCGCATCTACGACACGCTGATCGACGAGGACGAGCTGCGGATTTGTGACGACACGACCCGTGTGATCGCCGACAGCCTGCCGCCGCGTCCTCATTCGTCCCGCGAGTTCATCCGCGAGATGGGGGCATATCTGGCCGAGCACGGGAAGAATCGTGATTCGCTCGTCCTGGCCGCTTACGAGGCCGAGGTGCCGATCTTCTGCCCGGCCTTCTCGGACTGCTCGGCCGGTTTTGGACTCGTGGCCCATCAGCACGCGCGCGGCGATCAGCCCAAAGTCTCGCTCGACAGCGTCAAAGACTTTTACGAACTGACGCAGCTCAAGATCCACAATCCCACGACGGGCATTTTCATGCTGGGGGGTGGCGTGCCGAAGAATTTTACCCAGGACATCGTGGTGGCCGCCGACATCCTCGGTCACGAAGCGCCGATGCACAAGTATGCGGTGCAAGTCACGGTGGCCGACGTGCGCGACGGCGCCTTGTCGAGTTCGACGTTGAAAGAAGCCTCGAGTTGGGGCAAGGTCGACACGGCGCAGGAGCAAATGGTCTTCAGCGAAGCCACGCTGGCCGTGCCGCTGATCACCGGCTATGGTTATCACAAGGGCGCATGGAAGGGGCGGACCGAACGCCGCTGGACGCGCGTGTTGGACGCGGCGCCGGCCGCGGTGGGGTAGAATTAGTACCGCACAGCCGGCCCTACGGAAGGTTTTTGGAATCGCATGACCTCTGATCCATCGCCACTGGTCGGCATCATCATGGGCAGCAAGTCCGATTGGGAGACGCTGCGCCATGCCGACGAAATGCTGACGCGCTTTGGCGTGCCGCATGAGTGCCGCGTGGTCTCGGCCCATCGCACGCCCCAGTGGCTGTGCCTGTATGCTCAAGAAGCCGAAAAGCGTGGGCTGCAAGTAATCATTGCCGGGGCAGGGGGGGCCGCGCATCTGCCGGGCATGGTCGCGGCACAGACTCTGATCCCCGTGTTGGGCGTGCCTGTGCAGTCGCAGGCATTGCAGGGCCTCGACTCGCTCCTTTCGATCGTGCAAATGCCCGGCGGCGTACCCGTGGGCACGTTGGCCATCGGCAAGGCTGGCGCCGCCAACGCCGCCCTGTTGGCCGTCGAGATTCTGGCGCTCCATCAGCCCCAGCTCCGCGAGCAATTACGGGCCTACCGCGACGAACAGACGCAGCAGGTCCTCGGAGACACGCTGCCGTGAATCAAGCCATCCAGCCAGGCGCAAGCGGGTCGGGTTGCGGGGCGGCGGTCAGGTCATTCCGCCGGGGGCAACGGTCGGTGTGCTCGGCAGCGGACAATTGGGCCGCATGTTCGCCATCGCCGCCAGGCGCATGGGCTATCGGGTGCATACCTTATCTCCGGACGACGACACTCCCACCGGACAAGTCGCCGACCGTGAAATCAAAGCCGCCTACGATGACCTGGATCGCATCCGGACCTTCGCCCGCGAAGTCGACGTGGTCACCTTCGAATTCGAAAATGTGCCCGCGGGCACGGCCGAGGCAGCCGCCGAATTCGCTCTGGTACGACCGTCGGGCCGAGTGCTATACACCACGCAGCATCGTTTGCGGGAAAAGAAATTTCTCAGCCAGGCCGGGTTTCCCGTCGTGCCGTTTCGTCGCGTCACGTCGCTTGACGAGTTGCTCTCAGCCCTAAACGAACTGGGATATCCGGCGGTGCTGAAGACGGCTGGTTGGGGCTACGATGGCAAGGGGCAGAGCAAGATCGCCACGGCTGCCGCCGCCGGTCCCGCCTGGACCGCTTTGGCGACGGAAGAAGCCGTGCTCGAGGCGTTTATCGACTTCGAGTCCGAGTTGTCGGTCGTCGCCGCGCGTGGCGTGGACGGTGAGATGGCGGATTTCGGCGTACTGGCCAACACCCACGTGAACCATATTCTAGATGTCACCACGGCCCCGGCCGACTTGCCGGCCGAAACGGCTCGCGAAGCGGTCGAGTTGGCCCGGCAGATTCTCAAAGAGCTGGAAGTGGTGGGGGTGCTGTGTGTCGAGTTCTTTTTGGCTCGCGATGGGAAATTGTTGATTAACGAGTTGGCTCCCCGGCCGCACAATTCGGGGCATTTGACGTTCGACGCCAACGTCACCAGCCAGTTTGAACAGCAATTGCGGGCCATCTGCGGCTTGCCGCTTGGATCGACCGAACTGTTGCGGCCTGCAGCCATGGCCAATCTCCTAGGGGACCTTTGGACCGACGGTACGCCCGATTGGGTCCATGCTTGCCGGCTTCCGCAAGTGAAACTGCACCTGTATGGTAAGCTGTCACCGCGGCCCGGCCGCAAGATGGGCCATTTGACCGCATTGGCGTCAACCGCCGCTGAGGCGCGGCGCTGGTCCTGGAGGCCAGAAAGAATCTAAAGCCCGAAGTCGATTGAGAGGCTGGAGGCTGGCGATGGCAAACTGCACCTGCGGACCGCGGAGATTGGGCACTTAACATGATTCTCGACGTACTCTCCCGAGCTGAGCGGTACTACGCCATTCAACCGCGATTGCAGGCTGGATTCGAGTTCTTGCGGTCCGCCGATCTGGACACATTGCCGCCGGGACGACATGCGCTTGACGGTGACCGGTTGTTCGTCATGATTGGCGATGAATTGGGCCACGGTCCGCAAGGGGCGCGGCTGGAGGCTCATCGCAGCTACATCGACATCCAGGTCGCCGTTTCGGCGAGCGACCTGATTGGCTGGCGACCATTGGCGGACTGCTTGTGGATTCGCGAGCCGTTCGACGCCGGCCGCGATATCATGTTTTTTGCTGACGAGCCGCAAACCTGGCTGGCACTCTTGCCTGGCTGGTTTGCAGTCTTCTTTCCGGAAGACGCTCACGCCCCTCTGGCAGGCCAAGGGCCGCTTCGCAAGGCCGTCGTCAAGGTGGCCGTCGATTGAGCGGCGTCAATGTGCATGCGCCGCCGCGTCAACGACCCTATTCAGCCGCTTCGGGGCGTTGCTCGTGGGGTTCCCTGACAGCCCCCCCTCAAGCCGTAAAGGTTGCGAAACGCCATTGGAGACGGAATCTTGTGCAAAACTTGGGCGCGCGTTGCCGCTGTTCCTCAGACGCGATAAAATGAGCAGTTTAGCATCGCGAGGCCGCCGGCCGGTCTCGCCACCCCATTGCCTTCCGCGGGGAGATTGTCTTTCTTGAACGCTAAAGAGTTATTGATCGACGTGTCGCAACTCGATTTGACGCGCGTCACTGCCGATTTGGCCGCGATTCGCCGTTACAATCCGCAACGGTTCGAGGCGGAACAGCTCACGGCCATTGTTTACGAGGACCAAAAGGAACTGCTCTGTGTCGGCTATAAGGACGTGACCGACCAGGAGTTTTGGGTCCGCGGACACATGCCTGGAATGGCCCTCATGCCGGGCGTGATCATCTGTGAAGCGGCGGCCCAAATGTGCAGTTACTTCACGCTGAAGTACGATCTGCTGGGTTGCAAAGTGGTGGGGCTGGGCGGGTTGGAGGCAGTCCGCTTTCGCGATCCGGTACGTCCGGGTGACCGGCTGGTTGTGGTCTGCAAGCAATTGCGGGTGCGCCGCGGCGCCATGATCGTCTGTCGATTCCAGGCTTTCGTGCGCGGGGTCATGGTGGCCGACGGTAAGATCAAGGGCATCCCGTTGCCGATCGATGCGTTGGTGGCGGAGCAGAAGGCGTCGTAAAGCCGGGCCGGCGGCAAAGTCTAAGCCGAGCCGGCGGTTTCGGACCATGCCGCGGCGGATGAGCACTGGCAGTTTCGGAGGCGCGCGAGCTTTCCAATTCAGTTTTCAAATCGCCGCCGGGCCATGCCATGTTTCTGCCGCTGCACGACAATAATCCGACGCTCCGCACGCCGTACGTCACGCTTTTGCTGATCGCGATCAACAGCGGCGTCTTCATTTGGCTGTACCAGCTACCTGAGAATCGGCAGCAAACCGTGGTGATCGAACACGGATTCGTGCCCAAACGGATCGCGCAGTTGTCCAATCCGAAGCTTGTGATCGAGGTTCCCGTTGAGCGGCAGATCAACGGTGCCGGAGGGCCCGGCGGCATGGCGCCGATGAAAAAGATCGTGCTTCCGGCGGTGCCCGAGCAGATTTACCTTTCGGCGGTGACGGCCATGTTTTTGCACGGCGGTTGGATGCACTTATTGGGGAACATGTGGTTCTTGTGGCTGTTCGGTAATAATGTCGAAGACCGGCTCGGGCATGTTGTGTTCCTGTGTTTTTATTTTATCGGTGGTCTGATCGCGACCCTCTGCTACACGGTATTCGAACCGGGCGGCACCACGCCGCTAATCGGCGCGAGCGGCGCAATTGCCGCGGTCTTGGGAGCCTATGCCGTGACCTGGCCTTTTGCCCGCGTGCGTACGCTGGTTTTCCTGATTGTCTTCATCACGATCTGGGAATTGCCGGCACTCGTGGTGTTGGGATTCTGGTTCGTCATGCAGCTTCTCGAAGCCGTCGGAGCCATGCGTCTGGGGGGAGTCAACGGCGGTGAGACGGGAATCGCCTTCTGGGGACATGTGGGTGGTTTTGTCGCCGGAATGTTGCTGATGCCGCTCCTCTCCACCGGGCGCCGCCCCCCGGTCAAACCTGGCGTTCCGAATATGAGGCCGGATTCCGCTGACGCGTGATTTGCCAGTCTCTCAAAGCCAGTTTTGTAGGGCTGTATTCCGATCCTTTTGCCAATTGAACTCTAAAAAATGCCCCGCAGAGCGCCTCCGAGAATCGACGCGAACCTCGATCTGTCGTCCCATTTATTGACGCTTGAGCAGATGCCGGCTCCCTGGGATGCGTCGGTCCTGTTCGGCCGAATCGTTCCACTGGAGATCGAAGTGGGGAGCGGCAAGGGACTGTTCCTGGCAGCGGCCGCCGCCACGGACCCGGAGGCGGACTTTCTCGGCGTTGAGATCGCGCATAAATACGCCGCCTTCAGTGCGGCGCGGCTCGTCAAGCGGGGTTTGGCCAATGCCCGACTGCTGCGCGGCGATGCCCAGCGGTTGTTTCCGGAATTCCTGCCCGACGCCTGCCTGCGGGCCGTACATGTCTATTTTCCCGACCCGTGGTGGAAGGCGCGGCACCGGAAGCGACGAGTGATGAATGAAACCTTCGTGGCGGACATCCAGCGGGTGCTGGTGGCGGGAGGCAAGCTCCATTTCTGGACCGACGTCGAGGAATATTACCGGACGACGTTGGAAATCCTGGCCAGCCACACGCAGTTGGCGGGGCCCTTCGCTGTGGCGGAGCAACCCGCTGCGCACGATCTCGATTATCGCACGCACTTCGAGCGGCGAATGCGAATCAGCGGACTGCCGGTTTACAGGGCCGAGTATCGCAAGTCGTCCTGGTCGGGCGAAACGGCCCCATAAGACGAAGCGACCCCCATAAGGCGAAACGATGCCGCCGGCTATTGCCGCGCAACGGCGGCCAGGCGGCTTTCGTAGGTGCGCTCGAGGACGTTCTTCTGCGAATTGTCGAGCGCGATCTCGTAGAGCTGTTGCCCGCCGACAGTCGGGTAGTGGCCGGTGATGCAGGCCTGGCACAGCTGGTCGCTGTCGAAATTGATCGCGCGGGCGATCGACTCGACCGGCAGATAGCGCAGCGAATCCGCTCCCAGGCTGGCGGCCATGGCTGACTTGGACTTCTTCCGAGAGGGGTTCGCCGTGCAGGAAGTGAGGGGCGAACAACTCGTTGATCGTGGACATGTCGATGCCGTAAAAGCAGGGGGCCACAATCGGCGGGCAAGCCACGCGGACATGAATCTCGCGGGCCCGGCCCTGTTCGCGAATGCGGCTGATCAGCACTTTCATGGTCGTCGAGCGGACGATCGAGTCCTCGACCAGCAGCACGCGTTTGCCCTCCAGCACTTCGCGCAGCGGCGTGTACTTGGTTTCGACCTTGCGCTTGCGGTTGGCGCTCCCTTCGATGAAGGTGCGGCCCGTGTAGCGATTGCGGATCAGTCCTTCCAGCGAGGGAACCTTGAGCTTGAAAGCCATCGCGTCGGCCGCCGCCTTGCTGGTGTCGGGCACGGGCACCACGATCGTGTCTTCGTCGATCGGCACCGTTTCCAGCCGGGCCAGTTCTTCGCCCAAGCGCTTTGCGGGACAGGTAGACGCTGCGGCCGTCCATCGTGCTGGCCACGTTGGCGAAATAGATCCACTCGAAGAAACAATGGGCCCGCCGCGGGCTGGCGGCGAAGCGATGGATCTCGAACTTGCCGTCGATAATCGCGATCGCCTGGCCCGGCAGCAGCGAGACGATGTTTTCGGAGGCGAAGCCCAGGTTCAGCAGGGCCACGCTCTCGCTGGCGGCGGCAAACAGCGGGCCTTCCTTGGCGTAGCACAGCGGCTTGATGCCCAGGGGATCGCGGGCGACGAGCATGTCGCCCAGCGAGTTGAGCATCACCAGGCTATAGGCGCCGTCGAATTTCTGGCTGATGTTGCGCATCACCTCGACCAGGTTCGGCCGCCGATCTCCGGAGAGCTCGTGGCCGATGGCGTGCATGATGATTTCGGTGTCGGTGTCGCGCGACAGGTGGTTGTCGTTGTCGGCCAGCAGCAGTCTGCCGCAGTTCCTGGTAGTTGGCCAATTGGCCGTTGAAGGCGAAGCTGAACCACTTGTGCTTTTGCACGTGGTGCCGCTCGAACGGCTGGGCGTAACTGCGGTCTTCCGCGCCGCAAGTGGCATAGCGGACGTGGCCGATGGCCGCCCGGCCGGCGTACTTCCGCATCAGGCTTTCGCATTTGCCGCGGTGATTGAGCCGAAACACCTCGGTGACGCTGCCCACGTCCTTGTAGGTGTCGATCAGCTGGTTGCGGTGCGGGTTGAACGAGGTCATTCCGGCCGAGAGCTGGCCCCGATTCTGAATGTCCAGCAGCATCCGCGGCATCAGCCGCGAAACTTCCTCCGGGCCCTGGTCGGGGCACAGCGGGCTGACTTCGTCCGCCCGGCAGATGGTAGATGGCCGCGACGCCGCATTCATGGTGAAGTTCGCTCATCGTGGCTGGTGCGACCGCCTCTGGTGATTGGGTGAGCAACGACACCGGGGGCAGACGACACCGGGGACAGATATCCGCAGTCCGAGTGGCTATTCGCCAACTGCCGTGTCGCACTGCTCTGGCCGTCGACGCAACCGCCCGGCCATTCTATGACCCTCACGACAGATTTCACAATCGGCGCGCGTCTAGCATCGGCAAAAAGCCGAGAGATGCCATGCTGGGTCACGATCAACATCGCATCAGAGTTTAATCGGGTTTTGGCCACACGCGATCGCGTTATCATGCAGTCTAGATTGCTCAGTTCCTCGAGGCTGACGGCTTTCCGCAGCTTCCGCCAGAGTTCGCTTCGTCAGAATGCCTTCCCATGCCCGATTTGCTTCGTCAGGAAATCGCCACGGCCGCCCACACCATCGTCGTGAAAGTCGGCACCCGCGTGCTCACCGGCGCCGGCGGAACGCTCAATCAGCAGCGCGTCGCCGCACTGGCCGAAGAACTGCACCAGGTGATGGCCACCGGCCGCAAGGTCGTCCTGGTCACCTCCGGGGCCGTGGGGGCCGGCATGGGGCAATTGGGGCTGGCCAAGCGACCCACGAATCTGGCCCAGTTGCAAGCCGTGGCCGCCGTTGGCCAGAGCCATCTGATCGAAGCCTACGACCGGGGACTGCGAGCCCACGGCCGCCACGCGGCCCAGCTGCTGCTGACGGCCGAAGATCTCGACGATCGGACCCGCTATCTGAATGTGCGGAACACGATCCGATCGCTGTTCGAATTCGGCGCGGTGCCGATCATCAACGAGAACGACACGGTCAGCGTCGACGAGCTGCGAACCACGTTTGGCGACAACGATCGGCTGGCTGCCATGGTGACCAATCTGATGCAGGCGCCGCTGCTTGGTGCTGCTGTCGGACGTCGACGGACTGTTCGACGGCGATCCGCGCGAGCCCGGCTCGCAGCTCATTCCACCGTGACCCGGCTCGACGACCAGATCCTGGGCCTGGTGCGCGACCAGAAAACCGGCCTGAGCAAAGGGGGCATGGCCAGCAAGCTCAATGCGGCCCGCATCGCCACGACGGCCGGCGAAAACGTGATCATCGCCAATGGCCGCGAGCCGGGCAACCTGGCCAAGATCTTGGCCGGCGAACTGGTCGGCACGCATCTTTCTGGCGCAAGGTCAGGCTCTGCCGGCTTGGAAGCGCTGGATCGGCTTCACGGCGCAGCCCCGCGGTTGGTTGGTGCTCGACGCCGGCGCGCTGCGCCGTCGAAAGCCAGGGACGCAGCCTGCTGGCGATCGGCGTGGTCGATGCGGCCGGCAAATTCAAGAAGGGAGACGTCGTGGCGCTGCGGGACGGGCAAGGGGCGGAATTCGCCCGCGGCCTAACCAATTATTCCGCGGAAGAGATCCTCCGCATCAAGGGGCTCAAGACGGAACAAATCGCCGTCACGCTCGGCTATTGTCCTTACGACGAGGTGATCCATCGCGATAACATGGCAATCACCACGGGGCCCGCGGGTCAACCGGACGCGACCGGCTAGGTGCCGTTTCCGGTTTGAGAAGTTTCCGAGCGACGGGCGCGTCCGAGCGACGGGTGTCAGCCTGTTGATTTTCCGGTTAAGCGGCGTCGCTTGGCCCCGGCCGGTGTTGGGCATCGGATTGCTGTTGGGCGTTGTGCGCGGCCGGGGATTCACTGCGCCAGGCATGCCAGATCAGCAGGCCGGCGCCGCAGACCAGCAGGCTGTCGGCGATGTTGAAGATTGGCCAGTCGAGGCCGATCGGGTCCAGTTTGAAGTGCAACCAGTCGCGCACCGCAAAAACCCGTTTATCGTTCCAATGCAGGCCTGGCAGGCCAATCCGGTCGTATAAATTTCCCAGGATGCCGGCCATGACGCAACCCATGGCGACGACCAGCAGTCCATCCTGGGCGGCACCAAGGGCGAACAGCCAATAGAGGATTGCCAAGGCGGCAACAATCGACAGGATGCTAAAGAATGCGACCAGTCCTTGACCGACGCCGAACAGGGCGCCTTCATTCAAACTGGTGGTAAAACCGAAAACATTCGGGATGAGCCAGTGAGTGGGCTGTGCGCCGGGCATGCCCAGCCACGCGAAGATCCAATGCTTGGTCAGCAAATCCACCAGACAGCCGACGCCAGCCAGCAGAAAAAAAACTGCGAAGTGTCGTTTGGGGATAGTCGTCATGGCTGCCTTCCTTGGAAGCCCCGGCCTTCTTGGGAAGGCCCTACCGGGTTCAATCCAGCCACGTTCAACTCTGCTCGAGTCGCTGAGCGCATTTGATGCACAGGGCGGCATAAGGAATCGCATTCAGCCGGGCCTTGCTGATGACTCCGGTGCATTCATCGCATTGTCCGAAGACCCCGTCTTCGATCTTCTCCAGGGCCGCTTCGATCGTCCCCAGCGTGTCTTCTTCGGTCTGCATCAGGCTGAGCGTGAATTCCTGCTCGTAATTGTCGCTGCCAATATCCGCCATATGGATCGGCATGCTGGATAAGTCGCCGTTGGCCTCCGAACGGGTCTTTTTCAGAGTAGCATTGGCCATGGCACTCACATCCCCCCGCAGCCGGGCGCAAAGCCAAGAGCCGTTCCTTGTAAACCTTCATTTCGGCCTTCTTCATAACGACTCCACTCCCATGTCAGCAATGGCTTTGACGATCGCGAAAGTACACAGACTCATTATTTTAAACCCTCTCGCTGGGTGTGTCAAACCGGTGAGTTCGCCAACATTTCAGACGAAAGCGGGCCCAATTCGGCCCTGAATGACTTCGCTCGAAGCCGGCCAGCCGCACCCGCTACGAGGGCAAATCCGAGTGCTAGCAACCCCAGCGATCCGCAGGCGGACTCGGTGGGGCAGATCGGTGCGTGAGTAGGTGAATGATTTCACAAAGTCTCTGCCGGCGCAGTCGCAAAATCTTTGAAAGTCCCTTTGCAAAGCGTTAAACTAGTGTTAGATGAGCAGAGAGGTCGAACCGGTACGCTCGTTCCCATCGCTTTCCCCCACTTCACTTCCCATCAGGAGACACGCGGCCATGACTTTGCAAGACATCCTACGCGTCAAGGGGTCCGCTGTTCATTCCATCGACCCGGACGCGACCCTCGAAGACGTGGTTCAAACTTTGGTTGCTCGAAATTGCGGTTCGCTTGTCGTTTGCGATCAAGGAACCCTGTCGGGCATCATCACCGAACGCGATAT
Organism: uncultured Planctomycetia bacterium; assembly: GCA_963807715.1. GTDB lineage: Bacteria > Planctomycetota > Planctomycetia > Pirellulales > PALSA-1355 > CAWECK01. Next base: position 278,839 of record CAWECK010000011.1, read on the forward strand.
CCTCAAGGCCTGTGCCGCTCACCCCGGCCAGCTCAAGCAACTCCGCGTGCGAGACCTGATGACACGCGATCCCGCAACGGCAACTCCGCAGGACTCAGTCGAAGACACCATGGGCCTGATGACGAACCGTCGCATCCGTCACCTGCCGATCATCGAGGACGGCAAGTTGGTCGGACTGATTTCGATTGGCGACGTTGTGAAGGCCCAGCACGACAGCCTGTCGCTTGAGAATCATTATTTGAAGACGTACATCCACAGTTGAACGCCGTGCTTGGATGAAGCTTCCGTAGGGCCGGCCCTACGAAGTTATAAGACGCTACGCGGCCCGCGCGGCTTGGCTCTCGCCGGCTAGCAGGTGCCGCACCGCGGCATGCACCCGATCGACCGTTAAGTCGCGCATGCAGCGATGATGCCCCAGCGGGCAAACTCGTTGCATGCAGGGACCGCATGGCACTTCGTGCGCGAGGCAAACCTCGCGCTCGTAGTGCGTGCGGCTCCAGTCGCGATGCGTCGGGCCAAAGAGCGTCACGACCGGCACATCGAACGCCACGGCGAAAAATCGCGGCCCGCTGTCGGTGCTCACCAGGAGCCGACTGCGGCGGATGCAAGCCTTCGTCAGCCCGATCGGGACGGGTTCCTCCGCCAGTGAGACCACGCGGGCATGATGGGCTCCGCGGGCGATTTCGGCGGCAATGTGTCGCTCGGACGGGCCGCAATTGACCAGCACGGCCAGGCTCTGTTCGGTGGCGATCCGTCGCGCTAGTTCCGCGAAATACTCGGCCGGCCATTGCTTCGCCGCGCCGAATGCACCGCCGGAATTAAGCACTACCACTTCGTTGCCAGGGGGCAGACGAAACTTCCGCCACACGGCGTCCGCCGCCGCTTCGTCCTCGGCCACCGTCGCAAGTTCCAGCCGCGGCGACTCCCACTCGCAGCCGACGGCAGACGCCAACTGCACGTACGAGTCGAGCGCGGGAGTCGGCAAAAGCCGCCGGCCGTGCCGCGGAGGATAAAGCTTGTGTGTGAGGAGTGGGCCGCGCAGGTAACGGACGTAGCCCACTCGCTGTGGAGCTCCGCTGGACCAGGCCAGCAAGGCGGTGCGCATCGAATTGCTCAACAACACTGCGATGTCCAATTTCCGCTCACGCAGTTGCTTGATCAGCGGCCAGGTTCTTTGCTGCGGGTCTTTCGAGCGGGGATGAAACAGGATCTGCTCGTCAAGCCAGCTTGTGCCTGCTAGCACTTCGCTCACGTAGGGACGCAACACGCCGATGAGCTTGTCGGCTGAGAAACGCCCTCGGAGAGCTCGCAGCGCGGGCGTGGCCATGGCGACGTCGCCAATCCAATTGGGCAGGAAAATGCCGACGTTCATTTGCGTTGAAATCCCCGGGCCTGGTCGAAAGCCGGTGCGTCCGTGCCTGGTTCATGCACCAGCCGGCTCGTGGCTCCTCTCGTCTTGCCCAGGCAGTATAGCGGGCCGGCGGAAAACTCTGAACGCCAGCCCGAGAGTCCTGGTATCGCCTGCGGCAAATTGGTCTTGCCCGCGAGCCGTGATTTCCGGGATGTTGGCTCCGGTGGTTTTTCGTTCCTGCTATAAGACCGTGAGATTCCCCGCATGTCGCTGGCCGAAATCCATCCCCATGCAACGGCCCATTGCGGCTCCGCGGGCTCGTGCGCCGCGCCTCTTTCGATTGCGCTCGTATCGACGCAGCGTGGCTTTCGCGGTGGCGAGATGCAATTGCGACTGTTGGCCCATGGCTTTCGAGCGGCGGGGGAGCGCCCGTTGATCTATGCCCGTCGTGCGGGGCCCTTGGCCGAGCGGCTTGCGGCCGAGGGTTTTGAAGTCTTCAGGTTTGGCGGCAGCGGATACCGTCCCGCGACTCTGTGGCAGACTCGACAGCGGCTCAAGCGGGACCGCCCCGATGTCTTGTACTTCAACGACTCGCACGCCCTTGCGAGCGCGGGTCTGGCGTCCTGTGGGCTGGGCATTGGCCTACGGGTGGCGGCTCGCCGGGTGGCTTTCGCGATTCGTTCGTCGTGGAAGTATCGGCACTTTTGCGACGTGGTGCTGGCCAACTGCAACGCCACGGTCGATATTTGCGCGGCCGGGGGCATCCCACGCGATCGAATCCACGTGGTTCACGACGGAGTCCCGCCACTGCCGGCGCCGGGGATACCGCGAGCAGAATCCCGCCGCCGCTTGGGCCTGCGCGACTCGGACCGGGTAGCTCTCACGGTAGCCGCGCTGACGGCTGAAAAAGGACATTCTGTCTTGCTCGAGGCGTTGCCCGGCGTCGTTGCCGAGCATCCTGATTTGCAGTGGCTGTGCGCGGGAAACGGACCGTTGCAGCCTGCCTTGGAGCAGCAAGCCGCGCGGCTTGGCCTTACCGGGCGAGTTCATTTTCTCGGTCAGCGCTCGGACATCGCCGACCTGATGGCAGCGGCCGATTTGTTCGTGCTGCCGTCCTTGTGCGAAGGGCTTTGCAATGCGGCCATTGAAGCTCAATATGCCCGAGTTCCGCTGGTAACGACCAATACCGGCGGACTGGCCGACGTAATCGGCGGCAATGATCTGGCTGGCCCCACGGCGTGGATGGCAAAGCCGGGGGACGCGGCGCAATTGGCGGCCGCGATGAACCGGGCCTTGGCAGATGCGACCGAAAGTCGCCGTCTTGCGGAGCGCGGCCATGAGCGAGCCACCCGCATGTTCACGGTCGACCGAATGATCGAAGAAACGCTGGCAAAGTTCCGGACGCTCCTGACACAACGCCGTTAATGCTCGCACAACGCAATGGATGCTCGCACAAATCGCTCTTTGTGCGCACACAAAGCCCAGGGACTGCGTCCCTGGGTCCCAGCCCACCCGCACAAATCCCAGCCAGTCCACTCAAGCACAGCGTCCATACGCCGAGCGCGCCAGCGTCAAACGCTCAATATGTTGGCTCAATTCCAACCCGCGCTCGCGGACAAAATTCGGACGAATGCAAAGTGTGCGCCCTCGGGCTGAAAGAATAGCCGCCCGCAAAGCCGGCAGCGTCAATTCATCGACGATGACCCCTTCGCCCGGCAATATCACGTCGCAGGCTCCCACGTGAGCATGCGTGATCACCGGAGTGCCGCAGGCCATCGATTCCGTGACAATCAGTCCATAGGGCTCGTAATGCGCCGGCAAGATCGTAAAGTCGACCGCGCGGTAGAGATCGGCCATGCGTTCGATGAAGCCGAGGTATTTCACGTTTTCGAGCTGACGAAATTTGCCGGAGTCCGAGCCGGCCACGGCCAACTCGAATTCCGCCACTGGCAGGCTGGCCAATGTATCCAGCAGCAAAGGCAACCCTTTGCGTTCGTGCCCCGTTGACGGAAAGAGAAGAGTCGTCCGGTCGGCCGACAGCCCGAACGGCAGCTTGGTCGCCAGGCGCGTCGCCGCGCCCGCCGGGTAATACACCGAACCATCCACCGGCGGATGAATCACCAGCACCTTGGCCGGGGCAATGCCGTATAGCTCAAGCAGCTCTTGCCGCATTCGGTGCGAGTGGGCCACCAGCACGCCGGACTCGCGGTAGCAGCGTTCTTCCAGGGCAATCTCCAAGCGGTCGCGCAGCCCGGCCACGCGGCCGGTCGCTCGCAAGAAGCCTCGGTGCGTGCCACCGCAAATCGCCAGGTCCTGTCCGTTGAGCCGGGCCAGCGAAATCGTGAGATCGTAGCGCTGGCGATCGAAGCGGGTTCGCAACGCGGCGCGAAAGACCCAAGGTCGAATCGAGGAGGGGATGAGGCTGACTGGGCTGACGTGAACCGTGGCTCCGGCCTCTCGGGCAGCGCTTCGCTTGCCATCGACCGCGGTGAACACGTCGACGGCGTGCCCTGCCTGGAGGAAGCCGCGCACCAGGTCGAATAGGTACGTTTCCGTGCCGCCTTTGCGTTTGGCCGTGCGAGCGATGATCGCGACTTGCATCGAGCGGGGTTCCGGACGGGTGAGGGTGTTATGCGGGGGACCCAGGGACGCAGTCCCTGGGCTTTATGCTAGAGCACCGCTTGCGGCTTAGCAGTCATTTACGCTGCCCCGCCGTTTACGCTACGGCGTCCAGGGCTCGGTCAAAATCGTCCAGGGTGAATTGGAGTTGGTGTTGGTTGGTGGTTAGCTGCCGTGACGCGACCAGCACATGGGCCCGACGGGCGAGTCGCGCCGCGTGGGTCGAATCTTCCAACGCCACCAGTACGTTGGTTTCGGCCTGGCCGCTGAAGGTGCCCCGGCCGGGCAGAAACAGGATCTCGACTTCGGGCGGATCGAGACGCTGGATCTTGCCCCCGGAGCTTGGCCCCGCGATGCGGCCGGCGAGCAACCGGGCGACCGACTGCGGTTCCGCGGGTTCGCCCACCACGCGCACGTGCAGATCAGCCAGCGGACGTTTGACTAGGCCGTTGCGGCAACGCGTGAGACGTCCCTTCCGGAGCAGATATTTCACGTTAAGTCCGTCGCGCCAGCGAGCCGGAGCTGTCGCCTCGCTGGGGTGCCACAGGTGAAACGTGCGCGTCCAGCGCAGGATCGATTCGATCTTCACTCCGGCGCGTCGCAAGCGGTAACGCAGGTCGTCGTCTTCGCAGCCCCAGCCTTGGAAGTTTTCGTCGTAGCCGTTCACCCGTTCATAATCGACGCGCCAGATGCCCACGTTATTGCCGATGAGCTTGGGCTTGGTCGGATGGCGAATGGCCCGATAGAACCGCGAGGTGCGGTCCAATTTGCGCAACCGGCGCTTCTTCGCGCGGGGAACCCCAGAGTTGGAATTCGCCGCGGCGAATCACGTCGTCGTTGACGCGTGTGGAAGCCTCCTGTTCCAGTCGGCAGCAGTCCCCCGCCATCACCATGCCCGGCTTGCAATGCTGCAAGTGCAGAGTCACGTGATCCGGCGGCAGGATGCAATCGCCGTCGAGGAACAGCAGATACGGAGCCCGACTGGCGGCCACTCCTTCGTTGCGGCAGCGGGCCAGACGAAAACCGTCATGCGAATGCGTCGTGAAGTGGACGGGAAAAGCCGCGCTGCGGGCGAACTGGCGCACGACGTCGGCCGTTTCGTCGCTCGAGCCGTCGTCGGTCACGACGAGCTCGATCTTGCTAGGCTCGATTTGTTGCAGTGCGATTGATAGCAGCGCATGCCGCAGATGGAGCGGACGCTGATAAGTCGAAAGCAACAGGGCGATTTCCGGCGCTGGCATGCGGGATCGCTTTGACAAGCAGGGGGGCGATGACACGTCCACGGTGCAATTAGACGGGCAAACGATAACGGCCCGCGAAGATTGGGCCAAGAGCATTCCGATAAGCTAGCAGTCCGCTCACGCCGCGCTGCTGGTGGCTTCGCGAGTTCGTTGCAACAGCGGCCCCAACCGAGCTTCCAAGGCCGCCAGCCCGCTCAGAAACTCAATGCCAACCGCAAGTGCCCACAGCGGTTTGTCTCCAAGTCGCTCCAGCGGCAACTTGACGAGGTCCTTGTGCGTACACACGACGGCCGCCGCGTCCAGGGCGTTGGCCCAGCGATTCAGCTCGCGAATTTCCGCCGCCCCATAGGCATGATGATCAGGGAACTCGCGCAGTTCGACGGGCTCATAGCCGCTGCGGACAAGCACATGCCGGAAACCGGCCGGGTTGCCGATCCCGCAAAAAGCGGCGACGCGCCGGCCAGCGAGCGTTTGCGTCGGGCACTGGGCCCCGCTGGCCGATCGCAACATGCGGGGCGCATGTCCCAGTTCGAGTCGCGCGGCCGCCGGCGCATAGAAGGCCAACGCACTCCAGATGGCGTCTTTCGCGGCCGGCGCCAGCATGTCGGCTCGCGTCAGCGCCAGGATCTGGGCTCGCCGGCAGCCGGCCAGCGGTTCGCGCAGCGTGCCACGCGGAAATACGTGGCCAAAGCCGAAGGGCTCGCAGGCGTCGATCAGCACGATGTCCAGATCGCGGGCCAGGCGGCGGTGCTGAAACGCGTCGTCGAGTACGATGATTTGAGCGCCGCCTTCCGCGATGGCGCGCTGGCTCGCCAGCAGCCGGTCTGGATTCTGAAAATGAGGCACGTCCGGGAGTTTTTCTTGCAACTCGCGAGCCTCGTCGTTCGGCGTACCGCCCGCCGCGCCGTAGCCGCGGCTGACCAGTGCAACGCGCACGTTCCGGGCCTGGAACCAGCGTGCCAGCCATTCGACGAAAGGAGTCTTCCCGGTTCCGCCGAGCGTCAAATTGCCGACGCTGATGACCGGCACGCTCAAGCGGTGGATCGGCGTGCGACCGCTATCGAAGCGGTGGTTGCGCCAGCAGACGGCCGCCGTGTAAGGCACTTCCGCGGCGCGCAAGAGCGAGCGCGCGAGCCCGGCGCGAAGTCCGCGCCGTCGACCGTTAACCAGCTCGCGGAATAAAGTGGCATTGAGCACGGTCGCGAATTGTACCGGCCGCCGCAGCGCAAACCGATAGCAACTTCGGCCATCCGCGCCGGCGTCCGCCCGCGGCTTAGCCGACGTTTCAGCCCAACTTGCGAATAATCGCGTCAGCCATCTCCCGCGTCCCGACGGCTGTCGGATCGTTGCGGTCGGCCTTCAGGTCATACGTCACGTACTTCCCTTCGGCGATGACCGCGGCCACGGCGTTCTCCAACGGCGCTGACGCGTCGAGTTCGCCCAGGTGCTTTAGCATCAGCATGCCGGAGAGGATCAGAGCCGTGGGATTGACCTTGTTCAGGCCCTTGTACTTGGGAGCGCTGCCGTGCGTCGCTTCGAACACGGCTCCTTGCGGGCCGATGTTCGCCCCGGGAGCCACCCCCAAACCGCCCACGAGTCCGGCGGCCAGATCGCTCAGGATGTCGCCGTACAAGTTCGGCAGCACGAGCACGTCGTACAACTCGGGCTTCTGCACGAGCTGCATGCACATGTTGTCGACGATGCGATCCTCGAATTCGATGTCGGTGTATTCTTTCGCCACGTTGCGGGCGACCTCGAGAAACAGGCCATCCGAGAATTTGAGGATGTTGGCTTTGTGAACGGCGGTGACCTTCTTGCGGCCGTTGGCGCGGGCATAGTCGAACGCGCAGCGCGACGATGCGCTCGCTCCCCGATACGCTGATGGTCTTGACCGTGATGCCGGTTTCTTCGCGGCCCGTCTTGACCTTGCTGGCTTTGCCCTTGCTGTTGATGAAGTCAATCAGCTCGGCGGTTTCCGGCTTGCCGCGCTCGAACTCGATGCCGGCATAAAGGCTCTCGGTGTTTTCGCGGACGATGAGCAGGTCGACCGGGACCGATTCGAAGAAGGTGCGGACCCCCTTGTAATGCTTGCAGGGCCGAATGCAGGCGTACAGGCCAAAGGCCTGTCGCAGATGAACGTTGATGCTGCGGAAGCCGGTCCCGACCGGAGTCGTGATCGGGGCCTTCAGAGCACACTTCGTGCGCTTGATGCTTTCCAGCACCGCGTCCGGTAGCGGAGTGCCCAGGCGGGCCATTACGTCCACGCCGGCTTCTTGCACGTCCCAATTGATTTTTACGCCGGTAGCGTCCACGCAACGGCGGGCAGCCTCGGCAAGCTCCGGGCCAGTGCCGTCGCCCGTAATCAAAGTTACTTCGTATGCCATAAGACGTTTGGCCTGCATTCCTCGTGGTTTTGGTTCATTTCGGTAGCGCGATCAAGCTAACAGATGCCCTAACCATCGTCAACGTACTTGGTTGCGAAGGGCCAGGCGGACTTGCGGGTTTTAAAGCGTACTTACAATGCATCCTTACAACGTTGGCCCGAGAGGCCAGGGGACAAATTCTTCTTCGCCGATTCCGTGGAGCTCGCTCTTGGTCTTCTTGCCGCTGGCGACCGCCAGGACCTCGTCGAAGATTTCTCGGCCGACGTCCGCGACCGGCCGGCCCGCCAGGATGGTGCCGGCGTTCAAATCCATGTCGTCGATCATCCGCTCGTACATTGGCGTGTTGGTGGCCACTTTGATCGAGGGGGTCGGTTTGCAGCCGAAACAACTGCCGCGGCCTGTGGTAAACACAACCACTTGGGCACCGCCGGCCACGATGCCGGTGACGCTCACCGGGTCGAGACCCGGCGTATCCATCACGACCATGCCCTTGGCGGTAACTGGTTCGGCGTACTTGTACACATCCGCCAAGGCCGTCGAACCTGCCTTGGCCACGGCGCCGAGCGACTTTTCATAAATTGTGGTGAGCCCGCCTTCTTTGTTGCCCGGCGAAGGGTTGTTGTCTGGCGTGGTGCCGAAGACCCCCGTGTACCATTCCCACCATTTGATCCGTTCGATCAGTTTTTCAGCGATTTGCGGGCTCTTGGCGCGGCGCGTGAGCAGTTGTTCGGCGCCGTAGATTTCCGAAGTTTCGCCCAGCACGACCGTGCCGCCGGCTGCCACGAGCAAATCCGCGGCGACTCCCAGAGCCGGATTGGCCGTGATTCCCGAGTTGCCGTCGGAACCGCCGCAATTCGTCCCCAAAATCAGTTCGCTGGCCGGGATCGACTCGCGGCGTACGTCGTTCATGCGGGGGAGCATCTCGTGGATGATCTCCGTGGCCCGCGCCACCGTCTTTTGCGTTCCCCCCAAGTCTTGCATGCTGAGCACGGGAGGCCGCTGGACCGTCGCTGCCGGGCCGATGCCCGAAATTTGCACCAGCCGCTGATCGTCGAGCAGGTAGCCGCTGGTCACCGCTTCGCAGCCCAAACCGATCAGCAAGTAACCGCCGATGTTCGGATGGCGGGCAATGCCGCCCAGCACACGGTTCAGGATTTGGTGGTATTCGCCGGCGTGCTGAATGCCGCAGCCGCCGCCGTAGGTGAAGGCCACCACGCCGTCGACATGAGGATATTGCTTCAGCACGGCCGGGTCGAAGCGCCGAGCCACGTGCTTACTGACGGAAGCCGAGCAGTTGACCGTGGAAATGATGGCCAGGTAGTTCCGCGTGCCCGCCTTGCCGCCGGGGCGGCGGTAGCCTTGGAACGTGCAGCCGATAAGGGGCCGCGGATCGGGCGGTATGGCACTGGCTGCCGCGTAATCGCGCTGAAACTCGCCAGCGGTCAGGTTATGCGAGTGAATCCACTGGCCGGGCTGGATTGTCTCGATGGCGAAACCGATGATTTGCCCGTATTTTATAACCTCTTGGCCGGGCTCGATCAGCCGCAGGGCCGCCTTGTGGCCGAGCTTGACGGGGCCTGGCAGTGTAAGATCCTGTCCGCGGATGCTCAGCACGGTTCCCGCTGCAAGGTTGCGGGCCGCCACGCAGACATTGTCGTTCGGGTGTAAACAAAGAGCTTCGGTCGAACCATTGCTGTGCATAGTCAGGAAGGGGGCTGAAGGTGGCGCGGTGGCAAGGGATGCCGGGGGGTGGCAGAGGCCGGCAAAACCCTAATTCCGCCAGCTTAACCGGTTTATCGCGAAAAACAAACCACCGTTACCCGTCCAGAAGGGAATCCTGAGCGGCTTCGAGCGTCTATAATAGGAACTAATGTCACGCCAAATCCCGCGCATGAGGCAAGTGCTATGAGCAAGGCTTCGCTGCCACCTCCGCCACCGGGCAAGACCTCCGATAGCGGCCGATTCGTCGCGTACGATCAGTTCATCGAAGAGCAGTTGAGTAAGACGCGAAACCATGTGCGCGGCGTCGACATCACCGGCGGCTTGATGACTTTGGCGGCTGGGGCCTTAGCGTTCTTTCTGGTTGCCGCCGTGGCCGATCATTGGCTGATTCCCGGCGGTCTTGGTTTCTGGGGTCGCTCGTTGTTCTGCGCCGGGTTGGTTGTCGGCGCAGGTTATTACGTAGTGACCGAACTGTTTCCGTTGTGCTTGCGGCGGATCAACCCGGTCTATGCGGCGCATACGATCGAGCGAGGAAGCCCCGGCCTGCAGAACGGCCTGATCAATTTTTTACTGCTCAAGAAACAGCGTTCGGCACTGTCCGAGCCGGTGTACCACGCGATCGAAGAACAGGCGGCCACCGGTTTGGCTCATGCGCCAGCCGACGGGTCGGTCGATCGCTCGCGACTGATCAAGTTGGGTTATGTGCTGATCGGGTTGCTGGCTTTCGCGGCCATTTATAAAGTCTTGTCGCCGAAAGACCCGTTTGCGACGGTTGGACGTGTCGTGCTGCCTTGGGCCGACATTCAGCCCCCCACGCGGGTCCGCATCCTAGGGGTCGAGCCGGCGCGACCCAGGCGTTTCGCGGCCAGCGGCTGGAGGTCTCGGCCGAGGTGAACGGCATGGCCTCGGACGGAGAAGTGCGGCTGGTCTTCAGCACGGCGGATGTCCAGACGGTCAATCAGTCGATCCGCATGAACATTCCGGCCGACAGCCGGCGTTATAGCTGCGCAGCTGCCGGACAATTCGGCCGGTTTGCAGCAAGATCTCGACTACCACATCGAGGCCGGAGATGCCCGGACCAGAACGTATCGCGTCACGGTAGTCGTCGCGCCGACGATCGTGGTGCAGGCCGTGGATTATGTCTATCCCGACTACACGGGCCTCGCCCCGCAGCACGTCGAACACCAAGGGGACCTCAAGGCGATCGAAGGCACTCGCGTCACGCTGCACGCATTGGCCAATCAAGACATCAAGTCCGGCGCCATCGATTTCAATTGCGATGGCCGAGAGGACAAGGCATTGGAAATCGACGGCCAGAACGCGATTGCACGCTTTACCTTGGAACTCTCCGACGACCGTCGCTCTCCGCAGTATCCGACGTATCAACTGCGCTTCCGCAACATGGCCGGTCAGGAGAATCCGCAGCCGATCGCTCAGCGGATTGAAGTCACTCCAGACTTGCCGCCGGAAATTGAATTCCTGGCCCCTAAGAGTCCTGATCTCGACGTGCCGGCGAGGGCGTCCGTCGGCTTGGAAATTGTCGCCAACGATCCGGACTTTGCCCTGAGCCGCGTGCGACTGCTTGCCAAAGTAGGAGACAGGCAGATTGCCGACAAACTGGTGCTCGACGAACCGCACCAGGGACAATTCACGACCAAGAAGCTGCGGTTCGACACGAAGCGCACCGGTTTGAAGCCGGGGGACGTCGTGGAATATTGGGCCGTGGCCGAGGATACCAAGACGCCGCAGCCAAACCGGGTGGAAACGGCTCACCGGCGGCTGCGGATCGTGTCGCCGAATCAGCAACAGCCCAACGAAGACCAATTGGCCAGCCGCGACAACGACATTCGGCCCGAGTCGTCGTCGGCCAAACCCGATCGCAACGACGACCCGTCCGCGGACGGTCAGCAGCAAAAAAGTGGCAAGCCCGAGCAGTCCAAGGACGACCAACGGAGCGAGGGCGAGAACAAACCTCAACAGCATGACCCGCCCGACAAAAACGCCGGCAAGGAAAAGCCCAGCACCGACGGAGACAACGGCCAGCGTTCTGGCGACCAGCGGTCAGACGCGAAACAGCCGCCCAACAGCGATCAACAGAATGCCGATAAAAAACAGGGCGAAAAGCAGAATGGCGATCAGCAGAACGGTGATCAACAGGAGGGCGAAAAACAGAACGGCGATAAACGAGGCGGCGAAATGTCGCAGCCGCAATCGGGCGATGGTCAGAAACAGCAGGCCGGCGAACAACAACGCGGGCAGAATGGCCAGGGGGGCCAGAAAGGCCAAAACGGCAGTCAGAACGACGACCAGCAACCGGTGGCCAACGATGGCTCGGACGACGGCAGCGCCATGGAAAAGATCTTACAGAACCGCCAGAAACACGGCGGCGACTCGCCGGGTGATTCTGCACCGAATTCCAACGCCGACGGCCAGCAGCCTCCGGGCGGTTCAAGCAACGAAGCGAAAGCCGAAAAAAACGGATCGACCGGGGACAAAGCCAAGCCGGCCGGCAAGACTCCGCCAGCGGAATCGTCCGGTAATGAGGCCGGCGGCAAAGAGGCCAGTGGCGGCAAAGAAGCCAGTGGCGACCGTCATGATAAACCTCAGCCACGGCAACAGCCCGGGCAAGGGGACAATTCCCAGCAGAAGCCAAGCTCAGGCCCCAAGGAGCAGCAGCCGCTAAAGCCGCAGTCCGGCGACAAGAGCGAAGGGGGCAACGCGGAAAAGGGGCTCGGCCAGCCGGGTGCGGGTGAAAAGCCGGGCGCCGCGGGGGGCCAGCCGGACGAGACGCCCGCGCCCAATCAGCCGGGCCAAACGGCGACCAAGAACGAACCCGCGGCCGGCAACGACACCAAGCCGGCAGACAAGTCTGAACAGGGCTCGGCGCCGGGCAAGCAGCAACGCAGGCCCGGCCGCAACAAGGGTGCCGACGAGGCCAAGCCTCAACCAGGAGACGAAAAGCCTCAGCAGGGGGACGAAAACCTGCAGGGCGACGGCAATTCCAAGCCGACCGACGACCAGGAAGGTCCGGCTCAGAACGGCGGCAAGGCGGATCGCAACGACAGCGGCCAGCAAAAGGGTAAAAAGTCCGGCAAGGGGGAACGTTCCAAGGGGGATACCGGACAGAAGCCTCAGAAACCGCCGTCTGGCGAGGCGCAGGACTCGGCCTCCCAGGGAGGCGATGGCAACGATGAAAAAGGACAATCGGGGGCCGGCAAATCGGGCCAGGACAAGAAGGGCTCCCCGGCCCGCAAGGCAACAATCAGCAGCAGCAACAAAACCCAGGACGGCGGCGGCCGCAACGGCATGCAGCCCAACGACACGGCGCAGTCCCCCAGCAATAGCGAGCGCCAATCGGATTCGCAAAGCGATTCGTCCGGCGATCGCTCGGGTGGCGGCGCCGGCGGAGGGGGCCAAAAGGCGAACAAAAAGGGAACCGGTGGCGCCGGTCAAAACTCAGAGGCCGACGAAGGGGCCGGCAAAGCCAGTCAGCCGGGGGACGGCGAAACCGGAGAAGAGGCCGGCGACCGCCGCAAGGCCGACGGAGCCACTGGAAAATCGGGTTCCGAGCGCGGCAAGGGTTCGTCCAGCCGCGAAAAGCCTTCGGAAGCCGGCGGCTCGGGGAAATCGTCGGAAAAGGGGGATCAAAATCCTGCACCGCAAAATCCCTCCCAGGGCGCACAGAAGCCGTCGCGCGACCCCACACAAAAGGGTCAGCAGTCCGGTGGGAAACAGCAGCCTGATCAGCAGCCCTCTTCAAAGGACGTGAAGCCGGGCAAGCACGCCGGAGGGAGGATCCGGCCAGCAGCCAGGTCCGGCCACGCCGGGTGGCGGGCCGCCAGGCGGAGGCAACCAGACGCCGGAAGCTCCGCTTGGCCCTCAAGACGACACGCCCACGCCGGCAGATGATCCGAACCTGGACTATGCCCGCAAGGCCACCGATCTGGCCCTGGAACACTTGAAGGACCAACTGAAGCGGGGCGAGCCGGATCAGGAGTTGTTGGACAAACTGGGTTGGAGCCGCCAGGATCTGGAGAAATTCGTCAACCGTTGGGACCAAATGCGACGTCAGGCTAACCAGCGAGGCTCCGAGGGCCAGACAGCACGCAAAGACTTGGACGAAGCTCTGCGCAGTCTCGGGCTGCGGCCGCGGACCACGATGTTGCAGTCCAACAAAGGGCGCGACGATCAGACGCGGGGCTTGAAGGAATCTCGCCGCAGCCAGCCGCCGTCGGAGTACGCCGAGCAATTCAAGGCCTACACCCAAGGAACGTCGCGGGGCGGGAAATGACCTGTGAGTTCCCAAAATAAAAGCCCAGGGACTGCCGTCCCTGGGTCCGCACCGCACAATGAATTCTCCTGAAGAAAGACCCAGGGACGGCAGTCCCTGGGCTTTGGTTTGGATGGTGATCCATGTCGAGTGATTTACCACCGATCCCGAACGATTCACGCCGCTGGTTTCATGTGATCTTAAGCACCTACGGCTCGTGGCTCCGCGGCGACCCACGCGGCTTTCGGACACGCGATCATCGCCAGCACGTCGACGGTGATTACAAGGCACCGCCACCCGTGGGCATGTATGCCGAACTCGAACGGCGCAGCCGTGAATCGCTCAAACAGCCGCCGGTAAGCTTTGAAGCTGATTTGCGGCCGGTCGTTGGCGCGGCCCTGCACGAACGGCTTTCGGGGTTGGGGGCGTGGGTGCTCTGCTTGGCCGTCGGTGGACAACACGCCCATTTGCTCGTTAAGCTGCCGGCCGATCGGGCGCACACCTGGTCCGGCTTAGCCAAAAAGCATGCCGCGTTCGTGCTTCGCGCAAATGGCCGGCGGGGAAAGCTTTGGGCCGCGCGGAGCCTTGCCAAGCCGATTGCCGACCGCGATCATCAGCTGCGAACGTTTCGCTACATTTTGGCCCATGCGGAGCAGGGGGCATGGGTCGGTGAGTGGAAAACGCCGGTTCCTCTGACCGGCGAAGAAAGCCCGCCGGACGACTAAAGCCCAGGGACTGCCGTCCCTGGGTCCGCACCGCAATGAAATTCTCTTTTAAGAAAGACCCAGGGACGGCAGTCCCTGGGCTTTGAGGGGCGTTCCACGAAACTCTGCGATCGCTGAATGGCAATTTCTTACCCAGTTCCCCGTTATCTTGTTGCGTTCTCACCAAAACGCATGCCCCATCGCTTTACCGACGTCCTCATCATCGGCGGCGGGCTGGCGGGCTTGCGCGCGGCGCTCGCCGTGGATCCCGCCCTGTCGGTGCTGGTGATTTCCAAAAGCAATTTGCGGCAATCGAACAGCGCTTATGCTCAGGGAGGCATTGCCAGCGTGCTCGATCCGGAAGACCGCTTTGAAGACCATATCGCGGACACCCTTGTCGCCGGCGGCGGTTTGTGCGACGAAGAGGTCGTGGCCATGGTCGTTCGCGAGGCGCCTAGCCACATCGCCGAGCTGGTGAATTTCGGCGTCCACTTCGACCAGCAAGCCGGCGGTTTGGCGCTGGGACGCGAAGGAGGGCATAGCCATCACCGTATCGTCCATGCCCTCGGCGACGCCACCGGCAAGGAAGTCATGCGAGCCGTCATCGACTCGCGCGCTGGCACGTCCAAACATCGAAGTCTGGGAGAATGCTTTTACCCTGGACTTGTTGACCCACGACGGCGCCTGTCGTGGAGCTTTGGTCTGGTCTGCCAGTCACGGAAAGACGATGGTCTGGGCCAAGCAAACCATTTTGTGTACCGGGGTGCCGGCCAGATTTATCGCGAAACGACCAACCCCGACGTCGCCACCGGCGACGGGCTGGCGATCGGGTATCGGGCAGGGGCCGAGCTGCGCGACATGGAATTCATGCAGTTCCATCCCACCGTGCTATACATCGCCGGCAGCAGTCGCAACCTGATTACCGAGGCGGTTCGTGGCGAGGGGGCCTACCTGGTGGACCGCCTGGGCCATCGGTTCATGCCGGACTACGATCCGCGGGCCGAACTGGCTCCGCGCGACGTCGTCAGTCGGGCCATTGTGGTTCAGATGGAAAAGACCCGGCATCCGAACGTTTATCTGGATCTAAGCCATCTTAAGCACATCAACGTGCGGCAGCGGTTCCCGGGCATCGCCGCCATGTGTGCCGAATTCGGCATCAACATCGTGGAAGATTGGATCCCGGTCCGGCCGGGAGCCCACTACATGATCGGCGGACTGACGGTCGACCTGGATGGCCGCACGACGCTGCCCGGTCTGTGGGCCGCCGGCGAGGTGACCTCGAGCGGCTTGCACGGCGCGAATCGGCTGGCATCCAATAGCTTGTTGGAAGGCTTGGTCTACGGAGCCCACGCTGGCGCCAAAGCCTCGAAGGTGGCCCTGAGCGTGCCAGACAGCTATCGAGTGCTGACGCTGACCAATCCGACGGTCGAAGAAACCGCCGAGCCTCTGGATCTGGCGGATATTCGTAATTCGCTGAAGAGCCTGATGTGGCGGGCAGCCGGCGTCCGGCGAAACGCCGAAGAACTGATCGAAGCGGGCGAAAATATCGACCGCTGGTGCCGCTACGTGCTGCTGCGGCAATTCCGCCATCCCGAAGGATGGGAGCTGCAAAACATGCTGACGGTTTCGCGGATCGTCATTGCCGCCGCGCTCGCTCGGCAAGAGACTCGCGGCGTGCATGTCAGGCTCGACTTTCACGACTTGGACGACGCCCATTGGAAGCGCCGCATCATGTTCCGTCGCGACGAGGAGTAATAAGAAAACTGGTTAGAAACGAAGAGACGAAGATATCGCTTTATTAGGAAGGCAGGAAAGCAGGAGGAAATGCCGGAAACGAACCTTTTTGGGCGCGGCCGATTTTCTCTTGTGTCATCCCCCAGCCGCCAAAAAACATGCGTTTTGTGGATTTTTCTTGTTTTGCCAGCAAAGACTACACTGGTTAAACTGCCAAAGCGGGTGGTAGGTTTGCAAAACTCCGCCCGCTACCTTTGGGCGGCGCGATCCAAATTGCGAGGCGTTGCGTAGAGTCTGGACAGGGGGAAGCTGCGCTAGTACCCTCTAGACACGAAGTCGGCCGACATTCCACCCTCCCGGGCTAAGGAACCCTGTTCTCCAGCGAAACCGCGCGGTCCTGCACTGAGGGCCCGGCTCGCTGACCCCCTCCGGGATTTTGAGTCCAGGGCGGCCTTTAAGTTTTGGGCCTTTGAGTTTACTCGGCCCGCCAACGTTCTTCCGGGACTGCGGTCTTTTGGAAACGTCAAATTGAGTTCACGCGTCCGTCGTTCGTTGTTTTGGAATATCCAAGTATTTTCGACGCATGGAGTTTAGATGATGGGTCAGAATCAGGGTCCGGCCATGATCGAGGCCGCTGGGCTGTCAAAATACTATGGCGATTTTACCGCGATCGACGACATTTCGTTTAGCATTCCCCAGGGCCAGGTGGTGGCGTTCCTGGGGCCCAATGGTGCCGGTAAGAGCACGACCATGAAGTTGCTCACCGGCTATATCGCGCCAACCAGAGGAACAGCCCGCATCGCCGGTCACGATATGGCC
Organism: uncultured Planctomycetia bacterium; assembly: GCA_963807715.1. Classification (GTDB taxonomy): domain Bacteria; phylum Planctomycetota; class Planctomycetia; order Pirellulales; family PALSA-1355; genus CAWECK01. The sequence continues at coordinate 295,683 of CAWECK010000011.1, forward strand.
ACCGATCGCCTGGCCGGCGCCGCGCGGCTCGGCTACCTGCCCGAAAATGGCCCCCTGTACCCCGACATGACGCCGCGCGGGCTGCTGGAGTTCTTCGCGGACGCCCGCGGTCTGACTGGCTCGTACAAGCAACAGCGGATCGCCGCAGTGGTCGAGTTATGCTCGTTGGGGAGCGTCATCGGCAAGGCGATCGGCAAGCTGTCCAAAGGTTTTCGTCAGCGCGTCGGCATGGCCCAGGTGCTGTTGCACGAGCCTGACGTTTTGATTCTCGACGAGCCGACCGCCGGGCTCGATCCGAACCAGATTCGCGACGTGCGAAACACGATCCGTCGGCTGGGCGAAAATAAGACCATTTTGCTGTCGACCCATATCTTGCAAGAGGTCGAAGCGATCGCCAGCCGCGTGATCTTCATCAACGAAGGACGCATGGTGTTCGACGGCCCGGTGCAGGATCTGGGTCAGGATTTGGACAGCCGCTTCCACGAGTTGACGTCGGCTTCCGTTTGAGTCCGGCGGCACGGCAACCACACAAAATAAGATCCGTAGCAGAGTTCCCACGCCGCGGATCGGGAAACCATTGCATTTAACCAGGCAACCGGATAGGAATCATGAACGCACACGTTATTGGAGCCATCTTCCGGCGGAACTTCGTCAGTTATTTTGGCAACCCGACCGGCTATGTCTTTATCTGCGTGTTCGTGCTGTTGAGCTCTTTTGCAGCCTTCTGGCCGAACGAATTCTTCAACGCCAATCTGGCGAATCTGGATCAGCTCAACCGGGCTCTGCCGTATATCCTGCTGATATTCGTCCCCGCGGTCACGATGAGCATCTGGGCGGACGAACGACGGCAGGGAACGGACGAGCTGCTGCTGACCATTCCGGCCACCGACTTTGACGTGGTGATCGGCAAGTATCTGGCCGCCGTGGGCATCTATACGGTTTCGCTGGCTTTCTCCGCGCTGTGTAACTTCATGGTGCTGATGATTCTGAGCTCGGGCGACCTGGACATCGGCCTCTTTTTGGGAACCTATTTCGGCTATTGGTGGGTCGGGCTGGCGATGGTGGCGCTCGGCATGGCCGCGTCCTTCCTGACCGGTAATTTGACCGTGGGCTTCGTGCTGGGGGTCATCTTCAATGCCCCTCTGACGTTTGCCGCGGCGGCCGACGCCATCGTCGTGCCGAGCTGGGCGATCAACCTTTGGCCCGATCTGCCCCATGTTTTGCGCAAGCTGAGCCTGGCGGAACAATTCCATGACTTTGCCCGGGGCGTGGTTTCGTTCAGCAGCATCGTGTACTTCTTTTCGCTGGCGGCGGTGATGTTGTACCTGAGCATGGTATTCATCGGCCGGCGCCATTGGAGCGGAGGCCGCGACGGACAAACGCTCGGTTGGCATTACTTGGCCCGTTTTGCCGCCCTGTTCGTGGCGGTGACCGCCTTCAATGTTTTCTTGTCGCACCACGATCGCTGGCGAATCGACGTCACCAGCGAACACCTCAGTTCGCTATCTCCCGAAACGCGCAAGTTGATCGCCAACCTCGACTCCAAGCGTCCGGTGCTAGTCGATGCTTACATCAGCGAGACGGTGCCGGAAAGCTACGTGCCGACTCGACTGAACCTGCTGGCCATGCTGCGAGAATTGCAGGCCCTGGGAGGCGACAAGGTGCAGGTCGCGATCTATGACCAGATGCAGCCGTTCAGCCCTGAGGCGGGGCGAGCCGAGCAACAGTTCGGCATTCGTCCGCAGCCCGTTGAGTCGCGCAACCGGGGTGTTCGCGGCCAGGAGGAAATCTTCCTGGGAGTGGCGGTTACCTGCGGACTCGAAAAAGTCGTGGTCCCCTTCTTCAGCAAGGGTATTCCGGTCGAGTACGAGCTGGTTCGCTCGATCGTCACCGCCAGCCAGCAGAAGCGCAAGCGCGTCGGCGTGCTGGCGACCGATGCCAAGCTCTACGGCAGCTTTGATATGAGCTCGATGTCGGCGCCCCGCAACGAACTGATCGTCGACGAATTGCAAAAACAGTATGAAGTCGTGCAGGTCGATCCGACCAATCCGATCAAGGATCGCTACGACGTGCTGCTGGCCGTGCAGCCGTCGTCGTTGGGTCCGCAGCAGATGGAAAATTTCGTCGCGGCGGTGGCGGCCGGACAGCCCACGGCCGTTTTCGAAGATCCCTTTCCAGCCTTGGCTCCGGACGTGCCGGGGACGCTGGCTCCCAAGCAGCCCCCTGGAGGTGCGAATCCGTTCATGGGGCGCCAGCCGCCGCAGCCCAAGGGGGATATCACCACGTTGTGGAAGCTGCTGGGGGTCGATTTCATGGCGGCCGACGTGATTTGGCAAAACTACAATCCGCTCCCGAAGGCGAGCTTCATCACGCCGGAATGGGTCTTCGTCGACAAGGCAGACGGGGCCCGCAATGCCTTCAACGAAAAGAATCCGGTGACGTCGGGCTTGCAGCGCGTGCTGCTGCTGTTCCCCGGCTCGGTGACCGCTCTCAATAACACCTCGATGAGTTTCTCCAGCCTGATGGCCACCAGCGAAGACACGGGCGTGGTGCCGGTCGACAAGATCATGCTGAAGAGCTTCATGGGCCCCGCGCGGATCAATCCGGAACTGGCCCGATTCGAGAAGCCCACCAATAGCACCTACACGGTGGCGGCCCGCATCAAAGGGGCCAGCAAGACGGCCAATCTCCCGATGTCGGACAAAACCCCCGACGCCGACGATAAAAAGGCCGACGAGGGGGCAGAAAAGAATTCGGCCGAGGCGAAACAGCCTGCCGAGGCGAAGGGTAAGCCCGCGGGCAATGCTCCGGCCAAGACCGCTCCGGCCAAGACCGAAGTTGTCAAAGAGGCCAAGGCCAAAGACGCCGAGAAGCCCAAGCAGGACGAGATCAGCGTTATCCTGGTATCGGACATCGACTGCCTGTATTCGGCATTTTTCGCGGTGCGGGCTCGTGGTGACGAAGAAGACGACGATGTCAAATGGGACCTGGACAACGTGACCTTCGTGCTCAACACGTTGGATGAACTTGCCGGGGACGAACGCTTCCTGGAAATCCGCAAACGGCGGCCCGTCCACAAAACTTTGAAGCGGGTCAGCGAAGCGACGATGAAAGCCAAACAACGGGCCGACGAAGCCCAGAACGAATTCAATAAAAAATTCGAAGCGGCGAAGCAGAAGGAACAGAAGAAATTCGACGACGAGATCAACGCATTGCGTAAGCGGGGCGCCGGTAATAGCCAGCAGGTGCTGACCGAAGTGCTCACGGCTCAGCAACTCGGCCAGCGGCGTTTGGAGGCCAAGCTGGCCCAGGAAAAACAGAAGTTCGATCGCGAGATGAAAAAGATCGACCGCGAAAAATCGCTGGAAATCCGCAACGTGCAAGACTGGTATAAGTTATGGGCCGTGGTGCTGCCGCCGATTCCTCCGCTGGTGGTGGCGTTCTTTGTGTTCTTCAACCGTCGGGCGCAGGAGCGCGAAGGCGTGTCGAAGTCCCGCTTGCGGTAACCCGAAGCCTCCGGGCGTCCGAGCTCCCAGCGTAAGCCGGGGGATTCCCCTTAAAGAAAAATATTCGTCGTTCTGCGGCGTTTGAGTTCCAATTGAGGATTGTGCGATGAATCAGATGAATCAAATGCAGAAGACTTCCGTGTTCCTGGGCATTGCCGTGTTGGCCGTGATCCTGGCGATCGAGCCCTGGCGTTCTTTGGCGAAAACCAGCGTCGAAGGCAAACAGGTAACGAAACTGTTTGCGGACTTCGTCGATCCGGCGGTTGCTCAGAGCCTGCAAATCATCAAGTTCGACGAAACCATGGCCCAGTTGCGCCAGTTCAGCATTCAGAAGGAGAACGGCCAGTGGGTCATTCCCTCGCATGCCAGCTATCCCGCCGATGCTCGCGAGCATATGGCCGCCGCCGCCGTCAGCCTCATGGATCTCGAGTCGCTCAGCATGCCCAGCAGCAGCCCGGGCGACTTCGAAACCTACGGCGTGATCGATCCGGACATGAAGTCGCTCAAGGTCGGCTCGGTGGGCGTCGGTATGCGGGTCACTATGAAGGACGTCAAAGACAAGGTTCTGGCCGATCTGATTATCGGCAAGGAGCCCAAGGATCAGCCGGAATTGCGCTATGTCCGCGTGGCCGACCACGACCAGGTTTATGTCGTCAAGTTGAAGACCGATAAATTGTCGACCAAATTCGAGGACTGGATCGAAAAGGACTTGTTGAAACTCAACGCCTTCGATATTCGCCAGTTGGAGTTAAACGATTACTCGATCGAACAGGAATTGGGGGCCGACGGCTCGGTCCTGTTGTCGCCCAATCGGCGGAGCAAGATGAAGCTGGCCTACGACGATGAAAAGGCCCAATGGAGCCTCGCCGACTTCATCACCTATAAGAAAGGTTCCCCGGTGTCCGCCAAGCTCAAGGACGACGAGGAACTGAATACCGAAAAACTGAACGGCCTGAAAAGCGCGCTGGACGATCTGCAAATCGTCGATGTCCAACGCAAGCCCAAGGGGCTGAGTCAGGATTTGCGTGCCACGGAAGACTTCGTCAACGATCGCGAAGCTGCGGCATCGCTGCAAAGCAAAGGCTTCTTCGCCCTTCGCAACGACAAAGGCGGCCTTGAAATCTACTCCACGGAAGGCGAAGTGCTGTGCATGATGAAGGACGGAGTCGAATACGTTCTGCGATTCGGCAACGTAGCCGCCGGCTCCGGCGACGAGGAGCCGGACCCGGCAGAGGACGGCAAGAAGGACAAAGGGAAGATTTCTCGGTTGAATCGCTACTTGTTCGTCAGTTGCGTTCTGCACGAAGATCTGATTCCCAAGCCGCAACTCGAAGAACTGCCACCTGAACCGGCGGCCGAAGCGGCCGATGGGGAAAAGCCGGCCGTCGACGGCAAAGCCGCCAATGCCAAGGAGGATGCGAAACCGGAAGCTCCGCCGATCAATCAAGCGGACAGTGCCAAGCCTGTCAACGGCGCGAAGCCGGATAGTGGTGCGAAGCCGGCCAGCAATGCCAAGCCCGGCGCCGCTCCTGCCGCTCCCCCGAAACCAACCGGAAAACAAGCTTCGGCCGACAAATCGCCAACAGCCGCTAAGTCAGCCTTTCGGTTGACTGCCGCCGACGAAACGGCGGTCAAGAAATCGGTTGCAGCGGCCGCCGCTGACGCCCCGGCTGCAAGTTCGCCGGCCGCCGCGAAGCCCGCCGACGATAAAGAAGCCATGCCGGCCGATGCCGCGGCCGACGATGCCGCCGGCGGGAAAATCCGTGCCAAGGCCCGCGATGCCAAGGTCCTGGCCGAGAAGCGGGCCAGCATCGAGAAGGAAAATAAGCACAAGACCGACGAGTACAACGAAAAGCTCAAAAAGGCGCAGGAGCATGCCAAGGAGTTGAACGATCGCTTTGCCGATTGGTACTACGTCATCTCGGACGACGTCTACCACAAGATCCACTTGAGCCGCGGCGACATCGTGAAGAAGAAGGAGAAGCCGGAAGGCAAGGGAGACGGCCTCGGCGACTTCAAGGCGCTGCAAAAGGGCCTGCCCGGTCATGACCACGATCATGATCAAATGCCCGCGGCCAAACCGCCCGGCAAGAAGAAATAGCCCCTGAAAACACTGGCGGAGCCAGTGGCACACGAGCGGAATCGGGCCATTTCACGAATAAGCGGCCATCGACCGAATCAGCGAGAAATCCCCCGAAGCCCCTGGCGTCAGCGGGGGGATTCCCTTTCAGCCACCGACCACCCGCCCCAGCTCGCGCAGAAACTCGAGCGTATAAATGCCCGTGTCGTGCCCGTCGCTGAAGTCGATCGAATAGGCGTAATTGCCGACCGGCCGCATCCCTTGAATCTTCAGAGGCCGGGCTTCGGCCGGCGAGAGGACTTGCAATAGCGGCGCCGGGGCCGGGGGCTGGGCCCGCTTTTCCCGGCAGGTTGCGCAGGGGCACTGCTCGCGCAGCTCGCGCACCAGGTACAGCCGCTGCTGGCCGTCGCTCCAGTCGATTGTCAACTGCTGAGCTTCATTGAGCGCGATCTTGACGGGACTCGGGGCCATCGGAGTTCTCTGTGCGTAACGTAAACTCCCGGCGACTTACCGGGAGCTAAAGGGGCTAAAGCCGACTCGCGACGGGGCTAAGGCACCGCTTGCTTATTTCCGCTCGTCGACCAGGCGTCGGCCCTTTCCCTCGAACCGCGGCAGGCTTCCCAGCGGCACGCAGCTCACGTACACGTTGAGTCCCAGCCGCAGAAGCAATTCGGCGGCGACTCGCTGGGGATCTTCCAGCCGGTCTTCGATTTCCACCAGGAGCTGGTCCATTTCAACCTCTTTGCGAACCACCATCCGGTATTCGACCACTTCCGGGAAGCTTCGCAAGATCTGTTCGATCGAGCTGGGAAAGATATTTACGCCTCGCACGACGAGCATGTCGTCGCTTCGCGAAATCACGCCCCCCGGCAAGTGGACGAAACGATTCGCGCCGCGGCGCTGCCAACTGGGGCGCACCAGGTCGCCGGTCCGATAGCGGATCACTGGGCTGCCGGTGCGGCCCAACGTCGTGAGGACCAGTTCGGCGAGTTCGCCTTCGGCCGCGGGTCCGCCGTTTTCGACGGATAGAAACTCGGCGAGGAACTCGCTTTCGGTCACATGCAGGCCGACGCCGTCCGCATCGCCGTAGCCCCACGCGCCCACTTCCGAAGCCCCGGCATGATCGAGCACGTCGGCCTGCCACGCGGCCGCGATGCGGCTGCGAATTTCCGGCACGGAACCTCCCGCTTCGCCGGCCAGCACCAGGCGTTTGATCCCCAGGTCGCGTGTGTCGATTTGATTCTCAGCCGCCACTTCAGCCAGGTGCAGCGCATAGCTGGGCGTACAGAGGATCGCTGTGGCTTCGCAGCTTCGCAGCAGTTCCAGCCGGCCCAGCGAGTTCAGGCCGCCCCCAGGAACCACCAGGCAGCCGCGCGAAACGGCCGCGTCGAAGGCGCTCCAAAAACCCACGAAGGGGCCGAACGAGAAGGCCGCGAAGATCCGGTCGGCGGCCGTGATCTGCGCCGCATCCAGTACATACTGCCAGCAATCCAGCCACCACTTCCAATCGTCCGTCGTATCGAGCACCGTCAACGGGCGCCCGCGGGTGCCGCTGGTGCGATGGAATCGCACATATTGGTCGATCGGAAAGGTGAGGTTGCTGGCGTGGTGCTCGGTTGGGTCGCTGGGAAGCAGTTCTTCTTTGAAAGTGAACGGGAGCGAGCACAGTTGTTCGAGCGAACTGAACGGGCCCCGCGGATCCGCCAAGGTCGCGGGCGATAGGGCCGTGGCCAATTTCTCCGCATAAAAACGGTTTTGTGGCAGGATGGATTTTAGCAGCGCGTTGAGCCGCGCCAGTTGGTGCCCGGCCAGGTCCGTCGCGGGAAGCGTTTCCATCCGTCGGCGTTCAGCAAACGTCGTGCGGAGCATGGGGGTATGATACGTGACGGGGTGACCGGAGAAAATGCTAAATGCGGAATGCTGAATGCGGAATGTTGATTTCAGCATATCGAATTCCGCATTTACCAAGGGGTGACAAGATCCTGTTTGCGATCAATAATCAAATGCGGCCCGCGTCGTGTCAGCTCGTACCCGGGACATCCGGCTTTCCGGGAACGCGGAAGCCGACGCATCCGGCTCGGGAATGTCCCCCGTCACCTTGTCACCCCGTCATCCTCCATGCCCGAAGCTCCTCGCAAGGCGTCGCTGCTGGTCATCTTCCTGACCGTTTTCATTGACCTGCTGGGCTTCGGCATCGTTGTGCCGCTGCTGCCTGTTTACGCCCACGAGTTTGGGGTCGATGAGCACGGCATTGAGTTAGGCCTGTTGATGGCCAGCTTTTCGGCCATGCAATTCATCTTCGCGCCTCTGTGGGGCCGGCTTTCCGATCGCATTGGCCGCCGCCCCGTGCTGATTATCGGACTCGTGGGTTCGACGTTTTTCTACGCGATGTTCGGCCTGGCCACGATCTGGCGCAGCCTGACCTGGCTGTTCATCACGCGACTGGGGGCCGGCATTGCCGGGGCCACGATTTCAACCACTCAAGCCTACATTGCCGACGTCACCTCGCTTGAGACGCGGCAAAAGGGCATGGCTCTGATCGGGGCCGCATTCGGTTTGGGCTTTACGTTCGGGCCACTGTTGGCGGCGGCGGCTGTGGTGTCGGCGGGAAATCAGGAGCTGAGTCCGGCTCCCGGTTTCGCGGCCTCGGTTCTGTCGGGGGTTGCGCTGCTCCTGGCGATTTTTCTGCTCCCCGAGTCGTTGCGAGCGGGCGACGCCGCACGAGCGCCGCAAGATTTTCGACCGCGGCAGCCCTGCGCGTGGCCCTGTCCATCCCGTCGATCGGCGCGTTGCTGCTGACGACGTTTCTCAGCATCCTTTCCTTCGGAGGTTTCGAAACGACCCTGGCCCTGCTCCTCTCGGAAAAGACCGGCGTGTTCGGGCTCAAGGTCTACCAGGTCTCGCTGTACTTCGCTTACATCGGCATCGTGTTGAGCTTTGCCCAGGGCTTCCTGGTGCGGCGACTTGCCGGCCGCGTGGGCGAGGCCGCCATGGCGACTGCCGGAGCAATCGTCTCCATCGCTGGTTTCGCCTGCCTGGCGATCGCCACCGAGCGAGCCAGTCTGCCTTTCATGTTCGTTGCCACTGCCGTGGAAGTGACCGGCTTCGCGCTGATGACGCCATCGCTCAACTCGTTGATCTCACGACGCAGCGATCCGGCCAAGCAAGGGAGCATCCTGGGGGTCGCGCAGAGCATCGGTTCGCTGGCCCGCATTGTGGGGCCGGCGGTCGCCATTCCACTGTTCAAAGTGCAAAACACGCTCCCCTATTGGACAGCCACGGGCCTGCTGGCCGCGGCGCTGGTGGTGGTGCGAATTGCAGCTCGCAGCGGCAAAGATTTCGCAGCGACCTCGACGGTGGCCTCGAATTCGCCGGCAACGGCAGAGCTGTAGCCGGGCGCAATGCCACGCCGATTCGTGTTATTGCGGCGTCCCCCAGCCGCCGCCGCCGGGCGTTTCTATCGTAAGCACGTCTCCCGCCGCGGCCATGAACTGGGCTCGCGCCCGAGGCTTTCCACGCGACCGTCCGCGTGGGTTAGCGTATTACGGCCCAGCGCGCCGGGCTTGCCGCCAGCCAGGCCAAATGGCGCCGCCGGGCCGCGCCGCTGTGTCAGTAGCGACACGCTAAGCGGCCGCAGAAATTCGATCCGCCGCACGACGCCGTCGCCGCCGCGGTGCTCTCCCTGGCCGCCTGAGCCCCGGCGGATGCTGAACTCGCGCAGCCGCACCGGATACCGGCGTTCGAAAATTTCCGGATCCGTGAGCCGTGTGTTGGTCATGTGCGTATGCACGGCGTCGGCCCCGGCGGCGCGTGGCGTGGCTCCTGCGCCGCCGCAGATCGTTTCGTAATAGCCGAAGGTTTCATCGCCGAAGATGAAGTTGTTCATCGTGCCTTGGCTGGCGGCGGCCAGGCCCAGCGCCGCCGAGCAGCACGTCCACCACGCGCTGCGAGGTTTCCACGTTGCCGCCGACCATCGCGGCGCAGCGGGCCGGGTCTTCGTGCGCGGGCGGATTGAGCAGTCCCTCGGGCAGGAAAATTTCGACCGGCGCCAGCACTCCCTGGTTCAGCGGAATATCCTCGGCCAGTAAGCAACGCAACACGTACATCACGGCGGCGGTGACGATCGCCGGGTTCGCGTTCAGATTTCCCGGCGAAACGGGCCCGCTGCCGGAAAAATCGACGCGTGCCTGATCGCCGCGAATCGTGATGGCAACCACCACCGGCGTGCCGTCGTCCAACTGGTCGGCCCAGCGATACGTGCCATCGGCAACCCGCGCGAGGGCACTGCGCATTTTGCGTTCGGCGGCGTCCTGGATGTGGTTCATGTAGCGCAGCACGACGGGCAATGAAATCCGTTCGCTCAAGGCCAGCAGTTCGCGGCTGCCAAGCTGGTTGGCAGCGACCTGGGCCGCGAGGTCCGCCAGGTTGGAACCCGGATCGCGCGAAGGGTAGGGGGGCGCGAGCAGCAACGTGCGCAGTTCATCCCAGCGCGGCCGGCCGCCATCGAGCAATTTGAAGTTGCGAATCAGCACCCCCTCTTCCGCCAGACTGCGCGAGAATGGCGGGGCCGAACCCGGCACCGTGCCGCCGATCTCGGCGTGATGCGCGCGGCTGGCCGTGAAGAATACGAGCTGCCCGCTAACAGGATCATGCACGGGCGTGACGACGGTGATGTCTGGCAGGTGCGAACCGCCGCGAAATGGATCATTCGTGACCAGCACGTCCCCAGGCTGCAAGCTGGGATTATCCGCCAGGATGCGGCGCACCGTTTCCCCCATGGCGCCCAAATGCACGGGAATATGCGGCGCATTGACGACCAGGTGTCCGGCGGCCGTGAACAAGGCGCAGCTAAAATCCAACCGCTCCTTCACGTTCACGCTGCTGGCCGTGGCCCTAAGGGTGTGCCCCATCTGTTCCGCGATGCCGGCCAGTTGGTTGTTAAAAATCTCCAACAGGGCCGGATCGGCCGTAGCTGAGTCTCCGATTGATTCCTGACTGGCGATGGTCGAGCTCTCCGAGCCGCCTGACGCGGGTGATTTCAATGCCGTTCCCACGGCCCGAATCACCAGCAATTCGCCTTGGCTGAGTACTTCCGCTTGCCACAGCGGATCGACGACCAGCGTCGAGGTGGCTTCACAAACAATGGCCGGTCCCGGGATCTGATCGCCGGCCTGCAAGTCCGCTCGATCGAAGATCGGCACGTGATTTAGCACGCCGCCAAACCATGACTGCCCGTAATGGCGAGCCTTCGCCGGCCGCGGTGCGACGCGGACGGACGCCGCCGCTTCTTCATTCGATTTCGCCCACACCGTGACGCGGGCCGCGACAATCTCCAGCCGACGGCCGGCGTGAACATAGCCATACAACCGGCGATGGGCAGCCAGAAACGCGCCTTCGCACTCGGCCACCGTCGCCAGGTTTACGATCAGCGAAGCCTCAATTCCTTGATAGCGCAATTCAAGCTGCCGTTCGACATGCACCCGCAGGCGATCGGCGCCGTCGGCCGCCAGTTCGTTTGACAGATTTCCGGCGAGTTGATCGCAAATGCGAGTGGCCTCGTCGATCGTCGCCATGTCCAGCGGCCGATAGATGCCGGCGGCCGCATGGCGTTCGAGTTCCGCCAGGCCGATGCCGTAGGCGCTCAACAGGCCGGCGTCCGGATGGCTTAAGATCGCGGGCATCCCCAGTTCTTCGGCAATGGCGCACGCATGTTGCCCGCCGGCGCCGCCAAAGGCCACAAGCGCGTAGTCGCGCGGGTCGAAACCTTTGGCGACTGAGATCGAGCGAATGGCCTTGATCATGGTTGCGTTGGCAACTCGCAATAAGTCTTCGGCCAGCCGCGTCAGGGAATAGTCGCGTGCGGTCGCGGCCGTTACTTCGTCGGCCAGCTCGCGCAGCTTTCGTTCGACGGCCGGCCGGTCCAAGGCCAAGGGAAAGCGGTCGGCCGGGATCCGGCCCAGAAAAAAATTCAGATCGGTCACCGTCAGCGGCCCGCCCCGGCCGTAGGCCGCTGGCCCCGGATTGGCGCCGGCGCTGTCAGGACCGACGACGAGCTTCACGCCGTCGTAGCGGCAGATGGATCCGCCTCCCGCCGCGACCGTTTCAATTGCCAGCATGGGCGCCACGACGCGGACGCCGGCCTTTTCCGTCTCGTACTCCAATTCATAACGGCCATCGTAACGCGAGACGTCGGTGCTGGTGCCGCCCATGTCGAAGCCGATCGCCCGCACAAAACCGGCGGCTCGCGCGGCATGTGCGTAACCCACCACGCCGCCGGCCGGGCCCGACAAAATGCTGTCCTTGCCGGTGAACCGCATCCGCGGCAACCAGGCCGCCGGCCGACGTGACCAGCCGCAACTGGCTGCCAGGGAGGGCGCTGCGCAGCGCGGCGACATAAGACCGCAGCACGGGATTCAGATAGGCGTCGACAACGGCTGTATCACCCCGGGCCACGATCTTTACCAAGCGAGGCCACGCGGTGTGAGACGCTGATTTCCGTAAAACCCATATCCTGCGCGATATGGGCGACCATCTGCTCATGGGCCGGCCTGCTGCTCGCGTGCAACAGGCAGATGGCGAGCGAATCGATTTGCAAGCTTTGCAGCCGCGCAAGTTCGCTGCGAACCTGCTCCTCGCCAGGCGACTGCAATACGCTGCCGTCGGCCGCCAGGCGTTCGTCAATTTCGGCCACCGCGGAAAAGAGGGGCTCTGGTTTGACGATGTCGAGATCGAAGAGCCGCGGCCGGTTCTGGTAGCCGATGTGCAAGACGTCGGCAAAGCCCCGCGTGGTGACGAAAGCCGTCCGCGCTCCGCGACGGGTCAGCAGCGCATTGGTGCCGCGAGTCGTTCCCAGGCGAACATGCACCGGCTGGATTGCCGCGGCACGCGGCAGGCCGAGCAGATAGCGGATGGCGACTAGCGGCGCTTCTTCGTCGCTGATAAGCGTGTAGGGTTGACCGATCTCGGGAGAAGCCGCCAGATCAGCCTCGAACAGCAGCGTGCCAGACTCGCGGTCGAAATCGGCGACGCGCCCGCTGGCCAGGACCTGGCCGCGGCGATCCAGGACTCGTAGTTGATAGCCCAGCCAAAACTGAACCGGATCGCCCGAGCGCGGCGAGATCGACGATTTGGCGACAGTTGGAGCCGGCCGCAGCCGTGCCGGTCGTCTCGCCGGTGCTGAGGAGCTTATGCCGGCGCAGGGTTCCTCCGGGCTGGCGTAAGAAGCAATCGGTAAACGTGCCGCCGACGTCGATCCAGAATTCATTGACGTCGGACATTAGGCTCTTTCACGACGCAATTGCGAACCGGCGATTCACTTCGTCTTACCTTCCAGGCAGAAGAGGTGCGATTCTGTGCGCAAATACATGCGTCCTCCAACGATGGCCGGAGTGCTGCGGCTGGTCTCGTTCAGCGGACTCCGGCCCAGCAGCTTGAATTGGTCCGATGCGGCAATCGCCACCACTTCGCCATCTCCCGAGATGCAGAAAATCTTGTCGGCCGCGCGCACCGGCGAGCCGGAAAAGTTGCCTCCCACGCGCTCGCGCCAGTGGAGCTTGCCGGTTAGGCCGTCGATGCAAGTGACGATGCCCCGGTCGCCCCACAAAAACACCACGTTGCCGGCGCTGACCATCGTGGGCACATAGGCGGCATACGTCTTGTCGAGTTTGTAGACCAGTTCTGGCAGAGCGGCCATTTTTCACGCCGGGGCGCACTGCCACCAGCGTGTTGTTTCCGCTCCCTTCGCCGCAGCTTCCCAGGATCAGGCCGGCGACGATGATCGGCGAACCGACGGTTCGCCGCTCGAACACCGGCAGCTCCCAATTGGTTGCGCCGGTGCGCGGGTCGATGCTCGAAATCCCATGGGCCCAGCTATTGACGAATCAGTTCCACCGGCCCCTTTGGCGGCTGATAGATGCAGGGAACGGAGTAGGACGCGTTCTGTTCGGGCCGATGTTCCCGCGGAACCTGCCACCGCAGGCTGCCGTCCTTGCAGTTGAGAGCTTGCAGCGAACTGTCCCCGTCCTGGTCGTTGGTGACGATCAGCATGTCCTGATAGAGCATCGGCGACGTGCCGTAGCCGTGCTTGCTGGGAAAGGGGCCTAGCTCCGCTCGCCAAAGTTCTTTTCCCTGATGATCGAGGGCCACGACAAAGTACTGTTCGGGCGTGGCCCAAGCGCAGTAGACCCGATCCGCGTCCACCGTTGGCGTGCTGGTGGCAAAGCCGTTTTGCGCGTGGATCTGGTAGGTCTGGAAAGGAAAGTCTACGTTTCCAAAGCAAGCTGCCGTCGGAAGCCTTGAGGCAGAGCAGCGAGCGGCTGACCTTGCTGGGCCTCGGCGCTGGTCAAAAAGATCTGCTTGCCCCACAAAACAGGCGACGAATGGCCCGCTCCCGGCAGCGAGACCTTCCAGGTCAGATCGCGCTCGGTCCACTCGGCCGGAAACTTGGCCTCGCTTTGCCCGTCGCCGTTCGGACCGCGGAAGCGCGTCCATTCTTGAGCCGGGCAAACCCCTGCGATCAGCAGGATCGAGAGGCAGCACAACCAGGCAAAGCGACGCTTCATGGCACCAGCCCTTAATGTGGCGAACCAAGACGTTTTATTGTCATGAACGCCCGTAGGGCCGGCTCGTACCAGGCCACGCCACGTCTCCCGACGGAGTGGCGCCTCGCCGGATCAAGTTCGCGTTGACGCCGTATTGTTCGATCTTACGATACAGCGTGGCGCGGCCGATTCCCAGTAGGCGGGCCGCCTCGGGCACGTTGCCCTCGGTGCGGCTCAAGGCGTCGCCGATCAGCCGGCGTTCCCAATACTCGATCTTCAGCGACTCCAGTTCGCCGTGCCGCTGCCAGCTGTCGCGCAGGCCCAGGTCGCCGACTTCGATCTCCTGGCCTTCGGCCAACACCACGGCGCTGTCGATCACGTTGCGCAACTGACGCACGTTGCCCGGCCATTGGTACGCCAGCAGCCTTTCGCGGGCGGCCGGCGACAGCCCAATGTCGGGCGGCCGTGCTGGCGGCGGAAGTGATCGAAGAAATAGATCGATCAGCAGGCCGATATCCGCCCCGCGGTCGCGCAGCGGCGGCACGACCAGCTCGAACACGCTCAGCCGGTAGTACAGGTCTTCGCGGAACTTGCGTTCCCGCACGTAGGTCCGCAAATCCTGGTTGGTGGCGGCGATGACCCGCACGTCGACGGTGATTTCGTTCGTGGCTCCGACCGGCAGGAAGGGGTGCCCTTCGAGAATCCGCAGCAGCTTGGCCTGCCCTTCGAGGGTCAGTTCGCCGACTTCGTCCAGGAACAGCGTTCCCAGGTCGGCCTGCTGGAAATAGCCGACGTGGTCCCGATCGGCGCCGGTGAAAGAGCCGGCCTTGTGGCCGAACAACTGGCTTTCCATCAGGTCGGCGGGGATCGCGGCGCAGTTGACGCACAGCATCGGGCGGTCAGCCCGCGGGCTGGCGCGGTGCAGCGCCCGGGCCACCAGTTCCTTGCCCGAGCCGCTCTCGCCCGCGGATCAGCACGCAGCCGGTGGCCCGGGCCAGCCGAGAGATTTTGGATTTGAGCTCCAGCATTGGGGAGCTTTGGCCGACCAGCTCGCCGTGGCCGAGGCGATTGGGCCATCAGGTGCTGATAATCGGTCGGCAGGCTGGATTTCGCGCCGGGTCCGGACCAGGGCCATGGCCGTGATATTGGCCAGCGAAATGGCGAAGTCGAAGTCGGTTTGCCGGAACCGGCCCGCGTTCCAGATAGACGTGGATGCGCGCCCAGCGTGTTGCCTTGGTGGATCAAGGGAACGCACAGGGCATCGGCATAATGCTTCAAGCTGCCGGTCGATTCGCCCGGCCGCTCGTTGGCAACCCACACGGCGTTGCCCTCGCTGGCAGACCATCTCGGTGAGCGAGCTGCTCAAGTGCCACCCGTTCGGCCGGCGGCGGGGACGCATCAGCTTCGGCTTGACCTGTCCGTCGTCGTTGATCCACAGAAAACCGGCCACCGTGGCATGGGTCCATTCGAGCAGCAGATCGAGCGAGATCCGCATCACCTCGTCGGGCTCGTCGCAGGCCAGCAGCTTGATGCTCAACTGGTAGAGCAAGAACAACTCTTGGGCCTGCCGCGTATCGACAATGGCGGCCAGCTGCCTGGCGGCACGCACCTCGACTCGCCGATAAAGCGATTCTTGATGATCGTCTGCGTGACGTTGATGTCGGACGGCTGATAGGGCCGGCGAGGCGACGCGGTTTTCGAAAAGGTGAACTCGGTCGACCCGACAGCGGACGTGATGTCCCGTCGGCCAGGCGGGCTTCGTCGATCTTTTGACCGTTGACGTAGGTGCCGTTGCGGCTTTCGGCGTCGCGCAAATGCCAACCGTCGGGACTGTGGACGATGATAGCATGCACCCGGGAGCAGAGCGGGTCGTTGAGAATGACGGCACAGTCCGTGCCTCGCGCCGATGCGGGTTTCGACCGCGGGATCGAGAAGGAAATTGGTTCCGGCGCGGCTGCCGGCCGTCATCGTCAGGTAACTGTACACGGGCTGGATCTGCGGCTGTTTGAGGAAACGGGCGGGACAAAGATCCGGACGACCAAATGCCAACGTTGCCGGCGAGCCCGTCAACGTCCAAATGTCCAATATAGCAGCTGCTTCGCTGATGGTGCAAGGGAATCCCCGAGAGGGCTGAATTCAAACCATTCTTGCCCCCTCGCCTCTGGGTGCATGGTCCGGCGGCGATGGCTTTCAGAATTCATCGAGCTGGCCGGCCGATGGTAGCGCTGAGCCACCGTGACGCCGCCGCGTAAGGTTAGGTGGCAGTGTGGTTTCGCCTGGATTCTCTTTCTCGACGCATCAGCGGCGTTTGCTCAGCGAGTTTGCTCTGCCGCTGGTTATCGGGCGGATACTACGGAGAGGACTTCGGGGGTCGGCTGATCTTGCACGAAGCCGGACTGCGGGATACGATCCTTTTAACTGCTTAGTCTTAGACCACTTAGATCACTAGTAGACCTGTCGGTAAGTAAGCTTTTCCAGCCTTCTGCTAAGGAATCCAGTCCATGCCCCGTCGATCTCTATTCAGGCAGCCTGCGATCGCTGCGTTTTTCTGTTAGTGGGCTGTTGCTTGTCGTGGGGGCCGCCGGCTTTCTGGGTGTTCTCGTTCCAGACGGCGGTCGCCGACCCGGTTGGACCGCAGCCGGTCGATCGGCAAATGACGATGGCAGTGGCAGCACTGCTCAAGCGGGAGCATCTGTTGCGGCATCCGGTCGACAACGAGATGTCCGAGCGCTGGATCAAGATGTACCTCAAGACGCTCGATCCGATGAAGGTCTACTTCACGCAGGCCGACGTCGACGATTTCATGCTCCACAAGGACAAGCTGGACGACATGGCTCGCCAGCGGCGACGTGACATTTGGCTACACGGTTTTCAGCAAATTTCTGGACCGGATCGACGAGCGGGTGAAGCTGGTCGACGAGCTGTTGAAGGTCCAGCACGACTTCACGATCGACGAGGAAATGATCACCGACCCGGAAGCAGTTGAACTATGCCCAAGAGCGACGCGGAGGTGCGCGGACATCTGGCGGAAGCGAATCAAGTTCGACATGCTGGTGCTGAAGGCCGACAAGGGAGACAAGGCGGAAGCGGCCCAAGGTCGAAAGAGGGCAATCCGCACGTAGAGAAGAAAGACGACGAAAAAGCCGACAACACGCCCCGGAGGAAAAGCTGTCCCGCCGCTATCACAGCTTTGCCAAGCGGATGCACCAGACCGACAGCGACGAGCTGCTGGAAATGTATCTGACCAGCCTGACGACTTCGTACGATCCGCACAGCACTTACATGTCGCAGAGCTCGCTGGATAATTTCGACATCCAGATGAAGCTCAAGCTGGAGGGGATCGGCGCCGCCCTGCAGTTCACCGATGGCTACACCGTGGTCAGCAAGATCATTCCCGGCGGCGCCGCCGATAAAGAAGGGCATCTCAAGCCCGAGGACAAGATCATCGGCGTGGGCCAGGGAGACGGCGGCGAGATCGAAGACGTCGTCGACATGAAGCTCAACGACGTGGTCAAGCGGATCCGCGGCACCGCGCGGGACCGTGGTGCGATTGAAAGTCATTCCCGTCGGACAGATCGAGCCCAAGGTCTATCAGCATCACCCGCGCCGAAATCGCCCTGACCGACAGCGAGGCCCGCAGCGATATCCAGGAAGCGGGCAAGAAGCCGGACGGCACGCCCTACCGCATCGGCATGATCGATCTGCCCAGCTTTTACATGGACATGAGCGGGGCCCGCGAAGGCGTGGAAGATTTCAAGAGCACGACGCGCGACGTGGCCAAGTTGCTGAAGCAGTTCAATGAGCAGCACGTCGACGCCGTGGTGATCGACCTGCGCAAGAACGGCGGCGGTTCGCTCACCGAGGCCATCAACCTGACCGGGCTGTTCATCGACACCGGACCGGTGGTCCAGGTGAAGGACGCCGACGGCCGCGTGCAGCACTACGACGACATGGAAAAAGGGATGGGTTGGACGGGACCCCTGGTGGTGATGACCAGCAAGTTCAGCGCCAGCGCCAGCGAGATCTTTGCCGGAGCCATTCAGGATTATCGCCGCGGCTTGATCGTCGGCGACACGTCCACCCACGGCAAGGGAACGGTGCAGAGCCTGCTGGACCTGGGACGGCAATTGTTTCGGATTCCCAACTGCGCCGCAATTGGGAGCCCTGAAGATCACCATGCAGCAGTTCTACCGCCCGAACGGCGACAGCACGCAAAACCGGGGCGTGCTGGCCGACGTGGACTTGCCCTCGCTCACCAGCCAACTCGACGTGGGCGAGTCGAGCCTGGATTACGCCTTGAAGTTCGATCGCGTAGCCGGCCGTCCCCTATCGCACCAACGACCTGGTCAATGGGCCGCTGCTCGACCAGTTACGAAGCCTGTCGGAGGATCGCCGCAAGGGATCCAAGGATTGGGACCAAGGTCTTGCAAAACATCACGCGCTACAACGCTCAGAAGAAGCGCAAACGAGTGCCCGCTCAACGAGCAGAAATTCATGGCCGAACGGGCCGAATTAAACGCCGACAAGGAAGAAGAAAAGGAACTCGACGAGCTCAACAATCCGAGTGGGCCGGTCTTCAAGTTCAAGCGCGACTATTACAACGACGAAGTGCTCAACATCGCGGTCGACTACTTGCAAATGCTTAAGATGCCGCCGGCGGCCGCGGTCGGCCGCCGCTAGGCGGCAGTGGCCTTTGAACCGCCGGTAGACGGCAGTTGCGTTGGCACACCGACCAAGCAACCGTCAGATGTATTGGGCTCAGGTCAATGGAACGCGCAATCCGTCGTAGGCCAACTCCATGCCCAGCGGCAGCGCGGCGTTGGTTGCTTCGTGTTCCAGGTCGTGGCACATGTGGGTGAACAGCGTCCGCTTGGGCGCAACTGTTTGGACACTTCCACCGCCTCACTGAGGCTGAAGTGGGTCGAGTGCCGGCTGGGCCGCAGGGCGTCCAGGATGAGCACGTCCAGGCCGCTTAATTCCGACCAGCTTTCCGGCGGAATTTCATTGGTATCCGTGCAATAGGCCACGTTGCCAAAGCGGAATCCGAGCACCCGAAACTTGCCGTGCTTCAAACGAATCGGCACGACTTGCTGACCGAGCACCTCAAACGGTTCGGTCGTGATGCGGCGAAAGCGATCTGCGGCACGCCTCCTCCGTAGCTCTGGTTCTCGTGGACGAACGCATAATCGAACGATTTACGAATCCGCCCCTCGACCTGCTCTTCACAATAGGCCGGCACCGGTCCCCCTAGATAGTGCGGGAACAAGCGCAAGTCGTCCAATCCATAGACGTGGTCCACGTGATCGTGCGTGTACGACGACCGCATGGATCAGGCCGATCTTTTCCCGCAGCAACTGGGTCCGCAGATCGGGCGGCGTGTCGATGAGCAGGTTCCCCTCCGGCAAACCCAGTACCAGGCTGCATCGCAGGCGATTGTTGCGCGGGTTTGAGCTGGTGCAGGTCGCGCAGCCACAGCCGATCATCGGTACCCCCACGGAAGTGCCCGTGCCTAAAAACACCAGTTGCCCGCGGATGTCCGCGGACACGGGAAGCAGAGGGGCCGCCGGATTGGCACGGGGCGATGGCTTTTGCGGATCCACGGAGTTGCGATTCGACAGGGATGTCGGTGTGAAATTCAAAACAGGGCCGGGCACCCGACGACGATGGATTTTCCCCAGCGTCCCAAATCCGAGCCCGACCCGCAAGCCGCGCCGAGTCGCCCGTCAAAACGGCAGGGCCGGCAGGGCCATCTACGGATTCATATTGGGAAAGGTTTCGATTGCCACTGGCTGCTTGTCAGCCCGTGTGGACGTCGAGTTGATGCCGCAGCTTTGCCACCGGCGGACGAACCGCCGGTGGCAAAGCTGCATTTCTCCAAGTTGAAAAACTGCAAGGCCGGTTGCCAGTTGACCCTAGGGTCGCCAATAAAGGACTTGGCGAGACGAACTAAGTTGGTCCGCTCAAAGGGCGTATTCGGCGTGGTTTGGCCGTGCGAACAAACGCTGTTGACCCCTCGTAGAAATCGTTATAAATTACGTTGCTGGAAAATCTTGCGCAAGTTTGAACGCCTTTCGGCACGACGCAGCGATCGCGGCATTTCAGGCCGCGTCATTTTCGCGGTTCTTACCCGGTGCCTGTCATGGAATTCTTGGAACAAATTTGGGAAGTCGATCTCGGGCGTTTTCAGTGCCCTGGCACATGGCTTTCGAACGCGCGCTTGACGAGCCTGTTCGGATCGTCTAACGCCCGATATGTCCGCAAGTTACAGCCGAAGGTCGACTGCCATCACCGCGCTCGGAGCCCAAGTTTCAGGCAATGACCGACGACCAACTCCGCCAGCAATCGGCCGAGTTTCGTAAGCGGTTGGCCGCCGGCGAACAGGTCGACGATCTGTTGATCGAGGCCTTTGCCGCCTGCCGGGAGTCTGGCCGGCGGTATCTGAACATGCGGCACTTTCGACGTCCAGTTGATCGGCGGCATGATTCTGCACGCCGGCAATATCGCCGAAATGGTCACCGGCGAAGGCAAAACCCTGGTCGCCACGCTGCCGGCCTATCTTAACGCTCTGGCGGGCAAGGGGGTCCACGTCGTCACGGTGAACGACTATCTGGCCCGCCGCGATATGGAGTGGATGGGCCCCCTCTATATGGGGCTTGGGCATGACCGTCGGGGCGATCCAGAGCGGCATGGATTCCGGCGAACGGCAAACGGCCTATGCCTGCGACATCACCTACGGCACGAACAACGAATTCGGCTTCGACTACTTGCGCGACAACATGCGTCCGGCGGCTCGCGGCGACGATCGCTATCCGAAGCACGCCCAGCAGGCCCAGGGGCCGCTGCACTTTGCGATCGTCGACGAGGTGGACAACATCCTCATCGACGAGGCCCGCACGCCGCTGATCATTTCCGGTCCGGCCCACGACGACGTCAGCCTGTACGTGAAGGCGGACAAGATCGCCCGGCAACTCAAGCAGGACGTCGACTTCGAGGTCAAGGAAAAAGAACACGCCGTCCACCTGACGGACGACGGCGTGCGACACGCCGAACAACTCGCCGGCGTCGAGAGCTTTTACACGGCCGACCACATGGAGTGGCCGCACCTGATCGACAACTCTCTCAAGGCCCATCACCTGTACAAGCGCGACGTCAACTACGTGGTGATGGACGGCGAAGTAATCATCGTCGACGAGTTCACCGGCCGCTTGATGCCGGGCCGCAACTGGAGCGACGGCTTGCACCAGGCCGTCGAGGCCAAGGAAGGCGTGCGCGTCAAGGAAGAGAACCAGACGCTGGCCACGATCACGCTGCAGAACTTTTTCAAGCTGTACGACAAGGTTTGCGGCATGACCGGCACGGCCATGACCGAGGCCTCCGAATTCTGGAAGATTTACAAGCTGGACGTGATCGCGGTTCCCACCAACCGCAAAATGCGCCGGCTTAACTCGCCGGACGTGATCTTCCGCACGGTGAAGGAAAAGTTCAACGCCATCGCCGACGAAATCGAGCGGCTGCACAAGTGGGACGTCGTCGTGCTGAAGGACAAAACGGAGCGCGAAGGGACGCTGATTTCGGAAAACGACCAGGAAATTGAATTCCAACCGCGCGATTCGAAGCAGCGCGAAAAGATCCCCCGCGCCAATATCACCGAGATGCAAAAGAAAGGCCGGCCGGTGCTGGTCGGCACCGTGTCGATCGAAAAGAGCGAGCATCTCGCCGCATTGCTCGGCAAGCGGGGCATCAAGCACGAAGTGCTCAACGCCAAGCATCACAAGCGCGAGGCCGAAATCGTGGCCCAGGCCGGACGCAAAGGCGCCGTCACGATCGCCACGAACATGGCCGGCCGCGGCACCGATATCATCCTCGGCGGAAACCCCGAGACCATGGCCTGGGCTCTGCTGCAAGACAAATACGCCACCCGGCTCGACGTGCCCCGCGCGGAGTGGGAAAATCTGATCAAGGAGATCGAGCAGCGGGAAAAAATGAAGCCCGAGGGAGAGGAAGTCCGGGCCCTCGGCGGGCTGCACATCATCGGTTCAGAGCGCCATGAGGCCCGCCGCATCGACTTGCAATTGCGCGGCCGCTGCGGCCGCCAGGGCGATCCGGGGAGCAGCCGCTTCTTCCTCTCGTTGGAAGACGACCTGATGCGGATTTTCGCCGGCGAATGGGTGAAGAACATCCTCACCCGGCTGGGCATGCAAGAAGGCGAGGCCATCGAGAGCCGCATGGTGTCGCGCCGCGTCGAAGGAGCCCAAAAGAAGGTTGAGGAGCGCAACTTCGAGATCCGCAAAAATCTGCTCGAGTATGACGAGGTGATGGACGAGCAGCGCAAGCGGGTCTACGGCTACCGCCAGCGCATCCTGGACGGCGCCAATTGCAAGCTGTTGCTGTTGGACATGATCGACGAACAAATCGATCGCCACCTGTCCGAATTTCTGGCCAAGGACTACGGCACCGAAAGCTTTGCGGACTGGGCCAGCCGTCAATTGGGCGTTGAATTGGAGCCGCGCGACTTCCGCGGCATGGACTTTGAAGCGGCCGAGCGGCTTGCCGGGACCAGGCACAACGAATGGCCGAGGTCCAGGTGTTCGACGCCATCGACGAAAAT
Source organism: uncultured Planctomycetia bacterium (assembly GCA_963807715.1). Lineage (GTDB taxonomy): Bacteria > Planctomycetota > Planctomycetia > Pirellulales > PALSA-1355 > CAWECK01. The sequence goes on from CAWECK010000011.1 coordinate 318,417, forward strand.
CTGCCTGAAGGCGAGGAAAATGAACCGGAGTGGAACTGGGAAGCGCTCACCAAGCTGGTCAACACGCGCTGGAAGCTGAATTATCGCGATCGCGAGTTGCGCAAGATCGACCGCAACGACCTGGCCGAGATGCTGCTCGGCAAAGCTCGCGAAGCGATCGACGCGGTAGATCTGGCCGAGGGCTCCCGTTTCCTGCAAGAAAGCTACGCCGTCAGTGCGGCTTGTACTTGGGTCCATTACAAATTCGGTATTCGGCTCAACCCCGACGATACGAAATCGCTCGATCTGGCGGCCTTCAAGGACGCCGTTCGGCAGAAGGCTCGTGAAGCCTACAACGAAAAGGAAATCGAATATCCGGTCATGGCCGGGTTGCACCACTTCACGACCCGCGATGACAAGGGACAGAAACGCTACGATCGCGAGGCCTTGGCGGCTTGGGCGCGCGATCGGTTTCAAATCGAACTGAACGTCGACGACCTGCGCAACTTGCAGCGCGAGGAAGTTCGAACTCTGCTCGTCGAGCACAGCCGCAGGTTGCAGCAGCAGGCCAGCGCGGCACACGCCGAGACCGCGGCTCGCGTCGAGAAACTGTTCGCCGGCGCCGACCAGGATATCCCGGCGGCTCGTTCGCCCGGCAAGGACGGCCTGGAATCCCTTTCCAACTGGCTGCGCGAGGCGTTGTGGTGCGATCTGCCAGTCGAAAAGCTGGCAACGATGAATCGGGCTCAATTGACGACCCGGCTGGACGTGGCCGTCGAAGATCGCTTCCGTCCTGAGATTCGCCGGATGGAGCGGGCCCTGGTGTTGGAACTGCTGGACACGGCTTGGAAAGATCATTTGCTGGCGATGGACCATTTGCGTTCGAGCGTCGGCTTGCGCGGCTATGCCCAAGTCGATCCCAAGGTCGAATACAAGCGCGAAGGCATGCGGACCTATGAGCTGATGTGGCAGGGCGTCTACGAGCGGGTCACCGAGCTTCTCTTTCGCATGGAACAGTTGAACGAAGACTTCGTCGGTTCGGTGTGGACCGAGACTGCGGCGATCCACGAAGAAGCCGCTCCGACGATGCTCAGCGCCGAGCAGGAAGAACAGCAAGCCGCGATCGAGGCTACGGATGCCAAGCCCAAAATGGAGCCGATCCGCAACCGGCAGGAACGGGTCGGCCGCAACGATCCTTGCCCCTGCGGCAGCGGCAAGAAATTCAAGAACTGCCACATGCGCAAGGGCGCCGCATAACATGCGAGGACGCCGCATCAACGTGCAGCACGCCCCACAAAGCCCGCGGAATACTTTCCGTGGGGCGGCGTAGCTTGCCATTCGCGGCGGCCAATTTGCTTGAAAAACCTAGCAGGGGAAGGAGTCCCAACGGGTGTTGCTGCTGATCGATCTTTTGTATCTGCTGCTGCTCACGGCCGCGGCTCCTTGGTTGGCCTGGCGGGCAGCGCGCACCGGGCGATACCGCGAGGGTTTCCGGGCGAAGTTTTTCGGTCAGGTTCCTCTTCGCACGTCACATGCCCGCTGCGTCTGGCTGCACGCCGTCAGCGTGGGAGAGGTTAATCTCCTCGCGCCGCTGCTGACCGAGTGGACGCGCCGCCATGCCGATTGGGAGTGCGTGATCTCGACGACCACGCAAACTGGCTACGCGCTCGCGCGGAACAAGTATCCCGATCATACGGTTTTTTATTGTCCGCTCGATTTCAGTTGGGCCGTACGACGAGCCATGCGCCGAGTGCGGCCGGATCTGCTCGTTCTGGCCGAATTGGAACTATGGCCGAACTTGATCGGCGCGGCTCGTGCCTGCGGTGCCCGTGTCGCCGTGGTGAACGGCCGGCTCAGCGATCGGAGCTTCCGCGGCTACCGGCGCATCCGCTGGCTGCTGCGCCCCGTGCTAGCCCAACTTGACCTCGTGGCCGCGCAGAATCAACAATACGCGGCGCGGTTTGTCGAACTGGGCGTGCCGGCCCAGCGGGTCGTGGCGACCGGTTCGGTCAAGTTCGATGGTTGCCAAAGCGACCGTCAAAATCCGGCCACGCGCGCCCTTGCACGGTTGGCCGGGGTCACCGGCGAGGACATCGTCTTTCTGGCCGGCAGCACTCAGCAGCCGGAAGAGACCCTGGCGCTGGAAACGTTTCGCGAGTTGTCGGCGCAGTTCCCGCGACTCCGGCTGATCCTTGTGCCGAGACATGCCGAGCGATTTGATGCGGTGGCCGAGTTGCTGTCCCACAGCCCCGTGAGTTGGCAGCGTCGCACGCAATTGGACGACGCTGGCCGCGACCCGCAGGCGCGCGTGCTGCTCGTCGATCGTATTGGCGAGTTGGGTGCCTGGTGGGGCGTGGCTCAGATCGCCTTTGTCGGCGGCAGCCTGGGTACGCGCGGCGGTCAGAACATGATCGAGCCGGCTGCTTATGGGGCCGCTGTTTCGTTTGGCCCTCGCACGCATAATTTTCGGGACGTCGTGGCGGCGCTGCTCACCGCCGATGCGGCCGTCGTCGTGGCGGACGGAAACGAGCTCACCGCTTTCGTCAGGCGTTGCCTGGAAGATCCGTCGTTTGCCTGCGCTGGGCCAGCGAGCCCGCGGCGTGGTCTTCGCCAATCAGGGGGCGACCGCTCGCACGATCGACCTCTTAGAAGCAAAACCGGGCCCAACGTCCAATGCCCAAAGTCCAATACCGGAAGTCGAACGAGCAACATCGAATGGCCAAAGTCCGAAATCCACGGTACATTTCGGGGGTTCGGGTTCTCTGCATCGACGTGCTAACAGCCAATCATGACGGGCTTTGCGTCTCGATTTGCTCGCGCGGCGATTTTATTGCTATACTTTGTCGACTAGCCGAACTTCGCGTCCGGCATCGGCTTGCCTGATTTTTCGACAGGAGAACGTCAAGTGCCAGTAGGGAAGTATTTGTTCACCAGCGAATCTGTCAGCATGGGTCATCCAGACAAGCTGGCCGACCAGATTTCTGATGGCGTTCTTGATGCTCTTCTGTCTCAGGATCCTTATAGCCGCGTGGCTTGCGAGACCATGGTCACGACCGGCATAGCCATTGTCGCCGGCGAAATCACGACCAAGGCGGTGATCGACTATCCCGAAATCGTGCGGCACGCCATTCGCGAGGTGGGATACGTCGACGACCATATGGGCATTTGCGCCGATACCTGTGCCGTGATGGTGGCCATTGATAAGCAGAGCCCTGACATCGCCCAAGGTGTCAACGCGGACGCCGGCGCTGGCAAGGACATCGGCGCCGGCGACCAAGGTCTTATGTTCGGCTACGCGTGCAACGACACGGAAGAACTCATGCCGCTGCCGATTGCATTGGCCCACCGCGTGATCGGCCGCTTGACCGAACTGCGTCGGGACGGAGTCGATTGGCTGCGCCCGGATGCCAAGAGCCAGGTAACCATCGAATACGACGGATACCGTCCGCTGCGAGTCGATACCGTTGTGGTTTCGACGCAGCATGCGCCCGAAGCCGTGAACGCCGAAATTCGTAAATTCGTGATCCAAGAAGTCATCAAACCGTGCCTGCCGGAGAACCTGGTCACGGGTGACATCACCTATCACATCAATCCCACGGGACGATTCGTGGTCGGCGGTCCGCACGGCGACTGTGGTCTCACGGGGCGCAAGATCATTGTCGACACCTACGGCGGCTGGGGGCGGCACGGCGGTGGCGCGTTCAGCGGAAAGGATCCCACCAAGGTTGATCGCAGCGCCGCCTACATGGCCCGCTACGTGGCCAAGAACATTGTGGCCGCGGGCCTGGCCGAGCGCTGCGAGGTGCAGTTGGCATACGCCATCGGCGTCAGCGAGCCGGTGAGCGTGTTCGTCGACACGCAAGGCACGGGCCGCGTGAAGGACACGCGGATTTGTGAACTGGTCCGCGAGTTTTTCCCATTGAGCCCCAGCGGCATCATCAAGCACCTGGATCTGCGCCGGCCAATTTTCCGCAAGACGGCTGCCGGCGGCCATTTTGGCCGCAGCGAGCCGGAATTCACGTGGGAAAACACCGACCGGGCGAGCGAACTTGCCGAAGCGGCCGGCTTAGCCGCGGTGGCCGCGCAGCGCTAAGCAATCCCGTAGGGCCGGCTGTTTTTGTGCGGCAAGCCTCATCATGGCCGAAACAGTCGGCCCTGAGAGATCGCCAGTGGCACATATTGAACCGTCGCATGCCCGCGTGCCTTGCCGACGGCCCCGCGTGAGCAACGCCAAAGGACTGACGGATGACGGGGATCGCCCAGAACAAACCGTCCGCGATGCCGCGGGGTGGCGAGCTGCCTGTTGTATTGTTGTTCCTGAAGGCCTATCTGCCCTTGCTCGTGTCGATGCTGCTGCTGCTGTCAGGCCTGCTGCTGTGGGGCCGTCGACTCTCGGGAGCGTTCGACCATGCCTTGCCGGCGGCGGCACTCTGCTTGGCCGGCGTCGCTCTATCAGGGGGCAGTGAGTTCTTGCGGCGATGCCTCACGGCAGAAAACGGGACGTTATGGTTTTCCAAGGACACGTGGTTGCGTGTTTCCTGTTATTCGCTCGGCTGGCTGCCGGTACTGAGCGCCTGGTTGACCGCCGTGGCAATCTCGCTCCCCGGAAGTTCTCCATGGGGTCTTGCGGGACTGTGGTTCAGCGTATTGCTCGCGGGCGTTTGGGCAGGACGACAACAGTGGTTGCTGTTCACGCAACATCGCTTTTTTCTCGTGGACAGCATGATCGTTGACAGCCCGGCAGGCAAAAAACATTTTTTCCGGGAATCTGGAGCCGCATCACCGATCGCTGAGCCTCCGAATGCTGGCGAGGCAGCCGACGACGAGCCGTCGCCAGATATCGTGCAGCAGCTCATTCGCCGGCGAGAGTCCGACGGCGGCGAGTGGGTGACCGGCGTTGTGCGCGTCGCGTTTGAACCGGGTCAAAAAACGGCGCACGCCCACGTGGCCTTTTGTCCGCCGTTTCTCACCACCCCCTCTTGCGAAGCCGAGCCAGTGAGTGGTCCGAACGCCGAGCTCAAGGTTGCTCAAGTCTTGCCGCAAGGCGCGAGATTCGACGTGCGACTTGATGAACTCCCGCGAGAGCCGGTTGATGTGCTCATCGAATTCGCGGCGCATTGGCAACCGGCCGGAAAATAAGGCGAAAGTGGGTGCGCGGCTATTCGGCCAGTCGCACCCGGGCGCTGGCCCGCTTCATTTGCCTTCGGCGGTCGCAGGTCCCAGCAGCTTCGCCATCGCATCCAGAATGCGCGGCGTCGGCACGTCGCGCTTGCCGGCCACCAGCAGGGCGAAATTCTCCGCCAAAATTTCATCGGGATGAATGATGTAGCCCGTATTGCCGCCGATTTTCTCGGCGAATTCCGGAACGCTGGACGAATTGTGCAACACCGGTCGGCCGGCACGCAGCAGCGGCTGCCAGCGTTCGCCCCGCTGCTCCACTTCGAGCAACTGAAAGCTGATGTAGTCAAACAGTTCCTTGCTCTGCTCCGGAGCGTAACGATCGCGTTTCGAAATCAGCATCGGCGCCAAGTGCAACGTGACATCCGGCCGACGGACTTCGAGGTAGCAGTCGATGCTGGGCGCGTCGGGGTTGGTAATCTTTCGCGCGGCGAGTTCCGGCGGCAGCGCGATCTCGTTGCAGACCGTGAACCCGATGACTGCGTAAAGCGCCTTCCGCAATTCCGGATTGTGGCTGCTGAGCACGTGGAACAGCTCGTGCGCCAACAGGTGCTCGAGTTGCTCCTCCGGTTGGGCTTTGGTAAGACGCGGAGTCGACAGGGCGATCATGGCGCCTCGGCAGTATGCGGAATCGCTTTCTTCGCGGCCGGTCGTATGGACGAGCGTTATCAAGGGGGGCCAGGGAAGACGCCAACTTTTCAAGCGGTCGGCCAGCACGGCCGTGGCTTGGGTAATGGCTGTACGTTGGGGGGCCAGCCAGGCCAGAGCTTGTTCGGCAGAGTACTCGGCGAACTCGTTCTCGGAAACTTCGGCGTCGGTTTGCCGCCTTAATTGGCGGTCGAGCGGGCTCTGGGCATTCAGGTAACGGTCGTGCTGCTTTAGCAACTCGGCCCCCTCACGCGCTTTGGCGAACCGCAGCATGGTCCCTTCGTGCAAGACAATCTCGCCAGGTTCTGCGGCGGTTATCGCAGACGAGATTTCCGCGGAGATCAGCAACGCAAGCAGCGCAACAGCCAGTTCACCTCGGTAATAAATCATTGGAATGCTCTTATCTATGGCCTACGGATCCTTGGCCCAGGGGGTACCGCCGACACGGCTCAAGCCGCCCCCTTACAAAAACCTTATTCGGCGAAGACGATGTCGGGACAATCATCGCCGCTGGCTTGCGGCGCGTCAATTCGACTGAGCTGCGCGACAGTTCACAAATAGCGTCCCCGCTGCAGCTTGTCGCAAATCGTGGGCCCTTGGCTCCCGACCGTTTCCGAGCATAATGGGTTCATGCATGTGGTAATGGCATCCGCGAAGCACCGCGTTGCTCTCATCTCCGAAGTGAGCCGCGGCCTGGAATTTGTTCGTTAAGTTTGTCGCGAAAGAGGCGATCGAAAACTCATGGCCCGATGGCCTCGTCACGTTTGGACTTCGCTGGTTACTTACGGCGTAATCTTTGTGTTGTTCCCGGCATTGTGCCTGTTGGCGTACGCCTGGGTACGCGGATTGATTTGACGGGATCGCAGCCTATAGTTGAACAGCGTTTCTTGGAACAGCATCGGACGGTAGGAGCGAGAGGTCAGCGGCCCAGGGACATCCGTCGCTGAATAAGGAACAGGGCCATTGACGGAGGAACCGTAGGGCCGCTGACAGAGGAACCGGAGGGAGAACGGGCTTCGATGACTAAGGCAGAATTGCGCGATCGGCTCGCGAAACACGACCAAGCTGCATCTCCTGGCGTTTTGGCACGAACTATCGCCCGGGCAACAGGATTTGCTGGCCGGGCAGATCGCCTCGCTTGACTTGGACTTGCTGGGTCGGCTGTATCGGGGCGATGCCCGAGAGGAGAATTGGGCCGACCTGGCTGGCCGTGCCGCGCCGCCGCCGGCGTTTCAGCTCGGCGCAGCGGCCAACCAGTTCACTCCCCAGGACGCGCGCGAGCGCGGCCGGGCGGCTCTTGAGGCCGGGGAGGTCGGCGTGGTGCTGGTTGCCGGAGGGCAGGGGACCCGGCTCGGCTTCGATCGCCCGAAGGGCGTGTTTCCCATCGGACCGATCTCAAACGTTTCGCTGTTTCAAATTCTGTTTGAAAAGATTCTGGCGCGCTCGCGAGCAGCCGGCGCTCCCATTCCGCTGTACCTGATGACCAGCCCGGCCACCGACGCGCAAACGCGCCAATACCTGGCTGAGCACCACGACTTCGGTTTGCCTGAGCAGAATGTGCGGATCTTTTGTCAAGGGACCATGCCGGCCGTGGACGCGGCCAGCGGGCGATTGCTCCTGGCGGACAAGGACCGCCTGAGCCTCAGCCCTGACGGTCATGGCGGCACGCTCGCCGCGCTCGATCAGCAGCGGCGCGATGGCCGATATGGCACGCCGGGGGTTGCGGCACGTGTGCTATTTCCAGGTCGACAATCCCTTAGTGCCGGCGTGCGATCCGGAGTTTTTGGGCTATCACCTCTTGGCCCAGTCCGAAATGTCGACACTGGTGGTGCGGAAACGGAGCTTGCGAGAGCGGGTTGGCAATGTCGTCGTGATCGACGGCCACATGCAGGTGCTGGAATACAGCGACTTGAATCCGTTGCCGGACGCGATTCTGGACCGGCGCACGGCGGACGGTTCGCCGGTGTTTTGGGCCGGCAGCATCGCCATTCACGTGTTCGACACCGATTTTTTGCAGCGCGAGACCGCGCGGGCGGAAGCCTTGCCGTTTCATGTGGCGCATAAGGCGGTCCCCTACGTCGACCCGCAGGGGAAACGTGTCGAGCCGTCAATGCCCAACGCCTATAAGTTCGAGCGATTCATCTTTGATTTGATGCCCGGGGCGCACAACCCGATCGTGGTGGAAGGGGATGAGCAAACGGTGTTCGCCCCGCTGAAAAATGCGACCGGTGAAGCCAGCGATACTCCGGAAACGGTCCGCGCGCAGATGGCGGCTCTCTATCGCCGCTGGCTGAGTGTGGCCGGTTGTCGGGTAAACGAACTCGCGCTGGTCGAGATCAGTCCGCTGTTTGCCCAGGATGAGGGCGAGGTCCGCGCAAAGTTTATGCCCGGAACCGAGATTTCCGATGCGAGCTACTTTTGTTAAAAGGAAAATATGCTTTACGCCGTAATCATGGCAGGCGGGTCGGGGACGCGGTTTTGGCCGGAGAGCCGCAATCAGCGTCCCAAACAATTACTTGGGCTGGTTGGCAATCGCACGATGATTCAGGCCACGGTGGACCGGCTGGGCCAATTGGTGCCGGCTGACCGGGTGCTGATCGTCACGAATGCCCGTCTGGTCGGCCCCATTGCCGAGCAGTTGCCGGATTTGCCGCCGCAGGCAATCTTGGGCGAGCCGTGCAAACGGGATACGGCCCCCTGCATTGGGCTGGCCGCGTTGCAACTGGTGCGAACGGATCCGGACGCGATCATGGCCGTCATGCCGTCGGACCATGTGATCAGTCCCGACAGTGCCTATCAGGAAGCGATCGGGGCGGCTGCCCGACTGGTGGCCCAGTCCCCCGGCCGGATTGTCACATTCGGCATTAAGCCCAGCTATCCGGCTGAAACTTTCGGTTACATCGAACGCGGCGAGCCGGTGAAAACGTCCGCGGATCACGCCGGGAGCACGTCCGCGCGGGAGCCCGCAATTCAGGCGTACGCGGTGCGTCAGTTCCGCGAAAAGCCCAAAGCCGACATTGCCCGCGAGTATCTCGCGGCTGGGAATTTCTATTGGAATTCCGGAATTTTTCTGTGGCAAGCGCAAACGATTCTCGAAGCGCTTAAGAAGTTTCAACCGGAGATGTATGCCCGCCTGGCAACGATCGATGCCGCCGCCGGACGGCCCGATTACCAGGCGATTCTGGAGCGCGAGTTCGCGGCCATTCGCGGCGTCTCGATCGATTATGCCGTGATGGAACATGCTCGCGACGTGGTGGTCATCGAAGCGACGTTCGCCTGGGACGACGTCGGCAGTTGGCAAGCCATGGCCCGATTGCAAGGCACTGACGCCGAGGGCAATACGATTCAGGCCCGGCATCTGGGTCTGCATACCAAGGGGAGCATCGTGCGCGGCGGCCCGGAACACTTGATTGTGACGCTGGGGGTCGAGGATTGCATCGTGGTCCACACCCCCGACGCGACTCTGGTGGCAAATAAGCATGATGAAGAATCCATCCGCCAGTTGGTAAAATTGCTAGAAGAGCGAGGCTGGAGCGAATACTTGTAGGCGGTCGATTCGCCGCCGGGCCGGGTGCCGGGTGCGACCGGCAGTTTATGGCAAGGCCACAGCCAGGTTTTCGCTTAGGCAGGAGAATTCACAATGGACGGGGATCCTACGACAGGCCTAAACGGATCGGGGGTCAAGCTTTTTCCCAACCTGCCCCTACCCACCACGGGCGGAGCCCAAATCTGGGCCGACGAGCTGTTTTATCACGGCTGGCACATCCAGCGAAATTCACTGTCTGGCCACTATCGGCTGCTCGACCAGCACCAGGTCCGGCATGCCTGGGGGAGTTTCACGCAATGCCGGAAGCGGCTGGACGAGATTCGTCGCGAGCGAGAGCTTCCCCCGATGCAGGGAAAAGCCGTGATCGCACTCCATGGCATGTTCCGCAACACGGGTCCGCTGCTCGGCATGGCCAGATTCTTGCGAGCGACCGGTGAGTACACGGTCTTCACGCCGACTTATCCCAGCAATTGGTCGTCGATTCGGCAAAGCGCCGCTACTTGGCGCGACTGCTGGCGAATTTGGAGGGGATCGAAGAGATCAACTTCGTCGGTCATAGCCTGGGCAATATCGTAATTCGGCACTATTTGGCCGACTGTGCCCGCGGCGGGTGCTGCGGATCCCCGGATCCGGCGGATGGTGATGCTGGGTCCGCCGAACCAGGGATCGGAATTGACCAAGTTGATTTGCGCCTTCGATCCCTTCGGCTTTTTCATCACGGCCAAAGAGATCCACCGTTGGCACGAGTTTGTCCCCAGGCTCGCCACGCCCGAATTCGAATTCGGCATTGTTGCAGGTGGTCGCGGCGCGGCGGGCCGCGGATATAATCCCTGGTTGCGCGACGACAACGATTTTATCGTCACCGTCGACAGCACGCGTCTGGCCGGCGCGGCCGACTTCGTGCTCCTGCCGGTGCTGCATGCCTTCATGGGACAGGACAGCCGGGTGCGGGAATACACGCTGAACTTCCTGCGCAAAGGATATTTCATCGCACCCGACCGTCGACAACCGATTGTCGACGACGCAGACCTCGCGAACAAAGAGCCACGCATGGCCGGTTGACGCAGATAACTCGCAGAAGTACGAACGGTTCACAAGTTTTTAGGAACTTTCATTAGGAAACCAGGAAAAAAGAAAGAAATAATTGCGGGTCGTTTGACCCAAAGCCCAGGGATTGCATCCCTGGGTTATTTGAGTACCCAGGGATGCAATCCCTGGGCTTTGGCATGCGAGTTTTCCTGTCTTCCTGCCTTCCTTATAAAATTCTTAGCCTTCGTCGAAGTGTTTGTTGGCCGTTGACGGGCTTTTTTGTGGAGTGCGGTGCCTTGGAACCTTCCGGGCGGATTGCGGGCATTGATTTTGGCACCGTGCGGATTGGCGTGGCGGTGGCCGACGCACGGTTTCCGATTGCCAGTCCCTATGCGAATTACAATCGCCGTACTCCGCGACTTGATGCGGAATACTTTGCCGACCTGGCGCGACGTGAATTGATCACCCAATTCGTCGTCGGACTGCCGGTTCACTTGAGCGGGCAGGAGAGTCAGAAATCGCGGCAGGCCCGAGAATTCGGCCAGTGGCTGACCGCGGCGACCGGGGTGCCGGTGGTTTATTTTGATGAGCGGTTCACCACCGCGGAGGCCGAGCAGCATTTGGCTGCCGCTCAATTGACAAGAAACAGCGGAAGGCCCGCCTGGACAAACTGGCCGCTCAGATTTTGCTTTCCGCGTATCTGGAAGCCTCCCGTTCGGGTCAACAGACGGCCGGCGACTTCGCATCGCCGCCCGGCTTGGACGATTGACCGCGTTTCTCTTAATCACAGCCTCTTTCGCTCTCTCGGGGTAGGCATCCACCAGTAATCCGGAACCGCATGAATGGCCAAATTGATCTTCGGCTGCGGCTATCTTGGCCGCCGCGTCGCGCAACTCTGGCATGAGTCGGGTCACGAAGTCTACGTGGTGACGCGCTCCAGCAAACATGCACGGGACTTTGAAGCCGCGGGCCTGCAGCCCATCATCGCGGATGTGACGTTGCCGGCGAGTCTTGTGAAGCTGCCCAGGGCCGAAACCGTGCTCTATGCGGTGGGCTACGATCGCACTGCCGGTAAATCGCTGGAAGATGTGTATGTGCATGGGCTCGGTGCCGCTCTAACGGCGTTCCCCTCCGACCTGGGACGTTTGGTTTACATCAGTTCCACCGGCGTTTATGGCGCCACAAGTGGGGACGCGTTCGACGAAGATTCACCGTGTCATCCGGAGCGCGAAGGGGGCCGCGCCTGCCTGGCCGCGGAACAAATTCTGACGCAGCATCCGTTGGGCCGCCGCACCATCGTTTTGCGATTGGCTGGCCTGTACGGGCCCGACCGTATTCCGGCCGTGCGAAATTGCCCTCGGGCTGCCCCTCCCAGTGCCGTTCGATGGTTACTTGAACCTGATTCATGTCGACGATGCCGCCCGCGCGGTGTTGGCCGCCGAACGCGGGGCACGCCGCCACGCACGTACATTGTTTCCGACGGACATCCCGTGATTCGTCGCGCCTATTACGAGGAATTGGCACACTTGCTGTCCGCCCCGACGCCACAATTCGAAACGCCGCCGGAAAATTCCGCGGCGTTGGCCCGGGCTCGAGTTGATAAACGCGTGAGCAATGCGCGGTTGCTTTGCGAGCTCGGGATGCAACTCGGGTATCCGTCGTATCGCGAAGGGCTCGCGGCAATCGTTGCCGCGGAAGCGGAAGCCGCGGCGGCAAAAGCCAGCGAAGGCTGAATCGGGATGATGCTGAGACGCCGTCTCAATTGAGTGGTCTAAAAGTTTTGACAGTCGATGCTGGTTCGCTTTGCACCTTGCATCGCTTGTCGCTTAGCCATGTGGCTTCTAAAATGCCCTGCTCATCGGGACAGTCTCGCCGCGCGGTAGGACCCGTGGCATCATTCAGAGGCGCTTGTATGTTGCGCGGAAACCGGTTTTTCCACACGTGATTGAAATGAATTACCAGGCGGGCGAGCGCCGGGATGCAACGTCTACCTGGTGTACGACGGTCCGGATTGGCTGTTGATCGACATTGGTTTCGAAGAAACGGTAGACGAAATCATCGAGTTGATCCG
>CAWECK010000012.1:0-471782 GCA_963807715.1 uncultured Planctomycetia bacterium
CACCGTTCCTCTCGGTACGGCTTGTATCTGACGTACAGCGCTCTCCTACCACGACCCGCTTGCGCGGGTCATCCATTGCTTCGGTGATGCACTTACTCCCGTTCATTATCGGCGCAGAATTTCTCGGCCAGTAAGCTGTTACGCACTTTTTAAATGGTGGCTGCTTCTAAGCCAACATCCTGGCTGTCACGGAAACTCAACTTCCTTTGTGACTAAGTACATCTTCGGGACCTTAGCAGATGGTCTGGGTTGTTTCCCTCTCGACCGCGAAGCTTATCCCTCGCGGACTGACTCCTGAGATAGTCGCAACGGTATTCGGAGTTTGGTTCAGCAGAGTACTCTGGGAAGAGCCTCCAACCGATTCAGTATCTCTACCCCCGCTGCGTAGTTGCTCAAGGCTAGCCCTAAAGCTATTTCGGAGAGAACGAGCTATCTCTGCGCTTGATTAGACTTTCACTCCTCCCCACAAGTCATCCCCTCGGTTTTCAACCCAAGTGGGTTCGGTCCTCCACGCGGTATAACCCGCGGTTCAACCTGCTCATGGGTAGTTCGTGCAGTTTCGCGTCTAGCACTAACGACCAATTACGCCCTATTCAGACTCGGTTTCCCTAAGGCTTCGGTCCTGAGGACCTTAACCAAGCCGTTAACGCTAACTCGCCGGATCATTATGCAAAAGGCACGCCGTCACACTTTGCTCATAGAGCCATAGTGCTCCGACCGCTTGTAGGCACATGGTTTCAGGTTCAGTGTCCTCCCCTAACAGGGGTTCTTCCCATCTTTCAGTCGCCCTACTGAGTTCACTATCGGTCGTCAGGGAGTATTTAGCCTTACGGGATGGTCCCCGTTGATTCAGTCGGGGTTCCACGTGACCCGACCTACTCAGGTACCCCTCGGGAGGCGACATGCTTTCACCTACGGGACTGTCACCCGCTGTGGTCTGCCTTTCCATGCAGTTCGGTTAGCCTGTTGCTTGGTAACTCCCATGTGAAGAGGCCCTACAACCCCGCGAAGGAAAACCTTCGCGGTTTGGGCTGTTTCCCGTTCGCTCGCCGCTACTGAGGAAATCGATTTTTCTTTCTTTTCCTGCGGTTACTGAGATGTTTCAGTTCGCCGCGTTTGCTGCATACACCTATGAATTCAGTGCATGCCAGTTCGGGAATCTCGGGATCAACACTCGTTTGACAATTCCCCCGAGCTTTTCGCAGTCTTCCACGCCCTTCAAAGCCTCCTGACGCCAAGACATCCCCCATGTGCCCTTAGTAGCTTGACCACATAAATCCAACCCTCTTGTCCGCTCCAACCACCCGCCGTAAAACAGCCGGTGGCTTCGCGACCAAATTGGCCGAACTCGGTCACTCACTACAGTCCTGTCGAACGGCGACGCCCGACAGGAACTGAGTAACGCTAGATCTTTGCGATACCAACCTACCCAGAAATCATACCCCTCACGGGACACGACTCTTGAGAAGGCCGCATCGCTGCTAAGAGCCTTGGAGAACAATTCGAAACACCGTCTTTCGACGACATTCCGTCTTGATCTCTATTTACAAGATGCCACTCTTGCAACAACCAAATTGTCAAAGAACATCGGAACCAGCCAAGACCCGGGCAAAACCCAGACTCAACCAGTTCCGCTGCCGCATGGGCAGAGGCCAATTCCACGCCGCCGACACTCACTCAACTCGGCGTGAACCTGGCCCCTGGCCACTCAGCACTACCCAGCCACAACCACCCCTCGCCACGGCTCGCGAATCACGCTTATGGCTTCGCTTGCCGAAAGTGGGAAGCAGATGATCTTAGCGAAATCCAAACAGTCGTCAATAGGCTGCTGCAAAAATCGAAAAATGACCGAACGTGCGAACCAAATCCTGAAAAAGGACCCGAGACCTTCAAAAACCGCCCAAGCAAATCGCCTAGGCGGAACCGGCCCAGGTCATGCCGCAAATGCGGCTCAACCGCCCCCACATCAGTCTCGGCCAGAGCGACCGAATGTCGCTGTACTCAGCCTCATCGCACCCTGGGGGGCTGCTTCCACTGCTAGCTCAGATAACTCCCTTGAAGGGCGTCACTGGCCGTCGTTGGCAGGCTGCCTGACTTGGGTCACTGTACAGCAACCGAAGCGTTTTGCCAAGCGGCTGACTATATCGGAATTTAACGTCCCGGGAATCGATCCCTCGGCCCGCGACTCCAATTCTCGACCGAAATGGGCGCGCCGCTTGAGCTTTGTTACGCGATCACGGAGAGCTTCAGCTGGCTCGGACGGCTCCGTCGAAGACGCCCGATGATTGCCATTCGGCGTCCAATCGTCAAGGCGAGCTTGACGTTACACGTGAAGGCGTTCGAGAAACCGGCAGCCGACGTGGTAAGCAGGGCGACCGTCCTCGTCAAATTCCGAAACGTTGACGATTCTGGCGCTGATGTAGTGAACGTTCGGTGGCACTCCGAGTGCAAGCACCACGGCGTCGAACGTCGGTCGGTTGGTAAGGCGGAACGAGACACCGCCTGCGGAAATGTCGTGAAATTGAACTTCCTCAAACGTCAAACGATCGGGTGAAACTCCCGGTTTCTGGGCGGCTACTAATTGGCGGTACGGATAAGCCCGTCGCGGGCTGCTCCGGACTTCGTCAAAGCCAGGTTCGGCAATTGCTTGGAATGGATGCGCGGCGCCGCCCCGGCTTCCGTCCCCCTGGCCGAAGCCGGCCCGAGGATGGTTGGAGGGCGCTCCGACGATCTGTTCGACCAAGGCGCGCTGCTCGGCTTCATGATGTGCCTTGGCGTCTCGATTTAGTGATCCCGGCCGGTGGTCTTCCGGCAACAGGGTTCCAGAGACCAGTACCGATTGAGCCTGACCGAAGTCATCCACAAGGACCGTCTGAGTCCATCGCACGGCTCGTTGCGCCGCGTGCTTGGTGAACAACGAGAGATCGAAGACGGCACTCATCCCTTGCACCACTCCCTCGCGCAAGCGGCTGTGAGCCTGCTGCGCATCTTCCGGCAAAGCGAAGGTGCTCCACACCAGGCGGCCCCGCACTTCGTGGCTCGCATATCCTGTTGTTTCTTCGCAGGCCCGATTGATCCGCTGCACGTGGCCTTGCAGGTCCGTCATGATTACAAGGCTATCGACGTTCTGGAACAACGATGCCGCCAACTGACGCTCCGTACGCCAGCCATTTTCCGCCTGGAGCCGGGCCAACGTACCGGCCAGCATGTGACCGATGGTCTCTGAAAATTCAACGTCCGAGGCGCTGAACCGATGCTCATCGGGATAGAAAACCCCGAACACGCCGAAGCTGGAGTCGTCCACGATCAGGGGCATCACCAGTCCGCTCAAGACGCCCTGATTCCGTAAGAAGGCGTCTTTGCACCGCTTCTCGACAGCCAGGTTTTCGCAAACCACCGGTTGTCGAGAAGCGAGCGCATCCAGCCAGCGATTCACTCGCGGCGGTCGCCGTCCGCGGCAACGAGGCTTCCACGGACATACCTCCGTTGCGAGCCAACCTGAGCAGCAACGTGGACGCATCCGCCGGCAAATGGGCCGAGCAGTAAACGGGCGCTTGCAGCGTTTCGGCGACTAAGGCCGCCGCGTCGTGAATCAGCGATTCGGCCTCGGTTTGGGCCGTACTTCGCCGGCTGAACGCCAAGATCACGGCGCGTTGCCGAGCCCACTGGTCGGCGCCGGCCAGCCCCGCGTCGATGGCGGCTGCCCCAGCTTGAGCGGAAGACATTGCGGTAAATGCAGCAGAGCCCATAGACACCTTGTTGGCGATTCCGAGCCCCGCCCCTTACCTGACCTAGCGTTTGTACTGGCGCCCCTGCTTGCCCTTCAATTCAAAATCTGCGGCAGGTCCGGGTGCAACCAAGGTGGCATACTCATGACACCTCTATTTACATAGTTCGCGAATCGCCATTGTGGCAATTACTTCTAGCCAGCGCAAGAGAAGTGGGGCCCTCTGGACTTCGCATTATGAGGACAAAGCTGCAGCGGCTGGGTCCGAGTGCAGCAGCGGAGTGGGAGACGCCCCGCGGACAAGACCGCAGTAGGCTCCATCGTGGGCATGGGTGCAGTTTTTGCCCGCGGCTTTCGAGGCCAGCAAAGCGCTGTCGGCGCGTTGGCTAAGGCTGGAGGGAGTGTCGCCGGCCAGCACTTCGGTGACCCCCAAGCTGGCGGTGCACTGAATGTCAGCGCCACGAATTTTGACCCGGCAGGCGGCCGCGGCGTTGCGCACGCGCTCGGCGGCGCGGACCGCGCCCTGCAAATCAGTTCCAGGCATCATGACGGCCAGCCGGCCGCCCAACCGAGACACAACGTCCATTTCCGTCAGCGATCGGCCGACGAGATCGGAAAATGTCTTCAAAAGCAGCTCGCCGGAAGCCGGTCCCGAGTCACTCATCAGTTGCGAAAGATCGTCGATTTCCACGAACATCAGCGAGAGCGAGGCGTTGTATTGCTGGCATTCCAGCAGACGCCGCCGCAAGTCGGTGGCAAAAACCGCGGACGGCGTCTCCTGCAAGGAGTTCAGCGGCGAAGCAGCCTGGCCGGCGGTGGGTTTTGGCACCGGGGTGGACAAGACTGCGGGCTGCGGGGCCGCCGCTTGAGGAGCGGCGGGTTGAGGAGCCTTTGGCGCCGGGGTGACATTTTTGCCAGTTGTGGCCGCAGCCGTCGCATTGGCCGGAGCCTTGGCGGCTGGAGTCGCGGCCGGCTTCTCTTCGACCGCTGGCCGGCACTCGTCCCCGTTGTTATACCAGACGCGATTTCGGCCATGACCCTTGGCGGAATACAAGGCTGCATCGGAACGCTTGACGAGCGTGCCGGCATTGTCGACGTCCAAGACTTCCGCCACGCCGAGGCTGGCGGTGACTTGCAGTTCGATGCCTTCGAAGCTGAATTTGGCTTGCGCGATTGCGTTGCGGGCGCGTTCGGCGGCGCGAAGTCCTTCCGCCAAATTGGTCATCGGCAACACGAGCGCAAACTCCTCGCCGCCGAAGCGCGCGACCATGTCCATTTCCCGCATGGTGTCGGTCAGCACTCGGGCAACGCCACGCAGCACCTCGTCGCCGGCCTGGTGTCCGTGGACGTCGTTGAATTTCTTGAAATGGTCGACGTCGATCATGACCAACGAGAAGATCGAATGGCGTCGCTGCCATTCGGCCAGGCGGCGCGCCAGTTCGTCGTCGAGTGCCCTGCGGTTGCACAGTGAAGTCAGGGCGTCGGTGCGAGCCACGGCGGCCTGGGTTTCGAGTTCCGCGGCCTGCCGTTGCAACTGAACTTCCGCCGTGGCCAGTTGCTCTTGCAGTCGTTCGTTGGATCGCAGGATCTCGGACAGACTGTTGAGAACCAGTTGCTCTTTGTCGGGATGATTGCTCGCTTGTGCGGCGCTCAATTCCGTGCTGATTTTATTGACGCGAGTGGTATGCTCGCCCACGTTGTCGGCGACCGTGTTGGCCAACACGCCGAGCCGATTCATGATGGCGGCAGCGCGGTCGGACTCGAGCTTACGCGCGCTGGGTGAATTGCGGCTTAACCACCAGGCGACAGCCGCGCCGAGGGACAGCATCAGCACTGCGAACGCGAGATCCACAATCAACATCGGGACGGAGAGATGTATTGCAGGTACCATGGCGGATTCATTCCACGATCAGGTCGGCTCAAGTTTTGGTACAGCCCAAGAAAAGACGCGTCAGCATCCCCTTGCTTCCCGCAAAACAGCGGTCGGTAAAACGGCTGCACAAGATTAGGTCAAAAAACACCGCGGTCAAAAGGCCAGTAACGAAATGGCACACTGGGCACTGGCCGAGCAGGCGAGCAGAAGCACCGACGCCGTTACGAGGGGACGGTTATCGCGATTTTGCCGCTACCAGGCGTTGAACCCTACGAGGCTGCCCCGTTCTGGCAACCACCGACCCCCTGGTTGTTGTCGGCATCACCGGTATACACGGCATGGCTTGAGACGCCGGCTGCCATTTTGCGAGTTGGCGCGACGCCTGCTGCCTCCGGCCAATAAAAAAACCCCGCGTTGCCGCGGGGTTCAGATCAGTCTTTAGATTCGCGATAGGTTGCCTACGATGCCGCCAGCCTTAAAGCCGTGCCGGATCATCGCTCTTGTTAGCCCGAAATCAGGCTTGGAATGAACTGCCACAACCGCAGCTCTTCACGGCGTTCGGATTGTCGAAGGTGAAGCCACGCTTTTCCAGGCCGTCATAAAAATCGACGGTCGTGCCGTCCAGATATAACGCGCTCTTTTTGTCGACGACCACAGTTACGCCGTGCTGATCGCTCTTGGAATCGGCCTTCTCGTCGAAACCCTTGTCGAAGCCCAGCGCGTAGGAAAACCCGCTGCAGCCACCCCCCGTGACGCCAACCCGAAGCAGCGTGCCGTCTTCCAGCTTCTGCTCTTGGATAATGCGTTTGACTTCGCCGGCGGCCTTTTCGCTCAATATAATGCCCATAGCCCCTATCAACTCCCGTGCTTGAGAACTTTTTCGCAACCCACGATGTTTAAATTATACGATCCGAGCCTCCCAGTGGAAGCCAGACTCACGAAAGAAGTGTAACCGCAGATTCGGTTGATTTCGCGAAATTCCGCCCGACTTGGACTTAAATGCTTTGAAAACCGCCTATTCTCCCGTTTTAGATCGATTCTAGTTCGATTCTTTCACGGCCGCTGCCCCGGCCTTCGGAGCTGCGGCCGGTGGAGCCACCGCCAGCAGTGCTCGTAATCGGGTAACGGCCTCCGCCACGGCCCCGATGGCAAAATCAACGTCTTCGGCCGAATTGAACCGGCCTAGTCCGAATCGCAGGCTGCTGCGGACGGCATCGTCTCTCAGCCCCAGCGCCCGCAGCACGTGGCTCGGCTCAGGATTGGCCGACGTGCAAGCGCTGCCGGAACTTACGGCAAGACTCCTGACGTTCATCAACAGGGCTTCTCCCTCCACGGCGGCAAAGGACACATTCAGGTTGGCCGCCAGCCGCAACTCAGGCGAACAGAGCGCCGGCCCGTTCAGCGTGACGCCGTCGATCGCCCCGGTGAGCCCGGCATAAAGCCTGTTGCGCAGATCCCTTAGCCGCGCCGCTTCGTCCGGCATTTCCTCGCAGCACAACTCCAAAGCGCGGGCCATGCCGACAATGCCCGGCACATTGAGGGTACCGCTGCGGAGGCCGCTTTCATGCCCGCCGCCGGCAATCTGCGCTTCCAGCCGAACCTGCGGCGAACTACGGCGAACAGTACAGCGCGCCGAATCCCTTTGGGACCATAGATCTTGTGCCCGGAGAAACTCATTAAATCGACCCCCAACTCGCGGACGTCGACGGGAATCTTGCCGACCGCCTGCGTCGCGTCGCAGTGCAGGAGCACGCCGCGAGCGCGGCATAGTCGGCTGATCGACGCTAGGGATTGGACGACGCCGATTTCGTTGTTGGCCAGCATAACCGACACGAGCAGGGTGTCGTCGCGGAGCGCTGCCGCAACCTGCTCCGGATCGAGATAGCCGGCTCGCGGGCTGCCGGCTGGCTCCACGCCCAGCACGCTGACTTCGTAGCCGCGTCGGCTGAGTCGGTCCAGCGGATCGAGCACCGACTTATGCTCCGTGCTGACCGTGACCAGGTGGCTGCCGCGGCGCCGCTGCCGCTCAGCCAGGCCGCGCAATGCCAGGTTGTTGCTCTCGGTAGCCCCGCTGGTAAACACGATTTCGCGCGGCTCGGCCCCAATGGCAAGTGCAATCGATGCGCGGGCCGTCTCCACGGCCTCGCGCGCTTGCCAGCCGTAAGCATGCGTCGTGCTGGCGGCGTTGCCATAAATCTCGGAGAAATATGGCAGCATGGCCTCAAGCACGCGCGGATCGACCCGCGTCGTGGCGTGATTGTCCAGATAAACTACGTTTTCGGTAGCCACGAGCTCAAGCTCAAGGAAAGAATGGGAATCAATGAGTCGCTTACAAGTTGAACAATCGTTTGCGGCTTAGCAGTCTTCAGACTTCATTATAGTCTCGCCGGCCCCGCCTAAAACGGACCGAGCATTTCGGCCAGCAGTTCCAGCGGCAGCCCGATGACGTTGGATTCGCTGCCATTTACGATGTGCAGCCAATCAATTCGATCCTGATAACCGAAGGCGCCGGCCTTGCCTTCCCACATTCCGCTGGCCAGGTATTCTTCGATCTGGTGGTCGGCAAGCACGTCCATTCGCAACGTCGTTACCGCCACGCGCACGTGCGGCAAGCCGGCCGAAAGCGGCCATACGCACAGACCACTATAGACGTGGTGCTCTCGCCCGCTAAGTAATTGCAGCATCGTGCGTGCATGGTCGCGGTCCTTGGGTTTGCCCAAAATGCGTCCCACGCATTCGGCCACCGTGTCGCACGCCACGAGCACGGCCCCCGACGTCTGCGGAGCGACTCGCTGCTGGCGCATTGCCACATCGGCGGCCTTCTGCCAGGCCATGCGGGCGACAAATTCCGGCGGTGTTTCCCGGCTGCACACGCCGCACTCCGCGCCGACGCTGGGGTGGACAACCGTAAAACGATAGCCGGCGCCAGTCAACAAGGCTTGGCGTTGAGGCGACCCGCTGGCAAGAATCAAATCAGGGATCATGCGTGACAAAGTGCTGCAAATGACTCCACGGAGTTGTAAAGCCCTCGCGCGCGTGCCGCTGGCTTTGCCAGTGCCGATTCGCCGCTGTTTCCACCACTGGCAGAACCGGTGGCACACGCATCAAGGCTGAGAATTCTCTAACAGGCTACTACGCTGGTTTGTCCCTTAACATACAATATCGCGGCAGCCGCCTGCTGAAGTATTCGGGCCGAAGCATTTCGAGTACCCTTGGCCTCTTGCCGGAAAAAAGCCTCGCCGAGCATCCTGAAGGCCATCCGCACATCCCGCAGTCCGTCCAGCACATCTCGAAAGCCATCGCAGTGTCGCCAGGCGCCGCATCTGGACGTCTTGTACGAAGATAATCACCTGCTGGTGGTCAATAAACCAGCAGGGCTGGCGACAATCGGCGTGGGCGAGGACGAGCCGAGCCTCGCCAAACTGGCCAAAGCTTACATAAAGCGGCGGTACGACAAACCGGGCAACGTCTATCTGGGAGTCATGAGCCGCCTGGACGCCGTGGTATCGGGAGTCGTGGTGCTTGCCCGCACGTCGAAAGCGGCGGCGCGGCTAACCGAACAATTCCGCAGCCGAGACGTCAGCAAAACCTACTGGGCCATCGTCGCCGGTCGTGTCGAACCCGCCGCCGGCGAGTGTGTCGATTGGATGGCCAAAGACGAAGGTCGCGGCCGGATGATCATCGTCAGGGGCGGGACTCCCGGTGCGCATGAGGCACGGCTCAATTACCGCTTGCTGCAAAGCCTGCCGCAAGGAAACCTGCTGGAAGTTGAACTTCTAACGGGCAGAAAGCACCAAATCCGAGTGCAGCTTGCGGCCCGGGGCCTGCCGATCATCGGGGACAAAAAATATGGCAGCCACGAGCGTTTCGCGGCCGGCATTGCCCTGCATGCCCGGCGTCTCGCAGTGCGGCATCCGATCCGCGACGCGGTGCTGACGTTCCTGGCTCCGCTGCCAAGAACCTGGTCCACTTGGGGGGTAAGCGACCAGCGGTAGTCGCCATGGAAAACGCCCCTGCAACCCAAATTGCTGGCATGGTGCCCGCCGTAGCGGAGGTAGGAACTTTTCTTCCGCCGATCGCTTCGAATAATTGAACGCGAACTCTTCAGGCGCTGTGCCAGGCCCCTCCGGTGGGCGCCAATTTGGCGCAGGCGTGCCGGGCGGACTAAGCTATCTATTAACAATAATGTGGATGTTGCGGCCGAATGTACTTATAGAAGGCTAACCCGAACGGTCGGTCAGTTTTCCGACCTCGGCGGCGAATCGCTTCCGCCGCCGTGGATAGTCGTTTCCAACGCGAGACTCGGCTGCCCTTCGCCATCTCGTCGTCGCTTCCGTTGCGAGCGTGAAATGTCACATGCTGCCGTACCCCGCTTGCGTCGCATGGTCCTGGCCAGCGGTCTGTTGACTGCTGAACAGTTGCAGGCCGCCGAGGCAAAGGTGCGCGCCGCCGATCGGCGTATTAGGAACGCTCGACGAGGTGAGCGACGAACAACTCGCAGTCCAACTCATCCAGGACGGACTGCTCAATCCCTGGCAGGTCGAACAGCTCAAGGTCGGCCGTTCCAAATTCAACTTGGGCCCTTATCAAGTGATCGACTCGATCGGCCAAGGGGGTATGGGCCAGGTCTTCAAAGGCGTCCACACCATGATGGGCCGCGTGGTGGCCATCAAGGTGCTCCCAAGGCACAAGTCCACGCCCGAGGCCATCGCCTGTTTCACGCGCGAAATTCGCGCCCAGGCCCAGCTCGACCATCCGAACCTGGTGCGGGCCTTTGATGCCGGCCACGACGGCAACGTCTATTTTCTGGTTTGCGAATACGTACCCGGCACCGACCTGCGGCGGCTGGTCCGCGTGCGGGGCAAGCTTTCGATGAGCGAAGCCGCCACGATCATCTCGCAAGCCGCGGTTGGCTTGTCCCACTGCGCACAGCCGAGGCTTGATCCATCGCGACGTGAAGCCCGGCAATCTGCTGGTCACGCCCGAGGGATTGACCAAGGTTTCCGACCTGGGCCTGGCGGGCTTCCTGGGCGAGATTGAAGACAAGGAGCCCGATCCCCGCGCCGGCAAGATCGTGGGCACGGCCGACTATTTGTCGCCCGAGCAAGTCGTGACGCCCGACAAGGTGACTCACGACCAGCGACGTTTACGCCTTGGGCGTCACCCTCTATTACGCCGTCACGGGCAAGGTGCCGTTTGCTGGCGGCACGGCCCGCGACAAGGCGCGGCGGCACGTGGAAGAAGTTCCGCTCAATCCGCGCCGCCTGAACCCGGAGCTGACTGACGAGTTCGTGGCGGTGCTGGGTATGATGATGGAAAAGGACCCGGCCAAGCGTTTGCAGACGGCAGCCCAGGTCGTGGAAGCATTGGCTCCTTGGGCGAGCACGGCCTTCAACACCACGGAAGACGAGGTGGCCCGGCAGGCCTACGCGCCGCGCAACTGGCTCATCCCCACGTACCGTCGGCTCCGAACGAAATGGCGGCGGGTTTCTTCGGCGATCCGGTGGAAGCGATCGAGGAGAGCCCCAGCCAGATTTCGCAGGCAACGGACCCGGTCAATGCGTCGCTGGAAGAAACGGTGCCCGAGTATTTGCAACGCCGGGACCAGGCGCGGCGTCTTCACGCACTATCGCCGCTGATCATCGTCCTGCTGGTGCTCGTGCCCTTGATGTTGGCGGCGGCAATTCTAGTGGCCAGCGTGGTGCTGAAGGCGTTGTGGTCGTAGGCAAGAGGCAGGAGGGCACGGTCCTGCGGCCCCAAAGCCGCGCAACAAAACCCAGGGTTTGCAACCCTGGGTTCACTTCCCGCCTCAACCCAAATGGGAAACGCCGGATTCCTAACACGGTCGCCATGCCAACGCGCAACGTCATCGTGCTCGCCGCTCTGCTGATGTGCTCTGCGGAGAGCCTCGTCTGCGGTGCCGACGAGTTGCGGCTCGAACCCAATGCCAAGTTGAGCTTCGAGTTTCCCGACCTGCCGGACACGCTGCAGAGTATCCGGACGGGCGAGAAAGTCACTCCGCGGTTGTCCGCGCAACTGCCGGAAAACTATTCGCCCGATGGCCGATTTCCGCTCGTGGTCTATCTGCACGGTGGCAGCGGCGGCCGTGGGGACAATGCCTCGGCGGTGCGCGGGGTGGTCGGGCCGCGCGACTTTATCGCCGTGAATCTGCCCCTCTTCAAAGAGCCGACCACCGAAAAGAAGTCGATCTCGGTGGCGGGCATGTCGTTTGACGTCTCTCAGATCATCACCGGCGACGACAGCGAGATACTCGGACGCTGTTACCGAGTCATGTTGCAGAGGCTCCTCGATGCGGTGCCGAACATCACGCGCAAGCGGACGCAATCGGCGGCTTCTCGAACGGCGCCCACGCCACCGCGGCCCTGGTCGCCAGGCCCGACCAGTTTATCGCGGATCACTTCACGTCGTTCTACCTGATCGACGGCGGTTTGGCCCTGATCATGGGTCCCGCGGCGCTAGAGGATCCGTCTCTGAAAAAGTCTCGCTTTCTCGCGTTGCGTGGCGATCCGCTGAAGGACGAGGCCGCGAAGCGGATCGCCGCCGAGCCGTTTTACCTGGCGATTGAGCGCCGCGGCGCATCGGAGTCGAAGCTCGACTTCACGTCCCTCATCATGCACGGCTACGGCCACACGCAACCGCCGGAGTACCTGAAGCTGGTTGGCAATTGGGTGCGCGGCGAGAAGCTGCCCGAGATGGAAAAGAAGTAATCCTCTCTGAATCTTCCAGAAAAATCGAACTGCACTCGTGGGATTAATGGTAGTGGGTCAGTCTGAAATTCGTTTCCGATAAGGGCCGCGTGGTCCGGCGACGACTTCGGGCAGCAGATCGATCATATCGCCCACCGTCCATTTGTGCTTGGCGATTCCCGCAGCCACTGCCGGGGTGGTCTTGAGCGTCATGTGTACCCGGACAAAGTTATGGTAGCAGAACATGATTGCCACGCTGTAGGCGAGCATTTCGGCTTTCTTGGAAAAAGCGTTTGTCAGCCGAGTATAGCGGCGATTCTGCATTCGGATGTTCAAATTCTGCCGCTCGGCATAGCTGGTCGAAACCAGTTCCATATCTGGGTTGCCGTCAATGTGCTTTTTCTTGGCACCCAGGCACTTGGCCGGGCTATAGGAGCGTTCCGGGTTACTGTCTTGGCCGTATTTCTTCACCAGCATGGCGTAAACTACAGAGCCGCCCAGGTGCGCCTCGACTGCGTCAACGTAAACCCGGTTGCCGTCTGTCGTCATTTGAACGCGGCCTGCGAGGCGGTCGGCAAGGTCGCCGATAAACCGATGGGCGTTGGCCGCATCACGGGCCCCAAGTTGCCAAGAGACGAGTAATTTGGTTTCGGCGTCCATCGCGGTCCAGGTCCAGATTGACCCGACGCCCGGCGCACCCTTCATGCTGTCGGGCAGGTTTTTGTCCTTGGCATAGCAGAACGCCCAGACCTCATCCAATTCGAGCCGCTTGCAGGTCAGGCCGCGAAGGGCTTGGTTTTGGTACTCAAGGCAGGCTTCGCCGAGTTCGACGGTTAGCTTCTGGATCGTGTTCTTTGCCACGCCGGTTATCCGCACGGTGGCCCGGATGGAAACGCCATCCACCAAGCACTTTATAACCGAAATTAGTTGGTCGCTGGTGAGTTGTTTCATGCCGTCATTATGCTTGAGCGGTAAAGCATTGTCAACAGGCCTTTACCTTCTAGGTAAAGATTTTCAAGTGTCCAGAACTTGAAATATCTTTACCAAACGGGTAAAGTATTATTCATGAGGACGCCGAAATGGAAATAACGTTCGCAACCTCCAAGCTCCAGAAGCTATTCAATTCCGAAAAGAAGCTTCGCGGGGAATACGGAGATCGCATGGCCGCTCTGATCCAACAGCGAATGGTCGAGCTTGCGGATGCGGACGTTCTTGATGATATGAGACATGTCGTGGGGGCTCGGTGCCATGAACTTTCCCAGAACCTCAAGGGACTTTTGGCTGTCGATCTCGTTCATCCGCAACGAATGACATTCAAAGTCGCAGATAAGCCAGTACCCAAGAAGCCTGATGGCGGCCTGAATTGGTTGGAGGTGCGACAGATCGAAGTTGTGGGCGTTGGCGACTATCACTGACAAGGAAAAGGCTATGGCCAAAAAATATAAATTTGAACCCGATTACGCCGTGCCGCCTGGAGCCACTCTAAGGGAAACGTTAGAGGTAAAGGGAATGTCACAGTCCGAACTCGCACTTCGGACTGGCATGGCCGAAAAAACGATTAGCCAAATCATCAATGGGATTGCCCCGATTACATACGAGACAGCAGAAAAGCTGGAAATGGCATTGGGGGTTCCTGCCCGCTTTTGGAACAAGCGAGAGCTTACTTATCGCGAAGCAATTGCGCGCATCGAAGCCCAGCAGAGGCTTGCGGGCGACGTTGAATGGCTAAAGCAGATTCCCGTAAAGATATTGATTGAACGAAAATTCGTTGAGCCAAGCGACGACAATGGGGTACTCGTGAGGAGCGTGCTCAAGTTTTTTGGTGTTAGCGATGTCGAAGCGTGGAATGCCACGTGGTTAAATCCATGCGCGCAATATCGCGGCCAACAAGTGCAAAAAAAACATCCCGGAAAAGTCGCCGCATGGATACGAATGGGCGAAATCAAGGCAGAGAAAATCCAGGTGCAGCCCTACGATGCACGGAAGTTCAAGGCGGCCTTAGCTGAGATTCGCAAGCTGATTGTGCAGCCGGCGGCGACGTGGGTGAAGGAAATTCGACGGCTATGCGCTGAGGCCGGCGTTGCAGTCGTGTTTATTCCAGAAATTGCTGGTGCCAGCATTAGCGGAGTCGCCAAGTGGATAAACGACAAGGCAGTCATCATGGTGAGTCTCAAATATAAGACAGAGGACCAACTTTGGTTTACGTTTTTTCACGAAGCCGGTCACATTTTGCTGCATAGCAAGAAGCAGGTGTTCGTCGATGACGGACTGCTCTCAGGGGAATTCGAGGACGACGCAAACGCATTTGCGAGAGATTTACTCATTCCACCGCAGTACATCGCGCAGTTTCCGTATCTCAAGTCGCGGAATGCAATCCGAGAATTTTCCGCAAGGATCGGAATTTCTCCCGGTATAGTAGTCGGGAGGCTCCACAAGGAGCGAATTCTCGATCCGTCATACTGTACCGACTTGAAAACGAGGCTCGAATGGGGACCGTCCGGCGAGGAAAGCCAGTAGCGTCGTTCGTGGATTCCGACAATGTTGTTCGGTGGGTCGAGTCGCTTAGCGGCGCAATAACCACAATCAATACTGAACACGGTGGCATTTCTGGGCTTGTCGAGGGAGCGGCGTGGGACGAATCAAGGACGCCCTACTTGCTCAACTTGCTCGGCGGCTTGAAAGAAAGCATTTCGATACTTGAGCAGGAGTTGCGAGATCATGTCAACGGTAAGCTTGCGTAAGTCGCTTGCTGAATCACTCAGCGATATTTTCCAGAAGTGGGTCGATGAGCATCCTGGCGAGCGAATCGAGCATGAGGTCGTAGCGAAATACGCTATCGACAATGGACTATGGAAGCCGCAGCCACGTCGCTTAGTTAAAGAACTTGCTCGGCACCTCGCGAAAGTTGCCAAATCAAAGCACGTGACAAACGCGCAGGGAGTGAGCGTTAGAAAATATCAGGCGGCGTGGGTCGATGTAGAAATCGCCGGCGTCAAGAAGCAGAAAATGCTTTGGGCCGACCGGCTCACTATGAGTGCCGATCACGCCCACCTTTCATTCAGTCAGCAGTGGGATCAAATTGCAGGCCAATGCAAATCACTGCATGACGCGCAGGCTGACTTTAACGATAACAATCCACATTCGGTCAAACATCCGTCTCAGTTGATGTTTGACTTCACGATGGTCGTAGAGGCGCCGCAAACGCAGCGAGTGGAGAAGATTGCGGCCGATGTTGACGCCGATCCAAACGAGAATCCGAAGCGCCCGAAGCCACGCTAGACCTGCGGTTTATTCCACCGCTTTGCCGCCGCCTTCTTGGCGATCTCGGATCGGCGCTCTGGCGTCAGAGCATCCATCCGAGCCTTGCCGCCCTTAATCCCGCCTAGCCGTCCAAGAGCGACGGCAGCGGGATTTTTCTTTTTGATGGCTTTCTTCTTCGGTGGCTCGGCGTCGGGCGCAACATGGTCCAGGATCGACCGGGCGAGTTGCTGAGTGTCTATTTGTGACATTTTTTTGTTGCTTGAGCGTTTAGGCATCCCTAAATTATTGTCCACACCAGCGGAGTTGGCAACCCAAACGAAAGAGGGGAAACAGCAATGGCGGCTGCAAATAAGACTGTCGAGCGAAAGATTTTCTTCTATCGTCTGATTCCCGTTCCCTACGAAGACGGCTCACTGCCGACCGTCGAAATTCAGGAAGCACTCCAACAGATAACCGCCCTTCGTTTTCTTATTGAGTGCTAGCTATCCAATGGAATTACGTGCGGCATGACGTTATACTTTCGGTATGAGACCCATTGGAACCGCCGAGCAGTTGGAAGCCCGCCGCATGCGGGCGTTACAATTGTTGCGGCAAAAGAAAACATTGACCGAAGTTGCGTCAATCGTGAAGAGTTCTGTCTCTTCGGTGAAGCGCTGGAAAGATGCCCTCGACAAGCACGGCGAACAAGCCTTGAGAGCCAAGCCACATCCCGGTCGGCCGCCCCGTTTGACGGTCCGACAGAAGGAGCGGTTACTGAAAACACTGCTTCGAGGCGCGTACGAAGGCCGGCTACTCGACCGATCTGTGGACGTGTCCACGGGTGGCCGAGGTGATCGAACGTCTGTTCGGCGTAACCTATCACGTCGATTACGTGGGAACGCTAATGCACAAGCTGGGCTGGAGTTCGCAGAAGCCCGAACAGCGGGCGCGCGAACGCGACGAAGAGGCGATCGCCCGTTGGCGCCGCGAGGATTGGCCGCGGATAAAAAAAGAGGCTCGCGCGACAAGCTAGCTTGGTCTTTCTCGACGAATCGGGCTTCATGTTGCAGCCTTTGCGACGTCGGACCTGGGCCCCGCGTGGCCATACGCCGATCCTCTACGCCTGGGACCGGCATGACCGCTGGAGCGCACTGGGTGCCATCACGGTGGCGCCGTGGGCATTGCGATTGGGCCTCTACTTTCGGCTTCTCGACCGCAATGTCACGGCCGATGACGTCGTGGACTTCCTGCGGCATCTGCACCGGCAGCTGCGACGAAAGATCATCGTGGTCCTGGACCGCTGGGGCGTACATCGGCGTGCCGTGCGCGAACTGGCAGAACAAGGAGCAACTTGGCTGCAGGTCGAATGGTTGCCCAGTTATGCTCCCGACCTCAACCCCGTGGAACATGTTTGGAACCACACGAAGTGGGCGCAACTGGCGAACTTCGTGCCACGGGACGCTGAGCACTTGCACGAAGCCGTATCCGATTCCCTCGAACATCAGCGAGGTGATCCACATGAATTGTATTCCTGTTTTCGCGCCGCTGATCTCATCTTGTGAATGTTTCCTTTGAATAGCTAGGAATCAATAAAGACTCCACTCTCCCTAAGAGCCGGTATATGGATGCTGGCTCATCCGTTATTTGCTCGTGGCCATCGCTCGCCAACAATCGTCGACGGATTGAGCTTGGTAGAATACGGCGAGATGATTTGCCATCCCTAGAAAACGGGGGAGCCAAGAGGGAGCTTCCAGTGAATGATGGCGATGGCCTCTCTGAATCAACCCACATGGAATTTTTTGCGAATAATATCGTGGGTGCAGAGTTCAATTTCTACGGCCCACGGGCGACGGCTTTTTCCGAATACTGCGAGGAGAAGGCGACCGGTATTCCGAGGTTTCATTTGCGACCCCTACTGCACCGCGACGGCATCACGCAGCTCAATGAGCTTCAGGACATAAGGCTCTTCGCCATTCGCGTTCACACCTCCCGTTCCCGTCTCTTGCAAGCTGCGGACGCAAATATGGACGGCCTGCAGGACAGCCTAGTGCCCCGTCCAGGCTAAATATTCGGGTTGCCAGAACCGTCGATTTTGGAGAATCTCCGCGTCAACACGGAGGTTCCAATGAACAAAAAGTATATCGTGCGGCTCACGGACGAAGAACGGGCGATTTGCGAGGCGACCATCAAGAAGGAAACGGGCAAGTCGGAGAAACTGCGCCGGGCTACCATCTTGCTCAAGGCCGACGCCGACGGGCCGGCTTGGGATGACGCCAGGATCAGCGAGGCGGTCGGTTGCAGAACGCGGACGGTCGAGAACGTACGGCAAGCAATTGTCCTCGAAGGCTTCGAGGGGGCGCTGTTTCGCAAGAAGCGAGCGACGTCGCCGACGCCGAAGTTGCTTGACGGCGCGGCCGAGGCGAAGTTGATCGCCCTGCGGTTGGGCAAGCCGCCCGCCGGCTTCGGTCATTGGACTTTGCGGCTGCTGGCGGATCAAATGGTGGAGCTGGAGATCGTGGAATCGATCAGCCCCGAGACGGTCCGTCAGACGCTTAAAAAAACGGCATGACCAAGCGGAAAATCGAGTACTGGGTGATTCCTCCTGACGCCGACGGCGAGTTCGTCGCCAGCATGGAGGAGGTGTTGGAGACGTACCAAAAAGCCTACGATCCCAACTGCCCCGTCGTGTGCATGGACGAGCAACCGGTGCAACTCATCGGCGAGACGCGTGTGCCGATCCCGGCAACCAAGGAGCATCCGGAGCGGGTCGATTACGAATACGAACGGAGGGGGACTGCCAGTATCTTCATGTTCGCCGAACCGCTCTCCGGCTTCCGCCAAGCGACGGCTCGGCCGCGCCGCACCAAGGACGATTGGGCTCATGAAGTCGCCCATTTGCTGGACACCCGCTATGCGGGCGGCGAGGGAATCACGTTGGTCTGCGACAACTTGAACACGCACACCAAAGGGGCGTTCTACGAAGCGTTTCCGCCCGAGAAGGCCCGTGACTACGTGAGGCGGATCCATTTCGTTTACACACCCAAGCACGGCAGTTGGCTCAACGTCGCGGAATGCGAGCTGAGTTGCATGACAAGCCAATGCCTGTCGGACCGACGGATCGGCGACCTCGCGACGCTGCAATCCGAAATTGCCGCCTGGTCAACCCGCGTCAACGCGAAGCAACGAGCCGTCGATTGGCAATTCACGATCGACAACGCGAGAGTCAAATTGAAGCGGCTCTACCCGAAAATTTAGTCTGGACAGGGCACTAGCAAGCCAGTACGGCGCGGACACTTTTGAGATCATTATCCGAGCATCCAGAGGCAAGTCACTCGGTTCAAAGATGATTTCTGCCGCAAAATCAATCTGGCGTGGCTCAAAGCATCCAAATCACGACTTCCAGTCGTTTCATGTCAAGGGTCTGTCGAGTTCCACCGAACACGTCGAAGAATTCGATCTTCTGAAGGATCGCTTTATCCAGGAGGTCGAGGTGCA
The DNA here is from genome assembly GCA_963807715.1 of uncultured Planctomycetia bacterium. Lineage (GTDB taxonomy): Bacteria > Planctomycetota > Planctomycetia > Pirellulales > PALSA-1355 > CAWECK01. The sequence continues at coordinate 19,043 of CAWECK010000012.1, forward strand.
AAAGCTTCCAAAGCATCGGGGGGTGGTCAGTGAAAGCATGTGCACTGCAATTTCGAAAGCCTACAATAAGCTTAAGACCGAATTAGAGGCAGCGCAGGCGTTGGGGATCGAGCAATGACGCGACTAAACGCGTGGAGAAAGGCTCATCCACTTGCGGGCGATACAATCGCAACGATTGTTATCGTAGCGGCGGTCGCCGGAATAGGCCGCTTGCGCGGACAAACCGACGAGCTTCTGGCGGTTTTGAACGGAAGCAGGTCCGCTAGCTATTCCGCAGTGGCTTCGATATCTGGATCGCTGCTCGGATTTGTCATTACCTCTGTGTCGATCATTGCGGCATTTGGTGCAATGCCGAAGTTCGAGATACTGCGAAAATCGCCACAGTATGCGGCGATTTTCGGGATATTCTTCGACTCCATTTATTGGCTCGCATCGACAACAATACTCGCACTTTTTGGCCTTGTGTTTGACACCGACAGGGCTCCAATGGCCATATTGACATGCGCAGCGCTGCTAGTGTTCTCGATTACAGCGGCAAGGGTATGGCGATGCGTTTGGATTCTTCAGAAGTTGGCCAAGGTTCTTGCGCAACCGATTCCAGAAACTCAGCCGTTTCCTCAATCTGGCGGGCAGCCGTGAAACCGAGCAATTCGCTATGACCACCGAAGACATCGCCGAAGTTATGAGGCAGATTCCGGGCCTCACGGCCTATGGGGTCGGGCCGTACCATGCGTGGCTAAAACTTCCAGGCGATCAGTTTGAGGCGAAGGTGGAAGCGGAACGGAAAAAGCTGCTCGGCAGCGCCGCGATCTGCACCAAGGTTTGCGACTGGCTTCTCCTACACCGGCCAGCCAAAGCTGTGGCCGATTCTCCGCACACCAGTTACGAACTGAAGCACGCGGCACAAGCGGCAATCGGCGACGACGTTTCAAACGGGCAATTCATCGCTGCCGCTGTTCACTGTGCGATCCCGTATCGACTGATACCCGACAGCCCCAATGTGCGCTTCGGCATATTCCTGACCAGCGAAGGCTAGTCGTGGAGAATTGGCTGCCATTCCCGGCTGCCCCGCCGTTGGATGTCATCTTCCCACCGCTGCGCTTGCTTGAGCGTGTTGGCGTGCTCTAATGACGGCTTCGGACTCTCACTTGGTCAATTCTTTCCTTGGAGGGCCAGTCATGGCGACCCAGTCAGACACCATCGACCGCACTGCCAGTCATTTCGTTGCTTACCTGTTTGACCAATACAAGGGCAATTCCCACATCTGTCGGGGATGAGTGATACGGAAATCAGACAATTAGCTCGCGATGCCTTTCGCAAACATCCTTTTCTGGCCCGGGTACGCCGAATTAGGAATGTAGTGATCGTGGTGTCGATGGCTGTAGGCGCCAAAGCTTTGGTGGCATCTAGCGTGCGGCTTGGGATGGCGATGATGATCGTCGGTGTGATATCGACAGTGATTGTCCTGGGCTGGAATTCTGTTTGGCTCAACACCGTCCTGTTTCGGGTGACCAAGGAAGAAAAGTTGCTCATTCAGACGACCGCGCACCCAGACGATGGGGCGCTTTCCGAAATTCCGATTTCAGACTGACCCACTACCGGATTAACTGCAGAATTGACAATCGGCGGGTTGCCTCTTACGATGGCTGATTCGCTGGCGGCCATGTGCCGCACAGGCTGGACAAGTAGCTCAGTTGGTAGAGCAACGGACTGAAAATCCGTGTGTCGGCGGTTCGATCCCGCCCTTGTCCACTTCCCAAACCAGCGAAATTTTTCAGGGAGGTGTGATCGTATGACCAAGGAGGAAATTGCGCTTCGGATTCTAGAAGCATTGCTGTCGGGCCATTCTCGAATCCCGAACTCTATCACCATGCCGGAATACGTGCGTACGGCCATCATTGCCGCCGACATCTTCGAAAAAGCCCTCAAAGAGGGTGCGAATTCTGTAATTCCTGCGCCGCACCGTGCTACCAAAAAGCCAACCAAAAAAGCCGACCGTATTAAGTACCTTTAGCAACACCAAGTCCACGGACCACAGGTCCGTGTAACTGATATAAGTCGTTGGAGCACACCGGCCATACCCATTGCTGGCTTTGGTGGCCGGACCCATTGCTCATTCGATGAAGTTCTGCTTCGGCAGACGCCGCCCGGCTGTCAACCGGGCGGCTTTTTTTGCGCTCAGGTTGACAAACAACGCGACGATCGCGCAGAATGCCCACCCGATGCAGAAACCCGTCGAGCTGTACGCCGTGCCGATCCGCAACCACACCAAGGCCGCGGAGATCGTCGCGGAGCCCTTTGCGGGCTCGGGGACGCAATTCATCGCCGCCGAGTCAGAAGGCCGCGTCTGCTACGGCCTGGAGCTGGAGCCGCGTTATGCGGCTGTCTGCTTGGAACGCATGGCCAACATCGGTCTGCGTCCACGACTGGCGGAGGACTGATTAAAGCATTGATGGCCGATCGCGCAAGTTTGCCCGGGACTGGGCTGCGACGGCGATACTCGCGCCCTCCCGAAGGCTTCCGTCATGAATTGTGCGGAGTCGCACACGAAGCGGTGTCGTTGGTCGTCGAGAACGCGGCGCAAGTGAATGGCCCTTTGAATGATTGTCGCTTCGAGATGGTCTTTTGTTGTTGTTATGGCGAAGTCCATTCGGAACCCAAAGGTCTCTCCCGACGCCTTGTCGTGCAGGCCAATAACGATCGCGCGAGTGGCCAAATCGAGCGATATAATCGCCGCGATGCCAAGTTGCTCTAATTCTTCGGCATACGTCATTCGTTAAGATCCTCCGTGGAACGCAGGCCAAGCTCTGATTAACCGAAAAACGCGCTGCACACGCATAGTAGGTGCAAGATGAGTCCTGGGATGATAAAGGCCACATAGCCAAGTCCAGTCAGCACGAACCACATTAAACCAGCGAAGACGCGCCCGCGGTAGAGTTGCCCCAAACCGGGAACCAACAGGCTGAGAAGTGCAGCCATGAATGAGATACCCTGCTTCTTCTTCATCTCCTTCCCACCGACTTCGGTAACCACCGATTGCACCACATTGACATAGACGGGTGCCGCAGCCGCTTGAGGTTCGTGCCGCATATTGGCCATTACTGCCATCCGCTGGGCTTCCTGCGCAGCGCGCAGGGCAGGATCGAGAACTTCGGCGCAATGCTTGCATTTGAGGGCATTCGCCAGAACCTGTTCTCCGCAGAAGGGGCAATCCTTAGTCTGACGCACGGCCGGTGCGGCGTATTGGGAAGGGGGAGAAGGGACGAGGGGGCCGAAACCACCGTCTGCAGTCGCCACGACATTTACTTCCGTAGAGGACGGCGTAAAGACACGCGAAGGAGGCCGTGCGGGAGCCGGTGCACGATGCAGTTCTCTGGGCGAACTGGACTGATGATTCGGAGGAGAAGGTGGGACTACCTTTGCCGGAGCCGGTAATGGCGCGGCGGTCGCCAGCGAACGAGGCACTTCTTTGGAGGATTTTGCGGGAGGTGAAAGGTGAGGATTATCGTCGATTTTTCCAACCATAATCGCTTCGCCGCACTTTGGGCATTTGACACGTCTGCCGGCCGCCGCATCAGGGGCTTGAAAGCGGCCGCCGCATTTCAGGCACGAGGCCGGAATCGGCATTGTGAGTACCCTCATTGCTGGAGCCGGGCTGCCCCGGGCGTAGTGGGAAATGAGGGTAACCTCCTAGCGTCCGAGACGCGCGGTGATCAAGCCGCCGGCCCGATGGTCGAAAATGAGCGGGGAAAGCCATTTTCGATGAAACGCCCCCACTCTACAGCCTTTGTGCGCCACGAGCAAGAAATTTCCCTAAGTGTCGAAGGGCTTACTTACGCGGACTGAAAATCCGTGTGTCGGCGGTTCGATCCCGCCCTTGTCCACTTCGCCCGCCCTTGTCCACTTCGCCCGCCCTTGTCCACTTCGGTTGTCATTTCATGTCCTTGAACACGGCCGTGCACATGAAATCGAACAGCCTTTTGAAGCCGTGAAATCTGTCGCCATCAGCGTCGGCCTCTACACGGCCGAGCTGGCTCTTGCAGGCTGCGATGATGAAATGGCCGGTCATGGCATAACCTCCACTTCAGCCGCGCAGGCGGTCGAAAGGTTCAGTTCCCAAGCCCCCATCACCGCCGAAAGCGCCTCTTCTTCGCCGGGCTCGGCGCCGGCGGCAGGTCGTGCTCGTCTTCGATTTCGCCCACGATCTCTTCGATGATGTCTTCCATCGTGATGATCCCCAGCAACGGGCCGTCGGTCCCCTCGCCGCACCAGCGCCATCGGACGCCGCCGGCGGCGGAATTCGCGCAGAACTTCGGAAATCGGCCGGTCCGGCTCCACGAACAACGGCGGATACATCGCGTCGTCCAGAACGATCATCCCGCGTAAGCTGAACAGATGAAACAAGTCCTTGGTGTTCACGATCCCCACGATGTTCTGCAGGTTGCCATCGTAAACCGGCATCCGAGTGTGGGCCCCCTCGCGAACAGCCTCCAAAACCTTCTCCTCGGACATGTGGACCTCGAGAGCGGCCATTTTATCGAGCGGCACCAGGCAGTCGCGGACCAGTTTCGCCGGCAGCCGAAACACGTTGCGCCACATACTCCGCCTGGTCGCGCGGAAGCACCCCGGCGCGGCGCGTCTCTTCGATCAAGATCGCCAGTTCCTCCACCGAATGGACCATTTGATGGCCGCTCAGCGGTTCAAACCCGCATAACCGCACCACGCCATTGCCCACCGCGCTCATCAGCGCCACGAACGGCCGCGCCAGGCTCGCGAAGAGCAGCAAGGGGCGTGCGACCCACAGGCTCAAACCGTCCGGCATTTGCAGCGCGATGGCCTTGGGCGCCAGCTCGCCCAGGATAACGTGCAGAAACGTGATGCCGGCAAACGCCAGCACGGTGGCAATCCCGTGCGAGGTGGCCGAAGACCAGAACGAGGGCAACGCATCCAGCGCCGGCTGAATCACCCGGGCAATGCACGGCTCGCCCACCCAGCCCAGAGCCAGGCTGGCCAGCGTTATGCCCAACTGAGTCACCGCGATCATGTCGTCGAGATGCTCGACGGCTCGCTTCACCGCCTGGGCCCCGGCCAGGCGGGCATTGAGCATCTCTTCCAGACGCGAGCCCGCAGCGATACCAGGGCGAACTCAGCGGCCACGAAGAAGCCGTTCAGCAATACGAGCAGCGGCACCGCCAGCACGCCCGCCAATGTCAGGACAATCCCCGGATCCATGATTGAATGCGTCTCCCCGACTCGCTTGCTATTCGCCTGACAGAACCTGAAGCATGCCGCGGCAAAAGTCAGGCAAATCGTCGGGCTTCCGACTGGAGACGAAATGCCGATCGACCACGACTGCGGCGTCCAGCCAAATGGCCCCGGCATTGACCAGATCGTCTTTGATTCCCGGGGACCCCGTCACCCGGACGCCCCGATACACGCCCGCGGAAATCGGAATCCAGCCGCCGTGGCAGATCGCGGCGACTAGTTTGCCCGCGGCGGCGAAATCGCGCACCAGTTGGAGCACGTGAGCATCGCGTCGCAGTTTGTCCGGCATGAACCCGCCAGGCACGACCAGCCCGTCGTAATCGGCCGCGCGCTGGTCTGCAATGCGGGCATCGGCCCGGCAGGGGTACCCATGCTTTCCCGCATACACATGCTCCGCCAGCGGCCCCGCTACGGTGACCCGGGCACCGGCTTCGAGCAATCGCAACTTGGGGTACCAGAGTTCCAAGTCTTCGTAGATGTCGTCAACGAACATTAAGATTCGTTTGTCGGCGACCGGACTGTGGCGGGAAGGACTCTCGGCGGTGGAGGAGGGCATTTTTTGCTTGTCTGCCAAATTTCGGAACGGAAAGACTGTTTCAAAACGGAAAGAGCCTGCGTCGCAGTAGAAAAAGCCTCGTGTTGCGGCAGCAGCGGACCGGGCGTATCGAGGGCGGCTGTCGTTTGACCCTGCCGAGGGCTTCCGCGTCGAGACTTTTTTACCACGCTGCCCCCTCGGCTGCTACCGGTGGGCAAGGCCGCGCGGGGCCGAAAACACGTTTTACGAGACGCGATTTCCGCGGTTTCCCCGGAAATTCCAATGTTTTTCCCATCAAATCAGTGGCGTGAAACGTCGTCAAACGAGGATCGTGTCTGTCAGTTGCGGGAAACCGCCCCGCTGCTGCGCCTTGCCCGAGCCGGGGGGGAAGAGCTAGATTGCCCCCTGTTCATAGCTTCTCCCAAATAAGGCGGACCCATGAGCAAAGCGCAAACTGAAACGGCGGCACATCCGGCGCCCGAAGTGGCGGCCTTTGGCGGCCATCGACCGCCGGGCGGCAGGCGTGCTGTTGGAAAAGGCCAAGACCACCCCCGACGCCTATCCCATGACGCTCAATGCGATACGCACCGGGTGCAATCAAAAGAATAACCGCTATCCGCTCATGGAAGTCGAGTTGCACGACCTGCAAGAGTCGCTGGACCGCCTGCGCGCCTTGGGAGCCATAGGGGAAGTGCATGGCAGCAGCCGCACGGCCAAGTATCGCCATCATCTCTACGAGTGGCTCGGGGTGGATAAAGTTGAAATGGCAGTCATGGCCGAACTGTTGCTGCGCGGCACGCAGACCGAAGGGGAATTGCGCGGGCCGGGCCGCCCGCATGGAGCCGATCACCGATGTGGCGGCCCTGCGGCCCGTATTGAATTCCCTGAAAGTGAAGGGCCTGGTTATTTCCTTAACGCCCCAGGGCGCGGCCACGTGGTGACGCATGCCCTGTACGAACCGCGCGAAATGGAAAAAGTCCGCCGCGAGTTCGAGCACGTGCGGATGACCGATATCGATTCACTCGCGGCAACCGAAGACGAACCGGCGGCTCGCGAGGTCCCGGCTGAGATGCCAACTCCGCGAGCTTCGCAACCCGCCGCCACGGAACCGCGCACAGCCTCGGGACCCAATTCACCGGCCGCCTGCGCACCAGTTTCTCCGGCCTCCGCGGCCGTGTTGGATGCTGTCGCGGCCTTGAGCGCCCAGATGGTTGAAGTTCAGGCCGAACTGGCCCGACTGCGGAAGGATATTGACGGCCTGTGGGCCGAATTCCGCTGACCAGGCCGGATTTCGCTTACGCCCGGCGGAACAAGCGACGGAGGGGTCAAACGATGAAGACCGAGCCCGCGCCGTTGAGAGCGTTCGTTTATGGGACGCTCAAACGTGGAGAGCGCAATCATCTGGCGTATTGCCGCGGCGCGGTGGCGGTCGAGCCGGCACGTGTCGTCGGCCGGCTGTATGATTTGCCCGCCGGCTATCCGATCCTGGTTGTGCCGAGCACGGCGGTGTTGGCCATCGGCTCGAGCAATTACTTGCAGGATGTAATGCGACAGGACGATGACTCGCTGCCGTCGCCATGCGCCCCATCGGCGGCTGACGACTGGTATGAGATCGTTGGCGAGCTGCTTTGTTTTGACGACCCGCTCTCGCGGTTGCCGGCCCTCGATGGACTGGAAGATTTCCGGCCGGGCCAACTGGGCCTGTACTCGCGCGTCTTGGTGCGGCTGGCGGAACCGGCGGGAATCACCGCTTGGACGTACGTGGCGCCCGATGGCCGGTTGCCGCCGGGTGCTCTTCGGTGCGGATCGGTGTGGTGAATGGGCCCTCCCGAGCGGCCGGCGTAGGCTGGCTGATTGCCCCCTTTTTGGCTCCGCGCAGCTTGCTTCCGCCGTCGCATAACCGCACAATCACACTATCGCGATTTGAATTTTCTCGGCTTTGCAAAAATCAGCCGGCTTACGCTGGCCGCTCATCAGCGGAGTATCCCCATGTTTGGTCGTTCTTTGCAATCCTTCGGAATCTTTTGGTTCATGGCCTGCGGACTAGCCGTAACCACGGCGCGGGCCGCGGAAGAATCGCCCAGCGCTGCGGCGAACCCGGACTTTCAGCTTCAAGGCGAATATACCGGCGACATTACAACCCCCGAGGGGGCCAAACAACTCGGCGTGCAGGTCATCGCCCTGGGGGACGGCAAGTTTCGCGGCGTCGGCTATATCGGTGGGCTGCCGGGCGATGGCTGGGACGGAAGTGTTCCAAGAGACGCTGACGGAGAGGCTAAAGACGGTGTCCTCAAAATCCATAACGACCTCTACGATGCCACGATCAGCGACGGCACGCTCAGGCTGACCACCATCGGCAATTTGAAACTCGGGGAACTGAAAAAAGTAGAGCGGCAAAGTAAAACGCTGGGTGCCCGCGCAGCCGAGGGAGCCGTGGTGCTGTTTGACGGCTCCACTCCCGACGCCTTCGAAAAGGGCCGCCTGACGCCCGACGGGCTGCTGATGCAAGGGGCGACCAGCAAGGAAAAGTTCCAAAGCTTTACGCTGCACCTGGAGTTTCAGTTGCCCTTCATGCCCACGGCCCGAGGCCAAGGCCGCGGCAATAGCGGCACCTACATGCAAGGCCGCTACGAGGTGCAGGTGCTCGACTCGTTCGGCCTCAAGGGGGAAAACAACGAGTGCGGCGGCATTTATTCGATCAAAGCGCCGGACGAAAACATGTGCTTTCCACCCCTGAGCTGGCAGACCTACGACGTCGACTTTACGGCAGCCCAGTATGAGGATGGCAAAAAGGTGAAGGATGCGGTCATCACGGTTCGCCACAACGATGTCCTGATTCACCGCGACGTCAAGCTGCCAAAGTCGACAACCGCCGCCCCGGTGAAGGAAGGCCCCGAGCCTGGACCACTATACCTGCAGGATCACGGAAATCCGGTCCGCTATCGAAACATCTGGCTTGTCGAGAAGAAATAGCCTTTGACCGTCCAGCACGTCGTGCCACCTTCGTTAGCTCTCGCCGTCGCCATGTCGGACCACGAGCAACCGCCGCAAGGAGAGGGGCCGCCGGCGAAATTGCTGCCGAATACGCCATTTGACGACGCGGCCTACGAGCCGCTCCCCTCAGATGCCGAATCGGCTGCTCAAGTGCTGGCGCGGCTCGAAGAGGCCAATCGGCGCCAATCGGCGCCGACCGGCCCAGTCCAGTTCAACGAGGACAAACAGCTCACTATCCGCCAATTGATGCTCGTGATTCTGTTCGTGAGCGTCTGCATGGGACAGTTGCGGTCATTAGACCCGGCGACCGGAGCCGGTATGATGGGGTCGGTGCTTTTAGTCGGGATGCTCGTAGCAAAGCTATTGAACCAGCCGCTTCCGCTGATCGTGCAGTTGGCCGGGTGGGGATTGAGCCTCGTCTACTTGATGATGTGCATTGCGGCCTACGCCCACATGAACACAAGATAGGCGAGGAGTTTGGATTGACTGTACCGCGCCATTCCGAATCCGTGCCCGCTGAGATCGCCGAGCGCAACGTCGCGGATGTGCTCTGCACGCATTGCGGATGTCTGTGCGACGACATTCAATTGCGGCTGCGCGGCCAACAGATCCTGGCGGCCCAGCGCCTGCCCGGCCGGCCAGAGCTGGTTCTTCGACCAATCGGCCGCCAATGCCGAAAACGCTCTCGGACCGGCCTGCCGTATCCACGGCCAACCGGCCTCGATAGCTTCCGGCATTGCCGAGGCGACGCGGCTCTTGCTCGCGGCCCGGGCTCCACTCGTTTACGGTTTGAGCGAGACAACTTGCGCAGCGCAGCGGAGGGCCGCGGCCATCGCCGATTGGCTGGGTGCAACCCTCGATACGCCGACCAGCGATCAAGGACCACTGGGCCTGGGCCTACAGGGCATCGGCGAAGTGATCGCCACGCTCGGAGAGGTCACCAACCGCGGCGATCTGATCATTTATTGGGGCTGCGATCCGGCCGTCGACCAGCCGCGCCATTTTGAACGCTACACGCTCGGGCGTGCTGGCATGTTCGTTCCGCGTGGCCGCGCCGATCGAACGTGCATCGTGGTGGATCACCAGCCGACCGAAACCGCCGCGGCGGCCGACCAGTTCATCCCGCTAATGCCAGGCGCCGACTTCGCAGCCTTATGGACATTGCGAGCGCTGGTGCAGAGCGGCGCATCGGCCGCAGGCAGCGGTCACCGGCCTCTCGACCCGCAAACCGTGCAGCAAGCGACCGGTCAACCGCTCTCCGTCTGGCAAGACCTGGCGGAGCGCATGCGAAGAGCCCGCTTCGGAGCCGTTTTCTACGACTCCAAATTGCTGTCACGTGCCGGCGGCCACTGGAACGGCGAGGCTCTGCTGGCCCTGGTTCACGACCTGAACGCGCAGGCTCGTTTCGTGACTCGGTCGCTGCGCAGAGCGGGGAATCCGGCCGGCGCCGACAATGTGCTCGCCTGGCAAACCGGCTATCCCTATGCCGTCAACCTGGCGGCCGGCTTCCCACGTTTCAATCCAGACGACTACGCCGCGCAGGCCGTGCTCGAGCGGGGCGAAGCCGACGCGGCGCTGATCCTGGCCAGCAATCCGTTAACCGAGTTACAGCCGGCAGCAGCCAACCGGCTGCGGGCCATACCGTATGTGGCCGTCGATTGGCGCACGACGCCCACGGTGGAGCATGCCGCCGTGTCTTTCACAACGAAAACTTACAGCATCCACCAAAGCGGAGTCGTGTACCGCGCCGATGACGTACCGCTTCCGGTGCGGCCCATTCTGACCACGGAGTTGCCCAGCGACGTTCAAATCCTCGAAATGCTGGAAGCCCAGATCCGGCAATCGACCAACTAAGGCCCTGTTCATGCTCCCGACCAGGTTTCAGGCTATAAAAACGGTATTATGACACTTTTCAAAATCGCCGGCGGCACGCGTCTACGATCCGGCCAACGGCATCGATGGCGAGGTCGCGCGATCTATGGATCGACGGCGAGCGCATCGTTCGCGCCCCGACCGATCCCGCCAGGTTCGTCCCAGCCCGAACGATCGACGCGCGCGGCATGGTGGTCATGCCCGGCGGCGTCGACATGCACTGCCACATCGCCGGGCCGACGGTCAATTTTGCCCGCCGCATGCGCTGCGAAGAAAAACGCCTGGCCGAGCCGGTCCTCCGCACGCGGCACACGCACAGCGGCACGATGGGGAGCGTCCCCAGCACGTTCGCCACCGGCTACAAGTACGCCGCGCTCGGCTATACCACCGCCTTCGACGCGGCCATCGCACCCCTCGGCCGCGCGGCACGCGCACGAAGAACTGGCCGACACGCCCTGCATCGACAAGGGCTTTTACATCCTGCTGGGGAACAACGAATACCTGATGCGCGATGCATCGGCCGCGGCGAGCAGGAGCGGGTCACGGCGTTTCTCGGCTGGGTGCTGGGCGCCGCCAAGGCCTACGCGCCGAAACTGGTCAATCCCGGCGGCGTGGAAGTCTGGAAGCAAACCAGCGGCGGCAACGTGACCGGGCTCGACACGCCAGGTCGAACACTTTGACGTCACGCCGCGGCAGATCATTCTCGAGAGTCGCCCGGGCGGCGGCCGAACTGAGGCTGCCGCACCAGGTCCACATCCATGCCAACAACCTGGGAATGCCCGGCAACTGGACGACCACGCTGGAAACCATGCAGGCGCTGGAAGGACACGGCGGCCACCTGACGCACATTCAGTTTCACAGCTACGGCGGCGGGGACGGCGACGAAGAACACTTCAGCTCGCAAGGTGCCGGCCCCTGGCGGATTACGTCAACGCGCATCGCGAACATCACGGTCGACGTCGGCCAGGTGATGTTCGGCCCCACGACGAGCATGACGGGAGACGGCCCGCTGGGTTATTACCTGAGCAACATGTACGGCACTCGCTGGTTCTCCTGCGACATCGAAATGGAGGCCGGCTGCGGCATCGCGCCGATCGAGTATAAGAACAAGAGCCTGGTCAACGCCCTGCAATGGGCCATCGGACTGGAGTGGTATCTGCAGGTCAACGATCCGTGGCGAGTGGTGATGAGCACCGATCATCCGAACGGCGGCTCGTTTCTGGCCTATCCCCAGATCATCCGCCTGCTGATGGATCGCACCTGGCGGCAGGACGTGCTCAAGACCGTCCATCCCGCGGTGCGCGAGCGTTCGTCGCTGGCGGACCTGGACCGCGAGTACACGCTCAACGAAATTTGCATCATTACCCGCGCCGCGCCGGCACGGATTTTGGGCCTCAAGCACAAGGGACATTTGGGACCGGGGGCCGATGCGGACATTACCATCTACACGCCGCACGAAAACGCGGAAGTAATGTTCGAACTACCTCGCTATGTAATCAAAGCCGGCCAGGTGATCGTGGAACAAGGCGAGATCCGCGCTCCGACGATGGGCAAAACCCTGCACGTAGCGCCCGACTACGACGAAGGCGTGCATGCGAATATCGCCGATTGGTTCGAGCGTTATTACACGGTTCGCCTGGGCAACTACCCGGTGGCCGAAGACCAACTCGGCCCGCACGAAACCGTTTCCTGCGGCTAACGCCCCCAAAAGCCAGAACCCTAGAACGCAATTCAGCGAAAGCCAAAACAGCCGGAAAGCCCAGGGACTGCCCTCCCTGGGTTCCTCCGAACCAACGCTAACATTTATCCCCGCACCCAACAAACCACATGCCCCTCAAACTCCACTGCCAGCCGTCAGACTCCATCCCCATCGAAGTCTTCAACCTCCCGCCCGACCAACTGCGCGACCGCCCCCTGGACGAAATCCAGTGCTGGCAAATTCTGCACGGCAATCGAAAACTTCCCTTAGCCGAACTATTCCGCATCAGCGGCGACCCATCCGACAACATCTTGGAATTCTCCGGCGACCTGCACAGCGTTCACGGCATCGGCGCCAGGATGACCAGTGGCCTGGTCCGGGTTATCGGCAATGCCGGCCGGCATTTGGGCAGCGAAATGCAGGGGGGCGAAATCCAAGTTACCGGCAACGTCAGCGACTGGCTGGGAGCCGAAATGCGGGGCGGCCTCATTCGCGTGTACGGCAACGCGGGCAACCTGGCCGGCGCCGCCTATCGGGGCAGCGTACGGGGCATGACCGGCGGAACGATCCTGGTCACGGGAAACGTCGGCGACGAAGCGGGGCATTCGATGCGCCGGGGATTATTGGCCGTGGCCGGCGACTGTGGAGATTTTGCCGGCGTCAATATGCTCGCCGGCAGTCTGCTGATCTTCGGCCGCTGCGGACAACACCCCGGCGCCGGAATGCGCCGCGGCACGATCGCCATCTTGGGCCCCCATTGCCCGAACCTGTTGCCAACGTTCCGCCCCGGTTGCCGCTACGAGCCGGTGGCCATGCAGGTTTTACTGCGCGACCTGCAGCGTCAGGGATTCGCGTTTCCCAACGAGCTATCGCGCGCCAGCTATCGGATTTACCACGGCGACGAGGTTTCACTGGGACGGGGAGAGATTTTGGCTGTCGAGGCTTAGACGCGTTCAACATTCCGCGGTTGTCAGCTCGCCGCCCCCACCGTTGCCCAATTTCCCCCTGCCGGATAAAGTGCAAGTCTCGGCGGATCTGCACGCCGGCGGGTTCTGCCGGTGCTTTCGGGTCGCCGTGCGCCCGCTCGAATCGCTGGATAACTCACGCCACGTTGCCGCGACTGGCCAATGTCGACCACGCAAGCCATTGGGATCGATCTGGGGACGACTTACTCCGCCGTCGCTCGGCTGGACGAGGCCGGTCGTTCGGTCATGGTCCGCAATCGCCAAGGCGACCTGCTGACTCCCAGCGTCGTGTTGTTCGACGACGATGAGTTGGTAGTCGGGCGCGATGCCAAGAAAGCCCTGATCACCGATCCCGACCGCGTGGCCGACTGTCCGAAGCGGGATATGGGCCAGCCGCATTACCGGCGGCAGGATCCGCGGCGGCCATTTGCCCCCCGAGGTGATTCAGGCCTGCATCTTGCGGCGGCTCGGCGCCGATGCGGCCGAAGGCCTGGGCTGGGATCTCAAGGTCGTCATCACGGTGCCGGCCTATTTCGATGAGCCGCGCCGCAAGGCCACGGCCGATGCCGGCGAGATGGCCGGCCTGGCGGTACTCGACATCGTCAACGAACCCACGGCCGCCGCACTCGCCTTCGGCGAGCAACTCGGCTATCTGGATCCTGCCGGCTGCGTGCGCCAGCCCATGAAGGTGCTCGTCTATGATTTGGGAGGCGGAACGTTCGACGTCTCGCTGATCGAACTGGCGGCCGGCAGCTTCCGCACGCTGGCCACCGATGGCGACGTGCAACTTGGCGGACGCGATTGGGATGCGCGGCTGCGAAACTACGCGGCCGAGGAATTCGGGAAAAAGTTCCGCCTGGATCCGCGCGAAAACATGCTCGCCTTGGCGCGACTGGACCGCGCGGCCGAGGACGCGAAGCATACTCTAAGCGTACGCGATCGGGCCGATATTCACGTCGAGTACGCAGGCCAGGCCTGCGACGTGCCGGTGACCCGCGAACTGTTCGAGGAATTGACCGTCGACTTGCTCCAACGCACCGCCCATACCACGCGACAATTGTTTTCCGGCGGCCGCTTCGCGTGGCGCGACGTCAGCTATGTGCTGCTGGTGGGCGGCTCGACCCGCATGCCCATGGTCGTCCGCATGCTGCGCGAACTGTCGGGATTGGAGCCGGAGCATGGCGTGAATCCGGATGAGGCCGTGGCGCGCGGAGCGGCGATTTTCGCGGGCTATCTGCTGGCCAAGGACGACGCCAGCCGCTCGGGCACCCGTTTCCGGGTTATCGATGTCAATGCTCATAGCCTGGGGATTGAGAGCATTGAAGCCGAGACGCTGCGCAAACAGAACGTCATCCTGATTCCGCGGAACACCCCCCTGCCCTGCCGCGCCGAACAAACGTTTGCCACGCAAACGTCCGGACAACGCTCCGTGGTGGTGCGTGTCTTGGAAGGCGAGAGCAACGTGCCCGACCAGTGTACGGTGGTGGCGCGGGCCGTGCTCCGCGATCTGCCGGTGGGACTGCCGGAAGGATGGCCGATTGCGGTGAGTTACGAGTACTGTGCCAACGGGCGATTGGACGTAACGGCCACGGCGCGCGGCACGGATCGCAACCTGTTGATCGAAATGGATCGCGAGAATTGCCTGACCGACGAGCGGCTATCGCGCTGGACGAAGGCCGTCACGGCCGGCGCCGGGTTTGAGCCTTTTGCGCGGCTGATCGCGGACGCCCAGTCCACTGCCAATCCGGCAATGCCAACCTGGCCGCAGCAAGATCCGGCGGCGGCTCAACAAGGTCCGGCGCCTGAGCGGCCTCAAATGCTAGCGCCTGCCGCGGCTGACACGAATCGACTCTCGACAGACCCCTCTCTCAGTATTGTTCGCCCGGGTGAATCCGACGACGGCTACGCGCTGCAAGAAGACAACACGCCGCAACAAGGTTATGCCCTGCAACAAGCTTACGCTCCGCAAGCGGATGCGACGCCGCAGCCCGACGAATACTCAACCGAGTTCCTGGCGGGGCATGTGCCCGGCGACGAAGTGGCCGATTTAACGGGCCCCTACGTTCGCACCAAGCGGCGAAAGAGCAATTCCGCCGCACGAACGATCGTCAATCTTGTCGCCCATTTAACGTCGTCGGTGCTGGGGCTGTCTTTGGGTTACTATATCTTGTGCTGGATGAGGCCCGAGTCGAACTTCCTGCACTTGAATTTGCCCCTATTGCCGCCGGCCGTCACGGAAACGTCGGCCAACCCGGGCACGCCGCCGACGGCCCCACAAAATCCCTAAGAACACCTCTGAATCGAGATGTCGATGAGCGCTGAAAGCATTCCGGCCGTGGGCATTGATTTGGGCACCACGTATTCGGCCGTGGCTTACCTGGACGAGCACGGCCGGCCCGTTACGTTGGTCAATGCCGAGGGGGATCTGGTCACGCCCAGCGTGGTGTTGTTCGAATCCGAGCAAGTCGTCGTCGGCAAGGAAGCCCTCAAAGCCATGGCCACCGAGGCCGAACACGTCGCCCAATGCGTGAAGCGAGAACTGGGCGATCGGACCTACCACAAGGTACTGCAAGGCCGCAAGTTCCCGCCCGAGGCGATCCAGGCCTTCACCCTCAACAAGCTCAAACAAGATGCCCGCCGCCAGATCGGCCCCTTCAACAAGGTCGTCATTACCGTGCCGGCCTATTTCGACGAAGTCCGCCGCAAGGCCACGCAGGACGCCGGCTACATGGCCGGGCTGGAAGTGCTCGACATCATCAACGAGCCCACCGCCGCGGCCATCGCCTATGGATTTCTCAAGGGCTTCCTCGACGTCGAAGGGAGCGCGAACAAGCCGCGCAAGCTGCTGGTGTACGACCTGGGGGGCGGCACGTTCGACGTCACCGTCATGGAGATCAAGGGGGCCGAATTCACCGCCTTGGCGACCGACGGCGACGTGCAACTCGGCGGCCAGGATTGGGACCAGCGGCTGATGGACTTCGTGGCCGAAGAGTTCATCAACCGCTACCGGCATGGACCCGCGGCAAGACCCCAACACGGCCGGCCGCCTGTGGCGCGAGTGCGAAGACGCCAAACGGACCCTCTCAGCCCGAGCCAAGACGCACATCAGTTGCGACTACAAGGGACAGGCCGTGCGGGTCGAAGTCACCCGCGAGAAGTTCGAAGAAATCACCCGCGACTTGCTCGACCGGACGCAATTCACGACCCGGCAGACGCTGCAAGCCTCGGGCCTGACCTGGAACGACATCGACAATGTGCTGCTGGTGGGCGGTTCGACGCGCATGCCGATGGTCGGCCAGATGCTGCGGCAGCTGTGCGGCAAGGAGCCGGACGGTTCGGTGGCCGTCGACGAGGCCGTGGCCCACGGCGCCGCGCTGCACGCCGGCGTGCTGCTGGCCAAAGAGCCGGGGCGAATCGCCGGTGTTGCGGATTCGCAACGTCAACTCGCACAGCCTGGGCGTCGTGGCCACCGACGCCCAGACCGGTCGCAAGCGCAACGCGATCGTCATCCCCCGCAACACGGCCCTGCCGGTGACGGCGAAGCGTGTCTTTCGCACCCAGAAGGCGCAATCAGGCGTCGATCCTGGTGCAGATCGTGGAAGGCGAAAGCGCCTCGCCCGACGATTGCACGCAAATCGGCCAGTGCGTCGTGCGGAACCTGCCGCGGGGCTTGCCGGCGCAAACGCCGATCGACGTGATCTTCGAATATCAGGAAAACGGCCGCTTGATGGTCCACGTGAGCGTCGGCAACACGGGCGCCAACTTGCAGCACGAAATCACCCGCGACAACAGCCTGACGCAAGAACAACTCGACGCCTGGCGGCAATACATCACGGGCGAAGCGCCCCCGGTGAGCTAGGCGATCTCCGAGCCCCGGGCGTGAGCCTGGGGATTTTCCGCCAGACTCCGCCGTCTGTGCCTTACAGCTTCGGCATCTTTTCCAGTGCCCGCTTCCGCTCTTTCGCGTCGTCGCTCGTCAACAGGTTCCCCTGCTCCCCGAGAATCTGCGTGAAAAAAGCGTTGGCTCGCTCGACCGTGATCAGTCCCTTGACTTGGTAATAGCGAACTTCCAGCAAAGCCGGCAGCGGTTTGGCGAGTTTCTTTTTTTCCAACTCGTCCATCCGTTTATCGACCTGCTTCTCGTCCAGATCATCGGGCACAGACTGCAGTCTGAACTCATCGATTTGCCGGAAACTGTCGTCGGCCCATTCAATCGCGTCCTTTTCGACCGTGGCATTGTTCTTGTTGCTGAGCGAATCGGAGGACCAGCCAGGCGTTCCGCTGGCCACGTCCACGATCCGCGCGCTCAACGTTGCAGACATGCTTGCCGGGCCTCCCGCGGCTGAAGCCGCGCCCTTCTTCTTGCGATGGTGCGCGGCCTGGAACTCCAATTTGAGCAGGATCACGACGTCCACGTCGCGTTCGCGGGCCGCGGCCAGAACTTCGCCGCGATCCTCGCCGGGCAGCACCGTGACCTGACGCGCGGCGCCGTTTACGGAGCCGGACTCGCCGCCGAAGTCGCCACGGGCGATGCGCTGGTCAAGCCCGGCCAGAAGTTTTGTGCCGGCCGGCCCGATGGCTTGAATAATGGCCTGTTCGCTGTCGGCCGCTTTTGGGGGCTGAGGATGTCCGGCTTTGGCCATTTGGGGCACCGCCAAGTTCACGCCCCAGCGAAGTCCAAGGGTAGGACGCTTGGCGGCAGGCGCCCAGCGAATCTGTTCCAACAAAACTTTGGGATCGCCGCTGAGCAGCGCCAGATAAGATTGCCGCAATACCTTAACCTGCTCGCGGGCCGCTGCCTCGTGCATGGCCTTCTGCTGCGGGTCGAGAAAAGCAGGAGGAGGGGGCGGAATATTTTGCACCGGCGGCGGCGCATTCACGACCGGCGGCGGGGCATTCACCACCGGCGCCGGGGCCTTGGGAGGAGCGAGAGCAACTGGCGGCCTCACAGATGCCATCTGAGCCGGCGCTCCAGGCTGAGCCGGTGGTGCCGCCGCATTGGCCGGAGCTTGGGCTGGCAACGCGGAGTTGGCGGCCGCTGCCGACGACGCGGCGGGCAATGGAGGCGCTCGAGGAGCGAGGACAGGTCCTCGGTCGGCGCCGTCCCGTTGCTCGGAGCGGTCGCAACCGGCGCCGGCGAAACCGCAGGCGCCGCAGGTTGCACCTGTTCGGCCGGCACGGCCTGCGTGCCATCGGCCAGCGCAGTTACGGGCGCCGAGTCTCCGCGGAACATAAAGATCGCCGCGACGACTAGCAGGATAACGAGCAATACTGCAGCGCCGATGGAACCACCGACGATGAGCACAGGTCGCAGGTCTTTTTTCGACTTGGCATGCGACGTTGGCGTCGGGCCGAGCGGATCGCTCCCGGGGGACGAGGCTCTTGCGGCCGGAAGCGATTTCCCGACGGCCTGCGACAGTTTGTCGAGATTATCCGACGCGCCGCCCGAAAACAGGTCATCCTCCCCCAACTCGTCTAAGAGGCTCGCTGCGGGAGCAGCCGCGGGCACGGCAACCGGGGCGCCGCATCCCGGACATTTGACGCGTTTTCCGGCCAGCGCATCGGGCGCCTGCAAACGCTTGCCACATTTTTCGCATTGGACAGTCAATGGCATGGCGGTAGCCCCCAAAAGCCCTTGCATTCATCATGAGAGGCATTAATTCTCCCGTGCGGCGGGAGTCAGGTCAACCTTCACCGGCCAGAGGTGGTGGGTGAAAGTTGTGTACAGGCCGGTTTGGCAGCCGTGTAGGTCAGGCACTCCCGTGCCTGACATTCCCTAACCAGGCGAACATGTCGAACTATCGCCGTTATTTTTCGCCGGGTGGCTTTTTCTTTATTCACGCTCGATGGCACGCGTTCTCGAACGCATGTCAGGCACGGGAGTGCCTGACCTACCAGACTGGAGCCGGCCTCCAGCCACAGGAATGCTTCTTCAAATGTCCTCCAAGGACTTGCTAGGCCGGTAATTCGGCAATGATGTCGAAGATCGTATAATATTCGGTTTCCTCCACCTTTTCCGCGTCTCCGTCATGGCAACCTATTCCGTTCCCTGACAACGGAACCTACTGGCACATTTCTCGCATCTAGTGTAGTGCTTCAAGTTGTTGGGGAGTTATCGAGAACGGCTCGGGCGCGGCGAACTTTGGCCAGGATTGCATCGGGCAGGGCCTTCCAGAGGTAACCTTTAGTCCGGTCGTTGTGATGCTCGACGTACTCGAAAATGGCCTCCTGCAGTTGACGGACGCTGGTGAACGTGCCGCGCCGCAACCGCTTCTGCGTGAGATCGCGAAACCAGCGTTCCACCAGGTTAAGCCAAGAGCTGCTGGTCGGTGTGAAGTGCATATGAAATCGCGGATGGCGCGCCAGCCATCGTCGCACCTTGGGGTGCTTGTGGGTTGCATAGTTGTCGGCAATCAAATGCAGTTGAGCTGCCGGGTCAGTCGCGGTGTCGATGTGTTTCAGAAACTTGATCCACTCCTGATGTCGATGCCGAGACATACATGCTTCGATGACAATTCCTTCCACCACGTTGAGCGCCGCAAACAGCGTCGTGGTGCCGTTTCGCTTGTAGTCGTGGGTCATCGTCCCCAGGCGGCCCGGATAAATCGGCAAACTCTTCTGGGTGCGATCCAGGGCCTGAATCTGACTCTTCTCGTCGACGCAGAGGACAATCGCATGCTCCGGCGGGTTCAGGTACAAGCCCACGACATCGATCAGCTTTTCGGCAAACTGCGGATCGTTCGACAGCTTGAACGTCTTGGTGCGATGCGGTTGCAGGCCGTGGGCTTTCCAAACGCGCTGAACCATCGACGGCGACGTGTCCAATTCTTCGGCCAGCGTACGCGTACTCCAATGTGTCGCGGCCGGTGGCTTTTCTGTCGTGGTCTTACGAACGATCTCCGCAGCCAGCGCCGCGGTGGTGCTGGCCGGCTTAGCACCACGCGGGGCGTCCTTCTCGATGCCTGCCAGCCCCTGCTTGGCAAAGCGACTCCGCCATTGGCACACGGTCTTCATGCCCGTCTTCAACTCGGTGGCAATGTCCTTGTTCAACTTGCCGGCAGCGGCCAGCAAAACGATCTTGGCTCGCAGCACGAGTCGCGCCGCCGTGCTGCGGCCTCGCGACCAGCGCTGCAAGGTCCGGCGATCTTCCTCCGAAACTACAATGGCTGGTGCGATCCGCATAGGTTCATCCTCCTGATGAACCCTTCGACGCACAAGCAACCAAATAAGTTCCCGAAACAGTGAAGCACTACACTAGTTCATGATCCCAAAAACTACGTTCCATAATAAATCCCGACGCAGGGACCGAAATACCGAGTTCATGGTGCAATCGGATCGCAGATATCTCTGCGATGAGTCCCCGATGCGCCAAGCCGAGGAGCAAATCGTTCCAGATTAAGTCAGGTTGATCGACAAGTTGAAAAAAAGCTTCGATTGCTCCCGGATCAAAAGTTGTCCAATCTCCGACCTGTTTCCTTAGCTCATTAGAATTCATAAATCACCTCGTCACTATTGGCCCACGCCGCGCCTTCTGCAAGCGGCAGACCATTATTGATCGCTTGCTGGATATTACCTGGCAATTGGTAATTCGGCAGCCGTGTAGGTCAGGCACTCCCGTGCCTGACATTCCCTAACCAGGCGAACATGTCGAACTATCGCCGTTATTTTTCGCCGGGTGGCTTGTTTCTTTATTCACGCTCGATGGCACGCGTTCTTGAACGCATGTCAGGCACGGGAGTGCCTGACCTACCAGCCTGTCTTTGCAAAGGCACTATACAAAGAAGCCTGCTTACCAGTAACTAGGCCATGATTGACGTTAAGATTTCCCAGCACGTCATTGGGAACTGCGGGTGCTTCTTTCGCATTGTAGCCGGGTGCATCGTCAAATGCCTTCTTAGCGGGAACATGGTGTCCTGCACCTGGACCACCGTATGGCTCTAGCCGGCGGCCATCGCAACGGAGGGCACGGACAATGCGCAATCGACAACCTGGCACGAGGCGTCTGGACGAATCCGCCGACGGCCCTCCGGATGCTTTCGTCGCTCCTCTTCCTTGATCCGGCGCACGCGACACAAGTGGCACGGGGCGTAAACGCGTCCGCCACACCCGGGGCAACGAATCGGCGGGCCAGTCGGCTCCTCGACCTCGCTTTCCACAACTTGTTGGGCCGAGTAGTCGGGACGCGAACCGTCGGCGATGCCGGCCACCGTGCCCCGGCTGACCCCCGCCAGCTTGGCGATCTTGCGCTGCGACAGCTTGTCGTCAGCCAACAGACGTTCGACCAATTCAATTCTGCTTTGCTCGATCATCGAAAAATTCCTCCTGAAAAATCCCTGCGCCGCGGTTTGTGGGGCCGACTGGCAGCGGCGCGTTGTCCAGCGTGTCATGAGGTTTCCTAAAGGGTTGGCCGAGGGTCGCGCCGAGTTCCCTGCCCGGCACTGGCTGGGGTTGCAAGAAATGGGTTAGTCGTCGTCGTCCGGCAGATCGGGCCAAAAGTCCCCCTGCGCCGGTTCCGCCGGCTCGTCGTCCAGAGGATCCCAAACTTCCCAAGGAGGTTCCGGCGACGGTTCGGCGGCCGCAAAGTCGTCCCAGTCGTCCTCCATGTCGTCCTCGTCGTCCGGATCCTCGTCTTCGCCTTCCGGTTCCAGGGCCAGGCGAATCAGACGTGGCGGGGCAACCCACGCTGCTGGCGGTTGCAGGCAAGCCGCGGCCGCCCGAAGTGCGCAGCACGACCGACGGAGCGAGAGAAACACGGGACGGCCGTCCGGAAGTCGCCGCTGGATCTGGCATGTTGCGGTTGGAGGATCATGGCTCTGATTCCTGGCAAGGTTTGACCGTTTTCCCGGGCACGAAGTGGAAGCCTAACGGCAGATGCACACTCGATATGGCCGATAGTAAGGTATAAAGTGGCCATAATTCAACCACTATTTTGAACCAAATTTTATACTCTTTTTGCATCTCATTCCCCCTATAAGTCGTATATTACGGCCAAAGACTCGTGTTGACAGTAAAGTTCGTCTACAATAGGCGGAAATCAATTCGAATGATTTCATCCAAAATACAACCCTTATTAGCGGCCATAAAAATGACTTTGGAACCTTATGGTCCCGAACGCCTGGACGAACTGGCATTGCGCCTGTTGGACGTTTGCGCTTAATTAAGGGGCATGGCTCGCCGCAGCCGGGACGAGCAGTTGGGCGTGGTCTCTCTGCACGACAAGAAAGCCCTGGATTGGATTGCGCGGCTGGAAGAATGGGCCCACAAGACCGAGGCCGATCTGGAAGTGCAGGTCCGCAAAGCGCAAGGGCAGCGCAAGGCCCTCTCGATGCGCAATTCCGAAGCCCAGAGCAAGCTTTGAGGGGGCCTCAGGGATCGCCACACAGGCCGCGGAATGAAGTGATCAAAATCGGTGCGCCGAGACTATGCGAATCGGCCGATGAGATTGCTCGCGAGGCGTCGAGTTAAAGTGCAGGATGCTAGCGGCGGATGCCGAAAGAAACAAAAGATCCTGCCACGCCGAGTCGTCCCTGCCCCCTTTGCCCGCCGCAAACGCGCCAAACATGCCGCATTACTGGATCAACGCCGTGCTTGCGATGATGTTCTTGGCGATTTGGATCATGGCCGCGCGGATTGTAATTTGCCCGCGCCAAACCGCCGGCCGCGGTGCCATGCGACGTCGGCACTATTAAACTCGGTCGTCGGCCCTCGGCTCCGCGCGACCCCGCCGTCACTCGGCAGCAAACTTGTGCATCGTCAGCTGATGATAGGTGGCGCCCGGCTTGAGAACCGTGGTGGGAAACTTCGGCTGATTCGGCGAGTCCGGATAGTGCTGGGCCTCCAGGCAAAACGCGGCATGCTGCTTGTGGCCGCCGTTGATCGGATCGCCGTCCAGAAAATTGCCCGTATAGAGTTGAATGCCGGGCTCGGTCGTGTAGACCTCCATGACGCGACCGCTGTTCGGCTCCTTGACGCGCGCCGCGAGAGCCAGCGAGCCGTCCTGGCTGCGCAGGACGTAACAGTGGTCATACCCCTGGGGCACGCCCGGGCCATTGTTCGTCTCTTTCAACCGAGCGCCGATCGCATGGCTTTTGGTGAAATCCATGACCGTGCCGGCAACTGGGGCGATCTGGCCGGTGGGAATCGCCGTGCCATCGACCGGAATATAAGCGTCGGCGTTAAGCTGCAACTCGTGACCCAGGACATTTCCGGAGCCGGCTCCCGCGAGATTCCAATAGCAATGATTGGTGAGATTGACCACCGTCGGCTTGTCGGTCTTGGCTGAATACTCGATTTTCAATTCGTCGTCGTTGGTCAACGTATACGAGACGGTCGAGTCGAGATTGCCGGGGTAACCTTCTTCGCCATCCTTGCTGCGGTAGGTGAACTTCACGCCGACGGCATCCCCGCTCTCGATCGGCTGGGCCTTCCACATCACCTGGTCAAAACCGCCCGGGCCGCCGTGCAAATGGTTGGGACCGTTGTTGGTCGCCAACTGGTAGGCGTGCCCATCCAAGGTGAACTTGCCTTTGGCGATGCGGTTGCCAAAGCGGCCGATCGTCGTGCCGAAATGGGCCTTGTGCTTGAGATAGGCGTCGAGCGTATCGAACCCGAGATTGATATTGGCCAGCTTGCCGTGCCGGTCGGGCGTTTCGACGGCGACCACGGTGGCGCCGTAATCGATGAGCTTGAGCACCAGTCCGTGCGCGTTGGTGCAGGTGGTCAGAGTCACGACTTCACCGTGCGGCGTCTTGCCGAAGGGAACTTGTTTGAGGCTCACGGCGTTCTTGCTCCTAGGGTTCGTAGCGGACGACGGCTCCGCGGCCATCGCATGGGCCAGGCTGAATAAAAATGCGGCGACGGCGATCACAACGGAAGTCTTCATGGTTGCAAATCCGGGGGAAAATGCCAGGGGGAGCACGGAAGAGCGTGTGCCCGAGCATTATGCCACACACGTTTGAGCGGGGCAAAGGCACACGTCCGAATCGCCGGAAATCGCTGGACAATCTCGGCGTTTCACCGATCGTCCGCCACGAGTTGTTTTTCCACGGTCATGCCCAAGCGGCGCAGTTTCGTGCGCAGCGTGGTGCGCGACATGCCTAGCAATTCCGCGGCCTGCAACTGGTTGCCACGGACGTGTTGCAATACCACGTTCAGTACGACCCGGTCGACGGCCAGGCCAACCTGGCGATAGACGTCGCTGACATGGTTTTCCAACAGTTCATGCACCAGCCGCGACACGTCCTGCAACTCGCGTTCATTGCCCGCGGCCGGCGACGTTTTCGCCGCCGGCCAAGAGCTGGCGGCAGTTTCGAACTCGGTGGACTCCGCGATAGGTTCAGCGTCCCCCGCGCTGCGCGACTGGCACGTGTCAGGCAAATTGTCGCTGGTGATGGTATCGCCGCTGGCGTGCAGCATGGCGTATTTGATGGCGCTTTGAAACTCGCGGACGTTGCCCGGCCAATCGTGCGCCGCCAGCAGGGCCTCGGCTTCGGGTGTCAGAGCCCGAACCTGTTTGCCCAACTCGCGATTGAGGTTATGAATAAAGTGCCGCGTGAGCACCGGCAAGTCCTCGCGGCGCTGGCGCAGCGGGGGCACGCTGATGGTGAATCCGTTCAACCGATAGAACAAGTCCTGCCGGAAGCGGCCCGCCTCGACCAGCGCCGCAAGATCCTTGTTCGTCGCGGCGATCACGCGCACGTCGGTCTGAATCGTCTCGTTGGCCCCCACGCGCTCGAAGCGTTGTTCTTGCAGCAGGCGCAGAACCTTGGCCTGGGTGGCCATGCTCATGTCGCCGATTTCATCCAAAAAGATGGTGCCGCCGCTCACCTGTTCGAATTTCCCCAACCGCCGCTGTTCGGCGCCGGTAAAAGCGCCGCGCTCGTGGCCAAACAGCTCGCTCTCCAGCAGCGCCTCGGGCAACGCGGCGCAATTGATCGCCAGAAACGGTCCCTGGCTGCGACGGCTGTAGTGGTAAATGGCGCGGGCCACCAGCTCTTTGCCGGTCCCGCTTTCCCCTTGCACTAACACGGTGATATCTTGCGGCGCCGTACGGCCAATGGCTTTATAAACCTCTTGCATCGCGGCCGAGCGGCCGACGATCCGATCGGCGCGGCCTTCCGGCGGATTCCTCGGCGTCGACGATCGCCGGCACATGGCTCAATCGCCGCACTTCGAGCGCTTTGGCGACGGCCTGTTGCAATTGGTGGTAGTCGACCGGTTTGAGCAGATACTCAAAGGCGCCGCGGCGCATGGCCTCAATGGCCGTCTCGCTCCGCGCGAATGCCGTGACGACGATGACCGGCAGCAACGGGTCGAGCTGGCGGATCCGGTCGTAGGCGTCCAAGCCCGACATGTCGGGCAGCCGCACGTCAAGGATCACGGCGTCCGGCAGACCATCTTTGACCAGTCGCAACCCTTCCTGAGCGGTGGCCGCCGTCAACACCTCCAAGGTGGGCGTGCTGAGATATTTTTTTAGCGCGTACAGCAGATTCGACTCGTCGTCGACAACTAACAATCGTTGCATGGCATCGTTCTCGGTATTGCCGTTCAAATGATTCAAGGGGCCGCGCCGGGCGTCACGGTCGACGGCGCGTGCGGGCGCTGCGGTCCCGCCGGCGGTAAGCGGCAAGTGAATTCCGCTCCACCCGCTCTCCGGTTGCGGGCTTCGATCGTGCCGCCGTGCGCTTCGATAATCCGCTGGCAAATCGATAGCCCCAGGCCGGTGCCGGTTTCCTTGGTACTGGCGAACGGATGAAACACGCGAGGCAGAATTTTTCGATCAATGCCGAGCCCGTTGTCCCCCACGCGCAGCACGATTTGCCGCGCCCCCATCTCGGGCGAACCGCCCAGCAATCCCGGCAACAGGCCCCTTCGCAGGAGCTCCTCTCGGTCACCGAGCCGTGCGGAACGGACCGGGGCTTGCCGGGCGAACTGCCGGCTCAGCAGCACGGCTTCGCGCGAACTCGGTTGCCTGTCCTCGGATCTCCTCTCGCCAGAGCTATTGCCCACCAGGGGCGCATCGATCATCTGTTCGCCCAGCCGCTCGACACGCAAACTCACGTCGATTTCCCCTCCTTCCGGCAAAGCATCGAGCGCGTTGAGCACCAGGTTCACCAGAACCTGGCGCAGTTGCCCTCGGTCGGCCACAACCTCGACGACTTCGTCGGGCAGGTCCCCGCTGAGCCTCACATGCTGTTGGTCTGCGCGGGCCGTCAGCAGGTCCAACGTTTGTTGGACCACCGGGCGCAGATCAAAGTCGATTTTCTCCGGCTCCGGCGGTCGGGCAAAGTCCAAGAAGTCCTGGATCGATTGTTCCAGCCGAGTGATTTCTTGCTCGATGACGGCCAGGTCGCGACCGTGCAAGCCCGCCCCATTCCCTCGATCGCTGGCCGCTTGCACCAAGATTTTGATCGGCATCAAAGGGTTGCGAAGTTCGTGAGCCAGACCGGCCGCCAATTGGCCGACCGCCGCCAGGTGCTCCGCTCGCAGCACTTCGCGTTCCCGCTGCTGCAATCGTTCCACGACGGTGGCGATATGCTCGGACATTTGCTCGAGCATCTGGTTCACCCCGTCCAAGCCGCTGCCGACGGAGAATGTCACCGGCCCGACCACTTCGTTGAGCTTGCCCGCTGCCCCGCGAATTGGCACCTGCAATTGGACGATGGATCGGCTGATGGCAAGTGCAATGCCAAAGCCGGCCATCAACCCACCCACGGCGCCAGAGGCCCCCAAAAAAATCAGGCCCACGCGAATGTGATTTGCCAACAACTGGCTTTCCCGGCTCGTGCCTTCAACCACCTGACGACTAAAATCGACGTAGGCCCGCGCCGGAGTCAGCACGTCCCGGTCGAGCTGCTCCTCGAGGAGCTTGATCGTGGCGGCACGAAAGTCGCCCGAAAAAGCCGGAGCGCAGGATCCGATCGTACTCGTTGAAAAAGGCGTGAGCGCCACGATTGACGACGTCGATGAGCTCGCGTTCGTGGTTCGCACGGCTGAGCCGTTCGGCTTTAGCTAACAAGCTTTGGGCATCGGCTCGCAACGCGGGGACCGCTTGCAAATGCCGCTGCTGGCCGTCGCGGAGAAACAGGTTGAGTTGATGGCGAAATTCACGCATGCAGACGTTCAAATCCTCGGCCGCCAGCATGCTGGCGACTTCGCGGGCCATCACGTCGGCATTGCTTCGCTGCAATTGTTGCACATAGCGGGCCGCCACGACCCCCACAGCCAAAACCAACATGCTCAGGAAGACCGCCGGAGCAAGCACACTCCGGGTGACAAGCCGTGACTTCATATTTTTTAGATCCTCTGACCCCTGGCTCGGCGCCCTGCCTCGACCTCTGGGGTGGCTAAAAATTGTTCACACAGATCAAATTTGATGCCTGTAGCTACCTAGCCGATCACTCAAAATGCGTAGTTCCTGAAAGTATCGGCGACTAATTAGCATTGTTTCGTATTTCAATCTCAAATCCAGCGAAATACATCTAGCTGCTGGCTTCTCAGGCAAATTGGCTGCCAAAGGCCGCGCAAACAGCGATCATTTCGCGAAATGCCCCCTGACAGCGGAGTGCGGCCAGCCACGCTTATCGGCCTCTGGCACACCCATTGCTTTGTCCACTCAGCCGGCCATTCGTTCATGCTGCGCGAGGCAGTTCCCATTTTAGCCCCACTTCTCGTCGGGCGGACAACCTGGCTGTTTATCTTCTTCCTGACGGCAGGCAGGCATTTTGGAAAGGTGAGCTCATGGATCTGTTGCATGAATTCTGGCAAAATTTTACCCACAACTTGTTCAAGCCACTGCTGCTGTTTTTCTACGCGGGTTTTTCGGTGCCGATCTTGGGGGTTAATTTTGAGTTCCCCTACGTGATCTACCAGGGCTTGACGATCTACCTACTGATTGCGATTGGCTGGCATGGGGGCGAAGAACTGGCGCATCTGGACCCGAGCATGCTGCGCAGGCCGGCGGCTTCATGGTCATTGGGTTTATCACTAATTTAATCATCGGAATCATCGCATACGTCATCCTGCGCCGGGTCGTGCGTCTGCGGCAGATCGATGCGGCAACGGTGGGCGGATATTACGGTTCCGATTCGGCGGGCACGTTTGTGACATGCGTCGGCGTGTTGGTCAGCGTCGAAAATCGCCTATGCCGCCTACATGCCGGTGATGCTGGCGGTGATGGAGATCCCTGGGTGCCTGGTGGCCCTTTATCTCGTAGCAAAATGCCGGCAAAACGGCATGGACACCCTGGGCAATATGCCCGACGAAGCCGGTTACAATCCGCTAGCCCGATCGCCGAACCTGGCGGTTGCAGAGAGTGGTCATGGGCACGGGCACGTCGAGAAACGCCAAATGGCAGCCGCCGGCGCTCACGGGCATGGGGGCGAACGACAACACCCGGTCACGCTCGACATCGCGAATGGGAATGGCAACGGAGACGGACGACCCTGTAGAACTCGAAACGAAAATGGCGCTGGAAAAACGGGAGCACCAGTCGGACCGGTTGCGCAGCCGTCACCACGGGATCTTCAACAAGGAACTGATGCACGAGGTGTTCTTGAATCCAGGTATCTTCCTGCTCTTTTCGCCGGGATCGCTGATCGGCTTCATCAGCGGTAAACAAGGGGTGTCGGTCACGGGGGCAGACGACAAATTGTTCGTGGACCTGTTCCAGGGAGTCCTGTGTCTGTTTCTGTTGGAGATGGGCATGACGGCTTCCCGGCGTTTGCGCGACCTGCGCACCGCCGGTTGGAAGTTCATCGCCTTCGGCATCCTGGCACCGAATATTTTCGCGACCATTGGAATTTGCCTCGCCCATGGGTACAGCATGTTCCTCGGAGAGCCGTTCGGCATCGGCACGTACGCCCTGTTTGCCGTGCTGTGCGGGGCAGCCTCGTACATTGCGGTGCCGGCTGTCCAACGGCTGGCAATTCCCGAGGCCAGTCCTACCCTGCCTTTGGCGGCATCGTTGGGCCTCACCTTCTCCTACAACGTAACGGTGGGCATTCCGGTCTATATCCTGATTGCCACGGCACTCACGAGGTGGCTTCCGGTGGTGGCGGAAGCGGCGACGGCCCTGGCGCCGTAAAGTCGTCCCAAAGCACGTGGAGCCCAGCGGGGGACTTCAGTCCCCTGATGAACCGGCCGCTGCCGCAAGGAATTGCGATGTGGAGTGCGGAGCCGGCACCTGTTAGGATGCCGGTAAAGTGGGACGGACCTCGACTGCGCCGAGCGCTGTCCCCTGGGGCGCCTTCCCGCGCTTCAGTACCTGCTCTTCCCATTCCTTTCCGCCGAAAGTAGTTCGTCATGAAGACCATCGATTACGTCTATCGGTTCGATCCGGAAAACCCCACCGCCAAGCCGATGCCGCCCGACGCCGAGGCGGCCCGCACGACCTTGGAAGACGGCAACCGGATGTTCTCGCAATGGATGGAAAGCTGCCGGGTCAAGCAGCGGCGGGGGAGAAGAACCCCGCTACATCGTCCCGTGCAACGTCTACGAAGTGGGCATGGTCCGCTCGCAAGGAGCGATGCCCAAGCCTTCGCCGTTCGCCGTGGTCGTGGGATGTTCGGATGCCCGCGTGCCGACGGAAATGCTCTTCGGCCAGGGTTTCAATGATCTGTTCGTCATTCGCGTGGCCGGCAACGTGCTGGGGGACGAATGCCTGGGAAGCATCGATTTCGCCCTGACCTCGCTGAGCGAGAGCGTCAAGGTGCTGGTCATGCTCGGGCACAGCGGTTGCGGAGCCGTGACCGGCGCGGTGGACGCCTATTTGCGGCCGCTTAAGTTCTGGTCGAAATCGACCTCCAACATGCTGCGAGCCATTTTGCAGCGGATTTTCGTGGCCGTGCGCGAAGCGGCCAACGGCTTGGAAACGGTGTGGGGAGCCAATGCCCGCAATCGGCCCGGCTTTCGCGAGGCGCTGATCGAAAGCGCCGTCTGCATCAACGCGGCGCAAGCGGCATATAACCTGCACCTGGAAGTCGAACGGGCCGGCAAATGGGAAATCGAGGTACTGTACGGCGTCTACAACTTGTACACGCACCGCGTCGGCCTTCCTAACACCCAGAACAAGGAAATTCACCTGGCCTACGCCCCAACGAATCCGCGGGATTTCAAGACGCTCGCCTTGCAGATCGCCGAAACGCTGCAACCGTTGGCCGACAATCAGCCGATCGAACAGCCGCCGAGCCTGGACTCGTTCGAGTCGGGCAGCCACAGCGATGGGCATCATTGAGCCGCACTCCCTTTGACGAACCCCCAAGCCGTGCAGTATCGTCTGAGGGATGAAAACCAGTCGCCCGTCAAAGACGCCACGCGAGTCGCAGCCCGTTGAATCGGCCGGTGAGCCCGCGCATCGGCCGTTTGTGCCGGACGACGCCCAACTGCCGGAATTCACCTGGTCGGCCGTGGCCTTGGGATCCGTGCTGGGGATTCTCTTCGGCGCGTCGTCGCTGTACCTGGTGCTCAAGGTCGGCATGACCGTCTCGGCCTCGATTCCCGTGGCCGTCCTCTCCATCACGTTGTTCCGGGCCTTCTCGCGGGTATTCGGCATCCGGCGGGCCACCATTCTGGAAAACAACATCGTGCAAACCACCGGCTCGGCCGGTGAATCAATCGCCTTCGGCGTCGCCGTGACCATCCCGGCCCTGATGCTGCTGGGGTTCGACATGCAGATCACGCGCGTCATGACGGTGGGCGTGTTCGGCGGCCTGTTGGGCATCCTGATGATGATCCCGCTCCGCCGGGCATTCATCGTGCGGCAGCACGGCAAACTGCCCTACCCCGAAGGAACCGCCTGTGCCGAAGTGCTGATCGTTGGTGAACAGGGTGGCGCCACCGCCAAGACGGTATTCGGCGGCTTCGGGCTGGCCATGCTGCACAAATTTTGCACCACGGGGCTGCACCTCTGGTCCGAGGCGCCCGGCATGCCCCTCTCCACGTCCGATGGCCAGGGACTCAAAGGAGCCGTGATCGGGGGCGAATTGTCGCCGGAACTGCTGGGGGTGGGCTACATCATCGGCCCGCGCGTGGCCTCGATCATGTTGGGCGGCGGTATCTTGGCCTACCTGGTGCTGGCACCGCTGATCGTGTTCTTCGGCAGTTCTCTGGCCGAGCCGCTGGCTCCAGGGATCAAGTTGATAAGTAACATGTCGGTCGGAGACATTCGCAACGCCTACATCCTGTATATCGGCGCCGGCGCCGTCGCCACCGGCGGGCTGATCAGTATGTTGCGGGCCATGCCGTTGATCGCCGGCTCGATCCGGGCCGGGCTCGCGGATCTGTCGGCCAGCAAAAACAGCCCGGACGAAACGATTGCCGCCGTCACGCGGACATCTCGCGATCTGCCCTTGAAGGCGGTCTTCGTCGGCAGCCTGGTGCTGGTCCTGGCACTGGCCGCATCGCCCGACTTGGGGCTGGGCTTCAACGTGCGCGGCCTGGTCGGAGCCGGGCTGATCGTGCTGCTGGGGTTCCTGTTCGTCACGGTCTCCTCGCGGCTCACGGGCGAAATCGGCTCTTCGTCGAACCCGATCTCCGGCATGACCGTGGCCACGCTGCTGATCACCTGCCTGGTGTACGTCATGCTCAATCACACGGACAAAGCGGCCACGCTAAGCGCGCTGAGCGTGGCCGCCGTGGTGTGCGTCGCGGCCTCGAATGCCGGCACGACGGCCCAGGATCTGAAGACGGGCTACCTGATCGGCAGCACGCCCCGTTACCAGCAGTTGGCCATCCTGGTCGGCACCCTGACTTCGGCCGTGGTCATCGGCGGTACGCTGATGCTGCTCAATAGCGCCGGCACCGTGTACACGAAACAGGCAAAGTATCTGCCCGACTATCAAGTCCCGAACGTGGCCGAATTGACGCAGATGGAACGGCCCGGCGGCACGTATCTGGGCCAGGACAAGCAGGATTACCACGTGTGGCACGTGACCGAGGGTCAGGTCGCCGGGGTGCCCCAGGGGCGCTACCTGGTGAACGACGAGGGGAAGATCTGCTACCTGGTCGATCCGGCGATCGAAGGGCGCGTCAAAGAACGCGACGACGGCGCAGTGGTGACGGCAAAATTCGAAGCTCCCAAAACGCGACTGATGGCCATCATCATCGACGGCATCATGAACCGCAAACTTCCCTGGGGATTGGTGCTGATTGGCGCATTGATTGCCATCACGTTGGAATTGGCCGGCGTCCCGTCACTGCCGTTCGCCGTGGGCGTGTACCTGCCAATCCAGATTTCCGTGCCGATCTTCATCGGGGGCGCTGCACGTTGGCTGGCCGACCGTTTCACGCGCCAATCGGCCGCCGACAGCGAATCGAGCCCCGGCATTTTGCTCTCTAGCGGTTACATTGCCGGCGGGGCGATTGCAGGGGTGCTGGTAGCGTTCTTGTCGTTCGCGCCGGATTGGGTGGTCCGAAAGCTCAACTTCGCAAGCCTGTTAGGTAAGTGGCTGGAATCGGATGCGGCCAATGAGGCCCTGGCCAAGAAGTTCGACCTGCAAGATCTCGAAAGATTTTACAGCGAAAAGTGGCTGGCGAGCAGCACCGCTGCCACGATATCGCTGGCGGCCTTCGGCGTGCTGTTGATCGTGCTGCTGTTCGTGAGCATCAAAGGACAATCCCAGAGATCGACCGAGAAATAGGCTCGTTTTTGTTTCACCCTCACCGGGCCTCTCCCAAAGGGAGAGGAGTTTAAAGGCAATCCAACGCGGCTGATCCGCAAACGTACTTCGGACTCAAAAGGATTTGACATGGATTTGCAAAAGGCGCTGATCATGATGGCTTGTCTGGCTGCGTCGGGAATGACTCAAGACTCCCTGGCTGACGAAGGCATGTGGTTGTTCAACGTGCCCCCCGCGAAACAGCTCAAGGAGCGTTACGGCTTCGAAGTGACGGCCGCGTGGCTCGAGCATTTGCAGCATGCGGCGGTGCGTTTCAACAGCGGCGGCTCCGGTTCGTTCGTGTCCGCCGAAGGATTGGTGATCACGAACCATCATGTCGGCGCCGATGCGCTGCAAAAGCTTTCGTCCGAAGAGCACGATTATCTGAAGAACGGCTTTCAAGCCCGCACGCGCAGCGAGGAAATCAAGTGCGTCGACCTGGAGCTCAACGTGCTGGAAAGCATCGAAGACGTCACCAGCAAGATCGAAGCGGCCGTCAAGCCGGGCATGGATACCGCCGCCGCCCAGCAAGCTCGCAGGGCCGTGATGAACACGCTGGAAGAGGAGTCGCGCAAAGCCACCGGCTTGCGCAGCGACGTCATCACGCTCTATCAGGGCGGCCAATATCATCTGTACCGCTACAAGAAGTACACCGACATCCGCCTGGTCTTTGCGCCGGAGCAGGATATCGCCTTCTTCGGCGGCGATCCGGACAATTTCGAATATCCGCGCTATGATCTCGACATCTGCTTCTTTCGCGTCTACGAGAATGGCGAGCCGGCCAAGATCAAGCATTATCTCACTTGGAGCAAGCGCGGCGCGGAAGATAAAGAGCTGGTGTTCGTCGCCGGCAATCCCGGTCACACCGATCGCTTGAATACCGTCGACCATCTCGAATTCCTTCGCGACCGGACGTTTCCGTCGACGCTCAACCGGCTGCGGCGGCAAGAAGTGCTGCTGCTGACTTTCAGCAGCCGCGGGCAGGAAAATGCACGCCGGGCCCAGGATGATTTGTTTGGCGTGCAGAACAGCCGCAAAGCCCGCGCCGGCGGCCTGGCCGGACTGCAAGACCCCAAGCTCATGGAGCAAAAGCGGGCCGCGGAAACCAGGCTGCGCGACCAGATCAATCGCGATTCGAACCTGGCCTTCGCACGGCCGGCCTGGGACGAAGTATCCGCGGCCCTCAAGGTCTTGGGGGATATTCATGCCGAATATGTTTATCTGGAACATGGCGAGGGGTTCCACAGCGAGTTGTTCCACATTGCCCGCCTGCTGGTGCGGATGGCCGAAGAATCCGCGAAGCCCAACGCGGACCGCCTGCGGGAGTATCGCGAATCGAACCGCGAGTCGCTGGAACAATCGCTCTACTCCACGGCGCCGATCTACTCCGATCTGGAAACGGTGACGTTGGCCGACTCGCTGGCGGCTTTCATGGAACGCTTCGGCGCGGCCCATCCGCTGGTGGTCAAGGTGCTGGCCGGCAAGTCGCCCCGGCAACGAGCCGCGGAATTGGTCCAGGGCACGCGGTTGGCCGACGTGGCGGTGCGCAAAGAGATCGCCGGCGGCGGACAGGCGGCCATCGACGCCTCGGGCGACACGATGATCGCGCTGGCGAAGCTGGTCGACGCTCCGTCGCGGCAAGTCCGCAAGACCTATGAGCAGCGGGTCGACGAGCCGCTCCGGCAGGCCTATTCCAAACTCTCGCGAGCCAAATTCTTCGTGTCCGGCACCGACCAATATCCCGACGCCACGTTTACTTTGCGGCTGGCGTTCGGCACGGTGCGCGGCTACGAGCAGGACGGCAAAAATGGTGCCCGCCTGGACCACCATCGGCGGCGCCTTCGAGCACGCCGAGCGAGCACGACAACCAGCCGCCTTTCAAGCTGCCGGCAAGCTGGATCGAAACACCGCACTGAATTGGATCTCGAGACGCCGCTCAACTTCGTCTGCACGGCCGACATCATCGGCGGCAACAGCGGCAGCCCGGTGGTCAATCGGGCCGGCGAGTTCGTGGGCATCATCTTCGACGGCAACATCGAATCGCTGGTGCTGGATTTCATTTACACCGACGAGCAGGCCCGGGCCATCTCGGTCCATTCCAGCGCCATTCTCGAAGCCCTGCGAAAGGTGTACAACGCCGACGCATTGGCCGACGAGCTGCGTCCGAAATAGCAGATGTGGCGTGTCACAGAGCCCTGGGCGTCAGCCCGGGGGGTTCCACCACTACGCGACACAGCCGCTCACCCGCCGCCCCACCCCGGCAATTTGATCGGCGCCAACCACGCCGGCGCTCCCGGAACCTTGAGTTTTCGCTTCAGCAGATTGTCGCCAAAGCTGACATACAACACGTCAAACTTCGGGCCGCCGAAGCAAAGACTGGTGACTTCGCCACCAGGCACAGGCAGGATGCAGCGCACGCGGCCGTTGCGGTCGAACACTTCCACACCCATGCGCGTGGCGGCATAGAGCCGGCCATCGCGGTCCGCGCACCAGGCTCGGACACCGCTGTCGTCCGCCGTATCCGGCACGTGAAACCAGTAGAATTGCTGCTTGTCTTGCACGGTTCCATCCGGCTGAACTTGATAGCTGTAGCCCCAGTGGGTCTTGGCTTCCGCGACGGCCAGCCATAGTCCGTCGGGCGAAAGGACGATGCCCGAGGGGGCCTTCAAACCGGTGTCCAAGGTCACTTTCTCGCCATTAGATCGGATCAGCCAAACCTTGCCCGGCTCCGATTCCTGGACGCCGGGCTCCGTGACATAAACATTTCCCTGGTGCGTGACCACAAGATTGCAGCCGCGGATCCCCTCGGCAATTGTCGTGGCTTTGCCGGTCGAATCGATGGCGGTGATCTTCGCGGTCCCCGCGTCCGCCAAGTACAAACGGCCATCGGGACCGAATGCCATGCCCCCGGTCGCCGCCGCGTTGGCACTGGCCTGGCTGACCTTTCCGTCAGCGGAGAGCTTGTACGTCTTGGGCTCCGCGCCGGCGCGGAAGAACACGTCGCCCTGTTGGTCGGACGTCAACGCATCGGCCGAGAGCTGCTGGCTCGCGGCGACTTGCCAATCCTCGCCGGGAAGCAAAATCGCCTTCAGAAAAGTGTTTAGCGTATCGCCGGTCAGGACCGGGGACGGCCAATCCTTCCACAACCAGCCGCATGGCGTCGGGAAAGATGGCCGTGGCGTGCCGGCCGCTGTGACCCCCGGTTCCCCACACGTGTTGGACCGAGTAGCCCGAGAACGCAAGGCGCTCGCTGAACGCCCTGGTTGCCGTTCCACCAGTCGCCCACTTCCGGACCGCCGCCCCACTGATCGTTCTCTCCGTCTTGCATGAAGATGCGAAGCGGCTTGGGTTCGGTTTTCCGAATAAGGACCGGATAACGGTCGCCGCCACGCATGCCCACGAACGTGCCGATGGCCGTGAACACGCGACGGAAGGCGTCTGGACGCTCCCAAGCCAAGGTGAAGGCGCCAATGCCGCCCGTGCTTCCACCGCCGGTGCAGCGATCGTTCGGGTCCTTGGAAAGCAGAATTGGCAGCCCGTCCGGTGTCTTATGCTTTTCGACCTCCGGCAAAATCTCGTCCAGAATCAAGCGGGCCAGATTGCCGTTGAGTCCGTCGAATTCCATGCTCCGATTGAAGCGAGGATTGGCCGGCGGCGAAGCGGAATTCACCTGCCCCGGCGACACGCCGATGCCGATCACGAGCGGCATTTCCTTTTTGTGGATCAGATTGTCGAACACGATCGGCGCCGCAAAGCCGAGCCCATCCAGCGCGACATACACACAAGCCGGCTGCTCGGCCTTATATTGTGCCGGAACGTAAACGGTGATGTTCCGCGTGGTGCCGGGGAAAACCTGGGACTCGGCGAAGGGGAAATTGAAAGTCTTGCCGATGGGCACATCCTTC
The DNA here is from genome assembly GCA_963807715.1 of uncultured Planctomycetia bacterium. GTDB lineage: Bacteria > Planctomycetota > Planctomycetia > Pirellulales > PALSA-1355 > CAWECK01. Next base: position 55,933 of record CAWECK010000012.1, read on the forward strand.
TGCCGCTGCGAATCGGGCCCGGGTTCATATTCATCGCCGGCAGGCGCCGGCTTCGCCTTTTTCTCGGGGGCCTTTTTCTCTGCTGCCGGTTTTTCTTGCGACCATGAACATGGGGCCGTCAGAGCAATGATGAGCGCAAAGGAAACAAGCAGGACACGTTGCATGTCATAGTCCTCGGAGATCGATGCTGGAAGGCGAAAACAAGCGGCAGGGCCGACGATTCGCGGACCCGAAGTGCGCGGGTCCGGTGTTCGCTAATTTAACCGCATCGAAGGGAACGTCGAAAGAGGCTCCCCAGAATATCCCTGACTCCGCCGCGCCGTGTGGCACGCTATAATCGCCGCGTGGCACGCTCTGAGCGCCGCGAAGGGCGTGGTTGAAGTGCCAAACGCATATCCGTGGCCACCACGCCCTTCGCGGGGCTCAGAGCGTGCCACACGGCCTAAACGCAAAAAACCTGAGCGGCATTATTGGAATCACACGCTTAAAAAAGTTAAACTTGGCGGAGCGGCCACACTTGGCGTCGTCCGAAGGACATGCCTATGCGAATTTACGATCCAGCGACCGGCCGGTCTTACGTTCAGAAGCGGCTTCACCGGTTCGACGAACCGGGCCATGCCCGAGAATTAACCTTCACGTGCTTTCACGGCTATCGCTTTTTAAGTCGCGATCGTACTCGGCAGTGGTTCATCGACGCGATTGTTGCAGCGCGTTTAAAATGGCCGTTCGATCTTTGGGCTTATGTGATTATGCCCGAGCACGTGCATCTGCTAGTTTACCCACGCGCGCCAGAACTAAAGATTGGACGCGTGGTTGAAGAGATCAAGGAAGCAGTCGCACGCCGCGCGATTACCCATTTGGAAACGAGTGCTCCGGAATGGCTGCCGCGCATCACGGTCCCAGAAGGCAAACGCATTCGTCGCCGATTTTGGCAGCCGGGCGGCGGTTTCGGCCGCAACGCCGTCGAGTTGCCGACGGTTCATCGGATGATTGAGTACATCCACGCCAACCCGGTGCGCCGGCGGCTCGTCGATCGGGCGGAAGATTGGCAGTGGAGCAGCGCGGGTTGGTATACGGGCATTCGGCCAGTACCTATCGAAATGGATAGGACGATTCCCATGCTGCACAGCAATGTGAAGTAAATGAATGCGCCGTGTTGTGGCACGCTCTGTCGCCCCGTGTGGCACGTTCTGACGCCGTGTGGCACGTTCTGTCGCGCCGTGTGGCACACTGAGAACTCAGGCGCACGACGCATTGGCGATCGCGCCTCTCAAACCTTCAGTAATTCCTTCCCCTGCGTATATCCGGCTGCCTGCTTGCCGAATTCGCTGGCGGTCACGCGAGCCAGCGCGGCCAGTTGCCGCCCGCGGAAGGCCGGGCGAGTCGTCGTGTACTCTTCGCTGACCGTGCGGTAATACTTCTCCGCATGCAGCGCCCCGTCTTCGCTGGTGGCAAAGCCCAACAGCAGATCGAAGATCGGACGCGGCGGCCCGCCCGTTTCCGTATAGCGGGTCGCCAGCGCGCAGGCCCGGAACTGATCCTTGGCCCGAATCGCGGCGTCAAGCGAGTTCAGCAGGCATTCAGAATCGGTGTCGGTAATCCCGGACAATTGCTCCGGCCGCGGATAAGGCTCCTTTTCCAGACCGCCGCTCTGGCCGGCCGTGTGGAAGGCGCCGACGATCAAGCTGGCGGCCGTGTTGCGCTGATTGCTCACGCGAGCGATGTTCCGCCAGGCGTTGGCCGAATCCGAAGCGTGAACGCCAACCGAGTCGCCGTGGACGCTTCCCACCGGCTTGTCCGGCCAAGCTTCGCGGCGGCCCGGGTCGTGCAGCACCAGCCGGTTGGCAGCCAGCGAAATGGCCTGGCCGATCGATTCCGGCGAAATGCCGTCGGCCAAAGCCGCGGCGGCGGCGTCAGCGGCGGCGGCCCGGGACGACCCGTAGACGATCTGGCTGAACTGGTCGATCCAGGCGTCTTCGGCTTCGCGGGTACCCAGTGGCTTGCTCAGCAGCTTGTATTGATCGAATAGGGCAGGCAACTGCGTGCGGATGGGGGAAGCGAGCCACTTGGGATTTTCGTGGCGGCGGCGTTCGATGTCCACGCAATGACGCACCGACTGCCTCAGGAGGGTGTGAGCATATTGTTCGCCGGCCAAGTTGAGCATCGACCAAGCCCGCCAGGAGAGGACCACGCGATGCACGTCAACTTCGTCCTGAATTTCGTACTGCAGATGCTGGAAGGCTTCGCCGATGGGGCCTTGCGCCAGGGCCGCGAAAGTCCGTTCGGCACCCTGGAGGTCGTGATTGCGGGTCAGCTCTTGCAACACTTCGCCGGCCGGACGATCGGACGGCACAGCGCCGGCTTCCACCAGGTGCAACGCGTCGTGCTTGCGACCGCCCACCGCCTGCATCCGGGTCGCATTGCGGTGCAACACCTTGAGCACCGGCAGCGGACGCTGGGCCTCAGGCAATTCTTTCGACATTTCATACGCCGGCGCCAAGGCCATGAAGGTGTGATAGCCGATGTAATCCTCGCCCCCAAAGCAGCGGGCATTGGCCAGCGCACCGGCCGCAATCAGCGTCCGCAGATCCGTTCCGCCTTGCAGCCGCGCGACCAACTGCGGCAGCAGATTGTCCGCCGGCGTGTCTTGCATCAGGGACACCAGCGGTTCCAGGGCTCCAAAGGTCAACGCATCTTTCCCTTCTTCCGCCAGCGCCGGCGACAAGCCCATGTCCACGGCCAAGGCCGGTCCAACGCTAGCGACCAACATGCCACGCCCGACGTTTGCCAGGAACTGTCGACGATTGTTCGCATTCATGATTCGTCTCCGCTGGAGTTTATTCGCTCGATCAGGGGGTTGTTTGCTTACTCTTTCGCCATTAGCCGCTGTTAAGAACAACGCGACAGCGTTACACGAGAAAATCCTACACCGCTCCGCCTCCAGGCTGCGATCGGGCCCGGCCGCGAATCCACAACACCACGCCCGAAAGCGCAAGCAGCGAGCCGGCCACCGTCGTTACCAGCGTAAACGTCCCCTTCAACCCGGCGCGGGTGCGGGCAATGTCCTGATCCAGCGGGCGGATGATTTCCAGCACGCCGCCGACTTCGCCGGCCTTCCAGTTGGTCTTGGTGCTCTGAGGATGTTGGTTATGGCAGCGGACGCAGGCATCGCCCATGACGCGGGCCTTGGCAAATCGGAGCGACGCTCGGCCCTGGTAATCCTCGAAGCGGTCGATCGGCTGGTCCGACTTTTGTCGCAGAATGACCAACGCCTGGCGTTCGAAGTCGTCCTTCGCTCCACCGTCTTTGCGCGATTTGAACGGATAGTCGCTGTACAGCCGCACTTGCATGCCGGTGGCGCTCTTCTCGCTGATCCGCCTCGCCAGGTCGATGTTCAACGTCGCCGGCAGCGGAATGGCGGCCGGCTTGCTGCGATAGTCGTGGGTCACTTCGATCTTGAGCGACTGCAACCGTTCGACCACTTCCGAGGTGTACACCTTGTCCACTTCTTCGAGCATCTCGGCTTGTTGCTTGACGCTCTCCAGGGCCGTCGACCGCACCAGGTATTCCGAGAGCCGCGAAAGGTGCCAAAAGCCAATCGCCGACCCCAGCGTGACGGCCAACAGCAGGCTGGCCGGGATCGGGTTGCGATAACACCAGCGCCGCAAGCGCTCGGTCGCGCCAATCGGCCGGGCACGAATCGATTCCCCTCGCAGCCAACGCCGCAGGTCGTCGGCCAGTTCGGCGGACGTGGAGTAGCGCCGGCTGGGAGACTTGGCCAGCGCTTTCAGACAAATCGTCTCCAGATCACGCGGGATCTTGTCGTTCAATTGCCGGGGCGGACGCGGCTCGTCTTCCAACACCTGCAGCAGCAACATGCGGCGGTTGCCCCGAAACGGACGTTCGCCGGTCAGCAACTCGTAAAACACGACTCCCAGGCTGTACAAATCGCTACGGGCATCGACGCTGCGCGATTCGCCGCGAGCCTGTTCCGGCGACATGTAGGACGGCGTGCCGAGCACCTGGCCGTCGAGCGTCATCGGCGCCTCGTCCCCTTCGCGCTTTGCCAGGCCGAAGTCCATGAGATGCGACCGGCCGGCCGGATCGAGCATGACGTTCGACGGCTTGATATCCCGATGAATGACGCCGTGTCGGTGGGCGTATTCGAGAGCGTCGGCCACTTCGGCCACCAACTCGGCCGAGCGTATAAAGTCGAACCGGCCGTCATTCAAACGGCTGGCCAACGTTTTGCCCTCGATGAATTCCTCGACCAGGTAATAGGCTCCGTCACTCGTCCGGCCCACGTCGAACAGCGACACGATGCCCGGATGCTTGAGTTGGGCCGCGCTGCGGGCCTCGCGCATCAGGCGATCGACGTCCTGGTCGCTGGCCAGAGCGCCGCTGCGGAGAATCTTGATCGCGACGATGCGGCCCAGTTCGACGTCGCGGGCCCGGAAGACATGCCCAAACGAACCGCTCCCAAGTTCCTCGAGCAATTCGAACTTGCCGAGCCGCCGCTGGCCATCGGCCATCCACGTCACGGCCTGGCTTGTCAAACCGCGAGCCGCCCGCGCGACTGCCAACAAATGCGGCGGCACCGTATCGACTGCCGAGGACGTGTCGACCGGAGAGGACGTGTCGGCTGGCGAGGGTGTGTCGACTGTTGAGGACGTGTTGCCGGCAGCCCCCGCGACGTCCGACGACGGACGCAAACCGGCCACCAGGGGATCGACCATCTCGTCGAGTGCTTGAATCTCGGCCTGGCAGAGGTTGCAGTATTCGACGTGTTCGGCCAAAAGAGTCAACGCCGCGCGCGGCAGGTTGCCAAGCACAAATCGCGACAAATCAGCCTGATTCGGACATGCCAGAGGGCTCATGGGGGCGCCTTGAGGATCCCCAGGATTCGTTCTCGCCTGGTAGATCCAGTTTACATGTAACGAGTGGACGTTACACGAGTCGCCGCCGCTTATTCGGGGAAATCGCCGAGTTCCTCGCGCAAACGTTGCAGCACGCGCGACTTGGCGACTCGCACCGCACCCGGGCTCATCGATAAATCAGCCCCCACGTCCTTGGCCGCTCGCCCTTCCACGGCGGTGCGCCAGAAGGCTTGCCAAGTGCGGGGTTCGAATTCTCCCCGGATCAACTCCAGGCCGCGCTGAAAGAGCTGCCGCTCGATGACCGCGTCGTCCGGAGCCGCCGCTGCGTCTGCGGCCGGCATCTCAGCGCCCGAAGCAACCGAGCCCGCCGGATCCAGCGCGACGTCTTCGGCCAAAGCTGGGGCGGGAAGTCGCGAAAACCGTTCCAGTGCTTCGCTGCCGCCGACTCCCCGCGGTTCCCGTTTTTGCTTGCGAAAGTGGTCGTGGACCTTGTTCAAAGTGATGGTGCGCAGCCAGCCGCGAAATGTGTCCTGCCGCCGGTCGTTGCGGAAGGTGGCGATGTGCCCGGCCACCGCCTGGAAGACCTCTTGAAACACGTCGGCCATGTCGTCATCGGGGAGTCGCCAGCGGCGGCACCAATGCGCCACCAAGGGTGCGTACAGCAATACCAAGCGATCCCAGGCCGCGCGATCGTCCGTCCGCACGCGCTCAATCAAACTTCGCGACGTACCGCTGGAAGACCGCGATTCTTGTCCGCTCTGATTGGAGTCCTGAACGCTATTCACGGCATCGCCTGGGGAGGATGTGTGGTGTGCGCTCTCTATGCGGCACGCTCTCTCCGTGTGGCACGCCCTGAGCTCCGCGAAGGGCGTGATGGCCAAAAGCCGATACGATTTTGCATTCCCCACGCCCTTCGCGGAGCTCAGAGCGTGCCACACTCTAGCTCAGCCGCAACTGCGTCCCATCACACTGCGTCTCGCCACACTGCATTTCAAACCACTTCATAGCCGGTCCGTTGCTCGCGGCTGAGCCAGCGGTTGGCTTCCGCGTCGTCGATCACTTGCTCTTTTTCCGGGTCCCACTTGAGCGGGCGGCCCAGGCGCATCGAGATGTTCGCCAGGTGGCAGGTCGTGATGCTTTGATGCTGGTTCTGCACGTCGCTGATCGGCAATTTGCGAGACTCGATGCAATCGAAGAAGTTGCCCATGTGATTGATGATCGCGTCGAGCTTGCCCGTCCGCTCCGGGCGGCTCGAGATTGTCGTGGGCGTAAACCGTGAAGTTCTCGCGCGGCAGCGGGCGACTCTTCAGCTCGTCGACCGGCTTGCCGGCCACCGTGCCCCGATTGACGAGGATGTGCCCCTCGCTGCCGGTGAACAGCACGCCGTTGCGGCCGTTGTCGCTGACGGTCATCTCCACGCCGTTGGCATAGCGATAGCTGGACGTTGAAATCGAGTCGCCACGTTGTAACCGTCTGGCACGTCGGGAAAGCTTGGCCGTGCGTGGCGATTTCGAACCGGCAACGAACCGATGCCCCATTGGGCGATGTCGATGTGGTGGGCGCCCCAATCGGTCATCTGCCCGCCTGAATATTCGTACCACCAGCGGAACGTGTAATGGCAGCGTTCCTCGATATACGGCACGTCGGGCGTCTGCCCTTGCCACAGGTCCCAGTTGAGTTTTGCCGGCGGCTTGCGTCGTTCGAACGGCCCGCCCTTGATGTTCTTGCCGAGCACGACGTCGACCTTCTGCAACTTGCCGATGCGTCCTTGCCGCACCATCTCGGCCGCCAGCCGGAAGTCGATGATCGCTGCGCTGCCAGGAGCCGACCTGCACGACGCGGCCGGTTTCGCGCGCGACTTTCGCAGATCGACTTCGCCTTCGTCGACGGTCAACGTCAGCGGCTTTTCGATATAGACATCTTTGCCGGCGCGGCAGGCGTCGATCACCATCTTGGCATGCCAATGGTCGGGCGTGCCGATCAGCACCACGTCGACGTCTTTGTTGGCCAGCAGCTGCGCGATAGTCGTCATGAATCTTGGGCGTGCTGCCGAAGCTGGCCCGGGCCTGTTCGAGCACGTTGCGGTCGACGTCGCACAGCGCCACGACCTGGCCGTAGTTCTGCGGCCACAAGGGTGATCACGGTTCCTTGATAACGTAAACCGATCGCGCCGATTCCCAACCGCTGGTTCGGCGAGCGAGGCGTATCCGGCGCGGCTTCGACCGCGCAAATGCCGCCCGTGGCAATCAAGCCGGCGGCGGTTGCCTTGAAGATATCCCGACGGTTCAAGTGAGGCGTGGCCATGTTCACTCCAGACGGTTAGCAATGAGACGAGATAGCTGCAATCTGCTCGATCCTACGGTGGAACGAAGCAGTTTTCAATCCGGCAAGTGGTTTGCCCGCGAAACCAGCGGATAATGAGCCGCTGCGGAGGCCTTCTTCAGACTCATGCGATCGTCCGTGGGAAGATAATTTGGCCGCAAATGCACGCGGATTCACGCGAATGAGGAAAGGGCAGTTTTGTTTCTTCCCTCTGATTTGCGTGAATTCGCGTGCATTTGCGGCCTCCGATCTCTTGCCTCCTCATTTCCGCAGCAGTTCCAAGGCCGCGGCCGACATCGCCGTGACGCCGGTCTGCAGCGCCAGGTCGGCGTCGGGGTAGTAGGTCGCCGAGTGCAGCGATGGGGGCTCTTGCCCGCCGCGCTTCAGGCCGGCCAGGCGATGGGCCTCGACCGAGCCCAGGCGAATCATAAAGATCGGGACTCCCTCTTTGCCATACAAGCTGAAGTCTTCGGCCCCCATGGTCGGCATGCGTTGCAAAACATTATCGTCTCCCAACAGTTTTTTCCACACCGGCACCAGCCGATCGATGAGTTGCTTGTCGTTGAACACCGACCCGACCGACTCCTCGGCGAGCAGCTTCACTTCCGGGGCCGGAGCGCCGGCTCCCTCGGCAACCGCCCGCGCCTTGCGCTCGATTCCTTCGACCAGATGCTTGCGGACCTTGTCGGAGTAACTCCGCACGGTGAGTTGCAGCAGGCACGTGTCGGGCACGATGTTGCGCTTGGTGCCGGCGTGGATCGAACCCACCGTGACCACGGCCGGCTCGATCGGGTTCGTCTCGCGACTGACGAGCGTTTGCAGGTCGAGTATCAGCCGCGCGGCCATCACGATGGGATCGATCGTCGTATGCGGAGCGGCCCCGTGTCCGCCGCGGCCGCGCAGCGTGATGTCGATGCTGTCGACATTGGCATGGTCGTAGCCGGCGTTGATAGCCCAACTTGCCGGCCTCGAGCATGGAATCGACGTGCATCGCCAAGCGCAAAATCAGGCTTGGGGAATCTCGTGTACAGCCCGTCGGCGAGCATCTTGCGAGCTCCGGCGACAATTTCTTCGGCCGGCTGGCCGATGAGCACCAGCGTGCCGGACCAGCGATCCTTGTTCGCGGCCAGGTAACGGGCCACGCCGACGAGATTGGTGATGTGGATGTCGTGCCCGCAGGCGTGCATCACTCCGGTTTTGCGGCCGTCTTTCTGGTGACTTCCACCTTGGAGGCATAGACCAGGTTGGTGGCCTCGGTCACCGGCAAGGCCATCGAGATCGGTGCGCAACATCAGCGTCGGGCCTGGGCCGTTCTTGAGCACGGCCACGACTCCCGTTGCCGCCGACTCTGCTCGTGACGTCGAAGCCGGCCGATTTCAATTCTGGGCCCAGGCGCGCCGCCGTTTCAGTCTCGTGCAGCGAAAGTTCCGGATACTGATGAAAATGGCGATAGAGGGTCGACCAATTCGTCGACGTGCTGCTTGGCCCAATCGGCCGGCTCCTCGGCCGGAGAGGCTGTGGCAGAACAGATAGCGAAAGGACGAGCAGGAACGAGGCAAACGCAGGCATGATGCTTCTCCTGGATCCATATGAGGTAATCCCCAAGCTTACGCTGGACGGGCTTGGGACATCGGCGTCCAACGAGCTGGCGGGACTTTTATCGCTTGATGCGGGCACTGCCGCCCTTAGACAGTGCATCAATTCTTCCAGGTCGATCTGGCTCGGTGTCGCCGCGGGTGGTTTGCAGCAGGGCTCCGTGGGCCGCGCCCAGTTCGACGCATTCCTGCGGGGAGCGGCCACCAGAAAGCCGATACGCGAAACCGCTGGAAAAGCCGTCGCCGCCGCCGACGCGGTCTTCGATCTCCAGATTCTCGTAGCGCCGGCTTTCGTAGAACTTGCCCTCGGTCCACAGGATGGCCGACCAGTGGTTCACCAGGCCGCTCTTCACTTCGCGCAGCGTCGTGCCGACGACTTTCAGATTCGGATACGCCTTGACGACTCGCTCGACCATCCTCTTGTAGGCCGACGTGTCGAGGGCCGAAAGATGCTCGTCGACGCCTTCGACCTCGAAGCCGAGCACCTTTTGGAAATCCTCTTCGTTGCCGATCAGGCAGTCGATCAGTATGGCACCAGGTCGCGTGGTCTGTCCTGGGCCTTGTGCGCTCGACCAAAGCTTGCTGCGGAAGTTCAGGTCGTAGCTGACGATCGTGCCGGCTTCGCGGGCCGCCAGGAGGGCTTCCTTGCAAACGGCGGCGCAGCCGTCGGACAAGCGCGGTGAAGATGCCGCCCGTGTGCAGCCAGCGGACGCCGGCCGTCGCGGAACAGCCCGGCAAAGTCGATCATGCCCGGCTGCATGTTGGCGGCGGCCGAGTGCCCGCGGTCGTACATGGTGACGCTCGGCCGCACGCCGGTGCCGACCTCGGTGAAGTTCAGCCCGATGCGGTCTTGCCGCCCGACGCCGTCGTATCTGGCCATGACCACGTGGCTCATATCCATGCCAACGGCGCGGCCATGATTGACGATCAATCGGCCCAGCGGGTTATCGACCAGCCGGCTGAGAAAGCCGGTCCGCAGGCCCAGCCGGGCCAGGGCATAGGCGACGTTGTATTCGCCGCCGCCGACCCAGACTTCGAGGTTCGTGGCGAACTCGATGCGCCCATGCCCCGGCGGCGACAGGCGAACCATGCACTCGCCGAGGGACATCAGATCGAATTGGCAATCGGCGGCGGGACGGATATTCATGGAGAGGATGCTGTTCGTTGAACAGTTTACCGTTCGTACGTGAGGGCCACTGGCACGCGTACTAAATCTCTTGTTCACTCAAGAAAAACGCCTCACGCCTAGCTCCGCGATCGCTTGACGATTTCGACGAATTGCCGGGCCAGCGATTCGATGCGCTTTAAGTCGCCGCGGGCCACCGCCTCGGGTTCGACCATCGGGCTGCTCAAGCCCAACGCGCAGGCGCCGGCCTTGAGGAATGCCGCCGCGCTTTCCAGGTTAACGCCGCCCGTGGGCATCAGCTTGATTTGCGGCAAGGGGCCTTTGATCGCTTTAAAATAAGCCGGGCCCCCCGGCTCGCAGGGAAAGACTTTGACAATGTCGGCGCCGGCTTCCCAGGCCGTGAGAATCTCGGTCGGCGTCAGCGCCAGGCATGACCGCCTTGTCGTAGCGGCGGCACATTTCGATGACCGCCGGCCGCACGACCGGCGTGACGATGAACTCGGCCCCCGACAGCATCGCGATGCGCGCCGTTTCGGGGTCAAGCACGGTGCCGGCTCCCAGCAACGATGCGCGAACCCAGCCGGGCGGCCACCTGTTCCAGAACCCGAGGTGCTTGCGGCACCGTGAAGGTGACTTCGATCACGTCGACGCCACCCGCCAGCACCGCCTCGGCCACGTCGGCTAGCCGGCTGCCGTCGGGAGCGCGCAGGATGGCGACCAGGCCACCGTCCAAAACACGTTGCATGGTTTCCGACTTCGACATGGCACTCCTCAATCAAGTCTGGGGAAATAGCGTCTCGCGGGTCCCGCGCACCGCCGGTCGCGTAGACGTCCACGATATCGTCAACGTTTCGAGCATAGCCGCCTGCCGCGACAATTGCTACCGGCCAGCCAAGTGCCACCGGCCAGCCAAGCTCCCGGCAGCATGGTATGCTTAAGAACCCCCCTGCCCTGGACAAAAGTCGGGGGAATCGGCGTGCGAATCCTCAAGCAGGCGATATTTTTTCACGATGCTTTTCACCATGAACTCACGACGTCTAGGATTGGCCGTCTGCTGGCTGCCTTTTTGGTGGCATGCGGCCTTGAACCGACGCGGACGACTCCCTCGGAAACCGAGTTGAAGCCGGCGGTTTCCCTTCGGGCCGCTCCTTCGCCCGGCAGGATCATTTCGCCCGAGACCATCCTCTCGCGATCGCCCGGCAGAATCGAAGTCCTCTCGCCGGTCTATAAGATCGACCGGATCTATCGCTCCATGACTGGCCCTTGGACCCGCACGTCGCTCCGTTTGCTTGAAACCGCCCAGCCGGAGTTGCTGTGGATCACCGGCTGCCGCGTGGAAATGGTCGACGAGCAGGCGGCGCAGGCCGATGCCGGACCAGTTCATGTGCCACGTCAACCTGGACCTCGACATCGAGCAGCACAAGCGACTGTTCGGCATGAAGGAATATCGCGACGAGCGGCTGTTCACCCTGTCGCAAGGGCAACTGGAGATGCGCTTTCCCGAGGGGTTCGGCGTGCCGATCCGATCGGACGAGCTCTTGCAGGTGAACACGCAAGTGCTCAACCTGAACTGGCCCGACAAGACATTCAAGGTGCGGCATCATGTGACGATCGATTACGTGCGCGACCGCGACTGCCGCATCCCTATCAGCCGCTGGTGCAAAGCGGCGTGGTGGGCATGGTGTCGCTGGAAGGGCGCGAGGTGGCCTTCGATGTCCATGACTCGCTGTCCGGCAAGTGCCCGTCTTGCTGTGCCCCGGGCAAGAAGGCGGTGGATTGGGCCGAAGGACTCGACAGCTATGCCCACCGCTTCAGCAACCACTGGGTCGTCAATCCGGGCCGCTCGGAATATCGCACGCGGGCCACGTCGACCTTGAACCTGACCGGCGACACCACGATCCATTACATCGCCGTGCACGTTGCATCCGTTCGCCGAGAAGCATCGAGCTGCGCGACCTCACCACCGGGCAATCGATCTTCACCAGCCAGGCCCGGAACTTGACCGGCCATGATCGGGCTGGAGCACGTCGACTTTCTATCCAGCCCGGCGGGCGTGCCGGTGACCGCGGGGCACGAGTACGAGACTGGTCGGCGACGTACAACAACACGACCAAGGAAGACCAGGACTCGATGGCGATCATGTACGTGTATCTGCTGGACAAGGAATTTCATCGGCCGGAACTGATTGGCGAAGCCGCGCGCGAAGACACACTTGGAAACGTCATCGAGCAAAGCGCCGGTCTCGACCGCGAAAGGGTTTCCAGCGAGCCCTTCCCGGCCGACCGGCATGAAAATGCCTCCGGCCCACCCTAGACGGCCAGCCGAACTCGGCACCGTGATGCCCGGCGAGAATATTCTTTATCGAAACCAGGAGCAGGACAGGAAGTCGCGCCAAAGCCCAGGGATTGCATCCCTGGGTACTCAAATAACCCAGGGATGCAATCCCTGGGCTTTGGCTTAAGCCACCCACACCTATCCTTTTTTCTTCCGCCTACCTTCCTGCATTCCTTGTAAAATAAATCCCAATGAATTCGTCCCTGGAGGAATCGCGGCGCCCCTGCTGCGGCGATTCCTTGCCGTTTTCGCCCTGGCGTTGCTGGCGACGACCTGGCCCCTCTGGACACCTCAGCACGTGTTTCCGCAGGTGCCGGTGTTTCGTTGGATCGGCGGACTGCCGGATGGGTGGCAATGGCTCTGCCTGGCCGGTCTAATCATCTCCCTGTTGGTGGCAGTCGCGGCCCCGCGGAGCTCATCCAGCGGTGCGTGGAGCTTGCTGCTGGTGGCGCTGCTGACGCTGCTCCTCATGGCGAGCGATCAACATCGCTGGCAGCCCTGGGCTTATCAGTTTGTGCTCACTGCCTTGGCTCTCGCGACTCTTCGCCCCAACGAAAGCTGGCCGCTACTGCGCTGGTTGACCATCAGCATCTATTTTTATTCCGGCTGGTCGAAGTGCGACGTCACGTTCCTGGACGACCAGGGGCAACAATTCCTCGCGAAACTGGCAGGGATGCTGCATCAATCGCTGAACGAATGGTCTCAGGATACACGGCGGGCGGCAGCCTTTGGATTCGTTTTGGGCGAACTGTTGATAGGCGCGGCGTGCTGTGGCCGCGCACCCGCAGGGTAGGACTTTGGGCCGCGGTGGCGTCTCACCTGTTGCTGCTGTTCATTCTGGGACCGTGGGGCCTCGGTCACAAGCCGCCGGTATTGCTCTGGAATTGCTACTTCATCGTGCAAGATGTGCTCCTGTTTGCCCAACCGTGCAAACGTTTGCCTGTTCTAGTACCTGCCCTGGGCTGGTCCCTTGCGATTGGCCGAAGTGAGTTCGAATCGACGCCTCAGCCGGGCTCGGCAACACTGCGGTGTGCCGGCCCGGCCGTAAAGGGGCTGATTTGGCTGGCCCTGATCGCCCCGCTGCTCGGGCCGTGGGGATACTGCGATCACTGGTTGGCATGGGGCCTGTACGCATCGCGGGCCGAACGCTTGCGGATCCTCGTGCCACGGTCGCAAGAGCGTCGCCTGCCGGCCGATCTGCAAACCTACCTGGCCGCGCTGAACGACGAGCCCGATTGGCTGGAATTACGCGCCGATCGCTGGTCCTTCGCGTCGTTGGGGGTGCCCCTGTATCCGCAAAACCGTTTCCAATTAGCCGTGGCTGTGGCCGTCGGCAGGCAATGCCAACTCGGCCAGTCCTTGCGAGTCGTCCGTTATGAAACGGCCGATCGCTGGACAGGGCGGCGCGAGCGTGAAACGTTGATCGGTCTGGCCGCCATTCAGGACGCCTGCGACCAGTACCGGCTCAATGCCCAACCGCGCTGAGCGGCAAGTGCGAAGCCGTGCGCGAGCGGATCGGCGGATACGAAGATCGCCGACTCAAGGTTTGCCCGGTCCGAGTTCCACCTCGATGAACTCCTCCTCGAAAGCATTTGCCAGGTTCGAGACCACATATCCAATCTGATACATGCCTGGCGGCAGCGCTTGGTAGCCGATGCGCAGCTCGCGAGGATCGGTCACCGTCAGCAACGGCTGGTCGGCCGCCGGCAGCAGTTTCCGCACGCCGCCAGCGTCGATGGCCCCCCGCAGCAAACGGAGTTCGTCCCCCCGATTCAAACTGATGGCCCGGGCACCATGGCGGCCTCGGCTGTAGGCTTCGACAAATCGGCTCTGCGATGGGTCCGCGCTCAATTTCGAATACCAGCCCGACGTCTTGCCAGCCGCTGCTCCCCTTGCGGCAAACCTGCGCCGGAATTTCGGCAATCCTCGGTCCTGGCTCCATCGCAATGTCGTTCTTCGGCCCCTTCGTGGCGTCACGCTGCGAGGATTTTGTGTCCGCGGACGTTGGGTCCCCAGGTTTCTTCCCGGCGGAGTCCTTGACGCCTGGCTCCTTGGCGATAGTCTGCCTGCCGCCGGACTCCTTGTCGGCCGGTTGTTTGTTTCGCGCCTGAACTTCGCGCCAGTTCAGCACGGGGCACAAAACTTTCTGCGGCCCGCTTTCGACGGCGTACCAGCGGCCGTTCCAAGTGTCGGTCAACTGTCGGTTCTCGTCGGGATGGGTGGACATCTCCGCCAAAAGCCTGCGATCCTGGCCCTGTCCGGTAGCCAAGGCCAGGTAGATTTCATGGAAGGCATCCCCGTCGATTCCCGACGTTACGGTCAACTGGTCGCCGGACGCGAGCTGGGCGCGGCTGACTCGCAGCTCTCGCAGTAGCGGATGAAACGCGTGCCGCTCCGCCTCGCCGACATAATCGCTGAGCCAACCATACCATGCCCCCTGGCGGCTGAACTCGATCGTCTTATAGGCAACGTCGATGTCGTCCTCAAAAATCTCGCGGGTCGCCGGAAAGAAGATCGTCATTCCATGCGAGTTTGGATTGTCCGGACTATGCACGTTATGCACCACGGCGTCTTGCACGGCTGCCGTCACCCGGTCGCAAGCATCTTGAACGGCCCCGCCGGGAAACTCTTTGGCCAACAATTCGCACAGATGCACCAGATCCAAATGCGCCGCCCCCTCGGCGCTTTCCTGCCGTCCAAATTCAACCGTGCGCACCCGGGCTCGGGCGAGTTTCAGCCAGGAGGCGTCGGGGTCCGCGGCCAACTGCCGGTGGAGCGCGTCGGACAGGCCGTCAATGGCCCGTCCGATCGGCGGCAAGCGGTCGCTCTGGACGACTGACAGCGTGATCGCGGAAAGGACGCTATCGTCGTTCTGTTCGAAGTAATCGTGAAAGGTCTCGGCAATCATCTGCCCGACTTCCAGTCCCGTTGCCGTGGGATGTCGCTGGAGTTCGCCGAGCAGCGTCACATAATTCCAACCCTCGCTCGGTTCCAATTCTTCCGACGCCACCAACACGCGGGCAAAGGGTCCAAGGGAATGAAAGACTTCGAAGTTCGCCATCAAACAGGCATCGAAACCGAGTAGTTCCAAGGGGCCGATGCGGCGCGTGGTTTGCGCCAAAACGGTGCGCAACTCGGGCGTCGTCAGGATATCGTCGTGGGATTCATCATGGCACGCGCCGGACCAGCCCAAGCCATGGTCGTTCAAGATCAGGGCATAGCGTCTGGCCGGAAACTTCTGGGTGGCCGTGTCGAGGAAGCGTTTAAGCACCGCGGGATCGCCCGTGTTGATCGGGCCCCAATCGGCAATCTGCTTGATCTGACCCTTCTGGACGTAAAGCAGCTTCGCGCCGGACCAGTTGCCCAGATTGGCGAGCGGCCGATTGGTATAGGCCGGATCGTCGTCGCTGGCATCGCTATGGCTGGCGTCCGAGCCGTTTGCGCTGCTGGCTTTCGAGCCCCGAGTGGCGCCGGACGGCTCTTCGGCCACTTCGGCATCCGGTCGATCCCCTTCCCCCTTTACGCTCCGATCCAGCAGCAGCACCACGTGGACATCCGGGCTACTCCCCACACCCAGTAGGGACTCGACGTTATTGACCTGGTAGGCTTCCAGATCGCAATCGGCCGCCATGTACAGCATGATGGTCCAATCGGCCGTCGGAGTCTTCGTCGCAACGGCTCCGTCGCGGGCTGCCGGCCTCACTGCCAGGCACATGGCGGCCAGCGATAGCAGCAGGAAGCACTCGGCCGTTAAATGGTATCGCCGCATCATGCCAGGACCAATCTTTGGCAAAATGAGAGATCAAGAGCCGACAAGCCGCTCGGCAAACATTCCGCAAAAAAGATGCCAACGCCACGGGCGCGAAAGTCTAGGATTCAAGATCCCAAGAAGCAAGTCGAATACCGGGGCGAACTTAAGTTTCCGTCGCCGCTCGTCTCGTTCTGAGCGGCAAATCTCCGTCATTCGTCATCGAAAAAGTCGCCGGATCGTCGTCGGACCGGTGCCTTGGCAGGCATTTGCCGCCGAGCCCTGAAAGGCGAGCCCTGGAAAAGGTTTCCCTCGCCTCTCGGCCGAGTTTTTCACGCGTGGAACACGCCGTGGTATGATGCCCGGCAAATCGCAAAGGGTGATCCCAGGGGAGTGTCCCGCAACCGTACCGGAGTAGCCGCGAAATGGCCAGTCGAAGAATTGTCGTGACAGGCGTCGGCAAAGGACTCGGCCGGGCCATGGCGCTGGGGTTTGCCGAGCAAGGACATACGGTGGTGGGCTGCGCACGGTCCGCCGATGCGCTGGCCACTCTCTCGCAACGCCTTGCTGCCCCCCATCAGTTTGCCGGGGTCGACGTGGCGGACGATCTGCAAGTGCGGGCTTGGGCCGCCAAAGTGCTGGCGACGGGCGAAGTACCCGACCTGCTGATCAACAACGCCGCCTTGATCAATCGCAGCGCTCCTCTCTGGGAAGTCCCGGCGGAGGAATTCGACCGAGTGACGCTCGTGAACATCAACGGCATTGCCAACGTGGTGCGGCACTTTCTGCCGGCCATGATTGCGAAAAAGAGGGGCGTGGTCGTGAATTTCAGTTCCGGCTGGGGCCGTTCCACGTCGCCCGAGGTGGCTCCTTATTGTGCGACGAAGTGGGCCGTCGAAGGATTGACGCGAGCTCTATCGCAAGAACTGCCGCGCGGGATGGCCGCCGTGGCGCTCAATCCTGGAATCATCGACACCGATATGCTCCGCAGTTGTTTTGGCGGAGCCGCCGAGACTTATCCGAATGCCCAGCAATGGGCCCAACGGGCCGTTCCCTACCTGCTGCAACTCAGCGCCAGCGACAATGGCCGATCGCTGGATGTGCCGACGTGAAGCAACGCAAATCTTGCAGGGCCGGCTGTGCCGGCACAACGTTGTTATTGCCTCCGACCTTCAACATTCCGCATTAAAAAAGACCACCCCGACTTGGGCGGGCTAGGCGACCGGCCCACCCAAGTCATTGGGGCGTCCTTCTGGCTAGGCGGAAGCCAGAGTCTCGTCGACCACATTCAGACGCCGCAGAGCGACTGAATGAAGCCCTCCAATCTTGAGTACGCGGATCGTGTGATCTGTGTGGCTGCGCGTCAATTCCTTAAAAAACGTATTGGCTTGATAGTGGCTCGGCCACGCTACAAGTTCAGAATTCGAACCTGTCTGCAAGAATCCGCGTTTGACATCCGACTGCGTCCAATCCGCCCCGCGCGGACCGAGCCCGCATCTCGCGCAAATTGGCAACAACAATACTTCCGCCGAAGCGCGCTTTCTCCCTGGCAGCCACGCGACTGCCAGGGAGAAGCGACGCATACGTTTCAGACATCTTTTCTTGAACTTTGCTCTTAGGCGTCGAGAGCACCGCCCTTGAGTTCGAAGTCCGGATAGCCGATCGATCCCATTTCAGGTCCGTCAAGACCTTCCATTTCCGTCTCACGGCTGACACGGATCGGCGTGATCAGGTTGCTTAACTTGAACCACGCATAGGCCATGACAAAACCGAACACGATCACCACGATCGAATCCAGCACTTGCGCCCAAAGCTGCGTGATGTCGCCATACAGCAAACCGCGGACACCGTCCATGGAGCCGTCCTTAAGGAACTGCTCGCGAGCCGGCACGCCATTCCAACTGGCGCCAAACTTGCCGTCAGGCATCGGAAGTCCGACGCCGTACTTGCCGTTGGCAAAGATGCCGACCGAGAGAAGGCCCCAGATCCCATTCACTCCGTGGACCGAAATGGCGCCCACCGGATCGTCGACTCCCATACGGTCCCAGAAGAACACGCTGATCACCACGATCACGCCGGCGATGGCGCCAATCACGGCCGCCGCCCAGCTATCGACGAAGGCGCAAGGGGCCGTAATTGCAACCAACCCGGCCAGCATGCCGTTGCACATCATCGAAGTATCCGGCTTCATGCCGGTGGCCATCATGTAACACATGCAGGACAAAGTCCCGGTCACACTGGCCAACATCGTGTTGACCACCACGATCGAGATACGCAGATCCGTGCCGGCCAAAGTCGAGCCGGGATTGAAGCCGAACCAGCCGAAAGCCAGGATGAATGTCCCCGTGACCACCATGGGGATGTTGTGCCCCGGAATGGCTTGCGGCTTCCCGTTGATGAATTTTCCGATGCGCGGTCCGAGCACGATCGACCCAGCCAAGGCGATAATGCCACCCATGGCATGCACCACTCCGGAACCGGCGAAGTCCACCGCTCCGTGGCCCAGGCCCCAATTCTTGCCGGATTGGGCCAGCCAGCCGCCGCCCCAGACCCAATTGGCATAAATACAATACGGTAGAGCCACCCAGAGACCGTACAGACAGAAGTTTTTCCAGGCCCAGCGTTCGGCCATGGATCCGGTCGGGATGGTGGCCGTGGTGTCCATGAACACCATCATGAAGAAGAACAGGGCGTTGACGCTGACGTCATCTAAACCGTGCAGGAAGAAGCCCTTGGTGCCGAACAGGCCGTAGGTCACCCCTTCGGCGGCGCCATTGATACTAAACCCTTCGTTGAGCACGGCCAGCCCGGGGCCCAGTGAAGCATACCAACCATCCGCGACGGGAGCGTTGAACCAGTTCCCCCACCCAATCGCGAAACCGTATGACCAGAAGCCAAAGCAGCCCAACGGATAGATCAACATGTTCATCGCCCACGTGTGCGAGGCGTTCTTCGCCCGGCACAAACCACCTTCCACGGCGGCAAAACCGGCCTGCATGAACATGACGAGGAAGCCGGTAACCATTGTCCACACCATGTTGATCGAGAACAGGTTGTGGGCAATCTTGTCGTAGAGCTGCTCCGGCTTCTGCTCCTTCGGGTCGCCGTCGCCGATCGGACCGGCCGACGGCGTGGCCCAGTAACCCGCGTTGGCGCCGATGGGATCAACCTTGGAAAGATTGGCCGGATCCGCGTTAAAATAGACCGGCAACGCGGGGGCCGCAGCCGCAGGTGCCGCTTCGGCGGCGGGCGCTTCAGCAGGCTTTTCCGCCGCCGGTTCAGCCGCAGCCGGCTCGGCCGCTTTCTCCGCCGGCTTTTCTTGCGCTAGGCATGCGGTCGAAACACTCCACGTCAGCCCGGCGCATGCCAGCAGGGCAAACCAACAACACTTGGGAACCAATTTCATAAGGCTCTCCGCTTTCAGAAGGACTAGAAAATTACCTTGCCGTGGTCATTGCCCTACGCGCATCCACAAGACGCACATTGAGCGCATACGCGCCCTCGCCAATGGGCAAGCCCGGCACCCGTGCCCGGGCAGTTAGCAATCCGTGTGCCAGCACCGCCGTGGCAAGCTTGTGCTCGAGCAATTTCTTGAAAAAAGGCTTCCGTGTTAAGATTTTGGCAACCCCGGCAAGTGCAACACAGCACGGACGACCGATAGCCGCTTTGAGTCGGATGCCTAGATGCCTGGCAAGAGGTGATACCGTAGGAGGCAACTTCACCGCGATGCCGGCCGTGAGTGCATCGAAATGCCCGCCTGCTACTCGTCTTCCTCTTCCTTGAGCACGGCCTTTTCGACGATTTCCTTCTGCACGTGGCCGGGCACCAGCTCGTAGCGGCTGAATTCCATCGAGTAACTTCCTTGCCCGGCTGTCAGACTCGATAGACTGCGCGCATAGCTGGTCACTTCAGACAAGGGCGCTTCGGCAATCACGGTTTGTAACTCACCGCCGGCTGTCTCCATGCCCAGTACCCGGCCGCGACGGCCGGACATATCGCTGCTGATATCGCCCAATTTGCTCCCTGGCACGGTGACGCGCAGCGTGACGATGGGTTCCAGCAGCCCCGGCTTGGCTTGCTGAAACACGTTGCGAAAGGCCATGGAGCCAGCCGTTTTGAACGCTGCTTCCGAGCTATCGACCGGATGGTGTTTGCCGAAATGGACCTCAACGCCGACGTTCTGCACCCGAAAACCGGCAATCACCCCGCGATCGATTCGCTCCTTGAAGCCCTTTTCGATCGCCGGCAGAAAGTTATTAGGGATGGTGCCCCCCACGACCGAGTCGACCCACAGGAAGTTGTCGGCCGCATCGTAGTGATATTCGCGCAGGTGAGGAAAACGCATTTTCGTACAGAACTCCTCCGGATCGGTGTCGCCGGGGAGCGGAAACATGCGAATATGGACTTCTCCGAACTGGCCGCGTCCCCCCGACTGCTTCTTGTGGCGGTAGCTTCCCTCGGCGGGCACTTGGATCGTCTCGCGATAAGCGATTTTCGGTTCTCGCGCGTCGAGTTCCACCTTGTCGCGGCGTCGTAACCGTTCGCGCACGATCTGTAAATGCAGTTCGCTCATGCCGTTGATGACCAACTCTTTGGTCTGCGCGTCCCGGTTGAGAGCCACGGTGCCGTCTTCTTCGACGATCTTGTGCAGCGCCGTGGAAAGCTTGCCCTCGTCGCCGCGGCTCTTGGGAGAGACGGCCAGGCCGACCATGGGAGTCGGATAGTGGAATGGGGGCAATTCCAAGTCGCCCAGCGAAAGCCCCGTATGCAATTCCTCGATCTTGGCCACGGCCACGATCTCGCCCGTCCCGGCGCCGTCGATCGGCTGCGTCTCGGCCCCTTGCACCGCTAACAACTGGTGCAGCTTGACCGCCTTGCGCGAACCAAACACATGCACGCTGTCGTCCTTCTTGATGCTGCCGGAGAAGATCCGCAGGAAGCTGAGCTTATGCACGAACGGGTCGATGCGGGTCTTGAACACCTGAGCCACCAACGGACCCGCCGGATCGGCCACGATCGGACGCTCCTCGCCGGATTCGGTCTTGCCCGTGCGCTGCACTTTATTGGGCGGCAACGAGCAGATCGCTAGCGAATCAAGCAATTCCTCCACTCCGACGCCGGACTTGCCGGAAACGCAAAACACCGGGATCAAGGCGCCGCTAGCCACGGCCTCGATGGTCAGCCGCGAGATTTCCTCGGACGTCGGCGGGGAGCCCTCGAAGTATCGCGCCGTCACCTCCTCGTCGATTTCGATGATCGTATCGATCAGCGACATGCCGATGGGCACCGGGTCGACGATGGTGCCGTCGTGCTTGCCAGGCACTTTGAGCGTGCTGCAGACGCCGGCAAGGTCCGGACCGTGGCCGTAAGGCACGTTGAACAGCACGCAGGGTTTGCCGAACCACTCATGAATCTGGTTCATGACCGCCACGAAGTCGACATTGTCGCTGTCGAGCTTCGTAAGAATCATCATGCGCCCGAGCCCCAGCTTGCCGGCTTCCTGGAAGACCCGCCGCGTGTTGACCCCCGGGCCGGAATGGGCGTCAATGACGATGGCGGCCGTGTCGACGGCTCGCAAAGCGCCCAGCGTCTGGCCGATAAAGTCAGGGAAACCCGGCGTGTCCAACACATTGAACAGTTTGCCCTCATGCCGGAAATGGACGAGGGTCGATTCGATCGTGTGCTTATGATGCTTTTCTTCTTCGTCGAAGTCGCAGACGCTAGTGCCGTCGTCGACGCTGGCCGGACGCTTGATCGTGCCCGTCGAGGTCAAGATCTTGTCCAGCAGCATCGTTTTGCCCGCTGAACCGTTGCCGCAAAAAGCGATATTGCGAATGTCTTCGATGGGAGTCTGTGCCATGCTTGAATCCCTTTCATGTCACAGCGAACTTGGTTAGGGTGTAATGATGACAGGTTTTTATTGCGAAGATATTTTTTATAAGGAAGGCAGGAAAAAGGAAGAATAGAACAAACCGCAGCCCAGGGATTGCATCCCTGGGTTCTCAAACAACCCCGGGACGCAATCCCTGGGCTGTGGGTCCAGCGTGAGCTCTTTCTTCGTCTTCTCCCTTCCTGTCTTCCTGCATTCCTTATAAAAACACCTTCCGACTCTCTTTTACTTTCTATCGGAGCCCCCAAGTTACCTACGTCCCGGACCGCGCCAAAGCGTCGGCCAGGGTCAAGGTACCCTCGTACAGCGCCCGTCCAATGATGCATCCGGCCATCGGCAATGCCGCCAGGCTGGCCACGTCGTCGGCCGTGGTCACTCCGCCAGACGCCACGACCGGCAGGGCCACGGCTTTGCGCAGGGTGTCCAGTGCTGCCAGATTGGGGCCTTGCATCATACCGTCACGCGAAATATCCGTGTAAACGATCGCCGCAATCGGTTCATCCGCAAAGCTCTGCGCCAGGCTGACGGCTTCGGCGCGACTCGTCTCCAGCCAGCCATCGGTGGCGACTTGTCCGTCGCGGGCATCGATTCCCAGCACCAGCCGCCCAGGAAACCGCCGGCACATCCGGCGAAACCAGTCGGGCTGGCGAATGGCCAAGGTGCCGATGACCACTCGGCGCATGCCCAAGTCGAGCAGTCGCGCGATGGTCTGCTCGTCGCGAACGCCGCCGCCGAGTTCGCAAATCAGCGGAACCGCGGCGACGATGGCTTCGACGGCCGACCAGTTTTCGACCTTGCCGGAGCGAGCCCCATCCAGGTCCACCAGGTGCAAATACTCGGCCCAGCCGCGTGCCATTGTCGCGCCATGGCGGCCGGGTCGTCGCCGAAAACCGTTTCTCGCCCGTAATCACCTTGCTTGAGACGCACGCATTTTCCGCCGCGCAAGTCGATGGCCGGCCAAATCTCCATCGTGCCGTGTCTCTTTGGAGGTGTCGCGGGAAGAACCTGGATGTGTGCCAAAAATATCCCACACCGATTTTAGCGATGCAAGTGGTGCCGTGAATCCGGTGCATCGTGGCCATGGTGAATCGCCGCTGGGGGGAGCGTTTTTCGACACCATGATCGGCGGACAGTCCTTAAGGGTATAATGCATGCCTCTCGTCGGAGATTCAGCCCCGTTATCGTGCTTGCGTTTGCCGCGGCGGTTGAAGATGATGGCAAATGCGGCTTTCGCGCACCGGGTATTTTGACGGCTTTGGCCAAAACGACCATGTCGGACAATTTTGACCCGTATCACAAGTGGTTGGGAATTCCGCCCGAGGAGCAACCACCCCACCACTATCGGCTTTTGGGCCTGCGGCTGTTTGAATCCGATCCGGACGTAATCGCCAACGCCGTCGATCAGCCGCATGACCCACTTGCGCACTTTCCAAGGCGGCAAGAACGCGGCCCATTCCCAAAGAATTCTCAACGAGATTTCAGCGGCTAAACTTTGCCTGCTCAGCGCCCCGCAGAAGGCCGAATACGATCGGCTCTTGCGCGGCCGTCTGGCGAAATCCGCCACCGCGGCTCCTCTGGCGGCCATGTCTCCGCCGCCGACGTTGACCCCGCCCTCAGCCATGCCGGGCCCGCCGGTGGGGAGGCCGACTATGCCGCCAGCGCATCTCGGCTACCCGGCCGCAGCCGCCGGCATACCTTTTTCCGGCATGAGTCCGCAACCCAGGCAGCCTCAGCCGATGCCGCAGGCAGCCCAGACCCGGCCTTTCAGTCAAGCAGCGTCCAGTCAGGCGGCACCAAGCTCCTCGTCGGATTTTGGGGAAATCGTCAACGAGTCGAGCCGCCAGCGGTCCTCGGCCCGCTTGCGCCGCCGAACGAATTCCTGGGCGGGGCCGGCAATCGTGATCGTGCTGTTGCTCGCGGCGTTGGTCGGGGTCGCCCTCGTGCTTAAAAACCACAGTGCCGATGAACTGCTAGCCAAGCTGGAGCAAAGTCCGGGCAAGCAAAAATCAAAGGCGGACGGCGAGCCACGCCACGAATCATCAACCAAGCATCACGCGGCGGCCGCCAAAGATCAGGAGTCGGAGCCGTCAGACAATAAGCCCTCAGAAAACGGTCCCGCGACCTATTCCCCGCCACCGGGCGCTTTGTCTGGGCTGCTCAAACGTTTGGCGGCCAGCGTGGCCGCGGGGCATATTGAAGCAACCGACACCGTGGGCGGCCCGGGAGGCATGATTTTCAGGGACCTGCCCAGCACCGGGGCCTTGTTGGTCGGCTTCGATTTCGGGCTGAGTCCCCTGGAAAACAGCGACACACAGGCGATCAGCTCGGTCTGCGGCATTTTTTTGGTTTCGGAACGCGTTACCGAAATGGGGACCAAACAACTTAGCCGGCACCTGGAGACGCACGGCGGCGATCAAAGATCGATCACGCACATCCGCGCCAAGCCGGGCTACGCGGTCGGCGGCCTGGATTTGGTGCCCGGCGATCGCGTGACCGGCGTGCGCGTCCATTTCTACGCCATCACCAAGAACGGGCTTTCCAGCGATAAAAGTTATTACAGCGATTGGGTCGGCCCGGCAGGCGACCAGCCGGCGGTAAAACTCGGAGACGGCCGGCCCGTTGTGGGAATCGCGGGAACCAGTTCCACGCTGGTGAATCGGCTGGGCTTGATTTTAGACACGTCGGCCAGCGAAATCCCCACTGTGGAAAAACCACTCGCGGAGAAGTCCAACCGGGAACCGAGGACAAAAACACCGCTGACGCCGGAGGCCATGTCTCCGGCTGGTGCGACGCCTCCGTCCATGGATTGGTCTCGGCGTGTCTTTGCCAATCTCCCCGGGGGTAACAATGACCAACCGCCAATCCCGGTGCCCGCTGCCGAAGATCTGCGTAAGGCTAAAGGGACGGTTCGCGATTTGTTCAAGGACCAATACGCCGAAATCGGCGCGAATGCGTCGAAACCGTTGATCGTCGTGGAAAAGAAATACGCGCTGGCCAAAAAGCTCTACCAAGAGGCGGAAAAAGAAAACGACCCGGCGGCTCGCTACGCGCTGCTGGATGAAGCCCGCAGGTTGACGAGCGAGATCGGCTACTCGGAGGGAGTGCTGATGACGATCAATTTCATGGGCTCTCGTTTTCAGATCGATGATGTGCAGTTGACGATCGATTCGCTGACGGATGCCAGCAACGTGACGACGGCCAGCGCTGCCTACAAGAGGCAATTGGCCGAAAATTCTTTGATGCTCATTGCCAAGGCGGTGGAACACGAACGATTTGACGCCGCCGAACGGCTGGCATCTCTTGCCCAAAAGGTGGCGGCAAGCACCAGGATGGTCTCCTGAAACAGCAGGTCGTTTGGCGACGTTCCCGACTCGCCGAACAGCACAAAGCTTATGACGATGCCCAGCCCGCCTTGGAAGCACTCAAACTCAATGCCAACGACGCCGCCGCGAATCTCGTCGCGGGCCGCTATCGCTGCTTGTTCCAGGAGGACTGGAAAGCCGGCCTGCCGCTGCTGGCCAAAGGGAGCGATCCGGCGCTGAAGCGGCTGGCTGAGCAAGAGATCAATCCGCCAGAAGAGCCCGTGGCACAAGTCAAGCTGGGAGACGAATGGTCGTCGGCAGCGCGGCCGGATGAGCCCTTGGCCCGCTACTATCAAATGCACAGCACGACAGTGGTACGAAGTCGCCCTGCCCCGGCTTGCCGGAGTCAGCAAGCTGGGTACGCAGATAAAATTGGAGAAAATGCTGGGGGGCCACGGTTTGAAGGTGGAATTCTTTTCCGGGGCCGGCAGTTTCGACGACCGGATCAAAAGTCGCGTGGATCCGCAGATCGACTTCAAATGGGGTCAGTCGCCGCCGGACGATCTGCCTTCCAAGCAGTTTACGGTCCGTTGGACAGGCTGGCTGGTGCCGCCGCCTGGCAAGGGAGGCCAATACACGATCGTGCTGGAGCATGACGCCGGCACACGACTTTGGATCGATACCAAACCTGTGATCGACGATTGGTCAGGATCCGGCCGGCGGGAAGTGCCCTACCTGTTACCGATCAACAAACCGCGCACGCTCAAGCTCGAATACTTCAGCAACGGAAACGGCGATCAGGCCCACATCTCATTGCGCTGGTCCCAAAAAGAAGGCTTGCCGGAACAACCCATTCCGGCGGAAGCCCTGTATCAGGAACGCAGCGGCGCGGAGAAGGGGTTTTCGCAATTGCCGGTGCCCAAGCCGGGCAACAACGCCGCCTTGATTTTCACCTCGCCGGAACCGGTCCCCACGGTGCCGCCGCCAACCAAGTAATGCGCCGCCAGGCTAACGTACTACTTTGCAATGCGGGTGCTGATCGGTGAAGGCCCTGGCACCCCCGGTTGTCACGCTTGTTCGCGACACGTTGAGATAAGTGAGTTGCATAAGATTATTGAGCTGCTGTAAACCCACATCCGAGATTTTCGTGTTCGACAGAGACAGCCAAGTGAGTGCGGTCAACTCTTGCAACGCGTCTACATGAGCGTCGGATACATTCGAGTTGTCGATTGTCAGTGATTGCAGCTCGGTTAATTTCGCGATTTCGTGGAAGGCCGATTCTGGCGATTTGAAACGATTGCCGTGCAAATGCAAAAACGTCAACGTTTGCAAGTGGCTAAACACCCGCGTTTCCTCGTCGGTAAGAGTTAGCCCAAGGGACGAATAAATCATCAACTGTTGCAAGTTCGACAGACTCGTAAGCAGTTGGAATTCTTGGCCAAGACCCGTCTCAACACCGTGCAGATACATCGCGTGAATTTGAAAGGAGCGTTTGGGAAGTTCTGTAAGCCTTCTGATCATCCGATTGCCGGTTGATCCGGAAATCTGAATAGTGCTGCCCTGACCTGTTTGCAGCGCCCAAATGGCCACTCGGCACTCCAAGTCGGCATCGCCGGGAGCACCCACCTGCGTTTTCGTAACGGACGCTGCCAGGGGACTGCTGGCGGCGACTATCTGCGAGCCAGGCTGAGCCGATGCCAAGCTCTCCGATTTGCGAACCAACGGATATTTGCTCAGTCGCCGTTGCACGCGAATTTTCTCCTTGCCGCTCAATTTACCTAGGGCCTTGGCATAGCAACCGCTCGCTCGTTGGTGCATCGCGTTGCGGTCGGACGGGGCGAACGAACCGCTTTCGCCCAGGACAAACCAGGCGTCTCCCGGCGCAACCTGGTCGGCCGCGTCGGTCGACGTTCGCAGGTCGCGATAGGCGGCCGCGCTCAACGCTTTGTCGCTCCCTTGGACAAGATGCGGCAAACCCTCCTGCCAATCGTCGCGCAGAAAGCATAAGAACTTTCCCAACACCAGGTGCGCGTCGGGTAAATTTGCCTGTTCGGCTAATTGCTTTTGGGCGACCTCGGCTTCCTCGCTGCGTATGCCGAGCTCATAGAGATCGGCGGACAACTGCCGCAATTGCGGCGATGGCCGAAGGTCCGTCATGGTCGTCACGACATCCAAGGCGAGTTCCAGCCAGTTGTTGGCCTCGGCATAGCGCTGCTTCTGCAGTTCCAACTCAGCCAAGGATTGGAATTGCGTTAACAGCGATGAACGCTGCCGATCGGTCAGCGTCTCTTGGACTGCCTGTTGAGCCAGCTTGAGTTTCATGGCTTGTTCGTCCACGACGAACTGCTGGCCCAGTTTCGCAAGCAAGGTTGCCGCCAACTCCATGTCGTCGTCGTCGGCCGCCAATCTGGCGGCCTCTTCCAGCAGCACATCGCGCTCGGCCGGGGTGGTGACGCCGAAGTCGGCCCGCTGCACAAGCTTGGCCCTTAGTGTCTTGTTCTCGTCTTCGGCGGCGTGTATGTAGTCGTCGCGGTAGTTTTCCTTGATGCGTGCCAATGCCTCGGCTCGAGCTTCGGCATTCGGTGGAGAGGCGGGGCCATCCGCGGCCCGCGTTTCCGGAGTTGAATTGGTGGGCGGCCGATTGGCTGGCGACGGGATCGGCGAGTTGGCGGCTACCATGTTCGCCGGGGGCGCTTGCTGCGGCCGTGCGTCCAGTTTCGCGCCAGGCGTTGCCGGCGCAGCGGGGGTATTGGTCTCGACAACCGCTGGCGGCCGGGTCGCCCGTGGCGAAGATCCACCGATCGAAGCGTTTTTCGGCGTCGCCGTGGCAGTTGTGCCGTCGGACGCATCACTTCCGCCCGCACTCTGGACGCCGCCTATCGACGTTTCGGTTGTTTTCGGTTTGATCAGGGAGCGAGGAGACAGTTCTTGCTTTGCGAGCCCGGTGGCGGTTGTCCGCGATTTCGACGTCGATTCGGCCTGCTTTTCCGTGGGCTGCGGTTGGTGCGTGACCAGAATGCCGATGACCATCGCCACCAGCACCCCGCCCAAGGCCGGGAATATTATGGGCAAGTTCGAAGTTTGTCGCATGGGTATTGTGCTTGCGACCGACCCCTCAAGCGGCGCACCGACGGCAGATGGTTCAAGCGGCGCGGAGTGGATCGCCGCTGCGGGCTGGCTGACCGGAGCTATTGGGGATGGCTCCCCCTGCGCCGCCGGCTGCGCCGAAAGGCCAGTCGCTGGCGACGGAGCCTGCCTGGCGGCCAGTTCGACGCGTAACGCCTGGTCGTACGCGGCCTTTTTCTCCGGACGCACCAGCACGAGTTTGGCGGCCGCCAACTCGTTCAATAATCGCTGCGAGAGCTTTGAATTCGGACCAAGCTGGAATGTCCGCACAAGTGCCATCCGACGATCGGCCGCCGCCTCGATCACTTTCAAGTCAGACTCGAACGGATCGATGCCCAGCAATCGATAGTGGTTTGGCGGCTGATCGCCCGGCGGAATCCCCAACCACTCCTGATACGGATTAAAAACCAATGCCACGCCTGGCACTCCCAAATGCACGCGTCGGCCAATTCCTAAGTCCGCCCGATGCTTCTTAGCTAGGGTTCGCATTGTACACATTTTCAATGCCAATATCCAAAGAGGTTGGTTCCAAGGGATCCAGCCAACCGGAACGAACCCACACAACCACCGAGCCTGCAAGGCGGCTTCGAGCGAGGCAGCGGTAGCTGCAACAGGCCGGCGGCCCTCGCCGCCCTTTTTATGATCGGTACCCCTTCCTTCTTTCCTCGTTCCAACTCCCATTCCTTTCCTGATTTCCTGCCTTCCTTATAAAAACTCTGCTCTTCTTTCTCGAATTTCTCTCCAAATGGCCCACTAATTCGTTGAAAAGTAGTCCACCTTTGGCCTATAGTCGCATTTGTCGTGATCGAGGAGGGGGCTGATAGGAACGAACGTGATCGGACGGGTTTACTAGTACCCAGTACCCGTTGCGTTCAGGAGCGGTGGAGTTAAGTTCTTGGCTTGCCGCGTTGTTGGACCCCGCGTTTCACTAACAACCTCAGCTTTGCGAGCCCGGTTGGATGCTTGGCTCGCGGAGACCCGTGTCACGGCTGGACAGCCGCTACCTCCGGCTCTGTTGGCGACGGTATGCCGCTAGCCGGTTCGTCAAACGTCGACGGCCAGGGTGGGTGACGTAAAACCCGGGCAGTGTTTTTAGGGTCTTTCACGATCCTAAAAACTGCTGCGAAAAGTCGTCGATTAACTCGGGCGTTCCGGCGGGGTAAGCACTTGCTGTCGAGATGTTCGTCCAGTGTTTTTTGGCGGCTTCGCAAGTAAGCGCCGTGGTCGACAGTCCTGGCCTTCGGGCCTGAGGCTGTCAAAGGGGTCCGCGGGAAATTGCCGCGGATCCAAGCTACCCGCGGACCGGCTGGTTGTTCCCTCGGTCCGCCACAAGAACACGCTACGGCGCCAAAGCGAACGCCGCCGCGAGACAAAGCGTTTTCCAGGCAGCGGTGCGCCGCCCTACGCGGGGCTCGCCCGCTGCCTTTTTTATGGTCCAGGTGGCATTCCCGAGCCGTCAAGTTCCGGGTTCCTGACGAAGTAACAACGTGACTTAGGCGGCATAGTCCCAACCAAACGAAGAAGAATTGGCCGAAAATCTACCAAATTGGCACGGTGGACTTCGTGCAGCGGATTTCCGGCCCTCCTGCCCCTCTGAACCACGCAGTCAAAATTTATTGACAGGCCGAAAATGCTTATTTACAATCTACTTATCTGCATTTCGGCCTCGCTTGCTCTCGCGTCGTCCGAGGCCGGCATGCATCGACTCGGAACCCTGGGCCCTCGGCGCATCGGGCGACGGTGCTCGTTCTCTTTTTCACGTCTTCGGCAACTGTCGATCGAACAGGAAACTAGGGGGGCTGGCTGCGGGATCGCGTGGCAGCAAGCGAGACCCAAGCTCTTAAGGACAGGATTTCATCATGGCCGCCAGAGACAATCAGGGTCTTCAGATCGCGCTCATCATCTTCGTGATGCTTACCATCGTATTAAGCGTGACGACCTTCATGTTCTTCCGTAAGTTCGAAGAAGCGGAACTCAAGGAGAAGGCGGCTACCGCCAAAACGGCCGACGCCCTGAAAAACCAAACGATCGCCCAGGAAGAGGCCATTGCACTCAAGAAGATCCTGGGCGCCGGTCCGCGCGACAGCCAGAAGATGATCGAGGACAGCGCCAAGGAAGACATGAAAACCTATGCCAGCAACTTCAAAGAGGCCGATCAGCACTATCGGCAACTCGTGAAGTATCTGCATACCGAATTGGCGGCCGCGGATTCGCGGTTTGTCGACGCCAAGCAGCGCGAAGAGCAGCTCAAGGCCAAGCTCGCGGCTGAAGAAAAGGTCAAGCTCACGGAAATCGCACAATTCAAGAACAACCTGGACAAGAGCGTCACGGATCTGAATGCCGAGCGGGTGACCTTCAACAACGATCGCGAGGAATTCAAGAAGGTCAACGCCGAACTTGCCAAAAAGATCGACGTGAATCGGCGCAACATGGAAGACGGGAGCAAGAAGTCGACCGAAGAAAATCAGGCCCTCGGCCGACAGGTTGAGAAGTACGCAAAACAAGTCAAGGATATGAGCACCAAGCTTTGGGACAAAGAGCAGTTTGCCGACACGCCGCGCGGCAAAATCACCTGGGTCGATCAGCGCGGGCGCGTCGTTTGGCTGAACGTGGGAACCGCCGACGGCTTGCGCCGCCAGATTACTTTCAAAGTCTTGGCAGCCGACGAAACGAACCTCGTCGACGGCAAGAAGAAGGGGAGCGTCGAGGTGACCCGACTCCTCGATCAACATCTGGCCGAAGCCCGCATTATGGACGACGATCTCTCCGACCCGATCATGCCCGGCGATCAAATCTTCTCGAAGGTCTGGATTCCGGGGCGCGTGGAGCATTTCGCGCTGGCCGGCTTCATGGACATCGACGGAGATCATGAGAGCGATCGCAAGCGCGTTCGCAACGTCATTGCGGTGAACGGCGGGATCATCGATGCCGAAGTGGGGGACGATGGGAAACGCACCGGAGAAATCAACCTCAACACGCGTTATCTGATCTTGGGGGAGCGCCCCAGCGATAAATCCGCCTCAGCCGAATTCCTCAAGACGTATTCTGAAATACTTCGCCAGGCCGAAGAGCTGGGCGTGCAAAAAATGCCACTCGAGCAATTCCTCGACAACATCGGTTATCAACCGGAGCAGCAGACGGTGTCGTTGGACGCGAGGGCCCAGTCCGGAGACTTCAAGGTCAAGCCACTGGGGGGCAGTGTTCCTCGTCAATCGAGTCCCCCCTTCAAAAATCGCCGTCCGACCCCCACGGCTGCTAAGCCGTCAGCCTATTGAGAGCCGGGTTCCAGCTAACAACCAGAGCCTAACCGTGGCGGGTGGTTAATCGCAGCAAGATCTACGATGCTCGGCGCTGAATTCCGAGCTCTCGAAGCCTCCACCGGGCGCGGGGATGCGGAAGTGAACAATTCACACCCTATCTAAAGGATTGGATGTCATCATGGCCGCCAGAGAGAATCAGGGTCTTCAGATCGCGCTCATCATCTTCGTAATGCTTACCATCGTATTGAGCGTGACGACCTTCATGTTCTTCCGCAAGCTCGAAGAGGCGGAACTCAAAGAGAAGGCGGCTACCGCCAAAACGGCCAACGCCCTGAAGAACCAAACGATCGCCCAGGAAGAGGCCATTGCACTCAAGAAGATCTTCGGCGCCGGTACACGCGACAGCCTGAAGTCGATCGAGGACAACGCCAAGGAAAACCTAAGAGCCTTTGCCAACAACTTCAAAGATACCGATCAGCACTATCAGCAACTCGTGAAGTATCTGCACACTGAATTGGCGGCCGCAGATTCGCGATTTGTCGACGCCAAGCAGCGCGAAGAGCAGCTCAAGGCCAAGCTCGCGGCTGAAGAAAAGGTCAAGCTCGCCGAAATCGTCCAGTACAAGGACTCCATGGACAAGAGCGCCACGGACCTGTCTGCCGAGCGTGTAACCTTCAACAACGTTCGCGACGAATTCAAGAACCAAGTTGAAAAACTCGTCAAAGATAACGAATTCCAATCGCGTGGGATGGAAGATGCGAACAAGAAATTGGTCGCAGAAAACCAGGCCCTCGAACATCACGTTCGGAAGCTCATCCAACAACTAACCGATGCGATTGATAAGTTGCGAGACAAAGAGCAGTTTGCCGACACGCCGCGCGGCAAAATCACCTGGGTCGATCAGCGCGGGCGCGTCGTTTGGCTGAACGTGGGAACCGCCGACGGCTTGCGCCGCCAGATTACTTTCAAAGTCTTGGCAGCCGACGAAACGAACCTCGTCGACGGCAAGAAGAAGGGGAGCGTCGAGGTGACCCGACTCCTCGATCAACATCTGGCCGAAGCCCGCATTATGGACGACGATCTCTCCGACCCGATCATGCCCGGCGATCAAATCTTCTCGAAGGTCTGGATTCCGGGGCGCGTGGAGCATTTCGCGCTGGCCGGCTTCATGGACATCGACGGAGATCATGAGAGCGATCGCAAGCGCGTTCGCAACGTCATTGCGGTGAACGGCGGGATCATCGATGCCGAAGTGGGGGACGATGGGAAACGCACCGGAGAAATCAACCTCAACACGCGTTATCTGATCTTGGGGGAGCGCCCCAGCGATAAATCCGCCTCAGCCGAATTCCTCAAGACGTATTCTGAAATACTTCGCCAGGCCGAAGAGCTGGGCGTGCAAAAAATGCCACTCGAGCAATTCCTCGACAACATCGGTTATCAACCGGAGCAGCAGACGGTGTCGTTGGACGCGAGGGCCCAGTCCGGAGACTTCAAGGTCAAGCCACTGGGGGGCAGTGTTCCTCGTCAATCGAGTCCCCCCTTCAAAAATCGCCGTCCGACCCCCACGGCTGCTAAGCCGTCAGCCTATTGACGCGCGAAGTGGTCGCCGATGGGTGCCGCCACGTCCGGCACCACCGGCGGACGCAGTTCGTTGCTGGCAGCCCGAGGTCGCCCGGCTCGAGCGTCGGAGGTAGTGTCGGCTGAAGAGATTGAGGTCGCTTCCCGGTTGGCATGGATCTGTTTCATCAGCGCCTCGAGCGCTCGCACGGCATGCTGCTCGGCAGGACTGGGACCTCCTTCGGTCGACTCCTTACCCAACGAGCCCTCGTTGGTGGCTCGTGGCGGCTCCGCTCCCTGCCGCTGCCGGCCAGGTGGCTTCTCCGGCGACGCGGCGGGGGCCGTCTGGGCGTGGCGACTATTTGAGCCGCCGGCTGAGATCGGTTGTGTTTCTTGTGCCTCGGCGACGCCAAGGCGACCTTGATCAGCGGTGGTTCGTTGACGAACAACTTCGCGATCAGCGCTTCGATCGCCGTTTGATGTCGCCGGAACTCCGGCGCGGACAGGGCCGCTTCGAAGAGTTCGGGATCGAGAAACAAGAGGGCCGGTTGTTCGACGTCGTTCGCCTTCGCCAATTGGCGCAGTAATCGGCAGTCCATTCGGCCGAGCTCATGAGCTCGGCACAAAGCGATGAACAACGCGCGAGGATTATTGTAAAGCCGCCGCTTGTCTTGGCGGTTCAGGTAACGCGAAACGATCGCCAGAGAGCCGAATAGCGCTGCCAGCACAAACAGCCAGGGAAGCAGATCCAGCGGATCAAAGTGCTCCCGCCGATCGCGAACGACGCTGGCCATATCGCGAAACGGGTTGCGTTCCGCCAGAAGTAAGAATTGGTTGAACATGGATCACGCGCTGTTGAACTGTGAACTTTCGTCCTTGGACGCCCACGGACTAGTCGTCTGTTTGGTCTTGCTCCGCTGCGACGGAGAGGTTCCCGTGCTGCCGCAAGCTCCGCAGGGCGGCTTCCTGCACCGGCACGCTACGGTCGTGCAGAGCCTCTTCCAGGGCCTCCCGCGCCTCGTCTGTCCGGCATTGCCCGAGCGCTCGCGCAGCTTCGGCTCGCACCAGGTGATCTTCGTCGCCGAGCAACTCGATGATCGACGCGGTCATCTCCGGCACGATGTCCATGGCCGCCGCGATTCCCAAGCCCCGCAAACGTCGCGTGCGCGACCGGGCGGCCAGTTCCTCGCGCAGTCGCCGACCACGTTGGGATTGACTTTTTTGACCAAGGCGCCGGTGGTCCGGCGAACCTCGTCATCGAGCATGTCATACGCCGCCAGATATCGGTCGAAGTTGAATTCGGTCAGGCTATGTCGTGCGGTTTCTCGAACGATCTCATTAGGCCCGTCCAGCAATTCAATCAATCGATTGAGCGCGCCGGGAATGCCGCGCTGCCGCAATTGTCCGGCGGCGGCGGACTGCACCTCGGGGTCCGAATCCTCCAGCGCTTGCAAGGCCAGGGTATTGGCCTCCGAACCATTGAACTGGGCCAAAGCTTGGGCCGCCGTGCGCCTTCCGCCAGGCCGTCCTTGCCGCAGCACATACTCAATCACGCGAAAGGCGTCCAGGCGTTTCATGTTGGAAGCCATCACCAATTGCACCAGGCTATGTTGGGCGGCGTCATCCAATTCGTCGACCACTGCCGATAAATCGTTGCGCAACCAGGCAATCGTGTCCATGCGTTTGAGGTTTTGAGCAGCCGTGGCCGTCGGTGCATAGCCGATCCTGCGCAGCAAGTGCACGATGAACTTCCGGTCGTTCCGCCGCCCAAGCGTCGCAATCGCCGCGGACGGCGCATGCGGGTCATCGAGGAAGCTAAGCAGCAGCCGCACGACACCACCACGGCTGTTATGCAGCAGTTCGTCCAAAACATTCAAATAACTGGAGTGCCGGGGATCCTGCAGAATCTGCTTGAGCGTTGAGTTTTCGCGCCGGCAAGCACCAGGAAGGCGCTGATCACCTCTTTGCGCTTATGCCGACTGAAACGCTGCACCGAGCCTTCCAGCGATCCGGTAAAGTTCGCCGAACACTTTGCGGATCGCGGTGGTGACTGAAATCCCGCGCAACCGACAGCTCCTCGTAGAGCAGATCGGCCAGGGCCAGCAGCGTGCGGGCCGCGAGTTCGGCATTGGGATTGGTCTCATCCTCGGCAGCCGTGACCAGCGCGCAGCCAGATCGTATTCGCGGAACCACAACATCGCATTGCAGGCGTTGATGCACGTCTGCGCGTCCGTGCTCAACAGCCCGTCGCGCAGCGCGTGCGACATGCGGCCGCGCCGTTCGTCGATGATGGGCCGCCAATGGTCGCCGTGGTCGTGCAGGCGCCGCAGAATTTCGCGCTGACCGGTCGGACTGCGACGGTCGAGGATGGCCCTCAGATGCGCCGTCCTGGATGGCGACATAAGGCGAGTCGAGCGCCGGCAGCAAGGCGCCGACGGCAGCCTCGTTCTTGGTGCTGGCCAGTACTGCCAGGGTCAGCTGCAACCCGGCAACGGCCGGGCCGTTCGTGGTCGAGGCTGCCATAGGGTTCTCAAGTCTCGCTTGGTGCATGGGTTTGGATCGGCCAGCGTCGGCGGGCGCCTCCAATAAATCCGAAAAAGTTTACGCAACCCATCAAATTGCCGGAACAGCTCTCGGCGCCTTGATTTCCATGCCACGGCAACGGAGACTGATGTTAGGTTCAAAATCAGCGAACGTGGACCGTGTAAACGTACGTTGCCGGACCGTGGAATTCCGGCTTTTTTCGCAAAACCGATCGCGACGGGCTGTTGACTATGCCGATACCGCTGGATGCGCCGGAAGTTCTGAATCGGGAGTTTCTCGAAGTGCGGGCCAAACTGCTTCATTTGGCGGCGGCGCTGGACCGTCTGAATCGGGCGGCGGGTGACGTGGACGGAGACCCTCGGCTGGAGAAAATCCAGCGTGCCTTGACCGTTCTGGAAAGCCCGCAGGGAGACCGTGCCGAGCGAATTCAGCTCATTTTTTCTCGCCCCTACGAGCCCGATTGGCGGACTCAGTTCAACCTGCCGCCTGGTCAATAGGCCTCACGCCTTCGCGTCCCTCTGGATTATCGAGCATGTATTACATCGACCCGCACATTCACATGGTCTCGCGCGTCACCGACGACTACGAGATGCTCGCCAAAATGGGCTGCTGCGCCATGAGCGAGCCGGCCTTTTGGGCGGGCTTCGACCGGGGCAGCGTCGATGGCTTCCGCGATTATTTTCGCCAACTGACCGAGTTCGAGCCGAAACGAGCCGGCTGGTACCGCATCAAACATTACACTTGGCTCTGCATCAACGCGAAGGAGGCCGAAAACGTCAGCCTCGCGCGCGAGGTAATCGCCATCATCCCCGAATTCCTCGATCGGCCCGGCGTGCTGGGCATTGGCGAAATCGGGCTCAACAAGAATACCAAGAACGAAGCCACCATCTTCCTGGAGCACGTCGATCTGGCGATGCAGACCGACGAACAGATCCTGATTCATACGCCCCACCTGGAAGATAAGTACCAGGGAACGCGCATGATTTTGGATATGCTTTGCGATGACAACCGCATCGACCGCAGCCGGGTCCTCGTGGATCACGTGGAAGAACACACCATCCGAGCCGTCCTGGACGAGGGATTTTGGGCCGGTATGACCCTCTATCCCGTCAGCAAGTGTACGCCCGAACGGGCCGTGGACATGGTCGAGATTTACGGCCCCCAGCGGTTGCTCGTAAATTCGGCCGGCGACTGGGGCCCCTCCAAGCCCTCGGCGGTTCCCGATTTTATCCTGGCCATGCGGTTGCGCGGACATCCCGAAAGCTTGATTCGCCGGATTGTGTATGAAAATCCCTTGAAGTTCTTCAGCCAAAGCAAGAACTTCGATTTCACACCGCCGGAAATTCACGAAACGGCGGATTTCTGACGCCGCCGGCGCCAGCCTGCCACCGCCATTTTCAGCGCCCCCTTGCGCCTTTCGCACCCCTTTCCGCGTGCCCGCTTTGCGCCCGCCGCGTCTGTTTTCCGTGTCGTAGTACCTGGCGGCCGCACCGAGTCGCCAGGAGCCGGTGCCAGACGGCTCGCATTGGGCCAGCACACGACTAGAATGAGCGGCACCCAGGGATGTGGTCTCTGGCAAACCCAATCAAACATGAATCTCTGACTGGAGAGTTGTTTATGCCGAAGTTGACTGTGGAAGGCGTTGGCGATTTTGAGGTTGCCGACGGGAAGCGGCTGGTGCTGGCTCTGATCGACGAGGCCC
The DNA here is from genome assembly GCA_963807715.1 of uncultured Planctomycetia bacterium. Taxonomy (GTDB): domain Bacteria; phylum Planctomycetota; class Planctomycetia; order Pirellulales; family PALSA-1355; genus CAWECK01. Next base: position 93,319 of record CAWECK010000012.1, read on the forward strand.
ACGTCGACCAACTGCATGCCTGCGGCGGAAACGCCCGCTGCACGACTTGCCGCGTGGAGTTTGTCGCGGGCGAACCCGAAAAAATGACGGAAGCTGAGAAAGCCGTATTGGCGGCCCGGGGCTTGGCCGGCACTCCTCACCTTCGTCTGAGCTGCCAGATCCTCTGTGGCCACGACATGCAGGTGAAGGCCATCAGCCGTCTGGCAGGAAGCGGCCGGGCCGACGCCGGCAAGCGCCCGGCAGACCAGCTCCAACCGGAGCCCGTGGCGTGGACAACAAAGTAACTTCTGGGAAAGTCACGCCGCCATCAAGGCAATCGGGTTCGCCGCTGTTTACGTCTGCGGTCGCGCAACGCGGGTTAAGGCCCGATCTATCCGGCGGTGGTCGGGGTTTATTTCGCCACGAACGCCAGCCAGTAGAAGATCCAACCCGTCAGTGCGGTCAGCGCCATATCGATGGCGGCGAATTTTCCCCAACGCAGATGCCAGGCGCTATGCTCATTCGGCATCGGTTCTTTGGGGAACCGCCGGATTGCCTGCACGATGACGGCGACCCACAGCGCGGCCGTCGTAACAGCGAACACCAGGTGGACCGAGAGAGCATACCAGACCCAACCGTGAGCATCATCGCTGCCGTAATAAGGGGATGGTCGCGCCCGATCGCGCCAGCCGTTGAGGCGCATATCGAGTTCGAAGAGCACGACGGTTACGAGCAATACGGCGCCAAGCACGAGTTGGATCCGTTTATGCAGGGAATACTGCCGGCGATACTTAACCAGGTAGACGCTAAAGCCGAGCAGGGGGACGACCGCGAACATCGCAACAAAAACGATATCGAGCATCAGCGATGCCCGAGTACCCAGAAAGCCATCCAGTCCGTTATTTGGCATTCATCCTCCCCTGCCCTGTCGCCGCCTGTTAACTTCGTTCGCGCGCCCTTGTTCGCAAACGCGCCCCATCAGCGGCGTGTACGAGACCCTCGGAGCGGCTCACGCCGCAAACCTGAGATTCTATCCGCAGTCTGGCCTGAGGGGGAGAGAAGCAGACGGAGGGAGATACTGTGGAATTCACAACGACGACGGCCGCCGTCCGGAAGACGTGTATCCAACAGACGGGAGATTGTGAGCGACTGCCGTCGGCGATACGATAGGCCGAGAGTCGTATTTGGCCGAGTGGCGGAATAGGCAGACGCACGGGACTTAAAATTCAGTCGTCATTTGGCGAAATAGCCGATTTTCCCGAGAGTTCTGCGAATTTCCGGCTCTAAGAAAACATGCCATTTCTAAGGAATCCAAACGATTCTGTGCAGGATTCTGAGATGCTACGGCAGGCGATCCGACTCTGTAGCCTGTATGTGCCACAAGATCCACTGAAGGCCCTCTCTGCTTTGCTGATAGAGCAGCTCAGATCACCCCGCCCGTGTGAACCGCCTCGGCAGGATCGTAGGGGATGATCGGCTCCTTCGGCGTCTCGGCGACGCCCCCCCGCCGCCTTCGCTCTCACTCGTTCGGGCAGCCGCTCACGCTACAGCATCTACGGCCTGCCAAAGCTCGTCGTACTTCTCTTCCTTTTTGATCGGGTCAGTTTCAAGTTGCCATTCGTGGAAGGCAAGATTGAAGCGTTCGTGAGGGCTAAGGTCCCCCCAGGTGAGAGTCCGCCTAAGTTCGGCGACAAACTCTTCACGGGTAAGATCGCGTAACTCGGTGAAGCAGTGGCCGAAGTCGCGTCGGTGGTACGTGTAGCGCTCTTCCATCGATCAGCCTCCTTTCACCCGATTATATCGTCTGGGATAGAATCCAAGAGGTGGGCCTTCTTGGCGGCACGGGTATGGACCTTCCCTAGCGCTCCCCTGTCCGTGTGCGCCTCGTCGCGTCGTCGACCCAAGCACTGAGCGCTGTTGCTCGCAGGGAATTGATTCTAGCAAGCCGGTTCCTAGGGCGTGCAAGGGTTGCTCACGGAGGCCCGGCAAGAGGTTTTCATCGGCACGCCTCGAAAACCTGCACGGGCCTTTCGCCGTTCGCACGCCTTGACGCCGGACTGCGGCTTGCTGGGTTCTTCCTGCCTGCGAGAGCAGGTACTTCATTTCCTACCAATCCCCGCTATGCCACGCGCTCCACCACGGGAAAGAGAACCAGCCTCTTATTTCCGATTCCTTTCCCAACCATGTTTACCAACACTACCACATCACCGGCCGACCTGGCCAATGAATTGATCCGCGAATGCGGGAACGCCGTCACGACGGGCGACTACTTCTGTCCCGTCTGCCGCGACATCCGCATCTGGGATTTCGCCGAGAAGTGCTGGACCTGCCTGTCCTGCCGCGACTGATTCCGCAGCCGCGAGAAGAACGTGCCCCGTCGGTTCATCCCGGCGGGGTCTTTATCCACTTTCCTTTTTTCCAAATGGCACACGCATCTCCATCATCGGCCCACACGCCGGGCCCGTGGTTCGCAGATTTAGTTGACCTCGTCATCTACACCTCTGGCGACACTGCCTCCAAAGTCGCCGTCGTTCATCAACAACCGGAGCCGTCCGACGATTCTGACGTAACATCGTGCAATGCACATCTCATCGCTGCCGCCCCTGTGTTGCTGGAAGCATTGCGAGACGCTACCGATGCGCTCAATGACCTGTACGCCAGCAAACCCATACTGGCGGGAGAGCACTTTGGGATGGCACTTCACGAAAGGATGAAAGATGCTCTAGCAATCGCCGCTCCAATCTCCGACCCAACAATCAATCCTGCCGATCTACCTTGGTAATCGTCGGTAGTGTCGTTACCCCGTCGGCTTCATCCCCGGCGGGGTTTTTATCCATTTTCCTCTTTTTCCGATGCCACACGCATCTCCATCATCGGCACACACGGCAGGGCCGTGGTATATTTCAAAGCGCCTTGCAATGGCACATAGATACGGCAAACAAGAAGAGTATTACGTTTTCAATGACGCGATCGATATCGCGGTAGTTCCGATGGCTTCGAGATTCTCCGCGACCAATGAACAAGCCGAAGCCAACGCGCACCTTATCGCCGCGGCTCCTGCTCTTGCTGGCAAGCTACACGGTGTCATCGAAATGGCAAGATCGGTTGCCGGCAACTGGGAGAATGGCAATCTCGCTCACGCGGTTCGGAATCTCCAGCGCGTTGCCGACGAAGCGGAAGCGCTCCTCGCATCGATTGAATAGCCAATTCATCTTCGGCTCGTGCTGCCGCAACACTCGCGACGGCTGTCTCGGCTGCCGCCTCTTCCGGTAGACTCCTTCGTATCTCCTTCCCCACTTTCCGATGGACAAGCCCATCCTCAAGGTTCAAGAAATCCCGTACGACCACCCCGATTCCCGGTACATGTTTACCCCCGGCCCAGAGAAACCGTTCCTGGCTACACCGGCAGCCATCGAGAGTTACCGGCACGCCATCCATGCCTGCTTGGCAGAATTGCAGGCGTTGGCAGTCGAGAAGCATGGCCTCGATTACCTCCAAGTGTTCGATGATCCCGATAAGGCGGAAGCCTTGTGGTTCATCGAGGATGACACCGGCGGCGCGATAACGGCGCTCCTGCCGTCCGATTACTGAGTCTTCCCCCGCCGGCTACGGTCGGCGGGTTTTTTAATGCTCACAACGGTAGCTGCCAGAGCCGTTCGAGCCTGCCCGACGTCGGGCACTAGCAGCGGACCGCGGCTGATAGCCATTCTTGACCGAACTTAGCAAAGAATGGTCTGGTTGCAATCACTCTTGCAGAGTTCGACGAACACATCATGTGCTCGCGCAAACTAGCCAAAAATAGGCTCTCTGTGGTACAGTGTCGGCCATGCCTGAAGAGGCACAAAAGCGGCATGGGACGACGGCCTACGCAGGTCTCGATTTCATTAAGGCCGCATTTTGCCCGCTCGATTTCAACGCGGTTCCGCTTCACAAGCACGCCGCTTGGGCACATCTTGGGAACGACAAAGCCCTCGCGGCACTCGACGTGAGCGACGCACTTACCTATCCGCGACAGTTCCTCTACACGGATCGCAACGGCCACCGGAAGACCGGCACGCAGGTAGTCACCGCCACATTCGGACTTGCTCCCAAGGACTTCGATTTCTTCCTGGGGCTGTACACGTACCTCAAGCGTCTGCCGGAACTGCCGGCTGACGGCCGCCTACACCTGACGGTCGATTTCATTGCACGACAACTCGGATTGCCGGCCGATGGCCAGGCCTCGTATCTGCGAATCCGCAGCCGCATCTTTCGCTTCTCGTACGTGAAGTACACGAACTCCGCGTTCTGGAATCGCGCGACGCAGAGCTACGACATCCGCAACTTCGGCTTCTACAATCTGGCGAGTATGTCGCGGCTGACCGAATCGCGTCGCCCCATCACCTTCGAGTGGGACCGATCGTTCTTCGAAATTATCCGCGACGGATCGCTCCTGATGTTCGACTACGATTTGTATAAGACGCTGTCATCCCCCTTGCGACGGTTGTACCTGATCGCCAACCGTGACGGGTGGAACCAGCGGGACAGCAGCCTGTTTCTCGCTGATGACTTTGCCATCCATCAAATCGGGTATCAGGACACGCCGGAGTTACAAAAGATCCGGCTGCACAAGGTGCGTCGCCTGCTCGCGCAGGCGGAGGAGCTGGACATCATCCGTCCGTACGCACCGTGGAAGGGCTACTTCCAACCAGTCTCGCGCGGACCGGACGCGGGCAAGCTCGCACTACGCTGGAGTCGCGGACCGGCACTCCGTAATCGCGGCGACGTGAGCGAGGACAAACGCATCTTCACCGACCGCATCGAAAATGATGCGCTCTATGCCCAGGTCGTGGAACTACGGGACGATGAAAACAAGTCGTGCTCCCCCGACGTGTTCCGAAAACTCGTCAGCAAATTCGGACGTGAGTGCATGCAGCGACAAGTGCTCGTGATCCTTGCTCAGAAGGAACATCACTCCGGAAGTTTCACCCGCAGTGAACTCGCCGCGTTCATCAACCGCTGTCAGCACAACCACCCGGAACCCGACTGGTATCAGGACCTTCGTCGCGCAGAACGAGTAGCGGTGTTCGATGAAGTGCAGCCTAATCAGTTGTCGATGGACATCTACGGCACGTTCTTTCAGAAGTAGTCGCTAGTGGACGTGGCGTAACCGGAGGGAGTGCGATTTTGGTGGACGTGGCGTAACCGCAATTGGTGGACGCGGCGTAACCGGAGACCCCGGCATTTTGGTGGACGTGGCGTAACCGCCGCATTCGCCCGTCTGGTGGACGTGGCGTAACCAGGCCATCATGCGCTTTGGCTTTGGCAAGCCGTTTCACTATCCCCTCAGCCTGCGACCGTTCGGCCTTTCCAATACCTTCGTCCCCTGCGACCGTTTTCAGACTTCAGCCTGCGACATGAGTATTGTCTGTGTACCACTTACCACCGTTGGTCTGTACATCACTCCTAGCGACCGTTAGTGAGAAGTCTTGTCTAAAAAGCAGAAGACATTCTGCCTTTTACAATCAGACGACAACCACTTGGCGCGGGGCTGGCGGCAGTGGTACGGTTTGCTCTGCCCATGTCTCCCTCGACTACCCGCTCCCCCACCGGCCCCGTCCGACTTGCGATCTGGTACGGCAAGGGTGGCGTCGGAAAATCGACGACAACAATCCTCCTCTCCTTGCTCGCCGCGCATGCCGGCCGGAGAGTGCTCGCGGTCGATCTCGATCCGGAGTGCGGAACGTCCCGCGATTTTTTGGGGAAGCAACTGAGGCACGTCCCGGCGAACCTCCGTACCTTCCTCGACTCACCACTCCCCGAACCTCCCCCCATCATTCCATCCGGCATCGACAACTTGGATCTCGTTCCGGGTGTCGCGGATGACCAGAGATTCTTCCGCTACTTTCCCGAGCACTCGTCACGACTGCGTGACGGACTCGCACTGCTGCCACCCGTCTACGATTGGATCGTGATGGACATCCCGAACCAGTACGACAACATCGCCCAGCTCGGCCTCATCGCGGCCGACTATCTGATCCTGCCGGTGGAGCTGACGGCGGACTGTGCTGAGAGAGTCGACACGGCACTGCGCACCATCGCCGAAGCACGCTCATCCAATCCCGGCCTTGAAGTGTTGGGCGCGTTGCCGTTGGCGTCCGCCCCACGCACCGGACGCCCCTTGGGACTCACTGCCAAGGAGGCACTCGTGCATCGGCAGTACGAAGAGTCGCTCGCCTCGCATGGCATTCGCCTCTTTCACACGATCATGTTCCGTTCGGCGACGACCGTTGAGGAAGCCCGCTCCAATGCCGACGAACGTCTGCTGCACTGGTCGGCCCGTCGCCGGTTCAAGAGCTTGCTTGCCGAAATACAGTCGCGCATCCGTTCCGCCACTTTGCTCCGTTCCACTTCTTCTCATGGCAAACCAGCCCACAACCGCCGAGCGACGGCGGCAGCAAACCGATGAGCGTCGCAAGAAAACGGCAGCACTCGTGGCCAGTGATGTGCCCGCGACGGGAACGCAACTCTCGTTCGCTGCCCAAACTCTCACCCGCGCGTTTCCGCAGGATCTGATCCGCGACGGAGCGATCCGCTTCGATCCGCAGGGACAGCCGCGCGTTGGCACGTATGCTCCCGCACTCCTGGCGCCCAATCCTCAGCGTGGACGCGTCGCCGATCGCGACCTTGACGTGCTCGCGGCCAGCCTCGACGCCGACGGGCAACAAGAACCGATCGTCGCCCGCCTCATTACCGATACCGATCGAAGGCGCTGGCCAGATGCCTTTACCGACCGGCAACTCCTCGTGATCCTGAAAGGACACCGCATCTTTTTCGCCCAGCCGAAGACCAAGCTTGCGTTCCTCAAAGTCGAACTGCTCCTCCCGCAGGACGGGGAAGACGACCTGGCCTACTCCCGCAGAGCGTTGCGACGGGCCGCGATCAAGCTCATGCACTCGCAGGGGTACGACATTTTCGACAAGGTGAATCAGTACGAAATCTGGCGACAGAATTCGCGCTGCCGAAACCGAAGGACCAGGACGTGGCAGCCTACTTCGACATCAGCCGCACCGAAGCCCAGCGGATTAAGACGGTTGCCCAACTGGACGACGACGTGGCCCGCGACATCGTGAACGCCGAACGCCGCCCGGCCGACGAAGTGATTTACCTGATCGCCAATCGCCCGCCAGAAGAACATCGCGACGCCTTTGAACGATTCGGACAGTTAACCGTGACAGCCGCCCGCAAGCTCGCGGGGCTGGAGCAGCCGGGGAAGCCTGAGCACAAACTCACCGGACCCGGCCGGCCGCGTAATTACGTGCTGGCGGTGAAGGACGAAGACATTCCCATCGCCTATATCTCCACCGACCTGACGACGCAGGAATGGCAGCGGCGGGGAGGCGCCCGGGCGTTTTGGGATTCCATCCGCGAACTCGTCAATCGGCGGGATCTTCAAGACCGACTGACCGACGACCTGGGATAAGTGCCCGACGTCGGGCACCGCCTAAAAACCGCTTGTGAAAGCCATTCTTGACCGCTCACTACCAATAATGTTCTCGTATGCCCCCATCCACGTTCGCCGCCGGCCCCCACAGCGCCGACGCCGAGCGCTCCCTCTTGGGGGCACTGCTCATGGATCCAGACAAGGTGACCTTCGTCGCGGCCGTGCTGCGGCCCGACGACTTTTTCGATCCGGTGCATGGGGACATTTACCGGGCCATCGCCCGCTTGCACGAGACACGCACCCCGATTGATTTCGTCACGGTAGCCGCCGCACTCGACGGCGATAAGACGTTGCAAGCGATCGGGGGCTCCGCGTTCCTTGCTGAACTGGTCGCCAATGTGCCAACCGCATCGAACGCCGAGCAGTATGCGGCGGTCATTCGCGATCGCTCGCTTAAGCGACGGCTCGCCGACTTGAGCGATGCCCTCGCACATCTTGCGGCCGACGACACGCTCGCGGGAACCGAGGCACTGGAGCGAGCCGAACAAAAACTGCTCAGCCTTACCCGTCAGACACAGATCGCAAAGCCCCAGCACATCGCAGACATCGGAGCGGAAAGCTATGAACGGTATGCCGCACTCCACGCGGCCGACGATAAGACGCCCCTCTTTGGACTGCGTACCGGATTCGATGAACTCGACCTCCTCCTCACCGGTCTTACTCCAGGCCAACTTGTCGTCGTTGCTGCACGTCCCAGCATGGGAAAAACAAGCCTCGCGCTCGACATCGCCCGCCATGCCGCAGCCGTGCAGGGAAAGCAGGTGGCCGTGTTCTCGCTCGAAATGACGAAACAGGAACTCATGGACCGGATCATCGCCAGCATGCTGGGAGTCGAGGCGTGGAAGCTCAAGAAAGGGGCACTGACGGAGCAGGACTTCACGCGACTGGGTGCGATCTTCGACGGTCTCAAGCAGCATCCCCTCTACATCGACGACGACCCGGACACGACGATCGCGAATCTCCGCTCGAAAGCACGCCGGCAGCAGTTGGAGCACGGACTCGATTTGCTGGTGATCGATTACTTGCAGCTCATCGAAGTCACCGACCGGGCAAGCGGCGAAAACCGCACGCAGCAGGTGAGCCACATCAGCCGCTCCCTCAAGAACCTGGCCCGCGAACTCGGCTGTCCCATCGTCGCGTTGTCGCAGCTCTCCCGCTCTGTCGAACAGCGTAATCCGCCGATTCCCATCCTCGCCGATTTGCGCGACTCGGGATCGATCGAACAGGACGCCGATAGTGTGCTCATGCTGTACCGCGAGAGTGCGTATAACGAGGACGTGGCGAATCCCGGAGCCACTGACATCTACGTCCGCAAGAACCGCAATGGCCCCACGGGCCGCGTCGGCCTGCACTTCGATCATGCCCGTATGAGCTTTGGGCCGGCCGAATCCCCTTCGCGAGCCGCATGAACGCCGAGTCATGCGATTACTGCGGGGATCAACCACCCGAACCAGGCGACGACGAGTGCGTGCTGTGCGAACATCAGCAAGTCGTTGCCGGCGATACGGAGGCCGCTCTCCTTCACGATCCGGACGAGTGCGAGGAATGTTTGCTGCACTGTGCCATCAAGAATGACTGCCGCTGCGGAAAATGCTGCGAATCGCTCATCATCGAAGTCTCCCTGCGCGATGGTGTGCGTGAGCCCAAGATTCGCGAGCAGGCGTCGCCGGTCTATGGAGGCTTTACCGAGCGCGTGCAGATCGGCTGGCTGCTGAATAGCAAAGAGGGGCCGTGCGTGTTTCTTGACCCCGAGACGAAGTGTTGCACGATCTACGAGACGCGTCCTCTGGTTTGTCGTCTGTATGACTGTCGCGACTACGACCACGGGGACGATGCACCGCCGCCGCAACCGGCGGGACCTACGGCGGACACACCGGCGGCCGGAGGCCGACCTGGCGAGGGCTCCCGCTAGCCGCGGAAACATCTCCGATAGGCGACCCCACTCGCGGAGCTACCGCCCGCGAGCCCCCGCCCTGCAACACGCTCGCGCTGACACTCAGCGACATCACGGCTTGGTCGGGGGCTCGCGGCCTGAACGACAGTGAAGGCCGCGTCGGTTGGAAAGCCGTCCGGCGTGCAGGGCGAAATCCTTCGGCCCGCGAGTGGCGTCGCGCACGTCTCCCCGACGGGATCGGCCGCGGAGCGGAATCGTTCACCGCTGCCTAATCGGCTGCGGTCGCCTCACCGAGTCTCAAGAATCCGTCGTATTTTAACATGCCTCGGAAATCTTGTGAGTTTACCGGACGCTGGGCCGGCTGGACGGCACCGCGCGATGATGCACAGCATGTTTTGAGCTAGATGTCTTCGAAGGGCGAATTACCCGCGGTTGCATTTTCCCTAAATGTCCGTACAATGGAAAGCTCGACGCAGGCATCGCTGACTCCGCCTGCTGCTCTGACTGCCCAGCTTGCCGGGCGCAGACACGTGATGGTGTAACCTCGATTCGGTCAGCACCACGGTATGTAGTCTGCGAGGCACAATGCCCGGCCCGGTATGCATCAACCGAAATGTGCCGTTGTAACGAAGGAGAACACCATGACGCAAACCAGTGCTCCTCAACAACGTAGCGACCTGGCAGTTGACAGGAATGTTATCCGGCCGTTGCGTGTGAATGTTCCGGAAGAGGAACTCACCGAATTGCGCCGGCGCATTAACGCGACAAGGTGGCCCGACCGGGAAACGGTCACGGATCAAACGCAAGGCGTGCAGCTCGCGACGACGCAGGCACTGGCCCGCTATTGGGCGACCGATTACGATTGGCGCAAGGTCGAGGCCAAGCTGAACGCCCTGCCGAATTTCATCACCGAAATCGATGGGCTGGACATTCATTTCATTCACGTTCGTTCGAAACATGAAAATGCGTTGCCGCTCATCGTCACCCACGGGTGGCCCGGCTCGATCATCGAGCAGCTGAAAATCATCGGCCCACTCACCGATCCGACCGCACACGGCGGAAAAGTGGAGGACGCATTTGACGTCGTGATCCCGTCGATGCCGGGCTACGGGTTTTCGGGCAAGCCGACCAGTCCCGGCTGGGACCCTGCCCACATTGCCCGTGCCTGGGTGGTGCTGATGAAGCGCCTCGGATACACGAAATTCGTAGCACAGGGCGGCGATTGGGGCGCGATCATCGTCGATATGATGGGCTTGCAGGCCGCCCCGGAGTTGCTCGGCATACACACGAACATGCCCGGCATCTTCCCGGCCGACATTGATGGGGCGGCCTTTTCCGGCGCGCCGCGCCTTCGGGTCTCTCAGCCGATGAGAAACTCGCTTACGACCGGCTGCAATTCGTTTATCAAAAGGGAATCGCCTACGGGTTCCAGATGGGTCTGCGACCGCAAACATTATACGGAATCGCGGACTCACCCGTCGGCCTGGCGGCTTATTTCCTTGACCACGACGCACGCAGCTACGAGCTGATCTCACGCGTCTTTCGACGGACAAGCCGAGGGCCTCACGCGCGACGACATCCTCGACAACATCACGATCACCTGGTTGACCAACACGGCACTTTCCGGCGCCCGCCTCTATTGGGAATACTGGGGGAAAGGGTACTTCAATGCGAAGGGCGTCTCCATCCCGGTTGCCGTGAGCGTCTTCCCTGACGAACTCTATCCAGCCCCACGGAGTTGGACCGAGAAGGCGTATCCCAAACTGATCCATTACAATCGCTTGCCCAAGGGCGGACACTTCGCCGCCTGGGAGCAGCCGCAACTTTTTTCAGAAGAAGTTCGCGCGGGCTTCAGATCGCTGCGATCATAGACGGCGAAATTGGCAGCCTGATCATAATTGATGGCCATTCATCAGGGAGAAATCATGAAACTCACAGGCAAGAAGGCTCTCATCACCGGCGGAAACAGCGGCATCGGCCTGGCCACTGCCCGCCTTTTCGTTGCAGAAGGCGCTGAAGTCGCGATTACCGGCCGGGACCAGAAGACGCTGGACGAAGCAGTCGCCGAACTGGGACCCAACGCGCGCGGCTATCGCGCCGACGTTACTGTGGCGGACGATCGGCAGCGACTCTTCGCGGATCTTGCCAAGGATTTCGGCAAGCTGGACATCGTCTTCGTCAATGCCGGCATCTCCGGCCAGACCGCTACCGGCTCGACCGACGAGGCGATTTTTGAGAATATCATTCGTACCAACCTCAGTGCCGCTTTTTTTACGGTGAATTCGGCTGCCCCTTTGCTGAACGAGAACGGCAGCATCATCTTTAACGGATCGGTACACAACCATCTGGGCCAGGCCGGTGTGGCCGCATATGCGGCCACGAAGGGCGGCGTTGTCTCCATGGCGCGTTCCATCGCCGCCGATCTTGCACCGCGCAACATTCGTGTGAACGTCGTGGCGCCAGGCGCGACGAAGACTCCCATTTGGAATCGCGGGCCACGCGCTTCTATGTCTGCAGATGAATCCGCCAAGCTGGCCAAAGCCATCTCGTCCAGGATTCCACTGGGCCGCTGGGGTGAGCCGGAAGAACTTGCCAAAGCCGTACTTTTCCTTGCCTCAGATGACTCCTCCTACATCAACGCCATCGAGCTGATGGTTGATGGAGGCGCGACGGGCGCACCGTGGGGAACCCCCATTTTTCACGAATAACCTCGGAGCCCGTTCCGTCCCTGTCCAGCAGAAAGGGTGTTCCATGTCACATCACTTTGATACTCCAACCGCCAGAGAAGACCCGCGCATCTGCGTCAACGATTTTTATTTGTTCGATGGGGCCGCTGGCACGACCGTTATGGCCATGACGGTGAACGCCGATGCGGGATTGTCCGCACCGGATACGTTCCGAGATGAGGGCCTGTACGCTTTCCGCTTCGACCTGAACGGCGACGCGCGGGAGGAGCTTACGTTCAAGTTCAGGTTCGGCGACCCACGCCATGCCGACGGAACCGAGCATCGCCACGTCCAGGACTGCCAGGTTCGCATGGCAAGCGGCGAGGATGCCCTTCACGGCCTCGGCGGCGAGTTGCTTGTCGAAGGCGAAACCGGCGAATTCGTCGGCCGATCGGGGATACGGGCCTACGCCGGACTGGCTCCGGACCTGTTCGCCGTCGATCAGGCGGGGGTTCATGACTTCATGACATCGTTCTACAAAGAGCAAAAGTACAACCCCCAAGCCTTCGTTAATCGAAGGAATTTCTTCGCCAATCGGAACGTCTCGGCGATCGTGCTGGAAGTCCCCAATCGCCTGATTGGGGAAGGCACGGTCCGAGCCTGGGCGACGGCTTCACTCGTCGGTCATGCGCCGGAGGTCCAGGTGTCACGCTGGGGGCTGCCGATGATCACGCACATCTTTCTCAGCGATCACAGCAAGCGATCTCAAGGAAGCCTTCAACCGTTCCTTGCCTTGTGACGATGTGGCTCAATTTTCGGAACCCATCGCGGCGTTTGTGCGGAATATGACAACGTACGCGAACACGTCGGGTAACCCTGCCGAGCACGGGAAACGTATCGCCGGTGTTCTCTGTCCGGCGACGCTGCCCTACAAAATCGGCACATTTGCCTCCTTCGATTACGCCGGGTTCAACGGTCGCGCCCTGGGAGATGACGTCATGGACGTGATGCTGACTCTCGCGGCCAACCAGCCGCTGAGTGACGGCGTCGCTCCCGACCGCCAGCGCACGCGGGGCGAGTTCCCCTACTTCGGCGAGCCGTACACCCACGACGAACAGCACGGCCTATCGCCCGCGGCACAATCCTACGACAAAGTGACATCGGGCACGAAGAATTACTTCTGAACGACCTTGTACTTCAATGCGCAGGGCGTTTCCATCCCGGTTGCCCCGCACCAAAGGCGATCTATGACGTGGAGAACCCCCAGCGGGGACCGCACACTCGACGGACCGGAAGCTACGCTCGTCAGAGCCATCCTTTCGGATATGTACGAACTGCTTGATGAAGAGGCACACGACGAGGCTGGTCAATGGAAATACGGCGTTCGCCTGTTCGATGAGCTTTCCTGGTCTCAGCGATTGAACCTGCTCGTCGTTGTCGGCGAAGCGCTGTTTCGTCTGGACGTGCCACCGCCAGACCTCTCCGCAGTGCATGAAGCCGCTCTGGCGCACTTTGTAAGGCCGTCGATCAAGCATTGAGAATTGAGCTGGACCATGCGAAGGATGATCCTGACATCATCGGCGGCCTCGATGTGCATCGCTGGCGCCGGATGATCCTCGCCTGCCATCCACCGTCGGACGATCCCGAGTATCAATTGCCGATCGTGTCCTGTCCGGACTATGAGGAATGGGACCTTCTCGTCCAATGCCTGGAGGACGGTCTGCTCTGGGACGACGACTGGGATATGCCGGAGTTGTTCCTGGATGTCGATCCCCAACTCAGCCGTGCGCGTCGCAGCAAGCTGGGTATCCCCAAGGACTACTATACTGCACCTGCCCCAGATCCTCGGGACGATCAGATTCCGGAATTATGGAGCCGTCTCCGGTTACTGACGCGCGAGTCTTCCGATTCGTGAGCTTGCGAGCGCCGCTTCACGGAACCGCTCGCGGTCCGCCACAGTCACCAACGCCGATTGTCGCGCCTGGACCGTCGCCCCGCATCCGATTCGATCCCATCAATATCGCCGCCGCCGGCCTTTTAGCGCTGAGACGTTGCCTTCAAGAGAGCCTCCAGGATCACTGCCGCCTGGCCACGGGTGAGAACGCTATCGGCGCTGCGGACATTTGCATCGTTTTGCAACGTGGCGGAAAGTCCGTTACGGCTCTGACGAATGTTGATCGCATCAAACAGCGTCTGGAGAGCGGCACCCGCAGGAACCGGGGCGTTGAGTTTGACCGCTGAACGGAAAGCGCCCCATTGCTTGTTCTGCACGACATTCAGATACGAGGTGGGCCAGACGTAGCTGGCGGCAGGGAGTGACGGGAGGAGTTTTTCGGTTATCGCCATGACGACGGCGATCTTGGCGAGCTGTCCGTAGGTCAGCGGATCGTTGATCCCGAAGACGCCGGTAAGCGTTCCCGTGGGTGTCTTATAACCTCCCATGATCCCCTGCTGTATGACCTCGATGATGGACGGATAGGCCGGATTAGAGGTCGGAACATCCAGGAGACGAGGAGTTGTCGGCACGGGGACGGGAGCGGAAGTATTGAGGAATGAGGGAACCGACGAGGCAGGAGTAGGCGCCGCCGGGAAAAGCTGCGGAACAGACTGCACTTGGTTGCTCAGAACTTCGGAGTTGGTGATATTCGGAGGAGGATTGCCTCTCACGCCACCTCCGCCGCCACCACTACCACCTCCTCCTCCCCCGCCACCGCCTTGCTGGCCCTGTGGTGCGGGTGCCTGAGAAGACGCAGAAGAAGAACTGCTGGTGTCGGAAGAACTTGATGCTTCTTCGCTGCTGGAGGTTGAAACCGAGGAAGACGAAGAACTGCTTGAGCTTGATACCGAACTCTCCGAACTACTGGAGACAGATTCCGAAGAACTCGATACATCGCTACTGCTCGACGAACTGGAGGAGGATCCGCCACCGATGAGGGACAAATCCACTTTCACAATGTTGCTATAGTTGTATTCAGTGAACCACACATTCCCGTCTGAACCGGCGGCAATGCCATTGGAACCAGCGCCGTTTAGGGACAGGCTGTACTCGGTGACCGCGCCATCCGTGGTGATCTTGCCGACATTCCCGCTTTGTTCGGTGAACCACAGGTTTTGGTCGGCACCCGTGGTGATTTCAGCGAGATTACTGCCTCTGGTGGTTACGCTGTATTCGCTGACCCTCCCGCTCGTCGTCATCCTGCCAATCTGGTCGACGTTTTGCTCCGTGAACCACAGGTTCCCATCCGGTCCAGCGGTGATCCCGAAGGGGTCGCTGTTCGTCGTGGTAATGCTGTACTCCGTTATCGTACCACTGGCCGTGATCTTGCCGATCTTGTTGCCGCTGGCTTCCGTGAACCATTGGTCGCTATCTGGACCAGCAGTGATGCCGATCGGATAGCTGTTGCTGGTCGGCACATTATACTCCGTCACGGTGCCCTCCGTCGTGATCCTCCCAATCTTGTTGCCGTTTCCCTCCGTAAACCAAAGGTTGCCGTCGGGACCGGCACTGATGTCGTACGGGTAGCTGTTATTCGTGGGAATGCTGTACTCGGTGAATGAGCCGTCCGTCGTCACCTTCCCGATCTTGTTAGCGGTTTGTTCTGTAAACCACAGGTTGCCGTCGGGGCCCGTGGTGATGTCGTATGGACCGCTGTTATCGGTCGGAAGGCTGTACTCCGTTATCGTACCACTGGCCGTGATCTTGCCGATCTTGTTGCCGCTGGCTTCCGTGAACCACAGGTTCCCGTCGGGGCCGCCCGTAAGAAGTGATGGAAGATGACTGACCGAATACGCGGTCATGTATTGCGTGCAGCTTTGAGCACCTGCGCCTTGACACACCCAACCACTCTCGGCTTGGCAGGTAGAGGAGCAGCCATCGCCGTCGGTGGTGTTGCCGTCATCACATTGCTCTCCGGGATCAAGCGTGCCGTTTCCGCAGAGGACAGTGCAGGAGCCGGGGCCTTGTCCTAGACAACTGTAGCCCGCTTCGATTTGGCAGGACGACGAGCATCCGTCTCCATCAGTCGTGTTGCCGTCATCACATTGTTCCCCCGCATCCAATGTTCCATTTCCACAGAAGGAAGTGCAGACGTTTGGAGACTGTGTCGTATCGCAGCTGAAACCGCTTTCAACCTGACAGCTTGAGGAACAACCGTCTCCATCAGACGTGTTCCCATCGTCACATTCTTCGCCCGGTTCCAGGTTGCCGTTTCCGCAGGTTGCCGCCCCAAGAATCACTTTGGCGACTTTGTTACCCTGGACCTCCGTAAACCACAGATTTCCATCGGGGCCGGCAGTGATATCGTACGGATCGCCGCCAATTGTAGGAATACCGTACTCCGTGATCGTCCCGCTTGTCGTAATCATGCCGATGTTTTCGGTATTTCTCTCCGTGAACCAAAGGTTCCCATCGGGGCCAGCGGTGATCCCATAAGGACCACTGCCGTTACTGGGAGTGGTGTACTCGGTGATGGTCCCGCTCGTTGTGATCCTGCCGATTTTGCTCCCCTCCTCTTCCGTAAACCACAGATTTCCATCGGGGCCGGCAGTGATATCGTACGGATCGCTGCCACTTGTAGGAATACTGTACTCGGTGATCGTCCCGCTTGTCGTAATCATGCCGATTTTGCCACCACTTCTCTCCGTGAACCACAGGTTCCCATCGGGGCCAGCGGTGATGCCTTGGAGAAAGCTGCTGCCGGTCGGAATACTGTACTCGGTGATGGTCCCGCTCGTTGTGATCCTGCCGATTTTGTTCCCCTCCTCTTCCGTAAACCACAGATTTCCATCAGGCCCAACCGTGAGGCCAAAGGGCTGGCTGTTGCTTGTCGGAACACTGTACTCCGTGACCGTCCCGCTGGTGGTGATCTTGCTGACCTTGTTGCCCTCAAGTTCCGTGAACCACAGGTTGCCGTCGGGACCGTTGACGATGCTGACGGGATAGGGGGCGTCCGACGGAATGCTGTACTCGGTTATGGCGCCGCCGCTGGTGACTTTGGCAATCTGTTGACCGTTGTACTCCGTGAACCAGAGGTTGCCGTCGGGGCCGGTTATGATGCCGTGGGGCTGGCTGACTCTCCTGGGAACGGTGTATTCCACGAAAGACGAACCATTCAAGGTACAACTTGTCGGTGACTGTGCGTTACAACTCCAGTTCGTTTCAACATTGCAGCTGGAATCACAGCCATCCCCATCAGTCGTATTTCCGTCATCGCACTGTTCACTGCCAGCGACGATCCCGTCACCACAGGTCGTCGTGCAGGAGCCGGGGCCTTGGCCGGCGCAGGTGTACCCCGATTCGATTTGGCAGGACGACGAACAGCCGTCACCATCGTCGGTGTTTGCATCATCGCACTGTTCGGTGCCGCCAATGATTCCGTCTCCACAGGTGGTGGTGCAGACATTCGGGGCATCCGATGTGCAACTGTAGCCGGTCTCGACGTTGCAAGAGGCATCGCATCCATCGCCGGCAACGGTGTTCCCGTCATCACATTGCTCTCCGGGATCAAGCGTGCCGTTTCCGCAGAGGACAGTGCAGGAGCCGGGGCCTTGTCCTAGACAACTGTAGCCCGCTTCGATTTGGCAGCTTGAAGAACAACCGTCACCGTCCGTCGTGTTGCCGTCGTCACAGGTTTCACTGCCCGTGATAATGCCGTCTCCGCAAATCGGTGCGCAGACACTCGGGGTACCGGAGCACGAGTAACCGGCTTCAACTTGGCAGGCTGAGGAACAGCCATCGCCATCGGCGGTGTTGCCATCGTCGCACGTTTCTCCAAGGTCCGTGTCGACGTTGCCGTCACCACAGACTCCATTCAGATCGCCCAGAAAATGATGCGAACCGATGCTGCCTCGCATACAAAGTAGAGCAATCGCAATGATTCCCAGGACTGCGAGTTTTGCATATTTGTGTTTCGTGAACGGCGGCATGGGTATGGGTGTGTGAAATAAATCTCCTCAGTATAGCGCAACTGGGCATGTCGGCGCAAGGCAATGTATGTGATGAATAGATCGGTAACGCTTTTTGGTCGTCGCAGGCAATTTCAATGGGGGTTCGATAGCCAAGTGCCATGTGGGGTCGGTTAAAGTCATATTCGATCAGCCACTCGGTCAACCGTCGGTTAAACTCCACCGGATTGTCGTATGCGTTGCCCATCCCCACAAATTCCTCCTGGATCGTACGGTTAAAGCGTTCCAGCATCGCATTGTCCTTGGGATGGTATGTGCGACTCCACCAATGCTCTAAGCCGAGCTCCTCCGTTGCCTTCTGGAAGTGGAGGTGAAATTCCGCTCCGTTGTCCGTTTGAATGTGGACGATCTTTCCATCCATCAAAAGGTAGATGCGGCGAAGAAAGTCCGCTGCGCTCTTTGAGCTGTGCGTTGTGTACATCTGAGCGTATGCAAAGCGGGAATGTCGATCGATGGCAGTAAAGAGGTATCGCTTTGCGCTACCCATATGAAGAATAATGGTGTCGACACTGAACAGAAACCCTGTATGTGGTTCTGTAACCAGGTCAGTGATTCGCTTCTTCAGAACCGCTCTGCGACGCTTGCGGGCGAGGTTTTCCGTCCGCTTGGGATTCGGGTACAGCTTGCGATTCTCAATCACTTTTTGCACCTGCCAGGACGATACATATTCGCCGTAGTTTCTCTGATATAGCTTTGCAATCTTTATCTTCGAATAGCACATGTACTGCTGACGCAACTCGGCAATTCGCGTACCGGCTTCCCGGCTCAAGGATGGCTGTCGCGGCCTCTTAGGCCGATGGCTGCGGCTCTCAAGCGAGCAGAGGTTTTGAACGTTGAGCCGATTCTTCCAGAAGTAAAAGACCTTAGGTGCTATGCCAAAGTGCCGACAGGTCGCTCGTACATTGCCCCGGCCCGTCGTGTTGTTCCAGACAAACCATTCGAGTCGCTTGCGGGCATCTCTGGATAAGTTACTCACCTTTGCAACGGCACGCATACGCTGCCAGGCATCGGCGAAGAGTGGAGGCGTCGTCCCGCGGATGCCCCAGTTTGTTGAAAGCAACGGATAGTTCTTTGCGTTGGTCAATGGTGTGACGATATGTCTGGGGCGCGACACAGAGATGGGCGAATATCTGTTGAGACATACAGCTAACGAACAATGTCCGCCATCCCTTTGGTAACCGTTGTATCAGCGCAGTTTAGCGTTTATTGTCATACGGTCACCATTGTAAATCATCAATTCTCACAGGTTTATATTCAACCGGTATGACATAAACGTGATTTCATTATTCACTTGCGGTGATACCTCAATGCTGATGAAGATTACTGATTTGCCCTCTCATAGGCCATAATTGTTGCCTGGAGCGCGAGCAGCGCTTCTTCCGGGGTATCGGCCTCAGCCATCATGGAAAAACCGTCGAGCGAGGCGCGAATGCCATCGATAAGACCAGGTGACAGACTTACGTGCAGGAGCATGTACTGCTCTTGTGTAACAGCGTCCTCAATGCCAAGCGGCGTTCCATACGCATTGATAGCGTGTCGTTGATCGGTCGATAGGGTGATCACGTGAAGAGTTTACATCATCAGAGAGTTGTCTGCTCATTGTGCGTGCATCTGATACGATGTGCCCTGTCTGCAACTGCCACTCATGACTCTCGCGTTAGATCCATTACGTAGTGCTCTCAAGCAACTGGCTGAGGGATTGAGCGAAGCTCAGAACAACCCTACAGACACCCTTCGATGGGATGGTGTGATTCATCGCTTCAAATACAGCTACGATGTTGCATTACGCCTCATACGGTCTTCACTAAAAGAGTCCGGCCAGGATGTTGACCGGATGCCGTACAATGACATGTTGTCGTATGCTCAGATGAAAGGAATAGTGATTTGCGATCAATCGTGGATTCTGTATCAGGCTGCTCGACGTAGAGTGTTGTGTGCCGGGAATGTAGCAATCGCAAAAGAAATTGCTAATGTAGCTTCCCAGTTCCTGTCTGATGCGACTTCACTAGTCGTTCCCGCCTATCACGCCGCGGACCTCCAGGAGTCGTGATGCACTTCATACGCCCCAGTTATGGTCACAACATCCCCGAGCTTTAAGAAGGCGGACGTCGATCCAGAAGAACGTGATAAAGCGATCTTTGCCCTAACAGAAGCAAAGGAACATCTAGGAAGCACGATTGCCTGCTACGACGAATTGATAACCAAGAGCTATAAGGTAGCTGCGGTTTATGCCGCTGTTATCAATGGTCTACTTGCGTACGGTATTGCGAATTACGACCCAGCATATTCACTTCTGAGCCAACATACGACGGTTCTGACATCCTTCATCTACGTTGCGATACTGATCGCATCGTCTCCGTTGCTGTATTTCATCCTCAGTCCACACGAGTTGCATTTCACTGGCAACGATCCGAAAGCCCTGCTTTCTGATGATGTCATCTCTAATACATACCCTTCGATCGTTCGCGGTGAGGCCCGAAACTACACAGAGAGAATCAAAGGCAACCACAAAATAACAAAAGAGGTAGCCTTTTCACTTCGCTGTTCCATAGCAGTCCTTTTCATTGGCCCTGTTGCTGCTCTGCTTCTCCGATGGTTACTTCTCCTTGCCTACTTATTCGCTGGGGAGGGGGAATGGTTGGGTCTGGTGTGCTTGCTTGCTTGTCCCCTGTGACTGGATCCTCAGGAGTCTTTGCTTGTTTTACAGGGGAGCGTGAGATCGGCGTGGGGACAGGGATGACAGGATCTGCTTGAGGATTATTCATACCCCCATAGTATACCACTCTCTTTTCTGGTGTGGTGCGCCACGAGTCGTAGAGGCGGATTCCTTTTATTTCTCCGAAACGCGGCAGAAGCATTGCCTCTTCTCTTTTTATGAGTCGGAGGTTGATTTGTTTTATCGGAGTGTGGGAATCTCTTGACTGCCTCAAAGGTTGCCCTATTCTTGTATCACGTTTCGGGCAGAAACGATGTGGCTTGATTACAATATCTTATGTATCACCATTGAATTTCCAACCAACCGATAGAGGTGTGCGAGGATGACTTTCTGCCCAGAAACTCAACCTTGTACAAGATGTGTACTTAGGTCCACATCCTCGCACTCTCCTGTCGGTTGTTTTTGATCTCTCACATCACGGCATCAAAAGAATGTTCCTAGATGGCAACCAGTCATCAGGACGAGGACAGGCAGTGAGCAATCAACGGCTGTTTTGGTTCTGGTGACTACGGAAACGTAGCCGCCATTTTCTGTTCTTTATAGGATCCTTTGGGCTCCTCTTTATTTTCTTCCCCTGTTCTTATGGCTGCTTCGCAGTTGCAAGATCGTCCGGGCTACTACCTGATATTCAGGAAGTCGTTCCGCACCAAAACAGGAAAGGTAATCCGCAGCAAGGGTAAACCTTTCCCGATTTGGGTCCGCTCTCGATAAGAGAGACGACGTTAGAACCCTCGACTTACAAGAGTCGGGGGTCTTTCTGTTTCCTCGTATCACCGAGGAAAAACATGATGCCATGATAACGATATCATGTCAACTTGTCCAGAAAGTATCGTTGATTCCTTTGAGTTCCTGTTTTCTAGTTTTGTAATGCTGTCGTAAATGAGAGGCAAACCTACTGAGTGAAATACATTTAGCGATCTGTAGCGATATAATATATCAAACAATTAGCAAAGTGTTACTCATCTTTCTCATCACGGACAGGCAATGTTGCTCAACGATGGATCGCTGAGGAGAGATCATGCTGCTGCTGTCGCGTCGCCGATGAGAAGGCTGTCACTTCTCCACGCGATTAACGCGTTTGCAAGGCGGCTGCGATGACTCGCCAATCCTCGACGGCGAGTGATTCTGGCTGCCGTGCCTTGAACCGCCCATCGTGCATGCGGCTCGACCAGGCTAGCCGCACCGCGGCGCGTTCCGCCAGCATCGGCAGCACTTGGCTGACTCCGTTTTCTCCTTCCACGTCGCAGTCCAGCATTAGCGTGACGAGGCCGCCGGCCAATTCATGCGCGAGCCGCGCCGCCTTGTCGGCTTGTTCGGCGGTGATCGTGTTGGAGCAGAGGGCGACGGCGGGGATGCCCAAAGCCGCCACGGCGATCACATCGTTCGAGCCTTCGACGAGGACGAGGCCCCATTGCCGCATCTGTTCAATGGCTTGTGGATCGCGCAGGGCGTGCTGACCGAACAATTCCAGACCGCGATGAAAGCCTTTGACGAAGTGGAACTTCTCCGGCTCACGGTCACTCCTCCCGCCCGCTATCCAGCGGGCGTGCTTCTCCTCGAATTCCGGGTCGCGGCCGAACCAGGTGAGCACTTCTCCCGTCTCCGACGGGTAGGCGTACACGATCCGGCCCCGCATCGTGCCGCCGCTCTTGTCCTCGCCCGCCGTGTCGCGCGGCAGGTAGCCCGTGCGCCATTTCTGACACGCCTCGGGAAAAAGAAATTTTCGCTGGCGAAAGTAGCTCGCGGCGGCGGGGGGCATGCGGGCTGGGTCGGTGATGAACTTGGCGTCGAGGTGCGTGAGGCCGCGGGCCCGTTCGTTGTCGGACTGGGCCAGAGGCAGGTTGCGCGCGGCTCCGGCGGCGGGACTGCGGATGGCGGAGTGGGAGCAGCCAAAGTCGCGGCTGTGAAGATCCCCTTTGACATGGCCAACAGGTCGGCGGCGATTTGCTTGAAGCGATCGCCGCGCGGGCGGCCGCCGCCATTTGTGCCGGGCTTCATCAGGTCGCACAGCGATACCAAATTTCCGGCCTTGCCGCAGCCGTATTGGTGACATTTCCATTGTTTGGCAGGATGGTCGGTCTGGATCGCGAGGGCCCGATCCCCCGTTTCGTGCGTTCTTCCGCAGACCAGAAAACAGCGTGCGCGGGTTTCGTCCCCCACGCGATTGAGTTCCGGCAAATCCACACCGTAGTACAGGGCCGCTTGCTCCAGCGTCACCTGGGGCATCAGCTCATCGACGTTAATGAACCGCGAAGAACTTTGTCTCTCCATGCAAGGGGAAGCGGAAACAAAACGATGCTTCGCATGCTACCCTCTTCCCCATCCCAGTAGCAAACGATCCACAGCGGCGAAATCTTACCGCTCGCGATGAAGAGGTTCTGTCGGCCATTGGCCGCGTGCCCCTGACCGCTGGGCAACTCTTGAAACTCGGCGCAACGTTTGAAATGCCCTTTGGCAGCGAGCGCATGGTGCGTGAACGATTGCAAGCCCTTGGCTCTGCCGGCTGGGTGCGTTGGTCGCGCTATGCGACCACCAGCGGCGGAGCCGCCCCGAAGTACTTCTTCTTGTCGCCGCGCGGGTACCGCTTGCTGCATGGGCCGGAATCGATCCCGCCCAAGCGAACGTGCTTACCGCTCCCCATTACTCGCCACCAACACACGCAGGCGCTCGCGGAGTTTCTGGTCCATCTCACTACTGCGGTGCATTTCCAGGGCATCCGGCTGGTGAATTTTTACGGGGAGAACACGCTGCGGTTAGACCTCGACGGAGAGTCGCTGTTTCCCGATAGCGCGTTTGATCTGGAGCTCCCCGATGGTAGGCAGTTTCATTTTCTGGCGGAGATCGACCGCTCGACGGAACGGATCTGGTCGCCGCAGGACCTGGATAGCTGGCAGCGCAAGGTGCGGCTTTACGACCGGTTGCAAGATCAGAACGCGCCCGAGCGGTTCCGCGTGCTCGTCATCGGGACACGCAGCCGCCAGCGGGTCGAACATATCCTGGGGGCCGCCAAGGCGCTGATGCGCAATCCCCAGCGGACGCTCTTCTACGGCATCACGCTGGCAGAGTTTTTGGCGGCACGCTATGCCGCCACCGTCCCCTGCTTTCGGGATCACTTCTCGCAGCCGGTGTCGCTCCTGCCGCGTCGTATTGAAGGGGCCTTTGAGAAATGAATTCTTCCTGGATTGTGCGGGCGAAGCTTTCGAGCCGATCGTATTCCTTGGAGTGCGGAACAGGGGCCGATTGCATTTCATTCTTGGCACTGTCTACGACCCCAGAGCCTTCATGGATTCAGCAAGAGCCCATAATGCATCCTCGGGTTCATCGCCCTCGCCGACTGCATTCATGCCTTGGAATTCGGCTCGAATGCCGCCCATTGGCGCAGCCGATAGGTCAACGCTGAGGAGGATATAGGCGTGGCCGGTCTCTTCGTCGAGCAAGGGCAGCGGAGCACCATCCAAGTCGAGGGACTGCCGCTGCTCGTCAGAAATCGTGAGCACATACAGAGTCTACACCTCATGCGCAAGATCTTTGTGCAACGCGCTTTGAACGTAGACTGCGGCGTGAATATTGCGCAAGAAAAAACTGGGGAATCGGATCGAATTGCAA
The DNA here is from genome assembly GCA_963807715.1 of uncultured Planctomycetia bacterium. Taxonomy (GTDB): domain Bacteria; phylum Planctomycetota; class Planctomycetia; order Pirellulales; family PALSA-1355; genus CAWECK01. The sequence continues at coordinate 117,627 of CAWECK010000012.1, forward strand.
CAATCTATCCCATCCCCAGTTTCTATGGACCACTTTAACCGCAAATTAATCCGCATCAAAGAAAAAGACCTTGCGACCCTGGATAAACGAACGAGCGACAGGCGTTCAACGCTCGACCGCGAGCTTGCCACCCTCGACGAGCAGGCCCAGCGGGAACGCAGGAAGCTGGAACAGGACATTCGAGTCCTTCACCAGGCCGCGCAGATCGAAGAGGAGACGTTGAGTAATGCAAACGCTCCCGTGAATGTCTACACCAAGCAAGAGCGCGAGGCACTCTTCGAGACCTTATCGTTCCAGGAACACAAGTGTGATCGCTCGCGCGTTCGTCTGGCGCGTAGTATAGTTGTCGACCTGTCCCGGCTCATAGCGCCGGAAGCGTGAGCTGCTCGCCACCGCGCGACACTCCTCCATCCGACATCGCCAGCTCTCGATACCGCGGCCTGGCCGTGGATGCGATGCCCGCGGTCGGCCCCCGAGATACGGGCGCAAGCCGCCCTTGCTGAACGGATGGCGAACGCGCAGCGGTGCTCATTCAGAGCCGTGACGGCACCCGCCTCCGCCATACGCACCGGCCGGAGGCGGGTGAACCCATCCCTTCGTCCACGGCTGCGAAGCGAAGCTTCCTTATCTCACACGCCTTCCAACACAAAACTGTCGGAGGTTCAACGAAAAACTCGACAACTTCTACGCTCAGTGGATCGGTTTGTGCTACCGTGCCGACGATGCTGGTGTCGCTTGCCGTCCCGGCCACTCATGACCGTGGTCCGCTCCACATGGAGCAGGTGCTGCGCACGCTGCATCCGATTCAGCCGGCACGATCGTGGCTGCGGCTGAGCATCGGTTTACGGGAAGAACAGAGCACACTCTTTGCGAGTGCGGACGGTTCGCTTGGCGGCACGCTCCGCGACCAACTCGCGGCCCATTATCCGGAGTGTCACCTGGAGCGACAGGAGCGAACACCCAGCAAGCCGCGTGCGGGCTTTGGCTCATGGACGGCTACGCTGACGCCTCCGGTGCCGCCCATGCCGATCCGCACCTATCACTTGTTTCATGACTCGCTCGATCATCACCTGGTCGATCCCCTCACGACGTTCTTGGGCGTGATTGCGCAGGAACGTGAGCCGCTGGTGCAGGCACGGATTGAACTGTTGGCGCGTCCTGCTACGCGACGTGAGCGAACCCGCGTCCGAGCGGTCGCGAAACGTATCGCCGATCGCCGCTGGCAACGTCATCCGCGACTTCGTTCGCTCTATGCGCAATGCCTGTGCGGCCAGCGTCGGCAGACGGCTGTTTGCACGAGCATTCTTCGCTGTCTTCTCGTTTGGCGCTCGACGATCACACGGAAATGGGGATGGACACCGGAGCAAGACACCCCATGCAAAACCCGGGGAGTCATTATTTGCCGTGCAGATTCAGTTCGTTGCCAGCGCTCCCCTCTTGGCAAAGTCCCGAGCACTGCACAAGCTGTCAGAGCTTGCCGGCGCGTTTGCCCAGTTTGCCGTCGATGACGAGTCCGCATTTCGCCTGGGCCGTGTGCGCACATTCCGATCGCGGCATCGCAAGAACACGTCAGTCGCCTTTCTCTCAGCCGAGGAGCTGGCCACGCTCTGGCATCCGCCGACGGCGGAGGTGCATACATCGCGGCGGGATCGGGTGGAAAGTCGCGAACTGGAGCCGCCCGCTCGCCTGGCAAGCGCCGGCCCGGACCGCAGTGTCGCGGTGCTCGGCCGGCTGAAGTTTCGCTCCCGCAACGACATCGTGGGACTGAGCACCAACGACCGCCTGCGTCACCTTTATATCGTGGGCAAGACAGGCCTCGGCAAGTCGACACTTCTTCTGAATCTCTTGGCCGCGGACATGCAGGCCGGACATGGTGTTGGCTTGATCGACGTGCATGGCGACCTGGCGGACGCAGCCCTCGCGGTCGTGCCTCGGCGCCGCAGCAATGATGTCGTCTTTATCGACGCCGGCGACCAGGAGCATCCGGTAGCGTTCAATGTGCTGGAATCCCGCAACGAGGCGGAGCGACCGCTCATCGCATCAGGCGTGGTGGCCGCGTTTCAAAAGTTATGGGGCGATAGCTGGGGGCCACGCTTGGAATACATCCTTCGCAATAGCGTTCTCACTCTCCTGGAGACGCCGGGCACGTCGCTCGTGTCTCTCGCACGTTTGCTGACCGACACCGCGTATCGAAACCAGCTCACCGGCCGATTGCGAGATCCACTCGTCCGGAATTTTTGGCACGACGACTTTGCCCATTGGAAGCCTCAACTGAAGGCTGAGGCCGTGTCGCCGGTGTTGAATAAGGTGGGGGCATTCCTGTCGAGCCCGATCTTGCGGGCGATCGTCGGTCAGCCACACAGCACGCTGAATCTTCGCCAGATTCTCGACGAACGGAAGATTCTCGTCGTCAATCTCAGCAAGGGCCGCATGGGGGAAGATGCTTCATCGCTGCTGGGCTCCCTGCTCGTTACAGGACTTCAGTTGGCGGCGATGAGCCGGGCAGATCGTCCCGAAGCTGAGCGTGGGAGCCCGTTTTTTCTGGTCGTCGATGAGTTTCAGAACTTGGCCAGCAGTGCGTTTGCGACCATTCTTTCAGAGGCCAGAAAGTACCGTCTGGGCCTGACGCTCAGCCATCAATTTTTAGAACAAGTGGATGAACCGACGCTCGCGGCGATCTTTGGGAACGTCGGATCGTTGTGCGCCTTCGGTGTTGCGCACGGGATGCCGAAGTGCTCGCCCGGCAGTTCGGCGGGGAACTTCTGCCGCAGGACTTAATTGCGCTGCCGAAGTACCGCGCCTATTTGCAACTGCTCATTGACGGCACACCGTCGCCGCCGTTTTCCATCGCGACCCTTCCGCCTCCCCAGGCGGACGATGCCCGGCGGCCCGATGTCCTGCGCCGTCTCTCTCGCCAGCGGTACGGACGTCCCCTCTCGACTGTTCGCCGCACCGTCGAAGCGGCGTTGGCTCCCGCGTAATCATGCCTCAGCGTGAATCCCGACCGGCTACTCCCGAACCACTTCCGTCGGAGGAGGAATTCCGTCACTTACGCGACGAGGTACGCGTGCTTCGCGACGCAATGGACGAGCTGCGTGAACAACTGGAGCACACGCTGCGAAACGGACCGTCAAACCAGGACGCATGGTTGCCGATACGACCGATCACGAGTTTTCCGTTGGACCCGACCGCCCCCGATTGGGCGGTGCGCGTGAACGCTATCACTCCCTACGGCACGCCACAGGCCATGCCGAACACAGCCGAGGCAACGCCGGAGAGCGAGCCGTACTGCTGCCCGCAGCCGCGGCTCGTGTGGCTCGGCGACGCCGACAGTCCCGGCATCGAATGCGCGAATTGCGGTTACCTGGTCGCGCAGTCCGGCGAGATCGCCATTTGGCGAGAGTCACCGCCCGACACTTCCGACGAGCCTTCCATGCCGACCGACATTCGGCAGCAGAAATCGTTGTTTGAAACCGACTGAGTCGGCGGAAGTGAAGTTCGTCCTGTATGTCGTGTGACTTCAAGGTATGAGGCGGAGAGCCGGTGCGAAGCGGTGCTTTCGATGGCATCGAAAGCACCTTCGCCGATCGGATCGCCGCCGGTAAGCTAAGGCTCCATCCCACGAATCCATGCCTGAATCCCTCCTGCACGATCTGATGGCCCTTTACGCGGGATCGCTCCACGATCCACGGCGTCGCGAGTTGATCGAAGAGCTGCACGACCCGCATTCCGAAGCAGCACAGGTAGCGGCCGAAATTCGCCGGATCGCCCGCAGCGAGATCGACCTGGCCAAGATTCCAGGGTTGGAAGAAGTCGCCGCGTGGGAAGCCCGCCGGCAAGGTCGGGATGGAGGGGCGGCATAAGCGGACGTTTCGAGACTCTTGACGCTATTGATGCGGCTTGCCGGTTGATCCGTGGCTCGTTACCTTGGATTCCATGCCAGCAAAATCGAACGGACATGTCGCCTTTATCGGCGACCATGAATACATGATGGTGGACGGTTCGCTGTACCCGCGGACGTGCGACGGACGATGGTGGATGGTGCCCGGCCGGCCGAACTGTGGGCGGCCAAGCCGGCTGGGGAATTTGCCTTGCGGGTACTGAGGATGGCCGCCGGGCTGCGGGAAACGTGAGGGCATTACCGAGGGCGTTGTGCCTCGCGACGGGGGTTACGTTATAATTCGGACATGGACAAATCCTTCCACAACGTCTCGGATCTTCCCGAAGCCAGCCGTTCTGCGGTTGAAGCGATTGTCGGTCACCCGTTACAAAGCGATGACGTGCTGTACGTCGCGGCCTTCCGCGTCGAGACCAAACCAACGGCGGCCGAACACAATGCCGCGTGGGACGAACTCATGTCCATCATCGCGGAAATGCATCGGCATGTCGTCACAGCCGGCCTGTCACCAGAGCAAATCGACGCGTCGATTGACTCCGAATGTGAGGCGGTGCGTTACGGTCGCAGTGAATGATGATCCGGACTGTCTATCATCGCGCCGCCGGCGGATTGGGAAGTCGCACCGTGGAGGCGGCTTGACCGGAACTGCCACTTTCAGCCGGTTTTTGATGACAGATCGTCGAGTGTAGTACAATAACTGCATGACACCCGAATTAAATCCTGAGTTGCAGCAGGCAGTGGACGAGGCAGAAATCCCGCTCGTCGTCGATCCGCGCACGAATAAAGTCTACTATCTCGTTGCCGCTGAGCAGTACGAGCGCATCCGGGCTCTCTTGGAGCCAGTCGATACCCTCTCGGATACCTACCCCGCGCAGCTCGAAAGCGCGATGAAGGCCGGTTGGGGCGATCCGGCGATGGACGACTACGACCACTATGACGAGCATCGCCCGAGCGTATGAACCCGAGCCGTGGCGACATCATCCTGGCTGATCTTCCCTTTTCTGGAACTACCGTGGCAATGGAACGCGGTTGCGTCCTTTTTCGCGAATTGCTCACTTCTCTAGGAGCATTGTCCAGCCAAGCGTGTACGAATCCGGTCGGTCGAACCAGAGCACGCAATACGTGTAGATCGCGGAAAGCGGAGAGAGAATTGCGTCAGCCAATGGATTCTTCTCCGGCTTCCATCGGTCAATCCATCGTCTGACCCTGAGATTGCACATCAGAGAATGATAGCCCCCGCGTTGCCATGCTTCCAATGGCGCAAAGCCCGCATCCTTGCACATTGCATGCAGTGACAGCGATGAAAAGTGGAAGTAATCGTACTTCGTGAACGGGAACGTCTGCGGAACAGTCAGAATCATTTTCCCTTTCGGCTTCAGCACCCTGTACATTTCGCGTATCGCAAGGGCGGGATCCGAAAGTTCGCAAATCACCTGGGCACAAAGAATCGAATCCACGGAGCAATCCGGCAGTGGAATGGCGGTCGCTGACGCGGTGATGTCCTGCTCCCCTGAAACATCGAGCGACTTGTAGTTGGGAAACAGGTAGCGATATCTGTGACCTCCAGCACCCACATCGAGAACTGTTCCGGTTAGCTGGGGCGCCAGAACTGTGATCTGCCGTCTGAGAAGAATTCGTTCGGGTTGGGTCATTCTCGGGTGAGATAATCGTCGAGACGGCCATCGCACCGGCTAATCGGCATCGGTCATCACGTCCCGTCTGGGCCGGATTGTAGTCGTGATCGCTGCAAAAGCAAATTAACCCGAACAGCTCTGCGGTGTATTCCTCGACCGCCACGTAGCCCAAAGTGCGGCCAGGCTTGGTCGTTCGAGCCGGCGAGATCGTTATCGGGTGACGTGTTGGCGGTCGCACGCACTTGTCCAATGAGTTTGCGTCGGCAAGCCAAATTGAGCTAGAATAGTCGCATGGAAAATATTGTTCGCGATGTCCGGGACATTGATACTGGCGACAGGCACGCTCTGGAGCATGTCGTCGGCAAAGCCCTGCGCGACAACCAGAGGCTCATTATCCAAATCGTCAGCATCGACCTGTCTGAAACCACGGTCGCCCAGGACACAGGCACCGGCGAGCTGCCGGAATGGTGCAACGTCTACGAAGGGTTGTCTGACAGCGAAGTCGCGGAGATCGAGAAGATTGCTCTCACGCGGGCCGATTTGACACGTCCTTCGGAATAACCGTATGGAGGCGGCATTGCTCGACACCGATATGCTCAACGAGGTGCTCAAGCGTCGCAACCCTCACGTCGTTCAGCACGCCACAGCATATCTTCGGCAGCATTCTCAGTTCGCTGTTTCGGCGATCACCCGCTATGAGTTGCTGCGCAGATTGAAGGACGCGGCGCCGCCGAGCAACTCGCGAGGTTTGAGCTTTTCTGTCAGCGGACGCACATCGAGCCGGTCAGCGGCGCGATTCTCGACCGGGCCACTGACTTGTGGGTGCTGGCTCGACAAGGCGGTTTTCCGGCGCACAGACGCGGACCTCATCATTGCCGCGACGTCCGTGGAATTGAACCGCGTTCTGGTCACCGGCAACACCGCCCACTTCAGTTGGGTGCCTTCGCTTGCCCTGGCAAACTGGCGAAATCCATAACTGGTTGACGCCGCAGAGAACCGGACTGGATAGTGGCATTTGAATACAGTCTAATGCCTACGCTTCTTTCCAACTGCTTGAGTGCTGTATGGTCTCTCCGCATGCTGGACCTAGCGCATACGTATTGGCACGATCAATTATCAAACGATGACCATCCCCTATGTCTACATTCGATTCGACGAAAAAGCGGCTCGCGGAATTATTGCGCGACATCGAGGCAGGCAAGATTCAATTGCCGGATTTTCAGAGAGGCTGGGTCTGGGATGACGAACATATCCGCTCCCTTCTTGTCAGCATTGCACGTGCGTTCCCCGTCGGGGCCATCATGCTGCTCGAAACCGGAGGAGAAGCCAGGTTCGGTGTTCGCCCAGTGGAAGGCTTGGACATTACGAAATGCTCGCCAGACAAAGCCGAAAAACTGATCCTCGACGGTCAGCAACGGCTGACCTCCCTAACACAAGTGCTCATACTCAAAAAGCCCGTAGACACGCGAGATGAGAAGAAGCGCCATTGCAGCGCTACTACTATATCGACATAGAGCGCGCTCTGGCAGGTTCAGCCCAATTGGAAGATGCGATCATTGGTGTCGATGCCGACAGGACGCAGCGTAAGAACTTCGGCCGGGACATCGTTATCGATCTGCGCACGCCGGCAAAGGAATACGAGCATTTGTGTTTCCCGTGCAGCCAGATTCTCAATTCCGACGAGTGGGAGGAAGGGCTGAACAACTACGATAGCGGCAAGTTCTCGCGATACATGCAATTCCGTAAGACCGTGCTCAACGAATTCCGCAACTACGATGTGCCAGTTATTGAACTGCAAAAGGAGAACAAGAAGGAGGCCGTCTGTCTCGTCTTCGAGAAGGTCAATACCGGTGGCGTGGCTCTCTCGGTGTTTGAACTCATCACGGCTGCGTATGCGGCAGACGGCGTGAACCTGCGCGACGAATGGTATGGCAACGCAAAGGTGAAGATCGAAGGACGTGCGCATCGGCTCGCCCGGCAGCGCATGCTTGCCGGCATCGAGCCGACAGACTTCTTCCAGGGACTTTCGTTGCTCTACACGTACGAAAAACGCAAGAAAGACATTGCCGAAGGAAAGCCTGGCAACCAACTGACTGGCGTGAGCGCCAAACGGGAATCCGTATTGTCGCTTCCCCTCAACGCCTATCAACGACTCCAAGGCTCGCTTGAGGAGGGATTCTGGAAGGCAGCCAAATTCTATCGCAAGGAATCGTTCTTCTCGAAGCGGGATCTACCCTACCGCACCCAACTCGTGCCTCTCGCCACCGTTCTGGCACTGTTAGGCGAGCGATGGCTTGAGCAGAAAGTATATGATCGCCTCTCCCGTTGGTTCTGGTGTGGTGTCCTTGGAGAACTTTATGGCGGTGCTGTCGAAAGCCGGATGGCCAACGACCTACAGGAACTCATGGACTGGATCGATGGTGGTGACAATGAGCCGGCAACGATTCGTGACGCAAACTTCCAGCCCGGTCGCCTCAACACGCTCCGATCTCGCAACAGCGCGGCATACAAGGGTATCAATGTTCTGATTCAACGGAACGGGGCGAAGGATTTCTTTTGGAAGAGCACGATTCGTGAGCTTGATGAGACAGACTGGGAGGAGAGCAGGCTCGATATTCACCACATCTTCCCGCAAGATTGGTGTCAGAAGAACGGCATCGAAGCCAAGCGCTTCAACTCGATATTGAATAAGACGCCGATTTCCTCCAAGGCGAATCGGATGATCGGCGGCAAGGCGCCCAGCGAGTACCTCAAGCAACTACAGACCCACAAGAGCGTCGACCTCGATCCGGCGGCGATGGATCAGATTCTCCGTACTCACTATATCGATCCGGCCTTCCTGCGCGGCAACGACTACGAGGGATTCATTGAAGCCCGACGGCGCTCCCTCATCACGGAAATTTCCAAGGTTATGGGAAAGCCGGTTGTCGATACCGGCGAGCAAATCGCGGAGGACGAGAGCGACGAAGATTCGGATTCCTGACTCAGTTCTATGCTTCGATGCGACAGGGCCGGAAGACCCAAAACCAATCGCGTTTCCCCTCAGCATTTTTCTCGTGCTGACGGCATTCCCACAGCAGCACCGAACTGTCTGCGTCCTCGCCACAGGATTTTCTCCTGCAAAATAGGATGACTTTGCCGACGTTGACGACCGTTCCGGCCGGCAAATCGGGCTGAAGGCCGATCGTCCTGGACTTCCGGGGGCCGGGCCGTTTCCACGGCGATCTTCACCGGCTATCATCATGTCTGTGTGCTAGCCACGGAATGGCTTCTCGACCCCAGAAAGGCCCTTTCGCAACTAGAGCCAAACTCATGAACGGTGTTCGACTCGGTGGCATTGACCCCTCGATCCTCCGAGAACTCTCGGGCGTTTATAAGCCGTTCGTCAAAGCATTTAAGGAGCTGGTCAGCAACGCCTTTGATGCCGACGCTGAAACCGTCGATGTAGTCCTGGCGGACGATTGCTCTTGCTTGTCGGTCACTGACAACGGCGTCGGGATGACGCCCTTCGAGTTCCGCAACGACTTTACTCGCATCGGGGGAGGAAGTCGGCGGTCGCTTGGCGACCGAACTCGCAAGGGTCGGCTCCGCATTGGGAGCAAAGGCATCGGCTTTTTGGCTCTGGCTCGATATTGCAGCAGCTTGGAGGTGGTCTCGTCAGCCAGCCGAACGTACAAAGGCGGCTATCCGCTTGCCTCGGCTGACGCCCCAATCAGCCTTGACGAGCTCATTGGATTCGCGATACCGCCGCTCTTCTTTGATCGCATCAAGATTTCGATCAATCAAATACGCGGAAAGATTGGGAAGCTTAGGCAGGATACGCACTTTCGGGTTGACGCTTCCGATCGCAGCATCCATTTCTTGCGACCCATTGGTGGGGCATTAAAGGTCAACCTGGCTCTTGACTGCGACCCAATTGAATTCCGAGCGACACTCGATTTTGGCCGTCTGCTCGACCTCGCCGATAAGGCCGACCTCGACAAAATTGAACAATTCGCGACCATTGACCTGCTACCACGGGATGTGAAAAACAGCCCGAAGGGGACGCGAATTACCGCACAAGGCTTGAAACCATTCGTGCGACGGGAACTGCAAGGGGAGCGTCGCAAAGGCTTTGTTCGAAATGTCGCAAGTCGCGGTGGTATCGAGCAATTCAAATGGCATCTTGCTCGCTGTACGCCAGTGGCGTACGCCACTGGAGCAAACCTGACGGCCAATAAGGTTTCCACGCTACTAAAGTTGCGTTCCCGTGCAACGTTGAAAGAGCTTCGATTCGCACATCGTGGATCAACAGAAAAACTCGTGAGGCCATTATATCCATTTGAACCGGATGCCCAGCCACTGCACGACGACATGCTGATTGACGTAGCAATTAAGGAGAATGGCCTTCGTGCATCCGGCTTCATCGCGGGTTACGAAAGCGTTGTCTACCCCGCGGAATACCGAGGCATCACGATTCGCGTGCGAGGCGTTGCCATTGGCGAACCGACCTTTCTTGGTGCAGAGTATCTTCTCACCGGTGCAAATAAGGCTGCATTGAGCCAAATCACCGGCGAGATCAATATCCTCGGCGGACTAGACGCCGTTGACGCTCTCAATCCCGGCCGTGAGAGCTTTTATGAAGAATGCGAACAATACAAAATCCTTCGTCGCCACATCGTGGGTGACGGAGAAACTATCTCCGGCTGCTTGGGCAAGGCAATCGGGGCAGTGCTTCGGCGCAGCCAAGTGCGTTCCTCGCTGAAGGACGTGATTGGTCGTGCGGCATTGCGTCGACAAACTCTTGACGACATTGGCTCGGCAATCTGCGAACTCATTGCCGCCGAGGACCGCTGCGCCGATGGCATCCATCAGCTTCTCAGTCGGCGCGAGTCTGTGACGAATGGCCTTACAAAGGCCCCGGAATTTATTATGACAGCCCCGCCTCGGATCGGGGGATTGAAGGTTATTAACGCGAGCAACTTGACCGAACCGGCTATCATCGATTATTGCGCGGGCGAAATACGCCTTGACACGCATCGTCCAGAATGGGACTGGACGCTAATGCTGTTCAACCGCCGTTTTCAGGTCTGCAACCGGCGTGGCGGCGCATCAACCGCTGGGAGAAATCGACCTGCGGAACGACCGCCTTTTGCTAAACTGGGAACATCCGATCCGAACCCAGATGGACGAGCGCGGTTTTCTGCGCACGGCTGTTTCCTGGGTTTTAGCGAAAGAGGCTGCCTCGAATGACGCCGACCAAATGATGGAACTGGCACTGCGACTCCTTTCCTTCCGCAGTGGGATGGTCGATGACTAAAAAGTTGACCGCAAAAACCTTGCTCAACAAGCACGTGTCAAAATCTGAACATGTGCTGCTGGTGAATCCTCCAGTCCACGACACTCGCTACGCCTGGTTGCGATGGAACCAGCCCGTGGACTTGCTCCGTCTGGGTACGTTCCTTGAACGAGAGATTGGATGTCGAGTATCATTGCTAGATTTCATGAAACCAGATGGCCAAGGTAAGGTTCCGCACCAGCGTCTTCCAGGCGACCGCCAGAGTCGCATCGTCGGCGAAGGCGACTATGCCGAGCGCTATCCAATTTGGCGATTTGGAAGGGACTACGACACGCTGGCCAAGTGGGTCGTAGCTCGCCGCGCTGGTGGCGACCCGTTGCCAACGCAGGTGTGGATTACTTCTCTGTGCAGTTATTGGTATCAAGGCGTCGTTCAGGTGGCCGTCCGCGCTCGGCAACACCTCCCAAGCGCCGGTATCGTCGCATTAGGAAACTACCCACGCCTCCTGACGAATCACGCAATAAGCCGTTCAGGCGCGGATACGATTGTTACGACGCATCATGAAGCTGCCTCCGAACCAATCGACCTGAATCTTTTCGGCGCAGAATCCCCGCCGTTCTTAGCGGTCGCCTTGGAACCGGACACCGCTATCACGGAGGTCACAGCCGCCGTCCAGCGAGGAATAAAAAGCTTTACGTTCTTTACCGACGACATTTGCATTGATGGCGGCGAACCACTGCGGATGATCATCGAGAAAACCGAACATCTGCACCGGCACTTGAAGTACCACATTATTTGTGGCCTTCACCCGGAAAGCGTCACGCTCAAGGTCGCTAAAGTTCTTGCCCATGACCGCGTGACTGAGATGCACTTCGAGGAGGCCGATGTAAATGGGATTCTCGACGTCGACACCTACCACAGGGCAGTAGGCTACTTGCGCAGAGCAGGGGTACATATTCCCGGCCGCAAGGTGTCCGGTTTTGTTTGGATAGGCCGCCCCAGAGAGAATCTCGATGACATCATTCAGCGAATGATTCAGGTTCTGCAAGCACTTGGCTCGTTCATTCTGAAGCCATTTACCCCGACGCCCGGCAGCACGGAGCAATCCGACCATGCTGAGTATCTCGCTCGTATAGAACGACATGAAGATTGGTCGCCTCACCTCTTCCCGTTCGCTGAGCTAAATCAGATCACTCGTGCGGATTACCACGATCTGTATCGCCTCGCTGCATTTCTCAACACCAAAGTCCGTGGACAAGCCTTTGATTTCCTTGATGGAACTCTTGGGCAAGCATTCTTGAAGGACAGCATTCGCCGGGAGGTATGGAAACTTGAGCCGAACCCGCTCCGCCTTACTGATTAGTCCGCCTCTATACGACAGCCAATACTGGGCGCACTGGAGCTTGCCGTATGGACTTCTTCGTGTCGCCTCCTGGCTACGTCAAAAGGGCTACACTTTGAAGTTGATCGACTGTCTTGAGTCAAATAAGACTCGGACATCTAAGAAAACTGTCCGAAAACTACGCAAACTTTGCTCGACCGAGGAAAGCAACGACATTGGCCGCATTAAGGAGGGCGCTGTTCCGGATGATTGGAAGGTCGAGTACTGCTTCGGGCTCACGGTCGACGAACTCCGGAATCAACTTCTTGAGTTGCGCGTACGGAGCCGTGAATCGCTCTTCACCGTGTTTCCTGAGCCGGACGAGATTTGGATCTCGTCAATCATGACGTATTGGTGGGAGAGCACCCGCGATGTCATCGCTGTTTGTCGTGAGGTTTTCCCGAAGGCTGTATTCCGTGTCGGCGGCATCTATCCGACACTGATTCCGGAACACGCCCTTGAGCACCTTGGGCTCAAGAACCCGTTGCATTTGCAGGGGCGAACTGAATCCTCTTGATCGCAAACAGCAGGCCAGGGATATCGTGGTATCAGCCACGATCCCCGAAGCCAACCCGTTGCCGTTGGCACTCGACCTCTATCGAGCTGATGGGACTGGTGAGCCGGAGCCGGACGGCAAGCTACCCGAATACACAATTCTGACCACGAGCCGCGGGTGTCCGTTCAAGTGTGCGTACTGCGCGGCAAATGTGCTTAACGAGGGGCGCCGCGTTTGGTCGCGTGACCATGAAATCACCTACCGCGAGATTAAGCAGCTCTTCCACGAAGAGGGAATTCGAGAATTCTGCTTTTACGAGGACAATCTGCTTTTGGGAAAGCAGGATTTTTTTGATCTTCTTCGCCTGATCGCGGATGATCCGGAGTTACGAGGGATTCAGCTTCATGCACCGGAGGGCATTGAGGTTCGTCTCTTACACACTCACGTCGTTCAACTAATGCGCGATGCCGGGTTTGAGAAGATCTACTTCCCGCTCGAAACGGTGAACGCCAAGATGCACACGGATTGGGGACGTACCCACACGAACCTCGATAAGTTTTTCTATGGATTCGAGAACGCCGTCGCCGCAGGTTTCAAAACGCACTGCCAAGACTTGAATTGCTTTGTGCTCTTTGGTCTGCCGGACGAAGACCTACAGGCTGTGTACGACACGGTGCTATTTGCGTCGAGCCGAATCGGTTCTGTCATTCCGATGCTGTTTACGCCTGTACCCGCTACTCCAATGTTCGAGTTATATCGAGACTACATCGAAGAAAAGGGCTTCGATCTTCAGCATCTAAACGGCAAGCTATTACCATTTCTGGATTACAATCGCCGGAAGTATCCCAACCTGACACACCGCGATTATTTTGCCCTTGAGGCATTAATGTGGCGATTAAATGCAAAGGTCCGAGCCGAGAGCTTTAGCATTGGCGGTCACGGTGCCGTTGCACAGGCATTTCGCGCTGCTCTTCTTTCAGCTGAGGCTACGTCCGGCAGCAAGTAGAAGCGAGGCAAATGCTTAACACGAGCTATCGCACGACAAACCCATTTAGCACCATTTCAATCTTCGTATCCCTATACAATCGAGTGAAGAAATGCCTGAATGACGTGCCGCTGATTTGTCGGTATGCCCAATCATCCGCAAAATACGTCAGCAAACACCTTACATACGATTCTTTCCAAAACTCCTTGCTCTCAATCTGCTGTTCGCTCGCTCCCATGTCGCGAAGCACTGGCGCAAGCCTCTCGACAAAGGTCTTTCGAACAAGTTCCCACGGTGGCAAGGAACTTGTTATCAAAAGCACATCACCCGGAACGACTGATTTTTCGACGGCCCACCTTTGAAAATACTCCTGATGGCCGAATGACAGAAACTGCGTCAAGTCCAAGAACAGGACAAGCCCCAACTTATCCCGTGGCAGATACTTTAGGCTCGCGGTAAGAATATCACCGTTAAGCACATGCAGGTGCAATTCGTTAATTGCCCCTGAAAGTTGCAGCGCGTCGCCAGCGGTCTTGCATTTGTGATAACTTAGATTCTCGTAGGAGACTGCAAAGTGGATTCTATTGCCGAAGACGTTGTAAAACATTCGCACATCGTTGAATGTTTCTCCGCCAAGCGTGTAGTAGGCAACGCCCTTGTCATAAAGGCCACCGAGCACGCTCTTGTCGAAGCCTGCATCAATGCAGTGCGAGATTGCTTCAAGCTTCCGCGGACGTGATGCCGCGTGATCGTAGCCGGTCATCGCCGTTCTCGCTCACTACTCGATAGCATCAAGTACCGATTGAATTTGTTTAGCTTCGAGACCGGCAGCTGCCAGCCCTTTCTTGCCGGCGGCCCTAATGGCATTAACAGATCGCAAGCCAGCAGCTTGCAGCTTTGCAAGAACTCTTGGATCATGAATGGATTCACGAAGCCGTGTAAAAGCCTGAGTGTCGATCGGATCCATCTCACTGGAAGCCCTGCCACCCGCAGCTGCCACTTTCAGGATTTTCTTTTTGATGGCCTCAGCGAGTTGTTTCTCGTTTACTCTTAGCCATCTGCAAAGATCATTCTGCTGTTGTGTCGTTACCTTGAATGCAATTGTCTTTAGTCCTTTGGTGTTTTTAATTGATTCACGCCGCGCACTCGGGAGGTCGATTCCCGCGTTCGTCTCGCTCCCGATTGGAGTTTCGTTCAAATCGAACGCAAGAGATAGCGGTTTACCCTTTGCATCAGTAGCTTTCCATTTCCTGCTCCATGGATTCGGAAACAATTTCGTAGAGATCGCCTTCTTTCCACGTCCCGCTGTTTTCGCGGCCCTGGCGTATGCCTGAACAATTTGAGCCAAGTCTTCGTTCACTGCCGCAAGCGTTGGGTGATTAGAGGCAATTCGAGTCTTGTGGGTATCCCAAGGCACGGCGTAACTCGATCCGCGAATAAGCAACCGACCTTTTACGAGTTTCGCCGACTGTTGTTGCCCGGTCAGGACCTCAGTCAGGCCTAACGGCTGTCGGACGTTCCTTTCGATCAGTCGTCCATTGCCGTACACGTCGATGCCCCAGTCGTCAGTAGTATCAAAGAGACTTGATGACTCGACACCTTCTATCGCACAACCTGTGTCCTGCTTGATTCCGATTTCAAGAACCAGCGATATTTCCTGAGTTTCGTCGCCGTCCTCGACGGTGGCAAAAGGAAGATTGACTTCCTTTGTGACCACAAATCGCCGAGGTCTCAGGTCAGTTTCAGAATCGGCATATACAGTCCAACGATAGTCATACGTTCCGTCGACCGCCTGACCCTGCACGTCGATACGAAGTGCAAAGTGACATGGACAATCTGGATGACGCCTCAAAAGCAACGCGTAGAGCTCGCCTAGATCTTGTCGCAAATGTTGTAAGGCCGCCGCGCTACTATTGATCAACGGCTTCAGATCCTTGAACACAAGCCGCGTGTGCCGCGCTTTCAGTCTTGCTCTTGTTGGGAGAGAGAAATCGCGTCCTTCTTCGCCTACGCGGATGTTCCAGTCGTCATCGCGGTGATCCCATTCACTGTCGATTGTCGCAAGGACTGCTTTCCCAGACTTGCTGCGCAAATCAAATCGACGGAGTCCGCCAACGCGGAGCGCGCCTTCTGGCGCCCCATGCGTAAGACCCGATGCTATGCGTCATCGAGTCATTATCGGTGCCACCAGGCTTGAAAAAGTTTATTACATTGTCCTTTGCAAAACCGCCCGCATTGTCCTCATAAATGCAAGTATTTAACACTCTGTCAAACGATATACTGATCTCAAGTTCGTCGTCGGATGCTGGCTCGTCCTTGCAGAACCGATCTATCGAATTGTCAATTAGCTCCGCAAATATCAGTGTCAGATTGAAGTCACGACTAGCCTCCCGCAAGCTGCGCTTGTCGGGTGACGCCGAGTAGATCTTAAGCCTTGCTCGCGGTGGAAGGACCGGCATTGAGTCGATTCCCTCCAGCGCCACGCCGTACTCCGAGTCTGTCAACTCATACGTTTTCTTTAGATCCGTTGACTCCATGTCCTTCAGCAGGGTCTGTCGCTGCTCAAATGACATTTGTAACCACTTGTCATTCATTTACGCGACCTCCTCCTCCATTTACTTAACAGAAATCTACACATCTAGAAGCGGAAGCGGCTTGGGAACGACCGACTTGTCGTCATATACATACGCCGGCTCCCTCAAAATCCCGTCGGCCGTCTCCAAGCGAGTGCGACAACTACGATCTACTCCCTTGGAAAACACAATAATTACAGTATTCATACTGCGTTTATACACTGCATGATGATATACGCTTGCCAACATCCCGTGTTCCTGCAAGCTCTGCCAAAGAACAACGCGAGTTGCGACTGACCGAAGAGCAAGTCCGGACGACCGCTTGATAATGCTCATGAGGTGGTCGTCCGTTACAATCTTAGCGAGAGCAGTCTGATAGGTACTCGCGCCTCTATCGTGCGGCATATACGTCCATGCCAGAACGAAGCGCGATTGTGTGCGTGAGCATGTTTTGCGAAATAACTTCGGATTCCCGCGATCTCTGTGCCGAATGGATCGTCCTTTTGAATACCGCCCCCACAGAAATCGAGAAATGTTACGTCGGCTAAGAGTCCTTCGCCTGGATATTGTTCCCGCAAGTAGTTCCACATATTGCCCTTAATGAACTGACGCGTCTTTAGGGGCAACATCGCGAGATTTCTTCTCATCTCTTCCAAAACTGATGCGCTCGTGTCCACGCAAATCGCATTCTCCACAAGTCGCCCAAGGGTAAGAACGTCCGTCGCTTGCCTGCCTGGCATACCGAGGTAAGTAAGACCGCTTCGTTGCAAATCCTCGCATGCGCCGGCAAGTAGGCTGCGAATCGTCTGCTTCGCCGGACATTCCTGAAACTCTGTCATTACTGTACCGTTTGCCGGCCGTTAAATGGCTAGGACGTGACAAGGTCTGCGATTATATCAAGCACTTCATCAATCTGGTCCTGATTGAGCCCAGCTCTTTTGAGGCGAGGAATGATTCGACCGACCGCCGCCTGGAACTCTTCCACCGTCACGTTATGCAACGAGCGAGCGCCCGACTGGCTTTGCTGACCATTTCCCTTAGCCTTGCGGGTCTTTGTCTTGCCTTTCTTTCCGGAACTTCCTAAAGTTGTGAATTCCTGTAGGTGTCCAGAAGCCTTAAGGGCACTGCGCACTTCGTTCTGCGCTTTGCGTACCTCGTCCTCTTTTGCAGCTGTACGAACGCGCTGCTCGTGTACCGTCTTCGCCTTTGTTTTTTTACCAGTTTCTTCGATGACTTCAACAGCTTTAGCGATCTTGGCAAGCTCTTGCTGTCTCTCGCCAGCGGCAACATGATTTGATCCGTCGATTTTCTTAATAGCTTCTTGGCCGCGCTTCATTTGTCGAATGAGGCTAATCCTGACGGACTTCTGCTCCGCGCGGCTTTCCAGCGATTTGTAGAGAGTGCGCAGTGCGCTCCGACAAACGAGTCTCCCGCAGTACCAGCGCACAATCCCTCACCACTTGCATTCGGCAATACGTCGGGCGCGAGGAGATGCACTTCCCCGAGATACCAATTGAGAATGGTTGCCCGTACATTGTCACCACAGATATTCTTGGAACCAATTGGAACGTTCAATTTGACGAGTTGAAGACCGGGACCGCCGAGGTTATGGTCGCCTTCGTCAATCGTCTTAGTAAGTTCTCCGGTATCGGCTGGGTTTTCCACCACCCAAGCAATCGCGACCATTTGCTCACCAATGGTGATCGGATGCCGCGTAAACTCAGACACACCGGTTGGGAGTCGTCGCTGAAGTGGCTTTCCATCCAGGAGCACAGGCGTCGGGATGTAGCCCGTCTTTTCGTAGATCTTGCGAATCTCTTTGTAAAGATGACCGTCGTCGGCATACGGAATAGCGCATGAGCGGATGAGCAACGTCCGGAGTTCAGCGTCTGCGGGATCAGTGTATCCGTAGAGCCGATTAAGCTCGTGGCCATTCACTTGCGATGCTGGGCCATCGCAAATGACATCGACCGTCGTAAAATGATCAGCTTTTGGTCGCGGGGCAACACTGAACGAAATACATTTCGGGTTGTTTAGAATATCGTCTAGTGTGGTTTTAGAACCAAGAATACGGTAGATTGACTTCACATTGATCGTTAACTTGAACTCCTTTGAGACGCCCATCTTACTCGTAGTGATTACGACCTTGGAGCCTCCGCCCAGAATTGCCCATGAGCCCAGCCCGCGAAAGCCAGTCGCGTTTTCAAGTTCCTGTTGCTTCCTGGAAATGCTGATCTGGACGTTGGCCTTAAGATCATTTAGGTCCTGTCCGATTCCATTATCGTTAATCAAAAGACGACCGAGTCCCTTCGCATCGCGTTCACGTGACACAACGATTTGACGTTCTAGCCCTTCGTCGTCGTAAACGTCTTGGCCAAGAGCAATCGTGGCGTCGTATGCGTTTTTGATGAGTTCTCGCATGATGGACGCCGGCCCCGAATAAACATCGGTGGATAGTTGGTCTATGATTTCAGATCCAACGTCTTTCAACGAGAACGAAACGGGCGTGTCTTCAAAGGCCATGATTGCACTAGACCTCGATAAAAGTTACGTCTGTTGCCGATTGACTCCGTCGCACACGATTCCCTGGATCGCTATGGCAAAGCGCATGTCACTCGATTGCGACAAGCCGCATCCTGTGGGGATGTGTCCGCATGACCCCCGTGGACCGAAACGTAGTTGCGGTAGCTACCTGGTCCATCGAAGTATCCTTTCGGGAAATGATAAAACCCGGACCACGCGTCCGGTGTTGTCGGTCAGGAAGTACGCGCAGCCCCTGGGCAATCGGGTGATCAGTTGCGAGATCTCGACAAAGGAATGTGACCCGGCGACCTTTTTTGCAACGTGACGAGAAACCGCGGACCTTTCATCGGACACCTGGAAGACGAGCTTGGTCGCGGTATTCGCGAACGCAACTGGTGAGAAGTCGTCGGGTTGCTGCGACGCGAGAATGATACCCAGGCCGAACTTTCTTCCCTCGCGAAGCAACTTCTCTGCCGGGGAACCAGGCGAGAACGCCAATTTATGCGCCTCGTCTAAGATAACGAAACATCGCATCGGTCCGGGCCCGAGCGACTCAACAAAGCCGATGAGATTCCAAAGCAACAATTCCGTCACCGCACCTTCCAAAGAATTCTCCAACCCCTTGAGTTGCAGAATAACCGGAGGCGCCTCGCATCGAACTATGCTTTGCCAATCGATTTCTTGGCCATTTGGACGAAAGGTATTGAAGACGAATACCGTCGAGACGTGCGACGCAACGGACGCTGCAATCCGCTTTTGAGGATTCAGGGGGTCGGACGCGAAGGCCCCAAGCTTGTTCTGAATTTCCGCGAAAGCAGGAGTACGGCGCGACCACGTGTCAGTGTCTTCAGGGACTATGCCGGCGTCTCGGAACACATCGAGAACGGCTTGGCGAAGCAGGCGCATGTTGTTGGACGCCAATCTGTGTATAGACACGCTGGAACGTATCCGCAATACGCTGCGCAACATTTACCGGTCCCAGGATGTCCGATGGAAATAGTTGCAGCGGATTGATCGCCACGCCGTCTCTGCTCGCATTAATTTGCACCGGCTGTGCGTGTCGCAGAAAATCCGCGGGTGCTACATCGAGCGAAAACCCTTGGCCGTAATCGAATACGACGGATGGCAGACCTTGCCGCGCGAGTTCAGTGAGCAGGCACGTGATCGCGTATGTCTTGCCAAATCCACTTTCGCCCACGATCAGTACGTGTGGGTTTGCTGAACCGCTCGTAGGATTCGGCGTCCAGAACACCTCTTCTCCTGATTCCGCGTCCAGTCCAATAAGGACATCTCCGAGTTGTTGGCCATTGCTTTGTCCGATCTCCAACCGTTGCAGCAGACCAGTGACCCTGGGAGAGACCGGCACTTCCGTAATGGATTCGGTGCCTTCACCGTCAACGTCCTTTTGATAAGTTCCCATCGTTATATGTGCCGCAATTGCCGATACCTGCCCGGGTGTCACTCCTGCGCGCAGCGACTGTTAGTCGGTCAAACCCCTGACCGAGCAGCGACACAACAACCTTGCGTTGTGCCTCAGTGAGTCGCTGCGCCATTATTGATCCCCTCCTTCAGTTCCAACCGGTCCAGCATACTACGCAACCATGCGTTGATCGTCGCCGTGCGGTCTGAGATCGCGCCGGCGGCTTCGTCTCGACGAAATCGCTCCCAGAGATCACGGTCAACACGAATGGTCACGGATACCCGATCAGATTGCCGCGTGCCAAGTGGCCGCCCGACGCGCCGGTTCGGCATATTCTTCCACGCTTTGCGAGCCGCCTGACTGAAATTCGTTATCTCAGCGACATCTGCCTCAACCGTCTCAGTCGAATCCTTTAGTGAAACTACGATGCGCTGCCCCTCGATCCGAACCACCGTACCGCGACGGCCGTTTCGGGTGCCCTTGAAACGAATTTTGTCCCCCACTTGCATACTCATGGAAATCAGCATATCATTGCCGTAATTAAATGCAATAAGGTAATTAGACGCGACCACGCTCGGGAGCCATTCGCTTCGGCGCTGCCGAAAACAGCCGAGAGTCACGGTACTAATGAGTGAAAATTCCTCCATTGAATGGACTGACGCGACATGGAATCCAGTCCGGGGCTGTACCAAGGTCAGCCCGGGCTGCAAGCATTGCTACGCCGAGACGTTCGCTGAACGGTTTCGCGGCGTGCCCGGCCACCCCTACGAACAAGGCTTCGATCTGCGATTGGTTCCGGAGAAACTGGCAGAACCGCTCAAATGGTCGAAGCCCAAGACGGTTTTTGTGAACTCGATGAGCGACCTGTTCCACGAGGATGTGTCAGACCAGTACGTCGAGCAGATCGCACGCGTCATGCAAATGGCGAACTGGCACACTTATCAGGTCTTAACGAAGCGAGCGAGCCGGCTGCGCGACATGCTGAACTCCAAGTTGTCGTTCGCCGCAGGGCTCGACCACATTTGGTGGGGAGTCAGCGTCGAGGACCGCAAGTATGGCCTGCCACGAATCGAATCCTTACGTCAGGCTCCGGCCGCAGTTCGATTTCTTTCAATTGAGCCGCTCTTGGAAGACTTGGGCCAGGTTGACTTCAGCGGTATTCACTGGGTCATCGTGGGCGGAGAGAGCGGCGCGGGTGCTAGGCCCATGGAAAAGGAGTGGGTGCTTCGGATTCGAGAGCAGTGTCAGCAGTCGCTGGTGCCCTTCTTCTTCAAGCAGTGGGGCGGCGTGCGTAAGGCGCAAACCGGCAGGCAACTCGACGGTCAGACCTTTGACGCAATGCCCCAACGATCGAGCCATGCCATCGCCGCAAAGGCAGATCGTCTCGCAATGACCAATGAGGTCAATTCTTGGCATCGCGCTCCGGAATCGCTTTTGCCGTATCTGGGGACTGGGGACGACGCGCTTTCATAAGCTGAGACGGCTGATATTGATCGAAACTGCCGGATGAGTAGCACTCCAAAGCGAATTCAGCGACATCGTACCAAGGGCTGGAAAATGCCAGCCAACGCCGTGTATGTCGGCCGTCCGACGAAGTGGGGCAATCCGTTCCGTCTTTCGGACGGGCTTAGCCAGGCCGAGGTGGTCAACAGATTTCGGCGATGGATCACCGAGGACGCTGTCCCTCAGAATGAGTTGAGGGCCGCGCTCAGCGAGTTGCGTGGCAACGACCTGATCTGTTGGTGCCGGCTCGACCAACCTTGCCATGCGGATGTTTTGATCGAACTGGCTAATAGGTGATCGAGAAGCCAAGTTCGACGGGTCGCGTTGAAGACGGGTCGTATTGAACAATGTGCTTTGAGGCTAATCAAACTAGGATCCGCTCATTTTCATCGAACGCGATTTCATCCCGAATCCGATCGTAAAGCTTCGTCGAGCGTGGCCACGGGATAACTGGCTTTGCTGCGAAGGTCTGCTATTCTCTCAATGTATGTCTCGTCGCCGTGCTGCCAGCGGCCATCCAAAGCAAAATACCGTCTTGCATGCCTCGACTTTGCGAGCACACAAGTCCGCCATCGTTGCAACCGCTCGAATGCACGGTGCGTATCGCGTGCGCGTATTTGGCTCGTTTGCACGCGGTCAGCAAACTGGACGCAGTGATATCGACCTGCTCGTCGACATGGAAGACGGTCGGACCCTGCTGGACCTGATCGCCCTTTCGCGGTCGTTGAAGGGAAGACTTGGGCGTCGCGTCGATGTTGTCACTGAGCGCCTCGCTCAGTCCTCATCTTCGTGATCGCATTCTTGCCGAAGCCCGGCCACTATGACGGATGCCATCACTCGTTAGTTACTACTGCAACGCTGCACCAAGTCTGTAGATGTCCTGACTTACTGAAGCAACGCGCATTCCAAACACTTGCCGAATTGTCTGTGGAAACGCGGTGTTTAGCGCAATTTGTTCCGCGGTAGGTGGCACGCGCGGAAGACTGCCGTTGCGGATCCACGAGCCTATCCGGGACCGCCAATTCAAAAAGGCTTGGGGGTTCGCCAGGAGTGCGCCCGCACTGACGGTCATGCAACGCAACCCGACGTCGGTGAGTGCTGTGGACAAGTCGGACGGCAGATATTCCTTAAAGGCAATGTACGACGCGTCTAGGTGAGCTTGCTCGTCGGACCGGTATTTTCCACGACAGCACCCGGACGTCCGGAATCCGGCCAAGTTCAGGTCGATTATCAGGTCGCTTAGCTCAACATCGATATGAAACTCATCGCTAAGCCAAGCGGGGTCGAGGTCGATTCGATTTCGTGCAAAGATATCAAAGCAGCGAGCGGCGTTTGCCTCGCGGCCGAAAACGAGCGCCAGGCTGGCGTCGGTGCGCTCAAATAGAATGTGTGTCTTGGGTAACACCCCCGGAACGTAAGAATATAGCTCCATGCCAACTCCGATTCTTGTCTTGGGCGACAGCGTCTCGGCGAACCGTCGCTTAAATCAGAATCCGCTCAATCTCATCCAGCGTTATTTCATCGTTTGTTCGATCGTACAGCTTCGTCGTGCTCGGCGATGAATGTGCGGCAATTTGCTGTGCGCCTTCAAGCGTTCCATTATTCAGCATGTACGCGGTAATCCCGGTGGCACGGCAGGTATGACAACCGATGCGCTCCGACACACCGGCCGTGCGAGCCCGCCGCTTTATCATATCCCACACATTGCCTCGCAACATGCGGCGATCGGTCACGTGCCCGTTGTGCAGCGAGCGAAAGAACGGCGACTTCCGATCCGAACCGATCCCGGCAGCCGCAATATAGGCATCGAGGTAATCTTCCGCGACGTGATGGACCGGAAGCTCATGGTAGCGTCCTCCTTTTTCATGCAATCGAATGCGCCAGACGCTTTCCATCAGCATAATAATCTTCGACATTCATGCCGACGACCGCCGAGACACGAGCGAAGCTGTAAACCATCGTGGCGATCAGTGCCCGGTCGCGCAGTCCCCCAATGCTCGTGGTGTCGATGGAGTCGAGCAAATGCCGCGCTTGCTCCGGCGTCAGGACCGGCGTCTTGCCGCGATTGATAACGTACTTGGGGCCGCGAACCGACATCGCCGGGTTGATCGGCAGTATCTGACCCACGACCAGCCAATCGCCGAGCGTCCGAATCGCCGCGAGTTCCTGCTTCACGGTCGGTATCGACTTACGAGTGCCGATTTCCTCGATGTACGCGGCGACCAGGAAGGGTGATAACTGAGAAAGCCCGATCCCCCGCTCTCGGCACCAATCGGAAAACCGAGTGATCGCCCCGGCGTACGCCAGGCGCGTATTGCGGTTCCGAATGTTGGCAGTCAGAAACTCAATGTACCGTTTACTGGCTTTCTCCCCTTCGTCAAGGATGAGGGACGGTACCTGTCCCCCGCCAGGCGCCGAGTTGACGATTGCCGCCGATAATGATGTCGTGGTCATTCGATCGCATGCATCACAAGGAGGGGTTGGGAGCAGTACATAAAGCACGTTATGTACCGCTGTCATGGTGCTCTCGATCGTGCCAGCCGGTCAATGCAGCAGTGACACAGAACCGCTGCGATGGCAAGCCAAGGCACGCGAGAACGTAGATTCGGCGGTCTCAAATCTGAAACGCAATGAAGCCCCCTCGTTATAAGGGAATCAACGGTATCGGTAAAAACATCGCTGGGACGTTCCAATGGGTGAAGTCTTGCAAACTTTTCCCTTGGGAACGGAGTCCCAGCGATGCCCCATCAGCTTACGATTGAAGAACGCGACCGCATAGCGCAGTTGCGAAGTCAGGGCGCGAATCAGGAAGAAATCGCGCAGGCACTGACACGTTCGCCAGCCACCATCAGCCGCGAGCTGCGCCGCAACCGCACGGGAGGTGAATACTATGCCGCACAGGCGCAGCGAGAGTCGGAGCGACGACGACGCGAACGTCCGCTCGAGCGCAAGATGGACGATCCCCAGATCAACGAAGCTGTCCGCAAAGGTTTGGCGCGGCAGTGGGCGCCTGAACAGATCACGGGTCGGATGAAGCAGCAGGACTCGGAGCACCATGTCTCGCCGCAAACGATTTATGACTGGATCAAGCAGGACGAGCACCGT
Source organism: uncultured Planctomycetia bacterium (assembly GCA_963807715.1). Lineage (GTDB taxonomy): Bacteria > Planctomycetota > Planctomycetia > Pirellulales > PALSA-1355 > CAWECK01. The sequence continues at coordinate 142,423 of CAWECK010000012.1, forward strand.
GAACACTGGGAAACATTCCTGCGGCGGCGCGGCAAACGCCCCGGCCGCTCGGTAAATACCGTCTCGACGGGAGACGCCGCCCGCATCCACGATCGGCCGGAAGTCATCGAACAGCGGCTGCGACTGGGCGACTTCGAAGGTGATACGGTGTTGGGCCCGCCCGGCACCGGCGGCCTGGCCACTTTGGTCTGCCGCAAGTCGCGGCTGACGATCATCGTCAAGGTTCAATCCAAGAACGCCGACCACGTGCACGAGAAACTCAAGCAGCGCTTGAAGGAATTGGACGACGAGCGTCGCCACTCGATCACGTTCGACAACGGCACGGAATTCGCGCACTGTCACCGGCTGGAAAAGCACCTCGGCATAACGTTATACTTTGCTGATCCGGGCTGTCCCTATCAGCGCGGCACGAATGAAAACACCAATGGTTTGATCCGCCAATACTTTCCCAAGGGAACCGACTTTCGCAACATCACTCATGACCAGGTCCGCGCCGTCGAAAGACTACTCAATAGCCGACCCCGCGCGTGCCTTGGCTTTCGAACTCCCAGCGAAGTTTTCCACGAGAAAACCCCGCCTGCCGGTTGCGATTGAGACTTGAGACCGCCTTCCCTTGCGCTTTTCTTCGAAGTATGGCACGATGTTAATGGTGTTCTTTCGACACCACCGGTGATGTCCGAGGCAAGCACGGTGCGGATGATCCGTCCGTAGTGTGCTTGCCTCCTGTTCATTTCTGGGCAAGTCCGAACCGCACGGCATGCGGTCTAAGGAGGACTTGATCCATGAACGCAGTGATGCGGACCATAGCGAGACTGTTCGGCAGGGAATCGAATGTGACTGAGACTGTGTACGACGCCCCTGCGATCCTCAGCCTCGCCGAGCCTAGTGCCGAGCGGCTCGCAAGCCGTTCGACAATGAGATATTGATCTCCGTTGGCGCGTGGTCTCTGCTAGACTTAGCCGCCACTCCGGCAGTTGTCCTTGATCATCTACTGAGTAGTTGGAACTCCGGACACTACAGAGACAAAGCATGCGCCTGGAGCAGAGCTCGCCTGACACCTGGCATCTACCGGATAAGAATGATCCCGGGCGGCAACAGTAAGGGCTTTTCCGAACAGACGAAGCTCTTGCTCCCCGGAGAGCAGGTCGCGCCGGTCGCTCTCGTAGCCACCGCACTTTTATGTCATCTGAAGGAAAATGGTCTTGCTTTAGTAGATGGCAAGATTCGATGTGCGGAAGCAGACAAGGGGACGCACGTGACGCTGCACGTGTACGAAGCTCAAGTCGAAATGAATTCAGCGTGGGATGACTCCAACTCCGACAACCTCTGGCTCGCAGCTGCGCAAAAAGTCGACTGAACACATCACCACCACCTAGTGCTTCGTGCGTCAGGCTTTTCACCCCAGCCGCGAGGTTGGGGTTTTTTCTGATGGCGACGTCGGGAGGGGGTATATATATAAGGAAGTCGCTACAGCCGATCGCGCGAGCCGCGACAAGAGCCGTAAAGTGAGGGCGGATCGAAAAAACCCGGCATTGTCACCGGGTTCAATCGGATTTAATCAAAGCACAGCACCTCAGAGACTGCGATTGAAATGAAGGCAGTGCATGCCCACATTGTAGCACATGGCGGTTCGCTGCGCAAAAACACTCGTCGTGATGACATAGATCGGTAACACGTTGACTGATTGATCGAACTGTGGCTCAATACCTCCGGTGCCCTTTAACACCACCGGTGATGTCTGAGGCAAGCACGGTGCGGTTGATTCGTCCGCAGTGCGCTTGCCTTCTCTTCATTTCTGGGCAAGCGCGCTACGCTGCAACCTTCACGCATCCGGCATCAACGTTCTGGCGCCGCATTTCCATGCCGCGACAGGAGCAGCAAGTCGGCCGCTTCCTCGGCATCCCTGAGAAGCGTCTTGCGCGGCGTGCCTACGTGCGCACGCATCTTAAGGCCACGAGCAAAATCAATGAGCTGGGTTGCGCGGACGGCCACAGGAAAGTCGGATGGGATTTCTCCAGCGGTGATCCCGTCCCGGAAACGACCTTCCACCAGCGCCACGGCGCCAGCGGTAGCGTCCTGCAGGAATTTCCGGACCTCAGCGTCGTCCACAAGCGGCGCGACGCACAAGAGAAGACATCCCCGAGCGGATCCTTTCTCCGTCGCAGTTGTTACGACGTGCCTCAGGAAGGCGGCGAGCGAGTCGCGAAGAGTGCGCGGCGCGAGGAGTGCCTTTGCACCGAGAGCGCCTTTCGTCTCTGCGTACGCCCTAAGGACGCGTAAGAACAACGTCCGCTTGTCTCCGAAGACGGCATACAGGCTCGGCCGTCCCACGCCCATCCCGGCGACGAGATCGTCGATCGTCGCTCCGTCGTAGCCCTTCGACCAGAATACCTGGGTCGCCTTTTCCAGCGCGTCCCTCTCGTCGAAGCTGCGCGGCCGTCCACGCGGATTAGCGGCATTGCGAACCATTTAGTTCAAAACTCCCGTTGACAATAGGCGATCGCACCAATATATATCCTACACCAATATATAACCTAACAGTTCAAAATTACCGAGCTGGCCCGGGCCTCGCGGGGCCTCACGATTCGACCTTCCCCCTTCAATACGGAGACGCCCATGGAACATTCGATCGCTCTTGTCACCGGCACTACCTCCGGGCTCGGTCAGGCAGCAGCCCGCATTCTTGCCGGAGAGGGCTGGCGCGAGATCATCATCACCGGGCGCAGCCTGGCTCGGGTCCAGGAAACGGCCGCTCAGCTCGCGGCCGAGACCAAAATGCAGGTCTTCACGCCGCTGGAGCTGGATCTGGACACGCCGTCCAGCGTCCAGTCCGCGATCGCCGAGCTCGTCAAGCGAGGTCGGCCGATCGATTTCCTACTGCTCAATGCAGGGCTGGTTCCATTCAAGAAGCGCGTACTCACTGCTTCGGGCATCGAGGCGTCTCAGGCCCCCCTAATCGGCCATCATCAACTGACTGTCGGGTTGCTCCGCGCCAACCTGCTGAGCCCCAACGCGAGGATTGTTATTGCCGGCGCGGAACCTGCCCGAGGGGGCGTGCCCTTGTTCAAGCTACACCGACCTGCCAGCCTTCGCGGCCAAACACCACCAGGGTGACCGAACCGCCGCTGTGGAAGCCCTGATGCGCAACGGGCCGAACGTGAAGTACGTGCCCAACAATGCGTATGCCGACGCGAAGCTCATCATCGCTTGGTGGGCCACGGCGCTGGCGCACCGGCTACCCTCCGGCATGGCCGTGTACGCTGTCTCGCCCGGTGCGGCGACCGACACCAAGGTGGTGCGAAGCGCTGGCCCGGCGTTGAGGTATCTGTTCATCCCAATCGTGAGCCACATTCCCGGCATGAATCAGACGCCGGAGACTGCGGCCCGTCGGTACCTCCAGGCGTCGGAGTTCGGAACCGACGTCTCAGGGCAATTCTTCGCGTCGGCAAAAGGGAAGTTCACTGGCCCAATTGAGGCGCAGCGCCACCCACACCTCCACGATCGCGCCAGCCAAGAAGCCGCGTGGCAGGCCGTCGTCAAGGTCTCCGGCGTCGACTTGTCTTACCCAGCCTCTTAAGCGCGGTGTCCTGAAGGAGCGCCCGGTCGCTGCGAGATGGGCGCTTCGTCGAGCACTGGGACAAGCTCAACATCCTCTACATCTTCATCCAAGTCAGCGCGGTGACGCCCCCGGGCCAACTGTCATGACGCCGCGAGTCACTACGGCCAATAAAGCGAGGACCAGACCATGCCGGTAATCAAACTCATCTCCGTCGGGCTTCCGATCGCACTTGGCGTCGTGATGATCGGGCATGGCGGGGTCACCTTCGCCGGCCCACCATCGGTCCGTGAGAACTTCGCGCGCTGGGGTTATCCGGCCGGCTTTCACCTGGTGCAAGGCGTTCTCGAAGTGGTGGTGGGTTTACTTCTGTTGATCCCGGTGACGTCGCGGGTTGGAGCGATCGGGAGCGCCATGATCGTGCTGGCCGCCGTCGCGATGCAGATCCGTAGTGGCGACTGGGAGAACCTGCCGCTCGCTGTGGTCCTGATGGCGGCGTCCGTCGCGGCAATAGCGATCCACCGGTAGCTGGATCTCACGGAAAAACTGGAATGCAGCTGTTGCCAGAAGCGACAAGCCAGCAACGCTACTCAGGAGCCGATGACTGCTTTCTACACTTCGAAGCTAGTGATCGTCCACGGGGTCTTACGGTATTTGGAAATATCTAGTTCAAAAAGGTCTTGACCGCAGCCTCCTCGCCTGAATATCATACCACCCAGTTCAAAATACAGCAAAGCAACCCTAACCTCGCGAGGAGAATACATATGGAACGGTACCAAGGTAAAAAGGTGGTGATCATCGGCGGCACGAGCGGCATGGGGCTCGCGACGGCGAAGATGCTCCTCGATGGGGGTGCGCGTGTTCTGGTGACGGGCCGCTCGCAAGGCCGGCCTGGAATCGGCGCAGAAAGAGCTTGGAAAGGACGCCCTCGTGGTTTCGAGCGACGCGCGTTCGTTGACGGACATCGACGCCCTCGCCTCTCGGGCGAAGGCCGAGTTCGACACCATCGACCTGCTGTTCGTCAACGCCGGATTCAGCACCCGGGCGACTCTCGAAAGCCTGACCGAGGCTGTCTATGACGAGATGTTCAACCTGAACGCCAAGGGGCCGCTCTTCGCGATACAGAAGCTCGCGCCGTTGATTAACCGGGGCGGCTCTGTCGTCCTCACGACCTCGATCGCCAACGTCAAGGGAATGCCCGGCAACGCCGCATACGGAGCCGCCAAGGCTGCGCTTCGATCCTTCGCTCGGACGCTCGCCGCCGAGCTGCTTCCTCGCGATATTCGCGTCAATGCGGTCACACCCGGTCCCATCGACACGCCGATCATCGGCAAAGCGTTTCCCGGCGACGCGGGCGTCCAGATCAGGGAGAAGATGACCGGCTTGGTTCCCATGAAGCGCTTCGGGACGTCGGACGAGATCGCCAAGGCCGTCCTATTCCTTGCGTTCGACGCGACCTTCACGACCGGCGCCGAGCTTCCGGTCGATGGCGGTTGGTCGCAACTGTGAAGGCAGCACGCGAAATGCATCGAGATTTAATCTGAGGAGCAATGAATGACTCAAAAGTAATTTACGAGGATCTGAAGGTCCTCGGTTTTGTTCGAGAGTTCGTGTATCGAAAAGGAGTTTCGAAGATGCCATCGAAAAAGTTTTTCCAGTCTGTTGCATGTTGTTTGACCATATCCACGCTTGCGAGCGGGTTCTGCTTGAATGCTGCCGCCCAGCAGCCTAAGGCGGACGATGCCACGCTGGTCATCGAAGTGGTTGGCTTCACCGACACTGTCGGGAACGCGATGATTTGTTTACTGAACAACGAAGACGCATATAAGGCAGCGGACCTGCGTAAAGACCGAAGCGAGACGAAGCAATTCTTTAAGTCCGTACAGGACGTGAAAATTCAACGCAATGGAAACGCTAATAATGCTGCATGCCGGATTGATAATTTGAAGCCGGGCCAATATGCGGCTTATATCGTTCATGATCGAAATCAAAACGGCAAGATGGACTCGAACCTCGTTGGCTTTCCGCTCGAACCATTCGCCTTCTCAAACGACATTCGGCCCCAACTGTTGCCCTATCCGAAACATCCCAGTTGGAAGGACACCGGATTCGTCGTCCAACCTGGCGAGAATCGAATTCGTATCCGTCTCCCAGACTGAGCAATGACCGAGTGTTCGGTGGCAACCGATAAGGCGTTGCGCGTAAATGTACGCCACCGCTTTGCTTGCCGAGCTGGGGATGTGTAGACGGAGCTCGGTGTGAGCCGGGAGTCCTTGCCGGCGATAGTACTGGCAAGGACTCCCATACCTCCTTCGGCAGTGCAAGGGGCTTATGAGTGAATGACAGACCGGCATCATCGGCCTCTTGCATCAGAAAATAACTAGCGGTCAACGGTGATGACGCACTCGGTTAGTTGCGCACAAGAGGAGGAACGCCGTACGCCTCGCGTGAGCTGTTTTTCAATGACTTTGGGTAGCACCTTACAACAGCACTTGATGCCGCTTGCGTTCGACGGTGGTCGTCGAATTTAAGCGACTTCCTTTTTTTGGAGAAGATCATGAAATGGTTGACAGTGTTCTGCGTTGCGCTTGCCCTGAATTCGGCGCCGGCACGACTGTTTGCGGCAGACAACAGCTTAGATGGTGAATGGGCCTTAATATCCTTTGAGAAAGACGGCAAGAAGGTGCCGGAAGAGGACTTCAAGGGAATTAGGGTTCGTTTCACTTCCAGTCCGGGAACAGTCACAGTAACCAAAGGTGAAAAGACGCTGGCTGAAGGCGCGACTGACGTCGATTCAGCAAAACAGCCAAAAACGATAAATGTGACCATTACCTCGGAAGGAAAGCGGAAGGGGACAACTTCTCTCGGTATCTACCGGGTTGACGGTGACATTCTGACACTATGCTTTGACGATTCGGGCAAGGTGCGACCGAAAGAATTTGCATCGACACCTGGAAGCGGATTTGACCTCCGAAAATACACACGCAGCATTCGCTAGAGAGTCACGATTTCGCCTTCGCACTCCCGCACGGGAAATCCCCCTTGGCGCGGCGGGAGGTACGGCGGCAATCCTTAACTTTGCGAGAGTCGGCGACGATCATGAGTGGCGTGTGGAAACCACATTGCCACTCATGATCGTCGCCACATTCGTTGATGTGAAACTGGAAACACTCCCAGGTGAGTCCGTCGTCACCAAAGCCTCTGCGCCGGAGTGGTCGGCTGGGCAGTTTCTCCATCAACGTCAAGCTCAAGCGATTGCGCCTGGCGGGCTGTCGGAGCACGATGAGCCTTACCGGCTTCTTGCCGGTGAGAATCGCTGAGAATTGTTCCTTGGCGTCATCGCGTCCCTTGCATCTCGAAAGGAGAAAGCTATGTCCACTGCCCCGAGCGAGGCCAAGCGCCCCGCCAAACTGCCCGAGGTGAAGTTCGGCCCGTATGCCGGCGGGATCGGCATTGCCGTGTGGCTCAACAGCTACGAGACCGAGAATGGTCGAAGACAGTCCCGGTCGATTACCGTCGCCCCGCGGAGGTACCGCGACTCTCGCAGCGGCGAATGGAAGGATTCGGGATCCTTCCGCCCGAGCGACATCCCTATTCTCCTCGTCGGACTGCAAAAGGCTCTGGAGTATGTCTACACGACGCCACTGCCAGGCCAGACCGAGCCGCCGGAGAACGATCACGTCGACGGGGACATCCCGTTCTGACCCGCGACGCGGCCCTCTCAGCTCAGCCGCTTGCCCCATGCCACGTGCATGGGGCTCTTTCAGTGGTGATTGGTTGCCGACGATTTGGTGTCGGCATACATATATATAGTCTCCCCGCCGCAAAAGAGCCTCATCTGTCTCCAGATGAGGCGAAGGAGCGGAAAGCTCCCAAAGGGGTCGTATCTACGGTTCTTCGGCAATGCGTTGCTTGTCGATCGGAAGCAACAGGCTACGCGACGAGCTGCAACAAACGGCTTGCCTCCTGATCGGCCTCTAAGCGATCCCCGGCGTTCGGCAAGTCTTGCGCAAGCCGGGTCAGAGCATCCACCACCGAGAAGATCGTGAAGATGCCTTTTTGCTGCGCGAGTTCCAGAGCCTTCTTGGCGGTGGATCGCGTGATTCCGTTCTTCGTCAGCTTCGTCAGAACGTCGTCAGCATCCGTTCCCAGCGTCGTCTCCATTGCCTTCTTGATTGTGGCAAAGAAGCCGTCCTTACGCTGGTCTCGTTTTTCGACGAGCCCGGCGATGATCTTCCGGATTTCGGAGAGACCGTCGCCAACCTTGGCAGTGTGCTTTCTGGTCCATGTGACAACTTCGGTAGAGTCCCAAATCACGTGATTGCTGCATACTGCTTGATGCCAGAACGTCTGCACGCCGAGGCGCACGCTTTCCCACCTCCGAGTTCCATACAAACACGCCGGGCGCGAATGCCTCGCCGTTAATTTCGCACCAACCGAGAGGGTCGATGAGAAAGGCGAACATGTCCTGCTCGCCGGCATAAAGGCCGGTCGCCCCGTTCATCCCCTTCTGCGGCGGCTGAAAGTCGACCGCAAATTCCTGAAGCACGTTCACCAAGTCGGCGTTCCACAGCCGCGTATATTGCGTGCCGTGAACAGACCGGATGGTTTCTCCTTCCGTGAGAAGCTGGATCGGTTTGGTGCCGATGGGCAGCGTCTCTTTCAACACCAATCCGGCGGTGACCGGCGACAGTCGATTGACCGTGTCCTTCGCCACACCTGCCATGCGACAGATCTGCGAAAAACTCCAGTCGTTCATCAGATACGCACCGTCATTGCCGGCCTTGATACTCAGCAACTTTCCTTGCCCGTCGATCTGCACGGAGCCCGGATGATGCCAGCGATCGACTGATTCTTCCTTCTGCCTTTGGCAGAATGCCGCGAGTGATTGGAGGGAGTCGTACCGTTCGTCCGGTGGACGGCGGAACAGCTCCTCGCTTGCCTTCGTGAGGTTGGCCATGATTCGTTCTCCTAGAACCGTGATGTAAATGACCCGCGTGGCAAACACGATGTCTGCCATAGGGACGAAACTACATCGACAGAATGAGCAGCGCAATTGACGCGGCGGTCAGTCGGTGAAGCGGTGATAGATGCTGAGCCGATTGCGGTGCGACATGCCAGTAGCTCTGCTACTCTGGGTGCATGCCTGTCCTGGACATCACCTCACTCCGCGATGCCGTCGATCAGCTCAGGGCCGGTCTGGCGGAAGCCGAGCGCGAACCCGCAAACGAGCTTCTCCGTGATGGCGTCATCCAGCGCTTCGAGTACAGTCACAAATCCGCGATGAAGTTTATCCGCCGCACCCTGGAGAGCGTGTACGGGGATCCGGTCGACCAGATGGCGTACAACGATCTTCTTCGCACCGCCGCGGAACGCGGACTCATCACGAACGTCGAAGGATGGTTCGCTTATCGGATTGCTCGGAATAAGACGTCACACATGTATGACGCCCGGGTGGCGGCTGAGGTGTATGCCGTCGCGAGGCCATTTCTGGACGACGCCCGCTTTCTCCTCAAGCAGCTTCATGCCGCACTCGATGGACCTTCGGCCTGAACAGCTTCGTCAGGTGCAGGCGATTTTGCATGCCCACGTGGCCGGCCGGGAGGTTCGGGCGTTTGGGTCGCGCGTGATCGGGACGGCAAAACCGATGTCCGACCTCGACCTCTGCATTATGGGAAACGATCCCCCGCCGCCTGGCGTGCAGGACAACCTGTCGGCCGCGTTCAGCGACTCGACACTTCCATTCAAAGTGGACGTGGTCGCCTGGGCAAGCGTCGGCGACCGATTCCAGGCGGCGATCGACCAGGCAACGGTGATTGTGCAGGCGAAGTGATCGCCGCAAGCGGACGAATGCCGAGCACCTTGCGAACCACGCGGGCGTGCGGACGAATCGAATTCTCAGATCAAGTGTTTGCCGCCGCCGAGAGCCAACCGCTATAACTTCAGAATTGTTCTGAAGTGAGACACTCAAATGACCCAAACGAATCGGCCGAGAACGTGGAAATACCAAGTGCCCAAGCGCGGTTCGACGGCCGTCGAAACCCTAGAAGTCGCATGGGCAATGCTTCGCGAAATCGACCGGCGGATTCCCCCGCAGTCTTGACGCTCGTTGATTTGCGCTCGCGTCGTCATCTGCTTGGATATTTTGGTGTCTCGGCCTGGAAAAAGAAAAGGGGCGCATGCACGAGATCGCGATCAGTCCACGCCTCATCGGACATCCGAAGGATCTGTTGGCCACGATGCTCCACGAGGCCGCTCATGCCGTCTTGTTCGACCAAGGAAAGAATGGCGGAATGGGGTCGACTGGCTACTATCACACGATAGTGTTTCGAGACCAGTGCCACGAATTCGGGCTCATCTGCGAATTCCGTGACACGAGTGCTGGCTGGACTGAAACGTCGTGGCCGCCTTCGGGCGCCATTCCGACGCGCTGGAAGCCGGTGGTCACCTGCCTATCAAAGGGCTTACCCGCGGGCATCGGTGGAAGGAAACTGATTCGAGTCGGAGGAAGAAAACTGCCCGTCCCTGGTCATACGATGCTCGTGTGCAGCTGCGAAGAAAAGAAGAGAACAGTCTACGTCAAGAAGTCTGTTCTCGAAGCGGGTGGCGTCATTTGCTCCTTTTGCGGCTGTGAATTCCTCCCGCCGGCCTAGGCGGCCGTTGAGAGAAGAAGCGGATAACTGCGGCCTTCGCAGGCAGCGAACCAAATACCTTGCTTAATTGTCGCTGGCGTGAGCGCCGCGGCTTCTTGATGGGCGGCTCTTACCGCTTCCCATTCGCTGCGCTTGGTATTAAGGACTTCGCTAAAATGGGGAACCTCTGGCAGATATGCCAGGTTTCTCAAGATGCCCTGCATTGCAGGATGAGTCGCGGGCCAAATGAATCGACCATAATATTCGGCTTCCAGAAAGTACTTGCAAGCCAGCAAGTAGTCTCCAGCAGCACCATATAATACAGCAACATTGTTCCACGCACATGCCGTGGCCGCTGTATCACTGATACTGTCTGACGGGGGTGCGGAAACTGACCCTTCCAGGAGAGACGTCGCGGTTTGGACATCTCCGTCGAGCAAGGCGATCGCGCCGCGGTTCATTTGTGCCCACCGGATTGTTGCTGTGTCGGCATCGGGTAGGGCTGCGATGACATCTAGGGAGCGCTGAAATGCCATCGTCGCGTCGGTAATCTGGCCGAGCGACTCCATCACGCCACCAAGATTTCCGGCGATAATCCCGACGTCGAGCGAAGCCGGACCTTCGCTGAATTCGACGATCGTGAGCGCCTGCTCGAAACAGTTCCGTGCGTCCGCCAACTCACCGGACGAATGAAGCGCGCACCCGAGTTCATTGAGATTTACGGCGGTCTCCGGATGTTGCGGCCCCAATTGTGCCTCAAATACATTCACCGCCTGCCGGTGGAGCAAGACGGCCTCGTGGTAACGGCCTTCGGCTTCTAGGACACGGGCCAATCCGGTAACACTGATCACCGTGTCAGTGTGATCGGCGCCCCATAATGCGGCTACGCGCCTCGATGGCCTGTTCGTAGGTACGTCGCGCAGCCGGGTAATCACGGGCGCGGTAGCACAACCCCGCCAAGCCATTCAGATGGGTCGCCGTCTCACGATGTTCTTCGCCCCAAACCTTCCGAGCACGATCATACACGGCGCGATGCAGAGCAACGGCATCCTCAATCTTCCGTTGCTTAAGAAGTTCATTTGCCGCGCGTATATCGGCTGAGAGCAACTCCTTGAACTCGGCTTCGTTCGGGCCGAGCATTGGCCCCTCGGGATCGAAGATCAATCGTGTAATCCGGCTGTGCTCGCGACTGATTCGCGAGACTTCGCTGTCCGGATCATCCAGCGCACGATCGATTTCCACTGCGACCTCGTCAGCCAGCGGCTCGCCACGCATGTAGGCTTCGATTATCTTTCGGGTGAGCGCCATATTCTGACATCAATGGATTGCAGGTAAGCGTGATTGAAGATGTGGAAGGCCGTCCCCCACGCATGGTCGGCGGCATCGAGAACCGAGTGGTCAAGTCGCCGCTTGGTCGCGACCTCCGCCAGCAGTTGGTTTCGCCGTGCCGCGTTTCGCCTCCCGATGGCCCATTGTTCGTGGTCGAACAACGCTTCGAGACAACGGAGGACGTTGGGTTTCGGTGGCCGCAATTGGTCGGAAGTGTCGCCGAGGATTTCCCGCCGGATATGAAGCAGCGCCCGGGAGCAACCGCCTCGCCTCCGCTCGGCTTTCGTAGGCAAATCTCGAAGGTCTCCCCAATTAGCGTCGAGAACGAGCATCACGATCATCAGATTGGCCCATTCCGGCGACTTTCCTTGTAGCCAGCGGCAAATCTCGCCCGGATTGCGATCAATCGCCGTGGCGATCTTCATTTGGCTAACGCCACGTTTGCGAAGCGATTCTCCCAGAAATGTCGCACTTTCGCTACGAAGGCCGCGCGCTCGCGACCAGGCCGCGTTGAGACAACTCCGACTGAGCCCCTCATAGAAGGCTTGGCGGATTCCAACATAGGAGCCGCGATCGAGATCAACGTCTCCCGGTGGTTCATCGTTCGCAGCCATCCAAGACTCCGCAGAAACACCTGTCCACTTACTCGGCCTTGTCGCCTTCGGTTGCCGCCTCCCGAAGTTCCGCTTCGGTCGGGCCAAGAATTGGCCCTTCGGGATCGAAGATCAATCGTGTAATCCGGCTGTGCTCGCGACTGATTCGCGAGACTTCGCTGTCCGGGTCATCCAAGGCACGATCAATCTCCTGTACGACTTCCTCCGGCAACTCCTTGCCGGCCATATACCCTTCGATTTGCTGACGAGTTACCAAGCAGCCGGCATTTTACCCCCCACCGGAAGGCACCGTCAATTCTCAGAAAATTGCGCCCTAGGGCGCAATGCAGCGGCTGCCGATTTCGCGCGCAATGACGTTGTTATTCGCTACTCGTTTCTTAACCGAGTATTACGCACCAAAGGAGCATGACATGTCGAAGCCTTTGACTATGTGGTGCAGGTTGCCCCCCATCTGTCCCTTCCGTCACATTTGCGGCACCCGATGCGCCCATCTGCTGGATCGCGTCAGGCTCACGCTGGACAACGAGCGAGCCCGGATCGCGATGAACGCCGGTTCACAATTAGGCAAGAACAAGTAGCCACGCCTATGTCCGAAAACCTCACCCCCAATGAAGAAACCGCCATCGCCGTGATTGCCGCGACGGTTCTTTTCCCGCCGTTTGGCGGCATCGTGCCGCTCGTCATCCGGCTCATCCATTGGTGGTTCACGCGCCCACGCCAATCTCACCCCACGAAGGCCGATCGTCTTCAGCAGCTTGCGTTGGAACATGAGCAGACCGAACGCATGCGCATCCTTGAGTCCGAACGCACGCAACGGGAGCGCGACCTGCGTGAAGCCGACGAACGCCGGCGGGCGGCGGCGCCGACAAGGGAGAGCATCACCAAGTCCTTCTGCTCTGTTCTTGCCGGCATCGACAGCTTGCCCATCGACTCCGATGAAAAGCAGGCCATGAAGAACCAGCAGCTTGAAGAATTTGAACAGCGGCTTCGAGAGATGGAAAGCTGAATGAAACTCTTGGTCGCGATTCTTGAGCACATCCTCTACGCCGGGGCCACCCGTCGCGGCAAGTCGGAGCGGTTCTTCGCCACGATCGCCCCGCGGATGCTCGCAAAGGATCGCCCGAGCTTCTGGGTGTTCGACAGCGCCCGCGAGCTAGTCTGGAAAATCGCCCTCTACCTCGCGATCCACGAAGTCGATTTCTTGTTCGATGCCTTGCGGAATACGACGCACGGGCTTGGTTTGCCATTCTGTTTGCCGAGCACTCACCCCGATCCCGAACAAGCGGAAGCCGAAAACCGCGAGACGATGCGAGACACGATTTCCGTTCTCGTGCGCGGGGAAGGCAAAATCGACACCAGCCAAAACCCAATGCTCGACCGAGCACTCGCGGATGCCGTGACGTTGCTTCTTTGTCAGCGCACGCCGGCATCGCCCGACAAACTTGAAGATTGCTTTGTCGCTGATTCGGACAACGCACGATACCTGATGCAGAACTGTGACCGCAGGACGAAAAGAGGCCGAAAGGTCTATCGTCGTTTCCTGTTCTATCACCGGTTGTTCGGCCAGCAACGTGAGTACAACGTAGGCGCCGCCGAGCGCCGGATCAACAAAGTCTGCGAATGCCCACAGTATCGCAAGCGGTGTGCGGCCACAATTGATCCGGTGGCATTCATCAACGGCGGCGGGATCGCCCTTTTTGACGGCTCCAGCAAAGGAAATCTGAACCGCGAGGACTCGGCACTTCTGATGGGCATGACGATTCTCATGCTCATTTCCCTGGCACGCAGCGGACAGTTGAAGCGGCGGCTGGTTATCGGGATCGACGAAGCCCGCACGAGCGGCCTGATCGACCTGAACGTCGCGCGGGCACTGGCCGAAGCGGGCAAGTGGAATATCGAATTCCATCTCATCACGCAAAACATGCTGACGATGCCGCCGGAGATCCAGGAGTCGATTCTCGGCAACTGCACACGACTCTATCTCTTCAAGCAGCCCAACCCAAGGGCTGCCCGGTTTTTCGCCGAAATTGCCGCGATCAAGAATTTCGACGCGATGCGGGTGAAGGAAGTGATCCGCCGTCTGCGGCAGGAACACCTGGGCGTCGACGTTCAGGAAATCGAGCACACCAGTGTGCAATACGACGACGAGGGCAAAAGGAAGGGCAGCGGCAAATCCACGAGCCACGTCTCGACGCCCATCTACGGTACACGGGAAGAGGAAACGATTGTCCGCTATACGCCGGAAGAACAAATCCTGGAATGGATGCAACGGCTGCTCTGCTACGGCGTCGGCCAGTGTGCGGTGATTGAGGAAGACGTGGCCGTCGACCTCGGTCGCGTTCCGATGCTCCCGTTTCCGGCCCGTGCGAATTGGCCCTGGCAACGCAAACCCCTGATTACGCTGGCCGAACGAAAGCTGGCCTGTCACTTGGCCGCCCAGAAAACCCGACCCGCATTCCAGTTCAAGACGCAGGAGACGACATGGAAACGCCGGACCGTCATGGAATGAAACTGTGGCTGCTCGACTTTGCCGACAGACATCCGATCAATGCCGCCATCGCGGCGATGGTTCTTCAGGTAACGCCCAAAGCCGCCGCAGTATGGCTCCGCCGGCAGGAAGAGGCCGGAAAGCTCAAATGCGTCGGCACGATGAAAAACGCCAAGGGCCGCAAAGTCACGAAAGTGTTTTGCAATGGGTGGGTGCCCAAGGAAGACAACCTGGCCCACGCAATCAAGGAGAGCTGGTACGTGCTGCTGTTCCCACAGTTCGAATTTGAACGCGGACATCGCCTGGGGAATTGTTACGCCGACCTGATTCAAACGAATGGCGGCAGACGGTTGGAAGTGGAAATGGAACTCGGAACGATCAAGAAACGCGAGAAGATTCAAGGTCGCATTCGGATGCACATGCAGTGCGACTGCGATTTGCTGATTGTCGCCGCATCGAGCAACTCCGAACGCCGGTTGACGCAGCTCATGGAGTGGACGGAAGGGATCCGGGACGGCGTGTTTTTCACGACGCTGGAGCGACTGCAAACGAGCGGCGCCCATGCCCGCGTGTGGGACTATCACGGCCGCGGCAACGGCCCGATGAAGCGCGTTCCGCCGGCCATTACGCTGCCGTCCCAACCGAGCAGCGCCGACACGCCCCAAGTCGTTGACGGACAAGAAGAAAACGATGCGGAGGTGAGCAGTGACTTAATTCTTATTCTCCCCTTTCGCCCCGAAGGCCCACCCAGGCCCGGCCAGGAAGGATAGCTGCCTTCAGTGTAGCACCTCGCCAAGGAGCTTCCGCCATGCGCTTGAATGCGGCGGACTCCTCCTTGGCTTCGGTGCTGCGGGCAAGGCATCAATCTCCTTCCCAAACCCACCAATGCTCGGCTTTTTGTCATTTCTGTTTCTGGTCATCATCGCCTGCAAAAACACAAAGCCTCAGAAACACACACATTAACCCTTACTTCCTTTTTCCAATCACACCCATGTTGTGGAAATACTCGCTCCAGTTCACCGGCATGATCGAGGCAGGAAATAGCCTCACTGACGCTCGCCAGCGTTTGATCGATCGTATGAAGGCCGATCCAGGTGCCTTCATATCCAAGCTCGAACCAGCCGAGCCATCTGTCAAGAATCTCGTCGATCTTGGCAAAGCAGTCTTCGGACTCAAATAGGGCCGTATGGCCCTGTTCCCTAGAAACCACGAACCCCGCCCTTGAAGACGACGCAATGCGAATCCTTCAGAACCTCGTCTACCCGGTCGCAGCAGGGTTTCTGCTGCTCAAGCTGTACGAGGAAAACTACGACCTGTGCGTGAAGGGCGTCCTCGCATTCATCATCGGGACCGTCATCCTCAACATCATCAAACGAAGGAGGTAATCCATGTCATTGTCATCGTCAGACGAGCTGCTCTTTGCCCAAGCCAAGGACCTGTCGTGGACGGTCTTTGCGAAGGGGCTCATGGGAGTCATCTTCACCGGCGTCAGCAGTGAAGGATACCGAGTGGCGATTCCCGCGTTAGGAAAACGGCTCCACAAACTCGCGTTTCTCGGCGAGTTGAAGAATTACGAGGCGTTGTACCGGCTCGACGGAGCCATCTTCTTTGCCCTCATCATGCTCATAGCGACGTGGAACCTTTTGCCGGAAGTTATTCACGGATTGGCCGACTTTCAAAATGAAGGCGCCGCCTGGCGAACACGGCAGCACCGGCATTTGGGCCGTCTTCAGGCCATCGTGCTGTTGATGATTGATCTCTGCATTTTCTATCTCGGCGTGGTGAAGATGTCGTGGGGTTCGATGTTCTCGTTCACGGCGATCCTTGGAACGGTCGCCTATGTGTCTGTGGCTTTTTACGTCGCCTATGTTGGCGTCGGCCTTAAGAAAGATATCCAGCTGATCAAAAGGAGAATGTGATGAACAGGAGAGTATTTTGTGCGACGGCAACCCTGCTCGCTCTGGGCGGCTGCGCTCGGCGGCAATCGGAAACCACGATGCTGGCGCAGGAGGAATGTGAGCGGGTGATTACGGTGCTGCTCGATATGAGCGGCAGCTTCGTCGAGAGGATGACCGTCGATGGGGTCGCGTACAGCTTTTGCATGGACGTCATCAACCAGTATTTCGCCGAGGGAATCGGGAGCGAAGACAAATTGATTATCGCCCAGATATCGGCCAATCCCGATCCGCTGCTCTGGGAAGGGAAACCCCTCGACCTCCGGCAGATGTTCGATTCGGCCGGTTCATTCCGGGACTTCCTGCTGAGCAAATCCTCCCCGCTTGGCTCCCCTGTCTATTTGGCAATGGCGCGTGCTCTGGAGTACGTCACGTCCGATCCCGCATTTGCCAACGGAAAGACGAAGTCGGCGGTCTTGGTCTTGAGCGACATGGAAGATAACGGGCCGCCGGAATCGAGCAAGGAGGCAAAGCGGGCCTTGCTGAAGTACGCAAAGCAGGGAGGAGTCATCGGCCTCTATTTCGTCAGTCAGGGACTGGTCAGTCAGTGGCGGCAGGAATTGCAGAGCGACGGATTTCATGACTCCATCGTGAAGAGTGAAATTCTGGGCCGACCGCCCTTTCCTAATTTCGAGTGATGGTAGCACGAGTCCTTTTTTTAGGGAGAACTGCGATGCACGACGTCATAGCTCGGATCCCGCCCGGACCCGCCCGGCCGGAGCCAATCTTTTTCTGGCCGATGCTGCTCATAGTGCTGCTCGCGGTCGGAGTGATGTTCGCCAACCTCATTATCTACTGGTGGCAAATCTACGTAATCCGCCCGCGCTGGCCGCAGATATGGAATTCCTTCATCGACCGCGACATTGAACGATGCCGCCGCCGTGCCGAAAAGGACATTGCACGATTGGAGGGCCAGAAACGAACCGTTAAATGACAGCCGCCCAGACAACGCACCTGTTCATGATCCTGTTTCCACGGATGCGCGATAACTGTGCCCGACATGTTCCAACACTCACTGACGCTCGCCAGCCTCGGTTATTACCAAACACCGCTGAGGGGCAAAGTCGCCTTCTTGCCGAAATGGCCTGAGCGAGGATTGATTTGTGAGGAAGAACTTCGGACGTGGTTCCGCCGGAAGTACGTCAACATTGGCCTTCTGACGGGGCGAGTGAATGGGATTGTTGTCGTTGATAAAGATACCAAGGCCGCCGCACGCCAATTCTGGAGGGAAGCCCAGTGTGCGATGGTGGCTGAAACTTTGAAAGGTGCCCATTTTTACTTTCGACATCCCGGTTACGACGTTCCAAACGTGAAGATTGAGGACGGTGACCTTCGCGGCGAGAGAGGTCAAGCTGTTGCTCCACCGTCAGTCATTGCCGGTTGGAAGTACCGCTGGGTCCGCGGCCCGGTCGTCGCATCCTTATTGACACCGTTCCGGGACGAATGGCTGCCACCGAAAAAGGAGGTGAAGATTGAGGACTACGAGGAGATAGACACAATTCGGCGAATATCACGAGCGGCAGCTTACGCCCAGGCAATCGATCAAGCGGATAGCGGTTCTGCCGGCGATTGCCAGGCTTTCTGGTTTGCTTGTGCCATGATTCAGCGGTTCTCCCTCACAGTTGAGCAGGCCTGGCCTATAGCTCTTTCGTGGAATTTACGAAACGTGCCACCTATGTCCGAACGCGCGCTTTTGCGAAAACTCCGCGAAGCAGAAAGGTTGAAGAAATGAAACGAAAGAATTTGCGGAAGATTGCAAAGGTTTTCCGACTGACGATCAAGGAAATGGTTGAGGGGATTATGGATGAGGCTCCATTCGATGACAGTCTTGCTGACGCGGCTGTTGATAACGCAAACGACGCGTTGCATGAGAGGCTGGCAAAGTTCCTAAGAACGAAAACGAGGAGAGCAAAAGGATTATGAAGTTCTACCACGTATGCATGAACAATGGCTGCGGCGCCAAATGGTATTGCCCGTTCTCCTGGGCGCCATGCCCTCGCTGCGGAAAGCGGAACGAATCAAACGAGCAGCACACACCCCCTTGGAATGAAAGGAAAGACAATGGCCAAAGCGAAAGAAGTCAGTCTGCCGACGGTTCAGTATTCAGAGGCGATGTGCATTTTTTGCCAGAAACCGGGAGGCAAGGTCGTCATCCTGAAGAACGCGGTTAGGCACATCGAATTGCCGGTCTGCATAGAACATCAGTATTCGCTGTTGAAACAGTGGGCGAACGAAGCTGAAGCAGAGGCGGTCGCTGCCGCTGCCGACGCGGCAAACCAGGCCATTGAAACAGCGAAGGCAAAGGAGAGTGCAAATGGATCAGCACCAGCAATCACTGGTTCGGCATGAAAGCTGTGTGAGGCGAGCTGAGATCATTCTTCTTCGGCGGCGACTCAATCCGGCGGAGGAACCGTTTCTGTGGCGAGCGGTTTACGAATACTTGAAGAAATGTAGCAACAAGGAGCAGACTCCCGACGGATCGATCTTTAACCCATAGGAGGCTTTTATGGTAATGGCTACGAGCAAAGACTTGGTGATGATGCAGAACCCGGACCTTTGGCCGAGTCCGTTCTTGCCGCTGACTCATAAGCGGGAAATGGATGGCCCGTTCCCTGTCCTCGGCGTGCTGGTAAACGGGCATCCCTACGGCGTCGAAGGACTTGAAACGACAGTCTTCCTCGCCAACGTCGGGGAAGTCACCTTCCGGAACCTGCCGACGTGCGAGCAGAGAGTCTATCCCTCGCACGAAGCGATCTGTGCCGATTGGCGTATCGATTGATCCACCTAGGGGCAGTTCGCTGCCCCGCCTTTTTGCGAGAGGACAATGTTCAAGCTCGTCGAGGTAGCGGAACGTCTGAACTGCTCCCTTCAGAACGTCTACAGTTTGATTGAGAGGGGCGATCTGGGAGCGTTCCGCATTGGGGCCAACGGAAAGGGCTATCGCGTATCGGAGGCCCAGCTAGAGGCGTTTCTGAGCAAGCGAGAGGAACATCCGGGAAGGGAAACCCGGAGTTTTTCTCCGAAGTGCAATCCCGTCAAGTTGAAGCATTTGCGTTGAAAATCGAAATAAGGAGAATGCGGCCATGAGCGCAGAACGATTCGGATTCGGTGTTACGAAAGTAGACGATCAGGCCATCGTCCACATGGACTGCGGGCAGGGTGTGGTCCGTGCCCGGAATATGCCAGCGGAGTTTCTGGAAACGCTTATGACGGTATGCGTGCAGGTCAGAGACAGTATTATTGCGGTCGTGAAGGAGGACGCGGAACGCATGGATACGATTCCGTCATTGCCTGAATGCGCATGCGTTGGCGGCGGGAACGTGGGGCCGTGCGACGTGCGTGTTGTCGTATCGAAGAACGAAGCTGGCGAGCCGGAGTTCTGCACAGCGTTCTACGATGAGGGAGACGAGACGGCTCCGGTGCTCGTGCTCGTTGACGAGCAGCTCCAGGAATTCATCGATCGAGCTCAGATGGTCCTTGCGCCGAACTAGCCTCCGTCGCTTTTTTCATTAAATCCAAACCGGTAAGATACAGCATCTCTACTAGGAGCATGGCAATGACAGAAGAAACGGAACGGTACGGATTCGTTGCAGCATGGTCTCGCGAGCTTGGGATTCCCCGAGGCACGATCGCACGCCGTCTGAAGAAGCACGGCGTAAAGGGGATCGCAGCAAAAACGCAGCGCGGGCGAATACTTGTGGCGTACGCAGAGGAGGATATTCGCAGGATTTGTGGGGACCTGCTATTCAACACTCTCGATGAGGCGAAAGCCGCGTTGCAAAAAGAAGCTGCTCGGTTCGGTATGACTCTTGACCAATTCGTGCGACCGGAGAATCTCGCGAAATCCACAGTGTTCCGGGCTGCAATGAGATGGTCTGAAGAGAATATTCCTAAGCGGCCGCGTTAGCCGCTCGTCGCCTTCATCGCGGCCCGCTGCATGTGGCTCGCGTCTTGGGAGACCAAGGCATAGATCTTGGAAATCATCTGAAGGTCTTTGTGGCCCATTAAATGCTGCATGGTGATGGGGTCCACCCCATTGGTCAGTCCATTGGTGCAAAAGGAAAATCGCAGGTCGTATAGGCGATAGCGGAAGCCGACGTGCTTTTCCAGACGCCCGAAGGCATGGGACACCTCAAACCGCGTCCAGGGTATTTCCCCGTTCAGGAAAAGCGGCCCTCTCGGATTCTTCTTCATCAGCCGCTTGACGATCACCATCGCCTTCTTGGACAGGTAGACGACGCGCTTGTCCTGTTTGCCTTTCGATTCGTCTTCGGAAAAGACCCACCGATTGCCCTTCAGGTCAACGTGCCTCGCTTCGACCTTGGTGATTTCCTGCGGTCGGCAGCCGCTCTCCCACGCCACGATCACCAGGTCTTTGAAGTTCCCGTCGATGTGCTTCACGATTTCCCGGTACTTGGCGGCGGTGATGTAGACCTCCCGCTTCGGAGATTTCGGCTTCTTCAGCTTCTTGTAAATCGGGTTCCGCTCGATGATGTCCTGCTGGAAGGCCCAGTTGAAGCACCGCGAGACAGCGGTAATCGCGCCTCGCTTGTACGATCCCTGCCAGCCGTGCGACTTGATCCACTTCTCGACATGCTCGGCCTTGAGGTCGGTAACGGCGAGCAGCGGCGGCTTCAGGCCGTCTTTGAAGCTCTGAAGATGCTTCTTGTACCAGAGGAACGTCTCGCGGGCGTTCTCTTCTTCGGACCATTGCAGGAACAGTTCGATGACTGCCTGCACAGAACGCCGGGGCACCGTTCGGGCCTTTTCCTTCGCCATGAGCAAGTGGAACTCGGTATCGGCTTGGTCCTTGTCCGGCCCGAGGCGGTGGAGCTTGCCGTCGATGTGGACACAGTATTCCTGTGTCTGGGACCGCCACCAGGGCTTAGGGGTTCTAGCCATCGTCGCACCTGCTATATTTGCCGCATGGACTCTCCAAATCCATTCTGTGCATTGATTCTGTGCATCGCAAGTGGTAAAACAGCAGAAATTCCCGAAAAGGCCGAGTGGCGGAATAGGCAGACGCACGGGACTTAAAATCCCGGGCCGGGTTACCGGCGTGCGGGTTCAAGTCCCGCCTCGGCTATTACTTACGAGAAATGGCGACCGTTTGAAAAAGTGCCGACACTCAATCGGTTCGATGCGCGGCACGTGAAGAAAAAGGCCGCAGCGCCACGGCCGGATTGTTTAGGAAGTTGGATAAGCGAAATCGGTGAGCCAATGCCCAAAACCCTGCTGGCAATCGGAGCCCATTACGACGACTGTGTGTTCGGCGTGGCCGGGATCATGCTCCAGGCGATCCGCAAGAACTATCGGGTCGTGATCTTGTCGTTGATCGGCGACTACAGCAACTGGCCCCCCATCGGCAACCGCCAGAAGGAACTGCTGATCGAGACGGTTCGCATCAGCCGAGATTACGGCGTCGAGATGCGGTATCTCGATTTCCGCTCGCATCTGTTCGATGTCAACAGCCAGACTAAGCGAGCCGTGGCCGAGGTGGTGGCTGGCGTGCAGCCCGACGTGGCCTTGATGCTCTGGCACGACGATCGGCACGACGATCATGTTGTGGCCTCGCAATTGAGTGGCATCACCCTGCGCAACGCAAGTGCATTTTTGGAAAACCGTCCCGTTCGTGCGCCGCGGACCATCTACGCCTTCGACAACGGGCCAGGCCACACGATCGGCTTCGAGCCGACAGACTTCGTCGACACGAGCGACGAATGGCCGCAGGCCATCAACTGGTTGGGGCAATTCATGGCCGTGGTGCGCAATGAGCCGTACGATCCAAAAAAACACGACTCGGCCCAGCAGGCGAAAGAAGTCCTGGCCGCGTATCGCGGTAAGACCTGCGGCGTGAAATACGCCGAGGCCGTACGCGCTTTGCAAACGCGGCCCCGGGATATCTTGTAACTCGAACCGCTCGCCCGCAGTGGCCGAATGGGATTACTGATTGCCTTCATCTTCGGATTCGATTATCAATCTCTGAGGTTGTGAGCCGCTAGCGGTCAACCGTCCGCTTGGCTTAAGCCAGGGAACGCGACATGAATACGACGGGATCTCTCTACCTCGATGACCTGCGTGTTGGACAACAATTCATCAGCGGCACGATTCGGATCGACGAAGAACAGATTCGAACGTTCGCCGGGCAGTTCGACCCGCAACCGTTCCATATCGACCCCGAGGCTGCCAGGGACACATTGTTCGGAGGCCTCGTAGCAAGTGGATGGCACACGGCGGCCATTTCAATGCGGCTATTAGTGGAAAGTGGATTGCCAATCGCTGGCGGGATTGTCGGGGTCGGCGGAGAAATTTCCTGGCCGAAGCCAACGCGGCCCGGCGATACTTTGCGTATCGAGGGGAAAATCATCGAGGTTAGGCCATCGTGTTCACGCGCAGACCGGGGCCTCGTGTCCATCCGTAGCGAAACCTTCAACCAACTCGGCGAGATCGTACAAGTGCTGGTCGCGAAACTCGTCGTGCCTCGCCGCACTCCATCTGCCCCCGTGGAATAGCGGAGCCGTTAGTTCGATCGTTTATAACTATTCGTTCGATTGTTCAGTCCCAGAATGGGATGATGACGCATGCGGAGGCAGCCAGCACTAAGGTATTGATGGATGTCGCGATCCACAGAAGGATGACGCCAGAAAAACCGCCAAAAGCTGGTGATGTTTTCACAAGGTTAATTCCACTGTAATGAATGCCTGCGTTTCCGAGCAAAAGGAGTTACCGTTTACGACCTTTCGGGCAGTCTGGTTCGCCATGAACCTGATGCCGATTAGAATACCCCTCTTCCCCGCAAGCGACAAGCCAATGCCCGCCAAACCAACGGGCCTTCGATAGTTCGGGCGGATTAGCGGCAAATCAACTCCTCGTCACGATCATGCTCGTGGAACGGATGCTGGCGATGGACCTGACCCTATTGGAACGCTTGCCTCCCAAGATTCATAAAATCCAGAAGGAACTGCCAGCATGGATCCAGAAGGCCGACGCCGACAACAAGGACAAGGCCACCGTGCTCATGCAAAAACTGCAAGAACATCTGAAAGCCAAGAACTTCGAGGAAGCCGAGAAGACCACGGATTCACTTTTGAAGATGATTGGCGTGAGCGCACAGGCTGCCGCCCAGGACAGGCGGAGCGGTTGAGCACGCACAACGACGATTAGCTTCTACCGATCGGCGTGTGAATAGGGAGGCCAGCTCTGCAAGCGAGGATCGTCGACATGGATGCCGACCGTGAAGTGGTAAAGGTCTTGGAATTGGTTGCCCGTAAGCCCCAGGATCTGATGAACCGGCTCGTCGAAGTAGCAGCCGATTCCAGTGGAGCGAGCCCCGGCGGCTTCCGCTTCCAGATATAGCACCTGACCGACCATGCCCGCCTCCCAGAACAGGTTGCGATAGAACCATGCCCCATGGCGCCCTATCGGTTCGGCGAATTCGGCAATCATGCCCAGGCTAAAGAATCCATCGGCGGCGATGTCCTGGTGGCAACTGACCGTTCGCGCAGCGTTTCGGCAGTCTGCTTCGGTCAGCAAATACAGTGGGAAACTCTCCGGCACCTCGGAGGGGGTTTCCCAGGCAAACGTGTCGCGCATCGCATTTTTCAACAGGTCTTTCTTGGCGGGGTCGCGGACCAGGACATAGAGGCCCGGCTTAAGACCGTTGACTCGGTGCACGAAGAGCACTAGGTGGATTGCTGGCGACCAATACAAGGCATCCCAGGGTGGGTGCGGCCCGGGCAGCGTGCGGCTGAGCATGCGGAGAAAAACGTCTCGCGAAGTTCCGCTGGACCCGTCGAGTGCCAAGCAAGTCCGTCTCTGATAGATGATCTGCCGAGCATCAATGTCGGAGCGCGAAAGATTCGGCTGGGGCCACTTGTGGAATATCCATGGATTCGTTTCCGACGCTGCGTTTCTCGGCACCTTCGTGGCTGCCGCCACCTCATTGATGACCTGCCATGCAACATGATCGGGACTGAGCCGGTTAGCACCACCGTACCAGTCCACAAATTGGATCATGTCGATGATCGTCTTTGTCGGTGACGGAATCATGCCGGCCTGCGTTCCGTCGATGGTGGTTGGAATTACCACGGCGAGAACCTCCGGCTCCTCATGCTCCTCCTCAATCAAGTCTTGCTTTCGATCGAGTCCCAACAGAGCCGCCACATCGTCAGTCGACCAGTTCGGGACAAGTCTGAATTGCCAGCCGCACAATGCAGCGGAAATCCGCAGCGCCGCCACGGCGTGTCCCATGTCGTGCTGACAATATCGAAACGCCCGCTCGCCATACTTCCAAGTTTCCCGCCAGATAATGGAGCTGAGCCCAACAAGAAATGACCCTGGGGGCAAATGCCCCATCAGCAATTGCCAGACCTCGTCGGAGAAGGTCGCGCGGCGCTCTAGCGAGTGGGTTTCTGAGACATAGTGGCAGAGCTCCGGAGTGGTTTGCCCGACGGAGAACGGTGTCCACAGAACGTAAGCCTCGGTAGGATGCAAATTGCCGCTGGAGGGATTCACGCGCAAGGCCCAGCGGCTCGTGCCAGCCTGCTTCCACGCGGACAGTGCCAAGCTGTAATAGAAGAAGTCGG
Source organism: uncultured Planctomycetia bacterium (assembly GCA_963807715.1). GTDB lineage: Bacteria > Planctomycetota > Planctomycetia > Pirellulales > PALSA-1355 > CAWECK01. The sequence continues at coordinate 167,582 of CAWECK010000012.1, forward strand.
ACAAGGTTTCAAGATTCACGGGCACCGGATTCAGAGAGTTCCGCTGGTAGATGCGGTCGTATCCGACAGGTGGCAACTCTCTGTTCAGCTCCAACCGAGTTACGAAGGCTCCTTCGTAGTACCGAAACGGATGAGGCTGGTTGGCCCAATCCATGTACCCCAAGGCTGCCGCAGAACGGTGGAAATCATGCTTGGTACGTTGATGGTAGGCGAAAACGGTGGCCAAATCACTCATCGGGGGATTCGCCACTTGGTGTAAGGTTTGACGAGAATTAGCATGCCCAGTCCCAGACAATCCCAGTTGCGGCTTACGGGTGGACTGTGCCATTCGACCTAAGTTGTCGATACGATCCGCATGCCTGATAATTGTAGGTAGTTCACAAAACATAGCCAGTAGTTCGCGTCGGCCAACGGCAGCTACAAATCACGTCACTCTCCACGACGACCGGCGATGACATATCAATCAGGCTTCAAGCAAACAGGAGTTCGATCCCATGGCCGAGGACCACGTGTTGACCGAATCAGAAATCAACGAAGCGCTCGCTGGGCTGCCTGGCTGGGAAGTCCGAGACAATTGGCTGCGGCGGACCTTCACGACGCCAGGCTGGCCCCACACTATGATGCTGGTTGCGACCATCGGTTATCTCGCTGAGGCCGCCTGGCACCATCCCGATCTGAGTGTCGGATATGCCCAGGTGACGGTGAAGTTGCAAACCCATCGAGTGCAAGCGGTCACCTACAGCGATGTTGAATTGGCTCGTCGCATCCAAGAAGCGGTCCTTTGGAAACCATCGGAGGAAGCGGCTCTTGCTGGTTTCCCCAAGCGCTGGGTGCATTGACTTTCAAACGTCAGCGTGCCCGTCCCACGCCGGGACGGGCACGCTTCGGCGTGCGACGCAGCACTTGTCGCACCGGCTCGGTGGGATATTGCATTCGTTAGCCACAGAACGCGGAAGTTGCTTGAAATGCCGTTTTCCAATCGATATCGTGGTTCGGAAAGGCCGCCATGTACATTCAACAAGAAACCGCCCGACCGAACCCCTATTTTTTACGAGTAACTTTGCTACATAGAATTACTGCACTCATCATCGTATCAGCCAGCCTATCCCAGTCTACATCCCACGTTTCTGCCGATAATTTAGCAGATAATCCGTGTAGACCAAATATCGTACTAATCCTTGCGGACGACATGGGATTCTCGGACATCGGCTGTTTTGGCAGCGAGATTCCCACGCCGAATCTCGATGCCCTGGCCGCCGACGGGGTACGATTCACTCAATTCTACAATACGCCCCGTTGCAGCCCGACGCGCGCGGCCCTCCTCACTGGGCTCTATTCGCACCAGGCCGGCCTAGGCTGGCTCGACCGCATGGTGAAGCCCGAGTCGCGCGGATTGCACGGCCGGCTGTCGACTCGCTGCGTGACGATTGCCGAGGTGCTCTCTGACGCCGGCTATTTCACCGCGATGACCGGCAAGTGGCATTTGGGCCAGAAAAACGGCACTCCGCCGTGGCAACGCGGCTTCATGCGTTCATTCAACTCCCCGCATGGCGAAATCTATTTTCCCAAGGAATTCGATCGGCCGGGGACGGAGAACTTCTATCTCAACGGCCGCGAGATTCCCAAAGATTCGCCGGAACTGGGCACGGATTGGTATTCGACCGATTTGCATACCGAGTGGGGACTGAAGTTCGTCGACGAGGCCCGCGCCGAGCATAGGCCTTTCTTCCTCTATATTGCGCAAGGCGCCGTCCACTTCCCGCTGCGCGCTCCGGCCGAAGCGATCGCCCGGCATCGGGGCAAGTATCAAAAAGGCTGGGACAAGTTCCGCGAGGAACGCCATGCGCGGCAACTGCAAATGGGCATCGTCGACGCCGCGTGGCCCCTCACGCCGCGCCCCGAGGAGTCGCCCGCCTGGGATACGCTCACGTCCGGGCAACAAGAGCAATACGACGAAATCATGGCCGTTTACGCCGCCATGACCGATTGTCTCGACCGTAGCGTCGGACATTTGGTCGACGGTTTGAAACAACGTGGGCTGCTCGACAACACTTTGATCTTGTTCCTCAGCGACAACGGCGGCAACGCCGAAGGAGGCCCGACGAGTTTCATCCGTGGCCAAGGGCCGATCGGCGGCCCGCAGTCGTACGTGCTGCTCGGGATGAACTGGGCCACGCTCTGCAACACGCCTTTCTCTCTACAAGCACTTCACGCATGAAGGAGGCATCAGCTCGCCATTCATTGCCCATTGGCCCCACGGCATTCCGGCCGAGCGGCGCGGCACGCTGGAGAAGCAGCCTGCCCATCTGATCGACGTGATGGCCACGGCCGTCGATCTGGCGGGAGCGAAGTATCCGACCAAATTCAACGACAACGCTATTTTACCGATGGAAGGCGTGACGCTGCGCCCTGCCTTTGCCGGCCAATCGTTAAACCGCCAGCAGCCGATCTTTTGGGAACACGAAGGCAACAAGGCCATTCGCGACGGCCGCTGGAAGCTGGTGCAAAAATGGCGCGGACCGTGGGAACTGTACGACATGCAGGCCGACCGGACCGAGCGGCACGACCTGATTAAGCAACAACCCGACATCGCCGCGAAGCTCGAGACTGCCTGGAACGACTGGGCAGCGCGGGCATTCGTGGATGAATGGCCAGGCCCGGATCATTTGAACTGGGGCCAGGACGGTCAGGCGATTTTGCCGGACAAGAAAGTGAAATAAGCGGTTCGTTCCGAACGCTCCGACATCCACTCGCGTCGGCGTGAACTTCTGCATACCAATGTCCACTCGTGCCGGCGAGCGTCGAGCCTTGATGCCGGCATAATCCGCACATCCATTGCCGTCGGAGGCTCGCGGGACTGTCGTATATTGGAAATGATGGATACCGCGTCACTCGCACCCGCATTCAGCGGACCGCTCACCCCCGATCACCAGCAGGAACTGCTGGCTGCCAACTTACGCGCGAAGAAAATTCGCGGCGCGATCGGCGTTGCGGCATTCAACACCTGGAGCCTTGCCGTCTTCGCAGCCATATCGCTCCCGTTCGCGCTCTGGAGTTGGCCATCGCTCATTCTTGAAGCGGGTCTCGCCGTCGTGGCATATAACGAGTTTCGTGGGCGAAACGGTCTGCGGCGCTTCGATCCAGCGGCGGCGCGACTCTTGGGCTGGAACCAGCTCGGGCTGTGGGCCTTGCTGGTCGGTTACAGTGTGTGGAGCATCGGTTCCGCTCTGGTGGCGCCGAATCCGTACGAGGGAGCCCTGCGTGCGAATCCCGAACTCGGTACCTCTATGCTGGGCTCGATCGGCGACTTGTACCTCGCCGTGACGTTCGCCGTGTACGGCGGCATGATCGTCGGCACAACGCTCATGCAGGGGCTCAACGCCTGGTATTACTTTACGCGCGACAAGCACGTGCAAGCGTATCTCGACGCCACGCCCGCATGGGTCGTCGACTTGCAACGCGCCGCATGTGTGTAGGACCGACACAGCCTTCCAGCCGCTTCACGGAGCGATTCCCCTGGCAAAGAAGATTGCCAGCGGGACGAGACTCGCCATTCGATTTGATGCTGCGTGTTAGCAGTGTCGTGAGCCGTAGTCGTGCCTCGCTCGTAACTTTTGGCCCGTGTATACTTAGCTACTCGATTCGAGAAATGCCTGCGAGGATTCAGCGCCAATGAGATTCACCAGACTTCAATGTCGGAAATGCATTCTGGCATTGACCTTGATCTGCTTGCTATGCGTCGTCCCCATCGAGTCGTCGAGCGGCAATGAGGCTCTTACGCTGGCAATCGATAAACTTGTTGAAAAGCAGGGCTTCACCACGGACGGACCGGGCGTCGCCATCTTGATATCACAGCCCCGGCGGCTGCTGTTCAAAAAGGGCTATGGCTCGGCCAATCTCAAGCAGCACACGCCCATTACGCCACAGACGATGTTCGAACTGGCGTCGGTCTCCAAGACGTTCACTTCGACTGCCATCCTCATGCTGCACGATCAGGGCTTGCTGTCGGTGCATGACGACGTGCGCAAGTACATTCCCGAACTTCCGGCTTATCTCCCCAAGCGTCCGATTCACGTTAGTGACCTGCTGCAACACGTTTCCGGGCTTCCTGACTATATGGAGTTGGAAAATGTGCCCGCTCGGCACAAAGACTACTGGGTCAACGAAGACTACGTGCCCGAATTTGCTAAGCAACGAAAGCAGTATCCGCTCAGCTTTCAGCCAGGCGAGAAGTACGAATACAACAATACCAACTACATGCTGTTGGCGGTGATCGTGGAGCGGGTGTCGAAAAAGTCGTTCGGGCAATTCATGCGCGAAGCGATCTTTGCCCCGGCCGGCATGAAGCACTCATTCGTCTACGAAAGCCCAGAAACGGTTTCCACGAAGCATGCGCCCGGCTGCATCCCTGCTCTCGGTTACGAGAAAGGGAAGAAGCAGCCGTGGCGCGAGAGCTGGGGATGCCGCCACTGCGGCAAGAGACACTGCTTGCCGTAGGCGACGGCGCGATCTGGTCGAATCTGGAGGATTTCGTCGCCTGGGACACGGCGCTTCGCAACGGCAAGCTGCTCAAAGCCGAGACCATGAAATTGGCCCTCACGTCGGGCAAGACCCGCGACGGCAAGCCGACCGATTACGGCTTTGGCTGGGGGTTATTTTTCGATGAGTCGGGCAAACTGATCGGCTACGGCCACGAGGGATCTTGGGGCGGCTTTCGGACATCGTACTATCGCTATCTCACCGCCGACCGCACGACGGTCATTCTCAGCAACAGGGGCAACTTCGACCCCGATAAGTTTTGGTACGTCCTGGATGCGGCGGTCGAAAAACACTCAGCCGACAAGTAGCAATGTCCCCCGCTGGTGCAAAGTTGCAGGGCTCGGAACACCAGCGAAGTCGGCCACCTAATCCGAACCAAGAAACCAACTACGGCCAGTTGGACATCGACCGCGGCGAGGCCGAGTTGGCACCCATTAATCGTCTCTCTAAACAGCGATGCTCTAACTCATTTCCCCAGCCGTTCGTCAAAACTCTCTGGGCGTCGGCTGTCGCCATCCGTCGCTTTGCGGTCGATGGTAATCGGCAAACTCAGGACAGATTTGCGGGGTTCCAAACAGGTGCGATCGCTGCAAGCTTGTGTCTGCACGTCGAACTTCAACTCGACCGGCCCGCTGGGTGCATTCTTGGCGATGGTGACGGTCAATTCGTACTTGGCGACACCTTCCAGGATATGCACGTCTTCGTTGACAACCTGGTCCTTCAGCTCTCGACCGGGCGGGGACTGAACAACCGATGCACTGGCCTTCTCGTTCTTTTGTAATTCAACCGTTGCCGGCCGAACTAATTTCGACGAGCCCGGCGCGTACAAGTGCCAGCCGCGCTGGATGCCGAATTCGACGATAACGCGAAACGAATCGCCCGGCGTGACTGTGGTTGTCGAACTGTAGAGGCGGATGTCGACTGAGGCCTCGTGCAATTCAGCGTCCGCTTTTGAAGCCATTGAGGCGATATCTTTCGGAGGCGCCTCGTTGTTTTTCAACTTCGTGCGAAACTGGTAGGCAGCCGCCAGCAGCAGGCTCTCGTCGCTCGACGATTTCTGGCTCGCAAAGTCGGCCAGGGTTGCAAGGGTGCGCTGCGCGGCAGCTTCGTAGGCGGGCCGTTGGTCCAGGTCCGCCAGTCGCAATAGAACTTCGGCGGCCACGCCATTTGCCCCCGGCATATTCCCGCCTCCGAAGAGATTCTTCGACCGCATCAGCGGAACCTCCTCACCAGCGGGCGTAAAGAAGAATGCGCCTTGGTTAGGATCTTCGAACTGTTTGAGCATGGCGTCGGCGAGTTCAGCGGCGCTGCTTCGCCAGCGAGGGTCTTTGGTGGCGGCTTCTAGTTCGATCAGCCCGCGCGCCAAATAGGCATAATCGTCCAAGTAGCCTGGAATTCGCGATTGGCCGTTGCGATAGGTGTGCAGCAGGCGGCCGTTTTTCCACATCTGGCTGAGAATAAAGCCGGCGGCCTTCTTTGCCGAGGCTGTGTAATCCGGTTCGTCGAGCGATCTGCCTGCATAAGCCAAGCTTTCGATCATCAGGCCATTCCAACCGGCCAGCACCTTGTCGTCCAGGCGAGGACGCGGACGCTTATCACGGATCGCCAGCAACTTCGCACGCATTGCGGACATTTTGTCATTCGACTTGACGAGCGCCTCGTGTTTTTCGCCCGCTGGGGGCTCTGACATATTGCGACGAAAGAGAATATTCGTGCCTGGCTTTTTGCCGCTGCGTTGTTCGACCCAGTTTCCGTCGAACTGTGCGCCGTACTCTTTGGCGAACAGTCTGCCGTCGGCGTCGCCAAGCGTTTGCAACAGCGTACTGTATTGCCAAGTATAATACTTGCCTTCTTCGCCCTCGCTTTCGGCATCGAGTGCGGAGTAGAACCCACCTTGCGAATCGGTCATCTCACGTTTGACCCAAGCGGCGATGTCCTGCACGGCTTGCCGGTAGCGAGCGTCTTTGGTCAGCAAGTGCGCGTCGGTGTACAAACGCATCAGTTGAGCGTTGTCGTACAGCATCTTTTCAAAGTGGGGCAGAAACCAATTGGCATCGGTCGAATAGCGGTGAAAGCCGCCTCCAATGTGGTCTTGGATGCCTCCGTCGGCCATGGCGTCCAAAGTGCGAGTAATCATTCTTAGCAGCTGCTTGTCACCGGTTCGTCGAAACTCTTCCACCAGCAACAGCATTCGACCGTGCGGCGGGAACTTGGGAGCGATCCCGAAGCCCCCACGCTGGGAATCAAAGCTGCGATTCGCCTCGGCAACCGCCTGGTCGATGGCCTTTTGGTCAAGCTTCGTGCCAATCGTTGGCTTGAGGTTTCCGGCCGCGCGGATTGCATCGCTCAGTCGGTTGGCATGTTGCTTGATGGCGTCGGGCTTGTCTCGCCAAGCCGCCGCCACTTGGGTCAGAGCGTCCTTGAATCGCTGCTTGGGAAAGTAGGTGCCTGCCAGAAACGGCTTGCGGTCGGAGGTAAGCCAGAGGGAATTTGGCCAGCCGCCGCTTCCCGTCGAGAGCTGCGTGGCGAGCATATACTGCTCGTCGATTTCGGGTCGCTCTTCACGATCGACCTTAATGGCGATGAAATTCTCGTTCAAGATCTTGGCAACGCCCTGGTCTTCGAACGATTCTCGCTCCATCACATGGCACCAGTAGCAGGTCGAATAGCCAATCGACAGAAAAATCAGCTTGTTTTCTTTCTTTGCCCGAGCAAAAGCTTCATCTCCCCAGGGATACCATTGCACCGGGTTGTGCGCATGTTGGAGCAAATAGGGGCTCGACTCGCCACTCAAGTGGTTCGTAAAGCCGGCCTTCTCCGCCGGCTTGGGTTCGGCGGCCCGGCAGAGATGTGTTGGAAAGCAATCTCCGGAACCACAATGCCAGAAGACGCCCGCACCGACGATCGCTAGCACGGCGAGCCACTGGTTGACTCGGCCAGGGAAGAGCGGAAAAAATATCGCCATTGCGAGCCTCCACGAAATCGCGGTTGCGCGGAACGAATCTCGTCACCAGTAGCATCATCGCACGCCGACCGTCGGTGTGCTATTGCACGCTCGCCTGGCTCTGCCCGCCATGTATGGGCGTACGGCAATTCATTGTGGGCCGCGCAATTCGGCTCACCCGAATTGGCTCGCGAGGCGGCGCGAAGAATTGCCGTAGATAAGCACCCTGCCAAGCGAAACAACTTCTCAACTTGTCCCGAAGTAGCCGAATGCTTATGTCGACGAATCGCCGTCTGAATCGAAGATCGTCGTTCGATCCAACCCGGATTCGACTGGTCCCCTCGCGTGCCCGGAAGCGGGACTATTGGGTCCACGCGTACTTGCCGGTGGACTAGCAGGACGGTTTCCGACCTCAGGTTTCGGCGCTGCCTCGGCCGCCTTGTTCGGTTGCTGTCCTCGCTCGTGCCGGCTCCACCATTCCTCGGCGTCGTCGAGCGACCAGCTTTGCGCCACTCGGTCGAGCATTGCCGCCAGATCCCGCGCGGTTTGCGGACGCTTGGCCCGGCTTTTTTCCAGGCAGGCCAGAATCGCGTGCTCCAACTCCGCGGAAATCGTCCGTCCCAATCGTTGCGAGGGAGCCTCGGGGATCGCCGTGAGATGCTGTTGGCACAGCTCGCCCAGCGTCCGAGCGTTGAATGCGGTTTGTCCTGTGAGCAGAAAGTAGCCCACGGCGCCGACGGCATACAGGTCGCTGCAGGCATCGACGGATTCAGGCGTCTGGATCGACTCGGGCGACATATACAGCGGCGTTCCGGACATGCCGCTCCCGGACTGGCGGCCCTCCTTCCCGTCTTCCACGGCTTTGACCAGACCAAAATCGAGCACCTTCACAACGTCTGGCTCAGCGCCGCGGCGATTGAGCATGATATTGGCCGGCTTGATGTCGCGATGCACCAGACCCGACGAATGGGCTTCGTAGAGCGAGGCGCAAATCTGCCGCAGGATGCTCACCACGCGCCCCTCGGGCTGAGGGCCGTATTGATCGACCAGCGCCTGCAGGTCGATTCCGTCGAGGTACTCCATCGCATAGTAGAATACGCCTTCCGGTGTGCGGCCGTAATCATAGATCGCCACGGTGTGCGGATTGTTGAGCTTGCAGGTGATTTGCACCTCGCGCTCGAACCGCTGAATCGAGGCTTCGTTGACGCGTTCGATGTCAAGCATCTTGATTGCCGTGGGCCGGCGGAGCATGGCGTGCTGTCCCTTGTAGACCACGCCCATCGCACCGGCACCGATTTTCTCCTGCAGCCGGTATTGCCCAAGCTGCTTTGGCCTCGATGGCGGCCTTCTGAGCCTGGCGCTGCAGGCGGGCGACGATAATCGTGAAGACGAAAATCGCCAATGCGCCGATGCCGAGCAAGGCGTACAGCACATAGAAACGACCGCTTCAGGATGGTCAGCGGGCGATAGGCCTCGGCGGGATCAATCTCGGTGATGATTCCCAACTGATACTCGGGGAGCCAGGTCCAGGCGCCGACCGAGGGCGACCCTCGATAGTCGCGGTAGCTCTCCATCATTGACGCCAGTGGTGCCACTGACGGCTGCCGCACAAACCTTGGTAAGCGGTAATTCGCGGCGCCGCACACCCGGCCGGAATCCCTCCAGCGTATTGCCGCCCGGATCACGCACCTGAATGCTTCAAGATCGAAGCCGTCGAATCCTCGTCGGGCAACAGCCCCAACAGGATCAGAGCCTCGTCGAACCGGCTATTGGAAACCATCAGGCCGTCTTTGTTCACGGCATAGGTTTCGCCAGTTTTGCCAATTCGTCCCAATTGCAGAATATCGGTGAATTCCTTCTCGGGACGAATCCGCAGTGCCAGGACGGCCACGACCTGGAGATTTTCGTCACGCACCGGGCGCAGACAAACATCGTGGGCGTTCCGGTGCGCATCCGCCCCATCCTGTCCTTGAGGATGGCGACACTCGGAAACGGAGTAGACACGGTTGCCTTGCCTTTAAGCGTCCGCGTTAGAAAGTCTTCGTAGCTGCGGCAGCGACTGGCCGATCAGTTCCGGAGCAGAGTCTGCGACGATCCGCAGTTGCTTGTCAGCCACCACAAAGCCGACAAAATCGTGGGCCGAGATGCCCGGCTCAAGTTCCTTCCCCAGTCGAGCATGCAATTCGGTCAGGTCCCGCTCGCTCGCGGAAGTTGTGGTAGGGTCGGAATTGAGTGCGGAGTCGGAACGGGCTGCCAGAAGCTGGGTCACCGTCTTGCGAAGCTCCGGATCATTGGCCAAGGAGAAGCGCGCTCGACTCTTGGACCTTGAACCATTTTTCGAGCATCGACCGCTCGACGTTCAACAGCGTTTCGAGCTCCGAGCGCAGGTTATCCTCCATAGTTTGATGGATCGAACTGCTGACCGCGTACCCAACAATCGCCAGCAGCACAACCGCGACGATCGGCCATATCCATAGTTGCCTTTTGAGCATGACGCCGGTTCGTGACATGCCCCTTCCCAGCGAAGTGTGCGCGAATGTCATGTGGGCTTGAGCATGATCACGATCATTGCGTGAGCTTGCGAAGAGATTCAATAGATTGTTCCACATAAGTTCGAGCGCCTGGGCGAATCAGGCGTCTCCAAGAAAAGGCAAGAGGCTAACGACAATTCGATGCTATCCTCGGCCAAACCTTGGACGCAAGTGGCAACCCAACCACTCACGCGTATGGCCAGACGATATGGGGCTCGTCCTGAGCGACTTTGCCTGGCTGAAGAATCTGCAAGCGTGCAATCATTCACCCGTCTTCGCTTGATAAAACTTCAAATCTCGGAAAGCCGTATTCGTCGGTTAACTCAATTGACAGTTGACTGTCTGACCTCGAGAACGTCGAGGGACTGAGAGTTGGTCTTACTGACGGCAGTGGCTGCAGGTTCGCGGTCAGCGTGCGCATCCCCCACCTCGTAGGATGGTTACCCAACCAATCACTGGATCACCGTATTCATAACGCAACACTTCTTCAGTTTGGCTGACAACGCAGTAGCCGGCTGCGCTAGCCACGGCCAACAGATGGTCGCGATGATGCGTGAATCGGCCAGAGTCCGTCAATTGAAAGGGGAACGAAGCGCCTTTCTCGACGGTGAAGCCAAGTAGACCGCCGCGCACCAAATGGCGTGCTGCAACGGGTATGATTTGAGTTAGATCGCCGAAATAGATCAACGTGTCGCAGATGGCGATCACGTCGAAATAGTCGGCTGGTTCACAGGTCAACCAGGCCGTTAGTTCAGCGACGTGCAATTGGTCGTAAATGCCACGCTGCCGGGCGAGTTCGACCATTGCTGCGGAGAGATCGACCCCGACGAGCCGTCGCGAGAAGGGCTTAAGCAGCCGCCCAAATAGTCCCGTGCCGCACCCGGCGTCGAGGGCAATAAGCTGGCGGCGCAGACTCCAGAGCAGCAACGAGCGCGGCAATCAATAAATCCGGCGCACGGTAATCCAGATCGCCACACATATTTTGATCGTAGAACGAAGCAAAGTGATCGTAGAGCTGTTCGATGCAACGGTCCGAGGCGCGGCTGGGAGGTGCCTCGTCACGAAGCGCGATCAATAGATGCTCGACTTCAGCATCGTCGGGAAACGCCAGCTGGTAACGCTCATAGGCCGCGCGCGCTTCGGCCCGGCGACCGACAATGTGAGCCAACTCTCCAAGTTGATACCAGAGGAGCGGGTCGTCGGGCCCCAACTCGGCGGCATGCTGCTGGCAGAGGAAGGCAGCCAGGATGCAATTTCGATTACGCAACTCGGCGGCGCATTTAGCCAATTCGGTAGCTGTTCGAGCCGGAAACTGTGAGGCTGCACATGCGTCGACCAACAAGCCTTGCGCTGCGGCTTGAGCGATCCATTCCGCACAGCCGGTTGCACTTGACGGACCGGATATTGGAACGACTACGTTCAAAATCTCGTCGTAGGACCGTTGACCGTTCGCAAGCTCGACGATCAGAGCCGCGAGCGGGTTCAATCGATGCAATTTGCCAGTATCAATGTCATAGGCCAGATACCCTTCATCGCTGGTGGCGAGAACTACGGTTGGCTTGAGCAACGGTCGCATGAAAGACCGGCATGTTAGGGAGGTGGCAATTAGGGCGGACTCGGTCGCGGCCCGACGCGTAGTCACGAGACAGCTCAGGAAGCAGTTATACTCCTCAGCTGCCTCGCTTCTCGAATCACGACTGACTTGACTCCGCTACTTGTCTTCGCCGTCTCCCTTTCCTTTTCCCTTGCCTTTGCCTTTCCCCTTACTTTTTCCTTTGCCTTTTCCCTCGCAATCTCCCTTACCTTTGCCTTTGCCGTCACCATCATTCTCCTCAGCCACTACGGCCGAAGCAGGCAATGCCAGCGCGCTGGTGGCGACGGCCGCCACCAAAAGGCCGCGCAAAAAGTTTCGGCGGCTTGGACAAACACCTTCCAAGGCAGCATCAACACGATCCTGAATCTGATCTGACATTTCGTATCCTCGGGGAAAAATGGACCTTTGACCACTGCTCTGGGTTCTTCCACAGAAGCAGAATGGGCTCTACAACGTGGACTCCCTTCGATTGGCGACAGGGCTGGCAGCAGCCGGTGCCGAGAGTGGGCTTTTCCGAAATACCGCAAACTAACACTATGCCCCACATGACTAAACGTGGACACCGTCAGATTGCAGACAGGTTTTCTCCAAAATTTCTAGAAAAAAGATCTCCCCAGGCCAGCCCTAGGAGGGCCTTAAATCTCCATTTCGCGTTACTCTTCGCCCTTGTCGAGTCTCGCGCAGCGACGGATCGCCAGTTTCCAGAAATTCGCCATAATCTGGTCTGCTACTCGATCAAGCAATCGACAAGAGCGATTGCGCAGCGGCTTCGTCCGTGGCCACACCCAACATTTCGCACAGCCCGGATGTCTCAAGCACCATGACGACGGCCGGTTGAGGGTTCAGGAGCACGAGCTTCGCGCCCTTTCGTTTAAGCACCTTATAGGCACTGATCAACATCCCGATGCCCAAGGAGACGATGATTGGCACGCCGGACATGTCCACGATGGCGTTCTTCCCGTCGCCGGCCATGAGTGCTGAAAATTTGAGCCCCACTTGGTGGACGGCGATCATGTCCAACTCGCCCGACAGCGCCACACGAATTAACTTAGGGGTGTCTTCCAGAACTTTGAGTTCCACGGCAGTCGCCTCCAAGAAAAGGTCGCAGAACAGCATCGAGTTGTGTCGCCAATATCACGATATTCTAACAGCGGCTGCCAGAAGCATGAAGTGTGCATGGCTGACCGGCCTCGCGCAGCGGATGCTCGCGGTGTTCCAGGTCAATTCTTTGGCGCGGCCCAAGGGCCTCATCCTGGGCATTGAGGAGGATCTGTGCGGCCCGGTGATTCCTGGCTACCCGGACATCTTGGGCCGTCTTGATCTGGTGGTCGAAACCGCCGTCGCTGGTCGTTCTCGATGCGGACGATGTTCACGCCACACGACTCGGGTAGGATTGTGGCGGCCAAGATTGGCAATCAATCGTCCGGGCCTCTTATAGGCGGTTCCGTACGGCGGTCGTTCCCGGTACATTTTACTGCGGTCGTTCCCGGTACATTTTACTATTGGGTACCGCCTTTTGCACGCGTTGTTGTCTGGGAAGCAAATGATGTCTGCGGAGTTGAAATCACTCGATAGCCTTTCCGACGCCCTTCGCGAGCCGATCCGTCGCTATTCGCAGCGACTCCAGGAGGTGACCGGTCCCAACGCGTTGGGACTCACGTTCTACGGCGCCGTCGCCGCCGGCCATTTCAATCCGGCACGGCACGTGATCCACAACGTTCTGGTCCTCGATACGGTCGACCTGGAACTGCTCAAGCGGCTGGCCTCGGAGCTGCCGTCATCCCCGGCCACCCGCATTGCGGCGCCCCTGGTGTTGACCCCCACCTACATCCGGGCCTCCCTGGATACGTTTCCGCTGGAGCTGATTGAGATTCAGCAGCAGCACCGGACGATCTTTGGGGAAGACCATTTCGAGTCCTTAGTCTTCGAGTCGGTGCACGTTCGGCTGCATTGCGAGCGCGAGCTAAAGACAATGCTCTTGGCCATGCGGCAGGTGCTGTTGCTGTCCGAGGGTAGCGACAAGAAAATCGCCGAGCTGACACAGCACGCCGGAGACGGCATTCTGCGCACGTTGCGAGGGTTGCTCTGGCTCAAGGGGCACACGTCGGCGATCCCCTCGGGGCGGGCGATCCAGATGCTCGAAGAGACGATCAGCCGCCCTTTGCCAGGCGTGCGAGACTTGCTCAATGAGCAGTCTTCTCGCGATTGGTCTCACTTTCAGAAGCTCTATGGGGAACTCGATGCCCTTGGGAGCCTCTCTGACCGATGGTAATTTCTGGAGCGCAAATCCGCAGTGCGTTCGGGCACTGCTGCGGCACGCTGCCGCTGATTATGCTATGGGTGTCGCTTGGGGCTGTCCGTGCCCAGGCCGAAATGAATGTCGCGCAGACAGGCGAATACGTTGTCGACGCGGCGGGCGTCATCGACACCAAGACCAAAACGGAAATCGAAGGCTGGCTCAAGGAACTGGAAGAGAAAACCACGGCGCAGGTGAAGGTGCTGACGGTCAAGACCGACGATGGCGAAGACTTCTTCAGATTCGTGCAACGGCACTACGACCTGTGGAAACTTGGTAAGAAAGGAAAGAGCAACGGCGCCTCTGATTGCGCTGGAGGTCCAGGAGCACAGGGTCCGCATCCACACCGGGTACGGTTTGGAGGGCGTTTTGCCCGATTCCTGGTGCGGATCTCTGTCGCGGAGCGTGGCGCAGGAGTATTTTAAGCGCGGCGCCTACGCTGACGGGCTGAAGCAGATGGCCGTCGTCGTGGCCAACCGCATCGCCGACGACGCTGGCGTAAAGCTAACGACGCCGCAAATTCGCCATCAACAGCAGGAGCCCAACAGCAATTCCGGGTTGACCCTGTTTTTCATCGTGGTGTTGATTGTGATCATTTACGCCTACTGGCGACAATCGAGAAATGGGCGCGGATGGGGAGGCTACGGCGGCATGATGGGGCCATTCTTCACATCGACCTATGGAGGCCCGTGGGATGGGTCTTTCGGCGGAGGCTCTTCTGGCGGAGGCTCTTTTGGCGGCGGTTCCTGGGGCGGAGGCGGCAGCTCGGGCGGAGGTGGAGGCGGCGCCAGTTGGTGATCTGGCCGGTCGCTGGCTACCGGTGGCTGGATTCGTATAATTTGACGACCCTTAATCCATAAACGAGATACTTCGATGAAAAACGTCTTACTTGCCATTGTCGCGGTCATGGTCCTAGTCGCCCTTCTAGGCGGCGGGTGCGTTGTGACGGGGTACAACCGAGCCATGTCACTCGATGCCAACGTCAAGCAGCAGTGGGCGCAGGTTGAGAACCAGTTGGAGCGGCGCTACGAGCTGATTCCGAATCTCGTGGCCACGGTCAAGGGAGAGGCTGGCCAGGAACAGAAAATCTTTCTGGGCATCGCCGAGGCGCAGAAGGGCTATTTCCAGGCTAAGACGGTGCCTGAGAAAGCCGAGGCCGCCAACCAGGTCGAGTCGGCTCTGTCACGGTTACTTGTGCTCTCACAGCAATACCCGGCGCTGAAAAGCAACGAGTCGTTTCTGAAACTGCAGGACACGATTGAGGGCACGGAGAATCGACTGTCGGTCGAGCGCGGACGCTACAACGACGCGGTTCGCGACCTGGACGTCTTCATGCGGCAGTTTCCAACAAGCTTCTTTGCACGCCTGGCGGGCATCGCACAACCCGAATACTTCAAAGTGCCCGAAGCTGCCAAGACCGCTCCCAAGGTGGACTTCAACTCGCCGTGAGACCAACGTGGTTCCCGACGGCTTGATTCCTCATGATGGTCCAGTCCATCGAAGATGATCGCTTCGCAGCCGCTCGATTGCATCTAAGGATGCATCAAACTGGGTCTGAATTGCGGCGTCATCGGCATCCTCTGGGGATCGATTTCATCGACGTTGCCGACAAGCCGGCTCATTGCGCCGCTTGCCGGCGGGTAATGTGCTCGTTGAGAAACGCGTCGATGGCCTTATAGGCATCCGGCGGACCTTCGTGCGCCGACAGTGGACCCGTGACAATCTGTTTGTGGCCGGCGAGGTTGTTGTAGGTCGCATAGCCGGTCGTCGGCGGGCACGTGCCGTCGATGAAGCCCACGGTCAAAATGGCGTCGGCCTTGGTTCGGGTAGCGAAGTTCATCCCGTCAAAATAGCGAGCGACCTGTAGCACGGTCGGGTCAGGTTGCTTGTCGGCCCCAAGCGGCACCAGTTTTGGCCAACCGGCAATGCGGCCCACAACATTGCCTGAATGGTCGCAAATCGCCGGCACGCCGGCCAAGAACGCCGACACGCGCGGGTCAAGTCCCGCGGCAGCGATCGCCTGCCCGCCCCCTTGGCTACCGCCGCGCACGATCAGGATCTTGCCGTCCCATTCGGGCTGTGCGCAAAGGAAATCAAGGGCCCGCATCAATCGCAAGAACATGCCGCGAAAATAGCACGTGTCGCGGCTCTCGCGACCAGAGTAACGATAATCCTTGAGTTCGCCGGCAGCCAGCGCCTCGTAAAATGCCGCCGGCTTGCCGTTGGGAATGCCGTGGGCGTTGATATCCATAACCAGCCGGCCCCGCCTGGCTTCCCCCGCATTCAGCATGCTGCTGCGCACACCCGCGCCGTGTACAAACAGCTCCGCCGGCAGGCTCTTGGGCTGGGCTCCCTTGGGACGAGCAAAGTAACCCGACACCGGCTTGTCTCCCAGGCACTCAATCTGGGCGTCAAAGCACTCGACGTCAGCCTGCGGCGAATCGATGGGCGTGAGCCGCGGGTTCATTGGCACGGCAGCCAACAACCGTTTTTGCTCAGCCCAAAAGGCGTCAAAATCGTCGGGCACGGGCTGGCTGGGCTTGATCTCCAAGGGATCGATCGCCGCACCTGCCGTGGCTGAGACGGCTGGACCGTCCGCCGGCTTGTAATCGACCCGCAACCTCAAGAATCCGGGCTCGTCGAGTGTGCCGGTGATGGTGGTCGCCCCTTCGCCGCTGGTTAACTTGCTCTCTTCCAGCGTCTTATAGCCGTCTTTGCTCAGGGCGCACTTCAGCTCGACGCCAGTGGCAGGCTGGCCTTCTTTGAGCAGAGTCACGGAGAAGGCTACCTTGTCGCCGACCTTGTAGATAGCATCCGGCCGATCGGTGACAACTTTCAAGGTGACTTTGGCTGCCGGCTGCTGGGCCATGACGGCTCGGGCACCGGACAAAATCATGGAGAGAATAACCAGTGTCAGCGCAAAACGACGCATGGTGGGGGTCTCCAGGGCCGGATGTCGGACAAGAGACAAGAAGCCGGTTATATTCGGCGACGGGTTGGGCAAAGTCAATTAGAAGGCGGCTTTTCAAGCCTTCCCACGGAAAGACCATGGGGAATTGGAATCGTGGCGGAGAAAAGGAAGAAAATTCATTCCGCGCTAGACGCGGGAGAGGGGGCGCGTTGTTAAAATGGCGGACAGTCCGAGCTTGGATCGGTTCCAGGATCCGCCGATATGGGAAATGTCGGTTAGATAATTCCCGCCTGTGGTTCATCATGCCGCGCGCTCACTTTTCGCTCAGCCTGCTTGCTGCCGCATTGCTGTTCGCCTGTCGGGCGATTAGCGCCGCGGAGTCGGGTGGGTTGCACTTCAATCGCGACATTCGGCCGATCCTCTCCGAAGCCTGCCTGCATTGTCACGGCCCAGACAAAAGTCATCGCGAGGGAGACTTGCGACTCGATGTGCGCGACGACGCACTCCGCAATCGCGACGGACATGCCGTGATCGTGCCAGGCCAGCCCGAGGCGAGCGCGTTGCTTGCACGGATCACGTCGACCGATGCCGACGAGCGAATGCCGCCTCCCAAGTCGGAGCGACAACTCACTCCGCAGCAGATCGACACGTTGTGTCGCTGGGTGGCTCAAGGCGCGCCGTACGAAGCGCATTGGTCATTTGTGCCGCCACAGGTACCGTCGCTGCCAGCGGTTCGTGATCAGCGCTGGGCCCGGCAGCCGCTGGACCTGTTCGTTCTCGATCAACTCCAGCGCGCCGGACTCAAGCCGTCACCCGAGGCCGATCGGCTTGCGCTCGTTCGCCGTGTGGCGCTCGATCTGACCGGGCTACCGCCGACGATCGCAGAAGTTGAGGCGTTTCTCGCCGACAAGTCGCCCGACGCGTATGAGCAGTTTGTCGACCGTCTCTTGGCGTCACCTCATTACGGCGAACGCATGGCCGTCCCGTGGCTCGACGCAGCTCGGTACGCAGACACCAACGGCTACCAGACGGACGGGCCGCGCGTACATGTCGCGGTGGCGCGATTGGGTCATCGACGCTTTCAATCGTAATCTGCCCTTCAATCAATTCACGATCGAGCAGTTGGCCGGCGATTTGTTGCCAGAGCCTACGCTCGATCAGCTCGTCGCCACGGGCTTTAATCGCAACCACCGCGGAAATGCCGAGGGAGGCATTATACCCGAGGAGTTCCGCATCGAGTACGTTGTCGATCGGGTCGACACAATGGCGACGGTCTGGCTTGGCTTGACGCTTGGTTGTGCGCGGTGTCACGACCACAAATACGACCCTATCAGTCAGCGTGAATACTACCAGTTATTTGCGTTTTTCAACAACGTGCCCGAGTTGGGTAAGGTGATCCGCGACAACAATTCACCTCCGCTGGTCAAGGCGCCCACACCCGACATGCAGCGGCGTTTGGACACCCTGCGCATGCAATTGAGTAAGCTCGAACAGCAAACCAGCGAGCAGTTGCAGTCGTTTCTGACTGGGCAACGTCGCTGGGAGTCGACCCTCGGTGAGGTGAGCGACGAGCTGTGGTCGCCACCGGCGCATCTCGCTGTCCATGTGCCCCTCGATGGGACCGAGACGTTTTTCGACGGCTCGGGGAAATTTGTCTCCGGCCGAATCGGCTCGGCTGCGCAGTTCGACGGTACCGCGTGGATCGACCTGGGCAACGTCGGCGATTTCAAGCAGTCCGACCGGTTCAGCCTGGCGCTTGGGTCTGGCTCGACGCTCCCGACGGCACGATCGTCTCGCGGATGGAAGACGACTTCAACCACAAAGGATACGACCTGCATGCCGAAGAGGGCAAAATGCAATTCGAGTTGAGCGGACGCTTGCTCGATGATGCGATCCGCGTCGAGACGGTCGAGGCACTACCGCTTGGGCGATGGTGTCACGTGTTGGCCACGTACGACGGGACCGAATTTGCCCGCGGCGTCAAACTTTACTTCGATGGGCAAGTGCAACCGCAGCGTATCCTACTCGACACACTCAGCAATCCGTCGAAGAACACGCAGCCGCTGCGCGTCGGCACGCGTGGCGAGGGACCCAAGCTACGTGGGATGGTCGACGACCTGCGGCTCTACGATCGCGATCTCGACGCCCTGGCGGTCTCCGCGGTCGCCGCCGCCGAGCCGATCACGACTATCGCGCGGATCACCCCGGACAAGCGCAGCCCGCCGCAACACAGCAAGTTGCAAGCCTATTATGTGGCCCATTACGCGCCTGACACGCTCGGACAGATCATTCAGCAAATCGACGATTCGCGCGAGTCGTTGCGGCTCTTCGATTCGCAAATTCCCACGGTTATGGTAATGCAGGAAATGCCAGAGCCGCGTCCGACCCACGTGCTGCTCAGAGGCGAATACGACAAGCCGGGCGAGTGCGTCACGGCGGGCGTGCCGGCCGTGTTTAACAGGTTGCCCGACGATACCCGGCCCGATCGGCTCGACAGACAACCCGATCGGCTCGACCTGGCCCGGTGGCTTGTCGGCGGCCATCATCCACTCACCGCTCGGGTGGCCGTGAATCGCTTCTGGCAAAGCTTGTTCGGGCTCGGCCTGGTGAAAACGAGCGAAGACTTCGGTTCGCAAGGAGATCCCCCCGTACAGGTGGGGTTGCTCGATCATTTGGCGACCGAGTTTGTGCGCTCGGGCTGGGATGTGAAGCGGCTGTTGCGGACGATCGTGACCAGCTCGACGTATCGGCAATCATCGCAGGCCACGGCCGAGCAATTGGCACGGGACCCGGAAAATCGCCTGTTGGGGCGTGGTGCTCGGTACCGTTTGTCCGCCGAGGTCATTCGTGACCAGGCGCTCTTGGCGGCCGAACTGCTCGACCCTCGCATCGGCGGGCCAAGTGTCAAACCGTATCAGCCCGAAGGACTCTGGGAAGAAGTCGCGGCGACAATTGTGCCCTATGTCCAGGATCACGGGCCTGACTTGTATCGACGCGGCATGTATACGTTCTGGAAGCGGACGGTCGCGCCGCCGTCGATGGTAGGTTTCGATGCGGCAGGCCGCGAGGTGTGCGTCGTGCGAACGGCGCGGACCAATACGCCGCTGCAGGCCCTGAATTTGCTCAACGACGTCGCGTTCGTCGAGGCCGCGCGCGTATTGGCCGAGCATGCGATCCGCTCCGCGCCGAACGGTCGACGAGCGCATCACCTTCATGTTCCGCGCGTTGCTTGTGCGTCCGCCGAGCCAGCGGGAGCTATGGGTACTGCGACGTGGCTGGGACCAACATCTCGCCCGGTATCGTGCTCATCCGCACGAGGCGGAACGCTTGCTCAGCTTTGGTGAGTCGCCGCGCGACAAACAGCTCGATGCCGCGGAGCACGCCGCCTACACGGCCGTGGCAGGCGTTATCCTCAACCTCGACGAATCGATCACGAGGGAATAACGATGCTCAATGATGAAACGATTCACTTGCTCCAGCGTCGGCAGTTCCTCGCCCAGGGCGCAACGAGCTTGGGTGCCATGGCGCTATCGACGCTGCTCGCGCAGGACGGTGCAGCCACGGAAAAGCCTGATAGCCCGGCAGACGGTGGTCTGCCGGGGCTGCCCCACTTTGCGCCCTGCGCCAAACGCGTGATCTACCTGTTTCAGTCGGGGGCTCCGTCGCAGCTCGAGTTGTTCGACTCCAAGCCTGGGCTGGAAAAATATCGCGGCACCGATTTGCCCGACTCGATTCGCCAGGGCCAACGGCTCACAGGCATGACGTCGGCGCAAAAATCGTTCCCGATCGCCCCGACGAAGTTCAAATTCTCGCAACACGGACAAAGCGGCGCGTGGTTCAGCGAGCTGTTGCCGAATTTGGCGGGCGTGGCCGACGAACTGTGCGTGATCAAAAGCCTGCACACCGAGGCGATCAATCACGACCCGGCGATCACGTTCATCACGACCGGAGCGCAATTGGCCGGCCGGCCGAGCATCGGGGCCTGGGTCTCGTATGGTCTGGGCAGCGAGAACCACGACCTGCCGGCGTTCGTTGCCATGGTATCGCGCGGCACCGGTCGGCCGGTACGATCAGCCGCTCTACGACCGTCTGTGGGGAAGCGGCTTCCTGCCGTCGCGGCATCAAGGGGTGAAGTTTCGCAGCGTGGGCGATCCCGTGCTGTATCTGTCGAATCCGCCCGGGGTCGACACGTCAGGCCGTCGGCAGCAACTCGACGATCTCGCGCGAGCTTAATCGTCTCAAGCTCGACGAGCAGGGGGATCCCGAGATCGCCACGCGCATTGCTCAGTACGAGCTGGCCTATCGCATGCAAACATCGGTGCCCGAACTGATCGACATCTCGCAGCGAGCCGGCTCACGTGCTCGACATGTACGGGCCCGAGGTGACTCGGCCGGGCACGTTTGCCGCGAACTGCCTGCTCGCGCGGCGGCTGGCCGAGCGCGGCGTGCGTTTCATTCAGCTGTTCCACATGGGCTGGGATCAGCACACGCGGCTGCCCGAGCAGATTCCCAAGCAGTGCAACGACATCGATCAGCCCCTGCGCGGGCCTGATCCGCGATCTGCGGCAACGCGGCCTGCTCGACGATACGCTCGTGGTGTGGGGAGGCGAGTTCGGTCGCACCGTTTATTGCCAAGGCACGCTGACGCCGACGGACTACGGCCGCGACCATCACCCGCGCTGCTTCACCATCTGGATGGCCGGCGGCGGCATCCGCCGCGGCATGAGCTACGGCCAGACCGACGATTACAGTTACAACATCGCGTCCGATCCGGTGCACGTGCACGACCTGAACGCCACGATCCTGCATTGCCTGGGCGTCGATCACAAGCGGCTGACGTTCAAGTTCCAGGGCCGTCACTACCGGCTGACCGACGTTCACGGCGAGATCGTCCGACCGATCGTGGCGTAGCCTATCCCGAAGCGGCCAAGGAAAATGGCGCCGCGGTGCTTATTGGTTCGGGCGTCGGCTTGCGCAGCGAAGCTACGACTTCGCCGTGATCGCAATCGTTGCCTACCTCGGCTAACTACAGCACCGCCTAAGGAAAAGAGCCCAGCCGAAGCCGAAGTCACGACGCAGAATGAGCATGATCCACCGCTTTGTAGGCTAGATGCTGCAGGTAAATGTCGCCGATGGGACTTTCGTAGAAGCCGCCGCTTTGCATGCGAGAGAGGGTGGCTCGCAACTTGTTTGCACGCGGACATTGAAAGTCTGGCGACGGGAATTTCGCTCCGCTAATTGCGGCGAGACAACGAAACCTGGATTTCTGTGGGGTGTTGGCCGCACGCCCTACAGTTTGCCCTCTTTCTGTTGCCGGAGGAAGCTCCTCCAGCTCTCTTTACCCTTCTTGACGCCTCCGACTACGGCCAAAATCTCGCGTTAGCATTAGGGGGGCGGTACAGCCTTCTTGCCAGCATTTCGCTGCTCAATCAAGCGAAAGCACGCCCTTCGGACTTATTCAAGTCCCATTCTGGAAGTCACTTGCATCTCGGCCACCATTGTTGAACGTACGAGGTCAGGTTGTTGCCTATTTCCGCAAATGGAGGATGGGGAAATCTAGTTGCACAATGATTGACACGGGAAAAAGCCTCATTATAATCACGAACTTGTAACTGAGTCTCAATACCACAATCGCCCTGGGGGCGTGCGGGCCGATTGGGACTAGCCGGTAACTGTGATTTCTTCTTCGCTTCTCAAAGGAGGTTCGACATGTCGCGCAATCTGTGGCGGAATAAGAAGGGCCAAGGGATGGTTGAATACGGCATCATCGTGGCCGGCGTTGCCCTGGCCGGACTTTTGGCCGTTTCGTTATTGGGCGAAAAGACGGGCGATCTCATCGCCGCCATTGCGTCGGTCCTGCCCGGCGCGGACTCCGACGACAACGGTTCGATCACCGTTGGGCACCTGATTGAAGACGTGAATACCGGCGGAACGATCTCGATGGACATCAACACGATCGCCACCGAAGCTAACACGCCGCGTCTAGGCGCGAACCTTGGCGGTACAAACACCGGCACGGCCTTCGGTGGTCTGATCACGGATCCCATTCAAAGCACTCAGTAGTCTGTTGAGAGTCGATCTCACGTGGGTTCGTCACCTTTCGTAGCGGCTTGAAAATTGACCTCGGGGGAGCGCCGGCCTTGGAATATCGCCCTAGGCCGGTGCTATTTCACCCCCAGCGAAGGGAGTGTGCTTGTGATGCTTTGGTTTCCCTTGGCATTGGCTGGCTTGGCCGTGGTGTTCGACCTGCGAACCCGGGAGATTCCCAATTTCCTTCCACTGGCATTGTTAACCGGCGCTGCGATGGCCTTTCTTTGGGGGTTGCATCCGCTGGGGGGTTGGGCATCGATTGGTGGCGCCCTGTTGGCCCTCCTGATCGGCGGCTTGTTGTTTTGGTTGGGCGGTTGGGGAGGCGGTGACGTGAAGTTGCTGGTTGGGTTAGGCGCTTGGCTGGGCCCGGCCGGTCTCGTTGCAATGAGTTTCTGGATGGCAATGCTGGGCGGCGCATTGGCGATCGTCGCCTGGAGTCGCAAGAAGCGTGATTATGCTTACGCCCCCGCAATCGCCGGCGGATTGTTGATCTATAGGCTCTGGCCCCATGCGCTGGAGCGGCTGGTGACGCATTAGCCGCGGGCCGGCCCCGCGCACAGATTGAACACTCACCAAGCCCAGGGACTGAGTCCCTGGGTCATCAGGGAGAACGAACGATGAAAAATTGGTTGCCTGCCAAGCGCGGCGTGAGCCCGCTGGGCGCCGTAATGCTGGGTTTGAGCGTGCTGGTCGCTGGCACCGTGGGAACCGTCGGCACGTTGGCCTACGCGGGCATGATCGATCTGAAGATCTTGTGGAAAAAATCCCTGCGCGACCCACATGCCGGCCTGGTGGCCATCCCGGCCTCGGGCATGGTAATTCCGGCGTACACAATGGTCACGCGCGACCACCTGACCGACCGCGAGGTTCGTTCGCAGGTCAGTGTTTTTTGGGTTCGTCCGGAAGAGGTGCGGCCGGAATGGTGCAAGGATGTGTCGCAAATCATCGGCCGCGTGATGTCGCACGAGAAAGGGACCGGCTACTCGTTTACTGAAGCCGATTTTCTGCCCAAAGGAACCCGGCCAGGCATGGTCGGCGGAATTCCGCCCGGCAAACGGGCGATGACGCTCGACGCCAGCCAGGTGCGCGGCCTGAAAGAATTGCAGATTGGCGATCGATTCGATCTACTGTCCAGTGACCCGGTCGACATGCAGGGGATGCAGCCGCAAGTACGCTGGAACTCAGGGAGCCGCTCAGGGAACAAAGGCGCCGGGGCCCTGTCGGGCACGCGCGGAAAGTCCAGCGTGCAGGTGCTGGTCGAGAGCGGCGCCGTGATCACCATGCCTGCGGCTTCGCCCGATGCAAAGAATTCGCGTAAACCGCAGCCCAAGGAAATGACCATCGCTGTCGCCCCCGAAGAAATCGCGGCATTGACCGAGGCCCTCGCCGGCAAGACCTCGTTGTTCTGTACGGCGCGCTCGGGTCATCCCGACGAGAAGGCCGACTCCAAGGTGACCGAGCAAAATCCGCTTGAGAACGTATCGGTGATCGAAACGATGCGCGGCCGCAAATTCAACATGGAAGCATTTCCAACGGCGGACGAATAAGCGCCATACGAATCACAGCTTGTAGAGCCGGTTATGCCGGCCAATCCTCTCGTCCGCCCCCGAAGGGGCCTAAGTCAATGGCCGGGGGCGCCGCCCCTGGAGCGACTGGTGTGACCAACTCTGCGACCATCCGCGGATCAAACGCATCCCTTGGCCGGCGAGCGCGGCGGGGTCAAGCGCTGATTGAATTCGCCATCGTCGCGCTGGTGCTGTTGACGCTGGTTGGCGGCGTTCTGGCATTCGGACTGGTCCTGTTCAAGGCCAATGTCGTGCAGCAGGCAGCCGACGTCGCCGCGCAAGAACTGGCCCGCATGCCGCTGAATCCCATCAACGTCCTCAGTGGTGCCAACGGCGACGACAACGGCTATTTTGACGACGTGATGTTCAACGCCGACCCGAGTAGCAATCCCACCGTGGCGGCGGTCCGCCAGCAGATTTTCGACGAACAGTATTTGTTCGTGTACCTCGGCAATATGCAGGGCCAGTCGTTGTACCTTTACTCGGCAACCTGGCCGCTGCTGAATCGACTGTTGGTGCCTGCGATGATTTTCGATGAATCATTGCAGGCGTATCGCTATCCCGGCGCCGTGGTCTCAAACAACAACAGTTCGAACGGCACCCCGACGGTCTTGGTGCCCGTGGTAATAAGTCGGGATGCTTCGACCGGGGTTGAGACGATCGAGTGGCATCGGGTCGTCGAGGAAATCAAGTTCACTGATGCTAGTGGAGACTTGATTGGCCAATTCAGCTTGAATGCGCCCAACCCGGCCAATTCACAATTCCTGGCGCAATACCCCGGCTTCTCGCCCGGCGTGGTGGCGTTGCGGATTTTTTGTCCTGTGCAGACGTCGATCGTCGGCTTTCAGCCGAACCCGAACAACTCGCCAGGAGCCCAGGCGCAACCGAACGTGGCGTACGCCATCTTGGCGGACGATGCGGTGGTCAATGTCGCCAATGACCCGCAGACACAGAAGCTGGCGTCGCAGTATTCGTTGCTTGTGCCGTCTGGTTCCGGCATCGGCTCCGAAAGCGGCGAGTATGGCATGGGAAGTTTTTATTCGGCGCTTCCGCTGCTGCGTGGCTCAACGCTCGGCTTGGTGCGGCCGTACCGCCAAGTGGTCGTGGGGCAAGGCGTCTATCGCCGCGAGGTATTTGGCCCATGAGCCGGCGGCATCAAAGATCCTTTGTCCGAAAAGCACGGCATGGTTCCGTGTTCCCTTTGGTGGCGATTTTATTGGTCGCGATCATGGGTATCGCTGCCCTCGTGATCGATGCGGGAGTCTTGCTGTTGAGCCGCCGCCAGTTGCAATCCGCCGCAACCACCGCCGCGCGGGAAGGTTTGCGCTTTTCGTGACGGCGTGCCTAACGCGTGGCTGGTTCAATCAACAGCGCCCGCCGGGTTATGGTCCACCACCGATCCCGGACAGCCGCCCAGCGCCAGTGACCCAAATTACGCCGCGGATCTCACGGCTTGGTGCGACAAGCCTCGTCGCTGGTCGGCGGCCAATCTCGCCGGCCAAGTCATGGTCGGTCCCGGAATTAGCCCGAACAATCCCAGTCAGACGTTTTATCTGGCCAAGTCGGTCAACATCGAGCCTGACAGCGGCATGGCCTGGACATCTTCCGACGGACAAACAACGAACGTTGGACAACTCATCAATCCGCAAAATCCGGTCAACCTTCCTCCGGTTTTGCCGAACGAGCAGCCGCTTCTGCAGCCCAACCTTATGAATCAAATCGACGGCGACCTGGTGAGTGGAGAGTTCGATCCGGATGACGCGTCGCACCTCGAAGACGGTGGTAACGGCGGCACGTACACCCGCACTGACTTCAACCCCGTTACGAACGGCGGCGCAAATGCGAATCAGGGCGCCGCAAATTCCGCATTCTTGGCGCGCCTGCGGCGAACCGGTGAAACCTCGGAGACGGGCATAAGCAATGCGTGGCCGGCGGTTCCCGCACTGTTTTCTGTTTTCCGTAGCCGGCCCGCAAACAACGGCGGCGTACCCAGCTTTCCCGTCCGAGCCACGGCCATCGCCGACGCGAAACCGGCAATCTACGTCGGGCCTGGAATCCCGTACACCGACACGCAGGGCCAACAACAAACCATCGTGGGACTATTGACGACAGCAAGTGGAAGCACAACCTCAGGTGAAAGCACGACCTCAAGTGGTAGCACGACCACTTCGATTCAGTTGCGCCGCCGATTGGAATTCCACCAATTCAACGCCATCGGCCTGGTATTCCACAAGCATCTGGCAGCCCCAATCGGCGTCACCGCAAAGTGCTTCGTTTAGAGTCTCGAACAGTTCCAGTTTGCTAATTGCCCAAGATAGCACAACGCTGGGCAACTTGATCCAAATCCAGACTCAGACCCAGACCCCGCCGACGAGCAGTCCGCTCCCTCTGCCCCTATGCGTCGGAATGAGAACGACAACGACACCTGAAGGAGCCTCGTTGCCCGTGGCCATCACGGGGAACATCAAGGGGATTGTCCCGCTGGTTACCGCGGTGAATGGCGCGGATGTCATTATCGGGTTTGCACAAGTTACCATTACCGGGAGTGCCCCCAACTACACCGTGACGCGCTGGTTCAACTTGATTGCTGCGGCAGGCGTCCAAAACGCGTTGGCGACGGTTCCAGCGGACCCCACGACGATGAGCAGTTTAGCGGCATCGCTATCGGAAATCGGCGCTTCCGAAGCTTCGACGCTCATGCAGGCGCGCGACAACCTGTATAATTTTGCGGTGCCGTCGTCAGGGACGACTCCGACGCAAGCATTCCCCTTGTTGGCCCCCGCGCCTGTGCGTTCCATCGGCCTGCCACCTCCTCCGAATATCATTCACACCCCATGACCGCGCAGCCGCAAATTCTCGTCGTGGGAAACGACCCGTCGCTGGCCGAGGAATTCGAGGCCGCCGTCGCGGGATTGCGCGGATATCAGCCCGTCGCTGCGCTTCGCGGCCGATTTTCGTCAGGCGGTCGAGGCAACCCGCAGTTGGCGGCCCCAACTGGCCCTGGTCGACATGACCGACGACCTCGGGCCGCTCAAGCGTTTGACGCATGATATTCACGCCGGAGCACCGGAGACCGCCGTGGCGGGCGTGTTTCGGCCCGACATTTTTTCGCACGATGCCCAGGAAAACATGCTCTTGATCGAGGCGTTCCGCGCCGGCATGCAGGATTTTCTCCGCCGGCCCGTGTCGAGCGCCGATCTGGCCGGACTGTTGGACCGCCTGCTAGCGCCGGCGCGCGCGAGCCGGTGCGATTGGGCAAGATCGTCTGCTTTCTGAGCAACAAAGGGGGCGTGGGAAAGAGCACGCTCGCGGTTAATATCGCTTGCGGCCTGGCACAGCGTCATCCGGGCGAAGTGCTGCTGATCGACGCGTCGTTGCAGATCGGCACCTGCGCCAGCCTGCTCGACATGCGTCCTGCGACGACCCTCCTCGACGTGGCCCGGCAGCGCGACCGGCTGGACGAAACGTTGATTCGACAATTGGCCGTGCCGCATCGCTCGGGCTTGCAGTTGCTGGCGGCGCCGGCCAACGCGGTCGAAGGGACCGAAGTGAACGACGAGTTGCTGTCGCGCCTGATCATGCTGGCCCGGCGGAGTTACGACTTCGTGGTCGTCGACACGTTTCCGATCGTCGATCAGCGTGGCCGTGGCGGTGCTCGACCTGAGCGACCTGGCGTACATCGTGCTGGAAAACGTCGTGCCGACGTTGTTGGCCGTGGCCAAACTCATCGAGCTGCTGAAGACAGCCTGGGAGTGCCGGCCGGCCGGCAGCGGCTGGTGCTCAACCGCTACCAGCGAGTGCCGGGCAATCCGCGCCGGCGAGGAAGTGGCCCAGCGCTTGGGACATGCGGTGGATCACGTCGTGCCGTACGATCGCCGGGTGATCACGGCGGCCAACGTGGGCGAGCCGTTCGTCGCTGAGTGCCGGCCGGTTCAACTCCGCGCGCCGCGCATCGGACGGATCGTCGACGAAATCGAGCGGCTCGGCCCCGCGGTCGAGGCTCAGCCAGCCACCCTTAGCGCCGATGGACCGCCGGCCGCAGTGGTCGGTGAAAACATGACGGAAAGTATGCAACCTATGAACGACAATCCCGACACCGCGAACACGGACGACGACCAGCGCGCCAACGGTTGGTAAACACGCCGACACTGCTGCCGTTGGGGCGGATTAAAAGCAGCAGCGGCCAACGGCCGTGGGCGAAGCACGGCGGCCGGCCGTCGAGACGCCGCCGCCCAGCCGCGTCGAATACCAATCGATCAAGGCGCGGCTGCACGAGCGGCTGCTGGACGAGATGAACCGCCGGGATTTGCTTTCAGCGGTCCCGACGCGGCATGCTAGGCGAGGCGGTGGGCGAGTTCGTCGGCCGCAGTGCTGGCGAAGAAAATCTGCCGCTGAACGACGTCGAGCGGAAGCCGCTGGTCGACGATCTGCTGGAAGAGACGCTTGGGCGTCGGCCCGCTGGCCCCGCTGATGGCCGATCCGGCCGTGACCGACATCCTCGTCAACCGGCTTCGACCAGGTGTACATCGAACGCTTCGGCCGGCTGGAAGAGACCGACGTGCGGTTTCGCGACAATGAACACCTGGTGCGGATCATCCAGCGGATCGCGGCCCGCATCGGCCGGCGCATCGACGACGCGTCGCCGATGGTCGACGCCCGGCTGGCCGACGGCAGCCGCGTGAATGCCACGCTGCCGCCGGTGACGCTCGACGGCCCCACGCTGTCGATTCGCCGCTTCGGCCTGCGCCGGCTGCGCTGCGACGACCTGATGCGGCTGGGGATGTTCTCGCCGGCGATGCTGCAGTTTCTGCGGGCGGCCATCGTGGCTCGCAAGAACATCCTGATTTCCGGCGGCACCGGCTCGGGCAAGACCACGTTCCTGGGCGCCATGGCCGAGGCCATTCCGGCTAATGAGCGGATCGTCACGATCGAAGACGCGGCCGAATTGGTTCTCGACCAGGGGCACGTGGTGCGGATGGAAACGCGGCCGGCGAACATCGAAGGGCGCGGCCGGATCACGGCCCGCGACCTGGTGATCAACGCGCCTGCGCATGCGGCCCGACCGGATCATCGTGGGCGAAGTCCGCGGCCGCGAAGCGCTGGACATGCTGCAGGCCATGAACACCGGGCACGACGGCAGCCTGACGACCGTCCACGCCAACAGCCCGCGCGACGCCCTGGCCCGGATCGAGACGATGGTGTTGATGGCCGGGCTGGAACTGCCGTCGCGGGCGATTCGCGAGCAGATGGTTTCGGCCCTGCAACTGATCGTCCAGGTGCGGCGTTTTGAAGACGGCGTGCGGCGCGTGGAGAGCATCGCGGAAATCACGGGCATGGAAGGACTGACGCCGCAAATGCAGGACATCTTCCGTTTCGAGCGCCGCGGTCGCACGCCCCGCGCCGTGCAGGGGGAATTCGTCGCCACGGGCATCGTGCCGCGTCTGCTGGAAGAACTGCACGAACGAGGTATGGACGTTCCAGTCAGCCTGTTCCAGCAGAAATGAGGCGGCAATGGAGTTCATGATCGGCGTGCTGCTGCTGGGATTGACCCTCTGGGCGGTGTTCTATTTGTATCGCGACGTGCGGGCACGTCGCACGGCTAACGACCGGCTGCTGGCCGGCCTTTCAAACCACCCGCCGCCGCACGACAATGCGCCGGCACAACTCGAACGGCCCCAGCAATTTGCTCGCCGGCATTATTTCCTGCCGTGGGTGGCGGCGGTGGCGGCGTTCTTGTTAGGCCGGTATGCCGCGGGCTTGCCGGCGAGCTTCGCCGGCGCATTTGCGTTCCTGGTCGGACTGTTATTGAGCCAATTCGACGCAATGCGATTGGCTCGTGTAACCGACCGGATAGAGAGCCAACTGGCCGACGCAATTGACCTGATGGTCAGTTCTCTAAAGGTGGGCGCGGCGTTGCAGACGTCGCTGGAGAACGCCCTGCGCGACGCCCGACAACCGCTACGTCCACAACTCGAGGAAGTGCTGGGGCGGATCCGGCTCGGCGAACCGCCGCGGAACGCGCTCGCGGCGCTTTCGGAACGGGTGCCCTTGGAAACCTTTCACCTGTTCGCCACGGCGCTCTCGGTCCATTGGGACGTAGGCGGCAGCCTGACGCAGACTCTGGCCACCGTGGGACGCACCATCCGTAATCGCATCGAGATTTCGCGGCGACTACGGGCTCTCACGGCACAATCGCGCGCGTCGATCGTGGCCATCTTGCTCACAACCTATTTCATAGCCGCCCTGATGTGGCGGCACGACCCCAAGCACATGATCGAGTTTCTGGCCACCGAAGTCGGACAATGGATGGTCTCCGTGTCGATCGTGCTGCAGGGCGTGGGCATGGTCTGGATTTCGCAAATAGCCAGCCCGAAATTTTAAGGCGATGCAGATGGTAACGGCCTTTATTGTGTGGCTCGTGTGGCTTGGCGCCGTGGCCGCGCTGGCATTGCTGACGGCGAGGGCGATGCTGGTCCGGCGGCGTGCTTCCGCGCGTATCTTCGCCGCCGATCGCGAGCCCGAAGATCATTTCCCAACCGAAGGTGAACAGAGTCGACTTGCCCGATGGTTATTCGTGGCTGGTTTTCGGGGCGACCGAGCCGTAGCGACCTTTGTAGGCTTAACCGTACTAGGGGCCGCGGTCGGCGCCGGAGTGTTTGTGCTGTTTTACTCGTCCGGCACGATCGCCAAGGTATCGCGAATAGCGAATCGAGTGCCAGGCGGCGTCGGTGAAGTGTTCCTGCCGGTGATTGACGCGGCACCCTGGTTGGCGCTGGCAATGTGCGCCGCGCGCCGGCGCTCGTGGTGCGTGCCGCGCGCCGCCGCCGCGTACGCCAGGTGGAACAAGACCTGCCCATCGTGCTGGAGTTGCTGGCCACGTTGGCTGAGGTAGGTTTGGGATTCGACGCGGCCATCGAGCGGCTGCTGGAATCAATGCCAGCCAATCGGGCGCTGCCTCAAGAGCTGCGCGCCTTCCAACGCGACAACCTCGCCGGCCGAGGCGCATCGCGTCGTTGCGTTGGCTCGACCGCCGCGTGGCTGTAACATGGTTCTCGATCTTCATTTCGGCGGTGGTGCAGGCTGAACAGATCGGCGCGGGCCTGGCCGAGGTGCTCAAGATCCAAGCCGAAGACTTCCGCCAGCGCCGCCGAGAGCAAGCCCTGGCGCTGGCCATGTCCACTCCGGTAAAGTTACTTTTTCCCTTAATCGTTTGCTACATGCCAGGCATCTTCACGGCGGCAATGGGACCGACTTACTTCGAGTTGATCAAGTTTCTCGATTCCTTAGTCGTTTCCATAAAGCCGCGATGAGTCATTGGCAGTTGGTTCGAGAAATCCTCGCCACCCTAGCGGCACAACCACCGCAACCAGTCCGGATGCGGTCGTGCGCACACATCGTAGCCGCATAACCGGCATGAGTGGCAGATTCTACCTCGTCGTTACGGCTGCCACAGTCGGCGGATCAGCGCTCAGCTTCATAAACGGGCGCCAGTTAAACGTTTAGAAACGCAACATCGGTCAAACCCTTTAGTTGCGCACCCGCCTATCCGATCCTTCAGGTAGTACCGGTCTGACCAAAACTTAGGTACTGCGAGGCAAGACTGGTACTTCTGTCAAAACTGGCAGAGCGCCGAGTCGCACCCAGTGCCGTGTCGTTCTCGTGCGTGGTACCGTGCGATCACATCGGTTTTGCTGTCAGAGGGAACCGTGACTAATATTGGATACCGCGCACGAAAGAGGATGGCGCCAAACTGGCCGTCGGCAGCGCCGCCTGCCGGCGAGTCGCGCATCGTAGGCCAATTCACCGCGACGGAGCCCGCGCTGCTTACAATGGGCACTTCCCGGATGGATTCTCGCGCCGCTGCTGCTTTGCGGGATGACCGCCGGCCAAGTGTCCGCACAAGCGGCCTATCCGCCGGCCAACAATTCTCCAGCCACCGCTTTTCAGATCAACGGCGGACCGCGCGGTCGCATCACGTACGCCGCCGCTGGGAAAAACGCTTCGCTACAACTTGCCCAACAGCCTCCCGCGCCCGCCGCGGCCGGGCAGTTTTTGCCGGCGCCGGGCGACAACGCGCGGTTGCCCGAGGACATTCGCCCCTCACAGCCGCCAACGGGCGGGACAGCAACTCTTCCCGGCGCTCGTTCGCCGGACGACATGGAAATGGACGACGACATGTCGGAGTGGGGTCCCGACAGCTCTCGGTTACCGCTGATGATGGGCGACGTTCCTTCCGGACTGGGGAGAACGCCCCAGCCAACGCCGAAACAACGCGCCGACTACGATCGGTTCTTCGCCGGCATCATCGACGCGGAAGCCACGCTCGATCTGATCCAAGGCTTCCCGCGGCTATTGGTATTCAAGGAAGCGCCCTGCGCGTTCAGATCGCGGACCCTGCCATAGCCGACTACGTGCTGATCACCGACCGCCAGGTTTCGGTGAAGGGTGATAAAGTCGGAGCAACGCTACTGAACTTCTGGTTCTCGGATCCGCAGAACCCGCAGAAACCGAAAGTGCTCAGCTATCGCGTGCGGGTCTGGCCCGATCCGGAAGCAATTCGACGGCAAGATCAGCTCTACAAGCGAGTCGAGGAGGAGATTAACCATAACTTCCCGAACAGTTGGGTTCGGTTGTCCATGGTCGGCGAACGACTTCTGTTGCAAGGCGAGGCTAAGGATACCGTCGAGGCGGCGCAAATTCTACAGATCGCGATGGCTGTTGCGCCGGGAGCACGTGGTCGGCGAGGTGGCACCCAGGCAGCAAGCAACGCGGTCTCGAACACGCTTTTAGGCCAGGGAGGCAACTTCATGGCGGGGACCCCGCAGGACTTCATCAATGCTCAACAAATGGCGGCCGGGAACACCGTCACCAATCAGTTGCTCAGCGGCAGCAACCGAGTCATCAACCAACTGCGGGTACCCGGCGAACAGCAGGTGATGCTCCGCGTGACCGTGGCCGAGGTCGATCGCAATGCAGCTCGCGCGATTGGGGTCAATTTCAACGGGTTTCCCAATACGGCGAACACGATGTCGAGCGTATCCGGCGGCGCCGCGTCGTCATCCAATTCTTTCCCGTACGTCTTCCAGCAGTTGGCGGGCGCGGTCGGCGCCGGCAACTTGCCGATCCTGTTGGATAACGGCCAGATCAGTCTGGCGATCAACGCACTGCGACACTTGCAACTGGCCCGCTCGCTGGCCGAACCGAACCTGGTGACGACCAACTGCCAACCGGCGACGTTTCATGTCGGCAGCGAATTTCCAGTTCCGGCTGCTTCCGTCACTTTCGGAGCGGTCGGTCAGGGGGTGAGTTTTGTTCCCGTGGGAGTCTCCTTGATGTTTACCCCCTCGATCACCGACCACGACCGCGTGCGGCTGGTGGTGGCCGCGCAGGTGAGCAGCATCGACGCCGCGCTGGCCGCCAGCGTTGGCGGAACATCGGTGCCTGGTGTCGACTCGCGCACGTTCAGAACCACCGTCGAATTGCGCGACGGCCAGACCCTGGCGATCGCCGGCTTGATTCAGAACAACCTGACCGGCACCAGCGATCGTATTCCTCTGTGGGGCGATTTGCCCTTCGTGGGGACGCTGTTCGGCTCCCGTTCGACGTCGTCGCAGGAACAGGAACTGGTCGTACTGGTCACGCCGGAACTGGTTCATCCGTTGGAAGCCTGCAAGACGCCGCCGGTTCCCGGGGCCGATATCTTTGAGCCGGGCGACGTCGAATTTTATCTCTTCGGCCGGCTGGAGAGTTTGCGGGGCTACGACTTCCGCAGTTCGGCCCGCACCGATTGGGACCGGATGCGCGTCTACGAGCGCTGCGAGGACCAAATGATCATCGGTGCGCAGGGCCGAACCTACGGCTGCTGTTGCCGCGGACAGGGCGGCGGCAACGGTGGTGGCCCCTGTGCTTGCCAGGTCCCTGGGCCGCCCATGAAAGGGGGCCCCGTCCAAGCGATGCCGGCTCAAGCCATGCCAATTCAAAACATGCCGTACAACGGTCCCGGAGTGCCAAACGGGACGCCGGTCGAAAAAATTCCATCACCGCCACCAGCGGCAAACGAATCGCCGTTCGATGAGCCTTCGCCGCCGCCGCCGGCAACTTCGTCCCGATCAAATGCAATCAATCCTGTGGGCAAGGTGCGCTAGTCATGACATCACGTTCGATCCTGTGCCGCCGGCCATGCCCGGGGCACTCAAAAAGAAACCGCTGGGGCAGCTTCGCGGCCCTCGCGGTTGCGCTGGTGATTCCGGCGACGGGTTGCCGGACGCACCGGCCGATCGGTCCGGACAAATGCGCCCAGATCACGCCCGGCTCGATGCCGGCCCAGACGGGTACGTATGCCTGCCAGTGGCAAACAGCGCAAGCCGACCGGGCCGAGGCGGGTAAATACGTCATTCATCAGAATGAGTGGTTTATGGGAGGCAAGATTCTCGGCCCGGACGGACGCTGGCATCTGAACAAAATCGCGAAGTGCATATCTCAAACGCCCTACCCTGTCGTGGTGTCGCGATCGGACGACGACGATCTGAATGAAACCGCGCCGCCGAATCATCGTCGGAAAGCTGGCCGAAGTCGGCCTGGCCGACGCTGACCAACGGGTCATCATCGAGAAGCCCGAGGGGGAAGGTCTGTACGGTCTCGAGGCGGCCCGTTACGGCAGCATGCGACAAATGGGAGTCACCGGCGGCGGGATGGGTGGCGGAATGGGCGGCGGCGGAATGGGCGGCGGGATGGGTGGAGGTGGCATGGGCGGGGGGATGATGGGTGGCGGTATGGGCGGAGGGATGATGGGCGGCGGCGGAGGGATTTTCTAATGCAAACGCTTGCCGTCGCTATGCGGAGCTCGCGAGCCTCAAGGCAAATGCTGCCGGTCTTCGCGCCAGCCCTTTGTGTGGTTGCCGCGCTGTTGGCCACGAGCGTCCGTGCCGACGACGACGCCAAGCCCGGCCGGGCCTGGGTGACCTTGCCCAAGCCGGGGCTGCCCAGGTTCCTCACGAAACCGGTGAAAGTGCAAACCGAGTTGCCTCCGAAGGAAGCTGCCCAGGCTTGCATTACGACCGCGAAGGATCTGCTCGATCAGGGCTATGACCGGGAAGCCATTCAGTTGTTCGAGCGTGCCCGCCGGCTCGATCCGAAACGGACGGAAGTCAGCCGTTTCATGGCGGTCCTTTACGATCGGCAGAACGACGCGGTCCGAGCCATGGCCGAATTCGAGATCGCGCTGAAGTTCACCCCGAAAGACGCCAACCTGATCAATGACCTCGGCTACTTTCATTTCGGGCGCTCTCAGTGGCCGGCGGCTGAACAGCGCTTCCGCGAGGCACTGGCCCTGAATCCGAAGCTCGAACGGGCCAAGATCAACCTGGGAATGACGCTGGCCCAGCAAGGGCACTTCCAGCAGGCATACGACGTGTTCGCGGAAGCGGTGGGGCCCGCCGCGGCCCATTCCAACGTGGGCGTGCTGTTGGTCCGGCAAGGACGCCATGCCGAAGCCATCGCGGCGTTTCACAAGGCCATCGACTTAGAACCCGGCTCACCGCAAGCCAGAGCGTGCCTGGCCTGCCTGGCTCAGCCGCCGACTCAAACCGCACGCGCCAACGGGAACCCGGGAAATCAACCGCCAACGAACACTTCGACCCGGCGCTGATGCGGCTCCACCAGGCCGGCTGTTCAAGTTTTGTCGTGTGAAGCTATAACGAGCAATACGTCGCGGGCGACGTCGAATCGGCGGGAAGAAAGAAGAATTGGTCGGCCGCGGAACCGGTTCGCAAGTTCGACCACGTACGTTGGCCGACGCCAACCCGCTGACCACGAGGGTAAGCTTTGCCTTCGTCGTCGGTGATTTGGCTCCAAGGGCCTTTGTAGATCACGACTCCTTGGGCCTCGGACGAACCTGCGTTGGATTGAACGCCCACGAGTTTCACTTCGCGCATCTGCACGTTTTGAAGCACAAAATTTGGCCGTTCGGCCAGCTTGGTGTAATGCACGCCGACGAATCCAGCCGCCACAAGCCTTTGCATTGGTTCCGCTTCCAGGGGCACGTAATCCACCCAGGCCGCCGGACCGGGCAACGTGGGCATGTCGCCAGGAAAGAGGCGATCAGCAACCAGGCCATGCACCAGCGTCCGTCCGCCCGGCCGCAGCACGCGGCGGATCTCTCGAAGGAAGGTCTCCATGACGGCGGTCTCGATCCGCATGTTGAAGGCCCCTTCCAGCCGCACCTCGTCGAGGCTCGCGTCAGCATGGGGAATTCGTTCCGGGATCGGCATGGTGAGGAAGTGTTGCCAAAACGTCGGATCTTCGGTCGGCGGTGTCGAGGAGGTGGCAGCCGCAGTGACAACGGGCGGATGATCGGGCGCGTCGCTGGCGTCTTGACCTTCCGGTTCATCGAGTAATAAGTAGATTTCCCACAAGTTGCGGTCCGGATCGGCAATCCAGAATTTCGTCTGGCGTGAATAGCAACAGTCGACGCCTTCTTCGCGCTGTGTGGGCATGCCGGCCGCTTCCAGCCGGGCCTGCACCTCGACCAAAGCCGCCGCATCGGCCACGCGGATACCTAGGTGGTTGAGTGCCCCGCCCAGCGAATGCGAAGCCGGGATGAGCGACAGCACCACCGGTGGTTCGGTGAGTTCGAATTTGGCGTAGTCGGGCCGCGCGTTGGCTGGCTCCAGACCGAAAAGTGCGCGGTAGAACGACACGCTTCGTCCGACGTCGGATACATTCAACGACAAATGAAATTTCGTCTGGGTCAGCGAGTCGACGGAATTCATGCTATTGGGCTCCCTCGGGTTGATCGGTTGGCTTATGGCCCCACCAGCCACGCCCCAGATCAACAATCATACCCAAAATGCCGTCCGTGAGTAGATGGCCGGCAGAATGGTGCGCAAGCGAGAAAGCGGCTACTTGAGGACTCAAAGGATTGCTACCGGATCGCGCCACAATCCAGGTTGCTGCCGGCCATCGTCACGCAAGGCGTGCCGCGAAGCGACATTCATCCAAGCGACAAAGGACTTCCTCCGCGCGTTGGAAACCGCTGGTGAGCATTAAGTTCCTCAGGGATTACGTTGCCGATCGGAGCTGACTCTTCGCTCCGGAGTCAAACGACGTATTGTCGCCAAATACCACATCGGTGGTGGTTGGGCCGCTCGTCGTGGCACCTGCGGAGTTGGATGGCACGATCTTGGCAAGGTCGCCGCCAGCGGCGGACCATTGGACATGGTGATGTGACGCATCGTCCGTGGCAGAGAAGTTGCCGCCGCGATCGAACAAGAAATCCACGGCGGCGACGTTCGCTTGGCCGGCGGACGCTGCGGTGGACGCGGGATTTGGCGCCTCGGACGCGATGGCGCTGAACGATTCCGGACTTGAGCACTCCGCCGCCGATGGTTGTTGCGCCGGAAGCGTTGGTCGCGGTGAAGCCGGAACAGTCAGACTCAAGTTCGCTCCAAGAGAGCTGGCCCGGTTGGTCAAAGCCCCATGGATTGTACAGGGTGAACGTGTTGGTCGAAGCGTTGTAGGCAGTGACTGCGTAGGCATGCGATCCATAGAGGCCGTACTCGGTGTTGAGCGTGCCGATCGTGACGGCCTCACCGCTCGACAAGGCGCTGATCAGTTGCTGCTCCGTCGCGGTGCCCATCATATAGTCGGTGGCGTTGTGGCCGAGCACTTGCGCGTCGACCGTAGCCATCCACCCTCCCTCGATTCCAGCGTAGGAGTTCGTCCCATCACGGCCTTCGGCGCCGGTCTGGTTCCACTCGGCATAAGCTTTTTCGAGCAACGGAATCCACAGCGCGTTGCCGGCGTTGGCGTAATTGGCGCCGTAATCAGCGTAGACGAGCATGCCGGAGGCTGTCGCCGGGAGCTGCAGGTTGACGGTCACATATTGGGCCGTGCCCGTGCCGTTGGTGAAACCATCGCTATAGCTGCCGTTGCTCGCATTGTAGCTGTATCCGTAGGTTCCGGTATAGAAGCGGATGGTGTAGGTCCCGTCGCCGTTGTTGACGAACATGTCCTCAATCGCCGCCGGGTCCTGATCGGCGATGGTGCCCAGGGAAGAGATAAAATAGCAGTCCCCCAACTCACCCTGGAATTCGTTGGCAATCGACGGTGTGGTCGGGAACAGCGAGCCGGAGACCGTTTTGTAGACGTACGAGGAATCCGTGAGCGTTGGCACGTCCGTGCCGAGAAACCACTTGCCCACGAGATCGTCGAGCTTTGTAGTCGAGCTGCCGACAGCCAGGTTGCCCAGCGACTGGCCTTGGTACGTGGCGTTGGCCGTGTTGCCGTTGACCACATCGCTCGCCAGCTGTTGCACGTAGCCGGCCATGTTCAGGGTCGCGGCATCGCTGACGATCGTTTTCAGATCGGACAGTTCCGAAGCTGTGACCGTGCCTTTGGCAGCCACGGCGTCGAGGATCTGGAGCATGTCGTTGCGGCTGATCGAGCCGTCGGCGTCCAGGCTCCGGACGAGCTGCGACACATAGGCATTTTGCAGGTTTAAGAAGTTCGCCTGGACGCTCACCGTCGTCGTGCCCGTCAGCGATCCGTTTTTGGCGGATATCGTATAGCTGGCGGCGGTGCCGGGCGCCGTGAAAAGCCCGCCCGTGGTGATCGTTCCTCCGCTGGCGCTCCAGGTGAACGCTGGCTGGGTTTGCATAAGATGGTTGAATTGGTCGAAAGCCTGAGCAACGAACTGTTGGGTGGCTCCCTCCGAGACGGACGTTGTGCCCGGTGTCACGGCGATGCTCGTGATCGTCGGGGTCACGGTCGCCGTCGTGACGAACGAGATGCTCGTCACGCCCGCGACCTTGGCCGCCAACGTGTAGGTGCCCGCCGACGTGAAGGTGACCGTGGTGACGCCCCCCGCGGTGGTGAAGCTGGGAGCCGTCGCGCCGCTGGGAAGCGTGGTCGCCGACCAGGAGAGCGCCGGCTGGGTGGCCACGGCGTTTCCGAACTGATCGACAATCGTCGGGGTGGTCAGTTTCGCATTCGTCCCCGTAACGGTCACCGAGGTATTCGATTGCTTGACGCCGGTCGCCTGCTGCGTGACCGCCACCGTGATGCCCTCGGAAACTGCATTGCCGGCGCTGTCGGTCTCTGTTGCCGTCAGGAGGTATTGGCCGGCCGCCTTGAACGTTACCGTGGTGTTGGCGCCGCTGGTGGAAAACGTTGGGGCCGCCGCGCCGCTGGGAACTGCCGTCGCCGTCCACGTGACCTTCGACGTCTCGGACATGGCAGCGTGGAACTGGTCCTGAAACTGACTAACGGAAAATTGAGCGGTTGTGCCTGTGATCGGTGATGTGCCTCCAACTTTGGTGACTGTGATGTAACTGGGCTTTGCTACAACAAGGATCGCGGCACTGCCGGTAATTGAAACACCGCCCGCAGTGCCTTGGACAGACTCAACGTACGATCCGATCTTACCATAGGTGAAAGTCGCATTGGCGCCGCTGGCGCTTAGACTGGGCGTCGGTGCGCCGCTGGGAACCGCAGACGTCGACCAATGGAACGTTGGTTGCACAGCCAAGGCGTTTCCGAACTGGTCCAAGCCCTGAGCAACCAGCGCTTGGCTTACTCCCGACACCTGCAGCGGCGTAGTTGAACTCACGGCGTTGTTGTTGGGGGTGTTGATCTTGATGCTCGTGAGGGTGGCGGTCACGCTGAGGGTCGCGCTGGTGGTCACCGAGAGACCGGCTGCGTCGACGATCTTCACACTCACGGTGTACGTGCCTGCCTTGGTGAACGTCAACACGGTGTTCTCGGCGGCGTTGTTGCCGTTAGCGCTGAAGGTTGCCGCTCCGCCAGCAGGCTGCATTGGTGACCGACCAATCGTAGACGAGCTTTGTTGTGCCCTCCGCGTCGCTGCCAAGGGCCGAAAGCGAAGCCGTCTTGCCGGTGACCGTCGCGCCGCCGCTAACGCTGATCGCGTGGGCAACCGTCGGTGCGGCCACGAGGCCATTGCCGCTCATCATCGTGCGCGGCTCCAGCCATTCGCTACGAACGACGCGATTGCGAACTTGAACGGACTTGTGTGCACGAAAACGTCTGGCACGGCCAAACATAGGCGGTTGCCCCCTGGATTAGAGCCGGATCGAAGATGCAAATTCGAGAAAAGCTGCGATTGCGGCGTTCGAGACGTGATCGCTGCGGCCCGTTGTCGATGATGCGGCCTAGCAGCGTTGAACGCGTTGCATACGAAACCTAGGTCACGTTCGTGGCCTAGGCAAAGTGCGCCCAGCAAGGAACTTGCCCGGGACAAACAACACGACGCACGAAAGTGCCGTGAGCGACCAAGGTTGCGATAATTTTGGCCGGCGGAATGGCAATACAAAATCCGGGGGCGAAAGAGATGCTTGGGCGCACAAAA
This sequence comes from uncultured Planctomycetia bacterium, assembly GCA_963807715.1. Lineage (GTDB taxonomy): Bacteria > Planctomycetota > Planctomycetia > Pirellulales > PALSA-1355 > CAWECK01. Next base: position 208,418 of record CAWECK010000012.1, read on the forward strand.
AGACGGCAACAAATGCGTAATAGGGGCTGCGCCAAACCGGGCGAAACTTCATTTCGGAGCCAAAGCTCTGAGAAAGGCTCGACTTGCGCCGCCTAAAGCCGCGCGTGCCGGAGATCGACGCGAACGGTGTGGTCGTCGAGAGTGCCGACACAAGACCTGGCAAAGAATGGCAGGGTCATGGCGTCTACTTGCACTCGAAAGGATCACCACGGCGACGAGTAGCCTGGCTAAATTGCCTGGTTGGATCGGGCAAATTCGTGGCGGCCAGTTTACTGGCCACGTGCTCGTGGGGCCACAGAGCTGATAACATGCTGGCCCACCGTGATGGCCAGACTAACATTGGCGCCGCGCCGCCCAATCGGCCAAGGCAAACGGCTGTCAGAGAGTCCCACAACCACAACGGTTCCACGCCAGCGGCATTGCACCCGAAAGCCATAACGCACCTGCGGCGTGGCGTAGGAGCCGAAGCAAACGTGAAGGTGCTTGGGCGTGGACGCGGTTCCGGAGTAAATCGACCGGGATGCACCCCGGCAAGGTTGCGGAGCAGGTGCCGCGGCGCTGCCTCCGGCAATCCATCCGATTACTTTCCATCCGGCTTTTCAAGCCGGCGCATTACGTAGGTTATATCCAACCTCGCGCCAGCAAGATCGTCGAACCAACTCAGATTGGGTGTTGTACTGGCACGAGTTCTTATGTTTGCCACGGCCAGGATTAACGCCGGTAGTAGAGACAAACTTTGGCAGCGAGTCATTTTGTCGCCCAAGAGTTCAAGGTCTCTTACCTCAGCGCTGAGTCCGTCTTTCAAGTCCCTGAGGCGTTCTCGCGCAAGCTTCTGTTCGTCTTTGGAAAGGGTTCTGCGGTCCCGGACCATTGCCATAAGCTGTTCAAATTGTTGGTTCCAATAATTCAGCCGGTCGATCACTGCTTGAGTATCGGAGTCCATGCGACTTCTCCCAGTGAAAAGCAGCTAGTTTTCGCAGTATCTCGAATCTACGTGATTGCCAGGCGGATTGCCAGCAGACCTGCATTTTCCGCCGTGGAAGTAGTGAAACGCCACCTCGCCGCGCTTTGAATTCGATCACCTTTCCGCCTTCACGAACCGGAAAATGCCTCGGCCGGTTGCGCTGGCTCCCATCACGTAGACCTCGCCCTTTTCATCTTCGCCGAACGACATAATGCCGATGTGCGAGCCCTTGATCGGCTGATTCGCGGTGACGCGCCCTTAGCTTCTCGTCATACCGGAGAGCCCAGATCCGGTTGGAAACATAGTCGCCGTACAGATAGGCCCCTTGCAATTCTGGGATCTCGGAGCCGCGGTAAACCAGGCCTCCGGTGATCGAAACGCCCAGGTTATGATGGTATTCCCAGATCGGGTCGACCAAGTCCTGACGGGGGCCAAATCGGCTTTTTCTCCGAACGGGTGCAGGCCTTCTCGCAGGTTCCAGCCGTAGTTGCCGCCGGCCTTGAGAAGATCGATCTCTTCGAACAGCCCCTGCCCGACTTCGCCGGCCCATAGTTGGCCCGTCTTGCGGTCAAAGGCCATCCGCCAGACGTTGCGCAGACCAAAGGCCCAGACTTCCGGCGCTGCGCCCGGCTTCTTCGCGAAGGGTTATCGGCGGGGATGGCGTAGTTCTTGCCCGTCGACTTGTGATCGACGTCGATGCGCAGGACTTTTCCCAGCAGCGTCTTCACATTCTGGCCGTTTGCGATACGGATCGCCCCCCCGCCCGCCGTCGCCGTGGTCGATGTACAGATATCCGTCCGGCCCGAAGAGGATCGTGCCGCCGTCGTGATTATCAAACGGCTTCTCGATGCGAATCACCTCTTCCTCCGAGGCCGGATCCGCCATGCTGGGATCTTTGCGGCTTACGCGGAATCGCGATACGACGTTGGCCATCTTCGGCCTTGCTGTCGGTGTAAAAGACAAAGAACTCGCCGTTTTGTTTGAAATTGGGATGAAACGCCAGGCCCAGCAGGCCTTCTTCGATTTTGTTTTTCGCAAGTAGCGGACGCGGTCGGAGATGTCGAGAAAGATCTTCGTCTGCGTCGCTCGTCGTCGTTGTCGAAGGTGTGGATGACGCCCTGTTGGATCAGCACGAAGACACGATTCGAACCGTCACCCGCATGCGTCAGCAGGACCGGCCGCAGCGGTATCGTCTTGCCGCTGTCGCGCCGTTGTCCCAGCCGGTCCATTTCAAGTTCGCAAAGGCGGGCTGCAACTGTGACCGGAAGAGGATCTTCGTTGACTTCCCAGCCGGGAATTGTCGTCGAGAGCGTGGCGAGGCATCCTCCCTTCATGTCGGGAATCAAAAGTGTTTCGGCCACTGGTGTCCAGGCAACCATCGGCCGCCGATTGCAGTCCTTCTGCCAATCGAGCACCGGCTGCTGACCCGGCCGCGGGATGGCGAACACTTTTCCCGTTTTCCAGGAGGTGATGAACAGCCGGCCGAAATTGTCCCAAACCAGCCCATCGGCGCCGTCCAGTCCTTCGGCGATTTTCGTGGCGGAGCGGTCGGACACCCTGACGCGGTACAATGCCGCCGCTGCCGAAGTCGGCGACCAGACGCGGACGCGATCCGTCGAAGATCGACACCGTTGGGAGTATGCAGAGTCGGGAATCGTCTTGCGAGTCGACGAGCGTTGATGAACTTGTTCAGCCGGATGTCGATCCAGTAGACGGCCCGCCCTTTCCTTTCAGATCGCCCGAATCGCTGACGAGGAAGAACCGCTCACGTTGTCGACAGCAATATCGTTGAGAAACCGCGGCGGCGTGGGAAATTGATCGGCCGCAGCATAAACCGACGTCTTGCCTTGGTCGTCGACTTTTGACGATCTTGCGTCCGGTCGGTGACATAGAGGGCGTCTCTGTAGAAGACGATTCCCTTCGGATCGTCCGAGCCCGGTGGCGAAGGGTTTCGCGTTGCCGTCCTCGATGACAGTCACCTTACCGTCGCCGTCTTTGTCGAATTCGCCGATTTCGGTGACGTACAGCAGTCCTTTCGGACCGATAGCAAACGGACTCAGGATTCATCAAGCCGGTTACATCCGATTTTGGCGTCTCGGCAGCGGCCGTCGCTACGGACAGACAGAAGATCAGCACGACGTATGAAAAGACGCTTTTCATTTCGCTTTCCTCAGGACAGAGTCCAGTATCAGCAGCAATTCAACGTACCGCGGGCCATCATGATCCTTCGCAGGTATCGACGCAAGAGGGGAACATGCACCGCGCCCGGAAGATGTGTCGCGGTGACCCTTCCGCGTAGATGTCTGGCCTGGAGATTTGGTCGGGGCCATCAAGCCGCCGCTATACGGTAGATGTTCCCATCATTTATAGTCGAAGCATTCCAGGAGGATCGATGATTCACATCCGCACCATGACAGCGCGCGACGTGCCGCTCGGCATGTGCCTGAAAGAACAGGCGGGCTGGAATCAAACCGAGGCCGATTGGCGCCGCGTCCTGGCACTACAGCCTGAGGGCTGCTTCGTGGCTGAGTTGGATGGCCGACTGGTGGGCACCACGGCCACGTCGGTGTTCGACTCGATCGGCTGGATCTCCATGGTGCTGGTCGACAAGTCGGTCCGCGGTCGCGGCGTCGGCACCCAGTTGATGCGGCACGCCCTGACATACCTTGATGGCTGCGGGGTGCCGACAGCCCGGCTCGATGCCACCCTACCGGGACGGCCGATCTACGAGCGGCTCGGCTTCGTCGCGGAATACGATCTGGCCCGCTGGACGGGGATTGCCGACGGAGGGCAGGCCTCGGCCGCCGTGTGCCCAGCCACCGCGGAACACATCGAGGCTGTCTCGGAATTGGATTGCTGTGCGACGGGCACGAACCGCCGTCGCTTGCTCCAGTGTCTCTGCCAGGAGCGGCCGGAAGCCATGCTCATCGCCACCGACCGCGGGCGAGTTGCCGGCTATGCATGGCTTCGCCTGGGCTCGCAATTCACGCACATTGGGCCCGCCGTAGCCCAGGACGTAATTGCCGGCCGCGCGCTGGTCGATGCGCTAATCCACCGCTCTGCGGGGCAGTCGGTCCTGCTCGACATTCCCGTCGACAACCGGCCGGCTATGCTCTGGGCCGAGTCGCGGGGGCTGGGCGTGCAAAGGCGGCTGACCCGCATGTACCGAGGAGAACCGGTCCATGATCGGCCCGCGCAACTCTGGGCCGGTTTCGGTCCCGAAAAAGGTTGACCGACCGGTTCGTTGGAAGAGCTCACTAGCGGCGATCCCGTGTTTGCTCCGGGAATAGTAAGTACGCGTTAACTCCGAATTCCATGGGCGTGGAGCCTGCTTCGAAAGCGCCGATATCGGGGCCGCGGCCACGGAAATCGTCGTTGAAATTTGGAATCACGATGCCTGCGTCAAAGCCGAGGCTGCTGCGAGCGAGCGAGAAGTCGCCAGCCGGGAGCGACACTTCGTACACCGGCGCCCCGATCACGCCGTGCTGCTGCTGGGTTCCGGCCGAGACGACCATACCCCAGATCAAATCGTAGTCGTAGTCATGGGTCGGCTGGGTCGATGAATCGCGAATCGCCTTTCCGGTGTCGCTTCGCATATGAAGAATGTTGTTGCGCGACACGACCGAGAGAAGTTCCGGTCCACCGGACTGGCAAAGCCCTTCGCTACAGCCGATGGAACCGTGTGCATCAGGCGGGCCTGGCGGCTGAAGGATCGTATTGTGGAAGACATAAGCACGGCCACCGCCTGTCAGAGGCGCGCCTCCCATTTTGAGAAATGGCCCACCTCCCCAGCCTTGGTGCCCAAAGCGACTACTTCCGGCGACGTTGCGGAAGATGTAGATCGGCCCGACGGACACTCCGGCGATGGCGATCTTGACCATCGTTCGGTTGATGTAATTGCCCCAGACCCGAACGTTGCAGCCTCCCCCTTCCATTTCCAGGCCGTCGTCCCAGCAACCTTCGATGTGGTTTCCATAGACATCCGAATCGGCGCCTGGGAAGCCGCGCAAACTTCTGTTGGGGCCTCCGCCGAAAATGTCGTTGGCGAAGTGGTCGTTGTCCGTCACGAATTCGTTGTAGCGGAAGACATGATTGCCAGCGCTGTCGAAGAAGCAGATGCCCTGGGGACCGAGCGGATGGCGTCTTCCTCCGCCTTCGCGAAATTCCTGCCAGGTGTTCGAATTGGACCGCGGGTGGTGTATCCGATTCCGCTGGACGATCACACGCGAGAGAGGATGAAACTTGCAGTAAATGGCCGCGTCGAGGTCCACTCCCCAGCCATCTTTGTCCACGCGGCCCCAGCCGCTGATGTCACACTCCTCAATAACGACGTCGTGCGCGCCTTGACCGAGGGCAATGCCGTGAATCTTCGGCCGGCGGAGCGTCAGGCCGCGCAAAATGACATACGAGGCCGTAACCTCCACGCACTGGTCGACCTTATCCGCGGCGTCAATCGTGGCAGTGGCGGCACCTGGGCGGTGCGTGTAGAGAACGTACCCTTGCGCCGTTCCCGACTGGTCCACGCTTAAAGTCTTGCCGGCCGCATCTTCAACCTCAATAATTCGGGCGATCGGGAACGCCTCGCGCCAGGTGGTCGCCTTCAACTCCGCAGTCGGCCCGTCGGCCGAGACGTCCAGCCGCACCTCATGCGTTGTGCCGCTCGGCAGTTGCACGATACTGCCGCGATATTCGCCGATCCGTTTGTCGAACCAGAGGGGCAGCGCTTCGCGCCACGCAGGCTCGCCGACCGGACGATAACGAACCCGGCAAATCTTGTCTTCCGCGCCGCCGTCGGGCGTCCAGTAGAGGCCGATGCTTTGAAACGTGCAGATGGCGCGAGGCTGCGCCGACTGGGGCGTGCCGCTGCTGGGGTGGAGAGCGCTTCGAGACGCGCGGTCGCTCGCCAGTCTGTGCGGAGCCTGCCGCGCCGTTGTCGGTTGGGGAACGCAAAACCTGGGCCCAAAGCACTGAATTGCCTGGAGCAGCGCAGATCACACAAACGATCCAACTCAAAAAGATCGGCTGCTTCCGATGAGTCGAGACTCTTGCCATAGGCATTGGGTTTATCACTTAGTCATTCCCGCGGTGAAGCAACAGCCACGAATTCCGGTTGAATGGCACCGGGGAACAATCGCAAAACGACTCTAACGTGGTCGAAACCTGCGAGTTCGCCCCCGGTTCCTCTTGATTAACAGTGCCTCTCGATCATCGAGAAAGGCCTCGTAGTTGATTTGGCGTGGCTAGATTCAACGGCGACTCGCCATTGCGAATCAGCGGTCACTATTGGAAAGGCTAAACAGATGACTGTCAATCTTTCAGCCTGAGGTTTACATGCTGGAGATTGCGCCGAGAACCGTCCGTTCATTTGATTGGTCTGTCCAAAATTCGACGGGTCAACGGGACCGGAAGCCGCCGACATCAATGACAGCGGCCCACGAATGGATGGTCCGCTCGCGTTCGTTGCAGCAATCGGTCGTTTACTGGGGTTCTCAAGAATTGAGGTATGCCCACATCAAGAACTGTCCCGCAGGCAAGAGAGAAGACGGCTACGATCCGCGCGATAGGAAATCCCAAGCCGGGCTTCTGGGCCACGTTTTTCGGATAGGCACGTTGATTCTCCAGCGTATCCGGCATCGAAATCGTCGATCCATCGAAGACATAGACGCGGCGCTGTTTCCAAAGCCACTGCAGATCAACGTCTGTCTCTAACGCACGTCCAGTCGGGCGACAAGAATCGGTTTGGGCACATTACGCGCAAAGGCGCGCCAGTCGTCCGCCGACTGCTCGCCGAGGCCGCCTGGCAGGGGCGTCGTCGTTCACCGACTACCGCGTGAGCCGAGACGTCGCGATCGCGGCCCAGATGCCTGAGAGACGCGCGAACTTCCGGTGATCCCATTTTTTGGGGATGCTTCTTGTTGTGAAACAGAATGAACGCTTGATGCAGGCGACGTAAGATCGCTCCGTCCGATACGCCAGATGCTTCACCCGGCAGGCATTTGCCACCTGGTCCAGAAATCGGGGTTCCACCGACTTGGGAGTAGTGGTTGGGGGATTGCCTCGGGTATGATCGATGAGGTAGTACCTGCTAGGCCGAATTGTCCAACGTCCGTAATTGCATAACACCAACCTGAAGACCGCCATGCGCAACGCGATTGGTCTCTTGACCACCATCTACGGATTCTTCGTGTGCGCCAACCCGACGACATTTGGCTGCACCATCTTCGTTGCGTGCCGCGATGGATTCGTCCTTGCGGGAAACAATGAAGACAACGAAGCCACCTTCAACCCGGACACCAGAATCTGGTTCCTTCCTCCAGAGCATGATCGCTATGGCATCGTGTTTTTGGGGTATGCCGACGGTATTCCCCAAGGAGGGATGAACGACCACGGGTTGTTTTTCGACGGCGCAGCACTGCCAAACGGAGCTCAATGTCTGCTGGGTGACCGGAGCGGAAGAACAGCCATCCTGGAGTTTACGCCAGATAAAGGCACTGCACTAATTAAGGACGAAGGCGTCCAACTGATCGACGCGATGATGAGCCGTTGTGCGACGGTTGAAGAAGCGCTTGGGGTTTTGGCGAGGCGACTTGATGAGAAGGGGATCCGCTTTATGGTGCTCCGTGGCAGCGGTGATTATCAGGTCGTGACCAACTTTCAGCAGTCGATCACGCCGCGCGATAAGATCACCTGCAAGCGCTACGAAGCGGCTACGAAGATGCTGTCGGAAGGCCAAGCATTGTCTGTCAATCTTTTCCGCTCCACTTTGCGAGCGACCCATCAAGAAGGGCATTTCAAAACTTTTTATTCCAATATATGTGATCTGAAGAATGGTGTGCTCTACCTGTATGATGGCGGCAATTTTGACAAGGTTGTGGAACTGCATCTGAATGAGGAATTGAAGAAGGGCAAACGCGAACTAAAGCTCTCTGAGTGGTTCAAATAGCCTCGTGGCCTAACGGCTACGCGCGTCACGTCGACCGAAGCAATCAAGAGCAGAGCGATGTCGCAGTCTGTCCGACTCAGTACCGATGCCGTTCCGTCGTCAAGAACTCGTGGGAACATGAGAATCCCGGAAAGCGACCGATCGTCGAAACTAACACAAGCACGTCATCCGTCCGTGAACAGGGGTGACCGAGGCCAGCGGGATCAACGGTCGCATTAACTCGTCGATTCTGGGACTGCCCCGTCAGTCCCGATCGCTCCGATCAGACGCGAACGTCGGTTGCAAAATGCAACTGCTGTCAGAGTTCCGGAAACTCGCCAATTCTGACGTCGTTCCATTTAACTAACTCTTTTTGATAGGGAGTTCGGCGTCGCTACGATCGAGTGCGATATCGCACTCGAATGGGTGGTGGCACAGCACTTTAGGGCGGATTGGTGTTCCATCGGCCAGACGAAAGCGGCACGCCCATGAACTCGCCAAAACATTTGTCGGCAAATGAAGCGTCTTTGTGGAGATAATAATATAGGTGACGCGTCCGCATGCCAGACTTGAATGACCAGCATCACGATCAGTTCCTCCGCCTCTTCGCGGAGCATGAGCCAGCGCTGCGTACGTTCATTCGGTCACTGCTGCCTTCGCGTGGCGATGCCTCGGAAATCATGCAGGAGGTGGCGGTGGTGCTGTGGCAGAAATTTTCGGAGTTCGACGCCACGCGGGATTTTCGGAAGTGGGCCTTCGGCGTTGCTCGTTATGAGGCGCTGGCGTATCTGCGGGATCAGGCGCGGGATCGTCATGTGTTCGATGACGAACTCGTGGGCAGGCTCGCCGATGAGGCTGAAGCGGCGGAGCAGCGGCATGAAGCGCAGCGCGAGGCGCTGGAAACATGCTTGCAGAAGCTGTCGGAGGCGCAGCGTGCGCTGGTGCTCGGCGCCTATGCCAAGGGCACTCGCATCGATGAACTCGCCGCACAACGCGGGCAGACGGCGATGTCGCTTTACAAGCTGCTGCATCGCATCCGCCAGTCGCTGCTGGAATGCGTCCGACGTGCTATCGTACGGGAGGAACTCGGATGAAAAACCATTGGCACGAACAGATTCAACGATATGTGAATGGACAGGCGGGCGCCGCGGAGGCTGCCGCGTTGCAAGCGGCGCTGAACCAAGACGCGGAGCTGCGAGCTTTGTATCTAGACTACATGAATCTCGACGTGGCTCTCGGCGCGGCAGCAGAAGCGGCGACGATTATCGAGAACGGGGTCGGCGGAATAACGATATTCCCATGTTCACCTGCTCATTCGTCACCGCACTACTGGCGTTGGTTTGCCGCAGCAGCAGCCTGTGCGGCTTTACTCGCGTTTGCAATGGCGCCCAGACACCGCAACGCTTCGAGGACGCGCCCGGACGTGGCCGCCGCCTGCTCTTCAGCGCAAGAAGCTATCGCGCGGATTTCCGTTGAGCCGCCCTCGTCGTTCCCAGCGTGGGAGTCGCCCACCGCCTCAATGCTCGATTAACCGCGAATTTCAAAAATGGGACCTGTGATCATGAAACGCAAGTTAACGCCGGCGCGCACCATGAAACTCATCGCCTTCATTGCTCTCCTCACTTTGGTATCTCCGCTCTTCGCAGCCGACGATTCCAAGAAAATCGCCGACCCGTTCGCAGGGGCATTTTTTCCACCGGAGCTTGTGCTCTTGGCACAAGACCGCATCGCGTTGACTCAGGAACAGCAGGACGCGTTACGCACTCGGCTGGAGAAGACGCAGCCACGTTCCGACGAACTGCGAGCCAAGCTGCAAAACGAAGCGGCCGCGCTCGCGACGCTGGCGAAACAGGAGCGCGTGGATGAATCGGCCTTGGGCGCACAGCTTGATAAGGTTTTGGATGTCGAGCGTGAATTGAAGCATCTCCACGTTGGGCTGGGAGCGGCGATCAAGAATTTGCTCACTGCCCAGCAGCAGGCGAAACTGCGCGAGATCGCGAAGGATGGTGGCACGCAACTCGCGGAATACGCACGCAAACGTCTCTCTGAAAAAGTTCATCGCATCGAAGAGGTTGCACACAAGTGGGCGGACAGCGGGCGCGATCCATCAGACATCGCCAGGACGATGGAGGAGAAGTTCAAGCCTCTGATCGAAGCTGGCAAAGTCATCGAAGCAGAAGCCGAACTGGATCGTCTGCTAAAACAGCTCAAGCAGGACACGAAGTGAGAATATATCGTGCACGCCTGTTGTCTTAACCCCATTGTTCCATCACATGACAAGATGAAAATGAGAACAACATCCGATGGTGGCTCATGCTGCGTGTCTCCGCTTGACCAAAGGAAACCATCCATGCATGGCTGAACCGGCCATTCACACTTCGACCATCCCCCGCGAAGCGACGTTCCATCCGAGTTCCATTAATCTAAGGGAGTTGATTATGAAGCGCCTGTTAGTCCTTGGAATCGTGGCGGTGCTGTTTGCCAGTTCTGCGTCTGGGCAGGACTCGAAACAGCCGGCTACTCCCGATTCATCGAAGGCGGACAAGGAGGCATTGCCCCTCATGGAACGCTTGCCTCCCAAGATTCATATAATTCAGAAGGAACTCCCTGCGTGGGTTCAGAACGCCGACAGCAAGGAGAAGGCCACTGCGCTCATGCAAAAACTGAAAGAACATCTGGAAGCCAAGAACTTCGAGGAAGCTGAAAAGTCCGCGGATTCAATTCTGAAGATGATGGGCATGAGCGCACACGCTGCCGCCCAAGGTGGTGAAAACAAACCGCAGCAGGCGCCGCCCACCAACTCACCTTCGAGCGACCCCACAAAGCGTCTTACGGAAAAGGTCGAGCGCGTGAAGGAAGGCGCTCAAAAATGGGCAGCCAGCGGGCGCGATCCATCGGACATCGCCAAGACAATGGTGGGGAAGTTCAAGCCGCTCATGGAAGCAGGAAATGTCGTCGAAGCGGAGGCGGTGCTGGATCGCGTGCTCGAACAGCTCAACGAGGGCACGAGCACACCGGCTGCCGCCGAAACCATCCCTCAGGACGCATCGTCCTACGAGGAACGCTTGCCTCCCAAGATTCATAGAATCCAGAAGGAACTACCCGCATGGACTGAGAAGCCGGGCAACAAGGAGAAGGCCGCTACATTCATGCAAAAGCTGAAGGAACATCTGGATGCCATGAACTTCGCGGAAGCCGAGAAGACAGCGGATTCAATTCTGAAGCTGATGGGCGTGAGCGCACCGACTTCCGACCAGGGGGGTGAAAACAAACCGCAGTCGACGCTGCCCACCAGCCCAACCTCGAACGACCCCACAAAACGTCTTACGGAAAAGGTCGAGCACGTGCAGGCAGGCGCAAAAATGGGCGGCCAGCGGGCGCGATCCATCGGACATCGCCAAGGCCATGGAAGAGAAGGTCAAGCCGCTGTTCGACGCGGGCAAGCCCCTCGAAGCGGAAGCCGAACTGGATCGGATCCTGGAACAACTGGGCGACAAGAAGGCCGAGGGCGCTGCGGCTGACGCCCCAGCGATCCCCCAGGACGCATCGTCCTACGAGGAACGCTTGCCTGCCAAGATTCATAAAATCCAGAAGGAACTACCTGCATGGATCCAACAGGCCGAGGCCGGCAACAAGGCGAAGGCCACTGCGCTCATGCGCAAAATGCAAGAGCATCTGAAAGCCAAGAACTTCGAGGAAGCCGAGAAAACCGCGGATGCAATTCTGCAGATGATAGGCGTGAGCGCACCGGCCGCCCCCCAGGACGTCCCCGAGCAGGCGCGCACGAAGACGGAGGCATTGCCCCTCTCGGAACGTCTGCCTGCCAAGATTCAGAAAATCCAAAAAGAACTACCTGCATGGATCCAGAACGCCGGCGACAAGGAGAAGGCCACCGCGCTCATGCAAAAACTTAAAGAATATCTGGACGCCAAGAACTTCGAGCAAGCCGAGAAGACAGCAGATTCAATTCTGGAGACGATTGGCGCGAGCGTACAGGCTGCGACTCAGGATGTCTCCGAGGAGACGCTCAAAAAGCTGCGGCACGACGTCGGCGGCTCCTTCATAGTATCCCGCGACAAGGTACAGGAGGACCTGAAGCTGACCACGGAGCAGAAAGAAAAGTTGCAGCAACACCTCGGGGAACTGGTTCCGGACTTCAAGCAGCTTTCACAGAAGATCCAAGGCCTGAAGCCGGAGGACCGAAAGAAAGAACTCAAAGCATACGGTCCGAAGGCACAAGAGAAACTGGCAGCGATGTTAAAGGAAACCCTCAACGAAGGCCAACGCACGCGCCTGCGTCAGTTGGAGTTGCAACGGGAGGGGCTTCGGAACGGGGAGGTTTGGAAAGACCTACAAGTTACGGACGAGCAACGGAAGCAATTCATGGTAATGATGCAGCAGGCGCACAAAGAAACCCAGCTGCTGCTGGGAGAGCTTAAGAAGGGCAGCACGCTTAAGGAAATTCAACCCAAGGTGATCAAGGTCCGCGACGACCTCGAAGGCAAACTGGAGGTCCTGCTCACGGATGCCCAGAAAAAGCAGTGGCAGGAAATGCTGGGCAAGCCGATGGACCTGGCTGACTTATTCGATTTGTAGTCCCGGTCGCGCAGGAATTGGAACGATGGTCGCTTATCTCCCGGAACTGGCTGAGAGGACGGGAAAGAGTTGCGTTGAAATTGAACAGTAATTCCACAAACTACGGGAGTCCGACAATGGGATACGATGGCGCATTGGTATTGGAATTCTTGGGACGGACGCACCAGACCTCGCTGCTCACCGACCGGGAGAAGCAACTAATCGGGCTCGCCGTGACCATGACACGGGGCTGCCAGGTTTGCACGCGGGGCCGGATCGAAAAGTCCCGATTATCGGGCATTGGGGATGATGTCCTCAATGCCATGGCCGCGATCGTGTCCGCCGTGAATGGCGGGGTCACCGCAGCCACAGCTCGCGAAGCCTTTCGACCGGCCGACGCAGCCGCGGCCAAGGCGTGCGGCGCGCTCTGTTCCGCGGAGGCTACCGCCGGGCGCTGAAGAAGCGGCCCACAGCGCGGAGGGAAGAGAATGAAGAACAGCCCCAAGACCGGTACGACCGGCGAGCAGCGGTTCGTGGTCGAAGCGAAGCATGCGATTGATTTCGCTGACGGATGCATGCCGGCTGTACTCTGTACGCCGTGGCTGGTTTGGTTCCTGGAGCATGCGGCACGGGATGCAGTCTTACCATTTCTGGAATCCGGCGAGAGCACGGTGGGGACATTTCTCGAAGTTCGTCATCTGGCGCCAACGCCTATCGGCGCGACCGTCACCTGCCGAGCCCGTGTTGTGCAGGCCGAGGGCGCGGTGGTTTCATTTCAGCTAGAAGCGCATGACGAGCACGAAGTGATCGGCCGGGGCATGCACAAACTTTGCGTCATCAACGTCGCCCGATTTGCTCAAAAGGTCCGCAGCAAGAAAGGGAATCCCAGCACGCTCCAGTAACACGAATCGTCGTCTATGAACCATTATCCATCCGCAGGTGGTTCGGGAATTGCCGAATCGCATGTCCTTTTCTTCATCCATGGTAGGCATCCATCAAGCAGGTTCCGCCCAGCAGCCGAAACGAACTGAGGAGTACATCGTGACGAACAAAATCAATCGCGGCGCTGGGAAGGGCCCTGGCCTGTCCATGACCCGCAGGGACTTACTCTGCCGCAGCGGCATGGGCATGGGAGCGCTCGCATTGACAGGTATCATGGGCGAGGCGTTCGGGGACGAAACGCGCTCGGCCGGCAACGTCGACTCCCCTCTGGCGCCGAAGGAACCACACTTCGCCGCCAAGGCCAAGCGCGTGATTCACCTGTTTCTGAACGGCGGTCCGTCCCACGTTGATACCTTCGACCACAAACCGGCACTCGATAAATATCATGGCCAGGAACTCCCCAAGAGCATGCACCTGGTAACCGAACGCCGCACTGGCACCGTGATGAAGTCCCCCTTCAAGTTCCAACGCTACGGTCAGAGCGGGATCGAAGTCAGTGAAATATTTTCCCACGTCGGGGAGTGCATCGACGACATCGCGGTGATCCGTTCCATGCAGACGGACGTGCCCAACCATGTACCGTCGTGCCTGTTGATGAACTGCGGGGACGCCCGGCTGATCCGGCCCAGTCTCGGTTCCTGGGTGACCTATGGTCTGGGGAGTGTGAACCAAAACCTCCCCGGGTTTGTCGCCATGCGTCCGGGCGGATACCCAAACAATGGCGGCGCCCAGAACTTTCGGGCAGGGTTTCTGCCCGGCGCTTACCAAGGGACCTACATCGACACCCAGAATACCGACATCGAAAGACTGATTGAAAACACCACCAACCAGCGTATTGCTAGCGCGGACCAACGCCGGCAACTCGACCTGCTGCGGGAACTCAATGAACGTCACCGTCACGAGCGCGACAAGAATGCGCAGGTCGAGGCCCGCATCCAGTCGTTTGAACTGGCCTCGCGCATGCAGTTGGAAGCTAGCGAGGCGTTCGACATCAGCCGGGAACCCGAGTCGGTCCGCCGCATGTACGGCGACGGCGCCGAGGCCCGGCAGTGTCTGATCGCGCGACGCCTGGTCGAGCGGGGAGTCCGATTCGTGCAGGCCTGGATCGGCAACGATTGGGACCACCACCAGAACCTGGAAGAAGGCCACCGCGGGATGGCCAAAAAGTGCGATCAGGCGATCGGCGCGTTACTGAAGGATCTCAAACAGCAGGGCATGCTTGAAGACACTCTGGTCATTTGGGGAGGGGAGTTCGGCCGCACCCCGACCGTGGAATTGCCGATGGGACTGCCCAACAACTTGAAGGGCAAAGGCCGCGACCACAACAACCACGGGTTTACCATGTGGCTGGCAGGCGGCGGCGTTAAAGGCGGTTACGTGCATGGCGCTACGGACGAATTCGGCTTTCGGGCGATCGAAAAGAAGGTCCACATCCACGACCTGCATGCCACGATTCTGCACCTACTCGGTTTTGATCACACCTGGCTGACCTACCGCCACGCCAGCCGGGATTTTCGCCTCACCGACGTGTACGGCGAAGTGGTGAAAGACTTAATTGCTTGAGACCCGGCGGACCACGTGCCAACTGCTCGACTGTATGAGGGAAGGAAAAAATCTGTGCGAAGCGTGCATCTGAGTAAATCGCGTTGGCGGTGGCTGGCGCTGTGGTTGGTTGCCGGTACGTCTCCCACGCTCCGCGCCGCACCGTTTGCTGGTAACGATGCCAAGGGGGGTGTTGAGTTCTTTGAAAGCAAGATTCGCCCACTGCTGACGAACAAGTGTTACCAGTGCCACAGCCAGCAAAGCAAGAAGGCCAACGGAGGACTCCTGCTCGACAGTTCGGAGGGACTGCTCCAAGGAGGCGATACCGGGCAAGTTTTTGTGCCTGCCGACCCCGATCACAGTTTGCTGATCAAGGCCGTACGCTACAAAGATGACGACCTCCGCATGCCGCCGGATGGCAAGAAACTGACCGATGCTCAAGTCACCGATCTCGAAACTTGGGTGAAGATGGGAGCGCCGCTGCCTCGGGCGGAGGTTCGGGAAGACAAGCTCAAAATGAATGCCCGCACGCATTGGGCCTTTCAAGCAGTCAAGCAACCCGCGGTTCCCGCGGTCAAGAACCAAAGCTGGGGGCAATCACCTGTTGATGCGTTCATCCTGGCCAAGCTCGAAGGCGCTGGAATGGAGCCGGCACAGCCGGCGGACAAACGAACGCTGATCCGTCGGGCTACGTACGACTTGATTGGTTTGCCGCCGACACCAGCGGAAGTCGCGGCTTTCATAGCAGACGAGTCTTCGGACGCGTTCGCAAAAGTCGTGGATCGATTGCTGGCCTCGCCGCATTACGGCGAACGCTGGGGACGTCATTGGCTCGATGTGGCTCGCTACGCCAGTACCGACAGTCCGTACGCCTTCACCTATCGCGATTATGTGATTCGTGCGTTCAATGACGATCTGCCCTACGATGAATTCCTGCGACAACAACTTGCCGCCGATCAATTGGAACTTGGCGAGAACAAGCAGCCGTTGGCCGGGCTGGGGTTCCTGACCGTTGGCCGGCAGTTCGAGAACAACATCCACGACACGATCGACGACCGGATCGACGTCGTCGCGCGCGGCACGATGGCTTTGACGGTAACCTGCGCGCGGTGCCACGACCACAAATACGATCCGATTCCCACTCGCGATTACTATTCCCTCCACGGTGTGTTTTCCAGTTCCATCGCGCCGGACGAGATGCCCGTCGTCGGCAATGCCCCCGATCCGAAAGCGTACGCGGAGTACTTGTCGAAACGGAAGCCACTGCAGGCGAAGTGGGATGACTTCATCCGCAAACAAGAGGTCGAGATACTCAAGCAGCACCGCGAGCAGACAGTCCAGTATCTGCTCCTGAGCCGGGATCCGATCAAACTGGCCGAACTCGAAGGCGAGGATTTCGGGTTGAGTGACCGGAAAATCCTGCGGACCGGGTCCGTGCGTTGGCTGAAGGCGCTGGAAAAGCTGGACCCGGAATCTGATCCGGTCTTCGCTCCCTGGTTCGCGTTTGCGGCACTGCCGGCTTCGGACTTCGGCGAGCTGGCTCAGGTACTATCGGCCAAAATCGCCGACAATTCCCTCCCCCATCCCGTGAACTCTTTGGTGGCTGGGGCGTTTGCAGGCAAACCGCCGACCTCTTTGCAGGATGTGGCGGAGTGCTATGGCAAACTTCTTGCAGACATCAACAAACGCTGGCAAGAGAAGCTGCAGAGTGATGCCGAAAGCCGGGCACTGCCCGAAGAGGAGCAGGAAGCGCTACGCCAAGTGTTCTACGGCAAGGATAGCCCCGGTAACTTGTCCGCGGAGTTGATCCGCACTCTCTACAACGTACCGGCGCTCATGCAGATCGGACCACTTCGCGCAGACATAACGCGTCTTGATGCCAGTCATCCAGGCGCTCCCCAGCGAGCGATGGCGCTCATGGACAGCCCGCAGTCGAAGAACAGCCAAATCTTCATCCGGGGAAACCCGAATCGATTAGGTGAGGAAGTTCCCCGCCAGTTTCTGGCGATCCTGGCGGGAGAGAAACGGGAGCCGTTCACCCAGGGGAGCGGCCGACTGGAACTGGCCAAAGCCATTGTCAGTCCGGAGAATCCACTCACGGCTCGGGTCATGGTCAATCGCGTCTGGATCCACCAATTCGGCGTCGGTCTGGTGACAACGCCCGACGATTTTGGGTTGCGTTCCGATCCGCCGAGCCATCCCGAATTGCTCGACTACCTCGCTTGGCGCTTTGTGCACGACGGCTGGTCGCTCAAGAAACTGCACCGCTTGTTGATGCTTTCGAGCGTGTATCAGCAAAAATGCGATGACAACCTGAGCCATGAAAAGTTGGATCCGGACAACCGGCTGCTGGCGAAAGCGAACCGCCGGCGACTCGACCTCGAATCGATGCGCGATACGCTCCTGTTTGTTGCGGGCAAACTCGATCGTTCCCTTGGGGGTCGGCCGGTAGCTCTGCAGATGCAACCACAATTGAACAAGAAGGGCGGCTTCAGCAGCGGCATGGGTTCTCAGCAGCCGTACTCCAATCGCCGCACGGTCTATGGACTTGTTGATCGCAATGACTTGCTTCCTTTGTTCCGAATCTTCGATTTCGCGAACCCGGATCTTTCCACGGCCCAGCGCGATACCACCACGGTGCCCCAACAGGCGCTGTTCTTTTTTAATAGCCCGTTCGCCATGCAGATGGCTTGCAGCCTGGCGGCGCGGGCTGATTTTCAGTTGTTCGCTGAAACATCGCACCGAGTCCAATATGTGTATCAGCAGGTCTTGCAGCGCGATCCGACGGCGGACGAAATCGAACTCGCCATCCGATTCCTTGCTGCCGAGGAGTTGGCCGCCTCGTCGCCAGCAGAACAATCTGCGACGGATTCTAGTGCCCGCGGAGGTTTGCGGCCGCTTCGCCCCTGGGAACGAATGGTGCATGTCTTGTTGATGTCGGACGAGTTGATGTTTGTGGACTGACTATGCCTCAGGTGCAGCAAGCGCACGGATGAGCAAAGAAAGCTCGACAAGCCGTTGGCCCTGTAAAACAGAGTGAAACTTCGGAGGTGCGTTGTCGCAGAAGAAGCACAAGTTTTGGTGACACTGTGTAAATGAGCGTCATGATTCGAATTCTACCTGCGGCTCTAATCCTCCTGGTGCTGATCGTACTCCCAGGAGCAAACCACGCCTGCGCAAGAGCGCATACACGATGTTGTCTATGGGCGCAAATTCGGTATGGCCCTGACGATGGATGTCTGGAAGCCCCCGAAACAGAACGGCATCGGCGTGATCTTCATTGTCAGCGGCGGTTTCAAGTCCGGTATCAACCTAGTGGATTCTGGACCCTTTGAGACCGGCATCGTCAAGCCATTTTTGGACCGAGGGTATACCCTCTTCGCGGTTTGCCACGGCGCCCAACCCAAATTCACCGTGAGCGAGATCGTACCGGACATTCATCGCGCGGTGCGCTTCATTCGGGTCCATGCCAAGGGCTACGGCGTGGACCCCGATCGCCTCGGCATCATGGGAGGGAGCTCCGGCGGCTTCCTTGCTCTGTCCATCGGCACCGCCGGCAAACCCGGTGACCAGTCGGCGAAGGACCCGGTCGATCAAGCTTCTAGCCGGGTGCAGGCGGTGGCGTGCTTCAACCCGGCCTGCGATCTGGTCAACTACGGTAAAGTCGGGCGCACCATTGTCGAGTTCGATCCGGTCAAGCCTAGTGAGCAGGCGGTCGGCGTACAGGAGAAGCCGAAAGAAGAGCAGATCAAGGTGCTACAGGAGTTGTCGCCCCTGGATGCCGTCACCAAGGACACGGCTCCGACGCTCATCATCCACGGCGATTCTGATCTGGCGGTCCCTTACGAGCAGTCCGAGCGGTTCGTTGCAAAATTGGAGGAGAATATGGTTCCGCATCAGCTGATCACTCGGAAGAAAGCCGGGCATCGCTGGCCCGATATGGGCAAGGATTATCCGCTGCTGGCGGACTGGTTCGACAAATATCTCCAACGGACGGTTGAGAAGCACGAGTAGGATGTGTGCTTGTCCGGGGGCAGGCGGAGTCTGCGCGATGTGGCGGTCGGCGGCCGAGGCAGGCCAGCGCAGCGGCGAAGGCTATCGGATCCTCGGGGTGCTGTTCGGCGAACTCAAGGAAGCGTACGGCATACTTCGGACCGGGAAGGTCCTTCGTGATGTCCGCGAGTTTCTTCTGCGCTTCTTGCGTTTCCGCGTCCGTCTTCCCGTCACGGACCGCCTTCTGGGCGTCCTTTAGCTCCTTGGCGTGCTTCGCCTGCGCCTCCGTGAGTTCCTTCTTCATGGCGCCAAACGCCGGCGAGTTGTTCGGCGCCGGCGCATCGTCATACGCCAACGACTTTTTTGGCGCTGGCGTATCGTCAGCGCGGCCCACCAAGGCCACCAATCCGATAACCACCAGACCTGCCGTGAGTCGTCGCATGTTCCCCGTCCTTCTCTGTTTGGCCATAGAAGGAAATTGAAACGCACGCTTTGGGGATATCGATCGGACACGTTTCCGAGAGTCGGGTCATTAGGTCTTAATTGATTTTACGACGGTGCTAGGATGATCACAAGAAAATGGCGGGAAGCATCCGTCCGGAGCAACCCAAGCGCGCATTGACCAGTCGGCCGCATGATCTTCGGACCGTGGGGAGAAAGTTCCTCACGCCAATAAAGGAGCAAGGCGAGGATCATGGCCGTTCACGCTTCGTGTGCATCCTCGTGTCCTATGGGTTGATTGGTGGAAGGGTCGCGGCGGACGCTCCGGACCTTTGGCACCGGGCGCTTGCCGGCTATAGATACCCGGTTGGTCGGTCGCGCGGCTACGCGCATGAGCCGGCGGCAGGTGTTTGAGCGCCGACAAACCGGGCATCTATCGCAGTGCCGGCACTCTGACTGCCAAGTCAGATCGCAGGATCCGCTGCGCCTCCGTTTAGCAACTGACACACGCGGGGCAAAGTCTATAAACTCGAATTCTTCACCTGTGACGCTAATCATTGCTTTAAAACGGAATTGCTCACCACGGCCCCGCAGTGGACTTACATCTCCGAGATTCAAAACATGGCCGGCAAACAAAAAAGCCGCCCAGTCACTGTGATTGGGCGGCTTGCTGTTTATTGGCTAGTCGGTACGATTTGTCAGTCCCGGCGATTTATGGACTGGTCGTTGTGAGCAGGCTGGAGGTGGCCGGGGCTTTGATCTCATTCTTCTTGGCCAGTTCGGCCGCGCAGGCGCTGTTTGATCATCTCGATCTTATTCGCCCGCGCTGCGGACTTAACCTGTAAATATTGCTGCTGTTGCTGATAGGCTTGCTGCTGCAACATCTGCTGCTGATAAGCCTGTTGCATCATCGGGTAAGAGCCCATGCCGCCGCCCATCATGCCCGAACCCATGCCGCCGCCCATCGAGTTCATGCCCATGCTGCCGCCACCCATATGATGGCAGCCGCCGCCACCGCGACCCTGCGCGTAGGCCGCAGTTTCCAACGTATCGGTCGCTAACATGGCTGCTCACGCGATACTTGCCACGACCCAGATTCGTTTCATCGGAACCTCCTCAGATTTCAAGCCGGCGCGAGGGTGCCTCCCGGTCTTCTAATTCCGTATTTGCCGAAATGGCAAGGGAAGCCTCGTGCATCTCAAACATTGATTATTGAGCCCCGCTGATCTTGCCGCAAGGAAATTCTAGAGGGTGTGCCTCACCACCCACCTGCCACGAAATGGGCTAACCCGCGTCCTTAGCCGCTCTACGACCTCGTTGTCGGTCCCCACGTTCTGGGTGGCTTCGACGAGCGTGACGCCCAACAGAGCCGGCTGGAGACGCTGATGCCTTATTGTTCTCAGGAATGGATTCAGGGCCCGGAATATACGGGCCTCAATCCGGACATGGGAACCCAGGCATATGAATCGTGGCTACGAAAATGAAGAAAAATCATTCCGCGCTAGACGCGGGCGGTGGGTGCGTTGTTAAAATTACGACCTGTTCGAGCCTGGATCCGTTCCAGGCTCCGCCCAAATGGGAAAGATCGGATCAGGGGAATCTTGCATGTCTAATTCGGTTCCTTTTTCACGGCGCGATGTGTTGAAAAGTTCGCTGGCGGCGAGTGTGGCGTTGGCGTTCCCCACGATTGTTCCTGGCAAGGCCCTCGGCAAGGATGGCGCGGTGGCGCCCAGCAACAAGATTACGCTAGGAGTGATCGGCATTGGACCACGCTGCACTTATGATCTGAAGGCAATGTTGAAACTGTCCGACGTGCAGTGCGTGACGATTGCCGACGTGCAGGCAAGTCGGCGCGATGCCGGAAAGAAATTGGTCGACGAGTATTACGGCAATAAAGATTGCCGCTTGACCCGCGATTTTCGCGAACTGCTGGACCGCAAGGACATCGACGCGTTACTGATCGCCACGGGCGATCGCTGGCATGCCACCGCCTCGATGATGGCAGCCAAGGCGGGAAAAGACGTCTACAGCGAAAAGCCGTGCGGACTGACGATCGGCCTTTGCCAGGAATTGTCCGACACGATGAAACAAACGGGGCGCGTGTTTCAGGCCGGCACGCAGCGGCGCAGCGTTCCTAATTTTCAACAGGCGGTGGAACTGGCCCACAGCGGCAAGCTGGGAAAAATTCATTCGCTGTATGCGTCGGTCTATATTCCGGAAATTCTCACCACCTGGTTACCCGGCGAGCCCACGCCGCCTCGCGACGTGGTGGATTGGAACGTCTGGCTCGGACCTGCGCCGTGGCGACCATTCAACAAGTTGTACGTGGCTGGCAAATGGCGTGGATACTACGACTTCGATTCGGGGGCGAAGCTTTTGGACTGGGGCGCCCACACCGTCGATTTGTGTCAATGGGCCAACAAGGCCGACCAAACTTTGCCGATCGAATACGAACCTACGGAAACAAACATCACCTGCCACTATGCCAACGGCGTGAAGTTGGTGTTGGATTTCTTGAAAACGCCGTTTGGCGAACGTCCGGGCTGGATTCAACATTTGGGCACTTGCCCGGTGCGGTTCGTGGGAGACGAAGGATGGGTGGAAACGGGCGACAGCGGTAAGATCGAAGTGCATCCCGAGTCGCTCAAAAGCGAACTGAAGACGCTGGACAAGACGACCGTCGGCCTGGATGTTGGGGCGCATGCTCGGAATTTCTTCGACGCCGTCAAGTCGCGCGGGCAGACCGCTGCCAACCCGCAAGTCATGCGACACTCACACATCGCCTGTCACGCCGCCGCGCTGTCGTGGATTTTGAATCGCAAGCTGAAGATCGATCCGGTCAAGGAAATGTTTATCGACGACGACGAAGCCAACAGCCTGCGGACGCGTCCCGCCCGAGATCCCTGGCACGTATAAATCTTTGCCGGGTTGCTACCAATGTTAGAGTAAGTCCTAGGGCCAAAGCTTACTCCATTGCTGGATGGTTTGTTCGAGCCGGGAGATCTTGTGTGGGACTTCTCGATGGCGTGGAAGGCCCGGCGCAGGCGGCTCATCCACCGGGCGAGCACGGTTCGTTTCCGGTCGAGATTCGTGCGAGTTATTTGCAGTTGGCGATGATCGATCGTCGGACTCGTGGCCGGCGCAGGACGCACGAGACGACGGAGTGGAGCGGTCCTAGAATAAACTCCTTCGGAAGAAGCGAGAGGGGAACGTAACCTATTTGTGGTCGGCACATTACGCAAACTTAGCATCTGGGAGAACACCGCCATGCCTGAACTTCGCAACCAAGCGGCGGCATTCGTTGATTGCGTGCTCACCCCGTTTGGTCAAAACATCGAAGCAAGGCCAGAAAGAAGTGAATTGCGGCAGGGCGACGTCTTCTTTACGCACTCTGTACGCGCAAGGCCACCGCAGCGCTGGTGCGTGCTTACGCCAACATCACCAACGAGTTGGATGGCGCCGGTTGCTGTCACCGATTGATCCAGCCTGCCAAGGCGATCAATGGCAGGTGCCAGGGATGCAGAAGAAAAGTCACGATGCGGCATCACGGGTGAGAGTATTTACTTTCTCACCTTCCGCTGCCGACCATTCGGCCGGCGAATTGCTGGCGCACTGAAAGGCTATTTCGCTTGCAATAATCCCAAGCTTTGCATCCACTCGGTACAGCGCTGAGGCCAATCGTTCACGGGGTTGCCATCCTTTCGCATGCCAAAGCCGTGGCCACCCTTTGCGTAAATGTGAAGCTCTGCAGAAAAGTTCTGCTTTTTGTACTCCAGATACAGCATTGCCGCCTCGATCGGATTTGACTTGTCATCGTGTGCTACCAAAAAAAACGCGGGCGGTGCATCGGCCGGAATGGAAAACGCTGGGCGAAGCTTGGTGGGGTTGTCTCGATCGAGAAAACCACCGCCGTAAATAAATATTAGAAAATCGGGACTACGCGGGTCGTCGAGATTCTGATCTTGTGCGTAGTCGTGTCTGATCGCATCCCAGGCGACATGCCCAGCGAGGTTCGCGCCAGCCGAGAAACCAAGGATGCCGACCCGCTTCGGGTCGAGGCCCCACTCATCGGCGTGATGGCGCACCAGCCCCAACGCTCGCTGTGCATCCTGCTTGGGCAATAGAAACATTTCCTTCTCATCACGCGTAGGCGTGCGATATTTTAACAGCACGGCGGTGACTCCCAGTGAATTGAGCCACTCGCATACTTGTGTCCCTTCGTGTACCCACGAGAGAAACATGAAACCGCCACCAGGGGCTACGATAACGGAAGCACCATTGGGTTTCTCAGGGCGATAAACTGTGATGGTTGGCTCAGTGACGTCGGAGACCCGAGTCGGCCCAACGCCGCCATACGACGCGAGCAGTTTGGTCGTGGCTGCCGATTTAGATGCCATGGCACTAGGTGGGCCATTGGGCCACAACTTGAGGGTGATCGGCTCGGCCAAAGCGATTCTCGAAAGGCCAGCTATGACGAGTCCCGTCATAGTCAATAAATGTAGCTTCATAGGGTTTGATCCCTGCTTGCGTTACTTAAATAAAAAGCAAAACTCGCCGAACTGGCCATCGAGCATCTGCCTATCGGCAGCAATTGGTTGCGTACAAACGTTAAGCCAAACGCCCAAGCTCCACCCCCTCGACCGCATTTTCTGGGCCTGCCTTTCGAGATTCTAGTCCAACTGGCGGAGCGCCCTGGTGATCATGCAGCCCGAGACTCTGACATACGGCGTCGACTTTCAGCACCGCGTCAAAAAGCTTTGGTGTTGAGGAAGTCCTCATGGCCAAATGTTCGCGTTGAGAAAATGCGTACGGGGAACGAGTTATTGGCTCGATCCGCAGAGACTGTACGGACCAAGTCACTTCGGCACTGGATCGGATTTAGAAGCTGCTTCGGCCACACGAGCAAGCTTGTTGCGCAGAAACCCCACGCAACCAGGCACCTGTGCCTCGCTCAGTCCGTGCAACAATAGCGGCCCCTTGAACCCGTAAGTATGTAACAAGGAAAGATAGCGGTCGTAGTCGAGCTTTCCGTGCCCCGCTGGCTCGTGGCCCGCGTCGCCGTCGTGGCTAAGATCCTTGGCATGTGCCATGACGATGTTCTTGCCCAGCAGCGCAAACGCCTGATCCAGCACGTCACTCATATGCGCCAATTCGCCGGCGTGAAATAGATTCGCGGCATCCATCGTGACCTTCAAGTGCGGGGAGCCAATTTCATCCATTAGTCGTCGAGCTTTCTTCGCTGAATCAATCACGTTATTGACCTCCGGTTCGAAGGCCAAGGTCACGCCGAAAGGCTTGGTAATTTCCACCGCAGCGCGAATGCAATCCGCCATGTCAGTCCACGCCTCGGGCGAATTGTTGTCGGGGTGAGGGCTCCACATGCTCCCGCGATTACGGGTGCCTGTGCAGATGTGAATTTTTGACGTGCCCAACGGCTGGCATGCTGCAGCCAGCACTCCGATTCCCCGCAGGCCCACGCGGCGATATTCCGGATCGGGATGGCACATGTTGAAGGTCCCTTGTACGCAAGCGATCTCGATCTCCCGGGCATCGGCTTCACGGCGAATCCGTGCGATCAATTCCGGCGAGATTGCCTCGGGCATTGTCCCCAGGCCGACGCAGTTCATGTTCAATTGCACACAATCCAGTCCGCAGGACTTCACGCCATCCAACCGAGCCTCCAGGGTCTTACGCGCGAATGGGTCTAGGAAAATGCCGATTTGCATGAATGGGGCCGTCTTCTTGGCGGGCTCGTTTCCGGACGATGGCTGCGGCTTGGCGGAGGAGTTGTTAGGTTCCGCCGGTGCAATTTTTGCGAAAGTCGTCCCGACCGCCAGGACACCAGTCGCCTTGAGCAAACGGCGGCGAGTCCATTGCCCTGCATTTTCGCGGATTCCATTGAACATAGGACACCATTGGTATGTGGTTTATGAGTCGCAGATACTTGTCATCTTCATAAAGCACTTGCAGGTCGACATTTCCCGTATGGGTTGAGCCTGGAGCCTGTCCGGCTGGGAATGGTAGCCATTTTAGCAACGAGCCCACCCCGTATGGTCAAAAAACTGTGCGTCGTGAAGGGGCATGCGTCTTCAGCGGCTGTCGCTGACTGCGTGCTCACCCAGTTTCGTGCAACCAGCGGACACCACGGTCGTGATGAAGGCGCCAATTCAGCTATTCGTCCAACCAATTCAACAAGGGATTGGACAGCAGCGAGTCAACCTGGCTAGCGGACACAGTTAGCGGTTTGACGGATGAGAGCGCTGGACTGGTCGACGCTGCAGCGATGGGTGCCGAAGCGGCGGACGACGAGGGACTGCTGTTGTTGATTGGACCACTTGCCTGGCCGGATGCAACCACGGCAGGACTTACGACCGGGGAACTGCTTTGCGCTTGCAACGGCAGGCTGAATTCTCCACTCACCTGGGGTTGAACAAGAGTCGGCGCGATTGCGTTGACGGTTTGAGTAAGGGAGTTCGAATTGCCGCCGTCGAAATTGACGGTTGCGCTGGCTCCGCCGCCGTAGACCGCTTGAATTGAGTGGGTCCCGACCGTCAGCGTCGATGTCGTAAACGTGGCCACGCCCGAGCTGAGCGTGCCAGTGCCCAGCGAAGTGGAGCCGTCGTAGAAGGTCACCGTGCCCGTCGGCGTCGCGGTCGGAAGTTCGTTGGCCACGACCTTGGCCGTAAACGTGACCGATTGACCTGACTGGCTGGTGGCTGGCGTAGAGGTCAGCGTGGTCGTAGTCGGAATGGTCGGAACTGTGGTTAAAAAGTCGATGATGTTCAGCGCGTCCTCGGGAATGACGTCGCCGAGGCCGAGGACATCATAATAAAGAGAACCGGCGGGAAACGTCGTCGACAAGACAGTCCCCGACCCGTTGTTAGTCAAATAATCGATCACTTGTAGGGCATCGTCCGGTACGATCGTTCCACCCGTGCCGAGGACGTCCATCGAATTGCCAGGATTTTGCCAAGGGTGCTGGGCCGTCGTGATGGTCGTATCGGCCGTGGTATGCGCGGGCTCGACGTTGCCGGCCTGATCTTGGGCCTGGCTGATGAAGCCGTACGTGTGACCGAGAGGGAGGTTCTCGATGTAAGTAGCCGAGGTGGCGCTGGTGGTGAGCCAGGAGTTAAATGGGCCGTCGTCGATGGAAACGGAAATGTTATAGGAGGTGATCGGCCCGCCGGTGCCGGCCGTTCCCGACCAACTGACGGGGAAGGTGGTCAGCGAGGTTCGTAGAGGCAAGGCGGCGACATTGCTGCTGGGTGGCGTCGCGATCATGAACGTGGTGCTCGCCGTGCCACTGGTGTAGTCGGCGCTGCCGGCGAAGCTGGCCAGAACCATGTACGTACCCGCCGTGCTTGGAGCGCCACCCAAAGCTGCGCCAGTCGCGCTTGTGCCCGAGTAATAAGTCAGGCTTGGTGCCACGCCTTCCAGGCTGGCTGCCGGCGTGGACTGGCTCCCGACGCCCGACGCGGTGTCAGTTGCCGCGAAGGCTGCACCATTATACGTGCCGCCATCATCGGTCACACTCACCGTCGGCGTGGCCGGGCCAATTGTGAACGTAATACTCGCCGTGCCAGTGGTATAGTCCGTGCTGCCGGCGAAGCTCGCCAGAACCGTGTACGAGCCCACCGTCGTCGGCCAGCCACTCAAGGCCGTCCCCGCTGCGCTTGTGCCAGAATAGTAGGTCAACGCTGGGCTCACACCTTCCAGACTGGCCGAAGCCGTGAACTGGCTGCCCACTCCCGCCACCGTTTCCGTTGCGGCAAAGGCCTCGCTGTTATACGTTCCGCCATTGTCAGTCACACTCACTGATGGAACGGCTCTGCCAATCGTGAACGTGGTGCTCGCCGCGCCGCTGATATAGTCGGTGCTGCCGGCGAAGCTCGCCAGAACCGTGTAGGTGCCCACCGTCGTCGGTGCGCCGCTCAAGGTTGTCTCCGTGGCACTCGTGCCCGAGTAGTAGGTCAGCGTTGGGGTCACACTTTCCAGACTGGCCGAAGCCGTGGACTGGCTGCCCACTCCCGCCACCGTTTCCATTGCGGCAAAGGCCTCGCTGTTATACGTTCTGTCATTATCAGTCACACTCACTGATGGAACGGCTCTGCCAATCGTGAACGTGGTGCTCGCCGCGCCGCTGATATAGTCGGTGCTGCCGGCGAAGCTCGCCAGAACCGTGTAGGTGCCCACCGTCGTCGGTGCGCCGCTCAAGGTTGTCCCCGTGGCACTCGTGCCCGAGTAGTAGGTCAGCGTTGGGGTCACACCTTCCAGGCTGGCCGAAGCCGAGGATTGGCTGCCCACTCCCGCCACCGTTTCTGTTGCGGCGAAGGCCGCGGCGTTGTACGTCCCGCTGTTGTCGGTCACGTTCAGCGTCGGCGTCGATACTACGCCGGCCGTAATCGTGCCGGTGGCGGTGCTGCTTGCGAGTGTGACGCCCGTTGTCCCGGTGGGTAGGCTAAGGTCGACGGTAAACACCTTATTCGACTGATACTCGGTTTGTAAGTTGATCGTTACTCCAAAGGTCGCGCTGGTGGAGTTCGCTGGGATCAACACAGAACTAAGGTTGGCGGGCGATGGGACGTAATCCGTTCCATTAACGGCCGTGTCGCCGCTGGCGCCAAACGTTAAATCGACGGTCGTCGCTGTGCTCTTCGCGGGGGACAACTGTACCGTGAATGTCATGGTCCCCGAGCCGGCAGGCGGGGCGGCTTGCGTTTGGTTGGCAACGGTAATCGTCGACACGACGGTTGGGTATTCGGTGATCGTCCCGGTCGTCGAGGAGGTAGTCGCCAAGGTCGCGAAATTGGCGTTTACCGGCGAGAACAAATTGAGCGTCAGGTTTTGTATCCCGGGCGAGGTGGCTGTGCCGACGTTCGTTTCTCCAACCAGCGGCACAGTGATCATCTCGCTGGTTGTCCCTTCGGGGAACGTCAGCGTGCCTTCGGTGTAGGTGTAATTGCTCCCGGCCTTGGCCCCGTGGTTGCCCAAGCCATCCTGTATGGCATAGTCCACGGTGACTGGTTGCGTACTCGCTGCTGACAAGGTTACCGTGAAAGTAAGTGGCCCCGTGTCGGTCGTGCCGTGTGTTGTCACCGCGCCATTCGGGATGCCATTGATGGTGGTCGGGACGGACATCATAGGAACATCGCCGTTGAGGATCGTGCCGACTGCCGACGAATCAGCCGTTCCGATGGCTGAACCGGTAGAGGCCCCGCTGAGATTCACCAGGAAGGTCTTGTTGTCCTGGATCTGCTTCGCTTCGGCAATCGGCACCGTGAACGTATCAGTCAGCGTTCCCACCGGGAACGTCAAGACTTGTGATGTGGTGGTGTAATCGCTGCCAGGCACCGCGAAGGTGGCACCGGTGCCGGCGATCGCGGTCTGAGCGGTCACCGAAACGCTTGTCGTGGCAGCTTGCGAGAGGGTCACAGTGAACGCCAGGCTGGTCGCCGTAGTGGTGCTGTTTGTCACCTGGGCCGGGGCGATGGTAAAGGTCGGCGTGGTTTGACTACCGTTTACCGTCAGAACCGCTGGAATGTAATTGACGGAACTCGCGGGTACGAACTGCTCGGTTTGATCGTTGAACAGAGTCGTCTCGAAGAATGACCCGTCGGCATTGGCGGATCCCGGCGTGAACGTAAGCAATTGTGTTCCCGACAGCGTCGTCGGCACCGTTACCGGCACGCTCCACACCTCCAGGTTGCCGGCGGGATCTTGGAACTGACCGCTAACATCATAATCTTGTGGATACGATGTGGTCGCCTGAACCCCACCCGCGTTCATGATCTGGCCCGCGGTCGCGGTATTGCCGCCTGCAGTGTCGGCGGGAAAGTAGGTGCCGGGCGTGATGTTCGCCGCCGACGAGATCGTGGCCAAAGTCGAGTTAAAGGTAACATCCGTAAAGACGGAAAACGCCCCATACGGAACGGTGCGCGCGTCTTGCTCGTAAGCTACGAGATTGAATGACTCGCCGGGCGAGACTTGCGTCAGAACGGCACCGGTGGCCGGGTCCTGCGCCTCCAGAGATATGTTCAACTCGGTGGTGCCGGTCGCCGCCGGAGCGTCCTGCGGAGTAACGACGCGGGTGCCCGCAACGTCCAACAAGTTGGAACCGGCCGGCCAGACTGGCGGCGGGACAATCGCCGCCACGGTGATCGTCGTGGGAGACGCGGAAAGGAGATGACGCTCTTCAAGAGACTCAGCGGAAAGTGATTGACGCGAACGTGAGCGGCCCTTTTTGCCCGCAAGCCGCCGCTTCCGGAACCAAAACATCCGCGCCTTCTCCAAATTCAAATCAGACTGGAAACCGGTGTGGTCCGATTAGGAGCGATTGGAGGACATACCGACAGCCGCCCCACCCCGCCGTGATGCGATGTGATTTTAACCCCGCGGTTAGTAGTACGCCAGCACGTAATTCGGCCTGACCAAGACAGTACGAAAAGTATTCGCGGACTTGGTCGCCACGGGTGGCCGTTAGAATGGGTGGCCGCCGAGGGCATAACAACTGCTTTCGGAATCGGTCTGTCGGTGGCGTCAGCGATGCCGTATTTCCAGGTTGTCGCCGCCTTTTTCACAGGTGACAACCCGCGCGCGTCAACCGCCGCGCCGTCGATGGTAAAACGCGTCGGCAAAAACGCTGCTGCTGATCAGCGCCTACCCGCGGATCTCTGATCAAATCGGGATGCTGAGCGATCCAACGCGTCTGCTCTGGCGCAAATAACTGCCAACATCATGGTAACGCAGCGCCGCGTCGGCGACGAGGTAATTATTCCGTCGTCAGAAATTCAAGCTGATGGGTTCCGGTTAGACATGCGACCCGCACATGCAGCCGGACATTCTTATGAACCAAACGGCAGGCCTCAGCCAATGCGTTGAACCAACTGATCCGCTTTTGCATGCGGGGAAGTCGTTTCAATAGGGTTTTTTCCTGACCGGCGAGGTGCTCGAGTTGGGCTTCGCAATGAATGGCGGTAATATTCGCTTGTTCATTCATTGCGTCCCCGCTCAATACATCTCGGGCTTGCTGTAGTTCGGTGGCATACGCAACCTGACGCGATTGTACCCCATCGAGCTTCGTTTGGGCTTCCTGGAATTCTCGCGGCAAAGTTCGCTTCAACGTGGCGATGCGTTCGTTCGTGAGTGGAGTCGCTTTGCTGTCGATATCCTGGTATTGCACCGTCATACGTACGACTATTTGACCCCGAGGTTCTCCCAGTTTGAGGACGATTTCGGCGTCCAATTCAGACGCACCAATAGGCACTCGAATTGAACCGCGCATCCCCTTAACAGTTTGCGGCCCAGTTACCGTACCGCCTTCTGGCATCGAAGATCCTTCCACTCGAATCAATTCCAATTCCCACAGGTCTGTGCCAGGAAGTCCTAGGCCGACGATTGGTTGTGGGTTAAATGCTTGGTCCAAATCGACCACAAGTGGCTCGATCTTTTGCGGCGACCGTAGAGAGATAAAATGCTGCTGACCGTTGGCTTCCATTTCTAAACCGCAACTTCGCAGGCCATCGCCTGGCAACTGTTCGGCGCCCTTGAGCCAACGGAATTGAAAGGCGTCGCCCCACATAAGCCGGGCAATTGGGGCACGAGTTTCCTTGATATTGCTGTACAATTCAGACTTGGAGTTGACACTGGTGACCAGATCAACCTGCCAAGACTGGCCATCAGAGCCGTCGTCCAGCGGACGCAACTCAAAACGAGTTCGATCGCCTGGTTTGCGCTCTGGGTTCGCCACCGAAAGCTTGCATTCGATGCCGAGGGGCGGTCGAAGGTGGAACAAGGTTTCGTCGTGTCCAACGGTGAGACGATTCAGGACAGGCAAATTCACATATTTGGGTAGTTCGGCGAGAATTGGAACCGCGACAGCGGGCCGCAGTTGTGTCACGGATTTATACGGGACCGGCGAGTTGGTGGCCATCATGTTCGTCGGGGGTGCTGGCTGCGGCCGTGCGTCCAGTTTCGCGTCAAGCATGCCTGGCGCGGGAGGGGTATTGGTCCCGACACCTGGTGGCGGCCAGGTCGCCCGGGGCGAACGTTCACCCCTGGAGGCGTTTTTTGGCGCCGCCGTGGCAGTTGTGCCGTCGGACGCATCGCTTCCGCCCGCACTCTGATCGCCGCTGATCGACGTTTCGGTGGTTCTCAGTTCGGTCCGGGAGCCAGGAGAAACTTCCTTGTTTGCGGGCCCGGTGACGGTTGCCCGCGATGTCGACGTCGATTCGGCCAGCTTTTCCGTTGGCCGCGGTTCGTGCGTGATCAGAATCACGATAACCATCGCCACCAGCACCCCGCCCAAGGCCAGGAAAACTATGGGCAAGTTCGACGTTTGTCGTGTGGGTATTGTGATCGCGACGGACCCTTCCATGGGCGCGCCGGCGGCAGATGGTTCAAGCGGCGCGGAGTCGATCGCCGGTGCGGGTTGGCTGACGGGAGCTATTGGGAATGGCGCCTGCTGCGCTGGCAAGCGCGGCAGCGGAGGCGGTTGGATTGCGCCGCCCGAGCGGCGGGCTGCACCGCCTGCTGGATTCCAGCGATATTATTATTCGGCGCCGAAAGGCCAGCCGCTGGCGACGAAGCTTGCCTGGCGGCCAGTTTGACGCGTAACGCCTCGTCGTACGCCGCCTTTTTCTCCGGACTGCGCCAGCACTACTCTGGCGGCCGCCAACTCGTTCAATAATCGCTGCGACAGTTGTGAATTCGGACCAAGCTGGAATGTCCGCACAAGCGCCATCTGACGATCGGCCGCCGCCTCGATCACTTTCAAGTCAGACTCGAACGGATCGATGCCCAGCAAACGATAGTGGTTTGGCGGCTGATCGCCCGGCGGAATTCCCAACCACTCATGATATGGATTGAAATCCAATGCCACGCTTGGAACTCCCCAGATGAACGACTCAGTCTATTCCTGCCGCCGTCCAGTTACTTGCCGGCTTTCTATTCCCCCCTCGCAGCTCGCATTGTACTGGGCATCATGACCATATCCAAAGGGGTAGATTGTGCGACCGACGAACTTGAACGTTCCATCGAGAGGACGACGTTGTTTTCTCATGACAACGGCTCCCGCGTGAAATAGAAAGTTGCACGCCCCGGACCCCGCGGACGGTTACAAATGGATCTGCCAACTTGAGGTTTTACCTGAAGATACTCCATCGAACGGGCTGAAGGAAGTTGTCGCAATCCGAAAGGCCGTTGAAGAAAGTATGTCGGATCGGTCGGTGACTAGGTGCAAGCACGAGGCTATTTCCGTCGTCTACGTGCCGAGTGTGAATGGTCAAGTTCCTGCAATGTCTCCGGCTTTAGCCATGTAATCATTGGACTTACGGCGACATGAAAATGTCATCTGTGGTTTGTCCGCACCGCAGTGCAAAACTCGGCCCGCGGTCATCGAACCGCGCCGCGTGATCGCGCGGGTCGGCTGCGACAGACTTTGCGGACCGTTTTCATCGGGCGGCTTAGTTGGCGTTCGCGTCGTGCAACGCCACCGCGGTGCGCCCCAGGTTCGCGAGGACGGCCGCAAGAAACAAGCTCGCTCCGCTCAAGACAACATAGATTGCCCAGGGCCAGCGCTCCGACAAAGGCTTGGGCTCCGGCACGTAGCTTGGGTTGATTTCGCGGGACGAAAGCGTCAAGCGCACGGGTTCCGGATCCAATTGCTTGGGCAAGTTGCGTTCGAGGTCGTAATGTGGCGGTTCGGCTTGAGGATTGCCATAGAACAAACGCAGTGGTCCGCGCCGCGTGGCCTTGCGATCAAACACGATCTGCCGCGCCGGGGCGACCACCTGCGCACCGGTCAGTTCCAGCGGCGGGTTACGGAAGTCGGTCACGACCAATTTAAGACGGGCGGCGAGTTGCTCGCTGAAATCGGCCTCCAGCGGCCTGCGGGGCATGCCGGCCCGACGACTCCATTGGCCGCTCCACACCGGCTGAAACCGCTCCTCCGAATCAGCGCGCCCGGCCTTCTGGATCGAATAGTCGCGAGCAAACTCCGCATCGGCAATCTCGAGAAGCAACTTTTCGCAGGGGACGTTTGCCCCGCCCAGATCGAAAGTCCAAGCCGATCCCGGCCCGGCACCAGCGCGTACAGGTTCGCGCGGACTGATCTGGACCGGAAAGGTTACGAACTCGCCGGGAATCTCCACCAGACGGCGGACGATCACATTACCTAGCGGCACGGCCTTTTTGTCGACCTGCGGATCCCGCTCGACGCGCAGCCGCAGATAACGGTAACGGCTGGACGGATAAACCAGCCGGACATCCTTCAGTTGCCCGCCGCTGACCTGGAAATACAAAAGATTCTTTTCCAACAGCTTGCTCCAGGTCTGGCCGTCGGCGCTCCCTTCCAACTGGGTGTCACGGCGATAATTCTGGCCGGGCATTTCAACCTCCACCTCGTTATGCTCCGGTGGTTCTTCGCCTAGGTCGAGCGTCAGTTCGCTGGACTGGTCGGGGCCGTCTGCTCGGTTAAACGAGGCGCGTTGACCGATTGCTCGCTGTTCTCCTTGCGGCGAACTCGCAGAGCGTAGGGAATCTCGATGCCATCGGCATCCAGCAGTCGCAAGTCGCCCAGATCTTCGCGAGCCTGATTGAACACGCTCACCGGGAGTACAAAGTCGCAGTACTGCGGCACGTCGCTATCTGGCGTATCGGTGAGCAGCGCCTCCTGCACGTACTGCCAGCGCTGGAAGTTGTGCCGGACAGCATCATCCGGGGCTGCGCTGTGTGCCGTCGTCGTTGCCAGGTAGGCCAATAACAACATAGCCAGAGTGCGTCTCATGATTCCTCATTTCTCTCCAATCGAGGGTCGCGTAGTCCAATAAACCGGGCCGCCAACGCAGCGCCCGGCAAACCGGAGCGTTCGGACTGGACACCGTTCAATCGACTGCATGAAAGTCAATTCACCGTTTCGTTTGCGGCGCGATCCGGCTGCAATCGCTGATAAGCCCAGGCAGCGATGCCCAACACGATGGCCAGCCCGAAGAACGCGACGATACGATAGATTTCGTCCAAGTCTGCCATATCGAAAAAAAAGACTTTGATGAGCGTCAGGCCAAACAAACCCAACGACGTCCAGCGCAGCCAAGCCTGGCGCCAGCGAAAGCCGGCGGTCAATACCAAGGCGGCATAGGCCGACCACCAGGTCGACAACGACATTTGCCCCAGCCGCCGCCAATCGCGCTCGGCGGGGTCCATAATATTTTTGGCGTCGAAGTAGCTCCACAAATCGACCGACACGATAAACCAGGTCAACAGCACACAGCCCACTGCCCCGGCGCCGATCAAACGCTGCTCGACGATGTTCTGTCCGCCGCTGCGCTGGCGGGTGCTCAACATCGCCAGCGAAAGACAGGCCACCGCTGCCAGCGCCGGCAACGCATACTCGTTCAACAGCGGCCAGAACGGCGGGCCAAAGTACTCTGACCTATCGCTCAGCAGCACAAGCCCCATCGACATGACCGCAAAGTTGGCGGCCAGCAGGCGGAGTGGAGAAGAACGCACTCGGACGCCAAACCACCACAACACGGCGGCTTCGGCGGCCCAACCCAGGGCCACCCAATGTGCGTTGGCTTGCAAGGGAATCGCCAGCGCCAGAAGACCGGCGGCGATGGCCACGGCGGTGAGCAACAACCGAGAGTTGCCTCTAAGCAGCCACCGCGCGGACAAGGCGTAGACGCCAGCCAGGGCCACCGCAATCGAACCCAGCCACGCATGATAATCGTCATCAAGCAGGATATACGCCGCGGCAAAGCCGAATGTCGCGTTGAGCAACATCCGCGCGACATCTTCCCACCCGGCCGGCCGCCGGCGAACCGCGTTCACAAGTAAACTATGGAGCCAATGGAGCGAAAACAAAAAAGCCTGGAAACCTAAAGCCCAGGCCAATTTCTCTGGGTGGTAGTTCTCGGAGTACCACCCCCAGAACAACAGTTGCGTGCCCAGGAGGGCCACCGTGCCTAGCAAGGACCAAGCGCGCCGCAGTAGCAGCCATATCACTCCGGCGTTCAACAGCCCGAGATATAGGAACAGCGATTTGTATTGATCGTGCTCGGAGTGCATTAGCACGGGCGTCAACAGGCCGCCCATGAGTGCCATCAGAGCAATCGCCGGCGCTTCGTACGCCAGGGCCAGCAGGGCGGACTCGGCCACGAGCAGAAACAAGAAGACGCCGGCCTCGCGCTGGCCGGCCAAGTGGTAAAATCCAAAGGCGGCGAAGATCGATAGATACAACAGCACGACGCCGCCCGCAGTGAGCATTTGAGCAAACACTCGCCAGCCAAGGCGATGCCGCCGCAAGCCCTCGCCCACAAGCGCCAGCCCGGCCACGATGCCCAGCGCGACTTGGCCCAGCGGACCGATCCACTGGTTCTCGAAGGCATATCTGAGAAAGAATCCAGTCGAGAACAGCAGTACGATGACTGCGATCCAGCCCAGCGCCTGGCGGCCGATCAGGTCTTCCCAGGTGCGGGCCGGAGAAAGCGGCTCGGCGAGCGATTCGACCTCGACCAGACTGACCGGTTCCAGTTGCTCCGTGACCGCCGTGGGAGTGCTGGCCGGAGGCGCGGCAACGACCGGGAAGGACGCCGCGGGGTCGATCGCAACGCCGCTCGGCAGCGGACCGACCTGTCGTTCCCATTGCCGAAAGCGCCGCTCCAGATCCTCTAGCCGCCGCACTCTTGAAAACAACACCACGACCGCGACCGGTGTGGCGATCAGCGTCCCCAGAATCAACAGCAGTAGCACGACTGCAAGGGTTTCCAACACGACCCCGATTCCTGGTGAAAGTGAGGAGACAACCGACGAGCATAGCAGCCGCGACCAACTTCAGAGCACGTCAGATGTGCGCACAGCCTACCCCGCGTGAGTCCGTGCCGCAAGAATGGGTGGCCGGCACGCTCCTCCACACCGAACAAAAGCCGCTCCTCGTCAGTCGTGTGGCAATGGCAACGGTCTGAGCCTTCAGCAACAGGCCGAGCCCTCAGGCAGTGAGCAACCCCGCCAGCCATTGGCCCGTGGTCGTGTCGCTCGGGCAGAAGGCCGCGAAACTTTTCGCGGCACATGCCTCGCAACACTCGCCTTGTCCGCTCAGGGCAAGCGACTCTGAACATAGTCTGCGGTATGAGTGCCCAACCATGGTCCAGGCCGACAATTACCGGTCCGAGACTGGCATGCTGACCTGCCGGCCGGCGACTCATAACAAGTGCATGCGAAAGATTCTCTGGGTGCAAAAAGTTTGACTTTCGTGGGTAGCATCAGTCGCGCCTACCGGAATGACAACACTCACGTCCGCGTTAGTCTTCGCTCTTGTCGAGCCTCGCACCGCGACGAATCGCCAGTTTTCCGAATTTTGCCGTGATCTGGTCCGCCACTCGATCCAGTTCTCGATGACGCTTGCGGTCAGGCTGGTCGAACAGTTGTTGCTGAGACTTGCCGGAATCATCGAGTTTATTGACGCCAAACCCAAGCAGTCGCACGGGTAGATGTCGCGGCGGCAGGCGTTTCGTCAGCAGCTCGACTCCGGCATCCAGCAACTCCTGGGTGATGTTGGTCGGCTCCGCCAGCGTCAACGATCGTGAAATCGTCTTGAAGTCGGCGAACCGCACTTTCAACTCGACCGTGCGGCCTTTGATGTCGTGATGCCGCAGGCGACGGGCGACCTGCTCGACGAGCTCCACCAACCACGCCCGCAGCACCTCCATGTCGGCGATGTCTTCGGCAAACGTGGTTTCGTTGGAAATCGACTTGGCCTCGCGGTCGGGCACGACGCGCCGGTCGTCGATCCCGTGGGCCAAACGCCAGTAGTGCTCGCCGGAC
Organism: uncultured Planctomycetia bacterium; assembly: GCA_963807715.1. Lineage (GTDB taxonomy): Bacteria > Planctomycetota > Planctomycetia > Pirellulales > PALSA-1355 > CAWECK01. Next base: position 245,614 of record CAWECK010000012.1, read on the forward strand.
GCCCCGAACAGCTCGTTGAGCGTGTCGATCGGCAGTTGCCGCAGTTGCCCGATCGTGCGAATTGCCAGCCGCTCGAAGACCTGGCCGGTGACCTTGCCGACGCCCCACAGCCGTCCGACCGGCAGCGGATCGAGAAAGGCTTGTATTTCACCGGGTTCGACGACGACGAAGCCGTCCGGCTTCTTCAGGTCGCTGGCGATCTTGGCCAGGAACTTGTTCGGGGCCACGCCAACCGACGCGACGAGCCGAAGTTCCGTTCGGACTCGCTGTTTGATCTGCCGGCCGATCTCGGCAGAGGAACCAAAGATGGATTCGCTGCCGGTGACGTCAAGAAAGGCTTCGTCGAGCGAAAGCGGTTCGACCAGCGGCGTGAACTGCTCGAAGATGTCTCGAATCTGCCGCGACACCGAGGCGTAGTAGTCGATCCGTGGCTTGAGGAAGACCGCGTGCGGGCAGAGTCGCTTGGCACGGGCGGCCGCCATCGCGCTGTGGACGCCGAACTTGCGGGCCTCGTAGTTCGCCGCCGCCACCACGCCACGCCCCTCTGCCGAGCCGCCGACGATCACCGGCTTGCCGACGAGCGACGGGTTGTCCCGCTCCTCGACCGAGGCGTAGAAGGCGTCCATGTCGATGTGAAGGATCATTGTGGTTCTCTCGCGGCAACATGATAACAGATCGAACTTCGCGGCGAAGACCGACGCTTGACAAAATTGGCGGCGCGAAATCCGCGACAGCGCAAGCCGGTGGTCCGTGTGAAGGCCGGTGAGCATGCCATGCTGCACTTGCGATGCCATCTACCTCAACGGCGATTGGGATGCTTCCATAAAGTGCCACATTCAGCCCGAACAGGAGGAACTCTACCGCCAAGCCGCCTGACTCCCGTTGACGAGCCTGACTTGCGGCGGGACGCAGGTATCCGATCTATCGCCCTCCGAGGGATGCCGCTGATGAGGCTTGTGTCTAGCGGCGCCAAGGTATCCGACCTTTCGCCGCTACAAGATTACAAGAGCCTGACTTCTCTGACTGTCACACATACCAAAGTTACCCCTGCCTCCGTCGCCGCCTTGCAAAAAGCCCTGCCCAACTGCAAAATCCACTGGGACGATCCAAGCAAGCCGAAGACGCCCGAGCCTGCCGCTTCCGGCACCAAGTAATCGCCCCTTCGTCTTCCATCTTCGGGGTCGAGCCGCCGCCTACGTCTTTCGAGTGGGTGGCAGCATCGACGGTCACGCCGACTCGCAACCCGTTGAGATTACCGGCCCTGCTAGTGGGTCGTCTAGTGTAGTGCTTCACTGTTTCGGGAACTTATTTGGTTGCTTGTGCGTCGAAGGGTTCATCAGGAGGATGAACCTATGCGGATCGCACCAGCCATTGTAGTTTCGGAGGAAGATCGCCGGACCTTGCAGCGCTGGTCGCGAGGCCGCAGCACGGCGGCGCGACTCGTGCTGCGAGCCAAGATCGTTTTGCTGGCCGCTGCCGGCAAGTTGAACAAGGACATTGCCACCGAGTTGAAGACGGGCATGAAGACCGTGTGCCAATGGCGGAGTCGCTTTGCCAAGCAGGGGCTGGCAGGCATCGAGAAGGACGCCCCGCGTGGTGCTAAGCCGGCCAGCACCACCGCGGCGCTGGCTGCGGAGATCGTTCGTAAGACCACGACAGAAAAGCCACCGGCCGCGACACATTGGAGTACGCGTACGCTGGCCGAAGAATTGGACACGTCGCCGTCGATGGTTCAGCGCGTTTGGAAAGCCCACGGCCTGCAACCGCATCGCACCAAGACGTTCAAGCTGTCGAACGATCCGCAGTTTGCCGAAAAGCTGATCGATGTCGTGGGCTTGTACCTGAACCCGCCGGAGCATGCGATTGTCCTCTGCGTCGACGAGAAGAGTCAGATTCAGGCCCTGGATCGCACCCAGAAGAGTTTGCCGATTTATCCGGGCCGCCTGGGGACGATGACCCACGACTACAAGCGAAACGGCACCACGACGCTGTTTGCGGCGCTCAACGTGGTGGAAGGAATTGTCATCGAAGCATGTATGTCTCGGCATCGACATCAGGAGTGGATCAAGTTTCTGAAACACATCGACACCGCGACTGACCCGGCAGCTCAACTGCATTTGATTGCCGACAACTATGCAACCCACAAGCACCCCAAGGTGCGACGATGGCTGTGGCGCCATCCGCGATTTCATATGCACTTCACACCGACCAGCAGCTCTTGGCTTAACCTGGTGGAACGCTGGTTTCGCGATCTCACGCAGAAGCGGTTGCGGCGCGGCACGTTCACCAGCGTCCGTCAACTGCAGGAGGCCATTTTCGAGTACGTCGAGCATCACAACGACCGGACTAAAGGTTACCTCTGGAAGGCCCTGCCCGATGCAATCCTGGCCAAAGTTCGCCGCGCCCGAGCCGTTCTCGATAACTCCCCAACAACTTGAAGCACTACACTAGGAATCGGCCATTGGCGTAGCAACGGGGAATGGCAATTTTGGTTTCACCCGACGACAAAGAAGGGTTCTTGCGGGCAGTGGCGGCGAGGGTGCCGGGAGTGCAGGTCGGGGGTGCTACGATTACTCGCCGATGACCTTGACGAGCACCCGTTTGGGCCGCCGCCCATCGAACTCGCCGTAAAAGATTTGTTCCCACGGGCCGAAGTCCAACTTGCCGCCCGTAATCGCCACGACGACCTCTCGGCCCATGACCTGCCGCTTCATGTGGGCATCAGCGTTGTCCTCGCCGGTGCGGTTGTGCTGATAGCGCGAGGGCGATGGATCGAAGGGGGCAAGTTGCTCCAGCCACTTTTTGTAATCTTCGTGCAGCCCCGATTCGTCGTCATTGATGAAAACGGACGCGGTAATGTGCATCGCATTACAAAGCATAAGACCGTCTCGGACTCCGCTCTCTCGAACAATTCGCTCGATCTCAGGCGTGATGTTTACAAAGCCCATCCGGGCTGGCAGGTTGAATGTCAGGTATTCGGTCTTTGACTTCATCCCGGCATTGTACCGGAAGCCGCCAGCCTGGGAATCCGGCAGATTTATTGGATGGGATCCCCTTTTAACTCGCGGAGCTGCCCGGCTATCATAACGCGGCCTTGAGCGACGGACCCACGCAAGCCATTCCGTGGGCTTTATTTTTCTTAACGTATCGGTCGTGCGGCATGGATCCAACGAGTTCGTCAAACTTGCAGCCGCCCGACCCGGCGCCGTCCAACGCCCTGCCGGCGAATGTCAAGTTGCTCGGCGTGACCAGCTTGCTCAATGACATTTCCAGCGAGATGATCTTTCCGCTGTTGCCGCAGTTTGTCGTCGGCGTGTTGGGGGGCACGCCGGAGAATCTCGGCCAGATCGAAGGGGTGGCCGACACCGTCGCCAGCCTGCTCAAGTTGTGGAGCGGCGGCTGGTCCGATCGGGCTGGCCGGCGGCGCGGGTTCGTAATCTTCGGTTACGCGCTGGCCACGCTGGCCCGGCCCTTCGTGGCCTTGGCGACGGCGCCGTGGCACGTGCTGGCGGCCCGCACCGGCGACCGCATCGGCAAGGGAGTGCGCGGTGCGCCGCGCGACGCGCTGATCGCCGATTCGACTCCCGAGCGGCTGCGTGGCCGAGCCTTCGGCTTTCATCGGGCCATGGATCATTTGGGAGCGGCCATCGGGCCGGTGCTGGCCAGCCTGTTCTTGTATCAGTGGCCCGACCAGATGCGGACGCTGTTCATGCTGTCCGTGGTGCCCGGGCTGTTCATCATGGCTCTGCTGGTGTGGAAGCTGAAGGAGCCACCGCAGGTCGAAACCCGCGCGCGCCATTCACCCTGTCGCTGAAACCGTTCGATAACAATTTCCGTTGGTACCTGCTGACCCTGGTAATCTTCACCCTGGGCAACTCGAGCGATGCGTTCCTGCTGCTGCGGGCCGGCGAACTAGGAGTGGCCGCCTGGCTATTGCCGTTGCTGTGGTGCGCGTTTCACGTGGCCAAGAGCATCGGCAACCTGCTGCTGGGCCGGGCCGTCGATCGGGTTGGACCGCGGCCGTTGATCCTGTTGGGCTGGCTGATCTATGCCGGCATCTATGTGGCCTTTGCCGCGGCGACCGAGGCCTGGCACGCCTGGCTGTTTTTCATGGTGTACGCCCTGTTTTACGCCCTCACCGAGCCTTCGGAAAAGGCCCTGGTGGCCAGCATCGTGGGGCCGGAGCGCAAGGGGCTGGCCTATGGCTGGTACAACTTCGCCATCGGCATCGCCACGCTGCCGGCCAACTTGATTTTCGGCGAGTTGTACCAAGTCTACGGCGGCCCGGTGGCGTTCGGGTTTGGCGCGGCGTTGGCGCTTGTTTCCGCCGTAATGCTGCTGGGAGTGCGGACGCGCGCTACGACGTAATCCCCTTGGTCAGAGCCATGAACGCCGTTTCCAGGTTCAGCTCGTCTTCTTTGAACAGCGACAATTTGTAACCGTGTTCGACCAGTAGCGTGCACAGGTCGCTGTAGTCCGTCACCTCGGGCTTCAACGTGGCGATCATCGTGAAATCGGCGCGGATGTCGATCTTTTCCACGCTGGGGTGGGTTTCCAGTACGCGCGCCGCGCCGTTCGGTTCACCGCCGACGACCTTGATATTCAAAATCGTCTGGCCGCGAACTTGTTTCATCACTTCGGCGACGTCGGCATTCACTAGCAGTTCGCCTCGCTCGATAATGCCGATTTTGTTGCAAATGTCGGCCAACTCCGGCAGGATGTGGCTGGACACCATGATCGTCTTTCCCATGTTGCGCAGCTCTTTGAGTAAGCCGCGAATTTCGATGCGGGCCCGCGGATCGAGGCCGCTGGCAGGTTCATCCAACAGGAGCACTTGCGGATCGTGCAGCAGCACGCGGGCCAGCCCTAATCGCTGCGTCATGCCTCGCGAAAGGCTCGTGACCAGTGCCTCGCGCTTGTAGCCCAGGTCGACCAACTGCAGCACTTCATCGCAGATCTTGCGTCGAGCGGCGCCTTTGATCCGATAGGCGGCCGCGAAGAACTCCAGGTATTCGATGACCTTCATATCGTCATAAACGCCGAAGAAGTCGGGCATGTAGCCGACCAGCCGGCGGATTTCGCGTGGACGGGTGTAGATGGAATGGCCGCAAACGTAGGCTTCGCCCCAGGTCGGATTGAGCAGGGTCGCAAGGATCCGCATGGTGGTGGTCTTGCCGGCGCCGTTAGGGCCGATAAAACCAAAGACATCCCCCTTTTGCAGGTTCAACTCCAACGACTTGATGGCAAACAGGTCGCCGTATTTCTTCGTCAGATCGTGGGTCTCAATCACCTGAATGTCACCTTAAAAAGTGAATAATAAGGAATTTGGATTTATAAGAAATGCAGGAAAGTAAAAACAAACAAATAGGAGTAGAATTCTTCGGAGAGAAGTTCTGCTCTGGCACATCTTCCTTTCTTTGTCCTGCTTTCCTGCCTTCCTTATAAAAACCGTCTTATTTTTTTCTAATGTCGTGCGTCTGTTCAAAATTCTCAACCGCCGCCAGCAGGTTCGACGGGTAGCATGAAGCGGTAGAAGCTCCAACGTTGATCCTGCGAACCGGCGAGTGGCTTTCCGTCTCGCAGGAGTTGTGTGGCTGGTTCGGCAGCGCGGCCCATCAGCACGGCGCGGCCGGCTCGCAATTGATGGCCCGCATCCAAATAGCCCTGGTAAGCATTGGACAAGCGGGTATATCTCACCCCGCCGGCAGCCTCGTGGAACAACATGATTTCCATGATCCGTTCCACCGTGGAATCATCAATGTCGTAAGCGGCCGTGGCGTCCCGGCCTCCCACAATCGTCATGTGCTTGAAATACGTGTCGACGGTCTGCGGGTCGACGCCTCCTTCCAGATTGACAACCCCTTGCGGCTCGAGGGTGCCCAGCGGATAGGCCCAGCGGTCGTAGACCAGCACGGCGTCGGTGAGCTTCAGCGGCGAGCCGTTCTTGATCGAGCCGGCCAGCAGCTTATCCCCCTTGTCGCGCAGCTTGGACGAAAGCCTCGGCGCTTCGTTGGTCGTCCAGCGAGCCGTCATGGCCTTGGTCGACCAAACCGAAATCGGCATCCGGTTCACGCGATCCAGCTCGGGACTGAAGCTATACGCGCTGTTGAACAAACTGGTCGCCGCCGACGTTTGCCGCATGCCGCCGTAACCGGTGCCAGGCATCCCCAGCCACGAGAGCAGCACGTCCGACCTCGCCGGTTGCTCGGATCCGGCTAAATTCGTTTCCAGCGATAGATCGTAAAGATCCGTTTGCGGGCTGAAGATCGTCGACCACATCGTGCCGCGCACCAAGCCGCTGGACATGTCGACGTCAACCACGTCAACCTGGTTGATCCGCAGTTGCTCGCCCTTGAGTTCGTGGGCCAGCACGTAGGCGCCGAGACTGAAGGCCATGACGATTCCCGGAAAGGTGATCCAGGTCAGTTCCATCCGTTTGAAGAACTTCTTGAGCACGAAATAGTCGAGCGGACCGATGCATGCGATGTACACAAGAATCAAAAACACCACCAGGGAAAACGGCACGCTGACGCCGGCAAACTGTTCGAGCCCCGTGTGCAATTGCCCGGCAAGATCGCTGTAGCCCGAGCGGGTCACACGCCCCTGCCCCGCTTCGTCATCCTGCGCGATGGGCTGCTTGTCACGGCCCAGCAGCTTGTCCCACAATTGCTGCCGGCCGGCCCAGGTGCTCATCGGCGGGCGGTCGAGATCGGCTGCCGTGAACACGATTTCTCCGAATCCGCGTGGCGTGCGAATCACCAGCGGCAGGTCTGTGCGCCGGACCCCTTCGTAGGCTTCGATCTTCCCCTCAACGTCGACTAGCCGCGGCACATCCAGCCGCCCGGGTTGGCCATCCTTCATTCCCAAGTCCAGGCGTTCAACCGTTTCGGCCAGCGTCTCCAAGGCCGTGGTCTGCCGTAGCGGCAGGCGACCGTCCAGCTTTCCGGGAGCCAGCGCGGCCAGTGGACTCCCCGGCGCAAGAACCTCTTCAGCCGACTGCCCCACGCACAGGATCACTCGGCCGCCGCGTTCGATCCATCCTTCGAGCGCCGCAAGCCGCGCGCTCCCCGCCGTCAGTTGACGATACACGTCCGGCTGGCTGGTGATCATCACCAGGGCTTCAACCCCGTCGTAACCGTACCAGCGGGTCGGTAATTCTTCGATGCTCGCCAGATGCGCGACTTTAGGCCGCAAATCTTCCGGAATCTGCGCGTCCGCGCGGTCGCTGATTCCCACCGCCGGTCCCAGCGTGACAATAAGCGGCCGTGTCGCCGCCAGCGCCATTTGGGGCAGTTCCTGGGTACCGGCCTGAAACTCGCGATTGATCGGCTCTTCGCCGCCGATTAGCAACCGCACCGCGATGTTTGGCGAATTATTACCGGGCTTGATGAACAGCATGACCGAGGTTTCCCGATCGGCCAGAAGCTGGACCGGACGGTTGGGCGAAACGATCGTGCCAACCCCGTCTCCGTCGGGCACTTCGATGAGCACCGCGGCGGTAGCCGGTTCGTTCCCTCCCTGAATCGTGACGACCGCGGGAGTCCAGTAGTCTTCTTTATACTGACCGTCGAAGCCGAGCTTCAGACTCTTGATTATGGGCAGCTTCGACACCGCCGCGCAGACAACTTCGCCGCTGGCCAGCGTCCAACCGAGCAAGGCCAATCCGCTGATCAGCAGATAGAACATTCGTAACCGAAAGGGACTCATGGTTTCTCCGCGTCGGCACAGGTGCAAGCCAATTGTCCGCAGCCGGGGCAGCCAGAGCCGTACTTCAGGGCCACGGCCTCGGCCAGATCCACGCCGGCCACATTGGCGATCGTGGCCAGCCAGGCCAGCACGTCGGCAAATTCCCCCAGCCGCTCTTCATGCGAACCGCTGCGCAGCGCCGCGGCCAACTCGCCAACTTCCTCCATGAACCACATGAAGGTGCCATCGACCCCCCGGGCCACGTCCTTCTCGTAGTACATGATGCGGATCAAACGCTGAAAATCGGCAAGGTCCATAGAGATATTCAGATTACGAGTTTAAACGACAAAAATACGAAGCAAACAAAGACAAGTTTTTATCAGGAAGGCAGAAAGACAGGAAAGGAAAAGAAGGAAAAGAGAAACGAAAGAAAAAACGATTACTTGCCGGCAGGTGTTCACGTAAATCGCTACCTGTCTTCTTCCTTTCCTGCCTTCCTTATAAAACTTCTGCCCTCTTTTTAGGAAGCCCCGGGCTGACGCCCGGGGCTTGGGGCTTGTGGCGTTTGCGAGTCGGCTTCTATTTCAGGCTTTCCAAGAGTTCTTCCGTTCCGGGGTACTTCGGATCGCGGCGATGTAGTTCGGTGAGTGCTTCGCGGGCTTGGGCTGGTTTGCCGGCTTCGATGTAGGCTTGGGACAGCCCGAAGCGAAAATGAGATACGTCCGGCGCCAGTTCAACGGCGACCGTATATTCGTCGACCGCCTCGGCCACTTCATGGCGACCCGAAGCGGCCTCGGCTCGGACTCGGTGCATTTCTGCGTCCATGACGTCGACTTGAATCGCCTGCTTGGCCCACTCGCCTGCGGCAACGTAGTCCTTGTTTGCCAGCGCCAGTTCGGCCAGCTTCTTGCGCACCGGAAGATCCTCAGAGTCTTGGATGGCCAACCGAGACAAGGCTTCGGCCAACTTCTTTTTCTCGCCCGACTTTAGATACACCGCGGCCAGTGATTTGGTCCATTTGAGATTCTCAGGAGCTGCGCTTGGCCCCCAATTCGAACAGCCGGCCGGCCTCGGCATAGTTTTCGGACTTCAGCCGCAGGCCAGCCAACAGGCCCAGCAGGTTTTCTTGCGGATTGTTTTCATCGAGCGCGGTTTCCAGTTCCTGGAGCGCCTCCTTGTTCTCGCCAACCACCATGTGCAGCCGGGCTCGAACGTAAGCCGCCAACTGCTGCTTGGGTTCGATCTTGCGGGAAGCGTCCACCAGCCGACGAGCTTCCGGATAAGCCTTGCGATTCAACCTGGCCAACGCCATCTCAGCCAGCAGCTGCGGGTTCTTGGGATCCGCCTCCAAAGCCTTTTGCAATTCGGGCAATGTCTTTTCCGGAACCGTGCCGGCGGCGGCGAATCCGCGGACCAGTTTGGTCACGTGTTCCTTATAGCCCTTTTCGAAATCTTCCTGTTCGACTTTGAACGCGCGGTGCAGGGCCTCGCGAGTCGTCAGATTGTCGGCGTAGGCCGCCAGCATTTTGGCCAACGCGTCCGGGCCAAAGCGATCCAGCATGTACTCGGCATACAGCTCCGCTTGGCAATAGGCCAGGTTCCATTCTTCGCCGGAGTGGGCACGGATGAAGCCCAGGTTGATCGTCTCCAGGTTGAACAGCTTGTCGTGGGCCACGCGCTGGGTCAGCAGATCGTTCCACAATTGCGGCCGCGGGTAGCCTTCGTTGAGCACGGCCAACGCTTCGGTGTACCAATGCGGAATATTGAAATTCGTCTGCTGCAAGTTGAGCACGTGAATGAACTCGTGCTTCAGCACCCGGGCCCAATTGAATTGCTGCTCGTCCCCGACCGGCGATTGCATGGCCACCATCTTGCCGGCGCAGGCGCCGATGGTGTGAATATGCGGCAGCCCGACCATCCGCGCCTGAACCAACCGTGGCCGTCGGTATTCTTGGCCTTGTTGAAGATTTCGAACAACGACTTTTCCGGCGGCACGAAGCCCATCTGCTGACAAAGCTGCGGATAGACATCTTCCAGCCAGGCCGCCGCATACTTGGCCAGCACCTTATCGGTCTTGGGATCGAAGCGGATGCGAAAGTGGGCCGTTTCCAAGGTCTCGTAGCCGTCGAGCACTTCGAGCACCTTGAGCGTGTTGCTGACGCGGACATTGAACGGGTCGGCCTCGAAGGCTTCGTCCAGAATCTTGCGCGCCGCGGTTTCCTCGCCTAGTCGCATCAGCATCATGCCGGCCTGACCGCGCGGTTGGAGCAATTGCGGCATCACCTCGATAGTCTGCTGGTAGTATTTAGCCGCCAGCGGATAGCGCCGCAGCTTGTCGAAGCTATCACCCATGGCCATGAAAAAATCGCCGGCGTGAGGATTTACCGCCGTCACTTCGGCCGTGAGCTTACCGAAGCGTGTGCCGGCCGGGTCCACCGGCTGCCCATCAATGGCCAGATACGTTGCCGCCAAGCATCCCAGGGTAGCCTGGCTGACGGGATTCAACTTCAGCGCGGCCTCGAGCACCGTAACGGCCCGTTGCGGTTCACAGTTCGACAGGTGAATATCCGCCTGCAATTGATGCGCGATGAGTAACTGGGAATCGATCTCCAAGGCGTGGTCGATGGCTGCCTGCGCTTCGTCGAGTTCGAATCCTTGGATCGCCAATGCGGCCACGCCTGCGTAGGCTTCGGCCGATGTCGGGTTCAGAGCCAGCGCGGCCTTGAGTTCCCGCTGCGCGTCGGCGTTGTTGTATTTCTCCAGGTAGAGCAAGCCCGCTTCGTAGTGGGCCGGCCAGTAGTCAGGCTCCGCTTCGAGCAGATCGGGCCAAAACGTGTTGACCAGGAAACTGAACTGATCGTTGAGCCGATGCCAGCGGGCAAACTCAGCCGAGGCCAGCCCGATGACGCGTAGCGATTCGGGATCCTTGACGTCGTGGTTGTTGTAATAGTCGACAAACCAGTGGTACGCCTTATCGGCCTCGTCCAGCCGGCCGGCCTGGCGATGCAGCGTCGCCTCAACGTAGCGAGCAAGCACTTGGTTGCCGTCGAGCTTCAGCGCTTGGGCCGCTTGCGTGGCCGCCGCATCCGTTTGCCCCTGCCGCAGCGCCACACTGGCCAGCTCAGCCGGAAAACGGGCATCCTTAGGATTCGCCGCCGCGGCTGCGGAAAGGGTCTTTTCAGCGTCACTCAACTGGCCCGTAGCCAACTGACAGCGGGCTCCGCCAAGCGCCCCGTCGGCAGTCGCCGCGGCGTGGTAGACTTCCGTGGCTTCGGCGTATTTGCCCGTCAGAAACAACTTGCGGGCACCGGCCAACGGGTCTTCAGCCGCGCGCACCAAGGCGGCCGGCGGCGCTAACAGCAACGTCGCAACTCCAACCAGGACAAAAGTGATAGAACCGATCCGCCGCAATGCTGCCTCGCTAGCCTTAACTTTCCGCCCACTGGCCCCGCCCGGCCAGGGACCTCGATTTGCCAAACCGGTCAAGCGGCCAAATTTATAGCATCCGCCAATGCCAGCTAGACTTACGTTATCGCACCCAGTTTGGTTCTTCAAGGCTTTGACCGGGCAGTTCCGGCGGCCAGGCGGCCCAGTTTCCGCGGTATTTTTGCCCGTAGAAAGGGCTTATGCGAGATGCTGGCTAAAACTGGGTTAATCTGGCGCTAGGCGGGGCGATTAATCGGCGCGGGAACAACTCACTTCAGTAGCCAGTTTACGACCTCGACCAGCCCGTCGCTGTCGTGACAAGGGGCGATGCGGTCGGCGGCGGCTTTGACTTCGTCCAAGGCGTTCCCCATAGCCACCCCCAAACCGGCGCCGAGAATCATCGGAATGTCGTTCACATCGTCCCCGACGGCGCAGATCTCTTCATCCGCGATGCCCCACTGGTGAGCCAGTTGGCGAATGCCGGACCATTTGCTCACCCCATGCGGCGCGATCTCGCACATATGTCCGTTGTAGCGCGGACTGCGCAGCACATGAACGTACAGAGCGTCGTCCAAGTGCCGCTCCAGATCGGCCGCTAGGGCCAGCATCTGCGGACGATCGCCCATGGCGAAGCCGGCGAAAACTCCCTCGGGGGGCCGTGTCATCAGTTCAGGCCAGAGCCGCGAACAATTGGGGTTCATCCGGAAGAATTCGGCCAGCAGCGGCTCGTCCACTTCGTTGCGGCGGCAGTAATAGTCGAACCCCTCGGCGAACGAATCGGTGTACAACACGGCGTCGTAGCCTGCCGAAGCGACACGTTCCAACAGGGCCTCGAGTACGCCCGGGGCGAACTCGGCCCGAAACAAGGTCCGGTGTCCCACCGGGTTTTTTATCGAGCGCGCCGCTGGCCGTAATCAGCGGCAGATGCAGCCTCAGCGGTTCCACCAACGGCAGCGTGCGACTATAGCGCCGGCCGGTAGCCAGCGCCACTTGCAGCCCCGCCTGCTTGGCCCGCAAAACGGCCTCGCGCACGGCATCGGTCATTTCATGTCGACTGTTGACCAGCGTCCCGTCGATATCCAAGGCCAATAGGCGGAAATTCGGCATGGGAATCAAATACGGGATTCGAGAATGCTGAATGTGGAATTCTGATCGCGGGGTGCTGAATTCAATTCGGCATTCCGCATTTCTATTTCGCGCTGGCCATTTCGGTCAATTGCAGCACCGAGCGGTTCTGTTCCTTTTCAAGGTAGCTGCGCCCCTTTTTCACGTTGATGTGGTCCCAAGGGAGCCGGGCATCCAGCGCATGGGGCCGATGCACGGCGGCCTCGACGTCGATGCCCGTTTCGGCCAACACGTCCCACCACAGCTTGGGATTCAGATGCTCGCGCCAGCTATCCAGCCGCGAACCGCGCCGCCAGGCGAGTTCCACCGCTTCGCTCACGCGCCGGTCGCCGCGGCTGAGCACCCCTTCCAGCAGGCTGGTGTCCGTGTCGTGGTATTTGACCGACACGCTGCGAAAACGGCACTTGTCGCGCAGATAGCGATGAGCCCAATTGAAATACTGCCGGGTTTGCATCCCGTTCCACTGATAGGGCGTGTGCGACTTGGGCACGAAGTTCGACACCGCGGCCGTCACCTTGGCGTAACGTCCCGTCTCTTCCCGGCCAATCTGCGAGATGTGCTCCGACATTTCAATGATGCCGTCCAGGTCGACCGGCCGTTCGCCAGGGAGCCCGCAGAGAAAATACAGCTTTACCTGTTGAAAGCCGTTGTGAAACGCTTGCCGGCAGCCTTCGTACAGATCTTCGTTCTTGATCTTCTTGCGAATCTGCTCGCGCATGTCGTCGCGGGCCACCTCGGGTGCCAAGGTCAAACTCGAACGGCAGCGCGGGTCGATCAGCGCCGCTACGCTCTTGAGTTGTTCGTTGACTCGCAGGCTGGGCACACTGATGTTCACTCCCAGCGGCCGGAAGGTCTCGTGCATCCGCTTGACCAGGTGCTCGAAATGCGGATAGTCGCTCGTCGAGAGCGAGAGGAGCGAGATCTCGCTGTAGCCCGTGTTGCGATAACTCTCCAGGGCCGCGGCCACGATGGTTTCCACTTCGCGCATGCGCAGCGGCCGCTTGATGACCGTGCTTTGACAGAAGCGGCACTGCCAGGGGCAGCCGCGCATGATCTCGATCGAAATGCGGTCATGCACGCACTCGACATACGGTACGATCGGCGCGGTGGGCAGCGGCGTGCCGTCCAGATCGTCGATCACCGAGGGCTCGATCGTATCCGGCACGTCGGGCCGCGTGCGGTGGATCGCGGCCAATCGGCCATCGGCGAAATACTCGGGCTCATAAAAACGGGGCACATAAGTCATACGGCAGCGTTTGGGCCAGGCGGGCCAGGATCTCGGCCCGTTCCAGCCGGCCGCCATCCCCCGCGGAGCCGCCCCCTGCGGGCCCACTACCGGCGGCGCATTGCCCGCTTCCCCGAGCTTCGTCCCGCCAAGTTTTCCAGAGGTCGCAGATGAGCGGCAGACTGGGCTCTCCGTCGCCGCTGACAAACAGGTCGATGAACGGGGCCAACGGCTCGGGATTCTGGCGCAGGGGCCGCCGGCGATGATCAGCGGATCGTCGAGCGTAGCGGTCGAGCGAGCGGAGCGGAATTCGCCCCAGGTCGAGCATGGTCAGCAGGTTGCTGGTGCAGATTTCGTACTGCAGCGTGAAGCCGACCACATCGAACTCGCACAGCGGCGTGAAATTCTCCAGGCTGTACAGGGGCAGATTGGCGCCGCCGCAATTCGGCCTCCATGTCCAGCAGCGGCGTGAAGGCCCGCTCGCAGAGCCAGTCGTCCTTCTGGTTCATCAGCGAATAGAGGACCTGCAAGCCATGATGGCTCATGCCGATCGTGTAGGTGTCCGGGAAAGCACATGCAGAGCTTGCCGCGGCCTTCGCGATGGTCTTTGCGGACCATGTTCAGTTCGCCCCCCAAATACTGGGCCGGCATCTGCACGCGCGGCAGCACGTGGCTCAGGAGATAGTCCTTCAGGGCCTGATTCTGCATGGGTCACCTCGATGGAAATTACGCGAGAAACGGCCCGATTATTATGACAGAAAATCGATCTGGAGGCTAACCCGAAAGCGCAAAGCTGAATTGCCATTTGACGATCTCGCTGATCTCGTCCGATAATCAGGAGCTTGGAATTGGCTGCCACCTTTTCCGCCACCAATACACGGCCATACCAACGCAAGAGAACATGCCTGACTTCGTAAACGTTGCCAAAATCGAATCGATCCCCGAGGGGACCGGAGTGGCCTTTGCCGTCGCTGAGCGGCTGGTGGCCGTCTTTAATTTGGGCGGCGGACGCTTTCACGCCATCAACGACCTCTGCCCTCATATGGGCGCCTCGCTGGCGGCCGGCGAAATGTGCGAAGGGGTGGTGACTTGCCCCTGGCATGCGTGGCGATTCCGCGTGACCGACGGCACCTGGTGCGACAATCCACGCATCAAGACCGACGTGTACGAGGTGCGCGTCGTCGGAGACGACATTCAAGTGCGCGTGCCCGACGAGTGAAGCTCGCTTCGGGCCACACTTCAGAACCATGGTCCGCGTTCCAGCAGCGCCATCAAAGCGTAATCGTCCCGCCGGGTGCCACAACCAAGACTTCGGCGGATGTCTCGCGGCGCACCCGCTCGGCCCAGGCCGACGGGTCCTGCGCAATCGGCGGCCAGGTATTATAGTGGGACGGGGCGACTCGGACCGGAGCCAGCAGCTTCACCGCTTCGAGCGCGTCGTCGGGCCCCATCGTGAATCGATCGCCAATCGGCAACACAGCCAAATCCAATCCGATGGCGCCGATCAGCTTCATGTCATAAAACAGGCCGGTGTCGCAGGCGAAGTAGATCTTCTTGCCGCCGATCCACAAGACGAAGCCCGACGGATTGCCGCCGCCGCTTCCGTCCGGCAGCGTGGAGCTATGATGGGCGATGGTCATCTTCACGTGTCCCCAGGGCAAGTCGATGCCGCCCCCCAGGTTCATCGGCTGCGTGCTTTCGACTCCCTGCTTTCCGAGCCACTGGCAGATCTCGAAATTAGCCACAACCGTCGCCCCCGTGCGGGCCGCAATCCGTGCAGCATCGCTGACGTGATCGAAGTGACCATGCGACACGAAGATAAAATCCACCAATAAATCTTCCGCCTTCATGGGGGCAGTGGGAGAGTCGTCCAGGAAGGGATCGATCACCAGCGTATGGGTTCCGCTTTTCACCAGCCAACAGGCGTGACCGAGCCAGGTAATCTCAACCGTTGCCATTACAGGTCCCTCCAATTACAGACGATTCGCGGGTTCGCTCAAACAATTCAAGAATCCCGAGCCCCCCAGCGTAAGCTGGGGGATTTCCCTCGTGTGCTGCCGGCTCTGCCACGACATTTGTCAGTGCGCCAGAATTGCCTGGCAATCGGGAATCTGGGGACTCAGATCCCCAGTTCGCTAGTTATGACGTTTGTCGGCATTCCAGTCTAGCAACAGCGGGCCTCGGCCCCCTTGTGCGCGGACCACGTAGTCGAGAAGATCGTAGGACCGAATCTGCAATCTGATAATATCTCCGGAGGGTTTCCCATGACCGAGGACATGCACGAACTGACGCGCGAACTGCACGTCAAGAACGACTCGAAGATCGTGATGCTGGTGGCCGATGGCTTGGGGGGCCTGCCGATGGAAGCGGGGGGCAAGACCGAGTTGGAAACCGCCAAGACCCCCAACCTCGACGCCTTGGCTCGTCACGCCGTCCAGGGACTCAGCATTCCGGTCAAGCCGGGCATCGCTCCAGGGAGCGGGCCGGGGCACTTGGGACTCTTCGGGTACGATCCGCTCCAATACCGCATCGGCCGCGGCGCCCTGGAAGCCACGGGCATCGGCTTCGAATTGGGTCCGCACGACGTGGCAATTCGGGGCAACTTCTGCACGCTGGACGCCCAAGGACACATCAGCGATCGCCGGGCCGGGCGCATCTCCAGTGACGAGAGCGCGCCGTTGGCCGTGCGCCTGCGGCAGGTCAAAGTCGCCGGCGTTGAGGTCTTCGTCGAGCCGGTCAAGGAACACCGCTTTGTCGTCGTGCTACGCGGACCGGGCCTCCACGGCGAAGTTCACGATACCGATCCGCAAGCGACCGGCGTGCCGCCGCTGGCCCCCAAGGCCGCCAACGAAGCCAGCCAGAAGACGGCCCAAGTCGCCGCCGAGTTCATCGCCCAGGCACAAAAGCTATTGGCGGGCGAAGCCAAGGCCAATGGGCTGACGCTGCGCGGCTTTTCGGCCAAGCCGAATCTGCCACCGTACGAAGAAGTTTACGGGCTCAAGGCCGCCGCGATTGCCGTCTATCCGATGTACAAGGGCCTGGCCCGGCTGGTCGGCATGGACATCGTCGGCAAAGCCCAAACGCTGGCCGAACAGATGGAAGTGCTTGCCCGGTACTGGAAGGAATACGACTTTTTCTTCATTCACTTCAAATACACCGACAGCACAGGCGAAGACGGCAACTTTCCGGCGAAGGTCCAGAAGACCGAAGAGCTGGACGGCATCGTTCCCAAGATCACGGCGCTGAAGCCCACGGTGCTGATCGTCACCGGCGACCACAGCACCCCCAGCCGCTTGCAGAGCCACAGTTGGCATCCCGTGCCGACGCTCCTCTGGTCGGAGGTTTGCCGTGCGGACGCGTGCCAGGGGTTCAGTGAAAGCGAAGCCCTCAAAGGGGGCCTGGGGCAGTTCGAAGCGAAATACCTGATGCCGCTGGCGCTGTCGAACGCCGGCCGCATGGGCAAATTCGGGGCCTGAGCCCCCTGCGTGCGCGGGGATTTCTGGCCGGCCGCGAATTTTCGCCATTGTCATTTAATCAGTCGGGCATTGAGCCAGTCGGCATCGTCGAATTCGTCGCCCCGGTCGGCAAATTCGACCAACAGGCTGATGCGCTTCGCGTCTGTTAGATCGACCGAAATCGTCGTCGGAGCCTCGCCGCCCCGTTGGATCGGACTCGTGTAGCGAGGCTGCCACGTGCCGCTGCCCGTGTCCACGAAGACCCGAAACTCGACGCTGCCGCGCCCTGAGTCTGGTCGTCGATGCCCAACTCGGCCTGCAAAAAGCGATAGGGCTGATCCAGGTCGTATGTCAGCCGCGACGCGCTGTGGACTCCCAGCCCTTTCAATGTCAGCTTGCCCCCGCAACGCAATTGGCCCCCAGCCACGTTCGCGTCCGGATGGTAGGGCCAGGAGATCTGCAGGAAGGGAACAAACTTGTACGACGCGGGCTTGAGGTCCGACAAGTACACCGCCCGACCGCCAAAAGGTTGAATCGCCACGAGTTTGTCGGACCGCAGCTTCACCTCACCGATCCCAAAGCCTTGCAACTTGGCATCGGCGCCCGTCAGCGACAGCCGGGTGGCCAACAGCCGGGAGCCATCGCTAAAACCGAGCATGGCGCAGCACCGAGAGGGGCGGCCGCGCTGCGAGCGCGGATTGAAAACGAGCGCGGCGAGCCGGGACACTTCGACGTCCAGCGGGCCTCCGGGCGACTGGACCTTCACGACTTTGTCCTGCAGAGCCGTCACAGTACATTTGATCTCGTCGCCGTTGTCCAGGATCAATTGATCGGCGTCCCCCTCGGCGGCGCACGCGGACAATCAGCCGATCCCGGCGGGCTCGATCGCCGGGCGGATGCCAAAGGATTCCGGTCACGGCCTCGAGCGGCAACTTGATTTGAGCAATCAGATCACTTTCGCAGTGGAGCGTTTCCTTGTCGAGTCCAACGACGTCGGCGATCAGCAAGCCGCCGCCGGCCAGCAAAACTTGCGGGCCGCCGGTAGCGTCGACAAACCCGCCCCAGGTCACGAGATCGGCGGCCGGCAAACGTCGCAGCGAATCGCCCGCGGCAAATTTGATCTGCCAGGCGGCGTCGACACTCATCACCTCGGCGGCAAACGGCCCTCCATCGACCGGCAAAGCGTCCGGCGCGGCGGCCACGGCACGCGCGCTCGTCAACACCGCTACGACTAACAGGACACGGCGCCGCAGGTTCAACGTGGAGCTAATCATGGTGAGGAACAATGCCTATCGCACGTGTGCCACTACCTCCGCCGGTGCTGAAAACAGCGACGATTCGGCACTGGCAAAGCCAGTGGCACACGCAAAAAAGTCGATCGACGGATACTTCGACACACTGCTAGCGTTGGAAGATCGGCAGATAGTTGTTGGGCATTTGCAGGATGATGCAGGCCATGGCGGTGCCGTATTCCTGGCAGATCGAGTCCATCCACGAGCCGTCGTCCGACTGCCGCGCGATCAGCGCGTCGCGAATGGCCGGATACCAGCGCGCCCAATAGTCGCCGCCGGCATGCCACATCGCCTGCACGGCGTAGTAGTGGCCGTAGAAATAATGGCTTTCGCGATTGAAGTCCGGCCCTTGCGGCAGGAAGGTCATCAGATACTCCAGCCCTTTCTTGATCTCGGGCCCCTCGTAGACTCCGGCGCTGTACAGAGCCACCACGCCGGCGGCCGAGCGAGGAAACGCGCTTTGGCCCCCCTGCACCATGTACATGAAACCGCCGTCGGCGTTCTGGCTGCGCTTGACGTATTCGATGCAGCGGTCGATCGTTTCGTGCGGCACGAACAAGCCGGCGTTCCGCGCGGCTCGCAAGGCCATGACCTGGGCAATCGTCACGGAAATGTCGGCGTCGCGGCGCTGCGGCTGATAGCGCCAGCCCCCTTCGCTGTTTTGCGTGTTGACGATCAGGTTGACCGCCTTGGACAGCTTGTCGCGAATGTCCGAACGCATGCTCATGCCATACGCCTCGGCCAGGAACAGCGTGGCGAAACCGTGCCCGTACATCGGCCCGTGGCTGCTGGCGCTGGCCACGTTGATGAAGCCGCTTTCCTGCGTGTTGGCAAGGATGAAATCGACGCAGCGATCGACCTGCCGTCCGTAAGGACCGCGGCCCGGCGTGCTGCCGGCCGACATGAAGGCCATGCCGGCCAAACCGCAAACAGCCACGTTGCGGCTATAGCCGCCGGAGCCAAACGCCCCATCCTCTTCCTGACGCGACGCCAACAAAGCGAGTCCGCGCTCGATGGCTCGCCCGGCGGCGAGAGTGATCATTTCGCCAGCTGTTTTTTCGATGTCGGTCCCATCGGCCGGCGCCAGACGACGGAGCCCGGCGACCGCCA
The DNA here is from genome assembly GCA_963807715.1 of uncultured Planctomycetia bacterium. Classification (GTDB taxonomy): domain Bacteria; phylum Planctomycetota; class Planctomycetia; order Pirellulales; family PALSA-1355; genus CAWECK01. The sequence continues at coordinate 264,933 of CAWECK010000012.1, forward strand.
GTCCGGCCGTGAGACTGCGTGACAAAAATCTACGTCGGCTCTGCGTCGTCATGCTGCGCTCCTTCGTGGTTGCGCCGGATCGACCCGCTATAAATCCTGCTACACCCGTTCGGCCAGCTCGTAGGGCTCTTCTTGGTGTGGCACGCACTTGATTCCCGCGAAGGGCGTGGTAGCACGCCATGCGTTCGCCTTGTCGCCACGCCCTTCGCAGGGCTCAGAGGGTGCCACACAGCTACTGCCCTCCGCCATTATGGCTCATGCTTCTGCTGCTCGGCCAGTCGTTTGTAATACTTTTCGATCAGCAGTTCATAGCGCGGCACGAACTGCTCGGGCGAGGTCTGCAGCATCTGCTCGCGGGCATGCGCCGGCAACTGTCCCCAGAGGTCCTTCATCATGCCCTTCATTTGATCCATGTCCGGACGCTGCACGTCGTTGCGGCCGAGGCGGTCGGTGCTGTCGCGGGCCGGTTGGTTGGCCTGGCCGCTCCCCGACTTGCCGGCCGACTGCTTCGATTGCTTGACGGACTCACGCGAGGCGACGGACTGGGAACCCTTGGACTTGGACGACGATTGTTGCTGCTGCTGATTCTCGAGTTGCTCGATCAATTGCGAAAGCTCTTTGACGATCTGCTGCCGTAACGGTTCGGTCGGGTTGGCTGACTTCTGCCGCTCAATCAACTGCTCGACTTTGCGCATCTCCTGTCCGATGCGTATCAGCGGGTCTTCCGGGCCCTCGCCGATGTCCTCGCCCATTTTCTCGTCGTCGGGCAAAAGTTTCTCGGGCGCACCGGGCGCGGTTGGGTCTTGCTTGGAGCGAGACTTATCCGTGGCCGCCGGCTTCTTGCCCGCTGGAAGATTCTGCACGCCGTCGAGCAACTCATTATCCAGGTCTTTCAGCAATTCCTGGTCGAGCAAGATCGAGCCGTCGCGGGCCGGTTTCGGCGCGGGGGCGACGGGCTTGGCGGGTTCGGCCCCGTTGGTCCAGCCGCTGGCCCAGGCAACCGATAGCGCAAACAGAGCGACGCGTAATTGGTTCAAGGACCGTCGACGGCACGGCATTGCATTACTCATCAGAATTACTCCTGGGTCGCCGACGGCTGAAGATCGCGGGGCCGTTCATCCGGGCGCGGGGTGCTCGTCCCGCCGCACGTCCGGCAATTTCTCGGGATCGCTGGCGGGATCGATTTCCGTCGGTTGTGAAAGTTTCAGGGCCAGTTCGGCCAATTGCCCCTGTTCGACGCTCAGCCGCGTCAGCAATTCAAGTCGCTCGGCTGCGGCTCCCACAGCGGCTGGATCGCCGGCCGCAGGATCGCTAGCCGCGGCAAGCCGGTCGTTGAGGTCTTCCTGCATCAGCTTCAAGAGCTTTAATTCGGCAATGGAACGAATCCCTCCCTGTCCGCCTTTCCCTTGACCGCCTCCTTCGCCGCCGCCACCCTTCTTTTCGCCGGCCTTCTTGTCCGATTTGAGTGCCGCGAGCAATCGGGCCAGGCGGCGCTGGGCCGCCTGTTCGGTCAGTTGAGTCTTGGCCCCGGTGTCGCGCGCGGTCAATAGTTCAGCCGCGCTCAGCATCTCCGCGCCGGCATTGTTCAAGGCCAGACGAAACACTTCGGCCGCCGAAATCTTTTCCGCCAGCAATTGGCTTTCCCCCTGCAAGCCTTTTTGGTTTCGGGCCAATTCTTGCAAACTGGCCGCCTCACCGCGCGTCAGGTATCCCTTGGCTTCGCGGAGCTGTTCCAAGCGGACCGTCTCGGCAACCACATTAGCTTGCCGCTCAAGCAAGCTTTTCACCGTGTCTTCGATGCGGGCCAACTGTTCCTGGGCCAAGTCCGCCTCGGCTTGCTTGCGACGCTTGACGAGCTCGGCCTGGGCCTCGTCCAGGTCTTTTTTGGCCTGCTCGGCTTGCTCGCCGGCCTGGGCGGCATCGCCTTTTTCACCGGCTTGGCCAGCCTGACCCATGCGACCGGCGGCACCACCCAGCTTGCGCGCCGGCTTGTTCGGCCTGCAACCGTTCCAGGCGACGAGCCATGCGTTGGGCTTCTTCCTGCAGCCTGCGCTCCTCGCGACTCAGCCGCTCGAGTTCGCGCTTGTGCTCCGCGGGATCGGTTTTGCCGGCTTGGGCGTCCGCCGCCGCGGCAGCCATCTTTTTCCGCAGGCCTTCCTGCTTTTTGCTCAACGCCTGCAAGTCGCGTTCGGCCTCGCGCAGCTTGCGCACCAGCCGGCCAAGCTCTTGCTCACGCTTATTCGAAAGAATACTCAATAGTTCTTCGAGTTCCTGGCCGATCCGCTCTTCTTCTACGATGGACTGACCCACTTGGTTCCGCTGCACCTGGTCTCCAGCCTGGCGCATCCGTCCGCTCAAGAATCCGCTGCGGGCATGGCGCAAGGCGTCGCCGATCGTTTCGGCCGCCAGCGGGTCTTCGTCTTGCAAGCGCTCGCGGGCCTCTTGCATCTGCTGCTGCAATTTGTCGAACTGCCGGGCCAGGTCGTGCTGGCGATTGGCCAGTTTCTTCAAGTCGGCCTGCTGCTGGGGTTCCAGGTCTTTGAGGTCTTTGCTAAGCGTCTTGGCTCCGGTTTGTCGAGTCCCCTGGAGCACATCCTCCTGCTCGCGCCGCACCCCGGCGACTTCGCGGGCAAAACGGCGATAGTTGTCCCACTGGCTAAGCTCTCCGACCATGGTCTCCAGCGACTGGATGACCTGGTCCTGATGCTCACCGGCCGAGGCCAGCGATTGGGCCACCGGATCCGCGGCCTTTTTGGTTGCGGGCTGTGGCGAATTCTTGTCTGGCTTGGCGGGCTTGTCTGGCTTAGCGGCGCCGCTCGCCGTTTGAGCCCCCTTGATAGCGCTGGTCATTTCCCGTTCGATCGTGCCCAGGTGCTTTTCGTTCAGCCGGCCGATTTCGTCCAACAGGCCCTGCATGCGGCGTTTCAGATCCGGGCTGTCCACTCGGTTGCTTTCCAGATCGGCGAGCAGGTCTTTGATTTGCGACGGAACTCCTTCCGTGTCGCTGGTCAGCGTGCGGGTCACTTGGCGCTGGTTCAGCTCCGCTCCTTGCGCATGGTCGATGTCTTGTTTCTGCAACTGGCCCACGTCGTGCAATTGAATTTCCAGGGCCGTGGTTTGCCCACGCGTTTCCTGCTGCATTTTCAGAGCGCGGCCCAACTCGCCAAGAATCAAGGTCTGCCTTTGTGCTAACCGATCTTCCAATTCCTGCTCGGTGATGATCGTCAATTTGCGCGGCGGGCTCTGGCCTTGCTGCGGCAAATAATCGTCGGCCGTGGCGAAGAACGTCAACTGCGTGCCGGGCTTAAGCTTCAGCGGCGCTAAGGACCAGGCATAATCGATCACGCGACTATCGCCGGATTGATTGCCGGCTGTCACCTTGCCACTGGGCGCGGGCTCAACTTGCGGGGGACCTTTAAAGAGTTCGACGCTGACGTCCCCTGCATCGGTGCGGTCGGATCGCGAATAGCGCAGCGCCGCCTCATGGATCGCCAGATCGTCTTTAATCGCAACGTTGAGCGGCAGCCGGGCCGAGGCGGTGACATAAAGATTTCCGACAGGTTGTTCGATCGCCACGCTGGGGGGCTGATCGGCGATGGCCCGCAGTTCCCAACGATCCGCCTTGCCGCCGACGAGCCCTTCACTGTCGGTCAGTTCGAACCAATAAGCTCCGGATCTCTCGACGACGAGCGGATTGCCCTGCGGGCTCGGCACGCGAAAGCTCAGACCGTCGTCGCCCACGGTGCCGGGGCTGGTGATACCATCTTCCTGTTTCCAGCAGGCGGCTTTGAGCTGCTTGGTGGCGTTGCCGCTGAATTCCATCCGCGTGCCGACGAGAGCCTGGGTCTGGCGGTCCGAAAATTCCGCGGGCCAGCCCGTGTAAGCCGGCGGCGTCAGCTTGATCTTGAATGATTCCATTCGAGGTGGCTCGACCACCACCAGCCGAATCCAATCCATCGACTGGTCGTCGCCACCTTCGGCCCGATACGAAAACGGTCGCGAGACGTTTTCCTTGCGCGCCGACCATCAGCCCCTTGAGCAAATGCATCGACTCGACTTCTTCGGTCGGGCCTCCTTCGTTCTCAAAGCGGTAGTGGATCCGCACCTGATCCGGCAAAGTCCGCTGGTTCTGATCGGTCAGTTCCACTTCGAAGGTTTGGCCGACGGCCAACCGCCCGGGCGGATTGACGAAGACCAGATCATTCTGACGCGGCCAGACTTCGTCGCCCAGCGGCTTTAATAACCGCGTCACGGCGATCGAGGAACTAGCCGGAGCGATCGCCAAAATCAGCCCGGCAAGGGCAAGCAACTGCCAGCGCGGCGGCCACTGCCCGGCGCGTGGGACGGTGATCCAACGATTCGCCTAGATCCATTTCGGCCACTTCCGCCTCGGCCGCTTGAATGACGGCCCAACGGAGGGCGACCGAGCCGGCTGTCGCGTCCGCCTCCGGCCGGCGCAGAAATTCGATGGAGCTGGACAGCCGCTCGCGCAATTGCGGAAAGCGCCGCTCGATCGCGCTGGGCAATCTCGACAAACCCCAGCCGCCGGCGCAACGGCAGATATGCAAATTGCCACAACGATCGGACGGCGACCGCCAGAACGGCCAGGCTGCACATGACCCGAATGCCACGGTCCTGAAAGCGAATCAGATAGTCGGCGAACCCCAGAACCAGGATCGTGCCCAGCAAGCAGGCCACGACCCAGCCCAATCCGTACCAAGCCAGCAACCGCCGCGCCTGGCGCTGCAGCTCGGCAATTCGTTGCTCGAGCGGATGTGGCATGTGCCTCTCCGTGGACTCGGTGGCCGACGCAAATCTCCGTTTTCCACGGCTCGTTCGCTACGGCTAAAAGGTTCCGCCGGGGCTGCCATGCCCGCGGCGGCCAACATGGTATTATAACATTCCCTTGCGCTTCCGCAGAATCCATTCAGTCACGGCCAGCCCCAAAAAAATAGCTAGCACCCACCAGCGATTCCACAGCATTTCCGGCGGCAGCGACTCGATCGGCACGCGGCGGCCCGGCGGCAGGTCGCCGAGCAGGCTGGACGCTTCGTTCAAACGGTAAAAATGACCGCGAGTTTCTTCCGCGGCTTGCAACAGCTCGGCAACGTCCATTTGCACCCGCTCTAGCTCCCCTGGAGGCGCCGTGACCAGAAAATCGGCTGCCGGAGCTTTGCCTTCCAGGGTTGGACTGGCGACCCAGGCATGATACTTGCCGTCCAGCGCGCCCGGCAAGGAACCCTCGAAGATGCCGCGATTCGTGGCATTGCGTTCCAGCTTGATGCGTTGGCTGGGATGCCCTTCGCGCTCCAGCACGACGGTCACGCCGTCGTCCTCGGCCGGCGCCAGGCGTTCGTCGACAAACCGAGCTCGCAGCCGCAACGTGTCACCCCGGCGGTATTCGCGCCGCTCGGCGATCAATTCGGCCGAGCGATCTTTGCCGAGCAATTTCGAACGGCTCAAATAGCGGATCGCCTGCACCCAATAGCGGGCAAAAAATACGTCACCCACACGCCACCGCCAGCGCCAGGTGTCGTCGGTCGCATGACAGAGTATTTTCCCTGCGCCAAAATATTGCATGCTGAACACCGGCAATTTGCGACCGTCACTAGCGGTGCGGGTCGGATGCTCGGCCAACACGCGCGCCGCCGGCTTCAGGTTGGGCGTTTCCAGCAGCCAATACATCGGCGGCAAGTTTTGCCAGATACGCGTGGTTTCGACCAGGCTGTCTCCCAACTGCATCTGTGGGCTCGATAGCCCCAGGTCCGTCGGCTGCACGACGAAACCATCCGTGATCGCCTGACTTGCGGGGGGCGTAACGGCAGTGCTCACATCGAAAGGAAACAGCGACTCCAGCGGCGTGTTGCGGTATCCCAGGGGCGTGTAAAGGGCACCACAAATAAAGGCGATACCGCCCCCCTTTTCCTCGACAAAGGCCGCCAGGTTCCCCAGCACACTGGAGCTAAGCAAGCCGGGATTCACGTCGCCGAAGATCACGACGTCATAAGCGAACAGATCTTCGCGACGGACCGGAAATACGCGCATGGCCGAGCGGTCAAGCTCCGCGTATTCCACGTCCGCGTCTTGCAGAACCGTCCGCAGCTCGATCGTGCCGTCACGCTCAAGCATGTGCTTCAGATAGCGAAACTCATTGTTGGGATAGGCCTGGACCATCAGAACGCGGATCTGTTCTTTGCGCACGCTGACGAGCCGCTCCTGGCGGTTGTTTTCCTTCTGAGCTTCGTCCGGCACGGGTTCCACGTCGACGACATATTCGAACTCGCCCACTTGCGTAGGCCGGAACGGAAGCCGTAACCGCTGCGGCCGGCCATCCTGACCCACGGTAGCCTTGATCCGCGCCAGCACGGCGGGCTTGTCCTTCTCGCGCAGCACGATATCGACCGATTTGCCGGCCAGGCCGGTGCCGGTCAGCTTGAACTCGAAATTCACGATGTCGTCCACGAACACGACTTCGTCGACCAGCAAGTCGCTGATCTCCAGGTCGCGGATCGGTCGTTCGCTCCCCAGGCCGACGGTAAACAACGGCACGCCCTTACTGCGGGCAAAGCGGGCCGCCTTGCTCAGCGATTCGCCATCGGTCGTGACGCCATCGGAAAGCAGGATGATCGCCGCCGGCGGAGTGCCCCGCAGGTCGCTCAGCACGCTGCGCACGGCGGCCCCCAAGCGAGTCGTTTCGTGGGTCGCCTGCAAATTCTGAACGGACTTGACCACGGATTTAAAGTCTCCCGCCAGCGGCCGGGCGGCGCCCGCCACGGCATAGACGTTCAGCTTGTATCGCTGGTCGATGCCCGAGAGGAGCGGCTCTTTGCCGTGGAGCAACAGGCTCTTGGCCAAATTCAAACGCGTGGCCTCCGGCGGGCTGGCGGATTGCTTGAGCTGTTTGTCAACGATCGCCCGCTGCTTGGCGTCGTCATAGCGATCCACCAGCCCCATGCTGGCCGAGTCGTCGATCATCACGACCACGGTCGGCAGCCCGGTGCGGCGCAGCGACAGCATCAACTCGGCGATCATCAGCACGACGATCAGGATCAGCCCCAGCCGCAGCCCGGCCAACAGCGCCTTACACGAACGGCTGGCAACCGAAGATTCACGCGAGTAAAACCAAGCCACCCAGAATACGGCCGCGACCGCGAACAGCACGGTTAACCAAGGCGCCCAGCCCCAGGTGCTATCGATGCTCCAGGCAACGCCTTCGCCCGGGTTGGCGGCCTCCACGCCAAGCAATCGCTGGAGCCACGGTGGTAGAATGCCGCTCATGATCTGCGGTTCCCAAATCGCCAGGCCAGAAACGTTTCGAAAAACAACAGTCCCAATACGCCGTAGAGCAGCATCTTGTGCAGGCCGCCGCGACGCCCCACCACGCCGCTGTCCGGTTCGTCCAAATCGTTTTGCCGGTTCATCGTGAAGCCCCGCGGCAACTCCTGCGGGTCTACCCGAGCGAGGTTGCTTTCGGCCGTGTCCACGTTGACCGCGTAAATCTCCTGCCGATTGACCGGCGAACCGATTTCGACGGTGTAAATGCCGCTGGTCAACGTGTCGCCGAACAACCAGCGGGTACCGTCCTGATCCGTCGTGGCGCGAAGTTCCTCGCGGCGACCGTCCGGCGTAGTGAGTGTAAGGGGTGCCCGCACCTCGCTGGGTTCGACCACGTTGCCCAGCGGTTGTCCGACCAGCACGTTGTGCTCGCTCTGCTGCCCGGCGACGGCTTCGGCCAGCATCTCTTGCACCAACGGCAAGAAGCTGGGCCAGGTCGGCCAGGCGGTCCACGGTGTCTTGGTCACGGGATCCAGCGAAGAGAGCGAACCATCGGTCGCCACGAGAATCGAACGGCCGCGATGTCGCGTTTCCTCCACGATCGCCGGATCGCCACCTTCAAAGCCGAGCGCCACGTGGGCCCGTGAGTGCGGCGGCAATTCCAGGCGAAAATATTTATAGATCGGCGTGGTCAGCAGGCCGGCCTGTTCGCGCCCCTTGAAAACATTGACCAGCGGGTGCCGGTATTCGAGTGGCTCGAAACGATATTGCGACTCGGTAACCAGGCCCTTAATCAGCGCGGGCAAGACTCGCACCCCTTTTTCGGTCCCATGCGATTGGCCGCCGAGCACCTGGTTATAGCGATCCGGCTGCACGCGGTCGCCGAGAAAGAAGACCAGGCCGCCCCCTTGTTGCAAGTAGGCATCCAGCAGGCGCGCTTCGTTGCCGGTGAACTGGCCGATGTTGCAAAGGAAAATACAATCGTACCGGGTCAGGTCACGTTCGGTCAGGTTGCTCTCGGGAACCACCTCGGGGCGCACCACCCCACGGCGAGTCATGTCTTCTTCGGGATTGAGCGCGCGCACCAAGTAATCGGTGGCTCCGGACAAGCCGCCGCCGGCCGGTTTGCCGTTCACGCATAACACGCGCAAGTATTCCTTGACTGGCTGTGAAAGCCAGCGATGGTTATCGATGTCCAGCAGGTCGGGGCCGAGCCGCACTTCGACGGCATGGTCGCCGGCGTTCTCGAAGCGATAGTTAAAAGCCAGCGGCGTTTGTTCGCCGGCCGCCACATCGATATAGGCCTCCTTGACGCGCCGGCCATCGACAAAGCATTCCGCCAGGTGATGGTTTTGCGGCTGCTGCCCGAAGTTGCGCACTTGAGCCTCGAAGCCAACCTCGCTGCCGACCGTGACGAACGGCTCGCCAGTCTTCATATCGACGACCGCCAGATTTTCGCTCCCCCCCTGCCCCAGGTCGATCACAATCAGCGAAGCGATCTGCGCGAGTTTGTCGACGCGCTCCCGAAAAGCAGCCAGTGATTCGGCGCCGGCGGCGAAATCGGCCGTCTTCTGAAAGTCGGTCTTATCGGTGATTTTATCGGCCGACTTAACCACAGGCGCGGGCCGCCGATCGCTCGCAGCAACGTCCGGCAGCCAAGTGTTCCGCCCCAGGTCGGTCAAGAAATAGACTTCGTTGCGGGCCAACCCGTTCCCCTCGGCCCGAGCGAGAATCTCTTCCACTTTGCCAAGCGTGGCCGGTAAATCGCCGCCGCCGTGGGGCAGCTTCAAGTTCTCGATCTCTTCCAGAAAGGTGCCGGCCTCCATGGCAGGCGTGCCGACGACGACGCTGGGAGGCACGGCCATGAGCACGAGCGCGAAGGCGTCCCCCTGTCGACTTTCGCTGACGATCTGGGCAGCGAGCGACTTGGCCTTTTCGAAGCGGCTCTTGTCGGTTGGTTTATAAGCCATCGAATACGATCCGTCGATGACCAGTACCTTGAGGGTGCGTTGGCCGGTGACGAAGCCCAGCCCCAGTTGCTCGGCAAAGGGCTGTGCCACGGCCAACACCAACAGCACGATCAGCAGCGTGCGCACGGCCAGCAGCAGCCATTGTTCCAACTGGATCCGCCGGGCATTCTTGCGCATGGCGGCCAACAAGTATTCCATGGCGGCCCAGGACACCTCGCGGTATTTCCGTTGATTCCACAAATGGATCAAGATCGGTGCGGCAGCGGCCGCCAGCCAGCCCAGCATTGTCAGGCGCCAAAGCCAAACGCCAGCAGCGGGCCATCCATTGGTGAGAACACAGATTGCATGATTTCGATCTTTACGTGCGTGCCACTGGCTCTGCCAGTGCTGAATCGCCGCGGACTACGGCACTGGCAGAGCCAGTGGCACACATACCAAAGCTTTCCGAAAAATCTTCAACGGGCTGTTGCCGGCGATTACTTGCGCGATTCATCCGTGACGCCAGATACGTCGACAACACCAGTTCCAGGTTCTGATCGGTGCGTGCCAGCACGTAGTCGATGTGGTGCGTCCGGCAGCCTTTTTTCACTTCTTGAATAAATGCGCCGAACTCTTTCAAGTAGCCCTCTCGCAGGGCGTTGGGATCGCCCAGCACGTCGGGCAATGCCTCGAGCCCCTTGAACATCGTCATGTTGCGGAAGGGAAAATCCAGCTCGGCCGGATCCAGCACGTGCAAGATAATCACTTCGTGCCGCCGGTGCCGAAAATGCTTCAGTCCGGCCATGATCGACGCCACGTCGTCGAACAGGTCGCTGAGAATCACCACAATACCTCTTTTTCTCAACCGCTCCGCTAGGTCGTGAAAAATGGGCCCCGTCTGGGTCTTCCGTTCCGGGACGGCCCGGTCCATCACGTACAGCAGTTGCTTGAGGTGCGAGGGATTGCTGCTGGGCGCACCAGCGCGCGCACCTCGCGGTCGAAAGTTACCAGCCCCACGCTATCTTGCTGCTGCAAGACCAGGTAAGCTAATGCCGCCCCTAGGCATTGGGCATATTCCAGTTTCGATAGCCCAGCCGCGTCGCTTTTGTAGCGCATGCTCTCGCTGGTGTCGAGCAGCAAGTAACTGACGAGGTTGGTCTCTTCCTCATATTGCTTGAGATAGAACTTGTCGGTCTTGCCGAACACCTTCCAGTCGACATAGCGCAGATCATCTCCCTGGACGTACTCGCGGTGCTCGGCAAACTCGATGGAAAAGCCGTGGTACGGGCTGCGATGCACGCCCGACACGTAACCCTCGACGATCAGCCGGGCACGCAGTTCCAAGCCTTGCAGCTTAGCGAGCGTCTGCGGATCTAAAAACTTGGGGTTGGTTTCCACGCTGCGCGGTCTCGCTCTCGTCGACAGGAATGGTCTCGATCAGGCGGCGAATGATGTCGTCCGGCTTGATCCCCTCGGCCTCGGCGTTGAAGTTCGTCATGATGCGGTGTCTGAGCACGGGATAAGCCACGGCCCGGATATCCTCGGTGCTGACATAATAGCGGCCGTGCAGCACGGCCCGCGCCTTGGCCCCCAGCACCAGGTACTGGCTGGCCCGCGGGCCAGCTCCCCAACTCACGTACTCCTTGATGAACTCGGGCACTTCTCCCTTTTCGCGCCTCGTGAGCCGAGTGAACTTCAGGGCGTATCGGGTCACGTGATCGGCCACCGGCACGCGGCGGACGATATGTGTCAGAGCGATGATTTCTTCGGCCGTGAGCGTCTGCGTGACTGTCACCGGCGTGTCGGCGGTGGTGCGCCGCACGATCTGAAACTCTTCCTCTTCGCTGGGATAGTCCACGTAGGTATTGAACATGAAGCGATCGAGCTGGGCCTCCGGCAGCGGATACGTCCCTTCCTGCTCGATCGGATTCTGCGTGGCCAGCACGAAAAACGGCTCGCTGAGCTGATGCCGCTTGCCGCCAACCGTCACCTGGTGTTCTTGCATCGCCTCGAGCAGCGCGGCCTGGGTCTTGGGGGGCGTGCGGTTGATCTCGTCCGCCAGGATCACGTTGGCAAACACCGGACCCGGCAGAAAGCGGAATTCGCGGTGGCCGGTGGCCTTGTCTTCCTGAATCACCTCGGTGCCGGTGATGTCGGCCGGCATCAGATCCGGCGTGAATTGGATGCGGCTGAAATCCAGCGACAAGGCGTCGGCCAGCGTGCGAATCATCAATGTTTTGGCCAGACCCGGCACGCCCACCAACAAGCAGTGCCCCCGAGCAAACATCGCGATCAGCAGTTCTTCGATGACTTGCTGCTGCCCTACGATTACCTTGCCCAGTTCGTCGTTGATGCGACGATAGGCCGCGTTGATTCGCTGCACCGCCTGAAGGTCGTCTTCCTCAGCCATGAGTCATGTCCCAATGGGTCGGATAGTTGCTTCGTTACTCGAACCATGAAAGTCGAAGAGGTTTTTTCGACAGGATTTACAAGATGGACAGGATCTTCTCATCAAAATCATTCCATTTGTTTGTCCTGTAAATCCTGTTCATCCTGTCTCAGTAGTTCCAAGTTCGGGTTATGGATCGAATACTGCGCAAGGTGTTGAACCGTCGTGAAATAGGCTTGCCACCTCATGAAGGATCCAGTCCAACATTCGTTTGAAGCGCAAACGTTCGAGGTGCAGCGTGGGATTGTCGCGCGGTCCTTCCGCCAGTCGTGTTTGGTGAATCCAGACCCAGAGGTTTCGCAGGATCAATGCCACGGCGACGAACAGCAGTCGCAAGTGCGGATTCCGAGTACACGTATAGATGCGGGCCTGCCGCATCTGGCGATAGCTGGCTTCGATGCCGAACCGCTGACGATACCGCTTGCGAATTTCCTCGGGTGCTCCATGCACACGCCACGCAGCGTAGAACAGCTTCTGGGTGACTTGCTTCGCGTCTTTTCGCTTTCGATGCCTGCGATATCCCACACACACGGCCACCGCGACCTGCTTCCGACGATCCTTCATCGTATGGGCATACCAACCGGCCCGCTGTCGCTTGATCCACTGCAAGCCCGTAGCCTTGCCGCGCTTGGGCTTTCGCCCACGAAACACGACGGGCATCAAGAACGGCACTTTTTCCTGCTGCAAGAAGTCCACTACCGAGACGTTGAAGAAGGCGCGATCCAGCAGAACTCGCTTGATTTTCAGACCAATTTCGCGAATTTTTGCCAGCAGCCGCCGGAGCACGATGACCGTCGACTCGTGGCGACGGACCCAGGTCAGCGCCAGCGTGTAGCGACGGCCATAACTGACGATGCAGGCCGTCGCATAGGCGTGGAACTTCTTGGTGCCTTGACGTGGCTGGCCGTAATACAATTCGTTGCGACTTTTCTGCGGCTGTCCGTAATACGGCGACAAGTGCCAGTCGATGGCCAGTTGCCACGAACGCCGCCTCAGGCAACATGGCAACTCGCACGTCAACGCTTCGTTCAAGCGACGTTCCAGCACGGCCAGCGTCTTGGGAAGGCCCTCCTCCAAAGCGGTCATGATCGCCTGGTCGGACGGAGCGCCCGACACGTCGCGACAGGCCGCCGAGATCGAAATACTGCGTGCGGCCGCACGCAGCACGAAATTCCACACGACCAGCGCCGTGCAAAGCCAACCATGATCCTTCAGTAGCTTTGCTTGCAGCAACCATTGCAATGCCCACTCGTGAACTTCTCGACTCGATATGGTAGAACAGATTCGTGAACGCATGGCTCCCTCCTTGGATGACCTGCTTGACACAAGTCATTTACAAGGGGGACCTTGCGTTCACCTAGATCATTTCCGCCGAACTTGGAACTACTTTGTCTCAATTTCGTTAGTGCCTTGAGAGCGATTCCAGGTTCAAAGTTTGCCATTCTAGTTCACGGCGCTCCTCTGCCGCGTGGCCCAGCAGTCTTGGCTCCCCGCGCCGGAACGATCGGCGGCGGGGAAGTTGTGGCCGGGTGACTTCCCGGCTGGCGGAAACCGTAAATTTTGTTGGCCGCCGCGATCAGCAGCATGCCGTCGGCCGGCACCAGGTTGCCGCCGGAGATGCCGCGCAGGTTGACCAAAGGAATGGGATCCCGCATCATCGACACCGGCTCCTTCGCCAATTGTTTCTGGTCAAACACGTACAGGTATTCACGCGTGGGCCAGTACACCCGGCCGTCCGCCAGGACGCCGCGACCGTAACCGTGCGGCGTTTTGTTGTCCGGCCAGCTCCCGAGCACTTTACCACCCAAGGCGTCAATCCACCACAAGCGATCGCCGCTGGCCAGCAGATTACCGCTCCCCACGCCCAACAAATGTACGGCATCTTCAGCCAAGTGGCTTTCCCAAACCATGCGACCGCTCCCCGAGTCGAGGGCGAAGATGCCTTCGCAATCCGACGGAGCTACAAGCAACTGCCCACGATAGTAAACGCACGGATTCAAGTCTCGATAGAAATGGGCCGCCCGGCGGTCTTGCCCGAACGGCGATGCCCGCTTGGCCCGCGGATACAACGTGACCCACTGAGTTTGGCCGTCTCGCGTGGAAACGGCCGCCACGGCTCCCAGGTTGGTGTTGCAATACAACACGTCCTGTTCGAGCGTCAACAGGTTGTGAGTCATCTCTTCGGCCCAGCCGCCGCCGGGGGTTTCGGCGGCGCAAATCAGCGTCCGCCATTTGCGCTGCCCCGTCTCTGCGTCGAAGCAGGCGACGTGCTCCTGCGGCCGCACGTCACTCTTGCGCATCGCCACGTAGACGTTGGATCCGTCGACCACCGGGGCTCCCTCGAACGACCACTTCTCATCGTCCGGCCGCAGCTTCCAGATCAAGGATCCCTGTTTCGTTAAATCCACGCACGCAATGAAATTCGAGTAGGCGTCCTGCGCTTCCAACGGGCGGCTGGTGACCTGAGAACCCACTCGCGCATACAACCGATCCCCGTGGACCGTCATGGTGAAGCGCGGCACGCCGAGCCCGCGATTCACGCCGTGCGTGCCGCGCCTCGTTATCGGTGTAAAATACGCCGGGCATCTTATGCTCGACGCCGGAAGGCCAGGCCGGCTTGCCCGTGTACAAGTTGAAAGCCATGATCTGCGTAGCGTTATTCACAAAGATCAAATCGCCCGCAACCACGGGATGATAACTCAACAGGCCCTGTGCATCCTCCGCTACGCGGAGCGAGCTATAGGTCCGCGAGTTGGTCACATCGGCTCCCAGCGGCTCGCCAAGCTCAATGGCCGGCCAGGCCATCTCGGGCCCCAGCTCCAACGCCTCGGCCGACACTTTGCTTCTGGCGTAGGACCCGGCATACGTGGGCCAGTCGGTTGACGGGCGCTTGGCCGGCCAGGCAGCGGCCGCGGTTAATAGCGACGCCAGCGTCACGGAGTACTTCCCGCGCCTGCCGGCCAATGGCCCTTCGGCCGTGGCATGCCGCTGACCGAATGCTTCCAACTCACCGGCGGCCCGCTCCAAAGAACCTTCGAGAATCGAGACCAGCACCAGCCGTGCACGGATATCCGCCAGTGGCAGCGAGGTACCGGGATAAGACAGGCCCGTGGGGGACAACCCGGCGCTTTTCCAAAAGCCGACCAAAGCCGCCGCTTCGTCGTCGGCCAGAGGTTCGTCGTGTCTCATGCGATAGATCGGCGGGTCCGGCGAATTATCGATTCGGTACCAGTGATCGACGCGGGAGATGTCCGCCGCGGTCAGGCCGGCTTGCTGATGCGCCGCCTGAAAACGGGAAGCCGAAATCGTATCCGGCGGAAACTCGAGGATCTTCTCCCAGTAGCCGCGGGCAGCGTCGTGCTGTCCCTGTTCCAGCGCCATTTCGCCCAAGGCGAGCAAAGCCTTGTCGCCCCACGAGCTGCAAAACGACTGGCCGACAACCGCGCTGAGCTGGCTGCGATCTCGCTCGGCGATCCCCTGCTCATACCACTTCTGTGCCACAGCATCGACACGTTGCCGATAAAGTTGAAGTGCCGATGGCGGGAGCGCCGCAATTTGCGCATGGCAGTAGTCGGCCAAATTGACGTAGCGGCGCTCGGCAATCGCGATGACCTTGCCGCCGGGATTCTCCATGATCTGCCGTAGCGTCTCGACGGCCTCGTCCCACTGCTTGTCAGCGACGCAGGCCCGGACCCGCTCCAGTTGAGCCCGCACGCTGCTGTCAGCTTCGTCGACGTGAACGGAACCGGAGAGTTCAAACTGGCTGGGCCCGTAGAATTGAGCCTGCGCCGAACTATCGAGGAGGTGCCAGCCGACGAAAGCCCCGATGTAGATCGCCGCATAGGCTCGGCAGACATCGGTCATGAAATTCAGTCCTTGCGCGGCACCCAAGCGCAGCGAAACCAAACGGAGTGCTATGGCTACGCGAGCGACCACGTTCTGCGGGCATTATAGAAGGGGTGGCTGGCTGGGGAAAGGACGAAACGCCGGCCGGGGGACCGACCGGCCGAATTGAGCCAAAACGGGTTGATTTCCAGCCACTTGCCACGTGCTTGAGAAGTAGAAACCCAGCGACGACTAACGGCCCCCGTCAACGGCTAGCGGGCATAGCCCTCGACGAGCCGGCCGATCCAAAACAAGCAGGCCAACATCAACAGCGTGGTAAGTTCCGGCCCCGGGAAAGACGAGAACTTCGCCACCAACGGCATAAAGATACAAAATGGTGTCAGCAGCAACGCAAGGATTTGCAAGCCGCGGCCTAAACGTCGCATGGTCAAAGCAGGTCCTGGATTATCGCCGGCAGGAATCGGACAAGACGCCACGCGCGTTCGATGGATAGGTTGGCTAGCATCATCTATCATTATGCAACAGCGAACCGGCGAGCCCAAGGCCCGGCCACAGGATTGTGTGCTATACAAATAAAACGGAGTCCGAAAACATCATGGAGTCAGTGCCGCCGCCACGAATTTCGTACTTCACCTCGATGTCGCGCGGCTGGTGTTTGCGCTGTCCCCGCTGCGGAGCCGGCCTGCTGTTTCGCGGCTGGTTTCAAATGCGGCGGCAGTGCGACTGGTGCGGACTGGACTTCGTCCGCGAGCCCGGCTTTTACCTCGGCTCGATCTATATCAACTACGGTTTCACGGCGCTGCTAATCACGGTAGCGTACTTTGCGCTCTATTTCACTACCGAAATCGAGCCCCAGCGGGTGCTCTGGGGCCTGGTCGTCTTCTGCATCGTGTTCCCGTTGTGGTTCTTTCGCTACGCGCGCAGCCTGTGGCTAGCATTCGATCAGATCTGGGATCCGGACGAGGATAAGCCCTCGCCGGCAGACGAAGAATGAGCGAGCAATCAACCCGACTTCAGATGCCGGCGGAGTAAACTTAACGGTCCAGACGAATTCAGACGCCGGTTTCCGGTTCGCTTCCGGCGGGTTGGTCGGCCGCAGCTTGAGCCTTCTTCACCGCGCGATACATGCTGAAGGAGAACGCGCCGAGAATCGTGAACGGCATCCCCATCATGAACAGGATGCTGTAGAAGTAGCCGCGCACCAGATCGCCGCCCCCTTCGCTGTTCGCAGCCAGGGCTTCTTTGCAGTTCGGGCAGGCCTGGACAACACCGGCCGCCAGCAGCGCCACGGCACAGGTCAACGTGCCGGGCAGCAACGACAACACTCGCGACTTTTTCATTTTCCGCAGCCTCCCATACCCAAACATTGTATCCTCGGGCAGTTCAATCGGATTTGCCGCTCCACAAAGTATAGATGCTCAAGGGCTTCCCGGGTAGAGGTGATACAGCAGGGCGTAGATCACCACTCCCGTAATCGATACATACAGCCAAATGGGGTACGTCACGCGGGCAATCCGGCGATGACTCAGGCGGCGATCACGAAGGCCAAAATAGATCGTGATCGATGCCAGCACCGGCACGGTGGCCGCCAGCAACACATGCGTCAGCAGGATGCTGTAATAGATCGGCCGAATCCATCCCGTGCCCTGAAACGGGACGCTTCCCACCATCAGGAGATGGTACGTCAAATAGCTCGCCAGAAACGCGATTGACACGCCAAACGCCGTGAGCATGACCCGCTTATGGGCCACTTCGCGCCGACGTTTGATCAGCCGGTAGCCGACGATCAACAGCACGGTGGCCGTGGCGTTCAGCACCGCATTGAGCGTAGCCAGGGGATGAATTTGGGCCGCGATCAGCGGCCAGCCGCAAACGATCATTCGCCGGTGCCCCGAGCAACCGCTTGCGGCTTGGCAACCCCCTGCACCCCAGCCGGCGTCTCGACATCCAGCTGCGCTAACAACATCTTGAGCTTCTCGAATTGATCCGGCTCGGTCACGCGAAATCGGCCCCGCACCTTGCCGTCGCGATCCACGACGAACGCCCGATCCGAATGCGTCCCCTTTTCAACGCTGACCTGGAACGTTTCGTTTCCCAAACGCACGATGGTCGGCATGTCCCCCGTCAGGAATGTCCAACGCTGTGGGTCGGCCTTGAAACGTTGGGCGTAACGAGCGAGCACCTCCGGCGTGTCATTTTCTGGATCGCAACTGATGCTGACCAGCCGCGTCTGGCTGTTGGGATTCGTCTCTTGCCAGCCGGCCAGTGCCTGGTTAAGCCGCCAGCAGACCGCCGGACAGTTCGTGAAAAAATAGCTGCCAACCCACACCTGCCCCTCAAGGCTCTTGGAACTGAACGGCTGACCTTGTTGATCGATGAGTGTGAATTCCGCCGGCGCCGCTGTTTTGGCCTTGGATTCAGCAACTGACTCGGATCTCGACTCCGCCCGCACTTGTCGCGCGTCGGCCTCCTGGGCCGCAACTTCTTGCCAGCGATGCACGCGCCAGGCCGTGTAGCCGGCGTAGAGCACCGCAAAACATCCCGCGAAGATCAGCCAACGCGTCAGGAGCGAACGGCCCATCATGATTCTCCCATCACAATCCAAAGACTAGGCATCGCTCGGTGCCATGCTCCGACACCTCCCGCGCTCTAGTCATTTTACAATAAATCTCCGGTCGTGCGCTGGGCTGAAATCTTCCAGGCCAGCGTGAAAGTCAACACGGCGAAGAGCAACATCACGCCCCAGCAGGTAGGCAAGGAAGGCGTGCCGGGGGGCAGTGGCGGCAATTCGACCGGCAAGTACAACAGCCGCCGCAGCCCGGCTACTCCGTAGGTGAGCGGATTCAACTGCATCACCAGGGCCAGCCCACGCTGGGCCAGGCTCATGCCCGATTGCCAGGGCGGGGGCGGGAAAAAGGCCCCGCTCAGCAGCCACATCGGCATCAGAAACACGCTCATGATCGCGTGAAATCCCTGGGTGGAATCCAACCGCCAGGCCATCACGAATCCCAGCGCAGTCAGCGCCAAAGCTGAAACGAACGTGAACAGCACGATCGCCAAAAACGAAACGACCGTGAACGAAATTCCTTGCGTCGGGGCGAGGGCCAGGAACAACAGACCCTGAACCAGCGCAATGAGCGTTCCCCCCAGAACCTTGCCCAGCACCATCGACCAGCGCGGCGCCGGAGATACCAGGACCGATTGCAAAAAACCTTCCCGGCGGTCTTCAATGATCGAAATCGTGGCAAAAATCGCGGTAAAAAGCAGGATCAGCATCAACGAGCCGGGAAAGAAATATTCGCGATAAGAGACCTGCGATTCGCCGCTCCCCGGCAGCCGGAACGACGGCCCCAACCCCAAGCCGAACAGCAACCAAAAGATTACCGGCTGCCCGATGGCTCCGAATACGCGATTACGCTGCCGCACAAAACGGACCCATTCTCGCTGGCACAAGCGTAGCCGCCGCTAGCCACGGACATGGCTGCAGCGGCGACTGCTCAGCAGACGACACTGTGCCATCGGGCGGCGTGATCACGGCGGGTGTTTCAAGGTTGGTTGCCATGCTGTTCGCAATGTCGAACGCTATCTGAAAATCGAACGTAATCTAAAAAATGCGATATAAAAACTGTGCCGACTAGCCGGCCGCCTGCATGAAGCGATGTCCCGTGCGGTCGATGAACACATCTTCCAAGCGTCGGCTTGCCCAGCGTGATTGATTGGATCTGGCCGGGAAACGCCTCGACCAGCCGGGCGATCCACTGGTGCCCCTCGGGCTGTTCCAAGCGGACGTTGTCGTCCACGACGCGCACCGGGCAGCCGAACCGCGCTCGCGATCGCCTCGCAGAGCGTCTGGGGATCGGCCGTTTGAATCGTGATGGCGTCGCCGCCGACCGTTGCCCGCAGGGCGTCGGGGCGTATCGAGCGCCACCGAGCCGGCCTTCATGCAAGATCGCGATGCGGTCGGCCTTGTCGGCTTCTTCCAGCAGATGGGTCGTGAGGACGATCGTCACCCCCTGCTCCGCGCGCACCGATGCGCAAATAACTCCACAAGTCGCTTCGTGCCGCCGGATCCAGCCCGGTGCTCGGTTCATCCAGCAACAGCAAACGGGGCTCATGGAGCAGTCCTTTGGCCAATTCCACACGGCGCCGCAAACCGCCCGAAAGCGTTTCCGTCCGCTCGCCTGCTCGCTGGGTCAGGCCCAAAGCCGCGAGCATGGCATCCTGCCGCCGAGCCAGCCTGGGTCCGGCCAGACCATACAGGTGCCCTTGGTGCTTCAGGTTCTCGGCAACCGTCAGCTTCTTA
Source organism: uncultured Planctomycetia bacterium (assembly GCA_963807715.1). Classification (GTDB taxonomy): domain Bacteria; phylum Planctomycetota; class Planctomycetia; order Pirellulales; family PALSA-1355; genus CAWECK01. The sequence continues at coordinate 284,755 of CAWECK010000012.1, forward strand.
TCCAAGCTCGGTGCCTGAAACACGACTCCCAACAACCGCCGCACTGCCTGCGTGTCCGCCTTCAGATCATGCCCCAGCACGCGAATGCAGCCGTGCTGCAGGGGAATCAGCGTGGAAAGCAGGCGAAAGAAGGTCGTCTTGCCGCCGCCGTTCGGTCCCAGGAAAGCAACGATCTCGCCGGACGCGACCGACAGGCTCAGATCTTTGAGGGCCTGCCGGGAACCATAAAAATGGCTCACACCGGCGACATCGAGAGCGTCGGTTCATGACAAGGTGACTGGGTGAAAAGCTGACGGGGTGACAAGGCATGGGGGACAAGGCATGCGCAGGGTCGCCGATTCGACAGGTCACCTTGTCACCCCGTCACCTTGTCACTTTTTCTCCTGCTCCGCGTGCGGCGGCGTGGGAGAGTTCCTTCTCCTCGGCATTACGCGGTTCGGCCATATACAGGGTGCGCTCCTCCGAGGCCCAATGATTCCGCATGCCAACGTCGGGCACCAGCATCAAAATCAAGAAAATCGACATGAAGCCGGCTGGAATCGTGAGCACATATTTCCAATTGGCCTCGTATTTCACGTGCATGAAGAACAAGATCACTAGCATGGCCTTGGTGCAGGAAACGGCCATCATGAAGGCCCAGCCCACTTGCGGCGTCGCGTGAAATGGCCAGTAGGCGCGAGTAGGTGAAGAACGAGCAGGCCGTCAAGACGCAGAGCGCAATGAAGACGTACACGTACTTCGCCAGCCCCTCATGGTCGCCATGGCTTGTCTGATTCGTAGTGGCTGCTATAGTCGCCAGGATGCGGATGCTCTTTCCGCGTTTCAGGCCCCGCCGGGGCAAATCCGGGATCCATGGTTAACTCCGGTGGAGATTTCGAATTTCAGATTTCCGACGTATTCGAACGTTAGGACGTATCAAACCATTATATCGGTAAACCCGGATGAATACTTTCCGCTCCCCGCTTCAAAACAAATACACAGCGGGAACAGGAAGATCCACACCAGATCGACAAAGTGCCAATACAGGCCGATGTTCTCGACGAAGCCAGCCTTGGCCACGCCCAGCGTCATGCGCAACATCAGCGCGAAGACGATCAGCCCGATCGCCACGTGCATCGCGTGAAAGCCGGTCAGCAGGAAGTAGGTGCTGGCCCACATGTTGCCGCCGGGAATGCGGATCGGCAGGTGCAGCCAGTGGTATTTGTCGTTCAGTCCCGTGCTCGGCTTCTTCTTCGCCGAACGGTCCGGCATGGATCGGCATCACCATGTCGGCGACCCGTTCCATGGCCTCGTGGCGTTTGGCCAGGTCCGGGTCTTCAGCCGCCGTCCGTTCCAGCTGTTGCACTTGCTGCGAACAGTTCCTTAGCCGTCGCCAATTCCTTCTTGACCGGATCCTGGTCCTTGTCCGGGTCGGAGATCCAGATCGGCCACTACCTTGTTCAGCCGAGTGCGCACGGCGGCCACGTAATAGATATCGGCCTTTTCATAGATCATGCTGTGCGGCTTCCAGGGATAGATGCCGTGCTGAGAACTTGGCGTTGTATTCGTACATCTTCACCAGCAAGAACACGCTCCCCAGGATCAGCGTCAGCAAGATCCACAACTTGGCCGCCGCGGCCTTATTGGCCCGGGCCGCTTCCAGCCCCAGCACGATCGTGACGCTGGAGCAGATCAGCACGAACGTGTTAAACGCGCCGATCGGTTCGCTCAGATGCACTTCGTGCGGACGCGGCCAATTTTGCGCGCCGAAGCGAAGCACGATGTACGTGCCGATCAGGCCGGCGAAAAACATGATTTCGGTCGACAGAAACAGCCAGACGATCAACTTGGCGTTCGTCAGCGGCAAGCCGGGATGATATTGCAAGGCCAGATGGCCGTGGTCCCCATGCCCATGATCGCCGTGCCCGGCGTCGTGTCCGTCCACGACCACATGCCCGGCTCCGTGGCCGTGCGTTTCAACACTCATGATCGACCTTTCTAGCGAATTGCCGATTTCGTAGCGCCTCATTGCGAGCGGATGTCGTCAGCACTTCGCGTCAGAAATCGGCAATCAATTCTTTCGCTACCAATTCCAAGCCACCAGCGGGCCCAAAGTCAGCACGGCAAGCACCGCCGGCAAATAAACCAGGGACGCTCGCAACAGCCGCCGCGCGGCCTGTTCGTCACGGCAGATCAGGAATGCCACGGCACAGGCAAACTGGGCCGTGCCCAACAGCAACAAAATCCAACCCAGAATCAGCGCGAATTGGGCATGTGAGCACGGACAGCAAGCTCACCGGCAGCAGGGCCAACGCGGAAACCACAGCCTGCGCCCGGCGCGCCGTCCGGAGGGATCGACCACCGGCAGCATCTGCAAGCCGGCCGCGGCATAGTCGCGACGATACAGCCAAGCGATGGCCATGAAGTGCGGGAACTGCCACAAGTAAACGATCAAGAAAAGCGTACAAGCCTTGACCCCCAGCGGGGCTCCGACGGCAGTCCAGCCCATCAGCACGGGCAGCGCCCCGCCACCGCACCCACGGCCGTATTGGCCGGCGTGCGCGATTTGAGCGGCGTGTATACCCACACATACGTCAGCCACGTCAAGAAACCCAAGCAGGCCGTCAGCGGGTTGACCGCCAGCGCCAGACAGCCGATGCCGAGCATCACGGTGACCGCACCGAACGAGAGCACTTGCCAACTCGCCAGCCGGCCGGCCGGCAGCGGACGATCGGCCGTGCGGGCCATTCGTGCATCCGAGGTTCGCTCCAACCATTGATTCAGCGCACTGGCGCTGGCGGCCACCAATGCCGTGCCGAGCAGCGTATTCGTCAACAACGCACCACTGGGAAATTGTCCGCCAGCCAACATCGCCGCCACGGCCACCGTGACCAGCACCAGCGTCGCAATGCGTGGCTTGGTCAGCTCGAGATAATCAGCGGCCGACAACAGCAGGGCGCCGCGGCGGCTTTCAAGCGTCAATGACGGCATGCTCATGCCACGGCCTCCAAAACTTGCTGCTTAACCTGAGGCCGCTCAACATCTGGTTGCTGTTCCAAGCGTGGCTGCAAAGTTGCCGCGAGCACGATGCCGCGTGTCCGGCAAACCGAACGCGCCATCCGCAAGGCAGTCACTACCGCCATGGCAAGAATCAGCGACCCGATGGCCACGTGCAGCGTCGTGACCCAGGCCTGCAGCCTGCTGCCCGCCGTCACCGTAAAGCCGAGCAACCCAGTGCTTGGCGCTAACGATGAATCCGCGACCCAAGCGGGCCAGCCGTATTTCACCACCCAGGTGCTGACGCCCAGAAGCAACTGGGCGATCAACAGACCGGTAAGCGCGACAGCCGGTCGAACCAGCACGCCATTGCCACTCGGCAGTCGCCACGTCTTCGCGGCGAGCAACAGAATATGGACGCCCACCACGGCCGCCATCAACAGATGCGCCCAGACCGCCATGCGAAAAGCCGCCGGACCCGTGCCAGCCGGCACATGCCTCAGCAGCGAGCCGAGCACCAATTGCACATAGGCCAACAGCGTTGTCACGCAGGCCAATCGGGCAAGGCGGCCAGAGACGGCCGAACCGGCAGCGACGAACACGTTCGACGCGGAAGATTTCGACACCGAGGATGCTCCGTCCGCCTCACGCCACCAGCGAGACGTAAACGCGGCCAGCGCCGTGGCAAAGGCGAAAAACGCCGGCCCAAAACAGCCATGGATGCGGGCCAACAAGATCTCGTCCATTCGTACTCGCATGCCGCCAAGCAGTCCTTGAAAGATCACGGCCGCCAAGGCCACGAGCGAACAGGCCCGCATCCAATGCCGGTTGTCTTGCAGCCAGACTGCGATGACCAGGCCGATCGTGACCATGCCGACTGTCGCGCCCCATAAGCGGTGACCGTGCTCGATGAACAAGTCCCAGGGGCCGTTGATCCAGGTTTGCCAGGGATAGAGAAACAGGTTGTAACCGTAAGTGTTGGGCCAATCGGGCACGGCCATCCCGGCCTTGTAGGTCGTCACCAGGCCGCCGATCCAAATCAGCGGAAACGTCGTGCGCAGACCAACAGCACCGCCCAGCGATGCGGCCAGCGACTCGCGCCAGGGTGAGCGGAAGACGGCATGGTTTTATTCAACGTTATCAGGCAGCAGCGTGATCAAACAGCGACGGTTTCAGGAATAGCGTTTCGTTCTCGTTAATGCACGGGCACCGGGGCACCGCGGGCGTCTTGCCCGTGTCCGGCGGCGGCGGCTGCGTTTGCGGATAGTAATCGCCATCCACCTCGGGCGAGCCGTATTCGTACGGTCCGCGATAACACCACCGGCTGGAAGTCGAAATTGCCGTGGCCCGGCGGGCTGGGAGCCGTCCATTCCAGCCCATTGGCATGCCACGGATTTCGCCCGGCGACGGGCCCGAAGAAGATGCTGTAGATGAAGTTGATCGCGAAAATAATCTGCGACGTCACCATGCCGATGGCGCACCAGGTAATGAAGATATTCAACCCTTGCAGGTGATGGAAACCTGGGTAGTGGTAAGGATCCGCCAATCGTCGCGGAAAGCCGGCCGCTCCCAGAATGTGCATCGGAAAGAACGTGCCGTTCAGGAAGATGAACGTGAGGAAGAAGTGAACCTTGCCCCAAAACTCGTTCATCGTGCGGCCGAACATCTTGGGAAACCAGAAATAGATCGCCCCGAACACGCCCATCGCCGTTCCGGCAAACAGCACGTAATGGAAGTGGGCCACGATGAAATAGGTGTCGTGGATGAAGATGTCCACCGGCGGTGGCGGCCATGAAGATGCCGGACAAGCCGCCGATGATGAACATCGACACGAACGACAAGGCGAACAACATGGCCGTGGTGTATTGGATCTTGCCTCCCCAGATCGTCCCCAGCCAGTTGAAGGTCTTGATGGCGCTGGGCAGCGCGATCATCATCGTCGACACCATGAAGGTCATGCCCAGGGCCGGATTCATGCCCGAAATGAACATGTGGTGGCCCCACACGATGAATCCCAGTCCGGCGATGCCGGCGATCGAGTAGACCATCGGCTTATAGCCGAACAGGGGCTTGCGGGCGAAGCAACTGATGATGTCCGAAACCATGCCCATCGCCGGCAGGATCATGATGTAGACGGCCGGATGCGAATAGAACCAGAACAAGTGCTGCCAAAGCGAGCGGCTGGCCGCCGCCGGAGGCCATCGGCGTGTTGTTCGCGCATCCAGCCGTCAGGAATGAAGAACCCGGTCCCTAGCTTGATGTCCAGCAACTGCATGAACCCGGCCGCAGTAAGCACCGGCAACGCGAACGCTTGCAGAATGGCCGTAATGAACATCGCCCAGATGGTCATCGGCAGGCGGAACATCGTCATGCCGGGGGCCCGCATCTGAATGATGGTTGTCATATAGTTGATCGAGCCCATCATCGACGAGATGCCCACGAACGTGACGTCCGACTAGCCACAACGTCTGGCCGCTGACGTCCGTCAGCGAGAGGGGCGGATACGACGTCCAGCCGGCTTTCGCCGCGCCGCCGGCGACGAAAAAACTTGCACCGATCGCGATGAACGCCGGCCACATGAACCAGTAGCTCAGCATGTTCAGCGTGGGAAAGGCCATGTCGTCGGCCCCGATCATCAGCGGGATCAGGAAGTTGCCGAACGCCCCGGCCAGGATCGGGATGATCACGAAGAAGATCATCACCGTGGCGTGCATGGTGAACAGCACGGTGTAGAACTCCGGCGAGATCTGACCGCCTTGGTTGGCGAACAGCATCTTGCCGATCACCGGCATCTCGGCCCACGGCCAGGCCACCTGGAAGCGCACTCCCAGGGCCAACAGCCCGCCGACCAGAAACCACAACAGCGTGGAAAACAAGAACTGAATTCCGATGACCTTGTGGTCTTTGGAAAATACATATTTGCTGATGAAACTCGCGGTGTGCCCGGGTGCCGCGGAGTGCGCGTCGTCATGGGCGTGGGAGCCGGCAGTAATCGTGCTCATGGGTTCACCTCTCGTGCGGCGACTTGTTGCATTTCTTGGGTCGCCTCTTGTTCGCGGTATTTTTCGCTGAGCCACTCGTCGTAATCCGCCCGGGATTCTATCGTCAGCCGGCCCTTCATTTTGTAGTGTCCCCAGCCGCATAGCTCCGCGCACACCAGGTCGTAATGCCCGACCTCCGTGGCCCGGAACCAGACGGGAATCTTCATGCCGGGAACCGCGTCCTGCTTCACGCGGCAGTTCGGCAAAAAGAAACTGTGCAGCACGTCCATGCTCTTCAGATCGACCAGGATTTCTTCATTCACCGGCAGGTGCAGATCGTTCACCAGGAAAATGTCGTCCCGGGTGCCCAGCACGTTGTCTTTGCCCGGATACCGCAGCCGCCATTCGAATTGCCGGCCGGTGACTTCCACGGTCGGAACGATCTTGGGCTTGCGCATCTTGGAGTCGGCCCAGGCATTCATCTGGTAGATGGCGATGAACAGCAGCGTGGCGGCCGGCAAGATGGTCCACACCACCTCCAGACTGTGGCTGCCGTGACTGAACTTCACCGGGTCGCGGTTCGCACGGGATTCGTAGCGCCACATGAACCAGAACATGGCCCCTTCCGTGACAACAAACACCACGCCCGTCAACCAGAGGATGAAATAGAACAAGTGGTCGATCATCCGACCGTTCTCGGAAATATCGACAGGCAGCCAGATCTTAAAAGGGGGCCCGAGGGCGAACGTCAGCACCCCCAGCACGGGAACCAACAGGAACAGCAGACTCCAATACCTTGCCACGGCGATTCTCCAGCCTCATAGAGCCCGCGGCCTTCAACAGCAGAAGCGTCGCCGGGCGGATCGTTAGTTTTACAGCGGATCGTTGAAACGATTACATTTGCTCGCGGCGGACCGCAGGCGACTGCTTGAATGGCTGACTGATCGCCTCATAAGGCAACGACTGCACATAGTCGACCAGGTGCCAGATATCTTCCGGGCTGAGCGTTCCGGTCGCACCGGGAGACGCCGGTCCGACGCCGGGCATCGGCGCTCCGTTGATGCCGGCATGAACGCGGCGATACAAATCGAGCGGCCGCCGGCCGAAGCGATAATAACCCTGCCGCAGGTTGCGCGGCGTAATGGTGCGCGGCGGCAGTACGTCATATTCGAGCACGGCCGACATATCGGCCAGCTTGGTCAGCTTTTCGCGGCGTTCCGGGGAAGTCATTTCCTTGTCGGCGGCAATGTCGGTCCGTTCCTTGAGAACGGCCTTGATCGCTTCGGCCACCGGCTTGTTCCAATCGTCGAAGTCGGTCGTCTGGCCGTCCCCCAGCGCGCTGTCCCCGTGGCACTTGATGCAATTCGCTTTAGCACCGTAAAACAGCTCTTGACCGATTTTCACCGACTTGGCCAGATCCCCTTCCGGGTGCGGCGGCGGAGCAATCACCAGCGTCTTGGCGTCGTCCCATCCCTTGATGATCGGCGGCAGGACCGTTTCCACCAGGATTTCACGATTGAGCGGCAAGTGGTCCTTGTCGCTCAATTCGTCTCCAACGTATTGAATCAACGACTTTTCCGTCTCGCCGCGCAGCGTCAGATACTTCACATACTCGACCAGGGCTGAAATTTCATCATCTTGTAGGAGATCGAACGACGGCATGGCCGTGCCCATGACCCCTTCTCGAAGAATCCGCACTAAGTCCGCCTGCGTGGGCTTGGCCGGACGCTCAGTGGACTTGTACTTAAAAATGCCCGGCCGATAGTCGCGCGGATAGGGATTCAAGATCGCGGCGGTCGGCCCCATTCCATCCCCGGTGGTCCCGTGGCAATGCACGCAATGCCGGCGGTACAAACCGCGCTGCGAGCCCTGCTGATCTCCGTACACCGGACCTGCCGCCAACTGGATCTTAACCAAGTCCAGTCCGGTTTCGGGGAGCACGAAAGGTTCGTCGGGCGTGCCGTACATGGCCGCCAACGCCAGCGCGATGTCTTGTTGCTGGAACGGCTGCACACCCTTCTGCTTCATCAGCAATTCATTCGAATAGAATCGCGGCGGCTCGGCCTTACCACAGCCCGCGGCCACGATAGCCACAATCGCAAGGCAACCCCACACAGGCCACTTATCACAGCTCTTCATATTCATAGTCTTGTTCTGTGGGGCCGGCCGTACCGGCCTCAATAAGATTCGTCGCCCAATCATGGCCGGCACAGCCGGCCCGACGAGCTTCACATGCATGGATTCCGACTGTTTTCCACAGGCCGCTTATTTCCACGGACCGCTTACCGCAACGCTGCCAGCGGCACCTTGATCTCAAAAGTCTTGGTCTCGTCCGCCTTGAGCGTCAGCTTGCAGCGCCCCTTGTCGCTGCAATGCAACTCGGCCGGTTCTTTCAACACCAGCGCCTCTTGCGTGCCGGCACCCGCTCGTGCCACAGTTGCAGTTCGATTTCTTCACCGGCCGGCAAGTTGGCAATCTCGAAGCTGCCATCGGCTCCGGTCACCGCAAAATAAAGATCCTTGCGCGGCAACAGGTAGGCCCGCATCCAAGGGTGAATGTTGCAGGTCACCTGCGCCGGGAAGCTCTCTTCGGTTTGCACGGGCCACGCCGCCGAGCCGTCGGCCGCGATGGTCTGATTGAACGACGCCCCCTTGCCGGGCGAAATGTTCGTGTTGTGCCCAATCGGGTCGCTGTTCTTGATCAGCAGGTTCTGGCCGACCTGCACGCCGACAACATGGCTGACGAACATGCAGTTTTTCTGGTCGAATTCCGCGTCTTTGCCGGCCCGCGCACCGGCAGCCGCTGACTCGTGGACCCGTTTGGCCTTAGCGTACACGACCACATTCGCCAACCCGCCGTCGGAACTGACCACCAGCGAATCATCCAGCAAACCTCCGCCCCCTTTGCTGCACACGCCGACGTCTTTGTTTACGTCCAGCTTGCGCGGGGCAGGCGGAGTGCCGACCAGCTTGAAGGTGCCGCGCAGCGTACCCCAACCACTTCCCGTGGCGGTACCTCCGGCCGGCGACTGGCCGCTGGTTTCCGCCTTGGCGACGAGCAACTCCTCTCGCAGTTTCAGCGCCGCCTTGGTATCCACGCGCGGGCCAGCGTCCACGCGGCGAGAACAACCGGCCGCGGTGATCAGCAGCAACCCCGCGGCCATGGCGATTAACAGCGCCGGCCTTCGTAAAGAAATAACTCGACCCATGGATTACCTTTCGCTCCGCACCGATAGCCCCGGCGGTTTGGCCAGGGACTACAAGACCTTGACCTCTACTTCGACAACAACTTGACGGGCACCTTGATGTCGCCCAGGTCATTGACGCCCGGCTTGATCATGATCTTCGCCCGGCCCTTACTGTCCGCCTTGACCCCCGTGCCCGCGATCTCTTTGAGATTGCCGGCGGCCTCTTGCCAGAATTGGAATTCCAACTCCTTGCCGGCCGGCAAGTCCTTAATCTCGAAGCTTCCGTCCGAAATCGAGGCGGCCATGTACGGGTTGCTGCGTATGAGGATCACCCCGGCCATCCAGGTGTGGATACTGCACGAGAAGGGCATCGGTAGTCCTTCGTCCTTGGTGATGATCGGCTTGCCGTCTTTGTCGACCATTTTCATGTCGTTGTCGGCTGGAATCAGGTTATTGAAGGAAGGGTTGTTGATAAAATCTGCCTTCGTGTTGTGCCCGATCGGATCCGAATTCTTGATGTCGAGCGTTTGGGTCGTGCGGAGCAGAACCACGTGCGGATGGAAATGGCAATCTTTGTTGTCCAGCACCACGACGTCCTTGGCCGACGCATCGTAGGCCGGGCTGATCGTCGGATTCTTGTCGCGCAGATACACGAGCGCATTCGCCAGACCGCCGTCTTTGTCCACCACGATTTTTTCGACGAACAGCTTATGCTTGGCGCACACGGCCTGATCTTTATCGGCATTGATCTGAGCGGGCTCCGGCGCCTTACCATCGAGGACAAAACGGCCCTTGAGGCTGCCCCACTCGGCCGCCGCGGCTGCGCCTGGCAGAACGGCACTCGCTACGCTGAGCAGCGCCGCAGCGATCAAAAATCCACGGCTCAACATCGTTATCGTCTCCTCAATTGCGCTTTGAACGCCGCAGTCAAACTTCAGGTCCAGGCCTGGTTTTGACCGGGGCGCAAAATCGTCCGCCATGTACCAACCGTGGTCCAGATATCCTTATGGCCTGCTTTACAGGCTCAATCTTTGTCGAATCAGACTTTACTAACGGCTCCCGGTATTCGGAGCTTGCTCTTCCGGCCCCTGTCCTTCCCCCTTGATGCCCGACTCACGCGCTTCTCGCCCTGCCCCCGCCTGGCTCGGGTCGATGCCCGCGCCTTGGTTCGAATCCGAGGCTGGGCCCAGGTCGACCATCGGTGGAGCGTTCGGATCACCACCCGGCGGCGGATCTTTTGGTTTGCCGCAACCGTTGCCGACAACCACCAGGGTCAACAGCAGCATCCCACTCCAAACAACTTTGCCAAAATTTCTCATGGTAACCGCCCTCCTTGTGTACCCCGCGAGGTTCTTCACGACACCGGCGGGCACAGCGCTGTCCACGCCGGCCCCCGCGCCTCTACTGTGTACCTCAATTATTTTGAGCCGATTTCGGTGGACTATCCGCCTTCGGAACAATGTCCGTCTTGATCAACTTCTTGATCGGAGTCTGACTCTCCGTGTAACGATCGTATTCGCCCAGCAGATCGACCAGGCCGTGCAATTGCTCCATGCTGTTGCCCGGATACAAGTCTTGATTGACCGGCTTGTCGAAGGGAATATTCACCGGCATGCCGGTGTACGACAGAATCCGCTTCGGGTTGGCGATCCAAGCCTGCAAATACTCGGGCCGCAGCCGCTTGTATACCTGGTCCAAGTGCGGCCCCTTGGCTCGCTCGCTACCCGCCGGCACGAAATCGCCGATCAAGTGGCACTTGATGCAGTAGTTGTTGTCGGTGACGATCTTGAGCGCGTTGCTGAATTGCTTGATGCCAGCCTGGCTCAACTGTCCTTCGCCGCGCGGCTGGGCTTCGTACGGCGTGTCGATGCCGTCGACAGCGGCAAAGTAACGCGCCAGCGTTCCGGCCTCGGCCGACGACATATTGAACTTGGGCATCCGCAGCACGACCGCCGGCCGAATCGGATACGGGTTCAGCAGGAAGTCATGCAGCCAATTGCTCTGCGTCTTGCGGCCTTCGTTCACCAGCGGCGGCGGGAGCCAGCCCCAGGCCTCGTCCGCCTTGGCGTTGGGATTGACCTCTTTTTCGTCTTTCACCACCGCCGGGAAGATCAAACGCCCCAGATAGCCCCCACGCGGCTCGTACTTTTTTACCACTGCCGACTTCGGCACCATCAGGTTCTGCAAACCGGCCTGGCGGATCTTGCCGTTGAGGAGCACGTTCTGCCAAGGCATGAACTGGTAGAACGACGCGGTGGCCATGTCTCCCGCTTCCACAGGCGCGCCGTCTTCGTCGACTAGCATCAGCTGACCGGTCTGATCGCTGAGCACCGGCATGCCGACCACCGTCGGCGCAAGAGTCCGCGGAAATCGGCCGCTTCCGACGCCTTGATCTGCTGCGGCGTAGCATGGGGCTCCAGGAACGCATAATCCGGGAACGGCGGCGGATCGCTGAAGTCGCCCGCATGGTAAGCCAAATTCCACTTATCCATTTGCAAGGTGTGGCAGCCGGTGCAGTTGTATTTCTCCACCAGTTTCTCGCCTTCAATAACCGCGCCGCGCTGGGGCGTCGGTTTGTAGACGTACTGCACCGCGGGGGGCTCAGCAATCAGGCCCAGCACGAAGGTGATCACCTCGCCGACTTGATCCTGAGTGAAATTGAACTTGGGCATCCGCAACCGTTCGTTGTAGCCCTTGTTCTCGGTCTTTTTATAGTCATAGCTGCGCGGCGCGCGGAGCTTATTCCAAACAAAGCCTTCGCGCTCGTGATGCATCAACTTCTCGACGAAGTAACCTTCATCCGACGGCATATCGAGATAATTCAGTTCCTCGTGGTTGCCGTCGTCCGAGTGCTCAACGCCGGGGCCGTGCAAATGCTTGAGCATGAACTCTCCGATTTGCTCGAAGGCCAGCTTGTCAGCTCCCTTGCGGCCCCAGTCGGCAAGACCGGTACCGATCGGCTTCACGTCCTCGTAGCCCGGAATATCGTGGCAGCCCGAGCAACCGTATTTGCTGATCGTGCGGCGACCGACATACAACAACTGCTTTTCGTCGGACATCGAGCCGACCAATTCCACTTCATCCCCTTTGAACTCGGCAGCCCGGCTCTCGGGTATTCCTTCCTTCAGATACTTCTTAGCCAGGCTGACGGAAGTGGCAGCCTTAAGGTGTTCCAGGGCCAACTTCTCAAGCGCAGCCCGATCTCCATCGGTCAACTGACGGTTGGGCAGGTTCTCTGGCTTCCAGTCTCCCTGCGAGCCGAGCAAGTAGAGTGAGAGATCCGCCGCCGGATCCGTGACCTTTTTATCCGCTCCCGCAATCGGATCCAGAATCAAGTTTGGCATCAAGGTGCGCGGATGGTACTGGCTCGGGTTCTTGAGCCAAGTGTAGAGCCACTTTCCCCCGTCCTTGTTCCCGGCGGCTTTGAGCTTGGCGCCAATCCGCGACAGGTCCGGTCCCTGATTCATTTTGCCCGCCGGGAAATCGGCATGCTGGTGGCAAGCCAGGCATCCGCGGGTCTCGAACAGTTTCTTGCCGCGCTCGGCCGAAGCCTGTTCGGTCACGCCCGGCGCCTTTTCGACAAACTCGAACGGCTGGCTTTTGGCCAACAGGTATTCGACGGTGGCCCGGATCTCGATCGGCTCGAATTCCTGCGATTCCTTCAGCCCGAAGCCATCCAAGTGCTCAGTCAAACCAAAGAATTGCGGCATCTTCGTGCTGGGGCGGAAGTCCGAGGGCTTGCGGACCCACGAGTACAAAAAGTCGTAATTCAACTTGCTGGCCACATGGCGTAAACCAGGGCCGACCTTGCGTTGCTTACCCGGCGTTTCGACGTCTTCCAGCAGGTCGGTCAAGCGTTTGAACGTCTCCGAGTTGCTTGCAGCAGCCCCTTCTTGGGCGCCTTGCAATCGCAACGACTGTAACAGCGCGCGGCGGATTTTCTCATTCTCCGGGCGAACGGCTAGTTCCTCGGCCAGCGGCTTTTGCCGATCGTCGAGCTTGCCGAGGGCCAACAGGGCTTGCGCGGCTGCCGAGTAATTGGGTTCCGCCCGCAGGTCCGGACCGACGCGCCGGTTGGGCCCGTCATAGCCGTTGATTTCGTGGCAGCCAAAGCAACCGTATTGCCGAATGGTCTGATATCCGGCCAGCAGCTTGGGGGCCGGCGGATCGGGGAATCGTTCGCTCGGCTCCAGTTCCACGACTTCGTGGTGGCACTTCAAGCACATGCTCTCCGAGAACCGCTTGGGCGTCATCGGAAAGATCCAATGATGGTTGGGGAACCATCCATAATCGTGCTGCCACTTCTCGCCTTGCGCCGGGTCGTTGGCCGTATGCGAAGCCCACTTGAATTCCGTGGCGCTCCCCTGCCCTTCGTGGCAAATCGTGCAACCGACGTTCTGCAGCGAGTGCGGACTCATGGAGCCGACAAACAGGTCCAGCCGCGGGTGCGAGACGTACGGATTCGGCAGACCGCGCAGCACTTCCACCGGCTGCGGCTTGCCATTGCGAACACTGGAAGCCAGAAAGTCGAGTGCCATTTTCCGGTCGACGACCGGACCGCCGCCGATCAACGTAAACACGTCCCCGACTATCAGGCCGGCCTTGGCAGCCGGCGACTCGGGACGCACCACGCTGATCGTCACATCGGTGTCGCGGAGCAAACCGCGCTGAGACAACTGCAAACCATACAACTTGCGGACGGTGAGTTCGCTCCCCAGGCTCTTGTCGGCTTGCTCGGCGGCTTCCGTGGGAGTCGGCAGAAGAAGTTGCAGACGTTGCTGCTTGCGATAACCTGGCTCAATGGCCGAGCCCGGCGCCGTGCGGTCGATCGCCTGGTGGCAGGTGGTGCAACGATCGAAGCGGGCAACGTCGCGGAAATTGTTGTTGATGGTCAGCTTGGGGAGCCAGATCTGCTCCACCTTCAACGGATGGCCGAAGGCGTCGAGAATGGGCAGCGACAACAACTCCTTGCCAAAATTGTCTTCCCGTTCGTAGAGCGCGCTTTCCAACCGCTCCAGGGCCAGTTGCTGATCTTTCAGCGATTTGCGGGCCTTGGTTTCGTCGGCCATGATGTCGGCGACGATCAGCTCGAGGCCCTTGCGATAGGCGGTCGCGTCCTGGACCCGCAGGGCAAGTTTATCCAACTCTTCGTGGACCACGTCGACATGCTTTTGCAGTTGCTTGAGCTCGTCGTCCGAAGCGCCGTTCCCCACGGCCAACTCGTACTGGCTCCGCGCCACATCCAGTTCAGCAGCCTTGAATTTCTTGGTGGTCAACGTGTTGGCTTCGCGAAAGCGAGCGTCGGCGATAAATTTGTTCGCCTCTTCGAGAAACTGCTCGCGAGCCTCGAGAATTTTCCGGCGAGATCCTTCGCTGGCCCCCGACTTATCCTGAGGGGGCTTCTTTGCGGCTGCGACCGCCAAGCTGTTATAAGCTTCTTTCAGATTTGCCAGCGAAGTTTGGCCCTCGAGGGAAGCCAGCGCCGGCTTGGCGGCGCGAGCCTCCTCAGCCAGCTTGATGAACTCAGCCACCTTGTCCCGCGGCGGCAGCTCTTCGCGGGCTTCGACCAGGGCCCATTCCAGCTTGTCCAACTCCGCGTGGTATTGCTCGTTGTCTTGTTGGGCGATGCGGGCTTTGGCGGTGCCGGTTTCGACTTCGCGGAAAGCGCGCTGAAACTTCTTCCACTCGCGCTGGTGGTCAGCCGCCAGCATCCACATCGTTGCCACGAGCATCACCAACGAGGTAATGCCGAACACTACGTGCAAGAGCTTCGAGTCGCGCCAAGTTTGCTCTGTTGCGGGCATAGTTGCGATTGATTCCGACGATAGTTGAAAGTGGCCGGCGCGCTCGCGCCGCCGACCGGCTTAGAAGTTCAGGAAGAATTCAGGGATCGAGATGATGTACTTCAGATTGAAAATCCACCGCAGCACCATCTTGATCGGCAGCGATGCCATGAACAGCAGCAAGTTCGCCATGATCATGTAGCGCAGAAAGCCCATTTTGATGAAGAACTTGCGGAAGACCGTCAGCGCCATGACCGGCGGAAGCAGGACGAAGTAGCCCAACACCGCCAGGATGCCAGGGGCTTCGCGAAGAAGGATCCAAAGAATCTCGGTTCCCGTGCCGCTCCCCGAAGGAGCCCGGGGGAGCGCTCGGCCTAACCCGATTACCCAGAAGTATTGCGAAAGATCGACGTTATTGAGCGCCAGTACCTTGTGCGGATCCCAGAATTCAAACGGACCGAAGATATTCCAATTAGGCCCTCGGAAGAAGGTGCCCAGAATGATCAGCGTAATCCATAGTTCCAAAAATCCGAACTGGAAGATCAGATAGCTGAACTTGCGCTCTTCGATCGTGTAGTAGCCGTTCCCCTTCTTGTTGAAATCCAGGAATGGAATCGCCATCAGGCCAAAGACCACCAGGCTGGGCAGCACGACTCCGGCATTCCAGGGGTCGTAGTACACCAGCATTTCCTGCAAGCCCAGGAAGTACCAAGGGGCCTTCGAGGGATTGGGGGTCTTGACGCTGCTGGCCGGCTCTTCCAGCGGAGCCTGCAAGCCGATGGCCCAAAACAACAGCAGGGCCGTCACCGCCACCATGCAGATCATTTCGGTGTAGACGAGATCGGGCCACACCAACACCTTTTCGTCGTCGATCTTTTCCGTCGGGGGCAAGCCGCGGGCAATCCGGTCATCGTTTTCCACCGCCTGGGACGTGGCGACCCAGGTGAAAAAACCGAGCAAGAACACCAGGCCGACGATCGGCACGTTGTCGGCCTTGGTCACGATCGCCGCAAAGTTCGGATCGGCCATTGCCAGACCCATGAAAATCAACGACAGGTTCAATCCGCTCCAAGCCACCATCGGATTGACGAAGAAGCGGCGGAAGAAGAACAACACCGCCAGCATCGAGGTGGTGCCCACACTATAAGCCACCGGTCCCGTGGCATTGTTGATGGCCAGCTTGAGCCACCCCGGCAAACCCACCGGACTGCCGCTCATCGCCAAGGGGGCCATCAGCACCATCAGCAAAGCGATGCCCGTCCAAACGATGGCCGGCACCGTGCGGTGTTTGTAGTGCCACAAATAAAAGGCGGCCACGGCGTCCATCAACGCCAGGATCAGGTAATAACCCCCGAGAAACCCGGAGATATGGTACAGGAAGTCTTTCTCAGAGCCGTGCATAATCGTTGATGACTCGCGTTCCAAAACTGAGCGTGCGAACAGCTAACCGGTACCAAACCAACACCGCCGTAACCGGCGCCAAACCAACACCGCCTCAAACCGAACACTCCCGCGCCAGCATCGTTCGTCTACAGGGGCCCACTGATGCCGCCGTCCTTGCGGACGCGCCAAAAGTGAATCGCGATCAATAGCGCCGCGGCCAGCGGAATGGCGATGCAGTGCAGGATGTAGAATCGATTCAAAGTTTCTTCACCCACGAAGCGGGCACCCAACAGGGCGAACCGCGCATCCGAGGCGTTGGTGATCATGTCGATGCCCCCGATCGTCAGCAATTGCTGACCGGGACCTTCATGCCCTAAGAAGGGCGTTGCCCGGGCCATATTCGAACCCACCGTAATGGCCCAAATGGCCAATTGATCCCACGGCAACAAATAGCCGGTGAACGACAGAAGTAGGGTGAGCAGCAGCAGAATCACTCCCACCACCCAATTGAACTCGCGCGGCGGTTTATAGCTGCCGGTGAGAAACACCCGATACATGTGCAGCCAGACCGTAATGACCATCGCGTGATGCGCCCAGCGATGCAACTCTCGCAGAATGCCCAGCGAAGTCACGTCCCGCAGCGCCAAGATGTCGTTATAGGCCCACTCCAACGTGGGCCGATAATAGAACATCAGCAACACGCCGGTGACGGTCTCAACCAGAAACAAAAAGAACGTCACCCCGCCCATGCACCAGGTGTAGCTCAGAGCGATGCCCTGTTTTTTTACCGAGACCGGATGCAGGTGCAGAAAGAAGTTCGTCAACATCACCACAACGCGATTGCGGCGATCCAAGGGGCCGGGATGCCGGAAGATGCTCTTCCAGACCTGCGACTCGCGAATGATTTCACCAATGGCCATCGAAAACTCTGCTGTCGTTCCCTAGAAAAAGCCGCCACATCCCCAACCGCCGATCGCCCCCAATCGCCCGAAATCATCCATCCAAAGCAAACTCTGCCGAGCGAAACAAATTCAGCCAGGCAGAGCAAGCTCGACAACCACCCCGCCACGATGCGTATGCCGCTGGCTCTGCCAGTGCGGAGTCTTCGCTGCTCCTGGCACTGGCACAGCCAGTGGCACACCTACTCAAGCTCGCCGAGAATTCCTCAACCGACTATCAGATTTCTGGTGTGTCCCCTTTGCCACGCTTTTTACGACCCATTTGACCAGCGCCGGATGCACACATCCGTCGCCGTATGCAAAGCAAAGACTGGGCGCCACCAGCCGTCCCCCGGCCGCAACCGGGCGCCACTTGCCGACAAGGCCCACCACTTACGCCGGCACGAACGAATCGGGATTGCTCCATTGGCCCAACTCTTCCTGAAAAAGCTTGCTTTTATCGATCTCTAACTGACCGTCATCGGCCAAGTGAATCGCATACCGTTCCAGCGGACGAGGCGCCGGCCCCTCGAAGTTGATGCCATCCTTGTAAAACCCGCTGCCGTGGCAGGGGCACTTAAACTTCTGCTCGCCCTCGAGCCAATTCGGCGTGCAACCTAGGTGCGTGCATACCGTGCGCAGGGCGTAGATCTCGCGCTGCCCGTTGTATTCCCAATTGACCACCCACACTCCGAATTGGGCGATAAATTTGGTTTCCACTTGGCCGGGGGCGAAAGTTGCTGGGAAAGCCAACTTTAAACTTGCTTGGGGGCTCCGTCAGAATGTTAGGGAACATGAACCGGGCAGTCCCCAACGTCCACAAACCGAACGTCGTGGCCATCGACGTGAAACCAATCCCCAGAAACGAGCCGAGCATCATGCCCATCAATACACTGCGGCGATCTTCGTCGACCGGCTTCGCAGCCTTGGGTTTGGCGTAGTCGGGCTTCACCGGCATCGGCGGGACCGGCCGCCCCTGCTTGGCGGCGGCAGACTTCACCGCCGCCGCGCTCGGCGCGGTAGTCGGCTTGGCAGCGGCCTCGGCCTTGCTCATCGGCCCCGGCTTATGCTCTTTTTGCGACGCCGCCAAAATACTGGCTGTGTCCTTGGGTTCCGCCGGAGCCTTGGCGACTGCCTCTTTGGCGGCCGGCTTGGGCGGAGCCGACTTGGCCTCGACTGGCGCGGGAGCCTCCTTGGCGGCCGGAGTCGCGCCAGCTCCTTTTGAGCCCGGGCCGCAGCCATCATTTCGGCCACGCTGGGCCGCGCACCGCCGGCCGCCGCCGGCTTGGCAGCGAGAGCCGACTTAGCGGCCGGGTTGCCGGGGCGGGTGCCGCGGGGGCGGGCTCGCTCGATGCGGCTGGCGCAGCAGCTTCTTCCGACTTTTTGCTATCAGCATTGCGAGCGGCAGCCAGCATTTCGGCCACCGTCATTTTTTTCTTGTCTGCCATGCCTGAAAACTTCAGCCCGCGAAGCGGCGAAACACGCGACAAAAAGATTGTGACATTTTTCACGAACTTGCTCACGTTTTAATCGAACATGAACTTACTTGTCAACTACCGTCTTCGCAATCCATGCGAGAGGAAGTCGTCCGAGAATCTGCAAAATCGGCTAACGATCGCAAAAATCGATCCGCCGAAAACGCAGCGAGGCGGCCATCCGAATTTGCCGCGGCCCAACCTAGCCGACGCCCCGGCCGGCCGATGAGCCGAACCGCTTACAACCACGTATATCTTAAACGTGGGCGGTCCCCGCGGCGAGCCCCGCCATTGGCACTCGGCGGAAGCCCACGCAAGGCCTTCCGCCTGTGGCATCGCAGCGCGTAGAATTGACTGCCAAAATCACCCCTATACTTTCCCCCGGTTTGAGTATGAACGTGCTGGTAATCGGCGATGGCGGGCGCGAGCATGCGCTGGCATGGAAACTCGGCCAAAGCCGGCGAGTGACTCGCGTCTTCGTCGCGCCGGGCAATGCCGGCACGGCCCTCGACGCGGAAAATGTCGACATTCCGGCCACCGACATCGCGCGGCTCATCAAGTTCGCCCAGCAGAACAACGTCCAACTGACCGTCGTCGGCCCGGAAGTGCCCCTGGTCCGCGGCCTGGTCGACGCCTTTCAAGCCGCCAAGCTGCGCGTCTTCGGTCCCCACAAGGCGGCCGCCGAGCTGGAAGGGAGCAAGATCTTCTGCAAGAACCTGCTGCGCCACGCCGACGTCCCGACCGGCGACTATCACGTCTTTCGCAACGCCGATCACGCCACCACTTATCTCACCGACCGCGAGGACGTGCCGGTCGTGGTCAAGGCCGACGGACTGGCCGCCGGCAAAGGCGTGTTCGTCTGCCCGGGCCGAGCCGAAGCCATCGAAGCCGTGCGGCGGATCGGACGCAACAAGGAATTCGGCGACGCCGGCAATCAGCTCATCATCGAAGAGCGGCTCGACGGCCAGGAAGCCAGCGTGCTGGCCATCACCGACGGCCGCACGATCGTCACCCTGCCGCCGGCCCAGGATCACAAGCGGGCCTACGACGGCGACACCGGGCCCAACACCGGCGGCATGGGCGCCTATTGCCCGGCCCCGCATCGTCACCGAAGAACTGCTGCACCGGATCGAAGAGCAAATCCTGGTGCCCACGGTCCACGCCATGAAGCGGGCCCGCCGGCCGTTCCAAGGCGTGCTCTACGCCGGGCTGATGCTCACGCATCAAGGGCCCAAGGTGCTGGAGTACAACGTCCGCTTCGGCGATCCCGAATGCCAGCCGATCCTGATGCGGCTGCAAAGCGACTTGCTCGATCTGCTGGAAGCGACGGTCGATGGCCGGCTGGACGAAATCGAGCCGCCGAGTTGGGATCCTCGCCCGGCGGTCTGCGTGGTGATGGCCAGCGAGGGCTATCCCGGCAACTACGAACGCCTGCTGCCGATCCGCGGCCTGGACGAAGCGGCCAAAGTGCCGGACGTGAAAGTGTTTCACGCCGGCACCGCCATCGTCGACGGCCAAGTGGTCACCAACGGCGGCCGCGTGCTGGGCGTCACCGCGCTGGGCACCTCGATCCCGCAAGCCAAGCTGCAAGCCTACACGGCCGTGAAATGCATCCGCTGGAAAGGCGGCCTGGTGCCGCAAGGATATTTCGGACAAGGCGCTGGATGCCATGGCCCGCGGTTAGCATGGCCGGTCACCGAATTGCGGAATGCGGAACTAAAAAGTTCCGGCTTCGTCATTTCTTTCCTTCTTTTCCTCCTCCTCTTCCAATTCCGCATTTCTTGCTACCACAGCTTGGTCCGCAGCAGTTTCACGATGACGCTTTTGTTCTCAATATCGAGGAACGTGGGAACGCGGGACTGCAAGCTGTTTTCGGCCCGGCGCAGCAGCGAGGTGATGTGGGCGACGGGGTACAGCAGCGCGATCTCGCCAAAGTCGACGGCCATGAGCGGAATGCTTTGGCCGTACAGGTCCGAATCTTTTGCCTGGCTGGGGATGCCGTCTTCCTCTCGGTAAATTCGCGTGACGATTTCGCGCAAGAATTCATTGAAGTCGTTAATCGTGGCCCGCTGGCCGCTGGGGGATTCGCCGCGAAATTCCACGAGGTGCGAATTGAGCAGCACGCAGGTATCGACCAGGTCGCTGTTCAGGGCCGCGTTGTAGTAGCCGGCGCAACCGTAGCCGCTGCGCAGCATGAAGGCCACGGGCAAGTATTCCTGATCTTCGCTCTCCAGGCCGACGAGCTTAATGAAATCGGTTTTGTGCATTCTGGTTTCCTGGACTTAGTTGCCGGCGGGATAAGTTTTTCGCGGCGCGCAAAAACTGGGTGCCGCGCCAAAATGATTGCGAAACGAACCGCCGCCAGTTTAGCTTGCTGGAATTAGTTTCGCGTGAGCTGGGAACGAGTCTAGGTCCGCGGAGCGCGGTAGGGATCGTTCGACGACTCGGTCGCACCGTCGCGCATGGCAGGCGCAAATTCCGCCGCCGCCGCAACGCTGCTGTCGATTGCCGGGTTGAATACGGGACTATCGCCGTAGCGGCGCCAGATGACGCGAGTGTTCGCCTGGGCATCGCCCAATCGCGGTCCTTTATTCATCTGGGTTGCCAACACGAGGACAAATCCGACGATTGTGAATCGTGCGATTCCACCCACGATTCCGCTGTTTGTCCGTCGCAGGGCTGGGTCGGCGTTCTCAAAGATCTCGATTAGCTGCCCGACCAAAACCCCCGCAGCGCCAATCGCCAAAGGCCAATTGCGCACGAACGCTTGCTTCCAGCCGATCGGGGCGCCACTGGAATTATCGATCGTCTCTAAATTCATGCAAGACTTTCCAGGGGATCGGCCGTTGATCGCATCGCGACCCAACCAAATCCCATCAAGCACCAACGTCACGAAAAACGCGCCCCAGGCAATGTCCGGTCCATACATCAAACCCAATGCCAGTCCGGCGGAAAACGCCGCCACCAGTAAAATGAAGCTATCAATGACATACGCGATTTGTCGTCGGTTGATGTATCCCGCCCAGCATTTCTTACAGATGGTATGCCCGTAGACGACTCGCGGCTTCTTGATTTTGTTTTCACAAAGAGGGCAAACGCTCATCGGTGTTACTTCCTCGGGCAAACGTATGGGGTGGAGAAGTGGGCAGGTCCGCGCATTCTACGGCAATTCGCCGCGGAGGGCGGTTTTGCGATGTGTTTCGCGCCTGTCGCGAGCAACCGCACTGCGCCCGAAAAGCGCGTTAGCGCCCCACCCTGAGCAAGACTATGGTACTTTAGCAGCGGGAGAGACTGTAGATGGTCTCTGGATTTTTCCCAGGACCGCCCCGGAACATTCTAGCGCGCCCCGTTGGGGCTTCGGACGCGGACTAGAGATCGTCTTCGGAGACATCTTCGCCGTAGCCTGGCGGAAACGGATTGTAGGGCCCGCCGGGATTGGACGACGATTCGCTCGACTCCGCCGAATCACTCGGCGAGTCCTGCGGAGCCGGCGGCTCGGATTCGTACTTGCCGGCTGCCTGCGGATCCTGGCCGTCGAGTTCCTCCGCCACGCCTGTATCCTCCACGCCGAATTGACGCAGCCAAAAGTGCACCTGATTTTCGTCGAGCGGCCCCGGGGGCTTGGCGGTGGGTGGATCCAAGCGGCCCCGGTCGATCCGGCCGCGGAGCACAACGGCGAACCACTTGTCGCTGTCGATGGCGTGGGCCTTGCGCCGCTTGGCGGCACGCTGCAGGCGATGATCGCTGGAAACGACGGTGAGCCGGCGGGGGTTTGAATCGAGGCGGATTAGTTGTTCGATCAGTTCGTCGGCGTCGGCGTGGCCGATCGAAAACTTCACCGTGAGGCCCCGGTGCTCATAGCTGCGCGGCAAACCGCGCGAGTTGGAGCCTGCGTCAAACACCACAATGGTATGCTGCACGTCGGCCGGGTCGAGCGACTCGACCAGAAAGTTAAGCAAGGCCGCCCGCGAACGCTCCAAGCCCCCGGGCCCAACGCCGCGTCCGAGAATGCCGCTCGCGTGCAACAGGTTGTAGCCGTCGATTAAGAGGGACATCAGCGGCAAGTTTTCGGGGGCCACTGGCTGCTTGTCAGCCGGTGCGGAAGTCGAGCTGATGCCGGAACTTGGCATGGGCGGACAAGCCGCCCGTGGCATCCTGCGCCGATCAAAATCAACCGGCGGTCAGCGACGTTTCCGTCAATTGGCGGCGGGCCTCGGGCCGTGTGCGCGTGAACTTGATGCGGCCGTCGACCAGCACCGTTTCGGCCCAGCCGCGCAGCTCCCAGCCGGCGAAGGGCGTGTTCTTGCTCTTCGAGCGGAATTTGCTCGGGTCGACCTCCCAGCGCACGTCCGGATCGATGATCGTGATATCCGCGTCCGCCCCCACCCGCAGCGTTCCCTTGTCGATCCCCAGGATGCGAGCCGGATTCATCGTCAGCTTGGCCAGCGCGGTGGGCCAATCCAGATGGCCCGGCTCGATCAGCCGCGTGACGACCAGCCCCAGGGCCGTTTCCAGGCCGACGATGCCGAACGGCGCCTGATCCAGCTCGCGCATTTTCTTTTCCAGCGAATGGGGCGCATGGTCGGTGCAAATCACGTCGATCGTTCCGTCAACCAGGCCCGCGATGCAGGCGTCCACGTGCCGCTGACCGCGCAGCGGCGGGCTCATTTTGTAATTGGAATCGAAGTTCCGCAGGCACTCATCGGTGAGCGTGAAATGATGCGGGCAGACTTCCGTGGTGACGCGGATGCCTCGCAGCTTGGCCCGGCGGATCAAGTCGACACTGCCGGCGCTGGACACGTGCATGATGTGAACGCGGCCGCCGGTGGCCTCGGCCAAAGCGATGTCGCGGCCGGTCATCACATCCTCGGCCACGGCCGGCATGCCAGGTAGCCCGAGCACCAGCGACACGAGCCCTTCGTGCATCACGCCCCCTTGGGTGAGCTCGCGGACTTCGGCATGGTTGAGAATCGGCTTGTTGAACATCAGGCAGTATTCGAGGGCCCGGCGCATCAGCTCAGGGTCGTACACCGGGGCGCCGTCGTCGCTGAACGCCACGGCTCCGGCCTGGACCAACTGCCCGATCTCGGCCAGTTCCTTCCCTTCGCGGTTCTTGCTGACGCACGCCACGACATAGACATTGCAGTTGTTCGCCCGCACCGCCTGATGCTGCACGAACTCGACGCGTGGCCTGGGTATCGATGGGCGGCTCGGTGTTGGGAATGCAGGCGATCGACGTGAAGCCGCCGGCCAGCGCGGCCGCCGTGCCGGTCTGGATCGTTTCGTCCTCTTCGCGTCCCGGCTCGCGCAGATGGACGTGCATGTCGATCAAGCCCGGCGCCACGATCCGGCCGGTGGCATCAATGCGTACCGCGTCGCTATCAGCCGGCACGTCGTAGCCGGCGATGCGGCCGTCTTCGATCAGCAAATTGGTGATCCGGTCCAGCTTTTGGCTGGGATCGATGACGCGTCCGTTTTCAATGACAAGACTGGGCATATAGGTTTTGCCTCTCTAATTCGGCGGCTCGGTTTTTCCCAGGATCAGCCACAGCACGGCCATGCGAACGGCCAGGCCGTTGATCACTTGTTCCAGGATGGCCGAGTGGGGACCATCGGCCACTTCCGGCGTCACTTCCACGCCGCGATTGATCGGCCCCGGCGCCAACACCAGCACGTCGGGTTTGGCCATTGCCAGGCGCTGGCGCGTCATGGCGTATAGCAAGGCATATTCTCGTACCGACGGAAACGGCCGGGTACTCTGCCGCTCGAATTGGATTCGCAGCAGGTTCAGCACGTCGCAGCGCGGCAGGATCGCGTCCAGGTCGTGGGCCACCTCGACGCCAAGCTCTTCCCAACGCCGCGAGACCAGCGTGGCCGGACCGCAGACGATCACATGAGCCCCCAGCTTCTTCAGCCCCCAGATGTTCGAGCGGGCCGTGCGGCTGAAGGCAATGTCGCCGACGAGCGCCACGGTCAGACCTTCGATCCGGCCGAGCCGCTCGCGAATCGAAAGAATGTCCAGCAGGCCTTGCGTCGGATGCTCGTGCGGGCCGTCTCCCGCATTGACCACCGCACAGCGCAGGTTCTCCGCCAGCAGATGGGCCGTGCCGGGCGTGCGATGACGCACGATGACCATGTCGATTCCCATGGCCTCGATGTTGCGGGCCGTGTCGATCAGGGTTTCCCCCTTCGACAGGCTGCTGCCGGACGAGGAGAAATCGACCGTATCGGCTCCCAAGCCGGCGGGCCGCCAGCGAAAAGCTGGTCTTGGTGCGGGTCGAGGCCTCGAAGAACAGGTTGGCGCAGGTCTTGCCGGTCAACAGCGGCAGCTTCTTCGTACAATCGGCCGTCGCCTTTTTGAAGGCCACGGCCGTGTCGAGGATCGTCGTAATTTCCGCTGGGGACAAACTTTCAACGCCGAGCAGGTGCCGCCTGGTCCAGGCGTCCGGCACGGCGCCGATCTCGCTCACTTCAGTGCTCATGGTGCGAAGTTTTACAGTGGGGAGGTTTCCATCCAGGTAGGAACCGATGCCGCCCGCAGGAGTCCAGAGGGACGTTAAGTCTCGCTGTCATTGCCACCTGGACCGTCGCTGACGTTTGCTGTTAACTTCTGCGGCCAACGTGGTTTACCACATGGGGATGCGGTTAACTACGGGTCTTGCGACTCGCAACGCTAGGCCAATGAAAAATTTCTCGCGGCTCTGGCGTGATTCTAACATGGCCAAACCACTGCAAGCAAGGAGCCTAGAAGATTTGCTCGTGTGCTGGATTCACAGCATTTCCAAAAACGTCGCCCCCAACGCCGCAACGCCGGAAAATCTGGGGTATATTAGCCAGCATATGGATCCAACGACTCCAGAGCCTACGGTGTATCTCGATGTCGCCGACGCCGAGCGCCGCGCCCGTTGGGCATTGTGTCTCGAAAGCGCCGGCTTCCGCTGCTGCGCCGAGATGTCCGAAGCCGCGTCGCCGATGTCGCTTGAACTGGTATTGGCCGACCATCCGCATTCCCACCAGGGTCTCCACTGCCGAATCGGATTTCGAACCGGCCACGGATCCTGGGATCATCCTCGTCGGGGCATGAGGCGCCGGCCGACTTCTGTTTGCCCGTGGACAGCACGGACCGCGAAATCGAGCTGGCTTGCAGCTTGCTCGTGCAAGTCGTCCGACTGCGGCGCGAACGCCGCCACGAGATGCAAACCCGCAACACCCTGCTGCGACTTGCCCTGACCGACTCGCTCACCGGGCTGGGCAATCGCCGAGCTTGGGCGGAAGCCTTGCACATGCGTTGGACCGCAGTGCGCGGCACGCGCGTCTCGCTCTGCCTGGCGATGATCGATTTCGACGGTTTCAAGCGGCTCAACGATCAATTCGGCCATGCCGCGGGAGACCGGGCCCTGGAAATCGCCGGAGACGTTCTGGCCGCCGAAGTCCGCCGAGACGACTTCGTCGCCCGGCTCGGTGGCGATGAGTTTGGTCTGCTGCTGGTCGGCGTGGATCCCGACTCGATGTCCGCCGTCGTGGAACGCGTGCGTGCCAAACTTTCCCGTGGCTTTCAGCAGAAGCCGCAACTCCGCTGACGGCCAGCCCGGCTTCGCCGTCGCCACCGATCCGGACCTGCCGTCCAGCGAGGCGTTGCTGGCCGCGGCCGATCAGGCATTGCAGGCCGCCAAACGGCTTGGCCGCGACCGCACCGTTTCGGCCAATGCCCTGGCAACAGTCCATTTCCGGCGGGCGCGTCTATCGGCACCGACGAAAACGCGGCACCTCGAGGCAAAGGCTAAGAACAGACCTCGGAAGTCTGAGATGCAAGCCGACGGCCGTCGGCACGTCCTCGGGACTTACGTCCTCCACTCGAAAGCTCAGTGCCATACCGGCTCTCACTCGCTGACGCGCCAGCGCGTGTTGAACAGCCACGACATGCTGCTGCAGCAACCCGCCGACCAGCACCGTAAAAGGCCAGAAAAGCCACAAACATCGGCCAGTCAGGTCGCCGTGGCGGGATGATCGCCCATGTCGATCGGCAGAGCGAAGGCCGCCTCGAATGGGCTGACGAAAACCGCCTTGCGCCATTAAATGCGCCACCACCGTGCCGCGGCAGAAACGTTTCCGTGAAGAACCAGAGCCAGCGGCGCCGTGAACAACGTCACGATCACCAGGTACGACGACATCAGGCTGACCGACGTCTTGCGGAACCACACCGAACAGTAAAGGGCGATCGTCGCCGTGGTCAGGCAGGTGACCGCCACGATCACCACATAGCCCGACATGATCACCAGATTCCACCAAGGCCCTGAAAATATGCACCATCACGCAGGCCAGCAACAACGGCCACAGCAGAAACGACGTGAGCACGCTGGAGACCCGCAGGCCCGAGATCAGCTTGGCCCACAAGATCTGACTGGGCGAGAGGATCGTGGTGAGCAGCAGATCGAGCGTTTCGCGCTCGCGCTCGCTGGTGATGCTGCCGGCCGAAAAGACCGGGCCGACCAGCATGTTGAACAGCACCACATAGCAGATGTACCAGGGGGCCCATTCGGGCTTGATGTACAGGCAAGCTCCCATCAGCGGCACGGCCAGCAGGATGCTCACCTGGATGACGATCCGCAGCATCAGCGTCCCCTGGGCGAAGATCTCGCTGCGCATTTCCTTGTCGATAGACCGGATTCTGCGCCGTCCAGCAGCAAGTCGTCGCGTTTGGCCGGCGCGAACAGCCGATCGGGAAACTGATTGGGCTGGATCACCAGTCCGACGGCCGTCTTGGCCTCTTCGTCCAGATCGACGACTTCCTTGCCTTCGCTCCCAACGTCGGGCGGATGTAACAGCCGGGCCGAAGTCGCGGCAAACAGCACGCCGCACAGTCACAAGGCAGACGACCGGCAGCACGGTCAACGTGGCAAACAGCCGCAACGAGCCGGACTCTTCCAAAGCCTGCCACAGGAAAATCGCGATCATCGCCAGCGGCAGAATCAGCAGGTACGAAACGAGCAGGGCGGACACGTGCGGCCGAAAGTAACTGCTGCACGCCAGGCTGATCATGCCGAACGTGACGACCGACAACATCAGCCCCAAATAGGCGGCCAGCACCTCGTAAACCGAAACGCCCCCCAGCGGCAGGCACAGCACGATGATCGGCAGCGACGCCACGATCAGCAGCGCCAGGTGCGACATCGACGCCAACAGCTTGCCCAGCACCATCGCACTCGGCCGCAGCGGACTGGCCAGCAGCATCTCGTAGCTTTTGCGCTCCTTCTCGCCCGTGATCGCCCCGGCCGCGAAGCTGGGCGCCATGAGCGACGCCAGCAGATACTGCCCCAGAAAGAACAGGTTCACCAGCCGCTTGGCCGCTTCGGGATTGGTCGTCAGATCGAGCTGCCGCTCCTGGGGCCAGGCGATGCAGCACGACCGCGCCCAGCAGCCCGACATAAAAAAACAGCAGCACGAACGCCCGCGGCATCCGCAGATTGACCAGCAGTTCCCGCTGCAAGACGGGGTTTTCGAGAAGATACATGAAACGCGTCGCTCCTGGCTCCCGTGAAAGTAGTAGGCACACTCCGTGTGCCGCAACCGATGTGCGTGAATGCCCTCCTTCGGAGCCCGTTGTCGTCGGCGGGTTCGGCACAGGGGCCGCTACGGCACACGGATGTGCCAGCTACTTTTGTGCTCAATACATCCGCGGCGTCACCCGGCCCTGCACGCGCACCGGCAGGCCTTGGATTCGCAAAAAGCCTTCGGCGTCGGTCTGATCGTAGCTGCCGCCCCCTTCCATGCTGGCGATGCCTTCGTCGTACAGGCTGTTGGGGCTGTGGCGGCCGGCGAGCATGATGTTGCCCTTGTACAGGTTCAGGCTCACTTCGCCGGTGACGTTCTTCTGCGCCTCGCGGATGAAGGCCAGCAGCGCGTCCATCTTGGCCGTGTACCAGAAGCCGTAGTACACCATCTCGGCCACTTCGGGCGACAGCCGGTCGCGCAGGTGCATCAGGTCGCGGTCGAGCGTCAATTGCTCGATCGCCCGATGGGCGTAGTACAGCACCGTCATGCCCGGCGCTTCGTACACGCCGCGGCTCTTCATGCCCACGAAGCGATTTTCGACCATGTCGATCCGGCCGACGCCGTTGCGGCCGCCGATCTCGTTCAGCCGCGTGACCACTTGCAGCGGGCTCTGCGGCTGGCCGTTGACGCTCACCGGCACGCCCGACTCGAAGCCGATCGCGCACGTTCTCGATCTTGTCGGGCGCCTGCTGCGGCGAGACGGTCATGCCGAAGTCGACCAGTTCCACGCCGTTGACGTTCAGGTCTTCCAGCTTGCCGGCCTCGTAGCTGATGTGCAGGCAGTTCTCGTCGGAGCTGTACGGCTTGGCGAGCGAGGCTTTGACCGGGATCTTCTTCGCTTCGCAGATAGGCGATCAGCTCGCTGCGGCCGGGAAACCGCTGGCGGAACTCGGCGATCCGCCAGGGGGCGATCACGCTGCACCGCCGGATTCGAGCGCCTCGGCGGCCAATTGGAAGCGGCATTGATCGTTCCCTTTGCCGGTCGCGCCGTGGGCATAGGCGTCGGCCCCGACTTCGCGGGCCACTTGCAAACAAGCCTTCGAGATCAGCGGCCGGGCGATCGACGTGCCCAGCAGGTAATCGCCTTCGTACTTGGCCTGCCACTGCAACACCGGAAAGGCAAAATCGCGGCACAGTTCTTCGCGGGCATCGACGATCCGCGACGTCTTGGCCCCGCACTGCCGGGCCTTGGCCAGCGTGGCTTCGCGGTCTTCGCAAGGCTGGCCCAGATCGACATACACCGCATGGACGTCGTAGCCTTCTTCCTGCAGCCAGCCAAGAATGACCGAAGTATCCAATCCGCCGGAATAAGCAAGCACACAACTAGGCATGAGATTCTCTCACCGTACAGTTTTTGAAAGGGGAGGAGGACGCTGGAGTGGTAACCCCAACGGGGCGCATCTACGAAACAGCCCAGCAGTCTACTGAAGTATTCTCAGCGAGCTTTAGTGCGTGTGCCACTGGCTCTGCCGGTGCCGGAAACAGCGACGATTCAGCACTGGCCGAGTTAGTGGCACACGTGTAAGAGTCCATCAACGGATGCTTCAACACGCTGCCAGGGCGGAGCGCAACCCCAGGCATTGACGCCATGAACCGTCATTGTGTTCGCCGCGGAGCCGGCTGACAAGCACTGTGCCCGACATAGAACAAACGCCGACAGAGCCGGCGCGAATCAAGCCGGCCACCGGAAGACCGGCCCGGCGATCAAGAGGTTCGCCGACCACAAGTTGGCCGCCGAATTACTCGACACATTCCCCGCCGAACTATTCAACTTGGTGGACACGCACCAGATTGTGCGACCCGGTCCCCAGCCCCACGCCGGCCACCAGCACGATGTGGTCCCCTTTGGCCACGCGCTGGGTGTCCAGGGCCCATTTGTTGACGTAGTCCAGCAGTTCGATGCTGCTGGCCGTCGGGGCGGCCGGCAAGGGAATGCACGCCCCAGTACAGACACATTTGCCGCAGCGTGGTCTCGGAATCGCTGATGCCGACCGTATAAACGTAATTGCGCTGTTTGCTCAGCGCCAGCGCCGTGGCGCCGCTGTGGCTGACCACCACGATCAGCTTGGCCGCCAGCTTGGCGGCGATGTGCCCTGCCCCGTAAACGGCCGCTCCGGTGATCTGGTGCAAGCCGTCCGCGGCGAACTGCCCCGGCGGCCAGCGGCGCCCGATCGCGAAACAGTTCTTCGGTGGCATCGGCCACCTGGCTCATCATCTCGACCGCTTCGCGCGGATAGAGGCCGATGGCCGTCTCGCCGGAGAGCATGCAGGCGTCGCCGCCGTCGAGAATCGCGTTGGCCACGTCGGTGACTTCCGCCCGCGTCGGGCCGGCGCGAGTTTTGCATGCTGTCGAGCATTTGCGTGGCCACGATCACCGGCTTCTGGTGCTTGTGGCACATGGAGATGATGGGCTTCTGCACGACCGGCATCTTGGCCACGTCGATTTCCACGCCCAAGTCGCCGCGGGCCACCATGATGCCGTCGGCCGCCGCGACGATCTCTTCCAGTTGGTCGAGGGCTTCTTGCTTTTCGATCTTGGCGATCACTTTGGCCCGCGAGCCGCGCGTGCGCAGCAGTTCTTTGAGCAGGCGAACTTCGACCGGCGTGCGCACGAAGCTGAGACTGACGAAGTCGGCGTTGTTTTCGGCCGCCCATTGGGCGTGCGTCCAGTCGGCCTCGCTCATCGACGGAACGCTGAGCTTGGCGCCCGGCAGATTCACCCCCTGGCGGCTGCGCACGAGCCCGGCCTGCACGACGCGGCACTGCACGAAATTCGGTCCCTTTTCTTCGACCAGCATGCTCACGCAGCCGTCGGCCAGCATGATCTGGTTGCCGACTTTCACTTCGTCCACCAGCGGCTCGTAGGTGCAAACCAGCTCGTCCGGCTTCTCGCTCGACGTTGCCGCGGATGAACTTGATCGGTTGGTCGGATTGCAATTCGAACTGTCCGCCCGGCAGTTCGCCCAAGCGAATTTTGGGGCCGGCCAGGTCGACCAGGATGCCGATCGGCCGATTCAGATCTTTGCTGACCTGGCGGATCATGCCGGCCGTCTCGGTGTGCTCGGCGATGCTGCCGTGCGCCATGTTAAGCCGGAAAACGTCGACGCCGGCTCCGACCAGAATCGCAAGTTGCTGCGGGCTGCGGCAGGCCGGCCCGATGGTGGCGACAATTTTGGTGCGCGACCGCTTGGCTAGCGCCGGTGGCGCGGATGTTGTTGGCATGCCGGTATTACTTACTGGTTGACGTAGTATTTGGCGTCCTCCCTGAATCAACGGTGGCGTAAGATTATCCGAGGACCGAAGTTTTGACCAGCGGCCGATTGGCTAACCGGCCGCCACTGCCGCCAATTGCCAAGCCCTCCCGCGCTAGCAAATATCAGGCCGGGGATCCAATTGCATGTTGCCCATCATTCTTACTCCAGGCCAGTGCATCTCCCGGTAAACCTATGGATCTCAACGACCCTAAGTGTCTAAACCGAAACGGCGCAAGCGGAAATCCGACCCCCGGCCACCTGGAAAGGTCGGACGACGATTCGGATCAACTCGCTTCAGCAACACCGAAACGCCGCCATCGCCGGCTTTTGCCCGGAGCCTGGCTAGGCGGCATTGTGCTAGGTTCGTTGGCGGGCCTGCTTGGGTTTGTGGCACTGCTGATAATGCGGCAAGAGTCGCTGCTCCCCCTATCCCGCACAGCCTACGAGTCTGCGGTGCAGCGTTGGGAGGCAAAGGGTCCCGCAAATTACAAACTCGATCTGACCCTGCAAGGACGGCAGCCCGGCCAAATCCACATTGAAGTTCATCGTGGCGAAGTCACGGCCATGACGCGCGACGGAGTCGAGCCTCGGCAGCGGCGCACCTGGGACTATTGGTCGGTGCCCGGTCAATTCGACACGATCGATCGGGAACTAGAGATGGCAGCCGACCCCCAGGCTAGCTTTCATGCTCCCGCAGGGGCTGTCGTGCAGCAGGCGGAATTTGATCCGACCTACGGATATCCACGACGCTATCGCCGCTTCGTCCTGGGAACCGACCTGGAAATCGACTGGAAAGTTACCCATTTTGAAGTACTGCGTTAGACTGTCAGAGTTGCTGAAACCGCCAAACGACGATCGCAAACGACAAAACGAACCTCGACATTTAAGATAGATAATGAGCTTTGCGGAACGCACTGCCTGGCAAAATAAAGTAGTCCTGGTCACCGGTGGGTCAGGCGGATTCGGCCGCGCCATTGCTACCCGCTTCGCCGCCGCTGGAGCGCGCGTGGCCATTGCCGCGCGCGGACAAGACAAGCTCGACGTTGCCGCGAGCGAACTGAGTGCCATGGGCGGACAAGTGTTGGCCATAGCGGCTGATGTCACAACGCAATCCGACGTCGATGTGCTGCTGGCTCGCACGATTCAACACTGGGGCCGCCTCGACGTGCTGGTGAACAACGCCGGACGGTCGAGCCGTGGCGACGTGTTGTCCACCACGCCGGAAGATTTTCAAGCGGCGCTGGATCTGAATTTCCTGGCGGCCGTCCGCTGCACGTTGGCGGCAGCCCCCCACTTGCTGGCTACTGGCGGGCATCTGGTCAACATCGGCTCCTTGGCCGCCAAGACGGCCACTCGCTACATGGGCCCCTACTCCGCCAGCAAGTTTGCTCTGGCGGCGTACAGCCAGCAGTTGCGGCTGGAACTGGGCGATCGTGGGCTGCACGTGCTGCTGGTCTGCCCGGGTCCCATCGCTCGTGGCGAGCCCCGCGAATACTCGGCCGTCGGCCTGGCCGCCCTGCCGGAAAGTGCCCGGCGTCCGGGGGCGGGGGTCAAAGTCCGACAGATTGATCCCGATGTCCTGGCAGGACGAATTCTGCAGGCCTGCGAGCGACGAGACCCGGAACTGATCGTACCCGGCAAGGCGCGGTTGCTGTTCGCTCTGAGCCAACTTTCTCCGCGGCTCGGCGACTGGTTCGTACGGCGATTCACGTAAGCATCGCCGCCACCGATAGAGATCCCTGATGTCCGCGTTTGCGGCGTAGCAACAATCCCCGCCCTCGAAAACAAATCGCGCCGCCAGGCGGGTCCCTTGCTCCGCGCGCAGAGAATCTGGCACGATGGTTTGATCGTTGTTTTCATCGCCCCCAGCGACGACCGTTGCCAACTTCCAGTACTGTAATAACTCCAGCACCGTGAGAGACTCGACAGCCATGGCCGCCTTTGCCGACATTCCGAAGATCAAGTACGAAGGTCCCCACAGCAAAAATCACTTGTCCTTCCGTCACTACGACGAAAACGCAACGGTCGAAGGCAAGACCATGCGGGACCATTTTCGATTCTCCGTGGCCTATTGGCACACCTTCCGCGGCACCGGCAGCGATCCGTTCGGCCCGGGCACGATGCTGCGTCCCTGGGAGTCGGGGCAGGATACGGTCGAGAACGCCATCAACCGGGCACGCGTGGCCTTCGAATTCGTCGAAAAGCTGGGGGCCCCGTTCTATTGCTTCCACGATCGGGACGTCGCTCCCGAAGGCAAGACGCTGGCCGAAAGCAACAAGAATCTGGACGCGGTCGTCAAGGTCCTCAAAGAAGAGCAACAGCGCACCGGCATCGGCCTGCTGTGGGGCACGGCCAACCTGTTCAGCAACCCGCGCGTACATGCACGGCGCCGCCACCAGCCCGAACGCCGACGCGTTTGCCTACGCCGCCGCACAGGTCAAGAAGGCTCTGGAAGTGACCAAGGAACTGGGCGGCGCGGGCTACACGTTCTGGGGCGGCCGCGAAGGCTATCAGAACCTGCTGAATACCGACATGAAGCGCGAACTGGACCATCTGGCCGCCTTCATGCACATGGCCGTCGATTACGCCAAGCAGATCGGCTTCACCGGGCAGTTCTATTTCGAGCCCAAGCCCAAGGAACCGACCAAGCATCAGTACGATTTCGACGCGGCCAACTGCATCAACTTCCTGCGCACCTACGGCCTGGCCGACCATATCAAGCTCAACCTGGAAACCAACCACGCCACGCTGGCCGGCCACACCATGCAGCACGAACTCGAATACGCCGGCAGCCAGGGCTTCCTGGGTTCGATGGACGCCAACACGGGCGACCTGCTGCTCGGCTGGGACACCGATCAGTTCCCCACCGACATTTACCTGACGACCACGTGCATGTTGTCGATCCTGAAGTACGGCGGCCTGACCCCGGGGGGCATCAACTTCGACGCCAAGGTGCGCCGCGAAAGCTTTGAGCCGGTCGACCTGTTCTACGCCCACATCGGCGGCATGGACGCGTTTGCCCGCGGCCTGAAAATCGCAGCCGCCATCCGGGCCGACGGCGAGTTGGACAGCCTGCTCAAAGAGCGTTACAGTTCCTATTCGAGCGGTGTCGGCGCGGAGATCGAAGCGGGCAAGGCCAACTTCACTTCGCTGGAGCAATACATGCTCAAGAAAGGCGAAATCACGCCCAACAAGAGCGGCCGGCAAGAGTTCCTCGAGAACTTGATCAACACGTACGTCTGACGCTCGTGGCGCACACTTGCCTGGCCGTGTTTCAGCGATCGGTTAGCGCGCCGTTTGCAATTCGCATCTTTATCGTTAGCGCCTCCATTGACTCATGACAACGGGAGAAGCGAACCGGTATATTTGGACGCTGATATACCTGTTAGGCGGAGTCAATCGACAAAGCTTCCGATATGCGATCTCCTTCGACCAGCTTTCTGCGCCAATCCCGCCTTACAAAGCGACCCTTGGCGTGGCTTGGGTTGGCCGTAGTGGTCGCATTGCTGTCGCTTCGACTGTACGCGCAGCTGTCTGCCGTTAGTAGCTCCGCCATGCCGCCCACCAAGTTCCCGCCGCCGCCACTCTCTGCCAGTTCGTTTCTAAATACCGCTGGGCAAGCGACGTACGTCGGCATCGCGGCCTGCGCCGAATGCCATGCCGACGAGCATCACAGCTTCCGTCATACGGCGCATAGTTTGGCTCTGGCCGATGTCACTCCGGCGACCGAGCCCCCCGACGGCAATTTTTTTCATGCCCCATCGGGTCGGACCTACTCGGTTTATCGCGAGGGAGATCAGTTGCGCCATCGCGAAGCGGCCCGGGATGAGCAAGGTATCGAGTATGCGGTCGCGGATTATCCGGTCCGCTACCTCGTCGGATCGGGTCGGCACACGCGCAGTTACCTAGTGGACGTGGAAGGCTTTCTAAGCGAGTCGCCAATCACCTGGTACACCTCGCGGAAAGCTTGGGGCATGTCTCCCGGTTATGACCGCCCGAATCATAAGGGTTTCGAACGGGCAGCAGACGCGACGTGCATGGTCTGCCATGCCGGCCAGATCTCATCCCCCGATCAGGATTATCAACGGTTGACGTTCCCCGAACAATCGATCGGCTGCGAACGCTGCCATGGCCCCGGTTCGCTGCACGTGGAGGAGCGGCATCGCTCCGCGGAAATCCGCCGCGGCCGTCCGGCTTGCCGCAGCCGGCCGACGCACGGCCGCCAACCATCGTGAATCCGGCGCGGCTCTCCCGGTCTCGCTCCGAGGCGATTTGCGCAGTGCCATTTGATGGGAGACTCGTTGGTGACCGTCCGCGGGCGCGGAATCGCCGATTTTCGTCCCGGACTTCCCCTGACCGATTTCTGCATCAACTACCGGCTGGACGAGCCCGAGTCTCGCATGAAGGTAGTCGGCCACGTCGACCAGATGCATCTGAGTGCGTGTTACCTGAAGTCTGAGAAGCTTACCTGCACCACTTGCCACGACCCTCACTCCGCGGCCCGGCCGCAGGGGAATCGCGAGCATTACGTGCAGGTCTGCATGAGCTGTCACACCGATGCGAGCTGCCGTCTCACCGCCGCGCAGCGCGTCGAGCACAACGCCACCGGCGACTGCGTGACCTGTCACATGCCGCAGGTGGATACCGAGATTCCGCACATCGCCTTCACGCATCACCGCATCGCTGTGCATGACAACGACTCGCTGCATAATACGTCGCCACGGCACCTGGGCCAATTCGCCGACCTGGTCCCGCTGGACGACGTTTCGCAACTTTCCGCAATTGAACGGGACCGCAACCTGGGAATGGCCTACTTCGGGCTATCCCAGCAACAGGCCGACCCTGCAGCGTCGCAGGCGTATCGAGGACGCGCTCAACGGCTGCTGGAAAGCGTGCGGTCTCAGGGGCTCTCGGACGGGGACGTCGTGGCGGCCCTGGCCCGGCTGTACTACACGCAGGGGGATGGAGAAGTCGCCTACAGGCTGGCCGGCGAGGCCTGACCATCGAGAAGCTGTCTCCGAAATCACGCATCAACGCGCTGTTTTACATCGGCGAGTTGGGGGTCCGGTCGAATCAGTTCCAACTGGCCGAGCAGGCCCTTGGCCAATTGATTGCGTTGCGCCGGTTATCGGAAGACTGGCTGCTGTTGGGCGTCTGCCGACAGCGCGGCGGCGATCTGCCTGGAGCCTTGCGCAATTTGCAGCAGGCGGCAAAAATCGCCCCTTTTCGCCCGGAAATCCGCGAAGATCTCGCCCAGATCTACCAGTGGCTGGGAGACGCCGCAGCCGCCGAACGCGAACGTTCAATCGCCAAGCGATTGAACGTTCAGAAAGGGGCGAAGCCCAGTCAATAATTGAACTTCATGCCGCGCTTCCGCAACTCCGCCGTCAAGGCCGCCGCGGACGTGTATTGCACCGCGTCGAAGCCGGCCGCTCGGGCCCCAGCCACGTGGCCGGCGATGTCGTCGGTGAAGAAGATTTCCTCAGGCCGCACGCCGGCTAGTTTCGCCGCGGCGGCAAAGATTTTAGGGTCCGGCTTTACGGCCCCGATTTCAAAGCTCAAGGCGTGCGCCTGGAACGGACGCGAAACGATGCCGTAACGCCCCTGGCCGCACCAGGCCCAATGTGCCGGACTGGTGTTCGACAGGATGCCCAGGCGATAGCCGGCTCCGTCCAGGGCAGCCACGATCGGCATGATCGGCACGTTCAACTCGAAGATGTCGGAGCCTGCCCGGGCCAGCTTGTCCTGGTCCGGCCGCGTGCCGGTCTGCTGGCAAAAGGACTCGTAGAACTGCCGGTCGTCGATCTCGCCGCGTTCGTACCGCAGGTTCAGGCCGCTGTCGAAAACCACCTGCCAAACCTGCTCCGCCGGAATGCCAGCCACGGCCCCCATCTGCCGGCAAGCCAACGGGTGGTCGAAGTTCAACAGGACGTTACCCAAATCAAAGTACACAAAGCGCGGAAGCATTGTTTGATACGATCCTAGAGTTGATGCGGAACTGAAAACGAAGCGATTTATATCGCGACGCGATTATAGCTTCTTGAGCTGGATGTCTTTGTACCAGGCTTCGCTGGGGCCGCCGCCGTGGATTTGCAGACCAATGATGCCGTTCTGCGGGATCTGTTCATCCGGCTCGGTGTAGTCGACGGTTTGGAGACCGTTGATCCACAACTGGATGTGCCCCTTTTCGCAACGAATGACGTACTCGTTCCAGTCGTCCCGTTTGAGCACCTTATCCAAGGCGGCTGGATCCGCCTTGACCAGCGTAACTTTGCGCCGCGACTCGTCGTAGAGCGAACCCCACCAGCCTTCCCCCAAGTCGGCTTGATAGCCAATGACTTCGTGATGGTTGGGAATCCGCTGGCTGCGGAACTGGACGCCGGCGTTGACCCCCTTGCCCAGCACTTTGAACTTCAACCGCAGTTCGAGGTCGCCATACTCCTCTTTGCTGCATAGAAACTCATTGTGCTTGAGGCCGTGTTCCAAAGTGCCTCCCTTGATCGCCCCATCGACGACGTGAAACACTTCCAAGTTGCCTTCCCAACCCGTCAGGGTACTGCCGTCGAAAAGGGAGACGAATCCCGTAGGATCTTCTGCCACGG
The DNA here is from genome assembly GCA_963807715.1 of uncultured Planctomycetia bacterium. Classification (GTDB taxonomy): domain Bacteria; phylum Planctomycetota; class Planctomycetia; order Pirellulales; family PALSA-1355; genus CAWECK01. The sequence continues at coordinate 322,886 of CAWECK010000012.1, forward strand.
CGCAATTCGCCAGGCAGCAGCATGCCAGCAATGTAAATAGTCGATTCATAGCTTGTACCTCATGGATGGTCGCATTCCAAAGCATTCCCGTGCCACCAGGATAATCGTGGAGGACTGCGCTCACCAGGGCTGGGGCCGGGCGACGCACCGAGCGGGCCCTGGCGGGCCCCTAGTCTGGGCACGCGCCGCAAGTCTATGATGATCAAGGTGTGATGGCGGCGGGATTTTCGACGCTCTCTCTGCGAAAGGACGGTGATGTTGATGTACACGCAAATCGAGACCTTTACGCGGCAATACGAGTTTCGCGCGAGCGGACTTTCGGGCTGCTGGATACGATCGAAAAGCTGCGCGAGCCGGCGGCGGCGCTGGGCTTCCGTCCGGGGCCCGGCCGCGCCCATGTCGCCTGGCAACTGATGCACATTGGAATCACCGAAGAAATCTTTGCCACGGAGCGTTTGGCGCCGCAAAAGGGGCCGGCCTGGCCGGGCCTGTTGCCCAGGTTTCGCGGAGGGAGCGTCCCCGATGACGATCTGCCGTCGGTCGCGACCATTCGTGACGTACTCTCCGTGTCGCGGCAGCATCTTCTGGCCACCCTAGCAGAGTTTGGGGATGAGCGTTTGGGCGAAATCCCGCCCCCGCTTGCCGAACGGGGCTGGAATGTCCGCACGGTGCTGCACGTTCTTGCGTGGCACGAACCCCACCATCAAGGCCAGGCTCATCTGACGTTCAACCTCTACAAGGCTGCCCACGCGCATTAGTTATCCGTTAAGTCGGCTCCCTGACGTTGACACAAGCCCAATGACGACTTTAGAGTAGGAGCGTGCCGTATGCTTGCCGTCCGCGCCCGGAGCGCGGCAGCCGATACCTCGACTCTTTTAGCGCTGCTATGCTTTTCGACCGATTCCAACGCCGAACTGCCTGGCTTGTCCTGTCCAGCTACCTGCTGGCCGGCATCGCGGCCGAAAGCATCCACGAGCACGGCGCCCACGGCGCAGCTAAGCATTTCGGGGAAACCGAGCATCACTTGCCAAGTCACGCGGCGGCGAGTGATGCGGCGACCGGCCTGGCCCCGGTGGCGGACATTGCTGCTTCAGTCGCCGCATCCGCCAACGCTAATGCCCAGACTTCCACCGAAGATGGCTGCGCGATCTGCCGCTTTCTGGGACAGGTCCGTCTTGCCACACCAGTCGCCCCGCAAACCAGCGTCTGCCGGTTGGTTACCACCCTCCTCTGTGACACGCCTTCCAGTGCCACGAGTGATTTCTCCGCCGCCCCGTATTCTCGCGGGCCTCCTCAGTTGATCTGACCCCAGTCGTAGTGACGGGGTGACAAGGTGACTAGGTGACAGACCGGGCGGAACCGGGCTTGCCTTCTGTCACCTTGTCAGCCAGTCACCCCATCATCTCTCGTCAGCGGCCAACTCCCAATCTCGTGAGGAGACCAATCGCCATGCCATCCAAACGCCATGGTTTCACCTTAGTCGAACTGTTAGTCGTCATCGCCATTATCGGCGCGCTGGTCGGTTTGCTGATGCCAGCCGTGCAATCCGCGCGCGAATCGGCCCGCCGTTCGTCCTGCGTCAACAATCTGAAGCAAATCGGGCTCGCCCTACACAACTTTCACGACGTCCGCAAGCACTTCCCGTCCTCCTACATTACCACGCCGGATCCAACGCCGACGCCGGTGGTGATGGGTCAAGTGGACGTCAACGGCGACGCCGGTCCCGGTTGGACATATCTGTTCCAGATTCTGCCGTTCGTCGAAGGGGGCACGGTCGAAAAGTCGTTCAACAAGCGTTTGCCTTGCTGGAATCAGGCCAACGCGACGGCAGCCATCACCGATATGCCCGGATACCGCTGCCCATCGGTGAGTGAGCTTTCGCTGACCTATCAGGTGGTGAACGCCAGCGGCAACGTCTTGGCGACCCTCGCGCGGGGAAATTACGTGGCCAGCGCCGGCCAATACGACATTTGGGACAACCCGGCTCAGAACCTGGCGCCGTTCGCCAACGGCGTCTTTTTCAGAAACAGCCGAATTCGCCTGACGGATATCACCGACGGTACCAGCAAAACGGTGTGCGTTGGCGAGCAGACCCCGTTTCACAACGACTCGACTTGGGTAGGCATCGTGCCGGGCGCGGTCACCAACCCAACCCCGTGGTTCCTCGCTAGCACACAAGCCACTCCCGACCTGGCGGCTCCGCAGATCAATGTCCACAGCGGACCGGGCCTGGACGAAGCCGGAAAGCCGGAAAGCCCGCCGATCATTCATCCGCCCAATTCCTATTACGGGTTCGTGGACGGGATGTACTCCGAGCACCCGGGCGGCTGTAATGTCCTGTTCGGTGACGGCAGCATCACGTTCATCTCCGAAGAGATCGCTCAGTCGTTGTGGTGGGCATTAGCGACCCGTAACGGAGGGGAGATGATCGATGTCGGGGCCTACTGATGTCACGGGTTTTTTCTGCGCTGCTGCTGCCGCGTTGCCGACTGCCGCTCACGGTTTGCCTGGCAGGGTAACGAAGTTGGGCGCGAACAGGCGGCTCATGGCGAGGCCCCATCGGGTGCTGTGGCTGATCGTTGGCCTTGCGGCCTGCGGCTGCAGCCGCGCACCTCAGATGGCGCCAGGCAATCAACGGCTGATCCAGTCGTTGCACACGGCCGTTTCCTCGCACCGGTCAGACTGGCTGGAAACCAATGCCAAGCTGGTGGAAGAGCGCCGCAGCGCGTCGCAGATGTCCGACGAAGAATACGCCGCGTTTGAGTCCATTATTGCCGATGCCCGGACCGGCAACTGGAGCCGAGCCCTCTCCAACGTCAAGGCGCTGGCAAAAGCGCAGCGGCGCACGCCCGAGGAAGTGGCGAAACTGAAATCCGAGCCACGAAGGCCTTAAGTTGCGCACGGTTCAAGGGTTGGCGGGGCTCTCCAGAGCGCTATAATCTTTCTGGCCCAACGCGTCCCCGCCTGGCAGTGCGCCGATCATGCGGGACGCTCCCCGGGCGGGAGATAGTTATCGGCGCGGCGGATAGTCTTTGCGGCGCATTCCAAGATCCTTCATCCTCTCTCTCCACGGTCCGCATGAGCAGCATCACCAAACCCGCCAACCTTGCCGAACTGCGTGCCAGCGGCTGGGTTTCCAAGACGGTCAAGCAAGAAGTCTACGATAACTTTATCTCCCAACTCAGTCGGGGCGACGTGGAGTTGTTTCCCGGCATCATCGGCTACGACGACACGGTCATTCCGGAAATCAACATTGCAGTGTTGGCCAGGCACGACATGCTGTTCCTCGGCGAGAAGGGCCAGGCCAAGAGCCGCTTGATGCGGTCGTTGGTCCGATTTCTGGACGACGAGATCCCTTACATCGACATTCCGGAAGCACCGTTTCACGACAATCCTTACCAGCCGATCAGCGGCGCCTGCAAGCGCTTCGAGGCGCGCACGCCGGCGGAAGAGGTGCCGATTGGCTGGTGGCCGCGTCACGAGCGTTACGCCGAACGGCTCGCCCCCGGAACCAAATTTGCCGACATCATCGGCGAGATCGATCCGGCTCGCCTGGCGGGCGGAACGAGCATGGCCACGGAAGAATCACTCCACTTCGGCTTGATCCCGCGGATGCACCGGGGCATTTTCGCCATGAACGAATTGCCGGAACTCGACGAGCTGGTGCAAGTCGGCCTGTTCAACATCCTGGAAGAGCGGGACGTGCAGATCCGCGGCTATCCCGTGAAGTTCGACATCGACGTCTTACTGTTGTTCTCGGCCAACCCTTCGACCTACAACCGCAGCGGCAAGGTGATTCCGCAGCTCAAAGACCGCATCGGTTCGGTGATCCATACCCATTATCCCCGCGAGGCGGACTTGGGCATCCAAATCATGGAGCAAGAGGCGGCGATCAACTTGGACGGCGATTTTCCGGTGATCGTCCCCTATTTCATGAAACAGATCATCGAGCACATCAGTCTCGTGGCGCGGAAGTCGAAGTACGTCGACCAGCAATCCGGCGTGAGCCGCGGTTGAGCATTGCCAACTATCGCACCATGGTGGCTTCGGCCCGGCAGCGTGGCGTGCTGCTGGGGGAGCGGCCGGCGGTGCCGCGAATCAGCGACCTGGCGGCACCTGGCGTCGTCGTCGCTGGGCAAACTGGAACTCGATCTAATGGGAACCCATCAGATGTCGGAGCGGCAAGTGCTCGACGCCATTGCGGCCGAGGCCATTCGCACCGTCTTCGAGGAGTACGTCGATCGGCACGGGCTCGACGAGATCGGCGAGATCTTTGCTCATGGCATAAAAATCGAAGTCGGCGACCTGCTCCCCTTCCCGTTCCTATGCGGAACGGATGAACCGGGTGCCGCCGGCTTGGTCCAAGGCCTTTGAGGTGAACGCCTCGAGCGATCCGGCCGTGCGCGCCTCCTGCGTGGAGTTCGTACTGGCCGGACTGTACGCGTCGGACCGCATCTCGCGCTCCGAGAAGCATGGCCGCATCACGTACGAAGCATAACACAATGACTCGCAAAACTTCCCTCGGCGGGGTGATTCACACGTACCAGAAGTACGACCCGCACAACATTCCCAGCCCGAATGAAACGCCTCCGGACATGGTTTCGCCGGCGTTCGAGCATCTGCTGGCCTACGGCGATCTCAGCGAATTGACCGACGAAGAGCTGGCCAATGCCGTGAAGCTCGATCCCAGCCAGATCGCCGGACTCGGCCCCAGTCTCGACGCGCTCAAAGCCATGCTCGAAGAGCGGAAGCGAAAGATTCTGGAAAAGTACGAGACCGAGCGCGTGCAGAAGACGGCGGGCGATAATTACCTCCAAGCCGGCCAGGATGTGCATCCGCCGCAGAAGCTGGCCAAGCCGTTTGAGCGTGCCTTCCAACAGGAGCAACTGCGCGAGCTGGAGCAAGTCTGGTATCGCGTGGGAGATGACCGTTCCCCGTTTGCGCGCCAGTTGATGCAGCTCGTGGCCCGGCTGGGCGAAAAGTACCAGGTCGACGAGTTGGCCGGCAAGTACCAATTCACCGGCCGCACGCCCCTCACGGTGCCGCAGGCTCTGGAGATCAAGGAAGAATTGGAAACCATCGACCAGTTGCTCAAGCAGTTGGCCGAAGCCGCCAAGACGGCCCGCTTGGGCGTGATCGATCTGAACGACCTGGCCCAATTCGCCGAGCCCGGCGATATCGAAAAGCTGCAAGAGTTCCAACGGCAGCTCGAAGAGATGCTCCGCGAAATGGCCAGGCGGCAGGGGTTGGAACGTGGGCCGGAAGGCTACCGGCTTTCGCCGCAAGCATATCGCCTGTTCCAGGGACGGCTGTTGGAGCGGATCTTCAGCGACCTGCAAGCCTCGCGCTCTGGTCGCCATCAGGTTCCGACGGTTGGTGAGGGGGCCGTGGAGCTACCCAGCACCAAGCCCTATGAATTCGGCGACTCGATCTCCAACATGGACATGACCGAGTCGCTCGTCAACGCGTTGGTGCGCAGCGGTCCAGGGCTCCCCATTAAATTAAAGCCGGAAGACATCGTCGTGCATCGCACCCGCAACACGCCCAAGTGCGCCACGGTGGTAATCATGGACATGAGCGGCTCGATGCGCTACGACGGACAGTACATCCACGTAAAACGAATGGCCCTGGCGCTCGACGGGCTGATCCGCCGCGAGTATCCCGGCGACTATTTGCAGTTCCTACAGATGTTCACCTTCGCTAAGCCCGTTGCGCCCGCAGACATTGCCAAACTGATGCCCAATCCGCCGACGATCTTCGATCCGGTGGTGCGGCTGCGAGCCGACATGAGCCGCGAGGATGCGAGCGAGCTATTCATTCCGAAGCACTTCACCAACATCCAGCACGCGCTGCAACTGGCCCGCCAGTTTCTGGCGAACCAAGACACGCCGAATCGGCAAGTCATCCTGATCACCGACGGCTTGCCGACGGCCCACTTCGAAGGCCCGCAGTTGTATCTGCTGTATCCGCCCGATCCCATGACCGAAGCGGCCACGATGCGCGAGGGACAGAATTGCCGCCGCGAGCAGATCACGATGAACATCTTCTTGCTTCCCAGTTGGTCGCAATCGCGGGAAGACGTCCAGTTTGCCCAGCGGCTGGCGCAGTCGACCCGAGGCCGAGTGTTCTTCACCGGCGGCCGCAGCCTGGATCGCTATGTGCTGTGGGACTATGTACGCCGGCGGCGGGATATCATCTCGTGAAGGGGAGTTCTGTGGGAAAATGGAGCGGGACTCAGAGCTGGCAGCAATGCGGGGCCGGGAGAACGTGGGTGTCTACCTTACTTCTGTGTTGCCAATGAGCAGCACCGATTTGTCGCAACTCGTTCTCTTGAAATCAGAATCGTATTTGACAAGGCTAGTGCGGTTTCATTTTAGCTGTAGCGGTATCCGCAGTGTTGAAAATAGTTTCGGCACTCGGGTTCGGTGAACTGGTCGAGGATCGTGCCGCAGAGTTTCCAGAGCTTATCGACGGTGCGTTCGGCCCCGTCGCGGAGCAATTTCTTGAACTTGGAAAAGGTCAACTCGATTGGGTTCAGGTCGGGCGAGTACGGCGGCAGATAACGCAGCTCCGCGCCGGCGCCTTCGATGGCTTTCCGAACTCCAGCGACCTTGTGGCTGGAGAGATTGTCCATCACCACGATGTCGCCAACTTTCAACACCGCCACCAGATGTTGCTCGACCCAGGCTCGGAATAGTTCGCCATTGATACTGCCTTCCACGGTGAGCGGAGCAACGAACCCTTCGACCCGCAATGCGCCCAGAAACGTTGTCGTCTGCCAACGTGCAAACGGAGTTTTTTGCACCAAACGCGTGCCGAGTTCCGAACGCCCGTAGGTGCGGGTCATGTTGGTTTTGGCCCATGTTTCGTCGATGAAAACCACTTTGGCCGGATCGATCCGTTCCTGGGAAGCACGCCGCCGCGCTGTTCGACCACATCAGGGCGATCCTGCTCGCTGGCAATCAGCGTCTTTTTTTTCGCGACTGATCCAGCGCACGACAGGCGGCACAGATCGTTCCCAAGCAAACTTTGACGCCGCGCTCGCGCTTCAATTCGGCTTGCAACTCGCGCAGATAAATGTCGGGCCGAGCAACGATCTTCGCCACCAGCCAGTCGGCCCAGGCATGCCACTTGGGCTGACGTGGCGCCGCCTTCTTAGGCGAGACCTGGCCGGTCTCGCGACGTTGCTGCTGGATGCGCCGCACCCAAGATTCCGAAACTTTGAAACGCTGCGCAATCGTGCGCCGTTCTTTGTCCGTATCGCACGCCGCGAGCACCTCGCGACGAAACTCCGCATCGTAGGGTTTCATCAGGCTCACCTCCTTGAGACGAACCCAATTTACCGAGTCCCCCTAGATCGCGCTAGACCCTATGTGAAACCGCTCTAGCGGGACGCGGGATCACCGAGGCTAAAAACTCCGAGCCAACGCCCGTCACCCCACGTCCCCCAAGTCCAGCACCTGCCCGTAGCGCACCAGCGCCATTCTGCGCAGCTTCGCATGTTCCCCTTGGCTCAGGCCGGGGTCGGTCGTCACCAGGGAGCGAGCGTCCCGGCGGGCCTCTTCGAGGATCGCCGCGTCGCGACGCAAATCGGCGATGCGTAGCGGCGGCAGCCCGTGTTGACGCGTCCCCAACAGGTCGCCGGGGCCGCGCAGTTCAAAGTCGACTTCGGCCAGGCGAAAGCCGTCGGTCGAATCGACCAGGGCTTCCAGCCGTGCGCGGGCATCGTCGGTTTGCGGGTCGGCGAATAGGGAGCAATAGCCGGCATAGGCTCCGCGGCTGACCCGGCCGCGCAGTTGGTGCAACTGAGCCAGGCCAAAGCGCTCGGCTCCTTCGATCGTCATCAGCGTGGCGTTCGGCACGTCGACTCCCACCTCCACCACGCTGGTGGCTACCAGGACTTGCGTCTCGCCGTTGCGAAAGGCCTCCATCGCGGCCTCCTTTTCGTCGGCGCTCATCCGCCCGTGGAGCAGATCCAGACGGAAGTCGGCCAACTCGCCGTTGGCGAGCCCCTCGTAACTTTCGTCCAGGCTCAGCACGGGAAGCTGTTCCGATTCGACCACCAGCGGCGTGACGACGTAGCCTTGACGCCCCTCGCGCAATTTGCGGCGGAAAAATTCCCACCAGCGGGCGCACTGTTCGGGCTGGGGCAGATAGGTGTAGACTTTTTGCCGGCCGGGGGGCGCGTCGCGCAGGGTGGAAACGTCCAGGTCGCCGAACATCGCCATGGCGATCGTGCGCGGGATGGGCGTGGCCGTCATCACCAGGTAATGCGGCTGCGGTCCGGCCTGCTTGAGCGTGGCCCGCTGGCGGACGCCGAATTTGTGACCCTCGTCGATGATCACCAGTCCCAGGTTGACGAATGGCACTTCGGCCTCGACCACCGCCTGCGTGCCCACGACAATCTGCACCTCGCCGCTACGGACCTGCTGGAGCATCTCGGCCCGGGCCTTTTCACGCATGCTGCCGGTGAGCAGACCGAGCCGCACCTGGCTGCCGGCCAGCATTTGCTCAAGCGTCTGAAAATGCTGCCGGGCCAGAATCTCGGTCGGAGCCATCAGGGCCGCCTGAGCCGAGTGGGCTACGGCCAGCAGCATGGCGTACACGGCCACCACGGTTTTGCCGCTGCCCACGTCCCCTTGCAGCAGCCGATTCATCGGCATGCGCAGCGCCATGTCGGCGCCGATCTCGGCGATGGCCTGCTTCTGCCCGGCGGTCAGCGGAAAGGGAAACAACCGACGGATCCGGGCATCGATTTTGGCGGTGGCTTCCAGCGGCAGTGCCCGAGCCTGGTCGCGCACGTGGTGTCGCTTCACGGCCAAGGCCAGTTGCAGGATGAACAACTCCTGGTAGATCAGCCGCCGACGGGCCTGATCGAGGCTCGTTCGATCGGTGGGAAAATGGACCTGGGGCAGTGCGGCCTGCAGTGGCCACAAGGCATGTTGTTCCAAGAACTCGGCGGGAAAGACTTCATCGAGCAGAGCCGCGGCCATGTCGAGCGCAGCGCGGGTCAATCGCCGCACGTGTCGCTGGGCCAGACCTTCGGTGAGGGGATACACCGGCAGCAATTGGCCCTCGACAGAGGCGCCCGCATTGTCGACGAATCGCACCTGCGGATGGACCATCTCCCAGCGCAGGCCGCGGAAGCGAGCTTTGCCGGAAAGGAGCACCATTTGGCCCAGGCGAAATTTGGCCCGCAAGAACGGTTGATTGAACCATAGGGCCCGCAGATGGCCGGCATCTTGCTTGAGGACCATGCCCAGCACCGACTTGCCATCGCGACCGTCCCGCAGTTCCACTTCCTCAATGGTTCCCAGCACGCTGACGAGCGGCCCCTCTTCCAATTGGTCGATGGTGCGCAGGTCGGTCAGGTCTTGATAATCGCGGGGAAAGAAAAACAACAGGTCCCGAACCGTGGTGACACCAAGCCGTTCGAGCAGTTCTGCCCGCGATGGTCCGCAGCCGGGCAAGAATTGCACGGGCGTGGCGAGGTCGACGGCGCTGGAGGACTCTTTCCGGTCGGGCATTCCGGAATTGTACCAAAACGGCGTTCCCAACAAGCCAAACAGCGGTGTCGGGGCAAGTCTTTGAAACTCCCCCAGGTAATCCGGCCGCGACATCCGTCGATTGCGACACCCTGCCATTCATGACGCGGTCAACGGCGAAGATACTGCTGATAGGCGGCCACGGCCAACTTGTCGCAGCGTTCGTTTTCGGCGTGTCCGCTGTGCCCGGCGATATAGGCATAGGTCAGTTGGTGTTCGGCGATCAGCTCGTCCAAGCGGCGCCACAGGTCTTCGTTCTTGACCTCTTTCCACTGCGAGCCCTCGCGGCGGCGCCAGCCGTTCGCCTTCCACTTGGGCATCCATTCGCTCAGCCCCTTGCCGACGTACTGACTGTCGGCGTAGAGCGTCACGTGGGAAGGACGCTTGAGCGCCTCGAGCCCCCTGACCACGGCCGTGAGTTCCATGCGATTATTGGTAGTCACCGCCTCGCCACCAGAGGATTCGATTTCCTTGCCTGAAACGGGATGCCGCAAGATGAACGCCCAGCCGCCCGGGCCCGGGTTACCACTGCAGCCGCCATCTGTGTAAAGTTCGACTTCAGACATGTTCGTGACAAGCTGACAAAGTGATGGGGTGACAAGAGACAAAATTGGATGGGGGATGCGGAATGCCGAGTTTCCGCATTCCGACTTCAGCATTTCCCCGTTCCGCCACTCCTCAAGCCGCTCGCGTGCCGGAGGCGTCATCCGGGGGTGACGGAGGCGCGGCGTCCAATTTCGGCTGGTCGGCGCGGGCCCAAGGCAAGATGACGGTGAAGGTGCTTCCCTTGCCCAACTCGCTGTGCAACGTCACCTCGCCTCCCATGAGCCGGCATAACTCTTTGACAATCGATAGCCCCAGGCCGGTGCCCGAATATTCCCGCGTCATGGCGTCTCCGCGGGTCAGCACCGATTTTCCCTGGCGGAACTTCTCGAAGATGACCTTCTGTTCTTCCTCGGCAATGCCCACGCCCGTGTCGGCCACGACTAATTCCAGTTCGTCCTTGGCGCCGTGGCGGGCCGTGACGGTGATGCGTCCTCCCTCAGGAGTGAACTTGATAGCATTCGACAGCAGATTGTTCAAGATCTGTTGCACTTTGGCCATATCCTGGAACAAGAGGGGCAGTTCCGGTTCGACGTGGGCCTCGAGGTCGATGTTTTTGCGTTCGCTCAGCGGCCGGCTCATGTCGCACTGCGCGGCCACGACAGCTTCGATGCGGAACTCGGACAAGCGCAGTTCCATCTTGCCGGCGTCGATCTTGGCGAGGTCCAGAATGTCGTTGATCATTTCCAGCAGCACGCGGCCAGACGTCTGGATGTTCTTCACGTATCGCTTTTGCTTATCGTCGAGCAAGGCGATCGATTCCAGCACGTCGCTAAAGCCGATGATGGCGTTGAGCGGCGTGCGCAGCTCGTGGCTCATCGTGGCCAGAAAGTCGCTCTTGACGCGGTTCATTTCGTACAACCGCATGTTGGCCTGCGCAACTGATCGACCTTCACGTCCAGGTCGCCGTTCACATGGCGCAGTTCCTGCTGGATGGTGGTCAGATGCCGCAGCATGCGGTTGAACGCCACGGCCAGGTCTTCGAATTCGTCGCCAGTATGCAGTTCGGCTCGCAAGGCCATGTTGCCGCGGCTGATTTCGTCGCTGATATCGCGCAGATGCCGGAGCGGCTTGACGATGACATAGCGGATAATCACATACGACGAAACCATCGCCAGGAAGACGGTAATGATGGCGGTGGCGATCAGAATGGCCCGGTTCCAACTGATGGCATCGATGTTTTCTCCGTCCGGCAGGACGACTCTAATGATGGCCATGAGGTCGCCTTCCTTAAACTCCGGCAGGCCGGCCGCGGCTGCGCATCGTATTATGGCAAAAAATGCAGCCCCCCTTCTTGCGCGCACCGGCTGGTAATAATCGTATTCTGCTTTGGCCGGCACCAGGCGCTCGTCGAACTCGGGAATGCCTGACGCAGCGGCACTCTCCGGGGGAGGCGTTTGCAGGAACTTCTTCAGGATGCCCCATTCGAACTCGTCCTCGGGCTTATCGCTCTCGGCCGGCTGCGGTTTGATCAGGGTCCAACTGTATTCCTGGTTGCCCAGGTCCGGGCCCAACAACCCTTCGAGATCCTTCGTCATCTCGATCGTTTCGAGTTTCTGATAGTGGTGGCGGAGCATGATCGAGTCCACCAGCCCGCGACCCGTCCGCTGGCTGGCCAGGTAGACCTGCTTCTCGGTGAGTTTTCCGTACCACCAGAAACTGCCGGCGATCAGAAAGAAGAGGCACACGCCGAAGAGGAACAGGCACTTCCGCTCCAGGTTGGTCTCGCCGAGCAGGGCTTTCAAGGAACGGTAGGACATGGAGTCAACAGACCAGCGGCCAAACGAAAGTAAACCCACTCGTGGCGCAAACTCCACGCCAGCAGTATTCTATGACGGGTCCCGCGGCCCCGCCAAGAGCGCTGGAAGACTACGACGCATCTGGCGAAGATTGATTCTCGCGTCTCTTCAGTGTCTTCAGTTGTTCGAGATGCAAATTAAGGCGGTGCGCAACTTCGAGCATCGCGTCATTCGGAGTTTTTCCAATAACATCGCGGACCGTTGCGCGGGGTATGTGCGGGTGCCAATTGCACTTTTCCACGCACGGCTTATTTAGCCCAGTCACTGGATGGCGATTGGAATCCCAAGGCATTTTCCACCACAGCGGATCGATCGGTTCAGAAAACGAACCGGTAATGCCAACAACGATTAGAAATCCAGGACGACTGATCGAATCCGCTATGAAAATGCACGGATGAGGCTGTATCAGGCTGTTGCCGTCAGGATCGGGGATTCTTGCAACTAATATGTCGCCAGGATCGTAAGACGGCACTTCGCGGCCCTTGCTAAATCGTGCCGTCGCTCCACGTCTTATCCTCAAGCCATTCTCGTGGACGGTACATGGCGAACTCGTCGAGCTGTTCGACTGAGGGAAGTTTGGCTAAAACTTCGGCGCGCAAATGCACATTTTCGTCTTCGTTAGGGGTCGGAACGCCACTGGTGCGCGGCTGGTTTGCCGCTTCATTGGCGGCGGGCTCGGCATCAAGGATCTCGACGATTTGTTGATTAGCTTGCAGCGAATGACCCACGACGGCCTCCATGGCTTGGCGGACCGCGGGTTCCAAACTGCTGACTTGTCGAGTGACAGATTCCATAAGATTATCTTAGCACAATCGCGTCGGTGTATAAAGGGAAATCACGAGCTTCACTCCGCCGCCAAGCATTAAGAATCACGGTGCCCAGATCGATGTCGACGATCGATTGCAAGTTATTCGGCGATCGCCCTCTCAGTGCCGCAAAGCCGGCTTTACCGGTCACCAACTTGGAACATTCCGCCGCCTCGCATGCCACCGCCCGAGATCGGGCTGCGATTGGCCTTCTCCACGGATTGCAGGAAACTTGCGACTTGAAGGTGTACGCGACGCGTCTGCCGAACGGTCACGCCGATGCCAATGCTCTCTATTAACCCCTGCCCGCCGCCCCCCTGCCACGTTACCGGCTCAATGATTTTGGGAACCACGCGCGCTACGTCATTGGCCAGGGCGCGATTGGAGACCAGGACTGCTCGCGGCAAGGTCCCGGTCTTCGGTTTGTCGTCCATGTCGGGCACGGGGCCGGGGCCGGTAGACCCGCCGCCTCGGCGTTTCTCATTTAATGGGGCGTTCTTATCCGCGGCCGCGCAGGCTCGGGGGCGACCTGGTAGACCTGCTCGCTCGCGTTGAGCCGATAGACCACGACGAACATCGCGTCCGGGTCGTCCGTGGCCGCGTGATCTTTGGGCTGCGCCCCTTCCAGCGCCATGACTTTGCGAGTGGCCGCGAGCAGATCGCAGATCTGTTCGTGAATCTCTTCAGTCTGCCCGATGACCAGGCACTTCGCGACCGCCAGATACTTGATCGAGCCCGGCCCACCCACCTCATCCCATGTCGTGGGCGCAACTGACCCGGTGATCATGGCAATTAAATCGCTGGCCGGATTTAAATTGAGGTTTTCTTGGACCGTTCGGTCTAACAAGTCCTGCACGGGGTACAGCCGGGTTCGAAGCTCGGCGTCGCATTTTTCCTTCGTGGTAATCAGCAACACCTCGTCCTTAATGACGTAATTGAAATCCAAAGGACCTAGCAACAATCGCAATGCCGAACGCAACGAAATGTTCTTGAGATGCACGGTAACCGGCATGTCGATGCGAGCTCCGGCATCGACCAAGGCCTTTGTGTCGACTTGAATTTCAATGCCGTGCTTCGACTTCAGGAAATCGATAACGTCGGAAAGGGGCGCTTCCTGAAACTCTAACTCTGTTGGTTCACTAAGGGCCTTTTCAATCAGGCTCAGGGTGGGCGACTCCTGGCCTGCCGGAATGCCGGCGACAGACGTCGGCCGCGGGACGTCCGGTTGCTTTCGCGTCCTCGGCCAGCGCGCATCCGGCCGTTTCGGCGGCCAGTGTCGCCGCCAGGCAGACGATCCTCAAGACTTGAAACCGTCGCATGGTACTTCCCTTTATTCAGAAATGAAACAAAAGCATGAATTGCGAGGGCTCCGCCGGTCGGAATTCCCCGATGCCTGAGAGGGAAATGATTTCGCAGCTGCCATTGCAATTTAGGACGACGCGTCCTAGTAAGTCAACGAAATTCCATGAAGGCACGTGAGCGGCACGGCGCCAGCCGCCATGAAGCGGCGTAATCGCCAGATCGCGGCCAACTGTGCTGCGTCGAATCGACGGAACCGGCGGCTAGCGCCATTCCGCTCACATGCCAGACGCCCCCTCAGAGCATCTCCAGCGGATCGATATCGACGATCCATTGCACTTCGTCGGGCGGCTTCAGCGCGGCCGTCGCCTGGCTGATGATCTGCCGCAATGCCGGACCATCCACCGATTGTAATTGCAGGTGGAATCGATACTTGCCGCGCAGCTTCGAGATCGGCGCGGGGGCCGGACCAAGCACCCGGGCCGCGAGCTTCTGCTCCGTGATGGCGTCGCGCAGTTCGGTTGCAATTTGCTCGGCAAATGCCTCAGTCGTCGGATACTGCGGGCCGCGCACCACAATGCGCACCATGGCATTGAAGGGGGAATAGGAGAGCGATTGCCGGCCCGGCAGTTCGTATTCCGCGAAGCGGGCGTAATCGTGCCGCACGGCGGCCAAGATCGCCGGATGCTCGGGGCTGAAGGTTTGCACAAGCACGCGGCCGCCTCGGGAACCGCGACCGGTGCGGCCGGCTACCTGGGTTACCAGTTGAAAGGTTCGTTCGGCCGCGCGGAAGTCGGCCAAATGCAAGGCCGTGTCGGCATTCACCACGCCCACCAAAGTCACATTCGGGAAATCGAGCCCCTTGGCGATCATCTGCGTGCCAAGCAGGATCTGTACGTGGCCATCGCGAAACGACGCCAAGGCCTTTTCGTGGCTACCCGGCTTGTCCATCGTGTCGGTGTCCATCCGCAGGCAGCGATACTCCGGAAACTTGGCCCGCACCTCGGCCTCCAACTTCTGAGTTCCCAGGCCGCCATAGTGGATGCCGGCGAAATTGCACTCGGGACAAACGGTTGGCGCCTTCACTTCATAATCGCAGTAGTGGCAAATGGCCTTGTCGTCCGCGACGTGCTGCGTCAGGGCAATGGTGCAATTCGGACAGCGCATGGCGTGCCCGCAGGAGGGGCACTGGATGTGGGTGGCGTAGCCGCGGCGATTCAGCAGCAGAATGACCTGGCCATTGTCGCTCAGTGCTTCGTTCATCGCGTTTTGCAATTGGCGGCTGATCGCACCCCGGCGGCGCCGATCTTTGAATTCCAACCGCAGGTCGATCGTGGCGACGAGAGGCAACGGGCGACCGAAAACCCGCCGGGGCATCGAAACAAGTTGATACTCGCCCGTCTGGGCTCGATGCCAGCTCTCCAGCGACGGCGTGGCCGATCCCAACACGAGCGGAATGCTCTCGTCCCGTGCCCGATGCAGCGCCACTTCGCGGGCATGGTAGCGCGGTGCTTCCCCTTGCTTGAACGTCGACTCGTGCTCTTCGTCGAGGATAATCAGTCCCAGCCGTGGCGTAGGGGCAAAGACCGCGCTGCGGGCTCCGACGACGACTTGGACCTGTCCCGCGGCAATCCGCTGCCAATGATGATGGCGGTCAGCGTCGCTCATGTGACTATGCAGCACGGCCACCTGGCCGAAGCGGGAACGAAAACGCTGCTCGGTCTGCGGTGTCAAGCTGATTTCCGGAACCAGCACGATCGCCTGTCGAGCGTGCGAGAGCACCTCCTGAATGGCTTGAATGTAGACCTCGGTCTTGCCGCTGCCGGTGACGCCATGGATCAGCACGGTCTGGTGCGTGCCGGCGGCGATCGGCTTGAGAATCGCCGCCAGCGCGGCCTGTTGGTCAGCCTCCAGCGTTAAATGCTTCTCGCGCGCGCGCGGATTTCTGCCGGCCCGCTGCCGGCCATGCGGCGGGTCTCTGTGACGATCAAGCCTTTTTTGCGCAATGCCTGCACCGGAGCCGGCGTGCAGCCCACGGTGGCGCAAAGTTCGGCCAATGTCAACGGGGCCGGGGAGCCCGCCAGATGACGCACGACCTCCGCCTGCCGGCCGCGTAGCTTGAGTTCGTCGATGCGGGCGACGACATTGGGCGGAACCGCCAGGAACAGGGTCTCGCGCGTACCGGCTTGCCCGCGCACGCCCGCCGGCAGGACGGCCTCGAGCACCTGGCCCCAGGGGCAAAGATAATACTCGGCCATCCATTGGGTCAGCCGCAACATCGCAGGCGTGAGCAGGGTCCGCTGGTCGACCAGACTATGGATTTCCTTGAGCTGCCGCGACCCGGGGGGCCTTTGTTCCAGCTTCACGCAATAGCCGACCACGAACCGATTGCCGCGGCCAAACGGCACTTTGACGCGGCGTCCCGGGGCAAGTTTATCGCGTAATCGGTCCGGCACCAGGTAATCGTAAACGCGGTCCGGACCAGTAGTAATGACGACCGTGGCGACCTCGCGATCCTCAAGCGCGTCGAGCTCCCAAGGATCGGGTTCGGTCTCAAAGAGGCTGACCTGTTTTTCGCCCATGACAACTCGAAGGGATCAGGAAGCAGCCGGCGACTTCGCGCGTAAGCTCGACGGAGAGTACGATACAGTTCTGAATAACCCGAGCCTCGGGGGCAAGAATTTCCACCGCGCTCACAGTCCGAAGATTCGCGGAAAGTCCGCGATAATTCAATATAGGCGGTTATAGGTATAGCTGGCGAGGGACGGAGGGGGAATGCGACTGGGAATCTTCGGTGGCACGTTTGATCCGGTCCACTATGGCCATTTGCTGTTGGCCGAGTGCTGTCGTGAACAATGCCGTCTCGACCAGGTGTGGTTCCTGCCGGCCGATATCCCGCCCCACAAACAAGAGCGGCCACTCACGCCCGGACGGCAACGCATCGAGATGCTCGAACTGGCGATCGGGGGCCATCCGGCGTTCTCGGTCAGCCGCTTGGAACTGGATCGCGGGGGAGTCAGCTACACGGTCGATACGCTGACCCAGATCCGTGAGCAAGATCCCGGCCGTGAATTGTATCTGCTGCTGGGAGCCGACTCGCTGCTGGATCTGCCCCACTGGAAAGATCCTGGCCGCATTTGCGAATTGGCAACGCTGGCGGTGGTTGGCCGCGTGGGGCAGGGAATCGGCGATTTCGACCCGTTTGCAGCCAATACTGGCTGGGGGCAAACGAGCAATCTCCGCGTGCAGCCTGTCGAAATGCCGCTGGCGGAACTGAGCAGCAGCGATCTGCGGCATCGCGCCGCCACCGGGGCCAGCCTGCGCTATCGCACGCCGCGGGCCGTGGAGAAGTACATTGAGTCGGCTGGGCTGTATTGGTTGGCTTCGCGGTGAAGTCCGATTAAACGCATGACACGACTAAGCAGATTTCCGTAAATCGAGCAAGTTGCGCACCGTGGCCGGGAATTGAAGAATCGTTTGCTCGTCCGCCTCGGAGATGGTTGCTAGCACCTGGTCCAGTTGTTCCCGATGGCTGAGTGCCAGGTCGACGAACAGGCAGAGGCGGCCTTTAAGCACACAACTACCGCCACCGGTTCCCAGCCATTCTTCTCGCACCAGATAACCCATTTGCCGGGCCGTCGCCAGTACTTGTTCGAGCAATTCAACGGTGTGCATGGGTGTCGCTCGTTAAAAGGGACGATCCTCTCGAAACTCGCCGAGGATGAAGACCACGCTGGTTCCGCATCGCTAGGGAAAGAACCGGGCGGGATTATAGGGGCTTGGGTTTTAGTCGCCCAGGTCATTGCGACGATATCGAACTACAGTAAATCACGCTGCATCAATGAGTTAAAGCAAACGCCCCAGGCAAGTCAGCGAGTTTTCGAGCGCCCCGGCAAGCGCGCGAAGATGCTCATTCCCGCTGTTAGGAGTTCTCCATGTCGCAAGGTGAGACGTCGTCTACCCCCTCCCTCGAAGAACAAGTGGCGATTCTCCGGGAGCAATTGAATCAATTGCAAAAGTTGACGGCCTTGGGAGAACTGGTGAGCACCACCACCCATGAGTTCAACAACGTCCTCACGACCATCATCAACTATGCCAAGATGGGCATGCGCCACAAGGATCAGGCGACGCGCGATAAGTCCTTTGAAAAGATCCTGTCCGCCGGGAACCGGGCCGCTCGTATCACCAACGGCATTCTCGGCTTCGCGCGCAACCGCAGCGCCGGCCAGGAGCCGACGGACGTGGTGAAGCTGATCGACGACACGCTGCTGCTGCTGGAACGCGAGATGATGAAATACCGGATCAAGGTCGACCCTCAAATCTTGCCGGCGCCGCCGGCCTTTATCAACTCGAACCAGATTCAGCAGGTCTTGCTCAACCTGCTGATCAATGCCCGGCAGGCCATGCCCAGCGGCGGGCAGATCGTGGTCCGTTTGAGCTTCGACGAGGCCAATAACATGGTCGATCTGATGGTTCGCGACACGGGGGCCGGCATTCCGCCGGATAAATTGCCGCGGATCTTCGATCGCTTCTTCACCACGAAGTCAGGACCCGACGCCAGCGGCAAGGGAGGCACAGGGCTCGGTCTTTCCTTCTGTCGCGACGTGATCGAAGCCCATCACGGCCGCATCCGCGTGGAAAGCAGCTTGGGCCGCGGGACGGCGTTCACCTTGAAGCTGCCGGCCGTGCAGCGCAGCGAAACTGCCGTCGCTCCGGTCGCGGCGATCAACGCCAACGGAATCGGCACGCCACAGCCGCAATGAAACAGGCGATAAGGCTTGCTGCCAGAGGGTTGAATAAATCTTCAGCAAGCTTTGGCACTTCTCAGTGTGCCACCCTCCCTGGCCGCGCCGGCTTACAGCGGCCTCGGCGGATTGGCCAGGCGGGCTTGCAGTTGGGTGAGAATCTTCTGTTCCAGGCCGGCGTCTCGGCCTTGTGGTATCCAGCCGAGGGTCGGCTCTTCTCCTCCCACGGGGGTACTCAATCGGTGCAGCGAATCGTCGTTACGCAGGTTAAACCGGCTGGCGAATAAATTTTCCGGCTTGGGAACGTCTTCCAACTCCTTGAACACCGCCACATCGACCAGATAGCCGCCCTCGGCAGGAACCACGCGGACCGTGGCGTGGCGACGCATCGACTGCAAAGTCGCCTCCAAGCGGTCGTACGTCGTCACCGAGTCTTTATCCCAAGGTTCGAGAAAGGTGGCCGACGGGCGTGGAAATGTGTCTAGCAGGCCTTCCGTCTGCACATCCCCCACCAACCGGACCCGCTGCTCGCGCGAGACTTTGAAATAGTCGTCGACCACATCCACGACCTGGTTCCAAAGAAAGTCGCGATCGACGGACGCGATCAAGAGCGGATTTTGCATAATGACCGGAACCGGAGCCAACGCCACGTCGGGATAGACCTGCGGCATCACGATTTGCGGCGGCGTGTACTGGGGCAGCGACCATTGGATGCAGCCCAGCGCTAAACTGGTCAAGGCAGCCGATAGAAATCCCAGCGCACGGGGGCGAATGGCCAGCGATAACCGCAAGAATCGTGGCACAGAATAGTTCCGGTTCGGAGCGAGGGGCGTCAGCCCCTGATTGTCTTAGTGATGATTCGTACGCAATGGAAATGAATTACGACGATGCTCCAGAGGAGAGAACTTTCGAGCCGGCGCCTCATGGGTGCGGTTCGCAGAGATCTTTCCCAGATAGATCGCTAGAAATGGCGAGGAAGTGTGACGGAAAGCCGCCGTGGCGACAAGGCCAGCTTACGGCTAATAAGCTGGAATGGGTGCCTGCTGGCAAGGGCAGGAGGTTTGCCTTGCTTGCGCAGGTCACGCTGTTTTTCAGGCAAAAAACACTATCTGACAGGTGCTTCCTCGGTGTGCGACTGGCTCTGCCAGTGCGGAAGCTCAAAGATGTCTTTTCCTGGGGGCACTGACAAAGCCGGCGGCACACAGCCGCCAGCGCCGATCAAAGCCAGCGAGACGGACCACCTGGCGTTGGCATTAGAAACGTCGCTGGGCGGAATCGTCGTACGAGTCGATGCCCAGGCGGAGCCGCAGTTCTTGGAACTGATCGAAGTATTGTTCGCTCGACGAGTGGACGTGCTCCGCTTCGGTGATGAACTTCATCGAAGCGTTGGGCCACACGTCCCGCTCGTCGAATGCCCGTTCGTATTCGGTGAGGTTGCTGCCGTAGACGATCAGCAGTTTGTGCTCGTCGAATTGCACTTCCTGCGGCGTGTGCGGATTCAGCACCGCAATCCCCATGCAGCCGTCGTTCAGCAGCAGGTCTTCATAGTCGTAAAGAATGCTCTTGAGCACCGGCAAGTCGATGTGCTCGCGATACATGTCCACGTGTCCGCGGCGTTGGCGATCGTGGCTGGTTTCCAACACCACGTCTACCTCGCAACCCAACGGGTCGAGCAGGTCCATGAACATATCGAACAAGTGTTCCTTGGAAGCGGCTCCCATCAGCACCGGCACGCTGGTCTTTGACTCTTCATCTTTGTAGACGTCGTGGCGATAACCCTGCGTCGGCACGACTTGCAAATCGTACGACGGACGCACCGCGTTCGTCAGGGTGAAGACGCCATACCGCGAGACGCCCAAGTGCGCTTCCAGCTCTTCTTCCGAAAGCTGCTCGAAACTGCTCGTGAACTGCGTGGGAGCCCCGTCGCGGAACACATTGCGGAAGAACTTTTTCAAGAAACCCATCGACCACCTTCACTCTATTTCGTGTCCGACTTGGCGGTAAGCAACCGGCGCCCACAACCATGAACTGCCCACGCAAAAACCCTACGTCATAACTTGGCACTCGTTTGCCGGTCTGTGGGAACTATCGTGCGGGTTCGCCACGAGTCCCGGAATAACCAGTACAATCGGAGCTCTCATCCCGCATCCGCGCCGCACGTCCAAACTCAGTTCTCGCCGAGAAGTTCAGACACAGGAACTCTACCATCCAACCGCGGCTGGGGCGGCGATCGGCGTGCCGAGCTCTTGCAGAAATATGTCCCCACACGACCGGCCTTGGCAGTCAGGGTGACTTTGCCCACTGCTTTGATGCATGGCGCGTGCCGAGGCGCGAGCGGTGCCAATTTTTTGCCCCTGGGTTTCATGCGCGGCCGAGCCAACGCGCGGTGCGTAGCCCCCTTCCGGCCAATGCATCCCCCGTAGCGCCTTGCGGAGCAGACGCATGACCGGCATCATGAACTTCTGCGGCGTGCCGTACATCTCACCCAGGTTATCCCGGCAGTGTCTCTGACGGCGCAAACAGGATTATGAAACTTCCCAGCACGCAGATTATGAGACTTTCACGACTCGCTAGCGTCAGGTACAGCCGGCCCTCCGCGAAAGTGCTGGCTGGTTGGCTGGCGCTCTTGCTGGCGGGCTGTGAGGCATCTCACCGGCCGCAGGCTGCCGAAGAGGCCCCCCAAGCAAAGTCGCCCGAAACGGTCGCCATTGAACCGAAAGACGAGACTTGGGACGTTTATTACATGCAAGCGGTCCGGACCGGCTATACGTACACCGTACGGCATACACTCGAGGAAGGGGGCCGCACGCTCGTGGCCAGCGAGATGGAGACGCATCTTGAGGTTGCCCGCGCCGGGCAAGTTCTTGATACGCGGCTCCTGGTGCGCAGCGTGGAAATGGCCGACGGCAAACTGGTCCGCTTCGAAACGGAAACTCAACTTGGGCCGACTCCGATCATCGTGCGCGGCGAAGTCGTCGGCAACTCGTTGAAACTCGAACAGCGGCAGGGGGACAGGGCGGTGAAACAGCAGCTTCCCTGGTCAGAGGATATCCTGGGCTTCTCCGGCACCGAAGCGTCGCTGGAGCGCCAACCGCTACAACCTGGCGAGCACCGCAAACTGCGCGTGCTGCTCCCGATCGTCAATCAAGTGGCCGAGGACGATTTGGTGGCACAGGACTACGAAGTGGCGACGCTACTCGACGGCACGGCAAAGCTCTTGCGGATCGATACGACGCAGCGGATGGCCGACGGCACCGAGATGAAGACGACCCTCTGGACCGACTCCAAGGGGCACACGCTCAAAACCCACATTGCCGTGGGCGACCAGACATCCTATCGCTGCACTAAGGCGCAAGCATGGCTCCGGCCGGTCAGCCGAAGTTGGACCTTATCGAGAGCATGTTAGTGTGGCCTAAGCGACCGCTGCCGCCGACGATTCACACGGCCCAGCGAGCCACCTACCTGGTGCGACTCGCCGACGGCGACCCGACCAAGACGTTTGCCAGCGGCGTCGCGCAGCTCGTAACGCCCATCGACGCGCATTCAGCACGATTGACCCTGTGGGCCGCCGGGCCCGTGCGACGTTCGCAGCGCGACGATTTGCCGGCCGAGCCTGCCCCGGGCGACGAGTATCTGGCGGCCAATAGCTTGCTGCAAACACTCGATCCGGCCGTGCAAGAGCTGGCCCGCCAGGTTACCGAAGGAGCGCCGCAATCGCCTCAGCGAGCTGTGGCGCTCGAACGATTTGTCTACCGCACGATCAAGAAGAAGAACTTCAGCCAGGCGTTGGCTTCAGCGGCCGAGGTGGCCAAATCTCCCGAAGGCGATTGCACCGAACACGCCGTACTGCTGGCGGCGCTGGCCCGGGCATCGGGCATCCCGGCCCGCGTGGCCTTAGGGCTGGTTTATCTGGAAGCCATGCAAGGCTTCGCGTTTCACATGTGGACGGAAGTGTATCTTGCCGGCCACTGGCTGCCGCTCGACGCCACGCTGGGCCAAGGGAGTATCGACGTGACGCATCTTAAATTGGCCGACAGCAGCCTGGCGGACGGCGCGACCTACAACGTGTTTCTGCGCGTGGTGCAAGTGGTGGGGCAACTCGAGATTGAGTTGCAAAGGGCGGAATAAGTTGGTCATGCCTCTGGCCCGACAATTGTTGACTTGGGTCAAGTCGGCCGGCGTCGGGAGCTATGTCCGAGCCCCTGGCCGCACTTCCGAGTGAAAAAAATCCCCGCCGCGAGGGCAAAATGGCTCGGTAATTGTTGGCAAAGTAGTCCACTTTGCTGCTAACCTTCGCCACATGAGCCACGAAGACAACTCTTCGGACGCGCAAAATAAAGGGGACGAAAATAAACGAGACGCAGCTCATTCCTTAGGCCTCTAAACAATGAGCTGCGTCCCGAATGGCTTCAACTTAAGCGTAAGTCATTGAGGCCGTGTCGTGAAGTCTAGGTGCGATAGCTGCGATGGCACTACGTGTAATTTGTTTTGATCGCTCGTTCGTAGAAAGGTGGGGCATTTCCTTCCTTTCTCACGGCGAGACGTTTCATGGCGGCAAGTCTTTCGCAAGCGATTCATCAGATCAAGTCTCATTGGGCGTGCCACTTCAGCGATCAGGCGATTAACGACGCCTGTCGCGCCGCTGGCCACACCTGGCGCGAGCGGATGCTGCCGCCGGTGTTGACGCTGCGGTTATTCCTGCTGCAAATCCTCTACGGCAATACGGCCTGTAGCCACCTTCCTCGCATCTCGGGCAAGGAGTTCACGGTCCAGGCGTACGGGGCGGCTCGGCGCACGGCTGCCTCGCGCCGCACTGGAAACATTACTCGGACAAACCGTTTCGCAGTTGGGGAAAGCGGCGCGTCGATACGGCCCGCTGGCTTGGGCATCGGGTGTTTCTGGTCGATGGCTCAACGTTCTCCACGCCCGACGTGCCCGCGCTACAAGCCGAGTTCGGCCAGCCTGGTGGTCAAGCCGAAGGTTGTGGCTTTCCCGTGGTCCACTGGTTAGCGATGATGCATCACGGAACCGGGTTGATCCTCAAAATGCTCGCCGCGCCGCTGCGTACGCACGACCAATCACAGGTCGCGGAGTTGCATCCGGAACTGGCGGCCGACGATCTGTTGGTGGGCGATCGGGCATTCTGCTCCTTTGGGCATTTAGCCCTGCTTTTTCAGCGTTCCATCCACGGTGTGTTTCGGATGCACCAAAAGCAGATCGTCGACTTTACGCCCGGCCGAGTGCATCGGCAGGCGGTTCGCGGTCGAAAGGATAAGAAGAAGGGCCTACCCACCTCGCGCTGGATCAAGTCGCTGGGCGAACTCGATCAACTCGTTGAATGGTTCAAGCCCCAAGAGCGGCCCCACATGGTGCTCGGTCGAGCAATTCGCGGCGCTGCCCGATAGCCTGATCGTGCGCGAACTGCGCTATCGCATCGGCCGGCCGGGTTTTCGCGTGAAGGAAGTCACACTGGTTGCCACGTTGGTCGACGGTGAGCGTTATCCCAAGGAGATGCTTACGCAACTCTACTTCGAACGCTGGCGGATCGAAACCAACTTCAGACATCTCAAGACCACAATGGGCATGGATGCATTGCGATGCCAATCTGTCGAAGGCGTGCTGAAGGAAGCGACCATGTTCGCGCTGGTCTACAACTTAGTGCGGCTGCTGATGCACGAAGCCGCGAAACGCCAAGGCGTGAGTCTCCAGCGGATCAGCTTCATTGACGCGCTCCGCTCGCTCGCACACGCGGACCTCGATTCGCCGTTTCCCGAATTGATCGTCAACCCAGAACGACTAGGCCGCCGCGAACCACGGCTCGTCAAACGCCGCCCCAAGCAATACGCCTACCTCAAGGAACCCCGCATCAACTACCACGCAAAGTTCGAGCAGCAAACGACTACGGCTTAAGTTGAAGCCATTCCAGCTGCGTCCCTTTTGTTTCGTCCCCTTTTGTTTCGTCCAGCGCTGCTCGATCCAGTGATCGAAGTCGGCCTTGGCCAAGAGGCCATTCAGCTTCTTATAGAATGGATGGCCGTCGGATTGCGGCAGGCGGTCGGCCATGATGAAGAGCGATTCCTGCCGCTGCTTGCGTGTCCCCATCGCCATGCTCGACACCTCCGTGCCGTGTCCCGAAAATCGAATCCCGCCGCCGCATCAATCTAGTACCCGCGCCCAGAAACGGAATACCTAAATGGCTGCTAGAGCGGTTTCACATAGGGTCTAGCGCGATCTAGGGGGACTCGGTAAATTGGGTTCGTCTCAAGGAGGTGAGCCTGATGAAACCCTACGATGCGGAGTTTCGTCGCGAGGTGCTCGCGGCGTGCGATACGGACAAAGAACGGCGCACGATTGCGCAGCGTTTCAAAGTTTCGGAATCTTGGGTGCGGCGCATCCAGCAGCAACGTCGCGAGACCGGCCAGGTCTCGCCTAAGAAGGCGGCGCCACGTCAGCCCAAGTGGCATGCCTGGGCCGACTGGCTGGTGGCGAAGATCGTTGCTCGGCCCGACATTTATCTGCGCGAGTTGCAAGCCGAATTGAAGCGCGAGCGCGGCGTCAAAGTTTGCTTGGGAACGATCTGTGCCGCCTGTCGCGCGCTGGATCAGTCGCGAAAAAAAAGACGCTGATTGCCAGCGAGCAGGATCGCCCTGATGTGGTCGAACAGCGCGCGGCGTGCTTCCCAGGAACGGATCGATCCGGCCAAAGTGGTTTTCATCGACGAAACATGGGCCAAAACCAACATGACCCGCACCTACGGGCGTTCGGAACTCGGCACGCGTTTGGTGCAAAAAACTCCGTTTGCACGTTGGCAGACGACAACGTTTCTGGGCGCATTGCGGGTCGAAGGGTTCGTTGCTCCGCTCACCGTGGAAGGCAGTATCAATGGCGAACTATTCCGAGCCTGGGTCGAGCAACATCTGGTGGCGGTGTTGAAAGTTGGCGACATCGTGGTGATGGACAATCTCTCCAGCCACAAGGTCGCTGGAGTTCGGAAAGCCATCAAAGGCGCCGGCGCGGAGCTGCGTTATCTGCCGCCGTACTCGCCCGACCTGAACCCAATCGAGTTGACCTTTTCCAAGTTCAAGAAATTGCTCCGCGACGGGGCCGAACGCACCGTCGATAAGCTCTGGAAACTCTGCGGCACGATCCTCGACCAGTTCACCGAACCCGAGTGCCGAAACTATTTTCAACACTGCGGATACCGCTACAGCTAAAATGAAACCGCACTAAAACCGGGCAGCGATTCTTCGACCGGAGCTTACTTTTTCCCCGGATTCAGCGGATCCACCCGCTCGGCCCAGGGGAACTTTTCCTTGACTAGGCGTAGTTCGATAAAGCGGCCGATTTTCTCGTTCAGATTCAGGCTCTTTTCGTTGAGCAGCTTGGTCCCTTCCAGCTTGGTTTCCGGCGCGAGCAGGAACAGGTCTTTTTTATCTTCGTCCGTATGGAACCTTTCCAGGGTTTGGAAGAGTTTCTTGGCGTCGCCATAGGCCTTGGAGTTGCCCTTGCCGGCAATGATCAGGAACGAGATCTCACTGCGAATACTTTGTTCTGCCAGCGCACTGGAAATTCCCAGCCCTTTGAAATTCCATTCGGGGCTGATGGCCACGACGGCCTTCACGTCCTGCCCCTGCTTGCCGGTGGCCAAGACCGGCCAGTTCCAATCGAGGCTGGCCCAGTTGATGGCCACGACGGCCCCCATTTCCGACCCAATCACGCAAAGTTTCTCGATGTTCAACTCACCATTGTTATTCAGTTTCACCAAGAAGCTCTTGATGGTTTCCAGGTCACCGCCGACGCCCGCCATCATTTGAAAGTCGACCGGCTTCAGTTGAGCGGCTGTGTTGAGTTTGACCTTGGTACCGTCCTGCCGCACGATTTGCGTGCTTTGACCATGGCCCCGCAGGTCCGGGATGACCACCGCATGCCCCTGCTCTTGCAGAAACTCTGCCAGTGCCTGGCAGTCTCCGCGGTCTCCTTTCCAGGCGTGCAGGATAATGATGGGAACCGCGTCCTTCTTTTCCTTTTTGCCCAGGCTAGTCGGGTAGAACGTGGCTTTCAGGTCAAGCCCGTCATCCGTCTTGAGACTAATGTCCTCCGGCTTGGGAATCTCGTCTTCGCCCTCGGCAGCCAGCGCGGCTTGTCCGATCGAAGCCAGCCACCCGGCGACGAGCGCGGCGGCCAGCAGCGACAGGCCGCGTCGAGGAACAAGCGGCCGGACAAGATCAAAACGCCCGGCGGGATCGGGAAGAAGAAAATACATGAGGTGAGATCCTAGGAGGGCCGTGCCAAAGGGTCCACCGGCTCGAGCACAGGGGTGATGCCACAGCTGTCATCCTAGATTCGCATATCCCCAGCGTCAATAAAAGACGGAATTCAATGACTCCGAGGGAGTCCAAAGTCGAAACGCCGATGTCGCGTCGACCGAAGACCGCCGCCTTTGAACTTCCCCGCCCTACAACGCGGTGCTGTCGTTGGCGAACTCGGCGGTGGGGTCGTGGTCGTAGAACAGCCGCGACACGTGTTCCGCCAGGATTTTGACGAACTGCGCCCGGAATTCGGGCTCAGGCTTGTCGCCCGCCGGAATGGGGCTGTTGGGTGGGTAATGGATTTGAGGAATCGATTTCTCGAAGATCGGCGCGCGCCCCGTTTTTGACGTCGTAAACAGCCACTTTGATCGTCGCTTTGCCCTGGTACAGCCCCTGGCCTTGGAACAGGTTGAAATCATCGAGGTCCAGACCGACGACCATGTCGGCGTTCAAGGCCTTGCCAATCTCGGTGAACTCATCCAAGCCCTTTTCGTCAGCCCACTCGCTGACCTCACGTTGTTCGATGACGTGAACCTTCGGACAGTTCTTGGCGATCAGAACGCCTACCTCCTTGGCAAGGTCGCGTCCCACGGTGGGATTGCGGTACTGCAGCGAAGAGACCGGTCGACACACAACGGCAATCCGTTTCCCGGCCAGGCCCGGGTATTCCGGTTTTTCGTTGATCCCCTTGATCATCCACAACGAGGTGGCCAGTATGCTGCAGCCGGACGTCGGCACGAGGCCGCCCGAAAGGGCTAGGGCTAGCATTAGCCATCCGGATTGGCGGCGCAAGCGATCCATCGCGAGACCTCGTCCACTGAAAGAGATGTTTTGGGAAGTATTAAGTTTGACTTGAGGTTTGGCGGCAGCTCGTTTGGGATGTTCCCAATCCGCTGCCGATACTTCTGACTTCAGCCTTTCCGAACTCAAACCCAGCCGTTACCAACGCAGTCCCCACTCGGTGAGCACCAAGGCCACCAGGGCCAACGCGGCTCCCACGACCAGCCTTTCCGACGGCTGCCACGCGGGTTTGCGTCCCACCGCTGCAATGCCCAGCGCACTGAGCGAACCGGCCAAGGCCAGTCCCGCTAGCACGGTTCCGCTGACATGCGTTTCGAGCGCCCACAACAGGTGACCTTGCATGAAGTGAGCCCAAGCGGTCGTCATACCACACGACGGGCAACGTTTACCGAAAAGCACCCGAAATGTACAGGGCGGCAAGCCCAACTGCTCATGCGTTCCTTGCCCGCGCGGATCGGGCTTCAGGCTGGCCGCGGTAGCCAGAACTGATAGCACGACCAAAGAGCCGGCCGCCAAACGCAACGCCGCCCGGCGAGCCGGAGCGAGGGACTTGTCGTCGAGTTCACGCTAGTTCCGAGAAAGGAGCGGGAGAATAGCGAACCGCCATGCCACTCGCAATAGCGCTTCTGGTCGGCCCGGGCGTTCGAGCGTCCTCTTGAGCCAAAGCCCAGGGATTGCATTCTGGGCACTCTAATAACCCAGGGATGCAATCCTTGAGCTTTGGCAGTTCTGTCACGCCCGCCGCGTCAGCTCTTCCGCCTCAGCCATCGTTACCGGCAAACGGCGGATGCTCAAGGCTCGGCCTGACTGCGGGTCGACTTCGACCAGCGATCCGTTGAGACGGATGTCGCCGCTGGCTACTTCAAAGTGGGTGGGGGTAAAGTGCAACGTCGCTTCGAGCACCCGGTCCACGCGGCGTCCCAAAATGCTGTCGTGCGGGCCCGTCATTCCCACGTCGCATTGAAAAGCGGTGCCCCCCGGCAGAATTTGCTCGTCGGCCGTCGGTACATGCGTATGGGTGCCCAGCACCGCGCTGACCCGTCCGTCGAGGTAGCGGCCCATGAGCTGCATGTCGCTCGTGGCTTCGGCGTGAAAGTCGACCAGGATCACTTTGACGTCGGCTGGGACTGCGGCCAGAACCCGATCGGCGGCGGTCCAAGGGCAATCGACGGGCCGCATGAAGACTCGGCCGAGCAGGCTTATCACGGCGACCCGCGTGCCGTCGCGAGCGGTGACGACCGCGAACTCGCGTCCCGGGGCGGTCGCCGGAAAGTTGGCCGGCTTGACGATGTTATCTCGGTCTTTCAGGACCGGGATGATTTCGTGGCGGCGATAGATATGATCGCCCAGCGTGATGCAATCGACGCCGGCAGAGAGCAGTTCCTGGTAGTTTGCCGGGGTCAAACCGGAGCCGCCGGCCGCATTTTCAGCGTTGGCCACAACCAGATCGATGCCGTGCGTTTTGACCAGGCCACCCAGGGCGCGAGCGACAATTTGTCGTCCCGGCTTGCCCACGATGTCGCCGATATGGAGCAGCCGCACAGAAATCCTTTGCTAAATTCCCTGGCGGCGAGCTTCGTCTCGCCGACAGCATAGATTCCCAGATTAAATGCAACCCGTAGGGCGGCGTTTGCTGCTCAAAAGCGGCCGGTACAGCCGGCCCTACAAGAAAGCACAGGCAGCCCTCCAGGACTTTGTCGGGGGCAGCCGCGTTTAGCGGGCCACTTCGGTCACGCGCGTTTCGCGCAGGACAGTTACCTTGATTTCTCCGGGATAAGTCAGTTGGGCCTCAAACGCCCTTGCGATGTCGTAACAGATCTTGGCCGCGGAGGCGTCGGTAGTATCGCGGGCATTCGCGATGACGCGCAGTTCGCGGCCGGCCTGGATGGCAAACGCCTGGTCGACCCCCTCGAATCCGTTAGCGATCGCCTCAAGCTCTTCCATGCGTTTGATATAGCGTTCCAGCGATTCACGGCGCGCTCCGGGGCGCGAGGCACTGATGGCGTCGGCGGCTGCGACCAGGACCGTGTACGGATGATCAATGCGAATGTCGTCGTGGTGGCCGAGCGCCGCATGCACGACTTCGGGCCCTTCGCCATAGCGTTTAAGCAGTTCGGCGCCGATCTTGGGATGCCCCCCCTCGGCTTCGTGGTCGGCCGCCTTGCCGATATCGTGCAGCAGGCCGCAGCGCCGTGCCAACACGCCATCGAGGCCCAGTTCGTCGGCGATCATACCGCTCAGGAAAGCGACTTCGATCGAATGTCGCAGCACGTTTTGGCTGTAACTGGTGCGGAAGCGCAAGCGGCCGAGCAGGTGGATGACCTTGTCATGCAACCCGGGCACGTCGGCCTCCTGCCCCGCCTCTTCGCCATATTTCTGGATGTTCTGTTCCATTTCGCTTTGCGTTTCGGCCACCAACTCTTCGATCCGGGACGGATGAATGCGGCCGTCGGCGATCAGCTTGGTCAGCGCGGCGCGGGCGATTTCGCGCCGCACGGTGTCGAAGCCGCTGACAATCACGACGCCAGGCGTGTCGTCGATGATCACGTCCACGCCCGTGGCTTTTTCGAAGGCTCGGATATTGCGGCCTTCGCGGCCGATGATCCGGCCTTTCATTTCATCGCTGGGGATGTCCACCGTGCTGGTGGTGGTCTCGGCGGTATGGGATGCGGCGTAGCGTTGGATGGCGGTCAGCAGGATTTCGCGCGACTTGGCCTCGCAGGTTTCGGACAATTTCTTTTCGTGCCGCAGAATCATGGCGCCGGCTTCGTGCTTCAAGTCGGATTCGAGCATATCGAGCAGACGCCGGGTCGCATCGTCACGGCTGAGGCCGCTAAGTTGGTGCAAGGTCTGCCGCTGCAAATCGAGCAGGTTTGTCAATTCGTCGTTGCGGCGATTGGTGTCTTCGATCTTCTCGGCAAGCTTGCGCTGGGTTCCCTCGACCATTTTCTCCTGACGGCGGAGATGATCCTGCTGCTGTTCGAGCGAATCGTGGCGCTTGTCGAGGAGGCGTTCCCGTTCGTGCAGTTCCTGCCGCAAACGGCTGAGTTCCTTTTCCCCCTCGGCCTTTTGCAGGATGCTTTTTTCCTTGATTTCCAACTCGGCCTCTTTCAGCCGGTTGGCACTGTCCCGTTCGGCCCGGCCCAGGATTTCGCGAGCCTCGGATTCAGCGTCTCTGCGACGCAGGCGGTCGATGGCTTTGACCAGCACGACGGCTAAAGTGAAAGAGATGACGGCCGCGATGACGACCGCTAGGAGTTCGCCAGGTGATGTCACAGGAATCTCCCCCAGGCAGATGGTGCGCATCGACGAGCGTCGGCCAGCCTCAACGGCAAGCCAAGCACGACGTCCGAGAAGCTTTGCCGGACGTACTACCGCACCGAAGGGGTAATCACCGAAAGGACCTAATCAAGCCCAGGAGTTATGATCCCAGGCCGAAGGGCGACCGAACAACCGCGGCTCAAGCACTCGAGGACGAGAGGCAATCGCCACGGCCTGCCGCGCCCGGCGCGGTTTGCGAAAGCACGCGTCACGAACCTTGCGTCCGTGAAAACATGCCCCGCCCAGCCATAGCCATCACTTCTCAGTCCGGCGTGCGGGGAGACTGGTGCCAAGGATCGTGATTGGGTTTGCAGGCCCAAACGGCCCGCTCCCTCATTCGCAGCGCAGGCCCCAAGGCCCTTGCGGATCCCTCGCCCAGCATGGCTCCAACGCATCCAACCACAAAACGGGAGAACTGCCACCAGGTGCGCAAACACCAATCTGCGCAGCTCATCACTCCCCAAGGGAGAATGACCTGCCTCACAGACCGGCGAATTTCTGCTTGGCGAATTTCTGCCAGGCAATGGACTGCCTCGCGCATTCTCGACACTCGGTCGAGAAGGTACCGTAAGATGACGATAAGATACATCTTGCAGCCTGCTCCCGTGCGATGGCTCGTTTTAACCACCTGCTCCAAAACGGTCGGCAACTCGCTGTACACTGTCCTTCGGCAAACGCCCCAAAGGCGGCTGCGCGACGACGCTCTCGAAAAGTTTGTTTCAGCTACGCGAACGAATCCAAACCGGCTGCCAACTCCCTAAGATACTGTCCCGCATAGCTTTCTGCGGTCACGTTGCGTCCAATTTGTTGGTAAATGGCCGGATTCTTTCGTGAACAGCATCGTAACACACTCTGGCCGGACTTCAACTAGACATTTTGCGGCTCCAGCGGTACGCCGCCTTGTAGGTCTAGCTGTGCCGGTCACAATTGGGCGATAAACCTCACTCCGGCCGCGATTCAACAACTAAACCTCGTTGCGGCTGGCACAGCCAGCCCTACGGCACTTTTTCCATGATCAGTAGCAAAGATTTCGAACAACGGGTCGCCGCGGCTTGGCCGCCAGCCGCTTGGCAAGAGGTAACGGTCCTGATCGCCGTCTCCGGTGGGGCGGATAGTGTGGCCCTGCTACGGGCGCTGGCCCGTCTGAAGTCGGGCGGGGCCGGCCGACTCCTGGTGGCTCATTTCAACCATGCCCTGCGTAGAGAGGAGGCTGTGGCCGATGAACAGTTCGTCGTCGAATTGTGCCGTCAATTAGGGCTCGAGTGTCACGTCGGCCATGCACCCAGCGGTCTCTTGCCAATGCGTGGAGACGGCTTGGAAGCGGCCGCCCGCGAGGCCCGCTACCAGTTTCTGCAAGCCGCGGCCGAAGCGGCGGGGGCCCGATATGCGGTTACGGCCCACACGGCCGACGACCAGGCCGAAACCATTCTGCATCGTGTCATCCGGGGGACCGGCGTCGCGGGACTCGAGGGCATTCCCAGGGCCAGATCTTTGGGCCCGGCGGTATGCTTGCTACGCCCGATGCTGGAAATTCGCCGCGCCCAGATCGAGGCCTACCTGGCGGCCCTCGGGCAACCCTATCGCACTGACAGCACGAATCAGGCCTTGGAACTGACCCGCAATCGGGTGCGGCACCAGTTACTTCCGCTGCTGGCCGAGCAGTTCAATCCGGCGATCGTGGAGTCGCTCGTGCGGCTCGGGAAGCTAGCCGCGGACGCTCAGGATGCGATCCTCGATCAGTCGGAGGAATTGCTCGATGCGGCGCTCGTGTCCCAAGGCGAAACCAGCATTGTCTTGGACTGCGAGCGCATGGCTGGCATGCGGCGGCACCTGGTTCGCGAAGTCCTTGTGCTGGCCTGGCAGCGGCAGGCGTGGCCGCTGCAAGCGATGGGTTTTAACCAATGGGACGAACTGGCCGGCCTCGTCCAGGGCGGGGCAATGAGTGGCCCCGATGGCGTCGGACGCACGTTGCCCAAAAAGATGTTTCCGGGAGAGGTGACTGTCGCACGCGAGGGAACGCGACTCAAGCTGGTCCGCAAGTCAACGCCATAACCCATAAGGCCGGTACAGCCCGCCCTACCGTTTTGGTGAACGCAGCGTGTGAATTCTGTTCCTCAAGCTTCCACGGGGGCCTGTACTCCGCCGGTGTACTCTTCGTCGTTAGCCGCGTGGCCGGTAAGCACCTGGGCCTCGTAGCCTCCCTTAGAGCGGAAGTAAAAGAGCAGCACCAGGTAGCAGAAGAACATGATCGCCGGCAGGACGGCGATTTTGGCCAGCGTACCTTGCTTGGACTCGACGACGGCTTGCTCGACTTTTTCCTTTTGCTCTCCATCCAACTTATCGAACTTCTCCTGCTCCAGGCTC
This sequence comes from uncultured Planctomycetia bacterium, assembly GCA_963807715.1. Taxonomy (GTDB): domain Bacteria; phylum Planctomycetota; class Planctomycetia; order Pirellulales; family PALSA-1355; genus CAWECK01. The sequence continues at coordinate 356,478 of CAWECK010000012.1, forward strand.
TCCGACGTGCCGAACATGCCCTCTTTCTGCGTCAGAACTTGTTCGGCCAGGGCCGGATTGCGCTCCTTGATGATGTGAGCAAAGTCGCGATCCTGCACCGTGCCGATCGCCGGCTGGCCCAGCACGCCGACCGCCAGCATGCCCACGCCGGCGATGGCGTTGAGCATCAGCGCGCCCCCCTTGGGATACTGCTCCGAGACGACGCCCAGCGTGGTCGGCCAGAAGAAGGTCTTGCCGAAGCCGTAGAACGTGGCGGCGGCGAACAGCATGCCGAAGGCCCCCGAGCCGGCATTGGCCAGCCACAACAGCCCACCGCGACGCCACCGCCGCCGAACAAGCCAGCAGGCCCAGCGGCGAAAGCTGATGCACGATCGGGCCGGCAAAGAACCGCAGGACGAACATGATCGCCGACGTGTAGACCAGGAACAGTGATTCCCATGTTCTGGCTCTTCAGCACCGAGCTGCATGATGTCCGAGATCCAACTGTCGGTGCCAATTTCGGTGGTGGCCAACAAGAACATGATCAACAGCAAGAAGACGAACATCGGCCGACCGAACGATTTCACGTAAAAGCCGAACACCACCGCCGGAATGACCGCCAAGCCGGCTTGCACCTTCAACGACAGGGGCTCGATGCCCGTCACGACCATCACCTGGTTGATGCCGGCCAACAGCAGAAACGAACGTAGATGTAGGCGCTGCCCCAGCCGAACTCCTTGAGCATGTCCATGTACGATACGCCGGCCGCCACGCGCTCCTGCACCGGGAAACTTCTGTCCCAACAGGATGATCCCATACACCACCGTGGGAATGAGCAGGATCGCCATCTGCCAGCGCCAGGTTTCGCCCCCCATGCCCCAAGAAGCTGATGCCGATCGCCAGCAGTCCCCCCAGTACCAGGCCGCCCGGCCAGCCGGCGTGCAGGATGTTGAGCCAATGCGTTTTGTTCTTATCGAAGATCGTGGCCACGACCGGATTGATGACGGCTTCGACGAATGCCGTTGCGATAGGGCGAACAAGAACGTGCCCCAATAGAGCATCTCGAAGCTGGTGGCAAAGATCACCATGATGGCTGAGACGGTATGACCGAGAAACGCGAACGACCATCGCCCGGCCGTAGCCGATTTTGTCGATCACCAGGCTCAGCAGAATGATCGAGATGGCGAACGGGTACCCCCCGGCGCCGTTGATATAGCCAAGTTGTTCGTTGCTCAGATCGAATTGCTTCGCCAAGTCTCCTAGGATGGCCCCGCGGACGGCAAAGCCGAACGCCGTGGCGATCAACGAAAGGAAACAGCCGAGAAAGAGTCGTTTCTGATTCATGCAGTGTCTCCGCCCGAGGCAACCAAAAGGGAACGAGAAGCGGCCAAAAATACGAAGGCTTTTGAGTATACAATCGCGAGGGCACGAGTGAAACTGCGAAGACCGGCGATTTTAGAGAAACCTTCTGCCAAGCCACGGTGCCTGTCGTTAGAAACGTTTTGCCACGGATTGGAAGATTTGCTTGCCAAGTTGCGCGTACTCACCCTACCCCCAGCTTTGCCCAATCTTCGCTATTCTCTATCTGCGGTTCATTTTGCCCGACCCGCCTTGACGCCACGAGCAAGCAATCAGGGGACTTACGTCCCCCGCTCAAAAGGTTCATCTTTCCCGACTTGCCTTGACCCCGCGCATGTCGTCCGAATACCATGCCCACCTTATTTTCCCCAAAATAGACACATTGTTTTCCAGGCGAGTACCGCGTGCCCCGTCTCCGTTGCGTATTTCTGATCGTGCTTGTCGCCCTGGCGGTCCGTTTGGCCGCAGGGGGATACTTTCAGTCGCGGTTGGCTGGAAACGGCAGATTCGAGTTTGGCGATAGTGAAGGGTATTGGAACCTCGGGCAGGCTCTCGCCCTGGGCCAGCCTTATCAATATGCCGGAGCGCAGGTGTTTCGCATGCCGGGTTACCCGTTGTTGCTCGCGGGAATGTTTCGATTGCTCGGCGCCGGAATCGGACCGATGTGGGGCCGGGCCCTCAGCGCGGTGCTGGGTGCGGCGACGGTCGCGGCGGTGATCTGGTGGGCCAGTTTGTTGCTGGATGCCAGGGCTGCCACGTGGGCGGGGTGGGTCACCGCGCTGTATCCCGGCGCAGTGGCCTTGGGAGCTGTTGCCCTGAGCGAAGCGCCGTTCTGCTTGTTGATGGTGCTCCAACTCGCGTTTTGGACGCGGGCCATGAAGGGCGGGACGAATGCGGAATGCGGAATGCGGAATGCGGAGCCTGGCGAAGTGGCTTCGAATTCGCTTTCCGTGCGAATGGCTGGCTCCGCACGGTTGTGGGCCGCCGCCGCCGGCATTGCGGCGGGCGCGGCCTGTCTAGTGCGTCCGAGTTGGTTGCTGTTTACGCCGCTGGCAATTCTGGTGGCCCTGCTCTTGGACAGCAGGCGGCGGCCAAACTTGGTTAGTGGCCTGCTGATGCTGCTGGCGATCGCCGCGGTGATGGGGCCTTGGTGGGTGCGCAATTGGCAGACCACCGGACATTTTGTGCCGACGACGCTGCAAGTCGGCGCGAGTCTTTACGACGGTTTGAACCCGCACGCGGACGGCAGCAGCGAGATGTCATTCGTCGCCGAGTTCGCAGCGGAACAGCAGCGGGAAGATGCCCGGCTTGCCCAGCCGCCACAGGACAGCTTTGAATATCGGCTCGACCGGCGTATGCGGCAAGCGGCCGTGCAATGGTTCGCAGCACATCCAGGCCGCGGCGTGCAATTGGCGCTGGTCAAATTGGTGCGAATGTGGAATGTGTGGCCGAACGAAGCTGCTTTCCGCGCCTGGCCTGTGCGACTCGTCGTTCTGGTCTCTTACGTGCCGCTCGTCTTGGCCGGCTTCGGTCTGCGCCTGGCGGCTCAGCCGCCGCGGCCAGATGTATATCCTTTGCTGGTTGCCGGCGGTTTATTTCTCGCTATTGCACATGATCTTTGTCGGTTCGCTGCGGTATCGCGAGCCGGCCATGCTGGGTTTGATTGTCTTGGCGGCGGCGTGCGCGGGCTGGTCCGGGCAAGTCACGGCAGCCATAAAAAACTACACCGCGACAACATCCACGGATTCACTTTGAGGAGTCGGTCGACGCAAGCCTGACACGGCTCGCCGGCCGGACGCCGACGGGCGGGCGAATGCTGAAGGAACAGCTCCTATTCTGCGCGGATTGATTAATCTCCTCTGGTTCTTTTTCAAATGGGGCTTGGCCCTGGCGATCGTTGCTGCGCTCGTGTCGGCGCCGCTGGTATATCGCCGCGTCGATGAGGAAATTCGCCAGCGCATCGAAGCCAAGCTCGCGGCAAACTATCCGCAACTCTCGGTGCGGGTGCGCTCTGCCCAACTCGTCGAGGGAGAGGGGATTGAAGTCCGCGGGCTGTCGATCGTCGAGCCTGGAGCTGCGGGACCGCAGGCCGAACTGCTGTACATCGACGAAATGTTTCTGGCGTGCAAAACAAGCGTGCAGGAATTGGTACAGGCGGAGCCCCGCATCACCCAAGTCAAAATCCGCCGGCCGATGTTGCGGTCGACGCACCGCCCGGATGGCACCTACAGCGGCGTCAAGCTACTTCCGCTGCCGCGGCTAGGAGGCACGGTCCTCGTAGGCACGGTTGAGAACGGCACGGTTGAAATCTTTGATCCCGTCAAGAACCCGACCAGCATGTTCACCCTGCGAGACGTGCATGCCAGCTTCAACTCTTCGGCTGAGCCGGCTGCCGCGGGGCATCGGCTGATGGACATGCAAGGTTACTTTGCGGCCGAACAAATCCAGAAAGCGGAAATCTCCGGCACGATCGACTTGGACGCCCAGCGCTGGAGCTTGAAAGGCACCGTCGAGGGAATGGAAGTTTCGCCTGAGCTGCGCGGCGTCCTTCCGGCGGTGGCCGCCGAGCGGCTGGCGGTGCTGGGGACGCTGCGCGGCGAAGCGCGGCTTAGCTTTCACGTGCGGCGCGAGGTCGACGAACCGGCTCCTCCGAAATTCGACCTGGAGGCCGAGTTGATCCGCGGCCGCATCGACGATCCGCGGCTCCCTTATCCGCTAACGGACCTGCGAGCCCATTTGCGCGCCAACAACGACGGCTTCTCGCTGGACGAAGTGATGGCTGCCAACGGGCAAACGATATTGAAGCTTACTTGTCAGCGGCGCGGCTTCGCCGAAAACAGCCCGCTCTATCTGGCGGCCACCAGTCGGCACATGCCACTCGATCAGCAATTGGTAAAGATCCTGCCCGACTCGGTGCTGCGCCCAGTGGTTTAAGTTCCTTCCCGAAGGGGAAGTGGACGCGGACGTGAAATTGTCTTACGACGGCAAGGTCTGGAAGCCGGAAATTGAGATCCGCTGCTTGAACGTCGCGTTCACGTATCAGAAGTTTCCTTATCGCATGGAGCGGGCCAGTGGACTGATAACGCTGCGTGAAAACCTCTTGAAGGCGAATTTGACCGCGTACTCCGGCGGACAGCCCGTGCGGATTCGGGGCGAGTTGCTGAATCCCGGCAGCGAATTCACCGGCTCGATCGAGTTCGACGGCGACAACCTGCCATTTGATGAGAAGCTGTTCGTCGCCCTCTCGGAAAAGAGCCGCGCCGTGGTTCGCGAACTTCACCCGCAAGGCACCTTCAATCTCCACGGCCGCATCTGGCGCGACGATCCCCGCCGCGCCACACCCCACGAGCACATGCAGTTGCGGCTGAACCGCTGCTCGATGAATTACGAAAAGTTCGCCTATCCGCTGAGCAACATTCGCGGCATGATCGAGCTGGTCGACCGACGCTGGATCTTCCGCGATCTCGAGGGGACGAACGACACCGCATTGGTCCGTTGTCATGGCACGCTGCTGCCGGTGCCCGGGGGCGATCAGTTGACGCTCAGCATCGCCGCGGACAACGCTCCCCTGGAGGAAGAACTGCGCGATGCCTTGTCACCTAACGTGCAGCACTTGTGGAACGCGCTGCGACCGCGCGGCAGTTGCGACGTTCAAGCGGACGTGTCGTACTTGTCGGCCACCAAGCGTCTGGGCCTGAAAGTGGACGCCCGACTGCGGCCTGAAAACACCTCGATCGAACCAGTGGCGTTTCCTTATCGGTTGGAGAAACTGCGCGGCGACATCCACTACCAGGACGGCCACGTCGATTTGGAGGGTCTGGAGGCGGTCCACGGCCGGACCCTCGTGTCTAGCGGCGGCCGGTGCGATTTCCTGCCCGATGGTCGTTGGAAGCTGCAACTCGAGAAACTCACGGTCGACCGCCTGCGAGCCGACCACGAGCTGATTGCGGCCCTGCCGGACGTGCTGCGAAAGGCGGTCTCCGAGCTGAAGCCCAGTGCGGCGATGAATCTGCGCGGCAACCTGACGCTGGCCCGGGGGAGCGCGGTGGATGCGCCGTTGACCAGCGAGTGGGACATGGCGGCCGATATGAGTCAAATGAACCTCGAGGCCGGCGTTAAGTTGGAGAACGTTTATGGCACCGTGCAACTTGCGGGGGCTTTTGACGGCCAACGTTTCTACAGTCGCGGTGAACTGTCGCTCGACAGCCTGAGCTACAAGAACCACCAGCTCACGCAGGTTTTGGGACCTATTTGGATCGACAACAACCGGGTCCTGTTGGGAGCCTGGGCCGAGTCGAAACAATCGCGCGCCCCCAGGCGCGTGACCGCGAAGCTATTCGGGGGCACGCTGCTTGGCGACTGCCAGGTGGTGTTCGGCACGACCCCGCAGTTTCACCTGCGCGCCAATCTCACGGACGCGGACCTGGCCCAATTCGCCAAGGAAAACCTGACCGGCCAGCAGCAACTCAAAGGCAAGGTGAGCGCCGTCGTCCAGTTGCAAGGCAACGCCAAGGGGCCACGCACGTTTGTCGGCGACGGGAATCTCCGGCTGTATGAAGCGGACATCTATGAACTGCCGGCAATGGTGCAATTGCTCAAAATCCTGAGCGTCCGCTCGCCCGACAAAACGGCCTTTACCCAAGGAGACATCGACTTCCGCATTCAGGGCGAATACATCCTGCTGGACCTCATCAACTTCAATGGCGACGCCATCAGCCTGTTGGGCCGCGGGCAAATGAACCTGGACACGCAAATAAACTTGACCTTTCGCGCGATCGTCGGCCGTGGCGACTGGCAACTGCCGGTGTTGCGCAACATGCTGGCAAACACCAGCGAACAGATCATGCAGATCCATGTCGACGGCACTGTGGATCATCCGGCGATTCGCCGGGAAGCGTTCCCCGGTGTGAACCAGGCCCTACAACAGCTACAAGCGGATTTGCAGAACCCAGGCCCCCCGCCGGCGACGGCGCCGGAGGCTCGCCGGCTGATCCCTTCCCTGTTTCAGCAAAAATAGATGGCCGCATTCCCGCGTATGGCGTGACGTAACCTTCCATAGACGAGGCGGACATGAATTCCTGGGCCGGAAAGAGCATGGAGCTCACGGCCTCAACTAGAGTTGCCAGAGGTGCCGAGCCATGAGTATCGGGCCGATGAGTTCTATCGCCGCGAGCATTGCCGGCTCGCCACTCGCGCAAACGCACGGCCCTAATACCGCGCGGGCCAGCCATGACGTCAACGTCCAGCAGCTACAGGCGCAAAACGAGCTGAAGGCTGAAACCGCCGAGGGAGTCGGCGCTACCGACGGCGAAAACAACGAAACCAGCGACCGCGACGCCGATGGCCGCCGGCTTTGGGAAATCGCCCCGAAGGCTCGCCGCAAAACCTCGGAAGAAGATTCACCGCCACCACCGCTCAGCAAGGATGCCACGGGCGAAGCCGGCCAGATGCTCGATTTGAGCGGCTGACGGAAATGATGAAGTCGGAACGCGGAATTAATTCCGCATTCATCATTCCGCATTCGCCCGATCCGGCTTCCCGCAGATCGCCGGTGTGCCTAAAATGCTTTTTCTGGCATTATCTCGCGGCGTTCACAGGGCGGTTTCAGCGATGCGTTTTACGAAGATGCACGGGATCGGCAACGACTATGTCTATCTCGACGGCTTTCGCGATCCGTTGCCGAACGATCCCTGCAGACCTCGCCCGACGCATCGCCGATCGGCATTTTGGCGTGGGGGGGACGGCCTGATCCTGATTTGCCCCTCGCAAGCGGCTGATGCCCGCATGCGGATGTTTAATGCGGACGGCTCCGAGTCGGAAATGTGCGGCAATGGGGTTCGCTGCGTCGCGAAATATGTCTACGACCACGGAATCGCCGCCAAACCTCGGCTACGCATCGAGACGGGCGCCGGCGTGCTCACGCTGGATGTGGAAGTTGCCGAAGGGCGCGTGCGCCGCGTCCGCGTCGACATGGGCCAGCCGATTCTCGCAGCCGACCGAATTCCGACGACCCTCGCCGGGCCGCGCATCGTGGACGTGCCGCTGCCGCCGCTGGACCTGGAAAACGGAACCGCGCTCGTCGAACGTTGCGGGATCGTCTCGGGCATGACTTGCGTCTCGATGGGAAATCCTCACGTGACGATTTACTGTCGCGACGTTCAGACCGTGCCGCTCGAAGCCGTCGGGCCGGTATTGGAAAGGCATCCCCTGTTTCCGCGACGCATGAATGTCCACTTCGTTCAGGTCCATAGTCCTGAGGAAGTGACCATGAGAACCTGGGAACGAGGTAGCGGCATCACCCTGGCTTGCGGCACCGGCGCGTCGGCCGTGTGCGTGTCCGGCGTTTTGACGGGCCGGACGGGACGCCGCATTCTGGCGCATTTGCCGGGCGGCGATCTGGAACTGGAGTGGGCCGACGACGACCATGTGTACATGACCGGACCGGCTACAGAAGTATTCACCGGAGACTGGTCCCCGCAATAATATTGACGACAGGCGCGTCACGGTAAGGAGGCCTATCATGAAAATCACCCATCCGTTGGCTGTCAAGTTTGGTGGCATTACTGCTGCCGCGACCGTACGCGGCTGGATGTCGACGCTCGACTACAAAGCCGCGTTCTACGAACCGGAAGTGGATCCAGTCGACCCGCGTAATCAGGGCCAGATGATTTATGTTTTCTGGCACGAGTACATTTTGCTGCCGCTGTACTTGCGGGGTTATTGCAATGTGTCGATGCTGCTGAGCCTGCACCGAGACGCCGACATCCTCAACGAGGTCGCCGGCCGGATGGGCTTCGGTTGCGTGCGCGGTTCGACGTTCAGCGGCAGCGCCGCGGCGGTCCGCGAGTTATTAAGCCGCGGTCAGCAGGCGAATCTGGCGATCACGCCCGACGGGCCTCGCGGACCGCGGCGCCGGCTGTCGCAAGGAGCGATTTTTCTCGCGTCGAAAATGGGTCTGCCGATCGTGGCGATGGGGCTCGGTTGTGACCGGCCTTGGCGGTTCAAGAGCTGGGACCGCTTCGCACTGCCCCGCCCGTTCTCGCGAGCCCGCGGCGTGGTGAGCCCGGCCATGACCATTCCACCGAGTTTGGACCGCGACGGCGTGGAGCATTACAGGCTGCACGTCGAACAGATGCTCAACCGCATGACGCTCGAAGCAGAAGCCTGGGCGGAAGCCGGCACGCCAAAGGTGGACCAGGTGCCGATTCGCCGGGCCCCCATGCGACTGCGGCACCGGCCCGCCGCCGAGCGACCGCCGCATCAAATACACGTTCACCGCATGCACGTGCGTGAATCGAATACGCGCGTTTAAATCGCACTAAAGCCCAGGGATTGCATCCCTGGGTTCCTCCCAACGCGATCATCGCCGCTCAACGCAAAGTCGGTGCCTCGGCGGCATCGCTCGGGGCCCCCTCAGGCGCGAATCGATCGATTCGTGCCACGCCGCCACTCCAGTCGATAACCGCAATAGCGGAACACACCCAGCGAGGCGGCCAGGAGAATCATCTGCATCAGAGTAAGCTCGACGACTCCGTAGGAATCTGGACTGCCGCCTGCTTGTAAAGACAAGGCCGCTCCCGCACCCAAAGACGCTAGGATCAAGGCGATAATACGCAGCGGCAATCGACCTGTACCCAACGCCGTCCATAGCCCGACTAGCGCAACGAATGCGAAACACCCGGCTAGCATTAACGCCTTCCTATCAAAAAGTTGCCATGTCGTTGGCCACGGCCAGGCCCGCGAGACTCCTAGCACAACGCCGATGCCGGTCATGCCGGCCCATAAATGCCACAGTCGGAATTGCATCGATTGCAGCCCGATGACCGATTCGGCGGTGCTGTATGGCGACGCAAGTCGCACGCCAGCCCAACGTGTGATCCATAAGGGACAAGCGACTGTCAGAATCTGTGAGCCGACGGCTATCGGCCAGCGCCAGTTGTAACTTACTAATGACAACGCAAAGCTAGCCGCGATCGTCACTACAGGCATCAGCAGCAATCGCCACGCAAAATGGCTTTCTCCCAACCCAACCCAAATTGCCGACAAACTGATCTGGCTGAAAATCAGACTGTACCAAAATACCAGCGTGGGCTGCGGCCATTGATCCTCAAGAAAGTACCAGGTGAGTAAGTCGGCAGCCAACGAAATGGTCAACAATTGGAGGATCGGCACGCGGTTTGAATTTGTATTCACAAGCTTGCTCACTCGACCGGATCAGAAAAAGTCTTCGAGAATTGAAATGAACACGACAGAATTTCGCCGGGGTCCCGCCCTACCCCCTGCCCCACTCCATCCTATTCACCCGCAATCGCCCCCGATATATTGATCCCCTTCCCCGCGAATAACCCGCAAAAATAAATTCGCTGCGGCTTCGCCCCGCACAACGGAATGTTCGGCATGCCTTACGACCCCGCGAACGACGCTCCCCTGTTCTCCGCCGGCCCGCCCGTGCTGAGCGTGTCGCAGCTTACTTCGGGGATCAAGGATCTGCTCGAAGGCTCGTTTCCCGATGTCTGGGTTAGCGGCGAAATTTCGAATTTTTCGCGGCCGCAGTCGGGGCACTGTTATTTCACACTCAAGGACGATGAGGCCCAGATTCGCGCAGTCATTTGGCGCATGACCGCGGCACGAGTGCGGTTCGACATCGAAGACGGTTTGGAGGTCGTCTGCCGCGGCTCGCTCGACGTTTACGCTCCGCGCGGCAGTTATCAATTGGTGGTGCAGCAGATCGAACCCAAGGGACTCGGGGCCCTCGAACAGGCTCTGCGCAAGCTGCGCGCCCGGTTGGCCGCCGAGGGGCTGTTCGACGCGGCCCGGAAAAGGCCCCTGCCCCGCTTTCCGCGGCGCATCGCGATCGGTGACCAGTCCCACGGGGGCGGCGGTGCGAGACTTTCTGGAGGTGGTGCGGCGTCGCTGGCGGGGCGCCGACGTGCTGGTGGTGCCGGTTCGCGTGCAGGGAGACGGCTCGGCCACGGAAATTGCCGCCGCCATTCAGCTGGTCAACCGGCTGACGGTCCCGGTCGACGTGCTGGTGGTGGCCCGCGGCGGCGGCAGCTTGGAAGATCTGTGGTCGTTCAACGAGGAAGTGGTCGTGCGGGCGATCCACGCCTCGCGGATTCCGGTCGTCTCCGGCGTGGGCCATGAGATCGACGTTACCCTGGCGGACCTGGTGGCCGACGTGCGGGCACTGACTCCCAGCGAAGCGGCCGAGCGGGTCGTGCCGGCGGTCGATGAAATTTCAGCTCTGCTGGCCCGCTATCAACAGCGTTTGGCGACGGGCCTGCGCGAGCCGAGCCGCGCAGGCCCGTTTGCGATTGGAGGCCTTGGCTTCGCGGCGGGCACTGCGGCGACCGCTCGATCGGGTTCACGAGCTTGCTCAGCGACTGGACGAGCTATCCGCCCGAGCCACGCGGGCCATGCAGCCAGCACACGGCGAAAGCTCGGGCGCTGGCCGATGCCCGCAGCCGGCAGATCGAGGCGCTGAGTCCGCTGTCGGTGCTCGCGCGCGGCTACAGTTTAACCCAGCGTCTGCTCTACGGCGAAATCGTGCGCGACGCGGGGAGCCTGACCGTCGGCGATCGGCTATCAACCCGCTTCGCAATCGGCGAAGCAATCAGCCGGGTGGAAGAGATTCGGACTACGAAACCGTGAAGGCGGAGACAGGCAGATTTTTATAAGGAAGGGAGGAGGCAGTTGGGTGCGTTGACGTTCGTTTTCCTTTTGCTTTTTCCTTTCCTACCTTCCTGCATTCCTTATAAGATTTCATAAATTCTTCCAGCGCCTGAAGATCCGTCGCTGAGTAATGTGGAGGTTCCGCGTGACCGACAGTAATGACGCTGAGAAGAAAACCGTACCGCCCAATTTCGAGCAAGCGCTCGAGCGACTGGAAACGCTCGTTCACGAGTTGGAAGAAGGCCGCATTGGCCTGGCCGAAGGGTTGGACCGTTATGAGGAAGGGATCAAGCTGTTGCGGCAATGCTATGAACTGCTGGAAAACGCGGAGCGGCGGATCGAATTGCTCAGCCGGGTTGGAGTGGCGGGCGAGCCGGTAACCGAGCCGTTCGACGACGCTCAGCAGTCGCTCGAAGAGAAATCTGATCAGCGCAGCCGGCGGCGCACGCGAAAATCCGAGGCAAACCGCGGTCGGCGACGAGCCCGGCAAGCGGCGGCGAAAGGCCGGATCCGCCCAGCAGATTGTTTTAGCGGTCCGAAACTCCCGGACTCCTAGGCTTTGGACTTTGTAAGACCTTAACGTTTAGGCAGGCTATTGCTGCGGCCGAAGGCTGGTGGGTCGCTCTGACCGGGCGGCGGGCATGCTTGCTAGCTGGAAACATCGGAACAGCTTCACTTTCCGAATTTCGCTGAAATACCTACAATGTGCCGGCGACTAGCATCAAGGGTACTTTCGCAGAGTCAAATTGAATGATCCAGGGTCCCGCAACGACGTTTGAGACTTACGCGGTCGAGATGCGCACGCGGATCGACGCCGCGATGGACGAGTACACGCGATTCGACTCGGGCTGCCCCGACCGATTGCGGGAAGCCATTCGCTATAGCCTGCTGGCCCCCGGCAAGCGGCTTCGGCCGACCCTCGTGCTGCTTGCCGCCGAGGCTTGCCAGGCTCCCCGCGACGCGGCCATGCCGGCGGCTTGCGCCGTGGAAATGATCCACACCTATTCGCTGATCCACGACGATCTGCCGGCCATGGACGACGACGACTTGCGCCGCGGGCGGCCCACCTGCCACAAGGTGTTTGGCGACGGACTGGCGATTCTGGCCGGGCGATGCGCTGTTGGCCCTGGCGTTCGAGGTGTTGGCCCGAGACATTCGGCCCCCGGCGTTGCCGCGGCCTGTTGCGCCGTGCTTGGCCCACGCGGCCGGAGCCACGCAGTTGGTCGGCGGGCAGGCCGACGATCTGGGGAACGAGTTTCTCGCCGGTGGACTGGAAACGCTGGAATCGATTCACGCCCGCAAGACCGGCGCCATGTTCCTGGCGTCGCTGCGACTGGGCGCGCTGGTCGCCCAGGCCGACGCCGCCATCCAGCAGGCGTTGGACGTTTACGGCCCGCGGCTGGGGCTGGCGTTTCAGATTACCGACGATTTGCTGGACGTGCGGGGCGACGCGGCGGCCGTGGGCAAGCGGGTCGGCAAAGATTGCGACCGCGGTAAAGCTCACGTTTCCCGGCGTGCTGGGAGTTAATGAAAGCGTGCGACGGGCGGAAAGTTTGATTGAGGAGGCTTGTGCGGCACTTGGAGCCCCTTGCGCCCTCATGCCGGCGGCTTGGAGGCGCTGGCCCGGTACGTTCTGGAGAGGAACCACTAAGATGCACCCACTGTTATCGAAGATCGAATCGCCGCGCGATCTGGCCGGCCTGTCGCTTGGCAGAACTTGGAAGAACTGGCTGGCGAAATGCGCGACGTGCTGTGCGAACTGGTCTCGAATCGCACGGCCCATTTCGCCTCGAACCTGGGCGTCGATCGAGCTCTGCCTGGCGCTGCACACCACTTTCGATTTCAGCCGCGACCGGCTGATTTGGGACACCGGGCACCAGATCTATCCGCACAAGCTGATCACCGGCCGCTACCACGAGTTCAGCACGATCCGCACCAAGGGCGGCCTGATGGGCTATCCCAACCCGGCCGAAAGCGATTACGACCTGTTCGTCACCGGGCACGCCGGCTGCAGCGTCTCGACCGTGCTGGGCCTGAAGAGCGGCGACGACCTGATGCCGGGCCAAAGCGATCGCCGCGCCGTGGCGGTCATCGGCGACGGCGCGTTTCCCTCGGGCATCGTCTTCGAAGCGATGAACAACGCGGCCGGACTTGCGCAAGAACCTGCTGGTGGTGCTAACGACAATCAAATGTCGATCTGCCCGCGCGTCGGCGGCCTGGCCGAGTATATGGACCGGCTGCGCATCAACACGCTTCTACACCGGCCTGAAGCAGGAAGTGCTCAAGGTGCTCAACCGGGTGCCTGTGTTCGGCGATCCGGCCGAGAAATTCCTGGCCCAGATCAAGGAAGCGGTCAAGGCCGGACTGCACGGCGGCATGCTGTTCGAGGAAATGGGCTTCCGCTACATGGGCCCCGTCGACGGCCACAACATCAGCCAGTTGCGCAAGTATCTGGCGATGGTCAAGGATCTCGAGGGGCCGGTGCTGCTGCACGTGGTCACCGAAAAGGGGCACGGCTTCAAGCCGGCCGCGGCCGACCCCGTGTTCTTCCACACGCCGGTCCCGTTCACCTGCGAAGACGAAGCGGTCATTCCGCTGCAAAAAAGCTCGGCCGCGCGCTATACCGACGTCGCCAGCCAGGCGATTTACGACCAGATGACGCGCAACCCGCGAGTCACCGTGATGACCGCCGCCATGTGCCAGGGGAACAAGCTGGAGCGGGTCCGCGAAGCGTTTCCCGATCGCTTCTTCGACACCGGCATTTGCGAATCGCACGCCGTGGCGTTTGCCGCCGGCCAGGCCAAGGCCGGCTTGCGGCCGATCGTCGACATCTACAGCACGTTCCTGCAACGCAGCTTCGATCAGATCTTCCAGGAAGTGGCCCTGCAAAACCTGCCGGTCACGATGCTGCTCGATCGGGGCGGCCTCACCGGGCCCGACGGGCCGACGCATCACGGCATGTTCGACCTGGGCTACATGCGATTGTTCCCGAACATCGTGGTCATGGCTCCCGGCGACGAGTGGGATCTGACCGGCCATGCTCGACTTCGCCCTGGGCCACGACTGCCCCGTGTCGATTCGCTATCCCAAGGCCACCGCCGAAGCGGATCGACCGCGACGAGCGGGCGCCGATCGAACTGGGCCGGGCCGAAGTGCTCGACTGGGGCCACGACGGCATGCTCATCGCCTGCGGCACGCTGTTGGGCAACTGCCTGAAGGCGGCGGCCCAACTGCGCGACGCAAGGGCTCGACGTGGGCGTCATCAACGCCCGCTTCGTCAAGCCGCTCGACACCGAAACGATCCTGCGGGCCGTCGAGAAGCTCGCCGTTCGTGGTCACGGTGGAAGAGGGGGCCTTGATGGGCGGATTCGGCAGCGCCGTGCTCGAAGCGGCCTGCCGACGCCGGCCTGTCAACACGCGGCAACGTCCGCCGGCTGGGCGTGCCCGACCGATTCATCGAACATGGCGAGCGGGGCGAACTGCTGGCCGACCTGGGCCTGGACGTGGCGGGCATCGTGCGAGCGTGCCAGCGAAATGGCCGCCCAGCACACGCACGCGAGCGTAGCGAACCGGCGGCGGGTATCATAGGAAATTCGGCATTCGGAACGCGGATTGAGGTATTCGACGTGCGTGATTCTAAGCAGCATGTTCCACAAATCCGCATTCCGGATTCCGCATTCGAGAATTCTTCCTATGAACCCAGCGCTCAATGCTGCCCGGACCGCAACGCGGATCCTGCTGCTCAGTTCCGGCAGTCGGCCCGACATGGCCGCCGAAGCCGACCGCTTGCTACCGCTGGTGCGGCAATATGCCAGCGTCGATGCGGCCGACCTGGACAGCATCAGGCAGCCTGGAGCACGTGAACTTCGACGTGGCGGTGGTGGTCGGCGGCGATGGCTCGATCTTGCGGGCAGCCCATCACATGGGACGCCGTCAGCGGCCGGTCGTGGCCGTCAATCTTGGGCAAGCTCGGCTTTCTGGCGGATCTGTCGCCGGACGAATTTCTGGCCCAGTTGCCGGCCATCTGCTCGCTCGCGCTGCCGGTGGTCGAGCACCTGATGCTCGACTGCCAGTTATTGCGCGGCGGCGAGACGGTTTGCCAGCAGTTGGGACTCAACGAGGTGGCCATCTTCGCCGGGCCGCCGTTCGCCATTCTGCAGGTCGATCTTTACGTTGACGCAGAATTGGTAACTACCTATAGTTGCGACGGTTTGATCGTCAGCACGCCCGTGGGATCGACGGCTCACAGCCTGTCGGCCGGCGGCCCGATCCTGCGTAAGGACCTGCAAGCCTTCGTCGTGTCGCCGATCAGCCCCCACACGTTGACCAATCGGCCGGTGGTCGACTCGGCGGACCGGGTGTATGAATTGGTGGTTCCGCGACCGAATGCGGGCACGTCGCTGGTTTGCGACGGCAAGGTGCTGTCCGGCTTGGAGCCAGGGGACCGGATTCGCGTGCAACGTGCGGACGCCCGCTTCGGCCTGGTGGCGGTGCCAGGGCATAGCTACTACCGCACGCTGCGCGACAAGCTGGGCTGGGGCGGCATCATCCAGTTGAATGACGGCAAGCGTGATAAGTGCTGACGTTGCCGATCCCGTAGGGCCGGCTGTGCCGGCCGAGCCTGGGCAACCAATTCGATGCGGCCGGCCCGACATGATCTGACAATCACGTTCTCGAAAGGATGCGAGCACGGTGAGACACCTCAAAACTCCCTGCCTTGAAATTCCCTGCCTCGTGGCCCTGTTGACGTTGGGAGCGGCTGCGACCCTCCAGCGCCGCCAAGCCGGCCCCAAATCCGGCCAAGCCTGTCGCCGGCGGTTGCCAAGGTCGCGCGCCAACCGATTGCCAAGCCGCCGGCAGCACCGCATGTACGATCTCAAGTACAAATTCAAGGTCGGCGAAGTCATTCGGAGCGAGGTCGTTCATCGGGCCACAGTGGAAACCTCGATCCAAGGCACCTCGCAAACGGCTGAAACGCGCTCCAAAAGCATCAAGGCCTGGAAGGTGACCGAAGTCACGCCGGAAGGCCGCATCACTTCATCAACTCGGTCGAAAGCATCGACCTGTGGCAGCGCATGCAGGGCCGCCAGGAAGTGCAATACAACAGCCGGACCGACAAAGAAGTGCCAGCCGGTTACGAGACCGCCGCGCAAGCCGTCGGCGTGCCGCTGACCGTCATCACGATGGACCAGCGCGGCAACATCCTCAAACGCGAACAGCGTCATCCGCAGCCTGACACCCAGGCGCCGCAGATCGTCATTCCGCTGCCGGCCGAACCGGTGCCGATCGGCCACAACTGGACGGCTCCGCTGGAAATCGAAGTGATGCTCACCGGCGGCGTCACGAAGAAAATCCGCACGCAGCAAAAGTTCTCGCTGGAAAAAGTGACCGACGGCCGGGCCACGATCCAGGTGGACACCCAGGTGCTGACGCCCGATCAACGATCCCACGATCGAGGCCCAATTGGTCCAGCGACTGTCCAACGGCACGATTGAGTTCGACATCGAAACGGGGCGCGTCACGGCCAGCAACTGGACCTCGACCGCCGCGTGCTCGGCTTCAGCGGCCCCACCAGCACGATGCACTATCTCACGCGATATACGGAAAAACTTCTGCCGGAATCGGCCGAAACCGCGGGAAAGAGTCAGCCTGCAAAGCGGAAGTAGGCTGCCGGCCAAAATGCCTGTCCCACGTGTGCCAATGGGCAGAGCCAGTGGCACACGTATCAAAGCTCGCTGGGAATATTTCAACCGGCTTTCAGGCCGGCAAACGCTCGGCTACGGTTGCAGTCACCTGGCCTTTGATGCGGGCCAGCAATAGCGTGGCTGTGGCGTCTCCGGACACGCGGAGTTGCCGTTGAACGGTGGCTGGCTCCAGGCCCGTGCCACGCTGTTTCACTTCGAGCCGCCCTATGCCCCGCGTACGAAGATACGCCTTCACGCGCCGGACATCGTACGGAAGCACGTCTCGCACGGCGAACCCGGCCAGAAGGGCATCGGCGATCAGTCGATCACCGGTCCAATAAGCCACTTGCGGAGCGACAGCAGTCAGGCCATGTTCGGCGGCCAGTACCGCCTGCAGCCGCGCGGCTAGCACCGCGGCGTCCGGTTCGAACACGTAGCGGCCAATTTCAGGGGCCGTAGGCACCCAGTCGTCGGCTTGCCCTACCAGGCTACGAACGGAAAAAGTGGCGAGAGTTTTTTCCGCGTTGCCGACAGCATTTCGATGCTCCAATACGGTAGCCCGGCGGATCCCTGGCATTGTCGTCAATGAGCCGAACCAGGCGACCAGTTGCCGGCAGACCCCTTGCCGGCTGATCCATTCTTGTTCGGCGCGATCCCGCCACGACGCCGGCAATTCGGCGGCAGGGGCCAACTTGACGGCGCCACAGGGCTGGCCGGCCAGCAACACATCGATCAGCTCCGGTCCCGGTTCATAGAGTTCTGCCCGGGTCGTGCGGCGGCCGTGGGGACGGCGGTCCGGGTCGATGTGCCAGGCGCCGCGCCGGCAAACAGTTGTGGAGCGGCCTCTTGGGCAACCACGGCGGATTGGCGGTCGCCCACTCCGTCCGACGCGTGTGCCAGGTTAGCACCAGCCAATAGAGCCAGGACCGGGTCGCGATCGACCCCCAAGACAGGCCCACGCGACGCCAGTGCGAGCAGATCGCCTCCGATGCCGCAACAAAAATCGACCATCAGCCTCCCGGGCGGAAACCGCCCGGCTTTGTACGCGGCCACCACTTCGTCCGTGGCCTGCTCCAGCGGCCGAGTGGCAAAGAACATCTGGGCGGCCTGGCGAAACTTGACTTTGGCCCGGCTCTCGCAATGCGACTTGCTCGAGGACCAGATGGGTCTGCTCGGGCGACAGATGCCGCCGCAATTGGGCGACTTGAGTTACCCTCTCGGCGCCGCTGGCGGCCGTTTCGGCCAGCCACGACTTGGCGGCCCCGCTGACGAGCCAACGGTAATCTTCTAGCGAAGCGGCCAGTGTAGTCACAACGCAATTTTGGGTGGATGGAGAAAGCCCGCAACCGGTATTTTCAGGAGACAGGGAAATAGCGGGCCCCTTGAACTGCGGCCGCGCACGTTGATGATAAGCATATCTTCGCGCTGCCACAAACCTGGACATTGGCTGATGACCTCCACCGATCGGATCTTGGGCATGTATCTGCACCTGGCGCGGGCCAGCCAACTTCGGCGCCAGCCCATGGTGCATGACCGCATGCTCGTGCTGGCTGGAGTCACGGCCGCGGAAATGGGGCTTTCCGACATCTCGGCGGAATGCCGGGAGCGCGTCCTGGCGCACAATCACCAGCACCTGCTCCGAGACTGGCCGACGATGGACGCCGCCCTGGCGGACGCCCGATTTCAATCCTATGTCCGGCAGTTGCGCCGCCGTTATTCGCCTGAAAAGGCCGAGCACCTCTTGCAGTCACTGGGCGTGGAATGGGTCAACGAGCGAGCGGCCTACTACACCGATCAAGAGTACGCCACCGCGTTGTTGGCAGCGACTCCGCAGGCGCCGCCGAACGCCAGGAATGTCGCCCAGCGCGGCCGCGACGATTTGGCAGACCCCGCCTTGCAATCGCGCCGGAGGTTTTGGATCTTGGTGGCACTGGTCGTTTGCGGAGTGCTGACGGTGGCCTTGTGGGTTTGGTTCCGCGGCCGATAGTCGGCCGCCAATTTCCAGCGACTTCGTGGTATCTCTCATGTCATGCTTAGCGGACCCTGGCCCTGACGGTTGGCAAACGGCGGAAGCATCGCCCCAATTATTGCCTGGCCATGCCCACGTCTGGCGTTTTGCCCTGGACCGGTCGCCAGCAGAGCTCGACCGCTGGACCGAGGATTTCAGCGCGGATGAACGGCAACGGGCGGCCCGCTTTTTGTTTCCGCAGTTGCGCGAGCGGTTTACCGCAGGGCGTGGGCTGCTGCGGACCATCCTGAGCGGCTATTTGGGCATTTCGCCGGCGAGAATTCAATTTAGCTATAACGGCTACGGCAAGCCGGATTTGTGCGGCGCGGCCGCCGGTATTGGGCTGCACTTCAACCTGTCGCACACCGCTGGACTGGCCCTGCTGGGCGTTTGCCTCGGCCGGCGGATCGGGGTCGATGTGGAGGCAATTCGCGAAAACGTGAAGTGCGAGCAATTGGCCGAGCGATTCTTCTCGGCCCACGAAGTCGCAGATTTACTTTCCCTGCCCAGCGAGGATCGCCGGGCGGCATTTTTCCGTTGCTGGACTCGTAAAGAGTCGTACATCAAGGCTTTAGGCCGCGGCCTCTCGATGACTCTCGACAACTTCGATGTGAGCCTGTGTCCGACCCAGCCCGCCCGGTTGCTTGCCGTTCGAGACGACCCGGCGGAGGTGGATCGCTGGCAGGTTGCCTCGCTGACTCCCGCAACCGGCTATGTGGCGGCCCTCTTTGTAGAGCGGCCGATCCACGCAAGTTGGTTCGGCGCATGGCCTGAGCCGGCTGGCGTCTGAGGCTGATGGTGTCAGCCTTGATGCGGTTTAGCTCGGCCGCCGACCGCTTAGACTACCCCCCACAACAGTTGATGGTAAGCCGCTTGAGTTGAGTGGCAGCCCACGCCTTAGCGTGACTCCGGGGGGTGCCACACGATTGCGTGGCCCGCACGGGTCGATGTGGAAAATCGGATCCCCTTGTCGGATCGGTGTTTAAAGAGTACGCTGCCGTTTCCGTATTCAGCCGCCAAGCTGCTTCGGCGTGCCGAGTGCTGACTGTATGGAAGCGGTCTTATGACCTCGATGCGGACTATCGATGCAATTACCTCATCCGCGCCCCATCGGCGCCCGGCGACGTTAGTTGAACTTCTTTGGTCCAGGGCATCCGCGCAACCGGATGAGGTGGCCTACACCTTTTTACGGGATGAGGATGGTCGAGTCGATCAACTGACCTATGGTGAGCTCGCCCACCGGGTTCGAGCCATCGCGGTTCTGCTACAAGAGCGGGAAGCGGCGAGCGAGCGGGTGTTGATCCTGTATCCCTCGGGGCTGGACTATATCGCCGCCTTTTTTGGCTGTCTGGCAGCCGGCGCAGTTGCGGTTCCGGCCTACCCGCCCCGACCCAATCGTCCCATGCCACGGATCGAGGCGATCCTGGCCGATTCGGGAGCCACGATTGCTCTCACAACCAGCGCTATCCTGGCCAACGTCTCGCGCCAATTTGACGCGATTCCCGCCTTGCGCGCGCTTTCCTGGCTGGCGACCGACCTGCTCGATGTCCAGTTGGCGGCGAACTTTCGTCCGGAGAAACTCACAGCCAGCTCACTAGCGTTCTTGCAATACACGTCGGGTTCGACGGGAGACCCCAAGGGCGTGATGGTGAGCCACGGCAACTTGTTGCACAACTTGGCATTAATGCGACAAGGCTTGATGATGCCCGACGCCTCGCGCTGGGTCACGTGGCTGCCGATGTACCACGACATGGGGTTGATCGGGGGCATCTTGGAGCCGATGTTCATGGGGGGTTCCAGCGTTCTAATCTCCCCGGCAGCCTTCTTGCAGCGCCCCATCTGTTGGCTACAGGCGATCGCGACGTATCGCGGTAATATCAGCGGCGCTCCGAATTTCGCCTACGACTTATGCGTCGATAAGACCACGTCCGAGCAGCGGGCAACACTGGACCTCAGCAGTTGGCAATTGACGGTTTGCGCGGCCGAACCCGTACGGCGGGAAACGTTACGGCGTTTTGCCGACGCCTTCGCCCCGGCCGGCTTTAGCCGGCATGCCTTTTATCCCGGCTACGGGTTGGCGGAATGCACGCTGCAGGTCACCGGCGGTTACGGACCGGCGGAACCGGTTTCACTTGCTGTGAGCCGCGCCGCTCTGGGGCAGCAGCGGGTATTGCTGCGGGATGGAAGCGAAGAGGGAGTTGGTGAAGTTTTAGCCGGGATTGATGAAGGCTCAGAGGCATCGAATGGGCACGGTCCGTCAAATGGGGCTGGCCCGTCAAATGGGCACGGACCATCCCATGGGCACGGGCCCGCCCCCACTCGGCTCACACGTCGGTCTGGTGACGCGGCAGCGCAAAACTTTGTCGGGTGCGGCCGGGTGCGGCTCGATCAGCAGGTGTTGATCGTCGATCCCGAAGTTCGCACCCGTTGCGATGATGACGAGATCGGCGAAATCTGGGTGGCCGGCCCCAGCGTGGCGCAAGGTTATTGGAACCGGCCCGAGCTAACGGCTGAGGTGTTCCAGGCTCGGCTGGCCGACGTGTCCCAGGTTCCGCAAGACGAGGGTGGCGAAGGGCCGTTTCTGCGCACCGGCGACCTCGGGTTCTTTCATGGCGGCGAATTGTTCGTCACCGGTCGGCTCAAAGACCTGATTATCATTCGCGGGCGCAATCACTATCCCCAGGAGATCGAGCTCACGGTCGAACGTTGCCACTCGGCGCTGCGGGCCACCGGCGGGGCGGCGTTCGCTGTCGACATTGAGCGTGAAGAACAACTGGTCGTGGTTCACGAATTGGACCGGCAGCACCGGGATGCCGATAGGGGCGAGGTTCTGGCGGCAATTCGCCGCGCCGTGGCCGAAGAGCACGAGGTAACCCCTTACGCGATTGTGCTGATCAAGGCGTACTCGATACCCAAGACGTCCAGCGGCAAGATCCAACGGCGGGCCTGTCGCCAGGCCTATCTCGAAGATCGCTTGGAAGTGGTCACCGCATCGGAAGGCTGCACCGCTAGCCCGTCCGTCAATGGGGCGGCGTCCTTGAATGGAACAGCCCATAGCCCCTCCGGCGCAGCGCGCACCGCCGCCGAGATTCAGCAATGGCTGGTTGTGAACTTGGCGCGAGATTGCGAATCCCACCTGCGGAAGTGGACCTGCGGCAGCCGTTCAATTCTTTGGGGCTCGATTCGCTCCAGATGGTCGGACTGATCGGTGATTTGGAAACCTGGTTGGGCCGCAAGTTGACGGCCACGATGGCCTGGGACTATCCCACAATTCTTTTGCTGGCGCGTCATTTGGCGGACGATCCGACGGCGGCCCGCGGGTCATGCAATGAGCCGCGCGTCGCCATGGAACCGATCGCCGTGATCGGCATGGGCTGCCGATTTCCCGGCGCACCCGACTTGGCCAGTTATTGGCGGCTCATGGCCGAGGGGCGCGATGCGATCACGGAAATACCGGCCGACCGCTGGTCCGTCGCCGAGTATTACGACGCCAACGCGGACGCTCCCGGCAAGATGGCGACACGTTGGGGCGGCTTCCTGACGGAGATCGACCGCTTCGACCCGCGGCTTTTCAACATCACGCCGCGTGAAGCCACGCGGATGGACCCGCAACAGCGCTTGCTGCTGGAAGTGGCCTGGGAAGCTTTTGAACACGCGGCTCTCGGCGGCGACCAGATCGCCGGCAGCCGCACCGGGGTCTTCGTGGGCATTGGCGGCACCGACTACTCGCAGATGTACCGCGGTTTCGACGACTACCTGCGCTACATCGACGCCTATTGCGGCACCGGCAACGCCCTGAGCATCGCGGCGAATCGCCTGTCGTATGTTTTCGATTTGCACGGTCCGAGCCTGGCGGTGGATACGGCCTGTTCGTCGGCGCTGGTGTCGCTGCATTTTGCCGTGCAGAGCTTGCGGAACCGCGAGTGCGACATGGCCCTGGCCGGGGGCGTGAACGCGATCCTGTCGCCGGAGACAACGATCGCATTTTCCAAGGCTCGCATGCTCTCGCCAGACGGCAAGTGCCGGCCCTTCGACGCCGGCGCCAACGGCTACGTGCGTGGCGAAGGTTGCGGACTGGTTGTTTTGAAGCGATTGGGTGATGCAATTCGCGCCGGCGACACGATCCTGGCCGTGTTGCGTGGCACCGCGGTCAATCAGGACGGCAAGAGCAGCGGCCTGACGGCTCCCAACGGCCCGGCGCAGCAAGAATGTATTCGCCGCGCCCTGGCCCAGGCCGACGCGACGCCCGAGCAACTCACCTATGTGGAAGCGCACGGCACGGGCACGCCGCTGGGCGATCCGATTGAAGTGTCGGCCTTGCAGGCAGTCATCGGACAGCGCGGTCCCGACAGCCCGACCTGCTACATGGGTTCCGTTAAGGCTAATATCGGGCACCTGGAAACAGCCTCCGGCGTCGCCAGCCTGATTCGCGTCGTGCTGATGCTCCAGCACGGAGCCATTCCGCCGCAACGGAACTTCGAGACGCTTAATCCCAATATTCCGTCAACCCCGTCAGGTTTGCAAATCACCAAGGAGCTTCGTCCTTGGAAGGCCGGCGTTAGGGCTCGGCTCGCCAGCATCAGCGGTTTCGGTTTCGGCGGCACGAACGCGCACGTGGTGCTCGAAGAATCGCCGATTCACAGCCGACCCGCGGTTGAAGCCCGCGAACCTAACCCGCCGGTGCGCGACGCAAGCTGGCATAGCGGTCCGTTCGGCCAAATCCACGAGCGCCCTGCACATTGCCACCCTCTCGGCGCAGAGCCCGGAAGCCTTGGCCGAATTGGCTTCCCGGCAGGCCAGTTATCTGGAGGCGCATACCGACCTACGGCTGGCCGATGTCTGTCACACGCTGGACGCCGGACGGACGCATCTGGCGGAACGTCTGGCGGTGGTCGCCGAGTCGACGGCCCAATTGGCCGAGCGGCTGCGCGGTTTCGCCGCGGCGGGCAAAGCCAGCGGCAGCATGCGCGGCACGGCCACGCGCGGCGCGGCGCCGAAGGTCGCCTTCCTGTTCACCGGCCAGGGGTCGCAATACTTCGGCATGGCCCGGTCATTGTACGAGACTCAACCGAATTTCCGGCGCACGCTCGACTTGTGCGATGAGATTCTTCGCCCGCTCGTCGAGCGGTCGCTGATCTCCGTGCTGTACGATTCAGCGGTCGACGTCAAGGCGATCGATCAAACCGCGTACACGCAACCGGCGCTATTCGCAGTGGAGTATGCGCTGGCCCGGCTGTGGGAATCGTGGGGCGTGCGGCCGGATGCTTTGTTGGGGCACAGCGTGGGCGAGTATCCGGCGGCTTGCCTGGCCGGCGTCTTCTCACTGGAAGACGGGCTACGGCTGATTGCCGAGCGGGCCCGCCGCATGCAGGAACTCCCCGGCAGCGGTCAAATGGCCGCCATCCTGACCAGCGAGGCGGAAGTCGCCGCGGAACTGGCTCGCTACGGCGCACGGCTGTCGATTGCCGCCGTGAATGGGCCGGAAAATGTCGTCGTGTCCGGCGAGACCGACGCGGTCCGGCAAATCGTCAACCACTTCCAGGCTGCGGGCACTGCCTGTCAAGCGTTGACCGTGTCGCATGCGTTTCATTCGGCCCAACTGGATCCGATGCTCGACGGCTTCGAAGACTTTGCCCGCGGCCTGGCGTTCCAGGCCCCGCAAGTAACGTTGATCTCGAACCGGACGGGCCGCGCCTTTGCCCCGGATGAGATTCCATCGGCCGCCTACTGGCGGCAGCACAGTCGCCAGTGCGTGCAATTCGACCGCGGCATGGCTACCCTGGTCGAGGCCGGCTGCGAAATTTTTCTTGAGGTCGGCCCCGCGCCGGTCCTGTTAGGCATGGGGCGCAGAGTGCGCCTGAAAACTTCGGCGTCTGGCTGCCCACGCTGCGCCGCGGCCAGGATGACTGGCGCGTGCTGTTGTCCTCGCTGGGAATGCTGCACGTGCGGGGAGTGCCGGTTGATTGGCAAGCATTCGATCGGCCGTATGCACCGGTGCGTCTGTCGTTGCCGACGTATCCCTTCCAGCGGCAGCGGCATTGGATGGAACCCAACGATGAGCGCGGCGGTCGAGCCCGCACCAGTCCGCTGGCCTGGTGCGGAGTGGCCGGCAAGCATCCGCTGCTTGGAGCGCGGGTACCGTCGGCGGTGGCCATGACGCAATTCCTGTCCGACATCAACGTTCGGCGCCTCCCCTACCTGGCCGAGCACAAAGTGCAGGGCACGGTCGTGTTTCCCGGGGCCGGCTATCTTGAATTGGGCCTGGCGGCGGCTCAGCAAGCATTCGGACCGGGCACTCACCTGATCGAGAATGTGAACTTCCAGCAAGTTTTGTTTCTCGACGAGCAGCCCCATCCGGTGCAAGTGGTCGTTTCGCCCGAGGTCGCGGGGTGCTCGGCGTTTCAAGTGTTTCATTTGCCCATTAAAGCTTCGGAATCCGCAGACGCCGCCCCCGAGGCTTGGGTGCTGCACGCGGAGGGTGCCATTCGTCGCGCACAACCGAACGATCCCGCTCCCTCCCCCCGCGACAAATCCATTGAGCAATTGCAGTTTGAATCGAGCGAGTTGCTCGATCGAGCCGAATGCCGTCGCCGGCTGAGCTGCCGGGGCTTGGACTACGGACCTGCCTTCGAGTGGTCGGAGAGCACCTGGCGCAGTGACGGCGAGGCATTGTCCCGGTTCGTGGTGCCTGAGACGCTGGCCCAGGGGCTTGCCGAATACCAACTCCATCCGGCGCTGCTGGATGCCTGCATTCAAACGATCGGCGCCACAGTGCCCGGCGATTGGGCTCCGCCCGGCAGCGGACAAACGTATTTGCCAGTGGCGGTGCGGCGAGTGCGCGTGTTAGGGGCACCGCGTGGCGCATGCTGGGCCCATGCCCGCGCGCGATTGCCACAAGCCGTCGAGCAGCGCGAATTGATCGAGGGAGACCTGGAACTGTATGACGACGACGGCCGGGTATTGGCGGATTTGCAGGGGGTGAAGCTGCGGCGCGTCGGACGGCGCGTTGACCAGGACGCCGAGCAGACCATCGGCGACTGGCTGTATGTCCCCCGCTGGCAGTTGGTTGGATCGGTTTCCTCCGAAGCCGATTCAGCGCCCGTCGCACTATACGGCGCGATGCATCCAGAGAAGCCTCAGGAGGGGCTCAACGGCGTCGCGCATTGCTCGCAGAATGGATCGGCCAACGGACACGCGCACACCAACGGCACGGCTTCCGTCAACGGCCATCCCGCCACGCCGGTCCCGGTTTGGCTGCTGCTGGTTGATTCCCAGGGATTCGGCGATCGGCTAGCCGCACTGTTGGAGAAACGCGGCCAACCCTGCGTTCGCGTGCGGCCCGAGGACATCGCCGACCGGACGCCAGCGGCCTACAAGTCGCTGTTGGAGCGAACTTTTTCTGGCGATCGACCGGGCTGCCAGGGAGTGATTCATCTTTGGAGCCTCGATATTCCCAGGTTGAACGGCGAGTCGGGCGGCCCCCGGCTGGATACCGCCTCCCTGTTTGATACCGTCGAGCATCTCGGATGCGAAAGCGTTCTGCACCTCGTGCAATCGGTGGCGCGGGTCGCCTGGACCGTGACACCACGGTGCATCATCGTGACGCGCGGTGCCCAAGGCGTGGGCCATTCGGAAACCTGCGAGGCCGTCAGTGGTATCGGACAGTCGGCCGTATGGGGACTGGGCAGCGTCATCAACGTCGAACATCCGGAACTCGGTTGCACACTGATCGATCTTGATCCTGGCATGCCGCTCGAGCAGGACAACGCCGGACTGGCTGCGTTGCTTGCCGATGCACTCGGTGCGGAAGCCGGCGTCCCGGCACCGGTCAATTCTGAACCCGATAGCGGCAGAGCTGTTCGCGACGGGGCCGCTGGCGATGAAGCTAGCCACAAACGGCAGCGGCAAATTGCCTATCGCGCCGGCCAGCGCTATGTCCCGCGGCTAGCTCGCATGGCGCGCACCTTGCAGCAGGGTCCCGCGGAGGATGCCGCGGCGAGCCGTCTGCTGAACGTGCCGCGTCACGAACCGTTTCGCTTGGAATTCAGCAGTCCGGGCAGTCTCAATCGCCTCGGTTTGCGGTCGTTTCGCCGGCCGGCCCCCCAGCGCGGCGAAGTTGAGATCGAAGTGGGAGCCACTGGGCTCAACTTTAGCGACGTGCTCAAAGCCATGGGGCTCTACCCGGGGCTCGACGGTGGCGTGGTGCCGATGGGAATCGAATGTGCCGGCCGCATCGCCGCAGTTGGCGAGGAGGTGACCGATCTGCGCGTGGGGGACTCCGTGATCGCGATCGCCCCCTTCAGTTTCGCCTCGCATGCGGTGACGCAGGCCTGGGCGGTGGTGCCGAAACCGGCTCATCTTACCGACGAAGAAGCGGCAACGATTCCCATTGCCTTCCTCACGGCCCACTATGCCCTGAACCGCTTGGCGCACGTCGAACCGGGGGAGCGGGTATTAATCCACGCGGCGGCCGGTGGCGTCGGCCTCGCGGCAGTGCAACTCTGCCAGGCCCGGGGTTGCGAGATCTTTGCGACGGCAGGCAGCTCGGCGAAGCGGGACTTTCTGCAATCGCTCGGCGTAACTCGCGTTTTTGATTCGCGCAGTTTGGACTTTGTCGAACAGATCCAAGCGTTGACCAGTCGCCAAGGGGTGGACGTGGTGCTGAACTCGCTGCCGGGCGAAGCCATCCCGGCGAGCCTGTCGCTGCTGCGCGCGTTCGGACGATTCTTGGAAATCGGCAAGATCGACATTTATCAGAATCGTCTGCTGGGAATGTACCCATTCCAAAACAACCTCAGCTTCACAGCGATCGACCTCGACCGAATGCTGCGCGAGCGGCCGCAGGTTGTACGCTCGATGTTCGTGGAGTTGATTGAGCAGTTTCGCGACCGCAAATATCAACCGCTGCCGCGGACGGTTTTCCCGGCTGGCGATGTCGTCGGCGCGTTCCGGTACATGCAGCAACGAAAGAACATCGGCAAGGTCGTGGTTGCCATGGCCAGGAATGCCGCGGAAGTGGCCACGGGCGACGAGACTGGTCCCGTTGCTAACGAAGGATCGCTCGTGCGTGTGAACGGCTCGTATCTGATTACCGGTGGACTGGGAGCCCTGGGATTGCAAACGGCTCGTTGGCTAGCCTGCCAAGGTGCCCGGCATTTATTACTGGCTGGTCGCAGCGCGCCCGGTATGGCGGCGGAGCAAGTGATCGCTGAGCTGGCCGCCATCGGGGTGCAAGTCTCGCTACTGCAAGCGGACGTCGCCGATTTGGCCCAATTGCAGCCGGCGCTGCAATCCGCCCTGGAATCGCTGCCGCCGCTACACGGCGTCGTCCATGCGGCCGGCTTGCTGGACGACGGCGTGGTGATGCAGCTCGATCGGCAACGTCTGGCTCGCGTCTTGGCTCCTAAGCTGCGTGGCGCGTGGAATCTGCACGTATTGACGCAAGCCTGCCCACTCGATTTCTTCATTCTGTTTTCTTCGGTGGCTCCGCTGCTGGGTTCGCCCGGCCAGGCCAACTATGCGGCCGGCAACGCATTTCTCGATGCGCTGGCCCACTATCGGCGGCAGCGCGGAATGCCGGCCCTTTCAATCAACTGGGGACCATGGGCCGAAATCGGCATGGCGGCCCGCGCTGCTAACGTCGGGCAACTGGCCGGCCAAGGCATCATGCCTATGGCGTCGGAAATGGCCTTCAAGAACCTCGAACATCTGCTGTCCGGCGACGTGCCCCAGGCTGGCGTTATGGACGTCGACTGGTCGCGGTTGGGACCCCACTATCCGGCCGGCGCGCCTGGTCTGCTTGCGGATCTGATTGGTCAGCCGGCCGCCGCCAAGAGCGATCAGCGTCTCAAGGCCGAAATTCTGGCCACTTGTCCCGCCCAGCGCCCCCCTGCTCGAACGTTATCTGCGCGAGCAATTGGCCCGGGTTATGGAACTCGATGCCGACAAAATCGATCCGCGGCAGCCCCTGAGCAATCTGGGGATCGACTCGCTGATGGTCATTGAGCTGAAGAACATGATCGAGGCCAGCCTGGGCATTTCTCTGCCGATTGCTCGTTTTCTGGAAGGTCCGAGCGTAAATCAATTGGTCGGACTGATCCTCGAATCAATGACCACAACCGCCGTCGCTCCTCAGGAACTGCCGCTGCCGGCGACCGCCTCAGCCTCTTCTTTTATGGGAGATATGCCGCTGTCGTACGCGCAGCGTGCATTGTGGGTCCTTTACCAGCTCGATCGTGCGAGCACGGCCTACAATGTTTGGGACGCCGTCCGATTCCGCGGGCCGCTGAATGTGCTGCGCCTGCGCGATGCCATGCAGAAGCTGGTCGACCGGCATCCGCTGTTGCGCACGACGTTCTTCGAAGTCGACGGCCAGCCGCGACAACGAGTCCACCAGCACTGGGATGTTCCGCTGGCGGTCGTCGATGCGGCAGGTTGGAGCGCCGAGCGTCAAATGGAGTTTCTGGAAGCGGAGACTCACACGCCGTTCGACTTGGAGCGGGGCCCCACCGCCCGAGCCGTGCTGCTGCGCATTTCGGACCAAGAATCGATCATCGTTTTCGTGCTGCATCACATTGTCACCGACCTGTGGTCGCTGCTGCTGGCGATTGGCGAGGTGCTGGAGATGTACCGAGCCGAAGCGGCTGGAACACAAGCCACGCTATCGCCGCCGCAGGCGACGTATCTTGACTTCATACAAGCCGAAGAGGCGTTGCTCGCCGGAGAAGATGGCGAGCAGCTGCTGAACTATTGGCGGGAGGAACTGGCAGGTCCGCTGCCGGTGCTGAATTTGCCCACCGATCGCCCGCGCGGAGCCGTGCAGACGTATCGTGGCTCGGTCGAATTGTTGCGGATTGACCGCGAGCTGGCCGAATCGATCAAGGAGCTTGGCAAGCAGCGCGGCACCACTGTCTTCATGACGCTGCTCGCCGCCTACCAGGTGCTGCTGCACCGCTACACGGGTCAGGACGACATTCTCGTCGGTTCGCCGACCAGCGGTCGCACCCGGGCGACGCTGGCGGGGGTCATGGGAGATTTTATCAACCCGGTGGTCATTCGCGGTCGTTTCGATGGCAATCCGGCCTTCGGCGAGTTTTTGGCAGCCGTTCGGCAAAAAGTCCTGGCTGCCTTCGATCATGACGACTATCCATTCGCGCTGCTGGTCGAGCGTTTGCAGCCGCCGCGCGATGCCAGCCGCCCACCGATCTTTCAGACGCTATTCGTAATGCGCCGGGTGCAGGCCTCGACCGAGAAAGGGGTCAACTCGTTGATGTCAGGCGAATCGGCGGCTCGGCTGGATGTAGCTGGGTTGGATGTCGAGCGGGTGAACATCGAACCGCGGCACGCACAGTTCGACCTGGCCTGCCAGGTGGGCGAGGCGGACGGCCAACTGTCGATCGAGTGGCAATACAACGCGGACCTGTTCGATCGTGACACCATCGTTCGTTTGGCCGCCCATTTCCGCACCTTGCTCGCCGCGATTGTGGCGGATCCTGACGCGGCGGTGAATGACTTGCCGCTGGTAACCGATGCCCAGCAACGACAACTTGCCACCTGGAACGCCACCGACTGCGAGTTGCCCGCCGTTGACACGATTCATGCCTGGTTCGAACAGCAAGCGGCGCAGCGCCCCAAAGCCATCGCGGTTTCCACGCCCACGCAGCACATAACTTACGGCGAATTGAACCGGCGGGCCAACCAATTGGCTCGGCATCTGCAGCAGTTCGGGCGCGGGGCCGGAGACGCTGGTCGGCCTGGCACTGGACCGCTGGCCGGAATTACTGGTCGGGCTGTTGGGCGTGCTCAAGGCTGGGGGGGCGTACGTGCCGCTCGATCCGGCCTTTCCGCCGCAGCGTTTGGCCCAGATGCTCGCCGACTCGGGGCTGACCATTATCGTCACGCACGCCCCCGTGCAGGCGGTTGTCCAATCGATGGTGCGACTCAGTTCGCCAAGTCACGCTCCGCGAGTGATTGATTTGGACGCCGATCGCGCGGCCATTGCCGCACATTCCGTGAACAATCTGCAGGTGACCTCGGGCGATCAGCAACTGGCCTATGTCTTGTACACGTCCGGATCCACGGGGCGTCCGAAGGGGGTCGAGGTGCCACATCGGGCCGTGGTCAATTTCCTGAATTCGATGCGCAAGCGACCCGGCCTGACTGCCAACGACGTGGTGCTGGCCGTAACCACGCTCTCCTTCGACATTGCGGTGCTGGAACTTTTCTTGCCGCTGGTGACAGGTGCCCGCGTGGTGCTGGCGAGCCGGAGCGATGCGACCGATGGAGCCCGGCTGGCCAAACTGATGGACAGCGAGCGGATCACCCTGCTGCAAGCCACGCCGGCAACCTGGCGACTGTTGCTGGCTGCCGGCTGGCGCGGCCGAGCCGGCTTGAAGATGCTGTGTGGCGGTGAGCCCCTACCCCGCGATCTGGCCCGCGAGCTGTTACCGCGTGGGGCCTCGCTCTGGAACATGTACGGGCCGACCGAGACGACTGTCTGGTCAAGCGTGGAGCCGATTACTTCGGCCGACGGCCCCATGTCGATCGGTCGCCCGATCGACAACACGCAGCTTTATGTGCTGGATGCCGGTGATTCGCTGGTCCCGGTGGGAGTTGTCGGCGAACTGGTGATTGGCGGCGCCGGCGTTGCGCGGGGCTACCGAGGACGTCCCGACTTGACCGCCGAGCGGTTTGTTCCCGACCATCTCAGTGGAGTGCCCGGAGCCAAGCTGTATCGCACCGGCGACTTGGCGCGCTATCTCGCCGATGGACGGCTGGAATGCCTGGGCCGCGCCGATCAACAGGTCAAGTTGCGCGGCTTCCGCATCGAGCTTGGCGAGATTGAAGCCGCACTTGGCCAGCATCCGGTTGTCCACGATTCAGCCGTGCAATTGACGCCAAGCGCGGCGACGGGCGAGGCCAACGATCCACGGCTGGTCGCCTATGTTGTTTGTGACGCTGCCTTGACAGCACGGGTACCCGCGCCAACCGCCGCCGATCTACAAGCTTTCTTGCGGCTCACCCTGCCCGACTACATGGTGCCGGCCGCGATTGTTTTCCTGGCCGCGCTGCCGCGGACGCCCAACGGCAAGCTGGATCGACGCCTGTTGCCGGAGCCCCGGTCGTTGGCGGGACGGGACATCGACGCGCCGCCCCGGACGCCGACCGAGCGCGAAGTCGCCCGGCTGTGGAGCGACGTGCTGCACGCGCCGGCCGTCGGTATTCACGAAGATTTCTTCCTCGCGGGGGGCCATTCGCTGCGGGCTGCCGAGTTGATCGCTCGCTTGCGCGAGACCTTCCAAATGGAGATTCCCCTGCGCAGCTTGTTTGCGGCTCCGACGGTCGCCGGCGTGGCGGGCATTATCGATTCTTTGCGTGCCGGCGACCAACCGGCTGCCGAGGACGTCACGGTTGACTTTGTCGCCGAATCGCAACTCGATCCGGTGATTCGCCCGGCGCCAGGCGCGGCCCATTGCTCGGGCAGACCACAGGCCGTGCTGCTGACCGGCGCCACGGGCTACCTGGGGGCGTTCCTGCTGCGCGAGTTGCTGGACCGGACCGACGCTCGAATCTACTGCCTGGTACGAGCCGCGGACACACAGTCCGCGCTACAAAAAATCGCGGACAATCTGGCAATGTACGACATTCCGGCCGACGACCTCGCGCCGCGGGTGATCTCCGTGCCAGGCGATCTGGCCCGGCCGCTGCTGGGACTTCCGCCCGAGCGGTTCAGCCAAATGGCCAGCGAAGTGGACGCCGTCTATCACAACGGGGCCACGGTCAATTTCATCTATCCGTACCGCCTGTTGCGCGGGCCCAACGTGCTGGGAACCCAGGAGGTGTTGCGGCTAGCCGCTCAGGGCCGCGTCAAGCCGGTCCATTTCGTTTCGACCTTTTCCGTGCAGGCGTCCACGCTTCGCACGGCCCAGGACATCGTCAGCGAGATCGACGAACTGCCTCCGTGCGAAACGCTGCACGATGGGTACTCGCAAACCAAGTGGGTCGCGGAGCGGTTGCTTGGCGTTGCCGCCGAACGCGGCGTTCCGGTCGCGATTTATCGCCCGGGCCGCATCACCGGACATAGCCGCACGGGCGCGGCCAACACCAGCGACTTCCTGCACACCATGATTCAGGGCTGCCTGCAATTGGGCGTCGCGCCGCAATTGGACATGGAAGTCGACATGACGCCGGTGGATTACGTCAGCCGCGCGATCGTCGAATTGTCGCTGCGCCCGGAGGCGATCGGCCACGCGTTTCACCTGGTGAATCCGCAGCCGCCACGGATGGAAGATCTGGTCGAGTGGTTGCGAGCGACCGGCCAAACGCTGGCCGTCGTGCCGCTCGACGAATGGCGCACTCAGTTGCTGGCCGCAGCCGAGCAATTGCCGCCGGAAATGCTGCAACCTCTGGCTCAGGTGTTCGGCCCTCTGGAAGGCGCCGATGGTCGCGACCCGTTGGCACGCATTATTCACCCGCGCTTCGACAGTGGTCTTACGCAACGATTACTGGCCACGGCGGGCGTTCATTGCCCGGCCGTGGACGAACGTCTGCTGGCGATCTATTTCCAGCATTTGGCCGGAGCCGGCTTCTTTGAGTTCGCCGGGTTGGTTGACCTTGCCGAATCGAGCAAGGGTCCCCACAGCAAACCGCTGGCCGGCGTTCGTAAACGGGGCGCGAACGGATAGTTTCAATCGAGGCAGCGAGTCAGGGAGCTAAAGGCCATATGGTCAAGAACTTATCCGCCGTGAAAAGGCGTTTGTCTCCAGCGGGTGCAAAGCCACTAAGTTTTCGCGCTGCCGGACAAACGTCGCGGGAGAAAGCCAGGCAGTGCCAATGACCCGACGACGATCGATGCGACGACAGCCGGCAAGACTTTGCTCTCCCAATTTAACGACCCCAGAATCATCATGCCCATTCCAGGCGCCCACAGCAGCAGCCGTTTCCAGCGACCCTTGAGTCGCACGCTAACCACTATGCCCACTCCCCACAGGAATCCGGCCGCCAGGTAGTAGCCCAACCGAATCGCGGGTTCGGCGGTCGAGAACACGGCCAGCGTAAGGCCGCCGAGTATGCCCTCGACGCACATAATGGTGATGATCACTTGCCAGTAAACTCGGGTCGGGGAGAATGTGGGGCGCGATTTGATTTTGTCGGGAAACTCCGCTTGCAAAGCGGTAAAGTCAGCAGACCATCGCTGAGCGAAGGCGATGCGCTCGGCCGGGTCAGCATCGGGCACCGCCTTGGCATACAGCCGCATAGCGGCCGGAAGATCCAACGTCATGAGCGTCTGGCGATACATTTCCAATTGTTCCGGAGTGAGCTGGCGACTGGGCTTTCCGAAGACAGCATTCCGATAGTCACGCACCACGCGGGAGATCAACCACAGACCACAATAGACCCCACCATAAGCGTACCCGTAGCAAGCGAGCGGGGCGTGTCCTTCCCAAACCTGGGCTTGAATCACTTTGACCAGAAGTGCCAGGCTCGAGACGACACAAAATGCTCCCACGCAGGCCGCAAATGTCCGCAGCCGATCCCCCAGGGGCTGCCGGGACCGAAGCGCGGTGGCCGGATCAAACATGTCCTTCCAACGCAGACGCTTCCCACGCTCTATCACCTGCAAGATCGTAAGGGTTCCGAACAATATCGCTAAGATGCCGATCAGTACCCACCCCGTCTCCAGGCTCGCGTTTCGCGGGCCGATTGGCGCGAGAGACTCGGATCGGCCTGTTTTGACCGCAAGAAGGCGTTTTCTTCAAAGAGGTACAGGCCGCCGTAGGCCATCGCCAGCACGACACAGGCGGCAGTTGCCGCCAGCAACCTGGGATGCCGTCGCACCCAAGTGATGGTCTTACGCACGATGCTGGCGGCCCGGGCATGAATCGGCTCGCCGCCGAGGAAGCGTCGCAGATCGTCGGCCAGCTCGCGGGCATTGGGATATCGTACGGCTGGCGACTTTTCCAGACACTTCAAGCAAATGGTTTCCAGGTCGGGCGGCACGTCGGGGTTCAGGCGGCGGAGAGGGGCGGGCTCGGTTTCCAATACCTCGCGGAGCGTGGCCATCGCGGTCGCTCCGCAAAATGGCGCCCGCCCTGAGAGTAGTTCATAGAGGATCGCGCCGATCGAGTAGACGTCGCTATGCGGGCCAATTTCGTCGTGGCACCCCGCGGCCTGCTCCGGGGGCATATAGCTGGGACTGCCCATCACGACCCCCGACTGGGTCAGCCGACTGTCATCGGATATGAGTTTGGCCAGGCCGAAATCGGTGATTCGGGGCTGGTCGGCGTCATTGATGAGCACGTTCTGTGGTTTCAGGTCGCGGTGCAATATGCCGCGCTGATGCGCAAAGTGAATTGCGTCGGCGATCACCTGCACGTAGCGTGCGGCAAGCTTCGCTGGCAGCGGCCCCGATTGCACGAGCGCGCCCAGGTCGCGTCCCTCGACGTAGTCCATGGAAAAGTAGTGCTGGCCGCCGTGCTCGCCGACTTCGTGTATCGACACGATATTCGGGTGCTGCAGGTTGGCCGCCGCCTCGGCTTCGCGGAGGAATCGCTGTACTTCGCCCGCACTGGCCAATGCCCCGGCGCGAATCATTTTGATCGCCACGGTGCGATTCAGGCTGTTCTGGCGAGCTTTCCAGACCACGCCCATGCCGCCACGTGCAATCTCCTCGAGCAATTCATAGTCGCCGAAATACCGAATGACGGCACCGGTTTCAGGCGAATGAGCATGCATGGAAGACGAATCTGGCTCAAAGAGGTTGGTGGCCCCGGACTCCGAGGCCGACTGCTCTGCCAGCGCGGCTTCAAATAGGCATTTTGGGCAGAGCCCTTGCGGAGCGCTTGCAGTAAGCGGTTGGGAGCAGCGTGGGCAGAGGCTGGCGGAGGACATGATTGGACCTTTCGTAAACGGCTGCGGGTTGTTCCCTACCCTTACCAAAAGCAAAGGCCGCGAAAGGTTACAAAAGAAAATCGAATTCGTTGCTTTCCTGGTAGTTCTTCGAGCGTAATCACTTGCTGGTGTGCTGGTTGTAGAGAACCGTTGGCAGGCCGAATTCCGAGGTCAATCGCGTAGCACAGCCATGAGGTGCCGCAACTCATCCTCCAAGTCGCCGTCCGTCACGGTTTCGGCGATCTGAGAACGTATCAATTCGCGATATCGATGGCGTAGGCGATGCGCGGCGACCTTGATCGCTGCTTCAGTCCGACCCAAGTGAGCGGCGATCTCCGCATAACCGCCCGAAACTCCGGTCAGCGTCCCTTTCAATTCTTCAAACAACGGACCATTGCCACCGGCCTGGTACTCGCAGCGGAGCGTCTCCAGCGTCTGCTCCAGCAGCGAAAGGGCCCATTGCCGCTCGAAGAGGCGTTCGGGCGTCAATTCGTGGTTCGGCTCGAACTGGTAGCGGGACTCCGCCGTGACTTGTTCGAGCGATAACAGCGATTTCCCTCCGCCCCGCTTTAGGGTTTGTGATTTGTCCCATTCGTTGGCCAGGAAGTTCTTGAGCGCCGCCAGTAGAAACGTACGAAATCGTCCCTTCGCGGGCGCGACCGTGTGCAAGCCATGTTTTTCCAGTAATTGAGCAAAGAAAGCTTGTGTCAGGTCCTGGGCGTCATGCGGCGCGTGGCCTCTGCGGCGCACGAAAGCGTAGAGCGGATACCAATAGGCTTCGCAGAGCCGGGCCAGCGCGGCGTGGGCCAGGACCGAGTCGTCCTGTATCGCATTCAGCACGACGGTCCAAAGCGTGGTGGGGAAGTTTCTCGCCCCGAGTGGTTCGGACGGAAGTCTTCCTCGCTCGGAGCTGAAGGAACTATCCATGGCGGCACAAGAATCAACAAGACTCGATGTTGTCGAACGAACGTTTCGGAGAGCAACGGTGCCCTAACATCCTATTCGTGTTTGTGATTCTCCCACATGGCGTCCCATTCTGCCAGCAAGCCGGTAGCAGCCCGTGAGCACAACAAATGGCTTGGCTTGGACCAACGAAGGTGAACTGGCTGGAATCAGTCTTGCGGTGCGTGGGTCTAGCGATTCTTAATAGCCCGTTAGAGCGATTCTGACGTATCCTCCGGTTCTTTTTGCGGTCGATACGGCGAATAGCCCAACATTCGGATGCCCGTCCGGCCGACGATTTGATAATCGATTCCCCGCCAGCGGAATGCCTTTGCCACGGTGGTCGACAAGAGAGCCCAGCAATAGATCAACTGCGCGAGCGGTGCGGCAAGCAGCAACCCGAAAGCGCCGTTCCTATCGATCCAATCCGTCGATTCGCGGCGCTGGCGAACCAGCCGCCGCACGGAATGTTCCAGGCCGACGACAATGGCGGCCATTACCATCGCGTACATGGAAAGTCCCAGGAAGAGCCAGAGGGCCGGCCACCAACGTCCCGTTAGCAGAGTTCCCGCAAAGCCGAGCACGCCCGCCGTTGCCACGGCCGTGGTCAACACGCCATGGACCACCACACTGGCCCAAGCCGAATGGTGCAGTCGAACCGAAAGCAATTGACGGCGGCAAAAATCGATAAAGCCCGGCACGGTGCACGTCTCGCGGTTCACCATGATCAACGAGAGGACGAAGACCTGCTTTTTTCCGTAACTGCGAGCGACGATTCCGGCCAAAGTGTCGTCCCCCAGCGCTTGCTCCCAGCGGATCGCCAGATCCGAGTCGCGCAGGAAGGAGGCCTTGATGGCCATCGTCCCAGCCCAACCGAAGCCATAAAGATACGCGTATACGAACGAGCCCACGTTATAGAGATAGCGCAAGAGCGCTCCCCAGGACACCTCTTCGGGCATATACCAACGTAGTCCGCTGGAAACAACAACGTTACTGTCTGCCAGCGGCGCTACCAATTCGCGCAACCAGGTATTGTGCGGCATAGTGTCGGCGTCGCACAAGGCCACCACCTCCACGTTCGCATCCAAGGCTCGAAACGCTTGCAACAGGGCGCTGACCTTAAGACTGCAAGTCGAACGGGGCGACGCTAGCGTGCCAACTCGCACATGCTTCGCCGGGCTTTCCTTAAGGACTTTCTCCAAAACTTGTTTGGCCGGATCCTCCTTGCTGTCGAGGACGACTAGCACCTGGTAGTTCGGATAATCCTGTTCGAACAGGGCTTCGAGCGCTTCCGGCAAATTCGGGTCGGCGCCGCGCAGCGAGAGGATCACCACGGCCCGCGGGCACTCCTTGTCGTCTGGCATTGGCGTTTCCGCTTGACTCAGGGCCTTGATTACGCGAGCGGCCGCTAATGCTTGCAGTCCGGCCAGAATCAGCAACAGCCAAAACATAATCATTGCCGGTGGTCCTGTTATTCCCAGGGAGTTGATGATGCGGACGCCTATGAGCCAGGCAGGCTAGCCCCCGTCGAGCCGATAATAATCAAAAACGACGACAAACACAGAAGTTGGGCCCGAAATTTCTCGGATTTTGAGGCGGCCGCGCGCCGTTTTGGGATTACCGGCGTCCGAGGCGGGTCAAAAGAAAATGTTCCGGCGAAAATGGTTGCTTGCCGATTTGCCAAGTGATAAACTCCAAATTGAAGGCACCTTGGGGAGTCGTAATGAGCGAACCTGGCGTGCCGATTGAGCCCCGGATGACCCCGCGTGGGTGACCAATAACCCTGTTTGGGGCTGAATAATCCCGCGTGGGTTGTCTGGGTCTGCAATTACTCCCCGGTTCGCCCGGCTTCTTAAAGGCACTTCATCGCCCTTCTCGATGTGCCCAAGGCTTATGCCGTAGGTCCCCTGGCCGGCTGTATCAGCCAGCCTCTTGGCCGGGCGTGTTTGGGCTGGACGTTTTGTTTGTGTTCCACGTTTTGTTTGCGTTCCACGTTGGCCCTCTGCACCGGAGGTGTGGCCGTGGATGTCGAGTTCAACGTTGCGATCGAATCGGTCGATCAAATCGAATTGTCGGAACCCCTGTGCTTCGAATCGCAAGATTCGATCCGCAGCGTCCTCGGTAAGCTCAAGCAGCACAACAACGGTACTGCGTTGGTCTGCCGGGAAGGGGTACTGGTAGGCATCTTTACCGAGCGCGACGCGCTCAAGCTGCTGGCCGGATGCACGGATTTCGACCGGCCGATCGAGAGCGTCATGACCCGCTCTCCGGTCACCTTGCGGCCCGAAGCCAGCATCGGTACCGCCATTCGCAAGATGGCGACAGGCGGCTATCGCCGGCTGCCGATCGTCGACCGTGAAGGAGTGCCGATCGGGGTGTTGCAGTCCGCCGCCATCGTGCGGTTCCTGGTCGAGCATTTCCCTCGCACGATTTACAACCTGCCTCCCGTCCCCCACGCGGTGATGCAACAACGCGAAGGATCTTGAACGGGATCGCTACCCACGTGTTTTTTAAGCAGCGGATTATTAAACAATGTTTTTTTAAGTAGCGGCGGCTTCCAAGGAGTTTGGCTTTCCATGGCAATTGTGACCTGTGGTGTTCGTCCTAAGATTGAATTGACATCGGCCACCGTACGATTTTGCGGCGATTCGGGAGACGGAATGCAGTTGGCCGGCACGCAGTTCACGAACACGTCGGCCCTGGCCGGCAACGACGTGGCCACGTGCCCCGATTTTCCGGCGGAAATTCGTGCTCCGCGCGGCACCAAAGCGGGCGTGAGCGGCTTTCAAATCCACTTCGCCAGCTGCGACATCTACACGCCCGGCGACCAGGTCGACTCGCTAGTGGCCATGAACCCGGCGGCGCTGACCACGAATCTGAGCGATCTTGTGCCCGGCGGCATCTTGGTCGTCAATCGGGACGCCTTCGACGAGAAGTCGCTCAAGCAGGCGGGCTACGAAACGAACCCGCTGGAGGACGGCACCCTTTCCGGCTACCAGTTGTTTCCGGTCGAGATGACCCGGCTGACGCGGCTCGCGGTGGAAATGCTGGACCTGGGCGTCAAGGAGAGCGACCGCTGCCGCAACTTTTACGCGATGGGCCTGGTATTCTGGCTCTACGATCGCTCGCTCGACCCGACGCTGCGCTATATCCAGGCCAAATTCGGCAAGCGCCCGGAGATTGCCGACGCCAACGCGGGCGCTCAAAGCGGGCTTCAATTACGGCGAGACCACCGAGGCCTTTGCCAGCCAGTATCTGGTGCCCAAGGCGGATCTGCCCCCCGGCAAATATCGCAACATCATGGGGAACGAGGCCACGGCCTGGGGCCTGATGACCGCAGCGCAGCGCAGTGGCTGCGAATTGTTTCTGGCCAGCTACCCGATCACGCCCGCCAGCGACATCCTGCACGAATTGGCCCGGCATAAGAATTTTGGCGTGCGCACATTCCAGGCCGAGGACGAGATTGCCGCGATCACGGCTGCCATCGGTGGCGCGTTCGGCGGCGCCATGTCCGTAACCACCTCGAGTGGGCCCGGCATTGCGCTCAAGCAGGAAGGGATTGGCTTGGCCGTCATGACCGAGCTTCCGCTGTTGGTGATCAACGTGCAGCGTGGGGGGCCGAGCACCGGCTTGCCCACGAAGACGGAACAAGCGGACCTATTACAGGCGATTTGCGGCCGGAACGGCGAATGTCCCCTGCCCGTCTTGGCGACGCGCAGCCCCGCGGATTGCTTCGAGGTTGTCCAAGAAGCCTGGCGGATCGCCGTGCGCTACATGACGCCGGTGATGGTGCTTAGTGACGGGTACGTAGCCAACGGGTCCGAACCGTGGCGGATTCCAGACGTCGCCTCGTTGGGGCCGATCGAAGTGCATCATCCGGCGGCGGTCCCGGGTGGGCATGATTTTCTGCCGTACCAGCGAGACGAGCGCCTGCGCGCCCCTGGGCAATCCCCGGCACGCCAGGACTCATGCACCGCATCGGCGGCCTGGAGAAGCAGGACATCACCGGCGACGTCAATTATGAGCCGGAGAATCATGAGCACATGGTGCATCTGCGGGCCGAAAAGATAGCCGGCATTGCCCGTGACATTCCGCCGCAAACCGTCAGCGGTCCCGAGCAAGGCGAGCTGTTGGTGCTCAGTTGGGGTGGCACGTACGGAGCCTGCGCCACCGCCGTGAACGAAGTGCGACAGCACGGCGGGTCGGTGGCCCATGCCCACTTGCGTTACTTGAATCCCCTGCCGACGAACCTGGGCGATATCCTGCGCAACTACCGGCGAGTACTCATTCCCGAATTGAACCTGGGACAATTACGACTGCTCATCCGCGGCATCTTTCTGGTGGATGCCGTCGGACTCAACAAGGTGCAAGGCAAGCCGTTCAGCGTGTCCGAGATCGTTCACAAAATCAGCGAGTTATGCTGAGAATCTCTTCAATCAACTGCTAAGCCGCAAGCGAAATGACCGTTACGCCGCGGCGAACGAGCCGAAGATTCCAAACATTTGCGAAAGGGCAATATAATCGATGGCTACCGATACGATGATGCCGGTGTTGACGCCGCACGATTTTGCCAGCGATCAGGATGTCCGTTGGTGTCCCGGGTGCGGCGACTATTCGATCTTGGCGCAAATGAAAAAGATCCTGCCGACGCAGGGCGTTCGGCCGGAGAACACTGTGTTCGTCTCCGGCATCGGCTGCTCGAGCCGGTTTCCCTATTACATGAATACCTATGGAATCCACTCGATCCACGGCCGGGCGCCGGCGGTCGCGACCGGGCTGAAATGCTGCCGGCCCGACTTATCCGTTTGGGTCATCACGGGAGACGGCGACGGATTGAGCATTGGAGGCAATCACCTGATCCATTGCATTCGCCGCAATCTGGACATCAACGTCGTGCTTTTCAATAACCGGATTTACGGCTTGACTAAAGGGCAATATTCTCCGACGTCTCGACTGGGGAAGGTGACCAAGAGCACCCCCGCCGGTTCCGTCGACAATCCGCTGCACCCCCTGGCGATCGCCATCGGCGCCGAAGCTACTTTCGTCGCCCGTTCGATCGACACGAACATCAAGCATTTGGGGATGGTGCTCAAGCGGGCTGCCGAACATCGCGGCACGTCCTTCGTCGAAGTCTATCAGAATTGCAACGTATTCAACGACGGCGCCTGGGACTACGCCACCGACCGCGACACCAAGGCCGACACCACGCTGGAGTTGGAGCATGGCAAGCCACTGGTGTTCGGCAAAAATCGCGATCGAGGAATCCACCTGCACGGCCTCGACCCGGAAGTCGTGCAACTGGGCGGCGAAGTGAGCGAGGACGACTTGCTGTTTCATGACGAACGGGCTCCCGAACCGAGCCTGGCCTTCCTGCTAAGCCGCATGTGCTACCCGGAGTTCCCCGAACCTATCGGCGTGTTTCGCGCGGTCGATCGTCCACGGTACGAGGAAGAAGTAAATCGCCAAATCAGCGAGGCGCGGCTCAAAAGCGTCGGCGACCTGACACAGCTATTCAACAGCGGGGATACCTGGAGTATCGAGCCATGATGAATTGCCCGTTCTGCGGCGCGGAGAACATCGAAGGCGCGGATCAATGTCAGCAATGCGAGCAGTCGTTGGACTTTCTGTCGATTCCGGCTCCGCAGTCGGACGTGGAACGAGGATTGCTTCGCGATAAAGTCCGGCTGATCGCCTCGCGGCGACCGGTCCTGGCGCCGCCGGACCGGCCGGTGCGCGAAGTGCTCAAGCAGATGGTGGAGGAATCGGTCGGCTGCGTGGTGGTGGTCTCTCAGAACGGCGGTGCGGACGGTACCTGCGAGAAACGGGCCTACGACAAAAGTGCCTATGACCCTGGTGATGTGGTTGCCGGCACTTCGGTGGCAGGCATTTTTTCCGAGCGCGACGCGTTGGTCCGCTTGAACGCTCGCGCAGCCGAATTGGGGCATCTGCCCGTCTGCCAATTCATGACGCCGGCGCCGGAGACGATCGAAGGGGACGCCGAAATCGCCTATGCGCTGCAAAAGATGGATGTTGGCGGCTATCGCCATTTGCCGGTGATCGACCACGGGCAGGTGGTGGGGGTAGTTTCGATTCGAGATATTTTGCAATACGTCAGCGTTCACTTAGAATCCGTGGATTGACTTTTCGAGTCTTCGACGATCGCGATGGCCCAGGCACTTCAGGCGTGTTCGGATTGCGGTTCGTATCCTTTCTCATCTTCTCTTCTCAATCGTGGGTGAAACATGGAAGCGCACGTTCACTTGCCGGATCATTTGGCTCAACACGCTGCCGCGGAAGCCGAGCGTTTGCGGATTAGTCTGGACGACTTGATCGTCGTCGCGGTGCATGACTTTACCGAGCAACCCTCGGATCGAAAGACGCGTCTGTTAGCCGAAGTGGCCGCCTATGTGGACCGTCACTTTTCGCCCGAAAGTTTTCCACCCAACGCCACTTTGCGGGTGTTGCATCACATTCGAGGCGATGAACGGCTGCGCATGCTCTACGACGCCGAGGTCCACGACTTGTACGGCCACATGGACGAGTTTGCCCGCGCCAGTCTGAATCATGCCATTAGCGCAACAGTGGCCAGCCGCTTGGAAGCCGAAGTGATCGGCCACCTGGAACCGCTCGACCCAGACGTGGATCTGGCCGAGACGTGTCCGCTGTTGCGGCCGACGCAATAGGCCTGGGCGAGGCCAACAACAAACTTGGATTGCCCGGTCCCGGTATCCAGTAGTGCGTCACTTGACTTGTGCGCGTGGGACTTTGGTGCCAGCCGACGACTAGGGCGATTCGCATGATTGTGTAGTGTAGCCGCAATGGCGGAAGAAGCTTACGCACTCGTCTGGGGAGCAGTTACTGGAATGTGGCACCAACTGTTGTCGGATGTAGGTCAAGAAAATCGGCCTTTCTAAATATCGTGGGCGCTGTCAGTCCATCGCAACGTAGCGTCGCCACAAACGTGGTCGTCTTCCAATGGCCGTGTGGCAGTTTTGCAATCAACCGCGTGCCCCGCTCATGGCGACCTCGTACCTGGGCCAAATTCGTTTTGGCCCACGTTCCATCAATAAGGACGAACCATCGCGGGTCGAGACCAACTTCTCTGCTTGCCACTGGAGCCGTCGAGCCGCGATGTCCGGGCGATCCCCGGTCGGCGGCATGGATCACTTGTTTTTGAAGCTGAATTGCAGCGATTGTAAGGCGGGCGATAACTCACTTGCCCCAGACTCAGTCGCCACGTCGCGCGTCATCATTCCCGCATCGCAATCGCGAAACACTCGAATCCGCAGGTATTTGGAATAGGAATACGGTTCCCGGGCCATCCATGACTGCTCCTATTCATGCAGTAGCCCCAGCCGTTCACATCGAGCTCGTTCTTGCGAGTTCAGTTCGTT
Organism: uncultured Planctomycetia bacterium; assembly: GCA_963807715.1. Lineage (GTDB taxonomy): Bacteria > Planctomycetota > Planctomycetia > Pirellulales > PALSA-1355 > CAWECK01. Next base: position 400,406 of record CAWECK010000012.1, read on the forward strand.
GACCGACTCCATGCCAGCCCCTCCCCCCGACGCGTGAAATATATGCAAACTTTACCAAATCCAGACAATTTATATAAACAATATATAATATAGACGCGTACCTCTAGCCGCCCTCAACCGAAAATGGTATTATGCGGCAGCGCCGTGTTAATGGAGTGTTTTCGCCAGCGCATCGGGACCTTGCGCGGTCCCCCCCTTCTTGTGAGCATTCAGCGGCCACTTCTCGAACGCATGTGCGCTGATGTCCTTTTTCTAGGGCTAAATGAACAGTGTTCCGTTGGTGGCGTGGAACGTTGCGCGTCCGTAAGATTAAGCGCTTCGCCGAGGGCCCCCGCCTCAGCTTGCTGAGGAAGTTCCTGCACTTCGAGCAGCTGGAAGAACGGGAAGTGCTTACAGCCGTCTCTTGGATCGGGGGCGCAGCGGGTAATTGGGACGTAGCCGCCAACTGGAGCAACAACGCTGTCCCCGCGTCGACTACGGACGTTTCGATCAACACGTCGAGTTCCGCGACGATTACCATTAAATCGGGTGACGTGGAATCGGTCGATAGCTTGGTCGTCGGCAGCCTGGATTCGCTCTCGATTGCCGGCGGTTCGCTGACCACGGCATCGTCGTTGACCAACAGCGGAACAATTACCGTCTCCGCCGGGTTCAAGCTGACGGTGAACGGCGCATACAACCAAGCCGCCAATGCCACGCTGTCGATGCCCGGCGGCGGCTCGACGGCCAATCCAGCGACCAATCTCGCCACGAATTCCGATTTTGAATCCCCAGTCATCACCAACAGCACGACCGTGCCGACCGGCTGGGGTTATTGGGGCACGTCGTACCTCAGCACGCAATACGCCTATACCGGCTCGCAATCGTTGCTGATGAGCGGGGCAAGCTCCGGGGTAGAGGAGACGTTTGCCGTCACGCCAGGCGCCGCTTACACCTTGTCAGCCAACGCGATGACGCCCGCCGGCAACCCGCTGACCGGTAATGAACAGGGGGTGATGGAATTGCTGTTCTACAATTCCTCGGGCACGCTGATCAGTTCGTACACCGCGCCCAATGCGATTACCGTGCTGACCGCCTCGAGCGCGACGGGGGGCACGCTTGCCGGTAGCGTCGGCGGCCAGGGTTGGAACCAGTTCCATACGAGCGCGGTGGCACCGTCGAACGCCGCCACCGCGAAGGCGGTCGTTACCACCAAGATTAACTCCGGCACGGGCGGCGGGGAAGTCTTCTGGGACGATGTCCAGTTCGGGCCGTCCGTCCTGGTCGTGGGCCCGTCCAATTTCGTCGCAGGCAGCATTTCCAACAGCGGCGCCATCACGGTCGGCCCGAGCAACACGATTACCACCGGCGGCACTTTTACGCAGGCCTCGACCGGGACCTTGGACATTCAGCTCGGCGGCGCACCGTCGTCCGGCCAGTTCGGTTTCGTCAACGTAACCGGCGCGGCGACGCTGGCCGGCACGCTCAAATCGGACATCGTTTACGGGTATGCGCCCTCGACCACGGACAGCTTCACCCCCATCGAGTTCGCCAGCGAATCGGGCACCTTTTCGACTTATGCGCTTCCCGGCAGTTCGATATACCAATTTGCGGCCGCCGCCACCTTTACGAACGTTGTCATCAGCGCCGTCCCGGCGACGACAGTGACCACCACGATCAACACTAATGCCAACGTCGGTGCCGCCAACACGAACCTGCTGGGGATCAACTTGGGCTATTGGGACAACCAACTAGTCACGACTCAAACACAGCAGATGGTTACGGCGGCTGGGCTCAACATCTATCGGTTTCCCGGCGGGTCCGCAGCGGACGATTACCATTTCAACGTAGTCACCAACTATGGCGGTAGTCCCGGCAACAGTATCGCGCAGTTCGTCCAATTCATCTCGACCGTAGGCGGCACGGGCTTGGTGACGCTCGACTACGGCTCGGGTAGCCCTCAGGAAGCCGCCGCCGAACTGGCCTATTTGGAAGGCTCGCCCACCGATACGACCACGATCGGCACGGGTATCGAATGGAACGACAGCACGGGCCAATGGCAGAACGTCAACTGGAACACGGTCGGCTACTGGGCCAGCTTGCGCGGCGCATCGCCGCTGACCACTAACGATGGCCTGAATTTCCTGCGGATCGCTCATTCGGCGCCGTTTACCAACATCAAGTATTGGGAAATCGGTAACGAGGAATATGGAAGCTGGGAAGTCGATCACCACGGCACTCTCGCTCCCGGTGGAGTGAGCACCGGCGCCCAGCACGATCCGGCCACGTACGCGACTTTCGCCCAGCAGTTTGCCACGCTGGCGACAGAGATCCTGGGCATGGCCGGCCTGCCGGCTATCTCGATCGGCATCGACAGCGGTGATCCCACCGGCGTCTCCGATAACAACTGGACGAAGAATGTTCTGGCTGACGGGCTGAAAGTCGGATTCGTGCCCGGCTTTATCTCCGATCACAACTATATGCAGGCGCCTGGAGCCGAGAGCGACTCCACGCTGTTGAACAACACCGACACGAATCCCGCCAGCGTTCTGGATTGGTCAACGCGCTATGCCGACTACGAATCCTTGCTCCAGCAAACGCTCTCGAGCAAGGCCTCGAGCGTGGTGGTCATGGCCACGGAATTCAACTCCGTCAACACCGACCCTGGCAAACAAACCACGAGCCTGGTCAACGGACTGTTCCTCGCCAACTCGATCGGAAGCCTGCTCGAAAGCGGCTACGTTGGTGCGTTTGTCTGGGACCTGCGCGACGGCTATTACCCGCAAACAGCCGCGAACAACAGCAACCTGCTATATGGCTGGCGGACGGTCGGTGACTACGGCGTTTTGGGAGATAGTTACAACAACGTCGCTCCGTACAACGGGCCCAATATTGGGTTTCCGAGCTATTACGCCTTGCAACTGGCGTCCAAGATCGTGGCCGGCGGCGGTGAAGTCGTCTCGGCGACCAGCAACTATGGCGACCTCGACGTCTACGCGGTCAAGGAATCCAACGGGCATCTGGAGTTGCTCGTAATCAACACCAACCCGGCCGCCGGCCTGAGCGACCAATTCAATCTGGCGGGCTTTCAGCCGAGCGGCTCGGCGCAGGTCTGGCAATATGGCGAGGCCCAGGATACCGCTCAGAGCCAGAGCCCAACGGTGCATCCGCTCTGGCCAACTTCAGTGCCGCATTGAACCTGAGCGGCGCGAATTTCAGCTACACGTTTCCGGCCTATTCCATGACCGTTCTCGACTTGGCGCCGGCCCTGGTGCTCAGCGGTCCGTCGACGGTAACGGTCAGCGATGTGGGGGGTGCGTATCGGAGTTCGGCCTACGCCGCCACAGCCACGGTGAACGGCTTGGCTAGTCTAGAAGGCATCTCCTCAACGTTCACCTACTACTCTGGTTCCATGGCGACCGGCACCCCGCTTTCTGGCGCTCCCGTCAATGTTGGCACGTACACGGTCGTGGCCTCGTTTTCCGGCAGCACCGACTACGCACCCGCGCAGAGTAGCCCCGCGACGTTCGCAATCACTGCGGTGCCGTTGGCCATCACCGCCAACAACCAAACCAAGGCTTATGGCGCCGTGCCCCCCACATTCACGGCCAGTTGCGCAGGATTTGTCGGCAGCGATACGGCAGCCAGTTTAACTACTCCGCCGACACTATCGACTACAGCCACGGCTGCCAGTCATGTTGCGGGTAGCCCCTACGCGATTACGGCCTCAGGCGCCGTCGACTCAAACTACACGATCACTTACGTGGCTGGCTCGCTCAATGTGACGCCAGCGCCGCTAACTATCACGGCCAATAATCAGAACAAGGCGTACGGTGCTGCATTGCCGAGCCTCGCCGCCAGCTACTCAGGCTTTGTAAACGGCGATACTCCGGCGAACCTGACCGCGCAGCCCACGTTGTTGACCGCAGCCACGGCCACGAGCCCCGTATCAGCCAGTCTCTATCCGATCACTGTCAACGGCGCTGCCGATTTCGATTATGCGATCAGCTTCGTCGCAGGCGGCCTTAGAGTCACTCAGGCGACGCCCACGGTCATCGTTTCGGGCGATAGCGGAACGTACACGGGCTACGCCTTTACGGCCGCGGACACCATAGCCGGCGTTGTCACCGGCGTGGACAGCAACCCGGCGCCGTCGCTGGAGGGCGTGCCGCCGAGCCTGGTCTACTACACTGGTACCAGCGCCACGGGCACGGCGTTGAGCGGCGCTCCGACTTCGGCGGGCACGTACACGGTTCTGGCCAGCTTCGCCGGTAGCACCGACTACACCAGCGGCACGGCGAGCACGACGTTCACGATCAGCAAGGCCACGCCCGGCGTGAGCGTGACCGACAATGGCGGAATGTACACCGGATCGGCCTTCGCGGCGACGACCGCCAGCCTGGAAGGGATCACTCCGACGCTGACCTACTACACTGGTACCAGCGCCACGGGCACGGCGTTGAGCGGCGCTCCGACTTCGGCGAGCACGTACACGGTTCTGGCCAGCTTCGCGGGGAGCACCGACTACACCAGCGGCACGGCGAGCACGACGTTCACGATCAGCGAGGCCACGCCCGGCGTGAGCGTGACCGACAATGGCGGAACGTACACCGGATCGGCCTTCACGGCGACGACCGCCAGCCTGGAAGGGATCACTCCGACGCTGACCTACTACACTGGTACCAGCGCCACGGGCACGGCGTTGAGCGGCGCTCCGACTTCGGCGGGCACGTACACGGTTCTGGCCAGCTTCGCGGGGAGCACCGACTACACCAGCGGCACGGCGAGCACGACGTTCACGATCAGCAAGGCCACGCCCGGCGTGAGCGTGACCGACAATGGCGGAATGTACACCGGATCGGCCTTTACGGCGACGACCGCCAGCCTGGAAGGGATCACTCCGACGCTGACCTACTACACTGGTACCAGCGCCACGGGCACGGCGTTGAGCGGCGCTCCGACTTCGGCGAGCACGTACACGGTTCTGGCCAGCTTCGCCGGGAGCACCGACTACACCAGCGGCACGGCGAGCACGACGTTCACGATCAGCAAGGCCACGCCCGGCGTGAGCGTGACCGACAATGGCGGAACGTACACCGGATCGGCCTTTGCGGCGACGACCGCCAGCCTGGAAGGGATCACTCCGACGCTGACCTACTACACTGGTACCAGCGCCACGGGCACGGCGTTGAGCGGCGCTCCGACTTCGGCGGGCACGTACACGGTTCTGGCCAGCTTCGCCGGTAGCACCGACTACACCAGCGGCACGGCGAGCACGACGTTCACGATCAGCCTGAGCGCGTCCGACGGTAAGCGTGACCGACAATGGCGGAACGTACACCGGATCGGCCTTCACGGCGACGACCGCCAGCCTGGAAGGGATCACTCCGACGCTGACCTACTACACTGGTACCAGCGCCACGGGCACGGCGTTGAGCGGCGCTCCGACTTCGGCGGGCACGTACACGGTTCTGGCCAGCTTCGCGGGGAGCACCGACTACACCAGCGGCACGGCGAGCACGACGTTCACGATCAGCAAGGCCACGCCCGGCGTGAGCGTGACCGACAATGGCGGAATGTACACCGGATCGGCCTTCACGGCGACGACCGCCAGCCTGGAAGGGATCACTCCGACGCTGACCTACTACACTGGTACCAGCGCCACGGGCACGGCGTTGAGCGGCGCTCCGACTTCGGCGAGCACGTACACGGTTCTGGCCAGCTTCGCGGGGAGCACCGACTACACCAGCGGCACGGCGAGCACGACGTTCACGATCGGTCGAGCCGCGCCCGACGTGAGCGTGACCGACAATGGCGGAATGTACACCGGATCGGCCTTCACGGCGACGACGCGAGTCTCGAGGGCGATGCCTCCGACCTGATCTATTACTCGGGTACCAGCGCCACGGGCACGGCGTTGAGCGGCGCTCCGACTTCGGCGGGCACGTACACGGTTCTGGCCAGCTTCGCGGGGAGCACCGACTACACCAGCGGCACGGCGAGCACGACGTTCACGATCGGCGAGCCGCGCCGACGGTAAGCGTGACCGACAATGGCGGAATGTACACCGGATCGGCCTTTGCGGCGACGACCGCCAGCCTGGAAGGGATCACTCCGACGCTGACCTACTACACTGGTACCAGCGCCACGGGCACGGCGTTGAGCGGCGCTCCGACTTCGGCGAGCACGTACACGGTTCTGGCCAGCTTCGCCGGTAGCACCGACTACACCAGCGGCACGGCGAGCACGACGTTCACGATCAGCAAGGCCACGCCCGGCGTGAGCGTGACCGACAATGGCGGAACGTACACCGGATCGGCCTTCACGGCGACGACGACGAATATCGAGGGCATGCCGCCGAGCCTGGTCTATTACTCGGGTACCAGCGCCACGGGCACGGCGTTGAGCGGCGCTCCGACTTCGGCGGGCACGTACACGGTTCTGGCCAGCTTCGCGGGGAGCACCGACTACACCAGCGGCACGGCGAGCACGACGTTCACGATCAGCAAGGCCACGCCCGGCGTGAGCGTGACCGACAATGGCGGAACGTACACCGGATCGGCCTTCACGGCGACGACCGCCAGCCTGGAAGGGATCACTCCGACGCTGACCTACTACACTGGTACCAGCGCCACGGGCACGGCGTTGAGCGGCGCTCCGACTTCGGCGAGCACGTACACGGTTCTGGCCAGCTTCGCCGGTAGCACCGACTACACCAGCGGCACGGCGAGCACGACGTTCACGATCAGCAAGGCCACGCCCGGCGTGAGCGTGACCGACAATGGCGGAACGTACACCGGATCGGCCTTCACGGCGACGACCGCCAGCCTGGAAGGGATCACTCCGACGCTGACCTACTACACTGGTACCAGCGCCACGGGCACGGCGTTGAGCGGCGCTCCGACTTCGGCGGGCACGTACACGGTTCTGGCCAGCTTCGCGGGGAGCACCGACTACACCAGCGGCACGGCGAGCACGACGTTCACGATCAGCAAGGCCACGCCCGGCGTGAGCGTGACCGACAATGGCGGAACGTACACCGGATCGGCCTTTGCGGCGACGACCGCCAGCCTGGAAGGGATCACTCCGACGCTGACCTACTACACTGGTACCAGCGCCACGGGCACGGCGTTGAGCGGCGCTCCGACTTCGGCGGGCACGTACACGGTTCTGGCCAGCTTCGCCGGTAGCACCGACTACACCAGCGGCACGGCGAGCACGACGTTCACGATCAGTCAAGGCCACGCCCGGCGTGAGCGTGACCGACAATGGCGGAACGTACACCGGATCGGCCTTCACGGCGACGACCGCCAGCCTGGAAGGGATCACTCCGACGCTGACCTACTACACTGGTACCAGCGCCACGGGCACGGCGTTGAGCGGCGCTCCGACTTCGGCGAGCACGTACACGGTTCTGGCCAGCTTCGCCGGTAGCACCGACTACACCAGCGGCACGGCGAGCACGACGTTCACGATCAGTCAAGGCCACGCCCGGCGTGAGCGTGACCGACAATGGCGGAACGTACACCGGATCGGCCTTCACGGCGACGACGACGAATATCGAGGGCGTGCCGCCGAGCCTGGTCTATTACTCGGGTACCAGCGCCACGGGCACGGCGTTGAGCGGCGCTCCGACTTCGGCGGGCACGTACACGGTTCTGGCCAGCTTCGCGGGGAGCACCGACTACACCAGCGGCACGGCGAGCACGACGTTCACGATCAGCCGGGCCACGCCGACGGTTCGGGAGTGAGGGCGTGACCGACAATGGCAGCACGATGTACACCGCACGGACTCGGTTGCCGGCGACGACCGGAGCCAGCCTGGAAGGGATCACTCCGACGCTGACCTATTACTCGGGTACGAACGCCACGGGCACGGCGTTGAGCGGTGCTCCGACTGCGGCGAGCACGTACACGGTTCTGGCCAGCTTCGCCGGGAGCACCGACTACACCAGCGGCACGGCGAGCACGACGTTCACGATTTTTGCTAGCACCGTGAGCACGCCGACGGTGAGCGTGACCGACAGTGGCGGAACGTACAATGGCGGCGCGTTCACGGCCACGATACGGTGGCGGGCACCAGCCACGACCGGGCCCAGTCTGGAAGGGATGACGCCGGGTCTGACCTACTTCCTCGGCACGAGTGCAAGCGGCACCGTGGTGTCGGGCGCTCCGACTTCGGCGGGCACGTACACGGTTCTGGCCAGCTTCGCCGGTAGCACCGACTACACCAGCGGCACGGCGAGCACGACGTTCACGATCAGCCAGGCCACTCCGACGGTGAGCGTGACCGATAGTGGCGGAACGTACACCGGATCGCCGTTCACGGCTTGGGAATGGTGGCGGGCGGAGCCAGACGACCGCCAGCCTGGAAGGGATCACTCCGACGCTGACCTACTACACTGGCAGCACCACGGGCACGGCGTTGAGCGGTGCACCGACTTCGGCGGGCACGTACACGGTTCTGGCCAGCTTCGCCGGCAGCACCGACTACACGTCTGCCACCAGTTCTGCCACGACCTTCAACATCGTGAAGGGCGTGCCGACCGTGATGGCGACCGATACGAGCGGTTCTCTTAACGGCTCGGCATTTGTCGCGTCCGCAACGGTAGCCGGCTTCGGGAGCCAGTCCACGCCCGCGGCCAGCCTGGAAACGGTGACGCCAACGCTAACTTACTATAAGGGAGCAACGGCTCTCAGCGGCGCGCCATCCACGGCGGGTGTCTATACGGTGGTGGCCAGCTTCGCCGGCAGCACGGACTATGCCAGTGCCTCTGGCAACACGACGTTCACGATCAGCAGTGGCGCACCGTCGCTGAGCGTGACCGATGCGAGCGGGAATTACACCAGCTATCAATTCCCGGCCACCGTCTTGGTGAATGGGATGGCCAGCGTAGAAAATGTCAAGCCAACACTGCAATATTACACTGGCACAAGCGCCACCGGCACCGCCTGGACGACCACCCCGCCAATCACTGCAGGCACCTACACGGTATCTGGCGTACTTCAACGGCAGCACCGACTACACCAGCACGACTGCAAGCACCACGTTCACCATTACCCCAGCCGCGCCGACGCTGACCGTTAGCGACACTGGCGGAATCTACACGGGCACTTCGACGTACCCAGCCACCTTTACCCTCGCGGGTGTGGGAACCCAATCGACACCCGGATCCAAACTGGAAGACGTCACTCCGACGCTGACTTACTACTCGGGTACGGGCACGGCTCTGAGCGGCGCTCCTTCCACGGCGGGCACGTACTCGGTGGTGGCCAGCTTCGCCGGCAGCATGGACTACGCCTATGCCAGTATCGGCACGACGTTCACGATCAGCCGGATTACGCCGACGGTTACGGTGACCGACGCCGGTGGCGGCTACAGCAGCGGCTCTTCGTTCCCTGCCACGGCCATGGTGGCGGGAGGGGCCTACCTGGAAGGGGTCGCTCCGACGCTGTCTTACTACGCGGGCACGAGCGTCGTTACTGCATCCCCCTTGAGCGCCGCGCCATCGACGGTGGGCACCTACACGGTGCTGGCCTCCTTCGCCGGCAGCACGGACTATTTGCCCAACACTGCCAGCACGACGTTCATCATTACCAAGCCCGTGCCTTCGGTTTCGGTGACCGACACGAGTGGCAATTACAATGGATCTCCGTTCAACGCCACGGCCATGGTGGCGGGAGGAGTCAGCCTGGAAGGGGTCGCACCGACTCTGACCTATTACTCGGGCACCAGCGCCACGGGTTCTGCCTTGAGCGGCGCTCCGAGTGCGTTCGGTACGTACGCGGTGTTGGCCAGCTTCGCCGGCAGCACCGACTTCAGCTACGCCACCGCGCAAACGACGTTCAGCATCACGAAGGGAGCGCCGTCGATGGCAATTACCCTTCCCCTCAACACCGTCTACAATACGTCGGCCTTCGTCGCGACCGACACGGTGAACGGAGTGGCCAGCTTGGAAGGGGTCACCCCGACGCTGACATACTTCAAGGGAGCCACATCTCTCGGCAGCGCCCCGCCATCCGCGGCGGGCACCTATTCGGCGACTGCCACCTTCGCCGGCTCTACCGACTACAACAGCACCAGCACGTCCACGACATTCACCATCGCCAAGGCCGCGCCGACGTTGACGCTGAACGACGCGGGTGGGACTGCTAATGGGACCGCGTCCTTCCCCGCCACCGATACGGTAGCCGGCGTGGGAAGTCAGTCGACGGCGGGGCCCAGCCTGGAGAGCGTCACGCCGTCGCTAGCTTATTACACCGGCACATCCGCCAGCGGCACCAGCTCCACATCCGTCGCGCCGAAAGCCGCAGGCACCTACACCGTGCTGGCCACGTTCTACGGCAGCACGGATTACAGTGTCGTCAGCAAAGCCCTCACCTTCACCGTAATTCCGGACCCGTTCATCACGGCCACGTCAGGGAGCGGACAGACCGGTGTGGACTACGGCCAGTTTGCTCAAGCGTTAACCGTTAACGTCGTCAATACCGCCGGTAAACCGGTCAGTGGCGCTGCCGTAACTTTCACCGCGCCCACCAGCGGGGCCAGTGGCACCTTCGCCGGCGGCCTGACCAGCGTGGTGGTCGCGACGAATTCTGCGGGTACGGCGACGGCCCCGGCGTTCACCGCCAACGGCGTGGCCGGCAGTTATAGCGTCATCGCCTCGACGCCGGGTGCCGCGGTCTCGGCCACCTTCACGTTGACGAACCAACATGTGGTCTCCGCAGCGGATCCGTCCAACCCGGGCCAGACGGCGCTGTTCATCGGCGGGGCGGCCGGCAACGACCAGATCCACGTTCAGCCCAGCACTCAAAGTGCCGGCGCACTGGAAGTGATCATCACCGACCCGACGGTCAACGTGGATCAAACGGTGGCAACTCCGACGGCTGGGTTCAGCCGGCTGGTGATTTACGGCGGCCCCGACCAGAACAGCATCTCGATCGATAGTTCGATCACGACTGCCGCGTCGATCTACGCGGGGGGGAGCGTATCGAACATCGTCCAAGCCGGCAGCGGTCCGACGGTGGTGGTCGGCGGAAGCGGCGCGAACACGATCACGGGAGGCAGCGGCCGCGACATCCTCATCGCCGGGAGCGGGAAATCGACGATCGAGGCCGGTTCCGGGGATGCCCTGATCATCGGCGGCACCACCGCCTACGACACGAACGACCTGGCTTTGCAAGCGTTGCTCAACGAATGGAGCTCGGCGGAAAGCTTGAGCCAGCGGGTGGCCAATCTCGGCAACGGTTCGATTACCGCCGGAGCTCTCGCCGTCGTCTTGAATTCGTCGACGGTGCAAAGCAACGAAAAGGGGAACACCCTGCAAGGCAGCTCCCCGATCAATAACGACGTCTTCTTCGCCAACCTCGCAAGTGAGCCTGACACCATCATTGATCCTGACGTCACCGATCAGATCTTCTGATTCCGCATCCCGGCACCTGATAAACACCAACCATCAACCCTTGACAGCCTAGACCAGCGCTACTTGCGATTGTCCAGTCGCGGCATGAAGTCGCAAGAGGCTATGACCGCAGTTGCACGCCCTGAACTCCATATCCCTCCGTGGAACAGAGATGAGGAATCCGTATTCTTCTGGCACCCCATGAAATCACACACAGACGCTTCTCTGTTCGGTTACTGACATCGCGACCCACAATTACAACCGAATACACGAGAGATCTCGCCAAAGCCTATGGCAAAAGGTGAATCCTCGCCGCGCCCCGTTTGGGTCTGGGCCGTTCGCCATACGGCATCGGCCCAACACCCGCTGTCAGACCGAGGCAACTCCCGACGGAATTCAGGTCATGCGGTAACCAACCCGCGAATATAAGAGTGATTCACGGTCGTTGCCGCTCTGGCAGACCTCCACATAAACCATGACCTAACCAAACTGGCGCAATGCCCACTTGACTGGTCCGACCAAATCCGTGGGCCATTTTGAAATGGGAATTCGGGAAATCCCAGGTAGCCGAGCTTCAAATCACGCCGATCATTGCAAACCAGCCTGACACCGTGCCGCTCGCAGCTTGGAACGTTGCCGTTGAATCGACGCGCACAAGTACATTCTGTGTTTCATTGGGAGCGACGTCATGGGGCTCGCCGCTCACGCTTGAGACCTGAACTTTAAGCGTACCTGGCCCTTGGTTGAATATTGCGAAAATGCGAATGTCGGTAGTGGTAGTGCTTTCTTGCCGGATCAGAGGTCGCGCTTGACTGGAAACGGAAAAAGCACATTGAACAGGCGATTCAATTCGGTTAAACGGCATCAGAGGCTCCTTCATGTTCGCCTAGTTTGTGTTTACGGATTGACAAGCTGAGCCATACTTTATCCGTGCCAAATCGCTCACGCAAGCAGAAATCGGCGGGTCGCGACCCCGTTCAAATCGCGCACTCTATCGTGGATCATATCACAGGTGCCTCGGCGCCTTCCGATCCACCGCCGAAGAAGAAGCGGCCGAAGGAGCAGTTGGACCCCGAGAAAGACTCCGCTGCGGTAGCGCTCGGCCGAAAGGGCGGCTTGAGCAGTCGCTTCCCTGAAATCCGTGGCTGTCCTCCGTTTCTAAGGAAGCTGCGTCGGCGCGAACCGTCTACCTAGAAACACGTTGCGAGGCACCGCCATTTTATGCGCCGTCCTCGAAACTGGTGATGAGGTGGCCGGCGTTCATTCCCGCTGGCCACCTCGACCACACGATTGATGCGGCCATGTCAGCAGGCCGATGCCACACAACAACCGGCCGTTGCGTCGTTTTGCGACGCGATCGATGACGGTGACAGTTACTTGTTGCCGGATTTAACCGCGGCGATTCGGCGAATCGTCACAAAATCGCCGGCAACGCCGCCGGGCGCCGGGTCGAAGCGGAGTCTGGTGATGGTGGCGCCCCGATAGTTGGCTGACGACGCCAGTTCGAGGGTATAGGTGTGGTACTGGCCGTCGGGCTGAATCGCGAAGTCAAGACTGCGCTGTTCGGTAAAATTGTGGTCGTCGAAGCGTTTCCAAAACACCTGGCCTTTCTTCTGGCTGGTTGCGGTAGGGTACGCCGCCTCGATTGAAATCCGCGGAACGTCGTCCGCCTGCCAACACGCCTCCGGAGAGAACAACTGCGGATCTGGCTGGTCCAGCTTAACCTGCCAGCCATCCTTCAGCGGCCAGCCAGCGTCCTGCGCGTTCAGCAGGCACCAATGTTGTCGGCTCGTGCGGAATTCGTAGTCCGGCAGAGATTGCCGTGCAGCATGCTGGTAAACATATTGCCGAATTTCATCCAATGGGCCCAGGATCAGCACGTAGCTGAAGTCGTACTGAATATTGTGGTCCAAGATCTCCTGGTGATTGGGAGCTATGTAGCCGGTGGAATTGTCCTTCGGACCGCCGGCCCCGGGAACTCCGGCGAAACCGCCACTGAACTCGAAGCAGCCGGAGTTCCAGATCCCCAACCCCCAATCATCGTCATTCACGAGCGCGGCCCAATTTTCCGTGGCACGCCATTGGGCCCAGGGTGCCGGGCTATCGGCCGGCTTGATAATCCGTTCGAGGGCGTCTGCCGTGAAAGGACGCGGGCCTGAATAGGTCATGAGCCGGTAGAGCGGCCCGTTGGTGTACACCGCCGGCAGTTCTTGAGTCCGGGCGGCGTATTGTGTTTTGTCGCTGCGCTGGTTGTTAAGACGGCCGCGCACTTCGGCCGTGCGGCCCGCGAGCGTGATCCAACCCTCGAACGTGCATTCAGCCGGCACGCTATCGAGCGGCCATTGCAGTGGAACGCATTTGAGGTACAAGCTGTTCCCGTCCTGGCGATAATCGATCACGCGCGAGCCGTGATGATAATCGTCGCCCGACTGGGTGGGGTTCCAGCCGATGTGGTTCCAATGTTTCTTTGGCTGCTTGTCCCCGACGCCAAACGGAACCGGGCCGGCATAGAACGACATTTGGATCTGGCGGCCAAAATCATAGCTGTTGACGACGTTGTCAGCGCCGTTCGCGTCCGACAAGTAAGTGATGGCGCCACCCAGGTCCAGATCGATCCCGAGACGGATCTGGCCATTGTCCAAATGCTTGAACCCACGGAATGGCGGCGCTTGCTCGTCCGCAGCAGCCTTGCCGCTCGCAGCGTGTGCGGCCAGGGCAAAAATCGCGAGAAAACCGTGGACGATGCAGCGGGCGAGCATAGGGCGAACCGCTAATGGAAAAAGTTGGGTGAAGCGAATGTTCCGGATTTTAGCCGTTTGCCGACCCCATAGGCAGACTGCTAGACGGAAGAAGCAGCTCGGGATCAGGAGATTGCCAGTCAGCTTGCCGCGTTGGTAAGATAGCTAGAGCACTCTTGGTTGGGAACGAATTCAGGCCAGCAGAATCACGGAAATCGGCTTGCCGATCACTTGGTGGGCGATTTGCCCCCACTCGGACAAGCAAACAAGGACAACGGTTCTCCATGAACATGGCAAGTTTCTTTACGACCGCTAAAGTGTTGCTCCTATCAGCCGCCATGCTTCTTAGCGGATCCGCGACGGCCGCCCCGCTGTCACATCCAAACTTAATCATCATTCTCGCCGACGACCTCGGTTACGGCGATCTGGGTTGTTACGGCCACCCGACCATCGCTACTCCCCACCTCGACCAGATGGCCGCCGAGGGAATGAAGTTCACTCAGTTTTACGTCGCATCAAGTGTCTGCACGCCCAGCCGGGCAGCGCTGCTGACAGGCCGTTATGCAATCCGTAGCGGTATGACCCAGGTCTTGATTCCCAAGAGCACGGGCGGAATTCCTGACAGCGAGGTCACGCTGCCCGGCGCACTGCGATCTGTCGGCTACGCAACGGGCTGCGTCGGCAAATGGCACCTCGGCTGGCAACGGCCCTATCTGCCGCTCAATCATGGCTTTGATTATTTCTTCGGGCTGGCTTATGCAAACGACATGAGTCCCTGGGCACAGCCGAACAATCCCACGTTTAAAGGCGATCCGCCCCATCCACTGATCCGGAATTTCGAAGTCACGAACACGTCAGAGCCGGACCAGAGCCAACTCACCAAGCAGTACACCGTGGAATCGCTCAAATTCATTCGCGAGAACGCCAAGAAGCGGCCCTTCTTCCTGTACCTTGCACATACGTTTCCGCATCTGCCCCTATTCGCGAGTGATAAGTTCCGCGGCAAGAGCCGCCGGGGCATCTACGGCGACACGGTCGAGGAACTCGACTGGTCGTGTGGCGAGGTGTTCAAGGCCTTAAAAGAACTGGACATCGACCGCGAGACGCTGGTCATGTTCACTTCGGACAACGGCCCATGGATTGGCCGCAAGCTCGAGGGAGGCTCGTCCGGACCGTTTACGGAAGGAAAGGTCACCACGTGGGAAGGGGGCTTCCGCGAGCCGGCGATTTTCCGCTGGCCGGGGATGATTCCCGCTGGGATAACAACCGAGGCCTTTGCCACCGCGATGGATCTATTCACCACATTTATCATGCTGGGCGGCGGCCAGATACCGACCGACCGTATCATCGACGGGGCCGATATTTCGCCCGTGCTTCTATCCAACGCGGCGGGACGCGAGGCCCTCCTTTTCTATTATTTTGGCGAGGAAGTTTGGGCGGTGCGCAAAGGTCCTTGGAAAATTCATCGCAAGAGCATCGCTCCAGGGACAACGGCGAAGTGGGGAGCCTGGACGATCGCCGAGCACCACCCGCCACTCCTGTTCAACTTGGAACACGATCCGGGCGAAAAATTCGACGTCGCCGCGGACCGTCCGGAAATCGTCCACGAACTGCAAGCGTTGATCGACGCCCACAATGCGGAGACCAAACCGGGGAAATTGCAGCGCTGACGTGGACCTTGGCCGGAGGTTAGGATGCTGGAGCCTCGCAGCCGCGAACGATTTGATGAGTGTCGGTTCTCTGATAGTTGGCGACCGGAGCCCGGCTGCTGGCAAACATTGAGTGTGTTACTACCGTGTCTACGGAGATGAGATGATGAGGATTTTGCTTACCGGGGGCGCAGGCTATGTGGGCAGCGCGTGCCTGCGGTGGCTGTTAAAACATGGCCACGATGTCGTGGCCTACGACAATCTACTCCAAGGCAATGCGTCTGCTGTACCCGACTCCCGGCTGATCGTCGGCGACGTATCTGACTTGAACCTGTTGACCAAGTCGCTACGTTCTCATCGAATCGAAGCTGTGATGCATTTCGCGGCAATGGCCGCAGTGCCGGATTCGATCAACGATCCCGAGAGCTATTACCGAATAAACGTCGTCGGAACAAAAAACGTTCTCGACGCGATGGGAGCTGCCGGAGTTGACCGTATCGTCATGAGTAGCACCGCGGCGACCTATAGCTTCGCCGCTAAAATGCCGCTGAACGAAGATTCTCCGCAGATCCCTGAAGTTCCTTATGGCACGACCAAGCTGGCGGCTGAATGGATGCTGAAGGACTATGCCAAAGCCTATGGCCTTGGTTACGTCATCTTTCGCTATTTCAACGCGTCGGGGGCCGACCTCGACGGTCTGCATGGCGAGTGCCGAAAAAGCGAAAGCCATCTCATTCCGCTAATATTCTCAGCGGCGATCGGTCGTCGCAAGGAATTCTTAATCTACGGAAATGACTATGAAACGGCGGACGGAACCTGCGTGCGTGACTACGTCCATGTCGCGGATCTCGCGCAAGCTCATGAGTTGGCGGCGGAACTCGTCAAACCGGGAGAAGGACGCGTTTACAATCTCGGTACGGGCTGCGGAGTCAGCGTGCTGGAAGTGCTGCGAGCCAGTGAACAGGTTGTGGGACGGCCGATTACCCACAGGTTTGTCGACCGTCGGAGCGGCGACCCCACCGCACTTGTCGCCAGTTCGGAAAGGGCTAAACGCGAGTTGGGATGGCAACCCGCTCATTCTGATATCGGCCAAATCGTGGCATCGGCCTGGCGTTGGCATTCGAGGCATCCGATGGGTTACACGGACGCAGATCGGTGAGCAAGACGGCGTTGGACGCCAGCGTGGTCATCGTGCCTCGACCACGAATTCAGTCGGGGACCTCGGCAGCTTCGGCACACGACCGCCGGCTCACGTGAGGCACGCGGCGGTCAGTTCGTGCGTATTATTGTGGCGGCCGGTGCCTAGAACGGTATCATCCGGGCTCTGGCACATTCTAGGCCAATCAGGTAAGTGGAGGTTTATCTCCAGGAGATGAACCGATGGCCCCCTATGATGCAGCGTTTCGCGGCGAGGTGCTAGCCGCCTGCGATTCGAACGAAGAAAAGCGTGCGATTGCGTTGCGTTTCAAGGTTTCGGAAGCTTGGGTGCGGCACATCCAACAGCAGCGTCGCGAGACCGGCCAGATCACGCCGAACACGGCAGCGCCGCATCCGCCGAAATGGCATGCTTGAGGGAGCCATCGACGGTCCGCAGTTCCGCGCCCGGGTCGAGCAACATCTGGCGCTCGTGTTAAAACTTGGCGACATCGTCGTAATGGACAATCTTTCCAGCCATTAGGTCGCTGGAATCCGCAAAGCCATCGAAGCGGAGGGCCGGGAGCTGCGCTATCTTCTCCTCTACTCGCCAGATCTGTATCCGATCGAGATCGCGTTTTCCAAGCTGAAGAAACTGCCCCGAGACGGCGTGGAACGGACCATCGACAAACTCTGGAAATTCTGCGGCTGTATCCTCGAATAGTTCACTGAAACCGAGTGCAGAAATTATTTCCAAAACTGCGAATACCACCACACCTAAAATGGAGACGCTCTAGTACTACAGCGCCTTTTGAACTGATCTTCTACGCTGTTTCGAAATTCGTTACAAGAGGGTTCGACGTTTCGATTTTGAACCTGTCGATCGGAGGCCTTGGCATAGATGCCTTGTATTTGCGACGCTTGAAACCGGAGTTGAATAGTTTTCTCGATCGTTACCTGCCATTGTTTGGCCGCTCTGAAAACCAGCCCCATGCCGGGCGATTTGTCCAGGGTCTGCTGGTTGGAGGCGATCGACGGAACATCGAGAATATTGCTGAGCAGGTTGATGGCGGCGTGGTTCGCACGATGCAGAAATTTATTACCGAGGGTGTCTGGAATGATCGCGAAGTGATTGCCGAGATGCAGCGGCAAGTGTCGGAAGTCTTGGGAGATGACGATGCCGTGCTGAACGTGGACGAAACCGGTTTCCCCAAGAAGGGCAGTAAATCGGTGGGAGTCAAACGTCAGTATGTCGGTACGATGGGACGCGTCGACAATTGCCAAGTCGGGGTGTTTGTGATCTATTGCTCTACCCATGGGCACGCGTTGATCGATCGCCGTCTGTTCTTGCCGGAGGAATGGACGAACCACGCAGAGCGACGGACGGACGCTGGCATTCCGGAGGCCGTCATCTATCGCGCCAAGCCCGCATTGGCGGCGGAAATGATTCAAAACGCAATGGCGGCGGGCCTGCCTTTTCGCTGGGTGGGAGGGGACAGTCTTTTTGGCGACAGCCCGACGTTCGTCCGAACCGTTCGGGCTCTGGAGAAATGGTACGTTCTGGATAGCTCTGCCAACGCCTACGTCTGGACCCGGCGCCGCGCATGCGGCCTGTCGGCAAAGTGGTTGGCGCGGCGGTCGGCATACGAAGTTGCCCAAGGCTACTCGCAAACCGATCAGTGTTGCCGAAGCCGTCGCAGATCTGCCCGAGCCGGGTTGGCGGCGGATCACGGTGGCCGAGGGAAGCCAAGGTCCACGGATCTATGAATACGCGGAATTGCCAGTTTGGTTTTCCGAAGAGGGCTGTCCCGCTCCCGATCCCGAGCGACTGTTGGTGCGACGGTGGGTAGAACAAACGGCAGACGTGAAGTATCAGCGTTCGAACGCTCCCATGTCCGTTCCGTTGAGGGAGTTGGCTGCGGTTGCCGGCTGCCGCTGGACGATTGAACAAGACTTTCAAGCAGGCAAAGGCGAGTGCGGCTTGGATGAGTATGAGACGCGGGGCTGGACGGGCTGGCATCATCACACGGCATTGTCGCTGTTGGCAATGTTCTTTCTCGAATCGCAACGCGTGCGAGTGGGAAAAAAACCTGCAGACGACGGTGCCCGAGGTGCGTGCCGTGCTGATGTACCTGCTCGACGTTTGGAGTTGGGACGAGCGAGAAATCATCGCATGGTCACGTTGGCGTCAGCATCGAAATAGGATTGCTAAGGAAAGTCACTGCCGCCGCCGCGAACGGCTGCGGCGGAAAAGGGTGCTCGAAAAGGCGCTGTAGTACTAGTTAGCTTCTAATACTAACTCGGGTTCGAATCGTTACACCATTTTGAGACGTCTGCCAGGACGTCAAACATATCGCATATTGTTGAAGAAGCTGGCCGGCGATGCACAATTCATCGAAAACATGATGTTTTGTCGGGAGTCGTCACACAGCTTGCGAGGCTCCGTGGGAAAACCGTAGTCGATTCAAAGTTGATTCGTTGGCGCGCTATTTGCAGGGCATTCCGGGGCTCTTATTTGTCATTCCGGTGTTGCCAAGGGATGCGTCGCGAACCTATGTTTAATAGCGTCATAAAACCCTCTTTAGGGGGAGTCTGGATCCCGACATGGGCCAGTTATATTGGGGGATCTGCCAGATGCCAATCATCCCAATCGCAATTAAGCTCAGAAGACAGCGTCAACACCGCACGAGTAGGCGGCCCGGCTGATCTGGGGATATCCGCGAGTGGCAAACACCAAAGCGCGGGCCAATCCACATGGACATTGCAGCAGCCTCTGCTGGATCTGCCCCACCGTGAATCGCAACATTCAGGCCGGATTTCACGAGGTGATTATTGATGCACGGTTATCTACCCGTCCCTAACATTAGCAAGTGCAAGCCTGTTGGCTGGGTTCGTCGGGAGCTTTGACGACCGCGTTCTCTTGCCTATCAATAGGAACTTACCGACATATGAAGATCGCAATTGTGGGCACAGGTTACGTTGGTCTTGTCACGGGTACCTGCTTTGCTGAAAGCGGTAACGATGTTACGTGTGTGGACATAGACCAGGCGAAAATCGAACGGCTTCGTCGGGGGCAGATCCCCATCTACGAGCCGG
This sequence comes from uncultured Planctomycetia bacterium, assembly GCA_963807715.1. GTDB lineage: Bacteria > Planctomycetota > Planctomycetia > Pirellulales > PALSA-1355 > CAWECK01. The sequence goes on from CAWECK010000012.1 coordinate 420,404, forward strand.
GGCTCGCCGAACTGGTCGAACGAAACTTTACATCCGGGCGTCTGAAGTTCACTACCGACCTCGCTGCGGCGGCGACCCAAGCAAAACTCATTTTTCTGGCCGTGGGAACGCCGCCGGCCGCGGACGGTTCGGCCGATCTGTCGAATCTCTGGTCTGTGGTTGACATGCTGGCCTCTCACCTGCCGCCGGACGCCATCCTGATCACCAAGAGCACGGTACCCATCGGTACGAATACCAAGATCTACAACAGACTAAAGGAACAAACAGGCCGCAAGTGCCACGTGGCCAGCAATCCTGAGTTTCTCAAGGAGGGGGCGGCCATTGATGACTTCATGAAGCCGGATCGCGTCGTCGTCGGAGTACGCGACGCTTCGGTCGGAGAGACGCTCAAAGAACTGTACTCGCCCTTTTTGCGAACGGAGAAGCCCTTCTTGGCGATGTCGCCCGAGAGCGCGGAGATGACCAAGTATGTGGCCAACGCTATGTTGTCGACTAAAATCAGCTTCATCAACGAAGTATCCAATCTTTGCGAGCGGATGGATGCTGATATCAACGATGTCCGCCGCGGTATCGGGCACGACAGCCGCATCGGCTTCGCGTTCCTTTTTCCCGGCGTGGGATACGGCGGAAGTTGTTTTCCGAAGGACGTACGCGCGCTCTCTGCAATGGCCCGCGAGGTCGGCGTCGAGCCGCGCATCCTGGACGCCGTGGATGAGGTGAACAATCGCCAAAAGACGGTTCTGTTTGATAAAATTGAAAAGCACTTTTGCGGAGAATTGAAGGGCCGTACAGTCGCCATTTGGGGCCTTGCCTTCAAGCCGCGAACGGATGACATTCGCGAAGCTCCGGCGCTGGTACTCATCGACCGATTGTTGCAACGGGGCGTCAAGCTGCAAGTGCATGATCCCGAGGCGATCGAAAACGTCAAGGCTCGTTACGGCGCTGACTTGGCCTACGCGACGTTGCCCAACATGGCACTGGCCGGAGCCGATGCGCTGGCCATCATGACCGAATGGAAGGAATTCGTGCATCCAGACTTCAAGGACATGCGACGGCTGATGCGTGCGCCTGTAATCTTCGACGGCCGTAATCTTTACAACCCGGCGCAAATGAAGTCGGCCGGTTTCATCTACCATTCGATGGGCAGAGCGAGTGTGACTTAAAAGGTCCTGACTGAAGCACCGTTTGCAAGGTAACTTCGTTGCTGTTTTCGTTGCCTAACTTGGCATCGTTCTGATGAAAGTCCTGAGGAGTTACCACTTGTGGCCGGAAATCGCAGAATCCTGGTTACCGGCGGCGCCGGCTTCTTGGGGTCTCTATTGTGCGAGCGGTTGGTTGCCCAGGGGCACGACGTCATCTGTCTGGATAACTTTTTCACCAGCCAGAAAATGAATGTCTCACACTTGCTGGAACATTCAAACTTCGATCTCGTGCGGCATGATGTGACTCAGCCGCTGCTGCTCGAAGTTGACGAAGTCTATAACCTTGCCTGTCCGGCTGCGCCCGGTCACTATCAATACAATCCGATCAAGACCACCAAGACTTCGGTGATGGGGGCCATCAACATGCTGGGCATGGCCAAACGCTGCCGTGCCAAAGTATTGCAGGCCTCGACCAGCGAGGTGTACGGCGATCCTGAAGTTCACCCGCAGCCGGAATCATACCGCGGCTCAGTTAACCCGATAGGTCCGCGCCTGCTATGACGAAGGGAAAAGGGTCGCCGAGACCCTGTTTATGGACTACCACCGCATGAACCGGGTCAACATTCGCATCGTGCGGATTTTCAATACCTATGGTCCACGGATGCATCCGTTCGACGGCCGTGTGGTGTCGAACTTCGTCCGTCAAGCGCTCTGTGGTGAAGACATTACGATTTTTGGAGAAGGACAGCAAACTCGATCGTTCTGCTATCGGGACGATCTCGTCGAGGGTTTGATTCGGATGATGAACGCCCCGGACGATCTCGTCGGGCCCGTAAACCTCGGTAATCCCAACGAGTTCACCATTCGCCAGTTGGCCGAATTGGTTCTTGAGCTTACCGGCTCAAGGTCACGGCTCGTTTATTTGCCGCTTCCGACTGATGATCCGACGCGACGCCAGCCGGACATCACCTTAGCACGCGAGAAACTGGCTTGGGAGCCGCGGGTTCTGCTCGCGAGGGACTGCGGCAAACGATCGCTTGGTTTCGGTCGATCGACTTCGAGGACTATCGTCCTCCCACCCCTAATTTTTGACGGGCTGTTTAAACGGCAAGCCGGCAGCGATCGGAACAGGCCTGTCAGTCGACGTTCTCGTACGGCGAGTTTTGTCTTCACATGATTTGATAGTTGCCCTACGCGCCGCGGCCCGATGCAACAGCCGTTGGCGTTACTGGAAGAAGGTCCACGGATTTGCTTGTTGATCGACTTTGGCAGTCGGGGGCGGGTCGCACCGGCAACTCATGCAGTTCGCACTTTGCCAGCAATGAACCTTCTCGCGCTGCAGCACACGTCCAGCCACTCAGAGTTGGCTTTCTGGGGGCTTCCGCGAGAAGATCTGTTGAAGTAGAATCAGGGTAAGACAGCTAGTTAGGGGCGTTTAAAAAAGTCTGTGCGCATGGGAATTGGAAGCGGGTTGACGAATGAGCTGCTACAACCGCGCTGTATCGTGGTTTGTCGGCGTTTTTCTTGATGCGAGTCAGCATCATTCCGGTAATTCCGCGTGAAGGACTGATATGATTCGCCAACTCTTGTACCGCCTGGACGCGTATGGTCGCGAGCATCCCCTGCAAATGACGCTGGCGACGGTTCTCATGACAGTGGTGGCTACCTTGCTTCTTCTAAGTCAAAGCAATTCTGCCAAGGTACTCTACGAGGCATTCTAGGCTCTCGTGTAGAAACGATCTATACGTCGAGGGATAAACACGAACAACCACGCAACCACTGGCTTCAACGAAGAAACAATATGCAGGCTAAGCACAAGGACGCGAAGGACATGAGGAAAGGAGAAGTCTCGTTAATGTCGATCTTGCACGGATGGTGTCGGGCCTCCTTCTGTTTCTTCGCGTTGCTCTTCGTGGCTTGGCGTTGGAACTTAGTTCGAGTTTCGCACTTTTCGGCGGCCAGCGCGGTGATGTTTTGCAGGTTTTGGATGAGTTTCCGACGGACAGGAGTAACAAAACTTTCTCCCGAATGCTCGCCCGACGAAGCGTTGATAACATCTCGGCAAAGGAAGCGTGTTGCTTCTGAGGGTACCACGGTCTACAGACGGTGCAGTAGGATCGAAGATTATCGTGGACGAACCACACCACAATTCAGCTATACAACAGCGTCGCCATTGGAGCGGTACGCTCCACCGCCGGACTGGGCCAGCCTTGCGGCTCCCCAAAGCCTCGCGACTGCTTGCTGTACTGGAACGCTACTTCCAACGACCACCGCTGGACATGCTACTCCAGAATTTGTTCCGCCGCCGCGTGATGGCAGGTCGAAGAGAACGCTCGCCGGGTTCTTCCGCGCCGAACAGCGGATCGATGGCCACCATACGCTGCGGTCGATCCGGCGCACTATGCCAGTGCGCCTGGGATTCGGCCAATCGAACCCGATCGCGGCGACCATAGAGATCGAGCATCAAACGCCGTGCGCGGGAGGTCGGCAACTGGCGTGGAGTCGGCAGTCGCAAGCCGCGCTTGCGCGGTCGGCAGTTGGTGCCGGACAAACGCGCCGGCGGTGGCTCATGCAACCGAGCGTCCAGATGCATCCACCTGGTGAGATGGCATTTTGGCCGGCAAGTGCTTGATCGTACTTTGTCCCCCATAGTCCGAATCGCCGAGGGGATGGAATTGCCGTGTTTTTGCGGTGCTTGCACGCGATTCACTACAGCTCGACCGCCAGTTCCGGACGGGCGCGGTAGGTACGACGATGACGGTCGCAAGCGATGTGATTCAGGTATATGCGAAACAGAATCTGCAGACAGAACACGCGATTGGGCCAGCGCCGGAAGCGCGCGATCACGACCCAACTGTGCCCCCAGATCATAATGGACACCTTGCGCGTCGAGAACAACGGATCGTGATGCATGCCTACGCCAAAGACTTTGAGACCTCGCTTACACGCGAAGGTGTCGTCGATGGCCAGGAAGATCTGATCGCCGACAAGATGCCGTTCGATCAGGCCGAAGATCGCCGGTCCCAATCGATCGAGCAACCGCCGGGCCTGCGCAAACAACCGATGGAAAGTCGAGTGATGTTTGCGACCCATAGCCCAGGCGGTCAGCGACATGCCGGTGACCGTACGCCGCGAGGCAAACGCCCAGCCGGCCAGAATGGTTTTCAAGTTGGCGAAGCTGGGGGTGGTCACCACGAAGACCAAGGGTTGCAACAGAACGACAAAAGAGGCAACAAGACTCATACAAACCTCCTTATCAGCAAGTGGTTGCCAAGACCTACCTGCATCGTGAGCGAGGCTTGTTTTGTAAGTCAATCCTGCTAGCACAAAGTGCGAAACTCGAACGAAAGCTCCTATGCAGTCGATGGAACCAAATTCTTTAGAACCAAATTCCTTGACCGCTTTTCGCAGCAGATTCTTCCTCACGGTCATGATCTTGCTAACGGTGTTGGGCACGAGTTGGGTCATACTGTTGGCATCCAACGACAGCAGCTTGGCCAACATGCTGGAGAACACACTGTTACGAGACAGCCGGGCGAGAAAGAAGATCTATGACAATAAGGGATATTTTCCTGATTCGGAGCAGCGATTGATTTATGAAGCCCTACCGGCGATGGATTGTTCTCGTGGCGGCGTCTATTTGGTGGGCGGATCGAATCTCGCTTGGGGCACGAGCCTCTGGGAATGTGATCCGGACATCAAGCGCCTTGTCCATAACTGCGGAATGGTCGGGACGACCCACAAGCAGCAACGACAGTTGGTGGAGTACTTAATCAACCGACCGGGCTTCTTGCAGGCCGGTCCGGAAAGGAATTTGTTCTTGATGGCCATCAGCTATCATAGCGCCGGAGGTGATCTTAATCCGGCCTATTTTCCCTCCTGCTGGACCGCGTATGGCCAGTACGCATACGACGCGGACGAGGGAATATCGCTCTTACCCCTGAACCCGTGGGAGCTAAAATATTCCTTATCATGCACGAAAGTAGCGGGATTCCTTCAAACAGTCTGGATATGTCTGGGCAGGCAAGCAATCGGATTGATTCACCAGCGAACGCCTCGCATACACTCAGCGCAGAACTACAATCGGTTGCGTCAAAAGTTCATGCAAGCCGATTGGCAGCAGCGACTAACAGAACAAATGGGCGAATTGGCTCGTCTTTTCCAGCTACTGCGCGAGCGTCGGGTGAACGTCGCGGTTGTTTTGTGCCCGCAAGGCGATTGGGAGGACAATGTCCCCTTTGAACATGCCTACAAACTCATGGTTACGGAACTTTGCCATGCCGACAATGTCCCGCTGTATGATCTGTCTGAGTTGGTTGAGGACGACGATTTCGCGGACTCGAGTCATTTAAACTTAATGGGAATCGAAAAATTCACACACTCTCTCTTGAATATCTGCATTCCGTTTCTGAAAAGCACGGGCGCTTTGCCGGCCAGATAGGTGGGCGACTGGCTATCGACCAAACGCCTGTTCGGGGGTTATTGTTCGATTGATAGCAGGCGCGAGGCTGCGGCTTGTTTGATCGGCGCGGAAAAAAGGATTGAGTTGGCAAAGGGGACATGTCGAGTGGAGCGGTCTAAGTGAGTGTGTGCAGCCTTCCCTTTCTTGTTTCATTCGTGGTCGCACTGGCGGTCTTTCAATGTTTGCCCAATGTTCGCGTCCGGCAACTGTTCTTCGCGGTGGGCAGCCTCGCGTTTTTGGCCACACACGTGCCCGACGCCAAGTCGTGGATAGCTAGCGCCGTCCTGTTAATCAGCGGCTTCCTTGTGGCGAAATCACTGGCGCGCGTCCGTCCACGCTGTTGTCGACCATTTATTTTGTAGCCCTGCTGTTAATGTTTCTGGTGCTCAAGAGATATGTATTCCTCACGCCCTTTCTGCCGGCAGCCGTTTTCAAGCACTCAGTCGTCATCGTCGGCCTGAGTTACATGCTGTTCCGGGTCATTCACGTTGCCGTGGACGCCTCGCAAGGCCAGATCGAGCATCTTTCGTTGTGGACGTATTTGAACTACCAGCTCAATCCGTTTGGTCTGCTGGCGGGCCCCATACAACGCTATCAGGAGTTTCAAGAAGCGTGGGACGGTCTTTCGCCCGCCGCGGTCAGTCAGCATGAATGCCTTCGCTCGTTCATGCGAATGTTCGTCGGAATCATCAAGGTCGTTCTCGTGGCTGCGATGTTTCTTTCCTGGTACGAATCCCTGGCCAAGGAACTATTGGCTTCGCAGGAACTGTCAAAATATGGTGCCACGCTGCCCGCGCACCGCAACCTTGGAATACTGCTGCTCTTGTTATACCTATATCCGCTCTATATCTTTTTCAACTTCTCCGGATATTGCGATATCGTGATCGGGGCGGCGCGATTATGCGGCATCGTCATGCCCGAAAACTTCGACTCGCCCTTTGTTTCCAGAAACATGATCGAATACTGGACTCGCTGGCATCGCACCCTTGGCTTGTGGATCCGCGATTATCTTTTCACTCCGCTATATAAATGGATGGCCCTTCATTTTCCACAAAAAGCGCCGTCGTTGGCTTTTCTCTGCTTTTTTATAGCTATGACCATTGCCGGAGTGTGGCACGGCTCGACCTGGAACTTTGTCGTCTTTGGCGTGCTGAACGGTCTAGGAGTGTCCGCGGCCAAGCTGTGGGAAAACATCATCCTAAAGTGGGCAGGACGTCCTGGCCTGCGCAGTTATCTTCAGTCCGCGAACATTCGACGGGTGGCCATCGTCGCCAACTTCCACTTTGTGTGCCTGACGTTCTTCTTTTTCCCAGGTGACTTAAACTATTCCTTCTCATTACTTTTGGCCGCGGTTGGCGGCGGCACAGGTCCTTGATTCCGCGATTGGCGTGGTTTGCCTGGGCAGTTCATGATTCGTGCCCTGCCGTGGGCCGTGGCAGCGAGGTGCGATTGCGCTTGAGCCAACTGTGATTGTTTGCTGCACAATCAGTGCTTCGAGTTGGGCAGTGCTCGTAAGTGTCCGGTGGAACTTTCAATTACCCACAAGTTCTGTATGTCATTCTGCGACGCGGGGCTAATATGTCGCGGCGGCTACAGCTGTTACGACGTGGTGTTCTAGGGAGGTCCCCGACATGGATGTCTGGGTGGAACGGGAACTGGAGGGGGGCGATTTTCCCGACGAACGGCTAAAAACCCGTCTGGGCAAAGTGCTGGCTGACTTAAGTCGGAGAATAGGTGATGCGCTGCCGGTTGCGTGCCAAGATTGGGCCGCGACGAAGGCTGCCTATCGCTTTTTCAGTAACGGTGTGAACGGTGCCCGAATAGTGCAGCGCTTGGCGGGTAGCCGACGGTCGGTCGAAAAGTGCAGCGCTCATGGCCTGATTCGCGGATTCGTGAGGAAGACTTGCGACGGTAAATCCGTCACAAGCCCTACGAACCGCGAGAAACATGAGTGTACGACGAAATGGACCAATGGACCGAAATCCGTCGCTTGGTGCTGACCAAGCAGAAGAGCAAGCGAGCGATCTGTGAAGAATACAAGCTGCACTGGAAAACGCTGAAGAAGATTCTCAACCACGAAGAGCCGCCGGGCTATCGGCAACGTCAGCCGCGTAGCAAGCCGAAACTCGATCGGGTGCTGCCGATCATCCACGAGATTCTCAAACAAGATAAAACAGCCCCACCCAAGCAACGCCACACGATCAAGCGGATCTTCGATCGACTGTGCGCGGAGCATGAGTACGACGGCGGGATCAGCGTGGTCGGCGACGCGGTGCGTGCTTGGCGGGCCGGCACGGCCGAGGTGTTCATGCCGCTCGCACATCCAGCGGGCCAGGCTCAGGTCGACTTCGGCGAAGCGACCGTCCGACTGCAAGGCCAAGAGACGAAGGTAGCTTATTTCGTGATGGCGCTGCCGTTTAGCGACGCCTTCTTCTGCCAGGTGTTTCCCCGCGAATGCACCGAGACGTTCCAAGAAGGACACTGTCGGGCATTCCAATTCTTCGGCGGCGTGCCCACTCGGATCAGCTACGACAACAGCCGCATCGCCGTATCGAAGTTCGTCGGCCGGCGCGGCGATACGCCGACGAAGGAGTTCTTGCGGTTGGAAAGCCACTTCCTGTTTGAGCATCATTTTTGTCTCGTGCGTCGCGCCAATGAAAAAGGGCACGTGGAAGGTTCGGTCGGATTCGCTCGTCGCAACTTCATGGTGCCGGTTCCGCAGATCGATGATCTGGAGGAGTTCAATGAGCAGTTGGTTCAGTCCTGTCGGGACGATCTGCAACGTCGCTTGCGAGGTCAGCCCACGACCAAGCAGGGACTGTTGGAAGAAGAGCAGCGTGCGTTGTTGCCGCTACCAAAGCAGTCCTTTGAAGCCCGACGCGTCGAGCCGGCCAAGGCCAATTCGCTGTCGCTAGTCCGGTTCGACACGAACGATTACTCGGTGCCCACGGCCTATGCGCATCACCACGTGACGGCAGTCGGCGGCATTCAAGAGGTGCGACTGGTCGTCAACGATCAGGTCGTTGCTCGTCATCCGCGCGATTGGGCACGCGAAAACGTGCATTACAATCCGCTGCATTATCTGGCTCTTTTGGAGCGCAAGCCGGGCTCATTGGACTTCGCGCGGCCGCTGGCGGACTGGAATCTGCCAGACTGTTTCGACGTGCTCAGGCGTCGGCTTGAAGGAGAACGCCAGTCCGATGGACGACGTGAATTTATCCGCGTGCTGCGGTTGTTGGAGACGCTGAAGCTGGCCGAGTTGACTCGCGCGATCGAGCGTGCCTTGGCGATCGGTGCGATCACGGTCGATGCCATTCGACTCTTGGCTGAGCAAGGGCGCGAACAGCCATCGCAATGGTTCAGCCTGGATGGCCGGCCACATCTGCAAGGTCACGAGATTCCGCCGCCGCACTTGGAGCACTACGCCTGCTTGCTGCCAGGAGGTGACCGATGAAGTCGATCGAAACCAAAAGCCTGGTACTGCTCCAGCATCACTTGAAAATGCTGCGACTGCCGACGATGCACGACGAGTGCGAAAAGCTGGCCACGCGTTGTGCCCAGGAGAACGTGGATCACCTGGCGTTCTTGTTGCAACTGTGTGAGATGGAACTGCTCGATCGGGAGAAACGCAGCGCGCAGCGGCGACTGCGATTCGCGCGGTTCCCCAATCACAAGACGCTCGATGATTTCAAGTTCGCATCCCAGCCGTCGCTCAATCGGCTGTTGGTCGCGGAATTGATGCGTTGTCAGTATATTGAGCAGCGCGCGAGCGTGATCTTGATCGGCAATCCAGGCACGGGCAAGACCCACGTGGCGACCGCCTTGGCGATCGAAGCCTGCCATCGCGGTTATCAAGTTCGGTTTTATCGCGTGACGGAACTGGTCACGCAGTTAATGGAAGCCCGCGAAGAGCGGCAACTGTTGCGGATGAAGGCCCAGTTAGCCAAGCTCGATCTGTTGGTCTTGGACGAACTGGGCTACGTGCCGGCCAGTAAGCTCGGCGCGGAGTTGCTGTTCGATGTAATCAGCACTGCGTACGAACGGCAGAGCGTGATCGTGACGACGAACTTGCCGTTCGGCCAGTGGACCGAGGTGCTCGGCAGCGAACGCTTGACCGGTGCCGTGTTGGATCGGTTAACGCATCGCTGCCACATTCTGGAGGCGACTGGCGAGAGCTACCGGCTCAAAGATGCCCGCCGCCAGCGCCGGGACGAGGCGGTTGTGCCTGAGCAGGAAGAATCGTCACCATCCGACTCGTCGTGACAATTGTTGCGACCCCACTCCTCCTCCGGAGGAGGAGTGGGAAAACGCTTTCATTCCCCGGAAACGCTACGTAGACTAGGAACCTATCACCCTCCGAGCGCTGCACTATTCACCCGCCAAGCGCTGCACTATTCGGGCACCGTTCACATGCAATACGTAAGCGTCCAGTGCGGCCCGTGTTGTGCGGTCTGCTAGCCTTGAGTCGTGGGATCCACGACATCAGGGGAGATGAGCATGACTGGACGCACTCGGCGGCGGAATGAGGAGAAGGAGCGGTTTTGGCGGGAGGTGCTGAGAGGACACGCGTCCAGCGGACTTTCAGTTCGGCAGTATTGCATTGATCAGGGAGTTAGTGAGGCCTCGTTCTTCGCTTGGCGAAGAGAAGTGGCTCGACGTGCGGCCGCCGTGAACGAGCCAGTCAAGTCGTGGCAGAGACGTTCCAGCCTCCAGGCGACGGAGCCGCGGCCCGAACGGCTCCGCTTTGCCAAGGTCCAGATTACGCCCAGCGAACTGGCAAGCGGCGTCTCGATCGAGATCGTGCTGCCGACAGGCACGCGTGTCCGGGTTCCGCGCGGCATGTGCCCGGCAACGCTCCGCGACGTGTTGGCCGCCTTGGAGCGTCCATCATGCTGAGCGTATCCGGACAAGTTCAAGTGTTTCTGGCTTTGCAGCCGACCGACATGCGAAAGAGCTTCGATACGCTCGCCGCGCTCGTGCAGAGCGTGCTTGAGCAAGATCCGCTATCGGGACATCTCTTCGTGTTTCGCTCGAAACGCGGCGACCGGGTGAAGATTCTGTACTGGAACACGCATGGCTATGCGCTGTGGTACGCGCGGTTGGAGCGAGGAACCTTCCGCTTTCCTGCAATGGACGCCGACAAGAACGCGACCTGTCTGACGATCTCGGCGACCGACCTGGCGATGCTCTTGGATGGCGTGGAACTGGCCAGCGTGACGCGGCGGCCGCGTTATCGCCGTCCGGCCTGCGGCGGCGCATGATCTTTTTGCCGCGCGCTCTTGCTTTGGCAACGCGCGGCGCTGAAGATCGTCGCAGTATGAGCACGGACGCCTTGCCACTGCCGGAGCTTTCTGAATTGCCCGACGATCCGCAGACGCTGCGGACGTTGGTGTTGCAACTACTCGAAGCACTGCGAGGCGAGCGCGAGCAGCGAGAACAATTGGAGCATCGTCTGGACCTCGTGATCCGCAAGCTCTACGGTCGTTCCAGCGAGAAGGTCGATCCGAATCAGTTGGCCCTGTTCGACGCGTCACCGGAAGAGCCGGCGGCAGAGCCACCGGTGGCGGAAGAAAACGAGCAGCCTCAGCCACGTAGCGGCCACGGTCGTCGTCCCAAGCCGGATCATTTCCGACGTGTAGACGTGGTGCATGACCTGAGCGATGCCGAGAAGGCGTTGCTGGCCGGGGCCGGCCAACTCGTACTGATCGGCGAGGAAGTAACGGAGCAGTACGAGTGGCAACCGTCGAGCCTGTACGTCGTGCGGCACATTCAGAAGAAATACGCTCGACAGCCGCAACTTGTGGAGAGTGGCCCTGGCGCGGCCCAGAAGAACATCGTCACGGCCCCCAAGCCGCCACAGCCGATTCCGGGCGGCATAGCTGGGCCGGGCTTGTTGGCGCAGACGCTGGTCAGTCACTATGTCGATCATTTGCCGTTTCATCGGCAACAGCGGATTTATGGCCGCCACGGCCTGCCATTCTCTCGGCAAACGACCGATGGCTGGTCGCTGACGCTGGCCGAAGGCGTCCTACAGCCGCTGTATCGTCTGATGATCGACGAAGTGTTGCAATCGTACTCGATCAACACGGACGACACCCACGTCGACGTGCGCGACGCCCACCGCAAGCTGAAGTACACGGGCCGTTTCTGGCCCTATGTGGGAGACGAGGAGCATCCGCTCACGGTCTTCGACTTTACTCCCGACCGTTCGCGCGACGGCCCCGCGAAATTCTTGGCAAGCTATCGGGGTTACTTGCAGGCGGATGCCTACAGTGCCTACGACGGCATCTATCGGCAGTCGCAAGGTGGAATTGTCGAAGTTGGCTGTTGGGCTCATGCTCGCAGGAACTTCTTCGAGGCGCGCGCCGCGGATGAATTCGCGCGCCGACACGGCGCTGGCCTACATTCGCCGCTTATACGCGGTGGAACGCGAGCTGCGCACGCGGTGTGAACATGAATGGCGCGAACTTCCGCTGGCGGATCGCGCCGGGCATATTGCCGTCGACCGCCAAGAGCGTTCGCTACCGGTCCTGCAAGAGTTTCACGCATGGCTGGAAAGCGAATCGCCCAAGCTGTTGCCGAAACATCCCGTGCGCCAGGCGATGGACTACGCGCTGAATCAATGGGCGGCGCTGATCCGCTACGCTGCGGACGGCCGCTTGTCGATCGACAACTTGGCAGCCGAGCGGGCTCTGCGCGGTTTGACCATCGGCCGCCGCAATTGGCTCTTTCGCGGCAGCGAACGAGGCGGGCGTGCGGCCGCGGTTCACTACAGCCTGATCGCTTCCTGCGCCCGGCACGAGATCGAACCGTTCGCCTACCTGCGCGACATTCTGACGCGACTTCCTGCACTGCTGCCACAGGTTACCCGTGAAAATCTCCGGGCCCTCTTGTCCGACCGTTGGCGGCCCAACGACACCTGACGCGATCATCCGTGGCCGTTTCCCGCCCCGTGCCATCCCACGGGTTCCACCGGACGCTTACTGCAATACTGCCGCACCGAAAGTCCGCTGGACGCGTGCCCTCTCAGCACCGCCCGCCAAAACTGCTCCTTCTCCTCATTCCGCCGCCGAGTGCGTCCAGCCATGTTCAGCTCCCCGGATGTCGTGGATCCCACAACTCAAGGCTAGCAGACCACACAACACGGGCCCCACTGGACGCTTACAACGAATTTATGGACGCTTACAATGAATTTACCAGTCGACGACCTTCCCTCCGCAATTCAGAAGCTGGATTGGTATGCGCAGCGTTGGAAAATTGAAACGTTTCACAAAGTACTGAAGTCGGAATGCAAAGCCGAGGAGTCCAGGCTGAGGACCGCCGAACGGCTGACCAACCTGCTGGCTGTGTTCTGTATCATCGCGTGGAGAGTCTTCTGGCTGACGATGATAAACCGGGCGACGCGGAACGCTTCGGCCGACCTGGCCTTTACGAGAACCGAGATGGAGCTTCTCGATCATCTCACCGGGAAAACCAAGCCGACGAAGAAGAAAACCGTCGCTTATTACCTCATCGCCGTTGCAAAACTAGGCGGCTACCTGGCTCGCGGAAAAGACCCGCCCCCGGGAAACATGGTGCTCTGGCGAGGTCTGACCCGGCTCACAGATATCCATTGGGGATTCGAATTGCAAAAACTTGTGGGTAATTGAAAGCTGCACCGGACGCTTACCTTTATTTCACCTTAATTGCGATGTTCGTCGAGACGGTCTGCGCCGGTCCCGCGCCGCCGACGCCCAGGTCGCTGTAGTTTAAGGCAATATCGGCGACGCCGTTGTAATTCGTGGTGGGGGTGAACGTCAATCCGCTCAGCGCCGCGTTGATCGCGGTTAGCGTGCCTTGCACGGTGAGGGTGGCCGAACCGTTGGCGCCGGTCGTGACGGTCAGGCCGCTGGTCGTGCCCAAGGTGAGCGTGCCGTTGGTGGCGCTGAGCGTCAATTGCACGATATTGTTATTGATACTGGCGTCGGTAAACGAGAGGGCGTTGCCATTAGACGAGGAAAAGACCAACGCCGTGTTGAACGGCGTGCTCTGCGCCGCCGGCACGGTGACGGTGGGCGTGTATCCTTCACGAGCGAACTGGACGGCGCTGGCGTAGAGCAGGCCGGCCATAGCGCCTTGGGAGATGCTGACGTACTCACCGCCCGTTCCGGCGAAGTAGCAAGATCCCAGGATGACGTAGCCGGGGGTTCCACTGGCTTCGTTGACCGTGTAGGTGGTGGTGAGGCCGTAGTGAAAGACGGTGATCTTGGCGTCGATCGAGGCCCCGGCTTTCGCCGGGTTGTAGAACGACACCAGGTACTCGCCTGCGCCCAGCGTGGGCGTCCAGGTGGCTACGGCGCTTGTCGGAGAGGTCGAAGCGCTGGTCCGCATGGCCACGCCATTGTAACCCGTGACGCTGCTCGTGCTCCAAGTTCCGGCCGTTTCGGCATAACCGCTGGCTCGGTCAACGATCGTGTAGACCGGAAACTTGACCGTGATGACCACGCTCGTGCTGACGGTCTGCACCGATCCCGCGCCGCCGACCCCCAGGTCGCTGTAGTTCAAGCTGACATTGGCGGCGCCGCCGTAATTCGCGGTGGGCGTAAACGTCAATCCGCTCAGCGCCGCGTTGATCGCGGTCAGCGTGCCTTGCACAGTGAAGGTGGCCGAACCGTTGGCGCCGGCCGTGACGGTCAGACCGCTGGTCGTGCCCAAGGTGAGCGTGCCGTTGGTGGCGCTGAGTGTCAATTGCACGATATTGTTATTGATACTGGCGTCGGTGATCGAGAAAGCGTTGCCGTTGGCCGAGGAGAAGATCAACGCCGTGTTGAACAGCGTGCTCTGCGCCGCCGGCACGGTGACCGCCGGCGTGGACCCTTCGCGAGCGAACTGGACGGCGCTGGCATAGAGCAGGCCGGCGGTAGCGCCTTGGGAGATGCTGACGTACTCACCGCCCGTTCCGGCGAAGTAAAAAGATCCCAGCACGACGTAGCCGGGGGTTCCACTGGCTTCGTTGACCGTGAAGGTGGTGGTGGTGCCGTTCTGCACGACGGTGATCTTGGCGTCGGTCGAGGCCCCGGCTTTCGCCGGGTTGTAGAACGACACCAGATACTCGCCTGCGCCCAGCGTGGGCGTCCAGGTGGCTACGGCGCTTGTCGGAGAGGTCGAAGCGCTGGTCCGCATGGCCACGCCATTGTAACCCGTGACGCTGCTCGTGCTCCAAGTTCCGGCCGTTTCGGCATAGCCGCTGGCTTGGTCGACGATCGTGTAGACCGGAAACTTGACCGTGATGACCACGCTCGTGCTGACGGTCTGCACCGGTCCCGCGCCGCCGACCCCCAGGTCGCTGTAGTTTAAGGCAACATTGGCGGCGCCGCCGCCGTAATTCGCGGTGGGTGTAAACGTCAATCCGCTCAGCGCCGCGTTGATCGCGGTCAGCGTGCCTTGCACAGTGAAGGTGGCCGAACCGTTGGCGCCGGCCGTGACGGTCAGACCGCTGGTCGTGCCCAAGGTGAGCGTGCCGTTGGTGGCGCTGAGCGTCAATTGCACGATATTGTTATTGATACTGGCGTCGGTGATCGAGAAAGCGTTGCCGTTGGCCGAGGAGAAGATCAACGCCGTGTTGAACGGCGTGCTCTGCGCCGCCGGCACGGTGACCGCCGGCGTGGACCCTTCGCGAGCGAACTGGACGGCGCTGGCATAGAGCAGGCCGGCGGTAGCGCCTTGGGAGATGCTGACGTACTCACCGCCCGTTCCGGCGAAGTAAAAAGATCCCAGCACGACGTAGCCGGGGGTTCCACTGGCTTCGTTGACCGTGAAGGTGGTGGTGGTGCCGTTCTGTACGACGGTGATCTTGGCGTCGGTCGAGGCCCCGGCGGTCGCCGGATTGTAGAACGACACCAGGTACTCGCCTGCGCCCAGCGTGGGCGTCCAGGTGGCTACGGCGCTTGTCGGAGAGGTCGAAGCGCTGGTCCGCATGGCCACGCCATTGTAACCCGTGACGCTGCTCGTGCTCCAAGTTCCGGCCGTTTCGGCATAGCCGCTGGCTTGGTCGACGATCGTGTAGATCGGAAACGTAACCGTGATGGCCACGCTCGTGCTGACGGTCTGCGCCGGGCCCGCGCCGCCGACTCCCAAGTCGCTGTAGTTTAAGGCAATATTGGCGGCGCCGCTGTAATTCGCGGTGGGCGTAAATGTCAATCCGCTCAGCGCCGCGTTGATCGCGGTCAGCGTGCCTTGCACAGTGAAGGTGGCTGAACCGTTGGCGCCGGCCGTGACGGTCAGACCGCTGGTCGTGCCCAAGGTGAGCGTGCCGTTGGTGGCGCTGAGCGCCAGTTGCACGATATTGTTATTGATACTGGCGTCGGTGATCGAGAAAGCGTTGCCGTTGGCCGAGGAGAAGATCAACGCCGTGTTGAACAGCGTACTTTGCGCCGCCGGCACGGTGACCGCCGGCGTGGACCCTTCGCGAGCGAACTGGACGGCGCTGGCATAGAGCAGGCCGGCGGTAGCGCCTTGGGAGATGCTGACGTACTCACCGCCCGTTCCGGCGAAGTAAAAAGATCCCAGCACGACGTAGCCGGGGGTTCCACTGGCTTCGTTGACCGTGAAGGTGGTGGTGGTGCCGTTCTGTACGACGGTGATCTTGGCGTCGGTCGAGGCCCCGGCGGTCGCCGGATTGTAGAACGACACCAGGTACTCGCCTGCGCCAGCGTGGGCGTCCAGGTGGCTACGGCGCTCGTCGGAGCGGTCGAAGAGCTGGTCCGCATGGCCACGCCATTGTAACCCGTAACGCTGCTCGTGGCCCAGGTTCCGGCCGTTTCGACATAGCCGCTGGCTTGGTCGACGATCGTGTAGATCGGAAACGTAACCGTGATGGCCACGCTCGTGCTGACAGTCTGCCGCCGGGCCCGCGCCGCCGACTCCCAAGTCGCTGTAGTTTAAGGCAATATTGGCGGCGCCGCTGTAATTCGCGGTGGGCGTAAATGTCAATCCGCTCAGCGCCGCGTTGATCGCAGTTAGCGTGCCTTGCACGGTGAGGGTGGCCGAACCGTTGGCGCCGGCCGTGACGGTCAGGCCGCTGGTCGTGCCCAAGGTGAGCGTGCCGTTGGTGGCGCTGAGCGTCAATTGCACGATATTGTTATTGATACTGGCGTCGGTGATCGAGAAAGCGTTGCCGTTGGCCGAGGAGAAGATCAACGCCGTGTTGAACGGCGTGCTCTGCGCCGCCGGCACGGTGACCGCCGGCGTGGACCCTTCGCGAGCGAACTGGACGGCGCTGGCATAGAGCAGGCCGGCGGTAGCGCCTTGGGAGATGCTGACGTACTCACCGCCCGTTCCGGCGAAGTAAAAAGATCCCAGCACGACGTAGCCGGGGGTTCCACTGGCTTCGTTGACCGTGAAGGTGGTGGTGGTGCCGTTCTGTACGACGGTGATCTTGGCGTCGGTCGAGGCCCCGGCGGTCGCCGGATTGTAGAACGACACCAGGTACTCGCCTGCGCCCAGCGTGGGCGTCCAGGTGGCTACGGCGCTCGTCGGAGCGGTCGAAGAGCTGGTCCGCATGGCCACGCCATTGTAACCCGCCACGCTGCTCGTGCTCCAAGTTCCGGCCGATTCGGCATAACCGCTGGCTTGGTCGACGATCGTGTAGATCGGAAACGTAACCGTGATGGCCACGCTCGTGCTGACGGTCTGCGCGGGCCCGCGCCGCCGACTCCCAAGTCGCTGTAGTTTAAGGCAATATTGGCGGCGCCGCTGTAATTCGCGGTGGGCGTAAATGTCAATCCGCTCAGCGCCGCGTTGATCGCGGTCAGCGTGCCTTGCACAGTGAAGGTGGCCGAACCGTTGGCGCCGGCCGTGACGGTCAGACCGCTGGTCGTGCCCAAGGTGAGCGTGCCGTTGGTGGCGCTGAGTGTCAATTGCACGATATTGTTATTGATACTGGCGTCGGTAAACGAGAGGGCGTTGCCGTTGGCCGAGGAGAAGATCAACGCCGTGTTGAACAGCGTACTTTGCGCCGCCGGCACGGTGACCGCCGGCGTGGACCCTTCGCGAGCGAACTGGACGGCGCTGGCATAGAGCAGGCCGGCGGTAGCGCCTTGGGAGATGCTGACGTACTCACCGCCCGTTCCGGCGAAGTAAAAAGATCCCAGCACGACGTAGCCGGGGGTTCCACTGGCTTCGTTGACCGTGAAGGTGGTGGTGGTGCCGTTCTGTACGACGGTGATCTTGGCGCCGGTCGAGGCCCCGGCGGTCGCCGGATTGTAGAACGACACCAGGTACTCGCCTGCGCCCAGCGTGGGCGTCCAGGTGGCTACGGCGCTCGTCGGAGCGGTCGAAGAGCTGGTCCGCATGGCCACGCCATTGTAACCCGCCACGCTGCTCGTGCTCCAAGTTCCGGCCGATTCGGCATAACCGCTGGCTTGGTCGACGATCGTGTAGATCGGAAACGTAACCGTGATGGCCACGCTCGTGCTGACGGTCTGCGCCGGGCCCGCGCCGCCGACTCCCAAGTCGCTGTAGTTTAAGGCAATATTGGCGGCGCCGCTGTAATTCGCGGTGGGCGTAAATGTCAATCCGCTCAGCGCCGCGTTGATCGCGGTCAGCGTGCCTTGCACGGTGAAGGTGGCCGAACCGTTGGCGCCGGCCGTGACGGTCAGACCGCTGGTCGTGCCCAAGGTGAGCGTGCCGTTGGTGGCGCTGAGTGTCAATTGCACGATATTGTTATTGATACTGGCGTCGGTAAACGAGAGGGCGTTGCCATTAGACGAGGAAAAGACCAACGCCGTGTTGAACGGCGTGCTCTGCGCCGCCGGCACGGTGACGGTGGGCGTGTATCCTTCGCGAGCGAACTGGACGGCGTTGGCATAGAGCAGGCCGGCGGTAGCGCCTTGGGAGATGCTGACGTACTCACCGCCCGTTCCGGTGAAGTAGCAGGATCCCAGGATGACGTAGCCGGGGGTTCCACTGGCTTCGTTGACCGTGTAGGTGATGGTGGTGCCGTTATGCACGACGGTGATCTTGGCATCGGTCGAGGCCCCGGCGATGGCCGGATTGTAGAACGACACCAGGTACTCGCCTGCGCCCAGCGTGGGCGTCCAGGTGGCTACGGCGCTCGTCGGAGCGGTCGAAGAGCTGGTCCGCATGGCCACGCCATTGTAACCCGTGACGCTGCTCGTGCTCCAAGTTCCGGCCGATTCGGCATAACCGCTGGCTTGGTCGACGATCGTGTAGATCGGAAACGTAACCGTGATGGCCACGCTCGTGCTGACGGTCTGCGCCGGGCCCGCGCCGCCGACTCCCAAGTCGCTGTAGTTTAAGGCAATATTGGCGGCGCCGCTGTAATTCGCGGTGGGCGTAAATGTCGATCCGCTCAGCGCCGCGTTGATCGCGGTCAGCGTGCCTTGCACGGTGAAGGTGGCCGAACCGTTGGCGCCGGCCGTGACGGTCAGGCCGCTGGTCGTGCCCAAGGTGAGCGTGCCGTTGGTGGCGCTGAGTGTCAATTGCACGATATTGTTATTGATACTGGCGTCGGTGATCGAGAAAGCGTTGCCGTTGGCCGAGGAGAAGATCAACGCCGTGTTGAACAGCGTACTTTGCGCCGCCGGCACGGTTACCGCCGGCGTGGACCCTTCGCGAGCGAACTGGACGGCGCTGGCATAGAGCAGGCCGGCGGTAGCGCCTTGGGAGATGCTGACGTACTCACCGCCCGTTCCGGCGAAGTAAAAAGATCCCAGCACGACGTAGCCGGGGGTTCCACTGGCTTCGTTGACCGTGTAGGTGGTGGTGGTGCCGTTCTGTACGACGGTGATCTTGGCGTCGGTCGAGGCCCCGGCGGTTGCCGGATTGTAGAACGACACCAGGTACTCGCCTGCGCCCAGCGTGGGCGTCCAGGTGGCTACGGCGCTCGTCGGAGCGGTCGAAGAGCTGGTCCGCATGGCCACGCCATTGTAACCCGCCACGCTGCTCGTGCTCCAAGTTCCGGCCGATTCGGCATAACCGCTGGCTTGGTCGACGATCGTGTAGATCGGAAACTTGACCGTGATGGCCACGCTCGTGCTGACGGTCTTCGCCGGGCCCGCGCCGCCGACGCCCAAGTCGCTGTAGTTCAAGGCAACATTGGCGGCGCCGCCGTAATTCGCGGTGGGCGTAAACGTCAATCCGCTCAGCGCCGCGTTGATCGCGGTCAGCGTGCCTTGCATGGTGAGGGTGGCCGAACCGTTGGCGCCGGCCGTGACGGTCAGGCCGCTGGTCGTGCCCAAGGTGAGCGTGCCGTTGGTGGCGCTGAGCGCCAGTTGCACGGCGTTGTTGTTGATACTGGCGTCGGTAAACGAGAGGGCGTTGCCATTGGCCGAGGAAAAGACCAACGCCGTGTTGAACGGCGTGCTCTGCGCCGCCGGCACGGTGACGGTGGGCGTGTATCCTTCGCGAGCGAACTGGACGGCGTTGGCGTAGAGCAGGCCGGCGGTAGCGCCTTGGGAGATGCTGACGTACTCACCGCCCGTTCCGGTGAAGTAGCAGGATCCCAGGATGACGTAGCCGGGGGTTCCACTGGCTTCGTTGACTGTGTAGGTGGTGGTGAGGCCGTAGTGAAAGACGGTGATCTTGGCGTCGGTCGAGGCCCCGGCGATGGCCGGATTGTAGAACGACACCAGGTACTCGCCTGTGCCCAGCGTGGGTGTCCAGGTGGCCACGGCGCTCGTCGGAGCGGTCGAAGCGCTGGTCCGCATAGCCACGCCATTGTAACCCGTGACGCTGCTCGTGGCCCAGGTTCCGGCCGTTTCGGCATAGCCGCTGGCTTGGTCGACGATCGTGTAGATCGGAAACTTGACCGTGATGGCCACGCTCGTGCTGACGGTCTGCGCCGGGCCCGCGCCGCCGCCTCCCAGGTCGCTGTAGTTCAAGGCGACATTGGCGGCGCCGCCGTAGTTCGCGGAGGGCGTGAACGTCAATCCGCTCAGCGCCGCGTTGATCGCGGTCAGCGGGCCTTGCACGGTGAGGCTGGCCGAACCGTTGGTGCCGGCCGTGACGGTCAGGCCACTGGTCGTGCCCAAGGTGAGCGTGCCGTTGGTGGCGCCGAGCGCTAATTGCACGATGTTGTTGATGCCGGGGTCGGTGATCGAGAGGGCGTTGCCGTTAGCCGAGGAGAAGACCAACGCCGTGTTGAACGGCGCGCTCTGCGCCGCGGGTACGGTCACCGTCGGCGTGGCCTTACTGATAGTGAAAGTGGTGCTCGCCGTGCCGCTAGTATAATCTGTACTGCCGGGGAAGCTGGCCAGGACCGTGTACGTGCCCGCGTTCGATGGCGCGCCGGAGAGCGGAGTGCCGGTAGCTGCGGTGCCTCCGAAATACGCGAGCGTGGGCGCAACTTGCTCCAGCGACGGTGCCGGGTTGCTGTCTACTCCGCTGACGACGCCGGCTACGGTGAACGTGGCCACAAAAGGGGAGCCCGTATACAGTCCGCTGGCGTCCGAAACGATGATCGTGGGCGTCGCCTGAGTGACTGTGAGGACGCCTGGCACGAAGCTGATCGCATAATCGGAATCGGCCGCGCCGCCGGCCGTGATCGCATACGGGCCACTCGCAGCATGGCTCGTGGCCATGGCCGTGGTTGTCAGCGTGGGCTGCGTGGCCAAGTTGGTTGAGTTGTCGCCATTGACGAAACCCGAGTAACTGACCGTTAGCGTCGGAATTGGTGCCCCGTACGCCTTGCTCTGATTATTGGCCGTGATCGTCAGCGGCGCTGGCGTCACCGCGAGCAAGCCGGCTACATAGCTGATCGTATAGTTTGGGTCGACGGCTCCTGAGGCCGTGATCGCGTAGGGACTCCCCGCCACATGAATGACAGTGCTGGCTATGGTCGATAGTGTCGGCGGAGTCGTTAGACTGGCTGCAGTATCGCTGCCGACAAATCCCGCATAGCTAGCCGTGAATTTGGGGAGTGCCGCGCCATACGTCATGGTCTGGTTGTTGGCGATGATGGTCAGCGGCACCGCCGCGATCGTGAACGTCGCGGGACTGCTCTGCGCGGCAGCATAGTCGGCGCTGCCGGCAAACGAGGCCACGACCGTGTACGTGCCAACGTTGATCGGAGCGGCAGGCGAGCCCGAGCCGCCCTTCGTGGAGCCGATGTAGTAAGTCAATGTGGGCGAGACTCCTTCCAGGCTGGCGCCCCCATTGATGAGGCTCGTGGCGACAAAGCCGGA
Organism: uncultured Planctomycetia bacterium; assembly: GCA_963807715.1. Classification (GTDB taxonomy): domain Bacteria; phylum Planctomycetota; class Planctomycetia; order Pirellulales; family PALSA-1355; genus CAWECK01. The sequence goes on from CAWECK010000012.1 coordinate 442,192, forward strand.
ATCCGTATAAGCACCGCTCGCGTCACTGGCGCTAATGCTGGAGGTCGCCTTGTTGACGGTCAAGTTGACGATCGGACTCGTGCTATTGGAAAAGTTGAAAAGTGGGTCGCTATAAACCGCCGTTACCGCTGGATTGCCTGCCGAAATGGTCGTAACGTTCAGCGTCGCGACGCCATTGCTGACCGGCGCTGTGCCGAGCGTGGTGGTCCCATTCAGAAACGTCACGATGCCTTCGTTGGGCGTGGGCGTGCTCGACACGGTGACTGAGAGCTTGACACTCTGCCCGTAGGTGATTGTAAGGGGTGAGGCGGTCAGCGCAGTCACCGTCGATAACACTTGAAAGTTGATCGTCGTCGTCAGCGGCGTGCTCGAGTTGCCGCCGTCCGTGGCGATGGCGGTCAGTGTGTCGGAACTGCCGGTCGCCGGAGCCGTGTAGATAAACGTGCCAAGGGCTGCATTCAATTGGGTCACGGTCCCGCTGAGCGTCAGGTTTGAGGTATTGTTCGTTCCGGCGGCGATCGCAGCACCGCCGCTCAGGTTCACGTTCAACGTGCCGGTCTTGACGCTCAACGCAACGGTATCAATCGTCGCACCGCTCGCCGCCGCGTCGCTTAGAGACAACCCATTGGCGCCGCTGAACGTCAATTGCTGCGAGTTGCTGACCGCCACCATCGGCGGACCGCTGAGCACCAGGGCCGGCGCCAAGTCGAGAACGGTCATGGAATAGGCCGGAAACGTGTAACTGAAATTCGCGCCGCTCAGGTTCAATGCGGCACTGAAGTTGGCCAGAGCGGACGCACCGTTGCGCTCTGACTCTGGGCGGTGTCCTGGGCCTCGCCGTACTGCCAGACCTGTGCCGAGCCGCTGGGCTGAAAGCCCGTCAGATTGAATTGGTCGCTCAGGCCGGCGGCCGGGTTGGTGTTGATTACCAGCAGTTCCAGATGCCCGTTGGATTCCTTGACCGCGTAGACGTCGAGGTCGCCATAGTTGCTGGTCGCCGAGACGACTTCGCCGCCGCCGGCCACGATCTTGGACGCCAGTTGCAAGGCGTAATAGCTCGGATAAGTAATATAGGATCCGTTGTACGGAGGGTTGCTGTTAGTGCTATCTCCGAAAATGCTGTAGTCGCCGAACGTCCGCCAACCGTACAGCAGGTTGCTGTTGTTCACGGCTGTTTTTGGGTCCCCGGTCATGTCCCAGAAAAGGGCACCAACGTAGCCGCTTTCGAGCAGGCTTCCGATCGAGTTGGCGAGGAACAGTCCGTTCACCAGGCTCGTGGTTTGTTTGCCGGGTTCGCCGTAGACGGAGTTGAATTCCGTGGCCATGACCACCACGCTCGAGGCCTTGCTCGAGAGCGTCTGCTGGAGCACGGATTCGTAGCTGGCATAACGCGCCGACCAGTCCAGATAGCTGGCGGGATTCGTATCGGTGTTGTTCAGCAGCGCGGAGTCGCTCTCGGCTCCGGGCGCCTGCATATAGCTGTGATCGGAGATAAAGCCGGGCACGAATCCGATGCTCAGCCCGTCGGCAAGCACATTCGTCGTCCACTGGCTGTTCGGATCCGTGCTGTCGATGCCGATCGAAATGCCCGGCAGGCCGGCCGTGCCTAAGATCTCGGTCGCCAGAGTGGCAAACTGCTGGGCGAAGGTCACGTACGTGGCCGGATCGTGCTGGACGCCGGTGCTCACCCCACCGGGCCCGAGGGTGCCGTGGTGATCGGTTTCCCAACTGCCATATTGCTCGTTGCCGATTTCCCAATACTTGATGTTGGCAAACGGGGCCGGATGAGCGATCCGCAGGAAATTCAGGCCATCGTTAGTGGTCAGCGGCGATGCGCCGCGCAGGCTGGCCCAGTAGCCGACCGTGTTCCAGTTGACGTTTTGCCACTGGCCCGTGCTGTCGTTCCATTCGATACCCGTGCCAATCGTAGTCGTGTCGGTGGGCGAGCCCTCCAGATAGGCCAATTCGGCGGCAGCTTCCTGCGGGCTGCCCGAGCCATAGTCGACCGTCAATAAACCGGTGCCGCCTACCGCCGAGATGAATTGGACGAACTGCGCGAGTGTTTCGGCGGAAACGTCGCCAAGGTTATTAGAGACGTTGAAATGGTAATCGTCCGCGGAGGTTCCGCCGGGAAATCGATACATGTCGAGCCCAGCTGCCGTGACCATCTGCTGTGTCTGAGTCGTCCCCAGTTGGGAGTTCCAGTAGCCCAAGTTGATCCCCAGCAGATTCGTCGAGGCGGCATCGACGTTGGCGTTGGCGTTGATCGCGGCGGTCACTGTCGTCAAGGGGATGGCGCTGATGACAACGTTTGTAAAGGTGACGGTGCCGGCAAACTGGCAGATCGAACTGCCAGGTAGTGAATAATTCGAAAAGGTGCCTGTTTCACTGGCAAACTCGAAGGGAGTGAAGCTATCCGTGCTCGAGGGCGTATAACCGTAAACGACGTCCGATTTGAGCGTCCCGCCGAGCGTCGCCCCGCCGGTAACGTCGACGAAACCGAACTGACCGGACGACGGAGCGCCGCCGAGCTGAATGTCCAAGGTTCCGGTTGAGGTCTGCGTGAAAGTGCCGCCGGTGATAACCTTGTTGCTCGGACCGACCGTGATGGAGCCGCTATTGGAAATGCTTCCCGCGACGAAATTGGACGAGTTCCCGAACTGGACATCGTCCCAAAAGACTTCCCCGCCGCCCGTGCCGGAGGGCAACTTGGTTGTAATGATCACCTTCGCGGTGGCGGCATCCGACGGCGCCACGGCGCTCGTAGTGAATTGATTCCATCCCTGGCCGCCGACGCTGCCAGGGAGCTTGCCGCCCGTCGCGCTCGAGCTGTTCAACACGGTAATCGCATTGGGCGCGATGTACGAGCCGAGCAGCGCGCCCGAGGAATTGTAGAACAGCAATTCAATCACACCCTCTTCGTTACCGGTGAGCGCATTGCCGGCGGGCGTCATCGCGTCGGCTGACACGGCGTACGTCGCGCCGGGCGTGATGGCAAACGTCTCGTCCGCTGCTGAGTTTGCACCGCTCATCAGCAGGGATTGCTCGCCGGTATAGGCGTATTGCGTGCTGAGGTACGCCGTTCCCCAGTAAGCCCAGCCGGTCGGCACCGTCGTGCTGTTTGTGGTGACCGGGGATTCGAAATCGGAATTCGTGGTAAAGTTGATCGCCGGGCCGGCCATTGCTCCGCCGCCGGCCATCGACAGCGTGGCGGTGGCTGTTTGGCTGAATGCGCCGTTCACCGTCAGGTTGTTTCCGGCGGAGATGTTAATCGCTCCGCTGTTGGAAATACTGCCCGCGACAAAATTGGATGGGCCAGGGCTCGAGCTCAGGGCGACGGACGGCCCGAACTGGACATCGTCCCAGAAGACTTCCCCGCCACCCGTGCCGGAGTTTATCTTGGAGGTAACGATCGCCTTCGCTGTGGCGGCGTTCGACGGCGCCACGGCGCTCGTAGTGAATTGGTTCCATCCCTGGCCGCCGACGCTGCCGGAGAGTGGGCCGCCCGTCGTGTTCGAGGCGGTCAACACGGTAATCGCATTGGGGGCGGTGTACGAACTGATCAGCGTGCCTGAGGAATCGTAGAACAGCAATTCCATCACACCCAGTTCATTACCGGTCAGCGCGTTGCCGGCGGGCATCATCGCGTCGGCTGACACGGTGTACGCCGCGCCGGGCGTGATGGCAAACGACTCGTCCGCTGCTGAGTTTGGCCCGCTCGTCACCAGGGATTGCGCGCCGGTGTAGGCGTACTGCGTGCTGAGGTACGCCGTTCCCCAGTTACTCCAGCCGGTCGGCACGGTCGTGCTATTGGCGATGACCGGGGATTCGAAATCGGAATTCGTGGCGAGGTTGATCGCCGGATTGGCCGTCGAGCCGCTGCCGGGCATCGACAGCGTTGCGGTTGCGGCTTGGCTGAAAACGCCGTTCACCGTCAGGTTGCACCCGCCGGAGACAATGATGGTGCCGCTGTTGGTCAAACCCACTACCGTGGTCAGCGAACCACCGGCAATCAAGAGCGAGTCATTACTGCTCACGGCAAGAGAATTGACCGATTCTACGTCGCCCGGTTCGATGGTAATCGTTGCGGCACTCAACGTGTTGATCGTGACGTCGGCGGTCGACGTGGGAACAGCGTTATTGCTCCAGTTGGCAGCTACGTCCCAATTGCCGTTGGCGCTCCCGATCCACGAGACGGCTGCGAGCAGCTCCCGAGCTTCGAGCTGCTCGAAACGCAGAGAATTCCTCAGAAAGTTGAGGCGAGATCTCTCGGCGCAGCGTTGCCGGCTCTTGCAGCGACGCAACGCTCCAGACAACCAAGAGAGCATTATTGATCTCGCATTCGGACAAAGTTCATACAGTTTTACTAAAGTTTACACTAGTGGTCAGATCATCCCGGTCCCGCACGGAGACGTCGCGTCACTTCCACGATGTCAGACGAAATGTCGGAATCTTATAACTATTCGCAAAGACTCCGATTACGCATGGCCCTAACAGGCCTGCAACGATCGCCAGCGCGAATTGTAGCGATACGTCGTTAACATGAAGCACACGCGAAAGAAGGATTCTCACGGCGGCCGTGAAACACACATGCGCCAAATAGATTTCCAGCGAATATTTGCCGATGAAGCTGAGTCCCGGTACTTCCGACCGTTTGGCCAAGGTCATGGCAATCGCTGTAGTTCCGAGTATTCCGAACAGCGCGCCCACGGGTCGAAACGGCGTTGGATACGCAAGTCCCAATGTGACGAGGAGCGTCATGGCCGCAAAGCATCCAGCGCCGCACGACGCCAGAGCCGCCATCGACCAGTTCGTCATCCATTTCAGTGCTTCGGGGGCCACTAGACCGCACCCGAAGTAGACCGCATTGGTGCGCAAAAGATTGAAGGGGTAGGCGATTTCCGGCCAGAACAACATCGATAGAAACAACCAGAAAATAATACGGTCCGACATGTTCAAGCACCGCAATGCAGCGTAGAGAGAAAGAATCAGCAGCAGCACGTAAAGAAACCAGAACTGAAACATTGGGTGTAAGGGAAACTTGAGCAGATCGAAGCTACTGACCGAGCGATTCGTCGCGCCGCCGCTAGCGAGCATGATCAGAATCTGCAGCGTTTGCCAAAGGACATATGGGTAGCCGATTCGGAGCAACTGGTCCTGCAGAAACTTTCGCGGCGAAGTCCGAGCTTCGACTCGCTTTACAAAAACTCCCGAAATGAAAAAAAATACCGGAACCTGAAACGTGTAGAGCCAACAGTCGATGAACTGCCAGCCCGGAGTCGCCGCGAGCATCTTGGCCGACAAAAGGCCTTGCAACACGTGTGAAAAAACGACGCACGCTATTGCGAGCCCTTTTGCGTAATCCACCCAGCGTTGTCGCCGAACATCGTGTGTCGACGGTTCAAAATTAGACACTTCGCGGCTCTGATTTCTCGTGACACGTGGCATGAAGGTAACGGTGAGAGACTTTTTCAGAGCTTATCGCTGTCTTGGGCTCGATCAACGGTCAGTGGCGTTTGTTCTTCTGCTGTCGAGACCTGGTCAATGACGCCTACTACCAGCGTGACCTCAGCAGGTCGCCGAAACGATCGCCGTTCGTCTGGTCGGCGGCGGTAACTCCACCGTAGCGAAAAACAATGCTCCCTGAAAATGCACCAATCAAAGTGTGGCGTGAACGTTTCCGGAGTGGTGCAAAAACAAAATGTAGGGGCATCAAGGGGTAGTGGCTTGATTTGCGGACAACACCGGGGGCGTGCTGCTGCGCCTCAGCCAGATATTGCTCATGGATCCAGGCATAGGTCTTGGCCATGCCGTCGCGCAACCGTATCGACGGCTCCCAACCCAGGTACTCCTGGATCTTGGTGTTGTCGCTATTGCGGCCGTTAACTCCCTTGGGAGCACCCAGGTTGTAGCTCCGCTTGAGCTTGATGCCTGCGATGTCTTCGGCAATGTCGACTAACTGATTGATGCTCACCAGCTCGCTCGAACCGAGATTAATCGGCTCGAGGATATCGCTGTCGGTAATGGCTTTGATGCCAAGCACGCAGTCGTCGATATACATGAAGCTGCGGGTTTGCTGACCATCGCCCCAGATTTCGATCTCATGCTCTCCGGTCTCGGCCGCATGAATCACCTTGCGGCAAATGGCCGCCGGCGCCTTCTCGCGGCCGCCTTGCCATGTGCCGTTAGGGCCGTAGACATTGTGGAACCGGGCGACGCGAGTCACCAGCCCGTAATCCTCGCGGAAGTGTCGGCACATCCGCTCCGAAAAGAGTTTCTCCCAACCGTAGCCGTCCTCAGGCATGGCTGGGTAGGCGTCTTCTTCCTTCAAGGCAACAACGTTTGGGTCGCGCTGTTTGTCGGCGTTGTAGACGCAGGCGGAACTGGCGTAGAAATATCGCTCGACGCCGGCCTCTTCGGCGGCCAACAGCAAGTGAGTGTTGATTAGCACCGAGAGCATGCACAGGGCCTTATTATTCTCGATAAAGCCCATGCCCCCCATGTCAGCCGCCAGATTGTACACGCGGCCGACGCCGCGACAAGCCGCGCGGCATTCAGCTTTGTCTTTCAGGTCGGCATTTACGTTCTCGACGCCGTCGAAGGTTTGGTACCAATCATCGAACGGCTTTACATCGACGGCTCGAATGTCGGTAAAACCTTGGGCGACGAGGTCAGCCACCAGATGACCTCCTATAAAGCCGCCGGCTCCGGCGACGAGAATGGTGCGGTTCTTCATATGCTTCTTCCTTTCATCAGTTATCGACGTTCCACGTTGTTGCGTTAGTCCGACGGAAGAAATTAGAGGTAAATGACATTACCAGCATTAGGCGTATCAGACGGCCTCGGCAATTGCTGATCGCGGGGGCCATCGCAGTACGCGCTGTGCAAATATTGCACCGCCAACTTGCTCACAAAAATAGTATTGGTCACCAGGTAGCGCTTCCAAAGCCGGCCGGGTTCCTGGTAGAGCCGGAAGATCCATTCCAGGCCACAACGTTGCATCCATGGAGGAGCCATGGGCTTGGTGCCCGCAAGAAAATCAAAGGCTGCACCCACGCAGAGTTGCACCGCCTGTATGCGATCTACGTGCGCGGCCGCGAAGTAATCCTGCTTCGGGCAACCTAGGCCCAAGAATACCAGCCCCGCGCCGCTCGCATTCACTCGCTCGACCATAGCCGCGTCTTCTTCCGGTGTGAGAGCACGGTAAGGAGGCGACTCGGCTCCCGCAATCTTGAGTTCCGGGAACTCTTCCTTCAGGCGCTTCTCCAATGCGGCCAGCGTCTGCGGCGAACCACCGTACAGGTAAATGGGCACCCCCTCGTCGGCCGCCCGGACGCAAAGCTGCCATGTGAGCTCCGCTCCGTACAGCCGATGTTTCAGTTGCGTGCAATAAAGCCAATTGAGCGCCCACTTCACCGGCTGCCCGTCCGGCGTGATGATCGCAAATTGCCTGACAGCCTGACGTAACTTCGGTTCGCAACTGGCCGTCACGAGCGCGTGAACCGCGAACGCCGAAACTACCGACGGAAGGCGTTGGTGGGCGGCAATCATGATCGCGGTGCTAGCTTCCTCGCGCGTGGTCGCACTCACCGGCACCCCGAACATGTCGTATTTTGGCGGCCAGACGACCGCAGGTACGGCTTCTTTCAACACAAAATGCTCCAAAATAATGACGATAATGACATAGCTAACTCAACTTCAAAGAATCCGCGTGGCTGGCAATCGCTCGGGATCGTAAACCCAGCCGCCTTTCATGAATCACCAAGTCTTCCTCGGAAAAACGCAACCGAAGTACCTTGGCCGGATTGCCGGCAACAATGGCATAGGCAGGTACATCCCGCGTGACAACGGCGCCGGCTGCAACTACCGCCCCTGGCCCTATCACGACGCCAGATAGGATGATCGCCCCCGCACCGATCCACACATCATCATGAACCACAAGACTCGTATTTCCAGCGCATACCGGAGTATCCCACATGAGCGTTCCCACACGGTCGATCTGGTGAGCATGGCGAGCCAGAAATTGCACCCCGTTGCCGATCAATACATGATTCCCGAATTCAACATCGGCCTCGATATTGGCATTGGGCCCAATCTGCACCCGATCCCCGAAGATGAGATGTCGATTGGGACAACGGAGTCGCGTGCTTAACGGCAAACGACAGAAACCTCCGAAATTTATCCATGGACATCGAACCTTCCACACGCTTGTACGGATGCTATTGGCGATCGCGCGGAGGCGCGTCAAGGCGTTCGATTGGCCGGGACGGATATTAGACTTCTCAACGCACATTGCAACAACACTCCTCGCCGAACCTTCAACTCACCAAGTCATCCATGTTCCTTGCTACCTCGCCCACTACGGATCGACTCCCCACTGTTTCGACTGGTCTGGCTCCGTGATTACCCAGCATTTTGGTCACCTTCAGGCGTGCCTTCACCGCAGCCCAGCGAGACGTTCGCTAAGGCAACGGCTGAAAAACGTGTCTTCAACGAGAGCATCGTAACTCGCATGGGGGTACATACCGCTAGGATGAACCAGCGGATAATTCATTGGCGCCGCCCGCTGTAGCCTGTAGGCGACGTCGCTTGTATGTGTACTGTCTGCCTGCATGCCGACGTTCGTAACCATACTCTGTCTCGGCACAATCGAAAGCATGTTCTCCCGCCATCCGCTCAGCAACCACCTGTAACCCCAACTATCACGTTGACCCTTTTCCGTGGCGCGGAGTATGTATGCCCAATATGCCGCGGCTCGCCACGAACCAAGGTATCGGCGCATGACCTGCATGAATTCGGGAGCTCGACAGAATTCCATGGAATCGTCATACAACTCCCAGGCACGCCGCCAGGTTGCCCACCCCCAGAACAAATTGTATCTGGAGAAGTAATAGCTCGAACTATCCTGGGCGCACGGCTCGGGCATGTAATTGGTTCCACTAATCGACCCGATTCTAGTATCGTGCCGATACCGTTCGAGAAGTTCACCACAAAAGCCGAAGAACGACGCGTCGGGAAGACAATCATCTTCAAGAATGATGGCTTCGCTCACGCGGGTGAACGCCCATGTGATGCCCGACGATACACGCCGTCTGCACCCCAGATTTTCGTCAGACCAATTCGTCTCAACTTCACAATCCCAGCGTAGTTTCGCGAACAGTCTCCGAACCTGCTGCACCTGCTCACTTTCGCCAATGCGATCCGGCCGAGGCCCATCGCCAACGACAAGCAAATGTGGCGGACGAACTCGCGCCAGGGCCGCGATAAGTCTAGCGGTAGCCTGTGGACGATTAAAAACGACGATGACAACAGGAGGAATACTATTCACGCTTCACCACACGTTTACAACCTGCACTCATATAAGCATCTAGCTGCAGCTAGCTCATTTATGTAGTAATTAACTTTAAAGCGTTAGCGTGCCGTTCGACGGCGGCATGATTCAATTGAATCGTTCTTTGTTGCCAGGCCGCACGCCGAGTGGACGCATACAGCAACGACATTAGAGTCATGTGAATCATAAATGGCACGGCAGACGTGCCCAACGCCTGCACAGGCACCTCAGCATATCCGCGAGTAACGAATGCAAACACAGCCGCCACGAGGCCCGCACGCTCCGCCGGATGAGACCGCAGAGCACAATGAATCATTTGCCCAACAAGCAGAGCTAATGCTGCCAGGCCGACGATGCCGGATTCCCAGAGTGTTTGAACTACCTGATTATGAGCATGCGCGAAAACGAAATGACCTTTCCGTACTGATCCGGTTCCCTCGTCCCAGTAAATGGCTCCGCAACCAAGAAGCGGATGCTGTTTCCAGTCCTCTAGAGCCGCATCCCACATGACCACCCGTCCGGTCATTGTCATGAGAGATTCGGAGCTAATTGCGGTTGCATCCGACACCGCATCGACCACGTTACTGCTGCTGATCAAGATGCCGACTAGAACGATAAGACTAATTCCACCGAAGCTAACACAACACTTCTCTAAAGATCCCAAAGCCATGAATCTTGGCATGGCATATTTGATGCATAACGCCACCGGAAGCAGTATGTAGATCGTCTTGCTTTGCGCAAGGATAAGCACCAGCAATGTAGCCATGTCCAGGAGGACTGGCACTATCTTTCGTTTGCTTGACCGGTCGTCGCCCGGGCTTAGCAATAAGTACATTGCAGCCATGAACGCGAGCCCGTTCGCATCACATACGCCGGTCATTCGAAACGGGATAAACTTTAGTGCCTCGGTATCAGTACTCCGCCCGATGACCATATCCGGAACCACAACCAAGAGCGTCAAAAGCAATAACGAGTGCCCCCAAGTAAACAGCTGAAACATCGAATAAATGGATTTATAGTCAGCCCCGGACGAAAGATAACAAGCCGTTGCTATTAACATCGGGCACAGATACTTAAGATGGGTCGTACTCAACTCTGCATTCTTAGGCCCCCCCACGAGAGCGGATATCAACTCGACGCTAGTATACAGCATGAACGACAGCCATAGTCAACGCGCAAGCACACCACTGGAGTCCCCATGGCGTTGCTTTATGGCAAGCCCACAGCCAATTGCGACAAATGCCACGGCGATCTCACCGGCACGAATCAGTTGGGGCACCCACGATGTCATTTCCCCCGCTCCAGCCCCAGTTCTTATTGCATCCATCTCGTCAACAGACACTTTCGTCCGAACCATCAATCCGGACAGGACTGGCGCGAGAAGCAGAAGTGCATAAAGAGCAACAAACGACAGATGAAGATCAAGACTGTTACTCGTGCGCGCGTCACTCACCAGACCACCTCTACGATTGTTTGTTGACAGCTTGTATTGAGCCATTATGTCTATGTAAGGCTATTTTTAGTGAAGGCCGTTATTTGTTATCTGTTTATATGCCGCAAGCGTTTGGCCGGCAATCACGTCCCATTGCATCGCACTCAGGTTAGGCCCATCGGAGCGCCGTACCCTAGCCCATTCCACGATCCGGCGCAAACAATCATCATCGAAAACGCCGGCATACGTCGTCAACCACGAATCACCGACCTGCGCGGCCAGCTCAGCAAACGACCCCATCCGGGGACAGGCGACAGGAACTCCAAATGACAGTGCTAATCGCGCTGCTCCAGAGTTAAGCGTCTCGCGGTAGGGAAGCACGCACACATCGGCAGCATTCAGGTACGTTTGCACTTCGGCATCGGGGATATACTTCAGATATAGGTGGATTTGTGGGATGCCTTTGCCTAGCGCGTTAATCTCATTTTCAAGCTGTTGAGACTCGGGATGCCCCGCTACAAGTAGGTGTACCGAGGCGTCGTTAAGTGAACGAAGCACCTTGAGTAATGCGGGAACATTCTTATAGCCCTTAATCGATCCGAAAAAGACGACTAGGGTGACGTGCGGTGGTATTCCTAGGATACCCCTGGCAATACGTCGGCTGACAATGTTCGGATAGACATTCTCGTAAGTTCCGTGGGGAGTAATGAATCGCGGCTTGTCTACCGCGTTTGGGTACACCGCTTCGACTGCATTAGCCGATGCGCGCGAAAGGTAGCAGAGCCCGTCGGCCAGGCCGAAAAACCAAGCATAAGGTCGCCACGGCCGCGCTGGATCGGCTCCATGCGGACGTATATTGTGAACCGTCCAAATAATCTTTGTGCCCTTAAGTTTTAGAAGTCGTAGCAAAAGGGCGGGGAGGAGCAGAACTAACGGCAATACGCGTCCCGCTGGACTAAAATATCGACTGCCAATGCGGGTATACAAATGCTCCGGCCAATGCAAGTGGACGACGTCGTAACGCTGCTTCAACGCTCGCCAGCATGAGAACTCCTCAACTTGCACACCGAGTCGCAACAACGCCCGATACAATGATGCATTGTAAGGATTGTGCTTTGCATTACAGAATGCCGGCCACCCCAATACGCTAATGCCCGGTGCGTATGCCGGTTCCATATTGTGATTAATAACGGGCAACGTGGTATTGTCAGGGCACGCAGATGCCATTGTTTAACTTCTCCCAAGCTCGACAGCAAGACTTGTCGAATCGACATCGCCGGGTTCGTCGAGCATGCTCAAGTTCATTGGCGGCACGTGCAAGTATCTGTCCCACCTACTAATTGCGGCGAATGCTGCTCCTACCGAAAGCAACAAAACTACGGCAGAAATAGCCACTTGAACCAAGGGCGCGGCATGAACATTATGGACGATAGCGGCCAGCACAATCGCGCAGATTGCACTCGCTATTGCCGGAATAGTCACCGCGCGTAGGGCATCGCTTAACCTGGCCGGGGTGCGCCAAAACGCGACTAGAAACGATGGAATTGTGTGCAAAACGACATAGATTGTATAGGCGATCGCTACACCTTCACTTCCAAACGGCAATCCTAAGAGAAATGCTACGGCAGTTAAGGTCGTGGACACGATCGCAAATAGGAACATTCGTCCGGTTCGCCCTAGAGAATGATAAATCCAGCTTGTCGTATTAACGATCGGCTGGAAGAAAGTGCATACCGACAAAATACGGAATAGTGGGACCGCGGCGATCCATTTGTCCCCGAGCACAGTCAACACGATTGGCTCGGCGAGCACGATCATGAAAGCCGCCAGCGGCATTGTCAGTGCGGCAACTTGCGTCAAATGCCGCAGATAACACTCGCGAAAGGCTTCCGGCGTTTGTTGCAGGCGGGAGAGTGCTGCTGTAGCGACGTTACCTATCGGACTATTGATGAGTTGCAGCGGCATCATGATCAATGAATACGCTTGCGAGTAGATGCCAAGCGCAATCGGTCCATAAAACCGACCAATTAAAATGTTGTCGAGGTTGCGGGCGAAGAAGTTGACGAGCAAAAAGCCTGTCAGATTCCCCCCGCAAAGCAGCGATGCCCTTACTTCGTGAGCGTTGAAAGTCAGGTTCGGTCGCCAATTGCACAACTGCCAACTCAAGATTGCCGAAGACAAGGATTGAAGTAAGAGTTGCAGCGCGATTGCCCAATAGCCTAATCCATGCCATGCCGCCGCCATGGCCGCCAACGAAGCGATAGCGGATGATGCAATTAGAATTGTAGCAAGGGTCGCAAATCGCATCTGACGCCGAATTATTCCCTGTTGTGGCATACCCACAGCGCCAAAGAATAACGACACGGCAACAACCAGAACAATCCCTTGCAGTCGCGGTTCCTGGTAGAACCAAGACAAGAGCGGGGCGGACGCGGCCGCAATTAGTGCCATTGCAATGCTGAAGCCAACAGAAAGCCAAAACAGAGTACTAGCTTGGCCGCGGGTCAGGGTAGGACGCTGAACGATTGCGACATTCATGCCACCGTCCTTGATGGATTCAAGTGCCGCCGTGAACGCAGTGACCATCGCAACCAATCCAAAATCGTCAGGTAGCAGCAATCTTGCAAGCGAAAACAGCGTGGCGGCTGTAATCATCGCTTTCACGAACTGCGCACCCATTAAAATCAACACACCGCGTTTCGAACGAGCCTGTAGGCCTACAGGCTCGGAAAAAAGCATTTCATCGGATAGTTGCTGACATGCCAAGGCAAAGTCATTCTGAAGTAAGTTATGGAATCCAGCAAACTCTCGTCATGAACCCACATGAACCCAATAGGGTAGTCAGCAATGCTTAGCGGCTCGGACAAAACCCCTGGGCACTCCGAGAAGGCTGAACAGGAAATCGGTTTTGTCAGGGCCGCTTGGTGTCGAGTTTCACGGCGTAACCGTGGAGATCATATGGTTCAGCACCTGGACTAAGAAACGTACTTGTGTCCAGAGGCTCCCTTGGGAACGGCGTTCTTAAGCCCTCATCGGAGGAAGATCGCGCCTTGCGGCGGCGCTCCTGGCTGGTTTGTCATGATAGATGCGAGGTTCCATTTGTGAATTTGTGGGAACCATAAGCGTCCCCGTTTGTCGATTGTGGTTGAGACTCTTCGACAATTCCATTGCTGTCTTCGAAGTAAGCATTTCCGTTCGAACAACCGTAACCGCCGTAGCCATAACGACGGAATGAGAAACCGTCCCCCGCGACAACATCCACCTCGTTGACGACGACGCCCAGCACATTGGCGTTGACGCTCTCAAGCAACTCTTTGGCACGTATCGCCTGCGCGCGGCTATCACGGTTGATACGTACGGTTATGATCACACCGTCGACCAGCGGAGAGATAATGCATGGATCGGACACCGCGAGCAGCGGCGGGGAATCGACAATCACGAAGTCGTACTGTTGCCGGTAGACTTGCAAACTCTGCTCGAACTCAGGCGCGGTGAGTATTTCGGCCGGGTTTGCCTGAATCGGTCCGCAGGTCACCACCGAAAGATTCTCGATGGCGGTCTGCTGCACTGCATCCGGCGGGTCGGTGTGTCCGCAAACCAACGACGATACTCCGACATCAACGTTGACGCCGAATAATTGGTGGACGCGCGGACGACGCAAATCGCCGTCGATAAGTAATACTTTGCGGCCCGATTGGGCAATGCTGACGGCCAAGTTCGCAGCCAACAGTGTCTTGCCGTCACCGGGATTGGCGCTTGTGACCATGATTGTGGATTGCCGTCGTCCCCGACTGCTGAAGAGAAGCGATGTGCGCAAGCCCCGGAACGCCTCCGCCTCCCGCGACCGCGGCCGATGGAAGGCTACCAACGTCGGGTGAATCGTCGAGTCTTTTAGTTCGCCGTGCGAAGGCACATGTACCGTCGCCACTTTCGGCAGTCCTATCAGAATTGGCAGGTCCAGCACGTTACGCACTTCCTCCGACGTATGGAACGAAGGATCGAGTTGCTCGGCGCCGAAAGCTGCAGCGATGCCGAGTACCAGTCCAGCAGCCAGCCCCATCATGAGCACCAGGGGAAGTTTCGGAGAAACCTTCTCTCCCAGTTCGACTGGCGAAATGACGTCGGTGATCAGACCACCGTAGTCTTTCACCAGGTTGATTTCGCGCAATCGATCCAGGACGGCGTCATACAATTCCTGTTTGCGGGCTACTTCCTTGCGCAGACTCTCGCCTGCCAGTTCCGAACTTACCAAGGCTTTGGCCTCGTCCTCCTCCTTAAGGGCCATCTGCGTCATCTCCGTTTGCCGCAACGTGAGAGTTTCCAGGTCGTTTTTGAGCAGCGTGACGTAAGCCCGCATCAAGTTCGATGCATCGAGTCGCATTTGATTCGGCTGACCACTGTTGTATCCCGCGCTCTTTTTGGTTGATGAAGCTCTTGACCACTCCCATCTGACTGTGAACATCCTGTACCAAGGGATGATCGGCACCAAAATCAGCCGTGAGGGTTTTTTCCTTCAGTACCAAGGCCAGCAGCCCCTCGTATTCGGCGCGAGAATTCGCCGTTCGGTCAGGTACCGTGACCTGAAATTCCTCGGAGTTGGCGGCGCCCTGCTTGACCGCCACCAGCAGACCCAGTCGGGCGGTATGCGAGTCGTCAAGCAACGCGAGTAATTCGAGATCGTTGATTTTATCGCCCCCACGGGCCAAGCGTTGCTCGACGATTTCCAGCCGCGTCCTGGCCGCAGAATAGTTCACCTGCAAATCGGAAAGCGCGGCCTGCAGTCGTTCGAAGTTCAATCGGTGAGTATTTGATGAGACGTCGCCGTTCCAGAGCAACGGGGCTTGCTCGCGAAACTTCTGATAAGCGGCTTCGGCGGCTTCCAGGTCGGCTCCCAACTCGTCCTTGGCCTGGGCGATGAGCTTCACCGCCTCCTTGCTGACATCCTGGAACTTGTCAGCCAGAAATGCCTGGTAGCCTTCAACGACCGAACCTAAAACCTTTTCGCAATCTTCGTCCGATGTATGCCGAAAGGTAAGGTTTAAAACATTTGCTAGGCGGGCCTGTCCGGTGCCGCCGCGCGTCACCTTCAGGTGATCAATGATGTATTCCACCTCGTTTAGATCGCCGGCGAGCCGCTGCTGGATCGATTTCAGACCTTCCAATTGGCCCTTCCGCAAACCAGCACGAATTATTTGGGGACTTTGGACGATCTGCATATGCGTCGCCAGCAAGTCTTCGGTAACTTGTGACGCATTCTCGGAGGGGTTTTCCACACCGCGAGTCGGCAAGTTTGCGTCTTTTTTCATGATCAGAATCTGTGCGGTCGACTCATACTTCGTTGAGGCGACGCAGTAATAAGCGATCGACAGGACGGTGCCCAGCGCGACACCCCCGGCCACATATTTCCACCGCCGCTGCATCAGTCCCAAGACATCAAACTTTTCTGCATGCAATAGATTAATAATCGAATTGACCGAAGTGCCGGACGCTGGAGAATCGCTCATGAATTGGGGCTCGCAAGAATGAGAATAGGAAATGGAATTGGCTGGCAGGTTCAGTGCTAATGCGGCGGATCAAAGCTGAAAAGCAAGTTGACAATCATTGGTTATCCGGATGTAAAGCTGGCGGCCACCGGACAGCCATCGGCGCCTAAACGATGATTAATAAGCCCCGTCGCCCATCACCACGACTTTAATTGTTCGGACGAGGATACACAGGTCGAACCAGGGAGACCAGTTGCGAATGTACTGCAGGTCGAAACGCACGTGCTCTTCGTACGTCGTATCGCTCCGACCGGAAACTTGCCACAGACCGGTCATGCCTGGCCGCACACGCGTGTACATCACATATGCAGGGCCATGCTTCGGAACATCGTAGAGAGTCAGGGGACGCGGCCCGACCAAACTCATTTCGCCAAGCAGCACGTTCCATAATTGCGGCAGTTCGTCCAAGCTGGTACGGCGCAGAAGCCTGCCGATGGGCGTGACCCGCGGGTCTCGCTTCAGCTTGCTGATCTTCAGCCAGAGTTTTCGCTGTTCAGGATGCTCGTCCAGGTAGGCTGCCAGCACCTGTTCTGCGTTGACCAACATGGACCGGAATTTCCAAATCCGAAACTTTTTGCCGTTGCGACCGACTCGCTGCTGCGTGAAAAACAAGGGCCCTGGAGAGCTAATCTTGATGCAAATCGCCACGGCAACGAGAAACGGCAGCAAAATGATCCCGCCGCAAACTGTCAGCAGCACGTCCATGCTTCGCTTGCACCATTGTGAAGAGGGCAAGAGCAAGCACTCGTCAATTCGAATTCCGGACAAACCGCCGCAATCGTGGGCACCGTCCCAAGACCGCAAATCAGAGGTCCCGTCGCGCAGCACGAGTAGGTGGGGAATCGTGGCGGCGTGTTCGTCAAGCAACACAGTCAGCTCGGTTGTTGTGCGCTGGATTGGAGTGACGATCCCCCAGAAAACCGAATTCTTCTCGGCGATCCTTTGTGTCGCCGTCGGGGGCCCCAGGTACCAAGCGGGCTCGACAAAGCGGTCAGTCCAATTCGAACGTAAGTCGTCAATGATGCCAATCGGCCGCAAACCGCACATCGGATTGGCCAACAACCGGCGATAGACCGCAGCTCCTTCAGCGCCACCTCCGAAGATGATCGCCGACTGACCCCACCAGCTTTGTCCGCTCGCTGCAAATCTCGCCAACCAGCGAAACACGGGCACTGCGACAAGAGCTAGCAGCCACGTCAGCGTCACGGATAACAGAACCCCTGAGTGCTCTCCGACCTTCACATAGTCAACACATACCATCGCGATGCCCCAAAGCGTCGACGCAGCCGAAGTGCGTCGCAGCTCCTCAGTCGGCGAGAGCCCAACGCCCGGAAAAAGTCCCATAAACAAGCCCATGATCAACTGCATCAACAACAAAGCCATGGGCAAAGAAAGGACACCCGCATCTTCCAATTCCGCGCCGCCAAAGCTAGTAACAATCGCCACAGCCACCGTGTTCGCGAGGACAAGGGCCAAGAGATCCGCCATCAATAGCGGCAATCCAGTCAAAAACGCCGAAGCGTAATAGGCCAGGCTGAAGCGCAAAGTCAACGGCCGCATGGACAATTCTGGAAGAAGCTCGAACGCTCCGGCATCGATACTAATTCCATCCACGACCTGTCCTCTCAACGAAGAGTGTCCAAATCCAGATTGCGAATTGCTAGGTCTTGTTCTGGTCGGCATCCCTTGGTGAAGCATCCTTACACCTCATTTAAAACAACGTGATGAGCCGCCTAGCCAAATTCCTGCAGCCATTATCTTCCAGCGTAATCAGCTCACCTCTCCAAAACGAACGCAATGAGCCACTATAGCCAGAAGTCGCAGCCATTTGCGTCCAGCGCAATCCGCAAATACGATGCCACCGATAAATCCGTTCAGGCCGGTCCCATGGAGAATACGGACTTACGTCTTCAAACGAGTTGCGAGTGGGATTGCACATGCCCGATTTCTTGGCAAATCATGGTGAAACCGCTCAACAATCAAGCAGATTTTGGCTCACAATCCCTTCATGAAGGCGGACTTGGGACTTGGAGCAGATACGTTTGGCCCAAACTATACCCCGAGGGGATTTAACTAGCTATACCCCGAGAGGATTTGACTGGCGTTTGACTGGCAATAGATTCAGATTATGCTGCTCTGCGTCGGAGCTTTCGTCGAACGTTGTCTGCGCTGCCGATTCTCCACCTGAAAGGTATGGGACTTAGCGCCGCCGTTCGCAGCCTATGACCACGCGACACCACGGGCACTTCAGGGTGGCAAATTGAGGAATGATATGCCTGCCAAAACGGATAAAACGTCGAGACGGGACCGGGCAGAACTTCAACGTTTTCCGCGCAGCGAGGGTTACGCGTCGAAATCAGGCCCTGTGCGCGTGAAGCGGCCATCGAGCATCGCTGTCCGCGTTTGGCCTTGTTGATTAGCTTGCCAGATCTGGCCCGAAGCGATGTCCAGGCAAGTGAGCCAACCGTTGCCGTAGGCCCAGGTGTCGATGCAAACCGCGTGTCCCAGATTCAGCGGCAAACCGCTCCGTTGAGGCGTGTGGCCGCAAACCATGATTTTTCCGGAACAATGCGGCGGCGGAATCAAAAACTTTTTCCAGCGTAATACGGCGGTTGGTTGCTCGCCGAGCGGCAATCGCGGATCAACGTTTCCGTGGACGAAGAAGTGAGTATCTGTTTCGAAATAGTTGACGCAAATCTCTCGCATGAAAGCCCAATGATCTTCAGGAATGCCTCGTAAATCGGCCCCGAATCCGGCCCGCGAGTAACTAACCAGCGTTTCCTGGCCGCCGGACTCCAGCCAAGCCGGCAACGTGCTGAAGTCTTCTCGCACGTCCAGCAGCATCTCTTCGTGGTTTCCGCCGATTGCGATCAGCCGTCCGCCGTGGTGCAGGTCGATTAGCCGATCGAGCACTTCGCACGAATCGGGCCCACGATCGATGTAATCCCCCAGCGTCACGATCCAATCGTTCTGCGTGGGAGCAACTGCTGCCAGTAGCGTATCCCATGCCCGCAGGCAACCGTGTACGTCGCCGATTGCCAGCACGCGCATTTGAGAACCGCGATTTCCTGAACTAAGCTGATCATGAATGAATAGGGCGGTGCCGATTCCGGCACTCAGTAAATGCGATTATACCCTCTCGAATGACGTCTGCGGAAGTTGCTGTGCCCGGCTTGGAGCCCGCGATCGATACAATTCCAGACTATGCGTCCCGGATATTCCGCAAATGTCGTTGGAAGTGCTCTAACGGAGCCAAAGCGGTATACGGAAACGCCATCAAGACGATGTTGGAACTCGACTAGCAACGAAAATATATCGACGTCGAGTCGATCGTCGCAAGCAATTGGCGATGGCACTGAGACCGCCGGGACAGCTATGCCGTTCGCTGGAGGTGCTGGCATGACCACGGGGGACTGCCGCCCTTCCCAAAGGCGCTCGATAGTGCGAGTCCCCCCGTCGAACCGCATGATTTGCCCCATCGGAAAATCTCTTCCTCGGTGCGGAAGTCTCTTGCATCCGACGCGCGCACTATAGGCAGACGATCTCGCGCCGCAGGACTTCGTGGCGACAATGGCGCATCGCCGAGGCTCGCCCTAAGGCGTTCCCGTCGCGCACGTTAATGCACGGGAAACCCATCGATCCCCTTATTGGCACATATCTTGCTTTCAATCTAACTCTCAGGTCGCAATGTGCTTATAGTACATGCATATATTGCGAATTCGGACGAAACCGCGAGTTCCTCCTCATTCAAATGGCAAACGCTTGGTTGCTCCGTGCGGCACGGCGGTTTTGCGATTTGGACCTTGCCCGGATAGCTTCCGTATGAATCTCGCATGCCGATCGTCACAAGTGGTCAGTCAGGAAGCGATTGGTCTGGCAAAAGAGTCCGCAGTGTCCGCAGTGTCCGATGGCCGTAGCGTCGTTACCTGAGGAGGACCCGGCGTTTTAGTTTTTTAATCGGTCGACCACGCCGTGGTTGTACACGGCAATGACAGTTGCGTGCCGCGATCTGAGTGTCAATTTGACTGGACCTGAAACAAACCCAATGCAACGATTCTGAAGGCGTCATAAATTCCTAAAACGGGTGAGATCGGACACGCGAGGAACACTGATTTGGCACAATCTACGGAGAAGTTGGGCCGACATTCGTTGCTTCGAGTTGCCGGGCATATTATTCTGGATTTCGACGCGTTTCATGAAGCTGGCCACCCAACGCCACTCGTATCGGTACCGTGCAGCCATCCGGCGATGTTTGGCTGTGTTTCCCCGCCGCCGCAAACGTCTTTGTTTTCAATGCAGAGCTGCCTAGCATGATTTCGAACCAGCAAGTTGGGAATTGGGTTGGCCGAACCGCACGAAGGAATGTGCATGTCTCCGGCAAACTGATTGATCAATTTGCACAATTGTCGGGTGACCATAGTCCAATTCACATGCAAAACGCGGCCGCTCGGCAGCGTGGATTCGATTCGCATCGCGACACGGCATGCTGTTGGGTTCCCTCGTCTCCGGCGTGATCGGCATGGACTTGCCTGGACCAGACGGCGTAATTCAGGAAATGCAAATGGCCTTCCGCAAGCCGTGCTATCCGGGCGATGAACTCACGATCGATGTTCAGGTCGTCGACTTCTTTGAGTCCGTGCGAACCCTCGTGTTGAAAGTAATAATTACGCGAGCGGATGGTGCCGTCTTGGCAACGTGTAAGATCCAATCCGGATTAAGGGAACCTCATGACTGAGCCGTTGCCGCCCAGCGAAGTGCTCCAAGCCTACCTGCAAGCGGATGCTGATCACAGAACAGCCCACTTCGCGGAGTTTATTCGAGCCCTCAAGATTGTAGCCAGCGAAAACGGCGATGCGGCGGCCCGCGGTTGGGCTAGGCAGGCTGTGAGTCCGTTGGTCGATTATTCCTGCCTGATAAAGCTGCACCGTTTTCTTATCGATTCGGGGTCGGCGTCCGGCGGCGGCAATGCTAAGCGATTGCGGTTGGCCATTCTGGGCGGTCCGACGACCATTCAGTTGCGGCAGTTGGTCGAAGTCTTCGCTGGCCGCCGAAGGCATCGCCGCCGAAGATCTACGAAGCCGAATATGGCCTCTTTCGTCAAGAGATCCTGATGCCCGGTTCGGGGCTCGATGCTTTTCAGCCCCAAGTGATTTTCCTGGCCACCAGTGCCCGCGACGTGGCCCGTTTTCCATCCGTGGATCAAGACGAGGACGCGGTCGCCCGCTTGGCGACGACGAGGTTACCGACTGGCTGCGAGTCTGGGAAGGCGTGCAACGCCAAATGGAACGCGACGATTATGCAAAACAACTTCGAAATCGCGCCAGTAAGCATCCTGGGCCACTTACAGCTTGCGACATCCCGCGGCTCGCGAGCATTACCTCGAGCGGCTCAATCGTCTGTTCGCCGAGCGGGCTCCGGCCTATCGTCGTGCTGCACGACTTGCGCGGACTCGCCGCGGCGGCGGGAGCTCGCCAATGGTTCGATCCGCGCTTCTATCTCGAATTCAAGATGCCTTGCGGAGCCGAGTGCCTTGTCCCTTATGCCCACAGCGTCGTATCCCTGCTGCGGGCCGTGGTCGGCCGTAGCAAGAAGGTTCTGGTGTTGGACCTGGACAATACTCTGTGGGGCGGCAGTCGTAGGTGACCTGGGGGCCGGTGGCGTAGACTTGGCCAAGGCTCAGGAGAGGGCGAGGCGTTTCTAGCCTTTCAACGCTACGCCAAAGAGCTTAAGCAACGCGGCGTCATTCTGGCAGTTTGTTCAAAGAATGATGATGATAAGGCCCGCGAACCATTTGAAAAACGCGAGGACATGATCCTCAAATTGTCCGACATATCCTGTTTCATGGCCAATTGGGACAACAAGGCCAACAACCTGCGCACCATTGCCGAGCGGCTGGACCTCAAGCCCGACTCTTTCGTTTTTATCGATGACAACCCGGCCGAGCGGGCCCTGGTGCGACGATTCGCCCCGGAAGTGGCCGTGCCCGATATGCCGGAGGATCCGGCTGGCTATATTCAAGCCTTGGCTTCACATCGTTATTTCGAAACCGTCTGCTTTCACGCGGGAAGACTCCGCGCGGGCTGGCTATTATACTGAGAACGCCCAGCGCAGGGAAATGGCGGCCCAGTCTTCCGACATCAGTTCTTTTCTGGCCTCATTGTCGATGCGGATGACGATGATACCCGTGAGCGATCTGAACATCGAGCGTGCGACGCAGTTGATCAATAAGTCGAACCAATTCAATCTCACGACCCGACGGTACACATTGGCCCAAGTGCGCGAGATGTCCGAAAATCCGGAATGGCGCACCACTGACGTTCAGTCTGCGCGATAGCCTGGGCGACAACGGCCTGATCAGCGTCCTTCTGTTGCGCAAACAAGACAAGTCGCTGGCGATTGACACCTGGGTGATGAGTTGCCGAGTGCTGCAGCGAGGCGTGGAACATTTCACTGCGAAACGAAATTGTGGAACTGGCTCGTCGGGAAGGATGCAGTGTCATTCTGGGGACCTACATTCCCTCGGCCAAGAATGGCATGGTGAGTGACCATTTCTCAGGCTTAGGATTCGCGTCCGCCGGCGCTGATGGCGAGCAGACTTTTTGGTCTCTGGGCATTGACGCAGTCGCTGCAGCCGCTGCCCCATTTCATTGAAAGGGAGACGACTCATGACGGATGTATCTGAACGGCTCCAGGAGATCTTTCGCGAAGTCTTTGACGATCCAGGCATCGTACTGCGCAAGACGAGATGACGGCGGTCGACGTAGACGGTTGGGATTCTCTTGCGCATATCAATTTGATCATTGCCTTGGAACGCAAGCTCGGCATCAAGTTCGCCACGGCCGAGATTTCGCGGATGAAGGAGCCTGGGCAGAATGTCGGCTCATTTCGCCGGCTAGTCGAAGCCAAGGTGGCGCGGGCCTAGCAAGCGTCTGGAGCCTCCGGACGCCTAAGCTTCTGAGTCTATTTAGTAGTGGTGGTCTTAGCTTTCACTTGTTTCCCGATGCATCATCGGGGAGCGAGTGCTTACGTGGCGCGGCAGATCTCGGATCGCGGGCTATGCGAACAACCGTCGGAATGGGGCCGATTTCGCGATTCTTCTAGTGGATGTCTTCGCCGCCCGGAACGGACTCGCGGAGCGACTGCCCTTAAGGATAAGAGTATGAATGAAACGTCAGCCGGCGCGGAGTCCGGCGAAACTGAGCGAGAGACAGTTCTCGTCGTCGGGGCATCGTCGGACATCGGTATGGAGATCATCCGACAAATGGCTACCCGCCGCAATTCGCTGGTCATTGCGCATTACAACCAGTCCCTGGCCAAATTGACGCAATTGCAGCAAAGCCTGGTTGGGCAGGTCGTTGTTCCGATCCAGGCCGATCTCGCGCGTGAAGCAGAAGTTGAACGCTTTGTGACGACTGTCCGCGAGCAGTATCCGTTGCCAGACAAGATCGTGCACCTGGCAGCCCCGAAACTGGAATACGTTCGCTTCAAGGATATCCGCTGGGACCACTTCCAGCGGGACCTAAACGTCCAACTCAGATCGCTCGTGGCCACGCTGCAGGCGTTTCTGCCCGCCATGGCGCAGAGGAAGCGTGGCAAAGTCGTGGTTGTTCTCTCCAGTGTAACGCTCAATATCCCGCCGAGCGCGATGGCGCATTACGTCACCGCGAAATACGCCCAGCTGGGACTCGTGCGAGCGTTGGCCAGCGAGTTCTCAGCCAAGCGGCTTAACATCAACGCAGTTTCTCCGACCATGGTCGAAACGGCGTTTCTTGAGAAATTGCCCGAACGGATGGTGGAAATCGCTGCCGCGGGAAATCCCTTTCATCGCAATGCCACTCCACGGGACGTCGCCGGGGCCGTGCGCTTCCTTTTGTCGGCCGATGCAGATTATCTGACCGGGGTGAACCTTCCCATCACCGGCGGAGCGGTGTTTTAAGAGCTTAGCCGAGAACGGAAATTGCATTTAATGCTTTTAGAATATGCGCCACCGGCTCTGGCTTGTCGCCGACGATTCGACAACTGGAACGCAACTCGCAAGCAAAGACAACGAGGAGAACGGTTAGCGGTCCTCACAGGGGACATGCAAACATCGGAATAGCGTTGGTACGGTCTCCGCGAAGGCCGTTCTGCGAGCCAACGGCTCATCGCAAGAAACCTGGTGCGTCTCTTCCTCATTGAGTGACGGCAGGCCAGTTTGAGTTCTTCGAGACAAATTGCTCGCGCTTTGCAAGGAGGCAGGACGGCCGAGACTGTTCGATGTAGTATCGAGTTCGGGTTGAGTCCCAAGTCACAGACTTTTGTTTGGAACGAGTTAGTCATGATCGCCTCGAAGAACGTCAGAAGGTTTGCCGAGTTGATCGCGAACCTTGTGGTCTATCAGGGAATGCGCGGTTCACTTGCACCCGGCGCAATATCATCCACTTGCGAAGTATTCAATGCATGACATAGAATTCTACCCGAGATCGACAGGCGGACAGTCGTATAGTCACTCTGCGCGTTGAAAGCGCGGCGGGCGAGCTAAATTGATGTTCCTAGTCCGTGTACGAGATCAATCATGTTCGATTGGTTATCTGGAGCGTTGCGCAACCGTAAACAGCAACAACGCTCTACTGAGCGGATCCGCCTCAGCTTGCTGAGGAAGCCCCTACGTTTCGAGCAGCTCGAAGACAGGCAGATGCTCGCAGCCGTCTCGTGGATCGGAAGTGCAACCGGCAATTGGGACATAGCTGCCAACTGGAGCAACCAGGTCGTCCCCACATCGACGGCCGATGTCTCGATCAACACGACGAGTCCTGCGACGATTACCATCCAACCGGGTGACGTGGAATCGGTCGATAGCCTAGTCGTCGGCAGCATGGATTCGCTCTCGATGGCCGGTGGTTCGCTGAGCACAGTATTGGGTTTGACCAACAACGGTACGATCACCGTCTCCGCCGGATGCAGCCTGACTGTGAACGGCGCATACAGCCAAGCCGCTACCGCAACCCTGTCGCTACTCGGCAGCAGCTCGGCGACCAACCTCGCCACGAATTCAGATTTCGAATCCCCGGTCGTCACCAACAGCACGACCGTGCCGACCGGCTGGGGTTACTGGGGCTCGGCATATGTCAGCAATCAATATGCCTTTACCGGTTCGCAATCGTTGCTGATGAGCGGGGCAAGCTCCGGAATAAACGAGGCGTTTGCCGTCACGTCCGGCACATCGTACACCGTGTCGGCCGACGCGATGACGCCGGCCGGCAATGCGCTAACCGGTAACGAAGTGGGCCAGATGGAATTGCTGTTCTACAACTCCTCGGGCACGCTGATCAGTTCGTACACCGCGCCGAATGCGATTACCGTGCTGACCGCCTCGAGCGCGACGGGCGGCGCGCTAACTGGCAGCATCGGCGGCCAGGGATGGAACCACTTCTCTACGAGCGCGGTGGCACCGCCGAACGCCGCCACCGCGAAGGCGGTCGTTACCACCAAGATAAGCTCCGGCACGGGTGGCGGAGAAGTCTTCTGGGACGATGTTCAGTTTTGGAAGTCCGTCCAAGGCCCATCCAATTTCGTCGCAGGCAGCATTTCTAACAGCGGCGCCATCACTGTCTCCGCCGGGTGCAGCCTGACGGTGAATGGCACCTTCAGCCAAACCTCCACCGCCATACTGTCGATGCCCAGCGGCGGGTCGACGGCCAATCCGGCGACTAACCTTGCCACGAATTCCGATTTCGAATCCCCGGTCATCGCCAACAGCACGACCGTGCCGACTGGCTGGGGTTACTGGGGCACGGCGTACCTCAGTACGCAATACGCCTTTACCGGATCGCAATCGTTGCTGATGAGCGGGGCAAACTCAGCAGCGGACGAGACGTTTGCCATCACGCCCGGCGCGGCGTACACCGTGTCGGCCGACGCGATGATGCCCTCCGGCGATCCGCTGACCGGCAACGAACAGGGTGTGATGGAATTGCTGTTCTACAATTGTTCAGGGACGCTCATCAGTTCGTACACCGCGCCCAATGCGATTACCGTCTTGACTAGTTCGAGCGCGGCCGGCACGCTAACCGGCAGCGCCGGCGGCCAGGGATGGAACCACTTCGAAACAAGCGCGGTGGCACCGTTAAACGCCGCCACCGCGAAGGCGATCGTTACCACCAAGATAAACTCCGGCACAGGCGGCGGGGAAGTCTTCTGGGACGATGTCCAGTTCGGGCCGTCCGTTCCAGGCCCGTCCAATTTCGTCGCAGGCAGCATTTCCAATAGCGGCACGATCAACGTCTCCGCGGGAAACAACCTGACGGTGAACGGCGCATTCAGCCAAACTTCCACCGCCACGCTGTCGATGCCCGGCGGCGGCTCAACGGCGAACCCGGCGACCAACCTCGCCACGAATTCCGATTTCGAATCCCCGGTCGCCACCAACAGCATGACCGTGCCGACCGGCTGGAGCATGTTTAACGGAGCCTACCTTAGCACACAATACGCCTATACGGGCTCGCAATCGCTGCTGACCAGCGGGTCAAGCTCCGGAGTCTACGAGACGTTTGCCGTCACGCCCGGTGCAACGTACACGCTGTCAGCCGACGCAATGATGCCGGCCGACGATCCGCTGACGGGTAGCGAAACAGGCCAAATGGAATTGCTGTTCTTCAATTCGTCAGGCACGCTGGTCAGTTCGTACGCCGCGCCCAATTTGCTAACTGTGCTGACCGCCTCGAGCACGACGGATGGCGTGCCCGGTAGCGTCGGCGGTCAAGAATGGAACCACTTCAATACAAGCGCGGTAGCACCATCGAACGCCGCCACCGCGAGGGCAGAAATTGCCAGCAAGATAAACTCCGGCGCGGGCGGCGGGGAAGTCTTTTGGGACGATGTCCAATTCGGAAAGTCCGTCGTCCCGGTTCCGGGCCCGTCTAATTTCGTCGTGGGCAGCATTTCCAACAGCGGCTCCATCACGGTCGGTCCGAGCAACAAGGTTATCACCGGCGGCACTTTCACGCAGACCTCGACCGGAACCTTGGACATTCAGCTCGGCGGCGCTCCGTCGTCCGGTCAGTTCGGTTTCGTCAACGTTACCGGCGCGGCGACGCTGGCCGGCATGCTCAAATCGGACATCGTTTACGGTTATACGCCCTCGACGACGGACAGCTTTACTCCCGTCGAGTTCGCCGGTGAATCGGGCACCTTTTCGACTTATGCGCTTCCCAGCAGTTCGATATATCGGTTTGCCGGCGCCGCCACCTTTACGAACGTTGTCATCAGCGCCGCCCCCGCGACGACAGTGACCGCCGCGATCAACGCCAACGCCAACGTCGATGCCGCCTCGACGAACCTGCTGGGGATCAACTTGGGCTACTGGAACTCCCAACTGGGGACGACTCAGACACAGCAGATGGTCACGGCAGCTGGGCTCGACATGTATCGATTTCCCGGCGGGATCGCAGCGGACGATTACCATTTCAACGTCTCCAACAACCTTGGCGACAGTTCCGCCGAAACGCTCGCGCAGTTCGTCCAATTCATCTCTACGGTAGGCGGCACCGGTTTATTGACGGTCGACTATGGCTCGGGCAGCCCGCAGGAAGCTGCCGCCGAATTGGCCTATCTGGAGGGCTCGCCCACCGACACGACTACGATTGGCACGGGTATCGAATGGAACGACAGCACGGGCCAGTGGCAAAACGTCAACTGGAACACGGTCGGCTACTGGGCCAGCCTGCGCGGCGCATCGCCGCTGACCACTAACGATGGCCTGAATTTCCTGCGGATCGCTCATCCGGCCCCGTTTGCCAACATCAAGTATTGGGAAATCGGCAACGAGCAGTATGGCAGTTGGGAAACCGATCACCACGGCACCCTCGGGCCCGGTGGGGTGAGCACCGGCGCCCAGCACAACCCGGCCACGTACGCGACTTTCGCCCAGCAGTTTGCCACTCTGGCGACCGAGATCTTAGGCACGGCGGGCCTGCCGGGCATTTCGATCGGCATCGACAGCGCCAATCCTACCGGCCTGAACGATGACAACTGGACGAAGAACGTT
This sequence comes from uncultured Planctomycetia bacterium, assembly GCA_963807715.1. Classification (GTDB taxonomy): domain Bacteria; phylum Planctomycetota; class Planctomycetia; order Pirellulales; family PALSA-1355; genus CAWECK01. The sequence goes on from CAWECK010000012.1 coordinate 470,523, forward strand.
CTCGCAGACGGGCTGAGCATCGGATTCGTGCCCGGCTTTATCTCCGATCACAACTATATGCAGGGGCCCGGAACCGAGAGCGACTCCACGCTGTTGAACAACACCAATACGAATCCCGCCAACATTCTGGATTGGTCGACGCGCTATGCCGACTACGAATCCTTGCTCCAGCAGACGCTCTCGAGCAAGGCCTCGAGCGTGGTGGTCATGGCCACGGAATTCAACTCCGTCTACGGCGAACCCGGCAAACAAACCACGAGCCTGGTGAACGGATTGTTCCTCGCCGACTCGATCGGAAGCCTGCTCGGAAGCGGCTATGTTGGTGCCCTTTTCTATGACATGAGCGGGGACCCGAAAACAGACGTGAACAACAGCAACCTGTTGTACGGCTGGCGGACGTTCGGCGACTACAGCGTTTTCGGAGATGGCACCAACAGCAACCCTCCGTACAACGGATCCTATATTGCCTATCCGACCTATTACGCCTTGCAACTGGCGTCCAAGATCGTGGCCAGTGGCGGCGAAGTCGTCTCGGCGACCAGCAACTATGGTGATCTCCAAGTCTACGCAGTCAAGGAACCCAACGGCCATCTGGAACTGCTGGTAATCAACACCAACCCGGCCGCCGGCCTGAGCGACCAATTCAATCTGACAGGCTTTCAGCCCGGCGGCTCGGCACAGGTCTGGCAATACGGCGAGGCCCAGGACACCGCCCAGAGTCAGAGCGCCAACGGTGCGTCCGCTCTGGCCAACTTCAGTGCCACATTGAACTTGAGCGGCGCGAATTTCAGCTACACGTTTCCGGCCTATTCGATGACCGTTCTCGACTTGGCACCAGCCCTGGTGCTCAATGCTATGTCGACGGTAACGGTCGGGAACTCGCAGCGGTTGACGTTCAACGGCGCCAATGCGTTGTCTTTAAACGACGCGGCAGCGAGCGGCGTGACGATTGATACCGTCGCGTTGAGCGTCAACACCGGCACACTGAACGTGAACCTGAGCGGCGGTGCTGCGATCAGCGCAGGGACGAACAACACCTCGAATCTAACGCTCCGTGGGACGGTGGCCCAGTTGAACGCTGCCCTCAGCACGTTAACCTATGCGGCTCCGGCAACCGGTAGTTCAGACACGCTGACCGTCATAGCTACGGACGGCGACATTTCGAGCAGTCCGTTCACAATGAAGATCACGCTTCTGCCGTCGTTGATACTCGGTAAGTGATTACAACGGAGCCTGCGTCGTCGATCATGGCCGGCTCAG
>CAWECK010000013.1:0-39718 GCA_963807715.1 uncultured Planctomycetia bacterium
TTCAAAAGAACAACTTACCCAAAGCCTTGGGCAAAGGTGACGTGAAGACGTGCCGCTCGCCGGTCTCGGGATGCGCAGATGCCAGACTGCCGGCGTGCAGTCCTAGTCGATGACACGGATCCGATTTGGCGTCGTAGCGACGGTCGCCGGCGACCGGGCAGCCGAGTTGGGCCAAATGGACGCGGATTTGATGTTTGCGGCCTGTTTCCAGCCGAACTTCCAGCAACGATAAGCCGCTGCGCGTTTCCATTCGCCGATAGTGAGTCGTTGCCAGCCGAGAGCCTTCCGTCTCGTGACGATTGCTGAAAACTTGCAGGGCCCGGGTCTCCGTCAAGTAACTGGTGATCGAGCCTTCGTCGTGCGGCGGCTCCCCTTCGACGACGGCCCAATACTTTTTTTCGACCTCCGGCCAGGCGGCTTGCAACAACCGCTTGACCCGCATGGTTTTGGCAAAAAGCACCAACCCCGAGGTCTCCTGGTCGAGCCGATGCACGATCAGCACCCGGTCTGCCTTGGCCGCGGCGCGGTCTGCGCAGGAATTGGTTCAGGCGAAAGTAGAGCGTGTCGGTTTCGTCGCGGTCGGTGGCGACGGTCAGCAGCCCGGCCGGCTTGTCGAGCACGATGATCGCCGCATCTTCATAAATCAACTGGATGCGGGCGAAGGCCAGCCGCTCCTTGGCGGCGGCGGTCTGCAAATCGCCGATCGTTACCGTATCGCCCACGCAAAGCGGGTGATCGAATTGCCGCGTCGCCGTGCCATTGACCGTTACCGCGCCAAAGGCGAGCAGGTTCTTGACCGCCTTGCGTTTGAGTTGCAAAGCATCAAGCAGGTAGGCCAGCAGCGGTTCGTCTCGCGTAACGGTCAATTGCCGCATGATGATTTAATCGGTGGATTTGCGTTCAGCACCGTCTGTGAGCGCGATCGCGTAGGCCGTGGCGTGGCTGCGGCAGTGCGAGATACTGACCAATATCTGGGTGACGCCAAGTGTTTCGATGATGTCCCGGGCGCCGCCGCGCATGGCCACGGCGGGTCGCCCGCCGGGTTCGGTGCGCACCTCGACATCGCGCCAGCCGATGCCGCGCCGCCAGCCGGTGCCCAGAGCTTTCAGGACGGCCTCCTTGGCGGCCCAGCGGCCGGCGAAGTGCTGGGTGGCCATCTTGCGGCTTTGGCAATACTTGATCTCGTGGTCCGTATAGACCCGCCCAATGAACAGCTCGCCGTGCCGCTCGATCAATCTGGGCAATCCGCAGACACTCGATGATGTCGGTTCCAATACCGAAGATCTGCGACATAAGATGAACGTCATCCTTTTCCATCGGTTCGCCTGGCTTCCTGCTGGCCCTCGGTTATGGATCGCAGGCGAAAGACGGTCCAGCTCAGGGCCGCGGCGATCGTCAACACAGCGTCGACGGTCCACCAGACCGGCGACTCGGTGAGGCGAATTTGCATGAACCGGCCGAAGCTTGCCGGACCCGCTGGTTCGTTCTCGCCGCGAAACAATTCCATCTTCGGACTGGATTTCAGCAGGGCCTCGTAGCGGCCCTGATAGTGGCAGTAGTCAATGTAGTCCTCAGCCGCGACAACCAACAAGCCGCCTACGCAGGCCACCGCGAGGCAAAGCCTGGTGAGACGGACCCCCGCCAGACAGGCCAATCCCTCGATACTTGCCGCCACGGCAACGCCGGTCAGCAGCGGCAGCAACACGACCGGAGCAAACCCGGCCGTTTGCAATTGCACGGCTATCCAAGCCAGAGCGGCGGTGGCCAAAGCCGACATCACGAGCCACGAAATCAATCGCTCCCTGGGGCCCAAGCCGCCAACCGCGGCAACGGGGGCCGGCGTGTCGGGCAGAGGCTCGGGCGCGGATGCCGAGGGCGTGGCAAGTTCGGGCGATTTGCTGGCGGAGTCCATAGATTCATGCTAACCCACGGAGCCGCACGCGCCGACCGCTAACCGCCCTGCGGGACCGATAAGTCTATCCCAAGCCGCAGGCCTTTTTCGCCCGCTGCAAGACCTGGCCGGCCTTTTTGGCGGGCCTGGCGGCGCCGTCGGCCAGGATTTCGCGGACTCGCTCCGGCTGAGCGGCCAATTCGGCGCGGCGGGCCCGCGGCTCGGCGAAGAAGCGCTCCGCCGCCTCGGCCAAGGCCTTTTTCACTTCGCCATAACCGAAGCCGCCGCGGCGATACAGGGCCGCCATCGACTCGCGCTCGCTGTCGGTCGCCACCAGCGAATAGAGCTGGTAGAGATGGTCCGTCTCGGGCTCCTTGGGCTGATCCATCGGCCGCGAATCGGTGGTGATGCGCATGATCTTCTTGCGCTGCGCCGCCGCGTCTTCGAACAACTCCAGCGTGTTGTTGTAGCTCTTGGACATCTTCTCGCCGTCGGTGCCGGGCACCTTGGCCGAGGCGTCGAGCAGCTTGGCCTTGGGCATCGACAAACACCTGGCCGAAGTGATGATTGAAGCTGGCCGCCAGGTCGCGGCAGACTTCGATGTGCTGCACCTGGTCCTCGCCGACCGGCACCGTGTCGGCATCGTAGGCCAGGATGTCGGCCGCCATCAGCACCGGATACGTGAACAGTCCGGCGTCGGCCGGCAGTCCCTTGGCTTTTTTGTCCTTGTAGGCGTGGCAGCGCTCCAGCAGCCCCATCGGCGTGCCGGTCATCAGCAGCCAGCACAGTTCGGACACCTCGGGCACGTCGGACTGCACGAACAGCATCGCCCGGCTCGGGATCCAAGCCCAAGGCCAACAGATCGATCGCCGCGTCGAGCGTCAATTGCGAGAGCAGCTTCGGGTCGCGCACCGTGGTCAGCGCGTGCAGATTGGCGATGAAGTAATAGGCTTCGTGTTCGCCTTGCAAATCGATGTACTGCCGGATGGCGCCGAAATAGTTGCCCCAGTGAAATCGGCCCGTCGGTTGAATGCCGGAAAGCACACGCATAATGGTCGATGATCCTTGAAAACCTCGTTGCGCTACTTGGCTGCCGGGCTCGTGGTCAGCGTTCCGACGACGTCGGACACACGGCTGGCTCCCAATTGATCCAACGCCGCCGGAAGCCCATCGAGAATACTCATCGTCACGCCCGGGTTATAGAAGTTCGCGGTGCCGATCTGCACCGCGCTGGCGCCGGCGACGAGAAACTCCATCACGTCGTCCAGCGTGGCGATGCCGCCGATGCCGACCACCGGGATGCTCACGGCGCGGCGCGACCTGGTAGACGGCCCGCAGCGCGATCGGCTTGATGGCCGGGCCGCTGAGTCCTCCCAGCACGTTGCCCAGCAGCGGCCGGCGGCGGCGCCAATCGACCGCCATGCCCAGGCAGGTGTTGATCACCGAGACGCGCATCGGCGCCGCCTGCCTCGGCCGCCTGGGCGATCGCCGCAATGTCGGTGACGTTCGGCGTCAGCTTGGCCAGGATCGGCTGCCCGCAAGCACTGCGGACGCCTGCAACCACTCGCTGGCACATGTCCGGATCGGTGCCAAAATCGACGCCGCCGCTGACGTTCGGGCAAGAGATGTTCAGTTCCACGGCGGCAATGCCCGGCAGGTCGTCCAGTCGCGCCGCCATGGCGACGAACTCGTCGTAGTCGTGCCCGGCAATGCTGACGACGATCGGTGCCCCCAGGCTTGCCAGATAGGGCAAATGGTGCTCGATGAAGGCTTCGATGCCGTCGTTATCCAGGCCGATCGAGTTAAGCATGCCGGCCGCGGTTTCAACGGTTCGCCACGGCGCGTTGCCTGCACGCGGCTGGGCAGTGATGGTCTTGGGCAGAATGCCGCCCAAACGCCGCAAGTCGACGAAGCCGGCCATTTCCCGGGCATAACCAAACGTGCCCGAAGCGACCAGGATCGGATTCGGCAGCGTGAGCCGCCCAAGTTGGACGGACAGATCAAGAGGTTCCGGATTCACGGGCAGGGGCAGATGAATGAAGGAGGAAGAATTAGGGAGTCTGAAGTATGGCGACCGTGCCGGTGCTTTAGCTAGGCCCTTGGCTCCGAAATTCAGACTTCGTGCTTCCCGCCAGCTTCCCTACGAAATCAGCCCACTATCAGATCAGCCCACCGTGGGTTCGATACGGCGACAAATGGCTGGGTTGATCCAGAAACCAGATGCGCTGCCATTCTTCCAGAATGACTCGCAGGTTTTCTGACGTGAAGATCAACTGCTGGGTCCGGGTACCAGGATCGCCCGAATAGATCGGCACGATGCAGCCAGTAGTTGCGCTGAGGCAAAGGCCCAATACGGTCGCCAAGATTAGCCTGCGCATCCCAAGACTCCTCCGTGAAACCTGTGGAGCACTCCGGCATCTGTGCTGCCAGAGCGCCGCCAACGTGCCATCCTTGGCCGGCTCGCGGCCTGACGCCGACAGAGCCTGTCTTCGGAACCAACGTTACTAGCAACTTGATCTTGCCGCGACAACAATAGGTGTTTGAAGCGATCTTACGATATGACCTGTTTCAAACAGCCGCGTAAGCTATGACTGACGTGCGGTCTGCCAAGGTCCGACTTACTCGGCTCAACCTTGCGGATTCGCGTCGAAATTGTCTGGTGACTGATTTCAGCCGGCCCCCCATTTTCAGCCCGAACCATGGTGGGGCGTATAACTTGTTGCGGGACTAGCGTTTTCGCTCACTGGTTCGGCGCTCACGGCAGCCGCACCGTCCGTATCGGCGACTTGCAGTCCGGCCGAACGGGCACGTTCAGCCGCTTGGCGTTCCAGTTCACGCACGCGTTCTTCCATTTCTTTGCCGGGCTTGAAGGTTACGACGTACTTCTCCGGAACATAGACCTTATCACCTGTTCGCGGGTTGCGAGCCTTGCGGGCAGCTCGCTTCTTGACTTCGAAAACTCCGAAGTTCCGTAACTCGATCCGGCGTTCTTCGACCAGGGTTTCGACGATCGCGTCGAACGTCTTTTGGACGATTTCCTTGGTCTTCAATTGTGTCAGTCCGATTTCGTCGGAAATGGTCTTAACGATCTCTTTCTTGGTCACGACGCAATTCTCCTGTGAGAAAGGGGCCTCAGCGGTCGTGCAGTAGGCACCACCCGACCAGCCCAGTCATGCTCCAAGTGTAGATGGCATAAGTACTACAGTCAAGCTCAAAGAATCATGCTAGTAGGGCCTGGACACTCGATAGTCTGCAGTTTCCCTCAAACAACCGACCTAGGACGTCATTTGGCCTGTTGAAACAAACCCTTGATGACAAAGAACTTAACTGCACCAAAACCGAGAAAAAGCGACGAATGTTAGTAACTTGCTAATCACAAGTGACTTACAGCGACTTGCTGCGGTCATGGCAAGTGCGCTGCGGCTGGGCGGTTCACTGCCCGCCGAGTGCTTGCCAGAGTTTATCGACTGGCCAGACGGCAAACTTTAGCCAGTCGAAAGAATTGACAGATCCGGCAAAGTCGGCCGCGTGAGTTAGCCAGCAGTGCCGGCTACTGATGCCGGGCTTGTTGATCAGCAGTGGCTGGCACAGCCGGTCTTACTGCTTGTTTAGTGGGAATTGCGGAGCGCGTTGGCGTTTGAGCGAGACTAGCGAAGCGACTCCTCGGCCGCTGCTACAAGCGGATCATCGAAACCTGATGCAAAATCTTCTCGACGGGCACTAGCTTTCCCTTACCGCTTCCGGGACAAACCTCGCAAGTCTGTTCCCAGGCCTCGGGAGTGCGCAAGTTCGATTCCCAGAAGGGCCAACTTCGGCACTGCCGCGGCCGTGCATCATAGACGGTGCAGGTCCGAGCCTTGGAATCAAAAAAAACGCAGTCGCCGTTGTCGAACTCGACCAGGCTCTTGCGCGTTCCCACGCGGCGTACATATCGCTCTTCAAACGCCGCGATCCCAAGGCCAACGAGAGCAGCTAGCCGCTCGATCTCTTCGGCGTTCACCCAGACATAACCGGGGGCGCCCGTGCAGCAATTGCCGCATTGGGTGCATTGGAACCGCAAGCCTTGCTGATACCAGGGTTGATCGGCCATTGTCGCTCTCCGGGTGCTGGTAACGCAGGGCGGACCTCTGCCCGTCCTACTTAGTGGAATAATCACCAGCCCATGCTACAGGGCTGGTGATCACAGAGCTCGTTCTTAATAAGTGGTTTCAAAACCGCAAATCGGGATCTTGCGAGGGTATCCGGAAGCTGTCGCACTCGCTCGGGAAAGTCAGCCAGAAACCCGGTGAGCGGCGGTGGCGGCAATTTCGCCAATGGCTGCTACGGCCGCCTCGATCTGCTCGCGGCTGGTCGCAAATCCCATGCTGAAACGTATCGTGCCACCCGTGCTCACCGTGCCCAGGGCTTGATGCATGCGTGGCGAACAATGCAGTCCCGGCCGAGTTTGCACATGGAACGTGGCGTCCAGCATGGCGGCAACCTCCTGCGGATCATAGCCCTCGACGGTGATGCTGACCAGTCCCACCTGCCTTTCGGGATGCCTGGGACCGTGGATGCGAACACCCGGCACTCGCGCCAAACCCTCGAGCAGCAGCCCGGTGAGTTCCTCGCTGTGCTTGCGAATCGCGGTTAGTCCACGTTCATAGAGGTATTCTGCCGCCGCCCCGAGCCCCAAAAGGCCTGGCACGTTGAGATTGCCCGATTCATATTTGCTCGGCAAGGCGCTGGGTTGCCAGTCTTCTTCACTGAAGGTGCCTGTGCCGCCTTGTTTTACGCTGGCCAATTGCTCTTCGATACCCTGGCGAATGTACAACAGACCGGTACCCAATGGACCGAGCAGTCCCTTATGCCCCGACGTGGCAAGCAAGTCGATCGGCAGATCGTCGGTGTCCATCGGCAAGTGACCGGCGGTTTGCGACGCATCGACCAACAGCAGCGCGCCAGCCGCATGAGCGATCTCTCCGGCCGCCTCGATCGGCTGCAGCGTGCCCGTGACGTTTGAGGCATGCACCAAGGCGATAAGCCGGGTGTTGGGACGCATCGCCGCACGGAGGTCGGCCGGGTCAATCCAGCCGCAATCATCGCAGTTGACATACGTCACGCTGATGGTACCTGCCTGTGCCAGCGTCGATAGTGGCCTGAGCACTGAATTGTGTTCGGCCACGCTCGTCACGACATGATCTCCCTGCCGCAGCAGCCCGTGCAGCGCCAGGTTCAGTGCGTCCGTGCCGTTGAACGCAAAGACCAATTGGCCTGAGTGGCGGGTGCCCAATAGCCGCGCGACGTCGCGCCGAGCAGTTTCGATTTCTCGGCTCACGTGGGCCGCTTCGGCATATCCGCTCCGTCCGCCAGGGGCGCCGATGTTGCGTTGATAGTCATCCACCACCGCGTAAACCGCTTCGGGTTTCGGCCAACTAGTGGCCGCATTATCCAGGTAAATTCGAGTCATAGTCTAAGTCCAATCTGTTTAGCCGCCGATTTGATACATCGCCCGCGGCGGACGAGCGAAAGCCGCTGTGTTGATTCCGTGTCCGGCAAGCTTGGCGCCGACACTTTGCCGCACCAGGTCTGCCAGGTCCGCATCCGTTCCGCCCCCGCGCAACAGCGCACGGGCATCCCATTCGCAAGGCGAAAACAGGCAATTTCGCACCTGTCCTTCCGCCGTCAGCCGCAGTCGGTTGCAACGACCGCAAAACGGCTGGCTCACTGGGTTGATAAAACCAATCCGACCAATGCCATCAGCGAACCCAAAATCGACCGCGGGTTGACTCGGATCCTTCGCCGGACGGGGGACCAGTGGTCCGAAGGCATCCTCCAGGTGCGTCCGGATGGTGGCTCCGGAAAGGACCTGATCGGTCTTCCAACTGCCATCGGCGTCCAAGGGCATGAACTCAATGAATCGCATCTCCAAATCGTGTTGCCGGACAAAATGTCCCAGCGGCACGACATCGGCTTCGCTGAGCCCGCGAATGGCCACGGCATTCAGTCGAATGCGGTGAAAACCGGCCCGGCGGGCTGCAAAAATACCAGCCAGCACCCGCTCCAGACCGTCGCGCCGCGCAATTTGGCGAAAGGTCTCAGGATTGAGCGTGTCGAGGCTGATGTTGATACGCCCGAGCCCCGCGTCTTTCAGACGCTGAGCTTGTTCGGCCAATAAGATCCCGTTGGTCGTCAGTGCCACATCGCGAATGCCTGGCACGCGGCTGAGGAGCGCCACAAGTCGGTGTAAATCGGAGCGCACCAGCGGTTCGCCCCCGGTTAGCCGTAGCCTGTCAATTCCAAGAGGGGCGAGTACGCGGACAAATCGGTCGATCTCTTCGTAGGTAAGGAGTTCGGCCAGGGGTTTGAACTGCAAGTCCCCGGCGGGCATGCAGTAGAAGCAGCGCAGGTTGCAGCGATCGGTGACACTGATTCGCAGATTGGCGTGGACCCGGCCGAACGTATCCACCAACTGGTTGCTGGAAATGCCAGATCTGGTCGCCAGCGGTTCACAGGAAGTCCGCATAGGGCAAACTCTTAAGGGCCAAGCGAAATGAGCGTTACCCGAGCCGCGAGCCAGAGGATACCGCGGCTGCGGGCATGTCTGGGCTCGGATGCACCCATTGGCGCTCGCCATCAGCCCAGTTTTCGCATTTCCAAATTGGGACCACTTGTTTCAGGGTGTCAATCAACCACTGTCCGGCGGCAAATGCAGCCTTTCGGTGCGGCGCGCTGACGGCCACGGCCACGCTAATTTCGCCCGGCAGCAAATTGCCCACGCGATGCACCACGGCACAGCCGGTGAGGAGCCAGCGCTGCTGCGCCTCGGCCGCCAATTCTTTCAACTTTTGCTCCGCCATGGCAGGATAGCTTTCGTAATCCAACGACAGCGTTCGGCGGCCCTCGGTCACTTCACGGGTCGTGCCTAGAAACAGCACGACGGCGCCGGCAGATGTCGCGGACACAGCGGCGAGCACCTTTGACGGATCGATTGGATTGTCTATCAGTTGAATCATCGTCGCCGTCCCTCAGACCGATTCATGCAGCCCGCCGTTAGCCGCACAAACTGTCCTTCCTCATTTTACCCACCGCTGACCGGCGGAATACAGACAATTTCGCGATCCCCATCCACGGGGGCCCCCTCAATAGCGTATTCGGTGCCGATTGCGAATCGCAAGTGCGCCAACCACGGTCCCAACGGTGGCACTGCGGCTCCCAAACCACGGCGTACATCGGCAATCGTGGCGGCCGGCGGCAGTTCGAGTTCAATGGACTCTTGCTGCGCCAGTTCACGCGCCACGGCGAACAGCCGCACTCGAACGTTCATCGTACAGATCCTTACGTGACCAGCAGTTCCTCGCTGTGGGCCGTCAGAAGTTCCGCCACTTCCGGCATCAAGTCATAGGCCAAGGCCATGACCTTGAGCGGATGCAGCGTCGGCTTATCGGTCCCTTGCTCCATCTGTAGCTTGCAACTGCTGCATTCGGTGATGCCGGCTTGGAGCTGCGGGCTGCGCATCGCGTTGATCAAGTCGCGTCCGGCGCAGGCTGGCCCGATAATGTTCGCGCTGCAAGCCATACGTTCCGGCCATTCCGGAACAGCCCCCTTCGATCCGATTGATCACGAGTCCCGGAATCAGCCGCAACAGGTTTTCACCCGGCGAGCCGACCCCCAGAGCCTTGAGGTGGCACGGCAAGTGATATCCCAGCGCCACGTTGACGGGTCGGAAATCGAGCTGCAATTTGCCGGCCTGGTGCAGCCGCCACAGATAAGAACACGCTTCGCTCGAGTTTTCCGCCACGAGCCGGGCCTCATCGTCATCCACCAGCGCCGGATATTCGTGGGTCAGGCACATTGCCGCGCTCGGCTCGCTGGCCACGATGTGATAGCCCTGCCGGACGGCCTCGGCCAGCAGCGCCACATTTCGTGTCGCGTTCCGTCTGGCTTTGGCCAAGGCGCCCAAGGCAATCAGCGGCATTCCGGAAGACATTTGCGCGGGATGCACATACACGGCGATTCCGTTATGCACCAGCACCTCGACCAGCGCCTCGCCCAATTGGGGATCGTGGTAGTTCGCGTAGGTGTCCACGAAGTACAACACCTTTTGGCCGCTACGACGGGGTGGCCGCGTCAATCGCCGCCGCGCAGCCAGGCGCTGAAACGTCCGCGAGGCAAAACGTGGCAACTTGCGGCCGTGGGCAATGCCCAACCCTTTTTCCAATAACCAACGGACGCCTCGGTTGCCCAGAGCCCAATTCGACAAGGGAGGGAACAAGCTCCCCACGCTGCACAGCGTGTCCACCAGCGCCATGGCCCAGTTGCTTACCGACAGGCCGTTGACTGCCACGTAGCTGCCTTTGCCCTCCATCATCAACTTGGGAATGTCGACACTGGCTGGACACTCCAAGCGGCACATGTGGCAGTTGACGCACAGGTCGGCCACTTCTTTGAACTCATCGGTCGTCAGCGTGCCGGCATCCAACTGTCCGGTCAGAATGCCACGCATTAAATTTGCCTTGGCCCGGGGTGAACTTTCTTCGGCCGGCCCGATGCGAAAGATCGGACACATCCGCACGTCCGGCAATTGAGAGCGGCAGGCCCCGCAACCGTTGCAACTGCGGGCCGTTTGAGCCACCTCTTCGGGGCTCCAGCGCAATTGCAGCTTGATGGGCACGGGCAAAGGGATGTCGGCGGCGGGTGTCGAATCCGTCGATGGCAGAGCCGCCACGCCGTTTTCGCTGGGCTTTGCCGGGGCCGTGAGGGCCGCAGAGCGCAAGTTGCGCGTGAGCAAATCCGGATCGTCGCTGAATAGCTTGCCCGGGTTGAACAAGTCGGTGGGATCGAAAATTTGTTTTACCTGGCGAAAGACGTCGACCAGCGGCCCGTATTGTTGGCGGAGGAATGGCGACCGGCTCAGACCGCTGGCATGCTCGCCGCTGATGGTGCCTCCCACGGCCAGCACTTCCTGATAGAGATTGGCCGCTAATTGGGCCATGCGGCTGACATCGGCCGGGTCGGACAGGTCCAGAAACGGCCGCAGATGCAACTGGCCGTGTCCCGCATGGCCGAACAACGACGCCGTGACCTGGTGCTGCTTGAGCACGTTTTGCATGCGGACCAGAAAATCGGGCAAAGCGGCCGGCGGCACCGCCAGATCTTCGATGCACGGCAGCGGCCGCGTCGAACCCTTCAGTCGATGCAGCGTCGGCACCACTTTGCGGGCCAGCCGCCAATAGAGGTCCATCTCTTGCTTGTCCTGAGCCTGGATCGCATGAAAGGCCAGCCGTTTGCGCCGCCGCACGCGATCCACCGTCTGCGTGAGCTTGTCGCGAACTTCGTTCAGCCGGTCTCCCTCCTGTTCGACCAGCAGCACCGCCTCGGTCTCGGCCGGTATCCATTGGTCGTAACGCTCCGTGCTTTCGCGTGCTAGGCTCAAATGCCGGCGATCCATCAGATCGCAAGCGCTGGGGCCGAAGGGAAGGATGTCCATCACGGCGCGGGCAGCATTGTCCAAACGGTCGAAAAATAGCAGCGCGACAGCCCGATGCTTCGGCAGCGGCTGCGTGGCCACCGTGGCCTCGGTGATCAGCGCCAGCGTTCCTTCGGAACCGGAAATCAGCCGCCCCAGATCAAAGGCGTCATCGGTGACGACGTCGGCCAATTGGTAGCCGAAACGATTGACCAGGCTGTGCGGCTGATACTGGCGAATGGTTCTCATCTCGCGGCGCACGAGCAGATTCCCAGCGGCGCGATCAATTGACCCTTGCGCGTCGCCGGATCGAGGTTTTCGGTGGTCAGTGGTTCGCGGCCCACTTCCAAGACGGAACCGTCCGCCAGCACGATTTGCAATTTCAAGACGTGCCGCCGGGCCGAACCGTGTTTCAGCCAATGGCTGCCGCCGGCGTCGATCGCGATCACGCTGCCCATCGTCGTGACGCTGGTCATCGACGGATCGGGACCGAACTGCCGGCCCAGCGTGCGCAAATGGGCGTTCAGCCGCGCATGCACGACGCCCGGGCTGCACGCGCACCGTCTCGCCGTCGACGGCCAGGATGCCGCGCATGTAGCGGGAAAAATCGAGCACCAGCCCGCGCCCGAGCGATTCGCCGGCAAGCCCGGTGCCGGCTCCGCGAGGAAAAATCGGCAAGCGGTTTTCGGCGGCATACTGCACCGTGGCCACCACGTCGGCCAGCGATGCGGGGCCGGACGACCGCCAGCGGTTTGATCTCGTAGATGCTGGCGTCGGTGGCGAATAGCTGCAGAAACACGTCGTCGCAACGGACGTCGCCCCGCACCAGTCCCCGCAGATCGTCTTTAATGCGTTCTCGCTCTTGGTCCATCCGCCGCAAGATCCTCAAGGGGGTGTCGCTGCTCTTAGCCGCCCAGGCGGGCCGCTTGCTGCCGATAACGTTCGTGGGTTTCCAGGTCGAACGCCGCGTGGGTTTCAAGTCCCTCCACTTGGCGATATTCCGCGTGGCAGCGGTAACACATCAGGGCGTTCGGTACGACCCAATACAGGAGCAGATCCAGCAGCGCGGTGCCGAAGAGAATTCCATACGTCAGATAGATCCGGCTGAAGCCCCAAGCGATCGAACTTCCCACAATGCCGAGGACGACCAGAGCCACGCCAACGCGCTGAGGAAAATCTTTCCGCACATAAAGATCGGTGCTCGGACAAACTAGGCAGCGAGTAATGCGGCGACAGTCCGTGGCTTTGGCCGACGGCAAGGTTTTCTGTCCGCAATGGGGGCAAACCAAGGGTTCCCCCCCTAGCACGTCCTGCCGGACGCCCCGCTCGCACTGGCGGCAGGCATAGGTGATGTTCATGGTTCGTCGCTTCCTCGTTCGCTCGCGCGGTGTATCGACGCGGGACGCGCGTCGCAAATGGCCGTCGCGCGGCAGGCGCTCGCAACGATTCCATCATAGATGACAGACGGTCCGTCGCAAATGACTTCGGCGGGGGTGTTTGCGACACAGAACCTGCGGCAATCCGAGCGTGGCGAACCCGACATCCCGAGCCCCGGGCCGTTGTGTTAGCCCAGGCATTCCCCAGAGCAGAAAATAGCCCCAGATCCCGCGTGAACCGCAAAAGAAAGAGCCCGGCGAAGGGCGTCGTGCCAGGTTCCGACCCCGCCCTTCGCGGACTCAGAGGCGTGCCACACGCATGGGACACCGCAGCGAGCCACACGACTCGCTCATCCGGCGGTTCAGATCGCACGGTCCCAATACGCGAAGTTGGCCTGAATCTGCGACCAACTCAGCGTGATCAGGCCCGGCTCGCTGGTGCCGTTGTTGATCCCCCAGGGATTGAACAAAGTAATGGTCTGGTTCGTGGCATTGTAGCCGACGACCGCGTAGGCATGGTCGCCCACGACGGTCGCCAATTGCGGACTACCGTCCGAGGCGAACTCGATCAGGTTGCCTGCTTTGAAGTCGTTCACGAAATTTGTGAAGCTGTTGGAGGCAGTGAAGTTGTTGAAGCTCACGTTGGCCCGGTCGGTGATTTCGGTCATCGCCTCGCCCATATAGCCTCCCGAGATTGCGGTGTACTCGTTGGGGGAATTCGCGGCAGCCCCTTCGTTTTCCAATCCCGTGGCGTGCCACTCGACATAGGCCTTTTCGGCAAGTGCGATCCACAGCACATTGGTTTTGCTGTTCGCGAAGTCGCCCATGTCGGCGAATACGAACCGGCCGTACTGGTCGACCGGCAATTGCGAGTTGACCGTCACGTAGTCGGCCTTGCCGCCGGTGGTGTAGAACCGCACGGTGTACGTGCCGTCGCCGTTGACAATGAACATACTGGTGATCGCCGACGGCGTGTTCTTGGCCGTAGCGGCCAGCGCCGAAAGGAAATAGCAATCGCCCAGACCCCCTTGGTAGATATCGGTATAGACTGGACCACCGGAACCGTACAGCGCGCCGCTGGCGTTGGCGTAGCCGTAGGTCGGGCCCCAGTCCGAAGTGCCCAATGGAAGATCGGTTCCTTGGAACCATTTGCCGACCAGGTCGGTGAGCGTCGTAGCGCTGCTGCCGACCGCCAAGTTGCCAAGCTTGCCTCCCAGGTATGTGGCGTTGGCCGCGTTGCCGAGCACGACGTCGTCCGACAGCACCTGTACGTAGGTGAGGGACCCGAATAATGAGGCATTGTTGGCAATCAACTTCAGATCGTTGAATTCGGTGACGGTAACAGCGCCCGCCTTTTCCACCTGCTGGAAGAGACTAATCATTTCGTTGCGAGTGAGCGCACCACTGGCAGCGTCGGCCTTGGCCTGCAAACGGATGGCAGCGGTCTGAATATTCTGGTCGGCCCAGGTGAGAGCAAGATGGTCGAGTGTGGCCGCTCCCTGCGCGGTGACGGCGAGCGAGTTCGCCACGCCGCTGAAGTAAACGTCGGTGCCGTTGGCCAGCCGCACGTCGTCGTTGCCGGCTCCCGCGTTAACTGTGACGGCCACGTTCAGAGCCACTTGTCCCTTGACCGACGCACTGTTGAGCAGGACCAGGTCGTTGCCGTTGTCGAGGTTGATGACGATCGATTTAACCTTGCTGTCGGCGAAGCTACCCGAAACGCCGGTGATGGAAATCTGGCTGCTGGTCTCGTTGATCTGGTACGTGCCGTTCGAGGTGCCCGAGATCGTCAATTGGCCCGCGGTGCTGAGCACTGCGGTCAATCCGGTCATCAAATCACGGCGTTCGAGGGATTCCAGACGCGGAAGAAACTGACGATTCTTGCGTTTTGTAGCCAAGCGACGTGCTCCAGGGATGGCAACGGTCCGGCTGGCGACCCAAGCGCGCAGCGTCACACAGACCGGCGATCCATTGCGAACGGATGAGATGACCTTGAACGCTCACGAAGACCGGAGCATCCAAACGATTCGATGAGAACTGCGAATTGCCGAATAGCGATGCCAACGAGAAGTGCAACGCCGACACCAGGAACCTTAGGTCGCGTTTCGGGGCGCGTCAAATTGACGGGGGACGTGTATTTCGGCGCGAGAGCCAGCCCTACCGGTCTGTTGAAGAATTCTCAGCGAATTTGCTGAGACTTGGACGTCTCCGTGTGGCACTGCGTAAGGCTAATGACAATCCACGCCTCGAACGGCTACAATTTACGAAGACGACGGTTCGCGTCGCACCTTTGCTGTCCCACCGAAACGGATTATGCCTCTCTCAACCACTTTGCGAGCCGTCGTCTTCGATCTGGACGGTTTGCTGTTCAATACCGAAGAACTGTATCAGGATGTCGGCGGCGAACTGCTGCGCCGCCGCGGTAAACGATTCGAAGCCGATTTGTTCAACGCGATGATGGGGCGTCCGCCACGCGTCTCGTTGCAGATCATGATCGATTGGCACGGCCTCGATGCCACGGTCGAGCAATTGGCCGCCGAGACGGAGAGATGTATTCGCCGCGATTCTCGATCAGCGGCTGGCGATGATGCCAGGGGCCGGCCGCTGCTCGCGCTTTGGAAACGGCTGGCATTCCAAAGGCGATTGCCACGAGCAGCGGACCGCGCTTCGTGAAGAATGTGTTGTCGCGGTTCGAGCTGGAACCCCGCTTTCAGTTCATTCTGACCTGCGACGACGTTCGCGAGGGGAAGCCGAATCCCGAGATCTATCTGCGGGCGGCCCAGCGGTTCGGCCTGTCGGCCGAGCAAAT
This sequence comes from uncultured Planctomycetia bacterium, assembly GCA_963807715.1. Lineage (GTDB taxonomy): Bacteria > Planctomycetota > Planctomycetia > Pirellulales > PALSA-1355 > CAWECK01. Next base: position 15,525 of record CAWECK010000013.1, read on the forward strand.
GCTCGTGCTGGAAGATAGCCAGAACGGCTGCCGGGCAGCGGTGGCTTCGGGAGCTTATGCGGTGGCCGTGCCGGGGGGCCACAGCCGACAATCACGATTTCAGCGGGGCCGTCTTTCTAGCGGACACGCTGAGCGGACTCGCGGATTTATGCGGCGCTCGGTTTGAAGGGTTAGCCGACCGACTCGAATGGCAATCAGCCGGCTCGACACGCCTCAAGCGCCCGTGACCTCGCGCGGTCAGGCCGCTCGGCGCGGCGAAACCGTGGCGTTCCCAGGCTTCTCCGCGCAGGCGATCGCGCCAGCCGTTTTCGGCTTGCGCGGCAAATCGTTGCATTGCCTTCGCGCAGCAGCGGCAGCGAAAGATCCAACTCGTGTTGCGCACGACGGCTGCAAAGCGACGTCTCCGCACGGTCGAAAGACTCAGCGTCGCTGGTCCTGGCATCGCGGCCTGAGGCCCGGGAAGTCCCAGCGCAACGGCCAATTCGCAGGCAAAGCGGAACGGGCTGGTCCGCTCCGCGCCCGCGATATGCCAGATGCCCTGCAGTTCGGCATGATAGGCCTTCGCCAGGAACTCGGCCAAGTCGGTAATCAGCAGCGGCGTGGCATGCCGGCGGCCATCGACCGCCATCGGCCGCCGATCGGTGCAGGCCGACCAGACTTGCTCGGCGAAGCTGTCTTCCTGCGGACTCCAGCCAAAAACGTGGCTTCGCACGACCAGGGCGTTCGTGCCTGCGACGACTGTTCCATCCGCCGTGCCGCATCCGGCCAAACGCCGCTGGCTGCCGGCCGCCGAGTCTTCCGTGTGGAACATGCGCGGGCCGGCAAACACCGCGTCGGTGCTCAGCAACGGTCAATCGTGCGTCATGTCGCCGCCGCCCAATTGGCCATCGAACGCGGCGGCGGCCGACTCGTCCGAAACGGACGACATGGCCGGATCCAAATCCCAACTGGAGGCGGCAACGAGGGGACAATGGAGGATCCAGCGCGGCGCCAGCTCAGCCACGCAGTGTTCGAGCCCAGCCAGGTCGTCCCGGCGTACGACCTTCGTCTCCACGCCTTCCAACTGGAAGAACCCGCCGCGAGACACGCCGGACACAAGAAATCGGTCTTCGAGTGCCAAGGCAAGATTGCTGCCAGAGAGTGACTCGATTCCAACGATCAACAGCTTATCCATCAACGCCTCCATGCCCCGACGGTAATTTAAAACGACACCCCCCGGCAATGCCCCACGGCCAGCTACAGGGGCGACGATCTTATCGTGGTCCTACTTCCACACCAAGGCGACTTCTAGAGTCGTGTCCAAAAAATGAGTTTCTTCGCATTGAACGAGAATCTCCGGGCTCGGAAAGTCTCGGTCCGGAAGCGGCACTAGATTTGATCGTCTTGCCCTATGGCGGGTGTATTGCTATTCTCCCGCGCGTCGCTGGATAGGGGCTGCCTCGCGGGCATATGTCTTCCCGCAACCAAGACCGCAAGAAGGGATTAAGTGAGCCAGGATGCTTGAAACGCTCGGAATCATTCAAGTTCAAAAGGGATTGTCGCCGGCATCGTCGCATCTGACCCGCATGCTGGGCGGCAAATCGGTGCTGGAATGGGTCATTCGCCGGGTTACCGACTGCCAGCGTCTCGATGCTGTCGCCGTCGTGCTCGCGGACAATGCCAGCGAGCGTCGCTGGGCCGGCCTCGTGCCACCCGATGTGTCCGTCCTGTACAGCGCGCGGGCGGATGCCTTGGGAGATTGCGTGGAGGCCTTGCAGCACTGTCCGGCGCGGGCCGTGGTGCGGATCTGCGCCTACAATCCGTTTCTGGATCCGGTGCTTGTCGACCGCCTGGTCAACACGGCGGATAACCACGTCGGGTGCGATTACATCGGCTACGGCTCGCGCGATGGCCGAGCAGCCGCGATCTCACCGATCGGTTTGTTCGCCGAGTGGTGTCGCGTGGACGCGCTGCGTCGCGCCGATGTCGAGGCCATTGCCGCCGCCGATCGCGACCAAGTCACTCGCTTTATTTATTCGCGGCCCGAAGAGTTTGGCGTCCGGCTCATCCCGTTGCCGTCGGAACTCGACGGTGAAGAGGTGCGTCTGAGGCTCGACTGTGCCGAAAACTGGGAGCTGGCGCAAACGATTTTCGACACCGTGGGCCCGGATGAATGGGATTGGCGGCGACTGGCCGGTTTGGTGGCCCATCCGTCGCAACGCAAGCCGAAAGCCGCGTTCAATCGCATCGCCCCGGTTTGAGTTGGTGGTCCTCACGACCGTCCGTTTGTTGTCTGCTCCCGGCTTTGGCCGAGGGCGTATTGAGTAGCACGGGCACTGCCCGTGCCACGCAGGTCAACCAGGCAGGGAAGCACTGGCTAAGCCAGTGAAACACAATGCTGCGGGGACTGATCTTTGATATGGCCGACGTGCTGTACGACGCCACCGCTTGGCGGCGCTGGCTGCTGCAGCTATTGTCGCGATTGGGCGTGCAGGCGGATTATCGAACGTTTTACCAGGCCTGGGATCGCGAGTATCTTGTCGATGTGCAATGCGGACGGCGCGAGTTCAACGAAGCGTTCCAGGCCTTCTTGTTTGCCAGCGGGCTGACGCGGGGCCAGATCGATGAAATCGAGGCGGCCTGTCGCATCCGCCGCGCGGAACTGGAGCGCGATGTGCGCCCGTTTCCGTGCGTTCCCGCCACGTTGCGGCAATTGACGGGCGACGGGCTGTTGCTGGCCGTGTTGACGAACGCGGCCAGCCCGGCGGCCGACTTGCAGGCGAAGCTTGACCACTGGGGGCTCGCGGGCAGATTCCAGGCCGTGTGGTCTTCATTCGATTTGCGGGCCGCTAAGCCCGCGACAATTTGTTATCAGACGACGCTTGAGTCCCTAAAGTTGAGTGCTAAACAGGTCGCCTACGTGGGGCACGACGCGCGGGCCCTGTCCGGCGCCGCACAGGTCGGCTTGCGGACGATTGCGATCAATCACGAATCCGGCGCGCGGGCCGATATTTTTGTCGCCAGCTTCGGTGATTTGCCCACCGCCATAAAACCGTGGCGGACCACGCAGCTATCTCCGCCGAAGTCGGCGGTTTTCCCCGATCGTTGGACTCAAGCGGCCTGAGTCCCGAACGGGGCGCGCTGAAATCGCTACATTACCGCGAAAACTGGCCTTGGTCACCCTGGCGGCGCCTGTTATAAGACGTCGCTTTTCTAAACGGAGTTGCCCCCATAGCGCACGGGGCGCGTGCCAGGCTCCTTTCCCATCGCTCACGTTCCTCATTTGGGCCCGACGCATGAGACGGTTCATTATCGGTTGGCTGGTGCTATGTGGTATCGGCTGCTCAATGTGCCAAAACCCGTATGACTATTCCAGCCCAACCATCGGGCCCAATGGACAGCCCGCGGGCGGATTCCTGTATCGGGCAGGTTCAGTTTGGACCGGAAACGGTACGGGAGCCAGTTCGCCTCAATCGCCAACTCCGGCGGGTCCTCCGTCGACAACCCCACCTGCCTCGCCATCATCTGCGCCGTCGACGGCGCCTTCGAATGTCCCGCCTTACGCGTCGAATGACGGTCCTAACGTAATACCAGCGTCCGCATCTCCGCCCTTCTCGAATGGTTCGGGTGCCAGCGCCCCGCCAGGCAACTGATTTCGGGCTCATCGAGCCGCATCTTCGCCGGCAAAGTCATCCGAATCTGCGCATTCTGCGACATCGGCATTCCCACGACCGCGGTGGCGCCAGTACGACCAGCCGCACAATTGTCGTAGCGCGAGATTTTTCACGGCGCTCATTTCGGTATGATCCTCATCATCTGACCGTGGTCCCTTGTGGCGACCGCTGCGCTAAAGTAGGTTGAGGTATGTCGAGCCTCGGATGGCTCGCCCCTTAATGCTACTCGCCGGCGGCTTGTGGGGTGGATGTTGAATCGAGTTAGACTCCTCGTATTAATTCTTGGGCCCTTGCCGATCGTCGGGCTTTCGTTGGTTCTGACAAACTGGTTGCGTCCGGAGGCGCCGCATGGCTTCGTCGCCAACGAGGTGCTGCTGCGCAGCAGCCATGCGGGCGTTGCCGCCGCCGCGGAAGTGAATGCGGACGCGGTCGTCGGGCCTGATTCGCTGGAACAGCCTTGCCGCCGGTCGGCGGAGCAATGGGCTCAACGATTGGGAGAGCCATGCCGGGTTATTGTGCGGCCACCCTTTGTCGTAGCCGGCGACATGTCCGAGGCGCAATTGAGCGACTGGCATCGGCAGACCATCGCGCCGGCCGCGCGGGCGATGGCAAACTCTTATTTTCGCATGTCCCCCACGGAGCCGATCACGATTCTGCTGTTCAGTGGCGAAGCGAGTTACAACCATTACGCCAACCGCTTGTTCGGCGAGAGTGATATCTCGATTTACGGCTATTACAAGCCGCAGCAGCGCACGCTCGTGATGAACATCGGCACCGGTGGCGGCACGCTGGTTCATGAGTTGACCCACGCGATGTTCAATTTCGATTTTCCGAAAGTGCCCGACTGGTTTAATGAGGGCCTGGCTTCCTTGCATGAGCAATGCCGGTTTCGCGAAAACTCGCATGGCTCCTGGATCGAAGGGGTCGAGAATTGGCGGCTGCCGGGGCTGCAAAGCGCCATCCGTAAACAGAAGCTGCGATCGTTGGCCGCGCTGATCTCCGACAACGATTTTCGCGGTCGCCAAGAGGGAACCAATTACGCCCAGGCCCGCTATTTCTGCCTGTTCATGCAACGCCAAGGCGTGTTGGAAGATTTCTACCGTGCCTTCCGCAAGAACCAGGAAGCCGATCCTCGTGGGGCACAAACCGTGCTGGACACGTTTCCGCAAAAGTCGTGGGACGATCTCGACCGCGAGTTCCAGGCGTGGGTCTTGACGCTCGAGCGGCAATAACGAGCTTCCTTGCGGCCCGCTGACCAGGGCTGCACGATTCTGGATTGCGGCTCGTCATCCTTCTGGAATTGTGCAGCTTCGTATTCAGAACCTTCGCTGCCGCACGCGCTGTGCGTCGCGCTTTGGCTGTTTGGGCTGCTGGGACGCCGGCTGCTCGGCCGCACCGCAAACGTACCAGGGTTCCCATAACGCAGGAGCGCAAACCAGCGGCTTCGGACAAAACACGTCCGGGCAGCAGGGCAATGTCCAGCAAGGTGCGCCGGGCAACGGTTTCGGGTGAAAGTCGTCCGAGCAGGCACTCGCTGGAAAGCAGGGCCTCCCGGTAGCGGCTTCGGAACATAGATGTTCGGACACCAGCAGGCCCCAGCCGGCGCTGAGGGCTGGTCGCTCGGCTGTTGTCCCCGCGGGCTCATGGGACCGGCCGCCCGCGCGTCGGGCCGTTGTGAGCCAAGACCAAGCATGAGCCCGCCTGCGAGCAAACAGCTCATCCAGGCAAAGCACTTTGCATTTGGTTCGAGAACATGGCGGGTTAGCACGAGGATTCTCCGGTTGTACTTCGGCGGCAAAGGACTAACTTCGAGATCCGGGTTTCAATGCAGGCAACTGTTCCGGAAGAGCGGGTAACTCTGCCGGTTTGTTTTGCTGCAAATCGAGGGGCGCCGGCGGCGGAGGGGGCCCATCGGGCGTCGCGGCGGGTAATCGCCATTGTTGAACGGCGGACTCGTCGCTGGTCGGCCCTGCAAATCGAAGTTCCCAGCCGCCCCCCAGCGCGCGATAGACGTCGATTAACCCCGTGGCGATTTGCCCACGAGCTTGCGCCAATAGATTCTGCTGGTTGACCAGAGTCGTCTCCAGCAGGGCCACTCGGTTGAAGTCGACCATGCCGCCGCGATATTGGGCGATGGCAATTTTGACGGCCGTTTGCGCGGCAACCACGCTGTCGTACAACGTGGCGGCCTGTTCCCACGACTTGATAAAAGTGACCATGCCGTTCTCGGTCTCCTGGGCCGCCGTGAGAACGGTGTTTTGATAATCGATCACCAACTGTTTAAAGAGCGCGTCCTGATAACGGACGTTATTCAGAATGCGGAAGTAGTTGAGGATGTTCCACGTGTACGTTGGTCCGACCGTTCCCTGAAAAGAGCCCGGCGAGATTAAGTTTCGTAGGCTCTGAGACTGATAGTCGAGCGTCCCGGTGATGGAAATATGCGGATAGAATTGCGCCTCGGCGATGCCGATTTGCGCCGACTGGGCGGCCGCCGCGCGCTCCGCCTGACGCACATCGGGCCGGCGCCGCAACAAGTCGGCCGGTACACCCGCAATGACGCTGGCCGGCGCCGTGGGGATTTCGCCCTCGCCCAATTGCTTATGCAAATCCGCGGGCGGAATACCCAGGAGCACGCACAGGTGATTGTTCGCCTGGCGAAGGGAGATTTCGAGCAGCGGAATCTCGGCCTCCGTCTGCCCGACGATGGTGCGGGCCTGTTCGACGTCGAGATCCGTGGTCGTCCCCCCTTGAAATCGCGCGTCCGCCAGCACCAGGGTCTCGCGCTGGAGCAAGGCGTTTTGCCGGGTCAGTACAATCTGCCGTTCCAGCGTGCGTATTTGGACGTACGTCGTCGCCACGTCGCCGATCAGAGTCACCAGCACCGCGTCATAATTTTCCACCGAAGCATTCATCGTCTCGCCGGCATACTCGATCGTTCGCCGGAAGAGTCCCCAGAAGTCAAGCTCCCAAGCCAGAGTGAATCCGAAATCGTGTTGATCGTAGAACCTTTGGCCTACGAAACCGCGGTTGGCGGCATCGCGACTTAACCCCTGCCGCAGGTAGTCGCCGTTGGCCGTCTGTGTTTGCGGGAAGAAGTTGCCGCGCGCGATACCGAATTGGGCGCGCGTTTGCAGCACGCGGAAGCCGGCGTCCTTCAGCGTCAGATTCTGCCGATAGGCCGTGTCGACCAGCGAGTTGAGCACGGGATCTTTAAAAACCGTCCACCAGCGGGACAGGTCGCCGGTCTCCGATTTTACGCGGGCATCGGCCGCGTCGATCCACTTCGACGCCACCGGAGCCGGCGGGCGAAGAAAGTTGGGACCGACCTTCAATCCGTTGCGAAAATACTCTTTCCAAGGAGTGCATGAGGAACTTAGCAGGGCAATCGCGAACAACAACGTCAACCAAACGCCGCGACACAGGCGCGACGTTCGGCGGCGCAAGGCCAGAAGCGAATCCGTGGGGCTTGCGTTGCGCGTGGGAAACAAATCGCGACTCCCGCCGGGGGGGACCGGCCGTTCGGGGGACGACGGCCTTCGTTGAGGGTGATTCCGAATCAGTCGGAAATGCAAAATTTGACTATGATTCCGAAAGTGCCAACGATTCCGAACATGACCATGAAAGCGCCGGCTTCGTCGATAACATCGGCATAAACCAATCCCGTAAGTTGCCCAACGGCGGCCGGTTGCGGCGGACCGCGATGCTGGCAGGGTATTACGGCCGGACCATCCGGAAGAACCCGTAGCGTTTACCAGTGAAAGCGCTCCCGGTTCAGCATGCCGCCTACCCAAGGGGGGAGTCCGATCAGCGCACGACGTTCGGCGGCGTTCGAACCGCGAATGGACGCAATTCGCGCGAGCTTTGGTTTTTCGTTCCGGCCGCGTTTACAGCCGCTTTATGCGGATGTTGCGGAACTCCACCGGATCGCTGTGGCCGGCAAAGCCGAAATGGCCGCTGGTCAGGTCCTTGCCCGGATGGGGTGAGTTGGCCATGAACTCCGTGATCTTGCTGACGTCGGCGTCCAGGATCACGGTGCCATTCAGTTCGACCTTGATCGTGGGGCCCTTGACCGTCACCTCTTGGAAGTTCCATTCGCCGATCGGTCGCAAATAGCCGCGTGCTGCCGGAACCATGCCATACACGGAGCCGTGGTATTGCCGCGAGTCGAGCTTGGCGTATTTCGGCGCTTCGCTGTCCAGCACCTGCAATTCACACATTCCGGCATACGCAGCGTCGCCCTTGCCCGGGTAGCGGATGGCCAGGCCGTTGTTCCCGCTGGGGGGCAATTTGAATTCGATCCGCACGGCGAAGTCGCCGTACTCCTGCGACGTGAAGATATTGCCCCCTTTGCCGGCGCGGCAACGGATCGCGCCGTCGGCTACTTCGTAGTTGTCGAGAGTTCCTTCCCAGCCGGTGAAGTCCTTGCCGGTGAAGACCGATTCGAAGCTTTCGTCGCGGTATTTGTCGAGTCGCCCGTTGGCTTCGTCCGCCGGAATTTCACGCACGAAGACGTTGCGCCAGCGAATCTCCGAGCCGTGGGTTTGCAACTGGATCGGACCTTTGGCGAACAATGGAGCCTTGCGGTCCCAGAAGTTCTCCAACGCCGCGTTGTCGACCACAAGTTTGTCGTTCAAGTAGACGGTCGTGCGGGCACCAATCTGAATGACATGAAACGTATTCCACTCGCCGAACGGTTTATCGGCCAGCACGAGCGGATCCTTGCCGGACGCCCCGGGACTATTGTTCCACAAACCGCCGGAACCCTTATCGGCCCCGATCTTCCACTTGCCTCCTTCTTCGGTGTAATCCCAGATTTGCACTTGAGGCGTGGCTCGCAGATAGATCCCGCTATCTCCCTTGGGATACATTTTGTAGTCGACCAGCAGCTCGATGTCGCCGTAATCGTTGTCCGTGGTCAGATAGACGCCGTGGCCGTCGTTGACCAGCTCGCCGTCTTCGACCTTCCAATGCTTATTCAGGTCTTCAAGGTCGGCCGTTTTCTTTGCGGCCCGCTCTTCGTCGGTCATGGCCGCGAGCTTGCGCGGGTCGAAGTGGCCCATGCCATGCCACCCGGTAAAGTCCTTTCCATTGAACATCGCGGTAAAGCGATCAGGCGGCGCATTCTGCTCTGCATGAACGGAAACGGCGGCCAAGGGCAACAGAAGAAGAACAGTCAAGCAAGTGCGCGCGCCGTCTAACATGGGTGAGATCCGGGGGTTGGAGGGCTGAGCAACCGAACCGGGAGGCCTGTTCTTAATAGCATCCGCGGAGCGACTACTGGGAATGAAGGCAAGGCAAACGCTTGTTATGGTAGCGTGCCGGAAAGCTCGGTTCCAGAGTTGCCGACTTTGGCCGGACATTTCGCGACAAATGCCAAATCGGGGATTCTGTAAGGCCGGCTGTGCCGGCCGGCGCAACGCTTTTAAAGCGGCCGGCCAGTCTTTAAATCGTGCCTGCGACCCATGCCGATCTTTTCGATGACCACCATGCTCTGGTAGCAATGGATGGAGGAAAGTCCGGCGAGAGACTTTTCCCGCTGCAACTGACCGCGCGTCTGGTCGGCATTGAGTTGGTCGATCAGGCGTTTGCTCCGCTCGATGAACGTGTCGGGCTCGCCCAGGCCACCGCCGAATTCCGGCCAGTATGCAGTGTGCAGATCCTAGACCACATAGATAGAATTCTTCCCCAGCCGTGGAAAGAGGTAATCGAACGTGGCGTTCACGTCGGCCGTTTGGTGGCTGCCGTCATCCAACACAATATCCGGTACGCCAAACTCGGCCAGCAGGCTCGCCAGGAACGACGGGTCGGTTTGAGATCCGATTCGCACCGCGACTTGCTCTTCCTCGGCGGCCTTGCACGCTGGATTGATATCGATGCCGACAATCTTGGCGTAAGGCCCCAGAAATCGCCTCCACATTTTCAGGCTGCCCCTATGCGCAACGCCCGATTTCGAGCAATGTGACGTCCAGGTTTCGGAAGCGGGCGAAATGCCTTTCGTACTCCGGAAAATAATTCGCCCACTTGTGGATGAAAAGGTCGTCGTTGGTCAGAAAACCTTGCCAGAGACTCATAACAATTTCTTTTAATTTATGAAGGAAGGCAGGAACGGAAAAAAAGAATTAGGAAGAGGAAAGGCAGGAAATTACGAGACGATTGCTCGGGCGCAAATCCTCTCTCTCCTCTCCGCCTTCTCCTTTTGTCTACCTTACTTTCTCCTGCCTTCCTTATAAAAACTTTCAATCACTTATCCCGGGATGGTGCTGCCAGCGTGTTGCGGAACTCTAAGCGCTCGGCGTGTGCGTGAACTTCCGTACGCGGCCAGTGGGCACCCATTCCAGCACGTACAAATTGCCCTGGGAGTCGACCGTCAGGGCGTGCGGCGCGGCGAACCTGTCGGGGGCGTTCTTGTCGCCGGCTTTGCCGTCTCCCAGCTTTGCCACCGGCTTGTCCTGGCTGTCGATGATGGTCACCAGGCTACCCAGGTCCGGGATGTAAAGATGGCCGGCGTGTTGGTAGAAGCAGCAGGGATTGCGCACGAAGTCGCCGGAAACCGTGCGCTTGTATTCGAGCTCCGGCGAATAGACCTCGTAGCGGCCGTTGCCGCGGTCGGCGATATAGACCTCGGGTTCCTTGCCCAGCGTGCTGATCCAGATGCCGTGGCAGGTGTTGAACTGGCCGTGTTCCTTGCCGCGGCCGCCGATCGTCTTGATGTGCTTGAAATCCTTATCGAAGCGGCTGACCCGCTGGCTGCCGTAGCCGTCGACGACGTAAATATCGCCGTTGGCGGCGACGGCCACGTCGGTCGGATTGATCCAATCGAACTTCTGCGAGGTCGCAGATTCGGTTTCGACGTTGCCGATCGTATAGAGCACTTTTCCCTGGAGATCGGTCTTATACACACGGGCCCCGATGCGCGGCTCGCCGTCTTTGCCGCCGGCGACGTTCTCGGTGAAGTACAGGAACTCGTCGTCCGCTTCCTTGCTCCAGTAAATGCCGTGGGCGGTGGCCGCGATTTGATCGGTCGAGTAGCCGACCTTGTCGCCAAAATCCTTGGCCCAGGTTTCCAGTAGTTTGCCGTCAGGACTGAAGATGGCGACGCAAGGGCTGTTCGATCGCGAGGTCACATAGATGCGGTCTTTCGAGTCCACTGCAATGCCGCAGCCGTGCCCGTAGTGCATGCCCGCGGGGAGTTGGCCCCAGGCTTCGTCCAAGGTGTAGGTCCACTCGCCGCTGCCGATCCGGACCGGCGGCTTGTCGTCGGCCGCGAACAGTCGCGGCGCGGCGGCGGTGGCAATCGCGGCGGCTCCCAGGGCCACAAAGTCACGCCGAGTCAAACGGGCGGGAAACAGGAAGTCGCTCATAAACACCTCGCGTTGTTCTAGAGAAGTGGATTAAGGCCAGCCGGGTCCGCGAAAAAACTTAGCGGTTCTGGGCAAGTCTTCGCGGGGATTGCCGACGGCGTGCAAAACGACGAGCACGTCATCGTCACGGCAAACTATAGTGCCCCGGGAGCCGTGATTGCAACCATCGCCCGGAAAAATGAGAAACGAATCGAGACCGCCAATTTCGCTTTTGGCTGCTCGTCAAGAACGCAAATCCGGCACGCCGATCGCCTGGCCGAACTCGCTCAAGAGTTGTGCGGGGGTCAGGCCGTACGCATCCTTCAGGCTTTCTTCCCAGGTCTTGCCTTCCTTCATGCCGGTGACCCACTCGGCATACTTGCGCTTGTCTTTGAGAATCAGGAAATCGGTGAGGTGGGCCGCCATGCCGTACTGAATCGGATTGATGCGCTCCTCCTGAAACATGCCTTGCAAGCTATGGCTTTGTTGCATCGCTCGGACCGCCTGTTCCCGCATTAACTTGACCCCTCCCGGATAGCCGACGAGCGATTGGGCGATCCACTCGGCCATCCCCTCGTTGGCCCAGGAAGGGAGGCGCTGCAGCGTGCGGTAGCGATGGATGAAACCGTGGCTCGTTTCATGCACCAGCATTTCGGCGAAATGGCCGACGTCGTCGCCGCGGTAACAATTCATGATTACCTCGCCGTCGGAGCTGGAGTTGCACAAGCCTTGGGAAAACTCCGGGGGCGTGTGCTGGAAGAAAGCCTCTTCGAAGCTGACATAGTCCGCCTTTCTCAGGAAGACCACGATCAGGCATTTGCCTTTCCAAACCGAGGCCCCCTTCTTGATGCCGTACATCTGGCACATCATGTCGTACATCTTGTCGAGACTGGCGGCGAAGGGAACCACCTGGTCGCGAGGCATGTCCGAAACAAACAAAAACTCGTGAGTCTCATAAAGGGCCGTATTCGGATACAACCCTTTGATCTTCTCAATTTTGTCGCGAGTTTTCTTTTCCTCCGCTTTGTGTTCCTCGGCGGTCAGTTCCGGCCAGATCCGCATCCCCCGGGCCTTGGCGCTAGCGAACCACTTTTCGCGTTCAGCGGCGGCCGCTTTCGACTCCCGCAAAATAACGGCTTCCTTGCCGGTCTTCTTGCCGGTGGCGGGCGCCTGGTAAATCTCTTCGCGATCGACTGAGATGGAGCGAATCGAGGCGAAACCGATCGTGGTCGGTTTGGGGGCTTCATCTTCCTGAAATTTGATGCGCCTTGGGAGGCCCATTCTTGTCGCCGGCAGTTACCCGGAGCAGTTTGCAGCGGAGATAGGATTTGCCACTCTTGAGATCGATGTCGATGCGCCCGTCAATCGACTTTTCGAGCTTCTCAGTGAGCTGCTCCAAGGGGACCAGCGTCGCGGGAGCGTCGTCGGCTCGCACGCAGCAATGGGCCAGAGAAATCACGGCGACGGCAGCCAGCGCGAGGCTGACGATAGTGCGGCACATCGAATAGCTCCGGGGTTGGGGGTCCCGTCATTCTAAGGGCCGGCCAAACTCGGCGAAAGAGAAGAGGGGGTTGGTCAGGCCGTTTCGGGCCTGGCGCTTGAAAAAGTTGACTCGGAAGATAGTTCGCTTAGACTGCCCATTGCCGGCTTGCCGCTGGCGCGTTCCTTCCATGCTTCCGGAGGCCTGAACCGTGCGTTTACCCTTGCTGATTGCCTTGACAGCCACATGTGGGCTTACCGTTTGTCCGGTTCCGGCCCGCGCGGCAAATCCGCCCGGATTTCACGCGCTGGCGATTGGCGACGCAGCTCCGGACTTTGATCTGCCCGGCGTGGACGGCAAGCAGTATTCGCTGAAGAGTTTTGCCGGCGCGAAGCTGTTGTTGGTGGTCTTCACTTGCAATCACTGCCCAACGGCTCAGGCATATGAACAGCGCATCGCCAGCCTGCACGCCGACTACCAGGGCAAGGGCGTGGCGCTGGTCGCCATCTCGCCGAACGATCCGCGGGCAGTCCGCCTCGATGAATTGGGCTACACCGACGTCGGCGATTCTTTTGAGGACATGAAGCTCCGGGCCAAGGAGCAGCGGTTTGAGTTTCCTTATCTCTACGACGGCGACACGCAGCAGACGGCCTTGGCCTATGGCGTATTGGCGACTCCGCACGCTCTTCTGTTCGATGAGAACCGCAAATTGCGCTACGCCGGCCGCATCGACGATTCGGACATCAAGACCGTGACGAGCCACGATGCCCGCAACGCCTTGGATGCGCTGCTGGCCGGCAAGCCGGTGCCGGCGGAAACGACCCGCGTGTTCGGCTGCTCGACCAAGTGGGCCGGTAAGCTCGAAGATGCCCGCAAGTCGCTCGACAAGTGGGATCAAGAGCCGGTGAGCGTGGGAATGCTGGACGAAGACGGCCTTACGGCACTCGTCAAGAATGACACGGAAAATCTGCTGCTGGTAAACGTGTGGGCAACCTGGTGCGGCCCGTGCGTGGCCGAATTACCGGAGTTGGTCACGATGAACCGGATGTATCGCCGACGGCACTTTCGCCTGGTGACGATCAGCATCGACGAGCCGGAGCAGAAGGATGCCGTCCTGAAGGTGCTGAAAGAGAAACACGTCGCCGCCACAAATTACATAGCGGATCTTCCTGACCGCGACAAATTCGCCGATCTACTCGACAAAGAGTGGCCCGGCCCGGTCCCCTATACGCTGCTGATCGCGCCGGGCGGCAAAGTTCTCTACCGCCAGACCAACGCGATTGAGCCGCTGGAGGTTCGCCGCGCGATCGTGGGATTCTTGGGCCGAACCTATGCGTCTCACGCCGCCAAGAAGCCGTAGGGACCGCTTTCGATCCCTACGGGGCTTTCCGGGGCGAATTGCGCTCACTCGTCGTGCGTGTGGGGCACTTCCACGAGATGTTCGGCCAGGAACCAGACCTGCGCTTCATTCGTGCGGACGACGTCGCTGACCAGCAAGTCGTTCGTGCCATCATCGCCGGCTTTGGTGGCGTTGGCCGCCGCCTTGCGGGCCTGCTTGAGAATGATTTCGTGGGCTTCCAACAGCCGCGAAATCTGCGCTGCCGCCGGCTCGCGACCGATGGGCGCCCGCTCGATTTTGGTTCGTTCGGCCACGTCGTGCGCCATCGCCACGGCCACACCGCCGAGTTGCTGCACCCGCTCGGCAAGCTCGTCCACCATTTCGCTCTGCTCGCCAAAGTGTTTATCGAAGAGCAAGTGCAATTGGTAAAAGGTCGGCCCGGCGACTTGCCAGTGGTGCTTTTTATAAAGGTCCCGCAGCACCATGGTGTCTACCAGGATCTGATTGAGGGCCTCCGTGCTGGCCAGCGTGACTTTTTCATCCAGTCCCAGGGGTAAATGGATGACCGTGCCGAAAGCCTGCGTTTCTTTCGCGTGCTGCCCTAACCGTGGCTGCGCCGATGCTGCGCCGTTGCCGTCGCTCTTGGAGTGGGGCGCGCTCGAATGGCTATGAGTACTATGAATGACCATGTTCTAACCTCCTGTAAAGATCGTGCCTGTGCCGCTGAAGCCAATACGGAACTGCAATCAACAGCCGCCGAGACCCGGCAGGCGTTTGCGTCATTAGTCACCATTGTAGGCGTGGCGTTCGGAAAAGTGAGGGGGGAGCGCCGCTAGTCCCAATTTGTAAACCATCGCACGACCCTACTTGCGACCCAAAGTGGGGTCGGCTATTCCGCCGGGATCATGTCCCCGGATCGAATGCAATCCCTTGCGCCAAGGGGAGTTCTCGCGAATAGTTAATCGTGTTGGTGGCCCGCCGCATATAGTTTTTCCAGGAGTCGGAACCCGACTCGCGTCCGCCGCCGGTTGTTTTTTCACCGCCGAAGGCCCCGCCGATTTCCGCGCCGCTCGTGCCGATGTTCACATTGGCGATGCCGCAGTCGCTGCCGGCCGGCGCCAGGAATTGCTCCGCCTCGCGGATGTCGGTCGTGAAAATGGCGCTGCTCAGCCCTTGAGGAACCGCGTTGTGCGTGGCGATGGCCTGGTCTAAATCACGGTACGTCATCACATACAGAATAGGGGCGAAGGTTTCCTCCTGGACGATCGGCGCCTCCGGCGAAAGCTCGACGAGGGCGGGCCGAACGTAAACGCCTCCGCCAGGAACGCCCGTTGTGATCCGTCCGCCGCCGTGAATCCGGGCACCTTGCTCCGCTGCCGCGGCCAGCGCTTGGGTCATTGCGTCGCCAGCCCCTTTGTCGATCAGCGGGCCGACGAGTACATCCGCCTCGCGCGGGTCGCCGATGCGCAGGTGGGAATAGATCGCCGTTAGCCGCTGCACGACGAACGGCGCGATCGACTCGTGGACGATCAAGCGGCGCAGCGTGGTGCAGCGTTGGCCGCAGGTGCCCACGGCCGCGAAAACGATGGCCCGGCAGGCCAATTCCAAGTCGGCCGACGGCGCGAGGATCATGCCGTTGTTGCCGCCGAGTTCTAATAAGGAACGGCCCAATCGCCGCGCCACCGTTTGAGCGACCGCGCGGCCCATCCGCACGGAACCGGTGGCCGAGATCAACGGCAGCTTTTCCGAGGCCGCTAGCGGCTCACCGACGCTCCGGCCCTCGCCGATCACAAGGCCCAGCAGTCCCGGCGGGGCCTCGGGAAAGCCGGCGATCACCTGACTGGCCAGCCAATGGCAAGCGACTGCCGAGAGAGGCGCCTTCTCCGAAGGTTTCCAGACGATCGGGTCGCCGCAAACCAGCGCGAGCATCGCGTTCCAGGCCCACACGGCCACGGGAAAATTGAAAGCGCTGATGACCCCGATCGGGCCCAGCGGATGCCATTGCTCCATCATCCGGTGTCCCGGCCGCTCGCTGGCGATGGTCAAGCCATGCAGTTGTCGCGAAAGCCCCACGGCAAAGTCGCAAATATCGATCATCTCCTGAACTTCGCCCAGCGATTCCTGGGTAATCTTGCCGACCTCAAGCGTGACCAGCGCGGCCAACTCGCTCTTGCGCTCCCGCAGCAGATTGCCAATACGGCGCACGAGCTCTCCGCGGCGCGGCGGCGGAACGAGCCGCCACTGCAAAAACGCCGCGGCCGCGGCATCGATCGTCGCCTGGACTTGCGTCGGTTGGGTGGTTGCCAGCGTGGCCAAGAGCTGCCCGTCGATCGGCGAGCGGACATGCAGCGGAGGGCCGGTTCCCGCGGTCGAGACGTGGCTGATGTCCAGCTTGCCGAACAGGCTTTCCATGGGAAGCATGACAGGCACCCTTGTTACGTTGTGCAGTTTTTGCTTGGGTCTGTTTCTGGCTGCGCGTAGCATTTGCCGAATCGGTTGTCGAGAAAGGCGTCGAGAGCCACTTGTTCTTGCCGTACGAACCCACTGCCAGGCAATTGCCCCGCGTAGTGCAAGTCGACCACGGCGCACAGGCTGGAGGCCGTGGTCGATTGAATCGCGCTCCACGGTTCGCCGCCGGTCACTCCGTGATAAATCTTACGGGCATCGGTGATTTGCGTAAGCCGGCCTTCCTTCCAGCCGCTGACCGTGCAGAATATCAAGACCACGTCCTGCGGCGTAATGGGCACGGCCGTCTCGAGGATATCCTTGAGAATGGGCCGGCGATCATTCAACCGCAATTCGTTCATCAAGAAGGCCATCAGGTCGCGGTGGCCACGGTAGCGGATGGTCTTGTAGTTGAGCGACCGGACATGCCCGGCCAGAGTTTCGCAGAGCGTGCCGACGCCTCCGGAGGTGTTGAAGGCTTCGTAGTCGATGCCGTCCAGGGAGAAATGTTCGAGACCTTCCAAGGGAAGCACGTCGATCCGCCGACCATTGTGGATCGCCTCGCACGGATTGCCGTATTCGTTGATCAATCCGTCGGTCGACCAGGTCAGGTTGTATTTCATTTCATTGGTCGGAAATTTTGGCAGCGCCCCGACTCGCATGCGCACTTCGTCGATTTCGTCGAACTCGCGGGCAAGGTGATACGCGGCGATCGAGACAAAGCCGGGAGCCAGTCCGCACTGGGGCATGAAGATCTGGCCGGGCCGGCTGGCCTGGGCGATTCGGCTCACGTCGCGCCGGACGCCGACGTCCTCGGTCAGGTCGAAGTAGCTGACGCCCGCTTCGGCGGCGGCTTCGGCCACGCCCGGGTTGACGTCAAACGACAGGGCGGAGATGACGCTCGTGCGGCCTTGCATGACAGCTTTCAGCGTGGCCGGATCGGTCACGTCGAGGCGGCGCACGTCCAGCGCAGGGGCCTGGGAAGCCAGCCGTGCCAGCGACTCTTCGCTGATGTCCCCGACCAGGACGTCGTAGCTGCCGCTGCCAGAGAGCAGTTTGGCGATGACGCCGCCAATTTTTCCGGCGCCAAGGAGAAGAACGCGATGCATGAGGCCTCCCGTGATTGTTGAGCATATAATTATACGGCGCAAGAAATATTGGCCGTAGATATTCTCATGGAAGGAAAAAACTCGCGATGAACATAGACAATCCGCTAGCCGAATTCCAGTGGACGCCGCAGCCGGAGGCCGAGCAGATCGTCCGCGAGCTGGTCGAAGCCTTTGTTCTACCTTCGCCCCTGGCGAACAGGTTGCGCGAACGAATGCTGCACGAAGCGGCCGTCCGGTTCGTCGATATGGTGGATCACATCCGCGCGGCTGCCACAGTGGATTTGGAGAACCGGCTGATCGCGGCCGGTTTTCAGCGGCGAACGGAAGCCCACGTGACGGGAACCGTCTTCAAGCACGACCAAGGGATCTTTCCCTCGGTGATTCTCGCTCCGGATGCCACCGGGATGCGACTGGCGATCAAGGTCGAGTCCGCGACCGATTTTGAGTCGGTCTGGCTGACCGGGGCGACCGTCAACGGCCCGCCGCTCGCCCCGGTGCGCACTGCCCGTATCGCCAGCGACGACAGCCATGAATTGTGGATCGTCGAGCGGCACGGTTATCGCGGATTCGATGTTTATCGGCCTGCGCCGGCGGCCGAAACGGTGTTACTGTACGCGGATCACTTCCGACGTCGGCCTCGCCGAGTAAGTTTCGATGGGAGCGCTGCTGCCATGGCGGAGGGAATCACCGCGACACATGGCTTTACGGCGACACAGGCCTTCGCGGCCGCCACGAGGATGATTAAGTGCACCGCGGCCGAATTAGGCGTCGATTATGCCTGCGATCTATTCTTCGCCGCCGAGAGGGACTATTGGCAGCGGCGGAACCGGGCCGCCGCCGCCCAGAAAGCGCGGCAAGACCGCTTGGGACTGGGATGGGCCAATCACGATCATCACACCTATCGTTCGTCTCGCCGGCACTTTGCCGAGTTGATCGCCTTCTTCGAACAGCTAGGCTTCCAATGCCGCGAGCGGTTCTATGCCGGTAGCGAGGCGGGCTGGGGTGCGCAGATTCTGGAGCAGCCCAACGCCGGCATCGTCATCTTCGCCGACGTCGACCTTTCGCCGGACGAATTGTTTGCCGACTTTGCCCATGAGCCACTGGCCGAGCGTCACGAGCTGGGCACGGTGGGGCTGTGGTGTGCCCTGCATGGCGAGTCGTTCCTGGAAGCCGGCATGCATCACCTGGAATGCCAGTTCGATTTCGCGAGCCTCAAGCAACAGCTCGAAGCGGAAGCCGGCGTGACGGTAATGCAGCCGTTCACGGATTTCCCCTATCTGCGACAGGCCTTCACCACGGGAGAACGCTGGCCCGTCGATCCCCGGCGGCTGGAGAGGTTGCTCGGCGAAGGGCGCATCGCCGCCGAGCAGGCCAAGGCGTTCGAGCGCGACGGAGCCATTGGCTCCCACTTGGAGAATCTGGAACGGAACGCCGGTTTTAAAGGCTTCAACCAAACCGGCGTCAGCCAAATCATTGCGGCCACCGATCCGCGGAAGCATCTATAGGGTTTGAATGGCTGACGGCCGGTTGAAATACGGGAGACCGGCCGGAATACGCTGCCGGAAAATCGATTGGCCTGCTACCGTCGGTATAAGTAGCGAATCAATCGTCGATCCAACGGATGATCGGATCTTCTAGAACCGAGTCGATCGCGGCGGTCTTGCTTGCCACGAGCGAGGAGCGCTGACTGGCCATTGCCAGTTTGGCGAAGCTTGGGTCCTGACCGAAAGCAACCCAAGTGCTTGTGCCGGGAGCCGAAGCTAAATTGACCGACGCCTGCGGGCTGACGTTGCCGGAGTTTACGGTAAAGTTTGCTGGCTGCTTCGACGCGGTACTCAACGTGTCAACGGATGGCTGAGAACTCACAGCGAATCCGATCGCAGGCGTCCCACCGACTGGCGGCGTGGCAACGGCCGGTGCCGTATCGTTGATTGGCGCCGTGACGGCGGGGGCCGTCACGCTGGCAAGGGTAACGGTTGCAGCGGCGGCGGGAGCCGGGATCGCAGAACTCACAACCATTGATGTTACGGCCGTGCTTGTCGCGGAGGATGTCTCCGTCGCTGCGGAGGTCGCTGTCTGCGAGGAAACTCCCGGCGAGCCAACGGCCGTCGAGACAACCGCCGGGCTAAATCCTGCCGGGCTGACGTTGGTATTCGGTTCACTCAGGAAGTCGATAATCGTGAGAGCATCGATCGGCGCCAAGTAATTGTTGCCCAACACATCCAGGAAAGGGGCGTTCGCAGGTTGCGATGAGGGGAGTGGGCCGGCGCCCATCGTGCTAAGGGCATCGATCACGGCAAGGGCATCCTGCGGAGTGATCGCCCCTCCGGTACCCAGCACATCCATCGGATCCAAGGGATTTGGATTTTGCCACGGAAAGAGCGCGGTCACGATGGTTGTGTCGGCCGTGCCATGAGACTCTTCAACAGCGCCTGAATTATCATGCGCTGTCGAATAGAATCCGTAGCTGTTGCCGATCTGGGTGGTAAACGTGGCCGACGTTAGCGTTGTGGCAGTGAGCACCTGCTTGAACGGTTCGTCGTCGACCGACTCATAGATGTCATAATTCGCGATGCCGGCCGCATCGCTCCCCGACCAGCTTACCGTAATGCTGGTGAGAGACGTCCGAGCAGGCAGTTCCGTGACGCTGCTGATGTGCGAGAAAATCACAGGCGTCACGTTAATTGTGGCGATGACGGTCGAGCCTCCCAAACCCGTCGCATTGTTGCTCGTTGAAGCCTGAACCGTAAAGCTGCCGCTGGCTGTCGAATTGGTAGTTGGCGTGAACCGGAGGCCCGTGGCTTGAGCCGAGGTAATGAATTCGCCATTGGAAACGAGCGTCGTCCCGTCGCTCAAGTACAGCGAGCCGCCACTGATGCCGTTGGCCTCGTAATAGAGGACGATCGCGCTGTCCAGAGCATTGGGCGTAATCACCAGGCCTGAGGTCGTTTGGGCGTTCTCCAGCGTTGTGGCATTGGTTATCGTCGGCGTATGCGCCACCGGGGGCGTGACCGTGATCGTCGCCGCGGCCACCGAGCCGGTCAGGCCCGTGGCGTCCCCCGTCGTAGAAGCCTGCACGTTGAAGCTGCCGCCCGTGAGTTGGCTCATCGACGGCGTGAACTTGAGGCCGGCCGCGGCCTGTGCCACCGTGATGAAGCTGGCGTTGGCGATCGAAGTCGAGCCGTTGCTCAGGAACAGCGCGCCGCCGGTGATTCCGCTGATCAGAAAATTCATGACGCTTGAGCCATTCACTGAGCTTGGCGTTATCACAAGCCCCGTGGTTGTTTGCACATTCTGCGGCGTGGTGGCATTGCTGACCGTCGGAGCATCGGTTGCCGTAAAGCCCTGCGCTGCTCGAGAGGCTCATATCCCCCAAACTGTCAACGGCTTGCACTTGCCACTGATAACTATCGCCCATGGTCAGCGGCGTGCTGGGCGTATAAGAAGTGCCCGTCACACTGATGGGAGCCAGCGCAGTGTTGGCTGTCAGGTCCGTAAGCGTCAACACGTAGTTGGCGGCGCCGGAGACGCTAGACCAGCTAAAGATGGGCGTCGTCGAAGCAAGGGCTTTATTGCTGGGCCAGATCGGCATGGGCGTGCCGAGTTGCAGGACACTCAGTGTGGCCGAAGTGCTTGCGCTGCCGGCAAACACGACTCCGTCGAGAGTCTCATTGGCCGAGACAAACCAACTGTAGTTGTGCCCGAGAACCAGCGATAGGGTTGGGGTGTAAGAAGTGCCGTTCACCACGGCATTGATCACGGGTGAGCTGGGAGCCGCAGTGTCAATCACTTCCAGATTGTAGGAAGTGGCGCCCGTCACCGCCGACCATTGGAACGTCGGCGTGGCCGTGTACACGCTGGCGCCGGCGGCAGGCGCGATTAACGTAGGAACACCAATCGCCGGCAAATTGAAAGCGACCGCGCTGCTAATCGCGCTGCTGGTGCCGTTGGCCTCGATCGCGGATATCTGCCAGAGATAGGAATGCCCCGGCAAAAAGGTTCCGATGGGCGCCGTGTAGGACGAACTGCTGGTCACGTCCAAATTCAGCACTGTGGCATTGGTAGCCTGATCGTACGCGACGAGTTGGTAGCTCACGGCCCCTGAGACGGCCGACCACTGGAACGTCGGTGCGGTCGTGTTGATGGCTCCGCTGGGCGAAGCCGGCATCGGCGTCGCGATATTGCCGCTCAATCCGGCGATCACCGTCCCTGCCTGGGGACTGCCGAGCCCCGTTACCAGGTCGTATCCCGGGCCAGCCGCGTAGCCGTTATTGCCGGTGGTAATGTCATTGAAACTTTGGGACCCGATTGTCGTGTACATGCTATACAGGGCCGAGCTCACCTGAGACCCGTTGAGCGGCGCGCCGCCCGCGGCGATGGCTCCCTGGTCGGCGATGGCAATCAGTGCCCCCCATGACGGACTGGAAAAACTGGTGCCGTTCATATCTTCCCAGCCGTTCGTCCCCAGATCGTAGGAATCGTAGATCGCCATCGGCGAGCCCGCGTTGAGGGACACATCGGGTACCGTGCGGTACGTGCCGGATTGCGTCACGACCCCTTTCTGGTAAGCCGGTTGTAGTTCGTAATCACTGATCCCGCCGCCGCTCGACTGCCAGCCCGTCTCGCCGACGATCATCCCCTGGGTGTTGAGAATTAATTGGGTCCCACCGACCGCCAACACGTTGGGCGACGCAGCCGGATAGAGTACCCCCGTCGATCCGTTGACTTCTGACCCGCCGTCGCCGCTGGCAGCGACAAAGACGACTCCGCTATGACCGGCGGGAGTCACGAAATCGCTGTCGCTCGAAGTTTCGCCGCGGGTCTCGCCTGCTCCCCAACTCATCGATACAACCGCAACGCCGGGCTGCTGAGCGGCGTAGGCCGCTCCGCTATAGAGGTCCGTGGTGTTAATCGGAGTCTCGACCAGCAGAATATTCGCGCCAGGAGCCAGAGCGTGGGCCCATTCCACATCGAGCGCCGTTTCGACTGCCCAATCGGTTGTTCCGGGAGGTGCCGGGGGCTGGCCATCAGGAAACGCGACATTGAATGAGGGGGGAGCCGCAATTCCCAAAGCGGTGTCAAACGTCGTCAGTTCCGACTGAATGTTCGAAATGTAATAGGCGTCCACAATGGCAATCGTGACGCCGGCCCCGTTGCCAGCGACCGTGCCGGAACTGGAGTTAAACGTAATGCTGTTGAGGCCGTAATAGCTCGCGACTTGACTGGGCGTGAGTCCTACGGGGCTCGACGACCCGGTCGAGGCCGGAGACACTCCGCTCGGCTCCGCAAGCACGTCCTGAAGCGAAACTCCGGTTGCGGCCGTATCGAGCCCGACAGCGGTCAGCAGCGACCTGGTTTCAAGCAATTCCAGGCGCGAACCGTCGCGGCTTGGGGCGCGGAGCGCGGCTATCGGATAATGCCTGGTCTGTCACGAACGCACGCCGCATTTGAGAAGTCCGCTTGGTCACCGCGATCACTTCCTATCTCGAAGAGAATTCCTCGAGTTATTACAACTCGGGAGCTGGGCGGCGGCTGGAGAATTCCTGCGGCCAATCCCAGCAAGTTGTGTCTGGCGACAAAAGAGGTTGCGCCAGCGGTCCCTCGCGTCCCTCTATCATAGTCACAACGGACGAAAACCTCTAATTGGCGGCGACCAGAATCGTTAAAAGCGAAGGGCACAATTTGGGTGCGACCTCCCCAATCGACAGGAGCCCCCCTGCGGACCGGCGGAAAGCTGCGGGTTGTACCAGATTATTCGGCCCTCAGGCCGCCGAATCAAGGGGGGAAATGGGGTGACGAGGTGACAAGAACTGAGGGACCGAATCAAAGCCGTTTGCGCTTAATGGCTTTGCGTGCCGATCAGAATTGCTGGAGGCAGGCCGGTGGCGGCAGTGACGTTTGCGGCAGCCTGGGCCACCTCATTGAGAGCGTCGAGATGGACGCGGACGCCGTCGATCAGGCTGCTGCGGGCGGCGTACACGCGCAGCAGGTCGGTCTGGCCGGCCCGATATTGCTCTTCAACCCGTCGGACTTCTTCTTCCAGCTGCTCGATAAAACCCTTGCCCGATTGCTCCACCATGCGGCGGGCCCGTTCGTAGCGGGCCACGGCCGCTTGAGCTTCCAGCCGGGCCCGCACTTGCGCCTGCTCGTAGGCTTGTTGACGGGATCGCAATTCGGAAAAGCGCTGCCGGACCATCGGTGCGCAGGTATTGACCACGGGAACATCGGTCCAACTACGAAAACCAATGGCGGTTGTGCCCAGGTCGTCGCGTTGGTAATAGGGGCCGATCAGCAGGTTCGGCATTTTGCTCGCCTGGGAAAGGCCCAGCCCTGCGCGAGCAAAATCAACGTCTGCTCGCACGGCCATCACGTCAGGCCGCGCAGGCAACCATCGCATCAATTGCCGCGGTCGGCAGGGGTGGATTCGTCGCGCCGGACGAAGCCGCTTGGTTCCGGCTCGTCGGTTGCGAGAGAGCCGCAAGCGACGCCGACAACTGGGCAGGGGGGCACGGTTCCTCGAACGGAACGGAATACCACTGCCAGCGGGTTAGCTCCTCGCTCAAATTCAGCGGAGTCTCCATCGGCAGGCCAAGGTGCCGCCGCAAGTCGAGGACGGCCGTTTCGTAGTTGGCCTCGGCCAATTGGGCCTGATGGCGGACGGTGCGGGCTTGAATTTGCGCAATGCTGGCGTCGGCAGCCGTGGTTTGGGCGGCACCAAACCGTCGCTGTAAAACGTCGGCTAACTGCTCGTTCAGTCGGGCCGTACGAGCCATTACATCGTACATTTGCTTACGATAAACGGCCGTGGCATACAACCGCTCGGTTTGT
>CAWECK010000014.1:0-286983 GCA_963807715.1 uncultured Planctomycetia bacterium
TATTTGTGTATCTATATTTCCAAAAAGACAGTAGACGATTCGCCAAACGAACCTCTTCCGGGAGTGACTGATCAGACTCATCATCCCCTGGCGGCGGCAAGGGGGCGTGCAGCAGCCGCCAGGTCTGCAGGATAACGGCCGCCGCTGCGTCCCCGTGGTAGCCAATGAACACGTCGCCTACCTCCGGTATTTTTCGCCTGCAAACATTACAATTCGAGTAGCTCAGTCGGTGGAGCGCTCGCCTGATCAGTGGGAGGTCCAGCCTGTAGCGCCACTAGGGGATGTGGGAGATGCGGACCGCACCGGTTGACACCTTTGTCACCCGGTGCAGTGGGTGCGGGTGGGTGTAGTGGGGTGACCCCCTAATACCGCTTTAACCTAGGTAGTTGAGAGAATGGGGGTTGGAGGATAATAGTTCTCCAAGTGAAAAAAAGTTTGCTTGCGCACTAGCTTCTTAACAACTTCAAGACGCATTAGGCAACTAGCCTTCTCACATTACCACCATCATACGTTCTCTCCTGAATGCTTCTGAATGCCCCGCTCGATCAGATCGGGTCGTTTGCGTCTTGTCGCGCGCAACGCGGCGTCGCTGCGCCAGCGCGCGATTTTCTTATGGTCGCCGGAAAAAAGAATTTCCGGCGCTTGGCTCCCGCGCCAAACGCGGGGCCGAGTGTACTGCGGAAAATCCAAAAGACCGTTCGCGAAAGATTCCTGCGCCACGGTCTCCTCGTCTTTCAGCACCCCGGGAATTTTCCGCGCGACGGCGTCGGCGACCGCGAGCGCGGCCAACTCTCCGCCCGTCAGAACAAAATCTCCGAGGGAAATTTCCTCGTCGAAAAGTCCGAGCGCGCGTTCGTCGACGCCTTCGTAGTGGCCGCAAGCCAGCACGATGTGCTTGCGGCCCGCCAGTTTTTGCGCGGAGGCGTCGTCGAAGCGCTTGCCCTGCGGCGAAAGAAACACCGTCCAAGTCCCGCGCTTGCGAACGCTTTCAACCGCCTTCGCAAGCGGCTCCGCCATGAGCACCATCCCCGGCCCGCCGCCAAACGGGCGGTCGTCGGCTTTGCGGTGCTTGTCTTCGCTGAAGTCGGCATGTTTGAAAGCAGCGTCAGCTTCGACGTGACACTCATGCCGGGCCTGAAAAACATGTTCTTCGGCGGCGACGGCATCTTCATCGCGCAGCTGACCGGCCCTGGCAAGATCTGGCTGCAGACGCTGACCATGCCCAATCTCGCGCATGCGCTGATGCCATTCATGGGCAAGGAGGCGGCGACGTCGCCGACCAGCATCGGTGCCGCGGTCGGCAGCGGGGCGGGCGGCATTGGCGGTGCGGTCGCCGGCGGCGTGATCGGCTCGGTGTTGGGTGGATTGTTCGGCGACGACAATTAGCGCCGGTCGCCCGACATCCCTATATAACGGCCACCATGACAATCGCCTTCGACAATACTTATGCGCGCCTGCCGCCGCGTTTTTTCGTGCGGCAAGCGCCGGCTGCCGTACCGGAACCGAAACTGGTGCGCCTCAACCGCGATCTCGCAATCGAACTCGGACTTGATCCGGATTATCTGGCGTCGCCCGACGGGGTAGCGATGCTGGCTGGCAATCTGGTGGCGGACGGGTCGGAACCGCTGGCCATGGCCTATGCCGGGCATCAATTCGGCGGCTGGTCGCCGCAATTGGGCGACGGCCGCGCATTGCTGCTGGGCGAGGTGATCGACAAAAAGGGCCAGCGCCGCGATATCCAATTGAAGGGCTCCGGCCGCACGCCGTTCAGCCGCATGGGCGATGGTCGCGCTGTGCTGGGGCCCGTCTTGCGTGAATACATGATCAGCGAGGCGATGGCCGCCCTCGGCATCAAGACGACGCGGGCACTCGCTGCCGTCACCACCGGCCAGCAGATCGCGCGAACCGAATTGCTGCCGGGTGCCAAGACCATTCGGCTTGAGGACCGTCGCCAACCCTTCAACGTAAAGGCGGCGGTCATCGTCGCTGAAGACGTGGAAGAGGCCGCTGTCGATCACGTTGTCGAACGCTCCGACCAGTCCTTCAGCGCCAGAGCATCCATGACCAGGAACGTCGCCGTCAGCCCCCGCTCCGTAGCTTTCCGCTTTGCTATCGTGATCGGCTCGGCCAGGAAGTCGATGCCCGTGACCTTGTTGCCTCGGCTGGCGAAGAAGCAGGGCGTTCTCGCCGGTCCCGCACCCGGAATCCAGGATCGACCCTGTGATCTGATCGGCTCACGTTGATGAATGCCTTTTGCGGCCTGCCGATTTCCCAGCGTGGTTGACCTGCATAAATGGACTCGAAGGCGGTGCGGTCAATGGTCATGGGTGTTCTCCTGGTTCGCACTGACGGTCTCCGAAAGCCGAGCGATCAGTCGACCAGTTCCTTTACAGGATTGGTCTGACACGCTTAGCGCTTTACAAGGTTCAAAAAAATAAGTCGCTGTAACTTGCTAGATTACAACGACTTACTGATGGAGACGAAGAGGCTCGAACTCTCAACCCCCGCCTTGCAAAGGCGGTGCTCTCCCAATTGAGCTACGTCCCCGAGGCGTGAAAAAAATGGGCGCACGAAGATTCGAACTTCGGACCTCGTCCTTATCAGGGACTGCGCTCTAACCAACTGAGCTATGCGCCCGGCCAGGGCCGTTTACCCTGGGGAATTTCGTATTTTAGATGCCCCGGGCAGGCTGTCAATCGACGTTAGGTCCTCCCACGCCAGACGTTCGGCCCGAAACGCCGCGGCCGCCAGGCTAGACGCCAAAGTTTCCCGCAGCCGCTGTTAGGATCGACCCAAGCGGCAGGATCGAACCCGAAGTGGGCTGCGGCCAACTGCCCCCTGTTGAGAACAGTACCTCACAAAGGCAGCGAGGTTCGCGCCGGCCGGCTGGTGGGCCTACAAGGCATTCGACGCGAGGAAAAGGGTCGCGCCTGCCAAGTGAGGAAATAGCCGGTCCCAGAGGTGCGAATTCCGGTGTTCGCATGAGCAGCCGCGCGCGCCATACGAAGCCCAACAGGGCGTAGCCCGAAGTCAGAACACGTCGCCGGGCCGGCCTTTTGCTTTGAAGCTCCAGCGGCGTCCCTTATAATCGGAAGCATGGTGATCGGGCTCCTTCGCGGCAATGGACGCCGGCTCGATCGCTGGGCGCGGTTGGTTGAGGGTGAAGTTATGGCCGACGAACGTCAGGCCCAGGCTGAGAATCCGGCGGAATCCACCGACGTAGCGGCGACCGCGACGATCGCACCGGGCAAAAAAAAAGACCGCAAGAAGCCCAAGCGACTGCCCCCGTATCATGTCCTGCTCTGGAACGACGACGACCACAGCTTTGCCTACGTCGTCGCCATGATGCAGAGATTGTTCGGCCATCCGCCCAGCAAGGGTTATCAAATCGCCGAGGAAGTTCATCTGCGCGGCCGGGCGATCGTGCTCACCACCACCAAGGAACTCGCCGAACTGAAGCGCGACCAGATCCATGCCTTCGGAAAAGACGACCTGATCGCTGATTGCCGGGGTTCGATGTCGGCATCGATCGAACCGTCGATTGGATGAGGGGCTACGAGATTGTTGCCTAAGGGGCGGTCGCATGCCGGCGGCTATCTGTACCAATACAGCGCCGATCTCACTGGGCGTGAAGGCGAACGCAACACGCTGTGCAACTATCTGATCGCAGAAAAAGCGAACGCCGACAAACGATAGGCGATTAGAGCTCAGATCGAATTGCTTGGCGCCTCAGTGACGTGAGGATGACGTTCTGCTCAAAAAACACGAACCGGGCAGGTATCCCCCGTCCGGTTCGTAAAGAGATCTGATTGTCTCATTACCGACAACATTCCAGCAAACGTGCCTGAGCTCGCTGCTGGAGCCGCTGTCGTCATCGCTATCGAGCGGAATCCTGGCGATCGTCAGGCCAGTGTCCTGGCCTGCGGTTGCCAAAGCTGCCGCCTCAATCGCCGTACTGTCCCAAAACCTTATGATCGGCCCGCAAGTAGGGCGCCCTGCGACCGGCCCACTCCTGAGCCGGCTGGTACGAGAAGCTGCGCACGGCAGTGCTCGACGGCGCCGCTGGAGCCGCGGCCATCATCGGCGCGGTGCGCTGGGGGCCATGTTGTAAGAACGATAGACGAAGACCTGATTGGCGCCGGCCATCGGTTGCGCCGCGCCTAACCATTCACCGCGCACTTTCGAGCCGGCGTCGCGAATCGCATCTACCGCGAACAACGAGGTCGACATGGCCAGGAGCAATGCTCCGGCGAATCCCATGGAGTACCGCATAGTTGTCTCTCCACCTACGAACAACCGGCAGCCTCGCTCAATCCAACATGAATCAAGCATCTGCACTGAAAGCTGCCGATGAAAATCACGCGTTAAATCCGCGCGACGGCGAAGGCCGAAATGGCGATCGATACCCGCCGCGGTGCCTGTTGAAGATGCCCTTTAGGTCATCCTCCGCGCCTTGGGTTGCTTCAGAGATGAGAACTTCATTTCGGCGACTCAGTCTTCAGGGGCTCCACCCTCTTAGGACTTAATCGTCAGAGAACGTTAATCTCTGAAGAACTTTCCGTTCAACCGAACCTACCTGCTTTGCCAGATTAAATCTACGCTGAGAACGGCTGGGAATCAAGAAAAACTTTGCCAAAAACACCCCAGGCCCGTTTTCCGCCGTCGAAATTGGCGGCCGGCGTCTTCGCCACGCGCGGCGGACTCCGCGTTGGCCGCGGGATTCTTTTCCAGCTATTCCGGGCTGATTTTGGCCGGGCGACGCGACAGATTCGTTTCATCCGAAGGTGCCTTGCCCAAATACGCAAACAAGTCCGCCACTTGCTCCAGCGTCAATTTATTCAACAATCCGTCCGGCATTGCCGAAACCTTGCTGCGCGAATTGAATTCGATTTGATCTTCCGGCAACTCGATCTTCTCGCCGTTGGCTTGCAAGATGACCAGGGAACCGGTCCCCGTGGGAGCCACCATTCCCGTCAGGGCGCGACCATCCTTCGTCACGATGGCGCGGCTGGCGTATTGATCGGAAATGACTTGCGACGGAAACAGGATCGATTCCAGGACTTCCTTCTTCTGGAAGCGGCGGCTGATGTTGGTCAAGTCGGGGCCCACGCTTTCGCCGCGCGTGCCAAACCGATGGCAACGCACGCACTGAGCCTTTTCGAAGATCACCGCACCGTGGCGGGCGTCTCCTTGAGCGGCCTGCGGGCCTGTGAGGTAACTAAGTAGTTCCTGTTGCGTCCAGTGATTGCGTTCGTTTTCAACCGGCAATTTCGGTTCGGCGTGCTGAGGATACTTTTCGGTGAACCAGTCTTGCCAAGCGGCCAGCGCGGTTTTCCAGGAGTCGGTCGGCTGGCTCACTTTCTGACCAGTCCATTTCTCCAGCAGCGCCACGGCTTGGGGCCCTCCGTTGTCGCGCAGGATGAGCCCGCGCAAAATCACCTGCCGGTAGGGTTCGGGATCTTCAGGCGTCTGGTCGACTTGTGCCAGCTTGCCCAGCACTTCCTGGGCAGCCGCTCCTTCGATGATCGCCAACGAACGGACGAGCAGCGGCCAGTTATCTCCTTCCGGTTGCTGGGCCAGGCCCATGGCGATCGACACCCGGCGGTCCGGTTCGGCTTCGAATAATTCGCGCAGGTAAGCCATGGCTTGCGGATCGCGGCTGACACCGAGGACAGCCACGATACCGATCCGCAGCTTTCGGGCCGACTCGGAATCGACATGCGCGACCTCTCGGTCGAGGGTTTCAATCTGCCGCAAGATCTCCGGGCTGGGGTGCTCCGGCAGCTTGGCCAGAACGGACAAGGCGGAACTGGGCCACTTGGCGCCGCCGGCCAGCACGGGCTGCCGTTCGACGTCGGTGAATTCCGCGAAGAAGTCTCTGGAAATATTCTCGACGTAACCGGCGAAGCTATGTCCCCCGGGCATTGCGCGAGTCTCTTCATAGAATCGCAACATCTCGAGCTTGAGGGGCAACGTCCAGCCGGTCTTCAAGAAGCGGGCATGCGTGGCGATCTGCATCTTCTCGACTTGCGGCACCGAGGATCGCAATTGCTCGACGAAACGTTCGGCCGCGGTGGGCTCCTGCAAATAGACGAGCAGCCGCACCAATTCGCGATTCATGCGCGTTGCGCGAGGGATATTCTTTGGCCAACTGTTCGCGCAGGTCGGCCACGTCGTCCCCCGTCACCCCGCCCCGCAGCAAAGCCACTTGCAGCAGCCGCAGCAAATTCAGAAAGTCCGGATCACTGACGTAGCCCTGCATCAGCCGACCGCAGCGTGTGAGCACCGGCCGCACGGAGGCGACGTCATTGAGCACCATCAGTCCCAGGGATCCCTGCAGAAAAACGCGCGTGTCCGAAGATTTGAGCACCGCGTTGCGCCAGCTCTCCGGGGGCAGTTGCTCCAAAGCCCGGCGTGCCGCCCATGCCACGTGTCGATCGTCGGAGTTGAGCAGTTTGATCAAGGGTTCCGCCGGCATGGGGAGTCCCGCGCGGACCAACGCTTCACAGGCAATCCGTTGGATTTGCAAATCCGAGTCGGCCAACATCGCCGACAGCCGCGCCTGCGTGGTTTCGTCGGCATGAATTCCCATCAAATAGGCGGCCCGAGATCGGACCAGCGGCGACGAATCGCGCGACACGCGGACCAGCAGCGCGGTGGACGGAAAGGGCCCGAAGAGTTGCAGCAAATCGAGGGCTCGCGCACGCTTCGCAGCCGGTGCCGCGGTGTTTTCGAGCAGAGCGTTCAACTCCTGGCCCCATTTGGGGCCGAGTTGCCGTTTGATCGTCGCCACTTGTTGGCGCGCCCAGGAACTCTGGAGTTGAGGCTGCTTCAAGGCGGCCTCGATGCCGCTCCCCATCTCAAGCGTTCCGGGAGGGACCTTGCCGTCCCAAACCACGCGATAAATACCTCCTTCGGTTTCACGTCCGCCGGTGCAGAAATAAAGCCATCCGTCCGGTCCGACCGCACAATCGGTGACGTTGAGCGGCTGACCTTCCAGGAAGGTTTCGACCGTCGCTTCGTACGAGCCGCCACGCGATTTGCTCCGCGCGGCCAGGATGCGTCCGCGCGACCAGTCGCAAATGAACACGGCGTTATGAAATCGCTGCGGAAACATCAAATGGTTGTAGACTTCAATGCCCGTCGGCGATCCGCGGCCGGTCTCGGCCATGGGGGGCAAATTATCGTAGAAATAGTCGGGCCACTTGGCCCAACCGCTGCGCCAGCCGAATTCGGCGCCGGCCACGACGTGATTGACGCGGGTCGGCCGATACCACGGCATGCCGGTGTCCCACTCCATGTCGGAATCGGCCGTGAAGAGATCGCCGTCACGGTTGAACGCAATGTCGTAGGGGTTTTGCAGACCGCCGGCGAACAATTCCACGGCGGCGCCGGTGGTGTCGGTGCGCAGAATCGTGCCGCCCGGCGCCTTGACCCCCACGGCATGCCCGCTGGCATCTTCGTAGCGCGGCTGCACCAGGTCGCCTTCATAGATGTCGTGATGCGGGCTGGAGCTTTCGAACGGGCGATCGGGCCGCGAGAAATTCCCGGCCACCATGTAAATCAGGCCGTCCGGGCCCAACGTCAAGGCGTGCGGTCCGTGTTCCCCCATCTCGCCCGTAAACTTGATCAGCGCCTCGACGCTGTCGATGCTGCCGTCGCGGTCGTCGTCCGATAGCCGGTAGAGTGCGGTCCCTTGGGGGCCTTCGCCGATCACAAACACGCGGCCGCTCACGGCCAGAATGCCCTGGCAGTTCTTTACCTTGTCGCACAGCGTCGTGACGGTGTCCAGCAGCCCGTCCTTATTGTCGTCCCGAATCAGAATCAGCGGACCGTTCTCGCGGGCCGCAATGATTTGGCCGAACTCGTCAAATGTCATGGCGATCACGGAGCCCGTATCTTTGGGATCGAGGACCCATTCGACGTGAAATTCCGGCAGCACTCGGAATCGGCCGGCGGCGTTGACCACACTGACTTCGTTGCCCCACGGCAAGGTGGAGTTGAGTGGACCGAAGCTGCGAGCCGCGAGCCACTGATTGTCCTGAAACCGGGGCTTGTTCCACTGGGAAAACTCTTTCAGCGACGTTTTCCAGGTTGTGTCGGTGCTGTGCGAAACGTGAGTGCCACCTTGGGTTTGCACGGCCACTCGTGCCGCGATACCGGCGGCCCCCTCTTCGGTATTAGTAGCCTTGACCGCTACGACATTGGTGCCGGAGACCAGGTACTTGGTGATGTCGTAGACGTCGAGCACCTTCCAGTTTTGCCCCGAACCAACTAACCGCCCGTTGACGTATAGTTCGTAGCGGTCGTCGGCCGAGATTTGGATTTCGCCGTGTTCCGGCGTGCCGAGCGTGAACGCCTTGCGGAAGTAACAGTCGCCGGAGGGAGCCAGTTCCTTTTCGTAAGCCGGAGACCAAATCCATTCGGCTTCACCGCCAAAGGCGCTTGTGCAGCAGCAACTCACAGCCGCCCAAATCGCAACGGCGGCGAGAGTATGCCGGCGCCTACGCGAGCCCGTAGTTCGCGGAAATGCCGAGCCAGCGGATTTCGGAAACGGGGTGCGACCGCCGCAATAATTTCGCCGGGGCGTCATGCTCTTTTTCCGCTCCATGGAATTGTCGGAACTTCTCTGCGCATGCCCGCAGCCGGGCGCGCATCGCAGTTAAATGGTCGAAGGGGGCCATAGGGTAGCGAGAGATGTTAAACGGGGCAACAGAGGTTTAAGAGGCAGGGGCGCGAGGGGCGTTTTGGCAATCCGTAGGATGCCAGCTAATCTGCCTGGCGTCTGGGCCATACGATGCGGCGTCGGTTGCCCCCCACGGCTTATTGACCGCTACCGAACCCATTGTGTAGCATGGCGTTGCTGCATCGGGGGAGGCATCCGGAAAATCAATTTTTACGGCCAACGGGCGCTCCGCGAACCCTTGATTACGTGGTGAGCCCTAAATTACGATCGCTCGATTTGCCTGGTTACTCAGGTCTACGAATCCCGACTGCGGCTTCTTTTCCGCAGGGTGCGCCAAAAAGGAAATGACATGAGCAAGCGCTGGTATGTCCCGCTGGGAACGGCATTGTCGCTGCTGGTTTTGGCCGTTTTCGGTTGCACGTCGGCAAAGAATCAGGTGCCCGAAAAATCCGAGCAAGCGGTGGCCGATGGCGACAAGGGTGCGACGGACAATGTCGACAAGAAGCTGAACGACAAGACGTCGGGTGAAAAGAAGCCGGCGGATGAGTCTCCCGAGATGGCCGAACT
Source organism: uncultured Planctomycetia bacterium (assembly GCA_963807715.1). Classification (GTDB taxonomy): domain Bacteria; phylum Planctomycetota; class Planctomycetia; order Pirellulales; family PALSA-1355; genus CAWECK01. Next base: position 9,254 of record CAWECK010000014.1, read on the forward strand.
GGAGCCTTACTCGGCGCCCCCGCTGGCGGAAATCGATAAGACCGCCGATTGGATCGACCAACCCGTGGTCGACTTCATGAAGTTGCTCCGGGAGCAACAGGCTAAGGATGAGCCGCTGGTATCTGTGGCCGAGGCCCTGAAACTGCGCAACGATTCCAAGGAGGCGAATGCGAAGATCCTGAGTGCCTTGGGCCGCTTGCCGGCGAACGATGCCGACGCCGATTGGGAGGCGACCATCAACCGGCATTCGGCGGGCGAAATCAAGAACACGAATCCGCTGATGATGAGTTCGGTCACTGAGTTCGACGTGGCCGGCTTAACGGGATTCAGCATCTTCGGCGCGGACTGGAATATGCAGACGGCTGCCAGTGACGAAGCCGTTAAGTCCTGGCAATCAAGCAAGGATCACCTGTTGGACAAGGTGTTGTTACGCGACGATCTGACCTGGTCGGACGGCAAGCCGATCACGGCTCATGACGTGGCCTTCAGCTTTCGCACGATTATGAATCCGAAAGTGCCTGTGCCGGCCGTCCGTTCGGGCACCGACAAACTGCGCTGGGTCGAGGCCTACGACGATCAGACGGTTGTATTCTTCCACAAGGAAGCTATGTCGACGAACGTTTACAACATTAACTTTCCGGTCATTCCCCGGCACGTCTATGAGGAATCAGTTGCCGACGACCCGACCCTTGCCAACAGCGATTACCACATCAAGTTGCAGAAGGAACCGATCGTCGGCGGATCTTACGTTATCAGCAGCCGCGTCCAAGGCCAGGAAACGGTCTTCACTCGCCGCGAAAGCTACTACATGCACGGCGGCAAGCAGGTGCGGCCCAAGCCCTACTTCAAGACGGTCCGCATCCGCTTCATGCCGGACACGAATACGGCGTTGCTGGCGATCAAGAAAGGGGACATCGATGAGATGATTTTGACGCCGAGCCAGTGGACCACGCAGACTACTAACGAAGATTTTTATGCTCGCAATACGAAGTCGACCGCCCCGGAATGGGTCTATTTTTACTTTGGCTGGAACCTCAAGACGCCATTTTTTTCCGACGCCCGCGTGCGCCAGGCCATGTCCTACGCTTTCAACTACGAAGAACTGTTGAATACGCTTTGTTACGGGCTCTACGAACCGTGCAATGGCATCTGGAATCCCAGCGCTTGGATGGCTCCCAAGACTCCTCTGCCCTATTACCACCAGGACTTGTCCAAGGCGGAAGCTCTATTGGATGCAGCCGGATGGACCGATCACGACGGCGACGGGGTTCGGGACAAAAAGATCGACGGCAGCCTGACGCGGTTTGAATTTACGATTCAGTGCGCCAACATTCCCGACCGCGTCGCGATCTGCGAACTGCTCAAGCAAAACCTGGATCAGATCGGCGTGGTTTGTAACATTCTGCCCCTCGAATTCGCCGTCTTGCAGGAAAGGAACCAAAAGAAGGAGTTCGACGCAGTGCATGCCGGCTGGGGAACGGGTACGGATCCCGATACGTCCGATAACATCTGGAAGACCGGAGAGCCCCGCAACTATGTCAGCTATTCGAACCCGGAAGTCGACAAGTTGTATGAGGAGGGGCGGCGGGAGTTTGACCGGGACAAACGGGCGGCCATTTATGCCCGCATCGACGAGTTGATCTTTGCCGACCAGCCCTACACCTTCTTGTATTTCCGCAACTCGTTCTACGGTTTTAGCAAGCAGTTGCGGGGTTACAAATTCAGCCCGCGCGGACCGTTTCACTACAGCCCGGGATTTAGCAGCATTTGGAAGGTCGCGCCGTGACCCATTTGCCCGGCGCATGCGCGTCCCAGGGTGCGATCAAGATTTTTCCGTGGAGAGGCTTTCCGAACCTCATGCTGAATTACCTGGTGCGGCGCCTGTTATTGGGCATTGTGACCTTGTTCTTGATCTCGTTTCTGGTCTACGCGCTCATTCGCAACATGCCAGGCACGCCGTTGACCTTGGCCGAAGGTGAAGACGCCAGCCGTAAGATTAGCCAGGAAGATTACAAGCGCATGGAGAGGATCTACGGGCTCGACAAGCCTTGGCCCGTGGCTTATGTCCAGTGGCTGGGCAACCTGGCGCATGGCGACCTGGGCCGTTCGATCTCTCGCAAGCTCCCCGTGACGCGACTGATTCGGGAACGGATCGGTCCCACGCTCTTGTTATCGGGCGTTTCGCTCATATTGACCTATGTGCTTTCGGTCCCGTTGGGTTTGCTGATGATGGCGCGCTCCGGGCGGGCGGACGGCGAAACTCTAAGTACCTTGTTGTACGTGCTCTACTCGGTTCCTGCGTTCGTGGCGGCCCTGCTGCTGCAGATCGTTTTTGCCGTCCGGTTGGATTGGGTTCCCTTGGGACAAATGGTCGGCGATAACTACGTCCAATTGTCCACTTCGGGAAAAGTCTGGGATGTGTTGCGCCATTGCATTCTGCCGGTCATTTGCGACACCTACGCATCGCTGGCCTATTACAGCCGCTTCGTGAAATCCAACCTCGAAGAAGTCGTGCGCCAGGACTATATCCGCACCGCCCGATCCAAAGGCGTGAGCCGGGCACGGATACTCATGCACCATGCCTTGCGCAACACCATGATCCCTATGGTCACCATGCTGGGGCTCTCCTTGCCGGCCCTGTTGAGCGGGGCGGTAATCCTGGAGCAGATTTTTAGCTGGCCGGGCATGGGCCGGTTGTTTTTCGAGTCGATAGCCGAGCGCGATTATCCGACCATGATGGGGCTGACACTGATGTTCTCGGTGCTGACGTTGGCCGGGCAACTTTTGGCCGACGTGCTCTATGCGGTCGTCGATCCGCGCGTCGCCTATTCCTGAACAGTCGGGCTTTTGAGCCGCCGTTTTTGAGCCGCCGTTTCTTGAGTAACCATGTCTGGTCCGATCCAACAAATTGACACCCCGCCGGCGGAATCCGTTGATCTGCCGGTCGCTGCGCCGCGTGGGTTCTGGGCCGAGGCGTGGCTCCGCTTCTGCCGTCGACCGCGCTCGATGGCTGCATTCGTCGTTGTGATGTTCCTGGCGCTCGTGGCACTGCTGGCGCCCGCAATCGCCGGCACCAAGCCCGTCGTCTGTCGCTATAAAGGTCATATCTATTTCCCGGCGCTGGGCTACCTGAATTCGAAATGGGAAAACCCGGTGTTTCAACGCGACGGGTTTCGCCGGCTGTATCCCAACAATCTGCGAGAGAAAGATCCCGACAGTTGGGCGATTTGGCCGCTGGTTTTTCAGGATCCCTATCGACGGGTTGCGGAGAACGAATGGCCAGGACGGCCCGCGAACCCCATACACGACCAGGGCCTCCCCAGTCGCCTGAACTGGTTCGGCACGACTGCGAAGGGGTACGACGTGTTCGCCATGATGGTCCACGGCACCACGATCGCGCTTCTCGTGGGTTTTGTGTCAACCGGCATCGCCGCTTCGATTGGCGTCGTCCTGGGAGCGCTGGCCGGATACTTTCGGGGTTGGGTGGACATGCTGATCAGTCGCCTCATCGAAGTGGTGATGTGTATCCCGGCCTTGGTGCTGATCCTGGCTTTGATCGCCGTGATCAAGAAGCCCACCATTTGGCATACGATGGCCGTGTTGGGAGTAACCGGCTGGACCGGCATCGCACGGCTCACTCGCGGCGAGTTCATGCGGCTGCGCGAAATGGAGTTTGTCACCGCTGCACGGGCTCTGGGGACCAGGCAGCCACGGATCATTTTCCGTCACATACTCCCCAACGCCCTCGCGCCTCTGTTGGTTCCTATTTCGTTCGGCATCGCGGGCGCAATCTTGACCGAAAGCGGGCTGAGCTTCCTGGGCTTCGGTTCGCCTCCTCCGAATCCTAGCTGGGGCACATTGCTCAATGCAGCGCGGGAAAACCTGGAAATGTGGTGGCTCGTGGTCTTTCCGGGCGGCGCCATTTTTCTGGCCGTGCTGGCGTACAACCTGATCGGCGACGGCTTGCAGGAAGCCACCGATCCGCGGCTGCGTGGAGGCAAACAGACATGACCAACAGCGCCCCCTCCGCCGCCTTTGCCGCAGCGCACGCCATAGGCGATCACCCGCTGGTGACTATTGATCGGCTGAAGACCTACTTCGGCACGGAGGAAGGCCTGGTCAAAGCGGTCGACGACGTCTCACTTACCATCGGCCGCCGGCGCACGCTCGGGCTGGTGGGCGAATCGGGATGCGGCAAGAGCGTCACGGCGATGTCGGTCATGCGGCTCTTGTCGCCGCCGGGTTACATTGCCGGCGGGCGGATCCTGCTTCACGGGGATGAAGGGACTCCGCCGCTGGTGTTGTCGGAACTTGGCGAAGCCGAGATGCGCCGCGTGCGCGGTGGCCGGATCTCGATGATCTTTCAGGAGCCGATGACGTCTCTGAATCCGGTGTTCAAGGTCGGCGCAGATTCGTGAGGCCATTCAATTGCACCGGCAAGTCAGCCGCGCCGAGGCGCATCGGCTGGCGGTGGAAATGCTCGCCAAAGTCAAGATTTCCGAGCCCGAGCGTCAAGCGGATTCCTATCCGCACCAGTTTTCCGGGCGGCATGCGCCAACGGGTGATGATCGCCATGGCGCTGGCCTGCCGCCCGCAGTTGCTGATTGCCGACGAGCCTACGACCGCCCTCGACGTGACCATTCAGGCCCAGGTGCTCGACTTGTTGCGCAGGCTGCAAAGCGAAGTCGGCATGTCAATTCTGATGATTACCCACGACCTGGGGATCATTGCCGAAATGGCCGACGACGTTGCGGTGATGTATGCCTCGAAGGTGGTCGAGCAGGCCGTGGTACGCGAGCTGTTTGCGCGGCCGTTGCACCCTTACACCAGCGGCCTTTTCAATTCGCGCCGGAGCCTGGCAAGCCGAAAACCCAGCGTCTTACGACGATCCCGGGCATGGTCCCCAGTCCGCTGCGTTTTCCGACGGGTTGTAAATTTCATCCCCGTTGTCCATTCGTGCAAGATCGCTGCCGGACCGAAGAGCCGGAGCTGCGGCAGATTCTGCCGGGCCACTGGGCCCGTTGCCACTTTGCGGGCGAGTTGAATTTGCCTTCGCCCCTGACGGTCAGCCCGCCTGCGGAGGCGGCTTCATGAGCACCCCTCAGGCCAGCGAACCGCTGGTATCGGTCAGCCATCTGCGCAAATACTTTCCCGTGCGGCGGGGGCTGTTTTCTCGCGTGGTAGGCTGGGTGCGGGCCGTCGACGACCTCAGCTTTGAGATTCGCCGCGGCGAGACCTTGGGACTGGTGGGGGAGTCGGGCTGCGGCAAAACGACGGTCGGCCGCACCATCCTCAGGCTCGTCGAACCCACCGAGGGGCGCGTGCGGATCCTGGGACATGACGTCACCGCGACCGGTCCGGAGGAACTGCGCCAATTGCGGCGGCACATGCAAATCGTCTTTCAAGATCCCTATAGCTCGCTGAATCCGCGTCTGACGATCCAGGCCATCCTCGAAGAGGGGCTGATCGTCCACGGCCTGGACAAGCGTGCCGAGCGGCACGAGCGGGTCCACGAGATCCTGCGGCAGGTCGGGCTGGATCGCAGCTATTCCCACCGCTACCCTCATGAATTCTCCGGCGGGCAGCGGCAACGGATCAGTATCGCCCGGGCCCTGGTGCTGAATCCCAAATTCATCGTGCTCGACGAACCGATTTCCGCCTTGGATGTGTCGATCCAATCGCAAGTGATCAATCTGCTGATCGATCTGCGCGAGAAGTACGATCTCACCTACTCTATTCATCTCACACGACTTGTCGGTGGTGGAATACATTTCCGATCACGTGGCCGTGATGTATCTGGGAGAGATCGTCGAGACGGGGGCCAGCGCAGGAATTGTATCGGCACCCGTTGCATCCCTACACTCACGCGTTGCTCTCGTCCGTGCCGATGCTCGACCCGGCCCGCAAGCGGCTTGCGGATCGTCTTGCCCGGCGACGTGCCCAGCCCGGTGAATCCGCCGAGCGGTTGCCGGTTTCACCCGCGCTGCCCGCTGGCAATGCCGGTCTGCCGCACGACGGTGCCGCCGGAACTGAACCTGGACGGACATCGCGTCCGCTGCCATGCGGTTTCGGAAGAAGCCGAGCGACTGGGGAACGATCCGGCGTGGCTGTCGGAATTCATCACCGCCAAAATGGCAAGCAGCCCCGTCGCTAATTCGCAAGGCTCGCCCGCGCCAGCCGGGTGAGTGATGGCAGACCGTCGCTTTTTAGTTTGTTGGGGCTTTTCGTCGCAGACTTTCTAAAACTTCAATCCTTCAGCCTGTCCTCCACAATCATGCAATTACTTCCCGCATACATACCCACGTTCAAGCTCGCGTTTAGCCTCTTGGTTTTGCTTGCCATCGCGCCGGCCTGCGCGAAGGCTGAAAGCGACTTGGTCGTATATGGCGGCACGCCAGCCGGATTGTCCGCCGCCATCGCCGCCGCGCGTGAAGGGGCTTTGGTCGTCGTCATCGAGCCGACCCAATGGATCGGCGGCATGGTCACCGGCGGCCTTTCGAGCACGGACGTCGGCAAGCAGGAAATCATCGGCGGTTTGGCGCGTGAGTTTTTCACTCGTGCCGCTGCGGCGAAGCCGGCAACGCGCTTGTGGTATGCCGAACCGAGTGTGAATCTGGCCACTTTTGAGAGCATGCTCAAGCAGGCCGGCGTCAAGGTTATCACCGCGCAGTCGCTGAAATCCATCAATCGAGACGGCACGTGCATCACGAGCCTCACCACCACCGACGGCACGACCTACCACGGCAAGATCTTCATCGATGCCACCTACGAAGGCGACCTCATGGTGGCGGCGAAGGTGAGCTACATCGTCGGACGCGAGAGCCGGGACCAGTATGGCGAGCCGCTTGCCGGCTATTGCCCGATGCCCATCCGTGCCCGCACGGTCGAGGTCATGGAGAGCGACTGCCCGAGCATCGGCGGCAAAGGCCCGAGTTACATTCATGGCACGCCGACAAGCATCTCCGGCATTGACGCCGGCGGCAAACCCATCTTCGGCGTCGATGCGGCGCCGCGGCTCGAACCGGGCAGCGCCGACAAGCTCACGCAAGCTTATAACTTCCGCATTTGCGTCACGCGCCGACCCGAGATCAAAGTGCCGTTTCCCAAGCCGGCGCATTACGACGCGGCGCGCTACGAGCTGCTGCTGCGGTTGATCAAATCCTATCCCGGCGTGCGATTCGGCCGCCTGTTTCACTTGGGCGGCATCGCCCAGGGCAAGTATGACCTCAATGCGCAGGGGCTCTTCTCCACCGACCATCCGGGCGCAAACACCGACTATCCGGATGGCGATACCGCCACGCGTGCGCGGATCTGGCAAGATCACGTCGACTTCATCCAGGGAATGCTGTGGTTCCTGGGGCACGATGAGCGCGTGCCGCAAGACCTGCGCGACCAGGCGAACTCCTGGGGCCTGTGCAACGACGAATTCGCCGATAACAACCACTGGCCCTATGCGCTGTACGTCCGCGAAGGGCGTCGCATGATTGGCCAGTACGTCATGGTGCAAAAAGATCTGCAAACCGACATCTTCAAGGACGACTCGGTCGGCATGGGCTCGTTCGTGATCGATTGTCACATCGTCCAACGCATCCTCGCCGCCGACGGCACGGTGCGCGACGAAGGGAGCTTTCAGGACGCGCCTGCGCTGCCATATCAAATCGCCTATCGCAGCATCACTCCGAAGCCTGCCGAGTGTGAAAACCTGCTTGTTCCCGTCTGCCTCTCGGCAAGCCACATTGCCTACTGCTCGCTCCGCATGGAGCCGGTTTACATGGCGCTGGGGCACGCATCGGGCCTGGCCGCGATGATGGCCATCAAGACCGGCAGCGCGGTGCAGGAAATCGACGTGGGGACTTTGAAAAAGAAGCTGCTCGATCAGCAGGCCGTGCTGGAACTGGCCTCGCTCGCCAGCATGCCGCGCTCCGGAAAATTGCCCGGCATCGTCATGAACGAGACAGATGCTCAGCGCGTGGGTCACTGGGTTGGCAGCAGTTATGGCAGCCCCGTCGACGGAGCGAGCGTTCACGACGAAAACAACGAAAAGGGAGCCAAGAGCGTCATCTACCGGCTAAAAATCCCCGCGTCAGGCCGTTATGAAGTGCGTGTTTCGTATGTTTCCGCGCCGAATCGTGCCAACAATGTGCCGGTGACCATTCAGCATGCCAGTGGCTCGGACACCGTCCTGGTGAATCAGAAGAACCCACCGCCGATCGAGAACCTGTTCATCAGCCTCGGCAGCTACATGTTTTCGTCCGACAAACCCGTGGTCATCACCGTCAGCAACAAAGATACCAGCGGGATCGTGGGGGCAGACGCCGTACAATTGTTGCCGGCAAAATGAGCCCCGTTGGGGGCACGACGAGCGGGATAGGCCCCGCCCCGCCCTGCAACACACTGTTCAGCCACGATTGATTTCGTTCCATCGTATCTTCGCCGATGGTATAGTTCGGCTAAGCTAATGCCAGTCGCCAGATTCGCTTGTGACAATCGCCCCGCCCCCCTTCATCGGTACGTCATCATGACTCGAACCCTGCCCCGGCTGATGCTCTTGCCTGGCGTCGCCGTTCTCGCCGTCGTGCTTGTGGTCGGCCCTGGCCCCTCGTTCGCCGCCGACCCGGCGTCCCAGCGGCCGAATATGCTGTGGATCATTGCCGAGGATTTCGGGGTCGAACTGGGTTGCTATGGCACTGGGCAGGTATTCACGCCAAACCTCGATCGGCTGGCCGCCGAGGGCGTCCGTTATACCAAGGCGTTCACCACCGCGCCGGTCTGCTCCCCGAGCCGTTCGGCGTTCTGCACCGGCATGTATCAGACCACGATCGGGGCCCACAATCATCGTTCGCACCGGGACGACGGCTACCGGCTTCCCCCCGGCGTGCGACCGGTGACCGACTGGATGCGCGATGCCGGCTGTTTCACGGCCAACCTCGTGCAACTGCCGCCGCAGTTGGGTTTCCGCGGACAAGGCAAGATCGATTGGAACTTCTCTCACGCCCAGAAGCCCTTCGACTCTAGCGCCTGGGCCGATCTGAAAGACCATCAGCCATTCTACGCCCAGCTCAACCTTTTAGAGACGCACCGCGCCTACAAAGGCTCGCCTAAGGCCGATCCGGCCAAGGTGGTCTTCCCCCCCTATTATCCCGATCATCCGGTGACGCGGGCCGACTGGGCTGCTTATCTCGATTCGGCCAGCGAGTTGGATCGCAAGATCGGCTTGGTCCTCGAGCAACTTGCCGCGGACGGACTGGCCGACGACACCATCGTAATGTTCTTCGGCGATCACGGCCAATCGCAGGTGCGCGGCAAACAATGGTGCTACGACAGCGGATTGCACATTCCGCTGATCATTCGCTGGCCCAAAAACTTCGCCGTGCCCAAGCATTTCACACCGGGGAGCGTGGACGATCGGCTGATCGCGGCGATCGACTTCGTGCCGACGATGCTCGCGCTCGTCGGCACGCCGAAGCCGGAGAAAATGGAGGGGCAGATCTTTCTGGGAGACCGGGCCGATCCGCCGCGCGAGTATGTGTTTGGCGCGCGCGATCGCTGCGACGAGACGGCGTTTCGCATTCGTACTGTGCGCAACGCGCGCTACCGCTATATCCGCAACTTCACGCCGGAAAAGCCCTTCTTGTCTCCGAACCATTACAAGGAGTCATCGTATCCGGTTTGGAATCTGCTGAAACAATTGCACGCGGAAGGCAAGCTGACGCCCGCTCAGGAAGTCCTCTGCGCCCCGCGGATGCCGGCCGAAGAGCTGTATGATTTAGACGCTGATCCATATGAGATCAAGAATCTCGTGAACTCCTACGAGTATCAGCCGGCGCTCGCACGGCTGCGCGGAGCGTTGGAAGCGTGGATCGACCAGACCAACGACCAGGGACGCATCCCCGAGCCGCCCGAAGTCATCCAGCGCCAGGGGGTCACCACGCCGGGAGGCAAACCGAATCAATCAGGCGGCGAGGCCGACGCGGGTGGCGCGGTCAACCAGGCGAGCGCAGCAGCGCCAGCGCGGCCGAACATCTTGTTCTGTTTCGCCGACGACTGGGGCCGTTATGCCGGCGCCTACGCCGCGCTCGACAAACGGCCTTCGCCGAACCAGGTGGTGAAAACGCCGAACATCGATCGCGTGGCCAATCGCGGCGTGTTGTTTCGCAATGCCTTCGTCAATGCCCCCTCCTGCACTCCCTGCCGTAGTGCGCTCCTGTCGGGACAGTATTTTTTCCGCACTGGACGCGGCGCGATTCTGCAAGGAGCCCAGTGGGATCCGGCGATTCCCAGCTATCCGTTGCTGCTGAAGGAGGCCGGCTATCACATCGGAGAAACGTATAAGGTCTGGAGTCCCGGCACGCCCGACGACGCCCCGTACGGCGCCGGGAAATTCCGCTACGAAAAGGCCGGCATAGCCTTCAACAACTTCTCCGAAAACTCCACCGCCATGGTGCAGGCGGGCGCCACGTTCGCCGACGCCGAGAGCAAGCTCTTGAAAAACGTCAGCGAAAACTTTGCCGCCTTCCTGGCCGATCGCCAGGCTGGCCAGCCGTTTTGTTATTGGTTCGGACCGACCAACGTCCATCGGAAATGGGAGAAAGGGTCGGGCAAGGCATTGTGGGGTATCGATCCGGATGCGCTCCAAGGCAAGCTTCCGCCGTTCCTGCCCGATGTGCCGGAGGTGCGCGAGGATTTTGCGGACTACCTCGGCGAGATCCAGGCTTACGATGCCGCCGTGGGAGTCCTGTTGGAGAGTCTGGCGGCCAGCGGCGAATTGGAACGGACCGTGGTGGTGATCAGCGGCGACCATGGCCCTCCCGGGTTCACCAACGGCAAATGCAACTTGTATGACTTTGGCGTGGGCGTGGCGCTGGTGGCCATGGGGCCCGGCGTTTCCGGCGGCCGCGTGGTCGACGATTTCGTGAACCTGATGGACCTCGCTCCGACGTTTCTGGAACTCGGCGGCATCACTCCGCCCGAGGTGATGACCGGCCGCAGCCTGGCGGGTGTATTGCGGTCAAACCAAGCGGGGCTCGTCGACTCCAAGCGAACCTGGGTGGTGACGGGGCGTGAGCGTCACGTGGCCGCTGCCCGGGAGGGAAATCTCCCCTACCCGCAGCGTGGATTGCGAACGCAAGACTTTCTGTACATTCGCAACTTTGCTCCCGACCGCTGGCCACTCGGCGCACCAAACACCGTGACCGACGAGCAAGCGCCGGACGTTAAGGAATTGGAAAACAACACATTCACCGCTTTCGCCGATATGGACGCCAGTCCTACCAAGGCGTGGCTGATTGCTCATCGGGCCGATCCAAACTGGAAACCGTTTTATGAAAAAGCTTTCGCCAAACGGCCCGGCGATGAGCTTTACGACTTGCGTAACGATCCGGATCAGGTCAAGAATGTCGCGGCCGATCCGGCCTTTGCCAGCCGGAAGCGAGAACTGGCCGAGCGCTTGCTGGACGTGCTGCGGGAAGCCCACGATCCGCGTGTCACCGGCGATGGCCAGACTTTCGAGCGCCCGCCGTTCACGGACGCCGAGCCACCGGCGAGGAAGAAACCGCGAGGATAGTTTGGCGTGTGCCACTGGCTCCGCGAGTGCCGATTCGTCGCCGGCTCCGAAACTGGCAGAGCCAGATGGCATACGCATAATCCCGAGCCCCGAGTGTAAGCTCGGGGATTCTTGCGCAGCGTGCTAGAATATGACGCCGCGCTCCCCCAGCGTTTTTAATGGACTTGATCTCATGCAAATTCAAACCTGCAGCCAACCGGCGGCCCGGATGGCTTTCACCTTATTCATCGCGCTGTTCGCCCTGGCGCAGACCGCCGCGTCCCAAGAATCTGCCACCGCCCGGCAGACCGGCGGCTTGGGCCGATCGCTGGCGAAGCTCAAAGCGGACAAGGCGTTGGCAATCGGATACTTCGGCGGCTCGATCACGGCAGGCGCCGGCGCGTCGAACGCCGCCAAGACCTCCTGGCGGGCACTGACGACCGCCTGGTTCAAGGAGCATTTTCCCGAGGCGAACATCACGGAAATCAACGCTGCCATCGGCGGCACCGGGTCCGACCTGGGAGCCTTCCGCTGTCAGCAAGATTTGCTCGACAAGCATCCCGACCTGGTGTTCGTGGAATTCGCGGTCAACGACGGAGGCGGTCCGGAGCAGCGGATCAAGCGCAGCATGGAGGGAATCGTTCGCCAAATCTGGCGGGCCAATCCGAGCACCGACATCATCTTCCTGTACACGACGACGAGGGCGCTGGCTCCGCCTTACGACAAGGGAGAGCTGCCAAAAGCCGTTACCTACGACCATGCGGTCGCCGCGCATTACGGCATTTCCGAGATCAACGTCGGCAAAACGCTCGTCGATCGCCTTGCCGCGGGAGCCGGCACCTGGGAGACGTTGACGACGGACGGGGTGCATCCGAGCGACGTCGGTTACGCCGTCTGCATGGAAACGATCAAGGTTTTTCTGGAATCGCATTTGGCCGACGCCCTGGCGCCGCCGGTGACCATGCTACCGGAGCCGCTCACCAAGGATCCGCTCGAACATGGCCATTTCGTCGACGCGGCCTCACTGCAAGTTCCCGGCTGGACGACGGAAAACAAATCGTTGGCGGGCCGCTACCCGCACTACATTGCCACCGACAAGCCGGGCACGGAATTGGTGGCCAGGTTCAGCGGCACCGCGGTTGGCGTCTTCTGGCTGATCGCCCCGGACAGCGGCGACATCGAGTGGAGCATCGACGGGGGCAAGCCGGCCCGGCGATCGAGTTGGGATAAATACGCGCTGCGCTACTCGCGGCCCAACTACGCGATCTTGGCCGACGACCTTTCGCCGGGAGAGCACACGCTCAAGATCACCGTGCTCGCGGAGAAGAACGAGCAATCCAAGGGTACCTGGATCCGGATCGGGGCGCTGCTGGTGAATTGACAGATTCGCAAATCTTCCCGGCCGGGTGGGGACGTCAGCCGGTAGGGCCGGCCGCAGTCGGACAACCCAGGCCGCATATTCGCGATGCGCCCTGGTAACGGCTGGGCCAGCCAGCCCCACTACAAGATTAGACCATTGGGCGGATTGCCCGTCGGCAGCTAAATCGCAGGCTCCAAGATTAAAAAAGCCGTTAGCCCGTCCGAGGATCAGGCGACCGACTGTCGGGGGCCGTCGGATTAAGATATGATTTATTGCCTGTCGCGGAATCCGCGGAGGCTGGCTTCGCTTTGCAACTGTCGTCCGCTGTAACTCTTATGGCAGGATGAGTTTGAGTCAGGTGTGGGTTTATGCGAGTACCCCAGATCGTAATCGTTGGTCGGCCAAACGTCGGCAAGTCGAGCATCTTCAATTGGCTCGCTCAGCGGCGATTGTCGATCGTCGACGACAGCGCAGGGGTCACCCGCGACCGCATGTCCTACCTGATGTGCTACCACAACCGTTACTTCGAGCTGGTGGATACGGGCGGAATTGGCTTCGAAGATCCAGATAATCTCACGGCCAAGATCGACCAACAAATCGAGGCCGCCATTGAATCGGCCGACGTCGTACTATTCGTGGTCGATACCCGGGCCGGCATCATGGGCCTGGATCAAGAAGTGGCGCGCCGCTTGCGCTACGTCGAAAAACCCATGATTTGCGTCGCCAACAAGTCGGACGAGCCCGATTGGGATACCCAGGCGGATACTTTCTATAAGCTGGGACGCGGCAAGTTGATCTGCGTGAGTACGCTGCAAAACCGCAATCGGTCGCAGCTTCTGGACATGATCGTGGAGCGGTTGCCGGCGGAAGCCTCGGAGGACGTTCCCGAAGTTGCTCCCCCCACGCCGACGATGAAAGTGGCAATCGTCGGCCGCCGCAACGTGGGCAAAAGTACATTCGTGAACACGCTGGCTCAAGCCGAACGGATGATTGTCAGCGAGATTCCCGGCACCACGCGCGACAGCGTCGACGTGCGGTTCGAGCTGGATGGCAAGTCGTTCATGGCCATCGATACGCCCGGTTTGCGACGGAACAAAAGCATTACCACGGACATCGATTTTTACAGCATGCACCGAGCCCAGCGGAGTATTCGCCGGGCCGACGTGGTGCTGCTGTTTTTCGATCCCACGCAGCGCGTCAGCAAGGTCGACAAGCAACTCAGCGATTACGTGGCCGAGAACTACAAGCCGGTGGTTTTGGTTGTCAACAAGTGGGATCTGGTGGCCGGCAGCATGCCGACGTCCAAGTGGGTCAGCTACCTGCACGACGAATTCCGGACCATGCGTTATGTCCCAATCGCCTTCATCACCGGCCAGGCCGGCAAGAACGTCAAGGCGTTGCTGAATCATGCCCAGATGCTGTTCAAACAATGTCAGGAACGGGTCACCACGGCTCACCTCAACCGCGTGCTGCGCGAAGCGCTGCAGCGCACGCCGCCGCCGCTGCACGAAAACCACCGGCCTAAAATTTATTACGCCACGCAGGTGGGAACCCAGCCGCCGACGATCGTGATGTTTTGCAACGATCCGCAGTCGCTGGATGAAACGTATCGGCGCTATCTGTTGGGCGTTTTCCGCGACAATCTGCCGTTTTCGGAAGTGCCCATCAAGCTCTATCTCCGCCGCCGGGAATCCGGCGATCAGCGAGACGATCTGGAAAACGAGCCCCGGGCCCGCGACGCCGTGGAAGAAAGTTAGCAGACCGAGCCCCGGGCATGAGCCCGGGGGGCGCCACTACAGCCGGATCTCGGAAATCTCGCACTGCAAGCGGCACTTTCGCTCGAAATTCTTCCTTTCCGAAGTTTTTCCCCTGAGATTCACCTCCGTTTGACTGTTTATAGTGGAGGGAATGTGCCGTCGCCCGCGAAGGCAGGTCGGCCGAGCATCTATTTTGTCGGATATCTGGTTTTTGTTGGACGGCACTCCGACGAATTCAAGCAGGGACGATGGAATGGCGGACGCTGACCGGGCCCCGGAGCCCGACCGAACCGAAGAGTTCGTGCAATTGCTCACCGAGCATCAGCGGCGGTTGTACGTCTATATCTTCAGCTTGCTCGGCAACGGGGCGGACGCGGACGAAGTGCTGCAAGAGACGAATCTGGCCCTGTGGCGAAAGTTGTCGGCCTTCGAGCGCGGCAGCAGTTTTTCAGCCTGGGCATGCCGGGTGGCGTATTTCGAAGTCCTGGCATTTCGGAAGCGTCGCGGCCAGGAGCGGGTGAGTTTCGACCCGGAACTCTTGGAGACACTCGCTGCCGAGTCGGCGGCCCGAGCTGATAATTTCGATGCCCGGCGCCGAGCATTGGCCCACTGCGTGTCGAAGTTGAGTGCCAAGGATCGCGACTTGCTCGTGCGCCGCTATGAGCTTGGGAATTCCGCGGCTGCGGTCGCGGAACAATTGGGCCGAACGGCTCAGGCCACCTATCAGGCCTTACACCGCATCCGCATGAGTCTATCGTTGTGCATACGCCGCACTTTAGCGGCAGAGGAGCGGGGTTAATGTCAGTTGCTTCCTTGGATGACTTGTTGTCGACCGTCTGCGACGGACAGCCGGGAGAAGAAGTCTACGAGCAACTTGGCCGTCGGCTAAGCAATGATCCGGCCGCGCGGCAAACGTATCTCGAATATCTGCTGGTGCATGCGATTTTACAGTGGGATCACGCCGTACCGGCCGCGAATCGAAATATGCCAGACGAAGAACCCAAAGATTTAAATCTCGTCGCCATTAGGCGTTCGCCTGCGTCCGAAGGCTGTTTTCAAAATAAAAAATCTCCGCAGTTCGGCTCTCTTGGGATCGGTTTTCCGGCCGGCCTCGCGGGTTGGACCCAGGGTCAGTTTTCGCTCGGGATCGTGCTCGCTGCGGTGCTGATTTCGAGCGGGCTTACGGCCGTCGCGATGCGTTGGCAACAGGCGCCGGCGGCTCGCGGCGTTACCATGCTCGCGGCGCCGATGCGAGCTGCCGAGTTCGTCGCCACGTTGGTCAACTCGTCCGACGTTCGTTGGGACCGGAATGAGCGGCCAATGGCGCAAGGGGCCCGATTGCCGGCCGGCGAGATGCGGCTGGCCGAAGGGGTCATGGAGATTATATTCGACAGCGGGGTCAAGGTTCTGTTGCAAGGCCCCGCCGAGTTCGTGCCCCAGTCGAACCGCAGCGGTCTGCTGCGTCGAGGCCGACTGGTCGCCCAGTGTCCGTCGGGTTCGCGCCCGTTTGTCGTGCAAACGCCGATGGCGGTGGCCGTGGGCGAGGATGCGGAGTTTGCGGTCGAGGCCGCGGCCGACGGGGCGAGTAAGGTGCATGTCTATTCGGGCAGCGTCGACGTGGCCGGACGAAATCGCTCTTCGACCGGCGTGCCCCGTTCGCATCTGGCCGCTGGCGAGGCGCTGCTAATCGAGGCCGCTCCCGATGCCCAACTCGTTCCGCTGGCGCCACAAGGCGACGCGTTCGTCCGCTGGCTGCCCGACCGTCGCCGGCATTTCCCCACGGGCCTGGTGTCTTATTGGAACTTCGACGAGCAAGGGGGCCCGGCGTTCGATCTGCAAGGAGAAAACCACGGACTGCTGCAAGGCGTGACCCGTTCTACGGGACTCGTGGGCAAAGGGGCGATGCAATTCTTCGGGCAGCCGGGGCAGCAGGTTAGTGCCGGCACCGGAGAAAACACGCTCTCGTTCACGACGGGCATCACGGTCGAGGCGCTGCTTGTTTCACGCTGGAACGGCAATGAAGCGAATTACGACGAGATTTTCCGCAAAGAGGATGGTGACCGGCGCATCCTGTTGGCGCTGCAAAACGATCGGCAGGGGAATCAAGTCGAACCGCGTCCCGTCCCGCCGCGTCCGGTGTTGGCCTTCGGCTTGAACGTTGGCGGCGTCTACAGCGAGATGGAACTGCCGCTTGACGGCCAGGAAGGGTACCCCAGCGTGGCTCAATTCGCCGATGGCCGCACGCATCATGTGGTTGCCACCTATGACGCGGCCAGCGGACTGAAGGCTATTTATCTCGACGGAGAACTGGGGTTCAGTCAACAGTTTGCGCCGGGCACCGAGATTCGCAGTGGCGGCTCGCAACCGATCAGCATCGGCAACATTTTCGGCGGCTGGGAACCGTTTGCCGGCGTGATCGACGAAGTGGCGATCTACGCCAAGGCACTTACGGCGGCAGAGATCGCCGAACATTGGCGCCAAGCGAAACGCGGCCGAGGGTATTTTGAGGTGCCGGCAGAGCCGGATGACAAGGAAAGCATTTGAGTGCCCGGATACGAAATGACATAAGAAGGAAGCGGCCGGAAATGAACAGAAATTAAAGAGAGAGGGGAGACGGGATGAACAGGATTGACAGGATGAACAAGATTTCAGTGTATCGTCGTAGCCCGTCGCGTGGATTCGAAACGCTGGGAAGTCCGTCCGGCCTCGAATCCTTTTCATCCTGTCTATTTTCTTTTCTATTTCCGTTCATTCGCGTTTATCTCCGGCTATTTTTTCTTCGAGAGATGATTCGATGACCGAACTGACGAAAACGATTCGTGCAACGTTCGTCCTCTCGATCGCGATGCTCGCATGTATTGCCCGGCCGGCGCACAACTGCATCGCCGCCGATGATCTGTTTGCCGAGTCGGTCGCTCCCCTCTTCGAGCGTCATTGCGTGAGCTGCCATCAGGGTTCCAAGCCCAAGGGAGGACTGTCTCTGACGGATGCCAAACACGCCATGGCCGGCGGCGAAAGTGGCCCGGTGATCGTCGCAGGAAAGCCCGACGAAAGCCCGCTGCTCGACAATATCTCAGGCGACAAAGTCTCGGGCGACAGGCCGCAAATGCCCAAGAACGCGCCGCCTCTGAGCCCGGCTGAGGTTGAAGTGATTCGCAATTGGATCGCGGCCGGGGCTGATTGGCCCAAGGACCTGACGTTGGCCGACAAGCGGGTCATCGATACCCATTGGTGGTCGCTCGAACCGCCGGTGTTGCCCGCGGTTCCCAAGCTCGACTCCCCTTGGCCGCGCACGCCGATCGACGCCTTCGTGCTTGCGAGCATGCAAGACCATAAGCTGCAGCCGCGCCGCGAGGCGAACCGGCGGACGCTCATTCGCCGGCTGTATTTCGATCTTTTGGGACTCCCCCCTGCGCCCGGAGGAAGTCGACGCGTTTGTGGTGGATCCGGATCCGCTGTCCTATGAGCGGTTGGTCGATCGGCTGCTCGCGTCGCCCCAGTATGGCGAGCGTTGGGCCCGGCATTGGTTGGACGTGATCCATTACGGCGAATCGCACGGCTACGACAAGGACCAGCCGCGGCCGAACGCCTGGCCCTATCGGGACTATGTCATCCGATCGTTCAATGCCGACAAGCCGTATGCCCGGTTCGTCGAGGAGCAGATCGCCGGCGACGTCCTTTATCCGGGCACGACCGACGGCATCGAGGCCCTGGGCTTCATCTCCGCCGGGCCGTGGGACCTCATCGGGCATGCCGAAGTGCCAGAGTCGAAGATCGACGGTAAAATCGCGCGGCATCTGGACCGGGACGACATGATCGGCACCACGATGAACACCTTCGTTAGCCTCACCGTGCAATGCGCCGAGTGCCATACCCACAAGTTCGACCCGATTCCCCACGAAGATTATTACCGCTTGCAGACCGTATTCGCGGCGCTCGACCGGGCCGATAAGTCGTACGACGCCGACCCGGCGGTCATGCGGCAGCGTGCGCCATTGGTCGCCCGACAACGCGAATTGAAGAAGCGGGAACAGGCGGTCACGGCCACCGTGAATCGGCTGGGAGGCGCCGAACTGGCGGCGCTGGACAAGCAAATCGCTGATAAGCGCCAGTCCAAGGGGGCCGTGCAGGGAGTCGAGTTCGGCTACCACAGTGCGATCGTGAACGATCAAAACGTGGCCAAGTGGGTGCAAGTCGATTTGGAAAGCAGCGTGCCCATCAAACGGCTGGTCCATACGGCTTGCTACGACGACTTCAACAAGATCGGCGCCGGCTTCGGCTTCCCGCTGCGATTCAAGATCGAAGTTTCCGATGATCCAGGCTTTCAGGAAGGCGTGCAAACCGCGGTCGACCAGACCGCAGCCGACTTTCCGAATCCCGGCACGCAGCCGCAGGAAGTCGTGCCCGTAGGACTTGTCGGCCGCTACGTCCGCATGACAACCACCCGGCTTGCGCCGCGACAGAATGATTACATTTTTGCCCTGGCCGAACTGGCGGTGTTTGACGAGGCCGGCAACAACGTGGCCCTCAAGAAGCCCGTCACGGCGCTGGACTCGATCGAATCCGGTGCGCGTTGGTCGAAGAAGAACCTCGTGGACGGACTGGCGCCGACCGTCGTGGGCAGTCCCGGCGAGACAACCAAAACGGTGGCCGAGCTTACAAAACAGCGATTCGAATTGCTCCATCGCGCCGTGGACGAAGCCACGCGGCACGAACAAGCGGAAGTGTCCCAGGGTCTGTCGGACGTTGGGGCAGAACTGGCAAAGTTGCCCCCTGCCAAGCTGGTGTACGCCGGCACGGTCCACTATGGCGCAAGCTCCTTTGCCGGCACCGGCCCGCTGGGCGGCAAACCGCGGAAGATTTCTGTTCTGCCGCGCGGCGACGTCCGCAACCCCGGTAAAGAAGTCGAGCCCGGCGCGCTCAGTCAACTCACGGCCCTCTCTGGCCGCTTTGAATTGTCTGCGGACCATGCCGAGGGAGAGGCCCGCGCCGCCTTGGCCCACTGGCTCACCGACACGCGGAACCCGCTCACGTGGCGATCGATCGTCAACCGGATCTGGCTGTATCATTTCGGCCGCGGCATTGTCGACACGCCGAATGACTTTGGCCGCATGGGCCAATTGCCGTCGCATCCAGAGCTGCTCGATTGGCTGGCCAGCGAGTTTCGCGACCACGGCCAATCGCTGAGGCATTTGCACCGGCTGATGCTCACCAGCGCGACCTATCGCCAATCGTCCGCGGTGAGCGCCGAGGCCGCGGCCGGCGACGCCCAGAACGTCTGGTACTCGCATATGACCCGTCGGCGGCTGGAAGCCGAAGCCATCCGGGACAGCGTCCTGGCGGTCAGCGGCAAGCTGGACCTGACGATGTACGGGCCCAGCTTCAAGGACTTCGTCGTCGAACAGCCGGCCCATTCGCCCCACTATCAATATCACTTGCACGACCCGGAGGATCCCAAGTCGCATCGCCGGTCGATATACCGATTCATTATTCGCTCGCAACAGCAGCCGTACCTGGCGACGCTCGACTGTGCCGACGCCTCGCTGATGGTCGACAAGCGGAATCAGACGATCACGCCGCTGCAAGCCTTGACGCTGCTGAACAACCAACTCAGCGTCACGATGGCCAAGCACTTCGCGGCCCGCGTCGCACAGCCGGGCACCGAATTGCCGGCCCAACTGACGGCGGCCTTCCGACTAGCAGTCGGTCGTACTCCTACGCCGGACGAACTGACCGGACTGGTAGCGTATGCCAAAGAATACGGCTTGCCGAACGCTTGCCGCGTAATTTTGAACCTCAATGAGTTTGTATTCGTGGATTAGACCAGTGTGGCACACTCTGAGCCCCGCGAAGGGCGTGGTGGCCATGGCCATGCGTTCTCGCCGCTTCACCAGGCCCTTCGCGGGGCTCAGAGCGTGCCACACTGGGCGATGCCGTCGCTGATGTTGCAAACAACCAAGAGAACTCATGTCATGGCCTGCAATCATTCCTGGTTTCATAGTTCGGCCGCGAGTCGTCAGGCGGCAGCCCGGATGGCTCAATCGCGGCGCGAGTTTTTGTGGACCGCCGGCGGTGGGCTGGGGGGCATCGCTTTGGCCAGCATGCTCGGGGACGAGGGCTTGCTGGCCGCTGATGGCGGCTCGCTCAGCGCGGCGGCGGGGCCCGCGGGAATTGGCGGCGTGTCGGGCGTGCCTCACTTTCCAGCCAAGGCCAAACGCGTGGTGCAGTTGTTCATGGCCGGCGCCGCCAGTCACATCGATCTGTTCGACTACAAGCCCGAACTGGTCAAACATCATGGCGAGAAGGCCGATTTCGGCGAGGCGGTCGAGGCGTTTCAGAATGGCCTGGGCCCGTGGATGAAACCGGTTTGGGATTTCAAGCCTTACGGCGAGTGTGGCAAGCTGCTCAGCGAAGTGGTGGCTCCGTTGGGCGACGTCGCGGACCAGTTGGCCTTCGTCCACAACCTGGTCGGAAAAACCGGCGTCCACAGTCAAGGCACGCTGCTGCAAACCACGGGATTCAATCGTCCGGGCTTTCCCGCCATGGGCTGCTGGGTTAGCTATGGCCTGGGAAGCATGAACGAAAACCTGCCAACCTTCGTCGTGCTGCCGGATCACCGCGGTCTGGCTTCCAACGGCACCAAGAATTGGGATAGCGCGTTCCTGCCGGCCCAGCATCAGGGAACCGTGGTTTACCCAGGCACCGACGCTCCCATTGCCGACTTGTTCCCGGCCAAACAAGGTGACTATATCACCCGCCAAAGCGACGCGGCCGGCATTGCCTTGGCCAATCGCATTAACCAGGAGCACGCCGCCAGCCGTTCCGGCGACGAACGCCTTGATGCCCGCATTCGCAGCTACGAGTTGGCTGCCCGCATGCAACTGGCCGCCCCCGAGGCGCTCGACCTGACTGGTGAGCCGGCCCATGTCCTGAAGCTGTATGGCCTCGACCACGGGCGGACCGCGTTCGACAAAGAGATCAATCCACTGGAAGAGACCGATTATTTCAGCCGGAAATGTCTCGTGGCTCGCCGCCTGCTGGAGCGCGGGGTGCGGTTCGTGCAAATCTGGTCGGGCAACGACAACGGCTTTCCGCGCCGCAACTGGGACTCGCACGAAGACGTCAAGCGAGACCACGGGCCGCTGGCCTATGGCATGGCCCGCGGCGCCTCGGCCCTGATTCAAGACCTGAAGCAGCGCGGCTTGCTGGAAGACACCCTGATCCTATGGACGACCGAATTCGGCCGCATGCCGTCGACCCAAGCGGGTACAGGCCGCGACCACAATCCGTACGTGTTTACGAACTGGCTATGCGGCGGCGGCATCAAGGGTGGCGTCACGTACGGTCCCAGCGACCAATGGGGCTACAAGCCGCTGGACCGGGACAATCCCACGCAGGTTTACGACATCCACGCCACGATCCTGCACCTCCTAGGCATCGACCACGAGCGGCTCACCGTGCGCAACAACGGCATCGACCGCCGGCTAACCGACGTGCATGGGCATGTGATTCGGGAATTGCTGGCGTAAGCCGTGAGCAATCGGAGGTTATTTCTAGTGAAAACATTGTGGTACCGAGGAAGAGAATGGCTTGTGAGTTGCGGTGAGCAAAGATGCAGGAGGATACGTTATTAAAAATGTCTCCGGCGGGGCGGCAGGGCCGCCAGCCTGTTGCAGCTATCGCTGCCTCACGCGAAGCCGCCTTGCAGGCTCGTTGATCAGAGAAAATTTGAGGATGTGAGTATTTGCCCTGCACGAACCTGACGTTCCGAAGGACGTGCGATTCGCCCCGAGAGATGCGTGCTCGCAATGAAAAGCCCCAGCGAGGCTTGGTTACATTACGATCGTAGAAGCGCTAAAGGGGTTCGCTATTCTTGTTCGCCCGTCGCGATTACCATGACCGTGGGCTTCCTAAACCTGGTATGTGAAGGGCCTTGTCCAGCCAGCTCGCCAGGATTTCCAGTTCTGGCTCCAACTCGCGGGTTTCCTCGGAGGATATAGGCAGCCGTTCGAGAAGGTGTCTTGTCATGGTCGACACTATTGGGGATTTGCAAGGCTTCCGTAGTCCTTGCCGGCGGCCTTGGCGTTCCATACCAGGCGGAGCCATTTGCCCTCCTCGATCCATCCGACATGATAACTGGGGAGCGAGTCTTTAGAGGACGGTAGCAGGGTGAGGGCCGAAAACTTCGTCAAGAATCGGTACCAAGGGGATGCCAGGATCGGCTTGAGTGAGGCCCGAACTTCGCTGTCCGTAATCGCGGTGAACACCAGCGCTCGAGTGAACGCTTACTTCGATGTCGGGCCGAGTCGTGTCGGCGGCCGGCGCAGGAATGAAACTGGCGACGTCCTTTTCGTCCACGTCGCCGCGCAGCACGATGAGTTGGACGTACTCGCGCGTCGTGCTGGCCAGGACCCGGGGTTGCGTCAGGCTTCCGCGACTCGATCAGCGTCTGCACCAGTTCCGTGGTGCGGCGCAGACGAACCATCGCCTGCTCGGCGGCTTCGTCCAATTCGTGTTTGACGCGCTGGGCTGTATGGTCGGCCGTGATGCTATTCGCCAGCGGCCGGGTTTCTTCGATGCGCCGCCATGCGATTCGCAACACGGTCGGCTCCAATAAGGGTCCCAGGGAGGTGGCAATGCCCGTGGTGCTCGACTGGGTTTGTGCCTCCGTCCAGGCCGGGGCCTGATTGATGCTCTTGCCGTCGAAGGTCAAATCTTTGCCGGATTGAAAGTTGGTCCTACTGTGAGTAGTAATCCATACCGGCTCGTGCGTGGCAACGGTGAGGGAGTTCGCGGTGCCGCGAGCCGGACCTCGATGCGAGCCCGCTGCGTGTCCTGAACCAGAATGAGATCGGTGCGGCCGGTCGTCTCCGATGTCCCGTGAACAGGATTGCCTAATACGGAATCGTTGACGCTCAAGCGTTTGAAGACGTCGTGCTTAATGGTGCGATTGAGAAACGGCTGGGATACGCGAATATAGACAAAGTAGTTCCAAGTTCGGCGGAAATGATCTAGGTGAACGCAAGGTCCCCCTTGTAAATGACTTGTGTCAAGCAGGTCATCCAAGGAGGGAGCCATGCGTTCACGAATCTGTTCTACCATATCGAGTCGAGAAGTTCACGAGTGGGCATTGCAATGGTTGCTGCAAGCAAAGCTACTGAAGGATCATGGTTGGCTTTGCACGGCGCTGGTCGTGTGGAATTTCGTGCTGCGTGCGGCCGCACGCAGTATTTCGATCTCGGCGGCCTGTCGCGACGTGTCGGGCGCTCCGTCCGACCAGGCGATCATGACCGCTTTGGAGGAGGGCCTTCCCAAGACGCTGGCCGTGCTGGAACGTCGCTTGAACGAAGCGTTGACGTGCGAGTTGCCATGTTGCCTGAGGCGGCGTTCGTGGCAACTGGCCATCGACTGGCACTTGTCGCCGTATTACGGACAGCCGCAGAAAAGTCGCAACGAATTGTATTACGGCCAGCCACGTCAAGGCACCAAGAAGTTCCACGCCTATGCGACGGCCTGCATCGTCAGTTATGGCCGTCGCTACACGCTGGCGCTGACCTGGGTCCGTCGCCACGAGTCGACGGTCATCGTGCTCCGGCGGCTGCTGGCAAAAATTCGCGAAATTGGTCTGAAAATCAAGCGAGTTCTGCTGGATCGCGCCTTCTTCAACGTCTCGGTAGTGGACTTCTTGCAGCAGGAAAAAGTGCCGTTCTTGATGCCCGTCGTGTTTCGTGGGCGAAAGCCCAAGCGCGGCAAGGCTACGGGCTTGCAGTGGATCAAGCGACAGCGGGCCGGTTGGTATGCCCATACGATGAAGGATCGTCGGAAGCAGGTCGCGGTGGCCGTGTGTGTGGGATATCGCAGGCATCGAAAGCGAAAAGACGCGAAGCAAGTCACCCAGAAGCTGTTCTACGCTGCGTGGCGTGTGCATGGAGCACCCGAGGAAATTCGCAAGCGGTATCGTCAGCGGTTCGGCATCGAAGCCAGCTATCGCCAGATGCGGCAGGCCCGCATCTATACGTGTACTCGGAATCCGCACTTGCGACTGCTGTTCGTCGCCGTGGCATTGATCCTGCGAAACCTCTGGGTCTGGATTCACCAAACACGACTGGCGGAAGGACCGCGCGACAATCCCACGCTGCACCTCGAACGTTTCACTTCAAACGAATGTTGGACTGGATCCTTCATGAGGTGGCAAGCCTATTTCACGACGGTTCAACACCTTGCGCAGTATTCGATCCATAACCCGAACTTGGAACTACTGAGACAGCATTGAGAGGGAGCGGGGCGGCTAAGCGATCGAGCAATCCTGGTTCGCTGCCCAGAGGGGGGCTGCCGGTAGTTGCCGATAGCGAGGCTAAGCCGATCGTCGCGCTGGCCAAATCGTCTACAACATCGCGCAGAGCGTCTCCGACTCCTGATTTCCACTGGGTCACCTTGGTTGATTGGGAGTCAGCCGCCACGTGATCGGAAATGGATGCGACCCTCGCTGAGTATCTCCGCGATCCACCGGCTGCCGCGACGTGGGCTCGAATGAACTCTTGATCGGCCGGGCTTAGTGTTTCCAGCGCCGTCGTCACGATCTTGCCGTCCGACCTTTGCAAGCGAGCCCGAGTTTGGTCCGCCGCCAGCAGCCGGGCATCAGCATGCCGAATACCGGCGGCATCGGTCCAGCGGTGAGATTCTTGCCATTCGATGGCCGGCAGATTTTCGCCGCTGGCTTGCCGAGAAGTCGCTTCCGGTGCTGCGGCGAGGACCGCGTAGCCCATGAAAATGGTGGCACCAACCGTGATGATGGCGGCGCTAGCGACGATGGTCGCCCCCGGCACATTGTTAAGCAAAAGGGTATTCACTCGCAGTCTGATGGGCAGCGTGAAACAAGCCATCGCAATGGTATCCGAAACTCGAAGGAATGGTCTTAAGTAGTGCGAAACGAATCTGAGCAGGAAGAAGTGCATTTGCTGTACCGCGGAGGGGCGGGCCCCAATGAGGGCCAAGGCACGGCTGCGTCTTCGACATCAATGTTGAGGCGGTCATATTCGGCCAAATTAAGGGTCTGAAACCGAGTCGCCGAAGCAGGCCGTGCGACGACTGCTGACATGGCGGAAAGCGGCCAGCGCTCCGGTGTTGGCCCCGCCGGGTCGTTCGGAAATGGATCTGGCTGGTCCATGCCAGTCGTTCACACCCTAACTTTTTTTTCGGACTAGCCTTGACGGCACCATTTTGACGAGTATTATTATATAGACGACAATGATGATCGTTTTAGTAATGTTTATTGATCGTCCTTGCAATTTAAGTTCCTAACGCTGCTGACCGGAGGGACCGGAGGTATGCCTGGCAACCTTTTGAGGTGCTTCGCCATGATTTCCGGTGCAGTTCGTTCTTGGCTCCCCCGCGTCACCAGCTTGCGTGTCGGGCGACGCCCCAGGGCTGCGGCAAACGGCCCTTCCATTACGGGCGCTGCGGCGGACGTATTTCCGCTGGGTGGCGCCCTCTCTCGCTGTTGCAACGGTCCCGCTTGCCGTTGAATTGTCACGTGGCCTGACGTCCCAGGTCGTGCCGACCTTTCAGTGCCGCTGGAAGCACCTTTTGAGCAGAAACCTTACCGGTTCAACCTTTATGACACAGCGAGAACAACTCATGTCCATCTTTTTGCCTCATGATTTCTTGTTTGCCGACCGTCAATTGGAGCGGCGGCTTGTCAGTTATTTTGTCAGCCAGGGCCGGCCCGACCTGTGCGCCTTGCGGATTCGCGCTCAGGGTGGCAAGGTGCGTTTTCGCGGCTACCTCGACTCGGTTGCCGACCGCGATTACGTTTTGCAAGGCGCGCGTCGCGTGGCAGGCGTGATCGATGTGAAAGACGAAATCCTAGTGCGGAGAACGTCAGTACCGGCTCTTGCGGCGAACCATGAGAATGCCCCGTTGCTCGCTCAGCGAGCATCCACGGTGCGGCGCATCGCCTGAGGACGGAGTATTTTGAGGGCCATGTGGTCTGAGGATGATTCAACGTTAACTCTAACTTCCAAGTTCAATCAGCCCAGGGGCAGACGCCCCTGTCCTTGGGCAGGCTTTTTTCAGGATAATTCAACATGGCACAGGTTCTCTCTTACGAATCGCTGGACAGGCGGATTGAAGTGACGGTTGGCCGTTCGCATCGGTCTTTGCCTTCGCATGGCAACCTGACCAGCGGCCTTGCACCTGAAGCCGGAACTAAGAATCGACTTGATAATTTCTGGTCTGAAGAGCCCCAAACCGTGCGCGATGTCGCAGGCGTCGCGGTGATCGTCATGGTCGGCACGACGCCCCACGACGAAGATGAAATCGCACTTGAGCTGCGCCGGGAAGGCTTGCAAGTGGTCACCGGTCCGACTGGCTTCGTGTGGAGAGATGCGGGGCTGCAACCTGACGAAGTTCAAGACGCCGACCCGCGGCTGCTGGTGAATCGCCTCTTGGGGATTGTGGGCCGCCGGCTTCACGGGTCGCTGCACGCGACGGCTTTGACGGTTGGTCAACCGGGTTCGAGCGAACCGGCCGGCTCTGCCGGGCGCGAAGCAGTGCTGTCGTTTGGGAAATTGACTATCGACTACAGCCGGCGCGAGGTTGTTGTCGAGGGGCAAGAGATTCCTCTTTCCAAGAGCGAATTCGGTTTGTTGCACCTGCTGGCGGTGCAGGCCGGCCGAGTTTTTACTCGCCGGGAAATGGTGGTGCGCAGCAAGGGGGCCGCGTATCCGGTGACCGAACGTTCGATCGACGTCCACATTGCCGCCATCCGGCGCAAATTGGGTTCGGCGCGAGGACACGTGCAGACGGTGCGCGGCGTGGGCTACCGGTTCCATGAATCGCCGCGACTCCTGAGCAAGTAGGCGAGCTTGAGCTGTCAAGCTGGCCTCAGTTGCGGCGAGGAAAGGTGAAGCGGTACACGCTATTAAAAGCCTCCGGCGGGGCGGCAGGGCCGCTGGCCTGTTGCAGCGGGCCGACGCGATTAGCGTTGGTCGGCTGCCTCGCGAAAATCCGCCTTGCAGGCTCGCTTTTTGTAAGGGATCGCAGGTTTTGAGTGGCGTTTCTTCGGCACGTGCGAATACCGCGAATGGCGATGCGTTGAGTCATCAGATAGGCGAAGAATTCTCGCAGTTCCTGGTCCGTTTAGCTCGTTGAAAGTCCTTTCGGTTCTTACCACATCTTCGTCCGCCCCACCTGTTACGGCACGATTTGGAATCGCAGCCGCGTCGCATGTTCCGGCGAGTGGAAAACTCGCTGCGTCGCGGTCTGAAAGTCGGGCTCGTCGGCCGTGTAGATGTCGACGAATTTCTGCGGGTTGCGATCGAACAGCGGAAACCAACTGCTCTGAATTTGAATCATCAGCCGGTGCCCCGGCCGGAACACATGGCAGATGTCCTGGAGCGTGAACTTTACGACCGTCGGCTGGTTCGGCTCGAACGGCTTCGGCTTCTCAAAACTCTCACGGAACTTGCCGCGAAAGATATCGCCGCGGACCAGTTGCTGATAGCCCCCAAGCCGCACGTTGCGCAGGATTGGGGTTCGGATCCGGCAGATCATCGGGATAAACATCGATCAGTTTGACGACCCAATCGGCGTCGGTGCCGCTGGTGGCGACGTGCAATTCGACTTCGATCGGGCCGGCGATCGGCGAGATCGGTTTCGAGCACTTCGGTTTGGTATACCAGCACGTCGGGCCGGCGCGAGGCGAACCGCTGGTCGGCCGTCATGTATTCCGGCGACATCGCGGTTTCGATTCGCTCCATAAACGGGACCGGCCGGTGCGGGTCGCTCAGGTATTCGTCGTAACCGGGGGCCGCTCGGCGGCGGTCGGCGCTTCCGCCGATAGTTTTCCTCCGGCGCGGAGATACAACTGGCGGGCGTTGCGCTTCCTGCGGCGGCCACGCGGAATACTCCCGCCACTGGTTGGTCCCGGTTTGAAACATCCAGGCTTCGGGGCGCCGGCCGTCTCCTTTGCTTTTCAGATAGTGCTCGAAGAACGGATATTCGATCTTCTCGCGATAGAACTCGGCCGTCTTTGCGGCGAAGGAAATGTCGCCGAGGGCCGCGCCGTCGTCGCCGGCCCAGCCGCCGTGGACCCAAGGGCCCATGACGATCGTATTCGCGCAACCGGGGCTCGCCCGTTCGACGCTGCGATACGTTTCCAAGGCCCCAAACAGGTTCTCGGCGTCGAACCATCCGCCGACGGTGAGGACGGCCGGCTTGATGTTTTTCAGATGCGGCCGCAGGTTGCGGGCTTTCCAGAAATCATCGTACGTTCCGTGGCGCATCACTTCGTTCCAGTAGGCCACCTGCCCTTTGAAGTACTTGGCGTCGGCGTTCTTGAGCGGTCCCATTTCCAGGAAACAGCCGATAGCCGTCGCGGATGCCGGTGCTCGAACTTGAAGTCGATCTTTTTCGTCGGCTCGGGGCGCGGCCGACCGAAGGTGGCCATGAAGTTGAAAACGTGCGTCAATTGCAGCGCGCCGTAGTGATGCCAATCGTCGCCGATGAACCAATCGCAGATCGGCGCCTGTGGCGACGAGGCGGCCAGCGCCGGATGGGCGTCGATCATCCCGCACGAAGTGTAAAAGCCCGGATAGGAAATGCCCCATTGGCCGACGCGCCCGTTGTGCCCGGGCACGTTCCTGAAGGAGCCATTCGATCGTATCGTACGTGTCGCTCGACTCATCGATGTCGTGCGGGCCATGCTTGACAGGCAATCTGCGGCCGCATGTTCTCCAGTTCCCCTTCCGACATCCAGCGGCCGCGCACGTCCTGAAACGCATAGATGTAGCCGCTCTTGGCCAATTGGTCGGAGGGACCGATCTTGTCGGCGATACTGATCGACGCCGTAGGGCTTGCAGCTATAAGGAGACCGCCGCATGAGAAACGGATATTTCTGCTGGGCGTCCTTGGGCACATAGACGGCGGTGAACAAGCCGCACGCCGTCGCGCATGGGAATGCGATACTCGTACTTCGTATACAGTTCGCGGATGTCGATCTTCGGCGGCGGAGGCCGACGCTTGCGGCGATGCGGCGGCCGTTTGGGCGACGGCCGATCCACAGGCCACGACGCTCAACCAGCACATCAATGCGGCCGTGAAACAACGCAATAGCATGGGCACATTCTCCGCAAACGATGCTCGATTGCTCGACTCTCTACCAGCGATGTCCATAATAGTTCGGCGTTTTTGCGAGGAGGAGTCTCCTCGACAAGATTTTCGAGGATTGTCGGCCGGCGAAAAAGTGTGGTGAGCAAAGTGGAAGGAGGACAGTTTATTAAAAAGCCTCCGGCGAGGCGGCAGGGCCGCCGGCCTGTTGCAACGGGCACCGACGCGATTAGCGTTGGTCGGCTGCCTCGCGAAAATCCGCCTTGAAGGCGCAGCCTCTTTTTGAGGGACCGAATGATTTGAGGAGGGCGCGATAACTCTCGACGGTAAGCACCGAAAATGTTCTAGACGCCCTGGAAGGACGAAATTTATTAGCCAGGGGTGTCAACCCCTGGGAACCGAACGAGCCCGCGGCCAATTCCTAATTCATCTCCGGCAGGTTCCAAATTGCCTCGGTGACTCGCCGAGGCGAACCAGCGTCACTTACTACTCGTCAAAGTCTTGGACGGTGCCCGGCTCATCAGGTAGGCAAAAAAATCCCGTAGGTCCTGGTCCGCTAGTTCGTTCATCTGATTTTCCGGCATCAGCGACATCGGCAGGGCGTGCAGTTCTTCGATGTCGTCGCGATTCAGCAGCACCGTGCGATTGTCGGCGCCGCGCAGCGTTACGGTGCGCGTGTTCTGCTCGGCGATCAGGCCGGTCAGTGTGCGGCCGTCTTTGGTGATCACCGCAAAGCTGGTGAACTCCTCGCGGATGGCCGCGCTCGGGATCGACGATCGCCGTCAGCAGGAAGTCGAGGTTCGTCCGTTCGTAGACGGTCAGGTCGGGGCCGGTCTTGCCCCCTTCGCCGAAGAGCGTGTGACAGACGGCGCATTTCTTGGTGAACGATCGCATGGCCGGCTTCCGGATTGCCGCCGCCGCTACGGACGAGCGTTTGCAGCCGCTTGATCTGGTCCTGCTTTTCGGCCGGCGTGGCGCGAATCTTGCCCCAGAACTTGCCGACCAATTGCTTGACCTTCGGATCGGTGTGCAGCGACATCGTTTGCACGATGTCCATCGGAATGTGCTGCTTGGGAGCGAGGATCTGATTGTCGATCTGCCGTCAGCAACAACAAGGCCGACGCCGGACGGGCGGCCAGCAGTTTTTGCGCCGTGCTGCGGACGCCCTGCTCGTCGGGCAGCGCCGTGTGGTACAGCCGCATCACGGTCATCGCCGATCTTCGGGTCGTCGTAGTTCATCAGGGCTTCCAAGGCCGTGCGTTTCAGCGAATGGGACGGCGTGGCTCCCAACACTTTCAGCAGCACGTCGACGGCGCGGGGCTGATGAATCTGGCCCAGGATCTCGGCATAGGCCAGCCGCGTGGGCTTGTCGGCCTTTTCGTCGCCGACCACTTTCAAGGCCGCGTCGATGGCCTCTGGCTTGCCGAGCCGCAGTGCCAGCGCGAGGTCCGACTGGCCCAGCTTGGATTGATACTCGTCGAGCGCGCTGGCCAGGGCCGGCGGCAGTTTTTCGATGCGGCGACCGCGGAACGCTTCCAACAGGCCGACCATCAAGCGGTTCTTCGCTTCGGCCGATCGGGGCCAGGGCCAGCAGTTTGGCACAGGTTTGCAAGTCGGCCGTTTCGCCGGTCATGGCGTAACGCTGCATGATCCGCTCGACGATCACTTTCTCGACCAGCGGCAGCGTCCAGAACTTAGGATCGGCAAACAGGGCCAGCACCGCGTCTCGATCGCTGACGGCCTTCGCTTCGATCGCCCACCACAACCAGCAGCGGCAAATGCACATCTTCGACATCTTCGCTGCGGGCAGCCAAAGCCGCGCACGATCGGCATGCCGACGTCGGCTGGCAGTCGCTTGGCCGAGCTGGCCAATTGCGAGCGAACCTGCACGTCCGGCTCCTTTGCGGCCGAGCTGCGGCCAGCGCCTTCGCCTCGGCGGCGGTCGCCCGGTGATCGTCTCCCAGCAGGCGAATCGTCCAGCGGCGCACGTGTTCGTTCGGACTAGCCAGGCCCGTGAGCGCTAGCGACTCGTCCAAGGCTCCCAACCGATAGCAAACCCACAGGGCTTCGACGGCCCGCGGAGTCATTGCTTTCGATCAATTTGCGCAGCTGCGGCAAAACGCTCTTATCGCCCCGTTCCGCCAGCACGCGCACCGCCTGCTGCCGGAACCACTTGTTCTTGTCGCCGAGCCGCGTCAAGCAGTTCGTCGTTGGACTGCTTGCTCAGATCGAACGGCTTCTGCGGCGCGGCGCCTTTGGTTTGCAGCCGGTAAATCCGGCCGCTCGCCTTGTGCCAGGTATCGCGCGGATCGACGTGCGAAAGCCGGCTGTCGTACCAGTCGGCCACATACACGCCGCCGTCGGGCCCCACCTCGACGTCGACCGGCCGGAACCAATGATCGGTCGAGACGCACAGCAGCGGCATGTCGACCGTGCGGTAGGTCGAGGTATCGGGAATCAGCTCGCTGGCCCAAATCCGATTGTGCAGCGCGTTGCCGGCGATGATCTGGTGCGTGAACCGTTCGGGGAACTGGCCTCCTTCGTAGATCAGAAACGTCTGCGGGAAGCGATTGTCGTCCCCTTTGTGTTTCATGTGCAAGAAATAGCCGAAGGCGTACGGGTTGGTCAGCGGTCCGTGCTTGCCCCAGTTCTTTTCCCCGTACGACCCTTGCGGATAGTACATGCCCCGCGTGCGCGCCGCCATTGGTGCCGGAGAAGACGCGGCCGGCCTGGTCGATTTCCAGGCTGAAGGTGTTGCCGCCTCCTTCGGCGTAGATTTCGAAGATGCGCGTGTCGGGATGGTCAGCGCCAGATCATCTGGCCCTGGAACGCCACGTTCTTCGTCACGTCGCTGCTGACCGTGCCGGTGGTCGTGCTGCCGTTGGCTCCATATAGCCAACCGTCCGGGCCCCACTTCAGGCTGTTGGCTACCGAGTGAGTGTCTTCCAGTCCAAAGCCGCTCAGACGCACCTCCGGATCGCCGTCCGGCACGTCGTCGCCGTTGGCGTCGGGATAGAACAGCAAGTAAGGCGGGTTCAACACCCAAATGCCGCCGTGCCCGACGGCCACTGCCGAGCAAATGTTCAGCCCGGTGATCACATCCTTCGACTTGTCGAATTTGCCGTCGCCATCGGTGTCTTCCAGCACCGTGATCTTGTCGAGTCCTTTGTCTCCGAGCGGGGGCGGAGCCGGCACCTTGTCGAACACGGCCCGGAGGTATTGATCGTACTTGACGACTTTCAGCCCGGCCGGGAACGGATACTGGCGATACTGCACGACCCACAGGCGGCCGCGCTGGTCCCAGGTCATGAACAGCGGCTGCTCGATGGTCGGCTCATTGGCCAGCAACTGCATCTCGAAGCCTTCTTGCACCTGGAATTTCTTGACGGCTTGTTCCGGCGGAGTCGGCAACGAGTCGTCGGTCAGACGCCCCTTGCCTTTGAACTGCCTAATAACGCGGGCCACTTCCTCGTTGCCCGCAGTCCGATCGGACACATTCGGATCGGGCCCCTGCGAGGTTTCGTTGGCAGCGGCCGTCGGCTTGGCGCCATTCGGAGCGGGCCGATCGGCGGCCCAGAATACGGCGTTCACCAGCATCCGGTTGAACCCGGCTTGCTGGAAATCGTCGGCATGGCCCAGCGAGGTGTAAAAGACGCGGGATTTGCCGTATTGATTCGTCCAGGCGACCGGCGCGCTGACCGGCTTGCCGGCGTCGGTCGTAATGCCTTCGATCAGGGCCTTGCGTGGTCTTCCCCAGGTCGTGGCACTTGTAGAGCGTGCCGCTGCTGTGCCAGGTGGCGGCCGGCACGCCCACCAGAATCGGATGGAGCGGCGTTCGCATTGCTTCGGAAACGATCACGACGTCGGTGCCCTCCTTGTTGCTGTAGTGCCCGTCGTACTTGCCGCCGAGCACTTCGACGTCGAAGTCGGGCCATTGGTCCAAGGTTTCGTCGGATTTCCCTTTGAGCTTTGCCGCAAAGGCATGGCTGGCCGTGCGAATGCCGACCAGAGGCTTGCCGGCTTTCAGAAAGTTGCGAACGTGGGCCAGCTCAGCCTGCGGCAACGGCCGGCGGCGGACCGACACCAGGAGCACGTCGGCCCCATCAATGGCTTCAATCCCGGGAAAGTGATTCGGGTTCTGCGGGTCGGAGTGCAGCAGGGTGCATTTGACGCCGAGGGGTTCGAGCTCGCGCTTGGCAAACGCGGGGAGCGTTTCCCAGGTTTTGTATTCATCCTCGCCGATCAAAAAGGCGACCTGGAGCGGGGCCGGTTGAGCGGCGGGTTGCGGTTGGGCGGCCCGAGATGAATTGCCGTCAGCCACAACGGCCAGCGCGGCGATTACGAGGAGCAGGAAAACGAAACCTAGCCTGGCCAGCGCGGTGAACGGTCATGGTCATTCCGTGGTTTGATTCTGTTGGGGTGGGGGGATTTGGGCGTGTGGAAGTATCCATCGATCAATTCGTACGTGTGTACCACTGGCTCTGCCAGTGCAGAGTCGACGCCGTATTCGGCACTGGCAACGCCAGTGGCACACGTTTCAGAGATCGCTTGGAATCGCAAGCGATTGTCCGTGGCAGCCTTACACTTGCAGGCGGTGGGACGGACAACCTTCGATTGTATGAAGCGGCGTCGAACGCATCAATCAAAAATGATTCGCCGGCCTTGTTTGTCGGTTTGCCCCAGGCCATTCCAAGACGCGGCGAAGCGTAACTACGCCTTTCGTGGGGCTCAAGAGCGTGCCACACGGCGAACCACCCCAGCGCGGCTCCGTTACGGCTTCGTAATGCTGATTTGGCCGATCGGAAATTTCGCGAATGCGTACAATACACAGGAGTATGGCACCAAGCAGGGGCAGGAAAGCAAGCCGCGTGGGCTGCCGATTGTTGGACGAATCGGTTGATCGCCTGGAAATGGAGCTTTATGGAATCGATTGCTACCGACGGGGGCTCAAACCGAAGTGAAATCCGGCTCAACGGCTCGCGCGTGTCCGCGGGCTGGGGCACCGGCAAGGCGTGGATCCCGCCGGATCTGCTCAGGCCGAATTGGAAGGAGCGATCAATCGAGTCGCGGGAAGTCGACCGGGAGCTGGAGCGGATTTTGGTCGCCTTTCGCGAGACTCGCCATGACGTGGACGAGTCGGCGCGGCGCATCGAAGAGCAATTCAGCACGTCCCTGGCCGGAATCTTCCATGCCCATGCCATGATGCTCGATGGGCTGCTCTCCTCGGGAGAATTCGAGACGGAACTGCGGGAATCGCTGATCGACGCCGAATCGGCGGTAAGACGTGTCTTCCGTCGGTGGTATCAGAAGTTCCAAGCGTTGAAAGACGTTGCCTTTCAACAGCGGGCCGACGACGTGATCGATCTGGGTCGAAAGATCCTGCGCCATCTCGACGGAGAAGACGGCTCGCGGATGCAAAACTTGCCCGCCGGCAGCGTCCTGGTGGCCAGATTGCTGCTCCCGTCCGATGTGGTTTCCCTCGTGCGGGACAACGTTGCCGCGGTCGTCGTGGAACGGCTCGGGCAAGGCTCGCACGCCGCGCTACTGGCGCGAGAAAAGAGTATTCCGACGGTTGCCGAATTTCCGGATCTCCTGGACCAGATTCACGACGGCGACGAGCTGCTCGTCGACGCCTTTCAAGGCATCATCGTGATCTCGCCGACTGCGGCCACGAAAGCCGAGTTTCGCGAACGGCTCGGCAAACAGAGCGCCACGGTCGCCCGCTGTCGAGGCACCTGTCAACAGCCGGCCTATACGCGCGACGGGCAACTGGTCAAGGTCGAAGGCAACATCGGCGGCCATCAGGACGCTGAACTGGCCCTGGATAACGGCGCCGACGGTGTCGGACTGTTTCGCATCGAACAGATTTACCTCGCGCGGGAGCTTCCGCCCACCGATGTCGAACTGCTCGAAGAATTGCGCGTCTCGACAGCACCGCTGCGAGACAAGTCGATCACGATCCGCCTGCTCGACATTGGCGGGGACAAGCCCGTATCGTTTTTGCGGTTTCCGGCCGCGACCAATCCGGCTTTGGGGAGCCGCGGCGTGCGGCTATTGCTGGAATATTCGCAACTGGCCCGGACGCAGTTGGCCGCGCTGCTGCGGCTGTCTCAGGAGCAACAGATTCAGGTATTGGTGCCAATGGTCACCCTGGAAGACGACATCCGGGCGATGCGACTGCTGTTTGACGTAATGATTGCGGAACTCGGGATCCGCGAGCGTCCCTTATTCGGCGCGATGATCGAGACTCCGGCCGCGGCGCTCGGCGTGGCGGCGATTGCCCGGCATGTCGATTTTCTCTGTGTGGGAACGAACGACCTGACGCAATATACGCTTGCTGCGGGACGGGACGATCCGGCGGTCAACCGTTACTACTTGCAAGACCATGCCTCGATCCTGCGGTTGTTGGACATTATTGCCGCCGACGCAGGTAAGATGCCCATCACGATCTGCGGCGAATTGGCATCCAAGGAAGAAATCATTCCGCATTTATTAAGGGCTGGCTTCCGCGCATTGAGCATGGCGCCGGCGCTGATACCGGCGGTGAAAGAGTTTATCCGCAGCATGCGAATTCAGCCGGCGGCATGAAATCACGAGCGAGGGCCGTCAGCCCCCTGATTGCCTTCAATGCGTGGTGACAATGCCGGCGACTGCTCCTATAGTGAACCCACGGCCGCCAGTTTTCACGACCACGCTTAGGAGCTTGATTCCATGTCTCGTCCAGGAATTGCGGTCAGGCTGGCGATACGATCGCTGTCCGCGCTCAGTCTCCTTGTGGCCAGCCAATCGGTCATTGCGTTGAAAGCGATTGCCGATGAACCGCTTGTGCTGGAGGTATCGGCCGGCAAATACGATCGGCAGGATACGCCCGTATCTTGCCAATTGACGGAGGCCGAGCAAGCCTGGCGGGGATTTCAATTATGCGACGCTACGACGCATCAGCCCGCTGCGGTGCAGGTCATCGATTTTGACGTCAAGCCGCGGTGGCTGCGATGGATTGTGGCCGAGCCGCTCAAGGCCGGCAGCACGCGGCGCTATATTCTGACCGAGGCACGGGGCGCGGAAATTAATTCGCCAAGGCGCGTGTCGTTCACAGACGATGGCAGCTATATGCATTGCACGATAGATCAGAAACCGGTGCTGACGTACAACCTTGCGGAGGTCCCTTCGGACGATCTCAAGGAGCCGGCATTTCGCCGCAGCGGATTCATCCATCCGGTTTACGATCCGGCTGGCGGCGTGGTGACCGACGGGATGCCTCCAGACCACATGCATCAGCACGCCCTGATGTGCGCTTGGGTCAATGCGACATTTGAGGGCGCAACGTCGATTTCTGGAACAGCGCCAAGCATCAAGGCGAAGTTCGCCACGTGGATTATAAAGACCGCCGGGGTGGGACGGTCTACGGTTCGTTTACCGCCAACCTCGAACATGTCGACCTGACTGCTCCAGGGGGCCCGAAAACGGCTCTCCTGGAAACATGGCTCGTGCGCGTCAATTCGCACGCGAGCGGATATCTGTTCGACATCGAGTCGTCGCAAAGCTGCGCCTGCGAGAGCCCGGTGACGATTAATAAGTATCACTACGGCGGCATGGCGCTGCGCGGCGCACGGCAGTGGTTCGGCGACGGGCGATGTGAATTCTTGACGAGCGAAGGCAAGAGCCGCGCGGATGGGAACCACACTCGCCCGCGTTGGTGCGAAATGTTCGGCAAGCTGGGAGACCATGAGAGCGGCATCGCGGTGCTTTGCCATCCCAATAATTTTCGCGCTCCGCAGCCGGTGCGGCTCCATCCGGACAAGCCCTATTTCTGCTTTGCGCCGATGGTGCTGGGAGCATTCACCATCGAACCGGGCAAGCCCTACGTCTCGGCCTATCGCTATTACGTCCACACGGGCAAGCCAGACGCCAAAGTAAACGAGGCCCTGTGGAACGATTTTGCGGACCCGCCCGTCGTGAAGATCGTGACGCAGTAAATGGCCGCCGGCCTTGGCACGCGACGGCCTTGGCAAGAGATGGGCCCTCACGAGGGTCGAGGCGTTGATTCAACCTCGGCTCGGCGTTCGCGGATCAACCGGCGGATTAAGTACACGACAATGGCCAGATTGACCAGCAACAGCAGGACGCGCACGGCGGTAACGCGACGGGCAATCTCCAGAACCTCCAACGGCAGCAACGAAGCCGTCATGATCACGGTGAAATATTCCGCCCAACGCTTGCTCAGACAAAGCCCGACCCCTTCCAGCGTCAGCAGCGACGCGTAAAAAAACGCGCCAAAGCTGATTTCCTTGAGCCGGTGATCGTCCAGCAACCCCAGCTTGTGGATGGCGGCGTACAGGTAGTGGCTACCCGGATCGAGACGCAGTTCGGAAATCCAGATCGTAAGTTGCTCGGC
Source organism: uncultured Planctomycetia bacterium (assembly GCA_963807715.1). Classification (GTDB taxonomy): domain Bacteria; phylum Planctomycetota; class Planctomycetia; order Pirellulales; family PALSA-1355; genus CAWECK01. The sequence goes on from CAWECK010000014.1 coordinate 47,416, forward strand.
CACATCGCGGTGGAGCAACCGGAGAGCCCCAACGCCCAGCAGCACCAAAAGGGCCGCCTTGAAGAGTTTGATAGCACCAATCAGCATCAGCACGCGGGAACGGTGCGGATGCGAGCCGTTGGGGTCCTGTGCGTCGTGCATCCAGTTCGGCCTTCAATGGCTGGCAGCGTTGTGAAGCATCCGTCGATTGGCGCTTAGGGGCGGTTTTCTTCTCCGTGTGGCAGAGCCAGTAACCCACGTTGACAATTACATTGCGGGCTTCACGCAACGAAAGCCCAAGTGATTGGTCGCGGTCATTACTTCGCCTTTGCCTCTGGTGCCCATCATGTATCGGGTGCAGTATTGATCGGTGCAGAGGAACGACCCGCCCCGATGCACGCGTTTGGGTTGGTCCGGCTCGGCCGGGTCAAGGCTGCTTCCTGGGCCTGCTGGATTGCTGATGACGCCGCCTGGCGGAGGTTGTTCCTTGTAGCTGTCGGTCCGATACCAGTCCGAGCACCATTCCCATACGTTTCCGGCCACATCATAAAGTCCGTACCCGTTCGGAGGATATTGCCGAGCAGGGGAGATGCCTTGGAATCCATCTTCGCCCTTATCGGCAACAGGAAACGTCCCTTCCCAAATGTTGGCCATCCACTTGCCGCCGGGTTTCAATTCTTCGCCCCATGCGAACCGTGCGCGGACAAACCGCCCCGGGCGGCGAATTCCCACTCAGCCTCCGTGGGCAAACGCTTGCCGGCCCACTTGGCATAGGCCACCACATCGGGATACGCCACGTGGACCACGGGATAGTTCTCACGACCTTTCACGTCGCTGTCCGGTCCCTCGGGATGACGCCAATTCGCGCCGTGTTGATAGCGCCACCATTGAAAGTGGTCGGTCAGGGGCACAGGCTCCGGGGTGGGTGTAAAAACGATCGAGCCGGCGACCAGGTTCTCTGGCGGGGCACCCGGGAAGTCTTCGGCCTTGGGCTTTATTTCCGCGATGGTGACATAACCGGTCTGGGCGACAAACCTGGCGAACTGTTCGTTCGTCACTTCGGTCTCGTCCATCCAGAAGCCATCGACGTAAACGCGATGAATCGGCCGGGCATCGGCCATCGGCTCCTTGCCGCCGCAGGGACAAGAGGTCAGATCCTCGCATCCCATCGAGAACTCGCCGCCGGGGATCCATACCATGCCCTCCGGGGCAGGACCTGGGGGAGACGCCGTGTTCGGCTTCGTGGGCGCGAAAGCCGTAGCCATGCCATTCGTTGCCGTGTCACTGGCCGGCCGATCGCTTCGCGCCGGCGGCTCGGAATTGGCATTCGGGGTGTCCGGTGCCGAGGAAGTAACTGTGGCGGAGGACGTCGGGACGGCCGACTTCGGCAAGATGGTGAGGGTTGCTACAACCACTACTAGAGAGCTGATCATCAAAACGGCGACCCAAAACGGAATGGCCTCCGGCGTCAGACGCATCCAGATGGGTTTAGATCGATCGTGGTCCGAACCACGCGCTGATGGAGAATCTTGCTTGCTCATCCCCTCATCCTGCACAAACGTTGGGGGATTGGCAAGCAAACAGCCGGCCGGGCGGAGGCAAAACCGAAAAAAATCGGATTCCCAGCGACGGTTCGCTAAAATCTGGCTCGCGAACGGCGACTCATTGATACGGTCGGCTATATTGAGCAGAAAAGGGGTTCGGGAGTTTGCTCTGTTCGCGTCAAGACAAATAACGCCCGCCCCCTTTTCTGCCCCCAATCAGATGGGATCTTACTATTGGGTGCCACTGGCTGCTTGTCAGCCAGTGGCAAATGGCCATGCGTGTTCTGCTGTCGCACGGGCAGACAAGCTGCCCGTGGCACCCTGATGCTGTCACGTTAAATGCCTGCATTTACGAGACACCACGCTAGCGAGGCTCGTGTGTCGATTCGGTTGTCTAATATTCGTCTGGGGGTCGACGAGTCCGAAGCGGGGCTCGAAGCGCAGATCTCGCTCGCGCTCAATGTGCCGTCGGCGGATATTGCTCATTGGCGGATCTTGCGCAAAAGTCTGGACGCCCGCGATAAACGGGATATCTCGTTCGTGTATTCGGTCGAAGTGGCAATGCCACTGGATGAGCGACAAATCGTCGCGCGCACGGCCCGCCGCGGCTCGAAGGTCGCCGCCGATCTTTACGAAGAGCCGCCGTTTGAAATGCCCGAGCCGGGAAAAGAGCCTCTGGAACATCGGCCGGTGGTCATCGGGGCAGGACCGGCCGGTGTGGTGGCGGCTTACTTTCTGGCCCGGCATGGCTATCGGCCATTGGTGTTGGAACGGGGCAAAGCAGTGCGCGACCGAATCCGCGACGTGCAGGCCTTCGACGCCGGCGGCCCCCACAATCCGGAAAGCAACTATCTCTTCGGCGAGGGAGGAGCCGGCACGTTCAGCGACGGCAAACTGACCTGCCGCTCGAGCGGGCCCGATGTCCGTCGCGTCCTTGAATTGCTGGCCGAATGCAAAGGGAAGCCCTCGATTGTGTACGACCACCGTCCGCACTTGGGCAGCAACCGCTTGCCGGCGGTTGTCAAGGCGCTGCGGCAGCGAGTCGAGTCGTTCGGCGGAGAGTTCCGTTTCGAATGCCGGCTCGAAGACGTGCGGATCGAAGCGAGCAGCCTGCGCGGGCTGGCCACTTCCGGCGGCTTTCTGCCCGCCGTGGCCGTGGTGCTGGCCATCGGGCACAGCGCTCGCGACACCTATGAAATGCTTCTCAATCGCGGGGTGCCGATGGTGCCCAAGCCGTTTCAGATCGGCGTGCGCATCGAGCAATCGCAGGAGCAGGTGAACCGGGCCCAGTACGGTTCGACTCGGCTGGAAGAGAAGCTCGGCGCGGCGGACTACAGCCTGGTGGCACGCGGCCCGCAGAACTTGTTCACCTTCTGCATGTGCGCCGGCGGCTATGTGATGCCGAGCGTTTCCGAGCCGGGATATTTTTGCACCAACGGCATGAGCATGTCGCGGCGCAGCTCGCCGTTTGCCAATAGCGGCTTGATGATCACGCTGGAGCCGGCCCATTTCGGCGGCAACTCGCCCCTGGCCGGCATGGTGTTGCAAAGAAAATACGAGCGGCTGGCCTTCGAGTTGTCGCGCGGGGCGTACCTGTGTCCGATCCAACTGGCTGAAGACTTCCTGCATCGCCGCAAGACGCGTGGCACGCCACCGTCGAGCTACATCCGTGGCGTGATCCCGGCGGAGTTGGAAGGGGTCATCCCACAGCAGGTAGCCGCAGCATTGCGCAGCGGGCTGCCGCAACTCGACCGCCGCTGGCACGGCCGCTTTCTGGCAGGTGCGACCCTCGTCGGTCCCGAGAGCCGTGGGAGCGCCCCGGTGCGCTTTCTTGCGCGACGACGCGACCTTGGAAAGCACCACGGTGGGCGGACTCTATCCCGTGGGCGAAGGAGCCGGCTATGCCGGCGGCATCGTGAGCGCGGCACTGGACGGCTTGCGGGCGGCCAAGGCGATCATCCGGCGTTATGCGCCGTTGGAACGACGGTAGGAAACCACCCCTGGCAAGCTGGCAGGTTTCCTGCGAAGATATCAGCCGGTGCCCTCGCCAAGAGTTGCCAATCCGGAAGTTTGACTGCAAGGCCGGGCTTCGCTTAAGCCATTTTGTGGACGAGCCTTAGGAAATCCTGGCACCGCCCGTCAGACTGCTATTACGAACAGATCCATGAGCAAAAAAATGGCGGTGGTCATGGCGGCCGGCAAAGGGACTCGGATGCGGTCCGAGTTGCCCAAGGTGCTCATTCCCGTAGGCTCGCGCCCCATGATCGATTATGTCCTGGACGCGCTGCAAGCGGCCGGCATTGACCAGACGCTCGTGGTGGTCGGCTATCGGGCTGACGATGTGCGCGCGGCGTTACGTGGGCGCTCCGCCGTGGAGTTTTGCTTGCAGGGGGAGCAACTCGGCACCGGCCACGCGGTGATGATGTGCCGGGAGTATCTGGGCCGACACGAGGGCCCCATCCTGGTGGTGGCCGGAGACTCGCCCCTGCTGCAAGCTGACTCGGTGCGGAGGCTACTGGCGGAGTTTGAGTCCCGCGAGCCTGCCTGCCTCCTGGGAACCGGCACGAAGCAGGATCCGACCGGCCTGGGGCGCATCGTCCGCGACGCCGCCGGCCGCTTTGCCGCGATCGTCGAAGAAAAGGACGCCACGCCGGCCGAGCGGCTGATCCGCGAAGTGAATCTGAGTTGCTACCTGTTTCGCGCGGCCGACTTGCTGTGGGCATTGGAGCACTTGCGGGCCGACAATTCGCAGCGTGAGTATTACCTGACCGACTGCCCCGGACTTCTCCAGCGGTCGGGACGCACCGTCGACGCGCTCTGCGTCATGCAGCCGTGTGAGGCGCTGAGCATCAACACCCCGGACGAACTGGCCGCCGTTGAACGCGAAATGAGTAGAATGCGTGCCGCGAGCTGATCGGTGAGCCTTGCCGGTCAGATTGCACGGGGTTCAGGTCCCCCACAACCGTTCCGAATTCGTTTTTTCCGCCCTTCCTGAAAGCCGACATGAACGATCTCAAGATTTTTAGCGGCCGGGCCAACCCGGAGCTGACGCACCGCATTTGCGAATATCTGGGCCTGGATGTCGGCGGGATCACGATCAATACGTTTCCCGATAGTGAAGTCTGCTGCAAAGTCGAGGAGGACATTCGCGGACGCGACGTGTTCCTGGTGCAGCCGACCTGTCCGCCGGTCAACGAGATGCTGATGGAACTGCTGATCATGATCGACAGTTGCAAGCGGGCCAGCGCCGAACGGATCACGGCAGTCATGCCCTACTACGGCTACGCGCGGCAAGACCGCAAGGACGAAGGCCGGGTGCCCATCACTGCCAAGCTGGTGGCTGACATCATCACTCGTGCCGGGGCCGACCGGGTTTTGGCGATGGACCTGCACGCGGCCCAAATCCAGGGCTTCTTCGACGTGCCGGTAGATCACTTGTATGCGGCGCCAGTCCTCAACGAGTACTTTCTGAACATGGACCTCGACCCGCTGCAACTGGTGATCGTCAGCCCGGACGAAGGCAGCACCAAGCGGGCGCTGCGTCACCAGGAACGGATCGGCGGCGGCCTGGCGATTGTCGACAAGCGCCGCTCCAACGCCGAAATGACACGGCAAGAGAACATCATCGGAGCCAACGTCGAGGGGAAGATTTGCCTCATGTTCGACGACATGATCAGCACCGGAGGCTCGATCACGGGTGCCGCCCGCATTCTGACGGATCGGGGTGCCCGCGAGATTTACGTGGCGGCGACGCACGGAGTGTTGTGCGGTCCGGCCGTCGAGAAGCTGAAGGCCTCGACGATCAAGGAAGTGATCATCACCGACTCGATCCCTCTCAAGCCGCACCAGGTCCTACCGAAGATCAAGGTTCTCACGGCTGCGCCGCTATTGGGCGAGGCGATCAAGCGCATCCACCGCAACGAGTCGGTAAGCCGGCTATTTGATTGACCTTATCCACGTCATCGCCGAGCTTCTGTCTGCTTTGCCAGGCTGACATCGTTCCCATCGTCTGCAAGACGCGGCAGCATAATCGCCTTGCCCAAGCCGGAGGTTCTTGTATTTCCGCGCCTCTCCAGCCGCATGTCGGAGGGTCCGCAATGCGGCGCCACCAAAAATGCTGTAGGTCCAAATGCTCGGAATCAGTTATCGTAAACCGGCGTCAAGCGGGGTCCCTGAACCATGCAGCCGACGGCGCCATCTTGGGCAATTATGAACGACGGTGACCACCCTACGTATTCTGCCAGGAACGCTCTCCGCCGGGCGACCCCACGGACCGGCGTGCCGCAGCCAATGTCGTCGATCTTCCAAGACACTTCACCGCCCACGGAAGCGTGGTACCAGGCCCTGCTTGCCAAGCTGAATGGTTTTCCCGAGGAGTTCGTGGAACTGACCGGAGGGATCCAAAAAGCCGTCGCCATTGCTGACCGCGATCCGGAAATGGCTCTCACGCGCATCCGCAAGGTGCTCGAGTTCGTGGTCCGAGAGGTCTACGAGCGCCGCTGTAACAAGCCAGCCGGCACTCAGCCCCTTGAAAACCTGCTGGATCGCATCTCCAAGGATGGTTTTTTCCCTCCGGTATTGGAGGCCTACGCCACCACGGTCCGCAAACTGGGCAATGTTGGCACGCATCGCTTTGGCGAGACCATCACCGCGGATGAAGTTCACCGGTCACTTACTCAGCTCATGCCGGTGATTGATTGGTACACCGGGGTTGAACGAATCGACGCTGTCCCTGCCAAGCCTGCGATATCCTCTCCGACTCCGGTCAAGACGCAGCGGCATGCGGCAGCCCAGCCGCCAATCAGGATGGCGATCATCCCCAAGGGTCTGCGTTCATTCGACGCTGGCGACGTTCAATTCTTTCTGCGCCTGCTGCCCGGTCCGTTTGACCGTGAGGGACTGCCCGAGAGCATTCGCTTTTGGAAGCATCGCATCGAGACCCCAGAGGAACTGACATTCACGGTCGGTGTTATTTACGGTCCTTCCGGCTGCGGCAAGAGCTCGTTGGTGAAGGCCGGATTGCTGCCCCGCCTGGCAGAGCAAGTCCTCTCGGTCTATATCGAGGCCACGGCCGATGACACGGAAGTCCGGCTGCTCAAGGGTCTGCGGAAGCGATGTCCCAACCTGCCGCAGGACTTGGAGCTAACCGAATCCATCGCGGCCTTATGGCAAGGCCAGGGATTGGCGCCGGGCCAGAAGGTGCTCATTGTCTTGGATCAGTTCGAGCAGTGGCTGCACGCCAAGCGGGGGCAACAGAATACTGAATTGGCCCGGGCTCTCCAACAATGTGACGGCGAACGAGTGCAGGCCGTCGTCACCGTGCGGGATGACTTTTGGTTGGCTATCAGCCGGTTCATGCGCGAGCTGAATATCGAACTTCGCCAAGGTGAGAACAGCACCTTGGTGGACCTTTTCGACCCGATCCATGCGCGCAGCGTCCTGTCGGCCTTCGGCGTGGCCTTTGGAAGGCTGACCGACATTCACACTGCCGAGCAAGAGTTGTTTCTCGATCAGGCTGTGCAAGGACTGGCCCAGGACGGCAAGGTTATCTCGGTCCGGCTCAGCCTGTTCGCCGAGATGGTCAAGGGCAAGCCCTGGACACCGGCAACGCTCAAAGCGGTGGGAGGCGCCGAGGGCATCGGTGTTACCTTTCTTGAAGAGACGTTCAGCGCCCCGAGTGCCAATCGAAAGTACCGCTCCCACCAAGAGGGGGCCACGGCGATTCTCAAAGCTTTATTGCCGGAACATGGGTCCGACATCAAGGGGCAGATGCGTCCGCTGCCAGAGTTGATGATCGCCGCGGGCTATCAGGATCGCGATCAAGACTTCGCGGAACTGCTCCGAATTCTCGACGGCGAATTGAGATTGATTACGCCCGCCGAGCAGCAAGTGGCTCCTGCAAAAATGGCCGAAGCCGCGGCGCCGGTCGCGGATAGCCGACACTACTACCAACTCGCCCACGACTACCTGGTGCCGGCTCTGCGCGAGTGGCTCTCGCGAAAGCAACGGGAAACGCGGCGCGGCCGAGCCAAACTGCGGTTAGAGGAACGGGCTGCCTTGTGGAGCATTAAGCCTGAGAATCGCTTCCTTCCTTCCGTGCTGGAATATGTCCGCATTAAGCTGCTCACTCGCAAACGAGACTGGACTGCCGGACAACTGCATATGATGCGCCGTGCTGGGCGCGTGGTTGCGCTGCGAGGATCCACGTTGCTGTTGCTGGGAATCGTCCTAGGCTTCACCGGGTTCTCACTCCGCAACCGGGTAGTCGAACAGCAGTACGCCCAGCAGGCCGAGGGACTGGTCAAGGGGCTCTTGAAAGCAGACATTGCCCAGGTGCCGGACATTATCCAAGAGCTTGCCAAGTATCGTCCTTGGGCGGACCCGTTATTGCGGCAAACTTGCCTGGAACACGCTGCCCAGTCTGCGGCGCGGCTGCATGCCGCGCTGGCACTGCTGCCGGTCGACGCCGGCCAGGTGGATTACCTGCGCGACCGGCTGCTGGCCTCCGATCCCATGTCGTTTCCGACACTGCGGGATGCCTTGCTTGGCCATCGTGATCGACTGGGAGACCCGCTCTGGAGAGTGCTGGAAGACCAGGCCGCGCCGGCTGCCGAGCGTTTCCAGGCCGCGTGCGCGTTGGCCACCTACGCTCAAAACGACTCGGACGAGTTCAAAACGCGCTGGCAAAAGTCGGGCGTCTGGATCTCCGACCGGATGGTGGCCACCTTGATCCAAAACCCGAGCAACTATGCCGCGGTCGTCGACGCCCTCCGTCCCGCCCGCAAAGAAATGCTCAAACCGCTCGAGGCCATTTTCCAAGCCGCCGATCGCGGCGAATCCGAACGAACGCTCGCCACGAGCATTCTCGTTGCCTACGCCTCCGACCAACCGGAGCGATTGACCAACCTGCTCATGGATGCCGACGAGCAGCAATTCGCCGTGCTTTATCCGGCAGTTCAGCCCTACGGCCAGCAGACAATCGATGCACTCTCCGCGGCGCTGGGCCAATCGTTGCTATTGGACCAGACAGACGATGGGAACGAATCCCTGGCCAAGCGGCAAGCCAATGCGGCGGTGGCGCTGCTGCGAATCGGCCAGGCCGAAACGGTCTGGCCGCTACTGAAGCACTCGCCCGACCCCCGTGTCCGAAGCTATGTCATCGACCGCCTGAGCCCCTTGGGAAGCGGCCCCAGGATCATCATCAAGCGATTGCACGAAGAACGTGAAGTATCGATTCGCCGGGCCTTGCTTCTCATCCTCGGAGAATTTGGCGCGGAGCAGCTCCCGAGTGCCGAACGAGAGCCGGTTGTTTCTACCGTGTTGCAAATGGTCCGCGACGACCCCGATCCTGGCGTCCACGGCGCCAGTTCGTGGCTGATGGTTCAATGGAATCAACGGCATCGGTTGGCGGAAATCCTCGCGCCATTGGCCATTGGCAAAGTCGAGGGGAATCGGAACTGGTACATCAACGGCCAGGGACAAACGTTGGCGGTCATCACGGGCCCGATGGAGTTTACGAGGGGCTCGCCGCCTGGTGAAGAAGGTCGCGAAGGAAAAATGGAGATCCAGCGCCTCACCCGGATTGGCCGATCGTTTGCGATCGCCGCCACCGAGGTGACCGTGGAACAGTTCCTCCGATTTCGCAACGATCATCCATTCAATAAGCAATATGCCCCGAAAGGCGATTGCCCGGTCAATGGCGTGTCGTGGTATAGCGCGACGGCCTATTGCAACTGGCTCAGCAAGCAGGAGGGCATTGCGAAAGACCAGTGGTGCTACCTGGCAAACGACAAGGGCGAATTCGCCGGGGGAATGAAGCTAGCACCCGACTACCTGCATCGCACCGGCTATCGCTTGCCCAGCGAGGCGGAATGGGAGTTTTCTTGCCGGGCCGGGGCCGTTACGAGTCGTTTTTATGGCGAGACCGAGGAGTTGCTTGGCAAATATGCCTGGTATATTCGCGATTCGAAGCAGCGCCGGACGTTGCCGGTGGGCAGCTTGCGTCCCAACGATTTGGGCTTATTCGACATGCTGGGTAACGCTTGGGAATGGTGTCAGGAACGCTACGTGGAGCCGACGAAAGACAGCGACGATAAAGAAGACGAAACAAGTCCGAAAGACAACGATAACCGTGTTTTTCGGGGAGGGTCGCTTTACCGCGCGTTGAGCCTGCGCTGTGCCGACCGCGAAACGGACCAGCCGGTAAACTGGCATAATTATGTAGGTTTCCGGGTAGCCAGAACCGTGCGCTGAGAAGCTCCCCGGCCGGCTGCCCCTCCCGGGTAGAAAACGGCCAAGACCCTCCCGTCCCGGACTGCTAGCTCCGGAATATCGGTCGCCATTTGCGGAATTACTGGGTTTCGCTCTTCGCAGGGGTCGATTTTTCGATTAGCGTACCGCGCTTTTGTTGCATAGTTGTCAAGCTTCACAGCCGTCAGACCTAAAGCTGTTTCGCTTGCAGTTTTTTCAAAGGAGCCCATCGATGCAAGAGCAACTGGCATCCGGCATCTCGCAGAACCAGGCGATGGTTGTGTCCCCGAACGTGCAGGACCGGCTTGCCCGCGTCCGCGCCAAGGTGGCCGAGGAGTGCCAGGCGCCGTCCCGTTTGGTATGCGGCTTTGCCGACAGAATCCGGGAACCTCTACCTCGGCCCGGGTTTGCGGACGGCCCGCGTCCTGGGTTCCATGACAAAATATAAGAAAGCCGCCGGCACGGCACGGTAACTTTTCTGCGAAGGTTAATCGCTTCCAACAGGCGTCGTAGAAGGGGTACGCCATGTCGAATGCCTTGGCTCCGAGCATCGAGCTGGTGGTGATCCAGCCCACCCCCTTCTGCAATATCGATTGCCGTTACTGCTATCTTGCGGATCGTGGGTCGCGCCGGGTCATTGAGGAACCGACGCTCGCCAAAATCTTCGAGCGGCTGTTTGCATCGGCCTACCTCGGCCAGACTGTTTCGCTTCTGTGGCACGCTGGCGAGCCGCTCACAGTGCCCATCAGTTTCTACGAGAAAGCCTTCTCGCTGCTGGCTCGCTTCAACCTCAAGAACATTCCCGTCCAGCAGCAGATTCAAACCAACGCCACCCTGATCACGCAGCCGTGGTGCGACTTTTTCAAGGCCCACCAGGTCGACGTCAGCGTAAGCATCGACGGCCCCAAGCGTCTGCACGACGCCAATCGGCTCACCCGGAGCGGGCGCGGCACCTTCGAGCGCGATGCGCGGCGTGCGGTTGCTGCAAGACAATGCGATTCCCATTCATAATATCGCGGTCTTGACCAGCGAGTCACTCGACCATCCGGACGAGATCTGGGAATTCTTCGTCAGCCAGCAGTTTGCTCGCCTGGGTTTCAACGTGGAGGAAACCGAAGGGGTCCACGTCCAGAGCACGATGAGCCACCCCAGTGCCGTGGGACGCTACCAGGCCTTCTTTCGCCGGCTGCGCGAGCTGAGGAAAATTTCCGGCCAGAATCTATGGGTCCGCGAACTCGACGACATGCGGGACCGCATTCGATGGTCGTCGGGTGAGTTGGAGACCACGCTAAACCTGCCGCTGGCCACCCTGAACTTCGACTGTGACGGGAATATTTCGACCTTTTCGCCGGAGTTGCTCACGGTCCGAAATTCGAAATATCACGATTTCAAGTTCGGCAACGTGTTTCGTTGCGGTGTCGACGAGATTCTGCGAAACGCGCAATTTCACATGGTCCACGACGAGATCCAAAGCGGCATCGCAAGATGCCGCGCCGACCTGCCCGTACTTTTCAGTCTGCGGGGGTGGTGAGCCATCAACCAAGCTCGCCGAAAACGGCACCTTCGATTCGACGGAAACCATGCACTGCCGTCTGATAATCCAGGCCCTGTGTGATGTGGTCCTGGAAGGCGTCGAGGAAACGCTGGGAATCAGTTCCCCTTCTTGTTCGGCTGCATGATCAAGTCCTCGCCTCGGGGCCATTTTCAGTACAAACCGCGATTCTTTCGCCGAGACTAGACAAGACAGCCCCGAAAAGCGTATCAAAATGCGGGTTGGCGGCCGGTAGAATTGAACCCGCGCAGTCTGAGGCTCGACCAACACAGCAAGTCCTGTCGCCAATCGGAAGGTTTCCACGTTTAATCTTACAGGAGCATATTGCCAGTCCCGCAACATTACGGGTCCGTCTGTTCGCGATGATGGCGGCTGCCCGGTAGGCAGTGATCCTAGGAGGAAGCATGTCCACGACACGAATTCGTCCTGCGCAACGTGCGACGATTGTTGAGTATGCGGCGTTCGGCTGCGGATTGCTGCTGGCCTGGCAGGGGGCCGTTCTTGCCCAGGACAAGATGACTGCCGAGACGATGTTTCATCAACTCGACAAGTCGGGCGACGGTGTTCTGACGATGGATGAGGCTACGGTAGGCACACGGTCATTTCTGGACCGTATTTTCAAGGAAGCTGGCAAGGTCCGGGGCGACCGCGTCACGCGCGACGAGTTCTTGGCGATGTACGAACGCCTGCGGAGCAAGTCGGCGCCGGCCGCCGCCAAAACGCCGCCGGCAAGTCCGCCGGTTGCCGAGTCTACGCGGGCCAGTGGCGAGGCGCCGCCACCTGGGATCGGGTTCATCGACGCCAATGGCGACGACGCCGTTTCGCGTGCCGAGTGGTCGAAGTTCACGCAGACCTTCAGCCATCTGGATGCCGACAAAGACGGCTCGCTCAGCGCGACCGAGTTGGAAGCCACCGGCGGCGCGGCCGAGTTGCTCATGAAGCTCGCCGACATCAACGGCGACGGCAAGATATCGAGATTGGAATGGGCCAAGCTGGCACAAAGTTTTCCCCGCTTGGATGCGAACCATGATAAATCGCTGGATCTGGCCGAGTTGCAGAAGACAGCCGACGCAGCGGTCGCCTCCGCGAGCGGGTCGGCAAGTCTGCCCGGCGGCGACGGCAAGTCGGCGGCCAAGTCGGGTCCCACCCTGTGGCGAGGCCGCATCGAAGGTCGTGGCCGGCTTGAGCTGTTGGTCAATGGCAACTCGATCGTGGGGCGCGAGATCGGCAACGGTGGAGAAGGCGACAGCTTGGGGGCCGGCACGTTCACTATGACGGGCGACGGCAAGTCGGGGAATATGGACGCCATCTACACCGAAGGGAACCGGACAGGCCAGGTCTGCCTGGGGATTTACAAGCTCGAAGGCGATACGCTGTTGTGGTGCGTGAACAACCGCGGGGGACGACCGGAGGCGTTTTCGGGCGGCGGGGGAGATTGGTTGTTGACGCTGACCCGCGTGGAAGCCGATTCGTCGACGAAAAAAACCCGTTGAAGTCGTTGAGAATCGAACCGGCGTCCTGGTACACCTCAATCTGGTTGGCATTGGGCATCTTAAGGCGGCTGAGGCACGCCTTTGCCTCAGCGATCTCAGGGGCGATCTTGGACGCCAACTTTGCCTGTTCTCGTAAGACAGCGATTTGCTCCTCGGCGGCCTGTTTAATCAGAACACGGTGCGGCTCGAACAGCTTGAGGCCCAAGAGGCGGTAATGATTTGGCGGTTGTTCGGACGGTGAAACGCCGAGCCACTCTAAGTACGGATCGTTTTCCCCGGTGCCGTGCCCGTTGTCCAGAATCGACCCGGTAATCAGGTCGGCAACTTCGATGAACGCCTTCTGTGGTTTGCCGATATCCAACGGGGATTGCCCCTCGTAAGCAGACTCGAAGGTAGTGCGGTTGGGGATGGGCAGGATGCTTTTTCCTTTCAACTTCTCTCGCCGCCCATTTGAGGGGGTGAATAGGCCGGGAAGTCCGTGTATCCCTTTTCGCCGGTGGGCGAATACCAATCAGACATCGGCGCTGGTACAGCAAGGGGCCAGCCGTGCTTTAGCCGTTCTACGAGATCGGGGTTGCTGATGAATGGCCTGCCAAACGCAATCAAATCGGTGTTTCCCTCTGCGATTGCTTGCTCTGCCAACTCCTGCGTATAACCACAATTGCCAATCAGAGGTCCATGAAACACTTTGCGAAACTCAGCCAGAGTCATCGGTTCGCCGAGCTTGTGAAAGCCGAACGCCAGCCCATTCAAAACGTGCAGGTACGCTAGACCGTAGCGGTTTAGTTGACTGGCGACGAATGTGAACTGCTCCCGAAAATCCGGTGAACCCATGTCGTTGTACACACCGTTTGGAGAGAGACGTATTCCGACCCGGTTGGCGGGCCAGACAGAAGTAACCGCTTCGACAACTTCCTTCAGAAAACGGTAGCGGTTCTCCACACTTCCGCCGTACTGGTCCGTGCGGTGATTCGTCTTCGACTGAAGAAAGGTGTCGATGAGATAACCGTTGGCCGCATGTATTTCTACGCCGTCAAAGCCAGCCTCCCTAGCTCGTTCGGCGGTTCGCCGGTAGTCATCGAAGAGTCGTGGCATTTCGGACGTTTCCAATGCCTTGGGTATTTCGTGAGGCTGCTTGCCGGCTGGCGTGTGGATGTATTCCTCATTGATCTTGATCGCTGAGGGGGCCACGGCTGGTTTTCCGTTGTGGAAACCGCTGTGAGAGGCGCGTCCGGTATGCCAAAGCTGGCGAAAGAACACGCCACCTTTCTTATGCACCGCGTTGACGACATGCTTCCAGCCTTTGGTCATCTCGTCCGTGTAGATGCCCGGTGATTCGTTCCAGCCGTTCGCCTCTTCGGAGATTGTGGTTGCCTCAGTAATGAGCAGGCCGGCTGAACTTCGTTGGGCATAGTATTCCGCCATCACTCGATTCGGGAGACGTGTGGTTCCAGCTCTGGAACGGGTCATGGGAGCCAGAACCACACGGTTCGGTAAGATGAGATCGTGAAGATGGAAAGGTTGAAAAAGCACGCTGTTCGACATGGGGTATCCGTTCTGTTCATTGAGCTAATGTGGCCCTCTCGGGCAATCGGGATCGAAAGGTTCGCTGCTGGAATAAACTTTGGTAGGATATTGACTTAACCCGTCGCAAGGCTCGGAAAGCATCTGCGCAAGACGGACAATTGGCACTAAGGCGGGACATTTCGCCAACGTCGGCCCGACCTGGAAAGGCCAGCGGCTGCCGGATCAGTCATTTCTAACTTTAGAGGAGTTTCTTAAATGACGACACAGCAGGAAACGATTGCTGATCGGGTCAAACTATGCTGGCCTGGTTTCAAGATTCTCGAAAATCAGTCCGTGGGAGAACTGCGGCACTGGATCAAAGCGGAAATCGAACAGCTAAACGAGGCGCTCGCAGTGTTGGAAGACGATTCGATTGTTGGACCAGATGGCGAGTGCAAACTAACCACCCCCGTTTTCACTCCGTAGGAAGAATAGCCAATTCAAGACCCAGGCAGCGTGACTGCTGACGGGGGCTTTGTCGTTTTCCAAGGATAAAATCGCTTTCCGTTACATATCCTTTGCACGAGCCATCGCCATCAGCACCGCAGCAGGCAGGGGCAGGGGTTGTCCCAAAAAAGCCACCTTCATCTTCCGCTTTGTCTTGGAGAAAAGCATGCCTGACCCGCATTGGTCTGATCTTCTGGGGCGTGCGCCCGTGGCCTGCTATTGAAAATCTGATCCGGATGTTATGAAGGTCTTTAGCCCAAGAGGCAAGGAGACCTTTGATGACGACAAGAGGACGGAAGCGACACAGCCCAGAGCAGATCATCTCGAAGCTGCGAGATGCGGACGCGATGCTCAATGCGGGCAAGGATCTGGCAGTCGCTTTGCAGGCCTTGGAGATCAGCCAGTCTACGTACGGGCGTTGGCGTAGCCGTACGTCTGGAGATAAGAGAATAAAGACCGCAGCGCCGTGAGCTTCCGACGGATCGAACTATTGGTACCCTACGAAACGCCGGACGGATTTGCCGACTTCCACGCGGCCGGCCGGCATCCACGGCGGACCGATCAAAGCAACGATTTTCGGGTCTATTAACTAAGCCCCTCCAACACGCCGTTTTCGTTTAAAAGCGAGACAGAACAAGAGCACGCCGCTCAAGAGCAGGAGCGACCAGCGCAGAAACGTCGCCTCGGCTAACGAAAGGCCCAGGCCAGTCCAAAGTGCCAGGTGCATGGCCAGGCAGACGGGACATTTCGGCATGAATGCCCAAACGCCCAGCGAGAACGCACCCGCTGCGAACTCCCAACCGCGCCGCGATCGGTGCGACGGCTGAGGTTCGCGGCTGTGGCAGCATCCGTCCGTCAATGGCAGTCCTTTTCGTGGCAGCATGATCCGGCGCCTTGCGAAGTCGGTTCATATTTGTCGTGATGACGCACCCAGGCCATCGGCGCAGGCAAGCTGTCTTCGTCGCGTCCCTTCGGTGCCCGGTCGAGGATCGCGTAGGTTCCCAACATCGCTTCCAGCCCGCGGCCGTATCCCGAGAAGGTGTGAAATACGGCGCCGCTGGGATCTTTGTAAAAACAGCTCAGGCCGGGATTTTCCTCTCCGTGCGGAGGAATCGTGGCGAAGTTGTAGGCCTTCGCGCCGCTGGCGACTTCTTCCTTGGTGAACAACACGCCGAAGTCGCGATTGAAATCGCAGCCGCCGGACGAGACCCAGGTAAAGTGCCAGCCCATCCGCTTCTTGAATGCCGCGAGCTTCTCCAGCGGCGCCCGGGAGACGAGCACCAGCGAGACGTCCCGCGCCTGGAGATGCTCGATCGCTCCGTTCATGTGATCCATCACGTACGAGCAGCCCGGGCAGCCCTCTTCCCAATCGGGACCAAACATGAAGTGATACGTGGCGAGTTGGCTTCGCCCGTCGAACAGATCGGCGAGGCTCAATTTGCCCTGCGGTCCTGTGAAGACATAGTCCTTCTCGACCCGGGTCCAGGGAAGCTCGCGGCGCTGGCGAGCGAGCTCGTCGCTCAGATGCGTCAGCTCCTTTTCCTTGGCCAAGAATTCGCTACGAGCGCGCAGCCATTCGCTCTTGGAAACAACCTTGTGATCGAGCGTGATTGTGGGATTCATCAGGAGATCTCCTGAAAATGAAAGTGATTGCCGCGTATTGATCGGCCGCTATTTCTTGCGCTGGGTCGAATTGCGCTCGGCGCGATCGCGGATCTTGTCGATCCAATGTCCCCATCCCTTGGGCATGCCCTCGCGATGCTCGGGCAAAATCAATCCCATGCCGCGATGCACGAACGCCAAGCGCGTTCCGCTCCCCTGGGCGGTAAAGCGGTATTGAAGATGATTCACCGCCGGATACGACATCATCATCGGTCCGCAGATTTCGAGCAGAGTCGGCGGCTTGATCACCTGCACGTGCCCCCACAGATGCCCCGCGTTGTTTCCCAGATCGCGAAACCATCGCCCGCCCGGCCATGCTTCCAGTTTGAAAGGCATGGCCGTGCCGTCCATCATTTGCGCTTCCGGGCCAAGCTCGTCGAGCATCGCCTCGAAGGCGATTTCGATCGGGGCCGCAATGTCGATCGTCTTTTGAATCTCAATGGTTTCGATCGCCTGTTGGCGTTGAACGTCGGTTGTCATGAGGTTCCTTTCTTGCGGGTTGCTTGCCCGGGCGTACTCGACTGAGCGAGAGCGCGCCGCTCGGCCCGCTGCTGGATGCGGTCGAGCTGGCGTTCCCAATGCTGCTCGAACGTCTTGATCCAGTCGTAAACGGGCGCAATTGGTCGTGGTTTAGTGCGTACATGCGCTGTTGGCCCTGTTTGCTGACGGAAACGATGCCGACCTCCCGCAGCACGCCCAAGTGTTTCGAAACGGCCGGCTGCGGCAGCCCCAGCGTCAGGACGATGGTCCCCACCGCCAGGCTGCGGCGCCGCGAAAGCAGGTCGATGATCTGCCGCCGTCGCGGCTCGGCGATGGCACTGAAGACGTCGGTCGTGGCGTAGGTTCGGGACATGCCGGGATTATATTCCAATTATGGAATATGTCAAGGCGGCGAGGCCGGCAACTTATGTCGTCGTGCGAAATCGTCGCCAGGGTCCACCTCAAACTGGTTGCACATAGTGTCGCGGGAGGGGGCGGAAACTAAAACAGGGGAGAGCCACAAGGTGCCCATTCATCCGGCACTGAAGCCGTTGCTCGTTGCTGCGGTCCCCACGCGCCGTGGCCGAGACGGTTGGTTCTTTTGCGAGACGCCCAGTCGCAAGTACCCCAAAGGCGACCGCTGCATGAATACCAAGCGGCTCAACGAGGACTTCTTGAAGATCCTCAAGCAGCTTGGCATCTCTGCCGGCAAGCAGAATGGCGGCTTCACGATTCACAGCTTGCGGAGCTTCTTCAAGACCTTTTGTATTAACGCGGGCGTGCCGAAGGAGGTGGTCGACATCTGGCAGGGCCACGCCCGCTTTCGCCGCCACGGACCGGCATTCCTCCAGAAGCGCGACGGCCAGATCGCCGCCGCTGGGGGACACGATGGCCGCGGTCACGAATGTGGTCAACGGGCCTGTGCAAGATGGGTTAGCCGATATCCGCGACCTCAATTTTGTCGTCCTGAATGATGGACGACAGGCTGACGGATCTTCCGTGATTCGTTGTGCTGGATATGCCGTCACCGGCGCGCCTGGGGAGTCGCGATTGGCGGGGCGGACCACTGTAAGTTCGAGAAGAATCTTGTTCTCGCGCCGGCTCCGGCTGGTAAAGGCCCACATTTCGACATCTTGAATGGTGAGCTGCTCTCGCTAGCACTCAATCTGGATCAACTGTTGGAGCGGCATAGCCGTTATCCTCATTTGCCGCGCCGACCGCAGTTGCGGTGGCCAAAATTGTGGGCGGCGTTTGCGCCCGACGTTGCCAGACGGGTCGAACTGGCCGGACCCGAATTCGAGGCGGCTCACCGGCGGAATGAATGCACGGCCATCCCATCGCTCGCCCCAGAAGACAGTGGTTTAGCGCTGTTTCCGCTGCCTTACGTTTCCCACGTCTGGCGGCAGATTCTGGTGATTTTCGCGGATTTGACGACCATCCCCAAGCGGCAAGTCGTTTCTCTCGAACCGAATGCCCGCAACCTGCGTGGCTACCACGGTGCCGTCGAGTTCGACCTGCTCAGTTCACGTTTTCCATTCGCCGCCGCCGTCCGACGGCGAACCGAAGGAATTGAAGGTCGAGGAGCCGCCCGTAGCGAAGGCGACAGGGCCGGGCTCCAGCAATTGGTAAAACCTTGGTCAGGGGGAAGTCTTTCATCAATTTATTCATTCCCGTCGCCTGAGTGCCGGCCCCACAGAGGTAGCGGCCAGCACGAACGTCGGACAAGAGCACGGTGGAAGAATTGTCCGAGCCTAGCTCGGCGGGGGCGGGGGTAAGGCCTCGGCCTTGTTGGGCGGAGGCGGCAGCGCTTCGACCGTGGGCAGCGATTCGACCTCGGGCACCGCTCCGATCAGGGGCAGCCCTTCGATCGCGGGCCACCTTCCAATCAAGGGCAGCGGTCCGGTCACGGGCCGCGCTCCGATTGCGCGCGGCGGTGGCTCCGGGAGAGGGATCTGCCCGCCGCCGAGGGCTTGATAGGTGTTTACGATGGCAGTCAGTTGCTCCATTTTGGTTTCGATCAAGACCATTCTCGCGTCGTTTCGGTCACGCTGCGCGAATAGCACGTCGATGTATTCAACGCGGGCATTCTGAAAAAGATTGCTGGCGACTGCGACTGCGGTCTCGAGCGATTCCAACTGCTGCTTCTTGATCTCGATGCTCTTGCTGTAGTTCTGCACCTTGGACACGCGGTTGATCACCTCGGTGAAGGCGTTGAGGGTTACGCGCTGGTAGTTGTAGACGGCTCTGCAACTGCTTGGCGTTCGCGTTGAGGTATTCGGCCTGGATCGCCTTCTTGTTGATCAACGGCCCGACCAGGTCACCAGCGACATTGTAAATCAAGGATTCCGGCGACACGAACAGATACTTTGTGTTGAAGGCGTCGTAGCCAACGCCGCCGGTGATGAACAGCTTAGGATAGAAGTTGGCCCGGGCGACCCTCACGTCGAGCCCGGCAGCCGCCAGCTGGCGCTCGGCTTCGCGGATGTCGGGTCGGTTCTGAAGCAGCTGCGCGGGCACTCCTAAGCTCAGCGCGTGCAGGTTCAGATCGATGAATCCCGCGGACTTGCGTTCGACAGGCTGCGGGTAGCGACCGACGAGGAAGTTGATGCGGTTCTCGGCCTCGATGATCGACTGCCTAATGATCAGCTTTTGGCTCTGGTTCTTTCGAACCTCGGCCAGGAAACGCTGGACACCCAGCTCGGTGCCTCGGGCGGCTGCCTTCCTGGCCTTGGCGATCTCGAGGCTTTGCTCCTGAAGCGCGATGGTTCTATCCAGAGTCTCAAGCTGTTTGTCGAGCGCCATCAGCTCGTAATAATTCTCGGCAATATCTGCGACCAGACGGGTCACGACGTAGTTCCAACCGTCCCTGGTGCCGAAGTAGCGAAACACTGCCGCGTCCCTGGCATTCCGCAACTGCCTCCAGATGTCCACCTGCCAGGAGAAGTTGGCGGCTGTCAGGAAATCCGGCAGCGGAGTGGGAAAGTTGCCGCCACCGGGAAACGTGAGTTGGTTATCGTCGGCTCCTGCGAGGCGTGAAGAGGCTGGGTTTCTCCACCGCCGCGCCGCCCCCGAAAGTGACGAAGGGAAGATACGCCCCTCGCCGCATCAGAACCTCGTTGTTGGCGATCTGGATGTTCTGAGCCAGGATCCTCAGATTCTGGTTGCCGACCAGTGCCTGGTCGAACAAGCTCGTGAGCCTCGGATCATTGAAAAACTCTGTTGTCCCGACCTGAGATGAGTTTTCCGGGCTGGTCGCTCCATTGAAGGTTTGCGGCAGCATATGGTCCCGGCTCCGCCTGATGGAGCTTGGGGATTCCACAGCCCGGCAGAACCAGCAGGATGCTGCAAGCGATCGCTGTCGCGACAGCGTTCTTCTTGTGCTTCGTGTTCGAAGTTCTCACTAAGGGCTTCATCCGTCTCGTCCTTGATGAGCTTGCGCTTGTCGGCAATCCGCTCAGGTTGCGCGACCCGAGCCCACGCGGGATTAGAAGGCGAGATTGGCAGGGTTCCGCACAACTTGGGCGCTAAGCCAGCCCAGTTCCGTCGCATGAAGACATCCTTCCAATCAGGGGCGGTCGCACGCGAGCGTCCTGTTCGTGCAAGACGTGCGTTGACGAAGAATTTCATCGTCGGCTGAGTCGGAAGACGGTGGTGAATTGCGAAGACTCGTTACAAGCTAACACTCGTGAGGTGCGCAATTCGCGCAACGCCGCAGCTAGCAAACGCGATTCAGGCAGATGGGATTTTAAGACGCGGCATTGGACGGCCGTTGGCGTGCTGTCAGCCCGTGGGTTTTCCACACGCGCTGCACCATGGCGGGTGAAGTCCCCAAGGCTGCTGCTAGCGAACGCGTGCTCCAGCGGGAACGGTGGGGGGGCGACTCATGAAGCGTTTTGTGAATGATCTGCTGGACCAGAACCTCGGACTTTTTGGTGCGTTTGCCGCCGCGCGGGGCATCCTTCTCGATCCCGGCAATGCCACGCTGCGCAAAACGGCGTCTCCACAGGCACACCGTCTTGGTGCCACAGCGAAGCTCTCGAGCGATTTCCTTATTGAGCAATCCGGACGCGGCCAAGAGCGCGATTTTGGACCGCAACACCAATCGCGCCGGCGTCGAACGTCCGCGTGCCCAGCGTTCTAGTATCATGCGGTCGCTGTCTGACAGCTTGATAGCAGGTGCGGCCCTCATCACAAATGTGTTTCTTGAGAGTGTGAATCCGGAGTAATTTTCGAGTAGCTGTTCTTGAATCACGTGGCGCGGAACTTAACCGATCAGCCGGCTAGATGGTTGCTACGTGCCTACAAATCGTCCCGAAGGTTTTCTTGCTCCGCTGCGCACGGTATCGACTGCGGTCAGTTTGACGGGACTGATCCCGCTAGCACCCCGGCGTCTCGTGGCGGCGAAGCATGAGCGGAGTCGGTGTGGTTCGTGGCGGTAGGTGTCGAGCGCGTGGTCCAGCTGGCGGCGAAGTTGATCTATGTCCTCGGGAACGACGTTGACCAGGTCAACCCATTTCGATTGGTTCCAAACGTCTTCGACCGGGTCCAAGTCGGGCGCGTACGGTGGAAGCCGTTTCACATTGAGCCACATCGCTCCGTCTTCGTGCAGCGTCATTCCCCGCTCGAACGATCGGGCCGCGATCTTCCGATGAACTTCGAGCGCTGCGAGACATCCAGCTGGTCTCATCCCGATATTTCAACGGAACTCATACGCGGTTGCATTAACCACATGAGGCTCAACAGGATGGCAGACAGTTGCTGCTTTTTGGTTTCGATCAAGACCAATTTCGCCTCCATGAGGAGATTGGGGACTCGACACGACGGCAGAACCAGAGGAGGATGCTGTAAACGATCGCTGGTCCAATAGCCTGATTCTTATGCGTGGTGCTCAACGTTGCGTGGTGTTCGAGGATCTCACTAAGAGGTTCTTTCGTGTCGTCCTGAAGGAGTTTGCGGTCGCCGTCAAGCCGACCGAACAAGTAATACAGGCCGGGAATGACCAAGACCCCGATCACGGTGCCCAGGAGCATCCCGCCGACCGCGGTGGTGCCGATCGTGCGGTTTCCGATCGCCCCGGGGCCGGTGGCACGGACCAACGGAATCAGACCGGCGATGAAGGCGAAGGAGGTCATCAGAATCGGCCGGAAGCGCAATTTTCCGCCTTCGATGGCTGCGTCCTTGAGGCTCGCGCCTTCGTGGTGCCGTTGCACCGCGAATTCGACGATCAGAATCGCGTTCTTGCCCAGCAGACCGACCAGCATGACCAGACCAATCTGGCAGTAGACGTCGTTGGCCAGTCCCATGGCCTGCAGGAAGAAGAAGGAGCCGAAGATCCCGACCGGCAGCGACATGATCACTGCCAGCGGCAGGATGAAACTTTCGTACTGGCCAACCAGCACCAGATAGACGAAGACGACGACGATCAAAAAGATGTAAATCGCCTCGTTCCCTTTGCCCGCCTCGTCATACGCGAGTGCTTCCCAGCCGAGGCCGTAACCGCGCGGCAGCGTTTCGGCGGCGACCTCCTTGATCGCCTGGATGGCTTGACCGCTGCTGTAGCCGGGAGCCGGTGAAAGTTGAATGGGGGCGGAGGGATACAGGTTGTAGCGGTTGATCTCGTTCAAGCCCTGTTGCTTCTTGAGCGTCATGAACGAGGAGTAGGGGACCATGTCCCCCTTATCGTTCTTGACGAAGATATTCTCGAAATCCTCGGGGTACCGCCGGAACTCGGGCAAGGCCTGGACAAAGACCTTGTAGAACTGGTTGAAGCGGATGAAGCCTTGCTCCCAGGTGCTGCCGATGACGATGGAGAGGTTGTCCATCGCATCTTTGATCGACACACCCTTCTGCATGGCCACGTCGTTGTTGATGATCAGCTCATACTGCGGGTAGTTGCTGGCAAAGAAGGTGAAAATGCTCTTCACCTCCTTGCGTTTCGCCAAGGCAGCCAGGAACTTTTCGGTCTCTTCTCCGAGCCGCTTGTAGTTCATCGTGTTCGTCTTGTCCAAAACACGCAGGGAGACACCGCCGGCCGCGCCGAAACCCGGAACCGCGGGCGGCTCGAAGAACTCGAGTTTGACATTGGACATCTTGCTGCATTCATGCTCGAGCTCCTCAATGATCTGTTTCGAGGTCATCTTGCGCTCGGACCAGGGCTTCAAATTGATCAGACAGGTCCCCGCGTTCGAGCCGCGTCCCTCCGTCAGCACCTCGTAACCGGCCAACGCGGACACCGAGTTGACTCCGTCGATGGTTTTGGCGATCTCCTGCAGCTCGTGGGATTTGGAGTTGGTGTATTCCAGCGTCGAGCCCGGCGGCGTCTGGAGGATCCCATAGATCATCCCCTGGTCCTCGAGCGGGATGAAGCCGGACGGAAGCACCGCGTTCACGAGGAACACGCCGACGCCGAAGCCCATGATGGTCAACATGGTCAGGGCGCGGCGAGGGACTACCGGACCGAGGAACGAGGTAAAGCCGGCCGTGACCTTCTCAACGGCGCGGTCAAACGGTTTCCGCACGAAGGGCAAGACATTCAGCAGCAGGCCCAGCGGCCCCCACAGATGGTAAATGAGAAGATTGAGCAGTACGGCCATCACCCCTCCCGAAACCATCGTCAGCATCCTGCTCAGCCACCCGCGCTTCTGCGCTTGGCGCCGTGGGGCTTGAGAATCATCGCACAGAGCACCGGTGTGAGGGTCAGGGCCACGACCCCGGAAAGAACGATCGACGTGGCCATCGTGATGCCGAACTGGCGATAGAACGTGCCCACCGGCCCGGGAATGAAGGTCACCGGCACGAACACCGCCGTCATCACCAGGGTGATGGCGATGATCGCGCCGCTGATCTCGTTAATCACTTCCTTGGTCGCCTGATACGGCGAGAGGTGCTTTTCCGCCATCTTGGCATGCACCGCTTCGACCACCACGATCGCGTCGTCCACCACGACGCCGATCGCCAGCACCAATGCGAACAGCGTGATCAGATTGATCGACAGCCCCAACAATTGCATAAAAAAGAAGGCCCCGATCAAAGAGACGGGCACCGCCAGGGTCGGGATCAGCGTGGAACGAACATCGCCGAGGAACATGAACACCACGAGCGAGACCAGCAAGAAGGCCTCCAACAAGGTGTGAAGCACTTGCTCGATCGAGGCCTCCAGGAAAGTGGAGACGTCGTAACTGACCTGAAAATCCATGCCAGGAGGGAATGAGGACTCCTTGATCTCCTTGAGCTTCTCCTTGACCTCCTCAATGACGATGGCGGCGTTGGTGCCGGGAATTTGCTTGAGGACGATGGCAGCCGAGGGATGGCCGTCCATGTCCGAGTAAATGTTGTAGTACGAAGGCCCCAGCTCGACTTGGGCAACGTCCTTCAGCCGCAGGATCTGACCATCAGGATTTGCTTTCAGAACGATGTTCTCGTACTGCTCCGGCTTGTTGTAGCGTCCCACCCAGGTCAGCACGTACTCGACGGTTTGCGATGTTCTGCCGGTCGCCTGGCCGAGTCGGCCGGGCGAACCCAGCATGCTCTGCGAACTGACAGCCTTCATGACGTCGTCGGCGGACACATTGTAGGCCCGCATGCGCTCGAGATTCAGCCAGACCCGCATGGCCATTGCGCGGCTGCCGAGAATATTGGCGCTGCCGATGCCCCGGACTCGCTTGATCTCGGGCACGACGTTGACGAAGGCGTAGTTGTAAAGGAAATCCTGGTTGTGGCCCGGATCGGTGCTGTAGATGTTCACGTACATCAGCATGCTCGTCATCGACTGGAGGACGATGATCCCCTCCAGTTCCACGATGGGTGGGAGCCGCTGCTTGACGGTCTGGATGCGGTTTTGCACGTTCAAGACGGCCACGTTCGGGTCGGTGCCTGGGTGGAAGACGATCAGGATCGTCGCCTCGCCGGCGCTGGTGCCGGCCGAGACCATGTAGCGCATATCCTGGACGCCGTTGATGGCCTGCTCCAAAATGACCAGCACCGAGTCGACCAGAACGTTGGCACTGGCGCCGGGATAAGCAAGCGTGACTATGACGCTCGGGGGAGCGACGTTGGGGAATTGGGAGATCGGCAGGGTTTTGATCGACAGCCCACCCAGGAACAAAATGATGATCGAGATAACGATCGCCAATGCCGGTCTACGAAGGAATTGTGAGAACATGGATTTGAGGAGCTGGCTTCAAATTGCCTGAAGAATAAAAATAACGTTACGACTCCGCGTCATTGGTCTCTCAGGACAAGCAAGACGGAGTCGTATCCTCAATGAGCCACCATTATTCCAGCGATTTGACAGACGGACAATGGCAAGTCATGCGGGGCCTTCTCCCGTAGCGGGGGAAGCGTAGCCGCAAGCCGCTCTGCCGGCGCTGGGTGCTGAATGCGATCCTGTATGTGAACCGATCGGACTGCCAAGGCCACGATGCCGGCAAAAAGATCACTGGCCGCAAGCGGTATATCCCCTTCGACACGCTGGGGATGGTATGGGCCGTCGTCGCACACGGAGCCTGTTGGCAAGACCATGATGGTGGGTGCTTTGTGCTCGAGAAGCTGCATGCATTGGGACGTTTGCGGGCGTCTTTGCCGACAGCACCCAGGAGCGCAATGGCTTGCTGGCATGGGTCAAGGAAACCATCGGCGGGCTGCTGCAAACCATCCTGCGTCCCGCCAACGCTATAAGGGCCCAACGCTGAGGGCTTTGTCGTGCTCCCGAAAACTCTGGATCGTCGAACGCACTCTCTCCTGACTAGCCAGATGCCAACGGCACAGCAAAGACTGCGAACACAATCCCTAGACCAGCGAGACCATGATCCTAATCAGTGTGATCGCCCTGATATCAGGCCGACTTACAAACTGAAATATCGTTTTGACGACTGCTTCTGAGAGAATCTGGCTGGTTTCCGTGTTTCCGTACTGGGAACCGATTGCTATTCCGCGTGGTATTTCAGGTTTGCGGCAACCTTCTCCGGTTGACGATCCTCGTATTCCACCTTGTCGCCATCGCGAACCTGTCGGATACCCTCGAGAACGATCGTGTCGTCCACACCAACTCCGCTTTTGAGGACAAAGAGGTCCTCCAGTTCATTCTGGATGGCGATCTCGCGCTCGATGCGCCACATTTTCTTTGTCGACGACGTAAACGTACCGCTTCTGGAGAACCTCGAAAGTCGCCCGTTGCGGGATGACGATGGCGTTCTTCTGCACTCGGCTGATCACCACGGTGCCGGTCTGACCGTGACGCAGCAGGCGGTCCGGGTTCGGAAAATCCGCGCGGAAGGGGATGTTTCCGTTCTCGTTGTTGAAATCGGCCTCGATCGCACCGATCTTGCCGATCTGTTCGAACTTGTTGCCGTTGGCCAGCATGAGTTCGATTTGCAGATCCTCCTTATTCTTATTCAGGTTGGCCATGTATTCAAGGTAACGGGCCTCGGGGACGTTGAAATAAACCCACATCACACTGTTATCCGACAAGGTCGAGAGGATCTCCCCCTCCTCGACCAAGCTGCCTTGCTGATGGTGCAGGCGGTCGACGATACCGTCAAAAGGTGCTTTGACGGTGGCAAAGTTCAATTCGGCGTTCGCCAGATCCGCCTTGGCATCGGCCTTTGCCAGCTTGGCCCCGAGCAGGTTCACCTCATTCTCAGAGACCACCTTCTTCTCGTACAGACTCTTGGTGTAGTTGTATTCCAGTTGCGCGAGCTTAGCCTCGGCCATCTCGGCATCCGCCCTTTTCTGGTAAAGAATTGGGATGACCTTGAACAGCAGATCACCCTCCTTCACCTTCTGACCCTCCCTGATCGGTATCGCCTCGAGATACCCTCTCTCCAAGGCACGGACCTTGATATGGCGCTGCGAGTGGATCTGGCAGACATATTGCTGGGTGAGGGTAACCGCTTTCGACTGCGGGCTGGTGGCCACGATCTTGTGGGCCTCCACGTGGGGCTCCTCCGGGTGCATGTTGCAAGCAGGCAGGGAGAGCGAAATCAGCGCCAGGATGACGGCCAGGATCGGTGAAACTTTCATAGTGTTTTTTGCTCGTTGGTTGCGTTTCAGGTCGCGAACTGGATCACTCTTTACGGCATCTGCTCATATGACGGAAGTATTACTCGTTTTCGGCTGTTGAACCAATTCAAAAACACGCTACAATCTATTGAAAAAGTCTATGTGTATGTATCATTACGCGTTCGTAATCAATAGATTAAAAAAACGCAAGAAAAGGCCACTTCGCCTCCAGATAAGTCTCGCGGCAGTGAAGATTGGTAGTATGCTTGGAATGGAAAAGCATGCGACGGAACGTCACTGTCGCGAGACCGAGTACCTCTTCGTGGTGGTCCCTAAACAATTCGAGGCCGGCGATGCACTCCAATGACTGGCTGAATTACCACCATCTGTTGTACTTCTGGACCATCGTGCGCGAGGGAAGCGTCGTCCGCGCGGCCGACCAGTTGCACCTCTCTCAGCCCACCGTCAGTACGCAATTGCACGCGCTCGAACGATCGCTAGGGCACAAGCTGTTCATGCGTCGTGGCCGCAATCTCGCATTGACCGAGATTGGCGAAACCGTGTTTCGTTATGCGGATGAAATCTTCGAAAAGGGGCGGGAGTTGACGCAGGCCGTGAACGGTCTAGACGCCAAACGTCCGCAGCGATTCGCCGTCGGGATGTCCACCACGCTCCCGAAACTTACAGCGCATCGGCTGCTCGATCCTGCTTTAGGTTTAGTGCCCGCCATACGGCTCGAACTCCGCATGGGTCGGCCTGATCAATTATTGGCTGACCTTTCGATCCATACCCTAGACATGGTCCTCAGCGACGCACCGATTCCCCCGACGGCTCGTATTCGAGCGTTCAATCATTTGCTTGGCGAATGCACCGCTACTGTTTTCGCCACGAAGTCTTTGTGGCAGCGATACCGCAAGGGTTTTCCGAAATCGCTGCACGGAGCGCCGATGCTGTTGCCGACGCCGAATAGTGCGATGCGCCGGTCTCTCGATAACTGGTTCGATACGACGGGGATCACGCCCAAGATCGTCGCCGAGATCGAGGACATGGCGGTCCTGCAGACCTTAGGTCAGAAAGGTTTGGGCGTGTTTGCTGCGCCAGCGGTGGTCGAGCGCGACATTTCGCGGATCTACGCAGTTCGCGCCTTGGGCCGGGTGGGAGTGGTGACCGATCGCTTCTACGCCATCTCGGTTGAACGCAAGCTGAAGCACCCTGCTGTCATCGCAATCTGCGAGGCAGCCCGCGAGCAGTTGTTCGCCGTATAGTCGGTGTGCTATCGCTCCAATGGCATATGCCAACGGCTAGCCGCTATCTTCCCCAACTTCGCAGGGAGGCCGAGGAGTGCGAACGGACATGGAGTTTTGGAAAGAGGTTCGTCGGCTGGTGCTGACGAACGAGTTGAGCAAGCGGCGCCGCTTGTGAGAAGTACAGCCTGGGGTGGCACACGCTCAAGAAGATTTTGGCGCACGATGAGCCGCCTGGCTATCGCAAGTCCAAACCGCGAGCGAAGCCGAAGATCGACGAGTTCTTGCCGATCATCCACCAGATCTTGGTGGCTGTTGGAACGCAAGCCGGGCGGTTTCGATTACGCTCGGCCCTTGGAGCACTGGCAATTGCCCGAGTGCTTTGGCCTCCTCAGACGCCGGCTCGAAGCGGCCGATCCCCGCTACGGCACGCGGTCCTACATCCGGGTGCTGCGGCAGTTGGAGCGGTTCACGCTCACGCAACTGAGCGAGGCAGTCGAGTATGCCCTGGACATTGACGTCATCGATCCGGACAGCATCCGCACGATTGTCGAGCATCGAGCCGAGCAGCCGGTGGCGCTATTCTCGCTCGATGGTCGTCCTCACCTCAGCCATGTGCAGGTCGAGACGACGAATGGCACATAGATATGGAGCAAGTGCTTGGGTTGAAGTGACATAGGCAAAAAGGCCTCGCTTGCGTAGATGGTTGTTTGTCAACGACATCCATCAACGGCAAGGAGGCCCAAGAATGCGGTATTGTAATCGCGGACTTGTTCGACAACAGATGAAATTCCTGAGGCGTCAGTTTCTGCAAGATGGCAACCTGCCTTTTGCGACAGCCCTTTCTGAAGCAACGATTGCGCCAGCACTGGCGTCAATCGAGGCACCTTGGAAGGATCGCATATTTTCGCCACTCATCACCTTGTGGGTTTTTCTGAACCAGGTGTTGAGCGCCGATCATTCATGCCGAGCCGCTGTGGCTCGATTGATCGCCCATCGAGTGTCCCGAGGGCAGCCAGCCTGCTCAGCCAACACGGGTGCCTACTGCCAAGCCAGAAAAAGGTTGCCAGAGAAGTTCTTCTCCGCCGTCGCCTGTTTAGTCGGACGCGTTTTGAATGCCCAGGCCGATCATTATTGGCTGTGGAAAGGGAGACGGGTGTACATGTTCGACGGCACGACCGTCACCATGCCGGATACTCCAGAGAATCAACAGGCTTATCCGCAAGTCTACAATCAGAAGCCGGGCCTAGGCTTTCCCCTCGCGCGAATCGGGGCCATTACTTCGTTGTCTTGTGGGGCAATCGTGAGTCTCGGCTTTTGCCGATATGCCGGCAAAGGACAAGGCGAAGTCAGCTTACTTCGCCGACTGTGGGACGTGCTTGATCCCAGAGATGTTCTGCTCGCGGATTGTCTGATGGCGAATTGGACGAACATTTTGCTGCTCCAACAGCGCGGCGTAGATTTGGTCAGTCGCCTAAACAAAGCCAACCGCAAACCGGACTTTCGACGTGGAGAGCGCCTTGGCGACGATGACCACATCGTTCGCTGGTTCAAGCCGACGTCGATTCGTTCGCTGGATTGGCAAACCTACAAATCACTCCCTGAGTGCATCACCATTCGAGAAGCGAGGATTCGAGTCGCGCAACCTGGATTCCGGACCAAGGTCATTGTTGTGGTGACGACATTGCTGGACCCGCAGCAAACGACCAAAGACGATCTGGCGACTCTGTATCGCGCGCGGTGGAACAACGAACTCGATCTACGTTCCATCAAGTCGACCATGCAAATGCACCACCTACGCTGCAAAACGCCCGAGTTGGTGCATAAGGAGGTCTGGCGCATGTCCTGGCCTACAATCTCATCCGCACAATCATGGCACAAGCCGCTTCCAGCCATCATGCCGAGCCACGGACCATCAGCTTCAAAGGAACTCTGCAAACGCTAGAAGCCTTTCAGCCATTGATTGAGCTTCGGACCGCTCATGACCCGGCATATCGTTTCCGAGTCTACCAAAACCTGCTCGATGCCATCGCCACCCATCGAGTTGCCGACCGACCCGATCGTTACGAGCCTCGCATGAAAAAGCTGCGACGCAATCACTATGACTGGATGACAAAGCCCCGCGCCGAGATCAAACGCAATATGGCTAAAGGCATTACAAGAATCTAAGTGCCATTCGTCGAGACGACCGACGTGGCGGCCTACGGAGCGCTGCTCACGGAGGCGGCGCTATGAATAAAACGGAGACCAAGAGCACCGTGCTGCTCAAGCACCACCTGAAAGCGCTCAAGCTACCAACCATCCATGCGGAGTGCGAGAGAATCGCCGAGCGCTCGGCCGCGGACAATGCCGATCATCTGGCCTTTCTTCTCCAACTCTGTGAGTTGGAACTGATCGAACGAGAACGCAAGGCTGCCGAAAGGAGATTGAAGATGGCCCGTTTCCCCGCCCACAAGCTGCTCGATGAGTTCGACTTTCAAGCCTGTCCCAGCGTCAATAAGCCACTGTTTCTGCAACTCATCCAAGGCGAATATCTCGACAAACGCGAGAACATTCTTCTCGTCGGTCCCAGCGGCACGGGCAAGTCTCACCTGGCCACGGCGCTGGGAATGGCCGCCTGCGCTTCAAGGGCGCAAAGTCCGGTTCTTTCACCGTCCTGCAGAAACTGCTGTCGCAAAAATCTCACCTGTCGCTGCAGTCGTCTTTGGCTAGAATATTGCATGCTAGGGCCTCCTTGCCGCTGATGGATGTGTTGCCAAACACCATCTACGCAAGCGAGGCCCTTTTGCCTATGTCATTTCAAGGCAATTGATTGCAGCATATCTATTTGCCATTCGTCGATGTGACCGACGCGTGCAAGTTGGCCCGCCTTCATTCCGAAGAATCGGTCGGGTAGTAGGATTTCCAAGAAGCGTCCGAGAAGGCCAAACCGCCGCTTCTGATCATTCAACTTTCCAGATCCGCACCGCGCCGTCGCGGCCGCCCGAGGCGACTAGAGTGCCATCGTGATTGAACGCGACAACGTGAACGCCGCCCTTGTGGCCCAGATAGGTCGCCAACAGGTCGCCGGTTTCGGCGTTCCATAGCTTCACGGCACTGTCCGTTCCTCCGGTAACTAATTTCAGGCCGTCAGGCGACGTGGCCACACTCCATATATCCCCGGCATGGCCTTCCCACGATTTAATCAACTGCCCGCTTCCCGCATCCCAAATCCGCACGGTCTTGTCCCAGCCGGCGGACGCAAGTCGTCGCCCGTCGGGATAAAACGACAAACCATACACCGGACCGGCATGTCCCTCCAAGGGAAGCTTCTGCAAAAGCGATCGAGCATTCCACAGTCGCACGACTTTATCGCTGCCCGCAGTCGCCAGCGTTTGCCCATCCGGCGAGATGGCGACCGTGTAAACGGCACCCGGCTGTTGCGCTTCAGCCATGGGCTGAGAGTCGTCGAGCGACCAGGCCCGCAGCCCGCCTCCACGATCACCGGCAAACAGGGTCTGTCCGTCCCGTGCGATCGCCAGCCCTCGGACTGCGTTCGAATGTTCAAATGTTTTGAGGGGAGCCGTTTGCGAAGGTTTCCAGAGTTTGATCAAGCCATCGTCCCCGGCAGTTGCCAGGAACTCGGCATTTGGCGAGAAGCGTGACGACCAGATCGTCCCGCGGTGAGCGTTGAGGGTGGATTTAAAGCTCTTAGTCCGCATGTCCCAGAGGCGAAGCGTCCCATCTTCGACCCCCATGACGGCCGTTTCGTTCGCCTGGTCAAATGCCACCGACCAGACGGCACCGGCATTAGCCGTAAGAACCGCAACCGGCTCGGCCGTGGAAGCCAGCGGGTTCGCCGCGCCACCAGTACTGTTGGAAAGATACCGTCCCCCAATCAGTCCGATCGCCAGGAATGTCGTGCCGATGATCCCTGCGATCCAGCGATTCCGTCGGGTCCGCCTTTCCTTTTCGATCTTGCAAACCGTTGGCACGTCTTCCGACGACGTCTTCAGCAGCGCCCAATGAAATTCCAAGAGCTCTGCAAGATGCGTTGCTGTTTGAATGCGATCCGCCGGCTTCTTGGCGAGCATCCGGTCGATCGTTTCGGCCAGCCAGTCGGGAATGCTGAGGGTTCAGCTCTCGAACCGGCCTTTGCTTCGCCTCGGCGATTTGTTTGAGAATCGCAAGCGCCGAATTCCCCTCGAAAGGCGGTTGACCGTGCGCACATCTCGTACAGAATTGCGCCCAGACTGAACAGATCGGAGCGAGGATCGGGCTCCTCTCCCATGGCTTGCTCCGGCGCCATGTACAGCGGCGTGCCGCTGACAAAGCCGGTCGTCGTGAGCTTCACATCCTCGGCGGCGCGAGCCAGGCCGAAGTCGGTCAGCTTCACGCGATCTTGCGGCGGTTCGAGCAGGATGTTGCCCGGCTTAATGTCGCGATGGATCAAGCCTTGGGCATGAGCCGCCGCCAGCCCCTGGGCAGCCTGCATGCCGATGCGAACGATCTCGCGCAAGGGCAAGTGTTTTTCCCGAGCCAGACGCTGTTCCAGCGATTCTCCGGCGACCAACTGCATGACCAGGTAAGGCAAGCCGTCGGGGCCGGACTTCTCGACCTGATGCACGGCAACCACATTTTCATGACTAATGGATGCGGCCGCGCGAGCTTCGCGGCAGAATCGCTGGCGAGAAATCTCATCTCCGGCAAGCTCAGGATCGAGCACTTTGAGAGCGACGTTGCGCTGCAACCTGGAGTCGAATGCTTCGAGCACGATGCCCATGCCGCCGCGTCCCAAGATGCGCATCACGTCGAAGTGCGCGAGTCGACCAAGATAGGCCTGGTCCGTAGGCGGCTGTAGAAAATCGAGCGATACATCGAGAGACCGAATTGCCTGTTTCAATGCGACGGCTTGAGGTCCATCGGCATCCAGGGCTTTCAAGGCCGGCCAATAAGCCGAAGTCGCCAGCGGTTGCGTTTCGTCCAGATGCTCGACCACTTTGGAAAGGTTCGTTCCTCCGGTGGCAATGTCCTCCAGCTTTGCCTGGCAGCACTGGCATGAATCGACATGGCTGACGCACTCCTGCTGCCGCTGGCTGGAGAGAGAACCGACCAGCAACTGTTGGAGTTCTTCGGGTTGAGGACAAGACGTCGCGGTATTCATGTTAATCCTCCTCCTGCCGTCGCATCGTTTCGACCTCGTCCTTGAGCCGGGCGAGCACCCGACTCTTGGCGACGTAAATCGCACCGGCCGACAGGCCAACTTGCCTGGCAACTTCGGCCACGGGCACTCCGTCGACCGCCGTGAGCCAAAAGGCTCGCCAGGTGTTCTCCTGAAATTCGCCTTTCACGCGTTCCATGGCCAGCGCTGCGAGCCGACGTTGATATTCCGTTTCCCAGGCATCCAGGCCATCATCGGCGTCGGGGTGCGAACTGAGCAATTGTTGAGTCGTCGTGTCTCCGGTGGCTCGGGGACGAATCTTGCGCGCCGAGAGAAAGTTGAAGACTTTGTTGCGAGTGATCGTAAACAGCCAACCACGAAATGTGCCTTGCTTGCGATCGTAATCGAGTCGACCGATGGCCGTCGAAACCGAGCGCATGACGTCTTGCATCAGATCGGCCGCGTCTGCGTCCTGCAGTCCCCGCTTGCGAGCAAACCCGTAAACGACTGGGCCGTAAAGCCTCACGAATTCTTGCCAGGCCGGGTGATTGGCACCATCGCGAATCTGCACCAGCAGGCTGGCTCGGGTAAGGGGAGAGTTGTCCACGGACATGGTTGGCCCTAGTCGTTCCGGTCGGAGCCGCCGAGCGTGTAACGGCGGCCTTTAACGACCGCGTTACTAACCATGATACTCGGTTGTCCTCGCCGGGACGATGGCCTGCCGCAGGCGCGGGGGTACTGAGGTGCTTAAACAATTTCGTTATTTCTTCATTTTCCTGCGGATTTTACTCGCACCCAAGTTCATCGTAGAGCGACTGTGGGAGGAATCTCAGCGGCCTTAGTCACTTTGACAAGGAGCCCCGTAACAAGGTCGTCGCTCGGATTGACGATTAGTCGCTCGTTCCCACTCAAGCCCTTGGCCACGACTCGATTTCCCAGATCGCGACCCAGGCTCACTGCCCTGATTTCGACCTGATCTTGATCGTTGACAACGGCAACGTGCGGCCCTTCAACCCGCATCTGCAGAGTGTTGGTCGGAATCGTCCAGGACGAAGCGTCCTGCATGACGGTCAAGCCGACTTGGGCATAGCTGCCGGGCTGAAAGCGCCCCGCGAAATTCTCCAATTCGATTTCCGCGAGCATGGTGCGGCTGGTCGAATCGACCGAATCGGCAATTCGGGTGATCGTGCCGATCATGGCTTGCGAGGTCGCTTCAGGAACGCTTACGGTGGCTGCCACGCCCTGTTTGGCCTGTAACGAGTATGCTTGTGGGACATAGGTTTGCACCCGCACGCGGCTCATATCCTCAACGACAAAAAGAGCGTCCTTACCTGCGGAAACCAGCATGCCAACTTCCGCCGTGCGATGCGTAACGACGCCGTCAAAGGGTGCCACGATCCGCTTGAAACTTTGCAGCTCTAGTAGACGTGCGACATTCGCTTCACGGCTCTTGGCTGTCGCCTCGCGGGTGTCGATAATGGCCGAACGGGTTGCAAGGCTGGTCCCACGACGCGCGACGTCAGCTTTGGCGGCGTTCACGTCGGCTGCCCGAGCTTCGGACTGTTTTTGGTACGTATCGAATTCTTCTTGCGTGATGGTTCGACTGGTCAACAGTTTTTCCCGCCGGACCAGCAAGCTTGCCGCTAATTCGGCGTCGGCTTTGGCCCGTGCCAACTGAGCCTCGGCAACTTTCAGATCCGCCTCTGCCTCTTGTCGCTCGACCCTGGCCTGAACGGCCGCCATGGCTGCTTCGCGAGCCAGTGCCTTGCCTTCGGCCACTTCCTGGTCGAGCTCGGGCGTTTCGATTTCCGCGAGAATCTCGTTCGCTTTGACCTGCGCTCCGAGATCTTTATGCCACACGGTTAGATATCCATTGGCGCGGGCATACAGAGTCGCGATTTGCAAAGGACGTATCGTCGCGGGCAGCACGACGTTCGAGGTTGTAGCCCGAGCCGGTCGATCAATTTGAACCGTTTTGACGGCCGCTTCGCGGTGAAGTTGAGGGCTGCCGGCGTCAACGAAACGAGTTTTCCACAGTTGAGTCACGGCCAGAGTTGCGACAATCGTCACGGCCGCCGTTGCGAATAGCGTCCGAAGGCTAGCCGATGACTTCAGCTGCGGCCGACCCGATACGATGCGAACCGCCTGAGAACGCCGTTGTTGCAGGGCGTGCTTAGCGCCACCGGACGCCAAACCGCCGGATTTTTCCGTGAGGGGCTCTAAGATAGCAGGCTGCTGATACTGGACGACGACAGACATGATCGAGCTCCTTGACGGTGTTCCGGTCGGCTGACTACAGATGAAAATACCGCCGAGTTCGACAAATCTTACAGGGGCACCGGAGTTTTACTTAAAGCCCTTTTCTCACACCTCTGCGGGAACGGCGCGATCCGTTCGCCGCAGCCTGCTGTAGACCACCGGAACGAACAGTAAGGTGGTCAGCGTAGCAACCAAGAGACCTCCAATTACCGCACGACCGAGGGGGGCGTTCTGTTCGCCCCCTTCGCCGAGACCCAACGACATCGGGAGCATGCCGATAATCATGGCCGCGGCGGTCATCAACACCGGCCGCATGCGCGTCCGGCCCGCCTCCAGGGCCGCCTCGAACGCCGACTTGCCTTCTAGACGCTGCTCGTTGGCAAACGTGACCAACAGAATGCTGTTGGCCGTGGCCACGCCGATCGACATGATGGTCCCCATCAGAGCCGGGACGCTGAACGTGGTCTGCCACAGGAACAGCGACCAGACGATCCCCACGAGGGCCCCGGGGAGCGCCGTGATGATGATGAACGGATCGAGCCAGCTTTGAAAATTGACGACCATCAGCAAGTAAACCATCACGGCGGCGAAGACTCAGGCCCAAGCCCCAGTCGTTGAAAGGCCGATTCCATGCTCTCGACCTGACCTCGCATGGTGATCGTGTTGCCCGGCGCAAGCTTCGCACGGTATTCGACGAGCAGTCGATTGATGTCCGCCGGCAACGCTTCCCAAATCGCGTCCCTGCACGTTGGCGTACACGTCGAACGATGGCTGCACGTTCGTGTGGTTGGCCACCTCCGGCGTGACACCTCGCTGAATGGTCGCAACGTTCGACAGTAGCTGCACGCCAGTAACTTGTTGCGAGGTGAGCGGCAGGCCGTTGATCGCGTCGACGCTGTCGAGCTGATACGCCGGCATGCGAGTTTCCACCAGATACGAAATGCCCATATTCGGATCGACCCAGTAGTTAGGCTGCACCTGCCCGCTGCCGGCCAGCGCCACCAACAAACTGTTCGCCACGTCCTGCTGCGTGAAGCCGAGTTCGCGAGCACGCGTCTGATCGACGTCGACATGCAGCTTGGGGACGTTCATCACTTGGTGCAGATGCACATCCTGAATGCCGCGGACCTGCCGAACGCGGCTCGCTGATGGCGGTCGCCAATTCGTAGTTTGCTTGGCGATTCAGGCCCGATATCTGAATGTCGATGGGAGCCGGCAAGCCGAAGTTCAGAATCTGGCTGACGATGTCGGCCGGCTGGAAGAAGAACGTCAGATTCGGAAAGCGTCCGGGCAAATCTCGTCGCAAGGCCGCAATGTACTCCGGCGTCGAATGGGAGCGGTGGTGTGCCAGCGCAACGAGGATTTCACCGTCGGCCATGCCCGTCGTGGCACTGTCGCCGAAGGCCATGGCGTAGGTGCGGTTGGGCAGTCCGATGTTATCGAGCACCAACTCCACCTCGTCGGCCGGAATGAGGTCGCGGATGGCACTTTCCACCTGGCTGAAGTAGAACTCGGTCTGCTCGATGCGACTCCCAGCGGGTGCCCGCACATGAAGTCGGAACTGCCCGGTGTCTACCGTCGGGAAAAAGTCGCGCCCTACCCAAGGCAACATCACGAAGCCGCTTACCACGACGACGGAGAACAAGGCAAACACGCTGCGCCGATGCAACAGATTCCACTCCAACAGCGAGACATACGCCTCGCGCAGTTGCTCGAATCGACGCTCGAACGCGGCATGCAGGCGGCCGAACCAGCCGCTGCCGGCACCGTGTCCGTGCCCATGCGCCAACTCGGCCGGGAGCAAATAATCGACCATCGTGGGAACAATCGTGCGCGAGAGCAGGTATGAAGCTAGCATCGCAAACGCCACGGCCAGGGCCAGCGGGGTGAACAGGTACTTGGGTGGACCGTCGAGAAACAACACCGAGACGAACACGATGCTGATCGTCAGCGTCGAGACAAATGTGGGGCCGGCAATCTGCATGGCACCGTCGAGAATGGCCTGTCGCAGAGGCTTTCCAAGCCCCAGGTTGCGGTGAATGTTCTCGATTTCCACCGTGGCATCGTCAACCAGAATGCCCACCGCCAGAGCGAGGCCGCCTAGTGTCATGACGTTCAACGAATGCCCCAGCAGGAAGAGCATGACGATGGACGACAAGATCGCCAGCGGAATCGACACGGCCACGATCAACGTGCTGCGCCAACTGCCGAGGAAGACCAGAATCATCGTGGCCGTCAGGAGGCCCGCAATGACGCTCTCCGTAACTACCCCCTCGATGGCCGCCGTGACGAACAGCGATTGATCGAACAGCAGATCGATTTTAAGATCCGGCGGAGCGGCCGCTCGGATCTGCGGCATGATCTTCTTCACCTGGTTGACGATGTCGAGCGTCGAGGCATTTCCGTTCTTGAGTAGAGTAACGAGCGCTCCACGGCTGCCGTTGCGTCGGACGATGGTCGTTTGCATCGAACTGCCGTCGCGAACCTGGCCCACATCGCGCATGTAAACCGTCGCGCCGCCGACCACCTTGAGCGGAATGCCGTTGAAGTTGTCGGGCGTCAGCGGCGTATTGCTAAGCGTTACCGGGTACTCGTGCGTGTCGATTCGAGCGACGCCGGTCGGGTAGGCCAGGTTGTACGCATTGATGGCATCGGCTACGTCCTTCGGCGAGATTCCCTTGGCCTGTAATAATTGCGGATCGATATCGACCATCACTTGCCGTTCGCGGCCGCCGTAGGGCGTGGGCATGGTCAGGCCCTGGACCGTGGACAGCTGCGTCCTCAGAATGTATAGGCCATAGTCGTAGACTTCCTCTTCTGTTTTTGTGTCGCTGCTCAAGCTGATCTGCAAAATCGGCACGCTGGAAGCATTGAAGCGGACAATCACGGGGGGATTGATTCCCGGCGGCATCAAAGCACGGATGGCCTGTGCGACCGCGGTCACCTGCGACAGGGCCGTGCCGATCTCGACCCCGGGATGGAAGTAGATCTTCTGCACCGCCACGCCATTGAGCGTTTGCGACTCGATGCGCTTGATGTCGTTCACGTTCGACGTAATGGCGTATTCGCTATAGGTGGTGATCCGCCGCTCCACTTCGCTCGTTTCCATTCCCTTGTAGGTCCAAATCACGGTCACGACCGGAATGTCGATCTCGGGAAAAATGTCGGTCCGCATTTGGCTGATCGACGTGGCGCCGAGCACCAGGATCAACAGGGCCATCACGGCGAACGTATAAGGGCTCTTCAGGGCAAGTCGTACGATCCACATGGCCGGTGCTCCGTGAAAATAGGCTGAATACAAAGTGAAATACCGGCACCATACGGGAACCTTACAGGCACCGCTGGCAGGGGTTCGGTCAAGCCGGCTTGGACGGCCGATTGGCCGCGGACCAGCTAGGCGTTTCCGCGGCCACGCCTCACAAAGCATATGCAGCAACACGAGTTATGGCGTGTGCGTGCCAGTCGCCGGGACGAATTTCCCGCACTTTTAGATTCTCTGTAAGGTCCGGCGGCCACCTCGGTATGGCGACGACTCCCAACGCCGAAGAAGTATTCACAATGGACCCGCCTCCCGTCTTGAGCATGGCTGGGATCTCCGGCCGTCCATGACGCAGCGCCCCTTCCAACGCTTCCAGGCAGAACTCGACGTCCATGCTGTTCGACAGCTGCCAGCCCAGCACGCAGCGGCTGATGCAATGTTCGAGCGACTCGACCAGCGGACTGACAATGGTTTAGGGCCGTATCGGGCGATGTTGCGGTCTCTAGTCGAGTGGTCCCAATTTGATCCTTACTACTTCGATAATCTGAAAAAACTAGATCGGCCGACGGCGGAGAAAAATCTCGCGCACCTGCGTCAACTGCAGGAAATTCGAGACGTACGAATCAAGGAGGAACGCAAGAAACGAGAGTTGGCAGAAGCTGAGAGGCAGCGGCCAAAGCACGACATAGCTGGCCTCCGCGAGCAGTTTCTGGTGCTTCATGCGGGCGATTTGAAGGCTCAAGATCGAGGCTATGCGCTGGAGAAAATCTTAGCTGAGCTTGCGCGGATCGATGCTCTGGAGGTAACTGAGCCATTCAAGGTCGTCGGCGAGCAGATCGACGGGAGTTTTAAGTTCGACGGAGAGCACTATTTAATCGAGGCAAAATGGCAGGACAAGGCGTCCGCAAATGAGCCCGTATACCAGTTTGCAGGCAAGATCGAAGGCAAAATGTACGGACGTGGCGTTTTCTTCTCGGTGCACGGTTTCAGTTCGCTAGTCATCCAGTCACTAGTCGCCGGCAAGGCCGTGAAAACCATCTTTGCTGACGGTGAAGATCTTGTTCTGGTTTTGGAGGGGCATTTGTCGTTCAAGGAAATGATCGACCGTAAGGTCAAAGCCGCGCAAACCAAGGGTCTCATCTACATCCATCCGATAACCGGTGCCGAAAAAGTCCTCTCGAATTGAAGCTGCGCCGTTGCGGAGCGCAATCTGGATTGCCATATGAAACAATAAAGGACTGCTCTCGGGTACGACTAACGCGCGTCACACCGACCGATTGACTCGGGCGGCGATTCGCCAAGCATTAAGTTTATTCGATGCTTTCTACCGCCGAATCACGCTAGGAGCCTCGCCTATTCCGCTGAACAACGTCGTCAGCGGCCCCGCTCGACATACTCGGTCTACGTGAATCGCAAAAATGTGCCGCGTAGCGAAAAGCCGCCGACCGAGCTTAAGGCGAAAAAATTCTCGAAAATTCGCAGAGCGTTCGCTGCAGCGGCAACGCCAACCCGGCATCAACACTTTTATCAACAGTGGCCGGTTTGGCGGCTGGCAGTCGCGAGAACGGCAGTCTGAGGCTGCATCCCAACTGCATTAAGAGTAGAGACTTACATAGCGGAGGGCATGGGATTCGAACCTGTCGCCGCTTTTGACGCAACTGCGAACGGGTCATGTGCTTGCGAATTGTGCCAGGAGTATCTCGCTGCAATTGCGCTGCATTCCGCGTGCTCTAACTGTCTTGCCGTGGCGTCGTTCGACGTTGATCTGCAATGCGTCGTTGCCTCCTGGGTCACGCTGCCCGAGGCGATCCGTATGGCCGTCATGACCCTGGTTGGAGAGGTCGTTGCGCCGTCAAAAGTGCCGTGACTGGGCTGTCAAGCGTCCATTTACCATTTACCTGATAACATCGACGGGGGGAACTGGATCGAGCGGCGGAGCAGTGCTGCTGCCATGGGAGTCCAACAATCGTCATGCCTTACGGGGAGAAAGGACGCCTATCAATCGAAGGAAAGCGCAGAAATGCCGTCGCGAATCGATTGAGCACATTGTGAAAGGGACATCCGTATGGATTCGGCTTCGATCTTGGCGCTAACGCCCGCGGTGTAAGAGGCAGCTGTCCCGCCCTGGATCTTCCAATTTGCCTTATACAATGCCGCACTTGCTTTCTCGTATGTAGGCGGCAGTCAGAAAGTGCAGCGCTGGGGCGGAGCCTGGGCAGTGGCAAGTGAAATGTGCAGCGCACAGACGTGCAGTTTCTTCGAGCTAGAAAGTGAAGGGCTAGTCTCATCACGTTTGGCACGAAGGAGTCACGAGGAGTGTATGCTGACATGGAGCAATGGGCCGAGATTCGTCGTCGGGTTTTAACGAAAGAATTGAGTAAGCGGGCTGCGTGCGTCCTTTACGGCGTGCATTGGCAGACGCTGGCCAAGATGCTGGCTCACGAGGAGCCGCCTGGTTACCAGCTGCGTCAGCCTCGGGCGCGACCGAAGATTGAACCGTTTCTGCCGATCATTCGGGAGATTCTGTGCGCGGATCGGCAAGCGCCACGGAAGCAACGGCACACAGCGAAGCGAATTTGGCAGCGACTGCGCACGGAACACAGCTTTGACGGCGGATACACGAGCGTCAAAGACGTGGTACGAGAGTGGAAGCAAGGTCAGAAAGAAGTGTTCTTGCCGTTGGTACATCCGGCCGGCGAAGCGCAGG
Source organism: uncultured Planctomycetia bacterium (assembly GCA_963807715.1). Lineage (GTDB taxonomy): Bacteria > Planctomycetota > Planctomycetia > Pirellulales > PALSA-1355 > CAWECK01. The sequence continues at coordinate 88,997 of CAWECK010000014.1, forward strand.
TTGACTTTGGTTTTGCCACGGTGAAGCTGCGTGGTCAACTGACGAAGGTCGCGCTGTTCGTGATGAGTCTGCCGCATTCGGATGCTGTCTCAGTAGTTCCAAGTTCGGGTTATGGATCGAATACTGCGCAAGGTGTTGAACCGTCGTGAAATAGGCTTGCCACCTCATGAAGGATCCAGTCCAACATTCGTTTGAAGCGCAAACGTTCGAGGTGCAGCGTGGGATTGTCGCGCGGTCCTTCCGCCAGTCGTGTTTGGTGAATCCAGACCCAGAGGTTTCGCAGGATCAATGCCACGGCGACGAACAGCAGTCGCAAGTGCGGATTCCGAGTACACGTATAGATGCGGGCCTGCCGCATCTGGCGATAGCTGGCTTCGATGCCGAACCGCTGACGATACCGCTTGCGAATTTCCTCGGGTGCTCCATGCACACGCCACGCAGCGTAGAACAGCTTCTGGGTGACTTGCTTCGCGTCTTTTCGCTTTCGATGCCTGCGATATCCCACACACACGGCCACCGCGACCTGCTTCCGACGATCCTTCATCGTATGGGCATACCAACCGGCCCGCTGTCGCTTGATCCACTGCAAGCCCGTAGCCTTGCCGCGCTTGGGCTTTCGCCCACGAAACACGACGGGCATCAAGAACGGCACTTTTTCCTGCTGCAAGAAGTCCACTACCGAGACGTTGAAGAAGGCGCGATCCAGCAGAACTCGCTTGATTTTCAGACCAATTTCGCGAATTTTTGCCAGCAGCCGCCGGAGCACGATGACCGTCGACTCGTGGCGACGGACCCAGGTCAGCGCCAGCGTGTAGCGACGGCCATAACTGACGATGCAGGCCGTCGCATAGGCGTGGAACTTCTTGGTGCCTTGACGTGGCTGGCCGTAATACAATTCGTTGCGACTTTTCTGCGGCTGTCCGTAATACGGCGACAAGTGCCAGTCGATGGCCAGTTGCCACGAACGCCGCCTCAGGCAACATGGCAACTCGCACGTCAACGCTTCGTTCAAGCGACGTTCCAGCACGGCCAGCGTCTTGGGAAGGCCCTCCTCCAAAGCGGTCATGATCGCCTGGTCGGACGGAGCGCCCGACACGTCGCGACAGGCCGCCGAGATCGAAATACTGCGTGCGGCCGCACGCAGCACGAAATTCCACACGACCAGCGCCGTGCAAAGCCAACCATGATCCTTCAGTAGCTTTGCTTGCAGCAACCATTGCAATGCCCACTCGTGAACTTCTCGACTCGATATGGTAGAACAGATTCGTGAACGCATGGCTCCCTCCTTGGATGACCTGCTTGACACAAGTCATTTACAAGGGGGACCTTGCGTTCACCTAGATCATTTCCGCCGAACTTGGAACTACTTTGTCTACATACAGGCGTTCCCGCGCGAATGCACGGAGGTCTTTCTCGAAGGCCATCGGCGCGCGTTCCAGTTCTTCGGCGGAGTGGCGCAACGGATCGCTTACGACAACACCAAGACCGCCGTGGCAGTGATCTTGGGCAGTCGCACCCGCAAGCTGACGCAGGAGTTCCTGCGACTACAGAGCCATTACCTGTTCGCGAGCCACTTTTGCCTGGTACGGCGACCGAATGAGAAGGGTCATGTGGAACGACTGCTCGACTACGCGCGCGAGAACTTCCTCGTACCGGTCCCCGAGGTCGATTCATTCGAGCAGTTGAATGGGCAGTTACAAGCTTGTTGTCAACAAGACTTGAACGAGCGGCCACGCGGCAAGTCAGCCACGAAGGCGGAACTGCTTAGCAAGGATCAAGCCGCCTTCCTCGCCTTGCCAGAGCGCGACTTCGAGGCTCGCCGCGTGACGCAAGCCAACGCCGACTCCCTGTCATTGGTAATGTTCGAGACGAACCACTACTCCGTGCCGACGAAGTATGCCCATCGGCAACTGACCGTCATCGCCACGATCGATGAGGTGCGACTGACCTACGAAGATCGCCTGGTGGCGCGACATGCGCGCTGCTGGGAGCGAAACCGCGAATTCTTCGAGCCGATGCATTACTTGGCCCTCTTGGAACGCAAGCCGGGCGGCTTCGACTATGCTCGCCCGATGGTCGACTGGCAACTTCCTGAGTGCTACGGTTTATTGCGCCGGCGTTTGGAGGCGCTGGGCACGGGCACACGTCCATTCATTCGTGTGTTGCGATTACTGGAGCGCTACAGCCTCAGCCAACTAACGGATGCGGTCGAATACGCCCTGGAGATCGACGTGATCGATCCCGACGCCATTCAGCTGATCGTCGAGCACCGCGCCGAGCAGCCCGTGAAGTTCTTTCGACTCGATCACCATCCTCACTTGCAACGCTTCCACATCGAATCGACGAGCGTGGCCGCCTATCGCAGCCTGCTGGAGGTGACCTCATGAGCAAGGCCGAAACCAAGAGCACGGTGTTAGTGAAACATCATCTCAAGTCACTCAAGCTGCCGACGATGACGGCCGAGTGCGAGAAGGTGGCAGTCCGCGCCGCACAAGACAACCAAGATCACTTGGGCTATCTGTTGCAACTCTGTGAACTGGAATTGATCGAACGCGAACGCAAGGCGGCCGAGCGACGCCTTAAAGCCGCGCGCTTCCCCACGCACAAGGGACTCGACGAATTTGAGTTCATAGCCCGACCCAGTCTCAATAAGCCGCTGGTGATCGAGTTGGCACGCGGCGATTATCTGGAACATCGTGAAAACGTGTTGGTGGTCGGTCCGTCCGGCACGGGCAAGACGCATCTGGCCACCGCTTTGGGAATCGCCGCCTGCGGGCAAGGGAAACGTGTCCGCTTCTGGCGCGTGACCGAGCTGATCACCTCGCTCCTGGAAGCGAAAGAAGAACGCCAGCTCTTGCGAATGCGTCAGCTCTTGAGCAAGCTGGACTTATTGATCCTGGACGAGTTCGGCTACGTGCCGGCTTCCAAGGCCGGAGCCGAGTTACTGTTCGATGTGATCGCCTCGGCCTACGAACGGAATAGCCTGATCGTCACCACCAACCTGCCCTTCGAGAACTGGACCGAAGTGCTCGGCAACGAGCGACTCACAGGCGCGGCGCTGGACCGACTGACGCACCGTTGCCACATCCTGGAAACCCGTGGTGAAAGCTATCGTCTGCAAGACGCCAAACGCCGCCGCCGCGCAGCACATTCGGCCTAATTGTTAATTCCTTAACCAAGCAAACCCAGGTAACCAACCAACCCGCGCTACACATTTCGACCGCCCCAGCGCTGCACTTTCTAACTGCCGCCTACAGGCACACTTACATTACGCAGTTATTGCGCAGCGGCGCGTCGTTACCGGAGGCCAAGGAGTTGGCCCGTCATACGGACGTGAAAATGACGATGCGGTATACGCACATTGGTATCCAAGATCAGGCCAAGGCGGTGGCGAAGCTGCCAGTCCCGAAGAGTTCACCGAATCCCGTCCCGGCTGCAAAGACGCACCCGGACCGTGCGCTGCAAATGCGCTGCATTTCGGGCGGCGCTGAGGGGCATTCGCTGTCGGCGGATGGCAATGCCCACTCCGACCCGGAATTCAAAAACCCTTGCCAGAGCAAGGGTTTAGTCGCTGACCGACGTCAATTGGCGGCGGTTGTCAAAGCGGAGGGCACGGGAGTCGAATCCACTAGCGATTTCGACGCAATCGATGACGGCGAGTGCGGTTGCGAATTTTGCCAGGGGTTCCGTGCTGCACGGGCGCTGCATTCTGGGCGCTCCAGCTGGCACGACCTGGCATTGCTTGATGCCGGGCTGCAACGAATCATCGCGGCGTGGGGCAGTCTGCCCAAGAATATTCGCGCTGCAATGATGGCTTTAGCGGAGACGGCTGTCAGCTGATTGTCACCGCGCGGTTAGGTCGCGTCGGTTTGTCGCTACCGGCGCTGCGGACAGCCGGGCCGGCAGCTACCGTCGCAAGCTGTTGCGAAGGCAGGCAAAGTTGATCTGAAGGTGCCACGTAAGCGTACACCGGCAGCTTCCGCCCGCTATCGCCGGCCATGGCAGAACGGCGTCCAAAGGTTTTTCACGCCTGCCGGAAGGACACGTTGCATCTAGGAAAGGCCGTGGGAATGAATTCCCTCCCGCGGTTTGAGCGGCCGGCTTCTGAACAGGGTTGTCCAAGCACTGGCATAAACTGCCATAGACCCTCTGTGAAGCCGCTCTAGCCCTTAAACAAGCGAAGAATGTCGATCTCCGACCGAACGAAGTCGTAAATGTCCGGCAAACATCGAAAAAACCACGATTGTGTACTTGTCGGGTATAAAATACTGCCTGGTGATTTCAAGTGAAAGTGGACGCCGCAAAAACTGTTCAGTGCTAGCATGGCAAATGCATTGCAAACAAAGAGGTTCCGCAGCGTGCTGTCAGTGAACTGCTAGCAAAAGTACGCTTGTTTAAGGTCTAGCAACGCGGCGGAGATTCCTCCGAACTTGCCGTGCAAGATCCATAAGTGGGGTAATTTATATGGTGGGAATACGTTGCCCCTGAAGGAGGGCTTCCGTTTTGACGATAAGGACGTTCGTAGCGTTCTTGGCGTCGGTATGCGTTTTTCCGTTGCGAAGCGCGCATTCCGATGCGAACGATGTTCCGGAAATTTCCGGAACGATTTTTTCGCTGCTAGCGATCTTAACGGCGAGCCAGCCAACATTTTCCAATTCTTGGAAGGGTCCGACTAATGCGACTTCGCATGCTTATCGTGCTGGGAATAGCCTTGCTGATGCCGTCCCAAGCATTCGTCAAAGCCGACGATCCGATCAGTGGAACGGCTAAAGTGGTCCGACACACGTATCGGGCGCTCTTCGAGAAAAAGCCGCCGCTGGCCGGCCGCGACCCGGGCGTAGAGGACTTGGCGAAAGAAATCGATTGGCTGGAGCATCTGATCGAGAGCTATGGCTCGGCGGTCCCGAAGCATCCGGACGTGTGGGGCGAAGCCCGGCTGACCAAGCATCGCTTCGACTACGAACGGGAAATCGCCAAGCGATTCAACTCCGACGTTTTCAAGGAGACGCTGCAAGCCTCGGTGCTGCGGACGAATGGCACATAGATATGGAGCAAGTGCTTGGGTTGAAGTGACATAGGCAAAAAGGCCTCGCTTGCGTAGATGGTTGTTTGTCAACGACATCCATCAACGGCAAGGAGGCCCAAGAATGCGGTATTGTAATCGCGGACTTGTTCGACAACAGATGAAATTCCTGAGGCGTCAGTTTCTGCAAGATGGCAACCTGCCTTTTGCGACAGCCCTTTCTGAAGCAACGATTGCGCCAGCACTGGCGTCAATCGAGGCACCTTGGAAGGATCGCATATTTTCGCCACTCATCACCTTGTGGGTTTTTCTGAACCAGGTGTTGAGCGCCGATCATTCATGCCGAGCCGCTGTGGCTCGATTGATCGCCCATCGAGTGTCCCGAGGGCAGCCAGCCTGCTCAGCCAACACGGGTGCCTACTGCCAAGCCAGAAAAAGGTTGCCAGAGAAGTTCTTCTCCGCCGTCGCCTGTTTAGTCGGACGCGTTTTGAATGCCCAGGCCGATCATTATTGGCTGTGGAAAGGGAGACGGGTGTACATGTTCGACGGCACGACCGTCACCATGCCGGATACTCCAGAGAATCAACAGGCTTATCCGCAAGTCTACAATCAGAAGCCGGGCCTAGGCTTTCCCCTCGCGCGAATCGGGGCCATTACTTCGTTGTCTTGTGGGGCAATCGTGAGTCTCGGCTTTTGCCGATATGCCGGCAAAGGACAAGGCGAAGTCAGCTTACTTCGCCGACTGTGGGACGTGCTTGATCCCAGAGATGTTCTGCTCGCGGATTGTCTGATGGCGAATTGGACGAACATTTTGCTGCTCCAACAGCGCGGCGTAGATTTGGTCAGTCGCCTAAACAAAGCCAACCGCAAACCGGACTTTCGACGTGGAGAGCGCCTTGGCGACGATGACCACATCGTTCGCTGGTTCAAGCCGACGTCGATTCGTTCGCTGGATTGGCAAACCTACAAATCACTCCCTGAGTGCATCACCATTCGAGAAGCGAGGATTCGAGTCGCGCAACCTGGATTCCGGACCAAGGTCATTGTTGTGGTGACGACATTGCTGGACCCGCAGCAAACGACCAAAGACGATCTGGCGACTCTGTATCGTGCGCGGTGGAACAACGAACTCGATCTACGTTCCATCAAGTCGACCATGCAAATGCACCACCTACGCTGCAAAACGCCCGAGTTGGTGCATAAGGAGGTCTGGTGCATGTCCTGGCCTACAATCTCATCCGCACAATCATGGCACAAGCCGCTTCCAGCCATCATGCCGAGCCACGGACCATCAGCTTCAAAGGAACTCTGCAAACGCTAGAAGCCTTTCAGCCATTGATTGAGCTTCGGACCGCTCATGACCCGGCATATCGTTTCCGAGTCTACCAAAACCTGCTCGATGCCATCGCCACCCATCGAGTTGCCGACCGACCCGATCGTTACGAGCCTCGCATGAAAAAGCTGCGACGCAATCACTATGACTGGATGACAAAGCCCCGCGCCGAGATCAAACGCAATATGGCTAAAGGCATTACAAGAATCTAAGTGCCATTCGTGCTGCGGACCGATCAAGCTTCGCTATCACTGGCCTTCGCGCTCAACGCGGCCAGCGGCGGGGCGGCGCTTCCCACGAGCAACCAGGCGTTGACCTTAATCACGCCGAGCACCGGTTTCGATCCGGCTGCTGCTGCCGGCATCACGCGCCTGCCGCCCCTTACGAAGGTCGACCTGACCCATTTTGCCGCTGGCAATCTTTCGTTGGAGCCGTCGATCGAAATCGACCAGTTGTCCCGTTACCTGGATCACATCAATCAACTTCGCCGCAACAACGAAGGCGGCGACACGGCGGACTCGCCGGGATACTCGCTCAACCTGGTCCGTATTCCGGTGAGTGTCCTGCCCGGACACAACACTCGAAAGGGTTACGGGGCCGAAGTCACGTTTACGCTGACCCCGCAACTCAGCGACGACTTGCTACCCACCACGACGCGCAACCTGATGATCAACGACATCACGGACATGCTGTCCCTGCCGCTAGCGCAGTTGCTTAACAACGACACGGAAGAGGCCAAGCGGTTTGTGACGAGTTATTGGGCCAACAAGGGACGCGTGCAGAAGTGGATCGAGGCGTACGACACCTGGCTCGTTGGCTTTTCGGCCTACGCCTTACAGCATAAAGAACTTGCTGCCGACGTGCAGTATCTTTACGCGTTTCGCCCATATTTGCAATTCCGGTTGTTGCAAGTCGCAGCGTTGGCTAAGAGCGAGAAAAACGACTTTACAAAACCTTGCGGTGAGCGCGACCCAATCGCCCCGCTATGGGACATTCCTATTGGCGGGAAAGAACTACCTGGGGGACAAAGTGCGCCGGACGGCGCATTTTTGAGAGTTACGAATTACGAGATCGCGGTAGCTCTGGACGATTTGTCTGAAAACGCAGCAAACCCCAAATTGACCGTACTCTACGTACCCGCTCGCAATGATGCGGACAAGTGCTTCAACAGTCCGTTGAATATGAAAAGAATTCCCGTCCCCATCAGCTTAACTGCGCCCTCCGATATAAGCCCTGGGTACTTCGTCGATCATCATAACCTACCAATTAATCTATTGCCGGGGCCTGAATTGCTGCCCAGCAATACACTGCCGCCTCCGAAACCGAATGGAGACGCGCCTGCGGACATAGCAAGCCTTCACCTTTACCAGACACTCCAAGGTTTTATCGGAAGTATCTACGATGTAAAAGGGAGTTACACCGGTGGAATGAGCCTTCAGTTGGATAGTGGCAATAGTTCCTACGTCAACAACATTTTTGAAAGCGGCCCGAACGTGTCGGTCCAACCGCATGCTGGATCCGGAACCGTTCGACGTCCGGTGGCTGGTTCTCAGATAATACAAACATATGGGTTCAGTTCCTTCATGGAGATTGCGTACAACGCCTTTACAAGTCTACGGACCAATGTCGCCAACCAGCCAGTGCTTCAGGTCTACGACATTCGTCAATATCTTGCGCTGGAAACGCGAGTGGCCTACGACTTTCTGTGTAAAAAGGAAAACTACCGTCTTTGGACGACGTATTCTTCGCGTGACCTGGCAACCGCCATCGATTCTCGCGATTGGGAAGCAGTGGAGCAGACGCGCGAGGCGTTCATGAAGGACGTTGGCGGCGCGACGAAACGGACATTGACGTCCGCCCTGGCTTGGGCAATTATCGTCGACGCCTCCTTGCTGAACGTGCAATTAGTCAAGGACATGCAAAGCGTTTCAGAATCGAAAGGCTGCCACTGTGTCGGCGGTGACGGCTTGCATTTCACCGATCCGAAAGAGATCCTCACGCCGCACGCTCACGAGGCCTTCAAGCAATACGTTCAATGCCGCTGGCCGGTCATTGTCTTCGCCCTCGACCCGGCCACCGACGATCAAAACGTGGCCGACGTGTACAGCCGACGCCGGGAACTGCAACTGGCCGTCGCGGTGGCCGTCGCCAATGGATCGACAAGTCCCAGTGCCGCCGGACGCTTCATGCGCCGGCAGGAAATGGATCAGGAGTCGATCGATCTAAACCGCACCGCGGTCGCTTTCTCCCACGGCAACGATACGTTCGGCTGGCGATTCGCCCCGCGAGTGCAGTCGCCGGACTCGCCGGGCACGCTAGGAGCCTTTGCCCAGACCATCGGGGGTGGTCCAAGCCGCGATCACGACTTGCGGGATCGGAAACTCGAACCAGGCATTCGCGAATGCTCGGCCGTCGTCATCATGCCGTCGTTCGTGCCCTACATGACGGTGACCAGCCGGACCAACTGGTTTTGCGTTACCAATCCGCGGAAGAAAGAACTGACCATGCACGATACGATGCGGATCAGCCGAACGTATCAGGCGATTGAGGCCACGTTGAATCAAACGTGCGATTCCAATCGCTACCGTCCCGGCGACGTCGGACAGATGGGAGACGTGCTCAGGCAGCTCAGCGCTCGGATGCCATTGCAGAGCGTAAAGATCGAGGTTCCGTATTCAAATACCCTGGGTGGCTTCGACTTGTTCGAGACCGGCGTCAGTGGTTTGGGGCCGCAGATCGATGGTTGGTACGGCGCCCCGGGCATCGACGCCGACGGTTCGACGACTCTGTACCTCGTCGGCCGCCGTTTCAACGTGCTGGAAACTGCGCGTGATCGCGGGCGGGCGGCTCCGTTCCGTTCCGCATGCTCAGCCGCCAGGTGCTGGAAGTGACGATCCCGCCCGGTGTGCAGCCGTTGAGCGATCCGTACAGCAACTTCGTGGACATGCAGATTGCGGCGCCCTACGGCGTGAGCAGCCACATGCTGGTGCCCCTGATCACGCACGGCGTGGTGGGACAGCGCTTCGCCTGGGCGACCCAAAACGCCGCGTTGGATATTTGGTACAAGGCCGGTCCGCCGGCGGCTGCCTCGACGATAACCTTCGGGTCGGTGCCGGAGATCCTGGTGTCGGGACCGCTGGCATCGGCTTCCGTAACGGTGTCGATTGTGTTCACCCTGTCCGAGGCGAGTCCGTCGAACGGCCTGGTGCTGGGCACGTGGACGGCGACGGCTCGCCTGGACGCCCAACGTCAACGCTACGTCATCGACGGCACGTATTTCAACGCCCTGGCGGGGAACTTAATCACCGCGGCGGGCACAAGCTTCGGAATGGTGGCGCCCACGCCCAATTCACAGGCGCGATGGCTGCTTCGCGGCTCGATCGGGGCGTCGCCAACTCTTATCGATGCGGTGCAAGGCAATATGGTACTGGACGTTACATTCCGTCAGATTCAATAACGGGGCGAGCAGCCTGGAAATTTGAAAGCTTGCCAAAGGGGCCGGACACCGGAAAGTGACCGGCCTCTTTCTTTTTCTATTTTACGGTGTTCTCCCATCTTCAAATTGCCGTACGTAGCAACTACACTCATGGGAGTCTAGTTAACAATCAAAATGAGGTGCCGCGAGTTGCCGTCTGCTGGCAGCCACAATAAGGAGTGACGTGCATGCTGCCCCAACTTCGACCCCAAGCTCGGGTTGTTTGGTTTGCACTGCTGTATTGTCTGATTGGCGTTGCCACGGCCTGTAACTGCTCGGCGGCTGTCGCCCAGCAGGCAGACCAGGCGGCCGCTGCCCCGCCAGCCCAGCCGGTCGTCCCCCCACCACCTCTCAAGCCCGCCAAGTTGACGAAAATCGAAATCCGAAACGACGGTCTCGGAAAGGCGACCTGCACGGTCATTCACGAGGATAACTTTGACGAAGCCGGGCTGACGATTTCGGTCGACGCCAAGCATGCAGCGGAAGCCGCGAGCTCACTGGAGGTGATTACCGAGGACCCGGCGCAGCACTTGCAGGTGGTGATCGGAATGGCTCCGGCAAACCCGGTGGCGAATGTGCAAAAGGCGTTTCGCTTGGATCCGGGCATCATGAACGCCGTGCAACTGGGTATTCGGCTGAACGAGCTCGCGAATCAATCGATCACGGTCACCGTCGCAGGAGCAAAAAAGGATCAGACCATCACGCTGCTGAACTTCGACGGCACCAACCTGAATTCGACGGATGTTCCCCCTGTTGTAATTCCGATCGCGAAGGTGGAGCAAATCGTTCCCGCGTCCACCGTGTTGGCTGGCGGCGCGAACTCGGGAATTACCATCAAGGCCCTCTCGGGATTGAAAAAAACGAAGGGAACCGTTCGTTACCGGTTCGCCACGACCCCCTGGGCGCCACAATATCGGGTAACACTGACGCCCAATAAACAACATCCGCTGAAGTTCGACGCAAATTTTAACGCGCATTCGTCACGATTGCCAATCCGGCGCCCGAGGACTTGACCGGGGTGGATTTCATCTTGTTTCAGAAGGATGCGATCTTCAAGCTCGGGAAGCAAACGCTCAAGAACGGCGAATCCAGCGTGGCCCTCCTCGCACCGTTCGACAAAGCAACGGGCAAGTCGGTTTGGACCGTCACGGCAACAAAGCTCGACGATTTGATTTTCGATACGCGCACGCAAGCATCGGGAGAGCCTGCCTACGAGGTGGTCGAACTGGGGGTCCCGAAGGCCAAGGGTAGCACACTAGTGGCTGGCCCGATTGAGATCGAGGACACGACTACGGGGGAAGTATTTACTGGCACCATTGGCGACGCCGACAAGTTCCTAGAGCGTCCCCAGACCGCCAACGCCCAAAAGATCGAATTTCGGTACGTGCGAACGGCTCCCGTGCCGGAGGCCATCGTCAATTACGACGGGCCGGTTTTTGCGTACGTAATGGGAACAGATCTAACCGACTTTATCCTCAAGGTCACCGTCGGCACAACGATTTCCTGCTCGACGGATTACCAGGCGGCCGGAAAAAACATCCGTGTGTTGCCCATAGCTACCAAAGGCGCGACGATCGCTCCCAATCCCGTCCAATTGAGTGGCGGCAGAAAGAAGGTAACGCTTTCCGTTCAAGCTAACAATACCGTTGGCGAAATCGATGTTCGAGCCGCAGATCCGGATTTACTGCGCGCATTGTTGAGTCGTCATCCCGACACGGCACTACAGAGGCTCGTAGACAGGCTATTCCCTGCCAATCCCTAAAGCCGCCCCGAGGTTGCGCCGCGATCCACCTCGGGCTATCATGGCACGCCCGCTTCGGCGCTTTCGGAATTCAATTTCGCGGCGGCGCAGGCCGGTTGGCTGGTAATCGTCGCTGCCGGTGGGTTCGTCCACGAGGTAATTCCCGGTGCCGCGTTATTCTTCGTTCTGCCGTTGTCTGGTGTGGGTCTGGATCGTTTTGTCGGCCGTTAGAGCGGCGGCCAGCGAGCGGTTGCCCAATGGGATCGAATTCGCCGGGGAGCATCATGTGCAAGAGTTGATACGCCATCCATGACGCACTCCTTTCGGGTATCAGGCCGGTCGTTACCAACCGCATGATGGCCCGAAAGGGGCGTCCTATTGAATCGCACAAAGTCCTAGAAACTACTGCTTAGTGACTTCTTCACCAATTCTCCACGCCAGGTCTTCTCTGCACTCTGGGCATCACCCCTAGCTTTTTTCCGGAATCTGCAATCCGGTTCAGGCTCTCGACAAGTTCATCGAACGTATCTCCGAGTACTTGCGGATGATGTATGATAACGACTTCTTCAGGCGTCGTAGCGAGGAGTTGGATGAAGTTTGCGAACTTCTTTTCGTACGGCGTACGGCCGTGACCACCGTTTGATTCCACCATTCTATGCGTCCTCAGGCAAACTCACCTTAATCGGACCAGCCACAATTTAACATTATCTCATTCAGTTCCGCAAAGCTGCAAGGCATCTCCACTTGACACAGCTTCCTAGGCTTTGTCTCAAAAGTTTAATTACCCATGAGTCGGAGGTATCGCCGGATGAAGGCGACTTTCAACATGCCGCCGAAGTTTATCGCAGTTTTTTCGAAGCGAGAGAAGATGCGGCGGCTTTCTTTGAGCCAGCCGACGAGTCGTTCGATGATATTGCGCCGCTTGTAAGCGTCGGCATCGAACTCGACCGGGCGAGCGTCGCGATCTTGGTTGGTTTTGGAGGGAATGACCGGATGAATTTCAAGGCGAAGCAGGCACTCGTCGATCCAGTTGGCACGGTAGCCTTTGTCGCCGGCCATTTGCAGGGGCCAGGCGATCGGTTCACCGTCGTGATGGAACAGGCTGGTGTCGGCGGCTTCCAGCAGCGGCTCAACTCCGGTGGACTCGTGGTCCTGACCGGCCGTGAGATGAAACTCCAGCGGATGACCGTTGGCGTCGCAGAGCAAATGGATTTTGGTGCCAAAACCTCCGCGAGAACGGCCTAACGCATGATCGGCTGGCTCTTTCGGGTCCCCTTTTTTCCACCGCCCGTCGAACAACGGGCGGCCCTTACAATCGTGGCGTCGATGCACCAAAGTTCGTCGCTGATATCGCCCACCTCAGCATACGACGCCTGCAGTTGCCGCAGCGCCGCGTCCAGCGTTCCGTCGGCGTTCCAGCGATCGAAGAGTCGCCAGACGGTCTGCCAAGCACCAAACTCGTTGGGCAGATCCCGCCAAGGCGAGCCCGTGCGCAAGACCCATAAGATGCCGTCCATCACCTGCCGACGACTGACCGGCGGCCGCCCCGTCGCGGCCGGTTCGCCAAACAAGTCTGAAATGCAGTCCCATTCGTCATCCGTAAGCAATAGCCGAGCCATCGTTCGCCCTCCTTGGCGGAAAATAAGATCGGCTCAATGTGACAAAGTTACTCCCGTTCTCAAATACCGGTTTTGAGACAAAGCCTAGTGTAGTGCTTCAAGTTGTTGGGGAGTTATCGAGAACGGCTCGGGCGCGGCGAACTTTGGCCAGGATTGCATCGGGCAGGGCCTTCCAGAGGTAACCTTTAGTCCGGTCGTTGTGATGCTCGACGTACTCGAAAATGGCCTCCTGCAGTTGACGGACGCTGGTGAACGTGCCGCGCCGCAACCGCTTCTGCGTGAGATCGCGAAACCAGCGTTCCACCAGGTTAAGCCAAGAGCTGCTGGTCGGTGTGAAGTGCATATGAAATCGCGGATGGCGCGCCAGCCATCGTCGCACCTTGGGGTGCTTGTGGGTTGCATAGTTGTCGGCAATCAAATGCAGTTGAGCTGCCGGGTCAGTCGCGGTGTCGATGTGTTTCAGAAACTTGATCCACTCCTGATGTCGATGCCGAGACATACATGCTTCGATGACAATTCCTTCCACCACGTTGAGCGCCGCAAACAGCGTCGTGGTGCCGTTTCGCTTGTAGTCGTGGGTCATCGTCCCCAGGCGGCCCGGATAAATCGGCAAACTCTTCTGGGTGCGATCCAGGGCCTGAATCTGACTCTTCTCGTCGACGCAGAGGACAATCGCATGCTCCGGCGGGTTCAGGTACAAGCCCACGACATCGATCAGCTTTTCGGCAAACTGCGGATCGTTCGACAGCTTGAACGTCTTGGTGCGATGCGGTTGCAGGCCGTGGGCTTTCCAAACGCGCTGAACCATCGACGGCGACGTGTCCAATTCTTCGGCCAGCGTACGCGTACTCCAATGTGTCGCGGCCGGTGGCTTTTCTGTCGTGGTCTTACGAACGATCTCCGCAGCCAGCGCCGCGGTGGTGCTGGCCGGCTTAGCACCACGCGGGGCGTCCTTCTCGATGCCTGCCAGCCCCTGCTTGGCAAAGCGACTCCGCCATTGGCACACGGTCTTCATGCCCGTCTTCAACTCGGTGGCAATGTCCTTGTTCAACTTGCCGGCAGCGGCCAGCAAAACGATCTTGGCTCGCAGCACGAGTCGCGCCGCCGTGCTGCGGCCTCGCGACCAGCGCTGCAAGGTCCGGCGATCTTCCTCCGAAACTACAATGGCTGGTGCGATCCGCATAGGTTCATCCTCCTGATGAACCCTTCGACGCACAAGCAACCAAATAAGTTCCCGAAACAGTGAAGCACTACACTAGGTGATTACATGATTTTGGACTTCACTGGTGCTGGCGGCATGGGCCAGGTTTTCAAGGCCCAGCATCGCCGCATGAAGCGGATTGTCGCCTTGAAATTGCTTACGGCCGCGGCAGTGAAGAACGCAAGCAACGTCATGCGTTTCCAGCGTGAGGTCGAAGCGGCCGCCAAGTTGACGCATTCCAACATCGTCACCGCCTACGATGCCGGTGTGGCGAACGGAAAGAACTACCTGGTTATGGAGTACGTCGAGGGAAGCGATCTCTCGGCGCACGTTAAGAAGAACGGGCCAATTCCCGTCGCCAAAGCCGTCGACTATATCCTGCAAGCGGCTCGTGGGCTGGAGTTTGCCCACGGTGAAGGGGTCATCCACCGAGACATCAAGCCCGCCAATCTGCTGTTGGATAGGAAGGGCATTGTCAAGATTCTCGACATGGGACTGGCCCGGCTGGATCTGCTGGAATGCGATGTTGCAACTCGCGCCGACTTGACTGGCACCGGTACCGTCATGGGCACGATCGATTACATGGCTCCCGAGCAGGCCCGCAGTCCCCGACACGCCGACGCGCGGGCCGACATATACAGCCTGGGTTGTTCGCTTTACTTCCTGATCACCGGGAAAGCGACTTACGATGGCGAGTCATTAACCGCCAAAATCGTGGCCCATCAAATCGACCCCATTCCATCGCTGCGAGATGTTAAATGTGAGGTACCCCCGCAACTGGACACCGTTTTCAAAAAGATGGTGGCCAAGAAAGTCGAAGATCGCTACCAGTCGATTACGGAAGTTGTGGCAGATTTAGAAAAATGCAGAGACGGTTTGCAGAGTGCGTCGGTTCGCGACGCGACTGCGATGAGGAGGTCCTCGCAGACCCAAATTGGCCTGGCCACCGGACAAGGTCCATCCCAGATGAACGCAAGATGGCTCATCGGAACTGGCGCTGCCGGATTGTTGCTCGTATTCCTGGGCATTGTCGTAGCCGTCCGCAACAAGGACGGCAAGGAAGTCGCCCGGATCGAGGTGCTCGACGGCAATTCATTTGAAGTGCAGTCGACCTCTCCGCATGCAACCGCGACACCACACAGCGCTGATCCGGTGACGCTTCCAACAACCGCCAACGTTGCACCGGAACCGGATTCGTCGCTTGCCGCGCCATCGATTTCCGCGACCGATCCCGCCCCTCCAATCGCCAATGCCCCCTTCGACGCGAAACAAGCTCGCGCTCATCAAGATGCTTGGGCGAAACACTTGGGCTCAACCGCTGAGAAGACCAACAGCATCGGCATGCGAATGACGCTTGTCCCTCCTGGCGATTTCCTGATGGGCAGCAGCGATAAGCAGGTTGAAGCAGCACTGAAGGCAGCTGCCGAAATCGAAGTCGACGGCCCGACTAAAGACCACATTCAAACGGCCGAGCGACCACAGCATCAAGTCATCATCACCAGGCCTTTTTGGATGGGTACCACGGAAGTTACGGTCGCTCATTTCCGCAAGTTCGCCGAGGCGACGGCGTTTGTCACAGAGGCTGAGCAGTACGGCTTCGGCAATTCGTTTAAAACAGTCGCGGATGAAAACACGACGGCGGCCGATAAACAACAACATTGGCACGCCCCTGGTTTTCGAGTGACTTGTGAACGGTGCCCGAATAGTGCAGCGCTTGGCGGGTGAATAGTGCAGCGCTCGGAGGGTGATAGGTTCCTAGTCTACGTAGCGTTTCCGGGGAATGAAAGCGTTTTCCCACTCCTCCTCCGGAGGAGGAGTGGGGTCGCAACAATTGTCACGACGAGTCGGATGGTGACGATTCTTCCTGCTCAGGCACAACCGCCTCGTCCCGGCGCTGGCGGCGGGCATCTTTGAGCCGGTAGCTCTCGCCAGTCGCCTCCAGAATGTGGCAGCGATGCGTTAACCGATCCAACACGGCACCGGTCAAGCGTTCGCTGCCGAGCACCTCGGTCCACTGGCCGAACGGCAAGTTCGTCGTCACGATCACGCTCTGCCGTTCGTACGCAGTGCTGATTACATCGAACAGCAACTCCGCGCCGAGCTTACTGGCCGGCACGTAGCCCAGTTCGTCCAAGACCAACAGATCGAGCTTGGCTAACTGGGCCTTCATCCGCAACAGTTGCCGCTCTTCGCGGGCTTCCATTAACTGCGTGACCAGTTCCGTCACGCGATAAAACCGAACTTGATAACCGCGATGGCAGGCTTCGATCGCCAAGGCGGTCGCCACGTGGGTCTTGCCCGTGCCTGGATTGCCGATCAAGATCACGCTCGCGCGCTGCTCAATATACTGACAACGCATCAATTCCGCGACCAACAGCCGATTGAGCGACGGCTGGGATGCGAACTTGAAATCATCGAGCGTCTTGTGATTGGGGAACCGCGCGAATCGCAGTCGCCGCTGCGCGCTGCGTTTCTCCCGATCGAGCAGTTCCATCTCACACAGTTGCAACAAGAACGCCAGGTGATCCACGTTCTCCTGGGCACAACGCGTGGCCAGCTTTTCGCACTCGTCGTGCATCGTCGGCAGTCGCAGCATTTTCAAGTGATGCTGGAGCAGTACCAGGCTTTTGGTTTCGATCGACTTCATCGGTCACCTCCTGGCAGCAAGCAGGCGTAGTGCTCCAAGTGCGGCGGCGGAATCTCGTGACCTTGCAGATGTGGCCGGCCATCCAGGCTGAACCATTGCGATGGCTGTTCGCGCCCTTGCTCAGCCAAGAGTCGAATGGCATCGACCGTGATCGCACCGATCGCCAAGGCACGCTCGATCGCGCGAGTCAACTCGGCCAGCTTCAGCGTCTCCAACAACCGCAGCACGCGGATAAATTCACGTCGTCCATCGGACTGGCGTTCTCCTTCAAGCCGACGCCTGAGCACGTCGAAACAGTCTGGCAGATTCCAGTCCGCCAGCGGCCGCGCGAAGTCCAATGAGCCCGGCTTGCGCTCCAAAAGAGCCAGATAATGCAGCGGATTGTAATGCACGTTTTCGCGTGCCCAATCGCGCGGATGACGAGCAACGACCTGATCGTTGACGACCAGTCGCACCTCTTGAATGCCGCCGACTGCCGTCACGTGGTGATGCGCATAGGCCGTGGGCACCGAGTAATCGTTCGTGTCGAACCGGACTAGCGACAGCGAATTGGCCTTGGCCGGCTCGACGCGTCGGGCTTCAAAGGACTGCTTTGGTAGCGGCAACAACGCACGCTGCTCTTCTTCCAACAGTCCCTGCTTGGTCGTGGGCTGACCTCGCAAGCGACGTTGCAGATCGTCCCGACAGGACTGAACCAACTGCTCATTGAACTCCTCCAGATCATCGATCTGCGGAACCGGCACCATGAAGTTGCGACGAGCGAATCCGACCGAACCTTCCACGTGCCCTTTTTCATTGGCGCGACGCACGAGACAAAAATGATGCTCAAACAGGAAGTGGCTTTCCAACCGCAAGAACTCCTTCGTCGGCGTATCGCCGCGCCGGCCGACGAACTTCGATACGGCGATGCGGCTGTTGTCGTAGCTGATCCGAGTGGGCACGCCGCCGAAGAATTGGAATGCCCGACAGTGTCCTTCTTGGAACGTCTCGGTGCATTCGCGGGGAAACACCTGGCAGAAGAAGGCGTCGCTAAACGGCAGCGCCATCACGAAATAAGCTACCTTCGTCTCTTGGCCTTGCAGTCGGACGGTCGCTTCGCCGAAGTCGACCTGAGCCTGGCCCGCTGGATGTGCGAGCGGCATGAACACCTCGGCCGTGCCGGCCCGCCAAGCACGCACCGCGTCGCCGACCACGCTGATCCCGCCGTCGTACTCATGCTCCGCGCACAGTCGATCGAAGATCCGCTTGATCGTGTGGCGTTGCTTGGGTGGGGCTGTTTTATCTTGTTTGAGAATCTCGTGGATGATCGGCAGCACCCGATCGAGTTTCGGCTTGCTACGCGGCTGACGTTGCCGATAGCCCGGCGGCTCTTCGTGGTTGAGAATCTTCTTCAGCGTTTTCCAGTGCAGCTTGTATTCTTCACAGATCGCTCGCTTGCTCTTCTGCTTGGTCAGCACCAAGCGACGGATTTCGGTCCATTGGTCCATTTCGTCGTACACTCATGTTTCTCGCGGTTCGTAGGGCTTGTGACGGATTTACCGTCGCAAGTCTTCCTCACGAATCCGCGAATCAGGCCATGAGCGCTGCACTTTTCGACCGACCGTCGGCTACCCGCCAAGCGCTGCACTATTCGGGCACCGTTCACAACTGTGCGTCCTCCACGGGTTCTCGTAGTCGTTCCATGTCCAGGTAACATCGCGTGCCCCACTTCGTACCGGCGATGTGACGCAGCCGCGCCGCGACCAGCATCAAAGCGCTGCGTCCATCCGGGAACGCGCCCACCACACGGGTTCGCCTGCGAATCTCACGCATGATCCGTTCCAACACGTTGTTGGTTCGTAGCCGTGTCCAGTGCTCGCGCGGGAAGGCCATGTACGAAAGGGTTTCGTCGTGGCCCAAACGCACGATCTCGGCCGCCTGGCCCAAACGCATCGCCGTTAGTTTGGCGACCACGGCCTGAGCTTTCTCCCGGGCAGCCTGGCGATCTTCCTGACCATGAATCGCCTTGAGCATCGCCGCCACTTATTTCCGCTTGCTCTGCGGGACCACCGTGAACACATTGCGATAGAAATGTACCGTGCAACGCTGCCAGGCCGCCTCCGGAAAGAACTCGGGCAAGCACTCCACCAGGCCCAGGCTCTTGTCCGAAGTAATCAGCCGCACGCCGCGCAGGCCACGCTCTTTCAAGTGGCGTAGAAAACCGCGCCAGCTCTCCTTGTCCTCCTGCAGCCCCTCGGCCACTCCCAAGATCTCCCGGTAACCATCGCTCCGCACGCCAATCGCCACCAGCACCGCCACGTTCTTCACCTCGCCGCCCCACGAACGCTTCAGCCAGATCCCGTCCAGGAACACATAAGCGTGTTCCCCTTCCAGCGGCCGATTGCGCCAGGCTTCGATCTGCGTGTAAATCTTCTGATTCAGCTCGCTGACCGTGCTGGGACTGACTCGCTCGCCCCACAAGGCTTCGGTGATGTCTTCCACTCGCCGCACGCTGACGCCGGCCAGGTACATCTCGACCAGCGCTTCCTCGACGCTGCTTTCGCGACGGCGGTAACGCTCGATGATCTGGGTCTCGAACGGCAGGCTTCGCAGACGCGGCACCTTCAGATCCACTTCGCCCGCCTTCGTCAGCAGCTTGCGACGGTAGCTGCCGGCCCGGCTGTCCACACGATCCGGCGACCGCTCGTAGCGAGCCGCACCGCACAATTCGTCCGCCTCGGCATCCAGCAGGCCGTTGAGCGTCTGCTCGACGCTGGCTCGCACCAGCTCGTCCACGTGCGCTCGCACCTGGCCTTCATCGACGCGAATTACATCCCGGAAACTTGCTTCATTCGGATTTTGTCCTACACTCGTCATGGCAGTCCTCGCTGGTTGGTAAAGGTTTCTCAGGCCTATCAATTACCAACTCTAGGACTGCCTTTTTTCATTTGTGCGCATCTATTAGGACGTTATCGCCTTTTTCATTTGTGCGCATCTATTAGGACGTTATCTGATGATCTGCTCCGGCTTGTGCTTCTTGCCTTTCATCGAAAGTCTCCTTGCCCACTGGGCTGCTAGAGACTCTCATACCACACGGATCAGTTTTCCGGGAGCAGGCCATCTTGGTCTGCTCCCCACACTTTAGCAGTCGATGAATCGAAATAGGAAATGCCGAGTGGCGAGCTTCGTCGGCGGTTATTCGCCATTTGCTCAGCCCTTCGTACGATGCGTTTGTTCGGATCCGACGTTTGCTTACCGTAAATGCCTATGTATAGATGCGAAAGTTTTCCTTTCTCTATTCTCTTTAGATAGTGCTCGTCGTTCTCCGCCAGTGAGTGGCCATAAATGAAGAGGGCGCCTTGGATCTCGCTGAAACTCCGGTAGGCTTTCGATAAGTAGTCACTATGGCGAATTCGCTCTAGCTTTTCCGCGCTGGTTCCTTCCGAAACGAACAGGGGAAAGAACCCCTTGCTAAGTGCATCACGAATTTGATCGATTAGCCGAACGCCCGTGTTGACCCAGGTGTACTTCTGGACCTCAGTTCCAGTGTCGAATACATGAAGTGCGCCATGAAGAAACCATGTATTTTGCTCGTGACTCTGGCTTGGCTCCCATATGACATAGCCAGAGCCATAGTCGCCTTCGGCCGTGCGAAAGCCATCGTCCGAAGACGGAGCAGCACCTTCCTCCGTGTGCATCTGAGCCCAATAGAGGAGAAGATCATAATTGAACGTGTAGATGGTATTGAAGTGGCCAACAAAGACCCGGCAGGCGGCGTACTCGTGTTCAGCGATTTCACCCGGCCATGCTGGATGACTGTGTGCAATGGTTTCGACAAGAAGCTCTCGCAGTCCGTCGGCGTCACGTTCTAAGCTGTCGAGAATCGCCGGTGATAACCCCCCGTATGCTTCGAGAATCGCTTTGGTATCGCGAAGGGCCTTGATCACGCGTTCGAAGTCCTGTGTTCCAAGTGCCCCGAACGCCAACTTTGCGGTCGGGGAAAGCTTTGAAAAGTCGGCTTGCTCGTAGAGCTTTCCATAGATGAAGATTTCTGGCCTACATGCGATGCTGAAGCCGTTGCCAAGCAGCAAATGGCGCTTCCTGAATTGCTGTGAATCCGAGACAGCTTTGTCGAACGTTAGGATTTCCATGCTGGATTCTTCGGGGCTTTGATTGTTTCCAGAATAGATGCAGAGGTGTGCGTGAAACCGTTATTATAGCGGCTGCGGGATTCGAACCCGTCGGCGAGTTCATCGCAGTCACCGGCGACGCTTGCGTCTGCAAATTCTGCCAAGGCCATCGTGCTTCAAATACGCTGCATTCCGACTACTCCAGCTGCCCCGTTCTGACATCGGTTGACGCCGATTTGCAACGCCTCATTGCGACCTTGAACATTCTGCTTGAGGCAATTCGTACGGAATTCATCGTCTTGATTGGAGCCGTTGGCGACAAAAATCATAATAATAGGCGCGCAGAATGCGTCTCCCATAGTAGATCTTGCGGCTACGCCCCACTGGTGCGTTTTCTTGCCTTCGGATCCGTGTACTCGGGAAATCTCACGACGAACGTAACCTCGTCAATATCTTTGCGAACCGGTCGCACCTTCACGTCAATATTTCCAAGGTGTTGTTCAACGACGATCTTGACCAAGTGGAGACCATGTCCGCTGCCATCGTGATCGGTTGACAGACGCACGCCCTTTTCAAATGCCCGAATGCTTACATTGTCGCTAGCTTTGGCTTGATTGGTGACTCGAACGACGCAATAGTCGTTTTCGGACCGGATGTCGATAATGATTGGGGAGTCTGGCAATGAATACTTAAGCGCATTTTCAATAAGTGCTGAAGGGACGATTGAAAGAGTCTTATCGCAAGCTTGAATCTTTCCGGAATACCCATACTCCGCAGTCATCCTAAAACGATTTGCATGACCGACTTGGCTATATATCCGAACGCATTTATCAAAAATGCGGTAGACTTCGGACACCGATTTTAATGGCAGAGTAACCAAATCTTCATTGGCCAACAGTTCGATTACGTCAAACTGTTGGGACATAAGTTCGGCACTTTTCCAAATTTGAACGAAACGCGGATCGGCAGTATCTGGTTGGGCGGGCATAGCGTCGGTACAGAGCCGCTCGGCAGTTTGCTTCACAGTCCGATTGAGTTTACGGATTTCATGTAGTGCTAGGGATTGCCGTCGGATTGTGTCGAGTTGTATCTGGTCGCAGTAATCTACGGCGTGCTGCACCGTAGTCACACCCTTCGCAATCTGGTCGCGGGTCAGCTTATGCTCAGGATACTTCTTAGCTGCTCGACGTTCTTTGTCTCCTCCCAGCCGAGGATACGGAATGAAGCCGGTCAGGGCTACGTGTATGTTCTTTCGACGCACGACTGAACTGGCGAAGCCAAAGGGACACTGGATGACTTGTCCGCCCGCGCCGTTCGCTAAAAGTTGCTCGTAGTGCTTACGGCACGCATCGCTAGAAGCGTAGTGTTTCTCACAGTCGGAAGGAGCCGGAACGAGTAATCCGTCGCGCAGAACGGAAATCTCTTCGAGATTGACGACTGGCAGAGCTACAAGCTGCGCGATATTTCGAAAGTCGGGCACTAAATCACCCGGAAGCAGATTTAACGGCTAATTCGATGGCCTTCGTCAATAAGATGGCGCCGGTCTTTTGCATTTCCTCGGAGGTGAGCATTTTCATCACGCCGGCTTTAAGCGCTTCCATTTTCGACTGCTTATTCAAGCCGCGTACGAGCAAATCCTGCCATTCCTTGTCTTCCTTTGAGCCGGGCTGTACGCCGCAGACGGCGAGCAACCCTGACCAAATATTGGAAATGCTGTGCGCACGTCGAAGTTCAACTTCGATTTTCTCTAGTGACTCCGAAATACCAGCGTCCTTTGCAAGAACGGCATCCGAAAGCCGGTAAAAGTCGGCCTGCGACGCGCCCAGAGCCTTTGACGTGTAGCTAATTACGACGACGGCCGGATTGACTCGCTTAATGTGGCGCAGGAGGGAGAGCCCTTCGTCGCTGCCGAAGGCTTTTCCAACATTGCCGAAATCGAGTAAGATCAGGTCATAAATCTGTTTGTCGAGTAGATCGATCTTGTTGACGTCAATATCCGGCTCGTAATCGACAGCGAAGTGCGCTTTTCTGAGGTCGTCGACAATTTCGGGGCGCTGGTCGTCGATAACGAGAATACGACTGCGGCGCAGTATTTCCTCGCGGGTAAGGGCTGTGCTGATCGAAGCGATCGTCTTCGGCTGTGAAAACAGACCCATTGGCGTCGCCTAACGGTTCATCTGGTGAGGACAAGAAGAAATTACTTTTGCATACAGAATGAATCCATTATTGTACTCAGTTTTCACGAATCGCAATGGCGCGCGATAAAATGCATTTGAGCCGGCCGGCAGTGCCAAATGCTGAACTTTCCAGAAAGTATTGGCCTTGTCGACGACTTTGACGTAACCATGATCGGCTCGTGCGGTTGCGAATTGTGCGAGGGGTTCCGTGTTGCACGGGCGCCGCATTCCGCGAGGAGTCTATTCGGGTAAGGTCTTGGAGCCGAGATCGTCGCAATCGTTCATTGAGGAAATCGTGATTACTTTTAGGATTGAAGCCGGCGGGACTTGAACCCGTCGGCGATCTCGACGTAAAGACCACTGACACTTGCCGTTGTGACTTCTGCCAGGGGTACCGCGTGCACGGGCGCTGCAAACAGAGAACGCCAATTGTGTCGACCCGGCGCGACTTGACGCCGACTTGCAACATCTCATCACGGTCTGGGGCGATCTGCCTGAGGCGATGCGAGCGGCTGTCACGGCGTTGATTGGAGCCACCGCCGCACGGCCTAAATACCCGTGAATGACTTACTTGGGTAAAACCCAACATTTGACCTTTGTTAGGCCGTGATCGTAATCAGGGCCTGCGCGGTGGATGCGGAGAAGGCAGTCGTCCCGCCATTCGTCGATGTGTTGGCGGTACTTCCATTGCTGCCGGTGGTTTGGTTCCAGCCTCGGAACATAAACGACGAGGCGTCAATACCGCTGAAGCCGGGATTCGGCTGGAAGTAGATGCGGGTGTTTCCGTCGGCCGCCAGCAGCAGGGAGGAGGTTGCGCTCGCCGCGGCGATCGTAGCCCACGTCGCGCCGTTGTTAATGGAATAGAACCAAGTGCCGTGGCTGCTGTCGATTGCCGTGACGGCAATGCCAAGCACCGCAGTCGGATTGCCGTCGGTGATGCTCGCTTGAGCGACCACAGACGAAACCAATGTCCCCACCGCGCCGGACGGTGCTGCCGCACCCTGATTAACCGAATTAAGCATTACCGTCGGCCCACCTACCACCGGAGCAAGATTGCTAGGCGTAGCCGCCGTGATCGTAATCAAAGCCTGCGCGGTGGTAGGCGAGAATGCGGATTGCCCGCCATTAATAGAAGTATTTGCCGTGCTACCGTTCGTTCCGGTCGTCTGATCCCACGCACGGAACATGAAGGATGAGGCGTTCACGCCGCTGTAGCCAGGAACCGGCTGGAAGTAGACGCGGGTGTTGCCGTCGGCCGCCAGCAGCAGGGAGACGTTGGTGCTCGCCGCCCCGATCGTAGCCCACGTCGCGCCGTTGTTCACGGAATAGAACCAAGTGCCCTGGCTGCTGTCGATGGCGGTGATGGCAATTCCGAACTTCGCATTCGGATCGGCGTCAGTGATGTTCGCTTGGGCGACCACTGATGAGATGGAGGTCCCTACTGAACCTGCGGGGGCGTTTGCGCCTTGATTGACCGGAGTGAGAATCACAGGGGATGAGCCAATAACCGGAGCGTGGTTGATGGTCGTCGCAGCCGTGACCGTAATACTTGCCGTTCCGCTGACGGTCCCGCTGGTCGCCCGAACGACGGAAACGCCACTTGTCGAAGGGGCGGTGAACAAGCCGTTGCCCGTTATCGTTCCGCCGCCTTGTGCAAGGCTCAAGATGACGCTGGGCTGGTTGGCGAGTGGATTGCCAAACTGATCTTCCGCAACTGCCGTAAACTGCTGCGTCGAGTTGGCTGCGATGCTCGTCGAACTGGGGCTGACGCTGATCGCGGTCAAGGTCTGACTCACTACCACCGTGACGCTGCTGGTTGCGGTCAGGCCATTCGAACCGGTAGCCGTGGCTTGGAGCGTGTACGTACCGGCTGCTTTGAAAGTGGCCGTAGTATAGTTAGCCGTGCTGGTCCCGTTGACGCTGAAGCTGACGCCGGCGGGTGTGGAACCAATGGTGCTCCACGCATACGTCAAGTTCGTCCCCATCGCCCCGACACTCAGCGATGACGTTGTCGTTGCCACCGGGTTCGGACTTGCGATCGCGGGAGTAACGATTATCGGCGGTTGATTGACGACAATCGTAGCCGCCGTGATCGTAATCAAAGCCTGCGCGGTGGTAGGCGAGAATGCGGATTGCCCGCCATTAATAGAAGTATTTGCCGTGCTACCGTTCGTTCCGGTCGTCTGATCCCACGCACGGAACATGAAGGATGAGGCGTTCACGCCGCTGTAGCCAGGAACCGGCTGGAAGTAGACGCGGGTGTTGCCGTCGGCCGCCAGCAGCAGGGAGACGTTGGTGCTCGCCGCCCCGATCGTAGCCCACGTCGCGCCGTTGTTCACGGAATAGAACCAAGTGCCCTGGCTGCTGTCGATGGCGGTGATGGCAATTCCGAACTTCGCATTCGGATCGGCGTCAGTGATGTTCGCTTGGGCGACCACTGATGAGATGGAGGTCCCTACTGAACCTGCGGGGGCGTTTGCGCCTTGATTGACCGGAGTGAGAATCACAGGGGATGAGCCAATAACCGGAGCGTGGTTGATGGTCGTCGCAGCCGTGACCGTAATACTTGCCGTTCCGCTGACGGTCCCGCTGGTCGCCCGAACGACGGAAACGCCACTTGTCGAAGGGGCGGTGAACAAGCCGTTGCCCGTTATCGTTCCGCCGCCTTGTGCAAGGCTCAAGATGACGCTGGGCTGGTTGGCGAGTGGATTGCCAAACTGATCTTCCGCAACTGCCGTAAACTGCTGCGTCGAGTTGGCTGCGATGCTCGTCGAACTGGGGCTGACGCTGATCGCGGTCAAGGTCTGACTCACTACCACCGTGACGCTGCTGGTTGCGGTCAGGCCATTCGAACCGGTAGCCGTGGCTTGGAGCGTGTACGTACCGGCTGCTTTGAAAGTGGCCGTAGTATAGTTAGCCGTGCTGGTCCCGTTGACGCTGAAGGTTACGGGAGCGGGAGCCGTACCGGTTGCAGTCCAGGAATACGTTAAGCCGGTGCCTGCCACCAAAACGCTTAATGCTGTGGACGTAGTAACAACCGGATTGGGCGCCGCCTGTGCAGGTGTGACGATCGTAGGCGGTTGGCCAAGGCCTGTTGCGCTCACATAGTCGACGTACATCGTCTCGGGACCGGTAGGGGCACTTCCCGACGCCGCCGGCCCAAAAGGCTCGGTGCCAGTTGTGCCTTCCGCAACATTGAGGACAATCGAGAATGGGTGACCATTGAACACCCATGCGTCGTTGGCCGGGATGTTTGCTGGGGTGTAGGTCGCATAAACGGTGCCGTCGATAGAAAAGGCAATCGAGTTCTGAGCCCAATCGATCGCAAAGGTATGGTACGTCGAATAAAACGACTGATTGTTCGGCAAGGCAAGATCCGCGAATGCATTGTTGTAGGCACTTACCGGTCCGCTTGCCTGAGTGATCGGGCCATGGAGGCTCGCTTGATTGACGCCCGGCGTATTCCCAGAAATCTCCATAACGTCGACTTCGCCACAGACGGGCCATGCACTTACAGGCTGGCTCCAATTGCTGCCGATCAACCAGAAGGCGGGCCAAATACCGCTACCCTCGGGCACTTTGATCCTCGCTTCAATATGGCCGTACTCAAGGTTTGCTCCAGCAGAACCTGGCGCCGCTATGATTTCTGACGAGTCGAATTTTCCCGGACTATTGGGAACAGGAATCAACGACATTGCCAGGGCTTTGCCATCACTTGCTTGGGGATCGTTGACTACTTGTAGCGTCGATACGCTATTCGTGTACGTGACGTTGGGATTGTTGGGGTCCGTCGAATTGAGCGTAAACCCGGGTTGCGTCCACGACGCCTGATTTGGTTGGGAGCCTGCCGGCTGGTTGAAATTATCGATAAAAGCGGGAGCAGGTGTGACCGAAAGTAGTTGGCGATGTTCCAGCGACTCATAAGAAAGTAATCGTGCCATGTGCCTACCGAGATTAGACACAGGCGCACGTGGTCGGCGTGACGAACGGCGCTCTCGCGGGGGCCGCCGCCGCGAAGAAGGGCGCAATGGTGCCTGGCGGAACGGAATGTTCTCTTGACGACTAGTTGTAAAACTATCAGTCGTATAAACGGCAGGTGTCGCTAAGTATCGAACCCATTGTGCAAGACGCGCACGAGCATCAAGCACCAGCTTTGCCTTGATGCGCCGTTCAAATCGCCGCTGTAGTCGTCGAAACAGCCTCAACGAGATCAGCGGGAGAATATCAAGGTTCTCGACTAGCGAACGCCAAAAAGTGCGCGGCATTTACCTGCTCCCTTTCGACCATGAAACGGTGCAGACTACTCCGGAGGCAACGACGTGGGCGGGATAATGACCAAGAATGGACGAATTCCGGCGGAACTTACTGGTCGGCGGTGACTGCAAAACGAGACGGAACGAGGGAGCCGGTACAACCCTCAAAGCATTCTACGGGGGTGGGCACGCAGAGTCAAATTTGCCGCGATCTTACGAGCCGGAATTAGCGCGCTGGAGGGGGCCATCGGGGGATGGGGGCGGACGCTTCGTTCGTACGTGCCACTCGGCAAGTGGTTCGCGACGGACCGATCCCTCGATCACGGCAAACCCCGGTTCTGTGCTGGCGGGAGGGGTTGCAATTGCCAGCAAATCCGAAAGGCTTGAGCGGCTAATTAGTGGTTTTTTAGAACCTTTCAACATCAGTGAGAAATATCCCGGACGATTCTTTTTGCTGCTTTGCGCATAAAGCATCGTAGGAAGATCCTGGTAGCAGATTGCGCCGTTCACTCGAATTAGTTGGTGCCGCACATGGTCGGCTAGATTGTGCTTCGCGGCGGCTACGTCGTCGGCTGAACTATTCCGAAATGAATTGCTAATGCTATGCTGACAATCGCACCAGCGACGCAAATATGTGTTTAGCGACCTGGATAGTTCGGCTGCCTGCCTCTGGCGATCCGCAACAATGACTTCAACTTGGCTGTCGAAGGTCGTTCTTGCCAAAGCCAAAAGTTGCTCAATGTTGTTTTCCTGCATAGCTCAAGGTCCGTCGCCATCAACACATTGTCGCTTCTTTCCATCGGCAACCTGAGTGGACCAGAAGATGGGAGTACGCTACGAGATGCTGCCACAACCGTCAAGCAAAAAGAGATTAGGGTTGGGCTGGTTTTTAACGGTCCTCAGCCGCCGTGCTCCGACGGACTTCGGCTTGCGACCGCACGCGACTTAGAGCCGCTTTCGTTTCAGATTTGACTGGATACTTGATGAGCTGGGACAGAATAAGAATAGGGCCGCCCTCAAGCTGGGAAGGAACGGCAGTAGGATTGCTGGCTGGACGGCGGGAATCGAACCCGGGAGCAATCCAGCAGCAAGCAAAGACCAGCCTTCAACTTGCGAGTTTTGCCCCACCTGCGGCGCTGCACGATGGTGACGCTATCTGTCGCTGCATGACACGCGACCCACGACTCGATGCGATTATTGACGCTTGGGCTACTCTCCCGGAAGCGCTGCGGCGAGCAGTGGAGGCGATCTGCCTTCAACCCGTGTCGCGTGATGTATTACCGGAAACCTAAGTGTCCAAGTCTACGAGCGCGCGAGCAGTCAATAATTATTGCCCTCGATGGCACGCGGTCATAACAACGGCTTGAGTTCGATCCATCGGGCCTGAACTTCCGGCCAGGTTGCATAGGTGCCATAGCAGAGCAACCGGCACTGGCTCTCGTATTCAGCGGCGATGGCGGCTGCCAGGTCGCCCGACGGAAACAGCGCGTCGCTACGGGCGAAGACCATTCCCTCGGGGAAGTAGTAGCTCTTGGGGAAATGCGCTCGGCTGATCTCGTCATAGTCGGCCTTGATCGCCGCATATTCGTCCGATTGCAACATCGCCAACACTGCGGGCTGTGCGGCCAGTTGAAAAAGGTCGTAATAGTGCCTGGCATAGCCGCCAAGCGGACGGCCGTCTTGCTTCATCAACTCGATCTTGCTGTGGATCGCAAACAGTTTCTCAACGAACGTCCGGCGGAAATGCAGCAGGCGCATCGTGAAGCTGCCTTCGTCGTCTGCTCCAAGCGACGTTCCAGTCTCGGCAAGAAATTGCGCCAGATACGATTTGAGTTCTACGTCGGTCGTCGGCTCCCGGCCGCTGGCCGTGCCTGATTCGAGCAGCACTCGATTGGCAACTTCGCCCGGTCCGCCGAAGTGCTGAACGTAAGAGAACCGGTCACTACGGCCGAAGCCGCCAATGGTATGGCTCTCTTCGGGAACATAGGTCAGGGCAGGATGCGCACCGACTGTATCGCGGAGCTTCTTGAGTTCCCGGTCGATCGCTTTCTTGCCCAATGGAGGCTTGAATGCAGCCGGATCAAGGAAGAGGTCGATGTCTTCCGAAAACCGTTGGATAAGATTCCAACCTTTAGCCAGACTCGTGCCGCCCTTGAAGATCACCTTGTCGCCGGCCGTGGCGGCGATGATCCGCAGAACTTCCGTGACGTAGTAATCCTTTTCGACGATCGCCGGCCGCAATCCCTGGTCTTGGAAATGCTCAGCCGCGCGAGGATCGCCTGCTCAAAATCTTGATGCTCGAAAAGTCTCACTTCCGCCGCCGCTCCTTTGCTTGCCACTCGCGAGCATAAGCTAGTCCTGAAAGCGCCCCAAAGTCAAACTTTGAGAGCGGGTTCAGTGTTGCCCGCAAAGGCTGGAGCGTTTTCGGTTTCTTGCCGATCTGCTGCCCGATAGCGCCGAGCATGGCGCGTACGCGGGGCGGTTCCGAGCGGGCAACCGCGAGCAATCGCTCGAAGCGGCCTTTCTCGGCTGCTAGTTTTAGCGTTCGTTCAGTCGTGGCTTCTGGCGGTAGCTCGCTCGCATTGCCATGCTGCCGCAAGAAGTCGAGCAAAGCGGCATCGGCCGCCGAAAGACCTGTCCAGGCTTCCGGGCGGCGCGTGTGGATCACCGCATCGTCGCCGAAGAGTTTGCGGGGCAGGCTCGAAGCGCTGGTTGCCACTTCTCCATGCTTGGGATTCTGCGTGGTGAATCCCAAGAGATTGGCTGCCGATATGCCCGACGGGAACACAGCCTTATGCCGTGCCGCGAGTTTTTGCATTGCCGCCGGATTCGGTCGGCTCTTGCCGAAGGCGGTTTCGCGTGTGCGATAATAGACGCCCTTGCTGAGCCGCTCGATCGTACCGGCTCGCGTCAGTCGCGACAGAGCTTGAGCGACGGCAGGGAACGGAAGATCGCTGAAGTCCTCATATCGCCAAAGATGTTCGCCGCCTTGCTCGATCCGGTTCCGGACCAAGCTGGCGGTGCGACTGGAAGTTTCTGGCGTGGTTGCGAGGTTTCCCATGCTTCAACTATCGTCCAATTAACACTGAATGTCAAGTTTTGTTGCAATTAAACTTGACTTTAGTTCCCTGGATTAGCCCTGCTCTTGTCGCCGTAAAGGCTTGTAGGAAAGCATTTAAGATGGCCTTGCCGCTGTCGCCAGTATCGACGCTTGGACTCGTCTCCCAGAATTGCTGCGGCAAGCAGTGGAGGCTAAGTAATTAGTAATATGGCCAAATCATTCGACGAACTGGTCAAACGAACGACCACGAAGAAGACACAAGCCAAGGCGGCGCCGCACCTAGTATTACTCCGTTAACTAATCTTGGCCGATTCCGCCGCATCTGGCAAGATCGGTGGCATGGATGCACGGAAGCTGAGCAAGCTGCGGAAGGATTTGGCGGCGTTCCTGGACGTCGTGGTCGGAACATTGGGTAATGCGCGACGCCGACGATGGTGCGAGGCTTATGTGCGTGGCGTGCTGCTCGACGGGCAACGCAAGAGTATCGAGCCGATGGCGGTTCGATTGAAGAAGATCGAGGAAGGCGAAGAAGACTACGAACAGGCGTTGCAACAGTTCATCAATCAGAGCCCTTGGGATGAGCAAGCGGTGCTCGACAGCTTGCAGACCTGGGTTGGGCGGCAATTTGGCACGGACGGTTACCTGATTCTCGATGACACCGGTTTTCCGAAGCAGGGGCAGCATTCGGTCGGCGTGGCCAGACAGTACACGGGGACTTTGGGCAAGGTGGCCAGCTGTCAGGTCGCCGTTACTCTCCAATTAGCGACCAATCGTGAGGTGCTCGGACTGGATGCTCGGTTGTACCTTCCCCAAGCTTGGTCCGACGACCATGAACGTTGTGAGAAATCTGGCATTCCAGCCGACGTGCCGTACCAGCCGAAGTGGCAATTGGCCCTGGCAATGCTGCGCCGCGCCCGCGTCAATGGTTTGAGCGGCACGATATTAGCCGACAGCTTGTTCGGCACCGTGACTGAATTTCGACAACAGTTGGCCGCCAATGGTTGGGCCTACTGTGTCGGCATCGATTCAACCTTAAAGGTGATTGCCGCTGATGCCGACCTCGGACCAGTGCCGGAATATTCCGGACGTGGCCAACCACCGACGCGACCGCTGAAAGTTCGGGCCGGAACAAAGTCGCCGAGCGTCAAGCAATGGGCTGTCGTACATGCTGCCGACTTCCGCAAAGTGACCTGGCGAGAGGGAACGAAAGGAAAAATGGCGGGGCGCTTCGCTGCCTGGCGCAGTCCGACCGGCACACAAACTCTCAGCCGGCAAAGAGCCACTGGAAGCGTGCTGGTTGCTGGTGGAATGGCCAGGAGACTCCGATCATCCAGCGAAGTTCTTTTTCAGCAACTTGCCAGCCACCACGAGTCTGAAGCGATTGGTGGCCACGGCGAAAAGTCGCTGGTGGATCGAACATAGCTATCGGGAACTGAAGGACGAACTCGGACTGGATCATTTTGAAGGGCGGTCGTGGCGTGGCTGGCATCATCACGTCGTGCTGGTGCTTTTGTCCTACGCTTTTCTCCAAGACGTTCGTCGCCGCCGCGCAAAAAAAGGGGTCTCCGCCTAACGCTGCCGCTGCTCCGCGAACAATTGCAAACTCTCTTGGCGTGTTGGTGCGGCCGATGCCTCCTCTGTGGACAAGCCGTCCCCGAGTTTATCGCCGCACAGCCGCCGTAGTTAACGGAGTAATACTAGGAACTGCTTGGCGAGTTACTGCTCAGCGAGGTTCGGGACCTGACGGGAAAAAGCCAGAGGGAAGTGGCCGAATCACTGGGCATGAAGCAACCAGCCTCTCGAAGCATGAAAAGCAGCGGAATATTCAGGTTTCAACGCTGCAAAAGATCGTCAAAGCCCTGGGCGGCGAGCTAAAGGTCTTGGCGAAGTTTCCCAAGGGCACTGTCAAGATCGACCAGTTCGACGCCGCAAGTCGCCAAGCCAATCCTCCGGGGACCGGCGGGTTACAGTTAGTTTAGCCCGAAAGTTGCAAGCCTTGGGTGGCAGGATTTTGATCCTGTCAGCGAAATTGACGAAAGCGCCGGCGGGGCTTGCGATGGCGAATTCTGCCAGGGGTATCGCGCTGCATTCTGGGCACTCCAACTGTCTCGACGTGACGTCGCTTGACGACGATCTGCGCTGTGTCCTCGCTGTGTGGGGCGAACCGCGCGTGGCGTGCCGCACTCTTCCCCTATGGGATCACTCGCGAAGCGGCTCGATTTCATCCAGATTGACCACGTCGCCTACCGGTGCTCGATCTGGCTACGTTTTCCGATCACTGTGCGGTATAATCCCGGTTTGCGCCCTTTAATGGACTCCCAATCTGCGGAATTGGGACCGCTTTGATGGACAACAAGACAATCGGTGCGTGGCTCGTCCACCACACTCACAAACTAGCTACCGTTCAAGATACCGGTCAGTTCGGACGCATCCGGCTCGCTGGCAAGTGCGGCATCTTACTATCTGCGCTCAGCACTTCAAACGATACCTCGATTGACCAAAAGCAGGTCAATGCGCTGGCGCAAGCGGCGTCCATCGATGCGACCTTTGAACTAGGCCCCGTCCTCGACCGGCTTGTTGAGCACCACCTCGTCGAGCGGCACAAGAACGGCATTGAAGTAATCGGCCTCACAACCCCGGTTGTCCTTGAACATGCGTCGGACATCTTTAAGTCCCTGGACTACACCCCCGAAGAGGTCGCCTCCATTCGGCTGGCTGAGGTCTGCTCAGCGACCCCGCACGAGAAGGCTGAGTTGCAGGAACTCCTTTCCGACAAGCACAAATTAACCGATCGCAAGGCGGAGGAATTACTCCAAACAAGTGAAGAAATTGGCTTTACCGATGCCGAGGATGTCGACTCCACGACGCGTCTATACTTCAACGGCAATCTTTTCCGCAGCGGCGAGATAAAGAAGGTGCAGGCCGTCTTGGCATCGCTGAGTTCTAATGACATGACGAAGGTTCAAGAAGCGAACGAGTTGCTCCGAGTGTGTGGATGCACGACTTCAACGAACTTGGAGAACATATTAGGCTCGTTGCTCTTCAAGAAACTCCAATCGATTGGTATGTACGACGTTAGCGTCGTGAGCAATGCGACGGAAAGCATTGCGTTTGTTACCAAACCGTCTGCTTTCTCCAAGTACGGAAGTGCATCCGATGCTTTCGATAATGCGAAAGCTCTCATTGCTGCGATCAGTTACGGGATCAACCGCAGCCATCCCGGCCGCGGACGCATCACCATGGTAGATAGGCTTCTGCGAAAATTAATCGCCGGCTCATCCGTTGGGCCCGCAACTGCTATCGGCGAGGATTACAAGATTCTCGAACTGAAGCACGTCATTCAAGTCACCCGGGAAGGCCATTCTTACTCGATGCGGTTGCTTAAGAAGGAAGTAGGCGAACTCGCGCTTCAAGT
Organism: uncultured Planctomycetia bacterium; assembly: GCA_963807715.1. Taxonomy (GTDB): domain Bacteria; phylum Planctomycetota; class Planctomycetia; order Pirellulales; family PALSA-1355; genus CAWECK01. Next base: position 123,051 of record CAWECK010000014.1, read on the forward strand.
TCTCACCGACGGCGATGCGAGTGAACAATCCCTCCCCTCGTTCCCTGGGGCATCCGTGACGCAGTTCCGGCCCCCAGAGGAACAACGTACACTTGTCCGCCGTCGTAAGAAACAGTTGAGCGGAACACAACTGTCTGACGTTCTGCTCAGCCTCCGAAGCGGTCGAGGAGCGACATAGATGGCACCCGATGCAAAGGTACAACCGAAAGGCCACATGGCCGAAGAACTACTGCGGGAGTATTTTCTTGAACTCGGATACTATGCAGTGCGGGGCATCAAGTTCGTATTTCAAGGCGAGGATGTCACCGATATTGATTTGTGGCTTTACCATCGACACTCGCCAATTTCACGCGAACGTATCAACGTCGACATCAAGAATAAGAAGACCCCGCAGGCGATCGAGCGAATCCTATGGACCCGAGGGCTACAGGTCACACTAGGCCTTGATCGTTGTATCGTCGCGACAACGGACAATCGCCAGCCGGTCGTCGACTTTGGCCGAGAGCATGGCGTGGTTGTCTTGGACGGCACGTTTTTCAATAGTCTCAAATCGCGAGCGAAGGCATTCGATCGATTAAGTGAAGAAGAATTCGACCGACTCCTTGATGCTGACAATTTAGGAAAACTCGGAGGCAACTGGCGTCAGCGAGTCCAACTGGCAAAAACGGCGATTGTCACGCATCTCGGGTACGACGGTTGCAATGGCTGGCTCGCCGATATTGGATTTTTCGTCGAGCAATCTGAGACGTACGTGCAACGTGCTGAAGCCGCAGTCCGGACGACATATCTGCTGATCAGTTATTTCCTCATTGGACTCGATTTCGCCCTGTCTAAGGTGGTGTTCGAGTCCCAAGAGTCCAAGAAAGCGGCAATCGCCGAAGGCCTTTGGCACGGCAGCGAAGGGAAGAAACGTACAGAGACGGTTTTGCACTACGCATCCCAAATCGCCTCCCATTATCTTAACAGTGGCGAAGGGAACGCTGCTCGCATCCAGCGAGAATTGCGAGCGGTCATTGAGCAAATGCCCGTCGGGATAATTGCTGAGCACTTCTCAAAGGTCGCGAACCTCAACCAAATCTTCCAGTCTGCAAAACGGTTTGAGGCGCACGCTTTTGAGAAGAAAATAACATGGCCATCCGTATTACCGGCCGACCTCAAGGCGATAATCGGTGTCTTGTTGGATTGTCTAAAGCAGGAGCGCGCTAGATTCTTTAGAGTAGGCGGTACCGATGACGGCGGAAATGGGACCGATCGCAAGGACCAAAAGCGCGAGCAGCAAGGTGTCATCCCCGAGCTGCGTTCGGATCGCGACTAGACTAATACCTATCCCAGTCCAATCGCAACTAAGTCACTAGAGTTCAGTGATTCTGGCTGGCGAGATTTGTATGCCCCCCAAACATCTCGCTCGACCAGGCCAAGCGGACGCAGCTTCGCCGCGCCAGTTTCCATATCGCCTGCTTCGCGTCGTTCTTCCCTTCCGGGTTACCAACAGGAATTATGACAATGGCCGTTTTGATCGGGATCGATCCCGGTGGTGCTGGGGCGTTTGGCTGGTGCGTGGCGGCCGGACGACAGTTGCCGCTAAGAATCCTTGCAAAAGGAACGAACGACCACGCCGTGTGAACGGTGCCCGAATAGTGCAGCGCTTGGCGGGTGAATAGTGCAGCGCTCGGAGGGTGATAGGTTCCTAGTCTACGTAGCGTTTCCGGGGAATGAAAGCGTTTTCCCACTCCTCCTCCGGAGGAGGAGTGGGGTCGCAACAATTGTCACGACGAGTCGGATGGTGACGATTCTTCCTGCTCAGGCACAACCGCCTCGTCCCGGCGCTGGCGGCGGGCATCTTTGAGCCGGTAGCTCTCGCCAGTCGCCTCCAGAATGTGGCAGCGATGCGTTAACCGATCCAACACGGCACCGGTCAAGCGTTCGCTGCCGAGCACCTCGGTCCACTGGCCGAACGGCAAGTTCGTCGTCACGATCACGCTCTGCCGTTCGTACGCAGTGCTGATTACATCGAACAGCAACTCCGCGCCGAGCTTACTGGCCGGCACGTAGCCCAGTTCGTCCAAGACCAACAGATCGAGCTTGGCTAACTGGGCCTTCATCCGCAACAGTTGCCGCTCTTCGCGGGCTTCCATTAACTGCGTGACCAGTTCCGTCACGCGATAAAACCGAACTTGATAACCGCGATGGCAGGCTTCGATCGCCAAGGCGGTCGCCACGTGGGTCTTGCCCGTGCCTGGATTGCCGATCAAGATCACGCTCGCGCACTGCTCAATATACTGACAACGCATCAATTCCGCGACCAACAGCCGATTGAGCGACGGCTGGGATGCGAACTTGAAATCATCGAGCGTCTTGTGATTGGGGAACCGCGCGAATCGCAGTCGCCGCTGCGCACTGCGTTTCTCCCGATCGAGCAGTTCCATCTCACACAGTTGCAACAAGAACGCCAGGTGATCCACGTTCTCCTGGGCACAACGCGTGGCCAGCTTTTCGCACTCGTCGTGCATCGTCGGCAGTCGCAGCATTTTCAAGTGATGCTGGAGCAGTACCAGGCTTTTGGTTTCGATCGACTTCATCGGTCACCTCCTGGCAGCAAGCAGGCGTAGTGCTCCAAGTGCGGCGGCGGAATCTCGTGACCTTGCAGATGTGGCCGGCCATCCAGGCTGAACCATTGCGATGGCTGTTCGCGCCCTTGCTCAGCCAAGAGTCGAATGGCATCGACCGTGATCGCACCGATCGCCAAGGCACGCTCGATCGCGCGAGTCAACTCGGCCAGCTTCAGCGTCTCCAACAACCGCAGCACGCGGATAAATTCACGTCGTCCATCGGACTGGCGTTCTCCTTCAAGCCGACGCCTGAGCACGTCGAAACAGTCTGGCAGATTCCAGTCCGCCAGCGGCCGCGCGAAGTCCAATGAGCCCGGCTTGCGCTCCAAAAGAGCCAGATAATGCAGCGGATTGTAATGCACGTTTTCGCGTGCCCAATCGCGCGGATGACGAGCAACGACCTGATCGTTGACGACCAGTCGCACCTCTTGAATGCCGCCGACTGCCGTCACGTGGTGATGCGCATAGGCCGTGGGCACCGAGTAATCGTTCGTGTCGAACCGGACTAGCGACAGCGAATTGGCCTTGGCCGGCTCGACGCGTCGGGCTTCAAAGGACTGCTTTGGTAGCGGCAACAACGCACGCTGCTCTTCTTCCAACAGTCCCTGCTTGGTCGTGGGCTGACCTCGCAAGCGACGTTGCAGATCGTCCCGACAGGACTGAACCAACTGCTCATTGAACTCCTCCAGATCATCGATCTGCGGAACCGGCACCATGAAGTTGCGACGAGCGAATCCGACCGAACCTTCCACGTGCCCTTTTTCATTGGCGCGACGCACGAGACAAAAATGATGCTCAAACAGGAAGTGGCTTTCCAACCGCAAGAACTCCTTCGTCGGCGTATCGCCGCGCCGGCCGACGAACTTCGATACGGCGATGCGGCTGTTGTCGTAGCTGATCCGAGTGGGCACGCCGCCGAAGAATTGGAATGCCCGACAGTGTCCTTCTTGGAACGTCTCGGTGCATTCGCGGGGAAACACCTGGCAGAAGAAGGCGTCGCTAAACGGCAGCGCCATCACGAAATAAGCTACCTTCGTCTCTTGGCCTTGCAGTCGGACGGTCGCTTCGCCGAAGTCGACCTGAGCCTGGCCCGCTGGATGTGCGAGCGGCATGAACACCTCGGCCGTGCCGGCCCGCCAAGCACGCACCGCGTCGCCGACCACGCTGATCCCGCCGTCGTACTCATGCTCCGCGCACAGTCGATCGAAGATCCGCTTGATCGTGTGGCGTTGCTTGGGTGGGGCTGTTTTATCTTGTTTGAGAATCTCGTGGATGATCGGCAGCACCCGATCGAGTTTCGGCTTGCTACGCGGCTGACGTTGCCGATAGCCCGGCGGCTCTTCGTGGTTGAGAATCTTCTTCAGCGTTTTCCAGTGCAGCTTGTATTCTTCACAGATCGCTCGCTTGCTCTTCTGCTTGGTCAGCACCAAGCGACGGATTTCGGTCCATTGGTCCATTTCGTCGTACACTCATGTTTCTCGCGGTTCGTAGGGCTTGTGACGGATTTACCGTCGCAAGTCTTCCTCACGAATCCGCGAATCAGGCCATGAGCGCTGCACTTTTCGACCGACCGTCGGCTACCCGCCAAGCGCTGCACTATTCGGGCACCGTTCACAACTCAACCTGGCGCAACGCACCATCCATGCCAAAGTCGAGTCGCAACTCCGATATGTGCTGCGCGCGTCTCGCGGTGATTCGTCGTGTCGACAAGCCGTGCAGGAATCGATCAATCGCATGCGGGGGGCATTGTCGAAGGTGGATGAGGTCGGCAGTGCGGATTCGCTCCGTGGCTTAGAGGGGATCGCCGCGAAGGAGTATTTTTCCGCATTGCCGCGATTGCTGAGTTCGCGGGTTGAACCGCGGCTCATTCCAAACGGACGTTCCAAGCATCCGCCCGAGGATCGTTTCAATGCCCTGCTAAGTTTCGGTTATGGCATGTTGTTTGCGCTGGTGCATCGCACACTGCTTGGCGTCGGGCTGGAGCCAGCGCTGGGCTTCTTTCATCAACCGCGTTCTTCGGCGCCCCCGTTGGTGCTCGACTTGGTTGAACTATTTCGCGTCCCGCTCGTCGACATGCCAGTGGTCGGCAGCGTCAATCGGAACCAATGGAGCCCGGATGAAGACTTCACCGTCGCCGGCCGCCAGATATGGCTTTCGGACGACGGGCGAAAGAAGGCTATCGGGCTGTTTGAGGAACGCCTCAACGAGGAGTATCGCCACCCATTTACGGGCCAGTCGATGAGTTATGCCAGAATCGTCGAACTGGAGGCAAGATTACTGGAGAAGGAATGGACCGGCGCCCCAGGACTTTACGCTCGCATGCGGATGAGGTAGCACTATGGCTGAGAAGTCGTGGCACTTGATTACCTACGATATTCGCGACGCAAAGCGTTTGCGAAAGGTGGCAAAGAAGCTGGAAGGCTATGGCGAGCGGATGCAGTACAGCGTCTTCCGCTGCCGGCTGGACCGTGTCGCGCTGGAGAAGCTATGCTGGGAGCTTGCCGAGATTATGAAGGATAACGACGACCTGCTGGTTATGCCGATTTGCGGCCACTGCGCCGAGCGAGTGCCGCTCCATTCGACCGGCGATCAGTCGTCCTGGGCGACCTGTCCGCCGAGCTTCAAGATCGTGTAATACCGGACTCAAGGATTGCTCCGTGGTGGAGTCGTCTGAAATGTTTTTTCACCGAAGTTCTATGTTGACATTGGTTTCCAGACATTTCAACAAGACGGCTGTCCATGATTTCAATGGGAAAGCCCTGTTTGCCGTCGTTTTGAGCGGTTTAGCGTTCAACTGCGGACGTTGGAGTTGGGATTTTGCCTCCAATCAGACCGACATCCGGGACATGCTTGAAAGCCCGCGACTTAACTCGTGGGCATCGCACGATTTGGGGCAGGTGCAGTGGGAAATCCTTTGATGCCGTCAGGCGTTGAGCACGAACCACATTGCTCCCCGTTGGACGCGACGACGCCAGTGGGAAATCCTTTGATGCCGTCAGGCGTTGAGCACACGGTTCCCGCGACTAATTCATTGCTGTCGTGTCGGTGGGAAATCCTTTGATGCCGTCAGGCGTTGAGCACCCTATTGCGATCCCGAAACAGGCGTGGTCATTGCGAGTGGGAAATCCTTTGATGCCGTCAGGCGTTGAGCACCTGGATCTGATCGCTGTCCGTGCTGCGGTGAGCGCAGTGGGAAATCCTTTGATGCCGTCAGGCGTTGAGCACCGAGCAATGCCTGAATCCGTATTACACAAAGCCGTACGTGGGAAATCCTTTGATGCCGTCAGGCGTTGAGCACATTGATCTGCCCTTCAACCGTAAGCTGTCGCCAGTGTGGGAAATCCTTTGATGCCGTCAGGCGTTGAGCACCCGGCCTGGAGAAGCCCCACGACAGAACCGATGCCACCGTGGGAAATCCTTTGATGCCGTCAGGCGTTGAGCACACCAGCGCGGCCGACTGATTGGCGTTGTCGGCGGTTGTGGGAAATCCTTTGATGCCGTCAGGCGTTGAGCACACCGAAGCCGTCAAGCAACCCACACCGGAAGAGCTGGTGGGAAATCCTTTGATGCCGTCAGGCGTTGAGCACATTTGGCCAGTTCGATCGGTTGTTCGCCGTCGATCGTGGGAAATCCTTTGATGCCGTCAGGCGTTGAGCACGGGAGGCAGGTATGCGATTCAGACGGCGATTCCTGGTGGGAAATCCTTTGATGCCGTCAGGCGTTGAGCACAATCCAGAGTCATGGTCGGCCAGCAGCAGTCTGACGGGTGGGAAATCCTTTGATGCCGTCAGGCGTTGAGCACTGTATGTTGCCGTTGGCTCAGCGACGGTTTGCGTGTGGGAAATCCTTTGATGCCGTCAGGCGTTGAGCACCCTGGGAGCTTGTTTCACGAAACCGAACCTTGAACGTGGGAAATCCTTTGATGCCGTCAGGCGTTGAGCACCGGAGTAGCTCGCGATTACCTCGGGCTGCGCGACGGTGGGAAATCCTTTGATGCCGTCAGGCGTTGAGCACACCGCGACAGAAAGTTGGGTTTGCGTGCGTTGGACTATGTGGGAAATCCTTTGATGCCGTCAGGCGTTGAGCACTCGATCAGCCCTGCCGCCACGTTGTGCCCGCGTAGTGGGAAATCCTTTGATGCCGTCAGGCGTTGAGCACGCGCAAGCCGGACGCGATGCGGCAAATACCAGTTTGGTGGGAAATCCTTTGATGCCGTCAGGCGTTGAGCACACGAGAACAAATGGTCCCTTGTGGATGCCGCCCCAAGTGGGAAACCCGTAAGCTCTGGACTGATTCGGAGGAGAATGTAATGGAGGCAATGCGACCGATGATGATAACTAGCGTTTCTGAAGTTGCCCGAATGTCTGATCTTCTGAATCGGTGCTTAGTTGTCAGGTTGCCACTGATCGATTCCAAAAAACGGAAAACCGAAGAGGATCTTAGGGAGTCATTCGAGCGTGAGAGGCCAGCCCTCCTCGGAGCATTGCTTGATTGTGTGAGTATGGGGCTGAAAAACCTGCCAACGACAAAACTTGCGTCGCTACCACGAATGGCTGACTTCGCACGCTGGGCGGTAGCGACAGAGCCCGCAGTGACAGGTATAGAGAATATTGGAGCATTTCTAGTTGCATATGATCGGAATCGCGAAGTAGCCCACCGCATTGCGTTGGAAGCGTCGCCGATTTACAAACCGCTCCAGACATGCATTAACCGGAACGGCGGACTGTGGGAGGGAACGGCGGGTGAACTAATGGACAAGCTCAACGAATTGGACCCAAACAGCAAACGAGTTCCAGGCTGGCCGAAGACGCCCCGTTATCTTGCGGGGCACCTAAATTCGATCGCTATGGATTTGCGCACTGTGGGCTTCAATGTCTATAGTTATCAGGAACCCGGAACCAACTCTCGCAAGATGTGGAGATTCGTTTCTCCGGAGTTCAGTCTCGTCCGGTCAATGTAACGTTTACGATGTGATGCTGATTTGTGTTGAATGTGCGTCGCAAGCGTCGCGAGCGACGCAGAGACGATTAAGTCTTTGTACTAAGGTGCGATTGACGCTCGTGGGTAGATTGCCCAGCCTGCCGCAACCGCAAGCGATTGTCTGTCTCGGCAGCTACCGCAGCCATCTGATAAGTTTATTGTCGTATCCGTCGATTTGAACCGATTAGCTCTTGAAAATCGATTTCTACCACAACTGCCGCTGGTCCGTCGAAATTGGGCGGGCCAGCGGCATACTAAAGGGAGTCTCAAGCGATGGCCAGTATTTTCAAACGGACCTTTTCCAAGATCGACGCAAAGACGGGGCGACGCACGAAGCACAAAAGCAAGGTTTGGTATATCAAGTATAAGGATGGCGACAAGATCGAAAGGCGAGTCAAAGGCTACTCTGACAAAGAAGCGACCCGACAAAAGGCCGCTCAACTGGAACGCCAAGCCGATCGCCGAGCCAGCGGCCTCAAGGATGCCTTCACGGACCACCTGACGCAGCCAGTGAGCGAGCATATTGCCGACTTCCGACTGCAAATGGAGTCCAAGGGCCGCAGTGCTCGGCACGTGGGCGATACTGAACGATTGCTCAAAGGCGTCTGTGATGCTTGCGATTTCAAAAATCTGGTTGATGTTGCAAACGGCGGGGCAAAGCTTGGCGAGCACATCGCCAAGCGGCTTGATGCCGAAGTTTCACACCGCACGGTCAATGCCGACCTAGTTGCGGTACGTTCGTTCTGTCGCTGGTTGCAAAAACAGCGACGACTGGAACACGATCCGACGATCAGCCTGGCTCGCTTGAATGAGTCCACGGACCGCAGGCACAATCGCCGGGCGTTGAGCGAAGCCGAAGCGTTGAAGCTTGTTGCCGGCACCCGCGACAGCAAGCGAACCTTCCGGGGACTGGATGGGCTCTCTAGGGCACTCCTGTATGCCGTTGCGTTGGGCACTGGCTTGCGACGCGGAGAGTTGAAAAGTCTGACCGGCCGCTCGTTCGACCTAGCGTCAGAATCGCCCACCGTGGTCCTAGAAGCAAGATCGTCGAAGCGTCGCAAACAAGATGTGCTTCCGTTGGCCAAGAGCTTGGCCGCTGTGGTCAAGAAATTCTTAGCCGATCGCGATGCCGACCAGAGGGTATGGCCGGGCGGCTGGTGGGGGCGAGCGGCCGACATGCTCAAACTGGACCTAGAGGATGCCGAAATCAAAGCAATGGGCGACTGTGGCCGGGCGATTGATTTTCATGCTCTGCGAGGTTCGTTCCTGACCATGCTGGCCCGTGCTGGTGTCCTGCCCGCCGTTGCACGGATCTTGGCCCGGCACAGCGATGTCAATTTGACGCTCAAGGTCTACACGCACCTTGAGGATTCAGAGCTAGCGACAGCGGTCGGCCTGCTTCCGGACCTAAGCGACCGGAAGGGCCAAGGTGCCCGGCACCAAATCCGGCACCAGACAATCGACGCAGCCTGTCAACCGATGTCCCAGGATGACAGCGACGATAGAGTTCCGCCCGGCAGCAATGCCGGGCGGAACTCGTTAAGCCATAAGGGCTTTGACAGCCCAAGTCAGGCCATGTCAGAGCGGAGGGCAGGGGATTCGAACCCCCAACCCCTTGCGGGGCACCTGATTTCGAGTCAGGCCGCTGGCCAATTCGCTTACCCTCCAGGGCCTCTTCAAAATTTAGCGTCCAGCCGCTCTGCTGACAATTGGCTCTTCTTTAGAACCATTCGGATGTCCGGACCTCCCGCTGGTAGCCTAACTCCCCACGGAATTGACTCGAAACGCGTCGTAAGTCGTTATTATTCAACCGTGGTCGTTCAACAGGGGGCGCTATAATAGATGTCCGGACGCCCCGTGGTGCAACGATCAGCCAGTTGACGCTGTTCGCTCTGGGGTTTCACTAGCGGCGTGCTCGGGGGTTACAATGCCGATGTGGGCGCCTTGTGGCGCGTCATCGTTGGTGATTTTTAATTCGTGGGACCTTATGCTGCCACCTGTCGAACGGTTCGTCACTCGCAGCGGCGCAAGGATCTATCGAATTCCCTGCGAGGCTTTTCCTGACCTCGTGGTTTACTCGCATCTGGTTCTCGAGGCTGGTCCGCCCACTCTTGTGGATTGCGGCAGCGGTTACGGCGATTCCAATGCCCATTTGCTGGCCGGCTTTACCCATATTCGCGACGAATATCATGAGTCGATCATGTTGGGCGATGTCCGACGAATTATCATCACCCACGGACACATCGATCACTTCGGCGGGCTAGGGTTTGTCAGGGACCAGGCGGCGGCCGAGATTGCCGTGCATGAGCTCGATCGCAAGATTCTCACGGCCTACGAAGAGCGAGTCGTCGTTGCTTCCGCCGCCTTGCGCCACTTTCTGGCGCAGGCGGGCGTGCGCGCCGGCTTGCAATCGGCCTTCATGGAGATGTACAGCTTCTCCAAGCGGCACGTGCGCAGCTTCGCGGTCGACATCATGCTCGGCGATGGTCAGCAATTAGACGGGCTGCGATTCATCCACACGCCTGGGCACTGTCCCGGCCAGGTTTGCATCGGTGTGGGAGAGGTGCTCCTCTCGGCCGATCACGTGCTGCCGGTCATCACGCCGCACCTGGCGCCGGAAAGCATCACGCACTCGACTGGCCTCGGCCACTATCTGGACTCACTCGCTAAGTTGCAGTCGCTGCCGGGCTTCGAACTAGCACTCGGCGGTCACGAAAAGGCCATGCCAGACGTTTACCGACGGATCGACGATATTCGCGCCAGTCATCTGCGAAAACTCGACAAAATCCTCGAAATTTTACGCGCGGCGAACCAGCCGCTTACCATCGACGATGTTTCCAAACAACTCTACACGCGGGTCAAAGGGTTTCATATTCTGCTGGCGCTGGAAGAAGTCGGCGCCCATATCGAATATCTTTACGAGCGCGATCAACTGTCCATTGCCAACCTCGATCAACTCGACCAGCAGAGCGAGACGGCAGTTCGGTACCGATTGGCTTAAGCGAAGCCAGGCAGGCATGATGAGAACTTTTTCCAGGAGAGGCATGCTGATCGGAATTCTCTGCGGCTTGCCGTCAGGTGTCTTCGCCGCGGAAGCAGGCGAGCGGCCGACCGTGGTGATCGTCGTCGGCGCCTCCGGCTCGGACGAATACGGAAAACTGTTCGCCGCATGGGCCGAACGGTGGGAGTCCGCCGCGCGGCGCGGCGAAGCCCGAGTTGTTCGGATCGGCACGGAGGAAGCGTCAAAAGGGGATGAAGACGCGAATGTCTCCGACCGGGACCGCTTGCGCGAACGGCTCGCGACACTGTCGCGGGAGGCGCAGCGCAGGACGGCGCAGCCCAGGACAACGCGGCCCCGTTGTGGCTGGCACTTATCGGTCACGGCACGTTCGATGGACGGCAGGCGAAATTCAATTTACGTGGACCTGACATTACGCCGGAGGATCTGGCCCAGTGGTGCGCGCCAATCAAATGTCCGATCGCGATCATCAACTGCTCGTCGGCCAGCGGACCGTTTTTGAATGTGCTGTCGGCTCCACGGCGCGTGATAATCACCGCCACTCGCAGCGGCCAGGAACAAAACTTTGCCCGCTTCGGCGGCGAATTGGCGGCCGCGATTGGCGATCGGGCGGCCGATTTGGACAAGGACGGACAAACCTCGCTATTGGAGGCTTATCTGCACGCCTCGCGGCGAGTCGATGAGTCTTACGCAGCGGCGGCACGACTGGCAACCGAGCACGCCCTGCTCGACGACAATGGCGACAAACAGGGAACCCCGGCCGGCTGGTTTCAAGGCGTGCGAGCCACCCGGCGAGCCAAGGACGGCGCGGCTCTGGATGGGGCCTTTGCTCACGGCTGGCATCTGGTGCCGGGGGCCGAAGAGCGCTCGCTCACGCCCGCGGCGCGGCAGCGCCGCGACGAATTAGAGCAAGCCATCGCCAGGTTAAGAGAGACCAAAGCGGATCAGTCGGAGGACGAATACTTTGGTCAACTCGAAAAGCTGATGATTGAGTTGGCTCGCCTCAATTTCCCCTCCGCGCCGCCAGAGAAGAATCCGGATTAGCCCCTTTGGAACAAAGCCGGTTCAGAATTGCCCACTGACAAGAATCACCCACGTTCGCCTCCCCGTCGCTCGGTTAGATGGGGGCATGAGAGGAAGGCAAGAAAACCCGGTGCCACTCTGGGGCGGCAAAAAGGTACCGCGATACTCGCTTCGCACCGGGATTATCTGGCTGGCCGCTTTTGCGGTCATAATCGGCGCGTTGTGGTGGGTCTTGCAATGGTTTACTGCGATTGCCCGCAACGGTGAACGCATGTGGTAAGGAGTCCATTTTGTCGAAGATCTTTCTCTGGTTGGGCCCGAGCGGCTCCGCCATATGGGCCTATTTAGTGATGCGGAAGTTGATGCGCTAATCGCAGAAAAGGATCGAAAACCAGATGCTCAGACAGAAGCGGACTGCAAAAGAATAGAGCATTCGGCCGCCAAAATTCTCGGATTAAACTGACCCACACTGCGCTCGTGGAAATGCGGCTGCTTGTTCGAGGCCGGCCGAAGCCCTATGCTGAGGAAAGGTCGCGGCAATAGCATCTCCGTATGGGAGAATACCTTGTGCGCAAAATGGCCATGTTGTTGGTCGTCGGCGTTGTCCTCGCGGGTGCCGATCAATCGTTTGCGATCAGCAAGTCGATCAAGGCAGTCATGCCGAACCCCGACCGGCTCTCGCCACGCTAGGCCATGCTGGTGTAACGGCGTCAAATACGTTCCGGCGACGAACCGAGCTGAGGTAAGACGCGGTCGCGCGTCGACAGACCAAGCCCGCAATCGCCGAACTGGTCTCTGATCGACAAAAGCTAGTGCATTTCCCGTTGTGCCCTATTTCTTAGTGCCATTCGGATTAGCCGCTGGCATTTGCCGCGATGGCGGGGAACCCCCGGGTTTACACCCGGGGCTCGGATCGCTCGGGGAGTTGATGCCCGCACTTTACTGCGCTCGACCCCGGCCACGGTACCGCTAGAATACAGTGCCGCGGGAATGAGGCGCGGCAAGATTATGCGGCATGGCTGTGCCGCGAGGTTCAAACTCCAAGCAAGGATATTCGCATGCACCTAACGGACTCAGGTCTTATCATTTCTCACTGGCGGCTTGCGCTGCTGCTGATATTAGTTTCCGCCGCCGCCAGCATTGCGCGGCCGGCTCTGGCGGCTGCTACCAAGGGGGAGACGATCGAAGGCATCACCGAATACCGACTCGACAACGGCTTGCAAGTTCTCCTTTATCCGGACAACTCGAAACCGACGGTGACCGTGAATCTGACGGTCTTCGTCGGCTCGCGGCAGGAAGGCTATGGCGAGACCGGCATGGCCCATCTGCTGGAGCACATGCTGTTCAAGGGCACTCCCAACCACTCGCAAATTCCCAAGCTGCTGCAAGAGCGCGGAGCGCGATTCAACGGCACCACCTCGGTCGACCGCACCAATTATTACGAGACGCTGCCGGCCACGGGAGATAACCTCGAGTTCGCCCTGAGCCTCGAGGCCGACCGGATGCTCAATAGCTACGTGAAACAGGAAGATTTACTTTCCGAGATGACCGTGGTGCGCAACGAGTTCGAGCGGGGCGAGAATTCGCCGTCGGTTCTGCTCAGCCAGCGGCTCATGGCCGCAGCCTACGATTGGCACAACTACGGCAAATCAACGATCGGCAACCGCAGCGATATCGAGCGCGTGCCGATCCGGAATCTGCAAGCCTTTTATCGCAAGTTTTATCAGCCGGACAACGCCATGCTCGTGGTCGCCGGCAAGTTTGAAACGCCCAAAACCTTGGAACTCGTGAACCAGTATTTCGGCGTTCTCCCCAAGCCCACACGCAAGCTCGACACCACCTACACCGAAGAGCCGCCCCAGGACGGCGAGCGCCTGGTGACGCTTCGCCGCGTGGGCGAACTGGGCCTCGTCGGCGTGGCGTATCACGTGCCGTCCGGTTCGCATCCCGACATCGCCCCCTTGGAAGTGTTGGCCGGCGTGCTCGAAACGCCGCCGGGCGGATTGCTCTACAAGGCCCTGGTCGAGACCCACCTAGCGGCAGAGGTGTCCGCGGCCGTGCTCAGTTGGCACGACCCGGGCCTCTTCTTCGTCGACGCAGAAGTGCGCCGAGATAATTCGCTGGAAAAGGCCCGCGACCTGTTGATCGATATCACGGAAAAGGTTGGCGGCGACGGGGTGAGCGACGAAGACGTCGAGCGCGCCAAGCGGAACATTCTCAAGCGCCGCGAACAGACCGCCGCCGACACCAGCGCAGTCGCCGTGCAACTGAGCAATTGGGCGTCACAAGGCGATTGGCGGCTCTACTTCCTGCATCGCGACCGGATCGAAAAAGTCACGGCCAAGGACGTGCAAGATGTCGCCGCTCGTTATTTCCGCCAGACAAACCGCACGGTGGGTCTGTTTATTCCCACTGAAAAGCCCGATCGCTCGCCGATTCCCCCGTCCCCTGACTTGGACAAACTGCTGGCCGGTTATCACGGCCACGAAGCGATTGCGGCTGGCGAGGCGTTCGATGTATCGCCTACGAACATCGAAGCCCGCAGCCAACGTTCGTCGTTGCCCGAGGGAATCAAGCTGGTCGTGTTGCCGAAGAAGACGCGCGGCGAGACGGTCCATCTGCGAGTCGTGCTTCGCTTCGGCACTCTGGAGAATCTCAAAGGCTACGAAGCGGCGGCCGACTTTCTGGCGCCGCTGATGACGCGCGGCACCAAGCAACTCACCTGGCAGCAGATCCAGGATCAACTCGACAAGCTTCAGGCCACCCTCTCGGCTTCCGGCGACGTCGGCTCAGCCACGTTCGCCGTGGAGACGAAGCGGGCCAACTTGCCGGCGGTGTTGCAATTGCTGAAGCAGATCCTGCGCGAGCCGGCATTGTCAGGAGATGAATTCGAAGTCGCCCTGCGTCAAGAGTTGGCCGGGCTCGAAGAGAAGCTGACCGATCCCCAGAGTCTGGCCGTGCTGCGCGTCCGCCGATCCGTCGCCCCGTACGACAAGAACGACGTGCGGTACATTCCGACCGCGGAGGAGGAAATCGATCGCAACAAGGCGCTGAAGCTTGACCAGATCAAGAAACTCTATACCGAGTTCCTGGGCTCGCAGGCGGGGGAAGTGGCAATCGTAGGCGACTTCGATCCCGGTGAATGCCTGCCGATCCTGCGCGAGACGTTTTCCGGCTGGAACGCGCGGCAGGCGTATGCCCGCATTCCAAAGGTCGTCTTTCCACAGGTGAAAGGGGATAAACAGGATATCATCACGCCGGACAAAGCGAATGCGGTGTACGTGGCCGGACTGGTCTTCCCGATGAAGGATGACGATCCGGACTATCCGGCCGTGGCCATCGGCAACTTCGTGCTGGGGGGCGGCTCCCTCTCGTCGCGCTTGGGCGATCGGGTGCGTCAGAAGGAAGGGTTGTCGTACGGCGTCGGCTCGTTCATCTCGTCGGATGCGTTCGACCCGCGCAGCAGCCTGACGATCTTCGCGATCAGCAATCCGCAAAACGCTCCGAAAGTGGTCAAGGTCATTCGCGAGGAGCTCGATCGTCTGGTCCAGGATGGCGTGACGAGCGAGGAATTGGACCGGGCCAAGCGGGGCTATCTACAGCAGCAGCAGGTGGCCCGCACCCGCGATGCGAGCCTGACGGGCACGCTGGCGGATACGGCGTACGTCGGCCGGACGATGAAATACTACGCGGATCTGGAAGAGAAGATTTCGGCCCTGACGCCCGATCAGGTGCGGGAAGCGCCTGCGCAAGAATTTTGACGCGAACCGTCTGGTGGTGGTTACCGCCGGCGACTTCCGCGAGACGGCGCCACGCTAAAACGCTCTTGCTATCCCGAACTTCCGCTCGGGCCTCCGACAATTTAGACGGCACCACAGTTTCCCCCTTAATGCGAACGACCGGGCTCCGTTACAATCACGGTTGGGAGCAGCGGCGTCCGGCGGGTGGATCTGGCCAGGCCTGCGACCACGGACGAGCCGCGAATCACGAGGCCGGCAACGACGCTGGAGGGAGTTTCGACATGCTGCACATCGACCTGACCGAGTACGACATTCACGTAGCCGACATCTGCCGCAATCCGGCGCCGGCTGATTACTACGAGCACGCGATCCGCCGCGACCCGCGCACCAGCATCGCCGCCAACGGGGCGCTGGTGGCTTATTCGGGTTCCAAGACCGGACGCTCTCCGAAAGACAAACGCATCGTGCGCCGTCCGGAGTCGGAGAAAGACGTCTGGTGGAGCGGTGTCAATATGGCGCAGACGCCACGCAGCTTCGACGTCAACCGCGAACGGGCCAAGGACTGGCTCAATACCCGCAAGCGGTTGTATTGCATCGACGGTTACGCCGGTTGGGATCCGCAATACCGGATCAAGGTCCGGGTGATTTGCTCGCGGCCGTACCACGCGATGTTTATGCACAACCTGCTGATCCGGCCGACGCAGGCCGAATTGAAGACCTTTGGGAGCCCCGATTATGTGATCTACAACGCCGGCGAATTTCCGGCCAACCGGCTCACGGAAGGGATGACGTCGAACACCAGCGTCGACATCAGTTTCGAGACCGGCGAAGTGGTGGTGCTCGGGACGGAATACGCGGGCGAAATGAAAAAGGCCGTGTTCACGATCATGAATTACCTGATGCCCAAACGGGGCATCCTGTCGATGCACTGCTCGGCCACGGCCGATCGCATCAGTGACAGTTCGTCGCTGTTGTTTGGCTTGTCGGGCACCGGCAAGACGACCCTTTCGGCCGATCCCAAGCGGCAATTGATCGGCGATGACGAACATTGCTGGACCGACCACGGCGTGTTCAACATCGAAGGAGGTTGCTACGCCAAGGCAATCAACGTGACGCTGGAAACGGAGCCGGATATTTTCCAGGCGTTGCGGTTCGGCGCCGTGCTGGAGAATGTCGTATTGGACGATGAGCGGAAGCCGGATTTTCACGATCACAGCATCACCGAGAACACGCGCGGAGCGTATCCCATCGAGTTCATCCGAAACGCTCGCATTCCATGCATGGCGGGCCATCCGACCGATGTGATCTTCTTGACCTGCGACGCGTTTGGCGTGCTGCCGCCGGTGAGCCGCTTGTCCGCGGCGCAGGCCATGTATCACTACATGAGCGGCTACACGGCCAAAGTGGCCGGCACCGAAATGGACGTGACCGAGCCGCAGGCCACGTTCTCGCCGTGCTTTGGCGGTCCGTTCCTGGTTTGGCATCCGGCAAAATATGCCGAGCTGCTGGCCGATAAAATGCGTCAGCACCAAGCGCGCGTCTGGCTGGTAAATACCGGCTGGAGCGGCGGCAGCTATGGATCCGGGCGCGGATGAAGCTGACGGTGACGCGAAGCATCGTCGATGCCGTTCACAATGGCAGCCTGGCAAATCAGCCCACCCAGCGCGACCCGGTCTTTGGCTTTGACGTCGTGACGCAGTGCCCGGGCGTCTCACCGGAGATTCTAATTCCGCGGAATACTTGGAGCGATGCGGCGGAGTACGACGCGACCGCCCGGAAGCTGGCCGGCTTATTCTCCAACAATTTCAAACAGTATGACGCGAACGCCAGCCAGGAAGTGAAGGCGGCCGGACCGAAAGCGTAGCGGACGCCGAGGACCGGAAAAGTGGTGGCTGCCGATCACTAATGAAGGGATCGACGCCCGCACAACGCCAATCTCCGATGCAGTAACGCATTCTTCCTATTCTACGCATGCCGCGCCTTCAAATTCCGTGCGTTCGGGTTGCGTGCCCACGCCAGGTTTCTGGCCTTCTTTGTGTCAATAATTATTCATCAATAAATGCGATAATCTCGTCCTAACAAAGAGCTAAGCAGCCCCTAACACGGGTAGACGACAATGCGTCGTCTCTAGGAACCGCCACGCTACGAATGCCACAACCGCGTGGGACCGCGGTGGGTTGTTGATTTGGGCGGACCGCGACAGACGAGAAACGCCAATGGCAGACGTTTTGACGACAGACGAGTTCATCGACTATGTGAGCCAGAGCGGCCTCGTGGCTCCGAGTTGGATCGAAACGTATAAAGATCGTCTCCGCGCGCTGGACCCTGCTCAGTCCGCTCCGGACGCTTTGGCACGAATGCTGGTCGCCGAAAAACTGCTTACGCCCTTTCAGGCGAAGCAGCTCTTGAAACGCCGGTTCCGCGGCTTCTTCATATCCGACAAATACAAGATTCTGCTCTTTCTTGGCCACGGCGGCATGGGCCGCGTGTTGCTCTGCGAACACCTGATGCTGCAGCGATTAGTGGCGCTGAAGTTGATGAACTTGGCGTTGGATACGGCTCCCGGCGCCGTCGAGCGTTTCTTGCGCGAGGCCCGCGCAACCGCCGCCATGGACCACCCGAACATCGCCCGCGTCTTCGACGTGGATCGCTCGGAGCAAGGTCCGTACATGGTCATGGAATATATCGACGGCGTCAATCTGCACGAGCTCGTTGCAGAGCACGGCCAACTGGCGATCGATCGAGCCGTGAATTACATCCGGCAAGCCGCCGCGGGCTTGCAGCATGCTCATGAGTCAGGGCTCGTTCATCGCGACATTAAGCCGAGCAATCTGATGCTGGATCGCACCGGCACGATCAAGCTGTTGGATCTGGGATTGGCGCGGTTCTTCGATTCCGGCAAGAACGGAAACGTGACCCAGCAAGGCGACCCCAAGGGAGTGTTGGGAACCACCGACTTCATCGCGCCGGAACAGGCGATCGATTCCAGCACTGCCGATATTCGCGCGGACATTTACAGCTTGGGTTGCACGTTTTACTTTCTGCTGCTGAGAAAGTTGACAGTCGGCACCGGCTCGATGATCCAGAAGCTGTTGTTCCACCAGTCGCGCGATCCCGAGCCAATCCGCAGCCTGCGGCCCGAGGTGCCGGAAGAGCTTGCCGCCGTGGTCGAAAAGATGATCAAAAAGAACCCGGCCGACCGCTACCAAACCCCCGCGGAGTTGATCGAAGCTCTGAAGCCGTGGTCCGCCGAGTTGGTCGCGAAGCCTCCGGCTGAAGAAATGCCCAAGGTGACTCCGTCGGCGTTCCGGCTCGGATTGTGCTCGGTGCCAGCGCCGGGTTCTGGATCCGGCGCACCGATTGCATTGCCAACTTCTTCCGTGCGGAGTGCGCAAGTGTCCATGGGGACCAGCCCCGAGCGTCGAGCGTCGATGGACGGAAACCGGGTAGGTAATCGCGAGTCGTCGCTGACAGCCCTGCTGGAGGAGGAGATCCCTCAATTCCGCGACCATTCTCTTCTGCCATCGGAAAGCGAGCGGCCGGCAGCCCGGCTAACCGGAAACTCGCCACCGGGCGATGCCCCTGGCGCGGTCCGGCGCCAAGGCAAAGCCCAACTCCGTGGCCGAACCGAGCGCTCCGGCGAGGACGTCGACCGGCACCGCCGTGAAGATGCAGCCCAGCGGTAAACGGCGCTGCCCGCCCCGACACCAGAGCCGGCGCCGGCCACCAGCTTGTGGTCTGATAGCCGCAGCCGCATGATTTTGCTGTTTGGTCTGCTTGGCGGCATGCTCAGCTTGGGCGGCGTCAGCTTTGTATTCCAGCAGTTTTCAGCCGCGCGGGAGCGCGCGTCCGTGCTGAGCGTCGCGCAACAACGAAACCCTCAAGTCGGCGTCCAACAGCCCAGTGCCCAACAGCAGCCAGTGACACCCGCGATGCCGGCCAGTGGCGTGGTGCTGCGCGGCGGCGGCTCCACGTTTGTGAAGCCCATCATGGAACACTGGGCCGGGATCTATCAGAAACAGACCGGTGTCACGATTGAATATACCGCCGTGGGATCCAGCAAAGGCATCGACGGGGTGACCGCCAAGTTTCTCGACTTCGGTTGCACCGATGCTTTCATGTCCGACAAGCAACTCGCCGAGACCTCCGGGTCGGTGCTGCACATTCCCTTGGTCATGGGGGCGGTGGTGCCAACCTATAACGTGCCGGACGAGTCTGGCAAGCAGGTGCAACTGCGGTTTACCGGCGCACTGCTGGCCAATATTTATTTGGGGAAGGTCACCAAGTGGAACGACGCCACCATCGCCGTGAACAATCCGGGCCAGCACCTACCCGAACTGGACATCGTCGCAATTCATCGCAAAGAAGGGAGCGGGACCACGTCGATCTGGACAGACTATCTCAGCAAAGCCAGCGCCGACTGGAAGGTCCGGGTCGGCAGCGGAACGAAGGTCGAATGGCCGGTGGGCATAGCGGCCGAAAAGAGCGACGGAGTTGCCGACGCCGTCAGTCGTACGCCCGGAGCGATTGGATACGTCGAGTTGAGTTTCGCGCTGGGTAATGGCTTGCCGGCAGGCGAAGTCAAGAACGAAACGGGAGTCTTTATGAGCGCATCCATCGACAGCATTACATCGGCGGCCGCCGGCTCGCTGCACGACATCCCGGACGATTTGCGATACTCGTTGACCGACGCTCCCGGCCAAGGCTCGTATCCCATCGTAGGCACGGCTTGGGCAGTGATCTATCTGGAGCAGCCGCGCGGCAAAAAGGATGATCTGGTCAAATTCCTCCGCTGGGCGACCAGCGACGGCCAGCAATTTGTGGGAAACCTGAAATATGGTCGCTTGCCGCCAGAACTGGTCGCCAAGATTCAGGACGCTCTCGAACGGGTCGGCGGGGCCAAGTAAGCGGCCGTGCTGGGGCTTCTTGTCGAAGGCGACCCGGTCCATTCTTACCGCAGGCGTGTGGGCCTGCCGCCGTCGTGCATCCAAGATCGCATTCCACCAGTTGGTTCAGGCGGCTGGCCAGGATTCCTTGCTCGTGTAAAATTAGCTGCCGGTGTTGGTGGTCGTAACCAGCTAGTTCGCACGATTCGGCCCGTCGCGGTATCTGAGCACCGCAATCGAAGGCTAGAGAGGGAGTCTTTGTGAATAATCCATCCGAGCCGGGCAAAGCCGGTTCCCTGGCAAGTCCGCCGAGCGATTCGCTTGAGGCCGAGCCCAAGCCGGCCCCCACAACCGCCCCGCCGCACTCGCCGCACGCCGGCGAACCGGTTTTCAAGCCTTCCCATGCCGGTCGGACGGGGCGACCGATCCGGATCGGCGCCGCCATTGCCGTCCTAGTGGTCGCCCTTTATTTCGGCGTGCCGATCATCGGGCGGGTCCTGAACACGGTGTCGACGGATGACGCCTACGTCAACGGTCACGTGACCTTCGTGGCGGCCCGCGTGCCGGGCCAGGTCGCGAAAGTTTTCGTGGACGACAACAACCGCGTTGCCAAAGGAACGCTGCTGGTCCAATTGGATAAAGAGCCGTATCAGATCCAGCTTCGTTTGAAGCAGGCTTACGTGGATGCGGCCAAAGCGGACCTGGTGGTTGCCCAGGACCAGGCGCGCGGAATTGTCGCCCAAGCCCGCAGCGCGCGTTTCAAGCTGCAAAACACCATCGAGTCCGTGAACAACCAGATCGCTCTGCTGCGGGCCACCGTGGCAACCTACGAAAGCCAGAAGGCAACCCTGGAACTGGCCCACCAGGATCTGGAAAGAGCCGAGAAACTGGTGCCGAAAGGTGCCATGAGCAAGGAAGAGTTTGATCGGCGTTTCCAACAGTTCAAGGTCGGCGAAGCGGGGCTTCGCAAAGCGCTGGAAGACGTCTACCAAATCCGCGCCGGGCTCGGATTGCCGGCCATCCCCGAGAAAGCCGACGATCTCACCAACGTGCCAGCAGACCTCAATCAGAGTTTTTCCTCGGTTCGTCAGGCGCTGGCGCAAATGCTTCAAGCCGCGGCACCGCTCGGCATCTATCCTTCCTCCTACGACATGAGCCCGGAACAAATTATCGCGGAGTTCTACAAGCGCGATCCCGACGGGAACCTCGATCGCATTTACGCCAAGATCCTGCAAGACGCGCCCACGATCAAGCAAGCGGAAGCCAAGCTCGCGGAGGCCGAGCGCGACTTGGATCAGGCGAAATTGAATCTGCGCTACTGCGACATCTTCGCCGAGATCGACGGCGCCGTGACGCGCCGAAACGTCAATCCTGGCAACAACGTGCAGGCCGGCCAGGGGCTGATGGCGATTCGCTCGCTCCAGGAAATCTGGATCGACGCCAACTTCAAAGAGACCCAACTGGCGAAACTCCGCATCGGACAGCACGTCGATCTGGAAGTGGATATGTATGGCCGCCATCGCAAATTCGACGGCCGGATCACCGGATTCACCATGGGTACCGGCTCGACTCTCTCCGTGATCCCGCCCCAGAACGCGACGGGCAACTTCATCAAGGTGGTGCAGCGGCTCCCCGTTCGCATCGAGCTCACGGAGCCGAATCCCGAAGATGACCCGCTCTTTGTCGGGCTCTCGGTCGTGCCGTACGTCAACATCAAGCAGCCACCGACCGGTCCCGACGCCGGGAAGTTCCTGCAACCCTACCTGACCACTCCTGTCCAGCGGCCCGGCGAGCCGCAACCGGCGGACTCGACAGGAGCCGGACCGTGAGCGCCGCCGCGAGTATCGTCGCGCCTGCAGGGGCCGTGACGCGCCGGACGGTCAATCCTTGGATTGTCGCCGCGGCCGTCGTCGTGCCGACCTTCATGGAGGTGCTTGGACACGACGATCGCCAACGTGGCCTTGCGGTATATCGCCGGCGGGTTGTCCGCGGCCGTCGTCGACAGCGAATGGGTCATTACCAGTTACCTGGCCGCAAACGCCATCATCCTGCCGATCTCCGGCTGGCTTTCCAACCATCTCGGGCGCCGCAATTATTTCCTGCTGTCGATCGCGGTGTTTACCATCGCCTCGCTGTTGTGCGGCATTGCCACCAGCCTCGAAGAGCTGATTTTGTTTCGCATCCTGCAAGGTCTTGGCGGGCGGGGGGTTGCAGCCGTCGACGCAAGGTGTGTTGCTGGACAGCTTCCCTCCCGAGAAGCAAGGCTCCGCGATGACGCTGTTTGGCATCGCGGCCCTGCTTGCGCCGATTTTGGGGCCAACGCTGGGCGGCTGGCTCACGGACAATTACTCCTGGCGCTGGATCTTCTTCATCAATCTGCCGGTCGGCGGCCTGGCCTTCGTGGCTTCGTACTTTCTGCTGGAAGATCCGGAGTATTTAAAGAAGGAAACGGCGGAGCTGAAAAAGGGGCCGCTCAATTTCGATACGGTCGGCCTGGTGTTGTTGGCCATCGCCATGGTCTGTTGGGAAGTGGTGATCAGCAAAGGGGAGCAATGGGACTGGTTCGGCGACCCCTTCTGGCGCGTGCAGACCTTGTCGACCTTGTTCGTGCTGTCGCTGGGGGGACTGTTCGTTTGGGAAACTGCGCCGCAACAATCCGGTGGTTAATTTCCGGCCGCTGGGCGAGCGCAATTTCGCGATGGCCTGCATCATCGCTTTTTGCGCGCTATGCCGTGCTCTACGGCGCGAGCACGTCGTTGCCGGGGTTGCTGCAATCGCTGTTCGGCTACGATGCGACCAATTCGGGTTTCGTAATGTCGCCGTCGGGACTCTTTTCGGTGACGATGCTCCCCATCATCGGTTTCCTGCTGGGGCGTGGAACGGACGCCCGCTGGCTGATTGCAGCCGGGTTGCTGGTAATGGCCGGCGGCAATTATTGGATGTCGCAGATGAATCTGTCGATCAGTCCGTTCGATGTGGTCTGGCCGCGCGTCGTGCTGATCATCGGCCTGTCGATGTTGTTCGCCCCGCTGAATGTCGCCGCATATATCTACATTCCGAAAGAACTGCGCGGAGCGGCGGTGGGTTTATTCAGTCTGCTGCGCAACGAAGGCGGGAGCGTGGGAACTTCGTTTGCCCAGACCCTGCAGGAACGCCGCGATCAATTCCATACCCAGCGCTTGGGTGAATTCGTGGACCAATTCAACCCAAATGTGACCGCGTTCCTGGATCAGGCCCGCGAAACGTTCTTGAAACAAACCGGCGATGCGGCCTTGGCCCAGCAAATGGCCATGCAATCGCTCGAAAATCTGCGTGCGCAGCAGGCCGCCTCACTGGCCTATTTTGATATATTCTGGCTGTTTTCCGTGATGGCGGTCCTGCTCGTGCTGCTGGTCGCATTCATGAAACGTTCGGTGGCCGAAAAGGGGGCCCACATCGGCGCCGAATGATTCACGCATACTGGATGCTCCCCAACCACCCGGCGAGCGTTCATCCACCGGCATATTCGCTGCTGCCGCACGCTGCCAGGTCATTGTTTGCGGCCAACCACGGTAACTTGCTTGACTCGGGACTGGAGTGCCATAGCCTTTAAATGGCCCTCTCGCCGCCGATGACAAAGGCTGTGGCAGAGCCGCAACACCGGTCTCAGAGATCCGCCCAGAGCGGCGGTTCCGGCCGCTCACGCTGAATTGACCGTTCTTCAGGCCTCAACCAAAGAGGAAGTCCATGAACGCCACGGCTGCCGATGAAGTGCTGATCGACTCTCCGAGCGAGGCTGTCTCGACGCCGGACGAATCGCTAGTACGATTCGCGCACGAGTTGTTATCCGACCGGGACAATTACGAAGACCAGGATCGCCGGTCTGAACCCCGCTATCCGCTCTGCTTGAACATTCTCGCCATTCCCGTCGACGAAAATAACAACCCTCATGGGGAACCGCTGCTCGGCGTCACCCGCAACATCTCGACCAGCGGCATCGCGATGCTCTTCACCCGCACAGTGTCGAACGGACTGCTGGCCTTGCAGTTCGGGGATCCGCGCGGCGAGCAGGTGCGGCTGCTGATGACCGTGCTGCGCTGTCGCCCGCTGGGGAATTACTTCGAAGTGGCCGGCACCTTCGTGTCCAAGCTCTATTGACCGCTAGCAAGCCAATGGAATAGGGGCGACCACCGGGAGCCCCGGAAAACAGGGCGGTTGACGATGATCTGCTTATTCCATTTTCTACCTAGCAATCAATAAGTACCGTCGGCGGCCAGTGCTCGTTACGGGAACCGGCCGGGCCATCGGGGCGCTGGCTTGCCGCCGGCCCATTTTCCAGTAACCTTGGTCATGGTGGAAAGTCGTCCGACGGGGTCGGAAGTCGACGCATCCGGCAGCCATTTCCTCGGAGTGCAATTCGCTCTATAAATACAGCCACGCACCCGGTAGCTCAGTGGCTGAACCGAACACATCGACGTAAGCGGCTGGCTTGCTTCACGTTGGGTGCTCCCCGCGTGGCCTGAATATATATCCAGAATTGTGCAAAATTGACCCGATTTGACCGGGTTTTAGTGCCAATCTATTGAGTGCTAGCTATCCAATGGAATTACGTGCGGCATGACGTTATACTTTCGGTATGAGACCCATTG
This sequence comes from uncultured Planctomycetia bacterium, assembly GCA_963807715.1. GTDB lineage: Bacteria > Planctomycetota > Planctomycetia > Pirellulales > PALSA-1355 > CAWECK01. The sequence continues at coordinate 147,936 of CAWECK010000014.1, forward strand.
GAACCGCCGAGCAGTTGGAAGCCCGCCGCATGCGGGCGTTACAATTGTTGCGGCAAAAGAAAACATTGACCGAAGTTGCGTCAATCGTGAAGAGTTCTGTCTCTTCGGTGAAGCGCTGGAAAGATGCCCTCGACAAGCACGACGAACAAGCCTTGAGAGCCAAGCCACATCCCGGTCGGCCGCCCCGTTTGACGGTCCGACAGAAGGAGCGGTTACTGAAAACACTGCTTCGAGGCGCTACGAAGGCCGGCTACTCGACCGATCTGTGGACGTGTCCACGGGTGGCCGAGGTGATCGAACGTCTGTTCGGCGTAACCTATCACGTCGATTACGTGGGAACGCTAATGCACAAGCTGGGCTGGAGTTCGCAGAAGCCCGAACAGCGGGCGCGCGAACGCGACGAAGAGGCGATCGCCCGTTGGCGCCGCGAGGATTGGCCGCGGATAAAAAAAGAGGCTCGCGCGACAAGCTAGCTTGGTCTTTCTCGACGAATCGGGCTTCATGTTGCAGCCTTTGCGACGTCGGACCTGGGCCCCGCGTGGCCATACGCCGATCCTCTACGCCTGGGACCGGCATGACCGCTGGAGCGCACTGGGTGCCATCACGGTGGCGCCGTGGGCATTGCGATTGGGCCTCTACTTTCGGCTTCTCGACCGCAATGTCACGGCCGATGACGTCGTGGACTTCCTGCGGCATCTGCACCGGCAGCTGCGACGAAAGATCATCGTGGTCCTGGACCGCTGGGGCGTACATCGGCGTGCCGTGCGCGAACTGGCAGAACAAGGAGCAACTTGGCTGCAGGTCGAATGGTTGCCCAGTTATGCTCCCGACCTCAACCCCGTGGAACATGTTTGGAACCACACGAAGTGGCGCAACTGGCGAACTTCGTGCCACGGGACGCTGAGCACTTGCACGAAGCCGTATCCGATTCCCTCGAACATCAGCGAGGTGATCCACATGAATTGTATTCCTGTTTTCGCGCCGCTGATCTCATCTTGTGAATGTTTCCTTTGAATAGCTAGGAATCAATAGTGACATGCTGCACTCACACTGCATTTTGCACATCTGTGAGAACTTCGTTCTCGAATCCCGATAACTTCAACCCACCAATGTTCAACGCTCTTAGTTGATCCAAGGCAGCGTCAAGATCATCAGGTGTCCCAATTGCTCCTGAGATTTTCTCAGACAATTGCATAGGTACTCCGTATTCCTCTAGCGCTACCAATACGGGCGTACGGAAAAGCGATTCAACTCGCCCGGCATAGAAGCTGTAATCACCCGTTGGCAACCCAACTGATCCGATTACTTCCTCCTGAATTCGCGATACGGCCATTAGGTACCGAGGGAATTCAAAAGTCGCCCAGGTTCGTTCAAACTCTAGTACGTTCTCGACCGCCTCAGTCGGCGAAAGCGGGACCTTCGACGAACTCAACTCGCTCAACACAAGCTGATACGTGTCTTGCTGCTGGCTGAGTCGCGACAGCTTGAACGCGAGTTGCCGACCGGATGAGACGCCTGCCCTTCGCTGCTTAATTGCCAAGTTGAGGTCGATTAAGGAAAAGCTGTAATCTTGGTTGATGTCGGGGAATGTTCAGCCCTCCAAGATTCGTGTCGAATCTTGGAGGGCTTTGTCGTTGGGATGCGGTCTCGGTGAGTGCGAATGATGTGACGGCTACTTGGCTTCCGACAACGCTTCTAATCGTCAGTTATCTGAGTCGGAAATCGGGCTGTTATCGTAGTTCCGGCCTCCATTTCACTGCGGATCGAGCATTCGCCCCCCAGTAGTCGTACTCGTTCGCTCATTCCGAGTAGACCAAAGCCACGAGTGCGTACACCTTTCACGTCGAATCCGCAGCCAAAATCTCGGATTTCCAGAAGCACGTCTCCGTTGGATTTGTTCAATTCAATCCTCACGACATCGGTGCCACTGTGTTTTGTGGCATTGTTCAAAGCCTCTTGAACGACTCGATAGATAGTTGTTTGCACGGGTTCCTGTAATAGGCCAATCTTTGGATCGCAGTTGAACGTGACCATCATTTCCGATGCCGAGAATTGGTCGATCAAGTCGTGGATGGCGGCTTTAATGTTCGAATCGTCCAGAACAGCCGGACGAATCCCTCGGATGGCTCGTCTGCCGTCGTCGATCCCTTTGCGGAGGTTGCCGATCACTGTGTCGATGACCGCCGCTGCGTCCGACGAGGGATGCTCGTCTCGGTAGCCCTCCAGCAGCATTTGCGATCCCACTGCGTACTGAATTAGTCCATCGTGAAACTCGTGACAGAGGAATTGCTTTTCGTTTTCCTGGACGTCAATCAAATTACGAAGTAGCTCTCGCTGCTTCTTAAGGGCGTCATGAGCTATTTTCAAATCGGTAATATCAGTCGAGATTCCGCCGAGTGCGATCATCTTGCCCATCTCGTCTCGGACGGGGAACTTGACCGACCGATAAGTATGCAAGCCGTCTGCGTGGGGTGCGACCTCCTCAAAGTCGAGGGATGTTTGTGCCTGCCACACCCTCGCATCCGATTCCTGGAAGTTGTGAGCGATCTGGTCCGGGAATATTGCCGTATCCTTTTTGCCGATGATGGTATCGCCGTCCTGCTGGAACAGTGCCAGATAGCGACGATTTGCCAGGAGGTAACGCCCGTCTGAGTCCTTGAGGTATACGACCGCCGAGGTATTGTCGAGAATACCGCTAAGCTGCGATTCCCTCGTCCGCAGTTTGTCCTCTGCTTCTTTCCGTTCGGCAATCTCCTTTTCAAGCAGCCGTTGTTTTTCTAACGCTTCAACTGCGTTCCGTTCGGCGCTCAGGCGGGCATTGCGTTCGGACTGCATGACCCAGACGATAATCGAGCCCAGAATGAAATAGACGATAATGATGGTCAAAGCGGCTAGGTCGGACAAGCCAAGCCGAAGGTACTGGGAATAGGTGACAGGAATCGCTCCAAGTATCAAAGCGAGCCACGAGGGCCCATACCCTGCAAGGCGACTCACTATGACAACAGCCATCAAAAAGAATGAGGACGAGACTCGATTCCCAATGAGCGTCGTCGAAGTCACCCAAACCAGACATGTCATCATCACGGTGGCAACGGCAATTACGTATCCACGTAATGCCTGCCGGAATTCATCTTTCATGGCGTTTACCTGCAACCGTTCGGTTCAGAAATAATGCACTTGCCTGCCATATCATGCCCTGGTTCCCAGTCGATCCGATGTATCGGGAAATCGCCGGGTATCACCTCGATCTCCTCCTCAAACAAGAGCCAAGTCGTACTTTTCCGAAGGCCCCAGAAGTCGTCCTGGAACTGATCGTACCAGAAGCACATTGGCGATGCCCGGCTGTTGAAGATGATCCGCCCTGATGCCGCCTAACCCGCACTGTACTGGACAGCAGTTCTCACCGTTCCTACGATCATGCTTTCGTCCCAAGCCCAGTCACATCAAGGAGGCTATTGCGATGGCAAAGAAGAAGGCGGCACCGAAGAAACACTCATCGAAAAAGGCTGCCAAGAAGGCTGCTCCGAAGAAAGCGGTGAAGAAGGGCAAGAAGAAGGCAGCCGCCAAGCACGCTCCGAGTGCGAAGAAAGCCACGAAAAAGGCCGCTCCGAAAAAGGCGGTTAAGAAAGCTGCGGCAAAAAAGACGGTCAAGAAAAAGGCTGCTCCGAAAACGCCGCCCGTCGCCTCGTCGAACGTGCCGTTCTAACTAGTCGGTGACTTTAGCGTTTCAGGAGTTCATTCACATAACGGAGTGCAATCTCAATGGCGAAGAAGAGTTCACAGACCCGGAAGCCCAGCGGTGCAGCCGCAATACGAACCATCGAGGATGAGGTTGATCACGGCACTGCTGACACGCAGCATGAAACCAATGGCGAGTCCCATCCCGTGGCAACGGTCAAAGAGCCCAAGCGAACTGCCAAGCCGAAGGCGGCTCAGCCGTCCGATGGGAGTGTCGGAATTGGCGACATCAAGAAGGCGGCGGCATTTGCCAACTCAATTGGCGGGTTGGACAAGGCTATCGCCCTGCTGCAAATCCTGAAAGTGGCGAAGGAAGTGCAGTAAGACGTTCGTGACGAACATCGAAATCTACGCAAATCGACTTCGCTCGCTGCCCGCTGCAACAAAATCGATGAGGTACTTGCCTCGGCAAGAGGCAAAGCGGATAATGCGATCAGATGGACGTAGCCCGTGCAGTCCGTGAAGCCCTGTTCCAGGGACTGACTGCCAGAGGCTACGTCCGTTTTTTTTGCGCCGAGAGACGAGCTACATTTTCTTCGCCGGTCTCGATCAGAAAACGTCGAGGATTCCTTCGGTTCAAGCAGTGCTGGCGCTTGCAGAAAAAAGCAGAGGGCTGGCAATTTATTCCGCCTCAGCTTGCCATCCAATACCCAGCCGCTGACGCAAGCCGATAACGTTCACTAGGTCAATCGATTGGAGCCTCCCGACCATTTGTGACCGCCCCGAACCCTTTGCAGGCCCCTCCACCTGCAAAGGGTTTTTCTTTTTTGCTGAACCAACTCTGATTTGCCGGCATCCTGTCTCGACAAGAACACGGAGACTTGGCAAGGTATGCCCGGCCCTCGTGGTCTCAGCAGTCTGCTCCACCGATTCTGGCGAGAATTGGCCCGCCCAACCGTCCCGAAACCTGGAGTCATCCGGTGATGAAAGTCAGCGACGTTCGACAACTGATCGCCATGACGCTACGTGAACTGGGGCTCGCAAACGCCAAGCCAAAAGGTGAGCGGCTGCTGACACAAGATCGCTTCTATGTTGGCTGCCAGTTTGACTTCGAGGGAGTCTCTGCAATCTGGCTGGTGGATGAGGAGCAGGTGAGATTTGTCACCGACTCAGGAAAGCTGCTCAAAATTATTCGCTTGAGGGAGAACAGTGGGGGCGAGGTCGCCAAAAAGGCGGCTTAGCTCAATGAACCTTTGTGCGAACAAGAGCCAGTTTGTGTCCTGGCATTACGGCGGCTGCGACCGACCATCCACCCGACATTCACGCCCGAGTCACGAGATCGTGCGTGAGATATTAGGTGACCAAATCTTCTATTCCCTCGGGTTCACCAAGCGGCGGGCCAGCGGGGTTAGGTGGGAAGAGCGCCTTGAGTAAGGGCGGGGCCATGAACGTCGTCACCATGACCATCAACGTCACCGCACTAAAGAGGCCGGAATCGAAAATGCCGGTGGCTAATCCCATTTGTGCGAAAATCAGTCCAACCTCGCCACGAGGAATCATGCCGACGCCAATTATCGTCTTGTTTCCTTGAAACCAGATCGGGGCAAATCCAGCCGCAAACTTCCCGACGACGGCTGCGACGACCAATAAACCGCCGATGAGCAACGTGGAGCGATTAGCGGGATCGACTGGGTTAAATACCTTCAGGTCCACGGCGGCACCGACCGACACGAAGAAAATCGGCACGAAGAAGTGTCCTAAGTGGGCCACTCCTCGCTCCATCTCGTGCGCTTGGGGCGTTTCTCGAAGCAGCAGACCAGCGGCGAAGGCTCCAATAATCATCGCTGACCCCACCATCGTCGCCAGCCAAGCAAATCCGAACGCCAACATGATTGCCAGGATTGTTGCGGTTCCGGGCAATTTGATCCGAGATGCGGTGCGGACAAGTGACGGGACAAGCAGACTACCCAGCACGAGCGTTCCGATGAGAAAGCCGAAAGCGGCTGCCGTGATCTTGGTAACCCCGAGGATTGTAACCTCGCCCCGCTGCGTAAGACCCTCGACGACCGAAAGGATTACCAACCCGATTACGTCGTCAATCACAGCGGCACCCAGGATGATCTGGCTTTCCGGTTCTTGCAGCCGGTTCAGGTCAGATAACACACGAGCAGTAATTCCAACGCTCGTAGCGGTAAGGGTAGCCCCGGCGACAATGGCTGTGATGTTACTGAGTCCCAACAATCGGCACACGCCGTAGCCCAAGGCGAACGGCAAAGCCACGCCGACAATAGCGACGACCGCCGAGGCTGTTCCTACTTGCAGCAGTTTCCGCAAATCGGTTTCCAGGCCGATCTCGAACAGCAAGATCACTACGCCTAGCTCGGCGAGCAAGTGCAGGACTTCGTTTTTAGGATCAACGAGTCCGACCACGGACGTTCCCAGGATAACTCCGGCCAGAAGTTCGCCTAAGACGGCTGGTTGCCCGATCCGTTGAGCCAAGGCTCCCAGAATCTTGGCGGCACCGAGGATCACCACTAGCAGTCCCAGGAATTGCGGAACGTCGAGATGATTCAAGCTGATTATGCCTCAAGCTGGACCAGGCAGTCGTTGGTATGCCATCGTCGCTTCTCTTGCCTTATGGGGTTCTCGGCCAAAACGATTTTGACGGGCGCTCCCTCTGCTTCGCTCAGTAGTTCGACTCCGTGATTCTACCGTGTCGAGCTTGGGGCAGGTAGAATTGCGAAATCGCCCCTTCCGTCACCAGGCCCGAGGCACTTCGATGAAACGCATCTTAATCATGTCCGTCGCCTTATTGGCCTGGGCATCTGTTCCGGGCTCGTCGTACTGCGACGAGAAACCCGGCGTGCAAACCAGTGCTGAATTGAACACCCAGGTTAAAGTCCATTTGGACTACCTACTATATTTGCCGAAGGATTACGAGAAGCAGGATTCTTGGCCCCTGATGCTCTTCTTGCACGGTGCCGGCGAGCGGGGCGACGACCTGGAACTCGTGAAGAAGCACGGTCCTCCCAAGCTCATCGCCGAGGGCAAGGACTTCCCATTCATCGTGGTTTCGCCGCAGTGTCCTAAAGACATGTGGTGGCAGCCGATTGAATTGGCGGCATTGCTTGACGAGATCAGCAGCAAGCACAAGGTCGATGCCGACCGCATTTACGTGACGGGGCTCAGCATGGGTGGGTTCGGCTCATGGGGGCTCGCCGCTTATATCCCGCAAAGATTGGCGGCGATTGCGCCTATCTGCGGCGGTGGCGAGACATTCTGGACGAAAAGGTTCGTCCATGTGCCGGTTTGGGCGTTTCACGGAGCCAAGGATACCGCCGTGCCGCTCGAACGCTCGGAGGCAATGGTCGCTGCCCTTACGAAAAACGGCGGCGATGCGAAACTGACCGTGTATCCCGAAGCCGGCCACGACTCCTGGACCGAGACGTACAACGATCCGGCCTTGTACGAGTGGTTGCTGGCGCAGAAGCGAAGCGAGAAGAAGTGAACTACGATTTTTAGCTAAACCACCCGAGACTTCCGTATGGATGACGAAGACTTTCTCCGACATTTCGAAGAATGCACGCTCCCATTCGATCAGTGGACGCATCGCTCACATGTGAAAGTTGCCTTTCTCTATCTGCGGCAGTTTCCATTTGACCAAGCTCTCGTCAGAATCCGATTTGGAATCCAGAAGTACAACGCCGCCAATCAAATTCCCGAAGGACCGAACAGTGGCTACAACGAGACGACGACCCAGGGGTTTGTGCGGCTAATCGCTGTGACCATTCAAGCATACGGCAAAGAATATCCCACGCCGAACTCCGAGAGCTTTTGCGATACTCACCCGCAACTGATGACCAGATGTGCCCTGCGTTTCTTCTACTCGCCGGAAACACGAATGCACCCCCTCGCCAAGACAGAATTCGTCGAACCCGATTTGGCCCCGTTCCCGACGCTGCCGGTTAGGTCTGACTCTTTGTGAAGGTCGAGCCGTGCCAAACGAGAAGCCCATGAGGCACATCAAAACGGCGTCCAAGTACCTGATGGCGATCTTCATGGTCGCAGCAGGCATGATGCACTTCATGAAGCCTGACTTTTACATGAAGATCGTGCCGCCCTATTTGCCACTGCATCTCGAACTAGTCTACCTGAGCGGATTCTTTGAACTTGCGCTGGGCTTGCTTCTCCTCGTTCCACGATTTTCGAAATTAGCAGCCTGGGGAATCGTGGCATTGCTGATCGCTGTCTTTCCGGCGAACATCTACGCCTACCAGCACCAAGTCCTGATTCCCGCTCCGCCGATCTTGCACTTGCTTCGCTTGCCGTTGCAAGGAGTCTTTCTCCTGTGGGCTTTTTGGCATACACAGCCAGATGATAGCGGCAATCGTTAGAAGCGAACCGAAGATCGACTAAACCCAATGCCCCTTCTGCCTCGGTTGCAATAAATTCAGATTATCTACGGGTTGGATCGAAGAAATGGCCTGTAATCAGTAAATGTCCCCGGGTTGGACAAACTTTGCGGGCAAGAAATGACCGAGCGAAGGAATCTTCGAGCCGCCGCCGATTCAAGAAGGCATGCTTCAAATGTCCCCGGAGCGATCGGTATGGCAGAAGATCAACCCAAGAAAACGCCATTCGTGAACGCCGACAACGGGCGGTTGCGTGAAGAACTCGAACAACTTTGCAAGAATGCTCGGCCAGTGGAGAGCCGAAGCTTCGACAGTGCTGGGGCTGGCCTGGTTATTAAGGGAAAATGATTTCGCCGTGCCTGCCGTTCATCGAGGAGCCTTGGGCTTATTCAAACAGCACTTCTTGAACTTCTTTCCCGAGCCGCAGGGACATGGATCATTTCGACCAACTTTGTCGGTCCGCCGAACCACAGTTTTTGGTGGCAACTCAGCTTCGTCGTCAAAATCTTCGATAACGTCTTCGTCATAGTCCGGGCTGTCATTTTCATCGCAATCGTCGTCTAAGCCGATGCCTAGACCATGCTCGGCATACCACTTTTGCCGAAACTCGGAATCGCCTTTCGAGTCTTCCAACCAAGCCACATGCTCGGGAATAGTCTCCCCAAGTAACTTGCAAGCCACGAACAGGGCGTTGCGGACCTCGATCACATCTGGGGTCTTCGGCGTGCTGAGAATGAACTGGCGGGCAGGCTCGATTCCCTCTGTGGCAAAATTCATCAGCACCGATTGGAGCAGAATCCCACGGGTTACTTCGTCGGCTTCCTGCCGCAAGAGGTCCAAGCAGGTTTGCACGCTCAGGTCGGTGTGGATGTCTTCCAGTTGCGAGGCGGCTGCCGAGCGAAAGTCCCATTCGGCATCGGCATATCTCCCAACGATTTCCTCGACTACAGTGTCAGTGCCGATCTTCGTCACTGCCCAGTGAACTTCCTCGTAAAGCCAAGTGCCGCATTCGTCGAATCGGTCTATCAAATGCGGGATGGCGGATTCGAGTTTCATCTCGCCTGCCAATTGAGCGGCCATTTGCTCCAACCAATCCCCATGCTCGTCGGGGTTTTTCAAGATCGCCAACACTTGTCCCGCAAACTGCTCGGGATAGCGACTCAATACCTTCACGACCGAACAAGCGAACTCGTAATCTTCGTCCACATTGTCTTCGTCCAAGGGCTGTTCAACGTCTTGCGATTCGCACCAAGCGGTAAGTTCCCCCCAAAGAGCATTCGGCGTCAGCGAATCCAAGAAAATGCGGTCGGTTATGGCTCCCTTTGCCACGTCGTCGAGATTCCGCATCTCCGAGATCGTTGCCTTGTGCAGGTTCAGCAAGGCGGAATCGGCGTGACGCAGTGACGCCACCAGAGATTCAGCGTAATGGAGGTCACGTTCGCCGTCGCTTGGGACGAGACGTTCGATTTCCGTGATGAGCCATGCCACGGTGGCGTTTGTTTGCACTAAGTTCCCAAGGAATGTGAAAATCTCGAACGATTCCAGGCCGTACAACTCTATCGATTGAATCGCCAGCGGCATGATGGTCGGATCGCCCGAACACGACCGGGAGAAGTAATAAACGGCAGCCTCCCGAACCTCACGGTTGGGGTGCAAAATTGCTTCCTTCATCTTCTCAACGGGAAGTCGCACTGAAATCTTCTCGGTGGCATGCGGTGGTTTCTGGCAGTTTAAGCGAATTCGGCCCGGTTTGGCAGGAGGCTGGTGCGGTCGTACAATCAGGTCCAGAACGATTTCACCGCCTCAAGTGGCTCCACTCGTGGCGACCAAGCCCCGTCCGCCCAAAGGTCGCAAGAATCGCCGCCATTCCGCTACGAAGACTTCGGAATCGGGCGAAGGGAAAAGTACCTGGAAATCGCCCGACGAAGAATTCGGTAAGGATAAGGTCATGTCTCATCCCGCTTGGACGCTCGTCGCCATAGGTCTGCTGATCATCGGAATCGGCGTCATCTGGTTGCTGGCCCCGAACATTCCCTGGCTAGGCAAACTCCCCGGCGACATCGTGATTGATCGGCCTAACTTTAAGTTCTACTTTCCGATCACGACCTGCGTAGTGTTGAGTGCGTTGCTCAGCTTGATGATGTGGCTCGTGCGACGGTTCAGCAGTTGAAACGGCCAAGGCCGCAGACGCAGAAAATGGACTCTTTGTGGCGGCAGTTAGAGAGGCTGTTCGGCCTCTGAAGCGAGCGGGCATCCCGCTTTTCCAATCAGCGAACTATCAGGGAGGTGTGAGCCTCGGGCGTCAAGCCTTCCTACAACCCAGGAGAACTTGCGATGTTTGAGCACAAAGCGGAATCCTTGGCACCGAAGAGCGTCTTCTACGCCAGGGTTTTCGTCAGCTTTCTCCTGAGTCTATTGGTGATTGCTCTATCTCTGGGATTCGGAACTTGGGGTTACCATTATTTCGGAGCTTTGACCTGGATCGACGCCCTTTTGAACGCTGCGATGATTCTGACCGGAATGGGGCCAGTCGATCCGATGAAGTCAGTGGCAGGCAAGCTGTTTGCGACCTTCTACTGCCTATTCAGTGGCATCATTTTTCTGACGATGATGGCAATCATTCTCGCCCCGATCTACCACCGATTCCTGCACAGGTTTCATTTGGCTGAGGAATCCGAAGGGCTTGGCTAATGTGCGGACGCTTAACCCAAGTTAAAGAGTTGGAGGCCGATTTTCGGAATTTCGAGTCCGAAATCGATGGTAAGTCCAATGTTGATGGGGTGCGGGTCGTGGGCAGGCGATGTAGTGAAGACCTAGGTCGTTGAATGTGGCCTCAGGCTGTGCGATTCTGTTCGCGATGACTGATCGCGAGTGAGGGATCGCTCATGTTTCTCAGGCGTTACGAGCGGCGGAAGAATGGCAAGCCGCATACGTATTGGGCGTTGGCCGAGTCGTATCGCACGGCTCAAGGCTCGCGGCAACGCGTCGTGGCCTATCTGGGCGAACTGAGTGCGGACGAGCAGGACGGCTGGACGCGGCTCAGTTCGCATCTCAACGGGGAAGTGAAAACGCGGCCGCAACGGACGCTCTTCGATCCGCCCCGCCGTGACGAACGGCGAGACGACGAGCCGCTGCTGGTGAAACTCAGCAGCATTCGGCTGGAACGCACGCGCGATTTCGGCGATATCTGGCTGGCCTGGGGATTGTGGCGGCTGCTGGAGTTGGACCAACTGCTGGAGCGGTTGATCGAGCCGGGGCGTGAAGACGTATCGTGGGCCACGATCGCGGCGATTCTGGTCATCGCCCGTTTCTGCGAACCGTCGAGCGAGTTGCACATCGCCGACACATGGTATCGCCGCACGGCGCTGGACGAGTTGCTGGGCGTCGCGGCGGAACAAGTTCACACCGACCGCTTGTACAAGGGTCTGGATCAACTGCTCCCGCACAAGGAAGCGTTGGAAAAGCATTTGCGGCAGCGACTTGGCGAATTGTTCGAATTGAAATGCGACCTGCTGCTTTACGACGTGACCAGCACCTACTTCGAAGGCGAGATGGATGGCTGTCCGCTGGCCCAGCGGGGCTATTCGCGCGATTCCCGCGGTGATCGGCCGCAGGTTTGCATCGGACTGGTCGTGACGGAGGAGGGCTTTCCCGTGGGCTACGAGGTCTTCGCCGGCAACACCCACGATTCGAAGACGGTGCAGGAAATCATCGAATCGCTGGAGAAAAAGCACGGCTCGCTGAATCGGGTGTGGGTCATGGACCGCGGCATGGTCAGCGAAGCGAACTTGAAGTTTCTGCGCGAGCGTGGCGGGCAGTACATCGTGGGAACGCCCAAGGCGATGCTGCGGCAGTTCGAGCAGCACTTGACCACACAAGACTGGACGACGGCTCAGGCGGGCGTCGAGGTGAAGCTTGTGCCTGGCCCGAGCGGAGACGAGACGTTTCTGCTGGCCCGCAGCGCCGATCGGCGCGCCAAAGAGTTGGCGATGCACGAGAAGTTCACCGCGCGCATGGACGAGGGATTGCAGAAGATGCAGGCGGCCGCGGAAGCGGGCAGACTCAAGGACGAAGCGACGGCCGGCGAGCGGCTGGGCCGGTTGAAACAGCAGAACTGGCGTGCGTCGCACGCTTTTGACGTGAAGATCAAGAAACTGGCCACGCCGCGCGGCAAGCAACGCTTGGACATCACCTGGCAGCGCAACGCGAAATTCGGCGACTGGTCGCAGCTTGCCGATGGTTGCTACTTATTGCGCAGTAATCTACAAGGCGTCGACGCCGCGACGTTGTGGAAGCGCTACATCCAACTGACGGAAGCCGAAGGGGCCTTTCGGATCACGAAAGACGAGTTGGCGATCCGCCCGATCTGGCATCAGAAAGAAGACCGCGTAAAAGCCCACATCCTGGTCTGCTTCCTGGCCTACGCCATGTGGAAAACGCTGGCCGGCTGGATGCGGAACGCAGGCTTGGGCGACGCCCCGCGAACGCTGCTGGAAGAAATGGCGAAACTCAAAAGTGGCGACGTGACGCTCGCCGCCAGATCCCCGCGCGATGGGCAGCAACGACAAATCACCCTGCGCTGCGTGACGGAACCGGACGCCGGCCAGTCGGTTCTGCTCAATCGCCTGGGACTCTCGCTACCACGCCGCCTCCGCCGCCTCGACACCATGATCCAATTGTAGTGAAATAAACCTGCCCAAATCGCACCTAACTCCTTTGCCGAACGTCAAAACTCTTTAACTTGGGTTAACCCTTCGCAGTTCTCCAAGGGCCGTCGCCGAGGCGTTCGGCTTGTCCGACATTCCCCTTTTCGAGCCACGCTACAACATTGCTCCAACCCAGTCGGTGGCGGCGATCCGACTTCGGGATGGACGCCGGCAGCTTTCGTTTCTCCACTGGGGATTGATCCCGTCCTGGGCCAACGACGCATCCATCGGCAATCGCCTGATAAATGCCCGAGCCGATGCGGTAGCGGACAAGCCGTCGTTCCGTTCGGCGTTCAAGAAAAGTCGTTGTCTGGTCGTCGCCGATGGCTTCTACGAGTGGAAGAAGGCGGGCAAGGCGAAACGGCCCTTCTACATCAGGCTCAAGGACGAGCAGCCGTTCGCCTTCGCCGGTCTTGCCGAGCATTGGCATCGGGGCGACCAGGTTATCGAGTCCTGCACGATCATCACGACCGAGCCGAATGAATTGATGGCCGACATCCATGACCGAATGCCGGTGATTCTTTCGCCCAAGGAATACGATCTCTGGCTCGATCCAGAATTCGAGGGCAAGGAGAAGTTGCTGTCGATGCTGCGATCGTATCCTGCTGACGAAATGATGGCCTATCCAGTCAGCACGGTGGTCAACAGCCCGAGAAATGAAAAGGCCGAGTGTGTGGTGCCGATTTGACGGTCAGAGTGTTCCGCCGATGAATACGGGGATTCGGTTATCGAATGAGACCAGTTAGAAGCGGCTGTCGAGGACCTGATGTCGAGATGGAAAGCGAAACGGGTCGAAGAGATACTTGCAACACTCACACAAACGGGTTGTTCGTGATGATGTCGAAAGAGCGACGGGAACATAGAGCAGAGCAGGCCCCGCTACAGCAGCGAAAGAAACGAACCAAGGCAGCAAAATCGGTAACGTCGCTAGACTGGCTTAAAATTATGCGGCAATAAATTGGAGCACCACCTGGCGGGACTCCGGTCTTGAGTCATTTGCCAAGTGCCGCCCATAAGGGCTCTTTATAAGCGCCGCACCATTGCCCGTAGGTATCCCACGCAACTTGGCGACTGTTGCCCATGAGCCCCGCCAATTGCTCTATGCTGGCACATACGCCCCCCGTCCAATAGCCCCCGAGGGTACGCTTGGCGTATGTGTGACGGCAACTGTACATGCTCACTTCGTCGTCAAACTTGGTTCCCTTTCGCTTCGCCGCTTCCCGCACTCGGGCGAAACATTCTTTCAGGTTCTCGACGTTCCAAGGTTTGCCGTCCGCCCTGCGAAATACCCAACCTCCGTGGTGTTTCATTTGCTGCCGCACGATTGCCGCAATCTCGTCTGGCACTAAGATCGTCCGTTCCTTTTTTCTCGTCTTGGCTTCGGTCACGGGGAACACCCACATTTGTCCCCGGTCAGTTTCGACAATGTGCCGAGCTTCCAGCGCACAGAATTCGCAACCGTACCTTGCCCCGGTGCGGATGCAAACCTTGATCGCAAGCGCAACCTCTTGCCTTGCCAGAGACAGCAAGGCTTTCTCTTGCTCGTCCGTTATGAAAGTAACCCGTCGGTTGCTGGCCTTATTTTTCAAGCCGTCCAGCGGATTAGTTTTTATAAGTCCCATTTCCTTTGCCCATCGGAAAGCCCGTTTTACTGCTTGGATACCTGACCGTTTGCCCCCGCCATCGTTCCAGCCATCATGAGCAGTGCACCAATCGTGGATATCCTTCACGATGATTTGTGCGGCTGTCATGTTGCCATAGCCCTTATGAATTCGGTCTGTCGGCTTCGGCTCTTGGCCGTTGTTTGCAAACCGGGCAGGCAACCCCGTTATGAAGTCGAACAGGAAAGCCTTTCGCTTGCGCAGTGTGTTCGTGGTTTTGATCGTTGCGAGGTACTGACGGCAAATCTCACCTACCAGCATTTGCGGGCCAGTATCCCCGAGTCGTTCCCGCTCCTGCCGGGACGTGGCGTAGCGTGCATGAGCTTCCCGAGCGGAGGCTACCGCCGACTTGTCTTTGATGTGGCAATCGTCCGGGTCGAGCAACTGAACGATCTTCGTTCCTTCTGTCGTGTACCATCCTTTGCGGGTTGTCGTGTTCAGAAAATAGAACCCGGCCTTGTTGCTCGACCCCTTGCGCCGCCCGCCTTTCTTGGCTTTAACTGCCATGATAGGATTAGCTCCCCTGTGTTTGGTGGCTTTCGGGCAGACCGGTTCCCCGCCGTGGACAAGGCGGCGGGAAACGCTTTTGCTGCAATCAGCTTGGTTTATTGCAGTAAAAATTGCAATTCGAAAAACGCCATGACGCAAAGCCAATAAATATAAAGAGATAGAGAAATTAGCCCCGGTAGCTCAGTGGATAGAGCACTGGTTTCCTAAACCAGTGGTCGCAGGTTCGATCCCTGCCCGGGGTAATGAGTGGGCTGTGAATTGTCGAGAGTTATTCGAATTCCCGGGGAATCTTGAACTGGTGGCGAGTCCTGGCGACTCGTGGCAGGTACTGGCTGCACCATTTTTGCACCACTTTTTTCAACGCTGGTGCCTAAGGCCCGCTCATAATGGGCGTCGGTGACTTGGAGGTAGTGGCGCCTTGCGACCGCCTCGCTGTTACCGATCCATTCGCAAATAACGTGGGCTGGGAATGTTTCAGCCAATTCAGTCTGCCGGGTGCTTCGCAAGTTCTGCCAGAGCTTAGGCCAAATTTTCAGGCCAGCCCGTTCGATGATCCTGCTAAGCTGCGTTCGTAGGTTAACGTTGACATCGCGGCAGCGAGGAACGACAAATTCGGCTTCTGGTGGGGCTTGGTCCCGCATCTCCTGTAGCGGCGCCCGCACCTCGGGGAATAAGGGCACGAGCCGCGTCGCCTTACCGATGTGATGTTCCGTCTTCGGTGAATGCACCAGCAGCCGGCCGCGGTCCCAATCCACATCGCACCAGCGAAGTTGCATAAGTTCGGATGGGCACCGGAGGCCACCATAGCGGGCCAAGGCGAACATCAGGCGCCATTGGACGTCAGGACAGGCCTTCAGCACCTTTTCGGCCTCGTCTTGCGTCACAAAATAGAAGCGTTCCTTATTCTCGCGGACCGACAAGTCCTTCATCTTCGCGAGGGGGTTCAATTCGATCAGTTGCTTATCCACGGCGGCCGCGAAGAACTGCCGCACCCGCCCGCAGTGCCGTCGCACTGAGTTTTCCCCAAGGCGAAGGCGGATGGTTCGCCGGAAATCGATGCCATCGCCAGCTGTGATTGAGGCAAGCGGACGATCGGTGCCGAAATGATCGATTAATAGGCTTTGCACCTGCTCCAGGTTGAGCCTCGTGCGTGGCTTGATGTCGGTGCGACCCTCCATGTAGCTCCGCAAGAATGGCCCAAGCCGCGGTATGGCGTCGCCCATAACTGTTGTGCGGGGCTGTGCCAAGCCGACCTTGCACAGCTTCTTGTAGAGCGTCGCCCCGATCTGGAAAAGCCATTCTGCGGTCGCCCGATCAAGTGGCTGACCGGAAATCTTAGCCGAGAGCAGCAATTCCACTCTTCGCCTGATCTCCTTCGCCGTGGCAAGAGGAATCCGCCCCAGCCGAAATCCGCGCCGAATCTTGTTGCTATCCGTGAATTGAAGACGTCGCAGGCCGTTTTTTTCTGTGATTATGCTGGCCATTGCCCTGCCCTACTCCCCTTCGTTTGAGTTGAGGCTGCCGAAGCCTCATTTTAGCCGCCGGCTTGGTGCGAGTCGCCTTGCAAGACAAGAATCTCGCGAACGCATTTGACGAAGGCAATCAGGCCGTTGCCGGTTTGGCCTTTGTCCGCTTGCCTTTCGACCGTTTGGTGCTCGGCTTCCTTCCGCACGATCGTTTGTCACGTCAATCTCGCACCTCGTCGGTACTCTCGACCTTCAGCGATTCGAGGAACGCCTGCACGTCGATCGGATCGTAAAGGCATCGCCGACCGACGCGAGCACACTTGAGGTCGCCGTTTGGTGCCGTGAGACGCGATATTGTTCGCTCGCTCAGACCAGTGCGTTTCGAGAGGTCGCGAACCGACCAGAGAATTTTCGGTGGGTCAGTCGAGGCGGATGCCATAAAGTTCATTGCTGAGTCCTTTCCATGAAGCAGGATCTTCCGTGTCGACGGTGCCGGGGGTGACTCGTGGCGAGCCGAAGGCAACTAATGGCGGCTTGTGGCTGCCTATGGCGGACCGAGACCATAAACACAGAATTTGACCCTCGTCAATCGCACGAGCCATCAAACGGAAAGAATTCCGGAAATGACAGCATGTCGCCGCACTGTCACGACCAATGCTGACTAACCACCACAGAAAATTGTCGCGTAGAAATGTCTGAACTGCGAATCGCGAGTGCAAAAAATAATTTTAAGTGCGTGTCGGTGGCAGTGGAGGCTGAGTTGAGGTGGAAGGGCTGGCGGGGCGTCCTTGCGAAACTTGTTGTCTCTCTTCGCCGCGCGGACTTGCGAGCAATCTGGGTTACGTTTAGCGTTGCCGCGCGTCATAGCGACAACACGCACGCCCAACGTCCGAGGAGGTGAGTATGAGTCTTGGCGATCTGCTTCGAGAATTGCGGGCTCAGGGAGTCTTTCTGTCAGCCCGGCAAGTCCACTATGCGATTCAGCGTGGATTCGTGCCCCGGCCTCCGTTGAATGGGGCGCTGGCATTCGTTTTTACGAAGCGGCACGTATCCGCATTTAAGCGACACGGGTCCAAGTAAGATGATGGCGGTCGTATGGACAGGCCGTCGCGACAGAAGGTCACTACGAGAAACACGAAAGAAATGGTCAATGCGTAGTCTACGAACGGCGAACGGCTCGTGGGTGAGAACCACGAGCCGTTCAGTGTTTCGCTTGGTCGGCGGCAAACCGAGGAATCGAATAGCATTATCTTATATGAAAATCGACGTTTGCTCAATAGGCCATCCCGGAGATTTCGCCGGCGATGACAGGGGAGGTCGCGTCTCGTGCGGGCCGTCCTCTATCGGCGAAAGCAACTCGCAGCGTGCGTCTGAAGCCGAACCTCAATCGCCGGCGGCGACTTCGGTAACTCTGCCATCTCGCGGCCGACCATCCCTGTTACCCCAGCACCTTGAGGATCTTCGCGGGTCTGGATTGTCCAACGAGACGATTGCTGAGCACTATTTCTATTCAGAGACTGACGCGGGCAAGATCCGTCGAATCCTCAACTGGAACTGGAATGGCTCGCTAGAGTTTGCTCGGAGACTCGGTCCGTGCCTGGTGATTCCATACCTGTCGCTCGATGGCACAGTGTCCAATCTCTGTCGAATAAAGCCCGATCGGCCGCGTGAGCGAACCAAAAAAACTACAGCTAAATCGACCAAGAGCCTGAAGCCACAACCAACCAAAGAGCTTGAGCCCCAGAAGAAAACCAAATACGAGCAGCCCGTTGGCGTCTCGGTGCAGCCTTATTTCACGCGATCTGCAATTCACGCGATCAGGGCCGCCAGATCACCGCTGCTCATTACGGAGGGGGAAAAGAAAGCTCTAGCAGCTTCCCAGGCTGGCCGTCCCTGTATTGGTTTATCTGGTGTTTCGGCGTTCTCAAGAGCGCGAAAGAAAGAGGATGGAAAGTCGGTCGGAGATCGCCAGCTTATCGAGGCACTCGCTGCGATCGACTGGCAAGATCGGCCGGTCGGTATCCTTTTTGACTCGGATCCACTAATTAATCCCAATGTTCGTCGCGAGGTCGCGGTACTTGCTAAGTTACTGCACGAAAAAGGCGCGAAAGTCTTTTTTCCCGAACTGCCGACGGGACCCATTGGCGATGACGGACTGCCTGGCAAGATGGGGATCGACGACTTCATTGTTCAGAATGGTGAAGCCGCGTTTCGGTTGCTGGTCGATCAGGCCTTCAACCCGGTCAATAAAGTTCGTGAAATCGCTGACTATCGCGATGATCTTCGGAACCTTCGCGTCGAGTCCGTTCACAAACCGGCGATTTACGTAGACGCATCAGAGACCGGAGCTGGGAAGAGCACCGCCGATCTAGCCCTTAAACAAGCGAACGCGGAAGGGTTTGTTGTGGGAGTTTCCGTAGCCCGTGGCGGCGCAGCGTCAGCCTGCGGACGCCTAGCGGCGACGGCGAAAGGCTTCGGGTTGTCGGATCGGGCATCAGCAGGAATCTTTCTCGTACTTAGGGGCCGCGGCGGACCGGAGCGTCCAGACTCCGGCTTCAAGTTATTCCGTGCTAACATCGTAGCGGTCGCTGCAAACGGTCGACCAACCGCAAGAACGCCGCTTGCCACGGATTCCACGACAATAGCCGGTAGACGATTCGCCGTCCGCCGCGGATGATCTGACAGGGCATCTGCATCCAGGCGTTCACATACGTCTTGAACTCCATCTTCAACAGCGCCAGCTTTTCACTCTGGAGCTTGTGCGAACAGCGGCCCGTCTCCGGCAGCAGCAGCGCCGACCAGGCCTTGAGCGTCCAAGACAACGCGGCCATCACCATGTAGGCCCAATTGCTCACCAGATTGTC
This sequence comes from uncultured Planctomycetia bacterium, assembly GCA_963807715.1. GTDB lineage: Bacteria > Planctomycetota > Planctomycetia > Pirellulales > PALSA-1355 > CAWECK01. Next base: position 167,233 of record CAWECK010000014.1, read on the forward strand.
GACCGGCATGTCCAACGCCCGCACGCCGCCCTTCAACTGGGCAATCAGATTCTCCTGGTTGCAACGCCGGTTCGCCTTGCGCACCACGGCCGCCGGCAAGCTGTCTCGGTCATTGGCCAGGTAGAATCGCGGCTTGGTATCATCGAACAGCCACTGCTGACCCTTGCTGTGCGACAAGTGCTTGCGAACCACGACCACGCGATAGGTCTTGCGGCAGGCGACGGGCCGGTAGTCGAACTCGGCAACATCTTCCCGCAGCAAGCGGATGTTCTCGAACTCCCGCGCAATGACCATCTCTTCTTTATAGTTCTCGGGCTTGGCCCGCGGCTTGGTGCGCACTTCATACTTGGGCGGGCGTTCGAGCGGCAGCCAGGCGGATGGGGGCAATTGCTCGACGATTTCCAGCAGATTCGGCATGGCGTCGATGCCGAAGACGAACTCCACGCCCGCCGCGTCCCAGCGATCCAGGTGGACGGTTTGCGTAAAATCCGTGTCGCCGCGCAAGGTGATTTTCTGGAAGCCGGCCTGCCGACACAGCGCGATCGACCGGTCCAAACAGTGTGCTGCCCCTTCGTGGCTCGGTCGGCTGCCGGGGCGATTGACGAGGAACAACGGCTCGCCCGTCTGGGCTAGCGATACGATGAGCGGATGATAGCCCCACTGGCCGTCGTAGCTGATGTCCATGTCGAATTTGCACTGACCGGTGGTCGCGGCGATGGTGCCGTCGGCGTCCAAGGTCGCCTCGTCGAAGAAGCTGTCGGGCTGTTGTCGCCAGACGTTGAGCCGCGTCTGGTTGATGGCCGTGGTCAAATCGTCCACGTCATCGAGCGTAAAGCGGCGACAGAAGTCGCCCGCCGTGGTGGGATCGGGAATGCGCCGACGCCCAGCGCGTCCAGGTACACCTCGTCGTTGCGCCGCAGTTCCAAATGTTCCAATCGCGAACCGCCGGCCAGCAGGTTGTAGGCGATGTTCAACACATGATCGCTTTCATGATACGGACGATGATATTTCAGCAGGTGCAGACGCCGGTCGATCTCCTGGACCAGGCCCACCCGCTGAGCCAGCAGGTGGATTGCGCCAATGCCGCCCGCCGCCAAGCCGCGTGTGCGCTCGGCACGCTCATAGCGGATGTTGCTGGCCTGGAACATGGGCCGCGGCTGGTCGGGCCACTGCTTCAGACGCAACCGGTGCTGGATGCGACGCTTGCATCGGGCCAGGGATTTGCGGATACTGGCATTCACTCGAAATCCTCCTTGAGTTGCGGCGTGTTGTTTTCTGACAATCACTAATACGCCGGAAATCACCGAAGGATTTCGAGTTTTTTTGCGCCGCCTCCGAAAATGCCCAAGGGGCTACGCTTGGTTAAGGGCTAGAGGCGATTAAGATCGTCAAAACGAGTCTGATAATCCAGCCGACACACAAGAACTGCGAAGAGACCCAAGATTGGCTCCGATCCGAAGGTGCACATGCTACCGCATACCCACCACGCAACGACAAAACATGCAAGAATGACAAGGAGGCGTCGGTGGTTGAAGGCCTTGGCCTGAGTATTCAGGCCACTGTTTGCCCAAAGTGCAAATTCAGGGATGGCTGCATGTACTTAGCGATGTATGCTGAAGCCAGGTCATCGCCACATCGGATTGTGACGCATAAACGGGCCTCGTTTTCCATGAAGACGGTATCCGATGATCGAAAGCTCATTCTAATCCACGAAGATCCAACTGACCTACTGCGGCCGAAGTGCCACGTATACGATCCTGTCGAGTTCGAAAAGGTTGCCGCTGTCAGTCGGCGGGCTGGAACTGCCGCATTTGTGTGCGGCGACGACGATATGTCAAAGAGAGAGTTTTTCTACCAAATGGAATCGGCCGCCATTGAAATAGCAAGGGAACTCAGGGAGGCGACGTTTATGAAGCAACTTCGCTTTCCACCAGCGTCATCTAAGCCGTTCAGTCTCCATTCCGATTTATACTCTGCGGTCCAGGTGACTGAGCGTTACTCCCTGACGTTTGGCTGACGGCGCAACCTGAAGCTCGTCGGTGCTGGTCGAGGTAACGGGACGATAAGGTGCTACAAAACCGAAAACCTCCGATTTGATGACGATGCGGCAATTTGAATTTCGAGATGCGTTTTCAGGCGTTGCTGCCCGAAGATTTGCAGCTCTGACGAGTTGCGGCGACGATTGCCGGCAAAGGAACCTTTTATGACTCGATCGAAAGTGCCGCTCTTGAAGCCCAAGTTGTCGGGTGGAAATCACGTGCGTGATTTGGCTCGGCGACTGGCGGTACAGAAAATCGAAGCAACCGCGAGAAGTTCGGCAGGTTCGACGGGCTTGGGCAGGTGCATCTGGAAGCCGGCCATCAGGGCATCGCGGCGGTCCTCCGATCGAGCGAAAGCAGTAAGTGCGACGGCAGGTGTGTCGCCGCCTTCAGCGTCAGAGAGCTGACGCAGTTTCGTCAAAAATTCATAACCGTCTTCGGTGGGCATTCCAATGTCGCTTAGTATCATGTCCGGGTGATGCTGTTTCACCGCTTCGAGGCCCTCGGTTGCGCTGGCAGCCGTCGTGACGGTCGCATTGCATTTTGCGAGGATATGCTGGATCAGCATACGGGCGTCGGACTCGTCGTCGATCACTAACACATGGAACCCACGCAGGTCGGGACTTGCCCCCATTGCAAACGTCGAGGGGGCAGGCGTGAGGATCGGCTCTTGACCCTCCCGGTGGACCGCTGTCAGCGGCAGCGAAACGACGAACGTAGCGCCCTGGTCTACACCGTCGCTGGAAGCTTTGATATTGCCGCCGTGCAATTCGATAAGGGATTTGACTAGCGCCAACCCGAGTCCCAAACCACCATGTTGACGAGCGATCGAAGTATCAGCTTGCGAGAAGCGTGTAAATAATTGCGGCAGGAAATCCGGTGAAATTCCCTGACCGGAATCCACAATACTAATCTCCACGTGAGAGTTGACGCGACGTAGAATCACTTGGACACGCCCAGCCTTTAGGTGTGAATTTGATGGCATTTGAGAGGAGGTTCCAAAGAACCTGCTGAAGTCGATTCGGATCGCCAAGGATCGACGCGGCTTTGGGATCGAGGACTTTGGTGAGGCGAATTCCTTTGCCTTCTGCCGCCGGACGAACGGATTCGATGGCCTCGGTGATGACGACTTGTAAATCGACAGATTGGACATCGAGCCTCAATTTGCCATTAATGATGCGTGACATGTCGAGCAGTTCTTCGATCAGCTGGGCTTGAGCTCGCGCATTGCGTTCGATGATTTCGAGGCCTTGGTCGAGCATTTGAGAGGTGCCAGTATCCTCCGAGCGGAGAATACTGGCCCAACCAAGGATGGCACTAAGTGGCGTACGCAGTTCGTGCGAGAGGGTCGCGAGAAACTCGTCCTTCATTCGGCCGACGCGTTCGGCTTCGGAGCGGGCGGATATTTCCCGTTTCAGCAGTTCTTCGCTTTCGCGCAGAATGCGTTTGATGCTGGTGATGTCGCGGGCGACTTTGGAAACCCCGATAATGTGCCCGGTCGGACCCTTGATGGGAGATATGGTTACCGACACATCCACCTGACGTCCATCCTTGCAGGCACGGACTGTTTCAAAGTGATCCACACGCTGTCCCCGGCGGAGTTGATCGAGAATCTTGGGCTCCTCGTCAAGCCGGTCCGGTGGAAATAGAACGGTAATTGATTTGCCAATCATTTCCTCCGCAGTGTAACCGAACATGCGCTCGGCAGAGTGATTCCAACTCTGTACGACGCCGTTGAGGTCTTTACTGATGATGGCATCATCGGAGGACGTGACGATCGCCTTAAATCTGCCCTCCAGTTCGATATTTCTGGTGATGTCTCGGGCGACCTTGGACGCTCCAATAACCTTTCCCTGGGAATCATGAATTGGTGATATGGTCGCGGAAATGGCAATGGGTGTGCCATCTTTATGTACGCGGACAGTCTCGAAGTGATCAACCCGTTCGCCGCGTTGGAGCCGCGCAAGGATCTGGGGCTCTTCGTCGAGCCGGTCGGGTGGGAATAGCACGGTAATAGGCTTTCCGATTATCTCATCCGCCGTGTAGCCGAAGATACGTTCGGCGGATTGATTCCAGCTTTGGACGATGCCGTTCAGATCTTTACTGATGATCGCGTTGTCAGATGAGGCGATGATCGCAGCAAGCAGGGACTGGGCATTTTCGGGGGAACCGAAGTTTGGGATCATGAAGCGACTCATCGCGGTCTGTTATTTACGCAGCAACAATCGGGCCATCGGTCGTCGCGTACTCAACTAGCCGCTCTGACTTCACCCTGAGATAAAGGCAATGTGGTCCACAAAATGGGGGGGAATTTGTTGGCTAGCTTTGGAGTTGGGTGCGATGCTTCGCCTTGACGGTAACCACTTACGTCTCATTTCCGTTCGGATAATCAACAAGCGCAAGCCGACGCCCATTGTACGATCACGGCTTGACTCGGGAAAGCGGCCTCAATCCGGGAGCCGAATGAAGTGCGGCGGCACTTTGCTTGCGGGCTCAAAGTCGCGGCCGCTGGACATCCACGGTCTCGATGCGCTTCACGTTCCATCAATCCAACCGTTTTCTCGGACTCCCATAAACCACCGTTTTGCAGCACTGCTGAGAGCAGGCTGGCATGGCTGAGGTGCTGAACTGCAAGGTCGGTCACGTCGGGACTAGCAGGGTGTGCTTCCTGAAACGCTTACGGTTGTTCCGGCTCCGTCGCTGCCGATCTGCTGCCTCCCCGCAAGCCGCTTCCCTCGTTTAGTTCGGGTTGCCGATCTTCCTTCCGTCTGCGATTCCGCCTGGATGTGTGCGCCGCGGCCCGAGAAGCTGACGGTCGTTCAGGCGAGAGATCCGAGGCTGTTTTCGCAGGCTGCGGTGATCGAGGCGATGCTGGCGGAGGCTGTGGTGCCGGTGGGCGTGGGGTGAACTGGCGGTCGACCTCACTTGACACCCCGCCGGCCATTGCGACGATCAATGCAAGGAGTTTACCAAGCGATCAGGGCAAAGAGCTTGCCTCACATAGTGCGAAGCTTCGCAGGGCACCCACCCCCAACGCCAGTGCGTCGCAACTGACTGCCTAAAATCGACTTGCGCCTCGACTCCCTATTTAGGCCAAAGGGGTATGTCAATGACCGCACTAAAAAAAATTACTTGACTGATTCCCATCACTGTTGTAATATATACCAACAGTCAGTGCTGAGCATCTGCCGATCTAAGGGACATGAACCCATGTACGATGCTCACATTGTCTGAGATTTGCCGGACGATCCAGACGGGAATGTCCAGTACATCGCGCAACACGGAATCACGCAGGAAGAGGTTGAAGAGGTGCTGTTCGATCCAGATGGCGACACGGCCTTCAGCAACTCTTCTGGCGAGCCCATTACCTTTGGCCATACGTTTGACGGGCGATACATCGCGGTGGTATGGGAGCATGTCATGGATGATCCGCTGACAATAAGACCGATCACGGCTTACGATGTGAGAGAGCCTCGTTATTAAAAGTGAGGTGCGATATGGCAAGAAAATCAGTCACTCAAGGCAGCCGTCGAACGCCCGAGCAGATCGAGCATGACCGGGCGATTCGCGAAAGGTTCCAGCGGGATAAGCCTTCGCTGGCTGCCCTTGTGGCTGGCGGCGAGTATTCCGCGCCGATCAAGCAGGGCGAATATCTGACCCTGATGGAATTCGCCTCGCAAGTCAAGCATACCCGCGAGCAAATGAAGCTCAGTCTCGCCGACGTTTCGGGGCTTAGTGGACTCGACAGGTCGGCCATTAGCCGGCTTGAAAATGGCTTAATTGAAAACCCGACGATCGGCACTCTTTTGAAGGTTGCGAAATCACTGGGGAAGCGGCTAAGAATTGCGCTTGAGGATGATTCTGCTGTGGGGGTGAGGTAGGGGCAGCGATGCGACCTTAATACCACAACCTTCAATTAGCACTACGTCTGTGTCAACGCCGTCCGAAGATGCTCGAAAGGCTCCCACGACTTCGGCAGGATCCCTCCAAGCACCCATCCGCATTATCGAATTGGACTCGCCGAAGACTTGCCGACGGTGGTGGATAATCCAAGGCCAGCACGTTTCGCACGCCGGGACGGCGCCAACAGCGGCTCGCATTCCAGGTAACGGTGTTAGGACCCCTGCGGCGTCTACGAGTAATTGGCTCGTCCTAGGACGTTGCTATTCATCCAACCAATTCAATAAGGGATTGGACAGCAGCGAGTCAACGGCGCCGGCCGGTGATCGGCTGTAAGCAGATTGGCTGGCGGATGCGGCTTGCGGTTTGACGGAGGATTGCGATGGCCAGGCAGGCGGCGCCACGACGGGTGCCGAAGCGGAGGCCGACGAGGGATCGCTGTTGTTCACCGGACCACTTGCCTGGCCGGATGCAATCACGGCAGGACTTACGACCGGAACGCTGCTTTGCGCTTGCAGTGGCAGGCTGATTTCTGCGCTCACCTGGGGTAGGACAGTCGCCGGCGCAGTTGTGCTAACGACTTGAGAAACGCTGTTCGAATTGCCGCCGGCGCAATTGACGGTTGTGTTGGCACCGCCGTCGTAGACCGCTTGAATCGAATGGGTTCCCACCGTCAGCGTCGCTGTCGTAAACATGGCCACACCCGAGTTAAGCGTGCCAGTGCCCAGCGAAGTGGAACCGTCGTAGAAGGTCACCGTGCCCACCGGCGTCGCGGTTGAAAGTTCGTTGGCCACGACCTTAGCCGTAAACGTGACCGACTGCCCCAACAGGCTGGTGGTTTGCGTAGAGGTCAGCGTGGTCGTGGTCGAGATGGCTGGAGTTGTGGTTAAATAGTCAATGATGTTCAGCGCGTCCTCGGGAACGGCGGTGCCAAGGCCGAGGACGTCATAATAAAGAGAACCGGGGTAAAAGTTCGCCGACAAGACGTTCGCCGACCCGTTATTAGTCAAATAATCGATCACTTGCAGGGCATCGTCCGGTATGATCGCACCGCCCGTCCCGAGAACGTCCATCGGATTGCCGGGATTCTGCCAGGGGTATGGGGCCGTCGTGATGGTCGTATCGGCCGTGGTATGCGCGGGCTCGACGTCGCCGGCCTGGTCTTGGGCCTGGGAGATGAAGCCGTACGTATAACCGAGAGGGAGGGTCTCCACGTAAGTAGCCGACGTGGCGCTGGTGGTGAGCCAGGAGTTAAAAGGGCCGCCGTCGATGGAAATCGAAACGTTATAGGAGGTGATCGGCCCGCCGGTGCCGGCCGTTCCCGACCAACCGACGGGGAAGCTGGTCAGCGAAGTTCGTAGCGGCAAGACAGTGACGCTGCTGCTGGGCGAGGTTGCCGAAATTGCCTTATAGGTGAACTCATCGGCCACAGTTGTGGCAGTGGTCCCTCCGGCCGTGGCCACGGTCACATCCACGGTTCCTACGGCCCCAGCGGGATCGATCGCGGTGATCTGAGTATTGCTGACGACCGTGAAATTAGTTGCTTTTGTCGTTCCAAAGATCACCGCGGACACGCCGATAAAGTTGGTGCCGATGATGGTCACCGTGGTCCCTCCGGTCGTCGGTCCCGTGTTCGTGTTGACCCCGGTAACGGTCCCCGGAAGCCCGTAATCAACCAAGTCAGGGATGAGAAAATTGGCGATGGGAGTTCCAAGCCCGGTAGCCTCATCGTAGCCGGGACTAGCACTGTTACCGTTATAGCCCTTTATGATATCGTGGAAATCGCTTGCCGGCAGGCTGTAGAGGGCCTGTAGAGTCTGCTGCGGGTTGGTAGAATTGTTAAGGGTCATACCCCCGGCGGCGACTCGCCCCTGGTTGGCGATGGCGATCAGTCCGGCCCAGCAGGGCGTCGCCAGGCTGGTCCCCTCAGCGCCATAATATACGCTGCCGTTAAAGTAGAAGTTCGCTGCGCTACTGAGGCTTGCGTCGAAGGACACGTCGGGAGTTGTTCGCATCGCAGAACCGTTGAGGTTGCTCATCGATGCTGGCACAACTCCGCTTTGATAGGCCGGCTGGGATTCGTACAAACTGGCGCCGCCGCCGCTTGCCCAAGCTGGAGCGATGCCGATGGCGTCGGCAACCACAGTGCCGTCAGCAGAATTCGCATTGAGCACTACGGTCAAACTGCCAAAGGTACCACTCGTTGGCTGGAAGACACCCAGTTCCTGGAATTGAGAACTGCCATCAGCAGTCCCCACGGGAGCCTTAGTCTGATTGACGGTAGCCGTCCCAAGTAATGTGGCGCCGTTGTAGATGCTGTAGGTGGCATCGGTCGCGTTGCTGGGACTGGCCGTCCAAGTGGCGGACACCTCCGTGTAGTTGTTCCAGCCCTGTTCTGCGGACGAAATGGCTGCTGTCCAGGTCGCGGATGCGGAACTCTTGCCCGCGGCGGTGCCATAGGTGCCTCCGAAGCCTCCTGATTGCGAGGCCCACATTCCATTAAGAGCGAAGCTTGACGTGTCTGGCTGAGCAAAGTTAATCGTGCTGCTTGAAGTCGGGAAACCCCAGCCAGTTTCGCTGGCATATGTGTTGTTGTTCAGTATCAATTGCGTGCCACCGATTGCCACCACGTTAGGTGAAAAGGCGGGATAATAGGCGGCTCCGGTGTCACCGGTGGCTGCTAAAGAGGCTCCGCTGTCACCGGTGGCTGCAAGAAAAGTCACTCCCGTATGACCGCTGGGCGTTACAAAACTTGAATCATCGGCGTTTTCGCCGTCGTATTCAAAGAAACAATCGCAATTGGAAACCACCGATACGCCGGGAAGATCGGCGGCACTGCTGTCGCCGGCAAGGAGGTAGGTTAGCGTGTTGCCGTCGGTTTCGATCAAATCGATCTTGGCCCCTGGAGCAATGGCGTGTGCCCATTCGACGTCGCCCGTTTCCTCCGCTTCCCAGGCACCGGTTGGATCCACAACTGGTACGTTGTTGGAGTCACTGTTGGCAATACTCGCGGTGATGTTCTGGCCAGACTGGTTGTATACCGTCAAGATCGAGGACGCGGGCCCGTACTGTTGGTAAAGTGTCGGCATGGAGTCCGTTGTCAAACTCTCTGCTTGGTCGAAGCCATCGAGATCCTTGAAAATATTGGGGGCGTTATAAGGATCGACGATGGCAATCGTTTGCCCGGAACCATTGGCCGGGGTGGAACCGAAGTTGGGAATGCTGTTGATACCGTAGGCTGCGCACATCTGTGCCACAGTGTAGGATAAATCGCTTCCCGACACCTGTGGCGACACCGCATTGAACGTGAAGCTCATAGTATTGTCGGTGTAACTCGTTTCCGTCACGGAGTTGTCGGGATCGATGGTGACCGTGACCTGGTTCGTACCAGGCGAGGCAATAAAGCCACCTGAAGCATAGGTATACGGACCTGTTGTCCCTGAGCTGCCGGCACCATCAGTTATGTAAGGGGTGTCCAAGGTGAGGCCATTTACGGCGTAAGCGACGCGGTACGAGGCACTACCCGGTAAGTTCTGCGTGTTCCATTGAGCCTCGACATATACCTCTTCGCCGACGTAGACAACCGTCAGGGTCTGGAAATTCGCGTCGATGAGGGAGGCACCGGTGATGGCGATGTTACCGGTAAGTGTGAGGCGGTTCTCCAAGGCATCGATCCAAAGGCGGTGGCGACAGAACGGGTTCAGTTTCCGTCTGTTGAACTTGGGCGACTCTCTGTCCCAGAGCAACGTCAGCCAATTGCTTTTCAATGCCATGACGTTCCCATTATGCCCGAACGCTCTATGCCCGAAGCCCTGCGATCAGCGAAAGCGAATTAACCAATCAGGGATTTCTTGAGGATAAGCCACCGGACTATCGGGCACAAGGTTATCGTCTTAGGTGTGAAACCAGCGGCGGCGGGGAGCGGCTCTCATTGAAGTCCAGGCATCGCGCGGTATGCCGCAAACAGGTCCGCGATTGGAACGCCGTCGATCGTCATGCCGTCGACATTCGCATTGCTGATCGTCACTCCGGATAGATTAACGTCACGGAATTGGGCGCCGGCAAAATTGATGTTGCGGAATAATGCGCCGGCGAGATTCACGTCGTCGAACTGTGCTCCGGCCAAACAGACATCAACGAAGCTCGATTCCGTAAGCTTGACGTTGGCTGCGGTGTGCTTGCCGTTCGGAATGGTTGATGGCATCAAAACTCTCCAGCAAAACCGAGAAGATTGGGGGCAGATCCTTTCCCCATTGTAGCCGAGCGGCTGGGCTAACTCATCGTTGTGCACCCCAATTTGTTGCGCACAACGTGGACATCCGCTATCAACCCGGCCTACTTGTCGGGGCTTTTTTTGCGCTGGTTTGGGAAGCGACTGGGCGGGGAGTAGAATACCGGCATGGAAATCAGACCTCCACACTGCTGGTCCTGGATTGTCGGCGATGGCAGCCAAGGAATTGCCAGATCGTATTTTCAGGCAATTGCGGGCGTGGTAATGGCTTTGACCGTTAGCACATGGGTAGTCGAATCCAACAACCCGCACAATCGTCTGGCCGGCTTGGCAATCAGTTTGCTCATGGTCTGGATAGCTGGCTTGCGACTCGGGCGATTAACCCGGTAGCCCGGCAATCACGAGGGGTCGGTACTTTTCTTGCGCGGTAGGATGGTGGGCATGAAGCGCCGTCTTTGGCTTATTATCGCGACGCTGTCTGGAACCGGAATGGGTCAGCATTTCTCGCCGATTCGCGGCGAGCTACATGTAGCAGCAGGAATTATTGGCGGCGCATTTCTGGGGCTTATGGCCGGATTCATGGCCCTATTTGTGGTCGACCTCGTGAGTTATTTTCTCCGCCAGCGAGACCAGTCCAGCTAAGCCCGTACTCGGCGGGGATTTCGGTCGCTGTTAGCGTGGCGGGTGGCTGACGAGTTGGCATCGCGCAACACCCGCGAATAGGCCGTCTGCCTAAACGAACTATTAGACCGCTCGACCGCGGCCGGCCATTCACCTCCCCGCTGGCCGCAGAAACCACGTGCGACGTAAAGTGGGGTTTGCCAAATTAAAAGCTGGGCGATCTTACGTGGGATGGAGAGCAGCCGCAGTCATGAAGATGCGAAGTGCCTGTGCCGACAGCGGTGCCTCACTAATTACGAAGCCGGGGCAGGCGATTCATAACCTTGAATTCAACAAATCATTTTCAATTCAAGCCGACAAACGGATCAAAGCGACGAACTTTAGTGACAAACTTACCCGCGAGTTCCTTAAACGGGCCGACAGGGCCACGGCGAAGAATTTCCACCGCTGCCTGGAGGAACCTCCGATCTGTGTCACAAAGTTCTACGGCAAGGAACTGGCATTCACTGGCCACACTTGCCGAATGGATGATCGAAATACCGCTATTTGAGATATCGCGAGTGGTCGCCACGAAACTATCTCCCATCGGCTGAAGATGCTGGTCAAGCGGCGTGGCCGTCACGGGCAATGCCACTCTGTGCCTTTCTTCGGATCGGCGGTTCGGCCCTCGGTAGAATAGTCCTTGATCCGCTAATTGCGCGATCAAACACTCGACGTACTGGGTGATCTCCTGTGCCGGATGTATTAGATGGGTTGGGCCGAATTTGAAAATTGGCATGATCATATCTCCTCTTCCAAATGCTAAGCCAGAAGTTTCCTTGACTCGAAAGCGATCATTTCCTTGGCGGGGTCCCAGCGATACAACTGATTAGGCATCTGGCGTGCCATACCACACCGCGGTGCCTCTGGCGATTATGTCATTCGTACTGCGAGAGCAATCGTCATAGACGCGATAAGTTGTATCAACCCAAGTAGCCCTTTGGTCAACGCCGGACCTGGTTGGTGCAACGAAGGCCGACAAATGGTGGGGCATGGAAGCCGCGACTGTAATTTCTGTCGGCGGTTTGGCGGGTTTGATGTTCAAGTCGATCCCCACCTCCCCGCGTAAACACGTTGGCGAAGATCACTGCCCGGCTGGCTAACGCCGCGAAATTTTCCACGTGATCGGCGCCATTCAACTTACGTGAATTACCTTCGTCCGATGATGTGACTTACCTCGCCATTTTCCTCTGTAGACAGTGAGCCACTTTTGTGAATACATTCCCAACAGTCGCATACGGACCCGACCGTTCCGCAAAAGGAAATCAGTGATCTTTACTGGAAGCGCTGGAATTGCGAACTCGACATTCGTAGCATCAAGCATTCCCTACACTTGGACATCTTGCGGGCCAAAACGCCCGACATGATCCGCAAGGAAATCTGGTGCCACATGCTGGCTTGGAACCTGCTGCGGGGCGTCATCGTGGAATCGGCGAAGCGGACCGAAATGCACCCGCGCGAAGTGTCCGTAAAGGGTACAATGCAGACCATCGAATCGTTCACCCCGGCCATGATGAACATAGACGGCAACGAGGCGATTTATCATGCTATGCTGACGACGATCTCGGCTCACCGGGTTGCGAACCGTCCAGGCCGGCAGGAGCCACGGCTCAATAAGCGCCGGCACCCTCGCCGGGAATGGATGATGGTCCCCAGGCACAAATACCACCGGAAGCTGACCAGTGCGGTTCGCCCGAAAAGCTAGCCCGATAAGTCACTGCCATTCGGTGATTGGTGAATGGCAGTAACTTATGGGGCGGATGTCCGCTGCATCAATTAGTGGGGTCTGCGGCGGCAGCGAGCCCAGCCCATAGGCTCCACGCTGGCGCGGAGTGTCGCACGGAAATGGGGCACGGCGAAAATCGTCTCTTCCTACTGCTTGTGCATCGGTAACGTAGCCTGACTAGATATGGCAGCCAGCATGTCCGCTATAAAGCCATCCCCCTGCGCACCAGTTAGGAAGTTGCTTTCTCTCCCGAATTCTCCACCCTCATTCGGATCGGGTATAGCTGATCGCAGGGACTCAATAGCAAGGTCCGCCTCACGCTGGCTCAACGGCAGCCGGAGACTTGGCCAAGAGTCGTAAATGTCTCCGCCCACAAGTAGAGAATTCCTGGGGAACACCAACGGAAGTGCAGCGGAATCCTGATACACGACCACTAGCCCTTAAACAAGCGAACGCGGAAGGGTTTGTTGTGGGAGTTTCCGTAGCCCGTGGCGGCGCAGCGTCAGCCTGCGGACGCCTAGCGGCGACGGCGAAAGGCTTCGGGTTGTCGGATCGGGCATCAGCAGGAATCTTTCTCGTACTTAGGGGCCGCGGCGGACCGGAGCGTCCAGACTCCGGCTTCAAGTTATTCCGTGCTAACATCGTAGCGGTCGCTGCAAACGGTCGACCAACCGCAAGAACGCCGCTTGCCACGGATTCCACGACAATAGCCGGTAGACGATTCGCCGTCCGCCGCGGATGATCTGACAGGGCATCTGCATCCAGGCGTTCACATACGTCTTGAACTCCATCTTCAACAGCGCCAGCTTTTCACTCTGGAGCTTGTGCGAACAGCGGCCCGTCTCCGGCAGCAGCAGCGCCGACCAGGCCTTGAGCGTCCAAGACAACGCGGCCATCACCATGTAGGCCCAATTGCTCACCAGATTGTCGACCGGCATGTCCAACGCCCGCACGCCGCCCTTCAACTGGGCAATCAGATTCTCCTGGTTGCAACGCCGGTTCGCCTTGCGCACCACGGCCGCCGGCAAGCTGTCTCGGTCATTGGCCAGGTAGAATCGCGGCTTGGTATCATCGAACAGCCACTGCTGACCCTTGCTGTGCGACAAGTGCTTGCGAACCACGACCACGCGATAGGTCTTGCGGCAGGCGACGGGCCGGTAGTCGAACTCGGCAACATCTTCCCGCAGCAAGCGGATGTTCTCGAACTCCCGCGCAATGACCATCTCTTCTTTATAGTTCTCGGGCTTGGCCCGCGGCTTGGTGCGCACTTCATACTTGGGCGGGCGTTCGAGCGGCAGCCAGGCGGATGGGGGCAATTGCTCGACGATTTCCAGCAGATTCGGCATGGCGTCGATGCCGAAGACGAACTCCACGCCCGCCGCGTCCCAGCGATCCAGGTGGACGGTTTGCGTAAAATCCGTGTCGCCGCGCAAGGTGATTTTCTGGAAGCCGGCCTGCCGACACAGCGCGATCGACCGGTCCAAACAGTGTGCTGCCCCTTCGTGGCTCGGTCGGCTGCCGGGGCGATTGACGAGGAACAACGGCTCGCCCGTCTGGGCTAGCGATACGATGAGCGGATGATAGCCCCACTGGCCGTCGTAGCTGATGTCCATGTCGAATTTGCACTGACCGGTGGTCGCGGCGATGGTGCCGTCGGCGTCCAAGGTCGCCTCGTCGAAGAAGCTGTCGGGCTGTTGTCGCCAGACGTTGAGCCGCGTCTGGTTGATGGCCGTGGTCAAATCGTCCACGTCATCGAGCGTAAAGCGGCGACAGAAGTCGCCCGCCGTGGTGGGATCGGGAATGCGCCGAGCGCCCAGCGCGTCCAGGTACACCTCGTCGTTGCGCCGCAGTTCCAAATGTTCCAATCGCGAACCGCCGGCCAGCAGGTTGTAGGCGATGTTCAACACATGATCGCTTTCATGATACGGACGATGATATTTCAGCAGGTGCAGACGCCGGTCGATCTCCTGGACCAGGCCCACCCGCTGAGCCAGCAGGTGGATTGCGCCAATGCCGCCCGCCGCCAAGCCGCGTGTGCGCTCGGCACGCTCATAGCGGATGTTGCTGGCCTGGAACATGGGCCGCGGCTGGTCGGGCCACTGCTTCAGACGCAACCGGTGCTGGATGCGACGCTTGCATCGGGCCAGGGATTTGCGGATACTGGCATTCACTCGAAATCCTCCTTGAGTTGCGGCGTGTTGTTTTCTGACAATCACTAATACGCCGGAAATCACCGAAGGATTTCGAGTTTTTTTGCGCCGCCTCCGAAAATGCCCAAGGGGCTACGCTTGGTTAAGGACTAGCAGCCATGTCCCCTTGGCATCAAGCAACGATGCCTCACGGGTTCCGTCCGTGTAAGAGCCTATCCTAATACCTCTTTGCCCGTTGGCACGCGGCGTGCGTTTTGAGGAATCGTTCTTCCTCAATCCGCACGGAGGTGTGTCTATGGCCGGTGATTCGGCGTCAAGGTTTCACCAGATCCCCGAGTCCTTGTGGGAACGGATCGATTTGGTGGTCCCGATTTACAAAAGCAGTTGCAAAGGCGGCCGTCCGCGGTTGCCGATGCGGAACGTCGTGGGTGGTATTTTATATGTCTTGTCGACCGGTTGTCAGTGGAAGGCGATGCCCAAACAGTTTGGCTCCGGCAGCGCCATTCATGCGTATTTCCAAGAGTGGGTCGAATTGGGCGTGTTCGAGGAACTCTGGCAGCTTGCCTTGACCGAGTACGATCGACTGAAAGGCATCGACTGGAAATGGCAGAGCATGGACGGGGCGATGACCAAGTCGCCGCTGGGTGGGGAAAAAAACCGGGAAAAACCCGACCGATCGCGGCAAGCTGGGTGTCAAACGCTCGACGCTGATCGATGGCCGAGGCGTGCCGTTGGCCGTTGCCGTAGACGGCGCCAATGTGCCTGACCAGAAACTGGTGGCCTCCACGCTCGACGCCATTCCGATCGAGCGCCCGGAACCCACGCCCACAGAGCCGCAACATCTTTGCCTCGACAAAGGCTATGCTGGTGAACCCGTTGACCGCGAGGTCCGCGAGCGCGGCTATGAGCCTCACGTGCCATGTAAAGTCAATCAAGCCCCGAAGCCGAAGCACCGTCGCGGCAAGGCTCGGCGTTGGAAAGTCGAACGCACTCATTCTTGGTTGAACCGCGCTCGGCGGCTGCTCATCCGCTGGGAAAAGAAAGTCGCCAACTACCTCGGCTTCTTGCATCTTCAATTCGCAATCATCACATTGAGGACCGCGAAGGTTCTCGGATAGGCTCTAAGTCATAATGCGAACAAGGCGGACAGGCTGTTGAAATGACGTTAATTCTATCAATGGTTTTTGGCGAATTTGACAAACGCCAATGAGGCAATCGCCGCCAGCGTCACTCCGACGAACATCGTCCGCAGAGAGTAGGCGAACCAGCGGTGGCTGGGAGGAGTTGTCATTTTAGCGTGCGGCGGCCTGCCTTGTCGTGTCGAACGTTCTAATGAAAAGGCCGATCGCAATCACGGCATAGGCAAGAATGGGCGGGATGAGACCAAAAATCATCATGCTAAGGCTGGATGCAAAGCCGGCAAACCAGTCCGTTGGCTCCGGGATGGCGGCGCCAGATGCGATAACCGAAAAACAGTTTCTCAGGCCGATAATGAAACCAAAACAGGCGACGATCGGCGGCAACGGAACAAACACCAGATAGGCCGCGATCAATGCTGGCCGGCGACTCTTGGCCACAATAAAGCATGCGCCCGAAAGAATTGCAATTCCCAGTAGCATAACGATCAAATCGCATGATCCGGCTGTCTTGATCCACTCCATTGCATTGCTCCTTTGAATGAAGACTCATCACAGCGATCGGCGTCCCATGCCCCCATTGTAGCCGAGCGGCGGGGCGAGGAACCAGCAGCACGTAGCAGCCGGTCCGTGGCTGGCGCGTTGCGCGCCTCGGCCAGCACAGCCGGCCCTACGCAAAGGTAAGTCTGCGACAATAAAGCTCCCGACGAGCTTTTCGCCGAAGGCTTTAGTCCACGTACCTCGCTGCTCGGCGTTACGAGGTCTTCTTAGTCAGTTGGGCTTCGATTTCCTGGACGACTTCCGGCGAATCCGGACTGGTATCTGGTTCGAAACGGGCGACTACTTTGCCATCGCGGCTGATCAAGAACTTCTCGAAGTTCCAGGTGATGGGCCCGGCGAATTTCGGGTTAGTCGTCGGATTGGTCAGATAGTCATACAAAGGCGCAATCCCTTCACCCTTTACGACGATCTTGGAAAACATCGGGAAATCGACCTTGTAGGTTTCCGTGCAGAACTTTTGAATCTCTTGGTTCGTGCCTGGCTCTTGCTCGCCAAACTCGTTGGCCGGGAAACCTAGGACGACAAATTCCTGGGATTTGTACTTCCGATATAAGGCTTCAAGCGGCTCGTACTGCTTCGTGTTTCCGCAATAACTGGCTACGTTGACAATCAGCACGACCTTGCCCTTGTACTTCGACAGGTTGGCTTCTTGGCCCGCAATGGTCAACATTGTGAATTCGAGTGGCGCTTTTGGCTCGATGGCCTGCGCCGCAGCACAAGCCAACATCATCAATCCACCCGCACCGCATAAAAGAGCCCAACGTACCATGATCGCCTCCGATACAAATACGTGCGTGGAAAGGGAAATAGGGGGATCTCACGCCAACCCCGCTGCCTCCACTACGGCGAACGCGGGGTAGATTCGATACACGCCGAATAAGGCCACGGCCGCGAGTACGACACAAGATAGCTGACTCAAACGAATCTGAAAACTTCGCTTGGCTTCGTTCATACGCTCATTTTAACCGACCGGCGAGACGGCGGCGATAAGAAGGTCATCGTGGATACGGCTTCGACTTTATTACGTGCCCCGTGAATTCAGCCTATTCTGGGCTCTTTTCCTTGGGCTTCTCGATTGGCCTTTCGTCGGAATTTTGTCCTTCCTTCTTTTTCATCTCCGTCTTGTCGCCACCCTTCTTTTTCCCCTCGGTGGCGTTTGCCAGTTGAATCCCCATTACCACCTGCTTGCCGTCTCGCTCCTCGGTCCTGATGAAGGCAACCGTATTGTCATTTACGGGGAACTCGTATTCCTTGCCGTTCACCGACAACTTGACGACACCGCTCTCGATGCCGATCTTGTTGAGCAGACCTTTTTGACCGCCGCCGTCCGACTTCTTTCCTTCCTTCTTGATGCCCTTCTCTGTAGGCACTTTCTTGGCCTCTGGGTCGCCCTTTTTCAATCCCTCCTTTCCTTCTTTCTTGACGCCTTCGGGGCTTTTCCCTTTCAAAACGTCCCCCTTGGTCTCCGGGTCGCCATTTTTGGTTTCATCTTTGCCCTCTTTCTTAACCGCTTCCGGGCTCTTCTCTTTCACCGAATCACCCTTGGCCGCCGGTTTCTCGTCCTCGGCAAAAAGAACTCCTACCAGCAGCAGGGCCGCCACAGCACAGACAAGCGTTCGGATCATTGGATGCTCCTTTGGCAATTGCCGTTCACAGACCGAGAAGGATCGACCTGCCCGCTGGTATTGTCCTGCGGTGCTTACCCCGATGTCAAGAAAACGTGCGGGCTAGGTATTTCGCGGGCAGAAAAGCCATCGTCGAGCTGTGGGGCAGTAAAAACAGAAAGGAGCCTAGCCGGAATCGTGTTGCGGGGTTCGTGCCGGCTTGGCGATCATCTGGCCATGCGTACCATACTACCCAGCAGCCATAATCCTTTGTGTCTTGATCGGCTCGGCATCGCCAAGCAACGGGGCGGAATTTCTGGTTAGCCGCGTTGTGGCAATCGCTGGTCGTTGCATGGAGCAGTGGCGAGCAGAAAGATGCGGCAGTCGCATCCATTGACCAGCCAACTGCCGAGTGCGGCGAAGTTGCAGTCGAACTGGGCCAGCGGGGAGGTGGATGGCAGCAGTCGCCGCGGCGCGATCACCTTCCCCCGCACGCCCTGCTCCATCTGGTCTCCAACCACTGCCCGACAATTCCAACCGGCAACAAGCCCTGATACGTTGCGAACCTGGCGAGCGAGCGGCTGGCCGACCGACATGAACTTGGCGGCCAATTCTGAGCCCCCACCGGCAATTGCCCGGAAAAGCTCGCCATGCTTTTAGTCCCCATTTGGGGCGGCTATACTTGTTCCACCATCTGTTCGTCCCTCCGGGTTGCAGCTATGGCCGTTGATCTCGAAACCGTCGTAAAGCAGCTTACCGACAGCGGGATCATCGCTCCCGGTAAGCTGGAAAACTTCGTGCCTCCGAAGGCAACCCCGAAGGACGGTGAGACGCTTTTGCGGGAACTGCACAAGCAGGGCCTACTGACCACGTTCCAGGCTCAGCAGGTTGCGGCCAATAAAATCAGGGCCTTGACCCTGGGTGCCTACACGCTCATCGACAAGATCGGTGCTGGTGGGATGGGGCAAGTCTTCAAAGCCCAGCATCGGAAGATGGAGCGAATCGTCGCCATTAAGATGCTGCCGAAGGCCATGCTCGAAGACGCCGCTGCTGCTGCCCGTTTTCAGCGTGAGGTTGTGGCTGCTTCAAAGTTGCTGCACCCGAACATCGTTTCGGCGTTTGATGCCGCCGAGGCCAACGGCGTTCACTTTCTGGTAATGGAGTACGTGGAGGGTAATGACCTCTCGGTTCTCGTCAAGAAGAACGGGCCGTTCCCGGTCGGCCAAGCCGTCAACTACATCCTGCAAGCCGCACGAGGCTTAGAGTTCGCTCACAGCAAGGGCGTGATCCATCGGGACATTAAGCCCGCAAATTTGCTGCTCGGCAAGGATGGCACGGTCAAGATTCTGGACATGGGGCTGGCCCGCATCGAAGGGGATACTGCCGACCATCAACTTACGTCGTCCGGCACGATCATGGGCACAGTTGATTTCATGGCCCCGGAGCAAGCCATCAGCACCCGCAACGCCGACGCCAGAGCCGACATTTATAGCCTCGGCATTTCGCTCTATTACCTGCTGGCAGCCAAACCGGCTTACGGCGGCGAAACGGCAATCGAAAAGCTGATGGCCCATCAGACCCAACCGATTCCGTCGCTACAGGATGTGCAGACGACGGTCCCCAAGCAACTCGAAGCTGTCTTCAAAAAGATGGTGGCGAAAAAGATCGAAGATCGCTACCAGTCGATGACCGAAGTGATCGAGGCTTTGGAAGACCTTGGGATTGGCGGTTCGGCAACGATTCGCAAGGGCGAAGTGGCGAGTACCGTGGCCCTTTCCCCCGAACAAAAGAAGATGCTGGCTTCCCAGGCAAAGAAAAAGCCTCGGGGGTCGATTACCGAAGTTGTGGCTTCGGAAAAGACGAAGCATTTGGTTCTGAAGATCATCGGCGGGTCATTTGCCACGATCATCGCTCCGATCCTGGTCGCATTCCTCATCAGATATGTGGAAAAGAAGGACGAGCCGCAGAAGCCGCCTGCTGCAACTGCACCGGCGACCGTGCCACCTGTGGAAGTGGCGACGAACACGACGACACAGCCGCCTGCTCATGTTGTGGATGATGGCTCCCCCAAACCGCTAGTCGCTCCGTTCGACACCAAGCAAGCTCAGGCTGGACAAGCGGCCTGGGCCAAGCATCTGGGTACTAAGATCGAGACGATCAACAGCGTCAGGATGCGTTTGACGTTGATTCCACCCGGCGAGTTCCTGATGGGCAGCACGCCGGAACAAAATGCTGTCGGTCGAGAGATGGGTGAAGATGACAAGATGTATTCCGTGCGACTACCTCATGAGATGCCGCAGCATCGAGTGACGTTAACTCAGCCGCTACTGATGGGCAGTTACGAAGTCACGGTTGGCCAGTTTCGTAAGTTTGCCGAGGCCAGCAAATATGTCACCGAGGCGGAACATTACGGCTTCGGCAACAGCGGCGACAAGGTGCTCGTCGAGAAGGTCAAAGAAGCCGACAAGGGCAAGAACTGGAAATCGCCCGGCTATACGACCACGGACGACACGCCAGTGACTCAAATCACCTGGAATGATGCGGCAGCCTACTGCGCCTGGCTCAGCGAGCTAGAACAACGACGAGCGTGGTATCGGCCCGATGGCAAAGGGGGCTGGCTCGTCGCTGCTCACGCCGATGGTTATCGTCTGCCGACCGAAGCGGAGTGGGAGTATGCCTGCCGGGCTGGGACGACGACGCAGCATTCGTTTGGTGACGACAAATCGCAGTTGGAACAACACGGCTGGTTCAAGAACAACGCCGGCGGCAAGGCGCAGCCAGTGGCCTTGAAGCGACCCAATCCATTTGGCTTGTTCGATATGCACGGTAACGCTGCGGAGTGGTGCCAGGATTGGTACGACGGCAAGTGGTATGAAAAGAGTTCGCCAAGCGACCCAAGTGGCCCATCTTCCGGCTCCTCCCGTGTGCTCCGTGGCGGCTACTGGAACAACGCCGCTTCCTACTGCCGCAGTGCGTGTCGCTACGAAAGCCAACCGTCGACTCGATACACCAATTATGGCTTTCGGTACTGGCTGCCAACTGTGTGGGTTTTCGTTTTTAGGCATGCTTAGCCAACTCGCCCAGCAATTCTTCCATCGTCCAGGGATGATCGGCCAGCCCGTGGGCAACTGCAGGCGTCGTCTTGAGTGTACTGTGAACGGTCACAAAGTTGTAGACCGTGAACACCAGCGCCAGGGCGGCTTCGTGGTTCTGCCACTTCTTGGAATGGGCGTTGGTCAACCGGGTCATGCGGCGGCAGCGCATTCTCCAGGTCAAGTTCGACCGCTCGATAATCGACGTGCTGACGTGCTTTTTGTCGGGATCGCCAGCAATGACGCGCCGTCGAGTCGATTTTATCTGGGTGGGCGAATAGGTCCGCTGATCGTTCTGCGAGGGATTGGCGAATATCTTGATGAGTTGGGCGAAGGCGACCCGACTGCGGAATGATTCCACGACCGTCGTACAATAGGGCGTGAAGCCATCCGTGGTCAACTGTAGCGGCCCGGTCGTGGACGCGGCCAGTTTGTCGCAGAACCACTGAGCATCGTCAAAGCAACGCTTGCCGACGTGCCAGGCGATGAGCAGCTTGCTTTGCGGGTCAATGGCCGTGAAGCAGTAGGCATCGCCGAAGTCGTGGGACCGATGCAACCGCTCGCGTGTGCGCTCTTTCATAGCCACAAAACCCCATAACTCGTCCACCTGAACGAGTGGGCAGCGAAGGCCACGCATGCGGTCATTGGCGAACTGCCGGCAGCGGTCGCCGATCAGCACCAGCAAGTCCAGAATCGTGTTTCGGTGGATGCCGGTAAGTCTCTCCGTACTGCGAACACTAATGCCCTCCAGCAGCATTTTCAAGACGCGGATCGCGTCATCCATCGAGATGCGCATGTCGCCCAGTGGCTTCGGCCCGGTTTCGGTCGAGGTGTGGCCACACAAGCTGCATTTGTAGCGCTGAAGTCCCTTGCGGTCGCGGCCCCATTTCTGGCGATCGGAATGATCGCACGTTATTCGGATCATCATGGCGGAGTCGCTTTCCTTACGGCTCTCGCTTACAATCCAGTTGTCTGGACGGATTGGGCGAAAGCCTAGTTTGTTCTTCGCCCCCGTTGCGGCTTGCCGGCTGCTTCGGGGGTTTTTTCGTTGGGGTTGTCGTCCCACACTGAATTCATTATAGTTATTCAGTCAGCGTCGTCAATATGAATAACCATAATTTTTTCAATTGGTGAAAAATGGTAGGGAAACGCGGGGGCAGTCGGCCCGGTGCTGGTCGCAAGATCGGCCCCGATGGACCAACGATTACTGTTGCGGTAACGGTGCCTGAATCGCTTGTAGCTCAACTCGATGAGCTTGCCGTCCAAAAGGGCTGGAACCGCTCGGCGGCCGTTACGGAGGCCATACGGCGGCTGGTGAAGGTCGCCAAGCGGAAAGCTTAGCGGAGAATGGGGGAATCGAACCCAACGGCGCGTAGCCGTCCCTACCGGGGCTTATAAGACCCCTGCGCTGCCAAAACGCGGACCGCTCTCCACAAAGAGGGAGCGGCAAGTCCGTCAGAGAGTCTGTTATTCTGGCTCATGCTCAGATGACATCATTAGCTAATGAAGGTTCACGTACATTCTGGTACTGGGTGGTTAGTGTGTTGCTGGGAATGGAGCCTGAGGCGACTATTTTGGCTTAATGCAGTCGTCGGTAATTAGCTTTTTGGGATGCGGATAATCGGGCGGAATGCCGGGGGACACTACGGCTTGCCCCGAGAACATTCGCGCTGACACGTCCGCGTTAAGTTTGAGTATTTGGGTAAGCAAGTCTTGCTTGGAAGAAAATCCGTATGCTGAAATCACCGCTGCATCTAGTTCCTTGTGGGAATCCCGTAACTGGTTTCTTCCGGGCATATCGAGTGTTCTGTACATCGCCCGCAAGCCGCCTTTTTTAGCAAGCGAGGTCGCCCGAACTTGCCTTAGCCGCCGCCCGGTTTCTGCAATAGCGTCAATCTGTGCTGAACTCGGCGATTGCGGCCACGGAAATGTGTCGAAAATAGTGTCTGACGTATACCGAGGCTCGACCTTTATGTTGGAACACTTAGAAATAAACCAGAGCCAATGTACATGACTTTGAAGTACACCGAAGCTATAGTCGTCGGCAAAAGCGAAACAAGTTAGAGAGGAGTCTGGCCTAATATCTGAGTTAACGAACTGGAAAATTGGGCGTTTAGTGTGCCTTACGCAGACAAAGTATCGCGGTAGAAGTGATATCGAGTCGATCAAATCCCGCCGCCGCCGCTTTAATCGCCACCATGTACCGAGTCGGTTTTGATGCTCGCCAGTTTGCTTGCCGGTATCGGAATGCTCGGAATTCGCGTTGCGCTGCCATTTAGGGAGAACCCGTTGACGCACAAGGTCCATTAATACCGGAAACTGCGATGCTTCTAATATGTCGCGATCACCGAAATCGATCACGTATTGCGGTGACGACTCGAACCTACCGGAAACCATTTCTGCTCCCACAAGGTAGGGATAGACAATCCCAGACTCGCGAACATCTTGCGGCAGCGCTAGGAATTCGGCACGCTTAATGCGAAATCCCTTATGACCTGGCTGCTGTCCCTCAAAGCATTTCTTCGGGCTTCTATTACAAGGCAATGGCTTCGCACCGCTAACATCGATTTCCGCTGACAATGCGGAATTGATGTTGTCGACGATGCGAAAATTTAATTCGTACTCCTTAGCTGCCGACCCTTTTCCAGGCTTGCGACGTGCGGCCGGTAAAAGTTTCGGCACCTGGGACCAGAGACGACGGCCATCTGGAATAATCGCTGGATCATGTGTTTTTATCCAATTGACAATAGATACGTGAACGACCGCCTCGCCGGACCACGGTTGATTATCGACGGCTTCAACGATTGTTCCTGTTGAGACAACATAATCCAAACCGCCAATTCTCGACTGGTTATTGCGAATGTTCTGAGTACCAACTAGGCCAGCGCGTCCGCCGAGACGGTCGCTCGGCAAGCAATTAGAAATGGCATCGTTGGTCTTGCGAATCCAATACGTGCAGTAGTCGGCTCTCCTGGGAACCTCTGGGTATGCAGCCTCTAGTAATCCAACATATGTACGCCCAAATTCTATAGTCATCTTCCTGGCATCTAAAAACGGTGGATTTCCAATTATTACATCGACCTGTGGCCATGCAGTGGGATGACCGGCTTTATCAATCAACGCATCGCGTACAATGAAGTTGCTGTCGAGATTACCCAATGGCAGAGCGGGTTCGATGGTATGGAATTCATCAATCGCAAGTTTTCGAGCGATCATCATCGTTACTTTGGCTAGTTCAATTGCGAAGGAGTTAATATCCAGTCCGTAGAACTGCTTGGTATCTACAAATCCGAACATTCCTTGGTTAATGTTTGATGATTTCTCAGCCAGCCGATCAAATAGTCGAGCCTCAAGTCGTTTCAGTTCTCGATAAGCTATGTATAGAAAATTACCGGAACCACAAGCCGGATCAAGCACCGTGTAGCTATGAATCCGTCCAAGGAGGTCATTGAGGCGTTTCACCGTACTTGCATTTTCGATTTGCTCGCGCCACGGCTCTACAATCGTTGGCGTTATGATCTTCATAATATCGGCTGGACTAGTGAAGTGGGAACCGTGTGCGTGCCGCTCGTCTTTGCCTCCATGCGTCCCACTGATAGTATGCTCAAAAATGGTTCCGAAGATTTCTGGGCTGACAGTGGCCCAGTTAAACCGTGAAGCCACGCGCAACTCGCTGAGTTCATCTGGGGCAAGATCGATTAGCGCCGGAGATGCAAAGAGGCCACCGTTGAAATACTTGACCCCCTTGAACCGTCCACCGGACACGCCTCCTGGGGTGTTCATCGCGTTGAACAGACCGCCAATCAGGTCGAAGCTACTTCCACCGTCTTGACATTCTTCTATTAGGCGAGTGACAAAGTATTGATCTAACAAGCCAATGTGTTCGGAAAAGAGCGAAACTAGCATTTGCAGCGTAAATCGTTGCGCTGATGCGCGGTCGACATGGCGTGCGATTAGGTTATTGAAGCAATTAGCCAAACGATCAGCCGCTTTGCGAGTGACGGCATCATGGTCGCTGCCGAAGATTGGTTGCTCTTCGCCTGGAAATAAAAAAGCCAGTGGCCCCCAGTTGTCAGGCAGGTCAACCAAGGGAAGCTGGTCGACCGGATAGTCCATCTGGTTTTCAAAGTCGTACACCCAAAACTCATCGAAGTTGCAGAGGACCACATATCGCGGACGATTTGGGACAAGTCGAGTCCAGTAGTCAAATGCCTGCCGGAAATGCTTGCGAAGATCAACGCCGCGCTTCTTCATTTCGATCAGCACGATAGGCTTCCAAACCAAGTCCGCGAACGCGGTACCCCCGGCATCGGCTTTCTTCACGCGCAGTTCGAGCTTTGCACAACGTCCATGACACCCTTGCGGCCGAACGCCTGAAACAGGCGGTCCAGAAAGATTTGCGATTCCCCCTTTTCGTCGCCAGTGATGTGCTTGTCGCACCAGTCGACGAATTCGGCCAGCGGCTGTCTTCGATCTTCGTTCATGAGCGGCGACCTTGTCCGGTGAATGCGAAACTCCCGATTGTAACGGCCGGGAGTGCCAACGTCACGGCAGCCGGCAGAGTCGGCAAGATTTGCCTGCCAAGTTCCTTGATTCTGCCCAGTCGGCTAGCCGACAATGACGAACAGCCCGCATTAACGGCCAATGACGCTTCCACCCATTTGGGGCGCAGACCGAGGCATACTGATTCGTATAATTCCGGCGGCATTGCGATGGCAAAGCGAAAGCTGTCTATCCGTGCGATTACGAACCTCGACAGCATGGGGATGGCCTTAGCGTTTGCCACCGGACATGCCGAGGGCGAAGTTGGCGCCCGCCATAAATGGACATGGGAGGACAAGCCGTATGGCGTTGCGAATGAGTATATCTGCGGAGAACTCGGGCATTTTCTAGGGCTACCGCTTCCGCCGTTCGCAATAGCGGAGTCCATGCATTTCCGCGGCCCAATTTTCTCCACGATTAACGTCAATTATGACGGACGCGATTTTTCGCCGGTCGAGCCCGATGCGTGTTGCGCTTGTCTACCGGAAATATGCGCCGGAGCAATTGTCTTCGACGTACTGATTGCAAACTCGGATCGACACCCAAGAAACCTAGTCGTCGACAATGACGCCAAGCCAAGCGAAATTTACCTGTACGATCACGATGTTGCGTTTTTCGGATGCTTCAAAGGCGATGGTATAAGCCGCTTAAAGGATATGGCTGGTCGGCTGGCAATTACCGGAAAGCCTCCCGCTGGTGGCAACCGCCATGTATTTCTAAACAAACTAAAGAGCCAGGACTACCTCGGAGTATGGTGCGATCGCATCTGCACAATCCCGACCAGCTTTATTGAAAGGGTATGCAAACGAGCACTCGGTTTCGGAATTACGACAGACGAGTACAATGCAGGGATAAGGTTCTTATGTGACCGCAGGGGTTCAATGCGGTCGATTCTGAATCGTCATCACGAAGAATTCAAGGGCATCAAATCATGGAAGCTACTTTAAAGTCAGCACCGCGATTTTTGATCGCAAAGTATGCTCCGGACTTGCGGCTAATGGAGCCAAGAAATATTGGCATTATACTTTGGTCATCGGGAGTGGTTGCCGCTCGGTTCATTGGTGAGTCCGATGCAGGACCGGTAACGCCGCCTACATTCATCGCCAGAAAGAATAAGCAAGTTTATGTGCAATGGCTGAGGCACTGGCGAGAAGGCGGTATCCAAAAAAACTATTGAAGGAAGCGGTGCTTCGACTGTGCGCCGGTCATCGCCAGAGTTTCTTGCCGCCTTTCGGGCCAGATTCGCGCGAGAACTATATGCTCGTCGAAGGCGGTGTTATGTTTGAAGCAATTCACAAGGACGACATGCAAGACGCGGTTAATCAGCTTTTCGCGACCTTCGTATCTGCAAAGGAAGTTGAAGCCCATGAACAGGCATCTGTTATGCTTCGGCATGGTTGGGCTAATGTCCTTAAGGTGTCTGGACTCAAAAAGCGCAATGATCTTCAGAAGCCCTATGACGTTCGGTGCAGTATTGAAGGCGTATCACGCACGATGAAATGGGACAATGGGATCGGCAATGGAGTCCCTGAGGCACTATTTCAAAGGACACTACTGCACCGTGACGAAAGCGTAAACAGTACGTTTGCGATGCTAGAAGCGGTAACAGCAAAACAGCCAATACTACCCAAGGAGCGATGTGCAGCCGTTATCCATGCGACCCCAGAAGACATGGACGATGAGTCTGTGAGGTCTGCTGTCGAATATCTCGGATTGCATGGATCGGTTCTAAACGCAGCCGACCTAGAGCAATCCGTGGAAATGGTAAGGCAAATGAATCTGCCACCGTCTCACGATGCGGCCTGAGACCGCTGGGGATTGACCTGGCCGCTACGAATGCGTAGATTTTTGCGCATGGCTACCAAAGCAAAACCACCGAACGCAATCGAATCCATCCGCAACAAGCTGCGGGAGGCTGCCGTAGCGTCCGGCATGACGCAAGAGGAAATCGGCCTAGCAATGGGCGTCAAGGCGTCTGGGGCACGCCAGACCGTCTCCCGACTGCTCCTGCCGGATTCCGACTACGATCCCCGCCTCTCCACGCTCTTGGCATTCGCCAAGGCCATTAAGCGCCCGCTAAGCGATCTTCTCTAGACCCCTGCAATCTGGCTCCGTAGGGCGAAAGATTCGTTTTCGTTGTCAACAATCTAGTTGACAAGTATAGGCTCTCTGTCTATAATAACGTAGACAACAAAAGAGAGCCAAACATGATTAGCAACGCCTGTCAGCACAACGAAACGAAGAAGCACGGCCGGGACCGCTACGGGGTCCAGCGATACAAATGCCTTGTCTGCGGCAAGACATTCAGCGAACCAACGGTCAAGCTGATTGGTGAAAGCCGCTTGCCCATCGACCGGGCCGTTATGTGCCTGCGCATGATCTTGGAGGGAACCAGCATTCGCCCACCTCGCGGCTAACCGGAACCGACAAGAATGCCATCATCGGCTTGCTGGTTGAAATTGGCGAGCACTGCGCACGATTCATGCGGGCCACGCATCCGCATTGCCGGTCGAAGATATTCAATGCGACGAAATTTGGTCTTTTGTCGGCTGCAAGGAACGCACCCGCGAACGGCTCGACAAGGGGACTGAGTTCGGCGATTGCTACACGTTCACCGCTCTTGAGCGCAACACCAAGTTGCTCGTCACTTGGCACGCTGGCAAGCGATGCCCGGCCGATACAGAGCGATTCATTCACAAGCTGAATACCGCGACCAGCGGACGCTTCCAGGTGTCGACCGATGGATACGGACCGTACTTGGTTGCAATCCCCTGGATCATGGCCGGGCGGGTAGACTTTGGGCAAGTCGTCAAGAACTACGCAACCCCCGACGTAAAGGATCAACGCCGCTACTCGCCAGCCACGGTATCAAGCTGCGAAAAGAATCCCATCCTTGGCGACCCGGACGTTGACAATATCTGTACCTCGCACGTCGAAAGACACAACCTTTCGATGAGAATGGGAATGCGGCGGCTGACGCGGCTCACGAACGGGCACAGTAAGAAATGGGAAAACCATGAAGCCGCGTTGGGGCTCTGGTTCGCTTACTACAACTACTGCCGCGTTCACATGACTTTGAAAACGACGCCAGCGAAAGCCGCCAAATTGACCGATCACACCTGGACGGTAGTTGAGTTACTTGAGAAAATAGCCACACACTGACCACCCAGTACCTACATTCTGACGTGCTCGTGGGAGATGCTTCCGAATTCGACGAAACCTACGTGATTGTAGAATTTCCTGGCATCCATATTCTTTTCGTGAACATCCAACAACAAGACGCCATCACCGCGCTCAGCAGCTCGAAGTAGTATGTGGCTAATTAACTGTTGAACTAAACCGCTGCGCGGTGGGTTCGATCAACAGCGCACGGATTGTCCGCAAGCCCCGAGAAGGGGAGCGGTTTTCCTCCTGCAACTCTGGGTTAACATTATGCACTTTATGTTAACCGAAGCGAGTAAGGAGCCCTTCCTAAAGCCAAAAGCCGTTCCGTTTTGGCCGACTTGACAGTGGCTGTGGGATGTCGCCCGGCGATTGCTCACGATGAAAGGCACGTGTTTCACCTTCACGTCCTTTCATTCAGGAGCAAGCCATGACCCCGCTTCGTCAACGCATGTTGGAAGACATGCAGATGCGTAACCTATCGCCCCACACTCAGGAGTGCTACGTCCGCGCCATCGCGCATTTTGCCAAGCACTATGGCAAATCGCCCGACCAGTTAGGGCCGGGCGAGGTGCGAGCTTACCTGCTGCACATGATCCACGAGCGTCATGTGTCGTGGAGCCTCTACAATCAAGCCCGCTGCGCCTTGCGATTCTTCTATCGCATCACACTCAAACAGAGCTTCGCGCTAGAGGAAATCAGTTGCGCCAAGACCGGCAAAAAGCTGCCGGTCGTGCTCAGCCGTGACGAAGTCGCCCAGTTCTTCAGCGCCGCACGACGACCCAAGGCGCGGGCCGTCCTGATGACCATTTACGCCGCCGGCTTGCGCGTGTCGGAGGCGGTGCATTTGCGCGTCAGTGACATCGACAGTCGACGGATGGTCATCCGCGTTCACCAAGGCAAGGGGAAGAAAGACCGGTACGTCATGCTGTCGCCGAAGTTGCTGGCGGAACTGCGCGCGTCTTGGAAGATTGCCCGGCCGACCGAATGGCTGTTCCCTGGCCGAAATCCCCAGCAACCGATGAACCGGCGGAACGTGCAGAATTCGTGCGTACGGGTCGCGCATCGGCAGGGTTGAACAAGGTCGTGAGCCCGCACACGTTACGCCATTCCTTCGCGACCCATCTGCTTGAATCAGGCGTCGACATTCGCACGATTCAAGCCTGCTGGGACACCGCAACCTGAGCACGACGGCGCTCTACACCTCGGTGTCGATGAAGACGGTGGTGGCGACAACCAGCCCGCTGGATCTCCTCGACGTACCCACGGAGGCCAAGCTAACGCCATGACCGAACATCGGCTCGAAGTAGCCGATGTTTTCCGGAGCCACGGACCACGTTACTTGGAAGACCGGGGAAGCAGCCTTTCCTGTGATCAGCGTCGCGTCCTGAAGGTGATCACGCTGTGTCGCACGGCCGCGTTGGGCGGACACGTCGAAGCGTGCGACAAGTGCGGTCATCGCAGGATCTCCTATAACTCGTGCCGCAATCGCCACTGCCCGAAGTGCCAGGCGTCGGCGCGCGAAGTGGTTGGAGGAGCGCGCGGCGGAACTGTTGCCGGTCCCCTACTTCCACGTGGTCTTTACGCTTCCGGAAATGATCGGCCCACTCGCACTGCAAAACCCGCGAGCAGTCTACGGCATCTTGTTCCAGGCTGCGGCCGAGACGCTGCTGGAAGTGGCCGCCACGCCTCGGCGTCTGGGAGCCAAGATCGGCTTCTTGGCCGTCTTGCACACCTGGGGCCAGAACCTCATGCATCATCCCCATTTGCACTGTGTCGTGCCGGGAGGCGGGCTTTCACCGGATGGTTCGCGTTGGATTCCTTGTCGCGAAGGCTTCTTTCTACCGGTCCGCATCCTGAGTCGCGTCTTCCGCGGGAAGTTTCTGAGCCTCCTGCGCAAAGCGTATCAGCGAGGCAAGCTGCGGTTCTACGGGGAACTCAAGCCCCTGGAAGAGCCCGAGCATTTCGAGCGTTGGCTGGACGCGACGGTCAAAACCGAATGGGTGGTCTACGCGAAACCGCCTTTCGGCGGTCCCGAGCAGGTGCTGAAATACCTGGCTCGCTACACCCATCGCGTCGCCATCTCCAACGATCGCCTGATCGCACTGGAAGACGGCCGAGTTCGCTTCCATTGGAAGGACTACGCGCACGGCAACGCCCAGAAAACGATGACGCTCGACGCGGCCGAATTCATCCGGCGATTTCTGCTCCACGTGCTGCCGACCGGCTTCATGAAGATCCGTCACTACGGCTTTCTGGCCAATCGCAATCGTCGCGAGATGGTGAGCCTCGCGCGAACTGCTCGACGTGCGTCCGACTCCTCCGCCGGACGATCCAGCGCAGCCAGTTGTCCCCCAGGTTTTGTCCGCCGACGGCGAGTCCGACGAATGCTGCCCGGCCTGCAAACAAGGCCGGATGGTGCTGGTCCAAAGGCTACTGCCAGAACGCGGCAAAGGTTTCCCAGTTCCTATGCACCAGAAGCTCATCGAGCCGTGGGACACATCCTAAGAATGACCGCTCGCCAGATTCTTCCGGTCTCCGCTGCGCAGACTCGCAATCGCGTGTCCTGGGTGGAGTTCGTTCCAACCACCGTGGCAACCTCGCCTCCAATGCAAAACTCGCCCTGTTACCACGCTCCCTTCTCGCAAACAGTCCTCCGCGCCCCTCGCCACGCCGTCTGGAGACTCCCCGGTTCGCCCGGCGACGCGCAACTTCGGAACCCGCAGCGCATCAAATTCCCATAGCAACGTCAAGCGTGCGGTTTCGTTCAACGAATTGTATCCGAAGTGCCCGCCACGTCCCGCGGCAATGCGACCATCAACCGAGGGCACTTCCGATACAATTTTCTTCGATAAGCAAAGCGATCTTCGCGCGGAACATCGGCCGGCTGATGCTTGAATTGAGATTGAATCGCCAAGCTCGGAATGAAGCCCACTTCCTCAGGCTTGCCTTTTCCCTTCGGCGGAAGAGGTCTAACCGTCTTGCCGAGCGATCCATAGCCGACTAGATCGCCGTTCTCGTTTCGGTAGAGCCAAACCGAGGTATTGAATTTGGCGATAGAATTAAGAGCGCTTTTACCGTGATCTAGCGGTCTCTTGATCCATTCGGCGCGTTCCAAATGCCACGGGTCTGGGCCGCATTCAAAGACCTGGACTTCCGGCAGGTTGGCGGCAGAAAATGGATAGGCGCACAGTATCGGCCGCATTGATCCAGGCCGTTAAGTCAATCGATTGGAAGATCCTGCAACGTAATTTTTGGTCGTCCCTTCCCCGCTTCAATCGCATTCTGTAGTTCGATTATCTCACTTTTCGATAACGGCGCATCAGCGTACATGGCGTCAACCATTAGGCAGTCGTCAGTTGGAACTTCAATCCATTGCGTATCTTCTTCCCACGGCTGTCGTGCTGTGGGCAACGTGCATTCTGCTGTACCTGTCATCTGCTTATCTCCACGCCTAAAATGCGAGTTGCAAGAGTAATCGCCTCATCACCGTTGGCAATAAACTGATTGCACGCGCTTATTGCCAACTCGTTTGCTTGGGTTTGCGTCTTCTGACTGGATATATCCGTGTGAACATTTAAGGTAAGTGTTGCCTTGGCATCGTCGGCGCCGCCTTGGCCATACTGACATGACACCTGCATGTTAAAAATTTGCTGGCCTCGACGAAGCCCAATATGCCATGTTCGCTGGTTCGTAGAGTACCCGTCTATCTCCTCGCACTGCGGGAGCTTGCATCGAATCTGATCGGCAATAGCTGCTTCGGCTTCAAATTCAAGATTAGTTCCAATTCCACGCAATGGCGTCCATTTCAGGTATCCCAGAACGATAGCTAACGGCGCACCACAATCCTCATGGCTTGATTCAGTCTCCAATAGCAATCGGTCTGGATATGTCGTCCACTGGATTCCAGATCCCTTTACCGGAAAACGAAAACCAGGCCGATTTGTGCCCGCTTCCATACGCAGCAGCCCACTCGCCTCGTTAAGTCCTATTTGCCTAAGAGCCTATCCTAATACCTCTTTGCCCGTTGGCACGCGGCGTGCGTTTTGAGGAATCGTTCTTCCTCAATCCGCACGGAGGTGTGTCTATGGCCGGTGATTCGGCGTCAAGGTTTCACCAGATCCCCGAGTCCTTGTGGGAACGGATCGATTTGGTGGTCCCGATTTACAAAAGCAGTTGCAAAGGCGGCCGTCCGCGGTTGCCGATGCGGAACGTCGTGGGTGGTATTTTATATGTCTTGTCGACCGGTTGTCAGTGGAAGGCGATGCCCAAACAGTTTGGCTCCGGCAGCGCCATTCATGCGTATTTCCAAGAGTGGGTCGAATTGGGCGTGTTCGAGGAACTCTGGCAGCTTGCCTTGACCGAGTACGATCGACTGAAAGGCATCGACTGGAAATGGCAGAGCATGGACGGGGCGATGACCAAGTCGCCGCTGGGTGGGGAAAAAAACCGGGAAAAACCCGACCGATCGCGGCAAGCTGGGTGTCAAACGCTCGACGCTGATCGATGGCCGAGGCGTGCCGTTGGCCGTTGCCGTAGACGGCGCCAATGTGCCTGACCAGAAACTGGTGGCCTCCACGCTCGACGCCATTCCGATCGAGCGCGCCGGAACCCACGCCCACAGAGCCGCAACATCTTTGCCTCGACAAAGGCTATGCTGGTGAACCCGTTGACCGCGAGGTCCGCGAGCGCGGCTATGAGCCTCACGTGCCATGTAAAGTCAATCAAGCCCCGAAGCCGAAGCACCGTCGCGG
Source organism: uncultured Planctomycetia bacterium (assembly GCA_963807715.1). Lineage (GTDB taxonomy): Bacteria > Planctomycetota > Planctomycetia > Pirellulales > PALSA-1355 > CAWECK01. The sequence goes on from CAWECK010000014.1 coordinate 200,790, forward strand.
CAAGGCTCGGCGTTGGAAAGTCGAACGCACTCATTCTTGGTTGAACCGCGCTCGGCGGCTGCTCATCCGCTGGGAAAAGAAAGTCGCCAACTACCTCGGCTTCTTGCATCTTCAATTCGCAATCATCACATTGAGGACCGCGAAGGTTCTCGGATAGGCTCTAAGCCATTCAGGATTAACGATATAGATATTAAAGGTGCCGACGGCGACCGATGCTGATTTACGGAAGCGAAAGCTCACGCAATCACCTTCGCCATGAAATTATCAGACATGAACCACCAAAGAATCCACGCTAATTGCCGAGATCGCCAAAGGCAATCAATCGCACCTAAAAAGCTAAGAATTCCCCCCAATAGCGAGGCACGCTACCGGGCGATCCCAAACTGGTCAACGGAGATTTCCGCGAAAATATAATATACATACGACCTATTGCGGATAATCGTTCGGGTTTTCCAGGCGGTTTACTGGCGGCTTTCCGCGTGGACAGTTGATAACAATGACCCATTTTCATCAATTAATCCGTGAATTATACAACCCCCCACAAGAATGGAAATGCATTGCTCCGAGCCGCGCACGGAACGCAGTTTTTTCCATGAGTCCCACCTCTCTGCCGCTCGGCTACAATAGGGCGCATGACTTCAGCACCAACCCCCTATGTACCGGCTTCCCGGGCTACTTTGCAAACGATTCCCGAGCCATTTTGCAGATTTTTTTCGCGAGAGAGGCAACTCTCCCCACCCCACCGCTCGGCTACAATGGGGAACTATGCACGACGAAAACCCTTATAAGCCGCCACAGGCAAAAGCCGCGGCCGAGACTCATCAGGCTTGCCCGATTTGCAGCTCAGAAACAAGCTGCATCAAGCGTTTTGAGGTATTGGATCGCTGCAACTTCTTTTTGATAATGGCGGTACTGCATGGTAATACGATCACCGCCTGCCCAGATTGCATGCGGTCGATACTTTGGCGTCGCTGTATAGCGAACCTACTTCGTGCGAATTTACTTTGGCCAGTCTACGTTGTCCCGCGAACGCTGATCCAGATTGCCTGGACTTTCCTGCCCGCAGACTCGGGGTTGCACAGCCCGTGACACCTCCGCGCCGCCGCTGGTTCGCCTTCACTCTGCGGACGTTGTTCGTCGGGGTGACGCTGCTGGCCCTTCTGCTGGCCTGGGTTGGCTACCAGTTGAATTGGATTAGGGAGCGCCACGGAGCCTTTTCCGCGTCGGGACCACTACGACAGCCGGTAAGCCCGTTCAAAGAGCCAATTCGACAAATTCGCGCTCCGGCGCCTTATGGCTCTTTGGAGAACCGCCGTGCCATTATGTTATGTCAGTCGTTCAACGAGAAGAAATGCCCGCCGAACGGGAATACATTTCCCGACTTTTTCCAGAGGCCATAATCCACGTTTTCGATGAAACGCTGAATGGCGATTGAGTTAGGAACACGAAAGTCACCCAATAAACCACACGGTAAAGTCGTCGCTCGTTGCCGGCCGACCAACACAGTCGTCAGCCAGTACCTGGCTTTCGGTGTGTTCGAACGCTCGATGCTTCGGCTGACTCGCAACTTGCCACGGGGACAGCCACCACTCAGCCCGACCAGCCCTGGAACACACCGGCCTTCCAAGCGTGGATGAAGGAAGTTCAAGCCCTGCCTGCCGAGGAGCAGATTAAGGCGGTGTCGAAGAAGCTGGTGGAATTGAATCCGGGGTTTGATGGGAAAGTGACGGGTAGCGACATAAACATTCCGCCCAAGATCGAAAACGGCCTAGTGACGGAGTTTGGATTTTGCACGGACAGCGTAACCAACCTTTCGCCGGTGCGGGCGTTGGTAGGATTGAAGCATTTCTGTTGTTCATGCAGCGGTCCTGGCAAGGGTAAAGTATCCGACCTGTCGCCCTTGGCAGGGTTGAAACTGGCGACCTTCAATTTCGGCCTCACACAGGTGTCCGACCTGTCGCCGCTGAGCGGTATGCCTTTAACAAAGATGATTTGTGTTGGTACGCAAGTGTCTGATCTGTCGCCGCTTAGAGGGATGCCTTTGACATCTCTGTACTGCTCGGAGACACCCGTGTCCGATCTTTCACCACTCCAAGGGATGAACTTTACCAATTTTTCCATCACGCCCAAGAACATCACCAAGGGGATGGACACAATCCGCAAGATGAAGACGCTCAAGGTCCTCGGTAGTGGCGTCGGAGACAAGAACAAGTTCCCGCCCGACGAGTTTTGGAAAAAGTACGACGCGGGCGAGTTCGGCAAACCCGATGCCACATGGAACACACCCGCCTTCCAGCAGTGGGTCAAAGCCACCCAAGCCCTGCCTGCCGAGCAGCAGATCGAAGCCGTCAGCAAAAAGCTGATGGAGTTGAATCCGGGGTTTGATGGGAAGATGACGGGTTTCGATTGGAGAGCGCCACCGAAGATCGAGAATGGCGTGGTCACTGAGATTGGCGTCAACTCAGACAAAGTAAGCGAGATCTCGCCGGTGCGGGCTTTGGTGGGATTGAAGGGGCTGAAGTGCGACGGCAGCAATCATCAATCAGGTACGCTTTCGGATTTGTCGCCGCTCAAAGGCATGCATTTGGAGAGGCTCACTTGCGGCTACAGCAAAGTGGGCGACTTGTCACCCTTGCAAGGCATGCCGCTGAATTACCTGGCGTGCGCCGGTGCGAAGGCCGCCGACCTGAGACCCCTCGAAGGAATGGCGCTCACGGCGCTGAGTCTCAATGGAAATGCCAACGTATCCGACTTGTCGCCACTCAAGGGCATGCCATTGGCGACCCTGAGTGTCAACAACACTCAGGTATCGGACCTGTCAGCGCTGACGATGTGTACCACTCTGACATCGGTGACGCTGTACAGGTCCAGCGTCACCCCCGCCGGCGTCGCCGCCCTGCAAAAAGCACTTCCCAACTGCAAAATCGAATGGGACGATGCAGCCAAGCCGGCTACAGCAGGTTTGCCCGTCAACGACGAGCGAGCCAATGAGCCCAAGCCGCTGATCGCCCCGTTCGACGCCAAGCAAGCCCATGCCGGTCAGGAAGCATGGGCCAAGCATCTGGGGAAAACCGTCGAACAAACGAACCTAATCGGTATGACGCTGGTGCTGATTCCGCCCGGCGAGTTCCTGATGGGCAGCACGCCGGAGCTGAACGCGCTGGGCGTCAAGATCGCCGAAGAGATTGACAAGCTCAAGCCAGCGGATGCCATGTTTCAGTGGCTGAAAGAGGAAATGCCGCAGCACCGCGTCGCGCTCACGAAGCCGCTGCTGATGGGGATGACCGAGATCACCATCGGCCAGTTCAAGAAGTTCGTCGAAGCGACCAGTTACGTGACGGAGGCCGAGCAATACGGTTTCGGTGATTCTGTGGGCAAGACCATCGACGAGAAGGTGACGCCGGAACAGAAGAAAAGGACGTGGCAGACGCCCGGCTACGCGGTCAACGACGATTCTCCGGTGACCCAGGTAACCTGGAACGACGCGGTGCAGTTCTGCAATTGGCTCTCCGAGCAGGAAAACCTGAAGCCCTGCTACCGAAAGGACGCCGACAACTGGATCTTGTTGGTTGCTGCGGGCGGTTATCGTTTGCCTACCGAGGCGGAGTGGGAATATGCTTGCCGGGCCGGCACGACCACGCAGTTCTGGTTCGGCGATGACGTGGCCGAATTGGAGCAGCACGAGTGGTATGGCAAGAACGCAGGCGGCCGTGCTCGGGCGGTGGGGCTGAAGTCGCCAAATCCCTTCGGGCTGTACGACATGGCCGGCAATGTTCGGGAGTGGTGCTGGGATAATTACGACGGGAAATGGTACGACGGAAGCTCCCCCCCAAACAACCCAACCGGCCCATCCGCCGGCTCCAGTCGCGTGATCCGCGGCGGCAACTGGAGTTACAGCGCGTCCTACTGTCGCAGCGCGTGTCGCGTCCACAGCACGCCGTCGAACCGTTACTACGGCGGCGGCTTTCGCCCCGTGCGTGCGTGGTAGGTTCCTTGCGTCAGCCCCACGCTCTTTGGAACGGTGCCGTTTTCACCGTTACATGGCTCGCTGAAGAACCCGTGAGACGTACACTTGGTTCCACGGCTTGCCGCTGCGGGTAGTGTGGCCCATGCCATTTAATTTGCCGGCAATTGCCACTTGAGAAAGGCCGTTGCTCCGTAATTCACGCATGATAGGAGTCAAGTCTGCATAGGCGGCATTTGCTTTGGCTCGCCTATGGATACCACACCTAATGGACGTGCACTGGCCGGCGGGGCTGAGCGAGCACGTCAGCAGATCGCCTTCACGACGCTCTCCGCCAGCAGCTTCTTCAGACGCTTGTTCTCGTCTTCAAGCTCCTTCAATCGCTTCCTCGGACTTCATGCCGCCGCTACTGCTGCCTCCACGCGAGCCGATGACACCGTTCTCTGGCGGTGTTGGGGTTGGACTGGAGAGATCATCGGCAGCAGCTGGGAAGGCGGCGGCGTCAATGGAGCGCATGGAGTCCGGCCTGGACAGGCTGGACGAGACATTTGTCTATGCCTTTGAGCAGCAGGCGGGGCGGCTGATCGCATGTCGTCGAGGATCGACCAAGTCCAAGAGCAGGTTGGTCGGCTGAGTTCCTCGAATGGCAGCTGGGACCGGTCCGGGGCTAAGTCAATACAGGGGCGGAATCTGGCTTGATCGATGCGGCTGGCGCTCAATGTCAAGCAGTCGGCCGTTCCTGGCTCGCTTGGTTGCCGCTATTATAAGTTTCACATCTTCTGGCGTCTCGGCAACAATGTAGAGAGCGTTGATTTGAACGGCTGAAAATCCTGGCAACCTGCAAGGCGGGACACGTAAATGCCCGTCAATGGATACGCCCAAACCTGTCGACGGGTTGTAAGCCCGAACAACGTCAGCGTCCCGTAAAAGCAATTGGCAGCCGTCCGATTCGACCTCATTTACGAATAACATGATCGATACTCCGTTCTGAGAGTTCCTTCGGTACCGGATGCAATATAACCGATGAGTGGCTGATTTTAAGTTACCCCACACTAACGGACTGAATCCGGGCTGGTCGGGAGTGCTTGCCAGGGCATCGGCCGCGAGATACCCTAGAACCATGCTAGAAAAATCCAAAGGTCACAGCCTATTCGTAGGCGACTGGGAATACCTCATGGTCGCGGATGATCTTCACCGCGCCGCCGTTCGAAGGCCTCTGGTCAAGGGAAGCAGGCCGAGCGAACTATGGGTGGCGAAGCCGGCGGCGGAATTTGCTCTGCGGGCGATTCGGCTGCAAGCGGGCTTGCGGGAGAGGTGAGGCATCCACCGGGCCGTCACCCGCCAATAGAGAGACCAAGGGCGCGATATCAGTCGATTTGGACGCCGGCTACAGCGCCTGGAATGGCCGCATGGCGTGGTTTAGCGGATAAATCATGCCCAAGCGTGCGTGATTTTTGAATCGTCGGCATTGCGTTTGGGCCAAGGTTATTTATCCTGCTCTCCCTGTAACGGCGTTTTCTGTAGAGAGAAGGATGGGGCAATCTCATCCCTCATCGCATGGGCTAACGCCAGAGAGAGCGTCTTCAATTCATCCGGCTTCCGATCGCCTTTGGGCTGGGTATTAAGATATTTACCGAACTTGACCATCGCAGCCTCGACATCTGCCTTTGATTTCTCCTCAAGCCCCACGTCCTCAACACATGACAGCGGTCCCCAATACAAAATCCAGAACTGTGCTTCTGCACTGGATCGGGTCGCCTCATCGTCGGACGTTGCGATCGTCGCCGCCGCCTCTGACGCTTTGACGTACAACCTAAGCTGAGTGTCCCAGAAAGGTTTGGCCGCCTCTCGCCGCAGATCCTCGCTTCGTTGTGCTTCCACATCAGATTTCTGGGAGTAATACTGCCAAACCCCGAACCAAAACCCGGACACGGCGAGGATCGCTGTTACGATCGGAACATACCGACCAATCATGCGGTCCCACCAAGTAGACGCCCGTAGGGAATCGACCTCTAAGATTCGCTTCGCGACCTCAATTCGCTGCAACAGCGTCTCAAGCGATGACTGGTCGAGATTGTCTAGTTTCTCGGGTACGGTCAAGACCGGACTGCTTAGCGCCGTCATAGCGAAGTCCAATTATCTTTGGGCCAATATCGTCAATACGGTGGTACGCCCCTCAATGTAGCTGTTGCCAAACCAGAATCAAGAAGTCCGTATCCATGTGGCCCCAGCCTCGAATTGCCTTGTCGCGATATAACCCAAGTCAGGCCAATGCCCCGCCCCTCACTCCGGCACCCCCGCATTCATCCGGATCCCCGATCACATACAGCACCGGATTATCATCCACATCTAGTCCGATCGAAACCCGCGGGCCTCGCGTCGTCACCGACTCAGGCTGGATCCTCCAGAACTGGGCTAACACACACACGTCGTCGTTCTGTTTCACCTCAAAGCGAGGGAAACCGTCGCTGCCCGCCGTGCCGATCGTGATATTATCCTCTTGGGCGCTGATATAGCCGGCAGCACCTTCGCCGCGGACTGAAATGCTGGCGATGGAATCTTCACGGACATCTAGCTCCACTCTCGCCACGCCCTGGCCATCGTGAAGCGTGATTTGGGCGGTGTTGTCGTCCTCTGAAATGCCTAGCTTGATACGAGCAACGCCGGCCGGGTCGCGGATGATGAGCTGGCGGACTTCGAGTACGTCGAATGCCTGCGGGACTGGTGCGGTGGCCGGCTATTGCGTCCGCGGTGGCTGTGGCACGGAGGATTCAGGGGCTTGGCCATTGCTGACTGGATCGTTGCGAGGCTTGCGGGGCTTGACCATGAGTAGCGCTTATTGAGGAAGAGGACTCTATGCCGTCCGCCGCCACGACATAGGCGACAGCACGCACGCCGTCTGGCCGGCGGGGTGGCGGTGACCACCAGCGTCGGTAGCAAACGAAGGCAGAGAAAGCATGTGGAGCTACGTCGCAGCTTTGCGGACGAGCCTCAAGATATGGGCGCGAGTCGATGCTGGCAACGATCCCCAAGCGGCTATCAACTCCATCAACTGACGATCATTTGCACCGCTTTTTGCACCACTCAATTCACGACTTACTGTTATTCCAAGCGAATCGTTGATGGTGTTCGATCCCTGCCCGGGGTAATGAGTGGGCTGTGAATTGTCGAGAGTTATTCGAATTCCCGGGGAGCGATTGAAAAGAACATGACCGCTCGCATTTTACCTGCGTGAGACTCGTCAAGAGGCCTTGGCCGGCTCAAGACGAAGTCCAACGCTTGTCAACTTGCGAGAACAACAACGCGACCGCCGCCGCTTGGGCGTCGCGCGCCGCGGAACTCGATGCCGCGGAGCTTGGCGTTGTCAGACTGACCCAAGAGGACGCGGCCGAACTGGTCGCGTTGTAGGCGACCACGGCAAAATTGTAGGTGCTGTTGGGGCTGACCCCTTCGATAGTCACTGAAGTCGTACCCGACCCGACCATATCGATCGGCACGGCCTCGTACCCGTTCCACCAGTAGATCATGTAGCCGGTGGCGCCGGCCGATGCACTCCAGGAAAGCTGTCCGGACGTACTCGACGTCGCGGTGGCTGACACACTTGGAGCTGTGAGAACTGCCAAACCGGGCATGACGACGCTGACCCAGCCGGTCGAGGCGGAACCACTCGCGTTGAACGCCGTGATGTAAAACTTGTCCGTCGAACCCGGGCTCAGTCCGTGAACGTCGACGGACGTGGTTCTGGCTCCCTCAGTGCCAATGTCAACCGCCTGACTGCCGTTCCAATAGTAGATCAAATAGCCCGTGGCGCCGGCCGAAGCGCTCCATGACAATTGAGCCACGGTGCTCGACAGGGTCGTCACCGTGAAGTTTTGCGGCGCCGCCAAACCGCTGCTGCCCGGCAGCGTGACGAAAAGCCAATTCGTGGCTGCCGAGGTGGTCGCGTTATATGCGACCACCTCGAACGAATAGGTCGCCCCTGGCGTCAGATTTCCGATCGTTGCGGTCGTCGTGGTGCTGCTATAAGTGCCCACGAGCACCGCCTGGCCGGAGACTTGGAAATAAACCTTGTAGCCTGTAGCCCCCTGGGACAGCGACCAGGAAAGGGTGGCCTGCGTGCTTGAAGCCGCATTGACTGTGAAGTTGGCCGGCGCGGACAACGTACCGCTGCTGGGCAACGTGACCGGGACCCAGTTCGAAGCTCCCGTGCCAGCCGAGTTGACCGCTACGATTTGGAACGAATAGGTGGCGCCGGCGGTCAGTCTGCCGACGGTCGTCGACGTCGTGCTCGCCCCATAGCTGGCGACCAAAACAGGCTGATTCGAGCCAAGCTCCGAATACAGGTTGTAGCTCGTGGCTCCCGCCGACAAGGACCACGAGACCGACACCTGGCTGCTCGAAATCGCCTGTGCGGCGAAATTCGCCGGAGCCGCCGGAGTCGTCGTTGTCTGACCGCCGCCCGACCAACTGCTCAAGCCAGCGATCAATTGATTGGCGACCGGAGTGCCGATGGCCCGTCGCCAGGTCGTAGCCCACGCCGGCCGAGTAATTGGGCGTTCCGGTGGAGGTCCCCGTGGTGACGTCGTGGAAATCGCTGGAGGGCAAATGGTAAAGTGCCGGCAGCAACTGGCTGGCGCCGTTGAGAGAGCCTAGCCCGGCGATTGCCCGCCCCTGATCGGCAATGGCCGTCAGCGCGGCCCATTGCGGGGCCGCGTCGCTCGTGCCGCCCCATTGTCCCCATGGCTTGCGCGGTGCCGTTAGTTGTACGAATTATAAACCGGGAAGCCGGTGTTCGGGTCGGCATCGTACGAAACATCCGGATTGGCACGAGCAGTCGAGCTTTGGGTGACGACGCCCTGTTGATACGCGGGCTGGGTTTCGTAGCTGCTGAGACCGCCGCCGCTGCCGCTCCAGGCCGACTCACTGCCATAATTGGTCCCGTTCAAATACAGGCTGGTGCCCCCCACCGAGACAACATTCGGACTTGTCGACGGATAGCTGGCCGGCGCACCATCGTCGCCCGAGGCGATAAAGAACGACACCCCGGTGTGCCCGGCTGGCGTCGTGAAGTAGCTGTCGTCAGCTAGTCTCGCCGGAGAACTCGCTGCCGCCCCAACTCATCGAAACAGCCACCACGCCCGCAGCGTTGCGGGCGGTGTTGACGGCGGTCAGCAGGTCGGAGAACGAACTGCTATTGGCTTCGACCAGCAAGATGTTCGCGCCTGGCGCGATTGCGTGGGACCATTCGACATCCAGGGCGATCTCCGTGGCCCAACTCTTGTTGGCGGCCGGCAGCACGGTCCCGCCATTCTGATTCACCTTGGTCAGCGTCGGGTCGGGCAGCCCGAACTGCAAGTCGAATTGGTGCAGGTCGTTGGCGATGGTTGGATCGTCGTAGGCGTCAACGATGGCGATCGTGGTTCCGGCCCCAGTACCGGCGATGCCCCCCGCGAATGTCACCGAACTGAAGCCGTACGCGCTGCGGATCTCAGCCGGCGTCATTCCGGTCGGGCCACTTGTGGTCTGCGGGGCAGCACCGTTGGCGGGACGCATCGCAACGTAATCGGGAGTTGCGACTTCTACCGGCGATGCCGACAAGTATTGGCGGCTTTCGAGCGATTCGAGTTCCAGGATTCGGCATTTGTCCCGCCGAGGTCCGATCTTGTTCCGGCTAGTGCGAGGCGAACGAACGCGTCCAAACCAAGAAGGTGACACGGCGTGATTCCTCTAAATGCGAGCGAAAAGATGGCCCACAAGACGACCAAGAAATGAAATAGCTTGCCAAACCTACCGACGAATCCAATTGACGACAGGTTTTCGGCGACTAACGCAGAAAAGGAAAACGTCTCGACCGATACGTCCCCGGAGCGGGGCCGAAGCAGCAGAATTTTATTTTACCAAAATAATCCTAAAAGTTCGATGCCAGCGAGATTTTTAATTTGACAACAGCACGTCGTTACCTACCCAACCTGTGGGGTGTCTACCGTGTTGGTGGCACGCCCGACTGTTTTTCGCCAAGTAATACGCGGGCCGGGCGTTGTGGTAAACTGGCCGAATGAAGGATTCCAAGTCGTCTGTCCGCAGTCCCCTGAGAGCTCCCGAACTGCTCGCCCCGGCCGGCGATTTTGAGTGCGTGCGCGCGGCGGTCGAAAATGGGGCCGATGCCGTCTACTTCGGGCTGAGCACGAGTTTCAATGCCCGGGCCCGGGCGACGAACATCTCCGCCGCGGAACTGCCCAGCGTCATGTCCCTACTTCACGGGCGCGGCGTGAACGGCTACGTCACCCTAAACACGCTGATCTTTCCCAACGAGTTGGCCGAGTTGGAGCAAACCGTGCGGTTGGTGGCGGCGGCCGGCGTGGACGCCGTGCTCGTGCAAGACCTGGGCGCGGTGCGGCTCATTAAGGCGATCTGCCCGGATCTGGCCGTCCACGCCTCGACGCAGATGACCCTGACCAGCGCCGAGTCGATCCGACGAGTTGAATCGCTTGGGGTGGAACGGGTGGTGCTCGCCCGAGAATTGTCGATGGACGAGATTCGCCGGATTCGCCGGGGCACGACGATGCCACTGGAAATTTTCGTCCACGGCGCCCTATGCGTGGCCTACTCCGGTCAGTGCATGACCAGCGAATCGCTGGGAGGCCGCAGTGCGAATCGCGGCCAATGTGCGCAGGCCTGCCGGCTGCCGTACGAACTTGTTTGCGACGGCCGCGACGTCGATCTCGGCGACATGCAGTACTTGCTCAGCCCGCAAGACCTGGCGGCCTTTGACATGGTGCCCGAACTGATCGCGGCGGGCATTTGCTCGTTCAAAATCGAGGGGCGCCTGAAAACGCCGGAGTACGTCGCCAACATTACCCGTCATTACCGCCAGGCCATTGATACGGCCATTGCCGGGCGGCCGGTTGAATTCACGCCGCGGGCCGTCGAAGAAATGGAGCTTTCCTTTTCGCGCGGTTTTTCGCACGGCTGGCTGGACGGTTGCGATCACAAAATGCTGGTGCCGGGCCTCTCTTCAGCCAAGCATGGGGTGCCGGTCGGCCGGATCCGGGCGGTCCGCGGCCAGCGCGTGGAAGTCGAGCTGGCAGGGTCGCTCAAACGGGGCGACGGCATCGTATTCGCCGGCGACCGGGCTCAAGGGCAAGAACAGGGAGGCCGCGTCTTCGAGATCTTCCACCGTGGGAGGTCGCTCACCGAGCGCGTGTCGGCCGGAAACGTCGAGTTGGCCTTTGGTCACGGCGCGATCGATCATGGCGCGCCTCGCACTGGGCCAGCAGATCTGGAAAACCGATGAGCCGCAATTATCGCAAGAGCTGCGCAAAACGTTTCACGGCTCGCGGCCGCAGCGCCGCCTGCCGCTGGACCTGACGATTCGGGCCGCGGTCGGGGAGCCGCTGGTGATCGAGGCGCGCCTGGCCGCGGGGCCTGAGAATAACCAGGCGCGATCGTTGCACTGCCGGCTCGAATCGCCGGAGCCGCTGGTCGAAGCGATTCGCCATCCGCTTTCAGCCGCGGTGCTGCGCGAGCAATTCGGCCGCCTCGGCGGAACAAACTACGAGCTCCGCGAGTTGGACGCCCACATCGACGGCCAGCCGATGCTGCCGCTGAGCGTGCTGGGCAAACTGCGGCATGCCCTGGTGGATCGATTGAATGCCGCCGCTGCCTCGATTCCCGACCGGGTCTGTGCCTCCGGCCCCGTGCTGGAGAAACTCAAGCAAACGTTGGCGGCCGACAACGCGGCGGATCGCACCGCTGACGAACCCGGCGCGACGCTGCATGTCCTCTGCCATTCTCTATCTCAGCTCGAAGGGGTGCTGGCCGCCGGCGCACGCAGCACGCTCGTCGATTTTCAGGACATTCGCGAGTATGCCCGCGCGGTGGAACTGGCGCATCGCGCCGGCGCTGACGATTTTGCTTGCCACGCCGCGCATCCAGAAGCCGCATGAGACCGGAATCTTTCGCGTGTTGATGCGGCATGGGGCCGACGGAATCCTTGCGCGGAATCTGGCGGGTCTCGATTTCTTCGCCAGCGCGGGCCTGAGGGTCGTGGCCGATTTCTCTCTGAATGTGACCAATGAGCTGACCGCCCAATATCTGCGCGATCTAGGCGCCGGCCGCGTGACCGCCTCGTACGATCTGAATCGCGATCAGTTGCTGGATCTGGTTGCGGCGGTTCCCGTGGAATGGCTGGAAGTGGTGGTACACCAGCACATGCCCATGTTTCACATGGAGCATTGCGTGTTCTGCGCGGTACTCTCGCCCGGCACGAATAAAACGAACTGCGGCCGGCCTTGCGATACCCACGAGGTGAAGCTTCGCGACCGGATTGGCATGGAGCACCCTTTGAAGGCCGACGTGGGTTGCCGCAACACGCTTTACAACGCGGTGCCGCAGAGCGCGGCCGAAGTGGTGCCTATGCTGTTGGAACGAGGCGTGCGCCATTTTCGCATCGAACTGCTCGACGATGCGCCGCGCGACGAGATTGCCGAAACAATCTCGCTCTATCGCGACTTGCTTGCCGGTCGGCTGCAAGGCCAGCAAGTCTGGCGCCGGTTGAAAGCGGCCAACCGGGTCGGCGTTACCCGCGGCACCCTCGAAGAGCGCCGCAACCCGTTGGCGATTCTTTGAGGACCTGGTTAGCCTTACAACGCTTTCATGTTAGGGGGCCATCCCCGGCACTGGGACCAAAAAGCCCGTCGCGCTCTTGGTGGGGGTTTTTCCGGCCGGACCGCCGGGAATATTTCCGAGATCGAGATGCCTGGCGTCGTCCACTTTGGCGCGGTTCACAGTGCGCCAGTACATGATCTTGCGCACGGCGGCTTTGGTCATCGGCAGGCCAACCGCGATTTGACGGTACAGTTCGGCGTCGCTCCGTCCGTCTCCTTCGAAGACGAGCAAGTCTTTGGCCTGGGCGTAAGTCATCCGGTGGGCATGGGCCGTGAATGTCTTTCCTTCGACCAGCGTATTGCCGATCGCTTCCAGTTCCATCGTGCCTCGCTCTCCGCGAATGGCGGCGGGCATTTCGCGCACAGTCATCTGCTGGCAGTTCATCACGATCCCTTCCGGACCGAGACTGCTCATGTTGTCCCCGTCGAGCTTCTCCTGCCAATTCAGCACGGGGCCATACACAGTGCGCACCTGATCCGAAAAGGTCACCTCGCGGCGATTGATGTTTCCGGTCAAGCCGCGCTCGAACGTCACATGAAGATAGGTCAGTCGATTCTCTTTTGCCGCGGCGGGTCCTGCTGGTTTGGCGCCCGGCACTCCCTCGATCGTAGCGGCCTTGTTAACACTGGCTTTGTTTGCACCGGCCTTGTTAGCACCGGCTGTGGGTTCGGCTGCTCCCGCCGCGGGCTCGCCGCGGCTGACCCGATTGATCCAGCCCGGTCCTTGGCCGTCGATAGCGCCGTTGGTTTGATTGACGGCCAGCGTGTTGAGCTGCATTTGGTCGATCGCCGTCAGCCCGCGCTCATCGAAGTCGCGAGTTTCCAACAGCACGCCGCCACGGCAGTCGACATGGTCGACTTCACTGTTGGAAGCTCCGCTCCCTTCGGCCGGCGGGCCAGCCCCAAAATCGATGCGACGTTTGAGCGTTACAGCCAGGTACTCGGTGCGCAGCCATTGATGCTCGGTTTGCGCCAAGACCATGCGTTCGTAGATGGCCGTCAGGCCGTCGAAGTTCATGCCCCTTTGCCAGGTAATTACCAGCGGCGGAGCCGCACGCGCCGCGCAGCGCCGGCGGCGGGTGGAACGGCAGCCGGGGCACCCGTGCTGCGTGGGGCGGCAAGCTGGCCTTTGGTTGGCAGCGTCATGCGTCCCGCTCCTTCGACCCAGAGGCGGTTGTCCCCTTTGAGCATTTGAATGGTGGCCCCGCTGAGCGTCATTCCGCGAGCCTCCACATAGGCCGGTTTGCCCGTCGTGCCCGTCACGGTCACATGGGCATTCGGCGTGTCGGCATGCTCCATGTGCAGCGTCTGGCCGCGCACCAACAGCGGCTTGTCGGTGAACTTCGCCGTCTTCGTTTCGACGAGCCGGGCGTTTCCTTCAACCGTGACCTCCGAGACGGCCATCGCGGCGCCTGGCGGGGCAGCGACCAGCAGCCGCAAGAGCGTCCCAGCCACGTCGAAGCGTTGCAACGGATTGGCCGGCGATCCGGCGGGCTGCGTCTTAGAGGCTGGTTTCGCGGGTGGCGGGGGCGGAGCCGCCGCCGCTGTCGGCATGGCGGCTGGGGCTGGGGCTGGGGCTGGGGCTGGCGACGGCGTCCCGGGGCTGGCAGCTATGGGAGGACGGTCAAACCAAACCTCGAGTCGATTCGTCGCACCGGTAAGTTGCGCTGAATCGATCCGCACCTTGTCTACGGCCAGCAATCGCTCAACCTGCACACCGCCAGCCCCGCCGGTCTGTGAAAAGGACGCCGGCCCCGCTGTCGGCGGCGGCACCGGTCGCGGTGTGCTCGGCGGCGGCTCGGAAATCCAGGTGAAAATCTCTTCGGCGTTTAGCTCGCCGGTGTCATTGAGCCGCATCTGGGCGTTTCCCAATAGCGAAATTCGGTGCAGCTCACCTTCAGGCTGCATCAACAACTGCTTGCTCCAGCGAGCGCCTGTATTTGCGGGTCGGGTCTTCCGCCATCGCCCCATGCAAGGTGCCGGGACCAGCCGCGGTCAAGCGGCCCAGCCGGCCGACGGTGGCCGGTTGGTAATCGAGCTTGCGGGTGCGGATCTCGTTGGTCCCCTGGTTCAGCAGGACCTCGCGTTCGCCTTCTAGCCGGATAGTGCCGTTACGAATGTCATATTCAAGCCGTTGGCAACGAACATTGCCGCCGTTGGACGGTGAGTGGACGATGACCGGGTCTCCGCGGGCTTCGATCAGCCGTGCTTCCAGCTTGGAGAGGGAATTCTTGTCGGTCGGATCGGGCTCCGGCGCGGGTTTGCCGAGTTGCGGCTTCGTTTCTTCCTTGGGTGCGAAGTAGATGGCCAGCAGCTCGCAGTTCATGGTATCGCTCGGGCCGACGGGATTGATGCGCAGCACGTCGACCTGATCCGAAAAAGTGGCCACCGATTTCGCAACGTCGAACAGAAACGGCCCCTGGCAAGTCACTTCCACCGGCGGAGAAGCTTTAGCAGGCGTCTGCGGCCCGCCAGCCACTTGCGGCTTGGCGTCCCCCCCTTACCCACTCCAGCATTTGCCTGCGGCGGGCCGGGCATCAGCCCCTTGCCGCCGATCAAGACCCGCACCTTCACGTCGTGTTTGAGTTCGAGGGACTGGACGCCGCTGAAGTTCGCACCGGTTTTTTTGGCATCGTCCCCTTCGCGCTGGGCGAGCATGATTTTCAGGTCGCGTCCGCTGCCGACGTTCGGGCCAAAGCGAAAATCGACCTTTTGCGGCGTGACGATTTTGTCGTCCACCAGTTTTACGTCACGGGTCACAATGTCCAATTCGTCTGGAGTACCGGGCTGCGGCGGTGCGTTGTGGATGTGCACGGGCCCCATCAAGTCGGCTCCCATCAACTTGCCGATTTTGGCTTTCTTGATGTCAAACGGTTCGTCAAATTCGAGGATCGCGCCTTGGGGAGCTTCCATCGCGATCACTTTGCCGCTGGGCTTCGCCGACCCGTCGGCGTTGCGTTCTTCGCGGGGAATCGACAGCATCGTGAACGGGCGCAGCTCGACACGGCCGTCCGGAAGATTGTTATACGCCCCGACGAAAAACACGGCCTGGTCGCTTTCCAGAACCTTGGCGCCGTGCAGCTCCAAGGCATCGGCGGCAAAATACCGCCCCCATTGGCGTCGCAACCGGTCGTCGGGATCGCGGCTGCCTCTATTTCGCTCGGCGGCAGGCTTCTCGGCGACTTGCACGTCGGCCCACGGTTCGACGATCGGCACCACGGTCAGCGCATAAACAGCATACGCCGTCACCACGACGGCAAGACTGGCGGCGATGCGGACCAGGCGGGCTGTCACGGCGGCGGCAGACCTTTTTAAAGCCCACGGATCGCATCCGTGGGTCTCGTTGCAAGACTTTTAAATTATTTAAGCGACGGACCCTAAAAGCGACGCCTGGCCCCGGTCGGCCTCCCGTGTCACGACGTGTACTTTTGGATCAAGTTGTCCCAGCGGCGTTGAGCTTTGAGAACCATTTCGATCGTCTCGCGCACGGCCCCATCCCCGCCACGATGCGTCGTGACGTAATGGGCAGCCGCGCGCAGCTCGGGGCAGCCGTCGGCGACTGCCACTCCCAGGCCCATCGCTTTGATAGCGGGCAGGTCGGGCAGGTCGTCTCCGATGTAGCAGACCTGCCGCGGCTCGAGACCCAGTTCAGCGAGCACTTCAAGCGTGGCCGGCAGTTTGTCTTCGGCCGTTTGCCGCACGATCTCGACGCCCAGCTCAGCGGCCCGCATCTTTACGATATGCGAGCTGCGACCGGTGACGAGCCCGAACTTATAGCCGGCCCGCTGCCACAGCCGGATCCCCAAGCCGTCGCGGATGTGGAACTGCTTGCTCTCGATGCCCTGGTTATCGAACAGGATGCCCCCGTCGGTCAGCACCCCGTCGACGTCGGACAGGATCAGCTCGATGGCCTCGCAGCGCTGATCGAGTTTCATGCACTCTCCCGTCGCGGCTGTGGGTTGGAAAACAAGGGATGTTTAGGCTTGGGTGGACCGCCGTTGCGCGGGACGACACCCGGCGCGTTCGACTCGAGCAAGGCTCCACTCCGCGGCTCCGGAAACAAGCTGACCACGTCGGTAATGTCGATCAAACCGGCCGGCTTCCCTGCGGCATCGATCACCGGAAGTTCGCTGATCTTTCGCTCGGCCATAATCGCCACCGCGTCGACCATCATCGAACCTTGCGGCACCGTGCGCGGCGCGGCGGTCATCACCTCGCGAATTGGGCCGTCCAGGGCCGCGTCGCGGCGGCTTTCGAACAGCCGGGCCAGATCGCTATCGGTAAAAATGCCCACCAGCCTGCCGGCCGCATCCGTGAGCATAATGGCGCCGGTACGTCGTCCGGAAGGGCTCCGTTCGACAAAAACCTCTCGCACCGTCTTACTTTCGGCCGCTAGCCGGCATTGAGCCAGGGGACGCATGGTATCGTCGACTTTGCTCAATTGCCGGCCCAAATTTCCGGCCGGATGGAAGCGAAAAAAATCTTCCTTGCTGAAATCCCGCAGGCGGCTGGTGACCAATGCCAAAGCGTCTCCCAGGGCAAGCATGGCCGTGGTGCTGGTGCTTGGGGCCAGTCCCAGAGCGCAGGCCTCTTGCAGCGGCCCCAGGTCGACCAACACCGTTGCGGCGCGGCCCAGCGTACTTGTCGGGCGAGCCGTTACAGCGATGATCGGCACTCCAAAGCTAGCTAGCGATGGCAGCAGCCGCACGACTTCCTCGGTCTCGCCGCTCTGAGAAAGGACCAGCACGACGTCGTTGTGATGGATGCGTCCCAAGTCACCGTGGACCGCCTCGCCCGGGTGCAAATAATGACTGCGGGTGCCGGTGGAGGCCAGTGTCGCGGCAATCTTTTGCCCGATCAAGCCGGCCTTTCCCATGCCTGTCACGATGACACTGCCGGCGCATTGATACAGATGAGCGACCGCGCGGCAGAATTCCTCGTCCAGCCGGCGCGAAAGGGTCAGCAGGCTTTCGCCTTCGATTTGAATGATCTCGCGCGCGTAGCGAAGTTGCTCAGGCGGGGTCAGGGCTTGGGAAGTGGCGGTTGGCGAGCTCATGGACGGGTCATCCTTGACTCAGGTCGGAATTCCGGGGCAATAAAAGGTGGCGGATTGTACCGATGGCCCAGAAACGAGGCAACGGTAATCTGGGTAAACCTTTACTTCCTTGACTAAGCCGTGCGAAATGTGTGGTGAAGGCCATTCGCGACCCTGGTGAAGACTCAGGGGCGAGTCGGCCGAAAATCCTCTTACTTCTGGGTTGCAGTGGGCCTATACTTTGGTAGTCACAAAGCACGACAGCTTGAGGGGGGCGAACTGGGTTCGACCGGATAGCATGAAGTGCGGGTGGCGTGCCGTGGTTGGTCAGCTGGCCACGTTAAAAGCCGACCAATATCTTCAATTGCCGAAGATACCTTTGCTTTGGCCGCCTAATAACAGGTAGCCCTGACTGCGGGTTTTAGTCGGAGAGACCCAAAAGCCAGTCACCAAATCCGAACCGCCCTAGGTCACTGCTGGGTACGCCCAGGGCTAAAAAAGTTCCCGGCTAGCGAGACAGGCACCTAGTCGAATGGGGGCCGTTTTGCGAAGAGCTTAAATAGTTCGACTACGCACGTAGAAGCACGCATGGAAATATCGCGGGACGCGGGTTCGATTCCCGCCGCCTCCATTGAAGCCACTTGAGATTAGAATCTCAAGTGGCTTTTTCTATTGGATTTACGAACTTACATCCACTCCAGAAAACCATCGGTTTTCGTCAATATCGGCAAATTGTATGATCTTGATGGGGTATTTTGTATGATCTTTGGTTGCAAAATGTATGATCTTTGGGTACGACTGCAACATCATACATGCGTAGAGTCTCAACTCAATCGAGGCCAAGCGTCAAATCGTTCAAATCCTGCGGGATGATGCCGTGGCTGGTCAGAATTGCTCTTTGTTCGGTGCTCAGCACAGGCGCGATGCCCACGTATTGCTTCGTCCATCCCTGATACTTCGGCATCGTCTGAAGGAATCGCTCAACGTGCTGCTTGAAGTTGTTCACTTCGGACAGCAGTTTGCTGGGAGAACGCTTGCAGGAGCCAAAGCGAATGGACTCGTCCGTTTCGTTGACGGCCACCAGATCGATCTCCGTGTCAGCCTTGTCCCAGAATCCTTGAACTCGATGGGTGATCGGAAAGTCGCCGATCTTTTTCCGGCTTCGCTCCTCATAGAGTTGGCCGGCGAGTTTCTCCAGTGAACCGCCCTCAACGTCGGCCAACCGCTGATCGGCTTCTTCAATCAGGTCGTTGAGTGGACGAAAGGCTATGGCAGAAACCGGATTCGCCAGCGCCGCCAGCCATGAGCGGAGAAAATTGTCGGTCACGTAGTACCGGCTGCGCTTCGCTTCAGGCTTGGCGAAAACAGGTAACTTGCGCTCGATCAGTCCGAATCGCTCGATGAGTACCTTCAGGTAGCCGCCGATTTGAGTAGTCGGACTTCCGCTTGCCTCTCGAATCGCCTGCACGAGTTCGTTGTGCATCCGCCCTGGATTGCGAGCCACGAACTTCGAGAACTACGTCGTACCGTCCTCGTAGCTCACGCAGAAACCAGTTCTCGGCCTCAGACCGAAGTGGCGATGAACTCTCGAAGAAAATCCGACGCAATAGAGTCTTGCGTTCTGCGGCCAGCACTTCCTGCTCGTAGCAGTCCCGGTAAAACTTTGGCACTCCCTCGAAAAGGTTCCAGAGAAACAGCAGTCGTTCAGGGGTCGGATCGGCATGATCTCGAAGGATCGACAGGACCGAGCCAATGTCGAGATGCGTCAGATCAATGGTGTCGGTCACTCGGTTGTAGAGCGGTGCGGTGCGATCTTCGAGCAAGGCCATCATCTCGGTGTGGATCGAACCGAGGACGATCAGCCCTCCTCGAACCTGATCGGCCTTGGCAGCCAATCGATCTACACCAGCCTGCAAGTACGAGCAGAACTCTTCGTAACCCTTGCGATTGAAGTATTGGAACTCATCGAGGATGAGGATGTACCCTCCCTCTGCCATCGTCTCCAGCAACTTTGCAAGTTGCAGCAGGTCGTTGGGGCGAGGATATCGGTCAGAAGGCACATGGAATGTCTCCAAGGCGTCGTTCACCGCCGAGAGGACACCGGCTGGCTCGGAGTCTGGTATCTGCACATAGAAGACAGGTTGCTTGCTGCCGATTTCTTGCATCGCTTGCTGAATGAGCGTCGTCTTGCCGATGCGACGACGCCCCGTGACCTTGGCAAAGAACCAGCGTTTGCGGGCGAGCATCCGCTCGAAATCCGCAAGTTGCTCTTTGCGACCGTAGAACTTCCAGTCAGCCATGCAGTGCCAGTGAGATAAAGCCGCTTTACCAAAAAGAGATAAAGCCACTTTACCTTAAATTACTGTGCTTTGCAATCCATTTGCCACAAATGCTTTGAGGCTAGTAGTATAAGGCTGGTACAGCCTGGAAATGACGGTTAGATGGGGTGGCGGACCGCCGTTTCTCATCCTCGGGAGGCTGTCGTGGCCAGACCTGCGTCTGGGAGGCGACTGATCTCGATCTGTGCGGCTAGCGGCCAGCGTTCTTGCGGCTCTTCGACTCCAAGGGGGCGTTGTCCGGGCGGGCCGATGCCTCGGGCGGGCCGACTCGTTACTATGATGGGCAGGGGAGGTTCGTGGGGAGGAAGGGGAAGTGAGCAGCGGCTTGGCGATTGCGAGCGAAGGCTAGGAGAGCCGCTTTTTCTTCTTTGCAGGTTTAGCGGCCTGAACCGGCATGGTCTTGCGCCACCAAGACAACACTCCCTTTTGACGAGGCACCATTTCGATTAGCCCACGTTGTTTTAGGCGAAACAACACATTTCTCATCGAACTGGCTGATAGAACTTCGCATAGCTCCCTCGCCTGCCGGTTTGTAATCCTGCTGTGGGCCTCGACTTACTCCATCACTATTTCCTCGGCGAATGCTAATGTTTCTAGCCGCTTGCGGCGTGGCTTCACAACGACTGAATGATCTTTCGGCAATTGGGACAACCCCTTGGCAAACGTCCGACTTCGACCGTCGCTCCAGTGCGACGGAACGCTAATGTCGAAGTACCAGCCTTTGGCATCCTGCTTCGGCTTGTGGTCGATGCCCCAGAGCTTCAAAAAGTTGACCGTTTCCTGGAGCCGCTTACACTCCGGTTTTGAGCAGCAAGCGTACAGCTTCGACGGGGCGGGGGCGGCGATCTTCTTTGCCATGAGAATTGCTCATCGGTGAAGCGGCTGGGAGGGCGAGTCCGTTCCGATCCTTGCGATGGGTTCGGTTGGTATCCTACCATATTCTTGTCCCCCGTTGCGAACACTTCGATCAACCCGTTTACGGGCTGGCACGGCGACGGTACACTTCTTTCAATCAAGTGGCAGCGTCCCTCCAGCAGATTTTAGGGAAACGTACAAATGGCCGAAGGCACAATCAAGAAGTTGACGGATAAGGGATTCGGGTTCATAAAAACGGGCGGTGCAAAAGACCTGTTTTTCCACTCCAAGAACCTGCAAGGCGTTCTCTTTGAGGAACTGCGAGAGGGGCAGAAGGTATCGTTTACCGAAGCCCAAGGTCCGAAAGGCCCGTGTGCCGAAAACGTCACGCCGGTCTAGTTCCGACGACAGGCTGGAACCGTGGATAAGGATTTTCGCTTGACGGCTGAATCTCCTTCTCTGCCCTCCAGACCATTTGACCGAACTAAGACGAGGACGGAATCGCCGGGTAGTGGTCGTTCTAGACATCGATTTCCTTGTCCAGCCAACGACGGAGCCTGCCGTAGAACTGGGGTGTGAGTTCGCCGGGCATTCGCTCGCAGTCACCAAAACGCTCGAATCGGCGCTTGAGTTCGGCCTTACCGCTCGTCTCCTGTCCCAACTGCTGGATGAACGCCTGTAAATGCACCAGCTTGTTCTCGGCTTGATCTTTGGGAGGCAGATTCAGTTGCCGAGTCCAGAATTGCTGGACCTCTTCCAATTGCTCCAGCTTAGCTTTGCAGGTCGGTTCCATGACTTCATCATAGCAGCCGTGCCGGTGAAAGTTCTGGGAAAACGAGTTACGTAGGCGATCAAAGCCGCTCTAAAGTTCGCTCCCCGGCAGCAACGATTTCGTCTGGCCCATCAAGGTCATTAGCCGATCTTGCCGGGTTTTTTCGTCGGTCGGGCGATCAAGGCGGGCCTGGGCAGCTTGCTTTCCCTTTGCCGGTGCCTTGGAACAATTTCAGGATGCAATCTTGGCATTATTCTTGGCAAATCCCCGTGAAGGGATTTTGCTCTGCGACTTGGGAAACTTTCTCGAAGCAATCTTCTTCTTGGTCTTCGGGAATTTCCTCGCAGGAATCTTCGCCATAAACGTCCCCTGAAAAATGAAGGCCGATGTTAGCCGCTGAAATGTTGCCGTTGTTCCAAACGCCGTTGAACATCAGATTCGTCGGACGTTGGCTACCCCATCAAAAACGCAAGGCCAAGCAGTTTCAATTGAGAACTGCCTGGCCTATCTCGTTGTTATGTACTGGGTCGCTCGATATTGGGCAGCCCCATAAGCTGGCCCCATAATCGCTCGCCTGCTGCTCAAGGATAATTACCGATAATAGCGGCGGCGTTGACGACGCCAAGGGAGGGCTTCGGCCTTCTTGCCGGTCAAAGCTACGGCAGCAATGGGCACCAACAATGCCAATGCCTTCAATCCGGTGGCTAGAAATGCACGACGAGAGTTATTATTCTCAGTCATCTAAAGCTCCTTCAAACCATAACAAAGAAACAGAAACGAGCCTGAGTTTTAAGTCGTGGTGTACGATCTGTCAAACCTCCGAGTGGTGGGGCATAAGCATAAGCATCGGCAACGCAAGGGAGATTAAAATCGGCACGTTGCAAAGGGGCCCCGGTGCTGTGGTTAGGCGTCTAAGCAATGGGCATTTCGGTTAGACTTATTAGACACCGAGACTTAGGGCCTGGTTCGTCGGCAAGAAAACCCAGACAGCAGTTTCCAATGATTGAAGATCGCCTCATCTCTCGGCATTTCAAATCCGCGGACTCCGTTCTGGCAAGCGTCATCAAGCAGGTCGGGCCGGTGACGCTCAAGCCCCAGCGTGATCGTTTCGGGATACTTGTCCGGTCGATCATCTCACAGCAGATTTCGACGGCAGCCGCCCGCACGATCCGACTCCGGCTGGAGCAATACCTAGAACAAGACGGCATCCGGCCAGAGACAATCGCCCGTCTTTCGGTTGACCAATTGCGGACAGTCGGCGTATCTCGGCAGAAGGCCAGTTACATTCTCGACCTGGTCCAGAAGTGCAACAATGGCACCGTGCGGCTTTCCCGGCTTGGACGGATGGCTGACGACGACATTATTGCCGAACTGACCCAGGTGAAAGGAATCGGGCGGTGGTCGGCCCAAATGTTCCTGATCTTCTCGCTGGGGCGGCTGGACGTTTTCCCGCACGATGATCTGGGAGTACGGACAGCGATTCGTCGGTTGTACCGTTTCGACGAACTGCCCAGCAAGGATGAGTGCCTGGAGATCGGCGAGCGTTGGCGACCTTATGCCAGCATCGGCAGTTGGTACTGCTGGCGATTTCTCGATCTGAATGCCAAGGCAGCAGATTGAGTCAATCAAAGAGCGATGCTGCTGCTCGTCGCATCGCTTCCGCCGATTCTCGGACAAATCGCTTCTGGAGTCTGCGAACGAGAGGATAGCCAAGTTTCGTCAAGATGTGCATCGGTCGAGAAAACGCCTGAACATCGTACCAGACGGTTCCATCATCGTCGCATTCGACTAGAAAGCGTTCCTCGCCGCACTCGACATGACCAGGCAATGTTCCATAAGCGAAGCCAAATCGACTTGGTTCATTGACCACGTAGACGATCCTGGCGGAGCACAAGCACCAGAACCCGAACGTGTTGAAGACCACGGCAACCGTGCGGTTCGGTTCGATAGGCGTGTCGTCAGGGTGTGCGTGTGCCCATCCTAGGTCGAATTGTTTCCAGCGATTCAAAGCAGTTTGGGCTCTCAAGAACACTTGCTCACCGCAGCCCAACGAGAATCGATAGTGATCTGATCGGAAACAAGGCGGGGCAGTTGACGCTGTGGCTCCGACAAGGCCACGTCACTTACCTCAGCGAAAGGCTACTGCACATTAAACGGCGGTGGGTATTTCACCGTGCCAACACTTCCGTCCAATACCCCAGGCACCAACTCCATCGCCATCCATGCCTCGCCTGAAAACGGCGACCTCAAAGGCATGGCAAGTTCTGACGAAAAGCCGAACCGTAGGTAGAATTGCGGATGGCCCAGAACCACGACGATCTGATGACCCTGCTTCCGGCATTCGTCGAGGCCATAACGAACAAGTGCTGATCCAATCCGATGACGCTGATGCTCTGGCAATACGGCCAATGGAGCCAAGGCCAGTGCAGAAATAGTGCGGTCGGTAGCGATGATCGGTAAGTTGCTGAACAGAATGTGGCCCACCACTCGATGATTTTCTTCGGCGACCAGCGAGAGGCGAGCGTAGCCGCCGTCACGTAACGCATCAACTAGATCGGCTTCGCTGTCCTGCCCAAATGCCAAACGGTTGACCTGCCGAATCGCTTCGAGATCTGCGGCGGTTTCACGTCGGATGTTTTGCATAAGCGGGATGATTGCTGCTATTCAGTCGTAGAAGGAGAATGACGCCCTTATTCGTGGCCCGCACCTGGAGGTTGATCTTAGTGCAGCCGATTTCCCTGAGTTTCTTTTCGGCTTCGTTCATCATCGCCCGACCGAAACCTTGCTGGCGATGCTTCGGAGCCACGGCGACGAGATGGACCCAGCCTCGATGCCCATCAAATCCCGCCATTATCGTGGCGACGATCTCGCCGTCCATCCGCAGCGAAAGGTTCAGCCGCTCGCTGTGCGACGTGCAGGCCCGGTCCAAGTCGGGGTTGCCGCAGCCGTGGGTTCGCTCGACTGATATTATATTGGCGGGCGAGTACCGCTTGCCGGCCTCGCTGTCGCTGCTACCGCTGAACCAATTGACCTACCCCCTCGCCCGCGTGATAATGGCGACGTGTACAACTTTCGTCCCGGGGAGTCGGAGATGTGGAGATGTCGCACGCCGACGACCCCAACAGGCAATTTGCGATTCCTTCAGAGCATCCACCTGAGAAGCTGCTCGATCGATTGCGAACCGCATGGCAATCTGGCGAACGGCCGAATCTGGATGACTTTTTGCTCCAGACGGACGGCGATCGCCTGGCAAGTTTACTCCACTTAGTGCGTGAAGACTTGAGTCAACGGTTTGCGCACGGGGAATCGCCTCGCAGCGAAGAATACTTTGCGCGATATCCCGAGCTCGGCGAGGACAGCGCCGTCGCCTCCGACTTGATCGCGGCCGAGTTATCGTTGCGCCGCGCTCACGGCATGGGCAGTTCGGTAGACGGGTATCTGGATCGCTTTCCTCAGTTTCGCGGACTGCTGGCAACGCAATTGGAAGGCGAGGTTGCGAAATCCGCCGCGCGGGCAACGATCGAAACGTCCACGATCAACGACGAAGCCACGATCAACCATGAAGCCGCAATAAGCAACGAAGCTGGAATCAACGACGGGGCCACGGTCGATTGGGTCCGAGGCGCCTCTGCGGCGGACGAGGGAGAGTGGCAGCCGCCGCAAATTCCCGGATACGCCGAATTGAAGTTTATCGCTCGCGGCGGAATGGGGTTCGTGCTAAAGGCACGGCACCTGGCACTGGATCGTTTGGTAGCGATCAAGATGCCGCTGGCCCGCTACATCACCTCCGACGAAGACCGTGAACGCTTTCTGCGTGAGGCACGCAACACGGCCAGGCTGCGTCATCCACAGATTTGCGCGATCCACGAAGTCGGCGAGGCCGCCGGCCGTCCTTATATCGTCATGGACTTCATTCGCGGCGAGACGCTGCGCGACTGGGCAACACGCCGCACGCCCGCGGCCCGCCAGGTGTCCGAGATAATGGCCATCTTGGCACGCGCCGTGGGTTACGCGCATGAGCAAGGAGTGATCCACCGCGATCTCAAGCCGGGCAACGTCATGATCGACGAAGATTCCGGCGAGCCGATCCTGATGGACTTCGGTCTGGCGAAAGAGATTTCGGACGATAGCCAGCTTACGCAGTCCGGCCAGGTGATGGGCACGCCGGACTATATGGCGCCGGAGCAAGCGGCTGGACATGCGGACAAGGTCGGGCCGTTGTCCGATGTTTATTCGCTGGGCGCGATCTTATACGCCGTGCTCTGCCAGCGTCCGCCATTTTCCGGCACCTTGGGCGAGGTGCTGCGGCAAGTCCAAACGGACGAACCTGTCCCCCCGCGAAAGATTAACCTGCGAATTCACCGGGACTTGGAGACGGTGTGTCTCAAGGCGCTGGCGAAAGACCCGGCCCGGCGTTATTCGTCGGCGATTGCCCTGGCGGATGACTTGGAGCGGTTTAGCGCGGCGAGGCGATCCTTGCGCGGCGCGAAGGATTGGCCGGCAGGTTGTGGCGCAAAGTTCGCCGCAGCCCGGTTACGACGATGGTGCTCGTGGCACTTTTGGCCACGAGTTGCCTGGCGGCCTACGTTGGAGTCAAGGCCCGCGCTAACCGGCAAGTCACGACGTTGCTCAGCGATATTGCGGCGGGATTGGACACGGACCAGTGGACGGCAGAGCATTTGCGGTCGACGGAAGCGTTATTGGCCGAACTCCGGCCGCTCGACGAAGCCCAAGCCGTTTCGGCCCAACAGCGCCTGCGGCAGCGGCTGGCGGAGGCGATCAACCGGGCCATTCGCAGCGAGCGATTGCAGGACGCCGACGCGCAGCGCATCGAGCAAATGATCCAACTGCTGGCCGATCGCGATGCCACCGAGGCGCCCGACTGCGCCGCGCTGGCGGAGCGAATGCGGGTGTGGGAATCGGTGGTCGATCTGTCTCCAGCAAATGGATTCGGAGAGATCTTCTCGCCCGCCGATGTTCGTGTCCAGGATAACTCTTTTTTTTCGCAGCCTGGTCTGCTCGCCGACGAACCGACCTACGCACGCGTCGGCAGTGGGGGCAACGTGCGCATGGAGGCTGTCTTCCACCCGTCTTGGACATCGGCCCGGCAAGTCGGTCTGGTGCTGAATTCGAATCAGGGGCATGGCCAGGGCATCCTGGCCCTGGCCTTATCGCCCGATGGCAAGTTGTTGGCCAGCGTTTCGGCGGACCAAACTGTAAAATTATGGAATCTGGTGACCGACGAGGTCCTGTTCAGCGTTGCCCTGCGGCGCGGTCTGATGCCTTGGATTGCCTTCACGCCCGACGGCAAGACGTTGCTGGCGGCGCATACCGAAATGCTGGCCTGGGATATTGCGACGGGCCAGCCGAAGCGGCTCGATGTCCAATTCGGCCCCTGCAAGTCTTTGGCCTTGTCGAAGGACGGACGGACATTGGCGGTGCTGGATGCGACGGGGCAAGTCCAGCTATGGGATTTCACTGAGTCGCGGCCACGCTCGGTGCGCATTATCGGTGAGCCCGCGATCGAACGCGTGGCGCTGTCGCCCGACGGCCGGCGATTGGCCACGGCCCCTCAGCAAGGGGCCGCCCAGGTTTGGGACTGCGACGACGGCCGGCCGCTCTGGAAACTTGCGGACGCAGCCGGCGAATCACCAGACTGGAATACTCGGACGACGGCGGTACGTTAGCTTGCGTACTCGAAAAGGTCAATCAATTGCAATTATGGGACACCGCCAGCCGCGCGCTCAGGCAATCCGTCGATCACCTGGCCTGGAAACCGGCGCTGATGTCGTCGCGGGGCGCGACGTTTTTGGCCAGCGGCTGGAATGTCGTGCGATGTCACGATATGGCAACCGGCGCGGTGCGGCGAGAACTGGCGGTCACCGAAGACATCGTCGAAGCCTTTGCGATGGATGTCGGCGGCAAGACGCTTGTGTACGGCGAAAAGCAGGGTCAGATTCACTTTGTGGATTTGCCGACCGGCCAGGAACGCAAACTGCTAGGCAATCATCGTTACAGCTTTCTTGTTCGCTTGCCCGAACCGACCGCGGCAGAACCTGTCGACGCCGCGAAAAACGCGGCGCTGACGATCGACGGGGCGATGCGGGCAGGGGGCAAGTTGGTCCTGGAAATTCAACGCGACGGTGCACGTTTGCAATCCCGTGAGATTGCAGCGGCGCAAGTTGCCGGAGGTCCGTTGCGACTGAGCGCCGCTCGCGACGGCGATCGGCTGATTCTGCAAGTCGGCGAGCTGCCGCCGGTCGAGTTCAGCGACGTATTTCCGATTAGCCGAGCGCTTCCAGGCGTGCTGGGGGTCGTGTGGCCGGATGGCGTGGGAATCCAGCGTCTGAAGGTGATGCGGCAAGCAGCCCCCCATACTGCCAGCCGTTTGGAACGTGGCGACGACCTGTACGAGCGGGGCCAATTCGCCGATGCGCTTTTGGAGTACCGGCAGCAGCAGATCGTCTCGGCCGACACGGCGGCAGGACAAGAAGCCCGGTATAAATCGGCCTTGTGCTTGCTGGCCGTGGGACGTGCCGACGAGGCCCAGCAAGTGCTCGAGCGATTGGGAATGGAACCTGGCGACCGCTGGCCGATGCTGGCCGGTTTCCAACTGTGGATGAGCCAGTTGGAGCGCGAGAACTGGAAGGAGGCCGAATCGATCTTTGAAAGCCTGTCGCTCCGTTACGGCGTCGAGCAACCCATGAGGCTCGTCCCCGGACATCTTCGCGATCGGATTATTCGTCACTATGAAAGCCGCTCCGGCGGCGTGAGTTTCTATCTGCTCAAACCCGAGCGAATCGTCCAGCTCGAGCGTGCGGTGGCTGTCAGAGACCTGCTCTCGGGGCATGCGTTTTCTTCCAATAATGGTTCCCATTGGAGCTTGCTGTGCGCCTATGAGGTGGCGGGCAAAACGCAGCGGGCCAAGGAGTTCGCGGCCGCGGGCCTGCAAAACGTCGACCTTAATGGGCCGGAGGTCTCGGCCCAATGGATCGGCGAATATGCCTGGCTGCTGCGCAGCGAGGGCCATGCGCCCGAGGCTCTGGCACTAGTCGATCACTGGTTGATTGAGCCGTCCGGCGGGTATCGGGCGAGTTGTTTGCCGCTGCTGATCGAACGTGGGCGCTGTTTGGCGGCGCTCCAGCGCTGGGACGAAGCGGAGCAGGCGCTGGAAGAAGCGTCGCGCCATGAGTCCGTGGGAGAACTGCCGGTGTTCTTTACGTCGCGCAGTTTGCTGCACGGATTCTTGCGCGAGCGGAGAGGAGATCACGAAGGCGCTCTGGCGGCTTGGCGCGCCGGGCTCGACCTGCCTAATACCAGCGTGGATTCAATGACCGGGCTGGTCTTTCTATATCGCCTGATCCTCGGCGCGTTGACCGACGGTTTGAGCCAGGCCGACCTGGCCAAGGCCCAGAGCTCGCTGTTTGCGCAGTTTTCCGCTAACTCGATCGGCTCCTTCTTCAGCACCACCGCACAGTTTCCCGCGGCAGGCCTCCGCGACATGTGGCTCACGCCGCGGGGCCGCGAAGCCGCTCGACAGATCGCCTACCAAGAAGTCTCGTTCGCCGAAGAAGTCAGGCTCGCCCCGACCCTCCTGATCGTCCATGCCCTTCGCACGGGTGCGTACGGAGGCAAGATGCCGCCCGAAGATGAGGAAGTCGCATGGGAAATGTTTAATGAGGCTTATCAGGCTTTTGCGTCGGGAAAGATCAGCACGCCGCAAGTCTTGGCAACCGGCATGACCTGGAAGGGCACGACGAACGTGCTGGGTTGGTCCGGGCTGGCGCGGTCCCTCGAACCGAGCATTCGCGGACCCTCGGCCTACATTTTCGGACAGCGTTATTTGCACCACTTCAAACAATCGGCTGAAGCGGCGATGTTTTTCCACACCGCCCTGCAAGACGCCGCGCCCGGCTCGCTCTTGAGCCGGCTTGCAGCAGCGGAATTGGATTATTTGGAGCCGTAATCGCGCAATCCCACAGGGTCAAAAAAGCTGCGAGTCATGATCAAGCGAGCGTCTTCGGCGCATGCGATTCAAGTCGCAGAGGTTTACGATCCGTTGTGAAGTGAAAACCTTCCTGATGCGCGAATGTTCTAGTGGCAGCGGTTGGTTAATCGGCATATGCGATGGCGCCGCAGCGGGGCCAACCTTCGAACGTTTGTCAACCGGGAAGGCGTGGGCCAATCACTCCCTGTGCGAAGAAGCCTTTAAGCAGACCCTGCAGGCCGACCGGCTGAATCACGCGGGTTCGTAGACCGACACTTCAATCAGATTTCCGTCAGGATCGCGAAAATAAACGGACCGCATCGGCCCCGTAGCCCCGGTACGCGGCACCGGCCCGGCTAGCACGGGCACTCCTTGGCCTGCCAGGTGGGCCAAAACTTCCGGCAAGGGGACGTCCGTGATGAAGCATAAATCGGCGGAACCAGGGGTCGACTGATTCGCCTTCGGTTCAATTTCCTTGCCCAGTTCGTGCAGGTTGATCTTCTGCGAGCCAAACGCCAGTGCCCGCCGATCGTCTCCAAAGCTGGTAACTTTTAGTCCGAGGACGTTGGCATAAAACGAGCACGTCGCTTCGATACTGCGCACGGTCAGCACCAGGTGATCGAGGGCCAGGACTCGCATGCTTCGGTTCCAGGGGCGGGCATTCGGCGGTTCGGGATAGTTGTCTGGCGAGTCATGGTAACAGACAACTTCTACCGGACAAATGCTGCCAAGGGCGCGAGCCAGACGCCTCAAGGAAGCAGAAAGCGCCTGGGTGAAGCTGAATTTCGATGGCTAAGGCCGCAGCATGCATAGGCCGCCTAATCTGGCAAATTCTATGGTCCCCTGAATGGCATCGAGCTTGGCAGCGCTATAGAATCGCAACTCTTTCCGTTCGACTGCGGCACTTTAATCACCAATCATGGCCCCCTGCCAGGATCGACCGCCGATGTTGCTTGCCGAAATGAAATGGTCTGAAGTGGCCGCGCTGTCGAAGGACACGCCCGTGGTCTTTCCGATCGCCGCCCTGGAACAGCATGGGCGGCACATGCCGCTGTTCACCGATAGCCTGCTGTGCGGCGAGGTCGTTCGCCGGGCGCAGGAGCGTTTGGCCGATCGCGTCTTGTTCGCGCCGCTGCAGTGGCTCGGCAATTCGGATCATCATCTTGATTTTTGCGGCACGTTGTCGGCGGCCCCGCGCACGTATCTCGATCTGGTCGGGCAGTTGCTGGAGAATTTTATTACCCACGGCTTTCGGCGGCTGGTCATCATTAATGGGCACGGCGGCAACGACGTGCCCGGCCGGCAGGCGGTGTTTGAACTGCGTCAACGCCATCGCCACCGCCGCGACCTGCTGCTATTGTTCGCCACGTATTGGTCGCTGGGGGGCCGGCCGTGGGAAGTCGAGCCGGCGCTGGTGCAGCGGCAGATGGGGCATGCCTGCGAATGGGAAACGTCGATGATTATGCGGATTCGCCCCGAACTGGTCGGCGACTACGCCGCCGCCGCGGACGTGCCGTTCATCATGGGGTTCGAGCCGGCCGCGCGCGGCTGGATCACTAAAGATCGGACCGAACCGGGCCACATCGGCAACCCGCGACACGCGACGGCTACCAAGGGCGAGACGCTGTTTCGAGTCTTCAGCGATGATGTCATCAATCTCCTCGAGCGCGTGCTGGATTGGGATGGCACGACGTGGAACCAGTAATGGACACGCCTTCCCGTTCGATCGCCTGGCGGTATTACGTCTGCGGCTTGCTGCTGCTGGCGACGACGATCAATTATCTCGACCGCCAGACGTTGGCGGTTACCAGCGTGCGCGTCACGGAGGAGTTGGGGCTGAACAATGAGCAGTACGGCCGACTGGAATTGTTCTTCGGCTGCGCCTTTGCCGCCGGTGCGACCTTTTTTGGCTGGGTGGCGGATCGTACGAGCGTGCGCTGGCTGTATCCGGCCGTGCTGGTGTTGTGGTCACTAATGGGCTTTTGCACGGGCCTGGTCGAAACGTACGCGGGTCTACTCTTCTGCCGTACTTTGCTGGGATTCTTCGAAGCCGGCCATTGGCCTTGCGCCTGCGGACGACGCGGAGGATCCTGACTCCCCGCGACCGCACACTGGGCAACAGCATTCTGCAAAGCGGTTCGTCGATCGGGGCGATCATCACGCCGCTGCTCGTGCTGACGATGCTCACCCCTGAGCGAGGCTCCTGGCGCGGCGCGTTTCAGGTGATCGGTCTGGCTGGCATCGGCTGGGCCGTGTTCTGGTTGGCGGCATTGCGGGCCAGCGATTTCGAAGGCCCGGAAATGACAGCCGATTCAGAGCCGGGTCCGCGGCCAAATTCGCCGAACGCCGCTGTTGACGACCCGAACGTTGAACCACCGTTTTGGCAAGTGGTTTGCACAGGGCGCTTCGTCGCGATACTCCTGGTCGTGCTCTCGATCAATATCAGTTGGCATATCAACCGCGTCTGGCTGACGAAGTTTCTGGTCCAAGGGCGCGGCTACAGCGAACGTGAGGCGTTGGGATTCAACTCGATGTATTACGTGGCCACCGACATTGGCTGCATCGCCGCCGGGCTGTTCACCGTGTGGCTGGGGCGGCGCGGCTGGAGCGTGCACGGCGCGCGGGTCGCTGTGTTCAACGTTTGCGCCGTGCTAACCTCCGCCAGCCTGGCAATCCATTGGTTGCCGGCCGGCTGGCCCTTGCTCGCCGTATTGCTGGTGGTAGGCTGCGGCAGCCTCGGACTGTTTCCCTGCTACTATTCATTCAGCCAGGATTTGTCGGCCAAACATCAGGGCAAAATCACCGGACTGCTGGGGGCGTTTGCCTGGGTCTCGATTTCTCTGTTGCATTGGCTCTACGGTTCGGGCATCGATTCAAGCGGCTCCTACGACACGGGCATGATGCTGGCCGGCCTCTGTCCCCTCGGCGGAACGGCTGCGCTGCTGCTGCTGTGGAATAAATACCCACTCGCCGCGGCTTCGCGACCGTGAACGCTTGTAATCGGCCCCGTCTTATGGGCACAATGGAGGGCCGCCGCGTCCCACGCTTTCCTCACTCTATCCTGCCGAGTTTCCCGCCATGCAATCCACGTTCCGCGGTAGCGTAGTCGCCCTGGTTTTCGTTTCAACCTCACTGCTGGCCAGTGCCGCCGATTGGCCCCAATTTCGCGGGCCCGGGGCTGAAGGCCATGTGCCCGATCATGGCTATCCGCTCACGTGGAGCGAAACCGAGAACATCACCTGGAAGGTCCCGATTCCGGGGCTGGGTTGGTCGTCGCCGGTCGTGGTCGGTTCGCAAATCTGGCTGACCACGGCGCTCGACGACGGCACCTCGCTCCGGGCCATCTGCGTCGATCGGGCCAGTGGCAAACTGCTGCACGATGTCGAAGTGTTTCAGCAGGAGAAGCCCGAGTCGATTCACAAGAAAAACAGCCATGCCTCGCCGACCCCGATTGTCGAGGGGAACCGGGTATATATCCATTTTGGCGCTCACGGCACCGCTTGCGTGACCACCGACGGCAAGCTGTTGTGGCGCTCCAACGAGCTTAAGTATGTACACAAGCATGGCCCGGCCGGTTCGCCGGTGATCTACCGCGATCTGCTGATTCTGAGCTGCGACGGCACGGACGTGCAATATGTCGTCGCCTTGGACAAGAGCACTGGAAAAATTCGTTGGAAGACCGACCGCGAAGGCCGCATGGCCTACTCGACGCCCCTGTTGATCACCGTCGACGGACAGGACCAACTCATCAGCACCGGCGGCGATGCGGTGATCGCTTATGAACCGGTCACCGGCAAAGAGATCTGGCGAGTGAAGTACGATGGTTACTCGCTCGTGCCGCGCCCCGTCGTTGGCCATGGGCTGGCGTTCATCTGCACGGGCTACGACCGGCCATCACTGATCGCCGTACGGCTGGGAGGTCAGGGGGATGTCACCGAATCGCACGTGGCCTGGAAGCTCGACAAAGGGGCGCCCCACAATCCGTCGCCGCTGTTGGTGGCTGGCGAGTTGTATGTCGTCAGCGACAAAGGGATCGCGACCTGCCTGAATGCCGCGACTGGCGAGCAGATTTGGCAGCAACGCATTGGCGGCAATTACTCGGCCTCGCCAGCTTACGCCGACGGCCGCATCTACATCAGCGACGAAGACGGCAAGACCTTGGTGATCGCCGCCGGCAAGGAGTACAAAGAGCTGGCTGTGAATCAGGTGGAAGGCCGCACGCTGGCCTCACTGGCCTTTGTCGATCGGGCAATCTACCTGCGCACCGATACGCATCTCTATCGAATCGAGCAGAAGTAAGCTTCCGAGCTTTGCTAGGCGTGCCACTGGCTCTGCCAGTGCCATTCCATCAAAATTGCAGCGAAAACATTCGTGAAAATTGCTAGGGTTTTGGAATACCTGTGCATCTTCGTCGACGGTGAAGAGTGGTTCCCCAGTCCGCGAGTCCACGCCGAGATCACTAGGAGCGTGCCGCTTGCGAGCGGCCTGCATCGTCTGCAAGTCGCCCGCACGGATTATCGCTGTCAGACCTTCCTCAATGACTACTGGATGACCTGGCAGCCTGAAGAAATGTGGCAGGGAGTGCCCCTGCTCGAAGTTTCCGAACCCCGCCTCGAAAAACAGCCGTTACCCGCCGCATGGCTCAAACGGTGAGATGCCCTTCCGTGAGATACCGATCATGAAATTGCCGTCGCTATTTACCTCGCTGCTGACTTGCTTGGGCGTCTGCGTTTCCACTGGCGCACTGGCTGCCGAGGCCCCGCGTCCGAACATTCTTTTTATCATTTACGACGACTGGGGCTGGCAGCATGCCGGCGCCTACGGTTGTGATTGGGTGAAAACGCCCAACTTCGACCGCGTGGCCCGCGAAGGCGTGCTGTTCAAACATGCGTTCACGTCGAATCCTAAATGCAGCCCCTGCCGTGCCAGCATTCTCACCGGGCGAAACACCTGGCAACTCGAAGAAGCCGCCTGTCATAACGGCATTTTTTCGTCTAAGTTCGCCGTCTATCCGGATCTGCTCGAACAATCAGGCTACTTCGTGGGGCTGTCGGGCAAGGGCTGGGGCCCGGGAGACTTCAAGTCCGGCGGCTTTTCGCGCAATCCGGCCGGGCCGACGTTTGGTCAACATAAGACCCAGCCGCCGGCCTCGGGAATCTCCCGCGATGACTACGCCAGCAACTTCGGCGAGTTCCTGCGGCAGCGTCCCGCCGGCAAGCCGTTCTGTTTTTGGCTGGGATTCCACGAACCGCACCGCGCCTACGAACAACACTCCGGCGTGCGGCTCGGCAAAAAGCCGGCCGATGTTAACGTTCCCGCGTACCTGCCCGACACCGACATCGTGCGCGACGATCTGCTCGACTATGCGGTCGAGGTCGAATGGGCCGATTCTCACATCGGCCGCATGCTCGAACTGCTGGAAAAGTCCGGCGAGCTCGACCGCACTCTGATCGTCGTCACCTCGGATCACGACATGCCGTTCCCGTTCGTGAAAGGACAAATTCACGAGGACGGTTTTCATCTGCCGCTGGCCATGCGCTGGGGAACCCAGATCAAGCCGGGCCGCACGGTTGAAGACTTCATCAATGTCCGCGATTTTGCGCCGACGTTTCTCGAACTGGCCGGCGTTCCGCGCCACGCACAGATTACCGGAAAGAGCCTGGCGAACATTCTCCGGTCCGATCAGTCCGGCCAGATCGAACCCGATCGCGACGTGATGCTGGTCGGCAAGGAACGTCACGACCTGGGGCGGCCGCACGATTGGGGCTATCCGGTGCGGGCCATTCGTACCAACGAATTCCTTTACGTTCACAATTTCTTTCCGGATCGCTGGCCCGCGGGCAATCCCGAGACCGATTTCGGCAACTGCGACGACAGCCCGACCAAATCGCTGCTCAAAACCATCGGCGGCTACTATTACGACCTGTCGTTCGGCAAGCGCCAGGCCGACGAACTTTACCTGCTCAGCGATGATGCCGCCGGAGTGCGCAACCTGGCGCACGATCTGGCCTTCGCCAAAACCGTGGACGTTCTGCGCACCCGCATGATGAGCATGCTCATTGATGAGCAAGACCCGCGAGCGATCGGCCACGGAGAGATCTTCGACACGTACCAGTACGTTGGCGATAAGAAGAAGGGTTACGATGCCTGGCTCAAGGCTCAGAGCGGCGCCGCGGGAGCGTCGCAATCGGCCGAGCGGGAGCCGGGCGGTAAGTCGAACTGACGGCAGACACCCGTGCCTCCGTTGGCCGGAGTCGAAAAAACGGTGCCATGACTTTGCGATTTCCGTCGCTGAAGCATTCCATCATCGAAGCCATTGGCGGCACGCCGCTCGTGGAACTTCACCGCCTGGTCCAACTCCAGGGGCTGCGCGGCCGAATGTTGGCAAAATTCGACTATCTCAACCCTGGCTTGAGCAAGAAGGACCGCATCGCCCTGGAAATGATTCGCCACGCCCGGTCCGAGGGGCTGCTGGCCGAGGGGCAGACCGTTGTGGAATTGACCAGCGGCAACACGGGTACGGGGCTGGCAATCGTCTGCCGCGCGCTGGGGCATCCGTTCGTCGCGGTGATGTCTCGCGGGAACACGGTGGAACGGGCCCGCATGATGCAGACGCTGGGCGCCGAAGTGGTGTTGGTGGACCAGGCTCCCGGTTCGCCGCCGAACCAGGTATCGGGCGATGACCTGGCGCTCGTCGAATCCAGAACTCGGCAGCTCGTCGGCGAGCGCCGCGCATTCCGCGCCAATCAGTTCGAGATGCAAGCCAACGTGCTGGCGCACCAGCGCACCACCGGGCCCGAGATCTGGGAGCAGTCGGGCGGGCAGGTGGACGTTTTCCTGGATTTCGCTGGAACCGGCGGGACGTTTACCGGGGTGTCGAGATTCTTGAAGCAAATGAATCCGCGGGTTCGTTGCTACCTGGTCGAGCCGGCCACCGCGGCGCTGCTGGCCGGCAAGCCAGCGACGAATCCCAGCCACAAAATTCAAGGGGGCGGCTACGCGCGGGCAGAGCTGCCTCTGTTGGATCGCGGCCTGGTGACGGATTATTTGCAAGTGTCCGACGAGGAGGCGATTGCCGGCGCGCGGATGTTGGCGGCCGAAGAAGGCATCTTCGGCGGCTTTTCTTCCGGAGCCCACCTGGCGGCGGCCCTCTCGCTTCTCTCTGGCCGCGAGACCGATGCGACCGTCGCATTTCTGGTTTGCGACAGTGGCCTGAAGTACCTCAGCACGGATCTTTTTCCGCCGAGCTCGTTGTAAATGGTCGACATCGTATACCAGTTCGACATCGTATATCAGGACGATCGTCTCATAGTGCTCGACAAGCCCTCAGGCTTGCTGGCGGTGCCCGGTCGCGGTCCGGAGTTGCAAGATTGCCTGAGTGCTCGGGTGCAAGCCATGCTGCCGCAGGCGCTCGTCGTGCATCGGCTCGATCGAGACACGTCGGGCCTGATGGTCATGGCCCTCGATCCGGACGCTCAGCGCGAACTAAGCCGGAAGTTCGCTGAGCGCGAAGTGGAAAAACAGTATGTGGCGGTAGTGTTCGGCTGCATGACTGAAGAGTGCGGCACCATCGACCTTCCGATGCGAAAGGACTTCGACCGCCCGCCACGGCACATGATCGATCCAGTTCACGGCCGGCCGGCACAAACGGCCTGGCGTGTCGTTGCGAGCTTTGCCGATCGGAGCCGTCTGGAAGTTCAACCGCTCACGGGCCGATCGCATCAAATCCGGCTGCACCTGGCGACGCTCGGCCATCCGATTTTGGGAGACAACTTATACGCCTCGGATGCGGCCCGGGCGATAGCTCCCCGCTTGCTGCTGCATGCCGAACGGCTGGCGCTGTCGCATCCCACTGATCGCCGCCGCATGGAGTGGTCGTCGGCCTGTCCGTTTTGAAGTCGGGCGAACCTACAACCCTGTGTGGGAGGTCATCTCGATCTTGGTCGATGGCTTAAGCCACCCAGGTTTGAGTCGTAGCAGACCAGCCTTGCTGAGACTGATCAGTGCGGCCAGCACGAAGAAAAATACCCCCCAGGCTAGTTGGTTCAGGCCGAGCAAGTGCGGCCGCACTTGCTCATAGCCTCGCACGGCGGCCGACAAGATCCAAACGACGAAGCACGCCGTGCCCGCAACGAGAGACAAGTGGTCGCGGACCAGCAAGCCGCAGAGGATCAAGAGCGCAACGAAGACAAGGGGATAGTATAGGAGAATTGAACCGGGGACTTCAGGGAACCAATTGTCGACCCCCAAGGCGATTAGCCCAACTATGAGCAGCGAAAGCATTGAGCCCACTCGTCGCGCAAATCGGCTAAACGCATCATCGAACAGCAGGCCGATCGTCAGCAGCGTCGCCAGCAGGGACAGGATCGGCAAGACACCGTGGGCCGCGGTGAACCAGGTTCGCTCGCAGTAAATGATCATGGCCGCAATCACCGCCCAACTGGCCATCAGCACTCGCCACGAAACTTGTTGCCGCAAGCCAACGAAAAGTTGCCAGGCCCCCGCGAGCGCCAACGGTCCCGGCCGCGAGGCGCTGAATTGCTGTAAGTCCAATGTGTTCGGCCCGACAAAGGCCCATAAAACCAGCGCTGCCGTAAAGGCTTCGTCGGCGAAACGCACGCTTCGCGCAACTGCGACTGCGTAGAAGACAATGACCAGCAGAATTGCCACATAAAGCGGCGAACCTCCCAATCCGGTCTCGAACAACTGCAAGAAGCCCTGATAAATCCGGTCGTCTCGATGGCCCATCGACGCCAGGATCACCATACCGAGCGGCAACAGCAGCCCGAGGTTAGTCGCTAGGCTCGAGCGGTTGGTCAGCCCGCTTTCGAGCAGCAGCACAGCCGTCGCGAACAGCAAGGGGGCCAAAAAGTAAGGTCCGAAGATGCTGTCGGCGTAATCCACGAAATGCAGTGAGAAACAGAGGTAGTACCCGCGTAGCGCGCCGCACAAACCGAGTGTCCCGAACAGTACCCAAGGAAAACCCGGCCAGGGCCACGGGCTGCCACAATCGCGAACATACGCCGGCCCGCGGCGCACCGCGGGGAGCAGCGTCAGCAGAACGATGGCAATGGCCGGCCCAAAACCGAATAATTGCCACTGGAGCAGATGGTTCCCGGGATCTTCGAGCAAAGGAACCAGGCTCACAGGATACAGAAAAAACAGCACAAGCAGCGCGCGTGATAAGGTAACCGGAACAGCGCGGGCAGCCGAAGCCGGATCGAACGCAGCAGAATTTCGCTCAATAGGGCAGCGAGTAGCCAGCCGCCAATGCAATACCAGATTCCGACCGGCGGGATAGCGGCCAGCACGTCGTCAAGCGTCACGGCGATTCCCAGGAACATCAGCACGATCAAGAGCAGCAGGCTGCGCGCGTCGTCCCAAACTTTGCCCACGCGGATCACAAGGTAGGCCGTGATCGCCAATAACACCGTGTACCCGGTCAGGCAGAGAGTTAGCATGCTCGCGCTAAACGGTCCTCCGGTTGTGTCGAAAGAAGCTCGCAACCCGCGGAAGACCATCCAAGCGCTGGCGGCATAAAGTGGATTGAACTAAACCGCTGCGCGGTGGGTTCGATCAACAGCGCACGGATTGTCCGCAAGCCCCGAGAAGGGGAGCGGTTTTCCTCCTGCAACTCTGGGTTAACATTATGCACTTTATGTTAACCGAAGCGAGTAAGGAGCCCTTCCTAAAGCCAAAAGCCGTTCCGTTTTGGCCGACTTGACAGTGGCTGTGGGATGTCGCCCGGCGATTGCTCACGATGAAAGGCACGTGTTTCACCTTCACGTCCTTTCATTCAGGAGCAAGCCATGACCCCGCTTCGTCAACGCATGTTGGAAGACATGCAGATGCGTAACCTATCGCCCCACACTCAGGAGTGCTACGTCCGCGCCGTCGCGCATTTTGCCAAGCACTATGGCAAATCGCCCGACCAGTTAGGGCCGGGCGAGGTGCGAGCTTACCTGCTGCACATGATCCACGAGCGTCATGTGTCGTGGAGCCTCTACAATCAAGCCCGCTGCGCCTTGCGATTCTTCTATCGCATCACGCTCAAACAGAGCTTCGCGCTAGAGGAAATCAGTTGCGCCAAGACCGGCAAAAAGCTGCCGGTCGTGCTCAGCCGTGACGAAGTCGCCCAGTTCTTCAGCGCCGCACGACGACCCAAGGCGCGGGCCGTCCTGATGACCATTTACGCCGCCGGCTTGCGCGTGTCGGAGGCGGTGCATTTGCGCGTCAGTGACATCGACAGTCGACGGATGGTCATCCGCGTTCACCAAGGCAAGGGGAAGAAAGACCGGTACGTCATGCTGTCGCCGAAGTTGCTGGCGGAACTGCGCGCGTATTGGAAGATTGCCCGGCCGACCGAATGGCTGTTCCCTGGCCGAAATCCCCAGCAACCGATGAACCGGCGGAACGTGCAGAATTCGTGCGTACGGGTCGCGCGTCGGGCAGGGTTGAACAAGGTCGTGAGCCCGCACACGTTACGCCATTCCTTCGCGACCCATCTGCTTGAATCAGGCGTCGACATTCGCACGATTCAAGCGCTGCTGGGACACCGCAACCTGAGCACGACGGCGCTCTACACCTCGGTGTCGATGAAGACGGTGGTGGCGACAACCAGCCCGCTGGATCTCCTCGACGTACCCACGGAGGCCAAGCTAACGCCATGACCGAACATCGGCTCGAAGTAGCCGATGTTTTCCGGAGCCACGGACCACGTTACTTGGAAGACCGGGGAAGCAGCCTTTCCTGTGATCAGCGTCGCGTCCTGAAGGTGATCACGCTGTGTCGCACGGCCGCGTTGGGCGGACACGTCGAAGCGTGCGACAAGTGCGGTCATCGCAGGATCTCCTATAACTCGTGCCGCAATCGCCACTGCCCGAAGTGCCAGGCGTCGGCGCGCGAAGTGGTTGGAGGAGCGCGCGGCGGAACTGTTGCCGGTCCCCTACTTCCACGTGGTCTTTACGCTTCCGGAAATGATCGGCCCACTCGCACTGCAAAACCCGCGAGCAGTCTACGGCATCTTGTTCCAGGCTGCGGCCGAGACGCTGCTGGAAGTGGCCGCCACGCCTCGGCGTCTGGGAGCCAAGATCGGCTTCTTGGCCGTCTTGCACACCTGGGGCCAGAACCTCATGCATCATCCCCATTTGCACTGTGTCGTGCCGGGAGGCGGGCTTTCACCGGATGGTTCGCGTTGGATTCCTTGTCGCGAAGGCTTCTTTCTACCGGTCCGCATCCTGAGTCGCGTCTTCCGCGGGAAGTTTCTGAGCCTCCTGCGCAAAGCGTATCAGCGAGGCAAGCTGCGGTTCTACGGGGAACTCAAGCCCCTGGAAGAGCCCGAGCATTTCGAGCGTTGGCTGGACGCGACGGTCAAAACCGAATGGGTGGTCTACGCGAAACCGCCTTTCGGCGGTCCCGAGCAGGTGCTGAAATACCTGGCTCGCTACACCCATCGCGTCGCCATCTCCAACGATCGCCTGATCGCACTGGAAGACGGCCGAGTTCGCTTCCATTGGAAGGACTACGCGCACGGCAACGCCCAGAAAACGATGACGCTCGACGCGGCCGAATTCATCCGGCGATTTCTGCTCCACGTGCTGCCGACCGGCTTCATGAAGATCCGTCACTACGGCTTTCTGGCCAATCGCAATCGTCGCGAGATGGTGAGCCTCGCGCGCGAACTGCTCGACGTGCGTCCGACTCCTCCGCCGGACGATCCAGCGCAGCCAGTTGTCCCCCAGGTTTTGTCCGCCGACGGCGAGTCCGACGAATGCTGCCCGGCCTGCAAACAAGGCCGGATGGTGCTGGTCCAAAGGCTACTGCCAGAACGCGGCAAAGGTTTCCCAGTTCCTATGCACCAGAAGCTCATCGAGCCGTGGGACACATCCTAAGAATGACCGCTCGCCAGATTCTTCCGGTCTCCGCTGCGCAGACTCGCAATCGCGTGTCCTGGGTGGAGTTCGTTCCAACCACCGTGGCAACCTCGCCTCCAATGCAAAACTCGCCCTGTTACCACGCTCCCTTCTCGCAAACAGTCCTCCGCGCCCCTCGCCACGCCGTCTGGAGACTCCCCGGTTCGCCCGGCGACGCGCAACTTCGGAACCCGCAGCGCATCAAATTCCCATAGCAACGTCAAGCGTGCGGTTTCGTTCAACGAATTGTATCCGAAGTGCCCGCCACGTCCCGCGGCAATGCGACCATCAACCGAGGGCACTTCCGATACAATTTTCTTCGTTATGCACATACACTAGCCGGGCCAGCCGATGTGCCAGGGCGCCGATCAATTGGAGCGCGTTCGGCGCGGCGCTCGGCCGGCGTTGACGAGACCGATATAGGAGACGCGGACAAGGAAGGATCCATGATGTACTCCTTGCACGACCTGAGCCGTTGCGTTGTCGGGCCAACTGCAAAGCAAAAAAAGAGACTATCTCGAAAACGAACGTCGAGTGTGTCTTTGCTCGCTGAAGCGACGAATGTCAGAATTTATGATGGGATTAGATGCGATTGACGTGCCGCGCTCATTGTCGGCCGGTCGCGCGTTAAATGCAACACTGTGACTTTTTTCACAAACCGATCGTGCTGATCCGATCCTCGCGTATTTCTGGATACCGACGCACAGGGAGAGAACAGGTTGTTTCGCACTCGGCATGACGTTGCGAGGGCTGCGACGTTACGCCATCTTCTAATCCGGCAGATTCAGAAACGGCTGATGCTGGTTGACCAGGCGGCGCAGATAGGCCGGGAGCGTCGAACAAGGACATGATTAAGCGTCAAGAAGCCTCTTCTTGAAACATCCGCAGTTGTTCGCTTGAATCGGCATCACCGGTCGAAGGCGGGGCGCTCTCCGCTTTTTTCGCAGGCTGCTGAAGACGGCCCTTGGTTCCCTTGTGCTTCGGCGTGGCCGGCGCGCTCAGGGTCGGTTGGGCGGCGCCGACCAGTGGGTCGCCAACGAAAATGGATGCAAGTCGATCTTGTCCCCGCTTTACGTAGTCGGCCGATAGATCGAAACTCAAATAACGGCGGCCGAGCTTCTTGGCGACCGCCACCGTCGTGGCGCTGCCGCTGAAGGGATCCAGCACCACGTCCCCTTCATTCGAGCAAAGCCGGATGATCCGGCCCAGCAGTTGTTCGGGCATTTGGCAGCCGTGAAACCCGGCCCGTTCCTTGAATGTGCCGGCTACGCGCGGGTAATACCAGGTGTCTTCCCCGGGCGTGAAGCAATCGGCCAGATCCTGCGGTCGGAGGATCCAGGTGTCGTCGGGGAGTCGTCCAAGCGGATTGGCTCGGCTATCGGCGTACACGAGCTGGCGGGCGGAAGGAATCCGATTCTCCAGCGCGTCGGCACGAAACACGAACTGCGCCGGGTCTTTGACGAAGTAAAACAAATGGGCGTGGGAGCGGCTGAACTTGTTTTTGCAGTTCACGCCGAACGTGTAATACCAGATCACCCAACTGCGCGTGTGAAAGCCGATCTCCTGGCTGGCCACTTTGAGTTCGGCCGCATATTCGTCCCCGATCGCCAGCCAGAACGTTCCCGAGGATTTGAGAACGCGGTGGACCGCGGCGATCCAGGACTTTGACCATTGCAGATACTCGCGCTGGTCCTTCTTGTCTTGATAGACGTCGTAGTCGTAGCCGATGTTGAATGGCGGATCGGCAAACGCCAAATCAACGCAGCCCTCGGGCAGAGCCTGCATGGCCTTGATGCAGTCGCCCTGCCGGATGGTATTGAACTCTGGCATCCCCGACACGGCAGTTCCTTCCATAAAAAGGGTCCCTCCATAAGAAGGCTATTTTAGCCGCCCAGGCAGCTCGCGCTACTGGACATTAGATCATAGCGTCGAGGGACAGGGGAGTGGAATACCCGGCGGTAATTGCAGCAGCGAGGGAAGCTACTGCCTGGACAGGCATGCGCTTGCAGATGCGATCCTCGCCCGTCGAAGAATTTCGCGAAACATTGCGTCGATTCCTTTCAGGGTCGGCCGCAACTCCGGAGAATTAGGCTCCGTGAAACTCTTGTTTTGCGATTTGTTGACTGTGGGGCGGCACCATTCTGATATAATGGGCGGGGCCTGATCGGATCCAATTCGGGGCAAGATAGTTGTACGTTTTCGCCGATTTAGCCTATACTAACAACCGACAAAAACAGGCCAGACGGTTGCCCAAAAATGTCGTCGGCCTCCCGCCTTAGAGACGCTTCGCTGAATCGTTTGCCTGCCCGGTTTGCTTGCCGTGCGAGACGGCATTTCCTGTTGGCCTCCAACAGACGTTAACGACCAGGATAAACGCATGCTATCGCGACTCATGCTTGTTCTCGCTGCGCTAGCCGGTCTTGTCGGCGCGGGATATTTTGTCGCCGAGGGTGCCGAAGTGCGAGTCGCCCCAGTGCCGGACGCCGCCGGCCTGGAATTTTTCGAGCAGCACATCCGCCCCCTGTTGGTCGCCCGCTGCTACCAGTGCCATTCGTCGGATGCGAAGGAACTCGAAGGGAGCCTGCGTCTCGACAGCCGGCAAGGTTGGAGCGCCGGCGGCGATTCGGGTCCGGCCATCATTCCCGGTGACCCCGACAAGAGCCTGATCATGCGGGCCGTGCGCTACGCCAGCAGCGACTTGCAGATGCCGCCGAAGAGCAAGTTGCCTGCCGGCGAGATTGAACTGCTGGCGAAGTGGATCTCGCTTGGGGCGCCGGACCCTCGCGACGCAGCAGCCGCTAAGCGGGAAACAAAGCCGATGGACGTTCAGGCGGGAAAAAGCTTTTGGGCGTTCCAGCCTCCCGCCCGTTCCAACGTGCCCGCCGTGAAGGATACAGCGTGGGTCCGAACCGACGTGGATCGCTTCATTCTCGCCGCGCTGGAGGATCGCGGGATCCGGCCGGCGCCGCCTGCCGATCGCCGCTCGCTCATCCGCCGCGTTTACTTCGACCTGATCGGTCTGCCGCCGACGCCCGAGCAAGTGGACGCCTTTGTCGCCGACCCATCACCGGAGTCGCTGGCCAAGGTCGTCGATCAGTTGTTGGACTCTCCCGCATACGGCGAACGCTGGGGCCGGCACTGGCTCGACGTCGCTCGTTACTCGGACTCCAACGGGTT
The DNA here is from genome assembly GCA_963807715.1 of uncultured Planctomycetia bacterium. Taxonomy (GTDB): domain Bacteria; phylum Planctomycetota; class Planctomycetia; order Pirellulales; family PALSA-1355; genus CAWECK01. The sequence goes on from CAWECK010000014.1 coordinate 245,497, forward strand.
GGACGAGAATATCGCCTTCGGCAATGCCTGGCGGTATCGCGACTACGTCATGAACGCGCTGAGCCAGGACAAGCCTTACGATCAATTCATCGTCGAACAGATCGCCGGCGACCTGCTGCCAGCCGAGGATGTTGAATTGAGGCACGAGCGGCTGATCGCGACCGGTTTTCTCTCGCTTGGTCCGAAGGTTCTGGCCGAGCCGGACAAGACCAAGATGGAAATGGATTTGATCGATGAACAGATCGACACGCTGGGCAAGGCCGTGCTGGGCCTGACGCTTGGTTGTGCCCGCTGCCACGATCATAAGTTCGACCCGCTGCCCACCGCCGACTATTACGCCCTGGCTGGCATTTTCCACAGCACCCAGACGATGGAGAAGTCGGTCAAGGGTGTGGTTGTCTCGCGCTGGTTCGAGAATTCGCTGGCTAGCCCGGCCGAGGACCAACTCGCGGCCCAGCTTCGGGCCCACCTTGCCGCGCTCAAGGACGCCGCGAAGGGACTAGACGACGAGCATAAGAAGTCGCTGAAGTCGCAGATCGAAGACCTCGAGAAAAGCGCGCCGGTGCTTCCTTCCGCCCTGGGGCTTGCCGAGTCCGAGGTGACCAATCTGCGCGTTCACCGGCGGGGGAATCATCTGACGCTGGGAGACGAAGTGCCGCGCGGGTTCGTCACGGTCCTGCTCGACGGTCCCGTTTCGCTTCCCGAGAAGCAGAGCGGCCGGCTCGAACTAGCCCAGTGGTTAGTTAAGAAAGATCATCCGCTGACCAGCCGCGTGATGGTGAACCGCATCTGGCGGTGGCATTTCGGCCAGGGTCTGGTGGCCACGACCGATAATTTCGGCCTGCAAGGGGAACGTCCGACGAATCAGCCGCTGCTCGACTGGCTGGCACATTACTTCACCGACCAGGACTGGTCGATCAAGGCGATGCACCGGCTCATCATGCTGTCGAGTGTTTACCAGTCGAGTTCGACGTTCGACGCGGCGTCTGCCAAGGTCGATCCCGAGAACCGTCTCCATTGGCGGATGAACTTGCAGCGGCTGGAAGCCGAAGAGATCCGCGACGCGATGCTGGCCGTGGCCGGGACGCTCGATCGGACCGTTGGCGGCGATTCCTGCAAGCTGACCAATCGTACGTGGGTCTTCAATCACACTTCAAAAGATGAAACCGGTTACGACAGCCGGCGACGGTCGATTTACTTGCCGGTGATTCGCAATCACGTCTATGACTTTTTCCAGCAGTTTGATTTCCCCGAGCCGAGCGTCATTAACGGCAATCGTCCCACCACGACCGTGGCCCCCCAGGCGCTGTTCCTCTTGAACAGTCCGCTGGTAATGCAATCTGCCGAACAGTTTGCCGATCGATTGCTGCAAGAGCCGAACCAGGAGGATGGCGAGCGCGTGGATTGGGCCTATCGTCTGGCCTACGGTCGTCCGGCAACGCCGGCTGAAATCGAGCGAGCCTTGACCTTCGTCCGTCAATTTGCCGATCGGGCGGTTGGGCCCGAGGCGTCCGTCAACACCTCGACGGTAAAACCCTCGACGGGCGACGCAATTCGCCTGGCCTGGAGAGCCTTGGCTCAAGTGATCCTGAGTGGCAACGAGTTCGTGTATCTTCGCTAACCCCCACAGACCAGAACATGAACTGCGATTGTGGAATGAACCGCCGCGACGCGCTCAAGACCGGCGCCGTCGGCTTCGGCTATCTGGCTTTCGCGGCGATGTTGGCCGAACAGGCCCGGGCCGAAGCACCCTTGCAATCCGCCGTCGAAAATATCGCCAGCCACCCGCTGGCTCCCAAGGCTCCGCATTTCACCGCGCGGGCCAAGCGGGTCATCTTCCTGTTCATGAAGGGCGGGCCGTCGCAGGTCGACACGTTCGATCACAAGCCGCTGCTCGATCGCGACGACGGCAAGCCGCTGCCGTTCGCCAAGCCGCGCGTTCAGTTCGCCGCAGACCGGCAACCTGCTGAAGTCGCCTTGGAAGTTCAAGCAAGCACGGCCAGAGCGGCATCGCGGTCAGCGAGCTGTTTCCGCACGTGGCCGAGCTGCGTCGACGACCTGTGCATCATCAACTCGCTGCACGGCACCAACCCGGCCCACGGCGGGGCGCTGCTCAAGCTGCACACCGGCAGCGACAACTTCGTCCGCCCCAGCATGGGCTCGTGGATCACCTACGGCCTGGGAACCGAGAACCAGAACCTGCCCGGCTTCATCACCATTTGCCCGACGCTGGCCCACGGCGGCGTCAACAACTGGAGCTCGGCCTTTCTGCCGGCCGTCTACCAGGGCACGCCGATCGGCAACGCCAGCATTCCGGCCGACCAAGCCATGGTGAACCGTTCATCGCGCAACGCGACACGTCTCGCCGGCGCTTGCAGCGGCTGCAGCTCGATCTGCTGGCCGAGATGAACCGCGAGCACCTGCAAGCGACCGGCCCGGACTCGGCCCTGGAAGGCCGCATCGACGTCGTTCGAACTGGCCTTCCGCATGCAGACGGCCATGCCCGAGGTGCAGGACATCTGCCGAGCGAAACGCGACGCCACGCAGCAGCTCTACGGCCTCGACGATCCGGTGACGGCCAACTTCGGCCGCCAGTGCCTGATGGCCCGGCGGTTCGCCGAGCGCGGCGTGCGCTTCGTGCAGGTCACGCACAGCGACGCGAAGTGCAATGGGACCAGCACAGCGACCTCAAGAAGGGCCACGCGAAGAACGCCCGCGAGGTCGACAAGCCGATCGCCGGCCTGCTCAAGGACCTGAAAGCGCGCGGCCTGCTCGACGACACGCTGGTCCTCTGGGGCGGCGAGTTCGGCCGCACGCCGACGCTGCAAGGGCGCCGACGGCCGCGACCACAACCCCGACGGCTTCACCATGTGGCTGGCCGGCGGCGGCGTCAAAGCCGGGCATTCAGCTACGGCGCCACCGACGACTACGGCTACTACGCCGTCGAGAACAAGGTCCACATCCACGACCTGCACGCCACGCATCCTGCACCTGCTGGGCCTGGACCACAAGCGGCTGACCTACCGCTACGCCGGCCGCGACTTCCGCCTGACCGACGTCCACGGACGCCTGGTCGACGGCATTTTGGCCTGACGGGCTGATCCCTATGGCCGGCGCCGGCATTGAACTCGCCCGTGAAGCGCGCCGTGTGGCACGCTCTGAGCCCCGCGAAGGGCGTGGTCCTCCCGCAGGGTAGGGCAGCAGGCGCCGGAACAACTCGATTCGCGCCTACGAAGCCCACAGCCATTTCGCCATGCAACAGCTAACCGGTCGCCTTGTGACTGTGATGGGACTGGGCCGCCACGGCGGCGGGCTTGCCGCAGCGCAGTGGCTGGCCGGCCAGGGCGCACTGGTCACGGTAACGGACCTGGCCACCGCTGTCGCGCTGAGCGCGTCACTCGAGAAGCTTCGCGGCGTGCCGATCGCGCGGTATCGACTGGGAGAACATCAGGCCGAGGACTTTGTCGGCGCCGATTATGTCGTGGTCAATCCGGCCGTGCGTCCGCAGCATCCACTAGTCGTCGCGGCGGCGGCAAGTGGGGCGGTAGTCACGTCCGAAATCGAGCTCTTCCTGGAACGCTGCCCGGCAACCGTTATCGGTATTACCGGATCCAACGGCAAGTCGACCACGGCCACCATGCTTGCCGCCGTGCTCGGGGCCTGTGGCCGCGCGCGTGGCTTGGCGGCAATATTGGCGCCAGCCTGCTGGGCGATTTGCCCGCCATGCGTCCGGCCGACATCGTCGTGCTCGAATTGAGCAGCTTTCAACTCGCCAATCTCAGCGCTGCTGCTCGGATGCCAGGCATGGCCATCGTTACGAACTGCACCGCGAACCATTTGGATTGGCACGGCAGCATGGCAGCTTATATCGCGGCGAAGCAGCGGCTCGTGCGTGGGCTACCCGAGCGCGGCGCCTTGATACTCAGTCCATCGGCTGAGGAATTGGACACGTGGAGCTCGTTGACCGAGGCGCGGATACTATTGGGGCCCGGCATGTCGGCGCCTGAGCTGCCTGGCTTACGAATTGCCGGCGATCACAACCGTGCCAACGCGGCATGCGTCGTGGCGGCGGCTCTTGAATTGGGCTGCGATCTGTCTACGGCGATGCGCGTGCTGGCTGAGTTTTCGGGCTTAAAGCATCGCTTGCAACTGGTTGCAACACTTTTAGGACGCAGGGTTTACAATGATTCGAAAGCCACGTCCGCGGCTGCGGCCCAGGCGGCATTAACAGCCGTGCCGGGGCCGACATGGTGGCTAGCCGGCGGGCTTGCCAAAGGCGTTGAGTTCGGACCGTTGGCGAAGCACGTAGTGCGGTGCGCGCGCGCGCGGCACTGTTTGGCGCGGAACGCGAATCCCTCGCCGCGGCCTTATCTGCCGCGGACAGGCACTTTCCCTTCCACGTCGTTGAGCATTTGAAGGACGCGCTCACCTGGTGTTGGCGTCAATCGGCTTCGGGCGATGCGATACTGTTGTCGCCGGCCTGTGCGAGCTACGACCAATTTGTCGATTACGAAGATCGCGGCGATCAATTCGTCGAGTTGGTGCAAAGCCTGCGGTAATGCGTCAATCACAGCTTTGCTCGCTATGCACGGAGCCGTAAAGCGATGCATCTCGCGCTGATGATCCCATGACACCGATGAGTATTGCGAAAGCGCACCGTGATGAAGCAATGTCAGGTGCAGCGAGTGAAGCATCCGCGCGACTCGCATCAGCGGTTTGCGTGGCGGCTTGAAGATGGTCTTAACATCTTGCACTGCTGCGCACGGTAAGTTACATTGACAATCGTTGTTGAAGCAACGAACATGTTCTTCAGCGACATGACCTCGAGGCCGACGGCTGCAAAGGTTCTCCTTGGGGGAGACTGAAGCGGCGCTGGGAGTCGTCCCTCGAGGTCTTTTTTGTCGACACATTTCTGCCCGGCGCATCCGGCCGCTGCCCAGTCTCGCTACCATGCTCGGCTGCTGGGTCTCAAGGCCGCTGTGTCTCCTCGCCGCTGGTTATCGATGCACGAGTTGAGCGGCGCCAGGCCCTCCAAGAAGTGCGCATGGTCCGCTTGCGGAATTTGCGTCTGCTATACTTTTAAGGCCGGTTTGCAACGCACCTTTCCAGACTCGTTTGTTCCAGGACTTTCTCACGTGGGCCGACGCGCTAAAGCCGCTATCGCCAACCCGTTTTATGCCTTGCTCGTGGTGGCGGGAATCGCCTTTTCGATCACGGCTTGCGCCTACGGAGTCATGACACTGCGGGCCGTGTCGCCGCACGCGCACGCCGCCAATCACCCGCTGCTCAAATTCCTGGAAAATCACGGTTCCCAGCTATTGATTGCCGAGATCGTGGTCCTGGCGATTGCCACGTTTGCCGCCATCGGGACCGACGACTATTGGACGCGCCGAGCCAGCCAGCAGATGCACGGCGTTGATCCGAAGGACAGCGTGGATCCGGAACCTGGCGAAGAACCGAAGATGGGCGATTAGATCGGAACCGCCGTCCCCTGGTTGGACGGGCGCCTTTCTCCTCCGTAGAGAATCCAATCCTTATGGCCGACCGCCCCGAAGATAAGATTGCCGCCCTGCGCAACGAAATCCGCTATCACGACCGTAAGTATTACGTCGAGGCGGCTCCGGAGATTTCAGACCGCGATTACGACCGGCTGGTCGAAAGGCTCAAAGAGCTCGAACGGCAGCATCCGGTACTGATCACGCCCGACAGCCCCACCCAACGCATTGGCGATCAGCCGGTTGAAGGTCTGACGCCGGTCGCACATCGCGTGCCGATGCTCTCGATCGACAACACCTACACGGTCGAGGAGCTGCGCAAGTATGGCGAACGAGTCGCAAAGTTGCTCCCGGATGAGACGGTCCAGTGGGTCGTGGAACTCAAAATCGACGGCGTTGCCCTGGAGTTGGTCTATGAAAACGGCCTGCTGGTGCGCGGAGTGACCCGCGGCAACGGCCGCACGGGCGACGACGTGACCCACAATGTTCGCACGTTGGCCGGCGTCCCGTTGCGGCTTACCACCAACGATCCGCCGGCCGTGCTGGAGGTGCGCGGCGAAGTGTACATGACCAACCCGGACCTCGTGAGGCTCAACGAAGAGCAGCAAGCTCGCGGCGAACCGGTTTACGCCAACAGCCGCAATTGCGCAGCCGGCAGCATTCGGCTGCTTGACCCGCGCATTTGCGCCATGCGGCATCTGCGCCTCTTTTGTCACGGCGTGGGTTACGTGGAAGGTTTGAAGAGCAAGAACCATATGGAGTTTCTGGCTGAGATCGGCAGTTACGGCCTGCCCCCGACGCCCAACGTGGAATGCTTCGACAGCTTTGCCGCCGCCGTGGACCACTGTGAAGAACGGATCGACCGGCTGCATGAACTCGATTTTGAAGTCGACGGCCTGGTGCTCAAGGTCAACAGCTTCGACCAGCGCGAGCGGCTGGGGAGCACGTCCAAGAGCCCTCGCTGGTTGATCGCCTACAAGTTCGAGAAATACGAAGGGACGACCCGCCTGCGCGACATCCGCGTGCAAATCGGCAAGACCGGCGCCATCACCCCCGTGGCCGACCTCGAGCCCGTTGAACTCGCCGGCACCACGGTCACCCGCGCCAGCCTGCACAATGCCGACGAAATCCAGCGCAAGGACATTCGCGTGGGAGACGTCGTGGTGGTCGAAAAGGCCGGCAAGGTCATCCCACACATTGTCCGGGTCGAGAAGCACGAGCGGACCGAATCGCTCTCGGAATTCATTTTTCCCACGCGTTGTCCGGATTGCGACACGCCATTGGTCAAAGATGAGGGGGGCGTTTACATTCGCTGCCCGAATCCCGAGTGCCCGGCGCAGCTCAAAGAGCGGATCCGCTACTTTGCCAGCCGCAATGCCATGGACATCGAAGGCCTCGGAGACAAGCTGGTCGATCAGTTGGTCGAATCGAAACTGGTCCGCGCCTACGGCGATCTCTATCGCTTGCAAACCCAGCAATTGCTCGAACTGGAACGCATGGGCACCAGGTCGGCCGAAAAACTCCTGGCCGGCGTCGAGGCCAGCAAGACGCGCGGGCTAGCGCGGCTGCTCAACGGACTCTCCATCCGGCATGTCGGCGCTCGCGTGGCGGTCGTGCTGGCCGAGACGTTTGGCTCGATCGAGGATTTGCAGAAAGCCGGTGTCGAAGACCTCTCCGAGACCATGGAAATCGGTCCGGTGATCGCAGAGAGCGTCCACGCCTTCTTGCAAAGCGACTTCGGCCGCGTCACGATCGCAGACCTGGCAAGCGCGGGCGTGGACATGACAGCCCCGCGCAAACCCAAGACGGTTCCAACAGGTCCGTTGGCCGGTAAAACGATTGTCGTAACCGGAACGCTGCAGCACTATGGCCGCGACGAAATCAAAGGACTGATCTCCCAGCACGGCGGCCGGGCAGCCGCGAGCGTGTCGAAGAACACCGACTTTGTGGTGGCTGGCGAAAAGGCCGGCAGCAAACTGGACAAGGCCCGCGAGTTGGGCGTGACCGTGCTGACCGAGCAGGAGTTCGAAGCACTGATTGGCAACGGAAAGCCGTAGGGGCGTTACCAGATCTGCCTGCCGGGATGCCAGGGGTAATACAACTTCCGCAGACCGCCAAAGCGCACTTCCATGCCGGCCGTGTACGAGACGTTTTGAAACGTGCTGAACGGTCCGCGGCCAAAGGCCACATTGTCGATGATCTCGCCGCGGAAGGCGATCCATTCCCGCAAGCGATACTTGAGCCCCACGCCGAACGGCAGGCTCACGAGCACGCCGCCGTTATACTGGTCGTGGTAGTCGTAGAAGCTGATCTTCGTCGTGCCCAAGCCAAGTGTCGTAAATGGTCGCCAGCGCGAGTCGCCCCACGGATAATACAAGACGTTGATGTCGGCGACATAGAGATCGCTAGTAGCCGTCGGTCGATTGATTTCCGGATAGCTTAGCGAGATAGCTCCGGCCCCAAGGCGCACTTCCAGGCCATAGTAGTAGTCATAATCCCAAGTCAACCGATAGCCGCCGAAGAAGCCGCCATGCTGTCCGACTTTGCCCGGAATCGGGGTGCCTCCCTCCATGAAGCCGGCAAACCAGCTTGCACCTAGCGGTCGATTGAGCCAGCTCGTGCCGTAGAGCGGCTGCCCCCAGCCGGTGAAGCGCTCGGCTTCGCTCGACCGCGGTCCCCAAAACGGCAAGATTCCGGGGGGCGGCAGCCAGCGGGAATCCGGCGGTCGAGGATCCGGACCTGTGTACGCATCGGTCAGGGTGGTTTCGTAAGGGTTGGTCCAGCGCAACTGCTCCGCTTGGCCGGCACCGGGCATTTCCGGCGGAGACGTGTTTAGGGAATCCGCCATCGAAGCGGGCCCCGGCGAGGCGACCGGATCGAGCATCGGCTGGGGGTTGGCCGGATCGGGAGCCTTTCCCTCAGTGCCCGCGATTAGCCGCAGCACGCTCCCTTCGGTTGGCGCATAGTCCGGGGCATAGGCTGGCGGCGCGGCAGCCTGCCCTCGCCGCGATGATTGCGAGACAGTTGAACCAGGGTAAGTGGTATTTGCCGGTGTGCCGTCCGCCCCCTGCGCCGCCGGGGCATCGTCGTCAGTGTGCCCCCGAGGCACATCGCGACCAACGACTGGGCGATCAGCAGGTGGCGTCGAGCCATGCGCAGGATGCCTTGGTTGAGCCAGCGCCGCCCTATTCCAATAATAGGGGCAATACCCGGCCAACATCGCTTAACTTGATTCAGTCAAACACCGCGCAGGACTTTGAAAAGACCTTGGCCTGCAACGGTTACGGAGTAAGAGGGGGGCAATTATCGGCCTGTCGCCCAACAGTGTCAATGCGGACCCGGGCGCCCCCTCGACTTGCCAGCAGCGGTGGCAATTGCTGGAAGGCAACGCCGAGTGGCATTTCGAGCCCCGACTGCGGTCGGGAAGGCTGGTAAGCCGCGGTTCCCAGGCCCAATTAGTTGACAACGGCAATTGGCACCGTTAGCCTAAGCTAAGACTAGGCTTAGGCTTTTTCGCACGACGAGGCGTTCGCCTCCCGCTCGACGGTCGCTGAGTTGGGCTTCGGCAAACGATCGGCAATGCAGGATGGCAGGAAGCAATGGGCAACCTGCGTTGCTGCTCGCACGACTTCCGGTAATTGCCGGGGGCCTTTTGCGCTCGGTTCGCCTCGATTCGGCAAACGGCCGCGGCGCTCCGCGTGGCGGCTGTACATTGCTGGTCGTGCATTTCGGGCTGGTTTCGCTGCGCGGCGAGGATCTCGCGGGCGCCGGCGGCGCGAAAAAGTCTAATGTTTGCTGGCCAAAACTCTCCCAAGCTTTGAACCATCGGATAGGACACGTCATGGCCAAAGGCCGCGATTTCATCAGTCAACTCATCGGCGACGGAGTCATCAGTTCCGATCAGGCGAACGAGGCCAAGCGGGTGGCCCGCACCTCCGGCAAGAAACTGCATGACAGCGATCATCAGCTTGGGGTATGCACCGGCGGATGTCGTGATGCGGGCCGTGGCCGAAGGAGCATGGCCTGGATTTCATCAATTTGAATGAAGTGAAGTATTCCGCCCTCGGTGATTGAGTTGGTGCCAGAGTCGGTGGCTCGCGAAAACGTCGATTTTGCCGATGGATAAGAATGATTCGGACGGCGTCGCTGAAGGTGATTGTCAGCGATCCGTGGGACTTGGACACGATCGACAAACTGCGGTTCATCTTGAACTGCAAGGTGGAAATTGCCCTGGCACCCCGCGAAAGCATCGTCGAGGCCATCAACAAGCATTACGGCCAGATCGAGGACCAAAGCGCCGACTCGATGCTCCAGGAATTCACCGACACGGCCATCGACTTCACCGAAACCGAGCAGGCGACCCAGTCCAGCCGAGGAAGTGGTCGACGAATCCAGCGCCCCGATCGTCCGCCTGGTGCAATTGCTCATCAGCGAGGCGGTGCAGACTGCGGGCTTCGGACATTCACGTCGAACCGTTCGAGAACCGGGTGCGGATCCGCTACCGGATCGATGGCCAGCTTGGTCGAGCGGGATAGCCCCCCCAAACGGTTGCTCGGGGCGCATGCTGTCGCGCATCAAGATTTTGGCCAAGATGGACATCGCCGAGCGCCGCCGCCCCAGGACGGCCGCATCAAGGTCATCGCTCGGCGAAAAGGAGCTCGACCTGCGTGTCAGCGTTTTGCCAACCAACCACGGCCAGTCGGCGGTCATGCGGCTGCTGGACAAGGACAACATCAAGGTGGGCGTGCGGCAGTTGGGGCTGGCGGACGAAGATTTTCGGCAGTTCAAAAACCTGATCCGCCGGCCGAACGGCATCATCCTGGTCACGGGTCCGACGGGTTCGGGCAAGACGACCACGCTCTATGCCAGCTTGAACGAGCTGAACCGCCCGGACCGCAAGATCATCACGGCGGAAGACCCGGTCGAGTACTACTTGCCGGGAATCAACCAGGTGGAAGTCAGGCACAGCATCGGGCTCGACTTTGCCCGGATTATTCGGCCAATGCTGCGTCAAGCTCCCAATGTGATCTTGGTGGGCGAAATGCGGGATGCCGAGACGGCCCAAATGGGAATTCAGGCTAGTTTGACGGGACACTTAGTTTTTAGTACACTACATACGAACGATGCGCCCGGTGCTATTACACGTATGATCGACATGGGCGTGCCCGCGTATCTCGTGGCGAGTAGCATTTTGGCGGTCGTGGCGCAGCGTCTGGTCCGCGTAAATTGCTCAAATGCAAGCAGCCCTATCGAGCCAAGCGATGCCGCCTTGGAGACGGCCGGCATCACGCCGGAAATGGCTGCCGCGGCGACCTTTCATGAAGGGCAAAGGCTGTCAAGCAACTGCAGTAAAAAGGGGTACAAGGGTAGATTGGGTATTTTTGAGCTGATGATGATGACCTCTCGAATTCGCGAGCTTTCGTTCCAAGGCGCGCCCACTCAAGAAATTCGCCGCGCGGCGATTTCTCAAGGTATGACAGCGCTTTACGACGATGGCATCCGCAAAGTCCTCAGGGGCATTACCACGCCAGAGGAGGTGCTTGCGGGTGGCTAAACGCGTGGAGCATTAGTCGCGGCGCGGCCCCGCATGGCAGAATCCACGGAATGCCAAGTCTTGAAACATGGACTTATCGGGCTTGAGTCGGCCAAGGGGGCGGTTGCCGGCGCAAGGCTGCCGGACCGGCGGGTAAGCGAACGTTCGGCGAACTCATGGCAAACGGTGTCAAATGATCATCAGATTTGTGCATTCTCGATAAGGTGCGAATAATCCGTTCGGTAAGCAAGACGCGGTCGAATCTCGCGCGGACCCGAGAAACAGCAGCTTTCCTCGGCCCAGGCGCGATTGCAGTCGAATTCCATCGGTTCCGAGGGAGACCTGCGTCGACTTGTTGCTCCTCGTCTGTTGTTGTTGTTTCCGACAATCGTTTCCGAGTTCGATCGTCCTTTTGTCTAAGTGGAGCCTATGGCTACTGCTACCGATACGATTCTGATCGACAAGCTACTGCACGCGGTGGTCAAGCAAGGGGCGAGCGACTTGCACTTGACCGTGGGGCAGCCCCCCGTGATTCGGCACGACGGGCACATGAAGAAGCTGCAGACCAAGGTGCTCGAAGGCTCCGACATGGTCGGCTTGATGAAGAGCATCACTCCCGATCGCTGCCAGCAAGAATTGCAGGCGGTGGGCGGGTCGGACTTTGGCTTTGCCTTTGGGGATCTGGCTCGTTTTCGCGTTTCGGTCTTCAAGCAGCGCGGCAACATCGCCATGGTGCTGCGGCAGATTCCCAACCGGCTGCTGAGCATGGAGCAACTGGGGCTGCCGCCTGCCTGCACAGCGACTGATCATGCGGCCGCGCGGGCTGTTTCTGGTCACCGGGCCCGACCGGTTCGGGCAAGAGCACGTCGTTGGCCAGCATGATCAACCACATCAACGAGACGGTCGACCACCACATCATTACGATCGAAGACCCGATCGAGTTTTACCATCCCAACAAGAAATCGACGGTCAATCAGCGGGAAGTCGGGGTCGACGTGCCCAGTTTTTCCGAAGCCTTGCGGCGCGCGTTGCGGCAAGATCCGGACGTGATTCTGGTCGGCGAGTTGCGCGACCTGGAAACGATCGAAGCGGCCATCTCGGCCGCTGAGACCGGGCACGTCGTGTTCGGCACGCTGCACACCACCGGTGCGCAGGGAACGGTCAACCGCATCATCGACGTGTTTCCCACGAGCCAGCAGGAGCAGATCCGCACGCAACTCTCGACGTCGATCATCGGCGTGTTGTCGCAGGCCCTGCTTGCCCAAGATCGGCGGCGGGCGCTGCGCGGCTTATGAAATGCTGGTGGTCACGCCGGCCATCGGCAACCTGATTCGCGAGAACAAGACATTTCGCATTACCTCCGCCATCCAAACCGGGGCCAAGATGGGCATGATCCTGCTGGATGATGCTCTGTTCACCCTGTGGCGCGAGGGCAAGGTCACCAAGCAAGACGTGCTGGGGAAATCCAACATGCCGGACGATTTGGCGGCCCGCATCGCCAAGGCGGAACGCGGCATTTTCGACGACGAAGAAGACGACAAGCGCCGTGCCAAGGACGGGTGACGGTTTGACAAGGTAACAATTGGTGACAAGGTGACGAAGACAAACGAAAAAAAACCGCCGGTCCACGGAGGTAGGTCGCAGCGCCAAGCGGTTGCGTGCCCCTGTCACCTTGTCACCTTGGCACCTTGTCAGCCCGTCAGCCCCTCGCCCCGTCGCCTGGTCATCGGGATTTCTCACTAAGGTTGCATTCATGGCTATCCGGCGGATTGGTCAAGTCCTGGTCGACCTTGGTTTTCTTACCGAAGCCCAATTGCAATTGGTGCTCGAGGAGCAGCGTCGCGTCCCGGGACTTTGTTCGGCAAGCTGGCGGAGAGCCTCGACCTGATCACGGACGAACAGCTCGTGCAAGCCTTGGCCGAGCAGTGGAACATGCAGGTAATCAGCCTGGCCGACACCGCGCTGACCCCGCAGGTGCTGAGCTACATCACCGAGCCGATGGCGCAGATGTATCGCGTCATTCCCATCAGCTTCCGCGACAATACCCTGACCGTGGCCATGTGCGATCCGCAAAACCTGGCGGTCCACGACGAATTGCGCACATTCCTGGGCTACGAGATCCGCTCGATGGTGGCCACCGAGCGCGAGATCACCACGGCCCTCAATCGCTATTATTCGTCCAACACCGACAGCGTCGAGAGCCTTGTCGCGGGCATGGAAAACGACAAGGAGTTGCAGGCCGCCGCCGAGGCCGCGATGCGCGAAGGAGCCATCGATTTGACGAGCGTCGAGGCGCTGGCCGACAGCGCTCCGGTTCGCAAGCTGCTCAACATGGTGCTGCTGCTGGCCATCAAGGACCATGCCAGCGACTTGCACTTCGAGCCGTTCGAAGACGAGTTTCGCATCCGCATCAAGGCCGACGGCGTGTTGTACGAAATGGTCCCCCCGCCGCGCCACCTGGCCTTCGCCATCACCACGCGCATCAAGGTCATGGCCAACCTCGACATCGCCGAACGGCGCGTGCCGCAGGACGGTCGCATCGAGCTTAGCGTCGGCGGGCATCCGGTGGATCTGCGCGTCTCCGTGCTCCCCACGATGTTCGGCGAAAGCGTGGTCATGCGAATTCTCGACCGCTCGGTCGTCTCGCTCGATCTGCAAAAAGTGGGCATGGATGCGCCGACCCTCAAGTTGTTTCGCGAAGTCATGCGCAAGCCCAATGGGATCATCCTGGTCACGGGCCCCACGGGCTCGGGCAAGACGACGACGCTGTATTCCGCGCTAAGCGAATTGAACGAAATCACCGACAAGCTGATCACCACCGAAGACCCCATCGAATACGATATCGACGGCATCGTGCAAGTGCCGATCGACGCGTCCATCGGCAATACCTTTGCCAGTGTTTGCGGTCGATCCTCCGGCAGGATCCCGATCGCATTCTGGTCGGCGAGATCCGCGACCTGGAGACCGCCGAAATCGCGGTGCAGGCATCGCTCACCGGCCATACCGTGTTCAGCACCCTGCACACGAACGACGCCCCCAGCACGGTCACCCGCCTGCGCGATATGGGCATTCCGCCGTTCTTGATCACCGCCACGGTCGAGGCCATTCTGGCCCAGCGGCTCGTGCGGCGAGTTTGCAGCAAGTGCCGCGAAGTCACCATTCCCACGGGCGACATGCTGGCCGATCTCGACTTGACCAGCGAAGACGTGGCCGGCAAGTCGTTCTACCGCGGCCGCGGCTGCGATGTTTGCAACAACACGGGCTACAAAGGCCGCGTCGGCTTGTTCGAACTGATGATTATGAACGACGATCTGCGCGACATGATCATGCGCAACGCCTCGCGCGACGAACTGCGCGAGGCGGCCCGCAGCTACGGCATGGTTTCGCTGCGCGACGCCGGCATGAGGGCCGCTTTCGAGGGACTTACCACCATCGACGAGATCATTCGCGAGACCGTGCTGGAAGCATAAAACAATGCGGAATGGAGAATGCGGAATGCGGAATTCAGCATTCCAACGTCCCTTCCGCATTCCGAATTCCAAATTTCGCATTTGAAGGACACGACAGCCATGCCTACTTATCAATTCGAGGCTATGGACGCCACCGGTCAAGAGATCAAAGATGTGATCGAGGCGCCCAGCGAGGAGGAAGCGCAAGCAACGATCCGGCAAATGGGCTACTTCGTCACCAAAATCTCGGTGAAGAAGATCCGCAAGAAGGCCGAACCCAAAGGGGGTAAGAAGGGGCGCAAGCGGGCCTTCGCCATCGGCCACGTGAAAACCAAGGCTCTGTGCGCGTTCACGCGCCAGTTGTCCATCTTGCAGGATGCCGGTCTGCCGATTCTGCGCAGCCTGAAGATTCTGGAGAACCAGTGCAAGCCCGGCCGGCTGAAAAACTCGCTGATGGACGTCTGCGACGAGATCGAATCCGGCTCCACGCTTTCCGAGGCCATGGCCAAGGCCCCCAAATGCTTTGACCGCCTGTACGTCAACATGATCAAGGCCGGCGAAGCGGGCGGTGCCTTGGAATTGATCCTCAAGCGTCTGGCCGACTTTCAGGAACGGGCCCAGCAGCTCAAGCGCAAGATCAAGGGCGCCATGGTCTATCCGGTCATGGTGGTCAGCGTGGCCGTGGGCATTTTGACGTTCATTATGATCAAGATCGTCCCCTCGTTCGAAAAGATCTTCAA
The DNA here is from genome assembly GCA_963807715.1 of uncultured Planctomycetia bacterium. Classification (GTDB taxonomy): domain Bacteria; phylum Planctomycetota; class Planctomycetia; order Pirellulales; family PALSA-1355; genus CAWECK01. The sequence continues at coordinate 260,714 of CAWECK010000014.1, forward strand.
AGACTTCGACATCACCTTGCCGGAAATGACCCTGGCCTTGATCTGGATCTCCCACGCCGCTGTGGACTATTGGTGGGCCATTCCCGGTATTCCGCTGTCCCTTTGGCTGTTCATCAAGTTGCTGCGCAAATTCCGCGCTGGCCGCAAAGGCTGGGATATCTTCGTCTTGAAAATGCCCATCTTCGGCCAGTTGGTCGAGAAGAACATCATGGCCCGCGGCACGCGCACGCTGGGCACTCTGATCGCCAGCGGCGTGCCGATCCTTGAGGCTCTGAACATTACTCGCGAGACCACGGGCAACATCGTCTTTGAGAATTTGTTCGGCAAGGTGTCGGATTCGATCCGCGACGGCGAGTCGATTGCCAAACCGCTCAAGGATTTCTCGAAGATGAAGTTCCATCTGATGGCGGCGTTTTTCTGGGCCTTCTTCTGTCTCGGACCGATCGGCCTGCTCATCTATCTGCGGCGTTGGAACGCGCGGATCGTGGACGACCTGACGGTCAACATGGTGGACGTGGGCGAAGAGACGGGCGAATTGGACACGATGCTTTACAAGGTGGCCGACACCTACGACGAAGAAGTGTCCGTCCTTACGGAAAGTCTCACGAGCCTGATGGAACCTTTACTCATCATTTTCCTGGGCGGAGCGGTGGGCTTCATCGTCATCGCCCTGTTCTTGCCATTGATCAAACTGATCCAATCGTTGAGCCATTAAAAGCGTTCGGTACTCGTAGGGCCCCGGCTGTTCAGCCACGGAGGGATAGTTCGCCGAACCGTGGCCGGCCCTGCGGGTTTACGCTACGTCTGGAAAGTCGCTTCGTCGTCACCTCGATTCGAACGCCACAATCTAGAAATTCACCGTCTCCTTTTTCATTCATCCGCCGCAGCAGCAGGCGAAAGAGAGCGCGAGTCATGAACATGGGTAAGCAGCGCACGGCCGCGGGTTTCACGCTCGTGGAAATGCTGGTCGTCATCGCCATCATCAGCATCCTGGCCGGGCTCGTCACGATAGCCGCGACGGCAGCCCTGAACAGCGCGAAGCAGGCTCGCATCAAGACGGAGCTCGATCAGCTCGACATGGCGCTCAAGGCCTTTAAGCAACAGTACGGGGCTTATCCGCCATGCGACATGCGGATCACTTCCGGCTCGAGCCCTTATCCGAATCAGAACGCTCTCATGGCGTTCGTAATGCAGGCATTTCCGCGATACCACATCAATACGGGTTCGACACTGGCCGCCACGCTGCAAAGCGATCTTTCAAACTCGGGTGTGGACACTAGCAACTTTCACCCCGACCGGGCGCTGGTATTTTGGCTGAGCGGATTTTACTCCGACGTAACGAGCCCGTTCTACAATACCAACGGCTCCCGGACGCCACTCTTCAGCTTCGACTCCACCCGCCTCTGGAGTATTCCTACCCTCGGCAGCGGCACGCCTACATCGGGACACGTGCGCACAGCCGTCGGTAGCGCGGATACGACCATTGGCCTCTATTCTTATGTTCCCTCGGGCAGCATCGCTCCGTACGTTTATTTTGACTCGGGCATCTACGCCAATAGCATTAGTAGCAACGTGATAACCCTACCATCTACAAACACGGTAACCGCGCCGTCCACGCCGTCCCACGATACGGGCAACGATCTCGGCACACGGCTCTATTCGATGTTACAAACACGCTCGGGTCCGACGCGGGGATTGCCACGCCCTATGTGCTGGACGTGAACAACACCGGTACGTACGGCGTGCCTCCGGACACATTTTGCAATCCAACCACGTTTCAGATTATCTCGGCCGGTCAGGACGGACTGTTTGGATACAACGCGTCAACTCACCCGACCACATTCCGCGTGTATCCCTATGGGGGCGGTTACGACACTACCGTGAACCCCAGCTCTGAAAACGACAACGTGAGCAACTTCAGCGGAAGCAGCAGCCTTGGCGACGCCATGCCGAATTGATGTGCGAGCATATTATCTCTCGTAGGGCCGGCTGTGCCGGCCATTGCATGTGTCGATGCTTCGCACCGGCCGAGGATTCCGCGGGAAGGCGGGGAGCTTATGAAAAATAGACGATCAAGCATCGGCGGCGAGGACTTCATAGAGGGCCTGCAAATCCGCGCGTCTCGCCGTCGCGGCTTCACATTGGTGGAGTTGCTGGTCACGATCACGATTATTGGCATCATGGCGTCGTTGTTCCTGGGCGGGATGTATAGTTCGCAGGAAGGCGCCGGATCGCGGCGACCAAGGCCACGATCGCCAAGATCAATAATCTAGTGATGTCGCGGTACGAAAATTACCGGACGCGGCGCGTGCCGATCTATATGGTCAACACGACCAATAACACGAACTGGCCCGTCATATCCTCCGGCCAGCGTCTAGACGCGCTGCGTGAACTGATGCGGCTCGAAATGCCGGACACATGGCAGGACGTTACGTCGCCGCCGCAGACAACTCCACCGGGCGGCGGAACTCCATTAGCTCGGCCATCGCTTTCCTCGGCTTACCTCCGCCGATACAACGCATTAAACCCAACTCAGCCCAATCAGGGTGCCGAGTGCCTCTATCTGATTTGCACCACCGGCGTAAGCGACGAACTGGATGCCCGCGAGCAATTCAGGCAGAACGAGATCGGCGATGTTGACGGGGATGGCGCCCAGGAATTCCTTGACGCATGGGGAACGCCGATTTCTTTCATTCGATGGGCCCCTGGATTTATTTCTGAGCTTCAAACAACAGTAGACCCAGATCCATTCGATCCGCGCCATGTTTATCCGTCCATAACTGGCGCACCAGGTGCGGGCTCGGTATACCCGCCAACTTCCAATCAGAAAACCCCGACCTTCGCGCTCTATCCGTTAATTTTCTCAGCAGGCCCGGACAGGCTATACGGAATCAACAAGCCTACGACCTCGAATTATGCTGCGAACAATAACGATCCATTCCTTAGCGTCTATGCTGGCGGTGGCATGCTATTCGGCCAACGGGCGGACGTTGACAGTGCGCCGCCGTCAAACACGACAACGTTTACCGCGGCTGACGATATCTACAATCATCTGATGGGGACGAAGTAATATGCGATTCGACGATCGTCCTCTTGTTCGGATCGAAAGGAAGGGCCACCTCCGCAAGGGCGTCACGCTCGTGGAGTTGCTGGTCGTGATTACGCTGCTGCTGCTGATTACGGCGATAACGATTCCAGTGATCGCCCCCGCGGTTCAGCAGCACCGCGTGCGCAGAAGCGGCCCGGCTTACCAGTAGTTATATTGCTGCCGCTCGTTCGCGCAATGGAAATCGGCCGTCCGGTGGCTGTGGTGATTGAGAGGTTTAATCCCGGTTTGGCCTCCGCATCGTCCACCGTTTTGGCGGCGGCGGTGTCCGCCACCGCCGCGGGAACGGCCAATTATCAACCGTTCTCCGTGAGCCTATCGATCGCCGAGTCGCCGCCACCCTATTCGGGCGACTTCACAAACTCGACGGTGACCGTCAGCCCCGTCAATCCCGGCAGCGGCAACACACTGAAACTTACCGGGTTTACGCTGTCGGACACCTGGTGGGATCAACAGATTAAGTTATACGACGCCGTGCAGATCAACTTTCAGCCGATGCTGTACCGGATTACGAATGCACCAGTAAATGCGGCGAATGTCATCCAGAATTCAGGCTCTGTAGCTTGGACATTGACCCCGAACAACGCGCAGCCGGTAAATCCCTCGTTCTCGCCGTCGGTTGCATCGGGTACACCCGTGCGGTTCCAGATTTTCCGGCAACCCATTCGCTCGGCGGCCGACCCGCTCCAATTGCCCGAAGGCATTGTCATCGACCTTGCCGAGTCCGGGATGAGCACCCAGGTCAACGGTTTTGACACGACGGTCAATCCGGTGATTGCATTCGCTCCCTCCGGCAATATCGACATGCTGTATGACGCCATCTATAACGCCGGAAGCCATCCCAACGGGTATACTGGCCATCCCATCGGTTCCATCTTTCTCTTGCTCGGCCGGCGCGAACAGGTAGCCATTTCCGGCTTTACTCCGCCGCTGACAAACCTGGCAGATCTCAACAGCCTGTGGGTAGCGGTCGGCTATCAAACGGGCCAGGTGACGACCAGCGAAAATTACGTTCCAAGCAGCGCTGGCCAAAGCATCAGCAATTACACTTCGACTACCGATCCGACCGGTGTCCTCACTGCCCGCACGCTTGCGACCGGTTCGTTCAAGTCCGGCGTTATCTCGCCTGTCACCACGATGGGAGGTAACTGATATGCCGCAGCGCCGTCCTCAGCCGAGTAGGTCAGGCACTCCGTGCCTGACAAGAATCGCCGCGCAGCCCGGGCACATGCCAGACGGTCAGCGCAAAAACCCGGGCCTGTCAGGCAGAGGGCTGCCTGACCTACGGGGAAAGCAGAGCTCGTCCCGACGCCGGGGCATCAGCCTGTTGGAAGTGCTGATTTCGATGTTCATTCTGATGATCGGCTTGTTGGGCGTGGGAGCCTTGATCCCGGTGGGCCGGCTGGAAGTCGGCAAGGGCGACCAATACGACCGGGCCGGTGCGTTGGGCCGGGCCGCCATTCGCGAGATCAAAGTGCGCGACATGCTGCGGCCGGATGCCGGGCTGTCACCAATAGCATCCACCTCAGCGACGTCAAACGCGGTTCCGATGTGGTTTGGCTTTGATTCGGGCAATAATCCGTTCACGGCCGCTTACAGTCCCGCAACGAATACGTCGGGCAACACCATGCCCGTTCCGGTGCTAAATGGCCTTCCGTTCGGATCGCCGGACGCGTTTGCGCTCGACCCTTGGGGATTTGCCTACAATGCCACACAGATCCAAAGCGGCATTGCCAACAACCCAGAAATGTCGCAGTTTCCTGCCGGAGCGCAAGCGTCGATTACTCCTGCCCCGGCCAACCGCTTTCAGTTGCAGCGCATTACGCTACGGGCCGGTACTTTTTCTGGCTACGGTCTGATGTCGCTCCCTCAGGCAGCCCGCATCTTCCAGGCTGAGGACGATCTTGTGTACAGCGCCGCCACGACGGGGACCGGGGCGGCACTACAGCAGTTCTTCCCAACGGGCAACGTGCAGAAGCGGCTTTCGGACGGCAACTACTCCTGGCTCGTCACCATCGTCCCCAACTCGCCAACATTGTTGAATGCTGCCGGCTCGCTCACCAGCAATCAGCAATACACGGTTTCCGTTGTCGTGTATTACAAACGCACGGTGTCGCTCAGCACCAACGTGGCGGCGCCGGGCGAGTCGGTGCCGGTCTATCCCGAGCGCGTCGCGACGATATCTTGCGCATCGGGCACTGTGGCCACCACATTTCCTGGCAACGGAATCGACGGCGGCGAGGTTCAACTAAGTGTGCCCACTGGCCTGAGCCCGTCCCCCGGCCCTTCGTATCTGAACGTCAAGGTTGGTCAATGGATCATGCTCTCAGGGCAAATGGCCATGCTTCCGGCCAACACGTCATCTAATCCCACTCCGCTCAATCCCACGGCCACCGCCGAGCCTCTGAACATTTACCGCTGGTATCGTGTCGTGGCGGCGGACGACATCCTGGACAGTAGCGGCCACGTCATCTCCAGCACCAGCACGGGTCCCTATACACGCAACGTCACCCTGACCGGACCGGACTGGCCAGTGACGGCAATTCAAAATTCGTCGAACCCGATGACCTACGCCTTCATTTGCGACGGCGTTGTAGCGGTATTTGAAAAAACCATGCCGCTGGAGCGCACATCCCCCTGGTCGACGCAATAACAGGAGAGAGAGCCATGAGCCCAGGTTTTGGAAGCACCGTTTTCGGTCGTTCCGCGCTGCGCCGTCAGCGGCGTGCCCGGCGGGGCGTGCTGCTGTTGGTCGTGCTCAGCATCCTGGTGCTGTTCGTGGTGATTGCGGTGACGTTCGTGTTGATCGCCGGACAATTTCGCCGCGGCGCCCGGCCGGAAATGTTTGCGGAACGCTACACCAACGATTCGCGGCGGCAACTTGACGACGCGGTGTACCAGATCTTCCGCGGCACGGACAATGTGCAATCGGTGATCGGGCCGCATAGCCTGCTGGAGGATATGTACGGCAACAGCGGCGGACTCTATGACTATTACGGCACCGGCGGTTGGTCCGGTTACGTGTCGAAAGCAACGGCACCCGTCATGGTGGCGAACGGTCAGCTCATCGATCTGACGATTAACGTTACCACCTCAACTACCGGCGGCACCTTCACCGGGCTCAACCAGACCTGGGGCTATTACAACGGCATGGTCCTCACGATGCTCAACGGGCCGGCGGCTGGCGTCAGCACGCGTATTGTGGGCTACCAATACCTCAGCAATACCTCAGCCGTGTTGCGGGTCATGGCGTTCGATGGGGTCAAGACGTACAACTCGACCAATGCCAACGACCCCACAACGTTTATCGGCTATTGGAATGTCAACTCGAGCGGCAGCACGACTGAGACCCAGGACTTCCTCATCAACGGCCGGGCGTTCAATGGAACTGGCTTCGGGTACAACATTAGCACGGCGCGGGTAGACGCTGCTCAAACTCCCACTACCGCCCCGTACTACTACTACGCGTTGATGCCGAATCCCAAGTACAACAACTACAACGGCGGTCTTGGCGGCGCCGATGAAGACTACGACGCGCCTGATTACCAGAACATGGCGTTGGCCTACATGCCGGTCATGCCGACTACGCTCCCCACGCTGAATCCGACGACCACTAATCCGGCAACCTTGAGCAGCACGCTGGTGCCGCTCCCTTCTTTTCACCGGCCCGACCTCATCGCCTGGTGGGCCCAACAGAAGGACAGCAGCAGCAACTATGTGTGGACCAGCAGCAGCGGAACGTCGCCGAACACCATCGCCTTGGCACGGCAGGTGATCATGCGGCCGCTCGGCCCCACCATTCTCTATGACAACAACAATACTGCGCATCAGTTCCAGGGAACGTCCGGCGCAACCGCCCCCGATCACCCGCTGTTCACGGGCAGTAATAATAATACTACCAACCCGGGCTTCTTCGACCCGCTGAACGGCCCGTGGGACGTCGACAACGACAGCGACGGCATCGCCGACAGCATCTGGCTCGACTTGGGTTACCCGGTGCAGACCAGCGCGGACGGCAAGACCTACAAGCCTTTGTTTGCCTTCCTGGTGTTGGACATGGACGGCCGGCTGAATGTGAACGCCCACGGCAACCTCGCCCAGACGCAGATTATCAACGACACGATCGACAGCACCACCAATCCGCTCTACGGCACCAATGTACAGGGCCCGTTCCCGGTCACGTCCCCAACGACTGGCACTCTCAGTTTGAACACGAGCAATCCGCTGCAAAACTCCGTTCAGTTGCCGCGCGGACAGGGGTACGGCCCGCCGGAGATCAACCTGGGCTATCCGCCGTATTACGGTGCCGCGATCGCCGCTAGCCCTGCCCAGAACTACATCTTCTATAGCCAGCAACAATACCAGCAATTGCTGTACGGCATGCCGCGGCCGGTTCCCAATACCAGTTCGGCGACCGGGCTTGACGGCCGCTACGGGGAATACAACGGCGGCACAACCCCGATGATGACTTACCCTGGCAACAGCACCACCGCGGCCAGCCCGGACGACATCCTCGCCGAGATCAAGCTGTCCGACGTGCCGCAGAATTACTTCACGCCCTTCACGTCCGCGGGATCCGGGGATCTCCTCCCACGATCAACCCCACCTGTTTCACCTCTTATGCAAGTCCGTCCGACTTGTGGGGCCGCGCGGCGATTGGCCTGGATTACCGCGGCCAGCCGTTTTACACGTTTTCACCCGCACAGTTTAACCACGGAACTCAAACCACCTACTTAGCGGGGCAGGGGCCGAACGAATGGCCCAACAGCCCGTACACGTTCAACTTGTCCCGTTCGGCCGTCCGGTCATGGCTGACCAGCGGCGCGGTCGACAACCCCTTTTCTCCGGCTGAACTCGAACGCTTGCTACGCCGCTTCGACATCGATGCCTACACACTTCCCGATCGCCTGCGGGCCCTGATCGAAGACGCGTATAACAGCGGCGGCAACACGATCAGCACGCAAGCCAACCCGGCTTTGCGGCAACTGGTGACCACGGACAGCTACGACGTGCCCAGCCCCAGCGTCCTGGCGACCACCGACATTCGCACCGCGTATGGCGCCGCCAACACCATGAACTTCAACCCGAGCGATCTGCTGCGTGTCAGGCTGCAAAACGGCATGTCCAGCCCGACAGCGGTACAGATCAACTCGCAGTTGCAGATGATGCTGCCGCCGGAGTTGATGGCCGGACAATACATGGACCTCAACCGACCGTTCGGCAACGGCCGCGACGACACCGGCACCAACACCACCGCGACCAGCACGGCTGCCGTGGCGGGTCAGTTTGCGAAGGGTCTGTTCGTCGTCGACGAGCCGCAAGAATTTTTGCCGGACTCGACTGTTGAGCCGGCCTCGGGCACCACCGTCAACAGAACGGAAAGCGCGTGGGGAGCGTACTGGAACGGCCTCACCAACTGGTTATTTCCTCCCACCAGCAACACGACGAGCGTGCCATTTACTCTGGATAACAACATCGATTGGAACAACAACGGCTACACCACGTTCAACAATGTCGGCCCGTTGAACGCCAACTATAAGAATTCCAGCCTCTATGCCCGGCAGCTTTATGCGCGGCATTTATATGTCTTGATGATGACGCTGATGGACCAGGGTTTCGTGGACGTGAACTGGACCACCGACACGGTCTCGGGCAGTTCGTTCCGCAACGAGTTGACTGCGCGAAGGGTAGCGCAATGGGCGATCAACGTGGTCGACTACCGCGACGCCGATGCGATCATGACCCCTTTCGAGTACGACGTGAATCCGTTCGATGGCTGGCAGGTGGACGGACTCATAGAAACCGTCGAAGACACGACGTCAGCGAGCACCATATTTACCAACAGCCCTACTACCACGGCGAATGAGCGCCGCGTGGTCTGGGGTTGCGAATATCCTGAGCTAGTGCTGACCGAGACTTTCGCCACGCACGATCGCAGGGTGCGCGATTCCCAGTACGACGCCGGAATCGGGAAATATCGGTTCGACAACTTGGGAAATCCGCAAGACCCAACGCTCGATCAGATGCGCATACCGCAGGGGTCGCTGTTTGTCGAGCTTTATTGCCCGCGACCGAATAGCGCCAACTCCAGCAATCCTGCGTTCGGAGGCTCCCAGGCCGTTTTCCCGGGCGAGCTCTATACCTACCAAAACAATCAGTGGTATCTGGACTTGGGGGCGATGGCCCCCGCGAACTCCCACGGGTACGCGAACCCGGTGTGGCGGCTTGCGATCACGGCGAGCGCTTACGCGGGCGTGCATGCGAATAATACCTACAACAACGTTACGTCGCAACTGACTTCTGGCACTCATCCGACAACCGGTTCACTCGACCCGCCGGGTGACATCTTCAACAACAGCATCCTGAATAATAATGGGAGCGGTTACCTGTCAATCGAGCGGCTGGCCTGGTTCACAACGACACCACCCACCACCGGCGATACGACGCACCTGAACTGCACCTACTACAATCGCGGCGTGAATGCCGGCACCGCGGTCTTGCTGCAGCCGGGGGGATATGCCGTGGTGGGTCCACGAGCCTATACGAATTTTGGAAGAGCCTCCGGTCCGTCATCTTCGTATCCCAACTCCCTCGGCGTGTCGCTGCAACAGATTAGCTTGCTGCCCAATTACAATCTCTCCTCAGCCAATAATTTCACGGCGACAACTCTCAGCACGGGCTATATCGATACATCCGGCAGCGCCAATCCGCTTTATACCACGCCGGCGACCGCCGCTGTCACACCGGGGACCAACATCCAACAGCCCCTGGCCATCATTTGTGCAGCGGCGCCGCCCAGCAGCACAGTGTATTCAGGAGTCACAAACTCCTGGACGCAGCCCAACAAGACCGCCTTGCTTGACGCCAACTCTCACACCGGCATCGGGATCAGCGTTTCGGAGCCGTTGTTTTCGGGGCCGTATTACATCGAGCCGACGATCCAAGACGCCGGGGTGAAGAACGGGACCCCGAACACCTATTACGGAGCTCTGTTCGACGCTTATGGCACGGAAAGCGCCACCACAAAGTACCCGGATCTGCCATACGAATGCCTCGCGGCCACCACCGGTGGAGCAATGGTTACTGCGGGAAGCGCTTCGGTCAGCCCGGCGAACTTTCCGATCAATGTCGACCAATTATGGCCAACGGCTACAACTCCGAATTACAAGTTCGTCCTCTTGCAGCGGCTGGCGAACCCGCTGCTCCCCTTTAACCCCCCGCCTCAAGATCCCAACGAAGGGCCGCTGTACGACAGTTCCTTTCCGGTGAACCCCTATATCACGACAGACTGGCTCCCGATCAATCTGACGGTGTTCAACGGCGAGGCGCTGCAAAGCAGCAGCCCGAACCAGCCCAATGCACTGTTGTCGCCCGGGCAAAATATTGATCCCAACGACTCAATTTATATTACGCCACCGCCCTTGATGACGGGTTTCACCACGATCCAGCGTGGGAGCACGACGGCCACCAATACCCTAGGGTTGAATCTGTGGTCTAACACGCAGGATTCGATTACTGGGCCTTCCTATAACAACGACAGCCCGCTCCCGGTCTTCGATTACAATCTGGACGCTTACCGCGCCACGCTAGGCTTTTTGAACCGGGCGTTCGTCGGCATAAACGGCGGCGGTCACCCCTGGTATGGCGCCGCGGCAGGAGTTGATACTCCGGCTGCTCCCCAGCTTTTTGTCGGCGATCCCAATCCGGCGAATTGGTCCGGGACGACCTATGGAGGCCACAGCAACAATAACGCTATCACATTCCCCTGGATCAACTGGCCCAATCGGCCGTTCGTGAATCACTATGAGTTGATGCAGGTGCCCGCCAGTTCTCCCACTCGGCTCAACAATGAAGTGGGCTACGGGATCGCGAACCCGAATACAACGAGCGTGTACGGGTCAACCACTCCAACTCAAACAGATTTTCATGCTCCTTTCGCATACTTGCTGAACTTCTGTCAGTCGCCGACCACCGCCAGCCCGCTGACAACCGGCGTGGCCCCGCACTTTTATCGGCTGTTTGAATATGCCCGGGTTCCCTCGCGATTCGTGGGAACGGACACGTACCTGAGTCCCAACAATATCAGCGCCACCCAACTGACGGACGGCAGCACCACCGAACAGCAGTTGTTTTCCTATCTGCATCCGCCGTTCAACAAGGTCTCTAAGTATCGCGATCCGGGCAAGGTGAACATCAATACAATTCCACACGCGATTGGCAATACGATGCCGGCGTGGAACGTGGATATGAATCCCCTGATCTGGAATTCGATTCAGGACGCAATCCCGGGCAGCGGCACCTCGGGACCGACCTGGTTGAAAGTCGCGACGAGCATCCAAGGACCTTATGCCCTTTCAGGAGCAAGTCCGAGTAAATTTGGCAACTATCCGACCATGTTCGGCAGTCCGTTCCGCTCGTTCGCCAGCGCCGACCTGGAATTTTTGCCCGCGCAGTTGCAGTCAGCTTCCCCGGGCAATGCGCCGCGTGGGATCGATATGACATTGATGCGTCCCGACCCGAACGTCAACACTTCGATGCTGTTCGACTTTCCGCCCCCCGGCGTCGGCGGCACCTACCAGGGCTACAACGCCCCCGACCGCAATTCCTACTTCCGTTATCAAAATCTGCAAGCCATGGGCAATCTCGTCACCACGCGGTCGAATGTGTACGCCGTGTGGGTGACTTCGGGTTACTTCCAGGTCCAGCCGTGGCTCGGCACTTCGGGCGGCACCACCCAGATATTTGACGCCGCCCATCCCGACGGCTATCAACTTGCCAGCGAGCTCGGAATCGATACCGGCGACGTCGTGCGGCATCGGGCGTTTTACATGTTCGATCGCACCATTCCCGTCGGTTTCCAGCGTGGGATGAATAACAACGTCGACCGGGCAATTACCGTCCGCCGATTTATCGAATGACGGCTGCGTCGAGTGACGATTGCCCGCTTGAGGCCAGGCGCAACATCTATTTTGGAGAGGCACCATGACCGGTTTGCAACCGCGGGCTAAGCGTGCGGGGTTCGCGACGGGCGGCCCCGCTCGATTCGGCGTGACGCTGATCGAAATGCTCGTCGCCATGGCGATCTCGCTGATCATGATGGCGGCCGTGGCGAATTTGTTTGCCGTGGTCGGCAGCAGCGTCAGCGCCAGCCGGGCCTCGATCACGTTGTCCGAGCAATTGCGATCGACGCGCAACCGATTGCAAGCCGACCTGGCGGGGATCACAGCCCCCACGCTTCCTCCGCTGCGCCCGGAGAATGGGGACGGGTATTTTGAATACTTCGAGGGTCCGTCGGTCGACTATACACAATTCAACGCGACGGGCGGCACCGGGACCTACAACGTCGCGACTACGACCCAAAACGTCAATTCGCTCACGGGCGATGCCGACGACGTATTGATGTTTACCACGCGGAGCAAGGACGCGCAGCCGTTTATCGGCAAGTATTACTCTTACAACTCAGCCGCCCCGGCAAACAGCATAACCATGACGGTTGAGTCGCAAGCGGCCGAGGTTGCATGGTTCACCATTGAAAATGGCCGAACGGTCCCCATTTCCACCGCGGGTGGCACTTTGGTGCAAGCGCAATTATTTACGCTCTATCGCCGCGTGCTACTCGTCGCGCCGGAATACAACAATGCGCCGGACATGGAGTTGGTGACGGGATCAAGTTTTTTTAACGAGTACGACCTATCGGCTCACTACGATAACATCAACAGCGTAATGACTCTAAACTCCATGAGCGACCTGACGAAGCGTGAAAATCGCTTTGCTCACGACTCAAGGACGGCTAATTTCCCCTTTCCCGTCCTTTTGCCTCCCTCGATATCAACAAATCTTCCGATCTTCGTTCCGGCGACTTTGGAAGCACTGCAACCTTTTTGGTGCCGAATTCGACGACCATTCCTCTCAATCACGCAGCCGGAGGGGTCCAGACGAGCCGCGTCGGCGAAGACGTGGTGCTTACTAACGTGTTATCGTTCGACGTGAAAGTCTACGACAATCGCGTTCCGCTCTATTTGGCGTCGGACAACCGGTCAGCCCTTGTCCCAAGCGATGTCGGATATTGGACGTCCAGCGGAACTGTTGTCGGCTACGGTGCCTACGTCGACCTTGGCTATGGCTATAATTGGAATTTGAACCCACCGACGCAATTGTCGACAATGGTAACGCCCTTTATCGGGAAGCCGGCGACGATGCCAGGAAATAGCTTCCAGCAGCTCAGCCAGTGGAACTCAGGTGGCAACTACACAACCCAAGTCTTTTTCCCGACCTACGACACTTGGTCACTGCACTACGAATCTCCCGGATCGTGGAATAGCTATACAGGCATTGGCAACAATGGACTCGACGATCCGGATGTAATTAGCGGCCTTTACGTAAACGGCGTCGACGACCCGGGCGAATTCCAGTTTCCGGCCCCCTACCCGACCCCGCTCCGCGGCATCCAGGTGAAGATCCGCACCTATGAGCCCGACAGCAAGCAGATTCGGGAAGTCACCATCGTGCAGGATTTCGTGCCGCAGTAAAATCTCTCGGTGTTAAGTTAAAGGGGCGGCCCGCGGTGCCCACGGTTCGTGTGGCACGCTCTGAGCGCAGCGAAGGGCGTGGCGACCGGATCCGAGCCCGCGGCTGCTTTTCTCCCTCGCTTGCGCTGTGGGCTGTTGTCTGTCAAGATAACCGGAACGTGAAAGCCGGAGGGTTATGGCGGACGCTGCTGTGCGCGTGGGGGATTTAGCGCCGGATTTTACGTTACCGGACGCCGACGGTCGGCCGGTCAGTTTGCACGACTTCCGCGGCAAGGCGGCCGTGGTGTTGTACTTTTATCCCAAAGACAACACCTCGATCTGCACCGCCCAGGCCTGCTCGTTTCGCGATAGCTATGAGGCCTTTCGCGAGGCGGGAGCCGAAGTGATCGGCGTCAGTGCCGACCCGGTCGCTTCGCATCGCCAGTTTGCCGAGCGGCAGCGGTTGCCGTTTCGCTTGCTGAGCGACGTGGGCGGCTCCTTGCGGGTCCGCTACGGCGTGGCCAAAACGCTGTGGCTGCTGCCCGGCCGGGTGACGTATCTCATCGACCGCGCGGGAATCGTCCGCCACATCTTCTCCTCGCAGTTCCAAGCCGCCAGGCACGTGGCCGAGGCACTCCGCGTGCTGCGGGAGATCGAAGAGGAATCTGATCACCGCCAGTCACCCGAGAGCACGAACGCGGCCCAGTAGAACGGGTTGGCACGCTTCTGCGCTGGCGACGATGGGACGGGCTTCCGACCCTCGGTCCTTTCCGCAATTCGACGGCCGAATACCTGTTCGGCGGCCCTCCCCACACGGTTCCTGTACCATGGATATCGGAGAAATGTAGCGTTGCCGCAGGAGCGTCATAAAGCCACCTTTCCTGAAGCACTATCGCGTCAGGGAAAGGTGGCATACAACCCTGCTCAGCGAAAATCCAAAAAAAGCTAAAACCGAGTCAACCGGTCCCGACCAAGAACACGCCTGCACCACTCAGTAGCGGTTTAGTGCAATGACCGTTTTGTGGATTTGCGGCTCCACGCTGGCGGTGCTCGTTGCAGTTCCGTCAGTTCTTCCGCTGTCCTGTTTGCGACGTTCCGTGTCAGGCAATCAACGATTCCCGGAAACCGCCCGCACGAATCCAGTTCGCCCTCCGCAACCTGTCTCATCACCCCAATCCATCGACAGCTAGCTGAGCAGTTCGGTTGACGATAACCTTTATTTCACGGTAATTGCGATGTTCGTCGAGACAGTCTGCGCCGGGCCCGCGCCGCCGACTCCCAAGTCGCTGTAGTTTAAGGCAATATTGGCGGCGCCGCTGTAATTCGCGGTGGGCGTAAATGTCAATCCGCTCAGCGCCGCGTTGATCGCGGTCAGCGTGCCTTGCACGGTGAAGGTGGCCGAACCGTTGGCGCCGGCCGTGACGGTCAGACCGCTGGTCGTGCCCAAGGTGAGCGTGCCGTTGGTGGCGCTGAGCGTCAATTGCACGATATTGTTATTGATACTGGCGTCGGTAAACGAGAGGGCGTTGCCATTAGACGAGGAAAAGACCAACGCCGTGTTGAACGGCGTGCTCTGCGCCGCCGGCACGGTGACGGTGGGCGTGTATCCTTCGCGAGCGAACTGGACGGCGTTGGCATAGAGCAGGCCGGCGGTAGCGCCTTGGGAGATGCTGACGTACTCACCGCCCGTTCCGGTGAAGTAGCAGGATCCCAGGATGACGTAGCCGGGGGTTCCACTGGCTTCGTTGACCGTGTAGGTGATGGTGGTGCCGTTATGCACGACGGTGATCTTGGCATCGGTCGAGGCCCCGGCGATGGCCGGATTGTAGAACGACACCAGGTACTCGCCTGCGCCCAGCGTGGGCGTCCAGGTGGCTACGGCGCTCGTCGGAGCGGTCGAAGAGCTGGTCCGCATGGCCACGCCATTGTAACCCGTGACGCTGCTCGTGCTCCAAGTTCCGGCCGATTCGGCATAACCGCTGGCTTGGTCGACGATCGTGTAGATCGGAAACTTGACCGTGATGGCCACGCTCGTGCTGACGGTCTGCGCGGGCCCGCGCCGCCGACCCCCAAGTCGCTGTAGTTTAAGGCAACATTGGCGGCGCCGCCGTAATTCGCGGTGGGTGTAAACGTCAATCCGCTCAGCGCCGCGTTGATCGCGGTCAGCGTGCCTTGCATGGTGAGGCTGGCCGAACCGTTGGTGCCGGCCGTGAAGGTCAGGCCGCTGGTCGTGCCCAAGGTGAGCGTGCCGTTGGTGGCGCTGAGCGTCAATTGCACGATATTGTTATTGATACCGGCGTCGGTAAACGAGAGAGCGTTGCCATTGGCCGAGGAGAAGACTAACGCCGTGTTGAACAGCGTACTTTGCGCCGCCGGCACGGTGACCGCCGGCGTGGACCCTTCGCGAGCGAACTGGACGGCGCTGGCATAGAGCAGGCCGGCGGTAGCGCCTTGGGAGATGCTGACGTACTCACCGCCCGTTCCGGCGAAGTAAAAAGATCCCAGCACGACGTAGCCGGGGGTTCCACTGGCTTCGTTGACCGTGAAGGTGGTGGTGGTGCCGTTCTGTACGACGGTGATCTTGGCGTCGGTCGAGGCCCCGGCGGTCGCCGGATTGTAGAACGACACCAGGTACTCGCCTGCGCCCAGCGTGGGCGTCCAGGTGGCTACGGCGCTCGTCGGAGCGGTCGAAGAGCTGGTCCGCATGGCCACGCCATTGTAACCCGCCACGCTGCTCGTGCTCCAAGTTCCGGCCGATTCGGCATAACCGCTGGCTTGGTCGACGATCGTGTAGATCGGAAACGTAACCGTGATGGCCACGCTCGTGCTGACGGTCTGCGCCGGGCCTGCGCCGCCGACTCCCAAGTCGCTGTAGTTTAAGGCAATATTGGCGGCGCCGCTGTAATTCGCGGTGGGCGTAAATGTCAATCCGCTCAGCGCCGCGTTGATCGCGGTCAGCGTGCCTTGCATGGTGAGGGTGGCCGAACCGTTGGCGCCGGCCGTGACGGTCAGGCCGCTGGTCGTGCCTAAGGTGAGCGTGCCGTTGGTGGCGCCGATGCGCCAGTTGCACGGCGTTGTTGTTGATACTGGCGTCGGTAAACGAGAGGGCGTTGCCATTGGCCGAGGAAAAGGCCAACGCCGTGTTGAACGGCGTGCTCTGCGCCGCCGGCACGGTGACGGTGGGCGTGTATCCTTCGCGAGCGAACTGGACGGCGTTGGCGTAGAGCAGGCCGGCGGTAGCACCTTGGGAGATGCTGACGTACTCACCGCCCGTTCCGGTGAAGTAGCAGGATCCCAGGATGACGTAGCCGGGGGTTCCACTGGCTTCGTTGACCGTGTAGGTGGTGGTGAGGCCGTAGTGAAAGACGGTGATCTTGGCGTCGGTCGAGGCCCCGGCGATGGCCGGATTGTAGAACGACACCAGGTACTCGCCTGTGCCCAGCGTGGGTGTCCAGGTGGCCACGGCGCTCGTCGGAGCGGTCGAAGCGCTGGTCCGCATAGCCACGCCATTGTAACCCGTGACGCTGCTCGTGGCCCAGGTTCCGGCCGTTTCGGCATAGCCGCTGGCTTGGTCGACGATCGTGTAGATCGGAAACTTGACCGTGATGGCCACGCTCGTGCTGACGGTCTGCGCGGGCCGCGCCGCCGCCCCCCAGGTCGCTGTAGTTCAAGGCGACATTGGCGGCGCCGCCGTAGTTCGCGGAGGGCGTGAACGTCAATCCGCTCAGCGCCGCGTTGATCGCGGTCAGCGGGCCTTGCACGGTGAGGCTGGCCGAACCGTTGGCGCCGGCCGTGACGGTCAGGCCACTGGTCGTGCCCAAGGTGAGCGTGCCGTTGGTGGCGCCGAGCGCTAATTGCACGATGTTGTTGATGCCGGGGTCGGTGATCGAGAGGGCGTTGCCGTTAGCCGAGGAGAAGACCAACGCCGTGTTGAACGGCGCGCTCTGCGCCGCGGGTACGGTCACCGCCGGCTTGGCCCCTTGGATCGTGAACGTCGTGCTCGCCACACCGCTGGTGTAGTCCGTACTGCCGGAGAAGTTGGCCAGAACTGTGTATATGCCGGTCGTCGTCGGTGCGCCACTCAACGCTGTGCCGGTGGCGCTCGTTCCCGAATAGTAGGTCAAGCTCGGCGTTACCCCTTCCAAACTGGCGGTCGTCGCCGGAAAGGCCGAACCCGTGTACGTCCCGCCATTGTCGGTCACGCTTACCGTCGGCGTGGCTTTTCTGATCGTGAAGGTGGTGCTCGCCGTGCCGCTAGTATAATCCGTGCTGCCGGCGAAGCCGGCCACAACCGTATACGTGCCGGCCGTCGTTGGAACGCCGCTCGATGCTGTCCCCGTCGCGCTTGTCCCTGAGTAATAGGTTAGCGTCGGAGTGACGCCTTCCAGGCTGGCGATCGTCGCCGGGAAGGCCAAACCCGTGTACGTCCCGCCATTGTCGGTCACGCTCACCATCGGCGTGGCCCGGCTGATTGTGAAGGTGGTGCTGGCCGAGCCGCTGGTGTAGTCGGTGCTGCCGACAAAGTTGGCCAGCACCGTGTAGGTCCCGGCCGAAATCGGCGCACCGCTCAAGGCCGTGCCCGCGGCGCTGGTGCCCGCGTAATAGGCCAAGCTCGGCGTCACGCCTTCCAGGCTGGCCGTCGTCGCCGCGAAGGCCGAACCCGCATATGTCCCCCCGCTGTCGAAGACGCTCACCGGCGGCGCGGTTCGACCGATCGTGAACGTCGTGTGGGCCGAGCCGCTGGTGTAGTCGGTGCTCCCCGCAAAGCTGGCCAGAACCGTGTACGTGCCCGCCGAAGTCGGAGCGCCGCTCAACGCCGTGCCCGTGGCGCTCGTACCAGTGTAGTAGGTCAGCGTCGGAGTGACCCCTTCCAGGCTGGCGGTCGTCGCCGTGAAGGCCGCGCCCGTGTACGTCCCGCCATTGTCAGTTGCGCTCACGCCGGGCATGGCCTTGCTGATCGTGAACGTCGTGCTCGCGGTGCCGCTGGTGTAGTCGGTGCTCCCCGCGAAGCTGGCCAGAACCGTGTACGTGCTCGCCGAAGTCGGAGCGCCACTTAACGCCGTGCCCGCGGCGCTGGTGCCTGAGTAATAGGTCAGACTCGGGGTCGCCCCTTCCAGACTGGCCGATGCGGTGGACTGGCTTCCCACCCCCGCCACGGTATCCGTCGCGGCGTAGGCCGCGCTGTTATACGTCCCGCTAGCGTCAGAGACACTAACCGTTGGAGCGGCTCGGCTGATCGTGAAGGTGGTACTCGCCGAGCCGCTGGTGTAGTCGGTGCTGCCGGCGAAGCTGGCCAGAACCGTGTACGTGCCCGCCGAAGTCGGAGCGCCGCTCAACGCCGCGCCCGTGGCGCTGGTGCCCGAGTAATAGACCAGGCTCGGCGGCACGCCCTCGATATTCGTCGTCGTCGCCGCAAAGGCTGATCCGCTGTAGGTCCCGCTATTATCAGTCACGCTCACGCCGGGCGTGGCCTTGCTGATCGTGAACGTCGTGCTCGCGGTGCCGCTGGTGTAGTCGGTGCTCCCCGCGAAGCTGGCCAGCACCGTGTACGTGCCCGCCGAAGTCGGAGCACCGCTCAAGGCTGTGCCCGCGGCGCTCGTACCAGTGTAGTAGGTCAGCGTCGGGGTCACCCCTTCCAGGCTGGCGGTCGTCGCCGTGAAGGCCGCGCCCGTGTACGTTCCGCCATTGTCGGTCACGCTCACGCCGGGCGTGGCCTTACCGATCGTGAACGTCGTGCTCGCGGTGCCGCTGGTGTAGTCGGTGCTCCCCGCAAAGCTGGCCAGAACCGTGTACGTGCCCGCCGAAGTCGGAGCGCCGCTCAACGCCGTGCCCGTGGCGCTGGTACCAGTGTGGTAGGTCAGCGTCGGAGTGACCCCTTCCAGGCTGGCGGTCGTCGCCGTAAAGGCTGATCCGCTGTAGGTCCCGCCATTGTCGGTTACGCTTACCGTCGGCGCGGCTCGGCCAATCGTGAATGTCGTACTCGCCGAGCCGCTAGTGTAATCGGTGCTGCCGACAAAGCTGGCCAGCACGGTATACGTGCCGGCCGTCGTCGGCGCGCCGCTCGAGGCGGTGCCGGTGGCACTCGTGCCTGAGTAATAGGTCAGGCTCGGGGTCGCCCCTTCCAGACTGGCCGATGCGGTGGACTGGCTTCCCACCCCCGCGACGGTATCCGTTGCGGCGTAGGCCGCGCTGTTGTACGTCCCGCTAGCGTCAGACACGCTTACCGTCGGAGCGGATCGGCCGATCGTGAATGTCGTGCTCACCGAGCCGCTGGTGTAGTCGGTGCTGCCTGCGAAGCTGGCCAGCAGGGTGTAGGTGCCGGCCGTCGTCGGCGCGCCACTCGAGGCAGTGCCGGTGGCACTCGTGCCTGAGTAATAAGTCAGACTCGGGGTCGCCCCTTCCAGACTGGCCGATGCGGTGGACTGGCTCCCCACCCCCGCGACGGTATCCGTTGCGGCGTAGGCCGCACTGTTGTATGTCCCACTAGCGTCAGACACACTTTCCGTCGGAGCGGCTCGGCTGATCGTGAAGGTGGAACTCTCCGAGCCGCTGGTGTAGTCGGTGCTGCCTGCGAAGCTGGCCAGAACCGTGTACGTGCCCGCCGAAGTCGGCGCGCCGCTCGAGGCAGTGCCGGTGGCACTTGTGCCTGAGTAATAGGTCAGACTCGGGGTCACCCCTTCCAGGCTGGCCGATGCGGTGGACTGGCTGCCCACTCCCGCAACGGTATCCGTTGCGGCGTAGGCCGCGCTGTTGTACGTCCCACTAGCGTCAAATACGTTTACCGTCGGAGCGGCTCGGCCGATTGTGAAGGTGGTACTCGCCGAGCCGCTGGTGTAGTCGGTGCTGCCAGCGAAGCTGGCCAGCACCGTATAGGTGCCCGCCGTCGTCGGCGCGCCGCTCGAGGCGGTGCCGGTGGCACTCGTGCCTGAGTAATAGGTCAGGCTTGGGGTCGCCCCTTCCAGACTGGCCGATGCGGTGGACTGGCTTCCCACTCCCGCGACGGTATCCGTTGCGGCGTAGGCCGCGCTGTTGTACGTCCCGCTAGCGTCAGACACGCTTACCGTCGGAGCGGCTCGGCCGATCGTGAATGTCGTACTCACCGAGCCGCTGGTGTAGTCGGTACTGCCGACAAAGCTGGCCAGCACGGTGTAGGTCCCGGCCAAAGTCGGGGCGGCGCTCGAGGCGGTGCCGGTGGCACTCGTGCCTGAGTAATAGATCAGACTTGGGGTCGCCCCTTCCAGACTGGCCGATGCGGTGGACTGGCTGCCCACCCCCGCGACGGTATCCGTTGCGGCGTAGGCCGCGCTGTTGTACGTCCCGCTAGCGTCAGACACGCTTACCGTCGGAGCGGCTCGGCCGATCGTGAATGTCGTGCTCACCGAGCCGCTGGTGTAGTCGGTACTGCCGGCGAAGCTGGCCAGCACCGTATAGGTGCCGGCCGCCGTCGGAGGCGCTGCTCGAGGCGGTGCCGGTGGCACTCGTGCCTGAGTAATAGGTCAGGCTTGGACTCGCCCCTTCCAGACTGGCCGCCGACGTGGACTGGCTGCCCACTCCCGCCACGGTATCCGTTGCGGCGTAGGCCGCGCTGTTGTACGTCCCACTAGCGTCAAATACGTTTACCGTCGGAGCGGCTCGGCCGATTGTGAAGGTGGTACTCGCCGAGCCGCTGGTGTAGTCGGTGCTGCCAGCGAAGCTGGCCAGCACCGTATAGGTGCCCGCCGTCGTCGGCGCGCCGCTCGAGGCGGTGCCGGTGGCACTCGTGCCTGAGTAATAGGTCAGGCTTGGGGTCGCCCCTTCCAGACTGGCCGATGCGGTGGACTGGCTTCCCACTCCCGCGACGGTATCCGTTGCGGCGTAGGCCGCGCCGTTGTACGTCCCGCTAGCGTCAGACACGCTTACCGTCGGAGCGGCTCGGCCGATCGTGAATGTCATACTCGCCGAGCCGCTGGTGTAGTCGGTGCTGCCGACAAAGCTGGCCAGCACGGTGTAGGTCCCGGCCAAAGTCGGGGCAGCGCTCGAGGCGGTGCCGGTGGCACTCGTGCCTGAGTAATAGGTCAGACTCGGGGTCACGCCTTCCAGACTGGCCGATGCGGTGGACTGGCTTCCCACCCCCGCGACGGTATCCGTTGCGGCGTAGGCCGCGCTGTTGTACGTCCCACTAGCGTCAGACACGCTTACCGTCGGAGCGGCTGGGTTGATCGTGAAGGTGGTGCTCGCCGAGCCGCTGATGTAGTCGGTGCTGCCGACAAAGTTGGCCAACACGGTGTAGGTGCCGGCCGTCGTCGGCGCGCCGCTCGAGGCGGTGCCGGTGGCACTCGTGCCTAAGTAATAGGTCAGACTCGGGGTCGCCCCTTCCAGACTGGCCGATGCGGTGGACTGGCTGCCCACTCCCGCAACGGTATCCGTTGCGGCGTAGGCCGCGCCGTTGTACGTCCCGCTAGCGTCAGACACGCTTACCGTCGGAGCGGCTCGGCCGATCGTGAATGTCGTGCTCACCGAGCCGCTGGTGTAGTCGGTACTGCCGGCGAAGCTGGCCAGCACCGTATAGGTGCCGGCCGCCGTCGGAGCGCTGCTCGAGGCAGTGCCGGTGGCACTTGTGCCTGAGTAATAGGTCAGGCTCGGGGTCGCCTCTTCCAGACTGGCCGATGCGGTGGACTGGCTTCCCACCCCCGCGACGGTATCCGTTGCGACGTAGGCCGCGCTGTTGTACGTCCCGCTAGCGTCAGACACGCTTACCGTCGGAGCGGCTCGGCCGATCGTGAAGGTGGTACTCGCCGAGCCGTTGGTGTAGTCGGTGCTGCCAGCGAAGCTGGCCAGCACCGTATAGGTGCCCGCCGTCGTCGGCGCGCCGCTCGAGGCGGTGCCGGTGGCACTCGTGCCTGAGTAATAGGTCAGACTCGGGGTCACGCCTTCCAGACTGGCCGTCGTCGCCGCGAAGGCCGCGCCCGTGTACGTCCCGCCATTGTCGGTCACGCTCACGCCGGGCGTGGCCTTGCTGATCGTGAAAGTGGTGCTCGCCGTGCCGCTAGTGTAGTCCGTGCTACCTGCGAACGAGGCCACGACGGTATAAGTGCCCGCGCTCGACGGAGCGAGGGGGAGCGGAGTGCCGGTGGCCACGGTGCCGATGTAATACGCTGGCGTAGGCATGACCCCTTCTAGCGACGGTGCCGGGTTGCTGTCTACTTCGCTGACGACGCCGGCAACGGTAGCTGTGGCCGCGAAATAGGACCCCGTGTAAATTCCGCTGGCGTCCGAAACGATGACCGTGGCGGTCGCCTGAGCGACTGTAAGACCGCCTACAATGAAACTGATCGCGTAATCGGAATTCGTAGCGCCGCTGACAGTGATCAAATAGGGGTTGCCTAATACGACACTCGTGGCTGTCACCGTCGTCGAGACTGTGGGCGGCGCGGTCAGGCTCGCCGAGCTATCGCCATTGACGAAGCCTGAATAGCTGGCCGTAAGCAACGGCAAGGCGGCCCCATACATGTTCGATTGATTATTGGCCGTGATCGTCAACGGCGCCGGCGTCACATTGAGTGAGCCCGCCGCATAGCCGATCGTGTAGTCCGAGTCGACGGCGCCTGAGACCGTGATCGGATACGGACCACCGGCAACGTGACTGCCGGCCGTCGCTGTGGTGGAGAGCGTGGACGGCGCGGTCAGGCTCGCCGAGCTATCGCCGTTGACGAAGCCTGAATAGCTGGCCGTAAGCAACGGCAAGGCGGCCCCATACACGTTCGATTGATTATTGGCCGTGATCGTCAACGGCGCCGGTGTCACATTGAGCGAGCCCGCCGCATAGCCGATCGTGTAGTCCGAGTCGACGGCGCCTGAGACCGTGATCGGATACGGACCACCGGCAACGTGACTGCCGGCCGTCGCTGTGGTGGAGAGCGTGGACGGCGTGGCCAGGCTCGCCGAGCTATCGCTGTTGACGAAGCCCGAATAGCTGGCCGTAAGCAACGGCAAGGCGGCCCCATACATGTTCGATTGATTATTGGCCGTGATCGTCAACGGCGCCGGCGTCACATTGAGCGAGCCCGCCGCATAGCCGATCGTGTAGTCCGAGTCGACGGCGCCTGAGGCCGTGATCGGATACGGACCGCCGGCAACGTGACTGCCGGCCGTCGCTGTGGTGGAGAGCGTGGACGGCGCGGTCAGGCTTGCCGAGCTATCGCTATTGACGAAGCCCGAATAGCTGGCCGTAAGCAACGGCAAGGCGGCCCCATACACGTTCGATTGATTATTGGCCGTGATCGTCAACGGCGCCGGCGTCACATTGAGTGAGCCCGCCGCATAGCCGATCGTGTAGTCCGGATCCGCTGCTCCGCTGGCCGTGATCGGATACGGACCACCGGCAACGTGACTGCCGGCCGTCGCTGTGGTGGAGAGCGTGGGCGGCGCGTTCAGGCTCGCCGAGCTATCGCCGTTGACGAAGCCCGAATAGCTGGCCGTAAGCAACGGCAAGGCGGCCCCATACATGTTCGATTGATTATTGGCCGTGATCGTCAACGGCGCCGGTGTCACATTGAGTGAGCCCGCCGCATAGCCGATCGTGTAGTCCGGATCCGCTGCTCCGCTGGCCGTGATCGGATACGGACCGCCGGCAACGTGACTGCCGGCCGTCGCTGTGGTGGAGAGCGTGGGCGGCGCGTTCAGGCTCGCCGAGCTATCGCCGTTGACGAAGCCCGAATAGCTGGCCGTAAGCAACGGCAAGGCGGCCCCATACACGTTCGATTGATTATTGGCCGTGATCGTCAACGGCGCCGGTGTCACATTGAGCGAGCCCGCCGCATAGCCGATCGTGTAGTCCGAGTCGACGGCGCCTGAGACCGTGATCGGATACGGACCACCGGCAACGTGACTGCCGGCCGTCGCTGTGGTGGAGAGCGTGGACGGCGCGGTCAGGCTTGCCGAGCTATCGCTATTGACGAAGCCCGAATAGCTGGCCGTAAGCAACGGCAAGGCGGCCCCATACACGTTCGATTGATTATTGGCCGTGATCGTCAACGGCGCCGGCGTCACATTGAGCGAGCCCGCCGCATAGCCGATCGTGTAGTCCGAGTCGACGGCGCCTGAGACCGTGATCGGATACGGACCACCGGCAACGTGACTGCCGGCCGTCGCTGTGGTGGAGAGCGTGGACGGCGCGGTCAGGCTCGCCGAGCTATCGCCGTTGACGAAGCCTGAATAGCTGGCCGTAAGCAACGGCAAGGCGGCCCCATACATGTTCGATTGATTATTGGCCGTGATCGTCAACGGCGCCGGCGTCACATTGAGTGAGCCCGCCGCATAGCCGATCGTGTAGTCCGGATCCGCTGCTCCGCTGGCCGTGATCGGATACGGACCACCGGCAACGTGACTGCCGGCCGTCGCTGTGGTGGAGAGCGTGGACGGCGCGGTCAGGCTTGCCGAGCTATCGCCATTGACGAAGCCCGAATAGCTGGCCGTAAGCAACGGCAAGGCGGCCCCATACATGTTCGATTGATTATTGGCCGTGATCGTCAACGGCGCCGGCGTCACATTGAGCGAGCCCGCCGCATAGCCGATCGTGTAGTCCGAGTCAACGGCGCCTGAGACCGTGATCGGATACGGACCACCGGCAACGTGACTGCCGGCCGTCGCTGTGGTGGAGAGCGTGGACGGCGCGGTCAGGCTCGCCGAGCTATCGCCGTTGACGAAGCCCGAATAGCTGGCCGTAAGCAACGGCAAGGCGGCCCCATACACGTTCGATTGATTATTGGCCGTGATCGTCAACGGCGCCGGCGTCACATTGAGCGAGCCCGCCGCATAGCCGATCGTGTAGTCCGAGTCAACGGCGCTGCGACCGTGATCGGATACGGACCACCGGCAACGTGACTGCCGGCCGTCGCTGTGGTGGAGAGCGTGGGCGGCGCGGTCAGGCTTGCCGAGCTATCGCCATTGACGAAGCCCGAATAGCTGGCCGTAAGCAACGGCAAGGCGGCCCCATACACGTTCGATTGATTATTGGCCGTGATCGTCAACGGCGCCGGCGTCACATTGAGCGAGCCCGCCGCATAGCCGATCGTGTAGTCCGAGTCGACGGCGCCTGAGACCGTGATCGGATACGGACCACCGGCAACGTGACTGCCGGCCGTCGCTGTGGTGGAGAGCGTGGGCGGCGAGTCAGGCTCGCCGAGCTATCGCCGTTGACGAAGCCCGAATAGCTGGCCGTAAGCAACGGCAAGGCGGCCCCATACATGTTCGATTGATTATTGGCCGTGATCGTCAACGGCGCAGGTGTCACATTCAGCGAGCCCGCCACATAGCCGATCGTGTAGTCCGAGTGAACGGGGGGCGCTTGAGACCGTGATCGGATACGGGCCTCCGGCAACGTGACTGCCGGCCGTCGCTGTGGTGGAGAGCGTGGGCGGCGTGGCCAGGCTTGCCGAGCTATCGCCGTTGACGAAGCCCGAGATCGCTGGCCGTAAGCAACGGCAAGGCGGCCCCATACACGTTCGATCCGATTATTGGCCGTGATCGTCAACAGCCACGGCGGCACATTGAGTAGACCGCGGCCGGGTCCGCGGCCGATCGTGTAGTCCGGATCCGCTGCTCCGCTGGCCGTGATCGGATACGGACCGCCCGGCCAACGTGACTGCCGGCCGTCGCTGTGGTGGAGAGCGTGGGCG
>CAWECK010000015.1:0-587072 GCA_963807715.1 uncultured Planctomycetia bacterium
CGAGGCGTTGGCCTTGCTGATCGTGAACGTGGTGTTCGCCGTGCCGCTGGTGTAGTCGGTGCTGCCGGCGAAGCTGGCCAGCACCGTGTAGGTTCCCACCGTCGTCGGAGCGCCGCTCAACGCCGTGCCCGTGGCACTCGTACCCGAGTAGTAGGTCAGCGCCGGAGTGACCCCTTCCAGGCTGGCCGAACCCGTGGACTGGCTGCCCACTCCTGCCACCGTGTCCGTTGCGGAGAAAGCCAAGCTGTTGTATTTCCCGCTGCTATCGGTCACGCTGACCGACGCGTTGGCTTTGCTGATCGTGAACGTGGTGTTCGCCGTGCCGCTGGCGTAGTCGGTGCTGCCGGAGAAGCTGGCCAGTACCGTGTAGGTGCCCACCGTCGTCGGAGCGCCGCTCAACGCCGTGCCCGTGGCACTCGTGCCCGAGTAGTAAGTCAGCGTCGGAGTGACCCCTTCCAAGCTGGCGGTCGTCGCCGTGAAGGCCGTGCCCGTGTACGTCCCGCTATTATCAGTCACGCTCACCGTTGGACCGCTCAGGCTGATCGTGAACGTCGTGCTCGCCGTGCCGCTGGTGTAGTCGGTGCTGCCGGCGAAGCTGGCCAGCACGGTGTAAGTGCCCGCCGTCGTCGGAGCGCCGCTCAACGCCGTGCCCGTGGCGCTCGTGCCCGAGTAGTAGGTCAGCGTCGGGGTGACCCCTTCCAGGCTGGCCGAACCCGTGGACTGGCTGCCCACTCCTGCCACGGTGTCCGTTGCGGAGAAGGCCAAGCTGTTGTATTTCCCGCTACTATCGGTCACGCTGACCGACGCGTTGGCTTTACTGATCGTGAACGTGGTGTTCGCCGTGCCGCTGGCGTAGTCGGTGCTGCCGGAGAAGCTGGCTAGTACCGTGTAGGTGCCCGCCGTCGTCGGAGCGCCGCTCAAGGCCGTGCCCGTGGCGCTCGTGCCCGAGTAGTAAGTCAGCGTCGGAGTGACCCCTTCCAGGCTGGTGGTCGTCGCCGTGAAGGCCGCGCCTGTGTACGTCCCGCTATTATCAGTCACGCTCACGCCAGGCGTGGCGCTGCTGATCGTGAACGTGGTGCTCGCCGTGCCGCTGGCGTAGTCGGTGCTGCCGGCGAAGCTGGCCAGTACCGTGTAGGTGCCCACCGTCGTCGGAGCGCCACTCAAGGCCGTGCCGGTGGCGCTGGTGCCAGAGTAGTAGGTCAGCGTCGGAGTGACCCCTTCCAGGCTGGCGGTCGTCGCCGTGAAGGCCGCGCCCGTGTACGTCCCGCTACTATCGGTCACGCTGACGCTGGGCGCGGTCTTGCTGATCGTGAACGTGGTGTTCGCCGTGCCGCTGGCGTAGTCGGCGCTGCCGGCGAAGCTGGCCAGCACCGTGTAGGTGCCCGCTGCCGTCGGAGCGCCACTCAACGCCGTGCCGGTGGCGCTGGTGCCAGAGTAGTAGGTCAGCGTCGGAGTGACCCCTTCCAGGCTGGCTGCGGCCGTGGACTGACTGCCCACTCCTGCCACGGTGTCCGTTGCGGAGAAGGCCAAGCTGTTGTATTTCCCGCTGCTATCGGTCACGCTGACCGACGCGTTGGCTTTGCTGATCGTGAACGTGGTGTTCGCCGTGCCGCTGGCGTAGTCGGTGCTGCCGGAGAAGCTGGCCAGTACCGTGTAGGTGCCCACCGTCGTCGGAGCGCCGCTCAACGCCGTGCCCGTGGCACTCGTGCCCGAGTAGTAAGTCAGCGTCGGAGTGACCCCTTCCAAGCTGGCGGTCGTCGCCGTGAAGGCCGTGCCCGTGTACGTCCCGCTATTATCAGTCACGCTCACCGTTGGACCGCTCAGGCTGATCGTGAACGTCGTGCTCGCCGTGCCGCTGGTGTAGTCGGTGCTGCCGGCGAAGCTGGCCAGCACGGTGTAAGTGCCCGCCGTCGTCGGAGCGCCGCTCAACGCCGTGCCCGTGGCACTCGTGCCAGAGTAGTAGGTCAGCGTCGGGGTGACCCCTTCCAGGCTGGCCGAACCCGTGGACTGGCTGCCCACTCCGGCCACGGTGTCCGTTGCGGAGAAGGCCAGGCTGTTGTATTTCCCGCTACTATCGGTCACGGTGACCGACGCGTTGGCTTTGCTGATCGTGAACGTGGTGCTCGCCGTGCCGCTGGCGAAGTCGGTGCTGCCGGCGAAGTTGGCCAGTACCGTGTAGGTTCCCACTGTCGTCGGAGCCCCACTCAAGGCCGTGCCCGTGGCGCTCGTGCCCGAGTAGTAGGTCAGCGTCGGGGTGACCCCATCCAGGCTGGCGCTCGTCGCCGTGAAGGCCGCGCCCGTGTACGTCCCGCTATTATCAGTCACGCTCAGGCCGGGCTTGGCGCTGCTGATCGTGAACGTGGTGCTCGCCGTGCCGCTGGTGTAGTCGGTGCTGCCTTGGAAGTCGGCCACCGCAGTATAGGTGCCCGGCGTATTTGGCGCGGCGGTCGTCCAGTTGCTGCCGGTGGTGTTCGTGCCGGGGTAATAGATCAGCGTCGGCGCGACACCTTCCAGGCTGGCCGCCGCCGCCGACTGGCTCCCCATTCCAGCCATCGTCGCCGTGGCGGGGAACGTCGTGGTGCCATTGGCGCTTCCGCCCGCGTCGCTCACCGTTACCGTGGGCGTGGCCTTGCTGATGGTGAAAACTGTGCTGGTGCTGGCACTTGTATAGTCGGTGCTGCCGACGAAGCTTTCGACCACCGTGTAGGTGCCCACCGCTGATGGCGCGCCACTTTGGGTAGATGCGCCTTTGTAATAAGTCAACGTGGGGGTCACGCCTTCCAGGCTGGCTGCGGCCGTGGACTGGCTGCCCACTCCGGCCACGGTGTCCGTTGCGGCGAACGCCGCGCTGTTGTAGGCGCCATTCGCGTCGGTCACCACCAGTGTCGGAGCAACCTTCGTTGGTCCGGTCGGTGTGATCGTGAACGTCGTGCTGGCCGATGCGCTGCTATACTCCGTGCTGCCTTGGTAGGTGGCCAACACGGTGTAGGTGCCCAGCGCTTTCGGCGCAACGGTGGTCCAGCTGCTACCGGAGGCGCTCGTGCCGGTGTAATATTGCAGCGTCGGAGTGACCCCTTCCAGGCTGCTTGTCGGAGACGATTGGCTGCCTGCCACGGTCAAGAGGACTGTGGCAACGAATGGGCTGCCGGTGTAGCTGCCGCTCGGATCGCTCACCAAGACCGTCGGCGTGGCCTTGCTGATCATGAACGGTATAGTGGCGATGGTGTTCGTGTAGTCGGTGCTGCCGGCGAAATTGGCCACCGCAGAGTACGTGCCTGGCGCCGTTGGCGCACTGCTCAGACGGGTTGCGCCGCTATAATACGTCGCCGTCGGGCTGACCCCTTCCAGGCTGCTCGCGACCGCCGACTGGCTCCCCACTCCCGCCACATCGGCCGTGACGACGGACGCAGTACCATTGTACGTCCCGCTGATGACGCTCAACGTAGGCGTCGCCTGGCTGATCGTGAATGTGTTGCTCATCGTGCCGCTAGCGTAGTCGGTGCTGCCGGCGAAGCTGGCCAGCACCGTGTAGGTGCCCGCCGTCGTCGGAGCGCCGCTTAAGGCCATCCCCGTGGCACTCGTACCAGAGTAGTAGGTCAGCGTCGGAGTGACCCCTTCCAGGCTGGCCGAACCCGTGGACTGGCTGCCCACTCCTGCCACGGTGTCCGTTGCGGAGAAGGCCAAGCTGTTGTATTTCCCGCTACTATCGGTCACGCTGACCGACACGTTGGCTTTGCTGATCGTGAACGTCGTGCTCGCCGTGCCGCTGGTGTAGTCGGTGCTGCCGGAGAAGCTGGCCAGCACCGTGTAGGTGCCCGCCGTCGTCGGAGCGCCGCTCAAAACTGTGCCCGTGGCGCTGGTGCCGGAGTAGTAGGTCAGCGTCGGAGTGACCCCTTCCAGGCTGGCGGTCGTCGCCGTAAAAGCCGCGCCCGTGTACATCCCGCTATTATCAGTCACGCTTACCGTTGGACCGCTCAGGCTGATCGTGAACGTCGTGCTCGCCGTGCCGCTGGTGTAGTCGGTGCTGCCGGCGAAGCTGGCCAGCACCGTGTAGGTGCCCACCGTCGTCGGAGCGCCGCTCAAGGCTGTGCCCGTGGCGCTGGTGCCCGAGTAGTAGGTCAGGCTCGGAGTCACCCCTTCCAGGCTGGCGGTCATCGCCGTGAAGGCTGCGCCCGTGTACGTCCCGCTCGTGTCGATTACGCTCACCGTTGGCGCGGCTCGGCCAATCGTGAACGTCGTGCTCGCGGCGGCGCTGGTGTAATCCGTGCTGCCGGCGAAGCTGGCCAGCACCGTGTAGGTACCCGCCGTCGTCGGAGCGCCGCTCAAGACCGTGCCCGTGACGCTGGTGCCCGCGTAGTAGGTCAGCGTCGGGGTCATCCCTTCCAGACTGACCGATGCGGTGGACTGGCTCCCCACTCCCGCCACGGTATCCATTGCGGAGTAGGCCGCGCTGTTGTACGTACCGCCACCGTCAGTCACGCTGACGCCGGGCGCGGCCTTGCTGACCGTGAACGTCGTACTCGCCGTGCCGCTGGTGTAATCCGTGCTGCCGGCGAAGCTGGCCAGCACCGCGTAGGTGCCCATCGTCGTCGGAGCGCCGCTCAAAGCCGTGCCCGTGGCGCTGGTGCCCGAGTAGTAGGTCAGCGTCGGGGTCACCCCTTCCAGACTGGCCGATGCGGTGGACTGGCTCCCCACTCCCGCCACGGTATCCATTGCGGAGTAGGCCGCGCTGTTGTACGCACCGCCACCGTCTGTCACGCTGACGCTGGGCGCGGCCTTGCTGACCGTGAACGTCGTACTCGCCGTGCCGCTGGTGTAATCCGTGCTGCCGGCGAAGCTGGCCAGCACCGTGTAGGTGCCCATCGTCGTCGGAGCGCCGCTCAAAGCCGTGCCCGTGGCGCTGGTGCCCGCGTAGTAGGTCAGCGTCGGGGTCACCCCTTCCAGACTGGCCGATGCGATGGACTGGCTCCCCACTCCCGCCACGGTATCCATTGCGGAGTAGGCTGCGCTGTTGTAGGTACCGCCACCGTCAATCACGTTGACGCCGGGCGCGGCCTTGCTGATCGTGAACGTCGTGCTCGCGGCGCCGCTGGTGTAGTCGGTGCTGCCGGCGAAGCTGGCCAGAACCGTGTAGGTGCCCGCCATCGTCGGAGCGCCGCTCAAGACCGTGCCCGTGGCGCTCGTGCCCGCGTAATAGGTCAGTGTCGGAGTCACCCCTTCCAGACTGGCCGATGCGATGGACTGGCTCCCCACTCCCGCTATCTTGTCCGTTGCCGTGAAGGCCGCGCCGTTGTACGTACCGCCAATCTCAGTCACGCTGACGCTGGGCGCGGCCTTGCTGATCGTGAACGTCGTGCTCGCGGCGCCGCTCGCGTAGTCGGTGCTGCCGGCGAAGCTGGCCAGAACCGCGTAGGTACCCATCGTGGTCGGAGCGCCGCTCAAAGCCGTTCCCGTGGCGCTGGTGCCCGCGTAATAGGTCAGCGTCGGAGTCACCCCTTCCAGACTGGCCGATGCGGTGGACTGGCTCCCCACTCCCGCCACGGTATCCATTGCGGAGTAGGCTGCGCTGTTGTACGTACCGCCATTGTCAGTCACGTTGACGCCGGGCGCGGCCTTGCTGACCGTGAACGTCGTACTCGCCGTGCCGCTGGTGTAATCCGTGCTGCCGGCGAAGCTGGCCAGCACCGCGTAGGTGCCCATCGTGGTCGGAGCGCCGCTCAAAGCCGTTCCCGTGGCGCTGGTGCCCGCGTAATAGGTCAGCGTCGGAGTCACCCCTTCCAGACTGGCCGATGCGGTGGACTGGCTCCCCACTCCCACCACTGTATCCATTGCGGAGTAGGCCGCGCTGTTGTACGCACCGCCACCGTCTGTCACGCTGACGCTGGGCGCGGCCTTGCTGACCGTGAACGTCGTACTCGCCGTGCCGCTGGTGTAATCCGTGCTGCCGGCGAAGCTGGCCAGCACCGTGTAGGTGCCCATCGTCGTCGGAGCGCCGCTCAAAGCCGTTCCCGTGGCGCTGGTGCCCGCGTAGTAGGTCAGCGTCGGGGTCACCCCTTCCAGACTGGCCGATGCGGTGGACTGGCTCCCCACTCCCGCCACTGTATCCATTGCGGAGTAGGCCGCGCTGTTGTACGTGCCGCCATTGTCAGTCACGCTGACGCTGGGCGCGGCCTTGCTGACCGTGAACGTCGTACTCGCCGTGCCGCTGGTGTAATCCGTGCTGCCGGCAAAGCTGGCCAGCACCGTGTAGGTGCCCGCCGTCGTCGGAGCGCCGCTCAAGGCCGTGCCTGTGGCGCTGGTGCCCGCGTAGTAGGTCAGCGTCGGGGTCATCCCCTCCAGGCTGGCCGATGCCGTGGACTGGCTCCCCACTCCCGCGACTGTATCCATTGCGGAGTAAGCCGCGCTGTTGTACGCACCACCGCCGTCTGTCACGCTGACGCTCGGCGCGGCCTTGCTGACCGTGAACGACGTGCTCGCCGTGCCGCTGGTGTAATCCGTGCTGCCGGCGAAGCTGGCCAGCACCGTGTAGGTACCCACCGTCGTCGGCGCGCCGCTCAAGGCCGTGCCCGTGGCGCTGGTGCCCGAGTAGTAGGTCAGCGTCGGGGTCACCCCTTCCAGACTGGCCGATGCGATGGACTGGCTCCCCACTCCCGCCACGGTATCCATTGCGGAGTAGGCCGCGCTGTTGTACATACCGCCATTGTCAGTCACGTTGACGCCGGGCGCGGTCTTGCTGATCGTGAACGTCGTGCTCGCGGCGCCGCTCGCGTAGTCGGTGCTGCCGGAGAAGCTGGCCAGAACCGTGTAGGTGCCCGCCGTCGTCGGAGCGCCGCTCAAGGCCGTGCCCGTGGCGCTGGTGCCCGAGTAGTAGGTCAGGCTGGGTGTCACCCCTTCCAGACTGGCTGAAGCCGTGGACTGGCTCCCCACTCCCGCTACTGTATCCGTTGCGGAGTAGGCCGTGCCGTTATACGTCCCACCAGCGTCAGTCACACTGACGCTGGGCGTGGCCTTGCTGCTGATCGTGAAGGTGGTGCTCGCGGCGCCAGTGTTGTAGTCGGTACTGCCAGCGAAGCTGGCCAGCACCGTGTAGGTGCCCACCGTCGTCGGGCGCCGCTCAAGGCCGTGCCCGTGGCGCTGGTGCCCGCGTAGTAAGTCAGGCTCGGGGTCACCCCTTCCAGACTGGCCGATGCGGTGGACTGGCTCCCCACTCCCGCTACTGTATCCATTGCGGAGTAGGCCGAGCTGTTGTACGTGCCGCCATTGTCAGTCACGCTGACGCTGGGCGCGGTCTTGCTGACCGTGAAGGTGGTGCTCGCCGTGCCGCTGGTGTAATCCGTGCTGCCGGCGAAGCTGGCCAGCACCGTGTAGGTGCCCACCGTCGTCGGAGCGCCACTCAAGGCCGTGCCCGTGGCGCTGGTGCCCGCGTAGTAAGTCAGGCTCGGGGTCACCCCTTCCAGACTGGCCGATGCGGTGGACTGGCTCCCCACTCCCGCTACTGTATCCATTGCGGAGTAGGCCGCGCTGTTGTACGTGCCGCCATTGTCAGTCACGCTGACGCTGGGCGCAGTCTTGCTGATCGTGAACGTCGTGCTCGCGGCGCCGCTCGCGTAGTCGGTGCTGCCGGAGAAGCTGGCCAGCACCGTGTACGTTCCCACCGTGGTCGGCGCGCCGCTCAAAGCGGTTCCCGTGACGCTAGTGCCCGAGTAGTAGGTCAGGCCTGGGGTGACGTTTTCTATGCTGGCGGTCGTCGCGGTGAAGGCCGATCCGGTGAAGGTTCCGCTGTTGTCGGTCACGCTCACCGTAGTACTGGCGTTGCTGATCGTGAACGTGGTGCTCCCGCTTGCGCTCGTGTAATCGGTGCTGCCGGCGAAACTGGCCAGCACGGAATAGGTTCCCGCCGTGGTCGGGCACCGCCCAAAACGGTTCCCGTGGCGCTGGTGCCCGAGTAATAGCTCAGGCTGGGAGTGACGTTCTCCAGGCTGGTGCCGGCAACCTGGCTTACGCCCGTGACCGTCTCGCTAGCCGTGAAAGCCGCGCCGTTATACGCCTTGCTAGCGTCCGTCACGCCGACGCTGGGCGCGGCCTTGCTGATCGTGAAGGTGGTGCTCGCCGTGCCGCTGGCGTAGTCGGTGCTGCCGGAGAAGCTGGCCAGCACCGTGTAGGTTCCCGCCGTGGTCGGCGCGCCGCTCAAAGCGGTTCCCGTGGCGCTAGTGCCCGAATAGTAGGTCAAGCCTGGGGTGACGTTTTCTATGCTGGCGGTCGTCGCGGTGAAGGCCGATCCGGTGAAGGTTCCGCTGTTGTCGGTCACGCTCACCGTGGTACCGGCGTTGCTGATCGTGAACGTGGTGCTCGCGGCGGCGCTGGTGTAATCGGTGCTGCCGGCGAAGCTGGCCAGTACCGTATAGGAACCCACCGTCGTCGGAGCGCCGCTCAAGGCGGTGCCCGTGACGCTGGTGCCCGAGTAGTAGGTCAAGCCTGGGGTCACGTTCTCCAGGCTGGTGCCGGCAACCTGGCTTACGCCCATGACCGTCTCGCTAGCTGCGAAAGCCGCGCCGTTATACGCATTGCTAGTGTCCGTCACGCCGACGCTGGGCGTGGCCTTGCTGATCGTGAACGTGGTGCTCGCCATGCCGCTGGTGTAGTCGGTGCTGCCTTGGAAAATGGCCAGCACCGTGTAGGTGCCTGCCATTTGGGGCACGGTGGTTGTCCAATTGTTGCCACTGGCGCTTGTGCCGGGGTAATAGATCACGCTTGGAGTGACGTTCTCCAGGCTGGTGCCGGCAACCTGGCTTACGCCCGTGACGGTCTCGCTAGCCGTGAAAGCCGTGCCGTTATACGCATTGCTATTGTCCGTCACACCAACGCTGGGCGTGGCTTTGCTGATCGTGAACGTGGTGCTCGCCATGCCGCTGGCGTAGTCGGTGCTGCCGGAGAAACTGGCCAGCACGGTGTAGGTTCCCGCCGTAGTCGGCGCGCCGCTCAAGGCGGTTCCCGTGATGCTGGTCCCCGAGTAATAGGTCAGGCTGGGAGTGACGTTTTCTATGCTGGCGGTCGTCGCGGTGAAGGCCGATCCGGTGAAGGTTCCGCTGTTGTCGGTCACGCTCACCGTAGTACCGGCGTTGCTGATCGTGAACGTGGTGCTCGCGGCGGCGCTGGTGTAATCGGTGCTGCCGGCGAAGCTGGCCAGTACGGAGTAGGTTCCCACCGTCGTCGGAGCGCCGCTTAAGGCGGTTCCCGTGACGCTGGTGCCCGAGTAGTAGGTCAAGCCTGGGGTCACGTTCTCCAGGCTGGTGCCGGCAACCTGGCTTACGCCCGTGACGGTCTCGCTAGCTGTGAAAGCAGCGCCGTTGAACGCTTTACTAGTGTCCGTCACGCCGACGCTGGGCGTGGCCTTGCTGATCGTGAACGTGGTGCTGGCCGTGCCGCTGGCGTAGTCGGTGCTGCCGGAGAAACTGGCTAGCACGGTGTAGGTTCCCGCCGTAGTCGGCGTGCCGCTCAAGGCGGTTCCCGTGATGCTGGTCCCCGAGTAATAGGTCAGGCTGGGAGTGACGTTTTCTATGCTGGCAGTCGTCGCGGTGAAGGCCAATCCGGTGTAGGTTCCGCCGTTGTCCGTCACGCTGACCGTGGTACTGGCGTTGCTGATCGTGAAGGTGGTGCTTGCGGCGGCGCTGGTGTAATCGGTGCTGCCGGCGAAGCTGGCCAGCACCGCGTAGGTTCCGGCGTTCGAGGGTGTGCCGCCGAGCGCTGTGCCGGTCGCAGCCATCCCTGAATAATAGGTAAGCGTCGGCGTCACTCCTTCCAGGCTGGCCGAGTCGTTCACCTTGGCAGTGGCCGGGAAGGCCGAGCCGTTGTACGTGCCGCCGGGGTCGCTGACTGAGACGCTGGGCGCGATCTGGCCGACGTTCACCGTGATGCCGCCGGCGCCGACTTCGCGGATGCGGTTGTTGCCGCTGTCGGCGATGAACAGATCACCGCTGGAATCGAGGGCGATCCCGGCCGGCCCGTCGATCAGGGCGTTCGTGGCCGGCCCGCGGTCGCCGCTGAAGCCGGTGATGTTAAACTTTCCGGTCACCGTGGTGATGATGCCGCTGGCCAGCACTTCCTGGACGCGGTTTTGATAATCGGCGTCCGAAATGTACACGTCGCCGGCCGCGTCAACGGCTACATCCGTGGGATAATTCAACGCAGCGGTGGTGGCCGGGATGCCGTCGCTGTACGAGCCAAAGTTCATGCCGGCGATCGTAGTGATGATTCCGGTGAGGTGATTCACCTCGCGGACCGCATTGTTGGAGGAATCGGCGATGTACACGTTGCCGGCCGAGTCGAGGGCGACGCCGTTGGGTTCACTGAGTGTGGCGGTGGTAGCCTGTTGGCCGTCGCCGCTGTAACCGCCGTTGCCGTTGCCGGCAACGGTGGTGATGTCGAGGGTCGCGTTGTTGACTTCTCGAATACGGTTGTTGCCTTCGTCGGCAATGTACAAGTTCCCGGCCGAATCGAAGGCGATACTCCTGGGACTGTTGAGTCCGGCGGCCGTCGCCAGGCCGCCATCGCCGAAGTAGCTCCCGTAGTAGTTGTTCGTGATTCCGGCGTACGTGGTGATCACGCCAGTGGAAAGATTGACTTCGCGGATGCGGTTGTTGCCGCTATCGGCGATGAACAGGTCGCCTTGCGAGTCCAAGGCCAGGCCCATCGGACCGTTCAATTCGGCGGCCGTGGCCGGCCCGCCGTCGCCGCTCAGGCCCCCGTTGCGGTCGCCAGCCACGGTGGTAATGACGCCGGTCAGATGGTTGACCTCGCGCACAATGTCGTTGTAGTAGTCGGAGTAAAACACGTCCCCCACAGAGTCGACGACAACTCCCTGGGGATCGTTGATCATGGCAACGGTCGCCGGGGCGCCGTCAGCGGTATAGACGGAGTTGTAGGCGGCACCATCGCCGCCAATCGTGCTCACGACGTCGCTGGTATTGATCTTTCGTATGTAGCCGGAGCCCACATCGGCCACGTAGATGTTGCCCGACGAGTCGATCGCGAGGCCCGAGGGTTGATAGAACTCGGCCGCTGTGCCGGGACCATCCGTATGGCCGAAATTTCCGTTGCCGGCGACGGCGTTGATGATGCCTGTCGAGCGGACGACTTCGCGAACCGTGTTGCCGTCGGTCAGGAAGATGTCACCGGCCGAATCCAGCGCGAGGCCCCCTAGGCCGCTGAAGCTGGCGGCCGTGGCCGGGCCGCCATTGCCGCTCGAGTTCCCGTTTCCGTTGCCGACCACGGTCGTGATGATGCCGCTGGCCAGGTTGACTTCACGGATCCGGTTATTGTTACCGTCGTAGATGTAGAGATTGCCGCTGGAATCCACCGCGAGGCCACCTGGTCCATTCAGCTCGGCTGCCGTGCCCTGGCTGCCATCGCCGCTGTAGCCGTTGGTGCCGTTTCCAGCCACGAGAGTCAAGACAGTCGTCCCAGTTTTGATCTCGAACACCTGGTTTCCGACGGTCAGAAACACGTCGCCGGCGGCGTCGACTGCGACGCCGGAGGGTGAAAGGTCTCCGAAGCCAGCCGCCGTGGCTGCAACGCCGGTCCCTGGGGAGCTGCCGCCGCCGCCGGCGATGGTGTTGATAATCCCAGTGCTGTGATTCACTTCGCGCAGCAGGAAGCCGCCGGCGATGAACAGGTCACCAGCCGAGTCGAGCGCGATGGCTTCGGGCTGATAGTTTAGCGAGGCCGCGGTGGCCGGCCCGCCGTCGCCGGCGTTGTTGTCGATGCCGTTTCCCGCAACGGTGGTGATCACACCGGTGACCGCGTTGATCTCACGGACGGAGTAATGGTTGGAGTCGAGCACGTACACATCGCCGGCAGAATCGACGGCGACGTCGACGGCACGGTTGAAATTGGCGGCTGTGGCCGGTCCGCCGTCACCGTAGTTGCTGCCGGCGACCGTGTTGATGATGCCGGCCGACGCGCCGGTGCTGCTGCTGGCGAAGTTGCCCAACGAGTCGCTGAAACTGGCCGTCAAGTTGTTGGTGCCCGACAAGGGCAGCGTCGTCATAAGGGTGGCCGTGCCGCCGCTGACCGGCTCCGTGCCCAAGTCGGTACTGCCGTCATAGAACGTGACGGAGCCTTCCGACACCATGACGGAGCTCGACACCGTGGCCGTCAAACTATCCGATTGCCCGTAGGAGACGGAAAACAGCGATGCCGAGAGGGACGTTATCGTGGAGGCCGGGCTGATGGTGAACGTGGTGCTGGCCGTGCCGCTGACGTAGTCGGTGCTGCCGGAGAAGCTGGCCAGCACCGTGTACGTTCCCACCGTCGTCGGCGCACCACTCAAGGCGGCTCCCGTGGCGCTGCTGCCCGAGTAGTAGGTTAGCGTTGGGGTCACGCCTTCTATGCTGGCGGACGTCGCGGTGAAGGCCGAACCGGTGTAGGTCCCGCTGTTGTCCGTCACGCTGACCGTGGTACTGGTGTTGCTGATCGTGAAGGTGGTGCTTGCGGCGGCGGCGGTGTAATCGGTGCTGCCGGAGAAGCTGGCCAGAACCGTGTAGGTGCCCGCCGCGGTCGGATGCGCCACTCAAGGACGTGCCGGTGGCGCTCGTGCCAGAGTAGTAGGTCAGGCTCGGAGTGACCCCTTCCAGACTGGCCGTGGGTGTGGACTGGCTGCCCACTCCCGCCACCGTGTCCGTGGCGGGGAAGGCCGCGCTGTTATACGTTCCGCCGCTGTCGGTCACATAGACCGTCGGAGCGACCTGGCCGCTGATGGTGAACGTGGTGCTCGCCGTGGCGCTGGTGTAATCCGTGCTGCCGGCGAAGCTGGCCAGCACCGCGTAAGTGCCCGCCGTCGTCGGAGCGCCGCTCAGGACGGTGCCCGTGGCACTGGTGCCAGAGAAGTAGGTCAGGCTCGGCGACACGCCTTCCAGACTGGCCGCGGGTGTGGACTGGCTGCCGACTCCCGCCACCGTATCCGTGGCGGGGAAGGCCGCGCCGTTATACGTCCCGCCGTTGTCGGTCACATGCACCGTCGCAGTGGCCAAGCTGATGGTGAACGTCGTGCTCGCGCGTACCGCTGCCATAGTCCGTGCTGCCCGCGAAGCTGGCCAGCACCGTGTACGTGCCTGCCGTCGTCGGTGCGCCGCTGAGCGCCGTGCCGGTGGCACTCGCGCCGGAATAGTAGGTCAGGCTCGGCGTGACCCCTTCCAGGCTGGCCGAGGCCGTGGACTGGCTGCCCACTCCCGCCACGGTGTCCGTGGCGGAGAAGGCCGCGCCGTTATACGTTCCGCCGCTGTCGGTCACATGGACCGTTGGTGCCGTTTGGCCGGTGATGGTGAACGTCGTGCTCGCCGCGGCGCTGGTGTAATCCGTGCTGCCGGCGAAGCTGGCCAGCACCGTGTAGGTGCCCACGGTGCTCGGAACGGCGGTTAGCGCCGTGCCGCGTGGCACTCGTGCCGGAGTAGTAGGTCAGGCTTGGCGTCACCCCTTCCAGACTGGCCGCGGGTGTGGACTGGCTGCCCACTCCCGCCACCGTGTCCGTGGCGGAGAAGGCCGCGCCGTTATACGTCCCGCCGTTGTCGGTCACGTGCACTGTCGCAGTGGCCATAGCTGATGGTGAACGTCGTGCTCGCGGCTGCCGCTGCCGTAGTCCGTGCTGCCGGCGAAACTGGCCAGCACCGTGTACGTGCCTGCCGTCGTCGGTGCGCCGCTCAAGCGCCGTGCCGGTCGCACTGGTGCCGGAGTAGTAGGTCAGGCTCGGCGATCACCCCTTCCAGGCTGGCCGTGGGCGTGGACTGACTCCCCACGCCCGCCACGGTGTCCGTGGCGGCGAAGGCCGCGCCGTTATACGTCCCGCCGTTGTCGGTCACATGCACCGTCGCAGCGGCCTGACTGATCGTGAACGTGGTGCTCGCCGTGCCGCTGGTGTAGTCGCTGCTGCCGGCGAAACTGGCCAGCACCGTGTAGGTGCCCACGGTGCTCGGCACGGCGGTCAGCGCCGTGCCGGTGGCACTCGCGCCGGAATAGTAGGTCAGGCTCGGCGTGACCCCTTCCAGGCTGGCCGAGGCCGTGGACTGGCTCCCTACGCCCGCCACGGTGTCCGTGGCGGAGAAGGCCGTGCTGTTATACGTTCCGCCGCTGTCGGTCACATGGACCGTTGGTGCCGTTTGGCCAGTGATGGTGAACGTGGTGCTCGCCGCGGCGCTCGTGTAATCCGTGCTGCCGGCGAAGCTGGCCAACACCGTGTATGAACCCGTCGCCGTCGGGCGCCGGTCGAGCGCCGTGCCCGTGGCGTTGGTGCCGGAGTAGTAAGTCAGGCTCGGCGTCACCCCTTCCAGGCTGGCCGAGGCCGTGGACTGGCTGCCGACTCCCGCCACCGTGTCCGTGGCGGGGAAGGCCGCGCCGTTATACGTCCCGCCAGTGTCGGTCACGTGTACCGTCGCAACGGCCTGGCTGATCGTGAACGTGATGCTCCCCGTGCCGCTGGTGTAATCCGTGCTGCCGGCGAAGCTGGCCAGCACCGTGTACGTGCCCACGGTGCTTGGAACGCCGGTCAAGCGCCGTGCCCGTGGCGCTGACCCCGGAGTAATAGGTCAGGCTTGGGGTTACCCCTTCCAGACTGGCCGAGGGCGTGGACTGGGCACCCGCACCCGCCACTGTTTCCGTGGCCTGGAAGGCTGAACTGGTATATGCGCCGCTAGCGTCGGCCGGGGTCACCATCGCAGCGGCCTGGCTAATGGTGAATGACGTGCTCGCCGCGGCGCTGGTGTAGTTCGTGCTGCCGGCGAAGCTGGCCAACACCGAATAGGTGCCCACGGTGCTCGGAGCGCCAGCTAGCGCGGTGCCCATGGCGCTGGTGCCGGAATAAT
Source organism: uncultured Planctomycetia bacterium (assembly GCA_963807715.1). Taxonomy (GTDB): domain Bacteria; phylum Planctomycetota; class Planctomycetia; order Pirellulales; family PALSA-1355; genus CAWECK01. Next base: position 14,853 of record CAWECK010000015.1, read on the forward strand.
AGGTCAGGCTCGGATAGACCCCTTCCAGGCTGGCCCCGTCTTGCACGGTGCCGGTGGCGGCGAATGCCGCGTCGTTATACGTTCCGCCGGCGTCGGTCACGGTCAGCGTGGGCGTGCCGTGAACGCCGCCGGAAATCGTGAACGTGGTGCTCGCGCCGGCGCTGGCATAGTCGCTGCTGCCGGCGAAGCTGGCCAGCACCGTGTACGTGCCCGCACTGACCGGAGCGCCGCTCAAGGTGGTGCCCGTGGCGCTGGTGCCCGAGTAATAGATCAGGCTTGGATAAACCCCTTCCAGGCTGGCCGCGGGCGTGGTATCCACTCCGCTCACCACGCCGGCCACCGTGTCCATGGCCGCAAAAGCCGAGCCGTTGTAAAGGCCGCCGGCGTCGGTCACAGTCACGCTGGGAGTCGCCCGATCGACCGTGATGGACAAGCCGACCGCGGCCTCGCGGACCCGCAGGTTGAACGTGTCGGCAATATAAAGATCCCCGCCCGCGTCCAACGCAATGCCTTCGGGATAATTCAGCTCGGCGGCAGTGGCCGGGCCGCCGTCGCCGCTGAAGCCGAACAGCCCACTTCCCGCGACGGTGGTAATGACATGGGTGACGGCGTTGATCTCGCGGATCACGCCGTTGTCGGCTTCGTCGATGAAAAGGTCTCCGGCCGCGTCCAACGCAATGGCTCCTGGAAAACCCACTGAAGCGGTGGCGGCCGGGCCATTGTCGCCGCCGTCGCCCTGCTGCCCATACATTCCCGCGACGGTGGTAATTGCCTGGGTGACGGCGTTGACCTCGCGGATCACATTGTTGTAGGTGTCGGAGATGAACAGGTTTCCGGCCGCGTCCACCGCAATGCCCTGGGGAGCATTCAACTCGGCGGAAGTGGCCAGGCCCCCGTCGCCGCCATAGCCGTAGTTCTGATAAGTTCCCGCGACGGTCGTAATTATCTGCGTGCTGGCGTTGACCTCGCGGATCACGTTGTTGCCGCTGTCGTCGATGAACAGGTTTCCGGCGACGTCCACCGCGATGGCCGTGGGATAAGCCAGCGACGCGGCAGTGGCTGGGCCATTGTCGCCGCTATAGCCATTGTTCCCATAGCTTCCCGCGACGGTGGTAATTATTCCGGTGACGAGGTTGACCTCGCGGATCACGTCGTTGTCGGTGTCGGCAATGAACAGATCGCCCGCGGCGTCCACCGCAATGGCCGTGGGATCGCCCAACTCGGCGGCGGTGGCCGGGCCATTGTCGCCGCTATAACCGAAGTTGCCGTTACCGGCGACGGTGGTAATGACGTGGGTGACGGCGTTGATCTCGCGGACCACGTCGGGGCCGGCGGACTGCATCGGGATGGAGTCGGGGCCGGCGACCAACTGCGAGAATTCGCCGGCTGATTCCAGGATGAAGACGTCCCCGGCGGAGTCCACGGCGACCGCCGAGGGACCGGACAAGTTAGCGGCCGTGGCCTGGCCGCCATCGCCGTTACTGGCGCTTCCCGCGACCGTGGTGATGACGTGGGTGGCCGCGTCGACCTCGCGGATCACGTTGTTGCCGGTGTCGGCGATGAACAGGTCGCCCGCGGCATCCGACGCGATGCTTTGAGGACCATTCAGCTCGGCGGCGGTGGCCGGGCCGTTGTCGCCGCTGTAACCGATGAGCCCGTTTCCGGCGACGGTGATGATTACCGGGTGACGGCGTTGACCTCGCGGATCACGTTGTTGCCGGAGTCGGCGATGAACAGGTCGCCGGCCGCGTCGAACGACAATGGCCGATGGGATAGCCAACGATGCGGCGGTGGCCGGGCCGTTGTCGCCGCTGTAACCGTAGGTGCCGTTGCCGGCGACGGTGGTGATGACGTGGGTGCGGCGTTGACCTCGCGGATACCTGGTTGTTGCGTGTCGGCGATGAACAGGTCGCCGGCCGAGTCCACCGCAATGCCTTCGGGAGAAGTTCAGCCGGCGGCCGTGGCCGGGCCATTGTCGCCGCCAGAAGCGAATTGCCCAGTGCCCGCGACGGTGGTAATCACATGGGTGACCGCGTTGACCTCGCGGACCACGTTGCTGTAAATTTCGTCGATGAAAATATCTCCGGCCGCGTCCACCGCAATGGCCGTGGGATAATTGAGCCCAGCGGCCGTGGCCGGGCCATTGTCGCCGCTATCACCGAAGTTCCCATAGTGCCCGCGACGGTGGTAATTACATGGGTGACGGCGTTGACCTCGCGGATCAGGTCGTTGTAGGCGTCCGCGATGAACAGATCGCCGGCGGAGTCCACCGCGAGGGCCCCGGGACCAGACAACTCGGCGGCCGTGGCCGGGCCATCGTCGCCGCTGTAGCCTCTGATTCCGTTTCCTGCGACGGTGGTAATCACGCCCGTGACCGCGTTGACCTCGCGGACTACATAGTTGCCGGAGTCGAGCGATGAACAGATCGCCGGCCGAGTCCACCGCGACGGCCGATGGACTCTGCATCACGGCGGCGGTGGCCGGGCCCCCATCGCCGACGTAGCTGCCTTCTCCCGCGATCGTGCGAATGATCGAGCTCGATCCGAGCGTCGTGCTGCTGCTGCCGAAATTGCCCAGCGCGTCGGTGTACTTCGCGGTGATCACGTCGACGCCGGCAGGCAGGAAAACGTTGTTCAAGGCGGCCGTGCCGCCATCGACCGACTCGGTGCCCAGCGTCGTCGACCCGAAGTAAAAGGTGACCATTCCCTCCGAGGGCGTGGTCGTGCTGGCCACGGTGGCCAGCAGGTTGACCCGTTGACCATAAGTTATCGGGTTGGCCGAGGCCGACAACGCGATCGTCGTGGCCGGGATGATCGTGAACGTGGTGCTGGCGCTGGCGCTGGTGTAATCGGCGCTGCCGGCGAAACTGGCCAGCACCGCGTACGTGCCCACGCTGGTCGGAGCGCCGCTCAAGGCAGTGCCTGTGGTGCTGGTGCCGGAGTAATAGGTCAGGCTCGGAGTCACCCCTTCCAGGCTGGCCGCGGGCGTGGTATCCACTCCGCTGACGACGCCGGCCACCGCGTCCGTGGCCGCGAAGGCCGAGCCATTGTAGGTTCCGCCGGCGTCGCTGACGGTGACCGTGGGAGTCGCCTGAGCGACCGAAATGCCCGTGGCGGGTGCGACCTCGCGGATCCGATTGTTGAATGTGTCGGCGATGAAGAGGTCTCCGGCCGAGTCCAACCCAATGTCAGAGGGACCGCTCAACTAAGCGGCGGTGGCTGGGCCCTCGTCGCCGCTAAAACCAGAGTTTCCGTTTCCCGCGACGGTGGAAATTACATGGGTAACCGCGTTGACCTCGCGGATCGCGTCGTTGTCCGTGTCGGCAATGAAGAGGTCGCCGGCCGAGTCCGACGCAAGGCCATAGGGATCTTGCAGCTAGGCGGCGGTGGCCTGGCCTCCATCGCCGCTGATAGCCTACGCTTCCATTTCCCGCGATGGTGGTAATTACTTGGGTAACAGCGTTGACCTCGCGGATTCGCTCGTTGCCGTAGTCGTCGATGAAGAGGTCTCCAGCCGCGTCCAACGCAATGCCCTGGGGACCATCCAGTGCGGCGGCAGTGGCCTGGCCCCCATCGCCGCTAAAACCGACGGTTCCGTTTCCCGCGACCGTGGTAATTATGTGAGTAACCGCGTTGACCTCGAGGATCCGACAGTTTTCGTAATCAGCGATGTAGATGTCGCCGGCCGAGTCCAACGCAATGCCCGAAGGAACATCCAGCGAAGCAGCCGTGGCCTGGCCCCCATCGCCGCTATAGCCGTAAGTCCCGTTTCCCGCGACGGTGGTAATTATATGGGTGACAGCGTTAACCTCGCGGATCACATCGTTGCCCTGGTCGACGATGAACAGATCTCCGGCCGCGTCCAATGCAACCTCAAACGGATCGTTCAGCGAAGCGGCAGTGGCCTGATCCCCGTCGCCGCTATAGGCTGCGGTTCCATCTCCTACGACAGTGGTGATTATGTGAGTGACGGCATTGATCTCGCGGATCACATTGTTGTGTGTGTCGGCGATGAAGATGTCCCCGGCCGCGTCCACCGCAACGTCGGCCGGCAAATTCAGTGTGGCGGCGGTGGCCGGGCTATTGTCGCCGCTATACCCGGCGCCTCCATTTCCAGCGACGGTCTGGATGATCACAGGCGCGCCGAGAATAGCCGATCCGAGCGTCGTGCTGCTGGGCCCAAAGTTGCCCAAGGGGTCGGTGTAAGTCGCGGTAATCACGTCGATGCCGGCCGGCAGGAGAACATTATTCAACCTCGCCGTGCCGTCGTTGACCTGCCCGGTGCCCAGCGTCGTCAACCCGTTGTAGAACGTGACCATGCCTTCCGAGGGCGTGGGCGTGCTGGTCACGGTCGCGGTCAGGTTGACCGTTTGACTATACGTCAGCGTGGTGGCTGAGGCCGATAGGCTGATCGTCGTCGCCGGGATGATCGTAAACGTGGTGCTGGCGCTGGCGCTGGTGTAATCCGCGCTGCCGGCGAAACTGGCCAGCACGGCGTATGTGCCCACGCTCGTCGGAGCGCCGCTGCAGCCGCCGTGCCCGTGGCGCTGGCGCCGGAGTAATAGGTCAGGCTCGGCGTCACCCCTTCCAGGCTGGCCGCGGGGTTGGTATCCACTCCGCCGACGACGCCGTTCACCGCGTCCATGGCGGGGAAGGCCGCGCTGTTGTACGTCCCGCCCGTATCGGTCACGCTGACCGTCGCGGCGGCCTTGGTGATGGTGAACGTGGCGGTCGAGGCGCCGCTGGTGTAATCGGAACTGCCGGCGAAGATGGCCAGCACCGTGTACGTGCCCACGGTGCTCGGAGCGCCGCTGAGCGCCGTGCCGTCGCGCTCGCGCCGGAGTAATAGGTCAGGCTCGGCGTCACCCCTTCCAGGCTGGCGGCGGGCGTGTTATCCACTCCGCTGACAACGCCGGCCACCGCGTCCGTGGCGGTAAACGCCGAGCCATTGTAGGTTCCACTGGCGTCGGTGACGCTCAGAGTGGGAGTCGCCTGAAGTACGTTGACGCCTGAGCCGGGCGTGACCTCGCGGATCGCATTGTTGGACTGGTCGGCGATGAAGAGATCGCCGGCCGAGTCCAGCGCCAGGCCCGAGGGTTCATCCAACCCGGCGGCCGTGGCCGGGCCATTGTTGCCGGCATAGTTCTGGCTGCCAGTTCCCGCGATGGTGGTAATTACCTGGCTGCCGGCGTTGACTTCGCGGATCACGTTGTTGAAGGTGTCGGCGATGAACAGGTCTCCGGCGGAGTCGACCGCCAGGCCCGTCGGATAACCCAGCGCCGCCGCGGTGGCCTTGCCCCCATTGCCGGCAAAGCCGGTGTTGTCTTCGCTGCCGTTTCCCGCGACGGTGGTAATCATCTGGTTGACGGCGTTGACTTCTCGGATCACATGGTTGGACGTGTCGGCAATGAAGAGGTCCCCTCCCGAGTCCAACGCGATGCTTTCGGGAGCGTGCAGCGTGGCCGCAGTGGCCGGGCCATTGTTGCCGCTATAGCCGGGGCTGCCAGTTCCCGCGACGGTGGTAATGACCTGGTTAACCGCGTTGATTTCGCGGATCCGATTGTTGGCCGAGTCGGCGATGAAGAGGTCCCCGGCCGAGTCCAACGCGATATCGAAGGGACCATCCAGCACGGCGGCGGTGGCCGGGCCGTTGTCGCCGCCGTAGCCGTAGGCCCCGGTCCCCGCGATCGTAGTGATTACTTGGCTAACGGCGTTGACCTCGCGGATCACGTTGAAGAAGCCTTCGGCGATAAACAGATCGCCGGCCGAGTCCACCGCGATGGCCGTGGGAGTCGCCACCGCGGCGGCCGTGGCCGGGCCATTGTCGCCGCTGCTGTCGGTGCCCCCGTCTCCCGCGACCGTGGTAATCACGTGGGTGACGGCGTTGACCTCGCGGATCACGTGGTTGGTGGAGTCGGCGATGAACAGATCGCCGGCGGAGTCGAACGCAATGTCGTTGGGCTGATTCAGCTCGGCGGCGGTGGCCGGGCCATTGTCGCCGGCATAGCCTCGGCTGCCGCCGCCGGCCACGGTTTGAATGATCGAGCTCGGTCCGATCGTCGTGCTGCTGGCGTCAATATCGCCGAGATCGTCGGTATAATTGGCGGTGATCGCGTTGATGCCGGCCGGCAGGAGCACGCCCGTCAAGCTGGCCGTGCCGCCGCTCTCCGGCTCGGTGCCCAGCGTCGTCGACCCGTCATAGAAGGTAACTGATTGTTCCGCGGGCGAGGTCGGCCCCGGTCACGGTGGCAGTCAGGTTGACCGTGTGACCATAGGTAACCGTGCTCGCCGAAACCGACAGGGTGGTCGTCGTGGCCGGTCCAACCGTATCCAGCGCGTTTACATCGATGTAAGTCTGGTTGACGTTCACCGCGAACGGCATAAAGTTGCCGTATGGCGTCAGGACGAACGAGAAAGCCCCTGTTTCCGACGAATAGCCGGCGATTTGGAAGGCCTGTCCGGCCACCGGTGTGTAACCCCCGACGGGTTGCAGGCTCAGGAAGCCGCCGATCGTGACCGCATTCTGCACGAACAGTTGCCCGAACTGTCCGCTGGCCGGGCTGCCACCGAACTGCACCCCCAAGGCGCTGCTCGATGAAAGGGTGAGGCTGCCCGAAACATTCAAGGTGCCGCCCGGTCCAAGCTCCAGGTTGCCGGGGCTTTGCAGATCGCCAACCGTGGTGAACGACGCGCCGTCATACAGCGAGAAGCTGCCGACGTTGTCGGCGAGGGAATCGATTTGCGGGAAGCTGCCCCCGCCGCTGAGCGTGACCGAGCCGTCGTTCTCGGTGAAGTCGCCGCCGGGGAGCGTGAGCTGGCCTGTGCCGGCGGCGATCCAGGTTCCGCCCGCCAGGGTCGTTCCCGAGACCTGCGCGACCTGGGTGAAGGTCATGTTCCCGCCGGTCGTTTCCACGGTTCCCGTGTTATTGAACGGCAGGATGTTGTACGACCCATAAGGGCCGGTCTCTTCGAACGTGGCGCCGGTTTCGTTATTGATCGTTCCGCCGTCGTAGTCGTAGCCCCAGCTATCGCCGTCGATCAGGTTCACCAGGCCGCCGGAGAGATTGTTGAACACCGAGGCGTCGGAAAAGTTCAAGTCGCCGCTGTTGTTCATGTCGGCGATCGTGCCGCTGTTGTTCAGCACGAGCCCGTTTCCAAAGCCCTTGCCGGTGGGGCTGACGATGGTGATCGTGCCCGTGTTGTCCAGCGTGCCGGGGCCGTTGATGCTGCCGCCGGACCACTGGAACATGCCGGCGGGAAAATCGAACGTGGCTCCCGCGTCGCCGATGTTCAAGCTGCCGCCGCCGGTCAGGGCCACGGTTCCGCCGCCGCTGCCCGTGTAGGTGCCGGTCAGGGTCGGCGTGGCGTAGCCGGCGGTCAGGTCGAGCGTGGCCCCGCTCGACACGTTGAACGTGCCGCCGGTGTTCGTCCCGCCCCCGCCCAGGTACATCTCGCCGGCCGTGACGTCGATAATGCCGCCGGACTGATTGTCGAACGGCACGGTGTCGTACGAATAGTTGCTGCCGATGTCTTCGAACGTGGCGCCCGATTCGTTGTTGAAGGTTCCGCCAGTGTAGCCGCTCCAGCCGCTTTCAAAGGCAGCGCCCCCGGTGACGTCCACCACGCCGCCGGAGAGATTGTTCAACACCGTGGTGTCGTAAAGGGTCAAACTGGCAGTCAGTCGATGATCGTGCCGCTGTTGTTCAGCGTCACTCCGTTGGACATGTCGACATAGCCGCTGTTGAGATTGATCGTGCCCGTGTTGTCGAGCGTGCCGGGGCCGTAGATGTCGAGGCCGCTGGACCATTGCAACATGCCCGCGGGAAAATCGATCGTGGCGGTTCCGGCACGACGTTCAACGTGCCCGGCCCCATCACGACGTTGCCGTCCCCCGAGCCGGTGAACGACTGGCCGTCGCCGAGGTTGAATGTTCCGTAGATCATGTCGAGCGTGTCGCCTGGGCCGGCGTTGAAGACGGTGCTGCCGGTGATCGAGCCGCCGTTGAACACCACGGTTCCGCCCGCCAGGCCGGCGGTAGGCGATCCGCCGATGTTGAAGGTCATGCCGGTGAAGTTTTCGTTATTCAGCGTGACCGTCAAACCCAGCGGCAATTGCGGCACGTTGTAGGTGCCGTCGCTGGTTGTGGCGGGCGCAGGCCAGCGTGCCCGAGGCGAAAATGAACGACTCGCCGGTGGTCAGGTTATTGACGACTGAGCCGGTGGCGTTGGTGAGCCCCGTGAGCGGAACCGTTTGCCCGTTCACGTCCAGCGAGCTGTTGGTCCAGGCCGTGATCTGGTCGGTGTCGATCGTGCCGGTGCCATCGAGCGTCAAGTAGACGTCGTTCAGCGTGGTCAGGTGGGGGTCGCTGACCGTGCCGCTGTTGGTGGCCTGGAGACCACTAGAGTAAAAGTCTGCGATGTCATCCAGACTAACCAATGCGGCCAGGTTGAGCAGGCTGCCGCTGCCGTCGCTTTCGAAGAAGGCCCGGCCCAAGTCGGCCTGAGTGAGGCTCGGGATGCTGAGCTGGCCGCCGGAGAACGCTTGGAACCAGGCAGTCGTGTTATAAGGGAAGACGTTCAGGCTGCTCAGGTTGGGCAGCGACAGCACGCTCCCGGCGCCGCTGGCCTGCAGCGTGGTATAGTTATTGACGTCGTCGTTGTAAGCGGTCACCCCCGGCAAGCTCAGCGTGCCGCCGCTAACGTAGAGACTGGTGTCGTCGATATCGGTCAAGCCGCTGAAGGACGGCGTGCCTCCGCTGAGGTTGATCTGACCGGCAGTGAAGCTGGTGATCTGGCTGGTGGCAATCGTGCCGGTGCCGTCGAGCGTCAGGGAGACGTCGTACAGCGTGGTCAGGTTGGGGTCGTCGACCGTGCCGCCGTTGGTCGCCTGGAGGCCGCTGGAGTACCAATCGCCGCCGTCACCAAAGCTAACCAATGCGGCCAGATTGAGCAGGCTGCCGCTGCCGTCGCTTTCGAATAAGATCCGGCCCGTCTCGGCCCGTGTGAGGCTGGGCAGGCTTACCTGGCCGCCGGAGAGCGCGTTGACGTAGACGGTCGTGTTCGTAGTGGCCACGTTCAGGCTGCTGAGATTGGGCAGCGACAGCACGCCGGCGCCGCTGGCCTGCAGCGTGGAATTATAACCGTAGTCCTCGTTGTAAGTGGTCACCGCGGGCAAGCTCAGCGTGCCGCCGCTGACGTAGAGACTCGAGTCGTCGAGATCGGTCAAGCCGCTGAAGGACGGCGTGCCGCCGCTGAGGTCGATCTGGCCGTAGGTGAGGCTGGTGATCTGACTGGTGGCGATCGTGCCGGTGCCGTCGAGCGTCAGGGTGACGTCGTAGAGCGTGGTAAGCAGGGGGGCGGTGACCGTGCCGCTGTTGGTCGCCTGGAGGCCACTGGAGTACCAGTCTGCGCTATTATCAAAACTAACCAATGCGGAGAGATCGAGCACGCTGCCGCTGCCGTCGCTTTCGAAGAATACCCGGCCTGTCTCGGCCCGCGTGAGGCTGGGGATGCTGAGCTGGCCGCCGGAGAGCGCGTTGACGTAGACGATCGAGTTATACGGGGCGACGTTCAGGCTGCTCAGGTTGGGCAGCGACAGCACGCTGCCGGCGCCGCTGGCCTGCAGCGTGGAACTATTATAGTAGTCATCGTTGAAAGCGGTCACCCCCGGCAAGCTCAGCGTGCCGCCGCTGACGTAGAGACTGGAGTTGTCGATATCGGTCAAGCCGCTGAAGGACGGCGTGCCGCCGCTGAGGTTGATCTGACCGGCGGTGAAGCTGGCGATCTGACTGATGGCAATCGTGCCGGTGCCGTCGAGCGTCAGGGAGACGTCGTACAGCGTGGTCAGGTGGGGGTCGTCAACCGTGCCACTGTTAATCGCCTGGAGAGAACTGGAGTACCAGTTTGCGCCGTCAGCAAAATAAACCAATGCGGCCAGATTGAGCAGGCTGCCGCTGCCGTCGCTTTCGAAGAAGATCCGGCCCGTCTGGGCCTGCGTGAGGCAGGGCAGGCTGACCTGGCCCCCGGAGAGCGCGTTGACGAAGACAGTACTATTGTATGGGGCCGGGGTTATGCTGCTCAGGTTGGGCAACGACAGCACGCTGCCGGCGCCGTCGGCTTGCAGCGTGGGGTTATAACCGTAGTCAACGTCGTAGGCCATCACCCCCGGCAAGTTCAGCGTGCCGCCGCTGACGTAGAGACTGGAGTCGTCGATATTGGTCAAGCTGCTGAATGACGGGCTTCCGGCGCTGAGGTTGATCTCGCCGGCGGTGAAGGTGATGATCTGACTGGTGTCGATCGTGCCGGTGCCGTCGAGCGTCAGGGAGACGTCGTACAGCGTGGTCAGGTTCGGGTCGTCGACCGCGCCGCTGTTGGTCGCCTGGAGGCCGCTGGAGTACCAATTGTCGCCGTCACCAAAACTAACCATTGCGGCCAGATTGAGCAGGCTGCCGCTGCCGTCGCTTTCAAAGAAGATCCGGCCCGTCTCGGCCCGCGTGAGGCTGGGCAGGCTTACCTGGCCGCCGGAGAGCGCGTTGACTTCGACAGTCGTGTTATAAAGGGCCAGGTTCATGCTGCTCAGGTTGGGCAGCGACAGCACGCTGCCGGCGCCGCTGGCCTGCAGCGTGGGATTATCACCGTAGTCGACGTTGTAACTGGTCACCCCCGGCAAGCTCAGCGTGCCGCCGCCGCTGACGTAGAGACTGGAGTTGTCGATATCGGTCAAGTGGCTGGTGCCGATGATGCCGGTGCCGTCAACCGTCAAGTACACGTCGTTGAGGGTGGTCAAGAGCGGGTCTTGAACGGTGCCGCTGTCGGTGGCCTGCAAGGCGACGATTGAACCCCACGAGGTTAGTCCCGTCAGGCTGGTGAGCGACGGGACGTTCAACACGCTCCCCGCGCCGTCGCTCTCCAACACCACCGGGCCGGTGTCGGCCTGGGCCAGCGACGACAACGTGACCGTCCCTCCGGCCAGGGCCATGAATTGCGACTGCTCGGCATAATTCGACGTGTCGACCGAAATACTGGTCAGGTTCGCTAGCAACAGCTTGCTCCCCGTGCCCGTCGCTTCGAACGTCGCGCTGCCGGTCAGCGAATAGCTCGTCGCCGCTGGCAGGCTGAGCGTCGCTCCGCCGCTGACCTGGAAGTTGGAATCGTTGATGTTGGCCAGGCTGCTAAAACTTGGAGTTCCGCCGCTGAGGTCGATCGTACCGTAAGTGTAGCTGGCGATCTGGCTGGTGGAGATCGTGCCGGTGCCGTCGAGCGTCAGGTTCACGGTGTTGAGCGTGGTCAACAGCGGGTCTTGAACGGTGCCGCTGTTGGTGGCCTGCAAGGTGGCGATTGAGCCCCACGAGGTTAGTCCCGTCAGGCTGGTGAGCGACGGGACGTTCAATACGCTCCCCGTGCCGTCGCTCTCCAACACCACCGGGCCGGTGTCGATCTGGGCCAGCGACGACAACGTGACCGTCCCTCCGGCCAGGGCCATGAATTGCGCCTGCTCGGCATAATCCGACGTGCCGACCGAAATACTGGTCAGGTTCGCCAGCGACAGCTCGCTCCCCGTGCCTGTCGCTTCGAACGTCGCGCTGCCGGTCAGCGAATAGCTCGTCGCCGCTGGCAGGCTGAGCGTCGCTCCGCCGCTGACCTGGAAGTTGGAGCCGTCGATGTCGGCCAGGCTGCTGAAACTTGGAGTTCCGCCGCTTACAGTCAGCGTGCCGCCTGTGAAGCTGACGATCTGGCTGGTGGAGATCGTGCCGGTGCCGTCGAGCGTCATGTTCACGTTGTTGAGCGTGGTCAAGAGCGGGTCTTGAACTTTGCCGCTGTTGGTGGCCTGCAAGGTGGCGATTGAGCCCCACGAGGTTAGTCCCGTCAGGCTGGTGAGCGACGGGACGTTCAACACGCTCCCCGTGCCGTCGCTCTCCAATACCACCGGGCCGGTGTCGACCTGGGCCAGCGACGACAACGTGACCGTCCCTCCGGCCAGGGCCATGAATTGCGCCTGCTCGGCATAATCCGACGTGTCGACCGAAATACTGGTCAGGTTCGCGAGCGACAGCTTGCTCCCCGTGCCCGTCGCTTCGAACGTCGCGCTGCCGGTCAACGAATAGCTCGTCGCCCCCGGCAGCGAAACGCTCGCCCCGCTTTGCGCGTAGAACGATGCGCCATCGATCACGTCTGTGCCGGACGTGGTGAACGACGTGCCGGAGCCGGTCGCCGTCAGCGCCGCGCCGCTGGCGACCGTCAGCCCATCGTTGGCTTGCGACGTGCCCCCCTGCACCGTGAACGAACCGCCGGTGACGTCCAACGGGTCGCTGCTGGTGACGCTGTTGACCGTGATGTTGCCTGAGATGTCGATCGTCTGGCTCGATGAGCCGATGACCGCGTCGTCGGTCGCGCCAGGCACGACGCCGCCAACCCAGTTGGCCGGACTCGTCCAGGTCGTGCCGTCGCCGTCGCCGCTCCAGACGATAGCGGCGAACATCTGCCGGGATTCGAGGTGCTCGAACAAATGGCCGCCGAGGAAGTGCTTCTTGTGTGCGTCGCGGCTCGGCCGGCGCTTCTTCCGCCCGCCCTTTTTAGACCGTGGTCGATCGTTGAATTCACCGCTACCCCACGCGTCGCTGCTGGCCGGAGTCATGAGCTGAAATAGTCCCTTCTTTGGACGCGCACTCTATCTGGGCCAAGCGATCAGGCAGGCAGGGCGGGGCACGCGATTGTTAAGGTTCGATCACATCCTGGTGCTGCGTGGGCCGCAAAATCCTCCATGCGACGAAATACTCCTTCCAACCCTCAGCATCCGGCTCTGGGTTAGACGCGACGGAGTGACGTACTCGAGAGCAAGATTGCTTCGCTATAAGGAAGGTTCCCGACATGAACGTGAACAGACTTTTTTCTCGCGGGCCGCGACGCCGGTTCCAGAACGAAAAACGTCCTCGCCTCGGCAAATCCGACTCGCTGAAAACAGCCCCCACCGCGGTGTGAATTCAAACCCCATTTGGCAATAGACCAGAATATAAAGTCGCCTAAGTTGAGAGTCAAGAATTTTTTCGCCGAATCTCCCCACGGTGGCCGTCAGGGGCGGCAACGGTTCACGTCCCGCGAACGCCGTCAGGCCGGTTCTGCCAAGGCTTCAATCCGATCGAGCACGGCGGCGATTTGTCGTTGCGGGTCGAACGAAGAATCGCGCTGGGCAAAATCCGTCGCGGACTGTCGATAGCGTGGTTCGCGAGCAAGGCTTCCAGACGCGCTTCCAGCGGATCCGTGCCCACCGGGGACGCCCCTAATGCCGCCCCCAGCCGAACCACGGCTTGCATGAACAGCGCTTGCTCGAGGTAGATCGGCACCTGCAACGTCGGCTTTCCGGCCAACAGCATGGCCACGGTGGTTCCGTGATTGCCGTTGAGCACGGCCAGGTCGCAATCGCGAGCGGCAGCGGCGATTGCCACCGGCGAGCGCTCGATCGCGACCCGCTCGCCGGCTAGCCGCGACTGAGTGCCGGCGTCGACGTGGTCCAGATACGCCACGACCGAGGCATTCATTTTCCGCAGCGCAGCGAATACCTGGTCCAAGGCCGGGCAAGGTTTCAGATAGGCGAAGACTCGCGGGCCGTCGCCAGCCGGCCATCGCGCCGGCTGGCCCCAGCTCTCCGTCCAAGCGCCCCAGTACGTTGCGCCTTGACGCCCGGGATAGTGATCCAACTCGCGAAAGGTTACCAGGAAGTTTTCGTCGACCAGGTGGTAGAGCTGCGAGATGCGCTGCAGTGGCGGGGCATGAAAAAGTCGCAACGTCGCGTTGATGTTGTCGAGCACTTGCGTTTCGTCGCGCTCGAGTTGGCGGGCGTCGACAGTGATCCAATGTCGCAAATTGGGAAGCGGCGACTCGTCAATCGGACAAAAAAAGCCGGTGCCGAGCAGCGCACGCCGGGCCGGTGTCAGCCGCGCGGCAAGCAGCGCCAACGGACTGTGGTCGCAAACAATTACTTGCGGTCCAACGGAAGCCAGCAGGTTGCGCCAGGCCTCGACCAAGGCCGACAATTCCGCTTGGTCGCCGAAACCGGTGTCGCGCAGCAATTGGGCAAAAGTGCAAACCTCGGGGCCGCCGCCGATGGTTCGACTCTTGAAGGGCGCTTGAAACAGGCGCACTTGCGGATACGGCAGCGCTTGACGGGCTCGCGAGAGATCGCGCAGGGCCACGGCGACCTGATGTCCCCTTTCGACGAGTCCGGCCACAAGCGGCCGCAGATTGACCAGGTGCCCAAGCCCCTCGCCGAGTTCCCAAGTGAACAAAATGGTGGCCATAAACGAATTGCCCAGTGCCGATTTTCCTCGACCGAGAAGGCGTATCTACCTATAGTACACGGAGATTTCCTCTACCACACGGATACTAAACTGGGGCTTCGTCGAGCCAGCGACTTCCCCAAAAAAACCTTCCTGGCGAAATCTGCTCACGTGCCGAAAGCAGGCCGCATGTTTTCGCGTCGTCTCCTAGTCCGCCACAATATCGGAATCGCGCTGCCCGGGCTATCCGGACGTTGCCGGCGGACGACCATCGAAGCCCTGGAATCGCGGCAGCTCTTTTCTGCGGCGGCCATTTTGGCGGTCTCCCCTCAGGCCATCACGCCGGCTCCGGGTCCGGCGTTTAGCGAGATAACTATTCCCGACAGTCAGCAAACGCTGCAGGTGGCCTCCATTGACGTCGGAAGTGGCATCGACTTGGACATCTCTCGCTTCAATGGCGACGGCACACTCGACACCAGCTACGCCAGCGGCGGGCAGGTGATTGTCCCGGTGCCTGCATCCTTCGCTGGAGGAACCTTCGATTACGAAACCTTTCTTGCTACGGCAGCGGTTCAACCCGATGGCAAGATTTTAGTGGGCGGGCAAGACGTCACTGATACTCAGGCAGAATACGGCGGCTTCTTAGTCCGCTACAACGTCGACGGCAGGGTTGATACCACGTTTGGCGACGATGGCTACCTGCAATTGACCTCCGGAAGTGGCGTCGGTGCGATTGCCGTCCAGCCGGATGGAAAGATCGTGACGGCCAGCGAAGGTGGTTCAGTGGCCCGGCTGAATTCGGACGGCAGTTTAGACACCACTTTCGGCCAACAAGGCGCCGTGGTGAACAGTGGGGCCTCGCCGGGCGCAATCGTCATTGGCAGCGACGGTTCGATCTATGTGGCCAGCGGGGGACAGACTGGTTTGGATGTCGCGGCGTACAGTAGTTCGGGTCAGACCGTCCAATCGAGCGGGACGACAGTCAATAATAATTTGAATTATTGGGTTCCCACGGGCATGACAATTGCCAGCGGTGGAAAATTATTGATCGCCGGGACCGGTGGGGGCGGTTATCTCAATACTTCGCCCGCGTACGACAGTCTGGTTCGCCTCGACTCCGACCTTCAGCCCGATCTGAGTTTTGGCCACAACGGGGTGCTTCAATATTTTTCAGGACGCCCGCTTTCAACGTGGGCCCCAATCAGGACGTGGCGACGAATGCCGGTCTGCAAACCGTGCAGAACTGGGCCACGATCGTCAGTGCCGGTCAGGCGGGAGCAGCGGGGCAACAGTTGGGTTTCCAGGTGCAAACCGATGACAACTCGCTGTTCACCACCCTGCCTACGATTTCGGTCGACGGCACTTTGAGTTATCAAGTGGCGCCGGGCGCAACGGGCACGGCTCATGTCACCATAGCACTGCAAGACACAGGGCAGGGGCTCACCTCGGCCTTCCAAACGTTTGATATCAACGTGAGTGCCACTCCTGGGCAGCCGCCAGCGCCACTGGTGGCCAACCCCACCACGGTGGTCAAGGCGTCCATCACAACCACGTATATTGCTGCTTCGCAGACCTACAGCACCTCGCTAAATCTGGCACGCTACGAGAGCAACGGCTCGCTCGACTCAACTTTCGGCAATGGCGGCCAGGTGAATGTGCTCCAGGGGAGCGGTTTAAGCAGTGTCACCTCTACTCTCGTCGAGCCGGACGGAACGATTCTGGTTGCGGGGCAGGAGTCGAATATCGGTTTTCTCGTGAGACTGACTGCTAATGGAACTCTGGACACCACGTTCAATGGCAACGGGTATTTGCCTTTGCCGTCGTTTACCGAGGTCACCGCAGTCGCGGTTCAGGCGGACGGCAAGATTTTGGCCAGCGACCAAGGAGGAGTTGCCCGATTCAACACCGACGGCACCCCCGACCTCTCTTTTGGCCAGCAAGGGGTCGCCAATGCCGGTGAACTAGCGGGCACCGGAGCCAGTGCCCTGACACTGACGAGTAATGGGAACATCTACGTTGGTTGGGGAGGAACGATAGAGGAGTGGAATACCGGCGGGCAATCTGTGGCCATTGACTGGGTGCAGTTGAACAATGTCAATACGATCAACATTACGGTCAATCCCAGTGGCGCGGTCGTGGCTAGCGGCCCCGCCCCGTCCACCTACGCTTCGACAGGATTCGTCGCGGAATTTACAGCCAACCTGCAACTGGACGAGAACTTCGGCCAACAAGGCGCTGGCGTATCCTATTGCTGCTCCCCTGTATTATTCCGGGGGACCTGTTTTGCTGCCGGCCTTCACCGGTGGACCCAATCAGGTGGTGCCGAAGAACGCTCTGCCGCAGTCGATCGCCGATTGGGCCACGATCACCAACGGATACGCACCCAGCGCCGGCGGGAGCAACATCTACTACACGGTGGCGACCAACGACCCCAGTTTTTTTTCCAGCCTGCCTGCCGTGTCGATCGACGGACGCTTGAGCTATGCGGTCGCCCCCAACGTCACGGGCACGATAGAAGTTACCGTAACGTTGCACGACTCGCAAAGTACGTCGCTGACGCAGACGTTTTTCGTCACCGCGGGCGACCCCTGGCAAAATCCAGTGCTTCCTCAGGACGTCGACAATTCAGGCGAGGTCGATCCGGATGATGCGCTCACCATCATCGATTACCTCACCTTCAACGGTGCCGGGATATTGGGCCCGGTGCCCAATCCGCCGAATCCACCTCCCGATTATCTGGACGTCAATGGCGACGGGTACGTGACTCCGGCAGACGCGCTCGACGTCATCGATTACCTCACTACCCCCCAGCCAATACAAGTCGCAGTCAGTCCGAGCGTGAGCTCACCGTTGGTCGCGCCGGCAGTGGAGGCAAGCGGCTCGCCAGCCGCGTCCCCGGCGATGGCATCTTCGGCAATGGTCAATGCTCCACGGATCGCTATTACCGTCGAATCGCCGCCGCTCAATGCGCTTGTGGGGACGACCATCTCAACGCAGACGAGCAATCCTGTTCCCGAAGTAAAGCCGGCTGTCGGTCCCTCTAATGCCGTGGCTCCGACGATCGGCAGCTTGTCGTTGGGCACGACCGCGCAGATTCGGCTTGTCTCGCGAAGCGTCGGCAGTGAAGCGCGACTGCGCGAGAGCCGTGGACGCCGCCCTCTCTGCTTCCGTGGAAGATTCGTGAGAGAGTTAGCCTGCAATACGGGCGGCCCCGCAATCCTGCAATCAGCTTCCTGCTTATCAACAGCGCATAAAGGCTACAAGGTCGGCCTTCTCTTCCAACGCTGCTAACCGTCAATCTCTTTGCAAGCCGAGAAGAATTCATGTGGCGACTTGCCTAAATGTTTCAAAATCGGCGCACGGCGCTTTCATTCCCATCCGTGTTAATCTGCTAAATCTGCGGATAAAGTCTTCGTAAAACAACATAAGGCCAACGGCCAAACGTCGAGTCGTTCGTCGCTCCACAGAGACGCAAGCAACCTACAGGTTACACGGATTTCCGCAGATCAAGACAAATGCGGATCACCAGCCCTCTTCGGCCGGCCGCATTTGTCCATAAAGCTGCCTGCGAGCTGCCTTCAATGGCATGCCGCTTCGTAAGAACGCCGGAACGTCAAGAAATCAATACTGACAAGGTGACAAGGCACGCGTTTGACGGAGGATTTCCCGAGCGCGATGCGTAATCCATCGAGATTTCCCTGCCGAGCCCGGAAGACGATGCATCCGGCTCGGCAAAGTCACCCCGTCACCGCCAATATCGCCCCCTGTGCCCGGTTGACGGTTAGCCGGCTAGATTCGACAATATGCGTTTCATTCTTTCTCCTCGCCGATGGGCTGGTGTTATGAATTTCATTGCTCAAGAAGATCCACAAGTCTGGACGGCCCTCTCGGAAGAAATGGATCGTCAACATGACGGTCTGGAAATGATCGCCAGCGAGAACTACACCAGCCCCGCCATCATGCAGGCCGTGGGGAGCGTGCTCACCAATAAATACGCCGAAGGGTATCCGGGTCGCCGTTACTACGGTGGCTGCGAGCATTGCGACACCATCGAGGACCTGGCGCGCGACCGCGCCAAGAAGCTCTTCGGCGCGGAACATGCCAACGTCCAGCCCCATTCCGGCAGCCAGGCTAACCTGGCGGTCTACCTGTCGGCCGTCCAACCTGGCGACACGGTGCTCGGCCTCGATCTGGCAATGGGGGGGCATCTGACGCACGGCATGAAGCTGAATATATCGGGCATGCTGTACCACTTCGTCAGCTACGGCGTTACGCGCGATACGAATCGGTTGGATTTCGATCAGGTGGCGGCTCTGGCGCGTGAGCATAAGCCGAAACTGATTGTCGCCGGGGCCAGCGCCTATCCGCGCGAGATTCCGCACGCCCGCTTTGCCGAAATCGCCAAGGAAGTCGGCGCAAAACTCTTTGTGGACATGGCCCACTATGCCGGACTGGTGGCAGCTGGCCTGCACGACAACCCCGTGCCGGTGGCCGATTTTGTTACCACGACCACGCACAAGACGCTGCGCGGTCCGCGCGGCGGCCTGTCGATGTGCCGCGCCGAGTACGCCAAAGACCTCGATCGCAACGTATTTCCAGGAATTCAGGGGGGGCCGCTCATGCACGTCATCGCCGGCAAGGCCATCTGTTTTGGCGAAGCCTTACGGCCGGATTTCAAGGTTTATGCCCGAGCGGTTATCGACAATGCCAAGGCGCTGGCGGAAGCGCTGCTCTCTGGCGGCGTGCGGCTGGTGAGCGGCGGGACTGACAATCACCTGCTGCTGTTGGACGTGACCACGCTCGGCGTCAGCGGCAAGCCGGCGGAGCAAATCCTGGGGGCCTGCGGCATCACCGTGAATAAAAACATGATCCCCTACGACCAGCGTAAGCCGATGGACCCCTCAGGCGTCCGCGTCGGCACGCCGGCACTCACGACGCGCGGAATGAGCACGGCCGAGATGAAGCAAATCGCCCACTGGATGATCCAGGCACTGAAGACGCCGACCGACGCCGACTTACATACTCGCTTGCGGGGCGAGGTCTTCGATCTCTGCGATCAATTCCCGGTGCCCGCCGCGCGACTGTCCGATCTCGATGCGGATTGAGGTTTCGCTTAACTCTCAGGCATCGTTTATCTCAGGCGTCGTTTAGCTTAGGGGCAGCCATACCTTTGCCGCGGTGGCGCGATCCCCGGCTCGTCCGCTGCGCCGGGCCTTGATCCGCACGTAGGGGGGCAAATAGCTGCTCCGATGCGCAAAGCTGCCCACCGCCGCTTGCGGCTCAGCGAGCAACGGCTCCTGGACATCTTCGATCACGAACCCGCTACGGCACAGTCCTCCCAGAAGGTCCTCCCAGCGATGCAGGAACTCCCACGTACCGGGCTCGCGGTGCGGGCTGTCCACCACGGCGGGGAGCGGGCCTTTCCGGTAATAGGGTTCGGTCAATTCGTAGCCGCGGCCCGACGGATCGACCTTGGCTTGCAGGCTGCTCGGTTGCTTATGCTGGGAGATATACAGACCGCCGGAAGCAAGCACGTGGGCAACCTGCCGATACACGGCCAGCACGTCCGGCACGTAGCAGGTGCTCACCGGCTGGATCACGATATCAAAGCTTCCAGCCGAGAGGGCTGAAAGGTCGTCCATCGACGCCTCGACCGTGCGCACCTCCAGCCCGCGCTGGGCAGCCACGACGCGATCGAGGGCCAACATTTCCGGGCTGATGTCGACGACGGTCACGAGGGCTCCGGCGGCGGCATACAACGCGCTTTGCCGTCCGCCGCCGCTGGCGAGACATAAGACGCGTTGTCCCCGGATGCTTGCGCCGAGCCAACCACAACTGTCAACCGCTGCCAGCGGATTTTGAAAGTCCTCGTCGGCGCCGGCCGAGTGTGACGCTGGCCTTCGCGGACCAGGGCATCCCAGGCCCGGCGGTTGTGATCGTGTATCGACATAGTTTTCTTATTCGAGGGCTGCGCTTACGGGCTTGAGCCGTTGAGGTATTTGTAAGTCGCCCCTTCTCCCGCACGTCATATCAAACCACATCCCGCAACAAAAAACCGGGCCGGATGAGACGTTGCCTCATCCGGCCCGGTTAAATTCGTCCGTTCTGACTCAGCGGCTCGGCGCCGCCTGTCCCGCCGACCTAATCCAAAAACCCAATCAACTCCTGGCTGCGGCTCGGCTGCTGCAGCTTACGGACGGCTTTGGCTTCAATCTGGCGGATGCGCTCGCGGGTCACCTTAAAAATGTGGCCCACTTCTTCCAACGTGTAGCTGTAACCGTCTCCCAGGCCGTAACGCAACTTGATGATCTCGCGCTCGCGATAGCTGAGCGTCTTGAGCACCTTGGCGATGCGACCGCGAAGCATCTCCTGGCCGCGCCGACGGCCGGATTCTCGGCGCCGGAATCGGGGAGCAGGTCGCCGAAGTGGCTGTCTTCACTGTTTCCCACCGGGCGGTCGAGACTGATCGGATAACGACTCATCGCCAAGACGCGGCGAGCCTCGTCGACGGCGGTGCCGGCGGCCCGGGCCGTTTCTTCGATCGTCGGCTCGCGCCCCAGTTCTTGCAACAGTTGACGCGAAACATTGCGCACGCGGGACATTGTCTCGACCATGTGGACTGGAATGCGGATCGTGCGGCTCTGATCGGCCACCGCACGCGTAATCGCTTGCCGGATCCACCAGGTTGCGTAGGTGCAGAACTTAAAGCCGCGACGATATTCGAACTTGTCGACGGCGCGCATTAAGCCGGCATTTCCTTCTTGGATCAGATCCAGGAAGCTTAGCCCACGGTTGCGATACTTTTTGGCGATCGACACCACCAACCGCAGATTGCCTTCCGATAGGCCGCGCTTGGCTTCTTGATATTGGGAGTAAACGACCTTCAAACAGTTGACACGATTGCGCAGGCTGGTGGGCGACTCCTGCGTCGCCCGCAGGATATTGCGAAACTCGATCATCCAAGGCTTGCGCTCGGCGATCGGCCCCTTGCCTTTGCGGTGCAGTTGAATCTGGTCCTTGAGTACGTCCGGCGCGGCGGCTGAAATCTTCCAGGGTGCGAATCATCCCTTCCAGACGCTGCGTGCGCAGGCCGAGTTCTTCGACCAGCTTTACAGCCCGCAATCGGCGACGCCCCAACCGCCGCCAAGCCTCGCGGCGCTGCGACATCTTGGCGTTCTTGCAGGTAGCGACGCGATAGTCTTCGCGATTCCGCTTGAGCAGCGTTTCGATGGTCCGTAGATTGTGCGGAAATCGTCCCAGGATCTGCTCCTTCTCCAGCCGGTCGGTCACCGAGACTTGCACCGTGCGATCGAAGGGGAGTTCGCCGGCATGGACCCGCTTGAGGATCTTGACGGCAAACTGGATCACATAGTCGCAATGCAGCAACTTGCGGCGAAAGCGAGCCCGAGTGACTTCGATCCGTTTGGCCAAGGCGATTTCCTGTTGGCGGGTGAGCAGCGGAATCTCGCCCATCTGCGTCAGGTACATGCGCACGGGATCGTCGGACCAGGACTCGCCTTCCTCTTCGGCGACCGAGAGCAAGTTCTTCGGCCTTAGGGTCCACATCCAGATCCAGGTCGGCCGCGATGTCGGGACCGTCCAGATCGTCGTCGACTTCGATATCGTCGACCGGCTTGTCGGCCAGATCAACCACGTCGTCCTGATGTGGAGTCGTGTCGTCTTCCAGTTCGTCCAATAATGCGTCGTACAAGTCAACACTCCTAACGTGAGCCAAATGTGATATGTGAGTGCGCGCGTCCAGCAACCCTCAGGGTGGCCGGCAGCCCAACAATGGAGTTCTCGCAACCGATACTTGGACACAGCCGCAGCGAAAGTGCGCCGAGAAAAGCCCTCGCTAGAGCAATCTCACTGGGAGCTCCTTCTCTAGAGCCACAGGGTCCTGGGGAGTACCGGTCAGAGACACAACCCATTATTTCCAGAACCGCCGCAGAAAGCCAACAAATTCTATCACTTAAACCTTAGACTGCGGCAACCTTGAGAGCAATTTGGCAAAAGATACCGCGCATCGGGCAAACTATTGCGATTTGCGAGTCAATCTCCTCTTCCTATATTGCCCAATTACACACAGAAGCACGCCGATTTCTACCTCCCTGTCCCTCGCCCACAAGGATCTGTCCCCCTGTCCAGACAGATCTGTCCGTTTGTCCAACCTCGTTTCGATCTGGACTGTTAGCCTTGCCCCTTGGGATTGGCCTAGGGAGCCATCGAATCTGACGTACCCAAATTAGCCTTTCAATTGTAATGACTTGTCGTCGTTGGTCTAGAGGCGGCGACTTGATTTTACGGTGGGCTGCTGGGGGGGCGGATATCGTCGCCTCCCCGAAGTGTTTCCAGCAATCTGGCCGCATCGTCGCTGAGACTAACGATTTCGGACCGCTCCATGCCCGCTTGAAGACCCGCGTCCAGGCTAGTAGCATGCATGGCTCTGCCGGGACCCGAAGGAGTGCCCTGCTCAAATCTGGCAGCCCAACCATCACAAATTGCGAATAACCGAACCGCTTCGCGTCCGTTACGTAGTGATGGGGCGACGAGGCGTCGTGAAACCATGCCCTCCGGTCTGACAACTTCGGTCTATCAATTTCAGGCGGCTATGAGCACTCGATACTTGCTTCCCTGTTCCTGCGGTCTTTCCACACCGGTCGAAACCGCGCAGGCCGGCGAAAATATCCACTGTGCCTGCGGAGCGACGCTGGACATACCGACGCTGCGCGGCCTAAGAAATCTGCAGCCAGCCCCTCTGGACGAACGATCCCAGGGGCCAAGCTGGAACCCCGGCAAGGGCATCCTGTTTCTCGGAGTCCTCGTGATCTTGGCGGGGCTCGGGATCCTGGCGTATTTGAAATTGTCTGTCCCCAGGGTGGATATAAACCGCGTGCGCCGCGAGGCATTTACGATGAGCCCGGCGGAGTCGTGGCAAAAATGGCTATTTCTGCAGGACTTGCCCGGACCCTATTCGCAGCAGGCAGGCGATTTTATTCGATCGCAACCTGACCGGAAGCGTTGGCAGTTCGCGGGTTGGGCGAGCGTGGTTCTCGGCGCCGGGGTGATATACTGCGGCTATTCCATGTTGCAGCAGCCCCCGAACCAAGGTTGAAGCATGAAGGCCGCCTTTATCCGTCAAACAGGCCCTCCGGAAAACATCATCTACGGAGACCTGCCGGCCCCGGACCCGAGCCCTGGCCAGGCGCTCGTCAAAGTGCATGCGGTCGCGGTCAATCCGATCGACACCTACATTCGGGCGGGCTGTGCCGATGCAACTGCCGCTTCCCTTTGTTGTTGGTTGTGATTTGGCGGGGGAAGTCGTTGCGGTTGGACTTGTGCCACGCGCTGTCATGTTGGCGACAGGGTCTGGGGGAGCAACCAAGGTCTGTTGGGCCGGCAAGGAACTTTTGCCGAATACGCGGCCGTTGACGAGCGTTGGCTTTACCACACTCCCGCCGAAGTCACGGACGAACAGGTGGTCGCCGTGGCCTTGGTGGGAATTACCGCTCATTTGGGCCTGGTCCGCGATGCGCAGCTGCTTTCTGGCGAGACCATCTTCGTCAATGGCGGATCGGGGGGCGTCGGCTCGACCGTGGTGCAAATGGCCAAGGCCCTCGGTGCCCACGTGATTACTACCGCCGGCAGCGACGAGAATTTGGAAACGTGTCGGCGCCTGGGGGCCGATTTGGCGATCAACTACCGCTCCGACGATGTCGCCGCCCAGGTCAAACAGTTCGCTCCTGAAGGGGTGAACGTCTATTGGGAGACCCAACGCGAACCCGACTTCGACCGCAGCGTCGCCTTGCTGGCTCCGCGGGGCCGCATGATCCTGATGGCCGGACGCGAGGCGCGGCCGGTCTTCCCGGTGGGGCCCTTCTACGTGAAGGGCTGCAGCTTGCACGGCTTCGCCATGTTCAACGCGACGCCCAAGGAGCAGGATGCCTGCGCGGCGGACATCAACCGCTGGCTTGTCGCGGGTCAGTTGCGTGCCAACATTGCCCGCGAAATGCCCCTCACCGAAACGGCGGTCGCTCACCGTTTGCAGGAAGACAACACGCTACGTCATGCGGGCACCTTGAGCGGCAAGATCGTGCTGCGAGTTTAGAGCAGCGGCGCACCGGGCGCGACCCAAAGCCCAGGGATTGCCATCCCTGGGTTCTCCTTTTCAAATTCTTTGACTGACGTGTGTTTTGAGTGATATGCCGATGGGGCGAGGAGACCCAGGGATGGTAATCCCTGGGCTTTTTCCGGACGCGTGAATCCATTCAGCGGCATGAATCAATCTCGCCGCTCTCGCCCGCCGCTTATTCCAGCCAATCCTTTTCGGCGATCCGTGCCGGGGCATAGACCTCGGTGACGTAACTGATGTCTTTGCTGATCAAGGCCTCCACTTCCAGCTTGAAACCATTGGAGATCATCGTTGCGATTTCTTTTTGCCAGGCTCGGCATTTAGCGGTCTTATCGCTGAACCAGGGATAGGCGGCAATCTGCTTTGCCCGTTTGATGTCTTGCTCATTAAGGTTGATGCGGACGCTAGGCGAAAGACCGCAGCGTTCAAAATCGATCGACCGCAGCCCAAGGAACTTAGCATTCGGGATCGCCATGCGCGCCGACTCATACGCCAGGTTGATCGAACCCTGCTTAAGCACGCTGTAGATGTAGTATCCCCACGGGTCATTATCGAGCAAGCAATAGATCGGCAAGGGGGGCAGTTTGCACTCCTTATCGCGGATGCCGCCCGGCGTAAGATCGTTGTGCATGCGATTGAGCAATCGCCGGACGCCGCGCGGAGGTTGGCCGCCACCGTGTGTCAGGATGCAGTTGTGAGTCCGCCAGAATTTGTCTTCGTTGAAGCGTCGCCACACCGTGTCTTTTTCCACGTGCAGGATGAAATCCGCTTCGTTCTTTTCGAACTTGATAACCTCAGGCTCGACGATCGAGGGGATACTATAGCCGCCCGACCCCATCCGCGCGCAGTCGATCTCGTCCCCGCTGTCGATAAGCGTGATCGGCCCCACCATTCCGCCGCGGTTGGACGCATACACGTGCAGCGCTTCACGTAGCGTGTTTAGCGTCACCTCGACATCTTCGATCACCGGGTCGCAATCTTCC
Source organism: uncultured Planctomycetia bacterium (assembly GCA_963807715.1). Lineage (GTDB taxonomy): Bacteria > Planctomycetota > Planctomycetia > Pirellulales > PALSA-1355 > CAWECK01. The sequence continues at coordinate 40,239 of CAWECK010000015.1, forward strand.
TGAGTATCGAAGGTTTCTTCGCGAGTTCCTTCGATAGAGTGCTTGAGCAGGTAATAGAGACCTCGGATGCTAGTCGTCTTGGACTGCTCAACCAGCGACTTGCAGCCGCTGGCGACCAGCACCGTTTGCATGTAACTCTTGGCTTGCGACAGGTTGAACAATTGACGGCGGTTTGAGTTGCTCCCCATCTCGATGAACCCTTTGCTCTTGTTGTAGCGCACGTTCGACAGAGAGCGGGTGGGAATGTCCAGATAGGGATCCCGTTTCCTTTGCGCGTCGTCAACGATACGATCCGCCAGGCCGACCAGATCTTTCATCGTCTTTTGATCACGGTCGTTAAGTTTGACCTTCACCGCCGAACCTGTTGCGCGGGCCGCGGCGGCTTTCTTGCTTTTCTTGGCCATCAGCTAATTCTCGTCGTGGGATCTATGGGATGTTGGGTTCGCAGAAGTTTGCGATTTATTTACTTGGCTTTGCGACGGCTTCAATTGGCTCCGTCGCTTTGGCCGCTCCGCGGCTTGACGGCGAAGTCGTCCGCCTTGCGTTCGACGATCAGCACGTTGTCGCCGAAATCCTCGGGTTCTTCCTCGATCACTTTGCCGCGATCGTCGAGTTCGATGTCGGCCGCTGCCGTCTTCTTCTTGGCCACGGCCAGCAGTTGCTCATAGAGGGCGTTCTTGTCGGCTTCGTTGATGTTGCTCACGGCCTGGGCCACTTCGCCCAGATAGCGTAGGAAGATGTTGCGGCGCTCCCCTTCTTGCTTCACCTTGAGCCGCCGTCTGAGGTACATCCCCAGTTTCCTTCCCACCGACTGCAAGCCGAGACGCAACTCCTTTTGGATTTCCGGATAGCTGGCGATGGCCTCTTTCGATTCGCTGGTGAAGGGGACCCAGACGCTCGCCATGTGGACCATCAAGGTCACCGGTCCCGTCGGCAACGAGCCTCGCGATTGGGTCAGGCCGTAGGATCGCCAATTCGTGCCCGTCACCGTTTGCGTCACCGCGCAGGCGCCATGCTGGAACTGCAAGGGAACGCGGTTCGCGTAGCGCATCACGTTCATCGTCTGACCGGCTTCCAGGTTGACGTTTTTCATGGCTTCGTGCAGCTTGGCGATCTCGGCCGGCTTGAGCTTGCCCGGCGAGGCGCGGGTGCCCAGATCCGGTCGCCTCCAGGATCTTGTCGGCCGCGTCGGGTCCGAGGCCGTTGAAGGTGGTGGTGAGGAATTGCCGCAGAGTGCGCGGCGTCGCTCTCGGAGAGCAATTCCGTGAGCGTGTCGAGCGGCACGCGGCTGGCATTCGACGTGCCGCCATAAGCCAGGGCCACTTCGATCTGGAACGGATTGCCCCGATAGACGGAAGGCGGCCGCGTGCTTGCGCAATAGAACTCGCCCGGCACCACGTGGTGCAAGCCCTTGAGCAGCAATGCCTCGCCGATCGGCGAGATGCAATCGGTGGCCGGCGTGCCTGATGCTTGGTCTGCATGATGGCCTGATAAAGCTTGTCGGCTTCGCCGCGGCCTACTTTGTGGGGATTGGTCCGCGTGGTGATCCCGGCCGTTTCGCAAATCCTGGCGGCGATCGATGGACTGACGCGGCTGAACGAAGTGGTGAAAAACTGCGACAGCGTGCTGGCCGGCGTGTCCTTGAGCATCGTGACAAGCAGGCCCAGTTCGATGCCGTACGGATGCGGCTTGATCTCCTTCGGCTCCGGCGGCAGCGTGTCGGTCGATCGCACGTACGCCTGCTCTTCGCCGTCCGGGTCCTTGTAGTGCAGCGTGACGTGCGGGTTGGCGATGGCCGTCTGCTCCAGGTATTCGTCGACGCTGCCGCGGCCCCGGTGATACTTGGCTTCCAGCTCGATCGTCACTCGCGTGCCGTGATCCAGGTCGATCCATTCGATGCCATGCTTCGCGATATACTTCGCCCCTTGTTCGCCCGGCGGAATGTCGTCGCCTTCGCCCCTGCCGTTGAGAATCTCGGGAAGGTTCTTCTTCGTGTCGATCTGAATTTCGTAGTAGTGGGCAGGCTTGCGCTTCGAGACCTTGGAAATGATCTTCACTGGCTTGCCGGTCGTGAGCACGCCGTACATGCCGGCCGCGCTGATGCCGATCCCTTGTTGGCCGCGGCTCATCCGCAAGCGATGGAACTTCGAGCCGTACAGCAGCTTGCCGAAGATCAGTGGGATCTGCTTTTTCAGAATGCCAGGGCCGTTGTCCTGCACGCCGACTTTGAAACGGTTCGGACCGGCCGCCTCGATATGGACCCATATCTCGGGCAGGATGCCGGCTTCTTCGCAGGCGTCCAGCGAGTTGTCGACCGCCTCTTTGATCGTCGTGAGCAGCGCCTTGCGGGGATTGTCGAAGCCCAGCAAATGGCGGTTCTTGGCAAAGAACTCGCTGACCGAGATATCGCGCTGACTGGCGGCCATCGCTTTGGGCCGTGGCCCGGCGCCGTTTGCCGCCGTGGCTAGCCGCGCCGTTGGTCCCCTTGTGACCGTTGCTCTCGGCGCTGTCAGCCTGGTCGTCGGTTGCCGTGGCGTCCGTGTGGGTGGCGTCGAGATCGGTCCCGTTGGTATTGGAGGCAGCCATGCTGGGAGCTTCATCCTTGTTCGAGGTAAACGCTGGGCGTCGCTTATTTTGCTTGATCATGCGTCCTTCAAAAAACCCTGGAGGTCTGGGGAGACGGCGGGCGAATTGGCTCACCGCGACCGGTAACGGGGCGCTGGGAAAGGTTGCCTGCGGCGGCCAGCGGACTCATCCTTGTTAAACCTTGCCGGCCATGCCAGTCGTATCGACGGCTCGGCAGGCGGACGAGCTGCGGCACACTTTGTGTTAACCGATGCCAGTTGCTCTATCCGATGCCGGCTCCGAATCGATGCCCCCGTTCACTCGCTGCGCACGGAGTGCCGTAGGCGCAAAGTATAACGCCTATGCGGGCACTGTCCCAGGCGGCTTTCCCGGCATCGGCTGCAAATCAGGCTCAAGGCTGACATCCGTCAGACAAAGATTCACCCCTACCGCCGTGCATGCCGAGATTGTGTCTGTAAGCTCAGGGCGGCGAATTGCCCAACGGCGTTGCCCGTGGGGCTTACCCCGATTCGACTGCCTTAACGTACCCGCCTCGCCAGTAGTCACCCGGGGGCGTCCCGACCCAGGTTCGCTCCCAGCCGCGACACGAGGCACTGCTTTTCGTTCTTCAGGAGACACGCTCATGGTTCGCACGACGCTCAAAGCTTTGAGCCTGGCCGCCACGTTTGTGGTCTGCATGCACGTGACCGGCGCCGGCCGCGCGTCGCTGGCCGGCGGCCCGGCCAATTTGTACGCCAACTATAAGCCGTCCCATTTGTTCTCCAACTATTATACGGACACTCCGGGCGTTCCGGCCCAGTTATATGTGTCCCCCCTACCGAATTCACCGTTGGTCGGACATACCTGGATCACTTACGAGCCGCTGGCGCCACACGAATCCTTGTACAAGCACCATCGAAAATACTATGCGTACCATCCTGATGCCGCGTACAACGTGACCACGGTCAAGCACCGACATTCCTTGCTTAAGCATTGAGATTGAGGCAGCCGAGATCGGCTCGCACGACACTCCGCCGGAGGGATGATCGGTTTTAGTGGTCTGACCTGGCGCTCGCGACTGCCGCGAGAGCGCGCCGTCGGCACTCGTTTATCTCTCTCGGCTTTCAATAGAAAGGATTCTTCAGATATGCGAACTGCTTTGTGGGCCGCCATCGTGATCGCTGGCCTGGGCGCCGGCACTGCGATCGGGCAGGAAGTCGTGAAGGCGCCGGGCTACTATCTCCCGGACGGCACACCGTGTGGAGCCGACGGCCGCCCCCTGGGCAAGGCCGGCCACCACCACGGGGAAAAGGCCGGCCATGGAGGCAAGGCCAGCCAGCAGCATCATGGGCCGCTCAAGGGCAATCGTAACGCGATGTACCGTGCCAGCTTCAAGCCGTGGCACGGCCCGTATTATGATCCGTCCTACGGAGCACCGATCGCGCTGGTTGTGCCGCCGACCGCCGAACGCCAAACCAACTACGGCTGGGGCGTGGGGAATAACCGCGTCTCGCGGATAGATGCCCAATTTCTGCGCCCGTATCCCGGCCCTGGCGCCGCAGCGGCGAGCGGGTACGGTTTCGCACCCACGCCCCCCTGGCCCAGCGACACGAACCAGTTTGGCGTGTACTACGTCCGCGGTCCTTGGTGAATGGTTGACGCGTGAATCTGCGCGGCGAACTGCTCTGCGCCTCCCGGCGGGGAAAAATGGAACCGCAGAGAAGCCGCGCTTGCAGCCCCTTGCTTTGCGAAGCAAGGGGCTGCGTTGGTTGCGGGGGCTACCGCTCGCATTCCGTCAGCAGTTTATCAAAGCGCGACTTCATCTCGGCGCCACCCAAATCCGGCTTGGCCTTCGCCACCAGGCGGATGATCGCGCGGGCTTCAGCTTTGTTGCCCAGCAGCAAGAGGCAGCGTGCCAAACCGTAATTGGCGCGGAACCAGCGCACGAGCCGGGACGGCTCTTGCGCTGCACTTCGCGCCATTTTGCTACGGCCTGTTTCCGACTCGCCGTGTCGCCATCGGTCAGCAATTCCGCCCAGGTCTCATGAACCTGGCCGTCCTCCGGCAGTTCCTGGGCCAGCTTCTCGATCGTCGTTAGCGCCAGCTCGCGCTGGCCGGCGTCGGCCAGCGCGGTTGCGCGCAGACGGTCCAGACGCTGCCGCAACGCAGCGGCGAGTTTGTCCCGTTCAATGTCGACAAGCGTCAGCACTTCCAACTGCAAGTCGCCGAGCGAGAGTCGGCTGGCGGGGGGCGCGGCGGCTGCACTGCGCGATAATCCATCGACCAGGGCCAGCAATTCCTCCGCGGGATGCCGGCCAGCCGATTCGCGGCCTGCGTCGCCTCTTTGAATCGGCCTTGGGCCGCCAGTGTCCTGACCAGCAGCCGGCGAGCCGCTTGCAGCCAATCGGCCGGTGCATCATCCGTTCGAGACAAGGCGGCATTCAACACTTCCTCCGCCTGTGCTTGCCCCTCATGGGCGTCTTCCAGCAACAAGCGGGCTGCCGCCAAAGCTGCCTGACGCATGGCCGGCGTCCAGGGCTCCCGAGGGCGGCCGTCGGGACCGACGACGAGCCCCTCGAAGTAGCGCGCCGCCTTCGCTGCCAGCCGCTCGTCCGGCTTGCCAGTTGCGCGAAGCTCGGCCAGCCAACTGCGGTAACAGCGGGCCGTTGCCTCGACGGCAGGCGCGAACTGACCGTGCGCCGGCGGCACGGCTTGGTACGCCGCGACCGCCGTTTGCCATGCACCGGCATGTTCACGGACCTGGCCCAACCACCAGGCCGCCTGTCCGGCCGTCGCCGCCGTGGGCCAGTTGTGCAAGTGCTCGTCGAGCAACTCCTGATATTCGTCGCTCGCTTTTGAGTGCGGATCGGCGGTTTGCTGCTGGATCAATTGGGCAGCGTCGTAGGCGGCCAACAAATGGGCCTGGCTGGCCTTGGCGTGCTGGGGCGCGGACAAAGCCAGGGCTCGATAGCGATCGAGCGCCTCGCGAAAGTGATGGGCCTGATGCTCGATCGTGGCGGCGGTGAAAGCCAGGTCGAAGGCCCGATCGGCAGCCTGCGCACTCTTGGCCTGGCTTGCGGCGCGGTCGTAAGCGGCCACGGCTTCGGCCAATTTGCCGCCGCGGTAGTAACTTTCGGCGGCACGCACGAGCGTCTCCAAGTTTTCGGATCCAGGAACCGCCGCGATGGCTCCGGCCAGCAGGGTTTCTGCCCGACGCATCCAATAAGGTCCGTGTATCCGTTCGATGTAGCGCACCTGGTCGGTGGCTGCCTGCTCCCACTGGGCCGTGGCGTTCTTGGAATCCGTGGCGTTCTTAGCCGTGGCGGCATCGCGCCAAGCTGCGACGAAGGCTTCGAGCCGGGCGAAGCTCAACTCCGCCCCTTCGGCGGCTGCGTGTTGATCCGGCTTGCCGGCCGCGGCGACTGCCGACTGAATCTCGCGACGATCCAACAGCAGGCGGATCCGTTCGGCGTCGAGCCGCTGACGCACCACGGCCGAAGGTTCTTCCTTGGAAATCGCGGCCAGTTTGCGTTCGACCACCGAAAAATCTCGCAACAGCCGGTGGCAGACAAGGTCGTCGACCCGGCTTTGCCATGCCAGGTTCGTTTCCGGCAATAACTGAGACAGCGGCTGCAAGAGTTCCCGGGCCTGCGTGAGCGCATTCAGCCGATCCGAGCTGTCCGGCGGATAACACAAAGCCTGGTTGCGATAAGCCCTGGCCAGTTGAAAGCGGATTGTGGTCTGCAAAGACACCAGTTCCGCGGCCGTCCATTGGCCGGGCTCAGGGCGGGCCGAGCGCGATCGCTTGTGCAACTCCGCCGCAGCCTGTTCGTCCAATTGCTTGAGTTGGTTAATCGCCCCACGCAACGACGTGCGGGCCGCATCCAGCCCGGCCCCCTGAACGCTGCCGACCTCCGACTCTTGTCGGGCCAATTCACCGGCGGCCAATTCTACCAGCGCCTTTTGCAACCCTAACGCCATCAGTCGCGGATATTGAGGATACTGCTGCTGAAAGCGATCCAGCGCGTCATTAGCCTGTTTCCAAAGGGGGCCGCGCATCGGCCGGCGATTCGATGGCGTGAGCGGCGATGGTGCGGGATAACTCAAGGACCAGATCCAGCCGTTCTCCGTCCGGCAAATCGGCCCGCTCGAGCCGCTGTTTGCAGTAAAGCTCCGCCAGATCGAACAGCCGCCGCGCCCGCAGCCCATCCAACAGTCGTTCATCCGCGGATCCTTCACCGGCGCGAACCGTCTGACGGCTCAGAAAGAAGCTAAAAACAACGACGCCAACGACAACTAGAAGGTAGTGTCTTGGTTTTGTCTGTCTGCGTTTGCGCTCGATCGCGGGCCCGCAACGCCGCTGGTGGTTCCTCATGGTTTGGTCCTGCCGGCAGCGAGACGGCGCTGGGCTTCGGCGGCGTCTGGCGTTTCGCGGAAATCGTTGATGAGTTCTTGATACAACTGTGCGGCCTCGTCAGATTGTCCGCCGCGGTGCAGAATTCCTCCTGCGGCAAGCAAGGCCGCGGACGCGAGTTGCCGTTCGCGCGGATACACGATTGGAAGTCGCAGCAAGGCCAACGCGGCTTCCTTAGGCCGAGACTTGGCCAGCGCACCACCTACGACAAAGTAAGGCCCGGCCCGCAAGGGCTCCGGGCAGTCGTCGATGGCTTGCAAGTAACCAAGCAGTTGTTCTTCGCTGGCCTGAAACGCGGTAGCGCGCCAAACCTGCGCTTGCGCGAGCCAGGCCAGACGACGATCGCGATCGGTAGTCATCCGCTTCAATCGCTCCAAAGCGGCAGGGCCTTGCGGCGTTCCGAGCAAGTAGCTGGCCCCCATCAGTACGGCAACCGGCGAATCGGTGGTGGAAAACCAGCCGGTCGCGGCCCTCTCCAGATTCGGAGCCGGCAGACCGCTACTCCAAGCCAGCGGAATGCAGTCGAAGTACTGCGTGCCGCTGTCTCCCGCGATCAGCATCTGTAAAAATGTTTGGCCGGCTCGTTCGGTCTGGCCGAGATCGCGGTAACACCAAACGATCTGGGCCACGATTCGGCGGCGCACCCACGGGCGGCGTTCCTTGTCGGCGCCGACGCCGCTCCATATCGCGCCGGCGCTCCTTTAAAGTCCTGCGCGGCGAACAGTTCGTCGCCGGCCCGCTGCGCTTCCGTCAAAGCCGTGCTGACACGGACAACCTGATCGGCCGGAAACGTCCGCTCCTTGCCGGTCGTCAACTTCAGCCGCAACTCGGCGCCGGTATAGTCGATGATCTCGCCGGTCCATTTGGGACTGGCGGCGCCATCGTCCCGAGTTTTGAGAAACACCACATCGTCGCCGAAAGCCGGCGCGGTGAGAATTGCCGTCGCGCCCAGAAAAGCAAGCGCAACGAGAAGCAACTGCGGCGCCCTATCAGGGGACTTACGCCCTTCGCTCCGAGATTTCCGAAATCCGCGCGCCTCGTCAGCGAACGGCCGCCAATCGGGCAACGTCGACATAAACGTGCTTGCCGCCATTGCGCCGGGCCAATTGCACGAGAAAATTGTTGGGGTCGAGCGACGGTCCATATCCGAATTCAATGGTGTTGATGGAAGAACCACGATTGAGACGCTCGATCCGGCTCATCTGCTCCGCGGTCATTCGGGGCTCGTCGGCGTCGGTCAAAAAAAAGATCACGTCAGGCGCCATGTTAAGCGCCAGCGACAGTGCCTCCTCGTGTGCCGTTGCGCCGTCGGCCGTGATCGATTGGATGAACCGTTGCGCCTGATTCTTATTGTAATCGTCGCCGAAGACCAGGCGTCCCCGCGAATTCGACGGGCTGAATACCCGCGGATGTTCGTTGTAAAAAATGATCTGAAACTGGTTCTGCGGTCCCAGGTCGTTCAGGCTGGCGAGCAGTTGCGACTTGGCCGCGGCCAACGGAGCCCCGCCGTGGCCGTCCATGCTGCCGGAGCGATCGAAAACATACACGAACTTGTGCCCTTCCCCTTGGACACCAAACACGCCGGTGCGGGCATAGCCTCCCTGAATACCGCTCGAAGGTCTAACCGCCGTGCCGGCCCCGCGCGCCGTGCCGACTCCGCCCGCTTCCAGTCCGGCGGCGCCCAGCGTAGTGCCTGACGTAGGCAATACACCGGCCAGATCCACTCCAGGTCCCTCGCTAAGGACGGATGCTAACTGAACGCCGCCGCCAGCCGCGCCGGTCGTGCCCGTGGCACTTCCGGACGGCGGATCTCCGGCGGCCGGTACGTCGTCCGCATAATAGCCGCCGCCGGGCGGGGTCAAATGGATGCCAATGGACGTCAACCCGCCGCCATTATCGGTGCCGAAGGAGGTATCGATGAAGGTGCGATGGCCGCCAGCCCCTGGTCTGCCTCCGTAGCCAAACCAATGATTGGTGTAACTCAGGGCCAGCACAGAAAGAGAGACAGGTGTGTCGAAAAAGACAACAGCCAGGGCAGTCCCCAGCGCGAGCGCGGCGACCGCAAACTGGTTCTTGCTGACCGGCGTCGTATGTCCCATAGTGATCGCTGCCGGAAAAGAACCGGAACAGCTTACGACATAATGAATTGAAGAGAGTGGCGCGGAATTCTAGGTCGGCATTCAGCGTGAGTCAACGTGTTTCGGACTGGGCCACGCCGGTGGGAAGCTGGCGGGCAGAAACTCCCGTTGCCGCAATAACTTGTGATTCCGGGCTTACAGATGGCCGATTTTTGCTAGGATGCGCCGTTTCGACACAGAGGAAGCTGGATCCACTCCCACGGCAGCTCCAAAGTTCACCCAAGACATTCATGCGAATTGTCCAATATCCTCATCCCGCGCTCAGGCATTTATCGAAGCCCCTGCGCCGGGTCGACGCCGAACTGCACCACATGGTGCGGGAAATGTTCGACCTCATGTATGAGGCCAATGGCATCGGTCTGGCAGCCAACCAGGTGGATCTGCCATATCGTTTGTTCACGATCAATTTGGAGTCCGACCCTCAAGCCCGCGACCAGGAATTTACCTTCATCAACCCGGTGCTCACCGATCGCAAGGGCATGAGCGAGGCGGAAGAAGGCTGCCTGAGCCTGCCGGGACTCTACGCGGAGGTGAAGCGTCCGGAGCGAGTGGTGCTCAATGCCTATACACTCGGCGGGCAGGAGGTCACGCTGGAACTCGACGGCCTGTTCGCCCGAGCCATCCAGCACGAGATCGATCATCTCGACGGCGTGCTGTTCATCGATCGGCTGTCACCAACCGGCGAACTAGCTGCCCGCGAGGCGCTCCTCGACTTCGAACAGCAATACGCCAGCCAGCGCGAACGGGGCGAATTGCCGGACGACGCCACGATCAAGCGAAGGTTGGCCGAATTAGAAAAGCTTCGCACCTAAGAACAAAGAAGAGTTTTATAAGGAATGCAGGAAAGCAGGAGAGGGACAGGAACGGAGCAAGGGAACCTAAGAACGCGAAGGATTTGAATTGTTTTCTTTGTGTCCTTGTCGGCCTTCTGTTCCCTTCCTTCTTTTCCTTTTCGGTCTTCCTGCCTTCCTTGTAAATAAAAAAATCCTTGCGGCTCACGTGGCCGTGAATTCATCGCAACACAGCGGTATATCGGGGATTGAATGCGGTTGATCATGATGGGCACCGGCGGGTTCGCGGTACCGACCTTGCGGGCCCTTTACGAATCACTGCATGAGGTCGTAGCGCTGGTTACCAGGCCGCTGCGCATTGCTCACGGCAAGACGCCCTCTGAGGTCAATCCGATGCGGGAAGTGGCGATCCACAGGGGAACGCCGGTTCTCGAACCGGAAAGCATCAATACGGAGGAGGTCCGCCAGGAACTTGAAGCCTACGAGCCGGATCTGCTGGTCGTCTGTGATTACGGCCAAATCCTGTCGCCGGCGACGCTGCAAATTGCCCGCCTGGGAGGCATCAATCTGCATGCGTCGCTGCTGCCGAAATACCGGGGAGCGGCTCCGATCAATTGGGCAATCTACAACGGTGAAATCAAGACCGGCGTCACCGTGATTCACATGACGCCGCGGATCGACGCGGGGCCGGCGATTGCTCAGGCCAGTGTTGCCATTGGAGCGGATGAAACAGCGATCGAGCTCGAGCCGCGTCTGGCTCTCTTGGGAGCGCCGCTTGTCTTGAAGTGCATCGATCAGTTGGAGGCCGACGAGGCGCGACCGATTCCGCAAGAACCCGCCCAAGCCACGCGGGCTCCGCGGCTCCGAAAGACCGACGGTCTGGTGGATTGGTGCCGATCGTCCGAGGCCCTTCGCAACCAGGTGCGAGCCTTGGTCCCTTGGCCTGCCACCTACAGCTTCTGGGTTCGGCCCGCCGGAGAGCCGTTGCGGCTGATCCTGGATCGGGTCGTTATCGGGCACGAGCCGCGCCCGGCGGATGTTGTCCCCGGCGAAGTCGTCGAGGCCGGGGGGGACCGCCTGACCGTGGCGGCCGGCGACGGCCTGCTGGCAATTCAGCGGATCCAGCCAGCCGGGAAACGAGTGCTATCAGCCGCGGAATTCCTCAGGGGCTACCCCGTGCGGCCGGGACAATGCTTCCAATAAGATGGGTACCCTCGGAAGTAGGACTAGGGAATGCGGAATGAGATGTTCGATAAATTCCGCATTCCGCATTTTGAATTCCGCATTCGTCTTTTACCCCTAAAATCCCGCTGGTGGCCTGACCGGCAGGGTGATTAGAATAGCAAGGTTCACCGAAGCAATGGATGGCGGAGGCGAAATCAGCCATGGGCAGTATGGGAAACTGGGATTGGGTTTTATTGGGCGTAGCGAGTTTTATTGCTATCGCCACCCTGACGCGGCTGATGCTGGCTCATCGCAACAAGTTGCTCGCGCGGCTGCGGACCGAGATGGAACAGGAGCGAGCCAAGAAGCAACGAGCCCAACAGCAAAAAAAACAACAAGAACCGCAAAGCAACCAGCGCCAGCCAGGCCGCGGCACGGCGGCTTGAACAGCCCAATCTGAAGCCAGCGAATCGTAAGCTAACAGAATAATCAGCTAATAAAAAATGCCGGCCGCTGCGGCGATGGCGAACGTCGCTGCCCCCCTGACCAGAGAGCTGTTGACGGAATGGCCAAGCGACTTTACATCGAAACTGTTGGCTGTCAGATGAACATGCTCGACAGCGAACTGGTCGTGGCCAGCTTGCGCAAGGCCGGCTACGAAGTTGTCGACGCTGCCGCCAAGGCGGACACCATCCTGTTCAACACGTGCAGCGTCCGCCAGCACGCTGAGGATAAAATCTACAGCGCTCTCGGCCGCCTCAAGCACGCCAAGAAGCAGAATCCGCACAAGATCATCGGCGTGCTCGGCTGCATGGCGCAAAAGGACCAGCGGCTGATCTTCGAGCGGGCTCCCTTCGTGGACCTGGTGGTCGGCCCCGGCCAAATCCACCAGGTTGCGGACCTTCTCGAGAAGGTGGCAGGCGGCGCCGGTCGCCAGCTCGAAGTAAGCCTCGATCGTAAGGAAGGCAGCCGGAACGAGGTCGAGCAAAGCTTTGAAAGCTTCGACCCGCTGCGCGATCCGCAAATGCGGCCGAGCCCCTATCAGGCCTTCGTGCGGATCATGATCGGCTGCGACAAGTTTTGCACCTACTGCATCGTCCCCTCGGTGCGCGGGCCGGAGCAGAGCCGGCCCGCGGCGCACATCGTGGCCGAAGCCCGGCAACTGGCCGCCGAAGGCTGTCGCGAGATCACGCTGCTCGGACAGACGGTGAACAGCTACAAGCATTTTGCGGGGGGCCAGACCACGTGCCTGTCGGACCTGCTCGCCCAGTTGCACGATATCGACGGCCTGGACCGGCTGAAGTTCGTCACCAACTACCCGCGCGACATGACGGACGACCTACTGCAAGCGGTGCGCGATCTGCCAAAAGTGTCCCCCTATTTGCACGTGCCGGCGCAGAGCGGTTCGAACGAGGTCTTGCGGCGGATGAAGCGCGGATATACCGTCGAAGAGTATTGGGAAATGCTCGCCTGCATCCGGGCCACGGTGCCGGGAGCGGCCGTGACGAGCGATTTTATTGTCGGGTTTTGCGGCGAGACCGAGGCGGATTTCGCAGCCACGGTCGAACTGGTCCGCGAGGCCCGCTTCAAGAACAGCTTTATTTTCAAGTACAGCCAACGCCCAGGCACCAAGGGAGCCCAGCTATTTCCGGACGACGTGCCCGAAGACGTCAAGCGGCGGCGAAACAACGAACTGTTGGCGCTGCAAAACGCGATCAGTGAAGAGGACAACCAGCCGCTGATTGGTCAGACCGTGGAAGTGCTCGTCGAAGGCCCGAGTAAGAACAGCCAGAAGCATGGGGAAGACGGCCCCGTGCTGCAACTGGCCGGCCGCACGCACTGCGACCGAATCGTGGTTTTCGCCGGCAATCGTCGCCAGGTCGGCCAGTTGCTGCCGGTCACGATCTACGATGCCAACGCCTTCACGCTGTTCGGCAGCGTGGTGACGGCGCATGTGGGTCCGGAAGTGTATACGCTCAGTTAAGCTGCACGAATGAGTCGTCGCGAGCCACCGGGGATTCGCCTGCGGCTCGCGACGTCCTCGGTTACCGCCTGGCGAGATGATGGATACTCAGCAACTTACCCGCTATCTCGACCATCCCGCCGAGTCGGCGGATTGGCTCCGTTCGTTGGGGCTGACGAATCTCGAACGGGGCCATGCCAACCTGGTTAGCCTGGCGACGAGCGGCATGACGCTCGATCTGCTGGCGATCATCTGCGATCAACTGGTCCGGCACTTGCCAGGCTTGGGCGATCCGGACATGGCGCTGAACAACCTCGACCGGTTCGTCGCCGCCGCTCGCAATCCGTTATCCTTCGGCGGCCTGATCGAGCGCGACCCCCAGGCACTTCCCCCGCTCTTGCAAATTTTTGCCACAAGTCAGCATCTCAGTGATCTGTTGATCACCGACAACGAGAGCTTTGACTTGTTGTTGCTCACCGAGGGTCAACCCGTTGTGCGCGAGGCGCTGGTGGCGGAACTTTGCGCGGAGATTGCGGCCCTCGGCTCAGACGAGCCCGCAGTCATGAAAACGCTGCGCCGCTTCAAACGCCGCGAGACGCTGCGCATCTCGTACGGCGATATCGTCCGAGGCCAACGGCTCGACGTCGTGGCGCGGCAAATCTCTTACGTGGCGGACGCCATTGTTGACGCCGCGTTGCTGGCCGCCTGGACAAAATTGGCCGCCCGCCGGCCCCTGCCGCGCACGCCTAGCGGCGAAACGGCCCGCTTCGTCGTCCTGGCGCTCGGCAAGCTGGGAGGCGTGGAACTGAACTATTCCAGCGATATCGACCTGGTCTTTCTGTACGACCCGGGCCGAGGCGCCGACCTGGCTCGCCAGCAAGCGTGCAGCGAGTTCTTCGCGGTGCTGGCCCGCGAGCTGCTAAAACTGCTCAGCGAAGTGACCGAGTTGGGGGCGGCTTATCGGGTGGATTTGCGGTTGCGGCCGGATGGTCAGAGCGGCCCGATGGTAGTCAACGTGGATACCGCGCTCGCAATACTACGACGTGTCCGGCCGCACCTGGGAACGCCAGGCTTACGTAAAAGCCCGGCCGGTGGCGGGTGATCTCGCGCTCGGGCGCGAGTTCCTCGCGGCACTGGAGCCGTGGGTCTACCGGCGCTATCTCAGCCGCGCCGATATCACGGGCATCAAGGCCTTGAAACGCCGCATCGAGCAGCGTACCCATCGAGAAGGGGCCGATGCCCTGAACGTGAAGACCGGGCATGGCGGCATCCGGGACATTGAATTCGTGATTCAATTCCTGCAACTACTCAATGGCGGCGACCTGGAAGCCCTTCGCACCGGCAACACGCTGGAAGCGATCGTGCAATTGGAACATTGCGGCTGTTTGACGCACCAGGAACGGACTCTGCTCGAAGACAATTACAGCTTCCTGCGCAAGGTCGAACACCGCTTGCAGATCATGTTCGACCTGCAAACCCACATGCTGCCGCACGACCAGGACGAGCTGCGCAAACTGGCCATTCGTCTGGGCTGCTCGGATCGGCTGGGCCAATCGGCCTTGGCGGTCTTCACGGCCCATTACCGGCAGACCACCGAAGTGAACCGCAAGATCCTCGACCATCTGCTCCATGACGCTTTCAGCGACGATGCAAAAACGGAACCGGAAAGCGACCTGGTGCTGGATCCCGAGCCGGCCCCCGAGCGGATCGACGAAGTGCTGGGAAAGTACCGGTTCCTTGATGTGTCGCATGCCTGTAAAAATCTAATGGACCTGGGGCGTGAAAAAATCCGCTTCCTTTCGACCCGCCGCTGCCGGCACTTCCTGGCCGCCATTGCCCCGCAATTGCTCAAGGCCATCGCCGCGACGCCGGACCCCGATTTTACGCTGATCAATTTGAGTAAGGTCAGCGATTCGCTGGGTGGTAAAGGCGTGCTGTGGGAACTATTCAGCTTCAGTCCGCCCACGCTCCGGCTCTACGTGGAGCTCTGTTCGTCGAGCCAATATCTCTCGGGAATATTGACCAGCAACCCCGGCATGCTCGACGAACTGCTCGACAGCCTGCTGCTGGACAAACTGCCTAAACCAGCACAGCTTCAAACTACGCTGGCCGAGCTGGGCCGCGGCGCCGAGGATCTGGAGCCGATTCTGCACAGCTTCAAGAATACTCAACAATTGCGCGTCGGGGTTCGCGACATCCTGGGCAAGGAAGTGATCGAGAATGTCACGGGGGCCTTGTCGGACATTGCTCAGACTTGCCTCGAACAAATCGCCGAGACCGAATTGCGCCGGCTCTGCCTGAAATGGGGTGAACCGACGATTAGCGATCCCTCCGACGAAGGCCAACCCGCCGGACCGCACGCTGGCGAGCGCTGCCCGCTCATTGTCGTGGCACTGGGCAAGTTCGGTGGCCGGGAACTGAATTACTACAGCGACCTGGACCTGATCTTCCTCTACGAAGCCGACGGCATGACCGTGCATAGCCGTCGATCGAAACGGGACGAGGTTACCACCAACCAGCACTTCTTCTGCGAGCTCGGGCAGCGCATCATCAAGGTGGCGACCAACCTGGGCCCCTTCGGACGGCTCTATCAGATCGACCCGCGCTTGCGGCCCACCGGCCGCAGCGGTCCGCTGGCAACCAGCCTGGTGGAATTCAGCAAGTATTTTGCCAGCGGCCAGGGACAGCTTTGGGAACGTCAGGCGTTGTGCAAGGCGCGCGTGGTGATTGGCCCGCCCGGCGTGCGCGACGCGACCCTCGCGGCGATCCACGAAGCCGCCTACACTCCGATGTGGAAAATAGGCGACGTGGAAATGGTGCAAGAGATGCGGCGCCGTCTGGAACGCACGGCTCTGAGCGGCAACCTTAAACGCGGCCCAGGCGGTTTGGCCGACATTGAGTTTCTTGTGCAGATGCTGCAGCTCAAATACGGACACGACGACCCGTCGCTACGGGTCGCCGGCACGTTTGAGGCCATGTCCGCCCTGCATGCCGCCCGGCACATGTCCCGCGACGACTATGAGTTTTTCAACGACAGCTACCGGTTTCTTCGCACGTTGCAAGCGCGGTTGCGTCTGATGAGCCCGATTGCCCACGATTCGCTCCCCGAGGACCCTCACGACCTCGCTCGGCTGGCCGGTCTGTTGGGCTACAAGTCGGCCGCGGGGCTGCTGTCGGACTGCCAGCACATTGCGACCGAAAATCGCCGTCGCTTCGAACGGCTATTCGACGGGGTCGCGGCGTAACGGGGGCTCGCTCTTGTAGGGTCGGCACAGCCGACCCTACCGAAGGCCCGATCAGAAGTCGATCACCTGCTGCCCCGGAACCGTCGGCAGGATAAAAATCTTGCCGTCGCCCATGCGGCCCGTGCGGGCGACTTCGACGATGCGGCGGACAATTTCCTCCACGCGGTTATCGTCGACCCACAAGCTGATTTCGACTTTGGGCAGGAAGGCGAGCGAATACTCGCTGTCGCCGTATTGATCCAGATAACTTTTTTGCCGCCCGTAGCCTTTGACTTCCCGCACGCTGCACGCTTCCAAGGGAGTGCGCCGGAGGCCCTCAAGAACCTTTTCGGCCAGAAAGGGTTTGCAGACGGCCACAACCTGTTTCACGCGCAGCACTCCCCACTCAAGCCAACCGCCACTGGCAACAAAGCCCAGGGATGGCATGCCTGGGTCCGCCGGATCCCTGCTGGGTCCGCCTCCCTCAACTGAAGAAGTTATCGCCGAACAGGTTGAATTCAGGACCCGTTTCCACTTCGATGTCGCCGTTCACCTCGGTCTTGCACGCCAGGCGCAGCTTTCCTTCGTTGCCAATATAGTGCAAACAAGCGAGATCGGGCAGCGGGAAGCCTTTGAACTTAAGCCGCTCCAAGGTGCCCATCGGGTTGGTGTTCTCCATCCCCTTCGTGATGCCCACGGCACAGGTTCCACACTGACCCAAGCCGTGACAATTGAAGATCTTGTTCAGCGTTTCTCCGAACCCATTGATCCCCTGGTAGATGTTAACCCCGCTGTCGAGCGCCACCTTGCGCAGGTTGGCGCCGACTGGCACTTCGACCTCCTTCTTTTCCTTCGTGAACTTGACTTTCGGCATGCTGATCCCCGTTGCTTAACTGTTATCCCACCGCCGGCGGCCGTTAAAACCTCGCGTAACAACCGGCCCAATCCTTAATCGGCGCTGACTTTCGCGTTTAACTCGGGCGCCGTCCCTGCTTGCACCCATCCAAGAGTATAGTCAATTCGCGACTCCCCAAAAGATGTGCGCAAAGGAAAAACACGGCTGCTCCAGCCCCGGCGATCCCTGCCAGCCGTCCCAATTCCAGCCACTTTCCCGCCGTCGGTGGGAGGTAGCCGTCAAGCCATGCAACCATGCCGGCCAAAGCGGCCGTCGCGGCCAGATTCGGCCACAAATCGCCAATCAGGGACGACCAACTGGCCGCAAATTTGCCTCGTAGCGTTTGTGCCAACAGCAGACACTGCACAGCGGCCGCCAGCGAGGTGGACACGGCCATGCCAACTTCGGCCAAAGGCCATACCAGGATCAAATTCAGGGCCAGATTCAGGCCAACCATCCGCACGGCGACCCGCACCGGCGTTTGATAGTCGCCCCAGGCATAAAAACCTCGCACCAGCACCGGGATCGAACAGTAGGCCCAGATCCCGGTCGCATGAGCGGCGACCATGTGGGCTGTGCGCAGGGTATCCTCCGCGGAAAATTGGCCGCGCTGAAACGCCACTCGCACCAGCGGTTCGGCCAGGAGCATGAGCAGAGTTGCGATCGGCAGCGCCACCAGTCCCACCAGCCGCAAGGCTTGCCCTAAATCGGCTGCCGCCTCGGCCTGCTGCCGCCAGGCCGCATGGCGGCTGAGGAGAGGAAAAATGGCCGTTGCGGCTGCGGCTCCCACCAGGCCCACCGGCAACTGGTAAAATCTTTCTCCATAATAAATTGCGGCGGCCGCGCCGGTCGTGAGCGGATAATCGACGGCGCCCCCCAGCCACCAGATGCTCCCTTGATGCCCGGCCGGCATCGCCAGCAGCCAGGCAATCAGGCTGTCAAGCAGCGTATTCAACTGCACCACGCTCAGCCCAAGGAGCATCGGGCCCAGCGAGTGGCCCACGCGGGCCAACTCCGTGCGGCAACCGGCCAATTGGTAATTGAAGCGAAAGCCACGGCGCCCGAGCGCCCAGGTTTGCAGCCAGACTTGCATCAGCCCCGCCAGTAGGATGCAGCCTGCCAACACGAACGCCTGTTGGCGTGGCTCGGGACTAATAAAAGGCGCCAACCACCATGCGCCCCCCAGCCAGCAGAGATTCAGCAGCACCGGCCCAAGCGCTGGAAGCGTAAAGCACGACACCGCTTGCAGCGTCGCCGTGAGTTGCGCGGTAATGCAAATGAACCAGACATAGGGGAGCAGAGCGGCAGTCAGCCCGATGATCAAGCCGACGTTCGGGTCGCTCCCCCAAACCAACCACCCCGCCGCGCAAAGGACCTCGCCAATGACGACGAGAACCGCCAGCCCAACAGCGAGCCAGGCCAAAAGGGCGCTCGCGAACCGCCAGGCTCGCCACGGTCGCGTTCGAGTTGTTCGGCCAGCACCGGCAAGTAACAGGCCGTTAGCGCGCCTTCGCCGAATAAACGGCGAAACAGATTGGGGATGCGAAAGGCGATGACAAAGGCGTCCATGACGGCCGTCTCGCCAAGTCCCAGCAGACCCGCAGTGGCCACGTCCCGCACGAATCCCAACAGCCGACTGGCCAATGTACCCAAGGCCGTGGCCCACAGCCCCGCCACGAACCCCCGCCGCTGATCCATGTCATCCGCTTGCGGCTTTACCGAACATGAACCGCCACCCCCGGGCCCTGCCGAAGCAGCGCGAAACCGCCGTGCCGATCGAGCGGCGGCCGTCGAATCGCCGGAAATAATAAATTGCCCCGACATGGGGCGGCATCCTAGGAATTATGGGCCATTGGGAAAAGACCAACCCGACTCCTCCATTCGGGGTATGTACATGGTTGCCAAATCCAGCCGATTTATGGAAGATCACCTGTTTCCACGCATCGCCGGCCGTCCCCAGCCAAAACCCACGAAATTGACTGCACCTCGCGAAGGAACGCCCAATGGTCGAACGCTCGAAATACCAGCAAAAGATCATCAAGAACTACTACAACAACAAGGAGTCCATTTCCCTACAACGGCTCGGCGAACTGGTCACCGAACTTTATCTGGCCGAAGGTAAGGCCCGCGCCAAGCAGTGGCAGTATATCGTCGGCGCCCTGGAGAAGCTCAAGGTGCCGCAAAGCCGGATCGACCACCTGATCAAGCAAGACAATCCGGCGCTGTTGGCCAAGCTGCTGGAAGAACTGTTGGCCAAACAGAAATAGATTCGTCGTCAGCGAGGTTACGTCAAGAAATTTTGCCCGTCCGCTGCCACTGCCGCATTGCCCATCATGGCTAATACCTCCCTCGATCAACTTCGTTGGCACAAGTTCCCCGTGCTTGACGACGGCTTCGTTTGTCTCGTCGACGTCATGGGCGACGACCAATCGGTCGTACAAGCCGCCCGCGTCAGCTATGGCGAGGGGACCCGCCGAGTATCCGACGATCGTGGGTTGATTCGTTATCTGCTGCGGCATCGCCACACGACTCCCTTTGAAATGGCCGAGATCAAGCTGCTGGTCCGCGTGCCGATGGATTGCTGGCGGCAGTGGATCCGACATCGTACGGCCAACGTCAACGAATATAGCACCCGCTATTCGCTGGCCATCGACGCCGCCCAGGAAACGCCGCCGGAACAATGGCGCGAGCAAGCCACGTCGAACCGTCAGGGGAGGCGCGGGCTGGCTGGATGCCGCGGCCGGGGTCGACCTGACTGCCACCGAACGGAGCTTTCACCAGCAGGCTCGCAAGCTGTACGAGGAGCGTATCGCCCTGGGCGTGGCTCGTGAGCAGGCCCGCAAGGATCTGCCGTTGGCGACCTATACCGAGGCCTATTGGAAAATCGATCTGCACAATCTGCTGCATTTCCTGGCGCTGCGCATGGACAGTCATGCCCAGTTGGAAATCCGTCAATACGCCACGACGATAGGCGAGCAAATCGTCAAGCCCCTCTTTCCGATCGTCTGGGAGGCATTCATCGATTACCGTATGGACGGACTATTCCTATCGCGATTGGATCGCGGAGTGATCGCGCGGTTGATGCAGCGCATGGCCGCCGGCAACAAGTCCCAGGCGGACGAAGACGATTTTCTGGCAGCTCAAGATCCCAGTTGGACGGAGCTTGCCCGCTGCCGCGAGCGGGACGAATGCCGCGAAAAGCTCATGGTGCTCGGCATCTTGCCGGCGCATTCGACGACTGAAGCGACTTCCTGATCAACCATCAGCCTTCCGAGGACCACGTTCATGTCCGACCCGGCAATCGCGGAAATCCTGGAGATCAACCAGCAACTTCTGGAGTGCATCGCGGTGGGAGACTGGAAGACGTACGCCACGCTTTGCGATCCGACGCTGACCTGCTTCGAACCGGAAGCCCGTGGCCACTTGGTGCAAGGAATGGACTTCCATCGCTTTTACTTCGATCTCGGCCCGGCGAAAGGGCCGCGCCACAACCACGATGGCGTCGCCCCATGTGCCGCATGATGGGAGACGCTGCGGTGATCAGTTACATCCGGCTGGTGCAGCGACTCGACGAGACCGGTTCGCCGATGACGATCGCGATCGAAGAAACGCGGATCTGGCAGCTACAAGACGGCCAGTGGCGGCACGTCCATTTCCACCGCTCGAGTTGCGCGTAAAGCCCCAGCAGCGCACAAGATGGCCCAGGGGCGACGAGAACATTGCGGGCGCTTACCGCCGTGAGTTATTGCCAAACCTGCAAATCATGCAATCCCTTCCGCCCAGCGAGCCTGCAAGGCGGTTTAGCGCGAGGCAGCGGCAGCTTCAACGGGCCGGCGACTTCGCCGCCTTTTATAATCAGTACCCCTTCCTCGTTCCAACTCCCATTCTCTTCCTGATTTCCTACCTTCTTTATAAAACTCTTCTTTTCTTGCATTTCCGTTTTTTCGCCGATTGGCAAGCGTGCCACTCTCTGAATCGATCAGGCCGGAGCGTTCGCGGGAGGACAGCATTCGAGCGATTCGATTTCGCCATTGGCCACCATGCGCTCGACAATCTCTTGACGAAAAACGGGAATGTATGACGGCGCCCGCACGCCGACTTGCACCCGGCCGCGGCCGATGTCCACAATGGTGATGACTATGTCCTCGCCAATGATAATCGACTCGTGAGTCTTGCGTGATAGGACCAGCATGGTGGTTTCCTTACGTCAAAGGGGACTTCCATTGCGATTCAAGGCGCCAGCCTTGCGTCCGCTGCCGGCCCTTGCCCGAAGGGCGACAAGAGGAATGCTATCAAAGGGATATGAGCCGCCGATTAGCAATTGTTTAGAAATCGCCATAATCCAGCCGCCGGCGGCCTTTCATGTCGGATCATCGCCGGCCGGATTTGCGGCCGACTCAGGCCCGATCGATGGGAAAGGCCATCACTTCAGCCAAGTGGCGGGCTTTGGCCGCGATCATGACCAACCGGTCGAACCCCAGCGCCACGCCGCAACAAGCCGGCAAACCATAGTCCATCGCCGCCAGCAGCCGGCTCTCCTCCGGTAACGCCGGCTTACCGTCCCTGCCGCGATCCAGATTGCCGGCGGCATTGCGGGCTCGCAGCACCTGCGGATCCAGCAGCTCGTGATAGCCGTTGGCCAGTTCGATTCCCTGCACATACAGTTCGAACCGCTCGGCGACCGGCGGATCATCCCCGCGCACCTGAGCCAGCGCTGCTTGGCTCGCCGGATAATCGTACAGGATCGTGGGCCGCGTCATCCCTAGCTGCGGTTCGACGAATTCGTTCAGCAGCCAATTCAGCCAGCCGTCCCGGTCGAGGCCTTCCGGCGGACGGGAACGTCCGCTCGACTCCGCCGGCTGGCCGGCGGCCAGAAGTTCGGCCTGTCGCCGCAGTTCCGGGATCTCGGCCCGATGCGGGTCCACGCCCACGTAGCGTCGGAAAGAATCGGCATACGTGAGCCGTTCAGCGTCCCCTCGTCCCAGCGATTGGTCCGCAAGATCGGACAGCAACTGCATGGCCACGGCCGGAGAGTCGTCGCAGCGGTACCATTCGACGATCGTAAACTCGGGATTGTGCAGTCGCCCGGTTTCGCCGGCGCGAAACGCGCGGGTCACCTGGTAGATCGCCCTGGGCCCGCCAGCGGCAAGCAGCCGCTTCATGCCGAATTCCGGCGACGTCTGTAGCCACAGCCGGCGTCCGTGCTCGGGCACGCGCACGTCGTCGGGCAGGGTAACGGCCAGCGGATCTAGATGCCGGTCTACGACCACGTCGGCCGAGAGCAACGGCGTTTCGACTTCGAGAAAACCCCGCTCGTCGAAAAAGGCCCGTACCCGCTGCAGCAGGCCGGCGCGCAGCCGCAAGTTGTCCCAATTGGCCGAGGGGGGAAAATCATAACCGTCAGTGCGAAGTCGGAAGTCGGAAGTCGGAATGCCGCATTCCGACTTCCGACTTCCGACTTCATCTTGGGCACTCGCGATCGCCAATTCCTACTCCTTGGCCCGCTCGATGTATTCGTCCGTGCGGGTATCGACTTTGATCAGGTCGCCGATGTCCACGAAGGCGGGGCAGATGATTTCGGCCCCGGTTTCCAGCTTGACGGGCTTGGTGAGGTTCGTGGCCGTGTTGCCGCGCATCGAGGGTTCGCAATATTCGATCTTGAGAATCACGTGATTCGGGGCGGACACGGAGATGGGGTTGTTGTTGAACAACATCATCGAGCAGACCATGCCCTCCTTGACATACTTGGCGGCGTCGCCCACCTGGGCCTTGGTCAGCTCGTACTGCTCGTAGTTCTCGTTGTCCATGAAGACGAATTGATCGGCCTGGCGGTAGAGGAACTGGGCGTCGATCTCTTCGATGTCGGCCGCTTCGAGCGAATCGCCCCCCTTATAGGTGCGGTCGAGCACCGTGTTCTTGAGCAAGTTGCGCATGCGGCACTTGTACAGCGCGTTGCCCTTGCCCGGCTTGACGAAATTGCACTCGACCATCAGGTACGGATCGCCGTCGATTTGGATCTTGAGTCCTTTTTTGAAATCGCTGGTGTTATAGCTGGCCACGTTGGTTTTTCCTACTTCGCTTCGTGGAGGGGGAAAGTTATGCTGATAGTGCTGCTATGTCTATTTTATCTTCCGGCTCAATGCTTGTCCGCAGCAACTCTGGCGGGCATTCTGCGCCGCGTTGCCTGGCAGCAGGCGCTGAAAGAGGCCGTGCGCGATCCGCTCGAGCTTTGCCGGCTGCTGGACTTGCCCGAACTCGAAGCCGCAGGCCCGGCGCGCGGCCGAGATCTTTCCTTGTTTGCGCCGCGCGGATTCATCGCCCGCATGCGGCCGGGCGACCCGCACGACCCGCTGTTGCGGCAGGTGCTCCCGCTGGGCGAAGAACTGGCGGCGCCCCCAGGGTTTCTCGCCGATCCGGTGGGGGACGGCCCGGCCACGCTCACTCCCGGGCTGCTGCAAAAGTACGCATCCAGGGCGTTGATCGTAGCAACTGGGGCCTGCGCCGTCCATTGCCGTTACTGCTTTCGCCGGGCCTTTCCCCTACGCCGAGGGGCCCCAAGCTCGCCGGCCGATTGGCAGCCGGCCCTGCGATCGATTGCCGCACGATCGCACGGCATCCACGAAGTGATTCTCAGCGGCGGCGATCCGCTGACCCTGGTCGATGCGCAGCTTGCCGAGCTTGTCCGAGCGGCTGGCCGAGATCGGCCATCTGCGGCGGCTGCGGGTCCACACCCGGCTGCCGATCATGATTCCCGCAGCGGGTCACCGACGAGCTGCTCGCGCTGGCTGCGCGGCACGCGGCTGACGCCGATCGTGGTGCTGCACGCCAACCATCGCGGCCGAGATGGACGGCACGTGGCCGGCGGCATTGGCCGGCTGGCCGACGCCGGCATGCCGCTGCTGAACCAGACGGTGCTGCTGCGCGGCGTCAACGACGACGTCGACATCGCTGGCGGCTCTCTGCGAGCGGCTGGTCGATCTGCGCGTGATGCCTTATTACCTGCATCAGCTCGACCGGGTGCTGGGGGCGGCCCATTTCGAAGTGCCCGAAGACCGCGGGCCGAGCGATGGTCGCAGCCCTGCAGTCACGGCTGCCCGGCTACGCGGTGCCGCGCTACGTGCGCGAGGTGCCCGGCGCCGAAGGCAAAGTGCCGCTTTGATGGATTCGGGCCTAAGATGAATCAGGCCTACAGATTCCAGTCGTTGAACAGCTTGTCGCGGAACACGAGCCATTCCGGTTGTTTCTTGGCGCTGTACGAGTTTGCGCTGCGTTGGTTACTTGATGAGCGGCGAGTCGGGCGACCCAGTCGTCCATGCGGCGCAGCCGGTCGGCCATGCTTTGCAGCACGTTGTAGGCCACCTTGTAGCCGGCCGAAACCCCGTCGCGGATCAAGTCGTCGTAATCGGCGCGGGCCAACCGCAGCAGTTGGACATCGGTTTTGGCTCGCACGCTGGCCGAGTGGGTCGCGGGGCTGAAAAACGACATTTCGCCGAAATGGCTCTGCGGCTTGCAACTCGGCCAGTACCACCGATTCGGACGTGTAGTGGTCGTAGTACTTGACCACCTCGCAGGTTCCGTCGAGCAGCATCCACAAAGCCTGGCTGGTTTGGCCTTGCTCCAACACCAGCTCGCCCGGCGCTGAATTGCTGGACTTCGAGAATGTCGGCAAGCTGATGGCACTCGCTGTCGTTCAGGCCTGCGGAAGAGGAAGGGTCTGCAACGACGGATATCGTGCGGCTCTGGTTCACCGGATGCCTCCTAGAATCGTCGCCCGGCCCACGCGGCCGATGCCCAGCATATAGGCCGCCGTGCGCAAGCTGACTTTGCGCTTCGGTCGACAATTGCCACACGCGCTCGAAACTTTCGGCCAGCGCCCGGTCCAACTTCGGCCCGCACGCGGTTCAGTCCCCATTGGTAGTGCTGCCGGTTCTGGGCCCATTCGAAATAGCTGACCGTCACGCCGCCGGCGTTGGCCAGAATGTCGGGCAGCACGACCGTGCCGCGCTCGTCGAAGATCTTGTCGGCATCGGGCCACACGGGTCCGTTGGCCGCTTCGATGATGATCGGCGCTTTGATCCGCGCGGCGTTCTGGCTCGGTGATCACGCCGCCCAGCGCCGCCGGCACCAGCAACTCGACGTCCAGTTCCAGCAGCTGCTCGTTCGTGATCGGTTCGGCCTCGGTGTAGCCGGCCAGCGAGCCGCCGTGGTGCGAGCGAATATTGCAGCATGCCGGGCACATCGAGCCCGTCGGGCCGATAATAGGCCGCCGCTGACGTCGCTGATGGCCACGACGCTGAAAGTCGGCCTCGCGCAGAAATTTGGCCGCGTGCGAGCCGACGTTGCCGAAACCCTGCAGCGCCACGCGCATCTGCGGCGGCTTGCGGCCCAGCCGGCTCATCAGCTTGACGGCGTAAATGCCCACGCCGCGGCCGGTGGCTTCTTCGCGGCCCGGCATGCCGTACAGCTCGACCGGTTTGCCGGTGACGCAGGCCGGACTGAAGCCGTGATACTTCTGATACTGGTTCATGATCCAGGCCATGACTTCGGCATTGGTGCCCATGTCGGGCGCGGGAATGTCGATGTCGGGGCCGATGACGTCGTGAATGCCGTCGATGAATCGCCGCGTGATGCGTTCCAGTTCGCGCGGGCTGAGCTTGGCGGGATCGACGGCGATGCCCCCCTTGGCGCCGCCATAGGGAAGGTTCACGACCGCCGTTTTCCAGGTCATCAGCGGCGGCCAGCGAGCGGACTTCGTCGATGTCGACTTCGGGATGATAGCGCAGGCCCCCTTTCATCGGCCCGCGCGAGTCGTCGTGCTGCACGCGGTAGCCGATGAACGTGGCGATCTCGCCGTTGTCCATCTCGACGGCGATCTGCACCGAGACTTCGCGTTTGGCCGTGAGCAGCAGCCGCCGCATGTTCTCGCTCAGATCGAGCTGATCGGCAGCCCGGTCGAAATAGAACTGGGTGGCCTCGGTAGCCTTCATGGTAGACGGGTCTCAAAGGCAAAGAATGGTGAGCGGCGGCGCCACGTTTTTAAAGCCTGATGCCTGATAAATTTTACGTCGCGGCACGTCAAACGCCCAACAACCAAATGGGATCCTGCCCGACGGCGCTTTTGCCCCTGACAGCAGTCAGGCTGCGGAACCCGATTTTTTTAGCGGGCCACCGGAAAAGAGCAGGTTCAGGAGTTGCCAATCATAGGCGGCCTGCGGCGGCGGCTCAAGGGAACTCGGCAGGGGACGAAGCTAGCGTGGCGACCCAAAAAACGGTTAAGTTGTGTGGGAGACTGCGAAAACTCCGCCACCAGACGTGTTTCTACCGTTGTTTTGCCGGGTTCGGTATGGTTTTTTGCCTGGCGGGGCTTTGCATGGGGGGCGGCCGGCAGATTACATTAAATGAACCCCTAAAATGTTTCTGTAACCCCTGCTAACCCCTGCCGCGATCCTTCCTTGACGTAGCAGCGGGGGCGGGCGTGTGTTTTCCAGTTGGCGCGATCGCAGTGCGCTCCGGTAAGCCTGCGCACCCAGTGCGCCACGGTGCAAATAAATCATGGCCAATTCGCTCAATGACTTCTGGAAACTGCTCGTGGACAGCGGACTGCTTGCGGCCGCTGAGTGCGAGGATTTGAAATCCGCCTTTGCGCGCGTCCCGGGGGCTGACCAGGGAAATGCGAAAACGCTTTGCGATTGGCTGATCGAACGTGGCATGCTCACCCGCTATCAGGCTCGGCTCCTGCTGGCCGGTCGTCCCGGGCCGTTCTTTTTCGGCAACTATCGTGTTTATGATCGCGTGGAATCTGGCCGGCTGAAGGGATTATTCAGGGCCGCTCATCGTGAGACCGGCGAGCCGGTTCTGCTGTATTTCTTCGCGGGCGCCGCCACGCAGGATCTGCGGAAATGGCTACCGGTCGAGGCCCGGTCTCAATTGGCCATTGCCGTCAAGCACCCGCACGTCAACCGCGTGGATGCGCTGATCCAAGCCGACGGTTACAAATTTCTGGTCATCGAGGGGCTGGAGGGTAAAAGTCTCGACGAACTATCGCAGGGCAAGCCGCTGCCGCTGGGGGATGTCTGCCGCTATCTTCGCAAAGCGGTGACAGGGCTGGCGCGGCTGCACAACCTGAATCAAATCCATGCCGACATTCGGCCCGACACTCTCTGGCTGGAACATTCAGGACAGTTGAAATTGTTGTATTTTCCGTTGTCCCGCGATCCCTTCGGGCCCGCCGCCGCGCTCAATCCGAGCAATGCCGATTACCTGGCTCCGGAGTGCGTGCTGCCTGGCGGCAAGTCGCCTGATGTATTGAGCGACATTTATAGCATCGGTTGCACAGCCTATTATCTCTTGTCGGGTCAGGTCCCGTACCCAGGCGGCGACGCGGCCGACAAAGCGCGCCGGCATGCCGGCGAAGCATGTGTTCCATTAGACCAGTTGGCGGACCTGCCGAGCCCGGTGGCGAGTTTCATTGTCAGGATGATGGCAAAGAATCCGCAAGAGCGCCCTGCCACGGCCATGCAGGTTGCCGATGAATTGTCGGCTTTGACTCCCGCCGTCGGCTACAGCGAAGAGAAAACAGCGAACGGTCAGCCACAGCCTGCCACAACGAATGGCCAAACGCCGGCGGCGAAGCCGCGCGAACAGGCGCCAGCGCCCCCATCGGCGGCAGCGGCCAGGCCGCGCGCCCGCAGGGTTCGCCGGCCAATCCGCGAACGCCGGCTGGCCGGCCGCAGGAACCAACTCCCCGACCGTCAGATGCAGTTGCCAAGCATGGCGGCCCCAAGGAGACACGGCCAACCGCGCTCCGCGCCGCCCCCGCGGCGGTTGCCGGCTCGCGACCGGCTGCGCCGAAAATCGCCGCACCGCCGCCGGCCGCGCGTCAGGCGGCTCCAGCGGCCGCGAATGTCCCGCTACCCCCACCGGCGCCCCGTTGGGCGGTTGGCCCGCAATGCTTCCAGCAGATGGCCAAGGGGCAACGTCGATGCCGCCAGTCGTAGTGCAGCCATCGGGCGTCGCGCCGCCGCCACCGCCTCCCCCTGGTTTTGCGCCGCAGCATCAGGCGTTCATCCCCCAGGCGGCGCCGGTCATGGGAGTTCCAGTGGCAAGTGCACCTCCGATGGGTCAGCCGGCCATGGGAACGCCGGTATTCGCGCCGCAGGGGTTCGCGCCACAGGGCTACGCGCCACAGGGGTACGCGGTGCCGGACTACGCGGCGCCAGTGCCGCAAGCCTATGCTGTGCCGCAAGATCAAGCGCCCCTGGTTGGCGCAAGCCGGCAGCCCGCAGCCTTCGACAGCGCGGTAATCAACGTGCTCGACGACGTGGCAGCCAGACCTGTAACGCGTTCAGCCACGAAGGGGTCCGCTCGTGCCGGCGCAGGCCGCGCCAGCGCGGCGGACTCGGCAACAAAAGAAGGGACTCAGCCCGCAGACAATCGGCCTGGGCATCGGCGCCCTGATGATCGTGCTGGTCGGTGTTGGAGGCGCTGGTCATGTCCCGTGGCGGCAACCAGCCTGTGAGCGACTCACCCATGACTGCCGCTGTGAATGTGGTTGATCAGGAACCCCCCTCGGAATTGGTTGCGGACAAGAAGCCGCCGGTCGACCCGGCCACTGACGAGGAACCGGACGATCCCAAGGGAAAGGAATCGGAAAAGAAAAAACCGAAAAAAGATCCAGGGCCTCAACTGGTGGAAGACGATGGTCAGAGTCTGTGGGTTTCTCCCACCGCAGGTTCGCCGATTGATGTGCAATATCTTCCGCCCGGTACCCAAGCCTTGCTGGTGTTGCGTCCACACGATCTGCTGACCAGTTTGGTCGAAGGGGAAAAGGTACTGACCGCGTTGGGTCCCGGCGGGGCCTGGGCCAAGGCGCAAGTGGAATCGATCAGCGGCGTCGCACTGGGAGAGATGGAACAACTCATCGTGGCCTTTTCTTCATTGACCAAGGGCCCGCCGCAAGCCGCGATGGTTGTGCGGCTGGCAGAACCGCGGCCTGCGGACCAGTTGATGGCAGCCTGGGGCAATCCGTCCGCGGCCACCGATGGCAAGGCCTATTTCACCGGCCCCAACTGGGCCTATTACATGCCACCGGCCGGCCAGAACAAAGTGCTTGTCATTTGCGGCGCAAGGAGATGGGCGAAGTGGTGGACATGGACGGACCGCCTCCCATGCGCAAAGAAATGGAGAAGCTGTTGCGTCAGACCGACGCGATCGCGACATTTCACCTTGCTGGTGGCTCCGAATTACTTGGACAACGACGGCAAGCCGCTGCTCGATGGCGCGTTGGAACGCCTCCGGAGCCCTCTGAATGCCTTCTTTGGCGAAGGTGTCCAGGCAGCCGCGGCCTGAGCTTGAACTTTGGGCAGGATTTCTTCACCGAACTTCGGCTCTATAGCACGGACATCGGCCCGGAGGAATTGGCCCGCCAGACCCGCGAGCCGCATCGGGCAGATCCCGGATCAAGTCGAGAGCTTCATCGCGAACCTGAGTCCCCACCCGTACGGCAAGTTGGTGCTCCTCCGGTTTTCCCAAATGCTGCGAGTCGTGGATGAATATGTCCGCGTTGGCGAGGAAGAAAACCAGGCCATTCTGAGGTGCTTCCTGCCGTTGAGTGCGGGTCATAACCTGATCATGGCCACGGAACTGGCTCTCTTCGAGCGAGGTGCGGCGGCGGCCCGCGGGCGGCGCGGTGGCAACAAAACCGACCGGCCCGGCTGGAGCCCTCAAGCAGAAAATCACACTGTCGTTCGCCCGCGACACGCTGGAAAAGACAATGGAAATGCTGGGCCGGGAAATCGACACGGAAATCGTGATCCTCGGTTCCGACCTCCAATTGGAGGGGATCACCAAGAACCAATCGTTCGGACTGGACGAAAAAGACAAGCCGGCGGCCGGAAATTCTGCAAACGGTTATGATGAAGGCCAATCCAGACGGTAAACTTATCTACATCTTCAAGCCCAAAAACCCGGGCGAAAAAGACATCATTTTCATTACGACCCGTGCGTCTGCGGAAAAGCGCGGCGACAAATTGCCGCCGGAGCTTGTCAAGTCCGGGACGGAGTCTGCCAAGACGAAGGCGAAAAAGTGACCTGGTGTTGGACCGCGATGGCTTGTGGCTATCGACGGTCCGTGTGGAGTTGGTGATCCCGTAAGTTCGACGCACGCGGACAGCAATAGCCGTGGAACTTTTCGTCATTCAATGCACGACCTGCCGCGCCCGGCTCAAGGTCTTTGACGACGCAGCCATCGGCCAGATTCTGGAGTGCCCGAAGTGCGGCAGCTTCGTGCAGGTCGTGCCGCCTCCGGGTTGGAAACGGCCCACGAGTACCTCGCGCCCCGCCGGCAACGAAATGCCGACCGGCTCTGCTGCGAAAAACTCCTCGCCGGTGGCCTCTACGAAGTCGGCTTCAACCCCGGCAGTTTCCGCGCCGATGGTTCCTACTCCGGCATTGAATGCCACCGCATTAACTCCCCCTGCGGCTCCCTCGAATGCCGCCGCACCAACGATCGTCCCCGCCGGCTCGAATGCGTCTCGGTCAGGAATCAACCTCGCTGGGAGCAACGCCGCCGGCGGTAGCACCCTCGGCAGCAACACTCTCGGCAGTGACTCGCCGGTTCGCCAAGCGCCGGCGGCTGACGTCGGGCGTTCGGCGTCCGGCATTAGTTCAGGTCATTCTCCAGCGCCCTCTCCGTCAGGAATTGGTGCGGGCTCACCATCGTCACGCAGCGTGGCGGAAGCCGCAAAGCAAGTGGGACTCAGCGGAATTGACGCGACCGGTGTGAAGCAAAGGTTGCTCACACCGCCGCCGCTCCCTGCCAAAACTACGTCCGGCCAGACCAGTCGCATCGCGGCGGCCATCGGCGCGGTCGCGCTGCCATCTGCCACGGCTGCATCGCCGCCGACGTCCTTTGCGGCAGCGTCTTCTATGGCAGGGTCGGCGCCAATCATGAACACATCGCCCGCGGTGGGAAGCACATTGGCTGGTCGCTGGCGAGAAATTGTGCGCCGGGACTGGCGGTTGCTTAGTGGCGGCATGGCGACCGGTATTGTGTTAGGGGTCGTTGCCTGGTTGACACTGTCAACCCTTGCTTCCAAGTCGCCTCATGCCGTGGCCGAGTTGCAAAAGGGAAAGCCGAACGACGTCGCGGCCGCTGACTCGCCTTCCACGGTTCCGTCGGCGGCAACCATTCAGGCCGAGACAGCTACGCCACACGATGCGGCCAGTGCAGCGGCGTCGAGTGAATCTTCGCCGACTCAGCAAAAACCAAACGAGTCACCGACCGAGACAAAGCCGGGTGAGGTCGTTTCGGCAAAGTCGGCAGTGCCAAGTGCCGCAGCCGCTGCCTCAATCTCATCAAAACAGGAAGCGGGCCGGCCGGCGCCGGCCGGCGCCACGGAGCCCCCCGCGGAAAGCAAGCCGGCCAACGTGCCGGCGAAGGTCGAACAGGAGGATTCCAAGACCTCGGCTGCTGTGGCTCAAGCCGCGCCGGGCGAGGCTGCCGCAGATCCAGGGATGCGCGATCCTCTGGCGGACCCACCGGCAGGGGACACGAGTTCGACGGCGCTGGCCCAGATCGAAATGCATCTCGACGACAAGCTCGTGAAGATTGATTTTCAGGAGAAGAGCTTGCGCGAGTTTCTGGATGTGCTCAGTGAATTCAGCACGATCCTGATCGGGCTTGATCGAGAGGCGCTGGCTAAAGTCGGCAAGGGACCGCAAACCCAGGTGACGGTCCGACTGACCGACGTCACGGTCGCGCAGGCACTCGAGGCGGGCCTCGCGCGCCATGGCCTGGTGGCCGTAGTCCGCGGCGGTAAGTTGATCGTCACGACCGGTCCCGTCACGAAAGGGTCAGCCAAGCCTTGATCCGTTGACGGCCAATGATGAACCGCAAATGGGATGCCGTGGTGGTGGGCGCCGGGCCGGCAGGCGCCACGCTCGCAGCGAGGCTCAGTCGCCGCGGCTGGCGAGTCGTACTTGTGGATGCGGCGCGGTTTCCGCGGCAAAAGGTTTGCGGCGAGTATCTGAGCGCGGCGGCCTTGGATCTGCTGAGCGAGTTGGACGTTGAAGCCACGGTGCGGCGCCATGCTATCCCGCTCGACACTCTGCGTTTGGTGCTGCCTGGCGGTCAAACCATGGATGCTCCCTTGGATGGTCCAGCATCGCGGCGGCCGGCATCGCTCAGCCGTTTTCAATTTGATGATCTCCTGCTGCGGCATGCCGTGGCCTGTGGCGTCGAAATCTGCGAAGGCTATCGCGTTCGCAACGTCAAAATCGACGGCGGCCGCGCCGTCGGCTTGGACGCTGTTTCGACCGACCACAAGGGAGCGCCCTCGTATTGGACGCCGACCTGATCATCGCCGCCGATGGTCGCCGTAGCATTGTGGTGCGGCAAACCGGCGCGGTCGTGACGCACCGTCGCTGCCTCGTGGGCTTCAAACAGCATTTTTGTTGCGAGAACTTTCACGGCGAGACGGCGTCTTCAAATGCCGCCGTGCTCGAAATGTACAGTTTGCCCGGCGGATACGTTGGCATCGGTCCCATTGAGAACGACGCCTGGAATGTCTGCGGCGTCATGCCACGGCGACTCGTACGTGAAGCTCGCGGATCCATTGATGTTGCCTGGAAACAATGGACACTCGATCATGGCCCGTTGGCCGGCTTCTTGCGGCGGGCAAAGCCGCTCGGTTCCTGGTTGACCACTGCGGAAGTTGCCACCCAAACCGCGCTACCTGACATTTCGGGCGTGCTCTATGTCGGCGATGCCTGCGGCACTATCGAGCCGCTCGCCGGGCAAGGCATGACTATGGCGCTCGCCGGTGCAGCGCTGGCAGAATATTGTTTAATCACCGGCAGGGAAGACGCTTGCCAGGTCTACTTCGCGGCCTGGCACCAGCAGTTTGGCAAACATGTTCGGCGGGCGAATTGGCTGGCCGGGCTATTGCGGCGTCCCCGACTGCTTGCAGCGTGTTTGCCGCTCGATTGGTTGGCCCATCGCCTGGCGTCCACAATCGTGACCCGCCTCTATCGGGCGATTTCCTTTGAGACTGCGAATCGGCAAGCAGCAAACAAGCGGGAAGTGGGCAGTGGGAACACTCGGTGCGTTAACGCCACGCGACTCGCCGCCTTTATCTCTACTGCACGCGTTCCCAGCTCACGGAGGTCACGCCGGGCTCCAGGCTCGCGCGCGACACAAGTTCGTTCATGTACTTGTCGTCGCGCTCCGCCGAAACGATCTCGGCCACCACGGTTGACTGGTGCTCGTGGCTCGCTTCTTGAATCGAGATGCCTTGCAACGACATTTGCGGCTGCGAGTTGACGTGCCGCATCAGGATCGTGCGAATGATGCCGTCGTGTTGGGTATCACAGACGACACGGAACCGATAGACGGTTTCCACTTCAATGGTGTTTTTCGTGCGCCATTCGAGTTTGTGCACCAGCGGGCGCAGGGCCACATTGAGCACCAGGATCGCGATCGTTCCGATGGTTGCCTCGGAGACGCATCCGCTCCCGGCCAGTGTGCCCACCGCCGCGGTACACCAAAGTGTGGCCGCCGTATTCATCCCGCGGACCGTAAACCCTTCCCGCAAGATCACGCCGCCGCCGAGAAAGCCGATTCCGGTGACCACCTGGCCGGCGATCCGGGTCGCGCTGGAATCCGGCTCGGCGAGCATCGATAAGGAGACGAACAGCGCAGCGCCGAGCGAGACGAGCGCATTCGTGCGCAGGCCGGCCGTGTGCTGGCGCAACTGCCGCTCGAGTCCGATTGCCAGACCCATGAGGAGTGCTGCGAGAATGTTGATAGTGAACTGGTTCAACGTCAGCAGAGCGATCAGCGTCATTAGTCGTTCAGCTCCCAGTGTTTATGTGGGTATGCAACCCGGCCCGTGCAGGCGCGGAAGGGGCAGGTGATTGGCATTCGAATCTCGCCGCAACTGGCGTCATCTTAGACTGACAGCATAGTTAGATTGCTAGCCAGTCGCCAGGCGCCTTGGTAGCATCACGTTGGTCCGACCTGCCTGGCAATCCCCCTGCGGACGCCCTGCTATTGATTAGGAAAGCAACCGATGCCTGAAATGCCCAGCGACGTGAAGGCACTGCGTCAAGAAGGCGTGCTCCAGCTTACCTGGCCGAACGACCACGTCTCGCGCTACGGCTTCGTCGCACTGCGCGGGCAATGTCAATGTGCCGGCTGTGTCGACGAGCACACCGGCATCCGAACGCTCGATCTGGCGAGCATCCCCGCCACGATCACCATCGACGACATGCAACTCGTCGGCAATTACGCCCTGCGGATCCACTGGTCCGATGGACATGCTACGGGCCTCTATCCTTGGTCGCGGCTTCGGAAAAACTGCCCTTGTCCACAATGCGCGTCAGGCTAATCGATTTGCCAAACTCTGCGACCACTGTGTTTCCTCTGGCTCCTCGTTCTCTCTCGCCCCTGGTTCCCGTGGCTGCAGCGTCATCCAGTCGTAATATTAATGGACGGTCGCCGTTGTCGTTTAGACGACATTGACCTAGGATTGCGATGTTGAACTGACGACACTTTCCTGCGGTCCGCAATCCAAAAAGTCATTTAAAACGATGCGAAATGCGACGCTTGCTCTCGATCAAGTCACGCTCGACCCCTTGCAGGCGCATCCGGAGTGGGGCGGCGTGGCCGCGGAACTGCTGTGGCGGGCCAGTCAGACGGCTGACGACATCGCTTTTTTGACACAGGCTCTGCCGCTGCTCGTCCGCGCGACGGGGGCCAACTATGTGGCCATTCTGACCAGCGAAGCCGGGCACTGGCAGGTGTTGGCCAAGGTCGGTCCGCCGCGGCAGGTCCCCAGCGAGCTCTTGGCAGACGCGCTCGATCGCGAGGAAGTGTGCGTGTCCGGCAACCTGGTCGCCGCCCCTCTCGCGCGACGCGCCGGCAGCGATGTGCTGTTAATCGAAACGACGGCCGCGCGCTCGGCCGCGGAGTTGGCTCGCGGAGCCGGCGTGCTCGCTACCTTGTGCGCCGCGGCTTTGGACAATGTGCGCGAGCGCCAGGCGGAACGACGACGGATTGAACGGCTGGAAGCGATCCTGAACATCGCCAGTCAATGGAGCCAGACCAATGAAATGGAGCCCTTGCTGGTCCAGATGGCGGAAGCCGCTACCCGGCTGCTCGCGGCCGATCGGGCCAGCATCTTCCTCTGGGACCGTCCGAACCACATGCTTGTCGGCCGGCCCGCGCTGGGTGTCCCAGGGGGCGAACTGCGGATCCCGGACGACTCGGGCATCGTCGGCCAGGTGGTTCACAGCGCTCAGCCCCGCCGCCTGAGCACCGACGACACCGCCAACGACCGGGGTGAGATCAACCGGCAAGTCGATCAAAAGCTGGGCTATCAGACGCGCACGATTTTGTGCGTGCCACTGCGCGGGAACCGAGGCCAATTGTTCGGCGCCTTCGAGGTCATCAACAAGCTGCAGGGAAATTTTTCAGCCGAAGACGAAGCCGCGTTGATCGAATTGGCGACACACGCCGCGATTGCGCTGGAAAATACACAACAGTTCGAACAACTTCTCGCGACCCACCGCCACATCGTCGACCAGGTGGCCCAAGGCGTGCAACTCATCGGCGAGAGTCCGGCCGTCGAGGCGTTGCGATCGACCGTGCGCCGCGTGGCCGACACGGAATTGGCCCTGTTGATACTGGGTGAAAACGGCACTGGCAAGGAAGTCGTCAGCCAATTGATTCATTATCTGAGTCATCGCCGCAATCAGCCGTTCATCGCGGTCAACTGCGCGGCGATTACCGAAACGCTGCTCGAAAGCGAGCTGTTCGGCCATGAGAAGGGGGCTTTTACCGATGCCCACGAAAGCCATGCCGGCAAATTCGAACTGGCTTCGGGTGGCACGCTGTTCCTCGATGAAATTGGCGATCTGAGTCTAGCCGGCCAGGCCAAGATGCTGCGCGTGCTGGAGGAGAAGGTGGTGGTGCGCGTCGGCGGCTCCAAGCCCATCCACACCGACGCGCGAATCATCGCGGCAACCAACCAGAACCTGGCCGAGATGGTTCGCCAAAAACGCTTCCGGCAAGATCTGTACTTCCGCTTGAACGTGGTGACGCTGGAACTGCCCCCCTTGCGCGACCGCGGGGAGGACGTTTCGTTGCTGGCCGAGCATTTCCTCGTCGACTTTTGCCGCAAGGCCCATCGCAAGCCCCTCAAGTTCACGGCAGCGGCCCGCAAGCGGCTGCAAGGTCACACCTGGCCGGGAAACGTCCGCGAGCTGCGCAACCTGATGGAGCGGCTGGCCTACTTGCTCCCCGCCGACAAGATCGACGCGGACGATCTGGCCTTCATCATCTCGCCGGGAGCCGAGTCCATGGGAACCGTGGCTTTGAATCTAACGCTGGCGGCAGCGACGGATACGTTCCAGATTGATTACATCACGCGGGCCATCGATCGGGCCCAAGGCAATATGAGCCTGGCTGCCGAGCGTTTGGGCCTGCACCGCTCGAACCTGTACCGCAAGATGCGACAGCTCGGAATGCAAACGGCCGAATGAGCCAGGCATCCCTCACAAAGTCCAGGGATTACCATCCCTGGTTTTAACCGGCCTTGCAATTACTTTCCCGCGAAGACAAAATGGTATTCATGAACGCCAGTTTCGCGGTCGATTTCTGGTATTTTTTTAGCCCGCCGGGTCGCGGGGCCGGAGGAGGCCGCTAAACCTTTTCCTTTGCGACGAAAGCCAAAGCCCCGGACTCGGCAAACGAGCATCCGGGGCTTTTTTTCGCGCCTCGGCTTGCACTTCCGGCCAACCCCCACCAACCACCACTCAAGGAGCCCTGCCCGTGATCGTCGTGATGAAGAAAGAAGCCACACCCCGGGAGGTCGAACAAATGGTCGAGCGCATCGAAAGCTTGGGACTCAAGGCCCACGTCATTGTCGGCAGCGAGCGGACCGTCATCGCCGCCGTGGGCGATGATCGCAAGACCCACAAGGAATCGTTGGAGAGCGGGCCAGGCGTGGCCGAGGTCGTCCCGATTCTCGCGCCCTACAAGGTCGCCAGTCGGGAAGTGAAGCCGGAACCGACGGTCGTGCGCGCCGGCAGCTTCGCGGTCGGTGCCGGACGAATCGGCGTGATTGCCGGGCCCTGTTCGGTCGAAAACGAGGAGCAAATCTTGGCCACGGCCAGAGCCGTCAAGGCCGCCGGCGCAACCGCTTTGCGCGGCGGCGCCTTCAAGCCCCGCACCAGCCCTTATAGCTTCCAGGGACTGAAGGAAGAGGGGCTCAAGATGCTGGCGACGGCCCGGGCCGAAACAGGGCTGGCCGTGGTGACGGAAATCATGGCCACGGAGGATCTCGACCTGGTCGCACGTTATGCGGACGTGCTGCAAGTGGGCGCGCGGAACATGCAGAACTACCGCCTGCTCGAAGCCGTCGGCGGCACGACTTTGCCGGTGCTGCTCAAACGCGGCCCCAGCGCCACCATGGAAGAACTGCTGCTGGCGGCTGAATATATCCTCAACGCCGGCAATCCGAACGTGATGCTCTGCGAACGCGGTATCCGCACCTTCGAAAACCATACCCGCTTCACGCTGCCGCTGGCCACCGTGGTGTATCTGCACGCTAAGACCCACTTGCCGGTGGTGGTCGATCCGAGCCACGGAACCGGCCACTCGTACCTGGTGCCGCAGATGGCGGCGGCGAGCGTGGCGGTGGGCGCCGACGGATTGATCGTCGAAGTCCATCCCGATCCGGCCAGCGCCATGAGCGACGGCTATCAATCGCTCAACTTCAAACAATTCAACGAGACGATGGAGTTGTGCCGCAAGATCGCCCATGCCCTCGGTAAAGAAATGTAAAGGCCGTCGGCCCCGAGGACGCGGAGTCGAGCGGTCAATGGCCGGAGGTTCGCCGATTGACCGTAGGTCCGGCCATCGATCGGAGACGACCCCTGAAACCTGACGTTAAACTGCCGGTAGCACTATTCCTGTTTCAGGGCGTTGATCACGTTGAGCCGGGAGGCTCGGATCGCGGGGAGCAACGCCGCGAGCAGGACCATGACCAGGGCGGATAGAAACGTCAGAGCCAACATCGGCGGATTGACGTCGAAATTGATAGGGTGTCCGACCATCGGCAAGGTGCCGGTGTTGATCAGGTAAGCGAATATGACGCCCGCCACGGCGCCGGGCACCAGGCCGATGAGGCCAATGATGGCCGCCTGGCAAATGATCATCCGCCGCATTTGGCGGCGGGTCATGGCCACGGCCCGCAGCAGGGCCAACTCCCGGGTTTGCTCCAGCACATTCATCGTCAGCGTGTTGACGATGCCGAAGGAGGCCACCACAAAACACAGCGCCAATAGAACCCACAGCCCTCCGACGGCACCATTGCGCTTGTTGTCGATATAACGGTTCGCGGTGGCCTTAGATTGCAGGAGCAGCCCCTCCCGATCGCAGATCGTGCGCAGCGAGGTTTCTACGCCGCTCAGCATGGAGGGCTTGGTCTTGATAATGTAGGCCGTGACCCCTTCGATGCCCAGAACTCGTTCGGCGGTGGCCCGTTCCATAAACACCGTCATTCCGCCTGCGTTATACTCGTTGGCAACGCCTGCGATGCGCAGCGA
Source organism: uncultured Planctomycetia bacterium (assembly GCA_963807715.1). Classification (GTDB taxonomy): domain Bacteria; phylum Planctomycetota; class Planctomycetia; order Pirellulales; family PALSA-1355; genus CAWECK01. Next base: position 79,002 of record CAWECK010000015.1, read on the forward strand.
ACGTTTGCCCTTCGGCGTGTCGATTTCAATCGCATCGCCGGCCGTCAAACCGGACTTTTGGGCCAACATCATGCCGATCACCACTTCGTCCCTGGCGAGACGCTTGCGGATGTCGTCAGGGACACCGCTGCGAAGGTCCAGCGGCAGCCGTTCGCCGGGCAGAAACTCCTTGGCGATAATCAACACCGGCTGGCCGGCCGCTTCGTCGCGGACCAATCGGACGCTTGCTACGTAAGTGACCCCCGGCACCGCTTGGATTTCTTGTCGCAACGTCTCGGGGACGTCAGGCGAAGTGCCGGTTACCATATCCGGCATCATGGCGCGCACGAAATAATCGCCGATAATGGTTCTTTTTCCCCAGGTATTGAGGTCGTCAACGTTGGATAGAATAGTCAACCCCACGCCGAGACCCGCGCTAATTGCAATGAATAGCACGGCGGCCGTCAGGGCGGTGCGGATTCTGCGCCGCAAGACCTGGCGATTGGCAAGTTGCGCTTCAATGGGCAAGATTAGACTGAGCACAGCGGCAATAATCGTAGCGGCTGGACGCAATGAGACGGGCAGCAGCAGGACACATCCGAACAAGGAAATCACGCCCGCTGTAACCATGTGGGACTGGTCTACGATATTCTGCACCGTGGCTGTCATCAAGCCGCCGCCGGCGACGAGCACGGCAATGCCAAGCAGGGTAACCCAAAGAGGCGCCGGTTCGACCTCGAATTTGGAAATTGAGCGCAAGCCTTCCAGAGGCGAAATCTTCGAAGCGTTATAGGCCGGCAGATAAGTGGCGGCCAGCGAGACGATCATTCCCAACACGGCGCCCAGCAGTGGCGGGTGCCAGGTGATTACGAGCGGAGGCAAGGAGGAGGACAGCAATTCTTCCATCGCTCGGGTCAACAGGTAGGCGCCGCCAAGCCCCGTTAAAACCCCCAGGCCGGTGCCGACGATGCCGAGCACTAGTCCTTCACCCATAAGCAGGTGAACGATCTGGTGCCGTGTGGTCCCAATGGCCCGCAGCGTGGCCAATTGTTTGCGTCGTTCGCTGACGTTCATTAGAAACGTGTTGAAGATGATAAAGATGGCCAGCACTATGGAGACCGCACCGGCAACCGCCAGCGCTTGCCCGATACGGGTCAACAAGTCTTCGGCAAATTGCGTGCGGCCAGCCGGAGGACGCACCGTGAGCCCCGGAGGAAGTGCGTTCGCGATTTCTCCTTCGACGTTGCTTACCTTGGCACCCTGTTTGAGCACGATCTGAATCGAATCCACCTGGCCCCGCGTGCCAAACAGTCTTTGAGCCGCGATTAGTGGCAGGAACACGGCGGATCCCTGGGCGAAACCGGCCACTCCGCGCGGCGCGAGGAAACCGACGACCCGAATGCTCTTCAAACCGCGAGGCGTGAGCAGTCTGATTTCGTCGTGGACCTTGACGTCCAGCGAACGGGCAAAACTGGCCTCCAACAAAGCGCCGTCACTGTTGCTGAAGAATTCGCCTTCCGCCACGTCGTAGTCGTGGATTTTGCGGTCGAGCTCCGGATCGATGCCCAGCGCCAGCACTTTGGCCTTGTGATGGGCATGATAAAGGACTGTCGGCCGTTGCATGCTAGGCACGGCGGCGGCGACGCCCGGCAAATGGCTCAATTTATAGGTGATATTTTCGGCAAAGCGACTGCCGGTCGCGGCGACCACCTCGAGCGCAGCGCGCCCTGCCAGCGCGTCGTACATCTGCTTGTAGGCGCCGCGCGTGGTGGTCATGGCCAGGCCAACCGATACCACTCCCGCCACGCCGATGATCACGCTCCCCAGGGTCATCAAGGCGCGGCCCGGCCGAGCGCGGAATGAGCGAACGATTAACGACAGCAGCGTCATAGGCCGGGGCCCTGCCAACTGGGAAAGCGGCCACCGCTCTCCGCGCCGCAGGTTTCGCGCTCGATCAGTCCGTCGCGCAAATGGATGATGCGGTCCGCGTGTGAAGCGACGCTGGCATCGTGAGTCACCATGACGATCGTTTGCGATTGCTCATCCACCAGACGCCGCATCAGGGTCGTCAGATTCTGACCGGCCGCGCTGTCGAGATTGCCGGTTGGCTCGTCGGCCAGAAGCAGCACCGGTCGGATCACCAAGGCGCGGGCCACGGCCACACGCTGCTGTTCACCGCCGGAAAGCTGCGAGGGCAAATGCTTCGCGCGATGGGCCATGCCCACCTGTTCCAAGACCTCGGCGGAACGCTGGGCGGCTTGCGCGGGGCGGACGCCGTCGAGCGCCAACGGCAAGCGGACGTTTTCCTCGGCGGAAAGGGTCGGCAGCAAATTGAAGGCTTGAAAGATGAAACCTACGCGGCGCCGGCGCAGCAAGGTGCGCTGGTCGTCGTTGAGGATGGCGAGATCCAGGTCTTCGATCAACACATGGCCGCTGGTGGGCATTTCGAGGCCCCCCAGCATTTGCAATAGCGTGCTCTTGCCGCAGCCTGAGGGCCCCATGATGGCGACAAACTCACCTCGTTCCACACGAACGTCCACGCCGCGAAGCGCTTCTACCTGGACTTCTCCCGAGCCGTAGACCTTACACAGCGCGGATGCTTCGATGATGCACATTACTAAACAGCCCAGTGTAAAAGGGGACTGTGAAAAAGGGGACTGGCGGGCGCCAGAAATCGATTCTCAAGGTGAGCCATTTGGGGGCCTTCGATGGCGAGCATGATACACACCGTCCGCGGATGGCTCGGGGCCTGCGTGGTTGCCCTGGGACATTACTGACTGGCGGAAAGGTATGGGAAGGCCGCAACTCGGCAAGATAGGCTATCACAATCAGTTAGCCAACCCACCCTGAGCCAGACTGTGCCGCCAATCGCAGCCGGGCAGGCTTTAAGTGTACCGGAAAGTCGCGCCGGTGTCTTGGGCCCGACGAGTGGCAAGCTATTGGGGCGTGTGACTTTACCAGTCTCACCGAGCTTGTGTGTTAGGCAGAATAGGTAGACCCGAGCGAGGCACTCGACTCGGCCCTAAGGCCATCGGTTGCGGGTGCTAGCTCCCTGTGGCACGGAGCCCTGCGAAGGGCGTGGTGGCCAGGCGCGTCGAGCGCGTTGCCTTCGCGACGTAAGAGTGGATCAATGGACCCTTACACGCGTCCTTAGGCCAGCGCGTTGATTCCTTGGCCACCAGGGAAGTCTTGGAATAGCTGGCTCAGATCGATGCCGCCGTTTTGAGACCCCGAGAGGGCTGAGAACAGACTGTTTTGGAAATTCAACGGATTGATGTTGTTCTGCGACAGGAGGGTATTCAACAGCGAAGCTCCGGAAGTAGCGGGCGAGTTCGACGAACTGGCGGTAGCCGTGCTCGTTGTCGATTGCGTCGTCGTAAGACTCGCGGTCGCGGCGGATGACGTGCTCGCTGACAGATTGCTGCTCGCTGAACCGGAAGCAGTGGCCGACGAGCCTGTGGTTGATGTCGACCCGCTGTTGCTACTCCCGCTACTTGTGCCGGCCGCGGAACCGAATCCGCCACCACCATGGTGATGGTGGTGGGCCCGGCCTGCCTGGCCCGACTGGCTTGGGCCAAGGCCGTCGTTCTGCAGGGTTTGTTCGATAGCGGTCCGGATCTGTTGGAGCACCGAACTCGGGTCCGAAGAGAGCTGCGAGGAAGTCGTGTTTTGCAGCACGCCCGACACGGCCGCCTCAATTTGCGTTCGCAGATTTACCAAACTCGTGCCGCTGCTGCTCGATCCACTGGCGGCGGTCGATGAGGATGAATTCGCCGCGGTCGAGATTCCCGATCCGCTGGAATTTCCCGGTCCGCCGAGTGCCAGCAAGGCGATCAAGTCGAGCGCACTGGTGGAGTTACTGGCACTGGTGCTATTGGTTTGAGAGACGTTATTGGCAGCGCTGCTCGAGCTACTGGAAGTGCTCGAGTTGCTGGCGGCAAGCTGCTGATAAAGGCTGTACAGAGTTTGGTTCGAGGATACGCTGTTGACGCCAGACATGAATATCTCCCTGCTGGGGGCATTCTTGCTTGGGGCTCGGGGGGCACTGCACCCGCGTGCCGAGAAAGCCGTCCTGCTATCCGCTGGCCGGTCTCCCGGCGTTGATTCAAGCGACCGAGAGTACGAACGGATTTTGTCCGACCAGCACGATTAGATTAATCGTCACAAGACGGTCCGGAACGACAGTTATTTTTCCGCGTGCTGGCATTGCCAGCGGGGCAGGTCAGGGTTTGCCCTGGGTTTGCGAAATAATGGGTATCCGCCGCGCCGGACGCCGCAGTGCCGCTTCGAGTTTCGGCTCATCCACTCGCCAATCGACGCCGAGCCATACGATCGCGGTTCCGTCGCGGCTGCCGGTCAGGACGGAACGGCTGTCGGCCGAGAACTCAACGGCCGTCGCTTCTTGCGAGTGACCTCGCAGCGTGAGCAACTCTTTGCCCGTTGCGGCGTCCCAGACCTTGACCGCGTTGTCCTGGCTGGCGGTGAGGGCTCGACGCCCGTCGGGAGATAGAGCGACCCAATTGACGGCTGCCGTGTGACCCTTGCAGCGCCAGCAATTCCACGCCGGTCTGGGCGTCCCAGATGCGGGCCGTGTTGTCTTCGCTGCCAGTGATCACTCGGGTACGGTCCTGCGAGAATGTCGCGCACAGCACGCCCCATTCATGCCCCTTGAGCACCTGCAGCGTATCGCGCAAATCGACGTCCCAAATGCGGGCCGTCTTGTCGGCCGATGCGGTCACGGCTCGTTTTCCGTCCGTGGAGAAGGCGGCCGAGCGGACTCGGTTGGTGTGGCCCGCGAACGTGCCTTGGACTTCGGCCTTTTGGGCGTCCCACAACTTGGCCGTGTGATCGTCACTGGCCGTGAGCACCACGTTGCCGAGGGGCGAGAACACGGCGCAGTTGACGTAGCCATCGTGGGCGCCCTCCAGCTTGCAGAGTGCCCGGCCAGTCGCGACATCCCAGATCTTGGCCGAGTTATCCCAACTGGCGGTGACCAGGTGTTTGCCGTCCGGCGAAAAATTGGCGGAGGCTACGGCTCCGTGCGGGCTGAGGCTGATGCCGGGCAGTCCGGTGCCAGCCTCCCACATCCGCGCGCCGTTGCCGCCCACGGTCAAGCAGGAAATTGCCGTCGGGCGAATAGGCGGCCGACCAAATCAGGCCAGTCTTCAATTTCACCAGCGTGTCGCGCCCTTGGGGGCCAATCACCGGCCGCCCGGTGGCCAGGTCCCACTGTCGAACGCTTCGCTCTCTGGAACTGACGGTCACGACATGCCGGCCATCGGGCGATAAGGCAATCGAATCCGCGAGGTGGTCTGGCACATCGATTTTCCGCACGATCTTCGCCTTTTCGAAATCCCACAGCCGCACGGAGCCGTCGTCGCACAAGGTCACCGCATGATGGCCGTCGGGCGTGACGATCAGCCCGGTCACCGAGTCGGGGTGCTTCAAGACCAATGCCGTGTCTTCCTTGCCGGTGTCCAAATTCCAGTTGCCGACGGTTTTGTCGCTGCTGGCCGTGAGCAGATGGCGGCCGCCGGCCACAAAAGCCCCGGCGATGATGCGGCCCGAATGGCCTTCGAGCCGCTGGACGACATCGCCGGTGTCGGCGGCGTAGACCAGGCAGTGCCCGCCGGCGTCGCCCGCCATCAGCAGGCGATCGTCGGGCGAAAAGGCCACGGCGGTTACGGCTGATCGGTGCTGGGGCAGGGTGCGCAGCAGCTCTCCGCTGGCGGCGTGCCAGAGTTTGGCCCGCTTGCTGTCGCTGCCGGTCAGCGATCCTCTTTTCGTCGTGGGAAAGGGCGACGGCGGCGCTGCGCCCGGTGCGATCGAGCCTCAGCGTTTGCGTGCCGGTTTCCACGTCCCAGAGGCGCACGGTGTTGTCGGCGGCGGCGGTAAGCACCTGCTTGCCGTCGGCGAAGAAGATGCCCGTGGAGGCCAGAAACTCGTGCCCTTCTTCGAAGTTTTTCAATTCGCGGCCCGTGCCGACATCCCAGGTTTTGGCCGTGCGGTCGCGGCTGGCCGTGGCGATCGATTGGCCGTCGGGAGCAAAGTGGGCCGACAGGACGGCGTCGGCATGCCCTTCGAGCAGGCGTGCTTGCAGCACGCGCTCTTCCTCGTAGCCTTCGATGTTCCACAGCTTGGCCAGATGGTCGTGGCTGCCCGACAGCACCCAATGACCGTCAGCCGATGGGACGCAACCGCGGACCCAGCCGGCATGGCCGCGCATGGTCTTGAGAGATTTGCCGGCATGGACGTCCCAGATCCGCAGAGTATTGTCGTGGCTGCCGCTGAGCAGCAGCCGACCGTCGCGAGAAAATCGGACACAGCGCACCGCTGCGCTATGCCCTTCCAAGGCGCGGAACGTCAGCGGCGGATTGGGTTCGCCCGAATAGACCTTATCGAAGTCGAACGGTTTCACGTGCTCCGGTTCCCAGATCAGCACCCGTTTGTCGTATCCGCCGCTGGCCACCGAGCGGCCATCCGGCGAAAAGACGGCTGAGTAAACCGGCCCGACATGTCCGGTAAACGGCGGCCCGGGCTCGCCCGTGGCCGCTTGCCACACGATGACTTTACTGTCTTGACTGGCGGTGACGATCCGTTTTTCGTCGGGCGAGAACGCGGCCGACCAGACCCACCAGGTATGGCCGCGAAAGACTTGCACGGGCTTGCCGCTGTCCAAGTCCCAGAGCATAGCGGTCTTGTCGTACGAAGCTGGTCAGCAGCCGTTTGCCGTCGCGCGAGAATGCGACCGACAGCACCGAATCGGTGTGGCCGCCGAGTTGCTGCTTGAGCTCGCCCGTCTCGGCGTCCCAGATTTTGATGTAGCCTTTCGCATCGTTGCCGGTCGCCGCGACGCAGCGGCCGTCGGGCGAAACGGCCACCCCGTGCACATAGAGGCCGCCATAGGGGATGCTCCGCTCCAATTCGCCGGAGTCGGTATTCCAGATCCGCACCTGGCCGTCCCAGCCGCCCGTGACGAAGCGTTTTTCATCGGGAAACCAGGCCACGGCGTCGACCGGAGCGATGGCGTCGCAGGTGCGCACGCTTTGGCGGCAGAGATAGGCCAGACGCCCCCATTCCCAGTGGCGAAACTCCGGTTTGCACTCGTCAAGCAGTTCCTGGGCTTTGTCGAACGCGTTTTCATCGATCTTCGCCGCGATCAGGCCGATCCGCGCCACGTACGATTCGTATTCCTCGGCGTCTTTGGCCTGCTGAGCCAGGTCGCGATCCGCGTGGGCTTGCTGTTTCGGCCGTGCGGGCCAGTTGTTCCGCGACGCGAGATTTCGATTCGGCAGCGCGGGCTTGTTTGGCGGCCAGTTCGGCGGCGACGGCCGATTGCTTGGCCTCCTGCTCTGACTGTCGGGCCAGTTGCTCGGAAGTGACGGCCCGCGTCTCGGCCTGCTTGGCTTTGTCGCGGTCTTCCGTGGCTTGTTTTTCGGCCAGAATCGCTTTGTCACGCTCGGCGCGGATCTCGACCAGGGACGCGCTAACCACCACCACCACGGCCACGGCCAGACCGACCATGATGCGTTTGGCGTTGCGCAGGCGGTGTTTCCTCGCGTCGCGCTCGCTTTGTGCCGCCAGCAGCGTGCTGCGGATTTCCGTGTGCTGCGGATCGTCGGCACTTAGCAGCGACAGGCCGAGATCGAAGTCTCCCTTGGCCAGAGCGTGGCTGGCGTAAGCCAGTTTGGCGGCTGCCAGGCCCGAGCGTGCTCGGGCGTTGTCGTTCCACAGTGCCAAGGCTTCCTGGAACGCGAACAGGGCGCGGGAGAAAATCTGGTAGTCGCCCGAGCCTTGCGCCGCGGCCAGATCTTCTTCGGCCCGCGTCGACAGGACGATGCTTTCCGAATGGGACTGATACTGGCGAATCGCGTTTTGAAAGTCTTGTACCGCCGGATAACGATCGGCGGGGCTGGTTGCCATGGCCTTGAGCGCAATCGAGACGAGCTCGCCCGTGTGCCGCGTGGGCTGAATTTCATTGCGCGCGGCGGCGATGAGGCAGTTCATCACCGTGGCGCCGGTATGCGGCGGAATGCCGGCGACGATTTCGTAGAGGACGGCGCCGAGCAAGTAGATGTCGGCCGCGGGGCCGATGTTCTCGATCGGCCCGCTGGCCATCTCCGGCGCCATGTAGGCGGGGGTTCCGCCCATGCTGTGAGACTGCGTGATGCTGTCGGCCTTGCGGAAAACGGCCGTCGACATGGCCAGGCCCCAGTCCATCACCAGCACTTCGCCGAACTCGCCGAGCATGACGTTCTCGGGCTTGATGTCGCGATGCACGATGCCGCGCGCGTGGGCAAAGGCGATGGCGTCGGCCACCTTCATCAGGATCTCGACGTTCTCGGCGACCGACTTCTGCTGCAGCACCTTGATCCACGGCGTGCCGACGACGCGCTTCATCGAGTAGAACAAGGCCCCGGCCTCGTTGGCTCCCAGGTCGTAGATCGGGACGATGTTGGGATGGTCGAGATCGCCCGTGACCACGGCCTCGGACAGGAACTTTTCGCGATGGTCCTTGTTCTTGGCCATGTCCGCCTTGAGCATCTTGACGGCGACCGTGCGGTCGATCGACGCCTGGCGGGCGGCATAGACCACGCCCATGCCGCCTTCGCCCAACAATTCCAGGATCTCGTAGTCGCTGGCTCGGCTATGCACCGTGCGCGGGTCGCGAACGGTGCGGGTCTTGATGACGAGTTTTGAATCCTGATGCGACGGCGGCATGACCGCCTTCAAGGAAGTGCGCGTCATCCGCGCCGGATGCGATGCGGCTGCCCCAGGTGGCATTCAGACGTGCTTCGTCACTCTGTGGAATTAAGTCGGAGTCAACGGTCGCTGTGTCGACTCCGGTCGGATCGATCTGGGTCTTGTCGTACGGCCCGGCTTCTTGCGGGGGCCAGCACGCCTTGATCGGGGCGCCTACCGGCTTGTTGCTGATCGCCGACTTCAGCGCGTCGGAGTCGACCGTCTGGCCGAAGACGCGCTGGTCGACTTCGGTTCCCGTCGGAGATTTTCGCGGAGTCCCTGCGGGAGCGTTGGCAGCGGCAAGCCCTGGCGGTTTCTCTACAATGGCGTTGATCTGAGTCAGGTCGATCGCGTCGGAATCGAGCGTTTGGTCCAAGTGGCGCCGGTCGTCCGCAGTTTCGGTCGGCGTTAAATCCGCCGTCGCTGAATTCGCCGCATTCGCCGTCGCAGAGTTGCTTGATTCGGCAGCGATCCTGGCTACGTCGTCCGGCGACAGGTCCACCGTTGCCGCAGGACTCAATGAGACGGTCGCGGAACCGATACTGGGCGGCGGTTCGCTATCCGAACCGAGTAGGCGCAGACATTGCGGGCAGCGGTCCGGGAGAGGCTGCACAGCATCAATCGGTGTATGGCAATGCGGACACTTCGACATGGAAACAGTCGGCTTCTGCCTTTGAACTTCGGTCTTTGGACTTCGGGCTCTTACCCGCTACTTGGGACGATATGCCTTTCGCACGCGCTCGATGAGCCGCGCCGTTTTGCCGAGGGGGCGTGAGTTCAAACTTTCCGCGCGCTCGTGTCAAGTCCGCTGGCGACGGTGCGCTGGATGCCGTGGCCTTGCTGCGCGCTCGGGCTACCAGCAGCGAGGTTGCCAGAAGGCCATAGCTCGCCGAAAGGGAAGCGGGCTTCTCCCACGGTGCCTCAATGGCCGGTTGCCCCAAGGCGGGGCGTGAAAATGCCGGTTCGCTGGCCAGCACACCGTGGATTGCGTTGTCGTCCCCCGCAGGTTCTTCTTCGGCGAGCGGGCGGGGCGCGTGAAATTGTGCGTTGGGAGGACGATCTTGCGTGCCTCCCGAGTCTTCGTCGGCGTCGGCTGGCCGCCCGCCACGCACATTGACGTCGATGATCAGGCGTTCGCGATGCGTGTCTCCCTGAATGTAGTACACGCGGTAATGGCCGTCGGGCAATCGCTTCAAGTAGCCGGGTAAATCGTCGAGCACGTTGCCTGGCAGGACGATGTCGTTGGCATCCTTGCCGTCCGGAGACACCAGTCGAAGCACGACCCGGTCTTCCGCCGCGCCAGTTTCGTCTGCACCAACCACGATCAGGTCGTTTGCCGTGGTCACCAGCAGCGGTTGGCTTGCATACAAGCTATTGCGTTCGGTTAATACAGTTTGCGCCAAAGCCAGCGGTGGCGCTTTGGGTTCGGGAAAGAACGTGACGAAATGAACCCCCGTGCCCGGCACCTGTACCGCCCCGGCCTGAGTTACCACCTGGCCGACTTCGAGCTGGCCAAAAACGCTTAATTGGCCGTTGACCGCGACGGTCACGGAAATCGGTGCGGCAGGATTAAGCGGGTTAGGAGGCCCGTAATAGGTATGTGTCATGACGAAGGTATCCGAAACGCCGCCGGGCTCCGTAAACGTCGTGGTTGTGTTGTCGCCCCAATTGATGGTGACGGTGACCGGAGAGTTGCCTGGGTAGTACACGGTACCAGTAGCGGTTGTCTCACTCAGAATGTTGAGCTCGGTAAACGACAGCGATGAAATCACCGGCGGCACTTCCGGGACCACGATGATAATGGTGTCTGTGGCTACCTCGCGATCGTGATCGTAGATGGTGAGCGTCGCTGCATAATCGCCGGCCAGTTCATACACATGTGACAGGTTGAAGGCGCCCACCGTCGGCACGCCGACCGAGCCAAACTGCGTAACGGGAGCAATGCCGGTTTGAATTGGCGTGCCGTCGGCCCAATTGATGCTGTAGGTGAACGTGGGCGAGTTGCTAAGCACTGGGAACGCCGGATCGCTGAAATTGATATTCGTCAATGTCAGCACCGAGCCCTGGCCGTCCGATGTGTAAGTCGGTGTCGTCGTCAGCGTGGGTGGCACGTCGGTCACCACGGCAGTGCTGACCGCGGTGGCGTTGGGCGCCACGTCATGCGAGACGGTCACCGTGATCGGATAAGAGACATCGTACCCGTAAACGTGACTGCCTTGGACGCTGAAGACGCCCGTCGCCGCGTTGTACACGATCGTGCCCGCGACCGTGGGCGTGCCGTCGCCCCAATTGATGGTCGCCGAGTAGTCGCTGAGCCCTTCAGGACCACCGGGATCCGTGAACGTGGCGACTGTTTGTACGCCGGAATTTGCCCCAACAGGGATGCTGAGCGTCACTGGGGTAACGATCACGGCCGGATCGGAAACTAAAAAGCTGGTGTTCGAGGTAGTAAACGAATTGCCGCCCGTGTTGTCGGTGATTTGGACGGTGACGTTGTAGCTTCCATAGTCGTCGTAGGTGGCGGTGCCCAAGACTTCCCAGGTCGAGCTGGTGGTGGACTTTGAAACCTCTTGGATCGTCACGGTGCTGGCACCCCGAAGCTCGCCGCCCCAGTTAACGTTGACGGTGTAATCGGAGGCCGTGGCGTAGGGATCGGCGTCGGTGAAGGTGGCGAGCACGACCTGTCCGGTGCTGGCCCCTTCGACGGCGCTATAGGTCTGCACGGGAGTGGTGTTGGTCAGAGCCGCATCGGTGACGTTGAAACTGGTGTTCGAGGTGGTGAACGTATTGCCGCCCGTGTTGTCGGTAACCGTGACGGTGACGGGATAGGTCGTGCCGGCCACGAAATTGGCTTCGGCATAGGTGGTGCTGCCGAGGACTTCCCAGTTGGAGCCGGCCGCTGACGCTGGGAGCTCTTGCACGGTGACGGTGGGAGTCCCTTCGGTGGCGCCTCCCCAGTTGGTGACGTTGACGGTGTAATCGGAAGCGACGGCGTAGGGATCGGCGTCGGTGAAGGTGGCGAGCACGACCTGTCCGGTGCTGGCCCCTTCGACGGCGCTGAAGGTCTGCACGGGAGTGGTGTTGGTCAGAGCCGCATCGGTAACGTTAAAACTGGTGTTCGAGGTGGTGAACGAATTGCCGCCCGTGTTGTCGGTGACCGTGACGGTGACGGGATAGGTGGTGCCGGCCACGAAATTGGCTTCGGCATAGGTGGTGCTGCCGAGGACTTCCCAGTTGGAGCCGGCCGCTGACGCTGGGAGTTCCTGCACGGTGACGGTGGGAGTCCCTTCGGTGGCGTCTCCCCAGTTGGTGACGTTGACGGTGTAATCGGAAGCGACGGCGTAGGGATCGGCGTCGGTGAAGGTGGCGAGCACGACCTGTCCGGTGCTGGCCCCTTCGACGGCGCTGAAGGTTTGCACGGGAGTGGTGTTGGTCAGAGCCGCATCGGTAACGTTAAAACTGGTGTTCGAGGTGGTGAACGAATTGCCGCCCGTGTTGTCGGTAACCGTGACGGTGACGGGATAGGTGGTGCCGGCCACGAAATTGGCTTCGGCATAGGTGGTGCTGCCGAGGACTTCCCAGTTGGAGCCGGCCGCTGACGCTGGGAGTTCCTGCACGGTGACGGTGGGAGTCCCTTCGGTGGCGTCTCCCCAGTTGGTGACGTTGACGGTGTAATCGGAAGCGACGGCGTAGGGATCGGCGTCGGTGAAGGTGGCGAGCACGACCTGTCCGGTGCTGGCCCCTTCGACGGCGCTGAAGGTTTGCACGGGAGTGGTGTTGGTCAGAGCCGCATCGGTAACGTTAAAACTGGTGTTCGAGGTGGTGAACGAATTGCCGCCCGTGTTGTCGGTAACCGTGACGGTGACGGGATAGGTGGTGCCGGCCACGAAATTGGCTTCGGCATAGGTGGTGCTGCCGAGGACTTCCCAGTTGGAGCCGGCCGCTGACGCTGGGAGTTCCTGCACGGTGACGGTGGGAGTCCCTTCGGTGGCGCCTCCCCAGTTGGTGACGTTGACGGTGTAATCGGAAGCGACGGCGTAGGGATCGGCGTCGGTGAAGGTGGCGAGCACGACCTGTCCGGTGCTGGCCCCTTCGACGGCGCTGAAGGTTTGCACGGGAGTGGTGTTGGTCAGAGCCGCATCGGTAACGTTAAAACTGGTGTTCGAGGTGGTGAACGAATTGCCGCCCGTGTTGTCGGTAACCGTGACGGTGACGGGATAGGTGGTGCCGGCCACGAAATTGGCTTCGGCATAGGTGGTGCTGCCGAGGACTTCCCAGTTGGAGCCGGCCGCTGACGCTGGGAGTTCCTGCACGGTGACGGTGGGAGTCCCTTCGGTCGCGCCTCCCCAGTTGGTGACGTTGACGGTGTAATCGGAAGCGACGGCGTAGGGATCGGCGTCGGTGAAGGTGGCGAGCACGACCTGTCCGGTGCTGGCCCCTTCGACGGCGCTGAAGGTCTGCACGGGAGTGGTGTTGGTCAGGGGTGCGGTAGTGGTGATTGCGAGATTGGCTGTTGCGGTGTCGATTCCGTCGCTGACCTGGTAAGTGAAGGTGTCGGTGCCCAGTGTGCCGTTGGGGACATATTGGAAGGACCCATCGGGATTGACGATCAACGTTCCGTCGGCGCCGTCCGAATTGGAAATCAATTCGGCGGTTGCCGGGCCGGACCCTGAATTACCGGACAGTAGACCTCCGGACGGGGTTACGTTCAAAGTTACGTCGCTGGGCGTTGAATAAGTCAGATCGGTTGCCGTTGGCGGCGAGTTGACCGTAACCATGAAGATACCATCTTGATAGACAGTGCTCGTGGTTACATCGGTTACCGCGATCGTCACGTCGTAGCTGCCCGGTGCGCCGTAGCTGTACTGACCCTGGACGTCCAACGTGCCGGGAGTTGTTGGGTCCTGAGTAAGCGTCCCGGAGGTTGTACCGTTGCCGTCACCCCAGTCGATGGTGACGCTGTAGGTGTCTGAATTCGAGCCCGGGAGGGTGACACCGCTAAGAACTAAAGGATTATCTTGGTCGATGGTCTGTGGACCGGGAACCGAGATGGTGTTCCCACCGCCGGGGTTCCCACCAAAATCTGGAGTTACCTCGTGGTTACCGACGGCACTGCTAACTTGGGGCACGACAGGACTCAAACTTGTCGCAGGCTGCCCGCTGCTGTTTCCAAGATTGAAGGGTGCATGGCCCTCGGTTCCCGGAAGATTAGTCGGCGGGGTGCCGGTCGAACTGCCGCCTGGATGTCCGGCGCCGCTCGTTTTGGCGGAGAGCGGACTGACGGATTGGGCGTTCGATCCGCCGCCCGGCGGGGCCAGTAAGCCGGCCATGACGCCGGGGATCGACTGCGAATTGTCGTGGGTCGCATGGCCTTGCCCATGCGCGGCAACGGGCGCCCCGTTGAGTACGCGTCGCTCTTCCAGGGAGCGGATTTCGAATTGCAGTTCCCGCTGAGAATGCGCGTAGGCCGACGGCCGATGGCGGTGCAGGCTTTGCCAAACAGCCGCCAGTTGCCTGATGCGTTTGTTCGGAGTCCAGCCCATTCAATGCCTCCAGTCGAAACATCTTTTTACGCAGTGCCCGCCGATGAAGATGGCCTTAAATGGCTGCAAATCAATGGTTTAACTGCTCAGCCGATTATCGCTAGCCGCTACCGGCACTGTCAAATGGATGCCGGCCGTTGCTGGTCAAAGCTCTGGCCGCGGTCGCCAACGACCGTTTTGGTAAATCGGCGAAGCTTTGCCGGTCGTTCCGTGCGTGCGTGGTCCATTTGTAACAGCCGAAGTGTTTGTCCGACGTGTGCTGAATATTCCGCTGCGCAGCCGTCGAAAAGAGGTCGTAATGAGTGGTTGCGGTGCGAGTTGGCCCTGAGTTTCGGGAGCCGCCCAGGGAGATTGCCACGATGGCGCTGTTTAGCAATCTGCTGACCGTGAAAACCAGGTGCGTGACCTCTGGCCGTCGAACGGGCGGCGGCAGTGCTCGCGAGTGGCGTCGCGCCAGCATTGCCTGGTGGTTGTTCCTTGTCAGCCAGGTCTTGCTGGCACTGCCGTCGCGCAGTGCCTTGTCAGATCCCACCACTCCGACGAGGCCGGCCGATCAAGCGAGCGAGCTTCCTCCGCCAGGGATTGCATCTGTGCGACACGGCCGGCCGGAGCGAATTCCCCCGGTAGCGGCAGTTTCCTCTTCGCCGGCCTCTGGCAATGGCCGGAATTCGCCGGGTCGCGTTCGCCTGGCGGCCGCGTGGGAGCGGCACCAAGAGCCGCCCGACGCGCCCCGTACCCCTCAGGATTTACCGGCGCCTCGGGAAGCCCTGATCCCCCAGGAAGAAGTTGTCCGTGCCCAGACACGGGCTGCGCAGGTCGACGTGAATGAGAAGCCGTTAGCCGCACTTCGCGTCCGGCTTGCGCCCAAGCCGGGAGAACTGCCGCCAGACGTTGCTCGCCAGCATTTCAAAAACACGGCGCCGATTCTCGATGGGAGTCTGGCCAGCCGGCGAGCCGTGAATACCCTGTTCGCCTGGGAGGCTCCGGCGCTGTGTCACGGCCCGATCTATATTCAAGACGTAAATCTAGAGCGCTACGGCTACTCGCACGGCGCCTTGCAGCCGGCCTACTCGGCCGTTCATTTCTTGGGATCGGTGGCGATCCTGCCATACCTGGTCGGCGCCTATCCGCAGCGCGAGTGCTTCTATACACTGGGATATTACCGGCCGGGAAGCTACGCACCCTACCAGCCGAGCTTACCCCGGCTGAGCCTGCGGGGAGTGGCGCTGGAAGGAGGCGTCGTAACGGGGATGGCGTTCGGAGTTCCCGGTTTTATCCCATGACGGCGGTGGGGCGCCTATTACAATTCAAAGCGAAACGTGCCGGTTAAGAATCGCACGATCCGCGGACCCAGCGGCTGCGGATCGGCGAAAATCTTGGCTTCGCCGGTGGAGCCCGCCAGCAAGCCCGGCCGTGCGGATTCCAGCTTGACGCGGGCCTGGTAGTAGGTGCGCACCGAGTTGCCGCTTACCGCTGGCGTCCTGCCGCGTCGGCATTCCGCCGTGTTCGATAAGTTCCGGCGGCGCTTCCTGCAAGTCAATTTTAGCGATGTCGGTGATGGTTCCGGTCAGGATGCTTTCCGGAGTCTGATCGAGTAACACCTTCACGTTTTGCCCCAAGTGGACCAGCGCCACCTGGTCTTCGTCGACGAGCAACACCGCCTCCCAATGTGCGGGATCTCCCACGACACAAAATTGCGTGCCGGTTTCCAGATAGCAGCCTTGGTTTTCTTTGTCGAGCGGACTGCCCGACCAGTCCGGCAGGTCGCCGTCGGCCAGGGGTTCGTGTTGTCGTCGCGCGGGAAAGACGGTGCCGCTTCCGGGGGCCGCCAGGGTCAGGCGTTGTTGATCGGCCAGGCGCTGGTGCAGACGCTGTTCGACGTCCGCGAGCGCCTCTTCGGCCGTAGGAATCGTGAGACCCGCCTCGACGGAGTCGATTTGTCGGCGCTTCAGGTTGGCCAATCGCAAACGCAAGCGATCTCGCTCGCCGCGCAGCCCCACGAGTTCGAACTCCATTTCCGAGTTGCTGAGTTGCGCCAGCGTTTGGCCGGCTTCGACTTGTTCTCCGGCTCGAGCGGCTGTGCGCAGCGTGCCGGGCGCTGACACATAAACTCGCCGAGCTCCGGCTGGCTCCACTACGGCCGGCACGCGCACGCGGTGCGGCAAGGGGACGAACCAGATCGCCGCGGCGACAAGTCCGCAGAGCACGGCACTGAATCCTACGCGCGGCCAGTGGACTCTGGCCGCTCCAGGACGGACCGCGAAAAAGCTGTGCGAGTTGCTGAATGGGAGCCGCCAGCAGCGCGGCGATCACGAGTGCCCCCAGCAGTGCGGCGAGCGACTCCAGGCGATGCGGCTTCAACGTCTGGTAACAAAACCAAACGATGGCCAGCGAAGCTATCCAGCGATAAGCCAACGCCGCCACGCCATACACGGCCAGCCACTTCGTCCCCTTTTCATCCGGGAGGATCTCGTCAGACGGCTCCACGGCCAGCACGCACCAGCCCAGCGCGCGACGCAGGACCGCCGCGGCCCGCTGCTGCAAATTTGGGATCTCGGCCAGGTCCGAGAGGATGAAGTAGCCGTCGAAACGTAACAGCGGATTGCCATTGAATGCCAGGGTGCTGACCGAACAAACTACCATTAGGTTGAAGCAGATCGAGTTCAGCCAGCCGGGTTCGCTGAACCACCACAACAGCGCGCAACCGGCGGCGAGCACCAATTCCGCATAGAGGCCGGCAGCTCCCACCGCCGCTCGCCGCCAGCGACTCTTAAACATCCACGCGTCCGACACGTCGCAATACAGACAAGGGACGAACACCAAGAGCATGATTCCTAGCTCATGACATTCGCCGCCGTAGCGTCGGCAGGCCAAAGCATGAGCCATTTCGTGCAGCACTTTGGCACAGGCTACCGACAGGATCAGCCAGGGCGCGTTCCGCAAGCTGAAAAAAGCCTGAAACTCAGGCACGCGCAGCCGGGCGGCATCGTAATGGGTCAGCAGCAGGATCCCAGCGGTCAGGACGAGCGCCAGCCCCGCGGCTATCGCCCAGGGCGAGAAGCTCCAGCCGCTCCAGGCCTCGATGCGATCGAGCAGCGGCTGGGGATCGATGCCGCGCCAGCGCATGCCAAGTAGCCTGGTCCAGCCCCACACGCGCTCTTGCCGGCGGCGCGCGCTATCGCGACGGAGCAATTCCACCCCTTGGCCCTGCGCATCGGCCAGCACCAGAGCATCGCGATGCAAACGCCCCAAAAAGGCCGACAATTGCGATCGGCTCGATCGCTTGGGAGCGAATCGCCGTGCGCAACCGTCCTGCAATGCGTCCAAACTCGTTTTGCCGTCAAGCTGCTGGAGGACGAAGAATTCGTGTTCTCCCAGCTCGAAATGCCGTAAGGCAACCGGATCTTTGACTCGCCAATAGCGTTGCCCGCCAACGCCCAACGGCAGATATTCCAAGTCGCCCCGCACGCGCAAGGGGATCGGACGCTCGGCGGCGACAAGATGACGAATGGCACTGGTCATGGAAGAGTTCAGATGGGTTCAGCGGGAACGGTGGACCGAGTTGCCGGATTCCGGCAATAATCATTAGCCCCTGTTACTTCTCCACCGGTTCCAGCGTCATTTGCACCGGCAGGCCCGGTCGCAGCAGCATGTCGCGGTTTTCCAACTCGGCCCAGATGCGCACCTGGCCGTTTACCGGATTGATTTCCGGACTGATGAAGACCAGCGAGCCTGGGAATTCGGCCTTCGGATGGTCCGGCAGATCCACCCGCACCATGACGGGGCGAGTCTTGAACGGACCGCTCACGGCGCTGGCCTGCACGAAGCCTTCGGCCCGCAATCGGTCCAGCCGCAGGATGCGCACGACGGTTTCGCCGGCTTGCACCCATTCGCCGCGGCGGCGTTTGACTTGCACGACCATCCCTGGGATTGGCGACGCAATGCGGCGGCGCTCCACATTGCGGTTGGCAAAGTCATATTCGCTTTCCTTGAGCTGCGTGGTCAGCCGGGCAATGGCCAGAACGTGTTCCGCCTGTTCGGCCTCGAAGGCCGCTTTGTCCACGGCCAATCGCAATTGATCGATCTCGGTGCCGGAAATGCTCTTACGATATTTCTCCAGCGAAGTGGTGGCCCGCAGTAACTCGGCTTTGGCCGTTTCCAGGGTGCCGCGCGCGTAGCGCAGTTGGATGTCGTTGGTTTCCTCCTTGCGGGCGATGTCGAGTTCGATTTTGGCCCGGCGCTTGGTGATGTTGGCCACCGAGTCTTCGACCTGCGCGAGCAAGTCGCCTTCGGCCACGATCTGACCTTCACGCACTGCCACCTCGGCGAGCACGCCCGGTTCCTGAGCCGGCACCTCGGCCTGATCAATCAGCGTGATCAACACGGATTCGGCCCGCACAGCGCCGTCATCGTCGCCAGCCGCGCCACAAGTCAACGCCGAGAGAACCAACAAGGCCGTATAGGTTGCAGTCATAGACTCTTTCTCGAAATGGAATCCTCGGGACAACTCTCAAGTTCACCCCGTCACCTTGTCAGGAACCCGGAAGCTGACCCATCCGGCTCAGCCCCATCACTTTGTTAAAATAACAACCGCGAGCGGATCACCGAAATCAAATCGTGGAACCAAACAAAGCCGATCGAACGGCGGCCGCAATGAATCTTGCCGATCACGGTCGCGCCGGGCCGAGTGTCACTGAGCTGCCGGCGGTCGATCGCGACGAACACCGGCACGTTCGATCCGTAGATTTCGTCGCTCGTGGCCGTCAGCCCCAACCTTTCGATGCGGCCTTCGTAGGTAATGCCCGGATTGGTCGCCAGTAGGAACGTCACCGGCAGATCCGGCTGCAACTCCCGCTGTGCGTCGAGCACGTAACCGGCATGCTGGTCGGGCAGCCGCAACTCTAGTCGCCAGGCGCCGGCCAGGTCGCCGACGGTCAGCAGGATCTTGCCCCGCTGCACGGGGCGAGTTTCCAAAAGTTGCTGAATGTTCCAGGTGAGCACGTCGCCGTCGATCGGGCTCTTTACCTGCAAAGCCGCTTGCTGGCTCCGCAAAACCCGGTCCTGTTGCTGCAAGCTGGCCAGGCTTTCCTTGATTTCTTCTTCTTCGGCCGTGAGTTGCTGGTAATGTTCGGGAGTTTCCGACTTGCCGTGGTCGGAGCCGAGCCTGGCCGCCTGGATCGCGGATAGCCGCTTGCGGGCCGTTTGCAGTTCTCCCAGCACACGATGCAGTTCAAACTCAAGCTGAGGTTTACGCAAGGCTACGAGCACATCGCCCGCATTCACTTGCTGGCCTGCGGCGATCCGTACCTCGCTCACGATTGCGTCATCCGGCGCATAGATCTCGCGCCGCGCGCTGGGCTGGAGCTCGCCTCGGGCCTCGATATTGAAGTCGGCGGGCACCAACACGAGCGCCAAGACGAATCCAATGACGAGCAACAGCGCCAAAACAGTCTTGGGCAACTGGCGCGCTCGGGTAAACCAACGAACACTGAGCAGCGCACGCTCCAAGGGCAACAGCGGCAGTGAATCGTAGTCCAAGGCATTCTGCAGGGCCAAGGCTGCATGGCGACACGCGGTCTGCACGCGCTGTTGGAAGGGAGCATCGAGCGTGGCCGTGCGAAACTGTTCGACGAATAACACCCCCAGCGTGGGGATCTCGGTGTTCGACGCGCGCTCGGCGCCGGCAGGCGCGAGCGGCTTCAACGGAATGGCCGCCAGCAGCCGGGCATGCGAAACGTCCAGATGGGCGTCGATAGCCCGTTCGGTCTCCGGGGGCAAATTCTCGCGATCGGCCGGATACCACAGCGGCTCGCCAATCAGGGCAACGGCCCGGCCCAATGCTTCGAGGCGTTGCACCGCATCGGACCGCCGTTCGACGGAATCCACCCCGCTGATCGCCAGCGCACGGCACTTGGTGCCAGAGCATATTGCGATACTCACGCGATCGCAGTCAATCAAACGCCGCCCCTCGTTGGCAATCGCATAAGCGGTCGTTTTTAAGTCCAGACTGCCGTGAATTTGTTGAATGAACTGCTCCAGGTGCTGCCACTGGCCTTCGGCGCGGCCAACTCGCGAACCTGCGTTTGCCGATAAAAATCAGCGGCAAGTTCAGATACGGCCGCCAGGAACTGCAAGTGGCCTTGCTGGGCAGCCGGCGGCGTTGCCGCGAGCTCGACGAGTTCTAAGACTCCGATCGTGGTCGGTCCGACCTTTAATGGCGCAAACGCCAATGAATACTGGCTCGGACTGACGGTCGCGATCCCATTCTCGGCCCCCGCCTCATCGCCGCTTCCACGGCCGGCTAGCGCCCGGCCCGGGGCCACGGCGGTTGGATCTGCAGCATCGCATGCCTGACTAAGCAACCGCTGGTGCGCGGCTTGCGTGGCCGGCGAGCTTTGCAAATCGGTTTGCGACAACTGACATTGAGCGTCGAGCGATAGGCAACCGTCCGCCGTGCGCCACCAAATGGCTCCGGCCACGGCCGCCAACGCGTGAACGGTCTTGGCCATGACCGCCGCATGAAACTCAGTGCGGGGCATCGCTCGCATCGAAAGCCGCGCGATCTCTTCCAGTGCAGCCTGGATTTCATCCCAGGCTGGCTCCGCGCCGGCAGTGCCTCCGGAAGCAAGATCACTGGCCATCGGGCGATTTCCGCAAGGGGCTGAATGAAGGGTGTTTAGCCGCGCTACCTGACCGCTGACAGATCGCCGGCCCGGACGTAGAACGCAGTGGCCGCGATTCGACCAATAGGGTCAGTATAAACCGACACTGCGGCGACTGCTGCAACCAGCATGGAAGCAGAGCAGGGAATGCTATCGATTAAATGGGGAAGTCTGGGGAACTTCGGGGAAAATCAGCGAACCGTTTTCATCCCTCTCAGTCAAACTTTTGGCAAACTTTGCCGGTTGCGATGAGTTTAGCGATTGTTCTCCCCCTTTCCTGACCGATTCATTGCCAACGAAGGCGCGGATCTGTCTCACGGCAGATTTTGCGCGCTAGCATCGCATTCATTTTAATGCCCATTCCGGCTGACAATCATCAATGCGCCGTGCGATCGTCTGGCTTCTGGGGGCTGCTGCGGCCGGGATGGCTTTGCCCGGCTGTCGACTCCATTTCACGGAGTTCCAGCAGAACGAACAGGATCTGGAGCATTACAAGGCGGCGGCGACGCAACTGGAGTATCCCGATAGCCAAACTCCGTTGCGGCCGGAACTGGCGGTCGAGCCGTCGCCGCTGGCGATCGGCCGCGACGCGCCTCCCGAGTATTGGGATCTCTCGCTGACGGAAGTCCTGCGGTTGGCGCTGACCCATTCCAAGGTGCTGAGCGACGTCGGCGGCGCGGTGCTGCAATCGCCGACAAATCTCCGCACCATTCAAGGGCCGGCGATTACCGAGACCGATCCGCGATTTGGCGTCGACGCCACGCTGAGCGCTTTTGACCCCGTCCTCTCGACGTCGACGAATTTTACGGGCAACCACCAGGCCATTAATAACGTGTTTTTTGGCGGTGGTACCCGCATCCTGGAGGAAAATACCGCGGTCATGCAGACCTCGATCACCAAACGAACCGCGTTTGGCGGCACGTTGGGCGTCACGGAGAACATGGATTACGACGCCAGCAACGCGCCGGGCAATCTGTATCCGCACGCGTATAACACCAACTGGGAAGTCTCCGCCAAGCAGTCCTGGCTCCAAGGGGGCGGGGCGCTGTTCAACCGGGTCTACGGGCCGCCGAACGTTCCGGGTGTATTCAGCGGCGTGCCAGGCTTTGCCAACGGCGTGATGGTGGCCCGAATCAACACCGACATCAGCTTGACGGAGTTCGAGATCGGCGTTCGCGACCTGGTAAGTAATGTCGAGAACGCGTACTGGGACTTGTATTTCGCCTATCGGGATCTGGATGCCAAAATAGCGGCCCGCGACAGCGCCTTGAAACCTGGCGGCGGATCCATGCTTTGTTTCTCACCGGCCGCCGCGGTGGCGAGGCTGAGAAAGAGGCCGAGGCCCGTGAGCAATACTTCCGCTTTCACGAGGAAGTGCAAGCCGCCTGGTATGGGCGGTTGGTGGATGGCACTCGAAACGCGAACGGCAGCGGTGCCGGCACCCTCCGCAGCATGGGAGGCGTGCGCGTCGCCGAGCGGCGGCTGCGGATGCTGGCCGGGCTGCCGATCAACGACTGCAAACTGATTCGACCGTGCGACGAGCCTCGCCGGGCCAGAGTCATCTTTGAATGGGAGGGGATGCTGCGGGAAGCCCTGGCGCGTCGGGCCGAGCTGCGCCGGCAAAAATGGGTCATCAAACGCCGCGAATTGGAACTGTTGGCCAGCAAGAACTTCCTGTTGCCGAATCTCGATACCTCGGCTCTTTACCGCGTGCAGGGCTTTGGCGAGAGCTTGATTGGCGGCACCAACGATCCCGCCACCGGAACCTACCAGAATGCGGTCGCGAACCTCTACAGCGGTCAGTTCGGTTATTGGCAAGCGGGTGCCACTTTCTCCATGCCGCTCGGCTTTCGTCGCGGACATGCCGCGGTGCGCAACGCCGAACTTCAGTTGACGCGCGAAAAAGTGATTCTGGAGCAACAGGAACGAGAAGTCGTGCATGCGTTGAGCAATGCGATTGCCGAGGCCGAGCGCGCCTACGAGGGCACTTTGACGAGCTACAATCGCCGTGAGGCGGCGCGTCAGCATCTTGGCGCGGTACGGGCGGCGTTCGAGGCCGACAAAGCTCCTGCCGAATTCATGCTCGATTCCGAGCGTCGGTTGGCTGAGTCGGAGGTCCGTTATTTCTCGTCATTGGTCGAATACTCCTTGGCCATCAAGAACGTCCATTTCGAGAAGGGTTCGCTGCTCGACTACAACGAAATCCATTTGGCCGAGGGGCAGTGGCCGGGCAAGGCCTACGACGACGCGGCGAATCGCGACGCCGCCCGACTGGCAAACCGGCCGCTCAACTACGCCTTTACCCGGCGGCCTCTCCAAGTCAGCGCCGGACCCTACATGCAGTGGACTCCTCCGGTCGAATTGCCGCCGCAGGGCCAAGAGCCGCCGCAAGGCCAGCTCCCGCCGCAAGGTCCGCAACCACAGCAAGGTCTGTCAAATCCTCCGGAACTCTTGTCCCCGGTGCCATCGCCGACTGGCCCGCCACAACCGCCTAGTCCGGATCCCTTCGACGGCGCGGCAGTGTTCCCAAGAATGCCAGTTTTGCCTCCACCGAGCCCGCCGCCTGCGGGCGTGGTTCCCGCGTCGTATGTGTTGCCACCAGGGCCGCCGTCCGGCAATGGGTTGCCTGGCACGAACCAGGGCTTTTCCAGCCCGAATCAAGGCTGGCCGGCTCCTTCGCCTCCGGCAGTCCGGCCCTAACGCCGGCGCAAACCACGCCCTTCGCGGGGCATCAAAGCGTGCCCCACGGGGACTCGGCGGTGCCACTCGGCTGTCTTCGCACTTTCGGCGATTTTCTTCCCGCCACCGCCGTAACCCCAACGGCCATTTGGTCATGGTATAGTAGATCCTTTGCGGCTTAGGGTCATTGCAGGCCGAGGCACTGGCAGGCACGTCGGAGTTTCTATGGAACGGCAAACCGCGGCGTTGGGCGGCCAAGATCCAACGGCCAAGAAAGCGATGCCGGAAAAGCTGGTCGTGTCGGCCGCCGAACAAGTGGCCAATGCCCATCGTTTGATGCTGCAACAGATGCAGCGAGTCATCATCGGTCAACAGGAAGTGCTCGACCTGATGCTCCTGGGGCTGTTTTGCCAGGGACATTGCATTCTGGAAGGGGTTCCCGGGCTGGCCAAGACCCTGATGATTTCCAGCCTGGCGCAACTGCTGTCGTTGCATTTCAATCGCGTCCAGTTTACGCCGGACTTGATGCCTTCGGACATCACGGGCACCGAGATTTTGCAGGAAGACAAAACGACCGGCGGCCGTGAGTTGCGATTCGTCAAGGGTCCGCTGTTTTCCAACTTGATTCTGGCGGACGAAATCAACCGTACGCCTCCCAAAACCCAGGCCGCCCTGCTGCAAGCCATGCAGGAGTATCACGTCACCGTGGCCGGCCGCACCTGGGAACTCGAGCGGCCGTTCTTTGTGCTCGCGACGCAGAATCCGATCGAAAGCGAAGGGACGTATCCGCTGCCGGAAGCTCAGCTCGACCGCTTCATGTTCAAGATCAAGGTGGGATATCCCACGCTCGACGACGAGGTGAACATTGCCCTGTCGACCACCTCCACCTCGACGACGAAACTGGAACCGGTTGTCAACAAGCAGCACATCCTGAAGATTCAACAAATCGTGCGGCACGTGATCGTCTCGCAATCGGTGGCCCATTACGCCGTGCGGCTGGTTCGAGCCACGCGGCCGCAGGAAGCCGATCGCGATTACGTCAAGCATTATCTGACCTGGGGCGCCGGGCCGCGGGCCTGCCAGGCGCTGCTGCTGGGGGCCAAAGCGAGGGCCCTGCTCGACGGCCGGCCGCACGTTTCGCTGGACGACGTGCGGAGCCTGGCCAAGCCGGTGCTGCGCCATCGCATCGTGACCAGCTTTGCCGCCGAGTCCGAAAACATCACCACCGACGACGTCGTCGACCAACTCGTCCAAGACTTGCCGGAAACTGTTTGACGGGAGTTGAAGCCCAAGCCCAGGGATGGCATCCCTGGGTTTTGACTGGCACGTTTTTCTGTCTTATTCTCTCTCCTTTCCTGTCTTCCTGCATTCCTCATAAAAACCTGTGTTTGTCTACTATGACCGCCAAACGTTATCTCGATGCGAAAGGGCTGGGGCTGGTTTCCCGCATGGAGTTGGTGGCGCGGCGAGCGGTCGAGGGATTCTTGTCGGGTTTGCATCCCAGCCCATATTTCGGCTCCAGTGTCGAATATGCCGATCATCGCCCTTATAGCCTGGGAGATGAGCTGCGCACGATCGATTGGAAGCTGCTGGCCAAGACCGACAAATACTACGTCAAACTCTTCGAGGAAGAAACCAACACGCGCGCTACGATTGTGCTCGATACCAGCCGCTCGATGACGTTTGCCAGCGATGGCCGGATGTCCAAGCTCGAATACGGCATGTTCCTGACCGCCGCGCTGGCCTACCTGATGCTGCACCAGAAAGATGCCGTCGGGTTGGCCCTGTTCGATAACGGCATTCGCCAATTCCTGCCGCCGCGCGCCACGGCGTCGCACTTCCAGAATATGCTCAGTGTGATGGAACAATCCGCCGCCGGCGACGACACGCGCATCGGACCGGTCCTCAGCGAAGTGGTGGGCCGGATTCCCAAGCGGGGCATCGTCATCGTCATCAGCGACCTGTTGGACGACATCCAGGCGATCACCGATGGGCTGGCGCACTGCAAACACCGGCGGCATGAGATGATCGTGTTTCACGTCATGGATCCGGCCGAGCGGACTTTCCCCTTTGAAAAGCTGACACGTTTCAAGGACTTAGAGGGAACCGGCAGCCTGGTGGCCAATCCGCACTCCATCAAGCGGGCCTATTTGCAACGGCTGAACGAATATCTCGACCAGGTGCGCCGCGTGTGCCTCGAACGCGACATCGCCTACGAGCTGATGATCACGGACAAACGTTACGACCAGGCGCTGAGCGCCTACCTGATGCGCCGCAGCCGGCTTCGCGGCTGACGTATATCATGCTCCATCCGTTCTTGCTGCTCTTCCTGCCGCTCGCCGCCGTGCCGCTGTTGCTGCACTTGCTTACGCTCTATCGGCTGCGAACCGTGGAATTGAGCACGTTTCGCTTTCTCATGGACAGCTATGTCCAGCAGCGCCGCCGGCTGAAAATGCTGGAATGGCTGCTGATGGCGCTGCGGACCGCTTTTGTCGCCTTGATCGTGCTGATGCTGTCGCGGCCGATGGTAGAGAAATTCGGCTTCCTGTTCGGCGGACAAACTGGCCGCGATGTCGTGCTGATCGTCGATGCCGGGGTGACAAGCGGCTTGCAAACCGGCGGCAGCACCGCGCTGAAGCGGGCCAAAGAAACCGCCGGGGTCGTGGTCAAGAAACTCTCCCAGCATGACTACGTAACGTTAATTCGCGCGGGAAGCCAACCCCAGGTGCTGTATCGCGGCCATCTGGCCGAAGCCGAGGAACTGCTGCAAAAGATCGACGCTCTGACGACGGATATCGCCACGGCCGATATCGCGGCAGCCCTGAGGGAAGGCGTAAGCACGGCTCCGCACGGCCCACGCGTAGTGTACGTCGTCAGCGACTTGCAGCGGCGCAGTTGGGCGCCCCTCGCGCAGCATCCCATACGGCAGCAGCTCGGCCGCGACGTGCAATTGGTTGTGATGAACGTCGGCAGCCAGGAACCGGTGGCGAACCTCGCGCTGCTGGGTGATCCGCCGCGCTCGCAGCGTCCGATCGTCGATTTGCCGCTGCTGCTCACCGCCAAAGTCGCCGCGAGCGACCGCGAGCAGCCCCTCAGCACGAGCATCGCGGTGGTGCTCGACGATCAAATTGTGGGCCACATGGAAGTCACGATCCAGCCGGGCCAACCGGCTGCTGGCAGCCTCACGGTGACCCCGCAGCGGGCCGGGCTCATCAAGGGGCGCTTCGAATTGCCGTCGGACTCGTTTCCGGACGATAATCTTTTTCAGTTCTGCCTCAACGTCGAGCCGCTGATCCGCGTGCTGCTGATCACGACGCCCGGTGCTACGCCGCTGGAAGACCCGGCCGTCTATCTGCGCGGCGCTGGCCAGTCCGCTGCTGGCCAAGGGGCGCGGCAACGAGGAAGACAAACAGATCGCCAAATCGCTGGCCGTCACGGCGATTCGTTCCAGCGACTTTGGCGAGGCGCAGTTGGCTGACACCGACGTGATCGTGGTCGCCGATATGGAATTGGACGGCAAACGAGGAGCTTTGCTGCGCAAGCATCTCGAACGGGGCGGCGGTCTGCTGATGTTCGGCGGACCGCACGTCGATCCGAACACCTATCTGCAATCCTTTTTCTCGGCCACGACGCCGCGCGGCGGCAAAGAGCCGCTGGCGCGTTACGACGCGGCGGTCGGCAATCTGGACGACGAGTCGACTTTCCTCCCGATCACGACCGTCGATATTCATCACCCGGTGTTATCGTTGTTCGCCCGAGGCGAGACCGACTATTTTGGCGCCGCTCGGCTTGTACCGCTACCTGCCGCTTCGTTTGACGGCACCACCGGCGGTGGCCAGTTCGTCAGCCGGGTTTTCCTCGGCAAAGCCGGTAATCCCGGCGGCAGCGCTGATGAAGCTGTCAGATCAGGCTCCGGTGATGGCCGAGGTGGCGCTGGGAGCCGGGCGCATGCTGTTGTGCTCGTTTGCCGCCACGCCGGATTGGTCGAACCTGCCAACCCGGGCACTGTTCGTGCCGCTGCTGCTGCGAAGCATCGTGCACGTGAGGCCGGTTTCGCCCGTCGAAGCGGCCTTTGCGGTTCGACCTCACGAGCCGGCGCCGATTCACTTGAGCCGGCCCTGGCAAGGGCGCGCGTGGAAGCCACGATCCCCAGTGGTCAAATCCGCCCCGTGGAATTGCACCCGGCGGACGATCGCCTGGTCGGAGCGCTTATGCAGACGGACACGCGGGGATACTACAGCTTCCGAGTGCAGCCGCCGACGGCATTGAGCGGCGAGCCCACGGTGCAATTGGGCTTTGCCGTGAACTTGGACATCGACCAGGCCGGGTTTGAAAGTGTGAACCAGCAGCAAGTCGAAAAAACGTTCGCGGACACCCCGCTCACGTACATCAGCGGCACGGCGGATGATCCGGTGCTCAGCGGCCAATTAATGCAGCGCCGCGAGATCTGGCGTTGGCTGATCTGGGGAATGTTTGCTGTAATCGGGATCGAATTTACCTTGTCGACCCTTAAGTCCGGCGAGCCGGCCGAACGTGCTTCGGCGGCTCCCGCGGTGGCCGCGAGCGCCTGGCAACAATGGACCCAACCGTTCACGCGAAAAATCAGCCGCGCCTTGGGAATGGGCGAAACCGTCGGCAAAGCATGATTCAGAAAAACGTAAACATGATAAACTAATCCCAGCGCGGCCAAGCACCTTCTTTGCGCCAAAGCCCATGAATTGCATCTGTGGGTCCGCGGCGCAATAAACTGTCTGACTCCCGGAACCAACCCCCATGTCGACCCACGCACCTGAGAGCCAGGAGTTCTTCGAACTCGTCCAGAGGACCAGCCGGTATCTGCGCCGGCATACGCTCCTGGTCGGCGGCGTGTTGGTGTTATTGGCAACCATCGGCTGGTTGACGTGTGCCGTGGCCGTGGACTTGCTCATGCCGTTGACGACGGCCGGGCGGGTGAGTTTCGCGGTCGGCTTCTGGTTGCTCCTCTTAGGCACCTCGGCCGCACTCTTGGGTTGGCCGGCGCTGCGCCGCTTGAAGCTCGAAGACGTTGCCCTGGGCATCGAACGGGCCATCGGTGGCATGCACAATCGGCTGCTGACGGTGCTCGATTTGCACCGCGCCGATCAGCAGGCCGCCGCCAAGGCGAACCCTGAAATGGTGGCCCGGTTGATGAGTCAAACGCGCGCCAAGCTAGCGGGCTTTCGTATGGCCCATTTAGTGAATCGCGCGGCATTAATGCGCAGTCTCTCGGCCTTGGGAGGAGTGCTGTTGGTCGCCGCCTTGTTAGCGGCGGCGTTTTGGGATCGCGCGCCAACGGCTTTGGCCCGCATCCTGCGGCCGACGGCCGACATTGCTCCGGTTACCTGGCTGCGGATCGAGGCTCCCGGCGACTTGCAAGTGGCTCATGGAGATCCTTTGACCCTCGGGGCCGAGATCACGCGCGGAGCGGCAGCCGAGCTATCGCTCCACTTGCAGCAACCCGATGGCCGTTGGGTAACCTACCCGATGCAATCGGCCGGGGCGCACAGCTTCGCTTACACCCTCAACGGCATCACGGCGGACTATCGTTATAAGATCAGCGGTGGCGGCACTTGGACCGGCGTTTATCGGATTCAGCAGGTGCCGCGTCCCGTAGTCGAGTCCCTTACGGCCGCCGTTCGCCTGCCCCGCTATATGCAACGCGACGAGTTGCTGCCGGTGCCCGACGACGCGAAGCGCATCGAGGCGCCGCTCGACTCGCGGATCCTGTTAACGGCGACGGTTTCCGGTGACGTTGCCGGCGGCGAGATCCTGCTGCTCAAGCGAACGGTCAGCATTAGCGAGCAGGTGCAAGAAGAAGAATGCGTTTGGTTCGAGGATGAATTGCCAGCTGATGCGGCCACCGAGAACCCTTGGCGCTGGAGCACCACGCAGGTCCGCACGGGGCTCAAGGCGTTTACCTTCGGCCGGAGCCGTCAGTCCTTCGGCTTTACCACGCGATTGAATCCCTTGCACGTTCCGGTCGATGCCACGGTTTATCTGTATGTCTGGCTCGATCCGGCAGACCCGCCGGGTTGGATCAGCGTGAATCTGGAGCAGGAAAAGCGCGGTCAGACTGTCGAGTGGGGCGACGCTCCGGCCAGTGCAACGCGGGATCGCAAGCGATCGGCGTACGTTGGGCCGCTTCCCGCGCCGGGGCGATGGGTTCGGCTGGAAGTTCCGGTCAAGCGCCTGGGGGGTGATAAGAGTGGCCTCAAGCTGAAGGGACTGTCGTTGGCCATAGATCGTGGGCAGGTATTCTTCGATCGCCCCGGCTTTCTGACGCGCAAGTCGCAGAGCGTCGAGATGGTCAAGCTGGAGCAAGTTGCAGAGTTTCCCATGACCAAAGACGAGGCAGCCGATCGCTGGTCCGGCCAGTTGTCTGTGGAAGGCAGCGGGCTGTGTACCGTCCGCTTTCACAGTTCTTTAAAACAAAGCAGTGCCGAGCGCGAGCCGTTGGAGATCGTGGCCACGAAGGACCAACCGCCTTCGCTGGTGGTGGAGAAGCCGGCGCAGGACGTTGTACTGCCGGAGCCGCAGCCGCTGCATGTGACCGGCCGGGCTTTGGACGATTGGGGCATCGAAACGGTGGGCATCCAGGTCGGTCCGTCGGCGACAACGCTGGGGCCCGTCCGGTGGCAGCCGCGGACCGAGAAGTTCGCCACGTCGCGCGGTATCGTGGTGACGATCGATCCGCAGGCCGAGCATTTATCTCCCGGCGAGTCGCTGATGTATCGCCTGGTGGCCAAGGATTGCCACGGGCAAGTGGCGGAATCGCAGACCTATAAGTTGTCGATTGCCACGCCGGACAAGGTGGCCGCCCCCGAAACGGCCAAACAGCCGGAGTCGCTCGACAAGCTGGTGGAAACGGTCGACCGAATGGAGGAATCGGCGCGGAAGGAAAAAGAAGCTACCGCGTTCTTGGACAGCCTGCCCGCCGAGCTGCGCGATGCCGTCGATGAAAAGGGAAGCTTCAAGAAACCCGACGGCAGCGACATGAGCCGCGAGGAAATCCAAAAGCTGGTCGGCGATGCGCACCAGCAGTTGTCCGCAGAACAGCGCCAACGGCTGGCGGAGTTGACGGCCGAATTGAACAAGCGACAGCAGGAGATGCAACGGCTCGCCGATAAGCTCGACCAGGCAGCCAAGGAAGCAGAGAAAAACCCGCTGGCCACTAATCAAGAAGCCGAATTGCTGAAAGTCGCGGCCAATCAGGCGGCCGGGATGGCCACGCAATTGTCGCCGCCAACAGCCAGCCAAGGGGAGCCGGCAGCCCTGGAGCGGGTCCTAAAATCGCAGCAGTTGGCCGCGGATCAGCCGCAACAACTGGCCGAGCTTGAGCAGCAGTTGCGGCAATTGGAAGCGGCTCGCAAACAGATGGCCAGCGATCCGCAGCTTGCCCGCCAAATGCTCGATGCCCAAGCAGCCCGGCAGCAAGCCGCCGCGGCCGCGCAGCAATTGCACGAGCTGGCGGATGCCATGCAGGCGCGGGAAAAACAACTCAATTCCATCGAAGAGCAGGAAGCCGGGTTGAACGAGAAAGGCAAAAGGGCCGATGGCAAACAATTGGACGCCTTGAGCAAACAACAGACCAAACTCGACGAGAAGGCTTTGGCGGCCGTCGACGATCTGCGCCGTGACCTGGGCCGAAAGCCGACCGACGAAAAAGGGGCGCTAGCTCCTCGGCGCCACCAGGCAAGCAGATTGATTCCACGCCCGCCGAAAACGACTCGCCCGACAAGGCGAAAGCCAAGGATATTCCAAAAACTCAGGGCGATCAGAAACCGCAGACGAAGTCGAAAACGAAATCCGCGACGAAGCCCGACCCCCCAGAAATGGAAAGCTCGCGGGACAAGCCAATTCAGACGCCCGATGCCGCCAAACCGCCGGGCGAACTGGGGGAGGCCGAAAAAACGCGCGACAGGCCTTTCGATGCGCCAGCGGACAAGTCCAACGACAAGCCCAAGACGGAAGACACTGCCGGCGCGCCGCCACACGGCGAAACGCTGCGCGAGCGATTGGGCGCCCACCAGACTCAAATGCGACAAGCCCTGACGGATAGCGCAGACGAAGCGCGCAAAATCGCCGAGCGCGGCGCAAGCCTTGGCCGATAAGCTGAACCAGCAGGCCGCCGGCAAAAGCCCCAACATACAACCGCCGACGGCTAAGCAATCGCCAACCGACCAGCAGCCAGCGGGTAAGGAACCAGCGAGTAAGGAACCAGCGGGCGAGCAACCGCCAGCCAGCAAACCTACAGCCGGCCAATCACAAGTCGACCAGCCAGCGTCAGGCGAAACCACCGGAAAACCGCCAGCGCAACAAACAACTCAACACTCCGCGCAACAATCAGGCCAACAACCAGCTCAACCGCAAGGCGAATCCCAAAAGCCTTCGGCCGATCAATTGCAGGAGTCGACTCAGGCTCTTAAAGAGACGCTTGCCAGTCCCGAGGTGCGGCATGCTCTCGCGATGGCCGCGCGGGCCAATGCCAATTCGCACTCCAAGCAATCGGCTTCGGATCAACCGGGCAGTAAACCCTCGACGCCCGCGAGTGGCGATGCGGCCAAGACGGCCAGCGCCCGGCCCGGGCAACTCATACAAAGCGAGGCAGCGCCGCTAGGCACCGATCCTCGCGATCGCGCTCAGCTTTACAAGCTGCCGCCGCGGGTGCGCGAGCCGTTGCTCGAAGGCATGCAGGAAAAAGGCCCCGAAGGCTATCAGCCGTTGATCGACGCTTACTTTCGCGAGTTGAGCAAGGAAATCAAGTGATCGGTTGGCCGTTAAGACTTCTGGGCATCCGCGGCGAGGTCGCCTCGCATATCCTCCAGGCCCAACTGCGCTGGGCGCAGGGCGAACTGCTGGTGATCGGGCTGGTGCTGCTGGTGCCGGCCGCCTGGTTTATCGTGCGGCGCCACCGCAGAAATCTGCCGCATATTGCCCCGAGTGCCAGAAACTCGTTGAGCGCTTGCCGCATCGGCGTTCTGATCGTACTGGTGTTTGTCCTCGGAGCGCCTTATCTGCACTACGACGAGACGGTCGACCACAAGCCGGTCGTGGCTCTGATCGTCGACGAGTCAGCCAGCATGGCGCTGCCGGCGGGTCCGTTCGACGCGGCGCAAACCACCCCCCTGATCAAGATCGCCGGCCTGGCGAACGCCAAAGGAGAAACGCCGGGGGAGTCGCCCAGCGCCGGAGATGCTGCGCTGCGCAAACAGCTTAACGCCATGACTCGCCGCGAATTGCTTGCGGCCGTACTGCGTGCAGTCCGCCCGTCGCTGCTCGCTCCGTTTCAGGAAAAATTTGATCTGCGAATTTACGGCGTGGCGCGAAAAGTGCGACCCATCGCCGTGGACAATGCTTGGAAAGAGTCGGAGCCCGAACTGCTGAGCGATGCGGAGGCAAACGACACAGCCCTGGGCCAGGCCATTCGCCAGGCTGTGGACGATGCGCTGGGCCGAAAAATCGCCGGGCTCGTTATGTTCACCGATGGGCAGTCCACCGCCGGACCCGATCCGCTGAGCGTGGTCCGCGGGCTGCTCGAAGTGTCGGCGGAAAAATCTCCTGCGCCGATTTTTGCGGTGCCCGTGGGCTCGGATCAACCGCCGCCGGATGTAGCGGTGGTGGATATCTTGGGGCCGACCCAGGTGGCCAAGGACGACACGATCGCGCTGGTCGTGACGCTTGCGTCGCATGGCTTCAATGGTCGCACCGCACATGTGGAATTGCGCGACGGGGACGGCCCGCCGCTGCAAACGCTGGACGTGCTGTTGACGGGCGCCCGGCGGCAACAAGTTCAATTGTCCTACCATGCCAAGCAAGCCGGCACGCATCTGTTGCGCGTCACGGCGCGGCCGTTGGTCGAGGAGACGGTCAGCAGCAACAACTCGGCCACGCTCTCGGTGCGGGTTGGTCGCGATCAGTCGCGGCTCTTGTACTTGGAGGGGATTCCGCGCTGGGACTTTCGTTTCCTCGATCATGCCTTGCGGCGCGACAAAGGACTCGCCACGACGTTTGTCATGGAGTCGCAACTACTGGCCGACGGCGTCTCCCCAGGCAACCTGCCCAAGGCTGCCGGCCTGCCGAGCGATGCCGCGAAGTGGGCCGAGTATCATATGGTAATGTTGGGAGACATTTCACCGGCGCTGTTGCCCATTGAGCAGCAGCGGTTGCTGGTCCAGGCGGTCGAAGAGGAGGGGTTGGGGCTGATCATTCAATGCGGCAGCCAACACATGCCCTGGGACTATCTTGACGCGCCGCTGGCCCAATTATTTCCCTTGAAGTATGACCGGCCGCACCCGTGCGCCTCGGCTGCCGGTCTGCTCACGCCAGTGGGTGGCGACCAGGCTCCGGCGTTTGCCCCGTTCCGCATGGCGGTGACCAGCTCCGGGGCCATGAATCCGGCCTTCGCGCTGTACGGTAACGCCAGCAAAGACCGCCAGGCTTGGAGCCAGATGCCTGAATTCTTTTGGGCAGCAGTGGGCTCCCAAGTTAAGCCAGGGGCCACGCGGCTTGCCGACATTGAACTGCCCGGGGGCAACGAGAAACGGCCCGTGGTTGCCGAGCAAATGGTTGGCGCCGGCCGGGTGCTGATTGTCGGTTGCGACGAAACCTTTCGTTGGCGGCGCAACGTCGGTGATCAGTTGTTCTATCGTTTTTGGGGACAGGCGCTGCGCATGTGGCGCGCCGGCAAGTTTCCAATGGCCACGAAAGCTGGCTGGAAGCCCAGCCGTACTCGGTTGAGCCGGGCGCCCGAGTGGCCGTGGACTTATACGCGGTCGACGCGGCGGGCAAGCCGCTGACTCAGGACTCTGTCGCGGTGACCGCCAGCAGCGAAGCCGGCGGCGTCGCCAGCAAGAAAGAGATCCGATTGGAACGGATCGGCGACGCCGGTCACTTTCGGGGCACCTGGACCACCGACCAGCCCGGCCTGTATTCGATCGATTACCAACCCAGCGGGCAACCAAGTATTTCGGCGAGCGTGCAAGTGGCTAGTTCCGGGCGAGAACTCGCGCAGCCCGGCGTCGATCGCGAAACGCTTGGCACCCTGGCCGACATCTCCGGTGGAGTCCTGTTGGAACTACCCCAACTCGGCGAGTTGCTTAACCATCTGACCGGAGAAACGACCCACGAGCAGCGGCCGTATGAAGACGACCTGTGGGACAACTGGCTCACGCTGCTGCTATTGACCGCCCTTTATTGCACCGATGTGGGCATCCGCCGCATGTTGGGACTGATGTAACCGGATGCGGCTGCGGGGAATGCGGGTGTGAGTCTGAGGAAAAGGCATGAAAACCAACGCCAGACAGCCGCCATTTCTTGATATGCGAATTCGTTGTTTAGCTCTGCTGCTGGTCATGGCCGCCACGGCGCTGGGAGAAGAACCGGTCGGGGAATCGCTGCTGCCGGACGCGCGGGAGTTGCTGCGCGTCGAGGCCGCGGTGGATCGGGCTCTCGAACATTTGGCTAAAGTACAGCACCAGGATGGCTGGTGGCCACAAACCGTGAATGCGTCGGGTCCCAATAACGGCGTGAACGGTTTTTGCTTGCTGGCGTTCCTGGGACGCGGCCACACGCCCGGCCGAGGCCCTTATCAGGAGGTGGTGGGCCGCGCGGTGAGCTACCTACTGTCCACGCAGAACAAGGAAGGCCTGTACGCCTCGGTCGGCAATTCGCACGGTGCGATGTACGAGCACGCTCTGGCCACCTTGTCGCTCATCGAGGCCTATGGCTCCGTGCCCAACGTTGACATGCGCCGCAGTGTTCAAAAAGCTGTCGACTTAATTGTTTCGGCGCAAAACAAGGAAGGTGGCTGGCGTTACAATCCCCATCCGGGAGATGCCGATCTCAGCGTCACCGTGATGCAGGTCGTGGCCTTGCGGGCAGCGATCAACGCGCGGCTGAATGTGCCGCAGGCGACCACCGATAAAGCAATCGGTTACGTGAAACGCTGCGCCGTGCCGGTCGGCGGATTCAGTTATCAACCCGGCGGCAAAGCGAATTGCGCCCAGAGTGCGGCCGGCGCTTTGTGCATGCAGCTCTTGGGTCAGTTCGACGATCCCTCGGTTCCGGCCGCGCTTAAATACTTGCAGAAGAAGACCTACAACGACCGGCTGGATCCGTATTTCTATTACACGTCGTATTATGCGATGCAGGCCCACTTCCAGGCCGGCGAAGCCCAGTGGTCGGCCTGGCATCCTCGCGTCCGCAAGTTCCTGCTGGAGAACCAAAACGAAGACGGCAGTTGGCCGGGCTACGGCGAGGAGAAATTCAACGGCCCGGCCCGCGCGTATTCGACGGCCATGGGCGCGATGTGCTTGGAGGTTTACATGCACTATCTTCCGGCCTATCAACGCTGAAAACAATCAAGCGTGGATGCCCCAGCAGAATGGATCTTGGTCGTCGAGCAGCAGCGTCGCTTCGGCCGTAATAAAGGCCGTGCCGTGGATTGTGGGAACGATCGTTCCCGCCGCGCGATCGAGCCATTGGTAGCTCGCGGTGAAGCGGCTGCCAACCAAACTTTCTTGCACCCACGGCGCACCCTCGGATAGCTTCCCCTCGGCCGCCAGACAAGCCAGTTTGGCGCTTGTGCCCGTGCCACAGGGGGAGCGATCGTAGGCCTTGCCAGGGCACAGCACGAAGTTGCGCGGTCCGCGCCGGCTTGCCCAGGCGGTGCGAAGAGTTCGATGTGATCCACTTCGGGATAGCCTTGCGCATTAACGGCTTGCCGTACGCGCCAGGCAAAACCAGTCAGTCGTTCGATGCCGGCCGGTTCCAGCTGCTGGCCGTGCGCTTCCACCAGGAAGAACCAATTACCACCCCAGGCTACGTCTCCCGCGATGATGCCGATTTTCGGCACATCGATCGAAACTTGCCGTGCCTTGCGAAAGCTGGGGACGTTGGTCACCGAGACCGAGCCGTCGGCGTGCAACCTGGCCGTGACAATGCCGACGGGCGTTTCGATGCGGTGTTCGCCCGGCTCGACGCGATTCAAATGGGCGAGCGTGGCCATCAGGCCGATCATGCCGTGCCCGCACATGCCCAAGTAGCCGACGTTATTGAAGAAGATCACGCCGGCCGCGCAAGAAGTGTCGCTCGGTTGGCAAAGCAGTCCGCCAACGAGCACGTCGGAGCCGCGTGGCTCATTGACGACCGCCGAACGAAAACGGTCGTGCTGCTGCTGGAAGGCGCACAACCGTTCGGCCAGCGAGCCCGACCCCAGTTCCGGCCCGCCGTCCACCACAAGGCGCGTTGGCTCGCCGCCGGTATGAGAATCGATGGTTTGAATTTTGTGCAGCAAGGCTCGCTCCGGGGAAGGGGGTAAATGCGGAAATTGGAATGCGGAATTATTGAAGCTCTCATTCCGCATTCCAACTTCCGCATTTACTCCCTTCGGGGCCGATTGGCGATGCCCGTGCGGATGATCGCCAACACGTCTTCGCGCTCCTGGCCGCGCAGCGTCAGTCGCGGCTCACGTACCCACTCGGCACCCAGGCCGGTCTCTTGCTGGGCCAACTTGATGTATTGCACGAACTTTACGTGAGTGTCGAGCTTTAGCAGTGGCGTAAACCAGCGATAGAACCGCCGGGCTTCGTCCCACCGCCCGGCGCGGGTCAATTCCCAAAAATATTGATTCTCAGCCGGAAACGCGATGCCGGTGCCTGCCACCCAACCGTCGATGCCCAAGACGGCCGTTTCCAAAATCAGATCGTCCACGCCGACGAATAGTGTAAACCGATCGCCGACCGCGAGGCGCAGTTCCGTAATTCGGCGCGGATTGCCGGAGCTTTCTTTGATCGCCACCAGGTTCTTGATGTCGGCTAGTTCAGCGGCCAATTCGGCCGTGATGTCCACGGAGTAGGAAAGAGGGTTGTTGTACAACATCCACGGCAGATCGGTAGCCGCCGCCACGCTGCGAAAGTACGCCAGGGCTTCGCGCGGATCGGCGCGATAAACCATGGCGGGCATCACCATGAAGCCGTCGGCCCCCAGGCGCTGACAATCGCAGCACATAGCACTGCGCGGCGACCGTCCCGCTCTCGGCTACTCCGCTGAGCACGCTTACGCGCCCCTTGGCCACTTGAACGGCAGTGGCCACGACGCGCCGCTTTTCGTCAGGCTCCAGCGACTGGTTTTCTCCCAACGAGCCGCAGACAATCAGCCCAGTCACGCCCGATTCGAGCAGAATTTCCATGTGCCGAGCCGTGGCGTCGAGATCCAGCGACTGGTCTTCATGCAACTGCGTGGTGACCGCCGGAAAAACGCCTTGCCACGAATGTGCCATGTCGACGATTCCTGATTGCGGGTTTGCTCCCGGCCATTGGTGGCGGGGTAAATAGCTGCGGCCGGCAAATAGTCGGAGAGGACGTGCTACGAGCGGTGGTTCATCAAGCTTTCGATTTCGTCGGCCTCGATCGGAATCGTGGCCATCAGATCGATCGGGCCGTTGGCGGTGATCAGGATATTGTTTTCCAGACGTACGGCCAGGCCTTCCTCGGGAATGTAAATGCCCGGCTCGACGGTCAACACCCAACCGGCCGCGAAAGGCTCCGCCATCGAGCCCACGTCGTGCACGTCCAGCCCCAGCGGATGCCCCAGGCCGTGCGGAAAATACTTGCGGCAGGCCAGCTTGTCGGGCGTTTGCCGCTTCACGTCTTCGGGCGTGATCAGGCCGAGCGCGAGCATCTCTTCGTTCATCATCAGTTGGGCTTCCCGTTGCCACTCGCGGTCCGTCTTGCCGACGACCGCTCCGGCGATCGAGGCCCGCATCACGCGCAGCACCGCGTCGTAAACCTGGCGTTGGCGGTCGGTGAAGCGTCCACTGACCGGAATGGTGCGGGTCAGATCGGCGTTGTAATTGGCGTACGACGCGGCCACGTCGAGCAGCAGCAGGTCGCCGTCCTGGCAGGGCTGATCGTTGGCGACGTAATGCAGCACGCAGGCATTGGCGCCGCTGGCGACGATCGGGCCATAGGCGAATTTGCCCCGGTTGCGGAGGAACTCGTGGGCAAACTCGGCCTCGACCTCGTGCTCGCTCACGCCGGGCCGCACGAAGCCGAGCACGCGGCGAAATCCCTGGTCGGTGATGCGGATCGCCTCTTTGAGCAATTCCATTTCGCCCGGCGACTTGACGATGCGCAGCCGGTGCATCAGCCGCGCCAGCCGGCGATAGTCGTGCAGCGGATAGCGGGCCTGGCAGTCGCGCACGAAGCGGGCGTCGCGCGTTTCCACTTCGACATGGGCCCGCTTGTGCTCGTTGCTGTTCAGATAGACGTGCTCCATTTCGCACATCAACTGATGGAAAATGCCGCGAAACTCCGATAGCCACGCGACCCGTTTGACGCCGGACAGTTGCGTCGCTTCGTCCTTGGAGAGCTTGTGGCCCTCCCAGAGCTTGAGCTGCTCGTTCGGCTCGCGCAGGAAAAGAATCTCGCGCAGCTTCTCGTCGTACGCGTCGGGAGCCAGCA
This sequence comes from uncultured Planctomycetia bacterium, assembly GCA_963807715.1. Lineage (GTDB taxonomy): Bacteria > Planctomycetota > Planctomycetia > Pirellulales > PALSA-1355 > CAWECK01. The sequence goes on from CAWECK010000015.1 coordinate 118,086, forward strand.
GCAAGAGCGATTCCTCCTGCTCGACGCCGGTCAGATAGAACAAGTCGGCATTGGGATGCATCGCCAGCGACCCGTCGGCATTGGTCGGCAGCACGTCGTTGGCATTGACGACGGCCAGCGACCCGGGAGGCAGCAGCCCGTCGAGCCGCTCGCGGTTTTCGACGAACAGGGCTGAATCAATCGGAGCATGTCGCATAAATTTAAAAACCGGCGTTGAGTTGACTGGATCCCATGTGTTATTTGATTTCCACCTGTTGCTTGTTTTGTTCGGGCAAATTGAGCAGTTCGGCCGGCCAGACAAACCGGGGTGCCTCTCCCGCATCGTATCCTTCGAGATGCTTTCGTTCGACGGCCGGGCGGTCGGTGGGGCGTTGATATCGCCACGGCTTGTCGCCGAGGATTTCCGCGACCAAGGCGGCCAGCCGTGGGTCATATTCCTGGAGCTCCGCGCACGTGTTGACGTGGTTGTGATCGTGGTCGTTCTCGCGATTGGCGTCGAACCAGGACTGCACTCCCTCGGCCCAATATTCGGCCGGATTGCCGGACGCATATTTGCCCTTCCATAGCCCCTCGGCCATCGCCGCCTTGTAAGTCTCCCCGAGACGCCGATCGAACGTGGGATCGACCATGTTCAGACCCATCAGATGAATCGCGTGCGCGAACTCGTGAATCAGGATGTTTTCGGCCGCGTACGGGTCGCCCGGGTAACCGAGCAAGTTTTCCTCGCCGCAGCTCACGGCCGGCCGCTCAGGTGTCGGCCCCAATCCGCGAGCCCGGCGATCCCAAAATCGGCGTGGCACGAGATCGCTGTGTTCGGGCACCATCGTGGTCAGTTCGTTATACGCCATGACCGTCAATCGCACTTTGTTGGCGATGAGTGCCTGGCGAATATCGTCGCGGCCATCGAGCATATGGTTCACCAGGTAGACGGCCTCCAGCAGCGAGAAATCGAAGACTTTCTCCGAGCCAAGCACGGGAAATCCGCCGGCACTGGCGTACTTACGATAGTTGGGCGACAGGTGCAAGGCTTCGACAAGCTCGGCCGGCGGAGGCGCTGACTCGCGGCGGCTCCGAGGTCGCCGATTGCGCCGGTGCAGGGCCCGCTTGCAAGCCGATGACGACGAGAGCGATCGGGCAAGCGTGGTGGAGCAGGTTTGTCAGCCGTGGTGGCAGGGACTTGCGTTTCATAGTTTATTGCGATGCTGCTGCCGAATCTCTTGGCGTTGCCCAGCGATTTTACCCGATGGTCATTGACCATTCCCGGCGACCGGTAGCATAATGGCGCGTGACATTGTACGCAATGTAAAATATCGAGGGAAATTGAAAGCTCCCGAGGTCTTTCTATGATCATTCGCCGTATCAAAGTTTATCAGGTCGATCTTCCGCTGCACGAGGGAAGTTACCGCTGGTCTGGCGGCAAATCGGTGGACGTGTTCGACAGTACGGTCGTTTGCCTGGAAACCGATACCGGCGTCGTCGGCTACGGAGAAGTGTGTCCGCTGGGGCCCAGCTACTTGCCGGCGTATGCCCGGGGCGTGCGAGCCGGCATTGCCGAATTGGGTCCGCGCCTGCTGGGGGCCGATCCCCTGGAACTGTCCGCGCTCGAATCGGCGCATGGACGCCGCTTTGAAAGGCCATCCCTACGTCAAATCAGCCATCGATATGGCCGCGTGGGACATCCTTGGCAAAGTCGCCCGGCTGCCGGTGTGTTCCCTGCTCGGCGGACGCTATGGCGAGGATTTTGGGCTCTATCGGGCCATCTCGCAGCAGGCGCCGGGCCAGATGGCCGCCAGTGTGGCCAGTTATCGCGAGCAGGGATATCGCCGCTTTCAGCTCAAGGTCGGCGGCGATCCGGACGAGGACATCGAGCGCATCCGAACGGTCGCCTCCATTCTGCAGCCGGGCGACAAGTTGATCGCCGACGCGAACACCGGTTGGCTGATGCACGAAGCGGCCCGCGTGGTTCGGGCGGTGCGCGACGTGGATGTGTACATCGAGCAACCGTGTCTTAGCTACGACGAATGCCTGACCATCCGGTGGCGGACCGACCATCCCCTAGTGCTCGACGAAGTGATCGACGGGGTGGACGTGCTGCTGCGCGGCCATGCCGATCATGCGATGGACGTGGTCAATCTCAAAATCAGCAAGCTCGGCGGACTGACGAAGGCCCGCCAAGCTCGCGATCTGTGTGTGTCGTTGGGCATCGCGATGACCATCGAGGACAGTTGGGGGGGCGACATTGTTACCGCCGCGATCGCCCACCTGGCGCACAGCACGCCGCCGGAACTACTGTTTACCTCAACTGATTTCAACAGTTATGTCACGGTGAGCATTGCCGAGGGAGCACCGCGGCGCAAAGACGGACGCATGGCGGCCTCGCACGCCCCCGGCTTGGGAATTACTCCGCGGCCGGAAGTGCTCGGCGACCCGGTTCTTGAAATTTCGTAAATCAAAAGGAATGCAATCCCTGGGCTTTGGCCAGTACTTTTTTTCTTGTTCTTTCTTTTCCTTTCCTACCTTCCTGCATTCCTTATTAAATAGTTTTGTGGCCACGTGGCATGACCTCCATCGTCGCACAAATTGCCGCGGATCTGAAGGCGCAGGATTCGTACCGGGCGTGTGCCCGACAGTTTGACCCTGGTGGCATTGTCGAAACATTATGGCGTTAGCTTTACGCCGGTCCGCGCCGCGGTGAGTCAGCTCATTGGCCAGCGTTACCTGTGCAAGCAGCCCAACGGTCGGTTGCACGTGCTCAAGCGTCGGTCCACCGCCGGCCATTCCGCCGGTCAGGTAGAATCCCCCGCCCTTGAAAGCTGGGAGGCCGTGCTAACGCACGACGTTATTCACCGCAGTCTGCGAGGCGAGGCGGGCTATTTGCGCGAGGAAGCCACCGCGGCTCGCTTGCAGGTGGGACGCACGGCGATTCGCCAGGCCTTTAGCCGTTTGGCCGGCAAAGGGCTGCTCAAACATGTGCCCCGCTACGGCTGGCGCGTGCATCGCTTTAGTGCGGCCGACTTGCAGGCCTATCTGGAGATTCGCGAGACTTTGGAGCTCAAAGCCCTCGACCTCGCGCAGCAGCGGCTAAACCGGAACGATCTCGAGCGGATGCTTTCGGGAAATCCGGACGCCGGGTTGGAAGAGACTCCGCGGCTGGACAACCAGTTGCACGCCTACCTGATCGAGAAGTCGGAAAATAGTTACATTCGCGACTTTTTCGAGCGGCACGGGCTGTATTATACGGCGTTATTCGACCACGCCGCCCCTGAGGCCCGCGTGATGGCGGAGATGGCGGCTCAGCATCGGCGGATTCTCAAGGCGCTGATCGATCAAGATTGGCCGCGAGCCCGGCAGGCGCTGAGTCGTCACATCCGCTGCCAACAGCCAATAATCGAAAAGCTGCTTCGGCAGTTACAGGGCGAGCCGGCGGCCTAGCCCGAGCCCCCGCGGGTCAGCCCGGGGATTTCCGCCTACTTCGCCGATTTTCCCAACGGCGCAGCGCTCGATTCCCCAGCCGCGTTCACCAGTTCCACCCGCAGCGGCTGCTTGCGCTGTTTTTGGTCGATAGCCGCTGAAATCGTGTGGACGCCGGGGGGTAGTTCCAAAACCATGTCGGCAGCCACTTTCAGCGGGCTCTTTCCGGCCCACAATTCCAGCCCGGCTGCGTCGTTCAGACGCAGGCCGATTTTGCCCGACTCGGGAACGTCTACGGAAAACCGCACGAAGGAGAATAGCTGCTGGTTCCAGCGATTGACGCTCGGCAACTCCTGGAGCGGCAGCAGACCGGCCACGGTGCTAGAAGCCGATTGCCAGGGAAGGGCAGCATCGTCATCGATCGCCAAAACGGTTCCCTTGGCTTCGAACGAATGCGCGCTGTCGAGCCGCTGCACGTCCAGAACCTTCCAGTTGCGCACCAGCCGTGCCTTGCTCACCTGGTAAGGCCCTTCTTTGCCAAGCTCCGACAAGAACCGCACCAGGTCGATCAGTTCGTCGCGGCGGAGCGAGTTCACCTGGCCGGCGGGCATCAATGAGTTGGGGCTGATGCTCTGGCTCTCCACGTCCCGGCCGGGAATGATGATCTCTTTGCCGGTCGCGTCGCGCAACATCAACTCGTTGTCGGTCTTGCGGATCAGCAGGCCCGTGTAGACTTGTCCGGAGTCGGTCGTCACGACGGTCGTGTGATAACCTTCCTTGATTTTCTTGCTCGGTTCGAGCATGGAATCCAGCAGGTAGTCCAGCGGAGCACTGGCGCCGATGCTCACGAGATCGGGTCCCACCTGGCCGCCACCACCGGCGATGGCATGACAGGTAAGGCACTGCTGATTCGCTTTGCGAAAGATCATCTCACCCCGCTCGGCATTTCCCTGCATGGGAACGTCGGCAACGAGTTGCGCTTTCTGGTCAGGCGTGAGTTGTTGGATGGTTTGGTCCAGCTTGCCGGCCTGATTGAGGGCATCGATCAGGGGCTTCATGTCTCGCCCGGTGGCACTGGCGCATCGAACGCCCGCGGCGGCGACCGCCGCCGGGAGCGACTTTCCTTCCAAGGCCGCAATCAGGGCCGGCGGCCCATCTCTGCGCTGGATCAGCGCGTCGAACAGCGGTGCCGTGTTTGCATCCGCCGGCACGGTGGCCAGCACCACGACGGTTCGCTCGGCCGCCAGTTTCAAGTTCGGCCAGGTCAACGCCGCCGCCGCCGTCAAACGGACGTGGCTCGGTTGCGAGTCCTCGGTCAAGCGGGCGAGCAGATCGACGCTGGCCTTTCCTCCCAGCAGCGCGAGGCCGTCAATGGCCGCTTGCCGCATGGAGTCGGGCGTGGTGGCGGCAGTGGCGATCGTGGTGAGTATTGGACGAGCCGCTTCGAGTTTCCAGCTTCCGGCCAGTCGCAGCGCGGCGGCCCGGACATCGGCTGCGGGGACCGCAAATAAAGCGATCAGTGGGACCAAATCTCCCTCGGGCCTGGCGCCGCGCTGGGTGGCGGCCTTGCCGAGCAGATCTAACAAGATCGGCACTGCGCCGCCGACAGTTTATCGGACCGCATTGCCAGTTCGAAGACGACGCCCAATTCGCGCGGGCCCCCCTGCGCGGCGACGATTCCTAAAACCTCCGGCTCTTCGGCGGCGGCGATTTTTCCTTCTTGATACAAGCTCAGCAGCGACGCCACGGCAGCCGGATTGCCGGAGCATTTGAGCGCGAAAACCGCGTGCTGGGCATTGCCGTCGAATTTGAGTTTGCCGGCTGCGAACTCGGGGAACCAGACGGGTTCAAGATCGTGCGCGGTCTGCCACAGCGTATAGTCGAGGAACTTATCGAGCGGCTTGTCGAGCGCTCGCATGGCCAGTTCAACGGCGTCGCCGTCGCCGAGCTGCCGCAAGGCACAAACTGCTTCCATCCGCACCCGCGGATGCTCGTCCGCCACGGCCGCGGCGAGCAAGGCGCGCGCGTCGGGCGAGCCCGTGACGCGCTGCTGCCAATGATAAATGACGCGCACCGCGGCGGCCCGCGCGTGAAAGTCCTGGGACGCCAAAACGGCCCTGAGCAGTTCCGGCTCGACCACGTCGATCGCCTGGTACGTCCACAAAGCTTCCAGCCGATGATGCTCGAACTGCGGGTCCTGCGAATCCAATTGCTTGATCCAGGCAGCCAGCGCGGGGAGCACTTCCTGAACGCCTCGCTCTTTCAGCACGCGCTTGGCTTGCGATCGGGTATAGTCCTCCGGCGTCTTGAGTGCCGCGAGTAATCGTTCGACCGCGCGCCGACAAGCTTAGGCCGCTCGACCAACGGGCGTCCTTTGTAGCTTAGCCGCCAAATGCGGCCGTGCGTCAAATCGCGGCGCGGGTCGCGGAAATCGACCTCGCCATGGTTGATGATCGGATTGTAGAAGTCCGCGATATAGATGGCGCCGTCCGGTCCCATCTTCAGGTCGACGGGTCGAAACGCCACGTGCGAGGTTGTGACTACGTCGGCGACTCGCGTGGAGGCGAAGCCGGCTCTGTCGTCGCTCAGCACAAACCGCGCGATCCGATGCCCGCGAAAATCGTTCGTGAGGATCGAGCCCAACCAATCCGGCGGCACGTGGCCTCCGGTAAGCTGTTCGTTGGCGCATAGCTTGGGCTGCCCCGGATTGAGACCGTGGAAAATGCGAGAGGCGCCGGCTGCCGTAGGATAGCTGGCATCAGGGATTACATAGTTGATTCCCTCGCCGCCGGCGCCGTCGGTGACGAACGACTGACCCCAGCGATCGAACTGGTGCCCCCAGGCGTTGACCCATCCGCGGGCAAAAACTTCCAGACGCATTGTTTCGGGACGAAGCCTCCAGATGCCGCCGGCCATCAACCGCCGCACGCCCCAGGGAGTTTCCAAATGACTGTGGATGTAGACTGATTGATTGAAATAGAGCAGCCCTTCGGGCCCCCAGCGGAACGTGTGCAGAAGGTGATGTGTGTCCTCGGTGCCAAAGCCGGACAGGAGCACGCGAGACGTGTCGGCCTTGCCGTCGCCATCGGTGTCTTTAAGGTGGAGCACTTCCGTGGAATTGGCGATGTAAGCGCCGCCGTCGCCGGGTGCCACGCCGGTGGGAATCAACAGGCCGTCGGCGAATACCGTCGACGTATCGGCTTTGCCGTCGCCGTCTTTGTCCTCCAGGATCACGATCTTGTCTTCGGCCGGCTGACCAGGCTTGATCTGAGGGTAGGTGGCGCTGGTGGCGACCCACATCCGCCCGGCCGGATCGAAATTCATTTGGATCGGCTTGGCGATCATCGGATCGCTGGCAAACAGCGTGATTTCCCAGCCCTCGGGAACCTGGAACGACTGACGCTGCAGTTCCGGATCCGGATCGGGAATGTCGACTTGGATTTTGCGGGGTTCGGCCCAGGCATGGTCGACGCCCAGCAATGCCAGGCAGCAGGCGACCGCCCACGGCAGCAAAGTTCGTAGCGAACGCTTCAAAGCATGTTCTCCCGGTCACGGATCATTCGCGAGTCAATACGTAGCGATGAGCGCGCGGCACGCGCAACTCGTCGATGATTTTTTCCTGCTCGGCGACGAGCGGGTCGAACTGGGGCATTTCGACGGCATTTTGTCCCTGTTCGCCTTTGCGGAATCCGAAAATGTAAGTCTCATTGGCCGGCCGCCAGCGATGAAAGAATAACTCGTTCTTCTTCACGATCGCCAGGCGGAGTTTTTCCGCTTGCTCGACTTCCGGGCCGACTCGAAAATTAGAGCCGCGCTCCCAGCCTTCGTCCGTGGACGAACGTATCTTCTGACCATCTATGGTCAGGCCGTATTTGGCGGGCTGCAAGTTGTGGAAGCACATCATGTGCTGCGCCGCAATTTTCTCGGCGGCCGATTTCTCGGCGGGCACCTTCTCGGCGCCGCCGGGCAATTGCGCCGGCAAGGGGGGCTCCGGCAGCGCGCGCTCGGTCACCGTGAAGGACAGTTTATCGGGCGCGATCATCATGTCGGAGATCTTGGGGTTGTCGCTCACCCCGCTCGGGCCCGTGACGGCGTCAATATCGATCAACCAATACAGCTTCCGCAGGCCGAGCGCTTCGGCGGCTACCGGCGCGATGACCCAATAGCCGAACGCCGTGGGATGGACGCCGTTGTCCGTGAGCGGAAAGTCGCGCTTGGCGTTCCCCGCGCCGAGCGCGTTGAAAAGATCCATCCCATAACAGCCCCGCTCGCCGGCCAACTTGCGCAGGGCATCGCTGTAGCGGCGCAATTCGGCATTGTGTCCACGCGGATCGAGCAGGGGGGCCGCGAGTTGCTCGTGCGGCGGCGGAGTTATGATGACGACACGGGCATGATGCTTTTCCAGCAGGTCGATCAGCCGGTTCATGCCTTTGATAAAGTCCGGCAAACCCTGTTCGCCGCTCCACGATTCGGACCAGCCGTAGCCGATGATGGCTACCGTCGGTTCCAAAGTCTCCAGGTGCTTCGCCAGCCGCTGAAAGCCTAGCTCCGGCGGATCGAAGTACGAGCGGGCATGCCCGAAGACCGTGTCGCCCGACCAGGCCAGATTGCGAAAGGTCACATGCCGATCGGCGAAGTGGCTGGTCAAGGCCGTTTCGAGATAGCCATAACGCTGCTCCCGTTCGAGGAACGTGGAGCCGATGAACACCACGCGATCGCCGTCCTTGAGATCGAACGGACCCGGAGCCGGCCGGGACTCCTCGGAGCGGACAACCGGTGAGCACATCAACAGGCCGAGCCACCACAGGCTCGGCAAGATGGATTGCCTGGTCATAGTGGATTTCACGTAAGGAGGGACAGCCAAGGCGGGCAACAAACGACACGTTATGGTAATAGTTCCTTGATGACATGGCGACACGCGTCCGTCAAGCGCCGAGGCGGCTTCCACCGACGAATCCTGGGTTTTTCGCTTGATTGCAGTTTATTGAAGAGTTCTCAGCGAGCTTTTTTTCCGTCTGCCGCACAACACAATCGAGCCTGCAAGGCGGTTTTGCGCGAGGCAGCGGCAGCTGCAACAGGCCGGCGGCCCCGCCGCCCCGCCGGAGGCTTTTTATAATCGGTACCCCTTCCTTCGTTCTTCGTCCCCATTCCCACTGCTTTCCTGATTTCCTTCTTTCCTCATAAAACTCTTCTCTTCGTTTTTTCTCGAATTCTTCGCCAAATGGCTCACCAATTCGTTGAAAAGTGCTCCACTATTTTGGAAGCGTTCGCAATTGGAGTGATAAGACATCCTCGCGCCGACGCGAGCCATCGAGTTCAACCAGGTCAACGAGCCAAGAGGCCAACTTGGGCTCGAAGCCAGACTCGATGGGCATCTTCTGCCGTCTGCATGGAAGCACGGCATTTTTGAACCGGAGGATACTCTCATGGAAGGGAACGACGGTGGCGCCCCATCCGATAACGCCGCTGCCAAGTCGGCCGCGCGATGGCATGATCCGAAGCTGGCCGCGCAGGCCTTGCTGGACAATTCGCCGCGAAGGAAAGGCCTTTTTGTCTCAAACGAACTCCCGCCCGCGCCCAATGCAGGTGGTGAATCTTCGGATCAATTGGAACGCGAGTACGTCCGTGGCGGCGATCCACATTATCCTGGCCGGTTTTCAACGGCCCCAGGGCCTGGCGGCCAAACTAAGTCTCCGCCCACCACTGGAACTGCGGTACCGCCGCGCCAACCAGTCCCTTTGAAAACCCCTTCCACAGCTGCGGCACCCCCAGCCGCAACCGCGCCGAAGAAGGTTCCGACAAGCAGGCCGTCGCCGTCCGGGGGCGCGCCTTCAACCAGGGTGAATTGGGGCGTCGTCCTGGCCACCGCGCTCGGACCGATTGCAATGGCGTCAGCCAACGATCCGAATGCGGGACAGGTTCCACCGCCGCCCGGTTGGGCGAGGAAACTGTTGATCCGCATGCTCCAAGAGGAAGCGAAAAAGCTGTCAAAGTCCGAAATGGCCATGTTGATAAACATCATCAACCGAATGCTCGCGGCGGGGGGCCCATTTCCTAACGATTACAACGCGATCGCTGAAAAAGCCAGATACTTAGTTGCTGCTGCCAAGAGGGAACTGGAAACTACGAAACAAGCCGTTCAGGCGAACATGCCTGCCGATGGAGAGCCAGGACTCGCGCCGGTTGGCCCTCCAAGTCCCGGAAAATCGGGGGCTGGACGCGGCGGAAAAAATGGCGGAGGATCGGGAGGAGGCGGACCGCCGGTGGCACAAGGCCCCAACCACGGACGCGACGATGACAAGCCTGGAAAATACCGAGGTGGCCGACACAGAGATACGAGCAAACCACGAAAAGATGATCTTGACTCACACCACATGCCTGCCGATTCAGTGAATGGGTTAATCACAAAGGGCGAAGGCCCAGCCATTCAAATGGAAAAGGCGGATCATGAAAATACGGCGAGTCACACATACCAAGGGAGGACTGGTGCTGCTTTTAGGGCGAGACAACAGAAGTTAATCAGAAGCGGACGGTTCGGTGAAGCGATCCAGATGGAAATCGATGATATACGAAAAAAATTTGGCAGCAAGTATGATCAGGCGATTCGGGAAATGATCGAATCGCTTGAGCCATGGATGCGCAAAGGACTCAAAGGGTGATAAATATGGTTGATTATGAATTAGTTCCTTATGTGGGCGCGCCTCCCGTAACGTTTGACTTGTCGCCGACCGCGGTTGAACGTCTGATCGGACCGCCAACCTCCGTCGGGGAAAATGATTATGGCGAGAGAGAAGAACGTCGCGGGCCGTTAATAGTTCGCTATTCGACGCAAGATTCAAAAGTGGTTGAAATAACGTTTACCCCGCTAGCGCGGTTATATTACGAAGGAGTTGGCCTGTTTCAAAAAACGGATGTTATTAGCTTCTTATCCCAATACGACCAACCCTTCGAATTTGTCGGTTTCGTGGTGTTCTTGGACCTTGGTATGGCCGTGGCCGGGTTTCACGACGACGACGAGTCTCAAAAATCCATAACGGTCTTTAGAAAAGGGCACTGGGACGAGTTTCGGGCGGAACTAACTCCTCTGTAATTGTTTGCGATTGATTGCGAAACGGATAACGTCCTAATAGTTGCGCACAAACGAAAAAAGGCAGTCCTAGAGAGACTAATTTCCGGTCGTAGGTTTGCTGTTGAGGGGGTGAATGGTTTGTGGATCGGCCATCTCCCGCTACGCCTGGGATGGGCATAGTACGGAAAATATGATGGCCCAGTTTATTAACCCCAACGAGCCACGCCAGCCAGTTGGCGGCGTCTATGAATGGTTCTTTGAGCGGGATCGTAAGAGGATCAGCCTCTACATCGGGCAAGCGGGACTTCCTGCTTCACACACCGAGAGAAGCACTCTTTTCCGTGGGATCAGCCAACTTGCCAGAAAAACTTTTACGTCTGACGGGAAGGGGCAGAAGCTCGACACGGACTTCGTGGTTGGAAGTGCAATCCGCTTCGTTGAACGATCATTCAAGACAGAATGCGTCTGGGAGCATATTTCGGACGACCCGAACGATGAGCGACGATTATGCCAACAGCGAAAGCCACTCATCCAGAATGCTGACACTTGCACGATTTATACTGAGCCAAAGTGCGCCTCAAGGGATTGCGAATGGTCTGTCGTAGGAAAAACAGTGATTGAGAAGACCCAGATAGTTGAACAGGCCGAACGCGCCATATTTATGGTGCTGAGAAAATACATCGGGGCTTCACTGACTCAAGGGTGAACAAAGCCCCACCTGCCCAGACGAAAGAGCCTGATTTCAGGGTGGCTAAAAGGTGGCAGGAACCGTTGTTCGATTTCGTTCCTCCCACGTTGTCCGCGCTTGGGGTGATCATCGCCTGACGCGAAGAATACGACGCTATGATGAACACCGCGTGGCGCTATGCTGCTGAGGTCAGCACCTTGGTTCGGAAGCATCATCTCATTATTGAGGCGTCATGGGCAAGCGGGTAGTCATTGTCGGCGGCGGAGTGATCGGGCTGGCCAGTGCCTATTACGCTCACCTGCGCGGACTGAAGGTGACGGTTGTCGAGCGGCATGCCGCCCAGCGCGACGGCTGTTCGTACGGTAATGCCGGACTGGTGGTTCCCAGCCACTTTGTCCCGCTGGCGGCTCCCGGCATGGTTGCACTCGGGCTGCGCTGGATGCGGAATCCCGAGTCTCCGTTCTATATCAAGCCGCGGGCTTCCTGGCAGTTGCTCGATTGGGCATGGCGATTCTGGCAGTCGGCGACGGCCGCGCATGTCCGGGCGGCCGCTCCCTTGTTGCGAGACCTCAGCCTTGCCAGCCGAGCCTGTTACCAAGACTTGCATGCGGTGCTGCACGACGGATTCGACTTTCGCGAGAGCGGCCTGTTGATGCTGTGCAAAACGCAGCAGGCGCTCGATGAAGAAGCGCACGTCGCCGTACAGGCTCAGCAGTTGGGCATCACGGTCGAGGTGTTTGACGCGCGAAAAACGGCCGAGATTGAACCTGCTTTAACGATGGACATCCTCGGCTCAGTTCACTTTCCGCAAGACTGCTCCCTTTCGCCCCAGCGGTTCATGAAAGCGATTCAGCAGCGGCTCGAAACGGCCGGCGTTCAGTTCGCGTTGAACACGGAGGTTACGGGCTGGCGTCTGGCGAGCTCTCGACTCGTAGCAATCGAAACCTCGCAGGGAGAGATTGCCGGCGATGCGTTTGTCCTGGCGGGGGGCGCCTGGTCGCCGGCGATTGTCCGCGGCCTTGGCTTGCGGCTTCCCATGCAAGCGGGCAAAGGCTACAGCCTGACGTTGCCGCAGCCGCGACAGTTGCCGAAAACGGCGCTGATTTGCACCGAAGCTCGCCTGGCCGTCACGCCCATGACGGGCACGCTCCGCTTTGGCGGCACGATGGAGATTGCCGGCTTGGACGAGTCGATCAATGCCCGCCGCATGCAGGGGATCATCAAGGCCGTGTCGCAATACTTTCCCGAGTTTGGGCCGGCGGATTTTGCTGACGTGCAACCGTGGTGCGGATTGCGCCCTGCTCGCCCGACGGCTTGCCCTACGTCGGCCGAACCGCAAAGTTCGAGAATCTGCTCGTGGCGACCGGCCATGCCATGCTGGGAATGAGCCTCGGGCCGATCACCGGCAAATTGATTGCCGAGTTGCTGTCCGGCGAGCCCAATTCGATCGATGTGAAGTTGCTCTCGCCCGAGCGGTTTGGATAAGCGGCAGGCCAGTCGTCCTGGTCACGCCGGGAAATTGCCGCTGCGCCTGCTACTTCTGCAGCCATTGGCGCCAAACAACGCGCAACAGCGCGCCCAGGTCCATGGCAAACTGCGCGCCGTTGCACAGAGTCGATGCCGCCATTTGATCGCGCAGGGCCGCCCGCAGTGCGACTAGCCTTGGCAGGTCGCGGGCCAGCGCTACGGCGATTGCCACGTATTCATCCAGATCGCGTGCGATGGTTTCGGTGATCCCGATGTTCGACAAATGGCTGAGCGTGTGCCGGCTGGCAAACGTCTCGCCTGGGCAGGTAACCACCGGCACGCCCATCCAGAGGGCTTCGCAGGTGATGGTGCCGCCGGCGAACGGAAAGGGATCGAGCGAGATATCCACTTGCCCGTAGGTGGCCAGGTAATCGGCATACGGAGTTGGGGCTCGCAAATCTAATTGCCGCGAGTCGATTCCACACTCGGCAAAGAGGGCCTTGTAGCGGCCTTTTACGGTCTCATCGCCGAGCCCCTTGTACTGCAAGATCAGCCGCGACTGCGGCACGCTGCGCAGGATCTTCGCCCACACGGCTACCACCTGAGGCGTAATCTTGGACAGGTTATTGAAGCTGCAAAACGTCGTGCATCCGCTGGCCAAGGAGGGCAAAGGGCCCACGGGGGGCGCCGCGGCCGGCGGATCGTAACAGAGATACCCGTGCGGCATGCGGAGCACCTGTTCCACGTAATGCTGCTCCGAGCCGAACGGAATGACATAACGATCGGCGAGAACATAATCGATCGCCGTCAGTCCGGTCGTTCCTTCGTAGCCGATCCAACTGATTTGGATGGGGGCCGGCTTGCGGGCAAATACCAACAAGCGGTTGCGCGCCGTGTGCCCGGTCAGGTCGAACAGGATATCGATGCGATCTGCGCGAACTTGTTCCGCCACTTGCTCGTCCCCCTGGCCGGCGATGGGTCGCCAGAGTGCGGCGGCCGCTTGGAAACGTGCGGTCCACTCGTCGCTCGACCAGCGGTCGTGGTAACAAACCGTCTCGAACATCTGCCGGTTCAGATTTTCGATCGCGCGTACCAGGAAGTATCCCACCGGATGACGGCTGAAGTCTGGTGAGACAAACCCTAGGCGAAGTCGCCGGTCCGGATCGCGAACGTTTTCATGGGCCTTCCAGGAACCGCGATGCGGCGCGGCATGTTGTCGTTGGTACGCCTGATGCGCCGCGAGGATCTCTGGCAAGGTAATTCCCGTCCGATATTGAAGCGTGAAAACCCGGTTGCTCAGCGCCGTGATGTTGTCCGGCTTCAGCGCGAGAGCCCGGTCGAAGCAGGCCAGGGCCTCGTCCAGTTGGCCTTGATCTTTCCAGGCATTCGCCAGGTTGTTCAAGGCCTCGGAGTAATCCGGTTTCAGCGCGAGGGCCTGTTGGTAACAGTCGATCGCCTGGGTAAGCTGCCCTTCGTCATGCATGGCATGGCCGAGCCCGAAATGAACCTCGGCAAAGTCGGGCTTGAGTTCCACGGCCCGGCGGTAGGCAGCCAGGGCTTCGTCGCGGCGTCCCACGTCGTGCAAGGCGTTGCCGAGGTTGCTGAGAAATTCGGCTCGCTGCGGGGCCAATTCCAGTGCCCGCTGAAAGCAAGCCAGTGCCTTGGCCATTTGCTTCTGTTCTTTCCAGGCATTGCCCAGGTTGTTGTGGGCTTCGGCAAAGTCCGGCTTGAGTTGCACGGCCCGCTCAAGGCAGGCAACGGCCTCGGCCAGTTGTCCCTGAGTTTTGTAGGCGTTGCCCAGGTTGTTCAGCGCGACGGGATAGTCCGGTTTGAGTTGCAGGGCGCGGCGGTAGGAAGCGATCGCCTCGGGCAACTGCCCTTCATCTTTGAAGGCATTAGCCAGGTTGTAGTGGGCTCCGGCGAAGTCCGGATTGATTTGCAGCGCGCGCTGGTAGCAGGCGATTGCCTCGGAAGCTCGCCTCAGGGCGCGGTACGACTCGCCAAGATTATTGTGATAGATCGGTTGATCGCCTTGCGCGGCGAGGGCTCGCCCGATGAACTCAATCGCCCGTTCGTACTTGCCTAGCTGATGTTGAATCACTCCCAGCAGGTGCAACGCTTCCGGATGTTCCGGGTCCGCGGCGAGAATGGCCTGATACGCCTGCTCGGCCGCCGGCAGGTGACCGGCCTGATGATGAGCGACGGCAGTGGCTAGAGTCTCAGCGATCGTGGGCATTCGGATGTTATGACCACCCGTCCGCAAGACAGCAAGAGGCACTTCAAGGCCCCGCCGCCCATGCCAGCGGTTCATTCCGGTTTGCGGCCGACAAACAGATAATAGGGTACGCGACTCAGCGGAATATAGGGCACTTTGGTCTTGCCTTCCACGAGCCGCTCCGTCGTAAAGCGATGCTGCACGTAGGGCAGGTGGTCGGCGCTCGGAAACACATTGTCCATCGCGAACCAGGCAGGCCAGAACGTTCGCGTGAACCAACCATGCTTGGCCAATGGGGTGCTGGCGTGCTTTCGCGACACGTAAAAATCGACAATCCCGATCATCCCACCCGGCCGCAACAGGCGCCAGGCGTTCTCCAACGCTGCAAACCAATCGGGAATCATAGTTAGCGAGTACGAAAATGTGACGACATCCACCTGCTTGCAGGGAGGCTCGAACGTGGTCGCGTCCGCCTGGCACACCTGCACGTTCGACCATTGATGGTCGGCGACGCGGCGGCGCGCGACGTCGAGGAGCGAGGAAGACAGATCGACGAGATACAGTTCGGCCAGCGCCGGCAACCGGTCTGCCAGGCACTCGAGATTCGAGCCGGTGCCGCCTCCCATGTCGATCCAGTATCCACCCTGCGGTGCCGGCAGCGAGGTGTATAGTTCCTGGCGGCCAGGAAGCAGGCGGGCGCGAAAATCGTCGTAGCCGTCGGCCTGCGCTCGATAAAAGCTTTCGAGCCGCTCGGAGTGCGTATTGCCGCGAATCGGGGTCAGAATCAAATGCCGCAGGATGCGCAGATCAGAAGCCAAAGACATGCTGCGAGAGATCCCTTACGATCTTCAGTCGACTTCATCTGGAGAAGACTGGGACAAAAACGGACAGGTTTTTTATAAGGCAGGCAGGAAGATAAGAAAAGGAAGCAGGAGACGGTTTCCGGCAGGAGTCCCCCAGGCATCGTTTCCTTATAAAGGATCCTTTTTTTCGCGGCGGCGCAGGTCAGTTAGCCAACAACCGTCACTTCAGGCCGGCTCGTCCATGAGACTTAGGCAGCCAGGTCGGCGATGTAGAAGCTGCCGTAGGTGTGGACCCGGTCGAGTTCGTGCAACCCCGCGGCCAACTGCCTATTATAGCGGAGCAAATCTCCTACCTGGCGGCGCTGGGCGTTCACGTCGACCTCGAGCCGGTCGACAAAGTCACTACAGTAGCCGGCACTGCGCCACAGCAAACGGGCATTCGGGGTCGCCCGGCGGACGATCGCTTGCCATTCTTGTTGCAGCCAGGGAGAGTGCATCGTGCTGAGCCAGTCCATGTGGTCGAGCAAGACAAACCGAGAGATCGGCTGCTCATGCCGCTCGAGATACGCGGCGACGGACGAGTTGTGGATTTCAATCCGGTCGACCAACCCGCCTTTGAGACGCTCGAAATTCTCGGGCCGCAAATAGTCAGGGCAACAATTCGCGGCGTATTCGCCCGTCAGATAGACGCGCCAAAAATAGTTGTCTTGCACGGGCAAACTGGTGAACACGTACTGAATCATGTCCTCGATGAATCGTGCAATGCCGCCGTGATATTCGCGGTCCAACTGATCCCGCTGCGGCCTTGGCACGCCCAACAACGACAAGGCCGAATCCCGCCGTAGAAACCAGCGCACGTAAGGCCGCCAGATGGCGCTGTGCAACGCGCGATCCTCATAAATCTGACGTTGCTCCTCGACGCTCTTGGCGCCGAGCACCGCGTCGATGGAGTCGCGAACGCCGGCCACGCGATCGATGTAGCCGTTCATCAGCCAGGCGAAATAACCCGTCGTGCCACGAAAATAAAAGCTCGGGCGGTGTCCCGTTCCCTGGAAGAAATTCAGGTGGCGGTCCCAAAATCGCTGAGCCGAGGGAGACAGCTCCTTGCGCAGTTCTTGGTCGTAAGTTTGCGAGAAATTGGCGAATCTGCCGCGGCCGAAGATCGCGAAGAAACGCTCGAAGTCGAGCCGGCGAATCCCCGCCATCTTGAGTTCCAAGAGAGCATTCTGACGCGGGTTGAGGTCTACTGCGATGACCTTCCGCGGTCCTTGCAGTGCGTAATCGAGCACATTGCATCCGGCGGAAGTGATTGTCAGCAGTACGTCGTCGGGTTTAAGCTCCAATGCGACTCGGTCGATCCGAGGGTCCTCCCAGCATGTGTTGTAGATCAGCTGGTTGCTATGGACCAGATTGAAGCAGCGGCCGTTGAACCAATTCATAAATCCCATAAATAGGCTTTCACCGGGACCAGAATGGAAGTGAGAATTGCCTTCCTGAGAAACCAATGCCAAGGTGATTTGTTGCCAAATTGTGGACAGATTACTTATCGGATATCTGTGTTCAGCCACGATTAGAGTCCGGTGTTATCTTGGCAAGAAGCGCTCGAACTTCAGTGCAGAATTCGACCTACAGCGAGTAATGCTAGCAACCGGATCGCTAGATTTGCTAAGCTAGGAGCTTTGGATGGGAGTTGCTGGCATGGCGGTTGCTCGGCCGGTTGCGTTCAATCAAGCCTCGCTCGGTGCATGCTGTGTCAGATCGCAAGGAATGATGAGGGTGAATGATTTGAACATTGGAACATCCCATGCCCCCATCGGCGAACGGCCCTCGTCGCAGGTGTTGAACGTCGGCTCGCTCAATGTCGATCGAGTGTTTCGCGTGCCCCATGTTGTCCGGCCCGGCGAAACGCTGGCCAGCCGCTCGCTGCAAGTATTCGCTGGCGGTAAGGGAGCCAATCAATCGGTGGCTCTGGCGCGGGCCGGCGCGCGAGTGGCCCATTGCGGCAAGGTCGGACCCGATAGCGCATGGCTCCTGGCGAAGCTCACGGCCGAGGGGATTGATACTCAGTTCGTGACCCACAGCCGATCGCCGACGGGTCAGGCGATCATCCAGGTGGCTGACGACGGTCAGAACGCAATCGTGCTCTTGGCCGGTGCGAATCACGAAATCACGCACGACGATATCGACGCGGCACTGGCGAGCTGCGCCGGGTACGACGGTGCTTACCCAGAACGAAATCAGCGGCGTCGCTTACTTGATGGAGCGAGCGGCCGCCCTCGGTTTGCCGGTGATCTTCAACCCGGCCCCGTTCACGCCCGCCGTGCTCGAATATCCGCTCGACCGGACGGCGCTGCTGATCGTGAATGAGTCGGAAGGGGAGGCGGTCACCGGCCAAACGTCGCCGGACGGCATTCTGGCCGCGCTGCGTGCGAGCTTGCCGGCGACTGACGTGATCTTGACGCTTGGCGCCGCGGGCGTGCTCTACGAAGGACTCCACGGCCGCGCGAGCGTGCCGGCGTGCATCGTCGATGTGGTCGATACGACGGCTGCGGGAGATACGTTCATCGGCTACTACCTCGCCGGCCGACTACGCGGAGCGACCGTGTTGGATAGTCTGAAAACGGCCTGCCGCGCTGCCGCGATCTGTGTCAGCCGCCCCGGCGCAATCGATTCGATTCCGGATGGACGGCAGTTGGCCTAGTAATTCGGCCGCTCGGGCGCAACGAGTCGAAAATCGCTCCGCCGCTTGATGTCGCGGCCTCATGCCGTGGGCGGCTCCGGCAGTTCAAAGCCCTTGCGATACTCGCGGGTAAAGAGCCGGTTGGCCGCTTCGTCGTCGGAGAGCTCGGTTTTCGGATCGATCGTGAGCTCCTGGCCGAGATAGAACTTCGTCTGGTTGAAGTCGACGCCGTTCTCTTTCAGATGCTCCTCGAAGCTCGTCAGCGTTTCGATGACGTGGCGGTTATCGGCCAGCAGGCTGGGACGCGTTCCCTCGGGAACTGCTTTCCCTTGCCGCCACGAGACATTGCCCAGGTGGGCCAGGGCGCTCGACAGGTGGCCGTCTTCGATGTCCAGGTGCAAGTCCTTGTGGTTGCGGCTGCGGATGGCTTTGACAAAGTTTGCGAAGTGGGCCTGGTACTCTCCGCCGCTCCACTTGCCGAGTTCGTTCCCGTCGTAATCGAACGCCACGCCGGAGGAATAGTTGGGGCCGACGGCGTAACCTTCGGTGCCGTACCAGATGTTGGCTGCCCCATTGAGCGGGCCCGCCTTCAGGCCGAATGTTTGCGGCGTCTTGATCGGCAAGCCGCGGACGTCGGAAATCAACATGGCGTCGTCCCATTGGTAGAGCGTTACCTGGCTGTTGGCCACGTCGCCGTTGTCGATGTATCCGAGCCGACCGCCCAGGCTGACAACATGCTTGGGCAACTCCTGCTTGCCGAGCCCCCAACGGGCTTTGTCCAACTCGTGCGGATTCTGGTTGCCCAGGTCGCCGTTGCCGGTCACCGAAACCCAGTGCCAGTCGTAGTGCAGCCGCTTGCGCTTGGGAACGACTTTCGGCGCCGGGCCGCACCAGAGATCGAAGTCCAATCCGTCGGGGATCGGCGCCTCGGTGTCGACGAGTCCGATGCTGTTCCGCTGCCGATAACAAATCGCCTGCGCGGCGGCGACCTTGCCAATCTTGCCGCTGTGAATGAATTCGAGCGTTTGCCGCATGCCGGTCATGCTGCGGCTCTGGACGCCCATCTGGCACATCCGGCCGAGCTTCCGCGCCCATTGGGTGATCACTCGCCCTTCGCGCACGTTGTGGCTGCACGGCTTTTCGACATACACGTCCTTGCCCGACTGCATGGCCCAGACGGCCATCAGCGCGTGCCAGTGATTGGGCGTGGCGATGGAAACGGCGTCGATGTTTTTGTCTTCGAGCAGCTTGCGGACGTCCTGCTCATACCTTGGGCTGGTGCGGCAGATTCTTGAACTTGCCGATATGCTTGGCATACGCGGCCGGGTCGCAATCGCAAATGGCGACGAGATCGACCTCCGGGTTCTTCAGCCATTCACCGAGATGGGCTCCCCCTTGGCCATTGACCCCGATCACGGCCACGCGGAGCTTGTCGTTGGGCCCGACGGCGCCGGCCGGCTGCGAAACTTCGGCGGCCGTTGAGTTTCGCCCAGCGCCCGTCGCCAGGGCGGCTGCGGCTGCCAACAGCGCGTTCTCCACAAAGTCACGTCGCGAGATATTCATGGTATTGGACTCCACTGGGGTTAGTTAGTGCTTGCGATTTGTTTCTACTGCCACGTTACCGTGCTCTGGCGCATTCCCGAGCCCCGAGCGTGAGCCTGGGGATTTCCGGCCGTGCATACAGCGAACGTCCTAGCCTTTGGGAAATTCGGCGGCTGGCTTGTCCTCCGCGGTTTTTCCCCAGACCTTGATGTTGGTGATCTTACCCGTGTCGTCAAACGAGCCGAAGCCGACCCAGCCGGGGCCGAAGTTCTTATCCTCGGCAACCATGATGGGCTTGTTCATGTCGTCGAAATAGACCTTGATGGTCCCGTCCGAGGCCTTGCGCTCCAGCCGCACGTGATGCCATACGCCGAGTCCCCAGTTGTTGCCGGCGTTCGATTCCTGGGAAATCTTCAGCCGCGGCGCATCCTTTACGATAAAGATTTGGTTGGCATGATCGTCGGCTTTGGTAGCCACGTGCGTGTAGTAGTAGTGCGACACGTCCTGGAAGCCGAAGAAAAACACCATGTCGCGGTGCCCGTATTCCTTGCCGGTTTGCAGGCAGTCGGCTTCGATGATACAGTCGCCGAACACCTTGCCGCCGATCAGCGCGATGTTGAAGGGCGAGCGATACAGCGGCTTGTACTTGCTTTGCTTCGCCAGTTCCAACGCGCTTTTGCCGTCGACGGTGGAAACGGTCCACGCGCTGGGATCGGACATGACGAAATCCTTGATCGCCTCGGGTTGCGAAAAATCCTGGGAGTACAACAGTTGATAATCCTGCGGAATCTCCGCCGGCTTCTCTTCGCCGCTAGCCACTGCGGCAACCCAGGCGGCAACGCACAGGGCAGTCATCGAGAACACGCCAGACCAAAAACGACGCCTCATGATTGATCTCCGTGACGAAGGTTAGACGCGAAAGTTAATTGATCGATTCTGCCATAAATCCAAAAGGGCGACGGGCGTCTTACTGAGCTGATTGTTCCCGAGACCCGGGCGTAATCGCTGCGATTCCCCCGAGAGAGAAGCCGAACTGCCGGCCCGGCGGATTCTCTGCATATCCTAATCGCTGTCGTGCTCCCTGGGAACATTCTTCTGGCGTAGCCGGTTAAACACCATTTTTGGGCCTTTCGCGCGGTTTACCACGGTAGAATCACTGACCATCCCGCCAGTTGGAACGTCCGTCGTCGAACTGTTGCAGATTCTTTGGGATTTGCTTCTGGCTTCGCGGCGGTGAAGCACTTTGCGTTATGATGGCAGGAATGAGCAAGGTATCCCCAGTAGACACTTCCACGCGAATCTGGCGATTCATTCTTGATGCGTCCGCCACGACGTGGCTGGCGGGGATTTGCTTGATCATCTCGGCAGGATCTTCGGCCATTCTATGGGTCGTGTTCCGATCGCCTGACCGACGTCGGCGATTCAGCCAAGTCTATCCCCTCGTATCGCTTGCAGCCGTAGCGTTGTTTTCCAAACTACGGTTCTTGTTGCGGTTGAGATTTAGCTTGCGGACGCTTCTTGTTGGAATACTGATTCTCGGCTCCGCACTCGGCTGGCTAGGGGCTTTGTTTAAACGCACCCACGATCAACGGGAGGCCGTTCGGCGCATTGAGAGTCTTGGCGGGTTAGTTAGTTATGACTACATAGCAGATTGGTTGAAAACCAATTCGGATGGAAGGAACGTCCGGCCGTCGCCGCCAGGGAATCGTCTTATTCGAGCGATCGTCGGCGATGACGTGTACGCCCACGTGGCTGTTGTGTATTTCGCGAAGCCCATTTCCGAAGCCGATTTAATGGTTGTCGAAGAGCTGTTAGATGTGACACATGTCGGGATTGGCGATGGAGCAATTAGCAGTAAGGGGCTCGTACACTTGGCGGCATTGGGAAGCCTACGCAGTCTCGGTCTTGATGGCACAACGGTCACGGCGGCCGATTTGTGCAACTCGGCCATCGGGGCAAGATTGGAACAGCTTAATATCGGCGGTACTACCGTTGTTAATGCGACGCTGACCGAACTTGCGAAGCTGAAAAACCTTGAAACCCTGCAATTGGTAAGTGCGGGCATCACGGACGACGGACTATCGTCCGTGGCGAGTTGCGCCGGGCTTCGATCCCTCGATTTGTTTCGATGCGCTACGATCTCCGACAAGGGTGTCATCCAACTTGGATCGCTGAAAAACCTCAGGCATCTGGGCGTTGCGGAAGTCCCAATCACGAATGGCACATAGATATGGAGCAAGTGCTTGGGTTGAAGTGACATAGGCAAAAAGGCCTCGCTTGCGTAGATGGTTGTTTGTCAACGACATCCATCAACGGCAAGGAGGCCCAAGAATGCGGTATTGTAATCGCGGACTTGTTCGACAACAGATGAAATTCCTGAGGCGTCAGTTTCTGCAAGATGGCAACCTGCCTTTTGCGACAGCCCTTTCTGAAGCAACGATTGCGCCAGCACTGGCGTCAATCGAGGCACCTTGGAAGGATCGCATATTTTCGCCACTCATCACCTTGTGGGTTTTTCTGAACCAGGTGTTGAGCGCCGATCATTCATGCCGAGCCGCTGTGGCTCGATTGATCGCCCATCGAGTGTCCCGAGGGCAGCCAGCCTGCTCAGCCAACACGGGTGCCTACTGCCAAGCCAGAAAAAGGTTGCCAGAGAAGTTCTTCTCCGCCGTCGCCTGTTTAGTCGGACGCGTTTTGAATGCCCAGGCCGATCATTATTGGCTGTGGAAAGGGAGACGGGTGTACATGTTCGACGGCACGACCGTCACCATGCCGGATACTCCAGAGAATCAACAGGCTTATCCGCAAGTCTACAATCAGAAGCCGGGCCTAGGCTTTCCCCTCGCGCGAATCGGGGCCATTACTTCGTTGTCTTGTGGGGCAATCGTGAGTCTCGGCTTTTGCCGATATGCCGGCAAAGGACAAGGCGAAGTCAGCTTACTTCGCCGACTGTGGGACGTGCTTGATCCCAGAGATGTTCTGCTCGCGGATTGTCTGATGGCGAATTGGACGAACATTTTGCTGCTCCAACAGCGCGGCGTAGATTTGGTCAGTCGCCTAAACAAAGCCAACCGCAAACCGGACTTTCGACGTGGAGAGCGCCTTGGCGACGATGACCACATCGTTCGCTGGTTCAAGCCGACGTCGATTCGTTCGCTGGATTGGCAAACCTACAAATCACTCCCTGAGTGCATCACCATTCGAGAAGCGAGGATTCGAGTCGCGCAACCTGGATTCCGGACCAAGGTCATTGTTGTGGTGACGACATTGCTGGACCCGCAGCAAACGACCAAAGACGATCTGGCGACTCTGTATCGCGCGCGGTGGAACAACGAACTCGATCTACGTTCCATCAAGTCGACCATGCAAATGCACCACCTACGCTGCAAAACGCCCGAGTTGGTGCATAAGGAGGTCTGGTGCATGTCCTGGCCTACAATCTCATCCGCACAATCATGGCACAAGCCGCTTCCAGCCATCATGCCGAGCCACGGACCATCAGCTTCAAAGGAACTCTGCAAACGCTAGAAGCCTTTCAGCCATTGATTGAGCTTCGGACCGCTCATGACCCGGCATATCGTTTCCGAGTCTACCAAAACCTGCTCGATGCCATCGCCACCCATCGAGTTGCCGACCGACCCGATCGTTACGAGCCTCGCATGAAAAAGCTGCGACGCAATCACTATGACTGGATGACAAAGCCCCGCGCCGAGATCAAACGCAATATGGCTAAAGGCATTACAAGAATCTAAGTGCCATTCGTCCCAATCACCGATGCAAGCCTGGTGCTGCTCGAAGATTTGCCGCAGCTTGAAGAATTGCAATTGTGGGGTATGCCGCTTTCAGACGAAGCCATGCGCCATTTTAAGGGGCTCAAGTCGATTCGAAACCTCAGTCTAAGAGGATGCCGAGTCACCGATGCCGGGGTCGTTCGCCTTAAAGAGATGCGGAATCTCGAGAACCTTGACCTGGCGCAATCGCTCATAACCGATTCAGCGATCGTCGATCTCACCGAGCTTCCTCGCCTGAAGAAGCTTGGCCTTTGGACGAACAACACGACCGACGCCAGCGTACGCCATTTTTGCAAACTGACCGGCTTGAAATACCTTGAAGTAGGACCGGGCATATCGAGAGCCGGTGCATTGGAACTAGCGAAGGCTCTACCGAAGTGCCAAGTTGCGTATATTGACGCCAGTAATGGTGTGGAACACCTTAAGCTAGGCGGCAAGTAATCGACTTTTGATGCCTGCTGGCGCTCGGCGGACTCGCCGGCGCCAAAAGAGAAAACCCAAGAGGCCGAGATTATTCCCGGCCTCCTGGGCTTTTGCGACAGATTGCAATTTGACCGATTGAAGCAGGTTGACCACGCGGTCGGTCAAACCCTTTTCGCCCAGCACGATGTTGAGCTTGCCGGCCGGGGCGATCTTTTCGAGCACCCCCAGCTCGCGCAAACGCATCAAGGTCGGGCTGGCTTCCAGCAGCTTGGCCGTGTTGGCCTGGCTGCCGTCTCGGGCACTCAATTGCTCGTTGGGCGCCGCCGTTTTCACTCGCCGAGGATCGCCGCGAGTCGGGCCAGCGCCTCGCCGGCACCAAGGGGAATCGAGATGCCGCCAATTGGAATATCTGGCTCGCGCGGGTTGATGCGTATCAGCGTGCCTGGCTGCCGCTCGCTATGGTGGCGAACGGTCGGCACGCCTTTGCCTGCCCCGCATTCGATGGTCACCAGGCGTCTTCCTTCTATTTCGCTACGCCATCGTTCGTAACGCTGGCATTGCTGATCGGTTCGGCGTTCGAGCCATTGACCATCGCCGAACATGAGCACATTCGGCCGGGCAACGGCGCCACAATGGCGACACAAGGGGAGCGGTAGGCGTGCGCGAAAGTCGGTCTCGTCCACGACGACCGTTAGCGGCTCGGCAGTCCAGATGTCATCTTCGCATGGAGTTGAACATTGCCAGTAATGAATCGAACCGTGGCATTCCAGGATGCGGTCCGGGGCGAAGCCCGCCCGCTCAAAGTGCCCATCGACATTGCTGGTGAAAACGAAATGTCCCTCGGGCTTGGCTTCGCCCCAAGCGAGCAGCGTTTGAAAGCCGTCATGAGGGGGTGTCGTGCGGTAGAGATTGAGCCGGTGCCCATAGAAGCCCCATGCCTGCCGTGGATCGTTGCGAAACCAGATGGGATTGGCCAGATCGACGAAAGATAGATTGCGTCGGCCGAGGGGCGGATACGCCTTCCAAAAGCCCTCATTGCCGCGAAAGTCCGGTAGCCCGGAATCGACGCCCATGCCAGCGCCGGCGCCGATCAGCAGCGCGTCGGCGGTACGAATCGCGTCTGCGGCACGAAGGAGAGCGGATTCAATCGCAGCGAGGCTCATGGACTTCTAATCATCGAAGTTCGGCCTTTCCCCGCCTGCCGCTGGCCTCGTTGGCACTGGTGTAGTCGACTAGGGGCCTCGGATACCCGCTCCCCCCAGCAGGTCGCCTTTCGCCTGGAAACCAATACAATGAATGCTCGCCACCTTGCCACGAAACCTAGCAATAGCATCGTGGACTGGGAAGACAGTGGTCTGCGCGGAGACAGCCCGGCCGAGCGTCAACTTCCTTGCCAGCCAGGAAAGGCCTCGGCCAAGGTGTTTTCGGTGCCGGCCATCAGGACTCCCTTTTCCAGCCGCACCAAGCGTTTTGTGCGAGAGGCGGCGCGTGGGTCGTGAGTGACCAGTACGATGGTTTTCTGCAAGCCTTCTTGCAACATTTGCAACAGGTCGAGGATTTCCTCGCTGGTGTGGCCGTCAAGGTCACCGGTCGGTTCGTCGGCCACGATCAAACTCGGATCGGTCACCAAGGCTCGGGCAATGCCCACGCGCTGCTGCTCACCGCCGGAAAGCTCACCCGGGCGATGCCGCATGCGATGCGTGAGACCGACCAACTCAAGTACGGTGAGCGTCTGCTCGCGACGCCTGGCCGCTGACAGGTCGAAAAGCAACAGCGGCAATTCCACGTTTTCATAGGCGGTCAAAACGGGAATCAGGTGGTAGAACTGAAAGATAAAGCCCAAATGGCTGCTGCGCCAGCGGGCGATGTCGGCCTCGGACAATTCACTAATGGCCACATCGCCGATGACGACCCGGCCCTGGGTCGGCTTGTCCAGGCCGGCAATCAGATTGAGCAGGGTGCTCTTGCCGGAGCCGCTCGGGCCGATCAATCCCATGAATTCTCCCTCGGCGATATCGACGTTGACCCCGCGCAAAACATGGATAGTTTCACTGCCGCGCGTGTAGTCCTTATGAACGTCTTCGATGCGAACGAGTGGAGTGGGCATGAAGCTCTTTCGGGAAATTAATGCACCCGGCAATGGACGGTTTGTCCGTCGGCAAGTGGTTGTAGCGACAAGATCACGCGATCCCCGACTTCCAACCCGGAGGCAACCTCAATCAATTGGTCTCGCGTTTGGCCGGTTTTTATGACCCGTCGCCGGGCCACCTCGCCATCGAGTACGAACACGCTGGTAACCCCGCTTTCTTTGATCACGGCCTGCCGCGGCACCTTCAGGGTTTTGCCGGACTGCTCGCTACTATCCGTTAAGAAAGTGACCTTGCAGCTCATGTCGGGCATCAGCTTTTCGTCCGGATTAAGAATTCTGACCTTGACCTGAACCACACCTCGCGAACGATTAACGACCGGGGAGCGACGTTCGACGCGGGCCTGATAAACATTTTCCGGATCTGCCTCCGGAGAAACGCGACAAAGCTGGCCAATATGCACCTGCGGCAAATCGCGTTCTTGCACGTCGACTTCGGCTTGCAAATTGTGAAGATCCGCCAAGACGCACAGGGCGGTGCTGCCGCTGACCGGATCGATCCGCAAAGCTTCGCCAAGCTCGACATTTTTCTGCAAGATCGTGCCGTCGATCGGGGCCACCAACCGCGTGCAATCAAACAAGTACTGTGCCCTCTCAAGCAGCGCCTTGGACCGTTCGACCTCGGCTGCGGCTGCGGCAAGTTGCTCCGAGCGAGCCCCGTTCTCCGCGAGTTTTACGGCGAAGCTTAATTGTTTGGTGTAGGCTTCTGCCTCCCGAACGTTGGATTTGGCCTTGTCCAGTTCTGCGGGAGAAATCGTGTCTCTAAGCTGTTCAGCGCGTGCGGCTTCCTTCAATCCCAAGTCATGGCGTGCCCGCGCTTGCTCCAGACTGGCGCGGAGCTGTTCGATTTCTTCGAAGGGCGCGCCGTTCTGCAACTCGGCATATCGCGCCTCGGCAATCTTGACCGACGCCTGCGCTTGCTTCAAGTCCGCGAAGTACTGCTGGCTTTCGATGCTCAACAGCAGATCCCCCTTGCTGACTTGGCCCCCTTCGACAATCGGCAACTCGACAACGTTGCCAGAAACTTTGGCGGAGATGTGGATTTTCCTGTCCGCGATCACATAGCCTGAAATGGTCTGTGAATCGGGCTCCGAAGTACCCTGTTGCGTCAGTGTTAGCGTTTCGACTTCGACGGGCGTTGCATACGAAGACGGGACATTGGCCAGGATTTTAGAAACCCAACCGTGCTGGTAGACAAAGACGCCCAGGAAAACGAACCCCAACAGCGCGAGCGGCGCCCGCCAACGTTTCAAGGAACCCAGCCAATGCTTCACGGAACGCTGTGGCTTGGCCGCCGCCTGGAGTTCAGCGCTAAAATGAGGTTTCTTCAGCGAAAGGGAGCCAAGCCGTTCTGATCGGGCCCGTTGGCCTGGCGCTCCGGCGTGGTGAGCAGACGATCCGTTTTGCAATTCAGCTTCAGATTTTTCTTGCGAGTCGTGTCGGGACACGGTTTGATTGCCCCTAATAAAAAGTGAATCAGCCGTGGGCGATCCTTACCCAGCTGATCCTAACACGGCTCGGCATTGCCACGAGCCCTAAAGTTAATTGTGCCAAGCCCAAATAGCTTTTCTAAGCTATTTTGAAGTTCTCAACATCGGAACTCGCTCGGACGGCAACAACCACTTTTCTATCATCCCCAGCTTGCGGGAAGGCGTCAAGCGTTTGGCGTCGAGTCAGGAAACAATATTCCGGTCTGATTTCAGCCTGAGCCTGGCCATTCCGGTTTAAAATACGGTGGCGGCGTCAACTGGTGAGCGATTTTTCGCCTAACGTAACGATTGAAGCGGATCAATCTGCATTGCGGACATTGCGGGGAGTATGCCGCCTATCACTCCCAGCAGTATGGTGAATACCATGCCGATTAGCATAGTTTGAGCATCAATGGTGAAAGCCAGGGCGACTGCTTTAGCGGACAGCGAGGCATTGATGGAAAGTCCATTCACCGAATAACCAATCGCAGTGCCCAACAACCCGCCGATTAAGGCGATCAGCAACGCTTCCAAAAGGAACGAAGCCAGGATCTCGGCCTTGCGAAAGCCCAGGAGACGCATTACAGCAATATCCTTGGTCCGTTGTCCAATGGCCGCAAACATGGTGTTAGTAACGCCGAACACCGCCCCGATGCCCATGAAGAGGGCCACGGTCATGCCCGCAGCACAAGGCGTCGGTTTGCGCGGCTTGTTGCAGGTAGTAATCTGGTTCGGGTTTGGCATCGATAGTAATCTGCCGGTTCGCCTTCAGTCGCGCGGCCACTCTCTTGGCTGCGGCAGGGTCTGCGGTACGCAGTACGACCGAACTGTAAGTTCCTTGCCGTCGAAACTCCGAGGCCAGTTCATTGAGGTCTGCCCAGATCTCGGATTCAAACACCGACCCATCACAAGAAAAGATCCCGGCAACTCGCCAGTCCTTACGGCCCATGGCCAGTTTATCACCCACCTTTAGGCCAAGATTTCGCTGAACGGCAAGACCAAGTATCACCTCGCCTTGGCCGGAGCGCAGCATCCGTCCGTCGACGATTTTGAGCCGCGCATGCACTTGCATTGCAACTGGCAGCACTCCACGAGCCTGCAGCCCCTCGTTGCTTTCCCGGCCGTTGCTCCGCTGATTGACGGCGCAGAACAACTCAGGACTGGATAACCGATGCCCGGACTTATCTCGCAGGACTTCCGGATCATCTTCTATTTGCGAGACGGTGCGGCGGTCCAACTGACTGAGCACTTCGTCCGAACTACCCCGGTCGAGGACGAGTACGTTTTCAGGTTCGCCGCTCACGGTACAAACAGCGCGCAAACCATTAACAAACGCCATCACAACGATCAAGGCGGCCACGACCAACGTAAAGCCGGAAGCGGTCATCAACGTCGTTTTCCACCGGACGCGCAGATTGCGATGACTGTACTTAAACGGAATCATGACTGCCGACGCTCATGTTGATGGTGATTCATGGAAGCGCGAGCGGGCTTCCTGGGTTCATGCGATTTTGGCGAATACGTCGGTCACCTTGACAGAACGCACCCCCAATGCGGGGAAAATACTGCCAATAAAGCCGGCTGCAGCTCCGAGCAACAATCCCATCGGAATAGCATCCGCCGTTACAGAAAGTTGCAACACCTGCGGCAGCGCCAGGGGCAAGTGGATGGACGACAACAAAAAGGCCAGCAGCGCACCGAGCCCACCTCCGATGGCCCCCACTAACATAGCCTCGCCAATCACCATCGCCATGATAAAACCCGGCTGAAAGCCGAGCACCTTGAACACGGCCATTTCGCGTCGTCGTTCGCGGGTGCTGATGCTGATGCTGTTCGACAAGATCACCAGCATATCGATCAACAAGATAGAGGCGACCATGTTGATGATGGTCACAATGCTCTGCGACCGACTTGCCAAACGGGCTACTCCGGCCGATTCCGTTTCCACCAGCACTTCGGCCTCGCTCTTGTCGAACATCTTTTCGATCTCGGCCGCCACTCGGCTACCGGTCGCTGGGTCGCGCACTCGCAGCCAAACACTGTTCATTCGGGACTTTTCACCGGTCCCTTCTTGAAAGTAATCCTGGCGGAAGAAAAAGTTGTGGGACCAACGGCCGGGTGGCAGAACGCCGATTATCTTGAATTGCAGATTTGAGCCCGGATAATTCATGCCCTTGACGGTAAATCGTTGACCGACATGCCAATCCATGGTGCTCATAATTGCCGAGCCCATGAGGACGCCGGTCTTTTCCCGCTTCATTTCTTCCAATACGGCCGGATCGAGGTTGTCGAGATCGGGATGCATCTCGCGCAAATTGTCCATGCGGGTTGCAATCCCGATACCGCGACGATCAAGCCGTCCAGTGTCATCCAAGAACCCAAAATAATTGTTCCAGACCGTCCAATCCTCAACACCTGGCACCGCGGCGATGAGCTGCACATAACGGTTTGGCAACTTACTGGGCACGATCCAGCGCTCGCGTACAATCAAACGCGTGTCCGCGGCGCTGTTCACTAAGTCACCGATGAAGGCAGTCGTTTTGCTGACGACCGCGTAAATCATCGTCAAAACGAGAACTGCCAACCCAGTCAGAATGGTCCGGACGCGGTTACGACCGAGGTTCTTCAGTACCAGTTGCAGAAACTTGAACACCTTGAGCCCTCAAGAATCGAAGTCGCACGATTTGCGCGAGAATGAACCCCGATTCAGAATGCCGCACGACTACCGCAAAGTGATTCATTTTAACTGGCGACGGACCGCGTGTCCATCGGCCAGCGGCTGGGGTAGTGGTACGTTTTGCTGGAAAGAAAGTTAAAAGCCATGAAAACTGAAAAAAACGCTGAAAATAGCTGCGTTGCCGAGTTGCTCGATGCCTGCCGTGAATATCGCGGACTTGACCCTCGCGACGTGCTAGAGGCAATCGCCGACCCGCAGTGGGATGACGCTGGGCCTATCAATGATTGGCGTAATCGAATCGGTGAAACACTCATTGACCTTTGGGAGTCGCTGCCTATTGAGGCTCGATTGGTGGCGTATCTGAGGGCTTCGTTCGATGCTTTCTGTGAGGACGCTGAATAAGCAGTTGTCTCGTGGCATAGACTGTTCCGACTAAATGTGCGGTAGCCAATACGACAACCATGCTGGCCGACTCAGATACTAAACTTGGATGCACACCTCGAAGAATGTGAACCAAGTCAGCCATTTCGTTGTCTTCAGGTGTTGCTACGGCTGTTGAATGCGCACAGTGGTTTCGGATGTCCCTTACCGCGTGCATTTCGCGCGCCTTCTCATGGGTGATAAGTCCAAAGGCTGCGCATACCTCAATTCTCATAAAAACCGACGCGAATGGAGCGTGCCCCCTCAAGAAGAAGTCTGGCTTTGGTGCGACAGTGGAAGTCGCCTTGAACTTCGCACGTAACAATCTTTCCAGGGCGTCTGACAACCATTCGATTGCGATCAGGGCACGAGCGCGAGGGCTTTCGTCATACATCGCGTTGATGATCTTTGCCATGCGTCTGCACTCGTTTGGCGATACTCCTTTTCGCTCGCATGATTCGCGAAACTTGGGCGGCAGTTTCGCGCCACCGCGCTTTGTCGGTTTCTCCTTCGCCGATTCGTCTTTTGCCATAGCCATGTGACCTTTCTTGGGCGTGGCGTAGTGCGATCCGTGCTTTATAAGCACTTCGATCCGGCGTGCAACTCGCCGCTCGTCCATCGCCTTACTTGCGGAGCCGCTTGGCACAACGCAATAGGCATTCCCGCACCCATTCCGATGTGGTGACACCGTTGGATCGTGCGGCGGCTTCGACGGCGGACCAATCGTCGTCGCTCATACGGAAAATGCGGCGTGGCATCTGGCCGGTCGCCGGGCGACCGGGTTTGCGTTTTTGAGTTTCCATGTCGCCATTATATAGGCATACACAAACGACGCAACACAGTATTTTGTGTATGAACAAATACGGCTGTCTTGCGTAGAATATAAGACACGAAAAAACCCCGGTGCTCCCCTGGCAGGGAACATCGGGGCCAATCACAACTAGGCTTTCGCCCAATCGGACCTGATACCTCGATTGTAGCGAAGGCCGCAAAGAAAGCGACCTCGCTATGGCCAACATTCTTCCCCGCGAACGGCAGTTATCCGTTCTGCATCATCTAGTCGAAGGCAACACGCTACGCTCGACCACGCGGCTGACCGGCGTTCACCGGACCACGATTCAAAACCTGCTCGTGGACTTCGGTGGATGCTGCCAAGAGTTCATGGACCGCGAACTGCGGAACCTGACTTTGAACCATGTCCAGTGCGACGAGATTTGGACGTTCGTTGCCAAGAAACAAAGCCGGCTCACGATCAACGAGCGGGCCGAGCGGCACGACGTTGGCGATATGTACGTGTGGACTTCTCTGGACACGGAAACGAAGCTGATCCCGGCGTTCATCGTCGGCAAGCGTTCGGCCGACAATGCCCGTAAGCTAATGACTACGCTGGCTGGCCGTCTGGCGTGGCCGCAGCCGCACCAGAGCGACGATCAAAGTTACACGCGGCCCGGCTATCGTCCGATCATTCAGATCAGCACGGACGGCTTCCAGGGGTATCCTGAAGCGGTCGATTTGGCGTTTGCTCGCTACGCCAAGTTCGGCGTGATTATCAAGGACTTCCGCAACGCGATACTGCCGTACACGCCCAGCGAAATAGTGGGCACCAAACGCCGGGCCGTCTTTGGCATGAGCGAAGCAGAGGAGCGGACGATTTGCACCTCGCATATTGAGCGGAACAACCTGACGATCCGCACGTTCCTAAAGCGGTTCACGCGGTTGTCGCTGGGCTTCTCGAAAAAGCTGGCCAATCTGCAAGCGGCCTGCTCAGTGTTCTTCGCGTATTACAACTACGTTTGGCGGACGCGGTTCGACGACAACTCGGGGCAGTCCGGCCGGCTTCGTCCCACGGCCGCGATGATGGCCGGCGTCACCGATACGCTTTGGAGCTTTGAGGACTTGTTTGACGCCGTGAACGGAGGGTAGAAAACAAAAGGCCGCTGCTTGCCGCCAGCGGCCTTTTGTACTCGATTTCGCTTTGACTTATGGTGATTTTGCCGCTAAACTTTAAAGGCGACCACCAATGCCAGTCATGGCACGCAACCTACGCCGTGACAGGCTAAAGTAAAACCAAGGTACGGACCATGACCGCGAAGCAATACTCATGAGCATTGCCCTTTCATGAAGGGCCGACCCGCTGGGGTGTCCTGGCAAGAACGAACCCAGCGAGCCGGCTGACATGTGGGGCTAATGTAAAGCGGCCCGAGAACGCCCCACGGCTTCTCGGGCTGTTTTTATTTTTAGGTGCTCCCTTTTTTCAGAGTTTCGAGCACGTCGTTCAGGTCGTAACGGAACGTCTTGGCGCTGATCCGAACATACGGGATTCTTCCCGCTCTCGCCCAAGTGTTTACCGTTCGCTGTTGGACCCCGAGGATTTGAGCGACGACGCCGGCGTCAACCAATGGCAGATGTTCGGATGTTTCAGATTTCATGACTTTATTCCAAAAAAAAGAGCCTGCATCGTTACAGAAAGCCCAGAATTTACGGGCAAAATGCCCGCTTATATCCCGTTCTTTCCGCGACGATGCAGGCTCGATGTTTTCGACTACCGGCATCAAAGATGGCCTTGATCCGCATCCTGAATGACAAGTGGCCACTCGTCAATCTGGTTTGATCTAGCGGATCAATCCAACCGCAATTTTACTTTTTTCGGCCACGCGAATCAAGTAGCTTGTAGGTCAATGAGGATGTTGACGGCTAGATTATGAGGCTGCGTTGGTGCTTTTGGAAATGTCGCCACCGCTTCTTGGAGGAGGTTATGCGAACCTTATCAGCCATTCTCTGCGTGGTATTGCTTTCCGGCTGCGGCCCAAGCTACAGCATGCTCCTGGCAACCTACAACGGCGAGCGAGAGGAACTTGAGCGGCTGCAAAAGGAACTGTCGGCTATTGAATCGGAATACGCTAAAGAGCAAGACAAAGGCGTTCGGCTCGCCAAGGACAGGATGAATCAGCAAGCCGATATGGCTAGTTTGGAAACCAAGCTTGAGTACGCTGCATTCGGCGAAATTGAACCTGAAAGAATTGCGAGGATTGGCAGGAACAACAAAGCCGAGTACGACAATGTCGCAATCGTACTACGCATTTTTGGGGCTGAGAACGACGCCGATTTGGCTGTCAACGAACAATGGCAGCGAGAGCTAGAGACACGTCCCGCCCGACAGCCGCCATTGCCAGTCGTTGTGCATGACGCCGAGGCGCAGCAGTGGCTGGATCAGCATAAGGGATGGGCCGAGCATCATTTCAAAATGAGAATCAAAGACCGGAAACAATGGGATGCCATGCAAGCGAAAATGGTCCCGCTAATTACTCAGACTAGCGGCAAAGTCCGGGAGCAGCAAAAACGGGTCGATGACGCGAAGCTGAAAATGGACGCGGCTCGCCGGTAAGTCGCCGTCATTACGCTTTTCCCTTGACAGGCCCGCAACTTGTACCACTACCGCGGCTGGAGGGGTAAGAGCACACGATCACCAACTCTCAGGCCAGATGCAATTTCGATGTTCTGGTCGTATTCCCTGCCAAGCTTCACCGTGCGACGCTGGGCTCGGCCGTCTTCCAGGACAAAAACGGATGGGCAGTCTTGCTCGTTGACCAGCGCTTGCCGTGGTACCTGAACGAGGTCCCCCGGCGAGGTGGGTTGCGGGGAAAACGTCACGGTGCAACTCATGCCCGGCATCAAATTTCCGTCCGGATTGAGAATTTTTGCCTTCAATGGGACGACACCTCGCTGGCGATTGACTTCAGGTGAGCGATTTTCGACACGCGCCTCGTAACTGTTGTTCGGAGTAGCCTCCGCAGCCACCCGGCATCGCTGGCCAATGGCGGCACGCGGGAGGTCGCCCTCCGGCACTTCCACTTCGGCAAGCAAGTGGTCGAGGTTCGCGACGACACACAACGTGGTCGAACCGCCGACCGGATCGATCCGTAGTGATTCCCCCAGTTCGATGCACCTCTCCAGGACGACGCCGTCCAATTCAGACACCACCCGGGTGCAGTCACAAAGATACTGAGACTTTTCCAGCAGCGCCTTGGCCCTTTCCACCTCCGCGGCAGCGGCAGTGAGCTGCTCCGCGCGTGTTCCGTTTTCGGCCATTTGTACGGCGAACTTGAGCTGTTTAACGAGCGCCTCGGCTTCGCGAACGCTGGCGTTTACCTTGTCGAATTCAGCCTCGGAGATTGTGTCGTGCAGGCGTTCCGAACGGCGGAGCTCCTTGCGTCCCAAATCGCAGCGCGACTGTGCCTGTTCGAGTCCCGCCCGCAATTGCTCGATCTCTTCCACACGCGAGCCTTGCTGGAGTTCGCGCCATCGCGCCTCGGTGATCTTAAGGGTCGCCCGCGCGCTTTTCAGGTCTGCTTCAAAGGGAAGGCTTTCGATCCGTACGAGCAGATCCCCTTTGCGAACTCTGGAACCCGGCTCGATCGGCAGTTCAATCACCGTGCCATGCACCTTGGCGGAGACATGAATCCTGGACTCGGCGATCACATACCCGGAAAGCTTCAGCGGAGCGTGATTGTCGCCCGACCCGTTGATCAAAGGCACGACGTCTACTTCCGTGGGCGACGGTCGGCTGAATCTTCGGCTCGCCAAAGCCTGGGCAACCCAGACGTGATGCCGTGCGATAGTGCCGCACGCGATCGACCCGAAAAGTATCGCCATTATCCACCAACGGTAAGGCCTTCGCGGCCTTGGGCCGAGGCTCGCCTGATGGGGTCGATCCAAACGAAGAGACACCAAACGTTGGTTTAGGTCGGTGCCGGAACGTTGTGGGCAGCTGGGCTGGATCATAAGGACACTTTATCCGGACTGAGAGATTAGGGTCGCCAATCGTTTTTTACCCGCGGGCAGCCGGAACCCCGACCGACACCGAGGAGTTCGGCGCCGCGTTGGCGCCGAGCTTGACGGCGCTGCCGGGGTGACTGGCGGTGGCACGGGCTCGGGCAATCGTTCGCCGTTGTTGGCACTGTTTGGCGGAGGTGGCAGAGTGCCCTGCAGGGCAGGGCCACTAGAGGCTAACGGACGTGACAAGCGGTAGTTGAGCGTAGGAGTCGGTCGCACGCGGCTCGACATTTTTCCGGCGTCGGCATAGGCTTTGCCTGGCCACGGGCCTTCCGCCAAGAATACACCGTTGTAATCCAGCAACGATCCGCGCGAGTATTGGACATCCGCAATTGCCCGATGGAAATCCGTGACGGAGCGATAATAAGCGCTGCCGGCATCCGCCAGCCGGCGTTGGGCATCGAGAACCGGATCGAGCGCTGCTGACCCGGCCTTATACTTGCGCGTGATGGCGGCCAATTGCTCTTCCGCTGCGGCGCGACGATTGAAGGTCGTCTTGGTCAGTGCGAAAGCACGCTCAGCCTCGGCGACCGCAGCACTGAGCTCATGGGCAACTTGCAACTCCTGTTCGGAAAGTAGCGCACGCTCTTTGGATACCGCCAATTCGGCATTACGCACGTCCGTATTGCCAATCCGGTTACCGATCGGTTGACTATAGTTCAGCCCGAGTATCGAGGAGTGCGAGTGTTGTCCCGATGTCAAGTTTCCATAAGCGCTGCTGAAGGCATTCGCGGACTGGGGAGCGATCAGGTCCTGGCCATACCCCTGGAATGAATAGGTGGCCAGCAGGTCGAGTTTCGGCAGCAGAAAGTTTTTTGCGGCAACCAGTTCCAATTCGCGTCGCTTGACCATGAAGCGTTGCCGTCGCAGTTCGACCCGGCGCACCAGCGCTTCTTGAAGAACTTCGTCCCAGTCGAACACGATCTCGGCTGGCGGCGGATCGTCGGCGGGCCGAATCAATTGTTGATCCGTGATGGGCAAACCCAGCAGCAGGCGCAGCTTTCGCTCCGCCGTGTAGACGCCGTTTGTTCCGCCCGGAGCCGATCCACCGGTTACGGCGACGCCGCTGAGTGAATTTTCGACTTGGGCTTGGAACAGGTAGTACTGCTCGCGAGCTCGGGCTTCGGCTTCCGGGTCGCCACCGAATGCGCCCGCTTGAGCTTTGCGGTTTACGCTCCGCCACGCCTCTAAGGCAGCGTCTCTGGCGGCGATTCTTGCATCAAGGTCGCGGTACGCGTAATAGAGCTCCCAGTAAGTGCGCATCGGTATCCAGCAAATATGTCCGCAATGCGGCTTCAAAGTCGGCCAGAGAAATGTCGGTATTGATTCGCGCGACCACGATGCCGTTGGTGATGCCAGGCATGCCGGTCGAACCAGCAATCTGGTTAAAGTTGACGCCGGCACCTTGCAACAGCGGCTGCCTCAGACTTCCAATGAACGACGTGTGCCAAAGGCTGCTGAATTCATTTCCCGGCGCATTGCTATCCGTGTAAGTGGTTAAATTGGTCAACGACATTTGACCGCCGGCGCCATTTAATTTTGAAATGCCGTTGTAGGCGATGGCCCGGCTACTATCGAGCAGGTGCGTTCCACCCCCTAGGAAAATATTGTTGACGAATCGATCCGAGCTGATCCATTCGACACCGGAATTGAACGTGGCGTCATAGGCGCTCGCTGCGGCAATCGTGCCCTGCCTGACATCTGTTTCCTTAAAGCACGGATCGTAGATGCTTTGTACGCCCATCGGGTTGGACAACAGGCGGCCGCCTGCGTCGCGCAGCACGCGGCTGTTGTTCAGACCCACGTGAATGGCCTCTTCCAGCGTCATCTCCCGGTACTCGACCGCCCCGTTCTTGCGCAAGCTGCGAGGGGCCGCCGTTTCCAAAGCGCGCTGCTGTGGGGCCGCGTTGGAATCCGGTTGAGCGAGGGTTAGCACGGACGGCGCACTGTTTGCCCATGGATCCGAGAGTCCGTGCTCTTGCGCCTTGTCGGATTTACAGCCTGAGCCGGACAGGGCCAACATCCAGGCAAGCGTCCAGACGGCGGGAATAAACCCCGAACCTGGACAGCCCCGCCGACTCTTGTCAGGCGCACAGGCCCTTGGCCGCAAAGTGGGCACAGATTGCCTGTTTCTACTGCCACGACGTGCATAAGCCCGCAAGCGGAACGCCGGCTTGCGACTTTCCCTGGGCGCAAAGGGTACGGTGGCGCTGTGATGCACGGCGGCGTCGGTCCAAGTAATCGATCAAGTACAACTAGACGGCACGTCACGTTCCGTAACCCTCATCGGCGCCCCATCTGCGTCTGTATAGAATGATTCAAGTATCCCTCAGAACCGTCTCGACCGACAGCTTCGCGCAATATTCCCTCTACAGGCAACTACTTAACGCGTCGGAAAACGCGACGGTTTGTTAAAGTTTTCCCATCCGCCGTCGTGTACTCGATCCGCACTTCCATCGAATCCTCGTCTTCGCCTCGGCAGCGCACCGCTTGGAGATGTTCTTTCTGGGACGCGTCCGATCCTTGCGTGATCAAGGACATCCCGTCAGCGCTCCAAAAACTGACCATTTCGAGCTGTTCGCCGCTGAAGTCCCGCCGTTGATAGCGTTGACCGGTCGTGACAATCTTCTCTTTGCCGCTCAGAAAACCAGATTTCACTTCGATCGTCAGCTCGTCGTCGGTTTGGGTGATGATTTGCGCGACCGGAACTTTGTCGATTAGTGCGCGTGTAACGTCCGAGACGCCGTGCGCCTTAAGCAATGGATCGAGCGGTTCGGACGCCTGCCGGTCAAGTTGCCACTGGCCGCTAAAGTCCACCCGTGGAAGCACAGGCCGGTCAAAATTCTGGACCGGATCATTGGCATCTGTCGGCGGGTGGGGGCCGGAAGACTCCTTCGCACTAACCGAGGGCTCCATCGACGTCGCGGGACGAACTGTGGCGAGCGGTTTGGTCGACTGCCACCAAAGGAACCAAATTGCCAAGGGCGATAGTAACGCCGCCGCCAAACCGAATCGAACGGTGAATCGCTTCTGATGCATTGTTCACTCAGGCATTTACTTGGTCGGAAAGCCCAAATTTGCAGCTGTTTTCAGAGCTGCCGGCATGGTGCCGGCAGTCAGGCCAGGGCGCGCTCCAACGTCAATAAGAACCACTGCGTTAAATTGTAGCAATTAAAGTGGTGATGCGATAAAAGTTAAGTCCGTACGAATGCGGAAGTTTCGCAGGTTGGCGCCGTTGTTCTCACCGAGAACTTTTCAACGGTCGAAATCAATTCCATGAGTCCGTGATATCCCCTTTCTCGCCTCTTTATGGTCTTATGCTCATGGGCCAGCTTACGGCAAATGTGCGGGTCCAACCGAATGCGTTACAGGGCTCCGCCATTCGGCGCGTGACCAGGGTGGCCTGCGCGATCGCTATGATGTTGATCGCTGCGTATCAACTCACGGGGATTCGACGAGCTGACGCCGCCGAACGGCCGGCGAAGCAGGACGCCGCGCGAACCCGGCTCGCGCAGCGGCAGCCCATCAATGTCGCGACTGCACCATCCTCCCCGGACAGGTCGGGATCAAGCTCGCGGCGTTGGACGGAGCAGCGTGTGGCTTCGGCGGACTTGAAACCCTTAAGTGCGGTCAACGTCGACATCCGGACATCGAGCGGACCGTTGCCTAGCGACCGTTCGGGGATGCTGACCATCGGCACCGTCAATCCTTTGGCGTACGCCCGCACGAACTCATTCATGGTATTTCAATGGGAGGCGCCGTCCATTACGCATACTCCACTGTATTTCGAGGATGTGCCCTTGGAGCACTTTGGGCAAACCCACAGTGAAATTCTCCAGCCCGCCATCTCGACGGTGAGATTCGCACTGGATGTCCTGCTGTTGCCCTATAAGATGAGCCTGGACCCACCTTGGGAGCGCTCCTACAACTTGAGAACCTACCCACGGCCGGCAACCCTTGTGCCTGTCGTGCACCAGACCCTTCCCTTGAAACTGAAGCCGGCGCTGATGCAGGTTGGCGTCATTGTGGCGCTGCTCTTCATTATTCCGGGCTGAGTTGACGATCGGGTGATTCGGCTCCTCGCAATGCGGCAGTCTTGATCACCGCATAAGCTTGCACGCAGTAGCCCAGCGCGGCCGATAGCAAAGCCTGAAAGAGCACCAGGCCTCGGGCCGGAATGACCAGGCCCGGAAAAATGCCATCAAGCAGATGGATGGCAATCAAGAAGACGGTGCAGGCCGACAGACCGTAGCTGATGCCTAATCGAATGGCCCAACCACGCCAGCGCACGTCATGTGCAAGGGGTTGGCCGCTCAAGCCATTCTGCCGCTGAATCACACCGTTTCTGATGCCAAAATAGGTGGCCAGGCAGAAGAGCAAGAAGAACATCGGCGCCAGGAATGATTCCGCCGAAAACGAGCCGGTCAGCGGCAACGATGTGGCCGATCGCAGGAAAAACCAGCAGATCGCTCCATTCAGCAACAGATTGATCGCCGCGTCGATAGGCCCTGCGACTGTCAGGGCAAACCTGCGAAGCGTCATACCGTGGCCTCGATGGTGTGGGCCGCGGCAGTGGCGCGCAATTGGCTGGCGTAGGTCTCTAGCAATTCCTGCGAGTCTTCGTTCGAAAAATGCTTCGGATCGCATTGCATTCCCAGCGCCAGTTCGCCTCCGTACGTGCCGACAGACATCGCGGCGCACGTGCGATCTCGTATTGGCGGGCAGCCAATTATTTGCTCGATGACCAGATTGCCGGAGACGATCTTCCCGCCGCGCCGCGGTAGTCTGCCGACGAACCTACGACTCGGATCACCCAAATAGCTCATCACGGCAGTGGCCATACAGCGACGGATCTTCACCACCGCGCTAAACAGTCGTGGCATGCTCGTGGCGACGCCAAGGCCATAGAGGAAATACAACGACAGCTTGTCTTTCTGGACCGCGCGCATGTCTTGACTGATGCTGGATAGCAATGCGTCAGGGTGGGCGAGATCTGTCGGACGACGATCCAAGAACGCGTAGCTGATCACATTGGCCGCCGACAAAGACTCATGCGCCGGCGTTCGCAAGTTGATGGGCAAGTTCAACCTCAGCCAACGGTTGTCGGCACTCTGATCTCGCTTGCGATTCCAATCGTTTAAGCTGATGAACAAGTCGCGCACCAAGAGGTCATTCAGCGAGGTTCCTCGTGAGGAGGCGTGCTCCCGCAGTCCCCTCAGGACCGACTCATCCAATTGCAGAAGATGAAAATGTGGAAATTCAGACCGACGACCCTCCGGCGCCGACCATTCAGGGGCGACGCCAACGTCTTCAAATGCCGACAGACTACGGCCCCGATGATCCGCAAGTCATGAATGATTTTCTTGTGAGCCGCCAGCGGGGGCGGGGCAGGGTGAGGCACTTCGGGGGTCGCCGGCGCGGGACGCAACGGGAAATAATTCAAATCGGCTCGTCGTGCAAGGCCTTCTGGATTAAGCTCGCGCAAGGCTACGTTGGCGGCTGTCTCGGGAAACTCGCGGTCGTAAGCGACCAGCAATTCTTCTAATATTCGCAGTCCTGCCACACCATCGCAGCAGGCGTGGTGAATCTGCATCGTCAATCGCCCGCTCTCCGCCTTGTGGCGCACCCAGATGCGCACGCCTATCTCTTGGGCAAGATCGATTCGCTCACCCTGAGGGCAGTTCAACGGCGTCCAACCGTCGCTCCAGTCCATGAAAGGGGTCGTTTTTTCCGCCGCCACCCAACATGGCCATCGACCACTGGAATCAATGTTTGCTTGCAGCAGCGGATGGCGGGGGGCAACGACATTCCAGGCGCTCTCAAATCGCTCGCGGTCGAGATGACCGCTAAAGTCGATTTGCATGATGAAATTCATGGGATAGGCGTCTGAACAATCGCAAAAAAACAGAAATTCAAACGGGGTCAACGGCAACGGGAGCATTTTCTCTTTAATCTCAGCATCAATGGTCAGAGAGTTTCCGGAACCAGGCTGCATGGCTATGTTCAAACCTAGCTTAGGATTAGGCGCACCGTCTCAACCCGTTAATACGGAACGAGGTAGAAGAAAATCGTATACCCACCTAGTGGAAAGTCGAACCGAGGCACTCATGTAGACTTGTACACTGCGGGTAGCAAATGCTAGCATAGCCATAAAGCGTAGACTAGACTACTAGGAATATATGGGTGCTTGTATGTAAGGCGGGCGGGGGTCTCAAGGACCGAGCAAAACCGCGCATTTCGGCAACAACATGGTCGGGCAGACGTAGCGTCGTTTTTTTGAACATTCCGGAACGAATTTCGCAGTCAAACCCCCGTTATCTACCCCGGCCGCCATTCAGCCTTTGGAGGCCGTTTGGTCGCCGTAGATTTTCCGTAAACGCAGTGGTAACCAAAGGTTCCCTGCTCCATCGGCAGTAGGACAGCAGTAGGAAAACAGATGACTCTCGTCGATCCCAGCAGCACGAATGACCAGCGGCTCTATCAAGGAAGCTCATCGATCGAACCGAATGCCAGCGCCGAGTTGGAAGGTTTCCTGGTGGATTTCGTGGTGGAAGCGACAGGTTACTCTCCCGACATGGTCGAACTGGACGCCGATTTGGAAGCCGACCTGGGAATCGACAGCATCAAGAAGGCACAGCTGTTTGGCGAGATCGGCGAGCGTTTCAGCGTCGAAGGCGACCCGACCATGTCGCTTGATGATTTTCCCACGCTGCGCCATGTCTTGAATTACGTTTGCAAGGCGAAAGGCCTGGAAGCCCGCGGCGAGATCGTTCACGAAGACCAAGCCGAATTGCATTCTGCGCAGTTGGCCGCGACCAACGGCAGCACCCACGTCGGCAAAAACGGTGTCGCGCATGCCAGCACGCCGTACGATGCGTCCGTCAGCAAACAGGCGGTGTCGAGCCAAGCCAGCGCCGAGTTGGAAGGTTTCCTGGTGGATTTCGTGGTGGAAGCGACGGGTTACTCTCCCGACATGGTCGAACTGGACGCCGATTTGGAAGCCGACCTGGGAATCGACAGCATCAAGAAGGCACAGCTGTTTGGCGAGATCGGCGAGCGTTTCAGCGTCGAAGGCGACCCGACCATGTCGCTTGATGATTTTCCCACGCTG
This sequence comes from uncultured Planctomycetia bacterium, assembly GCA_963807715.1. GTDB lineage: Bacteria > Planctomycetota > Planctomycetia > Pirellulales > PALSA-1355 > CAWECK01. The sequence goes on from CAWECK010000015.1 coordinate 160,831, forward strand.
CGCCATGTCTTGAATTACGTTTGCAAGGCGAAAGGCCTGGAAGCCCGCGGCGAGATCGTTCACGAAGACCAAGCCGAATTGTATTCTGCGCAGTTGGCCGCGACCAACGGCAGCACCCACGTCGGCAAAAACGGTGTCGCGCATGCTAGCACGCCGTACGATGCGATCGTCAGCCAACAGGCGGTGTCGAGCCAGGTCAGCGCCGAGTTGGAAGGTTTCCTGGTGGATTTCGTGGTGGAAGCGACGGGTTACTCTCCCGACATGGTCGAACTGGACGCCGATTTGGAAGCCGACCTGGGAATCGACAGCATCAAGAAGGCACAGCTGTTTGGCGAGATCGGCGAGCGTTTCAGCGTCGAAGGCGACCCGACCATGTCGCTTGATGATTTTCCCACGCTGCGCCATGTCTTGAATTACGTTTGCAAGGCGAAAGGCCTGGAAGCCCGCGGCGAGATCGTTCACGAAGACCAAGCCGAATTGCATTCTGCGCAGTTGGCCGCGACCAACGGCAGCACCCACGTCGGCAAAAACGGTGTCGCGCATGCCAGCACGCCGTACGATGCGCTCGTCAACCAACAGGCGGTGTCGAGCCAGGTCAGCGCCGAGTTGGAAGGTTTCCTGGTGGATTTCGTGGTGGAAGCGACAGGTTACTCTCCCGACATGGTCGAACTGGACGCCGATTTGGAAGCCGACCTGGGAATCGACAGCATCAAGAAGGCACAGCTGTTTGGCGAGATCGGCGAGCGTTTCAGCGTCGAAGGCGACCCGACCATGTCGCTTGATGATTTTCCCACGCTGCGCCATGTCTTGAATTACGTACGTCGGGCAAAGGGACTGGACCATTCGCACGATGATAAATCGTCTCAAGCACCGCGATCAAACAAGTCGACGGCTGCTGCGCAGCAGGTCGAGTTGTCTGCCGAGGAAATCCTGGACGAGCTGCCAGACGCGGCAGGCTTTGTCACCCGGCGGTTCGTGCTCAGAATGACCGACGCGCCTTTGTCCGAGGTCGGGCCTGCCCGGACGATCGAAGGCGCGGCGCTGATTGTCGGCGAGAACGCTTATGCTGACGGATTGGCGAGAGAGCTTAAAGTGCGCGGGCTGAAAGTACATTGCTTGTCGCATGGTGAAGTGGCAGCCGCCCACAGCGAGGTGGACCGAATTTGCGAAGGAGAAGTTCCAACACATCTATTCGTCATGACGGCGGCTGAAAGTCAGGCTGGCACAGCCCTTGATCATGAAGCGAACTGGGAGCAACGCCGCGTAAAGGGCCTGCTGTTTCCGTTCGCAGTCATCCAACACTGGCACACACGAATATTGGAAGCCGGCCTGGCTGATCGGGCAACGCTGGCGGCGGTGACGATGTTGGGAGGCGACTTCGGTCTGTCCGGCCACGGCGCCGCAATCGAAGGCGGCGGCATTACCGGTCTGATTAAGGCAGTCCGCGGCGAAACACCGGGGGCAATGGCTCTCAAGGTGCTGGACATCGCCGCCGGCGAATCTGTCGATACGGTGATCAAGACGCTTTGCCGCGAGGTTTGTAGCTCACGTCTTGATATTGAGGTCGGACTTGCCGCCGGACGGACGCAGGTGATTCGCGCCGTGCCGGCCGACTCCGCCACGCTGCTGCCGAGTGATTCTCGCCCTTCGGGAGTCTGGCTGGTGACGGGCGGCGCGCGGCGTTACGGCCGTTGTCGCCCGGGAACTTGCGACCCGTTGGAACCTCAAGCTGCATCTGTTCGGCACCAGTCCTCTGACGCCGGTTGATCCTGCCTGGCGGTCCCCGGATAAGGACAAGCTCAAACAGTTGAAGGCTCGCGTGGCCCAAGAGGCGCGCGCCAAGAAAGAGTCGCCCCAAGACGCTTGGGCGCGGATCGAAAAGGCCGTTGAAATCGAACGAAACCTCGAAGCCTACCGAAAGTCCGGGGTTAAAGTTGAGTATCACTGCTGCGACGTGTCAGACCGGCGCGAATTGTCGCGGGTGCTGGACCGCATTCGCGGCACGGACGGGCCGATCAACGGCATCTTGCATGGAGCGGGCTTGGAAGCAGCCTGCCGATTCTCGCGCAAACAAATGGCGACTGTGGATCGGGTTATTTGCGCAAAAGTCGACGGGGCCGTGGCTCTGGCAGCGCTGACGATGTCCGACCCCATTAGGCACTTCATCGCCTTCGGTTCGGCAGCCGGCAGATTGGGCGGTATCGGGCAAACCGATTACGCCCTGGCGAATGATGCCTTGGCGAAGGTCACCAATCGCCTCAGGCATTTTCATCCCGATTGCAAGGCGGTAACGTTCCACTGGGGGCCATGGGGCGAAGTCGGCATGGCGTCGCGGCCGGAAAGCAGCTTTGCCCTCAAAGCCATGAATCTTGCGTTCATGCCGCCGCAAGAAGGCGTACGTCACATCATAAGTGAATTGGAACGCGCCGCAGCAGACGCTGAGTTACTGATCGTCGACGCTCCGGGCGGTCCGCTCGACCAGCACCCGATCATGCCGCCCGTCGAGGCGTGGCAGCATTACCATGCTGCGCGCGAGGCCCTGGCGAAGGCGCCGCTTGTGGAAAGTGTCCACCTGCTCAGCGCCAGCAAGTTCGTTGGCCGGTCAAGCCTGCCAAGGCGCGTTCTGCACGCGGCAGATGCTGCGCATTCGGCGGCGGTCGTCGAAATGTGCCTGGAAGTGACCGGCCTATTTGGCGGCAGCGCCCAGTCGGTTTCCGTCGAGCATCTCAGTTTCCAGGTTCCTGCCTTAGGAACTTCCCAAAGCCAGGATGTGCATGTTGAAATCAGTCAAGACAGCGTTGCGTGTCGAGTTGTGGCTGACGTGTTTGATCAGGACCTTCTGATTCAGAGCCGATTCGTATTGGCAACCTGTGAAGTTACGCGTGCCGGTGGAGGATCGCTGCCGGGACCGGTTGCGTTGCCTCCTGCCGCTGGATGGCAAGCCATGAAAAATTCAGGCAACGGCACGTCTGGGCCCCTGGCGACGCTGAATGGGATTTTGTTGGACGCCCGTGGTGGTTGGGGGCGCGTTGCCCTTGGGGCGGTACCCGCGGCCCTCCATCGATCAACGGCTGGCAGGCGGCTAACCGTGCTGGCAGCTTTGGAAAGTGCCTTCGCATTTGCTCACTATTTCGCGTCCATCCCGAGCGGCCAAGAGTTCCTCACGTCTTCGTTGCGAAGCATTCGTTTTGGGCGTCCGCCGGTTCCCGGAGAAACTTGTTACGTTCGCGTCGATGCGCAAGCTGACGGCGTGGAGGTTGTATTGCAGGTTTCGGTTGTTGGCCAAGACCATTCTCCCATTATGCTGCTCGAAGACTGCTGCCTGGAAGCGCGTGTGGAACCCAAGTCAGCCAGACATCAAAACAGTCAGACCGCTTCGCCGACCGACGTTCCGACCGTGGTTGCCACCGCTGCTCTACCGAAAACGCCAGCCAACGAATCGGTCAGCGCTCTACTTGCAAGTGCTGGAAAGGAGCCGCGACTCCAGCAGGCAGAGGAACACGGCGGATTTGCATTGCTCCAAAATGGTTTGCGACGTGGTTCCCAGTTCGAAGGACTAGCCGAAGTGACATTGAATTCGCGCCGGCATCCGTTTGTAAACACCTATCGGGTGATGGGAAAGCCGTCTTTGTCCGGCGCAGTCTTGATAGAGCTGTGTGCCGAGGTGGCGTCGAGTCTGCACGGCGACAAACAGCCCACGGGCCTATCGGAGATTGTCTTTCCTCCCGCGATTGCTTTTGCCGAGGGCAAACCGTACGACATTCTGGTTTCGGCGCCGCGAGCGGCGACGAAGTGCGTTGCCAGTTGACTTCAGCCGCGGCGACAAACGGTAAGCTCACGTCCGGCGTTTTAGGGTCTGCCAACGTGCATTTCGGCGACTTTGAAGTGCAGCAAGTGGAGCGGACGCATTTCGAGCCGCCGTTCGGCTGGTCGCCGTTCTATTATCCGGAGGTCTGGCCCATGATCTTCCACGGCCAGCCGTACCGCTGTTTCCAGAAGCTGGCATTTCAGCACGGGGCGGGGTGGGGGAAGCTTTTAGCTCCGGCAGACAATTCCCTGACGGGCCTGTCCAACGGCAAGACCTGGTTGACTCCGTCGGCATTGCTCGAAAGTTGCTTTGTCGTGTGCGGCGCTTTCCAGTATTACATGACCGAAAGGAATTTCGCGATTTTCCCCCAGCGCCTTGATGCTTTTCGTGTCCACCGCCAACCGAAGGCCGGCGAGGAATGTACGTTGTTGTTTCAATATCGCGAGTTGGCCGACGGACGTGACTGCTTCGACTTTTCGCTCCATGGGATTGATGGCAGCCTGATTTTTGCGGCTCGAGGGTTGGAAACGGTCGGCTTGCACGCGACCGTCGCTTCTGAGATCTCGTGACGCCCGCGCTCGTTGTGCGACGGGTCGCTACAACGTAGCCGGCAGCCGGCCACAACACCGAGTCCAACAATCCCGGGCAAGCCGTTCCGGTGCCGGGCAATCGTCGTCAGCGCAAATTGGTTTGCGACAAAGCTGGAGACTGGGTACATGACCGATCTGACTGGAAAAGTTGCTCTGGTGACGGGAGCATCGCGGGGCATTGGCCGAGCGTGCGCTTTGGCGCTCGCCGAGGCCGGAGCCGATGTGATTGTCAATTACTCGACTTCTAAGAGCGCAGGCTTCGCAAGTCGCCGAAGAAATTGCCGCGATGGGGCGTCAGGCTGCCGTCGTCAAGGCCGATGTCACTCAGCGCGATGACATAGAAGCCATGATGGCTTTCGTCAAGGAGCAGTTTAATCAGCTCGACATCCTTGTGAGCAACGCCGCGTCCGGCGGGTTCCGCCCTCTCATCGCAGCTACGGATCGGCACTTTGAAGCGGCCATGAACACGAACGCCCGGGCATTGATGTACCTGGTTCAAGCAAGTCTGCCGCTGTTGCGGTCCGAGATTCGCCGAGCCAAGGTTATCAGTCTTTCGAGTCACGGATCCCACCGAGCCTTGCCCATGTACGGCACGATCGGTGCTAGTAAAGCGGCTTTGGAAGCTTTGACCAGGCACTTTGCCATGGAGCTTGGCAATGAGGGAATTAATTTCAACGTTGTGCTAGCAGGTTTGGTAGAGACCGATTCAACTCGCCGCCTGCCGGGAGCGGAGCTTATGTTTGCCGGGGCGCACGAGAGGACGATGGTCGGCAATCGCTCTCTGCTCCCTTCAGATGTGGCCGAGGTTGTTGTGTTCTTGGCAGGCTCGGGAAGCGACCTGATTCAAGGCGCAACCCTGATGGTCGACGGCGGTGCATCCATCCAGCCGTAACCGTGAGTAATCTGGAGTTGGTTCCGCACAAGAGCCGGCCCAACGGCTGGCGCTCAACGCATTTCTCGCTCAACCAACTGAACTCCAGCAAGTGTGCGGATGGTCTTTGTACATTGTGAAGCTCTAGCCGTGGTCGAACGTCACATGGCTGCGACTCCGCAATATGACTGGCTAAGCTCCGCGGAGCAGCGATGCCTGGAGCGGTTGCGTGACAATCGCCGCCGACTCTGGCTTGCCGGCAGATGGCTCATGAAGCATCACTTAGTCTCATCGGGAGCCGTCGACGGTTTGGTGAACGCCTCGGACATCGAACCTTGCGACCTTACCATTGTTTCCGTCGACCAAGAGGGACGACCGAATCGGCCCCGCGCCATTTGGCGTGAGCGGCACCTTGACATGAATATGTCCTTGTCGCACTGTGAGCAGGCGGTTTGCGTCGCATATGTTACCGATCGCACGCTTCGCGTCGGCGTGGACGTTGCGGATGGCGTCGCACTTTCGGCTGGTTTTCAAGATTTCTGGTTTACACCAGGAGAACAAGCACGGTTGGCGGCCGGTTCGGCATCGTCGGACGCCCTGAAAGTGTGGACCGGCAAGGAAGCCAGTTACAAGGCTTGCCAAAACGGCGAGGCTTTTTGTCCACGCTCTATCGAGATATTCTTGCAGGCAGGAAATGTGGGCTTCGCACGTTTTGGCACCGAAGCCACATGCTCTATCCGCTGGCAGCAATTCGATTCCGCGTTGGTCTCGATTGCGATTCATCCAGCGGCGGTCGTTGAACCGAACTACAATTGAATAACTTCCTCGGTGGCCCACTTCGAGGATCCTCGCAGGTTTCGACACGCGTTTCGTTGGTTGGCTGCCGTTCCCCTTTCCTACCCTGGTATGCGACGTGATTGTCTTAGAGACCATTCAACTCGCGAAGGTCTATGGCACGGGAGAAGCCACAACCCGTGCCGTTTGGGATGTCAATTTAAAGGTTCTGCGCGGCGAATTCGTTAGCATCGTTGGCCCATCCGGTTCGGGGAAGAGCACTCTGCTGGGTCTGCTTGGCGGGCTCGATCGCCCATCTTCGGGCACCATATTGCTGGAAGGCCGTGACATGGACCCCATGACCGAGGATCAGCGAGCCGTTTTACGGCGGCGGCGGATCGGTTTTGTTTTCCAGCGAATGAATCTATTGCCGGACTTCACGGCCGTGGAAAACGTCGCTCTGCCGCTGACCTTGGATAGCGTGGCCACCCAAGAGTCGCGCGAACGGGCGATCGAAGTGCTGGAAAAATTGGGTATGGGACACAGGCTGAATAGTTTTCCGGCCACGCTCTCCGGAGGCGAACAACAGCGAGTGGCCATCGCGCGCCCCTGGTGATCAAACCGGCATTGATTCTGGCGGATGAGCCTACCGGCATGTTGGATCGGTCAAACGGCGCCGCTGTTACGAAGGCGCTGCGAAGCCTCGTTGACGAACTGGGACATACGCTAATCGCCGTCACGCACGATATGTCCATCGCGTCGCAGGCCAGCCGCTGTTTGACGCTCGTCGACGGCATGCTGGCTGAGTCATGCGATCCCGCGGTTTCGGATGGCTTCTTTCGTACGGCATGAGGCGAGGCAATGGGATTTTGGACGATCGCCTGGCGGGACTTGCGCAGGCATCCCATGCGCACGCTGCTGAACGTGTTCAGTATCACGATCGGCGTTGCGGCCGTCATTTCCGTGCAAATCGCCGCGGAGTCGGCCGATCGAAGCGTCGAGGCGCTGCGCGGCTCCGTCAGCGGCTCCTTCGACCTGGAAATCACGCAGGCGGACGGTAAACGGTTTGATGCTGCCGAGATCGAGAAGCTGAGGGGACTACCCGGAGTGGCTGAGGTTCTTCCCTTTCTGCATCGTACAACGATTGCTTATGCCAAGAACAAGCGAATTACTGCGGTTGCCGTCGGCATCGATGAGCATGATCCGGCGGCCCTGGCCGATTTCCAATTGACGTCAGGACAATCACTGGCGGCCGTCCCACCCAAGTCCGGGGAAGACGGGGAATTGCAATCGCCGGACGATCAACCGGAAGAGAGTCCAACGTTCCCCGTGCTTTTGGAGAGCAGTTTCGCCCGCTTACTTGGCCTGACGATTGGCGACCAATTCACGATACTTCTACGCAAGGGGTCCACCACGGTCCGGGTCGTCGGTCTATTGGATGTGCGACGGCTCTCAGCCAATGGCCACTACGGAGATATCTTTCTTTGTCTGGCAGATCTGCAATCGCTGTCGTATTGGACGGACAAAATCGACGTTGCCTGCCTGGTCGCTGATGCAAAGACCGACCTTGGGAAGCTCCGTCTGGAGGTCGCCGCAGCGCTGCCAGAGTCATTGCGTGTGCGCTTGGCGGGCGCTCAAAATGAAATTGCCGCCGCCTCTATGCGAGCCGCGAAGCTCGGTCTGATTTTTGCGCAATCCTTAGCCCTGGTCATTGCGGTCTTTATCATCTTGAACAACCTGCTGATTAGCGTCGGTCAACGGCGTAGAAATTGGAGCCTGCTGCGTGCCGTCGGGGCGACCCGCTGGCAAATTCTGCGAATTGTCCTCGCAGAAGCACTGGTGTTTGGAGTCTTGGGTTCTGTTAGTGGCCTGGCCCTGGGTATCCTGGGCGCCCGGTTCCTGGGGCCTGCTCTTTCGCGGCTCTGGGAAGCCCCCGTTACCTTGCCCGAAATCAGTCTGATGGCGGTCTTGCTGGCGGCGGCACTTGGACCGCTGGTAACTTTGCTCGGAGCGGTTTTGCCAGCTTTGGGGGCCACTCGAGTTTCTCCACTGGAAGGAATTCGCGGGCCGGCGATGGCTCGCGAGTTGAAGTTTCCGAAGCGAGTCGTGGCTTTGGCGGCGGTCATCTGGCTGTTGTCGTTTCTGCTGTTGATCGGCTGTATTACGCAGCGGGTCGCTCCTATGTTTTCGATCCCGGCTGGAATCGGAATGCTGCTGGGATTTGTGCTGACGATCCCACCTCTGCTGCGGCCGCTTGGCCGGGGGATTTCCCGCCTGTTATTAGCGCCTTGGTTTCCCGGTGAGAGCGAGATCGCGCTGCGCCAACTTTATCGCAATCAGCCCAGGGCCACATTAACCACGGCAGTTATCGTGATCGCCCTGAGCAATGGAATTGGTTTGGGCCATACGTTGATAAACACTTTGGCTGACGTGCAGACTTGGTATCGTCGCACCATGTCTGGCGATCTGTTTCTACGGCCTGTCGTGTCGGAGCAGGCGGCGTTATTCGGGATCAAGGATCGGGAATTTCTGGGAAACCGCTTAACGCAGTTCCCGGGGTGCGATTCGTGGATAGCATTCGAATTGCCTCCGGACGACTTAGCAACGAAAACGTCGCGATCGTCGCGCGCGATTTTGCCACGCCAACCGAGGTACCGCTAATGCCGGCCGAGGGCACTGCGACGCAATTGCATGATCGCCTGGCCAAAGGTGACGTCGCCATTGCCACCACACTCGCGGAGCACTCTGGAATCAAAATCGGCGATACCGTGCAGATCGAACATGCCGGCAAGACAGCGAGTTTCCGCGTGGGTGGGCTGGTTTACGATTACCACACGGGCGGTTTCACCGTTTACGTGGACCGAGAGACGACGCTGAATTCCCTGGGAATCGACGGAGTCGACTTGTTTGCCGTCGCGACCGTCCCGCAAGGTCGCGATGCCGTGCTGAAGTCGCTCGAACCCATTTGCCGACAATCGGGCCTGGCGATTCAGTCGTTGAACGATTTGCAACATGGGTTGGATTTGATGCTCAACGGTGTCGAAGCGGCCTTCTGGGTGGTCCTGGTGTTGGGCCTGATTGTCGCTGCGATGGGAGTCTTTAGCACCTTGGCCACTAACACGATGGAACAAGCTCCTCAACTTGGTCTCCTGAGAATCATCGGCATGACACGTTGGCAAGTGCATCGTGTGGTTTTCTCGCAGGCTACTATTCTGGCGATCAGTGGCGTGCTGATTGGCATTTCATCCGGAGTAACGACAGCATACATGATGCATCGCTGCATGCAGACTCTGTTGGCCCGAAAGGTGCAGTTCGCCTGGCATCCGAGTTTGTTTCTGGGTTGCAGCCTGGCGGCTTTGGCGTTGGTTTGGATAGCCACTTATCTGCCCGCAAAACGAGCCGCCAGCGGACCGTTGGCCAGCGTTTTGCCAAATGATTGAACAACCGACGTGAGTTTAGTCGCTGCCACAATCACCGCGCTCATGAGACAGTTCTGGCGAATGGTTTGCGTCTTTCGTGGGCCGGAGAATCGCCACAGGCTACCGCTTGACCTGCGCCGGCAATACATGATGCCCGCACACTTCGGGCCTGCGCCGCTTGATCGTGCAACCGGGTACTATCATGACGTGACGAGTATTTTTGTCCCTTATCGCACAGATCGGGCCAGGCTTGCGGCATTGGTGCCGTCCCCCTTTAAGCTTGCCGGGGAACCGACGCTCATCGTCGCGTATGCCAGAAACCGCCAAGTTGACTGGCTGGCGGGCCGTGGCTACAATTTGATCGAAGTTATTACTCCCGTTGTGTTTGAAGGCGAGCAAGACCGCCTGCGCGGGCATTACACCCTGGTTATCTGGGAGAATCTCGCCGATCCCATCCTTACCGGCCGTGAAGTCCAGGGGATGCCCAAGTTGTTCGCCGAGATTCCGGATCACAATAGCCAGCACGATGAATGGCGAACGTCGGCGAGCCACTTCGGTCACCAGATCGTGGAGCTTTCGGTCTGTGACAAGCAGCCATTGACTCCTCAGGCGATCGAAGCTTACACGCAGTCGCAGGTCGGCAATAACCACTGGATGGGCTGGCGATTTATCCCCGAGGTCGGCGGTTACGGCGAAATCTTGAGTGAGCCGACTGTGTTTCCCATTGAGCAAACGATCCGGTCAGCCTGGTCTGGCAAGGGGCAGGTGCAATGGCGAAAACTGTCGTGGGAGCAAAATCCCACCCAGTACCACATCGTCAATGCCCTGGCCGACTTGCCGATTCTGGAGTATTTGCCGGCTTTGATCACCGAGGGAAGCACGAATCTTCATCTAGCCGGCAATCTCCCCCGCGCGCTCCGATAGCCGTGCTTTGGCGAGTTGCACACGATGCCCATTCAGGAAGTCAGCACGGTTTGTTTTGTCGGCGCCGGGGCCATGGGGAGTTTCAATTCGCTGCTAGCCGCGGCGGCCGGCTATGAAGTCCGCGTGTTTGATACGTCGGACGAGGCGCTAACCAGCTTTCCCCAACGGCAGCAATGGACGGCCAAATATGCCGTCAGCCAGGGTGTGCTGGATGCAGCGGCCGCACAGGCCGCGCTGGCAAACGTTCATATCGTGAGAGATGCGTCGGCTGCCGCGGACGGCGCGGATCTGCTCAGCGAATCGGTCTTTGAACAGCTTATATTAAAGCGCCACGTGCTTGAACTGTTCGACCGCCTTTGTCCTCCCAAGACAATTCTAACGACCAACACTTCAAACTTAGTCGTTTCCCAATTGGAAGATGCGGTGGGACGCCCCGAGCGGTTTGCCGCGCTCCATTCTTATCTCGGATCGCTATTATTGGACATCGTGGGCGGCCCGAAAACGACGCCCGAGACAATCGACATCCTGGTGCGCTATGGAAAAAGCCTCGGGGCCACGCCCTTGGTGCATCCCCAGGAATACCCGGGTTATGTTTCAAACGCATTACTCAACGCATTTAACTCGACCGCGATGCTGCTGGTAATCCGTGGGCGGGGCACCCCGGAAGACGTCGACCGCGCTTGGATGAAGTTCGCCGAGGCCGTCTCCGGCCCGTTTGGGCTCATGGATTTTATCGGTCTGGACATCGTCTTGGATGTGACGTTGCAAGCTTCGCAAGACAGCCCTCAGTCCGAGATGCTTCAGGAAATCATCGCCTTTGTTCGCCCCTATGTGGAACAGGGACATCTGGGCCTTAAGTCGCAGCGAGGATTCTACACGTATCCGGATCCCGCTTTTCTTCAGCCCGATTTCTTGACTTCCGCGAAAATCGACTGGACGTTGCACGCCGCGTTATTGCGCAAGCTGGTGATGGTTGCAACGAAGCTGGTCATGGGCGGCTATGCGACGGCACACAACGTGGACACGGCCTGGCAGATGATCACCAGGTCTCAGCGAGGCCCCTTCGGCTGGCTAAGATTGAAATGGCCTGAGATACTGCTCGATCAGTTCTCGCTTCATCCCGATGCGGACGAGAGCTATCTGCAAAAGCTGCGGGGATTCTTACGAGATTTCCTTTGAAACGGCGCGCGAGTTCTGGAATCGGCGATGAGGTCCAGTTCGGCCCACTTCTGCAATGCTCGTCTGGACCCCAGCTTACGTCGACACCGTACCGCCGGGTCAACTGGCATCGCTCGGGCGGTGCGTCCATTGGCCACTGAATGCCAAATACCGGCACTGTGGCGCGAACCTTGCCCTGCGTGGGGTCAGCCAAATTGGCACCGCTATAGTCTTCGGCGGCCGGATTATTGCCTTCCAATGCTAGCGGATTTTCGACGCATTTTTCTCGCCCTGCCGCGACCCTCGTTGGCATGCATGTCGAATTGGATTACCGGCTCCGACGGAATTTTATTTCCCTTCACGGTGGCCAAGCCGACTTTGGCCCGAAACGTATCGACTAACCCTCAACGCTTGCGCTTCATGCTCTGAACCTCCTAGGCTCGCGCACCCGGCTGCCAAGGCCGGAAACTTCCCCGCAAAGCTTTGGGAGCTATTTCAGCCATCCTACTCGCCGCTGCTGGGAGTGGCCGGCTTCGTATCGGGCAGCCGTCGAAACACCCGGCGAAACCGCGCGTCTGGGCCGTCGGGCTCGTTGATTTCCAGGACCACGTCGAGCGTGTTCGAATCCGCACCTAGCGACCGCGTGGTTCGAATCTGCACGGGCTTGCCATTCTGGATCGTCGTTGCATGGGTCACGAGCGACTTACCATCGGCGCTCCATTGGCTGACCGATTCGACCGGCTTGCCTTGCATGTCGAGAATCGTCGTAGGCGAACCGTCCGTTCGCAACGTCTCCCGACGACGGATCATTGGAACCTGAACCTCGATTTCGATTGCACCGTCGGTTTGCACTACCACCTGAACCGGTTCAATGCGTGCCGCAAGACTCCGCTCCAAGTACGAGCGCCCATACGCCTGCAAGAGAGAGTCCATGGAGTCCGAGGCTTTCAGATCCAGCTTCCAAGTGCCGCTCAAGTCGACGGCTGCCCGATTGCCAGGTTTGGCGACGATGCTCCGCTCGGCAGGCGACGACCGCGCTGTCGGCGGTGCCGTGCCGGCGTCGGACGCTTCCCGTGTCGGCCATGCAAAACGCATTCCGCACACCGCCGCCACGACAACCGTCAACGAGATCAGCGCTAGTCCGACGATCCGAATCGTCTTCGATTGGGGCCGCATGATCAAAGTCACTCCCGAGGAACAGGGCGGACTTTCAGAACGTTTTGCGGGGTTGGGTACGTTCGGTGGCCGTCAGGGGAGGCAATTCCATCAATTCGCCGCGAAAGGTCGATTCGTCTGGCTCGGCGGCCGGTGGTAGCGTTAACATGTGCGACACGACTTCAGCTCGACCCGCGGATTGGAACGGCAGCTCCTGATCGAGGCGATCCAGCAGCCGAAGCGTCGTCGATTCATCCATCAATCGCGAAGAAAAGCCCATGCTGAGGATCAGCGCTCCGCGGTATTGGCAGAATAAGGCCCCCACGGCGCCACCTTCGTAAATGCCGCCGGTGCAGCAGAGTTCGGCGGGGCGAACCCCACCGAAGTCGAGCGAGTCTAGCTCGAATTCGCCCAAATTAACGAGGACGGCATGACCGGAAGTCTTAGACATCAGGGAACCGGCCAGTGCGTCGAACTTGCGCGTCAGGTAGAAGAAAGGCATGAGAGCAAACAGCAGGTTCAACGGCGGAATGGTGGCCAGCAACTGCGGGCAAACCGCCGACTGGGTCGGATCGCGCATTAGAATCTTGAGCTGATCTCGCATGGACACGAGCGTGTCATCGAACGACATGCCGACGCCATCCTCCAGCCAGAACCGACAAGGGCCGGAGAGATTGGCTAGTGGTGTCCGGCGAAGCTCTGGCGGCAGGAATCTTCGCAGATCCGTGGTCGTACCGATGCTCGAAAGTCCGGGATTCTCCGTCGACAGAACCTGCTGCAGGGCTCGAAAATAACCCGCTAGCATGACCGAAGTCATCGTCGACCGGCGATCGCGGCCGTAACGCGAAAGAAGCTGGACTCGCGCTGGCGGTAGTTTCCAGATCAGATATCCGCGCCGCCGCCCATCACCGGGCGGCTGAGGAAGTCGCCAAAAGTTTCGCGCGGCCGCGAAGCGGCGCCGCACCTCGGAAACCATGCGTCGCTTTTCGGACCAGGTGAAGCGACGTGAGATGTCCCGCATATTCCGGGTACCCCGCAGGTTCGGTGACGGTGTGTAATGCGGATCGTCATTCAGTCGGCGATAGAGTTCGGCAAGCAGGCTCAGGTATTGCACCATCGCCGGTCCGTCGCCGACGACGTGCGAGAACTTGATGCACAGCGTATCGTTCAAGCCACGGAAGAGCACGGCCCGCACCAGTGGGTCGCGGCTGGGATCGATCGCCGCGCTGAGAAACGAAACCAGTTCGGCCGTTTCCGGAGGACCGTCGACCAGCGTGCAGGGGACGAGTTGGTCGAGATCATTTCGTCGCAGCCAACAGGGGTTGAACCAGCGATTCTCAAACCGGCACCCTACGAGGGGCTCGGCGTCGAACGACAGCCGAAAAGCCCGCTCCAGCCGAGCCGGATCCAGCTTCCCGGTCAGCGACATCACGATATTACCCACGCCCGAATTTACGCGTTGCATCAGGAATTGAGCACGATCGGACGAGGTGGCTTCAAATCGCGTGGGAATCTTGCCGATGCGTCACTTCCTTCCGAGCCAGCATATGGCCCTTGCCCGAATCCGCTTACATCGCCATGAGCGAATAGCCGCCGTCGACGTGCAATACCTGGCCCACAATCATCGAAGCGGCGGGCGAGACAAGGAAGGCAACGGCATCGGCAACATCGTCGGGCCGCACATGCCGTCCGCAGGGAATCTTGTTTTCATACTCGGCCAGCGACTTCGGATCGAGCATTCGAACGCCGTCGGTCCCCTCAACTAGGCCGGCCGAGATGCCGTTTACGCGAATGCCTCGCGGTGCCAATTCCACCGCGAGATATATCGTCAACGACTCGAGCGCGCCTTTCGACACGCCCACCGCCGCGTAACGGGAGACATAACGCCGGCTGCCGGGACTCAGCAGATTGACGATGGCCGCTCCTTCCGGCATGTAAGGAACTGCCGCTTGAGAAGCGAACCAAGGTCCAAACACATTGACGTCCATCGTGTGGCGCAAATGCTTGGGGAGCGAATTCAAGGCCGATTGCGGGCGTTCCAGGCCCCGAGCGGCGCGATGCACCATGACGTCAATGCGGCCGAAACGCTCACCAACGTCGCGCACCATGGCGACCACCGCGTCCCGATCGCCGATGTCACAGCGTAGCGCTTCGGCTTGCACCGCGCAACCTTGCAACTCCGCGAGCGTAGCCGCTGCACTCTGCTCATTACGCGAGTAGTTCACCACGACGTTCGCGCCGTCGCGAGCAAGCCGTAGGGCAATGGCCTTGCCGATTCCGCGGGTACCGCCGGTCACGATGGCTACCCTCGGATGAACCTGGTTTTGCGTTCCCACGGAAATCGTCGCCTCCTGAACGCGAATACCAGCTTTCGCCGCACTGCTCGGACTGACATAATAGGGGGTGCCAGTACGGCCACGTCGAAATGACTGCGCTCACGGTTGTTAACCTTCAACCGCTCCCTACTGGCATCCGAGAGGAAATACAAAGTATAATTCAATTTGCCGAGCCGGTGAAGCCCCGGCCGGATTTCTGGCAGGGCCGTGACCGCCCCGCCCATTCGTTTGATTCAGTCTCATATCTCGGTTAGCCAATGCAACGGGTAGTAATCACCGGGCTGGGAATCGTATCGTGCATTGGCAACGATTTGACCGAGGTGCGCAATTCCTTATACCACGGGCGCTCCGGAATCGAATTCGTCCCTCGGCGTAAGGAACTCGGTTTCCGCAGCGCCCTGGCCGGGACGCTGAAGAATTTCCACCCTCCGATATTCGACAAGGAATTCGAGCGGCAGATGGGCGATGGGGCGCGGCTGGCTCTAACCGCCGCGCTGCAAGCCACGGCCGATGCCCAACTGGACGAGTCGCAACTGCGCAGCGATCGAACAGGGGTCATCGTGGGTAATGTTGGGAACATGCACGAAGTGTTCGAGTTTTGCCACACAAAGTCGGTTTTGAAGAAGAAGTTGCCGAGCTTGGCACTTGCTCGGACGATGGGTTCATCGGCCTCGGCCAACTTGAATGTGGCTTTGGGCACGCGCGGGCAGTGCTACAGCATTTGCGCCGCATGCGCTTCGGGAGCGATGGCAATCGGTCACGCTGCACAGTGGATTCGGCTGGGCATGCAAGATCGAATCATTGCCGGCGGCGTGCAGGAGGGTTCGTGGGAATTCGACTGCCAATTCGATGCGCTACGGGTATTCAGCAGCCGGGAACATGCGCCTACCGAGGCTTCACGTCCCTACGACAAGTATCGGGATGGACTGGTTCCGTCGGTGGGGGCGGGCCTCGTGGTGCTGGAGAACCGCGAGCAGGCACTGGCGCGAGGGGCCAGGATTTACGCGGAACTCATCGGCGTGTCCAGCAATTCGGATGGTTATAACATCACGACCCCATCGGGTGTCGGAAGTGTGCGCTGCATGGAAATGGCCTTGGCCGACGCCGGAATCGGACCCGAGCAAGTGCAATATATCAATTCCCATGCGACGAGCACGAAAGTCGGCGATACGGTGGAAGCGCAAGGAATCGCGGAGGTATTCGGCGATCGCCCGTTTGTGAGTTCCACGAAGTCGATGACCGGCCACGAGATCGGCGCGGCGGGGAGTAACGAACTGATCTACACCCTGCTGATGATGCAAGGCGGTTTCGTCGCGCCGAACATCAATGTCGAGGAGGTCGACGAGTCGTGCCGCTGCATCAATCTCGTCACGAATCATGCCCTGCCAACTCAAATCGGCGTGGCGATGAGTAATTCGTTCGGCTTCGGGGGGGTCAATTCGCGCTGATCGTGGCTCAGCCCGACTGGGAACCGTCTCGCCGCTCCTAGGTGTTCTAGTAAGGCGAAAGCCTAAACCACTAGGCTGCTCGGTTTCAGCGGAGGTAAGATCTTCGTAGCCGCGTTCTTCGCCACACGACTCAGTGAGGAAGCTGCCGGTCGATTTCCTGCAGGAGGCTCTCGACGCTGTCCGCGTCCAGGATATGCCCGAGGGCCGAAATCAAGGTCAAATCATCCCCGAAGCGGCTGACCACCAGGAGGCAAATCCCTGGCAACTTGGCAATTGCGGGCGTCATGCACGCTCCCGTGATCTGTTCGTCGCCAAAGTACAACCGGTCAGGAGACAGAGCCACGGCGGACATGCCTGCGATGCTGCCGTGTTTTTGGGAAAGAGGTACGTGGTCGGCGACCCATTTCCAGAGGCCAAACGGCAGGCAATTCCAGAGGAGTCGGAAAGCCGCGGAGCTCTCGACCAACAGTGGAAACGTGCCCAACCCCGAGTCACGCCCTAGCGACTTGATTTGCTCATGAACGAGACGCGCCACCTCTGGCAAAGTACTTTCCGCTGGAACGTCGAGACCGATCATCATGCCTCCGGCCAGGTTGCAAATCGCCTCGCTACGATTTTCCACGAGAAAGCGCCGCAGATCGGCTGACTGGAACATCAAAACGGCACCCTCGGTCGCGCACGGCAGGCGGGCTTGCAAGGCGAGGTAATAGCTCGCCAACATCACTACATTGAGGGTCGTCCCCAAGTTTCGGGCATATTTGGAAACGATTCGCCGACGCCCCGGCGCCAGGGGGTAGAATCGGAACGTCGACTTAGGAGCCGGTTCGCTACGCCACGGGAATCTCCAGCGGCCCTGGGACCGGCGTCTGACGATCTTTATTCGGCGACATTGATGCAGGATCCTCGCCCTGCCATTCGGACCTAGCCGTTGGACTACTTGCTTCAAGCTCCGGCTGCCGGCGGTGCTCGGCGTTGGCGCAAAGTTCGGGTCGGACTTTAATTGTGCGTAAATATCGCCCAACAAATAACTATATTCCGCTAGGGCGGCACCATCTCCGACCATGTGATTGAATTTGATCACTAACGTATCCGAAACGCTGCGCAAGAGCCCCAAGCGCACTTGAGGACCGGCCGTTGGCTCGGCCGGGGAGGTTAGAAACTGCATCGTGGCCGAATGGCAATCGTCGCACTCAATCAGCTCGCAAAAGTCACGCTGATCCAAATCGGTGCGGCGCCTCCAGTAGGGGCGGAACCAATGCGGCACGAAATCGCAGCCCAGAATAGGATGCGCGTCGAGCGTCAAACGAGCGGCCCTCCACAGCCGCTGTTCGTCGATTCGCCCAGCGAACGATAGGATGCAGTGGATTTCTCCTCCCGTGAATCGCCGCGCACAATAGAGAAGTTGATCGCCCAATTCAAAGGGAATGGTCGACGAGGGCGCGATGTCCATGGCAATCTTCGCGTGCGGATGAACCGGGTTTTTTACGTCCACAGGATCCACAGGAATCGTCGCCTCCTGAACACGGGTAGCAGCTTCCGCCGCCCCTTCGGGCTGGAAAAATAGGCGGCTAGACGTCTACTTCGCTATGTCCACGCTCACGGGCGTGGAACTTTCGACGGCCCCCTGATGGCGACAACAGGCATCCTACAAGAGGAATAGCCGTTGTCAATTTGCCAAGTCGATGAAACCCCGGCAGAATTGCCCGCAGGGTATTGACCGCCCCAGCCCGTTCGTTTGGCTCAGTCTCGCATGGGGTAGCCAATGCAATCGGTGGTGATCACCGGGCTGGAAATCGCATCTTGTATCGGTAATGATTTAACCGAATTGAGCGACTGCTTAGAGCCAATATTCCGGGGCACCGGAATCGAATTCACCCCCCAGTCCACGGGTCAGAAGTTCAAGCGTTACAGGATTCTGCCCCGCAAGCATGCTTGTAACGTCTCGCACGGCCTATAACTGGGCCTGCGGTGGGGTGTACTGAACTCAGTGGGGAAGTTGCCGGTCGATTTCCTGCAGGAGGCTTTCGACACTGTCCGCGTCCAGGACACGCCCGAGGGCCGAAATCAATACCAATTCATCTCCAAAGCAGCTAACCGCAATATTGCAAACCCCTGGCGCCTTATAAATCGGCGGCGTCATTATAGCTCCCGTAATCTTCTCTTCGCCGTAACGCAACCGGTCATGAGACAAGACCAATTCGCTCATGCTTGTGACGCCGAGCTTTTCGAAATTCGATGCACGGCTGGAAAGCCATTTCACAAGGCTGAATGGCAGGCATTTCCAGAGGAATTGGAAAGCCGAAGAGCTCTCGATCAACTGTGGGACTGAGCCCAACCCTATGTTCTCTCGTAGCGGCTCGATCTGGTCATGGACAAGACGCGTCACCGCTGGCAAGTCACTTTCCGCTGGAACATCGAGACCGATCACAACCCCTCCCACCAGGTTGCAGATTGCCTCGCTACGACGTTGCTCGAGATAGCGCCGGAGATCGACTGCCACGAACATCGAAACGGCACCCTCGGTCGTGCGCGGTATCTGGGCTTGCAAGGCGAGGTAATAACTTGCCAGCAGCACTTCATTGACGGTTGCTCCTAAGTTCCGAGCATACTCGGCAATGATGCGGCGACGCCCTGGCGCCAGGGGGTAGAATCGAAACGCAGACTCAGGAGCCGGTTCGGTACGCCACGGGAATCTCCAGCGGCCCTGGGACCGGCGTCTAACGTTCTTTATTCGGCGGAACTGGTGCAGAATCCTCGCCCTGCCATTCGGACCGAGCCGTCGGAATACTTGCTTCATGCTCCGGCTGCCGGCGACGTTCGGCGCTGCGCAAAGGTTGGGTCCGACTTTAATTGCCCGTAAATATCGCCCAACAAGTAACTGTATTCCGCTAGGGAAGCGGCATCTCCAATCATGTGATTGAACTTAATCACCAACGTATCCGAAACGCCGCGCAGGAGCATTAAACGCACTTGAGGGCCAGCCGTTGGCTCGGCCGAAGAAGTCAGAAATTGCATTGTGGCCGTATCACTATCATCACACTTCATCAGCTCACAAAAGTCACGCTGATCCAAATCGGTGCGCCGCTTCCAGTAGGGGCGGAACCAATGCGGCACAAAATCACAGCCCAGAATAGGATGCGCGTCGAGCGTCAAACGAGCGGCCCTCCACAGCCGCTGTTCGTCGATTCGCCCAGCGAACGATAGGATGCAGTGGATTTCTCCTCCCGTGAATCGCCGCACGCAATACAGGAACTGCTCGGCCATCTCAGCAGGAATGGTCGGCAAGGGCGCGGCGTTCCAGGCAATCTTCGCGCAAGAATCAATCGGGTTTTGCGATCTCACAGGAATTGTAGCCTCCTGAACGCGGGTAGCAGCTTCCGCCGCCCCGCTTGGGCTGGCAAAGTAAGAGGAGTAGCACGACCATGTCGCTACACCTCGCGCTAACCCAAGTTAAAGAGTTGGGGGCCGAATTTCGGAATTTCGAGTCCGAAATCGATGGTAAGTCCAATGTTGATGGGGCGAGGGTCGTCGGCAGGCGATGTAGTGAAGACCTAGTTCGTTGAATGTGGTTTCAGGCTGTGCGATTCTGTTCGCGATGACTCATCGCGAGTGAGGGATCGCTCATGTTTCTCAGACGTTACGAGCGGCGGAAGAATGGCAAGCCGCATACCTATTGGGCGTTGGCCGAGTCATATCGCACGGCTCAAGGCTCGCGGCAACGCGTCGTGGCCTATCTGGGCGAACTGAGTGCGGACGAGCAGGACGGCTGGACGCGGCTCAGTTCGCATCTCAACGGGGAAGGGAAAACGCGGCCGCAACGGACGCTCTTCGATCCGCCCCGCCGTGACGAACGGCGAGACGACGAGCCGCTGCTGGTGAAACTCAGCAGCATTCGGCTGGAACGCACGCGCGATTTCGGCGACATCTGGCTGGCCTGGGGATTGTGGCGGATGCTGGAATTGGACCAACTGCTGGAGCGGTTGATCGAGCCGGGGCGTGAAGACGTATCGTGGGCCACGATCGCGGCGATTCTGGTCATCGCCCGTTTCTGCGAACCGTCGAGCGAGTTGCACATCGCCGACACATGGTATCGCCGCACGGCACTGGACGAGTTGCTGGGCGTCGCGGCGGAACAAGTTCACACCGATCGCTTGTACAAGGGTCTGGATCAACTGCTGCCGCACAAGGAAGCGTTGGAAAAGCATTTGCGGCGGCGACTTGGCGAATTGTTCGAATTGAAATGCGACTTGCTGCTTTACGACGTGACCAGCACCTACTTCGAAGGCGAGATGGATGGCTGTCCGCTGGCCCAGCGGGGCTATTCCCGCGATTCGCGCGGTGATCGGCCGCAGGTTTGCATCGGACTGGTCGTGACGGAGGAGGGCTTTCCCGTGGGATACGAGGTCTTCGCCGGCAACACCCACGATTCGAAGACGGTGCAGGAAATCATCGAATCGCTGGAGAAAAAGCACGGCTCGCTGAATCGGGTGTGGGTCATGGACCGCGGCATGGTCAGCGAAGCGAACTTGAAGTTTCTGCGCGAGCGTGGCGGGCAGTACATCGTCGGCACGCCGAAGGCGATGCTGCGGCAGTTCGAGCAGCACTTGACCACACAAGACTGGACGACGGCTCAGGCGGGCGTCGAGGTGAAGCTCGTGCCTGGCCCGAGCGGAGACGAGACGTTTCTGCTGGCCCGCAGCGCCGATCGTCGCGCGAAAGAGCTGGCGATGCACGAGAAGTTCACCTCGCGCATGGACGAGGGATTGCAGAAGATGCAGGCGGCCGCGGAAGCGGGCAGACTCAAGGACGAAGCGACGGCCGGCGAGCGGCTGGGCCGGTTGAAACAGCAGAACTGGCGCGTCGCACGCTTTTGACGTGAAGATCAAGAAACTGGCCACGCCGCGCGGCAAGCAACACTTGGACATCACCTGGCAGCGCAACGCGAAATTCGGCGACTGGTCGCAGCTTGCCGATGGTTGCTACTTATTCCGCAGTAATCTACAAGGCGTCGACGCCGCGACGTTGTGGAAGCGCTACATCCAACTGACGGAAGCCGAATGGGCCTTTCGGATCACGAAAGACGAGTTGGCGATCCGCCCGATCTGGCATCAGAAAGAAGACCGCGTAAAAGCCCACATCCTGGTCTGCTTCCTGGCCTACGCCATGTGGAAAACGCTGGCCGGCTGGATGCGGAACGCAGGCTTGGGCGACGCCCCGCGAACGCTGCTGGAAGAAATGGCGAAACTCAAAAGTGGCGACGTGACGCTCGCCGCCAGATCCCCGCGCGATGGGCAGCAACGACAAATCACCCTGCGCTGCGTGACGGAACCGGACGCCGGCCAGTCGGTTCTGCTCAATCGCCTGGGACTCTCGCTACCACGCCGCCTCCGCCGCCTCGACACCATGATCCAATTGTAGTGAAATAAACCTGCCCAAATCGCACCTAACTCCTTTGCCGAACGTCAAAACTCTTTAACTTGGGCTAACGGCCGTGAAACTTCCGACCGCACCCCGCTAGCATCAGAAAACTTAAATAGTTTATTAGATAATGTAATTCGACTTGCCGAGCCGGTGAAGCCCCGCCGAATTGCCAGCCGGGTCTTGACCGACCAGGCCCATTCGTTTGGCTCAATCTTGTGGGGGTCGGCCAACGCGAGGGGTAATGATCAGCGGATGGTGCGCAGGTCGGCTTGACGATCGCCGTGTTCAGAGGGATCGGTCGGAGCCGCAGTCGGCGTGACCAACTCGATGCGTGCGCGACAACCGATCAGCCAATGCACACGGCACTTTGCCGGCATGCGGCTGCTCGACTATCGCAAGCATGGAAATCTGGTTTCGTTCCTCTAAGAGGCCCTTGTTGATTGCCGCGTTTGGCGGGCCGCTGGAATTGGCGCTCCGCGAATCAATCTATGGGTCTATGGGTTCTCGGCCAACCCCCCTATACAGTATCAAGGGGCAGCATTGGCATTTCACGTCTCTCGCAAGTCGCTGCTCATCGGCACGCTTGTCGCAATGGAAGCGGTCGGGGAAGTCCGACCCACCGTCACGAAATGTGCATTGATGCGGGTCGGGCTCTCCGGTGATTCGCGCTGCGACAAATGGCCGTACCGGCCTACGATTAACTTCGGCCAGTTGATGGGAAGAAATTGCGGGGCAAGCGAGTCTTCCGTGGGCACAATCAAATTCTCAATCCATCAGTCTTCGCAGCGGACGCTTCGCGTTTGCGTAGCATGAGACTTCGTAAGTCAATGTGGGAACACAGGTTTTATACAGATATACACCGCTTTATGGGCGGCGGGTTCGAGAAGCCTTGAATTTGTTTTCCGAATACTCCGTTAGGTTAGGATTTTGTATTTTGCGCAAAAAACGGCCCCTTGCTACTGGCATTTATCTTTACCGCTTAATACACTAGGTCCTACGCTAAAAGAGTTATACACCTTAACGCTCCCTTAATTTAGAAAATAACGCGACCTTAATTTAGAAAAAAGTCTTGCGTAGCTGGACGCGGAAAGATTGCAATGCGGAATCGTACTCGGGCCACGGCCCCTCATGATGTTGCGAGGGTCATGCCAAAACTCACGTTCAACGATATTCTTGCAAGCAGAGCGGAACTCGATCCCCGCGGTACTGCTTATAGTTTCTTCCTGACCGGCAAAGACGTCGAACCGCAGACGGTCAGTTACGAACAATTGGATCGCCAAGCGCCTGCGCTGGGGGCTCGCTTGCAGGCCGCGGATTTGGCTGGCGAGCGGGTGGTCCTGTTTCAACAGCCTGGTCTCGAGTTCATCAGTTCCTTCTTGGGCTGCCTGTACGCCGGCGCCATTGCCGTTCCGGCATATCCGCCCCATCCTTCAAAGCCCAATCAGCGACTTCAGGCGATCGTCCGCGACAGCGGGGCTAAGGTGGCCTTGACGACCCGGGAAACGTTGTCGCGTTTCAAACTCTCCGAGGTGGTCAAGCCGCAGTTGCTCTCGCTTCCCTGTTGGTGTACCGACGAGGTCGAGCTTGACGAAGCCGACCTCTGGCGGCCTCCGGCGGTGACTCCTGAGTCGATCGCCTTCTTGCAGTACACGTCGGCCTCGACCGGGATGCCCAAGGGCGTGGTGCTGTCGCACGGCAATCTGATTCACAACTCCCAGTCCATTTCCGATGCCCTGGGATGCGACTCGGCGGACGTGGCGGTGTTCTGGCTTCCCCCTTACCACGACATGGGATTGATCGGCGGAATCTTGCAGCCGCTCTACGTGGGTCGTCCGAGCACTTTGCTATCGCCGATGTCCTTCATCGAGCACCCCGTAAGCTGGTTGCGGGCCATCTCCGACTATCGAGGCACGATCAGTGGTGGCCCGAACTTCGCTTACGACTTGTGCGTTCAAAAGATCGGTTCCGAACAACTCGCCGATCTTGATCTGAGTAGTTGGCGGGTGGCCCTCAACGGCGCCGAACCGGTGCGAGCAGAAACGTTGGATCGTTTCGCGGCCAAATTCGAGGCCTGTGGTTTTCGGCCGGAAGCGTTTTGTCCCTGCTACGGTTTGGCCGAGGCGACCTTGCTGGTCTCGGGGAATGTCCGCTCGAGAGCCCCGACGGTGCGGACCCTCGACGCCGCGGCCCTGGAACGGCACTCCGCAGTTGTGGTTGCGGCCGACGCCCCGCGGCGCGCGGCCGCTCGTCGGCTGCGGCTTGGGGTTGCCGGGACAGGAAGTCGCGATCGTCGATCCGGAGTCGCTCGCCCGCTGCGCGCTCGGCGAAATTGGCGAGATTTGGGTTTCAGGTGCGAGTGTTGCGCAAGGCTATTGGAATCGGGTTCAGGAAACGTTCAGCACGTTTCGGGCCACGCTACCCGAAACCTCGAACGAGTATCTGCGCACCGGAGATCTCGGTTTTGTCTGCGATGGCGAAGTGTTCGTCACTGGGCGAATCAAAGATCTGATCATCCTGCGGGGAGGCAATCACTATCCCCATGATCTGGAGTTGACCGTCGAGAAGAGTCATCCGTTCGTCCTCGGCGGGGGCGTGGCCGCATTTGCCGTCCCCGGAGAGCTAGGCGAACAGGCGGCGGTCGTCGCCGAGGTCAATCGGCAGGTGCGATCCGCCGAGGACTTCGACGCGGTCCTCTCTGCGATTCGTCGTGCCGTCTCCGCCGCTCATGAGATCCAGCTGGCTGCAATCACCCTTATCAAGCCTCGACATCTGCTGCGCACCTCGAGCGGCAAGACGCGCCGTCAGGCGTGTCGAGAGGCATTCCTGAATGACGATTTGGACGGAGCGTTGACCAGCTGGCGAGCCACTGAAGCCGTAGGCTCCGCAATCCATCCACCATCCGGCAACCATAACGGACACCCCCAGAACGGATTTTCCGCCGGCGCGAGGTTCAACCCCGGGGATGAGCCGACGTGTGCTCAGGCAACACCCGAAGAAACAGCTCCTTTGGATGGATTTTCGGCTCGGTTCGACAGTCGTTGCCACGCAACCGCGAGGGCGAAAGCCACAAGCGAGCCGTGCGCTCAGAACGGCCATCGTGACACGGAGTTGGCCGCGACGGCGCCGGAGCGAAAGTCGCGGGTCGGCGAGCCGCTGGCCGTCATCGGTATGGCCTGTCGGTTTCCGGGGGCTGAAGACTTGCCGAGTTATTTGCGCCTCTTGCAGGATGGGACAGACGCGGTTGTCGAAGTTCCGCCCGATCGCTGGGATGTAAGTCAGCTTCATGATCCCGATGGCTCGCGGCCGGGCAAGACCGTGACGCGCTGGGGCGGGTTCTTGCCGAACATCGACCTCTTCAACGCGCAATTGTTCGGCATCACTCCCCGCGAAGCCAATCGCATGGACCCTCAGCAGCGGCTGTTGGCCGAGGTTTGTTGGGAGGCTTTCGAACA
The DNA here is from genome assembly GCA_963807715.1 of uncultured Planctomycetia bacterium. Lineage (GTDB taxonomy): Bacteria > Planctomycetota > Planctomycetia > Pirellulales > PALSA-1355 > CAWECK01. Next base: position 186,187 of record CAWECK010000015.1, read on the forward strand.
AGCTGGCCTTGCCCAGGAGCACTTAGTGGGCAGCCGAACTGGCGTGTACGTTGGCATCGGCGGTTCTGACTACTCGACGCTCCAGTTGCACATCGACGATCACTTGGAGCAGATAGACGCCTATACCGGCACCGGCAACGCCCATAGCATAGCCGCCAACCGCCTCTCGTATCTCTTCGATTTGCGTGGACCGAGCCTAGCCGTCGATACGGCCTGCTCTTCGTCGCTCGTAGCCCTGCACCTGGCTTGTCAGAGCCTCCGTAGCGACGAATGCGAAATGGCGGTCGTGGGTGGCGTCAACGTCATGCTGACCCCTGAGGTCACGATCGCCTTTTCCCAGGCGCACATGCTTTCGCCCGATGGGCGATGTAAGCCGTTTGACGTTTCGGCCAACGGTTATGTCCGCGGCGAGGGCTGTGGAGTGGTCATCGTGAAGCGGCTGGCCGATGCGGAGCGGGACGGCGACCGGGTGCTGGCCGTCATTCGCGGCACGGCGGTCAACCAGGATGGACGCACGACCGGTATCGCGGCGCCAAGCGCTTCGGCCCAGCAGGCCGTCGTCCGAGCGGCCTTGGCCGACGCGGGAGTCACCTGCGACCAGCTGAGCTATGTCGAAGCCCACGGCACCGGCACGCCGTTGGGAGACCCGATCGAAGTCAACGCCCTGCGAAACGTGTTGGGCCGGCGGCCCAGCGACGCCGATCCCTGCTATTTCGGCTCAGTCAAGTCGAACATCGGCCACCTGGAAACCGCCTCGGGCATTGCCAGCCTGATTAAAGTCGTTCTGATGCTCGAGCACCGTGAAATCTATCGTCAGCTCCACCTCCGCCAACTCAATCCCGAGCTGTCGCTCGACGGCTCGTCGCTCCGAGTGGCGACCGAACATCGACCCTGGTTGCCAATCGATGGCCGCCGGTTGGCCGGCGTCAATTCCTTCGGGTTCGGCGGAACGAACGTACACGTCGTGGTCGAAGAATGCCACCCGCTGGCGGCTGTTCCGACCCACGACCGTCCTTCGCCCGACGGTGCGCCGGCAGTTGTGGATCCGATCGAGCAGCCCGAACGCCCCCTCCATGTGCTGCCGCTGACGGCCCACACTCCGACCGCGCTGGAGAAGCTGGCCCAACGCTATCTCGAAGAGTTGCCCGGCAAAACCGACCGGGCTCTGGCTGACGTCTGTTTCTCCGCGGCCACGGGGCGGAGCCCCTTGGGATACCGGGTTGCCGTGAGCGCCGAGAACTCCTACGAGCTTTGCGAGCGATTGCAGGCGTTTGTTGCCGGCGAATCGAATCCCGCCGTGCACACCGGGCACGTCAAGCCGCGACAGCTGATCAAGGTCGCGTTCCTGCTGACCGGCCAAGGTTCGCAGTACGTCGGCATGGGGCGGCAGCTTTATGAAAGGCAGCCTACCTTCCGACGTACGCTGGACGACTGTGCTCGTGTGCTCGACCCGCTCTTGCCCGGCCCGCTGGTCGAGACGATGTTCGGTTCGGCCGGGGGACCCTCTTCGCTGGACGAAACCATCTTCACCCAGCCGGCCCTCTTTGCGCTGGAGTATGCGCTGGCCCAGATGTGGATCTCCTGGGGAATACGGCCGGATGTGGTGCTCGGACACAGTATCGGCGAATACGTTGCCGCTTGCCTGGCAGGTGTAATGTGTTTGGAAGACGGATTGCGGCTGATCGCCGAGCGCGGTCGGCTGATGCAGTCGCTTCCGCGCGACGGTTCGATGGCGGTGGTCCTGGCCGACGAAGCCCGCGTTACGAAGGTGCTCGAACCTTATGCCGAACACGTTTCACTGGCCGCGATTAACGGCCCCCAGTCGGTTGTCATCTCCGGTCGCACTGACATGGTGCAACGCGTGCTTGCCGAGTTGCAAAAGATGGGGCTTCCTTCGCAACTGCTCAAAGTTTCGCATGCGTTTCACTCTCCGGCCATGGACCCGATCCTGGACGGGTTCGAGCGATTCGCGTCGAACTTCTATTATCGCCCGGCGACGATCGACGTGGTGTCGAATTTGACCGGCCAGGGACTGGGCTCAGGCCAAACGATTGACGCCGGCTATTGGCGTCGCCATCTCCGTCAGCCGGTGCGATTCGCTACGGGCATACAGACTTTGACGGCTTTAGACTGCTCGGTCTTGCTGGAAGTCGGACCCACGCCCACGCTCATCAACATGGGCAAGAAGTGCATTCCCGCCGGGCCACGTCACTGGCTCATGACCCTCCGGAGAAATGAAGACGATTGGCAACAAATCATGCGCACGCTGAGCGAACTGTGGGCGAGCGGCGTGAAGGTCGATTGGGCTGCCTTCGATCGCGGCTACGGCCGTCGTCGCGTTGCACTTCCCACGATTCCGTTCGAGCGCGAGCGATTTTGGGTCGACCAGTCACTGAGAACCTTGCCGGGCAAATCGAAGGCCAGCCGGGCTCGGCGCGGTCCGGGTCACCCGCTGCTGGGCGCGCGGGTGCGATCGGCGCTGCCGGTCGTGCAGTACGAGGCTGAGATCGATCTAGGTTCCGTTGCTTTCTTGGCTGATCATCGCATTCAGGGAGCAGCCGTATTGCCGGCCGCCGCTTATGTCGAAATGGCCGCAGCTGCGGCCATTCAAATGTCCGGCACTTTGAATTCCTGCCTGGAAGATTTCAAGTTTGAACAGGTGCTTTTCCTGTTCGAGGAGACCACGACGGTTCTGCATCTGGTCCTTCAACCGGAAGTTGCCGGTCGATCAGCGATGCAGATCCTGGGCCGTTCGGCAGATGATGAAGCAGCGAGCTGGACCGTGCATGCCAGCGGAACGATCGTCAATCCGGCGTCAATGAACGTACAGCAGATGCTGCCGGTCGATCTGGCCGCCTGCCGCGCCCAGTGTCCCGAGCCGCTGGACGTGGTCGCATACTACGAGCGGCTGGCGCAGCAAGGGCTCGATTACGGGCCACGATTCCAGAGCGTTCGGACTCTCAACCGCGGCACAGGTCAAGCGGTCGGCCAAATCGAAGTTCCCTCAGCGATTGCCGAGGAACTCCAACAATACCAGCTACATCCGGCCGTACTGGACGCCAGTTTGCATGTTCTCGCAGCCACCATCCCGGAAGATCTGGCCGACGGGGCCACCTATTTACCCGTCGGCGTTCAGACCGTCCGCAGTTGGAAGCGGCTGGCGGGCTCGCTTTGGGCTGTGGCCCGGTTCAAGACCGATGTTGGAAGTCTGACCGAGTTGCCTGATTCGCTCATGGGCGATGTGTTGTTGTGCGACGGGGCAGGTGAGTTGTATGCCGAGATACTGGGCCTGACGCTCCAGCGTCTGGGCCGGAGTGGTTCGAGCGGCTTGGGTCAAGACTCTCCCGCCGATTGGGTTTACCAGCTCGAGTGCGAGGCGGCCATACCATTCAAAATGCCCGAGCCGGTTGCCCAGCCTCATTGGCAACGCGCGGGGGCCTGGCTGATTCTGGCCGACCAGGCGGGTGTCGGCGAATCGCTTGCCAAGTTCCTAGAAGCCTACGGCCAGCCGTGCCTGCTGGCCTTTCCCGGTAAGTTCAGCGAAGCCATTTCCGCCGGGCGGATGACTTGCGATCTCGACCATCCGGAAGACGCCTGGCGCGCTTTGGTGGAGTTGTACGGCGGCTGTTCGGGCGTGGTACATTTGTGGAGTCTCGATGCGGCATTGCCGCAGGTAGCGGTCGGGAACGAGGAACTCGACCAGGCTCTGCGACTCGGCTGCCAAGCCGCGCTGAAGCTGGCCCAATTCGCCATCCGCCGCGGCAAGCAAGACCAACTGCCTTTCTGGCTCGCGACCCGCGGCGCCCAGGTCGTCAACAACCAGCCGGCCGATGTCGCAGTGCTGCAATCCCCGCTCTGGGGCTTTGGTCGGGTGATGTTGCGGGAGCACAAGGAAATTCGCACGGCTTTGGTGGACCTGGACCCGCGCGTCCCGGTGGCCGAAGCCGCCCGCGAACTGTTCAAGGAGATGTGGCACCAAGGGCATGATGACCAGTTCGTGCTGCGCGGTTCCGAACGCTGGCTGCCTCGGTTGGTTCGGGCCTCCCAACTGTTGGCCGAGGTCGACGAGCCCGCGCAGCGTGCCGAGCCGCGATGCTGCCCTGGTCCGCGGCAACCGGCCGATACGTGTCGAAATCGCCACGTCGGGCACGATCGAAGGACTGACACTGCGGCCGACACGCCGATTGCAACCGGGGCCGGGCCAAGTGGAAATCGAGGTCGCCTCGGCCGGCTTGAACTTCAGTGATGTGCTCAAAGCTGCTTGGGCTCTATCCCGGCATCACCGACGCGGTCGTTCCCCTGGGAATCGAGTGTGCAGGTCGGATCACGGCCGTCGGCCCGGGGGTGGGGCATTTCCAACCAGGCGATGAGGTCATCGCGCTTGCTCCCTACTGTTTCGGCCGGTACGCAATCACTCCGGCCTATGGGGTAGTAAAGCAGCCGGCCGGAATTTCGGCGGACGAAGCCGCGACGATTCCGGTCACCTTTGTGACTTCGTTCTACGCCTTGCACCACTTGGGGCAAATTCGTCGCGGACAGCGAGTATTGATTCATGCCGCGGCAGGCGGGGTCGGACAAGCCGCCATCCAAATCGCCCAAGCCGCCGGTGCTGAAGTGTTCGCGACTGCCGGCACTCCCCAGAAGCGCGAGTTCCTGCGTTCGTTGGGAGTGGAGCACGTTTTCGACTCTCGAACCCTCGACTTTGCCGACGAGATCCGGCGCATTACTGACCAGCAAGGGATCGATCTGGTCTTGAACTCGTTGTCTGGCGAGGCGATTCCCAAGAGCCTGGGCTTGCTGCGGGCCTATGGTCGGTTCCTGGAAATCGGCAAGATTGACATTTATCAAAACCGCATGCTGGGTTTGCTCCCCTTCCAGAATAACCTTTCCTACTTCGCGATCGACATGGATCGGTTGTTCCGGGAACGGCCGGACTTGATCTCCCAATTGTTCGCGGAGTTGATGCCGTATTTCGCGTCGGGTCAATATCGCCCCTTGCCATACACGCGGTTCGCATTGACCGACATCACGGATGCATTTCGTTACATGGCCCAACGTAAGAACGTGGGCAAGGTACTCGTCTCGCTCTCGGGTTCCTCCCAGCCCGCTGACGGTTCGGCCGAGATGCCCGGCACAGCGATCCAACCCGAAGCCACTTATCTGATAACAGGGGGAATGGGGGCGCTGGGGTTGGAGTTGGCCGAGTGGTTGGCGGCACAGGGAGCGACGCACCTAGCCTTGTTGGGACGCCGCGCTGCTTCCGAATCGGCTGAGCGGGTGATCCAACGGTTGCGACAAGCGGGCACTACGGTTGAAGTGATTCGGGCCGATGTCGCTTCGGCCAAGCAACTCGATGCGGCCCTGGAACAGATCAAAGTGCAGTTGCCGCCTCTTCGGGGTGTCATCCATGCCGCCGGTGTGCTCAACGATGGACTGATCGTGCAGCTCGATGCGGATCAATTCAACCGCGTCATGGCTCCCAAGGTGCATGGAGCCTGGAACCTGCACCGGGCCACGCACGACGCCCCCTTGGACTTCTTCGTGTTGTTCTCCTCCGTGGCGAGCGTCGTCGGTTCACAGGGTCAGGCCAACTACGCAGCGGCCAATAGCTTCTTGGACGCGCTGGCCCAGGAACGGCGGCAACTCAGGTTGCCGGCCTTGTCGCTCAACTTTGGCCCATTCCAGGGTGCGGCTGGAGTCGGTAGTCAGGCCCGGCGAAAAGATGCGATGGGGCGTCGCGGCCTGACGCCGCTCCCCGTTCAACCCACGTTGACATTGCTCGAGAAACTGCTGCGGGTGCCGTGCGCCCAGCTCACCGTGCTTGCCATCGATTGGAACGTCGCGCTGCGGCTCGACGGGAGCACTCCGCCGCAACTAGTCTCGCAATTGGTCACGGACAATAGTGCCACCTCGGCGCAAGACGACTTGATGTTGCAGGAATTGCGAGCAACCCAGCCCGATCAGCGGCATAGCTTGTTGATTCGATATTTTGTCGAGACGCTGGCCCGAGTCACCGGCCAGAATCCGAGCCGCATCGACGCCGATGAGCCGCTTAAGAATCTGGGGCTCGACTCATTGATGATCATCGAGCTCAAGAACGTGATCGAGCTGAATCTGCAGATCTCAATTCCTCTGGCGCTGTTGTTCCAGGACCCGAGCCTCACGCAGCTCGCCGAGCGCTCACTGGAATTGGCATCCGTTCATGGTTTGAATGGTCTGGCGAAGCCGGAGGGAGAGGAGAGTCTCGTGACCCTGGCAGGCTAGTAAGAACCGACGAACAGTTGACGTCATGCAGAGCAATCGGCACGCCTAACGACACTACCGCCGGACTGGCTTCGCAAAATTCTGGGCGATACCCGGTCGGCAAAACCGCAAGAGGACAGACTTTACCGCAAATCGCACGCCGTGTATCCGCCGGCAGCAACGACCTGCTGGTAGCTCATCACTCGACCAACCGTGATAGGGTCGAGGAAGATCACGACCGAAGAGTGGCAAAAAAGAGTTACGTTGGCCTCTCGCGGAGGCTTCGTTCGTGTGTTTCCAGAAAAGAATGTTTCGTTTTGTCCGTGGAGGAGCAGTGCCATGCAAATGATTAATCGGGTTGCCATCGTCGATGATCTGAAGATGATCATCGAACGCGTCAAGGAGAAGAAGGTCCACCATCTGAACATCGACGAGGCAACAAGTTTTCTGGAACTCGGCCTCGATTCGTTGGAACTGCTAGAGATGCGTTTCGATGTGGAGCGAACCTGGGGCGTGGCCGTCTCGGACGCGGATGCTCAAAACTTGAAGACCGTGCGCGATGTCGTCGATGCGGTTGTGGCCCACGGAGCTCTGACCCCGTGATGTGATCACGACTTGGGCGACGAACGGCTGCGGAAATCCGTTGCGTTCTTCCCGGTAGGGGAGCATTAGGTGTGCATAGGTCGCGTTCGCCGGCCACCAAGCGCTATGGCAGGTAACGCTGTGCGCCGGCGCAGGGTGAATTTCAAATCGAGGTCGATGGGAATGATGCGGGTACTCGTGGTTTCTTATTCCCAATCCGGAGATGTCTTTCGATCCGTGCAGTCGTTCGTTCGGCCGCTGGCCACCGACGGAGTCGAGTTCGTCTGGGCAAACTTGCGGCCATGCACGCCGTACCCCTCCCCTTGGAGAAGCTTAGGTCGATTCTTCGACGTGTTCCCCGAATGCATTCTCGAGCAACCGTCGCCCATCGAGCCGCCGCCCTTCGAGCCGAACGACGAGTTCGCCCTCGTCGTGCTGGCTTACCCAGTGTGGTTTTTGTCTCCCGCACTGCCGGTCCAATCGCTGCTGCGTTCGCCGTATGCGGAGGTGCTGCGGGGCCGAAAAGTGATTACCTTGTCGGTAAGTCGCAACATGTGGCACTCCGCGCACCAGTGCATGAAGCGACTGCTGGTGAAGTGTGGGGCGAAACACGTCGATCATGTCGTGGTCACCCACCAAGGTCCCCCCTGGGCGACGTTCATCACGACTCCGCGGGCGTTGCTTCTAGGCAAACGAGACCGGCTGTGGGGCATTTTTCCGCCGGCGGGAATCGATCTCGGCGAATTCGACCGGCTCGACCGCTTGGGACAGGCCGTGTCTGAGCAGAGTGATCGCTGGACGGCTGACGACGACCGGCCGTTTCTGGCCGGACTCGGGGCAGTGCATGTCACTCGCCGTTACGTGATTCCGGAATTTTTGGGTTGGTATCTGTTTCGTGCCTGGGCGCGTATCGTGCGGGGCTTGGGACGGTGGGGACCCGCTTGGCGACGAGCGGGCGTTTATATGTTCTTGACGTTTCTGATTTTGGTGATCGTATTCGGCATCCCGCTGGTGATGCTGTTACGTCTGCTGTTGTGGCCGGTGATTAGTCGACCGCTCGATGCCTATATCGCCGATTTGTGCCAGCCGAGCGAACGTGGGTCGGCCGGCACGTTGCCCGCCAACTGCCGGGCACGGGCGCCCGTCGGCTGAGGATGATCCTTCGCTCGGCAGATCGGCGATCTGGTTGGCCAGACGGTCCGATGGGCGGCACACGAATGCCTTGAAGTAATTGAATACGGATGATCGGGAAACTATGCTAGAATTTAGTCGGAAAGGCGAATCCGTCCGGCGCGGCTTGTGGAAAGGTGGGGGGATGAACGAGCCGGCTAAGCCGGGCGGCTTTCTTGCTTTTTCGGCGCAACTAATTATTTGGCTTGAACCGCAACGAATCGACGATACGGAAGAAATATGCCAGACGCGTTTATTACAGGATTCGGGGTTTTTCTGCCGAATGCGCCGGTCAACAACGACGAGATCGAAAACGTGTTGGGAGCGGTGGGCGGCCGCTCTTCGCAGGTCAAGAATTGGGTCCTTAATTACAACGGCATCGAGCAGCGGCATTATGCGCTCGAGCCCAAGACAGGACGCTCGACCCACTCGAACGCGCAGATGACGGCCAACGCCGTTCGCGCCGCGACCCGGCACTCCGGCCTGCGGCTGGACGCCATTGAGAACCTCGCCTGCGGCACGTCCAGCGCGGATCAAATCCTTCCGGGTCACGGGGTGATGGTTCATGGCGAACTGGGATGCGCTCCCTGCGAGGTGGTGTCGACCACGGGCGTTTGCTGTTCCGGCATGAGCGCCTTGAAATATGGCTATCTCAATGTCATTTCCGGTTCCGTTCGAAACGCCGTGGTAACCGGCTCTGAATTCGTATCGGCCTTTTTGCGGGCCAGCCATTTCAAGTCTGAAATGGAACACAAACTCCAAGACCTGACGGTGGAGCCACTGCTGGCTTTCGAAAACGATTTTCTGCGTTGGATGTTGTCCGACGGGGCCGGCGCCCTGGTCATCACTCCCGAGCCTCGTAGCGATGCCTTGTCCTTGAGGATTGACTGGATCGATCTGGTCAGCTACGCAAACGCCGCCGAGACGTGCATGTATATGGGCGGGGTGAAGCAGCCGGACGGCTCACTTGTCGGTTACCACGAAATCAACGATCCCCACGTCTTGATGTCGCAGGGCTATTTAAGCCTGGCGCAGGACGTCCGCGTGCTGCGTGAAAACCTGCCGCTCTATTTCCGCAAGGCGTGTCTCCGAGCCCGCAACAACCATCGACTCGAGCCGGATCAGATCGAATGGGTCTTGCCGCATTATTCGTCCGAAGGGTTTCGACAGCCACTCTACGATGGACTGGTCGAAGATGGCTTCGAGGTTCCCTACGAACGCTGGTTCACGAACCTAAAATGGAAAGGCAATACCGGTTCCGCGTCGATATATATCATTCTCGAGGAGTTGATGTCCTCCGGGCGGGCCAAGCGGGGTGATCGGATCCTGTGTCTGGTTCCCGAGAGTTCACGCTTCACGTTTTCGGTGATGCATCTGACCGCGGTCTGAGATGCATCCCGAGGTATTGATGGGGGACCATCGGCGAGATACCGTGGCGACACGAATCCCGCCGCCGGCAGGATCGATGGACCGTGATTCCCCCGCGGCCGACGGCCGGTAGTTTGGGGGCCGAACCGGGGCTCCCGCGCGAGTAAAACAGTCCGCAGTTCGAGTCCGGTAATCGTCTGGAGTAGGGAATCGCGTATGTCCTCCGACCAACATCGCGTTGTTGTCACCGGAGTCGGAGCAGTTACGCCCTTGGGCATCGGCTGGGAACCAAGCTGGCAGGCCCTGCGCTCGGGTACGAACGGCATCCGCCCGATCAAGACGTTCGACGTTGGTCCGATGCCGGTGACGTTTGCCGGCGAAATTGACGATATGTTTGCCGAACCGTACTTGGCCCGCCCCTTTTCGGGCAAGGCGGAAAAGAGCGTGCAGTTGGGAATGATCGCCGCTCGCGAAGCGCTCGTGCAGGCGGGCTTGGTCGACGATCAGGACCGCCAACTCGACACGCGGTTAGCGGTGATCATCGGGAGTGCCATCGGTCCCTGGCGCGAGATCGACAACACGATCACCGCGTTCCAGCGCCATTGGAAATCGGTTCGACCGACGGCGGTTTCGAAACTCCTGATCAACGCCGTGGCCAGTAACATTTCCATCTATTTCGGTTTGAAGGGTTCCCATTCCGTGACGGCTTCGGCTTGCACTTCGGCGGCCTCGGCCATTACGCACGCGTGGCTGTTGATCAAGACGGGGATCGAACAGGCCGTCCTCTGCGGCGGCGCCGAATCGCCGGTTGTTCCGAGTTATATCGGCGCTTGGCTGAACATGCATGTGCTGGCCCGGCACGAGGACCCGTCTCGGGCCTGCCGTCCTTTCGACAAGCAGCGGAGCGGTCTGGTCTTCGGCGATGGGGCCGGCATGCTGGTTTTGGAATCGCTGGCCCTGGCCCGAAAACGGGGAGCGAAAATCTTAGGCGAAATCACTGCTTTCGGTGCTTCAAGCGATACCCATCATCTTACGATGCCGAGCCAGGAGGGGCAGGTCGCGGCCTTGCGGCAATGCCTCAGTTATGCCGGGGTGCGTCCCGAGCAGGTGGACTACGTCAACGCCCACGGCACCTCGACCGAGGCCAACGATCGAGTGGAGGCCAATTCACTGTTCGAGGTTTTCGGAGCCCGGGGCACTAGCCTGCCGATCAACTCGACCAAGTCGATGATCGGCCACAGCCTGGGAGCGTGTGGGGCCATCGAGTTGCTAGCCGTCATCAGCAGCATCCGCGACCAGTTCGTGCATCCGACGCGGAACTGCGACCAGCCCGATCCTGAACTTGGGCTCGACTTCGTTCCCCAGCAGGGACGCCCTCACTCGGTGCAAATCGCAATCTCGAATTCATTCGCTTTCGGCGGAAACAATGTCGTCATCATGTGTCGCAAGTTCAAAGATGACTGAACCGCAAGTGGTTCGTCCTGGCGGTTCGCGAAAGGGGTGTCTCTCCGAGGCTGCTCCCTGACGTTCGACCCATTGCTTCCGGCTTAGAGTGAATTATACTAAAATCGCTTCTCCGCATCTCACGCCCTACGACTCCGAATTGGGAGAAGCCGATCACGAATCGATATAATAGTACCATCAGGTCCGGTACGGCTGGCGTTTGATCGAGTCGTAGTGATAAGCCCACAGCCGCCGGCAGCTTTTGACCTACCCCACCGGTCGCCGTGAAGGTCACTTGAAGGTTTTTCTCCGAATGGATCGCCGATGAGTCTCTCCGCCGTATCGACTGCCCAAGCACTTTCCGCCTTGGGAGCCGATGCCCTCACATGTCGCTGTTGGACGGCGTGGAATTTCGACCAGTATTCATCCTCGGAGAGCATCGCTCGGGCACGACACTCCTGTACAAGATGCTGGGTTTGTCCGGCGGTTTCAACATCGTCACGGTTTATCATCTGCTTCGCTACGATGAGCTGCTCTCACGGCACCTCGAACACTCGGAGCCGGCGGGTAAGGCGGAGTTGAATGCGATGTTTCGCTCGCGCGGCTTGGATACGCGGCTGATCGACAACATGCCGCTCGACGCGGACATGCCCGAAGAGTATTGCATGCTGCTGCACCAGCGCACCAAGACCCTGAAACTCCAGCCGCGCAATTTGGCGCTGTTTGCCGAGTTCTGCCGCAAGCTCCAGGTCACTCAAGTGCCCGAGCTGCCGCTGCTGTTGAAGAACCCGTGGGACTTCGCGAATTTCGGCTACATCCACTCGGTCTTTCCGGGGGCGAAATTCGTATTTATCCATCGGCATCCGCTGGATGTCCTAAGTTCACAGCTCAAGGCCCTGCGCAGCAACTGGAACGAGGGGGGTAATCCTTACGTGGAAATGCTCAACGAGACGTCGGCGAAGCTGAACCGGTCGAAATGGTTTCTGCCAATAATGCGCCGGATTGGTGCGCCCGATGCGCCGGGGCATTTGGTGCGACGCTTCATGCTGCGGATGAGCGAGCGCGGACGGGAATACTTCCGCCGGAATATCGACCGTCTTCCGCCCGAGAGCTGGACCAGCGTCCGCTACGAGGAGTTCTGTCAGCATCCGAAAGCCTCGATCGACCAGATCCTGGATTTCGTGGGCACACGGCCTCGGACCACGGTTGAATACGACAGTTGGATCCAAAAGAGGGCTCGGCGCTGGGAACCGGACGTGGAAGGGGTGCAGGAGCAGTTGTGCCGAAAGTGGAACTGCGGGGTCGAGGAAAGTGCTTACTCGACTGGGCCGACCCCGGCTGCCGCCTCGATTCCGCGTACCGCGCAGGACATCAGTGCGCATGGGTAAGATCGGATTCTTCAATGTTCCGGCCCACGGGCATGTCAATCCGACGCTGGCCGTCGTGGCCGGTCTCGTCGAACGCGGGGAGCACGTCATCTATTACTCGCAGCCGGAGTTCCGCTCTAAGGTCGAGGCGACCGGGGCCGAGTTTCGGTTTCTTCAGCCGCCGTTGGGATTCGACTACCGGAATGCGCCGGGCAACGTGGTCAAGTTCGTCGAGTTGCTGCTGCGGTGGGGTGAAATTCTGTTGCCCGACGCGCTGGCCCAAATCGAACGTGAACGCTTCGACTGCGTGATTAACGATTCGATTTGTCCCTGGGGACGTTTTGCCGGTCAGCTCAGCGGCGCGCCCAGCGTCTGCTCGATCGTTACCGCGGCCATTCACCCGTCGCTGGTGGGAAAATTCGTCAGCCCGCTCGCGGCGGTGTTCGAAGGATTACGCGGCGCGCTGGCCTACGCCCGATTCAAACGGATCGGCTGGCGCCTCCGTCGCCGGTACGGCGTTTCGCGGCTGGGAGTGTTCGACATGCTGAGCAACTTCGCAGGGCTGAACGTGCTATACACAGTCCGCGAGTTCCAGCCGAGAGCCGATCTGTTCGACGAGCGGTTCCGATTCGTGGGCACTTCGGTGCCCGCTAGCCAGCCGGTGGGCGATTTTCCGATCGAGCGGCTGAAAACTGGGCCAGTCGTCTATGTTGCACTGGGGACCGTGACCAACATCCAACCCGAGTTCTACCGCAAATGCATCGAAGCCTTCCGCGGTCGGCCGGAGACGGTCGTGATGTCGATCGGCGTGCAAGTTCCTGTCGAGAGCCTAGGCCCCCTGCCGCCGAATTTCATCGTACGGCCGTACGTCCCCCAAATTGAAGTGCTCAAACGCGCCCAAGTGTTCATCATGCATGGAGGCATGAACAGCTGCTGCGAAAGCATGTACTACGGTGTCCCGGTGTTGATCTTTCCGCAAACGCTCGAACAAAAGATTCAGGCGAATCGGCTCGAGGAATTGGGCGTCGGACGAATCATTTCCCGTGGGATCGGCCCGGCCGAATTGCGCCGCGTGACGCTTGAGGTGCTCGGTAATCCGGCTGCCCGCGTTGCGATTGGCCGGCTCCAAACTTCTTTACGGGCGGCCGGCGGGGCCCCGCAGGCCGTGCGAGAAATCTTGGCCTATCGTGACCAATTCAACTCGAACAGAAATACTAACCGAGGCGTTTCAGTCTCGCTGCTTCCATGATTATTCGACGACGTCCGGCAACGATCTCAGATCGGGCGGAGTTCCTGATGCGCGGAGCGAATTTGGGATTGATCGATGGTGTGTTCGCCTTGAAAGGCCGGCTGAACGCGAAGCGACTTGCGCGCACTCTACGGTTGGGCGTCAGGAGCTCCACCTTTCGTGAGACGATGATCTTGGGAGCCTGGTTCACCGAAAAACTCATCGACGTAGTCGTGCCGCGGCAGTTTTTCGAGCGGCTCGCGCAAGAGCCGTCCAGGGTTCCTGCTGTCGCAGGTAGCCCCCACCACATCCTGATGTCGCTTTACACTTCCGCTGCGGACGTTTCCTGCTTCCTCGAAACCGCACGCATCCTCCAGTCGAGTCCTCCTCTATGAAAGCGATCATGTTTGAGCGGCATGGCGGCATTGAAGTTTTGCAATACCGCGACGACCTGCCGATTCCGACGATCCAAAACGACGAGGTGCTGATCCGCATCAAAGCGGCGGCCATGAATCACAACGACCTCTGGGCTCGACAGGGGTTGCCCGGCCTCGATTTCCGTCTGCCGCACATCAACGGCACCGACGGCGCGGGAATCGTCGAAGCTGTCGGCAACTCGGTGACAAACATCCGGGTGGGCGACGAGGTGATGGTCAATGGCGGGTTTTCCTGCGGTCAATGCATCGAATGTATCCGCGGCGAGTCGATGTTCTGCCCGCGCTTCGCGATCTGGGGTTTCCAGACCGGACCTAACGATGGGTCGGAAGCCGAATATGCCAAAGCACCGGCCCGCAACGTGATCCCCAAGCCCGAGAACTTGAGTTGGGACGGAGCCGCCGCGATCGGCTCGGTATTGGTCACGGCTTGGCGGATGCTGGTGGTCCGCGCGGATCCGACCGGGGGACTTCGTGTTGGTCTGGGGAGCCGCGGGAGGCCTCGGATCCATAGCCATTCAGGTATGTAAGCTATTCGGCGCCAAGGTGATCGCCGTGGCCAGCAGCGACGCCAAGTGCGAGTTCGCCGCGGCGCTCGGCGCCGACTACACCATCAACCGAAACAAACAGCGGATCAATCGGGAAGTTCTAAATATCACCGATCGCCGTGGCGTGGATATCGTTTTCGAACATACGGGTGCGTCGACTTGGGAGCACAGCACCTACTGCCTGAAATGGGGTGGAACGATCGTCACCTGTGGAGCCACCACCGGCTTCAAGGCACCTTTGGACATTCGTTTCCTGTGGAACAAACAGCAGAATTATTTGGGCTCTCACTTGGGCACCACGGCCGAGCTGCTCGACGCCTTGCGATTCGTCCGCAGCGGTCAGATCAAGCCGGTGATCGCCATGATATTGCCCTTGAAAGACACGGCCGAAGGACATCGGGTATTGGAACGAGGCGACGTGCTTGGTAAGATCGTTCTGATGCCCGACTGAGCCGCTGCCGAGAGCGACGGCACGAGTCATGCGCCGCCGGGGTCCCAGCCACTGCCGATCGTCCGGCGAAAAACGCCCTACGAGCCAGGCCAACTCCAAATGGGAAGTGACCGAATTGAGACGTGTGGTGGTCAGCGGATTGGGGATTGTTTCGTCGCTCGGATGCACGACGGAATCGGTGGCCGAAGCGCTGCGCAGCGGTCGTTCGGGAGTTGTTGCTCGGCCCGAGTTGCTGGCGGCCGGATTGCCGAGCGACGCTTATGCCCCCGTCCAGGGCTTTTCGCCCGTCCGGATCGACTCGCGAGCACGGCGCACGATGTCGCTCTCAGCCCTGTACGTTGCCGAGGCCGCACGGGCCGCCATCGAAAGTGCGGGGATCGAGCCCGCCGAATTACCCATCGAAGGCACGGCCGTGATCGTCGGCAGCGAGCTCGGAGGCATCCAGGAGCTGGGCGTGATGCGCGAACTGCTTCTGGCGGGCAGGAAGTCGCGCTCCGGTGCCACGGGCGTTACGAAAGTGATGGTTTCGACCGCGTCGGGGAATCTCTCCGCGTGGCTGGGGCTGCGCGGCCGGTCGTACGCGGCATCCGCGGGGGCCGGCAGCGGCATCGCGTGTCTGGGCCAAGGATACGAGCTGATTGCCGAGGGGCGGGCCGACGCGGTCTTGTGCGGAGCCACCGAAGAAGACGGTTGGCGGCAACTCGGACCCAGCTTGGCCCGCTCGGGCGATCTACTTGCCGGAAATCTGCTCGAGCCTCAACGGGCATGCCGGCCGTTCGACGCGGCGCGGCAAGGAACCATCCTGTCCGCCGGCGCAGCGGTGCTGTTGCTGGAAAGCTGGGAGCGCCGCCGTTCGGCGCCGCTGGCCGAGATCATCGGATACGGTTCGGCTGCCAGCGGAGTCGAAATGTTCGAGCAAACCGGTCGGGGTATTTCTCGGGCCCTCGACGTTGCTCGGACGCAGGCGCGTGCCCATGGCGCCGAGAGGATCGATTACGTCCACGCGCAGGCCCTAGGCTTGCCCCGAGGAGATGAAGTCGAGGCCCGCGTGCTGCGCGAGGCCTATGGCGACGAACCGCTCATAAGCTCGACAAGTGGGCAAACAGGTTTTTCCCTGGGGGCCCATGGAGCGCTGCGGGCCGCGTTCACGCTGCTCATGATGCGCGACGAGTTCGTTGCGCCCACTACGAACCTCGACGACGTTTCTCAGGACTGCGCCGGCTTGCGGCATGTGACTCATCATCCGACCAACATACGTTTCGCCACGGCCCAGTGTCTGGCGTTCGGTTTCGGGGGCTCCGCCGAGACGATCGTTTTTCGACGCGTTGACGAATGAATCCGACGACTAAACTTCATTACGAGGTGAACTTCGATGAGCATTGAGCAGAAGGTGAACAAGATCCTGTTGGACAATCTGGAAATCAGCGAAGCGGACATCAAGCCGGACATTTCGCTGCGCAACGAACTGGGTGCCACTTCGGTCGATCTGGTCGAGATCCTGGCGGCGTTGGAGAGTGAATTTGACATCGAGATCAGTGATGAACAATCGCAAAGTCTGCCGCACGCCGGCCGACATTGTTAAATTCCTCGAAGCCTCGGGCAAATGACGAATGTTCAAGCAATTCTTTGAGGACGTAATCGTCGGCGATCGAGTCAAAACGCCCGGCCGTACGATCACCGAAGCCGATGTCGTGATGTTCGCCGCTTTCAGTAGCGATTGGAACTCAATCCATACCGATGCCGAATTCGCGCGGACGACCCCCTTCGGACAGCGGATCGCGCATGGCATGCTCGGGCTGGTCGCGGGGAGTTGCCTGCTTTCCAGGCTCGGCTGGTTCACCTTCTGGCCGCAGTCGATGATGGCGATCACTTCGCTTGATCGCGTGCGGTTCGCCTCGCCGGTGTTGATCGGCGATACGCTTGATCTCGATGCCGAGATTTTGGAAAAGCGGGCTATGTCCGCCGAGCGAGGAATCATCACCACACGAATGCGGATCGGCAATCAGCGGGGCGAAACCGTAATCACGCTGCGCCTCGGGCTGATCGCCGGCCGGCGGTCGCCAGGAGGCGACCCTGCCGCGTGAGGAACGGATCCCGAACTGAGGAAACCGAAGTCATGCAGCCGCAGACTGCCTTGGTCACCGGCGGGTCGCGCGGAATTGGCCGGGCCATTGCCCTGCAACTGGCCGCCGATGGACTCACGGTGATCATCAACTTTCTTCGCGACCAGGCCGCCGCCGAAGCGACCCGCCAGCAAATCGTCGACCGTGGGGGGCAAGCCCTCATCCGGCAGTTCGATCTGGCCAACCGTGAGCAGGTGGCGGCGAGTGTGAAGGAGTTGGTTGAGCAAGTTGGAAAGATCGACGTGCTGGTCAACAATGCTGCCATACAGCGCGACAAGCCCCTGTTGCGAGTCCGGCCCGACGATTGGGACATTACTCTGGCCACGAACCTGGGCGGCGTGCATTTCTGCACGCTGGCGGTCGTCAAGAGCTGGGCTGCACGCGGCTACGGCAGCCGGATCATCAATCTCACCAGTATTGGCGGCGAACGCGGCTTCCAGCATTCCACCACCTATGGCGCCTCGAAGGCCGGCGTCATCGGCTTCACCAAGTCGCTGGCTGTCGAGTTGGCCGGCAAAGGCGTCACTGTGAATGCCGTCTCGCCGGGCTTGATAGAGACCGACGCCACGACCGCCATGGACCGTGAAAGCATTGTGGCGCAAACCCCCTTGGGCCGCGCCGGTCAGCCCGAGGAGGTCGCCCACTTGGTTTCCTTCCTCGCTTCGGACCGGGCCGCCTTCATCACGGGGCAAGTCATCCGCGTCAACGGCGGGTTATACATCTGACTGCTATAATGGGTGCTGCATGAACCGTGTGGTGGTTACCGGACTGGGAATCATTTCCTCGATCGGAGCCGGCGTGCCCGAAGTACTCACCCGGCTGCGTGAAAGCCGTTCCGGGATGGTGCATCTGCCGGAAATGACGGCGCTTGGCTACGGCTGCTCGGTCTATGCTCCGGCTCCCTTGCCCGAGCTAGGCCGCTTGCCGCCGCCGCTTGCCCGGTGCATGTCCCCAGCCGCCGCGTATGCGCTAGGTGCAGCGCTGGAAGCGGTTCACGATGCCGGCCTTTCCGAAGACGAACTTGTAGGGCCGCGGGTGGGAACCGTGATCGGCAATGGCCACGTTCCACGCGACTGCACCGAGGCCACGAAACTCGCGGTTCCCGACAATCCACTGCGGGTGTTGGTTTCGTTGCCGGCGACCTTCGTGGCGGGGTATTTCGAACTCGAGGGGCGGGTGGCTTCGCTTTCCGCTTCGTGCGCCACCGGGTTATACAATATCGGTTTAGCCTACGAACTGCTCCAGCGAGACACGCTCGATGTCTGCATCTGCGGCAGCGCTCAGGAAGATACCTGGGAAGTCGTCGGACTTTCGGCCGATAATTCAAACGGCATGTCGGCTGCCTGGAACGACCGTCCGAGCCTTGCGTGCCGACCGTATGACCGCGATCGGCAGGGTTTCATTATGTCTGCTGGATCGGGGATTCTGGTGCTGGAGACATTGGAGCATGCCCGCCGCCGGCACGCTCGCTGTTACGCCGA
Source organism: uncultured Planctomycetia bacterium (assembly GCA_963807715.1). Lineage (GTDB taxonomy): Bacteria > Planctomycetota > Planctomycetia > Pirellulales > PALSA-1355 > CAWECK01. The sequence continues at coordinate 204,625 of CAWECK010000015.1, forward strand.
AGTGCTCGGTTACGGCGCGGCTAATGACGGCCAGGATATGTTCCTATCTTCGGGTGATGGGCTTCGGCTCTCGATTGAGGATGCCCTGCGATCGACCCGTGTTTTGGGGCTCGGCGACATCGACTATATCAACTCCCACGGCACGGGCACTCTCAGCGGTGATCCGATCGAGGTGCGCGTTCTACGGGAACTGTTCGGCGCCGGCCCGCGCGTCAGCTCGACCAAAGGTCTGTGCGGCCATGCCCAGGGCGCGACCGCTGCGCAAGAAGCGGTATTCACCGTGTTGATGCTGTATCACGGGTTCGTGGCGCCTACGGTCAACCTGGAGAACGTGGCACCCGATTGCGAGGGCATCCGTCACGTGCAACGGTTGGAGCACGCGCCGCTCGCAACGGCCATGACGATCAATACCGGCTTGGGCGGAACCAATGCCTGCCTGGTGTTGGGTCGGGCCCCAAGTGGCTTCCCGGATTTGTGAACTAAGCGCGCGGAACGCATGGGCCTCGGAGGAGGGTTACCTTGCAGACTATATCTGGCATCAGAACGCTGTCAGGCTGCCGGATCTTAACCGTTACCTGCACGACGCCTCTCTGGCGGTTGACAACCGGCGAGATGCAATCCATGCTCGTCTCGTAGACCCCCTCAGGATAGATCTCGGGCCAGACGCAGCCGGGCTGGCCGACTTTCACCCGCGTAAGATCGCGCTCCTGCCCGTCGACTTCGGCCACCAAGTTCGCGAATCGCCACGGCACACAAAGCCGTAGTTCCGCTGATGGGATCGATGCGCAGTGCCTCACCTTGTTCGACCATCCGCTCGGGGATGGTGCCAGCCGCTTTGCAATATGGCTCGAAAATCCGTCGTCGGATTTTCCACTGCCGCTGGCATTATGCCACCCCCCCACTATAGTTAATCTCGTGTCAGCGAAACGTGGAACGCAATGCGAGCCGCATCGTTCGAAAAGCCGCCTCGACAGGTGAGGCTCAAATTCTTCGCGGGGGCTGGATACGCGCCGATTACGAGGTTAGGATTCGATGAACGGTCAGTCTTCTTTCGGAGTGACTCGGCGGAGGGGCTGGGGAACACAGTGGTGCCGACTTATTCATTGGATTACTTATTGTTAATCTTTCGCCATGCAACAATGATCGAGCGACCCGCGGCGATGGGTGATTCATGAATAAGCTCTTGCAGGGCAAGAAAGCCTTAGAGGCCGGCGTAGCAAACGCGAAGAACATTGCGTGGGGCGTGGCGCAGGTGCTTCATGCCCATGGCGCCGAGATCGGCTTTACTTGCGTCGAATCAGCCCGCCGTCGCACCGAAAAGCTCGCCCGGGAAATCGGCAACACACTTGTCGTTTCCTGTGACGTCAGCGACGCGGCGATTGACCGCGCCGTCGCTGAAATTGGCGCGGCGTTCGGCGGGCAGTTTGACATCCCGGTCCACTCGATCGCCTACGCCAATCTGGATGACCTGGGAAGGGAGTTCGTGCGCATCGGCTGGCGGACCGCCCTCGGAACGAGCGATTATTTGTTCGTCGCCCTGTCTCGCGCGACGCGGCCCCTGATGAAACACGGCGGATCGATCATGACGCTCTCGTTCGCAGGCGGAGAGCGGGTTGTGCCAAGTTATAACGTGATGAGCGCGGCCAAGGCGGCCCTCGCCTGTTCCCTGCGCTACTTGGCGTACATCCTTGGTCCGTACGGCATTCGGGTGAATGCCATTTCGCCTGGGCCGATCGCCACGATGTTGTCGATGGTGATCGACCGTTTTGACGATGCCTTGAAAGGCGCGGCACGAATGGCTTCGCTGCTCAAGTGCGTCTCTCCGCTCGACGTAGGAAACGCGGCGGTTTTTTTGTGTCGAATTTATCGGCAAGTATTACCGATTCCATGGTCCACGTCGACAGCGGGATCCATGTGCTGGCGGCCGGAGCAGGGGACCACCCGCGTGTTTTGCAGGCGGAAAAACGCAGTTCATCGCAAGTCCCTTCCACGGGTTCGTGACTCACGGCGGATCGGTTGGTACTCTTGGTGAGGCAAAGCCAAGATAGTCAGTGTAGCGACCGGCGTCGGTGCGCGGAGCATGGTGACGACGGAAACGGGCCGGTCCAAGGAGAAAGTCTGTGCGATGCCCGCGTGAAGATTCCGCAATGCCCTTGTTCCGGGCCTAAATCTGATGGTCGGAACAGGGAATCGGAAGCGTGGTAAAGAAAACGACGAGAATTCCCTCCGCATTAGACTTGGCGGTGGCTCGCGTTGTTAATGGCGACCTGTCCGAGTTTGGGTCCGTTCCAGAATCAACCTATCTGGGAAATGTCGGTTTAGATGTCTGACTTGTTCGACAAATGTCGCGCTCCAGTACGCCAACTGACAGGCGTGCAGGTGCTGGCCACTGGAAGCTACGTGCCCGAGTTGGTCGTTCGCAACGAAGATCTCAGTGCGCTGGGCTTCGACGCCGAGTGGATCGTGCAGCGCACGGGCATCCGCGAGCGGCGTTTCGCGCCTCCCGAGATGGCCACCAGCGACCTGGCGCTGGCCGCCGCCCGGCGTTGCATTGCCGCCGCGGGGGTCACTGCCGCCGACATCGACCTGGTAATTCTTGCGACCTTCACCCCGGACCATTTGGCGCCGGCAACGGCTTGCATGGTTCAGCATGCGCTTTGGCATCCAGGCCCCGGCCATGGATTTGCAAAACGCCTGCGCCGGATTTCTCTACGCGCTGGTGACCGGCATGCAGTTCGTAGCCTCGGGCTGCAGCCGATTGGCGCTGGTCATCGGCGCCGACTGCAATTCGCGGATCATCGACCCGCTGGATACGAACGTTTATCCTCTGTTTGGCGACGGTGCCGGGGCCGTGCTGCTCGCCCCCGGCTCGCCGCAGCAGGGTTTGACGGCCTACACGCTGGGATCGGATGGCGAAGGGTACGGCCTGCTGGATCGGACGATGGGAGGCTCGCGCGTGCCGGCCAGCCAGGTGGCCTTGGACGCCAGGCAGCAATATCTGCGGATGGATGGCCGCGCGGTCTTCAAATGGGCCATCCGCGTGTTGCAAGCCTCGACCGCGGACGTGGCCGCGGCGGCCGGCATTCCGGTGGATGCCATCGATTTGCTGATTTTGCATCAGGCCAACCTGCGAATCCTGGACGCCGCCGCCGAATACTTGCAGGTCGATCGCGGCAAACTGTTCGTCAACCTCGACCGTTACGGCAACACATCCGCCGGCAGCGTCCCGCTGGCCCTCGACGAAGCCGTGCAGCAGGGACGCGTGCAACGCGGCCAACGCGTGCTCCTCAGCGGCTACGGAGCCGGCCTGGCTTGGGGCACCGCCCTGTTGACATGGTAAAGTACACGCAGAGACGAAGACGTTTTTATAAGGAAGGCAGGAAAACAGAAGGTACTTGTTTACCGCCTTGACTAGCCTCGAGGTGCTGTCGCTCGACTGTTAGCCCAAGTTAAAGAGTTTTGACGTTCGGCAAAGGAGTTAGGTGCGATTTGGGCAGGTTTATTTCACTACAATTGGATCATGGTGTCGAGGCGGCGGAGGCGGCGTGGTAGCGAGAGTCCCAGGCGATTGAGCAGAACCGACTGGCCGGCGTCCGGTTCCGTCACGCAGCGCAGGGTGATTTGTCGTTGCTGCCCATCGCGCGGGGATCTGGCGGCGAGCGTCACGTCGCCACTTTTGAGTTTCGCCATTTCTTCCAGCAGCGTTCGCGGGGCGTCGCCCAAGCCTGCGTTCCGCATCCAGCCGGCCAGCGTTTTCCACATGGCGTAGGCCAGGAAGCAGACCAGGATGTGGGCTTTTACGCGGTCTTCTTTCTGATGCCAGATCGGGCGGATCGCCAACTCGTCTTTCGTGATCCGAAAGGCCCCTTCGGCTTCCGTCAGTTGGATGTAGCGCTTCCACAACGTCGCGGCGTCGACGCCTTGTAGATTACTGCGCAATAAGTAGCAACCATCGGCAAGCTGCGACCAGTCGCCGAATTTCGCGTTGCGCTGCCAGGTGATGTCCAAGCGTTGCTTGCCGCGCGGCGTGGCCAGTTTCTTGATCTTCACGTCAAAAGCGTGCGACGCGCGCCAGTTCTGCTGTTTCAACCGGCCCAGCCGCTCGCCGGCCGTCGCTTCGTCCTTGAGTCTGCCCGCTTCCGCGGCCGCCTGCATCTTCTGCAATCCCTCGTCCATGCGCGCGGTGAACTTCTCGTGCATCGCCAACTCTTTGGCGCGCCGATCGGCGCTGCGGGCCAGCAGAAACGTCTCGTCTCCGCTCGGGCCAGGCACAAGCTTCACCTCGACGCCCGCCTGAGCCGTCGTCCAGTCTTGTGTGGTCAAGTGCTGCTCGAACTGCCGCAGCATCGCCTTGGGCGTTCCCACGATGTACTGCCCGCCACGCTCGCGCAGAAACTTCAAGTTCGCTTCGCTGACCATGCCGCGGTCCATGACCCACACCCGATTCAGCGAGCCGTGCTTTTTCTCCAGCGATTCGATGATTTCCTGCACCGTCTTCGAATCGTGGGTGTTGCCGGCGAAGACCTCGTAGCCCACGGGAAAGCCCTCCTCCGTCACGACCAGTCCGATGCAAACCTGCGGCCGATCACCGCGGGAATCGCGGAATAGCCCCGCTGGGCCAGCGGACAGCCATCCATCTCGCCTTCGAAGTAGGTGCTGGTCACGTCGTAAAGCAGCAGGTCGCATTTCAATTCGAACAATTCGCCAAGTCGCTGCCGCAAATGCTTTTCCAACGCTTCCTTGTGCGGGAGCAGTTGATCCAGACCCTTGTACAAGCGGTCGGTGTGAACTTGTTCCGCCGCGACGCCCAGCAACTCGTCCAGCGCCGTGCGGCGATACCATGTGTCGGCGATGTGCAACTCGCTCGACGGTTCGCAGAAACGGGCGATGACCAGAATCGCCGCGATCGTGGCCCACGATACGTCTTCACGCCCCGGCTCGATCAACCGCTCCAGCAGTTGGTCCAACTCCAGCAGCCGCCACAATCCCCAGGCCAGCCAGATATCGCCGAAATCGCGCGTGCGTTCCAGCCGAATGCTGCTGAGTTTCACCAGCAGCGGCTCGTCGTCTCGCCGTTCGTCACGGCGGGGCGGATCGAAGAGCGTCCGTTGCGGCCGCGTTTTCACTTCCCCGTTGAGATGCGAACTGAGCCGCGTCCAGCCGTCCTGCTCGTCCGCACTCAGTTCGCCCAGATAGGCCACGACGCGTTGCCGCGAGCCTTGAGCCGTGCGATACGACTCGGCCAACGCCCAATACGTATGCGGCTTGCCATTCTTCCGCCGCTCGTAACGCCTGAGAAACATGAGCGATCCCTCACTCGCGATCAGTCATCGCGAACAGAATCGCACAGCCTGAGGCCACATTCAACGACCTAGGTCTTCACTACATCGCCTGCCCACGACCCGCACCCCATCAACATTGGACTTACCATCGATTTCGGACTCGAAATTCCGAAAATCGGCCTCCAACTCTTTAACTTGGGGTAGCTCCATTCTCGTCTTATAGCCTGTATGGGCGCTACGAGAAGTGAAACCGATGATGACTGGGCGGCTGTCGAGATCCGGCCGACGTACGAGAAGTTGGCTGCTGAAAATCACCGGCTCAGGGCGCAAATCCAGGAACTGATGCTGCTGATCGAGAAGTTTCGCCGGGATATCAAACGTCATGACCGGCTCTGATTTCTTGTACCAGGTGGTATGAAGGTAACGGTTAGGGAATCTCGCGGTGCTGCTGGAGCGGAGATGTTGGCTGAGGCGTAGCCGAAGCGAACAAATGGACGGAAACCACCTCGGACTTTTCTGTGAACCAACGCACGATCATTCGTCAGCCAAATAAATACGTTTGCCGGCAATCTTATCGCGGAAGCCGTAACGAGTCCCAAAGATCGGTGAGTTCGAGGGCATAGTTTTGCCAGCGGCCGACCGACCGAGAATAGAGTGGTTGTCGCACTTGGGTGACGCTGGCCGTGCGCACGGGCAAGCGGCGTTCATGAAAAACGAGGCACTGTGGCTCCCATTCGAGCCCACACCAGGCAATCAGTTGCCGTGCCGTGCCCTCAAGGTCGTCCACTAACTGCTCGTAGTGCAGCTCGAAGCAGGGTACCGGCAGGACCGCGCGCGAATGCTGCATCAGTCGCTCGTAAGCCGCGAAGCGCGCTGCAATGTGGTCAGGATCGTTGGCCCAGCGAATTTGCCGAAAGTTGGTCATCCAGCAAGAGACGGCCACATCGCGCAGATTGCGGCGACAATGAATGAAGACGGCTCGCGGAAACAGCGTGGCAAGCAGGCCGAGATAGAGATAATTGTCGGGCATTTTGTCGACAATCCGCAGGGCAGCCGGCTCCAACGTACCTAGTCGGTGCAGATATTCCTCTGCCAGTTCGGACGTGCGCTCCCGATCGAGCTGCGCCGTCAGCTCCCGCTGTTGCGATTCGAGCCCCGGTAATTCCCCCAGCCGGCGAAAGGTCGCCCCGGCCAACTCGAGTTCGCCGGCCGCATGGATGCGCGAGTGCCCGGCGAGTAGTTGCTCGGTCAAAGTGGTACCGCAGCGTGGCAATCCGAATACAAACACCGGCTGCAACGATGGGGAGCCGAATCCGGCCGTGCGCGAAAAACTCGGGATCGAAAGCCTCGATGAGGTTGCTGACGAACCGCTGGTGCGCGGCGGGGTCGTAGCCTTGGCCGCGCTGCTGCCGATAACGCAAGCTCAGCGCGTTCGCGTCGCGCAACTGGCGTGCGGCGGCCGCGAAATTATTCTGGGCATCGAGCACGCGGGCGTAGCCGAACTGCAGCCCGGCCCGCTGTGCGGCGTTCAGCCCCGGAGATGCGATCCGTTCTTCGAGCGCCGTCCGATCGCCGTCGGGCAGCTTGCCGCCCAATTGGGTTGCCAACTGGGCCAGCGCCGTGGCGTTGCCAGGATCGTGAGCGAGCGCCGTTCGAAAGTGACGCTCGGCCTGATCGAAGTCCCCCAATTCTTGCCGCAACACTCCCAGGCTGACCAAGGCCGCGACCAGGTCGTGCCGCAGTTCGAGCGCCCTGTGGTAGCCGCGAAGCGCGGCCGTAAAGTCCCCCTGATCGTGCAACAGCGTGCCCAGTCCGTGATGGGCTTCGGCGTAGGATCGATCGCAGCACAAGGCATGATCGTAGTGGGTGCTAGCCGGTTCCTGCTGTTCGCGCTCCTGGTACAGGCTGGCCAAATTGGAGTGGATGCGTGCCGCGCCGGGCGCAAGTTGGAGCGCGCGCTGGTACCACTGGGCCGCCTCGTCGAATCGGCCTTCTTCTTGCCAGGCCTGTCCGAGGTTGTTGAACGTCAGGGCCAACTGCGGATTCAACTCGAGCGCCGTGTTGTAACAGGCTTTGGCCTCTTCGAGCTGTCCCAACTCGCGGAGCACGTTGCCCAGATTGTTGTGGGCCTGGGCAAGCGCGGGAGACAGCTGGACCGCATGGCGGCAGTGGGCAAGCGCCTCGTCGCGCCGGTAGAGCTCGAGCAGCAATTGTCCGAGGTTCGATCGCGCTTCGGCCATCCGCGGATCGAGTTCCACGGCGCAACGGAAGCAAGTCAGCGCCGCCGGCCGATCTCCCGCTTGCCGCAGCGCAGCTGCCGAGATTGTTGTGGATCAGGGGATCGTCGGGCGCGATGCGTAACGCGTCGCGAAAACAAGCCAGCGATTCGTCGAGCCGTCCGAGTGCCTGCAGTGCCAGCCCCAGGTTGTTGGCTGCGCCGGGCAGAACGGGGTTGAGCCGCAGCGCCGTGTGACAGCAACCGACCGCCTCTTCGAACAGACCCAACGCGCGGTACACTTCCGCCAGATTGGCGTAAAACGACGGCTCGGTGGGACAACAGGCGACCGCGCGGCCAATCAGTTCGAGGGCCCGAGCGTGGTCGCCCTGCTGATGGGCCACCACGCCCAGCAAGTTGATCGCCACCGCATGGCCGGGCCATCGGTCGAGAATGCGCTGGTAGGCTTGCGCCGCCGCGTCCAACCGGCCGCACCGGTGCTGCTCGACGGCGGCATCCAATTCGTGGTCTGTCATGCCGGCGGCGCGTCGCGGCGCGAGAGCTGCTCAAACAACCCGCGGCGAGCCGCAACCTGTTGTACCACGGGCGGGTTGGTTTCGATCGTTGACTGCGAGATCGTAACGCTCTTAGCGGAACTCGCAGCGCCGACGGTCAACGCGCTGGCGGCTGGCGCGGTGCTACCGCCATTGGCGTAAACGTTCGGTCCTTGCATGGCGCCGCCCTGTCCTAGCACGGCGCCTCTGCCTCCGGCACCGCCGGTCACCGTGTTTTGGGAAATCGTATCGGATGTCGTGTTCAAAGACAGGTCGGCCACAAAAACGCCACCCCCTTGTGCCACGCCGCCATTGCCCCCGGCGCCGCCGGAGAACGTGCCCCCTCCCAGGCCCCCGGTTGCCGCGTTGGCGGTGATCGACGAGAGGAGAACACTAACCGCCGCGGCGCTGCTGGCTGCGGAGATGTCCGCCAGGTAGAGACCACCTCCCTGGGCCGCGCCGGCCAGTCCGCCAGCGCCGTTGGCGCACCGCTTCACCACCGTAGCCGCCGCTGAGGGTGTTGTTCAGAATTTGGTCTGTATTGAGGGAAAGCGACGCGACACTGCTGTAAATGCCGCCTCCTTGCGACGTGCCTCCGGGGCCGCCACTAGCCGCCGAGCCGCCACCGCCAGCCAACGCGGAATTGGCTTGGAACAAGTCGTTCTGCGAGCGTACGGACGCCGAACCGCTGGCGTAGAGCCCACCTCCTTGCGCGGCGCCTCCCGAGCCGCCCAGGTTGCTGCTCGCGACGTCACCCCCGGTGCTGCCCAAGGCTTTGTTTGCTTGCACCGTGTTGCCGGTGAGCATGAGGATGCCACCGCTGGCGTAGAGACCGCCTCCTTGGCCGGCCCCTCCAGAACCTGCGCCGCTGGTCGCGGCGGCGCCAAAGGCCACGTTGTCGGAAAATCTATCTTGCGAGACGACCAGGGCGCCACCACTGGTAAATAGACCGCCTCCTTGAGCAGTGCCGCCGACGGCGCCATTGCCTGCCAGAGCAATGGCGTTCAGGAAGGTGTCTTGCGTGAGCGAAAGCGAGCCGCCCGACGCATAGAGCCCGGCGCCTTGCGCGTTACCGCCATTCTGCCCGCCGGCGCCGGTCGCCCGATTGGACTGGAACGAGTCGTTGTTCGACGTGACTTCGACCGTGACCGAGCCTCCACTGACATAGAGTCCTGCACCCTGGGCGCTGCCGCCGTTGCCGAAGGGTCCAACCAGACCACTGCCGCCGGTGCCCCCTTGCACGAAATTCGTGGAGACAATGGTATTGGACATCTTCAGCGTCAAGGCGAGCGAGCCTTTGCCGGCGACATAGATACCTCCACCTTGCCCGTTGCCGCCGTTTCCGCCGCTTACTCCGCTGCCGCCGGTTCCGCCATCGGCGTAATTGCCTTCAATCCGATTAGGGCTGGATGCGGTCCCCAGCAGAGACAGGGATCCACCGGCCGCGTAAATGCCGCCCCCTTGGCCTATGCCGCCGCTGCCGCCCGGCTCGACGTGCGCGCTCTGCCCGGCGCCGCCGTAAGCGGCGTTCGAGGCGATCATGCTATTGCTCAGCGTGAGACTGCCGCCACTGCTGTAAATGCCGCCTCCTTGACTACCGATTCCGGTGCCACCGAGCGCCGAATTGCCCGCCACCCACACGTCGTTGAGTGACAACGAGACCCCGTTGTCGAGGATTGCGCCCCCCTGGGCCGGGCTGCTTCCCGGCGTACCCGCGTCTTTGGCCGTACCGCCCGTGAGTACCAGATCTTGTAGTACCACCTGGGCACCAGGGAATAATTGTAAAATACGATCGCTGAGTGCCGTGGCGTTGATGGTCGTGGCGCTCGATCCGCTGGTCCCCTTGCCCTGCAACACGATGACATGCTTCGTAGTGTTGACCACCAGGTTGCCGGTCGTACCATCTTCCTGGCCGTTGCTCGGAATCGAGAGTGTGTACACGCCCGCTTGCAAGTTGATGGTGGTGGTCGCCGTACCCGAGTTGCTGTTGGCCGCCTCCACGGCGTCTCGCAAGCTCACGATGCGGCCGGGCACCGAGTTGTAACTGTCGCTGAACAAGATGGGATTGTACGTGGTCGTTTGGTTGGTCACGGCCGCCGATAGTGCGGAGGTCACTGGGCCGGAAACGGTAGAGACGCCGGCGCCGCGAGCCCGTCTTGCGCCGGTTTGGCGGAAGCCGGCGAGTCGGCCGCGCTGGCCGCGGAAGTCTCGATCAACACTCCTTTGTTTACCGTGATTGTCGAGTACGTCGAGAACTGGTTATGTACTTGAAAACTGTCGGCCCAGTTGCTGCAATTAAATGTTCCCCCGCTGCTCACCATGTCGACAGCGATCGAGTTCCAAGTGAGCGGCTGGTCGGGCAGCACGGTCTGCGGCAGGCCCGGCGTGGCGAAAAACTCGACCACCGGATTACTGGCGCCCGGGTTCGAGACCACCTGTGCCTGTCCATTGGGGGTAATGAGTAGCGCGGTTTGTTCGTTGATGCCGATTCCTTGCGGACGATCGTTGGGTGACCAGCCCGCCGCATCGACGCGCGACAAGAACGTGAGCAAGCGGCCCGTCCGGTCGCGCGTGATGAAATGCGCATCAATCATCGTGTTGTTCAGGAACGGGAACGCGCTTGTCGGGAGAAATTGTTGGTCCAGCGTGATATTGGGATCAAAAGGATTCTGCAACGCCTGGGTCGAGGCGATGCTGTTGTACTCGGCGGACTGGATGAATTGGCCAAGAACATCGGTGCCCGCGCTTGTGCCACCAATCGGCACGCCCCGCGCCAAGTCGGCACCGATCGCTTGTTCAACCGGCGTTCCTTGCCACCAATCGAGATATTCGTTTTGTGACCCGCCGCCGATAAACAGGCCGTCGGCGCTCTCGATGATCTGCATGACGGCCGGATTCATCGCGGCGGCGCGGTCGGGAATATCGAGCGTGGCGACCGAATTAAAACCGCCAAACTTATAAATGTACGGGTTATAGGAGGAGTCGTTTTCCGAACGCAGGACGAGGAAGTCTCCTTTGCCACCCATTCGACCGCCGAGCCACTGGAAGACTTGAGCGATGTCGGTCCCACCCCCTTCCAACGCGATGCCGCCCAGACCGGAGAGCGTCCCGGCGTTCTGCGGATTGCCCAGTCGCACGTACAGCGCACCGTCCTGTTCAACAGTGGTCGTATTCGTCACAACGGGCAACGCCGCACTCACCGCGCTCAGGCAGAAGCGTGCTTCCAACACCTCTCCTAGGAGTCGCACTCGCCAGCCAGCTCGAACGGTGCGTTTCCGCGCCATGGCTCTTTGTCTTTCTAACGGTATGAGAAACGCAGAGATGCCGTCCGCCGCAACGCGCGCGGCCGCCGCTCGGGGCGACGAACAACCAGCCAACTCACCCGGTTGCCATGATCCCCTTAAGGTAGTGCGTAGGTAATTTGTTTGCAAACGTTTTTGATCCAGTGCGTTAGTCCAGCGATTCTTGACCGCCTGTCTTGAGGCATCTGCTTTCCGCCTGGCAGTGGTCTGAGCATGGCGGCCGCCTGATCGTCACCTATGATTTGTTCCTTCGCCGGATACCAGGTGATCTTGCGACCGGTGCGAATGGCGATGTTGCTTGGGTGGCAAACCGCGGCCGAGCGATGGCTGCCCAAGTCTGCCTGGCGATTCACAGCTCTGTGGCGTGGGAGTCGCTTTCACGGCGAGCACGGCAGCGTCTTCCGTATGGTTCGAACGATACGCTGTGCATTAAGTTCTCGCACGTCGTCGGCGACGGGCCAGCGATTGCGCAATACATGAGCCTGCTTGCCGTTTCTTGACCATACGGGAAAACAAAATAAGCGCATTCGGGCGGGGTTGCGCGACTTCAGATAGGGCAACCAGTAGTTCTATTCCATCGTCAGGAAGTAAGCTACGTCTCCAGGGCATAACCATGCCGTCGCAGATTGTCGCGGCAGATTTCCGTCACCAAGTCGAATCCCGTGTACTTATTCTTGTGGCGCACCACACCCACCGCGCTGATCTTGTCTTCGTAGGCCTGGTTGTCCGAAGTAACAGGCGACAATTCGCAAAACTCGAAGATCTTGCCAACCTCTTGGTGCGGGTTGGCCAGGATGTCTTCGAATCGGACTTCATAGAACGCGGGCAACAGGCTGCGACACTCGCGCACGTAAGAAGCAGAATCGTTCCAGAGCGACGCGGGGGTGCGGATGTCTTCGCCCCCGAATTCCTTCATATATTCGGGCAATTTCGGAAAGCGTGGATAAGGAACAAGCGGACGCTCGTCGAAGATACCGTGACGGTGCCGCGCAAGGATCTCATCCAATTGCCGCTGGTTGGCTTCATAGAGCTTGAGCATCGAGTTGGCGCACAGCCGCGCGTCGCGCACGATATGCACGAACTTGGCGTCGGGAAATATCTCCGCCAGCAGCGGGAGGTCCGGAATCAGATTCGTATTCTTGCTGAAGAACCGCCGGGCGTGGGGGGCGAAACACCAGATGACCTGGCGAATTGTGCGATCGATGTGTGCCAACTCCGCGGAGGTGAAATCGCTCCGCCTACGGCTCCGATACTCTAAGGAATATGGATCCCATTTCAGCCATTCGGCCCAAAATACGACGGCTTCACTCGCGGACCCAGTATCCACAGTTACGCTATCGCCTACAAACCGTTCGCCCCGCGCGTCGAGTCGCAGGTGTTTGCGAAGTACTTCAGCCGAACAAAAGCATTTACGGAGTTGGTGCATGGTGTTGGTGATGTAGGCCATTTCCGGATGCGTGCAAAGGAGATCCTGCAGCATGGTCGTCCCGGAACGGGGCAACCCGATAAGAAAAATCGGGCGATCTACCTTGATTGTGCGAAGGTCCGGTTTCAACACCCAACGCTCGTACCATTGCAGGAGAGCTTCCAGGCGCGCGGTGGAACTTCCGGCACCAAGAACTGTCTCTCGAACCACGGTTTCAGGAAGATTCGGGACCAGAGGTTGGGAAATTCAACGGTTCCGAACCATGTTTCTGCAGTATAGACCATCGACAAACAGCCCTTTCTAATTCGGTGCGCGTCGCAATGCCTGCCTTTGCGACGCCAAGGGTCGGCGCTAAACGGCCGTCAAGTGCATCAACGAAAATGTAAACCGGGCGCTCTCGGGGACGACGCAGACGATGCGGTCTCCTTGCTTGACGCGTCCCGACGACACCAACTCCTCCAGGATGATGTAGATCGAGGCGGCGCCGGTATTGCCTTTCCACTTCAAGTTCGTGAACCATCGCTCATAGGGCACGGTAAAGTTGGCCGCGACCATGCCATCGTAGAGCGGACGGCGGAAGCTTTCGGAAGAATAATGCGGCAACACCCACGCGACTTCCTCGGGCGATAGGGGGTGACGGTTCAGAGCACGCAGGCAAGCTTGTTCAAAGTACTTGGGGAGACAGGTGCGTAAAACACGCACATCTTGAGCCAGGCTGAGATACCCGCCCCGAATGAGTTCGACCGGATCGTCAATGCCACGGAAGCTCACCAGCGAGCCGTCCGGGCGCTTCGTGGCGCCGAAGTACATACACGTTTCGGCTGCATTGGCGTAACTGACTAAGTCAACCCAATCGATACGCAGCGACAGACCGTCGGGACAAGGTTGATCGCGGATCACCAACGCTCCAGCGCCGTCGGAAAGCATCCAACGTAAAAAATCGTTCTCGAAAGCCAACAGCGGCTCGGCCTGAAGCTCCTTAAGTTTCAGGGCCATCTCAGGACCAAAATGAGACGCGCGGAGCGAGATCGATGCCAATTCGGAGCCGGTGACCACGGCATTCCGCGTGCAGCCAGCCAACACATTCAAATAGCCATATTTTAAAGCGCTGATTCCTGAACAACACACACCGATCGTCGAGGCAACTTCGCACGGTGGGCATCCCAGCTCACCGTGAACCATGCAGGCGTGGCTGGGAATCATCTGGTCGGCGCTCGACGTACCGCAGACCAGGCACTCGAGGTCGTCCAGTCGCAGCCGCGCGTTCTTGGTCGCCTTGCGAACTGCCTCGGCCGTCATCTGCGCGTTGTTGTGGGTTGGTTGGCCAGTCGTCCGATCGATGGCGTAGTGACGTGATTCGATACCGTTCATTTGCAGGACGAAATCCTTCACCTGAGAGGATCGCTCGCCGACCAATCCCAAAACGTTCTCGAGGTCGTCATTCGTAACCGGCTGATTCGGCAAGAACGCGCCCAACCCAGTGATATACGCACCAGACATTCTCTCTCCTAACCAATGTTTGACCACGCGGCGCGCACGGCTCGTGAATTGCCATTTCGTGGTTTGGTTGGCCACGGGCTCATGACAATCTGACGGTGACATCAGTCGTTGGACGTGCGAGGCCAGCGGCTACTTGAGCACAGGATACAACAACATGCGAGCGATCGTAACCAAGGGGATGCCAAACACGACACAACTCACGAGAAATCCAACGAACAGATAAAAGGAAACGGTATCTACTGCCGCAGAAACTCCCATTCGGCCTGCGCGCAACCTTCCAGCGGTTTGGCGAAGGATCGGACCGGGGCGATAACATCGCCCGATTGTGAATAGCAAACCACGAAAACTCGTTCATACTTCGAACGATCAAGTTCTATGCACCCGAAACAGCCCTGTTACTTCGTGCCTTGCTGGAGCCAATTATACTCACCCAACCGTCGCTTTGTTTGACGTGCCTTTGAATGTTGGTCACCGACGTCAATTCGCGGATTCTTATGGGGCGATACCGACGTCGCGTCTTCTGCTTACAGGGACCTTTCGCAGAAGTATTTCCCTCACTACCACAATGGTCCTTGGGTGAATTGCTGGGTACTCGATTCCCAACGAGGTTTGTCTAACTACCTCAAGTTGCAACTTCACGTTTGGCAGTGGCTCGCAGGGTTGGGCGAGACGCTGCGGACCGGCAAGCCGAAAGTCGACCTGCATCCGACGATTGTCATCGAGCACTCGGAGGCGCAGAAAAGTTACGCCATGGCGATGCTCGACTAGGCCTTAAACAAGCGTACTTTTGCTAGCAGTTCACTGACAGCACGCTGCGGAACCTCTTTGTTTGCAATGCATTTGCCATGCTAGCACTGAACAGTTTTTGCGGCGTCCACTTTCACTTGAAATCACCAGGCAGTATTTTATACCCGACAAGTACACAATCGTGGTTTTTTCGATGTTTGCCGGACATTTACGACTTCGTTCGGTCGGAGATCGACATTCTTCGCTTGTTTAAGGACTAGGCTGATTTGACGGCGCCGGCTGGCGCGAGTCCTTGGGCGGCAATCAGATCGATCACCTCACCGACGAACTGTAATTGGGCGGCGTCTTTGTCGCTCAGCGTCACTCCCCAGATTCGCTCCACGTCGAATCGCATTTCCAGCAAGCCGAGCGAATCGAGATTCAGGTCAGACCTGAAGGAGGCCTGCTCCGTCACCTTGCTCAGGTCGAAATCCTCATTTTTGATCCGTTGGAAGATCAACTTTAACTGCTCAATGATGGCAGCTCGATCGACTGTCATGGTGTGAATCTCCTTAGCAAGAGAATGGCGTTGCTGCCGCCGAAAGCGAAGGCATTGGACATTGCCACGTTGACCGGATGTTCACGGCCGCGGTTTGGCACGTAGTCGAGGCCGATGTCCGGGTCCGGCTCGTCACAATTGAGCGTGGGCGGGACAAAGCAATTGCGCACGGCCTGCACGCACACGAGAAACTCGAAGGCGGCGCTCGCCCCGAGGCTGTGTCCGAGCATCGACTTGGTGGAGCT
This sequence comes from uncultured Planctomycetia bacterium, assembly GCA_963807715.1. Lineage (GTDB taxonomy): Bacteria > Planctomycetota > Planctomycetia > Pirellulales > PALSA-1355 > CAWECK01. The sequence continues at coordinate 220,434 of CAWECK010000015.1, forward strand.
GACGGGCAGGCCTTGGCCGCGAATTCCGAAGACTTCACGGATCGTCTCGGCCTCGATTCGGTCATTGATCTCGGTGGAGGTGCCGTGGGCGTTAATATAATCCACTTCATCGGGTTCGAGGCGGGCATCAGCCAGGCAACGGCGAATGGCCATCGCCTGCCCCTGCTGAGAAGGTAAGATCATGTGGGCGGCATCGCTGGAAGCGCCGTAGCCGATCACTTCGGCAAGTATTTCGGCGTCCCGCTGCTCAGCGCTCTCCAGCGACTCGAACACCGCCATCGCGGCGCCTTCGGACAACACCAGTCCGCTGCGCTGCTTGTCAAAGGGGCGACAGGCCTTCGTAGGTTCCGGGTGTTTGGCCAGCACCCGCAGGCTGGTCCAGGCGGCGAACATGCCCGGACACAAAATCGCCTCGGCGCCTCCGCAGAGCACGGCCCGTTCCTGACCGTACTTGATAAGCATGTAAGCCTGGCCCATCGCCACCGCGCCGGAGGCGCACGCCGCCGACACAATGTGATTGCAACCCGTCAAACGAAAATACAGCGAAAGCTGGCCGGAAACGACGCTGATCATGCCCTTGGGGACCGTCGTCGGCCGGACCCCTTTCCAGCCATGCTCGAAAAAGCAGCCGTACGAGAATTCGGCCTCGGAACAGGGCCCTCCGCCGGTACCGACCACCACGCCGATCGGCGCACCCTGCTGGAATTGCTGATCATCAAGCAACCGCGCCTGCCCAAGCGCCTCGGCTGCCGCCACCAGCGCCATGTGAACGCATTTTTCTTCTTTCATGGCCACGGAACGGATCAGGGGCCGTGAACCATCGAACTTGCGCACCTCGCCGGCATATTGCACCGGCATTTCCGAGACGTCGAAGGAGGTGATGGGGCTGATCGCGCTACGGCCATTGCGGACACCTTCCCAGAGCGTGCCCAGTCCGGGACCGAAAGGACTCACAGCTCCGAGGCCAGTCACTACGACGGCGCTGACCGTCCCCCATACATGCATTCCTTGTCGATCCTAACGACCGAACCTGCGCTGGCGAACGAGCCTGCGCGTGTATTTTTCACGCCGGACTTCGTCAACTGCTGGCCGTAACGGCTTCATCGCTTGGCTGCGGTTGCAAGGCGAAATTTCCAGCCGCCAACAGTTCCAAAACGTGATCGGCAAGCTTAGCAATGCTCGGATCTTTAAACTGATCTTTCCGAATGGGTTGATCCTGGAACCGACGTAGGCTCGATATCCTACTCATCCTAACAACGCCGCTTCCAGCGCGTCTATCGCGAAGTGGATTTTCAAAGTTTTCGCTGCCACGATTCCGATTTCTTGGTTTCCACAACCGGATTGGGCCATCGGCAAGGATCGCCACGTACTTCTGTTCGATGGGGCCGAGAACAAGTTCCTCTACTTGTTCAAGCAGACACGCACGGCTCAAGTGGCTTTGGTTGCCATCCAGAGACGATGCGGCAGCACTACGTGAATCTCAACGAGACCTTGATTTCGGATCAAGTGATGGACGCCATCCCAAAGTAGCCTGGGACGTCGCCCGAAGACGTCGTTCCAGATTTTGGAGGTTCAAAAAGCGGGGCGATATTAGGGTGATTTGGTTATGACAATGAAGAAGAGCTTGCGATGTATCGTCGTAAGCCCTTTGCTTTTAAGAAGATGCGAGAGACAGGGATCAAGCCTGCACACCTTTCGGTATTGGATCCCAAGCCCAGGCTCTGTTGCCTTGCCCTTGATCGAATATTAACGTTCGTTCGCGGTACGTGCGATGCCACCGCGAGCTGACCAGCCCATCTCAACCCGGCGCAATACCATGACCTCGGGACCGAACAGTCCCCGCGCGATCTCTGCGTCAGGAATCAGGTCAAGACGCAAACCTTCCGCGCCGCTCTCGGTCTGAAACAACAACAGATTGAGAAAGAACCCCAGCCAGGTCGATGACGATTCGAGGCGTCCACCCTTCGTCAATTCAATAAGCACCTGCACTTCTTCATCGGTCTGCGAAACTTCCTGGCTGCACAATGGTTCCGTAGGCTGCCGCACCAGTAGGGACACCAGTGCGGGTTTTTCCGGAATCGGTGCGGGCTTGCGCGAGATTAATTCCTCCAGAAGATCCCGGCTGGATGCGGCGAAAAGATAGTTGCCGCCCACGCCCAACGCGTCGATCGATATTTTCCAGGGTATCTTTGAAGAACTGCCGAAAAGCAGAGTAGAAGCCTTGCGCGAATACCAGATTTTTGTCCCTGGCGATGTTTTGCTGGTCACCCCCGGATCATCACCGAAAAATCGATCGAACGTTGTTTGCGCCGTCGGGTTCCTTGAGAAAGGCTGACATCAAACTGCGCTTGCCGGCAGGATTCTGTTTTGTTTTCGCGCCCCGATAATCATAGATCTGACACATCAGCGACGGCAATTTATCAAACAGCGATCGTCGCAAATCGACCTTAGGGCCGTCGGCGTCGTCTCGTAGCGAATTGAGAAGATCGTCGAAGGCCCCATTCGCCCCCTCTGCGATGGCGTCGTCATAGAGGGAAGAGAAACCGTGGAGGAAGACCGGCCAGTCATAATAGGACATGCTCACCTGACAGGCCTGGGCGGGAATCCAGGGGGGAATTGCAAAATCGCGTCCCTGCTGAGCAGGCAATATCAAGGCGCCTCGAGCGAGTGGCTTGGTTTGAAACGCACGTGCGTAATAGGAAACGTCACGGTCGCCATCGGCCAGGAAAATGACGCCACCCACTCCGCCGATCGCATCGTATCCCTGGCGTTCAAGCAGCTTGACGCGATCGGCTCGCTTGCGATCAGGTACCGCACCTTGTGACTGGGCTTGCAGCAGTCTCAGGGGCTGTAAGTACCACGACATGCGACCCTGCACCTCCGGCCGTTCGCCTGCCGCAGCTTCCATCAGACTCGAGAACGCCGGCAAGGCAGCCAGGTTATCTTCCTGTCGATCGAGACGCGCGATGATCGACTTGGCGATCCCGACGTCTTCGCACAAGCAAAATACATTTCCATGGATCATTCCGACGTGGTCGCGCGTTTCAAATCCTGCACGTGCGGGCGGACTCGCGACGACGAGAACGGTGCCCTTGTTCATTGCAGGTTTTACGATCTTGCAACCTCGTGCAACCCAGCGCCGCTCGATCGCCTTCATGCTGAGATCGGCCTCAGCGTCGTGAGTTCCTACGTCCAGCAGCAGCACATGGGTGAACTGGTAACGGCTATGCGCGAGCATGGCGTAGGCGGACCGCTGCGGCGAAAGCTTCACCATTTCCAGCCAGGTGATTCCCAATCGCTCGCTGGGAAGCACGCCACCCCGCTTGGATCGCATGTCCTGCCAAAAGGGTGCTAGCCGCGCGTCGGCGTAAAGCTTGTAAAACGCCGTTTGAGACCACCGCTCTTCGAACTTCGGGAGATCGTTGACAAGGGCGACGAAGACCGCATCCGCTGGCAAACATCGGGCCAGCGAGTCATCACCGGCAGCGGCCGAAACCAGCCAGGCGGAGCCGAAGATCATTGTCAATAGTTTGGCTGTGCGCTGAACCGATCGCGGAACCTGATTCCCTGACTTCAGCATGGGTGGTTTTGTCCTGCCGGCGCCGACGGCTAAAAGAGGGAGCAAATGCGGGATATGCGACCGGGTGGTATTCCAAATCACGGCACCGCGGCAATTGGCGTGAGTGCTGGGTCGCGATACCCAAGAATCAGCCAACCGTCGCGAGCTTCAAAGCAGCCGAGCACCGAGTCAACGTCTGCGCCGGGCGCAATCGCCGGCAGGTTCCGCTCATATCAAGCTGCGACGCAAAGTTCTGCTCAAATCGCTGCATCAGCATTTTTCGCATCAATTGCACCTTGCCGCTGTAGGTGCGCCTGGCACCAGTTGGTTGGCCGGGCGTTGAAAATGAAACGGGGCCCTCTCGGACCAGCATCGGCAAGCCGGCGACAATTGACGTCACATAATTGGCTGAAATGTCCATTGCCGGAAAGTCATCTTCACCAAGGGTGAATCCGCGGCAGCGCAAAACGATACGACAATGTTTGTCGTTCCAAATGACCACCAGCGGATTGTGATCCTCAAATTCGACAAGGCAACGGTCTTCGTCGGGCTCGCTCTCGGCCGTCGGGGTGGTTGAAGTTTGCAGAAACATTTTTTGACAAACCGCCGGTAATTGATCAACGGCGATTTTTTGACCAGCCAACAGGGTTGCTGCCCGATTGCAGATCATCGACTCGTGCATTCGCAGGCACCAGTCGACAGGCTCTCTGGGCTCCGGTGGTGTCGCAGGCGTGCCAAGCAGCGTTCCGTTGGGTTGCCATGCCTCGACCGCCAATTCGCTCTCGCTGGTGCTGCAACGCAGCGAACGGACGAGCGGATCAGAGCGGTTGGCCGGTTGCCGCGGCTTGCCGAGCGGGCGCATGTCGTAAGCCGCCACGGCGTCGCTCGCCATTCGATCCAAGCGCAACCGTGCTTCACGACGCGCTTTCTCCGAACTCACGCGTTCCGTCTCTCCGCGTAAGCTTTGTACTTGCTGGCTAGCCACCTGGTCGCGTCGCCCGCCGCCGGCCGAGACGCCCTGCGAAACGGTGACGGTTTGACCAGTCGCCGTGGCCGGAAGCAAACGGAGTTCAAATCCGTCTAGTTCCAATTGTTTGCGGGCGATAACGTCGATGTTGCTTGTCCCCGAAATGACAGCTTCGGGATGTCGCCCCACGGTGTTGGCCACCGTGTGCAGGACCATTTCAAGCTCTACAATTGCCGCAATTGGATCCGGGATCAGGGAACATCGAATCGAACCCTTGGTGACCGCTCGACCACTGACGGGAGTTCCCAAAACGATCTCATTCACGTTCCCTTCTTCAGTAATAGTGCGGCGGAACAGTGGTGTGACTCTGCCGGCGGCGATGGTCAAGAGCAAGTTTGGCCGAGCGTAATAGGAACGAATGCCCATAGCAAGGCGAGAGGCGAGGCTGCGCTCTTCAAGCCAAAGGACCGTGGCCCCGAGTTGTTCGAGCCCGCCGTCGTCGATTTGTTCCGGCGGAGAGATCTCAAGGAGCTTGGCCACAGCGTTGATTCGCCGCGCATAGTCTGCGGCCGTCTCACTGTTTGGCTCGCGATAGGTACGCTGCAAGAGCAATCGCAGAGCCAATTCCACTTGTGCAAATCGCGGGAATTGCAGGGCTACGTTACCTGTCGTGAAACGCGCGTGCATGGCTCGTATCGACTCCAAGTTACTGGAATTGATCTCGGAGGACGCCAATTTGTCCAGTTCGTTCCAATGCAGATACTTCCTCCATGGAAGACCTCGCATGGCGTCGGTGGACAGGTATCGATCAAGTTCATCAACCACGCGACGCAGGTAAAGCAACCGTTGCTTGTCGGATTCAACGGTGTCCGGCGAAAAAGCATTTGCGGCCTCGCGAGCGATTGCCGGCAGGTCCGTCAACGCGGGAATTATCAAGGTGTCGATCCACGCTTGCAGCAGGCTGCGGACGCGCAATACTTCGACCTGGTCAGACAGTGGGTCAACCACCGAAAGATGTGCCAATATTCCGCGCAGCCGGACAATATCGGCCGCAGGGCCGGCCGCTACTTGGCGTTCAAGCTCGGCAAGCATGGTCTTGGTCTGCTGCGCCATGCAGAAGTTGCTGTAGCCAGCAGTCCAGTGCAATCCTTCGACGCCCGCCGGATCGCGACGCCGAATAGGCTCGCGTGGTCCTGTTGTGTGTCCACGGCTGCCGCACTCGTGGCGAGCATCCAAATTAAGCAGCAACAGGCCACGAGCAACTTGTGGAATCTGTTGATCGGATTTTCCAGCGAGCGCCGCCGCCGCAAGATCATGGTGGGTAGCATGAGGTTCTTAGTGGCCTTTAAACGCTGACCTTTGCTTAGGTAGCGGTCGCATCAAAGAGGGGTGACGAGAATTCTTCCAGGATTGGCCCGGCGGGGAGGGAGTTTTTGTGGGCGTGTTTTTTCGCCTATTTGATCAACGTGGGGTACTATCGATGGCGGCAGGGTCGCATGATTCTTGCACAATGGTGTCCGCAAAACTGTTTGCAACACGCCGCTCCTACGTAGTTGCCACGCCTTGACTCCGCAACGGCGACGCGAGTTGCTCGATCGGTTCCATGCCAAATTGGCATCTATACCGACACTATCCCCCAAGCACTTCGCCGACCCAAACGAGTCGATTGTCCAAATTTAGCACTTTTAAAGTGCACGATATCGGCCAACTTTATCCACGGTCGGAAAAATGGTGCTGGTGGAGAGCACCCGTAGCTGCAAAAATCACCCGTAAGCCCTTCTTTTCCGGCTTAGTGTAGGAATACGCAAGGCTAGCCCGCGCGGTCATACTGTTTATGCTGGTCAAGCACGCTCCGGATGCACAATTGTGCAGACTATCAGCCGCATTGGCTTGCTTAGACTAGGAGGTTAATTATTATAGTTTCGTAGGGGAAATGCTACAACTTGTGTATAGCTACTATTTTATAATTTCGGCGGCCCTTGGTCTGAGACAGCGGATGGCTTTCCTACTTTTGACTGGTGCGACCGGACTCCTTGGACGCTATTTGATGCGTGACCTGCTGTCGGCTGACGACGGGCAGCAGGTGGCAGTTGTGGTACGCCCGTCCAGGATGGAGACAAGTTTGCAGCGAGTCGAAGCCGCCATGCAAAAGTGGGATTCAGAGCTGGGCCGCTGTCTGCCGCGGCCAGTAATTCTCGAGGGGGACATAAGTCAGCCAGGGCTTGGGTTGTCCGATGCACAGCGCCGTTGGGTGGCCAGGCATTGCGATGGAGTGCTGCACAACGCCGCCAGCTTAACGTTTCACGCCGATAGCGGGAAGAAAGGCGAGCCTTGGACTTCCAACGTGGACGGCACCCGCCATGTCCTCGAGGTTTGTCACGAGGCAGGCATCCAGCGTTTCTTCCATGTGTCGACCGCGTATGTCTGTGGACTTCGTCAAGGCCGGGTCCTTGAAGGCGAACTCGACATCGGTCAGGAACTGGGAAACGATTATGAGCAGAGCAAAGTCGCTGCGGAGAAGATGGTGAGGGATGCCGGTTTCGCACACCCCCCCACCGTGTTCCGCCCGTCCATTATCGTTGGAGATTCACGCACCGGCTACACGTCGACGTTTCACGGCTTTTATGCTCCGCTGCAGTTAGCCCACGCCGTCGCAGGCCGGATTAACAATATCGAACCCAGTGAGCTGCGTTTTCTGGCGCGTTTGAATCTCAACGGCGACGAGACGAAGAACTTTGTGCCCGTGGATTGGGTATCCGCCGTGATGTGTAAGGTCATCCGAGCGCCATCGCTTCACGGTCGGACGTTTCACTTGACCTCGCCGGAACCCATTACGGTTGAATTCACGCAAGAGGCAATCCTTGCCGCAGTCGCGCACTTGTTGTCCGGCGAGAGCAAGGCACCGCCGCCATCCGATTCTACCGATCTGGAAACAATGTTTCGAACGCGGATGACGATTTATGAATCGTACTGGAGAAATGATCCGACGTTCGACCGCACCAACACGAACGCGGCGACCGCTGATTTGCCCTGCCCAATTCTGGATTCGCCGACATTAAGTCGGTTGACACAATTTGCCGTCAAGACTCAGTTTGGCTGGCCCAAGCCGCGCCCGGCAGTGCCTCTGTGTGACGTTCACAGCTGGTTGACCTCGGCACTTCCGGAGCGAACCAGCGAGGTTGAATCGGCAACGGCGCCTGACGACTGCCTGGTGTTGCAAGTGAGCGGGTCTGGCGGTGGCGTTTGGACATTAACGGTTGAAGAAGCTATCCGTGCTAACGGCTGGTTCGTCGGCGACGTCGCGGGCTGCAAAGCCGTATGTCGCTTGAATACCGCGACGTTTGTACGACTTGCCGGCGGCAAGCTCTCCATACAAGACGCTCTCGACTTGGGCCGCGTGATGATCGAAGGAAAAGGCCCGGTGCTCCAGAACATCGTCACGCTGTTGCAGAACTTTTTTATTGCCCGCTCGACGAATCTACTCCCTGCCTCGCAAACTGAAAGGGCATTGCCTCGCCCTTTGGCAACGTTGTAGTTTCAAGAGCTCATGGGATCAACTAGGACCTGAGCTTGGCTGTTAGTTCCGGCTCGTGGCAGGCTAAGAGCGGTCGTCAGCCGTTACGAGTTGAATGTGTCGATTGCTTAGGAATCAACAAATGGTTGCTGATCACGTTGGCCAGACTCCGATTGCGATTGTGGGTATGGCCTGCCGCCTCCCAGGCGGAAATAACCTGGAAGAGTTTTGGCAACTCATATGCAGCGGCGGCAGCGCGGTTGTCGACCTTCCGCCCGACCGTCTCGACCGCGAGCTTTATTATGATACTCAACGCGGTATTCTTGGGAAATCGTACACATCTCTGGCGGCGCTAGTCACTCCGCGACCCTTTGATCGGGACAAGTGTCCCATTTCGGCGGAATTGGAGGAGTCGGCCGACATTGCCCACCTGACACTCTTGGAAGTCGCGGCCGATGCATGCCGTCACGCCGGCTTCGATCCCTTCGACTTGCCGCAACGCAACGCGGGGGTCTACATTGGCCATACGGGCGGCAGCCCCTTGGTTTCCAATCTCGTTTATTCGACGGGAGTGGCGGGCATTGCCCATTGGCTCCGCGAGACACCGGGCTATAAGAGCCTGCCGTCCGAGGTCCGGGAACAACTTGTGCAGGAAATCGTGGATCGCACGCGGCGAGAATATCCCTGCGATTCCTCCTTGGCGACACAAAAGTCTCGCCGGACGCGCGGCGGCAGCCCTGATTGCCAAGGCCTTTTCTTTGAATGGCCCCAGGCTGGTTGTCGACGCCGCCTGTGCTTCTTCGCTACAAGCCTTGGCGATCGGTGCCCGTGCCTTGGCGCGTGGACACATTGACATGGCGTTTGTAGGCGGCGCCTCGTATTGCAAGTCAGACAGTCTCGTGTTGTTCTCTGCGGCACATTCGGTCAGCGCGCGCGGCTCGTGCCCGTTTTCGGCCGAAGCTGACGGCCTGATATCGGCCGAAGGCTATGTCATCGTCTTGCTCAAAACGTTGGCCAAGGCGGAAGCCGACGGCGACCGCATCTATGGGGTTATCCGCAGCTTAGGAATTTCCTCCGACGGACGCGGCCGAAGCTTGTGGGCTCCCCTGGTCAAAGGGCAAGTCCAAGCGGTCTCTCGCGCCTACCGCACCAAGGACGACGGGCGACTCCTCCAATACATCGAGGCTCATGCCACATCGACCAAGGTGGGCGACGCCACGGAGCTGACGGCGCTCAGCCAGGTGCTAAAGCAGGTATTGCCGGCAGGCAGCAAGATTCCGATTGGCAGCGTCAAATTGAATGTGGGACACACGTTGGAAACGGCGGGCATGGCGGGCCTGATCAAAGTGCTGCTGTCGATGCAACACGGCGTGATCCCGCCGGCTTGTCATGCCGGCCCGCTGAATACGCAAATCGATTGGGACGATGTCCCATTCTTCGTCTCTCCGACGGCGCCTCCCTTGGGCGGAACACCAAGACGGCGCTCCGCGGAGGGCTGCGGTCAATTCGTTCGGCATCGGTGGGCTCAACATTCATATCCTGGTGGACCAATACCCAGAAAGCGCTCGTCCGGGGTCGACAGCAGTGCGCACCGCGCCGGCTGCGGCAACCTCGAATGCTGATGACAATGCCGTCGCCATTGTTGGTCAAGGTTGCATTTTCCCCGGCGCGCATACCGTGGCCGCCTTTTGGGACCTCTTGATGACCGGCCGCGATCCCAAGTGCTTGGCGCCGCCGAATCGTTGGTCGGCCGAACTATTTTGTGATCCGAGCGAAGCACGCCCATACCACGCTACGAATTCGCTGGGTGGTTACATCACGGACTACCAGTTTGACTGGCGTAAACATAAGGTGCCGCCCAAACAAGTTGCCCAGGCCAATCCCTTGCAGTTTATGTTGCTCGACGCCACGTACGAGGCGCTGCGGGATGCCGGCTACGACAAGAAGCCCTACGACCGCACCCGGGTGTCGGTCGTTGTCGGGACCGAATTCGGAGGTGACTTCGGCAACCGTCTGCAGATGGGCCTGCGCTTGCCCGAATTTAAACGCACCTTGAAACAAGTCGCCCAAGACCATGGCGTGGGCGACGAACAGATTGCCGCGATCACGGCTCAATTCACCGCTTTGTTGCTGGAGCGCATGCCGGCGATTCTCGATGAAACAGGAAGTTTTACCAGCAGTACTTTGGCGTCGCGCATCACCAAAGCTTTCGATTTCATGGGCGGGGCTTTGGCCCTCGATGCGGGCATGTCCTCGGCGGTGAGTGCCTTGTCGGCCGCGGCCGACATCCTCCTGACGGATAGCGAAGCAACTATGGTGGTTTGTGCCGCAGGACAACGCAGCATGGAGCTATTGTCTTACCAAGGCCTCTCCCTGGCAGGCTTGTTGGCCTCCGGCGAGCCACGAGCCGGATTTGATAGCGACGCTGATGGACTGGTTCCCGGTGAGGGCGTGGGCGTAGTGCTGTTGAAGCGATTGGCGGATGCCAAACGCGATGGCGACCCGATTCGTGGCATCATCCGCGGGATCGGTCAGGCCTGTGTGACGAATGGTAGCTTCGAGGATGCGCTGCAAATCGCGCTCAAGCGCTGCCTCGAACACGCGGCTGTTGCCCCCGAGCAAATCGTCTTTGTCGAGGCCACGGGCATGGGATCCCCGGATACCGACAAAATCGAAGCCGAACAAACGGCGGCGGCATACGGTGCGAGCACAAGATGTCGACCGTTGCTGATCGGCAACCTCATCGCACAAATCGGACACACCGGTGCGGCCAGCGGTATGGCGGCCCTGATCAAGAACACCCTTTCGATGGAGCATGCAAAGGTCCCGGCGAGCTTTGGTTTCAAGACCCCATTGCCCGCTTTTCAGGAACTTGCCGATGTATTGCAACCTGTGCCGACGCCGGTACCCCTAGTCGTCTCCACCGAGGACGGACGGTGTTTCACGGGATTGACCACGTTTGATGACACGATGGTCTCGCATCTGATTCTGGAGCGAGGCACTCCGTTGCCATCCGCTCCTGTGGCGGCTTCGACCGCAATAACTGCCAAGCTAGTGGCGTCTGTCCCACCAAAGGCCGCGCCGGCCGAGCTGCCGCGCCTGCGCTTTCTGGTACGCGTCGGCGCCGCAAACCTTGCCGAACTGGAGGCAGCGTGTCGCCGTCTGCAACAATCCAAGGCCGAGGACTTTGCCTCGCTCCAGCAGCGTCGCTTCCGGTCCACTGATACTGCCCGGCTGGTCTTCATGGCCCAAGATTGCCGGCAGTTGTCTGAACTTGCGAAAGGCTTTTCTTCCACCAATAGCTCCCGGGACCCGAACGTGTTCTTTTGCGGCCGTGTCGGGCAACGACCGCGCATCGCGTTTCTGTTTCCCGGGCAAGGCTCGCAATACAAAGGCATGCTTCGCAAATTGGTCAGAGAAAGCACGGTTGCCGCGGAAATCTACCGCCAGATCGATGCCACCATGGCCGCGATTGGCTGTCCGTCCTTTGCCCAGCTCGCGTGGGACTCGGACGAGGAATTGAACAGCGACCCGTGTGCAACCCAACTCTCGATGCTGCTCGCCGATCATTTAATGGACCGCGTGCTGGCCGCCAACGATATTCGGCCGGATGTTGTTAGTGGTCACAGTTACGGTGAATATCCGGCGCTGGTCGCCGCGGGTTGTTGGACCTTAGAGCAGGCTGCTCGCGTGACACGAATCCGCGCTGGCGCCGTGAAGGGTCTGTCGGCCGAGGCAGGGGCGATGCTGTCCATCAAGGCGTCCGCGGCGGATGTGGCAAGAGAGTTGGGGCGACGAAACGGTTCCGTCGCGATTGCCAATGAAAATGCGCCGGATCAGACCATCGTGGGCGGCCTTACGCAGGACATTGATGCCCTGGCAGCGCACCTCAAGCAGAGCGGTTTCCCCGTACGGCGGCTCACGGTTCCCGGCGCGTTCCACACGCCCTTGATGCGCGGCGTCCAACAGCCGTTAGAGTTCACCTTGAAGGACGAGGTGATCTGTCGACCGCGGTGCCTGTTCCTGAGCAGCGTGACGAATCGATATACGATTGATCCCCAACAGATTAAGCAAAATCTGGTTGAACAAATGACGCAGCCGGTGCGCTATGTCAACCTGGTTCAACGGCTGGCCCGGGAGGAGGCGGAAATCTTGATCGAAGTGGGGCCCAGCCAGGTTCTCACTCGGCTAAACGCCAAGATATTACACGATTCCCCCACCGTTTTGCTTTCCTCCGACGATGCGGCCAGACCAGGTACCGACTCGCTGCTGCGATTACAGGCCACGCTCGAGTCGATGGGTGCTCTGGATCGCGACAACGAGAATGCGCCGCGGCCTCAAAAAAGCGCTCCCGTCATCCATTTCGACGGTACGGCTGTGCGACGCAGCAAGATGCGGAAAACTGCTGAAAAAGAGACCCGCCCGACGCTCAAGGAAACTTCCCAAAAAACAGGCTTCGGCGGTTATGCCGCCGCGCCGGCAACACTCGTTCCGAGCCCAGTCGGCGCGCAACCGGCGCCACTTCTTGCTCGGTCGCTTTCCGCAACTGCTGTCGCGGCCCCGACTGTTGCCGCGCCGGCAAGGGCTGCCATCAAGGCCTCTGTCCCTGCTGCTGCGGTCCGCTCGCCAAGGCAGGAATCGAGCTCGTCTCCATCCAAGACTCCCGGCCTCTCAAAGCGAGTCGTTTTGTTGACCGGCAGCGTTCAAGAGGCCGTTGCACGCCAAGCCGAATTCATGGGTGACGAAATTCGGCGGCTGATTCGACGCCTGGTGGATCTTTCGGCGGATTGGATCGAGTCGGAAGAACTGGCAGCCGTCGTCCGCCGGCCCGAACGGCTTTTCAATCCGAACGAACTGAATGAATTGACATTGCTGGCCGCCAAGCTGGATCTTCCTCTTGGTGCCTTAGTGACATACCAGCTAGCAACTGGGGCAGGTTCCGTTGAAATCGGGGCGCATTTGGCCGTTGCAGCGCACGACAACTCGTCGTCGGGATTGCTGCACGTCGTGGGCGAGCGCTCGTATGGAGCGTTTGCTACGGATCGGCAGTGGCAAGCCAGGTGGCAGCTGCGCTCAGGGCAGGCCGGCAATTCATACCTTATGTGGTCTTTGCCGGGCCAAATCGCCAGTCCGCACGGCACGAATGGGGCCGGCGTCATGGTTAGTTGCATCGCAGCCAGTGCCGGCACCCGTGGAAGTTCGCCATTGAGGATCGACTTGTGAGCTTTCGGGTCAAGCGCGTGCTGGAGTCGGCCACGGACCTGACCTCAGCCGTCGAATTGATCCGGCAGCACTTCACGTCGGGCCATTGGTCGGTTCTTGTCACTCACGGGCCGACGGATTGCGTTCAGCTTGTCGACGTGGTTGACGGCCAGGTAACGAGTCGTCCTGTTTCAGGCATGGCGATTGCCGTGTGCCGAGACTCCATGAGCGTCCCGGTCAGCGACGCACATGGCACGGAATCAGGCCCCATGGAACAAATCGCGCGACTGAAGCACCACACCTTGAAATCCGGATTGGCGAGCGAAACCGCGCTGTCGGTATTGCTGCGGGTAGGTGCGGTGGAGGCCGGAACACGTCTTACTTTGGACCGGGTACGAGCCTGGACGCTGACCGTCAACGCCGATCATCCGGGGGTTATCACTTACCGCGCGGACTTAAGTGGAACCAGCGAAGAGATCGACCTGAAAGAAGTCTTTGCCAATGCGGCACCTGCCATAGCGGTACAATCAGCGCATATCGCGTCTCCATCGCAAACAGCCCGGCCGCTGAACAGCGCGCATTCGCATGCGAAAGTTTCAGAGCGAGGAAAGGAAAACGGCAGCCCCTCGCAACATTTGGATCGCAATCATTTTGATGGTGCGTTGTTGCGACGCGGGGCCGTGCGAGCCGCTGGTGCCAAGGCGACTTCGTCGCTGCTGCTCGATCCTGATAAGGACTCTTTCCTGGCCGAGCACCGGCTTCGCGACAAGCCGCTTCTGCCCGCGGTCATTGCCCTCGAACTTTTTGTCGAAACAGCCCTGTCTCAGCCACCGGCCGAGCCTCTGGCGGCCGTGCGCAATTTTGAAATCGCCAACGGTCTTTGGTTTCAAGATAATCAACCTCGGCGTGCCGTCGTTACCGCGGATTGCGCGGCAGGAGTTACGAAGTGCCGATTGGAAAGCGACCGGCCAAACTTCGAGTCGCGCGGCCAATCGCCGCTGAATCTCCACGCCACCGGCGAAGTACTGCTGGGCGATCCCAAAGGCGTTGAATCGGTGGCGGTCGGAAGTCCTTTATTTGGGTGGATGCCGTTTGTGTACCCTGACTCGGCGGGGCTTTACCACGGTCCCAGCCTGCGGTGCCTGAAGCAGTTTTCATTCAGACACAGGGATGGTTGGGCCCAGCTAACCGCACCGGCGAGTAACCATTTCGCTTCCACACAGCAGCGAGGGACTTGGGTATTGCCTAGCTCCCTACTCGACGGATGCCTGGTCGCTTGCGGTACGTTTTCCTATACCATGCTGGGTCAGCGGCTTGAGATTCCTCAGGGAATGGGTTATCTGCGATTCGGTCGCCAGCCACGACCAGGGGAAGCCTGCGTGCTGCGGCTCACCGCCAAGCCCGGAGACACACAGAGTACTAGTTTTGATTTCGTGCTTGTCGGTGACGATCATACCGTACTGTTTGAGGCTACCGATTACCGCACGCTCGTAATCACGAAAACCTGATTCCAGTTGCCCGAACTTTGCGGCGCTCCTGAAATGCGGTGGAACGTTTCACTTTGCATTCTTCGGCAACGGGCTTGTCATTCTCGTTGCCTTCTCGATTCGACTGAGCCTAACTATCTGGCGCGATGAAAAATGGCCAACCCCAGTAAGCAATATCGCGGCCAGGAATTCGCGCCTGTAGCCATGGTAGGGGTTGCTTGTCGGCTTCCAAACGCCGCGAATGTTGAACAATATTGGGACCTGCTGCTCAACAAGCGATCGGCTATTGCACCGCTGCCAAACGACGTGCTCGATGCAAAGCTGTTTTACCACTCCTCGCCGCGGCAGACAAATTCTACCTACTCGCTGCTTCGCGCTCAGCGCCTCGGCTCGCTTCCGATGACAGTGAGTTTGAGTCTTGGGGCGTGGATTTAGGCCACGCCGATCGCTCGCATTTGCTGCTATGTGGTGTCGCCCGGCAGGCTGTCCGCGCGGCCCAACTGGACCTGCAGGAGCTCAAGCAGCGCCGCGTCGGCGTTTATGTCGCTTATTCCGAGGGCGACTGCAGCGCGGGCGACACCGCCGTCCATTCCAGCGCGGACTTCCTCGGCGCGTATCTCGATGAAATGCTTGCCACGAAGCTTGCTGCTCACGACCGCGCACGTCTCGTTAATCGCTTTGTGCAAAACGTTCGCCTCAGGTTCAGGTCGGCCACCTCCCAGACAGGTCACGGCAACAGTCCGCAGTTTGCCGCGGGCATCATTACCAAGTCATTGGAACTGCGCGGTCCGAGCATGGTGGTTGACACGGCTTGCGCGTCGTCGCTTACAGGACTTGCGTTGGCGGTCCGAGCAATCCAGCTTGAGAACATTGATCTGGCAATTGTCGGGGCATCTAGTTGCTTTCGGTTCGATCGCATGCTGTTGTTGGCCCGAGCCCAAGTCCTATCTAAACGGGCCAGCGAACCATTTTCCGCGGACGCCGACGGAATCAGCGTCGGCGAAGGCTACGCAGCCGTTGTGCTGAAATCACTCTCCGCGGCTATCCGTGATCGGGACCCGATTTGTGGGGTCATCGTGGGCATGGGGGCGTCGAGCAGTGGCCGGGGGCGCGGTGGTTGGAAACCGCTCGCCGAGGCCCAGGTCAGAGCGATTAAACCCGCCTATTCGGAAACAATCACACCCGACTCAATTCAATTTATCGAAGCCCATGCAACTTCGACCCCACTGGGCGACTCCACTGAACTGACGGCGCTCCACGAAGCACTCTATACCCAATCGTCTCCCCGGGCCGCAGTGCCCATCGCTTCGTCAAAAGGCAACATCGGTCATACTTTGGAAGCCGCCGGACTGGCCGGACTCATCAAAATTGTTCTGGCACTGCAGCACAAGATCATTCCTCCGAGCGTTTGCCATAGCCAGGCACTCAATCCCAAGGTCGATTGGCCTAACGTGCCGTTCTTCGTTCCTCGCGATCCCATTCCATGGCAAGCTCCCGCAGGCGGATTGCCGCGTCGAGCGGCCTTGAGCGCCATCGGCGCCGGCGGTGCCAATGTGCATGTGGTGATCGAGGAATTTGCGGCCGGCGAGAAGGGTCGGTCGACCGATTTGTACGGCATGTCTGCGATCCACTCGTCGGACACGGCACCCTCGGCACGTTCCAAGGAGGCACGGCTGGTAATTTCAGGCGTGGGAGCGAAGCTGAGCGCTGGGTCAGGTCTGCAAGCCAAGCCAAACGAGATTTGGGAACTCATGCTTGACGGCCGCGGATACGACGCCTGTTATTGGCCTGCGCCGGGAGCCACCCAGCAAACAACCACATTCGATTGGAAGCACTACCGGGTTCCTCCAAAGGATCTCGCTGGCGTGAATCCCCTGACGTTGCTCCTTTTGGAGGCCGTTGAGGATGCATTGAAAAGCGCCAACCTGGCAGGGCCGGACCTGGATCGCAACCGTGTCGGGGTCGTCGTAGGAACGCTGTTTCAGAGCAGCTTTCTGGCCCAATGGCAATTGGCCGCGCGGTTACCTTTCTTGGATGAACTCCTTATTCGTGCGGTGACGGAAACCGATTTGGCCCCGGAAATCGCGGCTCGCCTGGCGTGCGAGTACCAAGACGTGTTAAAACGCAACTTGCCCGCCTTGGTCGATGAATCTTGCAGTTATTCCGGCAGCACCATGGCTTCAAAGCTGTGGCGGACTTTCGATCTGCGCGGCGAGGCCGTTTGCCTGGATGCCGGCGGAGCAACCGGAAATGAGGCGTTGTCTGCGGCGATCGACTTGCTATCGACGGGAGACTGCGATACCGTCGTTTGCGCATGCGCGCATCCCGCGTTGAACGTGAGCGACGTCCCGAGATCATGGTACGTCGAATCCGGTTGGCCTGCCCCGGTAAATGTGCTCACGACGGAAACAGAATACGCCGAATCCGCGATGGCTGCGGCGGCCATGGTCCTTAAGCGCACGGATGTCGCTCAACAGATAGATAACCAATGGTCCGGCCTGCTGCAGCGAGTTCGCCCTGCGGGCACCTCTCCAACCAATATTCCGATCCGTCGAACCGCACTCGCGTCGCTGTAACACCCATTGTCGCGCAATTCAGCTGGCCGTATGCACTTTCCACAATTGTTGACGGCACTCGACGCCGACATTCTCTCTGGAGTTCGCTACGGCCTGCGCACCGAGTCAGCGCCTCTGGCCGGTCCAAGAGCACCGCTGCGCAGCCTGTTGGGCCCGGCCTGGGTTGTCGGGGACAATCCCATCGCAAAGGCTTTGCATGCGGCTTTGATCGAACAGGGCATCACTTCGCATCTTTGTCCCGATAGCGGGGCAATTGTCGCGACGCAGCATCACGACTCTGCCGAAATGCCGGACGAGAAGCCTCCGCATTTATTTGTTACGACAGCCTGCGATGAAGCCGCCCTCCATGACTTGACAATCGCAGAACATTGGCAAGATCGACGCGAAACCGGCGTAATGGCCGCCTACGAAGCTTGTACCGGCTGGCTAACGATGATCCGCTCAACGTCCGGTAATTGCCAGGTTACGATTGTGGGCGTGGTTGCCTTCGGATCTCAGTTTGGCTTTCAGGGGGAATGCGCCGCGGCCGAAGGTGGCGCTCGTCGGCTTACTCAAGAGCATTCACCTGAACTCTCCACGCACGGTTGCCGTTAAAATCATCGACTGCGCGCCTCGTGAACCGCTTAAACTGATCGTCCATGAAATTCTCGGAGAACTTTGCGCGGAATCGCAAGACGACGAAGTTGCAATGACCAAGGGGCTGCGGCGGACGATTCGCGCCGTCGTCAGCGACCTTCCACTCGAGACTGAGCCATTCAGCGCTGCCCCATTGCCGTGGATCCTCCGCGGAAATGACCGTCGATCGCTCATTCCGTTCTTATTCGCGATCAGGCGCACGCATCATGTCCCGGTTCATCTGCTGTATGAATTCGCCGATGGAGCGGTTCAGGGCAAGAGGCCGCCGGACTGGTCGCTCGATCAAAACATTGCCTCTGGCCAAAGCGAAATATCGGTCCAATTCCGTGACCCGCCGCCGCTGACTTCCAACTTGCCGGGAATTCACAACCATCGTTTGCCGCTAGGTGATTCTGGCGAGCTAGCCAGCCTGCTGCGAGATATTCGCCGTCAGCATGGGGCGATAGGAGGCCTGGTCAACATACTGGAGCCCCCGGCGGCCACGACACCATTTCCCAACTCGACGGAGGTCTGCCGGCTGCTAGAGAGGGGCGTCGTGCCGTTGGCGTCCCTGCTGAGACTGACCGAAGAGGACCAGCCCGCAGTGGTTGCCTGCGTTGGTCCTGCGCTGGGACGTTCGGGTCATGCCGGAAAGCCGACGGCTGCGATGGCGTGCGGAATCGCTGCAAAGCTTGTCGACCGTTACGCATTCGACCATCCCGATTGCCGAACGTTTTTCTTGCATTCGCACTTGTTGCCGCTGCCCTCTGCCGACAGTAGTATACCGGAATCCATCGAGCGAAGGCGTGTGCGCAATCAGGGACTGATGAAAAGCAGCGTGCTCTTAAAGCGCGAGCTTGCCGGCAACCGCAGCCCGGAACGAGAGGTGCTGTACGCTGGCGGCGAACAACAAATCGCCATTCTGCGAGCATCGCTTCCCGCTGAGCGACAGGTGTATGCCGCTGTGCAGATGCGGCCAACGCTGATGGGCTGCCCGCTCCTCGACAACTTCTTTTCGAGCGATGCGGACCATCATGTGGCAGAACTTGTATTGTATCCCGATCGAGATCCTTTCCTGACCGGCCATCAAGTCGATGGAACACCCGTGCTCCCGGCGGTCGTGGCAATGGAATCCTGCATTGAGGCGCTGTCTATCCTCCTCGGACGGCGCGTTACGACGCTTTGCGATCTCACTTTTCAGAACAGCTTTCGTACTCCCTTGCGTCGACCCTACCGCGCTCGCGTCGAAATCGACACCGTTCCTGACGGTTTGCGCTGCTCGTTGCGAGGCGAGTTTTTTAACCGACAGGGTCAGTTGACCGATGTCGATCGCCTTTACCATCAGATGGTCTTTCGACCAAACAGCCAACTGCCCGCTTTGAAATGGAAATCTGACCCGCCGACAAGTTGGACGCTGATCGAACGACCCGCGAATACGCCGCTGTGGAGATATCCCGGAGGCACCGTCGATTACGGGGTCGAGTTTACCAGGCTGGTTGCAATCGTTCTCGAAAGTGATGGGGCTTGGGGACGAATGATTGCTGACCCGCCTATGGCGCTTTGCGGGTCGCGGCAGGGCGCAATTGGCGGACTTCATCGGCGATTTTAGATTCAGCGCTGGGGCTCTGCGACATTTTTGCGAATGCGCTGCTTGGAGTGCGGCATCTGCCGATAGCGTTCGCTACGGTCAGTTTTGGTGAACTTCCGTCCGCGGGCGAACAACTCATCGCGCGGGCAAACCTAATCAGTCAGAGCGAATCTAATATGGTGTTCGACCTAAGCGTCCGCACGGAAACCGGCTCAATGGTTGTCGAGGCGCGCGGCTTTGATTGCAGGCGGTTGCGCGGCTGAGTTCGTTGCCAAGGTTCCGCCAGGTCATTCCCAGGATTCCCTCCGCCGTCGCACGGTGGAGTCACGTCACGGGACTAGCCCGACCAGCTAGCTCCCACAAGCCGATTCGTCACCATCGCAGCTTTCAGCGAAATGGCGGACGACGAACGAGCGAAACAGGCGTACGGTCAAAAAGTCAGCCAAAGCCGAAGTCACGAGGCAGAATGAGCTTGCCGAGGACTGCATCGGGAGCAAGTCGGCTGATGGATTGGAGCTAATTGGATGCTGCGAAACCGCTAGTTCTCGGTCCAACCATTGTCGGGAAGCGTCGAGTTGGCCGGCGTCCACTACGACGCAGCGCGATGAAGCCTCCGTGGAAAATCAAGCCACCGCCCATTGAGTCTTTCGATTTCAGTTCAATCGTCGGATTCAGTTAAATCGAATGATCTGTCGGACAACCTCACCATCGTCCAAGGCGTCGAATGCTTCGTTGACCTGGTCGATTCTGATCTCCCGGCTCTTCAGGATGTTTACCGGCAAGAGCCCAGCCTTGTAAAGGTTGAGAAACCTTGGGATGTCGCGTTGCGGCACGCAGGAACCCATGTAGCATCCCATCAGGTGGCGCTGCTCGGCGATCAACGACGCGGCGGGCAGACTGAGATGCCGGCTGGGATGCGGCAGCCCGATGGCGACGGTTTTGCCGCCACGCCGCGTTGCTGAGTAAGCCTGGGCGATGACCAGTTCGCTGCCAACGGCCTCAAATGCCGCTTCCACCCCGCCGTGGCTGAGATCCTTCACCGCTGCCACGGGATCCGTCTGGCTGGCATCCACGAAGTGAGTGGCCCCACATTGCCGAGCCAGTTCCAGCTTGGCACCGATGCGGTCCACCGCAATGATTGGCCACGCTCCTGCGACTCTTGCACCGAGAACGGCGCTGAGTCCCACTCCGCCCAGCCCGAATATGGCCACGGACGTGCCTGGCGCAACCTTGGCCTCGTTCACCACCGCGCCGACACCTGTCATGACGGCGCAGCCAAAAAGAACTGCGATCTCCAGCGGCACGTCCGTTTCGATTCTCACGAGCGATTCACGTGCGGCCACCGTGTGTTGCGAGAAGCCCGAGACACCCAGATGATGAAACAGCGAGTGACCATCGCAGCGGTGAAACCGGCGTCCACCTCCGAGCAACGTGCCTGCGCGATTGGCGACGACACCGCGCTCGCAAAGCCAGCCACGTCCGCTTACACATTCCATGCAGCGCCCGCACACCGGCAGAAAAGAAAACACGACATGGTCACCGGGTTTCAAGTCGGTAACGCCAGGGCCGGCTTCGCGAACAATGCCACTGGCTTCGTGCCCCAGGACCAGCGGAAGGGGCCACGCGCGGGTGCCGTTGATGACGGACAAGTCGGAGTGGCAAAGTCCCGCGGCTGCCAGTTCGACGAGTACTTCACCCGGGCCGGGAGGATCGAGTTCAACGTCTTCCAGCGTCAGCGGACGACTGGTCACGTAAGGACGCGGGCGTTCCATCTCGGAGAGGATGATCGCTTTGGTTTTCATGAAGTCAAGGGCAAACTGGTGGGGATGCGCCCTCAGGGGACGCGGATGACGACCATCGGGACGTTGGTCATTTCTTCGAAATGTTCAGGCATCCAGGGCTGATCCTGTCGGATTTATGCAAGTCACGATGACGGTGATGTTGTCTTTGCCTCCCAACCGATTGGCCTCCTCGATCAGGCGTTCGCACGCTCGCTGCGGATCGTTCTCTTCTTGAAGAACGTCGGCAATTTGCTCTTCGGGAACCATCTCCGTGAGACCATCGGAACATAGCAGCAGGACGTCGTCGGGATGGAGATCGAGGCTGTCCACTTCCACTCGAACTCCCTGCTCCGTGCCACCGAGGATGTTGGTTACGACATGCCGCCATGGATGCCGAGCCGCACTGTCCTCTGAAATGGCTCCCCTGCGGGCCATTTCCGCGATCACCGTATGGTCCTGCGTCAACTGTTGCAGCTTCCCACCCGAGTGCAAATAGCAACGGCTGTCGCCTGCGTGGGCAATGAATAGACGCCAATTAACGGCAAAAGCCATCGTCAGCGTTGTTCCCATGCCTTGCCACTCGGGATGCTTGGCAGATTCTTCAAAGATACGAGAGTCAGCCTGGCAGAGAGCATCCTGCAAGGCACGCATGGCACCTTGCTCCTCACCGGCTTGCAGGTTGGAGAATCGCTTTAGGGTATTCAGCAAGAAATCTTGAATGGTGGTTACGCTGAGACCGCTGGCGACTTCCCCCGCGTTTTTTCCGCCCATACCATCGGCAATCAGAAAAACGTAAGCACGATGAGAACTAAGGCTCGTTCCGGGTTGCGGAAGATTGGTGTGATGAACGCGAAGCGTCCTGGCGAGTTCTGCGATGGCGAAACAATCTTCGTTGGAATCGCGTTTTTTCCCGCGATCGCTGAGGCCGAAACTTTGCACGACGAACGGAGGACGAGCCTCCAAGACGGCAGCCTCGTTGGAAGCGAACAACGGTTCTCCAGTAGATGCGTTCATGGATGACGTCCTCGTTGCTGATAACGAAACCATCGAGAATATCCACTCACGATTCACACACACCCAGTTCGTTCGCTGGAACTCCCTTCTGGTAATGCGTGTAAACGTCGACCAATGTGTTCAGATCGTCCAGAGGCTGTGGTTGATATCGACGGTCTTGGCTTTGCCGGGCTTGGACTCTTGAACTCCCAAACAATGCACCCGGTCGATCGTCACACGATCAGTTTACCAAACCCTTCAGCGATTAGTAGCTAGTCAGATTCTCGGCAAGATAATCGGTCGCCGCTAAGGACCGTCGTGGCGATGTTCGTCGCCTTATTCAACACGATCCAAGCCATCGATAAATCGCCCAATCAGATCTTCGGCGGCAAACCGGCTGCGACGAGCAGTGGATCGAGTCGCTGCTACGACGGCCACGGAGTTGTCGCCGGGCAATGCTGTGCTTTACCAAAGTTGATGAAGTTGCTGGACAACGAGCGATTCCTCTACGCCATTCGGATCACGGTCAACGCGGTACTGGAGCAGGAAATCGGGCGCCGCATGCCCGCAAATCGCCTTGTCGGAGCATGATACCAGCGACGCGAACCAAGAAACCGGGATGGCCGGGTGGGGGGGACGGAAAAAATGTCACTGCGCACTTGGCCAGGGGCATGGGCGCTTTGGTACAATCGCGAGTATTGCGAGCCTGGATTGGTTTCAGGTTCAGCCCCCTAGGGAAATATCGACGAAGGATTCCTCTTGTCGATCGTTTATGCGATCCCAGTTGGGGAGGTCATGCTTAGGCAGCGCAGAACGAATCATCGCGACATTACGCGGCTCTTGCGGTGATCGTCGGCGCACTCCGTTGGTGGAAGCGCTACTACAATTCGTTTGCATGGAACATTGCGATATGGTCCAGATTGGCGAAGGTTGGGAGTTAGATGTTGAGCGTGGCCCGGATTGGCTATTTGTGCGGCCCCATTTCGTGAGTTCGCAGGCCACGGAAACGCCGCTCCTGGCAGAACAGATCTGGTCGCTGCTCAAACAGAATTTCACCAATCGACTGGTGCTCGAGTTGGATCAAATCCGATTCCTGCACAGTTACTTGATTGGGCAGTTGGTGTGGTTGCACAAGCGCATCCACACCCAAGGTGGAATCATGCGAATTTCCGGCTTGTCGACGCCGAATCAGGAAGTGCTACGGATCAGTCAGTTGGACGGCCGTTTTCCCCAATATCTCAACCGTGAAGACGCGGTCATGGGATACCGCCCAACCCAGCCACGCTGACTGCCGAATTGCACTGCGTGCTACTCGAATTGCGCCGGTACTACGTTCATGTGTTGCTTAAACGCCAAAGAGTTCTCCGATTCTCGCCGCTGCGCGAAGGCCAATTCGGCTAACACGCCTTCCCGGGGCATAACTCGCTCGCCACTCTGCAGCGTGCGAAACCGCACGGAAATTGCCCGTGTCTGCTGGGCCGGAGATAGCAAGTCCAATTCCTCGACGTTAAAAAAGGTCTTGGGGCTTTTCGTAGTTCGGGTGGTAGCCTTCGTCAAACAGCTTACTGATTCGGGGATTATTGCGGCGGGCAGGCTCTAAGAGTTTTGCCGTCTCTGAAGAACGTGAGCCTTCAACGCCAGAACCCTGTGAAGAAAGAATCCGCACCATGAAGTTCACGCTGCTCATCCTCAGCATATTGCTGCTGATTCCGCTGGCCGCGCTGCAAGCCGCCGATGCTTCTACGAAGAAGCCCAACATCCTCATTATCCTGACCGACGACCAAGGCTATGCGGATGCGGGCTTCCAAGGCAGCAAGGAAATCCCGACACCGCATCTCGATACACTCGCGAAGTCCGGCGTGCGCTGCACCAACGGCTACGTTACGCATCCGTTCTGCTCGCCCACGCGCGCGGGATTGCTCACGGGGCGTTATCAGCAGCGGTTCGGACACGAGAACAATCCTGTCTATGACCCGCTCGATGAACTCGAGGGCTTGCCGCTCAGCGAACGTCTGCTGCCGCAGTTCATGAAGGACGCGGGCTACGGGACGGGCTGGGTTGGCAAATGGCACCTCGGCGCCTCGCCCGCGCACACGCCGTGGCGGCGCGGGTTTGATGAAACCTTTGGTTTCATCGGCGGCGGGCACGTGTTCATCAACTGGAAACCCAACGAGCGCCAATACAGCCTCGCGATCACGCGCAACGGCGAACCCGTCGAGGTAACGGAGCATCTCACCACCGCCTTTGGCAGTGAGGCGTCCGCCTTCATCCGGCGGCACGCAGACTCGCCGTGGTTGCTCTACCTCGCCTTCAATGCGCCGCACACCCCGCACCAACCCACGGCCGATCGTGAGGCAAAGTTCGCCGGTATTGAAAACTCCGAACGCCGTAAATGCCTGACACAAATCAGCCTGCTCGACGACGCCGTCGGCACCGTTACCACTGCGATTTCGGAAAGCGGACAAACCGAGCGAACCTTGATCTTCTTCTTCACCGACAACGGCGGCCCCGTGGACCACGGTGCGCAGAACGCTCCGCTGCGCGGACAAAAAGGCCAAGTTTATGAAGGCGGCGTGCGTGTTCCATTCTTGGTGAGTTGGCCGGGCAGATTGCCCGCCGGCACGAGCTACGACGCGCCGGTGTCATCACTGGATGTCTTTACGACCGCGACTACACTCGCCGGCATTCCGATGCCTGCCGACAAGAAATACGACGGCGTTAATCTCGTCCCGTATCTCGCTGGCGAAATCAAGACGCCTCCGCACGAACGTCTGTTTTGGCGCACTGGCGGCGGCAAGTCATACGCCGTTCGTGAAGGCCAATGGAAACTCGTCCACCGACAAGGCAAACCCGCCGAACTCTACGATCTTTCCACCGACATCGGCGAATCCAAGGACCTAGCCGCCCAAAAACCCGACATCGCCTCCCACCTCACCGCCGCGCTCGATGCTTGGGACAAGGAACTCATCCCGCCCGTGTTCTCCGGCTCAAGCGTGAAGAATGAAGACTGGGGGCCAGGTGGCGCGAATCAGAAGGGCAACCCGAAAGGCCACCAGAAGACTGCCGACAGGTGATTCGGTTGTGATGGAGCATTCCCGCAGGAGGATGTTGAATATGAGATTGGCACTCAAAAAAGTGCATTCGTGGTTTCGCGTTGTGGCGTTGCTGCTGGCACCGCTTGCCGCGCTGCATGCAGCGGATACCCCCAAACCCTCGAAACCTAACATCGTCGTCATCCTCGCGGACGATAAGCATGAGTCATTGCTGACAAATTGCAGTTTGGCACGAGAAATCCGGGGAATTTCCGCAGATAGGCTGCAATCGCGGATCACCGCGGATTGAGTGCAATTCAGGCCGGTGCATGGGAATTAACTACATATTGCTACATCGAAGATGGTTCGGCAGGATCGCCTTGCGGTGGACCACGAAGTGGTCCACTTAAGAGAGAGCCGGCGGCCCGTGAGACCCTTCCCAGGTCTCGCGCGGCCGCGGTGGCTCGCTACGCTTTGCGTTGCTGGTTCGCGCCCCCCACTCGACGCATTCTGGTTCCACAGCGCCGCCAAGACTTTCGCGGACGACACAGCTGGTTTCTGGAATGGTACAATGAGTTCCGTCCGCACATGACCTCGCCGGAAAGACGCCCAACGAAGTCTATTACGCGCGGACGCCGGCCAATCAGCAGGCCCGGATCGAACCACGACGGCGCTGGCCGGCCAAAGCCCCTTGCGCCAAACCCCTCGTTGCGGTCAATGGTAAGACCGTCGCCGTGTTCCACCTGGAACTTACACACCATGCTGATCAAAAACATCTGCCGATCATTACGCTCCGGCGGGCAGCATAACCCCAGGCAACTGCCGTTTCCGCCGCGGTCGTGCTGTGCGCTAGGCTCAGAACACGCTGTCCATCAACCCGAAGACAGAAATATGCCGGCACGCCATGCTTCTTCTTGTGAAACTATTCATCCCCTTACGAGCTATCAAGAGTCGCTGGACCAGCACACCCCGGGAGAGTATCCCGAGGCCGGCCGCTCACAAAGAAGCTCCTGCCATGAGATAGTATCTCCGCAACAGGAGCTATCAGCTGCCGCAAAGGACAGCGGTTAAAGGCGAACCCCACCGCCTGAGCCATTTATAGATCGCGCAGCTGCAATGCTCAATAATAGTCGCCCTGCCCGAATACTGCCTTCTGCTCGTTCTGCTCGAATACCTCAGTTAGCGGGGAACGCGTCTCGTTCTTGAGGAGCTTGCGGCCGCCGTCAATCCGGCCGAATAAATAATAAAGGCCGGGAATGACTAAAACTCCGATGACCGTGCCGACGAGCATGCCGCCGGCTGCCGTCGTTCCGATGGTTCGGTTCCCGATCGCCCCAGCGCCGGTCGCCACGATCAAGGGAATGAGACCAGCGATGAAGGCAAAGGAGGTCATCTGGATCGGCCGAAATCGCAGTTTTGCGCCCTCGACGGCCGCTTCCGGAAGAGATACGCCCTCCTGGCGTCGCTGGACCGCGAATTCGACGATCAAGATCGCGTTCTTGGCCAGTAGACCGACCAGCATGACTAGACCAATCTGGGCGTAGACGTCGTTCGCCAACCCCACGGCTTTCAGGAAGAAGAAGGCACCGAAAAGCCCGACGGGCAACGACAGAATTACTGCCAACGGCAAGATAAAGCTCTCGTATTGCGCGATCAGCACGAGATAGACGAAGGCGACGACAATGAAGAAGATATAGACCGTCTCGTTCCCCTTTCTTGCTTCGTCGTAAGCGAGACCAGACCAGCCGACGTCGAAACCGCGAGGCAGCGTCTGAGCGCCGACCTCCTTGATCGCTTGGATGGCTTGACCGGTACTGTAGCCAGCAGCCGGCGCACATTGAATGGCGGCGGAGGTATACAGGTTGTACCGGGTGATCTCATTCAACCCCTGCTTTTCCTTGATGGTCATGAACGCCGAGTAGGGGACCATTTCCCCTTTGTCGTTCTTGACGAACAGGTTGTCCAGGTCCTCCAGGTAGCGCCGGAACTGCGGCTTGGCCTGGACGAAGACCTTGTAGAAGAAATTAAATCGAATGAATCCCTGCTCCCACGTGCTGCCAATGAGAATGTTGAGGTTGTCCATCGCTGCCTTGATGGTTACACCCTTCTGCATGGCTGCGTCGTTGTCGATAATTAATTCGTACTGCGGGTAGTTGGCGGCGTAGAAGGTGAACATGTTCGCCACCTCCTTGCGCTTCTTCAGGGCCGTCATGAACTTGTTGGTCACTTCTCCGAGTCGCTGGTAATCCGCGGAGAACGTCATGTCGAGGACTAGCATTGAGATTCCCCCCGCGGTGCCAAAGCCGGGAACCGCGGGCGGTTCAAAGAATTCGAGCTTCACGTTGCTCATCCGGCGGCATCTTTCTTGGAGCTCGATAATGAGCTGACGTGCCGTCCGCTTGCGCT
Organism: uncultured Planctomycetia bacterium; assembly: GCA_963807715.1. GTDB lineage: Bacteria > Planctomycetota > Planctomycetia > Pirellulales > PALSA-1355 > CAWECK01. Next base: position 248,154 of record CAWECK010000015.1, read on the forward strand.
GGGTCCAGTTTTTCAGGTTGATGATGCAGGTACCCGAATTCGAGCCGCGGCCTTCGGTCAGGACCTCGTAACCGGCCAACGAGGTGACGGAAGAGACCTCCTCGACCCGCTCTGCGATCTTCTCGAGCTCCTGGGATTTCGCGTTGGTATATTCCAGCGTAGAGCCTGGAGGCGTCTGGAGGACAGCGTAGATGATGCCCTGGTCCTCGCCCGGGATAAAGCCCGTCGCCAGATGCGTGTCGACAATCACAATACCGGCGGCAAAGCCACCGACCACTGCCATGGTCAGCGTGCGGCGCGTGGCAATCCGCTGCACGAGGGCGGTGTAGCCGCCTGTGACCTTCTCGACAGCGCGGTCAAAAGGCCCTCGCAAGAACGGCAGAAGAATGAGCCCGAAGCCAATCGGCCCCCACAGCTCATACGCCAGATACGTTATTCCCCCCAAGACCAGCAATCCTCCCAGCGCGACAAGTAACTTGACTCCCAGTCCGCGTGGCCTTTTCATGTCACTCGTGCCGGCGTCATGGCTCATGTGCGAGTCGCTGTCTGTGTGACTGTGGGGCTTGAGAATCATGGCGCAGAGTACGGGTGTCAGTGTCAGGGCAATCAAGCCTGACAGAACAATGGCTGTGGCCATCGTGATCCCAAACTCGCGATAGAAGGTGCCGACAGCTCCGGGGATGAAGGTCACTGGAACGAAGACGGACGTCATCACGAGGGTGATGGCAACGATTGCGCCTGAGATCTCGTGCATGACCTCCTCCGTTGCCAGGTAGGGCGACAAATGTTTTTGGGCCATCTTGACGTGCACCGCCTCGACCACCACGATCGCATCGTCCACCACAACGCCAATCGCCAGAACCATTGCGAAGAGCGTGATCAGATTGATCGAGAGCCCCAACAACTGCAAGACAAAGAAGGTCCCGACCAGCGACACCGGAACCGTGAGTGTCGGGATCAGCGTGGATCGTAGATCCCCGAGGAACATGTAGACCACGAGGGACACGAGGATGAATGCCTCAATTAGTGTGTGCAGCACCTTCTCGATCGAGGCGTCCAGAAATTGTGAAACGTCGTACGCGAATTCGTAATCCATTCCGGGAGGGAATGACTGCCTCTTGATTTTTTCGAGTTCCGTCTTTATGGCCTCGATTACCTCGGCGGCATTGGATCCTGGGGCTTGCTTGAGAACGATGGATGCCGCGGGGTGCCCGTTGATGTCGGAATAAATATCGAAGAACTGCGGACCCAACTCCACCTCGCCAATATCTTTAAGACGCAGGATCTCGCCGTCGGGATTCTCTTTCAAAATGATGTTTGCATACTGCTCTGGCTTGTTGAATCGCCCGATATAGGTCAACACGTACTCTTTCGATTGCGACGTCTTCCCTGTGGCCTGCCCGAGTCGTCCCGGCGAGCCGATTACGCTCTGCTCCGAAATGGCCTTCATGACATCCTCGCTGGATACGTCGTAGGCGCGCATGCGGTCGGGATCGAGCCACACCCGCATCGCAAAGATGCGGTTGCCAAGATTCCTGGGAATGCCCATGCCTTTGATCCGCTTGAGCCGCGGCATGACATAGACGTTGGCAAAGTTGAAGAGGTCTTTCTGGTCGGCGCTTGGGTCCTTGCTGAAGATGTTCACGTACATCAACATGCTCGGCACGACCTGGCTGACAAGGATTCCCTCTCGGACCACCAGCGGTGGGAGCTGGAACAGCACGATGTTGACCCGGTTTTGCACGTTTACGACGTTAATGTTTGGATCCGTGCCCGGCTCGAAATAGATCACAATCGTCGCTTCACCGGCACTGGTCGCGGCCGAGGAAATGAATCGCATGTTCTGGACGCCGTTGATGGATTGCTCCAACGGAATCAGGACCGATTCGACCAGCACATTGGCGCTGGCGCCGGGATAAGAAATGGAAACCATGACGGTCGGCGGCGCAATGTTGGGGAACTGTGCGATCGGGAGGGTCTTGACTCCCAGCACCCCCAGGAATAACAGGACGATCGAGATAACGATCGCGAATGCCGGCCGAGTGAGGATTTTCGCGAACACGATTGGGAACCTATCTCATTATGTTCGGCGTCGTGCATGTCGCTGACGGGCTGCTATTCCGCATGAAATTTTTGGTTCTTCAGAGCCTCTTCCGGAGAACGAAACTCGTATTCTACCTTTTCGCCTTCCTCAACCTCGCGAAGCCCTTCCAGAACGATCTTGTCTTTCACGTCAAGGCCGCCACCGACTACAAAGATGTCCTCTAGTTCGTACTTGACGGTGATCGCGGTCTGGTGCGCGATGTCATTCTTGTCGACGACCCAAACGTATCGCTTGTCGAGGAGTTCGAACGTCGCCCGCTGCGGGATGACGAGGACGTTCTTCAACGGTCGACGGATCTTGATCGTGCCGGTCTGACCGTGACGCAGTAGGCCGTCCGGGTTCGCGAAATCCGCGCGGAATTTGATGTTTCCGTTCTGATTGTTGAAATCGGCCTCGATCGCACTGATCTTGCCGGGCTGCGGGAACGTCTTGCCGTCCGCCAGCACGAGCTCGATCTTGTCGTCTTTCTCACGCTCATTCCGGGTAGCCATGTAGTGAAGGTAGTATTTCTCGGGCACGTTGAAATAAACCCACATCACGCTGTTATCAGCCAATGTCGTGAGGATGTCCCCTTCCTTGATGAGGCTGCCCTCTCGCTGAAGTAGGCGATCGACAATACCGTCGAAACGTGCTACCACGTCGGTAAAGTTATATTCAGCCCTTGCTAGGTTGGCATTGGCCTGGGCTTGTGCCATTTCGGCCTCCAAGAGCGCAGCCTCGTTCTCAGAGACCACTTTTTTGGCGGCCAACTGCAGGGTGTACTTATACTTTAGTTGCGCGAGTTTGGCCTTAGCGTTTTCGGAGTCCAACTTCGCCTTGTAAAGAGTAGGTAGAATCTGGAACATCACATCGCCCTTCTTCACCGCCTGACCCTCGTTGACCAAGATCTCGTCGAGATACCCCCCCTCCAAGGCACGGACCTCGATATGACGCTGCGAGCGAATCTGGCAAACAAATGACTCGGTGATAATGACGTCCTCGATTTTCGGGCTGGTTACGATGATCTTCTGCTCAGGGTGGGATTCCTCGTCGTATTTCTGAAAATGAGACTTGAACTTGCCGCCGAAGATGGAGTTTATGCCGACAGCGGCTTCCATCTGCGACCAAGCCAGGACGCCGCCAATTGCGAGCGTGGCAACTAGCACGAGGATGATGACTGTCCGCCGCGTGATAACGACAAAAGGCTTCATAGCGATTACTGCTCCGACGATGGGTTTCATTTGATCCAGGGCATTGGCAATGAAGAAGAGATCCTCGGTCTTAAGTTCTGATGCGGAATCCAGATCCCGCGAGGCGAAATCAGATCGGGTAAATTGTTCTCGGTCGCAAAATTCGTGAATTGCTCGTCGGGGCGGGCGTATGATCGAATCACGAACGGATCAATGGCCAACACGCGCCACCCTTGCTGCGACAGAACGAGCTTTTTCTTCAGGCCACGCAGTACGGTTTATCAATTCTCTGTTCATTCTGGCAATTCAGCGAACTCGACATCGGCCCACTTGGCGAGAATCTGGCCAAGCCAACGGCTGCTCTCGTGTGGTTGTCGGAAAAGCAGAGTTGCATTCCTGTCGCCTTCAACCTTCAGCCCCCAAAGTGAGATCTTACCCCCGTCCCCACCGGCGTCCTTGACTTGGAAAACCTTCCGAATCGAACCTCTCGGTATCGTCTTTCTTCGCTTGAATCCAAAAAGTAAGGTCTCGACGATGAGCATCTCGTGGCTGATGTGACATGACTTCGTAGAAAACAGCAGGTATGCAGCGAGATAGGCTAGAAAGGCATCACATGCCCAGACCATCAGCACAAACCATATCGGAATCGGATGTCCGTTATCGAACTTGCTGCCGAGAAGGAACTGGTAATTAAGACCGAGGCAGCCGCACGTCCATATTGTGACCCAGCAAATTGCGAAGATGCCGATACACCCCATCTCGGCCCGCTTGTGGTGGATGACAAAGTCGTCTTTGCCTGATTGGATTAAGGTAAAACCGTCCGGCACAGGCTCGGTATTCATCGTCCCGTCCTTCGACATGCTCTCGTCCCAAGAGACTCGCAGTCGTCACGACATCCAATAGCCAATATCGACGACTCGCCAGATGCCGCTGGTCTTCTCAAGAACGACCGTGTTTCCGCCGCCGTTTGATGACCCACGCACCACGCTGGTCCAGAATTCCACTTTGCCTTGGCATTATACCAGATTCACCCCACAAAACCCCTCGAACAAAAAGGTGCCGCAGCCTAGGAAAACTTCTCGAAATCAGGGCTTCTCCCAATTATCGTGGAAAGACATTCGTAGTTCCCGTATGAAAACCCAGGTGAAGGAATGGCAAGTGCCAAGTCCAAGAAGCCGGGCACCCGAGCCGACGCCGACCAGGCATTCGACCTGTTCCTCCAGACATTTGAAACCAAGTACCCGAACGGAATCGCCGAGAGCTTCCACAGCCAGTACGTGACGAGCTGCTGGATCGGGAAGAGTTCACGAGCGTGGCGGAGGCGAAGTAGATGGCCGCTTGGTGGCAAACGAGCTACAACCACCACCGGCCGCATAGCTCGTTGGGCTACCAGACCTCCGCCGAGTTCGCGGCCACTGGCTGTGTTCCCGCAGGCTTACCAAACGCAAAAAGAAACGTGCGCCTGCGGGAACACAGCCCGCGTGAACCAGAGGCAATTACCCTTGCTCGTTATGGCTCGTTGATGCCTTGGCTGTAATCGGTCGCGACGCCGATGCCCGTGTTCATTTCGAGCGGGTTCTGGCCATTCGCAACGACTTGGGGCTGATTAGCGAAGAATATGACACGGTCGAACGACAACTCGCGGGCAACTTTCCGCAAGCTATTACCCATGTGGGAATCGTCGCAGCAGCGTTCCACCTGAAACAGCCCAACCTTTCCTCGCTGAGTCTGCAAAAACAGCCTCTCGGCAACAAGTAGCGATTAGCGCTCTCGGCGTTGTCTACTTTCATTGGCGAACCGCCCAGCCGACCGGAAAATGGTTGCAGCAAGCTCCAGGGCAATGTCCGTCTTCGGCCGGTGAACCATCTCCTCCGGAATGTCCGCGGCGCGACAGCGAGGTCGATCGTTCGACCAACTTTCGGGCAAGAACAACTCGCTGTCGAGCAAACAGTGAAAATCGTTCCACGCATAGCCCAGATGCACCGTCACGACGCAGTTGTCTTTCTTGCCCGTGACCAGGGTCGCGATCGCTCGTCACCCTCACTTGCCATATAGCCCCCGAAAGTTTGGTCACTGCGCGATCACGGTGGAGCCTCAAGCAACATACCGGGGTGGCCAGATTCTTTTCCGCGCTATTAGATAGCAGGTAATTTGGTTTGCGAATAGTTAGCGAATCATGGCGCGGCATTTGCGAAACGTCCCGTCCCAACGTGACTGGCCAAGGACGATCTTGTATCAGCATCTAAATCTGCAGGGAGTGTATGACTCGTTTGGAAGCGTCCATTCGCCAGCCGACTTTCTTTGCCCTGGCACCCACGCTCGCTTTCTTTGCAAGCGGTCATTTCCTAAGACTCAAAATCTGACCGTCTTAGCCGGACTATGGCAGGCCGAGGGAGCAAAGAAAGCCCAGGAGCGGTTGGTAGAAACCGGCATCGCGGGATGCGTTATGACGCTCGTCGATGCCACAGATCAAATCACGAATATCGTGTCGTCTGCGAAGCAACTGCATCGAGTTTAGTCATGCAGAGGTCCGACCAAGAAAAGTTTTCACCGCCATTAACAAAACGAGGATCTGATGTCCACGAGAATTTGGCCGGGCGAACCCTATCCGTTGGGAGCAACCTTTGATGGCGGCGGCGTCAACTTCGCAATCTATTCCGAAAATGCGACGAAAGTCGAGCTGTGCTTGTTTGACCGACACGACGAGACGAAGGAATACGAACGGCTTGAACTTTTTGAACAGACTGACATGATCTGGCACGCCTATCTGCCGGATATCCGTCCCGGTCAACTCTACGGCTACCGAGTTCATGGCCCCTATGAACCGCACAATGGACATCGCTTCAATCCTGCAAAAGTGGTGCTCGACCCGTACGCGAAAGCAATTGGTCGTGAAACAAAATGGGCAGATGAGATGTTCTCCTACGCCGTCGGCGGGCCAGAGGAAGATCTTGCGATTGATACGCGTGACAACTCTGCCTTTGCCCCGCTCGCCACCGTGATCGACCCAGCCTTCACCTGGGGCGACGACAGGCCACCGCGAACTCCGTGGCACAAGACCCTGATTTACGAGGTGCATGTTAAGGGATTTACCAAGGGTCATCCTGAAATTCCCGAACATTTGCGGGGCACCTATAGCGGCATGTCGTCGGAGCCGGCGATCCGATACCTGCGCGAGCTTGGCGTCACCGCGGTGGAACTGTTGCCCGTGCAGCACTTTTGCATTGATCGGCATCTAGAGGCGAAGGGACTGACCAACTACTGGGGCTACAACTCGCTCGCGTTCTTCGCTCCACACAATCGGTATAGCGGCGCAGACACGCCGCAAGATACTGTTCGCGAATTTAAGAACATGGTCAAGAATCTTCATTCCAGTGGCATCGAAGTCATTCTGGATGTGGTCTACAACCATACCGCCGAGGGCAACCATATGGGCCCTACGCTTTCGTACCGTGGCGTTGACAATGCCGCCTACTACAGGCTATCGCCCGAAAGCCCTCGCCATTACATGGATTTCACGGGCTGCGGGAATACTTTCCAGATGCGAAACCCGCGCGTTCTACAGCTCATCATGGATAGTCTGCGCTACTGGATAATCGAGATGCACGTGGACGGATTTCGCTTCGATCTCGCGAGCACGTTGGCCCGCGAGCTCCATGCGGTAGACAAACTCGGCGCATTCTTTGACATTATCCAGCAGGATCCAATAATCTCGCGTGTAAAACTGATTGCTGAGCCGTGGGATCTTGGCGACGGTGGTTACCAGGTAGGCAACTTTCCCTCGCTCTGGTCTGAGTGGAACGGCAAATATCGAGACTGCATGCGGAAATTCTGGAAGGGAGATGGCGGCGGCATCTCAGAGGTTGCGACCCGATTCACGGGCAGTAGCGACCTCTATCAATGGAACGGACGCCGGCCGCACGCTAGCGTCAATTTCATTACCTGCCACGACGGCTTTTCGCTGGAGGATCTTGTCTCCTATGATCAGAAGCACAATGCGTCAAACGGCGAAGAAGATCGCGATGGATCTTCGGACAATGCTAGTTGGAACTGCGGCGCCGAAGGGCCGACCGACGATCCTGCGATTCTCGCATTGCGCGACAAAAAGAAGCGCAGCATGCTGGCGACGCTGTTCCTGTCGCAGGGAGTGGCGATGCTGTTGTCCGGCGACGAGGTCGGGCACACTCAGAACGGCAATAACAACACCTATTGCCAGGACAACGAATTGACTTGGATGAATTGGGACTTCTCGGAACGCGGTAAGAAACTGCTCAAGTTTACGAAGCAGCTCATTCAAGTATTCCGGAGCCAGCCCGCGTTGCAGCGTCGGCGATTTTTTCAAGGGCAGTCGAGCGCTGGTAAGGGTATGGCAGATGTTGCCTGGATCGGCCCCGACGGCAAGTCCATGCCAGCGGAGGCGTGGAGCAACGGTTTTGCCAAGTGCCTCGGAGTACAATTCGTCGGTAAGCATCTTGATGTGAATTCAAAAGGCGAGGAAGTGAACGGCGACACGCTCTTGATTCTGCTAAACGCCGATCACGGAGCGCTACTTCAATTCACGCTGCCGGTGAGTACCGCCAGCAAAGGGGCCTGGGAGCCGCTCTTGGATACGTCCAAGGAAGAGTTGTCCGAGAAGGAACATGCCGGGGGTAGCCAATATCAGCTTGATCCTTGTTCCGTAGTGCTGCTGCGAGCAGCCGAACCCACTATTGCCATATTAGCTTGACACCCAGGAATGTCTGGCAAAGCAACTGACCGGATCGGCTGACACCCTTCGCAATTGGACCGAAACCACTGTTGCAGCATGTCGGCGTTAGACCACTTATAGGAGAATAACATGTTACGCTACGCTTTGATTTTTCTGGTAATCGCCTTACTGGCTAGTGCCTTCGGCATGTTTGGACTAGAAGGTGCCGCAATGGAGGCTGCCAGGATACTCTTCTTTGTATTTCTCGTGCTCGTCGTCGTCTCTTTCTTAGCTGGACGTAGGGGACCGCCAACCGTTTAGCCATGTCATACCCGATGCCAGCGACAAGGGCTGATATCGTACGTGGCTTGAACTTTAATATATTAATTATTTATTCGGAGCGAGCAATGCGGACCTTTCACTGCCAATGCAACAGCATAATATTTTTTGATAATTCCCAATGTATGAAATGCAAGCGCGAACTGGGCTTTTGCCCCATATGTCGCAGACTAGTCGCCTTAATTCCGCAAGAGGCGGGGCATTACTCGTGTTGTAACGCTGACTGTGGCGCGACATTGGCCAAATGTCTGAATTACTCTCAGGATAATGTTTGCAATCGATGCGTGGCAGTATCTACAAGCAATCAAGCAGATTTTTGTGACTGCTGCCGATTCAATGCGACGATCCCCGATTTGCAAGTACCCGGTAACTGGGAAAAATGGCGTCGTCTCGAAGCGGCTAAGAGACGTCTTTTCTATACCTTGAGCGTCCTGGGCTTGCCATACGGCACGAAGGCGGACGGCATCGAACCGGGGCTCGCATTCGACTTCAAAGCCGATGTTATCCCGGCCAAAGACATTTGGCGCGGCAGCGGCCAGGGTGAAAAAGTATTCACGGGCCACGACAACGGCCGCATCACGATCAATATTCGCGAAGCTGACTCGGTTTTGCGGGAAAAGTTGCGAGTCGAGATGCGCGAGACGCATCGCTCTCTCATCGGACATTTTCGCCACGAGATAGGCCACTACTATTGGGACTTGCTGGTGAAAAGTCGTCGTGAAGATGAATCGAGGGCCACCTTCGGCGATCACGACAATCCTAACTACGACGATGCGCTCGCTAGTTACTACAAAAGCGGGCCGCCGCAAGACTGGCCAGAACGCTTTGTCAGCGCCTATGCGACGATGCACCCCTGGGAGGATTTTGCGGAAACCTGGGCTGCGTATCTCGACTTGAGTAGTACGCTAGAAACTGCGGAAAGTGTGGGCTTAGGCGGAGAGTCGGACCCAATCCACGCCGACTTAGACGCCATGCTCATACGCTATCAACAGCTTGGAGTGGCGTTTAACGAGATCAATCGAAACATGGGCCTCCTAGACGTAGTGCCACAAATCTTTGTGCAGCCTGTAATCGACAAGTTGCGATTCGTTCATTCGCTCGTACTTGCCGGGAGGTCTGAAGATGGGGCGTTATCCAATTTGGTGGAGCCAATCGGCAGGGTCGGTAACGCCGCGTGAAGAATAAGCTCGGCGTTGACTCCGGCTGGACATCGAAGATATCTGAAGTGGACCCCGTTTTTCGGACCACGGGGCCGGGTATCTTAGATGGTGGTCAGCGAGGGGTTCACGCCTGGTAATCGAGGCTATTAGCAGTGTTGACGGCGTTCCAAAGTGGCGGCACCGGGCGGCCGAGTTTTTTGAAAATACGGGATCGTGAAGTTCGCTCGGCTTTCAAGTACGTGTCAGTCGGCTTGACGATGATAGTTCTCAGGATGAGATCGTGGCGCCTGCCAATAGTTTCACGAGCGCATCGGTTTCTACCGGCTTGACGAAGTGGTAATCAAAGCCCGCCTCGTTCGTGCGCTGCCGGTCGTCATCTTGCCCCCAGCCGGTTAAGGCGACTAAGACCATGCACTTCCCCCACGATTCTTCTCGAATACGGCGACAGGCGTCGTAGCCGTTGAGCTTTGGCATTCCGATATCAAGAAATATCACCACCGGTCGAAAGGCTTCGGCCTCCTCGACCGCGGCTAGACCATCATGGGCGATGCGAACATCATTGCCCATAATCTGCAGCATCATTCCCAAACATTTGGCGCCATCTTCGTTGTCATCCACAACCAGAATGCGAAGTGGCGTGCTGGTGGTCGTTATTTCACTATTGGTCGCCTCCTTTGTGGCAGGTTGTGAATCCACGACAACTGGCAATCGAACGACGAACTCACTGCCCTGACTTGGACCCGGACTATGGGCTTCGATGTTGCCGCCGTGCATTTCGACCAGTCGTTTCACCAGGGTCAGGCCAATGCCGAGCCCACCTTGCGAACGATGCAAATTGCGATCGACCTGCATGAACATCTCGAAGATGTGCGGCAGCATCTCGGCGGGAATACCGATACCGGAGTCTTTGACCGACACCACGGCATCACTTCCAATCACCTCAAGGCTCAGTGCAATGTGACCGCCCGGCTCGGTGTATTTGGCGGCATTGTTCAGCAGATTGGAAAAAACCTGGGCCATGCGGATCATGTCGGCATTCACGATCACCGGCTCGGGCGGCAAGGTCACGGTCAGTTTGTGGCCGTCCTGTTCGATCAGCGGGAGAACTGGTCTCGACTGCTCCTCGCACGACCGTCGCCAGTTCGAGCAGTTCCTTGCGAACCTCCAGCTTTCCCGTCGTGATCCGAGACACCTCCAGCAAATCGTCCACCAGCCGGGTCATTTGCCGTACCTGGCGGTCGATCACGTCGGTGGCCCATTGCAAGTCTGGAACTTCGGGTCCGCTGAGCAGCAGGATTTGCACCGCATTGCGGATCGGGGCCAGCGGGTTGCGAAGTTCGTGGCGCAAGCGTGGCCAGGAACTCATTTTTGCGGCGGTCGGCGTCCAGCAGTTTCAGTTCGGTCTCTTTGCGGTAGCTGATGTCGATGATGGTGCCGATCATTCGTAGCGGCTGGTTGTCGTTGTCAAAAAAAGCTCGGCCCTTGTTGGTCACCCAGCGCACGCCCTCGTCGGGACGGACGATGCGGAAGTCGCAGGCATAGACGTTCCGATCCTCGACTGCCGCCAAAATCGTCATCCGTACCCGAGCCCGATCTTCTGGGTGAATGAGCTCGAAGAAGCTTTCCAGCGCTGCCATCAAACTCTCCTTCGACCATCCCGTGGATATGCGTAGCACTCCGGCGACCAACTCAGGTGATTCGGTCTGCAGGTTCCATTCCCACAGGCCCGTGCCGGACGCCTCGATTGGCCAGCCGCAGCCGCTCCTCGCTTTCGCGCAAGGCCGCGCCGGCTTCGAGCAGCTCGAGCGTTCGCTCATCGACGCGTTGCTCAAGTTCGGCGTTCAACAGCAGCAGCTCGTTCCTGCGCTCGGCGCCGTTCGGCCACTTCGGACAACAGGCGCTTGGTGGCCAGTCGCGCACTCGCGCCGCTTGCAGTACAGCTCGACGAAGACGGCCACCTTGGAGCGGAGAACGGTGGGGTTGATCGGCTTGTGCAAGTAATCGACCGCGCCGGTGCTGTAACCCTCGAGCACGTGCTGGTCGTCGCTGTAGTACGCCGTGAGAAAGATGATCGGCACTTCGGCGGTCTTTTTTCGCTGCTTGATCATCTCTGCCAGCTCGAAGCCGTTCATCTCCGGCATGTGGATGTCGAGGATGATCAGGGCGAATTCTTCGGCAACCAGAGCCAGCAGGGCCTCGTCGGCCGATTCGGCGCGGACCAGACGATAGCGCGGATCGACCAAGACCGTTTCCAGCACGCTCAGATTTCGCGGCTCGTCGTCCACGATCAGGATGTTGACGAGTTCGCCATCGAAGGCAGCGTGCCGGCGACGGCGCATTCGCAGGGCAAAGCCGCCTGGCATTGGCTGGGCAGCGTTGGAGGTCTCGATCGATGAACGTGGTGTTCGGGGTCATGGGTCAAATCTTCGTGTCGAAGTGCGAGCCTATTTAGCGGAAAAGCCACACCCGCATCAGCGAAAGAAGTTGCTCGCTGTTGACCGGCTTGGCAATGTAGTCGGAGGCACCGGCCTCAAGGCACTTCTCGCGGTCTCCCTTCATAGCCTTGGCGGTGATGGCCAGGATCGGGCAGATTGCGGAACTGCGGGTCTTTGCGAATTTCGCCGATGGTCTGATAGCCATCCATTTCAGGCATCATGATGTCCATCAGCACCATGCTCAAATCGGGTGTGGCCTTGATCAAGATCGATCGCTTTGCGGCCGTTGGTGGCGCTGATCACCTCCATTTCCCGACTTTCCAGCAGCGTGGTCAGGGCGAAGATGTTGCGGGCATCGTCATCGACCACCAGCACCTTGCGGCCGCGCAGAATCTCGTTGGAGTCGTGCAGCCGTTCGAGCATTCGTTGCTTGTCCGCCGGCAGGTCGGCAATGACGCGATGCAGGAACAGCGCCGTCTCATCCAGCAGCCGTTCGGGCGACTGCACGTCTTTGAGGATGATGCTTTTGGCGATCTTCTTAAGTCGCGTCTCTTCCTCCACCGAAGATCCTTGCCGGTAAAGACGACAATCGGCACGTCGTGCAAGTCTGGCTCGGCATGTATCTTCTCCAGCAACTCGAAGCCGGTCATGTCCGGCAAACGCAGGTCCAGCACGACGCAGTCGAAGCGACGCTCGATCATGACCTGAATCGCCTCGGCACCGGTTGCCACGGCCTTCAACTCGATGTCTTCATGTCCGAGCAGCGCAACGATCGACTCGACGTTCGATGTCGTTGTCCTCGACGACCAACAGGCGCTTGGTTCGCGGAGCCGTAAAGTCCTTGAGACGATCGAAGGCCGCTTCCATGCCCGCAGTGGTGGGCGATTTGGTGAGCAGCGAGAACGCGCCGCGAGAAAGAACGGATTGGCGATCCTCGTCCACCGTGATGATTTGCACCGGAATGTGCCGGGTCGAAGAGTCGGATTTCAGGTTATTTAGCACCGTCCAGCCCAGCATGTCGGGCAAGTAGATATCCAAGCGTGATGGCTGCGGGGAGAAATTGCCGGGCCAAAGCTAGCCCCGCGGTCCCCCTCGTGGCCACCAGTACCTTGAAGCCCTTGTCGCGGGCCAGTCCCAGCAAGAATTCGCGCCTGGTGCGGGTCGTCCTCGATGACCAGCACCACGAGATCTCCCGCCGCAATGCTCTCGCGATCGTCGGGGATATGTTCTTCGCGGGCGACTGAGAGGACGCGAATCGCGTGAGCCTTGGCAGGCTCGTCCATAGTGCGGGCGGAGGCCACCAGTCCTGACAGTCGACGAGCCGGAGTATTGCAGCGGCAAGAAAAGAGTGAACGTGCTCCCCTGGCCGTGGGTGCTCGCGAGGCGGATTTCTCCGCCCAACAGCGAGGCCAGTTCGCGGCTGATTGCCAGCCCTAACCCGGTGCCGCCATATTTTCGCGAAGTGCCCGCGTCGGCCTGCTGAAATGCCTCGAAGATGAGCCGTTGCTTTTCCGGCGCTACGCCGATACCGGTGTCTTCCACGGCAAAAGCGATGACTTGATCGGCCTTGCTCAGCACCGGATGATCGACGCTCCAGCCCGCAGTCGCAAAGCCGACACGTACGTCGACGTGGCCATGGGAGGTGAATTTTACGGCGTTCGAGAGCAAGTTTTTGAGGATTTGCTGCAGGCGTTTGGAGTCGCTGATCATTACGCGCGGCAGATTGGACGAGAATTCCACATTGAAGGGCAGGTTCTTGTTCTCCGCCACATGCCGGAAGTTGCGATCGATAGTGTCGCGCAGGCCGGCGAAAGAAATCTCTTCGGCATCGACCGTGACTGTGCCGGACTCGATTTTCGAAAGATCGAGGATGTCATTGATGAGATTCAAGAGATCGGAGCCGGATGAATGGACGTTTCGGGCGAAGTCGATCTGCTTTGCCAAGAGGTTGCCGTCGGCGTTGTCGGCCAATTGCTGGCTGAGAATGAGAATGGAATTGAGCGGCGTGCGCAATTCGTGGGACATATTGGCGAGGAACTCGGACTTGTACTTGGACGTAAGAGCAAGCTCGGCGGCTTTTTCTTCCAGCGCGCGACGGGCTTGCTCAACCTCGGAGTTCTTGCGTTCCACTTCGGCATTCTGCTCGGCGAGCAGTTTTGCCTTGGTGGCCAACTCCTCGTTAGTCTGCTGGAGTTCGCTTTGGCGGGACTGAAGTTCGACGGTCAACTGCTGCGACTGCTTGAGCAAGCCCTCGGTGCGCATCGTCGTCTCGATCGTGTTAAGTACAACGCCGATGCTTTGCGTGAGTTGTTCGAGGAAGATGAGATTGGTCGGCGTGAAGGGCGCCAGCGAAGCCAACTCAATCACCGCCTTGATTTCGCCTTCGAACAGCAGGGGCAGCACGACAATGCTCGACGGAGACGCTTCGCCCAGGCTGGAGCTGACGCGGGTGTATCCTGGCGGCACGTCACTCAAGATAATTCGTTGCTTCTCCACCGCGCATTGGCCGACAAGCCCTTCGCCAACTGCAATATGATACGGTTGCTCAGATCGCAAGGCATAGCCAGCGAGCAACTGCAGCATGGGCAATTCATCGTCCGCGGCTGTCATCTGATAAATCGCCCCCTGCTGGGCCTGCACCAGCGGCACGAGGTCCGCCAGCAGTGTCTTGGCGACGGTGAACAGGTCGCGCTGGCCCTGCAACATGCTCGTGAAGCGGGCGACGTTGGTCTTCAGCCAATCCTGTTCTTTGTTTCGTTCGGTGGTCTCTCGCAGGTTGGCGATCATGGTGTTGATGTTGTCTTTCAACTCGGCGACTTCGCCGCGCGTCGCCACCTGAATGGAACGGGTCAAGTCACCTTTAGTCACCGCGGTGGCGACCTCGGCGATGGCGCGCACCTGGGTCGTCAGATTGCCGGCCAGCAGGTTCACGTTGTCGGTCAGGTCGCGCCACGAGCCAGCCGCGCCGGGAACGCTGGCCTGACCGCCGAGTCGGCCTTCGACGCCAACCTCGCGCGCGACGCTGATCACCTGCTCGGAGAAGGTCGCCAGCGTATCGGTCATGTTGTTGATCGTGTCGCCCAGCGCCGCGATTTCGCCCTTGGCCTGCACGGTGAGCTTTTGGCGCAGGTTGCCGTCGGCCACGGCCGTCACCACTTTCACGATGCCGCGAACCTGGTCGGTGAGATTCGAGGCCATGAAGTTCACGTTATCCGTGAGATCCTTCCAGGTGCCACCCACGCCGGACACCTGCGCCTGGCCGCCCAGCTTGCCTTCGGTGCCCACTTCGCGCGCCACGCGGGTCACTTCGGAGGCGAAGCCGTTGAGTTGATCGACCATCGTATTGATCGTGTTCTTCAGCTCCAGGATTTCGCCCTTCACGTCCACCGTGATCTTGCGGCTCAAGTCGCCGCGCGCCACGGCGGTGGTCACTTCGGCGATGTTGCGAACTTGGGCCGTGAGGTTCGAGCCCATCGTGTTGACCGAGTCGGTAAGATCCTTCCAGGTGCCGGCCACGCCGGGAACTACCGCCTGCACGCCCAGGCGCCCTTCGGTGCCGACCTCGCGCGCGACTGCGGGTGACTTCGGAAGCAAACGAGCGAAGTTGCTCGACCATCGTGTTGATGGTCTCTTTGAGCTGCAAGATCTCGCCGCGAACATCGACCGTGATCTTCTTCGAAAGATCGCCGTTGGCCACGGCGATAGTCACGTCGGCAATGTTGCGAACCTGGCCGGTTAGGTTGTTGGCCATCGAGTTGACGTTGTCGGTAAGATCCTTCCAAGTGCCGGCCACGCCGGGCACCGCTGCCTGGCCACCAAGTTTTCCGTCGGTGCCGACTTCGCGGGCGACGCGAGTCACTTCCGAAGCGAAAGCGCCGAGTTGCTCGACCATCGTGTTCATGGTTTCCTTGAGCTGCAGAATCTCGCCTTTCACGTCGACGGTAATCTTGCGGCTCAAGTCACCAAGGGCAATAGCGGTGGCCACGTCGGCGATGTTGCGCACCTGGCCGGTAAGGTTCGAGGCCATCGAGTTGACGTTGTCGGTAAGGTCCTTCCAGGTGCCAGCCACGCCCGGTACCTGCGCTTGGCCGCCGAGTTTGCCTTCGGTACCGACCTCGCGGGCCACGCGGGTCACTTCCGCCGCGAAGGAGCGGAGCTGATCGACCATCGTGTTGATGGTTTCTTTCAACTCCAGAATTTCACCACGCACGTCCACGGTAATTTTCTTGGACAAGTCGCCGTTGGCCACCGCGATCGTAACTTCGGCAATGTTGCGGACTTGAGAGGTGAGGTTGGAAGCCATCGAATTGACGTTTTCGGTGAGGTCCTTCCAGGTACCAGCGACCCCTTCGACCGCCGCCTGACCGCCAAGCTTGCCTTCGGTGCCGACCTCGCGGGCTACGCGGCTCACTTCCGAGGCGAAGCCGTTGAGCTGATCGACCATCGTGTTGATGGTTTCTTTCAGCTGCAAAATTTCGCCGCGCACGTCCACGGTGATCTTCTTGGAAAGGTCGCCGTTGGCCACGGCGGTGGTGACTTCCGCGATGTTGCGAACCTGGCCCGTGAGGTTGGAGGCCATGAAGTTAACGTTGTCGGTGAGGTCCTTCCAGGTGCCTGCCACGCCAGGCACTGCAGCCTGGCCGCCGAGCTTACCTTCGGTGCCGACTTCGCGGGCCACGCGGGTCACTTCCGAGGCGAAGCCGTTGAGCTGATCCAACATCGTATTGATGGTGTTCTTCAGGGCGAGAATTTCGCCTTTCACGTCCACGGTAATCTTGCGCGAGAGATCGCCCTTCGCAACGGCCGTGGTCACTTCGGCGATGTTGCGCACCTGGGCCGTGAGATTCGAGGCCATCGAGTTCACTGAGTCCGTCAGATCCTTCCAGGTACCGGCCACGCCTGGCACAGCAGCCTGGCCGCCGAGCTTACCCTCAGTGCCGACTTCGCGAGCAACGCGAGTCACCTCGCCAGCAAAGGAGTTGAGCTGGTCGACCATCGTGTTGAGCGTGTTCTTCAACTCGAGAATCTCGCCCTTGACGTCCACAGTGATTTTCTTTGACAAATCGCCATTGGCCACGGCAGTGGCCACATCGGCGATGTTGCGAACCTGACCGGTAAGGTTCGAGGCCATCGAGTTGACGTTGTCGGTGAGATCCTTCCAGGTGCCGGCCACGCCAGGCACCTGCGCTTGGCCGCCGAGTTTACCCTCGGTGCCGACCTCACGCGCCACGCGGCTCACTTCGCCGGCGAATGCGTTGAGCTGGTCGACCATCGTGTTAATGGTGTTCTTCAGCTCGAGAATTTCGCCGCGCACGGCGACGGTGATCTTCTTCGACAAGTTGCCGTTAGCCACGGCGGTGGTCACTTCGGCAATGTTACGCACTTGAGAAGTGAGGTTGGTTGCCATCGCATTCACCGAATCCGTGAGGTCCTTCCAAGTGCCGGCTACCCCTCGCACTTCGGCCTGACCGCCAAGTTCGCCCTCGGTGCCCACCTCGCGGGCCACCCGAGTCACTTCAGAAGCGAAGCCGTTGAGCTGATCGACCATCGTGTTGATGGTGTTTTTCAATTCGAGAATTTCGCCGCGCACGTCCACGGTGATCTTCTTGGAAAGGTCGCCGTTAGCTACGGCGGTAGTGACTTCCGCGATGTTGCGAACCTGGCCCGTGAGGTTGGAGGCCATAAAGTTGACGTTGTCGGTGAGGTCCTTCCAGGTACCTGCCACGCCAGGCACTGCAGCCTGGCCGCCGAGCTTACCCTCGGTGCCGACCTCGCGGGCCACGCGGGTCACTTCCGAGGCGAAGCCGTTGAGTTGATCCAACATCGTATTGATGGTGTTCTTCAGGGCGAGAATTTCGCCTTTCACATCCACGGTAATCTTGCGCGAGAGATCGCCCTTCGCAACGGCCGTGGTCACTTCGGCGATGTTGCGCACCTGGGCCGTGAGATTCGAGGCCATTGAGTTCACTGAGTCCGTCAGATCCTTCCAGGTACCGGCCACGCCTGGCACAGCAGCCTGGCCGCCGAGCTTACCCTCAGTGCCGACTTCACGGGCCACGCGAGTGACCTCTGAGGAGAAACCGTTGAGCTGGTCGACCATCGTATTGATGGTTTCCTTCAGCTCCAATATTTCACCCTTAACGTCCACGGTGATCTTGCGAGAAAGATCGCCGCGGGCCACCGCCGTAGTCACCGCCGCGATATTGCGGACCTGCGCGGTGAGATTAGAAGCCATTGCGTTGACGGAGTCAGTAAGGTCCTTCCAGGTGCCCCCCACACCAGGCACCACTGCCTGGCCGCCGAGGCGGCCGTCGGTGCCGACCTCCCGAGCCACCCGCGTCACTTCCGATGCGAACGACCTAAGCTGGTCGACCATCGTATTAATGGCTTCCTTCAGCTGCAGGATTTCGCCTCGAACGTCGACCGTGATTTTTTTGGAAAGGTCGCCGTTAGCAACGGCAATGGTCACGTCGGCGATGTTTCGGACTTGGGCAGTGAGATTACCTGCCATTTGGTTGACTGACTCGGTGAGGTCTTTCCATACCCCTGAAACACCTCGCACTTGAGCTTGGCCGCCGAGCTTGCCCTCAGTGCCCACTTCGCGGGCCACGCGAGTGACCTCCGAGGTGAAGACCGAAAGCTGCTCGATCATCGTATTAACCAGCTTAGCCGAGCGAAGGAACTCGCCCTTCAGCGCGCGCCCGTCCACCTCCAGTTCCATGGACTGACTGAGGTCCCCTTTGGCCACTGCACCAATGGTGCGGGCGACGTCGGAGGTCGGCCGTACCAAGTCATCGAGCAGAGTATTGACGGACTCCGCTTTCGCGGCCCAACCGCCAATGAGCCCTGGCAGCGACATGCGCTGTTTTAGCCGGCCCTCCTTGCCCACGGACATGCTCAGCCGCGTAATCTCTCGCGAGATGTGTTCCTCGTGATCAATTGTCTGGTTGAAAGCCTCGGCGATGCGACCATCGATACCAAGCCAGTTACCCGGCAGCCGTACGGAGAAATTTCCATCTCGGAAGGCTATTATCGCGGAGAGAATATGACGCGAGTGAGAATCGGCTGCTTCCCTTAATTGAACTCGATCCTCTGATAATTGGTCCGAACCATCCTCGTCTTGCGGAACGGTTGGCGAAATGTTGTCGCGGGGTTGGGAGTTCGCTTTTTGGGTCATGGCTGTGAATTCTGGTCGGCGTAAGGTTTATGGTATGGGCTCAGCCATCTGTCGGATTGCTGAAGACTGAGCGATGACGGTATTCGCTCTCGAAGTGGACGTTTTTCGACATATCATAGTTGTTGTGATCCGTGCCGTCCTTCCCGAACGATGAAATGAAATATAGCCATCTTTGAAGGAATGCTTCAAGCGCTCTTCTCGTGAATCTGTTAAGATGTGTTGCTACAGATTTTTGCAATAAACTCTTCTGAGGTACGCATGATCCGCTCCGCAGAGCAAGTGCTCATTTTGCGAACTTGGGTGTTGGCCAGCCAGACTCATGAAGATAGCGCCAGAAATGTTGCCGCCTCGGATTTCAAGCTGACGAATAAAACTTCCTTGCCCAGTCACGTCAGGTTGGCCTGTTAGCTTATTTCCCTGATCGGCGACGTCTTAACAGCGTGTGCAGGTTGGGAAACGGGCAGAAATCACCGGCGGGCTTAGAAGTCATGTCCGAGGATCGCCGCATTCAAGTCGCCAATCGAATACGGCTTAACGAGATAGCCATCGAAGCTACTTTCTGTCGTCAGATCCTTGTACGCATTACCCATGCTAGCTTGCCGGTAATTGGTAGCGTGGGCCGCGGAACATACGAAGAAGTAGTTCATGACCGCAGCACCGTCGGATACTCGTCCGAGTCAACAATGCAGTCACAGTCTGAACGAACGAGAAATCTTTTTTTCAGCCCGATACTGGTCACTGAATGGCCAGACGGGCCTGTGGCGAGCCATTTTGATCGCCCGTTATCCATGTCCGTGCGTTCTCATATTGAGAGCTAAACCATGGTAACGTCCCGTATGGTGAAAATAACGAAACGAGGCCAGAAAGTGGTGAATCGCGGCAGGCTGAACCTGCATGAACTCGAAATGTCAGTCGAGTTCAGGCAATCCACGTACTAGGGCAGTGGCGCAGGGCAATCGCATCTTTTTTCCGTGAAAGCCGCTGAGAATGCATGCGAGGACGTCGTCACTGACAATGCCTGATGCACGCGGCGATCTGGCCTGGAGGACGGCAACAAGCATACTCGCGAGAATCTGCCGTTCGTCATCGCTGGCAAAGGGGGTGGAGCGGTGAAGACCGGCCGATTCCTAACCGACGTCAAAGGCAATCAGGGCGATCTCTTGGGCACCCTGTTGACCTGCGCCGGCACCCGCTCGACCGGCCGATCGGCGCTGCCACAAAGCAGCTACCGGAGCTGGCCGGCTGAGGCTAATGAAAAATAGAAAAGCAGGTACTGCCTGACGACTGTGTTGGTAAAAAGTTGGGCAGCGCCTATGGCTGGCTCAGCGGACTGGGTATCTCCGCACGGCGGCCTCTGGAAATAGTCACCGAACATGGTCAACTGTTGCGTCGTCCGCATCGGCGCGGACATCAGGCCTTGCCGGCTTGCCCGTTCAGTTCCTCTCGTGCGCCAGGCGAAGCTGCGCGATCCCATTAGTTGAAAGGTACTGGTCATGGTAAGTGCTCGTGGACCATGAAGCGAAGCGGGCGGGCGTAGGGGCGACCCTGCGTCCGAAGCCCCGCCGAGCGAACGCATCAGCCATAACGCAAGTGAACCTGATTCAGCCTCGTTACAGATACGGGAATGGCCAAGCTTTGAGAGATGACGAAGCCAGTATCGTTCGGGAAGTCATGAGCAAATGCACCGGACGAATTCTCCGGGGTGACTGAGGATGGCGGGTGCGTAAGGATCGCGTCGGAACCTGGGAGACCCGGTTCGAGGGAGACTGCGGCGGGTTCCGCAGTCTCAACAGGTGGAGGGAACCCATAACCTTCACGTGCTCGCTCCGGGAGTCGGAGGGGCTCATAGTAGCGGCGAAGCCGGGTAACTCCGGTGGAGCGAAGGAGCCCTGCCAAGAACATGTTTCCACAAGAGAGAAAGAGATCCGCTTGGGACATCCCACTACGGCACACGCGGTAGCAGACGCAGACCAGCCGCCGGCTGAACCGGAGGTAAAGTCGGGCGTCCGACTGCCGCCGAAAGTCTCCGACTTGAGGTGGAAGCTGGGTCACAAGGCCAAGCAGGAGCCGGGATATCGGTTTTACGCTCTGTACGACCGCGTCTATCGGCTCGACGTGCTGACAGCGGCATGGGAATTGGTCCGCAAGAACGACGGTGCTCCGGGGGTCGATGGCGTCTCCATTCGGAACGTCATCGCTTCGGCAGGCGGCGTCGCTGAGTTCTTGAACGAACTTCAAGAACGGCTGCGGGCTAAGACCTATCAACCGCTGCCGGTGAAGCGTGTGTACATTCCCAAACCTGACGGACGGCAACGCCCGCTGGGGATTCCCACGATTCGTGATCGCGTGGTGCAGATGGCGGTGCTGCTGGTACTGGAA
This sequence comes from uncultured Planctomycetia bacterium, assembly GCA_963807715.1. Classification (GTDB taxonomy): domain Bacteria; phylum Planctomycetota; class Planctomycetia; order Pirellulales; family PALSA-1355; genus CAWECK01. The sequence continues at coordinate 269,604 of CAWECK010000015.1, forward strand.
CCGATCTTCGAGGCCGATTTCCTCGACTCGTCGTACGGTTTTCGGCCCGGTCGCTCGGCTCATCAAGCCATCGAGGCGATTCGCGGCTATTTGGCTGACGGGTACCGGGAGGTATACGACGCGGACTTGAAAAGTTACTTCGACACGATTCCTCATGCGAATCTGCTGAAATGCCTGGAACGTCGTATCGCGGATCGCAGCGTGCTGTCCCTGATCCGGAAGTGGCTGGAATCGCCGGTATTGGAAACCGACGACCAAGGCCGCACGACCGGGTCTCGTTCTAAGCAGGGCACGCCGCAAGGCGGCGTGATTTCGCCGCTGTTGGCGAATATCTACCTGCACTGGTTCGAGAAGGCGTTTCATGGCCCACAGGGTCCCGCCACGTGGGCCAAAGCGAAGCTCGTTCGGTACGCCGACGATTTTGTCGTGCTGGCTCGCTACGTGGGACCACGGCTGACCGCGTGGATCGAATCGTTAATCGAAGGACGGTTTCAACTCACGATCAATCGTGAGAAGACGAAAGTCGTGCAGTTGCGTGAAGTTGGTGCGAGCCTGGATTTCCTAGGTTACACGTTCCGGTACGATCGCGACCTGAAAGGTCGTGACCACCGCTACTTGAACGTGTTTCCCTCGCGGAAATCCCAAGCCTGCGCCGGGAGAAGCTGCGTGAACTCACCGCCTCGCGGTGGTGTTTCGCGCCGACCACCTTGGTGATCGCGAAGGTGAATGTTTGGCTGCGGGGCTGGAGAAATTATTTTTCTCGGGGCTATCCTCTGCAAGCGTTTCGCGGGATCGACTGCTTCGTGTTGCATCGTCTCACTCGTCTTTTACGACGTCGCAGCCAACGCCCCTGCCGCCCCCCGGCCGGGAAGACGTACTGTGCCCACCTGCAAGCCCTGGGCTTGCAGCTAGTAAGTTCGTCGCCGCAAAAGCTGCCTGCGAATGCCCGTGACTGACCGTTCTTGGGTAAGCCGGATGCGGCAAATTCGCAAGTCCGGTTTGATGAGGGGAGAGGAGCACCGTGTGGTGCTCCTCTCCTACTCGACCGACCGACGCTTTCGCCAGGTCGAATTGGCAAATGCAAGTATCTTGAAATCGGGCCCTCTACTTGACTCGCACAAGTTTTATAATGCGTCCCGCGACGTTCCAGTCCTGCACGTACAGATTGCCTTCTTGATCCCAGCTAGAGCCGTGAGTGCCGCTGAAGACGCCCTCGATCCACTGGTCTTGCGGAACGTTGAAGCTGCCGCGCTTGGCAGGGTCGGAGTTGTAACCGAGGACGGCGACAATGGTATTGCTTTTATCGAGAATGACGAGTCGCCCCTGCAAATCAGGCACGGACACGTAATCTCCCTGCACGGAGGCCGAAGTCGGCATGCCTAGGCCACTCACGACTTCTGCAATAAAGTTGCCGTCGAGGTCGTAATGCAGCAGTCGGCCTTTGGGCGCGTGGTTGCGATCGCAAATCAAGAGACGCGGCGGTTCGTATCGCGTGTCGAGGGTCATGCCGTGAGCGGTGTTGAACTCCTTCAACTCGTTGCCTTTTGTCCCGAAGTGCTTCAGGTACTTTCCCGTCTTGTCGAACTTGAAAACATGATTGCTCGCATAGCCGTCGGATAGAAAAATGTCGCCGTTCGGCGCGACGGTAATCGCCGTTGGGCTGAACTTTTTCAAGTCCAACCCGGACTCCTGCGGAAACGGCAGCTTCAAGACCATTTCACCAGTATGCGCATTGAACTTGATCCCTTCGGCATTGTTGTTGTGCGCACCGTAAATGAACTCCTCGTCCCCCTCCGCGCGCATCTTCATGTCATGAATGTTGGAATACTTTTCTCCCAGGTATTCTTGAATCACCTTGCCGTCCGGCGAGAAAACGACGACCCCTTTATTCGCGCTCGTGAAAATGTTGCCGGCCTTATCGATCGTGACTCCGCCGTGCGTCGGCCCCAACGCCGACTGACCGTCCGGGCGAAGCCCCCAACCAGGCACCGTATCAAACGTCATCTGTCCGGAACCCATCCGCACCGGCTGGACCTTGTCCGCCGCGAGAACCGGCAGTGCCGCGAACACGGCGATCGTGGCAACAAACGAGCGCAAACCGCACTTCATAACGGGACTCCTGATTTCGATCTCATTGTCAATGAGGTGGTAGGATTAGATAAAAACGGATATCAAGCATTCGGGTGCGCTATTCCGTCGGCCCAAGATGTGCGCCCCCCTTTTTCAGCGCCGCCTCCAAATCCGCGCGATTGGTCTTTTCGGGATCAACCAAGGCGACGATTTTCCCCGACTTGAAACTGGCCGTGGCGCGTTCAACGCCCGGCAACTTGCAGATCAATCCGTAGGCGGCATAAGAACAGCCCTTGCAATCCAAACCGAAAATGGGGATCTCTATCTGGCTTAGCTTGTCGAGCGGGACGGTTCGCGGCGACTTGGCGCTGAACGTCTGCCGCGAGGCATTCCGCAGTTGATTGTCGAACAATTCCAGAAATTTTTCCGGTTTTTGGCCCGGCCAAAGCTTAACTGGGTCATACTCGACCTCGATCTCGGCGTTCTCATAGTCGAGACTTACTAACTTAATTTGCGGCAGCGTGGTGAAAACCGCCCGCAAATCCTGCTCGCGATCCGGCTGGAACAAGCCGGTAACGCCGTACTTTGTGGAGATCGTTCCGTTGGACGGGTCCTCGGCCGCGGCCACAGCCGTTATGCAGCAGGCACCTAAAACCGCGTAACTGAGTGTCCACAACGGACTCCGGGCAGCATGGAACAATCGCGGAAGCAGCATGAGTGGAACCATCTTCAAAAACATTCCGAACAGAACCAAATCGCTTGGACGTTAACGAGTTTGAAAAAGCTCGCTTTGCACCAATTCGTGAATCAGCGTGCGAATCCCGCTTCCCTGCCGTTCGGTCGCCGAGATGATCTTCGAAATCTGGTCGCGATCTCCAAAGGCCAAATTCCGGCCTGTGCCGTAAATGGCCAATCGCTGAGCGAGATTCCGTAGCAAACGGCCGGCATCCGCGGCCACAAGCGATTCGAGCTCTCGCACGTCCGCAAACGCCCGACCATCCGGCAATGTTCCCGAGGGATCCACGGCCGGTCCGAGTTTGAAGCTGATGCCGATACGCGGGTCAATCGAGCCTCGCGGCGCGGGGTCTCCGTCTCCAATCGATCGGTAGCGATCGCGCCAGCCGCCAATAACATCGAAGCCCTCCAGCGCGAAGCCAGGCGGATCGATCTTGGCATGACACGACGCACACTGGGAGTTATCGCGATGCTTGGCTAGCTGCTGGCGAATGGTGGTCGTTCCGCGCACGTCCGGTTCCACGGCGGCAACGTTGGACGGCGGCGGCTCCGGCGGCTGACCGAGCAAGCGATCCATTACGAAGGCGCCCCGCGGCACCGGCGACGTCGTCGTGCCATTTGCCGTGATCTTCAAAATTGCCGCTTGGGTCAGAAAACCGCCGCGCGGCGAATTGGGCGGCAATGCCACGCGGCGAATCTCCGGGCCACTCACCCCAGCGATGCCATAATGCGTGGCCAGCTTTTCGTTCAACATTGCGAAATCCGACTTCACCAGATGGGTTGCGTCGAGGTTCTTCTCCAACAACTCGCGGAAATAGGCCAACGTCTCCGCGCACATCGAGTCCTGGAGATAGGGATTGAACTCGGGGTACAGCTTCTTGTCCGGATCGTTGGCTGCGAGCTGCCGCAGTTTGAGCCACTGGCCGAGGAAGTCTTCCACGAAACGCTCGGATTTCTTGTCCTGAAGCAGCCGTTCGACCTGCGCTCGCAGCACCGATGGTTCGTGCAAAGTCCCGTTCTCCGCCAGTGCGCTGAGTGTGTCGTCAGGCTGCGAATTCCATAAAAGATACGAAAGTCGCGACGCGATGGCGAAATCGTCGAGCTTGGCGGCAGGCTCCACGTGGTAAAGAAAATCCGGCGAGCAGAGTGCCGCGCGATAGGCCCAGCGCATGGCGGACTCGAAGCAATCCCCAGCCTGCAAGCGAGCTTCGACTTTCGCCACGTAATCCTGCCGCACGCTGGCTTCGACCGGCCGCCGGAAAGCTTTCGGCAGAAAATCCGTGAGCAGTCGCTCGGCGTTGGCCAGCGGCTGCTCGGCCGTTGGCGTCCAAATGCCGGCTACCGGTTCGGGACGATTCCGCGTGCCAATGATTTCCTGGCGGACGGGGTTGCGAACGGGCGAACGCACTCCCTTGTGTTCCGCAGTCTTGAATTCCGCGAGTGGCATATCACCGAAGAGCCGCCGATGACTGCGCGGCGGCCAGACGTCGTGCAGGGGGCCTTCCACTTCCAGCCAATCGCTGACGATGCACGGCCCCGTGAAACCCATCGTGCGATCTTTTTGTCCCCACGTGCCGACTCGGTACAACACCACGGGCGCGAGCGATGCGGTATTGAAGCCGAAACTTTCTTTGTAGTTCAGCCAGACGTCCAGTTCATGCACCTTCGACTCCAGCGACGGAGCGGCATAATAACCGAGCACGGTGCTGGGATGCCCGCCGCCGCGGCCGTTCTCCATGAACTGAACAATCGAGAGCCGCGCGGCCTCTACGCCGCGCGCAGAAAGGATTCTTCCCCGGTCCCACATCAGGCTCCAAAAGGAGGCACGCACCTTGTAGCGACCCGGATAAATGGTGGCGAAGTGCTGAAAGTAGGGATTCCAGCTCTCGTCCTCGTGACGGAACACCGCAACGCTACTCATGTTGTCAAAGACGCCGATCTGTTCGTGCGCGCCTTGGCCAAGATGGGCATACGCGCCCGCCGGCGGGCAGTCCGGATCGAGCTTCTTGTCGCGGAGCAGCATGGCGTCCCCGCCCATCAACATGATGTCCGGCCCGTAATTCCCAGCCAGCGAAAGCCGCACGGTGGCCGCCTTCGGCGCCTCGGGCTGCGTAGCGATTGCCACGTCGAGTGTCTTGTCCGCGGCCTCGACGTATTTGGCAAGGTTCACGTGCGAGATATCCAGCGCATCGCTGTTCTTGTCGAATCCGTGCGCAGAGCCATCTGCTGGCAGCAGGTCCTGCAAGCGGATGCCCGGCATGTCGAACAAGTCGCGAATCGTATTTTCATACTCGGCGACGCGTGAGTCTTCGTATGCCAGTCCGCGGCTGACCGGCAAGCCGCGATTGTTCGGCGTCGATCAGTAACCGTTTGAGCAATTTTGTCACGGCGTCCTGGTCGGCGAGCGGTGGGCGCGGCTGATCCCTCGGGGGCATCTCGCCTGCCTGGATGCGATCGTGAATCTTGACCCAACGAGCGAAGTTGTCGGGCTGCGAGAGATCGACCTTCAGCAAACTGAGGTCGAGACCGCCCTCGTGCACGTCGGCGTTGTGACATTCAAAGCAATGCTTCGACAGAAACTCCGTCGGCTGTTCCGCGCAGACGCAAAAAGGAACCGCCAGCAGTAACGGCAGCAAGAGACAAAGCGAGCGATGGGGCATCCCGGTAATTCTCGTGATAAGGACAAAGAGTGAGAAACGGACTGAAGGTACGGTCAGCTTAAACCATTTCCAGGCCGCGGAACGTTTCCTTGCCGGTCGAAAACTCATTCGTTTCGATCCCCAAACGCTGCAGCATCGAGACAAATAGATTGGTCAACGGGTAGTTATTCTGCTGGTCGAAGGCCAGGTGTTGTCCGTGCTTGAACCCGCCGCCGGCCAGGAGAACCGGCAGATTGACGTTTGAATGCGAGTTTGCGCTTCCCATGCACGTTCCATAGAGAACCATGGTCCGATCCAGCAGCGACTGGTCTTCTTCCTTGGTTTCGCTGAGTATCTTGAGGAACTCCGCCAGGGCATCGAATTGGCGTTCCTCGTGTCCGCGCAGCTCCGCCAGCACCTCGGGCCGGTTGCCGTGATGCGTGATGTTGTGGATGACCGTCGTGTCGATCAGTAATGAAATGACTCGCGTCGAGTCTGTCTCCAGCGCCAACTTGATGACATCGAAGAATAGACGCGTTCGCTGTACGAATTCCTTTGCGTCATCGATATCTTCCGGCGGTTTCGCGTTCACGACCGGCTTCGGCCTATACTCCCAAGCTTCCGAACTTTCCAGGCGTTGTTCCAGATCGCGGACCGCGGTGAAATATTGGTCCATACGTTGCTGATCGCTGGTGGAGAGCGAGCGATTGAGCCGCCGTGATTGTTCGCCCACGAAGTCGAGCAAACTGCGTCCCTGCTTGATGGCTTCGACATTTGCGGCGACTTCTGCCGGTTTCCCTTGCACAAAGAGCTTTTGGAACAGCTTCTTCGGGCTCCGCTCCGAGGGAATTGGCGCGCCGCTGCGCGTATAACTGATCGTTAACCCCTCGGTGGTGTTTGCCAGCACGAGCGACGGATAACGGGTGTGATTGCCGATCTGTTCGGCTGCATATTGGTCCAGCGACACTCCATTCCGAAAGCCGCCCCGTTCCGGATGTGGAGTGCCCGTGAGGAAGCACTTGTCGGCGGCATGGGCGCCGGTGACTCCCGGATGGCTCGTTCCCGAAAACACCGTGATGTCGCTTCGATTGGCGGCCAGTTTTTCCAGATAGGGGCTCAATTCGAAGTCGCGTCCCGCTTTCTCAGGAAAAAAGAACTGTGGCAAAATGCCCATGTTCGTTTCGATAGCGATCAGCCGGCGCGGAATCTTTGCCGCCTCGGCTGCCCTCAAGGGACTCATGGCGTCCAGCAAAGGGAGTCCGATCGCGACCCCGGTTCCACGCAGGAAAGTACGACGGGACAAACGTGCGTTGGCCACCGAAAATAGCTGTGACATGACTTGGTTCCTGCGATGGAGAGAGTACCGGACCGCTGCGCTTGCTGTAATGCAGAAGTCGCATTTCGACTTGGTCCGGGCAAGGTTACGACATCGGGCGTTCGGCGTCATTTCTCCAACACGATGGGGGCGAAATCGGCCTGGCTGAGCAGATCAAATAGGCAGTCGGGGGGGGGCGTGGCAAGCTGTTAGGCCGGCGAATAGCAACTACCATTTAATCTGCTGGCCATGGTGATCGCAAGTGAATTTGGACCCTACAGGCGGCTGGTGAGCAATTTCCTTAGATCGCAGCTCTCAAGTAGGCTTCGGAAAATGGCAGCGAAACAGAATCCGGCGCGTTCCAGCAGCCATTAGCTTCCGGCTTTATTGCTGCGCGGCTTGAGCGAGGCGCAGGTGCCGAGTTGCCGGGGGGTGACGCACGTAGCCCGACTTCAATACTTTTCGTTCGCACTGTGCGTCGGTCACATCGACGAATGGCACATGGATATGGAGCAAGTGCTTGGGTTGAAGTGACATAGGCAAAAAGGCCTCGCTTGCGTAGATGGTTGTTTGTCAACGACATCCATCAACGGCAAGGAGGCCCAAGAATGCGGTATTGTAATCGCGGACTTGTTCGACAACAGATGAAATTCCTGAGGCGTCAGTTTCTGCAAGATGGCAACCTGCCTTTTGCGACAGCCCTTTCTGAAGCAACGATTGCGCCAGCACTGGCGTCAATCGAGGCACCTTGGAAGGATCGCATATTTTCGCCACTCATCACCTTGTGGGTTTTTCTGAACCAGGTGTTGAGCGCCGATCATTCATGCCGAGCCGCTGTGGCTCGATTGATCGCCCATCGAGTGTCCCGAGGGCAGCCAGCCTGCTCAGCCAACACGGGTGCCTACTGCCAAGCCAGAAAAAGGTTGCCAGAGAAGTTCTTCTCCGCCGTCGCCTGTTTAGTCGGACGCGTTTTGAATGCCCAGGCCGATCATTATTGGCTGTGGAAAGGGAGACGGGTGTACATGTTCGACGGCACGACCGTCACCATGCCGGATACTCCAGAGAATCAACAGGCTTATCCGCAAGTCTACAATCAGAAGCCGGGCCTAGGCTTTCCCCTCGCGCGAATCGGGGCCATTACTTCGTTGTCTTGTGGGGCAATCGTGAGTCTCGGCTTTTGCCGATATGCCGGCAAAGGACAAGGCGAAGTCAGCTTACTTCGCCGACTGTGGGACGTGCTTGATCCCAGAGATGTTCTGCTCGCGGATTGTCTGATGGCGAATTGGACGAACATTTTGCTGCTCCAACAGCGCGGCGTAGATTTGGTCAGTCGCCTAAACAAAGCCAACCGCAAACCGGACTTTCGACGTGGAGAGCGCCTTGGCGACGATGACCACATCGTTCGCTGGTTCAAGCCGACGTCGATTCGTTCGCTGGATTGGCAAACCTACAAATCACTCCCTGAGTGCATCACCATTCGAGAAGCGAGGATTCGAGTCGCGCAACCTGGATTCCGGACCAAGGTCATTGTTGTGGTGACGACATTGCTGGACCCGCAGCAAACGACCAAAGACGATCTGGCGACTCTGTATCGCGCGCGGTGGAACAACGAACTCGATCTACGTTCCATCAAGTCGACCATGCAAATGCACCACCTACGCTGCAAAACGCCCGAGTTGGTGCATAAGGAGGTCTGGCGCATGTCCTGGCCTACAATCTCATCCGCACAATCATGGCACAAGCCGCTTCCAGCCATCATGCCGAGCCACGGACCATCAGCTTCAAAGGAACTCTGCAAACGCTAGAAGCCTTTCAGCCATTGATTGAGCTTCGGACCGCTCATGACCCGGCATATCGTTTCCGAGTCTACCAAAACCTGCTCGATGCCATCGCCACCCATCGAGTTGCCGACCGACCCGATCGTTACGAGCCTCGCATGAAAAAGCTGCGACGCAATCACTATGACTGGATGACAAAGCCCCGCGCCGAGATCAAACGCAATATGGCTAAAGGCATTACAAGAATCTAAGTGCCATTCGTCACATCGACCGCCGCCAAATCTACAGGTCTCGTCTACTTGGCAAGGCTTGCATTGCGGTCGTTGCAACCGACTCCTATTTTGTCTAAGCCGATAGAGTTAGGTCGACTGACCACAATTCAGACGATTGTTCCCCCCAGGCATGGGACGTTGCGCGTACCGTTGCAATCCCGCGTGGCTGCTCAGATGGTCGATTTTGGTGTTACCTGAACTGTTACCACCGAACGATTTTCTTAGGGTTTTTCCGAGCAGCGGTCGATTGAAAATCCTCGGAAAAAACGAGTATTTGCAACCTAACTAGAGCCCAACGGCACATTGAAAATGCACTCTAAATCAGAGGGTTGTTGGTTCAAGTCCAACAGGGAGCACTTCATAAGCCGCGAATCCACAAGGATTTGCGGCTTTCTTCTTTTTGCGGCAACAAGCGATTTTGGGCCACTGTTACCCAAAGTGTTACCCGAAATGGGCCCGAGCAGCCAATGGCATGGTAACTGTAGGGCAACGGCGATGCTCCGTTTCTGCCAATCGCGGCGTGCGCCCGTTTTCGAGCTTACTTTGGAGCATTCGTTAGGTGCGTGTGCCCTGCATAGCTCGCGAAGCGAGCAGATGGCAATAAGTACTCTTGCCGCGACCGCAAGAAACCTGTGCTCACGAATACCGCACAACGGTGGAACAAGCCTCGGGGTCGGTCGCTGGTTCCAGAGACAACTCTACAGTGCCGCACTGTGAAGTGGACCCCGTTTTTCGGACCACGGGGCCGGGTTTCTTAGATGGTGGTCAGCGAGGGGTTCACCGTCAAACGGAAATACGTCAACCGCGGCTTCGGATTGCCGAATCCGCGACGTCAGATTCTCGGCGGTCGCAACTTCCTTCGGCAATTCGAAGGCACGCCATGGAGACGCAGCTTCGCTTCCCGGATTCCGTGCGCTGGCGCTTTCTTTCAGGGCAGCCTGACGGTTTTGAAACTCGGCTTCGGCCTGCGCGTTCGCGCGCTGCCGAAAGCGTGCCGCGGCCTCTTCGCAGTTCAATACGTTGGCTGCCAACGGAACTTCACGCGGCAAACGCCGCAGCAGACAATCGAGAAATACATCGTTCGCAGCACCGTCGTAAACGCCGCCGGAGTCTCGCAGGATGCTGCTCGATTCCTGCACGGCCTCCAATAACAAGCCCGCGTTGCCCCCTGATGCTGCGAACCCTGGTTCGCAGCATCAGGGGAAACCGTCAGCAATGCCAGGAAATCACCGTAAATCACGCCTGGTTGGAGGGATTCCTGCACGAGCAGCCCAGTATTCTTCCCCTCGGCTTCGAGACACGATCGGATTGCCGTGCGGACGCACGTCTGCTGCCCGGCGTCGTGGGCAATCTTAGCCAGGCTGGCCCGCCGAGTGCTGTTTTCGACCGGCTTTTCAGTAGCTTCAGTGGACACGCTGCTCACTCCTGGCAGGCTCAGAGGCACGAAACAAACCATCGGCTCGGCATTTGACCATGGCGATCCCTGGATTGTTTTCGATTTCAGGAGCAGAAGCTATGGCTACCACTCACATACCGGAACAATTTCTGGGAAAATATTGCGAGCGTCGTTCATGTCAGAGACGCGTCGGAATGGAATCGCTAAAGGTTCGCTTGTCCCGCCGGCCATGAGCACCCACATCGGATTGATCGAACCGATGGCCCGGTCGACTTCGTCGTAGGCCGTAAGACTGTTGTGGTGACTGCGTTCAGCGGGTCGATAGCGGTATATTGAAAACCGCACGCCAGTGGCAAACCGCATGTCGGACCGGTAGCCTCGTTCCGGCTGCGGGCTTTGATGACTGGGAAATCGGGCCAAGGGATTCGTGATGAACGTCATGAAAATCGGGACGCATCGTTGCTCGCGACTGGCGCTGCCGAACGGCTGGAGCAGCGCCGTCAAGTCGGTGACGCTGCGAGCTATCGCGCTGGCTCGGTATGCTCTGACGCAGGCTGGGGGAGAGGCATGCGAGGGCTTTTCGCCGTGTTGCTCCTGTTGCGCCGAGAACAGTCGGCTGCGGGAAGAGAATTCCCTGCTGCGCGAAGAGATTCGCATCAAGGATGTCCGCATGGCAACGATTCCGGCACACCGGCGGCCGCATTATGCCCCCACGGAACGAATGCACATTCTGGAACTTCGGGCTGCGCGCGGCTGGTCGCTGGAGCGGACCGCCCGCGCGTTTCTCGTGGCCTCGGTCACTATCTCCTCCTGGCTGCGGCGCATCGACGAACAAGGGCCTGACGCGCTCGTGCAACTTTATGAGCCGGTCAACAAGTTTCCCCAATTCGTCGGCTATCTGGTCCGGCGTCTCAAAACGCTTTGTCCGACGATGGGCAAGGCGAAGATCGTCCAGACGTTGGCCCGCGCCGGTTTGCATCTGGGCGCAACGACCGTCGGGCGTATGCTCGCTGCCAAGCCTTGTCCAACCTCCTCGCCGCACACCGTCGAATCTGACCGCAAACCGCGCGTCGTCACCGCCAAGCGGCCCAATCATGTCTGGCACGTCGACCTCACGGTCGTCTCGATCGGTCGCGGTTATTGGGTTCCCTGGCTGCCGCTGGCGTTGCCGCAGTGCTGGCCGTTCTGCTGGTGGGTGACGCCGATTGTCGATCATTATTCCAGACGCGTGATGGGCGTAGCGGTCTTTCGGCGGCAACCCAACTCTGAGCAAATCCGCGCGGCGCTCGGCCGTGCGATGGCGCAGACACAAGATACGCCCAAATACATCGTCTGCGACAAGGGTCCCCAATTTTGGAGCAACGGGTTCAAGGCCTGGTGCCAACGGCGCGGGATCAGACCGCGTTACGGCGCGATCGGCAAGCACGGCAGCATCGCCGTCGTCGAACGGGCGATCCTGACTATGAAGTGTCTGCTAGTGCACTGGCCGTCGTGCCGCTGCGGCGCGAGGCGTTCCACCGAGAACTAACCTGGCTCTGCGCCTGGTATAATGAACACCGACCGCATAACACGTTGAGCGGCCAGACGCTGAACGAAGCTTACTACAAGCTGCGACCAGCGAACCGACGGCCGCGCTACGAGCCCCGTTTGCGATGGCCAAGAGGTTCCCCTTGCGCCAAGCCGTCGGCTTTGGTCCGCGGCACAGCCGGCGCGATGTTGGAACTTAACGTCGTGTTCCTCGGCGGACGAAAACACCTGCCCATCGTGCGCCTCAAACGCGCCGCGTAGCCCAGCGCGACTAGCTATGGCACTCCACCGCGCCAGCGGTGTGCACCTAGGGCCGCTCGACGCGCACCTACTACCGAATTGCCAAGGAACAACCGCGTTCGCCTGGCGGAAAACGCGCTGCGACAATCTCTCGTCTCACCGACAATACCCTAAATTCCTAAGCCAAGCTCCAACTGCCCAGACATCTGTCCACTAACAATTCGCTGGACGGCGACAGAGGTCGACCAACTGCGTACCAAACTGCCCAACGTGAACGTCGACCACAAGCCGCTCACCGACGACGAACGGAATAAGCTCGACGCGTTCTTGAAAGTCAAGGCATGATGACCATCATTCATGAATTGACTATTTATCATTCAACGGGCCCTGGGTTGTCATTACCTAGTAGCCATGCGGAGGGATTCTCGACAGCCACGCGCAGGTCCTGGAGAAATCGGGCCGCTGGAGCACCGTCGATGCGGCAGTGGTCGAAAGTCAAACTGAGGGTGATCAGATCGCGGGTGGCGAAACGATCGTCGTCGAGTACGATCGTTTCGCGACGAATTGCTCCCAGCCCGAGAATTGCTGCCTCGGGATAGTTGATGATCGGAGTGAAGGCGTCGATGCCGAACGATCCCAGGTTGGTAATCGTGAAGACGCCATCTTGCAGATCGGTGGTATGCAGGCGGCCTTGTCGGGCTTGCTCGATGAGCGTCCGCGATCGTTCAGCGACCTGCATCAGCGTCAGTCCGCCAACATTGCGAATCACGGGAACGAGCAATCCCCGTGCGGTATCGACAGCAATGCCGATGTTCAAGCCGGCATTGTCCGGCAGAATGGTCCGCTCCTCTTTTTCGTCCCAGCGTCCGGCCATGTGTCGGTGGGCCTTAAGTTGAGTGGCGACAAGGCAGGCCACGATATCCGTGAAGGCTGGGATCAGCACTGCGCTAGCTCGCGACTTGAACTGGCTACGCAGACCGACGAGGTTTGTGGCGTCGGCACGCGTGGTGAGCGTAACCGGAGCGGTTCGCTGCTGGCTCGTCCGCATGCGATCCGCGATGATACGACGTGTTGACGATAAAGGCGCGGCCTCGGCAGCCGTTGGACTCGTTGCCTGCGTGGCGTTGGCAGCGGCACGGACATCGGCCTCGCGCACGCGACCGCCGCGCCCCGAACCTTGCAAGAGTTGCCAATCCATACCCAGTTCAGCTGCGATTCGGCGAGCTCGCGGACTGGATGTCTTCGGCCCTCGGCAGGCAGGCAGCGGTTCGTCCGCCACGGTGACTGTCGATATTGCCGCCACCGCAGCACTGGCGTGATCCATCGCGGAGCGTTGTTCCCATGGAGAAGATTCTCCGTCGGCAACGAGATACGCCAACAGCGAGCCTACTAGAACCACGCTGCCGGCCGAGGGTGCATCAGGAGGAATTCGCAGCAGGCCCGCGTCGAGTGCCTCGATTTCTTGCAGCGCCTTTTCCCCTTCGAGTTCGAAAAGTGCCTCGCCAACTCGAATCCGATCGCCGTCTTGTTTCAGCCAACGGACAAAGGTGCCTTCCTCCATCGACCAACCCAGGCGAGGAACGCGAATTTCATGGGCCATGTTTACTCCTCCATCAGGCGACGAATCGCCGCAGCAATGTCATTCGGTCCCGGCACGACCGCCGCTTCCAGCGGTGGACTGTAGGGCGTTGGAACAAAGACTCCCGTAAGACGGCGGATCGGGGCGTCAAGGCTGTCAAAACCCTCGTCGGCGATGCGAGCCACGATCTCCGCCGAGAATCCGCAGGAAGCCGGCGCCTCGTCGACGACCAGCAATCGACCGGTCTTGTAGACCGATTGTGCGATCGTGGCCGTGTCGAGCGGCACGACAGTCCGCGGATCAATCAGTTCGACGGAAATGCCCTCACGCTCGAGTTCGTCGCATATCGCCAACGTCTGATGGACCATCCTCGCCAAGGCAACGACGGTCACATGCTTGCCCGAACGAACGACACACGCCCGGCCGAACTCGATTTCGTAGTCCTCGTCTGGCACAGGGCCCTTGACGGAGAGAATCTCGCGGTGCTCCAGAAACATCACGGGGTCGTTGCAACGCAGAGCATGTTTCATCAGCCCCTTGGCGTCCGCGGGGCATGAAGGGACGACAACTCGCAAACCGGGCACCTGCGCGTACATGCCGTAATAGCTGCCGGAGTGATGCGTCGCCGCCGAGTGACCGATGCCGATGCATCCCCGCAGCAACACGGGCATCGTCAGTCGGCCGCTCGACATGTACTGCATCTTGGCCATCTGGTTCACGATCTCGCCGACCGAATCCAGGATGAAGTCGGCGAACATGAAATCAACGACGGGCCGCGTGCCGGTCATGGCGGCGCCACATGCGAGCCCGACAAAGCCGCGTTCGCAGATGGGAGTGTCGCACAGCCGCGTGGGACCGAACTTGTCAAACAGTCCGACGGTTGTGTTGAAGTTGCCGCCACGTTTTCCGATCCCCTCTCCCAATACGAAGATCGTCGAATTGACCGCCATCTCCTCGGATAGGGCTTCCAGGGTTGCCTGGGACATCGTCAGTTGCCGCTGCGGTGCATGGACATTCTTGTCGATATTCTTGTTTGGTGGGTTGTTGCGGGAGTCGCCAGGCTCGACGACGTGTGCCACGGGTTGGTCGACGGTTGCAAAGACGTGAGTCATCGCCGTGGCCGGTTCGGGCCAGGGGCTCGACTCGGCGAAGTTCCGCGACTCGGCCACGAGCGCCGCGACCTCCTGGTCGATCTCTTGGAGTTCGGCCTCTGAAACGGAGAACTCGCGGACCAACCGTTGCCAGAAGAGGGCGATGGGGCAACGGCCTTTCCACTCCTCGACCTCTTCGCGGGTGCGATAAGTGAAGTCTCCCATACCTTCGGCATGCGCGCGAGTGCGATAGGTCTTACATTCGATCAGCGTGGCTCCGCTGCCGCCGCGTGCCCGCCGCACGGCCTCATCCGCCGCGGCATGCACGGCGAGCGCATCATTCCCGTCGACCTCGACGCCAGGCAGGCCGTAATTCGCAGCGCGACGTCCGACATCGGAAATACCGCTGGAATACTGAAAGGGGACTTCGGTGGCGAACTGATTGTTTTCACAGACGAAGAGCACGGGCAGTTTCCAGATGCTGGCCATGTTTAAGCCTTCGTGAAACGCGCCGTTGTTGACCGCTCCGTCACCGAAGAATGCCACCGCCACTAGGCCCGTCCGCATCAACTTCGAGCTGTACCCCCCGCCACATGCCTGGAGAATACATGGCCCGACGATGCCGCTGGTTCCCATCATGCCGATCTTCGGCGAGAACAAATGCATGCTGCCGCCTCGCCCGCGGGAGCAACCGGTCGCGCGACCAAACAGCTCGGCCATCAGCTCTCGCGGCGGCATCCCCTTGGCCAGCGCATGGCCATGTCCCCGATGCGTGCTGAAGACCGCGTCGTCGTTGGTCAGGTGAGCACAGACGCCGCTGGCGATCGCTTCCTGGCCGACGTAGGTGTGGCAAGCTCCATGAACCAGCCCGCGTTGATGACAGCGGGCAAGCTCTTCCTCGGTTTGCCGGATGATTTGCATGGTCCGATAAAGCCTCAGTCGTTCAGCGTTCATTTCAGCAGTATTCATAGAAGACGCGTTCCTGGAGATTCTCAAGTCGCTCGACCATGTAATGGGCATGGCTGTCATTCGAGATACCGACGCGTTGCACCGGCGTTCATCGCCAGGTTGCCGCCATCCATCGGAATGATTGCGCCGGTGATCCAGCTCGACGCGTCCGAGGCCAGGAAGACCGCGAGTCCTTGAATGTCGCCGGGCGTTCCCAGCCGACCGCGCGGAATGCCCTTGAGCCACTGGTCCTCCAACGTCGAGTCGGCGGCCATGCGTGTTTCAAGACTCGGGTTGACGACTTGCGCCGGGAGAATCGAGTTCACCCGCACGCCGCCGCTACTCCATTCGGTGCTTAATTCGCGAGTCATTTGCACGACCGCGCCCATCGCCATGCTGTAGGCAATGTGGCCGCGGCCAAGAGCTGTCTGACTGGCGATCGAGCCGATGTTGACAATGCTGCCTTGGCCTTGTTTAAGCATCCGGCGGCCAGCCTCCTGACACATGCAGAAACGGCCCAGGACCAGGTTCCGCCAGGTCTGTTCGACATCAGACAGCGAAATCTCTTCGGGCTTCCCAAGAATTCCTTCACCCGCCACGTTGGCCAGAAAATCGATGCGACCGAATTCCTGGTCGAGCCGCGCGAACATCGAACGGATTTGTTCGGGTTGCGAGACGTCACACCGCACGGGCACCGCGCGAGGTCCGTGTGATAGAATCGTCTCGGCCGTCTTCGCCACCCCTACCTCGTTAAGATCCGCCAACATCAGGTCGGCTCCAAACTCGGCAAGTGCGATCGCTATCGCACGGCCTAATCCCTGCGCTGCTCCGGAAACGAGAGCGACTCGTCCCGTCAGATTGAATAGTTCGTTTGCCATCGGGCATGATCCTTACGAGAACCTGGTCGTTACGACCGATGGAGTCCCAGCAACTCTTGAATCATCGGCCACTGTTTCGTCATGAACACCAAGGCTGCCATCCCCAAATAGAACAGACCGCATGCGATGACGCCGGGCGCTGGTACCAGCGAGGCCGCAATTCCGGCGGCAATAAGGTGCAGTTGATCCATAGGAGATGAAACGACGTGACGCCAATTGCCAGGTTATTGAGGTTGGCGATCACCAGCGTCATCAGCTTCGGCGTGCCGTAGGTGCTGAAGAGGTGCGCGCAAACGATCGTCCACAGCACGTACATGCCGAGAATGCCATAATAGATCTTGCGGACCGCGTTCCCCGCAAGCGTGTCGCGAATCCGCCGGCTGCCGGACCAGAGCATGTCGGTCCAACGACGGCTGAAGTCGTCGATAATCGACATCTGGCTGGGAAGCATGACCAACAGCCCAACCCATACCGTCACCAGCCACAGCAATTCGCCGATGGTCGCGGAGAACTGTGGCGCATGCCGGATTCCATCAGCCGTGATCAGCGATTGAGCCCACTCCAGCTTGGCCCCCGAGAGCGCCGAATGCGGCGAGAATTCGAGCGACAATAGGGCCGGCAACGCCATTCCCATGAAACACCCTGGAGCCCAAACGCCGATCTGATCGACCAGCACATAACGCCACCATTCTTGCCAGCGCCGTAGGTTTTCGGACGTGATGGCGAACGTTTTTCCGACGTGACTGAGCGTCACGTTTCGGCCGCCGATCGCGCTGGGAATCGCGCCGACGGCGCTCCCCATGCCCCATCCTTTGTCGCGAATAAAATTGCCGTAGGTTGCATTCGACAGACCGCCGCCGCCGGCATAGCCCGCAAAGGCTCCAAGGACCGCGATGTTGCCCAAGGCGATCGCCGGCCAGGTTCCTTCATGGAGCCAGTGTTGCACGATATTGACGGTTGCGTCGCGACCATCGACCAGCGTGGGCACGGTCCCAAATTTCACAAAGCCGCTAAACACGTTCCACCAATTCGCCGGACTGACGCAGAGCGCTCCCATGACGAGGCAAAACCCCAGAACGACGGCCACCTTGACTGTCATGACGGCTTGGAGCACGTTGTAGACCTTGCCGCCAACCAGCACCGGCAGGGCCACCGCCAAGAGAAACAAATAGGCCAACGCCGTGACCAGCCAGCGATCTTCTTCGCCCGGGGGCCGGCCGAGCCACAGCGCCGCGGCCATCGCAGCTCCATGCGTCGAGAGCCCCGGGATCAGAGCACTCAGATTGAGAAACAGAATCAGGCCCATCCAGAACCGTGGTCCCGGCCTGGTCCGCATGAAGCCGGTAAAAACCGGTTCGCCGCAATACAAGGCGTAGCGACCGCATTCCAGGTTGTAGAAGACTTGCAACACGATGGCGATCGTGGCGATCCACATCAGCCCCCCGCCGTATTTCGCGGTGACCTCTGGTCCCAGCAGCCACTCACCACCGCCGATCTGAATGCCCATCATCACGATGCCGGGACCGACAAAGCGAGTCCAGTGCCGCCAGTTCAGCGGTTGCGGTTGGGGCAGTTCAGTGACTTCCCAGTCGGGCAGACATGTGCGCGGGCGGGGCTGGGTGTCGTTCATGGCGAGTGCGTCTCCGGTTGCGCGGAGTCGTCATCCAGCTCGGTTTGGGCCGTGTACAGCAATTCGGTCAGCGTCTCTCCCTGCGGGGAAAGGTCGACGTTGCGGTTCTCCCGACGACCAGCTCCGCAGATTGACACGGTCAGATTGTCTGATAATCTAGCCGCGGCGACGGTCGTCTGCAACCGGTTGGGGATGCCGCGTTGGCAACAGTCCCAGGTCAGAAGATTCGCGATGTCGTCGTCGAACGACTGAAGAGCGATATCACCTCTCGCGGCGTCAAACCCGGCGACCGCTTGCCAAACGAGGCGAAACTGGCGGCGAAATTTGGCGTCAATCGGCTCAGTTCCGCGAAGCCACAAACGTGTTTGAATTATGCGGCATTGGCTCAATCAGCAAAAAGCATTGGTGTAAGCCGAGTCCGCGCGTCGTCAGAACGCCGCGGAAATTCACAGCCGTGCCAGACCTTCGATCCGCTCGACTTCTTCCGGCTCCAAACGGAAATCGAAGACATCAAGATCCGCCCGCATGTGGCCGGCGTTGGTGGTCCCGGTCAGAGGCATCATGCCGACGTCGAGGGCGAACCGGAAGACGATTTGGCTGATGGTCCGACCGTGACATTTGGCGATTCGGGCCAATTCGGCATGGGCCATGGCCTCGCGGTTGGCAGTGAGCAGCGAAAAACCCTGGTAGACTATTTCGTTGGCGGCGCAGAACTGCCGGACGTGACGGTCCCAGCCCTGGACGGCGTAGCATCGGTTCTGGACGAAGCGGGGTCGGACGCGGGCCTCCTGGCATAGGCCGCGGAGCTGTTCGAGGCTGACGTTGCTGACGCCGAGCAGGCGCGCCCGGCCGCTGTCGTGGATGGCTTCCATCGCGCGCCAGGCCGCCCAGTCATCCGGCGCCAGGCCGACGCGCTGTGTGGGGCCGTGCAGCAGGTAGGAATCGATGATCTCGGTCCCCAGGTGCTCGAGCGAACTGGCGAAAGACTGCTCGACCTGGATCGGGATGGGGGCGTCGGGATCGTAGGGCAGGCGATGATCCTGGCCGCGTTGGAATGTGAACTTGGTTTGCAGGAACAGATCATCCCGGGCCACCAGGCCGCTTGCGACCGACGCCGAGATCGCCTTTCCGACCGCAGCCTCGTGGTAATGGCGGCGCTGGTTGGCAGTATCGATGCCTCGAAATCCCTGTTGCAGAGCGAGCTCGGTCAGTCGCTGCGTCTCGTCCTCCTTCCAGGCGGTCCCATAGAGGAAGCGGGGCACTCTAACGCCTTCGATCGACAGGGTTGGGTCGGGCATCATCTTCTCCAGCATATGATTCAGCCAGGATGGCAACTGCCACAGCCACAAACAGATCGGCTACGAAGACAGGCGCTCAATCGCGGACAATTTTGAGTACACGATTAGTAGTCCAGCGAAATTCGTGCTTGGTCAAAAAAACTGTTTGCCGTGGAAAGGCGTGCGTCTTCAGCGGGTACGTATGAGCTCGCGCAGGAGACTGAGCGCGAATCGTTACGATCGTGATTCAGGAGGGCGGCCGTCGATCCAGGGGCCAGACAGCTTCATGTACTCGGGCGGTTGGAGCTTGCTGCCATAATCGCCGGCACGCCAACCAGGCACGTGGCGCGGCATGGCATGCGCCTTGGACATCGCTTCCCATTGCTTTGCCCAGGAAGCGTCCCCTTCGGACACTTTGCGCAATTCGGGATCGAAGTAATATACTTTGCCGTTGCGATAACTGTTCTTGCCCATTTGGATCGTCACCACTGCGGCCGCTCCTAAATCGGGCGTGTTGTTGCACAGTTCCGGCTTGCCGGCGATCACGGCCTCGAAGAAATTCTGCAAGTGCATCGCCACGGTGTCCCCTTGGAAATCGGCTGCAATGGTTTCGGGCTGAAGCTTGCTGTCGAGCGTCACCTGCGCACGTTCGGGAACGAAGTCGACGCTTTTGAAGAACTCGCCATTGCCGAACACGAACGAACCGAAGTGGCCGCGAATCAGTTGGGGAATGCGCGTCGCTTCGGCGCACATCGTGGCGGTGATCAATCCCTGCACCCCCTCGCGATAGTCGATCGTCAGGGTTGTCACGTCGGGAGTGTCGCGGCCGTCGTACTCCAAGTAAATGCCGCCGCCACCCACGACCCGTCCCGGAAAACGCAGGCCGGTGGCCTTGAGAATGGCGGTCAGTCGATGCACGAACAGGTCGGTCAACATGCCGCCGCCAAAGGGCCAGTAACAACGCCAGTGACGGAATACGGCTCGATCGAACGGCACGTCGGCCGCCAGCCCTTCATCGACGCCCAACCAGCGCCGCCAGTCGATCGTTTTGGGCGTCATGTCCTCGGTCAGTTTGTGAAAGCGCGTCTGGCCGACGTTGGAATTGCGGAAATACTCGGTTTGATACTGCAAGACTTTGCCGAGTCGGCCCTCGTCGATCAACGAGCGAATGCGGTCCAGAATGGGCAGGCTAGTCGACTGCACGCCGACCTGCATCACTCGGCCAGACGATCGCCAGGCATCGACCACGGCGAATGCCTCGTCGATGGTGTGAGTCATCGGCTTTTCGCAGTACACATGCTTGCCGGCCTTGAGCGCATCGAGCGTTTGCCGGGCATGCCAGTGATCGGGCGTGGCGATAACCACGCTGTCGACCGTGTCCAGGGCCAGCAAGTCGCGATAGTCGCGATAAGCCTTCGGTCGCGAGCCGATCATTTTCTCGACCGTGTCCTGCGTCTCGCGCTCGAAGCGGTCGAACACTTCGGAGATGGCGACGATGTCGAGTTGCACTCCTTGCGTGCGGACTTTCTCCATCGATTTCAGAAGCTGCCCCATGCGGTTGCCGCAGCCGATCAGGCCTAACCGCACGCGCACGTCGGTTGTGGCGGCGGCGCATGCACGGCCGGTTGCGCAAACGCGCCGGTCGCAGAGACGGCAGCCAACGTTTTTAAGAAAGTTCTACGTTCAGTGGCTTGGTTCTCGCGGCAATTTACCTGCGACATGGGCGGGACTCCGAGTGGATCAAGGCGACTGGCAGTGGGTTGACAATATCTTCTCGCAAGAAGTTATTGGATTTCAACCGACATTTCCCGTTTAGGTTGAGCCGGAAACCGATTCGCAGGCTCAGAATGCTTGCTATCTTACCAACGCGCCCCGCCCCCCGCGTCTAGCGAGGAATGAATATCCATCGCTTTCTTTGGCACGATTAAGATTCCTTCTTCCGACCATCGGATTGGGGCAATGAATAGGGGCATTGGCGCCCATGATGACCCCAGAGTCTCTGCGGGCCAATGTGAAGCGAAGCTCGTCGGAGCATGATTCCAGCGACGCGAACCAAGAAACCGGGGCGGTCGGGGGAAAACGGAGAAGAAACTCATTACGCGGGTGTCGCGGAGCGCGGGAGCGCGTTGCTAGAATGGCCACCAATTCGAGCCTGGAACGGCGACGTGGAAATTCGGCTGGAAGGCATAGGTCGGCAATTTTTGGCTGAAAAACGGCCAGTGGTCACCGTGCATTACGCCCAAGGGCCGCTGCTCGCACCGGCCGGCAAGCCCGAGATTCCGGACTATGAGCAACTGGCGGTCTTCGAGACCGAAATGACGAAAAACGGTGCTCCTGCCGGCGTGATGAAAGGTACAACCGCCGCGGCGCGTGGCGTCTTTGGCCAGGGACGCGTGTTCTGCTTCAGTCCTCATCCCGAACAGACCGGGAGGCTCGATCACTATATCGAAGCGGCCATGCGCTGGGTGGCTGAATCCCAGAACTCTCCGGCGAAGTCGGAGTCGAAGTAGCACGTCTACCAGGTGGGAGTTGGCAGAATATCGGCCGTAACATACCCGCAACGTTTTCATTCCACTTCTAACGGTGACCACCATGAAATCCTGCGCCGCATTTGCGTCTCTGCTCGTCCTCGCATTTTCGATTCTTCAAAGTCCTGCAACGGTAGCGGCTGAATTGGCCCATGGCCAGCGAGGCATCATCTCTTCGGCCCATCCACTGGCCACGCAGGCCGGGATCAACGTCATGAAAAACGGCGGCAACGCGATCGACGCGACCATCACCGTGGCGCTGACGCTGGGAGTCGTCGATGGTCACAACTCGGGCATCGGTGGCGGCTGCTTCATGCTCATTCGCCTGGCCAATGGCGAATTTGTGGCCCTCGACGGTCGTGAAATGGCGCCGGGCGCCGCGACGCGCGATATGTACCTTCGCGACGGCAAGGCCGATACGGCCCTTAGCCAGACTGGTCCCTTGGCCAGCGCGGTCCCCGGTGCGCTGGCGGTCTACGGGCAGGCAGTCGCCAAATATGGCCGCAAGCCTTTGTCCGATGCTCTGCTCCCTGCGGCACGTATCGCGGAGGAAGGCTTTGGCATCGACTTCGTCTACGCCCGCAAACTCAAGGCCACGGCCGACAAACTGAAAATGTTCGATGCCACGCGGGCGCTGTTCTTCAAAGCCGACGGCTCGATGCTGGTCGAAGGGGACAAGCTCGTCCAACCCGGTCTTGCCCACACCTATCGAGAGATCGCCGAGCACGGGACCGATTGGTTCTATCGCGGCCCTTATGCACAAGCGGTCGCAGCCTGGATGAAGCAACATGACGGAATCATGACTGCGGCGGACTTTCGCAACTATGTGGTGAAGGTCCGGCAGCCGTTCACGACGACCTATCGAGGCTACGATATCATTTCCTTTCCGCCGCCGAGTTCCGGGGGCGTGCATGTTGCCGAAATCCTGAACATCGTGGAGAACTTCGACCTGAAATCTCTCACGGCTCCCGGCGAGCGGCAACACGTCATCGCCGAGGCCATGAAACTGGCGTTTGCCGACCGGGCTTATTGGCTGGGTGATCCGGAGTTCGTCAACGTGCCGCGCGGGCTGGTGGACAAGAGTTACGCTCAGTCGCTGGCCAAGCGCATCAAGCTCGACGTAGCGACCGCCGTCGCGTCGCACGGAACCCCGCCCGATGCGGAGACTCGCTTATTTGAGAAGCATACGACGCACTTTTCCACGGCCGACTCCGAAGGCAACTGGGTCGCCTGCACCGCCACGATCAACACCGCGTTCGGGTCAAAGGTCATCGTGCCGGGCACGGGCGTTCTGTTGAATAACGAGATGGACGACTTCATCGTCCAGCCAGGTGTGCCGAATCACTTCAAACTCGTAGGGGCCGATGCCAACGCCGTCGCGCCTGGCAAGCGGCCCCTCTCGAGCATGAGCCCGACGATCGTGCTGCGCGATCGTCAGCCAGTGTTGGCGCTCGGCGCGGCCGGTGGGCCGACGATCATTTCGCAGACGGTCCTGAACCTGGTTGGTGTGCTCGATCTGGGGCTCGACCTGCACGAGGCGCTATCTCGGCCGCGCATTCACCAGCAATGGCAACCCGATCAACTGCGCATCGAGAAGGCCCTGCCCGCCGACGTCCGCGCCGCCTTGCGGCAGCGAGGGCACAAGTTCTTCGAGGAGACGAGTTACGGATCGTCGCACGCAGTAGGTCGCAGTCCCGACGGCCGCGGGTTTGTCGGCGCGAGCGACCCGCGCAGGGGGCCAGGGCGCTCGGTTACTAACTCAGTGCCGTCCAACGACTACCGCGTAGTGATCCGGCCAAGCAGTTGCCCGCCTCTGTTCCCACGACTCCGCCAACTCGCGCCGTAACTGCGATACCCGGCCTGCGGACAGCCCGACCATTCGGGCCGCGGTACCGGTCGTCTCGCCACGGGCCAACATCCGGGCAATCCTCCATTTCTTTCGACCCAGCGACCGAAACCATGCCGCCACGTCGATCCTGGCAGCCGCTGCTTCTGCCGGCCCAGCCTGCGATCTTCGACCAAGGCTTTGCGCCAATCGCCGTCTTGCCGGTCGAACCGATCGAGATGTTCGACAACCCCATAGGGTCAAAGTACAGTATGACTGAAATGGCGTGCGTCTTCAGTGGGTGCGAATGCCGTCTCTGAGACGAGCCAATTGGCCATTCCACGCGTCAGCATCGTTTTGCCGCAGGGCGTCCGGTTGACGGTTCGACGGGCAGATAATACCAGCGGTTAGCCAGGTGCCATGGCTGTATCGCCCACTGGATTAGCGCCTCTGGAGTCAAATAGAGTACAGTTTCAAAACCACCGCTGAGCAAGGTGCTCACGCAGCAGGCGCTCGGAGAGCTGAACCGGCCGGATCGAAGGTGAAGTTACGAATTCCACAAGGACCGCCCTTATGAAAATATCCGGAATCGCCTTTCTTATCTTGGCCGCAACCACCTGGTCTGCACTCGCCGCGGCACCGAAACCCAACATCGTTTTCATCCTCGCGGATGACCTTGGGTATGGCGATC
This sequence comes from uncultured Planctomycetia bacterium, assembly GCA_963807715.1. Taxonomy (GTDB): domain Bacteria; phylum Planctomycetota; class Planctomycetia; order Pirellulales; family PALSA-1355; genus CAWECK01. The sequence goes on from CAWECK010000015.1 coordinate 294,023, forward strand.
TTGGCTGCTATGGGCAGACGAAGTTCAAGACGCCCAATATCGACCGCATCGCCGCCGAGGGAATGCGCTTCACAAACTTCTACTGCGGTTGTTCGGTTTGTGCGCCAAGTCGCTGTACCTTGATGACCGGCAAACACCTCGGCCACGCAACGGTGCGCGATAACATGCAGCGCAGGCCAGGCCTTGAAGGCCAACATCCCGATGGAGCCCGGGACGGTCACGGTCGCCCAGCGATTGAAAATGGCCGGTTACGCGACGGCCATCGTCGGCAAGTGGGGCCTGGGGATGCCGGAGGACCACAGCAGCCCGTTGGATTTCGGCTTCGATCATCACTATGGTTATCTCTGCCAAGGAATGGCGCACACCTATTACCCGCCGTACCTCTGGCGTGACGACAAGCAGGAGCCGCTCAGCGGTAACCCGGCCTATTTTTACGGCCAACCGGGCGTGATCGAGCCTTCGGGGAAGATCTACTCGCACGACATCATGGCCGCAGACGCGCTCCGTTGGGTGCGCACGCACCAGGACGAGCCGTTTTTTCTCTATCTCGCTTTCACGATCCCGCACGTCTCGCTGCAGGTGCCCGAGGACTCGCTCGCCGAATACCGTGGCAAATGGCCCGAGACGCCGACAACCACTTCGAAACATTACGCCAACCACGAAACGCCGCGAGCCGCTTACGCCGCGATGATCACGCGCATGGATCGCGATATCGGCCGTCTCATGGCGCTGCTCAAGGAGCTTGCCCTGGACGACAACACGTTGGTTTTTTTTGCCAGCGACAATGGCGGCGTTTTCGCCGTGGCGGGCACCGATCCTGAATTCTTCCACAGCAACGGCATTCTGCGCGGCTATAAGCAGGACCTTTACGAAGGCGGCATCCGCACGCCCTTCATTGCGCGCTGGCCGGGGCGGATCAAAGCCGGTGCAACCAGCGAGCTCGTTCGGCGCGTTTTGGGACATGATGCCAACGCTGTGCGAAATCGCCGGCACAACGGCGCCCGACGACATCGATGGTCTCAGTATCGTCCCGACGCTTCTCGGCCAATCCGGACAAAAACTGCACGAATACCTGTACTGGGAATACCACAGCGGCGGCCGCGCCCAAGCTGTGCGGTTCGGCAATTGGAAAGCCATTCGCAACAATGTAAAGAAAGCGCCCGACGCGACTCCCGAACTCTACAACCTCGCCAACGATCCAAGTGAGAAGACCAACCTCGCCGACCAACATCCCGAAACTGTCGCGAAGGCTGCCGCTTACATGAAAGCAGCCCATAGTCCGAGCTGGGAACCGAAGTGGAATTTCTGAGCATGCTATGCCGGCGCGAGCGGACCGGGACTTCTGGTCAATTGCGGCTGGCCAATTAGGAAAGCGGGCTACCGACCGATTTGGGCTTCGTGCGCCAGGCCGAAGCGTTCGAGCGAGTGTTAAGGCCGCTGCTGAATCATTGACACGAAGAAGTCGGGCCATGCATATTTTCGATCGATTTCGTTTGGATGGAAAGCGGCTCTTCGTCACCGGCGGCAGCCGAGGCTTGGGACGCGAAATGGCCTTGGCGATTGCCGACGCCGGCGCCGACGTGATCCTGGTCGGCCGCGATCAGCGCAGCCTCGAAGTCACGGCGGCGGATATCCGCAAGCTCGGCCGTCAGGCGTTCATCCTGCCCGGCGACGTCGGCAAGCCGAGCGAGTGCGAAGCCCTCTGTCAGCGGGCGCTTGACGAGTTCGGCCCGATTCACATCCTGATCAACAACGTGGGCGGGCGTTGTGTGCCGACGCCGACGGTCGATATGCCGGTCGAAACCTGGTTGGAACTCATGGATTTGAATCTCACCAGCGTTTTCATCTGCACGAAGATCATCGGTGGGGCAATGGTCCGACGCGGCGAAGGGGGCCGCGTGATCAACACGGCCTCGATCTCCGGAATGATCGCCAACAAGGGCATTGGGGGACGCAGCTACGAAACAGCCAAGGCGGCCGTCATTCAATTCACCCGAGCCACGGCCGTCGATTGGGCACCCTATCGTGTGACGGTCAACTCGATCTGTCCCGGCGGCTTTATGACGGAACCGAATGTCCGCTGGTCCGATGAGAAGCCTGAGGTAATCGCAACCTTTCGAGCGCAGATTCCGCTCGGCGACTTTGGCCAGCCCGAGGACTTGGGACCGCTGGCGGTCTACCTGGCGAGCGACGCCTCGCGCTATATGACCGGCGCGGCGCTGGTAATCGACGGAGGCTATACGCTCTTGTGAAGGCCGCCAGCGTTTCCGCGCGGCCGAAAGAACCGCGGTCAGTGCGGGCGTTGTTCGCGGGCAATACAGATTCAGTGCTGCCGAGCGAGAAATCTTCGACCGTTATCGAGCCCTTCGCCACCAGGCCGAGCCGCGTGGCCCGCGTGCAGGCGGATCTGAGCGGTGATCTTGGCCAGCTCGGAACGGAGCTGCCGAAGTGAGACCGGACCCTGCTGTTTATACCTTACCGGCAAAAGCCGCCGGTGCGATCTACTTGAGTGGGAGGTAACAGTACCGCCATGTATGACCTAATCCTCGACGTATCGTGGATAAAATGTTCAGGCATCCAGGGCTGATCCTGTCGGATTTATGCAAGTCACGATGACGGTAATGTTGTCTTTGCCTCCCAACCGATTGGCCTCCTCGATCAGGCGTTCGCACGCTCGCTGCGGATCGTTCTCTTCTTGAAGAACGTCGGCAATTTGCTCTTCGGGAACCATCTCCGTGAGACCATCGGAACATAGCAGCAGGACGTCGTCGGGATGGAGATCGAGGCTGTCCACTTCCACTCGAACTCCCTGCTCCGTGCCACCGAGGATGTTGGTTACGACATGCCGCCATGGATGCCGAGCCGCACTGTCCTCTGAAATGGCTCCCCTGCGGGCCATTTCCGCGATCACCGTATGGTCCTGCGTCAACTGTTGCAGCTTCCCACCCGAGTGCAAATAGCAACGGCTGTCGCCTGCGTGGGCAATGAATAGACGCCAATTAACGGCAAAAGCCATCGTCAGCGTTGTTCCCATGCCTTGCCACTCGGGATGCTTGGCAGATTCTTCAAAGATACGAGAGTCAGCCTGGCAGAGAGCATCCTGCAAGGCACGCATGGCACCTTGCTCCTCACCGGCTTGCAGGTTGGAGAATCGCTTTAGGGTATTCAGCAAGAAATCTTGAATGGTGGTTACGCTGAGACCGCTGGCGACTTCCCCCGCGTTTTTTCCGCCCATACCATCGGCAATCAGAAAAACGTAAGCACGATGAGAACTAAGGCTCGTTCCGGGTTGCGGAAGATTGGTGTGATGAACGCGAAGCGTCCTGGCGAGTTCTGCGATGGCGAAACAATCTTCGTTGGAATCGCGTTTTTTCCCGCGATCGCTGAGGCCGAAACTTTGCACGACGAACGGAGGACGAGCCTCCAAGACGGCAGCCTCGTTGGAAGCGAACAACGGTTCTCCAGTAGATGCGTTCATGGATGACGTCCTCGTTGCTGATAACGAAACCATCGAGAATATCCACTCACGATTCACACACACCCAGTTCGTTCGCTGGAACTCCCTTCTGGTAATGCGTGTAAACGTCGACCAATGTGTTCAGATCGTCCAGAGGCTGTGGTTGATATCGACGGTCTTGGCTTTGCCGGGCTTGGACTCTTGAACTCCCAAATAATGCACCCGGTCGATCGTCACACGATCAGTTTACCAAACCCTTCAGCGATTAGTAGCTAGTCAGATTCTCGGCAAGATAATCGGTCGCTGGGATGCCGAGTCGACCACTGACGCCAGCCTTTCGCTGGCTACATTTTACAGCTGATTCACTTGATGTCCGTCGTTTGTTCTGAGCGGCGCTTGAATGGCCTGGCGTAACGAATGGACTCGATTCGCGTATAATTTCTCGGGCTCAAATAAACACGCGGTCATTTGGCGTGGAGTTTCTTCGTTTCTGCGGCCGCGTCCTCGTCGTCGCTTGTCACAGCTTCGACGCTGACTTTCCATCTCCGGCCGGTGAAATCTTTTTTGAGTGGGCCTTCCGTGACGGTCACTTGCCAGTGTCCCACGTACCCGGCGCTGCCGCCGATGGTATTCGATTATAAACCCAACGAAAAAGCCTTGCCGCAAGTCATTATGCGGAAAGGCTTTATTTAAGTCGGGGCGACATGATTCGAACATGCAACCTCTGCGTCCCGAAAAAATCACTCGTCTCGCCAGAAAAGCCAGTTTTTCCCGAAGATTATTGGCATTTTACCACCACCGACACTAGTAGTAAGTGTTTGCGAACAATGCCCAGCATTTCCTGGTATTTTCGGTAGCCGTCAGAAGGCGAACAGCCGCAGAACGGTAATTACCATTTTGCCGCCAGCGGCCGGGAAAGTCCCGTCAGACGTCGTGATCCCGGTCGCCGCAGGCTCCCTCGATCCGACGCAAATGGTGGACGGCAAGAGATTTCAACAGGGGAAACTATAGGCCTGGGCTGGCCAAAACGCTGCGCAAACCGCCTCGGGATTACCACACCCGACATCGTGCATGCCGTGCAGACCGCCAGCGAACAGAGACACTCAAGCCGGCCAAGTTCGCCGAGCGGTTCGGCTGGAAGAACGATGCCGACAGGGTGCGTCTGACAGGGATAATGACAGCGACGGCTCGCTTGACCGGCGCCGCTTGCCCCGATCACATCTTGCCCGTGCGCGGGGGCTTTTCTGCCGACGGGACTTGTGGCACGCTGTCGATCCGCTGACCCGGTTTCACATTCGGATACACAAGCAGGCCGCTCTTTGACGCCCCGCCGCGGTAGAGATCGTATTTCGGATCGGCGTAACGGTTGAAAAAGTCGTCCAGCCGATTGTGCAGAGCTGATTCCATCACCAGCCACGCCGCTTGCCCGTGCAGGTTGCGCCGTTCGTCGGCGTCGTGGGACAGGTCATACAGCTCGTCCGGCCCATCCGGGTGGCGATGGACGTACTTCCAATCGCGCGTGCGGATGGCCCGGAGGTTTTCGAATTCGTAAAACACCTCGTCCTTCCATGGCGGCGTCTGACCGCGCAACAGGCCGGCGTAGCCACGGCCGGGTGAGATTGGGGGCGTGTGCGCCATCGGCGGCTGCCCGAGATAGTCGAGCACCGTCGGAAGGAAATCGTAATTGCTTACCAGCGCGTCGGCCATGGCTCCAGCCTTGATGCGGCCGGCGTGCCGAAAGATCAGGGGCACTTGCATCATGCCGTCAAATGCGCCGAGCGGACGGGTGTGATCGCCCATGCCCCAGATGCCGTGTTGGCCGCCGAGCCAACCTTGATCGCCGCAGAACACGACCAGCGTGTTTTCTCGCAAGTGCAGGCGGTCGAGCGTCTCGACGACCCGACCGACGCCGTCGTCAACCGCGCTAAGTTCCGCGGCAAACGTGCGAATAGCCGTCGGATTATTGAGGTACTCCTTGTTATTGAAAAGCCACGGATGCTGTAGCTCGCGAGGAAATGACGGCAGTTGCTTGTCGGCGTAATAAGCGGTGTGGCGGTTGGGGCGATCTTCGAGCAAGCTAGGCCCCAGCCCATAAGGCCCGTTGTACGACAGGAAGAGGAAGAATGGCTTGCTCTGGTTTGATTCGATAAAGCGCACGCCATGCTCGGTCCAGAGTTCCGTCAGATACTTCGGCTCGCTGCGAACCCGGCCGTCCTCAATGACCTCAGCGTCGTAGAACGATCGCGTCGCGCCGTGCGGCATCGTGATCCAATAGGAAAAGCCTTCTTGCGGCGTGAGGTTGGCGCCGAGGTGCCACTTACCCACCAGCCCGCAAGAGTAGCCGGCCCGGCTCAAGATCTTCGGCAGCGTGGGAAACTCGCGAATCGTGCAATATGCGTCCGGCCCCATTTGCGCTCCCTTGGCGCCCAGGAAGCAATGCACGCCATGCTGCGAAGGCAGCAAGCCGGTCAGATACGTGGCCCGAGTTGGCGAGCAGACGGCATTGGAGCTGAAGGCGTGAGTGAAGAGCATTCCTTCGGCCGCCAGCCGGTCAATATTCGGCGTGCGGATGTCCGGGTTGCCGTAACAGCCCAAGGTCCACGCCCCATGGTTGTCCGTCATGATGAGGACGAGATTCGTGGGCCGAGGCGCTTGCTCGGCAGCACGGGAGTGCGGAGTCGCCCAGCAGAGGACCACAACGGCGATAAGAGCCACGGCGAGTGGTACATATTGAACCGCCTGGAGAAGGGGCCTGCGGAACACGAAGGCGGCCGAAGGCCAATGCGGCTTTTTGGGGGCCCGAGAAGTGACGATACCGCCCATTCGGAAGCATTCGAGGCCTTTCTTTCGCCAAGCGTCGGCTGTGCTACGACTGACCCCAAACAATCGACAAACGTTGGGTATTGAAATCGGCGATTCTTGCGTGAGGTCAATCATGGCCACAACCCATTGCTTCGCCGTCACCTTAAGGCGAGGCTATCCTACATTACAATATAGCCAAATGGCGATAGAATGCTCGTGGCTTCCGTCAACTTGGCAAACTCCGGAGTCGTCAACTGTTTGGATCGATTAGCATATTACAAAGCCACGCCTTGTCTGCGCAGAGATCTGTTGGCATGACTACTGGTCGACCGGTACCGTTGCACCTTCGTTCTCTGGCCCTAGCCAGCCGCTTTGCAATCGGCCTGTTTGTTGCCGGCAGCCGGTGCGCTTTTGGCCGGCAGGGTTTGCGTGAAAGGGCGACTAGGATGGTCACTCGCCGCGAAGACCCGGCTGTCATCACCCGCGAAACAGGCCCGAATTCGGGGTGGAGAGGTTTTACTAACCACGCTAATTGCCGATTGGCATGTGCCTTGCTCACCCAGCGTTGCTTGACGCCGAAGAGTTTGAGCCCAAGGAGCCGCCTGGTTCAATTTGCCAACAAATATTCTTGATAGGGAGTTGCCCTGCCCGTGATTAGTGACGATCTGCTTCGCCGCGATGTACATTTTTTGGGGGACATGCTGGGCCAGGTCATTACCGACCTGGTGGGGGACCAGGCGTTTGAACTTGTCGAACGGATCCGGCTAGTGGCACGCGAACGGCGTGGTGGCAATCCGTCGGCCGAACAAGAGTTGGCCACGGCCATCGCTAACCTGGACGACACCCAGATCCGCATCGTGGCCCGGGCGTTCAGTATTTACTTCGACCTGGCCAACATCGCCGAGGATCGGCAGCGTGTGCGGGTTTTGCGCCAGCGCGAGCAAGAGCGGGCCCCCGAGCCGGTCTCCGAGTCATTGGCCGCCGGCATTCGAGAGCTGAGCGAGCGAGGTTTGGGCCCGGAGATCTTGCAGAAGGTTCTCGACGAGTTATCGATCGAGTTGGTCTTCACGGCTCATCCCAGCGAAGCCAAGCGGCGTTCCATCCGCGCCAAGCTCCGCCGTATGCGGCATGCCCTGCAAGAGTTCGACCGTAGCGAGTTGTTGCCGCGCGAGCGGCAGCAGTTTGAATCGGAGTTGCGTTCGGAATTGGGAATTCTCTGGCAGACCGAGTTTTTGAAGCCGGTTCGACCCAGCGTGCTCGAAGAGGTAGATCGGGGGCTGTCGATCATGCCCCGGCTGTGGAAGGTCGTGCCGCAGGTATATCAAGCCTTACGTGGGGCGCTGGCTCAATATTATCCGGGGCACGAATTCCGCCTGCCGGTCCTGTTGCAGTTTGGCTCCTGGATGGGGGGAGATCGCGACGGAAACCCGAACGTGACCGCGGCCGTTACAGCCGAAACGCTCTGTCGGCTGCGCACTGCGGCGATCCGCTGGCACCTGGATCAGTGCCGGCAGATGTACGACTATCTGACGGTTTCGCGGCGTTACGATCCGCGTTTGGCCGCTCTCGAACCTCGAGTGGCTGCGGCCGTTTCGCGCTGGCCTGAACTGGCCGCGGTGGTGGATACCGTTGCCCCCGCCGAGACCTGCCGACGGTGGATCAAGGTCATCGAATGGCGGCTACAGCAGTCCCGTGCGACGGATCTCTCGTCGCCGCCTGCCGCGGGGGATTATCAGGACGTCCGCGAGTTCGAAGCCGACGTGCAGGCCATCCGCGATTGCCTGGCCGCTGGACCGGCGGGAGCATTGTTCGATCGGCACGTCGAGCGATGGCTCGATCTGGTCCGCGTGTTCGGGCTGCATCTGACGAAACTGGACATTCGCCAAGATGCCCGCCGCTATCAGGAAGTGATCAGCGACCTGTTTCAGAAGTTGGGAGTCACGCCCGATTTTGCCTCCCTGACCGAGCCGGCCCAAATTCGCGTGCTGGCCGACACTATGGGCTATGCCGACGAACCGCCGCAAAGCCTATCGCCGCTGACGTTGGACACGCTGGAGCTATACCGTCTGCTACGCAGGGCGATCGTGCGGTTCGGACCGCATTGTCTGGGCGGCAACGTGATCAGCCTGACACGTTCGCCGGCCGACGTGCTGACCGTGTTGTGGCTGTGGCGCTGGTCCCAAGGATCGGCCAGTCGCCGGGGTGAAGTGCCGGCTCCCAGCGATTTGCGGATCGTGCCGTTGTTCGAGAAAATCGGCGACCTGAAACGGGCGTCCGAGACCTTGGCCGCCATTTTGGATCAGCCGCTTTACGCAGACCATCTGGCCCGCCAAGGCAACCGCCAGACCATCATGGTCGGCTATTCCGACAGCACCAAGGACGGCGGCTATCTTGCGGCTTGCTGGGGGCTGTACAAAGCACAAAGCGAACTGCAGCGCGCCGCCAGCTGACCGCGGGGTGCGTGTCACGTTCTTCCACGGCCGCGGCGGTTCGCTGGGGCGTGGCGGCGGTCCGGCGGCCCGGGGCATTCTGTCGCTCCCGTCCGAATCACTCGACGGCACGCTGCGTCTGACCGAACAGGGAGAGGTCCTGGCCGAACGCTACGATGACGTGCAGGTTGCCTTATCGCCACCTGGAGCAGGTCACTTGGGCCACGTTGGTCGGAGCCACCGTGCGGCGTGCGATGCCCGAGCAAACCTGGCTGGAGATCATGGAGCAGTTGTCCGAAAGCTCGCTGCGCGCCTACCGCGACCTGGTCGATCAGCCCGGCTTCATGCAGTTTTTCAGCGCCACGACGCCGATCGATGAGATCGAGGATCTGCCGATCGCCTCGCGCCCGGCGCGGCGCCGCGGCGAGCGAACGCTCGACGACTTGCGGGCAATCCCCTGGGTGTTTTCCTGGACGCAGAACCGCTCGCTGATTCCGGCCTGGTATGGGCTGGGAGCGGCTTTGTCCGAATTGGCCGACGCAGTCCGACCGACTGGCAAACTGCTCAGGCCATGTACCGGAGTTGGCCGTTCTTCCAAGCCACGATCGACAACGCTTCGATGGCCCTGGTCAAAGCCGACCTGTACGTCGCCGGGCGTTATGCCGCCCTGATCGCCGAAGACGAGGTCCGCGAACCCATCTGGCAGCGCATCGCGCAAGAGTTCGATCGCACCCAGCGGATGCTGCTCGACCTGACCGGCCGCGCTTCGCTGCTGGCCGGCACGCCTTGGCTGGAGCGTTCGATCGAAGTGCGCAACCCCTACGTCGATCCATTGAATCTGATCCAGATCGAGCTGATCAAACGCCGTCGAACAGCCCAACTGAATCCCGGCGATGCCGACCGTTTGCGCGACCTCGCCCGGCTGACGCTCCAGGGCATCGCCGCGGGCATGCGGACCACGGGTTGACGGATCGTCAGCGGGACTCTTCGCCCCCAGTAATTTTAAAGCCAGCGGCTGTCGCCCCGCATTGCCATTCGGCGAATTCTTTGTGTCCTGCGAAGATTTTTTTACTAGGCGGCCGTGAGTTTGGCTGTGTCTGCTTGTCTGAGGCTGCTCGAATGTTCTTTGCCCGCACAAGATTCGATTGTTCCATCTTGTCATCCAGAATGTGCGTTGCCTCCCAATGCGACATCACGTCCGGTCTGCGCGAGCCTCTTCGGTATTCTTCCGCAAGGGTCCCGTGATCAATCGGGCACCACGATCGTATGAGACGAACGACCAGGCCCATTGGATCAGTACCAGCACTCGATTGCGGAACTCAATGAGGAACATTACATGAATCAAGAGCCAAGCAAGCCAAGCGATCGGACCGGAGAGCTGAGTCCTTCCCAGTTGTGCCACCGCGGACCAGCGTCCAATCGTGGCTAGCGAACCCTTGTCGAGATAGCGGAACGGCAGCCCCGTCTCGCCCCGGATTGCGCGCAGTATGTTTTCCGCCGCATGTTTGCCTTCTTGCATCGCGGCAGGCGCTACCCCCGGAATCGGTTTGCCGTCTTGCAGCAGGCTCGCAAGATCGCCCACGACAAAAACTTCCGGATGGCCGGGCACGCTGAGATCGGGATTGACCACGACTCGGTTCGCGCGGTCCAGCGGCACGCCCAAGGTCCGTCCCAACCGCGAGCCGGTGACGCCGGCAGCCCAGAGCACGGTCTTTGCCGGGATCAGTTCGCCGCCGACCAGGACTCCATCGGCGTCGATCGAGGTTACCATCTGGCCCGTGCGCACGTCCACGCCGAGCCGCGCGAGTTGTTGCCTCGCCTTTTCGGAAAGCTCCGGCGCATAAGGGGGCAGCACGCGATCCGAACCTTCGAGCAGAACGACGCGTGCCTGCTTCGGGTCGATGTGACGAAAATCCTTCGCCAGCGCGTGGTGCGCGATCTCGCACAACGCGCCGGAAAGTTCCACTCCTGTCGGACCAGCACCGACCACGACGAAAGTCAGCCAAGCGTGGCGTTTGTCCGCCTCCGCTTCGCGCTCGGCGAATTCGAACGCCGAAAGCACCCGACGGCGTATCTCCAGCGCGTCGCCGATGGATTTCAATCCGGGCGAAACTTGGTCCACTCGTCGTGCCCAAAGTAGGAATGCCTGGCGCCCGTGGCCACGATCAGATAGTCGTAGCCGAGAGAACCTTCGTCCAAGTGGACGATCTTATCCGCCAAATCGATCGACTTGACCTCGGCCAGCAGAACATCGGCATTTTCCTGATGCCGCAGGATGCGACGGATCGGCGACGCAATGTCACTGGGACTCAGGGCCGCGGTGGCCACCTGGTACAACAGCGGCTGAAACAGATGATGATTCCGTCGATCGACGAGCGTGACTTGAACCGGTGCGCGGGCCAGTTCGCGGGCGGCCGTCAGACCGCCAAAGCCGCCCCCCACGACAACAACACTCTGCAATGCATCGGCCATCGTTCCCTCCCCAGTTTGCGAACTTCGAACAAACGGCATTCGGCGAGTGACGGCCTGGGGATGCGGCACCGCCCATGATTGGCAATAAGTCGTCTGGGGAACACTCGTTTGCCTCAGGAAGTGTATCCATTCGTAGCGATTCTTGAAAGGAGACCGCAGTTCCGCGAACCTCTTTCCGCTTCGACAAACCAACGGCGAGCACGCGGCGCAAGCAAGGGTCAGACGCTATTGCCCCCTCTTTGCGGGTCGACCTCCTGTTTGTGTTCCCTGCATTGCCGCCTAGTGTCGGTTATCACCGGCAATCCCGTTATTAGAGCAGCCGCGCGCATTTGAGTGGTGCGAAACACAGTCCACAATGTGGCCGTGAAACCTCCGGTGACCAGCACCCGGAACAGGGTGTACGCCGGGCCGCCCTTCATGGCGACCGGATGCACGGTCACCAAAAAGCCAAGCAGTATGAGTAGGATCAAGAACCGTCGATGGATCATGCGATTGGCCGGTAGCTTGGCGTGTTCAACTTGCATCCGCCGCTTGCGCTCGTTGTCGAAACTCAGGACGGTTGCCACGGGCCGTGTTGGCAGTCGCCGCGGCCAAAGCGCCAGGAGAAGCCCATGCCGAGCCAGTAGCTCTCCAGACTGATGTTCGTGTTAGCGCCGAATTGCTGGGACGCCTCGAACATGCCGCCTGCAAATGCATCGAAATCCAGTCCCGGCAACACGTCGACGACTCCCACACCACACGTGATACGATGCTGATTGATCACGCCGAATTGCGCCTGCAGATACTTCACAGCCGCGACGCCGCCGGGCAGCGTGACGCCGGCAAGCGAGGTGCCGGTATTCGGATTGATCGGGTCTTCGGCCAGCGCGTAGCCAAGTCGCAGCCGACAGCGCCGGTTCAGGCTGTACTGGCTGCCGAGTTGCATCACCCACTGATCTTTATAGATGCCGCTGAACAAATCGGCGTTCTGCCAGCGGACGTACAGCACGTCAGCAGCCAATAACAGACGCCCGTCCATCAGGCTGGTGTTTGAAATCCCAAGGCCGATGTTGCCGGGCAGGTCGAGCCGCAAGTCCTGCGAAGATCGGAACGTGCCGTCGAGATTTTCCAACCGGATTTCGTCTTTGAAACGAAAGTGTTGCTTGGTCTGGTAGTAAAACCCTAGTGTCGTCTGTTCGGTAAGCAGGTAGCTCAACCCGACGCTCCCCCGAATGCCATAAGCGTTCGTCATCGTCGAATTCCCGATGAACGGGCCGTCGATAAACCCCGAACCGACGAACATGCTGGCACCCGCCGAGAGTCGATCGGTCAATCGGACGCCGGCCGAGCCGACGAAATTCAGGAACAGCATCGACAGGTTGGTGCCGTTGCTTTGCGGCACGTCGCGAAAACTGGTTCCGCCGCCGGCCGTAGAAACGACTCCACCGCCGAGCGTTACGGGCAGACCGAGCGCGGTGAAATCCTGAGTAATACCGAAGTTGGGCAAAGCCGAACCCGGGGCCGAGGATTTCGCCGAGAAGGGAGTGACGCCGGGAATCAGGGTGCTGCCGGTTTGAGTAAGGTCGAAGGTCGACCCGGCCCAGGCTCCGCCCAGCGTGACTTGCGTCCCACTGTATTGCGTGAGGGACGCAGGATTGCCATTGATGGCCGAGATGTTGTCCTGCGGGCGAGCAATGCTCGTTCCCGCCATGCCGCCGGATGCCGGCGTCAGGGTGTTGAACAACTCGATGCCGAAGGACTGTGCGTGTGCGGCGTTGGCAGTGATTGCCAGACTGAACAAAGTGGAAGCGACAACGAGGGTGGCCGAAAAGCGCCGCATGGAGTCCGTTCCTCTTTGGTCGCGCGTTTGCCTACTCCGTGGTTCATGTTCTCGTTATCGACGGTGTTTCAAATCAGCCATCCCCCAAAGATTGGTCCTTGCGGAGCTTCTCTGACGTGTGTTTGACGATTCTTCCGGTCCGGAAGAATTTAACGGGGCCGCACAATGCGAGTCACAGAGACTTCGAGCATCTAAATCGAACCGCATTGCCGGATATCATGGACATCGGGAGCTTAAGCTTCAAAGATGCCATTCGTTATGCGTCGCCAAAGTTAAGCTGTCCGCCCGCGCTCACTCGCGACGAATCGGAGCAAGAAAGCGTGTAATGCCTCTGCGTTACTTCTATAATGACAATTCTCCAGGCGCCCCGAAGTCCGCTCTGCCAGCACATCCTCCGAGGCCGGCGCAAGGGTCGGCGGCAACTGGTGGCCTTGACCCGCGTCACTTCCAGCGAATACAGGCACCCCGCGCTGGGATACGTGCAAGCTAAGTCAATTGATGAACGTGTGAAATAGCGTAACGCTCGTGGCACTCGAAACTTTACGGAAGTAGTTTATGCGACTGGACTTCGATATGTGTTCTGTTGGCCCTGACATTCCAGCCAGGGGCGGAAGCGCCATTGCGTGCGCAACAGGAGGAGGCAAACGCTTCCGAGATGGTGTCGAAGATGTTGCCGACGTTGAAGCTGGTGCGAATTCCAGCCAAGGGCAAGACCTTCACGGTAGGATCGCCGAAGGGAGAGCGGAGGCTTATCGGAAACGAGACCGAGCATGAGGTGACGTTGAGCGCCGATTTTTACCTGGGAGTGACGGCCGTGACGCGGGGCCAGTTCGCGGCGTTCGTGAAGGACGCTGGCTACCGAACCAAACCCGAGAAGGATGGCAAGAGCGTGGGTTGGGACAATGAGAAAAAGGACTGGGTTGATGATGAGAAGTACAACTGGCGTAATCCGGGATTTGCGCAAACGGACGGGCACCCGGTGGTAAAGGTGGGCTGGTACGATGCGGTGGCGTTCTGCAAATGGCTTAGCGAGAAAGACGGCAGGGAGTATCGGTTGCCCACTGAAGCGCAGTGGGAGTATGCCTGCCGCGCGGAGAGCCGGACGCGGTTCAGTTTTGGGGACGACGGAGAAGAGATGGCGAAATACGCGAACGTGGCCGACGCGAAGTTTCGCGAGGTCACGACGAATGAATTGGGGTATCAAGAATAGCGACGGCTACGCGTTCACGTCGCCGGTGGGACTCTATCAAAAGAATGCCTTTGGGTTGCAGGATATGCACGGCAACGCGATGCAATGGTGCTCGGATGTTTATGGCGACTATCCCGCCAGGATCGGTAACCGATCCTCAAGGGCCGCCAGGCAAGGAGGGTTCGCACCGGGTGCTTCGGGGCGGCTGTTGGCGCAACGATCCGGTATACTGCCGGTCGGCAAGCCGCCACGGTGGCACCCCAATGGAAGGCGGCTGCGAAGTCGGCTTCCGCGTCGCGGCCCCCGCCCCGTAAGGAAAGGTCGCAGGCCAGCCGCCGGGGCATATGCCGACGTGGCGGGATTCGAACTTAGAGTAATCCCAGTCTCTGTCGATAATTCCGTAATTGCTTTCGCCCAAGGAGTTGCGGAGATTGATGTATGGCGGCGTCCGGTGTAGAATCGCCATGCAGTGTCAGCCTTGGGTGCCTTTCCCTCGGCACCATCCGAGCGATTTTTTTTCTGGTCCGAGCGTTCTTCGTCTGCCGCCTCAGTCTGCCCGCCGAAAATCCGCCCCTGCGACAGCAGGTTGCCGTCTCCAAGCAGTCGGTCATCCGCTTACCACTACGATACGAGGAGCGCATGAGATCCGTCGTGACGCGTATCAAACTTCCGGTTCTGGTGAGTATTGCGTTGATGGCGGCGTCATCTCTTGCGGCGGAATTGCCGCAGTCCGTGCGAACGTTTGTCGAAGCCCATTGCATCGAGTGCCACGACGTTGATTCGGCGCGGGCGGGCTTTCGCATCGACACGCTCGGGGCCGACTTCACCGTGGGGGACACGGCTAACATTTGGAAGGAGGTGATGGACAAGATCAACTCCGGCCAGATGCCGCCCAAGAAGTCCGCACGCCTGGATGCGAAAGAAGCGTTCGCCGTGGCGTCCTGGGTTGCCGAGAAGCTCGACGAAACGACGCGGGCGGCCCAAGGAGCGGGAGGTCGCGTGCCGATGCGGCGGCTGAACCGCGTCGAGTATGCGAACACGGTGCGCGACATATTTTCGCTGGAAGACAACTTCGCTCGGCGCATCGAGAACGAACTGCCCGCGGACGGCAAAGTCGGCGGGTTTGACCGGGGCGCGGCCAGCCTGTTCATGGACGAAGGGCAACTCGACAGGTACATGGCCGTGGCCGACATCGTGCTCGACGAAGGCGGTGTTCAACGAGCAGCCGAAGGTCCAGAAACTGACCTACGACGGCACGGCGGAACGTTATGTCCACGGCCTCATGACCGCCTACAAGGATGAGTCTGGCGAGATCGTTGAAACCAACGTGCCGGCGGTCGTCGCGAATCTCAAAGAGCCGCTCGGTTGGATTCCGCAGCCTGGCTTCGAGCAATGGGGATCGAAGGACCGACGCTACGTGCCGCACGGGTCGTACGATTGGGAGCTGAAAAATGGCGGCATCGAATATCTCGCCGACAGCCAGCTTTTACCCAGGTGACTGGGGCAGGAAAGGCGTGACGCAAGATGGTTGGTATCGCTTCCGGGTGCAGGCGGGCGCGTTCAAGGGGGCAGACCAAGAAGCGCAAAAGGACGTGCGGCTGACCGTGAAATACGGAGAGGGAAGTCCTGTCGAAGTGGTGAAAAGCGCGGTGATCGACGCTCCGCTCGATGCTCCGAAGGAATACGAGTTTCTGATGTATCTGCAACTGGGTCCGCCGGGAATGAATCGTCAGTGGCGCGTCAGTTGGGATTTTGGCGACAGGAAGGAGGCGGTCATCGACAATCCCGTGTATCGGGAGGTGCAGTGGAAGCAGGTGATCGTCGGCGGCGAAATCGCGCGAGCCAAGAGTGAGAAGAAGTCCGCGGAGGAAATCGAGCATCCTGAAAAAGAAGCTCGAAGAAACCATCGCGGCTGCGACGGAGAGCCGGAAGACCTTTGAAGGACCCTAGTGGGTCTATAACCCGAAGCTCGACATCGCCAAACGTCCGCGGCTGTGGCTCGGCAAGATGGAATGGGAAGGGCCGATCGTCGAGTGGCCGCCCAAAGGACGCAAGGCACTGTTCTTCGCGGGCGAAGAGCGCGAGGACGATGGCTATCTGCGCGAGATTCTTCGCGAAGTTCCTGCCGCTGGCGTATCGCCGACCGGTCACGCCGGAGGAATTGGACCGCGTCGTGAATTGGACCCTCAAGACCAAGGCCGACCGCGGCCTGTCCTTCAAGCTCGCCGTGCGCGAGGGCGTGAAGAATATTCTTTGCTCGCCAAAGTTTCTGTATCTCGGCAGCGAGGCAATGCCATTGCCGGATCCTGCAAAGCCCGTCGTCCGGTCCGCAGCCGGTGGATGGCTGGCAGTTCGCCAGCCGGCTGTCGTATCTCTTGTGGAGCAGCGCGCCGGACGAAGAGTTGTATCGCCTGGCGTCGCAGGACAAGCTGCGCGATCCCGCCGTGCTGCGGGCGCAGGTGAAGCGGATGATCGCCGATCCCAAGGCCTGGGAGTTTGTCCGCAGCTTCGCGGGGCAATGGCTCGGCGTGCGCAACTTCGACAACGGCAATCCGCCGAACCGCGATTTCTACAAGTTCTACGACGACGCCCTGCGCGACAGTTCCAAACGCGAGCCGCTGGAGTTTTTCAACGAGGTGCTGAAGCAGGATCTTCCGGTCACCGAGCTTTCTCGACAGCGACTTCCTGGTCATCAACGAACGCCTCGCGAAGCATTACGGCATCGACGGCGTGGAGGGGGACCAATTCCGCCGGGTGCCCGCCCCAGCCGATGACCGGCGCGGCGGCGTGCTGGGAATGTCCGGCATTCTGACGTATCTGGCCGACGGCACGCGAACGCTTCCCGTGCGCCGGGCGACGTGGGTGCTCGACACGTTGTGGAACCAGCCCGTGCCGCCGCCGCCGCCGAACGCCGGCGACCTGCCGGCCATCAAGGACAAGAAACCCCGCAGCGTCCGCGAACGCCTCGACGAGCATCGCCTCTCGGAGAACTGCGCGAGCTGCCACGCCCGGGTCGATCCCTTTGGCATGGCGCTGGAAAACTACGACGCCACCGGCATGTGGCGCGATCGCCAGAACGGCGAAGGGATGCGCGGCGACAAGAATTCGCCTGCTTTGGACGTGAGCGGCAAGCTGCCCGATGGGACGCGAATTCAAGACCGTGCAGGAATTCAAAGCCGCGCTGCTGGCCGAGAAGGAAACGTTCGTCAAAGGCTTCACGGAAAAGCTGCTTTGCTATGCCCTCGGCCGACCGATCGCCTATGGCGATCATATCACCGTCGATCAAATCACCGCTGACGCCGCCAAGCACGACTATCGCTTGCAAGAGATCATCCAGGCCACCGTGGCAAGCACCTTTTTCCAAACCAAGTAACCTTCCCCGAAAATCATCATGAACTTCAACAACCACAAATGGCGCATGCCGCGCCGCACGTTTCTCAAGGGCCTCGGCGTATCGGTCGCCCTGCCCTGGCTCGAAGTGATGAGCGCGAACGCGAAAGACGTCACCACCGCCGGCTCGATGGCGGCCAGCGAGATCCCGCGCCGCGCCATGTTTACCTATTGGGGCCTGGGCGTGGAGATCGGCCGGCTTCACGCCGCCGGACACCGGGAAGAACTATACGCTCACGCCTTCGCTTGCGCCGCTCGCGCCGTTCAAGGACGACTGCACGTTGATGACGGGGCTCACGTCCTTCACCGGCGGCCACGGCTCGTGCTGTTGCCTGCTCACCGGCGTCAACACGGTGCGCAATGCCAAGACGCTGACCTCGGTCGACCAGCAACTCGCCGCCCATCACGGCAGCGCGACGCGCTTTCCGTCGCTCGTGCTCGGCACGGTGCGCGAGACCGGCTTCGGCGGGCCGTTCCCCATGACCCTGTCGTGGAGCAAGAACCACACGCCCATCACGCCGGAGAATCGGCCCGAAGTGCTCTTCGAAAAACTCTTCGGCAGCGAGGACAACAAGACCCTGGCGGCGGCCAAGCAGGCCATGGCGCAACGCGCCAGCCTGCTCGATTCCATCAAGGAACAGGCGGCTGCGCTGCAGCGTCAGGTGGGCACGGCCGACCGCGAGCGGCTGGACCAATACTTCACCTCCATCCGCGACCTCGAAGAACGCATCAAGGTCGAAGGGCGAATGGATCGACCGTCCCAAGCCCAAGGTGGCCGCGTCCCGACTTCGGCCAGGGCTCGCCGCGCGACCGCATCGCCGGCGACGGCCGCGGCTACTCGGAATACACCCGGCTCATGTTCGACATGATCGCCCTGGCCTTCCAGACCGACAGCACGCGCGTCGGTGAGCCACATCCCGCGCACCGAAGGCGACGAAGGCCAGCTGCTACGGCTACCTCACCAAGAGCAAGTGGGACCTGCACACGATCACCCACAATGCCCAGGAGGACGACAAGACTCGCCATGTGGCGCGAACTCGACGCCCTGTACCTGGCCGAATGGGCCTATTTCCTCGGCAAGCTCAAGAGCGTGAAGGAAGGCAACGGCACGCTGCTCGACAACACGATGGCCGCCTGGGCCACGACCAACGGCGGCCCCAACGCGCACGATTCGAAAATGCTCCCGCTCATCCTCTGCGGCGGCTCGGCGCTGGGCCTCAAGCATCAGGGGCACCTCGTGAAGAAGGACATGCCGGTGGCGAACGTCTGGCAGACCGTCGTCGACCGAGTCGGCATGCCCCTGCCGGAAAACTTCCAGGGCGGCCTGGCGACCGGCGTCGTGAAAGAGCTGTTATGAACGCGGTGCGAACCATGTGGCAACGCTTTATTCGTCGTCGAGAAATGGGATTACCGCGAACGACGGTAAATCAAGCCCGGCCGTCCACCAATCACGGATGAATCGCCTGCGCTCGTCTTGATTTCGCGAATGAGAATCCCGGTGAGGCTACGATCGGCGTATTCAGCTTAGTCGCTGCAGCAACGGAGCCGACGAGCGTGCGGTGTAGATTGCACTTTTCGGCCAACTGTGCCTGCGTCAGTCCCCGAGCCTCTCGCTGGTCGCGGAGCCGTTTTCCTAGGTCGCGCAGGAATTTCTGGTCGTCAAGGCTGGACAGGGTAGTGGGTGAAAGTTGTGTGCAGGTTTCTGGCCGTCAGAGGCGGGACAGGCGGTTAATTAAAAGGCGCGGTAGGTAAATGAAAACAACGCGATCGTACTGACTGCTCCGATCAGCGCCCCCAAACCGCTGGGCGAAAAGGTGCGGCCAAGCCAGCGCAGAACGAAATTGGCGTCTGGATCACCAGCTCCATCCCCGTTAGCTCTTTCCACCCGCGCAGGTCAGCTGGGGCGTTCAGCGCGGCCCGTTCTCGACCGGTTGGCCTTTTAGTTTGGATGCGGGGGGCTAGCTATCAAATGGCAAACTGCCCGAGCTTGGGTCGGCTCCAGGCTCCGCAAAATGAGAACTGCCTGTTTGGAGTTCTTCAGTCTGAAAGTAATTGATTTATTGGGACGATCTGCTAGATTGCTGCAGGGATTAGACTACCTTTTATGGGGGGCGGTTTTATGAAGTCCTTTGTCGTCACCGCATTGGCTTTAGCGCTGGCGAGCCCAGCCTTGGGGCAGGACGCAGACCGTTTGGAAAAGGCGCGTGCTGCGGCTCGCGCACAGGCGGAACTACGCGCCAACGCAAAGCTGCCCGCCAAAGCGACTCGGAATACGTCCGCAAAACAACAAATGCAGTCGCGCCGTGTTGTGAATCAACCGGCCGTACAGCCTTCCACGCCGGCGGCCGCGCAGCGTAGTTCGAAACAGACCAGCTCACGACTCACGGAGAAAAACCAGCGAAATCGGGGTTCCACGCGGGAGCATACCTCCCCGATGCGGACGGAGGGCGACGACCGTCGCACTCAACAAAAACGGGAGCTTGCGGCGATGCTGGGGCTGCTGATTTTGGGCGCCGCAATGAATTCGGCTGGCGGCAACGCCTACCCCGCCCAAGCTACGGATCGGAACGCCGAATTTGCTCAGCACCAGCGACAACAGGAGCAATACTGGCGGGACAGGGCCGATCGAGAAGGAGCGAATCCCGCCAAATACGGTTATCAGCCGAGATCACTTGAGGAAAGCGATCGTCCGCGGTAGACGCTGTCGGCCATAAAAAGCAGGCTTCCTCTTGAGCCGACCAAAGTAACCTCCATAACGAGGCCTCCGGGAGGCCAAAATCGGCGAGTATTGGCGCCCGCCTCCTACTATCTCGATGACAGGTCAATGGCTTGAGTGGGATTGCATGCGCGAGCCGTTCTCCGATCTCCGCCGTCGGTTGAATGCCGAGACTGCGATAGGCGGTCGCCGTGCGATTATTCGGTTGCACAGGCCGCTCCTTCGGCGCGGTTGCGTGTAGGCCGGCCCACCTAAGTCTACTGCCCTAGCAGATCGACTTCCGCCTCCGGAAATAGTCACCGGCTAGGTTCGATATCGCTCGGCTCCAACACCACTAAACCGCCTTTACCTTTCTCGCCAAGCAGCCTTGCGGGGCCGGTTTTCATGCAAACAGGCATGGCTGGGGCGGTCCACGGGCGACCAGGGCAGCGGGTGAACACAGGGCGTGTGGGCCGTCATCAGGCAGTTAGATCGATGCCTTGTCTGTATTCTTATAACACTGCGTGCTCAGCTCGGCGGCGATCCGTTGGAACACGGCCTGCCAATTGCCCGGGTCCGGTTGCCGGAACAGGCGCATCGTCGGATACCAAGGGGAATCCTCGCGCTGAATCAACCAGCGCCAGTCCGGTACGAATGCAATCGCAACCCACACGGGGACGCCCAAGGCGCCTGCCAAATGTGCGATAGCGGTGTCCGAGGTGATGACCAGATCCAGGTTTTTCATCACCGCCGCAGTGTCGGCGAAGGTCGCGCCGGCCAGATCCAGCCGAGAACCAAGGTCGACCACCGTCATCTGGTCTTTAACCGCGTCAAGTTGTTCCGTGCCGAAGCCTTTTTGCAAGCTGAACAGTTTGACCCCTTGGAGACGGGCAATGGGCGTGAAATGCGCCAACGGAATCGAACGCTGCTGATCCTGCGGATAGGCGGGATTTCCCTGCCAGGCGATGCCGATCTTCCGCGCGGACGGCTCGTTTAGTTCTTGGCGCCAATAATCAATCAGCTGCGGGTCCGCAAACAGATAGGGCACGTCGGCGGGCACCGTTTTCAGCGACGTTTTCAATATTATTGGCAACCTCAAGAGCGATGCCTGGACGTGAACATCGGGCAGATTGCTCGCTTGAGACGCAAGACAATCAATGTCCGGACACCTGGACAACAAACCGACCAGCGATGATGGACATGCCAGCGCCACCCGACCGCCACTTTTTTTGATCGGGCTTGCATAGCGGATGAACTGCAAGGTGTCGCCCAATCCCTGTTCCATGTGCAGCAGAATGGTTCGTCCTTCCAAGGGTGAACCGTCCCAGAGCGGTTGGGCAAACGACCGTGGAGCAAGCTCCTTGCTCCGATATCGCCATTCATACTCCGACCATCCTTGTTCGAAGTCGCCCAGGAGGAGCCGGGTGAGCCCCAAGTTGTTGTGGATCTCGACAGAGTCCGGCTTCAGTTCGAGTGCCCGGCGATAGCAGGCGATTGCTTCTTCGAGCTTCTTCTGGTCCTTAAGCGCATCACCCAGGCTGTTGTGCGCCTCGATATTTTCCGGCTTCAATTCCAATGCTCGGCGGCAGCAGGCAACCGCTTCGTCCAGCTTTCCTTGCTCCCGCAACGCATTGCCCAGGTTGCTGTGCGTCTCGGCGAAGCCCGGCTTCAATTCCAGTGCCCGACCGTAGCAAGCTATCGCTTCGTCCAGCTTCCGTTGGTCCTGCAGCACATTGCCCAGGTTGTAATGCACATCGGCAAAATCCGGCAGGAGTTCTAGTGCCCCGTCCAGGCTAAATATTCGGGTTGCCAGAACCGTCGATTTTGGAGAATCTCCGCGTCAACACGGAGGTTCCAATGAACAAAAAGTATATCGTGCGGCTCACGGACGAAGAACGGGCGATTTGCGAGGCGACCATCAAGAAGGAAACGGGCAAGTCGGAGAAACTGCGCCGGGCTACCATCTTGCTCAAGGCCGACGCCGACGGGCCGGCTTGGGATGACGCCAGGATCAGCGAGGCGGTCGGTTGCAGAACGCGGACGGTCGAGAACGTACGGCAAGCAATTGTCCTCGAAGGCTTCGAGGGGGCGCTGTTTCGCAAGAAGCGAGCGACGTCGCCGACGCCGAAGTTGCTTGACGGCGCGGCCGAGGCGAAGTTGATCGCCCTGCGGTTGGGCAAGCCGCCCGCCGGCTTCGGTCATTGGACTTTGCGGCTGCTGGCGGATCAAATGGTGGAGCTGGAGATCGTGGAATCGATCAGCCCCGAGACGGTCCGTCAGACGCTTAAAAAAACGGCATGACCAAGCGGAAAATCGAGTACTGGGTGATTCCTCCTGACGCCGACGGCGAGTTCGTCGCCAGCATGGAGGAGGTGTTGGAGACGTACCAAAAAGCCTACGATCCCAACTGCCCCGTCGTGTGCATGGACGAGCAACCGGTGCAACTCATCGGCGAGACGCGTGTGCCGATCCCGGCAACCAAGGAGCATCCGGAGCGGGTCGATTACGAATACGAACGGAGGGGGACTGCCAGTATCTTCATGTTCGCCGAACCGCTCTCCGGCTTCCGCCAAGCGACGGCTCGGCCGCGCCGCACCAAGGACGATTGGGCTCATGAAGTCGCCCATTTGCTGGACACCCGCTATGCGGGCGGCGAGGGAATCACGTTGGTCTGCGACAACTTGAACACGCACACCAAAGGGGCGTTCTACGAAGCGTTTCCGCCCGAGAAGGCCCGTGACTACGTGAGGCGGATCCATTTCGTTTACACACCCAAGCACGGCAGTTGGCTCAACGTCGCGGAATGCGAGCTGAGTTGCATGACAAGCCAATGCCTGTCGGACCGACGGATCGGCGACCTCGCGACGCTGCAATCCGAAATTGCCGCCTGGTCAACCCGCGTCAACGCGAAGCAACGAGCCGTCGATTGGCAATTCACGATCGACAACGCGAGAGTCAAATTGAAGCGGCTCTACCCGAAAATTTAGTCTGGACAGGGCACTAGTGCCCGCCGATAGCAGGCAACCGCTTCGTCCAGTTTCCCCTGGTCCTTCAACACATTCCCCAGGTTACTGTGCGTGCCGGCAGATTCCGGCTGCACCTTCAGTGCCTGGCGATAGCAGGCAACCGCTTCATCCAGCTTCTGCTGGTCCTGCAATGCATCGCCCAGGTTGCTGTGCGCCTCAGGAAATTCCGGCTTCAGTTCCAGCGCCCGGCGGTAGCTGGCAATCGCTTCGTCCAGCTTCCCCTCGTCCTTCAAGGCATTGCCCAGGTTGCTGTGCGCCTTAGGATATTCCGGCTTCAGTTCCAGCGCCCGGCGATAGCAGACAATCGCTTCGTCCAGCTTCCCCTCGTCCTGTAGCGCATTGCCTAGGTTGCTGTGCGCCACGGCATAATCCGGATTCAATTCCAGCGCCCGGTGGCAGCAGGCAACCGCTTCGTCCAGCTTCCCCTGCTCTCGCAAGGCATTGCCCAAGTTGCTGCGTACCTCGGCACATTCCGGCTTCAGTTCCAGTGCTCGGCGATAGCAGGTAACCGCTTCGTCCAGTTTCCCCTGGTCTTTCAAAGCGTTGCCCAGGTTGCTGTGGGCCTCGGCAAAGTTCGGCTGCAATTCCAGCGCCCTGCGGTAGCAGGCAGCCGCTTCGTGCGGCTTCCTCTGGTCCCGCAACGCGTTGCCCAGGTTGTTATGTACCTCGGCAAAGTGCGGCTTCAGGTTCAGAGCCCGACGATAGCAGCTAACCGCTTCGGCCAAATTCCCCTGCTCCTTCAGCGCATTGCCCAGATTGCCATGCACCTCGACAAAGTGCGGCTTCAGTTTTAGTGCGCGGCGATAGCAGTCGACCGCCTCGTCCAACTTCCTCATTCGCTGAAGAACATTCCCCAGACTGGCATGCGCCTCGGCAGAGGACGGCTTGAGTCGCACAGCCTTGGCGATGTGCTCATGGGCAACATCAATCCGGCCTACCTGATGAGCAAGCACGCCGAACATGTGCAGCGCCTCGACATGCAGCGGATTCTTTTGCAGGATTTGACGGTAGCATTGCTCCGCTTGTTGGAAGTGGCCGGCCTGATGATGTCGGTAGGCCGCGCTCAGGGTTTCCGCGATCGTATTCATAGGATCCGCCTGGGACAAAAGCACGGTCGCTCGCAAAACGGTATTGGGTGACTAGCGTATGCACGCCGGCGCGGAGTGGGTGGGCTCCGCGCTGATCTGAATAGACGCGAGAACTTCTCCAACGGAGAGAAGTTCCTATAAACAACCCGTAACCGAACGGGATGAACGCGATTAGTCCCAAATACCGTCGTGCGCTTGGCGACGGGAATCGCACTGACTGCCGATATGACTATGACACTGACTACCGATATGAGTGGAGCTGAGGCGAACAGCAACACGATCAGGGGTTTCCCCAAAAACATCGTCAGCAAACATCAACAGTTCGTCCATCGTCACGCCCCGATTGCCTAGCGGTTAGTGTAGCCAGAGTGCTGATTGTGTACATCGAGGTTTCCGCCATGTTGCCGAATCGCATACGCCTAAGTTGTTAAGGCGTGCTCCGAACCGATCAGCGCTCGAGATCGACCACAATAGTTAGTCGACCGCGACAAAATGTCGCACCGGTGAGTACGTCACAAGATGTCGCAGACTGAGTAATTGAAACTGGCCGGCTTCTTTTCGTGCGGGAACAAACCAGCCAGCCAATTACATGCGAGAGTGGACGGGATCTGGCGGCCTCGACCGCTCTTGTCATTTCGACGCCGTCCAGGTCAACCGCGTCAATAAAAAGAGCCGCGCGATCAACCTTCCGCGCATCCCTGAGACGCCACCTACCCGACGCCCCGGACGGAAGAGTTATTGGTCGGGACCAGCGTCTCATAGCCCGCATGGTAGCCGAGCGGCGAGGCGGCACAAAAAAGCTGGTCGGCCAACGATTGGCTCGGAGTGCATAGGTTGACTTTGCCCACAGATGGTCGTTGATAATCACGATAGTCGAATGAGCGGGTCTTGCAGGGCCGTCGGGTTACCGCAGAGGTTAGTCCACCCCGCAAGCCAATCTAACAGTGTCGTCCGGTCAATGCACGGGCGGCAGGGCCGCGACTCGTGTGGTCGCTACGAGCGGCCTTGGGTTATTTAAGCCGCCGCAGGTAACAACGATGCGGCCATCGAAGATCGCAGCGGATGGCGCCATCAGGCCTTGGGGCATTGAACCCAAAACGCTCCAATTATCAGTTGTCGGATCGTATACGATCAGGTCATTCACGACATTGCGCGGCGGCGTAGAACTATTGCAACGCCCTCCGACGACGATGATGCGACCATTATGCACGATCGTGCTTGATTCAAAATGGCTGCGGCCGTCCGGCAGGCTGGCAATCGCGGACCACTTGCTCGTCGCCGGATCATAAACGTGACAAGATTTCACATCGGTCTGTTTGATATCGTGACCATCCGCGCCGCCAAGAGCGTAGATTCTCCCGTTGAGTACCGCCGAACTCACGTGACCGCGCGGGTCGGGCAGGTCCGCCTCCCGCCGCCAAGTTCCGCCGGCTTCCAGCGACAATACCCAGTGATCCGCCGAGTTGGAATTGCGATCGGGCAAGTAGCCGCCGAAGTAATGCAACTGGCGTCCAACAACCGCCAGAGCACCCGCACCGCGACGATCCGGCAGCGATGGGCCGGGACTCCATGTGTCCATGGCAACATCGTACTTCCACACTTCGTCCGAAGCCGGCCCCGGGTGCTTACCTTTGAAGCCGCCGGCGAACCAAATCGTGTTTCCGTCAATTTCCGGGTTCAAGTGTGTTACTCCAGTTGGCATGTCTTTTAGTCGTGTCCAAACGTCCGTCGCCGGATCGTAGATATCGACCTCCGGCGAGGCTTTAAGTTCGGAGGTGAATCCACCAAAGAGGTAGAGCTTGCCATTCACAGCTACTGATGGCGCTTCAACGCGTGCAAATGGCGACGGCGCAACGGTTTTCCACGCCAGCGTATTCGCCCTTGGGTCAAGTTCCGGTTGTGGTAGCGATTGCTCGCCTTTCGGAGCGGGCGTGGTCTGGCCTCGCGCTGGGGCGGCGAGCGGGAGAGATAACACGAGCGTGCCTGTAAGGGCCAAGGCTGCGTAACGCATGACGACAACTCCGATGAGCAAGAAGTTTCTATATAGGAGCGTCCCCGTCATAACCGATCGGAATTGCGATCAGTCAACCGCAGCACGCGACGGCGACAATAAGCAGCGGACAGCGTCCTGCCAGTCTGCTTTACCACGTCGGCCGGCGATAGTCGGCCCAACAATTCATCTTCCGCCGCACTCCAGGTCTTGCCGGCTTTCGGCGGCCGAGTCCCACGGCGGCGTGCGCTTCACTTCGCTTGACTAGCCGCTACAGCTTCGAGCAGGCAGTCCCATCAACTGAGCCTTTCTTGGCTCTCGCGAAAAACGACCAATTGCCGAAGCGAACGCGAACACGTCGTGTGTCCGCTCACAGTGGTCAGCGACGCCCGCGACGCTATTAATCCCAGAAAGTCGTCACTTCTGACGCCGTTCTATCTGAGGAATGGTTTTTTGCACATCGCTGGGCAGTTACAATGGGAGGGCTCGTCCGTTGGCCGTTCAGAAACATGTGCAAAAGGTCATCGCGCCATTATGAATTCATCCAGTTGCTTCGCCGCTCACGCCCGTCATTGCTTGGCCGCGCTGGCCGTTGTCTTCGGCAATGCATCGAGCTTCGCAGCCGATTTGCTACCTCTGCAAATTGCGGACCTCTACAAGACCGATGTCGTGGCCAATGCCATCACGCTTGCCGATGGTCGCAGCGCCATTTATTGCCGCCAACGAGCCGATGCCGAGACGCGAGCGATCCGGCAATCGCTGTGGCGCGTGGACGATCGAAGTGGCGCGCGACCGCTGGAAAACGACGAGCTAGATGCCTTCAACCCGATGCTGTCGCCCGATGGGAAGTGGGTCGTGTTTCTCTCCACGCGCCCGTTTCCCGATGGCGCACCTGCGTTTGCGACAGTGCCGCCTTACTCCGATCCTGCTGCGGACATCTGGTTGATTCCCGTGACCGGCGGCAAAGCAATCCCGCTCGGCGGCCAATCGAAGCCATATGGACGCGTAATCACCGACAAGTTTTATGGTCGCATGGCATTTTCGCCGGATGGAAAACGATTGGTCTTTGTCGCCGATGAAGGCCACGATCCGCGCACGGAGGCGGAGCACCGGAACCGCGTGATCCTCGTGCGCGAGGACCAGGGCGAGGGCTACGAAGGCTATGGGCCGATGCAAGTGTGGGTGGCCGACTTGATCGATGCGCCAACGGACGTGGCCGCCGCACGCATCACGCGCGTGACTCAGGACGACTTCTGGTACGGTGATCCGCAATGGTCGCCCGACGGCTCATTTCTCGTCGTGCATGCCAACCGCACGGCCGACCAGGAGTCCGTGCGTTACAGCATCAATCGCAACTACGACCTGTGGAAAATTACGCTGAGCGATCATTGCATCGAGCAACTCACCAAGGGACAGGGACCGGAGTTCTCGCCGCGCATCTCGCCCGATGGCCGGCGCATCGTGTGCCTGAGTTCGCCACGAAAAGGGCCGCACATGGATGTCTTCAACTTGATGCTGGTGGAACTCGGCGGCGGTGGGGCGAAGTCAAAACTGGTCTTCGATCACCACCGTACGGACGCGGGCACACCGCCGCAGTTGCCGCCGACGTTTCCTTTGCCCGACGACTGCTGGCGAGATTCGCATCGTGTGACGTTCGCGTCGTATCGTGGCCTTGTGTCTGCGGTTCAAACCGTGGATCTCGATGCCGGGCCGCAGGCGAATGACGATCAGCCACATGCCATGCCGCGTAGTCCCTTGCTGCCGCCCAGTAGTCCGGAACTTGACCAACGTCTGCATGCGAGCGACGAGGTCGTGCGCTGGAAGAGTGATGACGGACTGGAGATCGACGGCATCGTCACTCTGCCCCCCGCATCCATCGCCGAGCGTCCGTTCAAGCTGATGGTGTTGCCGCACGGTGGTCCGCATTATCGCGCGAGTGGCGGTTCTGGTTTCGACATCCAGATCTTTGCGATGCATGGCTATGCCGTGTTCCAGCCGAACTTCCGCGGCTCCACCGGCTACGGGCTGAAGTTCCTGGATGCAGATCGCAATGACTTCGGCGAGGGCGACATGCGCGATATCCTGACCGGCATCGAGCAGCTCGTCACACGTGGCATCGCTGATCGAGAGCGTCAGTTCGTCTATGGCGTAAGCTACGGCGGCTTTATGACGACATGGCTCGTCGGACATACGAATCAGTTTCGTGCGGCCGTTGCGCAAAACGCGGTTACCGATCTCAATGTCATGTGGCATCTCAGCGATCTGCAAAGCTGGACCGAGTGGGACATGACCGGTCTGCCCTGGGAAGTGCCCGATCGGATGCGCGATCACAGCCCGCTGACCTACGCCGCGAAGGTGCGCACACCCACGCTCATTCTCCACTCGTTGAACGATCGCCGCTGCCCCGTGGTGATGGGCCGGATGTTTCATCGCGCACTGCAGGAAAATGGCGTGGACACAGCGATGGTCATCTACCCCGATGAAGGCCACGGCATCCGCCTACTGCCGCATCGCGAAGACGTGCTGCAGCGCACATTGGAATGGTTCGAGAGATACGACCTTCCCAAGAGCCAACCGACCAAATGATTGGCTGTATCAACACCTCGCGGGCCTATTCCGGGATTCTCATCAAACGACCGAATGACGGGAACGAGGCTGCGACGGCCGAGAACCGGACAGCCTGCGTAAGTTCCGATCGCTTTGTTCGATGGTAGGCATCAGAGGCGAATGTCAATTGCAGCTCGAGTCTCGGAAACTCGTCATTTTTGACACCGTCCCATTTGAGGAACGATTTGCGGGATTACTTTAAGTTCGAGTCCCGCCACGTCGGCATATGCCCCGGCGGCTGGCCTGCGACCTTTCCTTACGGGGCGGGGGCCGCGACGCGTAATCCCAACCGTATCCTCGGAGTCTTGCAAAAGCACCGATACATGAAACGCAAGCAAGCGGAGTGTCCATTCCCGAATAGACGACGCTGACAACGACCGAGCCACTCGTCCCGGAAACTCGTCATTTCTGGCACCGTTCCATCTGAGGAACCTTTAATGAGGCAGGCGCGTCAACTGCGTATCCGATTGTATCGCCTGTCAATCCAACGATTCAGCAGTGATTTATTGCCGGAATCTGCAGCGATTGCCAGGCACAGCGTGCATGACCGACGTTGCACAACCGGCAATTGCCTCCTCCCGAGTTTACATATACGACGTACACTTAATAATGATAATGTCAGTGAAGTTGCGTGACAGTTCTTGGCGAGCACTTGGCAGAAACGAAGGGTCAAGCATGGATACCTTGTACGCGACGCCGGTGTGGCAAATTGGGCTGGTGCTGTTTGGTCTATTGATCACCACCATCGAATGTGGTCACGCGTTTGGCCGTCGGGCCGCGCAGGGTTCAAAGCATGGCCCCAGTGGGACTTATCTGAGCGTCATGGGAGCGGTCCTTGGCCTGTTATCACTGCTTCTTGGTTTCTCTTACTCGATGGCTGCATCGCGCTATGATCACCACAAATCACTGCTGATACACGAAGTTAATGCAATTGGCACAAGCTACCTGCGGTCGAATATCCTTGACGATGCAGCCGGCCCGCAAATGCGCAAGCTGCTTCGAGCCCTAGTCGACGTTCGTTTGGCACAGCATGACGAGCGAATCGATCCTGCACAGGAGGAAAGGGACGCTACCACCGAGGAGCAGTTGCGGACTATGCTATGGACGCTTGTCACAGCAGAAGTCCGTCGCGATCCGCATTCATTGAGTGCAGCACAGGTTTTACAGTCAGTCAACGATCTGATCGACGCAGGCACCGCGCGAACAGCGTATTATCAAAATCACGTCCCGGAAGTGATTTTGGTGATGCTCCTTGCGGTTGCGCTAGTATCGAGCCTGTTGATCGGCTTTGCCTTTGGCGCTTCCAACAAGCGAAACCCGATCGCGACGTTCGTGTTTGCTACGACGCTGACTGTGGTGGTCTTCACGCTGCTTGACCTGGACCGACCGCGGCGGGGGCTGATTCGCACCGGCCAACTAACGATGCTCAGCTTGCAGAATAGCCTTGAGCCGTAATTGCCGTGTTGGTCGCAAGGCATTCTCGAAGTTTACAGCGATCAATCTGACAGCAAGAAGTTACAACCGTTACGGGTAGCAGCTTGCAAATCGCGACCGCTGTCCCAAACTTCTCCCAGGTTGCTACGCCAACCAGAAGGGTTCTATTGGTGTGCTGTCGCCCCGACAGTTTTTCCAAGGAGCGCTTGGGACTTATTGTGGCACGGCACGCTCGCCGGTGTCCCCTGATCTCGAACCTTTTTTCGGACTCCCATCAATCGACCCCATTTCTGACACGCGCCAATGCGTGCCACAATCTCCATCCGTTTGGTGAAAATGCCGACTTGGCTCGTGGTCTTGGTTGAATCGCCTTGTCGGCTGTGCCGAGAAGCCAACGGTTTTTGACAGAATGTTCGACGCGACTAAAATGGTGGCCTACGGAGTCAGCCGGATGCCAAATGCCGTACCGTTGCCCATTTACGTGCGAAGGAGAAATCCCCTGATGAACGGAACAACAAGACACATTCTCGCGGCCTTCACTGTCCTGCTGCTGGCTCCTTTAGCCGTGCTCCACGCCGCCGAGAAACCAACCATGCCCGAAATCACCATCAGCCTTTCCCTGCAAACCCGAGGCGAAGACGGGACGCCGAAGCTCGCCCGCGAGTCATGGCGCACGAACGCGACCGCGATCATCGTGTGTGACATGTGGGACCTGCATCACTGTCACAATGCCGTGAGGCGTGAAGCCGAGATGGCGCCGCGCATGAACGAGGTCCTCGAGAAGGCGCGCGAGCAAGGCGTGTTCATCATTCACGCGCCGAGCAGTTGCATGAAAGCGTACGAAGGCCATCCGGCTCGCGAGCGCGAAGACAGTGCCGAGGGTTGCATTGTTGCCCGACAAAATCGGTGATTGGTGCAAACAAGTTCCCGCCGAGCAGAAGGCCGTGTATCCCATCGACCAGACCGATGGCGGCGAGGACGACGATCCCGATGACCACGCCGCATGGGCGAAGCAGCTCGTGGCGAAGGGCCTGAATCCGCGCGCACCGTGGACGCGGCAGACCGACGCGCTGCGCATCGCGGTGGATAAGGACGCCATCAGCGACTCCGGCGTCGAAATCTGGAGCCTCCTCCAGACTCGCGGCATCCAGAACGTCATCCTCATGGGCGTGCATGTGAACATGTGCGTCGCCGGCCGCCCGTTCGGCCTGCGCCAGATGGCGAAGAACGGCAAACACGTCGTGCTCATGCGAGATTTGACCGACTCCATGTATAACCCCGCGCTGGCCGAATGTGGATCACTTCGGCGGCACCGCGTTGTTCATCGAACACGTTGAGAAATACATCTGCCCGACGATCACCTCCGATCAGCTCATCGGTGGCGAACCGTTTGCGTTTAGCGAGGCAACCAAGCGATGATCGTCCGCTGTCCCCTGACTTCTGATGCCGTAGGCTCCGTCGCCCCTTGAGTCTGATTGACGCGCGAAACTGAACCACGTCTCAGCGGCTGGGAGAGTCGAAGAATTGCCACCAAGTCAACATGGCAACCTCCTGAAGCAGCGATGATCCGCCGCCACTTTGAAACGCCGTCAACAAGGCCAAGGCAGAAGACCCAAGTGGATGGCAGGAAGCGAGTGAGGGCGCTACTGCGAGACTCAAACTGGGAGGCGCAGATAGTGCGATCTGGTTGGGCTCCGAGACTCCCGAATTGATCCCAAAAGTATCTCGATTGGTATCACAAAAGGTATCACGACGGTGACAACCCCGAAAGGTATCACCGTCGTGATGTCGTAAGTCATTGCCCTAAAAGGGCTTTAAATATCGGGGCGACATGATTCGAACATGCGACCTCTGCGTCCCGAACGCAGCGCTCTAGCCAGGCTGAGCTACGCCCCGCACCGTCGAAGGTCACCATTCTACCCGCCAAGTCCACCCGGTCAATCTGGCTTCTCTAGTCGGGCCACGAAAAGAATCCGAACGATGCTCCAATCGGAAGAAATCCCATAAACTGTTTCACTGTAACAAATTGCGACGACTTAACCTACAGAATCTTCATTTAGCCGTTCCCCCTTGCGGCCTATTGGCACACTACGTGCTACCCCCAACGTCGGCTTGATACGTTCGGACGTTAACTCCGGTTTTGACGAAGCGACTGGGGCTGCTTGCTTAAAAAGCAGGCATTCAAAAGGCACTATTGAGAAAATTTTATGCATCTGCTTGCAGCCCGTTCGGTGGCCGCGGTAGGAGTGGTTTCCCTTGGGGCGGCGCTGTTGCCGTGGATTGGGCTGCAAGACGACGCGACCAAGGAAGTTCGCCGAGAGGCGGTTCAATCGGTTGAATCAGCTGTTGTCGGTGCGCAATCGCCGCCTGCACCCGCTGCAAGCGAGCCTGAGCGCGCTCCTAAGTTGAACGGCCCCGAGAAGGGGGACCGGTCTCCGTCGGCCACCAAACGCTCGTTGGTAAGGTCGGGGCGATTGAATTTGGATCCCAATCGGCTGGCGAGGGTTCATGCCCGATTTGGCGGCCAGGTGATCGCCATAGGTCAGACCGAATTTGAACCCGGTTTTGCCGTTAACCAAAAAAGTCGGCCGCTGCAGTTTGGCGACGCTGTGAAGAAGGGCCAGTTGCTAGCCATCGTTTGGAGCCAAGAGGTCGGTGAAAAGAAAAGCGAGCTGCTGCACGCCATGTCACAGGTTTTTTTGGCAAACCGGCAACTTGCGCAGGCTCGATCCGTCGCCAAAGGCTCGGAAGGCGAGCGCCAACTGAGCGAAGCCGAACGTCATATGAAGGCTGCCGCCATTGCGGTGGAGCGAATCGAACGAACGCTCCACTCCTGGAAAATCAGCGAAGAAGAAATCCACGAAGTGTGCATCGAGGCCCAGCGCATGCAACAAGCTCAGTCTGCCGGCAACCCGCAGCTAGAACGCACGTGGGCGGAAGTCAAAGTGCGGGCAGCTTTCGACGGGGTCGTTTTGGAAAGAAACATTAGCATTGGAGAAGTCGTCGACAATCGGCTCGATCTATTCAAGATTGGCGACGTGAGCACTCTGGGCGTGACCATCGACGTCTACGAGGAAGATCTGCCGGCGCTCGAAGCGCTCGGTCCGGAGTCGCGGCACTGGGTGGTTCGACTCAAGTCAGAACCGGGCATGCGCGGTATTCCGGGTTCGTTCGATGTGATTGCAAATGTAGTCGATCCCCATCGTCATACGATTTCGGTCATGGGGACTCTCGATAATTCGCAGGGCTTGCTGCGTGCGGGCCAGTTCGTGACTGCGGAAATTTGTCTTAGGTAATTCCAGGGAAGAACGCCTGGAAAAAACAAGGCAGAGATCTGAGTAGGTTGCTCGGGCGCACCTTCCGGTGCTCCTCCTGCTTGCGCGGCTTACAAACGTGTCGTCCTTCGGCTGCGGCTTTGCCGCGCTAATGCCTCTGCACCTTGCAACGCGGCGCATTGCAAGGTGCAAGGTCATCCCAGCAGCGCAAAATAATTTCGCACCGCTACGTCGAATGCATTTGACGTCATCGCCACCGGCAGCTTATTGAACTGGCAATAGTTCCGGATTTGAGTCAGCAGGTCGCGGGCATGGCAAGCGCGAAAGGGACGGCCTGCCCGGCGGTAATGGGTGTCGATCACATGTTCGACGGCCGGCGCGTGAAATCCGATGTCCAGACGTTGGGCATAGAACTGGAGTAGCTTGCGGAACTCAGTTTCCGTGGGATCCGGCACTTCGATTTTGTAAGGCAGGCGGCGCAGGAAGGCCTCGTCGAATAAGTCCTTCGGCTGCAGATTCGTCGAGAATACGAGCAACTGATCGAATGGCACCTGGACGATCTTGCCGCTAGGTAAACTCAGATAGTCATGACGTCGATCGAGAGGCACGATCCAGCGATTCAGCAGTTCGGCCGCGCTCATGCGCTGGCGGCCAAAATCGTCGATTACCAGGATGCCGCAACTACTCTTTAATTGCAGCGGGGCTTCGCTGATGCCGGTCATCTTGTTGACTGTGATTTCCAATTGCTCCAGGGTCAATTCTCCGCCAGCCACGATCGTCGGTCGGCGGATCCGCAGCCAGCGGCGGTCGACTTTTCCCGGGTCGATCGTGGTATCGCTTGCGGTAAAGGGCACTGCGACGTGCTTGCCAGGGTCGTACAGACGGATCACCTCGCCGTCGATGCCGATCGCCCGCGGAATCCAGATGTACTGGCCGAAGGCGCGTGCGACCCGTTCCGCAATGCTGGTCTTGCCATTTCCGGCCGCTCCGTACAAAAAGAACCCCTGTCCGCCATGAACGGCCTGACCGATCTGATTTTGCAGTTCGGTGCCGACGATCAGGTCGTCGAATACGCACGCCATGTCCTGCGAGTCGCAATGCTGCCTGGTAATGCTCTGGGCATGCACGCTCGCGATGTAATCGTCGAGCGAGACCGGCGCCGCGCCGAAGTAGCTGGAGCTCCGATGGCGCTGCCGTGCCTCCTCCAAGCCGGAGGCGGTGAGCTGATAGACGTAATCGGTCAGGGCGGCCGAACTTTTGTGGATCACACGCTGATC
Organism: uncultured Planctomycetia bacterium; assembly: GCA_963807715.1. GTDB lineage: Bacteria > Planctomycetota > Planctomycetia > Pirellulales > PALSA-1355 > CAWECK01. The sequence goes on from CAWECK010000015.1 coordinate 328,973, forward strand.
GGTCTTAAGCTGAGCCAACAGGGGTTCAATCAACCTGAATGGCAGATGGAGTTGCTCGGCGATTTCCCGTCCGCTAGCCGTGAATCGGCTCATCAAAAACTTGACTACCAGGCCTTCGACTTCTACTTCCCCCAAGCCAGACTCCGCCAGACATGTCGGAGCCAGCGGTACAAAGGCTTCCCCTGGGGGCGGCTGGACCGGCAGCGCCCGCGGGCGTGCTGTTTGCGGGGTGCCGGCGGAAGGAACTATGGCCGGCTTCGCTTGGGCTGAAGCCTTGGGCGCCGCCGTGGCGACTTGGGCTGGGTCGCATTGCGTTGCCTTGGCACTCAGCGAGGCGATTTTCTCGCGCAGCAGTTGCGCTGAATCCGGTGTCGAAGGCGGATTTCTTGGCGGGGGTGAACCGCTGCGGTTTTCGGGCAGCGAGGTCGGGGTAGCTTCAGAGGCAACGTCTACGACGGTGCTTGTCCGGCCTCGTTCGGCGGCCTCTTGGTCAAGCCGGCTTAACATTTGTTGCAAATAGGCGTCATTCATAGATACGTGCGACTCTGAACGACCCCCTCGCCAATCTACCGCCACGCTCGATCGGCCACCTTGTTTCTGGTAATTCGAGCTCGCTTGCTCACCACAACCATAGGTCACAGGTTAGCGGAACGTACAGTTCCGGTTGCGACGGCATTGCCAAAAGAACCGATGGAGCACTTTTACGGAAAAAGTCTGCCCGCGCACGCAACCGCAATGGCCGTCCGAATGGCGGCTTCCGCCTGGCGGAAGCCGCCTGCCGTGGAGAAAACGAGCCGATCCCGTACAACTGCTGAATTGACGATTGTTATCCGTCCTCCTACGAGTATCCTGAAGGGGGATCAATCATGTCTCGGTTGTCAGGACTCACCTTCGACAAACGGCGGATTGCCCAGTTTGCGGGCGGCATCATTCTCGGTTTCAGGTCCTCGTTGCCTCATTGAAATTTGAGGCTCCAATGGGTGCGGATTGGAAGTCCACTGCCCGCCGGCCGTCCGGCGGTATCCATCCAGGTTGTGCATAGCAATTCGGAAGGCACCATTTACGTTCAAGGGTCGGAGGTTCACGTCGTGGCGACCCTGAAGGTTATCTCGGGAACGAACGCCGGCCATTGGTACGAAGTTACCGGCGATGAAGCCGTCATCGGCCGTTATCCCTTCTGTGACATCGTGTTGCCGTCGCACAGCGTCTCGCGGCAGCATGCTCGCATCATGCGAGAATCAGACGGGTACTACATTGAAGATCTGAACAGCTTGAATGGCACGTTCGTCAACGGCCAGCGGGTGGGCGTCCGCATGCGACTGCGCGACCAGGACCAAATCCACGTCTATGAAACGGTACTCAGCTTTCATGACGGCTCGAACGTAGAAATTGGTCCGACGGTTGCTGGTAATCGCACCCCGCCGGGCATCGCCGTCCGGCCAATGCATGAGCCTCAGTCGCCGGCTCGTGAGATGCACATCGTTGGTGCCATGGATGCCCTGGCCGAACCGCGGCTTGATGTTGGGGCTGAGGCAAAATTACGGGCCGTCCTCGAGATCACTCGTCACCTGGGACGTTCGTCGGCGGTCGACGAGTTCCTGCCGAAGATTTTGGATAGCTTGTTCGAGATATTTCCACAGGCAGAGCGCGGTTACATCCTGCTGGCGGACAAAGCCGGCGGCCCGTTGTCCCTGAGGGCCGCCAAGCAGCGGCGGGGCGAGAATGGCAATTCGCTGACATTAGGGCCTATCAGCCGTTCGGTGGCCCAGCGTGTCATGACGGATGGCGAGGGAATTCTCAGCAACACGGCCAGTTTGGATGCCGAGGCAAGTGCCCTCGACGATGCCGATACCCATTCGCAAATGTCCGTACCGCTTACCGGCCCCTCAGGTCGTCCGCTGGGAATCATTCATATCGACACGGTCGACGCGAGCCGCCGTTTTTCAGAGTCGGACTTGGATGTGTTGGTGAGCGTCGCCACCGTGGCCGGTCAGGCGGTCGAACATGCCCGCACCTATGAGGCCAGCCTCCGTTTAGACCGTCGCGAACGCGAGCTTGCCACGGCTCGCGAAGTGCAACTCCACTTTCTGCCGCAAGCGGCACCCGAACTGCCGGGCTATCGGTTCTTTGAATACTATCAGGCGGCTGACGACGTGGGGGGAGACTACTTCGGATACATTCCGCTCAACGACGGTCGCCTGGCAATTGCCATGGGAGACGTATCGGGCAAGGGTGTTTCCGCCGCTCTTTTGATGGCCCGCCTGTGCAGCGAGGTGAGGTTTTGCGTCGCCACGTGCTCGTCGCCCGAGGAAGCCATGCTGCGGCTCAACCGTGAGCTCTCCGACCCGCTCTTGGACGACCGTTTTGTCACCTTTCTGCTGGTGGTCCTCGATCCACGGCAACACTGCCTTACCGTGGTCAGCGCGGGGCATATGCCGCCCATTCTACGCAGTGCCGCCACGGGAGAGGTCCGCCATGTTGGGCAGATCGAAGCGGGGCCTCCCTTGGGCTTCGACAATCAATGGACCTACTCGCCGGTGAACGTGCCACTGGAACCGGGAGATGCCGTGGTCATGTACACCGACGGGATCCGCGAAGCCACCAACAAGGAAGACGAAATTTTCGGCACCCACCGAATTTGCGCCGTGGTGGCCGCGGCGCCGGCCGAGCCCGCGGTGCTGGGGCGGCAAATGCTGGAGGCCATCAGGCAGTACGTCGCCGGCCGGCCCCAGAGCGACGATATTTGCCTGCTCTGTTTTGGCCGCGACCCGCAGATCGTTTAGCGCTTTTCACATGCCCTGCATGTGTGGCACACGAGATCGGCCCTTGGGGTTTGTGCCATTCGAATTGCCGCCGGATTTGTTCTTGCCCCTATGCGACCCGCCAAGGCCGCTTCGGCGTTTTCTTCGACTGCATATATTGTAGATACTAAATATGCAAATGCAATAGGCATTCGGCTCTTGCACAAAAGAATTTAGTAGATACTATATCGGTATGGCAAAAGCAGGCCGACCAAAACTAGATCCCACTGGCGCACCCAGCAAGTTCATGCCGGTCCGCACGACAGCAGCCGAGCAGGACATTTACCGGGAAGCGGCTAAGCGTGCCGGCATGACGTTCTCTGAGTGGGTGCGTGATAGGTTGCTCAAGGCAGCCAAGCGCGAGTCCAAGCGGGACTAAGCCAACGCTTGGAGGTCGCGCACTGTTGACTCCTAGCACGGATTACTACGACGCGAAATTTGCGAAGCAGATCAAGGACAAATACCTGGCAAAGAAACAGGCGAAGTAGGCAGTGAACCACACCGATTCGTAGAACCAGATCAAGGGATTTTAGCGACAAACCCTTGGTCCGGCTTGGGCAGGCATTCTCTTTCGTGATTTCAAATCAGCGACCGCCTATCGATGTGGCTGGTTGCTTTTCCAAGCCGTTCTAGTATTCTCGAATGCTTGGGCGCCGAGCATAACCCTTGGGTGGCATGCCGCAGGTATTCGTCGTCCTCGACGTTCCGTTCTCAATGACGCGGCGGTTTTCAATATCGTGCCGGCTACGCACCGGTACATCCAGCGGGAGACCAGCCTATGGCGGCGCTCGATCATGGTCCGGCACATCCGGCCGAAGCGGAAGACCCGCAAATTGTGGCCCGCCATGCCCGCATCGGGATCTGGCTGTTTGCAGCCTATTTGCTGCTGTACGTTGGGTTTGTGTTGGCGAATGCCTTGATGCCAGGTTGGATGGCGCTGCGGCCGTGGGGAGAGATCAATCTGGCCATCTGGTATGGCTTTGGGCTGATCGGGGCGGCCGGTGTCGTGGCCTTGATTTATAGCTGGCTGTGCCGCACCAGCGCGTCGGCATTTTCTGCGACTCATCGAACTGCGGCAGACGAGAGCGAGAAGTAATCGTGATCTATCAGCCCTCATGGGATGTTGTGGCCGTGTTCGCGGTGTTTGTCGCGATCACGTTGGGGCTCAGTTTCTATTTTGCGGCTGGAACTCGGTCCGCCAAAGGCTACTTTGCTGCGGGGGGCTCGATCCACTGGTTTGTCAACGGCGTGGCGTTCGCCGGCGATTATTTGTCAGCAGCCTCGTTCCTGGGCATCTGCGGCATGATCGCATTCTATGGTTACGACGGTTTCCTGTACTCCATCGGGTATCTGGCTGGCTGGGTCGTAGCGCTATTGGTCATTGCCGAGCCGCTGAAGCGTTTGGGCCGCTATACCTTTGCCGACGCGCTGGATGCCCGCTTTCAATCGCCAGCCATCAAGCTCTCGGCCGGCGTGAGCACGCTGGCCGTCAGCATCTTCTACTTGATTCCGCAGATGGTCGGCGCCGGCACGCTGATCAAGCCCTTGCTAGGCTTCGAACATTGGGTGGGTGTCGTGCTCGTGGGAACCGTGGTGATGCTGATCGTGGTCACCGCCGGCATGGTGTCGACCACGTACGTGCAATTCCTTAAAGGTTCGCTGCTGGTGTTTTTCAGCACGATTCTGACGGCGATGATTCTACAGCGCGGGCTCAAAACCGAGCCGTACGAGGGCTTTCGTCCGCCGATCATCACGCCGGCTGCCGACCGGGCCGCATTTCTCGCACTGAGCCCCTCAGCCATCGTGCTGCCCGACGAGGCGGGTTGGAAGGATCGCCCCTATATTCGTAGGAAGGACCCGAGCACCGGCGAAGTGTCCGTGTGGCGCGAACTCGAACCGCGGCCCGGCGACCTCCTGTATGCCGAGTGCCAGACAGTCACCAAGTCCAAAACCGGTGAGACGCTCGTCAATGGCCAACCGCAAGGGCGGGGCACGGGCCAGGGCGACTTATATCCCGTGGGCAATATCAGCCGCTTGCCGGGAGATATTTCAGCGACTGGGCCAGTCAGTCCCCTGCAATACTTCAGCACGCTCCAGCAGAGTGAGATCATTCTATGGACCGAAGATAAAACCAAAATCGATGAGGCCGATGGCTCGAAGACCACGGTCTATTATCCCAAACCCACGTCGGGCAGCGCCGTGCTGCTGCCGGGAGGCAGCCCGACCTTCAAGGGGCTGCACGAAGACGACCCAATGGCCAAGCTCAACTTCCTGTCGCTGATGCTGGCCTTGTTTGGCGGCACCGCCTCGTTGCCTCATATTTTGATTCGCTATTATACGGTGAAGGATCAAGCCGCGGCGCGGAAAAGCACCGTGGTGGGCATCGGCACTATCGGCTTCTTTTACGTGCTGACGTTTATCATGGGGTTGGGCGCCATGACCAGCGGATCGCTGGATGTGACGAACAGCAACATGGCCGCGCCGCTGCTGGCGAAGAGTTTTGGCGAACTGCTGTTCGCCCTGATCTCGGCCATCGCCTTTACCACCGTCTTGGGCACGGTGGCCGGACTGATCGTGGCCGCCAGCGGGGCGATCGTGCATGACTTGTTATGCGGCTTTTGCGAGGTCGCAATGGCGGATCACCAAAAGGTCCGCGTCGGCCGCATCGGAGCGGTCGTCGTCGGCTGCATTGCCATCGTGCTGGGCATCATTTTCAAGAACATGAACGTCAGCTTTCTGGTCGGCTGGGCATTCAGCGTCGCCGCCAGCGCCAACTTGCCCTCGTTAGTGATGCTTCTTTTCTGGAAGCGTACGACCCGGCAGGGTATCACGGCGGCGATCCTGGTCGGCATGGTTTCCTCGTTGACCTGGATCCTGCTCAGCGGCGACACTTATAAGGATGTCTACGGCTTGACCCCCGACCAGGCGATCGTCCCCTTCAGCCAGCCGGGACTGGTCACGATTCCGCTGGGTTTCTTGACCCTCGTGGTGGTGTCGCTGTTGACGTATCGCCCGACGGAGCGGGCGGCGGATTGAAGCTGATCCATAATCGCCATCCCTTGCTAGCGCAGCGGCCTCGGATTCCTTCGGAGCCCGCTGTGCTAGGCTCTTCAACAGCCGTTACCCGGAATCTCGGGAGTCGATTGCCCCGCTAGCCCCCGCTTGCCGCAATTTGCTTTCATTAGACGCCTTGCGATACAATCCAGGTCGCGGGGGACATTACTTCCAGGGCGAAGGGCAGCGAACGCAAGGACGGTTTCGCCATGCTACCGTTTTCACCAACAAGCTTGCTACGATCGATAGGCCGCGTCCTTTCAGCGGGGATGTTGGCCTGGTTGTTGATCCCCGGCCTGGCAGTGGCCCAGCACGGACCGCACGCCAATATCAGCGTTCCCTTGAATCAGACGGGGAACAGCTTCTACGAGCAGTTCGGCGTCAACTTCGGCTTCCATGTCGGAAATTTCTTCTATCAGCAGAATGGCGGCGCCGCGCCGCCGTTTGGAGGATTCAATCCCGGAGCCGGCTTGAATACCGGCTTCAATATTCACGCCCCCGGCGGCTTCGACGGCCATTTCAACATCATGGCATCGCAGGGTGCCCAGACGAGCCTGGTTAGTCAGACCGTCTCCACCACGGTCCCCAGCGGCGTACCCGGTTTCGTTTCAGACACATCCCAAACGCCCTTTGTGATGGGTGTCGTGCCGGTTGTTGGTGACGGGGGCATAAGCCCGGTGCGTGAGCGGCTGGAACGGATTAAGGAAGGGGGTGCCGCGGCATACGGCCCGCGCAGCGGAACAGCCACAAACGCTGGTGGCACGGGCCAGCGGAGCGCAGCTCAGGGAGCGACGGACGCTGAAAGCTCTGCGGCGACGAGTGTCGATGGAAAAACAGCTGCCGCCAGCACCAGCACCGCCGAACAACCGCCTGCGGGGAGTGTGGCTCAACTTCAGCAATTGCGTACCGCCGCCGCGGCCGTCCAGCAGCAGGAGACACAGGCAATCATCACTAAGGCTCAAGAGGCCGAAGCCGCCGGCAAACTGGGGCAGGCGGCGCATCTTTTATCGCCAGGCAGCCAACCGTGCCGTCAGTCCTCTCAAAGAGCAACTATTGGCCCGTGCCTCGCAACTGGTCGGCTCCGGAGCCTCCAAGCCGAACGGACAGGTGAAATCGAGCCCAACGTCGAAGCCGGCGGGCATGTCGCGTTAGCCGGCGCCGCGTTCTCACGTCGCCTAGCGGGACGAATTGTCTGGATCGTTGCCGCCTTTTTCGGCATATTCAAGTTGCCGGATCGTGCCCATAATTGACGCGCACGGAGTGACTCCCACGCGTTTGCGGCATCAGGTATCAAGCATCAAAGGGCAGCACGAGGCACCACATGTCGACTCGGGACCGCTGGACTGTGTATCCCTTGCTTTTTCTGGCCTTGGGAATCGCCCTAAGGAGCAAGGTTACGTCGACCATCGACGTCGACAGCCTCACTTCGCGCAGAACGGAAACGACACTCGTCAACGCGGCCCAAGTGACGGCCAAGAGCGTCCTTTGCGACGACCTGCAGATCACCGGCAAGGACGGCAAGCCGCGGGTCCGCTTGGGCACGACCCGGGTGAACACCGGCGGAATCGAGGTTTACGGCCGAGACGGGAACCTAGTGGCGGCCATGACGGTTGACCCGGACACCGACCGCGCGAGCCTGCGGCTACAAACGGCCGATGGCACGCCGCAAGTTACGATCGGTTCTGACAGCGATGGTGGGATTCTCGAAGTCCATTCGAAAACCGGCCAGCCTCAGGTGTTGATCCACTCGATGGCCAGTGGCGGAGTGGTGACGACCATCGACGCCGAAGGGAACATTCGCATTGATTTTGGCAAGCGGGTTGACGAAAGTGCGCCGCCGGCAGATAACGCTGCCCCCAAGGCCGATCCGGCTAAGCCGCAAGCGAAGTGATAGTCTCGTGCCCGACGGATGGTTGTTAGCGGCGGATTCGCTCTGCCGGGCCCCAACCGTTCGACGCTTCCGAGGGTGGCGCCGGTTGGGCTGTCTCGCCAGCAGCATCGCGAGGACCAAATCGCCGATTGCGGTAGAGTTGCAGCCCGTGTACGGCGTGATACAAGGCCCCGCATTCCAACGGCAGGTCCTGCGTTTCCTCGAGCAGATCCACCAGGTGCATGGCCGAGCGGGCAATCCAGGGTTCGTTCAGTTGAGCATCGGTCGACGCCAGCACGATGAACTCCAGAGTATGGCCGGTGCTGTGAATCCGCTTTTCGATATCCGCATTAGTGGCCGGGCGTTCAAAGTAGTTTGTGGAAAAACTGCCGTCCGGCTGTTGGAAGCGGCGGGCCGTTTCGATCGATTGCTTGATTTTTTCTTGAGCCTTAAACCATGGCCCAGTCAGTTCGGCATGCTCGTGCTCCTTGCGGTAGCGGTTCACGGCCGTGGTTAGTCCGTAGAGCCGGTGAGTTCCGCCGCAGGCGCTTTCCGCGAGATTTTGAGAGTTTTCCAGGTTTACGATCTTCTCGACCGTCCATTCCTGGCCGTCCTTGGCCGGCCAGCGCACGTCGAGCGGCAGGTAGGTGCTGAAGGCCATCAGGGTCCAGGTGGCTTCGAGGCTGTCGTTCATGTGCCATTGGGCTTCGGTGATAAGATCATTGATCGTGTAGGTCTCGCCGTTGACAACTACCTGTTCGTCCGGCGTCATCCCAATTTGCGATAGGTAACCAAGCCATTGGTCTTCATGCCCTTGTCCGGTCTTCGTGCCCCCTTCGACCTTGGTCGCAACGCCGTGTTCCGTGTGGTACAAGTGCCAGCCGTTCAACTCGCCGCCGCGCAATAGGTAATCAAGAGCCGGGACGAGTTTGCCGTTGACATAAATCTGAAAGTCGCGGCCGTATACCAGGATGCCGTGGACGATTTGCCAGGCGGCGTGGTCCTGTGTGTTCAGATGCCGCTTTTGCAGCGTGAAATCCAGCACCTGATCCAAGCGGTCGCGTATGGCCGTGTCGCTGGGAAGATCGTTCTTTTCCGAAGCGGCCGTGCTCGTGTTGTCGGTTTTCGCCGAGCAGCCGAGGTTTGGCGCTAAGGTGGCCAAAGAGGCGAGTAGCAACCACCGGCTGGCATGAACGATCAGGCGCATATCAGTTTCCTGGGGATCAATTGCTTGAAGATTGGGATCATGGAGCATACCACTTACCGGTTTTTTCGGCCAGGGAACTTGGGTGCCAGGCGTAGTTTGGGATGTTTTTGATGACAATTCGAGGGGAAACCAAAACGTGTACCTGTGGCTAATCTGTTGCCGCTGACGGCAAATACGATCTAAGTGAGAGCAAAGAGGCGAAGTATCGGTGGTGCACCGGCGGTGGGGTACCGGCGGCAGTTTTACTTCCGCGCCCTTGGGTGCTTCAGCGGCAGCCAGGCTCCCTTGTCCGCGCTGCTGGCTACCGACTGCTGGATGAAATACATCCCTTCCACCCCGTCGTTCACGTTCGGATAGACCGTGTCCTTGGTCTCGAATTTCTGCCCTCCCGCCCGTAGCGCCATGCTGTCGTACGCGGCACGGTAGATGTTGCCGAAAGCTTCGAAGAAAGCTTCGGGATGTCCGGCGGGCAGACGGCAGGCGGCTTTGCCAGCCTCGTTCATGAAAGGGGCGTTCGGATCGCGGGTATACAGCGCATGAGGCTGCCCATTGCGGCGCACCAGCATCTTGTTGGGCTCTTCCTGATGCCATTCGAGCGAGCCCTTGGTGCCGTCGAGCTCGATAAACAAATCGTTTTCGCGGCCGTGGCTGATTTGCGAGGCGGTGACCGTTCCAAGCGCGCCGTTTTCAAAGCGAACGACGGCGTGGCCATAATCATCCAGCTTGCGGCCCGCCTCGAAGGTTTTCAGATGGCAACTGATCGAATCCGGCAGCAAGCCGGTCATGTAACGTGCCAGATTGTAGGCGTGCGTGGCGATATCGCCGAAGCAGCCGGCGGCGCCGCTCTTGGTTGGATCGGTGCGCCAAGCGGCCTGTTTCTGGCTTTCCGCTTCTAAACGGGTGCGCAGCCAACCTTGAATGTAGAACGCGCGGATGGCGTTGATCTCGCCCAATTCGCCATTGAGGATCATCTGCCGAGCTTGACGGACCAGCGGGTAGCCCGTGTAGTTGTGCGACACGGCAAAGACGACCCCGGACTTGTCCACGGCGGCGGCCAATTGCTCGGCCTGGGCAAGGTCGAAGGTCATCGGCTTGTCGCAAACGACATTGAAGCCGGCCTCGACGGCCGCTTTGGCGATCTCAAAATGCGTATGGTTCGGCGTTGCCACGGTGACGAAGTCGATCCGCTGGTCAGCCGGCAGCTTCCGCTCGGCATCGAGCATTTCTCGGTACGAGCCGTAGGCCCGGCCGGCCGGGATATCGTAATCCGCAGCCGAAGCCTTGCTCTTGGCAGGGTCTGACGACAGGGCGCCCGCGACCAGGGCTGCCCGGTTGTCGAGCACCGCCGCAGTGCAGTGGACGCGGCCGATGAACGAACCCTGGCCGCCTCCGACCAGGGCCATGCGTAGTTTCCGATTGAGCGCGCCATTGGTTGGCATGGGCAATGTCTCCTCGCGGTTTATGGGGCACTGGACTCGGCCAGCGGCTTAAAGGGGAAACGGGAGCGGCAACCCGGCCAAGCCAGGCTCCCGGCCCCGTGCGGAAATACCATACGGAAATACCGTAGGAAAGGACTATTTTTAGCACATGCTTGCACGGACGCCAGGGTTCGGACCGAGAAAATATTGCTCGTGATCTGGAGAGCTCGCAGCGCAGCGCGGCTTCTCTCCGACTTTGGACTTTGGGGCTAATTTCTATGGCATCGCTGTTGCGATCTCGCTAGGATAAGGTTAGTCAGCCAAATGCCGTTCTGGCGCGGATTGCTGATCTCATCAAAACCTATGAGCGCTGGTTGTCGTTGTGTGCAGCGGCGGGCCCTCCAGAGGGCGTCGGCCGCGGGCACGGTTGCATAAGGGAACCCTGTCCATGTTGAAGTCGCACGGTCCCTGGCTGGCCATCGGTCTGAGCATAGGCATCATCGGCGGTCTGAACGTAGCTGGCATCTGGCCTCAGATTCCGATTCATGCGTCGGCAACCCACGGGCAAGAAAACTTTGCCATGTGTACCGGAGCAATCGATCCGGAAGTCGAAGCCGTTTATCTGCTCGATTTTGTCACGGGCGATCTGAAGGCTGCCGTGTTGAGCATCAACACGCGCATGTTCAACACCTTCTATACCCACAACGTCAGCAAAGATTTCGGCAGCGTGAAGAACCCGAAGTATCTCATGGTCAGCGGAAATGCCGACATGCGGCGGCAATTGGCGGTGCCGGTCGGATCGGGCGTCATTTACATTGCCGAGATGACATCCGGACAATTAGCCGCTTATGGCTTGCCGTGGAATCCAGGCCGGGGAGACGCAGGTATCCGTGGTCACGACGACGTTCTTGCCGTTGGACAAGTTTAAGTTCCGCACGACCGCCATTCGCGGCGCGGCCGCTGCCGAGTAGTTCGCCTGAATTTTGCCTCCGGCCGGTGTCGGGGGATATGTTTATAGAAGGGACGCGTCCGATGGTAAATTCGCGAGGAGCTTGGTTGGTCGTCGGCGTGGCGGCGGGGTTTGTTGTCGGCCTCAACCTGGCGGGCGTCTGCCCGCAAGTTCCGATTCATGCGTCGGCAACTCACGGCCAAGAAAATTTTGCCATGTGTACCGGCACGATCGATCCGGAAGTCGAAGCGGTTTATCTGCTCGATTTTGTCACGGGCGATCTGAAGGCTGCCGTGTTGAGCATCAACACGCGCATGTTCAATACGTTCTATACCCACAATGTCAGCAAGGACTTCGGCTCCGTCAAGAATCCGAAGTACCTGATGGTCAGCGGTAACGCCGACATGCGGCGGCAATTGGCGGTGCCGGTCGGCGAGGGGGTCATCTACATAGCTGAGATGACGAGCGGTCAATTGGCCGCCTACGGTCTTCCGTGGACCCCGGGCCGGGGAGCGCAGGTATCTGTGGTCACGACGACCTTCCTGCCGCTTGATAAATTCAAGTTCCGCACAACGGCTATACGCGGAGCCGTCGAATAGAGTGCAGGCACGCGATCTGGATCCGATCCAGTTCAGTTCCTCCTCTCGCTTCCGCCTTGACCCGCGGAATCTCAGGCTTGAGAACCGTCTGTCCCGGTTAACCGACGCTGAAGCCTCGCGGCAGGCGTCTGTCCGGGCCCTGGGATTTCTTCTAGAATGCCCCTGCTGCCAGCCGCGAGTTGCGTCAATTGGGAAATCGCATCATGGAAATCATCGTCAATGGCCATGCCCGTCAGGTGGCGGACGGACTTACCCTGGCCGCTTTGCTAACCGAATTGGAAATCACGGTTCGGCACGTGGCCGTTGAAGTCAATCAGCAACTCGTGCCGCGCGGCCGGCATCAGGAATTCCGGCTCGCCGCTGGTGACCGGCTCGAAGTCGTCACGCTGGTCGGCGGCGGCTGAGAGTGGGGCCGCTGGGTACGCGGCGACTGAGTACAGGGCGACCACGGCCGACTTAGGACTTTGGACCTCGGACTTTGGACTACCCATGAAAGAGTCTGCTGAAATCGGAGCCATCGACGGTGCTCTTACCCTTGCGGGTGATCGCTTGCGCATCGGCACGCACACCCTTTCGAGCCGCCTGATTGTGGGTACCGGCAAGTACGCCAACTATGCGCTGATGGCCGACTCGCTGGCTGCCTCGGGCACGGACTGCGTCACCGTGGCCGTGCGTCGCGAACGGTTAATTGATGCCCGCGGCAACAACCTGCTCGACTTCATCGATACCCGCCGCTATACGTTGCTGCCCAATACGGCCGGCTGCTTTTCGGCGGAGGACGCGGTGCGCGTGGCGCGGTTGGGCCGCGAGATTCTGCTGGGTCTGGAGAATCCCGGGGCAGATTGGGTCAAGCTCGAAGTGCTTGGCGATACCAAGACGCTTCTGCCCGACCCGATCGGAACGCTCCAAGCCACAGAACAACTGGTGGCCGAAGGTTTTCAAGTGCTCTGTTATTCGACGGACGACCCGATGATGGCTCGCCGCCTCAAGTCGGCCGGCGCCACCAGTGTGATGCCGGCCGGCAGTCCGATCGGCTCGGGCCAGGGGATCTTGAACCCAAACAACATTCGCATCTGTCTGGAATATCTCAAAGACGGAGACGCCGAATATCCGGTCATTGTGGACGCGGGAGTCGGCACGGCCAGCGACGTCACGATTGCCATGGAGTTGGGAGTCGACGGCGTGCTGCTCAACACGGGAATCGCGCATGCCGACGACCCGTTGCGCATGGCGCAGGCGATGAAAGCCGGGCTCGAAGCTGGGCGACTGGCCTATCTGGCCGGCAGAATTCCCAAGAGGCTCTACGCCACGGCCAGCAGTCCGGAAACCGGGTTGATCGCGCCTGCGCAGCCGCGGTAAATCGATGCGGTCTAGCGAAATGTTCTTGCGTCGGCACCTCGTCGCGGTTCACTATTTCCGCTGTTCACTCCGGCAATGGCTCGGCCGTCGGTTGCCCGGTCATGGATAGGTAGATGACGGCCGGTAGCAAAAGAAGATAGGGGATAAAGACTAGTCCGCCAATAAACATGACCGCCGGCAGCAGAAATGTATCGCGGAGAACGACGCCCGCCACAAAGCCGATTAGCCCGGCAAAGGTGCCGATAAGCCCAGTAAAGACGCTGCCCAGGATGACTGCGGCAAGATACGTGGCGAGCACCGCAAGCCGATTTCCCGCGGTGATCTTGGCTGCAACGTTGAAAGATTCGACGACCCCCATGTTTCGGTCGACGATCAAATAACGGCAAGGCCAAAAGAATAACGCGACAACAACAGCTCCGATGAACAGGGCGAGGAATCCCAGCGCCGTAAGCAGGGTAAAGAGAATTCCACCGACTAGCAGCGGGACATAGTATTTGCCGCCGGCAAATAGAGTGCTAAGGGGAGCTTTTTCTCCGCGGGCGATTCTTAGCATGAGCAACCGCATGCCGGCGCCCACATACGCGTATATCAGCATCCATAGCAGGTTATCGCACGCATACCAGCCGAAGTAAGCGCCCCAGTCATGCCTTTGCATGGCGGCTTTCGACCATTGAATAATCGGGAGCCGTGGTACCGTGGTGAGTATCGCAAAGAGGATCGTTGCCAACAGGCAAGTGCCTCGATTTCGCCATAGGATCCGCCAAGTCCGTTTCAAGGTTTCACCGACGTCAATGGGAGCGGGATGCAACTCCCCATCGGGCACCGCGATTTCCGAGTCGTCCATGTGATTCGTACGCGGCGACATATACGGATTGTCGGAAGCGTCTGGTTGGGCGCGAAAGGCTTCCTCCGCGGCTGGTCGGCCAGCGGCCGCTGCTTGCGCTATCGCTGGCGGAGTTGCGGCCGCCGCGATCCCAGGCACCGTCAGCAGTGTGCCGCACTCCGGACAGCGGGCCTGCTTGCCTGCCGAATCGTCTTTGGTGCGCAGCAGTTTGTTGCACCCGGTACAGCGGAACTCGATCGGCATGGCGAGAATCCAAACAGCGTTAAATCAACATGACGGCTACGAGAATAACAGAAACTCACCCGTGTTACAGCCGCCGGTTGGACGAAACGCGTCGGGGTCCCGGCCGCCCGCGGCTTCGCCTCCTATCGACTCCCGCTCTGACTTGTTAGCTTGAGGAAAGCTCCAATCGTCCTCGCCCCCATTCTCGTACGTTATGTTCTCTACCGCGGACATCCTGGGCCCAAACGGCCGCATTGCCGCCCGATTGCCGCATTACGAGCAGCGGCCTGAGCAATTGGCGATGGCCGAGGCCGTGGCAACGGCCATACGCGAGCGGCGGCACTTGATTGCAGAGGCCGGCACGGGAGTCGGCAAGAGCTTTGCTTATCTGGTCCCGGCGATTCTGGCTGTGGCCGAGCCGGATGCCGAGGGGCAGGTGCCCAAACGACGCGTCGTCGTTTCAACCCACACCATCAGCTTGCAGGAGCAACTGCTCAAGAGCGATTTGCCGCTGTTGAATAGCGTTATCCCGCTCGAATTCACCGCGGTGCTGGTCAAAGGACGCGGCAATTATCTGAGCCTGCGGCGGATGAACAACGCGGTCGAACGGGCCGCCAGCTTGTTGCAACGCGAGGAAGAATTCAAGCAATTGCGGCAACTCGTCGGTTGGTCGCGCACGACCGACGACGGGTCGTTGTCCGACCTGGCGACCGAGCCTTATTCGACCGTTTGGGACGAGATCCGTAGCGACAGCGCCAATTGCTTGGGTCGGCAGTGTCCCACCTACAAGGAATGTTTCTACTATCGGGCGCGGCGGCGCATGCAACACGCCCAGATCTTGCTGGTCAATCACGCTCTGTTCTTCAGCGACCTGGCCTTGCGCCGCGAGGGAGCCAGCATCCTGCCCGACTACGACATTGCCATTTTCGACGAAGCCCACACCCTCGAAGCCGTCGCGAGCGACCACCTGGGCATCAGCATTTCGTCGGGTCAAATCGAGTACATCTTGAACAAGCTGTATAACGACCGCACGAATAAGGGCTTGTTAGTCCACCATCAGCTCATGGAAGCTCAGCGTGATGTGGAACGCTGCCGGGTGCAAGCCGCCGAATTTTTCGGGGCCATTCAGGATTGGGTTGCCGAACAGGGCAAGCAGAGTCCGCGCGTCTTGAAGCCCGGGATTGTGCCTAACCGGCTGAGCCCGGCGCTGTCGAGTCTCGGGCATGCTTTGAAAGACGCGAGCGCGAAGTATAAGGACGAACAACGTCAAGACTTCACCGCCGCCGCCGACCGTTTGCTGGCTCTGGCCAATGAAATCGAGGGCTGGCGCACCCAGCGCAAGACGGCACCGTCTATTGGATCGACGTTGTTCGCGGCCGGCGCGGCCACCCGCGCATCACGCTCGCGGCGGCGCCGCTCGACGTAGGGCCTGCGCTGCGAGCCCAGTTGTTTGAAAAGGTTCCTACCGTCGTGATGGCCAGCGCGACGCTGACGGTCGGCAACGGCTCGTTCGACTACTTCAAGACTCGCGTCGGCTTGACTTCCGCGCAGTGCAAGCGTTGGGGCAGCCCGTTCGATTATCAGCGGCAGGCGGAGTTGGTGCTGCTGGAAGGGATGCCCGATCCGTCCGCCGAACCGGATCGCTACGAACGGAAGTGCATTGATATGATCAAGCGTTACGCCGGCCGGACCGACGGACATACGTTCGTGTTGCTGACGAGCTATGAAATGATGAATCGTATGGCTGCGGGGCTTACGGCCTGGTTGGCGTCGCGCAATTTGGCGCTGTTGAGTCAGGCCGAAGGAATGCCCCGGACCGCGATGCTTGAGCGTTTCAAAGCGGATCCGCGGGCGGTACTCTTGGGCACCGACAGCTTTTGGCAGGGAGTGGACGTGCCGGGCGACGCCTTACAGACCGTGATCATTGCGCGTCTGCCGTTCAGCGTGCCCGATCGGCCGCTGCTGGCCGCCCGCTTGGAGGCCATTCGGGCCAGCGGCGGCAACGTGTGAGCGTCAGATTGGTGGTGAGTTTGGGTTAATTGGGGTGGCCGCGCCAGAATGCCTCCCATTGACCGGGTTCGCTCAGGTAGAGGGCGCGAAGATGGCAGACCGCGTCGGAGCCATCCTCGCCCCAACGCATGCCGCCGCCTTTGAGGCGATTGCCCACTACGGTCTTGCAGGCGCTTTCCACGGGTCCTGAGCCGATTTGCCAACCGTTCGCCACGTAGCGAGGGTAGTCCATTCGGTGTTTCTGATTTTGGAAGTAGCCTGCGTGTTCGGCGTGCGCTTGCCGGGCAGCGGCGGAGCAATTGCTCAAATCCAAAGCTTGTAACTCCCCCAACAACGCCTCGCCACCCTCATGTTTCAGCCGATGGCACCAGCCAGCCACAACGTTCTTGCGTTGGTCCTCGTCGTCGTACAAGGCCAACCCAAGTTCCGTCAGGTGCTCCGAAGCATGCCAGAAATCCAGAATGCATTCTGCGCGCGGAAAGTTCTTGCGAAAGAATTCCTCCAAGCCATTGCCGCCATCAGAGAGAGCGATCTGTTGCTCCGCTTCGTCCCAGCCGACTTGGGCCGCTTGTCGACGCAACTCCCTTCCCAAGTCGTCGAACGAATAAAAACCCGCTAAATATCGCATTTGATGCGGTTTGACGGGCCGATCGTCGAACTCGCTGGACGGATTGTAGATCATGCCCACGTTGACCATGCGGCCCTGGGCACGGGCACCATCTTCGCCTTGCTGCGGCACGCCCGTGGCGTCGGAGGCGACATAAGCGCACGTGCAACCGCGTGCATCGCGATGCCAGTCCCAGTGCTGATTTTCACCGAAAGTTACCTTCTCCGCGAGCAACCGTGCCAAACGTTCGCCGGCCTCTTCCGTGACGCGTTCCACAGTCGATTCGCTAAACCGTAGTCCACACAACTTCTGCAAAGTAACCTCGCTGGCTTGAGCAAAGCTCGTTTGCACTCCGGCGATGCTGGCCACTTCAGCGGCCGCTGGCGTGAGGTGCGAAGCATTCAAGCCCAAGCTATTGTCCCGCGGGAAGTGCCCCTGCCGACATGCCCGGCAATGGTAATAATGCCGCCGCACGTGCAGGGGCCCCAGCAGGCTGTCGATCCTTTTTTCCCGCAGCCCGACACAACGCGCATCCCCGCCACAATATGGACAAACGCAGCTAGCTCCTTCGTATCCGTCCCTTTTTTTGCCGCTCATCCGCGGCCGCTTCCAGGGCGTGCGCTCCCAAGGCATGCACACGATCGCGCAATTCGAACTCCGTTTTTCCGAACAAGGGCGAGTCATCCGTGCCGGCCAGCACCTTGGCCATCCGTCGCAATTCGTCGTCGGCCAGTGCCCCTAAACGCTCGTAAATCCGCTGCTCCTCGGCGTTCAATTCCAACGGTTCCCGTTTCGAACGTTCCATAAATCCCTCCTTGATCGGCGGAAAATAGGCAATCTCGAACCACCGACTACCAGCAGAGCAGATTTTCCACCTACTTTCGAGACGCTCACACGGCGGCAACCCTTTCAACGATTACCAGTTGCCCGAGGCTGCCTTGAAGCTAAAACAGGGGTTTGGTCGGCTGATTCGCAGCCAGCGGGACCACGGCACCGTTGTCGTATTGGACCCCCGGATTCGCACGAAGCCTTACGGCCGGCTGTTTTTGGACAGTTTGCCGGATTGTCGCCGCGTTGTCGACAAAGTGGACGCCGCAACGGATGAGCGGCCGGTGTAAGACGGCGAATGCGTTTTTCCAGCGGCCGGCGCAAGCCAGACGAAGCGTTTTTTTTGAGCGGCCAGCGTGAGCCGGCTGATGACCGTCGGTTGACCGGCTGGGCCGGGCAATTTACAGTGAACCCCTGCTCCTCGATGCGCGCATCTCGTCTTCGTAACTCCTTTCGGCTCGGCAGACCCAATGCTTGCCAAACGTGTCATTCCCTGTCTGGATGTCGACCGTGGACGGGTCGTCAAGGGAACTAATTTCCTGCAATTGCGGGACGCCGGCGATCCGGTGGAAGTGGCAGTGCGCTGATGAGCGGGAGGGGGCCGACGAGCTGGTGTTTTTGGACATCACCGCCAGCCATGAGGGCCGGGAAATCATTTTGGACGTGGTGCGGCGGACGGCGGAAGTGGTTTTTATGCCCCTCACGGTGGGTGGAGGGATTCGGACATTGGACGACATTCGCGATTTGCTGTTGGCCGGCACGGATAAGGTGTCGATCAATACGGCTGCCTCGACCAATCCGGAGTTCGTGCGGCGGGCGGCTGCCCGGTTTGGAAGCCAGTGCATCGTGGTCAATATCGACCCGAAGCGAGTGCAAACGGGCGGCAAGGAATTCTGGGAAGTTCATACCCATGGCGGACGGCGGGGCACCGGGCTGGAGGCCGTGGCCTGGGCACGCGAAGTCGAGCGGCTGGGGGCCGGCGAAATCGTGCTCACCAGCATGGATGCCGACGGGACCAAGAATGGGTACGATTTAGAGATAACCCGGGCGGTCAGCGAGGCCGTGAGCATTCCGGTGGTGGCCAGCGGCGGCGCCGGCAAACCGGAGCATCTGGCGGACGCGATCCTGCTCGGCAAGGCGGATGCAGCCTTGGCGGCAAGCATCTTTCACTTCGGTGAATTCACGATCGAGGAGACGAAGCGGGTCATGCATGCCCGGGGGATCGCGGTCCGGGGGCTCGGCCTGTCTTCCATGAGTGGACGATAAAGATAAAGATGAAAGAGATTAAGTTGAAGAGTTTGTTAGTGAGGTAAACATGGACGCGTCGACTGCAAACAATATCGAAGAAGAGCCCGTCGAAACCACGGCCGCGGATACGGCTGCGCGTTTCACGGCGAAAAAGTTGGACTTGGAGATCGACAAGATCTTTCGCGCGGTGGTCAAACTCGAAGCGAGCGATCTGCACCTCAAGGTCAGCCGTCCTCCGATGGTGCGAGTGAAAGGCAGCCTGCGGCCGATGAATCGCGGCCCGATCGACGACGAAGAGATGATCCGGCTGTGCTTCCCGATGATGAACGAGCGCAACCGGAAGATTTTCGACAAAGACGGCGGGGCGGACTTCGCCTATGCTTGCGAGTGCGACGGCGTCAACTGGCGCTTCCGCGTCAATTTGTTGCAGCAACTTGGGCACGTCGGTCTTGTCGCGAAGGCGCGTCAATAACATCGTGCCGCCCTTTGAGGGCCTGTATCTGCCCCCGATCATGGAATCGCTCTGCAAATTCGACCAGGGCATGGTTCTGTTGGCGGGCGTCACGGGTTCCGGCAAGAGCACGACGATCGCCTCGATGCTCAATTGGATCAACGCCAACTATCGCAAACACATCCTGACGCTCGAGGATCCGATTGAATTCGTCTTCACGGAAGACAAGTGCCTGATCAACCAGCGGGAAATCGGCTTGGACGTGAAGGACTTCGAGATCGGCATGAAGCACGCGGTGCGCGAAGATCCCGACGTGATGCTCGTCGGCGAAATGCGCGATAAAGAAACGTTTATGACGGCCATCCACGCCGCCGAGACCGGTCACTTGGTGTTCGGCACGATCCACGCCTCGGTGCGCCGACGACGATCGGCCGTATTCTGGACCTTTTCCCGCCCGAAATGCACAACGCGCTCGCACCGCGATGGCCTTCAACATGCGGGGCATCGTCGCGCAAAAGCTGTTGCGATCGATCAAGCCGGGGGTGAGTCGCGTCCCGACGGTTGAGGTCATGACGTTCAGTCCGACGATCCGAAAACTAATCCTGGAGGAGAAGGATTCAAAGCTGGGCGATGCCATCCGCATGTCGGCGCAAGACGGCATGCAGGACTTCACGATGAGCCTGCTTGATCTCGTGAACAAGGGCCTGATCGACCGCTCGGTGGCCTTGGAAGTAGCTCCCAACGTGGAGGCCCTCAAGATGGCGCTCAAGGGCATCGCCGTTTCGCAACCCGGGATTCTCTGATGCTGCGTGCGTGTTGGATCATCTTCGCGGCAGCGGTATGGATGTCCCTGGACTGCGCACGCACTGTTGGCGGAATCTCCCGCCTGGCCGCCTATGGAAGAAGCTTTCGGTCGCGGGCCCGGCTTTTATCTTAGCCCCTGGAAGATCGGAAGTTTCTGGCTGCTATTTGCCGCCTGGGTTGGAACCACCGATTGGCTCAGCCGCGACTGTGTGCGGATGCATCGCAAGTACACGCTGTGGAACGGCGTGGCAGTCGGAGCCTTTGCGGGCACCGTGATCCTGTTTTGGGTGATCCCCTGGTTCTGGCTGGGCTATTTTCTGCTACTCGTGAGCTACCTTGCGCCGCTCTCCTGGTATATCCTCAATCGCAATAAGTCGGTCTCCGACGACGACAAGGTGTTGACCCCGCCCCACCTGCGGCGCTGGCTGTCGGAGCAAGCTTCACGGCTGGGGATAAAGCTTTCCGCCGAGAAGGTCGATCCTCACAGCCTGGGCCCGCAAGTTAAATTCACGGCTCGCGGAGGAGCCACGCAGCGCGACGATAAAGCCAACGAACTCAAGGCCCGCGAATTTGCCTGGGTTTCTCAGTGCTCGGGAAGCGATTCATGCGGCCCTCGAGCGGCGTGGCGACGGCATCCTGCTCGATTTCGGGCGGCAGACCGTGGCGGTGCGCCACCAGGTCGACGGCACGTGGCTCGACGCGCCGAACCAGGAGCGGGTCGTGGCCGATCCGATGCTGGAGGTCTTCAAAACGCTCGCGGCGCTGAACTTGGCCGAGCGCCGTGCGCGGCAGGTCGGTCAATTCAGCGTCGATGTGGCAGGCAAAAAATACGATTGCCGCTTCACCAGCCAAGGGACCGAGACCGGCGAGCGCGCCATCCTATTGCTCGACAGCAAGAAGCTGGCGTTCAAAGCGTTTGAAGAACTCGGCATGCGGCCCAAAACCCTCGAACAGGTTACCGAACTGGTCCGCAGTAAAGAGGCCTTCCTGCTGATCTCGTCGACTCCAGGCAATGGATTGACGACCACCTTCGACATGGCACTATTGGCCACCGATCGATATATCCGCAATTTTGTGGCGGTGGAGGACGCGGCTAAGCCGGAGCGCGAGGTAGAGAACGTCGCAGTTACGACCTACAACGCTGCCGACGGTGAAACGCCCGACCAGATATTGCCCAAACTCATCCGCACCTATCCGGATGTGATCGTCGTGCGCGACATGGTCAATGCTCAAACCGTGTCGCTGCTCTGCGGGCAGGTGGTGGATGAGCACCGTCTGGTCTTTGCCGCGATTCGGGCCAAAGAGGCGGTCGAGGCCTTGCTGCGTGTCTTACTGCTGAAAGTGCCGCCGGACGAGTTTGCCGGGGCGATCACGGCGGTGTTGAACGTGCGGCTGGTTCGCAAATTGTGCGAAAAATGCAAAGAAGCCTACGCCCCTCCCCCCGACGTCTTGCAACAGCTCGGCCTGCCGGCAGGAAAAATCGCGGCGTTTTACCGGCCGCCGACCAAGCCGCTCGATCCGAAACACCCCGAGAAAAAGTGCGAGGTCTGTGGCGGCATTGGCTACATTGGTCGTACCGGTCTCTTTGAACTGTTGATGGTGGATGACCGCATGCGGCAGGTTTTGGTTTCGTCGCCGAAGCTCGAACTATTGCGCGACGCGGCCCGTAAGGCCAAGCACCGGACGTTGCAAGAAGAGGGCATCCTGTTGGTGGTGCGTGGCGTGACCTCGTTGCCCGAAGTCCTGCGAGTGCTGAAGGGTTGATTATGTATATAAACCTGTTGTTGCTCGCGATCTTTGCCGGCTGCGTGGCGTGCCTGGCGACCGGCGGCCTGTGGAGCAATTTCATCATGTTGGTCAACGTTATTACCGCCGCGCTGCTGGCCGTGAATTATTTCGAACCGCTGGCCGGTTGGCTCCAGGGAATAGACTCCTCCTTTATGTACGTATTCGATTTTGTCGCCCTGTGGGGTATTTTCGGCGTTAGCGTGGGCCTGCTGCGCGCCGGCCACCGATGCCTTGTCCCAGGTCAAGGTAAAGTTTAAGAAACCGATCGACATGGGCGTCGGCATCCTTTTGGCCTGTTGGGTCGGCTGGGTGCTCGTATGCTTTGCCACCACGACTCTGCACACGGCGCCGCTGAGCCGTACGTTTCTTGGATTCCAAAAGACACCCGAAACGCGCCTGTTCTTCGGCTTGGCGCCGGACCATCGCTGGCTGGGGTTTGTGCAAAAGGAGTCGCAAGGCGCAGCCTGCGCGCAATATTCGTCTAAAACATCCGGACGGAAAATTGACCGACGGGAACAAGTTTGACCCCGACGGCAAGTTCATCCTGAAATACGGAGATCGACGCGGGCGATTCGAAAAAGAACCAGGCATGACCGTCAGTAGCACGCCGTAACCGCCGTTCAGGAGTAAAACGCCTGGTGGGCACAGTTTTCCGCTTAGCATTGAACCTTTGCACATGGCGCCACTCTCACCCACTTCCACCACGAACCTTCCCGGCGACTCCGAGGACGAGTTGCTGGTCAAATATCGAAGCGTCAATTCACTGGCCGTTTCAGGATTGGTGCTGGGCAGCCTATCGATCTTGTGCTCTTCGGGCCGACTCTGTGGATGTTGCCGCCGGCGGGAGTGTTGCTCAATTGGAGAGCCCTGCATTCCATGGCTCGCGCCGCGAAACCCAGGCGGGCCGGGGAATCGCGAGTCTGGGGCTGTTCTTGTCCGTGATGTTCGGCGTGGCGGGGCCGGTCGATTTATGGAGCAGTCGCCGGCTTTTAGAGCAGTCCGCCGCGTCCGTGGCCGACGCCTGGTTTGCGGCTTTGCGGCACAAACAGCCGGAACAAGCATTGCAACTGACTCTCACTGCCATGCTGCGCCAACCGTCGAGCACAGACTTTTCGCGTCATTACCGCACGCATAAAGATGCGTACGACCAGCTACGGAATTACGTCGCGGATCCGGTCGTCAAGACGCTCTTGTTGTTGGGAGAGCGCGGCCGAGGTGCGGCTGTACGACGCGAGCCCGCCGGTGGTCGACGAAAAACGCGACGTCCTCTCGCGCGTGTATGCCGTCACCTTCGACGACCAGGGATCGAAGACGACGTTTTTCGTCTCCATGACGTTGGAGCGAATGATCGACAAAAGCCAGCAAGCCCTCTGGCGGATTATTAATGTCACCGGTGGCGTCCGCCCGTCGAGTTGGCTTGATTGAGGGCTCGCTCGGCGGCATTCGCCACGGCCATGTGCAGAAGTTTCTGCAAGGAATGCAAAAAAGTAAGCGTTGACCTCTGCGTTCATTCCGGGTCGTCAGATCCGGGGGACTCGCTGGCATCGGGTCCACGGTTTACCGGCGGCTTTGCATCAATGCTGACGTCCTTGAGCACGCCATTGCCATCGTAAGCAACGAATAAGGTAAAGCTGTGGGCGGCGCCGCGCCAGTTATAAGTCTCGGTATTCCAAGGCGGCTCAGCCGGCTGGTCCGGTTCGCGACCGATCAGCTTGTGAACGTCGGCCGCGGTGGGTTTACCCGGCTCGCGTTGCGATTCCAGGGCCTTATCGACCGTGTCAAATGCCGTTTGCGCCTGGTGACGCGCCCAGCGATCGATGCCAAAAGCTACGAGCACGCCTCCGAAGGTAGCAAAGAGCAGCACTCGAATAGCGGCGCGGAGCGAAGCCCTTCTGCCGATCGCCGCCCCTGCCGTTGAACTTGCCGCCGGGCCAGTTGTTTGCGGGGTGTCAGTTGGGGGCTCGAGGGGTGGTTCCGGCCGACGATCGATTGCCATGATTCTGGCTCACGCGCGGAGTTGCGGACTCTGGGAGGGAAGAATTGCTATTGGCTAATGCTGCCAGAATTTGTTGTTTGAGTTTTCCGGTGGAGCGTTTGGCGGCCATTTGCAGATAGACCTTGGCGACGCCCGGCTTTCCTTCGGTTCGAGCCTTCAGACCGCGCTCCAGCAATTGTTCGGCTTCCGCCTGTTCGGCCGCTTGAGTGGCTGCTTTGCGGGCGGCCAATTCGGCGACGCTTGCCAGGGGCCCGGGGACGCCTGCCTGACTTGCCGTGGCGACTCCACCATGTCCGGCGACTTCCGTCGCGCCGCCCAGCAGGGCCGCATCCATCGCTTCAAAGTCGTGTATCTTGGCGCTGACGCTCATCCCGGCGGCGCCCGTTTGACTGCCAAACGAACGGTTGCTGGGCAAAAACGGCGGCCCGAACTGGTTGCTGCCGGTGATTGAACGAGTCACCCCACCCAGCGAAGCGGTTCCTTGATCGGGGACCAGCACGGACGAATCGGTGGAAAAGGATTGAAACGTCGGCAACTGTACGACCTGAGCGTGCGCCGCAGATGTTGTCATCAGCATAACCGCCAGCAGCACGCCGGACATGAAAATGACCGACCGATTTGATGCGGTCGCACGATTTGAAATGGGGGGGTGCATGGTCAAGCAGCCGCCTCAGCCAAGAAACATGCGTGTTGCCACCATCGGCAGTATACCGCGATTGCGCGGCGCGGTGCAATGTTTATCGGCATTTGTCAGTGTCGCGATCCTGTCCAGAATGAATTGGACGAGTCGTTGCCGCTTGCCAGGGTGGTGCCGGCAGGCTGACTGGCGATCGCCAGGGCCGCCACGTCGTTGCGAATCACCAAGGCCAACCAGAACGACAGCCCAAAGCCCACCAGTCCTACAATGCCAAGTCCGCCGATAGCCGCTTTGCCATCATCCAGACCCACCAGCACCGTTACGGCCAGGAACGGCACGGCCACGGCCAGTCCGAAATACAGCCAGACGCGACGGCCCAAGGCCATCAGTTGATCGGCGTCTTGCGCCTCGGTCGATTCCGGCATCGTAAGCTTGTCCCTCGTCGAACCGTCAGAACCAGCGGGCGAACCGGAGCCGGTGACCGACGTTGAAACTCGCGCTGCATTGCCGCTCACGGCGGGGTGTTGAACAATCGTGGGCGCGTCATCCTCAAAACGGCTGCTTACCGCGGGATCGGCTTGCAGAGGCGTGGCGGTCGCCAGCGTGAAGGCCGGACCGATGGCCGGAGCAATCAGCCGCGGATAGCAGGTTCGGATGGCCGCCAGGGTTACCAGAAAAAACGTCAGCGTGGCGGCAACTAGGCCGCACAACCCTTGGGAAATGACGAAGTGAATATAGTCCTTCGTCACCATCGCCGTATTCTCGCCCACCTGGGCCCGCATCCAGGTCGGAATCACGAAGCCTGAAAAGGCCCAATCGACGGCGCTGACCCACGCGGCGTATTCGCCCAAGCGCAGCGTCCGTGCCCGTAGCGACGGCAACCAATGCGGCGTTGGCGGGCGCCAGCGGTCCCGCCCGCGACCAGTGACTTCCCACATGGCCACTACGACTGGCCAGGACAAATACAACGCCCAGATCGTTCCCCAGGCATAGGCAATGGCGTTGACCGCCATCAGCAGAATCACGAACACGTGTCGGTCGGCATCCGGCATCTTCTGGACGATCTGGGTCCAGTTATAGGCGATATTCAGACCGCTCATGGCCGCATTGGGTACCAATCCGCCCAAGATCAACGACGTGACGGGGAAGCGGCGCGGCAGTTCGCGCCAATCGGTCCCGGGCAGTTCCAGCAGCCGTTGCGCGTGGGGCTGTAAGCAGAGATCCAATTGCCGCGATAGTTCGGCGGCCGAAGGGGAGCGTTTATCGCGGTTTCCGGCCAGGCAAGTCAGCAAGATTTGCCGCAGACTTGCCGGGCAATTGAACGGCAGGCGCGCGAGCGCGGCGGCGTCCACCCCGCCGCGCCGCTGGGCCGACATGTTTGCCAGCGTCTGCGACCAGTTGCCCGAGACCATCTCGTCCGCAAACGGCCGGCTGCCGGTGAGCAGTTCCCATAGCACGATGCCTAGCGAATACACGTCGCTGTGGCCGTCGAGATCATCCGGCTGCCGAGCATGATCGGGATCGCAGGCTTCCAATTGTTCGGGCGACATATACGCCAGGCTGCCGCCGAAGTACGCGGCCGGCGTAGCTCCGTCAAGTTTGGAGCAGAAACTGACGTTGAAATCGGCCAGTTGCGGGCTGCCGTCCTGGGCGATCAGTACGTTGGCTGGCTTGACGTCTCGGTGCAAGATGCCGCGCTGGTGCGCGTAGGCCAATGCTGAAGCCAGCCGGGCTCCCAGCCAGCAAACGACCTCGGGCCAGGCGGCATGCTGAAACTTGTGCCGGACGACTGAACCGGTCTCCGCGGACTCGCCTCGCCCACGCAGTGACCGATCGACGGCCGCCAAATACGTAGCGCCGCTGCGGTCGTTCTGTGCCAGGCGGGATTGATACTCAATCACCTCTTGCAGCGTGCCTCCGGCCACATATTGCATGTAGAGCAACCTGATTGGCTGCCCGGTCAACTGCCGGTGATCGTAGACTCGTACGATATGCGGATGGTCGAGCTGCGCAAGAGTTTGCGGTTCCCGGCCACGATCGTCTGAGATCTTCAGCGCCGACCAGTCGCTGTAGCGATCGCTGCCGCGCCAAAAACACCGTGGCAAACGCTCCCTGGCCCAAGCGGGTCAACAAATCGAAGTCGTCCAGAGACTCTCCTGGCTCGGGAGCGTGAGGCCGATGGCTGGCTCGGGTGAGCGAGGTGGTTTGCTGCGGGGCTCCGACCCCCAGCAGGTGAGACAATTGCTCCGCTTGTTCCGGAAACCGGGCAAAATACTCAACGGACGACACGGTCTGGCCTGCCGATTTACGAAGGTGATATTCCTCGTAAATCAGGTCGCAGGGGAGGGCCGCGATGTCCAACTCCGGAAACTCGCTCGCGTATTCTTCCAGCGTCTTAAAAGTTGCCACGCAGTGGAGCCGCTGCTCCATGTCGATTTTGATCAACTCGATAAGCACGATCCGCCGCAGGGCCGCAGGTTCGGCCGGCAAGAACTCGGCGAGCCGGGGCGGAGTATCAGACGTCTGCCAGGCTGCCAACAGCGTGTCGACGCAATTGGCGAGGTGTTGCCAGGATGCCGTCGCCTGGTCCAAGCTCAACATCTGGTTCACGGACGAGCCCATGCGAAAAACTTGCCAAAAACTCTCGCAACACGCTAGGGGATTGCCGCACGCCGTAAGCGCGTAAGACATGTCGTTTGGGCCGCGCTAGGGTGTCGATGGGTTCAGTTGTACCAGATTCGAGGCGATTCGGCACGCGGCGGTGGTGTCTGGCAACCGCCCGGAAGAACTGCCGCCGATGTCACCGATAAGCCCTAGCCCCGGGCGGGCTTACGAGTTAGCTCCAAAATCGCCGCCGACCGCTCCCGCGCCGCCGGGATCCTTGCAGACAACCGCCGAACCGGCCGTTACAATTCCTCGGGCTCAATCCGGTTGTAGCGAGTACGGACGCGGGATCGAGGTTTCTGGATGTGTCGCCGTGGCTGAACCACCGTCGGAAGATCGGCCGATCATCGGTTGGCGAGAATGGCTCTCGCTGCCCGGCCTAGGCATTGAACAGGTCAAGGCGAAGGTCGATACCGGAGTGCGCAGCTCGGCTTTGCACGCTTTCGACATTGAGGAGTTCGTCAGCGACGGCAAGGCGATGGTCCGGTTCAAGGTGTATCCCTTCCAGCGGGACACCGTGACGACGATCGAGGCCGTGGCCGAACTGGCCGATCGCCGCCAGGTGCGCTGTTCGCAAGGACACGAGACGCTGCGGCCGGTGATCGTCACGGTGCTGGAACTGGCTGGCCGGCGCTGCGAGATCGAACTGACGCTCGTGCGGCGCGATGCGATGGGTTTTCGGATGCTGCTGGGAAGAGAAGCGGTGCGTAGGCGGTTCGTCGTGGACCCTGGACGGTCGTATGTGACCGGCCGGCGCAAGACGCGACGCCGCAAGAAAAAAAGGAAGTCTTGATGAAGATTGCGATCCTCTCCCAAAAAGCATCCCTCTATTCGACGCGGCGACTGCGAGAGGCCGGCGAACAACGGGGCCACGAGATGCACGTGGTCAACTACCTGCGCTGCTACATGAACATCACTTCGCACAAGCCGATGGTGATTTATCAAGGCACGCCGCTCGAAGGTTTCGACGCCATCATTCCCCGCATCGGCGCCTCTAAGACGTTTTACGGCACGGCCGTGGTCCGCCAGTTCGAGATGATGGGCGTTTTTCCGGCCAACGAATCGCAGGCCATTACCCGCTCGCGCGACAAGCTGCGCTGCCTGCAATTGCTGGCGCGGCAAGGCATCGGCCTGCCGGTGACCGGTTTCGCCAATTCGACCAAGGATATCGACGGGCTGATCAACATCGTCGGCGGTGCTCCGCTGGTCGTGAAGCTGCTGGAAGGCACGCAGGGGATCGGCGTCATCCTGGCCGAAACCAACAAGGCGGCCGAAGCGGTGATCGAGGCCTTTCGCGGGCTGGATGCGAACATCCTGGTGCAGGAGTTCATCAAGGAAGCCGGCGGCTCCGACATCCGCGTGTTCGTCGTCGGTCAAAAGATCGTGGCTGCGATGCGCCGCACCGGGGCTCCCGGCGAATTTCGCTCCAACTTGCATCGCGGCGGCACGGCCGAAAAAATCAAGCTCACGCCCGAAGAACGCAGCACGGCCCTGCGCGCCGCCAAAGCCATGGGCCTGGTCGTCGCGGGCGTCGACCTGTTGCGATCGAATCACGGCCCGGTGGTGATGGAAGTCAACTCGTCTCCCGGCCTGGAAGGCATCGAAAACGCCAGCCAGGTCGACGTCGCCGCGGCGGTGATCAAGTTCATCGAAAAGAAGGCGGTGCAAGGTAAAACGAAAGACCGCATTCGCGGCTGAAGCATGGTGAACGTCCCGAGCCTACGGCGTTAGCCCCAAGCCCCCAGCGTTAGCCTCTGGCATACGCCGGCGAATTCCCCCATTCAGCGGAAAGGCAACTCAGTTATGGTGCATGACGGTCATGACCGCAAATGGTTGCAAGACATCCTCAACGCGGCGCGTGCGATCAACCGTTTCGTGGTCGGAAAAACGTTGGTGGGCTACCTGGTGGACGAGGTGCTCCAGGACGCCGTGAAGGAGAAGCTCGAACTGATTAGCGTTTCCGCTCGAAAGGTGTCGCCGGAGTTGCAAGCCGAACACCCGGAGATTCCCTGGTCGGAGATCGTCGCCGCGCAGGATATTGTGGAACACGACTACGTGCGGGCCCAGCGCGAACAGTTGTGGCGGGTGGCGACGCGCGATGTTCCCGACATCGCCGACCGGATCAAGGGCATTCTGGATTCTGGCGGCCGGGCTTTCGATGACGATGGCGAATGTGAATTCCACGCCGCCGGGCTGTGATGGGCATGCGGGGTCTGCCTGACGGAGTGTGCAAGTGTCGTCCGGCGAGCCGTCACTTTTCTCGGCGGGTTTCGCAGCAAAAACCGCTGTTTTTCCCAGCGGTTGCGCTCGCCACGCTACCTTGCTGAAATGTAACCAGACCCGCCCGCCACCAGGAGTGGAGAACGGGGGTTAAATGGTTCAGTGGGTAAACAATCGCGGACCTGTCATGGGCCGCGGCAACCAATCGCAGGAGAGAATGCCATGCGACGCAACCTGATGACCTGGGGAATCGGCGGCTTGACCTTGTTGTGCGGCGAAGTGTATTGCGCGGCCCAAACCGCGCCGCCGGCCGCAATTCCTCCAACGACCACGACTCCGCCGGTGGCCACGGCCCCGACGACTCCGGTCTCGCCAGCACCAAATAACAACGTGCGACAGGATGAGCGCGATCTACGCCATGATCGCCGCGACGAGCGGCATGACCTAAGGGACATGGCCCACGACAAGAACGACATCCGGCTGGACAAGGCCGGGATCGCCGCCGACCGTTCCAAGATCAATGGCGAACGGCAAAACATCGCCAACCTAAAGGCCGACGAAAAAGCAAACCCGCAAAATGCGGCTGCCGACCAGGCCAAGATTGCCCAGGACCGCAAAGCGATCGGCGGTCAAGAACGCAATTTACGGCACAACGAGCGGCAATCTGCACCACGATCGGGGCGACTTCCGCCACGACCACAACGACTTGCGTCACGACCGTCATGACGTGCATCGCGACCATAAAGACTTGAAGCACGACCGTCGAACCGCAGTCCACCAGTTTCATTCGGCGCCGCAAGGTCACTCGCGCCGCGTTGGTTGAGTAAGGAGCCCGCAGCGCAAGCAAGGGACAACTCGCAGGAGGTCACCTTGTCGATCGTGGCCTACCACATCGTTTGGACGACCTACGGCACATGGTTGCCGGGTGACCGCCGAGGATGGGTGAAGAAAAATGTCCTGGGCATTCAGGAACCGAAACCGGTGCGAGAACGGATTTCGCGAGAGAGGATGGGCGAAAGCGCGGTCTTCTTGACGCCGCAATAGCGGGTGTTGATCGAGCAGACCATCCGAGAGCATTGCAGCTTTCGCCAATGGCTGCTGCATGCCTTCAACTGCTGCTCCAATCACATCCACGTCGTGGTGACGGCCAATCGGGACGCCGATGAGGTACTGAATCAATTCAAAGCATGGTGCTCACGCAAGTTGTCGGACGAGGCCGGGATCGACAAAGCCGTTGCCGCCAAAGCCGGCAGGCGACGGTGGTTCACGGAAGGGGGCGACAAAGAGGCCATCGAGGTCGACGAATATCTCGAAAATGCGATTCGTTACGTGTTGGAAGGGCAATGAGAAAGCATGAGCCCGCAGCGCGAGCAAGGGACTTTGGATTACGGGCGAGCGCGAGATTTTGAATTGGCGCGAGCGAGATTGTAATGGAGTGTGGGGTGGCGATGTCCCTTGCTTGCGCTGCGGGCTCCTTACGCGATCAACTCCTGCACCACCTGCCCGTGCACGTCGGTCAGGCGGAAATCGCGGCCGGCGTAGCGGAAGGTGAACTTCTCGTGATCGAAGCCCAGCAGCTTGCAGGAGCGTGGCGTGCAGGTCGTGGACGTGGACGCGCTTCTCGACGGCCTGGAAGCCGAACTCGTCGGTCGCGCCGTGGACGTAGCCGCCCTTCACGCCGCCGCCGGCCAGCCACATCGTGAAGCCGTAATGGTTGTGGTCGCGGCCGTTGATCTTGCCGGCGTTCGAGCCCGGCTTGGGCAGTTCGACCGTCGGCGTGCGGCCGAATTCGCCGCCCCAGATCACCAGCGTGTCTTCCAGCAGCCCGCGCTGCTTCAGATCCTTGAGCAGTGCGCCGATGGCCTGGTCGCACTGCTTGGCCAGCCGGCGATGGTTCTTCTCGATGTCGTCGTGGCTGTCCCACGGCTGGCCTTCGCCGTGCCACACCTGCACGAAGCGCACGCCCCGCTCGACCAGCCGCCGGGCGATCAGGATCTGCCGGGCCTGCACGCCGGGGCCGTACATGTCGCAGGATGTGCTTCGGCTCGCGGCTGACGTCGAAGGCCTCGGCCGCCTCGGTCTGCATCCGGTAGGCCAGCTCGAACGATTGGATGCGCGCTTCCAGCGCCGCGTCGTTCCTGCCGCGCTTTCAGATGCCGCTCGTTGAGCTGCTGCACCAGGTCGAGCTGCTGGCGCTGCTCGCTCGGGCGAGACGATAGTGGTTGCTTGATGTTGCTCGATCAGCTTCTCGAGCTCGGTGTGCTTGCGTGTCGATGTAGGTCCCCTGGTAGATGCCGGGCAGGAAGCCGGCCTGCCAGTTCTGCGACTCCTGGATCGGATAGCCACCGGGACACATGGCGATGAAGCCGGGCAGGTTCTGATTCTCGGTTCCCAGGCCGTAGGTGAGCCACGAACCGAAGCTGGGCCGCACCAGCCGGGCCTCGCCGCAGTTCATCAGCAACAGCGACGGCTCATGGTTCGGCACGTCGGCATGCATCGAACGGATGACGGCGATGTCGTCGATGCACTCGGCCACGTGCGGGAAGAGCTCGCTGACTTCGATGCCGCTCTGGCCGTACTTCTGGAACTTGAACGGCGAGGGAAGGCGGCGCCGGTGGGGCGTTCGGTTCGCAAGTTCGCCGTCGGCAGGAGCTTGCCGGCGTACTTCTGCCAGGGCCGGCTTGGGATCGAAGGTATCGACGTGCGACGGCCCGCCGTTCATGAACAGGTGGATGACGCGCTTGGCCTTGGCCGGCAGCGGCGGCTGGCGAGGAGCCAGCGGATTCAAGCCGTCGACCGACGCGGCCCTCGCCAATGGGCCGTCCGCCTGCTGCATCAATTGGGCCAACGCCAGCGCGCCAAAACCCATGCCCGAGCGGCACAACATTTCGCGGCGCGAAACCAGATTTGGTGAGTAAGGCTGCATGGCAAAAGTCTCAGGGCGGTGGGCGAAGGATGACTTAATCGATGTACGAAAACTCGTTGGTCAGCAGCAGTGCCTGGGCGTAGCGCTGCCAGGGATCGAGCTGGCCGTGGGGTTCGTTGGCGACCGGCGGGGCTGACAGGTACTGGCGGCCGAGCGCAAGCTCGTCGTCGTTGGGCTGCCGGCCGAACAGCAGGTAGTAGAGCCGCCGGATGCGCTGGTCCGTGTCCGTGACCGAGCTGACCTCCGGCCGCGCCGCCAATTGCCGGGCTTGCTCGACCACGAACGGGCTGTTGAACAAGTACAGCGCCTGCTGGGGCACGGCGGTGATGAATCGCTGCGGGGTGTGCGCGTCGGGGCTGGCAAAATCAAACATGCGGAACAAGCCGGGCAGGTTCTGGCGGTCGATCGATGCCGTAAACCGTGCGGCGATGGCAGAACGGTTCGCTGGTCAGTTCCACGCTCCGGCCGCCGAGGGTCAGGTCGAGCGTGCCGGAGACGGCCAGCAGCGAGTCGCGCAGCGACTCCCAATCCAATCGCTGGCGGTTCATCTTCCACAAGCAGACGATTCTCGGGATCCTTCTGGCGGCATTCGGGCCGGTCGTCGCTGGCTTGCTGATAGACGCTGCTGAGCATGATCTGACGGTGCAGCCATTTGACGACTCCAGCCCGACTCCGATGAAGCGAGCCGCCAGGTAGTCGAGCAGTTCGGGGTGCGTCGGCGGATCGCTGCGCATGCCGAAATCGCTGGGCGTGCGCACCAAGCCTACGCCAAAGTGATGCTGCCACACCCGGTTCACCAAGACCCGGGGCGTCAGCGGATTCTTGGGATCGACGATCGCTTGGGCCATTTCCAAGCGTCCGCTCCCTTGGGTGAACGGCTTACGTCCTTCACCGGCAAGGCAACCCAAGAACTGCCGTGGCACATTCGGACCTCGGTTGCCCGGGTTGCCGCGCAGCATGACGTGGGGCGTCTCGGGGACCGGCTTGTCGACTATGCCCATGGCACTAATCGGCGCATCCGCGGATGCCCGCAGTTCGATTACTTCTTTCTGGATTTTGGCCAACTGTTGGACCTGTCCCTGGTTGAGCAGTCCGCGAATCTCGGCCATGGTCAGGTTGGTGGGAGAGCGATCGGCATAGAACACTTGACGCAGTTCTTCCGCGTCAGCGTTGGGAAGCGCCGTCGGCAGCGGCTCAAGGTTTTCTTCCGCGGCGGCCAGGGCAAGTTGCCACTGCTGTTCGACGTCGAGCAACAGCGTGCAGTAGAGCCGCGCGGCCTCTTGGATGTTTGTCGGTGGAGAGGCGATCAAGGCCTGCGCCACGGGCCGGTTGACGCGCTGCTTTTGCCGCGGCTGGTTAGCTTGCGGCACTGGATCCTGCAACTCGGCCGCAAGCCTGGCCGCCAGTTGCTTGGCTCCGTCCGCGAAACTCTCGGGGGGCAATTCGCCCAGAGCAAACCAAGGACCGAATACCGGATCGGGTTTCGTGGCGATGCGCTGCAGATAGGCTCGCCAGCGATTCAGCAGCGAAGGGAAGAGCTCGTTGGAATGTTCGACGAGCTTGAAATTCTTCAGCTTCGGATCCTTGCGGCTCTCGTAGGTCGCAAGCAAATAATCGGCCGTGCGACTGCGAAATTTCAGGATCAGTTCGTCGAGCGATTGCTCCAGGTAGGCCTCGACATGGTCTTGGCGCCTTTTCAGTTCTTGAGCGAACTCGGCCGAAGGGGGTTCGATCGGCAGGACCTCGTCGCGCGTCGAGGCGAACACGCCCCACAGCGAGTAATAGTCGGCGGTTGGAATCGGGTCGTACTTGTGGTCGTGACACCGCGGCAGCCCACGCTCAGGCCCAGTAGCCCGCGGGAGACAACGTCGATGCGGTCGTCGATAATGTCGTTCACGTTATTCAAGAAGCGGCGTCCCAGCGTCAGAAAGCCGAGCGCGGCGAGCGGCCGCTTGTCGTCCGTGGGAGGCAGGCAATCAGCGGCCAGTTGTTGGACGAGGAACTGGTCGTAGGGGAGATCTTCGTTCAGCGCGCGGATGACCCAATCGCGATAGGTATAGGCATACGGAAAACGGCGCTCTTCGGTGAAGGCGTAACCCGAGGTGTCCGCGTAGCGAGCCACGTCGAGCCAGTGGCGTCCCCGGCGCTCGCCATACTGGGGCGAGGCCAGCAGCCGGTCGATCAGTTGTGGATAGGCGTTCGCCGACGCATCGGCGACGAAGGCCGCCACCTCGTCGGACCGAGGGGGCAGGCCCGTCAGGTCAAACGTCGCGCGGCGAATCAGCGTCCGGCGGTCGGCGGCAGGACTGGGGGAAAGGCCTGCTTGCTCCAGCCGAGCCAGCACGAAGCGGTCGACCGGCGACTTGATCCAGGCCTGGCTTGCCGGCGCGTCCGCTGTCTTGGAGCGTGCCGGTAGGCGCACGGCCGGCAGCGGCGGTTCGACGATCGCCTGGAACGACCAATGGGTATGCCAATCGGGTGCGGCGGCCTTCGGCCGGGGCGAGTCCGGTTGCGCGGCGAGTGCGGCCGGCCAGGGCGCGCCGAGTTTTACCCATTGCGTCAGATGAGCGATGGCTTCCGGCGGCAGCTTGGCGTCCGGCGGCATCTTAGGATCATCGGTGTAAAGAACGGCCTCGATCAGCGCACTGGCCTCGGGCTTGCCAGCCACGATGATTGGGCCACCCTCACCACCCTTCAGCACTCCGGCCGGACTATCAAGGCGCAGGCCCGATTCTTGCTTTTCCGCGCCGTGGCATTTTTGGCAGCGCTCGATCAGCAGCGGCCGGATGTGTTTTTCAAAGAGCTCAGCCGCCTCCGGCGTGATTTCCGCCGAAGGCGCCGCCGCTGGCTTCGCGGCAGTTTCACTTCCGGCCGCAAGCCCCTCCAGCGCCAGCGGCAAAACGCCGGTCAAAGCCCCGACCGTCAAAGCGCAGAGCAAAGCTGAGAAAACGACCGAGGGCTTCATAGAGGAGTGTCGGCGGAGTGACAGCAGGGGAGGGGGCACTTCGGGCGGGACGGATGGCGGAATGCGTGAACCTTGCCTGCAATCCACCGCTCTCTAATATACCGATCCGCGAGGATCAAGACTATCTGCTATTGGAAGAAGCGAGCGAGCAGGCCAGGCACTCCCATGCCTGACAGCTCACGTCAGGCGGCGTAGTGCCTGATCTACTCGCTGCGATGTGAACGCAAAGCTTTTGGGAGCAATAGGTTGCCGATCCTCATGGATTCGCTGTTGGTCTCGTCCGTCAAACCGCCTATGATCCCGCCCCCAAACATGGCCGAACGACTGAGCCGGCGAGATCCATTGGCCCCGCGAGACAAATCCGAGTTGAACGCTTCTAAAATGTGGCCCTTGGCAACGTCGAAACGAGCCATCGTCGTCGGCGGATGCATGAGCATGGCCTATACCCAGTTGACCACCTCGCCCGCCACGGTCGAGTTTGCCCGCGAACTGGGGGGCACCGAGTTTCATGTTGGCATCCTGGGGGCGTTGCCGGTGGCGCTGGTTGGCATGCAACTGGTCGCGGCCTTGTTGGCCAGCCATTTTGCCCGTCGCAAACCGGTTTGGTTCTGGGTTTCGATCGTGCAGCGGCTCGTGTTTTTGCCGGCCGCGCTCGGTCCGTGGCTGTGGCCCGAGGCGGGGAACGCCTTTTGGATCTGGCTGCTGGTCGGGCTGACGACCCTCAATCACGGGTTGCTCCACTTCGGCACGCCCCTGTGGCTGTCGTGGATGGGGGACTATTTGCCTCATCGCGGGCTGAATAATTATTGGGGCCGGCGGCACTTTGCCCAGCAGTGGACGGCCGCCGCCGCGCTGCTGGCCAACACGCTGTTCTTTTATCACAGCGGAGTCAATGTGCGCGGGGCGTTCGCCGCCATCATCGTGCTGGGGTCGGTGTTGGGCGTGGCGGATATTCTCCTGTTCATTCGCATTCCCGAACCGCCCGCGCAGCGCGGCCCGGAGCCACGGTTGTGGGACGTGGTGAGTGGGCCGTTTCGCAAGGCGGACTTTCGCAGCTTCATCGGGTTCTCGTGCTTCTGGCAAGTGGCGGCCATGGTGGGCGCCCCGTTTATCAGCATGTACCTGCTGGAACACGTCGGCATGAGTTTGTTCGACGTGCTGCTGCTCTGGACCGTGTCGTGGGTCGGTGGAGCCGCACTGTCGAACCGGCTGGGGGCTTGGGCGGAAAAGTTCGGCCAGCGGCCGGTGCTCGTGCTGTGTACCGTCTTCAAGTCGATCAACATGATCGCGCTGCTGTGTTGTCCGCGCGATCCGCAGGCGGCGTTTTGGCTGCTCATGCCGGTGTTCATGGTCGATGCATTTTTGAACGCCGGCGTGTTGATCGCCACGAATGGCTTTCTGCTCAAGAACTCGCCGGCTGAGAACCGGACGATGTTCATCGCCGCGGGAACCGCCTTTGCCGGCATGGCCGGTGGCGCGACCTCGGTGCTGGCCGGAGCCTTGCTGGCTGCCAGCGACGCATGGTCTTGGGAGTGGCACGGTTTTCAGGTGGTCAATTTCCACGTGATGTTCGCCATCAGCATCGTCTTGCGACTGGCGGCGATTGCGATAGCCGTGCGGATCCACGAGCCGTCGTCCGCCGGCGCACGGCACGTGGCGAAAGAAGTCGTGGCGGAGTTGGCCGCCGCCGCGTGGTTTGGTCCGCGGCTGGTGGCTATGCTAGGCTATGGGCACCAGGCCGCCAGCGAAGCGTTCGCCAGCGAGGCGATCCAGCCGATCGCGAGCGAGCTTCCTCAATCGGAGACTCACGACCGCCAGGCCGCCTGACTTCTTTCTGGCTTTGAACGGACCTGCAGATCATCTTTCGGTCGCGCCGCGCCGCGATAAGGCTTCGTGGTGAACCAACCTTTATTCTGGGAAGTCGTCGTGGTGGGGGCCGGCGCGGCGGGGCTCATTGCCGCGATGCGGGCCGCCGAGTGTGGCCGCCAGACGCTGCTGTTGGAGAAAAATCGCCGGCCCGGCGTGAAGATCTTGATGTCCGGCGGCACACGCTGCAACATCACCCAGGCCACCGACAACCAGGGGATCATTGCGGCTTACGGGCCGCCGGGCCGATTCCTGCATTCCGCCTTGGCCGCGCTCAGCGTCGACGACACGTTGGCCCTGTTTGCCGCCGAGGGATTGGAGACAAAGGTCGAGTCGACCGGCAAGATCTTTCCAGCCAGCGATCGGGCGACCGACGTGCTCGCGGCCCTGCTCCGGCGGCTGGAGCGTAGCGGCGCGACCGTGGCTCTCGAAGAGCCGCTCCACGAACTGGCTGTTCTCGAAAACGGCCAGAATGGCTTTCGCCTGGTCACGTCCCGGCGCGAACTGCATGCCGGCAAGCTGATTCTCACCACCGGTGGCCAATCGTTTCCGGGGAGCGGCACCACGGGGGACGGCTACCGCTGGGCCGCGGCATTGGGTCACACAATTGTTCCGCCCCGTCCAGCGCTCGTTCCCATCACCGTCGGCGTGCCGTGGGTGCGCGAGATGAGCGGAGTCACGTTGCCCGACGTGAGCGTGCGGGTGTTGCAGCCGAGTCAACCCAGTTTGCCTGGCAAGAACGGGCCGGCCGTATTGGCTCGAAAATCTGCCCAAGGAGGGGAAGCCGAAGTGCTAGCCCAGCGGCGCGGATCGTTTTTGTTTACGCACTTTGGCCTGTCCGGGCCCGTGGTGTTGGACGTCAGCCGGGCTGTGAGCGGGCACGAGCGTCCACAGAGCCTGGTGTTGGAATGCGACTTTTTGCCGGCCACGCCGGCCGCGGAGTTCGAAGCCTGGCTGCGCAGACCAATGTGCGACCGCCGGCAAACGTCTGGCGCCGTCGATCCTGCCGGAAAGTTTGCCGCGGCGGCTGATCGATCGCTTGCTGGCGACGGCAGAAATCGCCCAAGACCGGCGGGCCGCCGAGTTGACCCGCGACGAACGGGGACGCCTGGTCGAGGCTTGCAAGCGTATGCGGATCCCGGTCACGGGCACGCTGGGTTTCAAGAAGGCCGAAGTCACGGCCGGCGGCGTGTCGCTCAGCGAAGTGGACTCGCGCACCATGCAAAGCAAGCTGGTGCCGGGCCTGTACTTGGCGGGCGAGGTGCTCGACCTCGACGGCCCCATCGGCGGCTACAACTTTCAGGCCGCTTGGAGCACGGGCTGGCTGGCTGGTGGGTCGGATTGAATTTAATGGCGATCGCTTGGTTGGCAGGCGGAACCCGCAGCCGCTCGCCCCCGGCGAAGAAAGCCTGTACGCTAAAAGGATTGCGACTAGTCCTTCCAAGGATCGACCAATGTTGGTTTATGCTGTCGACAGGCCGGAGTTGCCGCCGTTGGCGATGCCGCTGCGGTTTAAGCATGATATCGCCTATTTCATGACGCCCAGCGGCGAAGGCGGGGCGCCCAAGTTGTCGCCAGGCGAATACTGGATCAGGATGGAGGACGCGCTCGGCTGGTTGGAGACCGGGGGCCTGCGCGTCTATTCACCGCTCGACAGCGAGAAACACGCCGAACTTGAAATTACTGAAGAGCAAGAAACCTGGCTGCAGTGGCTCGTGGATCACAAGATTCAACGGGTCCGACTGGCCCCTTAGCTCAAAGCGCAAGAGAACTCACGACAACATAGAAAACGAACCATAAAACTGAAAAGGTAGAGCGACCCGATGCGACAAGCAGGAACCCTGGCGACTCAAGAAGCGGCACAGCGACTAGCAGACTATCTGCTGACGTTGGGCATCGCCGGCCGCGTCGAGCCGTCCGATGACCGCTGGGCGCTCTGGATCCTGGACGAGAATCAGCTCGAACGGGCCAAGGCAGAGTTGCCCGCATTTCTGCAAAATCCGCAGGATGCCCGATACGACGAAGCCGGCCAGGCGGCGGCTGACGTGCGGCGGCAAGAGGCTGCGCGGCCTGCGCAAAGCGCGGAAGAACGTGGTCGAAGTGCGCGATCGCTGGAACCGGCCACGGGCAGGCTCCGGGAAACTCATCCTGGCGCTAACGGCCATCAGCATTGTCGTGGCGGTTTTCACCGGGCTGGGCGACACCGTGGACCCCGAGCTGCGGCAAGAAAAACCGCCCGGAATCGCGTCTCTGATGCTGATCTCCACCAATGTGTATGCGCCCCTCGAAGATCTGTTGCGGGAACCGTATTTCGGGCTGATTCAGATCGCGCACGGCCAACTCTGGCGGCTGATCACCCCCATCTTTCTACATTTCAGCATTGCCCACATCGTGTTCAACATGATGGCCCTGTTGCAACTCGGGGCCGTCGTGGAGCAGCGACAAGGGCCCCTGCGGTTGGTCCTGATCGTGCTGGCCGCGGCGGCGATTTCCAACCTGGCCCAGTATTTCACGGCGGGGCCCGTGTTCGGCGGGATGTCCGGAGTCGTCTACGCGATGTTTGGCTACATTTGGATGCAAAGCAAATTCGTCCCCAGCTCCGGATTGTACATGCCGCCACAGATGGTCTTCATGTGCGTTTTTTGGTTCTTCTTGTGCATGACGGGCACCGTCGGGCCAATCGCCAACGGTGCCCACGCGGGGGGGCTGGTGGTTGGGATGCTGATCGGGATTGCCCCTCTGTGGCTGGGTAAACGATAAACTGGGGGGAATCGCCGGCAGTTTAGCGAAGGGGCAGGGCGGGGCAGGAAAACGCATCAAAGACTATTGACTGGTCGACCGATTCAGTATCTATTCATAAGCAGAGCAAAGTTTGTACCTGCCTGCGCACCGCGATGTGCTTATCACAGGCCAATTTGCCGCGCTGTAAGCCGCTCCCCAGCGGCTAGATGATCCCGGGCCTCTTGGGTCCGCCCGCCGCGTAGATTAACCTTAGCATTTGCTGAAACACACTCGTTGGAGTTGGCTCTATGCGCAGTGCGCTGCTGCAACTGGTTGCCGCATTGGCTGTCGTTGGATTGGTAACGACGGTCGCACCGGCCGCTGACGACGCGGCGAGCGTCGCTGCTGTCAAAGTTGCTGCCGTCAAGATCGACCGCCTCGTGGTCGAACCCAGCCCGGTCGTGCTGCACGGCGCGGACGATATGGTTCAGCTTCTGGTGACCGCGCAGATGGCCGACGGCAGCCAGCGCGACGTCACCCACGCCGCCCAGTATCGGGTGGCGAACCAGGCCATCGTCTCCGTGGGGCTAGGCCAGTTGAAGTCCAGCGGCGACGGCGGCACCAAGATTCACATCGCGATCAAGCAACCGGGGCAGGGTGCTCCGGGGCAGGCGACCGAAGTGGCCGCCGATCTGGACGTGAAGGTCGAGCAGTTCGGCGTCGAGCGGCCGATCAATTTCGCCAACGACATCATCCCCGTCCTCACCAAGTTCGGCTGCAACAGCGGCGGCTGCCACGGCAAGGCGACCGGCCAGAACGGCTTCAAGTTGTCGCTGCTCGGCTTCGACGCCGCGGGCGACTACGAAGCGATCGTCAAGCAGGCGCACGGCCGCCGCGTGTTTCCCGGCCGCGCCGGAGCGTTCGCTGCTGCTCGACCAAAGCCACGGCGCGAGTCGTTCATGGCGGCGGTCGCCGGTTTGAAATCGACAGCGCGGCGGCCAAGCTGTTGCGCCGCTGGATCGAGCAGGGGATGCCGGTCGGCAAGTCGGATGATCCGCACGTCGTGCGGATCGAAGTGCTGCCGCGCGAACGCTTGCTGCTCGCGCGGCTCGCAGCAGCAATTGCGCGTGGTGGCCACGTATTCCGACGACAGCACGCGAAGACGTCACCGCCGAAGCCCAATACCAGGCTCAACAGCCCGACCTGGTCGGCGGTCACCCCGGGCGGTCTGGCCAGCACGCTGGATGCCACGGGCGAAGGCACGATCATGGTCCGTTACATGGGCCTGGTGGACGTCGCCCGCCTGACGGTTCCCTACGGCGGCCAATTGCCGGACAGTGCCTATGCCCAATTTCAGTCTCGCGG
Source organism: uncultured Planctomycetia bacterium (assembly GCA_963807715.1). Classification (GTDB taxonomy): domain Bacteria; phylum Planctomycetota; class Planctomycetia; order Pirellulales; family PALSA-1355; genus CAWECK01. Next base: position 370,392 of record CAWECK010000015.1, read on the forward strand.
GCCGATTGACGAACTGGTGCTGAAGAAATGGCGCAAGCTGGGGATCGCTCCCAGTCCGCCGTGCAGCGACGCCGAATTCATTCGCCGCGCTTCGCTGGACGTGATCGGCACGCTGCCCGACGGCCGAGGAAGTGCGCGCAGTTCACGGCCGACACCAGCCCGGACAAGCGGGCTCGCCTGGTCGACCGGCTGCTGGAACGGAACGAATACGCCAGCTTATTGGGCGCATGCAGTGGGGCGATTTGCTGCGGAACCAGCGCAAGGGGGAGACTCAGAAGCGGGGCACCTTCGCCTTTGCCGCTTGGATCCACGAAGCCTTTGCCGCCAACATGCCTTACGACCAGTTTGCCGCCGACGATTCTCACGGCCCAGGGGAACGTCACCGACAATCCGCCGGTGGTTTGGTATCGCCACGTGCGGAACGTGGTTCACCAGGTGAACGACACCAGCCAGGTCTTCATGGGCACGCGGATCAACTGCGCCAATTGCCACCATCATCCTTACGAGCGCTGGAGCCAGGAAGATTACTGGGGCATGGCCGCGTTCTTTGCCCGGCTGGGGATCAAGCCGGCGAAGTGTCCGACGAGAACGCGATCTTCGTTCGCAAAGAGGGCGGCTAACCAGCCGCGCACCGGCAAGGTCATGAAGCCCAAAGCCCTCGGCGGCCCGGAATATCGAATACGTGCACGGCGAAGATCCGCGGCAGTTGTTGGCCAATTGGCTGGCCGAGCCCGACAACCCTTATTTCGCTCCCGGCGATTGTGCAACCGCATGTGGGCCCACTTCATGGGCGTGGGACTGGTCGAAGCCGTGGACGACATGCGGGTGACCAATCCGCCCAGCAATCCGGAACTGCTCGAGACCTTGTCCCGCGATTTCATCGCCCACAAGTTCGACTTGAAGCATCTGATCCGCCAGATCATGACGTCCGAAGTCTATGCGTTGAGTTCCGTGCCGACCGAACTGAACAGCAAAGATCGCCGCAACTACGCCCGTTACTTTCCCAAGCGGATGCCGCGCCGAAGTGCTGTCCGACGCGATCGACAGCGGTGACCGGCTCGCCGGAAAAATATCCCGGCTTGCCGCTGGGGACGCGGGCCATCGAAATGCCGGATCAGGCGCGCCAGTTCCTATTTTCTGGACGTGTTTGGCCGCTCGCAGCGCGAGACGGCCTGCGAATGCGAACGCAGCTATGCGCCGAACCTGGCCCAGATGTTGCACCTGATGAACTCGTCCGAAATTCAGAACAAGCTGATCGAACGCCAAGGGGCGGCTGTGGTGCAATTGGCCGCCAGCGGCAAGTCGTCCCACGAAATGGTCGAGGAGCTGTACCTGGTCACCTATGGCCGGCTGCCCGACGAGGCTGAAATGGCCGAGGCGACCGAGTTACCTGTCGACGGCGAAGGACGTGAAGCGGCGCTCGGCGACTTGACCTGGGTGCTGCTCAACACCAAAGAATTTTTGTTCAACCATTAAGATGTCGGCACATCAGACTCAGCCGCAACGGTTATCCAAAACAGTTACTTTGCAGAGACAGACGACCATGTTAAATATCCGTCGTTCAAGGCGCGATATCGGACCTGCGACGGAATCTCGCGACGCAGCATGCTCAAGGTCGGGGCGCTTTCGTTCGGCGGCCTTGGGCTCGACAGTTTGCTGCGCGGCTCGGCTGCCGCCGCTCAGGCCGGCCGGCCAGCAGCGCGATCTGAGCGTGATCCTGTCTGGCAAGGGGGCGGGCCCAGCCAGCTGGACATGTGGGATCTCAAGCCGCAGGCTCCGGCCGAATTCCGCGGCACGTTCAACCCGATCGCCACCAGCGTGCCCGGCTACCAGGTCTGCGAGCACATGCCGAAGATCGCCAAGGTGTGCGACAAGCTGTGCGTGATTCGCAGCGTGCACGCATCCCGACTCGGGCCACGAGTCGGCCACGCACATGCTGCTCACCGGCTACAAGCCGACGAACGACATTCCGGCCCAGGAAGTGCCCAGCTACGGCAGCATCGTGGCCAAGGAGAAGGGGCCGCGCAAGCCGGGCTTTCCGGCCTATGTGGCCGTGCCGCAACGGCCCGCGCAGCTCGGCGGCGGCCTATCTGGGCGTGGCCTACAACCCGTTCAACACGATGGACGATCCGAGCAACGAGAAGTTCAGCGTCCGCAATCTGCAGTTGCCCGGCGGCGTGAGCATGGAGCAGCTCGAACACCGCATGGCGATGCTCAGGCATTTCGACACGATCCGCCGCGACGTCGATGCCTCCGGCGTGCTGGCCGGCATGGACACCTTCAGCCAGCAGGCCTGGGACTTGGTCACCTCGCCCAAGGTGCAGGAGGCGTTCGACATCAGCAAGGAAGACGCCGCCCTGCGCGATCGCTACGGCCGCCACAAAATGGGGTCAAAGCATGCTGCTGGCCCGGCGGCTGGTCGAAGCGGGCGTGCGGTTCGTCACGGTCGACATGGGCGGCTGGGACACGCACGCCAACAACTTCGAGACCCTGAAGAACCAAAAGCTTGCCGCAGTTCGACGCAGCTTATTCGGCGCTGATCGAAGACCTGGATCGAGCGCGGCCGGCTGGACAGACACGCTGGTGCTGGTCTGGGGCGAGTTCGGCCGCACGCCGCGGATCAATCCGCAGGCTCGGGCCGCGACCACTGGTCGAACGTGTTCACCGCGGTCATGGCCGGCGGCGGCCTGAAGCGCGGCGTGGTCCTGGGCGAAAGCGATGCCCGAGCCGAATTCCCGAAAGAACGTCCCACTTCGCCGCAGGACGTGCTGGCCACGATGTATCACCTGCTGGGCATCAACCGGCACAAGACCTACGTCAACGACGCCAACCGCCCGGTCGAGATCCTGAACTACGGCGACCCGATCGACGAGATTATCGCCTGAGCTAACGTCCGTAGGACCGCTAGTCGCAACCTTCGTCGCTGCGGCATGCTGCGTTTGCCGTATCTGCTGCCGCCCTGTTGTTGTTGCCGGCCGGTGCCTGGGCCGAGTTGCCGGTGCCGCGCGTGCTGAGCGTCTTCCCACCGGTGCTCGGCAGGGAACCAGCGTTGATGTGGTCTGCAAGGGCGAAACTTGGAGCAGCCCGCCGGCCTTTATTTCAGCCATCGCGGAATCACCGCCGAACTGTTGCCGGAGCAAGCGGACAAGAAAGCCGCGGTTCAAGGTCGCCGTGGCGGCCGACGTGCCGGTGGGCATTTACGACGTGCGCATCGTGTCGCAAGTATGGCATCAGCAACCCGCGGGCCTTCGTCGTCGGCGATCAGGAAGAGTCGCTCGAGCAGGAGCCGAACAACGAGCAGGCCAAGGCCAACCGGGTGCCGCTGAACAGCGTCGTCTGCGGACTCGCGCCTGCCGGAAGATGTCGATTGGTTCGTTTTCAGCGCCAAGCAGGGCCAGCGGGTGCTGATCGAATGCTGGGCCTGGCGGCATCGATTCGCGGCTGGACGGCTTTCTGTGGCTGTACGATGCCAACGGCAAGCAATTGGCCGTCAGCCAGGACGAAAACAGCCGCAACGAAAAGACCGATCCGCTGATCGATTTCGACGTGCCGGCCGACGGCGACTATTACGTCAAGTTCAGCGACTTTCTGTACAACGGCGGCGACTTGCACTTCTACCGGCTGCGAATCGGCACGGCGCCGCTGGTCGATTACGTGCTGCCGACCGGCGTGCAGCCCGGCGAGACGACGCCCGTGACGCTGTTCGGCCGCAACTTGCCCGGAGGCGAAAAGTCCGGGTTGTCGATCAACGGCCGTCCGCTCGGACAAGCTGACCTCCCGGTGACGTCCGCCGGCGGATGCCGCTGCTGGCCGCGTCGCTGCTGCTGGGAGAAGTGCTGCGGCCCCGGTCGTCGCTGCTCAACGGCATGGAGTTGCGGCTCCCGTCGCCGGTCGGCATCTTCGAACGCGCGGCTGTCTGGTGTTCAGTCCCGATCCGGAGCTCGCGAGCAAGAGCCGAACAACCGGCCGGAAGAGGCCCAGCGATTGACGTTGCCATGCCGCCGTCAGCGGGCAATTCAATCCGCAGAAGGATGTCGACTATTACGTCTTCGCCGCCAAGAAAGGACGAGCCGATCACCGTGTCGGTGCATGCCCAGCGCATCGGCTCGCCGGCCGATCCGGACATGGAAGTGCTTAAGCCTCCCAAGGGAGACATCCTGGCCAGCCCGCAGGACGACGGTGAAAACATCGGCCAGTTGCGCTTCGCCACCTTCAGCCGCGACATTCGCTATGAGCTGACTCCGCCGGAAGACGGCGACTATAAGCTGCGGCTCGAACATTTGTACGGCCAATTGCAGGGCGGACCGCAATACGTCTACCGCTTGGAGATCGCCCGCCGCACGCCCGACTTTCAATTCGTCTGCACGCCGCCGCACGAGACCCGAATCGATAGCCACGTGCTGTATCGCGGCGGCCACGAGCGTGTCGACGTGTTGGTCTGGCGGCTTGGCAATCATAAGGCTCCGATCACCGTGGCCGCCCGCACTCTTCCGCCCGGCGTGACGGCAAAGCCCTTTGTGATTAACGCCGAAGGCAAGTGGGGCACGCTGGTGCTGGAATCGGCCGCGGACGCACCCATCGGCGAAGCGGAGATTGAAATCGTGGGAGTCTCGGACGGCGAGACGGGCCCGATCGAACGCCGTGCCCGCGGCGGCGTGATGACCTGGGACACGGTCAACACGCCCGGTATCGCCCGCATGACGCGGACGATCATGCTTGCCGTGCGCGATTCGGCTCCGTTTACCGTTTCGGCCACGCCGGCCGAGTTCCACTTGCAAGCCGGCCAGCCCTTGGAGTTGACGCTGCACGTGGAGCGCCGGGCCGACATGCCCAGCGAAGTGCAATTCGGCGCGGCCGGCTTGCCGCAAATCAAGGGTCTGGACGTCCCGCTGACCAAGGTGCTTGTCGGCGAAACTCAAAAAAACCTGAAGTTGGACACGGCGAAGATCGCACCCGGCATGTATAGCTTCATCCTCAACGGCGAAGCCCAGGTGCCGTTCGAGGAGAAACCCGGCAGCAAGCGAAACATCCGCTGCTTGTATCCGACCAACGCGATCACCTTTGAAATCCTGCCGAAAGAGGCGGCCAAGTAGTCCTTGTTCGGCGGCAGCGGGCAACGTTCAACGGCGTTGCTAAGCAGCAAGCACCTCATTCCGAGCCGCTGGCGTAAGGCGGCGTGGATTGCCCAGTTAGGGCTGACGCCCGAGCGTGCCGGACTCGGCGGCCAGCAATTGTTGGTAGCGGGCCTGGATGTCGGCACCGGCTAGCTTTGGCAAATTCGCGGCCAGCGCCACGTTTTCCAGCGTCCGCAGCAGCCGCTGGCATTTGACCCATTTGCGTTCGAGGTCCTGGCGCTGGTCGCCGATCGAGTCGACTTCGCGAGCGGCCCCGTCGAAATCGCTATATTCGCGGTGCGATTCGACGGCCGTGACAATCTGCTGAGGCTCTTCGAGCAGCAGGTTGCAGACGTTCGGATCCCAGGGGTTTGCCAGTTCCGGCCAGCGCAGGTGACGGCGCGGTGAAGGTGTTCCCGGGTCTTGTCGAGCTTGGCGTTCTGTTTTTTCTTTTGGTCTTCGAGCTGTTGTCGCTCCTTTTGGATCGACTCGGCCAGTTTTCGCGCCGTGGCGGATCGATCGGCGGTCTCCAGGCCAAGCTGCGTAGACAGGCCGTCGATGACGGCCCGATCGGCCGGCGATGCCAAGCCGGCGAGTTGTTTGTAAGGGGCGTCCGACCGTGACAAGCTCCGGCGGGTCGTTGCCCTGGCACTTGCTGAACCGGCGGAGCAGCGCAGTCGGACGTCTTCACGGAGATGTCGATCGTGTCTGAACGTCAGCAGGGCGTAGGCGTGTGCCTCGGCGAAGGAGACGGTGCCGTCGTGGTCGAAATCCGGCGGCGGCACTGCTTTGCCCGTTCGCTCTCGCCCGGCTAATGGCCGCCCAAAAGGCGCTGCTGTATTCGTGATAGTCTTCCTCGTCGATATCGGAGGTGCAGCCGGCGGCGATCCGGTCGTGAACCGTGGCGAAGAAGCCGCAGCGGTTGGCTTTGGCGAGCGGCTTGTCCGGCTGGCCTTGCTCGAAGATCAGGTTGGCGAAACCGCCCGAATAGCACTGCACCATGACGGCCACGACGGCGACTTCGCCCGGCAGCTTGTCGAGCAGCCCGGCCAGTTCATGGACCGTGATCGGCTCATGTCCCCACAGCCAGAGTTTCGTGTTCTGGCGAGTCCTTGTCCCCTTTGCCCCCGTGACCCGTGACGTACAGCACCAGCCGGTCGCCGGCGCGGCAGCTTGGAGCCGACTTCGGTGAACCAGCGGTTCAGATTGTCGCGGGTCATCGCGCCGCGCACGCCGGGCACCTGATGATTGCGATACTGGCAGCCCAGGTCGTCATCCTGCTTGGCAAGCCGGCCAGCAGGCGATTGGCCCGCGGCACGTCCCACTCCGGATCGACGAATTGCACGTCGCGGTTGGGGGAGTCGCCGTCGGCGAAGTAGATATCGTGTGCGGCTGCCCGCCGGATTGCGCTCGGCGAGCACCCGCTGAAAGAACAGCACGTTCTTTTCCAGCGACACCTGGTTGGACGTGGGACTGGGCCGCCGCCGAGGGTGAGATAATAGTCATTGCTCCAAGCCTGTGGGGCGACGAGCGCCGCTCGAGGCGACGGCCAGAATAAAAGTCCCCAGAGCATGAGCCACTCGATCACATTGCATCAAACGTTCCTTGCATGAGGCCGGAAAGCCATCGACGGGAAAAGGGACTCCTCTCGAACCTACCCCGCGCGGCGAACGTGGTCAAGCAAACGCACGGGTGGGCGGTGGGTGAACCTTGTGTGCGACCCCGCTAGTGGCGGTCGTGATTTAATGGCAACCGCGAATTAGCGGAATTATCAGGGATGAGACCACCGCCAAGTATCCAATCAGGCACATCCTAACGGCGGTATTTGCTGCACTGCTGATCGGAGTGCTTTCGTTGTCATCCTTCGTTGCTCACCCGCAAGCGAGAGAGCAAAGACAGGAGGATGCTCAGCCATGACGCCTCCGCGCCGCCGCTGGTTCGCCTTCTCTCTGCGGACGTTGTTCGTGCTGTTCTCGCTCGCGGCCATTCCACTGGGCTGGCTCGGCTACCGGCTGAATTGGATGCAAGAGCGGCACAAGGTTTTGCAAATTCCGCCGCCAAGTTGGTCTGAAATCTTCATGGGCGACGAATGCTTCGCGCAGTTCATCGAGGTCTCTATAGGTGACGGTGCCGCCGAGATTGACCGCATGCGTCGGTTGTTTCCAGAAGCGGAAGTCAGGGTTATCCCGCTACCATCTCGCCCCCGCCGCCTCCCGAAAAGCTAGTGCCATTCCCCATTGGCCCAATTCGGGACAATATGTACAATTGTCCAGTATTCACGAGCGTGTTCCCTGACGAGCAAGGTGAGCGATGGACCGTGAGCGAGATTTCACCGGCCGTAGCCCTGAAAAACGCTCCCCAATAGCCCGCGGATCGCACATCAATCCGGCCAATCGGTTCGAGGCGGTGCATCTCGAAGACGATTGGGAACACTTCGAGGGCGATGCCGATTTCCTGGCCGACGCGAACCAGCCGGCCATCGAATACTTGTCGGATGCCACGCAAACCATCGTGGCTGAGAACCACAGCCCCGATATTCCCTTCCGATTCAGCGTCAATCCGTATCGAGGCTGCGCTCACGGATGTTCCTATTGTTATGCGCGGCCGACCCATGAGTATCTGGGCCTGAATGCCGGGCTGGACTTCGAAACAAAAATTCTGGTCAAGCACGATGCCCCGGCACTGCTGCGGGCGTTTCTGGCTCGGCCATCGTGGCAACCGGAGCCAATCACCTTCTCCGGCGTGACCGATTGCTACCAGCCGGCGGAGCGAGAGTTTCGGCTGACTCGCCGATGCCTCGAAGTTGCCTTGGAAGCGCGACAACCGATCGGCATCATTACGAAGAATGCGCTGGTCGTGCGCGATCTCGACATTCTCGGGCCGATGGCCGCGGCCGGGCTGGTTCACGTCTATATCAGCGTCACCACGCTGGATGCTGAGTTGGGGCGAACGATGGAGCCGCGCACCAGCACGCCGGCCGCACGGCTGCGAGCGATCCGGGTACTTACGGCCGCCGGCATCCCGACCGGAGTGATGGTGGCTCCCGTGATTCCCGGACTGACCGACAGCGAAATACCGTCGATCCTGGCAGCCGCGGCCGAGGCGGGAGCCCAGAGTGCCGGCCATGTGATGCTGCGGCTGCCCCTGACCGTGAGGCCGGTGTTTCTGGAATGGCTCGAGCGCACCCGGCCCGACAGTCGCGGGCGGATTGAAAACGCGATTCGTTCGGTGCGCGGCGGCAAACTCAACTCAGCCGAGTTCGGCGAGCGGCTCTCCGGCACGGGCTTGCTCGCCCAACAGATCGAACAGGTGTTTCGCGCGTTCAAGAAGAAGCATGGCCTGGACGGCAAGTTGCCGGCCTACGATTGCGGACAATTCCGCTCGCCACCTCCCGCGTCCGGTCAGTTGAGACTCTTTTGAACGGTTGGCGCTGGAGTGTACGTGACCTTGCAATCGGACAACCCGGCAGCACTGTCTGGCAGCATGGAATTTGGCCACGCCCTCGGGCGTAACGTGCGTACTTTTGATATTGAGATCTCGAAGATATTTCAGACCTTCCAGGTAAGTCAGACCCTCGTCGGTTAGTCCCGTCTTTACCAGAATCAAGGTATGCAGGTTTTCCAGCTTGGCTAGGTGCGCGATGCCCTGATCGTTGACCGCCACCGTGTCGAGGTTGAGGAAACTCAATCGCTGGAGTGTTTTTAGTCGGCTCAAGCCGTCGTTGGTGATTTTCGTATGATCGAGGTTCAAGGAGATGAGCGTGACGAGTTTGCAAATTGGATCAAGGCCTGCATCAGTCGTCTGAGTTGCAAGCAGGCCTAAAGTCGTCAAGTTCGGTAATCCGGTCAGATTTGCAAGGCCCGCGTCCGTGATCTTGGTATTACCCAAGTCGATAAATGTCAGGCTGTGAACATCCCGCAGGTGGACTAAACCGGCGTCTGAAGTTCCCGTGTTCCCCAAATTGAGCTGTCTCAGATTTTGCAGGCTTGTTAAATGGTCCAATTCGGCGTCGCGTACCGGGGTCCCGAGCAAGTCGATTGACCGAACGCGAAAATCGCCCGGAGGCAAATCGCCAAGGGCCGTAATTTTTGGGGTTTCGGCCCCATTGATTTCGAGACGTACCGTGCCTCGCGAGGCAATTGCCCACTGGGCGGCGGCACGATCCGCAGGAAGTGGTGGCACGTTAGTTGCTGAACCCCCAGGCACGGGCGCCGGATCCCATTCGATCTTGCAGGCGGGCAGAGCCGTTTGCAGAGCGGCGACGCCGGCTGGAGCGACCTTGGTCGTTGTGATACGCAGCATTTTCAGGTTCTTGCAATCTTGCAATGGTGCCAGGTCGGACGCCCGCGTGTCGTTGCAATACAGGTTTTCCAGCGCAAGCCCTTTAAGTGGTGACAGGTCGGATACCTGCGTGGAATTGCACTCCAGTGTCGTCAAAGGCATTCCTTGTAGCGGCGATAGGTCGGATACTTGCGTGTTGCGGCAAGTCAGGAACGTCAGTTTCATGCCTTTTAGCGGCGACAGATCAGACACCCGCGTTGCGCCGAACCTCAAATCCTTGAGACGCATCCCTTGGAGCGGCGAAAGGTCGGCAACGAGCGTGTTCCCGCAATCCAGCCACATCAAAGGCATCGCTTTGAGCGGTGACAGGTCGGAAACCAGCGTGAGGCCGCAAATAAGCGAGCTCAGTGGCATCCCTCGTAGCGGCGAAAGATCGGACACCTTCGTGATATGGCAATCCAGAAACGTCAGTTTCATTCCTTCGAGCGGCAAAAGGTCGGACACCGGTGTTCCACTGCAATCCAAATACGTGAGAGGCATTCCTTTGAGCGGCGACACATCGGATACCTGCGTGGAGTAGAAACTCAGGCTCCTGAGAGATAATCCTTGCAGTGGCGATAAGTCGGATAATTGCCCCTTGCCACCGGCGCTACCTCGGCAAGACAGGTCTTTCAAACTCGCCAATGCCCGCACTGGCGAAATGTCGGTTACGTTGTCCGTGTCAAACCCTAGCCCCGTGACCGCGCCGTTCTCGATCGCGGGCGGAGCGTTTTTGTTCGGGGCCGTGACCTTTCCATCAAAGCCTGGATTGAGCTCTTGCAACTTCCGGGCGACGGCGTCTACCTGCTTGTCGGCCGATAGAGCGGCAACGTCCTTCATCCATTCCTTGAACGCGGGATCGTTGAACGTGGTGATCGCCTTGCCGGGCGCAGCAGGCTGAGGCGTGATCGGTTTGGCGGACTCGTCCCATTCGATCTTGCAGGCGGGCAATGCCGTTCTGAGGCGGTCAATTGCGACCGCTGTTGTGTTGGTGCTGAGCAGATGGAGATATAACAGCGTTTTCATGCTCTTCAGGCGTTCCAAGCCGCTATCGGTTATTCGCGTGCCGCTCAGGCTAAGAAAAGACAGTATTTTCAGCGGGCCGAGCCACTCCAAGCCCGCATCCGACACCACGGTATAGCTCAAATCGAGACGCTCCAATTGCTTCAATTGAGCGATGGACTGGAGACCGGCGTCTGTCACCTTCGTATAGGCCAACTCCAGATGCTTGAGACTATGCATCTGCTTGATCTTGTCGAAGCCGGCATCGTTGATCGTAGAACCGCGCAGCAGGAGGGTATCCAACTTGGGCAGGTCTTTGATGTGGTCTAGACTGTCGTCGGTGAACTGCGGTCCTCCGCAGCGAAGTTGAGTCAGCAGCGTCAAACCCTTCAAGGAGGCGCAGTACGACGGATCTTCGGGAGCCGGAATATCGAGTTCGATCAAGTTCGACACCGACTTCAGATGCTTCAGCCCTGGGCCTTTGATCTTGGTTTGCACCACGTTGAGCCGTATCAGATTTGGCAGCCGATCCAATACCGCAAGCCCCGCGTCGGTCACGTTGGGACTTTGACAAATGAGATGAATCAGGTTGTCAGGTCCCGTGAGATGGCTAAGATCAGCATCCGATACAGGACTTGGAAAGTAGAATGCCAGGAGACCGAGCGACCGGAGTTGAGCGATCTTCGCTAGCTCGGCAGCGGTAAAAGAAGTCGTTACGTTAATACCGGTCAATGTGAAGCGATCGCTTGGCAATTCAGCGAGCTTTCCGGTTTTTATCTCTCGCCCATTAAGCAGGAGGTGCACGCTGCCCCCTGGGCCCTTTTGCAGCACCATTTCCGCCACCTGGCGATCAAGATCCATATTCGCGGCAGAAGGCGGGACACTCCGCGGAACGTCCGCGCTGGGCGTCGCCGCCGGGCCGTCGAGCACCCGCACATATCGAAAGCCGTCGTAGTCGTCGCGGTTCGACTGCGTGGTGAGGTAGCGGGACGCACTGCGACAGAAGAACGGGTGGTAGCGCCCGTAGCCGCCGCGGATCACACGAGCGTGGACGGCGGTTGGGCCTAATGGGTTGTTTAATGGGCTTTCCTCGTACCACTTCACGTCGTAATAATCGGAGCACCATTCCCGGACATTGCCGTGCATATCGTACAGTCCGAAGGGGTTGGGCAACTTCAGGCCCACGGCCCGAGCACGGCCGCCTGCGTTTTTGTTGTACCATTCGCGCTGCTCCAACTCGGCCACGTCGTCGCCGAACCAAAACTGCGTGGTTGTGCCGGCCCGGCAGGCGTATTCCCATTCTGCTTCGGTCGGCAGGCGGTAGCCGTTGGCGGCCGTCAGAAGCATCCAACCGTCCTTCGCGTCTTGCCGATAGCAGGGCGTCAACTTCTCCTGATCGCTTAGCCAGTTGCAGAAACTCACGGCGTCATTCCAGGTGATTTGCGTCACCGGCGAATCGTCGTTGACGGCATAGCCCGGCGCGCACCACGTCATCTTCTTCATTACTGGCGTCACCCAGTCCTCCATTTTCTTACCAGCGGAATTGCCGAAGCCGTATTGTTCGGCCTCGGTCACGTAATTGGTCGCGTCGACGAACTTCTTGAACTGGCCAATCGTGACTTCGGTGTCTCCCATGAGATAGGGCTTGCTCAGCACCACCCGATGATGCGGCATCTCCTCTTTCAGACGCTGAACGTCCCAGGAGTCTGGCTTCAAGTTCGCATCCCCGGCCATCTTCATGCTGAGGGCGTTCTGCTCGGGCGTGCTGCCCATCAGGAACTCGCCCGGCGGGATGATCGCCAGCTTCGCCCCGACGCTGTTGACGGTCTCGACCGTCGTGCCGAGATGCCTGGCCCAGGCCGCTTGATAGGCCTTGGCCTGGGCAGCGTCGAAGGGAGCCTCGGCCAGAGGAGGGGCGGGGCCGACGAGGGCGGGCTGGAGCGTCTTCTTGGTGGAATTGTGCCGTTCAATAACCGGCGGCGGCGCGACGCGAGGTTCGCGCGGGGCACCATCGGAGCTTTTCACTTCGACGCTCGCGCCGCAGGGGCCTCGACCCTCGCTATTTCGCGGCCGTCGGGGTCGCGAATGATGATCCAAATGCCGAGCACCAGGACCAGAAAACCGCCGGCGCCGGCCGCGGCGATCAGGCGGGGGTTCCGCCATATCGGCGGCCCGCCACCTGACGAAGCTTTCGCGACGCGCTTCTTACCGGCAACGGGAACCGGCCTAAGCAATTGCTCTCCGCGCTGGGGATTCGCAGTTGCAGCGGCTGGCAGCTTCGCCAGCGCTTCCATTATTTGGACGACTTCGGCCATTTTCGGCCGATCTTCGGGATTCTTGGCCACCATCCGTTGATACAGTGCGTCGAGCGCCGCGGGCACCTCGGGGCGGGCGGCGCGGAGCGAGGGGATCGGCTTTTCGCGATGGGCCAAAAGCTTCTGCATGAGTGTTTCGCCCTCGAACATGTTCTGGCCGGTGAGCAAACGGTGCAGCGTGCAGCCCAGACTGTACATATCGGCGCGGGCGTCGGCGGTGCGCGTGTCGAAGGCCTGTTCCGGGGCCATGTAGTCGACCGTGCCCATCACCTGGCCGCTCTGCGTCAGTCCTTCCCCGGCGGCGAGCGAGGCGGCGTCCCCATCCAGACGCGCCAAGCCCATATCGAGAACCTTCACCACGCCTTGGGCGTCGACGAGCAAATTCGCGGGCTTGATGTCGCGGTGGACGACGCCTTTCGCGTGGGCGAAGGCCAGGCCGCAGGCCGCCTGACGGATATAATCGATCACCTGGGGCACCGGCAGCGGGCCCTCCTTCTTGAGACGGGCCGACAAGTCGCTGCCGGCCACATATTCCATCACCAGAAAGTGGACGTTGCCGCTCTGGCCGGCGTCGTGCGCAATGACGATGTTCGGATGGACGAGCCTGGCCGCGGCTTCGACCTCGCGCTGAAATCGCTTGACCGCGTCGGGGGTTTTCAACAGAGATGCGGGTAATATCTTGACGGCGACGAGGCGCTTCATGCGTCGATGGCGGGCCTTCAAGACCTGGCCCATGCCACCCGCCCCCAGCTTGTCGAGCACCAGATACTCGCCGAGCACGAGGCTCTTGGCCTTGCCTTGCAGGACATGCACGGCCTGAAACTTCGTCAGCGTGCCGTGCGCGATCAGCGCTCGGGCCAGGGCCGTCTCGTCGGCCGCCTGGGCGATCGCCGGGACGGCCGCTTCCAGAGCGTCCCATTCGTCCGGCTCGATGATGCCCGCGGTCGACAACGCGGTGATGAACTGCTCGCGCGAGGGGGCCGCGGCGCGGGTCGGAGCGATTTTTGCTGCGGCCGCCGACAAACCGGCTGCCGCGGCTCCGGACGGGGGCGCGGTGGGCTGGCCGTCGGCCGGCCCGATTTTGGCGATGTTATCGACCACTCGCTGCGCCTCCGGCGCGACGGGTGCTGGAGCCGGCCCGCGCAGGCCGACCAACAGCGTGTCTTTATGGCCTTCCAGGGTGTGCAGCGTGGCTTGGCATGGCTCGCAGACGTCGATGTGGCCGGCGACGAGGTCCGTGTCCTCCGGCGCCAGCTTGCCCAAAAGAAATCCCGATAGTTCGTCCTTCGACGGATGCGATTTCATGATGAAACTCAGAGGTTTCGGCGGTGAATTGGGAAGTCGTCCGGCGCCGCGGGGCTCGATCCCCGAGCGTCGTCGCTCAGGGAGTACAACGCACGCATTGGACACCATTTTTTCGCTGACTGCGCGAAGTCAATCGAGCAGACCGTCCAATTCGCGGCGCAACCGCAAGAGAACTCGGGACTTAGCCTTGTAGACAGCGCCCAGGGTCAACCCCAGTTCGCGGGCCGCGTCGGTGGGGGATTGCCCGTCGACCGCGGTGCGCCAGAATGCCCGCCAGGTGCCCGGCTCGAACTCGTTCTGGATGAACGCAAGCGCGCGATGCGAAAGTTCGGCCGCAAGCTCTACGGGAGACTCGTCGTTTTCGTCCGGTATGCTTGGCACCTGTTGCAGCCGCTGATGGGCGTCTGTGCCGCCCGCCGCGGCGAATTCCTTCTGCCGTCGGCGGTAGTGATCGCGAATCTTGTTGCGCGCGACGGTCCACAACCAGCCTCGCAAACTGTCGCCCGGCGAACGATGCTCGAATCGTTGGATGTTCTCGGCGACCGCGCGGAACACTTCTTGAGCGACGTCGGCCGCGTCGTGATCTTGCAGACCATGACGCAACGTCCAGCGATAGACAATCGGGCCATAGATGGCGGCAAATCGCCGCCAGGCCTCGGGATCGCGCTGCCGCACACCATCGAGCAAGCTGCGCGACGTGGGATCGGTGTTCGCCGCTGCGTCGAAGGAATGAGTGAAGGATTCCACGGTAGATTCACGATTAGACGCATGCGCCGCAGCGCATATGGGAAGTGGATAGTTACCAATCTAACTGTTGGGAAGGCGGGATTCACCTGATTTTTTGGGGTTGCCGCGTTGCGTGGCGCCAAAGCGCGCGAAACAGGTCAGACGCATGCCACTGGCCCTGCCTAATCACCCTGCCACCGGGCCTGGGCGATTGTTGCCCCGCCCTTCGCCTGGCCAGCGCCAGCCCGTAGAATCAAGAGGCAGATTCCCATTCCCTGCGTCCCTTCGCGAGAAACCACCCGCCCATGTCCCTCTTCGCCGCCAGTGAAGCCGTCAATCGTCGTCGGGCTCAGCCTTTGGCCGTTCGGATGCGGCCGGCTACGCTCGATGAATTCGTCGGGCAGCAGCACTTTCTCGGCGAAGGGAAGCTGCTGCGGCGGTTGATCGCCGCCGACCGCTTGGGATCGGTCATCTTTTATGGTCCCCCCGGCACCGGCAAGACCACGCTGGCCAGCTTGTTGGCCAGCGCCACCCGCAGCCGCTTCACCCAACTCAGCGCCGTGACCAGCGGCGTCAAGGAGCTGCGCGAAGTGCTCGATGCGGCCCGCGATCGGCTGGCTACCGGCGGCAACAAGACGCTGCTGTTCGTCGACGAGATCCATCGCTTCAACAAGGCCCAGCAGGACGTGCTGCTGCCGGACGTCGAGGACGGCTCGGTGGTGCTGGTGGGAGCCACGACGCAGAATCCGTTCTTCGCCCTCAACAGTGCGCTGGTCAGCCGCAGCCGCGTGTTTCAGTTCGAGCCCTTGGAGCCGGACGACATCAAGAGGCTGCTCCGTCGGGCCATCGCCGACAAGGAGCGCGGCTTTGGCACCTTGGACATCCATATCGACGACGCGGCGCTCGACTTCCTGGCCGAAGTTTGCGACGGCGATGCCCGGCGGGCCTTGAGCGCGCTGGAGGTGGCCGTCCTGTCGAGCGACCAGCGGCCGCTCCCTTTGACCCGGGCTTTGGCGGCCGAATCGGTGCAGCGCAAGCAAATCGAATACGACCGCGACGGCGACTCGCATTACGACAGCGCAAGCGCCCTGATCAAAAGCATTCGGGGCAGCGATCCCGATGCGGGCATCTATTGGCTGGCTCGCATGCTGGAAGGGGGCGAAGACGTTCGATTTCTGACTCGGCGGCTGGTGATCCTGGCCAGCGAGGACGTGGGAAACGCCGATCCGCAGGCTCTGCCGCTGGCAGTGGCCGCCATGCAAGCCTGCGAGTTTGTCGGGCTCCCGGAATGCCAGTTGACGCTGGCGCAAGCGGTGGCTTACCTGGCTTGTGCTCACAAGTCGAATGCCGCCACCGTGGCGATCGGCGAGGCCCGGCACGACGTGCGGGAAGGACGCCTGTTGCCCGTGCCGGTCCATCTGCGTGATTCGCACTACGCCGGAGCGAAGCGGCTAGGTCAGGGGCAGGGCTATGAATATTCCCACAACAGCCCGGACGCCGTCGCTGCCCAAGACTATCTGGGCGTGGACCGCCAGTACTATCACCCGGTCCCTCGCGGCTTTGAACGTGAGCTAGCAGAGCGGCTGGTCGAGCTTCGTGCCCGAGTGCGGCAGGGGTTGGAGCCTTCTGACGCTGCCGACTCGCCTTCGTCAGACGCTTTTCCGTTATCCCCCTCTGATGGAGGGAATGGGTGAGGGGCGTGACCTTGTCGACGCGCCCCATCCGGCGGCCGACCAACATTGGGCATCGGTGCCCGCGCCACCTTCTCCCAGAGGGAGAAGGGTTTGATCGGTGCCTTCCGACACTGCCAAACTCCCCCAGTGTCACCCTTTGGCCTAAAACTTGCCCTAGCTGCAAGTTTTGCGTTCGCGTATTATCGCCGTGCGCAAAATTGTTTGCAGGGGCGGGTTGAAATACCAGCCGGTTGGGAATGGGATTCCCAGCGGGCTCGGCTGGTCTATCGCGGAGCAAGGTAGCTTCCGCTGGAAATGCCCGAGTGCGCGTGGTCAAGGAGGACCGTCAGTGAATACGCTTAAGCCATTGTTGATCGTCGCCATTGTGAGCGGCATCGGCTACGGCGTTTGGAGCCGGCTGAATCGTAAACCGGATGCACCGCCCCCCGCCGCCGTCGACGGCTGGGATGCGACTCCCAAGGTGCAGTTGGGCGATGGCGGAACGTCATGGTCAGGCGCACCTCCCCAAGCAGCAAATTCGACAGGCGCGTCCACTGCGAGTCCAGTCCCCGGCGCGGCGAGCGGCAGTCCCAATGCCCCGGCCGGACCTCCTGGCTTTGCGGTTGCACCAGGCGCGGGACAACCGCTGGCCGGTGCCCCGCCGTTTGGCGCGGCCTCGGCCATGCCGGCGGACGTCGCCGGAACTCCGCCGGGCGACGGGGCCAACTGGCGCGCTGGAGGCAATCCGTCGGCGAATCAAGTTGCCGCGGGCGCCCCTCCCAACTCGTCTGATGCGGGTGTCGGTTTCACGGCGGATCCTTCCGCGACAGGCTCGTTCGCGGCCACGATGGAACGGGCGCGTCAAGATTTGGCCGCCGGCCGCCTGGCCGAAGGCCTACTTAAACTTTCCGCCTGGTACGACAATCCGCAGGTTAGCGAGGCCGAACAGCAGCAGCTTTGCACGCTGCTGGACCAGGTGGCGGGCACGGTGGTCTATTCGACCAAGGATTTGCTCGAACCACCCTACGAAGTTCAGCCGGGCGACCGTTTGGATGACATCGGCCAGCGCTATAACGTTCCTTGGCAACTGCTGGCGAAGATCAACGGTATCGGAGACCCGCAAGGCCTGCGGCCGGGCGACCGGCTGAAGATCGTGCGCGGACCGTTTGAAGCCATCATTCGTCTCGATCGCCGCCAACTCACGTTGATTTTGAACGGGGCCTACGCGGGCCGATTCACGATCGGCGTCGGTCGCGACAACCCGCCGCGCGAGGGGCAATATACGGTGATCAATAAGACGGTTAATCCTCCCTATCGCGGACTGGACCGGGCAATCGACGGGGGCGATCCGGCGAATCCGCTGGGTGCCCGCTGGTTGGGCCTCGGTGCCGGTCCCTCGGTGGACGACGGTTACGGAATTCACGGCACCAACGACCCGAATGCATTGGGCCGAGCGGACCAGGCCGGCTGCATCATTCTCGGCCCGCGCGACGTCGATGACCTGTTCGACATTCTGTCGATCGGCTCCCGGGTCACGATTCGCCGGTAAGCCGTCTGCAACGCAGGGTTCTGAAGAATCTAATCAGGAATGCAGGAAGGTAGAAAAGGAAAGAAAGAAGACGAGGAGCTCACTTCGGCAAACCTTCCTGCACTTCTTCTTATCCTTCTTCTTCTCCTGGTTTCCTGCCTTCCTTATAAATCCTGCTTTGCTTAAGCTGTGTGCCATGCAAGCTTCTTGCGGATTAATAACGAATACAGGAAGCTAGGAAGACTAAGGAATCCGAGGGTCTCGCACTGTTGAATCTTCCTGTCCTCCTCCTGCCTTCCTTATAAAAATCCTCTTTGTCCGGCCGCGGCTTTGTAATTTGCGGGGGGTCCTTCAGGGTGTACGACAAGCAACAACTGGTTGAACTGGTGCGCGCAAGGCGCTGAAATTTGGACAATTCACGCTGGCCTCGGGCAAACAGGCCAGCTATTACCTGGACGGCAAACAGATCACGTTAGATTCGGAAGGTTGCCGGCTGATTGCCGAGGGGATTCTGGATCTGCTGGGCATCACGCTGCCGCAAGCCGTCGGCGGCATGGCCATTGGGGCCGATCCGATCACGGCGGCGGTGGTGACCATGGCCGGCGTGCGCGGCGTGCCGCTGAAGGGATTCCTAGTGCGCAAAGAGGCCAAAGGGCATGGCACGCAGCGCTTCGTCGAGGGGCCCGTCCAGGCGGGGGACCGCGTCGTGATTGTGGAAGACGTGGTCACCACCGGCGGCTCCTCGCTGCAAGCCATCGAACGGGCCGAAGCCGTGGGACTGAAGGTCGAACGGGTGATCGCGATCATCGACCGCCTGGAAGGAGGCGCCGCAGCCTTCGCCGCGCGAGGCTTCCCGCTCCACAGCTTGCTGACGATCCGCGATTTCGGCATCGAGCCGCCGAGATGAGATTTGGGCCTGAGCCCGCAGCGCCAGCAAGGGACAGCGATTCCCAAGGTTCCTTGCTGGCGCTGCGGGCTCCCATATCTTTCCGAGTGAGATTGCGTCGAGCAGAGCCGATTGCCTGGAGAAATGCCGCCGGTATGGAAACCTCGCTGCATCGAGCTTTAAAAAGCCATTACGCCGGCAGCCCGGACCAGGTCGAGGTCCGGCTCGGCGACTATCGCATCGATGCCGTCGTCGGTCAGGAACTGATCGAGATCCAACACGGCTCGCTGGCGGCCATTCGCGATAAGATTCGCAAGTTGCTCGAAGACCACCAGGTGCTGGTCGTCAAGCCGATTGTGGCTCGCAAGGTCCTCGTGAAAGCTCAGGCCGGCAGCACGACGCGGCGGGTGAGTCCGAAGCGTGGCTCGCTGCTGGACCTGTTCGAGGAGTTGGTTTACTTTACGCGCGTCTTTCCGCATCCCCGCCTGACCTTGGAAGTGGTGCTGGTCGAGGTCGAAGAATGGCGAGCTCCCGGTCACGGTCGCCGGCGACGTTGGCGTCGGACCGACCACGTGGTCACCGATCAAAAACTGGTGGCCATCGTCGATAAGCGACGCTTAGCGACCGCTGCTGATCTCTGGGACATGCTCCCGGCGGGATTGCCGGCCCCATTTCACACCGGCGACATGGCGGAATTATTCGAGGTGCGTCGGCGCATAGCCCAACGGATCGCCTATTGCTTGCGCCACTGCGGCGCCATTCGCCAGGTGGGCAAGCGGGGCGGCGCCTGGCTGTACGAGGCGGTGCCTGTCAAACGGGCGCAGCGACGCAAGCCGAAGGCGGCGTGACGCCGGCTGAGTATCCGGCTCCTGATGGCAGCGGCAGCATGCGGAAACGCAACCGGAACCATCGTGCTATAATCGTATGGATCAAATCGTATGGATCCGCCGGTCGCCCGCTTTGGTTTTCCAGGAGCACCCCAGCATGGTTTCTATCCGCTGTGTTGTGTCCGTGTTCGCGATTGCTGTCGTCGCTTGGACCAGCACGGCTCAAGCCAAGCCGAGCGTGTCCTTGGAGCTTGGCACCGAGCCGGGCTTCCCAATCACGGGAGCCCAGGAATGGCACAACTTACTCACGGAAGTGGGCGTCAGCGGTCTCTCGATCCATTCGGTCGGCGAACAGGACGATATCTCGGTTGAGATGATCGGCCGCAAGGAGGCGCCGAGCTATAAAGTGAAAGGCATTCTCAAGGCCAACAATGTCTTATACCTTCCAGGTGGAAAATTCACGCTGCACGACCGGGCCGGCATTAAGCAATGGTTGGATAACTTGATCGATCAAGGCATTCCGGGCGTAGCCGAGCAGCGGTCCGCTTTCGGCCTGCTGCCTGCGCAACTCCTTGATGCGACTACCGACCTCACCCCGGCGGTCAAGTTAAGCACGACCGGCAAGATCGCGGCCGATGTCGTGGCCGCGTGCGGAAAGAACCTGAAGTTCACGCTGGCCTTCGATCCCGGGGCCGCTGGCGAGTTGGAGAAGGTCAAGATTGCCGAAGAGTTGCAAGGACTCTCGATCGGCACGGCACTGGCGGTGGCCGTGCGTCCGGCCGGGTTGGTACTCGAGCCGCGGCGGCCGCCCGGGGGGCAAATCCAGTATCGGATCGGCAAGCCCGTGAGCGGGCACGAATCGTGGCCCTGTGGTTGGAAGCCGCAGGGAATCAACGCGAAGTTCTTTCCCGAGCGATTCGAAATGATCGAGGTCGAGATGAACGCGACGCCGCTGGAAGAGGCCTTGGCGGCGATCGGCGAACGCTTGAAAGTGCCGATGCTGTTCGATCACAACGCGATGGCGCTCCACGGGATCGACCCGAGTAAAGTGGAAGTCACGCTGCCGGCCAAGAAGCTGTCCTACAGTTTGATCATCCAGAAGATCCTGTCGAAGGCCCACCTCAAGGCGGAGCTACGGCAGGACGAAGCCGGCAAGCCGTTTTATTGGATCACCACGGTGAAGCCCGTAGGATGACTGGATGATTGGGTGACAAGGTGACTGGCTCGGCGTCGTTTGTTCAGCGTGATCGGGCATCCGAAAGCCGATTCTCCCGAAGAGAAAAGTCACCCCGTCACCCCGTCACCTTGCCATCCTTCCCCCGTCATACTCTCCCAGAGTAGCCGATAATACTTCATCACTCGGATCGGGTCGGCGGTCGTGGCTCCTTCTTCCAGTAGCGTCCAGCCGTCGTACTCGACTGCCTTGAGCAGGCCGAAGAATTCGCGCCACGGGTAATCCGAGATCAGATCGTGAATGTGCACCGTTCGGCCGAGGCGGTCTTTCAACAGGTTGAAATTGGCCTTGAGCCCAGCTCCTTGCGTGTCTTCCGGATTGCAGTTCCAGCAAATTGCCGCGTTGGAATGAGATGCGGCGTCCATAATCTTTTTGATGTTCGGAATCTCCGCCGTGCCGCGGCCGTGGACTTCCAGGCGCAACTGGACGCCGTAGCCTTCGCCATAGTCGGCCAGTTCGTTGAGCGCCGCTCCGATCTGCGCGAGGGTCTTGTCAACCGGAACTTCCTTGGGCAACCCGTTCGGCCGCACCTTCACTCCGCCCGCTCCCACGTCATGGCAGAGGCGAATGAAGGCCTTGGTCTCCTCGATGTTCTTCTTGAGGACGGCAGGATCCGGACTGTGGTATTCGCAGGCCGAACCGAGGCCGACCAATTCCACCTTGCTGTCGGCGAACCGCTTGGCCACCTCGGTTCGCTCGGCTTCGCTGAGGGACGGTTCCACGCCGTGCTTGTGCGTGCTTCGCAGCTCTACGCCGCGGAATCCGGTGGCCTCGCAATTCTTGATGATCGTGGGTAAATCCCAGGTGGCGCCCCATTGATAGGTTACGAGTCCAAGTTGCATCGGGCGGGTTCCTTGGCGTTTCAGGAAGCCTCCGGCTCGCGCCGGGGGCTTGGGGGTTTTTCAGCTTCTGAGCCCCGGGCGTCAGGCGCGGGGATTTTCCGCCACCAGATTACAGTAGTTCATCAAGCTCTGCGACCAATTGACCGAAATATTCCAGGGCGGTGTCTACCGGGCCGGGTTGCTCCATGTCGACCCCCGCGCCGCGGAGCAAATCGAGCGGGAACATGGAACAGCCACCTTTGAGAAATCCCAGGTAGTCGTTCAGTTCGCGCGGTCCCCCCTTGGTGACTCGTTCCGCCAGGGCGATCGCGGCCGATAAGCCCGTGGCATATTTGTAAACGTAGAACGCCCGGTAGAAATGCGGGATCCTTAGGCACTCCAGCGACAATTCGTCGTCCAGGGTAAAGTCGGGGCCGAAGTAGCGCTCCAGCAGCGCGCGATATTCGCTCTTGATCCGGTCCACGGTGAGCACTTCGCCGGCTTCGACCAGAGCGTGCGTCGTGCGCTCGAATTCGGCGAACATCGTCTGCCGGATGATCGTCCCGCGGATCGCGTCGATCTGCCGGTTAATCAGAAATGTCCGCTGCTTGTCGCTCTTGGCCCGGGCCATCATATGTCGGGCCAGGAGTTGTTCGTTAAACGTGCTGGCCACTTCGGCGACGAAGATCGTGTAATTGTAATACTGAAACGGCTGATGGCGGGCCGAGAAGTAGGTGTGCATGGAGTGACCCGCTTCGTGGGCCAAGGTGAACACATGGTCGAGCACGTCGGGCTGGTAGTTCATCAGGATGTAGGGGGAACCGTCGAACGACCCGCAACTGAAGGCCCCGCTTTGCTTCCCTTGATTGGGATAACGGTCGCACCAGCGGCCCGATAGCCCTTTCTCGAGCGCCGCGCAATACTCGCTCCCCAGGGGCTCGAGCGACGTCAGGACCAGTTTGACCGCCTGGTTCCACGGCTGCCTGGTCTGCAAGTCGCTGAGGATCGGCACGTAGGTGTCGTACTGGTGGATGCGGCTGATCTGCATCTTGCGCCGCCGCAACTCGTAATATCGATAGAGGGACGGCAAGTGCCGATGCACCGCGCCGATCAGGTTCTCGTAGAGCGACTCGGGAACTCGGTCGTGAAACAGGGCGCCGGCCAGGGCGCCGGGATAATTGCGGGCCCGCGCGTAGTACACGTCGCGTTGGATGGAGCCGGCCAGGGTGGCTGCCAGCGTATTCTGGTGGGCCGAGAATTGGGCATAGTATTTATGGAAAGCCCCCTTGCGAACGCTGCGGCTGGGGGAGTGGAGCAGCGACGAAAAGGACGCATTGCTAAGCTCGATGCGTTCCCCCTTTTCATTGCGCACGAGTCCCCACTTCAGATCAGCGTCGGTCAGTTGGCGAAAGATCTGGTTGGTGGCGTCCGACATTTCGCTCTGCATGGCCAAGAGCTTTTCTTCGCGTTTGCCGAGTGTGTGCGGCTTGTAGCGCAGCATTCGCTCGAGCATGAGGCGGAATTCGGCCAGCCGCGGATCGGCAAGAAACTGGTCCAGCGTGGCCTGCTTGATCGCCATGATTTCCGGCCGGATATAGCTGGCTGCCTGGCCCGCCCGGCTGGAAACGTTGCGATAGCGGCCAATCATGCGCTGATAGTCGCTATTGGCCATGTCTTCGGCCGTTTTCAGAAAGGCATACGTGCCCAGCCGTTCGCCGGCGCGATCGAAGTCGTTGTCGAACGTCAGGCATGCCGCCAAATTGGCCGCATCCGCCCCCAGTTGCCCGCGGAATTTATCGAATTCGGGAATCTGCGCTTCCCACGCGGTGAAAGCGGTTTCCCAGGCTTCGTCATTGGGCAACAGGCTGCCCAAATCCCAGGTATCGGCGGGTTTCACCTGGCTGCGTCGCGGCAATTGCTTGACCTTGCTCATCCGGGTCTCTTTTCCTTGTAAAAATCTCTTCGTGCACTTTACCATGTCAACAGGGCGGTGCCCCAAGCCAGGCCGGCTCCGTAGCCGCTGAGGAGCACGCGTTGGCCGCGTTGCACGCGTCCCTGCTGCACGGCTTCGTCGAGGGCCAGCGGGACGCTGCCGGCGGATGTGTTGCCGTAACGGTCGAGGTTGACGAACAGTTTGCCGCGATCGACCTGCAAGTATTCGGCGGCGGCGTCCAGGATTCGCAGGTTGGCCTGATGCAAAATCAGCAAATCGATGGCATCCACCGGAATGCCGGCCGCCGCGGCCACGTCCGCGGTCGAGGCTTGCAACACGCGGATGGCCCATTTGAAGACCGCGCGGCCATCCATCCGCAGATATTGCTGCCTGGCGTCCAAGGCCACCTGGCTGGCCGGCACGCGCGAGCCTCCCATCGTCCGATCCAGCAGGCCGTACCCTTCGCCATCCGATCCCAGCGTGTAGGCCGTCAAACCCTGCTGCGGCGAGCCGGGGGCGAGCAGCACGGCCCCGGCACCGTCGCCAAACAGAGGATAAACGTTCGTATCCAGCGGGTCGATGATCCGCGAATTGCAGTCGGCGCCGATGACCAGCGCCAATCGGCTGCAGCCCGAGGCTACGAACTGCATGCCGGTCACCAGCGCGTAGAGAAATCCGGCGCAGGCGTTTTGCAAATCCATGGCCGGGGCCTGGATGCCAAGCGCATGCTGAACCATGCAAGCCGTTGCCGGCGCCAAATGGTCCGGGGTGAAGGTCGCAAGAATTACCAGGTCGATGTCGGCGGCAGTGACCCCCGCGGCGGCAATGCAACGCCGGGCGGCGGCCAGCGCCAGGTCGCTGGTGGCCATCTCGGGAGGCGCGAAACGCCGCTCGCGGATGCCCGTGCGCTGCACGATCCACTCGGCGTCGAAGCCCAGCGCACTGAGATCTTCGTTGCGAACGACCAACTCGGGCACGTAGCTTCCAGTGGCCAGCACCTGCACGCCTGTCAGTTGGCGTACTGGAGCACGACATTTGTCGAACAAGTCAGACATCAAGCGAATCCTAGGCGTGTCGCGACATGGGCGGACAAGCTGCCGATCGCCCCGTTCTTTTCGATAAACTATTAAAACGGTTCCGTGGGCACATCGAGCCAGCGCCGCTGGGCATACGACTGCAAGACACCGTCGGCGACGATCTGTGCGGTCAGGCCATCGTAGAAGCTCGGCACCGCTTGCCGCTTCTCGACGATCGCCGAAACGAATTCCCACATCAGGTCATAGCGAAACACCGTGGCCGGTTTGCCTTCCTGCGGATTGCGCGGGCTAGCAGCCGGCTTGAGTAGTTCGGCCGGCACGGGGACCGGCTCAAGGTCGTGTCCGGTGCGGCCGAGCAGGATGGTATTCGGCTCGTGCAAGCGGTAGACGGCCGACGCTTCCGACCCGTTGATCTCGGCCCATTCGTGGCCAAAGCCGTCGCGGCCGTAGCCCTTGGCGAGGGTCGTTCCCTCCCAGACACCCGTGGTGCCGCAGGCAAACTCGCCCAGCAAGCAGGACCAATCGTCCACGTCCGACGGCGGACAGCTTTCGCCTTTGATGGTCGTCGTACGGGGGGCGAATCGGGCGACGGCGCCGCAAATCCGCGCCAGGGGGCCGAGCAGATCTTGGGCAAAATCGATGCGATGGATGGTCATATCGAACAGGTCGCCTGCGCCAGCCTGGGCCTTGTACTGTCGCCAGGCCCAACTGGTTTCCGGCCAATCGAGAAATCGCTGGCTGCGGAAATGCCTGGGCTCGCCCAGAGCGCCGCTCGTGAGCAACTGTTTCAGGTACCGCATCGACGGGGCAAAACGGTAAGTGAAGGCGGTCATATGGACCACGCCTGCATCCCGGGCCGCATGGTACATGGTCCGCACTTCACCGGCGTTCAGTCCGAGCGGCTTTTCGCACATGATGTGCTTGCCGGCTTTGGCAGCGGCCACGGCGATGGGCAGGTGAGTGAAATTCGGCGTGGCAATGACGACCGCGTCGATTTCCGGATCGGCGCAGATGGCTGCGGCGTCGGTGGTGACTTTATCGATCTGCCAATCAGTGCGCCGCTGGGCAAGCAGCTCGGCATTCGCATCGCAGGCCGCCACGAGTTGAGCACGGGGATCCAGCCGCAAGGCCGGGACGTGATGGTAATCGCTCACGGCCCCGGCTCCAATCAAGGCGACTCGCACGGGAGTCTTTGAGGAGTGGCTCGACATCAAGTTTCGGCCGCCAGGGCCGCTCCGGAAAGTACGTAAAACAAGCCGCCAGCCTAAGCGTTTCCACGCGGGGACTCAAGGGAGGGGCGCATGTCGCGGGTGAATTGCCGGGGATGCCGCGGCGGAAATACGTCGGTTGCGAAGTGCCGCCAATTCGCGACAATGACGTTTTGCGGCAATTCCGTCGTGATCCCGTGTTCAGGATTGCTGCCGTCGAATCCGATTCATTCTGCAATAGATTTGTCTCACCTCCGGAGTCTCCCGTCATGGCTCGACCGATTACGTTGTTCACAGGCCAATGGGCCGATCTGAAGCTCGACGATCTGGCCCGCAAGGCGAGCGAGTTCGGCTATCAGGGGTTGGAATTGGCCTGTTGGGGAGACCATTTCGAAGTCGACAAAGCCCTGCTTTCCGATGGTTACTGCGACGGCCGGCGCGATCTCCTGGAACAGTACGACCTGGACGTCTTCGCCATCAGCGCGCACCTGGTGGGCCAGGCGGTGCTCGACCCCATTGACGAGCGGCACAAGGCGATCTTGCCGAAACACGTTTGGGGCGACGGCCGCGCGGAAGGGGTAAATGCCCGCGCGATCGAGGAACTGAAGAACACGGCTCGGGCCGCGCAAAAGCTGAGCGTTGGCGTGGTGAACGGTTTCACCGGGTCGAGCATCTGGCACATGCTGTACGCGTTTCCGCCCGTCACGCCGGGGATGATCGACGCCGGGTTCGACCTGTTCGCCGAGCGGTTCAACCCGATTCTGGACGTGTTCGGCGAGTGCGGCGTGCGGTTTGCCTTGGAAGTCCATCCCACGGAAATCGCGTTCGACTTATATACGGCCCAACGGGCCTTGGAGGCGATCGACCGCCGGGAAGAATTCGGCTTCAACTTCGACCCGAGCCATCTGCTGTGGCAGGGGATCGATCCGGTCGAGTTTCTGCGGGCATTTCCAGACCGGATCTACCACGTCCATATCAAGGACGCGATTGTTTCACTCAATGGTCGCGCCGGCGTTCTGGGGAGCCATCTCAATTTTGGCGATCCTCGTCGCGGCTGGGACTTTCGTTCGCCTGGCCGCGGCGGCGTCGATTTTGAGGAGATTATCCGGACGCTGAACCAGATCAAATACGACGGCCCCTTGTCGGTCGAGTGGGAAGATGTGGGCATGGACCGGGAGCATGGTGCTCGCGAGGCCTGCGAGTTCGTCCGCAACTTGGACTTCACGCCCAGCAACGTGGCTTTTGACGCGGCATTTTCCAAGGACTGAGGTTGCCCCGGCCGGCGTTCTGGCATGCCCGGCCGGCGTTCTGGCATGCCCGGCCGGCGTTCTGGCATGATAGAGTAGTAGAAGCCGGACTTGCGGTGTGCCGGGCGTCATCACGGGCAGAATCTTGCAAGCCATGGGCATTCGCTCGCTACTGTTGCCGATCCTTTGCCTCGTCGGGGCGCTCGCCTCGCGGGTCGCTCAGTCCGACGAGTTGGCCGATTCACGCGCCGGCCTCCATACACGCTACGCCGAGCAACTGGTCAAGCTAGCGACCTGGTGCGACGAGCAAGGGCTGCGGGATTCCGCCGAGTGCACGCGGCGTTGGCTGCCGCCGCACGAGCCGAACACGATCACGCTGTTTGTCCTGCCGGAAGTGGCCGATTGGCAGTGGCCGGGAAGAATTGATAGCGTCGCACCCCCGGCTGGCAAGCCGGACGATCCGGGGTCGAAAGACCCGGCCCCGAAACATCCGGGGCTGAAGACCACGACCTCGAAAGATATCCTGCCGAAAGACTCAGGCTTGGCTAAAGAGCCGTCCCCTTACGAACCCCAAACCCCGTTAGATCCGCTCGACCAGTGGCGAAGCCGCTTTCGCAAACTTCGCGAAGCCCAGGCGGATGAACTGTTCGATCTGGCCCGCCAGGCGATTGTGGAAAAACGGGTATCGTCGGCCCACGAGTTGGTTTTGGAAACGGCCCACGAAAATCCGGACCACAAGAAGGCCCGCCGGTTGTTGGGCTACTTGTACACGCATGAGCGCTGGCAGACTCCCTTTGCGGTGCAGCAGCAGGGGCTCGGCCGTGTTTGGCATCCGCAGTTCGGCTGGCTGGCGAAGAATCTAGTGGCGCGATACGAACGGGGTCAGCGGTTTTATCAAAATCGCTGGATTACCGCCGAGGAGGATAGCCGGGTCCATAGCGACATCAACAACGGCTGGCAGGTGGAGACGGCCCATTACGTCGTCACGACGAACCACAGTCTGCAAGAGGGCGTGCAATTAGCCGAGCGACTGGAGCGGCTCTATAACTTCTGGCAAACGCTGTTCGCCGGCTACGTCGTCGGCGACGCCGAGTTGATTCGCCGCTTCGAAGGGCGGAACCTGGTGGGACGCGATTGGCACAAGCATGCCGTGATCTACTTCCGCAATCGAGACGAATACAATGCAGCCCTGCGCCGGAACAACCGCAGATCGACATCACGTTGGGCATTTATTTCGACAAGGTCCACAAGGCGTACTTTTTCGCCGGCCCTGACCAGCAGCCCGGCACGATCTATCACGAAGCCACGCATCAACTGTTCCAGGAGACACGGCTGGTGACGAAGGAAGTCGGCCGCACCAACAACTTCTGGATCATCGAGGCCATTGCTTGTTACATGGAATCGCTCGCGGAGCATGACGGCGGCTACTTTACCTTGGGAGGGGCCGCCGCCGGTCGCCTCCCCGCTGCCCGGCAACGGGTCCTCACCGACAATTTTTACGTTCCGCTGGGCACCCTGGTGACTTACAGCATGGAGGCCTTGCAGCGCGACCCGAACATCGCGAAGCTATACAGCCAGTCGGCCGGGCTGGCCACGTTCCTGATGAACGACGACGCGGGCCGCTACCGCGAGGCCGTCGTAGGATACCTGGAAGCGGTTTACAGCGGCCGCGCCAACGAGCGGACCTTGGCCGAGCAGACTGGCAAGAAGTATGAGGAGTTGGACGCTGAGTATCGTCAGTTTTTGCAGAGGAACTGATCGTTAGCCTCACCCTCGAGAAATAGCGAGATCTTTTAGATGCGGCACTGGAAACTGGCGGAAACGAACTACGGCCACGTAAAAGGCCAGCATTACGAAGTGGCCGTGTTGCCGCTCGGCGCCACGGAGCCGCACAACTTGCATCTTCCTTATGGCACCGATGCGTTCGAGGGGGAGACGGTAGGCGAGCACATTTGCCAGGCGGCTTACGATCGCGGCGCCAAGGTGATCTTGCTGCCGACGATTCCTTACGGCACCGAAACCAACCAGATGGAATTCCCTCTGGCGATGAACTTGAACCCATCGACGCTGCAGGCGGTCATCAAGGATCTGGTGGCATCGCTCGCCCGGCACGGCATCCACAAGCTGGTGTTGCTCAACAGCCACGGCGGCAACGATCTTAAGCCGGTGCTGCGCGAGTTGTACGGCTGCACGCCGGTGCAGACTGTTTCTGTGCAATTGGTATCACGTGCTGAGCTGACGTCGAACGGGAAATATTCATCGAGCGGGACGATCACGCGGGCGAAATGGAAACCTCGTTCGGCCTGGCGTTCTTTCCGGAACTGGTGGCTCGCGAGCCCGATGGTCGCCTGGCGGCGGACGACGGCGTCAAGCGGCCGTCGAGATTCGAGGCGGTGAACCGAGGTTGGGTCTCGATCACGCGGCCCTGGCACCTGCTAACCACCAACAGCGGCGCCGGCAACCCGCACGGCGCGGCGGCGGCCAAAGGAGAACGGATAATGAAACTGCTGGTCGAGCGCCTCTCGCAGTTTCTGGTGGAACTGTCGGCATCGCCGCTGGACGAGCAGTTTCCGTTCTGAGAAAAAGCGGCATCGCGGCGGCTTAAGTGCCGGCCCCCTATGAGGTTTAGTGCGGTTGACCACTGCGGCGGGCGAACGGTATGATGGGTGGCTGCTATACGGTGGCTGTAGCTCAATTGGTTAGAGCACCAGATTGTGGATCTGGGGGTTGTGGGTTCAAGTCCCATCAGTCACCCTGACAGAAAAGGCCCGGAAACCTCGGAAAAACCAAAGGTTTCGGGCCTTTTTCATGCGCTGATGGCTCGCCGGCAAAGTTTGCCTAGATTGTCAGGAGTGGTCTGTTTTGGTCCCCAAACGCGCACACCACGCGCACAAGGTCGGGGGATCGAACCGACTGGCAGCAATCCGTTCCCGTGAATCGCCTAATTGCCAGAATACAAGCATTTTGGAAGAACTCTGATGCCGATGGCTACAATGGCAGCGGCTTACTCGAAGGGAGGTGTCTGTTGACCAAACTTTTGAGCGCGCCGTTAAACACCCCGAAAATTACGCGGGGATAACCACGACACCGACGGCCAGGCCGTGTTGGGGCTGCTCATCGGTGACAGACGTGGTGCTTTAGGTGAGCAAGTACCGTGGAGGGAAGAGACTCAAGGATGGCAACTGACGCCGTCGTGCGTTGGCCATTGAAACACCTCAATAAGCTCACCCAGGACCGGACCGGTGGCATCCCAACATGCGCCGTATCCGGTCTTGTCGTTTCCCCGCCTACTCGGCGGGGCTTTTCTTGCACTGATTGCGACGGGCCGAACGCCGGGGGTAAAATGCCGGTATGGAAGCGAACCAACAGCAGCCACCAGAACTTGACGAACAGCCGATGCCTGAGTCGATAACTGCGGTCGACTCGCCAGACCTGCCATTACGCCACCTGCCAAGGCGGAGCGTGCGAGCCAGATTCCAGGCAACCAATTCTGTCGTCGTCCTGGCTGTGCTAGGTGCGATCGTCTTTGCCGTCACCAACGTTTTGCTTCAGCTTGTGGCATGGGCAGTTCTCACCTCGCGATAGGATGGTGGGCATGACAGCCACAACCATGATCCTTGCCTCACTCGCCGCGTTCTTTTTGTCGCTGGGGGTGCTTCTGAAGCGCAAGGGAAAGTGACCGCCTGTCCCGCTGATCCCACAAAATAATTTGCCGGCTTCACCGCTTCCCCTATGCTATTCCCGGCTTAGGTCGGCTGTGTAGTTTTAGTGGGACAGTACCCAGCGTTGGGGCGATTCAGTTGGTAGTTCCTTACCGCTGCTGCGGGCGGCGGGAGAGCATCGGACGCCGGCGATCCGAACGCGTCATTACTCCTCGTTCTTCGCGGCCAAGATGCGCTGGAGCAATTCGGAGAATTGCTTCATCGAGACATCGCGGTGGCTGTCGTGCTCGCTGTCTACCCGATGCACAATAACCAAGTCGCGCTCGGGATCCACGACCACGAATTGCCCATGATTACCGCGCGCGGAAAAGACCGTGCCGGGAAAACGGTTCTGAAAATGCCACCCGTCGACGCCGACCCACCACAAATAGCCGTAGGCGATCCCTTTGCCAGCACTGGAGTGCGCCGACGTGCTTTGCGAAACCCAGTCCTCCGAGAGGAACTGGCCGAGACTTCCAGCGGCCCGAGCGGCTCATCAGCAGGCCGACACGAGCAAGATCGCGCGCTGACAAGCGCATGAGATACGCCGGATGGTCGGAGGCGTTTTCGTACACCAGGCGTGTATCGCGCTCGAGGTCAAAGTCTTCGAACCCCAGCGGCACGGCCAGATCGTCGCGCAGCGCCTCGAAGATTGTCTTCTCGGTAAACTCTTCGAAAATCGTCCCCAAAGCGTTGAAGTCCCAATTGTTGTAGTACCAGTGTTTGCCAGGCGCGAAACTGCCGCGGGCCGGCCGCTCTGCCTTCATGGCTTCCGTTTCGTAAGCAGCCGGATGATAGATGCCCGACCGCGCCTCGAGCAGTTGTCGAACCGTCGCCTGCCGCTCGATGTCGGAGAGGCCCCCTCGATCGTCAATCTCCAGTTCATCGAGCGTCTCGTCCAGATCGACCTCGTCGCGATCAAAAGCGATGCCCATCAGCACGCTCAGAATGCTCTTTCGCATCGAGTGGATGTTCGTCGGCCGAGACGTCTCGCCATACTGATGGACGATGACGCCGCGGTCGACGACCAGATAGGCGTCGGTTTGGAGTGTGCGCGCGAAGTCGTCGGCGACTTTAAGCTTCCGGCCCGACCAGCCGAAGTCGTCGGGCGACGAGGCCTTGTCCCATTTTGCTCCGGGAAACTTCTCGGCAGCGTTCAGCGCTATCGGCGCTGACATGGATGCAGCCGTGGCGCAAATCATCATCGCCATCAAACAGCGAGCAATCGTCATCACGCCTTGCCCTCCAAAAACGCCCATGGGTTGCACCAGCTCGTCGGGAGCGGGTCACCCGCCCGCAAAGCAACGAGCCTCGCTTTTGCAGATGGCTCGAGCCAGGAGCCGCGCCAGGCTCGAACGCCAACGGATATCAATGCCATCTCAACGGGTTTTGGGTACTGGATGCACCCACTACCCGATAACTCGCCCCCGCCGCCTCCCGAAAAGCTAGTGCCATTCGTACAATCGCAACTATTTCTTCCGCTTCTGCGCGAACATCCAGGGCAGCAACTCGCGCTCTGTATATGCCTTCGCGATCGCCGGCCCGTGCCCCTGGCCGGCCAACTCGGTGTATTTGGGATCTCCGCCAGCCGCCTTCAGCGCGGCGATCATTTCCCGGCTCCGCTCCGGCAGGATGGTCGGATCTTTCTCACCCGAAAATGCCCAAATCGGCACGGTATGAGCAGGGCCGATCGCGGTCGGATCGCCGGCCCCACACACGGGCACCGCCGCCGCCCAAATCTTCGGCCCCCGTTCCAGCAAGCACCAGACCGCGCACGCGCCGTTGGAAGCGCCTGACAAATACACTCGCTGCTTGTCCACCGAATACTCTTTCGTAACCGCGTTGAGGATCTCCAAGGCCAGGGCGACCGGCGCGGGAAGCTCCTTGGGCGCGGGGATCGGTTTGTCGCACGGTATGTGAACCCCCAACCAACCGGACGGAGCCTGAGGCACGAGCACAAAGCAAGGGTACTTCTGCCGGATCTCCGGCTTGACGAAGATGCCCACGTCGTGCTTCAACTGGGCCTTGTTGTCCGTGCCCCGTTCGCCGTAGCCGTGAAAAAACAACAGCAGCGGATAGTGCTTCGACTTGTCGTAATTCTCAGGGATCAACAGCCGATATGGCATCGTTTTAAAGTTGAGCGCCTTGAACTCCTCCTCCGGTTTCGGCTTAGCCGGCTCGGCCCCCTGCCGCTGACAGCCCCCAGTAGCGCACCGACCGCAAGAAGGGATGATAATACTCTCATTGACGAATGGCACTAGGATAAGGAACTGGTAGTGGGTGAATCCTGTGTGCAGGCCGTGGCGGCGGGCGATAACCCAACCAACCTCGGTCAGTCTAATTCACGCTTATCGCCATTAGCCAGGACGGAAACACCGATCACACCCGCAGCAAAGAGGGTTGCCCCGGATGGCAAAAGCATTCCGCTGTTTGAATGGCCATCGATCAATCCAGTACGATCATGGGAACGCCCAACAGGAGGGCAAGCCCGGAAAGAACGCTACTGAAGTTTTTCATGGCCGCCATCCTACAGCGCAAGAATCGCCGGGTCAGCGGGTCAGTCTGAAATCGGGTTTTCGGAGGTTCGGCTTGTGCGATGGGGCCAGCAAGAGGGGCCGCGTGGATTCTCCAGATCTCCCTAGCTCATTCGACCCTTCGCCGCGATCGCAGCAAATAGCGAACGAACGACCAGAGACCCGCGAATTTGTAGGTCGGGTCGGCGTAGTGTTCGACTACGTAGAATGCGAAGTAGTACGCCCGGGCGAAGCACCAGACGGCGACCGCTAGCAGCAGGGCGACTTTGAAGCTGGGGTGCTCGAACAGGATGATGCCCGACGCCATGCAGCCGCCGAGCACAAAGAGGGCCCCTTTGGCATACAATAGGCGTGGATCTTTGATGTCGCCCATGCGGCGATTCGGTGCGGTGCTCATTCCGGCCATTCTAACCGTCCAGCGCAAGAAAAGTCCCGCCGAATAGGCGCGTTTGTAACTGAACGAATGTTACAGATCGAGGCTCAGTTCGACGAGCGGACAGCTATCCGCGCCGTTACAATCGGCTAAATGGACAGCACGCCCCAAACCGCCGCCCCCCATCGCCGTTGGCTGCGATTCAGCCTGCGGGGCCTCATGCTGTTGGTACTGGGAGTCGCCGTGGCGTTATTCTGGCCGGTCAATGAGGCACGGAAGGCGATCCACGAAGCGCGGAGTCAGGAAGTCGCCATTACGGCTCTGGAGAAGCTGGGATGTCAAGTTGGCTACCTCAACTGGCCACATGCCCCGCCAATCTCAATGGCGGAGCGATTAAGGTCGCTACTTGGCGAGTATATGCCAATCGTGAGTTACATAAACGCCGATCATCGAACGACCCTCGTTGATAGCGACTTGCTCCATCTCCAAGGAATGACGGAGCTCACAGCTCTGTACCTTGACGAAACGCAGGTGAGTGACTCTGGAATAATGCATCTCATCACCTTAAATCGCCTACACTTGTTATCGCTTCACGGTACAAAAGTATCCGCTGCCGGTGCCCGGGAACTTCAGAAAGCCCTTCCAAATTGTCTTATCTATCGCTGATAAGCTTTCGCTTTCCCAGCCACACACTGACCACCCAGTACCGAAAAAGTCGAATGAAAGCAACGCTCCAATACCCAATCGCAAGAGGCTCTCGCTAATGGCGGATACTCCGCTCGATGTGCCACGCGCTCACCGCTGGTTTGCCATCGAGCTGAATAATCTCTCGTGGGATTTAGTGGAGGCTCCAGAGCGATCTGCGGACGACATCGAGCGCATGATTCATGCCGCTCATGGGGCCTGCTTTCATTGGCAGCAAGTCGGCGTACTGCTGAATCACTTGCGGGCCCAGAACCTGCTGGCCACTGCCTACGCCGTCGCCGGGCTGGGTGAATCGGCGGTGCGACATGCGGAGAGGTGCCTGGTTCTCAGCAATGAAGCGGGCGATACACAAACGCCGTTCGATCGGGCGACAGCTCATGGGTGCGTGGCTAACGCCTATGCCGCCGTCGGTCGTCGAGACGAAGCCCGCGAACAATACCGCATCGCGAAGGGCGTCGCCACCACCTTCACCGACAGCGGCGACACCAAAGCCTTCGACCGCCTGTATCCGGCTCCGTAGGGTCTGGCTTGCTGCGAGAACGCTTGACGACGCTTGAATGCACGAGCGGCAGCGTCAGGCCGAGCATGCCGCCGAAAAACGGATCCACGATCAGATCGCCGATTTTAGAAACGGCAGGTCGGATTGTATTGCAATCGGCAACGAGGGCGGGAACGCCGAAATGGTCGCGTTCCTGAAAGCCAAAGGGGAAATGGCGGCAACGACACGTTACAAATTGCAAATCTGGCATGGACATCCGCCGCGAGCATCCATCGCGGACTGAGTTTCGGAAACTCGTCATTTCTGGGACCGTTCCATCTGAGGAACGTTTGTCGAGACGGCGGTCAGATGCCTTCGTCCCGTTCTTACTGCAACATCAAACCCGGTTATTTGTGGCGAAAGTGGCCGGGGACAGGATTGGCACTTTTCGTAACGATGCGTCTGCGCAAAAAACCAGCAACCAATTGATGAAGCAAGGCGGCCGACCGCTTGGAGTCGTCGCTCGCGCGATTGGGAAGAGACGCCACCATCTACCGGGAGCGTGTGGCCGGTGACGAACCTGGACTCGTCGGATAACAGCCATACCACTGCATCGGCAATTTCATCGGGCTGGCCAATGCGTCCCATCGGAACGAAGCTCGCATAGCTATGGGGATCGCCGCCAGTGCCTTTTGCCAGCAATGGCGTCTCGACGGGGCCGGGCCCAACGGCATTTACCCGTACGTTTCGCTTGGCATAATCAAGGGCTGCGGATTTTGTCATCCCTGTGACAGCATGCTTGGTGGCCGAGTATAGGCTCCAGCCGGGATATCCGTTCAACCCAAAGATCGACGAGGTGTTCACGATCGCCCCTCCGCCCGTTTTCAGCATTTGATCGATCTCAAATTTCATGCACAGGAACACTCCCTTGATGTTCACGTCGAACAGGAACGACGCCTTGTCGATATCCTGTTCGTGCAGGGGCACCTGCTCGCCGTCGGTGCCGGCATTGTTAAAGGCAAGATCGAGTCGTCCAAATTCCTGCATCGCCCGGGCAACGAGTGCCTGGACCTCCGCCGGTTTGGTGACATCCGTCGACTGGAAAACCGCTCGACCGCCTCCCCGGCGGATGGCCGCGACCGTTTCTTCGCCTTGCTTTGAATTGCGGTTTCCGATCACGAGGGTGGCGCCTGCACGGGCCATTGCCAAGGCAGTGGCGCGGCCGATCCCCGATCCGCCGCCGGTGACAATTCCAACCTTATCCGCGAGGCTTGGCATGGCGATGATCCTTTAAGAGTTGGGAAATGTTTGAAATCGACCCAAGGTACGGGCACCAAATCCCTCGAATTGGAACCCGGCCGGACAGTGATCTTATTCACTTTTGTGAACGATCGGAGTTGCACGTCGTCGGACAGCGTAACCATAGGACAAGGGCCACGGAGGTTCCTGGTTGAGTTCCATGTGAGCGGTGTGCCCCCAGTACGGTTGCCGCAGCAATTCTCGTCCGACAAGAATCAAATCGGCGTCATGTGCCGCGATGATTCCGTTGGCATACTGCGGCTCGGTGATCAGGCCCACCGCTCCCGTGCGGATGTGGGCTTCCCGTTTGATTCGCGCGGCGAACTCCACCTGATAGCCCTTCCGGACGGGAATTTTCGCGACGGGGACCAGCGCTCCGGATGAGCAGTCGATCAAGTCGACCCCTTCTTGCTTGAGGTGGCGGGCCAGCTCAATCGATTGTTCAATATCCCAGCCCCCCTCGACCCAATCCGTGGCCGAGATTCGCACGAACAGCAAGCGGTCGTCGCTCATGACGCCCCGCACGTCTCTGGCGATCTCCACCACGAGCCGCATGCGGTGCTGGAGGCTCCCGCCGTACTGGTCGGTGCGTTGGTTACTCAAGGGCGAAAGAAACGAGTGCAAGAGGTATCCGTGAGCCGCGTGAATCTCGATGACGCAAAAGCCGCCCCGCATCGGCGCTGCGCGGCATGCACGAACTGCTCGCGGACGCGTTGAATGTCGGCGCTCGTCATCTCCTGCGGCACGGGATGGCCTGTGGCAAACGGGAGGGGGCTTGGCCCTTGAACGTGCCAGCCCCCGGCTTCGCAAGCCAGCGGCGCACCACCCCGCCAAGGCACATCATGGCTGGCTTTTCGGCCGGCATGGGCCAATTGAATTGCAGGAACGACGCCTTGCTGTTCAATGAAGCTGGCGATGTGCGCCAATGGCGCCAGATGGGCATCGTCCCACAGACCCAAACAACCGGGCGTGATCCGACCTTCCGGAGAAACGGCCGTGGCTTCGACCATCACCAGTCCCACGCCACCCACGGCTCGGCTGCCGAGGTGTACCAAGTGCCAATCGTCGGCCATCCCATCGACTGCCCGGTATTGGCACATCGGCGACATGGCAATGCGGTTGGGAAGAGTCACATTGCGAATGGTCAGGGGAGTCAGCAGGTCGACCGGCGGACATGCCGTCTCCTCCTGAAAATGACCGTTGCAGGAAAGGCTAATGGACTTGGGGCACTCTGTCTGGGTCATGTTGCAATTCCCCTCTGACCAGTAGGACGCCCTTCAACGCATGAAGGGTCATCCCGGAAACTGTGATCGATTCCCAAGGAACTGACCTTGGGACTCGAACTCTCGGCCGAGGGCCAGTTGTCCTGGCTCCCACGAACACAAGGCGGCGACAACATCCGAATCTGCCGAGATTGCCTCGCCAAGCGCGATGGCATTGGCAATTGCCTTGGACGTACTCGCCGCGGTGTGTGGACGGGGGACGAATGCGGCATCGCCAATCAAACAGGCTCGGCCAAATGCCATCCGCGGTACGGCCAGATCGAGGATCGGCTGAATGAAGGGTTCACGCGTGGTTTCAAATAACTGAAAAAACGGCAATGGCAGATACTGCTCCGCGATCTTTCGTTGCGCCGCGACGTGGTTGGGCTGCACGAGTCCAGGCGGCACCGAGAAGTCGCGGGGCTTGCCATCGATGTCCGTCAACAGATCGGGCAACCGTTCTTCGGCAACATTCCAATACCACACCCAATTCAGCCGCCGCTCTCCGGGCGAAATCTCTCCCTCGGCGCCGGGAATCAGATAACAAAGGATGTGGCTGCCGGGCATTTGGAAGAAGGTAAAGTGGTCCGCAAACGTCGCTAACAGCGTAGTGGCGACCATTGTTTCCGGCACGACGCCGCGCCAAGCGACGTAGCCGGCGTATCGTGGCTGTACGTCAGGAAGAAAAGCCTGGCGACACGTGGAGCGTGCGCCATCCGCGCAGACCAATAGGTCGCCCCGTTCAGTTCGGCCGTCGGCGAAGCGAACTTCGACAGCGGCGCCATCCTGCTCGACGCTCGTGACCGAACAACCGTCGTGATAACGGTCTTGAGGAAAGGCCTGGCGAAACCGCCGGAACAACAAGCCCCAGGAGGTCATGAGCTGTGCGGAGCGACTGTGAGAGGCCGAAGTTCCGTCTCGCTCCAGGTATTGGCGGTAATGCGCCCAGACACCCGCATTCTGCTCATCCGCTAAATGATATTTGCGGAGCAGGTGCATCGTTTCGGCTTGCATGACGATTCCCGCACCCCGGTCGTCCAAGACCCGGTCGGATCGCTCGAAGATTTCTACAGTGCAGCCAGCAGACGCAAGTTCTAGTCCGGCGGCCAGTCCTCCAAGAGACCCCCCAACCACGAGAACCCGAGGAGCGTGTCCGGTGTGCTGTGTCATCCTTGTCAGCTCCTCACATGCTTACAAAACGGTGCCCTTTGGAAAGTCAGCAAGAGCGCTTTCCGGTTGCCAAATCGACGCCGCACGCGTCGCCGATTACCTCGGCTACCTGCGGCATCGCGTTTGCGGCCTCCGCGAATGCGGCCAGCATCACGTTCGGAGGCTGGGCTCCCGAAAAGTGATACCGCCCGTTCAGTAGGTAGAAGGGCACGCTCTGCACGCCGGTTTCGCGCACCGCCTGCTCTAGCCGGCGAACGTCGGCTGCGCCGCGGTCTCCGGCCAGCAATTCTTCGACCTCTGTTCGCGGTACGCCTGCCCGGATGACGATTTCTGCGAGCACGCTCTGCTGGGACAAATCGAGTCCCTCCACAAAATAGGCTGCGAACAAGGCCTCGACGACTTGGTCCTGCTTCCCGTGTTGGTCAGCCAGCCAGATAAGCCGATGGGAATCAAACGTATTTGGAGTCCGCCGAACGGCGGCATAATTGAAAGGGATGCCAACATCAGCGCCTGCCTCGGCAACGCCCTCATCGAGTTGCTGGGATCGCTCCCAGCTTCCGAATTTGGCCGAACGATAGGCACGGCGGTCCATGCCGGCACTGGGCATATCTGGATTGAGTTGAAAGGGATGCCAGCTCACTCGCACCGTGTGCCGCCCCTCGGCTAGCTTCAACGCCGCCTCAAGTCGGCGCTTGCCGATGTAGCACCAGGGGCAAATCAGGTCTGAGTAGACTTCCAGTTGTATAACCATGACGATCTCCCCACCTCCTTGGTTGTTGTCGCGATTGCAATAGCATACTAGGATGAAAGACTCTACTTGGGAAGTAGGCACCTAAAGGTTCCCTGGGAGCGAAACAGTAACCATGCATGCAAAGAGCGACATCATTCTGGAGAATTACCCCTCACGCCAAGTGCTGGACTTAATCGCCGATAAGTGGAGGCCGATTGTGCTATACATCTTGGGTCAGGGGACGAAACGGTACAGCGATCTGCAACGCCAACTGCCCGGGGTGTCGAAGAAGATGCTCACGCAAACACTGCGTCGTTTGGAGCAAGATGGACTGCTGACCCGAAAAGTCTTTCCGGTGGTGCCACCGCGAGTGGAATACAACCTGACTCGCCTGGGCCAAACGTTTTTGGAACCGGTCGCCGCACTTTGTGCCTGGGCCAACAATCACAAAGCGGAACTCAATGCCGTGCGGAAGAATCGCTCAAGGCGAATATCCACCGCGGAAAAGAACGGAAGTGACGCATAAGCCACACGCAGCCGCGATCGGCCAGTGGCGCTTTTCGGCGCCGACGGCACGTATCCGGTCGGCGGGCACGAGATCGCGCAGCGTTCTGCATTGATGCCAACGCCTCGTGTCATGTTTCGGGCACAGTCCGCAGAATGAGAACAGAACTTCGGATGCCCGCCCATTGTCCTGACGATCCGTATCGAGGATAATTTGCCTGAATCGGGCGATGCCATTTTGTGGGTTGAGGCATGATTCGTACCTGCCGCTGTCTTGGCAGCTCGATGGAATTCCGCCCTAGCTCGACGCCAACGCCCAGTTGTTCGGCGCGAGAGGGCGTCGGGCTGATGCTCCGGCTGAACCAATCCACGATAGCGGCTGTTATCGAACGGTACTCAATTGCCATTTTGTTGCGGGAGACATGACCATGGTCCCCATAAAAGCGGTCGGCGACTACATCATTGAACGGCTTGCACGAGAAGGGATCACGGAGTGCTTTGGCGTAGCGGGCGACTATGTATTTCGGCTTTGCGACGCCGTCGTGCGAAACGAGTCGGTCAAGTGGATTGGTTGCTCGAACGAGCTGGATGCCGCCTACGCCGCCGATGGCTATGCGCGCGTCCGCGGCTGTTCGATGCTGATGACGACCTATGCGGTCGGCGAACTGTCTGCTTTGAACGGAGTCATGGGCGCCAAGGCCGAACGCTCATGCGTCTTCCACTTGGTCGGCATGCAAACGATGCGGCACCAACGGGTCCACAAGATCACCCACCACACGCTCGGTGACGGTGTGTTCCAAAACTTCGCGAATATTTCCGAGCAGTCGGCGTGTGTTTCGGCGGTGATTACCCCCGACAATTGCATCCCTGAGATGGAGCGCGTAATTGCAACCGCAAGGGCGGAGAGTCGGCCGGCGTACATCCTGGTCGCCTCCGATTATACCGTCACCCCGGTGACGCCTTGTGAGTGCGCAGCCCTATCCAAAGCCGGCGAGCGGCCCTGACCTGGCCGTCGCAATTGCCGCAATCACGGAGCGTATCGAGGCAGCGCATTCTGTCGCTATATTGCCCGCCTACACGGTGTCTCGCTTCAAGCTTGAAACCAGCCTGCGCACGTTGATAGAAAAGCTCGCCTGCCCCTTTGCCACGATGGCCATGGACAAAGGAGTTCTCCCAGAATCGCATCCTCAGTTTGCCGGGATGTATTCCGGTGCGATGTCATCTTTCGAGGTGCTTAAAGCGGTCGAGGGAGCGGATCTTGTTATCGACGCCGGCGGAGTGTGCTTCCACGATAACAATACCGGCGCCTACAGCAGCCAGATCTCGCCCGATAAGTTCTTGACCATCGGCCTCGACTATGTACGCGTCGGAGAGCGGGTTTTCAACCCCGTTCGCATGGGCGATGTGTTTGATGGCGTGGCCAAGGCAGTGCGCAAGAATTTCGGATACAAGGCCACGCTGAAGAGCGTCTATCCAAAGCCAAGTGGCAAGTCGGGCGACCCGATTACCGTCGATGCGATGTACGATCGATATCGAGATTTCCTCAAGCCCAGAGATCAGATCGTCATCGAGAACGGAAGTTCGACGGCTGGGATTGTACCGCTTCCCTTGCCGGACGGGGCGCAGGTGCATGGCCAGAGTCTGTGGGGGTCGATTGGCTGGGCTACGGCCGCCGCCTTGGGCGTTGCGATGGCTGACCGCTCGCGGCGCACCGTGCTTTTTACCGGCGAGGGCTCGCACCAATTGTCCGCTGTCGATATTGGCACCATGGGCCGCAATGGGCTTAAGCCTGTGATTTTTGTCCTCAACAACGGCGGATACATGATCGAGCGCGCACTCGAAAAGAACCCGGACTGGGAATACAACGATCTGGCTCCCTGGGACTACCACGCCCTGCCCGCCGCCCTCGGTTGCAAAGATTGGTTCACTGCAAAGGTAGCTACGCTCGGCGAACTCGACGCCGCGCTTGCGAAAGCCAGTACCGGCAAGTCGGCCTGTTACATCGAAGTTGTCGGCGGACGGACCGACTATCCAAAAGGCCTCGCGGTAGCTAACCAACATCTCGACGCCATGTACGGTAACGGCTGATCATGTAACGAGGGACTGATGGGTGGGTTGCGCGAAGAACGGCATTCAACTCATAGATATGCCGGGCTTGCAACAATTCGCGAGCTAGCGTTCGAGAAGGCGCACTCGTCCTGTTTCCAGATCATAGACTCCACCGATTAGAATGGCTCGCTTCTCGCCTAACGCTTTGCCCACTTCGGGGCAATGGGCGACCTGATGCATTGACCAGCGTACGTTGGCTTCAACGGCGGCGGAAATCAGCATTGGGCGAGGCAGTCTCAGGTCGACTTGCTTCAAACCGGGGGTGATCATTTTGAGCAACGATTCGATGTGTTCGGGTTCCTTCGAGTGGCCGAGCAGTGCGTCGACCGCCGCCGTCACGGCGCCACAGCCTTCGTGACCCATTACCATAAAGAGTTGGGTGTGCAAATGCTCCGCTGCGTACGATAAGGAGCCCATCACGTCATCGGCAATCACGTTGCCAGCCACGCGCATGATGAACAGGTCGCCAAACCCTTCGTCGAACACCAATTCCGGCGGAACACGTGAGTCGCTGCAGCCCAAAATCGTAGCGTACGGGTGCTGATCCTTAGTGAGCATCGCCCGCCATTTCCGCCCCACGTGCTGCATACGCGTCTCGTCCTTGACGAAGCGTGCATTGCCGGCCAATAAGCGGTTCTGCGCCGCCTTCGGATCGCTCGGATGTTCGCTCTCGATGTCATCTGCCGTGACAGAGGCGACAGGAAATGTAAGAGCCATACCACCAGCGGCTGCGAGAAGGCTGCGACGAGACACGGTGCGAAGAGTGTTTTGGCCTGACATGAATGCATTCCGTTTGGTTCGAAAAGGCAAGTCTTGAACGGGGGACGAGTTCAAGGTTCCCTCCAGGCTTCTCGGGTCTTGGGACAGCAAGTAGCGGGAGGATACTTGCTGCCACAGGTGGTTGATGGAAATCGCTAAGATGCTTGGGAAAAGGCAATCCGCAGACTTATGAGTGAGTGATGGGGAGTGGATTGGCCCTCGGGAAGTCGATGTCCGTCGCGGCGACGTGGTTGAAGTAGTTGGTGTAGATGTTCAGCGCCACGCCGGCCACCGTTTCGGCGATCTCACCGTCGGTGAAGCCGGCGCTGCGCATCGCGTCCACATCCCCGTCGGACACCAGCCCTTGGGTTTCGACCAGCTTACGACTGAAGTGTAGCAGAGCGTCCGTTTTGCCGTCCACAGCCGTGCCCAGGCGGCTCTCAAGGATCTGATCCGGGGTCAGACCGGCCATCTTGCCCAAGGCGCTGTGGGCGGAAACGCAGTAGTCGCATTTGTTCGCCTGGCCAACCGCCAGAGCGATCTGCTCGCGGCTCTTGGCCGACAAATCCCCGCCGGCCAGCACCCCGCTGAACTGGAGATACGCGTTAAGGGCCGCCGGCGAGTTGGCCATCGCCCGGACCATGTTCGGGACAAGGCCGAGTTTTGACTTGACGGCGTCCAGTAGTTCCTTGGTGTTTCCGGTGGCCGTTTCCGGCGCGATCTG
Organism: uncultured Planctomycetia bacterium; assembly: GCA_963807715.1. Classification (GTDB taxonomy): domain Bacteria; phylum Planctomycetota; class Planctomycetia; order Pirellulales; family PALSA-1355; genus CAWECK01. The sequence continues at coordinate 413,916 of CAWECK010000015.1, forward strand.
CGCGAATCGGGACATGATCGGTTCTCCTTTGAATGGTTGTCAACTTGCGTCAAACACTTCATTTGTCGAGCATCCCGCAATGCGATGTGCCATCGAGCTCTGCGCGGAAGAAGAAGCCTTCGGCCGACCAGGCGCGAAACCAGGTCTGAAGATTGGCCGCCAACTCAGCCAGGTCGGATTCGCTCGGGAAATCCATACTGGCAATCGCCTCACCGACTGTCGCGCCCGCCACGATTGCTGCCAAAATCCTCGCTTCGGGCTGCGATAGCGGAATGTGACGCACGACGTAGTCTCGCCGCGTGATGGCCAGGAAAGTCTCCGCACGATCCGGGGGAACCGCTTCCTGCTCATTGCGCAGCGCCTGGTAGTACTCATGCACGGCGAAGTCCAGACGAATGATTCGCAAGCATGGCACAGGCACGAGGCGAACATCCACCCAGCGCTCGGGCGAGATTGCCAGGACCTGCTCCTTGTTCAATAGCGCAGCGCCTTCGGCGCCCGGCCCATCGAAGACTTCGGCGATGTTCCATTCCAGGCGCGTTAAGTCGACCAGAAAGTCGAGCCATGAGGTATCGGCCTCATCGTCGACCGGCCGCGTTTCTGCAAGGTACTGTGGAAACCTCGCACCCAAATGATCGAGCGTGTAACTCCGCGAAGGATATTGTTCCAAGTACCCCACGGCAAACTGGTCGAACAACTCCTCGCCCACGGCTTTCACCGTGATCGGAAACTCTGCCCGCAGACATTCGAGCAGCCGCGCGTCAGTACGCGCGGGCGTAGATTTCCAATCGCTCAACGCTGTTTTGATGCTGCGAGGGAGAAATGACCGAATCGATGTCGGCAGGCTGCATGTCGATGTGCGGTCTGCGCTTCGTCGGCCTGGATTCCTCGCAGAACTCCGCCTGGGTGCATAATCACCGACTGCATCCAGCGTTGGATCTGTGTCAGATCTCGGCTTGCGTTTTGCATTGTCGATTAAGCCTTCGGCGGAGCGGGCGGGGGCGGAGTTCCAGGTGTCTGCACGGCATGCAGTGAACGCAAATAGACAATATCGCGTGGAAAAAAGAGATCGAGCGTCCAGTCGAGAGCCACGCGAATCTTGCGTTCCAGGCTCGGCAGCTTCATCAAATAGATGGTGCGCCACAACCACCAGGCGAAGAAGCCGGAAAACCTCAAGCCTAGTATCTCCGCCACCGCGGCGCGACGCCCAAGCCCCGCGAGCAACCCGAGCGGTCGGTAGACGAACGGCTGCGGCTCGTCTCCCTGGAGTCTGGCCATAATATTGCGGGCCAATCGTTTGCCTTGACGCAAGGCGTGCTGAGCCGTGGGCGGGCACGTGTTGCCGCAAGCCACGTCCGGAATCGCCGCAATGTCGCCAAGCGCCCACACTCCGGGCCGGTCACGTACCTCCATCGTAGCGTTGACCTCGACCTTACCGTTCTTGAGTCTCGGCACATTGATTCCGTCTAACAGCGGGCTCGGCGAAGTTCCGGCGGTCCAAACCATAGTTCGCGCGGGAATCTCTTCACCGTCATTGAGAATGACCCGTCGACCGTTGAAGGCCACCAGCCGAGTCTGCAATCGAGCCTCAATGCCGCGCGAACGGAGTTTCTTGAGAGCGTATTCGGAGAGCGTGGGACTCACTTCCGGCAGGATTCGATCGCCCGAATGGACAAGGACCATTCGAATATCTGATTGCTGGATTCTCGGATAGTACCGCCCTGCGCCGCGGACAAAGTCGTTCATTTCCGCCAGCGTCTCCACGCCGGCAAAGCCGCCTCCGGCAACGACAAAGGCAAGCATTTCGCGCCGCAGGTCCGCGTCCGATTCGAGGTCAGCATGTTCCAGCTTGTCGATGAGCTGGGCATGCAGGGCCGTAGCGTCGGCCAGGCTCTTCATTGTCAGCGCGTGCTGGTCCAGACCTGACAAGTCAAAAAAATTGGGTACGGAACCCAGCGCCAAAACCAAATGGTCAAATCTCACCGAGAATTCGGCGCAGGCATGACAATGACGAGCCGTGACGGTCTTGGCTTCGAGGTCGACATTCCGAACGAGCGCTTGCCTAACCGCAGTGTGTTTCAGAAGTGCACGCAGAGGGAAAACAATATGTTGCGATTGAATCGAGCCCGAAGGAACTTCGGGCAGGAGCGGTGTAAACGTGAAGAAATTCTCGTTGTCCAGAAGCATGATTTCCACGTCGCTTCGGCGCCCGATCAAACGCTCCAATTGGAGAGCGGTTGTCGCGCCAGCAAAGCCGCCACCAAGAATCACAATTCGCGCCGACAGCGACACGGTCGCCTCCCTTCGTCCGCCTGAATTCCTCGCAGAACTCCGCCCGGGTGCATAATCACCGACTGCATCCAGCGTTGAATCTGTCTCAGGTCATGGCTTGAGTTTTGCATGGTCGATCAGGCCTTCGGAGGAGCGGGTCCGACTTTTTTGCCTTGTTTGGTCAGCAGCTCTTCGAATTTGGCGCGAGCTTTTTTCCAGGTTTCATCCTTTACCGGCACAGCGCATGCGCCTTGCCCCTTGCACTGATTCTGACCTGGATGCTCGCCGCAACCACCTTGCCCCTTACACGTGTTCTGGCCGTCGCAGCCGTGCTTTGCGGCCGTGGCGCAATCTCCTTGGCCCGCGCACTCGTTTGATTTGGACTTGCCCTGGCCCTTACAGAGATTGAGGCCGCGGCAGATGTGCGGATCGCCTACGAGCAATAAGTTCTCATCATAATTCGCGCTGCTTTCCTTACCCGCGGCCGCCTCGGGTTTTAGGGCATCCTTCTTACCACCCGAACAGCCGAGGACGACACCCGAGAGCGTGCCGCCGAAAGCCGCGAGTACAAGTTGGTTGAAACGACGCCGGGAAGCGGGATCGGACATCTCATTGTTCCTCTCTTGATGCAGGATGCAGAAATCAGGAAGGTCGTGGATTGCGAGATCAAAGGTGTAACCGTGGACTTGTTCTACCGCTGGGGAATCTTGACTTTTGGTTCCGAATCAGCACTTGGGAAGAACCTCCCCGCCAAGTAGTCGACCGACAAGCGCCGGGACCGAACAGCAGCACCAGTATGCAGGTTAATAAATTGAGAAATGGCGGCGCAGTTCACGAAGCTGTAGAGGTCCGTCACCTCGTTGATATGAGCTGTCCGATAGGCGACGATCATCGTTACGATTAGCGGCACCGTGATGACTCGCGACCCCGCCCCCAGAATCAGCAAGCTGCCACAGATGCACTCGGTGATCCCGGCCATCACGGCGTTGAATTGCGGCGCCGGAATGTGCCAGTTCGCGAACCGCTCCGCGTACAGGCTAAGATGCGTCAGCTTGCCAAACCCGGCCTGGACGAAACTTGCCCCCCAGTAGATGCGGCACGCCAACAAGAAGGGGTGCTGTAATAGCGAGACCCAACGGACATACTGCGGGTACCAGTGGTGTAACCGATCGAGGACCATTGACCTTGTTCCCATTTCCAGATTCTCGCGCGACCTACCCAGCCACTTCGACCACCGAATGGGCGAGCGGATGAAAGACTGCTTGTTCGCCACTGGCGACAGGAGCGGCGCGCGGTGTAGTCCTGCCTGGGCCAGCCAATTCGCCACGCATGTAGTTCTTCGCCTTGAGCACTTCCGCATGAACCACGGGGAACTCTGGGATCTTGGCATCCCATTCCAGCAGCGTCGACATCCCGCCGGTCAATTGGTGGGCCAAGCGGTAGAGTTCCCAAACGGGATCAATCACTTCGCCATCGTGCGTGTCGATGCGATAGGTCCCGCAGTCCGTGTGGCCGGCCAGGTGGCACTGGACAACGCGTTCATGCGGCACAGACCGGACATATTCAAACGGGTCGAAATCGTGATTAATACTCGATACATAGACGTTGTTCACATCCAGCAGCAGCCCGCAATCGGCCTCCTCAGCCATCCGACTGAGGAACTCCCATTCCGACATGGTTGAATCAGCAAAAGTCACATAGCTGCTCGGATTCTCCAGTACGAGGGGGCGTTCGAGCACGTCCTGGACGGTTCGGATACGGTCGACGACATGCCGCAGGGTCTGCTCGTTGAGTGGCACGGGGAGCAAGTCGTGCGTGTTCTTGCCCAGCACGCCGGTCCAGCAGAGATGATCCGAGACCCAGCGGGCTTTGACAACATCCGCCAATCGCTTGAGCTTCGCCAGATAATCGAAATTCAGCGCGTCGGTACTGCCGATCGACATGGAGACTCCGTGCATGACCACCGGGTATCGCTCGGCGATCTGTTCGAGGACATGCCGTGGCCGGCCGCCCGAGTTCATGAAGTTCTCGGAAATGATCTCGAACCAGTCGACCGGCGGCTGATGACGAAGAATGTGCGGAAAGTGAACCGATCGCAGCCCAACCCCAAGACCAAGGTTCGGATGTCCCATTCGCGGTGCCGATGTATCTGACATGGAAAAGTCCTGGGAATTGGAAATACGCCTCGACGGAAGCCTGAGCGGGCGTCCGTCGAGGCACAAAGCGCGCGTACCTGATGTCAAAAGGCCTGCGCTGTTACGACTTTTTCGGAGCGGGCCCGACCGACTTGCCGGCTTTTTTCATGGCGGCCTCGAAATGAGCGCCGCGCCTTTTTCCAGGCGTCTTCCGAAAGCGGGACCGCGCAGCCACCTTTGCCCTTGCAGGTATTTTCGCCCGGGTTTTCGCCGCAGCCGCCCTGGCCCTTGCAAGTATTCTGGCCTTTGCAGTCATGCTTCTGCGCCGTGGCACAACCGCCTTGGCCGGCACAAACGTTCTTGGTCTTGGTCTCACCGCAACCGCCCTTGTTCTTACACGTGTTTAGACCGCGGCACACATGCGGCTCGTCGAGCAACGACTTGCCTTCGGCGGCCGCGACCAGACGCGGTGCGGCGGCGCCCACCGCCAATCCGCCGATCGCAGCCAGGGTTAGGCGCTGGAAGTCACGCCGATTCAGTTCTGACCTTTGCATCACGAATCTCCTGAGTTGGGTCTGAAGAGGAAACTTCACCGGTGCAGCGGCTCGGCGGCCGCCTTTTACGTCAACTGTTGCTGCCCCCGACGTTCTTACCCTGTCCTAGCGCGGCCGCAGCCGCGGCAGGCAATTTGCATGGCTTCTGTTAGACAACTCAAGGATGACGAGCACCGATTTGCACCGCATGGTCAGCGAATGGTGTACCACTCGAGGCAGAAAGGTTTCGCCCGGTGCGCAGAGCGCTTACGGCTTAGTTGGTTCCACGCTTGCATAAAACTGAGCCGATGCTCGCTGGGATTGTTTTAAGTCGCACGGGAGCTACGAAATGTCGTAGCGTCCCACGAACAGTCGTGGTTTGGTTTGTCGGTGGACGATGGTGCATGGCGAGGGGGATCGTGCGACAGCGGTCGGAAGACTTCACTAACGGCACGGTCTTGCGGACGGTAAGCTGGTAGGTGCGAGCAGGCTTGCAACGGGCGCCCCGCTGCTCCCCTAAACAGTTCAAGGGCTGGCAAATGATCAATCGGTCCGATCAGCAAGAAGCTGCGCCAGATGAATCCGCCGAGGTCGGTCCTCCCGCTTCCGGCCCAAGCGTCGGCAGCTCAGTTGAGGAACAAGACGAGCTGCGCATTCTGCGTTCGATCTTCGAAGGCACGGCTCGCACTACGGGAGAAAAGTTTTTCCAATCGCTCGCGCGGCAGTTGGCTGCGGCGGCTGATGTCTCCTTTGCCTTTGTCACCGAATTTACGGAAGTAAACACGCGGGTGCGCACGCTCGCGTTCTGGTTCCGCGACAAAATTCGCGACAACATCGAATACGATCTGGCCGGAACTCCCTGCGAGGATGTGATTCGCACTGGTTTGTGCCATCACCCAAACCGCATCAAGGAGAAGTTTCCGGAAGATGCAGCGCTCTTCGACTGGGGGATTGAGAGCTATCTCGGCGTTCCACTCTGTGACGACCAAGGCAAAGTGCTGGGCCACCTGGCGGTCTTTGACGGGCGCCCGATGAGCGCCGAACCGCGCCGCTTATTTATCCTTCAAATTTTCGCCGCGCGTGCGGCAGCCGAATTGGAGCGCCTGCGTGCAGAGCGACGTCTTCAGGAAAGTGAGCTGCGATATCGCGACCTGTACGAGGAGGCGCCGATCGCTTACGTCTCGACCGGCACCGACGGACGGCTGAAAAGCGTAAATTCCCGGGCGGCGCAACTGCTCGGCTATACCGCCGAAGAACTGGTCGGCACGCCGATCGTGGATCTCTTTGCAAAGACGCCCGAGGGTCGGGGCCGGTTTCATGGAAGTTTTCCAAGGCTTCCAAGCCGGTCAAAGTGTATCCGGGGTCGACTTGGAGATGCGCACACGGGATGGCCGCCCGTTGTGGATCAGCTTCTGGACAAAGCTCATGCGCGGTCCCGACGGCAAAGTCGTTTCGTGCCGATCGATCTGGGTCGACGTCACGGCCCGAGTTCTGGCGGAAATCGAAACCGCGCACCTGCGAGAACAAACCGCCTATCTCCAAGAGGAACTTAAGGCGGTCCATAACTTCGAGGAAATCATCGGTCAAAGCCCTACCCTTCAGGAGGCCCTGGGCAAGACCCGCCAGGTCGCTCCGACCGAAACGTCCGTGCTCATCTACGGCGAGACCGGCACCGGCAAAGAATTGATCGCCCGTGCCTTGCACTCGGCCAGCCTCCGACGCGACCGACCGCTGATCAAAGTCAATTGCGCCGCCCTGCCGACCGGATTGGTGGAAAGCGAGCTGTTTGGCCACGAAAAAGGAGCCTTCACCGGCGCTCTGACAAAGCGTATTGGCCGCTTTGAACTGGCTCACGGCGGCACAATCTTCCTCGATGAGATCGGGGAAATCCCCGCTGATATCCAGGCCAAGCTGCTCCGGGTCTTGCAAGAGCGAGAATTTGAGCGAGTTGGCGGCTCGGCGCCGATCAAGGTCGATGTTCGCGTGATCGCGGCCACGAATCGAGATCTCCACAAGGCCGTGCATGAACGGACGTTTCGCGAGGATTTATATTACCGCCTGAACGTCTTTCCAATCCAAATGCCGCCGTTGCGTGATCGAGCCGGCGACGTACCGCTCCTAACTCATTTTCTGATGGAGAAGTTCGCCGTGCGCGTCGGCAAGCGGATTGAAGGCGTCAGCCGAAAAACTATGGAACGCCTGTTGGCCTATCGGTGGCCTGGAAACATTCGGGAACTGGAGAACGTCATTGAGAGAGCCGTCATCATGAACGAAGGACCCGTACTGGAAATAGAGCCGAAGATGTTTTCCGATTCCGGCAGCTTCCAGGCTTTAGACCAAGGGGCGGACCTCGAAAGCATGGAACGGAATCACACACTCAATATCCTTCAACAGACGGGGTGGGTGATCGAAGGTCCCAAGGGCGCCGCTCGCATCCTAGGACTCCATCCGAACACTCTCCGCAGCCGTATGAAGAAGCTTGGCATCTCACGATCGAGCCACGAATCTTCGTAGGGGCCACGAAATATCGTGGGAGGCCGGCTCGCGGCATCGTTCTCTTGTGCATCCGAAATAATGGCGTGCGAGATTTTTGAAGTGCTTCCCCGGAAGCTACTTCGCACCCGAGATTGGCTCCGACACGTGGCTCTGGCACGCCGCTCGCAGTAACCCTGCGGCGTTAACAAGGCGAGGGGACCAACGATGCTCAGGATCACCTCAAGCAATCACCGCTCTACCGAAACGCTGAAGCTCGAAGGCAAGCTGGTCGAGCCTTGGGTCGCGGAGTTGCTTCAAACCTCTTCGAGCCTGCTCGAACAGGGACTGCAAATTCGTCTGGATCTGGCCGCGGTCTCTTTCGTAGATGCAGTCGGCGCTCAAGCACTGCGCGAACTAATCCGCCGTGGAGTCACCATCGGACCTTGTTCGGGCTTTGTCGCCGAACTCCTGAAGCAGGATACAGCATCGTGATTCAAGTTTGAGCGCAACACACGTCAATGGTTCGCGAAGGGATCCGGCTCTAAGAGGACAATTCGTCAAAAGGGCTGTTGTAATTGGGAGCAATCCCTCAAATCCGGTACGTTGGGGAGTATGACAATCGTGATCATGCCGCGTGCCTTTTTTCGATCTTTCGTCGGGCTTGGCTGCCTGCTGACAAGCGCTTTTTCAGGATCGACCGCTGCTCCCGGCAAGGCGCCCGAAGTGTCGTCGCAATCGACAGCCGAGGACCTTCCAGGTCCAGTCCTCTATCTGTCGATCATGCTCTCGCGCGATCGCACGATTCAGTCTGAACTTCGCTTGAGCCGAAGTCAGATCGAGGCTATCGAAGAGGCCGTCGCCGAGGTGGATCTGCCGCTTTGGCAACTGCGGGATGTTTCGCCCCAGAAGGCCGCCGACAGGGTGCTGTCGCTTCGCTCGCAGTTTCAACAGAAGCTTGCTGCAAATCTGACCGCGGTCCAACTGCTTCGACTGAACCAATTGGTCTTGCAAGCCCGCGGAGCGAAGGCGTTTTCCTCCCAGGAAATCGCCCAGCGGCTAGGCTTTTCATCGGACAAACGCAGGCAGATTCAGGGCATCGTGCAGCAAGCGGAGAAGGAAATTGAACAATCCGACAAGAAAAATGGCGACAGGCCGGGAGACGAACAGGGGCAATTACGAGCACAGCTACGGACCGCCGCGCATAAGAAGATTCTCGACTTGCTCACTGGCAAGCAACGATCCGAACTTGCCGACTTGCTCGGCAAGCCCTTTGATCTGAGCCATGTTCGTCAAGTGGCCTGCACTGCACCGGAACTACGCAATGTCGAGGCCTGGCTCAATACCGTGCCGGTCACGCTCAAAGAGCTGCGGGGAAAGGTAGTCGTCGTCCATTTCTGGGCCTTTACCTGCATCAATTGCATCCACAACCTACCGCACTATCAAGCCTGGCACGAGAGATTCCTACGGCAAGAATTGACGATCATCGGTATCCACACGCCGGAGACCGAGAGTGAACGAAGTATCGACAACCTGCGTCGCAAGGTCGACGAATACAAAATTGCCTATCCGGTGGCCTTTGATGCTGCTTCCGAGAACTGGAAGGCCTGGGCCAACAACATGTGGCCCAGCGTCTATCTGATCGACAAACAAGGCCACGTCCGCAACTGGTGGTACGGCGAGTTGAACTGGCAAGGAGAGCACGGCGAGGAGTTCATGCGTAAAGAGATTGAGAAACTGCTTGCCGAAGAGTAGGCCGCACAGGCCTGGATCAACTGTATCTCAGCAAAAAGGCGTCTATTCCAGCGAAGTGATCCGGGCCAGTTCTCGTGCTTGCCTGTCTTACTCATAGCTAGGCCTCCATCCGGCGTACATCGCGTGAATTGGGGAGCATCTGCGTGAGGGAGAACTCAAATGTCGCAGTCAGTAGCCGTCGTCACGGGGGCCAGCCAAGGAATCGGTCAAGCGACGGCCATCCGTCTGGCTCGCGATTTCTCGTCGCTGGTCCTGGTCCGCGGAATCGTGCCAATTTGGAGCACACCGCTGGACGGTGGAGAGGTGAAGTCGATCTGACGAAAGCGGGCGGGTGTTCTCGATATAAGGAGTTCAGCAATGGCTGCAAGAAACGTGAGTGTCGTGCTGGTGCATGGCGCCTGGGCCGACGGATCAAGCTGGGCCAAGATCATCGCGCCGCTCGTGAATGACGGAATCAAGGTGGTCGCTGCGCCGCTGCCACTGACATCGTTCCAGGACGATGTGACGGCGCTCGAGCGAGCCCTCCAGCGCGTCCCGGGGCCGATCGTTCTGGCCGGCCATGCCTATGCGGGCGCTGTGATCGCGGCCACGCGCGACGAGAAAGTGAAGACGCTCGTCTACGTGGCCGCCCTGGCTCCGGACGAGGGCGAGACCGTTGCGGATGTTTTCTACCGCACCGACCCGCACCCGCAGGCGCCCAAGCTGGCTCCCGACAATCACGGACTGATCTATTTGCCCGAGTCGGCCTTTGCCGCGGCCTTCGCGCAGAATGCTGCCGCAGAGGAATTGGCCGTGCTGGCGGCCGTTCAGCGACCGATCTCGCCGGCATGCATCAGCGTTGCCGTCGCTCGTCCCTTGTGGAAGGACCGTCCAAGCTGGTTCCTCGTGGCCGAGCAGGACCGCATGATCGTCGAGGAGAACCAGCGCTTCATGGCTCAGCGGATGAAGGCGCGGGTGCGCGCTCATCCGGTCGATCACGCGCCGAACGTGACTGCCCCTTCGGTCGTCGTGGAGATCATCCGCGAGGCGATGGACGAGGTTGCCGCGAGCTGAACGGGGTGGCCCAGCATCAGTGCGAGGCGGCGAGATTCAACGTGTTTATTATCTTAGGAAAGGAAGTGCCATGACCGCCATTAAATACCAAATTGCCGACGTCGACGGCTCCAAAATCTTCTATCGCGAGGCCGGTACGCCGGGTGCTCCGAAGCTGCTATTGCTGCATGGTTTCCCAACCGCCAGCCATATGTTTCGGAATCTCATCCCGCTCGTGGCTGACCGCTTGCACGTCGTCGCCCCGGATCTGCCGGGATTTGGGAATTCCGACATGCCACTTCGCCATACCTTCGACCAACTCGCGCAGTCGATTGATCGTTTCACCGAGGTGGTTGGTTTCGGTCGCTATGCCGTTTATGTCTTCGATTACGGCGCGCCGACCGGATTGCGGCTGGCGGTGAAGCACCCGGAGCGGATCACGGCGATCATTTCCCAGAACGGTAACGCTTACGAGGAAGGTCTAAGCGACGGCTGGAATCCGATTCGGGCTTATTGGCAAGATGCATCACCGACCAACCGCGAAGCACTGCGCGCGTTTCTGAAGCCGGAGTCGACGGTCTGGCAATACACGCACGGCGTCTCCGACACGACGCTGGTCTCTCCGGACGGATACTCGCTCGATAACTTTTATCTAGGCCGGCCCGGCGCGGGCGAGTTTCAGCTCGACCTCTTCGGGGAATACAAGCACAATGTCGCGCTCTATCCGACTTTTCAGAAGTACTTCCGCACCCACAAGCCGCCGATGCTGGCGGTGTGGGGCAAGAACGACCCGTTCTTCCTGCCGCAAGGTGCCGAGGCGTTCCAGCGCGACATCCCGGACGCGATGGTGCGGTTTTTCGACACGGGCCATTTCGCGCTGGAGACACACGCCGCGGAGATCGGCGAGGCCATCCGCGATTTCCTTGCCCGCTGATGAAACAATGATGACTGCAGCCAGAAAGCACGGCGAATCGCATGAAAAACCTGAGGATTAGGAGACCAGTGCCTTATGGATCGGAGGGAAGCCTTCGGTACTGGTCTTCGATGTGAATGAGACGCTGCTCGACATCGAGTCAATGAACCCGCTCATTAAGCGCTTGTTCGGCGAGGAACGCGTCCTGCGGGAGTGGTTCGGGCAATTGATCCTGTATTCGATGACGCTGAGCCTGTCGGGGCTTTACAAGGACTATCTTTCCCTGGGGCAGGGAGTGTTCGAGGCCGCGGTGACCCGGTAATTACCGCTTTGCGCTGATGGCCTTGGGCCACCATACTGTAATCGCCGGGGCAAATAGGGCATCACTTGCAAACGCTTGCAATTAGTCCCAGATCGCCTAAAATGGCGAAAAATACCGAGGAAAACGGCCGATTTTGATGTGGTTTGGGTTCGGTTGTGGATCTGGGTGTTGTGGGTTCAAGTCCCATCAGGCACCCTGACAGAAAAGGCCCGGAAACCTCGGAAAAACCAAGGGATTCGGGCCTTTTTCGTGCGCTGACGGCACGACGGCAAAGTTTGCCCAGCCTATCAGATTCTATCTCATTCGTGGTCCAGGTGGGTGCAAGCCAATTGGGCGTGTGATCACAGTTTATAAGCCAGCCGTCCTGGATCGCTACTACTTGAAACAGCGAGTCGATGATCTGGTGGCCTTCATTCGTGAGGCCAATCAGTAGATCGCTGCGGTCTATTTCGTCGGCTTCTCGATCGTCAATGGCATGTACGACGAACCGAAAGACCCCGAGACGACAGGCCTTATCCGGTGCGACGATGGGCCGCTCGACGGCAAATGGCACGCCCAAGGGGATGCCTTCGAGTTTGACGGCCGTCCCCTCCGCATTGAGACTGGTATCGGAGCCGCCGCTTGCCCTAGCCGAAGGTGAGCCCGAAGACGCGGAAATCGCCCGGCTGCTAGACAATGCGCAGTGAGCTGGTTCAACTAAGGCTCGCAAGATGACGGCCGCCGACCCGTGTACCCAGCCACTCGACCGACTCAGATGGCCGAGTGGCCGGCGGAGTGCAACCGCCGCTGTTGTCCTAGGACTTCGCGTTACCTTTTCTTTTCAATGCGATAAATGGCTTTGTCGGTGCGGATGAACAGCGCGTTTTCGGCGACGGCGGGGGTGGCCATGATTTGGCCGTCCAGTTGGTTTTGCGCTAGTAGTTTAAAGGAAGTGCCTGGTTCGAAGACGTACGTCAAGCCATCCCGATTGGCGACGTAGACGCGGCCATCGGCGAAGAACGGGGAGGAACTGAAGTTGCCGCTAATCCGGTCGGTCCAATGCTGCTTCCCCGAGGCCGCGTCAAGACACGTTGCGATCCCTTTATCCGTGACGAGGTAAAGCTCCTTGCCAACAATCAAAGGGGAGGGCATTTGGGGAGCTTGTTTTTTTAAACGCCAAACAATTTCGGGGGTCGCATTGCCGTCGCCGATTCTTACCGCCAGCATTTCGGCTTGCATGAAGGTCGTACTGATGAATAGCAGGCCCTCGCTAAAAACAGGGCGCGGAACGATGGAAAAGCCCAGCGTGCCGTAGCTCATTTTCCACAGTTCCTTACCGCTTACCGGTTCGTAACCGTAGAGCCAATCAGCGCCTTGTGAAAGGAGCAGGTCTTTCCCACCAACGTTTATCACCATCGGCGTGCCGTAAGCTTTTTTAAGCTGCGGGTTCTTGTTGAGCGTCCCCGTGCGAACAGTTTTCCAGGCGATTTTTCCGGTGTGCTTATCGAGTGCCACGATGTACTGCAAATCGCTGCCGTCACAGTGGAAGATTAACAGGTCGCCCCACAGAATCGGCGTACTACCGGCACCATTCTCGTGTTTGATGCGAGTTTCGCGGTTCGTCCAAACAACTCGCGCCGTCTTGGTGTCAACGCAAGCGGTGCCGTTGGCGCCAAAGTGGCAATAGAGCCTCCCATTTTCAATGATGGGCGAAGGGGAAGCGAACGAGTTGAGCGAATGGATGGGGTCCGGGTTTTCTTCGACCATCAATTCGAGATCGTGCAGCAGCTTGCCAGTGGCGCGATCGACGCACTGTGCCCGCATCGTCAACTTGCCCGAGACGCTCAATTGATTGGCGTCGGGATTCCCCTTGAGGCGTTCCGCTTTGCCTTCTTCGCTTAGCGGCGATTCAATCGCGGTGGTCATCCAAATCTGTTGACCTTCGACGACCGGCGACGACCAGCCTTTGCCTGGCAGTTCCGTCCGCCAAGTCACGTTTTCCTGTTCGCTCCACGTGACCGGCAAGTTCGTCGCCGTCGCGTGCCCCTGTCCGTCCGGGCCGCGCCACTGCGGCCACTCGGCGGCAACGAGTGCGCTGTTTCGCAATCCACCAGCCAAAAGTGCTAGGAGGAGAAGAATGGGGGACAAGCGTCGCCGGGACATTTAAAGTCTCCTCAAGTTTTGACACACGGCAGGTTCGGCTCTTCGTCGGTCAAAGTGCGCGGTGGCAGGCGTAGGGGTGGGATGGTTCTGGCTGGCAACTGCGAGCCCTTTGGGCGGTTGCCTTGGGTAACAACAGAATAACCGCAACCACGATCTAAAACAGCACGCTTCAACCGACATTTCCCAGATAGGTTGAGCCTGGGACCGATCCAGGCTCGGAACGGTCGCCATTTTAACAACGCGCCTCCAATGAGTCATGAGTCTGGTCAAAAGCCGCTCCAAGGCACGCCGCAGCCGGGTCTCGCGTACCAGGGCGAGCACGACGAGAAGCAACGTGACTGCCAAGGCAGCGACAACGACGGGTGTGTCGCTCAATGCGACCTCCTTTCGAGAATGGACGAGAACGAGACCGCCAGTGGACTGACGGCCTCGCTGCGGATAATCTGGAGGATGGTTGCCCGCCTGCACTTGCTGAGCCCCACCTTCGTTTAAGGAATCTCCCGCCATGAAACGATCTTTCGCACTACTTGCCGCGTTGCTCTGTTTAACTCTGCCGGCCGTCGGCGTCACTGAAGCTGACGACTTGAAGGCCGGCGACGCCGCCCCGGACTTTTCTTTGAAGGGGACCGACGGCAAGACTCACGCCTTGAAAGACTTTCAGGGCAAGCAGGTCGTCGTCCTCGCCTGGTTTCCCAAGGCCAAAACCGGCGGCTGCACCAAGGAGTGCAAATCGTTGAAGGAAAGCGGCGAAGCGCTGCGCGAGTTCAACGTGGCCTACTTCACGGCGAGCTGCGATACGCCGGAATTCAATAGGGAATTCGCCACGGAGCTGGCGCTGGATTATCCGATTCTAAGCGATCCGACCAAGGACGTGGCCAAGGCCTACGGCGTGGTCCATGACAAGCGGGAAGTGCCGGAACGGTGGACCTTCTACATCGGCACGGACGGCAAGCTGCTGTATGTCGACAAGGACAAAAACACCGACGGTCACGGCGCCGAAATCGCCGCCAAGCTCCAAGAATTAGGCGTCAAGAAGAAGTAGCGAAGCAAGAACAAAGGAAAGCAAAGCAAAGGAAAGGGGGGCAGGACTCATCAATTTGCGTCGCCTGCGGTAGCCGGCGAGACGGCCGGAATAGGGTTTTGGGGGATCCCGGTCGAAGCCGCCCTGGCGCCGGAACGAAAGAGATAGCGGCCAGTCCGCTCGCAGGCGGCTTGAAGGGCCTAAAATGGGCGGACAAGAGCCATGCTCTCGCGATCATCTGCTATGACGCTCGCGCGGTCTTTTATTTAGTCTGCCGACAGTCTAGATAAGCATCTGCTTTAGGCCACCGGATAATCCTAGGAGACATTTCGGCATCGGGCGGCCAATCGACTCGTCTGATGCCCCGCATAGGAGCGGGCCGACTAAAAACAGCCAAGTTTTTAAGGCTTCTTGGCGACCTCCGTTATTCCGCCGGCCGAGACGGCAACCGCCTGACGTTAACTCCGACGTCGTTCATGGATTCCGCGAGCTTCCCGGTCGACAATTCGGAAAACTCCACTTTCTGCCAAAGACTTGCAGCATCCTGGCCTGAAGCTGTTTGATATGCGCCGAACCAACAGCAACAACTGGTGATCGAGTACGTCCGGCTCCACTCGGCTGGCTATACGACCCAAGCTCGGCTCAGATTTCGAGGTTTAACAAGGTTCAGCCTGCCGCGATTTACCACTTTCCGGCCTCGTTTCGGTATTTTCACCAATCGGCACCCGGCCGAAAATGGACGTGCTGGGCAAACGTGTCGTCGACATCTCCTGAACCTGACAGGCATGTCTATCAAGAATGAACCGATGAAGAACTATGCCGCCTTTGTTAGCCTTGTCTTGCTGATCTGTCCGGCTGATGCCGCGTCGGCAGAATTAAAACTCTCGGTCGTCGGTCGTCAAACGAAAGAGATCGAAGGCTGGACGGTGCTGGTGAGTGACGAGTCGTTGCAGCAGGACAAAGCCGCTACCGAGCGAGCCTTGGAACTGCTTCAAGCGCAGCTGGCGGAAATTGTCCGCGTCGTGCCGAAAGCCGCCACGGCGGATCTGCAAAAGGTGACCCTGTGGTTTTCGCCCGAGTATCCCCACGTGAAACCACGTGCCGAGTATCATCCGGGCGCTGGCTGGTTGAGAGACAATAATCGCGACCCGGCGATGGTCAAGGGCGTCGAGTTCACCAATGTCGGCATCTTTGAGCGTGAGACTAAGCGTATGCCGAACTTTACGCTCCACGAACTGGCGCATGCCTATCACGACCGGGTGCTGGCCCAGGGCTTCAACAATTTGGACGTCAAGGGGGCGTTTGAGAAGGCAAAGGCTGCCGGCCTTTACGATCGGGTCGAGCAGCGCTTCGGCGATGGACGCTCCGCGAATGTGCGTGCATATGCCATGACCAATCCGCAGGAGTACTTCGCCGAATGCAGCGAAGCGTTCTTTTCGACAAACGACTTCTTCCCCTTCACCCGGGATCAACTGGCAAAGCACGACCCGGTGATGTTCGAACTGCTCAAGAAGCTCTGGGGTGAGCCCACCGATTCGAAATAAAGCACTCGCCTCGTTCTCCATCTCGAACTGGAATCACAACGATGGCGCCCAACGAAGTCGATCACGCGCGGTCGCCCGCCATTCAGCATGCCCAGATCCAACCACGACCGCGCTGGCCGGCCAAAGCCCCGTTCGCCAGAGCCCGCGTTGTGGTCGAAGGTAAGACCGGCGCCATATTCCACCTGGAACTTACACACCATGCTGATCAAAAACAACTGCGCCGATCGTTACGCTCCGGCGGCTTGCATAACCAGTGGCGGCTGCCGCTTCCACCGCGGTCGTGCTGCGCGCGGTTCAGAGCACGCTGACCATACGGGATGGCGCTGATGAGCGCTGAGAGACGACCACTACTTGCCGTCACTACCGATGCAGTAGAGCATTTCCTGACGTCGTCCGTTTTCCGAGATGGCAACACGCATGTAGATGCGATTCCCGCAAATGGCCGGAGTGGCGAAGACTTCGTCACCGAGCTGATTTTCGCTGATCGATTGAAATCCGTCCGGTGCGGCCCGGAAAATGAACGTTCTTCCTGCTTCGTTCGTGGCGAAGATGTGGCTTCCTACCAGGACGGGCGAGGCGCTGAACGTTCCGCCTAAACGACTCTTCCAGACTTCCACGCCGGTGTCGGCCTTCCAGCACATGGCCACCCCTGCATCGAGCACCGCGTAGAGATAGCCGTCGCGCGCCAGCAGCGACGGGACGTAGACTCGCGAGTTGCTCTCCCACACCACCTGCCCGGAGCCGTCCGCCTTCACCGCCGCGAGATGATTCTTGGGATAGCCGCCGCTGGTGAAGATCAACTGGCCGTCGGCAATGGTCGAGGTGACGCATTCCGTAGTCGAGCCGGGAATCTCCCACAATTTCCTTCCTGTGAGCGGATCGAAGCTGGAAACCAGATCGCAGCCGGTGAGCAGCAGCTGTTCGCGGCCGGCGACGTTCAGGATGATCGGCGAAGTGTAGTTGGGAAGTTTCGGCCGCTGCTGCTTCCACAGAATCTTGCCGTCGGCACGGTCGAGCCCTGCGATCGCGCCGGTCCCTTTGTTGTCGGCCGAAACGATGACCAACGATTGATACACGGCGGGCGATGACCCGAAGCCCTGATGCAACGTGTAGTCGGAAATCTTGGTTTGCCAGAGTTGATTGCCATCGCGGCTGAGTGCAGTCGTGTAGATCGCCCCGTCGTGCAAGAAGTTGATAAAGATTCGTCGGCCGTCGCAGCCCGGCGTGGACGAGGCTAACGAACTCTTGGCATTACCTTTCTTCTCAAAACCTCCGTGATGCACCTCCGTCTGCCAAATCCGTTCGCCCGTTTGACGACGAAAGCAAAGCATCGATTGAGACTCGCGTTCATGATCGGCGGTCGCCAGATAGACGTGATCGCCCACTACGGTCGGTGAGCCGTGACCGCGGCCGGGAATCGCGATCTTCCAGAGCACATTCTCTGTATCACTCCATCGGAGCGGCGGTTGCTGATCGGCGGCAGCGTTACCGTTGCGCGACGGTCCGCGCCACCAGGGCCAATCCGTAACTCCGCCAACGATCGGCTCGTCCTCAGCCGCGCAGAGCCGACCTTCGGGAGGGAAAGACACGGCGAGTAATGCGAAACCGCAGGTCAGCACGAAGGCAAACGGCAGGCGACTCATGTAGGATGTCCCCAAAATTGAGATGCAGTAGCGGTAAGACGACGGTGTTCTTTGCGGCGCAGGCTGCGACCAAGCACCGAGGCTCCCGGAACGCGTCCTGGAAGATCGGCTTGGACGCCACGGTTTCCGACCGGGCGTTGACTGGGTGGTTGTTTGGGAAGGCTCACCGCAATTTCGCACGGCCGGTAGCTCACGACGGGTGTTCTAGTGATTCGGCGGTTAGATTCTGCAAGGTAGGCTGGCCATCCCTGCGAATCCTTGCCCCCCAATTCTAACCAAACGGAGGGGCAGGGCAGCGCATGAAAGGACCCCGGAATCAGGTTGCAGGGCCATTCTTCACCCAATGATAATCTGGTCATGCGTACCATCTGCTCAACCGCCGCAGTCCTTTTCCTACTGATCGGCTCGGCATCGCCGGGTGTTGCGGCGGACACTCTGATCGGCCGCGTTGTCAACATAGCCGACGGCGATATGGCGATTGTGCTCGACTCGAACCGCGTTCAGCACCAGATCCAGCTTGCCGACATCGACGCCCCGGAGAAGAAACAGGATTTCGGCACCCAAGCACGCGAGGCCCTTGCAAGTAAGATCCAGGGCCGCGACGTGAAAGTCGAGACCCAAGGGACGGACCGGTACAAGCGAATGATCGGCACTGTGTTGCTCGATGGCCGAAACATCAACCTGGAACTGGTCGCCGAGGGTTGGGCCTGGCAATACAAGAAATACTCCAACTCCACGATGATCGCGGACGCAGAGAAATCCGCCCGGGCTGCTGGGCTTGGACTATGGGCCGGCAAGGATCCGATGCCGCCGTGGGAATTCAGGCGGACCGAGGCTGAGCGGAAGGCAAAGCCGCCGGGGCCGCAGACCACCTCGCGACGGGCACCACTGCAATTCCAGCCGAGCGAGCCGCGTGAAATGTCTGGTAAAGTCCCGACGGCGCGGCCATAGCCGGTTGTTCAATCCCATTTACTGGCGCTCAGCGCCTGGAGCGACCTTCTTGAACATCAACGTCACACCGCAGGGCCACGTAGCGGCCGTGGTTGTGCGGAAGTTTGGTTGACGCATTCTCAAGCCGGCTGCGTCAGAATGCTCAAGCCGAGGTCTCAAGCCTGATTGGCCATAAAAGTCGCAGCTCCGGCGAGACTGCTTCTTCCTTCAGCCCTATGCGCACCATAACGCTGGGAAGCACAGCCGGCGTGCCTTGCAGGATCGCCGCAGGATTGGGCGGTGCCTGCCTTTCCCAGGTGCAGCTCGTTTGGCAGGATTTTCAATTCAGAAGCGGCGACGTTGACGTTGAAAGAACATAAGCCTTGTATTTAGGGAGCTTTGATATGCATGACTGGTCGTAGACACTCTGCGCGGCACAAAAAGTGCATCTTTGAACTGCGAGGGAAAAACCGACGTGAAACCCAAACGGCGGGTCCTAAACGGGTTCTCTGTCATCTGCTCCTTGAAATACACCATCATTGTCAAGCGTCGATAGCACTCCTTATGGCTCGAAAATCATTCTCTCGGGCGCTGACGCTCTTAATCGCCTTTTCGGGCATATTAAGATTCGATGTGCCGCGCCATGATGTGTCTGAAGGAAAGCAGTTGGTTTTAGATAGTTACGCGGTTTTAGACAGTCATCGAGGTTGGTTTTGCCATCTCAGTTCCGTCGGTATATCTCAAGGACGTCATACTTTGCGTCCGGCCTTCGACTATTCCAAGTCACACGCCGCGAATTCTTTCGAAGCGGGTTGTCGCGGCCACAAGTCTTTGACGACACTCTCGCTTGTGGCCGACTCCGGGGCGATTTCGCCTTCGGTTAGCCTTTACGCCTTACAGGTCAAACTGCAAGTGTGATTTGGCTCCCCGCCATTGACACAGATTTTTGTAGTGCATTTCCGCGCGGCGGCTTTACGCCTTCCCGCACGGCGCTCCGTGGGTCTTCCTGTGCGCCGGCATGTGGCGCACCACGCGGTGCGCGTAACTGTGTGGCTGGGATGGTGGTCTTCATCAGGTCCCAGTCACTCTCGCTGGTCGGTTGCGCGAACGTCTTGCTTTCTCGGGAGGTGACACAAGGACTTCGCTGCGTTGCCTAAACTTCGCAAGTTAACTCGACGGAGCCTGCCCATGCCTTCTCTGGCCGGCAATCGCAAGTACGTTTTCACAAGGAGCCAACGTGAACTTGTGAATCGATAGGTATCAATTTCGACTCCAAAGATGTCCTTCTGAAATGGTGAGGTCCCATGAAAAAACTGATGCTCCCGTTGTATGCGGCCGTGCTTTTGCTCCTGGCGTTGTCGTCGCTTTCGCCGCTGGTTGCCCAGGAGACCAATGATGTCAAGGGCGACAAGCCGATCGCGGTAGCTCCCGAGAAAACTCCTGAAGGCGCAGCCGCCGAACCGGCGGTGAACCCTCCACCCGTACATCAACTTGATCGCGGCGACAACGCCTGGATGCTGACTTCTTCGGCCCTCGTGTTGTTCATGACTACCCCCGGGCTGGCCATGTTTTACGGGGGCTTGGTTCGCAAGAAGAATGTGGTCAGCGTGTTGATGCAGTGTCTGTTCTTGATGGGTCTGATGACGGTGATATGGGCGACAGTCGGCTATTCGCTGGCTTTTGGCGGAAGCGACGCCTGGATCGGCAACGGGGACTACTTGTTCATGAAGGGAGTGCAAGCGACCTGGACCGACTCCGCTTCGGTGATTCCGCTGCATGCGACGCTTAATATCCCCGTCCTAACGCACATGCTCTTCCAAGGCATGTTCTTCATTATTACGCCGGCGTTGATCTGCGGTGCGTTCGCTGAGCGCATGAAGTTCAGTACCATGGTCGTCTTTTCAACCGTATGGGGACTTATAGTCTATTGCCCGCTCTGTCACTGGGTTTGGGGAGGCGGTGCATTGGCTTACGGCACCGAACACGGCGCCAAGTGGTGTGCCGGCGGGGCGCTCGATTTCGCCGGTGGCACGGTCGTTCATATCAGTTCGGGCGTATCGGCTCTCGTTTGCGCGTTGGTACTTGGTAAACGGGTTGGCTATCCGACGCATCCCATGCCCCCGCACAACATGACCTACACCGCTCTGGGGGCGGGGATGCTATGGGTGGGGTGGTTCGGCTTCAACGCCGGAAGCGCCTTGGCTGCCGATGGGATTGCCTCCAGCGCGTTTGCCGCCACTCACTTCTCGGCTGCGGCAGGTGCTGTCGCCTGGGCGGCCGTGGAATGGTTCCATCGGGGAAAGCCGACGTTGCTTGGCGTGTCCTCCGGGGCCGTGGCAGGGTTGGTATGCATAACTCCTGCGGCCGGCTTTGTTCTGCCGATGGCGGCGCTACTCATGGGTGCTGCCGCTGGGGTAATGTGCTCCTTTACCTGTTCGGCTTTGAAGCCCAAGTTTGGGTATGACGACGCTCTGGACGCTTTCGGTGTACATGGCCTGGGTGGTACGTTAGGCGCCATTTTGACCGGGGTCTTCGCCAACCGCGCGGTGTGGGACATCGGCCAAGGCAAACCGTTGGGCCTGCTGGAAGGTGGCCCCGTACTCACCGCCCAGATTATCGCCACGGCGGTCAGTTGGACTTTTTCGATTGTGGTTACTTTCCTGTTGCTCAAGGTGCTCGACGCGGTCATGGGTCTGCGAGTCAGCGAAAGTGAGGAGGAGGAAGGGCTCGATTTGAGCCAGCACAACGAAGAAGGTTACATTTTCACATAAAAGGAGTCTGACCTTCACTTGGTCAGAAGGACGCCTCCGGCTTGGGTGGCTCGCGTCACCCAAGTCGGTGGTTTTTGCAACCGCAAGATCTCGTTTGTTCCAATATCGAAAGCAACTCTCCGATGAGCATGTTTCAATGAGTGGGAGCACAGCATGCGTTCAGGCGATTGCGGCGGTGACAAATTATAAGCCACTTTCGCCACCGATGAATTTCGTTGAGACGCCGGCGCAAGAGTTATTCGGATCGAACGTATTCAGCACGGCCGTCATGGAAAAGTTACTTCCGAAGCATATCTACAAGTCGCTCAAGAAAACCATCGACGCGGGAGCCAAGCTCGATCCGACAGTGGCCGACGTCGTGGCCTCGGCGATGAAGGCTTGGGCCATCGAGAAGGGGGCAACCCACTACGCCCACGTTTTCTACCCGCTCACGAGCCTGACCGCCGAAAAACACGACAGCTTCTTGTCCCCGGACGGCCACGGCGGCGCGGTCGCCGAATTCAGCGGCAAGCAGTTGATTCAGGGTGAGCCCGACGCTTCGAGCTTTCCCTCGGGCGGCATTCGCGCCACGTTCGAGGCCCGTGGCTACACCGCCTGGGATATCTCCAGCCGGGCCTACATCCTGGAAAACCCCAACGGCACCACGCTCTGCATTCCAACGGCGTTCGTCTCGTGGACTGGCGAAGCGCTCGATAAGAAGACCCCGGTGTTGCGTTCGATGCAGGCTCTCAATGTCCAGGCTCAGCGGATCCTCAAGTTGTTCGGCCACTCCGACGGGGCAATGGTTTCGTCGACCGCCGGCCCCGAGCAGGAATACTTCTTGATCGATCGCAACTTCTATTTTGCCAGGCCCGACCTGCTGACGGCCGGTCGCACGTTATTTGGAGCCAAGCCGCCCAAGGGTCAGGAGTTCGAAGATCACTATTTCGGGGCCATCCCGGAGCGCGTGCTGGCGTTTATGCTCGAAGTCGAGCGCGAGTGCTTCAAGCTTGGCATTCCCATCAAAACACGGCACAACGAGGTCGCGCCGGCCCAGTACGAGGTTGCGCCGATCTTCGAAAGCGCCAACGTAGCATGCGACCACCAGCAGTTGACCATGATCACGCTCAAACGCGTGGCCGAGAAATATGGCATGAGTTGCCTGCTGCACGAAAAGCCATTTGCCGGTATCAATGACTCCGGCAAGCACGTCAACTGGTCTCTCGGCAGCTCCAGCCAAGGGAACATGCTCGACCCGGGCGACACCCCCCACGCAAATGCCCAATTTCTTGTGTTCTGCGGAGCCGTCATTCGCGCCGTCCACAAATACTCGGCGTTGCTGCGGGCCGTGGTGGCTCACGCCAGCGATGCCTTAGCCGAGGCCAAGCACTTTTCTAAGGTAGTCCTGCCTGCGATGAGCCAGGTGCGGAAGTACTCAGATGAACTGGAAAGCGTCGTCGCTGACGACCTCTGGCCCTTACCCACCTACCAGGAAATGCTATTCATCAAATGATCCCGCGTCGCAAAGAGGACGAATCGAAGCCGTATTTGACTTCAACGAGATTGCAGTTCCCCTCGGCCTCAGTGGCCCCGGGTAAGTGCGAGGATTCTTGCCTCGCGCGGTTTTGCTTTGGCCTTTATTTCAAAGAGATTTGTTCGGTCCTGGAGATAGGACAGCGTCTGTCCGTCTCTCCAGGGCCTCTCGTACGGCGAAAGAGAACCCCATTGGCCCATGCAGATTTCAATGTGCTGCGTGGCCGTCGGCGTTTGGGGCGCGGCGATCCAACCTGACACGGTTTCCTCAGCGGAGCCGCTACAAGCAACGCCATGCAATCTTCGTACAAAACCATCCTCACCGGCATCACGGTCTTTGTTCTGACCTGGTTGGTGGCCATCGTCGGCTACTCGGTGGCCGGTTGGAACCTGTCCGACGCGATCTACATGACCACGATTACTATTTTCGGGGTCGGCTACGGCGAAGTCCGGCCGGTAACTGGCCCTGGGCTGCGGTTTTTCACTATGTTTGTGATCATCGCCGGCTGTTCATCGACAGCGTATGTCGTTGGAGGTTTCGTGCAGATGTTGGCCGAGGGACAAATTAACCGAGTGTTGGGAGCGCACCGTATGACCAAGGGTATCGCAGATTTGAGCAATCATACATTGCTCTGCGGCTATGGCCGCGTGGGTCAACAATTGGCCAAAGAGTTGCTCGCGGCCGGTCAAAAGTTCGTCATTATCGACACCAACCTGGAGCGGCTGCGCGAAGCTGAAGAGCTAGGCTGCCTGGTGTTGGTCGGCGACTGCACCGAGGAAGATGTCCTTAAAATGGGGGGAATCGATAGAGCCCGCTTCGTGGCCAGCGTACTGTCGGACGACGCGGCCAATGTTTTCCTCACATTGACCGCACGTGACCTCAACTCCGCGGTTCAAATCATTGCCCGCGCGGAAAACCCCGCGACCGAAAAGAAGCTCTTGCGATCCGGCGCCAACCGAGTGGTGTTGCCCACGGCCATCGGGGCGACCAAAATCGCCAACTTGATCTCGCGTCCCTCGGCCGAAACCATGCTGATGGACGAAGCTGGCGTGATGGCCTTGAACGAACAGTTGGAGAGCATCGGCCTGAAGATTCAAGAATTTCCCGTTGGGGCCAATAGCACGCTTGAGGGCCAAGCGCTGTCGCGAGTCGAAGCCAGCAGCAAGGGCGGATTCGTGATCGTGGCGATCCAACGGGCCGACGGCACGCTGCTGCGCCATCCGGGGCGGGAAACGATCCTATCCAGCGGCGACGTGCTGATGGTCATGGCCCGTTCCGAAAATCTGGATCAACTTAAACTGGCGACTTCCTCGCGTAAGCTAGCCAACTACCGCGGCCGCGCAGTCTGACGCTTGGGCCCCAGTTAATTGGGTGGCCGGTTTGCGGTGATATTCGGCTTGGCTCGCCTAATTGCTCCGTGGGCCAGATGCGACGCGGCATTTGTCCTCTGAATCGACGATGATGAGCAATTCTAAAGATGCCGTCTCGGTCGCTCTGCAACGCTCGAATCGTCCGTAGAGCTTGAGTGCGTACGGCTCCCGGTACTGGGTCGGTTATGCGCGAATGCGCAAAGGGGACTATTCCACCACTCACGAGTCGCTTCCCTGTTGAATTGTGACGGAGTTCCACGGCACGCAGCTTTGGCTCTGATACTCGTCTATGGATCATTGTCGGCGGGGCGATTGCTGGGGCGTAGTAAAGCTAACCCACGAATGGTTCGGCCGCGAAGATTCGTGGTTCCTGACGCTGCACGACGCGCGCATCAACTCCGGGCAATATCCGGCTCCCGAGCGTCGCGAAGCCTTCCACGAGCACCTGGGCGAACAGCAGGACCCCACAGTGAAGGCAGTCCTGAGGCCGACGCCAGCAACGGTCACCGCCGCGCTGAAACAGGCGATTGCTGACTGCCGACTGAGCGTCTACCAAATCACCAAAGGAGACAGGCCTCACGGCCGATTAGAGTTGAGCGTCGAATTGCATCTTGGACGTCATCTCCAGCAAGTGCGCACTGGTGAGCGACAGGGCCAAGGCCGCCAGAACCAACGGCACGAACCGCCAAAGGCGGCAACATGGGAGTTCCCCCTTCGCACCTTTGTACTTGACCGACTATCAAGCGTTAAAAATGTCGCCGTTCGTCGTACGGAGAATAATCAAACGACGTCCTAAGCCGGCAAGCATTGCCCGATAGACGCGCTCCCTCGCGATGATTTCGATGACTTCTTCAAGTTCCGCTGTGAATATCGTTGCCCTTGGGACCCTAACCGCATTTGATCGGTGGACCGCTATTGCAGGCTCCAAAAATGGATCGGCCTTTATCAGGGCTTTTTGCGAGGAGCCCTCGATTTTATTTCTTGCCCTTCGAGTCCGCTTGGATTTCGACATGGTTTTTGAACAGTTGGACGAGCCGGCCGGAAATAACCAACGCTGAAAAACTAGACGGATTGTTGCGGGCTAGTTGGCGTGTCGTGGACTACGAATCGATCCATCGCGCCGCAGAACACGGCTTTCATTGTACTACGTAGGGACATCTTCATGTAAAGCGGCTTTCGACGCAACCGCCGGAATGCAGCGGCCCCGATGGATCACCCGATCCGCCACGCCGGTCGATGTGACCCGATGCCAACCTCGCCCCGCCGCGGAACTGCTCTTGATCGACTGGCCAGAGAAAACTGCGATCCTTGGCTTATTGACTGAAACCCTTGCGGGGTGCGGAAATTCTGCATTCGACTTTCGAGACCCCCACGCCATTGATCCCATCATGCCAGAATTTCGCGAACCACGTGCCCCTCGACATCCGTCAGACGATAATCGCGGCCGGCGTGGCGATAGGTGAGTTTTTCGTGATCGAAGCCCATCAGGTGCAGGATCGTGGCGTGGAAGTCGTGAACGTGAACGGGTTGTTCGACGGCGCGCAGGCCGTATTCATCGGTCGCACCGTGGACGATGCCCGGTTTCACGCCGGCCCCGGCCAGCCAGGAGCTGAACGCCCAAGGATGATGCTCGCGGCCTTTGGCGTCGGCCGTGTTGTTGAACGGCGTGCGGCCAAACTCGGTGGTCCACACGACGAGCGTGTCGTCCAGCAGGCCCCGTTGCTTCAGGTCGCGCAGCAGGGCCGCAATGGGCTGATCGACGTTCTTCGCCAGCGGCCCGTGCGAGAGCATGTCGCCGTGCGCATCCCAGTTACCGGAGGAGCCGGTGTCGATCAGTTCGACGAAGCGCACGCCTCGTTCGACGAGTCGACGCGCCGCCAGACATTGCCAGCCGAAGCCGCTGGTCTGGCCGGGCTGCAAACCGTAACTCGCCAGCGTGCCGGCGTTTTCCTGCTTGAAATCGAACGCCTCCGGCACGGCCATCTGCATGCCGAACGCCGTCTCGAACGAGCGCATCCGCGCGGCGAGCAACGGGTCGGCATCGCGTGCGTCGAGATGCGCTGGTTCATGGCGCGCAAGGCGGCCAGTTCCAACTCCTGGCGACTGACGGGCGTGCGCGGCGCGACGTTCGCCACCGGCTCCGCGCCGGGTACGACGAGCGTTCCCTGATGGGCGCCGGGCAGGAAATCGCTGGCGAAGACCTGCGTGCCGGCGTACGTCTGCTGCGGCGCAATGACGACAAAACTCGGCAGGTTGCGATTCAGCGTGCCCAGGCCGTAGCTGACCCACGAGCCGATGCTCGGCCGCGCGAAGTTGAACGAGCCCGTATGCATGCCGAGCGTCGCGTTGTAATGATTCGAGTGCGAGGTGTGCATCGAACGGATCAGCGCGATGTCGTCCACGCACTCGGCCATGTGTGGAAACAGCGAACTGACCTCCGTGCCGCTTTCGCCGTGCGGCGAAAAATCCCACTGCGGGCGTTTCAGAAAAATGCGCTCGTAACCGGGCCGGTTCTTGATCTCAGGATGGTCCAGTTTCACCTCCTTGCCGTGATCGCGAACGAGCGCCGGCTTGGGGTCGAAGCTGTCCACGTGCGACACGCCGCCGGTCATGAACAGGAAGATCACGCGTTTCGCCTTCGCCGGAAACTGCGGTGCGCGCGGCGCCAGCGGATCGGCATCGTCGGCCAGCAGTTGCTGCACGATCCCCGGAAACAACAGCGACCCGGCGACGGCGGATTGCAGGAAGCTGCGGCGAGGGAAAGTGTTGTAGGCAGTCATGGTTCAATCCCGCTAATGATTCAATCCAGGCAAAGGAATTCATTGCCCGCCAACAGCACGCGGACGTAGGCGGACCATTTTTCGGTTTCGGCCGCTGGATAGGTATCGAGAAAACGGACGGCTTGCTCGCGCTCGGTCGAACTCGGCTCACGTTGGAACAAGGCCCGATAGGCTCCGGCGATGCGCGTCTGGGCGTCGGGCAGCTTCAGCAGCGTCTCGGCAGCCCGGGCAGCCTGCGCGTGGAAGAAAGAATCGTTTAGAAAATACAATGCTTGCGTGGGAGCCGTCGTCGTCTGGCGCGCAGGCGTGCTGGCATTCGGATCGGCGCCGTCGAACAGGGCGAGGAACGGATGGCGGCGCTGGCGCTGCACCATGAGGTACGCGCTCCGTTTGTCCGTTTCGTACACCGCATTGAAAGGATTGTGTTGCGAGAACTTCCAGGTGTTCTCCGGCGGGAACGGATGCGCTTCGGCAGGCGCACGATCGAGACGACCGGCGGCGACGAGCAAGCTGTCGCGGATCTCTTCCGCCGTGAGCCGGCGGCGCGCATAACGGGCCAGCAGGCGATTGTCGGCATCGTGCGTGGCGAGGGCCTCGGACCGTTCGCTGCCGCGTTGATACGCGGCGGTGTTCATGATCAGCCGATGCATGGCTTTGACGCTATAGCCGCTCGCCTGGAACTGCGCCGCAAGGTGGTCGAGCAGTTCGGGATGCGTGGGCCGGTCGCCGCGCGAGCCAAAATCGTTGGGCGATCGGACGAGTCCCTGGCCGAAATGTCCCAGCCAGATGCGGTTGACCATTACCCGAGCGGCGAGCGGATGCCCGGCGATCCAATCGCCAAGCTGCTTGCGGCCGCTCCCCGCATCGGACGGAACGACGTCGCCGCCGAAGATCGAAAGCCAGCGGCGCGGCACTTCCTCGCCGGGTTTTTCGGGGTCGCCGCGCTGCTGCACGCGCGCGTTCTTCGCCGCGGCCTCGACCACGGCATAAGCCAGGGGAACCACCGGCTCAGGGCCGACCGTCGTGGCTATCTGCCCTTCCTGCGATTCCTGGCCCCAGCTTGCGAGCAAAGGCCCGACCTCAGGCGACGCGAAGTGCTCCAGCTGAAACGCCACCCCGTCTAGTTTCGCCGGATGCACATCCGTCACGCTGCCGGTGATGCGGATCACGCCGTCCAGCGGACACAGCCAGGCCACGGCCACGGGCCGTTTCGGGCCGGGATGCATGAAGAACGACTGCGCCGGCAGCGTGGTCCATACCATCACCTGCTGATCCGAGGTGTTCACGAAAACCGATGGATCGCTCCCCTGGTTCCAGGACTTCAAATCGCTGCGTCCGTTGACGGCCTCGCGATGTTCGTTGAGGAACATCGGGCCGCCGGTGGTTTCCAGGAAGCACCACGCGGCACCGTCGTTGCTCGCGTGCGGATTGCCTTCGGTCAGGCTCGGAATCAGATCGGCGACGTTCCACTTGCGGCCCGCGCCCCCCACTTCCGCAATCTCCAGTTCGACGCGCGTGCTGTCGGCTCCATGCGTCGCGTTCGACAGAATCGCAAGTTGAATGACCTCGCCTTTCCGCACGGCAATGTGGTCGAGAGGCTCGCACTTTCCGTCTTCGATGGCGACGCTCGCCCCCTCGCCCACTTGATGCTCGGCGAGCAGGCGGGATGCCGGAGACAGGAGCTCCTTGATCTGTTGGGCGGATATCGCGAGCCTGGCGGCGCGGCGTTTCTTTTCCGCCTCGGCCTTGGCGACTTGGGCTCGCCAGGGCTTCATCAAGGCATCCACTTCCGCCTGTGCGATCAACGGCACGAGGTCGCGTGGCTGTCCCTTGGGCTCGCAGCCCGGGAAGGCGAACCGCGTGCTGCCGAAGATGCCGTAGAGCGCGTAGTAGTCTTGCGCGGTGATGGGATCGTATTTGTGGTCGTGGCAGCGCGCGCAGGCGATCGTCATTCCCAGGAAATTCTTGCCGAGGTTATCGATCACATCCTCGTAAGTGAGGTAGACGTCCTTGTCGATATCGTGACCGAAGCGTCGCGCCACGGCGAGATATCCGGTCGCGATGACTCCTTCGGCCGCTTGCTCGCGATCACCGCTGGCCCGCAGAATGTCGCCTGCCAGTTGCAATCGCACGAACTGGTCGTACGGCAGATCGCGATTAAACGCGTCGAAAACCCAGTTGCGATACCGCCAGGCGTGCGGCAATGGGTGGTCCGTGTTCTCGCCCGCCGTGTCGGCGTAGCGCACGACGTCCAGCCAGTGCCGTCCCCACTGCACGCCGTACTGGGGCGAAGCGAGCAATCGCTCGACGACCTGCGCAAAGGCGTCGGTTGCGCGGTCGGCCACCAGCGCGCCGACTTCCTCCGGCGTCGGCGGCAGGCCCGTGAGGTCATAGGTGGCCCGGCGAATCAAGGACCGCTTGTCCGCGGCCGGGTTTGCCGTGAGGGCCGCTTCGGCGATCTTCGCGTTGATCAACTCATCGATCTTCGCGCTCGACGCTTCCTTCGCGGCCGTGGGGAGCGGTTGATAGGCCCACCACGTCTGGGCGTCGTCCAGCTTCATCCCGCCGAGCTGTGCCACGTTGATGCGAGGGTCCGGCGGCGCCCCGCTTCACCCACTCGGAGAGCACGGCGATGTCGGCATCCGGCAGCTTCCCGCCTTTGCTCTCCGGCGGCATGGCGAGATCCGCATCCTGATAGCTCACCGCCTTGATCAGGAGCGACTCCTCCGGCTTTCCCGGCACAATCGCGGCGCCTGATTCCCCGCCCTTTTGCCAGCCGGCCCGCGTGTCGAGCGACAAGCCCCCTTTCGTCTTGGCGCCGCTGTGGCAATCGTAGCAACGGGCGATGAGCAGCGGACGCACCTTCGATTCGAAAAAGGCCGTGTCATCGTCAGCGGCCACCGATTGGGCTGCGAACAACCCAATCGCCACGGCCAGCCACGCGACCAAATAGGGCCGCGCCAGCGGACGAACGATTCTCTCTGCAAGAACGTCCACCATGCGATCTTTCCCAGATAGGCCAATCCGAAAACCGACGATCGTGTGCGCGGACGTCAGGCCCGGGAGTGCCTGACCTTGACTCCGTTCTCAACAACGGGTCCCCCTGCTATCGCTCCCTAACCGGTGGTGAGCAACCGTTAGCCTCTGTAAATTATCAGACAATCTGACCGCGTCAAGCTTTTTTAGGCCTGGCACCCCCTCGTGCCTGACGCTGCTGAACCGGGCGATGCCGCTGCTGGTGCGACTCGGAGCGGCAACTTAAGATAAACACGACTGGAAACTGCCCGATCCATCAGGAAATCAACGCGATGACCAAGATGTCTGCCGTGGCTGCTTTGCTCCTGGCTGGCCTGCTGGCGCCAGGTCAGGCGCGCGCGGAAAAAATCTCGTTCTTCCGTTCCGATCGCGGATTGGCTGCCGCGGATGCCGTGCCGTTGCCCGAGCAACTCGACGCGACGGACGCGCTCGTCTGGCGCCAGGAATTACCGTCCGGCCACTCGACGCCCTGCGTGCATGACGGGCACGTCTTTGTTACCACGTTCGACGGCCAGAAGCTGTCCACCGTCGGGCTCGACGCCGCGACCGGCAAGATCCAGTGGCAACAGTTGACCCCAGCCAAAGAGATCGAAAAATACCACCGTACCGGCAGTCCGGCGGCAGCCACGCCGGCCTGTGACGGCCAACGCCTGTACGTCTTTTTTGGCAGCTACGGCCTACTGTGCTACGACCTCGACGGCAAGCTCTTGTGGTCCAAGCCAATGGGGCCGTTCCAGGACGAGTTTGGCTCCGCCAGTTCGCCGATCCTCGCCGACGGCAAGCTGTTGTTGAACGAAGACCACGACTTGAACAGCTTCCTGCTGGCGGTCGATCCGACCAACGGCCACACGCTCTGGCAAACGCCGCGCGAAGGCGTCACGCGCAGCTACGCCACTCCTATCATCTGGATCGTCGCCGGCCGGCCGCAACTTGTCGTGGCCGGCGCACTCGAATTGACCGGCTACGACCTGGAAACCGGTCGCCGGCTCTGGTCGCGCGATGGTTTTGCGCGGATCGTCAACACCACTCCCGTGGCCAGCGGCGAACTGCTCTACGTGGCCACCTGGTCGCCGGGCGGCGACAGCGACGCACGGGTCGGCATGGAACCGTGGAAGTATGCCACCGAGCACTGGGACAAGGACCACAACGGCAAACTCACACGCGCCGAAGTCAACAACCCTGACGTGCTCGATCGCTTCTTTCGCATCGACCTGAACCAAGACGAGGGTCTCGACCAAACCGAATGGAACAAATACGCCAGCGTCTTCGAGCGCGCTCAGAACGTGCTGATGGCCTTGCGGCCCGGCGTTTCGGCGTCGGCCGGGCCGCAAGACGTCGCCTGGGAATATCGCAAGGGGCTGCCGTATGTCTCAAGCCCGCTGGTTTATCGAGGCGTGGTGTATCTCGTAAAAGACGGCGGGATCGTGACGACGCTCGACGCCGCGACCGGCAAACTGTTGAAGCAGGCCCGCGCACGCGGCGCCGGCGGCTATTTTGCCTCGCCAGTGGCGGGCGACGGCAAAGTCTACCTGGCCAGCGACAAGGGAGTGGTCACGGTGCTCAAGGCAGCTGGCGAATGGGAGATTCTATCGTCGCTTGATCTTGACGAGCGGGTCGTTGCCACGCCTGTGATTCATGACGGCCGGCTGTATGTCCGCAGCGAGAAGGCCGTGTATTGTTATACACGCGGCAAAGCTGCGAAATGAGCGACCTGAATTTCAAATCTCTGATTGAATTCGTCACGTCCTTTCCGCGAGCGAGTCTGGCTCCTGCCTGTCAATCACAACGCGCCCCCCGGACGGGCCGCAAGGCCGATTGAGCTGAATTAATACGGTCCGATGGCCTTGGGCAAGCTCGTCGCAAGCGCCGCCGAGTTCGCTTCGAGAAACGTGTAACGCACCTGCGTTCTTGTACAATGGGTGGGGCAGCAACCGTCTACGGCCTGGACGCCGGGTTGCCTGCTCCCCACCCGCCGCGCTAAAATCTCCGGCGAAGTGGTAGTTCAGGTCGTGGAATTCTCACCTTCTTTGATCCTTGCGAGAGCCCCTATGTTGTTCGTTCCGCGATTTTTCCGCAACTTGCTGCTGTCCGGTTTCATGTTCGCCGTTTCTGGCGCGATGGCCTCGGCCGAAGAGACGCCGCTGTTTGTGGAAAAGTTCACCGGCAAGCTCTCGGCCGGCTGGACTTGGATCGATGAAGTGCCCGGCAGTTGGCAATTGGCCGACGAGGCACTTGAGCTGAAGGTCCTCCCGGTGGGTGAGGGGCTCTGGGCAGAAGGCCGGAAGCATCCCAACCTTCTCGTGCGCGAACCGGGAACGAAGGGCGATTTCGCCATTGAAGTGCAGATCAAGAGTCAGCCCACGTCACAATTCGAGCACGCTGGTTTGCTCCTGTTTGCTGATGGCGATAACTACGTGGTGCTTAACAAAGAGATGTTTGACAAGCCCGAAGTCGTTATGGTTGCGGAAAAGGACGCCAAGCCTACCCACCGGGGGAAACCCTACGAGCACGAAGAGATTTGTTTGCGTTTGGCGGTGGCCGGTAAGAAAGTGACCGGCCAGTATCGGCATTACGATTCGGACGCGTGGCAGACGTTGGGTGAACTAGAGTTGCCCGTGCCCGGTCCGTACAAGGTCGGCGTGTTTGCCGGCCGGCCGCCCAAGGATGCCGACCACCGCGTCCGTTTCAGCCAGTTCCGTATTGTGCCTGGCTCAGCCGCCGCCGCCGCGCAAAATGCTGCGGGCCAGCCGCCAGCGAACGACGCGAAGACCACGAGCACTCCGCCTGCGCCGCCCGTGCAGCAGAAGCGCCCGATTCGGAGTGATATTTCCCTGGCCGTCCAGGCCCGGGAGTCGGCCGAGCGAGCGATTCCTTACATTGAGAAGGATGGCACGAGCTGGATCAAGGATCGCAAGTGTCTCACCTGCCATTACGTGGGCTACATGGTCTGGTCGTTTCACGACGCCCGCGAGCGCGGCTTCAACATTGATAAAGCCAAACTTGCCGAATGGACCGACTGGTCGCTGAGCCATGCCGTCGGACAAGGAGTCGAGGGCCCCGCGAAGCGCTGCTCGCGCGCGATCGATCGGACCAGAGCGAAAAGACCATAAAGCTAGTCGAAACGCTGCGCGATGCAATCCTCAATAAACAGGATAAAGACGGGTTCTGGAGGCCGGGCGGGCAGCTTCCCAGCCAAAAGCGGCCAGTCAGCGAAACGACGCAGGTGAGCACGATGTTGTGTGTGCTGGGATTGGACACGCTTGAACAACCAGGCGATAAGGTGATCGAGTCCCGCGACAAGGCCCTGGCGTGGCTCAAGAAAACTCCGCCCAACGGTAAGGATCCGGCGGTTAGCAGCGAGTGGTACGCGACGCGGTTGATCCTCGAAAAGAAGTTCGGCGATCCGAATCAGGTTGAATCGCTGCGCGACAAGATCCTGGCGGCCCAACAGTCCGACGGCGGCTGGGGTTGGCTGTGGGCCGACAAGAGTGACGCCTTCGGCACCGGCCTGTCGCTCTATGCGCTCAGCGAGGTCGGGGTGCCCAGCTCGCATCTGGCGATCGAGCAGGGCTGGAAGTTCCTCATCGAAACGCAAACCGACAACGGCTCCTGGGTTGTCAACGGCACGAAGACGGACACGAAGGATAAGCCTCATCCCTTCAGCAGCTTCTGGGGTTCAACCTGGGCCCTGCTGGGCCTTAGCAAGTCGCTGCCGGAGTCGGCCATCAAGGCCGCGGTGGCTCCCGCCCCGGCGGAGCAATCGCCGACGGTCGCTGCCAGCACACAAGCGACGAAGCCTTAACGCTCGCGCGCGAATTCGCTCCTGGCCAGCAAGCAAGGCCGGCTGTAACTTGGGCCGGCACTTGCCCGTGTGCCAGCTTTTTGCTGGCGCTTGTGCGGCCTCCGATTGCTTCGGTAAACGCCTGGGTGAGCGGATTGAGCCCCACCGCCGGCGCTCTTTGAGCCATGCCGGTGCGGGCGGCTCCAATCACGGCCAACGCACCCGGCACAAACCGGCTATTGCCGACAACACGCCTTGGAAGGCATGAGCCTCAAGAACGGCTTTTCCACGCAATGAAACGAAACAAGCGCGGCCATATACGTGAGCGTTACGACGGCCAGTCTGGCGACGTTCGGTGACAATCCCAAGCGATTGCCGTCGGTAATAACCGCCGAATAATCAGGCGAGATCGCAACGAGGATCGGGAAATGCCACAGATACAAACCGTACGATAGACGTCCCGTCGCCACCAAGGGGCGGCTTTCCAAAAGCCAGGTGAATGGGCGTAATGGTGCCAGGGCCATCGCCAGAATGAATACGGCCGCCCCGATCGCAATCCCAGTAAACCCTCCCTGGAACAACTCGCTGGAGAGATGACCGGCACAGCAACACGTGTAAGCCAATAAGATCGCCGAGGCCAGCGCCGCCAATTGTAAAGCCCCACGAAACCAACAGGATTGGGGGGGCAAATTCCAAACGGCCAGCATGCTCACCAAGCAACCGCAGAGTAACTCGTCAGCACGGGTATCCAGGCCCATGTATAAAGGCAACCATGGCACTTGGTTGTAGTGCAGCCTGGCCCGCAAGGCCGCAAAGGCCAAAATACTCATGGCCACGAAGAACACCAACCAGCGCCGGTCGATCTTCTGTGTCAGCAGCGCACAGAGCACGAGAGGCCAAAGCAAGTAAAACTTGCCTTCCACGGCCAGCGACCAGGTATGGAGAAACACGGCCGGCAACGCGCCTCCAACGATGTCGGGCCGATTGCCCTGGCCTATGAGATTGAAGAATGCCACCGGGCCAACGAACTGGAATTGTTCCGCGGAAAAAAGGAACGAAGAATAAATCCAACACCCGGCCAACATGGCGATGAAGGCTGGCAAAAGGCGCAACGCTCTGCGATGGAAGAAACGCATGAGATCGATAGCGCCGGTCCGATCCCATTCCTGCAGGAGCAGCGTCGTGATGAGGAATCCGCTCAGCACGAAGAAAATGTCGACTCCAACGAAGCCCCCAGAGAGCAGTCCCGTGGGACGTAAAACGTGAAGGAAGACGACGAGCAAGCAGGCTAGCCCGCGCAGCCCGTCCAGCGACGCCAGGTAAGTCAGGCGGAAACCGTCCGTTGCGGCCGCAACGCCCCGCGGCGCATGCTCTGGAAACCCGAAAAGCCGACCCCGCCTACTGGATTTGACGTCGATGTAAGGACCGAGGTCCGTGGCCATATCTTAGGCTCCGTCTCCCAAGGGAACGCCGAACACCGCCCGCCACCAGCAGCATGCCAGCAAGGCACTTCAGACTGAACATCCGTGTCGGGTCTCTCTCGTCGTTCCGGCACATGCAAACAGTTGCACAACCGGATATCGGCCACTAGCTAGCTTCGATGAACAGCGCCGACTCGCGCGAGTCGAGGTCTCGATTAATCGGCCGATTCAATCACTGGGCGTCGGGGGAGATATTGGGTCCATCCGACGGAAGCGTAACGGATGTCTCCCGGCACGGCAATATCAGCCGTCGTGGCCCGATCGCGGGATCGCGGAAGGCGCAAGATGCCGATTGAAAAAAGCGAATTGCAAGAGGCGGGCCTGCCGACCGGTGCCGCGCAAGGTAGTCGGCCTACTCGTCCTTGAGTGCCGCGTCGATGATCGGCCGGATGTCGAAAGCGCCGGTGGCTAAGTCGTCGAACAGCGATTCGCGGTGAGAATGCTCGTCGAAATTGTCGAGCTCTGCGAGAATCTTTTCGATCTGGTCCGGCGTATATCCCTTTTCCTCGAGCCACTGACTGATTTCGGGGCGATTGCGCGACATCGATCGTGGCTCCTCGGAAAGACGCACCATAAGAGCAGATTGCGACTCTACTTCCGGCGACCGCGAAAAGCAAATCGTTTGAACGCCTAACGACGAATTACCGCGGACGCCCCGCGAACCAAAACAGTCCCAGCACCGACTGCCTGCCGCCACAGCCGACGCCAATAGTCCTCGTTGCGATAGGCTCCCAGACAGCGCAGGGCCTTGGCGCGAGAGCCCTCCGGAAGGCATTCGATGATCGCCGGCAGCAGCCCCTCTTCGACATTGTAAAGCCGTTCGGGCAGCAGGCAGACCGGGATCACGTTTTCAGACGGCACTTGCAACTCGTCCGCCACGACGGTCGTCGCGGCGGCAATCCGCTGGGCTTTGTCGCCCATCGGCTGCGCCAGATTGTAGGGCGGGTTCCACTCGGCGAACGGCCTGAGCATGTCGATGTGCGAAAGGAGGACGATCACCGGCGGGGGCCGGCGATTCGGTTCCCGCTGCCAGCGCAGGCGAAGTTCTTCCAGCACACGGCGGTCGACCTGTCGCGCGGCGGTTAGGGCTGAACAGACGAGCAGAACCAGATCGCAGCTCAGCAGTTCGCCCTCCAATTCGGTAAATGGGCTCTTTGTGCTGGCGGCTTCGCCGTAACCGGCCGTGTCGAAAATCAAGGCCCGGCCAAGTCCCTCGCGCTCGAAGACCAGCGGCGTGACTTCGCGCGTGGTCGGCAGCACGTCGACGGCCGTTTTCACGTCGCCGAAGAGGGCGTTGATCGCGCTCGATTTACCGGCGTTGACTTGACCGATCAGCAGGATCCTCAGCGGCTCGGCATCGAGCACGGCCGTCTGACCGGCCGCGCGGGCCGCGTCGCTGCTCGAACGGCGCGTCACGTACGATTCGTCGAGCACGAGATTGCCGCTGTATAGCTCGATGGCGTAGTAGCCCGCTTTGCGAACGACGAAATCGAGCAGCAGACCCTTGGCGTCAAGCGTCGTGGAGTCGACCAGATTGCCGACGATGCGCTCGTTCAGTTCTCGCAGCAACCCTGAGAGCGGGTTCAAGCCCAGCCGCGCCCAGCGATAGACGGGATAGCAGATGGAATACAGCCAATGACCGTGCGCGGCGAGGTCTTTGAGTTTGCGCCAATCGTTCACGGTCAGGATGTGGCTGCCGGGCAATTTTTCGCCGGCCGCCTCGCTCAGGTCGTGAGCCACCCGTTCGACGATGAAGGCGATGTGGGTTACCGGGAGTTCCAGCAAGGGATTCGCGGATTCCGGATGGTACTCGCGGGCCACGGTGTCGAGCAGTTCGCTCAACAACGCCTGCCACCTCGCGGGGTCGTCCAGTGGCCAATCCTCCTGACGTGCGCGGGCCGATAATTCCTCGACCTTCTTCCAAGCCGGCTCGCTGGACGGCGCCCAATTGGGCGAGGGCTGCACGCCGCTCGGCGAGCGAGCGGCGTTGGTTTGTTTGGCCCAGCGCAGGAGCCATTTTCCCGCCAACAGCATCACGCCGGCCGCAGCGGCCCAGCCAATAAGATAGCCCTTCTCGTAGAGCCACCACCAGCCTGCTGCCAACACCAGCACGTAAGGAGCCGTTAAGACGGTGGTCACCAGCGCATAGCGGAGCAATGGCTTCACGAGTCGCGAGCCTCGGTTGATGTGTGTCGCAGGTACTCCCGAAAACGACGGCGTCCTTCGTCAAGCTGCTCCCGATATAGCGATTTGAGCACCTGCGGGTCAGGCACGTCGCCGTCGAGGGCGTAGCTGAAATAGGCACACAGCGTACAGCCCAAAGCATAGGTGCTAGCCGCCGCGTAAAGTGCGGCGGCCGCCGATCCCAAGCCGGGGATGGGAATGAATTTCAGCAGTTCGCGGCTCCCTTGCCGGACGATCAAGCCCGCGCCAACGGTGCTCAAGATTTCGGCGACCCGTTTGGGGTTCAACTGCTGACCGTAGATCGAGGCGATCGCGTGCAGCAGCTTCAACTGAATGCCCAACACCAAAGGCATGTCGACCAGCGGCACGAAAACACCCGCCGCCACAATGCCGCAGGCCGCCGAATAAGAGATCACGTGGGGTTGGCAGGCGCGGAAATAAGCGTCCCGAAGCGGCTGCCGCGCATCGGGGGTTTGTGAGAGCATTGCCCGCAAGCCCAGCGGCAGAACCTCTTCTATCGCCGACCAGAGTGCTTCGAGGCCGTAATGCTCGGGGGGCAAACCGTCTTCCTGCAACGTAAAATCAACTGGCACGAAGCGGGAATTGAAATCTTTGAACCATTCACGCTGAGCGGACAGCGAACGGGCCAGGTCCGTCGGCACTTGCGCAGGCAAGGGGAAAACGTCGAAAGGGTAGGGGAGGACGTGCTGCGCGCCGAGCGGATACAATTCATGCAACGAAGTTTGCAGCACGATCAGCGGCCACTTGGGATGCGATTTATGGATCGCCTGGAGCGGACTCAAAAGACCCTGCGGGGCGTGGTCCGAGGCCTTGATTACGACGATCAGCAAATGGGCCTGGTCCTCGAACAGGCGGATGTCGTCGCCGGGATCGTAGTCGGCTTCCCCCAGCCCGCGCGTGTCGAGAAAACGGAGGAAACACTCGTCTTCGTTCGGGAAATCGTAGAGCTGAGCCGTGCGCGTGCAGGCTTTGAAGCCATTGCCAATTTCGGCCCGCAGGCTGCCGGTCAGGGCTCGAATCAACGACGTTTTGCCGGTTTGCGCCTTACCGAGCAGCCAGAATACAGGCACGGGCAGTTGCTGCCGCGCACGGCGCAGGCACTGCTCGACTTTGGCCTCGTCGATCTTCGGTGAAATCAACGTGTCGCGGATTAGCCGCCAAACGTCTGTCGCGTTCATCGAAACTTCGCCTGTTTGCCGCCTCTGGCGATGACAACGATTCCGTTGCGATTATACGGACTTGGCGCCCGAGGGGAGCAAGTTTGGGCAATCGCCAGATTTGTACGGAAGATTCGACAGGACATGATGCCCGAGGGCTCCCGCCGTGGCCGGTTGTTTTGACAGGCCGGCGAGAACAGGTAACCCGCGCTCACGGTCGTTTGAACATTTGCACCCGCCGGCCATCGACTTCGGCTACGAACAACGTTCCTTTCGAATTCACAGCCATCAGGTGCGGCAATTTGAGAGTCGCGTTATCGCCCCAGCTCTCCACGATCTTGCCGCCGGAGTCGAGGTGAAAAATCTTGTGGATGTCACCTTCCGAAACGAGTAACTCGTCGCCGACAACCAGCAGGCCGAACGGATTGCCGAAGCCGCTCCACTCGGACAGAGCTTGCCCGGCGCCATCGAAGACTTGCACCCGCCGGTTGCCGCGATCGGCGACATAGATCCGGTCCTGGCGGTCGATGGCCAGACCGTGGGCCGTGGCGAACTGGCCGGGGCCCTTTCCTTTGCTGCCCCATTGGCCCAGATAGCCGCCGTCGGGAGCCAGCTTGACGATCCGCGAGTTGCCACTGTCGGCGACATAAAGATTTCCGACGGAGTCGAACACCAGATCGTCCGGTGCCCGGAAGCCGTCTTTTCCGCCGGCCGGTTTGCCTTCGCTTCCCAGCGTTGCCAGCAGCTTTCCGTCGCGGCTGAACTTGCGCAGCACGTGGTTGCCGTTGTCGGTCGTCCAGACGTTGTCTCCGCGGTCGACGCGCAGGCCGTGCGGCACCTTGAACAGTCCCTGGCCCCAGCCGTGGAGATAAGCTCCTTCGGCATCGAAGGCCAACAAGGGAGGCTCGCCGCGCTGCAGCACGAAGATGTGGTCCTGGCTATCGACGGCGACGGCCGAGACGGCCCCCAGCTTAGCCTCGTCTGGGAATTTCAGAAACCCGGCCGAGACAAACGGATCCGCCGCGGCCGCTTCGGAGGAAAGGGACAGCGAGATCGAGATTATTGATAACAGGATGACGGTCGCTTGACGCATATCAAAGAACTCGTTTCGAGGAATGCGGCAACATGAGAAGAGACAATTGGGTGGCCGCAGGGTGCTCCTGGCACACAAAAGAAAGCTCGCTGACAATTCTTAAATAGAAATCGGCCACCAAGTCTCACGAAGAACCATATTACACTACATGCGAGCGATCCGCGCGATCTAAAGGGATGTTCAGCGAGTACTCCGCCAGCCTCTCTCGCCAGCCCGTCAGTTCGAGCTTGTCCCGCAGATAAGCCATGAAGGCATCTTCGCACCGCTGCCGCAAGAAATGGAGGGGCAGACCACCATTTCCAGGCGGAACTGCCTCGGCCGGGTTGCACTGCGATCGGGGCTTTTGAAATTTCGGCAGTTGGCGGGCGAACGCCGAACCGGGGTAACACCAATACTTCGAGGTCACGTCGTTGATGGGGAGCACCTGAAAGAAAGCCGTCATCTTTTGGTAGAAGAACTGATCCTCGCAAGTCGTTTCACGATAAACCTGTTCCATGGGCATCCCCTCGACAAACTCCCACGCTTCTCGTGTCACCACTTTGTTAATGGTGACCGCCTCCGCGATCGCCGCCGCCCATTCCGCATGCACTGGCACGTTGAATTCAATGTTGGCAGTGGCCATGGCGAACCTCTTGCCGGTGGCACTAACGGTCTTGCTCATGCCACGGTAGCATACGGCAAGGTGGTCCGGCTTAAATTCGTCGTCGGGATCCAGAAAGCAGAGCAACGGCGCCGGGAAAAGCGAGGCAGCCACGTTGCGCGAGAAACCCGCGTACCGGTTGACTCCGTTTCTCACCAACCGAAACCATGCTCTGCCGTGAAAGTATTTTTCCAGATAGTCCGGCGTGCCATCGGTCGACGCATCATCGCAGCAAGCGACATAGACATCAACACCTGGCACAGTCTTCGCAAGCATGGCCATCGACGCGGAGAGACTGTCCAGGGAGCATTTCAGCACGGCTTCGCCGCGCCGCCTGAGCTCATTGTAAGACGCCATGCACACGACCAGGTCGTCCCTCATCAGGTTCCCCTAATTCTAGTCGCCGGTCTCACTCTGGGGTCTCACCTTAGGAAGCGCAGGGTGCCACTGGCTTTGCCAGTGCAGAATCGTCGCTGCTTCCAGCACTGGCAAATCCGGTGGCACACGAAAGAAAGCTCGCTGACATTTTTTAAATAGGAATCGACCACCAAGTCTCACGAAGAACCATAATACATTACATGCGAGCGATCTGCGTGATCCAAAGAGAGGTTCAGCGAGTACTCCGACAGCCTCTCTCGCCAGCCCGTCAGTTCGAGCTTGTCTCGCAGATAAGCTATGAAGGCATCTTCGCATTTCAGCCGCAAGTTATGGTAGGGCGGATCTCCCGGGGTGACGCCCTCCGCCGGCTGGCACTGTGATGGGGGCCTTTGAAATCTCGGCAGTTGGAGGTCGAGCGCCGAACCGGGGTAACACCAATACTTCGCGGTCACGACCTTGAGGCGGAGTACATGAAAGAAAACCGCGATCTTCTGGAGGAAGAACTGATCCACGCACGTCGTATGACGATAAACTTGTTCCATCGGCATCCCCTCGACGAACTCCCACGCTTCCCGCCTCACCGCTTTGGTAATGGGGATCACCGTCGCGAGCGTCGCCGCCCATTCTGCGTGCACGGGCACGCTGAAATCGACGCCGGTACAGGCCATGGCGAACTTTTTTCCGGTGGCACTAACGGTCTTGCTCATGCCGCGGTAGCATACGGCAAGATGGTCCGGTTTATACTCGTCGTCGGGATCCAGAAAGCAGAGCAACGAAGCCGGGAAGAGCGAGGCAGCCACGTTGCGCGAGAAACCTTCGTAACGGTTGACTCCGTTTCTCACCAGCCGAAACCACGCTTTGCCATGAAAGTATTTCTCCAGGTAGTCCGGCGTGCCATCGGTCGACGCATCATCGCAGCAAGCGACATAGACATCAACACCTGGCACGGTCTTCGCAAGCATGGCCATCGACGTGGAAAGACTGTCCATGGAGCGTTTCAGCGCGGCTTCGCCGCGCCGCTTGAGCTCATCGTGAGACGCCATGCACACGACCAGGTCATCCATCATCAGGTTCCCCTAATTCCAATTGCCGGTCTCATCCTAGGGTTTCAGCTTGGGAAGCGCAGGGTGCCACTCCAGAAGTGTCGCAGGCCACTGGCTGAGCCAGCGGCCTGCGTATCAATACCCACGGAGAATTCTTAACAGACGGCCACCACCCGGTCGCCCGGCACGTTACAAAAGTTCTTTGATCAGTTCGCCCCCCTCGACCAGCTTAATGGGGCGAGCGTCGGTGGTGGCGTATTCCTGGCGCGGATCGAGCCCCAGGATCTGGCAGAAGGTGACGAACAGATCCTGCACGCCGATCGGCCGGTCGGTGATTTTGACGCCGTCCTTGTCGGTGCTGCCGATCACCTGGCCCGTCTTCACGCCGCCGCCGGACAGGCCGACCAGCCAGCCTTCGGAATAGTGGTCGCGGCCGCCGTCGCTCTTGAACTTCGGCGTGCGGCAGAACTCGCCCATCCACACGACCAGCGTGTTGTCCAGCAGGCCCCGATCGGCCAGATCGGTGAGCAGCGTGGCGTAGGCCGGATCGACTTCGCGGCACAACAGCGGATTCTGCTCGTGCCCCAGCTTGTGCGTGTCCCAGCCCTGGTCGCTCTTGCTGCCGGTGCTGATCACTTCGACGAAGCTGACCCCTTGCTCCACCAGCCGGCGGGCCAGCAGGCAGCCCTGGCCGAAAGTCGGAGGGGCCATACGCCTCACGCAGCTTGGCCGGCTCGCTCGACAAATCGAACACTCCGACCCGCGGGCTGAGCACGAACCGGGCCGTGCGGTCGTAGATCTGCTGCTTTTGCTCCACGGCATCGACGGCTCCCGACGCGGGCAAACTCGGCGTCCAGCCGCTGGCTCAATTGCAGCCGGCGGCGGAGCACGTCGGCGCGACGGTAGGGACTCAGGTTCAGGGGGCAATTTGCCGGGCTCGTCGATTTTGAAGGGGTTGTATTGCACGCCGAGCACGCCGGCGTCGACGTCGCGCGTGGTGATCCGCGGCTTGCCGATCCGCACGAAGGCCGGCAAGTCGAAATCGGCGTCCGCTCGCTCGCGAGCCACCAGCGAACCGAAGGCCGGATAGCGGATCGCTTCGGACGGCGGATAGCCGGTCCGCACCAGCGCGATTGCGCGGTCGTGCTCCTTCTCTTTGCTGTGCATGGAGCGGATCAGGGCGATCTTATCCATCACGGCCGCGGTGCGCGGCCAGTACTCGGCCACTTGCACGCCGGGCAAGCAAGTGTTGATGGCGCCGGCGGGCCCTTGATATTCGGAGCCGATCTTCGGATTGAAGGTGTCGAACTGGCTCGGGCCGCCATCCATCCACAGCAGAATCATCGACTTGCCGGCCGATCGGAGTTCGGCGGCCTGGGCCATCAGCAGATCCCGCCAACCGAGCCGCAAGGCGCCGGCAGCGCCGGTCGCCGCGCCAAAGCTCTGCAAAAAGCCACGACGACTCACCACGCCGGCGCGCGTCATGCCGACGTCAATGATCGGTCGCAGCATGGTCCAGATCCTTTGCAATACGGTGGGCTTGTGGATGCCACGCGAAAGGGCGTGCCGCACGAACCATTCTTCAATAGACAGTTAGCGTTTCGAGGTAAATTCGGCTGAGTTCACTAAGCTCCAAAGCAAGTCTTCGAACGCGGCGCCGCGGTCTTTGAGTTCCGCGATGTGCTCCCGGGCCAGCTTCAATTCCTGCATCTCTGGGCTTGCGAGCCAGCACCCGGCGGAACAGTTGATCGATCACGACCGAATCGTCGCCGGCTCTCGGCAAGCAGCTTGCTAAGCAGCGTGCCGCTTTCGGGAGCGGCGCTGATTTGAGCCTGCAACTGCTCGTTGTTCATCATCAGCATCGCCTGGTTCATCGTCCGTGGAATGTCGACCGGCGAGAGAGATGGGTCGAAACCAAAGACCTCGGCCACCATGTCGCGGGTACTCTTAGGCGGCGGAGGAAAACGAATTTCCGCGGTTGGCTTGACCGTCGGCGGCGTGATGTTCGGCAGC
This sequence comes from uncultured Planctomycetia bacterium, assembly GCA_963807715.1. Taxonomy (GTDB): domain Bacteria; phylum Planctomycetota; class Planctomycetia; order Pirellulales; family PALSA-1355; genus CAWECK01. The sequence goes on from CAWECK010000015.1 coordinate 457,890, forward strand.
TCGATGCCGGTCGCCAGCGCCGAGAAGACTTCGTCGCCACGCAGGCGGACCGGCCGGGCGGCGACGAACGGTTCGTCCGGCTCCTTTTCCCCTGTTGACTTTTCTCCCGTTGCCGTTTTCTCTGCCGGCAACACGGCCTGCTGCTCGGTGCCGGCAAGGCCCGCTGATAGGCGCGCGTGCTGATCAGCAGCCGCAGCAGGTCCTTCGCGTCATAACTGGTCGCCAAAAAGTGGGCCGCCAGCGCTTCGTGGACGTCGGGCAGCAGTTGGGTTTGCGATTCGCCCAGGTTGTCGACCGGTTCATAGAACCCGTGGCCCAACAGGCGACCCCAGATGCGGTTGACGTAAGCCTTGGCGAACCAAGGGTTCTCCGTCGCGGTAATGAATTTGGCGAGTTGTTCGCGGCGCTCGGCGTCGGTCTTGCCACCTTCCAGGGCGATGCCGTCCAAGAAGATGGGAGTCATCTCTTTGCCCTTCTTGCTTGGGTCCATCGCATCGGGCATGACGTATTCGCCCTTGGCCTTCGAATCGACCAGCGTGCCGGCCCCGTCGTTCTGCGAGAGCTTGGAATTGGTGCGGGCAAAGAAGGCCGCCAGTTCGTGAAACTGGTCGCGCGTCCAACTGTCGAAGGGATGGTCGTGGCACTGGGCGCAGCGGATCTGCAGTCCCATGAAGATGCGGCTGGTTTCCGAGGCCAGGTTCACGGCGTTGCTTTGGTGATAGCCGATGAACGTCGCTTCCGGATGCTCGGCGATCTTGCCGTTGGCGGTCAATAGATCGCGCACGACCTGGTCCCAGGGGACATTGGCGTTGAGCTGCCTCGTGAGCCAGCCGCGCAGCGGTTTGTAGTTTAAATAAGTCAACTCCGGCGGCGGTACTCGATAGGCGATCGTGTCGACCCAATAGTTGGCCCAATTGGCGCCGAACTCTTCGCCGGCCAGCAGATCGTCGACGATCCTGGCCCGCTTGTCGGCCGCAGGATCGGCTAGGAACAACGCCAACTCGGCCGGCGTGGGCTGTCGGCCGATCAGGTCGAAGCTCGGCGCGCCGCAGAAACGCTTCGTCGTCGATCGGCGGAGCAGGGGACTGTGTATGCGGCGCTTTTACATTCGTGACTTGTCCGCCCGTCGTTTGTCCGTCGGCAACTTGTCCAGACGTGCCCCGTTCGACCAGGATGTCGAGCTGCGCGGCGGTGGTGCGCGCCGCGGTGACTGCCGGTTTGCGTTCCAGCGGCACGGTGATCTTCGCTTTCGCGCAGCTCGTCGATGGGACTTTTGCGAGGACTTTCCGGCACCGCACTCGTCAAGCTGGCCAACGGATGGTCCGCTTCGGCGAGGAACTGGACGGCGTCGACAATCACGTGACCGTCGGTGCCGGCATTCGAGACGAGAACAAACCCTTGGTTGCCGGCTTCAAAGCGGAACGTGCCAATGAGCTGAAACGGCGTGCCGGCCGGCGGCTTGGAATGCTGATCGAGCGTGACGGTCTGCTCGCCGTCGGCGCACTTGACGGTGACCGGCACGTTTGAGGCCCGAGTGACGCCGGGCGTGTATGCCAACAGGACGTGATACCGTCCGGCGGCCGGGAGCGTCGGCACAAAGCGGACCGACTTTTCGCCTTTGTCCTTGTTGTCGTCGTGAATGTAGCCTTGACCGATATAGGGGCTGACGTGCGTCGACGGTTTCCACTGCGCCGGTCTTCTCGGCTTGCACGTCATCGACCACGATGCCGGGCAACTTGGCCGGATCGTTGAAGCTGGCCGGATTGGCGGCCGCAGCCCTGCCCGTGATGACGCCGCAGAGCAACAGACTTGTGAGGCCGCATAGACTTGTGAGGCGGAGGAGCAACCGCCGACAACGCATTTGCCGCATCACCGTAACTCCCTACAAGGCAAGCTGAAAACAACGGCCTGAACTTGATAACTATAAGGGAAGCGGAGGTGGGTTGTCAATTTTTGATGGGGAGATAGGGTGGGCCAGTTTGAAATTCGGATTTTCGGAAAATCTCTTGGCACGGTCAATCTGAATGGGACTGGCCTAGGGGCACAACCCCACAAAATCAGAAAGCGACATAGTGTCGCCAGTCGCGACGGTCCTCGCCGATCTTTCTGAAAACGCCTACGTTCACGACGGAACATGGGTGTGGCTCATAGTCAGCACGGTTCGACAGGATAAAGGCGATGACTCTCTGAATGGACGGCATCAATACGTCGTCGAAGATGACCCAGCCGCCTAACTCACAGATTTTGTCGGCGAGATAGAAATCCACGAGCACGTCGTCAAATTTGTGATTCCCGTCGATGAAGATGATTTGCGCTCGCGCCCCTCGTCAGAGAGCTTAGGGAGTGCTGCTGCGGACGATTCTTCCATCAACCGGAAACAAGCTTTCATTCCCATCTTCGCAACGTTTTGCGCCCCAATGCCGTGCCACTGCGTGGTCTGGTGCGGATCAATCGCGATGTGCTGGCCGTAACCGCCTTCTTTCATCGCGCTAAGAATGTAAGCGGTCGAGAATCCGTATGCGAGTCCGACTTCGACCGAAAGCATGGGCCGAATAGCCTGGTGAACCTGCTTGAGAAACAGCCCAGCTTGCGGATAGATCCTGGTGCATGTATCGATCGCGTGTATTTGACCGTCAGTGCCCAACTGGGCCTCATTGGCGTACATGGAATTTAGGATGCTCACGGCCTCGGGCGGCATTGTGACCGTTGCACGATCCGGCTGCATGGCGTCTGGATTCGAGGTCGACTCCATTTAGAATTCCCCGCCCTCGCGTCGGGACACAGTAATGCGGAAGAGCCGTAACGTACGGCGATTAGGCTGGTCTTCTTCCATGCTCGCAATTCTAGCAGAGCGGCGGGGCAAAGCGAGCGAGGCCGCGTCCCCTTTTTGTCCCCAGTTGGAGCAGGCGGCACATAGACCGGCCACGAATACAAAGAGTCCGCGGCGTAGGGTCGACTTCATTTTCATGCTGCGCCTAACGACGGCGCGGTTATGGCTTCGATACCAGCCACGGCCAAGCGGCACCATAAATCGCCAAAGTAACGGCCCAGTATCCGACGAACCAGAACAACTCGCGCAATGAATGTTGTCCGGTCCGAAAAAACCGCGTTAGCCACACCACGCCAATTCCCACAGGCAGCATGGCCAAAACCAACAGGAAGTGGAATCCAAAATCAAAGACGGTTCCAAGGTCCATCCCCTTTGTCTCCGGCCTCCCGACTATTCCGGCCGCCACCAGGCGTCTATTTGTTTCAGCATCGTCGCCACGACATCGGGATGTTCGGCGGCCAGGTTCCGCGTCTCGTGCGGATCCGCAATCACGTCGTATAACTCCGGCTCGGCCTTGATCAGCGTTTGTTCCAGATCAGGCGTCACCGCTCGGTCGCGCGGGATCGTCGCCAGGTCGCCGGTCGCATGGTAGGTGCGTGGAACGATCAATCGCCAACGGTCTTCCACGGCCCAGCGCCACAGCAGGTTCTTTGCAGGCTCCTCCATGCGGATCGAATTGTGAGTGAAGCACTCGCCGAAAATCGTCTTGCGCCGCCACCGCTTGATCGTCCAACAGGTTGATCCCCTGCATGCCGCCCGTCTTATCCAATCCCGCCGTCGGCTTCAATCCCAGCGCGGCGAGAATCGTCGGCAACAGGTCGAGGGAACTGGCCAGGCTGTTGGTCATGCGGGGCTGCACCTTCCCGGGCCAGCGGATCATAATCGGCGTGCGGACGCCGAAGTCGTAAGGGCTGAGCTTCGACTTGGGGGCGAAACGGTCTTTGTCCGGGTCCTGCAGCCAGCCGTTATCGGCCAGATAGATCACGATCGTGTCGTCGGCAAGTTTTTGCTCGTCGAGGTGATCGAGCAAACTGCCGCACGTTTCGCTGAACCACTCGCACATCGCCCAGTAAGCGGCGATCGACGGCGAGGGAGCCAGCGGCCGGTACTTTTCCAGGAGCCGCACCGGCGGAGTGTGCGGCGAATGGGGCATCATGGGGGCGTACCAAACCATGAAGGGCTGGTTGGCCCGGCGAGCTTCGGCGATGAAGTCGAACACCGGCTGCATGGTGACGCGGCCGATTTTCAAGCCGTCGTCGCCGTGGCGCTCGCCCCGCGTCATGCCGTTGGTGAAGCCGCCGCGGCGATAACTTCCCTGCCACCACTTGCCGGCTTGAAAACTCAGGTAGCCTTGCTCTGACAGGACGCGCGGCAACGTGGGGACGTTGTCCAGATACATATTCCAGATCTCCCGGCCTTGTTGCACGGGAAGCTCCTGGGCCGGATCGTTCCCGGTAATCTTGTTTTGATGGGGATAGAGCCCGGTGATCAACGCCGCGAGACTGGGCCCACAGACGCTGGACGGGACGTAGCCACGGCGAAACACGCTGCTTTGCGACGCGAGCCGGTCTAACTGCGGCGTGCCAATGTGCGGATGCCCCATGAAGCCATAGTCGGTCCATGCCTGATCGTCGGAGATGATCAGCACGACGTTGGGCCGCCGCGGAGTTTGCGGCGTCTGGCCATGCAATAACCTCGGCGAGAGCATGCTCAGCAGCAGGGCAGCCGTGATGAGTAGGCCATGCCTCATGATGATTGCCGCCTCGATTGCGTGGGAGATCAACAAAACCTGTCACGCGGCGCAGCGATTCGCAATACGCGACTCAGGTACGGATTTCCGCAAAATGGCTGAACCCGTCTGTGCTAGCGGCCTGGCGGATTGTTATGATCCGCTTCGCCAGGAGGGCGCGGTCGAGCGTTCCACGAGTGAGTCATGGATAACCCCTGCACGGACGGCAGGGGTTATCCATACTTACGAACGGCAACGTCTTCTTAGAAACGGCAACGTCTACCTAGGAACGGTGCGTTCCCACTGCTTCAAGCATTCGGGGCAAAGTGGCCCGATCATCTTGGCCGCTGCCAGAAAAGATTCCTGGCGCAGAATGGTCTTTTTTAGCAGCACCTCGATGCGATCCAGCGACTCGCTACGGTCTCCGATCTGGGTGGGGCATGCCATGCACTTGCTCATCATATTCTCCGGCAAGATAAACAATATGTCGCCGTTTGGCGACAGGATTCTAAAACGCTCTAGTTGAATGCGGCCGACTGAATGCGGCCTGTGTCATGGTGCGGTCTACGCCAGACGCCATGCCCGCGTCAAATCATGCATCTGATCCCATATTAGCTGAAACCAGCGGCTTAAACAGTCGTTAATCCGACTTTTGCCGTGTCTCGATGAAGTTGCGTGCCAATGAAAAAGGCGGCCGGCATCCCATGAGTGCCGGCCGTCTTTAAGAAGATCGCCTTGTTGCTTGGGCATTAATGCCTGGCGACGGCATGCTTCCCCCCGGTTACATGCGTCGGGCGTGCCCCGGGCTTATTGCCCGAACAATAGCGACCAAAATACAAGCCCCCACGAAGGCCACCCCAATGCTTCCCCAAAAACCGGCGGCTCCATGAATAAAAAATCCCGAGACAAACCCGCCGATGAGCGCTCCCACGAGCCCCAGCGCCGTGTCCCGAATGATGCCATATCCGCCGCCGTTCATCACGACGCCGGCCAGCCACCCAGCCAACAAACCGACTACGATCCATGCAATGATGCCGCCCGGACTCAAAAGTAGCTCAGCAAAGAGTGTCATGACCGCGTCTCCTTAGTAAGTTACAGCCGCTTTGATTTTCCGCCGCCGCAGATCTGTGAATCGTGTTGTTAATCGTGCCATCCGCGTTTTCGCCATGAAGTCGATTGCTTGGTGGTAGTGCAAAGTTTGGGCCAGAATCACGCAATCCGCTTTGCCCAGGCAAAACGCGCAACAGGCTGGCGAGGGTGGACGGAAAAAACGATTAAAAGGTTCTTGGATTCTCGGCAAGAAATTGGGAATTGGTCGTCCGGCAACCAACGAGAGCGAATGTAGCGCAGTGGGTTTGATCGCCCCGCCGGAAATGCCCCGCGCGCGCAAGCGGTTAGTGTGTGGATATTGCTGCGGGCCTTCGCCAGCGGTTGCACGGCCATGACGGGAGTGGAGGCGGTGAGTAATGGCGTCAGTTCCGCTGGGCCTTGATCCAAGGCGGAGTCCGCCGTGTTGTCGTGATTAGCGTCCCGTGGTTTCCGCGATGGCCAGCACTCCCGTTGGTTATTCGACAATCTTGCCGGACTCTCGACTTTGGCTTGCGCACAAGCGACTTGCGAGGCGCAAAAAAGTGCGTCATTCACGAATCGTGCTTAAAACGACGGACGCCAGTTAGGGGTATTCGCACGGGGCTGCCGCATTCAGTCGGCACGGAGCGCGCTATCCCACCGTGCCCGCCATCCGGCCGATCTTGCCGCAAAGGTTGGCTACCATGGCGACGAGCTCCGCGGCTTGCACGGGCTTGGAGGCGTGCATTTGAAAGCCGGCTAGCAAGATCCGACGCCGGTCTTCGGAGCGGGCGTAGGCGGTCAGGGCAATCGCTGGAATGGTTCCGCCGGAACTGGCGGGCAAATCGCGCAGGCGGCGGATAAATTCGAAACCGTCATGTTCAGGCATGCCGATGTCGCTAATTAACAGGTCTGGCACCTGGCGTTCGATTTCGCTCAGTCCTTCGGCCATCGACGCGGCGATGGACACCGAGGCATGGCAGTCTTGCAACACGCGCTGCACGAGTTCTCGCACGTCCGATTCATCGTCGACGACGAGCACCTTCAGGCCGCTGAGCGAGGTTCGCTGATCGCCGTCGGTTCCGTTGCCGGCCCGATCGAATTGCAACTCCAGGGCTTCCGGCAATTGCCAAAGCTGGATCGCTCGCAGCGGCAGCGCGACGATAAAAGCCGATCCCAGCCCCTCGCCTTCGCTTTTCGCATGGACGGTGCCTCCGTGTAATTCCACGAGGCTCTTAACGATGGCCAGTCCAAGGCCCAGGCCCCGATGCTTGCGGGTCGTTGATCCGTCGGCCTGCCGGAACCGGTCGAAGACAAAAGGCAGAAACTCCGGTGTGATCCCCTCCCCGGTATCGCACACGACGATCTCCAGATGGGACTCGCAAAGCCCGACGGACACCCGCACCTGGCCGCCCTTGGGGGTAAACTTGATGGCATTCGAGAGCAGGTTCCAGAAGATCTGCTGCAACCGATTGGGATCTGCCGCAATGCTTGCCGGGGCTGCCGCGAGGTTGGCGTGCAGTTGAATGCCTTTGGCGTCGGCGGCCGGCCGCACGGTTTCCAGGGCGGCCGTGACAATGGCCGGCAATTCGAGGTGTTGGATATCGAGTCGGATCTTGCCCGAGATGATCCGGCTCATGTCGAGCAGATCTTCGATGATCTTGGTCTGCACTTGCGAGTTGCGGCGGATGACTTCGAGCCCTTGTGTCAGGTCTTCTTCACTCCGGTTCAGTCGCAAAATCTCACACCAGCCTTGAATGGCGGTGAGCGGGGTGCGAAGCTCGTGCGACAAGGTGGCCAGGAATTCATCCTTCATGAAACTAGCCCGTTCCGCGACGGCACGCGCTGCCCGTTCACTCTCCAGCAGCGCCGCGCGTTGCTGTTCCGCTTGCTTGCGAGTTGAAATGTCCAGCGTCACGCCCGTCATAAGCACAGGCGTGCCGGTCTGATCGTATTCGCCGCATCCGTTGGCCAGGATCCAGCCGATCGAGCCGTCCGACCGCAGGATGCGGTATTCCTCGTTGTAAATGGTATGCTTCCGCAGGGCGCGTGCCACGCTCTCGACGACGCGCTCGCGATCCTCGGGATGGATCATCTTTTGCAGGGCGTCGAAGGTGAAAGGCGCGTTCCCCGAGGAGTGAAAACTCATGTGGGAGTGCCCGTTCCCTTCGATAATTCCGCTGGCGGGATCGAGTTGCCACTCGCCAAGTCCTGCCGCGTCGAGCGCGACCCTGAGCCGTTGTTCGCTATCCCGATACCGCCGTTCACTGGCCTGCAATGCTTTGACCGCTTCTTGGTTCCCGACCTCGGCGCCTGCTGCGCGAGCGTGACGCGGCGAATCGACAACAGGGCCAGCAAGAGCAATAGCGACGTCAACATGGAAAGAGCGGCTGTGAAGGACTTTAACGTCGATTCTGAAAATATCGCATCGGATTGCATCCCGCTGGTGGCCAAACCGACGACCCGGTAAACCAGCATGCAAGTCATGGCGGCTCCGAGCATGACCCAGGGAGCACGCGCCGTCGAGTGAAAGATCATCCACAGCGCAAACAGCAGCGCCACAATCTGCAGCACGACGGCAATGGAAAAGAGCAAGGGGACCATCGTCAGGCACAGCTTTCCGGCCGGGGTGGAGATGCTCGCAGCCTTCGGCCACGTTAACGGTCTTCATGGAGTCGATTGTCGCCAAAGCGGCTCGTGATTTGCACCACCCTTTCAACCGGATCCACGCTCGATAGCGTCCATAATCTCTTTCATTTTACAGGAGTTCCAATCATGGCTGGCAAAGGTGATGAAGTGAAAGGCCGGATTAAAGAAGCCGCAGGCGCCATTGCCGACGACGACAAGCTGCGTCGAGAGGGCAAGATCGACCAGGCGGCGGGGAAAGTCAAGCAGGCTGCTGAAAAAGTGGCTGACAAGGTGAAGGACGCGGCTCAGCGAGTCAACTCGAACCGCTAAGCCGATAAACGCCGGGCGAATAAACCATCGGCCGGCCGCCTCTTGCGATGCGGCTGGCTGGTGGCTGTTACGACGCGGCCATGCTGACGTTCAATCGCGGGGCGATCCATCGTTGGGGAGTCAAGCGTGCTCTAGTGCGATGGGTAGGGCGCCGCTCCCGGCGAAGATCCCTTCGACAACGCTCAAGTGTTCGGTGGCATTTGCTCCATGATCTTCGGCGGCCACCAGAATCTTGCCTTGTAACACGGCTTGCTCGTAATAGTCGGCAAGTTCCCTTTCCACGCCGCGCATCATCATGCCACCGACCAGGCCCCCCACCACGGCTCCGGCCCAGGCGGCCGCGCCGCCGCTGAAGATCAAAGCAACGCCACCGGTGGCCATTCCGGCCACGACCGCCGCCAATCCGCCGAGCGTAGCCCCCACGATGCTACCGGCGGCAATGGCAGCCGGAGCGAGGTGGGGTGGCTGATGTTCGAATTCCGCGAATTGCTTCTGACGCGTTTCATGGGAGCAAATCACCGTAATCCGCTCCTTCGTAAATCCGGCTGCCAACAATTCTTCCAGCACTTTTTTCGCCTGCTGCATGGTGGAAAATACACCGACCCTGAGGGCAGCATTCTGTTGGACGGAATGCGACATGATCTGCTCTCCTTACCGACCACCGACCAAAGAGCCTTTCGTCACGCGTGATCACCGTGCAAAGGCCAGAGAACCATTCAAAAGCCAAAGCTTTGACTTCTAAATCATGACGCCAATGATTTGTCCCCATAATTGGCGGCTGCGCGACCATGTTGATCCTTGTGAGACCACAAGAACACACGTAAGCACTCCTGATCCCAACACTTACCAGCAAAGACGGAACGCAGGTGAATGAGAGCAAAGGCTGCGCCGTTGTGAATCGGCGCTCACCGCCATAGGCGCAGCCTTGGCCCGATCCTCCGTCGGATGGTTCTCACGGCCAATGCGAGTTGGTCGCGCGGTACGCAAAATGCTTTCAAGGGAAGCAGAAACGAGGGAACCTATGCCAAAAATCTTTGGGCCCATTGAGCGGTTTTCGCAACTCGCGGTGGCCTGGTCCGGGAGCGCCTGGGCTTTAGGCTCCGCGGTCGCGATCATCGCGCTATGGCTCCTTGTTGGACCATTCTTCGGTTTCTCAGATACCTGGCAATTGGCGATCAACACCGGCACGACAATCATCACGTTCTTGATGGTCTTTCTCATCCAACGCGCTCAGAACAAGGAATCCCGTTCGGTCCAATTGAAGTTGAACGAGATCGTCGCGGCGCTCCAGGGGGCGAGCAACCGTCTGATCAACGTGGAGGATCTTTCCGAAGACGACGTACGGAAACTTCACGACGACTATCAAAAACTGGCGAGTCGCGTGCAACAACCGAGCGATCTGCACGACTCGCATTCCGTGGATGAGACCGGCAGCAATCGAGAACGGTCGTTGCCAGCCGGCGGACGGTAGCCCAGGCCCCGAAGCCCCAAAGGGGCGCACCACGATAGCCTGGGGTGGGCACAATAAAGGGGTCGGAAATGAATGGATTGCGGCGGGGGGTACGTAATCTACGACGCCCGATCCCTTTTATTCCGACCCCTTTATTCGTCCACTCCTTGCGAACCAATCAGCGGCACGAAGCGGCAAGGGGATAGCTCCGCTGTCTGCAATTGGCCCTGAAGCTTGCGCAGGACTTGCAGCACTTGCCCCTGGAGATCGCCGACGGGCATGACCAGGATGCCTCCCTCGGCCAACTGCTCGCATAACGCCGGCGGAACCTGGCCGGCTGCGGCTGTCACCAGAATACGCGTATAGGGAGCCTCCGCGGGATAACCCAAGGTGCCGTCGCCGACCAGCAGCCGCACGTTTTTATAACCCAGGTCGCGGAGCACGGCTCCGGCCCGCTCTGAGAGGGCCGCGTGTCGCTCAATACTGAGCACCTCGCCAGCCAATTCCGCCAGCACGGCCGTTTGATAACCGCTACCGGTGCCGATCTCCAGCACGCGGTCGCTGGGTCCGACGTCGAGCGCATCGGTCATCAGGGCCACCATGTAGGGTTGGCTGATCGTCTGGCCGCAATCGATGCTCAGCGCCCGATCCGCATAGGCCCAGTCGGCCAGTTCGAGAGGCAGACAGCGTTCTCGCGGTACCCGCTGCATGGCGGTGAGCACGCTGGGCGTTTGAATCCTGCGACGGCGCAGTTGTTTATCAACCATCTTCTGCCGTGCGCGGACGGTCTTGTCAGCGGTGTCCATGAACTCGCCCATTGAGAATTGGGCCCATCTTAGAATTGGGAACATCCGGCTATTTCAATCCTAGGGCAAGTCAGACGCCTAGGAAAGCAGCCATGTGCTGTTAGCGGTCTGATCGCTCGGCGAGTCGCCGAGAGGGCGGAATCCCTGCATCTGACGCCCGGGGGCCAGGGCGCGGGGCTCAAGAGCGTGCCACATGCTATTCAGCGGCCGGCTTCGGCCAGCAGCGCGCCGGCCGGCGCGTGCCAGTCGCAGATTTGCAGTTCCACCGTCCTGCGGCCCTGATAGTTGTTGATGGCCGGCCGAAAGGCGACGCTGATCGGGCCGTCGAGTTCGCTGAGCGCGTCGGCCCAGTCGCCGCCGCCGAAAGCCACGGCTCGCATGCGAACGCCGTGCTGCGACACTTGTAGCGAGAGGTGCCGCTGGCCGCTGCCGATACGCTTGGGGGGCTGGCTCAATTCGACCTGACCGGTGCATAATAGAGGCCGCGGATGGCCCTGGCCAAACGGGGCCAGCAGTTCCAACTGCTCGACGGCCTGAAGCGTGAGCGCGCTCAACGGCACCTCGGCGTCGATGCGCAGCTCGGCTTCCCGATCGGCCTGGCTGATCGCGCCCGACGCATACTCGCAAAAGTCGGCCCGAAACGCATCGACTTGCTCCGCTTCGATCTTCAAACCGGCCGCCGCCGCATGACCGCCGTGGCTCAGCAAGCGGATGCTGCACGCTTCAAGCGCCTCGTGCAAATGAAAGCCTGGCACGCTGCGGGCAGAGCCGATGCCGGGTTTCAAGCCCAGCTCGTCGAGCGCAATCAGCACGACCGGGCGATGAAACTTTTCAGCCAGCCGGCTGGCCACGATGCCGATCACGCCGGGATGCCAACCGCGCTCGGCCAACACCAGGGCGGCGTCGTTGCCGATGTCGAACTGTTGGGCCTGCTTGTTGGCCCCCAGGTAGACGCTGCGTTCCAGGCTGTCGCGACTGGAATTCAACTCATGCAAATACTCGGCCAGCGCCAGGGCCCGCTCGGGCGAGTCGGTGCTGAGCAATTCGACCCCCAGCGTGGCCTGGCCGAGCCGGCCGGCCGCGTTCAATCTCGGAGCAATGGTGAAGGCGATATCCTCGCTCGATAGCTCCCGTTTCTGATCCAGCCCGGTGATTTTCATCAACGCGGCGATTCCCAGCGGCGGTCGCTCCTTCAGACTTGCCAGACCGTGCCTGACGATGATGCGGTTCTCGCAGCAACCGTTCATCAAGCCCAGCGGCACCACATCGGCCACGGTTCCCAGCGAGGCCAGGCCGACCGCTTGGAGCAGGAAATTCTTCATCCGTTCGCCAACCCGCTTGGACTGGCTGGCGTGCTGGCAGAGTGCCCAGGCCAGTTTGAAAGCCACGCCGGCGCCGCACAAACCGGGAAACGGATACGATGCTCCCGGCAGACCGGGATGGACGATCGCCGCGGCTTCGGGGAGCGAGGGAGCGAGCTGGTGATGATCGGTGATGATCAATTCGAGCCCCAGTTCGCGGGCCGTCAACGCTTGTTGCAGGCTCGCGATGCCGCAGTCGACCGTGATCACCATTTGGGTTCCGCGGGCAGCGAGCGTGCGCAACGATTCGTCGTGCAGCCCATAGCCTTCGTCGATGCGATGGGGCACGTAATAGCTGACTTCGGCACCCAGCAGCTTGAGGCATTGCACGAGAATGGCGGTGCCGGACATGCCGTCGACGTCGTAGTCGCCGTAGACGACGATCTTGCGGTGGTCGGCAATGGCGGCCGCCGATCCGCTCGACGGCCTGCGGCACGCCGGTCAGTTCGGCGGGATCGCGCAGACCGGAAAGCTTGGCGTCGAGAAACTCACGCGCTTCGCGGGGATCGTGGATGCCACGGCATAAGAGCAATTGAGCCACGACGGCCGAAACCCCGGCGGCACGCTCCAAAGCGGCGATGCGGGCCGGGTCGTGGGGGGCAATGCGCCACTTCTTGGCCATATCGTCCTGAAGCCAAAGGCTTGCCGGGTGACACCATCGTCCGTGAATGCCGCAAGGAAAGCCGGCGGCAGCTGCCGATGGTGCAATTGAAGCAGAAGCACCGCGCAGCGGCAAGAGATACACTGTCCAGCGGCAAGCCGTCGGGCGGATAGTCTGGCGGCTGCTGGCCTACTTCTTCTTCTCGTTATGCAGCGTATGGCGGCGCAGGCGTGGGCTGTACTTTTGCAGCTTGAGCTTTTCGCCGCCCGGCTTGCGGCGCAGCACGTAGTTATGATCGCCGGTTTCCTCGCAGACGAGGAACACCGTTTCAACTTTCTTCTTGCTCTTGGCCATGTCCGCTGACTCCTGCTAGATACCCACCCACTTATGCCTTGGGGAAACCTCGAATTGTAGCGTAAAGACGGTATCTTTTGCCAGGGGTGATGGGTCGTGAATGACTTTCGCTCGTGCTCCCGTCGGCGAAGTGCCTTACCAAACGGATTTTTTCCTCTCTAAGGGATGGCAGAGAAGAGCCTTACGAATAGCTCTGCCGCGCGAGTTTGGCGAGCAATCGCGACGCCTCGCCGCTGTCGATGGCTTCCGCGGCGGTTGCCGCGCAGGCGCGGGGATTGGCTGCGTGGCCCGATGTCCACAGGGCTGCCGCCGCGTTGAGGACAACGATGTCCCGGGCCGGGCCAGGACAGCCGGCCAGCACTCCGCGGATGATGGCGGCGCTGTCGGCCGGGCTTTCTACCAGCAAATCGGTCAGGCCTTGCCGCTTGAGTCCAAAATCTTCCGGCGTCCACTGGAATTCGCTCAGGGTTTTGCCGGCCACTTCAGTGACCAGTGTCCGGCCGGCCAGTGTCACTTCGTCGAGCCCATCCTCACCGTGGACGACCAGCGCATGCTCGGTGCCGAGCAGCGACAGGGCCTCGGCCAGCAGCGGCCGCAATTCGTCGCGACCCACGCCCAAAAGCTGGAAGCGAGCGCCAGGCCGGATTGGCCAGCGGGCCCAGCAGGTTGAAGATCGTCGGTACGCCAAGTTGCTTGCGCACCAGGGCCACTTGCTTCATGGTCCGATGAAGTAGCGGCGCGAAACAGAAGCAGATCCCCAATTCGTCGAGACAGGTTTCCACGCAGGCGAGATCGGCCTCAATGTTGACCCCCAAAGCCGCCAGCACGTCGGCGGATCCGCTGCGGCTCGTCATGGCGCGGTTCCCATGCTTTGCCACGCTCACGCCTGTGGCGGCGGTTACCAGGGCCGCGGCCGTGCTGATGTTGAAGGTCCTCGATCCGTCGCCGCCGGTGCCGCAGGTGTCCAGGAGTCCGCGACGGTGCGTGCGGATGGCGGTCATATGCTGGCGCATCGCCTTGGCGGCGCCGGCGATTTCGGCAAACGTCTCTCCCTTGGCCCGCAGCGCCGGTGAGGAGCAATCCGATCTGACCATCGGTCCACTGGCCGGTCATGATGGCGTCGATCGTGGACGCCATGGCGTCCATGCTCAGATCCCCACCGGCTGAAACTCGACCCAGGATTGCTGCAACGGTCACACTGCTGCTCCGTGCTAAAAGGCTTCAGGCTGATTAGCGATTGGTAACCTATTTCTTATTATGGAAATAATACAGGTTATTGATAAGGAAGACAGGAAATCAGGAAGATGAAAGGAAAAAGGAAGCGGAAGAAATCAAAAACATCGATTCCCGGGCATTGGTCATTACCATGGAGCGATTTGCTTCCCGTTCCCCGTCGTCTTCCTGATTTTCTGCATTCCTTATAAAAACTCTTGTTAGGTAAAACTCTTGACAGGGGATGCGTGGCATCCGAACGCCCGCGGCCCTTGTATTGCGGGTCGGCCAGCGCTACAATCCGCTGCCTCGTAGCGACATATTGTGCCAGGAGGGGTGGCTCATGGTAACCAAGAAGGTGATCCTGGACGTAGATCCTGGGATCGACGATGCGGTGGCCCTGGCCATTGCTTTGTTCGATCCTCAGATCGAAGTCGTGGCCGTCACGGCGGTTGGCGGTAATGTGTTGCCGGAGCAGGCCACCCGCAACTTGCAGGCAATCATCGAACAGCTCGACCCGCCGCGCTGGCCGCGCGTGGGAGTGGCTTCCCTGGCCGATGACGGTTTGCCGGCCAACATGGCCAACCTCTATGGGGCAGACGGCTTAGGCAACGCCCAATTCGCCGTGGCTGAACTTGTCCAGCGGCATCCTTCGGAAAAGGTCATTTGCGACGAAGTTCGCACGCGCCCGAAGAAGTCACCATCGTCGCGCTGGGGCCGCTGACGAATCTGGCCCGCGTGCTGCAACGCGAACCGGGAGCCCAAATCAGGCAAATCGTGATGATGGGGGGCACCCTGCACGGCCCGGGCAACATTACCCCGGCCGCCGAATTCAATATCTTTTGCGATCCGGCTGCAGCTCGGGCCGTGTTTCGCTCGCCAACCACGAAGACCCTGGTGCCGCTGGATGTGACTAGCCAGGTCGTATTCAGCTATGACTTTCTCAACGGGTTGCCGGACGAAAACACGCGTGCCGGTCGATTCTTGCGGCGCATTTTGCCATTTACCTTCCGTGCTTATCGGCAAGAGTTCGGGCTGGAAGGGATCTTCTTGCACGACACCGTGGCCCTGGTGGCCGCCTTGCATCCGGAGCTGTTCGAAACCGAAATGACTGCCGCCGACGTTGAATTGTCCGGCGAGTTGACGACCGGAGCGACGGTGTTCGATCGACGTCGGGTGCGACAGTGGCGGCCCAATCTGGCCGTGGCCACGGGATTGGACGTGCCGTCCGTCACGGACTGTATCCTGCGGGGAATTCGCGCCGCCGGGAACTCCTCGCGCGACGCGTAATGCCTCGGGTTAACGAGGAATTCTTTATGAGCAATGCAGGAAGGTAGGAAAGGAAGCAGGGAAAAAAGTAATTTGAAAAAGTCGCTAGGGTGAACTCGCGTTTACGGCTAAGCAGCCATCTGGCGTGCTACTGCTGCGGCTTGGCGGGCATGGGGGGCTTCGGCGGGGCGGCGCCGACCTTGACCGAAATCGTCATCAGCTTCTGGTCTCGAAAAACGATCAGGGGAACTTCTTTTGCCACCTCGCTCACCGTGACCATGTTGATCAAGTGGGTGTCGTTATCCACGGGCACCCCGTTGTATTTCAGGATCACGTCGCCGGCTTGCAGATGAGCCGCCTCGGCCGGCGAGCCTGGTGTTATGCGAGTGATCCGGGCACCTCGCGGCCGACGCAAGCCAACGCTGGTCGCCGCGGCCGGGCTGAATTTTGAGTCCAGTGCCACGCCCAGAAAGGCCCGCACCACGGTTCCCCGCTCGACGAGTTGCCGGGCAACCACCATGACCATATTGACGGGAATCGTGAAGCCGATTCCTTCATTGCCCCCCGAACTGCTGGCGATGGCGGTGTTCATGCCCACCACCTCGCCACGCAGATTAATCAGCGGGCCGCCGCTGTTGCCGGGATTGATGGCCGCATCGGTTTGCAGGAAGTCCTGAAATCGGACATCGTCGCCGAGCTTCAGGTCGCGTCGGCCTTTGGCGCTGATGATGCCGAAGGTGACCGAATGGCTCAGGCCGAACGGACTGCCGACGGCCAGGACGAAGTCGCCGATCTCCACTACATTGCTGTCCCCCAGCGCGGAAGAGGCCAGGTGCGAGGCTGTTAAGGACATGACCGCGATATCGGTCTCGGGATCGCTCCAGACTTTGTTCGGATTCACGACTCGGCTGTCGGCCAACCGGATTTTGATGTCACGCAGGTTCGCGTTTTTGATGACGTGCCGATTCGTGATCACGTAGTGGCTGTCGCCGAAACGAACGATAAAGCCCGAGCCCGCTTCTTCCACGTCGCTTTTGCGTCCGTAGAGGCTTTTCTCGGCGTCGATATGCACCACGGTGGGCTCGACCAGCCTGGCGACTTTTTTGAGCACATTGCTCTGCCGCTCCAGGGTCCCGACTTCTTTGCTCAGTTCCTCGTAGAGTGCGGCGCAGGCGCTCTGCTGTTCTTCCTCGGAGCCCTCTTCCTGCGCGTGGCAAGCCACCCCTGTTCCGAAGACGGGGAGCAGCAGCGACGCCAACACTACGAATCCCTGCAACAGGCGGAAGCCAGGGCACGATATCACGTTGAAACACTCCTTCCCGGCGAGCTCGCCGGAACACTCCCGGTTAATCCCGGACTTACGCAATTATCCGTACTTGCGCAAGTATATCAGGAGACGTCCAATTCGATATCATTAATCGAAACATCGCCGTCGCCGCTGGTATCAAGCACTCGGCCCCAGTCGGTGTCGTTCCGGTTCTGGGCGCCGAAGCGTTCGGCCTCGCGCTGACATTCGATACAGAAAGTGGCGTAGGGGAGGGCGTTGAGCCGTGCCAACGGAATCGAACAGCTGCAGCCTTCACAGACTCCGTATTGCCCTTCGCGCATCCGCTCCAGGGCATTCTCAATGCTTGCCAGTTCGCGGCTTTCAACCTCAGCGAGCTGGGAGCTGATTTCGTCTTGCGCCGAATCGAGCGCGGCGTCGACAACGTCGCCGGCTGTTTGGGCGCGCAGCTCCTTGAGTAAGCTCAAGTCGCCGGCCAATGCTGTCCGCAGGGCATCCCGACGTTTGATCAGGATCTGCCGCATGCTAAGAATTGCGTCTTTTCGTGCCATGCCCCATACCCTCATTGTTCGTAGAGCGTCTCGGCGGCGCAGGTCGGCCGACGACGACTGCCCACGAACTCTACAGAAAAGTGTGTTGTGTGGTGGGAAAACCGCCTCAAACCGTTTCCGTCTGCTGCTTGCGCGGCAGACAAACTATAGTACGCAACCCGGCCTCAAGAGGTCGGCATCCCGTTGGGAAATCTTTAGTTTTAGCCGGCTCTCCCGCCTCAATATTCAACGCCTGTACCATCAATAACTTACGATCGCGATTGCCAGGCCACTTCGCAGGAATTGCAAATTCGCTGCCATCGTCAAGAACCGGCAAAAGGACACTTAGCACTCGGCACCGGATGGCCCGCAGGGGCTTTTGCACCGGAACGATTGCGTTTGGCTATCGGATAATCGACATAACCGGCAGAGTTATGCAGCCCTTTTTCTCGGATGCTAACAAAAGTGGTTGATTCCGGCCTTTCTTCCTCCCCTTTACACATCCCCCCCGGTTGACAGGCGGCAGGGCGTGACCTACATGCTTTAGGACCGCCCCCGAGAGAACCTTCGCCCCAGCGATCTTTTGGTTACCTGCCTGGTTTCCCTGCCGGATAATTCACACACGTTGGCTCATGCATGGTCGGTCTCTCTACTATCACAACATCCGTCTCTGACGTCAGGGCCGCCTCAGCGGACGATTTAGTGCTGCGTGTCTGCACGCCGCGAGATTCCGGTGAACTGGTGCGACTGCAGAGCCAGAAGTGTTTCATTGGCGGCGACGAACATTGCACGCTGCGCCTTCATGCGCCCGGGTACAGGGCGTCTACTGCCTGATTTTGCGAGGCAGCCGCGGCATGGTGGTGCGCAGTTGGCACCCCGATACCAGGTTAAATGGGCGACCCTTCGCCGACGCCCGTCTGGCCGCCGGCGACCGCTTGAGAGTTGGTCCGATCGAATTCGAAGTCTTGGGGCCCGCTGCCCGAACCGATGTACGGAGTAATCTCGCTGGGCCGCCTGGGAAAGCCGCGGCCCAGACCGCCGGCAAGCATGACGCTTCCGTTGGCTCGTACGACGCTCCCGGCGGCACCAAGGGAGCTCCTGCTAGCATGCACGGCACTCACCCCGGCCAGGCCGCGACACCCCCCGACAAGGCCGCTGCGGCTGTCGGCAAACCGGCCATCGACCCGTCGCGGGATCAGCAGCAGTTCGCCAGGCAAGCTGATCGACTCAAGCGACGTGCCGCGCGCCTTCGCAGTCAGGCCCGGCAGCTTGCCGACCGTGAAATCTTGCTAGCGACGGCGCTGCGAGCGGTTGGACGCCGAGCGCGACGCCTTTGAAGGACAACGTCGCGAGTTCGAAACCGCCCGGCAAGTTCGTCAGACGCGTCTGACGCAAGAGAATGCGGCCTTGGAACGCCACTGGGAGGAGCTGCGGACCGCGCAAAACGCCTTGCGCGAGGAGCAATTGCGTTGGGAACGCGAGGCGGCCGAATTGCGCGGCATGGTCGCGCGCGACACGGAGCAGTTGAACCGTAAATCCGCGGAGCTGGAAAGTCAGCGCGCGGCGCTCGAGCTCACGCGTTCCGACTGGCAAGAGGTACAGAACCAGGCCGAAGAGCATCGTGAACAAACGACTGCGAAACAGGCGGCCGAACGAAACAAGCTGCGGCGCAACTCGCGGATCTCGAGCAACGGCACGCCCAAGCCGTCGCACGAGTTGGCGACGGTTCGCGCGGAACAAGAAACACTCCGCGCGGCGGCTCAAGAGCGGCAGCAGCTCGCGGAATCCCGACTCTTTGAGCAAGCCGCGGAATGGGACTCGCTGCGGGACGAACTTGACGCCCAGCGAACGGAAATGACCGCCAGGCGCGCCAGTTTGGAATCTGAGCTGGCGCTGGAGCGGGCCTCGCTGTCGGCCCGCGCCGGCCAGTTGGAGGCGCAGGAGAAGGGCTTCGCGGAAGAACGTCGCCAACTGATCGCCTTGCAAGAAGCTCACGCAGCCGAGCGAGCCGCCCAGCAGCGGGAAATCGAACGGAAGCGTGCCGCGTTGATCGAGCGCCAAAGCGAAAGTGAGGCCCAGGACCTGGCCCTTCAGCAGCGGCAAGCCGAACTCGCTGCCGCGACGGCCGAACTCGATCGGCGTCAGGCAGCCTGGCGGGAAGAGCAAAGCGAGCGCCGAGTCGAAAGTGAGGCCCAGGACCTGGAGCATCGCCAAACCGAGCTCGCGGCCGCGGCGGCCGAACTCGATCAGCGTCAGGCGGCCTGGCGGGAAGAACAAGCCGTACTGGACCTCGCACGCAACGAATTAACGGGGATGCAGGCGGACTTCGCTGCCCAACGGGCCAGCTTGAACGTTGCGCAAACCGAATTGGAAACCGCACGGGTCGCGCTGTCGCTCCAACGGACGGAAGTCGAGGCCCGGCGGGCGACGCTCGATTCCGAGCAGGACAGCTTCAACGCGGATCGCACGGCCTGGGAGACGCTCGCAGCCGAGAAATCGGCCGACTGGGATCGCCGTGTCGAGCAATTGGCCGCCGAGCAGCAGGCTTTCCATAACCAGGCGCAGGAAACCGCACAGCCGCTCGACCAGGAATTGTCCGCGGCGCGCGAGCGTTTGGCGGAAGTTGAGCGGCAACTTGCCGAGGCCGTGGCTCAGCGCGAACATTGGCAAACCCACCAGGCGGAGCTGGAGGCCGATTGGGCCGCTCGCCAAAAGAACTACGACACGCAAGAAGTGGACTGGCAAGGCGAACGCCTGCGCTTGGAAGAAGCGCGCCAACAGCTCGAGCATGCACAAGCCGATCAGACCGCGCGGCTGGCGGAGCAGGCCGCCACGCTCCAGCGGTTGCAGAATGAGCTTCAGACTCAGCAAGCAGCGGCCCAGACGGAAGCGAGCAGTTCTGCGGACTCCGAGGAGCAGGCGCGACAGTTCGCCGCGCGGCATGCCGAACTCGATGCCCTGGCTAGCCAGTTGCACGAACAACAACAACGGGACGCGGCCGATCAGGCCCGGGCTGCCGCCGAACAGCAAAGACGTGCCGCCGAGTTGCTCAACGACGAGGAAAGGCTGGCAGCCGAGCGCAAGGCCCTCGCCTCCGTCCGCGCGGAATGGGAGCGAGAGCGGCAGCAGCAAATCGAAAGCTTGTCCGGTGAGGCTCACTCCATTGAGCAGGCCCAACATGAATTGGCCGCCGAATGGCAACGGCTTGCAAAGCAGCAACAACGACTGGCCGCGGAAACAGCCGCCCTGCCCGCGCAGCTGGCCTCTCCAGACGATCTGGGCACGCCTGCGGCGTCTGTAGGGCACGACGAATCCTCGGCGGACTCCGAGCAGGATGTGTTCGCCCGCCTGCGGAGCATGTCGCTGCTCAAAGATGAGGTCGCGGGTGCCTTGGTCGAGGAGCATCTGACCGCCGATTGGCGGGCCGACGATCGGCGCGAACACCGCGCAAGTTCTATGGAAGATGCGGACGAGGCGCCGCAGCGGGCCAGATCGCACCATGCACAGGACGCGGAAGAGCACGACTGCGCATGACGCGGAAGCCTCGCACATCGCGGAGGAAGACGTCCCCCGTGGCGAGGAAGATCGCAGTCATTCCGAGGCCTCGGACGAGAGCGAATCGCCGGACGACACCGCGGAATATGGCGATTCCGAGAGCCACGCGAGCCAGGCTGCTGCCAATGACGGAGAGGAAGAGTCGATTGAAGAATACATGGCCCGGCTCCTGAATCGGATGCGCGGCGGGACGGGGGCTAAGGCGACGAGCGAACCAGCAGCGAAGGTTATCGCTCCAAGTAATGCCGCCCAGACCAGCAAAGTGGCCACTGGGACCGAAGTCGTTAAAAAGACTCCCAAGCCGGTGCCGGTCGAAGTTCCAGCGCCGCCGGTCCAGTCGGAAGTTCAGCCCGTGGCCGCGGCCGAGCCGGCTCCGGTAGGCCGCATGACGGAGTTGGGGCCCCGCAGTTCCCGGCCGGAAACGGTCGACCTGGTAGCCATGCGGGAGCTTGCCAACTCACAAGCCCGGGCCGCGATTCACACACATCGTCATAGCACCACTCGGCGCAACGCCTTCGCCAAATGGTCGATGTCGGCTGGCGCTGGCCGTGACGCTGGGGGCCTTGTTTTGGATGCGGCCGGATAACATAGGCCTGCGGAACCTGCTGATCGTTGGCGTCGTGATTGCCATTTTCTGGGGCTGGCAGGCAGTCGCGGCCACCCGTCGCGTGCTGAAAATGAAGGAATCGCAGGCCAAGGCCCTGACTTCCAGTGGCGGCGGGGCCAGTTCGTCGCGCGTAAAGAGCGTGTCGCGCGTGCGTCTCAAGTGTTGCCGCGGGCAGCCCGGATGTCGTCGAAGTCGTAAAGGTGGTAGTCGATCGACACGTAGTCGAGCACTTTGCAAAGTCCTCGCAGGGCAACGCCCAAGCCGTCCGGGCCGCTGAAGCCGCCGAATTGGCCGCCACCCTTCAAGTGCGGCTCCAGGTCGAGAAACACGCCCGGGATGCCGCGCCTCCGCAGCTTTTGCGATAGCTTCGGCAGCAGCCCGCGGAAGTCTTTGAGGATTCCTTCGTAGCCGCTTTCGCCCAGGTCGGCCGGCACGAAGTGCTTGAGCGCGTCCTCGTCGACGTGGCCGCGTTGCCGGGGCCGGCCGGCCGGATGGCGATAATCCTTGACGTGCATCCAGCCGATGGCGTGTTTCATCGCCTGGTATTGCTCGAACACTTCGGCTCCCGAATAACCTTGGCACAAGATATTGGCGCCGTCGAACACCAGCACCAGGGCCGCATTGTCCACCTGCCGATGGATCTCGGCCAGCAACTGGCCGGTCTGGCCGACCAGGTTGGCTTCGATTTCCACGCCGAAGGTCAGATCCGAACGCAAGCAGGTCTCGGCGATCTGCCCCAACTGGTCGACCACCTGCGGCACGTGGTCCGCCGGATCGGTCCCCTTGGGGTGGTAGAACGAAAAGCCGCGGATCAGCTTGGTCTCAAAGGCATGGGCCAATTCGCAGGCCCGTTTGACCTCTTTGTCGAGGTATTTTTTGAACGGAACATAGGCGTTCTTGGTGCCGTCGTCGGTGTCCTTCAGCTTGACCTTGCCGATGGGCGAGCCGATCGAGGCCACGTTCAAGCCGTATTCGTCCTCGAGATGCCGGACTTGCTGGATCTCCGAGCGGCTGAGCTGCAAGACGTTCTTGATGCCGCTCCCCACGTCGATAAATCGCAAGCTGTAGTATTGCAGCCCCATCGCGGCCAGGGCGGCGAACTGCTGGACGGCCGTTTTTTGATTGGCGGCCTCATCGGCAAAGGCACTCAGAATGACTTGGGGTTGTTCGGCCATGATTGCATCCGGCGGTGAATATTCTGGGGTGGAAACGTCGGGACGGAATGATTCAAACAGGGCGCATCAAACGGACGGATTGCCGCGGAGAACTCTGAAAACCGGGTCCCAAAAGCTGTCGGCCATTGTGGATGGGGACGTCCGCTGTGACAAGGGCCATTCGCGAGCCGGGCCGCGGGCGGTTATCTTGGAACGGCACTCCAGGCCGTTTGTTCGCCGTAAGGGAAGAATCATGCAAGACCCAGTCAGCCTGATGCGCTTGGCCATCGATCAAGCCCGAGCAGGGATTGCCGCGGGACAAAGCCCCTTCGGCTGCGCGATCGGCCGTGCCGATGCCGTGCTGTCCGTGGCCCACAACACCGTGCTGGCGACGACGGATATCACGGCGCATGCCGAGGTGAACGCCCTGCGTGCTGCGTGCCTCGGCGCGCACGACATTTTCCTGAGCGGCGCAATCGTGGCCACCACGTGCGAACCTTGCCCGATGTGCATGGCGGCCTTGCATTGGGCTCGCGTCGAAACGGTCTATTTCGGGGCCACGGTCGCCGACGCGCAAGCGGCGGGATTCAATGAACTGCAGATTCCGGCCGTGGAGATTGCTCGCCTGGGGGGCAGCAAAGTGCGGCTCGTGCCGGGCACCCTGGCCGACGAATGCCGCGAACTTTTCGCCCAGTGGCGCCGCACGGCGAATCCGCGGACGTATTAGCCTAAATGCGGAATTCGGAATGCGGAAATTCCCAATTCCGCATTTCTAACTTCGGCAGCCGGCTTCGTGCGTCGCGGTGATTTTGGTCGTGAGCCCGCCCCGCGGCGTGAAAGCGGCGACCAGCATGATCCGCCGCGGCCGCAGCACCGCCACCAGATCTTCGAGGATGCTGTTGGTGACGTTCTCGTAAAAGATGCCTTCACCGCGAAACTTTTGCAGATAAAGTTTCAGGCTCTTCAATTCCACGCATTTCTCGGCCGGCGTGTAGGTGAACGTCAACACGCCGAAGTCGGGCTGGCCCGTCTTGGGACAAACCGAGGTGAATTCGGGACACACGATCTCGATCGTATAGTCCCGTTGCGGAAACTGGTTGGGAAACGTTTCCAGTGTATCGCGAAACGCCGTCATGGGCTGGGGCTCCTTTGCGCCAAAGGCACATTCTGGCATGATAAAACCTGAGTGCCAAGGGATCTGAGTTCCGTAGCCGCCCCCTTTCAACGTTTGTCATGCCAAAACCTGCCGTGATTTTGCTGTCGGGCGGGCTCGACTCGGCTACCACCTCGGCCATTGCCCGGGTCCAAGGCTTTGACCTGTACTCGCTGTCGTTCGACTATGGGCAGCGGCATCGCTTTGAACTCGAAAGTGCCCGCCGTGTGGCGGCCTCGATGGGGGTGCAGCGGCACGCCATGGTGGTCATCGATCTCGCGCAGTTCGGCGCCAGCGCGCTGACGGCCGACATCGCGGTCCCCAAGGGACGGAGCACGGCCGAAATGGATGCCGGCATTCCGATTACGTACGTCCCGGCTCGCAACACGGTATTTCTGTCGCTGGCGCTGGCGTACGCCGAGACGCTGGGGGCGGCTGATATCTTCCTGGGTGTCAACGCCGTCGATTACAGCGGTTATCCCGATTGCCGGCCGGAGTACATCGCGGCCTTCGAGAAATTGGCCAATCTGGCCACCAAGGCTGGCGTGGAGGGGACGCTACGATTCCGCATCCACACGCCTCTGATTAAAATGAGCAAGTCCGAGATCATCCGCTGCGGCACGCAGCTCAACGTCGATTATTCCCTGACGCATAGCTGCTACGACCCGGACCCCGCGGGGCTGAGCTGCGGGCGCTGCGACGCCTGCGTCTTGCGCCGCAAAGGATTTCAGGAAGCGGGTCTCGAAGATCCATTGACTTACGCGTCATGAAAGTCGCCGAAATCTATCGTTCGTGCCAGGGAGAAGGGCGGCTCAGCGGCACGCCCAGCGTTTTCGTGCGCACCAGCGGCTGCAATCTGCGCTGCTGGTTCTGCGACACGCCCTTCGCCAGTTGGACGCCGGAAGGGGCGGACCTGTCGGTCGACGAAGTGGTGAGCCAGGTGGCCGAGTGGGACTGCCCGCACGTGGTGATCACCGGCGGCGAGCCGATGTTGTGGTCGGAGTTGATGCCCGCTGGCGGCCGCGCTGCGTGCGCTGCGTCGTCACATCACGATCGAAACGGCCGGCACGCTGTATTTGCCCGTCCTTTGCGATCTGATGTCGATCAGTCCCAAGCTGTCGAATTCCACCCCCAGCGCGGAACAGGGGGGCCGCTGGCGCCGCCGGCACGAGCGGACGCGGCACGCGCCGGAGGTCATGCGGCGGCTGATGCGGGAATACGACTATCAGCTTAAATTCGTCATCGATCAGCCAGAGGACTGCGACGAGGTCCAGCGCTATTTATCCGAGCTGCCGGATATCGATCGCCGGCGGGTCCTGCTGATGCCGCAAGGAACCGATGCGGCCAGCCTGAGCCAGCGCGCGGCCTGGCTCGAACCCTACTGCCGACAACATGGGCTGGGTTTCTGCCCACGCCAGCACATCGAATGGTTTGGGCCGGTTCGCGGGACCTGAGTGATTTGCGTGCCACACTGCCTTTGCCAATGCCGGCGGCTGGTGTGGCACGCTCAGAGCGTGCCACACGAATCGGACTGCATCGCCGAGAATCCAGCCGATTTCCTTCACGGCCGCGGCGAGTGAATGAGATGCCATCTGGAAGTTGGTGTGCGAAGAAACCTCCGGCTGTATGCGGGCGAACGCTTCGCCGGCCCCTCGCAATTTGGAAAACTTCTTGCGGACCAGCTTCAATTATGCGTCGGCGTCTTGCACTTTCCAGCCGGCGCCGATGGCTAGGTGAAAGTCGTACAGCGTGCGGAAGATCTCTTGCAGATCGTCGTCCTCGGAGTGCTTGAGAAACGTACGCACCATCCACACGTGGGCCAGTTGACTTTCGATCTGCCGCATCGCTTCGAAGGGAGTCAGCTCAGGCCTTCGCCGGCTCCGTGGCCGCCGCCGGCGCATGAGCGTGCTTTCCGGCCACGTGCTTGGGCTTGGGAGCGAACACCAGGACCACCACCGCCCCGACGGCCACCAGGATCAGGCCGGCGTAAAAGGCCGGTCCGGCGTCGGAGAAATGGGCCGTCGGGCTGCTGAGAATCGCCACGAAGGTATTGATCACCGGGGCCAGGCCAAAGACCAAAGGCATCACATAGATCGGCCGGCCGCCGAAATTGAAGGCCATGATGATGCCGATCGCCCCCAGCGCTCCGGCCGTGCCGCCAGCCAGGCTCCAGGCCGTTCCTTCGGTTGTCCAGTGGCCCGGCTGGTCCCCTTGGGCCAGGATGGCCGCCGGAATCAGCACCGCGATGAGAAAATACGCGAAGCCGACGCACATCAGCGGCCGCAGCCGGCTTCCGGCCATTTTCATTTGGCCTTTGTGCAGCGTGGGACCATACACGCCCCAGGACACGGCCGTCACGGCCACCCAGAGGCCCACGACGACGAGATCCGCCGCACCGATCGCGCCATGCGAGGCGTGGTGCAGCGGCCGGAAGATGAGCACCGTGGCGGCTCCGGCGATCACCAGAATCAACCCGGCCAGAAACATCGGCCCGACCTCGCGGTACGAGCGGTTCATGGTCATGGTCATGAACGTATTCACGACCGGGGCGCCGCCGAAGACCAGCGGCATCACATAGACCGGATCCCCATGGTTTTTAAGCGCCATGATGATGCCCAAAGCGCCAAGGGCCCCGGCAGCGCCGGCGGCCACGCTCCACGCAGTGCCGCCGGTCGACCAGTGCCCCGTCTCGCCGCGGGCAGCCAATAGTACGCCGGGCACCAGCACGGCAATCATAAAATAAGCGATCCCCACGCAGGCGAATGGCCGCCATTGGTCTGGCTTCGGTTTGCCGTCGACGATTTCGGCCATGCCTTGACTACCTCGTTGCAACACCGGACCGTAGGCGCCCCAGCAGAATGCGGCGAGAGCTATGAATAAAAAGATGGCCAACATGCCGCGCATGACGTGCTTCTCCAGGGTAGGAACGAATCGGTGGGCAAGCAGCCTGTTAAAAGTTGATCATCCAGCAAGCTGCTGATACAAGCTAAAGTCTAACACAAGCCGCTTACTGCCGCACCCCGAGCCTGCAAGGCGGCCCAGCGCGAGGCAGCGGTAGCCGCAATAGCCTCCGGCTGCCGGAGGCATCCTGAAACTTCAGACCGTCTACACGAACAAATAAATTCACCGATTCGTCCGACAAATTATTCCTCGCGCAGTCGCCGGCACCAGGTTAGCCCGCAGGGTGGCCCGTACGGCCACGAGCCCCGCCAGCAGGCCGACGATCAGCACCAGGGCCAAAGTGCCGGCCAGCGATTCGACGGGCAACGACGCGCCGCCCCCGAACAGGTGCGGCAGCACGGCCACGGAGGCGGCTGCGACGCCGATGCCCAGGCCGCCGGCGAGCAGTACGGCATTTTCGATGGTGACCAGGCGTGCCAGTCGGCTGCGGCGGAAGCCGGCCGCCCGCAGCAAGGCCAACTCGCCGCGGCGTTCCAGCACGCTGCGCAGTTGCACGGTTGCCAGGCCGAATGTGCCCAACAGCAGACCGAGTCCGCCGAGACTCTGAAACGTCAACAGGTAGGTGTTCTGCACAGCCATCAAGCTGGCCAGGCGGTCGAACGTGCGCTGGGCCGTGAAGCCATAATCGCCCAGCCTGTTTTCCAGGAGAGCACGAATCTCACGCGTTCTGGGGCCCGCCGTGCCGCTGGCTTTGCCCGTGCCGGCCGGCGGTTTTCCGACGTCGATCAAGAAGCAGCGGTGGCCGCTGGCGTCTGGGAAATAGTGGATGACGGCTTGTTCCGATAGGAGCAAGTCTCCTTGGAAGATGCTGTTCTGCAGCAAGCCGACCACTTGCACGCGCAGCGGTCGGCCTCGACCGTCTTTGATCTCGAAGATCTCGCCGACCCCTTTCCACAAGTGCAGGCTGTAGAGGGCCGTGTTGAGGTCGAGCACGCCCGGCACAAGCGGCGGTTCATCGGCTTGCGACTTGCTGCTCGCCTCCGGGTTCAGATCTCGCTCTAACAGCAGCCACGGATTCTTGCGCTGCTCTGCCGACGCGGCCATGCTTCCGGCCCAGGCGAAACCGTCGCGCTCGACCAGCGCCGGCGGCATTCCGAGCACTCGCGGCTGCGTGGGCTGATAGAGATTCAAGCAGCTCGCATCATCGCCGGGCTGCACGCGCAGGGAGATGATCGTCGCGCCTGCGAGCAGTTCGTTGTCTTTCTCATGGAAGCTAAGATCGCTGCGTGCTTTGGGCGAATTCAAGTCGGGATAAATCGGCTGAGCGCTTTCGGCAATGAGTTGGAAACCGCCGCTCCCCGAATCGCGGCGTCCCGTTTCGCTGGCTGGGTCAAGCTGGAAGGCGCTGATCGCCACGATCAGAAACGTGGCCGAGGCCATCAGTCCCATCGTAAGCGCGCTGCGGCTGGGATTGCGCGGCGCCGTTGCGCAGCGCCAGGTTGACCAGCGGAAAGGGGCCGGTTGTCAGCAAGCTCGCGGATCCGCTGGCCCGCAGCCGCGACCACCAGGCCGTGAGGCAAGCGGCGAGCACGGCGGCGCCGGAGCCAAAGAAAGCCCCGGCCTGGGCTTCTCCGCCGAGACGGAGCGCGGCAAAGCCGATGCCCACGGCCACGACCGCCAGAGCGAGGGCCACTTTGCTGGCCCAGCGCAGTGCGCGGCGCCAACCGCACTTCACTCTCGTCCGCTCGCCCGGCCAAGAGCCGGCGCACCGGCAAGCGTCCCAATTGCCGCAGCGACCAGAGCATCGTGACCAGCGACACGGCCACGCCGCCGGCGAATCCCGCAATCAGGCTCAGCGGCGTCCAATGCAACTGCAAGAAAGGGGTCGTAATGGCGGCCACCCACCAGGTGCGCAGGCCATACAGCATGAGCGATGCGTATTCCACTCCGGCTGCCACGCCCAGCAGCGCGCCGGCCGCGGCGACGCACAACCCTTCGCCCGCCAAGAGGATCGCCACTTGCCGGTGCGAGAAGCCCACGGCTTCGAGGATGCCGATTTCGCGGGCCCGCTGTTCGATCCCCAAGCGGAACAGCAGCGACACCAGCATCACCGCCGCCGCCACGATGAAAAAGCTGAACCCGAGGAACAGCAGGTTGAATGGCGTCGTGCCGGTTGCGGCTGCCAGGCCTAGCCGTTTGACCGGCAGCAGCCGCAGGCCCATTGTCGGTCGGGTCGAGCTTCGTCGCCAACTGTGCCGCGAACCGCTCGGGCGTCCCCTGCGCCGGTGGATCGAACTGGAGCGAGGTGGCATTACCGAAGCGGCTGGACCACAAACGCTGCCCGGCGGCCAGCGACACGAACGCTTTGGGCGTGGTCCGATAATCGTCCCAATATTTTTCGTCTTGCTTCCGCACGCGGGTTGCATCGAAGGGAAACGGGGGATCCCAGTCGGCGATCGATTTCTGGTCCGTGATGCCGCGCACTTCCGGCGTCAGGTTGCGATCGAGTCCGGCGCCGGTCATGGCAATGATCGCCGCCAGCCGGAATCGGGCGGTCGACTGGCGGACCTGGCCGTGCAGCGTCTCCGGCTCGAAATAGTCGACCCGAATCTCGTCGCCGAGCTTGGCCCCCAGGTCTTCGGCCGCCCAAGTGTTCAGTGCGATCTCATCGTCTTTGAGCGGCGCCACGTCGGTTCCGTCCGGAGTGGTGAAGGGACCTTGAGGGGGTGAGCTGGGAAAGTCGATTGCACAGATCGTCGAGTAAGGGAACTGCTTGTCTCCGGCGGCAATCGTGTTGGCCAGATACGTCAGCGTCGACCGAGGATGCTCGGCGCGGAAATCGTCCTCGGCCGCGCGCTGGGCCGCTGGGTCGAGCAACATGCGCTGGCTGGTAAGCTGCCAATAGCCGCGCTAGGTCGCTCGGAGCGACAGGCCGTAATCGGTGAGCTGCGGATGCAAGGCGCCGGCAAGGCGTTGGTCAGCGGTCGAGGAAGGGGCTGGCTGCACGCTGGGGCCGGCAATG
The DNA here is from genome assembly GCA_963807715.1 of uncultured Planctomycetia bacterium. GTDB lineage: Bacteria > Planctomycetota > Planctomycetia > Pirellulales > PALSA-1355 > CAWECK01. The sequence goes on from CAWECK010000015.1 coordinate 487,735, forward strand.
AGCACGGCGTTGGCCCGGTCCGGCTCTTCGAGCACGTCTTGCAGCGTCTGTAGGTCAGTATAGGCGTTGTAAGGCAACTGCTGGTTGGGCCGCAGGCCGAAGCGTCCCAGGCCTGCGGCGGGAATGATGGCTGACACGCGCAGCCGGCTGCTGCGGATGGTTTCGTGCTTGCGGCCCAGCGCGCTTTCGGCGGGAATGTCGGCCGATTGACCGATGCGCACCATGACGTCGTCGCCGACGTGTACGCCCAAGTCAGCGGCGAGGGTTGCGTTGAGCACCACCTCGCTGGAACCGGGAGGGACAAAGTCCAGCGTCTGAGGTCCCGAACCCGAAGCCGGCGGCTTGGAGCCGCTCACGCTCCCCAGCTTCCAGAACTCCGGACCACAGGCCAGGATCGTCACCTTGCCGGCCCGCGCCGCACGCTCGTCGTCGGGCGTGGCCACCGAGCCTTCAACCAGGATCGCGGGCACCGCCGTGGTGAAGGAGGCTTTGAAGTCCCCTTGCGGCCAACCACTCCGCGGCCAGCGCGGTGCGGAAGAATCGATCGGCCAGCAGCACGTCGTCGATGCGGCCCAATCGGTCGAGCGTCAAATGGGCCAGACTGCCGCGAACCGAGTCTCCCACCACCAAGGCGCCGGTGAGGACCGCGGTGCCGGCCATGACTCCCATCGCCACCGCCAGGTTGACGTGCCAGTGATGGCGAAGGCTGGCGAATAAAAGACGCGTAAGTGACATGGTGTTCATCGAGCAAAGTTGTTGGTGTTACGACTTTGAAGCCTCGCCCCCGCGCCCTCCGTCGATCAAGCACCCGTCGTCGAGCACGCGCTGCCGTTGCATCATCCCGGCGACTTCCAAGCTATGAGTGACAACGATCAGCATCGTCTTCTCCTGCGTCTGCAATTCCAACAGCAGCCGTGCAACGGTGGCCGCGGTGGTGTGGTCGAGATTGCCCGTCGGCTCGTCGGCCAATAGCAGGGCCGGCCGATTAATCAGAGCCCGGGCAACCGCCGCCCGTTGCCGTTCGCCGCCGGAGAGCTCCGCCGGCCGATGCTCCAGTCGCTGTTCCAAGCCGACGCGCGACAGCAGCGTGCGTGCTCGATCGAGCGATTCCGGCGGCGTGCGGCCGGCGGCGATCGTCGGCAACAAGACATTTTCCAGCACCGAGCACTGCGGCAGCAGATGGTGATCTTGAAAGATAAAGCCAATCTGCCGGTTGCGCAGCGCCGCCAACTCCGGCTCGGTCAGGTCAAACGGATTGACGTCGTTGAGCCGCACGGTGCCGGAGGTCGGATCGTCGAGCGTGCCCAAGATATGCAGCAGCGTGCTCTTGCCGCAGCCACTGGGCCCGACAATGGCCATATTCTCACCGGCGGACAGCGCAAGCGAAACGCCGCGCAACACGACGAGCGGCTCGGCCCGAGTGGGATACTGCTTCGTGATATTGTCGACAAGGAGGTCCGGCATGGCGAAGGTCTTTTGAACTTTGAACGCGAGGCTCTTCGAACCTACAGGTAGTTTTATAAAAAAATAGCCGGACATAGGCGCGCCACTCACGAGGATTGCGGCGGCGTCAACCGCTCGGCGATCCATGCGGGAATGGGGACCGATCGCACCGTGCCGTCGGAATTGAAGCGGCAACACACTGAGGTCACGAGCCCATTGGCCACCGGCCGGCCCCCTGCGCTGAACGTGAACTTCCATGTCACGCTTTTAGTCCCCAGGCGGGCAATCTCGACGGCAATGTCCATCACGTCCTCGAATTTCACCGGCGAAATAAAATCACAATGCGCGGAGACCCTCGGCCAGCTAAGGGTTCCTTCGGCGTCCTGCATGACCACGCTCAGACCACGCTCGCGCAGGAACGCGTGTTCGGCCTCGTCCATGTAGGCGAAGAAGACCGAGAAATGGACTATGCCGGCGGCGTCCGTGTCGCGGAATTCTACGCGGCGCTGCGTTTGGTACACGGCGTCCATAGGCGGGGCGGGGCGAGGGTGGAAGGAAGGCGCGAAAAAAAGCCCAGGGACTTCCGTCCCTGGGTCGTAACGAACTCATTAGCCGGGCGCTGGCGCAGCAACCAAACACCCGACGGCAGGCAAAACGAGTTAGTCGGCGACGTATGGAATCAGGCCCATGAAGCGCGCCCGTTTGATCGCCAACGTCACGGCATGTTGGCTAACGGCCGTGCAACCGCTCTTGCGGCGGCCGACGATTTTTCCTTGGCGATTGGTCAACTTGGCGAGCATGTCCAAGTCCTTGTAGTCCACATACATCGGCCGCGGCCGTTGGCCATCGACAAAGATGGGATCCTTTTTCTTGGCTCGAACCTTCGTCTTAGTGGCGCGACGCTTGGTCGGGCGAACCGGTTTTTTACCGACGTAGCTCATAGCGATGGAGGCCTAATGAAGTTGAGAGATTAAGGTTCAGCGGAATCGGCAGGGGTACTACCGCTTGAGTGAACGCCTAGAGTGAGTGATGAATACCGCGCTGACAACCAACGAACATGTCCGCCAGCGACTCTTCCGCCAGCAGATAAGTGCTGGAGAATCCAACATTGTATAGAAAAAACAGTCTCCAGCAAGTATCCCTGCTCGGCAGCGTCAAAACCCCGCACCAAGAAGCGAAATTCGCTTCCGGCAAAGCGGAATCCCAAGGCGGTAAGCCAACGGGCGCCACCGGCGGGAAACCGGGACGATGCTAAACTCTGGAGACTGGAATCAAACAGCCAAAAATCTCCTGCAACGTAGGAAAGCTCCCCGCGGGGCATGCCCGCAGGTCTAGCCTCAGCTTGCAAAGTCTTGGCGTTTCTGTATTTCTGTCGCGATCTGGCTCGCAGTGCGGTTAGTACTGGCCGCGACCACCGCCGCCACCGCCGTAACCACCACCACCACCACCGCGTCCACCACGGCCGCCGCCACCACCGCCACCGCCACCGTAACCACCACCACCACCGCCGCCGTAGCCGCCGCGTCCACCGCCGCCGCCCCCACCACCACCGCCGGAACGGGGGGCACGCTCACGAGCCTCGTTCACCGTGATGGCACGTCCGTCCACTTCGGCCCCGTTGAGGGCCTGAATGGCTTGCTGGCAAGCTTCGTCTGTTTCCATTTCCACGAAACCGAAACCGCGTGACCGGCCCGTTTCCCGATCGGAAATCACTTCCGCTGACCGTACTGTTCCATGAGCGCTGAACAAACTCTCCAGGGAGGCCGAGGTGGTCGACCAAGGAAGGTTTCCGACATAAATCTTCTTAGCCATCACAAGAGTCCTTTGAGAACGCGGGGCTTACAAACTTCGATCTGGAATAACAAATCGCGGTCGGTACACCCCGGGCCCGATCCGCAATTGTCGGCTACGTCAACGTTAATCTACCGCCGGGGCGGCGTAAGCTGCAACAGTAAAACTTTGAAAATCAGCACGTGGAAATACGCGAAAAAACCTTGGCAAAATGCCACGCGCTTCGGCGGCAGGCGTCTGCATGGCGCACGACATGGCTTGCTATCCGGTAGCCCAATTTAGTGCCGCTTTGTTAGCGCATTAATAAAGAAGATCATGAGCAAGGTCAGGAAAGCAGGAGATAGGCTGCCGGCGCGATCGATCAATCCTCAATTCGCACCGATCGCCGCCGGCTCCTTCAGACGCTCGCCTGCGGCGAGGCGCTCTCTTTTGCGAGCACGCGATGATAAAGGGCCACGGTTCTTTCGGCCATCCTCGCGGCATGGTAACGGTCCTGGATCGCGGCCTGCCCGCTGCGTCCCAAGGCGGTGCGTAGGGCCCGATCGAGAATCAACTTCTTGAGCGCGGCTGCCAGTTCCGCAGGATCGTCGGGCGCGTGGAGCAGCGCGCCGCCGGTGTCCTCAGCCAATTCGGGAAACGCTCCGTGCGCCGGCAGCACGATGGGCAAGGCGTTGGCCCAGGCTTCCAGCACCGGCAGTCCTTTACTCTCCGGATAGACGGTTGGGACGCTGAAGATATCGAGCGACTGTAGGAAGGCGATCTTCTCGTCGCGCGTTACTTCCCCCACGTATTCGAAGCGCTCCGGTGCCGGCCAACCGGCCGCGCGCTGCCGGATTGCCTCGAAATACTTGTGATCGCTCGCTCCGAGGTAGCCGGCGATCCGAAGTTTCAAGGGTGGCAACTCTGGATCGGCCTGCAACAGCTCGAAGGCTGCCGCGAGCAGATGCGTTCCCTTGTCCGGACAGATGCGAGCCAGGTAACCGATCGTAAGCTCCTGCGGACCGGCGCTGTCAGAGGAAGGCCGTTCGGGCCGCGTGCCGTGCCCCTCCAGCTTCAAGCCGTGCGGAATGACGTCGATGCGGCTGCGAGGAATGGACAAGTAATCGGCCATGTAATCGGCGTAGTAACCGTTCAGGGCAACGAAAGCATCCAACTCGGCGGCCCGCTCGCGTAGATTCTGGCGGGCCTCAGAGTAGTACGGCTCGGGTAGCTTTTCCAGAAAAACGTCCTCGCCGGACAGCGAACATACGACCGGCACGCCGAGGGCGCGGATCTCGCGGGCCATGCCCATCAGCATGGCGTTCGACAGGTGTACGATTTCCGGCCGGGCCTCGTCGCGCAGCCAGACGATCAGCTTGTCGAGTTCTTTCTTTTGATGCCCCTCTTCGCCTTGCAACATGGAGACCGTGAGATCGCCGAGTTTCGAAGCGTCGACTCCCGGCCCATGCTCCATGGCAAAACGGATCAGGTTCGGCTTATCCAGCAGGGCATCAAGGACCCAGGGGGTGTGGCGAAACAGGGCCGACTTCTGTTGCAGGTAAACGTTGATTCCGCCGAAGAACACGCGTTGCAAACTGACGTCGTTTTCATCCGTGCGGATGGGCGTGTAAGTCGGCACCAACAGCATGTCGTGCCCCGCGTCGAGCAGGGCAGCGGCCAGCGTATTGTCGTGCAGGCAACTGCCGCAGAACATGTTCGCGGCGCCGGCGGCCAGGTAGACGATTTTCATAGTGCAGCTTAGCCGCAGCCAAACGAAGAAGAATTAGCCGGAAATAGATCGGGAATGAATGGAAATAAGGAACGAACTTTGGTTCGTGTGCCACTGGCACACGCGAAAGAGTCGATCGATGAAAACTTCAACACGCCGCTAAGGGGCGTCCACCGGCGTGACGATCTCCAGGAGTTCGACGGCCGGTTCGCCGTTGCAGTCGATGATGGCGGTGCGGCCATACGTCACGGTGCCCGGCGCGACGGCGAACAGGCTGGCCAGGTCGGGTCCCACCTCGACGCGCCATAAATGCGACAAATGCACTTCGCGCAGGACATTGTATTCAATCAGGATCCGGCCCAGGGGCGTGGATTGGCTTTCGATGGCTTGGCGCACCGCCGTGTTCAGGTAGCGAAAATCGAGACGCACAATGCCGAACTGCACCACTTTGCCGTCTGATTGCCGGCTGAGCAGGATCTTGCGGGAATAGTGATCGCCAGCCATGCTTGTCGCCAACACGCGCACGTCCACCGGACTATGGTGGAAATGCTCCACGGTGACGGTCATGTGATTCTGATGGGCAAGCAGCGTCTGATAGGCCAGCGGCATGTCGGTGGTGCCGACGCGGGTCAGCTGCCCCAATTCGGACCGGGTTGCTGTAAAACAAACCCACCAGAGCCTGCAGGTCCGGGGAGATGAGTCGCTCTTCGTTCACAGCGCGGTACCAGGTTGGCGTCAAGTGCTCGCTAGGGAAGGGCCACGACAGGCATCGCAGTCAGGCAGGCTGGGATTCGATACAACGGCCAGAGGCTCGGGAGCCTGACGTTCGAGACGGTGTCTACAAATAGTATAGCAAGGCCCGCAGATCGTCGACTTCGATGGCGTCGGCCACGGCTTCGGCCCGCTGCGCGATACTTGTCGACGAGCCGTTCGGCTTTTTGAAACACGCCGGCCTGGATGTACAACTGCCGCACGCGCTGGATGTTCCCGGCGTCCGCCGCGGGCGTGGCGACCAGGGCTTCCAGCCGGCTGCGGTCGTCGCCGGTCAGGGACTCCAGGGCCAAAGCCCACAGCACCGTCGGCCGTCCTCCGAGCACGTCGCCGCCGGCGACCAGCTTGTTGTGGTCGTCCTGCCGCCAATCCTGGAGGTCGTTGAGAATCTGAAAGGCGATGCCCAGATGGCGGGCAAACTGGCTCAGCGGTTCGACCAACTTGTCGGCCGGTCCAGCCAGCCGCGCCCCGGCATACAGGGCGGCCTCAAACGCAGGGGCCGTTTTGAGGGCGTAAATCTTCAGGGCTTCCAGCGCGGTCAGCCGCTTGTCGCCCGCATCGCGCCACAGCAATTCGGCCCCTTGCCCCTCGCACAGTTTCATATGTGCGTCGGCCAGTCGGTCGAGAATGTCGGCCACGACCTCCGGCCCCAGTTCGGCCGACTCGCGACTGACGAGCCGATAGCCCAGGCCGATCAGGTAATCGCCGACGTTGATGGCCGTCGGCACGCCAAAGCGCCGATGCGTGGTAGCCTCGCCGTAGCGGAATTGATCGTTGTCTTCGATATCGTCGTGGACCAGCGAGGCTTTGTGGAAGGTTTCGATCGACAATGCGGCCCGCTTCACCCCCAGCGGCAGACCGGCCAGGAATTCGGCTCCGCCGGCCTGGGTGGCCCGACTGCCGGTGAGCGCGTCGTAAACGGCCAGCGTGATGAACGGCCGGGAGTGCTTGCCCCCTTTGGCGAGAAAGTCGTAGGCGATGGCCTCCGTGGCGGCCAAGGGATTCAGGCCCGACAAGGGGTCGCCGTTGGTTGCATGCCCATGAACGGCGGCATGCCCGTGGGGTTTGGCCGGCCCGTTGGATTCGGCAAGTTTGGCACGGCGCAGGGGCGGAGCCAGACGGGCTAGTTCCTCGGGCACGAACATTTCCGCGGCGGCGCGCATCAAATGGACATAGGTGCGTGTTTGGACCGCGGGGGCTTGCAGTTGCAGCCGGATCATTTCCGTGACCCACTCTTCATCGACCGAGGTATTGCGGAAATCGCTGGACAACAGGGGGACCGCCATGCAGGGAATTCCGGCCAGCAGAATTTTGTCGATGGCTTTTTCGAGCACGTTCAGACACGCCACGCCGACGATGGCGTCGACATTGCCGCTGACAATGATCTTCAGCACGATCGGTGAACCTTCGGCCACCAGCACCTTGTAGCCCAGCGCTTCGGCCTCGGTGCGAAAATCGGCGATGCTGCAGGCTCCGCACTTCTTGCATTCCAGGCCGAACTCGTCGTAGTCGGCCGAACAACCTTCGGCATGCTTCAGGCAGTGGGGCAACAGGAATAGTCGCCGGCTGGGCGGCACGGCCGCCACCTGGTCTCGCCAGAATTCGCCCGCCAGCATGACCATCGTCCAGCCCAGGAAGCCTTCGGGCAGAGCTTGCTCCTCGAGCAGTTGACGACAGACGCGCTTCCATTTCGTCTTTGCCCAGCGGATGGTTCTTGTCGAGCCGCGCTGCCACCTGAGCCACTCGCGCGCGAAGCTGCTCGCGCATGGCTGCGTGGCTCCGGCACAAGCTTTAAATGGCTGGTGTTTCGCCGGCGCGATTTTTGACTGCCGGCGGACGGGGATGCGTCTTCGGCGGCCGAGGGCTGGTCCGTGGGTGCAGTCGCCAAGGCTGGGGTCTCGCTTATCGTTTTCCCACGGGAATCTTGTCAGGCAGCCCAGCATTCTCGTGCGACACCATTTGCCCAAGCGAAACTGTCTGGCCGGCTGGCACGGTCTGGGGCAGGAGTCGCCGCACGGCCTGACCGAGGGCGGCGACGGTCATTGTCAGCGGGTAGAGACGCTCATAATACCATAACTTGGCGAAGTACAAACCAATTGGCGAACATTCTGCGTGAGTGCCGGCCTCGACGGCTGCCACGAGCCAGTCCACTCCGCGGCGGGCAGCCGACTCATACCGGCCGCCACTGCCGCAACTGGCCAACGTCTCGACCGCGAGAGCCGTCTCTTCCACGCTCGAGCGACCGGCCTGAAAAGCCGGGCACGCTGCTCGTAAAGCTTTGAACTCCCCACTGGGGGAAATGTCTTGTTTCTTTGGCTTGACGGGAACCGACGAATAGCCCCCCTCTGCGCGGCGCTGCGGGGCCGGTTCCACCGGACGACCGCCCCACCCACCGTCTGGGTTCTGAACACTCATCAGCCAGTCCAGGCCGCGCGATTGCCACCGGCGTGTTCAAGCGGCCAAGATCCCGAAACGCCAAAAGCACCCGAGCCGTGCCATAGACCGGGTTGCTTTCATTGGCCTGGTACTGGTTGCCGAACCAGAGTGGATTCCAGCTTCCGCAAGGCTGTTGGACATACTGCAAATACCGCAGGCCGTGGTCCGTGGCCGTGGTAATCGCGTCGGCCAGCAAATGCCGTTCGGCCGCCGGAGCGTCTTCGGCGGCGGATAGCGTGTCGCGCCAGAGCGTGCAGCGCCGCAAAGCGTGGGCGGTCAGGTCAGCGCCGCTCCGATCGAATGGCTGTTCGCCCCAACCTCGGCAGAAGGTCGGCCAACCGCCGTCGCCGTTGCGCAGATCCAGCAGCCACTGGACGCCGCCGCGCGCCGCCGCGAGAATCCGCTGCGTGATGTCCGCGGTGCTTGTCGCCGCTGGGCTCGGTTAGGAGGCTCCGCCGCCAATTCCACAAGGCCAGCAGCGCGCCTGCCGTGTCGTCGGTGTCGGGAACTCCGCCCGATAGATCGGTCCACGCCCAGCCCCCCGGTGCGGCGCCGGTATAAGGATGCACCGCTTTGTTTTGGCAATCGAGCAGCCAGTCCAGGCAGCCGAGTTTACTCACATTTTCGCCGCCGCCGGCCAGTGCATTGACGGCCAGCGTCGTGTTCCACGTCGCCAGATTGGTATCGATGGGCCAACTGCCGTCGGCCCGCACCGACTCGAGCAGAAATTCCACTCCGCGGTGGGTCACGGGATGATCGGCGTGGCCGCTGCTGGCCAGGCTCATTACTACGAAACTGGTGAGCGGTACCGCTTCCAAGAATCCGCCGCTCTTTGGCTGCTTTTCGGCCAGCACTTGCAGGCTCTTTTCCCGGCTACGGCTGCGAATCCACCGCAGCAGCGGATTCCAGGGCTTGCGATGATGAAACCGCACCTGGCCGATCGCCACCAGGGCTGGAATCGCGTAGCTGATAACCGGCAGCCGCACCCGGCGCCAGAGACTCTGCGGCAGGCAGGCCAACTCGAAAGGCAGCGCCGGCACATCGCGCCAGGAAACCAATTCGGCGAGGGCGCAGTTGGCCAGAATCGGGGCCGCGAAGTTTTTGTCGCGGCCAAAGCGCCGCCGCAAGGCCCGCACGCCCCCGCAACGTGCCATGTAGGCGTCGGCAGCTTCCAGCAACCCGGTGTCGCCGGCCGGGACGCCGGTCAATTGGAAGGCGGCTCGGACGAGCATGGTGGTGGCGATGTTCGACAGGCTCTTGTCGGTGTCGCCCCAACCGCCGTCCGGATTTTGATGCGCGCACCAACCAGTGAACGCTGGCCACCAGCAGTTCGCTGAGACGCGATTCACGAAACTCGTCGGCGAAGCGTCCCCGCGCATTCATCGGCGCATGGCGCTCGGCCAAGGCCAGAGCGCTGATCGCCGTGGCGGTCGACAAGGGCGAACTGGACAGGCAGCCAGTCCAATGCCCGGAAGGGACGCATTCGGCCAGTAAGTCGGAACGGGCCGTGCGATACGCGGCGAGGAGTCGATCGGAATCGACCATAGATGATTTTACTCGGGGGGAGCTTCGTGCAAATCCCAGCTGCGGTTCCAAAGCGGGTACAAGCCAGCAGTCCGCAAACTGCTCAGCCAGGATCTCCACCCTAAAGTATAGCCAGGACGACTCAAGAGTGTACGTGCGCAAATCGGTACTGTCGATATCCGCATGCACCATCCAGGGGGCTCTGACTCTTCCATGAATTCTGTTCCTGGTGAACTGCCTGATGGATGCCCACAGCGCAACTTGGCTGCCATAATCCAGTTCGGTTTCGCGAGTGCACTATTATGCAGTCGGCGAGAGGACGACTTTATCCTCGCCGTTGCCAGGAACCGTCGCGATCTGCCAACCTGGCTTCGCAGTTCGCTCGACGCAGGATTTGCCCATGTATCTGAAAATGGCCCAACGCATGCTGTTGGAAACCGACAAGCGATTGGTATGGAAGCTGGCCTATTAATATATGGGATTCAAGGCCTAGCGCTCGGTCGAGTTGTACAAGCGATGGTTGCGGCGCGGCAGGGCCCACATGGGGTTCTTGGCGTAGAGACGGTCGGTGGGAAAGCGGGCCGTGAATTGGCCCATCATGAACACCAACTCGTCGCTCATGTATAGCGGACCCCGCGATGCTCGGGCTCGAAGAAGGCCGGCAGCAGCGCGTCGACGCGCAGCAGGCCGGCCCGGGTCAAGGCGATCGTCGTCGCCGCTGACGGTCAGGTAGCCCTCGGCCTGGTAATCCTGCCAGACGTCGCGCCACTGGTCGACGATATTCGGCTGCCGAACTTGCTGGCGGAAGTAATCCGCGTCGAGCCGACCGGTCTTCAACTGCAAGATCATCTCGCGGACCAGCAGTTGATGCGGCGTCGGACGCATGCCGCGCGACAGCGGCAACTCGCCCCGGTCCAGGGCTCCCACATAGCCGGCCCAATCGGGCTGGTTCTGATAATGCACGCCCGAGGCATGTCCGAAGCTGGCCACGCCGGTGGCCAACAGGTCGGAGCCGTGCCAGAGGTTGTCGCGGTAGCTGAAGTTGATCTTGTTCTTGTCCTTGACCAGCGTGTAGGCGCTGGAGACGCTGTAGCCGGCGGCTTGCATTTCGTCGTAGGCGTATTCGACCCAGGCCCGCTTGGTCGGCCAGTCGGCCACCGGCGTTTCGATTTGGTTGCCCAGAATGTCCTTCGAGTAGACCGTGTTGAAGGGGAGCTCCATCTGGTAGATGGTCACGCTGTCGGGATCGAGCGCGATGGTCTTGGCGATGTTTTCCTTCCAGTTGTCCCAGGTCTCGCCGACCATGCCGGCGATCAGGTCGATGTTGACGTTGGGAAAGCCGGCGGCGCGGATCCAGTCCCAGCACTTGTAGACTTCGCCGGAGAGATGGGCCCGGCCGTTTTCTTCGAGCACCGCGTCGCTGAAGTTTTCGACGCCCAGGCTGAGCCGCGTGACGCCCAGGTCGCTTGAGCGTGGCGATCTTCGGCTGCGAAAGCGTGCCGGGCTCGCATTCGAAGGTGACTTCCTCGGCCTGGTCCCAATTGATGTTGGCCCGCAGGCGATCGACCAGCGACGTGAGTTGCTTGCCGCTGAGGAACGAAGGCGTGCCGCCGCCGAAATAGACGAAGCGGAACGGCCGGCCTCCCATCACCGGCAAGCGGCTGACCAGTTCGATCTCGCGCGACAAGGCCGCGACATAGGTCTCGACGTCCGCGGCGTTCTTGTCGGTGTAGACGCGGAAGTAGCAGAACTTGCAGCGCTTGCGGCAGAACGGAATGTGCAGGTACAGCCCCAGCGGCACTTCGGCCGGCGGCGAATGCAAGGCCTCGTTCACGTCGGCCAACGCCTCGGCCGTCCACTGCGAAAACGGCGGATAGTTGGCGATGAAATAGCTGCCAACTTCGGTCTTGGTGGTTTCTGTGGCCATTGACACCTCTCACTCGCCGGGGCCGGAAGAACGAACGCTGTATTGTACACGCTGGGGGCGGGGTGTGGGATTCTGTCGGGCGTTCGTGCGGGACTTTGGGGTTGGTAGTGTTGCTGCGCCGCAAGCGTGGGAGACGCGGGAGTGCTACTTTGCCTTGGGGCCGAAACAGTACAGGACGCCACGGGTCGTGCCGATTATCAGCCGGCCGTTGACCACCGCCGGTGAAGCCGCAAACTCGCTCCCGGCTTCATATTGCCACACTTTTTCGCCGCTGCGCCGGTCGACCGCGTAGAGCCGGCCATCGGCCGAACCGAAAAAGATCCGCTGGCCGACAATCACCGGGGACGAGTCGATGCGGGCCTTGGCCGTAAATGTCCACAATTGCTGCCCGTCCCGCGGGGAAAGGGCGTGCAGGGTTTTGTCCCGACCGCCGTACACGATCAACCCTTCCATGGCCGCGGCCGAGGACCGCAACGGCTGGCTTTTTTCGTCCCGGTGTTCCCAGGCGATTGTTGCTTGACGCCAATCGATGGCATAGAACGTGGCCCCCTCGCGTGCCGAAGTAAACCCGGTCGCCCAGCACGGCGGGAGTGGCCCCAGTGGGTCCGTCGATCTTAACGCTGCCGGCCGATGCCCCCTTGTCCAAGTCGACGATGTGCAAGTTGCCGTCGCAGCCGGCGATAAAGGCCCGATTGTCGACCACCGTGGGGGAACAGCGGATCTGATCTTGAATGGTGAACTTCCAGGCCTCTTGGCCCGTGACGGCGTCGTGCGCGTACAGCGTGGCGTCCTGCGAGCCGAACAATACGAGGTTCTTATAAAAGTTGGCGCTGGAGTTGATTTCAGCTCCCGCGGTCGACTCCCACAGCGGCTTACCGTCGCTGGCTTGCCAACAATAAAACTTGCCGTCGATGTCGCCGCAGTAAACGCGTCCGTCGCGAACGGCCGCCGAAGCTGTGAAGCCCCCTTCGGTATGCCGCTTCCAGAGTTCGCGCTTGGTCGCCAGGTCGAGCGCCACGAAGTCGCCATTCACATTGCCGATATAGACCACGCCCGCCTCGATCGTGGCTGTGGCTTCAAACCCGCCTTGCGGCGTTTCGTATTTCCAGAGGACTTCGAGTTGCGCCGGCAGATCCGCGTGGGCAACTCCGGTGGCCTCGGAGTCTCCGCGGAACAGGGGCCATGCTTTGCCGGAGGCGCCGGTGGGCCCCTTGGTCGCTTCGGCTGCCAGATGACCGGCCGATTGCGCCCCGATGGCGAGAACTAGCAGCAGTGCAAAGATCGCGAGAGAGCGGGAAATCATTAGAACGCCGCTTGATAGAGAGACAGCAGTTCCGGCTTGCTGACGGGCCGGGGATTGAACGTGCCGGTCCATTGTTTGGCGGCGTCCTTGGCCATGTCGGGCAGCTTCTCGGCTAACACGCCGCATGCGGAAAGCCGCTGCGGCAGCCCGGCCTTGCGGACCAGGGTGGCCACGAAATCCGCCAACCCTTCGACGCCGGAGTCCGGCGCCGGAAAACCGTTTGCTCCACCTGTCCCTTCCAACAAATCGCGATACCACGAGCCGCATTGCTCACCGTTGAAGCGAATCACGTGGGGCAACATCAGGCCGATGGCTTGCCCATGCACGATGCCGTAGTGGGCCGTCAACGGATTGGCCAAGGCGTGCGTCGCTCCTAACATCGAGTTTTCGATCGCCAGGCCGGCAAAGCAGGCCCCCAGTTGCATGCCGGAGCGGGCTTCCAGATCGTCGGGCACCTCGAGCACACGGGCAAAATTCTCTCCCAACAACAGCCATGCCTCGCGGCTGAAGGAGAGGGACACCGGATTGCGGGTCTTGGTGACGTAGGTCTCCAGGGCATGAGCCAAGGCGTCGATGCCCGTGAGGGCTGTGACCCGCTGCGGCTGGGAAACGGTGAGTTGCGGATCGAGCAGCGCCACGCGGCACGAAGCCTTCTTATCGCCGCAAGCCATTTTGACGTGCGTCACGGCGTCCGAAATCAGCGCGAACGATTGCGTCTCGCTGCCGGTGCCGGCCGTGGTGGGAACGGCGATCATCGGCAGCATCGGGCGCATCGCCTTGCCGACGCCCCAGTAGTCCTGCATCTTGCCGCCGTTGGAAACTAGGAAGTTGATTCCCTTCGCGCAGTCCATCGAACTGCCGCCACCCAGGCCGACAATCAGTTCCGGCTCGAAATTGCGGGCCACGGCCAGGCCGGCCTCGACGTGGTCCGTCGTGGGATTCTCGGCCACGCCGTCGAACGACTCGCACTGGATATTGGCCCGCGTTAAAGCCGCCAGAGCGCGGGCCGCATGTCCGACCGCGACAATTCCCGGGTCGGTGACCAGCAGCGCGCGTCTCGCTCCCAACTCGCCGGCCAATTCGCCCAGCGAATCAATCTTATGCGGACCGAAAACGATCCGCGTCCGAGGCTGGTAGTCGAAAGGATTCACAAACTTTTAAGCCGCGAAATCTTGCCGCTGGAAAAACCCCAGAGCCGCGGGCGTAAGCCCGTGGATAGGCAGGTCAAAGCGTTGTCTATCGCGCCGGCGCCAAGCCGGCCAAACGCTCCTTGGGCAGTTGGTAGGCCCGCGCGCGAAACAGAAATTCCACGATGTTCCCCTCGTGCGGCTGCAGCCAATCGAGTTTGATCGTGGGAATCGGTCCGATGTTCAAGCGGTCAATGTGCGTGGCGTCGGTGAGCGCTCGTTGGAAGGCTTTGTCTTCGGTGATCGCGGTGCATACCAGCGTCGGGCCGATCGCCTCCAACATCTGCGTCTGAGGGCATTCGACCACGGTGACGAAGGGGAACATGTATTCCTTTTTGGCAATCGGTTCCGCCGGCGATTTGCAATGCGCGACGGTGGGACGCAAATAGGCACAGCGCTCCATTTCAACCAGGCGGGGACCATAGGGGGCGGTCATATGCTGCGTCCCTGCGGACTTGAGGTCGGCCTCCATGGCACGCCACACGCTAGCGGCCACCCCAGGAACCGTGAACGCCGCCAGGCCGGCCGTCGGATCGTCCGGCGGCTTCACTTCGATCGGGCCCATGCGCTCGGCCAAGGCTTTGGCGATCTCTTGGGTGTGTCTGGACGCCCAGATACCGGAGCAGTTGATGCAGCCGCGGCCGCTATTGGCGTAGACGCTTTCGACCATCAAGTCGAGATACTTTTCCCAGTGGTCCACCACGTCGTCACCGAGCAGGATCTTGCTGAAGCCGGGCCCGTGAGCCTGAACGCGCGGGTTGCCCTTGTAGCGTTCGACCGTGGCCTCTCCGCCGAAGATCATGCTTCGCTGACACTGGGCAAGCACGGCCGCGCCGACATCGGGTCCGCCGGGATAAATGGAAATGGCTTCAGGGGGGATGCCCGCCTCGACGAAAGCCGCCGCCATGCGGTAGGGGGTCCAGGGTTCTTGCGGACCCGGCTTCAGCACCAGACCGACCTGCATCGGAATCACCGGCAGCCACAAGGTATGCACGCCGGGTGAGTTCGAGGGAAGCACCAGTCCCACGACGGGCGACTGGGCCTGATAGCTCACGACGACGCCGCGGCTCTCCAGGCCATAGCCGTTCGAGAGGATCGAAAGAGGTAGCCCACGCGTCAGCGCGTCGAGCATCTGGTCCATGTGCGAGAGCACGAAGTTGTTCTTCGCCATATTGCCGCGGCACATGTGCTCCGGCAGGCCGGTCGTGGCCGATTGGGCACGGGCAAAATCATCGGGCGATTGCGTGCCGTCTCCGAGCGGCAACGTGCCGTTGAGATACAGATGCGCGGCCCGCTTGATCCGCTCGATCAGGTCTTCGCACGGGATTGCCCGCAGCGCCTCGCGGCCTGCTGAGCTTTGCGCAAATCGCGTTCCACCAGTCCGCCGTTGGCCTGACTGACTCGGGCGACGGGTTCTCCGGTGCTGAAGTGCACCACCTGGTCGACTTCCAGCGATTCGTAGGGTTTGCCCCAGCGCAGGACGGGAATGTTAAGCACGCTAAACCTCCGAGGTATGGCAAAAATTCGTTTCCTGGTTGCTACTCGCCTCGCACGGGTCGGGCCCGGCACTCCTACCGCCCGAAATCCCCAGCGTTTGATTGGCCGTCAATACACGCCAACGGTCGTGGCTTCGGCCAGTTCGTGGAACGGACGCACGCCGCTGACGCCGTCCCAGGGATATTTGATGTAGGGCCGCTCGCGCTCCCCTTCGTCGCGTTCCAAAAAGCCCGGCATGAAGAACTCTTTGGTCAGGGTTGTCAGTTTCACGCGGCCAGTGGCTCCGTAGTCGACGGCCTTGTCCGCGTCGTTGAAATCGACGACTTCGAGCACGGCCCGCGGTTGCGGTGCGTAGTACGAAATTTTGTAGCCCTCGGCGGCCGTAACCGGCTTGCTGCACGCCAGCCCCATCAACGTGTTGCCGTAGGTGGGCGTCATGTAGACCCCGTCGAGAAACTCTTCCGTGGCAAAGCGGGTCCATTGAGGCGTGAATTCGGTGCCGCCGGAGAAGATTCCCGTGATGCCGGACTTGCCGATCGTTGTGCCCCGTTTCTCCAGAGCCACGGCCAACGACTCCAGCAGTTTCGGCGTCGTGAACATGCAGCGGATGTCGTGACCACTCGTCAAGATGGTGATCGCCTGGTCGACGCAGTGCTGCTTGTACGCTTCGAGGTGCTCCATCCAGCCTTTCTTGATCAGCTTGACCACCCAGCGCGGATCCAGGTCGACGCAGAAACAAATTCCCCCGCGAACTTGCGCGAGATGCTCGATTGCCAACCGCAAGCGGCGCGGACCCGAGGGGCCCAGCATCAGCCAGTTTGAGCCCGGCGGAAAGTGCTCGTCGGGGAGAGTCTTGCTGAACAGCGAATAGTCGGTGCGGAAATCGTCGATGGCGATGCGGCTTTTGGGTGTGCCCGTGGTCCCGCCCGTCTCAAACACATAGATCGGCTTGTCGGCAAACGCCTTGGGGACCCAGCGTCGCACCGGGCCGCCGCGGAGCCATTCGTCCTGGAAAGCGTCGAACTTCTTGAGATCGTCGTAGGTCTTCACTTCCGTCAGCGGGTTGAACTTGAGCCGCGACTTGGTTTCGAGCCAGAACGGACAACCCGTCGATTCGTGGAAGTGCCACTGGACAATATCGTAGGTGTGTGCATCGAGTGCGGCCCGCGGCGCTGACCTGCGGCTGCGAGTTCGGCAGGTGAATCTTGGGCGACAGTGCTCATGCATGCTCCTGGAGGGTGGGGCTACTCGGCCGTACTGCTGCGCGCCGCACAGAAGGGAGGCGTTGATCGCGCGTGGCCTTTCCTTGGAAAATAACCGACCGGGCGAGCCAACACAACTATATCAGCGCGGGCGAAATCCAGAGACGGAGTTTTTCGCCACCCCGTCCGAAGAGGGCCCGATAAGCAAATGCGGTTCAACTAATACAGGTCGATTAGTTGCGCCCAACCGATCCACACGCGTCGGATTGGTTCGGCTCGGCTAGCTGAACAGATTGCTCAGCTGGTCGGATTCGGCGTGCTACTCAGTTGAGCCAGTACCTGCAACATGCCGTTCAGGTGGGCCAACCGCGGGCCAAAACGGTCGACAAACTCGCTAAGCACGAACTCGCCGTCCATCAGAGCTTCGGCATTCTCGTTGACTTCCTCGGTCATGGTATTGAGGAACTCGATCTGCACTCGGCTGAGGGCCTCGGCGGCCGCGCGACAATGCCGGGCCAACCCCGGATTGGCCTGCTTCCACTGCGCAAGCTCCGTATTGCGCTGCCGCTGGGACGAACTCAACTGGTTGGTCAGTTCTTCGAGCAGTTCGTTCTGGCGGTCCTGGGCAGCTAGTAGATTGCGCAGGACAGTCAGGTGCTCGTCGACCGTTTCATGGTTTTCCCGTGGCCGCGTCATATGAGCGCTGGCACTGATGTCGACTTGAGTGAACAGCGGACTCGTCGAATGCGGGTCGTGGCTCATGGCGGACGCAGCTCCGGTAAGATTTCCTCTGGTACAGTTTCGATTGTACATGAAGCCATCGCGCCCGGCTACTATCTGCCACCCGACAATCGGATAATCAACGGCCCCGCCACCGTGAGCAACCGCTGCAATTCCGATTCTCGAAGGACTTTACAGATAATCACGCAGGGCCAACCGCAAAACCCTAGGGCTGGCTCGTAATCCCGTAGGGCCGGCTGTGCCGCCCGCAATTCAGCAACAAACACGGCCGGCATAACCGGCCCTACGGATGCGTTTGTCCGACAACGTGAACCCTGGATTACCTCGGACATTGCTGCTGGCGCTGCTGCGCGCCAAAACTATGGCCGGCGTGAAAACCGCAATTTTCCCGAACTTCCGGCGTTCCGTGCTCGGATTCGATGTAACAAGCCATTCGTACGGTCGGGTGCCTAAAGTCGTCCCCTCCGGCAGCCCGATTCAGTTTGCAGCCCGGTCCGCGCAATGCGCCGTAGCCGCTTTGAGATTGCCGCTGAGTAGCTGGATAACCTAGGGGGAGTTTTATGGCCGCAAGCGACGCCGCGTCGCCAGCCGCGCTGGGCTTTTTGACGGTCCTTGAGCATGAGCAACACGGGCTCGTCGGGGGCTATCTGATCTTGAATGCGGCTGGCCGGCCGCTTGAGTTTCATTGCACCGCGCCCGTCAAGCCGAGCCGCGCCCAGCAGATTCTGTTCGGCCGAACGCTGCAGCCGTACTTATACGGCGAACAGATCGGACAAACGTTGCTGGCCAAAGGCAGCTTGGAACCGCTCGTGGTTTGCACGAATGTGGAGCTCGCCCTCAGCGTAAGGCCATTTGTCGATCTGCCGGTGGCCCTGGTGCTGTCAGAGTGGCCCGAGCAGAACATTACTGAGCAAAATATGTCAGTGCAGAAAATCTCAGAACAGCAGATCGCCGACATCCGGCCGCCAGCGAGTGAAGGCCCCTCCTCGTCCGCGGGACAATCCGCGGGACAAGTCTTCTGGCGCTGCGATCGTCCGCATACCTGGGGCGCAACCTCAATACGTTTCACGTCGGACGCAATCATCTGGCCGTGCTGTCGGATCATGAACAAGACCGGGGGACGCTGGAACAACGGCTCAAGGCTCTGGCGGACTTCGACCTGAGCGAGCCGTTCGTGCGCATTCAAGAAGCGGTCGAAGAAGCTCACAAGGTTGGTCGCGCTTGATGGAACCACCGACGACTCACAGCATCGACACCGTCATTCCGGTCGCTCCCTTCGCCACCGGCTGGCAAACCGGACTCTTGCGGCCCCAGCGGATCAAGCTGTTGAGCCTTTCCCCGGCAGCGGCGGTGCCGGGCGTGGCGTCCATGGCCATCAATCCCGTTAAGCTGCGAACCACGAGCTACCGTTTTCCGGAACTGCCCGGTTGGCTGACCGCGCCAGCAGACAAACACACGGCGCCGCTGGCTGACGCTGCCGGTTCACCCGGCGAGAAACTCAGCGAAAAGCCTGACGCCCAGTCCGGCGAAAGGGCCGAGGAGCCGCCCGGCAATCCCCCCGGCGTGCCGCCTTCGTCCCTCACCCGCATTCGGCCTCCCAGCGACGTCATCAAACTGGAGGACCGGCTGTACTACCTGCTGCAGCCCGCGCTGGAGACCGACGTTGCGCGGCGGCGCGCTGGCGTTTCCCTTTCATCCGTTCCCTTATCAATTGGAAGGGGTTGCGTTCTTGTATCCGCGGGTGGCGGCGGTGCTCGCCGACGAAATGGGCTTGGGCAAGACGATGCAGGCGATCACCGCCGTGCGGCTGCTGCTGCACGCCGGCGAAGTTCGCCGCGTGCTGCTGATTTGCCCCAAGCCGCTGGTGACCAACTGGCAGCGAGAGTTTGCCCAGTGGGCGCCGGAAATGCCGCTGACGGTGATCGAAGGGGACCACGCCCGCCGCCGCTGGCAATGGCAGTTGGCCGACGCTCCCGTGAAAGCTGGCCAACTACGAACTGCTGCATCGCGACCGGCAGGTGCTCGCGGACGAACACCTGGAATTCGACCTGGTGATTCTGGACGAAGCGCAGCGGATCAAGAATCGGGCCAGCAGCACCAGCCAGATCGGTCCGTGCGATTCCGCGGCGGCGCAGTTGGGCCCTCACCGGCACGCCGGTCGAAAACAGCCCCGAAGACCTGGTGGGCATTTTCGAGTTTCTGGCCCCCGGCCATCTGTCGAGCGAGATGAAGCCGCGGCGCATGGGCCAGGCGGCCGGCCCTTACATTCTCCGCCGCACCAAAGACAAGGTGCTCACCGAGCTGCCCCCCAAGACTGTTCCGCGACGCCGATATCGACCTGAGCCCGAGCAGCGCGAGAGCTATCAACTGGCGGAAGACGAAGGCGTGCTGCGGCTGACCGAAATGGGCGACGGCGCCACGATCCAGCACGTCTTCGAGCTGGTGCTGCGGCTGAAGCAGATTTGCAATTTCGATCCGGCCACCGGGGCCAGCTCGAAGTGCGAACGGCTGGAGGCCGATCTGGAAGAAGTCGTGGCCAGCGGCCGCAAGGCGATCGTCTTCAGCCAATGGGTGGCCACGTCGAACACGCTGGCCGAGCGCTTGAGGCCGTTTCACCCGCTGGCGTATCACGGCCAGATTCCGCCCAAGCATCGCGACGGCGTGATCGACGCAATTTCGCGACGACCGCCGGCGCAATGTGCTGCTGATCAGCTACGGGGCCGGCGGCGTGGGGCTGAACCTGCAATTCGCCGAGTACGTGTTCCTGTTCGACCGCTGGTGGAACCCGGCGGTCGAAGATCAGGCCATCAATCGAGCCCATCGCATCGGCGCCGCGGGCCCGGTGACGGTGACCCGTTTTCTGGCGGTCGACACCATCGAACAGCGGATCGACCAGGTGCTGCGCGAAAAGCGCGAGATCTTCGACACGATCTTCTCCGACGTCGCCCCGCACGCCAACCTGGGGCTGACCCAGCAGGAAATCTTCGGGCTGTTCAAGCTGAAGATGCCCGAACGGTCCGAAGTCCGAAGTCGCGAAGTCCGTAGTCGTGCCGGCATAGTTCCGCCTCGCCTTTCGCGACTTCGGACTCTGGACTTCGGCACGCCGGACTCGTATGATGGAGGCATGACTTCCCACTACGACTTCGACGTCCTGGTGATCGGCGCCGGCCATGCCGGCACCGAGGCGGCGCTGGCGGCGGCGCGGCTCGGGGCCAAGACGGCGCTGCTGACCACCAACTGCGATACCGTCGGCCAGATGAGCTGCAATCCGGCCATCGGCGGCGTGGCCAAAGGGCAGATCGTCCGCGAGATCGACGCCCTGGGCGGTGCGATGGGCCAGGCCATCGACGCCACCGGCATTCAGTTCCGCATGCTCAATCGCCGCAAAGGCCCGGCCATGCACAGCCCTCGGGCCCAGGCCGACAAGAAGGCCTATCAGCACGAAATCAAACGGATCGTCGAAGAGCAGCCCGACCTGACGCTGCGGCAGGAAGTGGTCGAAGACCTGCTGGTCGAGGAAGGTCGACCCGATAGCGGCCGACGACATCGTGCGGCGTGCGCGCGTGCGCGGCGACGCCGTCTATCGGGCCCGCGCGCGTGGTGCTCACCACCGGCACGTTCTTGCAAGCCTTGATGCACACCGGCGAAGCCAAGACGCCCGGCGGCCGCGCCGGCGAAGGAACCACGGCCGGCATCAGCGGGCGCTGGTGCGGCTGGGCTTTCAGCTTGCACGCTTCAAGACCGGCACGCCGCCGCGGCTCAATGGCCGCACGATCGATTACAGCCGCACCGAAGCTGCAGCCGGGCGACGACGAGCCGCAGCCGTTTTCGTTTCTGACCGACGCGATTGACGTGCGCAGCAAATGCCCTGCTGGATCACGTACACCAACGAGGCGGTCCACGAGTTGATCCGCGCCAATCTGCACGGCGCTCCGATGTACAGCGGGCCAGATTCGATCGAGCGGCCCGCGCTATTGCCCGTCGATCGAGGACAAGGTCGTGCGCTTCGCCGACAAGGAGCGGCATCAACTGTTCCTCGAGCCCGAGGGACGGCAACACGCGCGAGGTCTACGTCAACGGCGTCTCGACCAGCCTGCCGCGCGACGTGCAGGACGAGATGTTGCGGCTGATTCCGGGGCTGGAGCGGGCCGAGATCATGCGCTATGGCTATGCGGTGGAATACGACTATTCGCCGCCGGAGCAGTTGCAGCCCAGCTTGGAAACGAAGCGCGTCGCGCGGCCTGTACTTCGCCGGCCAGATCAACGGCACCACCGGCTACGAAGAGGCGGCCGCCCAGGGCTTGATGGCCGGCGTCAACGCGGCCTTGGCGCTGCGCGGCGACGAGCCGCTGGTGCTCGATCGCGACCAGGCCTACATCGGCGTGTTGATCGACGACCTGGTGACGCGCGGCGTCGACGAGCCGTATCGCATGTTCACCAGCCGCGCCGAATATCGGCTGCTGCTGCGGCAAGACAACGCCGACCGGCGGCTGACGCCGCTGGGTCGGCAAGATTGGGCTGGTCGACGCAGCGCGCTGGCAGCGGTTTCGACCAAGGCAGGCCGAGATTGCCCGAGCGCAGCAACTGCTTGAGATAGCACGCATGGGCCCCGAGGGGACTTGGCATCAAATTGCTGCGCCGGCCGGAGGTCGACTTGGGACGACGTCGTCGGCCAGGGAGCCGGCGCTGGCCGAGCGTGCCGCGCGAAGTGGCCGAGCAGGTGACGTACGACGTGAAGTACGCTGGCTACGTGGCCCGCCAAGAGATCGACATCGCCCGGCAGCAGCGGCTGGCGGACAAGCGGATTCCGCCGAGCTTCGATTTCGCCGCGATCGCGCAACTGCGGGCCGAAGCGCGCGAAAAGCTGGGGCGCATTCGGCCCGTCAGCCTGGCCCAGGCCAGCCGCATCAGCGGCATCACGCCGGCCGACATGGCGCTGGTGATGGTCCATCTGGAGGCCGAGCGGCTAGATCTCTACCAGCGATGTATGGAATCGGCGACATGCTTGCAGCAATCTGTCTAGTTGGGATACTAGATGCCAGTATATGCCGTCTCGATGTAAACGAGAAATTCAAGCGAATTTATCTATTACGGGGTTAGGGCAGTCGACGTCGAATCGCGACAGTCCAAAGATTAGGTAGCTTGCAAAAGTTGGGCTAATGTAGGTTCGTAAATCTGCGTGTTTGCTATAAGTGCTTGTTGTAATAGGCAATTGCGTCGAAAAGATCGATATTGACTCACCTCGGAAGATGGCTATAATTGGGCCGTGATGGCAAATTCGGCAAACTCGGCAACGACTGCCGATGATTTGTTTGAATGCAGAAGTGGGACGGAGCCGCTGCACACTTAAGTGTGCATCAACGGTAGACGGCGTAACCAGCGAGCTAAGGGCTAGGTTCCGTCTAGCGTGACATGGAGGACTAGGTACCTGCGGGGAGCGGCTACAATGGAAGACGACGCTCGGAGGTCCCGCTTAGACTAGCCTGACCATCGGCTAGGGAGAGGGGTGGTTAGCAATTATGAAGACAGTGTTTACGACAGGCGAAGCCGCCAAGATCTGCAAGGTCAGCCAGCAGACGATCATTCGCTGCTTCGATTCGGGCAGCTGAAGGGATTTCGCGTGCCGGGCAGCCGCTTTCGCCGCATTCCGCGCGATCAGCTGTTCCAGTTCATGCGCGACAACGGCATTCCGACCGATGCCTTGGAAAGCGGCAAGCGCAAGATCCTGATCGTCGACGACGACCAGGAATTGGTCGAACTGATCACCGACGTGCTGGAACGGGACGGCCGCTTCGAGGTCCGCACCGTCAACAACGGCTTCGACGCCGGCATGATGGTCAAGGAATATCGGCCCGACCTGATCGTGCTCGACGTCATGCTGCCGGACATCAACGGCAAGGAAGTCTGCCAGCGGGTCCGCAGCGACAGCACGATGGACGATGTGCGGATCATCTGCATTTCGGGCATGGTCGAAGAGGACAAGATCGAGGACCTCAAGGCCTCCGGCGCCAACGATTTCCTGCACAAGCCGTTCGAGGTCGAAACGCTCGTCGAGCGGATGTGCAACTTGCTGGACATGGAAACGGTTACAACCGGCTGAGGTCGGCCCGACGGCTTTGTTCAATCCCAGAGGTGTGAGCCCCTGGAGCAGCCCTATTAACGGGCAGTGATATTAACTCTTGCCCCTTGCGGGGGCGAAAGCAAGCAAGAGCAGGGGGACACCGTCGCTCCAGGAACATGGCTGCGCCTGCCGCCCATCGGTGCCGACAGTAGTTTTGCCGAAAGTGGCCTGCCGCTGAGCGGCGCGGGGGCATTCGAGTTGGTCGCCTCCCTGGTTCCGCAGGACGGCGGTACCGAACTGGCGTGTTTAGAGGCTTTGCTAGCACGAGAGCCGGGCTTGGCACTGTGGGTCGTGTGTCGCGCAGCGCGCACTCTCCCGCCAGAACGGAAATTCGCACCCTTGAGGCCGCTGCCCAGTGGTTTACCGGCCGCGCACTGCGGGAATTGGGCGACTGGCCAAGCCTGCCCGCAGCGGAGTTGTCAGACCCAAGCCTCCACGCGCACCGCCAGGTTTGGGCCGAATTCACAGCCGGTGCGATCCATTTGGCGGCGTTGGCTGAACGTTTAGCGGCAGCAGGGGCTCCAGCGGCAGGAACGGAGCCGTCTTTGGCTGCCCAGGCCCACTGGCTGGGCCTGTTGCATGCGGCTCCCTGCTGGTTATCGCCGCTACTAGTTGCTAGCCCGGCGGTAGAACTGTCCTTCGAGTTGCCCTCTTGGTTGACCGAGGCACTCGCGTCCAGGTCGCAGTCTCTGTCGACTCCTAGTGGCTGCGTGAACACGGCCTTTGCCTTGCTAAACGCTCTGCTAAGTGGAGACGGGCACCAAGAACTTCCGACGGGTTGGCCGCCGCCGGGGTATGAGGCCATGCTGTCAGCCGCGCGCGACCGCTGGCTCCGCCCGGGCGTTGATGCCGGCTGGGTGCCGTCGCTCGTCGCTCGCCTGGCCCGGCTTGAGCGGTTGGAGTTTTCGTTTCAGAGCGATCTCGAGCAGCAGAAGCTCGCGGCTTTGAAGGAACTGGCTTACGGCGCCGGCCACGAGATCAATAACCCGCTGGCGAATATTTCGGCCCGGGCTCAAACCCTATTGCAAGATGAGCCCGACCCACAACGGCGGCGGCGATTGGCCGCGATTAACTCGCAGGCGTTTCGCGCCTATGAGATGATTGCCGACATGATGCTCTTTGCCCGGCCGCCCCAACCGCGGCTCGAGCGGCTCGATGCCGGGGACATCGTCAGCCGGGTCGTGGAAGGTGTCGCGCGCAGGCGCGACGGAGCAGGGGACTGCTCTCGTTTATTCCGCCCCAGTTACCCCATTGATAGTTCTTGTCGATCCAACGCAAATCGCCGTGGCCCTCAATGCGCTCTGCACGAACGCCTTGGAGGCGCTCGGCCGGGGCGGTCACTTGACGGTCGCGCTCGATACCCAGGGCCATCCCAGCAGCCGTGAAGGAATTCGCATCGTGGTTTCAGATGACGGCCCAGGGATTCGTCCCGAAATCCGCCAGCACTTGTTCGACCCGTTCTTTTCGGGGCGTGAAGCCGGGCGTGGTCTGGGCTTTGGACTGTCCAAGTGCTGGCGCATCGTGACCGCTCATGGTGGCCATATTGAAGTCAACCATCGGCCTGCCGGCGGAGCGATCTTCACAATTTGCTTGCCATCCGCGACCTCGGCTGCACCCGCACAACCAGGCGGCTGAACCTGGCCGGCACTTCCACCAGGCCTGGACCGCTGCTTTTTCGCCACCGCTTCGTTTTTGCCACGTCCTCGCGGGTGGCCGGCGCTAATGCCAGCACCTGGCTCGCCGTTTGCTCGTTGCTTAGGTGTTGCCTCATCGGGGAGGCTGACCCGCGCCCCAGACCACCCGCGACCCGTTTGCGGCAATTGTAGTGGATTAGCCGTCGGCTACTTTAAACTTCGCCCAACGTGACCTAGAATCGTTTATGACGGTGGATGGGCGAGGGGGAGCAAAATTGCAACTGGAGATTTTAACCATGAGACATCTGACTTCGACTCTGCTGACACTAACGATTCTGGGAAGCGCGGGCATGGCCTCAGCGCAGGTCTACACCGTTTACAGTCCGGGCGTGGCGGGTTACACGCCGGCCGTGACGAACTACGGTTATGGTCCCGCGGTTAGTCCGACCGTGAGCTATTATGCTCCGGCCGCGGCTGTCGCACCGACCACGGCCTATTACGCTCCGGCTGCCGCGGTCGTGCCGACCACAACTTATTACGCGCCAACCACCTCTTATTACGCACCGACGACGACGTATTACGCACCGACAGCGGCAGTCGTGCCGACGACAGCGTACTATGCGCCAGCCGTAATGCCGACCACAGCCTATTATGCTCCGGCCGCCCTTCCGGTGACGACGTATTACTCGCCGCCGGTGATGCCGGTCACGAGCTACTACGCGTCTTACTACGCGTCGCCCGTGTATGCCAGAACGAGGTATTACGTCGCTGGCGAGCCGGTCCGGAATTTCTTCCGGGCGATCACGCCGTGACACGCAGGTTTGTCGGGAATCGTCGATAATGTGAATCTAAGTGGAGCGGCTCCGGGCCAAGGACGCTCGCTATGGATGACAAGGTCGCGAGAACCTCGTTCCTACGAGTTAATACACACCGCGGTGATGCCGTTGCGCATCGCCGCGGATTGTTCGTTCGATTCGTGCCCAAGTGGCGGGCTTGCCGCCGTTGGAAGTGTTTCTTCTGGCATGCGTTCTTCTCGGAGGCGCGTGGGGCGCTTGGCCGTGATCGGGATTGTAAATTCGCCCCCGGCCCTGTGAGCCGAGTGATCGCCGCGAGCCAAGCTATCGCCGCGTGCCGTCGGGCTTGTCGATACGCGAATAAGATGAGGAGCCATGAAACGGACGGTTCCTGATTTCCGCTGATTCGCCTTAATTTCCGCCCAATTGCTTCACTCAGCCGGTCCCAGTCGCTCCCCCTTCAACAACCCGGCCAGCAATCCGGCGATTGTGCGACGCATTTGCACCAGGCTGGCCTGCTGCTGCGGCGCCAGAGGTTGCCGGCCCGCGCCGGTATGAAACCCCCGTAGCTTGACCGCGGTCCGAAAACCCTCGGGAAAATCGGCCGAGCCGATCATCGCGTCGAACAGCGGCAACAGCTTGTATTGCAGCGCGCGCGCCTCGTCGATCTCGCGCCTGATGGTCAGGTCGTAAATCTTGCGCGTGATCTCGGGCACGACGCCGCTGGTGGCGTTCGTGCCGCCGTCGCAGCCGATCAGCAGCATCGGCATCAGCGCCGGCGTCCCAGCCGGTCAGAAAGGAGAAGTCGGGCCGGTTCGGGCCGCACGGCCTGGATCATGCGCATCATGTGCGGCAGATCGCCGGACGAGTCCTTGATGGCCACGATCCGCTGGCACTCTTCGCTCAGTCGCTGCACGGTCGGCACGTCGATCGGCGAGGCGAACATCGGAATGTTGTACAGCGTGACGTCGATCGGCGTGTTGTCGCCGATCTCCTTGAAGTAGGCATACACGTTCGCCGGGCTGAGCTTGTAATAAAACGGCGAGCCACGATGGCCACGGCCCGCACGCCCAGGCTGTGATAGTATTCGCAGGCCTTCATCGTCTCGCGGACATTGGCTTCGGCGGCCCCGGCCAGAATCGGCACCCGGCCGCGCGTCTGATCGGCCATGATGGCGATGATCCGCCGCCGCTCTTCGGTGGTGAACCGGGTGAACTCGCCGGTCGAGCCGTTGGGATACAGGCCATGCACGCCTCGCTCGATCAGCCAATCGGTATAGCGGCGCAGCTCGGCTTCGTTGATCTCGCCCCGGTCGTCGAGCGGCACGATGTTGGGCGTGAAGATGCCTTGCAGTTTGGCGGCGGTGGGCATGACTGACCTTATCCGGTGACGAAGAATTCTCCCCGACTAGATTAGTTCGGAAACGAGCGGCCAACATCCCTTGGGAAATTTTTTTTGCTGGACGTCACTGTCAAATTTGGTCTCTTTTCATTCTTGTGGGGCCGGCTGTGCCGGCCATTCTTGGGCAACGCGATGTGCCGCGACCGGTACAACCGGGCCCTATGGGAGCCGGCCAGCAACCCCGGTCAGCGAGCCGATTGGGACGCAAGGTTTCCGCGGTTCGCCTAGTTTGCCTGACTCCCAGCGAGGCGAGCCGCCGCTAGCCGGCCTAGCTGGTCTTGTTAGATCCCGCGAGGTGGCATAAGCTCTTGGCGTCGTGGATGTTTGGTGGAAGTGAGCGAGTCAGGACGACCGCCCTCGAAGGAGCGAGCGTAAGGAATATGTCTCCAAGTCAGCCTATTCGTGTGGGATCGCCGACGGGGCAGAGCGGCGCTGTATCGCGCACCGGCCGAATTGAATTCACCCTCCAGTCATCGGCTGGCCGGACCGTTGCGGCTGGCAATTCTACGCACCCGGCAATGGTTGCTAGCTGAACAGCACGCCGATGGCTATTGGGTCGCCGAGCTCGAAGGCGACACGATCCTGGAAAGCGAATACATCCTGCTGCTGGCGTTTCTCGGCGAGCACCAAACCGACCATGCGCACAAGGCCGCCCGATATATTCAAGAGGCCCAGCTTGCCAGCGGCGGTTGGGCCATGTATCCCGGCGGCGCCGTCGACATCACGGTCAGCGTGAAGGCTTACTTCGCCCTGAAGCTCGCAGGGCATGACCCCAGCGCAGAATACATGGCCAGTGCCCGTGCCACGATTTTAAAGATCGGCGGCGCCGATGCCGTGAACAGCTTCACGCGATATTACCTGGCGCTGTTGGGCCAGATTCCTTACGACCAGTGCCCGGCGGTTCCGCCCGAACTGCTGCTGCTGCCCACTTGGTTTCCGATCAACATGTATCGCATGAGCGCCTGGTCGCGGACGATCCTGGTGCCGCTGGCGATCATGTCGGCGTTCCAGCCGCGGGCACAGCTCGACGCGCGGCTGGGCATCTCCGAACTGTTTCTGAAGCCTCCCGCCGAATGGCCGCCGTTGCGCTGTCCGGGCCGGCCGCTGAAGCCGGGCCTGTTGAGTTGGGACCGCTTTTTCCGCACAGTCGACAAAGCCTGCAAGGCGCTGCAGCGGCATCGCGTGTTGCCGTTGCGGAAGCGGGCCATCAAAATGGCCGAGCGGTGGATGATCGAGCGTTTCGCCGGCAGCGAAGGGCTGGGGGCCATCTTTCCGCCGATGATCTTCAGCATCGTCGCCCTGCGCTGCTTGGGCTATACCGACGATCGCCGGAAATGCAGATACTGCTGCGAGCATCTCGACGGTCTGATGATCGAAGAGGACGAGACCCTGCGGCTGCAGCCTTGCAAGTCGCCGGTGTGGGACACCGCGATCACGCTGCGGGCCCTCGATGCGAGCGGCGTTGAACCGCGGCACCCGGCCATTCAGCGCGCCGTCGAATGGCTGCTGAGCCAGGAGATCACACGGCGGGGCGACTGGGCCGAAACCGTGTCGGCGGCGAGCGGTGGCTGGTGCTTCGAGCATGCGAACGAGTTCTATCCCGACGTCGACGACACGATCATGGTGCTCATGGCGCTGCGCGCCGAGTTCGACCACGGCGCCACCGTGGCTGGCGCGCTGCCTCCTGAGTTGCGACTGATCGACAAGCGAACGTTTGCCGGTCGTCAGCAGGGCGCGGAAACACGTGGTGACGGTCGACCGGATCACGGCCGCCAGCCAGCGCGGCCTGAACTGGGTGCTGGCGATGCAGAACCGCGACGGCGGCTGGGGCGCATTCGATCGGGACAACGACCGCGAATTCCTCTGCCATGTGCCGTTTCGCCGATCACAACGCCATGATCGATCCCAGCACGCCCGATCTGACCGGCCGCGTGCTGGAAACGCTGGCCCAGTTCGGCCGCCGCCTGGGCGACGCCGGAGTCGATCGGGCCGTGGCTTACATGCGTTCGAGCCAGGAGCCCGACGGCAGTTGGTTCGGCCGCTGGGGCGTGAATTACATCTACGGCACCTGGCAGGCGCTGGTCGGACTGGCGGCCGTCGGCGTGCCGGCCGGCGATCCGATGATGGTGGCCGCCGCGAACTGGTTGTTGGCCTATCAACAACCGGACGGCGGTTGGGGCGAATCGCCCGACAGCTATGCCGAGCCCGCACTTGCGCGGCCAGGGAACCACGACCGCCTCGCAAACGGCTTGGGCCGTGCTGGGGCTGATGGCTGCCGGCCAGCAGGCCCATCCGGCCGTGGCCCGCGGCATCCGTTTTCTGGTCGAGCGGCAGTGCCCAGACGGCACCTGGGACGAGCCCGAGTTCACCGGCACCGGCTTTCCGCAGGTGTTTTACTTGCGCTACCACATGTATCCGATTTATTTCCCGCTGTTGGCCATGTCGCATTGGGCGGTGGCCATCGGCGAATCGATCGAAGAAGGGCACCAGGCGGAATTGCTGTTGGCGGAATCGGCCGGCGCCACTAAAACCGCACACCAGCATTTGCCGCACACCAGCAATTGATCGGCGCTACGGAATGAACCAGTCGTGGGTCGAGCCTCCGGGGACCCGTTCCCTGGCCGTCGCCGACCCGTGTCGGATTTAACTAGCCTCAAACTCTCAGAGATCCACGATGCGGTTTCCGCTGTCGCTGACCCGCACGATGGCGTCTTATCTGCTCAAGAAGAAGCTCTCGCGGGCGCGACAAGTTCCCGCTCGTGCTGATGCTCGAACCGCTGCACGCCTGCAACCTGACCTGCACGGGCTGCGGTCGGATCCGCGAGTATGCCACGACGATCAAGGACAAGCTGACGGTCGACGAATGCCTGGCCAGCGTCGACGAATGCGGTGCGCCGATCGTCAGCATCTGCGGCGGCGAGCCGATGATCTATCCCTGGATCGAAGAGCTGGTGGCCAAGATCCTGGAACGCAAGAAGCACATTTACCTGTGCACCAACGGCATGTTCATCCGCAAGAAGCTCGCCGGCTTCAAAGCCACCGATCGCTTCTTCTGGAACGTGCATCTCGACGGCATGGAAATAGCGCACGACAAGGCCGTCGAGCGCGAAGGCGTGTTCGCCGAAGCGATCGAAGGCATCAAGGCCGCCAAGGCCGCCGGTTTCCTGGTCTGCACGAACACCACGGTCTACAAGGAAACCGACATGCACGAGATCGCCGTGCTGTTTGCGTACCTGACCGAGCTGGGCGTCGACGGCTTCATGATGTCGCCGGCCTACGGCTATGCCGCCGTGCAAGAGACGAATCCCGACGGGGCCCAGGAAATCTTCATGACCCGCGACGACGTCCACGCGAAATTCCGCGAGGCCAAGGAACTGCTGGCCGGCTTCCGGCTCAATACGTCGCCCATCTATCTGGAATTCCTGCGCGGCGAACGCGATCTGCACTGTGCGGCCTGGGCCAATCCCACCCGCAATCTCAAGCGGCTGGAAGGGCCCCTGCTACTTGATCACCGACACGCACCACAAGACCTACAACGACCTGGTGCAGTTGACCGATTGGGACAAGCTGGGCCGGGGAAACGATCCGCGCTGCGAAAACTGCATGGTCCATTGCGGCTTCGAGCCGGCGGCCGTGTTGGGCGTCAATCGCCGCTTGGGCGACACGTTCAAAATGGCCCTCTGGCAACTTTCATGAGAAAAGGCCCTTTCGAGCCCCCAGTGTAAGCTGAGGGATCCGCGGAGGTTCCAGCATGCCCACCGTGCAAGAAGCTTTGCAACTGGGCCTGACGCATCAACGCTCGGGCGATCTGGCAGCCGCGGAACAGGTCTATCGGAAGATTCTCTCCGTCGCGCCGGGGCATCCGGACGTTCTGCACCTGCTGGGGCTGATCGCTTCGCAGCAGGGCCGCGTCGAGGAAGCCATTGCCCGCATCGGCGCCGCCATCGCCGAGGACGGCTCGGCAGCCCTCTATCATCACAATCTGGCCAATGTCTACCTGGCTCAGCAGCACGTGCGCGAAGCCGAGGCCAGTTATCGCCGCGCCCTCGCGGTGCAGCCGGACTATCTCATGTCCCAGCGGCAGTTGGCCGGCTTGTTGTATGCCAGCGGGCGCGCTGAAGAATCGGCCACATGGTGGCGGCAGCGTGCTCCAGCGTTGCCCCGACGATGCCGACGCCCTGAACAACCTGGGCGTAACCCTGGCCGACGCCGGCGAGCTGGCAGCGGCCAGGGAATACTACCAGGCCGCCTTGCGCAGCCGGCCCAATTTCGCGTCGGCGCATAACAACCTGGGCAACACGTTTGTCGCCGCGGATGATTTCGCCGCGGCCGAAGCCGAGTTTCTCACGGCATTGCGGTTGGAACCTCGTTTCCCGTCCGCGCATCACAACTTGGGCCTCTTGCGGGTCCACCAGGGACGTTGGGCCGAGGCCGAGACAGCGTATCGCCGGGCGATCGAATTGGCGCCGCTCGACGCGTCGGCCCACGCCGACCTCGGCTTGCTCTTGCTATTACAAGGCGATTACCGGCGAGGCTGGCCCGAGTACGAATGGCGGCGGCGGATCCCATCGGCCCCGCGGCCCTTCTTCGTCGAACCCTGCTGGGACGGGACACCACTGGCTCGGGCGCACGATTCTGCTGTACGCCGAGGAAGGCTTGGGCGACACGCTGCAATTCGTCCGCTTGACCAGCCTGGTCCGAGGACACGCCGGCCGCGTCATCGTGAAGTGCCTGCCGGCCCTCTGCGAGTTGGTTTCCACGGTGCCCGGCATTGACCAGGTCGTGGCGGCCGGCCAGACGTTGCCGTCATTTGACGTGCAAGCCCCGCTACTGGCAATTCCGGCGATCCTTGGACTGACGCCGGAGACGATTCCTTGCCGCGTGCCTTATCTGGCTACGGACGCGCGTCGTGTCGATCATTGGCGCGAACGACTCAGCACCGAGCCGGGCTTCAAGGTGGGCATTGTCTGGCAGGGACGCACTACGTTCCACTTCGACGTTTGGCGCAGCATCCCGCTTGAGCACTTCGCGCCGTTGGCCGCCGTGCCTGGCGTGCGGCTATACAGTTTGCAGAAGGGCCCAGGCAGCGAACAACTTGCGAGCGAGCAACGGGTGGCTGCCGGCCACACGTTTGCCGTGACCAATTTGGGCCGCGAATTGGACAATGGCGGCAGCGCCTTCGTCGACACGGCGGCCGTGTTGAAGAATCTGGATCTGGTGATCACGTCTGACACAGCGACGGCCCACCTGGCCGGAGCCCTGGGCGTTCCGACGTGGGTCGCATTGCCGCTGGCGCCTGACTGGCGCTGGTTGCTCGATCGCGACGACAGCCCTTGGTATCCGTCGCTGCGATTGTTCCGGCAAACCCAGCGGCGCGGGTGGCCTGCTGTGTTCGCCCGCATGGCCGTCGCACTCACGGATGCGGTGGCCAACCGTCAGCCATCGGCCCGTGGGCAGGGCGCACCACTTCGGGTATCCTGAATACTCGCTCGTGAATCTGACGCGGCGAATTCGAGCCGCGAGTCAAGCCAGCCCATTGAGTCCGCGCCATGTGGCAATCGCTTTTGAGAAACTACTTGCTCCGCGCTGCGGCTGAGCGGATGCGAGCGTCACACGAACAACGGGGTGCCGAGGGATTGGGTCCAAAGGCAACGAATCCGGCCGACGGCTCCTCGGCTGATCCGGCCGCGGCACAGTCGGCCGGAGAAGAGGGGCCGGCCCCGGCACAGCCGGCCGTGTGTCATGTTGGGTTCGTCTTCGCGCTGTCGATCGAGGCTGGCGGATTGGTGGATCAACTGACCGGCGTCGTGCATATCAACGGCGCCGGCTTCGTGGCCCGCGAAGGAGGGCTCGGCGGCCGGCGGCTTGTACTCATCGAATGTGGGCTTGGCCGGGAGGCTGCCGCGCGGGGCACTCGCGCGCTATTGATCGGTCACAAGCCGCGCTGGGTCATCTCGGCCGGTTTCGCCGGCGGATTGCACCCGAGCGCCCGGCAAGGCGACATCCTCATGGCCAATGAGATTGCGGATCTCTCGGGTCGACGGTTGGCGATCGATTTCAAGATCGCGCCGGACGTGCTCGCCCGCACCCCAGGGTTGCATGTCGGGCGACTGCTCACGGTTGATTCGATCGTGCGCGAGCCAGCCGAAAAGCAGGCCCTGGGGGAACTGCACGGAGCCCTGGCCGTGGATATGGAATCGTCGGCTGTGGCCGAAGTCTGCCGCGACGAGCGGGTCAAGTTTCTTTCGGTCCGCGTGATCAGCGATGCGGTCGATCACGAATTGCCCCCCGACCTCGATCATTTGGTCCGTCAGAAGAGCACCCTAGGCCGCATCGGAGCCGTCACGGGTGCGATCGTTCGCAGGCCGGGGAGCGTCAAAGACATGTGGCGGCTTAAGGAAGACGCCATCGCGGCCTCGGACCGGCTAGCCAAATTCCTGACAGGCATCGTGCCGCAATTGGAATGAACAAAATGCGGAATTCGAAATGCTGAAGTTCGGATCGCAGATTCCGCATTAAGCATTCCGCATTTGCTTTCCAGCCGGTATGCTGGTCAAGCAAACCGCGGAACGCCGCATTCCGCATTCCGCATTAAGCATTAAGCATTTTCCTCTCATGGTTCGCACGCGTTTCGCTCCCAGCCCGACCGGTTACTTGCACATTGGCGGTGTGCGCACGGCCATGTTCTGTTGGCTCTTCGCCCGGCGGCATGGCGGCCAGTTCCTGCTGCGGATCGACGACACGGATGCCGAACGAAATGTCGACGCGGCCCTGGCCCCCATTTTGCACGGCTTTCGCTGGCTGGGAATCGACTGGGACGAGGGGCCCGAAGTCGGCGGCCCCTACGCTCCTTATTACCAGTCGCAGCGACTGGCCGGCTACCAGGAAGCCGCCCAGCAGCTTGCTCGCCTCGGGGCACGCTTATCGCGACTACGCCACGGCCGAAGAAATTCAGGCCGAGCGTGAGGTTGCGCAGGCGGAAAAGCGTCCCTTCCTATACAGCCGCCGTTGGATGGCCGAAACCGCGGCCGACCAGCAGCGCTTCGAAGCGGATGGTCGGCAAGCCGTGGTGCGGCTCAAGATGCCTCGCACTGGTTCGCTGGTGATCAACGATCATATTCGCGGTCAGGTCGAGTTCGAGTGGGCCCGCGAACAGGACCACGTCATCCAGCGGACCGACGGCACCTGCCTGTATCATTTGGCCAGCGTGGTCGACGACTACGACTTTAAAATCACGCATGTCATTCGGGCCGAGGAGCACCTGTCGAACACGCCGCGGCAGATCTTTATCGCCCAGTCACTGGGATATCCCTTGCCCGAATATGCCCACCTGCCGTTCGTGGCGGAGCCGGGAAGCAAGAACAAGCTTAGCAAGCGCAAGCTCGACAAGTATCTCAAGAACCGCGATTTCG
This sequence comes from uncultured Planctomycetia bacterium, assembly GCA_963807715.1. Taxonomy (GTDB): domain Bacteria; phylum Planctomycetota; class Planctomycetia; order Pirellulales; family PALSA-1355; genus CAWECK01. The sequence goes on from CAWECK010000015.1 coordinate 522,627, forward strand.
CCCAAGTGAACGAGCATGGACTGGCAATTACCAAGGCCCTAGGTCTGACGACCAGTGCCGAAACGTTCAATCCCGTGATCGTCGATTTTTATGAACAGGTCGGTTACTTGCCCGAGGCGATTCTCAACTACCTGATGTTGTTGGGCTGGTCGCTGGACGACAAAACCGAGTTCCTGTCGGTCGACGAGATGATTGCCAACTTTTCCCTGGAGCGAGTCACCAAGGCGCCGGCCAGCTTCGATCCCAAAAAACTGTGGGCCTTCGAAGATCATTACATGCAGGCCATGCCGATCAAGCAGAAGGTGGCCCGCATGCTCCCCTACTTGCAGCTGGCGGGCTTGGTCGCCAAGCCGGCTCCCTGCGAGATCGGGCCCAAGCTGACGCGGATCATCGAGGCGGCCGGCGACCGCCTGAAAGTCCTGGGAGACATCCTGGCCTACTCGGAATTCTTCTTTCGCGATGAAGTCGAATTCGACGAGGCGGCCTTCGACAAGCAGATGCGCAGGGCCGGAACCGCAGCGCTGTTGGGTCGCTTCAAAGACCGGCTTGCCAAGGTTGAGCCCTACGAGCCGCAGCCGCTGGAAGCCGCGCTGCATGCGTTCATGGCCGACGAAGGAATCAAGCCGGGCGATATCGTCCATGCCATCCGCGTGGCGGTGACCGGCAAAGGCGTGGGACCCGGCCTATACGATTGTCTGGCAATTCTGGGCAAGCCGGCATGCCTGACCCGAATCGATCGGGCTTTGGCCCGCGTGGAGAACTAAATGCCGAATGCTGAATGTAGAACAAATTCCGCATCCCGAATTCAGCATTCCGCATTACGTCAATACGCGAGCAAAGTGAAATCGATCGTCAAACAACCCTCGATTTACCGAAGTGGTGAAATTATGCCTCTGTTAGTTGTGGGATCCGTGGCCTTGGATTGCGTGGAAACGCCGACCGATCGGCGCGAAGACGTGCCGGGGGGCTCGGCGATGTATTTTTCCTATGCCGCCAGTTATTTCACCAAGGTGCGGTTGGTCGGCGTCGTGGGTGAGGACTGGCCCGGCGCGCATACCCAGTTGCTCAAAGATCGAGGCGTCGATACAGCCGGCTTGCAGATTGTCAAAGGCGAGAAGACGTTTCGCTGGCGCGGCAAATACCTGCCCAACATGAACGACCGTGAAACGTTGGAAGTCCACTTGAACGTCTTCGAGAAGTTCAATCCGGTGTTGCCGCCGGACTACCGCAAATCACGCTACGTGTTCCTGGCCAACGGGTCTCCCACGCTGCAACTCAAGGTTCTCGACCAGGTGCCGGACGCGGTGCTGAAGGTTGCCGACACGATGGACCTGTGGATCAACATCCAGCACGACGAACTGCTTGCCTTGCTCAAGCGGATCGACGGACTGGTCCTCAACGACAGTGAGGCTCGCCTGCTCACCAACGAAGAAAATCTGGTGAAAGCCGGCCGTCAGGTGCAGGCCATGGGCCCCCAGTTCGTGATCATCAAAAAGGGAGAGCACGGAGCCATGTTCTTCGGCGCGGACGAGACCTACGTGCTGCCGGCCTATCCCACGCCGCGCGTGGTCGACCCGACCGGCGCCGGCGATAGCTTCGCCGGCGGCATGATGGGCTATCTGGCCTCGCAAGATCGCTTCGACCCGCGGACGCTTAAGGAAGCGATGGCCTACGGTATTCTCGTGGCCAGCTTCAATGTGGAAGACTTCAGCCTGGACCGGATGCGCGAGATCGAACGCGTCGACCTGGACCGGCGACTGCTCGAATACCGCCGCATGCTGAGCTTCTAATACGCTGAGTTTCTAAAGAGTCGTCACCCAAAGCCCAGGGATTGCATCCCTGGGTCCAAATGTTTGCGTCGGAAGTGTGTCACCAATGGCAGAGTACATTCGCGCATTCGTGGCGGTGGAAATCCCGCCCGAGATTCAGGAGCGGGCCGGCAAGCTGATCGGGCGGCTGCGCGAGGCTCCGGTCAAGGCAAGCTGGGTGACGCCGCAGCAATTGCATTGGACCGTAAAATTTTTGGGCGAAGTCCGGCTACTGGAAGTGCCCGATATTTGCAAGGCGGTGTCGGCGGCCGTCGAGCCGCTGACCCCTTTCGATCTGGAAGCCTTGGGGGCAGGCGCCTTCCCGGCCATCGAGCGGCCGCGAACCGTGTGGATCGGCGCCGATCAAGGGACTGAGGAGATGGTGACGCTGCACGACGCCATCGAACACGAACTGTCCAAAATCGGCTTCCGGGCCGAGGGACGCCGGTTTCGGCCTCATTTGACCATCGGTCGCATTCGTCAAGGAGGATCCGGTATGCAAGCACTGGGCGATTTGCTGCGGGAAAACGAGAATTTCGACGGCGGACTGTCCACCGTTTTTGAAGTGGCCATTTTGTCCAGCCAGTTGACCCGAGAAGGGCCCATTTACGAGCCGCTGGGCTACGCCGAACTGAAGGGCCGGGATGACGTTGAGCCCCCGGATTGACACCTCGGCCGCCGCCGCCAGCATTTTTTTGGCGGCCTTTGCGGATAAATCAGGTCGCCAGCGGCCCCCCACTTCTGATAGGATTTTTCACGCGCGACAGCAATACCTTGAGCCCCAGGCGAGGAAACCTTGAGCGCCAGACCGGCGAAGCTTTTACCCCCAGACAGAGAAACTCTTCACAATCTCATGCGGACGCTCTTGCACGAGCCGGTGGATGCCGATAATATACAGGCGTTCACTGGTATGGAAAGGAGTTGACGGCCCCCTTGGTCACAATTCCTGCCCGTGGGTCTCGAGCACAAGGAACCGCCCGCATGGTCACCGCCACGAAGATAAATCGTATGCCCAAAGAAATGCCATCATCGTCCGGAAAAGCTGGCAAGAAGGCCAAAGAACCAGCGCCGAAGTCCGTCTTCGATAACCATCCCGACCTGAAGCACACGGTTGCCCAGATCGAGAAGGAATTCGGCGAAGGGGCCATCATGCCGCTGGGGGACAGCCGCGCCGTGCAAATCGAAGGGATTCCCACCGGCAGCTTGTCGCTGGATCTGGCGCTTGGCGGCCAGGGAATTCCGCGGGGCCGGATCGTGGAGATCTTCGGACCCGAGTCAAGTGGCAAGACCACGCTGGCCTTGCACGTGGTCGCCCAGGCCCAAAAGACAGGGGGCATAGCGGCCTTCATCGACGCGGAGCACGCGCTGGATCCGAGTTGGGCTAAGAAACTGGGGGTCCAGTTGGAAACCTTGCTCGTCAGCCAGCCCAGCAATGGCGAAGAAGCCATGCACATCACGGAAATGCTGATCAAATCGAACGCGGTCGACGTAATCGTGATCGATTCGGTGGCCGCCCTCGTCCCCCGAAAAGAGCTGGAAGGGGAAATGGGTGACTCCCACGTGGGCTTGCAAGCACGACTGATGAGCCAGGCGATGCGCAAGCTGACCGGCGTCATTTCCAAGAGCAAGACGTCGGTCATCTTCATCAACCAAATTCGCGAGAAGATTGGCGTGATGTTTGGCAGCCCGGAAACCACCCCAGGTGGGCGGGCCCTGAAGTTCTATTCTTCCTGCCGGATCGATGTGCGGCGGATTGGCCAGCTCAAAGAGGGCGAGGAAGTCGTCGGACAGCGGGTGAAGGCCAAAGTGGTCAAAAACAAGGTGGCCCCGCCGTTCCGGGTGGCGGAATTTGATATGATGCATTCGGGCGGCATCAGCTACGAAGGGGACGTGCTGGACTTGGCCCTGGCTCAAAAGCTGGTGATTCGCTCCGGAGCCTGGTTCCGCTACGGCGATTTGCATTTGGGACAGGGCCGGGAAAAGGCGCGTGCGTATTTGCAGGAAAATCCGAATTTGACCGAGGAACTGCGGACCAAGATAATGGCAGCCGGCGATGCGGTCGTGCCGCCGGTGTCCGCGGCCGAAGACGGCGAATCTGCGACAACGGATGACGTAGGTTAACAAGGGAGCCTTTGGTGGTTTGCCGGGCATCGGCCAAATAGGCCGCTGCCCCTGGCCACTCGCCGTGCATCGGGCTCCTCGAAAAGCGAGGGAGAACATGCCGACAAGTGGACTTTGGCCTCAATCGAGCGGAGCGCGGTCAGCCGCGGGCGTCCGAGGCAGCTTGTCTGCTCTTGCGGCCAAGCGATTCCGCGAGTGGTGCTTACTTGGCGTCTTGGCTCTAGGGGGCTCCCTGGCAAGCCAACGTGGCGTCTTGGCCGAAGAGCCCGCCGCCGTGCCGGCGATCGTGGCGATAGAATCTGCCGTGGTCGACGCTATCGCCGCGGCGGAAAAATCGGTTGTCGCAATTGCCCGCGTCAAACACGGCGAGCGCGACGAAATGGTCGGCGCCTCGGAAGTGCTCCCCGATCCTTTCGGACGCATCCGTTCCTTCACTCCGCAGCCGAGGCCCGGCGATCTGGACTTCATCCCCAACGACTACGCCAGCGGGGTGATCGTTGATAAAGATGGCTTGATCGTGACGCATTATCATGTCCTTGGCGACGAGAACGACCAATACTACATAACGACCGCAAACCGGCGGGTCTATCGGGCACGTGTCAGGGCGGCCGATCCGCGCAGCGATTTGGCCGTGTTGGCGATCGAGGCGAAGAATCTGGTGCCGATCAAGTTCGGAGACGCCTCGACGCTGAAAAAGGGTCACATCGTGATCTCGTTGGGAAATCCCTACGCGATTGCCCGCGACGGACAGGTCAGTGCGAGTTGGGGTATCGTGTCCAACCTGGCGCGCAAGGGAGCGCCAAGTCTGGCCGAAGATGGGCGTCCGGGACAAAAGCAAACGCTGCACCAGTCCGGCACGCTGATTCAGACCGACGCGAAGCTGAACCTGGGAACCAGCGGCGGCGCGCTGATCAACCTGAAGGGTGAAATGATTGGACTCACGACTTCGGCCGCGGCCTTGTCGGGTTATGAGCAAGCCGCCGGCTATGCGGTTCCGGTGGACGAGACCTTCCGCCGCGTGGTCGAACTGCTCAAGCAGGGGCGCGAAGTCGAGTATGGCTTCCTGGGAGTACGTCCTCCGCTGGACCTGGACGAACGCGAGATTCTGGCCGGCAAGCATGGCATGAAAGTCGGCGGCGTGGTGGATGGCACTCCCGCCCAGCGGTTTGGGCTGCAGAAGGACGACATCATCAGCCACATTAATGGCAAGCCAATTTACGATGCCGACGGCCTGGTGCTGCAAGTAGGTCAACTGCCGGTCGAAGCCAAAATCGACCTGACGGTCGAGCGAGCCGGTCAGGTGGCACCGGTCATCCTTAAAGTCGAGTTGGCCAAGTATCCGGTGCAAGGCAAGAAGATCGTGACCACCCCGTCACCGAGTTGGCGGGGCATCCGCGTGGACTATGCGTCGGTCAAGTCGGTCAATCGCGGCCTGTTTCAACGAGATATGGGTGCGGATGCCGATAATTGCGTCCTGGTGTCCGAGGTGGAGCAGGACAGTCCCGCCTGGAAGGAAGGGCTTCGCCAAGACATGTACATCACGCACGTTGGCGACACGAAAGTCAAAACGCCCAAGGAATTCCGCACGGCAGTGGCCGGTAAATCCGGCCCGATCAAATTGCGAGTGTTCAACGGAAACGGCGATGGACGGCAAACGACGAAGGAAATACCGCCGGGCGAAGAGTGACAGGGCGTGGTATTTCCGTTTGTTCTCGCCAGCGATGTCCCGCGAATTCGCCGTCTAATTCACGCTCGCTCGCACCCCAGAGCATGACGGCGCATCGGCCTGGTCCGTCTTGTCGTTCCTCCAGTCCCCGGTTCCTTCGGTCTCTTTTGTCCCCTGCTTCGACTGGCCCGCCCGCCACAAACCCGCTATCATAGCCGGTTTACTGCTTCCAGACCGTGCCGCCACCGTCGCTTCACCGCTGCCACTTCGCCACCATCGCGATTTGTCATCCGGGACCATCCGTCGGGGGCCACACACTACTTGATGGTCGCAAGCCCATGAAGACCGACGAACTGCGTGAAAAATACCTGGCCTTCTTCCAGTCCAAGGGCTGCACCCGGCGGCCGAGCGACGTGCTGGTTCCCCGCTGGGATCCTTCCGTGCTGTTCACGCCGGCCGGGATGAACCAGTTCAAGGACCACTTCCTGGGCAAGTGCAAACTAGAATTCACCAGGGCCACCACCTGCCAGAAGTGTCTGCGCACCGGGGACATCGACAATGTCGGCCGCACGGCCTACCACCATACGTTTTTCGAAATGCTGGGCAATTTCAGCTTCGGCGATTACTTCAAGCGTGATGCGATCAACTGGGCCTGGGAGTTTCTCACCGCCAAGGGGTGGCTGGGGCTCGACCCCGAGCGGCTCACGGTCTCTGTCTATCTGGACGATGACGAGGCGGCCGGGATCTGGGCCCGGGATATCAAGCTGCCCCCGAACGGATTCAGCGGATGGGCGAGGCCGACAACTTCTGGCCGGCCAGCGCTCCCAGCCAAGGGCCGGACGGCGTCTGCGGCCCGTGCAGTGAAATTTTCTATCAGCTCGAAGGGGGCGGCGACGTCGAGATCTGGAATCTCGTCTTCACGCAGTTCAATCGCGTCGGCAATCCGCCGGACAATCTGCGGCCGCTACCGAGTAAGAACATCGACACTGGCATGGGGCTGGAGCGGGTCGCGTCGGTGCTGCAAGGCGTGAGCACGAACTTTCACATCGACATCCTGCGTCCGATCGTCGAAGCGGCTGCCGACGTGTGCGGCGTCAAGTATGACCCGGCCAGCGAAGAAGGCCGCCGCTTGCGGCGCATTGCCGACCATGTGCGAGCCTGTTCGTTCGCCATTCATGAAAACGTGCAGCCGGATGCCAAAAAGCAAGGCTACGTCATCCGCCGTTTATTGCGCCGCGCGGTGTTGGACGGTCGGCAACTCGGTCTCAAAGACGCCTTCCTGTACCAAGTCGTTCCCAAAGTCGCCGAGATGATGCGCGGACCTTATCCCGAACTGGCAGAAACCACCGGCCGGGTTGCCCAGGTCATCAAGGCCGAAGAGAGCGGCTTCTTCGCCACCGTGGACGCCGGGCTTGAACGGATCGAGCGGGTGTTCGGCAGCATGCGGGCCGATGACCGCCAGGCTGTCTCCGGAGTGGATGCGGCCGAGATGTACACCACGCACGGCTTTCCGCCGGAACTGTTCGAAACGCTGGCCGCCGAGCACAACCTGGGCTTCGACTGGGAAGGTTTTCGCCAGGAGATGGAACGTCACGGCGAAATCTCCGGCGCCGGCCAGCGCAAGGAGCTATTCAAGTCAGGTCCGCTCGATGCGCTGAAAAAAGACGTTCACTCCACGACGTTCCTGGGTTACGAGACCACGACCTGCGAGGCCACGGTCGTCGGCCTCATTTCGCACAATGAGCTTTGCGACCAGATCGACGCGGACGGACATGACCAGCCGGTGCAAGTGGTGCTGGATCGCACGCCGTTTTATGGCGAAAGCGGCGGCCAGGTTGGCGACACGGGCGAGATTGTCGGCGAGGGGGTGCGCTTCGAAGTCACCGATACGCAAAAAGAGGGCGGGCTCTTCGTTCACTTCGGTTACGTTCGTTTGGGACAACTCAAGCAAGGGGCCAAAGTCACGGCCAAGGTCGATGTCAGCGCGCCGGCAGGGAATTCGCCGGGCCCACTCGGCCACGCATATCTTGCATTACGCCGCTGCAAAAGTTCGTCGGGCGGCATGCCCAGCAACAGGGCTCCAAGGTCGACCGGGATTGGCTCCGCTTTGATTTTTCGAACCCCGCGTCGCTAGGTCCCGAATTGGTGAGCAGGGTGGAATCCGAGGTGAACGAAAAGATTCTGGAAGGGGCGAAGATCAGCAACCGGAGTCTGCCCATCGCGCAGGCCCGCGAGGCGGGGGCCATGATGCTCTTCGGCGAGAAGTATCCCGACATCGTGCGCATGGTCTCGATGGGTGAATTCAGCAAGGAATTGTGCGGCGGCACGCATCTGGACAACACTGCACAAGTCGGATTATTTAAAATCGTCGGCGAAGAGAGCGTGTCGAGCGGCACGCGGCGCATCACGGCGCTCACCGGCTTATCGGCCGTCGAACGAGTCCGGCAGTCCGAGGCCGCGCTGCACGAAACAGCGGCCGTGCTCAAGGTCCCGAGCAGCGAGGTGCCGGCCCGCGTGGCGGCGCTGGCCAAGGAGGTTCGCGAGTTGAAGAAGCAGCTTTCCGCCGGCTCGCTCCGCTCCGAGGAGCTCTCGGTCGATAAGTTATTGGCCGATGCGATCGAAATCGGCGGCGCGCGGGTCGTCGTAGCCGAAGCCAGCGGAGCCGATGCGGGGGCCATGCGGCAACTGATCGATCAATTGCGGCGAAAAGCCAGTCCGGTGGCGGTGCTGTTAGCCAGCCGTGACGCGGACAAGGTAACGCTTGTGGCCGGCATCAGCCGCGACTTGGAACAGCGCGGCCTGCACGCCGGCCAATGGGTCGCGGCGGCGGCTGAAGTGGTCGGCGGCCGTGGCGGTGGCAAGCCGGACTTGGCCCAAGCCGGCGGCCGACATCCTGAAAAGCTCCCCGAAGCGCTCGCGGTCGCCAAACAGCGGATGGAAGCGCTGCTGGGCACGTGAGGCGTGAGAGTTGAACGAAGATGCCGTGTGGCACACGATCGTCGGATCACACGAGCTTCTTGAGCGCCGCCAAGGCATGGTCGTAGTTCGGCTCGCTGGCCACTTCGACAACCTGCTCGGCGTAGGCCACCTTGCCGTCCTTGTCGAGCACGAAGACGCCGCGAGCCAGTAGCTTGAGCTCGTCGATCAGCATGCCCCAGTTCTCGCCGAAGCTGCGGTCGTAATAGTCGCTGGCGGACTGCATGTTGGTGATGTGCTCGGCGCCGCAGAAGCGATTCATGGCAAACGGCAGGTCCAGGCTGACCGTGAGAGATTTAACCTTGTCTCCCAAGGCTGACAATTGTTCGTTGAACTTCTTGGTCTGAATCTGGCAGACCGGCGTATCGAGCGACGGCACGACGCTGATAAAGGCCGGCTTGCCTTTCAGATCGGCCGGCGACACGGTCTTCATTCCGCCCGCTTCGTAGTAGCGGAGCTTGAAATCCGGGGCTTGCTGGCCGACCGCGACTGCGTTGCCGACGAGGGTCAATGGCGTGCCCTTGAACGTGACCGCTCCAAAACGAGACATGGCCGTATTTCCTTTGTCCAGGATGTGAAGAATTTGCGGGAATCCGTAGGGCGTAGTATCGCCGATTCAGCGGCATGTGCAAGGGCCGCTCAGGTGAGTCATTACGAGATCAAATCGTGCGGCAAGAGACGATTTTCCCATCAGAAATCGAGAAAACGGGGGAACTTCAGAAAGTGCTAGCATGCGTTTAATGCCAGGCACACACGTTCCGCATGGTGACCCGCCGCCTGTGGCATTCTCAAATTGCGTGCTATTGAAAATCGCACAAGCCAAAGTTTATGATTGCCGCCAGGCGCGCATAAGCATGACGATTCTTCTCGTCGATAGTTTGTGCGATCCCAGCGGGGGCGGTCATGCTCAGGCAGCGCAGAACGAATCGGCGCGGCATTTCGCGGCTCTTGCGGCCATCGGCGGCGCACTACGTCGTTGGAGGCGGTACCCCAGTTCGTTTGCATGGAGCATTGCGCGTATGGTCCAGATTGCCGAAGGTTGGGAGTTGGATGTTGAGCGTGGCCCGGATTGGCTATTCATGCGGCCTCATTTCGTGGGCCCGCAGGCCACGGATACGCCGCCATTGGCGGAACAGATCTGGTCGATGCTCGAACAGAATTTCACGAGTCGACTGGTGCTCGAGTTGGATCAAATTCCATTCCTGCACAGCTATCTGATTGGACAGTTGGTGTGGTTGCACAAACGCATCTACGCCCAAGGCGGAGTCATGCGGATTTCCGGCCTATCGTCCGCGAATCAGGACGTGCTGCGGATCTGTCGGCTGGAGAACTGTTTTCCCCATTATCCCAACCGTGAAGACGCGGTCATGGGATATCGGCCAACCCAGCCGCGCTGATGGTTGAATTGCGCCGGGTGTCACTCAAATTGCGCCGGGTGCCACGTTCATGCGTTGCTTGAACGTGGTGCCGGCGAGATTCAACGGCAGGTGCGCCACTGAACCAGCGCCCTCACGCCAATCGTGATTAAGTCCACGCCACTTCCAAGTGGTTCTCGATGCAATGGACTCCCTCTAACTGGCGCAGCGCTCTTGCGCCATTTGCTTCTGGTAATAGGAAGCCACGGTCCCGCGCAGCACCACGCGGCCCTCCTGGGTTTCAAATCGTAGTTTGCGATTCGACAGGTAAGGGCTCTGCTGCAATGCATGATGCACGCGGTTGTCCAGAGCGATCTCGCAAGCGGAAGGGGTCAGCGAGGTTGTCATAGAAATCCAGAAAAGAAGCGTTGGCAGGGCTGGTTTTATGTTGGCGCGCCTGGCATTGAGCCCGGACTCAATACCGTTGCACGCAGTTTATCGATGATGACGAAGAAAGCGATGCGATCACCTATTACGCTAACAACTCAGCGTATCGCGTGCATTGCCACGGTTCGCGATGAGCCACTCACTTGGGCAGTTGTCATCCGTACGCTCTTACTTATCGGCGCCAGGCGAAGTCCTGGTAAAATAATCCTGCCAGGCATGAAGCGGTTAGCTGGAAATTCTGCGGGAACAAGGCCGGGTATTCCGGCGATGGCGCCTGCGCATAGCTCGGGGCTGGCGGCCGTGGGCAACTCGGGGCCTTGGGCGATTCACATCCTTGCCAACTTAAGCCGCCAGCGACTCGAACCGCCGGCAACTCATGCCGTGGCCAGCAAGGCGAGGCATGCCGCGACTAGCGATACCAACAGCCACGATAGCAGCCGCATCCGCGTCTCGAATCGGGCCAGGTTGCGGGGGTTATCCACCATGCGCTGCAAGAACCCGACCCGCTGGGCGATGCTGGGATGCAACCAACTGTGGGCCGTGCGTGCCTGGCCGGTGGCTGCTCCGAGTTTTTCCAGCATGCAGGCATAACGGGTAACGGCTGCTCCCGTCAGTTGCCCGGAGACGAATTGCCCGGAGCCGATTTTTCCGGACGATGGCCGGCACGCAAACAGATCGGCTTCGTGTTCGAGCAATTTCGAGATCATTGCAAACAGCGGACCGACGCAGCACACGAGTCCCGCGGGCGCGAAGAGCATTGCTTGGATCGCTGGGCTCAGGCCGTAGCCGGTCAATCCCTCTTGCAAGGCCGCCACGGTACCTGGAAACGTCTCGCGGCATACGATCCATAGTCCCGCCGGCAGCAGCACCACGATAAGCCGCAAAAACAGATGGCGGTGACGAATATGCCCGATTTCATGGCTATACACGGCCTCGATCTCTTCGTCGGAGAAGCTTGCCAGCAGGGCGTCGGTCAAAAACACGTAGCGCAGGCGGGGCAAGAAGCCGGCTACCGCGGCGTTGACGACCGTTCGCTGCGTGTGCCACACCAGGATCTGCCGCGGTCGAAACCCGCACTGGCGGCCGAATCGTTCGAGTTGTGCCCGCAGCGGCCCGTCGGCCAGCGGCTCCGTCCGCCAGATGCGGCTCAAGAGCAGCGGAAAGAAAGCGAACAGCGAGACCAACGGCGGCAACAGGATCAAACCGGCCAGTTCTCCGTCAGCGAGTCCCGGCGCGATCAGCCGGGTTATGTCTTGCAGCGCAAACAGCGCCAACACCGGCAGCAGAACCAAGCCCAGGTAGTGCCGCGCATGAAGTGCGAGATAGCGCGGCCGGCTGATGAGTGCCGTTGCCGGGAGTTCCGCGGCAGCGGTCCCGTTGGCACATCGGCTCGTTAAATAGAGCCAGCGATCAACGTCGTAAAACGCGGCCCAGGAGGCCACCAGTGGCAGGATGGCCGGCAAAAGCACTAACAGGTCGCGAATCAGCACGACGCCGTTCAGGTGCCAATTGAACCGCACAAGCTGCGTCCAGCGCAATCCGTAAATCGTCGCCACGACTACGGTGATCCATAAACCGCCGTGAATCGCCCGCAGCCGGCCAAACTGTCGTGCGAGCTCGGTCCGCTGGTCACGATGAAGCCGAATTCTCCGGGCCAACCTCCACGACGCTGCTTGCGCGAAGAGGGCCACCACCAGCATCCCGGCCAAGGCCAGGCCGAGCCGCCAGAGGCTGCCGGTTACCGGCAGCTTCGGCGCGTTTTCAGAGACGCACAGCGACGTCACCACGGCGATGATGAGCAGGAAGTGAAGCACCGTGGACGGAACCTCGTGGGAGGGTTTGCCGGAAGCGTTGGCGGAGCTTCCAGGCTAATCGGGAGCCAGCAACGCGGCAAGACGGCCAGGCGAATTCCCCGAGCCGGGATGCGTCGGCTTTCGGATGCCGCGAACATGGCAACGTAACCGCTGCGTGGCAAAACAACAACCTGCGTTGCGGAAAGTAAACCTCGATCCGGCGGCCTACTCTCATTCTTTCCCGATCGCCGGGCAATTTATGCCACCCCGGCCGCGGAAATAAAAACTAACCTTGAATAGCCGGTGCCCGTAATAGCCGCTGTCATAGCAACGGATTTCCGCTTGGGCATTGCGTTGGGCACTGCGGCGTTTCGGCTACTGCTTGGCTCCGTAGATTTGTGCATGATTAAAGCCGGCCAACCATTATCGCCGTTAGGATCGTCAGCTGAGTCGAGTTGGCAGGTTCGTTGGATGGCGGGGCGTGACGCGGTGTCGGAATTGGCCCTCGAATGGAATCGATTGGAGCTCGCCTCACTCAGTCCGATTCAGCAGTACGTTTGGGCCAGTTCGGCGGCGGCGGCGTTTGCCAGCGACGAAGATTTGCGGGTAGCGACGGTCTGGGACGGCAATCGATTGGCGGCTGCGGCGCCGCTGGTGCTGCGCCGCGGCGCCGCCAATCAGCAACTTCAGCTGATCGGTGCCGCGGAGTTGCAGGAGCCCATGGACCTGCTGGCGGCGGAGCCCGCGGCACTCGAACTGCTGGCCGAACGCCTGGTGCAATTGGGCTACCCGTTGTACTTGCAGCGATTGGCGGCATCCTCTCCGACGATCGAAGCCGTGCGCCGTGCCTGCCGAGGCAGGGCGTCCGCCGTGGTTCGATCTCAGCCGGGCTGTTCCTATATTCCGCTCGACGCTTCTTGGAGTGAACCCGAACGACATCTGAACCCCGGGCGGCGTTCGGACCTGCATCGCGCGCGGCGTCGGGCTGAGTCGCTGGGTGCCGTTGAGATCCAGATCCTTGCCCCTCGGCCCTCTGAATTAGGAGAGCTGTTGAACCTGGTTTTGCGGATCGAGGTCGATCGCTCGAAGGGAGAGGCGGGCACGGCTGTGGCCCTTGCCAATCGGCGGGCATCTTTTTTTCGCCGATACGCCGCGGCCGCCAGCCGCGCCGGCCAACTCCGGTTGTGCTATTTGCGAATCGGCGGCGAACCGGCCGCGATGCAAATGGCGGTGCAGACCGGCAGCGGCTTCTGGCTGCTTAAGGTTGGCTACGACCAGCGTTTCAGTCGCTGTTCGCCAGGCATCCTGCTGATGCGCGACACGATCGCCGTGGCCGCCGCAGCCGGGCTTACATCGTACGAGTTTCTTGGCGCAGCGGAACCCTGGACCGAAACGTGGACGCGGCAGGTGCATGAGCAAGTCAGTCTGCGCGTCTATCCATGGCGATCCACAGGCCTGGCCGCATTGACGGCAGACACAGCCGACATGCTGTTGAATCGTTGGAGGCGATTATGATCACCTTCGCGACGAAGCCGAAACAAAGAATGTTTCTATAAGGAAGGCAGGAGAAGTGCGTACCAAAGCCCAGGGATTGCATCCCTGGGCTTTGGATCCAGCGGCCTCCTCCTATGCTTTTTCTTTCTTCCTGCATTGCTTATCAAAATGCTTCTTTTTTGCGTTACCCGGCGAGCCAGGCCGGTTTTTCTCCGGCGGGAGGTAGTTTGATGATCGTGGCGCTTTGAATCGCCGCGTGCGACCGCACTTCGTCGAGGGCGGCTTGCGGGGGCGCCGCGTCGAGATTCAATACGCCCACGGCTTCGCCTCCTTTCGTGGCCCGGCCTACGGCCATCTGGCCGATGTTCAGCTTATGCTTGCCGAAGATCGTGCCGACCGCGCCGATGATGCCCGGCACATCCTTGTGGGTGAAGATCATGAGCACGCCATCCAGGTAAGCTTCCAGGCGGTACTCGTTGAGCTGTACCAGGCGCGGCATGTCGAGGCCGAACACGGTGCCGGACGCCCTGTAGGTCTTTTTATCGGTGACCACTTCGGCCGTAATGATCGAGCTGAACGCCCCCGGATCGCTGCGCGTCTGTTCGACAAGTTCGATGCCTCGCTCGCGCAGCAACACCTCGGCGTTGACGATGTTGATATCCTGGTCCATGGCCTGGGCCAGCAGACCGGCCGCGAAACTGGCTGTGATCAGCTTGGTGTTCTTACCGGCGACTTCGCCCCGATAGTTGAGGGTGCAGCGCTGGATGGCTCCCATCTCGGTCTGGGCCAACAGCATTCCTAGCCGATAGCTCACATCCAGGTAGCCGCGCAGATCGGCTAGCGTGGCGCTGTCGAGCGGGGTCATGTTCACGGCGTGGCGGATCGTGCCGGTCTTGAAGAAATCGATCAGCAAGCCGATCCCTTCCACGGCCACCTGTGTCTGCGCCTCTTCAGTGCTGGCGCCTAAGTGGGGTGTACACACGACGCCCGGCATGCCGAATAGCGGGCTGTTGGTGCAGGGTTCGCTGGTATAAACGTCGAGGGCCACGCCGCCTATTTGGCCGCTCTTCAGGCCTTCGAATAGAGCCGCTTCGTCATAGATCCCGCCGCGGGCACAATTGATCAGTCGAATGCCTTTACGGACTTTGGACAACTGCGGCATGCCGATCAGGTTGCGGGTCTCGTCGGTCAGCGGGGTATGCACGGTCAGGTAATCGACCTGCGGCAGCATCTCTTCCACGGTGGCCACCCACAGGATGCCCAACTCGGCTGCCCGCTCGCTCGACAGAAACGGATCGTAACCCAGGATGGTCATTTGCAAGGCTTTGGCTCGCGCGGCGACAGCCAGCCCGATGCGGCCAAGCCCGACGATGCCCAAGGTCTTGCCGGCGACTTGCGTGCCCATGTAGCGATTGCGGTCCCACTTGCCTTCGATAAGGCTTTGATAAGCCGGTCCGATATTGCGCGACAGGGCCAGCATCATGGCGACGGTATGCTCGGCCGTGCTGACGGTATTGCCGGCCGGCGTATTCATGACGACGATGCCCAGCCGGGTGGCGGCCCGCGAGTCGATATTATCGGTGCCGACGCCGGCCCGCACGATGGCCTTCAGACGGTGGTTCCCTTCGAGGGCGTCGGCCGTGATTTTCACACCGCTGCGGCAGATGGCGCCGTCGAACTCAGCGAGGGCCGCACGGAGGGCATCGCCTTTCAAACCGGTGCGAACTTCGTATCCCAGGCCGGGCGCGGCGGCGAGCATCGCGAGGCCTTCCGGCGCGATGGTGTCGAGAACAATAACCTTGGGCATGGCGAGTGCTGCTTTTCGGGGGTCGGCTACGGAAAAGTCAGTATTATGCCCGAATCGGCCGGACTGCGAAAGGGAGGGGCGGGGGAGGTAGTGGTACGTTTTGCCTGAAAGAAAGTTAAAACCGATGAAAACTGAAAAAAACGCTGAAAACGACTGCATTTCCGAGTTAGTCGCCGCCTGCCGGGAATACCCGCACGGCGACGGGCGCGACGTTGCCGATATCATCGCAAACCCGCAGTGGGATGACGCTGGACGGATCGGCGATTGGAGAAACGCCGTCGATGACGCGGTAATCGCTATTTGGCACAAACTGCCTACTCAGGCTCGTCTGGTTGCTTACTTGGCTGCTGCTCAGGCTGTTTATCACGAAGACGCTGAGTAATCATGGTGACTTGTCGGCGTTGGGGCTTGACGTGACTTTGAAGTCGCCATCGTCCCAAAAAACAATGCCAGATGACCCTATTACGCTTCGCGAAATGGCGATGCTTGGAATGATCCAAGAAAGCACCGTCCGAAATTGGGGGACTAGCGACCGTCCGTCGCCTTCTATTGACGCTAGCGGAAAGCGTGCTGCGGTCTTTTCTTAAAAGTAAAACCAAGGTACGGACCATGACCGCGAAGCAATACTCATGAGCATTGCCCTTTCATGAAGGGCCGACCCGCTGGGGTGTCCTGGCAAGAACGAACCCAGCGAGCCGGCTGACATGTGGGGCTAATGTAAAGCGGCCCGAGAACGCCCCACGGCTTCTCGGGCTGTTTTTATTTTTAGGTGCTCCCTTTTTTCAGAGTTTCGAGCACGTCGTTCAGGTCGTAACGGAACGTCTTGGCGCTGATCCGAACATACGGGATTCTTCCCGCTCTCGCCCAAGTGTTTACCGTTCGCTGTTGGACCCCGAGGATTTGAGCGACGACGCCGGCGTCAACCAATGGCAGATGTTCGGTAAGCGCCCACCACAGACAGGGCTTGATCCATTGCTAGCGGGCGGCTGGACGGGCGCGTGTCGTTGCGGGAGTCGACCGCGCTATTGGCGTCCGGAGCCATTGTGCTCCGACTGGCGGCGACGGGCTCGCCGGGTGGCTTTGGCGTCGGCGCGGTAGCGGGTTTCCGCGACGCGATGCGCGCGGATCGCCTCGGGATGGGCTTGGGCCCAGCGGTCGGCGCGCAAGCTCGCCAGATCGGTCTCGCCACGCTGCAGGCAGTCGAGCACGTCCTTCACATACAGCCAGACGTCCAAGTGGTAGCGATGGGCCGTGCTCACGATCGTGAGCAAGATCGCCGCGCGGTAGCCCGCCTCCACGCTGCCGATGAACAGCCAGTTCTTCCTGCCCGTGGCGACCTGCTTCATCAACTGTTCGGTTTCATTGTTGTCGATCGGCACGCGACCGTCTTCAAGGAACACCGTCAGCGCATTCCACTGATTCTTCAGATAACGGATGGCTTCTCCCAAGCGGCTCTTGGGCAACACCAGCCGGGCCGCGTCGCCGTCCAGCCAGGCGCGCATCTGAGCCATGATCGGCACGCTCTTTTCGCGGCGCAGCGCGAGAACTTCGTTCGCGCTCTTGCCGCGGGCCAGATCCTCGACGTCATACAGTTGCCGATACCAGGCCAATAGCCGAGCCGCTTCCAACGGATGATATTCGCGCGCTTCGACCACGTACCGCCGCGCATGCGCATTGCAAGCCGCGCGCACCAGTCGCTGGTCACTGGCCAGCACGATCGACTGGAAGCCGGAGTAGCAATCGCCCAGCAGCGTGCCGCTGTAGCCCTGCAAGAAGTCTTGCGGACCGTCACGATGACGCGACACCGTGAAGTCGAACACGTTCGCCCCCTCGGGACCAAGGCTGCGATAAGCCCACATCCGGGCTGAAACGTGCGACTTGTTCTCGGCCCGCGGCGCTGAGCACTTCGTGAATCCGCCGGGACTTCGCGTCTCCCTCGCGCGCGGCCGGAATCTCGGGCGGAAGCAGCAGCATCACGCCTGTTTCGTCGGTCGGAATCACCGGCGCGGTGCGCAGATGGTCCGCGTAGTGCAGATACAACCGCTCCAGCACGTAGGCCGCGTTGGTCAGGATGTTGAGCAGCGTCGAACGCTGTGGCATCCAGCCGCTGCCGGCGAACCAATCCTGCTGCCGATACGTCGGCTGGTGATAGGCGTACTTGGCCGCGATGATCTCGGCGGCGATGCTCGTGTCGTAGCGGTCGCCTTCCACCAGAGCGACCGGCCGAGGCGGTTGCACCACGCCGCACTGCGGCTGATCCTGGCAGACGAACTTGGGATATTTGGTGACACGCACTCGCAGCTTGGGCCGCTCGAACTCCAGCGTCTCGGTCAGGTCGTAGCCGATGATTTGGCGCGGGCCGTGCTCGGCACAATGCTGCTGGGCCGGGGACACTTCGGCCGTCACTTCATAGCGCGGCAGATACGCGGGAAGTTCTTCGTTGCGCGGCTTGCGTTTCTTGAGCGTGCGACGGACGGTGTACTCTTGCAGGACCTGCTCGGCTTCCGCCGCGGCATCGGCCAGGCCGTCTTGCACGGCAGCGTCATTCGAGTCGTCGCCGAAGTCGAGCTTTTGCTGGTTCGGATCCACCGACCGTTCGCTGCGATGGCCCCGCAGCCGAGCCAGCAGCTTTTGAATGGTCAGGTGCAGATCTTCGTTCTCTTGCGACAGTTGCTCGCGCGTGGCCGCCAAGTTCAGCAGCGCCGTTGCCTGCTCGACGATGAGCGTGTGACAAGCGTCCAGATCGTCCGGAAGAGATGGTGCGTCCTGCATGCCGGCTATGATTCGCAAGTCGGCGAGAATTTTCAAGGGCTATATCGTCATGCCCGTTAAAAACATCGTGCGAGCGTTCAAGAGGCCGCCGAGCGCGGCAGCACATAGCGGCGACGATGCTGGACTGAGTCGAGTTGGATTCCACCCAGCAGTAGCGCCAGTTGCGTGGCGTCGAGCCGCAACTGCTTCGTCTCGGGATCGTGCCGCGGAACTTCGTAACTGCCGAGTTCCAATCGTTTGCAAAACAAGGCCAGCCCATCCCGGTCCCACCACAGAATCTTGAGGCGATCGCCGCGCCGATTGAGAAACAGGAACAAGTGCCCGTCGAGCACATTGCGGTCAAAGACCGCTTGCACCGCGGCACTCAGACCGTCAAAGCTCTTCCGCATATCGACGGGTTCCACGGCCATGAACACCTGAACGCCAGGCGAGAAGCTCAACATGCGGGGGCCTCCGGCCGAGGAGCCGGCGTTGCGCTCAGCAGGCTTGCCATCACCGTGCGGATCACCTCGTGGTCGTGGCAGGGAACCGTCAGCCGCGCCCCACTGGGCAGCAGCACTTCGATTCCCGATCGCGCGATGATCTCGACCGGAAGAAAACTCAGTCCCTCCACGGCCCGCCTGTGTGATGCCGTAGACGCCGCTGGGACAGTGGAAAGTCCCAATTTCCGCCGCCACTGATAAAACGTCGCCACCGACACGCCCACGCTACGGCAGAATTCGCTGACCGTGGCATTCCCGCGGTCAAATTCCCGCAGCCGCAACCGCCACGCAGCCCGCTTCGCCAAATCCGGCTCGCGACTCATCGCCAACTCCACTGCAAGGGTTCGTGAAATCCTCCACGCCCCAGCAGCATAACCACCGCTTCAAGAATGGCGGTGGTGTGCGCTTACGATGTTCGGATGTTTCAGATTTCATGACTTTATTCCAAAAAAAAGAGCCTGCATCGTTACAGAAAGCCCAGAATTCACCGGCAATGCAAAGCCGACGACTGAAGGCGATCTATATTTGGAGCGTCAGGTCATCATGGCCTGCGAGCGTGCCGGTAGTGGTACGTTTTGCCTGAAAGAAAGTTAAAACCGATGAAAACTGAAAAAAACGCTGAAAATACCGCCGATAACGTGGCCTGCGAAAAACTGCTGGCGATTGCTGCTGATTGCGCGAACCTCCAGCCAGCGGATGTGCTCGAATCTATTCGTGCTCCAGATTGGGATTCTGGTGGCAGGATGTACAACTGGAGACGGCACGTGTTGGAGCAGTTGCAGGCCATTTGGGGCTCGCTGGCGACTGAGACGAGATTGGCTTTGTTTGTGACCGCTAAAGAGGATGCTAGTTCCGAGGATTGGGACTCGGCGCTTTTGTAATTAGCTCTGTGATGTTTGCGAGTACGTAAGCGAGCGTGACAACGGATAGGACAAACTGCTTCCGCTCCGACCACTGACCGCTCCACTCTGCCATCTCCGGTGCTTCTGTAAAGGCAGTCTCAAGCTTTGCGATGGTGCCTGTGTTCGCGAGGAACTCTGCTAACTGCTCTTTTGCATCGCGGTCTTTTGGAGGCCCAACAGTCAACTCATCACGCCAATGGGCTGCCGCATTACGATAATTTAAGAGCGACTTAATCGCTTTGGCGGTTTTCCGATTAAACAGACCTAATGCCTCACAAATCCGCACTCGTGCTGTTGCCGAAGCAAGCACTGGATTCTTTTCCTTGTAGCTCAGGAGTTTGTCCAATTCTTTATTGCCGATTCCAGAATCTTTCTTGAACTTAGCACGCAGCAGCTTGTCCAAGCCGTCTTCAATCCACGCTGCGCCAACCAAGATACAGCCTCTATCGGATTCGTCGAAGAGTGCCTGCAATGTGGCCTTGGTCTGTTTTCTTGTATACGGTGGCATTAGCGTCTGCTCCTTTGGGCGTGGCGTAGTGCGATCCAAGCCTTATACGCTTCCAGGTCCGGCGTGCAAATCGCCGCTCGTCCACCGTTCTATTTGCGGAGCCGCTTGGCCGCCGTCAGCAGCCGCTCCCTGATCCATTCCGAAACGCTCAAGCCAGCGACCTGCGCGGCCTGTTCGACCAGCGCCCAATCAGCGTCGTCCATGCGGAAGTTGCGTTTCGGCGTCTGGCCGGTTGCTGGTCGGCCCGGCCTGCGGCGTGGCTCGTGTGATGATTTCATAGCATCATTATATGGGAGTACACAAACTACGCAATACTGTATTTTGTGTACGCACAAAAACTGTCTGAATCCGTAGAATACAGGACACAAAAAAACCCCGGTGCTCCCCTGGCAGGGAACATCGGGGCCAATACACAACCAGGCTTTCGCCCAATCGGACCTGATACCTCGATTGTAGCGAAAGCCGCAAAGAAAGCGACCTCGCAATGGCCAACATTCTTCCCCGCGAACGGCAGTTGTCCGTTCTGCATCATCTGGTCGAAGGCAACACGCTGCGTTCGACCACGCGGCTGACCGGCGTTCACCGGACCACGATTCAAAACTTGCTCGTGGACTTCGGCGGACGCTGCCAAGAGTTCATGGACCGCGAACTGCGCGATCTCACATTGAACCACGTCCAGTGCGACGAAATCTGGACGTTTTGCCTGAAAAAGCAGTCCCGCTTGACGATCAGCGAAAGGGCCGAACGCCACGACATTGGCGACGTTTACGTGTGGACTTCACTCGACACCGAAACCAAGCTGGTTCCGGCGTTCATTGTGGGCAAGCGTTCGGCAGACAACGCCCGCAAGCTGATGACCAAGCTGGCTGATCGGCTGGCGATGGCCACAACCGCACCAGAGCGACGATCAGAGCTACACGCGGCCCGGCTATCGACCGATCATCCAAATCAGCACGGACGGGTTTCAAGGTTATCCCGAAGCGGTCGACCTCGCGTTTGCCCGCTACGCTAAGTTCGGCGTCATCATCAAAGACTTCCGCAACGCGATACTGCCGTATACGCCTAGCGAAATAGTCGGCACGGTGCGTCGGGCCGTCTTTGCTATGAGCGAAGCAGAGGAGCGGTCCATCTGCACCAGCCATGTCGAGCGGAATAACTTGACGATCCGCACGTTCCTGAAGCGGTTCACGCGGTTGTCGCTGGGCTTCTCAAAGAAGCTGGCCAACTTGCAAGCCGCCTGCTCCGTGTTCTTCGCGTATTACAACTACGTTTGGCGGACCCGGTTCGATGACAACTCGGGGCAGTCCGGTCGGCTTCGGCCAACGGCCGCGATGATGGCCGGCGTCACCGATACGCTTTGGAGTTTTGAGGACTTGTTTGACGCCGTGAACGGCTGATAAAATGCGAAGGCCACCAGTTGGTAGCTGGTGGCCTTCGTAGCTTTGAGCCGTGAGGCCCATGCCGGTTTGTTAAGTGCATGGTACGCCTCGCGGCTATTTTTTTCAAGCCGCCAAGGTGCGATCAATGGTCACTTGCAAGACTTGCGGGATGCTTGCGCAAAAGAAGTACGATACCAAGGCGACGATTGAGGTCGAGCAGCGGACCAGGGATGACGGGGCTACCGGCACGCCAGCTAACGCAGACTTGTTCTGCTACATGGCCTCATCAGCATTTCCGAAGCGTCCAAGCAAGAGGTCAGACGAACAGCAGTGTTCTCACGAGGTTTTAGTTCTCAGGCAGATCAGCACGGAAATCGAATGCGACTTGTGGCGTCAGTATCGCAAAGGCAAGTCGCCAAAGGAACACGAAGAGATGACGATTCTGGATCGTGTGGCTGCTGAAAACCGTGCCGAGCAGGCCGCGTCACGCGCAGAACAGGCCGCATTTCAATCGCAGGAAATAAAGGCAGGATTGACGAGCGGGAAGCCGACCGTAAGTGGCAAAAGCAGATTGAAGCACTGGCAGAAACACGACACCAAGAGTTACGCAACGATCAACGGGAATCATCACGCCAGAATCGCTGGATAGCGATTTCTTCAGCAGTCGCGTCGGTAATTGTCGGTCTGCTTTCAATTGGCGTGGCTATCGCCTCTTGGTGGTTTGCTCATAAGTAGGGCGTATTTTTCGACCTGCTTTTTTGCCCCGTCCCCTCATGTCGGCTATGCTAGTGCCCACTGTTCACAGTGGGCACGTTTTATCTAGCCGCGAGTATCCGAATGGCAGCCAGCTTCGCAGTGGCTCAGGATGGGCACGAATACGGACCTTTTAGCGCCGACCAGCTTCGCGCTGGAGCCGTGTCAGGACAAATCCGGCCGCACGCGATGATTCGGAAGCTTCCTGATGGACCGTGGATCGCTGCCACGAGCGTTGCTGGGCTAGCGTTCACGGCCAAGCAATCATCAGTCCCCCCAGCAATGCCACACGCAAGTCCGCCGAATCAGGCGTGGGCAAGTGCCCCAACTGCCGCTATCGTAACCAATCACGGCTTGGCGTCTCTTGAGGCCGCTGCCTCAACGTCGGATTCGACGCCGGCCATACCAGACGCGGTAGTCGAGTCGAATTTGATCCCATGCGATGACTGTGGGGCTGACGTTTCGCGTCACGCCCTATCATGCCCGAAGTGCGGACTTCCATTCAGGGCCGCACTCGTTCGGAGCGAAGACAAAACAAAAATGGGGGCGACTCCAATAAGCTGGACGCTCATCGCGGCTGGAAGTGTAGGTCTGCTTTGGTTGGTTGTGATCTTCGATTCTTCCCTTCCGAACGATGACGGCAGCCGGACGCATAACATCGGGCTGATTTCGGATAGGGAGATTTATGCCGCGTTATTCGGCTCCATGCTGGTGGCCGGCAGCATTCCACGCCAAATCGGCAAGCCGTACCAGTTGGAAAAGTGGCTGATTGGGTTCGTTATCGTGGCGACCGTATGGACACTTTTCTACGTCACCAATCATCAGATAAAAATAGATGAGCGTGCCCGCGAAGAGCGTATGCGGCAAGGAATTCGCTAGTATTGCTTTTCCCTTGACAGCCCGGCAACTTGTACCACTACCGCGGGGGAACGCTCGACCGTCCAGTGTGGCACGCTCTGAGCCCTGCGAAGGGCGTGGTGAAGCGGCAAACGCATGCCATGCCACCACGCCCTTCGCAGGGCTCAGGGCGTGCCGCACGCAGCTTTTACTTGCCCTTGAATTTCGCCGGCCGCTTCGCCACAAAGGCCGCGATCCCTTCCTGGGCGTCGGCCGTTTGCAAGCATTGGATGTAGGCTGCTGTGTCGTTCAGATAGGCCGCTTTGGCTTGCGTTCCCTCGTCCATGTGCAGCACTTGCTTGGTGGCACGCAGCGCGGCGGCCGGAACGGCCAGTAGTTTTTCGACCAGTTCGTTCGTCGTGCGCTGCAATTGGTTGAGAGGAACGATCCGATGGACCAGCCCGTAGTCGTACGCTTGCTGGGCCGAGATCGTTTCGCCGAGCAGGCACAACTCTCAGCGCACGGGCTTTGCCGACCAGCGCCGTGAGTTGGGTCAGGCCGTAGCCGGGCGTCCAGCCCAACAGCACTTCCGGCATGCCAAAGGTGGCCGATGAGGCGGCGATGCGGAAGTCGCAGGAATACGCTCCCACGCAGCCGCCCCCCAGCGCCGGACCGTTCACCACGGCCACGAAAACCTGCGGCAGTTGTTCGATCGCCAGCCACATGCGGCCCTGCCGATGGCTACGCTCCGTGGCTTGAACTGCATCGAGCCCGACCAGGCTTTTCACATCGCTGCCGTGCAAAAGGCCCGGCCGGAGCCGGTGACCGTGACCACGCGCACCTCGGGGTGCCCGGCCAACCAAGCGATCAGTTGATACCAGTCGTCGGTCATCGCGATGTTGACCGCATTGAGCTGCTGCGGCCGGTTGAGCGTGACCGCCAGCAGCGGCCCCTTGATTTGCACGGAAAGAGTGGTGAGCGGGGGCAAGTCGGCCGTGTTGGGCTGAAGGTTCATGGGCAGCAGGATCCCGTCGGGCAGTTTGGCGATCTTGTCTTCCAGACGCTGACGCATCTTTTCCAAGCGGATCACGGCGCGGCGATGCGTGCCGCGGCCGATCGGTTCAATCGCGTCGAAAGCCACCACGTCGAAATCGATCGTGCGGTCGTTGATGGCGGTCACCGTGGCTTCGGCCCGCACCTTGGCGCCGATCGGTGTGCCGGCCAAATGCTGAATGCTGACCGACGAGCCGACCGATTCCTCGCCGGCTTCCAGGTAAGGCCGCAGGGCCTCTTTGGCGGCCCGTTCCATCAGCAGGATCATGTTGGGGGTCGAAAACACAACGGCCCCCGGCGAGCCGGCCGTAAACTGTTGCTCGCCGAGGTGAATCGTGTGCTGAGCCGCCACGATCCATTCGAGTCGGCCGACTTGTCCGATCTGTAGCCCGGATCGCATAGGAAAAGTTGTCAGGGGTGGACGAAGACCATCGAGAACACGTATTAAGAGTCTAGTTCCGAGTTGCGGCCTGTGCCATGCCGGCGGCACTTTGCTAAGAACTGCCGTCCGCCAAGACCCGGCTCGCCGCCGCCACGCCGGAGCCCAGCGTTACCGGGTGGCCCAGTTCCAGCAACACCAGTTCCATGCCCGCCAGGGTGGCCAGGATGTCGAGTTCGTCGAGCAAGCCAAAGTGGGCGATGCGGAAGATCTGGCCCTTCAATTGGAGTTGGCCGCTGGCCAGTTTGACGCCGAAGCGGACTTCCAATCGCTTCAAGAACCGGCCTCCATCGAGGCCGGCGGGGAAACGGACACTCGTCATGCCGTCGGCGGGCCGCGTGGCGAAGAGTTCGAGCCCCAGGGCCGCGACTCCGGCCCGCGTGGCTTGGGCCAATCGCCGCGCTCGTTGCCAGACCCGCTCGATACCCTCACCGCGAATCGATCGCAGGCTCTCGGCAAGCGCCATGATCAGGCCGATGGCCGGCGTCCAGGGCGTGTCGGGGCCTTCGCCCGGTTTGAATCCGTGCAGCTTCGAGCGGTAATACTTGAGGTTGAAATAGAACGCTTGCGGTTCGATCGTGTCGAGTTGTTTCCACGCCCGTTTGCTGACGGCCAGAAACGCCAGCCCCGGCGGCAGCATCAGCGCCTTTTGCGAGCCGACGACCAGCACGTCAATGCCCCAGGCATCGGTGTGGCATTCCATGGCTCCCGCGCCGCTGATCGCATCGACGATGAACAGGGCTTGGCTTGGCGCCACGACGCGGGCAATGGCCTCGACATCATGGCCGACCCCGGTGCTGCTCTCCATCAGCGTGCCGAACACGGCTGCGGCATCCGCATGCTGGGCCAGCAAGGCGGCAACGTCTGCCGGCTCAACGGCCTGGCCCCAGGGAACTTCGTGACGTACGACGTTGATGCCGAAGGCCTGACAGATATGAGTCCAGCGCTGGGCGAATACGCCGCCCTCCAGCACGATCGCCTTGCCGCCGCGCGGCACGAAGTTGACCACCGCGGCTTCCATCGCTCCGGTGCCGGAACTACTGAGCACGACGATGTCGCTGGTGGTTTGAAACACGTCTTGCAGGCCGGCCAGCACTTCCGCAAAGACCGTGCGAAACTCCGGCGTGCGGTGATGCGTGACCTGGCGAGCCAGCGCGAGTCGAGCTTCCTCAGGCACCTGCGTGGGGCCTGGCGTCATCAATCGTTTTCGCGGCATGTGCCTGGATAGCCTCGCATGAAATCAGGGCGAAGGAGCGAGCCCACAATTATGAAGGGAGGATGGCCGCGAGCAACCGGGTAGAGGCCCTGAGATCAAAAAAATCTCGCGGCAAAATCCCAAACGAGAAACTAAAGCCCAGGGATTGCATCCCTGGGAGTTTTGAGCGACCCAAGGAGGCAATCCCTGGGCTTCGGGGCGGTTTCGTGTCGGGCGCTTCGCGGGCCTATTGCCGGAGGGGTTGGGCGGGGCTGGTCACCATGCGAGTGCCGCCCGGAGGAGTTGGCATGGCGGGAGTGCCCATCGTGGTTTGCAGGGCTGCCACGCGCTGCGCGACTAGCGGCTGATAGCGGTTGATCGCCAGAGATCGCTGATAGTTAGCGAGTGCTTGGGCCGTCTCTCCGCCGTCCTCGCGGAGCTTACCCAGCGCCGCGAGTGCGCGGGCATTGTTCGGATCTACCGCCAGGGCGTCGATCAATTCTTGCTTGGCGACTGCTTTATTGCCGGATTCGTCATACAGCCGGGCCAGTTCGATCTTCGGGGCGGCCAGCGACGGGCTGCGTTGTTCCCAGTTCTGCACCAACGTGAAGGCATCCTGCGTGCGGCCCTCTTCGACTAGCAGCACGGCCAGCCCGCGGTAGCAATCCTGGTGGTTCGGGTCATGGTCGAGGCATTGGTGGTAATAGCTCTCCGCCTGATCGAGGTCGGATTTCTGGTTATGCAGTTTTCCCAGCCGTTGGTAAGTGGCGGCCAGGTTGTAGTATGCGTCCGCGTTGCTGGGGTCGGTCTCCAGCGCTTGATGGAAACGTTGCAGGGCTCCCTGATAATAGGCCTGCTGGAACATCGTCACACCCTCGGCGTTTTGGGTGCTCGAGATCATTCTGCATCCGCTGCTGGCAGCGAGCAGCAGCAACAGCAACGCCAATACGCTGGCGGCATTGCCGCTCTGTCGCATGAAGTGTTCACTGGGGCTGGCCACGTGCAGGGTGGACATGCCGTACCTCGGCCAACAGACGGGAAGCAAGAAAAGCATTTTTGACGCCGGGTAATACATTCCGGCAACGAAAGGGCGAGGAAGAGTAGTCATTTGATACTGGGGATGCAAGAGCAGATTTGTGGCTAAATTGCTTTGGGCTTCGCACTTTGGATCACCCAATAAAAAAGCCCAGGGACGGCAGTCCCTGGGCTTTGGGTGGTGTTTAAGCGGCGATTAGGACCTTGATCGGTGCGGCTTGCCCGTTCAGGCCAGCATCGCGGCCGCGACAGCGGTGGCTCCGCTGCGCTTCTCGTAGCCGAGATTGCGGAGCACTTCCAGCACTTCGCTGCACGTCGGAAACATGCGGCCGCTGGTGCGCTTGTAGGCGTCCAGAGCGTGCATGAATTCGACTTCCTCGTCGGTATAGTCCCGTTCGCAGGTCGTGGGATCGATTTGGCGGCGGCGATTGACTTTAACGCGGCGCGGGCCAGTCCGACGTTCGACGGCTACCGCTGCCTCCTTGTGGCGACGTTCCGTGTTGCGTCGATCCTTCGGTGCTCGCTGATCCAACGTTACCTTGGTTTCGGTCTTTTTTAATTTCGCCACCAGCGGTCCCCCCTAACACGAGCTTGGTCTGGTTACCGGCATTTAGCCCAGGAGCGAGGAAGCGCCCGCCGCTGCTAGCTGACAATGCCCCATTGATGGCTTTAGCATCGGAGAAAGGAGACGTCAAATTTTAACGAAGAGTAAAAATGGGCGATTCTGCAAATTTGTCCGAGTGAGGGGGACAGTGCTGATTGTGTGAAAGAACCTATGGCAACGGCGATTCCGTGCGGGGCGGGCGATGTTTGACTCTCTGCGCCAGCGGCGAGATGTCAGCGGCACCGGTTGTAACGGTCCGATCAAGAATGCGGACTGCGCTCGTCGGGCGAGACGGATTCCAACCAGGGACCTAGCGCGTCGGACAAAGACGCTGCAAATGGTTTGAGGCGGCCCGTCACGTTTTCCACCCAAGGAGAATTGCCGGCTTGTGAGGCGGCATCGGTGGGGCTCGGCTCTCCACCGAAACCCGGCAGGCGCAAGACGACAGCCGCCAAACCTTGGCCGGTTTCCGCGGCCAACAATTGGAAACGCTGCCGCACCGCGTCGTCAACAGAAGCGGGCCGCGCGAGGGCAACGCCGGGATCCGACGAACCGCGCTGCCCGGCGCCGTTCGACGTTGAATACACCGCCTTAGAAGATGAAGTCGCGGAAAACGAGTTGGCGCCGGAGAAACCGGCGGACCAGTGCTTCGCCAATGGCCATACACCAAGGACGAGCGCTGCTGCCAGGGCGGCGCCGGCGAGTCGCCAGCGCATGAAGCGGCTTGCAATCGGTCCCCTTTCTTGCCCAAAACGAGCCAGGATCCGCGCAGTAAGCCTTGGTGGCGGCAACGGTCGCACAGAAACCGTCAATTGCTCGGCAATGAGGGTTTGCAGGGCGAGCATCTGCCTGCATGTCGGGCAGTGCTCCGCATGGCGGATCAGCCGCCGATCGGCCTGCGGCGGTTCGCGCCGATCAGCCGGCGCTGTAAACAGCGATCAAATTCTGCGCACAACATGGAAATTGTCTTCCAAAGCACCCCGAGCGATCAGGAATTGGGCCAGTTCGCGACGAGCCCGGTGGACCCACGTTTTTACCGTCCCCAGCGGACGATCCAGAGCGCTGGCGATCTCCTCGTAACTCATTTCATCCTGGTGAAACAGCAGAAACGCTTGCCGATATTCGGCCCGCATGCCGGCCAGGGCTAACTGGATTTCTTCATTTAAACCGTCGGCGACCGCCTCGAGCGGGCGTTCCACGGCCAGGTGGTCTGCCAGAAGGGTTGTGGGCGGTCGTCTTGAGCGGGTGGCCAACCAGGTGCGACATCGATTACCGGCGATGGCCAGCAGCCAGGGAGCGAAATCGCGCCCCGCATCCCAGTTGCCCAGACTGCGCAGGGCCCGACAGAGACTTTCCTGCGTGACATCCTCGGCATCGTGTCGGTTGCCCAGCATGCGGTAGCACAGGCAAAACACCTGGCCGCCGAAATGATCGACCAATGCTCGCATGGCTGCCTGCTCACCTTGCAGCGAGCGGGTTACAAGTTCGGGAATGTCATCCAGCACAATGGGCCCCTTCGGCCTAGGCACGCTTTGCCAAAGATACATACCCCGGGGTGGCCGGCAAAGTTTCACTATA
This sequence comes from uncultured Planctomycetia bacterium, assembly GCA_963807715.1. Classification (GTDB taxonomy): domain Bacteria; phylum Planctomycetota; class Planctomycetia; order Pirellulales; family PALSA-1355; genus CAWECK01. The sequence continues at coordinate 551,631 of CAWECK010000015.1, forward strand.
CCGCCGAGAGAGTCGCGAAGGGATTAAAAAAGCCCAGGGACTGCGTCCCTGGGTCTTCCCGGGCTGGAAATAGAAAAATTGAGCGAGAAAATAAAAAAGCCCAGGGACGGCGGTCCCTGGGCTTTGTGAAGAGCGTTTACGAGTTTTCCGACGGGGGGTTAGCGATTCATCTGATCGCAAATTATGTCGCGGAGCTCTCGGAGGGACACATCTTCGAGCCGGCGCCCCTGGCGGTCGAGCTGCTCGTTGACCTTGACGGCCGTTTCTTGCATGACGGCGTGGGTCTCGTCCGAGCCCCCACAGAGCGTAAAGTTCTTGCCGCGCGTCAGCCGGGTTTGACCGTCTTCGGCATCGAACGCCAAACCAATCAAGGCGGCCGACTTAGGGGCCTTTTTCGATATTGATTTGCTGGCCTTCATACGCTGCGCCATCTCCCATGCATGCAATTGATTATCGGTACCATGTCGGCCCGTTTATGAACCCCGTCGGGCCGTTTATGAAATTCAAAGTCAATTATAGCGCGCTGACCCCATCAGCGCCCGGCACTTTTGTCACAGGTCCGCCCTTGGGATGGTTTTTCGCGACCAGCGCGACGTTTCAGCCGCCGGAGATCGATTCTTTGGCGAGTTGCCGAGCCAATTTGTAGGCCGTCACCAGGGTGCGCGTGCGAACTTCCAATTGGTCGGCGTTGTAATTGTAGGGGCCTTCGCTTTGGGGCAAGCCGGCGATGGCTATGGTGAGCGGCATCAATTCGAGGAACTCGCGATAGCGTCGCTTCAGGGTGTCCTCTTCGGCGGTCGACATGGGTCTTGCTCCGTGGTTTTCCTGGCAAGCACGACCAGCGGCCGGACGCAATAGTGGCCGGGAAACATCACTGTGCGCTCACCAAGGACAGAGATAATCGAAGGGCCAGTGCACGACAAGCCTTGCGGGCTGCCTGTTGCGAAAAAAACGGCAAAAAGAAATCGCCAACCCCCAACGACGCAGCCCCTAATAACCCCGGCCGACCAAAACCATCGCGAGCCATCGCCGCCAAAGCGGAAAGTTCAAACCGTTACCGCTTCTTGCGTAGTTGTTCGATCATGCGAGTAGCGGCTTCGCGGCTGTCTTTCGCCGCGTCGGCCGACGGATCATTGGTCGGTAGCTTCCCGTAAACCTTCTGGGGCTTGGCGGCGCTGCCGAACACCGTTCGCTTGGCCTCGTGTTCGCCGGAGTCCGCCTGTGCCGGGGCTGGCTTCGCGGCAGGGTTTGGCTTGGGGGAAGGAGCGCCCATCGCCCTGATTTCTTCCGTGTCGGTCGTTAGCCGCACCTGCTTGGTATCCTGCGTGGCGGCGGCGGGGCTTGGCTTCGAATGATCGTCCATCAACCATTGGGCGATGTCGTCTTCGGTGTGCGTCGCGCTGTTGGCCGAGCGGGCAGCCGCTTCTCGTACGCCATGCACTGGCGGATGCTTCTTCCCGGTGAGGCCGGCCGCCAAAATGATCTCGAACTCCAGCGGACCGACTTTTAACTTGTCCCCCGGCTTGAGCTGAACTTCGCCGCTAATCTGCTCGCCATTCACGAAGGTGCCGTTTTTGCTCCCCAGATCCCGCACGGCCGCGTAACTATCCTCGACCATCAATTGGCAGTGATGCCGGCTGATCATGTCGCTGCCGGCCCGCAATTGACAATCGTCACCGCGACCGATGATGAATATCTTGCCAGGAATCCGGATTTCCTGTCCGACATTCTTTCCTGAATCCACTCGAAGTTTCATATCCATAAAGACTCCTCGACGATTGCTCTGCGAATCTATCTTACGCCTGGATGGGAGAAATCATAAGAACTGACGACAGCCGCAACCAGGGGATGATGCATGCCCGCGGGGCCGCATAATGGATGGCGGTGTCTCGGGCACACGATGGTTCGCCAGTATCTAGATCGGAATAAGGACAACGGTGCACTCACTCATATTATTCAGAGTTGCCCAGTCTAACGCAAATTGAAATTCGCAAAATAGCGTCAATCCGGACAAGAATCTTCTGCAATTGCCGGCGGCCGACTGGGCGGAGCACGGGCTGTTTGAGGTCTGGCGCAAGGGTCTTGGGAATCGATGAGCCCCCTGACATTGGTGCCCCCTAACGTCGGCGGGTCCAGCCGTTCGAGTCGTACTTTTCGATGGCTAAAGAGCGTACCTGGGCAGTTTCCGTGGCCGAGAGAGGACCGGGCCGCCAGGCCAAACCGAGGCAGGCTTCGAGTTGGGGCTGCCAGGCTGGCGCCAACTCGGCTGCCGAAAGACGGACCCCCGTGATCTCCTCAATTCCTGGCAGTTCCGGAGCTGCCTCGGAGCGGCTTAACAGGATGCTGCCGTGCTGGACCACGGCCCCCTGCCGGCGGCGCTGGGCACTACCGGCAATCTTGGGGCGAGAGAACACGGATTCCATGCCGGACACCTGGTCGACCACCACATCTCCTTGGGCTCGCCTGGCGAAACACAGGAATGGCTCCTCCTGGCGGGCAAGTTGGCTGCCCGCGGACAGCGCGCTCGAGATTTGCCAATGCGCCAAGGTAGCCGTGAGGGCTTCGTGTACGAGTGTGTAGAGTCGCACCGCGTCGGCAGCCAGAGGGTGGGCCAGCGGCACCGCCAGGCAGTAGGTCAGTTCTTGGTCGTGAACGATCGCCCCGCCCCCGCTCGCCCGGCGGACCACGGGGCAAGCACGGCTGCTGGGGTGCTCAACCTGCGCGGCGTACGGCTGGAAATAACCCAGAGACAGCGTCGGCTCCGACCACTCATAAAATCGGAGCGAACAAATGCCCTGTTCGGCCGCAGTGGCCAACAGGACTTCGTCGACCGCCATGTTCCAGGGTCCAGATGCCGGCGGATCCACGAGCAGCCGCGAATCGAGTTGGTCGCCGTTCATAGAAAGCAGGGATTTCTTATAAGGACTGCAGCAAAGCAGGAAGGAAACACGATTGGATGAGGATGGAAAAGGAGCCCGCAGCGCAAGCAAGGGACAGCGATTACCAGTGTCCCTTGCTTGCGCTGCGGGCTCCAATCCTTTCCTGCATTCCCGACAAATTTTTTTCTCGTCTTGGTTTAACGACGAGTCAAGTCCCCGGGCGCCAAACCATCATTGGCTGCCGCGCTGCGCGCACTTCATCGGGGCGGCTCACGAGCGTCGAATGGGGCGCGTCGTGCAAGGTTTCGGCTGGCTCCTGGCTGATCCGCAGCAGCGTTTCCGCGAATGCGTCCAGAGTTTCCTTGCTTTCGGTCTCGGTCGGTTCGATCATCATGGCCTCTTTGACGATCGGCGGGAAGTAAACGGTCGGCGCATGGAAACCGTAGTCGAGCAGCCGCTTGGCGATATCCATCGCCGAAATGCCACGCTCGGCCTTCAACCGCGCGGCGCTGGCGACGAACTCGTGCGTGCAGCGATCTCCCTGCGGCACGGGAAACACCGCTTTGATGCGGCTCAGCAGATAGTTGGCATTGAGCACCGCGTTTTCGCTGACGCGCTTGAGTCCGTCGGGTCCGTGGCTGCGGATGTAGCAGTAGGCTCGCAACAGCACGCCAGTGTTGCCGAAAAAGCTGCGCACGCGGCCAATCGACCGCGGATGGTCACTGTCCAGACGATACTTGCTGCCGGACAGGGCGACGCGCGGCACTGGCAGGAAGGGTTCCAGTTGCGATGTCACGGCGATCGGTCCCGCCCCCGGCCCGCCGCCACCGTGCGGGCCGCTGAAGGTCTTGTGCGGGTTGAAATGCATCATGTCGGCCCCCCAGTCGCCAGGACGGGCAATTCCCAGGATGGCATTCATATTGGCGCCGTCGAGGTATACCAATCCGCCGACGCCGTGGACCGCCTCGGCGATATCGGCGATATGCCGGTCGAACATGCCCAGCGTGTTGGGATTGGTGATCATCAGCACGGCCGTCTGCGGATTCAGCTTGGCCTGCAAGTCGTCCATGTCGACATAGCCTGCCGGTGTGCTCTTGACGGTCACGGTATCGAAGCCGGCCATGGCAGCGCTGGCTGGATTGGTGCCGTGAGCGCTGTCGGGAGCCAACACGGTGGTGCGCTTTTGTCCGAGTGCCCGGAAGTGTGCCGCGGCGACCAACAAGGCCGTCAGTTCGCCATGCGCGCCGGCGGCCGGTTGCAGCGAGACGGCCGGCAGGCCCGAGATCTCCGCCAACATTTGCTGGAGCTCGTAAAGCAACTCCAGCAGACCTTGCAGGGTCTCATCGGGTTGATACGGGTGCAAATCTGCCAGGCCGGGGAGCGCGGCCAGGCGTTCGTGCCGCTTGGGGTTGTACTTCATCGTACAGGACCCTAGCGGATAAAAGTGCGTATCGACTGACATGTTCTCGGTCGACAGGTTGGTGAAGTGCCGCACCAACTCAGGCTCGGTCAACTCCGGCAGCGGCGGCGGCGCGGCGCGATACGAACCCGGCGGCAACATTTTGGCCAGCGGTTCGACCGGCACGTCCGCGCGCGGCAGGGCCACACCGCGACGGCCGGGTTTGGAAAGTTCGAAAAGTAACTGGGTAGCGAGGGTATTACGCATGCAAAGCTGCCGTCAAGGGACGACGGGCCAGGCACGCAGCCAAGCCGTCGATTTCGTCACGAGTCCGCTTCTCCGTGACCGTCACCAAGAAGCAATCGGCCAGCTCTTCGTACCACCGCCCCAGCGGCACACCGGCCAGGAAGCCGCCATCGAGCGCGCCGGCCAGCAGGTCGGACACGCGGCCGCCGGTGTCGCGTACGACGAATTCTTTGAAGGTGGCGCGGTCGAAAGCTAGCTTGAGCAAACCCGAGGCGGTAAGACGCGCCGCCGCATAGCGGCTCTTGTGCAGGCAAAGCTCCGCGACTTGCGCATGCCGGTGGGTCCCATCGCGGACAGGTAAATGGTGGCCCGCAAGGCAAACAGCCCCTGGTTCGTGCAGATGTTGCTGGTGGCTTTCTCGCGGCGGATGTGCTGCTCGCGCGTTTGCAGCGTGAGGACCCAGCAGCGCCGGCCGCGGCGATCGACCGTTTGACCCGCGATGCGGCCGGGCATGCGCCGCACAAAGACCTCGCGGCACGCCATGATGCCCAGGTAGGGCCCGCCGAAGGAGAGGGGGCTGCCGAGCGATTGTCCCTCGGCCACGACGATGTCGGCGCCGTAGTCTCCCGGCCGCTTCAGTAATCCCAAACTGAGCGGATCGACCGAAACAATGAACAGCGCCCCGACCGCATGAGCCGCCGCGGCAATCGCTTCCACCTCTTCCAGGCAGCCGAAAAAATTCGGTTGTTGGATCAGCACGCAGGCCGTGTCCCGGTTGATGGCGGCTGCCAACTCGGTCGGCGAAACCGTGCCTTGCGGCGTGCCCACGGTGACCAATTCGACGCCCAGGTTGGTCAGATACGTCTGGAGCACCTGGCGGTATTCCGGATGGACGCTGGCCGCGGTGACCACGCGCTGCTGCGCGCCCGGTGGCATGGATCGCCATGAGCACGGCTTCGGCCACCGCGCTGCCGCCGTCGTACAAGCTGGCGTTCGACACGTCCATGCCGGTGAGCTGAGTGATTAACGTCTGGTATTCGAAAAACACCTGCAAGTTGCCCTGACTGGCCTCAGGCTGATACGGCGTGTAGGAGGTGTAGAATTCGCCCCGCGAGGCGAGCGAATCGACGACCGCCGGGATGAAGTGATCGTAACTGCCGCCGCCCAGAAAGCAGACCTTTTCGCCGGCTGGAGAATTCTTCGCGGCCAGACGCGACAAATGCGGCGGTCAGCTCCAACTCGCCCAGCGCCGGCGGGATGTCGAGCGGACCAGAGAAATCTCAGCTCGGCGGGAATGTCCGCGAACAGGTCGGCGAGCGTGGCGACGCCGATCGCGTCGAGCATGGCCCGTTGATCTTCCGGAGTGTTGGCGATGTAAGGCATAGAGTTGAGAATGCGGAACGCGAAATTACGGAAAGCGGAAGTAAACGAGCGAGATCGACGCTGACTCCGGAAATTCCGCATTCGCATTCGCAATTACCAGTTCCCTTAATGCCCTTCCTCGGCACATTGCTTCTGGTAGGCGGCGAAGTCGAGCAGTTTTGCCCGGCGCCGTCTCCGTGACTTTCAGTTTGATCATCCAGCCGGCGATGTAGGGTCGGTGTTGAGCTGTTCCAAATGGCCGCCAACGGCTGGTTGACTTCGATGACTTCGCCACTCAGCGGGCTGTACAAATCGCTGACGGCTTTGACCGACTCGATTTCGCCGAACGACTCGCCGGCCTTCAGTTGACGGCCGACCGGTGGCAGTTCGATATAGACAAGGTCGGTCAGGGCCTCGACGGCAAAGGCCGAGATGCCGACCGTGGCAATCTATTTCGCCGGCCTTGTTCTGCTCGATATGGGCCCATTCGTGTGTCTTGGCGTACAGCAGTTGTTCGGGAGTCACGTGCAGGGTTCCTCGTTGTCGGCCGGTTTGTTGCAGGGATCAGCGGGCTTACGTCCACCGCTCGTTAGTCATGCGTATGATGGCTTAATGCGATTGCGGCGATAAAACGGCAGCTTGACGACCCGCGCCGCCGCGGCATTGCCGCGAATGTCGATGGTCATCTCCGTGCCGGGCGCGGCATAGGCCGGCTCGACATAGCCCATGGCGATCGGCCGCTTCAGCGTGGGGGCCATCGTGCCGCTGGTGACCCGGCCCACCTTGCGGCCTTCGACCAACACGCTGTTTCCTTCGCGGCCGGACGATGGCCGGCGACTTCCCAGCCCACTCGCTGCGGCAAGCTGGTATTGTCCTTTAGCCGCAGCAGCGCGTCGCGGCCGACGAAATCATGATCGTCGAGTTCCACCGCGAACCTCAGGCCGGCCTGAAACGGATTGATCTCTTCCGTCAGTTCGTGGCCATAGAGCGGCATGGCCGCTTCCAGACGCAGCGTGTCTCGGCAGCCCAAGCCGGCGGCAATTGTTCCGGATGCCTGGCCGCGATGGAGCAGGGTTTGCCAGACGTCGACCGCGGAGGCGGCCGGTATCACGAGTTCCCAGCCGTCTTCGCCGGTATAGCCGGTGCGGCTGATCAGGCAGAAGACGCCCAGCAGATCGGTCACGCCGCTGCCGTAATACTTGAGATTGGTGGGATCGTCCGCGGCAAACGTGCGCAGCAACTCGCCGGCCAGCGGGCCTTGTACCGCGATCATGGCCGTTTCTTCCGTGACGTCGACCACTTCGACATCGTCGGACGGATCGCGATGGACTCCGATCCAGTCCCAAATCTTGGCCCGATTGCTGGCATTGACCACCAGCTTGAAAAAGGGTTGCCCCGAGGTTGCTTCCGTCAAACGATAGACAAGCACATCATCCAGAATGCTCCCCACATCGTTGGTGATCAGAGCATAGCAAATGCGCCCTGGCGGCAAGCCGGCGACGCGCCGGGTTACCAGGCGGTCGAGAAGTTTTTCAGCGGCTGGCCCGCGAAAGTGGAAACGGGCCATGTGGGAGACATCGAACACTCCGACTGCCGTGCGGGTCGCCTGATGCTCGGCAACGATCGATCCGTATTGCACGGGCATCGACCAGCCGGCGAAATCCACCATTCGCCCGCCACTGGCGACATGCCACGGGTAGAGCGGGGTGTGGGCAAGCGGTGCAGGCATAGAAGGAGCGAGCCTCGCGGACGAGGTGGATAAATGCGACCCTCGCCCCTGACGGCCGGAAGAGCCGCGTCGGCGTTCGAGGATCCACGGGTTGCCAAGGAAACGGTATTGTAGCGGCAAGCCGTCAACGTGCTAGGGCTGGCCGGCGGTGTGCGAGGGGTGGCTGCCCCTCGCGCGGCGTAAGCGAACCCAGGGATGGCAATCCCTGGGCTTTCGTGCTGGCAATTCGTAAAGCCCAGGGACTGCCGGCCCTGGGTTCTGCCAGTTTTACTTTTTCCGCCGCCCTTTACGCTTGCCTTTGCGATGGTCGGCAGCCCGCGGACTCGTGGGCTTGCCGCGGCGGTCGGATGGCGCGGCTGGTCGTTCTTCGCGTCGTCCCCTGGAACGCCGCTCGGAGCTTTCGCTCGCGCCGCGGCCGACGAGCCGGAAGTCCAGCTCGCGCCGGTCAACATCGACGCGCGCCACCAGCACGCGCACCGGGTCTCCCAGCCGATAGCAGTTGCCGGAGCGAAAGCCGCTCAGCGTGTGCGAAGCCTTGTCGTAGCGATAGAAATCGTCTTGCAGCGAGCTGACGTGGATCAGTCCCTCGGCCGGCAATTCCACCCCTTGTACGAACAGCCCGAACTCTTCCACGCCGGTCACCACGGCGTCCAATTCATCGCCGATGCGCGTGGCCAGGTAATTCAGCAGTTTAACCTTGGTGAGCTCCCGTTCGGCAGCTTCGGCGCGGCGTTCCCGGTCGGAACAGTGCTCGCCGAGGACGGCCAGTTCGCCGAAACCGTGATGCGGCTTTTTGCCCATGAGGAGCGCGTCGATCAAGCGATGTATCGTCAGGTCGGGGTAGCGTCGGATGGGCGACGTAAAATGGCAGTAGGTCTCGCTGGCAAGCGCATAGTGCCCTTCTTCTTCAGGACTGTAAACGGCCCGTTGCAAGCTGCGCAGCAAAGCGTAATTCACCGCGTGCTGCTGCGGTTGGCCGGCCACCACGCGGAGCAATCGTTGCAACTCAAAGCGGCTTTCCAGGCTCTCGACCGGAATGCCCAAGCCATTGACGAATTCGGTCAGGGCTTTGAGCTTGCGCGGATCGGGCGCCTTGTGTACGCGACGCAGGAAGGACAATTCAGCTTTGCTGAGTAGTTCTGCCACCGCTTCGTTGGCGCTCAGCATGAACGCTTCGATGATCTGATGGCTTTCCGTGTTGACGACCACGTGAGCCCCGTTCACCTGGCCGTCGAGATCGAGATCGATTTTCACTTCCGGCATGGTGAGCTCCAGCGCACCCCGCTTCATGCGCCGGGAGCGCAGCACCATCGCCAATTCATCCATGTCTGACAGCAATTGATAGACCGCCGGCGTGAGTTTCGATCGCCAGGCCTCGCGGTCGGCCAGATACTCGTCGACTTCCTCATAGCTGAAACGCCGGCAACTCTTGATCGCCGCCGAGACGGGCTCCGAGCTCAAGGGAAGCCCCTCGGGCGTGAACTCGATGAACACGGTTTTTGTGTAGCGCACCCGATCTGGCTGCAAACTTGCCAGTCCATTGGAGATCATCTCCGGCAGCATCGGAATCACCCGGTCGGGCAGATAAACGCTGGTGCCGCGGGAATGAGCTTCGCGGTCGAGCGCCGTGCGCGGCCGCACGAAGTGCGATACGTCGGCAATGTGAACGCCCAGCCGCCAGTGCCCCTTGTCGGTTTTTTCCAGCGAAATCGCGTCGTCAAAGTCGCGCGCATCGACCGGGTCGATCGTAATGATCGTCAACTGGGTCAAGTCGGTTCGCTGTGGGCCCACGTGCTCCTTGAACGCGTCCGCTTCGGCGCGGGCTTCCTCGATAGCGTCTTCGGCGAAGACGTCGGGCAAGTTGAATTCTCGCATGATCGACAGCGTGTCGACACCCGGCGTGCCGCGAGGCCCGAGGACTTCGCTGATCACCGCTTCGCCTTCTTCGCCGGCCGAAGGGAAGCGGACCATTTCCACGACGATCTTATCGTCCGGCCGGGCATTCTTGGCTCCCGGATCCCCCAGCAGGATCGGCTGCGAAAATAATTTGCCGTCGATCTGGACATACGCGGTGCCGGTCTCTTCGAAGTACGTGCCGACGAACTGATGCGTCTGGCGTTCGATCACCTCGACGATGACGCCTTCGGGGTTTGGCCGGCGCGTTTCTGTTTTCCGCTTGAGCCGCACCAGCACGGTGTCGCCGCTGGAAGCGTCGCCACTGTCGTGTGCCCCGATGAAAATGTCGAGCTGACGGTCGGCCCCCGGCGCACTGCCGGCGGGCCGCACGAAGCCGTGCCCCGCGTCGTTGCGGCGGAAAATGCCGGTGACTCGGTCTTTGCCGCCGCCGGTCGGAGGCATGGTGACGAGATGATTGGCGCCGTAAGCGATCTGGCCCAGTTTGACGAGCCGCTTGATGGTCCGCTTGAGCGTGCGAGCTTCTTCCTCGTCGAGCCCCAGTTTGTGAGCAATCGCTCGCGGCTTGATAGGACGATAGTCCGGATGCCGGACGATCTCCAGCACCGCATTTTCCAGATCGGGATCAGCCATGGAGTGAGTTTATTCCGCCGGTTTGAGGGCTCGCCGTGGGTCGGCTTCGCCTTTGAACAGCTTGCGTCCCAGCGGTTGATTGAAATTGGTCCAGGGGCTGTCGACGTTCGGATCGTCGCGCATGAGTTGTTGGAAACTGTGCAGCTTGGCATCGAGGTTGTCGAGCAAGTGCAGCGCGACGGCTTCCAGCGTCATGGGGAGCTTCGGGCTGCCGAATTCGTATTGGCCGTGATGGCTGACGATCATGTGCTTCAGCCGCAGCGCGGTTTCCAGGGGGACGGGCTCGCCCGAGAGCCGCTCGGCCTCTTGCAACTTGCGATCCAGAAGGCCCACCGCGATGACGAGGTGGCCGATCAACTGGCCTTCGTCCGTGTAGGCGAACTCCCGATCATAGCTCAGCTCATCGATCTTGCCGGAGTCGTGAATAAACGCTCCCATCAGCAGCAGCTCGGTGTTCAGTTCTTCGTAATGTCCGGCGACCCGGGTGACCAGTTCCATCAGGCTGACCACGTGTTCGAGCAGCCCGCCGACATAGGCATGGTGATTCTTCACGCCGGCCGGTGCCCGGGTGAACTTGCGCATGAACTCCTCGTCCATCAGGAAGCACTCGGCCAGGTTGCGCAGGGCGGGATCGGTGATTTTGCGCAACATCTCGATCAGGCGGGTCGTGAGACGGTCGATGTGCTTCGAGTCCAGGATCAGAAAGTCGTCGGGGTTGACCTCTTGAGGCGGCACTTTGGAAATGCGGGTGGCAATCAACTGGATGGTGCCTTGAAACAACTGGGTGGAACCTTCCACGCGGACATAATCACCGTTCTCAAAGTTCTTGAAGTCGCTTTCGCTGGCGTTCCACATGCGGGCACTGATCGCGCCGCTGCGGTCCGACAGTTCCAACTGCAAATACAAGTTCCCGTTCCGATTCGGACGGAGCGACTTCTCGGACGCCAGAAAAATCTGGTCGACGGCTTCCTGATGGGCCAATTGACTGACGAACCGTCGGGGCGTGTCTGACTTGCGTGTCTGGTGCAGCGTCGATTGGAATGTGGCCACCGCGAAGTCCTTCCTCTCAAAAATGCCGGACGCGGCGACAGGTTGTCGCCCCGGGTTCGTCCGAAGGGCTCGATTCTAGGGCAATCCGCCGCGTGCCGACAGTGGGGCGGCGGGGAGCCCATCCAGAACGGCCAACTATTCTGAACTCCGTGCAGCGGGCCGATTACCCGTCCGACCTGTCCGATTTGCCAGGTTTGACTTAGAATGCGGCTCTGAAAGTCGGCGATCGGCCGACGCTGGATTTTCTTTCGCCCCATTGAGGATCGCACGCCGTGCGCTGGAGCCATTCGCTGATACCCACGATGAAGGAGACCCCGGAGGGGGCCGAGATTCCAAGCCACGTGCTCATGCTGCGAGCCGGACTGATCGGCCAGTTGATGGCCGGCGCTTATACGTACTTGCCGCTCGGTTTGCGCTCGCTGCGCAAGGCCGAACGGATCGTGCGCGAGGAAATGGATCGGGCCGGGGCGGTCGAGCTACTGATGCCGGCCCTCACGCCGATCAGCCTGTGGGAACGAACCGGCCGCCGGGAGGCTTTTGGCAACGTGTTGATGCAATTCACGGTGTTTCGCCAGGGGAAGAAAGTGCCGCTGGCGCTGGGACCGACGCACGAGGAAGTGATCACCGATTTGGTAGCCAGGCATGTTTCCAGCTATCGGCAGTTGCCGATGACCTTGTATCAGATTCAAACGAAATTTCGCAACGAAGAGCGGCCGCGATTCGGCGTCCTGCGGACCAGCGAATTCATCATGAAGGACGCCTACAGCTTCGACGCTTCGGTCGAGGGTCTCAACCGCAGCTACGACGCGATGTATGCTGCGTATTGCAAGATCTTCGACCGTTGCGGTCTCAACTACCTGGCGGTCGAGGCCGAGAGCGGACCCATCGGCGGCGATGCCAGTCACGAGTTCATGGTGCTGGCCGACAACGGCGAAGATTCGATCGTCCATTGCAAGGCCTGCGGTTACGCAGCCAACCTGGAGCGAGCCGAAACCGGCCCTCGCGCCGCGGTGCCCGCAGCCGCTCCCCCGGCTTTGAAACCGCTGACCAAACTCGACACGCCCAACGTGGGAAGCATCGAGCAAGTCAGCAAGCTGCTCAAATGCAAACCGGAGAAGATGATCAAAACATTGATCTACCTGGCCGACTCCCAGCCGGTGGCCGTGCTGATTCGGGGCGATCAGGAAGCCAACGAAGGGAAGATCCGCCGAGCCTTCGGCGCGCAAAAACTCGAGTTGGCTCCTCCCGACGTGATTCAACAAGTCACCAAGGCCCCCGTCGGCTTCGCCGGGCCGGTCGGTTTGACGTCCGCGGCCGTGTGGGCAGATCACGACGTGCGGGTAATGACCAACGCCGTCACCGGGGCCAACGAAGTCGACAAGCATTTCGTGGGGGTCAATCTAGGGCGCGACTATGAATTGCCGGCCGAACGTTTCGCCGACTTGCGAAACGCCGCCGCCGGCGATCCCTGTCCGCGCTGCGGTAGTACCATGGAATTGCGGCACGCGATTGAAATCGGCCACGTCTTCAAGTTGGGCACGAAGTATTCGGCGGCGCTCGATGCCCGCTTCGCGGACGCCAGCGAGCAGTTGCAGCCAATCATCATGGGTTGCTATGGCATCGGCATTAATCGCATCATCGCCTCGCTGATCGAGACCAGCCACGACCAGGATGGCATCCTGTGGCCGATGGCGATCGCGCCGTTCGAGGTTGTGCTCACGCCGCTGAACGTCAAGGAAACCGAAGTAAGCGAGGCGGCTGAGCGGCTGTATCAGGAGTTGCTCACGGCCGGGGTCGATGTGCTCATGGATGATCGCGACCAGCGGCCCGGCGTAAAATTCAAAGACGCGGATCTGATCGGCATCCCGCTGCGCGTGGTGGTCGGGGGACGCAGCCTCAAAGACGGACAGTTGGAAATCAAGTGGCGCTGGGAGGCCGAGGCCCGCACGATTCCCATCGCCGCGGCGGCCGAGGCAATCGTGGCCTTGGTGCGCGCAGGGCGCGCGAAGAACCGTCCCGGGCGGGCTGAATAACCCGAATCGTAACGGGATCGATGATCCGATAGCATGCAGGCCACTTCATGGGCGCCACTACCACGCCATCGCCCGTGTTGCTCTTGGTCGCGGCCTTCAGCCGTTATGACGCGGCGCTCCAGTGGGGCCGCCAGCGGGCGGCGGACGCTTGGGGACCCATTGCGCTGGCCAGCCCGGCGTTCGCCTTTCGCGAAACCGACTATTACGAGTCCAGCATGGGACCGGACATCAAGAAGTGCTTCTGGGCCTGGCAGCAGCCGATCGACCCGGGCCGGCTGGCGAAACTCAAACTCGAGTCGAACGCCTGGGAGCAAGAATACGCGCAGCTCGGTTTGCAGCCAGAGCCGCGGCCGTTAAATTTGGATCCCGGTTATATCACCCAAGCCAAGCTGGTGTTGGCGTCGACGAAGGATCATGCCCATCGGTTGTACTTGTCCGACGGGATTTTCGCGGAGGTCACCCTGTCGTACAAACATCGTCGCTGGCAGCCCCACGAGTGGACGTTTCCCGACTATCGGCGGGACGATTACCAGGCGTTTTTTACGCAATGCCGCGACCATCTGCGATCGTGTCAGCCGCCCAGATCGCCCAGCGAGTCGCCGCCGTCGGCAGCGGCCGAGTCGAGTGAGCCCCCGTCATGAATTGGCCTATCACGAATTGGACAGTGGCGGGAGCCGTGATTCCCAGTCTACTGATCGCGTGGCTGGCCGGATTCGCCGCGCGGCGCCGGGCGCCTCGCTGGGGTCTGGTGGATGTGCCTGGGGGCCGCAAAATTCATCGCGCGCCCACGCCGCTCGGTGGCGGACTGGCGATCGCCTTGGGAGTGGCCCTGCCGCTTGCCGCGGGCAGCCTGGCGTTATGGTGGTGGCATAGCGACGGTCGCCCTTACTTATCGCCGACGCTCTACGAGTGGCTCGGAAATTCGTTCTTCACCCAAGCGGTCGTGTTTCTGGAACCGCACTTGCCCGGCCTGTTTTTGAAACTGCCCGACTTGTGGCTGCTGTTGGCTGCCGCGGGCCTGCTCCTGTTGCTCGGACTGCGGGACGATCTCGGCGGGCTCGATTGGCGCGTGCGGCTGGCGATTCAGGTCTTAGTGGCGGCCGCCGTAGTTTACGGACGCGGCTGGAGAATCACGTGCTTTGTCGATTGGTCGCTCCTGACCGGCGGTGCTGACGGTGTTGTGGGTTGTCGGCCTGGTCAATTCGTTCAATATGCTCGACAATATGGACGGATTATCGGCCGGCGTGGCTGCGATCGCGGCGGCATCGCTTGCAGCCTTGTTGCTCCTCGCGCCGCCAACGGGAGCGGCTGGCTCCCAGTCATTTGGCCCGCAGTTGTTTGTGGCCGGTTTGTCGTTCACGCTGGTGGGGGCACTGCTGGGCTTCTTATGGCATAACCGTCCGCCGGCCCGATTGTTCATGGGAGACGCCGGCAGTTACTTCGTGGGGTTCTTGCTGGCCATGTCGACCGTGTTGGCCACGCTGGCCGGCGCCAACCGGCCCGGCCATGCGATCCTGGTTCCTTTGTGCCTGATGGCGGTTCCAATCTATGATACGGTTAGCGTGGTGTTGATTCGGCTCCGCGCCGGCGGCAGTCCGTTTGCCGCCGATCGCAACCATATTTCCCATCGGCTGGTTGAACTTGGGCTAACTCCGCCGCAGGCCGTGCTGGTGATCTATGTTGCCACGGCGATTTGCGGCGTTGCCGCGATCATTCTCAGCCGCCTGAAACTGGCGGGCGCCGTGGCAATCCTGCTCGGCATCGTCGGACTACTGGGCCTCACGGCCATGCTGGAACTCAGGGTCCGCCGCAAAAGAAGCATGCACGAATGACAGCAAAACCCGAAAACCGCGCCGATCGTGCAATAAAGCCCGGGGACTGCGTCCCTGGGTCCCCCAATCCAATCACGGCAAATACCCCCCTCCGCCCTTACCTCTTAGCGGCCATAACCGCCCTCAGCATCAGCCGGCCGCTCGTTCCCAGCGAAGGCGCTGCCTGGCTCGGCGACGGACAACCCTGGGTCATGCTTTGGCTGATCGTGGCAGCGCTAACGTTGCTTTCGGCGGTTGCCCGGGGAAGACTCGCCGTGCCGCTGAAGGGAATCGACATTGCCGTTGGGGCGCTGATCGTCTGGCACACGATCGCCGCCACCGCCGCCGTGCGCATCGGCAGTCCCAGGCCCGCGGTCAACATGCTGTGGGAATGGATCGGGATGGGAGCCGGTTTCTTTTGCCTGCGCCAGTTGGTGCGCAGCCGCCAGGAAGCGCGGGCTCTGCTGGCCGCGATGATCGCGCTCGCCGTCGGGCTCTCGGTGCTGGGATATCATCAGTATTTCGTGGCTCAGCCAGCCGAACGGGCCGAATTTGCTCGCGACCCGGAAAGGACGCTCGCCCAGGCCGGCGAGTGGTATCCGCCCGATTCGCCCCAGCGCAAGCAGTTCGAAGAGCGGCTGGAGAGCAGGGAGCCGCTGGCGACTTTTGCCTTGGCCAATTCGTTGGCCGGCTTTCTGGTTCCCTGGCTGATTGTCGCGCTCGCGGTTGCGGCCAACGCCGCCGGTTGGCGCTGCGGCGTTCTGAGCGCGGTCATCGCCGGCTCACTGGTGCTGACCAAGTGCCGCAGTGGTTACGTTGCGACAGGCGTCGGCATCGCGGCCCTCTACGTTCTGTCGCCACGCGGACGTCGCTGGCTTTCGGGCCGCCGGCTGTTGATCGCTGCCGGCGCGATCTTGCTGCTCGTCGGGGGAGCGATCCTCGTGCGCGGGCTCGACTCGGAAGTCATCACCGAGGCCGGCAAATCGCTCACCTATCGCATGCAATACTGGCGGGCGACCTGGAGCATGATTTGCGACCATCCGTGGCTCGGCTGCGGACCTGGAAACTTTCAGGACGATTACACCGTCTACAAGCTTCCCGAGGCCAGCGAAGAGGTGCGTGATCCGCACAACTTTCTGCTGGAGATCTGGGCCACGGCGGGTACGCCTGCCGTGTTGGCAATGATGGCCGTGCTGGCGTGCTTGGGCTTTCGCACTCTGCGAGCGTGCCGCACGACTGTGGAAGATCTCGACTCGCCGCACCCGCTCGATTCACCTGCTGCCGATTCTGCCGGAGCGACCCTCTGGTTCATCGCCGGCGGCGGACTGGCCGGCCTGCTGCTGGCCTATGGGTTCGCGCCGCTGGTGGGCCTGTCGTTCGAGCTGGACCGGCTGCTGTTGGTCGGCATCGCGGGCATCGCAACCTGGATGATCTTGGCGGCGTGGATTCGCTGCGGTCCTTTGCGACCCGAATGGTTGGCCGCGGCCGTGGCGGCTCAGTGCGTGCATCACCTGGCAGCGGGAGGCATTGGTTATCCAGGCGTGGCCGGTTCGTTCTGGCTACTGTCGGCACTGTTAGCGAATGAGACGGAAGCGGATGAGACGCAACATGCCCCGCCTGTTCAAACAAGCCCTTGGCAACGCATTCAACCGTTGCTGGGCCTGGTGGCCACCCTTGTGGCCGTGGGATGCTGCTACCTGACCGGTTACGGCCCCGTGCTGCGCTGTCAGGCGGCCATGGACCGCGCTTTCGAGTCGGCCGGCAGTGCCTCGCCTGACACGGCGCCGCAAGACGGCCAGCAGCAACTCCGCGCCGCCGCAGCTGCCGATCCGTTATCCGCCGAACCGGTCCGGCTGTTGGCGGAGTATGAACTGGGGCGTTGGAAACAGGATCGCACTCCACAATCACTCAGGCGCTTCAGTGCCGCAGCGGATGCTATGCTCCACTTGCGGCCCAACGCCAGCGCCGTCTGGCAGCGAATGGGCCAGTGGTATCTCGAAATCTACGCACTGACGCAGGACCGGAGCGACGCCGAGAAAGCGGCCGGCTACTTCGAGCGAGCCGTCGAGCGGTACCCCACCAGCGCCACGCTGAATGCGGATTTAGCCGAAGCCTGCTCAGCCGCCGGCCAGGCTGACGAAGCCCGCCAGACCGCCGCCGCCGCGTGCCGATTGGACGCAAGCACGCCTCACGTCGACAAACAACTTACGGCGTCGCAACGTAAACGTATGCAGGACATTGCGCACGGTTCGCGTTGACGCTGTGGCGACGCTGCCTTTACAATTTACAGAGCTTTAATAATCTACTGAACCTGGGTAAAGGGCCTCGGTGCAGTGCCGTGGGAGGATTCTGCGGATGCGGATCTGGCTCATTGTTCTTCTGGGTATGGCCTGTGGCTGCGGTGTCGGCGTCGCCACGTCGTGGGCCCGTTATGGCAATGTGTCAGCCGCGACTGCGCCATCCGGTGACGTGGGCGATGTGATCGGAGATTTGAAACGGCTTCCCGCGGATCAACCGCAGCCCCGCGTGTCCGTCGAGCACGATGAGTTCGATTTCGGCGAACTGCAACTGGGAACCGAAACCGAGCACTTGTTCCGCATAGCGAACACCGGCGAGGCCCCTCTGAATGTTCGCAGCGGCGGCACCACCTGCGCAAAGTGTACCCTCTACAGCCTGGACAAAGAAAACTTGGAGCCGGGCGAGAGCGAGGACGTTAAGGTTTCCTATCGTGCCAGTTCCCTGGGAGTTTTCCGGCAGACGGCCACAATCCTGACCAACGATGCGCTGCGTCCTCGTGTAACGCTCGTGGTGCGCGGAAAAGTCGTCACCATGGTGCGCGTTTCGCCTCCCGATTTGGTTTTCAGCCGGCTGATCGCCGATGAACCCGCCACTGCGGATCTGCGCGTGCTGTGCTACAGCCGCGTGCCGCTGGAGATCCGTGGGCATGAGTTTCTGGAAGGCGAAACCGCGGAGCGTTTTAAACTAGAAATCGAACCACTGCCGCAAGCCGATCTGGATAAAGAGGACGCTCACAGCGGTGTGCGACTGCGGGTCACGGCCCTGGCCGGGTTGCCTGTCGGCGCCGTGCGGCAGAAGCTACGGCTGAAGACGAACCAGGAGGTCTCTCCGACGCTCGATATTTCCATCCAGGGACGAGTCGACAGCGACATTTCGGTCATTGGCTCCGGCTGGGATGGGAATACCGGGGTGCTTGCGATCGGCCTGGTCAAAGGTCGCGAAGGAGCGCGCCGGCAACTGTTTCTGTTGGTCCGCGGCCCGCATCGCCATGAAGTCGAGTTCCGCCAGGAGAGCCGGGAGCCTGAATGGCTGCAAGTGGAACTCGGCGAGCCGCAGGACGTTAACCAGGGAGCCATTGTCAAAATTCCTCTGACGGTGGTGATTCCTCCCGGCAGTCCGGCGGCCAATCACGTGGGCTCCGTTCAAGGCAAGCTCGGTCATCTGGTCCTGAAAACCACGCATCCGACGGCAAAAGAAGTGCGCTTGTACGTGCAGTTCTTCGTCGAGAACTGAGCGGAACCTCGAACTGCCGGACATGATAGATGCGGTTCGATTACTGCGGCTTGGCCCCCCGTACCAGGAAATCACCGCCGCCCGTGACAGTCAATTCCCTTGAAAATCTCACTTCCGGCGAACAATAACTTCCAAGGACGGAACCATTGATGACCATGCCAACGCTTCGGAGATTCAAGTCGGATCGAGCGGCCCTGTGCTTCGTGGGGTTGCTGGCGCTGGCCGGCTGTACGCCCAGTTCAGAAGCTCCGCCGCCTCCGCGGCCGGTGATGCCGAAACCGATTGCCGATATTCCCCCGGAGTCGTCGCCAGACGAGAAGTTGTCAGCCGAGAAGCCGGTGGTCTCAGACGGAGTGTCCCCTCAGCCTGCCGTCGCGGCGACAGAGCCGGCGCCCGCCACGGCCGGGCCCACGTCAGGCGAGAAAACGCCAGGCGAGAAAACGTCTCCGGTGCTGGCCAGGGATAACGGGGATGCAAAGCACCGGCTCGGCAAAGCGGCGAAGTTTGATCCTGTGGCGGTGAATGGAAAATTCTTCGACGGCTGGCCGCGGCCGAAGCTCGCCCTCGTGATCACCGGCCGGCAAGACGGTTACCTGGAGCCTTGCGGCTGTGCCGGTCTGGAAAATCAAAAAGGTGGGCTGAGCCGCCGGCACTCGTTGCTCAAGCAATTGGCGGCCGCTGGCTGGCCGCTGGCTCCGCTCGACGTGGGCTCACTGGTGCGCCGCTTCGGTAAGCAAGCGGAGCTGCAATTTGCCATTTCGGCCGATGCGCTGCGCCATGCATTATGCGGCCGTGGGCTTCGGCGCCGGCGACCTGCGGCTCAGTGCCGGAGAAGTCGTGGCGGCCGTCACGGGCACCCAGCCCGATCAAAACATCTTCGTCTCGGCCAACGTCGATCTGTTCGGCCTGACGCCCCGCGTGCGGATCGTCGAGGTCGGCGGCATGAAGCTCGGCATCACCTCGGTGTTAGGCGATGAATTTCGGGAGCAGGTCAACAACGCCGAGTTGCAGGTGCAGCCGGCCGCCGTGGCGCTGCCGCAGGTGCTGCCGCAACTCGAGGGCTGCGATCTCAAGATCCTGTTGGCCAACGCCACCTTGGAGGAATCCGAGTCCCTGGCCAGGAAGTTTCCGCAGTTCGACGTGGTGGTCACCGGCGACGGACCGGATGAACCGCCGGCGGAAGCGAAGAAAATCGAAGGGAGCAAGGCCCTGTTCATTGAAGTGGGACACAAGGGGATGTATGCCGTCGTGCTCGGTTTCTACGACGACCCCAAGCAGCCGGTCCGGTATCAACGCGTCGCGCTCGACTCGCGATTTCCAATCTCCCCCGAAATGGTAGGCCTGATGACCGCGTATCAATCACAATTGCAAGCCTTGGGCTGGTCGGGCCTGGGGCTGCGCCCCGCGACCCATCCGCAGTCCAAAGCGGGCAACGAGGCGGCGGGGCGGTTCGTCGGCGCCGCCAGTTGCCGCGAGTGTCACGCCGAAGCTTGGAACGTGTGGAGCAAAAGCAAACATGCCACCTCGACCGACACGCTGGTTAAGCTGCAGCCCGCGCGACACTTCGACGCGGAGTGCGTGAGCTGTCACGTAACGGGCTGGAACCCGCAGGAATTCTTCCCTTACAAGTCAGGCTTCGAGAGCCTGGAAAGGACCCCGCAATTGGCCGGCAACTCGTGCGAGAACTGCCACGGCCCGGGAGCGGCCCACGTGGCGGCGGAAAAGGGGGACAATAAGTTGCTCAAGGAGGAGTGGCGAGCGCTGCTGCATCAAGACAAGGCGCAGGCCGACGAGCAATCGTGCCGCAAATGCCACGACCTGGACAATAGCCTGAACTTCGACTTCGAAAAGTACTGGGCCGAGATCGCACATTAGGTCTCAATTGGGCCTCGGTCGGAAGAGTAGGACGGGCTTCCCAGCCCGTCCTGCTGATTATCCGGCGTAGTTTTGACGCGCCCCTCCACCGCTGCTAGGCTGACGGACATGCCCAGGTCATTGTCCTTTGCCATTGCCGCGGCCCTGCTGCTCTGCTTACCGCCCAGCGCAGCGCGCAGTGCCGAAGTTGAATTGCACGGCCACGCCTTCACGCTGCCCGACGGCTTCAAGCTGGAATTGGCCGCCGGATCGCCGCTGGTCGAACGGCCCATTTCGGCCGCGTTCGACGACGACGGGCGGCTGTACGTCACCGAAGCGTCGGGTACGAACGCTCCGTCGAAGCAGCAGCTTATCGACAAGCCGCACCGCGTCGTGCGGCTGGAAGATACCGACGGCGACGGACGCTTCGACCGCCGCACGGTGTTTGCCGACAACATGATGCTCCCCGAGGGGGCCATGTGGCTGGCCGGCTCGCTCTATGTCGCCGCCCCTCCCAGCATCTGGAAACTCACCGACACGGACGGCGACGGTGTTGCCGACCAGCGCGTCGAGTGGTTCGACGGCAAAACACTGAACGGCTGCGCCAACGATCTGCACGGGCCGTACCTGGGACCCGACGGCTGGATCTACTGGTGCAAAGGGGCGTTTAACGAGCAAACTTATGAAAGGCCGGGGAAGCCTCCGCTGGTGACCCGTGCCTCGCACATCTTTCGGGCACGCCCCGACGGCACGGGTATCGAGCCGGTGATGACCGGCGGAATGGACAATCCCGTGGAGGTGGCCTTCGACCGCACGGGGGAGATTTTTTTCACCTCCACCTTCGTGCAGCAGCCAGCCGGCGGCCGGCGGGACGGGATCATTCACGCCGTCTACGGCGGCTTGTACGGCAAGGTACATAACGTCATCGACGATCAGATCCACACCAGCCCGGACGTGCTTCCGGTCATGACCCACCTGGGACCAGCCGCGCCGAGCGGGCTGATGTGCTACCAGTCGAAGACGTTCGGCAAGGAATATCAGCAAAATCTATTCGCGACTCTCTTCAATTTGCATAAAGTCACGCGGCACCAGTTGCTCACCGATGGGGCGACTTTCAAAACCGAGGACAGCGATTTCCTGGTCGCAGCCGATTTGGATTTTCATCCCACGGATGTGCTCGAAGATGCCGACGGAAGCTTGCTGGTGATCGACACCGGCGGCTGGTATAAGCTCTGCTGTCCCACGTCGCAATTGGTCAAGCCGGATGTGGTGGGCGGCATCTATCGCATTACCACCGACTTTCTTCCCGACGATCCGCGCGGCAAAAAAATTCTCTGGGCCGATCTTCCGGCTCAGCATGTGGCGAGATTTCTGTCCGACGTCAGGTTTGCCGTGGCTGAGCAGGCCGCAAATGAGCTAGTTCGGCGTCGAACAAACGATGCCTATCCAGTACAGAAGGGTGCGGATAACGAAACCCACTTAATTCGTAGCCTGTGGGCGCTGGCTCGGGTTGATTCCGAGGCTGCTCGCGTGGTGATTCGGGAGAATTTCTTCTTTCACGAACCGGTGCGTGCAACCGCTTTGCGAGTGATCAGCTTGCTGCGCGACCGCGCGGCATTGCCCGCGTTGGTCGAGAAAATTCCTAATCATTTGTCCGCGCGAACGCAGCGGCTGGCTGCCGAGGCCCTCGGCCGGATTGGCGATCCAACCGCCGTGCCGGCAATTTTCGAGGCACTCAAGACCGCCCAAGACGAGATCGTCGCGCATGCCCTGACGTATGCCTTGATCGAAATCGCGACGCCGACGGAAACCGTCAAAGGGCTGCAAGTCGATAATCCGAAAGTGCAGCGGGCCGCCCTCATGGCGCTCGGTCAAATGCCCGACGGCGCACTCCGCCCCGAGCAGGTGACCCGCTTTATGACGGCCAAGGATGCCTCCCTGCGGGAAGCGGCCGCTTGGGTTTGCGGGCGGCATCCGGAATGGGGCGAGACGCTGGTCGGTTACTATCGCCAGCAGTTCAAGGCCGAACGGCCCGTGTTCGACATGCCGGAGGAATTTCAGCGGCAACTTGCCGGTTTCGCGGGCTCCGCGAAAATTCAGGACTTAATGGCCGAAACCGTGGGAAACCGATTTGCCGACATGGAGGTGCGGTGCGTGGTCTTGCAAGCAATGTCCGATAGCCGTTTGAAGCAGGTCCCGCAGAGCTGGGTCGACGTGCTGACGGCGGTCCTTTCGCGTAGCGATGAGAAGCTGGCGGCGGAAGCGATTCGTGCGGCAAAATCATTGCCCATACGAGCCGAACAAGCCGCGGAGCTGACCCCCAAGCTGCTCGAGACGGCAAGCAACCCAGCGCTGAACGCGGAACTGCGCCTGACGGCGTTGGCGATGGTTCCCGGCGGCCTGAAGCAACCGAGCGCCGCGGTCTTCGAGTTTTTGGCGGAGCAGGCGCGGCCCGGGCAGCCGGTAACGTCGCGGGCAACGTCCGCCGACATTCTGGCGAAGACCCGGCTCAGCCCGGAGCAATTGCTGGCCGTGGCCGAAATGCTGCGCTCCGCCACTCCCGTCGAGTTGGAACGCCTACTGGCTGCGGTGAGCCAATCGACCAACAAGGAACTGGGGCTGAAGGCGATTCAGGCTTTGAGCGAATCCACCGCGCTCCGTTCGCTTCGAGCCGATGCCTTGAAGACGACTCTAAAAAAATTCGGGCCTGACGTGGCAGCGCCGGCGGCGGAGCTCGTGGCCAAGCTGGAAGCCGCGACAGCCGAGCAAGCAGCCAAGATCAACGAACTGCTGGGCTCGTTTAAGGATGGAGACGTGCGGCGCGGCCAGGTGGTGTTCAACAGCCGCAAAGCCGTGTGTGTTTCCTGCCACGCCATCGGCTATGTAGGAGGCAAGGTCGGACCGGACTTGACCAAGATCGGCCAGATTCGTTCCGAGCGCGATCTGCTGGAAGCGATCGTGCTTCCCAGCGCCAGCTTCGTGCGCAGCTACGAACCGATCCAGGTGGTCACCACGTCGGGCAAGATTTTTAGTGGTCTGATTCGTTCGGAGACGGCCGCCGCGATCACGCTGGTGACCGGGCCGGATCAGGAAGCGAGGATTTCCCGCGAAGACGTGGAAGAGACCCATCCCGGCACGGTTTCCGTGATGCCTGCCGGGCTGGAACAACAGCTCACGCGGCAAGAGTTGGCGGACCTGGTGACGTTTCTGAAGGCTTGCAAGTGAGCCAGCAGGCTTCGCGAGAGAGACCAGAAGCCCGCAGCGCAAGCATGGGACAGCGTTTACCGGTTTCCCTTGCTTGCGCTGCGGGCTCGAACGCCTGGGCACCACGCCCTTCGCAGGGCTCAGAGCGTGCCACACGTTTCAGAGCGTGCCACACCATTCTTAATCCGCCAGCACCCCTTGCGGGATGTTGAAATTGGACGACACGCTCTGTACGTCGTCATGATCGTCCAGCCGTTCCATCAGTGTCAGCACCTTGCGGGCCGTTTCGGCGTCGAGGTCGACGGTCGAGGTGGGGATGCGGCTGATCTCGGACAATTCCGGCTGAATGCCCTTGGCCTTGAGTGCGGCGTCCAGGTCGCCAAAGTTGCTCGGATCGCAGGTAATCTCGAATTTGTCGTCGACCCGCTTGACGTCTTCAGCGCCGTGTTCGAGGGCAAATTCCAGCAGGCTGTCTTCGTCGATTGTATCGCCGGGAACGAGAAACAGTCCTTTGCGATCGAACATCCACGCGACGCAGCCGGTGGCTCCCAGTTTGCCATCGGCGATTTCGAAAATCTTGCGGATCTCGCCGGCCGTGCGGTTGCGGTTGTCGGTGAGGATCTCGCACAGCACGGCGACACCGCCGGCGCCGTAGCCCTCGTAAATCACCTCTTCGAGATTGCCACCCTCCAGCTCGCCGGTGCCGCGCTTGATGGCCCGCTGGATGTTGTCCTTGGGCATGCTGATGGCTTTGGCGGCATCAATGGCATACCGCAGCTTGAGGTTGGCATCGGGATCGCCGCCGCCGGCCTTGGCCGCCACGATGATCGCCTTGGAAAGTTTGCTCCAAACTTTCCCGCGCTTGTTATCGACCAGTGATTTTTTGCGGGCGATGTTCGCCCAATGAGAATGTCCAGCCATCGACTGACTCTCGCTTTAGAACTTGTCAAAAATCCGGAAGCACATGCATCCGGCTCGGGTCACTTGCCCGCCAGCTTCTCCCGTACTGCTTTCGCTTTATCCGCTTCACTATCTTTCTCAAAACCTTCCAGGGCTCGCTGCCAGGCGGCTTTGGCGGCTGGTAGATCGCCGCTCTTTTGCAGGGCGTCTCCCAGATGGTCGAAGATCACCGCGTCGGGTTTCTCCACGGCGGCCGCGGCTTGCAGTTGAGTCACGGCTTCCGGATAGCGACCCAGGCGGAACAGCACCCAGCCCAGGCTGTCGAGATAGGCCATGTTTTTGGGGTCGCTGTCAATCGCCTTGCGGATCATGACCAGCGAGCGCTCCAGGTGCTTGCCTTGGTCGGCCCACAGGTAGCCCAAGTCGTTCAGGGAGCCGATGTCCTCGGGAAATTCGTCGAGGACTTGTTCCAGCCATTCTTCCGCCTCCGACATATGATGCTCGATGACTTCGATGTTCGACAGGGCCATGCGGGAATCATGCATCACTTCCCGCACTTCCTCCGGTTCGAAGGTGCTATCGAACTTGTCCAGCACGGCCTTGTACGACGTTCGGGCGTCGGCGTAGCGCTTGGCGTGGTATTGAATCCAGGCGACACGGGCCAGAAAGCGGGGCGATTCTTTGCGGGCTTCGGCCGCTTCCCGGGCGTACTTGATTGCCGCATCGGTTTGGCCGGCCAGCTCCAGGGCGCCCGACAGGTAGAACTGGAACGTGGGGTTATCCACCGGCAAGATCTTTTCATCGACGCCGCGCTGAAAAATCTTAGCGGCCTCATTTGGCTGATTGGCGACGAGCAGCCCCAGGCCCCAGGTCAGCAAAATCTCGGGGGCCTTTTTGGGTTCTTCCTTGATGGCCACGTCGAAAAACTCGCCGGCCGCGTCCCATTGCTTCTGAGAGAGGGCCAACATCGCCACGGCCAGGCTGCGGCCATAATTAAAGTTCGGATCGTCGGCGGCCTTTTGCCGCCGCCCCAGCTCGATGAGGGCGGTCGAGACTGCGGCATCCGTTTCCAATGCCTTGGCCTGATCTCCCAGAACCGCCAGGCTGCCGCCGCGGCTCATGGCGTCTCCCAGCAGAGCCAACAACGGACCGGTTTGATCGGTGCGCCGGTACACGTTGACCAGGCCCTGATAGGCTTCCACCGGCGGCCGCTTATTCGGCACGTCCAGCAGCTTGCGGAAAAGGGGTTCGGCTTTCGCCAATTGGTTTGTCGTGACGTATTGCTGGGCCAGGAAATAGGTCACTTGCATGTTTTCCGGATCGTCGGTCGCCAGAGCTTCCAAGCGCGGCACCAGCTCATCGGTCTGGTTCAATTCTTGCAGCAAGGTGGTTAGCAGTTCGTAAGGGCCCGTCCCCTGATTTGAAAGATGCTTTTTGAAGTAGACTTGCAGTTTTTCCAAAGCCGCGGCGGGTTGTTTGCGCTTGGCGTCGATGCGTGCCCGCTGGTAGGCCAGCACCCCTTCGCTGGGGAGCAGCACATTCGCTTTTTCGAAGGCGACGAGGGCCTCGTCCGTGCGTCCGGCCTCGAGAAAGCTTTCGCCGAACAGTTGGTAGGTGATGTCGCCGGAGCCGAGCAGCTTGCGGCGGACCGCATCGTCCAGGCCGTACTGCTCGGGATTGTCGAGCGCCTTGATGACCTGAGCGAAGGAGTCGGCCGCCCGCTGGAAATTCTTGGCCAAAAAGTACAGGCGCCCCATCTCCATCCACAGCAGCACCTGAGCGGCCGCCGGTTTTTGCTTGGCGTCCAGCTCGGCGGCTTTTTCATACAGTTTCAAGGCCCGCGGGTCGTCTCCCGTGTCCGACAAGGTGACGGCCAGCCGCTTCAGGAGGACCGAGTCGGTGGGCTCTTTTTCGACGTACATCAGCGCGTCAGCGCACGGCTTCGGCGGCGCGATCCTGGCTGAAAGCCAGCGGCACGATTTCCCGCAGGACCGGCACACTGTTGGAGTCGTAGCGCAGGGCGCGCTGATAGAGCCGCAGGGCGGCGGCGAAATCCTGCTTCTGTTCGGCCATGCGGCCGGCGCTGAACAACGAGTGGGCCCGGACCCGATCCGCTTCGGCTTCGCTGCGCGGGCGCAGCGGCACGAGGGGTTCGACTGGGTCGTCGAGGTCCAGGGGGGCTGCCACGGGTTTGGACGGTGGCTTGACAGCCTGATCTGCCGGCGGTGCGGCCAGGGCCGAAACTGCGAAGGCCGAAGCCGCGACGCTGAGCAGAGCTAACAATCGCATGCGATAGAATTGCCTGGCCACGGGGTACCTCCTTGACCAACCGTCAAATGAATCCGCAATCCAAAACGTCTGAGGTTTATTCTACGAGGCCTGTGCCATATTTCTGCACTGTAATTCTGCAACCGAATAGGGCCTGCCAGAGGGGTAGCTCGTCCGACCGGCCGAACCTGGTTCACCGCGGCTTGCGTTTGGCCAACGGTTGCTTTTGCGGAACCTTTTTCTTAGGCCCAGGGGCTGACTTCTTAGACCCGGTCGCCGCTTTGGCCGGCGGCTCGGCGGCGCGAGTTTCTTTCTTTTTCGTCGCTGGCGGCTGGGATGACTGGGCTACCGGAAGGGGCTTTTCTTCAGGTTTCTTCTTGATCGGCGCCGGTTCGGGTTCGGCTTTCTTGACACCGCGCTTGGGAAACCGATCTTTCGCGTCGGGCGAGATTGACAGCAGCAGCTCGCGCAGCGGAGGAGAAAATGGGTTGGCCGCGAAGTCGGCCCCGAGTTCGTGCAGCAGCCGGCCGAATTCCTGTCCCTTGCTCTTGGGAATCGCACGTTCGAGGCCGCTCACGTTGCCGCTGACCGCCTCGGCTTCGCTGGCGGCCCCTAAGACGACGAGCACTCCCAAAGCGCCTCGATCCAGCGGAATCGAATGGCCGCCGAGCGCCGATTGCGTGCCGTAGGCCACGATGAAGGAAGTCGCTCCTTCCGCCTTCTGCAATCGCTTGACGGCCTGCCCGATGTTCTGCTTTTTGAGCGACTCCAATTCAAACGAATATTCCGATTCGAAAACGCTCTGCAGGATTCCTTTGAGGTGCGTCGCGGCGGCTGTCGCGTCAGGCAACGGCGCCATCACTTCGGACAGTTCCTTGACCGTGGTCACACGGACTTCGTTCCAATCGAAGAACGAGGTCTTGATGGCTTGAAAGACTTTTGCCGCCGTTTCGAAGTGGGTGTTCTCCAGGCAGCAGGCGAATAGCAACGCCTCCAGCAAGGGCTGCTCTCCCTGAGGCGCGATCGGCTTGTAGTGCTTCTTCAGCACCTTGTGGATCTTCGTCAACAGGGTGGCGCGGTTGGGTGTGCTCATGCGTCTCTCGGGGCGGATCGTGTTAGAATGTCGGCTGTTTTCAAGCAGATGTTGTGGAGGTAGCTTCAGAAATAAAATAGCAAGCCACGCAATATTCACAGGCCCGCGGATAACCCACGGCTCCCGCGTCTAAAAGCTTCACTTTTCGCGGTCGTCGTGCTCAGTTGCGTTATCAGGCTGGCGGTTGGCATGTTCCTCGGCGGTCGCCTCTTCGCCGATATCGTCCTCGTCGGCATCCTCCTCGTCAGCGTCCTCGTTGGACGGCTGCGTTTCCGGGGCTGGCCGCGGCAACACTTGCTGGAGAATCTTAGCGATTTCAATCGACCGCTTGACCCCTAAGTCTAGCACGAACTCCAGTCGGGGGGTGTAACGCGTGTCAATTCGTTTGGCCACTTTGCTTTGCAGAAATCCAGCCGAATTTTGCAAGCCCCGCAAAGTCAGCTGTTGCCGGGTTTCGTCCCCCATCACCGAGACGTGGACTTTGGCTTGACGCAGATCGCCCGTGACCTCCACATACGTCACGGTGACGTCACGGATCCGTGGGTCTTTGACCTCGGTGAGAATCGCCATGCTGACGACTTCACGGATCGCTTCAGAAATTTTTTGCACGCGTCGCGACGTCATGGGCAATTCGAATGCTGTGCCTTAGGACCGGCCAAAAAAGCACCTTCCCGGAACAAGGCATCCCGTAGGGCCGGCTATGCCGGCCGTATTTTGTGGTGGGTCAGGCTGTTCCGGCCACAGTCACCCAAGAAGACTCCGCCACGGCCGGCCCTACGGGGGTTGCATTGATTACGGCGGAGGCTAAAACGTCCGTGCGAACTCCTCGATCTTGTACGCCTCGAGAATGTCGCCTTCCTTCAAGTCATTGAATCCGCCGACTTTGATGCCGCATTCCATGCCTTCACGAACCTCGCGGGCGTCGTCCTTTTCGCGCTTCAGCGAGTCGAGCGGATAGTCGCCGATGATCCGGCTGTCGCGAATGACGCGGACGCGGGCATTCCGCTGCATCGTGCCGGCCAACACCCGGCAGCCCGCGATCGTGCCCATTCGGCTGATGGCGAAGGTGCGCTGCACCAAGGCGCGTCCCAGTTCCATTTCACGCTTTTCGGGCTTGAGCATGCCTTCCAAGGCGGCCCGAAGATCCTCGGTCAGCTTGTAAATGATGTCGTAGCGGCGAATCTGCACGCCCCGCCGGTCGGCAAGGCTGCGGGCACCTTCGTCCGGCACGACGTTGAAGCCGATGATGATCGCGTCCGAGGCGTCGGCCAGATGCACGTCCGCTTCGGTGATGCCCCCGACCGTGGCCTGCAGCACCTTGATTTTCACTTCCGGATGCTCCAGCTTGGTCAGTTCTTTCTGGATCGCCTCGATCGATCCTCGCACGTCGGCCGCAGAATCATGTTCAGCGTCTGGACTTCTTCCTGGCCCAAGCGGTCGAACAGGTTTTCCAGCGTGACGTGCGACGTCACTCCGCCGAGGCTGACCCGGCGATTCTTGCTGGCGCGCTCTTCGGCAATCTGCCGCGCGATGGGGATATCAGGCATCACGTAAAAGCGTTCACCGGCGGCGGGTGCCTCGTGCAGGCCCGTCAGATTGACGGGCATCGAGGGGAGGGCCTCGGGATACGTGGCGGTTGACCGGAGCGTGTCGTACATGGCTTTGGCTTTGCCGAACGACGTGCCGCACACGATGGCATCGCCAACGCGCAGCGTACCGTTTTGCACGATCACCTTGGCCACCACGCCGCGCCCTTCATGAAGCGAAGCCTCCAGGCAGGTGCCGTACGCCGGCCGATCGGGATTGGCCCGATAGTCGTGCAATTCAGCAATGGTGAGCAACGTTTCCAGTAAATCGTCGATGCCGACGCCGGTGGTGGCGCTGGTCTTTACCACTTCGATGTCGCCGCCCCATTCGGTCGGCAGCAAATTGTTCGTCGCCAATTGCTGATAAATGCGCTGGACGTCGACGCCCGGCAGGTCGATCTTGTTCAAAGCCACCACGATTGGCACATCGGCCGCCCGAGCATGGCTGATCGCTTCTTCCGTTTGCGGCATGACGCCGTCGTCCGCCGCGACGACCAGCACGGCAATGTCCGTGACGTTTGCGCCGCGGGCGCGCATTTCGGTAAAGGCCTCGTGGCCGGGAGTGTCGACAAACGAAATCTTGCGGCCGTCTTTTTCGATCTGGTAGGCGCGAATGTGCTGCGTGATGCCGCCACTCTCGCGGCTGGCCACGTCAATGCCGATGATGCGGTCCAGCAGCGAGGTTTTGCCGTGGTCGACGTGTCCGAGAAAGGTAATGACCGGTGGCCGCGGCTGGAGTAGGGCAGGGTCGTCCTCGCGATCGGTGATGGCCGCCAGTTGCTCGTCGGCGAAATCGACGGCTTGCTTGATATCGACTTCGACGCCCAACTCAAGCGCCAGCATTTCGACGGTTTCGGGCTCGATCGTGGCCGTGATATTGAGCATGTTGCCCATGGCCATGAGCTGGCGCAACACTTGTTGTGCCGGCACGCCGACCGTTTCCGAGAAGCTGCGCACGGTGCAGGGCATTTCCAAGGTCACTTTGCTCTTGCGCGGAGCCGCCGTGTTCGCGCCGGTGCGCTTCATGCGCTGGGCAGGGCGACGGGGCCGCGACGGCGCAACCGGAGCGTCGTCTTCGTCGGCGTTCAAACGGCGCGGGGCAACGGCCAGCCGCTTGCGGTTGATCTGCCGCTGCTCGCGCCCGCCCAACAGGCCTGGCTCCCCGTCGACGGCCACGGCCGGCGCCGGACCGCGGGAACGGCGCAACGATCGCGTTCGGTTTCGTCTGGCGGCATCACGGGGGGCAAAGGCTTGCCGCGCAGGACCACGATCGCGCGGCGGAGCTTTGCCGACCTGGGGCGGCGCAGCTACGGTCTCTTCGCCAGCGGCCTCTTTACGCTTTTGCTCGTGCTTGCGCAGGTGCTCGGAAAGTGGCTTGGTACCGGCGCGGCCAGCACGGATGGCATCGACCGGCAATTTAAGGTCAGGTTTTTGAGGGGTCGGCTCGGGAGCCGGCGCGGCGGTGGTTGGCTGCGAGGCCGTGGGGAGCGGAGCCAACTTGATGCCGGTACCGCTGCGGGTCACCGGCGGTTTGGCCGACTCGCCGCTGGCTTTCTTCTTGGTTTTGGACGACTTGTCCGCGGAAATCACGTGCATTTTTTCCGACGCGACGGCGCCGGGCGTAATGTAGTCTTCGCGCCGCAAAGCATGGGATTGTGGCGGCGGCTCGAGCGTGGTCGTAGCTGCGGCTACGACGGGAGCCTTTGCGGCGACCGGAGCCGGCGGGGTAATCGCGGGGATGGCAGTCGCCGCAGTTGGCCGCCTAACGGGCGCAGCGGCCTTGGAGCCGCCGGTCAGGTAGGCCTTCACGCGGTCCACTTCTTCGTCGGTCAAGCTTGCCAACGCCGATCCTTTGCCGGTCACGCCCGCGCTGGTGCAGATGTCCACCAGCACTTTGCTGTCGAGCTTCAATTCTTTCGCTAGCGAGTAAATGCGAACTGCCAAGTTGACTTCTCCGATGCCGGGACTCGGCCGGTCACATTGCTGCCGACCGCGGCCAAGATCCTCAATTGTACGTTAACTCATGACGGTGATCTCCCGTAAGACTGACTCACTCATCCTTCTTCCGCTGTCGATTGCTTCGTTCCCTCGTCCGCACCGCCAGCGGTAGGGCCATTAGCAGCTGGGCCATTTGCATGGTCCTCGTGCGCGGCCGCATCCGCCGATTCGACGGCAGGCTGGCTCGCATCCGTGGCGGCGCCTTCCGCTGCAGCGGCGCCTTCTGCCGTGGCGGCGCCTTCCGCAGCCGCGTCGCGCTCTGCTGCCTTGCGTTCCGCCGCTTCGGCGACGGCGGTGGCGGCGTCAATCCGCTCTTGCTCGCGCTGCCGTCGGCGTTCGACCGCTGCCGCCTGTTCTGCCTCGCGAGCCTTGACCTCCGCTTGGGCGACGATCGAATCGGTCTGCTCCTGGGTTAGAGAGCCCATTTCCATTAGGGCATCCGGCTCGATGACCTCCAGATCGTCGAACGTCAGGAAGCCCTCGCCAACCAGCTTTTCGGCCAGGCCGTCGTCGACCCCCTCCAGCGCGGAAAACCCCCCCACGGCCCGCTCGATCGACTCGTCGAGCTCTTCGCGGGTCATGATCTCAATATCCCAGCCACACAGCTTGCTAGCTAAACGCACGTTTTGACCGCGACGGCCGATGGCCAGCGACAACTGGTCCTCGCGCACCAACACGATGGCCCGGCCCAGCATCTGGCAAAGGATGACTTCCTCGACCTCGGCGGGCTGCAGCGCATTGGTACGCCATGCCGGCGCGGATCGGCGGAATCGACGCGGCCCCGTCGCGCGAGAAGCGGATCGTCCCCGCGTCGGGCTTCAGCAGGCCCATCAACGTGCGCAGCAGAGTGGTCTTGCCCGCGCCGTCGGGGCCGATCAGCCCGTGCAGAAGCCCCGGCTCGAAGGAAAAGGTCGTCCCATCGAGCGCCTGGTTGGGCCCAAGCTCTTCTTGAGGCCGGCGACCTCGATGCCGATCCCGGCCATGGCGTCGCCTAGTGCGGCAGCGCCACTTCGATCGGCATGCCCGGCTTCAGCGCCTGGTCGGCGTTGTCGAGCATGACCTTGACGCCGAAGACGAGGCGCGTGCGCTCCTCGCGCGTCTGCACGTTCTTAGGCGTGAACTCGGCCTCGGGACGGACGAAGGCGACGCGCGCCGCTTGCGCGGCTTGTCGCCGGCCTCGGGCAGGAAGGCCTGCGAGCTCGTCGCCGGGCTTGAGCTTGTAGAGAACGGTCTGCGGGACGTAGATGTAGACGTAGACCGAGTCGAGATCGGCGAGGGTCAGCAGGTTCACGCCCGGCGAGGCCCACTCGCCCGGCTCGTGCAGGCGCGCGAGCACGGTGCCGTGGATCGGCGAGTCGATCCGGCACCAGGACACTGCAGGGCCGTCATGTCGCGGCGGTTGCGGTCGCGGTCGTAGGTCTCGAACGGGGTCGAGCCTTCCTTGTATAGCCGCTCCGAGCGCTCGAAGTCGTGCGCGGCGATGTCGGCGGCGAGCTTGAGGTCCTCGCAGCCCAGCTCGACGAGCGCCTGGCCCGGGCGACACGACGTCGCCCTCGTGCACGGTGACGGTCGAGATCGTCGACGAGATGCGCGGCGACAGGCTCACGTCGGTCGCCTCGACGGTGCCCGCGTAGCGGAATTCGCGCGCGCGGCGAACTTCCAGGCGACGAGCGCCGCGACGAGCAGCACCGGGATCGCGAGCATTTCTTGTTTTTCTTCATGGTCATTCCTTGCGCGGCGAGTTGGGCGAGCGTCGCGAGCTGGATCAAGATCTGCGCGCGCGTCTGCGCGGCGGCGACCTTCGCCTGGCAGCGCGCTGAGGTCGTAGGTCTGCACGTCGAGATAGCTCGAGCGCCCGGCCTT
The DNA here is from genome assembly GCA_963807715.1 of uncultured Planctomycetia bacterium. GTDB lineage: Bacteria > Planctomycetota > Planctomycetia > Pirellulales > PALSA-1355 > CAWECK01. The sequence goes on from CAWECK010000015.1 coordinate 584,984, forward strand.
GATAGGACGAGGTAGATCAGACGCGCGAGCTCCGCGGACTCGGCGACGGCGCGGTCGTCGAGCGTCTGCTGGTCGCGCAGGGACGCCAGCGTCGCGCGCGCCTTGTCCCAGTCGCGCGCGAGCTGCTCGGCCGCGAGGTCGCGCGCGGCGCTCGGCGGCGGTCGCGAGGTGCTTCTGCCGGTCGGCCGGCGCGACGTCTGGCGCGTCCTCGAACAGCGGCACGCTGGCGGTCAGCCCGACCGTCTTCTGCGTCACGTATGCGAGCATGCGGGCCGTTCGGGTACTCGTAGTCGATCGCGCCCTGGAACTGGATCGTCGGCCAGTTCCCGGCGGAGGTCGCGGCGGCGCTCGGCGCGCGGACTCCGCCTGGCGCGCGTAGAACAGAAGCCCGGATGATCCGGCGAGGGCCCGGCGCCGTCTCGGCCGACGCGAGCGCAGCCGGCACGTCCGGCAAGTTGTCGAAGGCCACGCGCAGAGTCGGCTCGGCCACAATCTTATTATATCGAACATTTAGAAACAAACTGGAACGTGATACAATCTGAGTGACAAAATTAAATCTTTGATCGAATGCGGCTAACTAAAAAAAGCTTAAAAATTGCAAAAAAAAGCATTCTAAACAAAAGACAATCCTTGAACAATTACAAAATAGAAACAGCTAAGATTGTTGTTATTGATTGCAAAGCCAAATTTCCGTGACGAATTTTACAATATTTTCCAATTTATATTTGCCAAAGAGCACAAAGAAATCCGGCTAAAATATTTGCGTACTTCTTAAATCACTTAAATCAACAACGTACTAAGAAATTTGCAAAATAATATATTAGGAAACTCAACTAGATTATCGTTCAATTTCTCAATTAAATCCAAAAAGCTGAAACAAGAAATAAAACCCTATTACGGCAAGCAAACGCAAGCCAAAAAGAAATCAGTAAAAAAAGGAGATCAACACATATCAATTATATCTCTGCGGGACATTCAGTTCTTTCATTACAAACTTTCTCAATTTGCAGAAAAATATTGAGTTTATTTGACTAAATTATTTTATTTTTCGGGGGTGTACCGATATCTACGGCGTGGACTCGGGCTGTGGACCGACGTTCATGGTGACGGGAGCATGGGCGAGACGGCCGTGGAGGCTATGTGCATCAGTGAGTGAGTGAGTTTATTTAACAAATGATGAAAAACACACATTTAATCCTTTTACTCTCAACGGTCGCTTTTGAGACGATGCATAAAATTATAATATGCTTGTTTACTTTTTCTGCACGCTTTTTCTGTTTGTCTGCAGCATAAAATGCACTACCGGCGGGCTTTCCGCCCGCCGGTAGTGCATTTTATGCTGTAGTTATGCTGTTGCTCCAGTTTCGTCATCTATACCCATGTTTGAACATGGACATTACCATAATAGGACGTTAAATAAAGGTGGTTAGTTATACACTGCAGCGTAGATCTACTCCACCCAGGTCACAATAATAATAATAATAATAATAATAATAATGGGTTTAGAGTCCGTTTCGGCGTCCGAAGACGTCATCGTAGAGCTAACACAAATCGAGGACATTAAGCACCGATAGCTTCCGCTAACGAGTCTCCCATTAGAATCTACAAGCTATTCAGGCTACAGCACCGTGCAAGACTTGCACATTTCAATGACGTCACTCGTACATAATGTGGACGACGCTAACCTATATAATCATTGTCAAACTACTTCACTCAGGTCGGGTCAGGTAATCATCCTGTAGGCCAGGACGGCCATGGATACTGCAGTGAAGTCTATCTCTCTCTGTCCCTAACCAGCTCCTCAAGTCTTACTTTCACTCCCAAATATAAATTGTTCGATGGCTTTTGATGTAGTGGCATATAACTGGTTGATGGCAAAGAAAAATAAAAAATTAACCAGCAATTTGACAAACAAATCAGTGCATGTCGTAACTCGAGAAATATCCAAAAAGATGATTTCAAGATCCTCAGTGTTGATTCCACTGATTGGTAAGCTAATGTTGACATTCGCTGGACTTACAACACACAGCCTGATGACAGGCGTACCTGTGCATGAACTGTACACATTCAAACATAACTCATTCCATAA
>CAWECK010000016.1:0-933188 GCA_963807715.1 uncultured Planctomycetia bacterium
AACTTCCACGGCGCATCTGCCAGCGCAGTTTTGACCGCAAGTGCCCCGGCGTCTTCCGGCTTCGCTTGCCGCCAACGCGCCCGCAGGCTATCGAGCAGCAATGATGGTTCCTTGGCGTTCAGGTTTTGCCAAACGAGGCCGAGATCGCGCTGACGCCGCATTCCTTCGCCACGGCGTCGGTCGATTTCCGTCCTGATTTCAAGGCATCGCGCTCTGCGAGGGTGGCGTGCAGGTATTTTTCGACGGGGAGTCGGCCGCCTTCGGCGTAGGCCAGGCCGCGCACCGCGGCGAAATCACGCGAGCCGTGGCCCTCGACCATGTAGCAGGCGACGGTGAAGGGTGCGCCGGCGAAGCCGATCAACGCGGTGGTTACGTTTTTTTTTGCTGCCTCGTTTCATGCTAGCTCCAGAACTTTGACCAGGTTCCTGGTGGGGGCTGGCGAAAGCTTGCCGGCGAGGGAAAGCACCTGGAAGCTGCCAAACTGATCGACCGCTACGAACAGGAGAAGGGCGGCCTTGAGGAATGGCAGCGCGTGAACCTGCGGTTCCACGCCGGCCAGCTCTACGCCTTCGCAAATTGCAAAGACCAGGCGCTCGCTCGTTTCAAGACGGCCCTTTTTGCCCAGGAGCCGGATTCGCCGATCCGATGGAATGCGTATGTTCTTGCCACGATTGCTTTTCTGGAACGAGATCGCAAGAAACTGTCCGAACTGCGTGAAGAAATCGCAAAGGGGCCAAAACTTGAGGGCGTCGTGCCGAACCTCGATGTCGTCGATCGCTTGATCGAGCACTTCGACGAACCGTATGCGGTCGCGTATGGCGGAAAGAAGAAGTCAAAGTGACGGTAGGGAGAACCCCGCAATCACTGGAAGGAAAAAGGGGGTACCCAACATTGAAGCCCGGCGTCCCATCTACTCGTCCGTATTCCGGAAGTCTTAGCAAACGACCGATTTACAGCACCGTCAGGGGGTTGCTGACGGCAGGCACGAGATTTGAACTCGGCAAGTGCCGAGATGGAAGAACGTTGCGGCGATTCTAGTTTTAAGGAAGCTGACGTCAAAGGCCTGTTTGAGCGAGATCGCTATCCTGCTATTCGAACGGAAGCGTCGGTCTGTCAATTAGAGACAGCCCTCCACAATTCTTCGTGAGGCGCTGTCAATGTTTCAAGTCGGAGCGCCGAGGTTTGAACGCAGCGTGTTACGGTCGGAACGGCAACTCGGCCGTGACGGCGCGCTCGCCGCGCAGCATGCGAATTCCTTCGCCGGTCAGCCGCAAGTACCAATCGCTGGGCAGATCCTCATAGCCAATAAAATGCGATTCCACCGGGGGGGCGCTGCTCACCTTGAAAATCGCGGTCGCCTCATCGACTTCGTCGAACATGGCCACAAAGGCGGTATCGGCTTCGAGTTTTGCCAATTCGTGGAATTGCTCCCAAAGGAAGCGACCGCCGCGCCGTGGAATCGTTGTCGTCCCAGCCGGCAGCTGCCGCAAGTTGTCCCAACTGAAGCCCGGATAGACGCTTGGAATCCATAGGACGCCATTGCGCTCGCATTCGCGTTTGTCTTCGCGCCAGTAGTTCATGCTGGCATGCTTAATGCCCGCCTGGTCGGTCGCGAAATTGCCGATGTTCCAGGGCACGTAGGCGTCGAAGCTGCGATAAACGTCGTGCCACAACGCGTCGGGCTCGGTCCGCCAGTTCCAGTCGCCACCTCCCACAAGGTATGCGGAATAGGGGCCCGGAGCCTTGAAAAAGTTGATCAGTTTGCGGGCCAACTCGGGAGTCATGAGATTGTGCGGACTGCCCCGGTAGAAGCCCCAGATTTGCACGACAGGCCGACCCCCCTGGTGCAGATAGCGCGGGCTCTCGCTGAACTTTTCATCGACCACATTCTTCCAATCGTTCGTCAACACCTCGTAAATACGCTCGTTGGGCATGCCTGCAATGTCGTAGGAAAGGGCCCATACGCGTCCGGTCTTTTCGGCCGATTCGCGGACATGATTCAGTACCCGCAGACGGGTGGGATAACGTTCCTGAATGGGCCCGCCGGGAAGATCGACAACGAAATGTTGCAGCCAGGCTCCGTCGATGCCGTAGTCGCGCATCCACTCGAAGTGCCGCTGTACCGTGGCTGCGCTGGCAGAACTGAATAGCTCCGCCGGGCTGCCGTTGGGATAGGAAAACCCGGGTGCTGGATAGCGCTCTTCGGGAGCATAGTCGCTCAGGTCCGGCCACATTTCGAAGGTTACTGTGCCGGGGGCGATGCGGTTACGATCGCGGCTCCAATGCACCCACCCCAACTCGGCGCTGTCTCCCGGGCAGCGGAACCAGCCTTGATAACCACACATGACCTTGCCCCGCACACTCGAGGCGTCCACCGCCGGTTTGATATCCTCGGCGAAGAGGCACCGCAACGCCCCGCCCCCGAGCGCACATTGCACGAGGCAGATTGCCCAGAGACAACGCCAGCGTATTCGAACCATTAACGATCTCCTTCAGCCCGGGAAAACACCCAGATTTTCGGCGGCAACAAGCCTCTTGGCACACTGTTTATCAATCCACCTAATAGTAGCCCGTCTAAAAATCGCTGCAATGACGCGCTCTGCTGATCTCACCGGCACTTTAAGTTGTCTGGGACAACTCACCCGCGCTGTTCCCCAAAATCCTCGCTTGAGTGCCCCGCGCCGCCGGGTATCATGATCGGTTCAGGTTCTGCCCCCACGGTCGGCCGCGGTCGGAGCCGTATAATAGGTCAATGCTCGCCGCCGCCGGCGCAGAATCCGAGGGCGGCGCACGAGGTTTTCGTGGGTAACCGATTTCCAGCGGCTGACTTAAAGAAACTGAGAGACTGATGGAGACACAAATCGCGGTTCTTGGGGGCGGCCCAGGCGGATATGCGGCGGCTTTTTTGGCGGCCGATTTGGGCATGAAAGTGACGATCGTCGAGGCGGAACCCCGTTTGGGAGGAACCTGTTTGCTCAAGGGGTGCATCCCCTCGAAAGCCTTGTTGCACGTGGCCCGCGTCCTGAGCGAAAGCAAGGAAATGGCCGAGTGGGGCGTAGGCTTCGGTAGTCCCACCATCGATATCGAGGTGATGCGCGGCCGCAAGGAGAAAGTCATCAAGACCCTTTCCGATGGACTCCGGCAGTTGGCCAAGCAGCGCAAGGTCGAGGTCATCACAGCCAAGGCCACGTTTGAAAACTCCCAGACGCTGCGGCTGGATGGACCGGGAATCACCGACCCGCGATTGACTTACGAGCATTGCGTGCTGGCCAGTGGCTCGATTCCGGCGATGCCGGCCGCCTGGCGACTGCCGACCGATCGGATCATGGACTCGACTGGCGCCCTCAATCTGGCTGACGCACCCGAGTCGCTGCTGGTGATCGGCGGCGGTTACATCGGCCTGGAGATGGGAACCGTTTACGCGGGGCTGGGGAGCAAGGTTACGGTGGTCGAGGCCACGCCGACCCTGTTGCCACTGGCCGATCGAGACCTCGTCAAACCCCTGCAAAACCGGCTTGCCAAGCTGTTTAGCAAGATCTATCTGAGCACGAAAGTCGGCTCCCTCACCGATCGCGGAGATTCCATCGAAGTCGCATTGGACGGGCCGGACGGCGTCCGCAGCGAGCGGTTCAGCCGTGTATTGGTCTCGGTCGGCCGCAGGCCAAATAGCGCGGGTCTGGGCCTGGAGCGGACCCACGTTCAACTCGATTCCAAGGGTTTCGTCATCACCGACGACCAGCAGCGGACCGCGGATCCCTATATTCTGGCCATCGGCGATGTGGCCGGCGAACCGATGCTGGCTCACAAGGCATCGCATCAAGGCAAAGTGGCAATCGAGGCGCTCCATGGCGAGCCAGCCGTCTTCCAGCCGGCGTGCATCCCGGCCATCGTCTTCACCGATCCGGAGATTGCCTGGGCCGGCTTGACCGAAGAAGAGGCTAAGGCGCAGGGAATTTCGGTCGAGGTGTCCAAATACCCTTGGGCGGCCAGCGGCAGAGCCCAGGCACTGGGACGGACCGAAGGATTCACGAAGTTCCTGGTCGATCCGGCGACCAGCCGCGTGCTGGGCGTGGGCATTGTTGGCATCAGCGCAGGCGATTTGATCAGCGAAGCCGTGCTGGCGATCGAAATGGGGGTCACCGTGCGGGACATCGCCGAATCGATTCACCCGCATCCCACGCTGAGCGAAACGTTGGCTTTCGCGGCCGAAGCCTACATGGGCACCGCGACCGAGATATATCGCCCCAGAACGGCCAAGACTCATTAAGGAAACGTCAGGCGCCGCTGGGACTTAAAGCCCTTTACCAAAATCTCGTCCTGGGAGATAATCGACAAGATTGCAGCTATCGAGCCCCGGGCGTAACCCCAGGGATTAATGGCGTCTCGGATCGATTGCTAACGAGCTTAGGGAGTGCGTTGAATGGCTACGATTGAAACGGTATCGGCTCACGGTGACACGGATCCGCTCGAAACCGCCGAATGGCTGGCGTCGTTGCGCGGTGTGCTGCAAAGTCAGGGGCCGGAACGCGTTAACTTTCTGTTGGCGGCGTTGAGCGAGGCCGCCCATCGACAAGGCGTGGAACTGCCGTTCACCGCGACCACGCCCTACATCAACTCGATTCCCGACGACAAGCAGCCCCCTTATCCCGGCAATCGTGAGATCGAACGGCGGATTAAGAGCATCATTCGCTGGAACGCGATGGCGATGGTCAGCCGTGCCAACAAGCTCGACTCGAGCATTGGCGGGCACATTTCGACCTTCGCCTCGTCCGCCACGCTCTATGAAGTTGCCTTCAACCATTTCTTCAAGGGCAAGGGGCAGGACTATTCCGGCGATCAGATCTACTTTCAAGGGCATGCCGCACCGGGCATGTATTCGCGGGCCTTCCTCGAAGGACGGCTGACCGAAAAACACCTGGAGAATTTCCGCCGCGAATTGGCTCCCGGAGGGGGGCTGTCGTCGTATCCGCATCCCTGGCTGATGCCCGGCTTCTGGGAATATCCCACGGTGTCGATGGGGCTGGCGCCAATCATGGCGATCTACCAGGCACGCTTCAACAAGTACCTGGCCGACCGGGGCATCAAGCAAACCGAAAATGAACATGTGTGGGCCTTCCTGGGGGACGGCGAATGCGACGAACCCGAAACATTGGGCGCCATCACGCTGGCTGGCCGCGAGAAGCTCGACAATTTGATCTTCGTGATCAACTGCAACTTGCAGCGGCTGGATGGCCCGGTCCGCGGCAACGGCAAGATCATCCAGGAACTCGAAGGGGCATTCCGCGGCGCCGGCTGGAACGTCATCAAGGTCATCTGGGGCGACAGTTGGGATCCGCTGCTGGCGAAGGACAAGGACGGCCTGCTGGTCAAGCGGATGGGCGAGATAGTCGATGGCGAGTACCAGAAATACACGGTCATGCCCGGCGATTACATTCGCAAGCATTTCTTCGGCAAGTATCCCGAGTTGCTGCAACTTGTGCGCGGCTTGTCGGACGAAGATCTCAAGAAACTCCGCCGCGGCGGCCATGACCCGGAAAAGGTCTATGCCGCTTATAAAGCCGCCGTCGAGTGCAAAGGCAAGCCGACGGTCGTGCTGGCCAAGACGATCAAAGGCTATGGCCTGGGCGAAATCGGCGAAGGCCGCAACGCCACCCATTCGCAAAAGAAGCTGGGCGAAAAGGAATACCGCGAATTCCGCAGCCGCTTCGGCATTCCCATCTCGGACGACGAAGTGGCCAAGGCCCCGTTCTATAAACCGGCCGAGGACAGCGAAGAAATCAAGTACCTCATGGAGCGCCGCGAGTAGCTGGGGGGCTTTGTCCCCAGCCGCATCACGCGTCCGGTGCGCACTGAAATGCCACGGGCCGCGGAATTCCCCGACTTGCTTCAAGGGAGCGGCGAGAAGGAAGCCTCGACGACGGCCGGCTTCGTCTCGGTCCTCCGGGCTTTGCTCAAGGACAAACGGATCGGCAAGTATATTGTGCCGATCGTGCCAGACGAGTCTCGCACCTTCGGCATGGAAGGGTTGTTCAAGCAGATCGGAATTTACTCGCACGTCGGCCAACTTTACGAACCGGTCGACGCCGGAATGCTGGCTTATTACCGCGAGGCGACCGATGGCCAATTGCTCGAGGAAGGCATCACGGAAGCCGGTTCGATGGCCTCGTTCATTGCCGCCGGAACGGCCTATTCCAGCCACGGAATCAACATGATTCCGTTCTACATCTACTATTCGATGTTCGGCTTCCAGCGCATCGGCGACCTGATCTGGGCGGCCAGCGATTGCCGCGCCAAGGGCTTCCTAATGGGGGGCACGGCCGGCCGTACCACGCTGGCCGGCGAAGGCTTGCAGCATCAAGACGGGCACAGCCACCTGAACGCCATCGCGTTTCCAACCGTCCGCTCTTACGATCCGGCATTCGGCTATGAAACGTCGTTGATCGTGTTCGACGGCATGCGACGCATGTACGAGGAGGACGAAGACGCAATCTACTACATCACGGTGTGCAACGAAAATTACCGCCAACCGGCGATGCCCCCCGGAGTCGAAGAAGGGGTCATTCGCGGCATTTACCCGTATTCGACGAAAGATGTCGGCGGCAACCGGCCGAAAGTGCAGTTGTTCGGCAGCGGGGCCATCTTGCGCGAGGTCCTCAAGGCTCAGGATATCCTGGCCGAGCAATTTCAGATTTCCAGCAAAGTGTGGAGCGTGACCAGCTATACGGAGCTGCGGCGCGACGCCCACGCGGCCGCGCGTTGGAATATGCTCCATCCCACGGCAACGCCCCGCCGCTGCTATTTGGAAACGGTCCTGGAAGGCGAAGTCGGACCGTTTATCGCGGCCTCGGACTATGTGCGGGCCGTTTCGGAACAGATTGACCCCTGGGTGCCCGGCGGCCTGTTCGCCATGGGGACCGACGGATTTGGCCGCAGTGAACTGCGTGCTCCGCTCCGGCGGCACTTTGAAGTCGACGGCGAGTGTATCACCGTCGGCACCTTGCACCAATTGGCCAAGGCTGGCTGCGTGCCAAAGCAAACGGTTGCCGACGCGATCCAGCAATTGGGAATCGATCCGGAGAAGATCGACCCGATTCGGGCATGACGACCGCGCGCGCGCGGCGTCCCTCGGCAATTTGCCGGGGGCTACCGGTCGCCGGGAGGCTGCCGGCGAAACCTGCAATTGTATTCAGTAAGCGTCTCGCGAGTGCTTTTTTGAACGCGACGGAGTCAGCGATACATGGCTATTGATTTCAAGTTGCCCGACTTGGGCGAAAACATCGAGTCAGGTGACATCGTCAATGTGTTGGTCAACGAGGGAGATCAGATCTCGGCCGAACAAAACGTGCTGGAAGTTGAAACTGGTAAAGCAGTCATCGAGCTTCCCTGCCCTCACGCGGGCCGCGTGACCAAGTTGCACGTCAAAAAGGGTTCCAAGGTAAAGCCAGGCGACTCGTTGCTTACGCTTGAAACGGGCCAGCCCGCTCCGGCAGCCCCTGCCCCCGCAGCTTCAGCCCCTGCGAGTCCGGCGAGCAGCCAGCCCGCTCACGCCGTTGCGAAGCCGGAGCCATCGGCCGCACTTCAACCGGCTGCCGCCGTCGCGACAGCTCCGCCGCGGCAAGTGACACCGGCCGAGCGGGCCGAGCCGCACAATACGCCCCCGGCCGGCCCTGCCACGCGACGGTTGGCTCGCGAATTGGGGGTCGACCTCGCACGAGTCAGCGGCAGCGGCGCCGGTGGACGCATTACGGAGGAAGACATCAAAGCGGCCGTGCGTAAATCGAGCAGCGAGCCGGCGATGCCGCCCGGACCGGCGGTGCGCACGGCCCCTCTTCCCGACGGAGCGGACGACCGGGACAACTGGGGTCCGGTCCGCCGCCAGCAGATGACTAAGATCCGCAAGACGATCGCGGTCAACATGCTTCGTTCGGTGACCACGATTCCTCACCTCACCAACTTCGACGATGCGGACATCACCGAACTGGAACGAATCCGCAAAGGCGGCCTGGCCGATTATGTCGATGCCAACATCAAGCTGACGATGATGCCTTTTGTCATCAAGGCCGTGGCCCAGTCTCTCAAGCTTCATCCGCTGCTGAATTGCTCGGTCGATATGGAGAATGAGCAGATCATCTACAAGCAGTACGTGAACATCGGCATGGCCGTCGACACCGACCGCGGGCTGGTCGTGCCGGTCATTCGCAACGTCGATCGAATGAGCATTCCGCGAATTGCCCAAGCCCTGAGCAACGTCGCCGAGCAAGCCCGCAAAGCGCAGCTCTCGCTGGACGACATGCGCGGCGCAACCTTCACGATCAGCAACCTGGGGACGGTCGGCGGCACGTACTCCACGCCGATCATCAATCACCCGGACGTGGCCATTCTGCTGACTGGCCGCAGCCGCAAAATGCCGGTGGTGATCGACGACAAGGTCGAGATTCGGCTGATGATGCCGCTCAGCCTATCCTACGATCACCGCGTGGTTGACGGCGCCACCGCCGCCCGTTTCTTGAACGAAGTAATCGGTTACCTGAAGGCTCCGGGCCGCCTGCTCCTGGCGCCGTGACGTCCGACCAACGGGCGTAAAGGTCGAGAACAGAGAGTCGCAAGGAGGCCTCGTCTGCCATGCAATCCAAGCCTCGCAAACCCGCTGGCAATTCGAAACGGGCCGCGGCCCAACTGATCGAAAGCCTGGCCGCGGCCGGCGTCACACATGCGGGACGCGGACGGCGAAAAGCGGCCGACCAACTGCCGGTTTTGGGGGAAACTGCCGCGCCGCCGAACGTCCCGGTTCCTCAACAACCCTCGACTAAAACTTCGCCGGTTGCCGCGACCGCGCCTAGTAAGACGCCGCCAAGCAACGCCCCTGATCCCTGGGAAATCCTGAAGTGCGAAGTGGCCGCCTGTCAGCTTTGCACAGAGTTGGCCGCCACGCGCAAGCAAACCGTTTTCGGCGTGGGCAACCTGCAACCTCGGTTGTGCTTCCTCGGCGAGGCTCCCGGGGCCGACGAGGATCAGCAAGGTGAGCCGTTCGTCGGGGCGGCCGGCAAGCTGCTCAACAAGATCATCGAGGCTTGCCACTTGTCGCGCAGCGACGTGTATATTCTCAACGTCCTCAAGTGCCGTCCGCCGGGCAATCGCACTCCGGCGCCGGAGGAGGCGGCCAACTGTCGCGGTTTTCTGGAGCGGCAATTTGCCTTGTTGCGGCCCGAGTTTGTCTGCTGCTTGGGAGCGGTGGCGGCGCAGAACTTTCTCGAAACGACGACTCCCATCGGCCGTTTGCGCGGGCGACTGCACCAGCACGGCGAACTACGGGTGCTGTGTACGTATCACCCGGCGTATTTGCTTCGCAACCCGGCGGCAAAGCGCGACGTGTGGGAAGACATGAAGCTGTTGATGCGCGAAATGGGCACGCCGGTGGAGTAGTGTGGCGTGCTAACCTGCGGCCTTTTCCACCAGTCGGCCGAGCGCTTGCGCAGTTCACGCAGCTTGAGGGGCATTTGCAGCACGACCCGGTGGTCTGCCAGTCTGGCCCGCTGAACCCAATCGTGCTGGTCCTCCTTTAACAGCAGGATGGCCGGCAGCTTCTCGGTGTCTCCGGAATCGCCCAGCCGGTTGAACGCCGTGAGGGCATCCTCGCCCAGTTCGACCGCGCTGAACAAGATGCAATCCGCCGGCTTGGGATGATCGCTGAAGCGGGCCAGAGCCCGGTCGGGATCGCGCGTCACTAGGATTCGAAACCCAATGACCTTGAGCCGTTCACGAAAAATATCCTGCATGCCGGAATTGGATTCGACGACCATCAGCGCATGCTGAGGCTCGGCCGCGGCCGGTTTGGCGGCCGATAGCTCTGCGGCCGACGAATCCAGGGTGCTGGGGTCGGCCAGCTTCTGAGTGACTAGATTCAAGTCCTTCAGCATTTCGCCGGGAGACTGGTACCGCATGCCCACTTTAAGTTCCATGGCCCGCGCGACCACGTTCGCAATGATTCGAGGCAATGCCGGATCGACTTGTAGTATGGGCATCACTTCCGTGAAGCGGGTCTTCTGCATCCGCTGAGCGCGGTCCTTCGTCTCCGACAGAGGGGGCATCCCGGTGAGCATGTGATAGTACATACAGCCGAGAAAATAGATATCGCTGCGAGGGTCGTCTTTGCGAACTCCGGTTAAGCGTTCCAGGCCGGCATAATCGATCGTGCGGGGATTCGAGCTCCCATCGTCGTCACCGCTGCTTCCGTCGTCCGCCGCCAAGCCAAAATCGACGATCTTGGCTTGCCCGCGGCTCGACATCAAAACGTTGGACAATTTCAGATCGCGATGACAAATGCCCCGCAGAGCGGCGTGCTGCAAACCGCTAGCGATCTCGCTCGTTAACCGCGTGGCTTCCGAGAGTTCGAATTTTCCGCGGATCCGCACGAACTCGCGTAAGTTTCGCCCCTCGACGAACTCCATGGTCAAATAGGGAGTGTTGTCATCCTTGCCCACGACGAAGATGGACACGATGTTCGGATGGCGAGCGAGGCGCCCATTTTGCCTTCGCGAAAGAATCGCTCGGCCTCTTCGGACTTGTCGCAATAGCGTTTCCTGAGCACCTTGAGGGCCAGAATTTCGCCCGTGGTCTTGTGCGACGCCCGATAGACCCGCGCAAACGACCCAGTGCCCACCAGGTAGAGCACCTTGTAGTCGCCGTAGAAAAATCCGGAGCGGTCTCCGCGCAACAATCGCTCGGCCTGATAATTGGTCAGCAGATCGCAGCGCAGCATGACCTGCTGGGCCTCTTCGGCCGCAGCGTGTTTACTGCTAAGTTGGCCCCAGATCTCGTTGAGCTGCCGTTCGTCCACCAGATTCAGGTGAAACGCGCGCAGCGCATATTGTTCGGCCGTCATATCGACAACCATAAACCGGCAATCCCCCTGCCCGCTTCGCAGATTTCGTTGACATGCCGCCCACGTTCGCTATGGCGAGGTGCCTTGTCATACGCAGCCGAGCCAAACGTTGACCGTTTATATCCTATGAAAGCAGCGACCGGGCCGCAACTTGCGCCGAGGCCGGGTAGTGGGTGAAAAGCGGGGTGGTCTGGTTTTAGGGGCGGCGAACCAGCAAATCGCGAATTTCTCGGGCGTGCCCCGCTACGTCAGTCGCCAGGGTAATCAGTTCTGAAACAGCCAACAGCACAATGAACAGCCCAAAAGATGAGGTGATGCTCGTCACTGCTATCAGCAGATTACCTCCGCCCACAGCGACCACAATTCCAATGATTAGCTGGACGTATGCCAAGAACCAAAAACCAGCCGAGAGTTGCTCTAGGCGTCGATACGGTTCGTGGTGCTTTTGAGACGGCTGGGCATACGGCTCGATGCGAACGAATGTAGCTCTGAATGGCCCTCCGCATTGTGGGCAAGCCAGTGCCTCACGCGACACCATTACCCCACAGTCTTTGCACGGAATCAGCTTCGGTTCGCCGGAGTCTGCAAGAGGAGACGCCGAATTGCTGCTGGGAACTGAGGTTGAATTGGCCGGCATTACTGGCGGCATTGCGGAGTGCGTCACTGGGAACACAAGGCTGCTAATGCTATTGGCGACAACCCAATTGCCAATTGGCCCTTTACGCACCATCGCATCTGGTCGGATTTCTCCTGAAGCAGCCTTCACAATAAGATCGTCGGCCGTCATAGGGCCAGCTTCGTTACCGTTTTGCCTCACAAAGAAAATGGCTGCCATGCGACCCTCCGCACGAGAAATGGTGCCCATAAGTAAGTTGGCACCAGCATAGCCGAGCGGAGGGGGCTGAGCAAAACTATGGCGTCAGGACAGGTCGCCGATATGCTGTGCTTGGTCGATATAGCGGACTTGTTCCTCGGCCGTCAGCGGTCGGCCATTTAATCGCTCCATTTGCACGATGAATTCGTCGTGCTCTTGATTGCGTGGCGGCAGCTTTTCGCCTGGTTTGAGATAGTGGTATCTGCCGCCGTCATGGACGTACCAGCCTTTTGCCTTTTCCACGACATAGTCTCCTCGCTTAAATACCAGCGATGGCCAGCCGACCGGAACTTCATTGGCCGAATTGCTTTCTAAAGGCATTTTGTATCCTTTCGAGTGAAATTACGTGAACGTCGCTTCCGTCATCGATAGCTAAAGCCCTTTCTCCGATATCGATAAGGACTGCAATAAACCTCCCAAAGTAAGCCGGTTGCGAGAACATGTACGGCACAATCGAGTCGCGGCCTGAATGTTCCTTGATCTCCTCGACAAACTTAGTTGCATCGCTTCGATTGATAAAAAGTGCTGGATAAACGCCGGACTCCATCCGTCGCTTAGTTGCCGCTGCGGCGATCCGTTCAATGGCGTCATGGCTATCCATTGAAATGCTGGTTGGAATAATCAGCCATGACGGTCCGATAGTGAAATCATCATCGGCACTGCTCACTCCTTCGTCTGCGATCATTTGGTCGGCCCTCCAGGCTTGAAAAAACGAGCCGAGAGGCGTATCATGCGGGTGACGAACCGGCATGGGCCTCACGGCTCAAAGCACAGACGGCCACTGGCGACAACCAGTGGCCGTTTGCATTATATCGCATTCATGGCCGTAGCCAATCAGGCCAGTACGGCGTCAAACAACTCGTCAAAGCTCCAGACGTGGCCGGCGATCTTAGCCATCATGGCTGCCGTTGATCGCAGCTTGCCGCTGTTGCCCGGCACGCGGGTTTGCCAGCAGTAATTGTAATAGGCCGCGAACATGCCGAAGGCGGCTTCGAGGTTGGCAAGCTTTTTTGAAAAGCAGTAGGTCAGTCGGTTGAGCCGTTTCATAAAAAGCCGCTGCGTGCCGTTCAACCGCTCAACGTGGCTGGTGCATATCGTGTTTCTCTCACGCTCGCCTATGCCCCTTATCCCGGTCCGCTTGGTGCCGATCATTTCGCTCGGCGTGTAGATCATGGTCGCGTTGCGATACTCTTTTATGATCGTGCCGAACTTGGCGTACGGGCCGAAAGCAAGATCGACCGCCTCGGGGTAAGCTGCAAAGCCATCCGTGCTGATTTGGATGATCGTCTTGTAACCGCCCGCCTGGAAGTGCCGGGCATCGCTGGACGTGGCACTCGGGAAGATCAAGCGGCCCGCAACGTCCATCATAAAACGCCGGGCGTTGTCGGCTGAACGCTTGCCGATGCGAAAGGCCGGCATGAGCTTGGTCTGCTGGTCAATGCACGTCCAGAGGTACACGTCGCCAATGTCGTGCCGTTCGGCCCGTTCGTCCAGCGTGAGACGCGACTGTTTTTTCGCCACATACGACCACTGCTCATCAAACTCAAGATGCGTCAATGTCAGGCCACGCATCCGAACGTCGAGAAACTTTCGGCAGGCCGTGCCGAACAAGACGATCAGCTTTAGGATCGTCCGTTTGTCGATGCCCGTGGTTCGCGAAGTGGCCCGAACGCTCATGCCTTCGGTCAGCAGCCGCAAGGCCAACTTGGCGTCGGCCACCGGCACGTACATATTGCCCAGCGGCTTCGGCAGCTCATCCGTGAACCGCTTGCCGCACTGGCAGCATTTGTACCGCTGGTTGCCGTGGCGGTCCTTGCCGTACTTTTGTTTTTGCAGGTGGGCACAGGCTATCATCATTTGCGAGGTCGCTTTTCGTTGCGGCCGTCGCTAGAATTAGGCTTGTTCAGAGCAGCCTAGCGAAAGCCTGGTTGTTTCTCGCCCCGATGCGACCCGCCAAGGCCGCACCGGGGTTTTTTCGTGTCCTGTATTCTACGCAAACAAACAATATTTGTTCACACAATAAATTTTGTGTTGCGTGTTTTTTGTGTACCTATATAATGTGGTACATGGGAAAGCAAACAGAGCCAAAACGCGGACGTGGCCGACCGGCCACCGGACAAATGCCACGGCGGTACTTCAGAATGAACGACGCCGATTGGTCGTCGGTCGAAGCGGCGGCGCACGCGGCCGGCGTGAACGTTTCGGAATGGATCAGAACAAAGCTGGTCAACGCCGCTAAACGCCGCTAAAATGATTGGAGCCGCCGGGAATCGAACCCGGACGCATGGGCCTATAACGCCCTGCGGCCAACCTGACGGCCCCGTGGTGGCCCTCCGTGGCCTTAACGCGGGTCATATGTCGCCCGATGGGTACGCCCATCGCATCGCACGCCTCCTTTCTTCCGGGGGCAGGCCGGTCTTGCAGGACCGACCGGGATCAAAGCCAACCTGTCACGCAGCTTTGA
This sequence comes from uncultured Planctomycetia bacterium, assembly GCA_963807715.1. Taxonomy (GTDB): domain Bacteria; phylum Planctomycetota; class Planctomycetia; order Pirellulales; family PALSA-1355; genus CAWECK01. The sequence continues at coordinate 14,221 of CAWECK010000016.1, forward strand.
TCCTAGGCGCATGAAGCTGCTGCGCCGATCAAGTCAAGTAAACACAGGTCAGCATGAGAGCGCGATAAAGAGTAAACGTTTACTTCTGCGTAAGTCAGCGCTTACTTATTCCGAGTCCTGTCGAACCGGAATTTCGTCCAGGTTATGCCGTTCTGCGTATCGCACGGCGGCAGCGCGGATGCCCTGTTTTGACGCTATCCGCTCCCAACTCTTCGGCTTTTTCCTGAGACGGATCGCGATCGTGTCGTATGGCACCAGATTCATGCACTGCTGATAGATCCACTTGTCGCGCGACTCGGCTTCCCTGCTGGCCACTCGTTTCTTGCGTAGTTTCTTCTTTTGGCCTCTGGTTGGTTCTGCTGGGGTTACGGGCTTCTGCTGCTGCAATCGTATAGCAGAGCACGCCCTGTCGTATTCGTCCCGAATCCGAACCGAAAGCTGCGTCCATTCAAATGGCTGGAAACGATGCCTAACAGCATTTGGGAGAGGTCCAGGCCATTTTCCAGTTGCTATGGAACGCTCAAATAATTTGGCCATTTCCTGAAACATCAAAAACGCGACATCATGCCAGGACGATCCAAAAAAACCGGCACACCCAACGTTTACCGACTGTCCGTCGCTCGCCTGCCTGAATGCTTTGCTTTCGGCCAACAGATGACACAACGAGTTGTTGCGTTCTAGAAGCGATCTATGTAACGCGATGAAGGCGGCGGCAGCAGCCGGCGATTCTGCCGTGCGTGCCGGCGGGTCTTGATGGAGTGGATCGATCATTCTCCGAACAGGATCGACGCCGTTTGACATTTCCACGAGCATGCCGACGTGGCGAGCCATGCCAAGAGCCGTTTCGTGAATTGCCTGCAAAAGCGCAGCAGCAGAATCAGCGTCGGCCATGAGAATGCACCACTTTCAAGAGCCGAGCCGATCAGCCGGCCGCCGTTCGTGGTGCGAAACAGTCAGCCGGCCGATCTATGCGGTTAATTACTCCGCAGAACCCGGCAAGGAAGTGAGCATTTTAGGACAGGCCGAGAATCGACAGAAGTGGCGGGCGGAAAAAACTGGCGTGTCAGGCTATCGGGCCGGATGGTTAGCGGCCAAAATGGCACCACCCCGCTTTTCACCCACTACCCGAGGCCGGGCATGGCCCCTGCCAGCGAGTTGGCCGATTTAGAACCGCCTCGAAAAGCAGGAGTGGCGCAGCCGTTGTCGCCGGGCCATTTTTCCAGCTTGTGAATCTGCGTCTGTTCGCTTTGCTTTTGCTGGCCAGGACCGCCGAGATGACGACCAGCATTATGACGAACGAGAATAAAACGCTCAGGCCAGAGGTCTCAATGTGCTCCAACAGGCTTTCAACCCTGCTCGAGCTTCCGGCGATACTCGTCGCGCTCGCGGCGCGTGGCTTCCAAGTCGAACATCAGGTACTTCATGTCCAGCCGCAATTGGCTCAGGGCATCTTGAACCAACGACAGGATCCGGCGGCGCCGGCGTGAGCTTTCCAACACTCGGCACATCACCGGTTGGATGGTTTGGCGAAACTCGGCGGGTAACGCCTCGCAGGCCGCGGCCAACTCCACGATGTCGGCGGGCAGATCGTCGTTCTGAGGCTTGGAAACTGGCGAAGCTTGGCTCATGGATGGCTCTTCTCAAGGAGGTGCTGGTCAGATGCGATACGATGAAAAAGCAGACGCCGTGCCGGACCGCTCGCACGATGCGAAGTTAGAGTCCTAAGCTCTTTGAATCTAACACGTTGAGACATTTTGACCAGCCGCGTCCCCCGGATCCGAGGGATGAGAAAATGCAACGGATGACCTGGAGGAAATTCACAACTCTTGCTACAAGCACGAGTTGCGACATTTGACAAGATCGTTTCCAAATGTTGCTTTTACGCGTCGGGGGATCCAGACCGTACCCTTTCCCTCTGTTCAGGCGACCCATTTTCGGCGATGCTTCCTCGCAACATCACCGCTCTGCGCCTGCTCTGCCAATTCTTTGCTGGCTGGGCGGCGTGCTGCTCCCTCTCGTACGCCGATTGGCGTGAGCCTTCGAAGGCCCCGACACCTCTTGGCACGAGGCTGGTGGCGACGTCCGTTCTCAAATCGAAAATCATCAGCGGCTGCCGGAAGGGGCCCATGGCGGTCGCTGGTGCGAGCGGCTGCGGGTCGTGGGCAACAACGGCTCCGCGGTCTATCTTCGGCACGACATTCCGCCTGCGCGGATCATCGCCGAGTTATCGGCCAGCATGTGGGTGAAAGCCGATCGCGCTGGTCTGCAAATTCTGGTTCGCGCCGTCCTGCCTCGTAGCCAGGATCCTCGCAAGGGAGGCCCACTCACGACGCTCCTGGCCGGCTCCGGCTACACCCAAGTCGGCAGTTGGCAGCAATTGCAGATCGATAATCTGCCACAACGGATCGAGCGCCAATTACGCGTCCTGAGAACCCAGTTTGGTCCCTCGGTGGATGCCCGTGAAGCGTACATCGACCAGGTCGTGCTCAATGCCTACGGTGGCCCGGGCACCACGAACGTTTGGATCGACGATCTCGAACTGACAGGCGCCGTGGGGGGCGCCGCCGTTTCCAACACTGCACCTCCGGCCGCCGCACCAAACGACGCAAACACGGGTCGAGAGCCCTGGCCGAATCCGTTAGCAAATCGGTCAGTGCCGCGGCGCCGCGAGCCCGGCCATCGGCACGGCCGCCGGTTCGGCCTCGCCGGAAGTCGCGCTGCGCGGCTCGCTTTTGCTGGTTGGCGGCAAAACGTTTTTCCCGCGGATCATCGAACATCGGGGCGAACCGCTGGCCCGCTTGCAGGCATTAGGGTTTAACACGGTGCGCGTTTATCGCGTGCCGGCCCAGGAGTTGTTGTCCGAGGCCGCTCGGCTAGGCATGTGGATCGTAGGTCCGCCACCGAGTTGGATCGGGGATGCGGCGGCCGGGCAGAACGCGGCGATCGGTCCGGAGTACAACGCCGTGCTGGCCTGGGATCTGGGCAGCGGTTTGTCGGAGCGCGACCTGGACATGGTTCGCCGCTGGTCCAAGGGGCTGCGGGCGGCCGACCCGCGCAATCGGCCGTTGCTCTGCGGCGCGGACAGTTCGCTCCGCGAATACAGCCGGCAAGCGGATATTTTGTGGCACGGGCGTCCGGTGCTAGGAACGAGTTTGGAACTTTCGGAGTACGCGCCGCTGGCTTCGCGACCGACAATTGCTGGCCCGCCCCGGCACGCCGATCTGGAGCAACGTGCAAACTCAGCCGCTCGCCCGGCTTCAGGAGCAGTCGAATTTGCTGGCCGGGCGTGCGGTGGCGGTGGATCGCTTGCAGGACGATCAACTGCGACAGGTGATGTACGTGGCCCTGGCAGCCGGGGCGCGCGGCTTGTGCTTCGAGTCGCAAACCCCCTTGGACGCCGAGGACGCCGCGACCAAGCGGCGGGCCGAGTTGCTCGAACTTATCAACCTCGAATTGGATTTGATCGAGCCCTGGGCGGCTGCCGGTAATTTTGTAACCACCGCCGCGTCGAACGATCCGCAGACCCAGGCCGCGGTCGTGCAAACCGAGCGCGGCCGATTGCTGCTGCCGCTGCGCACTGACTTTGCACAGCCAACTGGCGATCGGATCATCGGCCACGGCGACCACGTCGTACGTTGTTCCCGGGGTCCCCGACACGAATGACGCCTATGAACTGACCCCGGCCGGCTTGCGGCCGATCGCTCATCACCGCGTTTCCGGCGGACTGCGGGTAACGCTCAACACGGGCCAAAGCGGCTCGCTGGTCGTACTCACGCAGGATGCGCTGGTCGTGAACTACTTGACGCGGCGCACGGCTCAATTTGGCACTCGAGCAGCCACGTTGCAACGGGATCTTGCCCAGCGCCAATTGCAGTTCGTGACGGCACTCGACCAGCGGCTGACGAGCCTGGGACGAGGGTTGCCGCCGCTGCAGCTAACTCTCGGCGGCCGCCCAGGCCGCCTTGCGCGAAGCCGAGGCCCCGCCCGACAACTTGGGCTCGTTCCCCCTTTACGCGGCTTCGCGACGCGCCGTCGAGAACTTGCAGCAGATGGAGCGGGCCTACTGGGAAAAAGGAGCCGGCCTGACGCCGAATTGGCTGGCGAGTCCCCTGGCTACCAATGTCGCCACGATCCCCGATCAATGGCTGCTGGCCGTCGATCTGGCCGGGCGACATCCTGGTCCGAATCAATTGGCGGGGGGGAGTTTCGAAGATTTGCCAACGGATGCTGCAGGCTGGCTGGCGACATACGGAAAACCGGCTCCCGGCGATCGTCACGGACGCGGCCCTCTTGCCCGACGCGCCCCATTCCGGCAAGCTGAGCTTGCGGCTGAAGGCATCTCCGCGTCCGAAAGATCCCACGCCCCGCCGGCGATTTTGGAAATGGCGCCAATTTCGGTCACGACGCCATCGCTTCCGATCCGTGCCGGGCAGATCGCCTGGATTCATGGCTGGGTGCGGCTCGCCGCGGCACCGGGCTCGACTGTCGACGGATTGCTGATCACCGATTCGCTGGGCGGCGATACCCTGGCCGAACGGGTCGGGTCGACCCACGGCTGGCAAGACGCCGAACGGAACAAGCAAGGGCTCATGCCGCTGCCGGTGAAAAAGAATACCGCCAAGGACAAAAACAAGCCGGAAAAGCCCAAAGTGCCCGGTGAAGAACCGGAAATCTTGCAAGAAGACTGGAAGGAATTCTCGCTCTACCGGGCAACGCCACAGTCGGGATACTTGACGGTGACGTTTGCCTTGACCGGATTGGGCGACGCCTGGCTCGACGATGTTACGATCCAATTCATCGACCGGGACAGCAGGCCCATGACGCAGGCGACCGCTCCCCCAATGAAGCCTGAATTCCCTGCCAGATGACGGCTGAGCAACGTGTTGAATTATCCAGCGTTCGACTCAGAAAATCCCCGGGCTAACACCCGGGGCTCGGAAATACTTCGAGAAAACTGAATGCCCATTACGCGAACGATCGACCAGATGCGCAGCGATGCCCAACGCATCTGGCATGCCGGGTTAGCGGCGGTCAATGCCGAGCGGCTTGTGCAGGAATTTGTCCGGGTTGACGGGGCTTGGCTCTATCTGGGGGACGATGCGGTTGCGTTGGATAGTGTTCGTCACATCGAAGTCGTCGGAGGCGGCAAGGCGGGAGCAGGCATGGCCACCGGTTTGGAAGCCGCGTTGGGGCCTCGCGTGTTAGCCGAAAAACGGGTCTCCGGTTGGTTAAATGTGCCGGCGGATTGCGTCCGACTGCTGCAAACCATTCATTTGCACGCAGCCCGGCCGGCCGGAGTCAACGAGCCCACCGCGGCTGGAGTCACCGGTACGGCGGAAATTTTGCGGCGGGTCGCCGCGCTGGGACCCGATGATTTGTGCTTGTGTTTAATCTCCGGCGGCGGCTCCGCCCTCATGCCCGCCCCGATCGCAGGTCTGGACCTGACTGGCAAATTGGCGGTCACGCGTTTTCTCTCAGCCGCCGGGGCGACGATTGAAGAATTAAATACCGTTCGCAAGCAACTCAGTGAAATCAAGGGGGGCGGCTTGGCTCGCTCCTGCCGCGCGGGCAGGCTTGTGTCCCTGATATTATCCGATGTGCTGGGCGACCCGTTGGATACGATCGCTTCCGGGCTCACCGTGGCGAACAACGGGACGGGACGCGAGCCGCTGGCCGTGCTCGAGCGCTACGCTGCTCGCGGTCATATTCCGGACGCGGTGTTCGCTTGCTTGGATAGCGAGACTTCCGAACTGCCGCCGGCGACTTGCCAGGTGCAAAACGTAGTGATCGGCAACAATGCTGTAGCAGTCGACGCGGCCGGCCTGGAGGCCGAGCGCCTGGGCTACTCGCACGCGATGATAGCTGCTCGTGCCAGTGAAGGCCTGGCGGAAGACGTGGGGCGGCATCTGGCCAATGTCGCTCTGACAATGCGACGAGAACCGGGGCCCGACTGCCTGATCAGCGGCGGCGAGCCGGTGGTTCGCCTGGCTCCCAGTTCGATCCGCGGACGCGGCGGCCGAAACCAGCAGCTTGTGCTCTCGGCGTTGGAAGTGCTGTTGCCACACCGGCCAGCCGGCGTCGTGCTGTTGTCCGGCGGTACGGATGGCGAAGATGGTCCGACCGACGCGGCCGGAGCATGGCTCGACGATGAGCTGCTCTCTGCCGTGCGAAGGCCGGATTTGGATCCGGCCGATTTTCTCAACCGCAACGACGCCTACACTTTTTTCAATGCCACCGGCGGACTCTTGAAGACCGGGCCGACGCATACCAACGTGTGCGATCTGCGGGTCGTCTTGGTCGATCGCGTTGAGCTTGCGAGCGGGCAGCGACGTGCTAAGCCGCAAGCGTGAGGGAGCCGCGCAAGGATAGGAAAAATCATTTCGCCCGAATTCAGCCCTAGTCCCACCACCATTGGTCCGCTGCGAGTTGATCGATCTTGATACCATCGCGCGTTTTCGCCAGCTTGCCGTCTTCATCGGACTGCACGTTGCCATCTTGCAACGCTTGGCGCGGCTCCAGTGTTACGCCGCCGCCGACGGGCGTCATCAGTCGGTTGCCTCGCCAGATGCTCGCCACCACGGTTTCCGTGTGTTGCGGCGTGTTCAGGGTTTCAATCGGATAGGACTGCTCCTGGCCGAAGACGCCAAGGGTCCAACCGGCCTTTCCGTAGATGTCGTGCTTTTGCAGGAAAGCCGCGGCAATCGCCAGGTCCACGCAATTACGCATTTCAGCGTACACGGGCACCGCGATCGCCAACTCCCCATATTTCCGGGTGAAGCCGTCGACGAACGTCTGGCTGGCCTTATTCGTGTGGCCCGATACCGCACGGGTTCCCGTGTGCGACACCACTTCGTCTTCTCCCACGAGTTTGACGCCGTTGCCCACCAGTTCCATGCCGAAATGATCGGGGGTCACATGCACGCACTTGTAGTCGGGCACGAAATACCAGCGCTGCAGCGCGCTGCGGCTGACTTCCGATGGGCGGGCGGCGTCGACATAGCTCTTGATTCGCACCGGCGGCTGTTCGAGGCCAATGCCGATGAGCTTCATGCGATAGTCGGCCTCGATTAGCACCTGGGCAAAGTGGGTGTTGGGGGCGATCCCTTCCACGCGAATGTTCTGCATGCCCAGGCTATTGCGCAGCCCGTCGACAATGAAATCGGTTTGATCGGGAGTTGCCTGCGAGCCCCATTGCCGCAGAAACTGCTGCATGCGCGCCAATCCTTCGGGCGTCGGGTCGATCGAAATCAGAATCCGCGGAACGCCTTGCTTGCCGGGAGGATACGCTCGCAGGGCTACGATCAGATCCTGTAATTGAAGTGTCGTCCAACCGGTTTCAAGTCCGCGCACGCGGCCCGCCACGTCGGCGCCCCATGCCTCGGCCGGTCCGGCGAGCACGATATCCTTGGTGTCGGGATAATAAAACACATACTTCACTCGCGTCAGGCCGGCGAGGTATAGCATCTCGTCCGTGGGCGCTTGCCGCTTTGCGAGCCGGTCGTTCAGCGCCGCGTCGAGCCGGTTGAGCGAAACCTTGCGCATTTTGCTGCTGGCCGCCACCCGTTTGTCGAGCTTGGCTCGCGCGGCCAGGGCGCGTTCGCGTGGGAGCTGGCCGTTGGGATCCTGAAAGACCTCGTTGTGCAGGACGCCTTGCGCGTCGACGATCACGCCGTTAGCAACGTTACTGCCTTGCGCCGAGGGCGTTTCCGTTCGCGCCGCCTGCGCCTACGGCACCGCCCCCGCCGCCGTTGTTCCCTCCACCAATATTGCCACCACCACCGCCGAACCCTGCTCGTTGTGCGAGGCACCGCGGCAACAACGACGCCGGTGGGCAGGCGATAAAGCCCGCTGCCAGCGCAACCACAAAGGCAAAATTGCCAAGACGATGCCGTTTCATCTGCTACGCTCCGCTGAGAATGTCCAAAGGCTGCGACGCGATCAACTCCGGATCGGGACGCGACACCCCCTTCATCATTAACTCAAACGTGGCCCTGCTCAAGCCATTTCAGCTAACTTTGTCAGATTGCGAACAAAGTCGCCGCCCCGGTTAGCTCGATACGATCCGCGAATTCCTTATGACCACCGGGGGAGGGGTGACAAGGTGACGGGGCATGCACCCCTTAAGCTGGTCATCCTCACGCATACTCTTGCCAAGCAGGCTTAATGATCAATTCCGCAATATGAGCCCGCGGCGGCAGGCAAGCCACCATCAGGACGGCGGCGCCGACATCCTCGGGCTGCAGCATTTTGGCCCGATGTTCGGCCGTCGGAGGCACCGGCCGGCTCGCCAGAATTGGCGTCTCCACTTCGCCAGGGCAGACGTTGGTGATCCGAATGCCCAAACTGCCCACTTCCAAGGCCACTGCCGTCGAGAGGGCTGAGACGGCGAACTTCAATGCGCAGTAGGCAACGCCTCCGAGGGCGGACGATCGTTTGCCGGCCACGGAGCTGATATTCACGATCAGGCCATCGCGCCTGTTGCGCATTTGTGGGAGGACGGCATGCATGCAATTGTAGACCCCGGTGGCATTTATATTCATGATTTCGTCCCAGCGCCTCAGCCTCCATTTCGGCCATGCTTCGCCGTGGCGTATTGATGCCGGCACTGTTGACGAGAATGTCGATTTGTCCTAACTCACCCTGGGCCCAAGCAAACAACTTGGCGACACTATCGCGGTCCACGACGTCCACCATGTGACATGAGATGACTGGCGATCCGTGCCAGGCCGCCGCCGCTTCGTGCAGCCTATCCATTCGCCGCCCCGCAATCGCCACGCGGCAACCTTCACCGGCCAGTGCCAGAGCAATTCCCTGGCCAATTCCGGTGGCCCCCCCCGTTATCAACGCAGTTTTTCCCGTAAGCCGCATGAAAGGCTCCTCTCTTGTTTGGATCCACGCCTGGTGCTTGGGATGATCATGACTGGAGGATGACTGGGTGACAAGGTGACGGGATGACCGGTGCGTGTCTTGTCACCTTGTCACTCCCCCACCCTGTCACCATAATTGCCAGCATGCCCCTCGTCGCCGGCGAACTCGATTCTCGCATCGCCATTGTCACGCCGGAGAACATTGCGTTTCATTACCGGCTGGCGGGGCCGTTTCGTCGCCTGATTGCCTATGGGATCGACTTGGGCCTGCGGATTCTCGTAACCGTGGGCCTGTTTATACTTCTCGCCTTCAGTGGGGCCCTGGGGACCGGCGTCGGCATTGGGCTGTTGCTCGTCGCCTGGTTTATTATCTCCTGGTTTTACGGCGGGCTGTTTGAGACTTTCTGGAGCGGCCAGACTCCCGGAAAGTGGCTGATGCGGTTGCGAGTGTTGACCCATGACGGTCAGCCCATTAATGCCTTGCAGGCGGTCCTCCGCAACATTTTACGTGCCGTCGACGCGATGCCGGTCGTACCGCTTCCGTGGCTGGAAGGTGCGATGCATATTCCGATCTATTCCCTGGGCCTGGTCACCATGGCCATGACCGACCGTTATCAGCGTTGGGGGGACCTGGCATGCGGGACGATGGTCGTTGTTGAAGATCGGCGTTTGCTGCGCGGAGTGATCCAGATGGACGATGCGGCCGTGCGGGAAATGGCCGGCGCACTTCCAGCCAACTATATGCCGAGCCCTTCGCTGGCCAGGGCCATCAGCGCGTACGTGGACGCCGTCGCTACTTCGGTCCGGGCCGACGAGCCGAGATTGCCCGCATCGTCGGCGAGCCCCTGTGTCAGCGTTTCGGACTGCCGGGGGACACCAGCCACGATCTCTTGTTGTGTGCCTTGTATTACCACGCGTTCCTCGTCGAACGCGGCGTCCGTCAATCGCGGGCTCCGTCAACCCCGTCGATCGGTGCCGCGGCAGCGGCATCCGGGCCCCCCGCGGCCTCGAGCGCGGAGATCTGGGCATGAAGGTCTCGCAACTATTGGACTCGCGGCGCGAAAATTGGCGCGCACTCGAATTGCTCTGCAGCCGAGTTGGCGGCCGCAAGTTTCAAAAAACATACCCCGAAGAGCTGTCGCGGTTCGCGGCTTTGTATCGCGCGGCTTGTGCCGACCTGCGCTGGCCGACGCCTACCAATTGCCCCCCGGCACGGTGCAATATCTGCATGACCTGGTCGGTCGAGCCCACAATCAGTTGTACCGCAGCCAGCGATTTAACTTTCGCGAGTGGGGCCACGACCTGTTCCAGGTCTTGCCAGCACGCTTGTGTCACGATCGTGCGCTGTGGCTGGCATTCACCTTGTTTTGGGGAGTCTTTCTGATCTCGATGGGCTTGGCCTGGGCTTCCCGCGACTTCACCGACCAGGTGGTCGGCGAAGAGGCTCTGGCCCACATGGAAGAAAGTTTTTCCAAGCCGATCGAAGGTCGGTCCGCGGATGAAAGCAGCCTGATGGTTGGGTTTTACATCTGGCACAATACGGGCATCGGGCTGGAGTGTTTTGCCGCCGGACTCTTGCTGGGGGTCGGTGGTCTATTCGCCACGGTGTCCAACGCGGCAATTCTCGGCGCCGTTTTTGGCCACATGCTCAACGTTCCCCAGACGCCAATTTTTATCATTTTGTGACGGCGCACGGGCCGTTTGAGTTGACGGCCATTGTGTTCTCGGCCGCGGCGGGCATGCGGCTGGGCTTTTCGATGGTCAATACGCAGGGACGGACGCGGTTGGCCTCCTTGCGCGAAGCCGGCCGGCAAGCCATGCCCGTCATGGGGGCTGCCATGGCCCTGTTCGCGATGGCCGGCCTGATTGAAGCGTTCCTGTCCCCCTCGGTGGCCCCCTATACGGTCAAAGCGGCGGTGGCCATCGTTTCAGCCGGGTTGCTGTTGTTTTACGTGCTCGGCCTGGGACTAACGCAAAGGAAGAGCGTTGCAACTGGATAAAACTCGCATCGTGATCCGCGAGCGCGACTGGCTCGACATTCTCGACCTGGCCCTGCACATGCTGCGCGCGTATCCGTCGCTGCTGCCGTGCTCGCCGCGGGAGCGATTCCGGCCGCGCTGCTCAATTATTGGCTGCTCGGGAGCCAGTTGGCGGAAATCGATTTTTCCGAGCAAATCCCCCTTCAATATCTGTATTGGCAGTGGCTGCTGACGATGATCGAAGTGCCGACCGCCACGGCATTCATGACGTTGTACCTGGGCCAGGCACTGTTCATGGATAAGCCCAACCCGCGCGAACTTCTGCGGCAGTTCGTGCGTTGCTTGCCGCAACTGCTTTGGTTTCAAGTGCTCCTTCGCGGGCTGTTGGGACTCTTCGTGATCACCTGGCTCGTCCCCTATTTGAGCTGGCCCTATCTGAATGAAGTGATTTTGTTGGAGCGCAATCCACTGCGCGGCCGCCGCGGTCGCGAGATCTCAACCTATCGTCGCAGCTCGATGCTGCACGCTTCGAACAACGCCGACTTCTTGCTATGGATGATCGGCGCGTTGATTCTGGGCCTGCTGCTGGTGGCGTCATTCTGGTTGTCGCTGTGGTTTCTCCGCGGCATGCTTGGGGGCGCGTGGACGTTCGACGAGTTGATGGTTACCGTGGCCTTGCCGGCCGCCGAGTGGCTGGTGCTGGGATACTTCGCCGTGGTTCGCTATCTGGGCTATCTGGATCTGCGCATCCGCCGCGAAGGCTGGGAGGTGGAATTGCTTTTGCGCGCCGAACGAGCCCGTTTGATGGCCAACGTCGCATGATATCGAACCCTCCGCGGAAACTCCGATCTGTGACGTTCATAGCCGGCATGGCATGCGCCGTCGTGATCGCGGCTTGCTACTGCCATCGCGTGTCCAGTGCGGCGGAAATTCGGCCGATTGGCGCTACGCTTGACTTCGACCAATGGGTCGGCGACGGGAAGGAGGCGCTGCAAGACTCCTGGAACCGTCCCTGGTACGATCGGGAAAACGACAGCGTCGCGGCGCCGAAAGTTCCAGCCGGAGCGCCGTCCTCTCAAGTTGCCGGCGCTTTTCTTGACGCTCTTGCAGTGGCTGGCTTGGGCTTTGATTGCCGTAATCATCTGCGTCCTGGTTTGGTTGCTGATTCGCGCGTACCTGGATCGAGAAACATCAAAAGCGGCGGCCCACGCCGTCCGCTCGACGGCCCCGACCGTGGCCGATCGCGTGGAGGCCTTGCCCTTTGCCTTGCATCGGTCCGAGGGCGACCTGCTCGGCGCGGCGCGGAAGCACTTTGAAGCAGGCAATTATTCGGAAGCGATTATCTATCTGTTCAGTCACGAGTTGGTCGAGTTGGACCGGGCACAGTGCATTCGCCTGGCCAAGGGCAAGACCAACCGCCAATACCTCAGGGAATTGGGAAGCCGCGCGGACCTGCACGGCTTGTTGGCCGAAACCATGGAACGCTTCGAGTTGGTATTCTTCGGCGCTCATCCGTTGGAACAGTCGGACTTCGAAGCCTGCTGGCGGCGGCTCTCTCAATTCCAGCAGTTGCTCTCTGGGAGCAAGCCATGAACAAAAATCAGCGCGACGATCCAGGAAGAAGTCGCTTGCGCTCTTGGCAATCGCGCCGGCCGCGCTGTTGCTGCTGCTCGTCGGCTGCGAAGCACCGGACCTTGTCGTAGACTACGGACGCCGCACCGGGATGGCGGGAACCGCCAGCGTGAACGGCACTGCGGTGTTTGGCGAAATGTTTGCCAAGGCGGGCCATCGGGTCGAGTCGAAGCGAGCTGCTTACTCCTTCGCTTAGCGACGCCCAAACGATCGTCTGGTTTCCCGACTCGTATCACCCTCCCGCCGAGGATGTCCGGAAATGGCTCGATCGATGGTTGTTGACAGAACCAGCCCGGACATTGATCTACGTGGGTCGCGGTTGTGACGCCGAGCTACTGTATTGGCGAAAAGTCCTCCCCAAGGCGCCCGCCGACCAGAAGTCTCAGTACTTATTTCGGCAAACGGCTGCCCAAGCGCGTGTCAGAGCCGAACGCGGTAAACTGCCGGATCACGACGGGTGCGGTTGGTTCGAACTGATCAACAACGATCCGGCGCAGGAGGCAAGCAGCCTGGAGGGTCCGTGGGCCGCCGAAATCGACGCTGCCAAAACAGAAATTGAACTTACCCAAGAACTGGTTCCGCTGGAATGGTTCGAAGTGCTCTTGGAATCTGAGGATCACGCGCTGATCAGCCGCGAAGTGGCGCGTGCCGGCGACGGGTGGCGGCAGAAGGTGTTGGTCACCAACGGCTCGTTTTTACTCAATTTTGCCCTCATCAATCACGAACACCGTAAGCTGGCCGGACGCTTGATCGAATTGGCCGGCCCGCCGGGCCGGGTGGTGTTTTTGGAAAGCGACGAAAAAGGGCCGCGGATCTTCAGCGAGGACCCGACGCCCGAACTGCCGCAGACGTTGGCCCTGTTCGCGGTCTGGCCGATCAGCGTTGTCCTCTTGCATTTCGCCGTGCTGGGCATCATCTTTGGCTTTGCCCGATGGCCGATTTTTGGCAATCCGCAGGCCGGCGAGTCGGCCGGCACGTCGAATTTCGCGGATCATGCTGTGGCCCTCGGCAAACTACTGCAACGCAGCAAACAACGAGACTACGCCTTGCGCCGCCTGGCCGAATATCGCAACCTGAAACCGTGACTCTCCCGGAAGACCGACGACTAATGAGCGAGCCTCCTTTTAATCTGCCACCCACCGACCCGCTGACCCCGGAGCTTGAGTCCGCCGCAGCGCCGTCTCCGGGTTCACTGGCGCCCGGTTCGCCGCTGCTTGATTCACTGCCTGCGGTGCTGTCGGAGCCGCCACACGTCAATTCGCAAGCAGCCGGCGGTCACCACCTGGCAAAACAGCTTTTCGACCGAGTGGCCGCCGAAATCGCCAAAATCTATGTCGGCCAGGACGAACTGGTCCTGACCACACTCGTGGCGCTTTTCTCCAGCGGGCATGTGCTGATCGAAAGCGTGCCGGGGCTCGGCAAGACGCTGTTCGTCCGCACGCTGGGCCGCGTATTGGGTTGCCAGTTCGGCCGCATTCAATTCACTGCCGATCTGATGCCGTCGGACATTACCGGGCGCCGATCTTCGACATGAAGACGCAGGAGTTTCGCTTTCGTCCGGGGCCGGTCTTCACGCAGTTGCTGCTGGCCGACGAAATCAATCGCTCGCCGGCCAAAACCCATGCGGCGCTGCTGGAGATCATGCAGGAATATCGGGTCACGGTCGAACGGACCAGCCACAAGCTCAAGCGTCCGTTCCTGGTGCTGGCCACGCAGAACCCCATCGAGTCGGAAGGGACCTACAACCTGCCCGAAGCTCAGCTCGATCGCTTCATGTTCAAGATCGTGGCCAATTATCCGTCGTCGGCGGAAGAGGCCGAGATCCTTCGCCGCCACGGGCAACAAGTCGATATCGATCAGCGCTTGGCCCAGGAACTCGCCGCGGTGACCTCGCCCGAGGAAATCATGCGGATGACCCTCTGGTGCTGCCGCAAGTGCGGGCGGACGAAAAACTGATCGATTACATCAACTCCATCGTCAGGCGGACGCGGGAGTGGCCTCATTTTCACATGGGCGCGTCGCCGCGGGCTGGCATTGCGCTGATCCAGGGGCTGCGCACCTTGGCGGCATTTCGCGGGCGCGATTTTGCAGTGCCGGACGACGTGGTCGAAATTGCCCTGCCGGCCCTCAGGCATCGCGTCATCCTGACGGCCGAAGCGGAAGTCGAAGGCCAGCCGGTGGACGAGTTGCTCACGGAACTGATCCGTTCGGTCGAGGTGCCACGGCTGTGAACTCGCTGCACAATCCGCTGTGGATTCCGCTCGCCGTGCTCCTGCCTCTAGGGGTGCTGGCTGGAATCAAGCGGATTTATCCGCATCGACCCCTCGTGCTGTTGATTCTCGTGCCGGGGCTACTTTCGCTTTCCGTGCTGATCGACGAGCGATTGTTGTGGCCTCTATTGGGCCTCGACGGGCTGCTGGGCTGCGTAGCCGTGGCCGATCTGCTGACTTTGCCTACAAAAAGGGGATTTTCCGCGGAGCGTGTTGCCCCGCGGATCGTCTCGTTGGGAAAGTCACAGCCGGTTGAGCTGACATTGGGCAATCGTACGGGGCGCGAGCAGTTCGTCCACGTGCGCGACAGCCGGCCCGCCGACTTGGATTTCGATCCCGAAGAGCTCATTCTGCGGCTGCCGCCGCGTAGCCGGTCGGCCGTGCATTACCAATTGCGTGCCCGGCGCCGGGGCGCTTTTCAATTGGATCAGGTGTATCTGCGCGTGCGGAGCCGCGGCGGGTTTTGGTATCGCTATCTGCGGTACGACGTGAGCAACGTGCTGCACGTTTATCCCGATATTGGCCAACTGGGCGAGTACGCCCTCTTGGCGCGGACCAACCGGCTGAGCCTGCTGGGCGTTCGCCGCACGCGAAAGATCGGCCAGGACAATGAATTCGAACGGTTGCGAGACTACTCGCTCGACGACAGCTACAAGCACATCGATTGGCGCAGCACGGCCCGGCGCGGCAAGCTGACTGTTAAGGATTTCCAGGCCAATCAAAGCCAGCGGTTGCTGTTCCTGGTGGACTGCGGCCGCATGATGACCAATACGGCCGGTCGTTTGACGCTGCTCGATCACGCTCTGAACGCGCTGTTGATGCTCAGTTTCGTAGCGCTGCGGCAAGGGGATTCGGTCGGACTGCTCTGCTTTTCGGACAATGTTCACCGCTACGTGCCGCCGCGCAGCGGCATGAATCAAATGAATCGGCTGCTGCACGCGACCTTTGATCGGTTTCCCAGGCTGGTTGAATCGCGATACGATCAGGCTTTTCTGTACCTGGCCGCGCACGCTCGCAAACGCTCGCTGGTCGTACTATTGACCAACGTCATCGACGACGTGAATGCCGGCCAGGTGCAGCGCTATCTGGCAAACCAGGTGGGGCGTCATTTGCCGCTGGGAGTGCTGCTGCGAGATCGCCAAATGTTCGCCTTGGCCGACGGGCCCACGGACGACGACGAAGCCCTGTATCGGGCGGCGGCCGCGGCCGACGTGCTCATTTGGCGACGGCAAGTGCTGGCCGATCTGCAAGCCAGCGGCGTGTTGACCGTGGATGTGTTTCCCGAGCAACTCACGGCGCGGCTGGTAAACCGGTATCTCGACATCAAGGCCCGGCATTTGCTGTAGACTCGCACCGAAATAATGATTGCCTGCCGCTACCTTCCGAATCCTTCAGCAAGCTGCTAGCTTTATCGTGCCATGCACCGACGGCTTCTGATTCTCACTGAAGGCTTCAGCGACCCGCTGACCGCCAAAACGGCGGTTTGCCTGGTGCGCTATCGGCCTGAACAAGTGGTTGCGATTCTCGATTCGCAATCCGCCGGAAAAACGGCCCAGGTCCTGTGGGGCGTCGGCGGCGCTATTCCGGTCGTCGGTTCGCTGGATGCGGCCCCGACCGCGAATACGCTGGTCGTGGGCATCGCGCCCCCCGGCGGACACTTGCCGGAGGTGATGCGTCGGGCCGTCTTGGCGGCGCTCGATCGAGGCTGGAATGTCGAGTCCGGTCTGCATGTGTTTCTCGCCGACGATCCAGAATTTGCCGCGGCCGCCCGGCACGGCGGAGCGACGCTGCGCGACGTGCGCCGCAACGACGAGCGGGACGTGGCTCAGCGCCGCAATATCGACGAGCGCTGCCTGCGGATCCATACCGTCGGCCACGACTGCTCCATCGGCAAGATGGTGACGTCCGTCGAGCTCACCCGGGCCTTGCGGCAGGCCGGGCACGATGCAAAGTTCGTGGCCACGGGCCAGACGGGCATCCTGGTCGAAGGGGACGGATGTCCGATCGACCGCGTCGTGGCCGACTTCGTCAACGGCGCCGCCGAAAAGCTGGTGCTCGCCAACCAGCAGCATGCAATCTTGTTGATCGAAGGACAGGGAAGCGTCACGGATCCCCGCTATTCGGCCGTCACGACCGGACTACTCCACGGCTGCATGCCTGATGGGCTGATCTTCTGCTTCGAGGTGGGCCGGACCCACGCCTACGGCATGCCGGAGATGCCGCTGCCGCCGCTACGAGACGCGATCCGTCTGAACGAGATGCTCGCCAACATCATGCATCCTTGCCGAGTGATCGGCGTAGCCATGAACAGCCGCAAATGCACGGCCGCCGAAGCCGACCTTGAGCGCGCTCGCTGGCGGCGCGAACTGGCGCTGCCAGTCTGCGACGTGTTAAGACACGGCCCCGGCGAACTGGTGGATGCGATCCTGCAATTTAAGGCACACATCGGCAAATAGCGCGAACCAAATTCCAAGCCTAGGGATTGCCGTCCCTAGGCTTGGGGAATTCCGTGGGGCCGGCAGAGCCAGTGACCTAAGAAAAAAAGCCCCCGGCGACTATGGTCGCCGGGGGCAAAGAATTCGCGTCCTTCGAAGTACTATATGCTACGAGGCCTTCTTAGCCAGTTCGGTTTCGATTTCCTGGATAACTTCCGGCGACTCCGGATTGGTTTTGGGCTTAAAGCGGTCGACGACCTTGCCGTCACGACCAACGAGGAACTTCTCAAAGTTCCAGGTGATCGGCCCGGCGTGATTCGGGTCGGTCTTGGAATTGGTCAAGAAATCATACAGCGGCGCGATTCCCTCGCCTTTGACGACGATCTTGGAGAACAGCGGGAAGTCGACGCTGTACTTGTCCGTGCAGAACTTCTGAATCTCTTCGTTCGTGCCCGGCTCTTGGGCGCCGAACTCGTTGGCCGGGAAACCCAGGACGACAAAGCCCTGGTCCTTATACTTCTGGTACATGGCTTCCAGCGGCTTGTACTGTTTGGTGTTGCCGCAATGGCTAGCCACGTTGACGATCAGCACGACCTTGCCCTTGTACTGCGAGAGGTCGGCTTCCTGACCCGTGATCGTAACCATCTTGAAATCGAGCGGTGATTGCGGCTCGGCGGCTTGCGCGGCTGCGCAAGCCAACATCAACCATCCGCCCGCGCCACACAAAAAAGCCCAACGTTCCATGATCGCCTCCGGAAAAAAATATGTGCGTGGAAAAGGAAACAGGGGGTCACACTCCCGTTGAAGCTATCCCGGAACGATGCGCTTGTCAAAGCGCGGAGACTCTGAGTCGCAGCGGCCCCCATCGTGAGGGCCAGTCGGCCTTTAAGAACGGTTTCCCCAGGGAGTTGCCGCGGGACTATTGAATTGGAACCCTCTGGGCTTCGGATTTTCTGCTTTCGTGATGAGCCCTTTGGAACTGACGCGATCGTGCTTGCCTTCGCCGCGTCAGGGCTCAAGTTGATTTATTTGACAATCCTTGGTGGCACGTCTAACGTAAAAGCGCCGTGGCCGTGTGATCCTCCGGCGCATTCATTGCGGGATTTGGCAACGCGAGTTGACAATTTGGCCAAGGCAGCGAAGCTCCATGGAAACCCTTTCCGCACAAATTCGACGCGCTCGACGCCGTTTGCTGTTTCAGCAGTTCTTGGCGGCGCTCAGTGGCACCTGGTTTACCGGGCTTGTGATCGCCTTGGTGGCCATTGTGGCGGGCAAGCTCTGGCCGCCCGGTGTAACGGCCATGGTTTGGGCCGCCGCATGGCTGGCCGGCGGGACGGCCGGCGGTTTTATCGCTGCCGGCGTTGGTACGGCATTGCGGCCGCGCAGCCAGCTTGATGCCGCTTGCGAAATCGATCGCCGATTCGGTCTGAAAGAACGCGTTTCCACGGCCGCGGCTCTGTCGCCGGTGGAGCTTGCCACCGAGGCGGGCCAGGCCGTGCTGCATGATGCCGCCGAGAGGGTCGGCCGGCTTCGGGTGGCTGACCGGTTCGCAATTGGTCCCAGTCGCTGCGCGTGGTTGCCGCTGGTGCCGGCCATTCTGGCAATGTTGCTCACCTTGTTCGTCCCGGCACGCCGGACCGAGACCGTGGTCGAAGCGAGCACGGTCGCCGCCGCGCAGGTCAAGAACTCCGCGCAAACGCTGGGAAAGCGGCTGGAGGAAAAACGTGCGGAAGCGATAGAGAAAGGACTTCAGGACGCCGACGACATCTTGAAGAAGATCGCCGACGGCACGCGTAAGTTATCCGATCAGGAAAAGGCCGATCCTAAGCAAGCGCTGCTGGAGCTTAACGATCTGGCAAAAGATCTCCAGAGGCGCCGTGACAGGCTTGTCGTCGAAGACAAGCTCAAACAGCATCTCAATCAACTCAAAGACCTGGACCGTGGCCCGGCCGAAAAATTTGGCCAGGCCATGAAGACCGGCGACTTCAAGCGGGCCGTTGAGGAGCTTACGAAATTGCAGGACCGCCTGGCCGACGGAAAACTCGGCCAGGAAGAACGCGAGAAACTGGCCGAACAATTGGAGCGGATGCAACAAAGCCTGCAGAAGGCCGCGACGGTCCAGCAGGAGGCCCGCGACGACCTCGCACGGCGAATCGCCGAACAGCGTCAAGCCGGCCATCAACAGGAGGCTGAGCGATTGCAGCAACAGTTAGACCAGTTGGAGCAACAGCGGCATCAAGAAGAACAGATGTCCTCGCTGGCCAAGAAACTTTGTAAAGCCGGCGAGTGTATGAGGCAGGGAGACGCCAAGGCGGCCTGCCAGGCCCTGGATGCCGTAAGCGAAGAACTCCAAGCCGCGCAGCAATCGAGCGAGGAACTGGCCATGCTCGACGAGGCGATGGAGCAGATCGGCGCGGCCAAGGCATCGATGAATTGCAAGGAGTGCCGGGGGGCTGGTTGCAAAGCCTGCCAGGGAGATCCTCATGGCCTGCCGGGGCGAGGGCTCGGAAAAGGCCGCGGCGCCGGAGTGCGTCCTGAAGATAAGACCGAGACCGGACTCTATGATTCTAAAGTGGCCCAAAATGTTCGTCGTGGAGCCGCCATTATCGCTGGTGAGGCCGAGGGGCCCAATCGTAAAGGCGAAGTGCAAGAGTCCATCAAGGAGCAGTTCGAAAGCGCCCGGCACGAAGCGGCAGATCCGCTCACGTCCCAGCGGTTGCCGCGTGACTATCGGGAACACGCGAAGAAGTATTTCGAATCGCTGCGCGAAGGAGCGAAATAGCCGCCAGCGGGTGGTTGTTCGATCTGGCTCGCCATGAATGCTTCTGCGGCCGGTAGCCCGGTCAGACCGGTTTAATCTTCTGCGGCAGCGTGAAGGTGTACAGAATGACCACCGCTCCCGCCGACAGCAGGCTCCAAGGTGCCCACTCGGCGGGGGACACCTCTCGCAACTTGGTCGAGCCGAACTCAAGCAGGCCGGTAGCGGAGTGTTCACTGCTTGGTGGTAGAATTGCCTTGTCGACGACCAGGCATTCGAGCCCGAGCACGACACTGCAGATTCCGACAGACAAGAAGAAGGCTCGCCACATCGCTTGATCCTCGGGAGGGCTGCGCAGGGCGCTGGAAAAAGCAAGTTTCTTTAAGGAAATCATCGTCCGCCAGCCGGCTGGCGATGACTTGCCCAGGCCAAAGGCTGGTTTTCTCGGCTGCAACGTTTGTGACGTGTTGGCAACGAATTAAGGCGCGTCCACAAAAACAGTGCCGACGATTCTCCGGTGTCTGGGAGCCATGGCGATCGTTTCAGGCTGCCTTGCCCCTTATTTCCCCGTCATATCCCCATCAGCCGGAAAACATTGCTCAGTCTGCAGAGTCTCGAAGTTCCGACCCCATTATGGTCGATTCAAAGATGTGACTTGCGGCGCGCTGCCTGAATGCCCGGCAATGCGGTTGTTCCGGCTGTGCGAAAGACCTATAATGCCTTGAACGACCATACGATCGGAGCGGCTGGTATTGTCGGCAAAGCCAAAAATCCTGTTCGTCGGTAGTGCGCTTAACGGCGACGACCAACTTCTTGCGCAGTTGCGCGACCGTTGCGATGTTGTCGAAGTGAGTAGTTCGATTCGCGCGCTGAGCTGTTTGACGCGCGACACCTACAGCGGCGTCTATGTCGTCGGCGGAATATCTGACCGACGCCTTGCAGCTCGGCAAGCTGCTGCAGAACGAGCGCATTCTGGAAGGGATGCCTGACGGCGTCGTGTTGCTCGATGCCGACAACACGATTATCTGGGGCAACGGCCGCCTGCGCGAGTGGACCGGCCGCGAAAAAGTCGTTGGCGGCAATTTCTACACCGTGCTCGGCAGTCCCGAAATCCTCGGCCCCGACTTCTGCCCATTCCATACGGCGCTGGCCACGGGGCGGCCCAGCAGTTCGACATTGCGGGCCGGCGATACGCGCTATTTCCAGGTGCATGCCGCGCCGGTGTTCGAAGCGGGCAATCCGCCGCAGCATTTGATCGTCACCGTGCGCGACGTGACGGCCGAGATGCTTCAGCAGCAAAAACTGGCCGCCATTCATCAGGCCGGCATCGAACTGGCCGATCTGACGCCCGACGTCCTCTCGGGCATGTCGGTGGAGGATCGGATCAATCTGCTCAAGTCGAACATCCTGCAGTTCACCAAAGACCTGCTCCATTTCGACGTGGTGGAAATTCGCCTGCTGGATGCCAAGACCGGCAAGCTGGAGCCGCTGCTGTCGGTGGGATTGTTGCCGGAGGCGGCGAACCGCGATCTCTACGCCCAGCCGCAGAACAACGGCGTCACCGGCTTCGTGGCGGCGACGGGCAAGAGCTATCTGTGCGAGGACACCACCGCCGATCCGCTTTACCTGGAAGGGTGTAAAGGCGCCAAGAGTTCGCTCACCGTGCCGCTGGTGCTGCACGATCAGGTCATCGGCACGTTCAACGTCGAAAGCCCGGAACCGCGGGCCTTCAGCGAAAGCGACTTGCAGTTTCTGGAAATCTTCACGCGCGACGTGGCCGTGGCGCTGAATACGCTGGAACTGCTGGTCGCCGAAAAAGCCTCGACCGCCGCCGAAAGCGTCGAGGCGATTCATAGCGCCGTGGCCTTGCCGGTCGACGACATCCTGAACGACGCCGTCAACATCATGGAGCGCTACATCGGCCACGAACCGGACGTGGTCGAGCGATTGCAGAACATCCTCCGCAACGCGCGCGATATCAAGCAATTGATCCAGAAGGTCGGGCAGAAAATGACTCCAGCTCAGGCCTTGCCGCAATTGCAGCAGAGTGAGGAAGGCTGTCAATTGCGCGGCCGCCGGATCCTGGTGGTCGACGCCGACGAAAGCGTTCGCAGCGCGGCCCACAATCTGCTGGAACGCTATGGTTGCGTCGTCGAAACGGCCCACGACGGCGGTGAGGCCGTTTTCATGGTCCGCAACATGGCTCTGGAAGGCAATTACGACGTGATCATCGCCGACATCCGCCTGCCGGATATTTCGGGCTATGAATTGCTGCATCAAGCTGCAAGACATCATGGACCCGGTGCCGCTGGTGCTGATGACCGGCTTTGGCTACGATCCGGGCCATTCGATCGTCAAGGCACGTCAAGCCGGCTTGCCCAGCTTTGCAGTGTTATACAAGCCGTTCCGGCTCGACCAGTTGCTCAAGACCGTGGAATTGGTTATCACCAGTCCCAAGCCGGCCACCGAGCCTTCGAGCCCGGTATCCTGAGCGGGTTGCCTTGCCCATCGTGGCTGCCGGCCCGTTGTTTGGCATGCTCTGAGCCCCGCGATGGGCGTGGTCAAAGTTCCCCATGTCCAACGCTGCACTCTGGAAGTGCCACACGTTCAATTACTGAGCGGCGACGGAGACGTTTCCATTTTGCGACTGCCGCCCGTGCGGCACATGTCAAACGCGCAGCGCTGGCACAAACGCCAGATTGGCGGTCAGCATCATCGCCAGAAACGTGAGCTGTCCGGTGAGGAGCGTGACCGAGCACCACATCGCCATGGCCAGTGCCAACAAAAGGGGTCGCGCCAGACGGTTCCAGATCAGGATCGCAAATCCAATCTCGAACAGAACGATGGCGTGCGTCCAGGAATTTACGACAAACGGGTGACTGTATAGCCAGGTGAAGTCGGCTAGTCGCGACTCGCTGCGAGTGATGAGCGACCATGCCGCACTGCCCGACCACCAGGATTCAGCAAACAATTTCGATAAGCCCATGCAGGCGTAGAGCATAGCCAAGTGGACTTGCAACAAACGCGTGACGACGCCTGCCCCTAGCGAAGAGGTCCGCTGGCCCGGTTGGTCCGCCGTGCTTGAGCTGGCTCGCGACTTTCGCCAGGCATCCACTGACAGGCATGCTCCGGCTGGCCCTAGCGTCAAATACATGATGACCATGGTCAGCAGCGGCTCGAGTTGGGAGCTGATGAGTGGGGCCCGGTGAACGGTCGACAGCACGGTCACCAGAGCCAGGGGAGCCGTAACCCGCGTCTGCCAGCCCGCGAAGAAAGCCGCGAGAACGAGTCCGCCAAGGATGTATACCGTCCACAGTTCGTTGCTGCCCTGAAAATAGTTGAAGTACGACCATTGATACATGGCCGAATTGCCTTCGATCTGGCGCACCACGTCCAACGGCAGCCAACCGCCCGGGGCGAACAACCGCGTCAGATCCGGAGCCAACGTGAGATAGCAGTAGAGCGCAACGGCGCCGGTACCCAGCCGAATGACGGCCAGCGGCAGCGGATCGGAGGGAGTGAACCAAAAGCGGTTCCAACCGCGGCCAAAATTTTCGGCCAGCAGGTTGAAGTAGCGGCTTATCGAAGCGATCATGGCCGTGTCCCCTCTGTCGACGAGCCTTCCGAGCGCGAGCCCTTGCTTCTGCCGTTCGATCGCCCGCCGCTCCGTTCCACGGGAGCCACTTCGCCGGCGGCGGAGGTCTTCAGCAAGTTGACGCTATCCTTGCCAACCAGCACCTGCGCCTCGTAAACCGTGCGGCGATAGGCGGCACCGTTCGGGTCTCGGCGTTCGGGTCGCGCGGAGGTGAAATCCTCCATGCTGGGCAGGTCATGCGCGACGATGCGGATCGTGCCCCGCTTGCTGCCGGCTTGTCGCAATATCGAGCCGCCGATGGCTTTCGGCAGCAGCGACTCCAAGTCCTCGTTTTCAATGAGGGTCCCCATCACGTTGGCCAAGGATTGGTAGCGGCGCAGCCGCTGTGCGGGCCATATTCCCGCGGGCGGAATTGTGACGGTCTGAGTCGCGCCGTCGCTCATCACGGCGGTCACTTCCACGAAAAAGTCGACATCGGTAGGCATACTGTGGGTCAGATGCCACCGTGCCAAACTGGGATAGGTGTGGATGGGGTCGATATCCAGCACCTTTAAATACGGCAGGATTTCCAGTACCCGTTGCTCGATGGGCGAGGCGGCGGTGTACGACAGCAAGGCGAGGCTCACCCCAAACAGGTGGATGAAGATGAGCAAGCTGACAAGCGTACGAACCGGTGACGAGCTAGGCGGCGGCTCGTCGGTTATCGGAAATTGCGTCGCTGGGTCGCACATAATCCTGACAATGGCAAACGAAACGGTACTAGCAAACCAAACACGGTCAGGTCTTGGCCGGACAACGTATTGCCTTCCAAGAGCGTATTGCCTGCCACGCAGGCAAAAGGCGGGAGTTGCGGCCGGACCCCGAGACGAAAGATTGTTTGAATCGGCTCGGCACCACGGCAATCTTTATTTAATCAACCTATTTCCCCAGTCTTGTGCCAATGCCCAAATGAAAAAAGCCGGGCCTCACGAGGAGGCCCGGCTTGATTTGCCGGTCTTTGAAACCGATGGCACAGGGCATGCCACGGTCGTTTCAATTCGGCACCACGGTCAACCGCAAGGCCGACCGCAGTAGTAAATTATCAGGCACTGGGGGCCGGAGGAGCAGCCGGGGCCGCGGGAGCAGCCGGGGCCTCGGCCGGAGCAGCCGGGGCAGCGCCATCACAAGCCGGAGCAGCGGCACCGCAGCAAGCCGGGGCCGGAGCACCGCAGCACGGGGTACCACAGCAACGATGGCGATGGAACAAACCATGGCAACCATGGCAACGATGATGACGACCGCTGCAACCGCAGCAAGCCGGTTCGGGGGCGGGGGCGGGGCGCCGCCGCAATCACCGCTGCAGCCACTGCAACCATGGCAACCATGGCCGGCCACGGCCGACTTCTCACCGCCCAACAAGGCGATGCCAACAATCGCGAAGAAAATCGCGATTCCCAAGATTAACGTGCGATTCATCTAGAACCTCCAACTGAAAAAGTACCGGAACGTAAGGGTCCGAAAAAGCAAAACGCCACAATCACTTTGCCGTCTGTTTTTCTCCACCCATTCGTGACGGCAGCGAATGTGGCGGAACAAGGCTCGACTGTGCATTCGTCGCCGGGCGGAGAACCAGCAGGCTTGCCCTGTTGTAAGCCTTTGCGGGTTGCGTAGCCTGGACACGAATGCACAATCTAGGCTGCTAAATTAGCATGGTAGGGTTCGTTGTCAAGCGGCCAGCGCGAATATATGAGTCTTGGGTTGACTCGGAGTTATGGGGGCAATTTTCCGGCATTGGGACAACTGTAGCCTAAAAACTACGAGAGTCCAAGGTGCCGAAATAAAAAAGACCTCGTGATGCGAGGTCTCTTCGAGTCACAAACGACTGTGCGACTTAGAGTTAATCAAATAGTGGCAATCCCAGCTAGCTGCCGCGTTCTTTAGCTGTCATGCCGCATGTGCCGGTCGGTATGGCGAGCAGCAACCGCAGATTAAGATGCTATGAGGCAATTCCTCCACAATCACCGCGGCTTGGTCTCATCGCCCGGCTTCTGCACGCGAGCCTGAGAGTCGGTGCTGGCGGCTGCCGCACGTCGCGCCATTTCTTCTTCTGCTAGCTTCTGCTTGCGAAGCATGTCCTGAGGGTCTTCGAAGTTCAAAATGATAGGCAGCTCGTCTTCAAAGATCTTGGTGGCCATGCCCGCGACACGCCAACCTTCCGTCTCCTTGCGCAGGATCCACAAGATCTGGTCGGAATGACGGCTCCCGTCCTCGTCCACGTCGCTCCAGGTCGAGGCAACATGGGCGCCGTCTTCGGCCACCATTTCGACTTCGGTGACCTCGAATTTTGCGGTGGGACTCCCCGGCGGAGCGACGACCATGTGCAATTCGGCCGTTTTCTCGCGGGCATCAGGGGTCAACATTTTCGCCGCCTTTGCGTCGTCGCCGGTGCGGACCGCTTCCAGAAACTCGCGAACGGCGTCGTCCGGCCCGTTTTTGGAGGCGACTTTGCCAGAGCCGCCGCTGGCCGTCTGCGGGGTAGTTGCCTGTTGGCCGCAACCGCAAAGCGTAAACACCACCAGGCCGGCTACCCGAATCATCCATGCCGAACGACGTTCCATCGCGTTCTTCTCCCTTCCTTGGGCTGGTTTTTCACCGGGCATCGCCGGGATTCACGCTGCGGTTCCCTGCGGGTCTTACGCGAGCGCTATTTTCAAATCGCCAACCGGCCACGGTCCGTGCTCCGATGTCCTATCAGGAGGCACGTTCCCAGGCGGGGCCGCAACGAGGGCCGCCGATGCTGACGGTGTGGCAACGGGCGAAGTCTCGCAGGATTTCGAAATTCGGTCAAGACGAACGCGCCTCGGGTAGCGGCAGGCGCACAACTTCCGCAGGATTGGTGCCAGCCACGATTGACATCCCTGGTTCGTTTTGCCCTCGCCGGACATAGGCCAGCGCCAGGGGGGCTTGCAGGCGAGGCGAAAAACAGGCCGAAGTAACTTGGCCCACGACCTGATCGCCGATCGATAACTCGGTCCCGGCCGCCGGCACTTCGTTCGTTTGAAAGCGAACTCCGACCAGGGTTTTGTTGACGTGTCCCAGGGCATCGATCCGGGCGACCGTTTCCTGGCCAAGATAGCATCCCTTGGTGAAGTTGATGGCCAGTCGATCCCGATCCAATTCTTGGGGCAAGTTTTTGTCAGTGATATCAACTCCGTACAACGGCCAACCGGATTCGATCCGCCTCGTTTGCCATGCTGCCTCGCCAACTCGCGTCGCGCCGGCAACCACCAGGGCCGCGCCGATCCCGGCGTGCGCGCCACGTTCTCCATCAATCAGAAAGCTGGCCGGGCCGGCGAGTTGCACCCGGCGCAGCCACGCCTCCTGGCTGCCGATCGCAACAACAACGCTACTCATGGGTTCCGTCGGAATGTGAACCGCACCGGCGGTCGCCAAAACCTGTGGCGCCGCGGGGCCAGCGAGCAACCATTCAGCCCGATCAGGTCCCAGGTCGCGCAGGGTTACTTGCTCGCGTATCAAGTAGCGATCCAAATGGGCCAGCAAGCGGGCTGCCTCGCCGGGCACCGTTTCCAGCACTAGGGCCTCCGGACCGCAAAACACCAGCACGTGCCCCAGGATTTTCCCCTGGACGTTGAGGATGAACGCTTCGCAGCCGGCGCCAACCGGCAATCGGCGGACTTCATTGGTGCAAAAGCTGTGCAGGAACTTGGCTCGATCGTCGCCGCGCAGTTCGATCTGCGTCCGGCCGGAGAAATCGACCAAGCCGGCCCCTGCGGTCAAGACCTGGTAATCGGCTGGGTCAGCAGTGCCGAGTGTCGGGTTGATCATGGGTTCCATCCTTTCGAGCGGCGCCTTACTCATCACACGCTGCCACGAATGCATGCTGGGCATTGCCCAACAGGATGCATGTCTCATGGCGAGCGGCCAGGCGGACCAGTTCCGCGTCGTTAGCAACGGGGGCTACCCCCAGCGATTCAACGATTTCGGGTTCCAAGCGACTTAGTAAATAGACACGGCCATTGTCCAGCGCATGGATCAATTGGCTGGCCACCAGTGCGTCGCTCGGTCGTTGATGAGCGATCTCGCGCCGCGCGTCCTCGGGACTATCCGCAGAGGCCAACTGTTGCAGCGCCGGCCCGGGCGCGGTCTGCACATCGCAACACACCGCGATGGTCCCCCCCTCGGCGACCACTTGCCGAGCAGCCGATAGGGCCCGTCCCACATTGTGCCACGTCTGCTGCTCGGGTCCTCCTTCGATGGCCGCAACGACCAGACTCGCACGGCCGGGCACTTGAAAACTCCAGGCGGCTTCGCTGACGTCGTGCCCGCGGCGTTCGACGGCGCTGACGTCTCCGGCCAACACGTCGAGAATCGAATCGCCCGGCCCTGGCAACACGCGTAGGGTGAACAGGGCTCCCAACAGCCAACCAACTTCCAGGGCTTGCTTCCGCAAACGCTTGCGCTGCACGGGGGAATCGGCGGCGACCGGCGAGCGGTAACGTACCAAGGTGCCGGTGTCTGCAAACGAGGGAAATACTCCGTCGCAAACACCTTCATAGCTGAACGAAGTTTCCGATCGCAGGCAGCCGATCGGCACCACGAAGTCGGCTTCGCAGATCGCGCGGTTCAAATACACCGGTTTGCCTTCGTCGATGTTTGCCAGATAACTCAACTGGTTGCGGTCATCCGGATCGTGCGTCAAATGCCGCACTCCTTCCGGTGGCTCCGCCGGCGGATTGCCGATCGCCATCGGCGCGGACTCGCTCTGGCCAGCATGGTTCTGACGAGCACGGTTGGCGCGCGTCCTGAGCACGGTGACATGATTGGCTTCAATCCCGGCGTTGCCCAGGGCTTGCACCACTGCGGCGACGATCGTCTCGGCCTGCGGCACCCCAGCTTCGAGTGCAATCACAACGCGATCGCCCGGCACGAGTGCGCTGGCGAGGGGTGGAAAGCCCAACGGATCGGCCAGGACGGCCGTCACCGCGATGCGGATGTCGGCGACAGGCGTTCCGCGCGGCGTCTGGCAGTCCGCCAATAGCGCCTCCGGTCGCAAGTCGAACTGCACCACGGAATCAACGCCGTATCGTAAAAGCGAACGCATTCCCAAGTGGTTTCCTATTTAGTAGGTGTCGGATTAGCGAGTCGGCAGCCGCGCGCCGCATGGCGGCTATTCATTGACCCACCCTCGGACAGCTAATGAAGAACAGGACGATCAAGCCAATTTCAACCGCGAAGCGCAGCAGGGCACCTGGTTTGCCATGAATGACATCGATAAACAATCGCGGCACGCCGCGCCAAACCAGTGGCACGGCGCCCCAAGCCAACAAGGTTATTGAGCCTTCGACCATTACACCATTCTAACCGAGCGGCGAGTCGGCGAGAGGGCGGCGACTTTTGGGTCACGGAAAAATCTTTCGATCGCGCCAGCGACCGGTTATGATGCGGCGGTTGGGCGACATTCTTGACGGCAGCGGATCAACCCCTGTGGTTTCCATTTTCCGCCTGAAATGGCTGGATGCTTGCAATTCTTTCCACCAGGTCGCCATGGCTTTTTTCCCTGCCTGCCGAACATGGTTCGTCGCATTTTTCGCCTTCCTGGGTGCTGTGAACCTGGCGGCGGCCGACGCACCCCTGCCGTTCTATAGCGGCCTGGCCCGACCCAACGGAAAACAGATCGTCCGCGTCGGCGACCAGTGGCTGGTCGTTACGCCAGACCCGTCAGGCCGCCGGGCCTCGCTTTCGGCAATGCTGCACGGCGCGAACGTCTCGTTGGCCGGCGATGGGAAGAAAGAATTTTTTTTGTCGTCTGACGACCGAGGCCTGTTTCGGTCGCTTGGCCCCGCGGCGGTTCCGCCCAGCCTGGTTGTCGATCGTGGCGGCCGAGTGCATGCCGCATGGGACGACGGAAACGCCGTCTGGTACGCTCGCGCCGCGGCGGGAGCGGCGGCGGCCGGTCTTCTCCAACACGGTGCCTGGGCAGGAGTCGACGGTCAACCTCCGCAGCCCATCCTCGCCGATGCGATCCTGGGCGACGTGGCAGTCACCGAGGCAGGCGAAGTATGGATCGCCGCGGTCAAGCGGGCCACGGATGGGTTGACGACGCTTTGCTTGGGCCGCTTCGACGGGAAATGGGAATTTGAAAATCTGGCCAAGGATGTTGGCTTTCATCCGCCGGTTCTGCACGTTTCGGCCAACCGGTCCGCTCATGTTGCCTGGTCGGACACGCGAGGGCGGATACTTTACCTCCGACACCGCCCGGGTGAAGACAATGAACTGAGCGTGTTGTGCAAAGGAGGCTACGCTGCGAACGGCCGAAATCCGTCGATCATCGCCGTTGGCAAGCAAGTCCTCATCGCCTTCGAGTCGCTGTACGACCAGATCGAATACGCCGTGTTGGACAACGGCACCTGGCGCAGCGCTCAACGGCTCACCAGTTTGGACGACCGCCTGGCGACGGATGTGCTGCACTCGCCGCAGCTGGCGCTCGACCGTCATGGCGTGGCGTGGCTCTTTTTCTCCGACACGACGCGCCGCTTTACGTACTTTACTCGCTGGCTCGGCTCAGAGTGGAGCGACGTTTACGACTGCCGGGGCATCTTTTATCGCTCGCCTCGATTCGAGTCGGACCTGTTGCCGGCCGATTGGCTCGCCGTGGAGAAATACCCGCCGGCCGGTGCCCGCGATATCGGCATCGTCTTGGCCAACAGCCTGGCTTCCGAGAAAATCGAGGTTCACCCGATCGCGGTTCCGGCTCCCAAACTCGCGGTCGGATCGACGACGTTGTTCTTGGATCTGCTGGAAGCGGCCGGGATGCAGAACCTGGAGTTGGTTCTCGACGAAGCGAAGAAGGATCCGCGCAACCCGCTGGTGACACCCGGCAAGCCAGGATCGTTCGACCAGGACCGCGTGCTGAATCACGGCACGGTGTTGTTCGACGTCGACAAGTTCCGCATGTGGTACGGCGCGGCGCATCGTCAGCAGGGCGTTTACTGGTGGAAGTGGATGAGCACCGGTTATGCCCAAAGCAACGACGGCCTCGCCTGGGAAAAGCCGTTCGTCGATGCACTCGGGGCCGGCAAAGAACTCGACGCCAATCAACTGCCGCTGCCCTGGCCCTGCGCGGTGTTCAAGGATCTCGAGGACAAGAACCCGGCAGGCCGCTACAAGGTCGTGCAGTTCGACCGGCATCAACTGCAATTGATGGCGGCGCTCGCTGGCAAATACGACATGGACAGCCCGACCTGTCCCGGCGAACTGTACCAATCTGCCGACGGCATTCATTGGACGAGCGAGCCGATCTCGATCTCGTTCCCCGGCGGCAAGCCCCGGGAGCTGGTGGTGCAGAGCTTTTTCATCGATCCGCAGCGAGCCCGACCCGGCAAGGCGCTGGAAGATCTACGGTTATGCGAGCCTGGTGTCCCGGCGGCGCGGCGGCTGCTTCGCGTATAGCGCCGACGGCAGGCATTGGATCGCCTATCCGCGCAATCCGATTCTGGATCCGACGGTGAGCGAAGTGCCCATGGTCCCGGCTGGCCCGGAGTCGCAAATCCATGACACCGTGGTCTTTCCCTATCGCGGATATTATCTGGCGTTGTTCCATGCCCAGCATGACGCCCGTTTCCTGGACGTGGAGTTGGCTGCCAGCCGCGACGGCGAGCATTTCGTCCACGTCAAACACGGCCACAAGGTAATTCCGTTGGGTCCGCGCCGGCTCGTGGGACTGGCAACAGATCCTGCAAACTCCGGCGATCACAGCGCACGACAAGTTGTGGCTGTTCTACGGCGGCCAGACGATGCCGCCCGATCTGCTGGCGAAAGGAGAGCAGAACAACGAGTTGCTGGTCGGCGGCGCGGGACTGGCCACCTTGCGGCTCGACGGCTTCACGCACCTGGCGCTGCGTGAAGGGCAAACGACCGGCTCGTTCACAACGGTTCCATTCGAGATAACGCAGGATGAGCCTCTTTCCGCTGATCGTCAACGCGGCTTGCGATTCCGACGCAACGATTACGGTCGAGGTGCTGGATGCCGATTCCGGAGAACCGATCTCCGGCTTTGGCCGCGGCGACTGCTCGGCCATTGGCGACCGACGGTCTGCGAAGCGTCGTCGCGTGGAAACATGGCGACCGCTTGCCGGCAGCCGGCAGCGGCAAGATAGCCTTTCGGTTTTGGCTTCAGGGCCTGGCTGCCGCGTCTGGTCCACGACTGTACGGTTTCGGCTTCGTTGCCTCAGGCAGTCGATGACGATTTGAAATGCGGAAAGGTTGCCATGCAGGCGGACTTCACCTTGGTCCCTCTGAATCGTCGCGAGTTCGCGTCCCGAGCTGCTGCGGCTGCGATGTTCGCTGGCGCCTGTGCCTCCAACCGCCAGGCATGGGGTGCTGCCGCGCTGCGCCAGGGCCTTGTCCGGCGAGTGATTGGCAAAAACACGGCGTTGTCCTCACCGGCGACACGCCGGCGGACCGCTGGTTGCAAAACTTTCTCTGTCCGGCAGAACCGTTGGACGGCGATCGTTGGCGGCTCTGGTTTTCGATCAACCACGCGAGCATCCCGGCCAATTTCGGCATTGCCGAAGGCATACCGGGAAGGGAGATGGTACGGCATGAAGCCGTCCTCTCGCCCGGCGAGCCGGCCGACGCGCCGCTGGCAATCGGCAATTTGCCGGCAGGCTGGCGTCCGGTCGGTCCGACGCATCTGCATTTGAAAAACGGCAAGCACCGCCTTTATTTCTGGATTCATGCGTCGCCGGTCGTACGCTACGTGGCCGCCGACAGCGACGACGGCCGCCGTTATCGGGTCGTCGATCCACTCCGGCCTTGCCTGTACCATCCCAGCGATCGAGCGGTCGACGGCAAGGCGGCCGTCGCGGCCGGGCTCTCGCGCCTGTCCGGCAAACTTGCCGAACGTGCGAGCGGCGAGCCGCCGGCGCCGCCCCAGCTCATTGCCAACGATGCGACGAACGTTTATCAACTCCCCGACGGCACATTCGAGATGTACTCGGTCGGCTTGGAAGAAATCAACCGCGACGATCCGCGCTATATCAAGGAGGACAACGCGGCCGGCTGGCTCCGCGGGATCGACCGCTATACCAGCCAGGACGGCTTGGCATGGACCGATCGCCGGCGAGTCATTGCGCCGGATCATCAAGATCCCGTGGACCAGCAGTTCTATTACCTGTCGGTGAGCCACACCGACCACGGGCGGATCGGCATGTTGGGCAGCTACCGCGTGCGCGACCAGATTGTCGATCTGGATTGGTGCTTCTCGGAGGACGGGCTCACGTGGCAGCGGCCGATTCGGACGGCGTGGCTGCCTCGCGGAAAAGCTGGCGAGCCTGATAGCCTGTCAATTTATGCCGGGCACAACCTCGTCGAGCACGGCGGCCGTTGGCATCTGTTCTATACCGGCGTGAATTACACACATAATTACCGCAGCGACGGCCGGCAGCGGAGCACGGTCATGTATGCCAGTTGCGCTTCACCCTGGCAGGTTCGCTAATGAACACGAAGACCTGCGATCGCCGCCGACTCGGAGAAACAAACCGGCCTAAACAATGAGCTGCGTCCTGCTCTGTAGAAATCCTCGGTTTTTCGAGTGTCCGGCGGCTGCAGAACCACATATTTCTCGTAGAATTCGCAAGCTGGTCAACTGATGCGACAACTCTCCAGAGGGTGTTTTCTACAGAGCAGCTGCGTCCCCTTTGCCCCCCTTGGTTACCTTTGGTTCTCCTGACGAGCCTCATACCTACACCTAGGAGTGAGATGATGCGGTTAGCCCTTTTCTTCACATTGTTCTTATCTGCAACAATGGGCGAACTCAGTTGCGCAAAACAATGCTCAGCACGAGACCAAATCGGGACTGTGATGGGATTGCCCGTCTATCGCGACGAGCTTCGCAGGGATTGGAGTGTTAGAGATGAGCTTTGTAGGCTTTTCGTAGTGCCCTTGGCGAATCAATTTCGTCGCGCGAACAAAACTGCCGTTGAGCCCGCCGATGACGAGGTCTCATTATATTTGTCATTTATGCGCGAAACGCACCGAAAAAGGATCGAGCGAGACGAACAGCGTATGCGCGACAATTTGCACAGATTGAACCGAGAATTGACCTCGTCTAGTTTGGGCGTTGAGGAAAGAAAGAGGCTCACGCAGGAGCAGCATGTCCTAACGTCCCAACTCACACCGCCTGATCGCGAAATGGCTCGTTTTTTTGTCGATCGGTGGAAATTTGAAAGATGCTTATACGACCGGTTCGGTGGCGGCCGAATTTTGATGCAGCAAGGTGGCCTGGAAGCGTTTGATGCGGCGCGAAAGTGGCTGCAATCCTGCGAGGCCAAAGGGGATCTCGCCATTTCTGATCGTCAAATGAGGAAGGTCTTATTTGACTATTGGTCAAACGATGACGGCGTGTTTTTGAAAGATGATCAAATACGTCGCGAGTTCCTTGAGCCGACCTGGCGTCTAAAAAAATGATGCTGTCCTTCCCAAGAACTGCGTCTGAGAATGTAGGCAAGGGCGCAGCTTGGACTTGCGCGGTATGCGCGAACATTTGGGGTGTGCGTCTTGACGCAATGAAACCGCCAATTGGTCCGGGGCGGAAACAAAGGGGACGCAGCGGCTCTGTAGAGAACCCGTCCACAGAGGTTTTATCGAATGCTAGAGACGAGCGAGACAATCGTTGTTTTTGTCGATAGTTCTTCGCGACACTTTTGCCATAGTCATCAAAAGTGGGAATGTTTTCTACAGAGCCGCTGCGTCCCCTTTGTTTCGTGCTTCGCTCCGCCGTCCAGGTTCGCTAATGAACACAAAGACCTGCGATCGCCGCCGACCCTACACGCCTGCTGGTCGTTCAAGGTTCTCTCGTAAGTTTGACAAGACTGTCAGTCTAGATTACCATTCTTGACACGAGTGAGTCCGGTTTTCGCCGTTTGCTTTTGCCAGCCGCAGGAATTCCAGCCATGCGATCGGCTCCGTCAGTTTCGGTCGGCAGGTGCCAAACGCCCGTCGCTTGGGATGGATTGCTGAGTCGCCGCGACCTGTTGCGAGTTGGCCCACTAGGGCTTGCGGCCTCGCTCGTGCCCAATAGCTTAAGTGCAGTCGCGGCGTCTCGACCCAGCGGGGCCAAAGCCCGCTCGGTGATCCTGCTCTGGATGGCCGGGGGAGTCACGCACATCGATTCGTTCGATCCCAAGCCGGAGGCGCCGGAAGAGATTCGTGGCACGCTCGGGGCGATCCAAACGGACGTGCCCGGGATTCAGTTTTGCGAGTCGCTGCCCAGTCTGGCTCGGCAGGCGCGCCATTTGGCCGTGGTTCGCAGCTATTCCCACGACAGCGACGATCATTTTCTCAGCCAGGCCTACGCGCTGTCGGGTCGCAAGGTCACGGCCGCCCAGATTACGACCGAGCCGAACATCGGCTCGATCGTAGCCAAGCTGCGCGGCAGTCGCGAGGGGTTTCCCGGTTACATCGCCGTTCCGGGCACGACTCGCCCCGGGCCGCCGCCGAAAAATCTGTTCACGGGTGGTTGGCTCGGGATGCAATATGCGCCGTTTGCCAGCGGCGGATTACCGCGGAATGAGGACTTTACGGCGGGAGTCGGGGAGGCCGATGAGGAACAATTTAACCAGCAAATGTTGCGTCTTCCGCCCGATGTGGATGTCGCACGACTTGCCAGCCGACGCTCGCTGCTGGAGCAGCTCGACGATCGCTTACGACAGAGGGATCGCCAAGGCGAAATGGGGGCGTACGTTGCTCAGTTTCAAGACGCGTTTAACATGCTTACCGCTCCGGCGGTTCGTCTGGCTTTCGATTTATCACGCGAACCCGTTGCGGTGCGCGACCGCTATGGCCGCACGAAGATTGGGCAGCGTTGCCTCCTGGCACGTCGATTGGTAGAGGCCGGGGCTCCGTTTGTGATGGTCGACTACGGCTACGATCCCGAATTCGGCAACTTATGGGATAACCACCGTGTGGCGATCCAGAATCAGCCGCACATCTCGGAAATGGTCAAGTGCGCGCATCATTTGGCCGGCACCGACCGGGCCGCTGCAAGCCTGATCGAAGATCTGCACGCGCGCGGCTTGCTCGATCAGACGCTGGTGGTCTTTCTTACCGAATTCGGTCGCACGCCCAAGATCAATAAACTGGGAGGCCGCGACCACTGGGGCAAAGCCGGCTCGATCTTTTTCGCAGGCGGCGGTGTGCGGGGAGGCCAGGTTATCGGCGCCACGGACAGTCAAGCGGCCGAGGTGACCACCGCCAGGTGTAGCCCGGCTGACGTGGCCGCCACGCTCTACCAGGCCATTGGGATCGACAAAGATATGATTCTTCACGACCAACAGCGCCGACCCATGCCCGTGTTGCCGCAGGGTCAGACAATCCTCGGCATATTGTAAGATCGGTTCGGCCGGCAATGGCTTGACTAAATCGTTGGCCTAGATGATTGCTTCTGTTATGAAAAAATCCGTACCCAGTAAGCGATCGGGCTATCGCCGCAGTCAAATTTTGACTGCCGCGCTCAATTGTTTTCTAGAGCACGGCGTCGAGGCCACGACGATCGACCAGATTCGCCAGGCCTCCGGGGCGAGCCACGGCAGCATTTATCACCACTTCGGCAGCAAAGAGGCGATTGCGCTGGCCGTCTATTCTGAGGTGATCCAAGATTATCACACGTTGGTCCTCGGCCAACTACGAAAACAGACGACTGCCCGCGCCGGTGTTCGGGCCCTTGTGTCCGCGCATTTGCGATGGCAGCAGTACAATCGAGACCGCTCGTTGTATTTGACGCGCACGGAAATCTCCGACGCCACGGGCGCAGCGGCTGACAGTATCGCCGAGATTTTGCAATCGTTTTTTCGCGCCGTCCATGAGTGGCTGCAGCCGTTCATTGAAAAGGGCGAAATCATCCGGGTACCCCCGTCGTTGTACGTACCGTTGATTCTGGGGCCGGCCGCGAGCTTTTCGCGCCACTGGCTGTCTCACCGGCTTGATCTCGACATAACTGAAGTGACCGACATTCTGGCTGAGGCGGCCTGGAAGTCCGTTGCGACTGCCTAGAACCTCGAAAACGTGGAGTTCCACTCGATGCCGCAGTCAGTGAATTCGTCCGCCTGGCGCATGCACCACATGGGCCTGACGGTCACGGATCTGGAGCGGTCGATTCGCTTCTATGCCGACGTGCTCGGTTTCAGCCTGGTGCGTCGTCGCTTAGCGGACGCCGATTACCTGGGCCAGCAGACCGGCTATGCCGGCGTGCGGCTGCAAGTCGCGTCGTTCAAGGTTACGCCGGACAGCGCAGCAATCTCTGGAGTTGGTCCAATATCTGACGCATGCCGGCGGCCATCGGGAGCCGGCCACCAACCTGGCCGGCAGTGCGCACCTCTGCTTCCAGGTGGACGATATTCACGGAGCCTATGAGGCGCTGAAGCGGTCGTGGCGCTCGGTTCAAGACGCGCCGGTCGCCATTACCTCGGGCCCGAACGAGGGCGGTCTGGGCGTCTATTTATGCGATCCGGACGGTTTCGTCATTGAGCTTTTTCAGCCGTCGGTGCGCGATCCGCAGACATCGGGCGGCCGCGGCAACGCAGTTGGATCTTGCTGCGCATCAAGGCGGAAGGAGCAACGCATGCTGACTATTCTGGGCAAACCGCAGAAGTATAGCGAGGGTTGCAGCCGTCGCGATTTTCTGAGGATCGGGTCGGTTACCGGAATGTTGAGTCTGGCCGAGGTGCTCCGTTGCCAGGACCTGGCCAAGGCGGCCGACCCGACGCGAGCGGCCTCCAAGAAGTCTGTCATCATGGTCTATCTGCTTGGCGGCCCGGCGCAGCTGGATACCTACGATCCCAAGCCCAACGCTCCGTCCGAATTTCGCGGCGAGTTCAAGCCAATCAAAACGAACGTCCCCGGCATCGAGATTTCCGAGCTGTTTCCCAAACAGGCGGCGATGATGGACAAGTTCGCCCTCATTCGCTCCCTGTCGGCCACGGCTCCCAATGGCCACAGCGATTCGGAGATCATGACGGGGCGGACCGAGGTCGCCAATTCCAACTTTCAGTACCCCAGCATCGGATCGATTGTCTCGAAACTGCGCGAAGCGCCAGGCCGGAGCGTGCCGGGATACGTGGCCCTGCGGAAGATGACCTTCCCTACCAAAACGCCGTCGCCGATATGGCAGTACTACCTCAATCCCGCATCCCTCGGCCAGGCGCACTGCGCCGTTTCTGCCGACCGGCAAGGCCATGGGCGATTTCGACTTTGCGCCGTCGATTGATGCGCAACGTTTTCGCGATCGCATGGATTTGTTGAGCCGCTTCGACCTGATGCGCCGAGAACTTGACGCGTCCGGAAACATGGCCGCTCTCGATGCTTTCCAAGGCAAGGCGGCTCGACATCCTGACTTCGCGCCGCCTGCGCAATGCGCTCGACCTGAGCCAGGAAGATCCGCGCCTCGTCGAACGTTACGGCCTGCCGGGCGGGCGGCAAACCAATGCTTTGTTCGCCACGGGTTACAAGCTGGGCACGCAGTTGCTCCTGGCGCGGCGCTTGGTCGAGGCGGGCGTCGGCTTCGTCGAGGTCGCCTTGGGCTACTGGGACACGCACGGACCGGCTAACGTGCTCGGTTTTCCTCACCTTCGCAATCTCCTCTGCCCGACGCTCGACCAGGCCTTGACGGCCCTGATCGAAGATCTGCACCAGCGGGGCATGGAACAGGATGTCGTGGTCATCGTGTGGGGTGAGTTCGGACGTTCTCCCAAGATCAACAACGTCGCCGGCCGCGACCACTGGCTGCCGGCAATGTCCGCGCTGGTCGCCGGCGGTGGCTTGAAGACCGGACAGTTGATTGGCGCGACCGATGCCAACGGCGGAAGCGTCGTGGACAAGCCGTACACGATTTCCAACATGTTGAGCACGATCTACCATGCAATCGGAATCGATCCGGCCACCACATTCGTCAATACCAGCGGCCGACCGACGGCGATCCTCGACGACCGCGAGCCGATCCGCGAATTGCTGTAACCGCTCGCGAAACTGGTCTCGTTGGTCGTCGTAGCATCGACGGCTTCCTGCTGCTGTCGCCCGTGGCCGGGAGGCGATTTCAACCGGTTTCGTCGCCGCCCAGCCCATTGGCGGCCAGCCGGGGCTTCGCTAGATTATGGGTCCGCGCGTTATCCTAGCGTTATCCGTTGTCTGCCAAAAACTGCGAGGAATCCATGTCCGTCACCGCCGCGACCATTCTGCCTTGGACCCAAACGTTGTTGGGTGTCAATCCGCAGCAGCCCAAGCGGTCTCTGCAAGACTATCTGAAGGCGATTCCTCGTCTTTCGTCCCTGGCCAGCCTTCCCAATGGCACCCCGGTGCTGGTGCGGGGGGATGTGGATGCCAAGCCGGGAGCGACGATCGGCGATGGGGACATCCGCTTGCAGTCGATGGCCGAAACGCTAAATTTCGGGCGGCAGCATGGTTGGAAGCAGGTGGTTTTTGGCCACATCGGCCGCAAGCCGGAAGAGACGCTCAAAAAGGTGGGGAAGCGGTTGGGCGAAATTCTCGGCTGTGAGGTGCCACTCATCGAAGACTGGCTGGACCCGGCCACGCTGACCATTCGCGAGCAGGTGCGCGAGACCATTCAGAATAGCCCGCCGGGCTCCGTGCTGCTGCTGGACAACGTCCGCAAGTACGACATTGAACGCGTGTTGTGGAAGGCTAAGCCGGCGGATCTGCCGAAAATCAGCGAGTCGCTTGCCAAATTGGCCAACCAGTTCGCAGAGAAAGTGGCCCACGTTTACGTGAACGAAGCCCTGTCGGCCGGCAGCATGGACGCCTCGAGCACGATCGTTCCCGCGGGGATGAAACAGGTGGCATTGGGAGCTTACGTGGGGAAGGAATTCGACGGCCCGATGCTCCGCTGCCTGGCGGCTGACCTGGTGGTTTTCAGTGGCGTTAAAATCGACAAACTCGATGACCTCGAGGCGGTGATCGGACGCGGGACCGTCAAAGTGATCTTCGTCGCCGGTTCGTTGGCTATGGCAATTATGAAGGGGGCCGCTCAGCTTGCCGGAAAGGACTTCTGCCTGGGGGTCGCCGAGCAGCCGGGACACAGCGACAAGGTCTACTACATTCCCCCCGATCGAGTCGAGCAGGCCAAACGCATGCTCGCCCAGGGAAAGGAAAAGGGGATCGAGTTCGTGTTGCCGGTCGACTTCGTGCTTGCAGGACGGCCAGTCGGCGGCGACCATCGGCCCTAGCGACCAGCAATTCGACGTGGGTCCGAAGACGAGCGATTATTTTGCCCATAAGGTCGGCGAGTTTATTTCACGTTCGGCCGGCAAGAGCGCCGTGGCTTTCCACAACGGCGTGTTCGGCATGTTCGAAGACTCGCGATTCGAAGACGGTACCCGGAAATTCGTCGCTCAATTGAAGCGCATGAAGGATGCCGGGGTCGAAGTCTACGTCGGCGGTGGGGAAGGGGGGGCGGCCCTTGAACGGTACGGCACGCTGTCGGACGTCACCCATTGCTTCACGGCCGGCGGCACGGTGCTAAACGCCCTGGGAAGCGAACCGGTGCCGTACCTGGTGGCCCTGTCGCTGGCCGCCGCTCGATAGGGCAAACGCACTAGCTTGGGGCGAGAAAACTGGCTTTAGGGCTCCTCTCGCGATCAGCTAAGCCTTCAGCGAGCTTCTTACCCTCGGCGCGAGCGTTGGACGCCCGGCGTCTTGGCCGCGCCATTTTTTACTAGAGCGTGCATTCGCACTATCTATCCAGCCCGCACAATCCGCATTTGCCGCGTTAACCGGTCTGCATTTGCGGGTTAGCCGGGCCCGCATTTGCGCCAGTTATCTGCTGATGCTAGTCCGCGATCGGGGAAATCGGCGTGTTAGACCCTGCCTTTTAGGCATTTGGGGGAATGGAAGTCGTTAAATCCGATTTTACGCGAATCTTTAGATCGCAAAAGCCTGGTTGAGTGCGAGCTTTGCGAGATCCAGCTAATCTGCGATGCCGGCTTCGACGATACCCCACATAGCTCGAGCAAGGTCGAAATCAAAAGTCTGTTAGAGGCCGCGGCCGGCGGGTCGTCGCAACGTCCGCGGTGTCCAGAGCTTCGTGGAAACCATCGTCCCCAATTTCGTTTTAGCGTTTAGGAGTGTCGTCCCATGAAACTTCGCATTGCGTTGCCGGCGTTGATCGTTGCCGGCCTGTTTGTCGTCGCCAGCGCACAGCGCCAGTGCCTTCGGGTTGTTTGAAAAGTCGTGTTGTGCGCCAGAGCCGTCGTGCTGTGCGGCGCCAGAGCCGGCGTGCTGTGCACCGGCTCCCACTTGCTGCGCCCCCAAGTGCTGCAAGACCCGTTGCCACAAGGTTCATCACTGCCGCAAGCCCCGCTGCTGCAAGCCGACTTGTGCTCCGGTGTGCTCCGCCGCCCCGGCCTGTGCCGCCCCGGCTCCCACTTGCTGCGCCCCCAAGTGCTGCAAGACCCGTTGCCACCACCACCACTGCCGCAAGCCCCGCTGCTGCAAGCCAGTTTGCTGCAAGCCGGTCCTGCTGCACCCCAAGTGCTGCAAGACCCGTTGCCACCACCACCATCGCTGCTGCAAGCCGAAGTGCTGTGCGCCGGTCTGTGCCGCCCCGAGCTGTGAAGCTCCGAGCTGTGCCGCTCCCGCCGCTCCTTCTTGCGGTTGCGCTGGTTGATTGACGAGGCGATAGCAGAAGACGAGATCGAGCCGTCTTCCTTGCGATCCTAGAACCAAGCGGCCCCCTGTGAAAACGGGTGGGCCGCTTGCTTTGTTATCTTGCTTCCCCATTTCGGTTCATTCACCTCCACTCCCGGCCACTCCCTTCTCAACGGCGCCGAGCCGGCCTTGCGTCAAGCGGCGATCTGTCGGAAGCTATTCTTCCGCACGCACCAGCGCCCTCGGCAGGCGCCTCGGCTAAATTGATCCCGAGATGATCGCGAGGCGATGCTGACGGTCCTTGAAACTTACCCCGCTAAATCGCATGAATTACTTCGCTCATGG
Source organism: uncultured Planctomycetia bacterium (assembly GCA_963807715.1). Taxonomy (GTDB): domain Bacteria; phylum Planctomycetota; class Planctomycetia; order Pirellulales; family PALSA-1355; genus CAWECK01. The sequence continues at coordinate 55,757 of CAWECK010000016.1, forward strand.
ACGCGATGCCCTGCACGACCCTTACCGATTGGCCGGCACCGCCGTGCCCGATTGGCTGAATGTGGTGAATCGTCGCTGCCGAATGCGGACACGGCGGGTTGAGCCATTGCTGGCCGATCCGAATCCCCGCGCCGCGGCCATCGCCGCCGGCGTGCTGGACCATCTGGCGGACGATGCCTGGTTCCACGAGACGCGGGCCTTCGCCGAGATTTCGCTGGCGTTTTGCCGGCAATTGCGAGATTTGCTCGACGACAGCGAAGGTTATCGGCCTTATTTTCTGGGCCACATCCTGGTGGAATTGCTGCTCGACTCCGTGTTGATCGAGGCGGCCCCCGAGCGGCTGACCGCCTATTATGCGGCGATTGAATCTTTGGACGCGGAAGTCGTCGAAACCACCGTCAACCGCATGGCTGTCACCCCGGCCGAGGGCTTCGCGCGGTTCTTGCCCCTGTTCTGCCGTGAGCGCTTCTTGTGGGATTACCAGGACGATGACAAACTGCTGATGCGGTTGAACCAGGTGATGCGGCGCGTCTCGCTGCCGCTGCTTCCCGCCATGCTGACGGACTGGCTTCCGACGGCGCGGGTCGCGGTAACCCAGCGGCATGCTGAGTTGATGTGCGTGCCGCTATCAGCGCGCGTCTAAATCAATCGAAAGCCAACTAATCCATTGCCACGCTCAACTTCGGAGAAATCACCATGAAATTCGGCATGAATCTGCTGCTTTGGACCGGGGACATGCACGACGGCTTGTTGCCGGTGCTGGAGCAGTTGAAAAAGATGGGCTACGACGGCGTCGAGATTCCGGTGTTCGATCTCAACGTCGAGAAGTACGCCACCTGGGGCAAGCGGCTGAAAGACTTGGGCCTGGCATGTACCGGCGTTACCGTGCGCACCGCGGCCGACAACCCGATCAGCCCGGATGCCAAGATTCGCGCCGCCGGCGTGGCCAAGAACCAAGTTGACGCTCGACTGCTGCCAGGCGGCGGGAGCCGAGGCCCTGATCGGCCCGTTATCACTCGGCCCTCGGCGAATTCAGCGGCGCCGGCCCCACGCAGGACGAATGGCATTGGGGCGTTGACAGCATGCGCGAAGTCGCCGAGCATGCGGGCAAGGTGGGCGTGATGCTGGGCGTCGAGTATTTGAACCGCTTCGAGACCTACTTGCTCAATTGCGCGGCCGACGCGGTGCGCTTCGTCAAGGACGTGAATCACCCGAATTGCCGCACGATGTACGACACGTTCCACGCCAACATCGAAGAGAAGAGCCCCGCCGAGGCGATTCGGACCATCGCCCCGTACGCGGTGCAGTGCCACATTTCCGAGAACGATCGGAGCACGCCGGGCCAGGGGAATATCCCTTGGAAACAGACGTTCGATACGCTCAAAGAAGTCGGCTACAACGGCTGGATGACGGTCGAAGCCTTCGGACTGGCCTTGCCGGAACTGGCCGCCGCCACGAAAATTTGGCGACGGATGTACGACAGCGAGGAGCAACTGGCCCGCGACGCCCTGGCGTTCATGAAAGCGCGAGACGGCCGCCCGCGGCATGTAAATCATGCCGATGAGCATCACGGATAGACCATCCTCCGGCGATAACGCTCGAGCCGGCCGATCGTCCGCGCGCGGCGGCTGCGGGAGCCGGCTTGTCGCTGGACCAATTGAGCGCGGCCTTTGCCGAGATGCTTTCCGGCGGCGAAGACCCTTATTCGCCGGCTCCGCCGCCGGAGGACGAAGAGCCGCTCCTCCCGGGGCTCGAGGCCGAACTGGCAGCCGGCAGTAAGGCCGGCCAGCAGGACGCTTGCGAAATCACCCCCCGCAGCATTTTGGAAGCACTTTTGTTCGTCGGCATTCCCTCGGGCGAGCCGTTGACCAGCGAGCAGATCGCCCGGCTGATGCGCGGAGTGCGTCCGGCGGAAATCGACGCTTTTGTGGGTGAGTTGAACGCTCTGTATGACAGCCGCGGCACCCCGTATTACATAGCGACGGACGGGGCCGGTTATCGAATGCGGCTGCGCGACGATTTCAGCCGCGTGCGGAATAAATTCTACGGTCGCTCCCGCCGGGCGAAGTTGTCGCAGGCAGCCATCGAAGTCTTGTCGCTCGTGGCTTATCACGAACCGCTCACGGCGGAAGAGGTCAATCGATTGCGCGACACATCGAGCGGCTCGATCCTCTCGCAGCTTGTGCGCCGGCAACTCCTGAAGCTGCAGCGCACGACGGCTCACCCGCGGTGAATACTCCACGACCGATCGGTTTCTGAAACTGTTCGGCCTCGAGTCGCTCGCCGATTTGCCACGAAGCCAGGATCTTGAGACCTCGTAGTCCCCTGCCGGAGGCATTTTCCGGCAGCCCGAACTCTACCTTAACTCTCTGGCGGCAATGGCGTTGCGATCGCACTCGCGAACCCGCGCTGACGCTTTGTCCCAAACCTGATAAGATAGAGCATTGCCCGGACCGACAGAAGCACGCCTGGGATCGCCTGCATGCACTTGCACGAGTGCAAACTTGTCGGTGACGGTTTTCGGCGGGTAGCAATGATGTCGCTTGTTGGGAACGGGCGGCGACGTTGCGGTGAAGTCTTCCAGCAGTGAAGCTTTCCAGCAATGCATCTTTCGAGGTGTCACCTGCCGTTGGCGATATCGGCAATATTATTGCCCCAATGGGTTCTATGTCAGATCGCGCTCAGTGGATGCAGTCTGGTGGCCTTGGGGTACATCGTCATGCAGTCGCCTGTTTCGATGGGAGTTTGCTGCCACTGGCGGCGAGCAGAGCCCCCGCCATTTCGTTGGTGCGCCAGGCTGCGTGGCTGGATGCGATTCCGGCCGGCGAGCGGCCCCGTTTCGGCAATCGGCACCCCCGGGGGCGTCGAAGTTTTGCCAGCACACGCGTTGCCAGTACACACCGTGTCAATGATTTGCCCAGAGCGTCGCCTAGAGGGGGTGCGCTGGGCTGGTTTTTTGGGGAGGACAGAAAGAAGCTATGGTTCGGTTCGTACTGATTCGGCCCTGTTCGACAGAATTTGACGAGCAGGGGCGGATTCAAGGTACACTCGACATTCCGCTGAGCGCCCGCGGCTCTGCGGACGTGGTCCGCGTGAGTGAGGAATTACGGAGTCAGGGTCTCAAGGCCCTGTATTCAGCCCCCTGTCAATCAGCCTGGCAAACGGCCGTGGCCATTGGCAAGGCGCTCGGCATCAAAGCCAAGCAAATCGACAAACTACAGAACGTCGACCAGGGCCTGTGGCAAGGCATGCTGATCGACGAAGTAAAGCACAAGCAGCCAAAGGTTTACCGCCAATTGCAGGAGCATCCGGAGAACGTCTGCCCGCCCGAAGGCGAAATGATCAACCAGGTCGAAGAGCGGATTCAGGCCGCTTTCGCCAAACTGATTAGAAAACACCGCGAGACCACGGTCGGTCTTGTGTTGCCAGAACCACTGGCTAGTATCGTACATTGCTGCCTCACCCACTGTGAGGTAGGCGATTTGTGGAAAGGCTGTGAAGCATGCGGCACCTGGGAAGTCGTGCCCTTCGACGTGCAAGTCCTCTCCCATCGGGGACTCACCGTCAAAAACGAGCATGATGACGCCGGACACAATGTGCTGCCGATTGGATTGAACCATTGACGTGGGTGCCGTTTTCGCGCGTCCACCGGATGCGCGGAAACGGCCGACTGTCCGTGAAACTCACTGAGGATGCCGCCGTCATGGCCGCGAGTGAATCTACGCCTGTTAGCGGGCAAGCTCCCATGAAACGTCCAAAGCGCGGAGTGCCCGAAGGGCTGTGGCAACGTTGCCCGGGCTGTCAGGCGACGATCTTTCGCAAAGAAGCTGAGAAGCGGCTCGGCATGTGCCCCGAATGCGATTATCACTGGTATGTCAGTGCGCGCGATCGCATTCGCCAGGTGCTCGACGAAGGGACATTCGAAGAGTGGGACGTCGATCTCGAACCGACCGACCCCCTGGGCTTCGCCGATAAGAAGCCATACGCCGAGCGGCTCAAGGATGAGCAATCGCGTACCGGATTGCGCGAGGCGGCCCTGACCGGCACCGGCATGATCCGTGCCCGTCGCGTGGCATTCGGCGTGACCGATTCGGCCTTCATCATGGGAAGCATGGGAGCCGTGGTGGGCGAAAAACTGACCCGACTCACTGAGCGGGCCACCCAGCAGCATTTGCCGCTAATCATCATCAGCGCCAGCGGCGGCGGGGCCCGCATGCACGAAGGGATTTTGTCCCTGATGCAAATGGCCAAAGTCTCGGCGGCCCTGGCCCGTTACGACCTGTCCGGCGGACTGTACATTTCCGTGCTTACCAATCCAACGATGGGGGGCGTGGCGGCCAGCTTCGCCTCGCTTGGAGATTTCATCTTCGCCGAACCCAAGGCCTTGATCGGCTTCGCCGGCCCGCGAACCATTCAGGCCACGATCCGCATCGAACTGCCGAAAGGCTTTCAGACCAGCGAATTTCTGCTGGAACACGGCTACATCGACCGCATCGTCCGCCGCTGCGACCTGAAGAGCGAGATCGCGCGGACGATCGACTACTGCGGGAAGTAGCCGCCGCGGTTGCCACACAGGCCAAATCTTACAGTTCAATCCCACCACCACACATCGCTTAGCCGGCTCCCCGGCCTGGCTGAGCCGAGTGCGGTCTTCAGCTTGCTTGACGCGTCGGCCTTCACCGCACCGGGGGCCACGTACTTCCACGGATCGACTTGCACGCCGCCGCTCACTCCGGCCAGGATGTGGATCTTGTTCACAACCCGATGGTTGATCACCGTCTCGACGGTGCGCGGGGCTGGGCCCAGCGGAACCAGATATTGCCCCGGGTCGCCGTAACAGGTCATGTGCCAGTTGACCCGGTCGGGCAGATTCTCGGCCTTGACGATCGCCGCCACCAGCGCCAGATCGAAAATGTTTTGTAGCTCGGCATAGACTGGATACTTTTCAGCCAGCGCGGCGAAATGGTCAGTGAAACTTTGAGTAAAAGCCTGGTTCAACGGCTGCGAGGCGCCGGTGTGGACGCGTTTGCCCTGCGCGGTGAGCAGCTCGTTTTCACTCAGCACTTGCACGCCCGAGCCGCGCAGTTCGAAAGCATTGTGATCGGCCGAAGCCCGCACCGTGTCGTAGTTCATCGTGAACCACCAGCGCAATACATCCAGCGGTGGCGGGGCTTGCCCGGCAGGCACCTTAATCGAGTCCAGGTAACTGGTCACGCCGAGCGCTCCCTTTTCCAGTCCCATGCCGACGAGCTTCATGTGGTAGTCGGCCTCGACCAGCACCTGCCCGGCCCGCGTGCGCGGATCGATGCCGTCCACGTCGATCAATTGCTGGCCCATCTGCTCGCGGATCTGTTTGAGCCAGGCATCGCGCTGGCCGGGCTTCAGCGGCTTTTCGGCCGATGCCGCCAGGAACGCCTGGGTGCGCTTCAGGTTCTCTTCCGTGGGCGTGATCGAGCAGCCGAAGATGGCATTGCGCTCGTGCAATAGATGCCGCAAAACTACGACGAAATCATCGAGCCGCACCACCGGCCGCCCACTTGTCTCGGCGACCATGCGGCCTTCCGGTCCCGGGCGCCAATGATCGGCCGGCCCGGCAATCACGATGTCACCGGTTTCCGGATAGACCAGCACGTACTTCACGCGCTCGAGCCCGGCCAGCAACAGCATTTCTTCCGTGGGCCGTCGGCCTTCGGCGGCCAGCACTTGCACGGCGCGCTCCAACCGCGTCAGCGAGATCTTGCGCAGCGGCGACGCGCGATGCGCATCGCCGCTGTCCGAGTCGCCCTGGGCAGCCTTGCGAATCAGGTCCAGTTCGGAGCTGGGCCGTTCTTCGCGCACGCTCCGCTGCAAGACGCCGCCGGCATCGACATAGACGCCGGTGCGGAATTCGGCGATCGAGCCCGGTCCGCCGACTTCGTCCCAAGTGGTCGGGGCGATCGTTGTGGTGATCAAGTCGATCAGCGAATCGAAGTCTGCCTGGTTGCCGCCGAAGGCTCCGCGCCGTCCGCTGCCGCTCGTGCCAAGCTCCTGCATGGCGGCGGCCCGGGCCAGATCGTTATCCATCGCGGAAGCCGTCATCAGCGCGGCATTGCGAGCGCCGGCCTTAGCCTGACTGCGGGCAATGCGCGAGAACATCGCATCGCGCTCGCCGGTGTCGGCCACCTGGCCGGCTAGTTGCCTGGCTGGGGCAAACTCACCGGCGTCCAAATGCGCTTGAATCAACGCGGCTGGCGCCGCCGCATCATTTGCGCCGCTGGCCGTTGTACAGAAGATCACCACGCTGACCGCCACCGCGAACTGGAAAAGTTCCAAGCCCCTGATGCAAAGTTCCAGGTTTTTTCCGAAGCGACGATTGCCGAATTGCTGACCACACGCTTGTCGTTGAAGAATGGCCATGGTCGCTGCTCCTCTTTTGCGGAGGTGAGATGTGAGCGGCGGACAGCCTTGCTTCGCCGCTTCCGTCAGCTTGGCAGATGCAGCGTATGAAAGTCAAGCAAAACGACGATCCAGACAACAGTTAGGATAAAAAGTGCAACCGATTAAAAAATGATTTGGGAGTTTTGGTGAGGAAAGCCGAAGGGGTACACGCTATATAAGGGGTACACGCTATATAAGGGGTACACGCTATAAAAGGCGCCGGCCTGTTGCAGCTTCCGCTGCCTAGCGAAGCCGCCTTGCAGGCTCGCTGTTCGTAAGGCATTGCATGATTTGAGTAGCGCACAAGCATCTCTGATTACCCATGCCCGAGCTGCGAATCTCTGGGATGAAAAGCCCCGAAGGGGCTGCGCCATGATGGCCTAGGGTGGAGCGAAGCGCAACCTTGGGTCACGTTCACGCGATCTCCACCCACTTGCCGCTCTTGGCGCTTGCCAGCACCGCGTCGCAAACTATTTGCGTTCGCAGCCCGCTGCGGAAGTCGGGTTGGACCGGTTTACCGGTTTCCAGGCCTTCCAGGAAGTCGGCCAGGGCGTTCGTGAAGGTGTGCTCGTAGCCGATCGTGCAGCCGGGTACCCACCAGTTTTTCATGTAGGGGTGCTCGCCGTTGGTGACGTGAATCTTCTGCCAGCCGGTCAGATGGCCTTCGATCTTCGCACCCGTCTTGGGATCCGAGTACTTGAAGTACTGCAAATACTGTGGATCTTCCAAATCGAAGTAGACGCTGCCGGCCTCGCCGTTGAGTTCAAACGTGTTGTAGTTCTTGCGGCCGCGGGCATAGCGGGTGCTCTCAAACGTGCCCATCGAGCCGTTCTTGAAAATGGCCAGGAACATGCAGGCGTCGTCGATGCCCACCGGCTGCACCTTGCCGGTGTCGGCATGTACGCGCTCTTTCACGAACGTTTCGGTGGCGGCCGTCACGCGCTGGATAGGTCCGTTGAGCCATTCGGCCGTGTCGATCGAGTGAGCCAACAGATCGCCGGTTACGCCGGAGCCGGCCACGTCGACGTCGAGCCGCCACAGGGCGGCGCCCCCTTGCGGCACGTCGGTGGCGATCGTCCAGTCTTGCAAGTACGTGGCCCGATAATGGAACGGCCGTCCCACGCGTCCTTCGTCGATGACCTGCTTGGCCAGTGAAATGGCCGGCACGCGGCGGTAATTAAACCAGGCCATGTTCGGCACGCCGGCCTTCTCCACGGCGGCGACCATCTCTTCCCCTTCGGCGACGTTCATCGCCAGCGGCTTTTCGCAGAGGATCATCTTGCCGGCTTTGGCGGCCGCCAGCACGATCTCCTTGTGCGTATTGTTCGGCGAGCCGATGTCGATCAGGTCGATGTCCTTGCGCTGGATCAGCTTTCGCCAATCGGTTTCGTAAGACTCATAACCCCAGTTCTCGGCGAAGGCCTTGATCTTGTCGGCTTGGCGGGCACAACAGGCTTTGAGGACCGGCTGATATTCGCGCTTGAAGAACTTGTTGACCTGGCGATACGCATTGGAATGGGTGCGGCCCATGAAGCCGTAACCGATCATGCCGATATTGAGTGGTTTAGTCATTGGTTTTCCAACGGGTACAAAGGTGCAAATTGGGGTGAATCAAGCCGTTCAAGCAACATCGCGATTGTAGGCGATTTGATACCGTTGAACTAGACACTGACAGCCGAACACGCGCCTAGGCTCCGCGCGATTGCGTACTTTGGTTTTCACGAGAATTGGTGTCTGTTTTTACTGATTTCGATTACCCGGGCGGCCAGCTCATTTGCCGGCCGCCGAGCACGTGAAAGTGGAGATGGTCGACGGATTGGCCGGCTAGTGGGCCGCAGTTGACGACCACGCGATAACCGTCGTCGAGGCCCAACTGTTTAGCCAGCCGCGGGATCACCAGCCAGATGTGGGCCAACAGCGGACCGTCTTCATCCGTTAGGGCCGCTAGAGACGGGATCTCCTTCTTGGGAATCACGAGCACGTGCGTGGGAGCCTGCGGCGTCACGTCATGGAACGCCATGCATTGCTCGTCGTCGTAAATGATCTTGGCCTGCAACTCGCCGTCGATGATCCGCTTGAAAACCGTTTTTGCTGCCATGGTTCACCTGGGATTGCCTGGGCGTACGTATTTCGGCGGCAAGCCGGGGACGTATCCTACGGCTGTCCGACTTGATTCAATTGGGCCAGCGGAACCGCTTCGTCCATGAGCATCATGGGAATATCGTCCACAATCGGGTAAGCCAAGGTGGCGTCGCCGCGCAGCAGCGCGCCGTCCAGGCGGTGCTGCAAGACCTGGCCGCCACGGTTCTTGAGCCGCCCGGCGCCGATCGCTTCGTTGAGCCGCTGCACCAGAGTCTCGTCGGCTGCGGTGAGGGGGGAATGGTCTTCCGGACATACCAGGATCTTGAGCAGGTCGGGATGGATCATCGTAGCCTGAGGGATTAAGGAGCTTCGACGGCAAAGTGCCGCCATGCCAGCATGGATACGCCTCATCAGACTGCCGAATTCAGGCCCACTTTGCAAGGGGGGTAGATCGGAGGCGTTTTCCTATGGGACCCAAAACGCGCAAGCGGCGAACGAGCAATTTTGTTTTTTTTCGATCGGGCGACGGTATCGGTTCAATCGCATGCACCGATTATACCGATGATCAGATGGACGACTGTCTAACACTCCGTCAATAGAACTGCGCAGATGCCGTCAACGGAGCAGGGCCGCAGGTCGAATACCCGGTGAGATAACGATGGGGAGATTTTCGGGGACTGCTGCGTTGGCAATACTGGTGCTAGCAGGCTCCGGTGCGTGGTTGTCGGCCGACGACGTGCGGTACTTCGAGAAAGACGGCGTCACCTATCGTGAAACCCGGCAAGTCGTGCGGCGTCCGGTTGTCGAAACCAGGATGGAAGCCCGCGATTGCACCGTTTATCGCGATCAGGTCACCACCGAACTGCAAGAGATGCCGCGAAGTATTCCGGTGGCCATCACGGAATACCATTGGGTGCCGGTTTGGCACCGATCTTTGAATCCGTTTGCGGCTCCGTATTTGACCTATCAAATGGCGCCCCAAACGCGCTGGGAAACCCGCAACGACACCGTGAAAACGGCCGTGACACGCCGTCAGGTGGTGCCCGAGAAGATTACCCAACAGGTGCCGGTCACGACGCAGCGGTTTGTCGAGGACGAAATCATTTCGCGCGTTGCCGTTGGCACTCGCCCTGCCGCAACTGCGGCTCCCGCCGCCGCTCCCGCGGCAGTTCCTGCGACCGCTCCCGTCGTGGGAGGGAGATATGGCATGCCTGCTGCGGATCCCGTGGTCGGAGGCCGATATTCCCAGCCGAATACTCTCACGCCCCCATCGAATCCATCGGAAGTCGCCAACCGAACGGCGATCGGCGGCGTGATGAAGCTCGATAGTGATCCGCCGCGCGGCGGTTCAAGCTGGCGCCGGGGGATGATTCAATTCGGCGGTAAGAGCCCGCCGGGCCAGGCTCGGCGAGCGGAATTTGGGCAATCATCGCAATTCATCTTGTAGAGCCGGTGGTGCCGGCCACTACGGCGTTGATTACCTCACTGTGGCCGGCTTTAGCCGGCCCTACGGCGCAATCTTTCCCTGCTGCGGCTCTACGAGGTTTTAAAGCTCGCCTTCGGTTACCGCATCCGCCATCTTGGCTTTGGACCGGCGGACCGCCTTCAAGACGCTCCATTCCTTAGTCAGGGTTTCGAAGACCTCGGGGCTCTCGTAGCGGATGACATTCTTCCCCTCGGGCATGGGGCCGATCAATCCGCGAAACACCGGCAACCCACGTAGGCCAAGGTCGGTGCTGCAATCGTCCACGCCGATTTGCGTGTGAATGCGCTGCAAGGTTTCCTGTTTTTGATAATCCCGGATGTGCAGCTTGCCGTCGGTGCCACGCGTGACGATGCGAAACGTGTCTTTGGCCATGATGCCAGTACCTCGCTAAGCCCAAGAGTAGAAAAGCAAAATTGCAATCTGAACTATCGACGGGGGACAGACCCCTGGCGCAAGCATTTTACCGGGGCACGCGCAGCGAATTCCTCGGGCAGATCCGGCACAACGCACGCAGCCCAGACGGACGCTAAAATGCCAACCCGCTGGTGTTCCAGCGGTTCGCATTGCAACACTTGGGAGGGCTGAGCCCGGGCCGGTTACACCCCGAATGCGAAAAGAATCGAAGGATCGGCAGGGGCCTTCGGCCGGCCATGAATGGTCGGCGGGTCGGCAAACGAGCCGGACATTCCGTCGGACAACCGCGGCGTGCCCTCAATCGAGCGGTTCGAGCAGTTTCAGGTCGAGTAGAGGGAGTTGCGTATCCGGGCCGGCCGTCTGGCACGCCGCCAATGCGGCGGCCATCTGTTCAACGATTTCCGGCGCGGTCGGCCACCTGATTCACATCCCAGCGATCGCTCGGCTTGGTGAACAGTTCGAACCGCGGCGAATCCATCGGCTTGGTAGCTCGCAAATACCAGGCCGGCGTGCGCAGCACGTGTTCGTGGGGACTGGCCGTGACAACCACGCGATCCCGCACTGTTAGCCGATCGTTTTGCACGAGCGGCGACAGATCGTGGCTTCCCGGCATGGGGCCGGCCGTGTCCACTTGCCACCAGGCGAGCAAAGTGGCCGGCAGATCCTGCTGCTGCACGAGCGCCGAACTTCGGTCCAGCGCGCCGCGGCCGTCGGGAAATCGCAGCAGCCACGGGATCTGCAACAGCTCGCTATACAGCGGCGCCTCTTGGCCTCCGACCTGGCCGTGCTCACCGAGTGGAAAGCTGCGCGCGCCGATCAGGCAAAATAACGTCGAAACGGCCGCCGGACTGTCGCCGAGCGCCCCCCGCAGCACACCCAGGCAGGTGTCGAGCAGCGAGACTTGTCCCGCGAAAGCATGCACGATTCCCAGTAATTCATCCGGATCGTAATCCTCGGCCAGACGCCGATCAGGCACGTCCACGAAATCCGGCGTCGGCGGATCCTCAGGGTCGGCGTACTGCCGGCGCAACTCGCCGGCGCATCCCACGGCGCCGCCATGCCGCGGACATGGACCCAAAGCAGATAGGGGGATTGGAAAGCACTCAGGCGGTCGGCAGCGGCTGCAAAGCTTGCGCCAAGCCCGTCTCACCGATATCACGAGCAGCGGCCAGCGGAGTGAGTGGGGCAAGCAGCACGCATTCCGCAAAGCCTGTTGCCAGGGGATGCCCGGCGATGGACGCATCGTCCGTGATCAGGCAGGTCGCGATCTCGGCATCCGTCAGAACTTGCGCCAGCGACACCGCTAGTTGTCCGGCAGGCGCATTGGTCCGGCTGGCAGACCACAGGGCATCGAAGACCTTGTCTAGCCGCGGGTGAGCGATCATGGCCTGGTCGAAAACGAAGCCTTCGGCCGCCAGGGCGTCGAACTCGGGCGTTTGGATCCAGGTGTTTCCATACGGCCCTAAGAAGCCGCTGTGCAGCCCATCCACGGTGAGAACCAGGGCGCTATGCGCGGACGCGGGCATACGGTTGACGGCTTCCGGAGATTTCTTTACCCGACTTATCGGGGACAGTTTCGCGCCCGATTGTAGCAACGCCGGCCGAGCGGCGTTAGGGTGCATGGGCCGTCAGGTCCCAGTGAAAGCCGCGATTAGCGGCGAGCACCCAGCAGCAACTCGCGACACAGCAGTTGCGGAAAAATCCAGGCATCGCGGGCATAACGCCGAAATAATCGCCGCGGCTCGCTGGCCAGGCGATGCAGCCATTCCAGGCCGGCCCGCCTCATCCACACGGGTGCACGGCGTTTTTCCCCCGCCAAGAAGTCGATCGAGGCGCCGGCACACAAGGCGATCGGTGCCTGGATCCGCTGGCGATGGGCATGCACCCACAATTCCTGCTTCGGCGCGCCAAGGCCCACGACCAGTACGTCCGGACGAGCCGCGGCAATCTGCGCCAGAATGCGATCGTTTTCCAAGGAGTCCTTTTCAAAGCCGAGCGGTGGACAATAGGTGCCAACCACTTCCACCTGGGGCCAGCGGGCCAGGATATTCTGCGCGGCCCGTTCCGCCACGCCGGGGCCGGCCCCCAACAGAAAGACTTTCAGGGGCCCGCGTTCGCCGGCGGCTTGAAATAGCGTGGGCACCAGGTCGCTGCCGGCGACGCGCTGCGGCAAGCGCAAACCCAAGATCCGCGCGGCCAGCAACACCGAAATGCCGTCGGCCAACACCAGCGCAGGCCGCTTCGTACGCCGCTCGCAGTCCGGCGTGTTCTTGATACATCACCGCATGGTCGGCATTCGGCGTGACAACGTATCGGCAAACGCCGTCCGGCGATCGGATCCAGCCGAACAGCCTGTCGACCGCCTCGCTCATGTTGACGGGGTCGATCTGCAAGCCAAGACAAGTGTACTCGTTCGCTCATGACGATTGTCCTAGCGATTTGGCTGTAAACCTCGGCCGTTGCTTGCGCCATGCTCCGGTCGGAGAAGTGACTTGCCTGCCGCCGGCGAGCCGAAGTGCGCAACGCCTGCGGATCGATTTCGCCGTCCAGGATGCGGCTGATTTGCCAGGCCAGATCGTGCGGGTCGCCGGGCTCCGCCAACAAACCGTCAATGCCGTTGCGAATCACCTGCGGCACGCCTTCCACGCGCGTGGCCACCACCGGAATCCCAGCGGCCATGGCCTCGAGAATCACCATCGGCATGCCTTCGCCGAACAGGCTCGGCAGCACGAACAGGTCCATGCGGGCCAGTTCGGCGGGAACGTCGCTGGAAAAGCCGACCCAAGTGATATGCTCGCCAAGTTGCAGGCGATCCACCTGCTGGCGAATCGTCCGCTCGTAGGCTGCGGTTTCAAACGAGCCCACCGCCCGTAGCGTCACATCGCGTCCGTGGCTGCGCAGTCGAGCCAGCGCGTCCAGCAGCAGTTCCAGACCCTTGCGCTGCGCGGAACAATGCGACGCAGCCCAACGTGCAGGACTTCGCGGTCATCGGCCGGTTGACGAGGGTGCTGGGCGTGGGAACCCCGTTGGGAATAACCCGCAACCGCTTACGCTGGATGCCCTGACGCTCGCCGTAATCAGCCAGGCTGTCGGACACGGCAATGACCATGGCAGCGCGCCGGAAGCCCCAGCGTTCAACCGCGGCATTCAAGTGATTTCGCACTCGGTGCGTCGAATCGTTAACCGTGGGGCTGTGCAGATGGTGGACCAACGGAATGCCCGAGAGCGCGGCGGCCAAACGGCCGACCAGGGCCGCCCGCGGAGTGTGCGTGTGAATCAAGCGGTATCCGTGGGCCCTCACCAGACGAGCCAGGGCTAGCGCGGGGCGCAAGTCGAACTGGCTGCGCATCGAGAGGGCGTGTAGCGACGATCCTTGGGATTGTCGTTGGCTGGAAAATTGTCCCGATTTTAAGGTCGCGAACCCGACGCTATAGCCAAAATCTTGCAGCCGGGTCGCGAGCAGATCCTGAACCCGTTCGGCGCCGGCGTAGTGCTCGCCATTAATGACGTGCAGCACCGGAACCTGCACCCCGCCGGCGCTGCGCTCCGGGGCCTGGCTTTTAGGGCAAAGGGGAACCACTACCGAACTTGGTACCCAAGCCGGTTCGGGCAACAGGCCCAGTTCCAGAGCGTCAAGGAGGGAATGCATCACGGTCAGGTTCTGCAAACGAAGAATTGAGGCGACATGGGGAGCGGAAAAGATAGGACGTACCGAAGGCCCCTGTGTCAAACATAGGTCACACAGGAGCATCCCCCGAACGCTTGCCGGCAGAAACGCCACGCGCCAGGCAATCGATGCCTCTCCGCGCCGCTACAATTGAACTAACCGGCAATTGGGACGAATCGGTAATCCTTGCCTGGCCGATCGTCATGCCGAGTCTAGTAAGCCCCGCGACCCGTCAGCACGCTGTAGGGGGTCTTCAAAAGCAGCTTCAGGTCGCTGGCGAAGCTTTGATTGCGGACGTACCACAGATCCATACGGACCCAGTCCTCGAAGCCAACCTCGGAGCGACCGCTGACTTGCCACAAACAGGTGAGTCCCGGTCGGACCGCCAGACGCCGCCGCTGCCAGAGTTCGTAGTCGGCCACTTCTTTGGCTAACGGCGGACGAGGTCCGACCAGCGACATCTCCCCCTTCAACACGTTGAACAATTGCGGCAGTTCATCAATGCTCGACGCGCGCAGAAAACGGCCGATTCGCGTAATCCGCGGGTCCCGGCGGTTCTTAAAGATCGGGCCGTCCGATTCGTTGACCACGAATTCCTGCAGTTGTTCGGCATCTGGTCGCATGGTGCGAAATTTGAACATCCGAAACGGCAGGCCACAAAAACCAATCCGCCGCTGTACGAAGAGCGGGCGACCCAGGGTCGTTAATGTCAGGAGTGCCGTGACGGCGAGCATGATCGGCGAAAACAGGACCAGCAGGGCGACTGCCCCCACGATGTCGAAGATCCGTTTGGTCATGACGTAGCTAACCTTCCGATTTCCTTCGGCCGCCACAAACGGTAGGCCTGCGTGCAGGTTCTCCAAGGCCAGCCAGCGGGTCGATTGCGAAGAGGGCAGCGTTTGGCGGACCGAAGCTGCCGATTCCCGCCTGCGGCGTTCGTGCAATACCGAGAGAGTTCTTGACCGTCGCTCTTCCGTGCGACGCTCTTGCGGCACCACGAGCAAGCTAGCCCGGCGGTCGAACGCGGGCCAAGCATTTTCAGTGTGGAAATGGAACGCCGAATTCTCGCGAAACATGCTGGTTCAACCTTGCTAATCAACAGTTACCGTCCAGGGGGCTGATGGCTACGAAAGCAAGGGGCATGCCGCTGGTCTCGTCTGACAGCCAGAGTCTTTCGCGACGGACTTATCTCATGGGCATGATAGCACTTGCGCATTCACGCACGACAATCGTCCCCTCGGCTTGCCAGCCTAACTAGGTCAGCACCGCGCTGAGATTTCGCAACGCGTGTTGCAGCAAAACAACCGCGACGCCAAATGGCGACAGCACTGCTCTGATGGCAGCGAGTGGACCGCCAAAATATGAAGTGGAGAAAGCAGCGGTATATGTAGCGAATAGGAAAACATTTCCGATTGCAAAATATTTTCAGATTATGCCGGTTGTAACGCCGATTAAAGAAGGCACGGCGCGGCGGCATTGTTCCTACCGTCGAATGCCCGAGCGGCTGACGACTATCGGCCGCCAACCAGGTGCCTGGTCGCCAAACCAGTTTCAGATTTCGGACGACAAGACTGGCCTCTTCCTGAGAGCGAAAATGCAACGCATAGGAGAGTATTTTATGTTCGGCCGGCTCAGAGCCATGTTGGCAGGGCTAGCAGTTTGGGCCATGCTGCACGCTTCGATCAACCCCTCCTTGCGCAAGATGGTCCAGGCTACTCCCAAGACGATTCCGCGAGCTCTCCGCCGCCCAGAAGCTATCGTTACGCCAATCCGCAGAACGTCACGCCACGCCGGGTTCAGTCCGCCACAAGGATAAAGTCCGTCAGCACGCCGCCGGCGGGCATGTATCAGGATTCCGCAGGCGAACTGCCGGCGCCAAACGCCGCTGGCCCACTGCCGGCACAAACCAGGGATTCCCTGCCTTATGGGAACCCTGCCAACGATCCGTTCGGCGATGAGGGGCCGGTTGACCCGGGACCGCTCGGCCACGACGCCCCTTGGGACCATGCCGACGGCCCCAGTGGGGCCGGATGCGACAATCCTTGCGCCGGGCAGTGTTGCGGTCCGGTCTATGTTCGGGCCGAATATCTGGCGTGGTGGATAAAGGGAGATAGCTTACCGCCGCTGGTCACGACCAGTACGCCAGGCACCGCTCAGGCCAATGCGGGCGTGCTTGGGCAATCGACCACCTCGATCTTGTTTGGCGGCGGCAACTCGTTCAACAGCAACGCGCGTTCGGGCGGCCGCATCGTTTTGGGATGGTGGCTCGACCCGACGGCCCGCATCGAAGGCGAGTTCTTCGGCTTGGGCCAGCAGCAGGCACAATACGACGCGACTTCCGCCGGCACGCCCATACTGGCGCAGTCCCTTTCTAAATCTTTCGACGGGCCTCCAAGATGCGAACGTCATTGCTTATCCGGGACAAGTCAGTGGCAACATTCAAGCTCGCGCCAGCAGCGGTTCCTTCCTGGGGGCGGGCGTGCATGCCACGCAGAACCTGACGTTTACCGATTTCGGTTGCGACCGCCAGCGCCGCATCGATTTTTTGTACGGATTTCGCTATCTCCATTTGCAAGAGGGCCTTTCGATCAATGACTCCATTACGGCAACCAGCAATACGCAGCCAATTCCGATCGGCACCAACATCATGACGGCGGATAACTTCCGCACGACCAATAATTTTTATGGCCTCAACTTGGGGATGATGTCGGAGAATCGGGCGGCCCGCTGGTGTCTGACCAGCATCGGGCGAATCGGTCTGGGCGGCACCACAGAGCGCATCAACATCAACGGCAACACGACGGCGACCTCCAACACGGGAACTGTGACCAATTCTGCCGGCGGCTTGCTTGCCTTGCCGTCCAACATCGGCAACTACCAACACACCGGCTTTGCCGTCGTGCCCCAATTGGAACTGAAATTGGGTTACGACCTGACGCCCCGGCTCCGTTTGAATGTCGGCTACGACATCATTTATTGGAGCCGCGTCGCCCGTCCGGGCAACCAGGTGAGCCCGCTCTTGAATACCACGCAAGCCTCGGGCCAGCCGCTGGTCGGAGCGGCGGCGCCGCAATTCACGTTGCGTGAAACGGACCTGTGGGTCCAAGGCATTAGTGCCGGCGGCGAATGGCGGTTCTGAGACGCCTCGTCGCATGACGTTGCCAAGCAACCGCGTCGCAAGAATGCCGAGCCTGCCAGGCTGCACGCTCGTTCTAGGTCCAGACACTCTCGCTGGCCAAAGCCGCGTCGGTCAAATCGCTGGCCGTGACGGCGGGGCTGATCGACTCGATCGTATACGTTTGTCCGGTGAAAGGGACGCTCAACGGATTGCCGTCCAGATCGACGATCGCGCCATTAACGATCAAATTAAGCCCAAGCGTGCCGGAACCGGTGCCCGTGTTGACGGTTACGATATAGGTGCTTCCGCTACCGGTGACGCTGACGATCTGGGCTCCAGTGACCCCGCCGGCCTGAGCGAGTTGGAACGCGGTGATGTCGACTCCCGTGACGTTCTTACTGAAGGTAACCGTAAAGGCGACCGGACTCGAACTGGTCGGATTGGGATCCGTCGGAACAATGGAGTTGACCACCGGAGCTTCGGTGTCCTTAAGGGTCGTCGTGCTGGCGTTTCCTTCAGTCCCGTTTAGATTCATGGCTTGGACAAGGTAGCTGATCGTGCCGTCCGACAGGGTATGCAGATCAAAGCCTGTAATGTTCCATTGGCCATTGCTTAGCACGGTCGTCTTCGCAGTTAATTTACCTCCATCTACGTCGCTGGCGGTCACCGTGATCCCGGCGCCGGGCACTCCCATACCGCCGATGTTCGTCGCCATTACGTTGCTGAGGTTGATGGGATCGGTCACGGTGCTGATGCTCACCGTGCTCTTTTGCACGCCCAGCGAGGTGGTTGCAACGTTATTATTCGTATCGGTGGCCGTGACCGTGTAGGTGATCGTGCCGTCGTTTAAGGTGCTGACATTAATGCCGGGGACCGACCATGTGCCATTGGTTACCACAATCGATGGCGCGGTGATAATAGTCTCATTGTCGGTGGCCGTAACTGAAATGGTCACGCTGGTGCCCGTTTCACACGTGCCATTGACCGTGGTGGACGTGTCATTCGACGCGTTGATCGGATTGGGCGAGACGGAAGTGATTTGCACCGTGCTCTTCGTCGCCATCGCGCTGGCCTGCGCGGTCAAGCCCGAGCCGTCCGTGATTACGGCCGTGTAAGAGATGGGGCCGTCGTCAAGTGAGCTGACGTCGATATCATTGATCGACCATACGCCGCCGGTGATAGCAAGCGTCGAAGGGGAGGTGACCATGTTCCCGGCGGCGTCGCTGGCCGTGACCGTGACGGTGTCCCCGTTCTCGCCCGTGCCACTAACTGAAGTGGTCGTCTCGTTGCTGATGTCGATGGTCGGAGTTCCCACGCTGATGGTGACCACCGGGCTCACGATGAGTGTGTAGCTCGCCGGCGTCGCGGTGGTGGCGCCAACTGAGTCGCTGGCCGTGACCGTGAAACTGAAGGTGCCGGAGGCCGTGGGCGTGCCGGTGATCTGGCCTGCGTTCGCGCTGATAGGGTGAGGCTCAAGCCCGTGGGCAACGCGCCGCTCGCGACCCCGAATATATCCGCACCGGTGCCGCCGCTGGTCGCGAGCGTCGTGGTCGGATAGGCCGTTCCCAGCGCGGGGGTCGGTAGCGTGGTCGTCGTGATGGCGAGCGGCGGGTTGATGAGGATCGTGTACTGCTGTGAGACTGCGGGGACGCCCGTTTCCGTAGCCGTGACCGTGAAGGTGTAGCTACCAGCCACCGTGGGCATGCCGCTGATGACGCCCCCCGCGGAAAGTGTCAGGCCAGTCGGCAAGATGTTCGGCGTGACGCTCGTGATGCTAAACGTGGGCGTGCCGCTGCTGGCCGTGATCGTTTGGCTGTAGAAGATCTGATCGACCGTACCTTCCGGCAGCGTCGAGTTTGTGGGGTTTAGCCCGAAGGGAGCCGTGGTGACGGTGTAAGCCTGCGATGCCGTGGCTCCGACCGTATCCGTCGCCGTGATCGTGAAACTAAACGTGCCATCAGCATTGGCCGTGCCCTGGAACGCGCCCGTGGTTGAGTTGAAGGTCAATCCGGTGGGGAGTGTGCCCGTTGCGACGCTAAAGGTAATCGTGCCGGTGCCGCCGGTCGCCGTAATTGTTTCAGGGTAGCTCGTATTCAGAATCGGGTTGGGCAACGTGGCGGGACTCAACGCAATCGCCGGATTCACGGTGATCGTGTAGTTCACCGATGACTTGGCCCCCGAGAAGTCCGTGACCGTGACCGCGAACGAGAAAGTGCTGGGAGTGGAGGTCGTGACTGCGGTGATGCCGCCAATCAGGCCCGTGCTGCTGCCGATGCTCAAACCCGTCGGCAACGAACCCGAACTGACAGCGAACAAATCCGGGCTCGTGCCACCGCTAGCCGAAAGCTGGGCACTGTACGTTGCGCCATTGGTGGTCGCGGGCAAGGTGGCCGCTGCCAAGCTCAACGCCGGGTTGATGGTGAACGTATAAGGCTGCGACGCCGAGGCTCCAACCGAATCGGTGGCCACGACTGTGAATGTTCCACCGGCCGTGGGCGCACCGCTGATCGTGACCGAGTCGGTGCCTGGGTTGGTAAAACTCAAACCCGCGGGCAACGTGCTGCCGGCGGCCAACGCGAAGGTGATGTTGCCTGTGCCGCCGCTGGCCGTGAGAAGCTGGTTGTAGCCCGGCTGACCGGTCGTCCAACTCGGCACCGACAATGCGGTTTGGTTGATCGAAACGGGCTGGTTGATGACGACCGTGTAATTCTGTGTTACGGGGGTCAGACCGGTTTCTGTAGCCGTAAGGGTGAATGTGTAAGTGCCGGCCACCGTGGGCGTGCCGGTGATCACGCCCGCGTTCAGGCTCAGACCGGTCGGCAAGGTGTTCGGCGGTACGCTAAACGTGGCGGTACCGCTGCTGGCGGTAAGCGTTTGGCTGTAACCGGTCTGATTGAGCGTCCAGTTCGGCAACATGGTCGGGTTGATGATGAAAGTGTTAATCGTGATCGAGTAACTCTGGGATACCGTGCTTCCGACCGAGTCCGTGACCGTGATCGTAAAGGTCGATGTGGTGTTGACGGCGGCGGTGGGGGTTCCGCTGATCTGACCCGCGTCTGCCCCTGACGCCGTGAGGTTCAAACCGGGGGGCAAGGAACCCGACGTGACGGTGAACATATCACCCCCGCTTCCACCGCTGGTCACGATGGTGTCGGTATAGGGAATGCCATTTCCTCCTAGCGGCAGCGGCGAGGTCGTGGTGAAGGCCAGGGTATTCTTAATGGCCGTCGTGCTCATTTGCGTTGTATTGATGCCACCCGGGTCCGTGGCAGTGACCGTAAATGTGATGCTGCCGTCGTTGAGGGCGCTGAGGTTTAAAGCTGGAATCGACCAGGTGCCGCCGGCAACGGTTGCCGTTTGCGGGGACGTCGAGTTGACGCCGTCGCTGGCGACAACGATCACGGTGGCTCCGACGGTTACCGTGCCGCTGACCGCGACACCGCTGTCATTGGAAGCGTTTATCGGGCTGACGCTGGCAACCGTCAGCGCGGGAACCACGGTGTCCTTGGTGGCCGTGGTGCTGGTCGTTGCCGTGTTGGCGGAGGGGTCTGTCGCGGTGACAGTAAACGTGATCTTGCCGTCCACAAGCGTACTGAGATTGAAGCCGGTGAGCGACCAGTTGCCGCCGCTGACGCTGGCCGTTTGCGTAACCGTGTTCGGGGTCGCCGCGGTGTCGGTGGCCGTAACCGAAACGGTATCTCCAGAAGTGACCGTGCCGCTGAGGCTGAAATTGTCGACGTTGGCGGCACTGATCGGGCTGGACGGGCTGGAAACGGTCACCGTGGGAAGCACGGTGTCCTTGGTCGTCTTGATGCTGCTGGTTCCCGTGTTGCCCGTGGTGGGGTCCGTGGCCGTGGCCGTATAAGTGATCTTGCCGTCGTTCAAGCCGCTGACGTCAATGCTGGAAATCGACCAATTTCCGCTCGCTCCCACAGTCACCTGCTGCGCGGCGGTCGAAGTCGTCCCGTCGGTAGCCACGACGCTAACGGTCGCCCCGACTTCCGCGGTTCCCGAGGCCACCGTCGCCTTCTCATTGGCGAAGGTGATTGGGGTAGTTACGCTCGTCAAAGCCACGGCCGGAGTCGTCGTATTCTTGGTTGCTGTCAGCTCGCTCGTTGCCGTGTTGCCTGATGCGTCCGTAATCGTGGCGGTGTACGTGATCGTCCCGTCGTTGAGCGAGGTGACGTTGATGCCAGTGATTGACCACGTGCCAGCCGATGTTCCGGACGATGGTACGGTTTCTGTTTGCGTGGTGGTCGTGTTGGTGCCGTCGCTGGCCACGACCGAAACCGTGTCTCCGTCGCTTCCCGTGCCACTGACGCTCGTCGCGGCCTGATTGCTGAGATTGATCGGGGTGGTCCCCGTCGAAATGGCCACGGTCGGTACTACCGTGTCCTTGGTAGCCGTCGCGTTGCTCGTCACCGTTCCGCCCTGCGAATCGGTGGCCGTGGCCGTGTAGGTGATCGTCCCGTCCAGGAGCGTGCTGACGTTGATGCCGCTGATCGTCCACGTGCCGGACGACGATACGGTTGCCGTTTGCGCGGTGGTCTTGGTGCTGGCGGAATCGGACGCCACGACCGAGACGGTCGCCCCCGCTTCACCCGTGCCGCTGACCGTGGTGGAGTTCTCATTGTTAAGATTGATCGAGGTGGGAGCGGTCACCGTGACCGCGATCTTACTGACGCTGTAACTCGGACCGATGAAGTTATTGACACCGCTGCCAGATCCGCCGAGCGCGGTGCCCGACGCATTGACGATGGTATTGGTCTCCAGGAGGTTCAGCCCCAGGGTTCCGGCGCCGTTGCCCGTGTTGACAACCACGGTGTAAGAACTACTGCTGCCGGTGACGCTGGTGACGGACGCCCCCGTGATGCCGCTACTCGCGTTGACGGCGAAATCAGCCGCGGTTACGCCGGCAACGTTCTGGTTGAAGTTCACGTTGAAACTGACGCTGGCCGCGCCGGTCGGATTGGCGCTCGCCATGACGATCGAGGTCACGACCGGCGTAGCCGTGGCCGACGAGCTGACATTCTTGGTGATGAGTTGCGCTTCACTCAGCGTCGAAGCCAGGAAGCTATTGATGGATATCGGCCCGGTGGACGCCACGCCGCCGGCGTTGAAATTGTTATTCGTCCCGGTGTTGCTGCTGCCGGCAACCACCGCGAGGTTGGAAATAACACTGCTCGAGCCCCCCGTAAGTTTCGAGGGATGGTCCATGGACAGCGAATACGTCCCCGCCGGAATACCCGCGAAGGAGTAAGTTCCGTTACTGGCCGTGGTCGTGGTTTGCGAGGGCAACGGATTGCCGCTGGAGTTCGTGCCGCTCAGGGAAATGATCACCCCCGCGACGCCAGGGTCGCCGGATTCAAGTTTCCCACTGCTGTTGACGTCGTCGTAAACAGTTCCACTCAGGCCCAGGCTGGTAACCGAACCCGTGTAAGCCTGCGCTTGCGTTGCCCCAATGCTGTCCGTGGCGGTGATTGTGAAATTGAATGCGCTGGCCGACGTGGGCGTGCCGCTGATGACGCCCGTGCTGTTGTTGAGGCTCAAGCCCGCCGGCAGCGTGCCCGAGGTAACGCTGAAGGTGTCGGCGCCGGTGCCGCCGCTGGTCGCGATCGTGGTGTTGACCGGGGTTGCGAGCGACATCCCGGGAAGCGTGGTCGGAGTGATGCTCAACGCCGGTTCGATCGTGACCGAGTACGTTTCCGGTGCCGTGTTCCCCTTCGAATCCGTAGCTGTGACCGTGAAGGTGTAACTACCGGCCACCGTAGGCATGCCGCTGATCAAGCCCGAGCTGGAGTTGAGGCTCAAGCCAGTCGGCAACGTGTTCGCGGGGACGCTAAACGTGGCCGTGCCGTTGGCGCCGTTCGCCGTGATCGTTTGGCTATAGCCAGCCTGGTTCGCCGTCCAGTTCGGAAGCGTCGTCGGGGTAAGTGCAAAGGGATTGATCGTAACCGTATAAGCTTGCGAGTCCGTGGCTCCGGCCGTGTCGGTGGCGGTCACCGTGAAGGGGAACGTGCCTACCGCCGTCGGCGTGCCGCTGATGACGCCCCCCGTGGAAAGAGTCAGGCCCGTGGGCAGCGTGTTCGCGGGGACGCTGAAGGTGATGGTGCCCGTGCCGCCGCTGGCCGTGATCGTTTGGTTGTAAGACTCATTGATATACGAGCTTGGCAACGCCGTTGTCGTTGGGGTCAACGAGATGGGTTGGTTGATCGAGAACGAGTACGTCTCCGCTGCCGTGGCCCCCGTCGAGTCCGTAGCCGTGACCGTTATCGAGCCGGCGCCGTTACTCTTGACCGTGGGGGTGCCGCTGATCACGCCCGTAATGCTATTGAGAGTCAAGCCCGTGGGCAATGTACCTGAAGTGACATTGAACGTATCGGCCCCCGTGCCGCCGCTGGTCGCAATCGTGGCGCTGTAGGCCGTCCCCTGGGTGCCCGACGAGAGGCTGGTCGTCGTGATGCTCAGGACCGGATTGACGGTGATCGTATAGGTCTCCGTCTTCGTGGCGCCGACCGAGTCGGTGGCCGTGACCGTGAATGTCGCGGTGGCCGTGGGAGTGCCGCTGATGACGTCTCCCGTAAGAGTTAAACCCGAGGGCAATGTGCCGGAGGGTACGCTTAAGGTGATGGTGCCCGTGCCGCCGCTGGCAAGGATCGTTTGGCTATAACCGGCCTGGCCGCTCGTCCAACTCGGCAGCGACGTCGTGCTTATCGTGACAGTCGGGTTGATGGTGACACTGTACGTCTGCGAGCCCGTGTGCCCGGCGCTGTCCGTGGTTGTGACCGTGAAGGGGAACGTGCCGGCGGTCGTGGGATCGCCGCTAAGCAAGCCCGCGCTGCGTGAGGGTCAATCCAGGGGGCAACGTGCCGGCCGGCACAGAGAACGTATAGGGTGTGGTGCCGCCGCTGCCGGTGAGTTGTTGGCTATAGCCGGACAGGTTGGCTGTCCAGTTCGGTAAGGTCGTCGGGTTGATCCCCAGGTTGACGGCCAGAGACACAACCTGCGAGGTTGTGTCTCCAATCGCGTCGGTGGCCATGATCGTGACATTGACCGTGCCGGTCGTGGCCGTGGTCGGCGTGCCGGTGATCTGGCCAGTCGTGGAATTGAGGGTCAAAGAGGCCGGCAATGTGCCGGCCGCGAGGGCGAACGATTCCGCGCCGCCGGTGCCACCGCTGGTGGGAACCGTCACGTTGTACAAGGTTCCCACTGTAGCCGATGGTAGCGCGGTGACGGGGATGCTAAACAGCGGATTGACCATGAACGTGTACTGCTGCGATCCCGTGTTTCCGCTGCTGTCTGTGACCGTCACGGTGAACGTGGTCGATCCGCTGGCCGTGGGCTTTCCGCTGATCACGTCCCCGTTAAGGGACAAACCCGCGGGCAGCGTGCTACCGGCTGCGAGGACGAACGTATACGTGCCCGTGCCGCCGCTGGCCGTGAGCGTTTGGCTATAGCCGGCCGTGTTCACCGTCCATTGCGGCAATGTCGCAGGGCTGATTCCGATGTTGACCGGAAGGGTGAGCGGCTGCGATGCCGTCGCGCCGCTCGCGTCCGTGGCCTTGACCGTGAACGTGAACGTTACGCTGCCAGCCGCCGAGGGCGTGCCGCTGATCACGCCCGTGTTAGTGTTGAAACTCAAGCCTGCGGGCAAGGTGATCGAGCCAAAGCTAATGGGGGTTGTGCCGCCGCTGGTCTGGATCGTGGCGTTATAGAGTGTACCCACCGTGGCCGTGGGCAGCGTGGTCGTGGTGATGCTTAACGGGGGATTGATAGTGACGGTGTAGCTCTGCGTTCCCGTATCCCCGGAACCGTCCGTGGCCTTGATGGTGAAGGTGTATTGGCCGGCGGCCGTGGGCGTGCCTTGAAGCACCGCGCCGTTAAGGGATAAACCGGTCGGCAATGTGCCGGAGGAACTGAATGTATAGGAACCCGTGCCGCCGCTGGCCGTTAGTGTTTGGCTATAGCCGGACTGCCCGGCCGTCCAATTGAGAAGTGTCGCCGGGCTCAACGCGATGTTGATCGAAAAAGAAATGGTTTGTGAAGCGGTGGCTCCGGCAGCGTCCGTGGCCGTGACCGTGAAACTGCTAGTGCTGATCGCGGTGGGGATGCCGGTGATCGCCCCTGCCGGGCTGAGGACCAAACCGTTGGGCAGCACGCTACCGGATGCCAGCGCGAAGCTGCCGATTGGGCTGGTGCCGCCGCTGGTTTGGATCGTGGCGGTATAGGACGTGCCCACCGTGATTGCCGGTAGCACGGTCGATGTGATGCTCAACGGGCCGTTGATCGTGATCGCATATGTCTGTGTAGCGGTGGCTCCGACCTGGTCTGTCGCCGTGACGGTGAACGAAACCGGGGTTGTGCTGGCCGTCGTAGGTTCGCCGGTAATCTGGCCCGTGGTGGGATTGAGCGTCAAGCCGACCGGCAATGCACCTGTCGTCACCGCGAAGCTGTCGGTACCGGTGCCGCCGGTGGCCGCGAGCGTTTGGCTATAGCTGGGGCGGTTGATCGTCCAGTTCGGCAGAGTCGTCGTGGTGATTGACAGGCTTGGGTTGACGGTCAACGTAAACGGCAGCGAGTCATTCACCGACGACGAATTTGTGGCGTCGATAGCATAAGCTGCCAGGTTGAACGTTCCGGCGGTGGTCGATGTCACAGTCACTTCCTCAGTGTCCGACGTTGATCCAGCAGCGTAGGACACCGTCACACCGGTCGGCAACGTCACGCCGCTAGGTACGTTGCCCGCCTCCGAATTTATATCGGGGACCGAAAAGGGGCCGCTGCCCGACACGGTAAACGTAGGAGCGCCGCCCGTCTCGTCGGTTGCTGAAATCTGGAACGTGATCGACTTGCCTTCAGTGGTCGTTTGATTGGTGATGGGGGCCAAAACCACCTCCGACCCGGTTGCGCTGTCTGCCACCGGGGCCACGGCATCGACGGTGAACATCTGCGAGGCCGTCGTGCCGTCGGTGCTGCCCGTGCCCGTTACCGTGATTTGTGCGGTGCCGGTAAACGTGCTCGGCTCCGAGATCTGCACCACGGCGTCTTGCAGATTCGTGGTGAGCATGGTGGCATTGGTGATCGTGACCGGAGTGTTGAGATACGTGCTCGTCGCCGAGAGGTTCAAAATCTCGTTGTAGATGTTGAAGCCACTGAGAATCTGCCCGAAGATCGTGTAACTTAAGTTATAGTTTAGCGTTTGATCGGCGAGCGCCGTGTCCGGTGCGGTAACGAAGAACTCGGACGAGGCCGTGCCGGGCCCGCCGTTCGCCATCGCCAGCAAGCCGGGGCTGTTAAATGTGGCCGCTGAGTTGAACTCGTCAGGTACGTTCGCGGGAACGGTCTTGCCAGCGATTACGCCGGACGGCGGTTGAATGCCTCCTTGGATCACTTGATTTCCGATGGCGTCCAACACCCGATAGAACTCGGCCCCGTTGTACAGATCGGCGTTCACGTCCGCCTCAATGGCGGCGACCGTTTGCGGCGCAATGCTCGAGAACAGTTCGAAGGTCATGGTGCCGGTAAGCGGGCTGCCATTTGCCTGGGTGCCGCTGACCGTAAGTTGCAGCTCCTCAATGGGCAACGCGTTAGTGCCGGTGAGCACCGTGGCGGTGACGCCGGGTGTGTTGCTGCTGGCCGTGTAATTGATCGTTTGGCCGGCGTCGGAGCCCGTTACCGGGACGTAGAGGTCCTTGCCGGAAGGGACGGCAAAGTCTCCAGCGGGCGCGGTCGTGCCGGTCTCCGGGCCCGTGATCGCGCTGACCGTCACCGTCAATAGCGCCCGGTGTTCCAACGGCTCGAGCATGAGCCGGCGCGATTTCGCGGGGAACGACTTGCGTTCCGCGGCATGGAAGGATTGCAGAGATTTAAGCGCCGCCCGGCCAAGTTGCCAGATTCTCATCGCCATTTAGCCCCAGACGTGAATTGGAGAAGATAGGATCAGACTGCCACACAACCGGGAACGAAGAGGCGGCGGCTTCGCCCCGGAAAACCAATAGACTTAGGAGAACCAGGAGGAAATTGCGAGGGGGGCGATCAATGCCCAAGAAATGCGGGACTGTCAGTGCCCGCGGGGATGACTTTCATACTACTCACTCGCCCCGGAATCATCAACTGTTACGCAGGTTTGACTTGGGGTCGCCGACCTTAAACGGGCCTGAAATGAGACCCCACTTTGCGGTTTCACGGCTCGGAAAACGGGGACGACGCTGGCAAACTTGCGGTTTCGAGCTGACAAATCGCGCATTTTTTCTAGATAACCTCATTGGACTCTTGAAATTAAGGAGAACCCGTGGAGGGCGATCCGCGGGGGTTTTAGGCGGCAAGGCTGCATAGGAGGTGCATGAAATGCGTGCATAGGATGCAAGGAGGAAAAGACACAACCTAGGCGATACGAACCGAAGTGCGCCCACTCTCGATCGCCAGACTGGGAGAAGATTGGAAAGGTCTCGGATTCAGGGCCGCTGACGGCAGAATCCGTCCAGCCCATATTACCCATACGACGCTGGGTCGTATTAGTTCGCCGCGGCCGACTTGGTCACCGCCCGATTGATGGATTGCCGAACTTTGGCAATCCGCAGCCGCACCACATCGGCCCCCAACTGAGCGGGCGAGGCCCCGTCGACGCTAAGGAAGATTAGTCCGGCACCGATCACCAGCCCCCCCAGCAATCCGGCCAACACGATGCTCGTTCGGCCCGGCCCGATCGGACGATTGCCCCCGTCAGGCTGATCGATCAGGCTGAGAAGATTGGCCCTGTGGGCGGCGGCTTCGGTGGCACGAGCCTCGGAGAGCTCGAGCTGGACCGTCTTTAGAATCTCGGTCCGGTGCCGCGACATGGAGACCAAATTGGCGTAGTCGGCTCGCACGTTCGAGATCCGGTCGCGTCGATCGTCCACGGAGGCCCGTTGCTCTTCCAGGCTGCGGATGCGGTTCTTGGCCAGTCTCACGTCGACTTCCACTCCCTTCACGGCGATGGCTAATTCATCGTGCAAGTGCTGGCTGATTTCGATTTCGGCCGACTTGGCGGCCTGCACTGCCGGATGGAGAGTAGACATCGATCCTTGCAATTTGGCCGTGGCTAATTGGGCATCGACCAAACCGTCCTTGAGCCGCTTGAGTCCAACTTGCGAATCCAACAAACGGCTGGGGCTGGCCAACAGGCGGCCGGGATCTTCTTCGGCGTCTTGGAGGAGCTTGAGGAGTTCGACGTTGCTGTTGAGAGCCGCCTTTTGCGTCCGCAATTCGGATTCGAGTTCGACGGCCATTTTACGCAAGTCGCTGTCGCCGGACGGCGACTCATTCAGCGTCCGCAGCTCGGCCAGATCACGACCTACCGACCTCTCCATGGCCGCCAGGTTAACGGTCGAGGCGGCCAGATCGGCTTCGGCCAGGCTCACGGTCTTCATCAATTCGTCGGTGACGCTGTTGGCCCGCGTCTTGCGAAGGTCCTCAAAACGGGCTTGCAACTGATGGCTAACCGCCGCAGCCAGCGCGATTGCCCGCTGCTTGCTGCCGGCTTGGACCTTGAGATAAAAGACTTCCGTCTTGCCAAACTCCGCCCCCTTCGGCGGCACGAGTTTGCAGTCGTCTTGCAGCGTTTCGAGATCCCGATCTGTCGGCCAGCCTACGCTCGTCTTTGCGTCGGCCGGCGGTCCGACTGCAACCAGGGCCTGCTCCAGCACTCCGCGGCTGCGGGCCAGCTCCAGGATGGTTTCCTGCACGGACTTCATTTCTTCGATGTGGTCGAATTTTCCTGGACGGCTCATGCGGTTGCCGGCGGCTTCATCGCGAACGATCAGCGCCTGCGTTGCTTCCCAGGTCGTGGGACGAAATATCGCGGCGGCGATCGCCACGACCGTGACCACAATGACGGGAACTGCAAACCGCAAGGGATTGGCCAGCAGTGCGTTTAACACGTCGATCGGACGGACGCTGGTTGCAGAAGTCGTAGCCATGTTGGATTTCCTCAAGACGGCGAATTCTTGCCAGGCAAGCAGCAATCTGTCCCTGGCGTTGGGAACAGACGCAATGCAAAGAGGATGCCAGCATTAGAACATAGCTTTGGATACAGCACCGCAACGCGCGGTCTTGAAACGACTTGTGACTCGGATCTGGCATCGGCCGTGGCGGCCAGCGAGCGGCCAAGCGCCGCCGAAACGTTGATTTTTCGCAACGTAGAGTTGTTTCATCGCCTCTTCCGCCACTGTGCTCGGACATCCAGGAACAAGGACCGTATCGCTTGGGAGGACCCGTGCCCATTGGTTCGTCGGTTTGTCAGGATCGTGTCCGTCAAGATGCGCACCCTACCTTGGCTGGCTGAGATGGTTCGTTAGTTCTGGGTTTTTTGGAAGATTCCCCCAATATCGACTTTGCCGGTGAGAGCGAGTATTCCCATTGCCCGTCTGTATGCGGCGCAAGCTCGGCGTTAGAGCTGACCCCCATCTGGATTTCGGAAATGCCAATTTCAAGCTGGTCCACCGATAGGGTTGGACTAGTCAAGCGGGTTTGAGAAAAATGGCCTTTCTTCAACGGGATGCTAGAGTTACTTGAGGTCTTTGGCATGCATGATCGTCTGACAAATAATATACGAGAACTGCCCGGCGCGCTTTGCAGCCGACTGCGAATTGCATGGCTGCGCTCTGCGGCACGCAAATCGGGTCACACTGTTGGATCCAGTCGATCGAGTTGCCCCGCAACCCGGGCATGTCGTGATCGAAGATTATGTGGCGCTGGACCGCCATGTGGGCTTGCTGACCGCCGGTGGACCGCAAGCAGAACCGCGAATTATCCTGCGGCGAGGCGTGTACCTGAATCGCTTCACCTTAATTGATGCCGCCTGCCGAGTCGAAATTGGAGAAAACTCGCTCGTTGGTCCATTCTGCTACATAACCGACCACGACCATGGAAGCTCGCCACGGGTACCCGTCAAAACTCAGCCGCTAATTGTAAAACCAGTGATCATTGGCGCTGATGTCTGGATCGGTGCCGGAGTGACGGTGCTGAAAGGAGTCACTATTGGTGACGGGGCAGTTGTTGGCGCGGCGCCGTGGTGACACACGACGTGCGTCCCGGTGTAAAAGTTGCCGGCGTGCCTGCACGAGAATTCTCTTGCCGTTGATCGCGGATGTACAGGCTCACTCTGATGCGCATGGCATTGGAACTGGCCTCTGGTCACAAAATTCCTTCGGCACTACACCTGCATAGCTGTTGCGATGATGCCAAGCTCAACCAAAATGGCAAGCTCCTAGACAGCAAAGCAACTCTCGCGAGCAGGAGCTGCTGACCGCCTCTAATTTCTTGTAGTAGGTCCGCGGAATCGCATCCAATAACGCACCCGTATCATGCGGTCATTTCCATGCGCGGCGTTGTCAACCCGACGTAATTCGGGGAATTTAGTCATCGCCAGGTTGCTTATCCAATGCTGTGACCAAGACTTGTAATGTCTTGCGCCGTTTCTCCGCATAGCGGCAGGGGGGGCCTGCGTACGCACGGATTGGTTACCTCCACGAACGACAACGTTTCATTGCCGGGAGAAATAATCCTTTGCACGTTGCTTCCACATCGGATAAGGCGATTGAATTAGTGCGACTGAGTACGCTCAGTCAGTTCGCTGTTCTGCGCGACGGCTGGAACGCTTTGGCGGGAGATGTCCCATTCCGGAGCTGGGAGTGGCTCAATAGCTGGTGGCGCTGCTACGGAGAACCGAGAGCCGCCGTGCATCAGCGGGAATTGCTCATCCTGGCGGTGTTTGCCGACGGCCAACTCATCGGCGGTGCTCCCTGGTACATGGAACACAGTGCCACGCTCGGCAACGTCATTCGTTCTCTAGGAGACGGCGAAGCTTGCTCCGAGTATCTCGGCCTGCTCTGTCTCCCCGGCCGAGAAGAAGCCGTCGTCGCGGCCCTGGCGGAGGTGTTGGCAAGCGCGCAACGGCCGGCCGTTGGTTTCGCGCCGCCGCTGGTCCAGGCGTGGGATCTGCTGGAGCTGAACAGCGTTTACGAACACGATGTCGCCATAAGCTGCCTGCTCGATAAGGCCGCTGGCCTCGGTTTCCTGGTGCATGGCAGCCGCGGTCCCACTTGCTGGCGCATCGAATTGCCGGCCACCTGGGCCGAGTACCTCGCGCTTGTCCCGTTCTCATCGCAAGCAATTGCTGAGGATCGAACGACGCTATTTCGACAGCGGGCGGGCGCGCCTTGTCCGCGCCGACGGTGGAGACGAGGTGCACCGGGGTCTGCGAATTCTCGCGGAGTTACATCAGCGACGCTGGGAAACTCGCAAAGAGCCGGGATGCTTTGCCCGGCCCTGCTTCGCCACGTTCCTGTTCGACGTGGCCTATCAGCAAATGCGCAACGGGCAGTTGCAACTCCACTGGCTGGAGTGCGACGGCAAACCCATCGCCGCCGAATACCACGTCGTCAGCGGCGGCGTGGTCTATGCCTATCAGGCGGGGATTGATCCACTCGAGTTGTCGCACGAGCCGGGCCGAATGATCACGCTCGCGCTCCTGAAGCGGGCCATCGAGGACGGGCGAACGGCGTTTGATTTTCTGCGCGGGGATGAAGCCTATAAAGCCCATTGGCGGGCTCAGGCGCGCAAAACGAACGCGTTCCGCGTGGTGCCGTGCCACAGCCGTGCGCGGCTCAGGCACTCCATCTGGTTGGCCGGCGGAAGCGTGAAGAATTGGTTCAGGACCGGGATGGGAATGAATGCGGCGGCCGGCTTGCAAGAGGCGGCCGGCCTGCAAGCGACAACGGGATCCCAAGATACGACGCAGGAAAGTCGATAGGAAGCAAAGGACGCGCTGGACTGACTATGGCACTCGTTACCGAAACATCTTTGTCGACGATCACCACGTTGGAGACGGTCGAGTCTCTGGATGCGCTGGCGGGCCAGTGGAAACGCGCTGGCCGGCGACGTGCCGTTTCGCAGCCACCAGTGGTTGGCGACCTGGTGGAGACACTACGGCGGCTCCCGGCGCTGTTCTGCGCGGCCCTGCGAAACTCCGCCGATCAGTTGATCGGATTGGCCCCTTGGTACATCGAGCGGGTGCCGGGCAGCGGGCGAGTCGTTCGTTTCCTGGGGAGCGGAGCCGTTTGTTCCGACTATTTGTCGCTGTTGTGCCTTCCCGGATATGAGGAAGAAGTGGCTCGGCAATTCGTAAGCTGGTTGACCGGCCCAGCCGCGCGAGATTGGGACCAGTTGGAGTTCACCGGAGTCGCGCACGACGATCCGGCCATGCCGCTGTTGGTCGAACACTTATCGGCAGACGGCCAACTCTCGGAACAGCGACTCGACTGCCAATGCTGGCGAACTCAATTGCCGCCGGACTGGGCCAGTTTTCTGGCGGGGCTTTCGGCGTCGCGGCGTCAACGTACCCGCATGTTGTTGCGCCGTAACGTCGATCAAGGCCGGATCGTCTTACGCCGGGTGGAAACGGCCGAGGATTTGGCTTACGCCTTTCCGCTGTTGGTCGACTTGCACCAGAAGCGTCGCCGGAGCTTGGGCCAGGAAGGTTGTTTTGCCTGCCCGCAATTCAGCGATTTTCATCGCGACGTCAGCCGCCGATTCCTCGCGGCCGGAAAATTGCGGATGTTGTGGCTCGAACTGGCCGGCCAGCCGATTGCCGTTGAGTACGGGTTCGTCGGCGGCGACACGATTTACTATTACCAGGGGGGCTTCGATCCGACTGCGGCCGACGAGCAGCCGGGCTGGCTCTGTTTCAGCGCATCGCTGCGATTGGCTATCGACGAAGGCTACCGCGCTTACGATTTTCTGCGCGGCGACGAGTCGTACAAGGCCTCCTGGCGCGGAGTCGCGTCCGATGCTGCAATATCGCGTTTTCGGACGAGGATCTTCCGCACAGTTGCGGCGTGCAGCCTGGTGGTCGACACAAGGCGCCAAACGGCGGCTCGCAGTTGCAAGGCTGCGCGGCGCAAAGCCGAAAACGCCTGTGGTGAATTCGTCCTGACGGCAGGCGCTGTGGCGCGATGAACGACTCGGCATTGAAAGTTGCGACTGAAAAAAAACGATCAACAGGCACAACTAATCTGGTTTTGGTGTACCGTCTTATGTTTTCGGTCAAACCTTTGCTATTGCATTTGTATTACGCGCGCAGTATCCGTACCGCCGCTGGCTTGACGCCCAACGGGCTGCCGTCGGCCGTGCGCCAATTATGGTGCTCTGCTACCACCGCGTCGCCGACGATCGGGCCACGCCGTGGACCCAAACGAACCGTTCCTTTGCCCGCCAGATCAACTGGCTCAAGCAGCGTTTCGACATGGTCTCGCTCGACGAAGCCCAGCGGCGATTGCGGACGGGTCGGAATTACCGCAGTGCAATCAGCATTACCTTCGACGACGGCTACGCCGTGAACTGCGACTTCGCGCTGCCGTTGTTGCTCCGCGAGGGGATTCCATGCACGTATTTCGCATGTACTCGCAACGTGTTGGAGGGACGGCCGTTCGACCACGACCTGGCAATAGGCCGCCCTCTGCCGCCTAACACCGTTGACGAATTGCGCGCTCTGGCCGAAGCCGGGGTCGAGATCGGCGTCCATACGCGGACCCATACCGATTTGGGACAAATCACGGACTTCAATCAACTGCACGATGAGATCGTGCGTGCCGGAGCAGAACTGGCGGAAGCGATTGACAGGCCGTTGCGCTATTTCGCCTTTCCCTTTGGCAAACATGCAAATCTCAATGCAACCGCGTTTGCCATCGGCAAGGACTATGGCTACGAGGCCATGTGTTCGGCGTACGGAGGCTTTAATTTTCCGGGGGATGACCCGTTTCACTTGCAGAGAATTGCGGTAGACGAGGTTTCCATCCGCTTGAAGAACTGGGTCACGGTCGACCCGCGCAAGTTAAACGCGGTGCATCGCTTCGAGTACGAGTCGGCGGCCGTCGACTGCCTGGCAACCGCGGGAGCCAGTGCCGTATGAGTTGCACACTTGAGGAGCTTCCGGCCGCTGACCGGGCCGCCGCTGCGGCAAGCGACGCTGCCGCGCCGGTCGGCGCTGCCCCATCGCATGGCCCTGTCGCTTTGGATAGTGCCATGGACCGATTGGGCGTCGACACGCTGGCGGGCAGCGTCGCCGTCTTGCTTGTGATGACGGTGCTCCAACGGGTCATTGGATTTGGCCGCGGCATGCTGTTCTGCCGTTGGCTCGATTCGGAACAGCTAGGCCTGTGGGACATCGCTTTCGGCTTTATCAATCTGGCCGGGCCCTTGGCAGTGCTCGGGCTGCCCGGCTCGTTTGGACGCTATGTCGAGTATTATCGACAGCGCGGCCAGTTGCGGACCTTTTTGCGACGGACGGCGGCATTTAGCGGTGCCATGACTCTGCTGGCCGTCTGCGCGATCGTGCTGGGCCGGGATTGGTGCGCCTGGCTGGTGTTCAACCGCGGCGACCTGGGTGGCCTGATGGCATGTCTGGGGGTTACGCTGGCGACGGTCATCGCGTTCAACTCCTTGGTGCTGTTGCTGATCGCCGTGCGGCTGCACCGGCTGGTGAATACGTTGCAGTTTTTTCAGAGCCTGGGCTTCGCGGGTTTGAGCCTGGTGCTGTTCGAAGTCTGGCAAATGTCGACCGCCTCGGCCGTGGTGGCGTTTGCCGTCAGCTCGCTCCTCTGTTCGTTGGCTGTCTTGGGACGGCTGAAAAAGATCTGGCACGCCGCCCCGGAAAGTTGCGAAACCCTGCCCCATCGGGCCATGTGGGCCAAGGTGGTTCCGTTCGCCTTGTGGATGTGGATCACCAACGTTCTGTACAACTTGTTCGATATCGTCGACCGCTACATGATCCTGCACCATAGCGGGCTCGACGTCCACGAAGCCCTGCGGCAAGTCGGCAATTACCATACGTCCCGCATCATTCCCGTGCTGTTGGGGGCTGTGGCCGGTTTGCTCGGCGCCATGCTCACGCCGCATCTGAGTCATGACTGGGAAAGCGGCCAGCGCGACCAGGTTTCCGACCGGCTGAACCTTGTGCTCAAGGCGACCAGCCTGGCGCTCTTGGTTGCAGCGGCGATGACCTTGCTCGGCGCGCCTCTCTTGTTCCAGATCGCGTTTCAGAACAAGTATGCCGCCGGTCTCGCTGTGCTTCCGTGGACGCTCGCCTATTGCACCTGGTTCGGTTTGTTTGCCCTGGCCCAGAATTACCTGTTTTGCGCCGAACGAGCCGGGCTGAGCTGTATCGCGCTGCTGACGGGGTTGTTCGTGAATATCGGCTTGAACCTACTGCTATTGCCCACCTGGGGACTGCACGGAGCGGTGTGGGCGACAGCCGTGGCGAACCTTTCCTCGCTCCTGCTCGTGATTGCATTTTCCGCCGCGGCCGGGATGCGGATCCATCGGGGCACCTGGTTGCTTGCGCTGGCCCCGATCGCGGTCGGGGGAGGTCCGCTTGCCGCGCTGGCCATGCTGTTCTTCTTGGGCGTGGCCGCCTGCTGCGGCAACTGGCTGTTCGACGCGGACGAAAAACGGCAACTGCTCACCGGCTTCCGGCAGTGTTTTCGCCGCGCTTTGCGACCGTCTCTCAGCCAGGGAGACGCCCAGACCTTGGCCGCCGAATTGCCGCTCGTATAACGCACTTTCTGGAGTTTACCCATGAGAAAACAAACGCTGGCTCGCAAGATCGTCCCGTTGGCCGATCGTGGTCCGTTGCGAGTCATGTTCTTGAACACGTCGATGCCCGTGGGGGGCGCCGAGACGTTGGAAGTCAACCTGATTCGCGGTCTGGACCGCGACCGCTTTTCGCCGGAGGTGTGCTGCCTGAAAGAATTCGGCCCACTTGGCGAGCAGCTTGCCCGGGAGGTTCCCGGCCACCAGCGTCTGCTCGCTTGCAAGTTTGACGTGCGCGTGCTGCCCCGGCTGACGCGGCTGTTTCGACAGCGCCGCATCGACGCCGTGATCACTGTCGGCGCCGGCGACAAGATGTTTTGGGGACGGCTCGCCGCGTGGCGTGCCGGCGTGCCCGTGGTTTTGTCGGCGTTGCATTCGACCGGCTGGCCGGACGGAGTCGGTAGATTGAATCGCTCGCTTACCCGGCTCACCGACGCTTTCATCGGAGTGGCCGGCGCGCACGGTACGTACCTCGTCGAGCAGGAAGGATTTCCGGTGGACAAAGTTCACGTCATACCCAACGGGGTCGACGTTGAACGCTTTGCGATCGGCGATCCCGCCGGCACGGTCCGCCGCGAGCTGAAGCTGGACCGGGCCACTCCGGTGGTCGGCATCGTCGCCGCCTTGCGACCGGAAAAGAATCACGAGCTATTTCTGCGGGTGGCTGCCCTTGTGCTCCGTGACATTCCCGCGGCTCGTTTCATCATTGTCGGCGACGGCGATCTCCGCGGCGCGCTTGCCAATTATGCCCGCGATCTCGATGTGGTTGATGCCGTGCATTTCCTGGGCAACCGCAACGATGTGCCGCAGGTGCTGGCGGCCTTGGATGTGTTCTTGCTCACGTCCCGCATGGAAGCCAACCCGGTTTCGATTCTGGAAGCTTTCTCGGCCGGCAAGCCGGTGGTCGCCCCGCGGGTCGGCTCGCTCGCGGAATCGGTGGCCGACGGTTTCAGCGGCTACCTCACGAAGCCCGGGGATGCCGAGGAAGCAGCCGGGCGGGTCGTCGAGTTGTTGCGCGATCCGTCGAAAGCGCAAATCATGGGCGAAGCGGGTCAGCAAGCCGTGCGTGATCACTGGTCGCTCCAGAGGATGGTGCGCGGCTATGAGGATCTAATCGTCGAAGTCTACCAGCGCAAATCCCATCGCGATTGCAGCCGGCCGCGTAGCGCCGGCAAATTGACTGGTGCAAACGCGCGGTAAAAGTTGAGTAGTGCAGTGAACATCGAGCGAGTGAATATCGAGCGGCTGTTGGTGCAACTAGCGGACCATGGTTCGATTTGCACGGATTCCGATGCATCTATCGCCGGTTGAAATTGTCACGGCAATCGTCAGGTGGCAATTAGACCGCTTTTGCGGCCTGTGCAAGCTGTCGTTGTGATTGTCGTCCTCGAATATAATGCGGAAGTTCCTGACTACGCAGGATTGATTCTGACGTAGGGTTTGGAAACGTGCTTAGATTCTAAGCCACTAATTCGGCGGACGTTCGAACTGTCCGCGAATCGGTTCCATGCTCGAGTTATGCGGAAAACCGCAGCTTATCTTCGCGAAAGGCGTATATGACGATGAATATCTGGTATGGCCCGACATCGGTGGCCGACGCCAAGTTTCACGAAACCTTGCACCGGCTGGCGTCGGCTCCAGGCGTGCGGCGCGTATGCGAGATCGGCGGTGGCGCGAACCCGGCGCTGGATCTCGACTTCCTGCGTCGGCATCGTCTGGAATACACCGTCGTCGACGTGGCTGCCGAGGAATTGGGAAAAGCTCCGGCCGAGTATCGTCGCGTGCAGGCCGACATCAGTCGGCCGGGTCACGGCTTGGCCGGCGGCTATGATCTGATCTTCAGCCGCTGGTGTCTGGAGCATGTGCCGCGGGCCGAGATGTTTCATCGCGAGGTTCATCAGTTGCTGGCCCCCGCTGGACGAGCCTTCCATCTGTTTCCGACTCTTTACTCTCTGCCGTTCGTACTGAATCGTCTGATTCCCGAGGCAATTACGTCGCGGCTGTTGCTGGCGCTGATGCCCCATCGCGTGCCGGATGGCGACCACGGAAAATTCCCAGCGTCTTACCGTTGGTGCCGCGGTCCTTCCCGCAGCCAACTCCGCCGCCTGGCTGGAGTCGGATTTACGGTTGAAGAATATGCCGCCTTCTTTGGCCACAGCGGCAAGTTTTCCTTCGGCTCGGGCTATCTGAACCGCATCCCGCTATTGTGCCGCATCCATGAAGAAATCACGCGACTGTTGTTGCACTGCCCCGTGCCGACGCTGACAACGTACGCCTATGTCGTAATGCAGAAAGGAACGAGCACGGTCCCTGCCGACTCCGGAAAGATAAATGATCAGTCAGATCTTGACGTTGCCGAATGCCTTGTGACTGCATGACATGCTTGTCGGCGCGCCAGCGGCGCCGCGATCGAGTCCCCCTGTCGCCATGCTTTCCGCCGCGACTCACGGGGCTATGCCTCCTCCGCTCGGGAAGCTATTATCGAATCACGCTGGGTCCAAAGTTAAAGACCGAAGATTCAGTGCCACATTCCGGACGTTTAATCCAAGTATTTTATTTCCCGCTTCACCCCTTCGAGTTCCCAGGAACTGCCGGCAATTCGCGACAGATCACCGCAATGACTGGGACGTTACTGGCTGCCATCGCCCGACTACTCAGCGGGTCAAGCGTGCGTTGGATCGATTGTCAACCGGACACTTGCCAGAGGGTCTATTTCGCCAACCACACGAGCCATCTCGACGCCATCGTCTTATGGTCGGCGTTGCCGCAGAACATCCGCGCGCTGGTGCGGCCCGTGGCTGCCAAGGACTATTGGGAGCGCGGCCACATCCGGCGCTACCTGGCGCGAACCTTCAACGCGCTGCTCATCGATCGGACCGACATCAAAGTCCACCAAAGCCCCGTGGATCTCATGCTGCGGGAAATCGGCGATCGTTATTCGCTGATCGTTTTTCCCGAGGGAAGCCGCA
This sequence comes from uncultured Planctomycetia bacterium, assembly GCA_963807715.1. Taxonomy (GTDB): domain Bacteria; phylum Planctomycetota; class Planctomycetia; order Pirellulales; family PALSA-1355; genus CAWECK01. Next base: position 94,537 of record CAWECK010000016.1, read on the forward strand.
ATACGGGCGCCGACATGGGTGAGTTCAAAAGCGGTTTATATTATCTGGCCAAGAAGCGGCCCGATCTGGAATTGGTACCGGTGCATATCGACAATCTGAACCGGGTCTTGCCGCGTGGCGAGTTCTTGCCGGTGCCGCTGTTGAGTTGCATCAGCTTCGGGCCGCCGTTGTGGCTTGAAGCCGGGGAACCGAAAGCGGATTTTCTGCGCCGTGCCCGCGAGGCGGTGAGAAGGTTGAAGGATCTTTAACGCATGGATTTTAAAACCTTAGGAATGGTGGGGGGCGTGCTGGCCGTGCTGGCCACGGCAACCACGATCGGCCAGTTTCTCAAACGCCAACCCGATGCCGGACTGAATCCGGCCATCGTGGAGACGTTCAACGCGCGGATCAGGGCCTGGTGGTTGATGTGTACCGTGCTGGCGGCGGCCTTCCTGCTGGGGCCGGCCTCGCACGTGGCCACGGTGTTCCTATTCGGCTTGGTATCGTTCTGGGCCCTGCGCGAGTTCATTACCTTGACGCCCACCCGGCTGGGAGATCATCGCACGCTGTTTTGGGTCTTCTTTTTATTCACGCCGCTGCAATACGTGCTGGTGGGTCTCAACAAGTACGGTCTCTACAGCATTCTGATTCCGGTCTACGCGTTTCTGTTCATTCCCGCGCAGGTGGCGCTGTCCGGCGACTACAAACGATTCCTGGAACGGACCGCGAAGATCCAGGCCGGCCTGATGGTCTGCGTGTATTGCTTGAGCCACGCGCCGGCGCTGCTGAGCCTGGAGATAGACGGCTACAACCAAAACACCAACGCCCGGCTGTTATTCTTTTTCGTGCTGGTGGTGCAACTGAACGACGTGTTGCAGTATTCGATTGGCCGGCGGCTGGGGCGCCGGGTGATTGCCCCGGCGATTAGCCCCAACAAGACCTGGGAAGGCTTCGTCGGCGGCGCTGCCAGCGCCACGCTGCTGGGAACCGCCCTCTGGTGGGCGACGCCGTTCAAGCCGTGGGAGGCGGCCTGCATGTCCTTGGTCATATCGATCATGGGCTTCGCCGGCGGCATGACCATGTCCGCCATCAAGCGCGACCGAGGCGTCAAGGATTATGGCACCTTGGTCGTGGGACACGGCGGCGTGCTGGACCGGATCGATTCGATCTGCTTTGCCGCTCCGGTATTTTTCCACCTGACGCGCTACTACTTCACCCACGCGGTGCTACCGTAGTGTGCGTTCGGTCCATCAAACCATTCTCCCTTTGGGAGAATGGTGGCACGGGCACCGACGCGCAGCGTTGGTCGGCCGACGGTTGAGGGACTTGCCCGCCGATTTCAGCGGCGGCTCCATTCCAGGATGATTTGCCGCGACTGCTGCACCGGTTGCGGCCGTGTCACCTGGTGGCCTGACGATGTTTCGGCCGTGCGAGGCAATGGCTGCTGCGAAGAAAGGGACTGCTGCGAAGAATTTGCCGGCTCATCCGCCGCGATCGCTGTTTGGCTTGGGCTCGCAGCCGCGGAAACCGACTCCGTGCCGTTTTCAACCGTGTCGCTGCTGATCGTTTCTCGCTTGGGCACGTGCCAACCCTGGTTCGGTTTGCAAGATGCAAGTGACGCAGTGGTAGCTGGGGGTCCAGCCTCCTCGGCCGGCATGTTGACCGTTCGGCCTACAAGCTTAGCCAACGGCCGACCATCGTCCACGGGGCCTGGCATCGGGCCGGAGAGCGGCGCGTCCTGCCCGCGATAGATCAAGTTTGCCTCGGGGCGTGGCCGGCGCTCGTTGCTAGCCAGCACGGTGCCTGACGTGCCCGCTCCTTCAGGCTGCGGTTTGAATTCCTGGGCGGGGCTCCCCTGGCGCACCCAATCGAGCCAGTTGGCCTGCAGCACGGCCAGATTCGCATAGCCATAATGCTGCTGCATGGCGTGCGTCCAGTTGTCGTCCTGCATGCCGTCGGCCAGAAACTCCAGAAACTTGCGGCGGCCCCCTTGGCCGATCAAGTAACGGGCCAGCGAGTAGCCTTGCGAGTACAAGGGCATCACGTCATGCGGATATTCTTTCATGACGAACATTCGGCTGAACGGAATCCCGCGATTGGTGCGCAAAAACTCGATCAGCATCGTTTGTTGCTTCATCTTTTCGCTGGGATGTTCCACCGTGGTGCATGACCCTTCGTCCGCCCACCGCGGCAACGGTCGGCGGAAGTGCGTGGCAAAGACGGTGTGGGTGATTTCGTGCGGCAGCACGGAGTCGAGCACGCGTTCCAGCGAGCCCTGGATGGTCATCTGCCAGCCGTAGACTTCACCGTGCTCGAACAGAAAACTGGTCGCTCCGCCCGCGCCTAGATGGGGGGCGACATGAACTTCGATCGGACAAGGCTGCGCCCAATTTGGCAGGGCGCTCCCCAACCATTGGATGGCCAGATCGTGGCGATAGGCTTCGGCGGCGCGGGAAATCTGTGCCGCCATTTCCGGCGTCGGGGCGCTGACGACAAAATTCGGGCTGCGCTGGCTGGCCCCCATCAATCCGATTGCGGCCGTCAGTACGAGGCCGCGATAGAATAGAGCTTCCATGCTCGAAGTCCCCTTCCCTGGGTTTATCGCTGTTTGCGTCGGCCGCATCTTGCGGCCGGCATTGTTGGTCGGATTCTTGAGGACGCTTTCTGCAAAATCCGCACCAATCGCACTTCGTTACCGATCATGGACACTCAGACGCGATCTCGTTTCGGCGGAAACCGGCGATCCGTTGGCTCTTTGTCGGGGGAGGCTGCCTGAAAGGATGCGAGAAGCGGCCGAGTGACGTTGTAAACTTTGCAAAGCTTACCCAGCGTTCAGAGTCGCCACTAGACCGATTTTTCCGCCGCGGCAAACCGCATCTGCCAGCACTGCTGGTACTCGTACCGATCGTGAGGGGATGTCAAACCGAGCGGACCGGCGGGCCTCAATTACTAGAACGCCTGGCGACGAAAAGCCCCAACGGGGCGCGCTAGGAAAGTCCAGGGCGCAGCAAAGCGGAGCCCTGGGTAACTATTAAGTAAGTTCATCAAGCCCTGAAAGGCGCACCATTTTGGTTTGCCCGTCGTGTTTGCCACGACATTGGGCTGAGCGCGCACTTAACGTCCGTTCGACGATTCCGGCACGATTCACTTGCTGGTGAGTTCCGTCCCCTTCGTGGTAAATGGCTTTCTTGCATACCTTCGCTTGAATAAGCCGAAACCCGTCCTCAACTGAAAAACGTCTGCTCGGCCGTTTTGCGCAGCAGCCATTGCCGGTCGGACTCTGTCAAGAAATCGAGCCGACGTTGCACCAGGTCGATCGATTCGCGATAGGTGTGCCCGGGGTCCACCTGGAACGGGCAATCGCTGGCCCACATCAGTCGCTCGGGACCGAACGCATCCAGCAGCCGGCGAACCAGCGGGCCGAGATCGTCGTACGGCGGTCGTTTCTTCCCCAAGGCGTAAAAGGCCGATACTTTGACGCGCGTGATTTTGAACCGCGCCAGCCGGCAGAGCTCGGCGACGTCGGACTCGCGGATCGTACCGTCCATGCCGATGCGGGCAAAGTGATCGATGACGACCGGCGTGGCCGGAAACTTTTCGCACATGGCAGCCACTGCCGGCAGCGCCTCGGGATTGATCAGGGCGCACATCGCCTGGTTCGTTTCGGCGCCGCACTTCCACATTGTCGCCATGCCGGGGCTTCCAATCCATACGTCTACCGGCGCTGGCCCGGGTAAATGCGAAAGCCGCGCACGCCGCGCTTCGCCAGTTGCCGCATCTCGGCCGCAGGATCGCTCGCCTGCTCGTCAATGACGGCTACGCCCGAAAACACGCCGGGATAGCGATCCATCACGCCGAGCATGTACGAATTGTTGAAGCCGTAGAAGCTCATCTGAATGAGCACGACCCGGCTGACCCCGCGCGGTCGGGCATGTTCGAAGAGTTGCTCGGGCGTAAAGCTGGCCGGGCGCATCTCGTCGCCCCGCCGGCCGGCCGCCAATGGATAGTGCTTGAGGTCCGGGGTCCAGACATGCACGTGAGCATCGATCAGTCCGGCCTTGGGATCGTCTTTTCCAATCAAGTCGCGTACGGCATTGGCCGCCGGCTCATCAGCCAATGCACGCCCGGGCATCAGGCCCGCGGCCGCGCCGGAAAGCGCCGCGCCGCCGACCGCCAGCAGGCCGGACCGCAGCACGTCGCGTCGCGAGACTTCGTCGGCCAAGATATTGTCAGCAATACGATCGTCACGTCGAATCTTGTTGTCAGACATAACAGGGCCGTGGGTTAGGAGAGACGTGGGTTTTTGGAGGGGTGGGAACTGTCTGGCGTTTTAATCGGCGGCGGACGGCGTTGCAAGCGCCGTGCTAAGTCGGAACTCATCCACCATTGCTTATGAATTCCGCATCCGCTACTCTGAGGACACTTCCCACCTGCCTGAGACCCCCGCCATGCTCTCTCTTTACGATCGACCGACGCGGCTTTGCAACGGGATCAGCCGCCGCGAGTATCTCGCATCGGCGGCCTGGGGATCGGTGGACTTACGCTGGCCGCGCTCAATGCGGTTCGTCTATCGCAAGCGGCGGCCGAGCCCACCGCGGCGTCGTTCGGCCGGGCGAAGGCTTGCATCATTCTGTTCTTGCTCGGCGGACCTCCGCAGCACGAAACCTGGGACCCGAAGCCCGATGCGCCGGTGGAAGTCCGCGGCGGTCTGAAGCCGATTGCTTCGCGCACGCCGGGTCTGATGGTCGGCGAGCTAATGCCCCGTACGGCTCAGTTGACCGACAAGATTTGCGTGCTGCGGGCCCTTTCGACCCGCGACAACGCCCATTCGTCGAGCGGTTATTGGATGCTCACCGGCACGCCGCACGTGCCGACGAACAGCGAGAGCTCGAAGCCCGGCGCCGAACGATTGGCCTTGCGTCGGTGCCGTCGTGAAAAAGCTTCGCCCTGCCAGCGGCGCGCTCCCCGGGGCGGTGCGCTTGCCCGAAGAGATTTGGAACACCGGCCGGCTGGTTTGGCCGGGACAGGACGCCGGTTTTTTAGGACGCGACGCCGACCCCTGGCTGTTGAACTGCGAGCCACAGAAGCCCGGCTTCAAGGTCGACGGTCTCGCGCTACCCCAGGGGATGTCGTCGCTGACGGTGGATCGCCGCCGGGCATTGCTCGAACAAGTGAACGAGCACTTCAATCGCCACGAGAGCGGCGGTGCGACGAAGTGCTGGAATTCGCTCGACCAACACGCCTTCGACCTGCTCAGTTCGGGGCACGGCAATGAAGCGTTTCAGCTCGATCGCGAGAAGGACGCCACGCGCGACCGCTACGGCCGCAATCGCTGGGGACAAAGTTTGCTGCTGGCCCGGCGGTTGGTCGAGGCCGGCGTGTCTCTTGTACAGGTCAACTGGACCCGCTGGGAAACCGATTCGCAAGACAGTCCCGTGTGGGATACCCACGCCAAGAATCAAGAGCGGCTCGAAAAGCGCTGATGCCGCCGATGGACCTGGCCTACTCCGCGCTACTGGAAGATCTGGCCCAGCGCGGGCTGCTCGATCAGACGCTCGTCGTGCAGATGGGAGAGTTCGGCCGCACGCCCAAGATCAATGCCCGCGGTGGCCGCGATCACTGGGGCCATGTCTTCTCGGCTTCGCTGGCCGGCGGCGGAGTGCGAGGCGGACAGGTGATTGGCGCTTCGGACAAGATCGGCGCTTATCCGGTGAGCGGCCGCCACGAACCGCAAGACCTCACCGCCACGATTTATCACGCCCTGGGCATTCCGCCCGAAACGATGATTCACGACCGCCTCGGCCGCCCGCTTGCGATCAGCAAGGGAACGGTGATGAATGTGTTTTAGCGGAGGACAGGCAAGCCAGCGAGGCATAGGGTCCTGGGCTTTGGTTGGATACTCCGGCTCTTTCCGCAGACCAGCGCGATGGATGCTCCACTGGCCCTCTTGGGGGTGCTGGAAAATCTTTTGATCGCCCTTGGGACCGGTTATGATACGTTGGCCGGGCGATTGCCGCGGCGTCGCCGTCGCGGCGGCTAACTACCGTCCCTCCGGTTGACTATGATGAAGATCCGTCAATCTGGAGCGAGTGCGTGGTCATGAATCCGCCTTTGCCGGCTTCGTTGTCGTTTTTTTCGCTGCGGCATGCAGCGGTGTGCTACCGTGCGCTGAACTGGTTGATGATTGTCGGCGTGGCGGGCGCCTCGTCCGCGGCGGTTGCCGACGAAACTGCGGCGCCGGTCGACTTCACCGCGCAAATCGCGCCGCTCGTTGTCGAGCGGTGTTTGACTTGCCATAACGGCAGCCAACCGAAAGGGGGCCTCGATCTATCCACGGCCAAGGCTGCCCTGGCCGGCGGCGAACAGGCGCATCAATCGTTCCCGGCAAGCCTGGCGAGAGTTGGGTGCTGGACCTTCTGTCGCCTCCTTCAGACGGCGGCCGGCCGGAGATGCCCAAAAAGGGCGAGCCCCTCACCAGCGAGCAGGTGCAATTGGTACGCCGTTGGATTGTCGAGGGAGCGCAATGGCCCCAGGGACTCGCGCTGCGGGAAAAGAACAAGGCCGATCGATCCTGGTGGTCGCTGCAACCGTTGGCAAAAATCGAACCGCCTGACGCCGCGGCCGCTCCAGAGGCGTGGCGGCAATCCGCGATCGACCGCTTTGTGTATCGGGCTCTCGTTGCGAAAGGGCTCACTCCTTCGCCTCCCGCAGATGCTCGTACGCTAGTTCTTCGCGCGAGCTACGATCTGCTCGGGTTGCCGCCGACAGCGGAGGAGGTCGAGGCGTTTGTCGCCGACCACCGGTCGGACGCATACGAGCGTTTGATCGATCGGTTGCTCGCATCGCCCCAATATGGCGAGCAGTGGGGCCGGCATTGGCTGGACGTGGTGCGTTTCGGCGAGAGCACCGGCTTCGAACGCAACGTGATCATCGACAACGCCTGGCCGTTTCGCGATTACGTGATTCGCTCGCTCAACCAGGACAAGCCGTTCAATCGCTTCGTGCTCGAACACCTGGCCGGCGACGTTGTCGGCAAAGGGGATCCGGATATCGAGGTGGGCACCGCCTTTCTCGTGGCCGGACCTTACGACAACGTTGGCAATCAGGATCCCGTGCAGGCCATGCAGATCCGCGCCAACACCGTCGACGACATGGTCACCGCCACGGGCACGGCCTTCCTGGGCCTTACGATCAACTGCTGCCGTTGCCACAATCACAAGTTCGATCCTCTGCTGCAAGAGGACTACTATCGCCTGCAGGCGGTGTTTGCCGGCGTTTATCACGGCGACCGGCCGCTGGTGACTGAGGATGAACGGGAAAAGCACCGCTCGCAATTGGTGCCGCTCGAACAACGCCGCGATGAGCTGACCAAGGAAAAATCGACCATCCACGAAGAGGCAATCCGCCGTGCGCAAGCAGATCCGGCCTTGGCAAATCCGCAATACAAACTGCCGCTGGCCGATCCGCATCTCACGGAGGATCGCTTTTCACCGGTCGAAGCAAAGTTCCTGCGGCTGACAATCCTCTCGACCGACCGCAAGCCGGACAGTCCGGTGGGCGCGCGTGTGGATGAATTCGAAGTCTGGACCGCCGGCGAATCGGTGCAAAACGTGGCGCTGGCCGCCAGCGGCGGCCATGCCGAAGCGGCTTCCACCACGCCCGGCGATTTCGCCGACGCCTACGCCGCCAAGAACGTCAACGACGGCAAGTACGGCGCCAGTTGGATCGCTGCGCAAGACGCGAGGCTGACGGTCACCTTTGATAAGGTCCAAACGGTCGATCGGGTCGTGTTCTCCAGCGACCGTCCGCGGGCCTATAAAGGTCAGGGGCCCACCAACGTATTCGTCGGTGAGTACCTTTTGGAAGTGTCGCTCGACGGCAAACAGTGGACAAAGGTTGCCGATTCTCTCGACCGTCCGCCGGCTAGCAATGCTCATCGGGTCAAACGCCTGCTGCAGCAAGCCCTCGGCGCCGACGACCAGCGTCGGCTGGCCGAGATTGCTCGTGCTTTGGCCGAGGTCGAAGGGCAGATTCGGTCGGTTCCACCGCTGCCTCAGGTTTGGGCCGGCACGTTCCGGCAGCCGGGTGCGCGAACGTATCTGATGCAGGGCGGGGATCCGGCGAAGAAAGGCCCGGACGTTCATCCGGCCAGCTTGTCGCTGCTGGAGGACGTTGCCGGTCGTTTCGAGTTGCCGCTGGATGCCGCCGAATCCGAGCGGCGAGTGGACTTTGCCAGTTGGATCGCCAGCGACGCCAATCCGCTCACGGTGCGCGTGCTTGCGAATCGCGTTTGGCACTACCATTTTGGCACCGGCATTGTGGACACTCCCAGTGATTTCGGCGCGTTGGGCGGCCAGCCGACGCATCCCGAGTTGCTGGATTGGTTGGCGCGGCGAATTCAACAACTCGGCTGGCGGCTCAAACCGCTCCATCGTGAGATCATGCTCTCCGAAACCTATCGGCAAACCGGTGCCTACCGCGAGGATATGGCGCGTGTGGATCTGTCGGCCCGCACCCTGTGGCGGTTTCCGCCGAGACGATTGTCGGCCGAAGAAGTGCGCGACACGATCTTGTTCGTCGCCGGCAAGCTGGACCTGCGAATGGGCGGGCCCGGCTTCCGGCTCTACAAGTATTTGCAAGACAACGTAGCCACCTACGTGCCGCTCGATGAGCATCCTGCCGAGACCTATCGCCGGGCCGTGTATCACCAGAATGCCCGCGCCTCGCGGGTCGATCTGCTGGCCGATTTCGATTGCCCGGAAAACGCGTCATCGGCGCCAACCCGATCGGCGACGACAACCCCGTTGCAGGCCCTGACGCTGCTCAACCATCGTTTCACGCGCGACATGGCCGGGTTCCTGGCGGAGCGCGTTGAACACGAGGTGGGTAAGTCGGAGCCATTGCTCCAAGTGCGACGAATCTTCGAGTTGGCATTCAACCGCCTACCGACCGTGACGGAAGAGCAAGCGGCGGCCCGGTTAATCGCGAGCCACGGCTTGCCGGCTCTCTGCCGGGCGATCTTCAATGCCAACGAGTTGATTTATCTGGAATAGGAACGATCCTGAATAGGAACGCCTCACGATGCGCGGAACACCATCTGCCGCCGCGGCTCGCAGCCTGCAACCCTTGTTCGATCGCCGCGGCTTTCTGAGCCATGCAGGATCCGGCCTGTTCGGAGTTGCCCTGGCCGACTTGTTGCACCGCGAACTCACGGCAGCGGAAACCGGCGGCCCAGAGTCCGCCGCGGCATGGTCCCCCGGCCGACCGCAATTCGCACCGAAGGCCAAGCAAGTCTTGCAGATTTTCTGTCCCGGGGCAGCGTCGCATCTCGATCTGTGGGACTACAAACCGGCGTTGGAAAAATATCACGGCACGCCGTTGCCGGGCGAGGAGAACCTGGTCAGCTTTCAGGGCAAAAACGGCAACCTGATGAAAAGCCCCTGGCCGTTTGCGCCGCAAGGTCAAAGCGGCAAGATGATCTCGACCATGCTGCCAAATCTGGGCCGGCATGCCGATCGAATCGCCTTCGTCCATTCGATGACCTCGCGCACCAACACGCACGGGCCGGGCTGCATCTATATGAACACCGGTTTTGTCCGCGAAGGATTTCCCAGCGCCGGCTCCTGGACCAGCTACGCGCTCGGCACGCTCAACGATAACCTGCCGACCTACGTGGCCATTCAGGATGTCCGCGGCGAACCGCCCAATGGCAAAGCCAACTGGAGTTGCGGTTTCCTGCCGGCCCAGCATCAGGCCGTTCCGCTCAGCGCCCAGCAGCCGATCCGCAACCTGGCCCGGCCGGCCGAAGTGCTCCCCGCTGAAGAAGCGGCCGCCAGCGAGTTTCTGCATCAGCTCAACGCCGATCATGCCCAGCGCCACCCCGGCAATTCCGAACTGCGTGCCCGCATGTCGGCTTATGAGTTGGCGGCTCGCATGCAAATGGCGGCTCCGGAGGTCGCCGATCTATCGGCGGAGACCGCGCAAACCCAGGCGCTTTACGGCACGGACGATGCGAACCCTTTGAAGGCGGCCTATGCTCGCAACTGTCTGTTGGCCCGGCGATTGTTGGAACAGGGCGTGCGGTACATCAGCCTGTATTGCGCCTCGCGGGCGTCCGGCGTCGACGGTCTGCTGAACTGGGATGCCCACAAGACGCTGAAGTCGGATTACGAGCGCCATCGCCCCGTACTCGACATGCCCACGGCCGCGCTGCTCACCGACCTAGAGCAGCGCGGGCTACTGGACGACGTGCTGGTGCTGTGGACGACCGAGTTCGGCCGGATGCCGACGCATCAGCAAGGGACTTCGGGCCGGGACCACAATCCCGACGCGTTTACCTGCTGGATGATGGGAGCCGGCATCAAGGGTGGCACGAGTTACGGCTCGACGGACGAGTTCGGCCGCCGCTCGGTCGAAAAGGTAGCCACGGTCTACGACTTCTATGCCACGGTGCTGCACTTGCTTGGGCTCGATCATGAACGTCTCACCTACTATCACAACGGCGCCAACCGCCGCCTGACCGACGTTCACGGCCACGTACTGCACGACATTCTGGCTTGACGAAGGAAGTTTTTTTGAGGAAGGCAGGGAGCTGAAAAAGGGTCGGGAGGGTGGTGGCAAATTCAATTCAATCGCCAAGATCGGTATCGAGGAGTCGCCCACGATGCACAGGTTCGATCGTCGCGAGTTTTTAGGGGCATCGGTGAGCTCTTTGGCCGCGTTTGCCGCCGGCGTGCAGGCCGATAGCACAAGACAAAGTCCCCGAAAACCAGCGGGGAGAAGCCGGCCAAGAAAAAAACCGTCGTTCAGGAGCTCGTCGGGAAGATCAGCAGCCTTCAGGATCCCAGCAGGCCCGATACGCTGTTTCTCACCTGGCAGCGCGATCCGACCACGACGATGACCGTGCAATGGATCGGGCCGCCGGCCGCGGCCGAGAACCCGGCGGTTCATTACGCCACCGGGGCCGCGGGAAAAGGATGGCATTCGGTCGCCACGCGAACGAGTCCGTATCCGCGGACGAACTTGCGAGTTTTTCGCGCCGAGTTGACCGGCTTGAAGCCGGGAACCGAATACTTCTTTCGCATCGGTCAAGAGTCGGCGACGCACCAATTCCGCACGATGCCCGCCAAGGCGACCGATTCGTTCCAGTTCGTCTCGGGCGGCGATTGCGACGTCAACTCGCACGCCATCGCCAACAACATTCTGGCAGCCAAGCAAGACCCGATGTTCGCCCTGATCGGCGGCGACCTGGGTTACGACGACGGCGAAAAGGTCGACCAGAGCCTCGGTTTTCTCCGCAATTACAGCCGCCACATGGTCGACAGCCAGGGACGCCTGATTCCGATGGTCGTGTGCATCGGCAATCACGAGGTTACCTATGGCTACGGTCAGCCGCGCGACAAGGCGCCGTTCTTTTTTGCGGTTCACGACGGGCTGTTCGCCAGAAACCAGCTATGCCACGCTCGATTTTGGCGACTATCTGAGCCTGGTCCTGCTCGACACCGGACACATCTCCAAGATCGACGGCGAGCAGACCGCGTGGCTCGATAAAACGCTGGTCGAGCGGGCCGACCGGCCGCACCTGTTCGTGGCCAACCACGTGCCGGCGTATCCTTCGTTCCGCGATTTCGAGGAGAACATCTTGGAACCCTGGACTGGCGCCTTGAACCGCAAGCATTGGGTGCCGCTGTTCGAGCGTCACAACGTCGACGTGGTGCTCGAACACCACGACCACACCTTCAAGCGCACCCATCCCTTAAAGGACGGCGTGGCCGACGCCGGCGGCGTGCTCTACCTGGGCGACGGTTCGTGGGGCATGGTCCGGCAATCCTAAGACGCCCGCCGATCGGCCCTACCTGGCGGCCACCAGCAAGGCGTACCACTTTTCGTTGCACCGTCTGGATGGAGAGCAGTGTTTCCACATGGCGCTGGACGAAGGAGGCCGCGTTGCCGATATCTGCATGACCCGCAATGCCCGCTTCACCGCATCGGACGTTCGTAGTTGAGGGAGGGATGCACCGCTAGCGAATTTGCCGTCCCCACGGCCTCGCTGGCGTGGCGAAAGCCGTCCTGCGCCAGCAGTCGGCAAGAATGCGGCGGCCCGGCGAAATGGTCGATTCTACCGGCTTCGCATACCAAGCCCCATTGCTTTTCTTGCATTGCGTCCGCGCGGGGGAGTACACTAGGGGCCGCGAAATTGCGGCCAAACGATCGGCGTGGGTCGCGGCCGTGCAATGTCAGGGCATCCAACCATGAAGGGCTCTTGATTATGAAGTGCGCGAAGTTGGCGGCGGTCATGGCGGCGGGGTTCATGCTGGTTCTGACCTCCACCGCCCAGGCGGCGGACATCGATGCCAAATCGGAGCAAGTTCTCCGCGAGATGACGGAGTACGCCCAGGGGCTGAAATCGTTCCGAGCCGAGATGCTAGCCAGCGCCAAAATGGAAACCGGCGGCACCAGTAACAAGCTCAAATACGTCTACTCGATCGTCGGCGAGCAGCCTAACCGCCTGGCCATGATCGCCCGCAGCGGCGAAGGGGCCCCGGTCGTCGTCTCCGACGGCAAAAAGCTTTACGCCCTGGCTCCCGCACTGAGCAAATACGTCCTCGGCAACGCTCCGGCTTCGTTGCGGGAGATTGTCGCCGCGGAGTCGCTGCTAGGCACGAGTCTGGGACACTCGATCATCGCCGGCGCCTGTTGCCGTTTGCGTCGTACGACGAACTGGCCGGGACGCTTGAATCGGCAAAGTACGTGGGCGAAGAGAAGCTCGGCGCCTTCAAGTGCCACCATCTGAAGCTCGTGCAGAAACTGTACGACTGGGACCTGTGGGTCGAGGCCGGCAAGAAGCCGCTGCCACGCAAGCTCGAGCCCGACCTGTCGAAGTGGCAAAAGGCCAATCCCTCGCAACTGCCGCCCGACGCCAAGGCCGAGGTAATAATCGTCTTTAAGACCTGGACCACGGGCATGGCGCTCAAGGACAAGGACTTCAAGATTGACCCGCCGAGCAGCGCTCAGGAGGTGGCATCGTTGGTTCCCAATCCGGACGAGAAACCCGACGGGCCCGAGTCGCTCAAGGGGCTCGCCGCGCGCCGATCAGTCTGGGCACGCTGGGAGGTGGGCAGATGAACCTGGCCGATCACAAGGGCAAAGATATCGTGATTCTCGACTTCTGGGCCACCTGGTGCGGACCATGCGTGGCCGCGCTGCCGCAGGTGGCGGAGGTCGCCGCCGCGTACCGCGCTCGTGGCGTCGTATTCTACGCGGTCAATCAGCGGGAGGAGGCGGCGACGGTCACGCAATTTCTGACCGACAAGCAGTTGAACATCCCAGTGGCGATGGACGTGAAGAGCGAAGCGGCCCAGGCGTATCGCGTGTCTGGCATTCCGCAAACGGTGATCATCGGCCGCACCGGCAACGTGGAGGTAGTTCACGTCGGCGCCGGCGCCAATCTCAAGGAGCAGTTGGCCAGCGAGCTCGACCAGATCATCGCCGCGCAGCCGCCGACCGTGTTGGTGAAAACGATTCGGAAGAAGAAGTAGCCCGGGCTGTGGCTGGAGGGGCGTTCGTCCTCGGCCGCGGCCGTTCGAGCCGACAAGAACTTCCGTAGGACGCCTCAGTGTCGGGAACGAATAGAAATCGGCATGAAGTTGCGCGGATCGTCGGGAGCGGCGGGCAACCTGGCGGCTGTCTCCTTTGGGGAAAACAACCATTTGCCGTCCCGCTGGCTCCATATTTCGCACTGCTGATAGTGGCTCGATCCTGCGGCATGCTCGCCGGGGGGCAACCGACCAGCCACGCGGACCGTGACCAGCGCCTGATGCGGATCTGATTGCGGCACGACGGAAATGGCGGTTGCCGTCAGGTCTCCGGCTTCCGCATCCAGGAGCGCGGCCGGCCGTTTTACGGCAATTACCCAGTTCTTTAGCTGATCCGTCTCCTGGGGCAACGTAAAATGCGTCATCGTGGCGAAATCGCGGCAGGCCCATGCTTTGGCGAACGTGGGGGCCCGCTGGGCCAAGGTGGTTGGCTCGGAGGGGACCACAGCTTCAGCGGCCCTTGATCTAAATGCCAACCATCCCGCCGCGGACATCATGACGACGGCAGCCACGGCCACCGTCGTGCGCGCTGCCGTTCCGACCGCTAACAGCCAGACGATGATCGCGGTCATCAACTGCCGCCAGAATCTTGGGTCCGTCAGCGAATGACGGCCAAATTGCGAGTTCCGATGGTACTCGATCCAGGCCGAAAATGAGGAACGCACGGACAGCGTCATTTTTCTCTCAGGCGCGTTGGCCGGCAGCAACTTGCCCTGGCTGGAGACTCGATACCAGCGTTCACAACGCCGGCAGTACAGCCGGCGATTGGCCTTGAGCCGGTCCCAGGAAATCATTCCTTTTGCTTCGCAACGTGGGCATTTGAGCGTCAAATGCCAGTAGGGCTGGTCCGTGGCGGTGGGCATCGTTATCGGTCCTGTGTGAAAGCTGTGAACCGGATACTTCCATCATGGAAAACAAGGAGGAGCGCGTGATCATGCGAAGAGCCAACTGCCGGGGGCTGGCGATTGCTCGCCAACCCCCGGCATGAACATCGTTTCAATCGAGCCGGCTCCGCGCTACCACCAACGGACTTCCGCTACACGATCAGAAGTTGCCCGGAGTTTCCTCGCCGCCCGAACGCGTCGAGATTCCTTGCCACACGCCAATATTGATCGTATTGGCAATGGTGTGGACCGAGCCGTCCATAAACACGACGTTCACCAGCCCCGGATGATAACTGCGTGACGTAATGGCGGAGAACGAAGGGATCGTGTTGGAGCTGCCTTCGGATTCATTCATGAAGTCAACGTCGTACACGTTGCCGTCCGTATAGGTGTAAGGGACGAAGGTGTTCGGCGTAAAAGTCGTCGTAAATCCGCACTGGACGCCTCGGCCGTCGCCCCACTCGGTGTGACCGGTGTTGCTTTGGACAGCCGGCCCCATCTTGGGCGTGCCTCCCAAGCCGGTGACCGCCGAAATGCTTGTGTCGCCGGTGGTGGGATCAATCGCAGGAAGCGCGGGAACCGTGCTCAAGGCGGCTTTGCTCAGCCCCGGTTGATAGGCCTTCACTTCGGCGTACATGAGAGTCTTGCTCGTGCCGTCCGTGAAGTTCGCCAGTTTCAGGTTGGCATTGGGGAAGAAGGCCCCCGGACCGCCCGTGTTGGTGTTTGGATCGTAAATGAACCACGTCCCCAGGTTCATACCGTAATCGTGCGGCCAACTGTGCGGCGTCGTTGCGGGGGGCGTTGAGGCCGTTGTGGTCGTATGCAAGACGTCATTGTTTTCCGAAGGGCAGATGTACGTGGCAATGCGTACCGTTTGGACGGGAAGGGTCGAATTAGGCAGCAAGGCAACGTCGTCGTCCTGAGTGAAGTTAATCAAATTGAAGGTAATCGTCTCTTCCATAAATGGCAGGATCTTAGCCTGCGCCGACCAGGAAGTTGTTCCGTCTCCGACGACTTGAGTCCAGGTGCGACTCGGCGGTATCACCCCATTGGCGCTTTCGAAGTCGAGCGTCGCCAAGGCCATTTGCTTGAGATTGTTCGCGCATTTCGCTCGTCGGGAAGCCTCGCGGGCAGCTTGAACGGCTGGGAGCAAAAGCCCCACGAGGGTAATCACGATGGCGATTACCACCAGCAGCTCGACAAGGGTGAAACCGCGTAACGGCTGGTGGCGGAGAATGTTGAAACCGTGGCGACGATGCGTGGCAGTCATACTGACCTCCGATTAGGGTTGGGAAACCGACGTATATTGGTATTGAGACTCAATATCAATTACATCAGGGGCGATTGTAGCCGGTGGAATCCACGCGTCAACTGGTAAAAGCGGACAATTTTTCTGTTTTTTGAGTGGGTAGGATTCCAGCCGGAGGTGGTGGCTGGATTTGCCGGGGAGAGGAGGCTGGCAGACAGCTCACCCTCGTGATGTACGAGGCGGCAAATTCGAGAAGGCAGGCGCACTCCCTTGGTCACGCGGATCCGGTTCGCCTAACGAGCCAGTGACTTTTCAGGATTTGTGGCAGCCGCCCAACTTCCGCCGGCATCCGGCCGAACCGTTTAACTTGTGAACCAAGGCAGGCTGCTCGTGCCGGGAAACATGGGGATTTTGCGATTCCCAGGGATACGGTAGGATACCGAGTTTTATCCGTCCACCGCGTCCCTCAGACTTCGCAAAGGTAACCGCTGTATCATGGAAGCTGGCATCGTCGGTTTGCCGAACGTCGGCAAGAGTACTCTGTTCAACGCACTCACAAGCTCCCAAGGCGGCCCAAAGTGCGAATTATCCGTTCTGCACGATCGAGCCCAACGAGGGGATCGTGAGCGTGCCCGACGACCGGCTGCGACGGATCAGCAAGTACATCGTGCCCAAGAAGCTCGTCCCCGCGATCATCAAGCTGGTGGATATCGCCGGCATCGTCAAAGGGGCCAGCGAAGGTGAGGGGCTGGGCAACAAGTTCCTCAGTCACATTCGCGAGGTCGACGCCATCTTGCAGGTCGTCCGCTGTTTCGAAGATCCCGACGTGGTCCACGTCGCCGGCACGGTCGATCCGGTCTCGGACATCGAGACGATCGAAATCGAGCTGATGCTGGCGGACATCCAGACGCTGGAGAACTGCCCTGCCCAAGGCCGAGCGGGCGGCCAAGAGCGGCGACAAGGAAGCCAAGCTGCGCGTCGAGGTGATTCGCAAGTGCCTGGCCCACCTGGCGACCAACGAACCGCTGCGCAAGCTCGAGCTCGACCCGCTGGACGCCAAGGCGGTCTCCAGCTTCGGCCTGATGACTGCCAAGCCGGTCCTGTACGTCGCCAACGTCGACGAGGACGACCTGACCGGCGAAGGTCCGCTGGTGCAGCAAGTGCGCGCGTTTCGCCGACAAGGTGGCGGCCGCGGTGGTGCCCGTCTGCGCGAAGCTCGAAGCCGAGATCGCCGAACTGGACGAAGCCGACCGGGCCGAGATGCTCGAGTCGTCCGGCCTGGCGGAGCCGGCCCTGGCGGTGCTGGCCCGCGAGGCCTACCGCGTGCTGGGTCTGCAAAGCTACTTCACCGCCGGCGAGATGGAAGTGCGGGCCTGGACCATTCCCATCGGCGCCACGGCTCCCCAAGCGGCCGGCGTGATCCATTCCGACTTCGAAAAGGGCTTCATCCGGGCCGAAGTTTACACGCTCGAGGACCTGGAAACCTACAAGAGCGAAAAAGAAATTCGCCAGGCCGGCAAACTCCGCACCGAAGGCAAGAGCTACGTCATGCAAGACGGCGACATTTGCCATTTCTTGTTCAACACGTAATTCGCAAATTCATTTCCCGCCCAGCGAATCCTTCCCGTCGGTGAGCCACTGGAGATTGAAGCGGGCCAGGGTCAAACGGTCGCCGGCAAAGTTGGCCTTCTCGGCGCGGCCGTAGAAGCACAGGATCGTGCCGCGCGGCGAAACGGCGATGTCGCTGTAAGCGCTCCAGAGGGGCTCCACCGATTTGTTCACCGGCCACGTCTGGCCCTCGTCGTAGCTGAGTTTGACCGACACATTCTTGCGGTCGCGGTTCTTGCCGGGCGCTTCCTTGCCGTCAGCCCGACTTAGATTATCCGGATTGCAAAATAAGATCCGGTTCTTGTCGGAATTAGGTTTCAGGGAGAGCCGTACGATGCTGCCCATGCATATCGGTTCCAGCAGCGCGTCGTCGAATTTCGGCGTGCTCCAGCCGGCGGCCCCGTCCTTGCCGATCGTCACCAGGCGACGATTCGCCTTCGATTCGCTGCGCACGTTCAACATCACGCCGCCGTCAGCCAGTTCGATGGCAACGGTTTCGTTCGGGTTGACCCATTCGTCCGTACACGGGACCGCTATGTCGCCCGCCTGCCAGGTCTGGCCCTGGTCGTCGCTGTAAATGGTCGCCGTCACCGAAGGCCGATGAGCGTTGCCGCCAGTGCCGGTCGATAGCCACACCGGTACCAGGAGCCGTCCGCCGCGCAGTTGAATGCCGTGATCGGGCCCGGTAGCCAGGACCTTCCAATCGTACGCGGAGCGGAACTTTTCAAACGTTGGGGTGATCTCGACCGGCGGGCTCCAACTCGCTCCGTCGTCGACACTGCGCATGTAAAAGCAGCGCATGTATTCGAGGCAGAACAAGGCGTGTACCTTGCCGTCGCGGTCGGGAATCAGGACCGGATTGTTGTATGTGACATCCTCGGGGTTCACGAACTTCAATTTGAGCGAGAACGGGTTCTTCGCCTTCGGCCCGGGCACGTCCGCGATTTTTTGCGGCTCGCTCCAGGTTTTTCCGTCGTCGCTCGAACGCCGCAGCAGGATGTCGATGGCGTCCCAGTCGCTCCCCTTCTTACGAGCCTCGCACCAGGCCAGCACGGTCCCCTTGGCGGTGACCGCAATGCCGGGAATGTGATGAAGCTTGTACCCCCCCTTGCCGGCTTCGAAGAGGTCGATCTTTTCGATGAACGGCTCTTCGTTAATCGTCTCCACGGACCGAGCAACGGAGTTCATTAAGCACAGGCCGGCGACCACCGTAAGCATGCGTAGTGAATTCGAGAGTCGGATCTTCATGGAAAGTTCTCACTTGGGTTTGACGAGTGGTTGCTGGGCCTGTGCGGCATGTCGGTTGAGTCAAAAATGGCCTTCGGCTAATTGCCTCTCGGGTGACGCTTATAATAAAAGCGGCCGTCCTCAGCGCCAACCAGCAGATCGGGCTTGCCGTCGTTGTTCCAATCGACAACCGTCGGGCTCGTGTCGTGCCCGGCCAGCACGCGCGTGTCGAGTTCCCCCATATTGCGAAAAACGAATTCGCCCGGCCGCTCGGCGACATTACGATACCAGGTCACATTGCGGCTATTGGCGAGCAGATCCAATTGACCGTCGCCGTCCCAATCGACCAGGCACAATTTGCGGCGGCCGCTTTTGCCGGCCGTGCCCCCATTGAGCCGCAAGGGCTGGCCTTTTTCGTCGAGAAACACGCGCTGCCCAGGAAGAAGGTCCAACCGACCCTCTTGTCGCCGGCGTTCGAACAGCGCCAGGTAACCTTCGTGATCGAGCATTACCAGGTCGGTCAGGCCGTCTCCGTTCACGTCCTTCGCCATCGGCGTGGTGCGCCATTCAGTGACTAGCTCTTTGCCCGTGGGCTGCCACCAGGTCCACTCGGGCTTCGGCGTCGCGTCCGGCCAGGCAACTTCCACGCTCTGCGCCGCTGCGAGCGCGGGCTGCGTACGCGAGCCGATGTTGCGGTACCACACCACGCGGCCCCAAATCGAGTTGACCACCAAATCCGGTAAGCTGTCGTGATCCCAGTCGGCAACGCTGAGCGTGGTGTAGCCCCACTTCGCTTCGGCCGGACCTTGGATCGAACCGTTAGGGCCGGCCTGAATGCGAATCACCTGGCCATAGACCGTCAGACGGACGGGTGCGGCCCAACGCGGCTGTTCGACTCCGGCGCCGCTGAGGTTTTCGAACCAAACGATGTAGCCGGCCGAATTGCCGCTGACAATGTCCTGGTCGCCGTCCCCGTCCCAGTCGAAACCCACCGGGGTCGCCAGCGCGCCGCACTTTAGTTCGGCCGCTTCCTGCTGGAAGTATTGGGGAGGCAGGAACTGCGGCAGCCGGTCATGGGGCTTGTCGGTGTTCTCGCTGAACTTGCCTGTGTTTTCGATCAGCGCCACGCGGCCATCCTCGTCTCCGACAATCAGATCCTGGTCGCCATCGCCGTCCCAGTCGATCGCCACCGGCACGATCATTTCCAGGTCCATTGCCAGCGGATGGGCCTCGTAGGTTAAACGACGCCCGGCGGCATAGTTCGGCTCGCTGCGCGAACCGAGATTCTCGAAGTACGTGAAGCCGTCGAGGAATTCGCCGCACAGGAGATCCAGGTCGCCGTCGCCGTCGAAATCGGCGAAGTTTGGCGAAGGCATGCCGAACGTGTCAACCGGCCGGCCTGCGGACTCGATCGTGCGCGGCTGGCTATACTCAGGTTGATCGCTGGTGCCCGTGTTGCGCAGCAGATAGACATAGCCGTGCAACGGTCCGTGCGTCCAGTGACCTTCGGCATCGAACGCATTGTCCCAGCCATACTCTTTCCAATCCTCGACGCCGACGACCAGATCGAGCTTCCCGTCACCGTCGTAGTCGACGTACTTCCATTGGTTGGCGCGCACGGCGCTCGGGTGAATGTTCGCCGGCAGCCGCAATTTCCGCGGATCCCCAAGTCCGGCCGTGAGAAAGTTCGGATGTTCGAAGCCGGGAGTGAGCACTCGCACGCGGCCATCGAAATACGAGGGAGAGACATTCGACAGGCCCGCGCTTACGCGGCGGCCGGGCTTGAATACGGGCAGCTTCATTTTTCCGGACGCGTTCTCGAACACGTACGTGCCGTTGTAAGGCTTGTCCGGGCAACTGACCACAAGATCCAAATCGCCGTCGCCGTCGAAGTCCATCGGCAGAGGCCAGGCCCACAGTCCGACGCCCAGGTCGACTTGCAATTGCGGATGAAAAAACTCGATGGGCATTAACGCGTCATCCCCAGCGGCTGTTCCGGTTATGGCCGCCAGAAAAACCACGAGGATGACGATCGAAAGACTGAACAGCCGAGGCATCGAGATTTTTCCCAAGGTTCTCAAAACAGCTTAAATCAGTGTGGCACGCTCTGAGCCTATCGTAACACAGCCGCACTCAAACCGACAGCAAATGTCCATGGTGGAGCACCGTCTCGATGTCAGGGTTGCGGCCAGGCGGAACTAAATCGCACCGCAAATCCGTCGTTACGTTCGACGACAAACGCCGCGTCTAGCCGCTCGCGCTGGGCGACGATCAGCCCCTCGTCGGCCCCCAACACTAATCGCGCCGTCGACCAGGCGTCGGCCAGAGCACAACTTGGATGCAGCACCGTCACCGACACCGTATCATGGGCGACCGGTTCGCCGGTGCGTGGGTCGATGATGTGAGAACGTTGCCGGCCGGAATCATCCCAATGCTGGCGGTAGGTGCCGGAGGTTGACAGGGCCTGGTCGTTCAGCGTCAGCACTCGCGCCGGCCGTTCGATGCCGATGGTCCAACTGCCGCGTGCCCGCAACTCGCCCCCGGCCTCGACGAGGAACCGCTCGTGGCCGCGGCGCTGCAAGAGGGACGCTAGTTCGTCCACGGCCCAGCCTTCGGCGATCGAAGCCAGATCGAGCGTCACCGCCGGCTCCAGCTTGCGGAGACTGGCGTCGTCGACCGAGGACTGCACTTTTTGCCAGCCCACCGCTTGCCGGGCAACGGCCAAGGCGCTGGCGTCGGGACCGTGAGGCGAAGCGGCATTCAATTGCTCGGCCGCGCTCGTTCCAGATCGAGGGCCAAAGCCCCACAGTTTCACCAGCGGGGCGACCGTAATGTCAAACGCGCCGCCGCTGGCCCGACTGACTTCCTGTGACTGCTGGACCAGCCAGGCGAGTTCGCGCGGCACGGCCACGTCGTCGACCGATTGCAGGGTGTTGAATCGTGAAATATCCGACTCCAGGCGCCAGTTCGAGGCCAAATTCTCCACCCGTTCGAGACACTCGGCGAGTTCTTGCTGCAAAGCCGCCGGAGCCGGCCTGCCAAGCTTGACGCACCATGTTGTGCCCATCGCCTGGCCGCGAAACTCGGTCTTGTCCGCCGCCGCTGGCGGGGCCGCCAGGAGTGCTGGTTTCATGATGCTCCCCGCCAGCGAAGGGCGCACCGACAAGGTGATCAGCAGCAATCCCAAGGCGCACCAATCGCGCCGGCCAAAGCGGTCGGCCAGGCCGTGGCTGCGCACCAGTTCGAGCAGTGCTCCGGTCGGGCAGCCAAAGCGGCAATAAGCCAGCGGAATTCGCAACGACGCGATCAGTCCCACCGCGGCGATCGCGATCGAGGCCGCACCTGCCGCCCGCCAGACCCAAGCGTCAAACGGTTCCAAGTCCGCCAAATCCAGCCGCCAACCACGCAGCACTGCCACGATCGCCACGGCAATCAACAGGTAGGGAAACGTTTCAAGGATCCGCGCCAGCTTGATCGGCACGTGCGTCTTGCGGCGCACGAGCGTGCCAAGCCATTGCTGGGCCGCGCCGTGCGGGCAAATGTGATGGCAATAAAGCTGCCGGCGACTGATCCACGGCACGAGCAGGGCCGCTGCGAGCAGCAGGGCGAGCCCCGAGACGGAGCGCCAGGCCACGCCGCTTTGCGCCCAGCCGGCCATCAGTCCGAGCGACAGCAGATCGCCGCTGGCGAAACCGACATAGCCAATCAGCACGGCCTGCCACAGCCGCCGGGCCCACTTGTTTCCGCGCAGGTTGGAATACGCCATCACCAGCGCGGCGACGACGACGGCCGCCAGCGCCGCGTCCCGATTTCGCCACTGCCAGGGGGCGGCGGGCCGCGGCTGCTGGGCGGCAAATCGCCGTTTCAGCCCCTCGGCCATCGCCCAACTCGTTAGCGTCGCGCCGCTCACCCCCTCGATCCCATCCCGCTCGTAATTCATGTTCGCCAGCCAGGCGGTCGACTTGCCGACAAAGACCTCCTTCATCCAGTAGTCATCGTCCTTGACCGAATCGACATAGTCGGGCGTGTCGAAGCTTTTGCGGATCCGCACAGCCGCCACGGTCTGCCCATCGGGCCGCAACCCGACGAGCGATTCCGTAGGGCCGCGATAGCCGCTGACGTTGTCCGACCAGGGAGACGTGCGGACTGCGAAGCCCAACAGGGCCCCGTCCTGTTGCAACACGCGGAGGCGCGAGGTACTGGCAGCGCTGGCCAAGATGTCGACCTGCAAGCTGGCGGCCTCCGGGAACAGCTCGCGGGCCTCGTCCAGCGTCACCGGCTCGGAAAACCGCAGCGACGGCGCATGCCCGGCCAGCCGACGTTCGATACTCTCGGCGATGGCGGCGCTGGTGAGGGTCGCGCCGCTTACGGCATCGACCTTCGGCGGCGGAGGCGCTGAGCGGTTTCCAGCCCAGGAAGGCCCGCAGCCAACCCTCGTTCTTACGCACCAGTTCCACGTGATCCTGCGTGTCGCCGCTGGCGAGAATCTGCACGCCCGCCACCGCGCCGTTCGGATCGAGCCCCAACAGCACGTTGCTGGGCCCCGAGTAGCCGATCAGGTCGTTGGTTTCGGGGGCCGTGGTGAGTACATAACCCAACGGTTCGTTCTCGGCATCAAAAACAAAATGCCCGCCGCGCTCGACGTCGCGCGGCGACAGTCGCTGGGCGGTCGGAAACAGCCGCTGGGCCAGCTCCAGGGTTACGCTGGGACTGCGCTGCGCTTCCAACCAGCCGTGCTCGTGATGAATGAGCCAGGCCAGCGCGACAAGCACTCCCGCACGCCACAGCCGCAGCACGAGCGGTTTCATTCGAAGTTGCATGCGCCTCATTACGGCGCCGGCACGATATGAACCGCGTCGGCAAGGACCAGCCCGTCGGCGCCGTCGGTCGAAAGGGTGACCGAGGCGGCTTGTCCGGCTTCGAATTCGAATACGCCGAGGTTGCTGAAGCCTGCCGCCTTTTCGGCCCGCTGGTTCACAGTCACCGTCTTCGAACCCCCCCTCGCGGCGATCGTGCAACTCGCGTTGGTTGCCCGGTTCGCGTGCGGTTCCCAGGCCAGCCGCACTTCGTAGCGGCCTGACGAGGGCACCGTGAATTCGTAGCGGGCCTCGGCATGAGAGTTGGAGTTGGCATAGCGGTAGCCCTCGCCGATATGGGCAAGATTGGTTCCCGTGGTCCAGGCCCCTTTGAGTTTGGCCGCGTCGTCGTCGATGACGATGCCGGTCGTTGGTTTCGCAAAGATCGGCGCCCAAAGCTTGGCCATCGAGGCGATCGGTTGCGAAGGGGTTGTGCCCTCGGGCAAAACCAAGGCCGTTTTGATCGTTTCACGCCGGGCCCCGCCGGGCTGCCGCAGCAGATCTTTCAGGTCGTCCAGATAGCTCTCGTAAACATTCCGCGGCGCGACCTGCTTGGCCACGCACAAATAGGCTGCCTTGCCGACCACTTCCCCCATCATGCCGCACGTGCGCATGACGCGGATGGTGCCGAGCGCGTCGTGGTTCACGCTGATGCAGCGCCCGGCCATGAACAGGTTGCCGACGTTTTTCGAATAGAAGCAGCGATACGGCACCGGATAGCCTTCCTTCCGATCGACCCCCTTGCCGAACTGTGCGGGAAATGAACGGGTCGTCGGGAAACTTCTTCATGTATTGTTCTTTGGGATAATGCAGGTCCAGGTCCCAGGTGGTGGGGACGGTGCCGTCCGGAAATTCGCGACGGCTCACGATATCCTCGTCCGTCAGCACGATGTCTCCGGTGAGCAAGCGGCTTTCACGCGGACCGCCGATGGCCGCCACCCAGACTAATTGCGCATTGGCATGCTTGGCGGCATCCTTACCGTGCTTAAGCGCGCTGAACGCTCCGTAGACGGCCCGCAGATTCCAATCGCGCATGTACTCCAGATCTTTGATCGGGTGTTTGTCGAAGCCGGTCTCCCAGAACCATTCCCCTTTGTAGAATGGCTTTTCGGCGTCTTTCGAGAGCTTGGTGGCGGGAAAATCGTTCGCTTCGAGCGGCAGAGCCCAAGGGGTTTCCGGCCAGGCCGGCGCGTGATCCGCCTCCTGCCACTTCCACATGTTGCTCATGCCCATGTGTCCTTTTTCTTGCATCGTGAAGCTGGCGCCGGCCAGCGCGCCAATGGTGCCGTGGCCGGTGCAATCGGCGAAGAACTTGCCGCGAAAGCGCCGCTCGGCTCCCGTGCGCGTGTCGAGCGCCGTGACGCTGCGAATGCCAGGGCTGGCACCCGCCGCCAGTTCGACGCCGATCACGTGGTTGTGCAAGAACAGGCTGATCTTCTTCTCGGCGCGAACGATGGCTTCTTTCTTAGCGTCGCCGAATTCCTCATACTCGCCAGGGCTGTTCTTGGCATGGTCGGCGAATTCCTCGACGATCTCGCCGAGATGCGGGAACAGCCCGCGCTTGGTGCCCCCTTGCGCCCACACCTGCACCTCGCTGGAACCGTTGCCCCCGAGCACGCCCCGGTTTTGCAGCAGGGCCACCGTCAGGCCCTGGCGGGCGGCGGAAATGGCGGCTCCGATGCCGGAATAGCCGCCTCCGCAGACCACCAGGTCGAACACCTCGGTCTCGGGCGTTTCACGCGGCAGGTTGAGCAACCGGCGACGGTCCTCGCGCGTTTGCGGCGGACTGGCCTTCGCATCGGTCGAGAAGAACAGGGCATCGCAGCGGCCGTCGAAGCCCGTCAGATCGTGCAGCGCGAGCGCATGCTCGTCGGCGGCCGCGATGTGAACACCTCCGCCCTCCTGCCAATGCCAGTCAGCCCCTTCGGTGCCAAATGTCATCGCCAGCGGCCGGCCATCGACGACCAACTGAAACTTGCCCGGAGTGCCGGGTGCTTTCCAGGTTGCGACCCAGTCCTTGGTGCGTGCCCAAACGTGATACTCGCCTGGCGCGGGAAAGCCAACGCGGGTCTCCGCGTCTTTCACCGGCACGCCCAAGCCGTGAGCCAGCAAGTAGGGCGAGCCCATGAGATCGATAAACTGCGTATCGAGCATCCAGCCGCCCGGCGAAGCGAACGATTCGGCCTCGACAAACAGTTCGGCCGACTGGGCATGAGCGGCGACTGTCAACAGGATAGCGCCGGCCAGAGCACAGCAACCAGTGGAGCGGAAACCGGAGCGAATGATGTTCACAAGGCCACCTTGTTTTTGGGTGGGGAATTGTAGCGGAGATTGAAGCGTTCAGGATAGCCGCCGGGCGCGGAAAGGGCAACTTTTGTCCCGGAGGGGTAGTGTCTGAACTTTGTGTGCAGGGGTGGTGGGCGGCAGCCTTCAAGGGACAAGCCAGCTCATGGTCGTAACGATGGCACCAGTGCCGCCTGTTGCCATGAAGCCGCAGAACGCCCCGAGCCAGGGATGCTTGAATAGGTTTCCGGCTCCGGCGCCCAGTATGGCTCCGCTCGCGAAAATCAGTA
The DNA here is from genome assembly GCA_963807715.1 of uncultured Planctomycetia bacterium. Classification (GTDB taxonomy): domain Bacteria; phylum Planctomycetota; class Planctomycetia; order Pirellulales; family PALSA-1355; genus CAWECK01. The sequence goes on from CAWECK010000016.1 coordinate 120,508, forward strand.
TCACGAACAGCCACCTTGGGGCCGGATAAGATGCCTGTAGGCAGGCCCTCCAGAGTCCAGTCGCTGCGGCGCAGCTGCCCACGAACACAATCAGACGGGTAATACTGAATTTCATGCCCACCATCCTACCGCGCAAGAAAAACCCGCCCACCATTCTGTGGTTGGCCGGTTTGAACTTGGAAAAGGGCGACTGGCGGCCGAATGGTACTGAAAGCCCAGATCACAAATCCCTCGAAGGTGCTAAACGCAAGCAGGCATCCGATGGCTTCAGCAAGATAGACACGCATGAATGGCAGTAATACTCCCGTCCAAATAACGGCCAGACACGCTATGCACGCTATTGGAGTAGCGTCGCCGAACAGGACAGGAGCCGTGGACTTGGCTTTAGTAGAATTGCGATCAGGCCCAGCCCAATCGCCGCAGTAGATATGCCTGTCATCAATCGTTTCAGGGAAAAACGTGGGCCGTTCATGCCACAGTCATAACCGATCGCGACCTTAGCCCGGAGTCCTTAGTTGAATGCTGAACTGCTAAGTAGCCGCGCGTCGCGCCACGATTTGAACTCCCGCCGTTTCGCCATTGCGGACGATGGGAACCACCGACACCACTTCCCACCCGCCGCTGTCCGCGCTGGAATAGGGGAGCAAAAGTTCGGTCAACTGCGCTTCGCCGGAAGGGCCATGAAAATTGCCTGCGTGAAACATGGCGTGATATTGGTAGTTGGGCTTGTGCATCGCGATCGTCTCTTGTGTACGGAGATTAAAACGTAGAGCGGTTGTGGAGGGGAGCGACCGTATTCTATACGAAAGCCCACGAGCGGCGCAAAAAAGAAATACATCAGATGGCACGCACCAGGGCCCAGCGGCCCGGATGGGCAATTTTCTGAACGTCGCCGCCCCGATTTGCTTTCGGCCGTCGGCTTGCTGTACGCTAAACCGTCCGAGCCCGGATCGGTTTCAAGCTCCGTCAGGGATCGGACAATCTCGGTTCTCGCGCGTTTTTTCAAGCTCCCATTTCAACATTCGTTCATTTAGAGGCTCGTATGAACGTTCACCCGTTTTGGCGAAGCATGCTGGCGGCGCTCCTGCTGACCTGCACGACGGGCACCGCCGAATACGAAACGCACGTCTTCAATGGACCGGATGGCAAGACGCAGCCGTACCGACTACTGAAACCGGACCATTATGACAAGGGCAAACACTATCCGTTGGTCGTGCTGTTGCACGGCTATGGCGAGCGCGGCACGGACAATGAGAAACCCATCAAGAGTGAAAGCAGCGGCGCCTCGTTGTTTTTGAAGGACACCGTGCGCGAGCGGTATGCCTGCTTCGTGTTCGTCCCGCAGCCCCCCAGAGGCTGGGTCTCGCTAACCGACTTCGACGACAACCTGACGTTTCGCGAAAAACCTCGCACTTCGCTCCTGCTGGCAGGCTTGGCGATCCAGGCACTGACGAAGGAGTTCTCCGTCGATCCGGATCGGATCTATGCCATGGGCTTCTCTAACGGCGGCTGTGGAACGTGGGATCTGGTTACGCGCACGCCCAAATCGTTCGCGGCGGCCGTCGTGATTAGCGGCGCCGGAGATCCTGCCCGGATCGGGGTGGCCAAACATATGCCGCTCTGGGTCTTTCATGGTGAAAAAGACAAGATCGTGCCCGTGGCGCGAGCGCACGACATGGTTGCGGCCCTCGAGAAAGCCGGTGGGCATCCGATTTACACCGAGTATCCGACCGCCGGCCATGGCGACGCCGCGGCGAAGGCCCACCATGAGGCCGACCTGCTGCCGTAGCTGTTTGCGCAGAAGCGCGGGAAGCCGCCCGTCGATGTTGCGACGCTGAAGAGCAAGACGTCCTCGGTTGGCGAGGTCGAAGCCAAGGAGCCGAAGTCCAAGAAGAAGTGATCGCGGAACGAACAACCGGCCGGTTCGGATCACGGGCCGAAGTGGATGCTGCAACTTCCGTCGTCGCATTTCTCGGCTCGATTCCAGCGATATCGCCGCTTGGCAATCTGCTGGTAGCACCATTGCCATAGCGGCAGACTGAAAGGGATATGCAGCAGGGGGGCCAACCAGTAGAGGGTCGGAAGCAGTCGCGACAAATAGCGGATTGCCGCGGCCCCGATATGCCGACGGCCGCGCGTGTCCACGACGACCATGTTGCGCATCAATTCGTCGTGGGTCAGATCCGGATAGCGCTGGGAGACGGAAGGGTCGTGCAACGACAAAAACGCCAATCGCCCGCCGCGGTCCAAGGCCGTCAGACGCCGCATTTGTCCCTGGCACATCCGGCAATGACCGTCATAGATCACGATGGCGGCCTCAGGCCGGACGTTCGTCCCCGGCAACTCAGCCTGCGCGGCAGCGGTAGCGGCAAGTTCGGACATGTCGGCCTAACTCGTTGTAAGGGCCAAATCCACGAGACGAACAATTATACCCCAAACCTACAACCGCCGTTCACCCCCAAAGGTTCACTGCCAATTCCGCGGCGAGGCTCCTACAACTCGCATTGCCGCCAAAAACGAGGAAAATGTTATGAGGAAGCCAGGAAAGCAGGAAGGAAAGGAGGAGATCAAGGAACTGACGGGTACATGAAAGTCCCCTACTCGCACTCCTCTTCCTGCCTTCCTTACAAATACTTCCTCGTCCATCCTCCGTTTTTCCCATAATTTGGCCTCAGATAGCGGGATAAAACTGCGGTTCTTGCCCGAGCGGAAGTGGGCTAGAATTTCCGCGCGTGACGGATCACGGTTTTCCTTGGGCAAAGCTAGCATGGATGCAGAAGCTGCTGAATTGGCGGCGGCCATTGCCGATCATCAAGCCGGTCGGCTGGAGAACGCTGACACGGCTTATCGCCGCATCCTCACGCGCAATCCCCAGGATGTGAACGCGCTTCACCTGCTGGGCGTGCTGGCCAGTCAGCAAGGCCGGTTGCAAACTGCCGTCGAGCTCATCGGTCAGGCCGTTGCGCGGGCCGGGCGGCATCCGTTGATGCTGTTCAACCTGGCCAACGTCCTGCGAGATCAAGGCCAACTGGCGGCGGCCATCGAACACTACCAGGAAGCCCTAAATCATGACCCACGGTTCGTGCTCGCTCATCTGAAACTGGGGGAATCGCTTTGTCTGGAACAGCGCGATGCCGAGGCCGTGGCCTGTTTCGAGCGTGCCCTGGCACTCGACCCCAATCTGGCCGACGGCCACTTTCAACTGGCCGGCGCTGGTGCGTTTGGGCCAATTGGAAACCGCGCGGCGGCACTACGAGCGGGCAATGGCAATTGACCCGGCAAATTTTGCCGCCGGCAATAACCTGGGAGCCGTCTGCGTCGACTTAGGGGATAAGGCCGGCGCCGAGCGAGCCTATCAACAGGCACTTGCCGCCAGCCCCAATTGCGTGGAGGCCCATTTTAATTTGGGCGCACTGTGCAACAAGCGGCAGCAATACCAGGCAGCCGAATCGCATTTTCGCCGGGCGCTGGCCTTGCGGCCTGAGTTGACGCAAGGCCATGCGGCCTTGGCCGAGACTTTGCACTTCCAGGGCTACACGGAAGAAGCCCGGCCGCATCTGCTGCACGCCGCGGCCTTGCAGCCCAACAAACTCGTCTGGCAATTGCGGCCGGCCATATTGTGCCCCTTCGTGTTTGCCGACAACGAAGAGATTGACGATCACCGTGCCGCGGTGATGGCCCGGCTGAATGAACTGTCGGAGTCCACGGCTCGGGAGTTGACGTTTGACGAGAACGAAGTGGGCGAAAGCACCTGCCATCCGGCCGTGAGCTGGACCTATCAAGGCCGCGACGACTTGCCGCTAAAGTCGCGGTTTGCCGACTTGTTCGTTAAGCGTCTGCCCGAGCGACTGCTGCGGCACCGCGACGGTCTGGCACTAACGGGTTTGCCCCGAGTCGGCTTTGTGGTCACCGCCGGTAAGGAAGGGGTCTTTTTGCGCGGGATGGCCGGACTGATCGGGCGATTGGACTCGCGCCGGCTGCGGGTTACCGTCGTGTGCGCTCCGGCCGCCGTGGCAACTTGTCGACAGGCTATAAAAAATCCGGCGGTCGATTTTTTACCACTGCCGAAGTCATTTTCGCTGGCGATCGAGGCGATTCGTTCCGCGCGGTTCGACGTGCTGTACTACTGGGAAATTGGCAGCGACGCGGTGAACTATTTCTTGCCGATGTTTCGCCTGGCTCCCGTGCAATGTACGAGTTGGGGCTGGCCGGTGACCTCGGGAGTCCCGCAGGTCGATTATTTCATCTCCAGCAATCTGTTGGAGCCGGCCGGCGGCGAAGCCCATTATCGCGAAAAGCTCGCGCGGTTGCGGCACATTCCCAACTATTACGAGTGCCCGCCAGCCACGCCGGCCGCCGATCGGGCCGCTTATGGTTGGAAACGGGACGAGCACATTTACTTTTGCGGCCAGAGCCCGCGCAAGATTCAACCGGACTTCGATCTGATCATGGCTGACGTGCTGCGGGCGGACGAGCGCGGCGTGGTCGTGCTGGTATCGGCCACGCTCAATCACGTGACCGAGGCGCTGCGAGCCCGTTTTTCCAAGCGGCTGCCGGACGTCGCCCGGCGGATCCGGTTCGTGCCCCGGTTGAGTGCCGCGGAGTATCGCGGTGTGACCGCCGCGGCGGACGTGGTCTTGGATACGTTGCACTATTCGGGCGGAGCGAATTCAACCTACGACACGCTGGCGGCCGGCACGCCGCTGGTCACGCTCCCTGGTCCTTTTCATCGCGGACGTTACACGGCAGCCGTCTGCCGGCTGTGCGGACTGGAGGAGTGCATCGCGGCCTCGCCGGACGACTATGTGCGCATCGCCGTCAAACTCGCGACCGAGCCGGACTATCGGGCCGCTGTGAAGGGCAAAATCCATCAGAGCCGCGAGGCGATTTTCGGCAACGCGGCCGGCACGAATGAGCTAGCCGACTTCTTCGAGCTAGCCGCAGTTGCCGCACGCGAAATAAAGGGACCGACGGCGACCGATTGAACCGCTCGATTCCAAAGGAGCCCGCAGCGCAAGCAAGGGACAGTGGGTACCAACGGGGCTCAATCAGGGATAGCGATCGCCAAAGGGAGACAACCATCACCAAAGGAAATGCGGATACCGCTGTCCCTTGCTTGCGCTGCGGGCTCCTAGGGCTTCTTCCCTATAAAAACTTTCATTTGCCGTTCAATAATCATGCGAATCGTTTTTATTGATTTTATCCGCTGGGATTACGTGGTCGACAGCGCCTATCGCAGGCCGCTTGGCGGTTCGCAGTCGGCTCTCTGTTACCTGGCCGAAGCGCTGGCCGCCCTGGGACACGAAGTCTATCTGCTCAGCAACACCTTGAAGCCGGTCTTGTCGCGCGGCGTGCAATGTCTGCCGATCAGGAAAATGCCGCCGAATTTCTTTGCCACCTTTGATGCGGCCATCGTGCTGAACGGACCCGCGGCGGGCCTTGACGTGCGCGGCTGGCTGCGCCCGGAGCGAAACTTATTCTTTGGACGCAACACGCCCACGATCAGTCCGCGATGCAGGTGCTGCGTGACCGGCCCGTGGTGGGGGCGTTTGATGCCGTGGCATTTGTAAGTTCTTGGCAGCAGCAGCAATATCAGGTCGCATTGGGAGTGGACCGAAACCGATCGCGCGTGCTTCGCAATGCGATCGCCCCGGCATTTGCCCACCGCTTTACCAGTGGCCAAAGTATTCTGGCTGCGAAGCGGCGGCCCGTGTTGGCTTACACCAGCACTCCTTTTCGCGGACTCGACGTGCTGATCAAGGTGTTTCCGGCCATTCGCGTTCAAGTGCCGGACGCCGTGCTGCGGGTCTATTCGAGCATGCGCGTCTATCAAAAAAATCAAGATATCGACGAGGCGGAGTATGGGCACTTGTATCGACTGTGCCGCGAGACGCCCGGCGTGGAGTATGTCGGCTCGGTGCCGCAGCCGGCTCTGGCCGAACAACTGTCCGACGTGACGGTGTTGGCCTATCCCAACCACTTCGCCGAGACATCGTGCATCTCGGTGCTGGAAGCCATGGCCTGCGGCTGCCAGATCGTGACAAGCAACTTAGGTGCACTTCCGGAAACCACGGCCGGCTTCGCGCGGCTCATTCCGCTGGGCAACGATTGGAATGCCTACAGACAAACCTTCGTCGCCCAGGTCGTAGCGGCGCTCAAGGCCGGTTGTTCGGGCGATGCGGCGATCGAACAACAGTTGACTCGGCAAGTGGCGTACGTCAATCACGATTGCACTTGGTCCCGGCGGGCCGTCGAGTGGTCGACCTGGCTGCATGAAATGGCGGCTGGAGTGATGACGCCGCTGCGGGGCTCCGACGCGATGCGCGTTGGTCCACATTAAGTCGCATCGAATACCGCGCCGTTCATTTGCTCCCCAGCGGGATCACGCCATTCCAGCCTTCCGGCGGAGTGCGGTTGTGCTGGGCGATGAAGACGGTCAGGAAATCTTTGACGCGGTCTTCCGCCGGCACGCGGTGCAATCGCTCGAAGGCGCTCGACCAGCGGCCGGCTAACAAGTCGTCCAAGGCCCGTTCGTAGTCGGCCACGTTCTGATCGCTGAGGAGCGAATACTCGGTCACCGGCGGCAGCAGCTCCACGGCTTCGAGCGGCTTGTCCATGCCATACGGCTTGACAACGGCCACGCGCCGGAGCCGGGCCACTTCCGGCGGCAGATTGTCCCGGATGTGGGCACTGCGTGCGCGAGTCGATCAGGATCGGGGCGTGCAGCAGTTTTGGTCATGCTTTCCAGCCGCGAGGCCAGATTCACCACCGGGCCAAACACGCTCACTTTGACCTGGTCGACCGTGCCGATCTTGCCGGCCACGGCTCGGCCGGTGGCAATGCCGATGCCCACGCGGAAGTCGGCCAGCGGATCGCCTTCACGCTGGGCGGCCGCGGCGAACTCGGCCCGAATCGAAAGCGCGGTCAGGCAGGCCCGCACGGGAGCATCGGGCTGGGGCAGCGGCCAGCCCCAAAACCCCATCGCCGCGTCTCCTTGAAAGTCCCCCAGCACGCCCCCTTGATCGCGAATCCGCCGCGTCGTCACCCCAAGCGCTTCGCTGACCCGATGCAGCAGGCCCATCAGGTCGTCGGCGGCTTGTTCGCTGCGTCGCGAAAAGCCTCGCAAGTCGCAAAACAGCACGGTCACTTCCGTTTCGCGCGGGGCTAGCACCACTTCCGGGTCGCGGCCTTCGATCGCTTCGAGCACCACCGGCGAGAAGAACTGGCTCAAGCCGGCCCGTTGGCGTTCGAGCAGCCGCACGTCGCGCAGCGAGCTGAGCGTGGCGGCGGCCAGCTCGGTGAATTTCAGATCGTCGCGCAGATCGGTCGGGTCGGACGAATCGTGGGGCGTCACCGAGTCGCTGGCGAACCGGCCGGTAACATAAATGCCCCAACCCAGGCAAGCCTTGCCGCCGATGGGCGTGCAATAGGCCCAATCGACCCCTTTGCGCACCGTGAAGGGAGATTCGGTGTCGAGTTCGCCGGCGTCCCAAACGTGCAACACGCTGTCGCGCTTGCGGATCGCCTCGAGAATCAGCCGCTGGCTGGGCTGAAAGTCGTCGCCGGTGACCAACCGGCGGTCCCAGTGGAGCACTTCCACCACCGGCCGCTCGTCATGCAAGTGTTTTACCGAGACGAGGGCCGCCGCCGCCGCGCGGGACACCCCGGCCAACAGCAAATTGACCAGCCGCACGTACAACTCGGAGTCGCTCAGGGCTCCGGAGATCATCTCCGGCAGCCGGCTGAGCACGTCGATATGAGCGTCGGCATGGCGGAACTGAAGCTTTTGCAGGTACTGCGAAGTGAACGTTTGCTGCTGCGCGGGTTGCGGCACGTCGAGCGACACGCGGGCCCGTTCGTCGGCCAGCGTGAAGGTGGTGCCGCCGATCACGAAGTGCTCCCCGGCGACGATGTCGAATTCCGTGGCCTGGCGTCCCTTGACGAAGATCGGATTCCGCGCGAGGGAAGCCGCCGGACTTCCAGCCGGCTGCCGTCCCAGCAAATCTCGACGTGCTGGCGAGAAACGCGGTCGTCCCAGGGCACGGCCCAACCGCTGGCTTCGCGACCCAGCGTTACATAGCGCCCGAGCTGCAGCGTGCGTCGCCAGCGATCGTGCGAGTCAGTCCCTTGTGCGATGAGGTCGGCCAAGTTCTCGTTGCTTTAAGAAAAAAACTGGGTTCGGAAAGATTATTTTTAGCCGATCGTTTCCAGCGGCGGCTCGGCCCGTACCGTCCGTTTCTTGCTCGGATCGTCGATGGCTCTGAGCACCAGCGCCCACAGCGCCGTCGACAGGATGGCGATGATGGCCACGGCCAGCATGCCGCTCGATAACAAGCTGCTTTGCAGCCGGGACAAGATCCGTCCGATCGCTTCCTTATACGACTCCTGCACGATGACGACCCAGCCGGTATTTCCCTCACGAATGCCGACGGGGGCCATTTCGGCGAGCCAATGACGGTCGAAATCATCCCCCTCCGGGTCTTTGCCCAAAGGGTCAATGTAATTTTCCCGCCGATCTTTGTTATCCGGCAGTTCGTCGCTCTTCAAGCGATACGACTTAATGCGGTCCGGCAGTTTGCCATGCTCTTGAGACAGTTTGTCGAACAGGGGGTGTTGCAGGATGACGCCTTTATTAGGGCCGCTGCGCCAATCGACCAGGATGGCGAACTGACGATTGCCTCCTTGCAGGTCGACGAACCGATTCACTTCCACTGCCATGTTCATCAGCCCCAAGAACCTTCCTTCCGGCGCTTCTTTCTGGATTGGGGTCGAAATGGCCACGATCCAACGATTGCTCGCCTGGCTGCTGAACACGGCCGAAAGGCTCGTCTCCTTAATATGCTCGTCCTGGCCTGGCCGCCAGTCTGGGCGGTGATCGGTCGTGCCGCCGTGAAAGTAAGTCCGCCAGCCATAGTTGACGCCGATTGTCGAAGTGTCTGGCGCTCGGGCCAATTGCAGTCCGTCCGGATCGTTGACGAACCAGCTTGCGGCCGTTGGCTCGGCGTCGTCCTGTAGCAGGTCTTGCAGACGCTGCTGCAATGCCTGGCGGGCTGGGTGGACGAGGAATTGCTCGCGCAGCGATTGGCGGTCGGCTTCGTGCAGCTTCGGATCGTTGAGTTGACTGCGCAGCCGGGCCAGATCCGGATCGTTGAGCGTGGCCTCCAACAACCGCTGAAACCGCGGGCTATTGGCCATTTCCTCGACGGCCCGATAGCGCCGGTCGAGCTCGTTGGTGACCGTTTTCGCCACGAATTGGGCCGCGAAATGGTTACTTTCCAAGGCCCGCGACCGCAACGTTTCGTCCGACTGCCGTACCACGGTGCCAAACCAGCCCCAAGCGAACACCGACATCACTGCCAACACGAGTGCCGGCCCGACGGCTCCCAGCAACACCAGCGGACGGCGCGCCCGGCGTCCGGCGCGGGTATCGAGCGCATCGAGCACGGCCTGCACATTGGCGAATCGCTGGCCACGATCCACGGCCAGGCAACCGTTGACAATATCCGCCAATGCACGATCGACGCCCGGTATATGCCGGTGAGTCGCCGGACGGGGCGACCTTTCGATCCACTCGCGATAGCGGAGCAAACGGGTGTCCAGGTCGACGGCCGTCTCGATGCCGGTGACCGCCTTGCTGTCGCGGTAAGGGGGCGTGCCCGTGAGCATCGCATACAACAGGGCCCCCAGAGCATAGACATCCCAACGGACGTCAGGCACTGCTTTGAGATCAGCCTGCTCAGGAGCCATGTAAAACAGCGTGCCCAAAGCCGGCGTCTGCTCGTGCGACAAGCGGCTTTGGCCGAAATCGGCCAGCCGTGGTTTGGTGTCCTGATCCAGTAGCACGTTGGCCGGCTTCAGATCGCAATGCAGCACCCCTTTGCCATGCGCGTGGAGTAGCCCGACGGCGACGTCGCGAAACAATGCCACGGCCTGTTCGGGCGGCAACTTACTCTCGCGGCGCAGCAGATCTTCCAGACTGCCGCGCTCGATGTACTCCATCACATAGTAAGGGGGCTCCGATTCCCAGCCGACATCCAGCAACTGCACCACATACCGGTCGGCCGAAAGAAAGGCCAGCTTTTCGACTTCCCGCGAAAGGAGCGACCAGTCGAGCCCTCCGCGGTGCGCGTAGAATTTGATCGCCACCTGGCGGCCGGTCGTGCGGTCGATGGCGACCCAAACCTCGCCATAGGCGCCGGCTCCCAGGAAGCGCCGCGGCTCATACCCTGGCACCTGGGTGGGCGGCTGCAATCGCTTCAGGCTGAGCGCTTGAGCCCGCATTTGCTCATCGTCGCTCTGCTGCTGTGTCTGGTCGATAGGCATAAGGTTTGCCGTAGAAAAGGAGCCGCTGCCAGTGCCACAGCGGAATTCGGAATGCGGAATGCCGAATCAATTCCGCATTCCGCATGCCAAATTCAGTATTCAAAAGATCCTCGCCCTCCGGGGCCCGTCAGGATAGTATGGGCTAGAAACACTGTCGCCACAATTCTAGCCTGTGGAGCCCGCTGCGTGACGTCTGAAACCTGCAACAATCGGCCGCTTTGCGCCCAGCGACTTGCATTTTTCCGAGCCCGGCTCGGACTCCTGATTTCCCTTGCCGGAGCCATTGTCGCGGCCTCCGCCGCCAGCTGCGTGGCAGCGGACAAATCTCCTGCCGGAGACAAGGGGCCTCTCTCCGGAGCCTCGGGGCAGACACCCCTTACCCTGGACGGTCGCGACGGTCGAGAATTGGCCCTCGACCAATTCCGTCCTCGTCCCATGCTCAAAGTCTCCGAGCATTTGCTGACCCATGCTCGTCTGCCGGTGGTCGACGTCCATGTCCATCCGCGCGTGCGGTTGCGCGACTCGATTAAGGAGCTCGATGAGTTCGTCAAGTTGATGGATCAGCACAACATCGCGGTCTGCGTGAGCCTCGACGGCCAGCTAGGCGAGTCGCTCGACCAGCACATGAAGTATTTGTGGACCAGGCACCGCAGCCGATTCGTGATCTTCGCGAACGTCGATTGGCGAGGGAGCGGCAAGATCGACGAGCCGGCCACGTGGGACTGTCAGCGGCCCGACTTCGGCCGGCGGATGGCCGAGCAATTGGCCGCCGCCAAAAAAGCCGGAGCCAGCGGCTTGAAAGTTTTTAAAGATTTGGGGCTCGTCTATCGCAATCCGGACGGCTCGCTCATCAAGGCGGACGACCCTCGCTGGGATCCCATTTGGGAAGCCTGCGGCCAACTCGGTTTTCCGGTGCTCATCCACACGGCCGATCCGGCGGCCTTCTTCCTGCCGATTGACCAATCTAACGAACGCTGGGAAGAGCTGCGGCGGCATCCGGATTGGAGCTTTGATAAGCCGGGGTATCCGAGCTATGCCGAACTGGTCGAGCAGCTCGAACACATCGTCGCCAGGCATCCCGAGACAACTTTCATCGGGGCCCACATGGCCAATCAGGCCGAAGATCTGGCGACTGCTCGGCCAATGGCTCGACAAGTATCCGAATCTGAACGTAGACATTTCCGCCCGGATCGCCGAGCTAGGCCGGCAACCTGTCACGGCCCGCAAATTCATCATCAAGTATGCCGACCGGGTGTTGTTCGGCACCGACGGCCCGCGCAGTCTCGGAGCGGCTGACGTATCATTGGCGATTGCTGGAGACGGCGGACGAATATTTCCCGTATGCTGAAAACGCCTTTCCACCGCAAGGGTTTTGGCGGATTTACGGCATCGAATTGCCGGACGACGTGCTGCAGAAGGTGTATTTCAGAAACGCCATGCGGTTGGTCCCGGGGATTACAGAACGCTACGAGGAGTATTCTGCCGGGAAGCGGTGAACAACGCGTGCCACTGGCTGCATGCCAGTGCTGATTCGTGGCGGTTTCCGGAACTGGCGGAGCCAGTGGCACAAGTACCGAAGGCAAGTTTAGTGCCCCGGCGGCCACGAAAAGATCCGGATGCGATTACCGTCCGGGTCGGTGGTGTTCACTTCGCGCAGATGCTCCGCGCTGTTCTCCGGCACCGACACGTGGCTTCCCAAACGCGGCGATTCGGGCCGCCACGATCTGCACGTCACTCACTTCGAAGGCCAGGCTGATGCGCCGCGTCGGATCGTTGAGTCGACTTGCGAGCCAGGATCGCCAGGCGGCTTTCGCCGGCATCCAACAGGGCGTAGCCGTCTTCCTGACACGCGCACCAGAACGCGTAGGCCCAGGCCGTCCCGATACCAGGCCACAGCTTCGCTCCCATTGCGAGGTGCGCAATTCGACACAATATAAACCCGGTTGATCGGTACCACGGATATCGATCGCCATGTTTCCTCCCGCGACTTCGCTCCAGCACACGACTCACCTGCGGCGGACGGCAGACATTGACCCGCGGCTGAGGTGCACTAAAATGCTGCGATTCTTAGAGTTAACCCCAATGGGACGAACCTGGCGGCGGTGGCTCGGCCAGGCAGTGTATACCCGCAGTCGCAGTCGATTGGCAAGACGTCTCTTTAAACGTCGCTCACTGGTCCTCCAGAAATCATACGCTGTCCTCCAGAAACCATCCCCTGTTCTAGAAATCATACGCACGGTTGCAAGATGTCGCTCGCTCCCGATGGCCCTGAAGACGAAGGAATCCACGAGGCCGCGCGCTGCGTGAAACTGCGCCGCATTCAAGAATTAGGCCACGACCCTTGGGGAGCGCGCTTCGACGATCATCGCCAATTGCCGAAATTCGCGTGCGGGAGGGCGAAATCGTCGTCGAGCCCATCCCGCCCGGGAGCGACCAGCGCGAGCCGACCCAGCACGGCCCTCGCGTCCGGGCGGCGGGCCGCATCGTCCTGCAACGCAAGAAAGGGAAATTGATTTTCCTGGATATTCGCGACTGGACAGGCCAGATCCAGTTGTTCGTCGGCCGCGGCCAGGTCGGCGAGGACAATTGGGCTTTGGCCGAATGTTTCGACCTGGGAGACATCGTCGGCGTCGACGGCGAGCTGAAACGCACCAAGACCGGCGAATTGACGATCTTTGCCGAGCGGCTTGGTATTTTCTTACCAAGGCCATCGAGCCCCCTCCTGAAAAGCACCACGGGCTGACCGATCCCGGAAATGCGTCAGCGGATGCGCTATCTCGATCTCACCTACAGCGAGGGGGTGCTGGAACGGTTCCGCAAGCGAACTCAAATTGTCCAATCGATCCGGCAAACGCTGGTCCCGGCATGGCTTTCTGGAAATCGAGGGGCCCACGCTGCACTCGATTGCCGGCGGCGCGGCGGCCCGGCCGTTTATGACGCATCACAATGCGCTCGATATGCCGCTGTATCATGCGGATCGCGCTCGAACTGCACCTCAAGCGATTGCTCGTCGGCGGCATGGAACGGGTCTTCGAACTGGGGCGAGTTTATCGCAACGAAGGGAATCAGTCCGCGGCATAATCCCGAGTTCACGATGCTCGAGGCCTATCAGGCCTACGGCGATTACCGCACGATGATGGACCTGACGGAACAGGTGATCGTCGATGCCCTGGCGGCTTCGGGGCAAGGGCATGCAGGTGCCGTGGGGCGAAAAGACGATCGATTTTACGCCCCCCTTTGCGCGACGCACCTACGACGAGTTGTTCGGCGAATCCACGGGGTTATCACCCCCGGACGTCGGCGGCCATCCGCAAGCTGGCCGAAGAAATCGGCCTGGAGACCGCCGGCAAGCATCCCGACGTCGTCAAGAGCGAGGTCTTCGAAGAACGCGTTGAAGATCAACTGACGGGGCCGGTGTTCGTGATGGATTATCCGGCGAGCATTTGCCCGCTCACGAAGCGGAAGGCTAATCAACCCGAAATTGCCGAGCGATTCGAGCTCTACGTCCACGGCATGGAGCTCGCAAACGCCTATACGGAACTGAACGATCCGGACCTGCAGGAACAGTTGTTCCGCACGCAATTGGCCGGCCAGAGGGAAGAAGATTCAATGGCCAAGATGGATCACGATTTTATCCGCGCGCTGCGCCACGGAATGCCTCCGGCCGGCGGCTTGGGCATTGGCATCGATCGGCTGGTAATGTTGCTGACGAACAGCCAAACGATTCGCGACGTGATTTTGTTCCCCCTGCTGCGTTTGGAACGCACGTAATCAGGCCCCGTGCCGATCCATAACCCACCGTCCCACCCGTGCTAGCAGCTTAGCAGCCGTAAGCGTCCCACGCCGGATCGCAGTTGCCCCGCGGACGTGGCTAGGGTATCGTGGGGCCGTTATGTCAACCCAGCTGAGCTAATAGCGCAAGACGCGCTGCAAATCAGACATCGGCTAGCGTACCCACGGAGGGGTCATGTACAAGTTGTTGCTCTGCTGGCGGTACCTACGGACGAGGTACATCGCGCTGGCGTCTGTGATCAGCGTGACGCTGGGGGTAGCCACGATGATCGTGGTCAACAGCGTGATGGCTGGATTCACCCATGAGATGCAAAACCGCATCCACGGCATCCTGTCGGACGTCGTGTTCGATGGCCATAGCCTGGAAGGTTTTCACGACCCGGCCTGGCACATGCGAGAAATCCGCCGCGTCGCGGGCAAGTATATTTCGGGCATGACCCCCACCGTCGTCGTGCCGGCCATGCTCAGCTTTCAAAGCCGCGGCCAATGGGTGACGCGACAGGTAAATTTCATCGGCGTCGACGAGCAGACGCATAGCAAAGTCAGCGACTTCAGCGGCTTCTTGCAGCATCCCGAGAACCGCAAACATCTTAGTTTCGATTTGCGCAATGGCGGTTACGACGAGTGGGACCATCAAGGCGAAGCCGGCCAAAAGCCGCGGCCGCAATTGCCCCGCTCCGGCTGGCCCCGGCGCCGGTGGCAAGCCGAACAGGCCAAGCGATACGCAGCCCTGATGGCGCCGCCGGTGGAGTCGGTGATCAATGACCCGTTTGGGGAAAGATCAACCGCCGCGCCAGCCAGCGTCCCTTCCGCTTCCGACGGCGAGCCCGCCAGCGAAGCGGCTCCCGCGCCCACAAGCGACGTGAGCCCCGCGCCGGACAGCAACTCGAACCCCGCCGGCCAACTCCAGCCCTCTACGGACGAAGTATCGCCCACGCCGGACGAAGCCCAGACGCCAGCATCATCGCCAGCGGCGGACCCAGCCCCCGCCACGGTCGCTTCGTCCTCGGCGGATGAAGAGCAGAAATCGAATCAATCGCGTACGGTCAATGAATCGGGTTTGAACGCCCCGACGGGCGCGGGCGATCCATTTCGCATGGGGGCGGCCGCCGAGGACGAGGACGTCTTCGACCCGGCTCGCGACCAGCACAGCGGCATTGTGCTGGGGATCAGCCTGGCCAGCTACCGCACATCCTCCGGCGCGGACAGTTTCCTGGTGTTGCCCGGCGACGATGTAAAGATCACGCTGCCGACGGCCGGCACCCCACCCAAGGCCGTGAGCGACACGTTCACGATCGTCGACTTCTACGAAAGTAAGATGAGCGAATACGATTCGAGCTTCGTGTTTGCGCCGATCGAAAAGGTGCAGCAAATGCGCGGCATGATCGATCCCTCGACCGGCATCGGCAACGTCACCTCGATTCAAATCAAACTGTACAACGACAACGACGGCCCCCTGGTCCGCGACTTGCTTCAGAAAGCATTTCCCGGCGAGATCTACGGCGTGCAAACCTGGCGCGACAAGCAAGGGCCCCTGCTGGCGGCCGTGCAGATGGAAACCGCGATCCTGAACGTGTTGCTGTTTCTGATCATCGCCGTCGCCGGCTTCGGCATTCTGGCCATCTTTTACATGATCGTCGTGGAAAAGACTCGCGATATCGGCATTCTCAAGGCACTGGGGCGCATAGCCGCGGAATCATGGGCATTTTCCTGGCCTATGGGTTGTCGCTGGGCGTGGTTGGCTCGGGCGTCGGCATGGTGCTCGGGCTCCTTTTCGTGTTCAACATCAACACGATCGCGGACTGGCTGGCTTGGATCACCGGGCACGAGGTCTTCGATCCGACGATCTATTACTTCCAAAAGATTCCCACCATCGTGGAACCGTTCACGGTTTTTTGGGTCGTGAGCGGAGCGATTTTGATTGCCGTGATGGCCAGTATCTTGCCGGCCCATCGTGCGGCTGGACTACACCCCGTGGAGGCTCTGCGCTATGAGTGAAGCTCAACGTCGCCAGCCGGCAGAACACGTAGCGCTGTTCGATCCCGATGACCTTCGGCCGCGCCCGTTTCGCCGCGGGCTGCCTGGAACCAGGACGCCCCCGACGCCTCGGCAATGCTGGAGGGCGGCGACTCCGCCCAGGCCGGCACGGGTGATTCCGCTCCCGCTCGATGTCCACGTCTCAGCTTGTGGCCGTCGGGCTTTGTAAAAGCTACCGCAAAGGGGCGGTCGAGATTCCGGTGCTGCGCGGCGTCGACCTGAACGTCGAACTCGGCGAGTTCCTTTCGATCGTCGGTCAAAGCGGCTGCGGCAAGAGCACTTTGCTGCACCTGCTGGGCACCCTCAACGCGCCCGACGCCGGCGAAATCCACTTCGAGGGAAATCGCATCGACAACCTGCCGACGCTCGGTCGCGACGTGCTTGCGAAACAAGCATTTCGGCATGATCTTCCAGTTCTATCACCTGCTGCCCGAGCTCACGACGCTGGAAAACGTCCTGTCGCCTCTGATGATCGCCGAAGGTTCCTGGAGCTATTTCCGCAACCGCCGGCAGCATGTTGCCCGGGCCGAAGAATTGCTGGCGATGGTCGGCCTCGGCCATCGCTTGAAGCACCGCCCCCGAGAACTCTCCGGGGGCGAAATGCAGCGGGCCGCGATTGCCCGCGCCCTGATCGCCAGCCCCCAGATCCTGCTGGCTGACGAGCCGACCGGCAATCTGGATCCGGCCACGGGGCGCGAAATTCTGGACTTGCTGCGAACCTTGAACGACCAGCAGAATCTCACTATAGTCATGGTGACTCACGACCATGCCATCGCTGGGCAAGCCGACCGCACCGTGCGCCTGGCCACCGGCCAGGTGGAAGCAGCCTGACGCTGGCAAGTCCGGCCTGAGCTTGACGTTGTCAATCCTTCCAAAGCCCAGGGGCCGCCTCCCCTGGGTTTTTGTGTTCCCTATTTTTTTCGCCAATTTTTTCGGACCCATCGCATGGCGCTTCAAGGTATTCATCGGCGGCACGCTGTACGACAAGCAGGACGCCAAGATCAGCGTCTACGACCACGGACTGCTGTATGGCGACGGGGTCTTCGAGGGCTTGCGGAGCTACCGCGGCAGGGTCTTTCGCC
Source organism: uncultured Planctomycetia bacterium (assembly GCA_963807715.1). GTDB lineage: Bacteria > Planctomycetota > Planctomycetia > Pirellulales > PALSA-1355 > CAWECK01. The sequence continues at coordinate 137,742 of CAWECK010000016.1, forward strand.
TCGAGCAGCACTGAAGCGGCTGTGGGAATCGGCCAAGGCGATTTACCTGAAATTCCGCTCAGCCGCGAACAGGTCAGCGCCGCCATCTACCAGACACTCAATGCCAATCAGATCGTCGACGGCTATATCCGCCTGGTCGTTACTCGCGGGGCGGGGGCCTTGGGGCTCGATCCCAACAAGACCAGCGACCCGCAAGTCATCGTCATCGCCGACCATATCGCACTCTATCCGGCCGAGCTGTACGAACACGGCCTGGAGATCATCACGGCCAGCACGCTGCGGATCAATCCGGCCGCGCTCAGCCCGCGGATCAAGTCGCTCAACTACTTGAACAACATTCTGGCCAAGATCGAGGGCTTGCAGGCCGGCTGCATCGAAGCCTTGATGCTCAACCACAAGGGCGAGATCGCCGAATGCACCGGCGACAAATCTTCCTGGTGCGCGACGGCGTGCTGCTCACGCCGCCGATCGACGCCGGCATTCTCGAAGGCATCACCCGCGACGCGGTGATCGAATTGGCCGTCGCAGCCGGCATCGCCGTGCGCGAAGTCGCACTGACCCGGCACGATGTCTACATCGCCGACGAATGCTTCCTGACCGGCACGGCCGCCGAAGTGATTCCGGTGGTCAACGTCGACAAGCGCAAGATCGGCAGCGGCAAGCCGGGCCCGATCACGCGCGAACCTGATCGAGCGATTCCACAAACTGGCCCGCGGCTGAGCGGCTGACGCTCAGGTCCTCTCGGCGGTATGCCGCTGCTTCGGTCCTGTCACTCGCTGGCGCGGCCAATCCGCGATAATCGTTCGCCTCAACCACGGAATTCATGCTATACCAGACGCCCATGTGATCGTTGTCTCGTCGATCGGTCTGCTTGGCCTGTGTGTTGCGGCCGCTTGCCAGCGCCGACGAGTGGCCCCAATGGCGGGGACCCAATCGCGACGGCGTTTGGAACGAAGACGGCCTGGTCGATCACTTCGCCGGTCCCGAACTCAAGATTCGTTGGCAGGCAGACGTCGGCAGCGGCTACAGCGGCCCGACCGTGGCCGGCGGCCGCGTCTATGTGACCGACCGCCTGGTCGAGCCTACGCAGCAACGAACGCGTGTTGTGCTTCGAATGGGAAACGGGCGAGCCGCTGTGGAAGCACGAGTACGATTGCCCCTATGTGGAAGTGGGCTATACGGCCGGCCCGCGGGCCAGTGTAACCGATCGACGATGGCCGTGCTTATTCGCTGGGCACGATGGGGCACTTGTTCTGTTTCGATGCCGCCTCGGGCAAAGTTCTGTGGAGCCATGACCTGCGGAGCGAGTACAAGGTGCGCATGCCGATCTGGGGCTTCGCCTCGGCTCCGCTGGTCGAGGAAGACTTGCTCATTGTGCAATGCGGCGGCGAGCACGCTTGCCTCGTGGCCTTCGACAAGCGCACCGGCGCCGAGCGCTGGAAGTCGCTCGATGATCGGGCGTCGTATTCCGCACCGATCGTGATCAATCAGGCCGGCCGGCGCGTGCTGGTTTGCTGGACCGGCGACAACGTGGTCGGACTGAACCCCAGTCGGGCGAGGTCGTATTGGCAACAGCCGTTCAAGCCGACGCGTATGGTCATTGGCATCGCCACGCCGGTGGTCGATCATGATCGACTGTTTGTTAGTTGTTTTTACGACGGCTCGTTGATGCTGAAGCTGCAATCGCGACCGGCCGGAAGTCGAGTCAGGTCTGGCGGCGCATGGGGCCCGACGAGCAGCATACCGATAGCTTGCACGCCATGATCGGCACTCCCTGGATCATCGGCGACTATGTCTACGGCGTCGACAGCTATGGCCAACTGCGCTGTTTGCAGGCCGACACCGGCGACCGGGTGTGGGAAAACCTCAAAGCCGTGCCGAAGGCCCGGTGGGCCACGATTCACATGGTCCGCAATGGCGACCGGATGTGGATGTTCAACGAACGAGGCATGTTGATCATCGCCAAGCTTTCGCCCAATGGCTACGAGGAAATCAGCCGCGCGAAGTTGACTCGACCCGACCAGCGTGCAACTGCCTCAACGTGGCGGCGTTTGTTGGTCGCATCCGGCCTTTGCTTATCGGCATGTCTTCGCACGTAGCGACGAAAAGCTGGTTTGTGCCAGCCTTGCCGCCGGCGAAAACTGAGCCGCAAAATGAAGAATGTTTTATAAGGAAGGCGGGAAGACAGGAAAACGAGAGGAAAGGGAAAAGGAAGCGGAGCGCGCATGCTGGCCGCTGCCGCAATTTCTTCTTTTCCGTTCCTCACTTCTTGCATTCCTTATAAAAAATCTTCTTTGTAATCCTGAAAAGTGATCGTGAGTTCGTCAGGCCGTGCTTCAAGTGGCGAACTTTGAACTATCGCTGAACACTAGGCACGCAGCCCTCCCTACTTGCCTGCTGCCGCGCATTTTATGCAGCGCCACGCAACTTTGCTCGCGTTTTTCAATTACGGCGCTAGCCTTGCTGCCAAATTCCCACAAGCTCCGTTGACCGCCCCGGACGGCGGGATAAAATCGTGAACGAGCAGCGCCGCCGAGTTTCGGGCGGTTTACGGAAGGACGGATAGGAGGTCCGGTTCGACGACGGCCAGCAAGTCGAATGCCTCGGCAGCAATCTTGAGAAACCGAATCTTGAGAAGCAGGGAACGCCAGGGATGGAAGTCCACCGGTCGGCCGCGGAGATCACCGTTTTGGCGCCGGCGAAGCTGAACCTCTACTTTGAGGTTCTGGCTAAGCGTCTCGACGGGTTTCATGAGATCGAAACGCTCATGATCCCCATCGGATTGTACGACGTGTTGCGATTTCGCCCCGACAACGATGGGCCCCTGCGCCTGGATTGCCGTTGGGCTGAGGACGCGATCCGGGGCGACCGAGACATGTCCGGCCCTAGCGAATCTGCCCCTTTCAAATCCTCGGTTCCCGAATCTTCAGCCGCTATATTTTCTCGGGGCCAGCTTCCCCCCGAGCGCGATAATCTCGCCTGGCGGGCCTTGGAGTTGCTCCGCCAGCGATCCGGGACCACAGCCGGCAGCGCAGGTGGAATTGGTCAAACGCATCCCGGCGGCAGCCGGTTTAGGAGGCGGATCGAGCGATGCCGCCGCGGCCTTGATCGCCGGCAATCTCGGCTGGCAATTGAATTGGCCGTCAGCCCGGCTGGCGGAATTGGCCGCGGAATTGGGGAGCGACGTGCCATTCTTTTTGGAATCCGGCGCGGCCATTTGCCGCGGTCGCGGAGAACAAATCGAGCCGGGGTCGGGCGGCTCGGAGCCTGCACTTCATCGTGATTCGTCCCGTCCGCCGGACTTTCCACGGCCCAAGTCTATTCGCGCTGCCGCCGTGGCGAGCTTCCGCGGGACGCGATCGACCGTGGTTCAGGCACTGCGCCGCGGCGACCTGCGCACGGCAGCGCGGCATTTTGGCAACCGGCTCGAGCCGGCTGCGGAACAATTATCACCGTGGCCTGGTCGCTTGCGAGCGGAATTCGCTCGCCTGGACTGCGTCGTGGCACAAATGAGCGGCAGCGGTAGCAGTTACTTCGGACTTTGTCGTCATGCGCGTCAGGCCCGGCGTCTGGCGCGGCGTTTGGCAGCACGCCGGTTGGGACGTGTGTTCGCCCTCCGCTCGTAAACGCTGAAATCAGCGCGCAGCACTCGCAAGGAGAATCGCCATGGAAATCACCGAGGTGCGCATCAAGCTCATGGAAGAGGCCGGCGAACGGCTGCAAGCGTTCTGTTCGATCACTTTCGACGATAGCTTTGTCATCCGCGATCTGAAGATCATCGAAGGCACCAATGGCCCCTTCGTGGCAATGCCCAGCCGCAAGCTGACGTCTCATTGCCACGGTTGCGGTTCCAAGAATCATCTGCGCGCGGCCTATTGCAACCAGTGCGGCTCGCGTCTCAAGGACGATCGGGCCGTCAAGGACGAGGACGGCCGCGCCAAGCTCTACGCCGATATTGCCCATCCCATCAATTCCGCCTGCCGAGAAATGATTCAGGACCGCGTGATTCGCGAGTTTTTCGGCGAGCTCGACCGGGCCAAGCTGCCAGGCTACGTTTCTCGCTACGACGACATCGATCTGGATGACGCTAGCATTCAAATGCATGGCGCCCATTCGGAGTCCGTCCCGCCGGCCCATCACCGACCACATTCCTCGCGCGAGTCGGCAACGCCCTCCTCCGCAGCCGCGGCGCGGCGCATCCCTTCGTCCGTCAGCGCAGCGACCCGCTTCTAACGAGCGAACCACGATTCAGGTGCAGCCCGCCGAACAGCACCCCCGCGGGCCGCATCAATCGCCCGCGGTCCGCACCGGGGTCAATGCCGCGGGAGGGGCCAGCGCCACGGGTCCAGGCGTGCCGGCGCCAATGTCCCCGCAGCACGCCGCTGTTCGGCCGCCGGCGCCGCCAGCTTCGCCCCCTGCCGCGACAACGTCCCCGCCAACGAATCCGGCCGTTGTTCCATCCGGCAAACAGGATGGGTTCGGGGCCGGAATTTTTTAGCAGGCCGCCTGCGTGAATTTAAGAATCGTCCACCTTCGTCACGTCAACGTCGTGGGAGTCGCTGGCGAAGGGCAGTAGGAAATCGGGCAAACGGGTCACGCGCCCGGCGCGGTTGATGCAAGCCACCACGCTACGTCCCTCAGCCAGCAGCTCGCTGCCGCGGAAGACATCATAGCGGTGTTCCACCCGGGCCCCGCGCAGATACCCTCGTGGTGCGCAGTCGCAGTATGTCGTCAAAGGCCGCGGGCTGATGATAGACGCAACTGATTTTATGCACTACAAGCATGTAGCCAAGCTCCTCCAGCCGGCGGTAGTCGAAGCCCGCGGCGCAGCAGCTCGGTACGGCCTAGTTCGAAGTAAGTGAAGTAATTGGCGTGATGAACGCGTCCTTGGCCGTCGGTTTCTTGGTAGCGGACGCGAATGTCGACTTCGTGCTGGCTAAGCATATAAAAGACCGTCAGACGATTTGGATCATTAAAAGGGGAGTACGCTCTCCGGCAGAGGGTCGCCGGCTTCTCTACGATATTGCTCCGACCGTTGCACCCGGTATGCTAGGGTTTTGGGAACCCTTATTGCTAGTGGATTTCATGCTTGAATTCGAACATCTGCGTCACAAACCGCCCATCGAGCTCGCACACTCCAGGGAGTTGGTGGTGGTCTGCGCCGCGCTGCGCAGCAATATTAACCTGTCTGCGCATCGTGCGGGTGGCCGGCTGTTGCGGGTTGGATCGGGTTATCTGCTGCGGCACGGCCAAGGTGATCGGCAAGATCGCCCGCGACGGAGCCGATACGGTCAAGATCCTGACCCATCGCACGCTGCCGCCGGTGCTCAAGTCGTTGCGCGACGAAGGGTATCAACTCGTTGGCCTCGAGCAAACGACCGGCTCGCAGTCGTTGCACACATTCCAGTTTAGTCGCCGCACGGCCCTGGTTATCGGCAACGAACGATCGGGGCTTACTCCGGAGGCACTGCGGCTGCTGGACGTCGTGGTCGAGATCCCGATTTGGGGCCTTCCCTACAGCTACAACGTCGTGACGGCCACGGTGATGGCTCTCTATGAATTCTGCAAGCAGTTTCCCGAGGGATGACGATCAGCCAAACGGCCAGTCGTCTCCGAGCGCTGCCCGTTGCCGGCAGCGCAATTCCGCGATGCCGCCACGGGCCAGGGCCAGTAAAGCCGCCAGTTCCTCGTCGCTGAAAGTGGCTTCTTCGCCGGTGCCTTGAATCTCGACAAACTGGCCCCTCCCGATCATCACCACGTTCATGTCGACGCTAGCCGCGACGTCTTCCACATAATCCAGATCGAGCATCGGTTGACCGTCGACAATGCCCACGCTGATCGCCGCCACACTGTCGCGCAGCGGCCAAACGTGGGCTCCCGTTGCGGTCACTACACCCGGCTCAGCCGGCGTGCCGACTCCCGGAATCGTCGCGACGGCATCCGCCAAGGCGACCAGCGCCCCGGTGATGCTGGCCGTGCGAGTCCCTCCGTCGGCCTCGATCACGTCGCAGTCGATTGCGATGGTCCGCTCGCCCAAGGCCCCCAGATCGACGATGGCCCGCAGGCTCCGCCCAATCAGCCGCTGGATCTCGATGGTGCGGCCGTCGACTTTGCCAACGTCCCGTTTCTTCCGCGGACTCGTGCTGCCGGGAAGCATGCTGTACTCGGCCGTCACCCAACCGCGGCCCTTCCCTATCATCCAGGGGGGTACCTGATTTTCTACGCTGGCGGTGCAAAGCACGGTGGTGCGACCTGCCTGGACGAGCACGCTCCCAGCCGGCGGCCGGGTAAACCGCCGAGTAATCGACAAAGGCCGCAATTCATTGGTCGCGCGTCCGTCATGTCGCATAGGGAGCCTCGATACGTTGCTGGAGCCGCTTTTGGTTCAACGATTTGAACCGCATGTTAGCCGGCTGCGCGACGTGCGGCTACTGGCGGGGCCGGAAGGTTGCGGGCTATTGCCCGGCGCGGAAAGCCAGGCATCAGCGGGTTTACGCCGCCACTCGGTAGTGAAATGCCCGGAAAAACTTACCGGATTCTTCGCGAATCGCCGGATTGCCAACAAACCCCTCCATTCGCTAGAATACGGGCTTGCTAAAAACGCAAAAGGGGTCGACGGAAGGCAGCCTTTGCCCCGTAAGGCCATTCCAGCACCGGACTTGAGTCGCCTTATCGGCGGCTGTTTTTCGGTCGGCGTTTTAACCTTCCCTGAAGTGCGGACGAGTCGCATCGATTCGTCTCTTATTGATGGGCGTCGCCCGCGACGCTACCGAGCCATGTTTGAATCGATTCAATCCGGTCTGTCCAGCGCGCTGAAAACCCTGCGCGGCAAGGGCAAGCTCACCGAATCGAATATGCGCGACGGGCTGGCTCTCGTGCAGCAGGCCTTGCTCGAAGCCGACGTCAGCTACTCCGTCGTCAAAGACTTCATGGGCCAGGTTGGTGACCGGGCGGTCGGCGAAAAAGTCCTCAATTCGCTCGATCCCAGCCAGCAGGTCGTAGGCATTGTCTACGAGGAACTGGTCAAGCTGATGGGGCCGGTCGATCACTCGTTGCACCTGGTGCCCGGCGTGACCGTGCTGATGATGTGCGGCTTGCAAGGCTCGGGCAAAACGACCACCTGCGGCAAGCTGGCCAGGCTGATCAAGGAGCGCGGCCGCAACCCGTTGCTGGTGGCGGCCGACTTGCAACGTCCGGCGGCGATTCACCAGTTGCACGTGATCGGCGACCAGTTGGGCGTGCCGGTTTATTCCGAGCAGGGCTCGGCCGATCCGGTGGCGGTCTGCCAGAATGCCGTCAAGTATGCCAAGCAAAACGGGGCCGATGTCGTCATTCTCGACACGGCCGGCCGGTTGCACATCGACGCGGAGTTGATGACGCAGCTCGAAACGATCGATCGCCGCCTCAGTCCGCAACAGATCTACCTGGTTGTCGACGGCATGACCGGCCAGGACGCCGTGAACAGCGCCAAGGCGTTCAACGAAGCACTGGAACTCGACGGCGTCATCCTCACCAAGCTCGACGGTGATGCCCGCGGCGGCGCCGTGTTAAGCGTCAAGGCGGTCACCGGCGTGCCGGTTAAGTTCATCGGCACCGGCGAACACCTGGACGCCCTGCAGGAATTTCATCCGGAGCGGATGAGCCAGCGCATCCTGGGGATGGGCGACATCCTGACCCTCGTCGAGCAAGCGCAAGACAAATTCGATCATGACGAACTGGCTGCCCAAGAAGATCGCCTGCGCAAGGGCGAGTTCACCCTGGACGACTTTCGCAAACAGTTGCTGCAAACGCGCAAGCTGGGGCCGCTCAATAAAATTATGGGCATGATTCCCGGTCTGAGCGGCATTGCCGAGGCATTGGGTGACACGGACCCAGAAAATGATATGCGTCGCCTGGTCGGAATCATCGATTCGATGACGGTCGCCGAACGGCGAAATCCTTCGCGAGTGGTCGATCCCAGCCGCCGCCGGCGGATCGCCGCGGGGGCCGGAGTCGAGCCGCATGAAGTGAACGACCTCGTCAAGCAGTTCGACGGCATGGCTGACATGATGAAGAAAATGGCCAGCATGGGGCTGCGGGATCGCCTCAAGGCTGTCCAGCAACTGCAACAGGGGGGTATGCTCCATCCGGGCGCTCAATTGGGCCGCCCCAAGCAAGGCACCGGCAAGCGATTGACGCCGCAAGAACGGGCCAAGCTAAAAAAGCAGCGTGAGAAAGAAGCCCGCAAGCGTAAGCGCGACGGCAGGGACAACAAGCCCGTCTCCGACGACAAAAAGGACCGCGGCCGCAATTGAAAACACGCAATTGAAAACAACCCAAAGCTCAGGGACTGTGTCCCTGGGTCCCAATCATTGACAGAACCCTTTAACCCTGGAGTATCACGTGGCAGTAAAAATCCGCATGAAGAAGATGGGCCGCAAGCACCGGCCGTTCTTCCGTATCTGTGCTATCGACGCGCGCAGCCCCCGCGACGGGCGCGTTTTGGAAGAATTGGGGACTTACGATCCCATGGTATCGGACGTTGACGCCCGCGCGCTGATCAACGGCGAGCGGATCAACTACTGGTTGGGAGTCGGCGCGACGCCTTCGGACAAGGTCAAGGTGCTGATTAAGAAGTACGGCCCGACCGGTTCGCACGTGGAACAGCAGAAGGCGGCCCGTCAGCGATTGGCCCTGCCCAAGGCGGTCCCCGATCCGGGTAAGCCGACCTACATCGCTCCGCCTCCGGGCGAAAAGAAGGAAAGCTGCGCCCGAGGCTTCGGTGGAGGCTCCGGCCGCGATCGAAGCACCGGCGGCGGCTGAATAAGTCGGAGGAGGAGTGAACCCTACAAAATTTCCGGCCTGTTGCGTTTGAAAACCTATGCGGTTCGATGTTCTGACCTTGTTTCCCGAGATATTTACGGGCTATCTCGGTCAGAGCCTGCTCAAGTTGGCCATCCAGCGGGGCATTGTAGACGTGCGGTTGCACAACATCCGCGATTGGGCGAAGGACAAACACCACCAGGTGGACGACCGGCCCTTTGGCGGTGGCCCGGGAATGCTGCTGAAAGTCGAGCCGGTGGTCGAGTGTGTTGAGGCGGTGCGCGAGCAGGCTCCCGAACAAGGGCATCTGGTCATGCTCACGCCTCACGGCCGGCGGCTGACGCAGCAGGTCGTGGAAGAACTGTCCGGGGAGCGACGGATATTGCTGCTATGCGGTCGGTATGAAGGGTTCGATGACCGGGTGCGGCAGATTTTGCAGCCAGACGAGATTTCAATCGGCGATTACATCCTGGGCGGTGGCGAAGTGGGGGCGATGGTGATGATCGACGCCCTGGTGCGACTGGTGCCGGGTGTCTTGGGAGACGAAGAAAGCTCGAAACAAGATTCATTTTCCGGCGACGAGCGGTGGCTGGAATTTAGCCAATACACACGGCCGCGCGGGATACCGCGGCTTGGAAGTGCCGGAGGTTTTGCTGAGCGGCGACCATCAGCGGATAGCCGCCTGGCGTCACGAACAAAGCCTGCGGCGAACACAAGCACAACGGTCGGACTTGCTGCCGTAGATAATTTAGTCAGCTAGAGATAGAACCTGAAAGGACGAAGTCCCATGAGTCAACAAGTGTTACAACTCGTCGAGAAGAGCAGCCTGAAGGCTGAAGCTCCTCAGTTTCAGATCGGCGACACGGTGGACGTGCACACCCGAATTCTGGAAGGGGAAAAGGAGCGGATCCAGATTTTCAACGGCGTGGTCATCGCCCGCGCCGGCTCCGGCAGCCGCGAGACGTTCGTCGTCCGTCGGATCGTGGCCGGTGAAGGGGTCGAACGCAAGTTTCCGCTCCACTCGCCCAAGATTGCCAAAATCGAAGTGAAGCGCAGCGGTATCGTCCGCCGCGCCAAACTGTATTACCTCCGCGATCGCATCGGCAAGGCCGTGAAGCTGCGCGAACGCAAGGGTGAGTGACGCCAGGGATTTGTCGAAAGACGAGAACTAACGTTCCGAGCGGGGGACGTCAGTCCCCTGATTTCGTTGACGCCGCGCGGATTGGTCGAAGGACAACAATGCCATGTGGGCTTTCGCGCGTCTGGGGGAAATGCTGCGCCGATGGCGGCAGCCGGCGTCGCTGGGGGCTCGCGGAGAAGCGGCAGCCGCCACGTTTTTGCGCCGCCGCGGCTACCAGATTGTGGCCCGTGGCGAGCAATGCTTCGGAGAAATGGACATCGTTGCCGTGGATAACCGCACGGTGGTGTTCGTCGAGGTCAAGACGCGCAACTCCGACCAGTCCGGTTCGCCCGAGTCGGCCGTGGACGACGAAAAACAGCGGCGGCTGACGCGGGCAGCCCTCAGCTTTCTGAAACGGCACGACTTGCTGAGCAATTCCGCGCGGTTTGACGTCGTCGCCGTAACCTGGCCGGCGGGCCGGCGGCGGCCGGAGATCGAGCACCTGATCGACGCCTTCCCGGCGGTCGGAGACGAGCAAAGGTTTCGCTGAATCCGGGTTTCGCGATTTCGTCGGCCAGAAGCGCCACTGTCCTACGGCGTGGCTTTGATTTAGACTAGTTGGGCCGCCGGCGCCTACAGCCCGGCTGGCTGAAAGTGCTTCCTTCACTCTGGTTAGGGTTAGCGAGGTTTTTGCGGTGCCAGTCACGTGCGTGATCGGTTTGCAGTGGGGTGACGAGGCCAAGGGCAAACTCGTCGACCTGCTAACCGAGCAACATGAAATCGTCGTCCGTTACCAAGGCGGCAGCAACGCCGGCCATACCGTGGTTACCGGGGGCCAGACCTACAAGCTCTCGCTCATCCCCAGCGGCATCTTGGCGCCTCAGGTGCAGTGCGTCGTCACGGGAGGCGTCGTGCTGAACCCCCAGAGTATTCTGGCCGAAATCGACGGTCTCAAGGCTCGCGGCGTGCAAGTGGCCGGAAATTTGATGCTCAGTGATCGGGCCCACGTTATCTTTCCCTGGCACATCGCCGAGGATCGGGCACTCGATAAAAGCTGCTCCAGCGGCGAGAACATCGGTACGACCATGCGGGGCATCGGGCCCTGCTACAGCGACAAGGTCGCACGCAGTTATGCGGTGCGCCTGGGCGATCTCTATCGCGACAATTTCCGCCAGCGAATCGAACTGATCGTCGATGCTAAGCGGCGGTCGCTGGCCAGCTTGAACGGTTCCGACGACCTGCACCTGGACGCCGGCAGCATCGTGACCGAATACGTCGGCTACGCCGAGCGCCTGCGTCCCTATGTGGCCGACACCACGGCTTATTTGCTGGACGCGGTCGAGGCCGGCAAACGGATCTTGCTGGAAGGGGCCCAAGGCGCTTTGCTCGACGTCGATCACGGCACCTTTCCGTTCGTCACCAGCAGCAATAGTTCCGGCGTCGGCGTGTCGAATGGCTCGGGCGTGCCGGGCCGCTGGATCACGAAGGTCATCGGCGTCATCAAGGCCTACTCGACGCGCGTGGGGGGTGGCCCATTTCCGACCGAGTTGGAAAACGAGATCGGCCAGCACATCCGTGACCGCGGTAACGAATACGGCACCGTCACCCGGCGCCCGCGGCGTTGTGGCTGGTTCGACGCGGTGGCGGTTCGCTATACGGCCCGGCTGAGCGGCGTTGACTCGTTGGCCGTCATGCTGCTGGATGTGCTGAGCGAGCTCGCCGAGTTGAAGATTTGCACCGCGTATGAAATCGGCGGCCGGCGGGTGACCAGCTTCCCCAGCCACGTTGACGATTTGCGCGTGGCGAAGCCGGTGCTCGAGACGTTACCCGGCTGGCAGAAGGATATCACCGGCGTGCGCCGTTTCGAGGATTTGCCGCCGCCGGCCCAGCGGTACCTGGAGCGATTGAGCCAACTGATCGGCCGGCCCGTGGAAATCGTGTCCGTGGGTCCCGATCGTGCCCAGACCATAATTCGAACGGGGATCCATTGATGGGCCCCTCGGTAGAATGAAACCTTTGCTGGCGGAAGCTGCTCCCGACAGACCGTCGGCGCTGACCAATCTTCGGCGTCCAAAGGAAAAGCGAAGGACATCTGGCCTTGGAAGTCGTGCCGCAACAATCCGATCTTGAAGCGCGGGCCGGGGCCGAGCCGCACGACTCGCTAAGCGCCTCCTTGGACGTGCCACGCGAGACCTACCCGCGCCATATTGCGATCATCATGGACGGCAACGGCCGTTGGGCTCAGCGGCAAGGGTTGCCTCGCATCGAAGGGCATCGCCGCGGCGTGGCCAGCGTCCGCCGCACGACGGAAGAGTGTGCCCGGCTGGGGATCGAGCAACTGACGCTTTATTGTCTGTCGAGCGAGAACTGGAAGCGGCCGCGCCACGAGCTGGACTTCCTGATGCACTTGCTCGAGCAATACATGATCGAGGAACGCAGCACGATCATGGGACAGAATATCCGCGTCAGCTTGATCGGCCGCCGTGACGACATTCCCGAAACCGTACAACGGGAAATGAACAAGACCGTCGAGATGAGCTCCCGCAACGACGGACTGCGACTCTGCCTGGCAGTCAATTACGGCGGCCGGGCAGAACTGGTGGACGCGGTGCGGCCGGATTGCCCGGCAAGTGGCCGACGGGGAATTACAGTCGGAGGACATCACCGAAAGCACGATCCACGACAATCTCTACACGGCCGGCATGACCGATCCGGACCTGCTGATCCGCACGGCGGGCGAAATGCGGGTCAGCAACTTCCTGCTCTGGCAGATCAGCTACGCCGAGATTTGGGTCACCGAACGCTGCTGGCCGGAATTCCGCGAAGAGGATCTGCACCGTGCGATCCGCGACTTTGCTGCCCGCGACCGGCGTTTCGGGGGCTTGCACGCTTGAACTTCTGGCGGCAAAGTCGCACGGGAGGTCTAAGCCGCAATCGCGTAACTTGCTGGCGATGAGGTTGGTGGTCGGGTTATTTCTTCTACATCTCTTCAGATTCCGACGCGGCTCGGATCAGCCGCCCTTCGTTTGGAGAACCTTGGCTTGCTGCGTTGGCGATTGGTATTAGGAGCCCTGCTGATCGCGGTTTTTGTCGGCGTTTGCTGGCTCGACTATCACGCTGCGCGGCCCGGTGTTTGGTTTGGACTGGTGGCATGTTTGCTGGCAGTGGCTGCCGCCGGCGAAATGTTGTGGATGCTCGCCCATCGCGAACTGCGGCCCCTGGCAGGAATCGTCTACGGCGGAAACTTGCTCATTGTTGCCAGCAATCTCGCGTCGCTGCTCTGGACGGCCAACCCCGACGGCGGGCCGCTCGCCCGCTTGGCCTGGCCGTTGCTGGCCACGTTGTTCGCGTTAATCGCCGGTTTCGTGGGCGAAATGCGCCGTTACGAGGCTCCTGGCGGCGTGACCGTGCGATTGGGATTGACGGCATTTTGCCTGGTTTATGTTGGATTGCTGCTCAGCGTGCTCTTTCAACTGCGATATCTGGGGGGCAATCAGGCGGGGCTGTTGGGTCTCATCGCCTTGATCGCCGTAGTAAAAATGGGAGACATTGGAGCCTATACCGTCGGTCGGCTGATCGGCCGGCACAAGATGGTGCCGTTGCTTAGTCCCGGCAAGACTTGGGAGGGAGCGGTCGGCGGACTCCTCTTTTCAGCGCTGGCCGCTTGGTTGGTGTTTGAGAACTTGGGGCCGCAATTGGCCACCGGGTTGGCCATGCCGGGTTGGGGTTGGTTGGTCTACGGAATCCTGGTGGGCGGAGCCGGCATGGTGGGCGACCTTGCAGAGTCGCTGTTGAAGCGCGACCTCGGTTGCAAAGATTCGAGTCCTGGATGCCTGGTTTCGGCGGCGTGCTGGATATTCTCGACTCGCTGCTATTGGCGGCGCCGGTCGGCTATTTACTCTGGTTGGCCGCCGTGTCCGCGGATGGTCGTCTGTAAGTTCCACCCGACAATTAAGCACCGTCGGACTCTTGAAACCCCCTGTTCAGAGCGACTCCCTGGAAAGGGCAAAAAACTTCGCAACGTCGTTGCTGTATAGACGCTTGCAACACGATCCGCGAACCTGACTGGCTCTTGTCGGCCAGGATTGATTATATTTCAGAGTTCCGATTCACGCATCTGGTCGAGACGGACGGCACTTCAGCCTGCTGCTCGAAATCCATGTCAGAAGCTACCATTCCGGTTGTCGAAGCACGTTCGCTCGTGACGCTGTTTGGCACCCGGGATCAAAATCTCCGCCAAATCCGCGAAGCGCTTGGGCGTTGCCATTTCCAATCGCAACGATCGGATCCATATCGAGGGGGACGAGGCCGACGTCGCCAAAGCCACCGAGGTCTTCGAGCAACTGCAACACGTCCTGAGCACCCGCGGCCGGCTGCTGCCCGAAGATGTGGCCCAGGTGCTGGCGAGCGTTACGGGCAAGGGGGCCGTGGAAGCAATCGGCGGTGATGGAGCTGCACCACGCCGGGCGGACGATTCGGCCGCGCACCGCCGGGCAGGCCCGCTACGTGACCGCCATTCGCGACCACGACCTGACGTTTTGCATCGGTCCGGCCGGCACCGGCAAGACCTATCTAGCCGTGGCCATGGCCGTGCAGGCACTCAAGCAGGAACATATTCGCAAGATCGTGCTGGTCCGGCCGGCGGTCGAAGCCGGCGAGAGCCTGGGCTTTCTGCCGGGCGACTTGCAAGCCAAGATCAACCCGTACTTGCGGCCGCTTTTGGACGCCCTGCGCGAGATGATGGACTACGATCTCATCAAGCGCTACACCGAGCAGGACCTGATCGAGATGATCCCGCTGGCCTACATGCGCGGCCGCACGCTCAACGACGCCTTCGTGATTCTCGACGAGGCCCAGAATACGACCGTCGCGCAAATGAAAATGTTTCTTACCCGCATGGGCCTGGGAACCAAGATGGTCGTCTCCGGCGACACGACCCAAGTGGACCTGCCCGCACATGCCCGCAGCGGGCTGATCGACGCCGTCCACCGGCTGCAAGGGCATCACCGGCTTTTGCATGGTGACGCTAGACAACTACGGACATCGTGCGGCACCGCCTGGTGCAGGAGATTGTCCGCGCCTACGAGGACGAGCCGAAGAAACGGCGCTAGGACCATGGCAACTGGTATGCAGAAACGGACGCGGTCCGAACGGGTGGCCGCCTTGGAATTGCCCCCGGGGCTCGTCGAGCGCACGTTGGAATGCCTGCAGCGCGGCGACGTGCTGGGCCGGCTCGGCCTGTGCCTGCTGACGGCGCTGCTGCTGTGGTGCGTTACCGGCGGCTGGGCGCCACCGCTGGGCTATCGCACCGGGTTCACGCCGCTGCGCGACATTTCGGCCCGCGTGGAGTTCAGCCGCAAAGACCCGCAGGCCACGCAAGCCGCCCAAGACAAAGCTCGCCGCAGCGTGCATTACATTTACGAGCAGGACAAAGAGCCGCTCGTGCAATTGAAGGCGGCCCTGCTCAACCGCGTCGTTCAGGTCATGGGGGCCAAGAGCCTCGATCAGCTCGACGGCGCCTGTCTGGCTGGAGTTCTTCGCTCCGCCGCGTCGCGGCGCCGCCACCTGAACGCCCCTCGAGTTGGAAGAACATTTTCAACTGTTCCACGAAGCCCTGCCCAACCAGGCGGCCATCGAAAAACTGGACCAAGTCCGTGACCGACGCGCTGGCTCCGGCCGAACGCATGGCCTGATGCAAAAACTACCGCAGGAGCACAACGAGGGGAATCAGCAGGAAATCATCGTCTATCCCAAAGGCGAGCCCGACAGCACGCGAAATCGTCAGCGTGGCCGACGTGCTGATCGGCGAGGCCGAGCCGCTGCGAAAGCGTCTGCAAGAGCGGATCGCCTCGCCCGAGGTGGCGGCACGCGTCTTCGATTGGCTGCGGCCGCGGCTCCCCACCACGCTCACCTACAATCGGGATGCAACGCAGCGGGCCAAGGAGGAGGCAGTGGCTCAGGTGGGAGACGTCTTGAGCCATTTTCGGCCCGGCGACGTGCTGGCCCCGGCGGCAAGCCGCTGAAGGAAGAAACGCTGGATCTGCTGCGGCTGGAGCATGCCAGCCTGCTCGAACAACATGACGCCGCTGCGCCGGCTGTATTATTCGTTGGCCACGCTGGGCATGTTCGATCGCCTTACTGATCTTGTGCGGCGTTTACGTCGTCCATTACGAGCCGCAGCTGCTGCAAGGCTCCAGGCATTCACGACCATGCTTGCCCTGGTGGTGATCACCGGTGGGCCTGGCCGATGCTGGTCTCGCGCGACAACTGGCGGGCCGAGTTGATCCCGCTGCTGCTGTTCGGCATGACCGTGGCCATTGCCCATAATCAAGAGTTGGCGCTGCTGCTGTCGTCGGCCGTGGCCCTGGTGATCGTCGTTTCGATCGGCCAAGGGCTGAGCGATTTCGTGATTTTGGCCGCGTCGGTCGCCACCGCGATTTTGCTGGTCGGGCCGTATTCGCAGCCGTCGCAAACTGATTTACGTCGGCTTGGGCGTCGGCGCCGTGGCCCTAACCACGACGCTGGGCGTGGGCACGGTCGTTGAGCAGCCGTTCGAGACGCTGCTCCGCGGCGATGCCATGCAGTTCGGCCTGTGGAGCGTCGTGGCCGGATTCTTGATGACCGGCCTGTTGCCGTTCATCGAAAGCTTGTTCGGCGTGCAAACCGAGCTTAGCCTGCTGGAGCTTGGCGACGTGGCCCATCCGCTGCTGCAGGAGCTCGTCCGGCGCGCGCCGGGAACGTACAACCATTCGATCAACGTGGCCTCGATCGCCGAAGCCGCCGCCGAGAGCATCGGCGCCCGGGGGCTGCTGGTGCGCGTGGGAGCCTATTTCCACGACATCGGCAAGATGCTCAAGCCCGGCTATTTCGTGGAGAACCAAGGTCAGGACGCCAATCGGCACGAGTCGCTGGTGCCGGCCATGAGCACGCTGATCATCATCGCGCACATCAAGGACGGGGCGGACCTGGCCCGGCAGCATCATCTGCCCCAGTCAATGATCGACTTCATCCAGCAGCATCACGGCACCACGCTGGTGGAATACTTCTACCGCCGGGCCAACGAGCGGAGCGAAGCGAACGACGAGGGCGAGGTGGAGGAAAGCGCTTTCCGCTATCCCGGCCCCAAGCCGCAAACCAAAGAGGCCGCCGTGCTGATGTTGGCCGACGCGGTTGAAAGCGCCAGCCGTGCGCTGGTCGAGCCCACGCCGGCCCGCATCGAAAGCCTGGTTCACGAGATCGCCATGAAGCGGCTGCTCGACGGCCAATTCGATTGCTGCGGCCTGACCTTGCAAGAACTGGCGACCATCGAAGACAGTCTGGTCAAGAGCCTCACGGCCGTCTATCACGGCCGGGTCAAATATCCCAGCCAACGCACGGCCTAGCTGCCTCGCAAAAGCCCCCTCAAATTTGCCCAAAGCCCAGGGTTTGCATCTCTGGGTCCCCCACCGTGCCCCACGTAATCGCCATCGCCGACGAGCAGCAGCGATTGCAAATCGACGCCGCCAGGCTGCAAGACGCGGTCCGTCAAATCCTCAAAGACGCAGGCATCGCATCCGCCGATATCAGCCTGGCCTTGGTGGACGACGCGACAATCCACGCATTGAATCGCCAATACCTGGGCCACGACTATCCGACCGACGTGATCAGCTTTGTCCTGGACCACACGGACGGGCGACTCGAAGGGGAAGTGATCGTCAGCACCGACACCGCGTCGACGACCGCGGCACGACTTGGCTGGGCACCGGAAGACGAAGTACTGTTATACGTCGTTCACGGCACTCTGCATTTGGTCGGACACGACGATCAGGATCCGGCGTCGTTGGCGGCCATGCGAAGCGCCGAACGGCAATACCTGGCCCGCTTCGGCTTGAAGCCCCCTTACGACGAGGCGCCGTAAATACGAGGTACTTCAACCCTGACCCCCTTTGATTTCCCGACTCCTTTGATTCTCCGTACACGCCGCAGTCCGGTCGCTTATTTCGTGCCCGCCGTTTTCTTGAGTCCCACGGCGCGTCCGTCCAGTTTCCACTCGGGCTTGAGCGGCACGCCCAAGTAAGTCAGCGCGGTGGCCACGACATCCACCTGGTTGGTGCGTCCCTCGATCGGCCCGCGGGTCACGGCATCGCCGCTGACAATCAGAAACACCGTGTTGATCTCGGATTGATCGCGGCCTCCGCCGTGATTCGTTCCGCGTCCGCCGTGGTCGGTGGAGACCAGCACCAGCCAGTGTTCGTCCTGATAACAGGGCCGTTTGTGAAGTGCGGCCAGGATCGTGCCGATCTGGGTGTCGACCCCTTCCACGGCCTGCATATATTCGGGCACCGACGGATGGAAGCCCTTGGCATGCCCCGTTTCATCGACGTTCCCCAGATAGACGAACATCACGTCGGGGTCGCCGTCGGTTAGAACTTGAACCGCCTTAGCGGCGCACTTCTCGTCGGCGGCCGAATAATGCGCGTCTTTGGTACCCGGCGAAAAGAATTGCGAGTCATCCGCGGCGGACAGAATCAGTTTTTGAATTGGCTCCCAGGTGCAGTACGAGCAGGTATGGGCGGCGGGAAACGCTTCTTTGACGTAATGGAAGAAGTGCGGAAACTCCTGGTAGTGCGGGCTCTTGAACTTGTTGTCGAGCACGCCATGCTTGTCGGCCCATACGCCGGTCAGCAGATTCGACCAGCCAGGCCCGCTGACGGTGTCGGCCTTGTCCTCGCGCGTGCCCACGATGTTCGTGGCGTCGGAGAAAGCCCCGGCGTCGATCAGCGACCGCAGATTGGGCACTTTGGCGGCCGCCAGGGCATCGCGCCGACAACCATCGATCCCGATGAACAACACCCGGCCCGCGGGGCGATCGGCGGCCTCGACTGTGGAAAAACCGGCCAACAAGATGCCAACGACGAACATTTTGTTGAGCATGTCCGATCCGGTGGGGAGCGCCGCAGTGAGGCGGCAGGTTCTACGAGAAACACGGCGCGCCGTACGGCGGCCGCGTCATTCAAACAGCGACTTCGACGGGTTGCGTCCCAGCGCCGGATACTGTTCCAGGTCCACCACGCTCCCCGTGATTGGGCGGCTTTCGTCCGAGATCCAGTAGATCGACGCCTGAGCGATCTCCTCCGGCTTCATCAGCCGTCCTGAAGGAGCCGAAATCGGGGCCACCTGGTCGGGCCAATTTGCCGGCATGCCGTCGGCCAGCTTGTAATGATATTCGTTGGGAGTGAGCACCCAGCCGACGTTGAAGTGGTTCACCCGCACGCCGGTCCGCGAGAAGGCGTCGGCCAGATTCTTGGACATTGTCATCAGGCCCCCCTTCGAGATGCTGTAGGCCAGCAAATTATTCTCGCCGCAGTAGGCGTTGAACGAGCCGATGTTGAGGATCGAGCCCCGGGTTTGCCGGAGGTGCGGAAGGGCCGCTTTGATCAGCAACAGGGGCCCCCGCACGTTGGTGGCCATCACTTTGTCGAACATTTCCGGCGTGGTCGACTCCAAGTCGCTGCGCACGACCCAAGCCGCGTTATTGACCAGCGCGTCGATCCGGCCGAAGGCCTTCAGGGCCGCCGCCACGATCCGCGGGCCGGCGTCCGCGTCGGCAACGTTGTCGACGTGCAGAGCCGCCTTTCCCCCCGACGATGCGTCGCCTATCGACTCCACCACGGCCCGACCGCGTTCCGCGTCGCGGCCGTTGATCAGCACCTTGGCACCGTGGCTGACGCACAGGCGGGCAATCGCCTCGCCGATTCCTGTAGTGCTTCCGGTCACGATTACAACTTTATCTTGGAGTCGCATGGCAGGCATCACATCCTTAGGGGTCGAAGGGTACTCGGCGTTTCAAGGCCATCGCTCGCTCGCACAGCCAATTGCGGAGAGTTCGGCCGGTTAAGTCTCGGCCGGAGCTGCGGTTGGCAATTTGTAGAGGCGATGGACCAATAGTATGCCGCAGATGCGCGCGGCGGGCAATTGGCGGGGGCCTGACATTCAGGGCCATTTACTAATTCATGCTGGGAAAGTTTTCGGGTGCCACTGTCTGCTTGCCAGCCGGTGCGGAAGTCGGGTTGATGCCGCAACTTGGCACGGGTGGACGAGCTGCACGTGGCACCCGGGGTGGGCGTCTTGCGGCCTTTCGAATCGCCGGCCGTATTTCTATAATCGGTCAGTGAAATCCTGCAAAAGCCGCCGCCGGTCCTTGGCGCGATTCGCCCGAGCGCGATGGCGCGTCAGTCAAACGACTTTCAGTGGCAGAAGTGGAAAGAGTCATGGAGAGGAAACGCAGCATCCGGGTCGGGGCGGTCAACTATCTCAACACCAAGCCGCTGATCTTTGCTCTCGACGAACTGGCCCCTCAAGCCGAGATCGTGCTCGACCTGCCCAGCCGGTTGGCCGACGGTTTGGCCAGCGGCAAACTCGACGTGGCCCTGATTCCGTCTGTCGAGTTTTTCCAAGACCCTAATTACGTCGTGGTTTCGGACGCCTGCATCGCCTGCCGCGGACCCGTTCTGAGCGTGAAGCTGTTCAGCCGCCGAGACCTGGAATCGATCCGCACGCTGGCCTTGGACGAAGGTTCGCGGACGAGCGTTGCCCTCGTGCGGATCCTGCTTCGTGAACGTTTCGGCGTGCAGCCGGTCATCGAGCGGCTGCCCATCGACGCGTCCCTCGGCGACACCTCGGCCGACGCCGTACTGCTGATTGGCGATCGGGCCATCCACTCGCCCCCCGGCCGATTCGAAGTGATCTGGGACCTGGGAGACGAATGGTGCCGCTGGGCGGAACTGCCCTTTGTCTTCGCGATGTGGACTGCCCGGGCCGGAACCGATCTGGCCGGCATCGACGTGGCCTTGAGCCTGGCGCGCGACCAGGGGCTGGCTAGCCTGGAACAAATCGCTGCCCGCGAAGCGGCTACCCTGGGCCTGACCCGGCCGCAATGTGTAGCCTATCTGCGGGACAATCTGTACTTTTTCCTGGGCCCGCGCGAACTGCGTGGCCTGGAGTTGTTTCGCCGGCGAGCGGCTGCGATGGGGTTGGTGCCCGGGGGTTCGGTGGCGCCGACGTTAGGACGTTTTTTCAATCCTTCCGGAACCAACTGACAACTCCAGAAAGCCGACAGGGCCAGACCGGCCAATAGGCGCGGCAATCCCTTAGCCTGCAACCATTATTCTTGTAACAAGGAACGCTTCGTTGGACTCGCAGATCGCTTACATCCTGGACAAGAGCGTCGCCGGCGAACGACTTTCGCCCGCGGAAGGTTTGCAGCTTTTGGAGTGCCACGATCTGGCGGCACTTGGCCGAACGGCCGACGCAGTGACGCGCCGGCTCCATCCCGAGCCGTACCGCACATACAACATCGATCGCAACATCAACTACACGAACGTCTGCGCGGCCGTATGCGATTTTTGCGCGTTCTTCCGCAAGCCGAAGGATTCGGAAGGCTACATTCTCGAGCGCAGCGAGCTGCTAACCAAGATCGAAGAGACCGTGGCCTTGGGGGGCGACCAGATCTTGATGCAAGGCGGCCTGCACCCGGAATTGCCGCTGGAATGGTACGAAGAGCTGCTGCGGGACATTAAGTCGCATTTCCCCCAGGTAAACGTTCACGGCTTCAGCCCGCCCGAGATCCACCATTTCACCAAGGTCGCCAAGCTACCTCTGCGAACCGTGCTGGAGCGGCTGCAAGCGGCCGGCCTGGGGAGCCTGCCGGGCGGAGGGGCGGAGATCCTGGTCGACCGGGTGCGCAAAGAAATCACTCGCGGCAAAGTGCTCACCGACGACTGGCTGAACGTCTGCCGCGTCTGGCACGAACTGGGAGGCATCGGCAGCGCCACGATGATGTTCGGCCACATCGAAACGCTAGCGGAACGGATCGAGCACTTAGAGCGCATCCGCCAGTTACAGGACGAAACGCACGGCTTCACCGCCTTCATTTGCTGGACGATGCAGCCCGGCTACGAAATGGCCGATGTACCGGCGGCCGGGTCCTTCGAATATCTGAAGACTCAGGCCGTCAGCCGGCTGTACCTGGACAATGTTGCGAACATCCAATCGAGCTGGGTTACCCAAGGCCTGAAGATCGGCCAGATCGCGCTGGTTTACGGCGCGAACGATATGGGCAGCCTGATGATTGAAGAGAATGTCGTGGCAGCCGCCGGCACCGTGCATTATCTGACTCTGGAACAAATGCGTGAAGCGATCATCGAAATTGGCTACACGCCGCGCCGTCGCAACGTGTTTTACCAGCTTATCGACGACGGTTTGCCGGAAGCCGCGCCGGTCGTGGCGGCATGAGCGGGTCGCGATGCGGGCGCGACCGAACCGGAGGCGCGGCCGCCACGCGGATTCCAATCATGGTAGTCGCTGCTTGGTATTGAAGACGCGATGATAATGGGGATGTCCAGGGGCTTATGCCGCCTGGCTCATAACTGCAGCCCCGTCGGGGCCGCAAGAATCTGTGACTTGCTGCGGCTCCTTTGCGACCAATCCTTTGCAAAGGATCATCATATCCCTCGGGTGAGGTGAGTGTTAGCCATCGGTGACTCGCAGCTAACACATCCCCATTCTTCCTTTCAAACGGCACAACCGGCAGCGTCCTTTCCTCGTAACCGGTCGATCTCTGTCGCAGCGACGCGACTATGTGGTAACCTATTGGTATCGTGCGACGGACCCAACGTGGGACTGCCCGTCGCGCGCCTTCAGCAAGCCACTGCCTGCGGTTTCGCCGCGTGGATGTTTTAGTCGACGGCCAAGGAGCGGCGTGAAGACCGCGTAGCAGATGATCCACGTCCGCAATCTCGCGAAGCACTATGCCGACCTTCGGCGCGGCAAGATCGTGGCCTTGGACGGCGTTAGCTTCGACGCCGAGGCCGGCCAAATCTATGGGCTGCTGGGTCCCAATGGCGCCGGCAAGACCACGGTGCTGCGAATCCTCAGCACCGTGCTGCGTCCGAGCAGCGGTTCGGCCAGCATCAACGGCTGCGACGTCGTACTGCAAGGGTCGCTCGTGCGTCACCAGATCGGTTTCGTTTCGGCCAATACGGCCGTGTACGATCGCATGACCGCTTGGGAAATGGTGGAATACTTCGGCCGGCTTTATGGCATCCAGCCCGAGCCGCTCCGCGAGCGCATGGAGCAACTGTTCACGCGTCTCAAAATGAATGAGATCCGCGACCTGCTGGGGGCCAAGATGTCGACCGGGATGAAACAAAAGGTCTCGATCGCGCGGGCCATCGTGCACGATCCCCCCGTGCTGATCTTCGACGAAGCGACTTCTGGACTCGATGTGCTGGTGGCACGGGCCCTGCTCAAGACGGTGGCCGAACTTCGCGATCACGGCAAGTGCGTGATCTTTTCCACGCACATCATGCGCGAAGCGGAAAAGCTTTGCGACCGGGTAGCCATCATGCACCACGGCAAGATCCTGGCGGAGGGGACTTTGGAAAAACTCCACGACGAGTACCACGAGCGCGACCTGGAAGAATTGTTTTTCCAGTTGATCAGTCAACACGACGCGGCCCCGATCGAATTCTCGGCATGAACTGGACCAACGTCAGGCTGATCTTGCAACGCGAGGTGCGCGATCAATTGCGCGACCGGCGGACGTTGTTCATGATCGCCGTGTTGCCGTTGCTGCTGTATCCGCTCTTGGGCATGAGCTTTTTCCAGGTCGCCCAATTCATGCGCGAGCAGGCAGTCAAAGTGCTGCTCATCGGCACGCACGACTTCGCCGACTTGCCGCCGCTGGTGGACGGCAAACACTTCGCCTTGCCACTGTTCAACGATGCCGCTCGGGCTCGGCTGATGGACTTGGAGTTTGCCGACGACACGGCTGCCAATGCCACGGAAGGCCAGCAAGTGGCCGACAAGCTGGCCAAAGCAGGCGGATACGATGTCGTGGTTTATTTCCCGCCCGACTTCGCCGAACAGTTGCAGCGATTCCGCCGCGAATTGGTCGAACGCGACGCGGAAAACCGTCCGGCGGTAAAATTACCGGACACAATAGTCCAGGACATCCCCATTCCCGAGGCCCAAATTTTCTGGAACGAAGCCAAGGAAAAGTCAAAGATCGGTTACCTGCGCGCGACCGACGTGCTGTCCCACTGGCGCGACCAATTGGTCGAACGCAATCTGGCGGAAAGCCGCATTCCGGCGGCCGCCGCGCGCCCCTTCGAGCTCAAAACGGTCGACGTTGCCAATGAGGGGCAAGGCAAGGCGGCCCTCTGGTCGAGAATCCTGCCGTTTGTCCTGCTGCTGTGGGCCTTGACCGGCGCGTTTTATCCGGCCGTCGACCTGTGTGCCGGCGAAAAAGAGCGGGGTACGCTGGAAACGTTGCTCAGCACTCCGGCCGAGCGGAGCGAAATCGTCTGGGGTAAATTACTCACGATCATGATTTTCAGCATGGCCACGGCGGTGCTGAATTTGCTGAGCCTGGGCATCACGGGCTCGCTGGTCCTCAGCCAATTGCCGAACCTGGGGCCGCCGCCCGCGATCGCCATCGTCTGGCTGTTGATCGCCCTGGTGCCGGTCTCGGCCCTGTTCAGCGCCTTGTGCCTGGCGCTGGCGGCTTTTGCCCGTAGCAGCAAGGAAGGCCAGTATTACCTGATGCCGCTGGTGCTGGTCACGCTGCCGTTGACCGTGCTGCCGATGGCGCCGGGCGTCGACTTGAATCTGGGGAATAGCCTGATTCCGGTGACCGGCATGGTGCTGCTGCTGCGCACGATGCTCGAAGGAAATTATGCCGCGGCATTGCCGTTTATTCCTCCGGTTGTCGCCGTCACGCTGACCTGCTGCCTGTTCGCCATGCGCTGGGCGGCCGATCAGTTCAACTCCGAATCGGTCCTGTTTCGCGAGAGCGAGCGGCTGGACGTCGCTCTTTGGCTCAAACATCTGATGCGCGACCGCGAAGACACCCCGACGGTTCCGGCCGCGGTGCTGTGCGGCATCATGATTCTGCTGGTGCAGTTTTTCATGAGCCTCGCCTTGCAGAAATCTCAGCAAAACCTTGCCGAGCTGGCGCTTGTCACCCAATTGGTTGTCGTGGCCACGCCGGCCCTGTTGATGACTATCATGTTGACCCGCAGTCCGCGCGAAACGTTGCTGCTCCGCCTGCCGCGGTGGAGCACGATGCCGGCGGTGCTGCTGTTGGCGGTGGTCCTGCACCCGGTTGCCTTTGCGCTGCGTGCCCTGGTGATGAAGATCTATCCGATTGACGAGCAACTTGCCGCGGACCTCAACCGCATGGTGGGACAAATCGAGGGGCCGTGGCTTTGGATGCTGGCGATCGTTCCGCCGATTTGCGAAGAGATCGCCTTCCGCGGCTTCATTCTCTCGGGTCTGCGTCGTATGGGACACAAGTGGCGAGCCATCGTCATCAGCAGCATCTTCTTTGGCGTCAGCCATACGATCTTCCAGCAATCGATCGTGGCCACCATCTTGGGCCTGGTGCTCGGATTTCTGGCCGTGCAAACTGGCAGCCTGTTGACTTGCGTGCTGTTTCACATGACGCACAATGCCCTGATGTTCTTGGCGGCCAAACTCACACCAGACGTGGTGGCGGAGCGACCGCTGCTCAATTGGCTCATCGACCCCAATGACGCGAGCGGCCAATTCTATCGCTGGCCGGCCGTGCTGGTCGGCGGCTCGCGGCCACCGCCATTCTCCTCTGGCTCCGCAATTTGCCGTATGCCCATTCCAGCGAAGAGTCGTTGCAGGAATCGCTCGACAACGCGGCGGGGCATTCGCTGGCCAGCTGAGCGAGTTGGTAAGGTTAGCGATGGCGAACTTATTACCGGGCGCCGTATCCGATCAGCCGCTGGCGCTGCTTGCCCGTTGCGTGTTTCCCGTCAGCGCCCCGCCGCTGATCGATGGGGTGCTCACGATTGCCGGCGAGCGGATTGTGGCCGTGGGAGCAAATCTCTCGGGCAAGCCGCCGCTCGATTTGGGAAACGTGGCGATTTTGCCCGGACTGGTGAATTCCCATACGCACCTGGAATTCAGCGATCAAACCGCGCCGCTCGGCCAGCCCGGCATGTCGCTGCCCCAGTGGATTCGCGAGGTGTTGGCGGTTCGCGGATCACAACAAAATTCCGTAGCCGCGATTCGCCGAGGTCTGCGGGAATCCCTTGCGGCGGGCACGACCGCGCTGGGCGACATTGTCACCTCCGGTTGGTCACCGCCCGAGGGATGGCGGAACGAACCCTACGACCATGGCATCGTTAGAGACGACAAGGAAATCGTTTCTCACGAAAACGTTCACGTCACCTTGTTCCGAGAGCTCATCGGGCTTTCGCCCGAACGTGCCGAAATGGCGCCGAGCGCGGCCGAGCAGCATCTCCACGCCTGGCAGGGCTATGCAAATTATCAGCCCGGCCTGAGCCCTCATGCGCCGTACACCGTTCATTCCGATCTCCTGCGGTGCGCAGCCGAATTGGCCCGGCAGCGTCGTTGTCCCCTCGCCATGCACGTCGCTGAGAGTCGCGAAGAACTGGAATTGCTGGCCAACGGCACAGGCCCACTGGCCGAGTTGCTAAAAGAGCGCGGCGTTTGGCAGGCCGACTTATTCAACCGCCGACGCGTCGTCGACATTCTGCACGCGCTTGCCGCCGCTCCGCGAGCCCTCGTGATTCATGGCAACTACCTGGGTGCGGAAGACATTGCGTTGTTGACCGCCGAGGCCGCCCGGCTGACGGTCGTCTATTGTCCGCGGACGCATGCCTATTTCGGGCACGAGGCCTATCCCTTGGCGCGGCTCTTGGCGGCTGGCGTCCGGGTGGCGCTCGGCACCGACAGCCGAGCCTCGAATCCTGATCTGAGCCTGCTGGCGGAGATGCGCTTCGTCGCCGCACATCATTCAGGTGTCCGTCCAGCGAAAATCCTGGAACTCGGCACACTGGCCGGCGCCTGGGCATTAGGCCTGGAACGGGAAATCGGCTCGCTCGCTCCCGGCAAGCTGGCCAACCTGGCGGTGGTGCCGCTGTCTGCGGCCCAGGCTGCCGAACCTCACGCGTTGCTATTCGATTCTGCCGCGCCGGTCGCTCAAACGTGGCTTCATGGGCGGCCCATGGGGCAGCGGCCTGGTTCGTCGCCCAATTTTTCTCGGTAGTTTTGTATTTGGGGGCCATGTGCGAAGCCGCATTGCAATTGTCAAACGAAGAATTTGTTCCCCCCTCCACCGTGATATACTGGTGGCCTAACATGGTTCATATCTGGCGATCGGCCGGCTGCCATGTCATCGTGCTCACCCATCCAGCAGCGCGTGGTTTCGAAGGGGGCGTTATGTCGCGATGTCATTTCTGGCCGGTTGCTCGGCGTTTTGGCCGGCGGGTGGCCTGCCAATCTGCCCGGCCGGCGCGATTCCGGTCCCGACATTTCGCGATACTTCTGGCATTGATTGCCCTATTCACGGTGTCCGCTGGTTCGAACGGTGGCACGGAACTGCAATATGCCTGGCGGAACGGCGAGCAATACGCTTATACCTATTCGATCACGCTCGACGGAAGTGCAGACTCCGCCAGCTGGAAAGGGGGCTGCGTCTATACCGCCAGCAAGGCTCCGGCTGCCGCACGCAAAGATACGGAAACGGGGCCGATCACCGGCAACGGCACTGGATTTGTCATTAACTCGCTGGGAAACATCGTAACCTGTGCGCACGTCGTCAAGGGAGCCATGAAAATCGAGGCCGTTCTTAGCGGCAAGACCTACGCCGCGAAGGTCGTGGCCTATGACCGGCAGCACGATCTGGCAGTCGTACATATCGACGCGAATGACTTGCCGGTCATCGCCCTGTCCGATTCCGACAAGGCAGAACTGAACCAGGACGTCTTGGCCGTAGGCTTTCCAATGGCCAGTGTGGTCGGCGAAAACATCAAGATGTCTCGCGGCATCCTCGCCGGGATCATTGATTCCAAGGACAACAAGGAAGATAAGCTGTTTCAGGTCGATGCGGCCATCAACCCAGGGAACAGCGGCGGCCCGGTGGTGAACGACACATGAGGTGGACCCCAAGTGCTGGACAGTTTTCAGCCTTGGATAAGATGTAGCGTTGTTAGGCTGGCGGCCCGTGAGCCCCCTCAAAGGGCTCGCGCGGCCGCTACGGCTGAGTACGTTTCGGTTTCAGAGAAGACTTGCCCTCCCCGTAGCGTGGCGCAGCCAGGATTTTTAGTGCCGCAATTTGCTTTCGTTGTTATCGGCCGTTTACTGCCTCGCCGTACACTTCTGCAGGCGTGCGATAATCCAATGCCTGATGCACGCGGCGATGGCAGTAGAAACGGAAGTACGCCATCAATGATCGCTCCGCCTCCCAGCCATCGCCGTAGTCTCGCAGGTACACCTCTTCGTATTTGACGCTCCGCCAGAGCCGCTCCACGAACACGTTGTCCAAAGCTCGACCGCGGCCATCCATGCTGATCGCGATACCACGCGATTGCAGCCGGCCGGTAAACGCCGTGGCCGTGAACTGGCAAGCCTTGATCGCTATTGAAAATCTCCGGCTGACCAGCGGCCAGCGCTTCGTCCAAGGCTTCCAGGCAGAAGCTTCCTTCCAACGTGTTCGACAATCGCCACGACAACACGTAACGACTGTACCAGTCCATCACGGCCGTCAGGTACATGAAGCCATGACGAAGCGGCACGTAAGTAATGTCGCTACTCCAGACCTGGTTCGGGCTTGGGTGACCTCCACATTCCGCAGTAAATAAGGGTAAATCTTGTGTCCCGGATTACGCTGCGTCGTACGCGGCTTGCGATAGATCGCTTCCAGTCCCATCACCCGCATCAGCCGCCGCACGCGCTTGCGATTCGCCGAGAGTTCGACCGCCATCTTACGACTGCCGTAAAACGGCGTTTCCAAATACTGGGCATCGATCGCCCGCATCAGCGCCAGGTTCTCCTCCGTCTCACTTGCCGCCACGTAATACCGGCTGCTGCGTGCCAGACCCAACAGCTCGCACTGCCGCGACACACTCAGGCCGGTATGGCCCACCTCGATACAACCACGCTTGCCGTCAACCGAGCTCGGCAGATTTTTTTTTCAACCACTCGACCTCCATCTTCAGGCGGCCGATCTGCTCGTACAGTTGCTGTTCGTTCGCGGCCCGCTCGTCGGGCCGGGCTCGGCGGCCGTCCTCGAACAAGTCCGTCGCTTGCTCCAAGAGCTGCTTCTTCCAGGCCGTCACCTGGCTCGTATGCACGCTGAATTCCGACGCCAACTGTGCCGTCGTCTTATCCCCACGAATCGCAGCCAAGGCCACCTTCGCCTTGAACGCAGCCCCAAATACTCGTCGCTTCCTGCTCACTCGGACACCTCCTGATGATTCACTCCCCTGGGGGGAAGCTACATCTTATCAGGCTGTCCAGTTTTCGGGGTCCACCTCAACAGGGCAAGTTATCGGCGTCGCCAGCGCCAAGCTCGTGAGGGACGACGTGTCGAACATCGGCTTCGTAGTACCGTCGAACGACGTCGCGCGACTGCTGAAGGAGCACGGAATCAAGTACGAAGTTCGGGACGGAGGTGATACTCTCAAGAGCACCGAACTGGCCAAACAGGTCAAACCGTCGGTCGCGCTGTTGAACGTGACCATCGATCCGGCGGCGTTGGAAGCTGAACGTCGGCTGATCAATTACCGGGGCTATTGCCAGGCAATCACCAAGACCGCCAACCAGACATTGTCGGACCAGGGCCGTTTCATTGCCAATGTGCAAGGCGAAATCTCGGAGACCGCGGGGAAAAAAATGGTCCCCTTCGGCACGGGGGAATTGCCCGAATTGCTCATCGAGCCGATGGCGAACGACGGCAAGAAAAAATGGCAAGTGGGCCGGCTGATGAAGGTCACGCAAGTAGTCGAACAACCGGTCGTCGTGGTTCAACCGCAACCGCAACCGCCTCCAGGCACGCGCCCTTCATCGCGGACGCGTCCGCATAATATTCCCACGCCGCCACCGATGCACGGGGGCGGTGGTGGTGGCGCGTATGGTTTCGGCGGACTGCGCACCCGCGCGCAAACCTTCACCGCCAAGTCTGTAGTTACCCACTTGGCGGTGGAACGCACCACGTATGAAGTCGTCGATACTTCCGACAACATCATGACGATTAAGAAACGCTACGAATTTACGACTCAGCCAAGAGCTGGGCAAAAGCCCTACATGACAATTGAGGGGACCGGCATGATCGAATTCGACCTGAAAGCGGGTGCGCCGAGAGGCATGATGCTTGATCTGGTCGCGGAAGTAACGGAAAAAGGCCAAACGGAACGCGTGCCGATGAAGGTCCGCTGCGAGCGGGTGAAACCTTCGGAATTGAGTTTCCCCGATGGCGGTCCCGCTTTTGCAAGCGTCTCGCCTGGCAGCTCCCCGACAAAATCGACGAGCGCTTCCAATAGCAATCCGCCGCAGGTTGGCGGAAGCCCACAGACGCCAAACGGAGCCGTTACGAGTTCTGCCGTGCCGAACAAGCCGGCCGCGCTTCGCAAATCCCGTGATGAAAAACTTCCCGCTCCGGATGCTACGGCGATCGCCAAAGCCCAGGAGCTCGTCGTCGAGTTGTTCAAGAAGGACCTCGAGAGCAGTAAGACAGCGGCTAAGAAGTTGGAACTGGCGCGACAGCTGATCAATCACGCGGAGGGAGAAAAGAGCGATATGACAGGCGCGCTATGTGCTGCTGGAAAAGGCCCGCCAACTGGCGGTCGACGCTGGCGCCGCGGACGTCGCGTTTGACGCCGCCGATGGGCTGTCGGCCGGCTTTGCAATTGACGGCTTGAACGTGAAAGCGGATACCCTGGCCGCCCTCGCCTCGCCCGAGGCGCCTCCGGAGAAACAGCGGGCGCTGGCCAAAAAGGGGCTCGCGTTATTCGACGAGGCTGTCGATGTTGACCTCTATGATGTCGCCAAGCGCGCCGGTGGGTTGGCCGTCGCTGCGGCGAACAAAAGTCGCGACGCCAAGCTGACTCAGCGGATCAAGGAACGAGGCCAGCAGTATAGGGCTCTGCAAGAAGCCTTTTCCTCGGTGCGCGCTGCGCAGGACACCTTGAAGGCCAACCCTGACGACACCGCCGCCAATCTGGTAGTGGGACGTTATCGCTGCTTGTTCAAAGGAGATTGGACGAATGGGCTTGGTCAACTGGTCAAAGGCAGCGACATCGAATTGAAGGCATTGGCGCAGAAAGAGTTGGCCGTGCAGGCGAATCCCGACGAGCTGTTGGCGGTAGCCGACGGCTGGCATGACCAGGCAGACAAGTGGGCCACGCCCGCCAAAGAGAAGCTGCTGGAACACGCCAGCCAGTGGTACGAGAAGGCGCTGTCTGGCCTCACTGGGCTCTCAAGAATCAAAGCCGAGAAACGGGTCATCACCGCGGATGCCGACGCCATCGCGGACGCGGCGGGGGAGAGCGGAGCAAAGACGGCCGGTGGCACCACGCGGCAGGCTCTTTTGCAGCGAATCCACACGCAGGTCAAGGATCAACACATCAGCAGGACCCGTGAAGCCGGCTTGATTCCCGGCAGGACCGAATTCAGTGCCGTACCGGAAGCGGGGGGCCTGCTGGTCGGGTTTGACATTACTCACAACGGCAGATCGATCCAAAGCTTGCGGCCCATTTTTTTGACCGAGAAAGGACAAGTTCCTGGCCCGGTGTTCGGCAATCCTAGTCAGGCAAGCATCAAGCTCGTCGCCAAGAAGGGCTACGCCGTGGGAGGAATGCGGATCAAAGCCGGCCTGTGGATTGACGGTCTGGACATAACCTTCATGGAGATCGGGCCAACAGGACTGAATCCCGCCAAGAACTACACGAGCGATTGGATCGGCGGAACCGGTGGCAACGATGCGCAGCTGGGGGGCGACGGTGCGCCGGTCGTCGGTATCTTCGGTCACGGTTCGAAAACCCAGCCCACCGCGCTCGGCCTCGTTTTGGGCCAGGCGAATTAGACGTGGCGATTGACGCTTCATCGCGTACAGTGCTGCGCGGCTGTGCGTCCTGTTCATTGCGCGCCGCGAGATTTTTCTGCTTTCCCAATAGAAAACTTTCTTTTTTCGCCCCGTTTGCCCCGTGCCCCGTTTTTGCCCGGCAACCACTCTTGATTCCCAAGCTGATACTTTGGTATTAACCGCTGGTTGCAAGTTGAGCTTTCCCGGCATTAGCGAAAAAAGGCGGCCCCATGCGACGTTGGAATCTGGTGGGCGCCGTCGCCGCACTTGTCGCGGTGACGCTGTGGATCAATCTGGGAGCCATCCACCGCTACCAAAACGCCGATTCGCTGGTCATGCCTTTGATCAGCATCTTTCGTTGGACGCCCCTGTTCTGGGAACAGAACCGTTTGGGTATGCTGATCCCCGCCCTGGCGTCGCCGTTTCATCATCCGCTCACCAATCTGCTCGTCCAATCCGGCTTGACCACGCTGTCGGGCCTGTCGGGGTTCTTTCTGCTGGGATTCTACGTCGCCGGACGACGCCGGGGCTTGGCCATTGGATCGCTCGGAGCTTTGCTGTTTGTCCTGGCCACGCGCCTGTGGCAGCAATTCGACTACTTGATTTACATCCATCAGTATGCCACTTCATTGACGCTGGCGCTGCTGGCACTGATCGTGCTGGCCCGCCCGCAACAATGTGGTTGGCGACGACAATATGATTGGCGACGACAGGGCGGTTGGTGGCGGCCGATTGCGGCCGTAGCTCTCATCTGGCTTGCCCTGTGGGTGAATCCCTCGCTGGCGTTCGCCCTGGCGCCGCTCGTGCTCCTGCGTCCGTTTTTCCTGCGCGATGCGGCGTGCGAGTTCGATCGCCTGGATGATGAACCGCCAGTGCTTATCGTGGTGCCCGAGCCGGCAGGATCGAGCGTGATGGATAAGAAGAATTTCTCGCCCTCGGTTATCCGATTCCCGAGGCGGCTATTAGCCAGCTATGCCGCGGCCGATGGGATCGCGCTCGTTGCGACCGGCAGTGGCTTGCTGTTAAGCATGGCCATTTCGCACTATGCCTCGACGGTTCATGAGCCTTATCAACTGCTGACGCCCCGTGAATGGCTGACCTGCGCGGCAGGCATTTTGCGTAACATGCCCGGCGCGCTGGATTCCGCGTGGCTCGCCGCCGTAAGCGTCGTGGCCCTTTCCGGACTTGTTACGTTAGGCTGGTCGGCCGGTCGCCGCTCATTTGCAGGTTCCGCCCGATTGCTGCTGGGGCTGCTGCTGCCGGCGGTCGTGCAGTTTGCCTTCATCGCCAGCCTCGATCACGTGCATCGCACCGACTATAGTCGGTACGCGTTTGCCGCCGTCTTTCTCTGGCAAGGCGACTTGCCTGCTGTTCGCCGTCGTGCAGTGGACCGCGGTGTTGCCCAACGTCCCGCGCGTACGGGGAGCGCCGTATGCAATGCTGGCCCTGTTTTGCGTGGTGGCGGCGGTGCGTCACGGACGGCCGGGTATGGACGTGGTGCGCAGCAGTTTGGCCGAGGCGGCCGGAAAGTTCACTCACGAAGTGCTCGATCAGCGTTGCACGCATGTGACCGGCGACTACTACAACGTTTGGCCCACCGTTTTTTACGCCAATCTGCTGCTGGCCGATCAGGGCTCTCCTTACACCGTGTGGGGCATCGCGCAGCGATGCCTCCCCACAGCCGACCGCTGGACTCAGGTGCCGTTGTCCGAAACCAGGATTGCCGAGATAATCGGCGACGAAGTCCATTCGCAGCGGGCTTTGAGCCACTACGGCATCACTCCGCTCGTGGTCGACTACGAAGGAGAAGGCATCCGCGTGGAGAGTCCCACGACATCGCTCGCGGAAACTTGGATCGGCCGGCGACGGCGATAACTCGCCGTGTTTACGCGTGCCCCTGGCTCTGCCAGTGCTGGAAACAGCGGCGAATCGGCACTGGCAGAGCCAGCGGCACACGCGCGAAGCTGAATGTGAACGTTTATCCCTTCGCGACAACCCGGTCCTTGCCCATCCACGTCCGCAAGACCTCCGGCACCACGATCGATCCGTCGGCCTGTTGATAATTCTCGAGCACGGCGATGATCGCGCGGCTGATCGCAACGGCCGTGCCATTGAGGGTATGGCAGAAGGACGTTCCTTTTTCGCCCTTGCGGCGAAAGCGAATGCCGAGCCGCCGGGCCTGATAGTCGGTGCAGTTCGAGGTGCTGGTCACTTCGCCGTATTCGCCGGCGGCGCCGCGACCCGGCATCCAGGCTTCCAGGTCATACTTGCGATAGGCCGGACCGCCCAGGTCGCCCGTGGCCGTGTCGACCACGCGATAGGGAATGCCCAGGCCGTCGAAAATCCGGCACTCCAGCTCGCAAAAATAATCTAGCATCGCGTCGCTTTGGTCCGGCAACGTGAAGGCGAACATCTCGACCTTGGTGAACTGATGCACCCGGTAGAGTCCGCGAGCCGCGCGGCCGCCGGCGCCGGCCTCCGTACGGTAGCAATGGCTGATCCCGCAGACCTTGATCGGCAACTGCTCTTCGTCCAGCACCTGGTCCGAGAGCAAGCCGCCCAGCGTGATTTCGGCCGTGGCCACCAGGCTCAGATCGGTGTCGGCGATGCTGTAGATCTGGGTCTCCGGCCCGCGCGGAATGTAGCCGGTGCCGTGCAAAATCTCGTTGCGGGCCAGGTCGGGAGTAATCGTCGGCGTGAAGCCTTCCTGCATGAGCAAGTCGATGGCATAGCGCTGCAGCGCCAATTCGAGCAGCACGCAATCGTTCTTTAGAAAGTAGAAGCCGTGGCCGGTTACCTTGGCGCACCCCTTCGAAGTCGAACAGGTCGAGTTGCTGGCCGAGGTCGACGTGATCCAACGGCTTGAAGTCGAAATTGCGGGGCTCGTGCCGGCTGCGACGCACTTCGAGATTGGCCTGATCGTCCGTCCCGACGGGAGCCTGCGGGTGCGTGAGGTTGGGAATCGTTCGCAAGATCGCGTCGGATTCGGCCAGTGCGCGGTCCAACTCGACCTGCGCCGCCGTAGCCTGCTCGCGCAAGCGGCGGCCCTCTTCCTTGCGGGCCTCGCGCTCGGCGGCATCCTTCGCCTTGCCGATCGACTTGCTGACTTCATTGGCCTGCCGATTCAGGTCGTCGAGCGCGGCCTGATGTTTCCTGCGATCGGCCTCCAAGGCGACGAAACAATCGACGTCGGCTTTCGAGCCGCGATTTAAACTGTTCTGCCGGACGAGCGCGGCGTTTTCGGCGACAAATTTGCGATCGAGCATAGTGGCGATTGCGTCCTAGCGTGCTGAGCGTGTGGTGTTTGAGAGCGGCTAAGCCGCCAGCGCGGGCCGAGGCGAATTAACGCGGGTTATTGCCCAGAGGTTTTCAGGCGGCCCAACTCTTCCCATAGCCGGGCGCTAGCCTGGATGCCGCGATGAAAGTCAGCCAGGCAAAACTTTTCGTTTGGGCTGTGCGTGTTATCGTCGTCCAGCCCCCAGCCCAGTAGTAAGGTATCGACTCCCAACAATTCGTGAAAGGTCGCGACGACCGGGATCGAGCCGCCCTCGCGAATGAAGAGGGGCGGTTTTCCAAAGGCCTGCTCGATGGCCACGCGGGCCGCCGTGATGTTCGGGCTATCCAGCGGCACCACCACCCCGGGAGCGCCTGAGTGGACGGTCAGTTCCAGCTTAATGCCGGCCGGACAGCGGGCCCGCAGAAACGCTTCAAGCTCCCGGGCGATTTTGTGGGGGTCCTGATTCGGCACCAGGCGAAAACTGAATTTCGTGCCGGCCCGGGCAGGGAGGACGGTCTTTGCTCCTTCGCCTTGGTAGCCGCTCCACAGTCCGTTGATGTCGCAAGTCGGCCGGGCGCCGCGGCGCTCGAGGGTCGTATAGCCCTGCTCGCCGCGCAGGCCGTCCACGCCGATTTGACGCATGAAGTCGTTTTCGTCGAATGGCAGGGCCGCCATCTGCCGCCGCTCTTCGTCGGAGAGGGGCAGGACATCGTCATAGAAGCCCGGCACCTGCACCTGGCCCCGATCGTTCAGCAGGCTGGCCATCAGCTCGCAGAGGACGTTGGCCGGATTGGCCACGCCGCCGCCGAAAGTTCCCGAGTGCAGATCCTGCTTGGGGCCGGTAAGCCGCAGCTCGAAATAAGCGATCCCGCGCAGGCCGTAGGTAATTGCTGGCTGGCCGGGCCCGAATTGCGAGCAATCGCTGATCACGACACAATCGCAGGCGAGCCGCTCGCGTTGGGCCGTGATGAACGGCGTCAGGCTTTCGCTGCCGACTTCCTCTTCCCCTTCGATGAGAAACTTGAGCTGCACGGGCAAGCGGCCCGCGGTGGCCAGCCAGGCTTCCGCACTTTTGACGTGGGTTAGCATCTGGCCCTTGTCGTCCGTTGCGCCGCGGGCATAGACGTTGCCGTCGCGCACGGTGGGCTCAAACGGCGGCGAGATCCATTCGTCGAGGGGATCCGGAGGTTGCACGTCGTAATGACCGTACACAAGCACCGTGGGGGCGCCGGGCACCGGGGCAGACTCGGCGTAGACGATCGGATTGCCGGGCGTTTCGACCAAATCGACCTTGAGCTTCAAGCGGCGGAACTGGCCGGCGATCCACTCGGCGGCGCGGCGGATATCGGGCCGATGCGAGCTAACTGCGCTCACGCTGGGGATGCGCAGCAGTTCGAAGAGCTCTTGCTCAAAGCGGGGGCCCTGCTCGTGGATATACTGCGAATAATTCATGGGCATGTTATCCCGCCGACATTCGCTTGCGGCTTATCCGCGCGTTGGTTGTTATGGTTGCTCGCGCGGCAAGCTCTGTTCCGGCGCGGTTCGCGCTCGCGGGCTCAGTTCGCGATTTTTTGGGTCCACAGTCCCGTTTAACGTTGTGCCCCCAGCACCAGGCCAAAATTCCCTTTTGCACGTGCAGCCGATTGGAAGCCTGCTGAACCACGATGCTGCTGGGGCCGTCGATCACTTCGTCGGTCACTTCTTCGCCGCGGTGGGCCGGCAGGCAGTGCATGAAATAGCATCCCTTCGGAGCCTGTGACATGAGTTTGCCGTTCACCTGAAAGGTGGCGAAATCCTTGCGGCGCTTGGCCGTTTCAGCCTCCTGCCCCATGCTGGTCCACACGTCGGTGTAAACGGCCACCGCGTCGCGCACCGCCTCGGCCGGATCGGCGGTGACGTGCAGATCGAGGTCCGGCACTTCGGTTTCCAAGGTGGCCAAAAACTCATCGTCAAAATGGTAACCCGGTGGCGTGGCCATGACGAACCGCATGCCCACGCGGCCGCAGCCTTCGGCCAGACTGCGGGCAACGTTGTTGCCGTCTCCCACGTACGCCAGCGTCAGCCCACTGAGCCGGCCGACGAGCTCCTGCAATGTGTACAAATCGGCCAGAGCCTGGCAGGGATGCGCGTAATCGGTCAGTCCATTGATGACCGAGCAGGTGGCATGACGGGCCATATCGACGACGGTTTGATGTTTGTAGGCCCGCATCACCACCACGTCGGCATATTGGCTGAGCACGCGGCCGAAATCGGCCAGACTTTCGCGAGCACCAAAGCCCACGTCGTTCCCCAGAAACAGGCTGCTGCCGCCAAGGTTGATCATGCCGGCTTCGAAGCTGACGCGTGTCCGTAGCGAAGGCTTTTCGAACAGCAGGGCCATGACGCGGCCTGGCAGCAGTGGCTCGCGCAAGCCGCTGACATATTTGGTTTTCAGATCTTCGGTGATGGCGAAGATGCGATCGATTTCGACCGTCTTGAGATCGGCCACCGTGAGCAAGTTTCGCATGGCATGTGCCCGTTGGAAAACGCTAATGACTAACTAAACCGACACTGCCGCCTAAGTAACCAAACAACACTGCCGCCCTAAACCAGCACTGCGGCGATTTGCCGAAGGCTCGAAGAGTTGGCCGAGCCAACCGGCGGCGAGCTTTCTTCAGTCCCCGAGGATTTTTGCACCCGTCCAGGGCGCTGCTTACTGAACCTGCTCTTTGAGGACCTCGGCCAAAATGTCGCAGCCGTCGTGCAACTGTTGTTCGCTCAGGTTCATGGCCGGCAGCAAGTCGCAGCACCGTGTCGTGCGTGCAATTGATCAGCAGCTTGCGCTCCATGCAGCTCTTGACGACCGGCGGCCCTTCGATCGTCAACTCCACGCCGATCATCACGCCCACCACGCGCACTTCGCGCACCAGCGGACATCGCGCTCGCCAGCGCCGTAAGCCGCTGGCGGAAGACCTCGCCCAGCCGCCGGGCGTGTTCCAGCAGGTTCTCCTGCTCGATCATTTCGATCGCCGCGATGCCGGCCCGGGCGGCGATCGGGTTGCCGCCGAACGTGGCGGCGTGCATGCCGGGCCGCAGGCTGGGGGCGATTTCGGCCGTGGTCAGCAGCGCCCCGCCGGCGATGCCGCCGCACATCGCCTTGGCCAGCGTCATGACGTCGGGCGTGACGCCGAAATGCTGATAGGCAAACCACTCGCCGGTGCGGCCGCAGCCGGTTTGCACTTCGTCGAAAATCAGCAGCAGGCCTGTGCTCGTCGGCAAGCTCGCGCAGGCCCTGCAGGAAGCCGTCGGGCGGGAATCATGACGCCCCCTTCGCCCTGCATCGGCTCGACCATGATGGCGGCCGTTTCGTCGTCGATCAGCCGGCGCACGGCGTCCAAGATCGCCAAACGGAGCATAGACGAAGCCGGCCATCAGCGGGCCGAGCCCTTCGTGATACTTGGGCTGCGCCGTGGCGGCGGTGGCACCCAGCGTGCGGCCGTGAAAGCCGCCTTTGAACGTGATGATCTTGTAGCGCTGCTTGGGCGTGTGCAGCCGGGCCAGCTTGATGGCGGCTTCGTTGGCCTCGGTCCCCGAATTGCAGAAGAACGCCTGGCCGCCAAAGCTGCGCTCGCTCAAAGCCTTGGCCCAGCGCCCCTGGGCTTCGGTGTACCAGGTGTTGGGCACATGGATCAGCGTGGCGACTTGCTCCTGCACGGCCCTCACCACCGGCGCCGGGCAATGCCCCAGCAGGTTGCAGCCCCAGCCGGGAAAGAAATCGAGATAGCGCTGGCCTTCGGCGTCCCAGACGTACGAGCCTTCGCCGCGCACCAGCGAGACCGGATAGCGCCGGTAGTTGGGCACGACGTACTTCGAACAGCTCGATCGTCTTGGAACTCAGCGCTCGCAGTGGCCATGGGACTCCCTTGGATGGGTTTGAGACCCGCGCGAAGCTCGAAGCAGTGTCTGACGCGCGGGTCAGCACCAAGTCGGATGTCGCTCAGCTCGTCTTGACGATTTCGGTGCCGACGCCCTTGTTGGTATAAATTTCCAGCAACAACGAATGCCGCTCGCGGCCGTCGATGATGTGGACCTTGCGGACGCCCTTGTCGAGAATTTCGAGGCAGGCCTCGACCTTGGGGATCATGCCCTTGTCGATGGCGCCGCTGCGAATCAACTCGCGGGCTTGCGCGGCGTGAGCGAATTGATCAGCGAATCGGGGTCGTGCTTGCTGCGGCGCACGCCGTTGACGTCGCTGAGGAACACCAGCTTCTCGGCCCCCAGCGCCTGGGCCACGGCCTTGGCGGCCGTGTCGGCGTTGACGTTGAGCTTTTGCCCCTTTTCGCTGCGGCACATCGACGGAATGACCGGCACGATGCCCGCAAAGCAGAGATTGTCGATCGTGTCCGCGGTCGACGCGGGTGACCGTGCCGACGTGTCCCAAGTCGACCGGTTGCCCGGCGTCGTCGGTCAACTGCAACCGTTCGCCCCAGAGCACGTTGGTGGTGCGGAAGTTGAGCGCGGCCGCTCGGCCGCCGAACTCTTCGATGCGGCTGGCCAGGTATTCGTTGGTTTCGTAGGCCAGCACGCGTTCGACGATGTCGAGCGTGGCTTCGTCGGTATAGCGACGGCCTTGAATGAATCGCGGCTGGAGGCCGGCCTCGTCCATGGCCCGATTGATCGCCGCTCCGCCGCCGTGCACGATCACGGGCCGCATGCCGACCGTTTCCATGAAGACGACATCGATCAGCAGGTGCCGCAAGGCGTTGACATCTTCCATGATGCTGCCGCCGAGCTTGATCACGGTGACCTTGCCGCGGAAGTGGCGGATCCACCCCAGGGCTTCGATCAGCACGTCGGCTTTTTGCGTCGGTGTCAGCAAGCTTGGTCCTCCCGGATGCGGATGGCAGGCAGCGGCGTCGAGCAACGGGTAATGCACGGATGTCGGCCCCCAGCAACACGGGATTTCTCGTTCCAAGACCGGCGATTAGCCGCGACTGGAAAGGTTCGGATGGAGGAAAACGTCTCATTCTAAGTCATGGGGAGACCTTGTCAACGGACAGAAAGGGGGGGACTTTCCCCAGGATTTGCCGCAGGCCGTATCTCCTTGCGCGGCATGAATGCTGCCTCGCGTGCGTGTCGGACACCGGGCCAGCATTGGCATTGCTATTGTCGCCAGTTGGGCGTTCTGATAGCTAGCGGCGTTCTTGGGGGCCGTGCGGCGAGGAACCCAGGGACGGCAGTCCCCGGGCTTTCGTTGGGGTCTGGCGGCTTTCGTTCAACAAAAGCGACTCACTATGGCTGAGCAACCTGTTGCATCGCAGTCGCTGATCGAACTGCTCGATCGGTTGCAATTAGCCACTGCCCGGGCAAGTGCGGAGCGTGGCGCAGCTCGTGGCGCGACTTGGCTCGCGATCTGCCGCATTTCGATTCCGTCTGGGTCGATGCCCTGGCTCAGGCCCGCGTGCTGACGCCGCTTCAGGCCGCACGCATCAATGCCGGCCGCGGGGCCGGAGCTGCAAACCGGTCCCTATGTGCTTCGCGTCGGAATTGCCCGGCCCGGGTACGCCCGCTGTTATGTCGGCCGATCCGATTAGCGACGCGGCAGCCAGTGCGGTTG
This sequence comes from uncultured Planctomycetia bacterium, assembly GCA_963807715.1. Taxonomy (GTDB): domain Bacteria; phylum Planctomycetota; class Planctomycetia; order Pirellulales; family PALSA-1355; genus CAWECK01. Next base: position 178,435 of record CAWECK010000016.1, read on the forward strand.
TTGATCGTCGATCGGACCGAGCGGCCGCTGGACGAAGTGGCCGCCGAACTGGCTCCGCTGGTTGAAGCGAAGCCGCTTGCTGATCGCACCCAGGCTGCGCTCCCATCGACGATGCGGGCATCGATGGCCACGCGAGTTTGGGCCGCGTGCCGGCCGGTCGCAGGAAGCCCGGCAGCCCGCTGGATGGTCGAGAATGGCCGGCTGCCAGGCGCGGCCGTGCTGCACATCGCCCGGCAGATGGTGGCGGCTCTTGCGGAATTGCAGCAGTTGGAAATCGTTCACGGCGATTTGTCAGCCCTGAGCTTGTCGCTGACGGAGAATGGCCGGATCGGCTTGTCGCATCCGGGACTGCGCTGGATCGTGCGTCCGGCCGAAGGGTATGCCTTCAGCGATTTGCCCCCCGAGGCTTACGACACTGTCGCGCCGGAACGCATTGCCACGGCGGCCAGGCCGTCGATCGCCACGGACATTTACGCCTGCGGTTGTCTGTGGTGGCACCTGGCGACAGGGCGGGCGCCGTTTGCCGGGGGTAACACGATTGCAAAACTGCGGGCGGTCCATCTCGCCAAGACGACTGACGTGGAGCGACTGGCCCCCGAAGTGCCAGCCCCGTTGGCCAATGCCGTTCGGGCTTGCATGGCGCCGGATCCGGGCGATCGTCCGACGTCGATGCGGGAAGTAAGCGAACTTTTGGGTCCGCCCGGCCGCGGCGCCGTGTCCACGGTGCAGCGGTTATTGCAACAGCCGCACGGCCCGCGCGCACTGTGGGGACCGCCGATCCGGCGTCGTAATTCGCTGGTCTCGCGGCTCACCAATGCGACCGCCGTGGCGGCATGCCTGGGATTGTTGTTGGGGGTTTCGGTAGGCTGGCGGTATCGGCATCAATTGTCCTGGTGGCCGCGCTGGGGTTCGGTCGAAGCGACGCTCGAACTGCGCGATGCGAAGCCCGATGCACGGACGAGCAAATTTGCGAAGCAAAGTTCCCGAGGTAGTGCGGATGAAGTTCCGCATGGTGCCGCTGCGGGTTGCTAAGCCGCAAGCGGAGGCGGATATCGGCGGCGTTGTGCCGGCCACTCATACGGCGCCTGTCTCTCGCAGGGTCCCATGCCCCTCGAGCCGCAGTTGCTCCCTTGCGATCGGCCACAGCGGATTGCACGGCTCGAACTGCGCCCGGGCAAACGCTGCGCGGCGTCGACAGTGGACGGCCGCTTGTATATGTCCCGGCGCAAGGGCTCGTCGTCCAGGGGGAAAACGTGACGTTCGAGAATATCGACTTTGTCTGGGACGCGTCGGACCTGACGCCGGAGGTTGAGCACGCAGCGCCTGCCATCGTCCGGCTGAGCGCCGAGCGCGTCGAATTTCGCGGCTGCTCGTTTCAGGATGCTCGCAGCCAGCCAGACCGTCTGGCCGCCGATTGGCGGCCGATCGCCATCGACTGGTCAGGGGTACCGCGCGGGCCAGACCGCCGCGGCGCATCGCCGGGGGGGAAATGATTTGCGACAACTGCGTCTTCTCGTGCGTTGACGCGGCGATCGAATGCCGGCCCGATCGAGTCCCCTCGATCGAGATCAGTCAGTCGCTCCATCTGAGTTCGGGCCCCTTAGTGCGATTGGGTGTCTTCCCGCGGAGCGATCAAACGTTCATGCTCAGCCTGCTCAACACGACAGTGCGGGCGTCGGCCGCGGTGCTTGAATGCCGCGTCGATTCTGCGTCCAGCGACCGGCTGGCGCCGCGATGGGCCAGATCAGCGTTTCGGCGGTCGATAGCGTTCTGGCCTTGGATTCCACGGCAGCCCTGGTACTGTTTACCGGGGCCGAGCCGTCCGAGGCGCTGCTGAGCCAATTGGATTGGACGGGCCAGGGATCGCTGATCACTCCGACGGCTGTCATGTCCGCCTGGCGAAGCGATCTGGAGGGGGTGCCCAGAACCATCGCCGAAGATCGGCTGCAAGTGGCCGGCCTGGTGCGCAGCCAGGTGGAGTTCGCGGGAGACGCCACCGAGGGACCTGCCGCGGCTCATATTCGCCGTTGGCAAGGGCCGCTCCGATCGAACCAATCGCCCGGCGCAGGTCCCGGACGCTTGATGTTGCCCAATGCCGGCCCCATGGGCAGATAGCCCTTGCTACTTTTGCGAGGGCTCGTGAAAGCGGTCATAAAAGAGAATCGCAGCCACGGTCTTGGCGTCGACGATTTCACCGTTGCGCACCATCTCCAGCGCATGACTCCAGTCCACCACCAGCGGCTCAATCTGTTCGCCAGCTTCCAGAGCGGTTGGTCCAGGGCTCAACCCGGTTGCGACAAAGACGTGCATCCGCTCGTTCAGAATCCCTGGCGACATCAGCCACTCCCCGAGCCGCTCGATCCGATCGGCACGGTAGCCGGTTTCTTCGCTTAGCTCCCGCTGGGCAGTCACGGCTGGGTTTTCCCCAGGCTCAAGGGTGCCGGCGGGCAATTCAATGAGGGTTTGGCACACTGCAATCCGCTGGTTGCGAATCAGGCAAACTCGCTGATCCGAGAGAAGCGGCAAAATGACGACGGCCCCGGGATGCTGAATCGTTTCGCGGACCAGTTCGCTGCCGTCGGCCATGCGAAGCCTCCGCCGAACCACTCGAAATCGCCGAGCAATCAATAATTCTTCGTCGTCCGGAGCAACCACGTATTCGTGACCCCAGTTCGGTGCGTTGATTCAATGTCCAGCTAATGTTAGAATAACATAGTTACGAGGCCTCGCCAATCGCCCTCTTGCGCCGCAATGTCTTGCGGTGGCTCATTATGCGCGATCTTTCCAGTTGGAGCCTGAATCTGCATCGCTGGTGGGGCGTCCAGGTTCGTCTGCATGTCTCGTTCCTGATGTTTGGCGTGGTCGTGCTCTATTTCGCGGCCCGGGTTGAAGGGGTCGGTTTGGAGTATGCCTTTCTGGGACTGGCAATCCTGCTGCTTAGCGTGCTGGCCCATGAAATCGGCCACTGTGCGGCCGCGTTTCGTTTGGGGGGCCATTGTGAACACATCGTCCTTGGTCCGCTGGGCGGACTGACGCAGCCCCAAGTGGCCCACGACCCGCGCGAAGAGTTGGTCACGGCGGCGGCGGGGCCGATGGTGAGTTTCGTGCTTTGGTTAATGACGGGCCCACTGGTCGTCATGGTTGGCGGCAGCATGTTAGGTTTGCTGAGTCCGCTGCACCCTCAGGGACTGTTCGAAGGGAGCCATTGGGCAGTGGGCGTTAAGCTCCTATTTTGGATCAACGGCCTGTTGCTGCTGGTAAATTTCGCTCCGGCCTATCCTTTGGACGGACTTCGCCTGTTTCGCTCGCTAGCGTGGCTAATGCTCGACTATCACCGGGCGGTACTGGTCGTTGCCCGAGCCGCCCAAGCGCTAGCCATTGGTTTGTGTTTGATCGCCTGGATGGGTTACGACCTTGCGGATCCGGCCTGGGTGCCGCTGGCGCTGATGGCACTCTTTTTGGGTTTCAGCGCCAAGCAAGAACTGTCACGACTGGAAGAACAGAATCTGGACGATGACATGTTCAGTTATGACTTCTCTCAGGGTTACACCAGCCTGGAGCGGCATTACGACGGCCCAAAACGCAAAGCCGGAAAGCTGCGCTCCTGGATCGAACGGCGGCGTGACGAACGGCGCCAGCGGCAGGCTGATCTCGAGCGCGACGAAGAGCGCCAAGTCGATGAAATTCTCGCGCGCCTGCATGAAAAGGGGCTCGACGGCCTGACGGCCAAAGAGCGGGCCTTGCTCAACCGAGTGAGCGCTCGATTTCGCAACCGGCAACGCAGTTGATTGAACAGTTCGCCGTCAACCGTTTCGCCGCCTGGCTAATGGCGCGATGAACTCTGCGCGTGCCGCGCAATTTCTTAGCCCTCGGCAACTTACCGAGGTCGAAAACCAGGCAAGCTCTCAAATTGCCACGCGGATTGATGGTAATCGAACAAGGGGATCTCGCGTCGCCGTGCGCCGTCACGTCACTTACAACCGTCAAAATCGTGCGCGGGCACCCCGAACAAGCGCGATCAACGAGAGCAACTTCCGTGGTTAGCGCTTACCCGCAATCGCTTTAGGGAGGAAATGACGTAGAGTTCATTCGGCTTTCGAAACGAACGCTAAGGTGCCCTTCGACCGATTCGTTTAACCTGCACAGCAATTTATGTCAGCTCACGGCAACTACGCGACTGGTTTGCATGCGATGCCCGGCGTGGAAACACACAGGCCGCAGCTAGCGGTCGAAATGAATAAGTTGAGTGCCGAACTGACGCAGTGGTTTGCGGCGGAATTCGTCGTCTTAGACGGACAGACAGGCGAACTAGTCGACGCCGATGGCCCGCATTTAGCGGCTCTGCCTCCCGCTTGGGATTGGTGGTGCGAGCTGGCTCGCGTCGTGGCTGGCCGCGGCCGGCCCGAATTGATCGAAGAAGAAGGGCCGTTGGCCGTGGTGGCCATTCCGCTGTCTCCCGAGCCGCACGTGACCTGGGTGGCGCTGGGCATCGTCGTGACTCGATCGCCGATTGCCGGCGAACGCCTGACCCGCGCCGCCGAGCTATTGGGGCAGCCGGCGGCCGCGGCCGACGTTTGGATTCGGCAGCAGCATTCGACCCCGCCTGACGCGATCTTGCGGCTGGCCGAACTGTTTGCCGCCAAGTACAAATCGGACCGTCGCCGGGAGCATTTGGAGCAGGAAGTCGACAGTCTGGCGCTTCATCTGTCGACAACCTACGAAGAAATCAGCTTGCTCTATCGGCTGACGCAAAACCTCAAAATTACCCGTCGCGATGAAGATCTTGGTCGCTTGGCGCTCGACTGGCTCGCCGAGGTCGCGCCGGCGGAGTCGTTGGCCATTCACATGCTTCCGCTCGCCGAACCCGGCCCAATGAATCGAGCATGTGCGCACGGAACCGGTATGGCTGACGACCGGACCTTGCCCGGTCGATTGTGCTGAATTCACGGATCTGATCGAATACTTGGGTCTGGCTCGTGAAACCCATCCCGTGCTGATCAACCCGTCAGTGACGGGCACCAGCGAGTGGCCACTGCCTGGGGTACGGCAACTGATCGTGTTGCCGCTCAGCGAAGGTCAGCATCTGTTCGGTTGGCTGGCCGCGTTCAATCATCGCGACGACCGCGAGTTCGGCACCGTCGAAACCAGCTTGCTGAGCTCGGTTGGCGCCATTCTGGGCATCCACAGCGGCAACATCGAGCTCTATCGCCAGCAACGCGACTTCCTGGCCGGAGTCGTGCGTGCCTTGACGTCAGCCATCGACGCCAAGGACCCCTACACCTGCGGCCACAGCGACCGCGTGGCCCGCGTTTCCGTCCGGATTGCCCGCGAACTGGGCTTCGACAAAGAGCAACTCAACACATTGTATCTATCCGGCTTGTTGCACGACATCGGCAAGATCGGCATCGACGACCAGGTGCTCCGCAAGCCCGACAAGCTCACTCCCGAAGAATACGAGCACATCAAGACGCACACCGTGATCGGGCACCGGATTTTGCGAGACCTCAAGCAACTCGACCAGGTGCTGCCGGTCGTGTTGCACCACCACGAAAAGTGGGACGGCAAGGGATATCCCCACGGCCTGGCCGGCGAGGACATTCCCTACATGGCGCGCATCGTCGCCGTGGCTGACTCGTTCGACGCCATGGCCAGCGACCGGCCTTATCGTAAGGGCCTGACAGTGGAAAAGCTCAACGGCATCTTTATGGCCGGAGCCGGCCAGCAATGGGATGCCCGTGTCGTCGACGCGTTTTTCCGCGTTCGGGCCGACATTCAGGCCATTAGCACCAGCGAGCAACACAACGTCAGTCTCGACATGCAACATTGGACCTGAGAATTCGCCCGCGGGTCGCCAATGCTGGTCTATCTCACGGCTTATGATTGGCTGATGCTGGGCGGTCTGGCGTTCGTCTTACTGGCCTATGGCGTCAGTTTCGTTATGATTCGATAGCCGGCTTGTCGCCGGGGCAGACGATTCGGCCATCAGGAGCCGGGCCCTCAAACCCTCCGCAGCCTGGCGGCCAGAAAATCGCCGGCTCGGGTATTGCCAGTTGGGGCATGATTGCCGCCGCGCCGTAGGTTACATTAGTCGAACCCTGCCGCCCCCTCACCGGTTTCCCGCATGCATTGCCCGCGTCACCGTCGCTGTTTGATTGGCCGGTTGATTCCTCCGGCCGCGCTCGCTTGGCTTTGCGCTGCGCTACCGGCCGCCCCGGCCCAGGCTCAAGGGGTGCTCACTGGGTATCTGGACTACCGGTCGCTGGCTGCTGAAATGCAGGAATTGGCCAAGACGCCATGCGCAAGGTTTCGTCGCTCGGCCGCACGCTGGGCGGACGTGAAATCTGGCTGATCACGCTATCGATGAATGCTCCCAACGATTCGTTAAAGCCTGACGACAAGCCGGCGGTTTTGCTATTGGGCAATGTTCACGCGCCCCAATTGGTCGGTTCGGAACTGGCCCTGCGAATTGCGAGGCGTTTGGCCGGGACGTCGCCAAAAGGAGCGGCAGATGGCGTGCAGCCCAAGTCCGCGGCGGCGGAAGACGTCGCGGTCGATCGCGCTCGGCAACTGCTTCATCGCTATACGGTCTACATCATTCCGCGTCCGAACCCCGATGCCAGCGAGGCTTTTTTTCGTCCTCCTTTCTACGAACGAGCCGTCAACTTGCGGAGCACCGACGATGATCGCGATGGAGCGATTGATGAGGATCCGTTTGAAGATCTTAACGGCGACGGCCTGATTACAATGCTCCGCATCGAGGATCCCAGCGGCCCCTACCTGCCTCATCCGGCCGACGGCCGCGTGCTGATCAAGGCGGATCCAAAACGTAACGAACAGGGTCGTTATCGGGTGATCACCGAAGGGATCGACAACGACCACGACGAGTTGTTCAACGAAGACCCGCCGGGAGGCGTGTCGTTCAACCGCAGTTTTTCCTTCCAATACCCGTTCTTCCAGCCAGGCGCCGGTCCGCACCAGGTGTCTGAAATCGAATCGCGCGCGGTGGCCGACTTTGCTTTCACGCATCCCAACATCGCCCTCGTGATGAGTTTCGCGCCGGAGGATAATCTGCTGGAGCCCTGGAAGTCGGAAAAGGATTCCGATCGCATTAAAACGTCGGTCTTGTCCGCCGACGCCGAGCACTTGAATTATCTGGCCGAGCAATACCGCGCGACTGCTTGGCCGCAGCGGCGCCCCGGAGTCGCCTAAAGCCGAAGGTTCGTTCGTCCCCTGGGCCTACTTCCATTACGGCCGTTGGTCGCTCGGTGCTCGCGGCTGGTGGATCCCAAAAACGCCATCCAGCGCGGAGCCGGCCAAGTCCGAACCCGAAAAAAAAGAAAACGACAAAGTTGAAAAGCTCGCGCCGCCCGTGGACGAAAAATCCGCGAAAGGGAACGAGGCGAAAGGGAGCGACACGGCCGGGAGCGAGGCGACCAAGGCGGTTTCCACTAAGGACGAAGCCGCGAAAAAGTCGGCGGCCAAGGCCAGCGACGACAAACGAGGCGCCGACGAACTGAATGCACTGCGCTGGTTCGAAAAGCAGGGCATCGCCGGATTCATCGACTGGCAGCCAATCGAGCATCCTGATTTTCCCGGCCAAAAGGTGGAGGTGGGGGGCTTCAAACCTTTTTTACAACTTAATCCTCCGTCGACCGAGTTGCCGGCCCTGGCGGATAAGTATTACGATTTTCTGGTCCGCCTTGCCGACTGGCTGCCGCGACTGAAGATTGAACGCGTGAAAGTTGAATCGCTGGGAGACGGTGTCTTCCGCCTGACGGTCAAGCTGCTGAACACAGGTTTCCTGCCGACCCAGCCGGCCATCAGCCGTACGACCGAACATACCAATCCCTTGCAGATCAAGCTCGATCTGCCTGCGGGCGTGAGTCTGGTCACCGGCCATCCCCGGCAACGGCTCGATGCGCTGCCCGGCAGCGGCGGCTCGGCCGAGCCCACGTGGCTTCTGCGAGCTCCGACGGACATCCCCGCTATCATCAAAATCACCGTCTACGCCGCGGCCGTAGGCAGTGAAACCACGACCGCGGAATTGAAATGATGACGCACGATTCAATAAAATTGGATGCCACAGTCTGCCGTCCGGCTGGAATACCGCACAGGGCCGGTTTTCCGTTTTGCTGTTGGGTCTTGGTCATTATTTTCGCAGCTTCGCAGCCATTCTCGCGGCGTCACCCAGGGCCTTGCCGCCGCCGAGCCCGAAAAGCCGGCGCAAAGCGTTTACGAGCCGCAAGGCGCTCCGGCCGATCCCAAGGTGCCCGCCCAGTGGAACGCCTACCGCGACCATGCCGCGGCCACCCGGCTGCTGGAGCAACTGGCCGCCGCCCACCCGAGCTTTGCCGGCTGACGAGCCTGGGAAAGTCCTACGGGGGCCACGACATGTGGGTCCTGACGATCACCAATTTCAAGGCTGGCGCCGAGGCCGAGAAAGCCAGCTTTTTGGATCGATGGCGGCATCCATGCCAACGAAATCCAGGGGTCCGAAGTGGCTCTCTACACGGCCTGGTATCTGCTCGAAACGTGCGGCCGCCAGGAGTTCGTCACCCGTTTGCTCGACGAGCGCGTGTTCTACATCCTGCCGATGATGAGTCCCGACTCGCGCGACGCTCACATGACTCGACCGAACAGCACGCACGGCCCGCGCAGCGGACAACGCCCGCGAGACGATGACCGGGACGGATTGGTGGACGAGGACGGGCCCGATGACCTGGACGGCGACGGCAACATCACCCAGATGCGCATTCGCGACCCGAACGGCCGCTGGAAGCTCCACGCCGAGTTTCCCGAGTTGCTCATCCCCTGCAAGCCAGACGAGCGGGGCGAGTACACCTTGCTCGACACCGAGGGCTACGACAACGACGGAGACGGCGAGGTGGACGAGGACGGCGACGGCTATTACGATCCGAACCGCAATTGGCCCTGGGACTGGCAACCGCCGGGCATTCAGCACGGCTCCGACCGCTATCCGCTGTCGATCGAAGAAGACCGGATGGCCGCCGACTTCATCATGGCCCACCCCAATATCGCCGGGGCCCAGTCGTACCACAACGCCGGCGGCATGATCCTGCGCCCCCCCGGAGACAAGCACGCGAATCTGCCGGCCTCGGATCTGGCGGTCTACATCATGATCGGCAAGAAGGGGGAACTGTTGCTGCCGGGCTATCGCTCCATGGACACCGGCAAGGAACTTTACGAAGTGCTTGGCGGCGAGCTCGACTGGCTCTATTCGGTGCAAGGCATCTTCGCGTTCACCAACGAGTTGTTCACAGGCTACAACCTGTTCGGCCAAAAATCGGACGAGCACTGGTTCGGAAAAACGGAAGAACAGCATTCATTCAATAAGTACCTGTTACTGGGAGACGGATTCGTAGCCTGGCACGAGGTCAATCATCCGCAGTTCGGCAAGATCGAGGTGGGCGGATTCAAAAAGAACTGGCTCCGACAACCTCCCAGCTTCATGCTGGAACAGGAATGCCATCGCAACATGGCCTTCACCTTGTATCACGCGGACCAGATGCCGCGCGTCGAAATCGACGCCGCCCAGCGTCAAGCCGCTCGAAGGGGGGCTGTTCGAGGTGTCGGCCACGGTCATCAATCGCAAGTTGATTCCCTCGCATGCGGTCAGCGACGTCGAACATAAAATCACGCCGCCGGATCGGGTCGGCATCGCGGGTGAAAACGTTCGCGTGATCACCGCGCTGGTCGACTCCAGCGTCTTGTTCGAAAAGCCGCGTGAACAGAAACGCGAACCGGAGCAGGTGCGTATCGACTCGCTCAGGGGCATGACGCCGGTTTACATTCGTTGGATTGTGGCAGGGGCAGGACCGTACAATATCACGGTTCGATCAGTCAAAGGGGGCGTGGCGACGAAAGCCGTACTCAAACCCTAGCGAGCCCCAAACGGACGGAGCCAATTCATGCCACTTGACCCCCTGAGCGAAACCCTGGTGTCGCTGTTTTGCGAGCGCGTGCGTCTCAGCGGCATGCGCGGGGCCATCTACATCCCGCACGGCACCCGGCCGGCCCCATTGGCCAGCGCCGGGTCACCAACGCCGCCGCCAACAATCCCAGCAGCCGTCGCCAGCCGTTTTCAGCTGTTGACCTGGGATGACCTGGCAGCCGACGTGCGCCGCGCCGCCGTAGCACTGCAAAAGCTCGGGATCTCGCCAGGGGATCGTGTGGCGCAGGTTTCCGGCAATCGCTACCAGTGGATCGTGATCGATTTGGCGATTCACCTGGCCCGCGGCGTTCACGTGGCGCTGCACAGCGCACTGTCGGTGGAGCAAATGGCCTGGCAAATCGCCGACAGCGGCTCGCGGCTGGTCATTGGATCCGCCGACGCTCCGCTACTGGGTTCAACGCCGGTGGCGACTGCGGCCCGAAACCAATTGTCTGCCCGCCTGATCAGCGATGACGCGCTGGCAGCACTCGCCGCGGAGGTGCTTCCGGCCGATGCCGACGCAATCGAGCTGCAGGCTCTGTCGCAGGTCAAACCGGACGACCTCGCCACAATTCTGTACACCTCAGGTACGACCGGTGAGCCCAAAGGCGTCATGCTCAGCCACGGCAACCTGGCTTCGAACGCGCTTGCCGCGCTCGAAGCGTTTCAAGTCAGCACGGACGATCTGCGATTGTGCTGGCTCCCCCTCTCGCACATCTATGCCCGCACGTCCGACCTGTACACCTGGATCGCCCGAGGATACGAAATGGGATTGGCCCAAAGCCGCGAAACCTTGGTGGATGACATGGCCGTGCTACGGCCGACGGTGATCAACGGCGTCCCTTATTTTTACGACAAACTGCGGCGGCACCTGATCGCTCAGGGACGCGCCGAGGAGCCCGGCGCCTTGCAACAGTTGTTGGGTGGCCGGATGCAGTTTTGCTGCGCCGGAGGAGCCCCTCTGCCCGACCATGTGGCCGAATTTTTCGCTCGGCAAGGGATTCTGCTCGCCCAAGGCTATGGACTGACGGAATCCTCGCCGGTCATTTCCACGTGCAGCCCCAGCGCACAGCGAATCGGCACCGTTGGCCCGCCGATTCCCGGCATCGAAGTTCGCATCGCGGACGACGGCGAAATCCTCACTCGTGGGCCGCATGTGATGCTTGGCTACTGGAATCGCCCCGCGGACACCGCCGCAACGATCCGAAACAGTTGGCTGCACACCGGTGACGTGGGGGTCTTGGAAGACGGCTATCTCCGCATCACCGGACGCAAGAAAGAGCTGCTGGTGATGAACAGCGGCAAGAAAGTCGTTCCCGCCTATCTCGAAAACCGGCTGACGGCCGATCCGCTGATTGCCCAGGCAGTGATCGTGGGCGAAGGGAAAAACTATCTTACGGCACTGATCGTGCTCGACCGCGACCAAATACGCGGCGCGCTGGAAAGCCGCGGCGCGGATAACGCCGCCGACGGTAAAGGGACCGACCCGGCATCGTCGGCGGCCGTCGAAAGCCTCGTGAGCCAGCGAATCGCGGCTTGTCTGGCCGGGCTTTCCGATTGGGAGCAAGTGGTAAAATTTGCGATCCTCGATCGTCCGTTCAGCATTGAGCAGGACGAACTAACGCCCACGCTCAAACTGCGGCGCGGCGTAATCTTGAGCCATTTTTCCGAGGAAATCGAGCGTCTTTATGCCGACGACCCCGCGGCGAGCCGGTGTGCGAGTTAGTCCACACAGCCGCGAGCCACCCCGAAATGCCCCAGTGTCGTATAATTTAGCGAGCCCCGGGCGTCAGCGCGTCGATTTCCGTTAAGGCCGAGAAGCTCCCCGACTGGACAGCTCCGATAATCATTTCTCTTGCAGTTACGGATAGCCCATGAAAGCCCCCACCGAGCACGATCCTTCTGACATTTTGCCCAAATCCGGGGCACCTGGCCACGGAGCATCCGTCGCCGCCGACCAACAAGCGTCGTTTGCCGAAACGGCCCTCAAACTGGGCGGAAAAAGCGACGACGAGGCCCGCCGCACCGGCGCCATCGACAAGGCCGATGACCAGGTCGAAGCCCTCTTCGCCGCTCAATATCAAACGGTCAACAGTCCCGTGCATCAGGCCGTTTGGGATCGCCATCTGCCGGTCGAATTGTTCACCAGCCGCCCACCGGTAACGCCGCCTGAGGTGAGCAAGGTTATGGAGGACTCGCTGGCCGTCATGCGGCGGCATCGGGCTGCCGCGACGATCTATGACGAACACCGCAAAATCAGCAACCGCGTGATGGAAGACCTGGCTCAAGCCGGCTACTGGGGATTGCTGGTCGACAAACAATACGGCGGCTTGGGTGCCCCGTTTGCCAGCTTTGCGCCGTTTTTGACTCGCATGGCATTGATCGAACCGACTGTGGCCGGCCTGGCGAGTGTGCATGGCTGCATCGGCGCCGTCGACCCGGTGCGAACCTTCGGCAACGCCGAACAGCGAGCCCGCTTCTTGCCGCGCCTGGCGAGCGGCCAGTCTCTGTCGGGCTTCGCCCTGACCGAGCCAGGCGCCGGCTCCGATTTAACGGCGCTGCGCACGCGCGCCGAACTGGTTGGCGATGAATATGTCGTCAACGGTGAAAAGCTGTTCATCACGAACGTCGTGCCCGGCCGCACGGTGGGCCTGGTGTGCCTCATCGAGCGCAAGCCGGCCGTGCTGATCGTGGATCTGCCGGAACAGGAAAACGAACAATTCCAATTGCGCAAATACGGGCTGTACGCGCTCAAGCACACGAACAACCAGGGGATCATCTTCCGCGATCTCCGCGTGCCGGCCGCCAATTTGTTGCAGGCCCCACGCGGCGATGGCTTAACGATTGCCTATCACGGGCTGAACTTGGGCCGCATCGCGCTGTGCGCCAACGCGGCCGGCACCATGCGGATCATGATGGCCAGCATCCTTCCCTGGGCCAAGTTCCGCAAAACCTACGGCGCGCCGATCGTCAGCCGCGAGCTGGTGCGCAGACGGCTGGCTCGGCTGGCCGGATTGGTGGTCGGCTGCGATGCCCTGGTGCAATGGTGCGCCGGCCTGATTGATCAGGGCTATCGGGGCGAGATGGAATGCGTCGTGGCCAAGATCTTCGGCAGCGAAGCCCAGAAGGAAGCCGCCGTCGAACTTTTCATGAAGACCCACGGCGGCCGCTCGTTCTTGCACGGACACCTGTTCGGAGACAACGTGCATGAGTATCTGGCTCCCTGTATTTACGAAGGCGAAGGGGAGATGCTGGCGATGGGCTTCTTCAAGTCGCTGGTCAAGCATCACGGAGTGCAGTTCTTCGAGCCGATCGGCAAGGCGCTGCAGGCCGCCGGGATCCGCAAGCCGAACATGCTGAATCCGGCGCACGCCTGGGCCTTGAAAGACGTCTTGATCCCTTACGGCAAGTGGATGCTCGGCCGCAAGCTCCTGCCGCCGGCCAAGGCCGCATTGCCGCCGCTGCCGGGCCCGCTTGCCGCGCACGCCGAATACGCAGCCGATGCCTTGCAGCGCTCCGCGGTGGAAATCAGCACCACGATGAGCAAGCACCAATTGGCGCTGGCCGACCGGCAATGCCGCATGACCGAACTATCTCAGCGCGTGCAAGACACGGTCACCATCCTTTGCGTCAGCCTGTATGCCGGCGGTCAGGACGACGAAATCGTGCGCGCGGCGGCCGATATTCTTTGCCAGGACCTAATCCGAAAACTCACGGGCCAGCGTCCCAGCGATCGCTACTTCCGCGCCGCGAGCCAACTCGGCGAAGCGATCGCCGAAGGGGGCTTCCGTTCCATCGCCGGTCTGGTGCCGGATGAGATTTTGATGCCCTACGAGAACAAGTGAGGTCAACGCGGGCGACTCGACCAATTGTCTTTCCTATCTCATTTTTTTCTTTCCTGATTTCCTGCATTTCTTATAAACCTCTTCGCTTCTGGGCATCGTTCTTCGTGACCGACTCCGCTTGACGAAACCCCCTGATCGCCCACAATGGACGGCTTGCGGAAACGTTCAACCGCGCGAGGGTTCAAGCACGTGGCACAATTTGCCGTCATCATGCCGGCTGCCGGCAAAAGCAGCCGGTTCGTCGACAAGAACTACAAAAAGCCGTTCGCGCCGCTGGCGGATCGGGCGGTTTGGCTCCACTCGGCTGAAAAATTCCTGGCCCGTAGCGATGTCAAGCAGTTAATCGTGGTCATCTCGGCGGAAGACCGCGAGTACTTCCAATTCAAGTTCGGGGCCAACGTCGCGATTCTGGGGATCGACGTCGTCGAGGGAGGGGCTGAACGGTTCGACTCGGTTGCCAAGGCGCTGGCCCGCGTGAAGCCGAATATTGAGTACGTGTGTGTCCACGACGCGGCTCGCCCCTGCCTGGCCGACGTCTGGATCACCAATGTCTTCGAGGCCGCTGAGAAGTCGGGAGCGGCGATTCTGGGGATCCCAGTCGCCAGCACGCTGAAGCGCGTGGCGGCCAATCATGCGATCAGCGAAACGGTGCCCCGCGAAGGCCTGTGGGAAGCCCAAACGCCGCAAGTGTTTCGCCGCGAATTGCTGCTCGAAGCCTACGCTCGCCGCGGCGATTTTCGGGCCACGGACGACGCGCAGCTCGTCGAGCGAATTGCGCCATCCGGTGACGGTGGTGCCTGGTTCGCCCATCAATCTGAAGATTTCCACCCGCGAAGACTTGCGACTGGCCGAACAAGCCCTCAAGGCACTCCCCAAACCAAGACTGAGCGGCCCGGGCCATCCGTTCGCCAACGACGATATGTGGCGCTAGAGCACTTGCGGAATTAACACGTGACTTTGACTTCAGCGGCAATGCAAAGCGACATCTACAGCGACCTGCGCTGGCGGGGGCTGATTCATCAAACGACCGACGAGGTTCATCTGCCCGGCTGGCTCGCCTCGGAGAGCCGCACCGTCTACGCGGGGTTCGATCCCACGGCCGATAGCCTGCACGTCGGGCACATGATGGGGCTGATGGCGCTGCGGCGGTTTCAGCGCGCCGGACATCGGCCTATCGCGCTGGTGGGGGGGGCCACCGGCATGATCGGCGACCCCAGCGGCAAGAGCGAGGAACGCAACCTGTTGTCGGTTGATGTGCTGCAAGCAAACGTGGCCGCCATCGAAATCCAGATGCATCAGTTCCTCGATTTCGGCGACGAGGCCCAGAGCACGGTTGCCGCGAACAACGCGATTCTGGTGAACAATTACGAGTGGATGAGCGGCTTCTCGTACCTCGAATTCTTGCGCAACGTGGGGAAGAATTTTCCGGTGAACGTGATGTTGGCCAAGGATTCGGTCCGCGGCCGGCTGGAGCGCACCGACAGCGGGCTCAGCTACACCGAGTTCAGCTACATGCTTTTGCAGGCCTATGATTTCGTCTATCTGAACGAGCACTTTGCCTGCCAGTTGCAAATCGGCGGCAGCGACCAGTGGGGCAACGTCACGGCCGGCATCGACCTCGGCCGCCGGTTGCGCTCCGTGCAATTGTATGGCATGACCTGGCCGCTGCTGACCAAGAGCGACGGCGGCAAGATGGGTAAAACCGAAAGTGGGGCCATCTGGCTGTCTCCGGCCCGCACCAGTCCTTACAAGTTCTATCAATACTGGATCAACGTGGACGACGCGGACGCCGGCAAGTGCCTGCGGTTTCTCAGCGAACTGCCGCACGAAGAGATCGAGGCGCTGGACGCGGCCCGCGGTGCCGATCCCGGCAAACGGGACAGCCAGCGGCGGCTCGCCGAAGCCCTGACCCAGTTGGTTCACGGCGACAGCGGCCTGGCCACGGCCCGGCGGGCCACGGAGATTTTCTTCGGCGCCGAGATCACGGCCCTCACCGACGGTCAATTGACCGATATTTTTGCCGATGTTCCCAGCAAGGAACTGCCGCGGGAGCGGTTGGTCGCCGGCCTGAACATCGTGGACGGACTTGTCGAAGCCGGCTTGTCGAAAAGCAAGGCCGAGGCCCGCCGCACCGTCGAACAAGGCGGGGCCTATGTAAACAACCGCCGCGTGGAAGGGATTAGTCGCCAGCTCGTCCCCAGCGATCTGGCCAGCGAGACCGTAATGGTGCTGCGCAGCGGGAAGAAGAATTACGCGCTGCTGCGGTTCGTCGCGTAGTCCCGGAAATCTTGCTGAAACGTGCGATTTGCGCGAATCGAGGCCAATCAGGGGGCTTAAGTCCCCGCTCGGGCGATCGGAAAAGTCCGCGCGACGCCCGAATTGCGGCAGAGTCGCATTGACACGTTCTTAGCCCCATCCTACGATTCTCGCCGCTTGCGCCCTGACTTTGAGCTGCGGCGACGCTCTTGGCTAGCCTGCGCGTACAATGCTATCAGAGGCAATGCGGCGCTATCGGAGGCAATGCGGCCGATTCCTGTCACTCCTGGCATCGCCGCGCCAGCGTCATTTGGGCATTGCTCACGAAAGGGCCAGGGGGCATATCCCCAGGACCTGACATGTCGCACAAATACCGCATCCTGCTGTTTTCGGCCGCCGGGCTGTTATTGGTCGGAGGGTTCGTCGCCTGGGCCGTTAACGGTGCCGTCCACGGTGAGCCTGCCTTTTATCACGCGGCGGTCAGGCGCGAACCGGTGCTCGCCGAAAAGTCCAGCGACGAGTTTTTACAACAAGCCGCCGCTGCCGCCAGCGATGTCCGCAAGCCGGGCCGTTGGGACGCGGTTTTCACCGCCGACCAGATCAACGGCTGGCTGGCGGTCGACATGCCCCGCAATTACCCCGGTTTGCTACCGAATACCTTCTCAGACCCGCGGGTCGCCATCCAGCCTGGAGACATCACGCTGGCCTGCCGCTACGACGGGCCCGAACTGCGCGCCGTGCTGACAATTTCCTGCGATGTGTACTTGAGCGCCTCGAATACCGTCGCTCTGCGGGTCAAAGGGGCGCATTGCGGGCTAATGCCGCTGCCGCTGGGCAATGTACTGGAGGCCATTTCGCACACGGCCCGGGAACTCGAACTTCCCCTGGAGTGGCGGCGCAGCGGCGGCGATCCGGTGGCCTTGCTCTCGATGGCTGTGCTCAGCGGCCACTTGAGTGCCCACCAACGAGTGGAACTGGATACGATCGAACTCCGAGACGGCGAACTGTTCGTCGCGGGACGGACGGAGCACGCTTCACGAAGCCCGGCAGCCGCTGTTGCAGCACCGCCGCCAATGCCCGTCGCGGCCGCGTCGCCCCATTCAATGTCGCCAGTCGAGATCGCGGACACCCGGGTGGAGCCCGTCAAGTCGGCCGATTTGATCAAACCGGCTGCCCCATTGCCGCCGGCGCCGGCCGAGCCATTTCCGCCGCAGACACCAGAGTCGAACCCGCAGACAGTGACCAAGACCGAACCTGTACCGGAAGCCGCGGCCCCGGCAAGCGAAGCGAAAGCCGATCAGCCCTTGATCGCCGCACCACCCAGGGACAACAGCCAACGTTGAGCTTCGATCTGCTCCAAGCGCGCCTCGCCGTGCAGTTTGTCCCCCGCCAAACGCAATCGCCACAAGCTGACGGATTCTTCGAGCGTCTCATACGTCCCGGCATCCCAGCGCGCGACGCGGCCCCGCCCACCGGAGATCGGCCCCTCGTACGTCAGATACTCGATTCGATGATCGCTGATGGCCTCGGCCTGAATCGAGCGCCCCGACGAAGGTTCGGCCTCGAGCGCCCAGGTGCGCAGCATGCCACCTGCTTCCAGCATGAAGTCCCAATGATCGCCGCGCGGATAATTGGGCGGCGTCTGATGCGATAGCACGACGAAACGCATGGATAAAGTATGAGGCACGACGTATGGCGTCGGAAGTGGCTGATGCGAGAATCGTTTCCAGCCCGCGGGGCTCAAGAGCGTGGCATACCGTCCCAGCGTATTACGATCAGATCGCTAAACGCCAGCCAGCGGACTCAGTTTGCCGGCCGGATTGATGCCGGCTGCTTTCCAAAGCTGATCCAGCGAGGCCCCTAACTGCTTAACGATCTTGTCGCGGCCTTGCCCGGCGAATTGAGTTCGCGACGGCCGCGGCGTGACGGGTCCGTCGTATTTGCTTTTCGCCAGGAAGGTCAGCAGCCCAGCGATTTCGATTACCCCGGTCTCACCCGGCAAGCGGCGCTGAGAATCATCGGCCGTTGCCGCCGTGGCGTCCGGCTCGGCGTCCGCCAGAGATAACGTGACGATCTTGGCGCCCCCCAGGGCCTCCAGTTGATCAAGGGTACCGCCCCCCAAATGCCAGTGCCAAACGTCGAGCGCTAGACCCACGTTCGGCGCGCCAATGTTCTTCAGAAGCATCAGCACGGCGTCCGCAGTCTGAAGGAATTGGAATGCCCGTCCCTTGCGCAGCTCGAGCGGGGCCAGAAACTCCAACCCCAGGCGGGCGTTATAACGAGCCAGCACGCCGGCAATCTCGCTGAGGCGGCGGCGGTGCAATTCGAAATTTTCATGGTAAGGCCGGACATCGTTCGCCGGCTCGATGGTCGTGACTACCCGCGGGCAATCGATCTGTTTGGCCAGTTCCAGCGCCGCCGGCAGCTTTTCCAGATCCGCGCGATAAAGCGCCTCGTCCTCAGTCCAACTCAGCGGCAGACGGTAGCTGCCGATTTTCAGCCGAGCGCTATCGAGATAGCGTCTAGCCTTGGGCAGCCCGTGCGTTTTGACGGACTCCGCGAACTCGGTAATGTCCAAGTCCAATCCTTTGAAGCCGTTGGACAGAGTCGACTCGATGATTTCACTTTGACTACCGTGGACCCCGACGTTAGCCGGGTCGAGATTCTTGAACATCGATCCCCTTCTGAGTGAGCTCCCAGGTTAAACCGACACCCGGAACGCGCGCCGATTGCTTGTAAAACTCTGGATTTGCCTGTGACGGCAGGATGGGCAGGCCCATGCTCGCCCAGTCAGGGGCCGCCCTGCCGCAGAAAAGTGCCCTCTGTCGAACTCTCGGCACAAGTTTTTAGTATGCCAAATTGACCATGCTGGTTCCAAGCCCAAAAAGGCCGCGGCGACTGCCGGCCAGAAATCTTCGCGCGCTCGGCAGCCGCCCCCCACCGCGATCGGCTAGCGGGTTGGCAGCGGTCCAATTGCCAAGGGGCATGGAATCGGGGTCGCCCGCAGTCTCCCCCAAGCTATAATTTCCCCGCAGTCGGAGCAAAACGGCGGCGCCGAGCTTACCACCACCGAACCCATTAACGAAAGCCCCTCTCGTGACGCTTGTTGAAGCAATCGTTCAAGGCATCGTCCAGGGACTGACTGAATTCTTGCCGATCAGCAGCACCGCTCATTTGCGCATCGTGCCGGAACTTTTGGGGTGGCAGGACCCGGGTGCCGCCTTTTCGGCGGTCATTCAACTCGGCACGTTGCTCGCCGTCCTGGTTTACTTTCGTCGCGACTTGATCAAAACGGGACGAGCCTGGATCTCTGAAACGCTGAGCGGCCGCATCGCGGCGTCGCACGACGGAAAACTGGGGTGGATGATGATTATCGGCACGGTGCCGGTGGTCGTTGGCGGGCTGCTGTTGAAACCGTATATCGAATCCAGTTTTCGACGTTTGTCCGTGATCAGCGTGGCGCTGATCGGCTTTGCTTTGCTGTTGATGGCCGCCGAAGCCTATCTTGCCTGGCGCAGCGCGGCGCGGCCTGGCAGGTCGCTCGCTGGCCGCCGCGGGATGGAGCGACGCCGTGGCGGTTGGACTAGCGCAGGCGTTGGCCCTGATTCCCGGTGCCTCGCGTTCCGGCGTGACCATTACCGCGAGCTTGTTCCGGGGTCTCGAGCGTGCCGCGGCGGCGCGGTTCTCTTTCTTGCTTTCCATTCCGGCAGTCTTCGCGGCGGGGATCTTCCAGCTTTACAAGGGGCGTGACGACTTACTGCAAAGCAGCGATGCCGCCACGGCCCTGGTGGTGGCAACGCTGGTCTCGGCCGTCGTGGGCTACGCCGCGATTGCCCTTTTGCTCCGCTACCTGCGTTCGCACACGACGTACGTGTTCGTCGGATATCGTCTGGCTCTGGGCGCACTTCTGCTGGCGTTGGTCTGGCAGGGAAAGCTACCCGATCTACCCCCCGCGGCCGCCGACACGCCAAGTGCCGCGAGTCCGCGCTGAACAAGCCGTTGGCTGCTGAGCGATAAGACGTTTTCAAGGGTGAGCCATTCAACGAACTTGCCCACGGCAAGCGTGGGCAGGTTCTCAACTCAGCGGCCTGATCGCCGGAATCCGGTTGGCGGTCACGGGCAGCAGGGGGGCGCCGGGGCGCACGGCGGCGCCACCAGAACCTGAACCAGGATCTTCTTCGGCACCAGCTTGCAGACCTGAACCTGGACTTCCCTTTCCACGCGATAGGGGACCTGAACCGAAAAGGTTTCGGTTCGTGGCTCCTGCACGATTTTCACGGTCGTGACCGGGAGCGTGCGCGTTAGTTGTCGCGGCACGCAAACCGTGTACTCCACGTCACGCGTTTGCTCTTCGTCCACGTATTCGCAAACGTTGACGGTGCGCGTTCGCGTCTCGGGCCGAGTCAGGGTGACATCGTAGCTGTATGGCACGTCGACCATCTGCGGTTTGTTGACCACATAGGATTGTTGCTTCGGCACGCAAACCGTGTAGGGCACTTCGCGAGTCCGTGGTTCATTGACAGTTTCGCATACGTTGACGGTCCGTGTACGCGTCTCTTGGCGGCAGACCTGCACGGGATAGGAATAGGGCTCGTTGACCATCTGGCTGCGATTGACCGTCACATTAATGATCTTATCCACGAAGTTGGATACCCACACTTTCTGGGTTTGAACCGGCGCACAAGAGGCGGCGGTGTCGCACGGTGAGCAGCCGGCAGGAACACACGCGGTGTTGCAAGGGGCGGCGCAGCAACGGCGACGAAATAGGCCGCGATGGCAGCCGGAACTACAGCCGCCGCTGTAACAGGTGATGGTCGGAGCAACCACCTGGTCTTCGTAGTGGCCTTGGTCAACGCGCACGGTGCGCTGTTCATTGACCGGCACCCAGCGGCAAACCTGACGGGTCCCTTCGCGCGTTTCCGTGTAAGGCACGCCGCACGGTGTAGTTCTGAGTCACCTGGCGAGTAACCGGCCGAGCCACCATGTACGTTTCCGTGCGGGTGCGAGTTTCCGGAACATTCACGGTCCGAGTTTCAGTGACCGGCACATACTGGCAAACTCGCCGGGTTGCTTGCCGCCGTTCCTGATAAGGTACCTGCACGGTGTATTGCTGAGTCACCTGACGCGTTACCGGCTTGCGAATCGTATATCGTTCCGTCCGAGTCCGTTTTTCAGGCACCAAGATCGTGTAAGTCTCCTGGACATCGTGAGTTTCGCTGACCGGGCGGCAAACCGTGTAGGTCCGCTGGCGTTGTTCGATTCGATACTCGACGCCGCAGACCTTGCGCGTCTCGGTGACCATCGTCGGAACGAGAATGGTTTTTTCGACCTGTTCGTAGGCCGGAGCCGGGGTCGTACAGTTGGCGGGTACCGGAGCAGCCGTCGTGCATCCGGCGCACGGTCCTTGGGCGGTGGCAGGCCGTGCCGACCACGAAAACACGACCACCACGGCGAGCCACATCACGTTTCGCATTTGCGTAAAACCCTCTTAAAAAGAAAACATCATCGGAATGCTGGAAACGCGATAAGATCGAATTGCGGCGCGCCCCATTTTGGCCGGGAAAAATGGCCAATTGCGCGAGCAGTATAAGACGGGAATTTCCGAGCGTCAAGCGTTTCGACCAAATCAATGCCGCGTCGAATGCGTAAATTGTTTACTTGATAAGTAGGTAACACCTGGCGAGTACATAATTCCACTCAATTTTATGTCCGACTGCGAGTTCGTTCGGTTCACAGCTCGCAAACGGGCGTTGGGCGATTCGGAATCGAAGCAACTCCATCGGCCCTTGTTTAGCCGGCGATACCCGTGGGGCCAGCGCCCCCGTGGCCAAGCTTGTTCCGCGGGAGGTGCGGTTCTAAACTAGGGAAGTGTGAAAGTCGTTCATGAAATCAGGCCCCACTCGCCGCAAGTACCTAATGAAACATAAAAATTCCTGCTTGCTCGTCATGGCCTGCTGCCTCTGCCTTGCCGCCTGCGCGACACCCGCACCCGCACGGTCCTGGCAGGACACGGTCCAGGGCAGGCAAATCGAAGCCGAACTCGTCGATATCGGCGAAAGCCAGCTCGAACTGCGTACTCCGGACGGGCAGGCGGTTTTGCTGGCGATCGACAAACTGGCACCGGCGGATAGCAAGTTCGTCGCGGAAACGGGCCGCCTGCAAGTGGCCGAGCGGCACTACAACGTGGGCTCGGGCAAGCTCGACGACGGTCAGTACGAGGCCGCCATTACGGAGTTCAGCATCGCCCTCAAGCTGCACCCGGGCTATGCCGAGGCGCTGACGAATCGAGGGCTCGCGTTTGATGTGACCGGCGATTACGAAAAGGCCGTGGCGGATTTTTCCGCCGCTTTGAAGCTCGATCCAAAACTAGCCAGCGCCTATGTCAATCGGGCTGTCGCGCACCACAATCACGACCGTTCCAAGGAGGCCATCGCCGACTACACCGCGGCCATCGAGCTGAACGCCCGGGACGTCGATGCTCTCAACGGACGTGGTGTGGTCTACTCCGAAACGGGCGATCCCGAAAAGGCCCTCGCGGATTACACGTCTGCCATCGCCGCGGCGCGGGACAACCCAGAGGCCTATAACAATCGAGGCTTCCTTCATTTTTTGGCGGGAAGATATGACGAAGCCGTTAAGGATTTCTCCGAGGCGATTCGCTATGCACCGGATGACCCCGTGGTGATCTTCAATCGGGGTAATGCCTACGAAGACCAGGGAACCTACGATAAAGCGATCGCGGACTTCTCGGCGGCTGTGAAGCTGAACCCGAAATATGCCGAAGCCTACGGCGTGCGGGGCGTCGCCCATTATCATCGCCAGGAGATATCCGCGGCAATTG
Organism: uncultured Planctomycetia bacterium; assembly: GCA_963807715.1. Taxonomy (GTDB): domain Bacteria; phylum Planctomycetota; class Planctomycetia; order Pirellulales; family PALSA-1355; genus CAWECK01. The sequence continues at coordinate 201,329 of CAWECK010000016.1, forward strand.
CCGATTACGATCGCGCGATCGAACTCAATCCCCAGTATGTGCCTGGCTGGTACAACCGCGGACTCGCCTATCTCGCCGTGGCCGACCCGCGCGAGCCGTGGCCGACTGGACCGAGACGCTCCGCTTGGCGCCGGACCACGTCGAAGCCCTCACCAATCGCGGCTTGGGATACCAGGAGTTGGGCCAATACGACCGAGCGCTCAGCGACCTCACCCGGGCCATCGAGCTCGCGCCGACGCGCGCCGCTGGCTTCAACAACCGAGCCGGTTTCTACGTGCAGCGGAGGGAATATCCGGCGGCCATGCGCGACTATGAAACCGCCTTGCGCCTGGATCCCGAATTTGCCGAAGCCTATCGCAGACGGGGTTATGCGCGGCAGGAGCAGGGCGAATTGGACAAGGCGCTGGCGGACTTCAACGCTGCCATCCGTCTCGAGCCGGGCTATGTCGCGGCTTATACAAACCGGGGCGATCTCCATCGCCAGCAGAAGCATCCTGACGAGGCCTTGGCCGATTACACGACGGCGCTCCGGCTAGACCCTGCATGCGCCGAGGCCTATGTCGGGCGTGCGGTCCTCAAGCAAGACCTGGAAGAATGGAAAGCGTCGCTCCTGGATTTGGACGAGGCTGTGCGGCTCAATCCCAACCTGGCAGTCGCCTACAACAATCGGGGCTTCGCCTACTTCAAACTGCAAGAATTGCCCAAAGCCATCGCCGATTTCGACGCGACGATCCGGTTGAATCCCAAATCGGAGGTCACGTTCGACAACCGTGGGTTTTGCAAGATTCAACTGGGAAACGTGCCCCAGGCAATTGCCGACTTCAACGAGGCTCTGCGAATCGATCCCAAGTTTGCCGAAGCCTACGCGCATCGCGGCTACGCTTATCGTCGTCAGGGGGATATTCGTCGCGCCATCGAAGATTGCACGGCGGCATTGCGTTTGCACCGGAACTCCCTCGCTCCTATTTCGAACGCGGCTTAACCTACTATCACGGAAAACAATACGACCTGGCGATCGCCGATTTCTCGGAAGCCATCCGGCGCAAGCCCCAGTTGGCGGCGGCTTACCAGGCTCGCGGCATGGCTTACCAGGCCAAGGGGCTGAATGTGGAAGCGCAGCGAGACTTGCAACGCTCCAAGGAACTAGACCGGCAACCGCCGCGTTGATCGCTGCGAAATCCGCACGGTCTGCTCTTACGTAGCGGTCTACCCGCTGGTATTTGTCGCTCTAACCCGCGGGCCGCGGCGACTCGTCGATTGAGGTTTGCCGGCTGGGTAAGTTCTGACGGGCGGCTCACCTGTCCACGGTGCTGACCGGTCGCAGCGATTATGAGGGATCTGCGTGCCGTGCCTGCTGGCGCGTCGGTCAATGCCGTAGAAGCGTTACTTGTCGTTCAACTCGGTCAACTGTTGGGACCGAAATCATTGGTGCGGGCGGGACAATCGCGCGCTGCTCCGGGGACCGAAAGATCCGTCTGGAACGATTATTCCGCCGGCAGTCTGCGGCGGACCAAGGGATGGTGCTGACCGCCGAGCCGCTGCCCGCCGCGTCCGGCGAGGCGGCATCATGGCAAGGACCGCCGAGTTTCAACATGCTGCGCTGCGCACCTCGGTTTACCAACCTGGCCCTGATCGTCGCTGCCCTCGTGCTCAGCGGTGAAGCTCGATCGGGGCGTGCCCAGATCACGTCGCTGGCGGACGACATCATCCTGATCACCAAAGGTGTGCAAAATCAGCAAGACGTGCGTGCCGACTCTCGGATCGGCGGCAGCATTGGCGGTCGCAACAACACGCTGGGACCCAGTCCCGGCGGCCGCGATTCGCGGTTGCAGGCCGGAGAAACGCCAGGCGCCGGCGGGGGCATTTCGGCGACATCCTACATTGGCCGCGACATTCTTGCCGCCGCCGAGTCCGAAGGACAAGGGACACCTGGGTCGGTTACGAGCCGGCTGATCCCGCCGGAGCAAGCCCCCCGATTCAATCGGCACCGTACGGTTCGCTGGATTTACCCGAAACCGCCTACGAGGGCCCTGAAAACGGCCTGACCCTGGATGCCGCGATCGAACGCCTGGTGCGCATGAACCACGAATTGCGCAGCAAGTATTACGAAATTCCGCAAGCCAGGGCCGATGTGCTCACCGCCAGCTTGCGCGCCAATCCGCTGGTGTTCGGCACGGTTGGCGGAGTTCCCTACGGCAGTTACAGCCCGGCTCGCCCCGGCAATGCGACTTACGGCGGGACGGTCATTTATCCGCTCGACGTCAGTCACAAACGTCTGGCGCGCACGGAAGTGGCCGAGCGAGCCGTGCACGTGCTCGAGGCTCAGTACCAGGACGCCGTGCGGATCGAAATCGAAAACCTGCACGCGGCATTCGTCAACGCGCTGGCAGCTCGAGAAACGTACCGCTTCGCGGTGGCCAGCCGCACCGGCTTGCAGTTGGTTTCGAAGCTGGCGGAAACCCAGTTTCAGGGCAAGGCCATTTCACGACCGGACTTTGACCGTATTTCGATACAAGCCGAGTCGGCCGAAATCGGCGTCGAGCAGGCCGCCGCCGCGATCCGGCAGGCGAATCAGGTTGTGGGGCTGCTGCTCGATTTCAGGCCCGAGGAATCCAATGACATCCAATTGCGGTCGGCCTTGCACGACACGGCTCCGCCCCCGCCGCCGCGCGACCAGCTGGTGGCCATCGCCCGCAAGCATCGCCCCGACCTGAACGCTTATCGGATAGGCGTACAACGGGCACAAGCCGACGTCAAGCTGGCCGAGGCCGAGAAGACGAGCGACGTGTTCCTGCTCTACACGCCCTACCAATTGCAAGACAACCATCCGCTGGGGACGCAAAGTTCGTCGAGCTGGTCAGTCGCGGCTTTCGGCTCGGTTCCGCTGTTCAACCGCAATCAGGGCAACATCCGCCGCGCCAGACCAACGTCAGCCAAACGCGAGCGGAACTTTCGGCCATCGATCACCACGTGGAAGTGGAGGTCGGCCTGGCGCTGGCCGAATATCAGTCGAGTCTGGACGCGGTGCAGCGGATCGAACGGACGATTCTACCTCGCTCGCGACGCATCCGGGACGCGTCGGTGAATCTGCTGCGTCAGGGCGAGATCAGCGCACTCGACTATTTGAACGCCCAGCGCGAATACAACGAGGTGGTGCGGCAATACCGCGACTCGCTCATCCGCCATCGCCGAGCCATGCTGAAGCTCAACACGATGGTGGGAGCCAGAATCTTGCCGTAGTCCTTGGGACGGCCGGCTTGTGGCGCACTCCGCAGGCCCGTATTCTGGTTGCGATGTGTTTGCAATCATCTCCTTGGCGTAGCCGCAGGATCGAGGGCTGTTCCTGAAGAATGGCAGCAACTAATCGTTCTTCCGACCAGCCCTGGCAGGATGCCCATCGGCCGGCAAGCGTGAGTCCAACCGCGGGCGAGCATGCAGTCGTCGACCCGTCCGATGACTCCGCGGCCGCGACTGGCCGGCCAATTTAAACGCTGTGTTGTGGGCCCTGGGCAACGGCCTCGTCAGCAGCACGCTGATCGTTTATCTGGTCCAGTCGCTGGGAGCAGCGGGATTGGGCGTCGGGGTAATCCTGGCCGCGCCCAGTTGATCGGCCTGGGACGCTTGGGGGCGGCTCGCTTCGCCCGCGGCGGCACATCGCGCAAGCGTTTTTGCATCGCTAATTATTTTGCCAGCGGATTGGTACTGGCCGCGTTGCCGGCGTTGGCCGTCGGCCAGCAACGATTGCCGCCGAAGGCCGCGCTCGGCGGCGTGGTGGCGGTCTGGTGCTTGTACCACTTATTGGAATATCTGGCCACCGTGGCGCTGTGGGCCTGGCTGCGCGACCTGGTGCCCCTGGCCCATCGCGGCCTGTTTATCGGTCGCCGGGAACGCTGGCTCAACGCGGGCCGCACGATCGGCATGCTCGGCGGTGGAGTTTTCGCCTGGCAGTGCGGCCGGATTCCTGATTGGAAATGGGCAGCCTATGCCGTCCCGGCCGCGGCGGGCGCGGTCTTCCTGATGGTCGCCGTGATCCCGCTGCTGGCCATGCCGATCGGCGCCGCGGGTCCGGCGAGTCGGGGAGGGGGCGCCGAGCCGGGACAACCTGCCGAGTTCCGCTGGCGACAATTGCTCACGCCGCTGTTCGATCGGCGATTGTCGCGGCTCATGATTTTTGGCTGCTGGTTTTCATTCTTCAACGGGCTGACGCAAACGGCTCAAGGCGTGTTTCCCGTGCGCTCGCTCGAACTGGAATTGATCTGGCTGCTCGGCTTTCGCACCGCCATGACCTTCGGCCAGACGCTCGTGAGCCCCCAGGTGGGACTCTGGGCCGATCGCTTCGGCAATCGGCCGGTGCTCATGGTCAGCCAGGTCATCGTGGCGCTCGGGCTATGGGGTTACATGAAGGCCAGTCCGGAGCAATGGTGGCTGATCGGGTTGGCCTGGTTCGCCTGGATAGCCTACGCCGGCATAAACATTGGCGTTCCCAATCTACTGCTCAAGTTGTCGCCTCCCGGACAAGCCGGCGCCTGCGTGGCGAGCTACTTTGCGCTGACGGGAATCTGCTACGGTGTGAGCACGATCATCGGCGGCCTCGCGTTTGACTATCTGCAAGGACAGACAATTTTCGTCCGCAACTCGCCGCTGGACCGTTATGAGTTTCTGTTTCTCTTCGGCATCATCACGCGGATGACGGGCGTCGTGTTTCTGTTGGCCATCGACGAACCGCGGCCGGTCAGCAATGCGGCAGAGCGCCATTGAAAAGGAAACAATTTCATAACGAAGGCAGGACCGCATGAAAGGACGGGAAAACTCGCTTTCCAAAGCCCAGGGATGCAATCCCTGAGCTTATGACTCAGGCGCCGGGGTCCAGCCGGGCTGCGGGGTTTCGTGGATTTTGGGCATAGTGCCGCGCTGCATTTCCGCGACGGCGGCTTCGGCCTGGGCCACGGCAGCCGTGTCGGGGTAAACCGTGAGTTGTAGTTCGAACTTCACGCTTTCGCCCGGCGCAAGCTTGATCACGCGCCCTTGCGCCCCCTCGAAGGAGGCGCTGGTTCGGCAGGTTCGTGGCCGGTTCCAGCCCGGTTACGTAGCCGTCGACGTTGGCGCCGGTGTTTTTCCATAAGACGAAGTAGGGAAGCTGTTGCACCGGGTAGCGTAGTGACAGACCTTGCGAGCCGTGGGCGTTCTTGAGCAGAACTTGCGTCTCGCCCGCGCTGTTGGCGGCCAACTGGGTGAAGTAGACCTGTTCAGCGAAGCCCGCCTGCTCCGGGGCGTAAAGATCCCACGTGCTGATCTCGGCGGCGGCTCGCGAATCGCGCGGGGCCAGGGTCTTCAGCGGCGCGACGACTCGCGATCCGGCTCCCAACAGCGGCTGGCCGATGTTTATGTGATACAGCAATTGGATCTCGGCCGGCGTGCCTGCTTCGTTCATCACTTCGTCCTCGATGCGCAGCCCCGGCTGGCCGACTTGCGTGACAATCGTGGAACGCAGTCGCAGGTTTCGGAAAAGAAACCGGGCCTCTTTGACTTCGCCGCTCAGCCGGATCTCACCGGTCTCGTCGTCGATGCTGGTTTCGAGGTAGTTTGCCGGCAGGTTGGCAATACGACCGTGCAACGGATAGCGCAGCACGCCCCGTGGATCGTGTTCAGGCGCACCGTTGCTTTCCAGCCCGCAACGGACCAGCAATTCATCGAAGCCGTCGAGCCAACCCAGGCCGCTTGGCTCTTCGACCGGCACGAAAGCCGGATGGACTGGCCCCTGAATTGGCGAATGCCAGCCGATTTCGAGGGCCCCAAGCCAAGCCTTCCACAGGCCCATGCCGCGGTTTGGGAGCACTGTGAAGCGGAAAGCGCCATTGTCGACTTCAACGACGTCGACTCCGGCGCTGAGCCCGGCTGATAGCACGCTCTTCCGCACGGAGTAGCCGCGCGCCGTTCCGCCCACATCGTGCGGTCTGAGCACAAGATGCGGTTGGTAAACGTGATGCCGCTGGTCGATCAATACCCAGGTTTTTCCGGCCATATTGGGTTCCTTGGCTGCGCCGCGCCGGACAGGTTGCAAAGGCAACGTCTTTTGGGTCGGTGAGCCAATGTACGGCGTGCGGCCGTGGATTTCCAGCGGAAGTCACCGACCAAAATCCGCCGGGTGACCGTGGGTTCACGTTTTTTTCGACTTTTGAACGTCGGCCCTGGGACTTCTTTCTCCCATTTACTTGTCAGTCGGGCGACAACCGAATACAACAGAAACTTCCACTGGATCACCGCGCGTCGGTCGGCCCGGTTGCGGCCGCGGCGCGGCGATTTGCAGAGCAGTCTGAAAAACCTTTGACCGCCTGGCGAGCGTAAACCCTGGCCGGCCCAGGCCGCACCCCACCCCAAGCGGTCGTTTCCCCGCGGGAGTTTCTCTACATATGGCCAAGTCCATGACGGCAACTTCGAAGCACGTGACCAAAGATAACGCCGCGAGCGCCCTGTCGCTGGCTCTGGAAGCCGGCCACGGCCTGCTGCGGTTGACGCCCACTTGGGTGCCGCGCAGTTTTTTGCACCCCGGCAAGCGAATCAAGCTGGCGCCGACGGATTGGTACGCCTACGGGGCCCATCGCGGCGGCATCGACGAGCGCTGGTTCGCCAGCACCACGGAAGCTGCCAACGATAACCGCACGCCGGACGAGGGGCTCAGCTACGTGACCTTCGACGGTAAGCGATTCACCCTGCGCGACGCGGTGGCCGAGGCGGGCCCGCGGCTGATTGGCAAGAAGATGTACGACAAGTACCAGCGCTGGCCGGTCTATTCGAAGTTCTTCGACAACATGGGGCCGATTCCGCATCACATGCACCAAAGCGCCAAGCACGCCGCGCTGGTCGGTCAACAGGGTAAGCCCGAAAGCTACTACTTTCCGCCCCAATTGAACAATGTCGACAACAATTTCGCCTATACCTTCATGGGACTCGAGCCGGGCACCACCAAGGCTCAATTGAAGAAGTGTCTGGAAGACTGGCACCGCGGGGACAACGGCATCCTCGATCTTTCCAGGGCCTATCGCTTGAAGCGCGGCACGGGCTGGCTGATTCCGCCGGGCGTGCTGCATGCCCCCGGCTCGCTCTGCACCTACGAGCCGCAATGGGGGTCCGACGTGTTCGGTATGTTCCAATCACTGGTCGAAGGCCGCGAGGTCCCCTGGGCGCTGCTGGTCAAGGACATGCCAAAGGAGAAGCACCACGATCTTGATTTCATCATCGAGGAACTCGACTGGGAAAAGAACGTCGATCCCCATTTCAAGGAACACAATTATTTGGAGCCGATCGCGGACCAGAACGGCAGCGGCCCGGGATCCAGCGATCGCTGGATCGTATACGGCAAGGTCGACGGCGAGCAACTTTTCAGTGCCAAGGAATTGACGCTTGCACCCGGCGCCAAGTTCACGATTAAAGAACCGGGGGCCAGCGGCTGGATTACGGTGCAAGGGCGCGGCCGGATGGGCACCTTGGACTTGCAAACCCCGGCCATGATCCGCTTCGGCGCGGAGACCGAGGACGAAGTGTTCATCAGTTACGAAGCGGCCACCGCCGGCGTCGAGATCGAAAACACCGGCAGCGAGCCCCTCGTGGGCCTGCGCTACTTCGGTCCGGACGTTCATCCAAAACTGCCATCCGTGGGCGATTACGAACGCTGAGCGACAAAAGTCGTGGCAATTCAAGCTCTGCCACCTTGTCAGGGATCCGGAAGCTGACGCATCCGGCTCGGGAATGTCACCTTATTAACCCGTTACCTCCGAGATCCACCATGAGTCACCCGAACACGTTTCCGAAACTTCACAACGCGGCCTGGCCGGGCGTGGTTGGCAAGGGGCCCGATTCGGAACCGCCGATCGACCTGGATACGATGCTCGATCTGACGGCGGCGGCGGAAGTCGACGGCGTCAAGTTCGATGGCGTCGACCTGTTCCTGTTCGCTCCGCATGTGAACATTGACGCCACGGACGACGAGCTCAAACAACTGGCCGACAAGGTGCGCTCGCGCCATCTCGTGATCGGCTCGGTCGTGGCCCCGGTCTGGCCGCCGACCGGAGGCGGTTCGGCGATGGGGAGCGACGCCGAACGGCAAAAGTTCCTCGAACAAGTCGGCAAAGGCTGCCACATCGCCAAGCGTCTGCGCGAATTAGGCGTCCGGCCCTACGGCGTCGTGCGGATCGACTCGGCCAGCGGAGTTCATGATTGGATGGCCGATCCGGACGGCAATCAGCGCCGCATCGTCGAGACGTTCCGCCAGGCCGCCGACATCGCTTACGATCACGGCGAGCGTCTGGCCGCGGAGGGGGAGATTTGCTGGGGCGGCATGCACAGTTGGCGCAGCATGGTCCAGTTGTTGGAAATGGTCGATCGGCCCAGCGTGTTGGGCTTCCAGGCCGACATGGCTCACACGCTCCTCTACCTGCTGGGCTATAACGCTCCGGAAGATGCGATTCTGCCGGCCAATTTCGCCTGGAACGATCCGGTCGCCCTCGACGCGGCACTCAAGAAACTCACGGCGGCCCTGCGCCCCTGGACGATCGACTTTCATGTCGCGCAAAACGATGCGACGGTCTTCGGCACCGGTTCGCACGACAAGACAGGCAGGCATTGTTTGCCCAACGATCCAAACGGCAAACTGAACATCGCGCATCACGCCGGCTTCTGGATGCGCGACGACCAGGGAAACGTGACCCGTAAGTTCGAACACATTTGCTGGGACGGCTGCATGTTCCCGAACGCGACGATGAAGAAGCCGGAGACTTGGAACAAGATCCTGGCTGCCATGCTGGCGGTGCGCGACGTGCACGGCTGGCGATGACGGAATTGCTCTCGCAAAGGCAGATCCATTCGATTGGTGTTTGCCGGGGGCTGGCTTCCAAGACGTATCCAGGGATAAGCGAGACGACGCTCTCAGGTTATTGGAATAAGTTTTAGGCGAGCAGCAATTCCCCTTGGGCTACGATCACGCCCGTACCGCCGAGCAGGACTCGCTCTCCGCAAATCTCGACGTGAACGACCCCGCCTCGCTGGGAAGCCTGATAGCCGACAAGCTTCGTCTTGCTCAGACGCCGCCCCCAATAATCCGCCAGGCAACAGTGGGCCGATCCCGTCACCGGGTCTTCATCGACTCCCGCAGCCGGAGCAAAGAAGCGAGAGACGAAATCGAACTGCGGATCGTCGCTGCCGGCTGTGACAATCACGCCTCGACATTCGACAGTTGCCAGCCGCTTGAGATCGGGTGACAAGCTTCTGACGGCGGCTGCCGATTCCACTTCCACCAGGTAGTCGAACTTATTGCGACCGACGTACCGGGCCGCAACGCCCAGCGAATCGACAAGGCCGGTCGGCGGTTTCACGGCTTCGGCTGCCTTGACGGGAAAATCGAGTTGATATTGCCCTTGCCGTCGCAGGGCACGCAGGATTCCGCTGCGGGTGGAAAACCGGACCTCGGCCGCATCGGGCAAACTGCCCAGGCGCGACAGCACCAGTGCCGAAGCCAGCGTGGCATGGCCGCAAAGATCGACTTCAACTTTGGGCGTGAACCATCGCAGGTCATAGCCATCCGCGTTGGGAACAAGATAGGCCGTCTCCGATAGATTCATTTCCATCGCCACGTTCTGGAGCCAGGAGTCTGCCCGCCAGGCATCCAGAGGAACCACCGCGGCCGGATTACCCGCGAAGGGTCGGTCGGTGAAAGCGTCGACGATGAAGTAGCGCAGCGGCGGCGTCACGGCGTGTTTTAGTTCAGGTTCCGGTGGATACATCACGTTCGTCATGGCCTCCCCCCTCCGAAGACATTCTGCCTTGCATCATACGGGCAACCGCCAAGGCATTTTCATGGCCCCTTTCCTCCAAGGCCCGAACGACCTTGGATCGGCGCTGGACGGGATGGTTCTGGTTCAGCTTCCATTTCCCTTCGATCTTCTCGATCTCGATACGGAAGCCGACGATTTGCTCCAGCATCCGCTTCACGAACGTCGCGGAGCCGTTGAGCAACCACGGCTGGGGCATCTCCCGCTCAAACTCCTGCACGAACTTCCGCACGATGTCGAGCAAGCCATCTTCGTCTTCGATGATCTCAAGGGGTCCGTAGACGTGGGCGGCGGCATAGTTCCAGGTCGGGACGACGTTTTCGGCTTCATACCACGTGGGAGAAATGTAAGCGTGTGGCCCACTGAACACCGCCAAGACGGTCTGTGTGGCGAAGTGCTCCCATTGCGGATTCGCTCGCGCGACATGACCGATCAGGGTTCCCAGTGGGCCAGAATGGCGGTCGAGTAGAAATGGAAGATGCGTGGCGAACGGTTTTCCTTCGACCTGGGAAACCAACAGTCCGAAGCTGTTCTGCTCGATAAAGTCGTGCAAGGTGGCGCGGTCGGTTTCCGCAAATGCAGAGGGTATGTACATGACGTTCGATCTCGCCTCGTAGTGATTTCAACGGATTCGAGGTGCGGTTAAGTTCACCGACGATCTTCGGACTCTGGCGATCGGGTCATATTGCCAGTTTCTCCCGTAAGCTTACCGTTTCCATCAGCCACGATCACTGAACTTCCGCGGTGAGAATGTCAGGAACAAGAGTCGTCGTAAGCGGTGTCTCGCTGCCGAACCTGGAGATCGCTGCGTTGCGACCACCCGCATCGCTTCCAAAACTGTTCGCCCAATTCGTTGTCGGCGTAAAGAAAGATGTTGCATTTCAGGATGCCGATGCCGCTCAACGACGCGAGACAAGTTTCGACCATCTGCCTCCCCAGGCCATGATTGCGGAATTCGGGTCTGACGGCCAGATGATGCAGGTAGCCTCGTCGGCCGTCGTGACCGCAAAGTACCGCTCCGATGAGTTGTTGGCCATCGGTAACGACGAGGCTGAGGCTGGGATTACGTTGAAGAAACGCTCGCAATCCATCGGGCGAGTCCGATTCGTTCAGGCCCACGCCTTCGGTTGCCGACCACAAGGCCAGAACCGATTCGAGATCACCCTCGGTCATCGGCGAGAACGTAACTGCCACGTGTCTCCCCCTTGCCAAAACAACGAATCCCCTCTCCTGCGACGAAGGGGATGTGCCCTACGACACGGTGGCAGAAAAAAGGTTCGCCGCTGGGCAATGCTGGCTCTGGCTGCCAGGTTGGACCGCCATCATCGTACCAGCCCATACGCCTTGACGTCGATGAACTGGCCATCCTAAAAGGAGTGCTTCCGCGGATAGCCTTCTTGCTCAGGCGCAGGATACGGAAGAATTCGAGGAGGGAGAGTTGCAAGAGGCTTTAGGATGCCCCGTTTCAGCCTTCTGACCGAGGTTCTTAATCAAAGCGGATCGCAGCGGAAGGCCGTAATGCCCTTGGCGGTCGCCACTAGAAGTCCCGCCTGCTCGTCGAATTTCACCGGCGCAAGTCCCGTGAGAACTTCGCCGTAGTTGAACTTGTCGATTAGCTCCCCTTTCGCGCTTAAAAAGTGGAGCGAGCCGTCCGGGCCGGCAATCAGCCAACTGCTGCCGCTGATCCCGTCGTCGTCCAGGGCCATCAGCATTTCCAGCGGGCGCTGGTGAACGCCGCGCGGCAGTTCGTAGCTCCACAGTTCCCTTCCGTCCGCGCTGATTCCCACCGCCGTTGTGCTGCCGACTTCGATCGAGCTCAGCGCAAATCTGATCCGCGGCGTCTCCGCTGTGGGCCACGGCCGAGGTGAGCAAGGCCCGATTTGGCAGGGCGATTTCTCCCTGGATTTCGAGGGCCGCATCGAGCCAAACCAAGGTACCGTTGCCGGTGCTGGCCAGCAGCCGGCTCTTGCCTTCGCCGTTCGGGCCAACTACGGTCAGGTGCGATACGTTTTCCAGCATCCGGTTTGCCGCCAATCGTCTGCCGGCCAACGAAGCGGTTTGAACCCCGACTGGTCCCCAATAAGCCACTTGCAAGTTCAACTGGCCATTGCCCGCCAGGTCGGCCAGCCGCACGTCGGAGAGGCCCGGATGATGGCCTTCGGGAAACGTGGTCACTAACTTCCACTCGGCGTCGCACAAATACACTTGCTGTTCAGGACTGGCGAAGGCGGCGAAATAGCGTGCGTTGTTGCCGTCCACGCCGGTGCGCAGAAAGCTGACTCCCGTGGTCTCCGGAATCTCCAGCGGATGACTGGCCGCAAGCCGCCCGGTGATGTCAAGTTCCGCGACGCCGCGGGCACCTTCGATGGCAAAGATATGCGGCGTGCCGGATTCATGCGGCGCAATCAACAAGTTGCCGGGCGATTTGACCTCCTCGGTCGACCACAACTGCGTGAGCTTGAACGTGGCGGGCTCGCTGCGAGCGGAGACCTCGGCTTGCGGAATTTCCATTTCCGCGGTGCCGCCGACCAGCGCGTCGGCAAGGTCCTTTTCATATTTTTGCTTTTCCAGCAGATAACGATCAATTTCCTCGGCGGCCAGGTTTTCACCGGCCAGAAGTTTTTCCAGCTTCTTCGGTAGCGCCTCGGCCAGATCGGCCCGATAGCCCTTTTCAAGATCTTGTAGGGTACCGTCCGGGCCCAGCAAGATCATCGTCGGCCAGGCCGAGACTTGAAACGCCGACTTGGCCGTTTCACGGAGGTCGCGCGCAATGGGAATGTGCAAATTCGCCTTCTCGAACGAATCCTTGACCTGGGCATCGGTCACGGACGGGTCGTCGCTGCTAACCGCCACGATAACGACCTTATCGTTGTCCTTATATATCTGATAAACCTTTTCCAGGTTCGGGAAACTGCGAAAACACCAACCGCACCAGGTGGCCCACATGTCGAACACAACCACCTTGCCGGCGACGGATTCCTTGGTGATTTTGTGCCCGTCAAGATCGACGAACGTGAAGTCGCCGGCTGGCTTGGCCAACAGGGGCGAGGGGGGCTGCGGCGGCGCTTCGATGAAGCGTTTGAGGAATTTGGCGCTCTTGGGGGCTTCGAATTCGAAGGCCTGGGAAGCCAGCTTGGGCTGGAACTGGGCCCCCTGAAAATCGACCCACGCTTCGAGTCGACTCAGCGTGTGCTTCGGGTCGATTTGATCCTGAATATCCTTGGTCGGGAAGTCGAACCGCCGCAAAAGGTACGAGGTCGGGTCAATCCAGTAGACCCGGACGTCTCCGCCGCGCTGGACTTGCACTCGGTGACACAGGTCGCCGTCTTCCGCAAGTTTCTTGTCGTCGAGTCGTTCCAATTTGCTGTCGGCGGCGAGGTCTTTCTCCAAGGCGCTGTCCAATAGCAACAGCGACAATTGAGGCACCGGAAGATCGAAGGGACCATGAGCCGCGACCGACAGATTGGGGTCGGCAAAAATCTGCGGCAGCGAAAGCTTGTCAGGTGCGGGGAGCATCAGCACCTGACCGGAAAACTCCGAGGACATAATCGAGCCCCAGAAATGGTCCCCATCGCAAACGACACTGGCTCCCATCACATGCAGCCGAAGCTTATTGGGCCGGACCAAGGTCACCGAGTAGGGAATGGCCGGCGTCTTTTGGACTCGCCCTTGCTCCTCGGTAAGGATATGAAACTCGCCGCTATCGGCGTATGAGGCTGCCTCGCTGTAGACCTTGGCCATCTGCTCCAAGAGTCCGCGGGCATCCTTGGGCGCCGTTTTGTCAGAGGCCTGGTTGTCAGACGTTTTGGCGGACGAGTCACCGGCGGTGAACTTGCCGGACTCGGGGCTGGAATTGGTTGTGCTGTCGGCGCATCCGGCCAAGAACGCTACGGCTACCGTGACCGCGGCAACGTGACGGCAATAGGACAAAGCGGCACGCTCGCGCGGCAGCGGAGTCTTGGCCATTGGGCCGATGATTGGTTGGAAACGGAACATGCGGAAATCCTCGCCTGTGGTGAGCTGATTGACCATCGACGCTGCTGGTACCCCGACATACCGCCTTGGAAGGTGAGCGCAGGCAATTATTGGAAACGGCGCGCACTGGGTAAAGCTTAGCTTGTGGACGATTTGCGTCGAACATATCGCGGGACGCTGGGCTGAACTCCCTAGAGCCCCTATTTTGCTGAATTGCAAACGGGAGGAGAATCAGGCGGCCCGTGTCCTCGGCGGCAGTGTCAGACTTTCGATGGGAATCATTGGAAGTACCGTCTGACCATTTTGGGTGGGCACGAAAACCGGCTCAGTCAGGCCGGGCGTTAGTCCGTCGCGCGCATGCCGCTTCAATATGGGACAACTCGGCGTATTACGGCAATACTCAGCAAGCCGACCTGCGGCGAGTTCCGCGCGAATCTCCTGCAGAGCGGGTCCGTTCCAGACTTCATCCAAGAACTGCTGGGGAGTCCGTTCGCCTTGTTCGTTCCAGCATGCCAGCGGCTGAGTCGCATAGCAGCAAGGCATGATTCCGCGCCGCAGAACGTAGAGTGTTTTCCAAGGCTCGGCGCATAGAGAGGGGCTTGACGCCTCTTGTTCCTCGCGACCGAATTCGTCCCATTCGACATACGCCGGCACCCTGCGATCGGCTGCGAGTTGCCGCACGACCGGACTCAACGCTTTGAGTTCGGCCATCGACAAGACTTCGGCGGCGTAGTCGTAGCGATAGCCGTTGTTGACCGTCACCGGCGCGTCGATGTTATCATCCAGATAGAGCGTCCGAAGTTTTACTTCGTCCACGCCCAGACTGGCCATCAGATCGAAAAACTCGGGCAATTCGGCAATGTTCGAGCGCATGGCGATGAACGAGACAAAGACCGTGGGCCGGTTGCCGTGCGCGCGTTTTTCTAGGCACAAGGCGCAGGTTCTTGATGATGTCATCGAAGCGGTCATTGCGAAAGCGCATAGCCGGCCGCAGTGGCCGAGTCGATCGAAACGTACAAGGTCACGTTCTTGCCTAACACGTCGCGGCGGCGGCGCTCGCCGAGCGTCTGTCCGTTGGTGGTAAATGAGAACAGCTTTTGGTCGCAGTCGATCGCCTGCACGATCGGGCCGAACTGCTTGTTCATCGTCGGCTCGCCGACGCTGCAGTCGTTTATCTCCATGGCATTGGTGTAGAACTCGCCCAACTCACCGAGCGTGTCGAGCCGGAACGCCGGCGAACCGCGTTCGCTTTGCTTTGCCCAATTCCACGCGCAATAGACACATGCTTGGCCCGTTTCCGGAATGTTGCATCGCGTTTCAAGAGTAACCCGCAGCATGGGTGGATACGATGCCAGCACGGTCGCGCCCGAACGATACTCCACCTCGTTGCGGATCGAATTGGCGGCCGCGCGCGATAAGTTTTCGAAAAGCCGTTGATCGTCGAACAGATCGACGTCACGCAGCATCACGGCCAATTCTCGCGTATCGTCGGCCGCTGGTACGAGCGGGCTGACATGCGCGGTCACGGCTTCGCCGGCCGAATCACCAAGATCGAGCATATAATCCTGCCAGCCGAAACAGAGCTCGACTTCGTCCAGCGCTCCGCCGGACCACGAAAGGCGCAACGTGCCGCTGGCACCGGGATAGCAGAGCCTCAAGCGCGCAAGCGCACGGCCCGATTCGGCTGCAACACGAACTCTTGGCGGGTCCACGCGAATGGGCCTTCGCCATCGTGTTCCGGTTCGAAGGCTCCCGCGATCAAGCTGGCTTGGCTGAAATTCATCTGCGCGATTCCGAAAGCATCGGAACCGCGGACCGAATTGGCCACGCGCGATAAGTTTTCGAAAAGCCGCTGATCGTCGAACAGATCGACTTCACGCAACATCACGGCCAATTCTCGCGTATCACCGGCCACGGGAACGATCGGGCTCACATGGGCATTTACGGCCGCGCCGGCCGAATCGCCAAGATCGAGCACATAATCCTGCCAGCCGAAACTGAGTTCGACTTCGTCCAGCGCTCCGCCGGCCCACGAAAGGCGCAACGTGCCGCAGGCACCGAGGTAGCAGAGCCTCAAGCGCGCAAAGCGAGCTGCCCGATTCGGCTGCAACACGAACTCTTGGCGAGTCCACGCAAATGGGCCTTCGCCATCGTGTTCCGGTTCGAAGGCTCCCTCGATCAAGCTGGCTTGGCTGAAATTCATCCGCGTGATTCCTGAAGTCTGGGAACCTGATAGCACCCTTCGGCTGATTGAGCCAAGATTTACAAAATGTCGCCCAAACGGCTTGCTTGGATTAGATTCGGCAGAATATGCGCGAGAAAGCAGTCGCAACGGTTAGCGCGACCATAGGCAACGGATTGCCAGCAGCGATAGAGGTGCTGGCGGCGGCAATGGGATCCGAAACCCCGGCTATTTCAATCCGATAAATCGAGATCACGCGGATTTGGTCCGCGGTTGCCAAGAATGTCGCCCGGCCGCTGCATCATGATCTGGTCACGGGAGCGCTTTAAGGCCGATGCCGGAATCTGCGTTCGACTTTCACTTGATCGCCGCTTCCACGGCCGCGGCCACCTGCCTTCCGAGCAGGTCGTAGCCATCGCCGTTGGGATGCACGTCGTCCGGCTTCATCACCCATTCCACGTGCGGCGTCAGGGTTGTGAAGAGATCGTCGATCGCGATGCCGTGGCGTTGCATAACTTCGGCCGCCGCGCGATTCCGCTCGACGATTGCGGCGGGCATCGCCGGGCCGTCCTTGGTGCCGGCCGGAATGGGAGTCGTGCTGGCCCAAACGAGTTTCGCGCCAGTTTTCTCCAGCCGCGCGATGATTTGCTCCAGGCGCTGCTCGTAGTCCGAGAGCGGTGTTTTGCGGTCGTGAATGCCGAAGTTGAAATGGATGATATCCCACTTGCCGTCGCCCAGCCACACGTCGAGCTTCTTGAGACCGTTGGCCGTCGGGCCGCAATTCTCGGGCGCCTTGTGGACGTTGGCCTTCCCGGCCAGCGCCTTGCGCCGGGAGCGTGTAACCACCGGAAATCGAATCGCCGATCAGCAGCACGCGCGGCAGCTTGGGATCGTCCGGCACGAAGTCCCAGCAACTGGATCGGCTCTGCACTCGCAGACGCTTGTGGATCGGCAGGTAGAAGCCGCCGAGATTTTCCTGCAGCGTCCGCTCCCAAGCTTGCTCCTCCGGCGGAAGGCTCGCAACGATGGCGTCGTACGTAATCGCAATCGCTTGATCTTCCGCCGCTTTCTTCGCGGCGGCCTCTTGCGCATTGGTCGGTTCGGACGACGCCGGCGGCTTCTGCTGAGCGACGGCCGAACCGCAAACGAGAGAGATCATTCCGAGCAATAGCCAGGCATGCACCGAGGGCGAGTTGCACATCACGATTCCCCTACTTTATTGAATGATCTACCCAGCCTATCGCAATCCATGAGGTCCTCCGGCGGCCAAAGGACATTAGGGAAACGATGGCCCGGCGGAAGCAATGCATCAATATAGATTACCCAATTCGCGTTCATCCAGGCTATGGAAGCGGTCGTCACGGCGAATGCGTCACACTCAGGCGGCGGATCATCACTTCGCCGTAGGCGTCGGGGGCGTCCCCCTTCTTCACGTTCGATTGGGTATAGCATCCGGCCTTGAAATAACAGCCTTTGCGAGATTGCTCCCAATCCAGCTTCCGCGCGCCGTTGTGCCAAACCTGCACGCGGCCGCCGCCGGCCTGGATCTTCAGATCGAACGGCGCGCCGAACGCGTAGTTGGGGTCCAGTTCGACGTCGCCTGTCTCGTTGCGCTCGACGAACAGTTTGTGCCCCTCAAGCCGGATCATCAACAGATCGTCTTTGGCGTCGTGAATCTGCGCGCACACGACCTGCGGCTTGCTGGCCGGCACGTGTGTCACGGCCAGCGAGGCGGTGAGGGTGTGTACGCCCTCGTCGTTAGTCGCCCACGTCGCCGGGGTGTCCCCTGCACTACCGGTCATTTCGCGCAGCTCCGAGCGGGGGTACTTCGAGCCTTTCGTGGTGGCTCCGCCGCACGATGCGCGAAAGACAACGGCTTTGGCTCGCGGATCGACGAAGAACGTCGTTCGGTCCTGAAAGAGCGCGAGCTGCGGCTGGCCTATTTCGGTGGCGTGTTCCGACCCGCCGCGGGCCACCGGCACCGTGAGCTTCCAATGCGACAGATCGAGCACCTTGGCAGGAAGCAGGTCTTCAGCAAACAGCGTCCGCGTAAGGGCAATCCAGATCACAATCCAAACCCATGATCGCATGGCAGCACTCCGCACGGCGAATGACCGTCAAAACAGCAAGCTTCCATCTTATTAGGTTGACCCTTCCGCGCCTTGGGTTGGCCGAAGTTAATTATTTTTGCGAAGCACGTTGCGAAAGTGCGCGTGCCTGCCCGGAAAGTTCGCAGGAGGGTATTCTTTGTGGCCGCGTTCTTGGCTAAGCTTACGCGTCGTTGTGCAGTTACGAATCTCTTTGCCAGCGTCAGGAAGGAGTTTGTGATGAAGCCGTTCGTCGCTGTTCTGTCTATCGTAGCTCTTGTGCATGCGGCATTTGACGGATGTTTCTTGCTGGCAGATACGCCGACAACTCCAGCGGTCGCCGCGCCAAGTCCGTTCGACGGAAAGGTCGTGATGATCTACTTAGATAAAGAGGCGCGAGTGCCATCCTACTCCCTGGCTGACGCAACCATTCAATCGATCGGAGGTCGAGAATTTCTGGTGGGTGTCGGGGCCGATTCGAAGCGGCCTGGTGATTGGACAGCGGGTGTAAAGATCCGTATCGCATGGTCCAACGTGATCGCATACATGGAGTTTACAAGTGACGAATATGTCAAGTTCTGCGCTGACGCTGCCGTTGAAAAGACGACGAGCAACAACTGATCCCGCTTGAGTACAAACCGACCGACTGTGCCACGCGCAATAGTTTGAATAGGCGCGTCCCGCATGCCCCGCGCGGCCGCGAACTTCCATTCAACTCGGCCACAATCTTCAGAATATCTTCAGCGCAGGCCGTGGGAACCAAGAACCTGCATTGTCAGGCCGATTTCTTCGACACGAACTTGTTGTCGAGGCTCATCGGCCCGGAGCCGTTGGCGATCACCAGCAGCATGGCCCCGGCCATCGACAGGTTCTTCAGGAACTGGATCATCTGCATCTGCTGCTCCTGTCCGTCTACTTTCCAGAATGCGTGGAAGTAGTAGGTGGCCAACACCAGGAACACCAACAGCAGTCCCGCACCGATCCTGGCCTTGAAACCGAGGATGACCGAAACACTGCCGACAATCAGGAAGGCAATGGCCCCGACGAGCATCAACTGCGGGGCCGGGACGCCGGCGGACTCCATGTACTTCGCGACGCCGGCGAAGTTCGGAATCTTGTTCCCCACGGCGCTCATGAAGAAAATCGTGCAGATCATCAGCCGCCCGATTACGGTCAACAAACCTTGGATTTGAGTGGGCATGTTTTTTCTCCTTTTCCTTGGTAATGGCTTTATTTTCAACAAACGCCGGTCGATTACGCCAGGTCGAATAACATGACTTCTGCAAGCTGTTGACCCTCGATCATAAGGCCACGTTCTTCGCTCACGGCAAGCCCGTCGCTGGTCTCCAGCATCGTACCGTTGACGCTTACCCGACCTCGCAAAACTTGCAGCCAGGCATGACGCCCGGTCTGAATCGCATGGCTCACCGACTGGCCGGGATCGAGCGTCGCGAGGTAGATTCGGGCATCCTGGTGGATGGCAAGCGATCCTTCGGCGCCATCCTGTGAGGCGACACTGCCCGACGAGGAAACACCGTCCGGCGAGGCGACCAGCCGCAACTTGCCTTGCTTCTCGTCCGCGGGGAACAGCCTCTGCTCGTAACTCGGCTGGATCCCCTTGGTCTGCGGCAGCAGCCAGATTTGATACAAGTGGACCGGCTCCGTCGCCGACGGGTTGAACTCGCTGTGACGTATGCCGGTACCGGCGGACATCCGCTGAAACTCGCCGGGTCGCAGAATTGAACCGTTGCCCATGCTGTCCTTGTGTTCCAACGCTCCTGCGAGGACGTAAGTGACAATCTCCATGTCCCGATGTCCGTGCATGCCGAAGCCCATCCCGGGCGCGACAAAATCTTCGTTGATGACCCGCAAGGAACGAAAGCCCATGTGAGCCGGGTCTTGATAATCGGCGAAAGAGAACGTGTGGTAGGTGTTCAGCCAGCCGTGGTTGGCGTGGCCTCGGTCGAGCGATTTGCGTACGTGAAACATGACGGCCTCAAATCATTTACTAGTAATTAATTGACATGGCAAGCATTTGGTCGAAAAAAGCCGTTACTCGTCGATGCCGGCCCAAGCCCCACGGGCCTTTTCGAGCAAACGGATAAGATCCATTAACTCGCCGTGGGCGAGATGCCCCAGCAGCTTTTTGTGCAGAGCCGCCAGCGGCTCGTCCAGGGCCGCCAGGGTCTTGGTCCCGTGTTCAGTCAGCGACACAAAGATGACCCGCCGATCGTTTTCGCAGCGCAACCGCTTGACGAATCCGGCCTGCTCCAGCCGGTCAATCAGGCCGGTGATGCCGGGCACGACCGTGATCGTGCGGCTGGCGATCTCCAAGATCGGCAGCGGTTTTCCTTCGCCTCGCAAAATACGCAGGACATTGTATTGCGAGGGAGTCAGGCCGTGCTCCCGAAAGAGCCGGGCGAAGCGAATCTGCAACTGGTCGCTGGTCCGCACGACGCTCAGCGCGGCTTCCTGCCCGGGCGACTCGAAGGGCCGCTTCTTTTTCAGTTCGTGCTGCAATTTCGGAGTCGTCATCGGTTGGTCCGTTCTGGTTTCCTCACCCGCAATTAGTTTATATATAAACTATATTCGTGTCAAGTAGTTGTTCGGTGCGATTTGTGAAAAACCGCAGCCGGGGTGCTTTTCCGACTCAGGTCTGATGTCATAATCCCTGAGAATCCGAGCGGAATGGGGTTGGAAGCCGGGCGCCTCCGGACCGATTTCGCCGGACCGGGGGCCAGCAAACCGGCAAGAATCACGGCATTACGAACAGAGCCAACACCTATGGGAACCAATTGAGAAACCCGATGACCACCGATGAATTGGCAGTCGAAATCGGCCGGGAAGCTGCCCACGAATTGACTGACGCCTTGGGCAAGATCAAGCACTGTATCGATCAACTCGACAATGCCCGGATTTGGTCGCGGCCCCATGCCTCGCTCAACAGCATCGGCAATCTTCTTCTGCATCTCGAGGGGAATCTAACCCTCAAACAAGCGAACGCGGAAGGGTTTCGCCTGGAGTTTTTTTCTGCCGGTGTCAGCGCAGCGTGAGCGCGGCCGGCTCGCGCGGCGTTGTAATTCTTCAGGTTGTCGGATCGGGCATCGGCAGGATTCTTTCTCGCACTCAGGGGCCGCGGCGGACCGGAGCATCCGGACTCCGGTTTCGATTCGTCGCTGCGAGCAACGGCCGCGCGATGCCCGCAGCGCTCAGGCCTCAGCAGCGTAGCGGATGACGCAGCGCGTCGACCGCGCGGAACAATACTTCTTGCCATCGATTCCAGGCCAATAAACGATAGACCAATCGGCCCCCAGTTCGCACGATCTGGCATGGCAGACGCACCAGGGCGTTGACGAACGTGCGAAACTCCATCCGCAGTACGGTTCGCTTCTCGTTGCGACGCTGCTCGGCATTCGCGCCCGTTTCCGGCAATGACAACGCGAACCACGCCTTCAAGTTCCAGGCCAACGAGGTCATCACCATGTAAGCCCAGTTGCTCAACAGCGAATCGACCGGCGCGGTCAAGGACCGCACGCTCCCCTTGAGTTGCGCGTGCAGGTTCTCCTGATCGCAACGATCGTTGGCTTCCAGCACGATCGCGGTGGCCGACTGTCGCCGATCGTTCGTGATGTAGAAGAAGTAGCGATAGTCGTCGAACAATCGCTGCTTGCCTTTCTCACGCGTCAGGTTCTTTCGCACCACCACCATGCGATAGGTCCGTTTGCAAGCCGTGGGCCGGTAATCGAACTCGGCCACCTCCTCGCTTTCCAAGCGGATGTTCTCGAACTCGCGCTCGCGCACGATGGCGGCTTTGACGTTCGCGGGCCGCTTGCGCCGCTTGGTCTTGACCTGGTGACGTTTCGGCCGTTTCAGCAGTTTCCAGGCCGCCAGCGGCAGATCGTCGGCCAGAATGTGCAAGTTGGCGGTGCAGTCCATGCCGAAGATGAAACGCACTCGCGGGTCCGCGCTCCAGCGATCCAGATGCCTGGTCTGCGAGAAGTCGGTGTCTCCGCGCAAGAGGACCTTGCGAAAGCCACCGGCAAAGCAGACGTCGAGCAGGCGATCGACTTCGTCGGCCGCCCCTTCATGGCTGGGCCGATTGCCCGAGCGATTGACGATCGACAACGCTTCGCCAGTGTTGGCCAGCGACACGACCAGCGGATGGTAGGTCCACTGATTCTTGTAGTTGATGTCCATGCCTTGCTTGCACTCGCCGCCGGTGACGACGAACGTGCCGTCCATGTCGAGGCGGGCCTCGTCGAAGAACTCCGGCGGCTGCTCCTTCCATACCTTCTTTCGCGTCTCGTCGAAAATGTCCTGCAACACCCGAATGTCGTGCTCCGCGAAGCGGCGGCAGAAATCGCCGGCCGTGGTCGGGTCGGGGATGCGCCGCGCGCCCAGCGCGTCGAGATGCACTTCGTCGTTGCGGCGCAGTTCGAGGTCTTCCAGACAGCGACCATCGCACAGCGCGTTATAGGCCAGATTCAGCACGTGGTCGCTCTCGTGATACGGCAGATGAATCTTCAGCAGGCGCAGTCGTCGATCGATGGCCTCGGCCAAACCCAATCGCCGGACCAACAGCACCATCGCGCCCAGGCCGCCGTAGCTCATGCCGTGCGTCCGTTCGGCAACGTCGAACTGAATGTTGGCAGCGGACATGACCGGCTGCGTGCAATCGCCCAGTTTCGATTTATCCAGGCGTCGCTCGATCCGCTGCTTGCGAGCCCGCAGTTGACGGCGTATCTTGGCGTTCACTCGAAATCCCTCCGCGGTTGTGATGTTGCAGAGCTTGACACTTCTGAAACACCGCAAAAACGCCGAGGGATTTCGTTTTCTCAAAACTTCTTCGCCAAAAGCCGCGCCGGGTACGCTTGGTTAAGGTCTAACGCAATGGATCCTCTGCGGAGTCGGCGGCGCCGAGGACCATCGCAATCGTCCCGCCGAGTTTGCCGAGCAAGGGCCGATTCCCAAGAGCAACTTAATTCGCCGCTTGGAGGTCGCTGTCGCCAATGCCAAAGCGGCATTGGAGCGACTGAGCGGCGATCAGTTAATGAAGGTCCGCCGTATTCAAGGCTTTGACGTGACGGGACTTGCGGCGATCTTCCACAGCATTCCGCATTTTCGGGGCCATACGCAGGAGATCATTCACATGTCTCGCGCAATGCTCGGCGACGACTATCGGGTTCAATGGCAGCAACTGACGCCCGAACAAGGAGCGGCAAGTTAGCATCGGTAAAATGCGGGCGGCTGCCTGCGATTTCTGAACCGTAGATCGCGGCGCGGGAGACAGCTATCCTGTGGTTGTATCGCCCGTGGCGCGCGAGCCGCGCGAAACGCACCGTGTCGCGAGGCGCACCTCAGCCAAAAGGAGGATTGGGATCCCATGTTACTGCATCACCCAGCGGTTCTTGTGCTGTTCGTCGCATGGTTGGCGGGTGTTGCTTGCCCGGGCTTGCAGGCTGCCGAGCACAAGCCGCCCGAACATCCTCTTTATCTATACCGACGACCAATCGTATAAAACGCTTAGTTGCTATCCCGAGTCGCCGCGCTGGGTGAAGACGCCTGCCATCGATCGCCTGGCCGCGCGTGGCGTACGTTTCGAACGAGCTTACTGTGGTTCGTGGTGCATGCCGTCGAGGGCAAGCCTGCTGACCGGTCGCTTGCCGTACGGAATTGAATCGATGCGCATGGTCGGCGAGTATCCGGGCAGCACGTACGACGCGGCGCAATGTCCATTCTGGCCCGCCGAGTTGCGGAAGCATGGCTACCAGACGGCGCAGATCGGCAAATGGCACACAGGCATCGATGCGGGCTTCGGCCGCGACTGGGACTACCAGATCGTCTGGAATCGTCCGGCGCATCCCAAAAATGCGGGGAATTACTATTCCGGGCAGATTCTCTCGTTCAACGGCGAAGAGCGGCAAGTCGGGGGTTACTCGACCGACAACTACACGCAGTGGGCTGTCGAGTATATCCAGGGCAAACACCGCGAGGCCGAAAAGCCGTGGTACTTGTGGCTCTGTTATGGTGCCGTGCATGGACCGACGACTCCAGCCGAGCGTCATCGCGGGGCCTACGCGGGCAACGCCGCCATCGTCCCGGCCGACATCGTGGGCTCTCGCCCCGGCAAGCCCGCCTATCTCGAAAAGACGCAGGCCTGGATGCTTGGCCCCGACGGCAAGCCGGCGCAGATTAAACGCAAGACGGCCAAGAACAATTTCGACAGCAACGTGCCCGGGCGCGCCTACGACGCCTGGATCCAACAGGTGAATGAGTGTGCCCTGGCGATTGACGAAGGGGTGGCCCGAGTGATGACGGCGCTCGACGAGAGCGGGCAACTCGAAAACACGTTGGTCGTCTACACGGCCGATCAAGGGTTCGGCCTTGGAGAACACGGCTTCCACCAGAAGCAAGCGCCGTACGACGCCACGATCGCCGGGCCGCTCATCATCAGCCAGCCTGGCACCTGGCCCGAGGGCAAAGTCTGCCGCGAGCCGGTCAACTCGCCCGATCTGGTCGCGCTATTCTGCACGACCACGGGGCTCAAGCTGCCGTGGCCGACGCATGGCCGCGATATCACGCCCCTGTTGCGCGAGCCCGAGGCGGCCAAACTTGCCGAGCCGATGGTGATGATTCACACCGGCCATTACTTCGGCAGCGACACGGGCACGATTCCCCTAGTGTAGTGCTTCAAGTTGTTGGGGAGTTATCGAGAACGGCTCGGGCGCGGCGAACTTTGGCCAGGATTGCATCGGGCAGGGCCTTCCAGAGGTAACCTTTAGTCCGGTCGTTGTGATGCTCGACGTACTCGAAAATGGCCTCCTGCAGTTGACGGACGCTGGTGAACGTGCCGCGCCGCAACCGCTTCTGCGTGAGATCGCGAAACCAGCGTTCCACCAGGTTAAGCCAAGAGCTGCTGGTCGGTGTGAAGTGCATATGAAATCGCGGATGGCGCGCCAGCCATCGTCGCACCTTGGGGTGCTTGTGGGTTGCATAGTTGTCGGCAATCAAATGCAGTTGAGCTGCCGGGTCAGTCGCGGTGTCGATGTGTTTCAGAAACTTGATCCACTCCTGATGTCGATGCCGAGACATACATGCTTCGATGACAATTCCTTCCACCACGTTGAGCGCCGCAAACAGCGTCGTGGTGCCGTTTCGCTTGTAGTCGTGGGTCATCGTCCCCAGGCGGCCCGGATAAATCGGCAAACTCTTCTGGGTGCGATCCAGGGCCTGAATCTGACTCTTCTCGTCGACGCAGAGGACAATCGCATGCTCCGGCGGGTTCAGGTACAAGCCCACGACATCGATCAGCTTTTCGGCAAACTGCGGATCGTTCGACAGCTTGAACGTCTTGGTGCGATGCGGTTGCAGGCCGTGGGCTTTCCAAACGCGCTGAACCATCGACGGCGACGTGTCCAATTCTTCGGCCAGCGTACGCGTACTCCAATGTGTCGCGGCCGGTGGCTTTTCTGTCGTGGTCTTACGAACGATCTCCGCAGCCAGCGCCGCGGTGGTGCTGGCCGGCTTAGCACCACGCGGGGCGTCCTTCTCGATGCCTGCCAGCCCCTGCTTGGCAAAGCGACTCCGCCATTGGCACACGGTCTTCATGCCCGTCTTCAACTCGGTGGCAATGTCCTTGTTCAACTTGCCGGCAGCGGCCAGCAAAACGATCTTGGCTCGCAGCACGAGTCGCGCCGCCGTGCTGCGGCCTCGCGACCAGCGCTGCAAGGTCCGGCGATCTTCCTCCGAAACTACAATGGCTGGTGCGATCCGCATAGGTTCATCCTCCTGATGAACCCTTCGACGCACAAGCAACCAAATAAGTTCCCGAAACAGTGAAGCACTACACTAGGAGCCGAGCTGACCGCGGAGGCCAATACTCCCTGGTGGCTCATGCTGCGCAGCGGCTCGTACAAATACATTCGCACGCTCGTAGCTAACGAAATCGAAGAACTGTATGACCTGGCGACCGATCCCGAAGAATTGCACAATCTGGCGGGCGCCCCGGAGCAGGTGGAGCGACTGGCAGCCCTGCGAGCTCAACTCGGGAGCGAGTTGCAGCGCACCGGGGCACCGTTCGCAAGCAGCTTGCCGCCGACCCGGGGGACGCGTCCTTAGAGCGCGCTTCGCAAAGAGCCCACTTTCCTCACTCGGCGTCCACCCACTTTTGCAATGCTTCAAGACTTCTACGGCTGGGCATCCGCGGCGTCGGGAATTTTGATTGTCGGCGCTCCCTGCAGATACCCTCCAGGACAACCTGAATGCAGAGGGGCCTTTTACGACCTTATCCGAAACGAGGCGCTTCATGCCCGCAGGAACTTCTTCGAGGCGCTGCGCCGCGGATGAACTGCGCGCCCACACGGCGCTGGCCTATATTCGCCGCTTATGCGCGGTAGAACGCGAACTGCGCACACAGTGCGAACGCGACTGGCGTGAACTTTCGCTCGCGGATCTCCAAATTCCGCAGTAAATAAGGGTAGATCTTGTGTCCCGGACTACGCTGCGTCGTACGCGGCTTGCGGTAGATCGCTTCCAGTCCCATCACCCGCATCAGCCGCCGCACGCGCTTCCGATTGGCCGAGAGTTCGACCGCCATTTTGCGACTACCGTAAAACGGCGTTTCCAAATACTGGGCATCGATCGCCCGCATGAGCACCAGGTTCTCCTCCGCCTCACCGGCCGCAACGTAATAGCGGGTACTGGCGCCAGATCCAGCAGCTCGCACTGCCGCGATACGCTCAGGCCGGCATGGCCCACCTCGATACAACCACGCTTGCGATCAACCAAGCTCAGCAGATTTTTTTCAACCATTCGACCTCCATCTTCAGGCGGCCGATCTGCTCATATAGTTGCTGCTCGTCCGCGGCCCGCTCGTCGCGCTGGGCTCGACGGCCGTCCTCGAACAATTCCGTCGCTTGCTCCAAGAGCTGCTTCTTCCACGCCGTCACTTGGCTCGTATGCACGCTGAATTCCGACGCCAACTGTGCCGTCGTCTTGTCGCCACGAACTGCCGCCAAGGCTACCTTCGCCTTGAAAGACGACCCAAATGCTCGTCGCTTCCCGCTCACTCGGACACCTCCTGATGGTTAACTCCCCCGGGGGGAAGCTACATCTTATCAGGCTGTCCAGTTTTCGGGGTCCACCTCACTGTATCTCGCCCCATTCCAACTTGATGGCAATGTGGGCGTGTACGCCGGATGCCCGTTAAGGGCAGTTGTGTCACAAAACGGCCCCATTTCGGCACGTCCAAGAAAAAAGGATGAGTCGATTGGACATCGCAGCACTGGCCGGTGACAATGGCTCATCAAGGATGCGGACTTACTCGAATTGCGATTGCCAATAAGAAAGGATGACGCAATGGGAGACAAAGGCGGCAAGAAAGATAAGGAAAAGAGCAAGAAGCAAAAGGAGAGCAAACAGGGACAGTCAGCGAAAGGAAAGCCGAATAAGCCCCAGCAGAAGTGAGCTGGACGGCGATTACGGATCCAGAAGCGTGCCCTGTCGGTGAGCAGCCGGGCGGGTGCATAAAACTCAAACCACGGCTCTCTCGCGACAGCTTTCGTTGTGATTTTTGATGCGTTCCGTTCCGTCGCCAATAAAAAATGCTTGTCGGCTTTGGTTGGTCAAAGCGAAGCCGATGCAGTGTCGATTTGGCGTTGCGTAGTTGACTGACGCTATGCGCATCCCTCATCTGCAACTGTCACCCGTGGCGCTGCGAGCTGTTATCGAGGAATTTGTCACTCGCGATGGCACCGACCATTCGTCCGTCGTACCGCGCATCGAGTTAGTGCTGCGGCAACTCGATGTCGGCACCGTCGAACTGCATTTCAAACAAGAAACCGGGACTTGCAACATTGTGCCCGTGGATGAAAGTCAGAATCCACCTGCCGAGAATGGAGATGCGTAGCGATTTCGAGGGCATTTCCCCTTTCATGCCACGGAAATTTGCTGCGTGGCAGGCTGCAGGCCATCAACAGCATCCAGAGCGACGACGTCATCCGGGCCGCGGCCCGTGCCCTACGGTATCAGCGCCGGGGACTCTTCCGTTGCGTGAAGGTTATGAACGCGTTCTCTCGTGACAGCCGGTCGTCGTTTTGTCGTCCAAATTGTGGCAACTCCATCAGCATGACAATTGCCAAAAGAAAGAGCCTTTCCGCAAAGTATTATGCGGAAAGGCTTTGTGAAATGGGCGATACAAGACTCGAACTTGTGACCCCTAGCTTGTCGAGCCACAGTTTCGCGGCACCAAAGAACGTAACTTATCTTCCAGGAAGGCATTGCGATTTTGAACGAATTGCAGTGTCTTCAGGGAATCGGGCGTTTTTCACCCACTTCACTGCAATAAACTCTGCAACTCGGACACCTAGTGCCCCGTCCAGGCTAAATATTCGGGTTGCCAGAACCGTCGATTTTGGAGAATCTCCGCGTCAACACGGAGGTTCCAATGAACAAAAAGTATATCGTGCGGCTCACGGACGAAGAACGGGCGATTTGCGAGGCGACCATCAAGAAGGAAACGGGCAAGTCGGAGAAACTGCGCCGGGCTACCATCTTGCTCAAGGCCGACGCCGACGGGCCGGCTTGGGATGACGCCAGGATCAGCGAGGCGGTCGGTTGCAGAACGCGGACGGTCGAGAACGTACGGCAAGCAATTGTCCTCGAAGGCTTCGAGGGGGCGCTGTTTCGCAAGAAGCGAGCGACGTCGCCGACGCCGAAGTTGCTTGACGGCGCGGCCGAGGCGAAGTTGATCGCCCTGCGGTTGGGCAAGCCGCCCGCCGGCTTCGGTCATTGGACTTTGCGGCTGCTGGCGGATCAAATGGTGGAGCTGGAGATCGTGGAATCGATCAGCCCCGAGACGGTCCGTCAGACGCTTAAAAAAACGGCATGACCAAGCGGAAAATCGAGTACTGGGTGATTCCTCCTGACGCCGACGGCGAGTTCGTCGCCAGCATGGAGGAGGTGTTGGAGACGTACCAAAAAGCCTACGATCCCAACTGCCCCGTCGTGTGCATGGACGAGCAACCGGTGCAACTCATCGGCGAGACGCGTGTGCCGATCCCGGCAACCAAGGAGCATCCGGAGCGGGTCGATTACGAATACGAACGGAGGGGGACTGCCAGTATCTTCATGTTCGCCGAACCGCTCTCCGGCTTCCGCCAAGCGACGGCTCGGCCGCGCCGCACCAAGGACGATTGGGCTCATGAAGTCGCCCATTTGCTGGACACCCGCTATGCGGGCGGCGAGGGAATCACGTTGGTCTGCGACAACTTGAACACGCACACCAAAGGGGCGTTCTACGAAGCGTTTCCGCCCGAGAAGGCCCGTGACTACGTGAGGCGGATCCATTTCGTTTACACACCCAAGCACGGCAGTTGGCTCAACGTCGCGGAATGCGAGCTGAGTTGCATGACAAGCCAATGCCTGTCGGACCGACGGATCGGCGACCTCGCGACGCTGCAATCCGAAATTGCCGCCTGGTCAACCCGCGTCAACGCGAAGCAACGAGCCGTCGATTGGCAATTCACGATCGACAACGCGAGAGTCAAATTGAAGCGGCTCTACCCGAAAATTTAGTCTGGACAGGGCACTAGTGGGTACAATCGCGTCCATGAACCCGTATTGGTCAATTTTCATTCCTGCGATAGCGAACGCAACCAAATGCTCGCTGAACAAATGGAGCGGAACTGGCACCGGCTTGAAATGGAAGGGCCGCACATCGAACGGCTCTTCTACGAATGGATGCGACTTTGGCGTCACCTTGGGCCTAGTGCCATCCCATTCTCGTTTCCATTTGCTTCATTCGCCGGGGGGCCACAGGCGGAGGACGCGACGCGGACCACCGTTCTCGAACTGGATTACTATCTGTCCCATCCCGGCGAGTACATGTCAGCTTCATACGACTTAATGATTCAAAAGATCGTCATGGAGTCACCGGGCGGTTTCAGCCTACGGGGCATTGGGGAGCCGTTGCGCCAACTCCGCGAACTCATTAAGGATCTTTGGTACCGCAATCGCCAGGAGCGCGAACGCGGTGATCTCGATATAATACAGCAGAAAATTAGGCTTCTCACTCAATCAAGCCTTTCGCCACAGCCAGTGCAGATATTGGCTGTTGCCGTGTTAGATGACATTCAGGAGTTAGAACGATTGATCGAAAACGGCAAGCTAGTGCGGTTTCATTTTAGCTGTAGCGGTATCCGCAGTGTTGAAAATAGTTTCGGCACTCGGGTTCGGTGAACTGGTCGAGGATCGTGCCGCAGAGTTTCCAGAGCTTATCGACGGTCCGTTCGGCTCCGTCGCGAAGCAACTTCTTGAACTTGGAAAAGGCCAACTCGATTGGGTTCAGGTCGGGCGAGTACGGCGGCAGATAACGCAGCTCGGCGCCGGCCGCTTCGATGGCTTTGCGAACTCCAGCGACCTTGTGGCTGGAGAGATTGTCCATCACCACGATGTCGCCAATTTTCAAGACCGCCACCAGATGTTGCTCGACCCAGGCGCGGAACAGCTCGCCATTGATGCTGCCTTCAACGGTGAGCGGAGCGATGAACCCCTCGGCCCGCAACGCGCCCAGAAACGTCGTCGTCTGCCAACGTCCGCAAACGGAGTTTTTTCCACCAAACGCGTGCCGAGTTCCGAGCGGCCGTAGGTGCGGGTCATGTTGGTTTTGGCCCATGTTTCGTCGATGAAAACGACTTTGGCCGGATCGATCAGTTCCTGCGAAGCACGCCACGCGGCGCTGTTCGACCACATCAGGGCGATCCTGCTCGCTGGCAATCAGCGTCTTTTTTTTCGCGACTGATCCAGCGCTCGACATGCGGCACAGATCGTTCCCAGGCAAACTTTACGCCGCGCTCGCGCTTCAATTCGGCTTGCAACTCGCGCAGATAAATGTCGGGCCGAGCAGCGATCTTCGCGACAAGCCAGTCTGCCCAGGCATGCCACTTGGGCTGACGCGGAGCCGCCTTTTTCGGCGCGACCTGGCCGGTCTCGCGACGTTGCTGCTGGATGCGCCGCAACCAAGATTCCGAAACTTTGAAACGCAGCGCGATCGAGCGCCGTTCTTCGTTCGTATCGCACGCGGCGAGCACCTCGCCGCGAAACTCCGCGTCGTACGGTTCCATCAGGATCACCTCCTTGAGATGAACCTAATTTACCGAGTCCCCCTAGATCGCGCTAGACCCTCTGTGAAACCGCTCTAATATTACCGGGCGAAGAACCAAGAAAGCTCGAAACGCGGGTGCCCCCGAAACAGCGTAAGCCACACCGTAAACCACCGTCTGGCGAAGGACGTAGCTAATAAGGCGTCATGCTGTGGCGGCGATTGCCGTTCCGCATCTTTCAGTGAAACATGACGTGGCCGCGTTCCTCGGGATGAGGAGCCGAGACACTGATTTGCACGTCGCAACCAAGATCGTTCAGGAATCGCATGAGACGGTCGGTCGAAAAACCGTCGAGACGACCGTTGATGATTAAGGAAACCTTGGGCTGGTCGAGCCCCAGCAAGTCAGCGGCTTGAGCCTGAGTCAGCTTGCGGGCTTCAATCACGCGGCGGATGTGCAGGGCCAAGTTTGCCTTGGCCATCAAGTCATCAGCATCCGGCAGCCCCAAGTCGGCAAAGACGTTGCCGCTACTCGGGGTGATGGTGATTTTATCATCGTCGCTCATGGTCGTTCGCTCCTATTCTTATGCATCGCTTCGGCCGCCTGGAGCCGCTGACGGATCAGGTCGATGGTCGGCTTGGGTGTCGCTATACCCTTCTTCGCTTTCTTCTGAAAACAGTGAAGGACGTAGACCACGCCCGCAAGTTTCACGGTGTAGACCGCACGGTACGTGTCACCGTCATAGTCCTCGACCACTTCCAATACGCCGGCACCCTTAAACCCCTTCAAAGGCTTGGCATTTTCGGGCTTCACCCCGGCTTGGGCGAAGCGCAACGCGAAGCCCATCGAACGACGGACGGGGGCGGGCAAATCCATCAACTCGTTCAGGGCGCGGCCGACCCATTCAAGGGGATTGTGAGGCAGCGGCGGTAAATCCATTTCCCAATTATGCCAGAACTAGTAATAATCGGCAAGGTAAATCTGCTCGTTGGCTTGCCGCCACAATGCGGAGTCGTGTCAGGTCGTTGCTGGCTCGTCGTCGCTCTTGACGTCCTCGTCGTCGTAATCAAAGCCGGTGCCGCAGTCGTCGCACTGGGCCGTATTGAACAGGTCTTCGCGGTCGGGGCCGACCGCATCGGCGGGAATCTCGACGCGGGCCTGGCAGGTGGGGCAGATAACATAGAACATGGGAGCTGTTGACGGCGTTTCAAAGTGGCGGCGGCGGGCGGGCGGCCGGCTACGCTGCTATCGACTTGGCCGGGGTCGCGGGGCGATCCGAAGGCTCCGTTTTCTAAGGAACTGGCTGCTGCGTGGGCTAAGGGACAATTCACGGAAGCAGCGATTGCCTTCTTAACGGAAGGCGGCGTGGACTTCTTTTCCAAAAACTGCTTGAGCCGTCAAGACATTTCTCGTTGCCGACTGTGCTTTACCGTACAGTGGCCGACGAACCTCGACGCAGTGGCTCGTTTGTCGCCGATACTCGGCCAGAATCTCAGGATTCATCTCGGAAAGAAGACTCCTGTTGAAGCTGGAACAGACCTGACTCCAATGCTTCATTCGAAAGCGATTTATGTTGACCACGGAAACGGGACGGGAAATCGACCGAGTAATCCAGAATTACCAGCCCCACTGGCACCACGACGGCGATGACATCAGCAAATGGCAGCCGGTGATATTTCCGCAGGCGATCAGTTCCCGAAGCTGGCGGAATGACGATGCAACTGAGAAACAACTGAATTATTTGCGGTTTCTGGGACACGTCGCGAACAAGCCGATGACCAAAGGGACGGCTTGCGACTTAATAGGCGAATTGAAGAACAGCACATATCCTCCGTTCCAAGCGAGCCCTCGTCCCAAGAATGCCATGACAGAGCGGTCAGGTGCCGCCCGTTAATAAGCCCTCGCGCCTCGCCAGCACAGCTTTGCAAATTCGCGTTGCATAGAGAGTTACCATCCACACGGTTCAATAGTCTTATAGCGTCCGACTGGACTGATATGGGGCTTACTAAGCACGATGGCAGCGTGGTTATTAGCTCTGACAAAGTGCATCAGGGGACGCAGGGTGAATCATCCCTGCTCCCTCCTTCTGGACCACCGTTAATAGCCTCGGACAATCGAGCCTGACTGTTGGCAACACAGGACAGGTCGCAGTCGCAAGAAATGCAGCGGCGATCAAGGCGGTAACAAGCAATCGCGGTCGTAAAGCCGCTAACGACGCGCGGTGGCTACACACTGTGAGTGTGCCTGATAACGACAAGGCGAACCCGTAAGAAGGTGGCAAGCAAAGTGGGAAGCCGTCGTCTAGCCGACCAAAGTGTGGCAATTCGTGTGGCAATTCCACCAGCGTGGCAATTGGCAATGAAAGAAGCCTTGCTGCAAAGTGTTATGCAGCAAGGCTTTATTGAGTGGGCGATACAAGACTCGAACTTGTGACCCCTAGCTTGTCGATGTGGACGCCAGGCCCTAACTACCTTGGTTTTAAGGCTTTGTGATTTCCAAGTTTTACAGAAATCACACGGAATTGCAAGGATTCTGGACCCAATTCTGGACCGCCCGATAACAGGCTGCCGCATAATCGGTCGAATCGCGATTAGCATCGTAAACAGGCCGGTGTTCGCACGACGACCGGTCACCGTGTCCGACAGCGATGACCTGATTAACGATTGTCGAGCCACGCGTGGCCCGGATCATTCACCGTCTCAAGTTGTCAACCCGGCAGCGGTAACCGCTAAGAAAAAGAATCCCCGGCGATCAGGTCTCTCGCCGATTCCCCGCGCCGTCCACGCCACCAGCCGCTTTGGGCCTGGAGGCATGAACGACGCAGGTTCATATCGCGAAGTGCTTCGCGAGCGATCCTCGCCCGCGTTGAATCCCTTCAGCCTTGCCAGGCTCGGCACGGCTCACGAAACGGACAAGTCGGGCAATTCATCGGCGACGGTGCGGGATAGAAGTAGCCCGCTTCAATCGATCGCCATACTCGCTCGACGATGCGCTTCGTGCGGTCGATCTTTCGCGGGTCCGCTGGCACTTCATGCACATTGATCGCCGGCTGTTTGGCTTTGGTCAGCACGGCGAATTGCAGCCGCAGCCGCTTGTTCGGGACCAGCGACCGCGCCAGTTCGTGGTACAGCAAGAGCTGCCCTGCCGATTCCTCGATCTGTTCGCGACTCCAGCGATTGCGCGCACTTTTCAGGTCGGTCACGATAACCGCGTCCGTGGTTTCAACGATCAGATCTAGCCGGCCCAAGATGTCCGGGCAGCCAGGGATCACCGGGCCGCGCAGTTCCTCTTCGACACCCAGGATGATGCCTTCGGGCTTGGCCAGTGAACTGACTTGAAACACCGCCAGCATTCGCTGCGCAAGGCCAGTCAGTTCGTTCCGGTCTTCGTTCTTGCCGTAGCGGATCGTGACTGGGTCGTATTCCCGCCAAGCGGCGTCGAACTCGCCCAACAAGGCTTCCAGCGACGGTGGCTCGGAACCGGCGAGTAGCTCGTTCAAATGCCATTCGACGGCCCGATGTACAGCGGCGCCAAATACCAGGCTGCTGGAGATCCTTGCCTCGGGCAAATCGGCCACGTATCGGAAATAGAAGGCTAAAGGGCATCGTACGTAGGAGGCGACAGCGGAATAACTCAAATAGTCGCGCCCGGTGGGCGACGCCCGCGGCTCTGCCCGAATGACTGGCGATGCGGTAATCATCGCCGCCCTCCTGACCCGTTGCCGCTGGCCTGAGCCTTGAGCTGGTCGATCAGCTCGCTGGCCTCGGTGATTGAGAGGTCTTCTGGCTTGTCGACGCTGTACTGGCGCCGCATTACATCCTGCAGGTCGACGCCTTGTCGTTCGGCAATGAGTCGCAGGGCGCGAGCCTGACTTGCTGTCGCACGCCGCGTCGAGTCCCGGCGACCATTGCTCTTTCCGTTTCCGTTCGACGAAGCCGCTTGAGCCGAGTGGCCATTGGAAGCCTGATGGTTCAGTTCTTCGTCCACCGATGCCTTGGCCAGGCCGAACAGATGCCGAATCCGTTCTTTGAGCCGATCGGGGTCGGAAGCCAGTTCCGAGCTGAAATCAAGTTCCAGGTTTACGCTTGCCCCGCGTGAGCCGTAGTTCGACTCGCCGACCTTTCGATTGAAGCCAATGTTGAGTTTGAGCATAAAAGTCCTTTCGTGAATGAGTAGAATAATAGACGTGGAAAACGGCACCGCCCATGTCGGCGAGCTTGGCCCGCGAAACCGCAAGCGATTCAGCGCAAATGACTTGGGGGTATTTTGTTCCAGCAGAGGGGAGGCTATAATCGAAGCTCGCTTACCGCTCCCTCCGGGTTGCATTCATGGCCGTCGATCTCGAAACCGTCGTCAAACAACTCGCCGATTCGGGGATCATTGCCCCCGGCAAGCTGGAGAACTTCGTCCCGCCCAAGGCTTCTCCCAAGGATGGCGAAGCCCTGCTGCGTGAACTGCACAAACAAAAGCTACTAACCACGTTTCAGGCTCAGCAGTTCGCTCAAGGTCGGGCCAAGGCGTTGATACTGGGCAACTACACGCTCATCGACAAGATCGGTGCTGGTGGCATGGGGCAGGTGTTCAAAGCCGAGCACCGCCGCATGAAGCGCTTGGTGGCGATCAAGATGCTACCCAAGGCGATGCTCAAGGATGCGGCGGCGGCGGCTCGTTTTCAGCGTGAGGTTGAGGCGGCGGCTAAACTACGTCACACGAACATCGTCGCTGCTGATGACGCCGACGAGGCCAATGGCGTGCATTTTCTCGTCATGGAGTACGTGGAGGGGAGCGATCTCTCTGCTTTGGTCAAGAAAAATGGCCCGTTCCCCGTTGCCAAGGCGATCAATTACATTCTTCAGGCGGCCCGAGGTTTGGAGTTTGCCCATAAGAAAGGCGTGATCCATCGAGACATCAAGCCGGCCAACTTGCTGCTCGACAACGAAGGAGTCGTCAAAATCCTCGACATGGGCCTGGCCCGCATCAGCGGCGACGGCAACGCAGCCACCCAGGCCGAACTTACCGGCACTGGAGCAGTCATGGGAACCGTGGACTACATGGCTCCCGAACAAGGACTCAGCACCAAACACGCCGACGCAAGGGCTGATATTTATAGCCTGGGCTGCTCCCTGCATTTCTTGCTCATTGGCAAGCCGACCTTCGACGGCGAGACGGTCACGGCCAAGCTGCTGGCCCATCACAACCCCCACCGCCGAATCTGTGCGAGTTGCGCAGCGACGTGCCACAACAGTTGCAGGCGGTCTTCGCCAAGATGGTCGCTAAGAAGATCGAGGATCGCTACCAGACGATGAGCGAGGTGATCGCCGACCTGGAATGCTGCCAAGGCGGTCTAAGCTCATCGACTGCCACGGTGAAAACTTCCGGGTCGTCGGGCACCGAAGAATCTGAGATGACGGTGGCCCTGGGAAGTCGCCGAATGCAAGCGATTCCCGCAGTCGAGGCGTACGAGGAACCTGAGAGGAAAGGACCGCCCCACAAGAATATCAAGTTGCTTGCCGGTGCTGGTGCAGCCGGGTTCTTGCTCTTGCTGCTGGGCGTCATCGTCATTTTCAGAAATCAGAAAGGCCAAGAAGTCGGGCGAATGGAATTGCCCGATGGAACATCCGTCGAAGTGCAAACGTCAGCGAAGGTCGATCCAGCAAAAGTAGTTGCCGGTCAGCCGAACCAACCGCCTCCCCCATCACCTGCGATGGCATTATCAGTTCCGGCGATTGATGCTGCGCCTCCCCTTGCCAAAGCCCCCTTTGACGCTGCCCAAGCCCATGCCTATCAAGCGGCGTGGGCAAAGCATCTTGGCACGACGGTCGAACAGAAGAACCCTGTCGGCATGATGCTGGTGCTGATCCCGCCCGGCGAGTTTCTGATGGGCAGCACCGACGAACAGGTGGCCGCAGCCTTGAAGGTGGCCGAGGAAGTCAAAGCCGATCAACCAACCAAGGATCGCATCCAAAAGGACGAACGCCCGCAGCATCGGGTGGTGATTACCAAGCCATTGCTGATGAGCGCCACCGAAGTCACGGTCGGCCAGTTCCGCAAGTTCATCGAGGCGAGCAAGTACGTCACCGAGGCCGAGCAATACGGCTTCGGTGAATCCGCCGCAAAAGTGGTCAGCGACAAGGTTCCGGCTAAAAGTCGTGGCCTGAATTGGAAGTCGCCCGGCTATGCCGTGACTGACGACTCCCCGGTGGCACAAGTCACTTGGAACGACGCCTGTGCCTATTGTGCGTGGCTCAGCGAAAAAGAGCAGCGGACGCCCTGCTATCGCACGGATGGCAAAGGGGGCTGGCTGATCGCCGCCCAGGCCAGCGGCTACCGGCTGCCAACCGAAGCGGAATGGGAGTATGCCTGTCGAGCCGGAACGACCACGCAGTATTCGTTCGGTGACGACTACGGCGAGCTAGAGCAGTTCGGTTGGTACAGCAAGAACGCCGGTGGCAAGGCGCAGCCGGTGGGCATGAAGCTGCCGAACCCATTCGGCTTGTTCGATATGCACGGCAACTTGCAGGAATGGTGCCAGGATTTCTTTGACGAGATGTGGTACGAGAAACCTCAGCCAAACGACCCAAAAGGCCCATCTTCCG
Source organism: uncultured Planctomycetia bacterium (assembly GCA_963807715.1). GTDB lineage: Bacteria > Planctomycetota > Planctomycetia > Pirellulales > PALSA-1355 > CAWECK01. The sequence continues at coordinate 239,093 of CAWECK010000016.1, forward strand.
GCTCCAACCGTGTGCTCCGTGGCGGCTCCTGGTACCGCCTCGCTTCCCTCTGCCGCAGTGCGTATCGCAATACCTACTCCCCGCCGTCGACCCGTCTCCACAGCGCTGGCTTTCGCTGCGTGCGGGTGGCCGATGCGGCGGCTGACTCGCAACTGGCCACGAACACGACGACGCAGCCCGCTACTCCGGTCACGTCTGCCGGTCAGCCGAATCAGCCGTGGAACACACCGGCGTTCCAAGCATGGTTGAAAGAGACCCAAGCCCTGCCCGCCGAGCAGCAGATCGAAGCGGTCAGCAAGAAGCTGATGGAGTTGAATCCGGGATTTGATGGGAAGCTGATGGGATACGACAGGAATGGCGAGCCCAAGATCGACGGACATGCTGTCACCGAGCTTGGCCTGACCACTGATTCGGTGCGAGACTTATCGCCGCTACGTGCTTTCGCCGGACTCCAATCGCTCGATTGCTCGGGGAGCGGCAGCTATCGAGGTCTGATTACTGATTTGTCTGTGCTGCAAGGCTTGCCGCTCGTGGCGCTGAAGTTTAATGACAGCCGGATCAGCAGCCTTGCCCCTTTGCAGGGCATGCCCCTGAAGCAATTGTCGTTCTTCCACACGGGTGTCAGCGATCTGTCGCCCCTGCTGGGCATGCCGCTCAGCGACCTGACGTTTCATGGATCGCCGGTCAGCGACCTGACGCCACTCGGCGGTATGCCGCTGGTGACGTTGCACGCCACGCATACGAAAGTTTCCGATCTTGTACCTCTAAAGTCGTGTCGTCAATTGACAATGGTGCGTATTGGGTCAACTCAGGTCACCGCCGCAGGCGTTGCCGACCTGCTGAAAGCGTTACCCAATTGCAAGACCGACTGGAGCGGCGTTCCGGCGAAACCCGCATCGACAAACAAGCTCGCCTACTTCGACCCCGCCTTCCAGAAGTGGGTCGAGGATACGCAAAAGCTCCCTGCCGAGCAGCAGATCGAAGCCGTCAGCAAGAAGCTGATCGAGTTGAATCCAGGGTTCGACGGGAAGGTGACGGGCGGCGATGGGAAAGGCCCACCCAAGGTCGAGAGCGGCGTTGTGCTGGAGGTTCGATTCGTCACGGACAACGTGACGGACATTTCGCCGGTCAGGGCTTTGGTTGGCTTGAAGAGTCTGTATTGCAGTGGCAGCGGGGGTAGAAATGGGAAGCTATCCGACCTTTCGCCGCTGAAAGGCATGGATTTGGCCAAAGTCGATTGCCAGTTTACGAATGTATCCGACCTTTCACCGCTACAGGGGTTGCCGCTGACATTGATGTCCTGCCATTTCACGCAGGTGTCTGATCTATCGCCACTCAAGGGAATGCCCTTAAGTTGGCTCTATTGCGGCAGCACCCCCGTGAACGACTTATCACCGCTCCGAGGGATGCCTCTGACGTATCTGGACTGCTACAACACCCAGATATCCGACCTCTCGCCGCTCAAGGGAATGCCTCTCACGTCTCTGAAGTGCAACGGCACCCAGATATCTGATCTGTCGGCGGTTCAAGGAATGCCTTTGAAGGAATTGAGCTGCTACAACAATCCGCACCTGTCGGAACTTTCACCACTTCGAGGGATGATACTGACGCACCTCGATTGCGGCGGAACTCGGGTATCCGACATTTCGCCGTTGCAAGAATGTAAGAACCTGATAATCCTGATTATCACTCGCACCAAAGTCACTGCCGCCTCTGTCGCCGCCCTGCAAAAAGCCCTACCCAACTGCAAGATCGAGTGGGACGATCCGGCCAAGCCGAAGACGCCTGAGCCCGCCGCTTCCGGCACGAAGTAGATTGGGAACGTTTCCCGTCCACGACCTACGCCACCGAACGATCGCCGGCAAACCGTTGACTGGTTTCGTGGCCCGCGTACGATTCGAGCGGTTGCCCTGTGAGCCCACGCAGCGTCAAATCATCGCCGCATTGGGAGGTTACCATGTTGACTTGGTGGCAATTCTTCGACTCTCCGACCGATGCGGTGCTGGTACGTAGCCGCCGAGAGACGGTCGAGCTATTCGCGGGCTTGGGCGCCGAGGTCGAAGACCGCAAGCAGTGGATGCGGCTGCGTAGCTGCGTTCCCGAACTTCAGAACGTTCCGCTTTCGCAACTCCGCTCCAAGCTGGCGGAGGCGACGTCCTGCGCGTGGGAGAGTTTGATCGCGCGGAAGCGGAGCGACGGGAGCAAGAATTGTCGGCAGCGGGCCTCGTTTGCGAAACGAAGCAAAAGACATCCATCAGTCACACGGCGTTCGATCTTAAGCTGCAAATGCCGGTATTGATGATCGACGGTCCGACGACCTGGGCTATGGTCGAGCAGATGTTGCAGCAGGGCGTTCGCGTCGTGGATGAATAAGGGCCTTTAACGGTTTGGGCCCCATGCGGCGACGAGACGATGGCCTCGGCGACGACGACTGTATTGTGACGTGTTAAGGCAGGCCACCGTGCCACACGCGGGCCGCCATAGCCTGCACTTGGAGCATTCCCCAGTCCGGCTGATCGACTCGGCTGGCAAGTCTTTGCCGACGTTTCGTGGCCTTGGTCGAGGCCCGTAGCGAAACGAATGCTGCTGAACCGGACTTAATGGGATTCGATTTCGCGGCCTTGGTCGGTCCCGTGAAGAAATGTGGACCCGGCACAATCGGGTCGGGCTTCGGCAGGGCGTCGATTTCCTTTTGCGTGAAGCCGGCGGCATAAGCCGAAGTGGCCAGCACGGCGACAGCAATTGCAATCGCTGTTTTCATGCCCGTCAGCCTATCGCGAGCAGCGAAACGACGCAAGAATTTCTCAAAGGATTCACCATTGGCAAGACGATTCGGCAGAGTCTGCCGGTAGGTAAGGCCACGGAGATTGACCTGGCCCGCCCACTCGGCTATTCGAGCAGCGTGCCGAGCGACACGCGGAGCATTCTGGCCAACAGCCGCAGATTCAGAATCGAGACGTTCCGCTCGCCCCGCTCCACGGAACCGATGAACGTGCGGTGCAGATTGCACTTTTCGGCCAACTGCGCCTGCGTTAGCCCCCGCGCTTCTCGCTGGTCGCGGAGACGCTTTCCTAGGTCGCGCAGGAATTTCTGGTCTTCGATGCTTGCCATAGTTGACTAGCATCGTGGCGTATTCGATGATGTGTTTGAGTAGCATCGCCGTGACCAAGAGGGACTCCTCTTACGTTGACCGGATGCGAGGCATCAATGCCGATTCACTTTCAATGCCCGCATTGCAGCACGCGGCTCAAAGTCCCCGATGAGCTCGTCGGGAAAACTGGAAGGTGTCGAGCCTGTCAAAAAGCGGTCCGGGTCCCTAACGTAAATTGGCAACCGCTTTCTGAATCGGTTCGACTACCGTCCGGAACCGATTCGATAGCCAAAGCTGCTGCAGTTGCGGCTAAAGTGACTCCCGATCGCAGCGAAGTCGATACAAGTATAGACAGCGCCCAGAAGCTGTATTGGCTTTGGACGGTTGGAACACCATCCGGCCCCTTCGACGTGGGACTTATTCACGCAAGGCTCGCCGCGGGAGAGATTCTGTGGCAGACGCAAGCGTGCGCTGTTGGCTCATGCGTTTGGCGGACGCTGTTGGAAACACCGGGTTTCGGACCGCATCCGAAGGTGGAACCTGGGGCGTCCACGACCGGCACCATCGCGACGAGCCTGACCTCACCATTGCCCACTGTCATGCTTGCGTCGACGACGGTGCGAAGTCCGACGGATTCCTCAATAGACGGCGGTTCTTCTGAACTGGGCGAATCAAATGTGAGTCAACCGTCACCTGAGTCTGGCGTGACTAAAAGCGGCACCGCGGAAGTTCATGTGTCAAGCGGCGAAAGTCTGACTTCGCGCACGAAGCGTAACCTGCTCTTGGTGTTTGTTGTCGGTACGCTTTTCATCCCAACGTTTGGCGGTACACTTTCAGCCGCAAGCGTCATATTATTGGCCTTTGCTAGTTTCGTCGTGGGCTTCATTCTCTTCTGGCTTTTTTGCAGACCGGATGAAAATGACGAGCAGGTCGTGGTACAGGCTCTTGCCGCTCTTGGATTCACGGCAGTTGTTGGCATATTTGTGCTATTTGTCTTTCAAAACTTCGCGGATTGGGCGGCATCATCGACCAAAAATCAGCATCATCCACTTTTTTTGATAGTGAAGGTAATTGGATGGGGCTACCGCGCAACGTCGGAAGGGGGTAGTTTCTGGGGCACACTTCTCGCGGTCCTGGTAAGCGTTGCCCCGTGTGAGGAGCTCGTCAAATTGTTTCCTGCAGCTTCTCCTGGCTTCTTGACCGGCTGGGGGGCCTCTAAACCCAAGCGTCTCTCGTTCCGCAACAATCTATTTATCGGAGCTATGTCCGGCCTCGGTTTTGGCATCAGTGAAGGATTATTCTATTCCTACAACCTATTTATGCCCATGGAGCTACCATTGTCGGTTTATTTGCTCCGTTTCTTTGGCGTTGCTTACATGCATTCGGTTTGGACTATTCTCACTCTCACTGCACTACATTCATTTCGCAAAGAAGATGTCCTAAAAGATACGCATGAACGGCATAGAGATATGGCCGAATGTGGCATTTTTGTGGTTTTTGCAGTGATCGTAGGAGTGCCGCACGCCGTTTATGATGCCTTTGTATTGCACAATCTGTGGCTTCTTGCAGCTTTTACGAACGTTGTGGTCGTTCTGATCGCTACTCAAATCGAGATCAACGCGGACTCTGCGGCTGATTTCAATTGGGGCTTTCTTCCACAACCTCCAGGTGAAGGCATGGCCAGTCAAAGATCGTCAGCCGATTCGACGTAATCTCGGCGCGTCACATGGTTGATCGCCGCCCCGCGCCGCCAACCGGTCGAGGGCTGGCGGGCGGGCGGCACGATATTTTTTGAGCTGTCGCGGTTCAGCGGCGAATTTCGCCGGCCAGGACATTGCCGACGAGCAAGCCGGCCAGGGCAAGGAAGAATACGAAGTACGAGTCGGTCAGTGCGCCGAAAATTGCGGCGACGATGAATGCTCCGTGAAAATACGCCGAGTTGAGTTTATGCTTTGCAGTCAAATGTGCCTCCGATCTGATCTATAGCTCCGCCGCTCGGCCGTCCGTGGCCAATGCGGCATGGGAAGTGTTTGCGCTAGCCCGCGACTTTTTGCAGTTGTTTGAGCGAAGCCAGCGTCGATTCCACAATGCGGTTCTGACGCTGGCGTTGCTTGAGGGCCCGCACGAGTTGATTTGCGGCTGACGCCGAGTTGCGAAGTTGGTCACGCAGGGCAATCGCCTGTTCGATCGGTCCGGCGCCGGCCGCCGGACGAGTTCGTCTAACGCGATGAGTCGGCTTGGCCGGTTCGGTCGGGGAAGTAGCCGGTTGATCTGTGCCGGACATGATGGGCTCCGAGGGTTTGCGAGATGGTGGTTTCGAGACGGTTGCGGCCGGCGACTCGATGTGAATCGGATCGTCGCAATGGGGGATGGCGCTCTTGGCGTCGAGCAACATCCAGAGAAACTGGCGATGGTCGTCACGGCACAGGATCGCCGAGTCCGGGCCGTTGACGTACGCTCGGCGGAATCCCATCCGCAGGGCCCGCTCGAAATAACGGCGGTCCGTGTTGAGCACGACCGCATCGCCGCTGAGACGGGAAGACGTCAACTCGACTTCCGTAGGACGCGGCTGGTTGGCGTCTCGGCTGCGGACCAGCACTTTGCCGTTCAGATCGAGCGTGACGGCCGCGTACTGCGGATCGTCACACGGCAACCGAGTGATAACATCGGCCAGAAAACCGGCATCGGTTTCCGACAGTTCGAGTTGCGACCGGGCCAACTCATGGTTGGGAATGACGTCGTCGATTATCGGAAACCGGCCATCCTTGTTGATCCGCAGCATGACCAAGCAATGGCCGATGCCAAAGCCGATCCAATCGGCACGTCGGCCCACGGCGACGCCTTCGCCGAGGTCCAGGTCCCGGCAGCCGAGGATCGGGCCCGCCGGCACGAGCACGTTGTCCTCGAAGCCAAATTGAAATCCGGTCTGCGAGAGGAGATGCCTACCGTCCGTGGCGTCGAGGCGGCCCTGCGTGCCGCGCAATTGAAGACAGCCGAGTGCATAGCGGCTGGAACTGGAATCGGTCGTCGCGACGGCATCGCGGAGCGCCGTCCATAAGTGGGCGGCGTTAGCGGTGTAGGTGGCGGGGGCCTCTGGGAAATCGACTTTAGCCTTTGCACTCACTGTGAACTGAGTCTGACGCCGCACGCCGCGATCCGACCAGGACGCCAGAACCGAGTGATTGCTCTTCCGTTCCAGGTCGACCGCTTCGTTGCCACGAATGTCCCAAGCGTCGAGCGCCGACATGGGCAATAGGAATGACTCGGGAGCGAAGTCGCCGACCTGTCGATGCTCGATGGCAATGTCAACGGATGCGGCACGCATGCGGCAACAGTCTGAGTCGGCGATAATCGCCAGGCACGGTTCTGGGCTCGAACGGGACTTGTGCAGTCCGGCACGCCGAATCAGCGAGCGAAAAGTACGGAGAATTGGACGGGGAATCGAGATCAAGTTAGGGCTCCTTATGAAGGACCACGCCGCCCGCCCCGCGCCGGGACAGGCGACGTGGACGCGGGGTTAAGCAGAGGCAACGGGGCGCTGAGACAAAATCAGGCGGCTCGGCGGCACTTTCGGCTGCCGCGCTGGGGAAAAACGGCCACACGCTGGCTGTCCAGTTCGTCCCAATCGACCATCAGCGGTTCCAGCTTCGGCGGTTCGACGAGCTGAAAGCCACGATGCCGAATCGTCGCCAGCGATTCGCCTGTGGCGCGCCAATTCACGTTCAAGTTCGGCTTGGGTCATGGAATTGCCTTTCATGGAAAGAAAGATAGCCACAGCGCACTGCGCAGCCGGCCTGGAAGAAACAAACCTGGAAGAAGCAGCCCGAGAGTCCGGCAGAGAAGGAGAGCCTACGGGCTCAGACTACGAACGTGCCGCGAGCCAGTTGGCTTCGAGCCAAGCGGCTTCGGCCGCGAGAGCCAAGCTGCGGGAAGAGAATGGGCCCAGCGTTGGCCCAGAAACTGGTGAGAGATCGGCGATCCACTCTCCTTCAGTCGTCGGTTCGACGTGGCTGGCCCGACGAATAGCGAGTTCGCCCAGTCGCCCTAGATCAATGGCTTCGGTGTAGATGCAGCGGATGTCGCCGCTGGGCGAGATGATGAGCTGCATTGGTTACCCCTGGCTCGTGAGCGGCGGGATTAGCAGCGCTCCGCAGAGATTCGTCGCCGCGGCCGATCGACCAACATTCCGTCGAGCGTGGCCTGCACGCCGGCCAGCTGCGTGGCCACCTGCTGCCGCAAGCTGGTGTTGTCGCGCAGTTGCTGCGGCTCGACGCCACGGATGGTGCGCTGGGCCTGGGCCACCAGCCCGTCGAGCTGTTCGTTGGACCGGACGTTCAAATGCCGGAACCGCTCGAAAAACTCGGTCAGGTTCTCGATGGCCGAGTCCCGGAACACTTTGGGCTTGCCGTCTTCCTGCCCGCTGAGCCGCTCGGTCAGGTGCGACACCAGCTTGGCCAGTTCGTCCGTGAACGCCTGCTCGGCAAGCTGCACGGCTTCGTCGAAACGGGCCTGCACTCGCTGGCATTCTTGCTCGTACAGCTGCGGGCTGAGTTGCTGCAGGTAGGCCGGCGGCTCGACGCTCGGAAAATCCCAACTGGCGGCGAACAGCCCCCGCAGCGACTGCTGGATAATCGGCCGCGTTGAACAGCCGGCCGAGCCGATCACGGGCTGCCGATCGCAGTTCGCCGTAATGTTGGTCAAGCCGCTCGACCGCTTCGTCCAGTTCGGCCTTGAGCGTCGTCATCTGCACATCGAAGCTGCCGATGTCGTTCCTGCCGGATCAGCCGGATGCCTGGCTCTGGATAGGGCAAAGTGATTCCCTTCCAGAAACTCAGCATCCGGCCACGCACGGCCGTGACCGCCTTGAACGCCGGATGCCGGGTGTCGAGCAGCTTCTTGCCGGCCGACAGGAATTCGCCCTCGGCCCCGAACGTGTCGGCGGCCTGGGATTTTTGTTCCGGCGTGAGCGTCTTTCGGTGGTGTAGGCCGGGGAGTTTCACTCCGACCCCAACCCCAAACCGGACGTGCAAGTTTCCCTGCATCCGGCTTTCCAGATAATTCTATGCTCATGATTCCCTCGTGGTTTTGAGATGGTGACATCGCAGACACAGTGTCTGAATGTTTTCCAAATCGTTCGCCAGTTCGAGACTGGCAAAGCTACTGACAGGGGTGATATGATCCGCATGCGAGGTACGGGCCGAGACCTGTACTGCGCAGCCACGACAATAGAAGTTGTCACGGACCAATGCCTTCCACTTGAGGTCGCCGGAGCCTGGACGTCGCTTGTCGGGCAGATAGAACTCGGCCTCCCATGTGCCGTCTTCGGGATAGCTCTGGTTGCTGCCTGGCTGATACGGTTCCGGCGTCCCAAAATAGAACGTCGATTCCGTCTGCTGGAAGCGAGCCATCGTAAATGCTCTGTCAATGCCGATGGCATTGTCAAAGCGATACCTGCGGAGACACTTGGCCGTCGATATGTCTTCTTTGCTGCATATCGCCTTCACCGCGATCCAGAAAGCATCGTGGTCCAGCCCGTGTGCAACGCCCAAGAAGTTATGGGCGATCTTGAAATAGTTCGACCAGCCGCGAATGGCTGCCGATGCTTTCCCAAGTCGGACTGAAATGCTTTCTTGCCTAGGGCGGTAGCAAAGAACCGCTTCCAGGCGAGAACGAATGTTGGTGATGGCCTTTTGGCCGACCTTCAGCTTACGAATAAATTTCCCGGACCGACCAACACCAACGGAGATGTTGAAGCCCAAGAAGTCGTATCCGTCCCTCACGTGGGTCACCCGGGTCTTTTCGACTGAGAGTTCAAGTCCACAATTCTTCCATAGGAAGTCGCGGATTAAGTCTCGCAATCGCTCGGCACGCTGTTTGTTTGATCGCGTGATAAGCACGCACCAATCATCGGCGTACCGCACGAACCGGATGTTGGGCTGACCGTGGTAATGCTGCCGCCTGCTGTCCGCACCATGAGAACATCTGGAGTGGAGGAACCAGTCTAGTTTGTTCAGCACGATGTTTGCCAGTAGCGGAGACACCACGCCTCCCTGTGGAACTCCTTTGACCGTTGGATGGACAATTCCGTCGATCTCGACTCCCGATCGAAGCAACTTCTGGATCAGAATGAGGAACTTGTTGTCCATTACTTTTTCACGAACGCACCGTAGGATCGCCTTGTGCGAAATCTCGTCAAAACACGACTTGACATCGCCCTCGATGATCCAGGTGAAACCCTGTTGTGCTGTTAGCACGCAAGCGTGAACAGCATGGTGTGCGCTCCGATTGGGTCGAAACCCATAGGAGCTGTCGTGGAACTCAACTTCAAAGATGGGTTCCAACGCCATCCGTATCGCCTCTTGGACAATCTTGTCCCGCAGGCAGGGGATTCCAAGCTGGCGCATTTTGCCATTAGCCTTGGGGATTTCCACCCGCCTTAATGGTTGAGGTTGATACGTACCGCGTTTCAATTCCAGGCGTAATTCTTCCAGCCGCTTTTCACGAGTCTTTTCAAACTCGAAAACGCGGATGCCGTCTACGCCTGCTGCTTTGCCGCGGGAGCGTTTCAACACGCGATCACAGGCCACCGCAATCCACGTTGGATTGTGGATCAGGTCCATTAGGTTCCGAATCCGGCCACCGTACGGGTTGGTCGGAAAGAGCGGAGTCCCTGATTCCCTGTGCTGCCTATGGGCTTGCGAATGCTCCCAGAGCCTACGTTGGACTTCGTCGATGTTCATTTGGAAGCCTCCAAATTGAAGAACACTTTGGTTGTCCGGACACGAATCATCCTGCACCCCTTCGCCATGTGAGCGTCGTTAACGTCTCCGACTACTACGGGTGCTCCGCCACTCGGCTGCCTCGTCGGCAGGTGTTTGGTGACTGCCATACTCAGCCGAGCTTCCCTGGTTCCCTTGTTGATACTCAAACGTTTCCCTGTAGACTCCGACTCTGAAGTACCCTTCAGCGGTCTGCTGCTCCCCTCAACATCACGGGGTAATTGACTGAGCCGTGAATTTGCCGCAAAGCGGCGGGCCAGATTGCAGGCGTACATTGCTTCTGGCCGTTGAGGACACCTCCTATCCCGGGTACCAATCCCCAGGCAACTCTCGTATTAGCGGAGATGTGGTGTGGTTTTCACCGTAGGTATTAGTCGGTTCCTTTCGTAGTCATGGGGATACTCTGCTTAGCGAAGCTCCCAAGGCGAGAGAGTTTTGCCAGTGCTTCGCATTGTCGGGGGAGCTATTTCGCCGATGAATCACGCACTTCATCAACTTACCCCCTAAGCACGGTGGCCGGCCAAACGGCCACGGTCTTACGACATTACCAACAAGGTCTCCCCGTCGATCTCGGTCCGAGATCAAACGGGATACATCAGGCGCACCACGCCGAACCAGGTGAACGCGACCCGCACGGCGGCCATCGTGGCTCGCAAGCGGGTGGCCGGTGCAGCCGTGGCGCGGTCGGTAACATCATCAAGCAGTGTGCTCATGCTTGGGTCCTTTCGGAAGAGAATAAGGTTTGCAGCTCGCCCGGAACGCGGCCCGCTGCTGGTCCACAAAATCGCCGATCTCAAAGCACTCGATAGCCTCGGCGGTCACGAATACTGCCCCGCCCCCGAACTCGCCGATCCGCGGCTTGGAACAGGTCGTGGCGTACACCAACCACCAGCAGTCAGCGGGACGAAACTGCCGCAGAAATCTCTGGATCAAATGGGCGACCTGCTCTGGCCGCCCGCACTCCTCGGCGTAGAGCCACAGGTGTTGACCCAGCGTCGGGTCACTGAGCAGTTCGTACTCGAAGCCAGCCTCGTCGTCGCATTCGTCCTGCGGCAGGTCACGAAAGACCCGCAAACAAATCCGATCGGCATCGTCCGGCGAGAGGTTTGCCGGCAGGTCGGACTTGGTGAACTCACGGCCGCCAAAGAAGCCGACTGGCTCCAGCTGCTGCCGGAGCCAGTCGGCTTCCGCGTCGGTGAGCGAATTAAGCGACTCGGAGAATTGCAGGTAGTTGTCTGACATCGTGAAAAACCTTAAATGTGGGCGACCACCGGTAGTGCCCGGTTTGCCACGGGGAAGATGGGAAACATTCACGCGACGGCGGTTTCGCAGTAGCCTTTGCCGGTCTTTTCCCGGATCAGCTTGTCGGCGTGGCGCTGGGCGGCTGCCGGATCGCCGAAGCTTTTGGTTTGCGACTGGCCCGGGGTGCCGAGGCGGCCGTAGCACACGGTGACATCGCCGCCCGCGACGGTCACTGTCCAAAACTTGGCGGAGTTGCCTCCAACGAACTCGAATCGACGGGTCATGGATTTGTCCTTTCTCATGGAACTGCTGTTAGTTGTGGTAGATGTGGGCGGGGACGGTACAGGCTCTGCGTCGTATCTCGTCCGCACGAACGTCGGGAACCGGGGCACGCCCCGATCGGTCAATTCCTGGTAGCGAAACGTTATCAGGCTGCCGACCGCCGGCGGCCGCTCACGCTGGGCATCGCTGAAGCCGGTGCCCACTGAGAACTCCGTGCCGTCCGGCAATACGACCGCCAGAGCGCCAAGCCGGCCTTTGTGCCGGCCGGCGCCAGGAAGATGTTCGATTACACGGGCTTCGGCATCGTGGAAGCGTTTTGCCTTCAAAAGCGTTGCCGAGCGGCCGGCTTCGTACCTGGAGCCCGGCTGCCGCAGCATGAGCCCCTCGCCGCCTAGCGATTCGATCCGGTCGAGTTCCTCACGCAAGTGATCGACGCCCCGGCAACGCATCTGGGGCAGCACGCTGGCGTGTGGATGCCGGAGCCGGGAAAACGTATCACACAGAAGTTCTATGCGATCTTCAAAGGAGCCGGTCGCCGCCGGCGCATCGAAGATCCGGAACTTGATTTCCCGCCAGGAGTCCGGGCCGTCGTGCCGGCGAACGATGCCCACGGTTCGCTGGAATGCCTTCGCGGGCTAGCCAGAGTTCACCGTCCAGCGGCACATCGGGCAGCCCAACAATGAACCAAGGCGGTGCGTGGAATCGGTTTCCCTGCCGCGAGATAAACTGGTGGCCGTCCCAGTAGGCCCGCACGCCGTCCAGCTTTTCGCTCAGGAACCAGCCAGAGACATCCTGCTCGCCGTCCCAGGTTTCGGCCAGCAATAAAGCGGGTACAGCGGGCTTGGCTTTGGCTGAAGCCGGATTGGACGGTAATGGCGCGGCCTGTCCGAGGCGTTCTTGCTCAGCATCTTCACCACGAAACCGCCGCAGGTGTTTGCAGGTTCGTCGCTCGATGCCAAGTGACTGGTTCCGCCAGGCCGGGCAGGTGCAACTGTAGATGCCCCCGACGTTTTTCAGGATATAGGGCAATCGGGCCGAGCCTTTGACCTCGACCGACTCGCCGTCTTGCAGAGCAGGCATAGGAATGGTCTCCAAATGGTCAATGAGCGCCCAGGGATATCGCAACAGGCTACGGAAGAGGTACCGCCAGCCAGTTTTTTTTGCGGGCGGAAAAGCGGGACTCTGATTTCAGGGATGAGTGCAGGCGGCTGGAATCGGCACGACGAATCCGTTACCTGGTGTCCGGCGCGGTACTCTCAAGACACGAACTTTTTGCGGCATTGCCGAGCGGGCGGATAGCTGACGCCATCGCGGACTCCGCTTAGAATAGGGTCGGCTTGGCAAGCTCTCTGCGTTGCGTCACGCGCTTGGCTTCGACCGTACCACATCAATTTGCAAGTATCATGGTTGCCACAACACGTCGCTTAATTCCAATCGTCAGCGTTCTGCTCGCGCAGTGCCTTCTGTGCAGCGGCGCGGGACACGCCGCCGCGTCTTCATGGTATATAGCCGCCGCAGGAGACGACGCTGCGTCCGGCACGCTTGAGAATCCCTTCGCCACCTTTCAGCGGGCACAAGAGGCCGCCTTACCTGGCGACACGGTTTTCATCCGCGGCGGCGTTTACCGAATGACCGAGTCACAGATCGCCCGACATAAAGGAATCTTCGTCCGAGTGATCGTGCTGAACAAAAGCGGCGAGCGAGGCCGGCCGATCACCTACCGAGCGTACAAGGACGAAACGCCGGTGTTTGACCTCTCGGACGTGAAGCCTGCCGACTGTCGAGTCACCGTGTTCTATGTCAGCGGCTCATGGCTTCATCTGCTCGGCTTCGATGTGCGGGGCGTGCAGGTCACGATGAAAGAGCACACGCAGTCGATCTGCGTCGAGAGTCAGGGAAGTGACAACGTTTTCGACCGGCTCAGTCTGCACGACGGGCAAGCGATCGGTATCTATCATGTCCGCGGGTCGAACAACTTGTTCCTAAACTGCGACGCGTGGAACAACTGGGACCACACCTCCGAGGACGGCAAGGGGGGAAACGTCGATGGCTTTGGCTGCCATCCGACGAAGGGAAGCACCGGCAACGTGTTTCGCGGCTGCCGGGCCTGGTTCAACAGCGACGACGGCTATGATTGCATCAACGCCGGCGAGTCGGTGACCTTTGAAAATTGCTGGGCGTTCTACAACGGCTACTCGACGCAATTCCAGAGACGTGCCGATGGGAATGGCTTCAAAGCAGGGGGCTACGGAAAAGCAACCGCGGATGAAATACCGCAAGTCATTCCACGCCACACCGTCCGGTTCTGCCTGGCCGTTGGCAACGCGGCCAACGGTTTCTACGCCAACCATCACCCCGGCGGCTGCGACTGGTTCAACAACACCGCCTACCACAACGGCCGGAACTTCAACATGGTTGCCTGGGACGCGAATGGCCAAACCGACATCGACGGCCACGGTCACAAGCTGCGCAATAACCTCAGCTATAATTGTCGCACCTCGATTTGTCGCCTTGATTCCGCCAAAAGCGATGCCGCCAACAATTCGTTCGATCTCGGCCTCACGCTCACGGACAAGGACTTTTTGAGCCTGGATGAGAAAGAGCTTATCCAACCCCGACAGCCCAACGGGGATTTGACCTCCATCCGGTTCTTGCATCCGGCACAAGGGAGCGTCGTGATTGGCAAGGGCGTGAACATCGGATTTCCCTTCCACGGTGCAGCACCGGATTTGGGGGCTTTTGAAGGTGGCGGGGAGCGATCGGCCACGCCACTTGCCGCAAGCCCGCCACGGCCGCAGAATACCGCCGCAATCGGCCGCAAATTGGTGGCGATTACCTTTGATGACGCATGCCTGAGCCACCGGACGGTGGTTGCACCTAGGCTTAAGCAGCTGGGCTTTGGTGCGACGTTTTTCGTCTGCGAGTATCCGGGCATCTTTCAGCAAAAAGAACACTCGATGAGTTGGGACCAGATTCGCGAACTGCATGAAATGGGCTTTGAAATCGGCAACCACACTCTGACGCACACGCATGCGCCGAAGGTCCGCGCGGAGAGCTACGAAGCCGAACTGCAAGGCATTGATCAGCGCTGTGCGGCCGTGGGCATTCCGCAGCCGGTGAGCTTTGCCTGGCCTGCCTATGAGCACACGTCGGCGGCGGAGGCCGTGCTGAAAAGGCACGGGATCAAGTATGGACGCATCGGCGGTGGGGATGTATTTGACCCCGCATCCTGCAATCCGCTGCTCATCCCCAGCGTCAGCACGTCGAGCGGCAATGAGAAGGCGGCCAAGCGAGTTCTGGGTGCGATTGCCCGGTGTGACGAAGCGCATCCGCTGGTGCTCACCTTTCACGGGGTTCCAGATACCGGACACCCGCAGGTAAGCACGCCGCCCGAGTTCTTCGAACGTTACCTGACGGCGTTGCAGGAGCAAGGCTGCACGGTATGCTCCCTGCGTGAATTGATGGAACGGTGTGCGGCATCGTCCCTCGTGATCTTCCACTTCAAGATCGGCGAGATTGACGCTCTGGCGAGTTCCGCAACACATCAGAAAATCACCGTTTCGTGACACGACGGTCTCGCAACTGCTTTTAGAACAATGCTGCATTTCAGCGTCCGGCGCACCCACCGGCTTGGACGCTCTGGATGCGCCGGACGCTCTTTTGCAGAGGTTTTCTAAAGGCCGAACGAGCCGGCCAGCGGCCCATGTCCAGGGCTGCTCAGAGCTAAGCGAGCGGCCTGGGAGCCTGGAGTCGCATCTAGGCGGCTTCTGCGGGGTGAACCGCAATGCGCGTGCGAAGTTCACCAAGAACCGGCTCGTCGGACGACTTCCCGGAACTTTGAAATCCAAGATGGCTGAATCGGACTCTGTCGTCCGGCGACATCTCACCCAGGTAGCGACAACTGCGATCGTCCGATCAAAGGAACGATTCTCGGGGCGAGAACCTCGAAGAAATGGCCCTTTCGAGAATCGGATGCCAAGATCAGAGAAGAATTCGGCAGAAGGTGGTAACGTGGCAGGCCAAACGCGGGCTGCTTGGGGCCTTGATAGCTTTCCGTATGCGCCTGAAACATTGCGTCTTCCTGGTACATGTATCTCGTCGTTGCGTCCGGTATACTGCTCCTTAGCCATTTCCGGCTACCCCTGAATTGCGGAACGCCATGAGCCTAACTCCCGTCAGCTTGCTTGACCGGCTCAAGGGGGCCAAGCCCGACGCCGCCGAATGGCGGCGGCTCCAGGAGCATCTATCAGCCGCTCATTCGGGCATGGCTCGCGCGGGTTCCGGCCTTGGGGGACGAGGCCCATGATCTGACCCAGGAAGTATTTCTGGTGGTGATCCGGGAATTGCCCCGCTTCGAGCGACTGCGCGAGGGGTCGTTCCGCACCTGGTTGCGGCGTGTCACGGTCAACCGCGTGCGCACCTTTTCCAAGCAACGCTGGCGTCGGCCAGGCCGCCGGGCAAATCGACGGCACCGAAGGTTTCCTTTCGCAACTCGAAGACCCGGCCAGCGACCTGGCCAAAGAATGGGACCGGCAACACGACGAGCACGTGTTTCAAACGCTGCTCGCGAGCATCGAATCGGACGTGTCCGCGACGACCTGGAACGCCTTCCGCCGAACCGCGGTCGACGGGCAGTCCACGGCCCGAGTGGCCGCCGCTCTGGGAATTTCCGAAAATGCGGTTTTGCTCGCCAAGTTCCGCGTGTTTAAGAGGTTGCGCGCCGAGGCGGCCGGGCTGATCGATTAATTTTTAGGTTTCATGAAAGAACGCGGCCGCTTCGCGGCCTTTTCCTCTTAGCGAAGCGAGATTCACGCCGCACATGCCGCCACGGTTTGGAAAACAGCCCCATGAATGCGAGAACCGCGAGTTGCCCGCCGAAGAAGCTGCTGAGCGATTTCGGCCTGGGCAAGCTGGACGACCGCGCCGCCGAGACATTGAGCGAACACCTGGAGACCTGCGCCGATTGCCGCGCCGAAGTGGACGGCGTGGCGGGGGACAGCTTCGTCGACCGCATGCGACAGGCCGTCGGCAACCCGGCCAAACGCACCCGGCCCGGCAGCACCACATCCCGGGAGACGAATCCGTTTCCAACGCCGCCAGCAGTTCCGAGACTCCCGCACACCGACTGAGCGCCGCCCGGGCCACCGCACGCTTAAAAGGGACACGAACAAAGCGGACGCCCAAGCCGTGGAAAGTCTTACGCTGCCGCCGGCGCTGGCCGAAAGCCCCGACTACGAGGTGATCAAGGCACTTGGCCAGGGGGGCATGGGCGTCGTCTACCTGGCCCGCAATCGGATGATGGACCGGTTGGAAGTGCTCAAGGTCGTCAACAAGGCGCTGCTCGATCGGCCCGGTGCCCTGGAACGCTTTCAGCAGGAAATCCGCTCGGCCGCCCGATTGCTGCATCCCAACATCGTGGCGGCGCACAGCGTGCCCCGCTTGGGCGACCTGCTGGTCTTCGCCATGGAATACGTCGACGGGCAGGATCTGTCGCAGGTCGTCAAGCGGCGCGGCCCGCTGCCGGTCACCAACGCCACGTTCTACGCCCACCAGGTGGCGCTGGGATTGCAACACGCGCACGAAAAAGGCATGGTCCATCGCGACATCAAGCCGAGCAACCTGATGCTGGCGATCGAAGACAAAAAGCACGTCGTCAAGATTCTCGACTTCGGCCTGGCCAAGGCCACCAGCGAAAAGGCGGCCGACGGCGGGCTGACCAAGAGCGGCCAGATGCTCGGCACGCCCGATTACATCGCGCCGGAACAAACGCTCGACGCCCAAAAGGCCGACATCCGGGCCGACATCTATTCGCTGGGCTGCACGCTCTACTTCTTGCTCTCCGGCCATGCGCCGTTTCAGGGCAACAGCCTGATACGAAATCCTGCAAGCGCATCATCAGACCGAAGCTCAGCCGCTCAACCTGGTGCGGCCCGACGTGCCGGCGGAGTTGGCCGCGATCGTCGCGAAGATGATGGCCAAAGATCCGGCCAAGCGTTATCAAACGCCGGGCGAAGTGGCCAAGGCCCTGGGCCCGTTCTTCAAGGCGCAGCGCAGACGCTGCCGAACGCTGGGTTGCCACCCGCGGCTCCTCCATCCGTGCTGCCCGCCACGTCGGTCGTGGCTGCGCGATCCCCGTGGCGGCCCAGCCGCTATTGCAATTGCCGCTACGTGGCACCACCGGACTCGTTGGCCGGCATCGAAGCTACGCCGGTCGGCCGCGAAAGAAGACGAAGCCCGGCCGCCGGCGGCTCCTCCCGCCGATTGCGATCGGACTGCTGCTGCTGGGATTCATCGGCGCGGCCGCGATGATCTTCAAGTTCAAGACGGCCGATGGCGTCGTGGTGGTGAAGGTGAACGTGCCGAACCCGGAAGTGCTGGTGGACGGCAATCGCGTGACGGTCACCTGGGCCGACGGCGGCAAGCAGGCCGAGATCCACCTGCCTCCCGGCTCGCGCAAGATCGAGCTGAAGAAGGACGGCTTCAAGGCCTTCGGCGAAACGGTGTCGATCGAAGACGGCGGCCAGGAGTTGCTCGCGGCGACGTTGGAACCGCTGTCGAAACCGGCGATCGATCGTGCCAGTGCCGGGCGCGGGCCGGGGTATTCTTCAACGGCCCTATCACCTCCACTCGCGATCGCTCCGTTTGATGCCGCCCAGGCCAAGGCCCATCAAGCCGCCTGGGCCAAGCATCTCGGCACGAAGATTGAGACGACCAATAGCGTCGGCGCGAAGATGATCGTCATTCCTCCGGGCGAGTTCCTGATGGGCAGCACCGACGAGCAGGTTGCAGCCGCCTTGAAAGTGGCCGAAGAAATCAAAGCCGACCAAGACGCAAAAGACTCGCATCCAAAAGACCGAACGGCCACAGCACCGGGTTGCCATCACCAAGCCGTTTCTGATGGGTGCGACGGAAGTGACGGTCGGCCAGTTCCGCAAGTTCGTCGAGGCTTCAAAATATGTGACGGAGGCGGAGCGGTATGGTTTTGGCGACTCTGTGGAAAAGGTGGTCACGGAAGAAATCCCAGATAATCAGAAACGGCAAAACTGGCACGCCCCAGGTTACGCTGTCGCCGACGAATCCCCAGTCGCACAAATCACCTGGAACGATGCTGTGGCATACTGCAACTGGCTTTCGGAGCAAGAGAAACTCGAACCCGGCTATCGGGCGGACGTTGATTCATGGCTCATCCTTCCGGGCAAGAACGGCTATCGTTTGCCCACCGAAGCGGAGTGGGAATACGTTTGCCGCGCCGGCACGACGACGCCGTATTCGTTCGGCGACGACGTCGCGTTGTTGGAACAATACGGCTGGTACTACAAGAACGCAGGGGACCGGTCCCATGCCGTGGGAACATTACTGCCCAATGGCTTTGGGCTGTACGACATGTACGGCAACCTGTACGAATGGTGTCAGGATTATTGGGACGAAAAGTGGTATGAAAAGACCTCATCAAACGACCCAAACGGCCCATTTTCCGGCTCCAATCGCGTGCTCCGCGGCGGCAGCTGGAACTTCAGCACTTCCTCCTGTCGCAGTGCATCTCGCGGCCTCGACTCGCCGTCGTCCCGTCACGGCAGCTTCGGCTTTCGATGTGTGAGGGTGGTCGATGCCCAGGGAACGACGGCTCCACTTGCCGCCCCAGCCACGCTTACGAAGCCCATCGCCAACATCAACGACCCCGCCTTTCAGGCCTGGATGAAAACCGTTGCCGCCCTGCCCGCCGAGAAGCAGATCGAAGCCGTCAGCAAGAAGTTGGTCGAGTTGAATCCTGGGTTTGATGGGAAGTTGAGGCCCCAGATTGAGGACGACATGGTCACCGAGCTTGCGTTTTACACAAACGACGTGACCGACATTTCGCCGGTTCGTGCATTGAGAAAGTTGACGCTTCTGGGATGTAACAGCGCCACTGACAAGGGGAGATTGTCCGATCTGTCGCCGCTCGAAGGGATGCCCCTGACGTCTCTCCATTTCGCTGGCACGAAAGTATCTGATCTGTCGCCCCTTCGAGGGATGAAACTTACGTTCCTGGAATTCAGTCGCACGCAGGTGTCCGACCTGTCACCTCTAAAAAATATGCCCCTCACATGGCTGGAGCTTTTTGACTGCAAACAGGTAAGCGACCTGTCGCCGCTGAAAGATTTGCCCCTCGACTATCTTGGCCTATTTGTGTGCCGACAGGTACGCGATTTGACGCCACTGGTGGGCATGCCCCTAAAGCACCTGGATTTGGGCGGGTGCGCTCAAGTGCAGGACCTGACGCCGCTACGAGGGATGAAGCTCGGTACTTTGAACCTTCAGGGTACACGAGTGCGGGATCTTTCGCTCCTGAAAGGGATGCCCCTCACGGAATTGGGACTGTGGGGCTGCGACGAGATATCTGACTTAACGCAGTTGCGAGGGCTGAAGCTCACTGGATTGAACATTGGCTGTTGCAGCCAGGTTCGGGACCTGACGCCGCTTGTTGGGATGCCACTGAACAATCTGGATTGCGTCGACACAAAAGTGTCCGACCTGTCGCCTCTCCAAGGGATGCCGCTCAAAACGCTGAACATCAAAGGCTGTGAAAAAATCGTGGACGTGACACCTCTGAAAGACCTGCCGCTCATAGAGATTATCTGCGATTTCAAGCCCGAACGGGATGCCAAGATTCTGCGTGCCATCAAGACGCTGGAAGAGATCAACGACAAGAAAGTGGAGCAGTTCTGGATGGACTCCGAAAAGGGTCTTGGGGACAAACCAGGGGTCGCTCCGCCGACAGCCGCAGCCCGCGCTGGCTTCGTCCCGCTGTTCAACGGCAAAGACTTGACCGGCTGGAAGCCGCATCCGAATCAGCCAGGCAACTGGCGAGTTGAGAATGGCGTGCTCATCGGCTCGGGGTCGGCAAGTCACCTGTTCAGCGACCGGGATGATTACAAGGACATCCACCTGCGCGTCGAGGCCCGCATCAACTCTGGCGGCAACAGCGGCGTCTTCTTCCGCACGCAGTTCGGCCCGGCGTTCCCGGCAGGTTACAAAGCGCAGATCAACAGTACGCACAAGGACCCGTACAAGACGGGGAGTCTCTACATGCACGGCGGCCCGACGATCGGGGTTGGCCCGTCTCCGGTTCCGCCGAACCAATGGTTCCTGCTGGAAGTTATCGCGAGTGGCAACCATATTGTCATCAGTGTGAACGGCAAAACGGTTACGGACCATACGGACGACGCGCGTCGATTCACCACGGGCCACATCGCCCTTCAGCAGCACGATCCAGAAACGGTCGTCGAGTTCCGCAAGATCGAGATCAAGGAACTGCCTAACGCCCAGGCGGTCGGCGGCGCGAGCTCCAAGCCCGATCCGATCGGTGAACGGCTGGCCAAGGCCAAAGCGACTTACCAGGACAACTTGGAAAAACTGAAAGACGGCCTGTTAAAGCTTCTGGATAAGAAAGATTCGGCGGCGCGGGCCACCGGCGACAAGGCGCTGCTCGACAAGATTCAGCGGGAGCGGCTTGAGCTGACGGCGAATGGCACGATCTCGACGGTGCTGCCGAGCGGCGCTTATGTCCGCCAGTTGCGCTCTGCGGCGCGCTCCTTTGGAATCAGCGTACGTCTTAGCGATCCAGGCCTATACCAAGGCCAAGCAAGATGACCTGGCCGCAGAAGTCGCTCGCGAGCTGGCGGAATTCCGCCGGCACATGCCTCGCCCGGACGACGCCAAAGAATTCACCGGAAAGTTCTACAAGGTATTCGATCAGAAAACCAGTTGGCACGAGGCGCAGGCAGCGTGCGTTGAAATAGGCGGGCATTTGGCGATTGTACATGACGCCGACGAGAACCGATTTATTCTCAACCTTGCTGGCAAGGCGGGCGTGGGCGCGGTTTGGCTCGGAGCCACCGACGAAAAGCAGGAGGGCGAATGGCTGTGGGTCAACGGTCAGAAAATGACTTTCAAAAACTGGCATCCTACGCAGCCGAATAACAAAATGAACTCTGAGCACTACCTCATCCTCATGGTCTCCTGGCCGAAAGACCCCAGCTTGGTCGGGACGTGGCACGACCAACCCGACAATTCGGTTCAGCACACGCCCGGGTTTGTCTGCCAATGGGACTAAGACTTGCCGGGTGGCTTGGTATCTTGCGTCACTTGCAAGCGGGCCGAGTTCCCGCGCTGCGATGCGTGTCGGCGGCGTCCTGTCATTCTCTGGCAACGGCAAGTGGGGCTTTCGCGTGGTGTTGCGGCCTGAGCCCCCTCGCCGACCGCCAAAGAAACCTACATTCCCCCAACCAAGTACCCCTACGTTCACCAGGAGCCTTTGCATGACCGACCACGCCACTGCCGACCTTCAATCGCGACATTGTCCAGAGCGGCCTCGTCGAAGTCGATGAGCTGCATCGATTGGCTGCCGAATTGCCGGCTGCGCCATCGGCAGCCGAAGACGGGGCCGATCGCGATCAGGCCTTGCTCGACCTGCTCGTTGAGAGGCAGCGACTCACCGATTTTCAGGCCCAGGCTTTGGCCGCCGGATTGACCGGGCCGTTCATACTCGGGCCTTACCAGGTACACGAGCGGATCATCGCCGGGCGGCTGGGCAGCGTGTTTCGCGGTCCACGTCGAGTTCGAGCAACCGGTCAGCCTGAAGGTGTTTTCCAGGGGCTTCGCGCCAGCCCGAACAGCTTGCCCGCATGCAGCGCGAAGTGCGCGTGGCGGCCCAGGTCGACCATCCGCACATCCTGCTCGCCTTGCAGATCGGCCGCGTGGGGGACACCTATTACCTGGCCTTCGAGGACCTGCACGGCGAGACTCTCGAAGCGCGGCTGGCGCGCGTGGGCCGGCTCCCCTACGCCGAAGCTTGCCGGCTTGTGCGGCACGCGGCCCTGGGGCTGGAGAGCCTGCACGGCGCCGAGATCATCCATCGCGACGTGCGGCCGGCCAGCCTGTGGATCAACCGGCAAGAACGGCTCAAGCTGATGGAGTTCGGGGCCGCCCGCGACGAGTTGGCGTTCCTGGATCGGCTCGACGGCGACGAGTCGCTGACCCGGCAGGATACCGTGCTTGGGGATTATCGCTACATGGCCCCAGAGGCGGCGAGCGATGCCCGCGCGGCCAGCACTCGCAGCGACATCTATTCGTTGGGCTGTTCGCTCTATCACACCCTGGCCGGGCAGCCGCCGTTCGAGGCCAAGAATCCGCTGCGGGTGGCTGAACTGCATGCAGCCGAAGCACCGCGCGCGCTCGATCTGATCGTGCCCGGCATTCCCCAGCCGCTGGCCGACATGGTCGCCCGCATGTTGGCCAAGTCGCCCAACGAGCGGCCAAGGCTGAACGAGGTCGACTGGGCGCTTCAGCCGTTTGAGGAAGACGGCTCGGTTGCTTCGACCCCTGCCGACCAGGTATGGAACGCCGATTATCTGGCCTGGGTGCGCGAAGTGGATTTGACCGACCCAGCGGAACTGTCGGCAACCGCCACGGACGCCGGAACAAGCGACGAGCTATTGGAGTTTCTCGACTGGCTGGAAAAACAAACGTGATCCCGCTGGCGATGGTCTGCTTTCGAGATGCTCGCCTTCGCGGGTTTCCTGTTCCGCAACCGCAAGACGCGGCCCAAGATGGCTGGGCAGTCGCCGACCCACATGCCCATCACGATCACCGACAGTTCATATCCGGCCTCGTCCACTTGGGAAGTCGAAGTAGCCCGCGCAAGAGTCCCTGCCAGCCAGTTTCTCATTAACTCAGCCGTTTTTCGGAACTCCCATCAATTGACGGTTTTATGACAATGCGAGCTTCGCTTGCGGAGTTGACCTACAGTGTTGCAAGGCATATACTGGAATCGAGTTGAAGAGTTCTAGTGGGCACCACTGGGCGCTTCTCCGAGATCGTTCGGATGACTACTTAAATGGCAGCCCGGTTCAGCGGGGAGGCTCGTTGACGAGTAAGCCGACGTGGCCGGAGACCTTCGGGTTTTCGGCCACGTCGGCTTTTTTTGTGCTGTCGGCGGGGCCAGTCTGCGGCCGCGATATGCGGATGTTTGCGTCTGGTCCTGATTTAATCAAAGGGAGCGGAAGACCATGGATACTCAGCTAATCATCTTGATCGTCGTATTGTTCCTGATTTTCGGCGGGGGTGGCGGATACTATTGGAGGCGCAGGCGCGGGTGAGGCACTCACGCGCAGAGACTTGCCAGGATGTCCAACAGCGAGCCCAGTCAGCCTGGGACGAATTGGAAATAGCATGCAAGGACGCGTCGCGCCAGTTTTAGTCGATATGCGGTTACGAGCTGCACTTTCTGAGATTTCGCCTATGAGCCGCCGGGGCGGCAAATTGATCTGGCCATGAAAAAGGCTCTCCGCGCATGGTGTTGGTGCTTAACCGACAACCCCATGCACAGGAGAGCCAAGGATGGCGACGTGGCGGTTTCCCGCGGTGTTTTCTGGTTGGATCGATTCGCTGGCTCAGGAGCTCGACGAGCGGCTTCAAGCCACCTTGCCCGAGATCTTCCTGGGGCTGCTGTTTGCCCGCGGCCGCCGCACCGTCAGCAGTTGGCTGCGCGCGATCGGCGTCGGAGCCGGGTTCGAGGAGTATTATTACTTCTTGGGCAGCCTGGGACGCAAGTGCGAATTGCTCGCCGGCTGTTTGCTGCGGCTGGTGCAGAACCACCTGCCGTTGCCCGCGCGGCTGCTGTTCGGCCTGGACGACTCGCCCACCCAGCGCTATGGTCCGAAGGTCGAAGGGGCCGGCATCCATCACCATCCGACGCCGGGACCGGCGGACCAGAAGTTTCTCTACGGGCACGTGTGGGTCACGCTGGCCTGGCTCGTTCGTCATCCGGAGTGGGGCACGATCGCGCTGCCGCTGTTGGCCCGGCTGTACGTGCGCGCAAGAACGTGCCGTGGTTGCGGACGTTGTACGGTTGGCAGTTCCGCACCAAGCTGGAGCTGGCGGCCGAACTGATCGAATGGCTGGCCCGCTGGCTGAAATACCTGAAAATACCCCTGTGGATCGTGGCCGACGGTGCCTACGCCAAGCGGCCGTTTCTCGTGCGGGCGCGGGCCGCCAACGTGACCGTGGTCAGCCGCCTGCGCAAGGACGCAGCCTTGTGGAGCGTGCCGCCGACGCCCAAACGCGGCGCGCGCCGCCGCGGCCGGCCACGCAAGTACGGCAACGAGCGCATCGCGCTGGCCAAACGGGCGGGCCAGTCGCGTGGCTGGCAGACCGGCGAGTTCCTGCTGTATGGGAAAGTAGTGACCCGGCGCTACAAGACGTTCCTGGCGACGTATCGTCCGGCAGGCGGCCTGGTGCGGGTATTGCTGGTGTGCAACGACGACCGCAGTTGGGTGGCCTTCTTCTGCACCGACCCGGCGGCCGACGTGACCGCGATCCTCGAAGCGGTTGCCGATCGGGGGGCGCTTGAACAAGTGTTTCATGACGTGAAGGAAGTGCATGGCGCTGGTCAGCAACAATTGCGCAACGTGTGGGCGAACATCGCCGCCTGGCACGCTATCTTGTGGACGCACACGCTGGTCGAACTGTGGGCCTGGCGGCAGCCGCACAGCGTCTTGTGCGACCGCAGCGATTCGCCTTGGGACGATCCCCATCGTCGGCCATCGCATGCCGACCGCTGTAAAGCCTTGCGCCGCGAGTGCCTGGACGAAGAATTTCGACGCTGCGCGTCTCCCGCCGCTGATCCACGAAAAATCCTCGCCTTCGCTCAACGCCTCGCCAACCGCGCAGCATAATGGTGCCAGTTCTCAGAAAGTGCAGATTAAACTAGAGGCGTATATTTACATCGCTCCTGGGGGCCAATGCGGGGCAGATACCATTCCCCGGTCGCAGCGAGATCGATAATACTGCCGAACAGGAAAACAAAAAGTCCGGATATCACGGCAAAGTGCGTTGCATTTGAGACAATTGGGGTCGCAATTAGAATTGTCATGACATTGTTCGCCAACCAGGTTCGCCTGGCACGCGTAATGTCTTCGGGCGCGGATCCATGCAATTTCTCGTATTTCTCGACCGCCACTATTAGAAAAAGAAAAACGACGTTGACTACAAGGGCGGCAAGCGCAAAAAAGAAAATCGATCTTGCTAGTTCCGCGTCCTTCGCGCATCCCATTAGCGCATGACAAGCAAGGAAGACACAGGCCGCTTGGATCAGCAATAGCGGATAGAAAGCAACTAGGTAGCGAGGAAGACTGCGTTCAGACTTATTGTGAAATAAAATCAAAAGCTGGTTGAAAGGTTCAATCGAGAAGATAAGGCGAAGCCCGATAAGTGCTAAGATCATCGCCGATATCCAAATCTGACATTTATTGTCTTTTACTGCCCATGCAGCCTCAATTGAATCCCGCATACCGAGCGTAAAAAAGACAGCGTAAATCGTGAGAAATATACGGATGTGATCCGACTTGTTCGTCATCTGTTGATTTCCAAAGTATTTAAAAAGGGTGCGATGATCTGAAGTGTAACTGGTGCCCGATTCTCATCGACCGTCCGCCGCGGCCGGGAAGAGCGGGCGACGCGTCGCTATCCTTCGGCCGCCGCATCATCGACACGGGCCCAACCTTTTAGGGGATCTGTATCCGCCGATCATCCTATCCCACGGATTGGCAGGTGCAAAATAAAAATCGAGCGACAGCAACAGATTTGCGGATGCCCGTAATGGGGCTTCGATGTTCTGGCAGAAATGGCTATCGTCTATCCGACGAGTGGCCATGTTCGACACCTCTTTGTGTTGCCGCGATTGACGGCTCGCCAGCTTGCGATAAAGTGCCGGAAAGCGTCTCACTCGCGAACAACTCGAATCGCTTCAGGAACGCATCCGGCCCATGCTGGGCTACTTTTCTCGGCTCGAAAAGCGAATGGAAGCCAAGGGCTTCACCCCGGACGACCGGCTATTCCAGATGGTCCGTGCCGCGCACGATGATTTGCACCGCGTCAGCGTCGAGCTGCACTATCGCGCCTGCGATGGGGGCGCGAAATAACGGTCGATCAATTTGCCGTAGGCATCGGTCGGCGTGTCGGTCACGAAATCGTCAACCTCGTCGATCGTTGGCGGCAGAACGGTGAAAGCGAAAGCGGCGCGGCGGATTCCCTGACCGTCCGAAGCCACCATTGCATTAGACGGAAGTGACCGTCTTGGACGATTCAAGCTGGCATCTCGAATGTCGATGCCGATCTTGATGGCATTTGGCCAACCGTTGTGGTTGACGCGGACCGAGGCGGTGCCGTACCGTCCGTCTAAATGGGCATAAACATACACCAGCTTCAACGAGCGGTCCCACCCCTGCGTCGTATAGAGACCATCATCGTCAGTCATACCGGATTCTAGAACTTTTGGGATTTTGTGCGAAGTTTCGACAATGATTCGAGCTTTAGGAACGGTTTTGCCTGTGTCCGAATCTACTATGAGTATTTGCATTTGGCCGTATAGAAAACTTGCCTGAAGCAAGATCCCACAGCAGAGCGCGTATGCCCTCATCATTTGCCAGCCGCCTCATAAAACGCGGTCACCTTGACCACATCGTGCGGCTCTTTTAGGCCAATGCCCACGAAACTGCCAACACTATCCGCGTTTCCGGTCAATAGGATCTTTATCGAATAAGTCCTGCCGGACCGTAGACCGCTCCAATGGATTCGCGTCGGCTCAGAAATTTCTGATTGATACGGTCTTGGCTGGGTCGGCGATTCTTCATTTTCGCCTTCGTACCCAAACGTAGATGCAACCTTGAGTTGATTGCGGAATCTCTTGTCGATCGCAATTTCAATTGCGAGTGGAGTTGGGTACTTACCACCAAACTCATTGGGATTAAGTTCTGCACGCACTTCGGCTCCTTGCGAGCCCTTTTCGATGCCGCTGCTCTTGGATGGCCGTTCGAAAACATACGGCCGTACAGTTGTTGGCAAATCAACGTTGGCGATCTCCCCCGGAAGGTACCACGCATACAAGCGACTGCCATGAAAAATACGAGCAGGACTCCGAGACAAAACACAGATCTTGCAAACATGATTGTTCCTTGGTCAAAGGCGTGGAGACGGTCCCCTCCATCTCCTTCTTTGTACGCCCGCAATAGAGCGAACATTGATAGAAGTGGTACCAGTGAGACCAAAACGTACGTCACAACTACGTCAAGTTTTGGATGCGGTCGCTGCTGCACATAGGCGATAAGGCCGGCAGCTAGGCCTCAAACAAGCGAACGCGGAAGGGTTTCGCCTGGAGTTTTTTTCTGCCGGTGTCAGCGCAGCGTGAGCGCGGCCGGCTCGCGCGAGGCGTTGTAATTCTTCAGGTTGTCGGATCGGGCATCGGCAGGATTCTTTCTCGCACTCAGGGGCCGCGGCGGACCGGAGCATCCGGACTCCGGTTTCGATTCGTCGCTGCGGCAACGGCCGCACGATGCCCGACGCGCTCAGGCCTCAGCAGCGTAGCGGATGACGCAGCGCGTCGACCGCGCGGAACAGCACTTCTTGCCATCGATTCCAGGCCAATAGACGATAGACCAATCGGCCCCCGGTTCGCACGATCTGGCATGGCATCCGCACCAGCGCGTTGACGAACGTGCGAAACTCCATCCGCAGTACGGTTCGCTTCTCGTCGCGACGCTGCTCGGCGTCGCGCCCGTTTCCGGCAACGACAACGCGAGCCACGCCTTCAAGTTCCAGGCCAACGAGGTCATCACCATGTAGGCCCAGTTGCTCAACAGCGAATCGACCGGCGCGGTCAAGGACCGCACGCTTCCCTTGAGTTGAGCGTGCAGGTTCTCCTGATCGCAACGGTCGTTGGCTTCCAGCACGATCGCCGTCGCCGACTGTTGCCGATCGTTCGTGATGTAGAAGAAGTAGCGATAGTCGTCGAACAATCGCTGCTTGCCCTTCTCGATCGCGTCAGGTTCTTTCGCACCACCACCATGCGATAGGTCTTCTTGCAGGCCGTGGGCCGGTAATCGAACTCGGCCACCTCCTCGCTTTCCAAGCGGATGTTCTCGAACTCGCGCTGGCGCACGATGGCGCTTTGACGTTCGCCGGCCGCTTGCGCCGCTTGGTCTTGACCCGGTGACGCTTCGGCCGTTTCAGCAGTTTCCAGGCCGTCAGCGGCAGATCGTCGGCCAGAATGTGCAGGTTGGCGGTGCAGTCCATGCCGAAGATGAAACGCACTCGCGGGTCGGCGCTCCAGCGATCCAGATGCCTGGTCTGCGAGAAGTCGGTGTCTCCGCGCAACAGGACCTTGGAATCCGCCGGCGAAGCAGACGTCCAGTAGGCGATCGACTTCGTCGGCCGCCCCTTCATGGCTGGGGCGATTGCCCGAGCGATTGACGATCGACAACACTTCGCCCGTGTTGGCCAGCGACACGACCAGCGGATGGTAGCTCCACTATTCTTGTAGTTGATGTCCATGCCTTGCTTGCACTCGCCGCCGGTGACGACGAACGTGCCGTCCATGTCGAGGCGGGCCTCGTCGAAGAACTCCGCCGGTTGCTCCGTCCATACCTTCTTTCGCGTCTCGTCGAACACGTCTTGCAACGCCCGAATGTCGTGCTCCGCGAAGCGGCGGCAGAAATCGCCGGCCGTAGTCGGATCGGGGATGCGCCGGCGCCCCAGCGCGTCGAGATGCACTTCGTCGTTGCGGCGCAGTTCGAGGTCTTCCAGGCAGCGACCGTCGCACAGCGCGTTGTAAGCCAGATTCAGCACGTGGTCGCTCTCGTGATACGGCAGATGAAACTTCAGCAGGTGCAAGTCGCCGATCGATGGCCTCGGCCAAGCCCAATCGCCGGACCAACAGCACCATCGCCCCAGGCCCCCGTAGCTCATGCCGTGCGTCCGCTCGGCAACCTCGAACTGAATGTTGGCGGCGGACATGACCGGCTGCGAGCAGTCGCCCAGTTTCGATTTGTCCAGGCGTCGTTCGATCCGCTGCTTGCGGGCCCCCAGTTGACGGCGTATCTTGGCGTTCACTCGAAATCCCTCCGCGGTTGTGATGTTGCAGAGCTTGACACTTCTGAAACACCGCAAAAACGCCGAGGGATTTCGTTTTTCAAAACTTTTCGCCAAAAGCCCCGCCGGGTACACTTGGTTAAGGGCTAGGGTAACAACAAGCCCCTGGAGTGCAACAACAGACTGCGCACCTCCCGATATGCCGTCTTTCGCCGGCTTAAGATTCACCCCGAAAAGCCAGTCAAGGAATGTCCCCATTAGCTCGCCAATTGGCTCCCTTCCACCGTCGCCTCTTAGGCCTAGCTTTTCGCGAAACATTGAAGCAAGTGTCGCCAACTCCGAACGGATTGTCAACCGTAGGAGGGGGCAAGTCCGGGCAACGCAGTTGTTGACTCCAGGCGATTAGCCGGAACCGCGCTAGTGTCCGGTTTTCCGATGAACCGTGGGCTAGCGCCATCGGATGATATCTCAAATTCAACAACTGCGTAGCCCTGGGGAATTTGGATATCATGGCGGCCGTGGACTACAGCTTTCCGCTGTTTTCCGACACGCAGGTCAAACTCTCCTGCCCAGGCCCAGCCGCGTAGCACGCATGGCCGCGATCTGAGCCGCAACACTAGCCAGCTCAGCCCGCAGCTCCCGCACGGAACGTGCACAATCTGGCGTTTCTTGCCATTTCGGGCGGCCCGAGCCTTCCCAGCCGTCGTCCTAGGCCCGGTTGAGTGGATCCAGGGTCGATTGCGAAGGGCGGCTTCCCTAAGGCGGTGCCTGACCTCCGTGGCGATGCTGCCCCGCTTCGTGTGATTGACCCGGCCAGCCGCGACACGCCTGGGGTTGGGGCCGGAAGCATTGGTCTGATCCAACAAGTTTCGCTCCTTACTAACCAGTTCGGTGTCGGAATATTTTGCCAATTAAGCACCACAATCCGTGCTTTCGGATATGTGCTGCTGAGCTTCAACGGCCTCGGTATTCCTTCAAAGTCAGGGCGATCTTCCGAACCTCGGCGGTACAACGTGCTGCCGCAGCGTTGAAAACTTCGATTGCTTCCATTCCTTCGGCTTGGCCCGCATCGCCATGCAATTGGGCCGCGCGGAAATGACACACGGCCAGTTGTTCAAGCAGCATGATTTCGACCGGATCGGTCGGATTGCCAGCGTCCTTCAAAAGACAATTCAGGTAGAGCCGGTAACCACTCGCTTCAATCCTGTGACCGTCTCCGATTGCCATGGCCATCGCCACGGGGATAATCGCGACCTTAGCCACTGCGGCCTGGTGTTCGATGGACTTGCGACGAGCCTCATCAACGTGACCAGCCGGAGCCGGAGCGGGCACCGTTGGCGGACTTGTCGCGGACGACGCCGGAGCCGGATGTGACGGCTTAACAGCGTTTTGTTGCTGCGACGAGACTGACTTTGGCACATTGGGCGACGAGCGTTTTACCACTGGTACCAGCTCGGCCAAGGGGTTTGCGCGTCGAGCTGTCTTTCCGGCTGGCCGCACCGGCTTCGTGCGAGCCGTGGTACGATCGGATTTTTGCTTGCTGGATATGGGCCTGGTGACAGTCCTTGTCATCGTTCGCATCCTATGAATATTGTTGACGCCGTGAAGGCGGTTAGGGTTAGTTACGCATGCTCGATCACTATTGATTGTACTTTTTTCAGCCCATATTCCCAATACGGTTACACTTGGGTGAGGCATCACAGGTTCGTTGTCGACTGAGTTATCGCCGCGTTTCTTCACCGAGTATTTGTCCCTGAACATAGTCACATATCCAGATACGATGACCGAAGCACGGGTTGCCGCAGGGCGACTACCTTCCACGATCCCAACGAGTCACACATGTCCGATTTACGTTAATCAGGCCGCGGTCTCCGCCTGCGACGCAGCACAACGGGACACGATGTCTAGTGGAAGTGCCCATTCATTCATCTTCAGGGATCCGAGCGATTAGCTCCTGAATAAGGCTTCGCGCACGACGCAGCACCTTCCGATAGACGTGGATAGTCGCAGGATTCACTCGCTTCACCTGAGGTTCAACGAGAGCACAGGCGCGAACTAACGCCTTACCAAGTCTCTCGAATTCCGTGGTCGGATGACGGTTCGCCTTCGGTTCCTTCGCCTGAACCGAGCCCAGGAGTTGTTTTGCTTCTGCCCTGCTGCGGACGGATGACAGTCCGTTTGCGAGCGTTGTCCGGCATTCCTTGCTGAGGAACGCGCAACGCGATGCCTCAATCAACGTCAGGAACTTGGATTCGAACGCTGCCTGAATCGGCGGCGGGCACCTTAGAATACTTATGTATCGCGACGCATTCTTAGGGCTCATTTCGAGCATGCTGGCGACCTTATCGCGCACTTGCGGGTTGCCTGACGCGACCAGGCTTCCGCGAGGCTTCTTGCGTTCGATCTCCACAATGCGAAGTGCGTGCTTGATCTGATCCAACGGCGAAAGTTGCCGCCTGATCGTGTTGGCTTCGAGGAATTCCCGTTCGATTTCTTCGTCGCTGGCGCCGACGAGGTCATACCGCACCAGCACTTCGTACTTGCGGTGGCCTAACTTCAATAATGCGCGGCAACGTTGGTGGCCGGAGATGATCGTGCCGTCTGGCATAATCTGGATCTTCTCATCCAGCCCGCATCGTTTGATGCGGTTTACCAAGGCATCGAACTCGTGCGCAGGCAAATCTCCGAAATCCTCAGCCTGACGCGGGTGCGGCTTGAGCTTCGTCAGGTCCCGAAGTTCTGTTTGCTTATTCCGGCGGGACGGTTGTTTGCCCGGTTCTTTCTTCGCTGTCATCGCGAAATCTCCTCAATCGATCCCATTGCTAACCTGCAACGGAGAGGGACCGCCGGCGTTCGGCGGCGAGCTAAGTTTCAGGGCATAGACCTCCTTTCAGTTGATGGGGATAAGCTGGGGTTGAGATCGCCGGGGTTCGGGGGGCATCTAAAGCCGCAACGGTTTTGGCCAAGCCGCGCCCCGTGAGTAGGGAGTCGGACACGTAACTGTGGGTGATGTTTTGGTTTTCTGGGGTAGGTCGGTCAGGCGGACAACAACCCTTACAGGGTTGTTGTTGTCCGTCTGACACCTACGCGCCGGATAAAAGTCTGTCCGTCCCAGTTGTCCGCCTCATCCGCCTCAGGTTAAAGCAACATCTCTTTGATCATGGTCTTTCGAGCGTATCTCAATCTCGTGGCCGACTGATTCTATTGAAATGCGGCCGCCCGACATTTTTCTGCGCCGGTAAATCTAGCAACCGGTGTGCCAAGCCCATCGCTTACGATCCAATCAGTTTGATGTAACCCACGTTCGTGATCCGACGCACGCAAAGCTATTCGTCGTTATCCTCCTCTACGTCCTCGTCCTCACCCTCGTCGTCATCTTGCTCCTCTTCTTCGTCGTCCACTGGCGGTGAAGCTAACTTACGCCGGTAGCCAGGGTGGGTTTTCCCTCCTTTTTCAACGTCGCATTTAATGGCCCTCCCGTCAGTGACGAGTTGATCGAGAAGTTGACGCCCCTTCCCGTGCGAAACGCCGGCTGAATCCGA
Organism: uncultured Planctomycetia bacterium; assembly: GCA_963807715.1. GTDB lineage: Bacteria > Planctomycetota > Planctomycetia > Pirellulales > PALSA-1355 > CAWECK01. The sequence goes on from CAWECK010000016.1 coordinate 271,933, forward strand.
CAGGACGTTGCATGTCTCGCCCTTCGGGTACTGGTCCAATGTTTGAAGCATCTTTTCGAGCTTCTGCGAAAGCTGCTGTTGTTTTCCGTCCAGTTTCTGCTGGCTCTTATGCGCCAGTTCCGCAGCCTGCGTGCGAACCTCTGCGGACCAAACCCTCCCGCCAAAGTCCTTATCCACGAGCCCTTCATCGACGTCGACCGCCCAAGTCCCTGAGAATCCAGCAGACCCGCCGGTTGAGAGCCACAGACGATGTTCACCGGATGTCGGGTCATACTTTTCACGCCGCCCGAGCAATATCCACGCCCGAGCATATTCCTGCACCCCGGCAAAGGCCAAGTCCTCCAGCTCCGGTGGCTCGTACGGCTTATCACGGTTCTTCCTGAAGTGGTGAATCAGAACTGGTGTAACGCCGGCCGACAAGCAGGTCTGAGCAAAGCGCCGGAGCAAGGGACCAACGTGATATAGGTTGCTGGCCTGCAAGTCAGTCCCGCCGCCGAGGAGGCAAAGATACAAAGGGTCGAAGAACGCCACAGTGGGGCGATACTCCCTCAGGCATTCGTCTAAAATCGCGAGGTCAGCAGCGATGGTGAACTGCGGCAATTCGAACTCCCAATGAATTGGAAGGTTTTTCAGCCTAAGCCCTTTCGCCGTGCAGATTCGTTCTGCTGTCTCCTGCAGTGTCGCTTCCCCGCTTTCGGCGCTGAACACGGACACCGGCAACGGTCCCTCGGACGGGAAATGGTTTAGGAACGGCGTTCCAGAAGCGATTGAGATGGCCAGATCAATTACCGAGCTGGTTTTCAGGACTTTTTTCGGTCCTCCGATAACGGCTGGTTGGCCTTGGACCAGAACGTTTTGTACCAGCCATTTGATAGGGAACTTCATGGCGGCAAAGGTCGCTGAGTCCATCATGATCCCTTTGAACCCACCGTGGCTGGGTTTAATGGCCGATGCCCCATCCACTACGGACTTCAGGAACTGCTTTCCGAGCGACGGCAAGTTATTGGGCATCATCGGCCTCCTGCCCTGCAAGCCACGCGCGTGCGTCCTTGGCCTGTTCAGGTGGCAGTGCCCATTTAACTTCGCGGCCCAGCAGATCGGAGAGCTGAGCGGCCACCCGCTTGGCGCCGGCAAGCCCGGGCCAGCTCCCATCCGGCTTCGCATCGAACTCGCCGAGTATGATTACGTCCTGTGGGTTTCCGCGGAGTAATTGCGAAAGCAACTCAGCTCCTTGGTTGGCCGCCGGCCGGCCTACCGCGGTTAGCCCCATCGCGTGCAGCGCAGCAACGTCGCTCGCACCCTCGGGCACGAGGATTGGACCTTTCTTGCGCTGGTCCCAGCCGTCCGGTAAAATCAAGCCGCGTTTGCTGCCTTTTATGCACAGTTTCCGGCCGTCCTGAAGCCGACAGGTGATTCCGACGATTTGCCTACGTGCATTCCACTCGGGGAACGTCCAGCAATCTAGTTTAGTACAGCAGCCCACGCCAAGAGCCTTAAGTGCATCAACCGGCACTCCTAGATTTTTCCCCAGTCGCTTAAGCAGCTTGCCGTCCAACTCTTCCTGAAATCTCTCGTTCAGCCTGGACATCCGTTCCAGATGCTCCGCATCCACTTCCCCGCGGTCGGGTCGGGCAGCACTGTGGCTTTCGTCCTGGTCCTTGGCACAATTTGCAAAAAAATCGCGAGCGCTCAGATCGAGCGTCTCGACGATTTCGTCGAACGTGCAGCCGTTGAAGCAATACACCAAAACATTGCCCTCGATTTCAGTTACCGACAGGCTTGGATTATTATCCTTGTGTGCTGGACAGCATGCGCGATAGCCGTCTCCGCTCTCCGTGACCTTTTTCAGTCGGGCGAGTACCCGGTGAAGCGGGCGCTGGCTGTTCGGATCGAAACCGTTGTTCGGAACGGCGGCGGCATCAACAGGTGATTCAAGCTCAAGTAGCGCTTCACGCGGGATTTTCGTCGGCACGACAGGCTTGGCACCCAGGATCGCGTTGACGGCGTCTGCGCCGGTCAGCCATTTTTCGCCGTCCCAGACGCGGGTCCAATGATCGCGCGTATGATGACGCCCCGGCAGCCGAACTGAGCTTCCAAACGGCTTTTTTTTTGACAACTTTCGTTGTTTGGGAAATGCCTCGGGCGATTGCTTCAGCCCGAGATCCTCCCAGTCGCGGATTAACCAGCGACCGAAATGAAACGCCTGCTCGGCTTTCACGGGCGTGGCAAAGAGAACAAGAAGATGAAAGCCGCCGTTGCCATTGCTGTCCAGCAGCAGCGACTTTACGCCCAGCGCCTTTAGCTGCTTGTACAGCTTGATCGCAGCGCACTCGTTGACCTTGGCGAGCGACGTTGAATCGTCGCCATGCTGGTCGACGTCGATGGCAACCCAATTCGACGTGTTCTTCTGGGAAATTGCATGCAGGGTGATCAGATGACCGCGTGCCTTGCCGCGAAAGTGGCGTTCCAGCACCCCGACTGTCAGGTCATCCTTCTTAGTTACCAGTTTTTTTTGGGGCGTCCGCTGCTCGACCGGCAGGTACTGCCCCCATGCGTCATTCCGATTTACAAGCCGCTTCATCGCCCACGCAGCGAGCTCGGAGGCTTTCTCCCGCCAGATTTCTGCGACTGAGGGCCTTGGCGATTGCGATTTCCGCGATTTTGCGTTACTATTCATTTGGACACTCCAGTACGGCGTCACCCTGCCAGGCGGCGCCGCGAAAAGGACGGGGAATTCAGTTGTTTGCCCTCGCCGGCTTTTGCTGGCGAGGGCTATTTTTTGGCTCGTAGCATTGCCTTGCCGCCGAGGACTAATCGGCTGAGTCCACGCCTTACGTGTCGCTGAAGCGGTTGCAATTACTTGCGAACGGTTGACCGACCGCGGAGCCCCTAACGCTCTAGCGGTCATTCCCTAGCATCATAGGTACACAGGGTTCGATCGCGCAATGTAGAGACACACCGCCACGATGTCCTCAAGCACAACTTGCGGACCCGCGGGCGCCACTTGACCGCGCGACGTGCCCTTGGCCTTCTCAGGCTGCCTAACAATTTCCTCGCGCTTATGCGGGATGTAGATATTGCGCTGTGGACGCCGGGCAAACCGCGAGCCCGGCGGCAAAGTGACAGGCGTGTTAGACGGATCCCGGAAAGCCGGTTCTATGCTCCAGCTACCTTCGGCGGAACGACGAACCAACGCAGCTTGATAGGTCGCGGCTCCTCCAGATGATCGTCGCAAGCCGCAGATCCTGCCTGGCAACAGGTCGGCTCGATGCGTCCAGCTCGTGTCGGTCTCCAGCAGCAGATGGTCGCCTGTCCGTAATTCCAATGCATCCACAGTCAGTAACGGTTCTGTAGCGGATAGGCGTAGCCAGTACCGCGAGCCGCTATCAAACGCCATTGCCACGGGATGGCGATCGCCGGTAAGCAAAATGGCGTGCGCATTCGGCGGCCCGGGCAGTACGCGATCGGCCACCGGGAGCGTGCCTGCAAGCGGCATCACGAACGGCTCCCCTTCCCCGTGCAAGAGCCACTCTGCTCGGATGCCGGGTTGCGCTTCGAGGCGGGCAAGGAACTGCCGCCCCGCTCCTTGAACCCCGCGCACAATCTTGCTTACCAGGGACTGCGACACGCCCATGTCCGCAGCCATACGCACCTGATTACCCTGCCAGCGCTCCTGCAAGAGCTGTGCGATGCGTCTGCGCAAGGCTTCCCGGCCGCGCAGGAGGTCGGGATTGAGCCGTGGTGGCATTTCCTTTTTCCCCTTTTAGTTTTGGTTCGTTGTCATATAATATATGACATATTATGCCAAGCGTGGATTGCGTGCAATCCATGAAAAAATCTGAGGCGCTGATGGCAGCGTCACGAGCGGTGCCGCCGCGCTGCGGAGGGAAGTGCAATGTTGCTACGGCTGAGCGAAGTTGCCGAGCGGCTGAAATGCTCGATCAGCAATGTTCACAATCTTAAGGACGCCGGCAAGCTTGCCGTGATCTCCACGGGCGCCAGCGGCAAAGGCTACCGCGTCGAACTTGAAGAACTTGAGCGGTTCATCGCGCAGCAACGCGTTGAAATCGTTCGGCAAATTCCACCGTTTCCCAAGAAGAGCGATCCCGGGCCAGTTAACTCGCCGCGTCCTTTCGAGAACCTGGACGGCGACCGTTTATTTGCTGCATGGCAGAAGCAAGGTGTGATTTCTGGTCGGCCAAATGAAGATAATGCTCCGTCTGCCTGATGGTAGTATGCCCCATGACCGTGGAGAGCGTCTTAACGTCGCATCCGTTCAAAATGCCACGCGTCCCGAACGCGTGCCGAGTGCCGTAGAGCTTCACGTCGTTAGAAATGCCAGCCTTTTCCCTGGCACGCCGGACGCGGCGGCTCAGACTGTGCCGGTTCCAGGGCGTTCGACGAAACGTCAGAAAAACGGTATCCCCCTCGTTGCGTTTCTTAATCGACAACAACAACTTGATCACGACCGCGTCCATCGGAATGATCCTGGGCTTCGGCGTGGTTTGAGTACGGATGGTCTTATGTTCTTTCAACACGATCAACCCGGCCGCGAAGTTGACGTCCGACCAATGCAGCGTGGCGGCTTCCTTGGGGCGGCAGCCCGTCAGCCACAGGAAAACCAGGACTTGTCGGAAACGAGCGGCGGGGGAGGGGCGCTTCTTGGTGGGGCGGCCAGCAGAAGCGCGCAGAAGGGACTGAAACTCCTCGGGCTGCATGTCGCGCCGGGCGAGCCCAGGACGGCGGGTCACGCCTTTGAAGGGATTTTCGGAAATAAGCCGAACACGGTTGATCTTCTTTTTCGCCGCCCAGTTGAACGCGACCGTCACATTGAGGACGGCCGAGCATTTTGTCCAGGCACTCGCCCATTCTGGGTGCGCATCAAGCCACGCCTCCATGTCGTCCTCGCTGCACGATAGGACGGTCTTCCAGCCGCAGAATTCGGCGAAGGATTGCAGATAGAAATGCCGCAACGAGAAAGTCGCGGGGGCAAGTCGCCCCCGGTTCTTGGCCTCATACAGCTCGATCACCGACGCGACTGTTTGCTCGGGGCTGGACGGGTGGGGATTCTTGGAGGCAAGGAACCTCAGTTCGAGAAACCGTTGCTCGGCGAGCTTCTTACTCTTTCGGCCACCGGCAAGACGGACTTTCTTGCCGTTCAGGTGGACCATCCACGCTTGCTTTTCCACGCTGAACCACGGACTGCGCAGTACGAGCCATTTGCAACCCTCCAGTTCTTGTTCTTGAACCATGCCAAGACCAAGGAGGGTCTTCGGAGCCTCACGGGCTGCAACCCGTGAGGCTCTTTTTCTGGACCGAATTCTGGACCCTTGTGCCACAAGGATGAATTGGTTTTCTCCACAACGCAAGCTGTACTAAGGACTTAATGAGTGGGCGATACAAGACTCGAACTTGTGACCCCTAGCTTGTCGAGCTAGTGCTCTAACCAACTGAGCTAATCGCCCGCGTTCCTTTTCGCTTGCTGACGCCGGGCTGGCGTCCTTCGGGCACTGTCTAGCGCCTGGCCGAGACTGCCTAGCGAGGAATTCGTAAATGTGACCTCTGAAATCGCCTCCGTCAAGGGCTTCCATGGGCTCCGCGGCCGACTTCCCTTGCTCCAAACCGCTGGGGCTCTATACTTTGCGTTTGACGGTCGATTTATGGCGCTTGCCGCGGGCTTGGCTAGTGGACGCGGCATCTGGCGGCGGTTGAAGACTTCTCAACGAGCCTTGTTACGTGTGCCACTGGCACGCGGGCCCGCTGGGACTGGCTTGCCGCCCGGATTTCGGCGATGCCGAGCCGAAGATCCAAGTCGCTAGGCAAAATCGTCAGAGTCGCCGTCCCAATCCAGCATCTTCCAGGCAAGTCTTCGATATAAAAAACGCTGAAGAATCACGGAGATCATGCTCAAAGTCAAATTGCCAGACGGATCGGTTAAGGAGTATTCCCGGCATGTGCGGCCCTGCGATGTGGCCGCCGAAATTGGCCCCGGATTGGCCAAGGCCACGTTGGCGGCCGTGGTCGACGGCAAGGTGGTCGGCGCCGATGCGGCCCTGCCGGCCCAGGGGCAGGTCAGCTTGCGGTTGCTGACCAAGAAGGATGCCGAGGCGCTGGGCGTCATGCGGCACTCTTGCGCCCATATCATGGCCCGGGCCGTGATGCGGCTGTTCGACGGCGTGCAGTTGGCCTTCGGCCCGACGCTCGACAACGGCTTTTACTACGACTTCGAACTGCCGCACAAACTCACCGAGAGCGACTTTCCGGCCATCGAGGCCGAGATGGCCAAGCATCGTCAAGCTCAACGAGCCGTTCGAGCGGATCGAAGAGCCGCGCGAAAAGGCCGTGGCGATTTGCCGCGACCTGCGTCAGCCCCTCAAGGTCGAGCATATCACCGAGGGCCTGGCCGATCATCCGACGTCTGTCGTTCTATCGCCAAGGGGAATTCATCGATCTGTGCCGCGGGCCGCATGTTCCCGCGAGCCGGAGCGATCGGGGCGTTCAAACTGCTGTCGGTGGCCGGGGCCTATTGGAAAGGGGACGCCTCCCGCCAGCAGTTGCAGCGGGTCTACGCCACGGCGTTCTTCTCGCAGGCCGAACTGGACGAGCGATCTGAAAATGGTCGAAGAGGCCAAACGCCGCGACCATCGCGTCCTGGGCAAGCAGTTGGAACTGTTCGCCACCAATCCCGCTAGTCGGGCCGGGGTTGATCCTGTGGCTGCCCAAGGGGGCCCTGATCCGCAGCCTGCTGGAAAGCTTCGTCCGCGAGGAACTGACCCGCCGCGGCTACGAGGCGGTTTACACGCCGAATATCGGCAAGATCGACCTTTACAAGATCTCGGGCCACTTTCCGTATTACGCCGATAGCCAGTTCAAGCCGATCTTCGAAACCGAAGCCGGGCCGCTGGTCGCCTCTTGGCTGCGCAAGTTGAAGGCCAACGAGCTAACCAGCGATGAGGAAGACGTGCTGCTCGGCCTGGCCGAAAAGATGGGCGCCCGCGGCGAACTGCTGGCTGCTTATAAGGCCCAGCAGACGGCAGCCGGCCGGATTGAGGTGCTGGATCAGTTGGATCGCGAGCAGGAAACCTACCTGCTCAAGCCGATGAATTGCCCGCACCACATCATGATTTACAAGTCGAAGCCGCGCAGCTATCGCGACCTGCCGGTGCGGCTGGCCGAGTTCGGCACCGTGTATCGCTACGAGCAGTCGGGCGAACTGGGAGGCATGACGCGCGTGCGCGGCTTCACGCAGGACGATGCCCATTTGTTCTGCACCGCCGAGCAGGTGGAGGAGGAGTTCCGCGGTTGCCTGGAGATGACCCAGTCGATCCTGAGCGCGTTGGGCATGACGAATTACCGCGTGCGGCTCGGCTTCCGCGACCCGGCCAGCGACAAGTATGTGGGGAGCGACGAAAACTGGCGGAACGCCGAGGCGGCCCTGGAAGCGGTCTGCCGTTCGGTGATTCCGCAATTCGACATCGCTCGCGGCGAAGCGGCTTTCTATGGACCCAAGGCCGATTTTGTCGTTTCCGACTGCTTGGGCCGCGAATGGCAGTTGGGCACCGTGCAGTTGGATTACAATTTGCCGAGCCCCGAACGGTTCGCCTTGGAATACATCGGAGCCGACAATCAGCCGCATCGCGCCGGTGATGATTCACCGGGCGCCGCTGGGCTCGCTGGAGCGGTTCGTCGGCGTGCTGATCGAGCATTTCGCCGGGGCGTTTCCGCTCTGGCTGGCGCCGGAGCAGGCCCGGATCGTAACGGTCAGCCAAAAGTCGGAGGGGTATGCCCGCGAGGTGGAGCAGCGGTTGCGCGGGGCCGGGCTGCGGGTGACGGGGGATTATCGGGCCGAAAAGCTGGGTTCCAAGATCCGCGACGCCCAATTGCAGTTGATTCCTTACATGCTGGTGATCGGCGAGCGGGACGCGGAGCAGGGAACGGTGGCCGTCCGCGACCGGATCGACGGCGACCAGGGAGCCATGCCCGTGTCGGCGGCGATCGACAAGCTGCTGGCGGAAGTTCGCGAGCGGAAAGTGCGGCAAGTGGCAGCGGCGCCAGCGGTCGCGCCCCAGGTGGTCCAGGGCGAGGACCATCAGTATTAGCCGTTTATTGAAGGATTCTTCGCGAGCGTTAGTTCGTGAGCCGCCGGCTTTGCCAGTGTCGGAAACCGCGACGAGTCTGCACTGGCAGAGCCCGTGGCACGCGCGCGGCCCAGGATTCAGTAAGGTAAGCTTGTTATTAAAGAGTGCTTGTTGTCAAAGAATGATTGACGTTTGCGCCGCGTAGTGTCAAGATTTCAGGTTGTGCCGGGATCTGCCCTTGCCGGCGGGAGGTGTTTCGATCGCCCCGGGCCGGGGTGATCGTCGCTCGGCAAGGGAAGAGCGCCCGGCTGCCGTTGTCAAAGTAGCCATAGTCAAAGCGGTTTTTTCAAGTCACGAGTCTTACACGAAAGGAAGTTAGCCATCGATCGCAATCACAGGGTCAACGAGCAGATCCGAATTTCACCTGTCCGAGTCATTAATGCCGATGGAGCGCTACTGGGTATTCTGAACACGGACGAGGCGCTTACGCGAGCCCGCGAGGCCGATTTGGACCTGGTCGAGGTCGCCCCGAACGAACGACCGCCGGTCTGCCGCATCATGGACTTCGGGAAATTCAAGTACCAACAAAAGAAGAAAAAAGACAAGGGGCATACCCACCAAAGCAAAATCAAGGAAATCCGGGTGCGACCCAAGACGGGTGAGCACGACCTAGACTTCAAGCTGACCCAGGCCAAACACTTCCTGGAGCACAAGGACAAGGTGGTGGTGTCCGTGATTTTCCGCGGGCGTGAAATTGCCCACGTTGAGGAAGGCCGTAAAGTGATCGATCACATCCTGCGGGAGTTGCAGGATTTCGGCAAAGTCGAAGCCCCGCCGTCGCATCAAGGCAAGCGGATCGTGGCGACGGTGGCTCCCAAGTGACGCCGCGGCTCCCAGGTGATGCCGCGCGGCTTACGTAGGGCCTGCTGTGCCGGTTGCAATTGGGCTGGTTCGTCATGCCAATTCTGGCCGCGCTGTCGACGTTGGCCGCCAGCGTCGAGCGGGGGTGTCGCTCCGCCATTTGTTGCCACTTTGCCGCCGACTGTTTGACTCGGCGCGTGCCGCTGGCCAAACTGGTAGGCACTTTCGCCCGCATAGCCCCCGCCGGAATTTACACCCATGAAGCGACTTCGCTGCCTTGCCTTTTTGTGTCTTACTGCTGGTTTGCTCCTGTCGCTCGCGGCTGCCGCGGCCTGCGCTGCTGAGGCAAGCGTGCCGGAGCCGTCTAGGCCCCTTTCGCCGCAAGATACCCCGGCCAAAATCACCCTGCCCGAGGGCTTTGTCGCAACGCTCTTCGCCGGCGAGCCCGATCTGGTCCAGCCGATGTCGATGTCGTTCGACGATCGGGGCCGGTTGTGGGTCGTTGAGAATTTCTCGTATCCCGGTTGGAAATCCGAAGGCAAGGATCGGGTCCTGATCTTTGAAGATCAGGACGGCGACGGGCACTTCGATAGCCGCAAGGTGTTCTTGGATGGCGGCGTGAATCTGACCAGCGTGGCCGTGGGTTTCGGCGGCGTATGGCTGACCTCGGTGCCCAATCTGATCTTCGTGCCCGACGCCAACGGCGACGACGTGCCGGACGGCCCGGCCACCGTGCTACTCGATGGCTGGAACATCGAGAAGGCCGGACATAACGCGGTGAACGATTTGATCTGGGGTCCGGACGGCTGGCTGTACGGCTGCAACGGCATCCAGTCAAAATCGAATCTTGGCAAGCCAGGCACGCCGGACGCCGAGCGAACGCCCTTCGATTGCGGCGTTTGGCGCTATCATCCCACGCGGCACGTGTTCGAAGCCGTGGCCTATGGCACGACCAATCCCTGGGGGATCGATTTCGACGAGTTCGGCCAGATCTTCATCACCAATTGCGTGATCGCGCATCTGTGGCACGCGATCCCCGGCGGCCATATGGTGCGGATGTACGGCCAGGACCTGAACCCGCACACCTATGGGTTGCTGCAATCTTGCTCGGACCACTTGCATTGGGCCGGCGGCCACTGGACCGAGTCGCGTGGCAATAAGCCGGAGCATAGCGTTGCCGGCGGCGGCCATGCCCACGTCGGCTGCCTGGTGTACCAGGGAGACAACTGGCCGGCCAGCTATCGCAACCATATCTACATGATCAACCTGCACGGCAACCGGGTGAACCAGGACATCCTGGAGCGGCTCGGCTCGGGCTACGTCGCCCATCACGGACCCGATCTGCTGACCGTCGCCGATACCTGGTTTCGCGGGCTGACCCTGCTCACCGGCCCCGACGGCGGCGTGTATGTCAGCGATTGGACCGACACCGGCGAGTGTCACGATCACAAGATAGAAGAAACCGACCAGACCAACGGTCGCATCTACAAAATTACGTACGGCCGGCCGATGCACAAGCCGATGGATCTGGCCAGGCTTGACGATTCAGGCCTCATCAAACTGCTGCACCACAAAAACGCCTGGTACGCTCAGCACGCCAGCCGCATCCTGCAAGAACGGAGTGCCGCGGGCAAGCTGGCGGCAGGCACTCGGCCGGCGCTGAAAAAGCTGCTGGACCAGAACCTCGAAACTGCCGACCAGTTGCGCGTCATTTGGGCCTTGCACGTGACCGGTGGCCTCGATGACGACAGCCAGGATAAATTATTCAGCAGCAAGCTCAGGTATGTCCGTGGCTGGGCCGTGCAGCTCGAACTTGAAGACCGCACAATATCTCAAGACCGTCTGGCAAAACTAGCCAGCATGGCTCGCGATGATGATTCCCCGGTCGTGCGGCTCTATCTCGCGTCGGCCTTGCAGCGGTTGCCCGTCGACGATCGCTGGCGGATCGCCGAAGGGCTGCTGACCCACTCCGAAGACGCATCGGACATGAATTTGCCGTTGATGGTTTGGTATGGCGTGGAACCGCTGGTGGCCGTCGATACCGGCCGGGCCTTGCAACTGGCGGCCAATTCGCCAATCCCGATCGTGCGCCGCTACGCTGCCCGGCGTGCCACCGCGCTGGATTCCGACGGCAAATCGGCCGGGCTCGACGCCGTCATGCGGCTGTTGACTGGGCTGAGCGACACGCAGCGTCAGCTCGACGTCATTGCCGGGATTCAAGAAGCCCTCAGCGGCCGCCGCCATGTCACGATGCCGGCATCGTGGCCCGAGGTGTATCCCAAACTGTCGGCGGCATCCGACGAAACGATTCGCCGCACGGCTCGGCGGTTGGCCGTGTTGTTCGGCGACGCGGCCGTGATTGCCGATGCCCGGCGTTTGGTGACCGATCGTTCGGCCAAGGCGGACGATCGGCGCGAGGCGATCGAGGGGTTGCTGCAAGTCAAAGACGCGCAGCTGCCGAAGTTGCTGTTCGCCGCGCTCGATGATCGCCCGTTCGCCGGCCAGGCGGTGCGGGCTTTGGCAACCTACGACGATCCGGCGACCCCGGCCAAGATCCTGGAACATTTCCAGGGCTTTTCAGACGACGATCGGCGCGACGCGGTCAGCACATTGGCCTCGCGCGGGTCGTATGCCCGCGAGTTGCTCTCCGCGATCGAGGCCGGGCGGGTGCCGCGCACGGATCTGGCCGTGTATCACGTGCGGCAATTAGAGGCACTCAAGGATCCGGCGATTACGGCTCAACTGAACAAGGTTTGGGGGAGTGTGCGACCGACGGCTGCCGACAAGGCCGCTTTGGTCGCCAAGTACAAGGCGGAGCTTATGCCCTCGGCCTTGGCGGAAGCCAAAGCCGGTCGCGGCCGCGATGTGTTCGCCAAGAATTGCGCCACATGCCACACACTGTTCGGCACCGGAGGCAAGATCGGCCCCGATCTGACCGGCTCGCAACGAACCAATCTCGATTATGTGCTGTCGAACGTGCTTGACCCCAGTGCCGTCGTGGCTGGCGACTACCAGGTGACCCTTGTGCAAACGACCGATGGCCGTATCCTCACCGGCATGGTCAAACTGGAGGACGAGCAGAGCCTGACGCTGCAAACCGCAACCGACGCCGTGGTCTTGCCGAAGGACGAGATCGAGAACCGCAAGAAGACGAACACCTCGATGATGCCCGAAGGGCTGTTTGGCAAACTCACCACGGAGCAAGTTCGGGATTTGGTGGTCTACTTGGGGAGTCGCGAACAAGTGCCGTTGGAAGACCAATGACACTCGATACGGCCGCAGAGCGCCTTCCGCGCGCTAATGCCGAAATTGTTCGCGGTAGGCAAGCCGGCTGGCACCGCGGGGCGCAGGTTTATGTCTCGCAGGGCGGCCAGACAGTAGCTGAATTTACAGTGGCCGAACTTGCCGTGGGTGAGAGCCGGCCCGGCGTGCAGATGACGCGCGATACGCTCGTGCTGTGGATGAGCACCAGTAAGCCGGTCGGGGCCGTGGCCCTCTTGCGACTGCGCGAGCGAGGCCAGCTGGATCTTGACGATCCGGTGTGCAAGCATCTGCCGGAATTCGCCGCCGGCGGGAAAGAGGCGGTCACCATTCGGCATTTGCTGACGCATACCGGCGGCTTCCGCTGGATCGATCTGGACTGGGCCCACACGAGTTGGGACCAGATCATCGCCAAGATTTGCGCCGCCCGTCTGGAACGGGGCTGGGTGCCGGGCGAGCGAGCCGGCTACCATCCCACGACCAGTTGGTACATCCTCGGCGAACTGGTGCGGCGGATTGACGGACGGCCCTATTCGCAGTATGTCCGCGAGGAAATCTTCTTGCCGTTGGGACTCGCCGATTGCTGGATCGGCATGCCGCTCAAACAATATCTGGCGTACGGCGAACGCTTGGTTGAATTGGGCGACACGGAAAAGCCCGACGCGCCGCCGCAACGCTACAGTACCCAGCGCGGGGCCACCGAATGCGTGCCCGGCGGCAACGGTTATGGGCCAGTGCGCGAACTGGGCCGGTTTTACGAGATGCTACTCGCCGGCGGCACCCTCGCCGGAACCCAGATCTTACGCCCTGAGAGCGTCGAATTGATGACGACCCGGCAGCGCGTGGGCATGTTCGACGAAACGTTCAAGCACATGATGGACTGGGGGCTGGGGACGATCATCAGTTCGAACCGCTACGGCGCCGAAACGGTTCCGTACGGTTATGGCCCCTTGTGCTCGGACCGCACGTTTGGCCACAGCGGCGTCCAATCGTCGGCGGCCTTTGCAGACCCCGAACACGGTCTGGTTGTTGCGGCAATGATGAACGGCATGCCTGGCGAAAAAGCTCACGACCAGCGCATGCGCGCCTTTCACGAGGCGCTTTATCGAGACTTGGGACTGGGATGATGGAATCGTTTAGCAAGGGCCGGCCGCGTCCGCGCCTAAGTTGTACGATTGGCCTTTGAACGCTTAAGATTTTAGACGGGATGAACAGGATGAAGGGGATTTACAGGATGTCTTTTGGATAGTCCTGTTGTCGCGCCAAGACGAATGCGCTTGGTTATTCGATTTTCGGACTTGCTGGTGAGCTTGATCGGAAGACGCGGTGTTTGCGTTTGAATTCCAGGCGTTCGGATCCGAAATTGAGTAGCAGTCCGACATCAAAACCGGTGGCGGTCAGATAATTTACCAATTGCAGTTTATGAGCGGGGACAGGCATTGGACGGCCTTGTTCTCAATAAGTACCGTGTCTTCGACAAGCAAATCGGCAACGAAATCGCCGACAACGAACTGCTCGTATCGCACCAGAATCTTCTTGCCGCATTCAACCTTGCTATGCATCTTTCTCAACTCAAATGCAATCACATTATGATAAACCGACTCGAGGAAGCCTGGACCTTACGTGCTATGCACCCTCATGGCAGCACCAATAATCGCCTGAGTCAGGTCCTCGTATTCCATATTCTGTAAATCCAGTCCATCCTGCTCATCCCATCCAAAAAACCATCGGCCCAACAATCCTGTCAGCGTCGCGTTGGCTGCCGGCTTCTTGTCTTACTTCGCCTTCGCCGTCTCCACGACGGTCACCTTGCTCATCGTCACCGGCGTTTTGGGCCGATCCTGAGATCCCGTGGGGACCACGCCGATCTTTTTCACGACGGCCAGGCTTTCGGCGTCGGCCGTGCGGCCGAAGGCCGTGTACTGGCGGTCCAAGTGGGGCGCCTTTTCCAGGCAGATGAAAAATTGCGAGCCGGCCGAGTTCGGGTCGCTCGTCCGCGCCGCCGACAGGACTCCCGGCTCGTGCTTGGTGGCGTTGAATTCGGCCGGGATCGTAAAGCCCGGTCCGCCGGTTCCGGTCCCTTCGGGGCAGCCTCCTTGGATCATGAATCCCTTGATGACGCGGTGGAACTGCAAGCCGTCGTAGTAGCCGATCTTGGCCAGGGAGAGGATATTGCGGCAATGGCCCGGAGCTACTTCCGGCAGCAGGTCGAGCGTGATCTTGCCCAAGCTGGTGTCGAGCACGATCTGGTACTTGTTGGTGGCAAAGTCCAGGGTTTTCTCCGCCGCCTTCACTTCCGCCAATCGATTCTTTGCCATCACACAACTCCCGAGTTTAGTTTCGCTTGCCTGTACCAGCCGATAGACTAGCATAATTCCCGCGTCAAACCATCCCGTTGGCATCTCGAGCGAAGCGTTCACCATGGATTGGGTTCAAGTCTACGATCCTTTCGGCTCCCCCGTGTTGTCCACCGCCGCGGCCGCCACGCCGATCGTGGTGTTGCTCGGCTTGTTAGTGGCCGAAATATCCGCTCCGAAGGCTGCGCTGCTGGGCCTGCTGACCGCGCTCGGAACGGCCATTTTCGTATTCGGCATGCCGGCCCAGGCGGCGCTCGCCTCGGCGACGTACGGCGCCTGCTTTGGCCTGGTTCCCATCGGTTGGATCGTGCTGTCCGCCGTGTTCTTGTTTCAACTGACCGTGCATGCCGGCCAATTCGAGGTCGTCAAACATTCGGTGGCCGCAATTTCGCCCGACCGGCGAATGCAGGCGCTGCTGATTGCCTTCAGCTTCGGAACATTTCTGGAAGGGGCCGCAGGGTTTGGCACGCCCGTGGCCATTTCGGCGGCACTTTTGATTGGCCTGGGGTTCTCGCCTCTGTACGCCGCCGGACTGACCTTGCTGGCCAATACGTCTCCCGTCGCGTTTGGCGGCTTGGGCACGCCGATCATCGTGCTGTCGAAGATTTCGGGAATCGACGAGATGGCTCTCAGCCAGATGGCCGGCCGACAATTGCCGTTGTTTTCGTTGATCATACCGGCCTGGCTGGTGGCCACGATGTCGGGCTGGCGGGGCGTCAAGGGTTGCTGGCCGGCGATCCTGATTTGCGGCGGCAGCTTCGCCGGCATTCAGTTCTGGATCTCAAACTATTTCGGTCCGAGCGCTGGTCGACATGATCGGTGGAATTGGCTCACTGGCGTCGCTGACCATTTTTTTGCGGTTCTGGCAGCCCAAGGACGTGTGGCGGTTTCCCCATGAGCCATCGCACGAAGAAGCTCCGGACGAGGTGCCGGATTTGAAGACCGGCCAGGTGGTTTATGCCTGGATGCCTTGGGTGCTGCTCTCGGTCTTGGTGTTCTTGTGGGGCTGGCCCGACTTCAAGGTTGCGCTCAATGGCGGCACTGAGCAGCAGCCGAATTTCCTGGCGGGCCGTTCGGTGCTGCATTGGCGGATCCCGAATTTGCAGCAGATCTACCGCACGGCGCCGGTCGTGCGCGTGCCGGAGGGCTCGGATCGAGCCGAGCGACCGGAGGACGCGGTTTACGAGCTGAAGTGGCTATCCGCGACCGGCACGTGCATCTTTCTCGCGGCCGTGCTTTCGGCGGTGTTGCTGCGCATCAGCCCGGCCCGGTTCACCCACGAATTTTTCGACACGCTGTTTCGGATGCGTTACGCGCTGAGTGACGATCGCTTGCATGCTGGCCATTGCCTTCGTCACCAAGTACAGCGGCAGCGACGCCACGCTGGGGCTGGCTTTTACCCATACCGGCGTGCTGTACCCATTTTTCGCCCCGCTGCTCGGTTGGCTGGGCGTGGCACTGACCGGATCCGACACGTCTTCCAATGCCCTGTTCGGCAGCTTGCAGCGCATTACGGCCGAACAATTGGGGCTGAACCCCGTGTTGATCGTGGCCTCAAACAGCACCGGGGGCGTGATGGGCAAGATGATCGATGCCCAGAGCATCGTCGTAGCGGCCGTCGCTACGAACCAGTCAGGGGGCGAAGGCCGCATCCTGCGGTTCGTTTTCGTACACAGCGTCGTGCTGGCCATGCTGGTCGGGCTGTTGACGATTACCCAGGCTTACCTGCTGCCGGGCATGATTCCAACGGTCATGACGAAGTGAATTCGCCCGAGCCGGATCCGTTCGCTCAACTCGCCTGAGCATTCGAGCGGCCGGCGGACCATGCTTGCCGCTTAGCCCTCGGAGTTGCCGGTACGGCCGTCATGGCTGTCAAGCCGGTGCTCAACGCTCCGACGAACAGCAGCAGCGTGTTGACCATCGGAATGACGCTGAGGTCCTGGAACATGCCGTTCGGCAAATAAACGCCGACCATCGCCAGCGTCAAGAGGCCACATTGACGAGCGTACAACGGCTCGGTTTCGCTGCTCCATAAGCGCCATCCCTCGCGACACCACAGCACCAGCAGCATTATCCAAAGCCCCATGCCCACCAGGCCAGTTTCGGTGAGCAGCGACAGGAACACATTGTGCTGGATGTACGGCCGGCCTTTCTCCAGGTCAAGATTTGTCGTGCG
This sequence comes from uncultured Planctomycetia bacterium, assembly GCA_963807715.1. Taxonomy (GTDB): domain Bacteria; phylum Planctomycetota; class Planctomycetia; order Pirellulales; family PALSA-1355; genus CAWECK01. Next base: position 288,666 of record CAWECK010000016.1, read on the forward strand.
GTCGTGCAGATACGCGAGCCTCTCCGGAAAGTATTGTCCGAAGCCGAAGCCCAGCAGGGGCCGGTCGAGAAACATGTTCCAGGCAATGCGCGCCAAAATCGGCCGCAGCTTGGCCGACTCGAGCGCCTCGTGGGCGTCCATGTTCTTATCGCGTTTGAATTCCACGAAGTTCTGCCAGGTGCAAGCCACGCCGATCGTCGTAAACAACAGCAGGCTGCCTAACACGGCGGGCCGCCACACTCTCGGCAAGCTGCACGCCACCACGATGAACACCCCCAGAAACACGCCCATCCAGGCACTGCGGGTCAATGTCGAATAGACGCCCCACGCGGCCAGCGGCATCAGGGCCAGTATGGCCAACTGTCCCCAGCGGTTCAGCCGCGGCCACCACATCAGGCCGGCGCAGAGGCACACCCCCTGGTAAAATCCGCAGGCCGCGGGATTTAAAAATGGCCCGCGCCCCGGCCGTAGAATTCCTCAAAGTCGGGGGATCGCATGTACGTAGGAAAGACCAGCGACCACATCCCCTGGGCCTCGGCGATCGCCGTTGCGCAGAGGTAGATCGCGAATAGCCCGCCCGCGGTGAATGTGATGAGGATGGCCCGCTCCGTAAGTTGGGCTTGGCGTACGATCCAGTACAGCATCACCGGCAGCAGATACAGAAACAGGAACTGGGCCATCGGCAGGCTGTTGCGATCCTTCCAGTCGTGCGACAGCAGGCTCGCGGTCAGCAGGCCCATGAAGGCCAGCAGCGCATAGTCGGCCTTGACGAGGGGCTTAGGATCGGTGAGCCCCCAGCGGCGGAAGAGGAGATACTGCACGCCCAAGATTACCAGCAGGACGCGATCCGACGTGATCGGGAGCGGGCCGACGGCCAGCTTGAAAAACGGGTGGCCAAAGCAACTCCCGGCCAGAATGGCCAGCAGCCCGCCGACGACCAGACCGCCCCGCAGCATCAAGATGGTCCCCCACAGGAGGCCGGCGATTCCCAGGATGGCAAGAACGATTTCCATGCGGACTTGGTAGCTGGTGGAAAGGCGCGCCTGGGCGCGGCCGGGAATCTGTCTTCACAACTGGCACAGCGAAAGCTTAGGACAGTGGCAGCGAAGGCGCGGTGCCCAGCGCCGCGGAGTTCCGCTTGTAACAGATGTGAAGATTGTCGCGGCCAATGTGGCACGCTGCTAACCCTCAAAGCGATCGCCGAAGGTGTCGATCTCCAGCGCAGCCAACTGATCGGCCAGTTCCCGCGGGTTTTGTGGCCGCCTGAGGGGTTCCTTGGCCAGCATGGTTTGCACCAGACGAGCGACCCGCGTTGGAACGGTTGGCACGCGATGCCGTAGCCGGGTGGGAACGTGCTCCCGGTGTTGGATGGCAAGCTGCGCCGGCTCCTCCCCTTCGAACGGAGGCCGTCCGGTCAACAGTTCGAACAGTACCACGCCCAGACTGTACAGGTCGCTGCGAATGTCGACCGCCGTCGTGGTGCTGAACATCTCCGGCGCCATGTAACTGCGCGGTCCCGATGATCGGCCGTTCGACCAATTGAGATGCGTCTCCCACGCGACTCGCAAAGCCCAGGTCAATCAGCGTGACGTGCATTTCTGGAGAAACGAAGATGTTCGTCGGCTTTACATCGCCATGCAGCCAGCCGGCGTCGGCCAAGGCCGCGAGCGCCTCGGCCACCTGCCGGGCAATCCATAAGGCAACGGGCAGCATCGGCGGTTCTTCGGCGGCTAAGAGCGCGGCGAGCGTTGTCCCGCGCAAGTGCGGCATGACGACAAAATAAGGCGGCTCCGCCAGGCCGGCCGCCAATACCGGCACGAGGTGGGAATGGGCGATGTTTTGACCGACCCAGGCCTCGCGACGCAGCAACCTGATTGCCCGCGGATCCGTGTCCCAGGGTGAACGGAGCAGCTTCAAGACATACGGGGCCAGCGGCACGGCCGGGCTCGATTGTGGCCGCGCGGCAAACACACGGGTCAACTGCCCTTCGCCGATCAGCCGTTCGCACTGCCAGCCAAACAGTCCGTTTGGCAGGTCGCCGCCCGGCGGGCGCATCGCCGGCGGGCGTGAAGGGCGACCAGTCGCGGGGAAGGGGGGCCCTGCTGCAGGCATCTGAGGCATAGGCTTGCGAGTCCCGAGCCCTGGGCGTTAGCCCGCGGACTTTTCGCCACTACGGAAAACTTTCCACGCGGCAATTGCAGCGTCCTAAGGCCTGCAATTCCATGCAAACACACTCTCACTTGTCGGCATCGGTTGTTTTGGGTAGTGGAATTGAGCGCGGGTGCCGGTTTTTCGGAAAAAGGCACCGCGTCCGGCCAAGATTGAGGATGACGCTGGCGGTGACAGCAAATTGAGCGGAAAAACTTAATTGTCGTTGGGCCGCACCCTTGCGACCGACCCGGCGGCGAATTTAGAATCCTAACACCTGCCCCTCTGGATTTTATTTTTCTTTCTTCGGATTCGGGAATTCAAATAGTCATGAAAGCAACTACATCATTTGTTCTCTGCCTTGCTCTTTCGTTTGCGGTCATCACGATGATCGGATGCAATTCCTCTTCCGCCCCTTCGGGAACGAAGGCCGGCGACAAGCCCGTTAAACCAGGCAAGCGTCCGGCGAATACCACCGACAAATGATTTGGCGGCGGAAAAATCCCCGCGCCTGACGCCCGGGGCTCGGAAATTCTCGTACGCCACCTCGTACGCCCAAAAAGGAACTTAGCGCGATGCACTGTCGAAGCACGGCCCCTTGGCATTTCCCGGCACTTGTGGCGGTGTTGTTTGCAATGGTCGCGGGCTGCAATAGCAGCGGCAATCGCGATGGCGATGCCGCGAACTCCAAGTTGAAACGGCTGGTGATCCTGATCAACGGTTATTCACCGTACTGGGACGCCGCTGCGCGGGCATGAACGAAGGGGCCAAGCAGTTTGAACTGGAAAAGGCGGGCCTGAGCGTCGTCATGGAAGTCAACGACGGCACCCCCCAGGGCCAGATCACCAGGCTCCGGCAATATGCCAGCCAATCGGACGTTGTCGGCGTTGCGGTGTCGGCGGTCGATGCCAACAATGCGGCCATCGCGAGCGAAATGCAAGATCTGCAGGACAAAGGGATCCATATCATCGCCATCGACGGCGACGTGTCTCGCGAGCGGTTCCGCGGCTCGCGCAAGTATTACATCGGCACCGACAATTTGCAGGGCGGGCGCGAGCTGGGGATCGCCGCCAAAAACCTGGCACCGGACGGCGGCGGTTTCGTGGATTTTGTCGGCCGGACCGGGCGCAGAATGCCATCGAGCGGATGGACGGATTCAAGGAGGCCGTCGGCGACAAGTTCAAGGAACTCGATCGGATGGGGGACGACATGGACCGGACCAAGGCCCGGGACAACGTCCGCAACGCGCTGCGCAACTTTCCGGACCTCAAAGTGCTGGTCGGCATTTGGTCGTACAACGCGCCGGCCATCGTTGATGTCGTCCAGGAGATGAAGAAGCGTGACCAGGTCAAGATCGTCACTTTCGACGCCGAGAAGCTGGCGATCGAGGAAATGGGCGAAGGGAATATCGACGTGATGGTCGTACAGAACCCGTACAACATGGGCCTTCAGTCCGTCAAGCTGCTCAAGGCCATGGTCGGCAAAGATGAGGCCACGATTCGAGAAATGTTCCCTCACTCGGAAGACTCGGACGGCGACCTGTACGACACGGGGCTCAAAATCGTGGTGCCGCCGAATAGTCCGCTCAAGGCCGAGATGTTCGGCAAGAACACTGAGTTCCTGGAGATCGAAGCCTTCAAAAAATGGTTGGCTCAATACAACCTTGAAAGCTCATGAGCGATTCCTCCTCGCGGCTGGATCCGACCGTCCGCCGGTCGTTGTCGACGGAATTGGGCTTGGCAGCGGCGATTCTCGTGGTGTTGACCCTCACCTCGCTGCTCGACAGCAACCACAGCTACTTGTCGGAGTGGCGGCTCAGCGCCGTCGACATTTTGCGTCAGACGGTGATGTTGGGCATTTTCGCCCTGGGGAGCGCGGTGGTGATCATCGCCGGCGGTATCGACCTGTCAAGCGGTTCCATGATCGCCTTCAGCGGCACGACCTGCGCCACGCTGATGTTGATGCTCAATCCCGAGGGGATGCAAAGCGGTCATGTCGGCACGACGAACATCGTCATCGCCATCGCCGGCACGCTGGTGGTGGGTTTTCTGGTGGGCAGCCTGCACGCGTGGCTGATCACGGTCGTAGGATTGCCCCCGTTCGTGGCCACGTTGGCGACCCTGGTCGGTCTGCGCAGCCTGGGACGGGCCATCGTCGATAACATCACGGCCGAGTTCCTGGGCGGGCATAGTTCTCAGATCCAGATTTTCGACAAAGAATTTCGTTACCTGGGCAAGAGTGTCTGGATACCGGCCGTGATCTTTCTGGTCCTGGCCGGCTGTTTCTGGCTGCTCATGAGCCGCACCGTGGCCGGCCGACACTTGTACGCGATGGGGGGCAATGAGGCGGCGGCCCGGTTGAGCGGCGTGCGGACCGAGCGGTTGAAATGGTTGGCCTACTGCCTCAGCACCTTCACGGCGTCGCTCGCCGGCATCTTGTATATCGGGGACCAAAGCGTCGCCGATCCGCAAACCCTGGGACGCGGTTACGAGTTGAATGCGATCGCGGCCTCGGTGGTCGGGGGTTGCAGCCTGCAAGGAGGCGTCGGCACCATTCCCGGCGTGGTGCTTGGGCTGCCTGTTCCTGCGGTCCGTGATGGACGGAATTGCCAAGATCATCAAGACCGGGGCCGATGTCTATGAAGGTCTGATTGTCGGCATTGTCGTGGTGGTCGCCGTTACCTTCAGCCAGATTCGCGGTGCCCGCGGCCGCCGAGTCCGATTTTTCCCGGAGCGCTGGGTTGGGTCGCTGCCTTTACGTTGGCGCTGCTGGCCGGGATTCTCGTCACGCTGTTGGCGGGAAAAGCGCCAGGGGTCACGAGCGGCGGGATTGCGCTCGCGCTGCTCGTGGGCACAAAGCTGTGGGAACGCCGGGCCGCGGTCTAAACGCAGCTGGAAGATTCATAAAGACGCTTATGTCCGCTCCCCTGATCGCCATTCGCCGCGTGACCAAGCGTTATCCGGGCGTCGTCGCGCTCAACGATGTGTCGTTCGACGTGATGCCGGGCGAGTTTCATGCGATCGTCGGCGAGAACGGGGCCGGCAAGAGCACCCTGATGAAAATCCTCTCCGGAGTCGTCCCGGACTTCGAGGGGAACCTGCTGCTGCGCGGCGAGCCCGTCCGCTTCCGCGGCACGCGCGACGCCGAAACGGCCGGCATCAGCATCATCCACCAGGAGCTCAACCTGGTGGAGCAATTGCTCGGCCGCCGCCAACATCTTTTTGGGCCGCGAACTGCGCAGCTCGCGCTGGGCTTGCTCGACGACCGGGCCATGTGCCACGCCGCCGCCGACTTGTTCGCTCAGCTCGAATGCTCGATCCGGCCGGAGCAATTGGTCGGATCGCTGCGGGTAGGCGATCAGCAGCTGGTCGAGATCGCCAAGGCCCTCTCGCTGCGTACCGAAATCCTGATCATGGACGAGCCGACCAGCGCCCTGACCGAATCCGAGGTCGCGCGGCTGTTCCGCGTGATCCATCGCCTGCGCTCGCAGGGGGTCACGATCCTGTACATCTCGCACAAGATGGACGAGGTGTTTCTCAACGCCGATCGCATCACGGTGCTCCGCGACGGCCGGCACGTGGAAACCGTGACCCGCGCCGCCACCACGCCCCGGCAAATCACCCATTCGATGGTCGGCCGCGAGATCGAAGAAACCGACCTTTCCAAGCCGCGCCAGCCGGGGGACGTGGTGCTCGAAGTGCGGAACTTGTCGCTCCCTTGGACTGGCCATGCCCGAGCGTATCGTCTGCATGACGTCAGCTTGTCCTTGCGGCGGGGCGAAATCCTGGGGATCGCCGGGCTCATGGGGGCCGGCCGCACCGAACTTGCTGGAGTGCCTGTTCGGCGCCGCGGCGGAAACGTCGACCGGTCGCGTTGTGCTCGACGGCCGGGAGGTGCGGTTCCAGCATCCGGCCGAAGCCATGCAGGCCGGCATCGCACTCGTGACCGAAGACCGTAAGCGGCTGGGTATTTTCGATCAGCTGAGTGTTGGCGATAACATCACGATGTGCACGCTGGCCGAGTCGACCGTCGGCGGGGCTGTTGAGCCGACGCCGAGAGGCCGCCATGGCCGATGCCACCGTCCGGCAATTGGGCGTGAAGACGGCCGGCATTCATGCGGCGATCACCTCGCTCAGCGGCGGCAATCAGCAAAAGGCGATCATCGGCCGCTGGCTGCTGACCAGGCCGGCCGTGCTGCTGCTCGACGATCCGACCCGCGGCATCGACGTTGGGGCGAAGGCGGAGCTCTACCGCCTGATGGACCAGCTATGCCGCGAAGGCTTGGGCATCATCGTCACCAGCAGCGAATTGCCGGAGCTGCTCACCGTGAGCGATCGAATCCTGGTGCTGTGCGAAGGCCGCAAAACGGCCGAATTTTCCCGCGACGAAGCCACCGAGCAACGCATCATGGAAGCGGCCACGCGCCGGGCCGAGGTGGCTTAAGCGATACCTTTGCTACATGGTATGCGGGGCAAGGAACATCTATAGAAAATGGATGGCGCAGCCCGCATGCGCAGCGATTGTATTAGACAGGATGAACAGGATGGAAATCGGGTATGCAATTGTTCCAGAAAATCCTTCAAATTCTGTCAATCCTGTCCAAATTCTTTCCCCTTCAATTGCCAATATATTTGGCGTACAACGCGCGGGCCACGGCCGGGTCGTTCGTGCCGCTGATGATCGCGCGTCCGTCTGGAAATACCGTAATTGCAAATTCATCCACGCTGAGCCGCAGCAGATAGGGATTGCGCGTCAAACGGCCCTGCGCCGACCAGTTTGTCGGCCAGCGGTTCGAGCGGCAACTGGACGCCGGCGGGCGGGTTGAGTTGCACGGCGTTGCGTCCGCACAGCACGGCCGAATGGGCGGCGCGGCGGCCGGTGAGCCAGGAAAACTCGCCGCGGCGGCAAGTCGGGCAGTCGGACTGCTCGCGCAGCTTGGACACGTTCATTTGCCGGATGCGGTTGTCCCACAGGTCGATGACCGTCAGGGTGCGATTGACCGCCTCGCGACGTCCGCTGAGGATTTTGAGCGCCTCGCAGGCTTCGATCGAGGCAATCACGTTGACGATCGGCCCCAGGATGCCGGCCGTGTCGCAGGTCGGCATGGTGCCCGGCGGCGGCGGCTCGGGAATCAGGCACCGCAAGCAGGGCGTTTCGCCGGGCAGGATGGTCATCGTCTGCCCTTCGGCTCCCAGGCAGCCGCCGTAGACCCAAGGGATCCCGTGCTTCACGGCCACGTCGTTCAGCAGAAAGCGAGTCTCGAAATTGTCGGTGCCGTCGAGCAAGACGTGGGCATCGCGTGCCAGGTCCTGCACGTTGCCGGCGTCGACGTCGGCCACGATGGGCTCGACCGTGACCTGCGAATTGATGCGGCGAAGTTTCGCCGCGGCGGCGATGGCCTTGGGCAAATGGTCGGCCACGTCCTGCTCGTCGAACAGCACCTGCCGCTGCAAGTTGTTGAGTTCCAGGAAATCGCGATCGACGATGCGAACATGGCCCACGCCGGCACGGACCAGCGTTTCGGCAATCACCGAACCCAACGCCCCGCAGCCGCAAATCAGGACCCGGCCGGCGGCCAATTTCCGCTGCCCGTCCTGGCCCAAGGGGGCGTAGCGAATCTGCCGCGCGTAGCGGAGCAGATCGTTCGGCAATGCGTGGTCTTCGGACATGAATTGACGATGGCTTTTGTTGCGGCAACGACCTTATACGATGTACCCAGCGAAATCGCCGATGGGGGCCAGTTCGCTTTGCAGCAGGTCGCAGGTGGCCCGGCCCGTGACGACGTGACTTTGCGGACTGGCCGCGCAGTAGGCGATCAGCGGCAGGGGGCAATTGCGTAGCGCGGTTGCGAGTTCCAGAGGGCTCTCTGTGATTGACTCCTGCCGCCCCAGTTCCCATACCACGACTTGGGCTCCGGCGGCCGGCGTGACAGCGTTCTGTCCATTGCCTTTCGGAAGGAACTGCGCGATCACTATATTTCGCGCCGTGACGCAGCTCCGACAAATCCGCCTCGGCCTGATGCACGACGGCCAGGCCGACGCTGGGCCAACGCGCCAGCCGCGGCGCAGTTCCGACGACAGTCGTGCTTGCGACCCGGTGATGCGGGCCACGATCAGCACGCCATCCAGGCTTGCCCGCTCGCAAAGTTCATCCGACGGATGATCGACCAGCATGGCGGTTGGTCCGTCGTGCCAGGCATTCAGTCCCGCAACGCTCGGGTTTGCAACCTCGTTTGCGACGATTCCGCGCAGCACCCAGCGTTTGCCTTCCCAATACAAGCTGCGGCCCCGGGCCCCGAGCGGCCGAACGCCGACCATCCGGGTCGCGCTTCCGCAGGCTGTGCCGTTGTGAACGAGTTCGATGGTGGCCTCATAAAGCTGCGGCAATGCGGGGGACCAGAAGCAGGGATCCGGAATGAAAGCCTCCGCCAGTAAAGCCGAGCCCGGTTCGTGGCTTCGCAATGGATAATCGGCCGGCAAGGTCTGAGCGTAACGGCATTCGGGCCCGCGTACTCGGCCGGTCAATCGCCAACCGTCGCTGGCATCCAGTCCTGCGAGCCGCACATACAGCCGGCATTCGCCGGGTGTCGCCTGGCCATAAAAAACTTCCAGGCCGTTCGGTCCAGCCGCCGGATTCAGTCTCCGCGGCGGAGTCCGGTGCGCACGGCGGTGAACCGGGTTCACAGGGCAGGGGGTGGGGATCGTTGGTCATAGACATGGAAACCGCCTATTCAAATCATTTAAACCGGCTGGCCTTCGTGTTGTCGGGCCAGCAGCGGGGCCAGCAATTGGCCGGTCGCAGAGTTCTTTGTCGGGCGACGATTTCGGGCGTTCCCTCGGCGACGATCCGCCCTCCTTCGTCGCCAGCGCCGGGGCCGAGGTCGATGATGTAATCGGCGGCCTGCATCATTTGCAAATTGTGTTCGACGACGATCAGCGAATGGCCGACCGCCAGCAGCGCTTCAAAGCAATCGAGCAATTGCACGACGTCTTGAGGGTGCAGGCCGGTGGTCGGCTCGTCGAGCAGGAACAGCGATCGGCCCCGCCGCGCGCACGCCCAGATAATTGGCCAGCTTGAGCCGCTGGGCTTCGCCGCCGCTGAGCGTATTGGCCGGCTGGCCCAGCCGCAGGTAGTCGAGCCCCACGTCGATCAGCCTCTTCAGCCGCGCCTGCACCTTGGGCCGGCCGCGAAAGAAGGTGAACGCCTCGCGCACCGTCAGCTCGAGCACCTCGGCGATGTTGCGGCCCCGATACTTGATGTCCAGGATCTCTTTGCGATAGCGCTTGCCGCCGCACTGGCTGCACTTCATATAGACGTCGGCCAGGAACTGCATGTCGATCGGCGATGTAGCCGTCTCCTTCGCAGGCCGTGCAGCGGCCGCCTTCGACATTGAAGCTGAAATGGGCGGCGTCGAAGTTGTGCGTGCGGGCTTCGACCGTTTCGGCGAACACGGCCCGAATCTCGTCGAAGGCCTTGATGTAGGTCACCGGGTTCGATCGCGGCGAGCGGCCGATGGGGCTTTGATCGACCAGGATCACGTCGTCGATTTGGCCGTCGCCGAACACGTCGTCGTACGGCGCACGGCTGCACGGCGTCCTTGTGCATCCGGCGGCACAGCGCCGGATAGAGCGTGTCTTGCACCAGCGTGCTCTTGCCCGAGCCGCTGACGCCGGTCACCAGGCACAACACGCCCAGCGGAAACTCGACCGTGATGTTCTGCAAGTTGTTGCCGCGCGGCTCCGGCCAGGCGGATCCAGCCATGGTTCGGCGGTCGCCGCCGCGTCGCTGCGCACCGCGCCTCGCCGGCCGGCCAGAAAATCGCCGGTCAGGCTGCGCTCGCTGGCGACCATCTCCGCGGGCGTGCCTTGAAACACCACTTCGCCGCCGCGCTCGCCCGCGCCGGGGCCGATTTCGATCACCTGATCGGCCATGCGAATGATCGACTCTTCGTGCTCGACGACGACGACCGTATTGCCCCGGTCCCTGAGAGCCGCGAATTGCGGTGCTCAAGCCGCTCGACGTCTCTGGGATGCAGCCCGACCGACGGCTCATCGAGCACATACAGCATGTGGACCAGGCTCGAGCCCAAGGCCGAGGTCAGGGCCACGCGCTGGGCCTCGCCGCCGCTGAGCGTGCGCAAGCGTGCGGTCGAGGCTCAGATAGCCCAAGCCGACTCGCTCCAGATAAGCGAGCCGGCCGTGCGCTTGCTCGAGAATTCCCGCGGTCACCTGGCGTTGCCAGGGCGTCAGTTCAAGTGCCCCGAGAAAGCTGACGGCGCAGCGCTGATCTTCATCTGAGAAATCTCGGCGATGTTCTTGCCGCCGACGCGCGTGGCCAGCGCCTCGGGCCGCAAACGCGTGCCGTCACACGCCGGGCAGGGCCGATAACTGCGCCAGCGGCTGAGAAACACGCGCAGGTGCATCTTGTATTTGCGACGTTCTAGCCAGGCGAAAAAGCCTTTGAGCGCCGCCGAAATTTCGCTCGCGGAACGCCGTCCACGATCAGTTGCCGCTGCTGGGCGGTGAGTTGGCGAAACGGCACATCGACCGGCAAGCCATAATCGCTCGCCAGGGCCAGCAACTCCTGCAATTCATGGGCATAGGCGGGCGTATTCCACGGCGCGATCGCCCCATTCGCCGATCGATCTTGCCAGGGTCCGGCACCACGAGATCCAGATCGACGTCGATCACGTTGCCGAATCCTTCGCACTCCGGGCAAGCACCTAAAGGGCTATTGAAGCTGTATAGCCGCGGCTCCGGCGCGGGATATTCGATCTGGCACGTCTCGCAGGTCAATTGATTGCTGAAACCTATGCGGCGCACGGTGCCGCCGTCGGGCGGGATCAACGGGCCGCCGGTGACTTGCCCGGCAACTTGCGGAGCGGGAACTTCCGTGCCGTGCTCTCGGGCTTCGTCCGGCGCCTGTTCGTGTTCCACGAACACGGCGCACCGCTCATGGCCATGCACAAACGCGGATTCCAGCGAGTCCCGCAATCGCTGCTCGCTTACCGAACCGGCTGTGAGCCGATCGACCACCACGTGCCAGGGTTTGGCGGGAACCGGACCGCTTGCCCCTGCGGCGGTGGCTTCCGCCAACTGGATCGTGCGCCCGTCGGCAATCACGCGCAGGAAACCGTCTTCTTGCAATTCGGTGGACGCCGCTAACCATTCCGCCGCGTGATCGCGGCTGGTAACTGGCTGTTTTTCGCCGTCCCCGTTTGGATCGCCAGTCGCGGCCGGGTCCTCAGCCACCGCGAACGTTACCTGAAAGCGAGTTCCGGCTGGCAAGGCGGCTAATTGCTCGGCGGCGGTTTGCGGCGTGTCGCGCCTGACCTCGCGGCCGCATTTCAGGCAAAAGACACGACCGAACTTGGCAAACAGCAACCGCAGGTAGTCGCTAGTTTCGGTGGCCGTACCCACGGTCGCACGGTTGGACCGGCTGGTGTTCTTGTGCGTGACGGCGATGGCCGGTGGAATGCCGTCGATCCGATCGGCCTCCGGCTTTTCCAAACGCTCGAGAAATTGGCGGGTATACGCGGAAAAGCTGTCGATGTACCGGCGCTGGCCTTCGGCGTACATGGTGTCCAGCGCCAGGCTGGTCTTGCCACTGCCGCTCAGCCCGCACAGGACGACTAGGCGGCGGTGCGGAATATCGAGATCGATGTCCTTGAGGTTATGAACCGCTGCCCCACGGACGCTAATGAACCGTTCAGACACCGCTATGACTCCTACCGGCGTCCGGATGGACGTGCGAAACTCTTATTGTACCTACCCGAGGGCTCGCGTGGCCAGAGGCGCGTTAAGTCTCCTGCGCTCCCGCAAAACTCGGCGAGAGCCGGAAAAATGTTTTTTTCCATCTGCTACTTCGCTCATTGTCCTTGAAATAGAATGTGCTTCCGCAAGCCTCGTCGTTACGTCACGCCGAAGCTCAAGCCGCACTGCTAAGAGAGATTCTTTGCCATGAAAGCATACACATTGCTCGTTGTCGTCTTGGTTGGCTTGGCTGGCTCGACCGGTCGCGCCGAAGTAAAACTTCCCGCGATCTTCTCGGACCACATGGTCTTGCAGGCGGACTCGGCCGTGCCGGTCTGGGGCTGGGGCTCTCAGGGCGAGAAAGTCACCGTGACGCTCGCCGGCCAATCGCAAACCGGCCAGGCCGGCGCCGACGGTAAGTGGCGAGTCTCCTTCACCAAGCTCGGCCCCGGCGGTCCGCACACGCTCACGGCGACTGGCGACAAGACTGCGACCGGCAAGAACACGCTCACCGTGCAGGACGTGCTTGTGGGCGAAGTATGGCTGGCCTCGGGTCAATCGAACATGGAACTCATGGTTAATCGGGCTGAACCCAGACCAGGAGAAGGCCGCCGCCAACTTCCCGCGCATTCGCACGTTCACCGTGAAGAAGAACGCGCAGCGTACGCCCCAGGACGATTGCGCAGGGAACTGGGAGATTTGCTCGCCCGAGCGGGTCGGCAATTTCTCCGCAGTCGCCTACTTCTTCGGTCGGGAATTGCACGAGGCCTTGCAGACGCCCGTCGGCCTCATCAACTCCTCGTGGGGTGGCACCGACATTGCCGCGTGGACCAGCGAGGAAGCGCAAAGCAAGAGTCCCGAACTCAAAGCCCAAATTGACACATGGCTGCATAACGACGCGGCTTACGATCCCGCGGCCGCCAGCGCCAACTTCGAGAGGCAACTCGCTGCCTGGAAAGAAAAAGTGCAAACAGCCAAGGCGGCCGGAAAAACGCCCCCTCTGAAGCCGCGATCGCCGATCCAGCCTCGCGAGAACCAGAATTTTCCGGCGAACCTCTACAACGGCATGATTGCCCCGCTGGTTCCCTACGCGCTGCGCGGGGCCATCTGGTATCAAGGCGAGCACAATACCGCGACCGAAGCCAAAGCGCGGCTGTATTTCATCCAATTGCCGCTGCTGGTCGAAGATTGGCGGAGCCGCTGGGGAGCGGAGTTCCCGTTGGCCTGGGTGCAGTTGCCGAATTTCGAGCAAAAGAACTTTCGGCCCCTGGTGCGCGAGGCAATGCTGCAATCTCTGCGGGTAAAGAACACCGGCATGGCGATCACCACCGACATCGGCGATCCGACCGACAACCATCCGAAGAACAAGCAAGAAGTCGGCCGGCGTCTTTCACTTTGGGCGCTCGGCACGGTTTATGGCCGGAAAGTTCCCGCGACCTCGGGCCCGTTGCCCGCCGGCCACAAAGTGCAGGGCGGGGAAGTGGTGCTTAGCTTTCAACACGCTGACGGCGGACTGGCGGCGAAGGGGAGCGAACTGAAGGGTTTTGAGATTGCCGGCGATGATCGGCAGTGGAAACCTGCCCAGGCCAGGATCGAGGGCGATACGGTCATCGTCTCGCTTTCCGAGGCGCGGCAGCCCGTGGCCGTGCGCTACGCCTGGGCCAGCAACCCCGACGGCAACCTTGTAAACGGAGCCGGTCTGCCCGCCTCGCCGTTTCGCACCGACGATTGGAGCGATTCGTCCCAGCCGGCACTGGGCCAACACGTTTACATCGGCACGTATACCGGGCCCAAGAGCCGCGGCATCTACCGCGCCGAACTTGACCTGGCGACCGGCCGGCTGACGGAGCCGGTGTTGGCCGCCCAAGCCGAGAACTGTTCGTTCCTAAATATCGATCCCAGCCGTGGCAGGCTGTACGCCGTGAATGAGGAGGGACAACAGCGAGGGGGCGTCCTCGCCTACGCCATCGACGGCCCAACCGGCAAGCTCACGCGCTTGGGTGATCCAGCGGTTTGCGGCAGCGGACCGTGTCATTTGGTGGTGGATCGATCGGGCAAATGCGTGCTGGTCGCGAGCTACGGCACGGGCACGGTCGCAGCCTTGGCGATTCACGGCGACGGCAGCCTTGCCAATGCAACCCGGGTAATTCAGCACGAAGACGCCGGCAGCCCGAAGCCGCGCAGCCCGCATGCCCATTCGATGAACGTAGATCTGGCGAATCGGATCGTCGTGGCCGCCGACTTAGGGCTCGACCAACTGCGGCTCTACCGTCTGGATCCCGAGCAGGCAAAACTCACGCCCCACGATCCGCCGTTTGTGGCGGTGAAGAGCGGCAGCGGTCCGCGGCACTTTGTGTTTCATCCCGGCGGCAAGTTCGCCTATTCCAACATGGAAACCACCAGCGAAGTGATTGCCTTCGCCTATGACGAAAGCCGGGGGACGCTCCTCGAGTTGCAAACGCTATCCACGCTTCCTACCGATTTCCAGGGCAACAACTCGACTGCGGAGATTCAAGTTCATCCCAGCGGGCGATTCGTTTACGTCTCGAATCGCGGGCACGACAGCATTGCCATCTTCGGCGTCGGCCCGCAGAGTGGCCAATTGACCGCTCTTGGCCACCAATCCACCGCGGGCAAGACTCCGAGGAATTTCGGCATCGATCCCACGGGCCAATATCTGCTGGCGGCCAATCAAAGTTCGAACAACATCGTCGTCTTCCGGATCGACGGCCAAAGCGGCCGACTGACTCCCACCGGCCAGGCGATTGAAGTCGGCTTGCCGGTCTGCGTGAAGTTTGTGCCCATCAGCGCGGCCGAGTCGGGACGCTGATGAAGGGGCTGACGACGGGCGGAGCGCAGTCAGCGCGGCTTCTTGATTCCCAACTTTCGCAGCCGAGACGCCAGCGTTGTGGGGCGCATGCCCAAGAGTTCCGCCGCGCCGCGTGGGCCGTAGATTTTCCAGTTGGTTGCATCGAGCGCGGCCATGAGATTGTCCGCTTCGAACTGTCGTAAATCATGCCGCGTCAACACGCTTTCGTTGCCGGAAGCTCGTTCGACTTTGATGTTCGGCGCCGCTTTCGCGGACGCTCGCGATGAAGGGACAAAAAGGTTGTCGAAACAGGGGCGCCCGCCGCGCGAACTGATGACTGCTCGCTCGATGACATTTTGCAACTCGCGCACGTTACCCGGCCAGGAGTACCGTTGCAACTGGGCCACGCTCTGCGGCGGAAGTTGAGTGACGGGACGCGCCATGTGGCGCAGTATCGCTCAAAGAAACGCTGGGCCAACAGCGGAATGTCTTCGATCCTTTCGCGTAGCGGCAAGGCTTCAATCGGAAAGACGCTCAAGCGGAAATATAAGTCCTGCCGAAAACGGCCCGTGGCAGCATCTGCTTCCAAGTCCCGATTCGTGGCAGCAATTACCCGCACGTCGACTTTACGCGTCTCGTCGTCGCCGACCCGTTCAATCTGCCCCTCCTGCAGCACTCTTAGCAGCTTCCCCTGGAGGTCGAGGGGTATTTCACCGACTTCGTCCAGAAACAGCGTGCCCCCGTCGGCCAATTGAAAGCGGCCGATGCGATCCTTGACCGCGCCTGTAAAAGCCCCTTTTACGTGCCCGAAGAACTCACTTTCGAAAAGTTCACGTGGCACGGCGGCACAATTTACTTTGACCAGGGGCCGTTCGTAGCGTGCGCTGCGTTGGTGGATGGCTCGGGCGATCAGTTCTTTACCGGTCCCCGATTCGCCAAGGATGAGCACGCTTGCCGTCGTCGGGGCAACCAACTCGATTTGCTCCATAACTTTGCGCAGTGCGGCGCCTTGCCCGATGATTTCGCCGAAGGCGTGAGCCTCGTTGACTTCCTCGCGCAAATAGCGATTCTCAGACTCGAGTTGTCCGCGCAGGCGTTCGATCTCTTCAAACGCGCGGGCATTGGCGATCGCAATCGCCGCCTGGTCTGCAAAGGCTCGCAACCAGTCGAAGTCGAGCGGGCCAAGCCTTTCGCGGCTGAAGACGGCTAATACACCCAGGATTTCGCCGCGAAATTCGAGCGGATGACCGGCAAAGCTGACGATCGCCTCCTGTTTCACCCAGCCCTGATTCAGGATCCAGCGTTGATCCTCGGCGGCGTGTTCGAGCAACACCGATTCGCCGCTCGTGCCAATGTGACCAATTTTGCCCACTCCCAACGGAACACGCTGAAAAGAGCCGTTTAGCTTCGACCAGTCGGCGTTTTGTGCATGGGAGAGGGACGAGCCGGCGCTAGCCGCCAGATGCAGGCACCGTGTCTTCGTCAGGCATTCGCTTGCCGCGGCACAGTTGCGACAGCGGTCGCCGCAGTCTACGAGCCAAATCCGCGTGAGAGCCACGTTCGGCTGGCCGGCCAATTCAGCAACGATGCGGTGCAGCACGGCATCCAGGGCTCGCTCCTGCGCCACGCTGGTCGCAATGCGCTGCAAAGAAGTGGCGTCCATAGGCATGAAATGGAAAACCCATCCCGGCAACTAAGCACTAGCAATCGTGGTAAATCACGCCGCGTCGTTATAGCGTGAGTTTTCGTGTTCGGCAAGATTCACCGCAATTGGCAATTCCTTGGGAATTCCGGAAGGCACATCTTCACTACGACGGCTGGCACCGGAATTGCTTCCAGCCGTTTCGCGGTGGTCACCGTATGTGTTAGTCAACCGAGATGCGGATCGTTTTATTCACGGCACGGATTTGGTGGACTTCTGATGAATGAATCGCTAAAATGCCCGCTTGATCTCGACAGGTTCTCCGCCTTTTCGATGGCGGGGATGAAAAGGGAAAACGGTGTAAATCCGTTGCAGGGCCGCTGCTGTAATCGGCAAGGCCCCCGAATCTCATGGAGCCACAGCTCCTTTAGCCACTGTGGGCCGTTCTTGAGAGAACGGCCTGTGGGAAGGCTGTTCGGGGCCGCTATTAGCCGTAAGCCAGAAGACCTGCCTGCCGAGTTACTGTTTCGATGCTTCGGCTCCAAGCATCCGGCAGGCATGTTCTTGCCCCGCTCGCGCGGGCGCATGTCGCTGCTGGTGGGCCGGAGCGGCCCCTCTTTGCCCGGCACCGGCAGAACAGGACACTCTCATGACGCACGTTGACTCGCGCGGTCGTCGCTCTCTGGGTTTTACGCTGGTCGAACTCCTGGTGGTGATCGCCATAATCGGTATGCTCGTTGCGCTATTGCTTCCGGCGGTCCAAGCCGCGCGGGACGCCGCCCGGCGAGCAACGTGCATCAGCAACGAGAAGCAAGTCGCATTGTCCATCCAGATGTTCGCCGGGGTGCGCGGCGGACTTCTACCGCCGAGCAACTTTTACAAGGTGGTGAACGGCAAGACGGGTAACGTTGCCGAGGGCAGCGCCTTTTTTGCTTGCCTGCCCTTCCTTGAGGAGAATGTCACGTTCACCACCTACACTCAAGACAAGCCGAATGCCGGCTATTTGGGCGCTCAATATGTGCCGCTTGGGGTTATGACGTGTCCCTCGGACCCGACGAACATGGGCGGTATCGCCACCATGGGAAATATCGCTACCGGCAACTACGCCATTAATCTGGTGCTGTTCGGGGCCGGCGGCAGTTTTAACATCAAGGGCGCGTCATCGAGTTACAAATACGGAAAAATTCCTGACGGATCGTCGAAAACCATCTGCATGACGGAGTGTGGCGGTTGTTTCCCCGCTTATCCGAGCGTCGACCCTCAATCCGGGACGCTCGAAAACTGGATGTCGTGGCCCTACCCGGCTTATACGAACACGCTGGGCTGTTACTGGCCGAATCCGGATGAGCTGCCTGGGCAGCCGAATTTCATCCCCTACTCGGCGACCACCGGCTATGCCCTGCCGCAAGTTGGCACGACGCCCATGATGGCGAACCCCAACTTGTGTCAGAGCTATCACCCGGCGAGCATGAACGTCGCCATGATGGACGGAAGCGTTCGTCAGGTCAGCGACGACGTCAGCCAAACCAATTGGAACTACGCACTCGATCCGGCCGACAACCAAACGCTGGATTCGAACTGGTAACCGAATTTAGCCCAGGGAAGCCCACTTTCTCCGGGAGCACCGATCGACTCAAAGTAGCATCGATTCGCGACCGTGCCCGTCACGTTTGTCGCTTCTCACGATTTGCCGCCCGAAATCGTTGCCTTGGCCCTGATTTCGATAGATACTTGAGTCCGCGGTCCTAAGCAGACAGCAAGGGTACATAGCCCCAGAGAACTCTATGGCCAACAACAATTAAGTGAGAACAGCCGATGAAGATCGCTTTACGACTCCTGCTGCTGGCGGCCCTTGGTGTCGCCGGACTGGTTTCGGCCGTCGAACCCGGCACCGCGCCTCTAAAGCCCGCGGATGCTCCGGCACCAAAATTCAAAAGGGTACTCCCGGAAACGCCTCCGGGCGTCACGCTCCTGATGGAGGAGTTGGCTAAGTATCCCGAGCACACCGTCGAGTTGTTGGTCTATGTACCCGATCGGCCGGGCGTGTATCCGGCAATTCTCGATATTCATGGCGGCGGCTGGGAAAAACGGCAAATCGAAAACGATCGACCGATGATGGAGCGATTGGCCTCGCGCGGCTTCGTTACGGCGCTAGTGTCGTACCGGCTCTCGGGCGAAGCCAAGTATCCCGCGGCTTTGCACGACTGCAAGGCCGCAGTTCGCTATCTGCGGGCCAATGCCGCGCGTTTCAAGATTGATCCGGACCACATCGGCGTCATGGGGGGCTCAGCCGGCGGTCATTTGTCCGGGTTACTAGCGATGACCAGCGGGAAGCCGGAGTTTGACGGTGAGGGGCCCAGTCGCGAGGCTGCCAGCGGCGTGCAAGCCTGCATCGTGATGGCGGCGACGCAAGATCTTGTGGCGGCGAACAAGGATAAGACCGGTCCCGGCAGCATTGCCTTCTTCGGCGGTTCGTGCAGCGACCTGCCTGACTTGTATGTTCAAGCTTCTCCGATCACGCACGTCCGGTCGGGCGTGCCGCCGACGATCTTTATCGAAGGCGAAAAGGATTCGCTCAAGGTGGGCCGAGCGGAGATGCAAGAGAAGCTCCGTGGATTGGGGATCGAAACGGCCGTCCATACGCTCAAGGATGCCCCCCATCCGTTCTGGATGAGCCAGCCTTGGCTCGGTCAAACCGTCGACATCGCCGCAGAGTTCTTCGCTCGGCAACTCGGCAAGCCAAATGAGGAGATTGCCGTCCGGAGCGGCGAGAAAATCGCTTTCCTGGGCGACTCGATCACGGCGGGGGGCGCTGCCACGCCTAGCGGTTATGTTCGACTGGTGATCAGCGGGCTGGAAGCCAACGGAGTGCAGGCGACGGCCATTGGGGCCGGCATCAGCGGACACAAGTCGGACCAGATGCTCGAGCGGCTCGAACGGGATGTGATCAGCAAGAAACCCGACTGGATGACGCTGAGCTGCGGCGTGAACGACGTGTGGCACGGGCCCAAGGGCATCCCGCTGGAGCAATACAAGCAGAACATTGCGGCCATCGTCGACAAGGCTCAGGCCGCCGGCATCAAGGTGGTGATCCTCACCGCCACGATGATCCATGAAGACGCCGCCAACGACAATAACAAGAAGTTGGCCGCTTACAACGACTTTCTGCGCGAGTTGGCCAGGCAGAAGAACTGCCGGCTGGCCGACCTCAACGCCGACATGCAAGCCGCGGTGGCCGTTCCCGCCGGGGCGCCGCCGCGCAGGGGCAATTTACTCACCAGCGACGGCGTGCACATGAACCCGCGTGGGAATCAGATGATGGCCGCCGGCGTGCTGAAGACGCTCGGGTCGAGCAACGCGCAATTGCAAAAGGCCCGGGACTTTTGGCTGGATGTTCCCAAGGCGGTCGAACTCAGTGCGAAAGCCGGCGTCTCGCTACGGCAGTACGAGCAACTGTCGAAGTTGGCCGAGAGTCAAAACAAGTCGGTCCAGGACCTGGTCAACGGGCAGGTCGACAAGGCGGTCGAGGCGCTGCTGAAGCCGGCGAATTGAAGAATTCGGCATGCGCTAGTCGTTCGGCTGCTCTTGAACATCGTGCGTCAACAGCAGGTGGTCGATCCTGCTGCCCGGCTCGCGGGTCATGATCTGTAACAACACGCGGCCAACCGGCAAATCGAGCGGCACCGGAACGCGGGATTTTTCGAGCGCCAGCGCGCTGCCAGCGCCACGCCTCGGAATGGGGCACGTTCCAGGCCGTTTTTGGTACCAGCGTTGCGATTTCGCCGGACAGTTCAAAGAAAAAGGAATCGGTCTGAGAGTCCGCGGCCAGAGTGCGCCCACAGGTAATATTTGCCAGCTTGGGCTACTTCCAGCGGCCAGAGGGCGTAGCCCTTGGGTCGCCCGGTGGCATCGGCAGCGAGCGGTTCCCAAAGGTAGCGGCCCCCCGAGGCTTGCTTGTCGTCGCCGACAATCATGCTCGGGAACACCAGCCCGTCTTCGGCTTCCCAGCGGACGCTGCCGGCCGGAGGAACGTTCACCGGCCGGTCCTGGGAGATCTTGCAGGAGATCGCCGGTTCGAGCCCCGCGAGCAGCGGGCGGCCGATCTCCTTCCCGTCGAGTTCCAGAATCCCGGCTGGCGGCGCGGGTTGCAAGGTAATGCGTCCTTGTCCGAACGGTGCATCAACCGAAATAGCCACTGGCCCAGCCTCGCCGGGAACGACAATACCCAGATGATTTGTCGACACGTCGAATTGCGTGGGTCGAGCTTCCTGGAAGCGCCGGCACCAGGCATCGAAAGCGTTGTCGTCGGCCAGACCGCTGCCGATGCGGACCCAGATCGCGGCTGCCGCCTCGGCTAAGCGCACTTCGTGGCGATGTTCGATCGTAAGCCGCACGACGCCGAATTTGTTGCCGTCGTCGACCAGCGCGATCGAGGCCGGCTGACCGTCTTGCCCGCGCGTCCAGAGAACACGAATGCCGACGGCGGCTGTCCCTTTGCGAAGGACCAGCGCCTCGCCGGGCTTGATCGGCGTGCGGACCGGCTTGTTCTTGGCGGCGGACTTCATCGGCAGCTTTTTTCCGCGGAGCCAAAAGCTGTCCATGTCTCGCCGCAGCACCAAGTGGCTTTGCAGGTTGACGATGTTCGCCTCTTTCAGATCCTGCGGACGATAGACCACCAGGCCCACAGCGTCACTGCGATCTTGCGCCGCCGCCCAGAACGGCAGCAGGTGCAGCGCTTTCATGTGCTTGGCCGAACTGGTCTCGTACTTGATTTTGCCGTAGGGATCTTCGCGACCGTCGGCAATGAAATAGCTGCGGGCCGAGGTGCGGCTCCCTGGCAGATCAATTGTCAGCGGCAAATCCTGCGAGCCGTACGCGGCGCCGGAGGTCCCCAAAGTGACGTCTTCATACATCATGTGGGTGCGGAATTCGCTCGGCTTCACGCCCCAGCGCTGCCGGATTAGCCGCGTATGCGGGGTCAAGCTTTGAATTATCAGCTCGCTGGGAGGCGACCATTTTCCAGAGCTCGTCGTCAGGACGTGCGACGCATCGGGGAGTGGCCCCGGCAGCCCGCCGAGCAGCCAAATTTGCGAATCGATGCCTCCCAATCCATACAGATAGTTGTAGCTGCGGCTCTGCGAACCGCCGAATTTTTCCGACGGCTTGAACCAGTTGAACGCGATATCGGTCCAAAACAGCCGCAACAGGGCCCGGGCCTGTTCGCGGGCCGACTCGCGCTTCGCCCTCGCCTCGGTAAACAACAATCCGCTCAGATCGCAGACGTAGTAGGTCGGGCTGCAATACTCATGGACGCCGAATTGCCAGGTGTAAAGGTAAAAGGTGTCGAAGCGGCGATAACCTTCGTCGCTCCATTCGGGCCGCGCGAGGGCTTCACCCAGGCCGATCAGGTTGGCGGCGTTGAGCAGCGCGATATTGGTGTAGCTGGTCGCCACGCGGTGTCGTAATGCCCCCTCGCCGCCATAGCGTAGCGCTTCGAGCAGCAGCTTGCTGGCCGGCTGCGGCAGCCAGTCGCGATGCACCAGCCAGATCCGCAGTGCGTCATGCATGCAAAACTCGACCGAATTGGTGTCGGTCACGCCCGGGTCGCGCCACGACCATTTGAAATTGCCGTAACCGGGGCTGTCGGCGACCCGATCCTGGACGCTGGCGGCCAACTGAAACAACCGCTCCAGCCGTTCCGGATGCTGGCGCGATTCGCACAGGGCGAGGGCATACGTGTAGAACGTCCGCGTACTGACAGCCGGCCCCGGTTCGCCCGTGGCAATTTTTTGCCAAAACGCTTCCTGCGAGTCGGCAACCGTTTTGGCGATGCCGTCGCGATTGGGCGGGAGTTGCACGTCAGCCGTGGCCCAGGCGGCACTGGCGAGCAACGTGGCCCCGGCGAGGAGCCTGACGACCATAACGTGTTGACGCATCGCACTTTCTTTCAGCGTGCAAATAGGAAGGAGAGGGAACAGGGCCGCAAATGCACCGAAATTCACGCGAATAGGCGTCGGGGAGAAACGAAATGGCCCGTTCCTCATTCGCGTGAATTTGCGGCCAAATTATCTTCTGACCTTTGACCGGTTATGTCTAGCGAGCCGACCCCGCATGGAAACGGCCGGAAATGGAAAGGGAAATGGAGAGGGAGAGGGAGAGGAAGAGGAAAAAGGGCCGCAAATACACGCGAATTCACGCGAATGAGGAACGGGCAAGGTGGTTGTTCCCCTCTTTTTCAAGCGGATTTGCGGCCAAAGGATCCTCCCTGATAACCGGACATTTCCGGCGTTGAGCCAAGCGGTCTGATCCGTTCTGGGGGGCTGAAACTCCGGCATCCGTTTTGGTGCAATCCGCATTGGAATCCGCGCCTTGATCGCCTTGGCCTTTGTAAATTGGCGACGCGATCTTTTGGTTGCGGAGGGCTCGCGGTGTGCCTATGCTATTGGTTTCGCTGCCGAACTGCTCCGCTGGGCCGTCGACTTTTCGACCGGCCGCGGCTGCGTGCAGCCCCCCGCCTGAAAGCCATTCGCCATCCACGCTGACTTTTTCCAGGAGACTGCGATGAAGTTCTGTCCGCATTACAAAGCTATCGGTTGCATCTTGACGCTCGCTGCGTCGCTGTTGGCGCTGCCCGCGTTCTCCGCGGCAGCCGACGACGCCACTTGGCAATCGTTGTTCGACGGCAAGACGCTGGACGGCTGGGACGGGAACCCCGATTTCTGGCGTGTCGAGGACGGCACCATCACCGGCCAGACCACGGCGGAAAATCCGACCAAGGGAAACACCTTCTCATTTGGCGGGGCGGCGAGCTCGGCGATTTCGAACTTACCGCCGAATACAAGATCGTCGGCGGCAACTCGGGCATTCAATACCGCAGCTTTGAGGTGCCGAACAACAAATGGGTCGTCGGCGGTTATCAGGCCGACATCGACTCCGGCGATACCTTCTCCGGCATCAACTACGGCGAGCGGTTTCGCGGCATCCTGGCCAATCGCGGCCAGAAGACGCTTGTGAAAATAGCAGACAACGGCAAGGTCAAAGTCGACGTGATCGAGACTTTGGGAGATACGAAAGAGATCCAGTCGAAGATCAAGAAGGAAGATTGGAACGAATATCAGATTACGGCCAAAGGCTTCACCTTCGAACACCGCATCAACGGCGTGGTCACCTCGATCTGCACCGACGAGGATCCGGCCCGTCGGGCAAACGGCATCTTGGCGCTGCAACTGCACGCCGGCCCGCCGATGAAGGTCCAGTTCCGCAACATTCGCATCAAGCAAACGGCTTCCTCCGCGGCGGCGACCGCAGGCGGCGGCGCGGCTAAGAAGAAGATCGCCTTCGTGGCGGGCAAGGCCAGCCACGGCTACGGCGCCCATGAGCATAAGGCCGGCTGCACGCTGCTGGCCAAAGCACTCAACGAAAGCGGCTTGCCGGTTCACGCCGAAGTCTATGGCCCTGGCTGGCCCGAGGATGCCAGCGTCCTCAACGACGCGGCTACGATCATCATTTACTCCGACGGCGGCGGCGGGCATCCCATGAATGCCCACCTGCCGGAACTCGATAAGCTGATGAAGAAGGGGGTGGGCCTGGTGTGTCTGCATTACGGCGTGGAAGTTCCCAAGGGCCCGTCCGGCGAGGCATTGCTGGAATGGACCGGCGGCTATTTCGAACCCGAATGGTCGGTCAATCCGCACTGGACGGCTCAATATTCAAACTTCCCGACGCATCCGATCACGCGCGGGGTGAAGCCGTTCGCGACCAACGACGAGTGGTACTATCACATGCGTTTTCGGCCGAACATGGACGGCGTGTTGCCGATTCTGACCGCGCTGCCGCCGGCCGAGACTTTGTCGCGCACTGACGGCCCGCATAGCGGCAATCCGGCCGTGCGCGAGGCGATCAAGAACGGCGAGCCGCAGCACATGGCCTGGGCTCGCGAGCGGCCGGACGGCGGCCGCGGCTTTGGCTGCACAGGCGGCCACGATCATTGGAACTGGGGCAACGACAACTTCCGCAAGCTGGTGCTCAACGCCATCGTCTGGACGCGCCAAGGCTGATGTGCCGGAAACAGGCGTGCCGTCGAAGCCGTTGACCGTCGAAGATCTGATGGCCAACCAAGACGAACCGGTGCCGAGCAACTTCAAGCCTGAGAGCATCCAGAAGATGCTCGACCAGTGGAACGGCCCGAAGCAATGATTGTAATTAGCCCGCGACTTTACTGGTGACTGCCGTAGGGCCTGCTGCGCCGGTCATTGACTTCAGGCCATTGTGCGGTTCGTTGACCGAATAACGGCCGGCATAACCGTCCCTGCGTTTGCCCGGCCCAACGCCCGCAATCGCAGGAATACCGCGACCTTGGAGATGGAGATATCGTGATGAATCTGAATTGGCGATGCGGAACCGTTACCGCGGCTATCTTGGCGTTGGTCTCGACCGTTCACGCCGAGGTGAAGCCAAAGTTCGACAGCAAGCTCATCACCAGCAAGACGCCGGGCCACGCGGTCCCGGTCGACGTCGATATCACCGGGGCGAAGCAACTGTTCCTGGTCGTCAGGGACGGCGGCGATGGCATCGGCACCGACTGGGCCGATTGGGCGGAACCACGGCTGGTCGGTCCTGGCGGCGTCAAGAAGCTGACCGAGCTTAAGTGGCGGTCGGCCGAGGTCGGCTGGGGCCATCCGGGCAGTCAACAAGAACGCCGGCGGAAGACCCGCTGAAGATCAACGGCCAGCCGGTCGAATACGGCATCGGGGCGCACGCCAATTCGGTCATCGAGTACGAATTGCCCGCCGGCTACACCCGCTTTCAGGCCCGCGCCGGTCTCGACAACGGCGGGACCGACCAAGGAGGCGAGCACAGCGTGCAGTTTCTCGTCTTCACCGAAAGGCCGCCGGGGCGCATGCGCAGCCTCGGCGGTGAACGCCGCGGCATCGGACGCGTCGCACGATGCCGCCGAAGCGGTCGGCGGCGCTTGACGTGGCCGACGGGCTCGAAGCGACGCTGTTCGCCGCCGAGCCGATGCTGCTCAGCCCCTCGGACATCGACGTCGATCACCTGGGCCGCGTCTGGGTCTGCGAGGTGGTGAACTACCGGCATCGCAACGGCAGCCGGCCCGAAGGGGACCGCATCCTGATTCTGGAAGACACCGACCACGACGGCAAAGCCGACAAGTCGACCGTCTTCTATCAAGGCCGCGACATCGACTCGGCCCTGGGCATTTGCGTGCTCGGCAACCGGGTGATCGTCTCGGTCGCCCCGAACGTGTTCGTCTTCACCGATGAAGACGGCGACGGCAAAGCCGACAAGAAGGAAGTGCTGTTCACCAAGGTCGGCACAGCCGCAGCACGACCACTCGACGCACGCCTTCGTCTTCGGCCCCGACGGCAAGCTCTACTGGAACGTCGGCAACAGCGGCCAGGCCGTGCACGACAAGGACGGCAAGCCGATCGTCGACCTGGCCGGCAACGTGGTCAACGACAGCGGCAAGCCCTATCGCCAGGGCATGGTCTTCCGCTGCAATCTCGACGGCAGCGAGTTCGAGGTGCTGGGCTACAACTTCCGCAACAACTACGAGGTGGCCGTCGACTCCTTCGGCACGCTCTGGCAGACCGACAACGACGACGACGGCAACCGCGGCGTGCGCATCAACTACGTGATGGAGTTCGGCAACTACGGCTACACCGACGAAATGACCGGCGCCGGCTGGAAAACGCCCCGCACCAACCTGGAAACCGAAATCCCGCAGCGGCACTGGCATCAGAACGATCCGGGCGTGGTGCCCAACCTGCTGGTCACCGGCGCCGGTTCGCCGACCGGCATCTGCGTCTACGAAGGGTCGCTGCTGCCGAAGGTCTTTCAGAACCAGGTGATTCACTGCGACGCCGGGCCCGAACGTCTGCCGGGCCTATCCGGTGACCGACGACGGCGCCGGCTACAAGGCCGAGATCGTCAACATCCTCGAAGGCACGCGCGACAATTGGTTCCGCCCGTCCGACGTGTGCGTCGCTCCGGACGGCTCGCTGATCGTGGCCGACTGGTACGATCCGGGCGTCGGCGGCCACCGCATGGGCGACATCGACAAGGGACGCATCTTCCGCGTCGCTCCGCCGGGCAGCCAATACGAATGTACCGAAGTACGACTTTCGACACTGCCGACGGGGCCATCGCGGCGCTCGAAAGCCCGAACCTTTCGGCCCGCTATCTGGCTTGGACCGCGCTTGCACGACGATGCAAGCCGAGGCCGAGCCGGCGCTGATGAAAGATGTACGAGTCGAACAATAACCCGCGGCTGCGGGCTCGCGCCTTGTGGCTGCTGTCGAAGATCGACGGCCAGGGCCGGCAAGTACGTCGAACGGGCGCTGAAGGACGCTGATGCCGACATCTCGCATCACGGCCCTGCGTGCCGCGCGCGAGTTGAAGCTTGACGTGCTACCCGTACGTCAAGCAGTTGAGCCACGATCCGTCGCCGCAGGTGCGCCGCGACTGCGCGATCGCCCTGCGGCACAACAAGTCGCGCCGAGGCGGCGCAGCTCTGGGCCGAATTGGCCTCGCAGCACGACGGCCAGGACCGCTGGTATCTGGAAGCCTTGGGGATCGGCGCTGATCGGCCAGTGGGACGCATTCCTGGCAGCCTGGCTGACCAAAGCCGGCAGCCAATGGAACACGCCGGCCGGGCGCGACATCATTTGGCGATCGCGCGGCGACGCCACGGCCGACTACCTGGCCAAGATCATCGCCGATCGCGACCGTTCCGACCGCCGAATTGCCCCGTTACTTCCGGGCCTTGGACTTCCTCAGCGGCGAAGCTAAGGACAAAGCCGTGGTCCAGTTGGCCTTTGACACCGAAGTGCCGGACGATGCCCGCCGGGCGTTGATCCAGTCCGAAGCGGTTAGTCGGGTCTCGGGGGCCGATGTGAGCAGCAATCCCGCCCACCTGGCGGCCGTCAATCGCGTGCTCGATCAATGCCGTGGCACTCTGGAGTTCGTCAAGCTGGTCGGAGCGCTTCCAGCGGACCGACCGTTATGCCGGAAGTGCTGGCCTTGGCCGAGGACAATGCCGACAACCAAATCGGCGTCGAGGCGGCTCGCTTGCTCCTCTCGGACGATAAGAGCGTCATTCTTCGTGCGGCTCTCGACCGCAAAGATCCGCAACTGGTCGTGAAAACCGTCCGCGCCCTTGGCAACTCGGGCAATGGCCATGCCGTTAAGCTGCTGCGTCCCATCGTGATCGATGAAGCCCGGCCCGCCGACGTCCGCCAGGAAGCCGTGCGAGGATTGGGCAAGTCGCAAGCCGGGCCTGATGGCGCTGCTCAAGCTGGCGGAAAACAAGAAGCTCGATCCCTACGTCACTCCGGCCGCCGCCTTCGCCCTGCATAATGCGCCTTTCGACGACATCAAACAGCAGGGGGCCACGCTGTTCCCGCTGCCGGAGTCGAAAGACAACAAGCCCCTGCCGCCGCTGCCCCAGTTGCTCAAATCGAAGGGGAACGCCGATCGTGGCAAGTTGGTGTTTGCCAATGCCGGCACCTGCGCCAAATGCCACGTGGTGGGCGGCGAAGGGAAGGAAGTCGGCCCGAACCTGTCGGAGATCGGCAGCAAGCTCAGCCGCGAGGCTATGTTCGAGTCGATCCTGTATCCCAGCGCCGGCATCAGCCACAATTACGAGACCTACACGCTGCAGCTTGCCGACGGCAACGTCGTGGTCGGCATTCTCACGTCGGAGACTCCGCAGGAAGTGTCGGTCAAGAGCATCGACGCCCTGGTCCGCACCTACAAGCGATCGGACATCGAGCAAATGGTGAAGCAGAAGATTTCGCTGATGCCAGCCGACCTGCAAAAGGTGATGACCGCCGATGAGTTGATCGACGTCGTCGAGTATGTCTCGACGCTGAAGAAGAAGTAAGCCGCGATTCCCATGGCTCCGCGATTCAGCCTGTCGGCATTCGATATTGCAATGGCCGTGACCGGCGCGGCGCTGCTCGCAGCGGTTCTTTCCCTGACGCGCGCCTACGCGGCGGATGTCGGCGATCTGTTGACTCGCAATACCGTGCGGCTTGCACTCGCGTGGTATTCCGCGGCCTTATGTCAGATGCTGCTGCTTGGCCCGGAAGATTGGCGAGCCACTACGATCCGTGGCCGGCTGGCACGCTGGTGTTGGACCTGGGCATTGCTCTGTTTCCTCGTTCATCTGGCGATGGCGTTTCATTACTTTCACCATTGGTCGCATGTTCACGCACTGGCGCATACCCGGGAGGTGAGCGGGGTCGGCGAGGGCATTTTCGCGTCTTACCTGTTTGCTGTCCTGTGGATGGCGGACACCACCTTTTGGTGGGTACGTCCCATGCGTTATACTGCCCGAAGACCCGGGATCGACCGCTCGCTCCACGGGTTTATGTTGTTCATCGTTTTTAACGGGGCGATCGTCTACGAGGCGGGCCCGATCCGCTGGGCCGCATCCCTGATGTTTCTGACGTTGGCCACGGTTTGGCTCGCATCGCGGAAGCACCGGCAAGCGGCATCGGGTCAAAACGCCGCAAACTGCTCTGAAGCCTAGTGCAACCCGCCGCCGGTTCGCTATGATAAACGCTTCCACTGCCGATGTCCCGCCAGTTTCCTCCCTTGGTTTATGCCCGCGAACTTTCGCCCGCGTCCACTCGCCCATTAGGAGCACTCCCTTGCGCACCTGCCATGCAATAGCCGTTTGTTTAAGCCTGTTGTCCGCGCCAGCGGCGTTTGGTGAGGATTGGCCGGGGTGGCGAGGCCCGGGCCGAACCGACGTGTCGAAGGAATCCGGCCTCCTGAAAGAATGGCCGGAGGCTGGGCCGCCGCTGGTGTGGCTGTTCAAGGACGCCGGCATCGGTTATTCGGGCTTCGCGGTTGTCGGCGATACGCTTTACACGATGGGTTCGCGCGAAGACGTCGAGTGCCTGCTCGCGCTCAACGTGAAGGATGGCACGGAGAAGTGGTCCACGAAGATCGGCCCGCGGCTCGAAAACGACTGGGGCGATGGTCCGCGAGATACTCCGACGGTCGACGGCGATTTTGTCTACTGTCTGAGCGCGCCGGAGTGGTCGTTTGCGCCAATCGGGCCGACGGAAGCATCGTTTGGCAGACCTCGATGAAAGACATGGGAGGCAAGAGGCCCAACTGGGGTTATACCGAAAGCGTGTTGGTCGACGGCGACAATGTGATCTGCACCCCCGGCGGCAAGCAAGGGACGATTGCCGCGCTCAATAAGAAAACCGGCGAAGTCGTCTGGCGGTCGAAGGACGTGACCGACGATGCGCATTACTCCTCGGTGATCGTGGCCGATCACAACGGCAAACACCAATACATCCAGTTGATGATGGCCAAACTGGTTGGCGTGGATGCCGGTTCGGGCGACCTGCTATGGGAGACTGACTGGGTCGGCAAGACGGCCGTTATTCCCACGCCCATTTTCCATGACGGGCACGTGTACATCACCAGCGGTTACGGCGCAGGCTGCAAACTGGTGAAGCTCGAAACGGATAAGGAAGCGGATAAAGCGGTCACTGTCGTCTATGAAAACAAGAACATGAAGAACCACCACGGCGGCGTGATCCTGGTGGGGGATTATCTTTACGGATATTCAGACGGCTTCGGTTGGGTTTGCCAGAACTTCAAGACCGGTGAGCTGGTCTGGAACGACAAAGAAAAACTGGGCAAGGGTTGCATCGGCTGTGTCGAAGGCATGCTCTACCTGGTGGAAGAAAAAGACGGCAAAGTCGTGCTGATCGAGGCCTCGCCCGAAGGCTGGAAAGAACACGGACGATTTACGCTCGAGCCGCAAACCACTTTGCGGAAGCCGAAGGGACGGATCTGGACCCATCCGGTCGTTTCCAACGGCCGGCTCTATCTGCGCGACCAGGAACTGGTGTTCTGCTTCGACGTGAAAGCCAAATGACGGCGGAGTTTCTCGGCATTGGCGGCCCCCCCGCGCCCTGACGTCCTGGGCTCGGAACTGGACGTGCATCCAGTCAGAGTTCCCGAATGGGATCCTGGTCGTCAAGGACCGGTATTGGCCGATTGCTGTTGTCGCGCAGCGTCTGGCTCGGATCGATGCCTAGGTGGCGATACAAAGTCGCCAAGACATTTTGCGGGCCGTACGGACGCGTTGTCGGTCGTGCACCCTGGGAGTCGGTCGCGCCGATAACCTGCCCGGTGCGAAATCCGCCGCCGGCGAACAAGGCAAAGCCGGCCGGCGGCCAATGGTCGCGCCCGCCGTATTGATTGACCCGCGGTGAACGGCCAAATTCTCCCCAAACGACCACGGCCACGTCCTTGTCGAGGCCGCGCTGGTGCAAGTCGGTGATCAAGGCATACAACGAGCGGTCAAGCAAGGGCAACTGTTCTCGCGAGCGCTCGAAGATCGTTCCCTTCACCCCAGACACATTGCCATGGTGATCCCAGCCGCTTTCTCCCAGCGTGACAATCGGCACGCCAGCTTCCACCAGTCGTCGGGCAAGCAAGAAATGGCTGCTGTGCCAGGTGCGGCCATACTGGTAATCGAATTGAAGAGTGACGTCCTCTCCGTACAGCTTGCGGACCGAGGCCGGTTCCATGTCGAGATCGAAGGCTTCGCGAACTTTAGAAGAAGTGATCAACTGCAGAGCCTGAGATCGGAATGTGTCCATCGTCGTCAGCGACGGGTCCTGGTCAATCCGGCGATTGAGCCCGTCGAACGACTTTAACAGGGCTGTGCGATCCGTCAGTCGCGGCAGCGAGAGCCCTTCGCCGAGCGTCAGGTTTTTGATTCCCTCGCCCGTCGGTTCGAACGGCCCGTGAGCCATGCCCAGGTAGCTGGGGTTTTCCGCCAGAGCGACCGTCCGCGGATGGTCTGAAAGGCTCAGGCTCACGTATCGCGGCAGGATACCAGCCGGACCTGGATACAACCGGCTGACAACCGAGCCAAATGCCGGACGCCGGGCCGCTGTCGGAAAGCCGGTGTAGACTTCGTGCAATTGATGATCGGGCTGTGTGAATGTGAGGCTGCGAACGATCGCTAGTTTGTCGGCGATCGTCGCTTGCAGCGGCATGTGTTCGCACAACTCGATGCCGGATACGTTGCTGCGAATCGGTCGAAACTCGCCGCGAACCTCTGCCGGTGCGTCGGGCTTCATGTCGTACGTTTCATGGTGACTCGGACCGCCCGGCAGGCAGATCATGATCACGGCCTTGGGGCGAGAAGTCTTGCCCCCGTCAGCCCGGGCTTGCAACCGCAGCAGGTCGCTCAATCCCAACCCGGCCACGCCCATTCCGCCACGCCGCAAAAAGTCGCGGCGATGAAGCGAGTCGCAAAAGGCCTGTCGAGAGCCAAAGAATTTCAGCATGCAGACGCACCCGATTCAATTGCCGTCAGGATGGATTGACCGAATAGAGGAACGCTAACGACGAGCAGGCGGGGACGACATCGGTTGGTTGGGAGCAGGCTTGTCGCTGCCAGACATTAGGTTCGATTTTTTACGACGCGTCAACGCGAAAGTTTTTGTTTTACCAGGCCGCCGCGCTGCGACCCGTTAGAGGATCGCCGGCCGCCTGAATTTGCCCGGTTTTTCTGTCGATCGCCAGGGCGCTTGGTGACGACAGCGGAGGTTCGATCAGGTGGACCAAGTGGCCGAGGCGTGTCAGTTCCTGAACCAGCTCTTTCCCGGCCGAGTTGTACAACTCCAGGTTGCCAAGCTTGGGTGGCGTTTGCCGAAACGAACCGACGTGATGGTTCGTGCCAAAGCGAATCGCAGTAACCGATTCAGCCGGGCTCAGTCCGAAATCGATGGCATTCAACAGCAATTGCATCGTGGCCTGATCCTGGCCATCGCCGCCGGCGACGCTGATCGCCAACATCCCGCCGCCTTTCTTCGTGACCAGCGTCGGCGTCAGCGTGATGCGCGGGCGCTTTCCCGGCTCGATGCAATTCGGATGCCCTTTCCAAGTATTGAAGCTTTGCAGCCGAGTACCCAGCCAAATGCCGGTCTAGCCGGCCAGCACGCCGCTCCAGCCGCTCGGCGTTGCCGCAATGACGTTGCCGGCCGCATCGGCAACCAGGCAGGTCGTCGTATCGTGGGCCGGCCCCCCCAGGCCTGCGCGCGCTTGAGCTTCATCGAGCAGTGCCCGATGATGGCGAGGATCTCCGGGGCGTTGCACCAGCGACGCATGCTCGGGGTCGATCAGGGGCCGGCGCAGTGCGGCATACGACGGGGAAAGAAGTTCAGTCATCGGCACGTCCGCGAACCGCGGGTCGGCATAGTAGACGTCCCGATCCGCCAGTGCCAGCTTCATCGCTTCCACGGTCAGATGGATCGTCTGTGGCTGATTGTGTCCCAGGGTCTTGAGATCGTAGCCTTCCAACAGCCGCAAAGCTTCCAGCACGTAGGGCCCTTGCGTCCAGGGGCCGCATTTGTAAACCGTGTTTCCGCGATAGTCAGCACTGACGGGCTCTTCAATCCGGGTTACATGGCTGGCCAGGTCGCCGGCGCGGATCAGCCCGCCGTGGGCTTCGCACCACTCGGCCAATTCGTTGGCCAAAGGCCCGCGATAAAAATAATCGGCAACCAACTGCAAGCCCTGGCCGCGATTGCCGGCCAAAACTTTTTCGGCCTCGACGAGGCGACGCAATGTTGTGGCGAGGTCCGCATGCCAGGCAAGCGCGTGGCGATCGAGAATCGCCAACGTCGGCGCGGCGACTTCGGCGAACGTGCGGGTGCCGTGGCGGCTCAGCAGCGTAAGACATGCATCCAGGGCACCCGGCACGGCGGCCGGCTCGAGGCCGGTCCCCGGGATACCGCCGCGACTCTCGAAATGCTCCCGCGTGGCGAGCTGCGGCGCGACCCCTTGTCCACAGATCACTTCGACCGCGTCCCGTTTGGCATCGTAGACCAGAATGGGCACTTCGCCGCCGAAGCAGAAATTCCCGGCGTCGACGACACTCAAAGCCAGAATCGTGGCAACGGCCGAATCGGCCGCGTTGCCGCCGCCGGTCATGATGGCCATGCCGGCTTGAACGGCCTGGTTACCGCCGGCGACGATCGCTCCTTTTTGGCCCGTTGCTTGCCAATTGTTTTGTTTGGATGCTAGTTCTTCGGCGGATGCCGAGATCGTGGCAAAACACCCCAGCATACTAGCGAGCCAGAGATGCAGCTTCATGATGTTTCTCCGATCGAGCCGAAAATTCTTTCGCGATTCAAAATGCTTCCTCGAGCCGGATGCCTCAGCTTCCGGACTTTCGTGCTCCGGTGTCCGTCAGGATCTACGAGACCGTCAACCCACTAGCCCGCAGCACGGTTTCTTGCACCGCCAGATCGTGTGCGTAGGGAAAGTCGCAGGGTTTTTCGCCCCGAATGATTTTAGCCATGTCGGCTGCGTCCGCGACATAACGCACGTAGGGCTCAAACGAGATTTCGTGAGTTCCCTTGGCGTATTGGCCCCGCTCGCGGTCCAGCGAGAAACGCACCTTGGGCGCCTCGAACGGCTCGATTCGAAACGTGCCGGCCGTTCCGCACACGACAAAGTTCCGTCTTCCGCGGCCATCCACTTCCTCGGCGGTTGACTTGAGCGTAGCGATCGCCCGCTGGTATTCGCAAATCGCCAGCATGTTGTCGAGCAGCTTGTCGTCCAGGGGCGAGGAATGCCGGGCAACGGATTGAACGCGGTCGGGCTTGCCCAACACTCCAACCATCAGATCGACGACGTGGGGACCCAGTTCGAACATGATTCCGCCGGAATAAGCGGCGAGCGCTCGTCGATCGTTTTGCGGAATAACATTGCTGATGACCGCATCAATCTCGAAAACGTCCCCCAACCAACCCTCGCGTAAGAACTGCCGCAGTAGCACGACGGCCGGGTTATAGCGGAACATGTAGCCCATCTGAACCAGCAAGCTGCGGTCGGCGGCCGCGGCGAGCAGTCGCTGATATTGGGAGAATGATTCGCCGGCGGGCTTATCGAGATGCGCGTGCTTGCCGGCGCCGATGCAGCGTTCGGCCGTATTGAGGAGATCTCGCACGCGAGTCTCCACCAGCACGGCTTGCAGGCCCGGCTGGTTGAGCAACTCCTCTTCCGTCATCCAGGGCAGGTCCCGATAGGCGGCGTTGTTCTGCGCGAGCACGCAACTCGGGATCAGGCTCCACGATGCCCACGACCTCATAGTCCGGCGAGCGGCGATAGACTTCAAGCTTATTGGCATGCGCGTGCCCGGTGCCAATTTGTCCGATCTTGATCTTCTTCTGTGCTGGTGCGTCGGCTCGGACAGCAGCTTGCTGAGAGCAGATCGCCCCCATGCCCAGAGCCGACAAGCCTGCGGTTCGCTGGAGAAAAATTCGACGGGTGGTCGTTGTGGTCATAGTAGATCCAAGTGCCTGTCTGCCTCCTCGGCGGCCAACATAGCGGATTGAAGACTCTTTCGGATTGCGGCTTTCCACTATACACTAGCCGCTATGCGCTACAATAACCGCCGTAGATTCCTGCGTTGGGGTAACTAACAACCCCGCGCAGCGCGAATTAGCCCGCGAAATTGGAGATCGTTGATGGGCAATGGGACCCACCATGAACTATGGCAAAAGGCGGCATCGTTTGCGGCCCGTTGCCATCAGGGGCAAATGCGTAAAGATCGCCAGACGCCGTATATCGCACATCCGTTTCGGGTGGCCCTTACCGTCCGCCAGGTGTTTGGAGTCGATGACGAGGTCGCGATAACCGCGGCACTGCTGCACGACGTGATCGAAGACACCACCGCCGACTACGACGATCTGCGCCAGCAGTTTGGCAGGGAAGTCGCCGATACCGTCGCTGCGCTAACGAAAGACATGCGTTTGCCGGAAGAAGACCGCGAACCGGCCTACGACCGTCAGTTGTCGGTCGCGAGTTGGCAATCGCGACTAGTAAAACTGGCCGACGTGTACGACAACTTCTGCGATTCAGAGAGCGAGGCGGCTCGCGGGAAATCCGCACAAAAGGCAGCACGAGCCATTGCCTGCGCCGGTCATGAACCGCGACTGGCGGCGGCCGTCAACGTCGTCAGCACTTTATTGAAGCAGAGCGCCGCGATGCCGCCAACAAACACCGTCGCATAATCAGCGCGGCGATTTCGCAGGGCGGCGGTGCCGACTGCGATGCGATTTTGATGCAAATCGATTCGCGGCTACAATGATGGCCGGCATTGCCGGCCCTACGGCCTGTTGGAGAATCGGAAGCAGTGTTTAGTGCTTCGTCTTCACGGCGCTCAGTCCCTTGGCGAACGTTTGGCCGCGGGACTTACTCCAGTGACTTGGCACAGTCACGTCAAAGAAAGTCTTGCTGCCGTCTTTTTGGGGCGCCGTCGGCAGTCCCCAGATCTTGAGGAAGTCGAGGAGTTGCACATACGTCTGGCAATCGGCTTTCGAGCAGCAGGCGTAGAGGCGAGGTTGCGTTTCTGATTTGACCATGCTGCTAGTCTACTAAGAATCGGTTAGGAAAAAACCACCCAGAATTGGTGGCAAGGATTTTCTTGGAACGAGCGAGCTTCAAGCCAAGATTTGTCTCTTAGAGTATGGCGTGACCGACCACGTACCGTCGTGGAGTACAACGCCCCCCATGCGGAGGTTTTGATGACCAATCCTAAATCAGTGTTACGTTGGGGCTGATGGAGAATATTCTTAGCGAGAAGCCGATTCATCCCTGAATGAAACGCCCCACTCGCTGCATTTACCCCATAGTATCTTCAGCCCCCTTTCCCCACCATTCGTCCCTGAAAACCCACATAGCCGCACTTACGAGCCTCAGATAAACTTTGCCAGCTAAGCGGCGATCAACATTTGGTCTGTCGCTTCGTTTGCGCATCCAGGTTGCCCAGAAAGAATTTGAAGCCCGCTAGAGCAAGGCCACGACGCTAGGAGAAGAATTGCATGCCGATTCGGCCCTTCCATTTCGTCCATGCCAGCGATCTGCACCTCGAACGACCGCCCGGCGGCGTTGAGGAGGTGCCCGAGCATTTGCGGCGAGCATTCGTCGAGGCTGCCTACCGGGCGGCCGAAAAGGTTTTCGACACCGCCCTCACGGCGCAAGCCGACTTTTTGCTCCTGGTGGGGGACGTTCTGGATCCCGATCTGGCCGGCCCGCGGGGCTGCGTGTTCCTTGCTGAACAATGTGCCCGGCTCGCACAGCGAGGTATCCAGGTGTACTGGGCTGGTGGACGATCGGATCATGCCGAGCTATGGCCGGCCGGACTCGATCTGCCGACCAATGTCCATCTATTCCCGCGCGGCCAGGTGGCCCGCGTGCTCCACGAGCGGGATGAAGAGCCGCTGGCCGAGCTACTGGGGATCAGTCGCGGCGAGCGGAAACGAATCCGGCCGGCGGATTTCGCCGGCGACGCGGGCTCTCCCTTCACCATCGCCGTGACCTACGGATCGAGTGACGGCGAAGGCATGTCCGGGCGGCCCGTCCACTATTGGGCGTTGGGAGGCGAGCATGCCCGGCGCACGCTGACCACGTCCCCCGCGGTGGCCCACTATTCGGGCACGCCCCAGGGGCGTCGGCCGCGTGATTCAGGTCCCCGCGGCTGCACCCTGGTGCAAGTGGATGAATCGGCCCGTGTGCGCACCAGTTTTGTGGCCACCGATGTGCTGCGCTGGCAAGACGAACGAGTTTTGGTCACTCAGCATACCACGCGCGAACAACTCGAACGGCAAATGGTCGAACGGGCGGCGGCGTTATGGGGGACTGGATTAGGGCCAGATATGCTCGTGAGCTGGACGATCGTAGGTTCGTCGGCCCTCGGCGCCAAGTTGCAATGGGGCACCATGGAAACCGATTTGCTGTCTCGTTTGCGTAACGAGTACGGCAGCCGCCGGCCGGCGCTGTGGAGCGTGCGTATCGCGCCCGATTGCCGCGTCGAGCTGCCGGAAAAGTGGTACGAACAAGAGAGCCTGCTGGGCGAGATGCTGCGAACGCTGCGCAGTCTCAATGCGCCGGATGCCGCGCCGCTGGACTTGAACCCGCTCCTTACGGCGCGAGACGCCGGAGGACTAATGGCCGGCGCCGTTAATTTGTCGGACCCGGCCACGCGGAGCCAGGTCCTTGAAGAGGCCGCGTTGCTGGCCGTGGACATGCTGAGCCATCAGGAGTCGCCGTCGTGAATATTAGCGATGTGGAAGTTCAGGGCTTCGGCGTTTGGAGCGGCCTAAAACTGACCGGGCTCTCCGACCAGTTGAACGTCATTTACGGTCCGAACGAGGCGGGCAAAACGACGCTGCTGCAGTTCGTGCGCGCCATGTTGTATGGCTTTTCGCAAGAACGACGGGCGCGGTATTTGCCTCCGTTTCGTGGCGGCCGCGGCGGCGGACGCTTGCAGGTGCGCACCATTGCGGGCCAGCTCGTCGTTACCCGTTTTGATGACTCGGACGATTCGGACGCGGTGGTCTCGGCGCGGCCCGGCGGCCCGCCGACCAGCCGTTCGCTGGCCGAGCTGTTGGGGGGCGTCGATGAGCCGACCTTCAACCATGTGTTCGCCTTCGGATTGCGGGAGATCCAGCAGCTCGGCACGCTCACCGACACGCAGGCTGCGCATTGGCTCTACGATTTGACCTTGGGCGTGGACCATGTGTCGCTGGCCGACGTCATGGACCGGCTTAACGCTTGGCGCAGCAAGCTGCTCTCCGACGACGAGCGTCCTACGCTCGTCAATCAACTGGTCGCGCGCCGCGATCAATTGCTCGTGGAAATCGAGGAGTTGCGCGAGCTCACGGGGCGTTACTTCGAGTCGGTGCAAAACCAGCGGCATCTGGCGGCCTCGATCGAGCAGTTGCAAAAGACCGACGTCGAGATCGAGCACCGGCTGTGGGTGGCCAGCATGGCTCGCTCATTGTCCGACAAATGGCATGCCCGCTCAGCCTTGGAACAGCAGCTCAAGGCTCTGGGCGACGTGGAGCCGCTTCCCAACGGAGCCGTGGAAACCTTCAACGAGCTGCGCGATCGCGAAGCGCAGTTTATGGCTCGGGTGACCAAACTGCGCAGCCGCCGCGCGCAGCTCCGGCGCGAACGAGAAGCCGTCGACGCCAACGTGCCCCTTTGCAAGCAAGCGCCGCGGCTGGAAGCCCTCAGCGAACAGCAGCAATGGCTGGCCTTCCTGGCCGAGCAGGTCCACACGCTGGAAGAACAAAGCGTCGAGTTGGAGCTGCAACAAGAGGCCGAAGACAAACGCTGGTCGGCCGTCGTGGGCAAGCGGGGCGACGGCAAGCTGCCGACGACCACGCCCCGGCAGTTTGACAACGTGCGCGCGGCGGCTCGCCACCTGGCAACGCACCGCAAAGGCGTGGTTGAGGCCCGCAAAGCGGCGGAAACCCACAAACAATCCATGGCGGAAGTGCGCGGCAACATGGCGTCCGCCCTGGGGGATCAGGTCGAAGAGGGGCTAACCCCGCGTTTGACTCGCGCCGGCGAATTGGTGTCGCAACTGCGCCGCCGCGTGCAAATCGACGAACGGCTCGACCAGATCAGCCGCAAACTCAAGGAATTGGAAACGGCCAGCCAGGACTGGGCCGAACGCCAGATGCTCAGCGGCGAGGTGCTGGTCGGCTTGGGGGTGGCGTTCGTCGCGGGAATCGCCGCAATCTTCGCCGGCCTTGTCTTCCACACGTCCCTGGGCGGCTTGGGGGGATTGCTGGCAATGGTGGGCCTGTTCGCCGCCGGAGGAGCGGCGGCCACCAAGGTTCGCATGGAGGGCTTCGCGTCGGAACAGCTCATGACGTGCCACAAACAAATCCGCACGCTGCAAAACGAGCGCAAGGAAATTACCGACGAGCGCGATGTGCTCGACACCAAGCTGCCCCACGGCGGCGGCGCCTTGGTTTCCAGGCTGCAGACGGCTGAAAAAGAGCTGGCCGAACTGGAAAAACTTGTGCCGCTGCAAGGTCATTCGGAAACCGCCAAGCGCGATGCGCTGCATGCCCGCAAACGCCACAAGGAAGCGCGGGACACTCACCGCGATGCCCGCATCCGCTGGCGACGCGCCCTGAAAGAGGCGGGGCTGCCCGACAATTTGACTCCCAAGCAGATTCGCGAGTTCCAGGAGCACGCCGAAAAGAATCAGGCGCGTGCGCGGCGGCTGGAAGAGCTGCGCGAACAGACGGCCGAGCGCCGCCGGGAATACGACGCCCTTTGTTCGCGAATCGGCCAACTGGCCGCCGAAGTCGGCTGGAAACCGAACACCACCGAGCCCGTCATACAACTCCGCGAGTTGCTGGCCGAGTTGCGCGGGCAACAAGGCAAGATGGAGCGGCGTCAGGCTCTGCTGGACGAGGCCCGCAAGGCGCACCGGCGAATGACGCGTTGCGTTCGTCGGCTGGCGGCCGTGCGGCAGCGGCGCGTGCAGTTGCTGGCCGAATTGCACCTGGCGGACGCGGCCGAACTGGAATGGCGGGTCGAACAAGTCCAGGAAATCGAGCGACTCCGCCAGGAATCGGCGGCGCTCGGCGCCGACGTCACGTCAGCCCTGAACAATCGGGCCACCGAAGCCGAACTGGCCGAGGTCTTGAGCGGTGAACTGACTCCGGTGGCCCTGGAACAACGGTTGCACGCGCAGCGATCGGTGGGCCGCAATCATCTGGAGCAACTCTTCGAGCAGCGCGGCCAATTGCGCGAGCAGCTCAAGAGCCTGGCCAGCGACACGCGCCTGGCCGATAAGCAAGTGGAACTGGCGACCGTGGATGCCCGGCTGGAAAAGGCGCTGGAACGTTGGCGCAGTCCTGGCCGTCAGTTCCCTGGTGTTGGAGTCGGTGCGCGAAATCTACGAACGCGAGCGCCAGCCTGCCGCGCTGCGCGAGGCATCCGACTATCTGCGGCTGCTCACCGGCGGGCGCTACCGCCGGGTCTGGACGCCGCTGGGTCAACGCGTGTTGCGAGTCGACGATGCCCAGGGCCAGGCTCTGCCGGTGGAAGTGCTCAGCCGTGGCACTCGCGAGCAGTTGTTCCTGGCCTTGCGGTTGGCAATCATTCGGGCCTATGCCGAGCAGGGCATTCGTCTGCCGCTGGTGCTGGATGACGTGCTGGTGAACTTCGACCTCGACCGCGCCAAAGCCGCTGCCGTCGTGCTGCGGGACTTTGCCCGGCAGGGGCACCAGGTGTTCATCTTCACATGTCACGAGCACATTGCCGAGCTGTTCAAGACCCTGCGTGCCCAAGTCCGACAATTGCCCAGCAGCATGGTCGTCAAGCCCGACTACTCGCGGGGCGAGCCGGCGCCTCCGGCGGAAGTCGAACGAGCGCAGGACATGCCGGAAGAACCGCTCCCGGAACCGGTGCTGCCGCTGGAGCGGGCCCCCTTGGTGTTGCAGGCAGTGGCCCTTCCCGCGGAAGAGCCGCCTGCCGCCGTGCTGATTGAACCGCCGGTGCTTCGGGCGGAACCGGTCACAGAGCCCGAACCGGTCCCCCCGCGTCGGCGCGTTAGGCAGCGAGCGCCCAAATCGGCCCCGCCAACGCGTCGTCGCCGCCACATTGACGTGCAGACGGTGCGCTGGTCCGCCGAGGAATTCGAAGGGGAACTGGCCGATCGGGTGGCGCACGGGGTCAATTGGGTCGAACTCCCTGGCCCGGAAAAGGTTTTCGAGCGGGATTCCCTGGCGGTGGCTCGATCCGACGATCACGCCCTGCTCGAAGAGTTCGAGGAGGACGCCGGCTGACTTCGAGCGGTGCCGGCTGGATTCGAGCGGGAGCGTAAGCCCCCTGATAGCCCGCCGCCGAACAGCTCGCGCCAGCCAGGCTAAGCCGTCATCGGCGAACTACCGTGTTCGGCCAACAGCTCTCGGTATCGCAGCCTTGATTCCCAGGCGACCCAGGCGAGATAGACGTTGGCCGAAATCGAAACTAACAGCATCGTCACAGCTCCCATCATCGCTGGCCAAGGCTTCTCCGCCGGTGCCTCGCCTGCGGTCTTCGCGGCCCCTTCCACCGGTTCGTGCGCGGTAGAAGCCGTGCTTTGCGAAGCACCGAATTGCGAGACGGCATGCCCGCCGGCCGGATTTTCGCCGGCTGCGCGATCGCTCCCCGGTTGCAGGACCCCGGCGTGCTCCGAGCCGGCACCGCGCTCGTTCTGTCGTTGGGCCTCGTGTTGCGTGGCTTTGTATTCCGCAAGCTGCTCGCTGGTCGGATCGGGGTCGAGTGTGCGCGGCGGCCCATTGCCAGCGATCAGGCCGTCGGTCGGCAGCTTAGGCTGCGTCGTTTCTGCCAAAGGATTTCGGCCCGGAGCATTCGGATCGTCGAGCGCGCGAGACACTGCGGCCCGCTGACGATCCGCAAT
This sequence comes from uncultured Planctomycetia bacterium, assembly GCA_963807715.1. Taxonomy (GTDB): domain Bacteria; phylum Planctomycetota; class Planctomycetia; order Pirellulales; family PALSA-1355; genus CAWECK01. Next base: position 330,302 of record CAWECK010000016.1, read on the forward strand.
CGCGGCGGGTGGCTCGAGTGCTGGTCCCATTGCCGGTCCCAGTGCCGGCCCACTAGTGCTTCCAGCGGTCGGGGCAGCATTTGCCGGTCCAGCAACCGTTGGAGCAGCAAGCGTCGGATCAGCGCCCGCCGGGGCCGTGGCAGCCTTGGAAAGCGGCGGCTGGGCTATCGGCTGTGGCACACCCATCTCGGCCCCGACTGCCAGGTTAGGGTTGCCGCCGCTCGCAATGGGCGCAAGAGGAGCGCTGCCGGCACTTGGCGGCGGACCGGCGGGCTGACTTCGTCGGGTGTCGCTCGTACGGTCCGCAATCGGACGAGCCGCCGGCGCCGCGGGCATGATGCGCGGCAACTGGCGTGTGCCCACCGTGATCCGGAAGCGGCGCACGTCCAGCCCGACCGGCAAATCGCTGGACACGTCGTGGTCTTTCGCCAGCGAGTCGAGCCATTGCGGTTCGATTTGGATGATATATTCAACGCCGCCGTCGCTCAGCGGCTCCCAGCCGACATCGACCCCCAGGGCGGCCGTCGCGACTAACAATAAAATGGTGTTCATAAACCCGGCTCTCCCATGCGGTTGCCAATGGCCTCAGCAGCACTGGTCTCAGCATTTTGTTATCCCTTGGAAGGCGGCCAAAGTAAAGCGCAGCGCGGCATTACCGTCCATTTCCGGCCACTGCTTGCTGCTTGCATTTCTGGGACAAATCAAGCCGTCTTGCTGGCCAACTCGACCAACCGGCGTTCGTCCATCGAGTCGAGTTCGGTTCGCAAGATGTTCAGCAGGGCTTGCAGGAATGCCACGACCATCGGGCCGACGAAGATGCCGATCGGCCCGAGCGTCTCGATTCCGCCCAGAACACTGAGCAAGGCCAGCAGCGGGTGCAAATTGGATTGCCCGTGCAAGACGTACGGTTTGATCAGGTTGTCCGCAAAGGACACGGCCACGAGCCCCCAGATCGAAAGCACCACCGCGGCCGTGGTCCGCTCTTCGTAGAAATACAGCCACATGGCACAACTACCCCAAACGGACGCGGTGCCGACTATCGGCACCAGGGACAGGAGCATGGTCATGGCGGTGAGCAGAAAAACGTTGCTGAGTCCGGCGAAGAAATAGCCGACGCCGGCCAACAGCCCTTGTCCGACGGCGGTCAGCAGCGTGGCCAGCACCACCGCGCGGCTGACGCGAACGAATTCGTCGAGCAGTTGCTGCTCGTAACGCGTGTCCAGCGGCGTCAGTTTCATCAGCGATCGGATCATGTCCGGACCGTCGGCCAGAAAAAAGTAGAGCGAGACGAGCATGATGGCCAATCCCACGAGGGCACTCCCCAGAAACTGGGTCGTGCGCATCGCAGCCGGCGTAACCCAGCTTTCGACATTGGCGACCGCCGATTGCACCAGGTCTCGGTCGGGTGGAATCTCGATCCCGACTTTGGCTCCCAGCGTGCGCAAATCATCGAGGGTATGGCCGGCTTTCTTGATCATTGCCTCGCGCAGCGACTCCTGGTCGATCCGGCTCGCCAGGCTATAGCCCTCCGCGGCAGCCCGGCCGAATACGACCAGCAGCGGAATCAACACGATCAACACGATCGCGGCGGTCGTGAGTCCGGCGGCCAACCGGCTGCGTCCTCTGCACTTCCGCAGAAACCAGGCGTGCAGCGGCCTGAACATCACCACCAGCAGCACGGCCAGGAACATGGGCAGCAGGAACTGCGCCATCACGCGGATGAACACGGCCGCCGTCAACAACACACCAGCCACGAGAACCACAAACGAAACGACGCGCGACATGCGTGCTGACTCCCAAAAAAACCAGTGCCGACAAGATCGGGGGCGACAGCTGCGTGCCAGCCGCGCCGCCGCATTGTAACAAAGGGGGGCTGCCAGTGAGAGGCCGTAGGTGGGAGGTTGGAGTTGAGCCCCTCCAGCCTCCCGCCTTGCCGAAAAGGCATGGCTCCTGGCAATACACCGGGCCATAATGCCTTCGCCGTCGCTTGGCCGGCCTTCCACTGCTCGTCGGATCAACTGCGTGAACTTATCCCCGATCCAGAAACGTTGGTTAGTTCGCGCGGCCAAGATCGCGGTGCTTGGCCTGCTGGGTTGGGGTATGCATGCCACCCTGAGCCGGGCCATCGCTGACCTGGCCAAACCAGAATTCGAACAACACCTCTGGCACATGCATCCCGGCTGGCTCGCTGCCTCGGGGGCGTTCTATTTGGCCGGCACGCTGCCGACTGCATTTTTTTCCTACCGGCTGCTGATCGCTCTCGGACAGCCCGTGACGCTCTTTGCCGTGCTGCGGGCGTTTTACGTTTCCCAAATCGGCAAATATGTGCCCGGCAAGGCCATGGTGATTGTCTTGCGGGCGAGCCTGCTGGGGGGCGCGTCGATTGAAAAAACGGTGGTTACGGCCAGCGTTTTCATCGACACGCTCACGACGATGGCCTGCGGCTGCCTGCTGGCGACGGCAGCCCTGGCTTGCACGGCCCCGCGGAAAATCGACGTGATCCTGGTCGGGGCGGGCATGCTGCTGGTTACCGGCATCCCGGCGATGCCGGTTGTCTTTGCGCGGCTGGTCAGTCTGCTCGGCATTGGTCGCATCCATCCCGGGGCCGCCGAGCGATTGCGCGGCGTCTCCGGCCGGGAATTGGCCTGGGGCTGGCTGATGATTGCCGCGGGCTGGCTGCTCCAGGGTTTGAGCCTGTGGGCCGTGCTGCGGGCGGTCGGTGCAACGGAGAAAGGTCCGCTCGACAATTGGCCGTTGCACACGGCGGCGGCCGCGCTGGCCGTGGTGGCCGGTTTTCTGACGATGATCCCGGCCGGGTTCGTGGGGCGCGAATTCGTTCTGACCGAACTGATGGCGCCGGAGTACGGCCCGGCGATGGCCGCATTATCGGCATTGGTGTTACGACTGGTCTGGTTAGTGGCGGAGGTGTTGGTTTCGTGTATCCTGTACTTTCTCGGATCGTCGCCTCCCGCCGCGGTGCATGAGACCGATCCGCCCCCGACATGAAGTCCTTTTTAATCGCGGCAAGATTGCCTTCAACGGCCCCACGCGTCGTAAATTGCATGCTCTCTGTCGTCATCCCCGTCTATAACGAAGCCGAAAGCCTCCCGCGGCTCTACGATGAGCTGGCGGTCGTGGCCCGCAACGAAAGGTATGAACTGGAGATTGTGCTGGTCGACGATGGCTCCAGCGACGGATCGTGGACGTGCATCCGCTCCCTTGCGACGCGAGACCCGCGCGTGCGGGGAATCAAATTCCGCCGCAATTTCGGCAAGGCCGCGGCCTTGCGAGCCGGTTTTCAGGCCGCCTGCGGCGATGTTGTCATGACGCTCGACGCCGACTTGCAAGACGATCCGCGCGAGATTCCGCGCTTTCGTCGCGGCGCTGGCGGGCGACGGCACCAACACGCTCGACGTGATCAGCGGCTGGAAGCAGGTGCGGCACGATCCTTGGCACAAGGTGCTTCCCTCGCGAGTCTTCAATTGGATGGTCAGCCGCTTGACCGGCGTCGTGCTGCACGACCATAACTGCGGCATGAAGTGCTATCGCCGCGAGGTGCTGCGCGAGGTGCGGCTCTACGGCGAACTGCACCGCTTCGTGCCGGTTTTGGCGGCGGCGCGTGGCTTTCGCGTCGGGCGAACTGGTCATCCAGCATCGCGCCCGGCAGTTCGGCCATTCCAAGTACGGGGTGACTCGCTTCATGCGCGGTTTTCTGGACCTGATTACCGTGAAGTTTCTGACCGGCTTCGGCCAGCGCCCGCAGCATTTGTTAGGGGCCTGGGGCCTGGTGTGTTTCGCTCTTGGGCTGTGCGGGCTGACCTACTTGACCGGCTATTGGGTGTGGCGGCAATTGCATCCCGATTGGAATTTGCCCCCGCTTGCACGAACGTCCGGCCCTGCTGTATTCGCTCGGCGCGCTGCTGCTCGGCGGGAGTTGTTGGCGATCGGCCTGCTGGCTGAAATGATCACCGCCCACCAAGGGCGCGACGAAGAGTTTTATTCGATCGCCGAACGTGTCGGTTTGATTCCCGAGCCGGCCGGCGTAACCACCGACCCGAAACTCCGGCCCAAATTCCATGACTGAGCTGCAGCCATGACCGTGATTCCAACCGACGTCGCGCTTTCAGCACGCCCCGCCAGCACCGACAATTCCATCCAATCACGTCGCCGGGCTGCGACGCATGGTGTATGGGCTGATGATTACGCTGGCCGTGGGGAGCGTGGTCGGCCGGATCCTGGCAGTCGACTCGATCGACGTGTTCAGCCTTGAGCGATTTCTCTTCGCAAAAGGCCGCGACGACTGGCAAAAAAGTCGCCCCTTTCTTAGCGCCAACGACCGCAGCCGCTGGGTGACACGGTCCGATCGCTCGTTGAAGAGGGAACGTACGCGATCGACAACATCGTGGCTCAGCCGGGCTGGGACACGATCGACATGGTGCAGCACCAAGGGCGCGACGGCGAAAAGCATCTCTATTCGAGCAAGCCGCCGCTGTTGGCCACTTTGATGGCGGTCCCCTATTGGGTCATCTATCACTCCACCGGGGCTACTCTGGCGGAGCATCCTTACGAAATCGGCCGTGGGCTGCTGATGCTTTACAACGTGCCGCTGCTGATCGTTTACTTTCTGATCGTGGCTGCCCTGGCCGAGCGGTTTGGCACGACCGATTGGGGCCGGCTGTTCATGATGGCCGCCGCCATCGGCGGGACGTTTCTGACGACCTTCGCGGTGAGCGTCAACAATCACTTGCCGGCCGCCGTGGCCGCGGCCGCTACGCTTTTGGCGGCGACCCGAATTTTGCTTGACGGTCGAGCAGCGCTGGCCCTGGTTCGCACTGGCCGGATTTGCCGCGGCTTTCGCGTTCGCCTGCGAATTGCCGGCTTTGTCGCTGTTCGCCCTGGTGACGGTCTTGCTCCTTTGGAAAGCTCCGAGACTGACGCTACGGGCCTACTTGCCGGCGGCCTTGGTCGTGATCATCGCGCTGTTTGCGACGAACTACATTGCCCACGATAGCTTTCGCGAGCCGTATTCGCATCGCAGCGCGACCGATCCGGAAGATGATTGGTACCACTTCACCTACACGATCAACGGTCGCGAGCGGGCCAGTTATTGGACTGCGCCGTCGGGCATCGATGCGGGCGAACCTTCTCCAGAAGCGTACGCGTTGAACGTGCTCGTCGGGCATCACGGGATATTCTCGCTCACGCCGGTCTGGCTGTTGAGCCTGGCTGGGTTCGGCATTTGGATTCGTTATCGCGATCGCCGCACGCTGGCCCTGGCGATTGGCCTGTTGTCGGTGGTCTGCGTGGCTTTTTATCTCAGCCGCCCACAGATCGACCGCAATTACGGCGGCATGACGAGCGGACTGCGTTGGATGTTCTGGTTCGCGCCACTGTGGCTGGTGCTACTGCTGCCGGCCGCCGATTGGCTGGCCGGACGCCGCTGGGGCCGAGGCCTGGCCTTGGTGTTATTGGGCCTGTCGGTGCTATCGGCCAGCTATCCGACGTGGAACCCCTGGACGAGCCCCTGGCTGATGAACGCCTGGACGTTTTGGAGCCCGTAAACGGAATGTCAGGCGCGGGAGTGCCTGACCTACAAGTGGCCAATCCCCAGTTCGTTCCAGCTCGCGTCGACCGGGGCTTCTTGGCTCACGCGGGCCTTGGTCATCGGATGATCGAATTCCAAGAGCCGCGCGTGTAAACCGATTTGACGCAGCCGCACATCCTCGTGCTGCGGGCCAAACGGAATCTGCGCAGCCATACATCTCGTCGCCCAATACCGGATAGCCCGCGCGAGGCCGCCTGCACGCGGATCTGGTGCGTGCGGCCGGTTTCCAGTTCGATTTCCAGCCACGTGCCGTGCGGGTGGTGGCCCAGCGTGCGGTAATGCAGCACGGCGTGCTGCCCCTCGGGATGCGCGGCATCGACGACTTGTGTCCGCGGTTGGCCGTAAACTTTCCACAGCGTGTCGATCCAGGTGCCGCTGGGCGGTTCGACCTGGCCCGCCACCGCCGCCCAATAGAGTTTCCGCACCGTGCGGGCCTCGAATTGTTTGGCCAACCGCCGGGCCGCGCGGACATGCCTGGCGAACACCATCACGCCGGACACCGGGCGATCCAGCCGATGCGGGATGCCCAGGTAAATGTTGCCCGGGTTTGGATCGCGCTCCTTGAGAAACGTGCGGATCCGGGCTTCCAGGCTGTCGATCCCCGGCGGCGCCTGGGTGGCGATGCCGGCCGGCTTGTGTACGACCAACACGGGGCCGTCTTCCAGCAAGATGTCGAAACCGGGGTTCATAACAAAAAACCCAGGGACGCAGTCCCTGGGCTTTGGGTTGTTGGCGGTATTAATGGCAAAAACACGCCGAATGTCGGGAGGCTTACACTGTGCCGGCGGCCGGCACGATGAAGGGGGCCCGATACTCGCGAGTCAGCATGGCGTCGGCCGCCGAGTTGTCGACGAACGATTCCTTGCCCGGGTCGAGGGTCAGCGCCGGCCCGAGCACCAATTGAATCTTGTCGAGTTCGAGCTTGTTGTCTTCCAGGTGCTGGGCCATGCGATTGAACGTGTCAACGGCGTTGTCCTGGGTCTTGATGTCCTTCACCCGGTCGCGGGCGTCGCGCCACCGAAACCTGGCTTCCCAGGCGATACGAGATGTTGCCCAGGTGGCACAAAGCGCTGGACAGGTGACCTTCCAGGATGTCGGCGTTCAGATCCTCGATCTTGCGGCTGCGGACGGCCGTGATGAAATTGGCGAAATGATCGCCTCCGCCCTTGAACTTGGCGACCTGGTTGCCGTCCTTGTCGAAAGCCGCGCCGGCTTCGTAGCTGGTCATCATCACGTAGCCGTCGGTCCCTTCGAAGATATTGCCGACCTTGGCTCCCTTGTACTCCCCAGTCTCCAGGCCACGCACTTCAAACACCAGCGACTTGTCGCCGTAGTCGTGAACCACAACCTGGGTATTCGCCGCGTCGCCGGCGTCTTCATAGCCCAAGCGGCCGCCATAGGCGAACACGCCGTTACTTACCGTGTTGACGCCCAGGCCCCAGCGGGCGATGTCCATCTGGTGAATGCCTTGGTTCCCCAGGTCTCCGTTGCCGTACAAGAATTGCATGTGCCAGTCGTAATGGAATTTCGGCCGCGTCACTTCAGCCAGCGGAGCCGGGCCGGACCACAAATCGTAGTTCACTTCGGCGGAACCGGATAATTGCCCTTGGGGCCGATCGAAACACGCCGCTTGTAACACAAGCCCCGGGCAACCTTCACCTGGCCGATCTTGCCGTCGCGCAGATACTGCACCATTTCGTGCATGCCTTTGGTCGAGCGGCTTTGGGTGCCGGTCTGGCAAATCTTGTTGTATTTGCGAGCCGTTTCGACGATTCGCCGGCCTTCGCTGACGTTGTGGCTCACCGGCTTTTCAACGTAGACGTCTTTGCCGTGCTGCATGGCCCAGATGGCGACCAGGGCATGCCAATGGTTCGGCGTGGCCGTGGTGACAATGTCCACCGACTTGTCGGCCATGGCTTCGCGCATGTCCTGCACGAACTTGGGTGCCCGGTCTTGCTTCTTGGCCACTTCGTCGGCACGTTTGCGGCCGACCTTTTCGTCGGCGTCGACGATGTACAGAATTTCGGTGTCTTTGCGGCCCAGGAACGCGTCAATGTGCGAGCGGCCGCGTCCGTTGACGCCGACGATGGCGACGCCCAATTTTTCGTTCGGGCTGCTGCTGAGCTTTTCCTTGGATTCGTTTTCAACCGCCCAGGCTGCGGTCGCTCCGGCACCAGCGACGGCACTGGTGGCGGCGATCATCTCTTGCATGAACTGACGGCGGGAACGTGTAGGCATGCGGATCTCTCCCTGGCTGGTGGCGAGAAAGGGTGGGGTGGGACGCGACACTTTAGAATAACGGAAAAATGCGCCGATACCAGCCGGCCGGGGATTCCAGAATTCGGAATCCACGGCTTGTGGTTAAAAACCGGTTACCTGGGTGGCCAAAACCCGTTCCGGGTATAATCGTCATGGTTGCGAGAAAATACTGCAACCAAACGACTTGTGATTTTGCGTCGGCAACTCATTTTTCCAGCCCAGGAGCTTTGGCATGTCCGACGTGGCGGCGGGCCAGTCGCGGCGGTCGTTTTTGGCCCCTTTCCTGCTGTTTGGAGTCACTTCCTGGTTCATCTACCACGGCAACTACATTGCCGATGAGTCGTACGCTTACCTGATCGTGGCCCGCAACCTGGTGCTCCACGGGCGGCAGAGCTTTTCCGACATTTTTCCGACCAACGGCTTTCAGCCGCTGTGGCAGTATCTGCTGGCCGGATACACCTGGCAATTGGCTCAGTTCAAGCCGGCCTGGCTGTACGAGGCTGGCTATGCGATTCCCCTTTCCGCCGCGATGCTGGCGCTCGGAACCTGGCATTTCCTCAAAATCGCTGAGCGGCTGCAACTCAGTCCCTTTTGGCTCGTTTATCTGCCAGCGGCCTACTTGCTGACTTTTGACCTGCTCTACTGCGAGGCCCATGCCCAGTACGCAGCTCTGGCGGTGCTGACACGGATTTCGCTGGACGGCACGCTGCAACAGCGGTTCGGCCCGTGCTACGCCGGCATTGCGGCGGCGGCCGTCTTCCTGGGGCAACTGGAATCGGTGGGCCTGATCTTCTGTTATTCGGTTTGGCTGACTGCCACCACGCGCCGCTGGCAATCCACCGTTATGTACCGCGGCGTCTTGCTGGCACTGCTGGTTCCGTATCTGGTCGCGAACATTGTCTGGTTCGACGGACCGTTGCCGATCAGCCGGTGGCTCGCGGGCAGCTTTCCTTATCGGTGCCTCAAAGGGTTCCATCCCAGTGGACTGGCGACCACGCTATTTGGGTACAACGTCTGGTTTGGTCTGTTGCCGATCCTCGCCTCCGGTTTGATCTTGCTTTGGGCCCGCACGGTTAGCCGCGAAAGCCGGCACTTCCTGCTCGTCTATCTAGGCGGCTGCCTCATGCAACTGGCCTATGTCGGCGTATTCCTGCGGTCCGAGGCGTCCGAGTTTCGGCACTATGTCATGCCGATGGTGCTGGCCGGCTTCGCGCTGGCGATCGCCTGGCGAACTCTGACGGTCCGCCAAGGCAAACCGGGCGACTCGCCGCGCATGGCGGTCGCCGGATTGGTGCTGGCGGCGGCGTTGGCCGGCATCTGGCTGGGGACGACGATCAAGTTGCGCTGGTTTCCGGCGAAGACGCCGACCCAGATCGAGTCGACGTTGGAGTACTTGAACGACCACCGCATTATTCAGGCTGCTGTCTTCGCGTCCGAATTTCCCGGCCATCTGGCATGGCAGACGCCGAACGACATCGTCGACGCCGGCATGCGTACCGGCTACCGCCCGCTTTACGACCGGGCGCGCTGCGCTCCCAATGCGCTGGTCGCGCTGGCCGAAGAATACCGCAGCGTGGGCCATCCGCTGCGGGTGTTCGTCTATGTCGCTGGGAGCGAATGCCTGAAACCGGACGAGGATCTGCGCGGAGTGACCTGGTACGATCCGCGTGCGCTCCCGGATTCGAATCCCATCGGCTCAATGAAGTTTCCCCAAGGTCCGGCCGTGGTGACGCGGCTCAACGGAAAGCTTTATTCCGTGATTTGGGATCTTGGGGAGGAGGGTAGCGGCAGATAGGACGCCAGCGGGCAGGCCTCGAATAACTTGATCCGACGAACCGGTTCACTCCAGTGCGTGGTCAGACGTTGCGGCTCGTGTCATTCGATCGGCTTAGACCACTTATCGAGTTCGAGACTGCAGCTCGGGCACGTCCAACCTCCCCACAAAAACTGGCGCAAATTTCGTGGAGGCCGCGCGACGGGGAGTGCCGTTTGACAGCGCGGGCAGCTGTAATTTCGAGAGAAGTTAAGCCCCCACTTGGTGTCTTCTCCGATGCGCCATCGTTGTTTGAAACCAACTACGATGAATACAACGACTGACAGGGCTCCAAAGGTGCCGCCGATGACGAACGCTGGAGGAATTTCCATGTGAAAGCCTTTATAGCGAGTTTAAGAGGTGGTGCGATGTCGAACGACCGAACTCTCCTACCAGGGAGACGCACGACACGACGTAGTGAGACGATTTCCCCAGAGATGCTCCTGGACAAAAATAATGGTCTTACCCAAACCGGCCCATCACCCGATTCACAACCCCCGGAAACAGCCGGCTCGCCCAAATAAGAAAATGCCCGGGTAAGCCGATCGTCACTTCATGCTGCCCGCGGCGAATGGCCGAAAGAGTACGGCGGGCGACAATGTCCGGCGACACTCCGCGCGGTTGCGGCCAGGGATACTTGCCTCGCTCCAGGGCATGATCGAAGAATTCGGTGTCCGTCGAACCGGGCGTGACTAGCAGAACATCAATGCCTCGCGGGGACAATTCGGCTCGTAGCGATTCGCTGAATCCGCGCAAGGCAAATTTACTCGCGCAGTATTCGCTGGCGTGCGGGATGGCCCGGTGAGCCAGGATTGAGCCGACGTTGACAACCATCGGCGTGCGACCGGCGTGCAAGGCGGGGAGGGCGGCGCGGGTCAGTTCGACGGCGGCGAAGAAATTGACCTCCATCACCTGCCGCAATCGCTCGGCCGAAGATTGCTCAAAGCGTCCGAGCGAGCCCACGCCGGCGTTGTTTACCAATAGATCCAGACCGCCGAAGCGGGTCTGGCACCGCGCTACGGCTTCGCTGCGGACGGCCGGGTCGGTGATGTCGCCAACTAGAAAATCCGTTTGGCCCATGGCGCCGGTCGAGTTAGCAGCCAATTCAGCGGCGATTTTTTCCAGCCGGTCGCCGCGCCGCGCTACGAGCAGAATTTGGGCGCCGGCATGCACGAGTTGCCGTGCGAGCGATTCGCCGATGCCACCCGACGAGCCGGTGACAATTCCGCGCAAGCCGATGATCTCGCGATGCACCATGCAGAACATTTCGGAATTTGCGGCGAACTAGCGGTTCGTTTCGGCGTGCCCGTTGCCGCTGGCCGTTCCATTCCCGTTAAGCGGCCCGTTTCCATTGAGATCGGCGGTGGGGCCAAGCAGACCGTTGCGCTGGTGCGGTCGAATGGTCGTGTCGGGGCTAACCAGATGCGCAAGGGCCCGCTCCGGTATGCGGCAATGCACCACAACCCGATTGTCGATGTAGCGCCGCGAAAGGACTTCGCCGCGCGCCGACAGCGCGGCCAGCAAGCGGCCGTTCTCCACGCCGGTTTCCACGTCGATGTCCAGAAAGTTGTGGCTCAACGCCTGGCTGGCCGCGGCGGCCATCTGGGGAATGCCTTGCCCGGTGCGGGCACTGATCTGTAGGCCGCGCGGATAGCGGCTCAACAATCCGGCCATTTGGCCCCGATCGGTGTTGTCGGCTTTGTTCAACACTAGCAGCGTATCCTTGGCCTCGATCTCCAACTCTTCCAGCACGCGGTAGACGGACGAAATCTGGTCCAAGGCCGCCGGATTGCTCGCGTCGGCGACGTGCAACAGCAAGTCGGCCTGCCGCGATTCTTCCAGCGTGGCCTTAAAGCTGGCAATCAATTGATGCGGCAGATCGCGGATGAATCCGACCGTGTCGCTGAGCAACACCGGACCCCAGCCGGGCAGCATCCAGCGTCGCGTGCGCGTATCGAGCGTCGCGAATAGCTTGTTCTCGGCCAGTTCGCTGGCGCCGGTGAGGACGTTGAGCAGCGTGCTCTTGCCGGCGTTGGTGTAGCCGACGAGCGACACGGTCATTCGTTCCGACCGCGAGGCCACTTGCCGCTCTTTGCGGGCTTCGATCCCGCGCAATTCCTCGCGCAGGTCGCTGATGCGCTTTTCGACCAGGCGGCGGTCGGATTCGAGCTGCTTTTCACCGGGACCACGCATGCCGATCCCCATCTTGAGTCGCGACAAGTGGGTCCACATGCGCTTCAGCCGCGGCAGCGAATATTGAAGTTGAGCGAGCTCGACCGCCAGGCGGGCTTCGCTGGTGCGGGCCCGCGAGGCGAAGATGTCCAGGATTAGTTCGGTGCGGTCGAGCACCTTGACGCCGGTGGCCTGCTCGAGATTGCGCGTTTGCGCGGGGCTGAGATCGTTGTCGAAGAGCACGACGTCGGCCTGCTCCGCGTCGGCCTTGAGCTTGAGTTCTTCGACCTTGCCACGACCAAGATACGTGGTCACGTCCGGTGCTTGACGCCGCTGGGTGATTTCGCCGACCACTCGGGCCCCAGCCGTTTCGGCTAGGCCCCCTAGTTCTTCGAGCGGATCATCTTCGGACTGCCTGTCAGGCAACAGCACGCCTACCAGAATAGCCGCCTCTCTGGCGACACTCTGGGCACGGTTGATGTCAGTCACGATCTGGTTAAGCCTCCGGGTGTTGCGGGTGCCTGGACCGTTAGCCTCATTCTATTGTACTTCATCAGCCAAGCCGCGGGGATATCGATTGCGGCGAAACAGGCAATGCCGGTGGCGCAATGTCGTCGGCAGGGAATCAGACAACGGTTAGTCCGTCGAGGTTCGTTCATGCCGCATCTCCTGCAAACATAATGCAATAGCTTTCGTACCGCCGCGCATCAATGCGGCCGTCGGCAACGGCGTCTTTAACGGCACAATCGGTTTCGTGAGTATGGGTGCAATTCGGGAATCGGCAGCGGCTGATGTACGGCCGCAGGTCGCGAAAACAACCGCCGACCTCGGCCGGTACGATGTCCCAAAGCTGAAATTGCCGGATGCCGGGCGTGTCGACAACGTAGCCGCCGGTTTGCAGCGGGATGAGCCGGGCCGTGGTGGTCGTATGACGTCCTTTTTGCGTGTCGGCATTCACCGCGCGAACTCGCAAGTCCAGGCTGGGGTCGACGGTATTGAGCAACGACGATTTGCCGACGCCGCTCTGGCCGGCTACGACGCTGGCCGAGCCAGCGAGCCATCGCCGCAGGCGTTCGATTCCCTGCCCGGTCTTGGCCGACAGCAACAGGACCGGATAGCCCATCTGCGCGTACAGGCCCACCAGCGGCTGCAAGTCGGCCGGATTGACCAGGTCGATCTTATTGATGCAGATCAGCGGACACAATTGGCTCGCGTGGGCACTGACCAGGAAACGGTCGAGCAAGTTGGGTTTCAAATCCGGTTCGGCCGCGCTGCCGATGATGAGCAGTTGATCGACGTTGGTGACGAGGATGTGTTGCTTCCGCCGGCTTGAACGACACAGGACGCCACGGCGCGGCTCGATCCGCTCGATAATGCCTTCGCCATCGCTGGATGCGCGAAACAGGACCCGATCTCCGGCCGCCACCACATGCCGTTGATCGGTGCTGAGCGTGCGCAGCAGCCGGCGAGTCACGCAATTGTGCAGAGAGCCGTCCTCGGCTTCGACGCGGGCAGTGAGCCCATGAACGCTTAACACGCGGCCTGGCCGGCAAGTCGCGCTGTCGACGGAGAGCGTGACACCGGAACTTGCATTGCCGGAGCCATCGTCGTCGACGTCGGCCATGATCGTGCGTTTACGAGTCAGATCCCCCTTGCCGCTGATCCGTTCGTTATGGGGCGATTCGTCGGCGTCCGCCGGGGAGTCGCCGTCGAAGCGGCGGGTCCAATCGCCTTGTCGAGCGCGGCTCGAGCGATTCTTGCGGAATTCGGCCCGAATCTTTTTTTTCTTCGGAGGCATTCACCCGCCCGAGCCAGACTCGATAGAAGTGTTGGTCGTGGTTGGAAGATCGCGGCTGTGTCGCCGGCGCAGCATCAGAACTCATCGTATCAGACCGGATCGTTAGGGTTGCGAATTTGACCGGCTTCGTTGTTCAGGACGTCAAAACGCTGATGTTCCAAGCTTTCCCGCTTGGTAACGGGTTTGGTGTCTTTCCCCTTGGTGTCTTTGCCGGAGAGGCCGGCCCGTTCCAGCAGCGAGGTTTTGAAGACAGCCGCGGATGCCTCGGACGCGTCGTCATCTTGGGGCGGGGGACCGACGGCGCCAAGTTCAAACGGCGCGTATTGCACCTGGTATTTGTGTTTGGCAATGGACAACTCGTCCCCCGGCGCGAGTCGCTTCTGAGGGACGCGCACGTCGTTGACTTTGATGCCGTTGCGACTGCCAAGATCTGTGACCTGCCAATAGCCGTTTTCGAGGGTCAATTGGCAATGATGGGCCGAGACATTGGCGAATCGCAGCACGATGTCGCAGCTTTCGCGCCGACCCACCAGCAGCGTTTTTTTAAGCAAGGGGATGGGATCGCCACCGCCGCGGGGAACGAGCTCGCCAAACATAGGAGAAGTGGAGGTTGAGACCCTCTACGCCCTGTTGTATGATCGATTGGTCATAAATTGCACATGGTCGGTATCGCAAGAAAGTGTAGGCGGGATTTGTTGCGGCGTCAATTTTTTCCGCGTCCCTGTGTGTGGCTAGGCAAGCTGCGGTCTGATAATGCAATGCCTCAGCGCCGCCGAATATGTCGAATAGCAGTTGCCGAATCTCAATCATTCTTGTCTGCTGTGCTGCGACTGACGTCCCTCCGCCCTGGCGGTATCGGTTCCAACAGGCCTCGCCAACCGCAATTGTATTAAGCCCAATAGCCCTCCGATCGATCGCATGTTCCGAGCAGCCGCATCATGCCCCCCTTGAGCAGCGAGCCGCAATTATCGCCGACCGTGTTTCCGTGGCGTGCCGCCGGCTTGCGCTATTACGGCTTCAATTTTTTCCTGCGGCAGAAATTTGGCCGGCGCGTGCAAAAAGTCAGCATCGACGCCGGCTTTACCTGTCCAAACGTCGACGGGACGGTGGCCGTGGGGGGGTGCATCTTTTGCGATAACCGAAGTTTCAGTCCCAGCCGTCGGACCCGCCGTCGACCGGTGGCGGAGCAGATCGACGAGGGCATTCGTCGCCTCCGGTTCCGCTACCGCGTCGACCAGTTCATCGCGTACTTTCAGCCGGCGACCAACACCTACGCGCCGGTCGAAACCCTGCGGCCGCTGTATGAGGCGGCCTTGGCTCATCCGCAGGTGGTCGCTCTGGCTATCGGCACCCGACCCGATTGCGTCCCGGATCCCGTGCTCGATCTGCTGGGCGAAATCGCGGGCCGCGGGTATTTAAGTGTCGAGTATGGGCTCCAGACGATTCACGACCGTTCGCTGGACTGGATGAATCGCGGGCATCATCACGATGCTTTTGTGGACGCGATGACTCGCAGTCGCGGCCGCGGCTTCGAAATATGTGCCCATGTGATGCTTGGGCTGCCGGGCGAGAGCCGCGAGGACATGCTGGCGACGGCTCGCGAGGTTGCCCGGTTGGGTTTGGACGCGGTGAAGATTCACAATCTATACGCGGTTCGAGATACCCGCCTGGCCGAGCAAGTGGCGGCGGGCGAAGTCCGGCTGATGGAGCGTGACGAATACATGGAGACGTTGGTAGCATTCCTCGAATTACTCCCGCCGAATTGCGTCGTGGAACGCGTGAGTGGTGATGCTCCTCCTGATTACTTCCTAGGCCCCGCCTGGTGTCTGGACAAACCGGCTGTTCGCGCGGCCTTGGACGCTGAGTTGCTCCGCCGGGAAACTTGGCAAGGACGACTGGCGGAAAGTCAACCGATTCCGTGACTAATTAACAAAGGGTAGGTTTGGGTAGGCTACGCGAGTGTCGCTGCGGAATCCTCCACGGCGCCCGCGCAAGCCTGATCCTGCGGACCTACAAGAACTGGGATTTGTCATTTTGCCTGAGCCTGAAGCCTATCTAAATGGCTGCTTTGTGCCGCAATCGGCCGCGGTGTTGCCGGTCTACGATGCCGGTTTCGTGCTCGGCGCGACGGTCGCGGAACAATTCCGGACCTTCGGCGGACAACTCTTTGGTTTAGAAGCGCATCTGAAGCGTCTCGAACATTCACTGGCCATTGTGGGCGTGGACCCGCGCATCGAACTTGACGAATTGGGTTGCTTGGCCAACGAGTTAGTCCGCCGCAATCACCGCTTGCTCGATGCTGGAGACGACTTGGGCCTGAGCATGTTCATCACGCCGGGTGCTTACCCCACGATGGTTTCGCCCGGAAACGATGCCCCCACCGTCTGCATACACACCTTTCCCATCCCGTTTCGACTTTGGGCAGAGAAATATCAGCAGGGCGAATCGCTGGTGACCACCGCGATCAGGCAGGTGCCCAGTTCTTGCTGGCCGGTGGAACTGAAATGCCGCAGTCGAATGCACTACTACCTTGCCGACCAGGCTGCCCGCCAGATCGATCCCAAAGCCCGGGCCGTGATGCTCGATGAAGCTGGTTATGTGACCGAGTCCACGACTGCCAACATCGTGGTTTACCGCAACGGAGAAGGTCTGCTGACGCCTCCGCGAGCTAAGATTCTTAGCGGCATCAGTCTGGCGGTGTTGATCGAGCTGGCGGCAGGCATGGGGATAACTTGCCACGAGCGCGATATGACGCCCGCCGATTTGGACGCGGCGGACGAGGTTTTTTTGTGCAGCACTTCCCCTTGCGTGTTGCCGGTGGTGCGATTCAACCAGCGTCCGATTGGTCGAGGCGTTATCGGCGAGCGGTATCAGCAGCTTATCGACGCTTGGGGCAAATTGGTCGGTTTGGACATCCGGGCCCAGGCAAATCGCTTCAAACTCCGCGAGAGTAAGGATTAAGCGGTGGGATCTCCAGTTCGCGTCGATTCGACGAATTCAATCAGCGTCGGAGATGAGCAGAGTCTTTTAACCCGATTAGATTATTTTTTCTTCAGAGATACTAGCCGTGCGAGGGGATATCGTTATTATTTACATACCGCAAACACCAAAGAGGGGCTTTTTGTAGCCCTTATGCGGCAAATCGATCTTACTTTCGGCCGTCACGCATCGCTGTGGTTGGCTTCCTTGGATCAAGGGCAGCCTGCGTTCGACTTGCATTCAAATGCCCAGTTGCGCGCGTCTTTTCCGGTTTTTAGCCGTGCATTGCCGCAGCGGGCGATTGCGGCATACCAATCGTCATACAAACTAACAAGAATGTTGGAGGATTTCGCATGAGCATTAAAGTTTTGGTTGCCGACGACCACGAAGTGGTCCGAACAGGTCTTGTCAGCCTCTTCAACGGTACCGATATCAAAATCGTCGCCGAGGCGGCATCCGGTACCGAGGCCATCAAATTAGCCGCGAAGCACAAGCCGGACGTTGTGCTCTTGGATATCCGCATGCCTGGCATGGATGGGCTGGACACACTCGAACGAATCCACGCCGAGGTGCCGTCATCCAAAGTGGTGATGCTGTCGACGTACGACAATCCCACCTATGTGGCTCGTGCCGTGGCCTTGGGCGCTTGCGATTTCGTGCTGAAAGGAGCCAGCCGGCAGGACCTGATCACGACCATCACGTCGGCCGCTGAAGGAAAGTCTCCTTGCCGGGTCGGCGAAATGCAACGCGTCGCCGGCGCCATGAGCAAGACCCAAGTGACCGGCGAGAACGACGTGCCGCTAACCAATCGTGAAACGCAAGTCCTGCGTCATGTCGCACTTGGTCTGAGCAATAAGGAAATCGGCCGGGCCCTGACGATCAGCATTGAAACCGTCAAGGAACACGTGCAAAACATCCTTCGCAAGATCTCCGTGACCGACCGCACTCAAGCGGCAGTCTGGGCCGTGCGCAAGGGCCTGGTCTGAACAGCGGATGCCCAGCGTCCCCACCAAGTCAGCGTCCCCCTGCAAGACATACGCTTGGGTTTCGCGTCGATGCGCTTGAATTAAGGGTTACTTCGCCCCGGCCCGCGGGTGCGCCTTTCTCGTACGCAGCTTTCAGGCCAGCAGTGGTCATGTGCGTATAGATTTGCGTCGTGACCAGACTCTTGTGTCCCAGCAATTCCTGCACGCTACGGATGTCCGCGCCGTTGTCGAGCAAATGCGTGGCGAAACTGTGACGCAAGGTATGCGGGGTGGTGCGCTTGTCGAGCCCCGTTTCGCGCAGATACTTTTCCAACATGCGGGCCACGCTGCGAGTTGTCAGCCGGCGGCCAAACTTGTTGACAAACACCGGCGACGCGGCTCCTGCGGGCTCCTTGACGGAAACTCGCCGCGTGGCCAGCCAGGTGCGCAAGGCTCGCAGGGCATGGGAGCCGAGCGGCGCGATGCGTTCGCGCCGCCCCTTGCCGCGAATGCGCGCGCAGAGCGAATCGAAGTCGAGATCCCCTGTGTTGAGTCCGGCCAACTCGCTGACGCGTAAGCCCGCGGAATACAAGGTTTCGAGAATGGCCCGATCGCGCAGTCCCAGCGGCTCCGTCGCGGTGGGAGCCGTGAGCAAGCGGGCCACGTCCGCCGTCGATAGGAAGTGGGGCAGCGAGCGATCTTTGCGTGGGTTGCGCAGCGGCTTGGCCGGGTTGGCCTGGGCCCAGCCTTCTCGCTGGCCGAAGCGGAAGAGGCTCCTCAGCGAGGCCAAGCGCCGGGCGATCGTGGTTTTGGCATAGCCGGCGTCGTGCAGCGCCGCGACGTAACCGCGCAATTCCAGCGTCGTGACGTCGACGGGCGCACAGCCGGCGCCGATGGTTTGCTGCAAATACTCACCCAAGGCGGTAAAGTCTTCGCGATAGCTTTTAAGCGTCAGGTCCGACGCATTGCGCTCGACGCGCAAGTATTGCAGAAATCGGGTGACGGCTGTGTCGAGCGTGCAAGAGGGGGATGACAACGTGACTTTCCCGATCCGGATCTGTCAACGGCCGGATGCCCCTGACATCGGTTGGCCGCTATGCCACTTCGTCGCTGCCGTGCAACTGCGTCAGGTCGAACCGTCGGGCGATGTTGTCCTTTTGGCTTTCCTGGCGGATTTTTTGGCTGAGAACGGCGGCGTCGTACCAGGTGAAGCTCAGTTCCGGATTCGAGGCGTAGCGGCCGAGAATCCGCAACGTTTCCGCGCGGCTGGAGTCGTCGTACAGGAACACATAGCGTTCGGCGCCCTTGACCAACGCTAAGACGTTAATGTCCTGATTCACGCCTGTCCCCCTTTTTTGACCTCGCCCCAGGATCCCGCCGCGACCCTGTCCGGTGCGGGTCACACGTTCACCGGTTTAGTTTCCAGCGGTAGTTTTTATCGGTCCGTTGGCCAGCGCCACACCACTCGGCTTTCTCCGGCTCCGCCCCGTGCACTGAGCATCTCGTAGAGGTGCAAGTGGCAGCAGAAACGAATGAAGTCATCGCTGCGCTGCAAGTAAGATTGCCAGCCGCCGAAACGGGCGTCGTCCTGAAAAAAGTAGTAACTGGCCAGAGCTTCCGTCACCGCGCCATCCTGGCCGTTGTACATTTTTGTGTGCTGCATCACGGGCTCGTTCGACGGATTACATTCGGCCGGATGGGCACAGGGCGCGGCGGAATGAAGCCGCGAGGGTCGGGCCAATTCTCTGGAAGTTCCGGTCCGTTTGCGCCGTCCGCAACGATTGTGCTGCCGGTCTGGGCGATCGTTGCCGCGTCCGTCGTCGCGCTGGCTTTCACGACGCGGCTGCTAGGACGTCCGTCCGACAGTTGACCGTCTGGCAGCGGCAGTGCTTGCGGATCTGTGCTGGCAATGGCCCTGGTGGCTGCGGCGTTGGTGGCGGCACCGCCGGCTGCCGATACGGCGGCGTCTGTGTTTTCATCTGCGCCTTCGCCAGGGCCATTTCCGCCTCCAGGACCAAGGGGGCGGGAATGTATTCTTCTTCCCGCGTGCCCCACGGCAGGCCATAGCCCGGCGGGATAGGATGAAAGCAAGGATTGGCCGCATACCAGTCGACCTGCATCGCCACGCGTGGCGGATAGAAAGGCGAGTAGTCGGTGACTGCACCCACAACCACGGCATCCACGCCTAGGATCTGGGCAAGCCGGCGAACCTGTTCAGGGTTGTCGAGCGTAAGTTTGTAGGATTCCATGGCGGTTTCGACCGTACCCACCGGAACGACCACGAAGCCCGGGATGAGTTGCAACTCGTTAAAATAGGCCAGGGCAAATTGCCTCCCGTCGACAGTGGGCTCCGTGCTTAAGTTGATGAACGGCGCGATTGCCACCCTCGACAGTTGTGGAAATGGATTATGGATGCTGGGTTGATGGGCGACTTGGGGAATCAGCGAACAGGCGGTTCCCACGGATAGCAGCCAACTCAAGCCAATAAGGCGCAGCAAGCAACGCATGACGAGCCCCCCCATCATTCGGCGATCGCCTGATAGCAGGCTCACCTGGTCCCAAGGACCAGTGTCTGCACCGGCGGTACATTCTGCTCTATCGGCATAATCAGCAAACTTTCTCCAGGCTAAGGTGCTCAGCGGCGCGTGAGGCTCGTAAGACTCGCGCAGCCAGCCGCTCGACGCGTTGCCCGGGAGCGACTATCGTGGGTGACTAACCCATTTGGCCAAATCCCGAAGCTTGCCTAGTCACCCGCATAACCACCACCTCCCATGAAAATTGTCGAGCTTGTTATCCTGATACCCTGTCACAGCTTGGAGGATTTTCCTCAGGACCATGACGGCGACGACGCGGATAGCCTTTTGGCTGCCTGGTCTGCCCTTTGGCACCCCTCCCTGCTGGCGGCGGCCGAGTCGGCGCCCCACTGGTATCGCGTCGATACGCCACCGGCCGAAATTGCCGGGCGACTGATCGTGCTGCCATCGGTCGGCCAGGACCGGTTGCCTGTGGGCTTCGTTGCCCGTTGCAAGGCCGATGGGGCCGTACTGCTGCGCAAATTCAAAAGCCGGGCCGAGCTTGTCACGTCGGCTTTGGCAACGATCGACAGTGGCCAGCCCCCGGTTTCGGAGGAATTGGCTGCCGATTTCTTGGCTCTGGGTTTTTGCCGGCTGCAAGTGGAGTTGCTCGCGCGGCATATGCGCTACTCCAGCAATCTTGACGAGGTCTATTTCAATCAGCAGGTCGTGGCTGCCGCGTCGGCCGCGGTGGCCGGCGACGAAGCGGGAGCGCGTGAACTGCTGGCCAGTTGCTTTGCTTGCTTGTACGAGGCCCGCAAGTACTTTTATCCCGTCGATGTTTACCTGCTCGACCTGACCTTGGTGGCCAGCACAACGCTCGGGGAGTCGCTGCGTCGGGAACTAGCCCGCAGCCAAGCGGCCAACCTGATGATCAGCGGCGCCGTCGTCGAGCAGTTGGCGGGCGAACAGCCACAAACGCTCGCGGCTCTCGTATCCGCGCTCGCGGAAGGGACGGCCGACTTGATCGGCGGCGAGCAGACCGAACGCGAGTTGCCACTGCTGCCGCTCGAAGAAGTCTTCGGCGAAATCGCGGCCGGCCTGGACAACTACGTTCGGCACTTGAAACACCGCCCCACAACTTTCGGTCGCCGGCGTTTCGGCCTGACTCCCAGCTTGCCGCAAATCTTGGACAAATTGGAATTCCGCGGCGCCGTCCATTGCACACTGGACGACGGCGTGTTTCCACTCGGACAACAATCGAAAACTCGTTGGGAAGGGCTCGACGGCACCCTGATCGACGCTTATGCCCAGGTCCCGCGCGACGCCGCCCAGTCCGCGACCTTCTTGCAATTCGCCCGCAAGCTAGGCGAGTCGATGGACAATGACCATGTTGCGACGCTGGTTTTCGCCCATTGGCCGAGCATGGCAAGCTATTGGTACGAAGACTTGCGACGGATTGCCCGTTATTCCCCCGTGCTCGGAAAATTTGCCCGCTTCAGCGAGTTCTTCAGCCAGACCGAGGTGCCGCCGATTTACTCAAGATTCACGGCCGACGAGTACCGCAGCCCCTACTTCACGCAAGCGGTGATCCGCCGCCAGGGCGATCCGATCTCGCGTTTCGTCCGGGAACATCGTGACGCGGCGACACGCGCGGCGGTGGCCTCATTGCGGTTGCTGACAAAACTCATCGGTGACCCAGCCACGAGTACTACTTCTACCACCGCCGCTGAAACCAGTGCTTGTGGCTTAGCCGATCCTCCCATCGACGCCTCCGCGAGCTCCACCCATGCCACTTCAGCTTCAGCCCCCGACGAATTAACCAAAGCCCTCAACGAATTCGCCGCGGCGGTCCCGCGACGCTCGGGCCCATCCTCGCCGGGTCTGTTACTCGTCAATCCGCTCAGCTTTGGCCGCCGCGCGAACATCGAACGGTCTGCGGCCGCCGGATTGCCGAGGACCAGCGGGGCGGTGCGCGAGTCGGGCAGCACGAGCGACACGGCGCAGGCCCTGGTCGATGTGCCGGCGATGGGGTTCACGCGAATTGAATTGGATCCGGCCCCCGGCAATGCCGGCAAGCGACCAAGCCGATCGCCGAGGATAACGTGCTGCGGAATGAACATTTTTCCGTCACCATCAGTGCCAACACGGGCGGCATTCAGTCGGTTCACGACTTTAAACAACGCGGCAATCGTCTGTCCCAGCGGTTGGCTTCGCATGCCGGGCGAAGCGCCCATCCCGGGCGAACTTTGGCGCGATCCCGACGAAACCGCGATCTACACCGCCATGGTCGCCGATACGTTGACGATCACCAGTTCCGGTCCGGCCATGGGAGAAATCGTTACCACCGGCGGGCTGGTCGACGCTGAAGGGAAACGCCTGGCGACCTACCTTCAACGCGTCCAGTTGTGGCAAGGCAGCCGCATCGCCTGGTTGCACATGGAGATCGATCCCTTGGAAACACTAAGGTCGGACCCTTGGAATTCGTACATCGCGGCACGCTTCGCCTGGAGTGATCCTTCGGCCGCGCTGTATCGCGGGGTGCACTTGGCCCGTCAGCAAACTGTGGCCCGGCGAATTGAAGCGCCGGAATATCTTGAAATCGAAGAGGATGCGGGAACGACTACGCTGCTCACGGGTGGCCATCCTTATCACCGCCGCGTCGGCGATCGGACGCTCGACAGCCTTTTGGTCGTGGCGGGGAAACGGCTCGGCAGTTTGTCATGGGAATTGGTTTGGACGTGGCGCACCCGCATGTGGCTGCGCTGGAATTGCTTTCGCCGCCGTTGCTGCTTCAGGAGAACGACCGGCCGCCAACGGCCGCCGAGACTGGTTGGCTGTTTCACTTGGACACCCGCAGTGTCGTGGCAACCCACTGGGAGGCATTGCACGATGCGTCTGTCCGATCGGACGCTCCCTCGCCGGGCAACTCGCCGCATGGCAGCGCCGGCCGCCCCAGCGGATTCCGCGTCCGGTTGTTCGACGCGTCCGGTCGTGGAGGCCGGGTACTCTTGCGGACCCCTTGGCCGGTGAGTCTTGCCCGGCGTACGAATTTTCTCGGCGAAACTCTCGCGGAATTGTCGATCGAAGATGATAAAATTGCGATCGACTTTGCACCGCACGAGTGGGTTCAGGTGGAAGCGTGGTGGAGTGGTTGAAAACATGATTGTGACGATCGATGGACCGGCCGGCGCTGGCAAGAGCACCGTCGCCCGCGAGTTGGCCCGGCGACTGGGTTTTCGCCTCTGGACACGGGGCGCGATGTATCGCGCCGTGGCCCTGGCGGCGCTGGGGCGCCAGTTGGACTGGGACGATCCCGAAGCCTTGGTGGCCTTGGCCAAAGAAGTGCGCATCGAGTTGGACGAGGACCGCGTCGTGCTTGATGGCCAGGACGTCACCCGGGCCATACGCACGCACGCGGTAACCTCCGCGACTCATTACGCCGCGAATAACCCAGGCGTACGGGCGCACCTGGTCGAACTGCAGCGGCAATCCGTGGGTGACGAGAACGTGGTGTGCGAAGGCCGCGATCAGGGCACGGTCGTGTTTCCGCACGCCGCCTGCAAAATCTACCTGACGGCCAGTCCGGAGGAACGAGCACGCCGCCGGGCCGAGGAACTCGCGGCGCGCGGTGAGCCCGTGCCCGTGGAGGAAGTGCTGGCCGGGCAGAACCTGCGCGATAAACGTGACGCGACGCGAGCCGTCGGCCGGCTGACTCCCGCTCGCGACGCCGTGGAAGTTTGCACCGATGCCCTGACCAGCGACGAAGTCGTGGCTCGTCTGGAACGGATCGTCAGGGAAAAGATGCTTAGCCTCGGGCTCCGTTGACAGACTACAAGAACTTTTCGGGTGCCACTGCCGGCGCTTGCCCGGCAGTGGGTCCAATTAACTCGGGCGGACCATGGCCGAACGCGGACTTGCCAAGATCTTATGGTACGACTGGTTGCAAGTCGTTTGCCGGCTGATCGCGGTGGTGGCCCTGCGCGTGCGTTGTCGTGGTCGCTGCTTGGTGCCCGGTACGGGCGGAGGCGCTGGTGTTAGCCAATCATCAGAGCCACCTGGATCCCGTGTTGCTGGGCCTGGCCTGCGACCGGCGGCTGAATTTTTTGGCGCGGCAGACCCTCTTCAGTTTTCCACCGCTAGGTTGGCTGATCAACTCGCTGGACGCGATCCCCATCCACCGTGAAGGGAGCGGGCTCGGCGGTCTCAAAGAAACGCTCAAGCGGCTGAAACGGGACGAACTAGTCCTCATGTTTCCCGAGGGGACGCGCACTCCCAATGGCGACATCAAGCAGTTCAAGCCGGGCTTTTGTGCGCTGGCTCGCCGAGCCGGGGTGCCGCTGTTGCCGGTCGGTCTTGACGGAGCGTTCAACAGTTGGCCGCGCTGGCGGCACTTTCCCTTGCCCGGCGTGGTTCACATCCAGTTCGGACCGCCTTTACGGCCGGACGAGATCGCTCGCCTGGACGACACCGCTTTGGTGGCCGAGATTGAGGCCCGCGTGCGCGATTGCCACGCCGCGGCCAAGGCTGCGCGGCTGCGGGCGCTCGGACAGAGAATTGAAACTCGGACAGAAATGTGAGCAACGTGCAAAAAGCCCGCGGCACGTCAGCGAAGGTGAAACTGGGATAAGTGACAGCAAAGACAGCCCTCTCACCCCCCGGTGGATTTGACATTCGCCGCATATCCTGGATACATTGGAACTAAATGCAGGCGACGAGTGCTTGGGCCTCGCGCGGTTCGGCCGCGGTCCTATCTGAGGCCGATTCTAGCGGGCACCAGCGCGGCAAACTCATTAGCGGCTCATGAGCAGCCGGTTTCGGCGAAGGGTGAGGATCTTGCATGGCGAAGCATAACGCCGTTTGGGGTATCGATATTGGCCAATGCGCGCTCAAGGCGCTGCGCTGTCGTCCGAACGAAGATGGCGATCGGATCACTGCGGAAGCCTTTGACTTCATCGAATACCCGCAGATCCTCAGTCAGCCGGAAGCCGATGTCGCCGGCTTGGTGCGCGATGCTCTCAAACTATTCCTATCGCGCAATGTGGTGAAGGGAGACCGGGTCGCCGTCTCGGTGTCCGGTCAAAGCGGCCTGGCCCGATTTATCAAGCTGCCGCCGGTCGAATCCAAGAAGATTCCGGACATCGTCAAGTACGAGGCTCGCCAGCAGATCCCCTTCCCGTTGGAAGAGGTGGTTTGGGACTATCAGCAGATGGCCGGCGGGAGCGAAGAAGAAGGCTTCGTTCTGGAGACCGAAGTGGGCCTGTTCGCCATGAAGCGCGACCAGGTCTTTCGTGCGCTAAAACCGTTCGAAGAAGCCGGCATCGAAGTCGACATCATCCAATTGACGCCGTTGGCGATTTATAACTTCGCCGTCTTCGACCTGATGCAAGACTTGCCCCCGGCAGATGAATACGATCCGGAAAACCCACCCGAATCGCTCGTCATTCTCTCGCTGGGCACGGACACGACGGACCTGGTGGTCACGAATGGTTATCGCGTTTGGCAGCGCAGTCTGCCGATCGGCGGCAGCCACTTCACGAAGTCGCTCACCAAGGAATTGCGACTCACGTTTGCCAAGGCCGAGCATTTGAAGCGCAACGCCATGCAGGCCGAAGATCAGAAGGCCGTGTTTCAGGCCATGCGCCCGGTCTTCAATGACATGCTCACGGAAATCCAGCGTTCGATCGGCTTCTTTACCAGCATCGATCGCACGGCCAAAGTGGCTCGCGTGATCGCCCTGGGAAATGCCATGAAGCTGCCGGGGCTGCAGAAATACCTGTCGCAGAATCTCGGCTATCCGATTTCCGAAGTCGAACAGTACCGGGGCTTGAGTGGTTCAACGGTGATTGGCTCGCCGGCCTTCAAAGAGAACTTGTTGAGTTTCGCGGTGTGCTATGGCTTGGCGTTGCAAGGTTTGAACAAGGGGAAGCTCGGCACGAACTTGTTGCCGCGCGAGATCGTCACCCAGCGGCTCATCCGCGACAAGAAACCCTGGGCAGTCGCCACGGCCGCTGCCTTGCTATTGGGCTGCTTGGTGAGCTTTATCGGCTATTGGCGCGGTTGGAAGTCGGTCCAAGAAGTCCTATTCGACCAGCAATTCAAGCAAGCCGATGCCACGGACAACCTATCCAAGCAGTATGTGTCGGCCTTCGACGCGGCGAAGGAGCGTTTCAAAGAAGTCGATCTGGTGGGCCAGAGCATCGTAGGCAACGTTGAAGGCCGATTGATGTGGCTCGAACTCTTAAAGGCCATCGACGACAATTTGCCGCGCGACCCACCCGATAGGAAAGTTCCTGTCAAAGTGACCGACCGGCAGGATCTGCACATCGAAGAATTGGAATGCCAGTACTATCCCGATCTGGCGACCTGGTATCAGGCTGTCGCTCCGATCATCAAAGAGGCGCGCGCGGGAATGACGGTGCCGCCCGGTGGAGCCGCTCCCGGCGCTGTTCCGCCTGCCGCCCCAATTCCGGGCGCACCACCGGCCGCCCCCGGTGCGCCACCCGCCACGCCCCCTGCCGATGCCGCCGCCGACACGGGGCCGGTTGGCGAGGGCTGGGTAATCCAGCTCATCGGTTATCACTTTCATAACACGTCCCTCAATAATCAAGGCGCCCAATATGTGCGCGACGCCTTCATGAAAAAGTTGGAGTACGGCTACGTGGAACTGCCGGTCGGCCGGATGGCAAGAAGGAGCGGGTGCTGCTGAAGGATTTGGGCATTGCCAATCCAGTGCTGGTGGAAACCAGTCGCATTCTTCCCCGGGATATTCCGGATCCGAATGACGACGAAGCGGACGCGGCCGAAGGAGACCCCGGCCGCAAGGCCATGGTGAAGAAGATCCAAGTCCCGCAGTTCGACTTTGTGTTGCAATTCTCCTGGCAAGAGACGCCCCTCAGCAAGCGTTTGAAGAAGAAACAGGAAGCAGAAAAGGGCAAGCCCGCCGACGGCAATGTTGCCGCGGTCCCGGCCGGAACCTAACTAGGGAGTCGCTCCGCGCATGGATAAGGTCAAAATCTATCTGGCCCTGCTGCTGAAGTACCATTTCTGGGTACTTTCAGGCCTGGTGCTGATCATCGCTTTTTCCGCTTGGGGAGTGGCCACCGGAGCCTTGGCCAATTACTACAAAATGCAGCGGGCAAAAATCGACGCCCAGTTCGGCAAGATGCAGGCAATCACCAGGAAAGACAATCATCCCAACAAAACCTTTGAAGAGGGGGTCGATAAACTACTCAATGCGCCGCGCACGGGGCTGAAAGCCAGCGTGCTGCAGGCCTGGAGCCTGGTGTACGACGAACAAAAGAATCAAGTTCTCAAATGGCCGGAAGACCTGGGGGACGACTTCCTGCAGCATGTGCAAGACAAAGGGCCGGAGAACGAAATCAACATCGATTTCCGCGAGCGCTATCAGAACTACATCAAGGCTGAATTTCCTCGCCTGGTCAAAATCGTCAAAGCCGAGGCGCATGCCGGGCGCCGGTCGAAGTGGCCGGCGCCGCCGCGGAGCCCAAGCCCATCGAGGAATTCATCGTGAATTGGCGGGCCGATAACCAGCATGAGATCGACGATGCGCTGGATTGGCCGCGCCGCCCACGACCAAAGAACTGCTCTATGTGCAGGAGAACCTGTGGGTTTATCACGCGCTGTTGGATATCATCGCCAGGGTCAATGAAACGGCCACCGGGCATTACAACGCAAAGATCAAAGACATTAATATGCTCGCGATTGCGCGGCACGCTGCCCAGGAGTTTCAGGCGGCCTCGGCCCCCGGGAAGATCTATCTGCCGGCCGCACAGTCAGGCGCTTCGACTCCCGCGGCGCAGCCACTCTCCACCTCCCTGGGCGGAAAAGGCACGGCTAGCAACGCGGCGCTGTTGGCGGTCCAAGACGAAGGACGCTATGTCGACGCAAAGGGACAGCCCCTGGCAGCCGGCGCGGCCGCCCCCCCCGAATTCAAGCGAATGCCGATCTATCTGCAAGTGATGATGGATCAACGTGAAGTTTCCTTACTGCTGGCGGAATGCGCCAACTCGCCGTTGCCGGTCGAGGTGCATCAGGTCCGCATCAATCCGGCGTCGTTGAGCAAGAAGAATAAACTCGGCGTGTTTGGCGGCAAACGGGGCGCTGCTAGCAACCCGGGTCAGGATGGCGGTGGGGATCAAGACTTAAATCCCTATGACATGCCGGTCGAAGTCTTCGGCATCATTTACATTTACAATCGGCCAAACCGGGCCAAGCTCGACGTGATCGGACAAGCGCCCGGCGCGGAACCATCGGCCACCAGCGAGCCGGCCACAGAACCCGTCGGCGAAGAGAAGCCAGCCATGAGCGCTCCGGCTGGCGAGAAACCCTCAGAACCGAAAGAGCCGCCCCCAGTTCCCGCGAATGCCGACAAGCCGGCCGCGGAGAACCCTGCACCGGCTGCCGAAGCGCCCAAACCGGCCGCACCGGCGGGCGAGCCGGCGGCTCCTGCACCAATTGACAGGAACTTTAACCGTCGCGATTCGCATTTCCTTCGGCCAGTTCGCTTAACAAGAGTAGCGATCACTAGGAGCACCGGGCCATGAAAGTCAAGATTAAAGGCGGTGTCAAAGGGGTGCTCCTTGAGCATGGCGAAAAGGCTGTATTTGGCATCGGTGTGCTTTGTTTTCTGCTATTTACCTATGGCTTGTTAGGGCGCGAAACTCTGCCGACCGACAAGGAGCCGGCAAGACTCGGCGAAGCCGTCGACCAGGCCAAAGACTTCATGGAGCACCAGTCCTGGGACGCGAAACGCGAGGGACTGGCCGTCGTCAACTACATTTCTCGCGCCAAACGCGACGACGTCGCGGCTAGCAACTTCGCGCTGCTCGTGCCTCTCGATCAACCGCTCCGTGACATGAAGCGCAAACGGACCGATCCCACGCTGCTCGCGGCATTGGATCTGCGAACGGCGGCCGGCGTCGGCGCATTCGCCCTGAAATCTGAGACGGCCGCCCCCGCGGCTGCAGCTCCTCCGCCGCCGGGCCCCAAACCGCCGGGTAAAAAACGGCCGAGAGCGGGTGCGTCTGAAGATCTGGATGCTCCGGCCGCACCGCCCTCCCAAAAGCCAGTTGCAGGAGACGTGGGAGACCTCAAGTGTCAACATTGGGTTGTCGTATGCGCGCTGGTTCCCATTAAGAAACAGTTCGCGGAGTACGAACAGACTTTCAAGGACACCATTCCGATCATGGAAGGGGGCGTCCTGACGGGGCCGAACAAGGATGCGGAGAAGCTCCGGGATACTCCGGTTTATAGTCGGGCAATCATTGAGCGCGCTGAAATTGTCGATGAAAACGACGCCCAGGTGGTATGGCAGCCGGTTAATTTGAAGGGCTATGTGAGGTTCAAGAAGCAATGGGCCCATATATCGCCCGAAATTGTGGGCGGCGACTACCTAGACCCGGTGTACACGATGCCGCTCGGGCCGCTGGTGGCCAACGAATGGGATGACTCCGTCGGCCACGAACCTGAGATTCCGCTGGCTGCCAAGGAAGAATTGGACCGAAACGCTCTCGCGGCAAAGCAATCCAAACCCGAGGAGGACGATGCCAACGGCGGCCTTAACGGCTTCAACGACCCTGGCGGTGCGCCGGCGAAGGCGCCGGCTCGCCCCGCCCAAACGCCCAAACGTGCTGAGAAAAAAATCGTCGAATACCGCTTGTTTCGCTTCTTCGATTTCGACGTTGAGCCGGGCAAGAGTTACCGTTACCGAGTGAAGCTTGCGGTAAAGAACCCCAACCACAACCTGCCGGATAAGTATTTGAAGGTTGTCGACTCCAAGAAGGACGAAGTTCGCGAAACGCCGTGGAGCCAGCCATCTCCCTCCGCCACGGTTCCCTTCGGAAATTTCATGACGGTTGCTACCGTCCAGCCGGCTCGCGGCAATAAAGATGCTACGATCAAAGTCAGGCTGACCACGATTGATCCGGACTCGGGACTCCCGGCCGTTATGGAAGAGGACGTTACCCGAGGCACGGTGCTCAATTTCGTCAAATCGGTCGAGGTCAAGATGCCGGACGGCAAAGAGTCAATGACGCGCGATAACGTGAAATTCGAAACGAACGCCGTGGTGCTTGACATTCGCGGCGGGCAGCCTTTGTCGACCAAGGACAAGAACCTTACGGCCGTCGGCGAAGCGCTGATTATCAACGCGGACGGGAAACTCGTCGCCCATAACGAACTTGATGATCTCGACCTCAATGAGTCGAACCCTACGCCCGCCGCCGATGCCGAGAAGGCTGGGGTGAAGAAAAATAAAAAAGACGACAGTAAACTACTTGACGGCGCGCAGGCGCCGAAAAAACATAAGCGAAAGCGCCGCAGCACCTAGCCATGCTTTACAAGGGGGTGCCGTTGCGACGGACACTGCCGGTGCGGTTCGTCCTATCTTGTGAAATCGAGCAGCCTGTTGCGGGCAACCAGCCGGCTGCCACTCGCAAGCGCAATCCCGGCTGCTGCAAGGACGTCGCTAGCTGCCGCCATGCGCTGAATCGATCCAGGGGCGATTTTCTTCGCTCTGGTTCCCCCTTCGCTCGGTTGCTTGCCAACTGCCCTTGACCTCTCCTACGCCAGGCGGTATCTATCCCGCTCTCGTCTAAACGCGTTCGCAAAACGGCAAATCTGTTCGTTATTCATAAGCAATCTGGACGGTCTGTGCGCAGCCGTCTGGTAACAGCAATTGCGGATCGGACAGACTGACAGGGTCGCCGACCGTCGTGAATCGATCGATCAAATCTTTTGCGCGTGACTTCCTACCTAGTGGTGCTTTGGCACCTGCTGGGAATGGGTAATCGCGACAAGGACCGAGTCCCGTCAATCGTCGACAGAACAATCCTGCGGCTGCCTGCGAAGGCCGTTTGCTAGGAGCGTTACCACCGCGGTCGGCGCGGCAGTCATCATTTAAGTGAAGGCCGCCACGCGGCGGAATCGGGGGCTGCAGGGATGCAAGTCTCGAAAAGGAGAATCGAGTTGAATACGTCGAAATTGGTGGCCGGAACTCTCCTTGTAATGGGTTTCCATACGGCGACCGTGGCGGTTGCAGCATTGCCCGGCGTGGGCATCCAATCAATTCTCGCGGCATCCGCCGCCGGGCAGGTTCCGCAGCCGTCGGTGAAAGCCTCGCCTGTGCCTCCGGCCCGGACGACGTTGGCGGAGCGAAAAGAGGTCGAAAAGCTGCTGGCACGCGCCCGCCAGGCGATCAAAGACGGGAACCTAGAGACCGCCGATTCCCTGATTGCCCGGGCCGAGGCAATGAACGTGGATTTCAGCCTTTTCCATTTGGGAGACACACCCAAAAAAGCGCGCCATGATCTGGACCTCCGCCGCAAGACGCCTCACACGGATGCCCGGCGTCCCAGCGAACGCTTTAAGCCGGAAAACCAGGAAAACACGGCCAATGTTTCCGCAAGCGCCAAGGGCGGTGCCGTCGTGCAGGAACCGTCCCTCGAGCGAACCACAACGCCCATTTCGACGGGGCCTGCCGACGACGTTTCGGGCTTGCCGAGCTTGGATCGCAAGGACGACTTGACGAACTCGCCCTTTAAACGTCAGACCATGGGAGGCCCACCCGGCGACCCGGCAAACGACGCCGATCTCGTGGATCCCGCCGCCAAGCCGATTGCAGCGGCGACGGAAGCCGCTCCGGATGCGCGCCGCAGAAGCGACGCATTGCTCCTGGGTGCCCGCCGCGCTTTGGCCCAGGGCGATCTGCGGAGGGCCGCGGCGCAAATCGACGAGGCCAAGAAGCTGACGGTCAGCTACGGCTTCCATGACGACTCGCCGGTCAAAGTCGAAGCCTTGATTCGCAAGGCGAAGGACATCACCGAATTGCGCGCCGCCAACCTGACAGCGAAGCCTCGCGCCATCAATATGCCGACTTGCTCATGGAGCAAGCCGAGCAATTGATGCGTTGGAAGGAATACGACGAAGCCGAACGACTGGCGATGGATGCCAACCGCCTCAAGGCCAATTACGGACCCTTTGACGCGAAGCCCGAGAACTTGCTTGGCAAGATCAACGCGGAACGCAGGGGCGGCAACCCGGCGGAAAAGACAAAACTTGGACCGCAAGCGGCGGGCACGGGCCATTCTGAACCGCTCCGCCGGCTGCCGGCTCGACTGGACGTGATCAGTACCAGCTGCTGTTGACGCAGGCCCGCGCCGCTTTAGTCGGCGGCGAGATCGACCTGGCCGAACAATTGGCCCGGCAAGCCGACTCGCTAAGGCTTCCTGAAGCAGCCTTTGGCCCTCAGGACGACCGTACGTGGCGCGTCCTTTTGGAGGTGCAGAAGGGTCGCGCTCGTCAGGCCGGCGTCGTGAAGGCTGGCGGAGCCGTGCCTGCTGGCGAAGCCGGCGGGCAGGCGGCGCGATATCCCACGACGCAAGCCGTCTACGATCCCAACCATGATTCCACTCGCAACTTGATCACGAATGCTCGCAGTTTGCAGTCGGCGCCCGACGAGGTTCTGCCCGCCGAGCCGATCAACCGTCTGCCTTCGCCAGCCGTTACGCCCTCGCCTGGCGAACAGCTCATTTCGCCGGCACTGCGGTTATTCCAGGAAGGCGAACAAGCACTGCGCGATCGCGACGTTGTCAAGGCGCGCGAACGTTTCCGCCAGGCGTACGGCCTCCGCGATCAACTCGACGCCGTTACGGCCCAGCGGCTGCAAGACCATCTGCAACTGCTGTCCGGTCCTCAAGCGGGGGCGCACGCCCGTCGCTCCGCCGAAAAACTTGATGGACGATGTGACGGCCCGGCATCAGTTGCTGGCGAAGCAGTTGTCAGCCGAAGTGGCCCGCCAGCAATTAACCGCGCGCAAACTGCAAGAGACCGACGCCAAACGGCCGCGGATTTGCTGCAGCAGACCCGAGTCATGATCGAGAGCTCCGGCGTCGAACCCGATGCGCGCACTCAGCTCCTCAAGCGTCTGGACATGAGCCTGGCCGAGGTGGAGAAGTACATCAAGGAGCACCGAGCCCAGATCGAACTCGACGCGCAGAATAAGGAAGTTCGCAGCGGGGTCGAGAGCAGCCGCCTTTATAAGCTGGAGATCGACGACCGCCTGGCCAAGATGGCGGACGATTTCAACCGGCTGTTGGATGAAAGGCGGTTTGCGGAAGCCGAGGTCGTGGCCAAGCGGGCGGTTGAAATCGCGCCGGATAATCCCTTCTCCCGGCAGTTGCTGACCATGGTGAAGTTCGCCTACCGCAACTTCAAGAACCAGCAAACCATCGACAATAAAGAAGATGCCGCTTGGAAAACGTTCGATGCGGTGGAGGAAGCCGCGATTCCCTTTGACGACCGCAATCCGTTTGTATTCGGCGACGTCGAAGAACTGGCAGCAGCTTTCGTTGTCGCGCAGCATCGGCAGGCAGCCGAAGGGCGCGGCCGGCGCAGCGAGCGCGAACTGGACATCGAACGGAAGCTGAGGACTCCGGTATCGCTGAAGTTCCGCAACAAACCGCTTAGCGAAGTGCTCGACGAGCTGGCCAAGCTGGCGGCCATCAATTTGTACCTGGATCCGCTAGGCTTGCAGGAAGAAGGAATTCCCAGCGACACGCCGGTGACGATCGACCTCAGCCAGGACATCACGCTGAAAAGCGCGCTGCATCTGATTCTGGAGCCGCTTGCACTTGAGTTACGTGATCAAGGATGAAGTCCTCAAGATCACCAGCGAGCAATTGAAGGACGGCGAAATTTATCCGGTGACCTACAGCGTTGCCGACCTGGTGATTCCGATTCCGAACTTCGTGCCCAACAGCAACATCGGTCTGACCGGCGCGCTGCGGGAGGCCCAGACCTCGCTGGGCGGCGGCAGTATTCCCGGCTTCGGCACTCCGACCACAACCGTCATGGCCAGCCAGGATGGCTCGCAGGGATCCGGCGTGATCAATCCGGCCGTGTTGGCCCAGATGAACCAAGCCGGCTCCAATGGCGGCGGTGGGACGCGCAGTTCGCAGCGTCGGCAACGCGCCATCGAGCTTCGGACCAGGAGGCATGGGGGGCGGGCAGCAGGCAGACTTCGATTCGCTGATCGATCTGATTACGACCACCATCGCCCCGACCACCTGGGACGAAGTCGGTGGTCCGGGATCGATCGCCGAATTCCGCACCAACCTGAGCCTCGTCATCAGCCAAACCCAGGAAATCCACGAGCAGATCGCGGACCTCCTGTCGCAGTTGCGCCGCCTGCAAGACTTGCAAGTCACGATCGAAGTGCGATTCATCACGCTCAACGACAACTTCTTCGAACAGATCGGCGTGGATTTCAACTTCAACATCGAAAATTTGGATAAGAACCAGATCAACGTGTTGGGACATCCGACCAGCCCGGGCGCCGTGGTGGGCTTGAATCCGCCGGCCGGCAATCCACCGAACTTTACCTCGAACCTGGACATTCCGTTCTCGCAATCGAGTTTCACCCTGGCCACGCCGCAGTTCGGCCAGCCGACCGACGTAGCCCACTTCGGCTTCGCCATCTTGAGCGACATCGAGGCCTACTTCCTGGTGAACGCGTCTCAGGGAGACCGCCGCAGCAACGTGTTGCAAGCTCCCAAGGTGACGTTGTTCAATGGTCAGCAGGCGTTCGTGTCGGATACCTCGCAGACGCCCTTCGTGATCAGCGTGATCCCGGTCGTGGGCGACTTTGCCGCCGCGCAGCAGCCGGTGATCGTGGTGCTGTCCGAGGGGACCTTCATGACGGTGCAAGCCGTCATCTCGAACGATCGCCGCTTTGTGCGATTGACCATCGTGCCGTTCTTCAGCCAGATCGGCAACGTGCAGGAGTTCACGTTCCAGGGATCCAACAGTTCCAGCACCAGCACCAGCGGCAGCAATGCAACGAACGGGGCCGGGAGCGACGGGGCCAGCGGCTCGACAACGAACGCCAGCAGTAACAACGGCATTACGGTGCAGTTGCCGACCTTCTCGTTCGTGACCGTCACGACCACGGTGAGCGTGCCCGACGGCGGCACGGTGCTCTTGGGCGGAGTCAAACGATTGAGCGAAGGCCGCAACGAATTCGGCGTGCCGATCCTGAGTAAGCTGCCCTATATCAATCGTTTGTTCAAGAACGTCGGCATCGGCCGCGAAACTCAAAGCTTGATGATGATGGTCACTCCCCGCATCATCATCCAGGAAGAGGAAGAAGAACGTTTGGGCATTCAGCCGCCGGTAACGGGGCCGTGAGCCCAGCTCAATATCCAAAGTCTGAAGTCTAAAGTTCGCTAGCGTAGCGTTGAGGACGACCAGCTTGCCCCCCGGCTGGTCGTCCTCTTTTCTTGACACGACTCGCGTCCTGCCGTTCGGCCGGGAGCATCAAGACGCGGGCGGCCTGGCTATCCGTTGGGGGGCATTTCGCCTACGATGCCAGCATCGGCTCGCATTCCTGTGGCTCGGAAATGCGACGATTGCGCGAGAGACAACGCTTGAGGTGTAAGGATGCTTGCGAAGTATTGGCTTGTGCTCGGCGCCGTGATCGCAGCCGTCGCCGTGGCGGCTGGCGCTATGGGAGCGCACGTGCTGGAAAGACGCCTGGATGAACATCAGTTGAAAAGCTTTGAAACCGCAGTGCGCTACCAGATGTTCCACGCAATCGCCCTCGTGTTGGTGGGGCTCTTGGCGGATCAGCAGCCCGCGGGGCGCTGGGCCTGGCCGGGTGGACTGTTCGTAGTTGGCATAGTGCTATTTTCCGGCGGCATCTATGCCTGGCTGGCCACAGGAATCCGGCCGTTGGTTCATGTCGTGCCAGTTGGCGGCACTTGCTGGATCTTGGGGTGGATCGCCTTGGCAGTCGTAGCCACCCTCAAACGCTGACTCCATCCCGTGGCGACATTGAGCTT
This sequence comes from uncultured Planctomycetia bacterium, assembly GCA_963807715.1. Lineage (GTDB taxonomy): Bacteria > Planctomycetota > Planctomycetia > Pirellulales > PALSA-1355 > CAWECK01. The sequence goes on from CAWECK010000016.1 coordinate 366,266, forward strand.
TAGCGCAAGTCAGCGCGAGTCGCCCTGCCAATTCTCGTAGGGCCGGCTGTGGCCGGTCAGATTCGGCGCCCAATCGCGGTCGGCTCCGCCACCACTGCAAAGCGTTGAATAGGGGCTGCGGGGGCGAATCGATCAAATCCCACGGCGCGTTTCTTAATTTGGGTAAGACACGCAGCCTAATTCGTTCCGCCGACATCGTCTCCACCGGAACCTTCGTTTTTGTCGATGCCACCGACAGGAACGTTAACTTCAGTAAAGTTCAGCACACGAGATGCGCGGGTGGCACTCCATCACAGAATCCGCTCGTTGCGACACTCCCAGCGGTCAGGCCCGCCCTCCCTGGGATTGGTCGTCGCTCAAGACCCCCCTGGCACCGGTCTCGCGCCGCCTCCGCTGCAGAGCCATCGGGCCGTGTGCAGAACATGGTTTGGCCCGGCATCGCGGTAGCCTTGTTGGCGCTATTTTTGATTTATTTTGCCGTTCGGGTCGTCCTGGCGACCGAGGTTCCCCCGCGCGGCGATTTTGGTGTTTACTATCGGGCTGGCCGGGACATGGCGGCCCGAATGCCTATTTACTATTTGAACTTTGGCGTTGAAGAAACCTTCAAGAGCGCCCCGGCCGAGGCGCTTGCCGTGACCGCGATCCAGTGGTTGCCGCCGAGAATGGCCAGGCTCGTTTGGTTCCTGGTGGACCTTTCGCTGCTGGGGGTCATCTACGGTGTCGGCTTTCGAATACTGTATCCCGACGGGCGTTGGACGTCGTATCGCGGTTGGCTGGCGCTGGCCACGTTCGTGATCACCATCGGCTACGTCATCAATCAATTTCAATCGGGCCAACCGACAACCTGCTGGATAGCCTTGTGCATGTTGACGTATCGCTGGGCTTCGCAAGGTAAACAAAGGCTCGCCGGGGTAGCTTTGGCGGCCGCTATTTGCATCAAGGTAGTGCCGCTGTGCTTTGTGCCGCACTTGATCGTGCGCGGTGGAAAGCGGGTTGCGGCGTCGCTCGTTTGCGGAATGCTGGCCTTGTTGCTATTACCAGCTGCGTGGGTCGGCTGGGACGCGAATGCAAAGTTGGTTGGTGAATGGGTGATCAATCTTCATAGCACGCTCATGCCGTCCATGTTGTGGGAAGTGCGAAATCAATCCTTGTTTGCCATCCTGTTTCGTTTTTTGAGCCCCACCGAGTTGGGAGTGAATGTGGCGAACCTGGATATGGCAACCGTGGGGCGCATCTGGCTCGGCCTGACTTGCCTGTTGGCGATCGCCATGAATGCCTGGTTTCTCGTGGCGCTGCGCAATCAGCAACCGGAACGTCGCGACGCGGCAATCCTTTCGCTGCTGCTGATCTTCATGACGGTCTGCAATCCGCTGGCTTGGAAACACAATTCCATTGCGTTGGTGTTTCCCTATTACTTTGTGCTGGACTCCATCTCGCGATCCTTGGAACGGCGCCGAACCTTGCTAGCCCTACTCATTCCTTCCGTGCTATTGATGCACCTAAGGGTGCACGGCACGGGATTCTCCCTGCTTTACTTCGTGCAGATCTGTGGCGGACGTTTCTGGGGAAACGTACTGCTCGCCGTTGCCGTGCTGGTCGCCTATTACGCCGCCAACAAGAGCCGGATCAGGATTGCGGACGAACCGGACACGACCGCGGATCCCAGCCAGTCGGACGGCGTCATTGTGTTCCCCTCGAAAGCCGCCGCCTGACGCCAGCCGCTTGAAAGAAACCAGCAATTTGAAAATAGCCCAACGACTGCGTCGCTGGGTTCCCACCCGGCCACTCCAAGAAAAAAAGGGAGGGCTTCCGCTGCAAACTCCGTCGCAGCGGAAGCGCCCTCCCACCCCCTCACACAGCCACCAGCTCTTCAAGTTCCTTGGCCAGCCGCTTGCGGGCCACATGCAGCCGCCGCTTGATGGTGCCTACCGGCGAATCGAAGCGGTCGCTCATTTCGATCAGCGATTCGCCGTCGACATAGAACGCCGTCAAGGTCTGCCGGTCGAGCTCGCCGAGCCGGTCCAGGCCGGCATGCACCTGCCGCTCCCGCTCTCCGGCCAGGACCGCGGTGAGTGGCGTGCGCTCGTCAACGCAGGTGGACTCAAGCAGCTGCGGTTCGGTCGAAAAGGCCGGCCGGCGCCGCACGGCTCGGTTGATCGCCATCCGCGTAGTGACGCTGCGCAACCAGCCGCTGAAGCATTCCGGCTGCCGCAGTTGACCGATCCGCTCGAGCACCTTGACGAATACTTCCTGGCACAATTCCTGCGCCTCGGCATGGTTGCCCAACCGCCGATAAGCCGTGGCGTACACGGCCCGCTCATACGCGCTGAGCGAGCTGGCCGAAGGCTTCCCGGTCTCCCTGCTGGGCGGCCAGGACAAGGCTTAACCCGCTGGTCTCCGTCTCGCACTCCTGAACGTTCATGTCTCTCCTCGATCGGGCGAACCCGGCTATGCGTTTGGATTGGGATTGATGAAATACAGGGTCTTTGCGGCGGCCCGTCGCTCCTCAGCCTTGTTTCGCTTCCCATTCGCAATCGCGACCAACAAATCGCGAGTGGAGTGGAGCGAATCAGCGAGGGGCGAAGGCGTTCACGCGAAGGACGGCCGAAGGCGACAAAGCCCGCGGCGGCCGAGCGTGAAGCCGGTCGTTTCGAGTGTCCCCGTGGGACGGGAAAGTTAATTTGCTAGCTTTACTAGCGTTAACTTTCTATGGTCTCGAACGACCGCCGCACTGGCTGCCGGCACGGTTGCGGTCCTGACAAGGACAAGCATGTGGGCTGTCCCTGAAGTACCGCTTTGGTAACCGCGTCTACCACCAGACTTTTCAGTCCGTGGAGGCGACTACCGAGCGCGTCGGCATGCCATGCCAAGAGATGCATCGCAGCGCGTGCGTAACGTTCGGCCGATGTCTTCACGGTGAAACGGTCTTGGTTAATACCAAAGCAGCCGTTAATCGTGAAAATGTTCGTGAACGTACGCATGGGATCCCCCTGCGCTGCGCGGTTGGAGAGAAAATGAAAAACGTTTCAAAAAGCTTTGCGGGGCTGGAACCAACCAGCACCTAAATAAGTCTCGTACCGCCATCGGTCCGCGTCAAGGCGGACCGAAGCGGCAAAAGCCTTATCGTCGTACTCTTAGACACTAAATCGAACGGATGGTTCGCTTGAGTCCGCGAAATTTTTCGCTTGGGGTTCAAAAAGCACGCGAATAATTGTGTGAGAATTTCCCAACTCATTATTTTATAATGCGTTGCGTCAATTCACCGCTTCTGGATCAGCAATGCCATCTGCCCATCAAAAATCCGCGCTACCTGGCGTCCGCGGGAACGGGATCACATCCCGGATATTGCCCATGCCCGTGACAAATTGCAAAACCCGTTCGAGTCCCAGCCCAAAACCCGAGTGGGGCACGGTGCCGTACCGCCGCAAATCGAGGTACCACCAATACGCTTGTGGGTCGAGCCCTTGTTCGCGCATCCGCATTTCCAGGACATCCAGCCGCTCTTCGCGCTGGCTGCCGCCAATGATCTCGCCGACTCGGGGGACGAGAATATCCATGGCCCGCACGGTCCGCCCGTCGTCGTTGACCCGCATGTAAAAGGATTTGATCGAACGGGGGTAATCAAACAGGATCACCGGCTTGCCGAATTCCTGTTCGGTCAGGTAGCGCTCGTGTTCCGCCTGCAAGTCATGGCCCCAAGCGACGGGAAATTCGAACTCGACCTTCGAACGTTCGAGGATGCCGATCGCGTCGGTGTACGACAGCCGGACGAAGTCGCTGGCCACAATGCTTTCCAGCGTGGAAATGACCGTTTTATCGACATGCTCGTTGAACAGTTCCAGATCCGGCCTGCACTGGCTCAGCACGTCGATGAAAATCCGTTTCAGAAAAGCCTCGGCCAACTGCATGTTGTCAGTCAGCTCAAAGAAGGCCATCTCCGGCTCTACCATCCAAAACTCAGCCAGGTGGCGCGACGTGTTCGAATTCTCCGCGCGGAACGTCGGACCGAAGGTGTAGATTTTGCCTAGCGCGCAGGCGAAGATCTCCCCCTCCAATTGTCCACTCACCGTCAGATAGGCCGGCCGATTGAAGAAGTCCTTCGACCAGTCGACCAGCGGACCTTGCTTGGGAACGTTGGCAAGATCGAGCGTCGTGACCTTGAACATCTCCCCCGCGCCTTCGCAGTCGCTGGCCGTGATGATCGGCGGGTGGACGTAGAGGAAGCCTTCTTCCTGGAAAAAGTTATGGATCGAGCGGCAAATGCAATTTCGCACCCGGGCCATCGCTCCGAAGGTATTGGTGCGCGGCCGCAGATGGGCGATCGTCCGCAGAAACTCGAACGAGTGCCGTTTTTTCTGCAAAGGATATGCCTCGGGATCGGCCCAACCGTGTACGACGACCCGGGCGGCCTGCACTTCCGTGGCTTGTCCCTTGGCCGGAGAAGCCTTGAGCTCCCCTTCCACGGTCACGCTGCATCCGGCGACGAGATGCTTGACTTCGCTCTCGTAGTTTGGCAGCGCGGCCTCGGCAACCACCTGGATATTCGCCAGCGACGAACCGTCGTTCAGTTCCAAGAAACTGAAGCCTCCTTTCGAGTCGCGGCGCGTGCGAATCCAGCCCTGCAACCGCACTTCCCGCCCGGCAAACTCAACTTGCCGCGCTTGGGTTACGGAAAGCTTTTCCATGGGGGCTCCTCAAAGTAGTAGGCACACTCCGTGTGCCGTAACCAAACAGGGCGGACGGCACACGGAGTGTGCCTGCTACTTTCCACGAATCACGAAACTCCGTTCAGTGATGCCCTCGGGAGGCCAACCAGCGTTCGCAGTCGAGGGCCGCTTGGCAGCCGCTGCCGGCGGCCGTGATTGCCTGGCGGTAATAGTCGTCCGCCACGTCGCCGGCCGCGAATACCCCCTCAACGCTGGTATTGGTGCGGAACGGCACCGTCCATTGGATGTAATTCTTCGCCGTGAGGGCCAATTGTCCGGCCAGGAAACTGGTGTTGGGCGTGTGGCCGATGGCTAGAAAGACGCCGCTCGCTTCGATCTCGCGAATGCCGCCGTCCAGCGTCGATTCGAGCTGCGCACCGAACACCCCCTGGCGGTCGTTGCCCAGCACTTCGGTCAGGTTGTGGTTCCACACGAGCTCGATCTTCGGATCGCGTTCGGCGCGCTCGGCCATGATCCTCGAAGCCCGCAGCTTGTCGCGGCGATGAACCAGATATACCCGACTGGCGAATTTGCCCAAGTAGGTTGCCTCTTCGACCGCCGTGTCGCCGCCGCCGACGACTACCAGCGGCTTGTTGCGGAACCTGGGGAGCGCTCCGTCGCACACGGCGCAGGCGCTCACGCCACGGTTCTTGTACAGGTCTTCACTGGTCAATCCGAGATAGTTAGCCCGCGCACCCGTGGCCACGATCACGGCCGTGGTCTCGGTGACTTTTCCTTCGAGCGACGTTAGGCTGAACGGGCGGACCCCGAAGTCGACCTTTACGATGTCGTCGGTGATGATGCGGGTGCCAAAGTTCTTGGCCTGCTGACGCATTAACTCCATGAGCTCCGGACCGCTGATCCCGTGCTTGGAGTGCTCCGGCATCCCTGCCCGCACTTCGGAGATAATTGCGTTGTCGAGGTAAGTCCCCAGATTGCCCGCCGGAAAGCCGGGGTAGTTCTCGACCTCGGTGGTCAGATTCAACTGTCCCAGCGGCAACGTGCCGGCGACCTGGTTTTCTTGGGTGATGGCCCCTTCGAAAACAAGCGGCTTCAATTCGGCCCGCGCCGCGTAAATCGCGGCGGCCCAGCCAGCCGGACCACTGCCAATGATGACGACCTTTTCGACTGCCAAAACTAGGACTCCTGCTGACGGCGCGCCGTAACTGGCAACGACAAAGCACTACACGGGTTCGAATTGCGAATTATAGAGCGGCTGGCGGGCGCGTCTATGGGGCGAGGTCAGCGACTTGCGGCTACTACATCTTCGTCGGCGCAATCTCGGACTCGATCTGGATCGCCTTGTGCCCTTTATGGGCCCCGGGCCTGGCGTTGAATTTGGGCACGCCTTCGATGCTGACCGCAATCGGACTTCGCGTGTCCTTATCCGTGGTGATGATGTCGCCCACTCGCAGGCCGATCATGTCCGAAGTCGTGATCGTCGTTTCGGCCAAATGCACGACCAACTCCACCAGCGAGCCTTGCAGGCTGTGGCTGATCTGCTTGATCGACTCCGGCGATGCCTGCCGCTTGCCATACGTCACCCAGCTATTGCTGGAGAGCTTCGAGCCGATTCGCTCGATGGAATTGAACGGAATGCACAAATTCATCATGCCGCGCAGGTCGCCGATGGTGAGCTCGAAGCTGATCAGCACCACGACTTCGTTCGGGGGGACGATCTGCACGAGCTGAGGATTGCTCTCGACCCGTTCGACGGACAGCTCCAGGTCGACGACGTTTTCCCAGGCCCGGTGCATTTCAATCAGGAACAGCCCGGTAATCCGCGAAACGAGCCGGAGTTCGATTTCCGTGAGAGGCCGCCGGGCCAAAGGACCCGTCTCGCGTCCGCCACCCAGCAGCCGGTCGATGATCGGATACAGGATCGACGGGTTGATATCCAGGATCAAGTTGCCTTCGAGCGGGGCCGCCCGCAGCAAATTGAAGCAGGTGGGATTCTCCAGGCTGAAGACGAACTCGCTATAGGTGAGTTGGTCGACGCTGGTCAGCTTGACTTCCACAATGCTGCGCAGCAACGCGGACAGGGCCGCACCGAAATTGCGGCCAAAACCTTCGTGCAGCGTCTGCAAGGCACGCATCTGTTCCTTGCCCACTCGCTCTGGCCGCTTGAAATCGTAGGGGGTAATCTTGTCGCGCGACTTCGCGGGAACCGCCGCGGGCGCGGAGCGACGGGTCGCTACCGGCGCGACCGGAGGCTTGGCACCCGGCAGTCCGCCGGTCTCCATTGCGCTGAGCAGGCTCTCGACCTCTGCCTGACTAAGAACCTCACCGGACATCGCAGCCTCCATGCCTGAGCGTCGAAATTGCCTGAGAGCCCAAATTCTGAAGTCCAAAGACGCCGAACCGGCTACGGCGTGCCGCAGCTACCACTGGACCCACGGCTCCGCATTTTGGACTCGGACTCCAAACTTCGAACTTCCCTGTTCCTATTCCCGGACCTGCCCGGTCCCGTAGACGACGTACTTATACGTGGTCAACTCGCGCACGCCGCACGGGCCCCGGGCGTGGAATTTATCGGTGCTGATGCCAATCTCGGCTCCGAGGCCGAATTCGCCGCCGTCGTTGAACCGGGTGCTGGCATTCACGATCACCGCCGAACTGTCCACGCGGGCCGTAAATTCGCGGGCTGCCGCCAGGTCTGTCGTGACGATCGCCTCGGTATGCCGCGAGCTATAGCGGTTGATGTGTTCGATGGCCGCATCCAACGAATCGACGATTTTCACCGAAATAATCGGACCCAGGTATTCGGTATAAAAATCCTGCTCGCTGGCCGGCACGGCTGGCGAAAGCAGACGACACGTCGGGTCGTCGCCGCGGATTTCGATGTCGCGCTCCAGCAGCGCCTTGCCCACGCGAGGAACGAATTCCGCCGCCACGCCGGCATGCACGAGGAGCGATTCGGCGGCGTTGCAGACTCCCATTCGCTGACACTTGGCGTTCACCACGATTCGCTGGGCCATCTCCAGATCGGCGTGCTGGTCGACATAGACATGGCAATTGCCGGCATAATGCTTCATCACCGGCATCTTCGCTTCGGCCACGACGCGGCGAATCAACCCCTCGCCGCCGCGCGGAATGGCCAGATCGATGTACTCGTCAAGCCGCAGGAAATGCCCCACCGCCTCGCGATCGGCGGTGCCGACAAGCTGCACGGCGTCCGCCGGCAGTCCGACCTCATGAGCCACTTCTGCCAGTACGTCGACAATGGCGCGGCTCGAATACGCGGCTTCCTTCCCCCCTCGGAGGATCACGGCATTGCCGCTTTTGACGCAGATCGCGGCCGCGTCGGCGGTGACATTCGGCCTCGACTCGTAGATGAAAAAGACAACGCCGAGCGGCACTCGGATCTTTTGCACGTCGAGCCCATTGGGCCGCACCGTCGATTCAATCACCTCGCCGACCGGGTCTTTTTGCGCGGCGACCTCTTCCAAGGCCGTGGCGATCCCTTCGATGCTTTTCGGGGTGAGCCGCAGCCGATCGATCTGGGCCGCTGTCAGGCCAAACTGGGGTGCGCCGGTTAGGTCGCGCTGGTTGGCGGCCAGCAAATCGGCGTACCGCTGACGAAGCAACGCGGCGCTGCGCCGCAGCCAGGCGTTTTTCACATCGCCGCGCACGCGGGCCAACCCGCGCGAGGCTTGGCGGGCACGCTCAGCCACGTCAACGCAGTACTGACGCAAATCGTTGAGTTCGGCGACTGCCATGAAAATTCGGCGGCTCGGCTAGCTGTTCGTAACTGTCACTCTAGTAATACGTTAAAACAAAGCGGGCTGGCAGGACAGCATCCATCAAGTATCCGGCAAATACGTTTAAGAGTCAACGCCGATCGAGCACAGATGGCGGGGGGCAGCCGAGCCATCGGGGTGCCAGCCGTTTCGGGCAAAATTTTTCGATTTCAAATGAACATGTGTGCATCTAGGAGCGTTTAAACAGGATGGAGTGGGAACTTGCGGCCGCGCGGCTTACCAGCAAGCAAGCCGAAGTTTTTGCTAGCTGATTGGACCCTTTGACCGCCTCACTTGTTCACTTCTAATTGCCATCAGCCAACAACTTTGATAAGATTCTTGATTCGTTTTGCTGCTCGACCGTTGTCTTTCCGTGTTGGAAAGCTCGGGCACCGCAAAGAAGACTCTAACCCCCCGCCTGAAACCGGATTACGCACCGCGCAGTATCTCTGAGATAGCGCTGGGAGCGTGTAGCGCGGCAGCCGCAATCTTTCGACGGCCGGGCGGCGTCTGTTCGTCTGCCAGTAACGCTGGCGGCAGACCAGTCGACTCTCGGCAATCCGGAATTCAACGCAGAATCGCACAAAAAAGGGACTATGGTTAATCGCAACCTCATTCGTGGATTGGATCTCAAGCAAGAAGAGTGGGAAGAAGAACTCGCAGCCGCAATGGGCGGCGCCGCCACAAGCGAAATCGACTGGGGCGGCGGAGATCTGTCCGTCAACCAGATTCTGCACGGCAAGATTCTCCGCGTCGACGGCGAATTCGTCCTGGTCGACGTCGGCTACAAGAGCGAGGGGATGATCCCGCTCAACGAATGGGAAGAATGGGAAGATCCTCCGCAACCCGGCCAGGAAGTCAAAGTGCTGATCGAGGACGTCGAAGACGTCTTCGGCCGCACCGACGAAGGCCGCGGCATGATCACCCTGAGCAAGCGCAAGGCCGAGAAGATCGAGGCCTGGCTCAAGGTCATGGAGACCGTCCACGAAAACGACATCGTCACCGGCACCGTCACCCGCAAAATCAAAGGGGGCTTGCTGGTCGATATCGGCGTCAACGTGTTCTTGCCGGCCAGCCAGGTCGATATTCGCCGACCGGCCGACATCGGCGACTACATCGGCCGCACGATCCAGTGCCTGGTGCTCAAGATCGACGACGCACGGCGCAACATCGTCGTCAGCCGCCGGGCCCTGATCGAGAGCGAGCGCGCCGAAAAGAAGGCCCACCTGCTCAGCACCTTGGAAGTCGGCCAGACCCGCAAGGGCGTGGTCAAGAATATCGCCGAGTTCGGCGCGTTCGTCGATCTGGGCGGCATCGACGGCCTGTTGCACATCACCGACATGAGCTGGGGCCGCATCGGGCATCCGTCGGAGATGGTTGCGATCGACCAGGAACTCGAGGTGATGATCCTGCACGTCGACCGCGAAAAGGAAAAGATCGCTCTGGGCCTGAAGCAAAAATCGGCCAGCCCGTGGGAGATCGGTCAGCGACAAGTATCCGGTCGGTTCGGTCGTCAAGGGTACCGTGGTCAACGTGATGAGCTACGGGGCCTTCGTGAAGCTTGAGGAGGGGATCGAGGGGCTGGTCCATATCAGCGAGATGTCGTGGACCAAGCGCATCAGCCATCCGAACGAATTGGTGCATATCGACGACGAGATCGAAGTCGTCGTGCTGGGCATCAACAAGGAAAAGCAGGAAATCTCCCTGGGCATGAAGCAGACCCAGGCCAATCCCTGGGACAAGGTCGCCGATCGTTATCCGCCCGGCACCATCGTCGAAGGCACGGTCCGCAACCTCACCAACTATGGGGCGTTCATCGAGATCGAAGAAGGGATCGACGGGTTGCTGCACGTCAGCGACATGTCGTGGACCCGCAAGATCAGCCATCCCAGCGAAGTGGTCGAGAAGGGGCAGAAGATCAAGTGCAAGGTGCTGTCGGTCGATCAACAGCGCCGCCGCATCGCCTTGGGGCTCAAGCAGCTCGAGGAAGATCCCTGGGCGACCGATATCCCCAGCAAGTACCAGCCGGGCCAATTGGTCAGCGGCACCGTGACCAAGCTCACCAACTTCGGCGTTTTCGTCGGGCTGGAGAACGGTTTGGAAGGCCTGCTGCACATCTCCGAGCTCGCCGACCACAAAGTCGAGAACCCCGAGGAGATCGTCAAGGTGGGCGACGTGATCGAGGTTAAAATTTTGCGAGTTGACCCGAACGAACGTAAGATCGGGCTTTCGCGCAAGCGCGTGGAATGGGCCGAAGAAGATCAGGCCGGTGAGCACCAGGCAGCCGTTGCGCCGAGTTCGCCAGGTTCTTCGCCCGGCACGCCTCCCAGCGAATTGAAGGGTGGCGTGAGCGGCGAATCAGGGCCGCTGATCAAGACGTCGGCCGCCACCTGAGCAAGCTGACGCGTGAAACGATCGCACAAAACCCAGGGATTGAATCCCTGGGTTTTTTTGTTCCGATTTTGCGGATTTCAAGCTCCAACCGGGGCGCACCGCGATAGCTCAGGGCTTCGTGCGCTGCGCTCCGCCCCGGGCTATCATCGCGCGCCCTGTTCGGGCTTCGAGCAAGGCCATCGGGGCCTTCTGCAAGGCCGCAGCCATGACGCATCGGCTCGGTCTCTCAAAGAAAATCCGGACGTGGCGGAAGTGCCGGCTGCTCCGGCGGTAACGACGCGCCTGATCACGAATTCTCGGCACGCTGCGCACCAACGTGTACGAGCGTCATTTCAGGACGTTGTCGGCGCCGGATTGAGCGGAGCTTCCGATAACGCCCGAACTCGACGCACATTCGTCGCATGTCGTTACGTGGCCGCTTCTTTATAGAAGGGTATTCGCTCGAGTCGATAGTTCAGTCGGTTCAATAAAGCACACTCGTTCCCCCTCCGCGATTTGACCCGATGACTACAACACGCCGCCGGACTTCCTCAGCTGTTCAGACCCCGCTGGAAACCTACCTGCGCGAGATCAACGAAACCTCGTTGCTTACGGCTCGGGATGAACACGAGTTGGCCACCGCCATTGGCCAAGGCGATATCCGTGCCCGGGACCGCATGGTCCGCGCTAACCTGCGGCTCGTGGTCAACATTGCCCGGGGCTATACCGGCAAAGGCCTGAGCCTGCAGGACCTGATCGAAGAAGGCAACCTGGGCTTGCTGCGAGCCGTGGAAGGATTCGATCCCGGCATGGGGACTCGCTTCAGCACCTATGCCAGCTATTGGATCAAGCAGTCGATCAAGCGGGCCCTGATCAACACGGCCAAGACGATCCGCATTCCGGCCTACATGGTCGAGTTGCTGTCCAAGTGGCGGCGCGCCAGCGCGCGGCTGGCCGAAGAATTGGGCCGCACGCCCACGCCCGAAGAGATTGCCCGCGTGCTCGGATTACCGAAGAAAAAGTTGCCGATCATCAAAAAGGCCATTCGGATCTATAACTCGACTCCGCAAACCGACCAGACCGAGGCCGGCTGGTCGCTCGGCGAAATGATCCAGGACGATCGGCTCAAGAGCCCCGACGACGAGCTGATCGACAGCGATAACCTGGTACACGTCATGGGTATGCTGCACACCATGGATCCTCGCGAGGCGACGGTCTTGCGCATGCGGTTTGGCCTGGACGACAACGAACCGCGGACTCTCAAGGAAATCGGCGAATCGCTGGGCCTGACCCGGGAAAGGGTCCGCCAAATCGAGACCGAGGCCTTGGGCAAACTGGCGATCGGTTTAGATCAATCGCCGTAAGTCGCGAAAGGCTCTCTGCCCGGGGTGAGCTGCCGCAGCGATTCGCCTCGGGGCCTTTTGATGAGCCGCGGGTGAAAGACTTCGACGCCGAGCAACCCGCCGTAGGACCCTTGTGTCGCGGCTGGCGGACGGCTAAGAATAGCGAAGTTCGTAACGTGATCGTTGCCGCGTATTTGCCCGCGGATTAGTCACCGCCAAGAGTTGGCCGTTTGCCGTCATGGAATTGAGCGACTACATTCGCGCGGTGCCTGACTTTCCGAAGCCGGGGATTCTGTTTCGGGACATCACCCCGCTGCTCGCTTCGCCGCCTGCATTTCGCGCGGCGATTGCCCAGTTCGTGGCGAAGTATCGCGGTCAGTCGATTGACGCGGTGGCGGCGGCCGAAGCGCGGGGGTTCATTTTTGCCGCGCCCCTGGCACTCGAACTCAATGTCGGCTTCGTGCCGGTTCGCAAGCCCGGCAAGCTCCCCTGCGACACCCATTCGTTTGATTATGCGCTCGAATACGGTACCGATACTCTGGAAATGCACGTCGACGGGATTGCCGCGGGGCAGCGCGTGCTCATCGTCGACGATCTGCTGGCCACAGGCGGCACGGTGGAAGCCTGCTGCCGGCTTGTGGAAAAAGCGGGCGCCCACGTTGCGGGATGTGCCTTTCTGATCGAGTTGGAAGGGTTGGGGGGAGGGCAGCTGCTTGGCGGCGTACCATCCCTTCAGCCTGCTCAAATACTAGCCACGGCGAATCGCTTGCCGGCAAAAACGCTTGACGCGGTCTAACTGCGGCGTTTACGTGCTTAGGGAAAGTGCGATAAGCCTTGACGGACGAGACTTTGGCGGCGTAACATTGAACATGGAGCTAGCTCTCCACATGTCACCCGTCAAAAGGCAGAACCCATGCGAACGACTCGGCCGGCGGCTCCACGGAGGGCAGCAGCCAGTTTTTTTGCGGTGGCAAGTTTCGTTGGTGCTGCCGGTGCGTTTCTTGCCGCGCCGGCGACAGCCCAGGAAGAGGGAGCGCCCCATACCGGCCTGATTAAGCACGCGATCTTCACCCGTGTGTTTGGAAGGCCAACGATTCCTCACATCATGAAGTTCGTCGACGGTTCGGCACAGCCCGACACTCGGCGACAATCGACGATGCCGACCCTGAACCCCGGCGCCTTCTCGGCGAAGCAAACTGGTTTGCCATCGGCAAAGCAAGCCGACATTCGGCCGGCAAAACAAATGCAATCCGTGGATCCGTGGACGGATTCAGAGTCGATGACGGCCCCTGTTTCCGATGCCCCTGCGTTGGACGTCTCTCAGCGGACATTTTCCTATCATTATCCGTGGGCCTACGGCACGGTTGCCGGATCCTATGATCCGGCTTATCTTGCCAACTACGGCAGCTACCTCGGCGGCAACAGCAGCGTCGGTTATTACGGACTGGGCCCTTGGAGATTTGGCGGCTACTGGGGCGGATTCCCGTACCTGGCCGCGTATCAGCCCTTCGGATACTACGGGAACTTGTACGGCGGCTATCGTCCTTGGGGATTGGGGCGGCCTTCCGCTCTATTCAGCCTCGGTCTATGGCATCGCCAATTACGGCATCGCCAATTATGGCGTGCCAACCCCCGGCTACTCAGGCGGCTTCGGCTATGGCCGCTGTGGGGAATCTATGCCGGGCTGTTGCTTACTGGTAACAGCTTCTCCTTTGTCATTTACGGCAGCACGGCTGATGCTGCCGCGGATGCGAATCTGGGCATTCTTGAGCCATTGTGACGGCAGTTCCGCGATTTACGGCGAAACCGCGCCTGGTTTGCGCTTCAGCAGGCGGTTCCAGGTGGTCGATGTGCTTATTAGCCCGCTAATCCAACCCACCTGCAAAACCGTTGTGAGGTCGCCATGTTATCATCGCTGTGCCATCCTTGGGGACTCAGCGCGGTCCGTACGCCTCGGCGAGATGCCTTGCGCCGGTCCTTTTTACTGGCGTCGTGCTGCTGTTCGCGGCCGCGCCGGCTTGGGCCGGGTATCCGTCGAATCCGCACTACCCCCATTACAACTACCCTTCAGTCCTTGACGCGCCTGCGCGGCTACGGGCCGATACCGGTTTATGGATTTGCCGGGCCTTCGTACCGCTGGGGATGGTTCGGCGCCCGAGTATCGCCCTCGTGTGGTTCACCACACGGGCTACTTCGGCGACTATTCGCAAACCGGTTACCGCTGGGGCTACTGAACCGGAGAATTGAAGAGGTTTTAATCAGGAAGGCAGGAGAAAACAGGAGAAGATGAGAGAAGGGACGCAGAGATGCGCAATCGCTCTGATGTCCTACCGGTCGTTTCTTCCTTTCCTGCCTTCCTTATAAAAAAATCCTTGTTGCGTTGCTACCGGCCGAAGCCCACGAAGAACTGGAAGTATTGCAGAATGTCGTTGGGGTTTCGGATTACGGGAACGGCAATATCCAGCGCAATTGGGGCCGGACCCAACGCGGGGAGCGTGATGCGCGCCCGATGCCAGCGCGACGCGAAGGCTTTGTTGTTGGTAGGCGAATGTCGGCTCGACGATGCCGGCATCGCAGAAGGCGACCATTCGCAGCATGTCGTCGGCCGTGATTGGAAGCATATATTCCGCTCTGCCCATGGCCTCCACGGTTCCGCCCACAATCACGCCTAAATCCTGCGGCGATGCTCCGCGGTATTGAAAACCTTCGATCGTTCCGATACCGCCGGCAAAGAAATGCTCATAGAGGGGCGCGTTTTGGCCTTCGATGCCAAGCAGTGAGGAGAGCGTGAACACGTGCCGGCCTGAACCGTCCGGCCGCTGTCGAATGGTGAAAAACTTCCGTATGTCCAACGTCGAGCGCGGGAACACGTACGAGCCAAATTCTTGCTCGATTCCTCCTTGAATGTAGAAGCCCTCGGTAGACAGGAAGGTATTGTCTCGCGTGTCGTAGATCAAGGTGCCGGAGATGCTATACAGCGAGTTGTTGCCCAAGACCCGCTCTAATTGAGGTTCTTGTGGGTTGCTGGGATTCGAGATGCGGACGTTCTCGCCGCGAAACGCGACCCTTCCGCCTAAGTCCGGAGTGAATTGATAACCCAACGAGAGACTTCCGCCCGCCCGGGTTTCTGTCCAGTCGCGATAGTACCGCTGGAAGTAGCTGCCGCTCATGCCAAAGCTGACGAGCGAGTCGAACAGGTACGGCTCTTGAAAACTGACCGAGTAGTTTTGCAACAGCGTTCCGGGAGACAACGAGATATTAAACCTCTGGCCCGCCCCGCGGAAGGCCGTTCCGTTGCGCCAATCCTCCATGCTGGTCGGAATTCGCCGCCAGTCGAAGTTGGATTCGTTGATGGTGATCGAGCCGACCAGGCCGGCGTTTGAGTTGACTCCGGCGCCGAATTGAAATCGTCCGGTCTGAGTTTCGTGCGTATAAACATCCAGCGGGATATAACGGTCCGGCGGCGCCGGCGCACCGTTTTCGAAAATCGGCTGAGACCCGTCGGGCAGTGTCGGCGGCGCCGCCGTTGGGATCCGAGCCGGGGGGCCCAGCGCCAGGATTCTGGCCGAAAACTCCTCCTGTCGGCGCGGACCCCGCGGGGGCTCCGGCCGGCGGTGCCGGCTGCCGCGGTGCGAACAGACCTAAAAAACCGCCACGGGCAGGCGGGGGTGGGACGCTTCCCGCTGGCGCCGGCGATCCACTGGGATTGAGCGAAGTGGTCCCCTGGGGATCGTAT
Organism: uncultured Planctomycetia bacterium; assembly: GCA_963807715.1. GTDB lineage: Bacteria > Planctomycetota > Planctomycetia > Pirellulales > PALSA-1355 > CAWECK01. The sequence goes on from CAWECK010000016.1 coordinate 382,164, forward strand.
TGCGCGGGAGTTAAGGCCGGATTGAAGGGTGTGGAGCCGGGGCTTTGACCGCGAAAAATGACCGGTGAGTCAACGTCCGCGTGGTCCAAGAGACTCTTGGGCCAAAAGCCATTCGATGACTTAGGGGTTGTGTTCTTGATGGTTTCAAAGCCAATCCAGGGTACGCGGGACGGCGACTTCGTAGCCGCGGCCGCTTGTTCCACCGGTTGTAGCCGAAAGAATCGTGCCGCCGGCCCAAACCGAGGATTCAAGGCAGGCTTCGCAGGTTGCGAGTCCGTCGCCGGCAGCTCGCTGGGACTGGCAACGGCACCGTCGTCCGGGACGGAAAAGAACCCACTCCCGCCGGCCGTCGCTGGGGTGGCCGGCGGGAGTGGCACCTTGACGGGGCCGAACTGTCTGGGATCGCCTGGCAACGGACCGGTGGGCCGAGTCGGCATTGGCCCTGGCCGCGTGGAGGGCTCGTCGATCGGCGGCAGCCGCAACGGTACATCGTCGGCCGCGGTTGCGTACCCTTGACTTGCTGCGCTGCCCGGCGGCAGTGGTTCCAATACGACCTCGATACGCTTCCAGCGCGGCTCGCCGTTTTCCGCGTTCTCCATGTTTTCGGGATCGGGGCTCTGGCCACGGAAGCCGCTGCCGCGTGGCTTTTTCGGCTTGCCCGCCACGGAGGACTCCCCATCGTCGTCCTCGCCTTCCGGTGGGCTGAAGACGATTTTGGCGGCGCTGCCTTTCGTGGGGTCGGTGAGAAACAGTTGCGAAGCCTTGAGACGTCGTTCGCTCTGCTTCAACCTATTGAGGTCGATGACGTCGCCGGGCCTCAAGGACAAGCGGTTGAGAACCGTGTTGTTGCGCGTATGGGGATTATCTCCTTCGATGTGAACATTGATGTGGCTGACCCGATAGCGATCCCCTTCGCTGATCGTGTAGACGAGGTCGAGCGTACCGGGTTCTTCCAGGAAGCGTGGATCCGCCTGCACGTCCGCAAAAATGTATCCTTGCCCGCCGTAGATGTCTCGGATCATCCCGACGTCTTTGTTCATCTGCATCTGGTCAAAGAATTGGCTCCCCTTCAGCTTTAGATGCTCGCTCAAGATTGGCGTGCCGAACTTGCTGTTTCCCAGCAGCTTGACATCGCGCACTTTATAGCGAGGGCCTTCGTCGATCACGAAAGTGACGGTCAACCAGCTTTGCTTTTCGTCCCAATCGAGTTCTCGGCCGATCCGCGCGAAAGAAGCCCAGTCCGCGGTAGTAGGCGGTCAGCTTGTCGATGTCTTCGTCCAGTTTCTTGCGATCGACCTGGCCTTTGAAGACCCACAGGATCGGCGGCTTCGACTGGATTTGGGTGCGCAGGCGGGCCTCGGACGCAATGGTGTTGCCGATGAAGTGGACCTTGCCCACCTTCTGACACGGACCTTCGTGAACCAAGTAGATGGCCCCGCGGTCGTTGAGCTTGGTCCCTTCCAGGATGGTCACCTGGATGCCGTTGTAGCCCTTGCCCTTGGCATACTCTTCGAGCTTGCGCTTCCCCTCTTCTACGAGATACGGATCGAGGGCGGATCCTTTTTTCAATTCGACCTGCTTGGCGCACGATGACTTGGGGATTCTTTTGTTGCCGAAAATCTTGACGTATTCCAGCGTCGCCCGTTCGACGACTTCGATCGTGATGATGACGCCCCCGGGAACCGGATCGCGGCGGGGTTTAACGTCGATGAATCCAAACTTCTTGCCGGTGAGCAGTGTCTTGACGTCTTTTTGCAGCACGGGTTCATCAAACGGCCGGCCCACTTTGGTCTTCATCGCCCCCAGAATCTCTTGGGTTTTGACATTGCGATTGCCGACGACGCGCACTTCCACGACTTGCTCTGCATCAATGGAGCCTGGGGGCTCAGCCGCCTTTGAAGTTAACGGCGGTGCTTGAGGCGGGGGCAGACTACCAGGCGGGGGAAGGTTCCCGGGTAGAGGTGGAGACCCTGGCGGCGATGTTATCTGCGGTGGAGGTGGAAACGGGGGAGCCGTCGGCGGAGGCGCGGTTTGCGCCTGAGCGCAGAACGTCCACAACGCACAGGCTATAGCCAAAAGCGCGCGGAGCCCTGTGGCAGTATCACTGCGAACGGCAGCCATCAAGGATTGTTCCGTACAGTTGCAAACGCTCAGATGAGACAGGCTTTCATGACCGGACGCCAGGGGCGCAGTGCGGCCGCCCAAGTCGGCGCGGGATATGACGGATCGTGTAATGCGCCGGACAAAAGGCGGCGTAGAGATACCGGAAGTCCCCCGGTCAGACAAGCCGAGTTGCTTGTCGCGACTGGACTACCGACAAATGTGCAAGGAGTTTCAAGGAATCGTGGCAATGTCCGAACAGAGTGCTAGCCCCCATTTCGAGGCGTTCGGCCCTGGTTGTGCCCCTGAGTTTGCCTAGATTACCGGCTTGGGCCGCAACTCAACCGCTGCGGCGAAACCGAGACGCCCAAAAACGCTAGCGGCAGGCCCCAAGGCACATGGGTTGCATTCCGATCGCCCGCAACAAGTTTCAATGCTAAAGCGGTCAAATTTGCCCAGCAAAGCGTCCGCCGCTGCCTTGTTTGTGGGCAGGCACCGTTTTTTCGCGCTGAGGCCACCGCAAGCGGTCAAATCTTCTTACAATGGTCCGATGGCCATGGTCCGCACCGCATCGTTTGCGATGACAAATCGGCTGCGGTTGTGAGCAAGCCGCGACAGGAAGCACTGATGGACCTTAAGTCCTACATGACGGACGGATATTACGACGAGATGTTCGCTGCCGACGGGCAGCCACGTTCCAGCGTCGAATTGTTGGCCGGCAAGCTTCAATCGCTTTCCGAAGGGGAGCTCCAGCGGCGACAAAAAGCGGCGGACCTGGCGCTGTTGAACATGGGCATCACGTTCAATGTTTACGGCCATGAAGCCGGCACGGAAAAAATCTGGCCCTTCGATATCCTCCCCAGAATCGTGGAGGGCCGGGAATGGGACCTCATCGAACGGGGCTTGAAGCAGCGAATTCGCGCGCTCAACCTGTTTATTGACGACCTCTATCACGAACAAAAGATCATCCGCGACGGCTTTGTTCCCGACTGGCTGATTCAATCGAGCAAATCTCTGCTCCGGCCGTGCCAAGGTCTCAATCCGCCGTGCGGTGTCTGGTGCCATATCACCGGCACTGATTTGGTGCGTGATCGCGACGGCCAATTGTACGTGCTCGAAGACAACCTGCGTTGCCCGTCCGGCGTGTCGTACGTGCTCGAGAACCGCGAGGTGATGAAACGGACTTTTTCGCAGATGTTCGAGGGCTTGAGTATCCTGCCGGTGGAAGGCTATCCCGAGCAACTGCTGAAGACGCTGCTGGACATTGCTCCTCAGGGGGTTCGCGATCCTTGCGTGGTCGTGATGACGCCGGGCATCTTCAATTCAGCCTATTTCGAGCATTGCTTCCTGGCCCAGCAGATGGGCGTGCAGCTCGTGCAGGGGTCGGACATGGTGGTCTCGGAGGGATATGTTTACATGCGCACCACCCGGGGGCTGACCCGGGTCGACGTGATCTATCGCCGCATCGACGACGATTTTCTGGATCCGTTGACCTTCCGGGCCGATTCGGCGCTGGGAGTGGCGGGTTTGATGGACGTGTATCGCGCCGGCCACGTCGCGCTGGCCAATGCGCCAGGTACCGGAGTCGCCGACGACAAGGCGGTTTACGCGTACGTGCCGCAAATTATCAAATACTATCTGGACGAAGACATTATTCTGCCGAATGTGCCGACGTTTGTCTGCGGCGAACCTCAGCAGTGTCAGCATGTGCTTGCCAACCTCGATCAACTGGTGATCAAGCCGACCAACGAATCCGGAGGCTATGGCATCGTGCTGGGACCGCGCGCGACGCCCGCGGAATTAGAGCAATGCAAAGAGCGCATCCAGAAGGATCCACGCAATTATGTCGCTCAGCCCATGCTGTCGCTGTCGCGCGTGCCGACGATCGTCGGAGATCGCTTGGAAGGCCGGCATGTGGATCTGCGCCCGTACATTCTTTACGGCGAAGATATTTTCGTGCTTCCCGGCGGCTTGACGCGCGTGGCCTTGGTCAAAGGCTCCATGGTCGTCAATTCATCGCAGGGGGGCGGCAGCAAAGACACCTGGGTCTTGAAGAACGGACATTGAAAAACCGGTACAGCCGCGCCGATCGTTAGAGGCGATTCCTGAGTTATGCGCAATTTCTGGAGGGCCGGTTTTGCCGGCTGTAGCTATTTATCGCCACCATCCGGCCGGTCGAGACGGCCCTACAGGCTGTCGGCTTTGGTCCCCTGTGGCTGATTTCACTTATTCCTTCGACTCCTAGGCGGGAGACGCGTGCCATGTTAAGTCGTGTTGCTGATTCCATCTTCTGGATGAGTCGTTACATCGAGCGGGCCGAAAATGTGGCTCGCTTCATCGACGTTAATCTGAATCTGACGCTGGACTTGGGCTCCTCCGAACTGGACGGCCAATGGGCGCCCCTGATTTTCATCACCGGCGACGAGAAGCTGTACAAAGAACACTATGGCGAATCGTTCACCCAGGAGAAGGTCGTCGAATTCCTGACCAGCGACCCGAAGAACCCGAATTCGATCCTGTCGTGTTTACGGCAAGCCAGGGAAAACGCTCGTGCCGTGCGTGACATGATAAGTTCGGCAATGTGGGAGGAGATTAACAAGTTTTTCTTGTTGGTCCGTCGAGCCGCGGACGATAAGTCATTCCTGCAGTCGTCATTCGACTTCTTCCATTCCGTGAAGTGGTCGAGTCACCTCGTGCAAGGCATCACCGACGCGACGATGTCGCACAACGAAGCCTGGCATTTCGTGCGCATGGCAAGGCTGCTTGAGCGGGCCGATAAGACGTCGCGGATCCTGGACGTCAAGTACTTCGTGCTGCTCCCCACCCTGGCCGACGTCGGCACGCCGCTGGACACCATCCAATGGGCGGCCCTGTTGAAGTCCGCCAGCGCGCTGGAAATGTACCGCAAGATTCACGGTCGTATTACGCCCATGCAGGTGGCAGATTTCCTGATGCTCGATCGAGATTTTGCCCGCGCAATGCACTTCTGCCTGATCAAGGCTGAGGACTCCTTGTTGGCCGTCACCGGCAGCGCCAGCGGCACGTTCCGCAACGTGGCGGAACAGCGGTTGGGGCGATTGCGGGCCGAGCTCGATTATGCCCAGATCAATGAGGTGATCGACCAGGGACTGCACGAGTTCATCGACCGCTTTCAGGTCAAGCTGATCGAGGTCGGCGAAGCAATTTCGGAGACGTTTTTTGGAGTCAATACCGTACCGCTGCCTCCGCGGCAGTGGGACAAGGCCAATGGACAGGCCCAGTCGCTATGGCAAAAGTCTACCCCGACCGAACCGGCCCCTGCGCTGGGCGGCACAGCCTGAATCGAGACCCGTGACCGATGGCCATCCGCGTTGCCTTACATCATAAAACCACTTATCAGTACCCGCGACCGGTGCTATTGTATCCGCAGACCGTCCGGCTGCGGCCGGCGGCCCATTGCCGCACGCCGATCGACAGCTATTCGTTGCGGATCTTGCCCACGACTCACTTTCTGAATTGGCAGCAAGATCCGCAGGGCAATTATCTGGCGCGGCTGGTGTTTCCGGAAAGGGCCGATCAACTGGTAGTCGAAGTCGACCTGGTGGCCGAAATGACGGTCATCAATCCGTTCGACTTCTTTCTCGAACCTAGTGCCGAGAATTGTCCTTTCAGCTATGAAGGGGCATTGGCCCACGAATTGAAGCCGTTCCTCGAGAGCGAGCCAGCGGGACCGCGGCTGGCCGAGTTCGTGGCCGAAATCCCCCGCGAACCGCTGCGCACGATCGACTTTCTGGTCGACATCAACCAACGCTTGCAGCACGCGATCAAGTATGTCATTCGCATGGATCCCGGCGTCCAGTCCTGCGAAGAGACACTGTCGACCGCGTAGCGGCAGTTGCCGTGATTCGGCCTGGCTCATGGTTCAGGTATTGCGCCAGTTGGGCCTGGCGGCTCGGTTTGTATCGGGCTATCTGATCCAATTGGTGCCGGACGTCAAGGCGCTGGACGGTCCAGTCGGTCCGCAGCAGGACTTTACCGATCTGCACGCCTGGACGGAGGTCTATTTGCCGGGGGCCGGCTGGGTCGGGCTCGACCCGACGTCCGGCCTGTTTGCCGGAGAAGGCCACATTCCGCTGGCCTGCTCGCCCGATCCGCCAAGCGCCGCGCCGATCTCCGGCGCCACGGAGCCGTGCGAGTGCGAATTCAAGTTCGAGATGAGCATCACGCGGGTCCACGAGGAGGCCCGAGTCACCAAGCCCTACACGGAAACCCAGTGGCAAGAAGTCGAGCGGCTGGGGCACCGGATCGACGCGGAGTTGGAGGCCGGCTCGGTGCGGTTGACGATGGGAGGCGAGCCCACCTTCGTTTCCATCGACGATATGGACGGTGCGGAATGGACCGTGGCCGCGCTCGGAGAGAACAAGCGGCGATTGTCCGGCGAGCTGATCAAACGCTTGCGGCTCCGCTTTGGCGATGGCGGCTTTTTGCACTATGGCCAAGGTAAGTGGTATCCCGGCGAGCCCTTGCCGCGTTGGGCCTTAGGTTGCTATTGGCGGAAAGACGGTGTGCCGGCCTGGAATAATCCGGCTTTGATGGCCGACTTCTCGCAGTCGTACCATTACGGCCGCGCGGAAGCTGAAAACTTTGTCACGGCTCTGGCCCGACGGCTGGGCATCGACGGCGAGTTCATTATTCCGGCCTACGAAGATCCTTGGTACTACATGTTTCGCGAGCGCCGGTTGCCGGTAAATGTCGACCCGCTTAAATCAAAGCTGGAAGACAAGACCGAGCGCGACCGGCTGTGCGCGCATTTTCGAGCAGGGTCTGGGCGCAGTCGTCGGTTTCACGTTCCCTCTCGAAGCTAGCGGCAAGACCGATGGCGTCTGGCGCAGCGGGCACTGGTTCTTCCGCCAAGAGCACATGTACCTGATTCCCGGCGACTCGCCAATGGGCTTGCGATTGCCGCTTGATTCGCTGCCGTGGAGCTTGCTGGAAGATGCGGCCCTCCCGCCGGACATCGATCCGTTTGCCGAACGACCGGCCTTGCCGGCGCGGTTTCCACGGTCCGGCAAGGGTGATGATCATGGGCCGGAACAACGCGGCCGAAATGGCGGCAACGGTAGCGGACGCTCCGTTGGAGACTATCCGAACGGCCAGACGCCGTCCCGGCAAGTACGGCAAATGGTCGGAGTGGCGTCCTCGGGCCAGGCGCCCTCGGTTGCCGCGGCTTACGGTTATGCCGAGCGTTTGGGGGGCGAGTCGTTTGCGGTGGAAATGGCGGAAGCCGCGGTGCGCGAGCTAGAACCTGAACCGGCTGCGGCCTTGCAGTTGGGGAAACCGGCTCGCGGTATCGTCCGGACCGCCTTGTGCGTCGAAGCTCGCGAAGGCCGGCTGTTTGTCTTCATGCCTCCCATGCGTCGCCTGGAGGACTACCTGGAACTGGTGACCGCCGTCGAAGAAACCGCCAGCGAGTTGCAGATGCCGGTGATTCTCGAAGGCTATCCCCCGCCGCACGATCACCGAATGGTCCATATCAAGGTCACCCCCGACCCAGGCGTGATTGAAGTCAATATTCACCCGGCCCACAGTTGGGGAGAATTGGTCAAGAATACGGTCGGACTCTACGAGGACGCTCGCGTCACCCGGCTGGGCACCGAAAAATTCAATCTCGACGGCAAGCATACCGGCACCGGCGGCGGCAATCATGTGGTCATTGGCGGGCCGACTCCGGCCGATAGCCCATTGCTGCGTCGCCCGGATTTGTTGCGAAGCTTGTTGTCTTACTGGCATAACCACCCATCGCTTTCGTACTTATTTTCCGGGGCCTTCATCGGACCCACGAGCCAGTCGCCGCGAGTTGACGAAGGGCGCCACGACAACCTTCATGAGTTGGAACTCGCGTTTGAGCAGTTACCGGAACGTGGTGATTGCCCACCCTGGCTGGTAGACCGGCTATTCCGGCACTTGCTGGTGGACGTCACCGGCAATACGCACCGGGCCGAGTTCTGCATCGACAAGTTGTTTTCACCCGATTCCAGCAGCGGTCGCCTCGGTTTGCTCGAGTTCCGGGCCTTTGAAATGCCGCCCCACGCGCGGATGAGCCTCACCCAGCAGTTGCTGCTGCGGGCCCTGATCGCCCGGTTTTGGAAAGTCCCTTATCAGCAAAAACTGGTGCGTTGGGGGACGATCTTGCACGACCGCTTCCTGCTGCCGCATTTCGTGGCCGCGGACTTTGCCGACGTGCTCGAAGAATTGCAGCGGGCCGGGTATCCGTTCGACGACGCCTGGTTCAAGCCTCATTTCGAATTCCGTTTTCCGTTCATTGGAGAACTGGACAAGCGCGGGCTGCATCTTGAATTGCGGCATGCCATGGAACCGTGGAATGTATTGGGCGAAGAGGCGACCGCTGGCGGAACGGCCCGCTACGTGGATTCGTCGTTGGAACGCTTGCAAGTCAAAGTCAGCGGGATGACCGACCCGCGACACATAGTCACCTGCAACGGTCAGCGTGTGCCGCTCCATCCGACGGGCGTGGCCGGCGAGTTCGTTGCCGGGGTGCGCTACCGAGCGTGGCAGCCGCCGAATTGCCTGCATCCGACCATTCCCGTGGATGCGCCGCTGGTGTTCGACATGGTGGACACTTGGAGCGAGCGTTCGATAGGGGGCTGCACGTGGCATGTCTCACATCCGGGGGGGCGGAACTTCGACGATTTTCCGATTAACGCGTTCGCGGCCGAAAGCCGCCGCGCCGCGCGCTTTTTGAAAATGGGGCACACGCCAGGACCGTTGGCCCCACCGCCACCAACCTGTAACGCAGATTTTCCAATGACGCTGGATTTGCGGCGCGACTAACCGCTCGGTCGGCTAACTCCAGCCACGTGTGGCGGGGACCTGCGTCGCCAGCGTGATGTGTAGAACCAAAATCGCGGCCAACGACACTCCGGCCCAGAAATTGCTAAATCTCTGTCGATGCAATGTCCCGCGGGGGACCTTTTCATCATAATACCCAAGTGGGATCCAAATAATTTGGCGGGCTGTGGTTTGAACGCGGCTTATCGTGTTGTGCGGTGAGAGCCACTTTCCGGCGATTGCGTTTTGAACTAGGATTCGCATCGGCCGTGTGACATGCATGGGCCTCAAAGGGCGGGTTGAAGGCGATTCGCCGCGCACTCTGCGGAGCAGTGGGCGTGCCATGCCGGCGTCAATTGCCGGCCCAATGGAACTTAAAACGATCGGCACGGATACTGGATGAGTGTCAGCGCTCGTACTTCCGGCGAAAGTGCTGTCGATGCACAGCTGACCAGCAGTTATCGCCCTCCGGACGGCGTGTTCGACGAACTCTTTGCCGCTCCCGGTGTTTTGCGACCGCAGTGGGAAACGTTTTTTCCGGCCCTCCAGGCGCTCGGCTCCGCCGAACTCGGTCGCCGTTGGGAGTCTGCGAAGCGGCTGATCTACGAAAACGGTATTGCCTATAATGTCGAGACCGACCCCCAGGCGATGTATCGCCCGTGGGAACTCGATCCGATCCCGCTGCTCATTTCGCCTCAGGAGTGGCAGTCACTTTCCGAAGGGCTTGTGCAACGAGCGCGGCTGTTGAATTTGCTGCTCGTGGATTGCTATGGCCCGCAGAAGCTGCTGCAGCAAGGGCTCATCCCCAACGAACTGTTGTTTGGTCACCCGGGCTTCTTGCGCTCCTGTCACGGACTGCGGGTGCCGCGAGACGTATTGCTTCACGTTTACGCGGCCCACCTGGCGCGGGCTCCCAGTGGTCAATGGCTGGTGCTGGCGGATCGGACCCAGGCTCCTTCGGGGGCGGGCTATGCGCTGGAAAACCGGATCGTGATCTCGCGGATGCTGCCGAGCATCTTTCACGACTGCCAGGTGGAACGGCTGGCGTCCTTTTTCATAACGCTACGCGAGACGCTGCAAGATCTGGCCCAGCAACACCGTGAGAATCCGCGCATCGTGCTTCTCAGCCATGGCCCGCAGAGCACGACCTATTTCGAAGACGCTTACCTGGCTCGCTACTTGGGCTACACGCTGGTCACGGGGGGCGACCTGGCCGTGCGCGACAATCGGGTTTTTTTGAAGACGTTGGGGGGGCTGCTGCCGGTCGACGTCATTCTGCGCCGGCTGTACGACGAAGACTGCGATCCGTTGGAGTTGCGGGCCGATTCCGAGTATGGCGTGCCGGCGCTCGTTCACGCTGCCCGGTCGGGAAATGTCGTGATTGCCAATGCTCTTGGCAGCGGGCTGGTCGAGGCGCCCGCGTGGATGGCGCTTTTGCCTGAGTTGTGTCAGCAATTGCTCGGCGAGCCGCTGAAACTGGCTTCGGTGCCCGCTTGGTGGTGCGGCCGGCCGGACGATCTGCAGTTCGTTCTCGACAACTTGCCAAGACTGGTAATCAAGCCGGCCTTTTCGCATCGGTCCAGCAAGCCGCTGTTTGGCGAAAAACTGACTTCAGAAGAGCGGGCAGCCTTAGCAGCGAGAATTCGTCAACGGCCGCGAGACTTTGTCGCCCAAGAGCAAGTAGCACGGTCGAGCTCGCCCGTCTGGAACGGCGCGGCGTTGAATCCCTGGCATGTCGCCCTGCGAGCTTTCCTCGTGGCATCCCCGGACGGTTACAAGGTGATGCCGGGCGGGTTAAGCCGCGTCTCCACGGCTCACGAAGTGTCGACCGAGTCCGCCTCGCCGGGTGAAGGAGGCAAGGATGTTTGGGTTCTTTCGGAAGGCCCCGTAAAACCGGTAACCCTGCTGCACCCGGCCGGCCAGCCGATCGCCCTGCGCCGCAGCGGCAACGAATTGCCCAGCCGCGTTGCCGACAACCTGTTTTGGCTCGGCCGTCACGTCGAACGGGCCGAAGGCATGGTGCGGCTGCTGCGCAGCATTCTGGGCCGTGTGACCAGCGAAGTCGAGGCGGAAAACATGCCCGAGCTGCAAGTGCTGATGGAGGCCGCGGCCGGACCGGCGATTCCACCGGAAGCGTCGCCGCGCGGCCGGCCCGTGCCGCCGGCGCAATTGGAAGAAGAAACCTTCGCCCTGATTTTCGACGCCCAGCGACCGGGAAGTCTGCGGGCCACGCTCACCGCGATGCAGCAAGTGGCGTCGATCGTGCGCGACCGAATTTCGCTGGATAGCTGGCGAATTCTCAGCCGTATCGACCAGGACGTGCGCTGGCCCACGCTGCCGCGCAAGTACATTCAATCCGGAGACGTTTTGACGCTGTTGAACCAGGTGGTAATCAACTTGTCGTCGTTCAGCGGTTTGGGCACCGAAAGCATGACGCGCACCCAGGCCTGGCGTTTCCTGGACATGGGCCGACGATTGGAGCGCTCGCTGCACACTTGCAATTTGCTCAAGGCCACGGTCGTGGCGACCGAGGACGACGGCGAGCCGCTGCTCGAGGCATTGCTGGAGATTGGCGACAGTTCGATGACCTATCGGGCCCGGTATCTGACGACCTTGCAGCTTGCGCCGGTGGTGGACCTGCTATTGTGCGATGAAACCAATCCACGTTCGATCGCGTTTCAGTTGACGGCCCTGGCCGATCACGTGGAGCGGCTGCCGTTTGATTCGGCCAGTCCGGTGCGAAGTTCCGAGCAGCGCATCATGCTTTCGGCGCTTACCAGCTTGCGGTTGGCCGAGGTCGACAACCTGTGCGAAGTGGATCGCGACGGCCAACGCGAAAAGTTGGACCGCCTATTGACGCGGCTGGCGACGCACTTGCGAAACTTGTCGGACAGCTTGTCGCGCAGCTACTTGATCCACGCGGGTCCGTCGCAGCAAATGTCCGATATCAAACCCGGCGGCGGAATCTAAAACATGCGTTACAAGGTGACTCACACCACGACCTACAACTACAGCGACTCGGTGCCGATCTGTCATAACGAGGTGCATCTGACCCCGCGCGACTTGAGCCACCAGACTTGCGCTTACAATCGATTGCTGATCAAGCCGGTGCCGGCCACCCTCGATCGTCGCATGGACTACTTCGGCAACCACGCTATGGTTTTCGCGGTGCAAGAGGCCCACTCAAAGCTGACTGTCACCGCCGTCAGCAAGGTTCACGTCGCGCCGCTGGCCGCGCCCGAGGGGCGTGAGACACCCACCTGGGAATCGGTGCGCGATCAGCTCCGCGCGCCGAACACTAGCCGCGGTTTGGAGGCTTGCCAGTTTTGCTTCGATTCGCCGCACGTGAACGTGTCGAACGAAATGGCGAATATGCGTCGCCGAGCTTTACGCCGGGCCGGCCCATCTTGGAGGCCGCCCTGGATCTGATGCGGCGGATCCACGAGGAATTCGCCTACGATCCGCGCGGCAACCACGGTAAGCACGCCGCTGGAAACGGTGCTGCGACTGCGCCGCGGGCGTCTGCCAGGATTTCGCCCATTTGCAGATTGGCTGCTTGCGCTCGCTGGGCCTGGCGGCCCGCTACGTCAGCGGTTATTTGCTCACCATGCCGCCCGCCCGGCCAGCCGCGTTTGATCGGCGCCGACGCTTCGCATGCCTGGCTGGGCGTTTTTTGCGGCGAACGCGGCTGGGTGGATCTCGATCCGACCAACAACGTGATTCCCATCGACCAACCACATCACGCTGGCCTGGGGCCGCGATTACAGCGACGTTTGCCCGATCAAGGGCGTCTTCATCGGCGGCGGCCAGCATAGCATGGACGTGTGGGTCGACGTGCTGCCGTTGAGCTGAATCGGATTGCCGAAGTAAGTCGTGATTCCGCACTGGCGGAGCTAGTGGCACACGCTACGGCTTCCGTCCCGTCAGCACGCCGCAGTGGACCAGCGTCGGCACGATCGTCCGACGGCGCGAGCCCGGCCGCCGTAAGCCACTGCGCGGTATTCTGCCCCGCTGTAAGCCCGGCCTTCAGTCACGCGAGAACAGGGCCGCCGAATAAAGGGCCACGGGCAGCGGCCCGTCCAGGGCGTCGTTCAGAAAAACGTCGTGGATCAGCAGCGTCCGCCGCGTGCAAGTCCGGCCGCGCAACGCCCGACGAGCTCCGGCAATGGGGCACGATCCCAGTCATGCAGAATATTGGACAGCAGCACGACGTCGCCTCCTGGCGGCATCGGATCGACGAACATGTCGCCCGGCACCAACTCCAGCCGGTCCGGGACGCCATACGCCGCGGCCATTTCCGCCGCCACTTTGAGCACTTCCGGTCGGTCCCATACGATGGCTTTCAGTCGCGGGTTCCGCTGTAAACAGGCGATGCTGTAAATGCCGGTTCCGCCGCCGACGTCGACCAGCAACCGCGTGCTCGATAGATCCACGCTCGCAGCCAGGTGCGGCGCCACGTTCTTCGCTCGGCCGGCCAATGCCAGCGTGAAATGGCGGGCGGTGGCCTGCTTTTCCATCGCCGAATCGAGACCCTCGCGGTAAATAAACGCGGCCCCTTGCTCGTCGGGCTTCTGTCCGGCCGGCGTGTTGCTCGTCAACCGCTCGATCATTTCGCGCACTCCCGGCGAGCCGGCCGCCATGCCCACGTAATCGCTCACGTCGAAGTAGCCGTCCGCCGTCAGATGCTCGCGGGTGAGCGGCGTGAGTGCCAGCCGGCCGCTCGTGTCAGCCGCGATGAAACCCATGGCTCGTAGCGTGCAGAACAGCACGATGGCCGGTCGCTCGGCCAGGCCGAGTTGCCGCCGGAGGGTGTCGAAATCGAGCGGCTGAGCGGCCAGGCGATCGAACACCTTGAAATGAGCGATCGAAGCGGCTAGCAGTTCCGTGGCATAGCTGCCGCGGAACAGCTCGAAGATCGGCGTCGGGTCCGTTCGTGGCGGCACAATCGCAGACAGGGACACGCTTAGAGCCTCCGCCCAATTAGGTGGATTTTTACGAGGAAACGAGGCCGGCAGAAAAGAAGAATTATCTATTAGAAAAGCAGGAAATCAGGAAAAGGAGGATCACCAGCGGGAAGATCCCCCGCAGCAAGGCCCTCTCATATTCTCTTCTTCCTTTCCTGCCTTCCTTATAAATATAAAAAACGTATTTCGGCCCGCGTCTTCAGGCCTTCAGTTGTTCGTCGTGCCGCATGCCGCTGGGCGGTTGGTCGGCGTGATGCATGTTGGCCAGCGCCGCCTTGGCGCCGGCGTGCTGTTCGACGTCGTTGTCTTCCCATTCGATCGACACGCCGCCGCTGTAATCCAGCCCGGTTCAACTCGACCAGCAAGGCTTCCGTCGAGGTGGCGTCGCGAGCGCAGTGCCGGCCGTGACGAAGTTCCAGCCGTTGTGCTTGTCGCCCATCGGCTTGTGGCCGCCGAGCAGGCCGTTGCGCGTGTAGCCTTGGATCACCTGTACACCCTTGATGTGGGCACAATGAATCCGGTCGCCATAGGCGCGGATGAAGTCGACGCCTGAGACTCCCTGCCACTCCATGTGCGAGCAGTCGAAGTTGAAGCCGCTCGCCTTTGCGAAGCCGGCCTTGTCCAGCGCCGCCAGGTAGTCGCCGGCGCTGGCGATGTCTCCCATCGCCCGTTCGCTGGGATGGCATTCCAGATCGTAGGTCGTGCCATAGTTCAAACAGGCCTGGAAAATCGGCGAGAATCGCTCGACCAGCAGTTCCAGGCTCACCTGGTAGACGTCGGGAATCGGATGGCCCCCCAGCGATTTCGGGAGGGGCGGAAACAGGAACCAATGGCTCCAGCAATGGGCCGGCGAACCGACGAAGCCGGAGACCGGAACGGTGCGGTCCTGCAACTGGCCGATGAAGTGAGCCAGCCGCACGACATTGACGATGCGAGGTCGAAGCCTGGCGACGGGTAATCTCGGCGACGTCGTCTGGCACGAAGAACGGATCGGTCCGCGGCGGCTGATTGCCGGCGGCTCGCCAGCGCGCGTAGGCCTCGACCGATTCGCCCCCGAGAAGCTGGATCGTCTTGGCGCTCGGCTCATCCCCCAATGCCTGGCCTTGCAAGTGGGCGGCAATCGACAGAATCTCCAGCCCGCGGGACTTGGCTTTGGCAACGCGCTCTGCGGCGTAGACTTTGGCCCCGGCATCGTCGCCGCAGCGGGCCAGATCGAGTTCCCAAGTGGCTTCTTCCCAGCCGTCGAAGCCGGTCTGGGCGATCCAATCGAGCCAGGCGTCCTCCGGCACGTTGCCGAACTGTCCGCGGACGAGCCCGATCTGATGGTACGAGTGCTTGCCGCGCCGATGCGTTTTCGTTTGTTGGTAACCCATCCCCGTTGCTCCTGAAATACGACGATCCGATACCTGAGGTGCGAGTCCAAAGCGGGCATCTTAGGACATCAAAGCCGAATTGCAAGCATTTTCGGTTTCGAAGGGAAGCTAGTGAAAATTTGCCGTGGGAATTCTGCCGGGAGCCCCGGCGAGCACCGATTGGGCCTGCATGGCTGACACTCGGAGAAGAACCGAAGCGTCTGAGAATTCTTCGGTTCAGGGGGACTCGCTGCCGCCCGTCGATGTTTCCGGAACCGCGTGGGCCTGCGGAGGCGCGCCGGCCTCGGCGGGCGTGCGGCGTATTGCCGGCAGCAGTTCGGCCAGACAACCGGCGTCGTGGCCGTCGCTCGCGTTAAACACGGGCGAAGTCTCGCCTCCATCGTTAGCCAAGGCGTAATCCGCCGGAATTTGCGTATCAAACGCCACGTCGGCGCCCGGCAGTGCCCGCCAGTGAACGCCACCCGAACGGGCAAAGGATTCATGGGCTTCGCCCCATACGGTTTGCCATTGGGCAAAGGGCAACTGGAGAGGATCGTTCGTTGAATTGTCGACGATCTTCCAAAAGATCTCGAAACCCTGATAGAACAGCCGGTCGCCGTTCCAGCTCAGCCGATTGCGATAATCGGCCGTCGGCTCCATGCTGTGTTGTTCGATGAGCGGCGCGGCCGAAAGGGGCGATGCGAAGAGAATGCTGTCGGTGCATTTAAAGTCGACCGGCGCAAGTCCGGCGGGAGCCTGGTCGTTGTCGTTGATCAGCGCCAGCCCGCCGCGCATCACCGCCGTGACATGACGCAAGTCGATTTCGATGGGCCCTGATTGCCGCATCTGCGACCCGCCCCCCACGCTTAACAATCGCTCGCTCGTGGCCAGCCAGCCATTGTCCCACGAGAGGCGGACTCCCTGCCAGTCTTCCGTCTGTAAAAACGTTCCTTCACCCCGCGCCGCGCAATTCTGCAATTGAATGGCAACCGCCCGTTCTTCTTCCGGCTGCAAGTCGTGCATGATCGAAGAACTGCCCGGCGGAGCCTGAATGCTGAAGAATACCACTCCGGCATGATAAGCGGCCTGGCCAAATCCCGCGTTGCGGATCGTCAGCACGCAGCGTTCCAATCGCAGCGAATCGACTTGCTGGAGAGCGAACATCATCCAATTGTCGGCCGGCAGGGTGCGCGGCACTTCCATTTCGAACTGCACATGGATGAGCGTCAATTGCCCGCCCGACAACGTCATCATGCTGCGGGGAGACTTCACCGGGTCGGGCTCGGTGGGCCGGAATCGCACGACGGGAGCGAAGCGTTCGCCGGCGCCGGATGGTCAGCTTGGCATTGGCCAGCGAGATGGGCCGTTCGTCGCGGGCCGTTGAATCGCAGCTCAATGACGTCGCCGCTCTTGGCGGCGTTGCACGCGGCTTGCACCGTGGGGAACCAGCGACCGCGCTCATCTCCGTCTCCGACCATCAACAGATCGTCGCGGTTGGTCAAGCCATGCGCGGCTTCGGCGGCCGGTTCGCTGGCTCCGGCAGACGCTGGCTTCGGCCCGCCGCCCGTTGGTCCGTTGGAGCCAGCCGCGGCCGGCTCCGTGTTTGCGGCTGGTGTGTTCGTCGCCGCTGGGCTGGCGACTGCATGGTTCGGCATTGCGCTGGACGGCGACGCCCCTGCTGTTCCAACTACCGGCGTCTCGCTGCCGCGTGCGACGTTTGGATTGATAGCGGTTTCGCTCACGGCCGGGCGGCTGCCGGACAAATCGCCAGGGCTACTGGCGGAACCGTGGGACGCTACCGCACTGGTCGGAGGGCCTGAAGGAATAGTTGCCGAGGCCTCGCCAATCGGGGCCGAAGTCGACCCGGCCAATGCCGGCGCCGCCAATGCCGATAACTCTGTGCGCTTGCTCGCTGGCGTTCTCGCGGCGGACGTCGAGGAGTCAGCCAGGTTTCCAGTCCGCCGGCGCGGCTCGATTCAAACTTGCTAAGCGCGGATCGAACGATCCCTGAGACACTCCAGCAGCCTGCCGGCCGGTCGCCGGCGCGGCGGCCGGAGCCCTTTCCGGCTGGGCCGGCCACAGGCCGGTGTTGCCCGGGGCGGTCCAAAAGTAGTCCAGCGTCAGCACCGCCAATACCAATACCGCTAGTGGCAGGGCCCAAGGCAGGTGCCGTTCCCAGACGCCCACGGGCTTTGGCACGGGCAACGACCAATCGACGTTGACGCTGGTTGAAGCCGTCATGCCCAGTTGACGTCCCAGGCTCACCAATTCGATGATCAAGTCGCCGGGCAACTGAAACCGGTCGGTAGGATTCTTGGCGAGCAATCTGCTCATCACGCGGCAGAGTTCCGTGGGCAAATCCGGCCGGAAGGTCCGCGCGTCGGGCGGCGCGTCTCCCTGGTGCTGCAAGCAGCTTTTGCAGCACCGTGCCGTGGGGAAACGGCGGCTGGCCGGTGAGCATGAAAAACAGCGAGCAGCCGAGGGAATACAGATCGCTGCGCACGTCGGCGCTGCGCGGGTCGCGGGCCTGCTCCGGCGAGATATAGTCGAACGTGCCCAGCGTGACGCCGCTGGCCGTGATGTCCTGATCGGGTTGATCGACCTGATGCAGCCGCGCCAGGCCCATGTCCACCAGCTTCGCCTTGCCGTCGGGCGAAATGATCACGTTCGAGGGCTTGATGTCGCGGTGAATGACGTCGCGCTGGCTGGCGTGGGCCAGCGCTTCGGCGATTTGCAAGCGTGTAGCTGATCGCCTCGACCACCGGCAGCGGGCCTTTGCGCTCGACCAGATCGCGCAGGTTTTCGCCTTCGATGAACTCGAAGACGATGTAGTGCAGACCCCGGTCGAAACCGACGTAATACACGCGGGCGATGTTGTCGTGGTCGAGCCGGGCCGCGCTTTGGGCTTCGTTGCGGAACCGCCGCAGGGTTTCTTCTTCGTCGGACTGAAAGCGCGAGAGCACTTTCACCGCGACTTCGCGGTTCAGGGTCGTATCCAGGGCCCGAAAAACGGCCCCCATGCCGCCGCCGCCGACGAACTTCTGCAGCACGAATTGCCCGAGGCGTTCTCCCTCGAGCATCCTGCCGACTTCCAGCGGCGCCAGCAGACGCGAATCGGGCAGATCGCCGATCGGGCCGCGCGTGGAAATGATCGTGACCTGATCGTCGAGCAGCATGGGCTGAACCCGCGCAGCCGTCCGATCGTCGATACGCGAATTGGGTCGACGACTCGCTGCCGACCGGGGTCGGCCGGCTGGCCGGACCGCGCAGGCGCAGTGCTCCCTTCTGTCTCCGGCGATTTTGGAACGCTGAATTGACTGGAGCGCGGCTCGCTCATCTGGTTATCTCTCAGACGCTGCTGGAACGCGCGGCGGACACCCCTGTAACTGGGTCGCCCAATCTCGACGGGAGTTCCGGTTCCCGGCGAGAGCGAATTTTGATTCCGTCAGCCGGTACTTTGGCCCGGCAATTTGATTGTGGCGGCCGCTCCATCATAGTCTCGAAGCGGGTGTGAGTCAATTGAATAAACCTCAGTTGCCATTGGGTTTACGGCGAATTGGTGACGGTTTGGTTTGGCGGTTGGTTTCATGTTTTCGGAATCCGGGTGCTGACGCACCCCGCTCGGAGAGTCACTTGGTCGTTTGGCCGTTTGCTTTTCTCCAGGCAGCGCGTAGCGGTCGTTGAATGGCAAGGTCGTTATCGCGCACGGCGCGCAGGGCCGCCAACTGCTGCGGCGAAGCCGATTTTACCAGGATCGCTTCGGTTAGCGGCCTTTCCTCAGCGAGCGAATTGCCTGCTAGCACTTCCGCCAAAAAAAAGAGTCGGTCGCCCACGTCGTGACAATCCAGGACCCGGCAATCCAGCCACGCCAGGCAGTCTGCCAGGATGGGATGCGCCGGTCGCTTGAACGCGGGACTCGATGCCGGCGAATTTGTCGGTCGTGCGGCCGGAGCTCAGGGCGAATCTCCAGGCCAAATCCAGTTGATTGGGGCGGAGCAGGTGCAGGCCGAAGACGCCGCTGGCCCGCACCAATTCGGCCGTGAAATGGTTCGGAGCCAGGCCGATCATGACCAGCGGATCTCCGACGTCGATCGAAGCTTGCATCGCCCAGGTGGCCACCAGGCCGCCATGGCGCGAGTCCGCCGCCGCGGTTACGACCCAAACCTCGCGATCGATCCGGCGAAAAACCTGATCGATGGCCAGTCGCGTCAAAATTCGAATCGCCAACGGGAGGCATGACATGGTTCTCCGGGAGTTAGGGAATCCGTTCGGGTATCGAAATAATTGCGATCAGCTAGCAATGCCAGCGGGCTAGACACTTGGTAAATGTAAAAATGGCCGCTGCCTAGTTATTGAGCAGATTCGCGAGTGCCACGGATTTGGGCAGTAATGCGTGAAGTTGTTGCATTGATATCAATGCAACGCAAGTGCTAGCAGCGAAACGATATCCGTGCTGATCTTGACGGCTAGATATCATTTCGGCGAGTCTTAGGCCATCGTGGCTCAGGATCACGAACACATTGTTAGGAGATTTACGGATGAACGAAAAGCGACAAGAGGTCTACCGGATTGCCACCGAGCTTTTTCGCCAGGAGCCGGACTGGGTAACTTTCTTCCGCGAGGTGCTGGGATTGGACGGAATTATCCGTCAGGTCTACAACTCGCCGGAAACGCTGGCCGAATACGAACAGTCGGAGGAGTACCAGCAAATTCAGCTCATGCTGGCGAAATTGCGCGAACGTGGGACGGACACCACCAACAATTCCAAAGAGCCGACCCGCGTGATCACCGTCCGCATGCCCAAGAGCCTTCACGAGGCACTGCGGGCCGAAGCCCACGGCCGCCACACCAGCATGAACAAGCTGTGCATTTCGAAGCTGCTGCAAGTCGTCGACGACACGTTGGTGCCGGCCGAAGGCGGGAGAAACGGTCGGCGCGAGCCGAACAAGAGGTCGATGGCCGAACCGGCCCACGCCGGCATGCACAGCGAAAAGTAAACCGCAGGCCGTCAAACGGACGGCGGCCGGGCGCTGACGTCACGGGCCTGACATGAACTGTGATTTTCTGAAGCCCAGGGACAGCAGTCCCTGGGCTTTTTTTCGCCGTGGCGGCAAAATGACTCGCGACAAAAAGTTCATCGCGCACAAAAAAGTTCGAAGTGGGCCTGTAAGCCGGGTTCTGTTCTCTGGCGGTCGCATGCGGCCGCAGAGAGGCGGCCATTTCTCTGGGAGGCCGATTGCTCGGTCCCTCTAGCAGCCTACCCGGAAGTCGATAACGGACCGGACCGACCCGTCGCGGGCAATTGGAAGATCGCCCGCGTGCTCCCTGTTTGGCCTTGCTCCCGGTGGGGTTTGCCTAGCCGGACTGGTCACCCAGCCCGCTGGTGAGCTCTTACCTCACCGTTTCACCCTTACCTCACGAGGCACGAAGCCCCGCTGGGCGGTTTGCTTTCTGTTGCACTTTCCCGGGCCTTGCGGCCGGTGGGCGTTACCCACCACCGTGTCCTGCGGAGCCCGGACTTTCCTCCCGGCGAACCGGCGAACCGGTCCGCCGAGCGGCCGCCCGGCCCACTTCGAACGCAACGAAGTATGAAGCATGAAGGGTCAATTAGGAAGGCGTTCGGCGCACACCGTTGGTTGTACGCGTGCTTTCGCCTATCCGCCCACCATCTCGCGCACGAACGTCACCTCGGGCTTACCACCCCCGCCGGATCCTTTGAGAAATTCCGACATGTAGCGCATTTTATCGCGAGGCCGATCGGGGTCTTTAAAGTTATCCCCCTTCTGCAAGATCGGCCGCTTTTCGTCAATGCCGCCGAATGCCCGCGTGCCCGCTGCCTGGCAGGGGAACCAGTGTCCCTTGCCTTCGTCGTCCGCCAGGTAGAACTCCGGGTAGCAATGTCCCTGGACCCAAACGGTGCGGGCCGGGATTTTCGCCGCCCGGCAGATGGCGATAAACAGCGAGCTTAGTTCCTCGCAATCTCCCGACTTGTCGGCCAGTGCCCGGGCCGCGCCTTTCAGCGGACCGTTGGCGTATTTCACGTGCTCCCGGACAAAATCGTAAATCGCCTCGACTTTTTGCCAATCGTGCTCTTTGTCGACCGGCAGTTCCTTGGCCAGGGCCATGATCTTCGGATTTCGGCTTTCGATGTACGGGCTCGGGCCCAGATACAGCATGTTCGTGCGATCCAGTTTTTTGGGAATGCTGAAGATGTCTGTATTTGCGGGAGCCAGTATCGCGTTGCGGGTGACTTCATAAGTCACCAGGCACTTGGCCACTTGCCCGGCCGGCAAGCTGGAAACTTCAATGACCATCTGCCGCACGGTGCCCCCGACGACCCGCTCGGTGCGACTGGTGACCAGCGGAGAGATGTCCTCTTCGGCAGCCTTCACCTGTTGTTCGGGCCATTCGGCTGGGATCGGCACCGTGGCGTAGAGCCCCTGGCACGGTCCGCCGACCGCCTTGATGATGACGCCGACCCGAATGCGCTGGGTCGAAGGAGGCCCCAGCTGAATCCCTTTGTTCGAGGCATTCTGAGTGTCTGCCTTGAACTGGGCAAAGGCCGCAGCAGGCAACAGCGCGGCCGAGGCGATCGCAAAGAGCAGCAAATTTCGCACGGTAGATGAACTCCACAAGCGACCAGCCTCCGTGCAAAACGGCTTCCGGCTGCGACGCCGGCGTAATGATTCCCCTCTATTCTAACTAGGCAAGATGCGGAATTCACCGCTGCCTAGAGCCGTTGCGACGATTCATTTTAGCGAGCGGACGTGCCCGCGGTTCCAACGGCCACAATTACACCGATTTTGCGGCCCGCCGCCACGGGGATCCCCGTCCCGTGGTACGCCGGTTATGGCGGCGAAGCCGGTTCTGCAAGGCAAGCCGGCGCTCGATCAAGCGAGCACCCTAGAGAACTACGGCGATCGAATCCGCCAGGACCTGCACGATGCGCTCGATCTGCCGCTCTTCGATCGCATAGCAAGGGGCGACGTTGTAAACATCGCCGCGCAGCCGGGTGACCACGCCACGGTCTTGGGTCGCCGCATGTACTTTTGGCCCAGCCGTAAACGATGCCGGATAGGGGGCCTTGGTGGCCTTGTCCTCGACCAATTCCACGGCCGCCATGAGCCCTAAGCCGCGGACATCGCCGACATGCGGATGGGTGGAGAGAGTTTGCAGCCGGGCGCAGAGCAACCGCCCGAGATCCGCCGCCCGCTCGACGAGTCCTTCTCGGGCCAGCAGATCGAGATTCGCCAAGGCCACGGCGCATCCCACCGGATGGCCGGAATAAGTGAACGCGTGCATCCAGGTTTTGTCCGCCGGGGCGGAGCGAATCGCCTCGGCGATCTTGTCGCTCACGCCAATGCCGCCGAGCGGAAAGTAGCCGCTGGTGATCCCTTTGGCGAAAGTGATGATGTCTGGCTCGATGCCGTAGCGCGAGAGGCCCCACCACTCGCCCGTGCGGCCAAAGCCGGTAATGACTTCGTCGGCGATCAGCAGTACCTGATGTCGATCGCAGATGGCGCGGATCCGCGGCCAATAATCGTCGGGCGGCACGATCACGCCCCCGGCGCCTTGCACCGGTTCGCCGATAAAGGCCGCCACGCTGTCGGCCCCCTCGCGCAGAATGGCCTCTTCCAGCAAATCGGCGGCCATTTCGCCAGGCGTTCGTCGATCGTTGGGGGGCGAACTGGCCGGCCGTTCAAAGCGATACGGATAGGGGCTGGCAATGTGCAAGAAGCCTGGCACGCGGGGTTCGAACATCGGCCAATACGAGGTGATTCCGGTCGCCGACATCGCGGCCATAGTCGTGCCGTGGTAGCCCCAAATGCGGCTGATGATCTTGGTCTTGTCGGGTTTGCCGGCCATCTTCCAGAAAAAGCGGGCGGTCTTGAAGGCGGATTCGTTCGCTTCAGCGCCGCCGCTGGTGAAAAAGAATTGACTGATCGACCGGTAGCAAAGCTCAGCCAGCCGCTCGGCCAGTTGAATGGAGGGCCGATTGGTTTGGCCGGCATACGACGAGGCGAATGCCAACCGGTTCATTTGCTCGGCGGCGGCGGTGGCCAACTCGCGCCTGCCATGACCTACGATCACGTTCCACAATCCGGCCAAGGCATCAATGAACTCGCGGCCGGCCTGATCGATCAGCACAGCACCGCGTCCCGCAACCCACAAATGGGCATGATCTTGCTGGGGGGCGTTGTGCAAGCTATGAAGCAAATGCTGATGATCTTGCGCAAGCAGATCGTCGCCGGAATCAGGAGCGGAATGAAGCATCGCCGGCCGTTACGGTTGGGAGCGAAAATTGGGGTGCTACGCCAGCCTTCATTATAGGGCGAGCGTCGTCCGTTGGGAGGCCGATTAACGTTGCGGAATGCGGCCGGCGAACGGGCTGTGCGTCGTCCAAAAGATGCCGCAGGATCAATCGGCCAAAATGACCGGGCCTGGCGGAAGTCGACTTAGGCATGAGAAATCGCGCGGAGGAACGGGCGGGGGCGAGGCTGCGGCGGGGGATCCGTTGCGACGGCTTTTTAGCCGAACTTTTAATTCGGCTTCGTTGTCGCCAGGAGCAGTGCCCGTATGTCCACCGCGAGACGCTGCCGATCAGGATGGCGGCGGCGAACTCGCGGCGGACCTTGGGCTTGGGGCGAGTCAACCGGGATTTTGACAAGCCTTTATCGTATAGCCGGTGTGTATACCTCGGGGCCGGGCACTGGCGAAATCGTGGGACCAGTGACAGTTCCGGGCATTACTTGCACTGCGCCAGTCGTTCCACAACCATCACTCGTCGCGGCATACGTCGCGGTGGGAGCACACGCCGGCTGGCACACGTTCCGGCGGAATGGGTTTTGGCAGCCGGCCGATGGAAACAGCACCATCGCGCTGGCCGTCAAAATTAGCAGCCTCTTCATGATTCGTATCTCCAGCACAAAGCGATTGTTGGAATGTCGCCAGGGCTGTGGGTCAAGCAACTCTACCTCACGGTTGCGAATAAGCAACTTCGCCGCGATTATTTTTAAACACCGTTCACAATTTGCATCACTGCGCCGAAGAGATGCTAAACTTTTCGCGGGCGTTAGAATTTGCCAGGCTTGCCTGCTTGATTCTTCCACGCCCCCGGTGAACAATCACAGTCGCCCGTTCGAACCCGCGAACGCGTGGCGCTACTATCGGCCCGAATGCGTGAGCTCATGCGCACCCTCATGCCCGCACACCAATTCCCCGTTTTGTCATTGCCCAGGTGGCGGTCAACCCTGGTTTGCGTTCTCGTTTTGTGGTCGAACCTGTCGGCGGTCGGGTTTGCCGATCAACCGGCGGCTTGCGGCTCGTGCGGGCCCTCGTCTGCATGCGTTTCGCTGCCGCGACCCCAGGACGAAGTGTGGCTGGTAAGCAGCCGCAGTCTGGGCTGCGGGGAACTGAGCAACCGAGGGCACCAGCTCAGTTATTGGCGGAACGAGTCGTCGCGCGGCTGGGTCGTATCGTCGCACGCGGCATGGTTGGCCGGCGACCCGTCGGTTCACGTGAGCATCTATTTGCATGGAAATGACATCACGTCCCAGCGAGCCGTGGAAGGGGGCTGGGCCGTTTACGGAAATCTGGTGCGCAGTGCCCCCGAGCAGCCACCGGTGCGATTCGTGATTTATTCGTGGCCCGCGGACAAAGTCCGCGGACTGCCGGCCGAAAATGTGCGCGTGAAGTGTGCCCGTTCCGACGTCGACGCGCGCTACCTGGCGTGGTTCATCGATCAGTTGGAGCCCCAGACGCCGCTAAGTATTGCCGGTTATAGTCTGGGTGCTCGGATTGTCGGCGGCGCGTTGCAATTGACCGCCGGTGGCCCGTTGAACGGCCGGCCGATGTCCGCGCAGACGCATCCCAAGCGCGATCCGGTCCGTGTCGTGCTGATGGCTGCCGCGATCGACAACGATTGGTTTTTACCCGGGCGGCGTTTCGGCTTGGCGATCGGGCAAATGGAACATTTCATGTTGGTCAACAATACCTGTGATCGATCGCTCCGTTTCTATCACCGCATTTACTGTAAGCACGGCGGGCCGGAGGCGCTGGGTTACACGGGATTTCCCAGTCCGAAGTTGCTCGGCGAGCAGCGCGCAAGCTTGAAGAACAGGACGTGTGCTGCCTCATCGGGCCAGAGCATAATTGGGAGCATTACACGGGGACCGCGTCAGTGGCGAACCTGATCGGCCGCGGGCTTTATGCAGTTCCCAAGCCAAGTCAACGGCCAAAACTCAGCGACTCTTCGCTAAAATAAGCCGCTTTCCCGGCAACTTCGACCGTGCCAGCCGGCACGGTTACGAATTACTTGGCAGCCCCTTGACGCGCGCGGGGGAAACGCAAAGATAACTCCCGTCAGTAGCGCACCGTGCAAAGCTTTAGTAGCGATGCACGTTGTTGACAATCGCGAGGTCTTTTCGGCCTCGCGAACCGTTTTATGGTGCTCCTCGTAGGAGGAGTGCGGGACATGAGACGGAGATTAGGTTCCTCACCGGCTTCTAGGAAAATTTTTAGAGGCCGGTTGACAGGAGCCGACTATCTCTTAGAATAGTCGATCCCTGGAAGGCACTGCCTTTGGGCAGAAAAGCGTCCGGGGATTTTTATTCGTTCGATCTTTGACAATTTGGTAGTGACCTCTGAAATTTTTTTGCCAGCACAAGACTGTGCTAGCCAAAGCGTTTCTCCTTTCACGAGGGGGACGACTTGTGGCAAACAGACCTATTCAGATGGCTCATAAAGTCTGCGGCGCGTGGGGCTTGCTCCACGGGTTTGCAGCTTAGGGTTATATAAAATTGAAGGGTTTGATTCTGGCTCAGAATGAACGTTGGCGGCGTGGATTAGGCATGCAAGTCGCGCGAAAACCCGCAAGGGGGAAAGCGGCGAAAGGGACAGTAATGTGTAGGTATCTGCCTTCAGGACTGGAATAGCTGCGGGAAACTGCAGGTAATGCCGGATAATGTCTTCGGACCAAAGGTGTGAGTCCGCCTGGAGATGAGCCTACATCCTATTAGCTAGTTGGCAGGGTAACGGCCTACCAAGGCTTTGATGGGTAGCGGGTGTGAGAGCACGACCCGCGTCACTGGGACTGAGACACTGCCCAGACACCTACGGGTGGCTGCAGTCGAGAATCTTCGGCAATGGACGCAAGTCTGACCGAGCGACGCCGCGTGTGGGATGAAGGCCTTCGGGTTGTAAACCACTGTCAGAGGGGATGAAATGCCGGTGGGTACTCCCATCGGTTTGACATAGCCTCAGAGGAAGGACGGGCTAAGTTCGTGCCAGCAGCCGCGGTAAGACGAACCGTCCAAACGTTATTCGGAATTACTGGGCTTAAAGGGTGCGTAGGCGGCGCGGTAAGTTGGATGTGAAATCCCTCGGCTTAACCGAGGAACTGCGTTCAAAACTACCGTGCTCGAGGGAGATAGAGGTGAGCGGAACTTAGGGTGGAGCGGTGAAATGCGTTGATATCCTAAGGAACACCGGTGGCGAAAGCGGCTCACTGGATCTTTTCTGACGCTGAGGCACGAAAGCTAGGGTAGCGAACGGGATTAGATACCCCGGTAGTCCTAGCCGTAAACGATGAGCACTGGATTGGAGGCTCCTCCATAGGCTTCCAGTCGCAGCGAAAGTGTTTAGTGCTCCGCCTGGGGAGTATGGTCGCAAGGCTGAAACTCAAAGAAATTGACGGGGGCTCACACAAGCGGTGGAGGATGTGGCTTAATTCGAGGCTACGCGAAGAACCTTATCCTAGTCTTGACATGCACGGATTAACTCCTTGAAAGAGGAGCCAGGCCTTCGGGTACAACGTGCACAGGTGCTGCATGGCTGTCGTCAGCTCGTGTCGTGAGATGTCGGGTTAAGTCCCTTAACGAGCGAAACCCTTGTCACTAGTTGCCAGCGCGTTATGGCGGGGACTCTAGTGAGACTGCCGGTGTTAAACCGGAGGAAGGTGGGGATGACGTCAAGTCCTCATGGCCTTTATGACTAGGGCTGCACACGTCCTACAATGGCACGCACAAAGGGATGCAAGCTCGCGAGAGTAAGCAAATCTCAAAAAACGTGCCCCAGTTCGGATTGCAGGCTGCAACTCGCCTGCATGAAGCCGGAATCGCTAGTAATCGCGGGTCAGCATACCGCGGTGAATGTGTTCCTGAGCCTTGTACACACCGCCCGTCAAGCCACGAAAGTGGGGGGTATCCGAAGTCGCCGATGCAACCGCAAGGAGCTAAGCGCCTAAGATAAACTCCGCGATTGGGACTAAGTCGTAACAAGGTAGCCGTAGGGGAACCTGCGGCTGGATCACCTCCTTTCTAAGGATTCAAATTAGAGAAGTGGTGACATCTCTCTAATTAGAATTGTGGAGACAGTTCTTGTGCAAGCCAGAGGTCGGTTCAAACGGTGATGAGATCGCAAGATCTCATCGCCCCAAGAGCAAGCTACCAGATTGAATAAGAGAAGCCCCACCCGGGCTGAGCCAAATACCGGGTGGGGCTTTTTTTGCGCACTGAGCGAGCCCCGCGGCGAATTCGCCCACTGCCTGATTTGCGCTTGCGGATTAGCAGCACAA
The DNA here is from genome assembly GCA_963807715.1 of uncultured Planctomycetia bacterium. Taxonomy (GTDB): domain Bacteria; phylum Planctomycetota; class Planctomycetia; order Pirellulales; family PALSA-1355; genus CAWECK01. The sequence continues at coordinate 409,982 of CAWECK010000016.1, forward strand.
GTGGGCCATCCACGATTACGGCTATACCTGTTACGCGGCGGCGGTCATGTCCGATCACGTTCACCTGGTGAACCGCAAACACCGGTAAACGGCCGAGGAAATGATCGCGCGATTGCACGGCACGAGCCGTCTGGCGATATTCTCACAGCGGCCAGATCTGCTCGCCGACGAACATCCGGTGTGGACAACCGGCGGCTGGCGCGGATTTCTAGAAACGCTTGGCCCCGCGCTTGCGACCGTAGCAACACGCAAACCGGCCCGTTCCGCACGATTACCCAGCGACACGCTCGCCCGGCTGTCCGGACAGCGGTTCGAGTAACTTCGCATTCGGCAGCGCGATTTCGCAGGCCAGTCCCACGGCCTTAAGAAGCCGAATCGTCAGCCAGGTCACGTCCAACTCCCACCAACGATGTCCGTGCCGGGCGGTGCGCTGGTCGGCATGATGGTTGTTGTGCCAACCTTCGCCGTTGGTCGCCAGGGCCACGATCCAATTGTTGCGGCTGTTTTCATCGGTCGTGTAATTCCGGTAGCCCCACATGTGCGCTACCGAATTCACGCTCCAAGTTGCGTGCCAGGCGTAGACCGTGCGAACCGCGACGCCCCAAACCATCAAGCTGGCGCCGAACTGCACGCCCCCCATGGTGCGCCCGATAGGCCCCAGCCAATCGCGAAACCCACAAAATAGACCAGGCCCGCCTGGGCCAGGTTGATCCATACCCACCGCCAATTACGCTCCAGTCGCAAATAAAACGGGTCGCGCAATACGTCACGAGAGTAGCGCTCGAATGCCGAAATCCGGGCCAGCTCTTTATTCTCGACAAATAGCCACCCCATGTGTCCCCATAAAAACGTGACCAGTGGGCTGTGCGGGTCGGGTTGTTCATCGCTGTATTGATGATGCATGCGGTGGATGGCAACCCAGCGGGCCGGCGTGTCTTGCATGCTGCAAACGCCCAGGATGGCACATGTGTGCTCGAGCCACTTGGGCACGACGAGCCCCTGGTGGGTAAGCAGCCGATGGTAGCAAAGATTGATGCCCAACGTTGCACAGCAATACAAACTGACGAACGCCAAAATCACGCCGCTCCAACTAAAAAACCAAGGCAGGAAAGCCAAGAGCGCGATCAGGTGATAGGCGACCACCCCAATGACATACGGCCACTGGATCGACGACCAGTCGATCGAGGCCGGCGCTGGGATGCTAAACGGATCTCGCTCGCGCCGAACCGGCCCAGGCGCTTCCACGGGAGTGGCGGCCCGAGGTTCCTCGGCAGTTTGAACGGTCGGGCCACTCAGGCGTTCGGGGCCCACTGCAACCGCGGACTGCTGGCTGTCACGCATATTTAGGCTCACTTGGATAGCGGAACCGAACGGGAGCCGCGCAGCCGGCTAGTTGGCAAAATGATAAGCCAGACAAGCATCTTAGCAAGAATAGGCGATCGGAAACAGCCGATTAAGCGGGCGCGGCCAAAAATGCGGCAAGATGCCGCTAGACCCCGCGCACCACCCGTTCCCATTGCGCATCCAGCCGTTTTTCCGAACTCGGCACAGCCGTGCCAAGCTGCGGAGCGAAGAGCGACACGCGAAATTCCTCCAGCAGCCAGCGGTAGTGATGCAACTCCGTGTCGTAGCGCCGCTCGATCCGCTGTTCGGCCAGCAATTCACAAACGTTCCGCCAACGGGGATGGACCAGCGCAAATCGCTGCTCGTCCGCGTCCAATCCGCCAAGGGCCAGCTTTTCCAGCCGCAGGCAGATCGCTTGAAAGTAGCGGGGAAACTGCTCCAACCACTGCCCGGGCGTAACGGTCAGAAAGCCCGGCCGAGTAAGCTCGTCCAACTGGCTGGCGATATCGGCCACGGCGTATTTCCAGCGAGGATCGACCGCCGCTTCCTGGGCCAGTCGCGCCTGGCGATACGCTTTGAAGAGTGGCCCAAGGAGTTCAACGGTTTCTTGGACTGCCAATCCGAGCCGCTGGCGTCCGGCTGCCAGCAGCGCCTCGAACTCGGCCAAGGTGTGCGGCAGTTGGACATCGGTGAAAAATGCCCGATCGGCGATCAACTCGGCCAACTGGCCGCGCAGTCCGGCATTGGGCGAATTCCCTGAGGCGCCGTCGGCGATGCCATTGCATTGGGGCAGCGCTGCCCCATGCAGCAGCAACTCTTGCAAGTTAGGCAGCCACTCCACGTGCCTGGCCAAATCGGCGGCGCTGGCCAGCATCAGCAGCCGGCGAATTCCCGCTCGGCTCTCCCGCTCGGCCCATTCGGGCGACGGCATTAACTCCAGCGACACGGAATCCTGCTGGTCGACGACGGCCGGAAAACCGACCAGCGTAATCTGCCCCTCCGGCAGTTCGATTTCGTCCGGCAGTTCGCCGAAATCCCAAGTGGTGATTCCCTCGCGGTTCCAGCGCTCTCCATCCAGGTAGATTTCATAGACAGGCGGCGCCGCTTGGCCCTCGGCCCACAGCCTTCGGCGCAGTTCGGCCAGGTCGCGCCCCACCGCGATCGTACGCCCGTTAGCGTCCATCACGCGCACCCGCATGCGCAGGTGCGGCGGCAATCGGTCGAAGTCAAACAGGTCGGGGGGAATGCTTTCGCCGGCGATCTTGCTCGGCGCTCGCGCGACCGCCCAAGCGAAGGAGCCGTTTGCATAGCCGATTTCCCCGACCACTTTTTGGGCCGTCTCCGCAGCCGGGATCAACTATCGTCGCAGCTCCTTGGGCAACGCCTTGATCAAGGCCAGCACCTTTTCGTGCAGCAGCCCCGGCACAAGCCAATCGAGCCGCTTCGGGTCGAGCTGCCCGAAGCGTTCGCGTGGCACGCTGACCGTAATGCCGTCGCGCGCGGCGCCGGGTTCGAAACAGTATTCGAACGGCAGCCGCATGCTGCGCACGAACAGCGCGTCGGGATAATCGGCCGGATCGAGCTTCTCGACGTCTGCGTGCAACAAATGGGCCTCGGTCATGTGCAGACACCGCGGCTCCCGCTGCTCGGCCTGGCGGCGCCAGGCTTCGAAGCCGCGGCCGTCGACGACATCGCCCGGGATGCGCGAGGCGTAGAACTGGTATCGTGCCTCTTCGTCGCGCAGCAGGCCCTTGCGTCGCGAGCGGCGCTGCAACTCTTCCAATTGCTTAAGCAGTTCTTGGTTGTGCGCCAGGAATTTGGCCCGGGTCGTATAGCCGCCCCGCACCAATCCGTCGAACAAGAGCAGATCGCGGGCATGCTCGGGATCGGTAGCCGCCAACCGCACGCGCCGCCGGTGAACCACGCGCAGTCCGAACAGCAAGATGCTTTCGAACACGAGCGCCGCCCCTTGCGTCGGATCCCAATGCGGATCGTCATAGCTGCGGTTCACTAGGTGCGGAGCCAATTCTTCGATCCATGCCCGCTGAATTTGCGCCACGCAGCGCAGGTAACGACGGTTGGTCTCAACGACCTCGCTGGCCACCAGCCACTTCGGCGGCCGGGCCGCCGTGCCCGAGCCGGGCCAAACATAGGCCGTATTCCCGCCAGCCGCATGGTATTCGTGCTGCGGGCCGTCGCTACGGTGGGCCACGTTGGACAGGAAACCGGTAAGCAGCGCCCGGTGAATGGCGTCGTAATCGTCGCGGCGCGATTGCTGGTGCAGACCGGCTCCGGCGGTGATTCCCGCGAGCTGGCGATGGACCTCCTGCCACTCGCGCACGCGATTGAACGACAGGAAATTGTCACGGCAGGCTCTTTGGAATTTATTGCGGGAGAGCTGCCGCTTCACGTCTCGCAAGAAATCCCACAGTTTCAGAAAGCTCAGAAAGTCCGATTGTTGGTCGGCGAATTGAGCATGAGCTTCGTCGGCCGCCTCGTGCTTGTCGTGCGGCCGCTCGCGCGGGTCTTGTGTTTCCAGCGCGGCGGCGATGATAAGAATTTCTTGCAGGCAATTCTCATCCGCCCCGGCCAGAATCAAGCGGCCGATGCGCGGATCGACCGGCAGTCGCCCCAACGAGCGGCCCAGTTCCGTGAGCTGCCGCCGCTCGTCGATCGCCCCCAACTCGAAAAGCGTGTTGTAGCCGTCGCGCACCGACTCGGGCCGCGGATGGTCGAGAAATGGAAACTCCTCGATCTCGCCCAATCCCAAGGTCTTGGCCCGCAAAATGACCGACGCCAGGTTGCTGCGTTGAATTTCCGGCGGCGTGAATCGCTCGCGCTGGGCGTAATCTTCTTTGCTATAAAGCCGGACACAGATGCCCGGGCCGACGCGGCCGCAGCGTCCCTTGCGTTGATCGGCCGACGCCTGGGCGATCGGCTCGATCGGCAGCCGCTGCACCTTGCTGCGAGACGAATAGCGGCTGATTCGCGCCGTCCCCGTGTCAATTACGTAGCGTATTCCGGGCACCGTGAGGCTCGACTCGGCCACGTTCGTTGCGATGACGATGCGGCGGTAGGCGTACGGCTGAAAGACGCTGCTGCTGCTCCGGTCCGGCCAGGCGGGCATAGAGGGGCACGATCTCCGTTTGCCGCGACGGCGAATCGCCCGGCAGCGCGCGGCCGCGCAGGGCCTTGGCCGTGGTGTGGATGTCCTGCTCGGTGGGCAGAAAGATCAGCATGTCGCCCTGATCCAGCGAGGCCAACTCGTCAATGGCGTTGAGCACGGCTTGTTGAACGTCCGGCTCGCGGCCATCTGCCGGAACCGCGGGCGGACGATAACGCACCTCCACCGAATACGTTCGACCGGAGACTTCAATCACCGGCGCCGGCCGCTGGTCGCTACTGCTGAAGAACGCGGCTGAAGCGATCGGCGTCGATCGTGGCCGACGTAATGATCAGCTTCAGATCGGGCCGTTTCGGCAACAGTCGTTTGAGAAAGCCCAGCAAGAAATCGATGTTCAACGACCGCTCGTGGACCTCGTCGATGATCAAGGTATCGTACTGATTCAAGAACCGATCCTGCTGCGACTCGGCCAGCAGAATGCCGTCGGTCATCAGCTTGACGTACGTGCGCGGGTTGGTGACGTCGTTGAAGCGGATCTTGTAGCCCACGTCGTGTCCCAACGGCGTTTGCAGTTCTTCGGCAATTCGCGCGGCTACCGAGCGGGCCGCGATACGGCGCGGCTGCGTGTGGCCGATCAGCCCTTCCACACCGCGCCCCAGTGACAAGCAGATCTTGGGCAATTGCGTCGACTTGCCCGAGCCGGTCTCGCCGCATACGACCACCACCTGGTGCTCGCGAATGGCCGCCGCAATCTCTTCGCGACGAGCCGCGATCGGCAGTTCCGGGTCGAAGGTCACGCGCGGCAGCGATCGCAACCGAGCCTCGCGCAGCTCGATCGATCGCTGCAATTCCGCGGAAAACTGCCCCAGGTTGCGGTCAAACGGTTTGCCGACACGTTGGGCGCGGCGAATAGCGCGCAGGCGATTACGCAGCCGCTGCCGATCGGCTTGTAACGCGCTTGCAATGCGCGATTCGAAATCAGGGTCGAAGATCATTTCGCCACGGGCTGTGATTCCGGTGCGGCACGCTCTGAGCCCCGCGAAGGGCGTGGCTAGCTGGCGAACGCATGGCCATTCCGCCACGCCCTTCGCGGGGCTCAGAGCGTGCCACACGCAGAAGCTACGGTTTGGGCAGCACCTTGTCCGCAAAGTCGAGAAACACGCCCCAATATTCCTTGTCGACGCTGTGCTTCGAGCCGTTGACGTAATAGCACAAGTTCGTGCCGATCAGCTTGCCTTGTTCCGGCGTGGCGTCGTCGGCAATGCCGGGAACGCCGAATTTCTGGTACACGCGGCTGGCCGAACGCAACACATCGAGTTGGCCGCTCGGGTTGGCCCATTGGTCCTGCTCTCCGTTGCTCAATAATACCGGCCGGGGGAAGCAAAGGGCGACCAGACAATTCTGGTCGAATGGCAGCTTGCTTTCGTTGCCGCCGAACTTCTTGAACTCCGCGTTGAACCAATGGGGAAAGGACGTCGTTGATTCGGGTCACCGTTTCGGCTTTGGGATTTTTCGAGCGGCTGGGGCCCGTGCCGCCGCAGCCGGCCTGATGCGGAATCGCGGCGGCAATCCGGTCATCGAAAGCCGCCGCCACGAGGGCCGCCTTGCCGTTGCGCGAGTGGCCGAAGACCACGATCCGCTTGGCGTCGATTTCCTTGTCGGTCACCAGATAGTCGACGGCTCGATGCACGCCCCAGGCCCAGGCGGCGATGGCGCCCCAATTGTCCGCGTCGCTGAAGTAATAGGGATGAATGCCGCCGGCCAGCCCGGCCTGATCGGGAACGACGTCGCCGTAATAGAACGTCGCCACCGCGTAGCCCCGATCGATCGACTGTTCGATCTCCCATTGACCGGCCCCCTTGCCGCGACTCGCCTCGGTGGCCCGATGCTGCACGATGCCGGCCCCGTCGCGCATCCAATTGCGCGGTCATTTCGATTCGCGGGTCCTCCAACACCGTGTGATTGCCGGTGAAATTCAGTCCCAGGATCACGGGAGGAGCTTTTTCTGATGTCGTCTTGCCCGCAGGCCGATTCGGCACAATCAGCAGCAGGTCGATGGCTGGACAATCCGCCGGACCAAAGGTGATCAACACTTGCTTCATCGTGGCCTTGCCGCCGAGACAATCCTTGTACTCGCTACGAACTGTGGCGATGATCGGCGGAGCGGTCGGCAGCTGGCCGTACATGTAATGCTGAAACAGGGCCTTGAGCTCAGGCTTCCGCTTGGCGTTCCAATCATCATCCGTTGCCACTGTCGTGCCGTCGAGCATTTTTAAGGGATCGGGAAATTCTTCGACCGCGGGAAGCTGCTCGAATGCAGGGAAATCAGCGGCGCGAACAATCGCGGCCATGCCCAACAGGGGCAACAGGAGGAACAGAACAAGGATGCCGGTTGATAAGGCATTGGTCATGGGATTCCTTCTCGATGGTTTAGTAGCAGGGAAAGGCACCGCTCTGGTCCGCTGGCTTGCAGATTTTACACCACTCGCCCGACTCTCAAAATCAGCGGCCAAACGATCAGCCTTCGCTCGGCCGCGCCCCAGGCGGCCGGCAAGGAACTGGCAGGTCCGTCGGCATCGGTCGCTGCCCGGCGCAATACATCATAGCCCAACTCCCGGCTCGCTCGCTGGCCGGCGGACCAGGTGGACAGGTATCCCATGAATTCATCCAGCATCCATTCGGCTTGCATGGTGAACGACGGCGGCTGAATTTCGGCAAACGGGAACGGGATGGTTCGGTAGCCCTCTTCGATATGGCGACGTTCGGGAGGCCAATACTTGCCGACCACGTCGCGATAATAATGCTCCACCCAGCGATCGACCTCCGGAGTGATCCGAGCCAGTTCGTAGCACCAGGTGGCAAAGACCGCTCCCGGCCGGCTGATGCGGCGAACTTCGTCATAAAAGCGATCAAAGTCGAACCAGTGCAACGCCTGGGCCACCGTGACCAGGTTGACGCTGCCATCGGCCAGCGGGGCTCGTTCGGCCGTGGCGGCGATGTAAGAGACTCGGGGATGCGGCGTTGCACTGTGCAATTGCTGCTGGCTGGGATCGGTCGCGATCACGCGATCGAAATGTTCGGCAAGCAAGATCGCAGCCTGTCCGCTGCCGGTGCCACAGTCCCAGGCCAAATTGCGGCCCGGCCCCAGTTCAGCCAAATACGCGGCTAGATCGGCCGGGTAGCTGGGCCGATAGTCCGCATAATCCCGAGCGTGTCCGGAAAAGTGATCTTTGAAGGCCATTTTTCAAATGCGGAATTCGGAATGCGGAATTTGGAAGAGACGAAAAGCGACGATGGAGCCTCTGGCAGAGGCGCCTTCTGTGTGTTAAGTTGGCCATCTCCAGTAACTTAGCAGAATTCCGCGTTACCGTCAGCGAGAATCATGATACAACCGATTGCCGGCGTTTCACCGCCAGAGCTGAGTGAAGTCACCGTGATGATTGTATACCCGTCGCTCGCCGCCACGGGAATCGGCCGCTTCCTGGGTCGCCAATATGCCCACAGCGTCGGAGTGTGGGTCGTGACACTCGGCAACCTGATTGCCTTGGCGTCGATTCCGCTGGTCATACCGCTGTTCTTCCTCCAGCTCGACCCGTTCAACGGGCGCCGCTACCGGCTGACGAACCGTCGCGTGATTATCGAGCGCGGCGTCCAAGGCCGTGCGGAACAGTGGGTCGAGCTCGACCGATTCGACACCGTCGAAGTCGTCGTGCAGCCGGGCCAGGAGTGGTATCCCGCTGGCGACTTGATCTTCCGCAAAGGCCAGATCGAAACGTTTCGCTTGCTTGGCGTCCCGCGCCCGGAAACTTTCCGCCAGACAATTCTGAAGACGGCCCGCGGATATCTGGGTGCGGCAGCCTCGGTGTAAAAGCACTGCGCCGGATGCGTGAGCCTCTGGATTCCGCCGGCTATCGGCACTTCAGATCCTCTAAAATCATATGCAGCGCCGCTGCGCTGACCGCTGCCGGCAGCGAAGCCATGTCCGACAGTTGGCCGGTCGTTTGCGACAGATCGAGCGGCAGGTGGACAAAGGCACTCTGCGTGGCGAGCCCTAGTTGGTCTGCCAGGTAGCACGAGTAGTAGAGCGTCGCGTTGCACAGGAACGTGCCTGCGTGGTAAGAGACATGCGCCGGAATGCCGGCCCGTCTGAGCTTGACCGACCATTCCGCCAGCGGCAACGCACTCCGGTACGCGACCGGGCCATCCTCGACGATCGGTCGAAATTGGTCGGCCGTCTGGCTGCTCGAACCGCCGACATTCAGGCCGATGGCTTCGAGTGCAATTCGCCCGCTCCCAGGAGCCTGGCCCAAGTGCAGGGCAAAGTCGTAGCCCCCTTGCATGTCTTCCGCCAGCCGCTGCTTCATGATGGCAAAGTCGACCGGGTACAGCCGGGTGGTGATCTCCGGCTGCTCCGGCAGATTCTGCGTCATTTGGATGAGGGCCAACCAACTGGCGTTGGTTTTCCAGCGGTCGTAGGGTTCGAACGCGGTGATCAGGACAGACGCCATGACGCGATTCTCTCTTGGCCCTTCTGTGAAATTCCTCTCCTATTTCCGCTCATTTCTGGCCTTTTTAATTGGCCGGAAACTAGCGCGAATGAACGGAAATAAGAATTCCGCGGTATCGCTGCACTGCACTGGCAAAGCCAGGGGTACGCTCTCCAACAGCCCGCTAAGAATTCTTCAACAGAGACTGCTGCGAAGATAATCGTTCGCCACGCGGATTGCTACGGGCCACGGCCTCAAATGGCACGGCGGGTGACCGCCCGACCGCGCGCCCCCAGTGCCGCGTCAATGCGGCCCAGTTGCTCCGCGTTCAACTCCCAGGGCGTGCCATCGGCGAGAGCCATGCCCCCGGCATTGTCGCGAATTTGGTCCGGACGGTGCGCTCCGCATAGCGCTGCCGTGATGCCAGGCCGGTGAATGGTCCAATTAATTACCACTTGAGCCACCGTGCGGCCGGCTTCGGCAGCGATCTGGCGCAACTGGTCCAGAAAGTCCTGGTTCTTTTGCCACTCCTCCCCTTGGAACATCGGGTACTTGGCCCGACCGTCCCCCGGCGGAAAGACATGGTCGCGTCGGAGCTTGCCCGCCAGCAGACCCTTCATCAGCGGCCAATAGACCAGCACGCTGACGTGATGTTCGCGGCACCAAGGGAGCGCGGCCTCCTCAATATCGCGCTGGAGCATGTTGTACGGCGGCTGATACGCGGTCAGCGGACAAGCCTCGGCGAACTCGGCAAGTTGAGGGACATTGACATTCGAAACGCCGGCCGCACGCACTTTGCCGGCTGCAATCAACTCGCTAATGGCTCCCGCGGATTCGGCGACCGGCACCAGCGGATCGGGAGCATGCAGATAATAAAGTTCAACGTGGTCCGTCTCCAGCCGTCGCAGGCTTTCGTCGCACTCGCGCCGAAGGGTGACGGGGGAGGCATCGTGGGCCTGCTGGCCGGGTGCCTTCCAGTGAATGCCCCCCTTGGTCGCAATGACCACTTGATCGCGGCGGCCGGCAATGGCCCGGGCAATCAGCCGCTCGCTTTCTCCTTGCAGGCCATAGCAATAAGCGGTGTCAAGAAAGTTAACGCCCAGGTCAAAACAGGCTGCTAGCGTGGCCAAGCTTTCGGCTTCGGTGACTCCGAGCGTCGTGACGCCTGCCAGGGGCCAGCAGCCCAAGGCGACCGGCGAGATCTCAATCGCGGTGTTTCCGAGACGGCGAAGTTGTGGCATGGCGTTCTCCCCTCAAATCGACTTCCAGCACTCCTAGGTTACCAACAATTGCTCTTGGCGGAACCCGGCGGCATGGGAACAATACCGCCCGAATTTTTTTTCGCTCCGCAAAACATTGCAACGCGTGCTGTTCGGAAGGCATGGTCATGGAAGAAAGCGCCGGCACGATTCCGTTTCCCGGTTCGCGGAGTCAGAGATTCACGATTGACGATCCGAACCGCGTGGTCCGCAGTCTGTGGATTGGCAAACTTTCGCCGCTCGAACGGCTGTGCATGGAATCGTTCGTGCGCCAGGGGCACGAGTTTCAGGTCTTCATGTACGAGCCTGCGACCGATGTGCCTGTCGGCGTGGTCGTACGTGACGCGGCCGAAATCGTGCCGGCCACGCGAATCATGCCGAACCAATTGGGCCAGGGCAAAGGAAGTTTCGCCGCGTTCGCGGACTTGTTCCGCTATCAGATGCTGCACGAACTGGGCGGCTGGTGGGTGGATATGGACGTGTTTTGCCTTCAGCCGTTTACGTTCGAGGCCCCATACGTGCTGGGGGCTGAGGACAAGCCGGTGGCCAACGGCGTGATCAAAGTGCCGCGTGGCTGCGAAATGATGCAGCGAATTTGCCGTGATGCCCGGCAAATCGACCTGACCACGGTGCTCTGGAACGAAACCGGCGACATCGTCGGCCGGGCGGTGGCAGACTTGGGGCTAATGCGTTATGTGCTGGCCGCCGAGACATTCTCGCCGATCGTCTGGCACGAATTGCCGAGCTATGTCCGGGGTAAGAAGCGTTTTGTGCCGGACCAGCGTCTTATGCCGTGCACCTGTACCACGAGATGTGGCGCCGCAAAAAACTCGACAAATGGGCCAGCCACGGTCCGCACTCGGTCGTGGAAATCCTCAAACACCACGCCGGCATGCCCCCCAGCCCTCGGCATCTCACCGGTTGGTCACGCTGGTTGCCCTGGCGAAGGGCAGGGTAGCCACTGTCACGGCCTGTTCTGGCCAGGCTCATCCGGCCCGGCATGTTGGTAAAGCTGCGTTGTGCCGGCAAAGGTGGGTGACTCGCACGGCCCGTCCGCATCGGCTAAAATAGGGACTGTTCTATTCAGCAGTCTGATTCAGATGCCGTCTTGCGATGCCGAGTCGTTGGTTCAACAAGGTTGTGGTGTTGTTTTGGACGGCCACGATGATGTGGTTGGCCATTACCAAGATCTTGCCCCCGCTGCGCGTGGGCGAGCCGCCTAATTACCGGTCGATCCTGGCGCAAGACAACAGTTCCGAGCCTGTCGGCTGGATCATCCGCTTAAACACCGAGTTGTTGGGCTGGGCGGCCACGCGGGTCGTTCGCCGGCCAGACGGCATGACCGCCATCCAGGGCCGCGTCTTCTTGCAGGAACTCCCTTTGGACGACTTGCGCCCGGCTGGCTGAGCAAGGTGGTCAAGCCGCTGCTGCGTCCCGGCTCATTGGCGTTGGACGCTCGCAACCGGGTGGATATTGATCCGCTCGGCCGGCTGACCGGTTTTGAATCGCGCGTGCAAGTCGCCAATGTTCCCGACGCCATCCGCATTCAAGGGCAGGTCGAGGGGACGCAGTTGCACATTTCAATGTCGAGCGGCGACACCATTTCTTACAAGGACGACCGCTACTTGCCCCCCGGTGCGTTCGTCGGCGACGAATTGTTACCGCAGGCGACGCTCCCCGGCTTGCGCGTCGGCCAGTCCTGGACGATGCCGGTCTATAGCCCCTTCCGCCCGCACAAGAATCCGATGGAAGTTTTGCAGGTCGAGGTCGAAGGGTTTGAACGCATTCAGTGGAACGGCAAGTCCGTGAATTCCCTGCTGGTGGTCTATCGCGACGACTCCGGTTCCGGCCTGGCATCGCAACGCGAACCGCGCGGCAAGTTGTGGGTGCGCCCGACGGCGAGGTGCTCAGACAACAGTTGATGTTCTTCAATTCACCGTTATGGTTCGAACGCCTCGCGCCCGAGAAGTGCGAACTGTTGGCCGAGCAACTGGGCGTAGAATGGCACCAGGACCTATCCACGGGCAAGGCCAAACGGTTGCTGAAAAACTTGGTCGATCGGCCCACCCCTTGAAAGACAAAGCCTTCGGGAAATAATCCGGCCGGAAAACAACACTCTCGTCGCCCGAAGGCCCAGCGCGATGCCACGCTTCGCCGGACAAATCGCTTCACCGCTTGTCTTGTTACGGCTCGAAAACGCTAACCGATAAATTCGCCGATGATCCAGTTCGAAAACGTTTCGCGGAAATACGGAAACAAGGTCGCCGTGAGCGAATTGGACCTGGAGATTCCGCGTGGTGAACTGTTTGGGCTGCTCGGACCCAACGGCGCCGGCAAGACCACCACGATCAAAATGGTGGTGGGCCTGCTGCGGCCTACCAGCGGCGTCGTGCGTGTCTGCGGATACGATGTGGTCGCGGATCCTCGCCGGGCAAACGGACTGTTGGGTTACATTCCCGACGTGCCCTATCTTTACGACAAGCTAACCGGGCGCGAATTCCTGCAATTTCTTGCCGACATGTACGGCTTGGACGACCGTACGGCCAGCTACCAAATGGCCCGGCAAATCGAACAATTCTCCTTGCAGGATTTTGTCAACGACCTGACCGAAACCTATTCGCACGGCATGAAGCAGCGGCTCGCGTTTGCCGCCGCCCTGATTCACGATCCGGCCGTGCTCGTCGTGGACGAACCGATGATCGGGCTCGATCCGCTTTCCGTGCGCGTGCTCAAGGACCTGCTGCGGCAAAAAGCCGCCGAAGGCATGACCATCCTAATGTCCACGCATTTGCTGTCCGTGGCGGAAGAAATCGCCGATCGCGTCGGCATCGTCGATCGCGGGCGGGTGCGGTTCCTGGGAACGGTGGCTGAACTGCAGGGGATGCTTTCCGCCGAAAACGCCTCGCTGGAACGCCTGTACCTGGACTTTCTCGCTTCGTTTGACCGTTTCGAGGCCGCTGGGCTCGCAGCGCAGGAGCGCCCGACGTGAAACCAGCCGCGTCGCTGTCTGAAAATCCGCTCCTCGGGGCTCCGTCAAACGCCAACGCCCCTGGCCGCGGCATTGCGCGTTTGATTAGCGCCGAAGCCGAGGCCCAGGCCTTCTGGAGCATGCGGGTGCGGACGATCACGGCTTCGCTGCGCGAGTTACTCGAAACCTCGCGACTGCGTGTTTCGCTGCTCATCGTGCTTAGCAGCATCTTTTGGATCGGGTTGTTCGGTTTGTTTTACGAGGGCTTTTATTTCCTCGATACTTCCATCGGCGACGCCAATACTCACGCCGAGACGGTGCGCGCGATCTACAACGTGTTTTTCGTGTCGCTGATGGTGATGCTGCTGATATCGTCGGCGATCATTCTCTATAGCGGCTTATACTGCGCCCCCGAGACCAATTTCCTGCTGACGATTCCCGCGAGGTCCGAGCGCATCGTACTGCACAAGTTCCAGGAAGCGATCTGTTTCAGTAGTTGGGGATTTGTGCTGCTCGGCAGCCCCATGCTGATCGCCTACGGCGTGGAGGTGCGAGCGCCGTGGTACTACTTCGTCCTGCTAGCTCCGTTCATGCTGTCCTTTGTCTATATCCCCGGAGGTCTGGGGGCGGTGCTGTGCCTGGTACTCGTGCGGAAAATGCCGCGGTTGCGAATCCACATGACGCTGTTGATTGGTTGCGCCCTGGTGGGGGGAATGTTCCTGGGCTGGACGCTGCTGCGGGGGGCGCAAAGCGACATTCTCACGCCCCTGTGGTTCAAGGAGATGCTTGGGCGTTTGCAGTTCAGCGAGCACCGATTATTGCCCAGTTGGTGGCTCAGTTCCGGTTTGCTCGAAGCGGCCCGCAACGACGCCGGCACGCTCGACTATCGGCCCTGGGCCGAAAGCCTGCTCTATTTGTCGCTGTTGATTTCCAATGCCATGATGTGCCATCTGCTGATGGTGTGGGCGGCCGCGCGGCATTACCGCGTCGGGTTCAGCGAACTGGCCGGGGATCGCCCGGCCTATACGCCGCGGATCAGTTTCTGGCTCGATCGTCTGCTGATGCGCAGCCTGGTGGCAATCAGCCCGCAAATGCGTCTGTTGATCGTCAAGGATCTGCGTATTTTTCGCCGCGACCCGGTGCAATGGTCGCAGTTCCTGATTTTCTTTGCCCTGCTGGCGCTGTACTTCGTGAATATCCGCCGATTCAGCTACGACGTGAACTACAAGGGCTGGGTCAACATGATCAGTTTCTTGAACCTGGCGGTGGTGGGGCTGATCCTGTCGACATTCACTACGCGATTCATCTTTCCGATGATCAGTCTGGAAGGGCGGCGATTCTGGATCCTGGGGCTATTGCCGATCCAGCGCGACACGATCCTGTGGAGCAAGTTCCTGTTCGCGTCGGCCGGCTCGGTGATTCCCTGCTCGCTGCTGATCCTGCTCAGCGACATGATGCTGCAGATTTCCTGGGTGGTGTTGGCATTGCACCAGGTGACCTGCGTGACGTTGTGCCTGGGGCTTTCGGGCATCGCCGTGGGCTTGGGGGCGATGATTCCCAGCTTGCGAGAATCGTCTCCTTCGAAGATCGCGGCCGGCTTTGGCGGCACGCTCAACCTGGTGCTCAGCGCGATCTACATCGTGGCCATCGTGCTGCTCACGGCCCTCCCCTGTCACTTTATGATTGCGGACGGCGAACGGCCCTGGGTCCGTTGGTGGCTTTTCGGAGGCCTGGGTTCGGCGCTGCTGTTAGGGGTGTTGGCCACCTGGCTTCCCATGCAGCGCGGCCTGCGAGCCTTCCGGGCATGGAACTTTAGCGGCCTATTTCATCGCGAAAGGTTGTTGTTGTAGATTAGGCACTCCCGTGCCTGACACTCGACCGAGAACGCGTCCGTCAACCGCGTTGATGGCTCGACAATGCTGAACCAATTCACCGTTTCTATCGCCAGCACTTATTGGGCGGCACATCTCGGGTGTTCGCCCGAGGAGCTTTTTGCAGAGCCGTTTCGCATCCTCACTCACGGCGTCGAACTTGCGGGCTACAACGGTGTATTTGCCCTGTTTCGCGGCGGTGCCGTCATGATCTCGATTCCTCCAGACGCCGCCGGCACGCTCCGAGCGCTGTTGTCTGGCGTGTCCCAGGGCTGCTCGCCCGGCAGCTTTGCTTCCGCGCTCAGCTCCGTTTCCGCCGCAGTAATCGGCCCGGCTTCTATCGGTTACGCAGCGAAAGTCTCTCAGCCAATGCATCCGGCTCGTGCGCTCGGCCCGGCAGACGCCGCCGAACTCCAAACGTTGCAGCAGTCGTGCGATGCGAGCGACTGGGAACATGGCGGCAGTTCCATCGAGCAGCCAACCTCCGGCGTTTTCGTCGGAGGGCGACTCTTTGCCGTGGCTGGCTACGAGGTTTGGGGCGGCACCATTGCCCACATCTCTATCGTCACCCATCCGGACTTCCGCAGCCGCGGCTTTGGCCGGAGTGCGGTTGCCCATCTTACCCACCGCGCCATCGACGCCGGACTTCTCGCGCAGTATCGCACGCTCGAATCAAATCGAGCATCCATCCGTATCGCTGAGTCACTCGGGTTTCACGCTTACGCCACATCCACGGCTGTCCGACTCAACTGCCTGTCCATTAATCTCTAGATGACTTGAGTCGGTCAGGCACGGGGGGTCTGGCCGATGGCTGGCGGTTGGGCCGCCTCGCCGTCTGGCTGTTGCGGCCAGATTGCCGCACCGCGTATCAGTAGCCCTTCCGGCCAGCGACTTTGCTATCATGCGGTCCGCCGCTGGGTCAGTCATGCAGTCCACAAATCCGGGTCGCCAATTCTCCATGTCGAGTGAAAAAGCCACTGCTTTGGTGCTGCGGGTCGTGGAGTTCAGCGAGACAAGCAGCGTTGTTACGCTGTTTACGCGGGAGTTTGGCAAGCTGCGCGGCCTGGCCAAGGGAGCACGGCGGCTTAAAGGGCCGTTCGAGTCTGCCCTTGACCTCTTGGCCCTCTGTCGAATAGTGTTCCTCCGCAAATCATCCGACGCCTTGGAGCTGTTGACCGAGGCCAAACTTGAACGGCGATTCCGGCCGGCCAAAGGCGATCTGGCGGCGTTATATGCCGCGTACTATATCGCGGAACTTCTGGACGAACTGACGATCGATCACGATCCGCACCCGGACCTGTTCGATGCGGCCGAGCGCACGCTCGCGGCCCTCAGCGAACCGGCGCCGGTGGCGGTTCTGGTATTGCGCTTCGAACTGACCGCTCTCAGACTCTTGGGTCATTTGCCGCAGTGGAATCCTTGTGTGGAATGTGGCCGCCCGGTGCCGACCGTGGGACGAGTCGCCTTCGGGCAACTCGCCGGTGGAGTGCTCTGCGCCCAGTGTCGCCCGAGTCAAAAGCAAGTGGTGGCGGTGAGCGCGGCGGTGGTGCAATTGCTGGCGCGGCTGTCCGATCCGGCTGCCGGTCCGTCGGCCGAACAACCCGACCCGCGGGCACTTGGCGAAGCGCGAGCCGTGCTGGGGCGCTACATATCGCACATTTTGGGCCACGTGCCGCGGCTGCATAAGTATTTAGCGGGACAGTAGGAACCTGGATGAGATGTAAAGTGTGAAGCACGAAGTCCGCGGTTCGGAATCGAAATGCCTCTGAGTTCTTTCTTCCTAGTTCCTTCTTCATCAATCCGGACTTTGAGTCGCTGATGCCAGTTCGCTGGATCATTCTGCTGTTGTGCTTATGCCTGCTGGCAGGCAGCGGCGGCTGCGCGCTTTTCGGGAAGAAGCCCAGCGTCGTCGACGTCGTCGACGCGCCGCTGACTCCGGAGCAGCAGCAATGGTGGGAGGCGAACAAAAGCAAGGCCCGCTACATGCCCGGCCGCGGCTGGTACGTCGAGGGAACGAGCGGTTACTTCGATGAAGATGGTCGCCTGATTGCCACCAAAAAAGCCCCCGATCCACGTGCGATCGAAGACGACGCGAAAGAGAGCCCGCTCTCTCAGGCCCTTTCGGTCGACAACAACATCAAGAAATTCAAGAAAGCCATCGGCAAGGGTCCCAGCGAGCCGATTGCCAAGGCCGCCTACAAGGACGGCGAGACCTTTTTCCGCCAGCGCAACTACGCCGAGGCCGCCAAGAAGTTTCGCCTGGCTTACGACCGCTGGCCCGACTCGCCGATGGAAGAAGAAGCGATGTATTTGGCGGCGGAAAGCCACTTTTTCGCTGATCAATATCCCAAGGCCGATGACGACTTCGCTGTGCTGATCAAGAAATATCCCGGCACCACGCACCTGGACAATGTCGTGGCACGGCGATTCGCCATCGGCCGCTATTGGGAACAAAAGGCGAATGAGCAGAAGCGATGGGCGCTGATTCCCAACGTCACGGACAAGACGCAGCCGATGTTCGACACGGCCGGACATGCCGCTGAAGTGCTACGAGCGGATTCGCCTGGACGATCCCACTGGCCCGCTGGCCGACGACAGCCTCATGGCCTCGGCCAATTACCACTTTACGCATGCTCATTGGGAAGACGCGGACTACTTTTACGGGCTGCTGCGCACGGAGTATCCGAAGAGCGAGCATCAGTACCAGGCGCACTTGTTGGGCTTGCAAGCGAAGCTGCGGCGTTATCAGGGGCCGAGCTACGACATCAAGCCCATTAACGAAGCCGATGAAGTTGCCCAACAGTTGCTGGCTCAGTTCAACGGCGAGCTGGGAAATGAACGCGAGAAGGTTTTGCAAGTGCGGACTGAAATTCGGGCGCAGCGAGCACTGCGCGAGTTCAACATGGCCGAATGGTATTACAAGGGCAAGCACTTCACTTCGGCAAAGATTTATTATGCCGACGTGATCAAAGACTACCCCGACACGCGGTTGGCCCAGGAGTCGAAGGCAAAAATCGACACCTGCCGGGATCTGCCCGATGTCAAGCCGCCCTTCGAGTGGCTGGTCAAGATTTTGCCGCAGTCGAAGAAGGAAACGCCAACCATCAACATTGCCAAGACACCGTCAGCCACAGCAAGCCGTTAAACAACAGCCACCACGCCGCCCGATCGGCGGCTAACCACCGCGCGACCGCCGCAGGAAACGCCGATGCCCACCGGCCCGAACAAATACGCAGCACGGTTTTCGGCGACCATCCGGAAGCTGACGCGAGGAAATCCGGCAGCTTACGCATCCGGCTCGAGACAGTCACCCCGTTACTCCAAGAGCTTGTCAACTCGTCACCTTGTCATCCTCCTGCTGTCTCTCGCCAACGCTGGTTGCGCCGGCTACCGTTTCGGCGCCGCCACGCTTTATCCGCCGGACATTCACACCGTCTACGTTCCGGTGTTCGAATCCGACAGTTTCCGCCGCGGTCTCGGCGAGCGGCTCACGGAAGCGGTGGTCAAGGCGATCGAAGCGAGAACGCCGTACAAAGTCGTCGGCTCGGCCGAAGCCGACAGCGTGCTCACCGGCAAGATCATCCTAGCGATAGCAAACGCGTGCTCGTGGAAGACCCCAACGACCAGCCGCGCAAAACCGAGGTGTCGTTGACCGTCAAAGTGGCCTGGATCGATCGCAAGGGAGATCTGGTCGGCGCAAGCACGGGAGGCAAAGTGCCGGTCCCGGACGATGCTCTGTCGCTGACCGCCACGGGAAAGCTATTGCCCGAATACGGCCAGTCCACGGTCACCGCCCAACAAGAGGCGATCAATAAATTGGCCGAAAAAATCGTCGATATGATGGAAAGCCCATGGTAGCGGGGCCTGACGGAGTGACGGTCCCGAGCCGGATGCGTCAACTTCCGGATTCCCCGAGCCGACGCCGAGCCGTGCCGCCTGTTATATTGCTACTTTGAGTGAGGCGTCGAAGTTGGCGCACTCCGATCGATTCAAGGAATCCGGAAGCTGACGCATCCGGCTCGGGAAGGTCACCCCGTCACCCGTCATGCCCGACACCTGCCTGCAACGTTTTCCCAACCGCGCCAAGATCTGGCGGTTGCGCTCGCGCTCGCTCGAATTGTCCCGACGGCCGCTGTTGATGGGAATTCTGAACGTTACGCCCGACAGTTTTTCCGACGGCGGGCAATTCTACGATGCGACGGCAGCCATCGAGGAAGCCGTCCAGTTGACCGAATTCGGGGCCGATATTCTGGACATCGGCGGTGAAAGTACCCAACCGTACAGCCAGCCGGTCGACGCCGCGGAAGAACTGCGGCGCGTCTTGCCGGTGATCGAGGCCCTGGGACCTCGCTGGCCAGTGCCCATTTCCATCGACACGTCCAAGGCCGAAGTGGCTTGGGCGGCCATCCAGGCCGGGGCCGAAATCATCAACGATGTGACCGCGCTGGAGGGCGATCCGCACATGATCGGCGTGGCCCGCGGAGACCGGCGCGGCGGTGTGCGCGATGCACATGCAAGGCACGCCTCAGACCATGCAGATCCGGCCGCGAATATGGTGACGTCGTCGAGGAGCTTCTCGTCCGCTTGCGTCTGCGCCGAGACATCCTGTTGGCGGCCGGCATCGCCGCCGATCGCATCGCACTCGACCCGGGCATCGGCTTCGGCAAAACGCACCAACACAACTTGACGCTGCTGGCGAATTGCTATCGTTTCCATGAATTGGGCTGCCCGCTGGTTGTGGGCCACTCCCGCAAGGGCTTTATCGGCAAAGTTCTTGGTGATAAGACTGCCGACCGCACGGCCGGCAGCGTGGGCGTGTCGTTGGCATTGGCTGGCCAGGGCGTGCAAGTCCTGAGGGTCCACGATCCCGGCGTTACACGTCAGGCCTTGCTGCTTTATGCGGCCGTCGGCGGAATCGACGGCGAGCCGCTGCGGCTGGGCTGAGTCGAATGGATGCTGAGGGTTGGTGGGCTTTTGCCGGTGCGCGAGCGGGGGACGTCAGCTCCCCGATGGCCCTCGAGCGGGTATGGCTCAAAACCGCTCCATGAAGCGGCAGCCAATCAAGTAAGCGGAACGACCTTCGTCCGTGATAGGAACGACGCGAACGATGTCGGAGTAGATCTTCGTGGTTTTGGGAGCCGACCCGAGTTCGATCACCACGGCCTTATAATCCGGCTTTTGTGCGAGAATGAACGACGCGCCGCCAGCCGAAATGTCGCTGAAGCGGGCCAGGAAAAAATCACTGTCGATCGGCGGGACACCACGATAGGGAGCGATGCGCTGTTGGAAAGGAAACGTTCTACGGACGCTGGTTCGGCGTTCGCGTCCTGAGGGCGTGTCTTTGGGTTGATCCCTACCGCCGGCGGGATCGTTTCCATTGCCGCCACTCGTTCGATTCGGCGGCGGTGTCAGGCCGGATCTCAGGATAGGGGCGTCAACCCCGGCCAACCGCTCTTCCAGAACGTCGCCGGTAAACAGTACCTTGGATGCCCGCAAGGCCGAGTGTGTCCATAGCAGTTGTTTGCGATCGCCGTGTTTCGTCAACAAAGACGACTCGTGCCTCAGCCGCTTGTCGCCGGTCAACGTCTGAAGAAATTCGGCTTCCAGAGCCGCCGCGCATTCCGGCGCGGCAAGAGAGTTCCACAGCATTCGCCCGACGAGATCATGGGCCTGGAAACCGGTAAGCTCCTCGCACGCCCGGTTGGCCCGCAGAATCCGGCCCTGGTTGTCTAACAAGAGGACGATCTGCGGCAACGCGTCGTAGATCTCGGTGTTGATGAGTCGCTCTTCTTTCAGGATTTGCTCGATCTTGTCACGAGCAATCGCAAACGAAAGCAGATGCGACACGGCCTCAAGGAACGCGAGGTCGTCGCTGGTTAGCTTTTTCGGCGCAGTCGCGCCAAGCACCAGGGCGCCAAACCGCTGGTCGCAGTGCTGCAGCGGCACGGCAACCGCACTGACGACGCCGAGTTTTCGCAGCGCAGCGTCCTTGTAGTGTTGGTCTGTGGCCAGATCGGCAGCGACGCAGAGTCTGCCGGAATCAACCGCGTGAAACGCGATCGATTGGGAGCCAAATGTCGCGATTTCCGAGCCGGCCGGCACTCCGGCTCCGTGGGCCTCCGCTTGAACGACAAGTTGCCCCGGCTCTGCCGCAGGCTCCGCGAACAAGCCGTACTCAAGTTCACAAGCATCGATCAAAAATGTCAACGCATCCCGCAACAGGACGCTGAGCTCGGGCGGGACGGCTGTGCGCCTGCCAAAGGCCAACAGAGCCGCCTGTTGTCGAAACCGACAGCGTTCGGCCGTGGACACTGCGTCGAGTGCCAAGGGTTCGATGAGTTGGGCAGTGCTCATAGTGCGCGTGGCCATTATCCACGCTTTGGGGAACGACCTACCCGCGCGACTACCCGGTCGCGGCTAGCCACGCGTGGAGCGATGCGACATCACAAGGATATCGCATGATCTTGTGACAGGATGGTTGCAAAGCGAAAAATTCGCAAGATTTATAAAACCGCAAAACGCCAGCCGCCTAATGCGACCGCTCGGCACAACCGGAACACCGCCGGCCGATAAAAAGGGGCCAAGGTGCCTCACCAGCAGAGTCGCTTCGCAGGGAGCAATGCAAGTTTTAGGGAATCCCCCAAACGAGCGAGATCCCAAGTGCCCTACTCGGCCCGCGTGATTACCAGTTCCGTGAGCTGCGCCAGCACGTCGCGGGACGGGCTCCAGGGGATGCCCGCGAGGGTGTCGCGTGCCGCGCGTGCAAAGGCAGCCGCGCAACTTCGGGTGTAAGAGAGACCGTCGCCGGCTTGTAAACGCGAGGCCAAGGCATGGCGGGCTGGCGGGCCACCGCGATGCAGTAGATCGACCAACGTTTGCCGCTCGGCGTCGTCGCATTGCGAAAGCAAGCGAATCAGCGGCAGCGTGGCCTTTTCTTTTTCCAAGTCGGTGCCCAGCGATTTTCCGGCCAGCCGCTCGTCTCCGACCAGGTCCAGCAGGTCGTCGGCTACCTGAAACGCAATCCCCAACAAGCGGCCGAACTGTTCGAGGTTGCGTTCCAATTCGGCGTCGGCTCCGGCGTAATGGGCGCCTCAGCCGGCAGCAGCAGGCGCAGAACACAGCCGTCTTGTCCTCGATGATCGATAAATACAGCGCTCGCTGAGAGCGTAATTGCCGCGGCTTTGGATCTGCCGCAATTCGCCGGCGCAAACGGTGTTGGTCGCTTGGCCAATGACCTGGCAGGCAAAGGTGGTTTCCAAGGAGCTGGCCAGGGCAAACGCGTGGGTAAACAGAAAGTCGCCAACCAGCACGCTGGCCTCGTTGCTGTTGCAGGCGTTGATCGTTTCATGATGCCGGCGCATCGTGGCCTCGTCCAGCACGTCGTCGTGAACGAGCGTGGCGGTGTGGATCATCTCAACCACGGTCGCCAGCACCAAATGGTCGCGCCGCACGCCACCACAGGCCTTGGCGGCCAACAACAGTAAAGCGGGTCGCAGCCGCTTCCCCCCTAGGCGAAACGCGTGTTTTACCAACTGGTCGACAAACGGATCGTCGCTGCTCAGCTCTTGCCGCAGCATTTCTTCGACGGAGGCCAGCTCTTCGGCAATCGGGCCGAACAGGGTTTGCCAGGGTCGGGGGACTGATTTGGCCGGGGAGGCAAGCTGATGCATGACTTTCGCTTTCCGCTGGTTGTCGCTTTCCGCGTCTACGTTCCGACTCCTTCACGGCGGACGTAATGGCCGCTGCGTCCTCCGGATTTCTCCTCCAATTGAATCCCATCCACCCGCATGCAGCGGTCGACTGCCTTACACATGTCGTACACGGTTAGCGCAGCTACACTGACCGCCACCAGGGCTTCCATTTCCGCTCCGCTGCGTCCTGTCACGCGCACCGTGGCCTCGATCGACAAACGTTCAACTCCAATGAACGCAAAGTCCAGCGTGACGGCGTCCAGCGGTAATGGATGGCACAGTGGAATCAAATCGGCGGTCCGCTTGGCGGCCATGATTCCCGCCAGCCGAGCCACCTCCAGCACATCTCCCTTGCCTGCATTGCGGTCCCGTATTCGCTGCAGGGTCGCGGCGCTCAACACAACCTGGCCGCTGGCTCGGGCCAGTCGTGCCGTGATCGGCTTCCCGCCCACGTCCACCATGCGACTGGCCCCGGCGGCATCAAAATGGCTCAGGGAATGTTCGGGGTTCGGTAAAGTCATTCGCGTGCCAGTCGCCCTGCAATCTGCCGGTCGCTTCGCCAATTGCCGGCCCATTTCCCGTTTGCATTTCCGGCCGGCAACCGCCGGGCTGACGGATCGTTCTTCCGTAAGTAGTAACCGCCGGGCGAGCCAGGATTAACCGCCGCCCGCACAAGGGTTATACGAGCGGTGCCGGACGGATTGTCATTGGGGGATATTCTAAGCAGATCCGCTGGCTGGTCCAGGGGATAGTTCGACCCGAGCCGGGCAGTTTCGGTCAAACGCCGGCGTTTTCGGCCACGGGGAATGAGCGTGAGGACCCTCAAGTCGTCGAAACAGCTTGCAAGGCCGCAATGCTCGTCCCCTCACGGTCCATGCCTCAGCAGGTTTTTAAGCCTGCGAGGCCGATGGACTCATTGAGAGGCGGCTATCGAAAGATAGGACGTGCGAGGCGAGAAATTATCCGCCGCGGGGGTCTAGCCGCGACGGGTTAATCGAGCGGTCGGCGATCGGGGGCTCATTCCTTAGTGCTCAGGCGGGTGGTTAAGCCCGCGACGAACTACACCAATTCCTTGCGGGCACCGATCAAGGTCCGCAGACGTTCGGCCAGCAGGGCCACGTCGAACGGCTTCTTGAACGTTTCGTTGATGGCCGAGCGGTCGAAGCTGATCGAACTGCCGTCGTCAGGCAGCAGGGCAATCAGAATCGTGTCGGCATACTCGGTGTTGCGGCGCAGGTTCTGGCAAATTTGCAGAGCCTCGACCCGACCGATCGAGAAATCTACGATGATGCAGTCGGGATGGAAGCTCTCGGCTTGAATGCCGGCCTCGAAGCCGCTGGCGGCCACGGCCACCTTGAACGACCGGTCGATCGGCAGTTCGCGCTTCAGGTTTTCAATCAGCACCTGGTCTTGGCCCACCACAAGCACCTTGGCCATCGCCTCGTCTTCGAGGTCGCCCAGGGGCATGCCGTGTTCCTTCAGAAATCGAATCAAATACTCACGCGGGATCCGTCGGTCTTGGGAACCGGGAATCCGGTATCCTTTGAGACGGCCCGAATCGAACCACTTGCTCACCGTACGCGGGGCCACTTTACAGATCTTTGCGACCTGACCCGTTGTGAAGACCTTCATCGCAGGCTCTCCATTTACGCTCGCTGGTTTCGGAACTTTGCTCCGCCGGGAAGTCAGCTTCCCGCGGAAGGTAATAGCCCCTGGTCGTGCGGATGACGGCTGGGTCCGTTCGCTTCCGGCCGGCTCTGGGTCCAACCGGTGCTCCGCAACTGTCTGGGTCGGGGCTGTAGGGTAAAATCGCTTCGCCGTGGCGTTGGCTCAGGTCCTTCTGATCCGTGCCTCAGTAAAGACATCGGCAGACGACGCTGACGGGCGGTCGCGAAAATTCTTCAGCACACTCGTTTGCGACGGGTCGCCGTCGAGTGGCCGATGGATCGGCACGAATATCCGTCAATGTCTGCCCGACGAAAACACCGTTTCGGTGGGGAGAACTAGCGGGGAGTCGATCGCGACGCCGGGGCGCGCGGTCGACTCAGGTGCGCAGAACATATTTCCGTGCGGCAGGTTCCCCCCTGCAGTCCGTCGGTTCTGTCTTTCACGGGCTCGCGGGTGCGATTCCCGTTGCTGACAGAACAAACCTTCCGAAGTTACTTTTCGATTCAACGAGGGGGGCGACTTTAGAAACTTTCGCCAATCGTAACACCTAGCACAGTCTTGGCGCCGTTGCCAAAGCTCCCGATCCGCGCGATCCGGTGGCTGGCAACGCTTCAAGACTTTGTGCCGATTGGGTTTCGATCAACGGGTTGCGTGGGCTCTGACGGTTCCAGGTGCTAGCCCAACTAGGAAGAATTTTGCGATGCCACCCGGGCCTTCGGCTTCCGTCGAGACGCTCGGCAGAGCTGAGTTGCGCGGTTGTAGCGATCATTCCAGAGGGACAAGCCCCTTCACCCTGCTTTCTACGCAGCTCGAAAGGGCTCAGCCCACCGCAAGCTGCGCAGCTCGGGCAAAATCGGCTGATGGCGTCCCCAGCGGCTGGTTACACGCAGGCTGGGGAAACTCTCCGCGCGGCGGTGGGTCAGCGGCTGCTACCACGAACCACGGGATTTACCAGGGTTCCGATCCCCTCAATGGTGATCTCCACCGTGTCGCCGGTCGCTAGGGTGAACACATCATCCGGAACGATACCAGTGCCGGTCAGTAGAACAGCCCCTTCCGGGAAGCTGCACTCGCGACCCAGCCAACCGATCAGCTCGTCAAAGCTGCGAGCCATCTGCCCGACATGGGTCGCGCCAGCATAGGCCACGCCCCCGCCACGCCGAACGGTCATCCGGATGGCAATTTCGGAGGCTTGCGGCATTGCCCCAGTCAGGGTGATCCAAGGGCCCAGGCCACAGCATGCGTCGTAAGTCTTGGCTTGCGGCAGATACAGAGGGTTTTCACCCTCAATGTCGCGAGCACTCATGTCATTGCCCACCGTAAAGCCGACGAGACGCAGCTTCGAGTCGAGCACCAGTGCCAATTCAGGCTCCGGGACGTTCCATAGAGCGTCTCCGCGGATACGCAGGGGCTCGCCAGGCCCGCGGACGCGCTGCGGAGTCGCTTTGAAAAAAATCTCGGGCCGAGGTGCCACGTACACCTTATCGTAAAAGGTTGCCCCATCCACCGATTCTTCCATACGGGCAACTTGGCTGCGGCGATAGGTTACCCCGGCGGCCCAAACCTCTTGCCGATCGATTGGCGCCAGCAAGCGAACCTGGGCCAGGGGAATTTCGCCGGCCGCGGCGTCGATAAGCGCCGTCGCGCAATCGGCGGGGTCGTCGGCGGCCAGGATCTCGGCCAAAGTGGCGAAACCGGCTGCCGGCCGCAGCGACTTGATCGTGTCCGGGCCGACAATCCCGACGACCACGCTATTTTGGGCGGTGCAAAATTTCGCTAATTTCATAGGCAACCGGATCCCTGGGAGGGAAAGGGCGGGTTATCAAAACCTGATGGGACGCATCAACTAGCTACACATTGTAATGAAGGTCGCCTGTTCAAGAGTAGAGCCCGACCATCATGTTCTCGCAGCTTCTGGCTCGAGCTTCCATCAGAATGTCAGCCGCCGGCCAAAAACTCCGTTTTGGGTCACCACCGGCCAATCGCCCGCCAGAGGGCGATTGCGATGGCTGCGAGTATGCCGATCACCACGGCCTCGCCAGCCGATTGCCAGCCCGAGCGCATGCCAATGAAAACTATGATTCCCAGCAAAGTGCCAGGCATCAGTAATAGCTGCCAGTAAGTCGGCCGTATCCGTTCCATGCCACCATCATAATTGAACGGCGCCCATGACGAGAGCCGTGCGAAACAGCGCCGCGCTTACTCGCCGTCGATGCGGGTTCGCGGATGTCTAGTCAGCATATTGCCATTCAGCCTCGGTTGCTCACGCAGCTTAATGCCGGGAGTTGATGCAGTTGGGAACTGTGTCGGGGAGTGATACGGATCGCAGGCGATTGGGATCTTCGTGCAGCTTGCATTATTGCGAGGCAGTCATTTATTGCAATCTGCAATACTGCTTGTGCCGAATGGTGATGCACTTTTCCGCAAACTTCAGAGTTTTGCTCTAGTCATACGTGATTTGAGCCGGGCGTGAAGGCAAGCCTCTCGCGTCATGAAACGGTGGCATCTCGTTTGCGAATCGCTCCGCCGCTCTGATGCCGTGGCACCCTGAAGGGCACCAGGTCGGAAGACTTTTTATCGCGGGCTTTTCCTCCGATCAGCTCCTGCGGATCTCTGCTCAGAAAGTGTGGCGGTGGGCGATAAATCGACTCTTTTGAGACACCGGCTCCCCGCGGCAACGGGAGCGCAGCTTTGGAGTATCTGCCTATGGGATGAAACCGGGCGACTTACGCTTCCACGTTCCGGACGCGGCAGCGGTTAGGCGACTTCCCGGTGATTTTTAGGTTTGTTGACATGCGGTGACCGATTTCGTGTTGGCAAGGCAATGCCACGCCAGTTAGGCGAACGGGCGATCTGGTCACGGCACGGGCCTGCGTCGGGCTTGTTAGGCGGACATGCAACGTCAAAGTCCTTCTGTTGAAGCGGGGGTTCTATGACTGCTGTCCGAGATCGTGCGTATTGGTTGATGTAGTTTTCTTGTCTTTCCGTCGCGTTGCTGGGGATAGGGGGCCCGGCAAGAGCCGCGGACGATGCCACACCCGCGGTTGCCGCCCCAGCGGACGCTGCGCCTGCCGAAGCAGCGCCCGCCGACGCTGCGGCTGGGGAGGCAAAGCCGGCTGAAGCTCCACCGGCGGTGCCACCTTATTTTTCGGGCGCGTAGTCCCGACCCAGCCAAGCCCCTTTGGCCCGATCCGACCGGCGGCGCCGCCGGCGTTTGGGCGACTCCGGCTGGCGACGCCAAAGGGGACGTGCCGTCTGCTCTGAGTCTAACGGACGTCTATGATCGCGTGGCCCACAACCTGTTCTCGATCAACATGGTGTGGACCCTGATTACGGGGTTTCTCGTCATGTTCATGCAGACGGGTTTCTCGATGGTCGAGGGTGGCCTGTCGCGGTCGAAGAATGCCTGCCATACCTGGTCCATGAACTTCATGATCTATCCGCTCGGCGGGCTTGGCTTTTGGGCTTACGGCTTCGCCATCGGCTGGGGCAATTGGTTCAACGGGCCAGTGCCGCCAGGTTGGTATGCGTCCTTGGGGCCAGGATTGGCGGTGCTTAACGAAGGGATTGGGATGGGGGCTGACCCAGCCGCCGCCGGCGTGTTCCAGTATGGCCTCCTGGGTACCAAGGGCTTTTTTCTGCATGGTGTCGACGACGTCAGCGTGATGGCCATTTTCTTCTTCATGATGGTGTTCATGGACACCACGGCGACCATTCCCACTGGCGCCATGGCCGAGCGCTGGAACTGGAATAACTTCTGCATTTACGGGTTGTGGGTCGCATTGCCCTACTGCATCTATGCCAACTGGGTGTGGGGTGGCGGCTGGCTCGCTCAAGCTGGCAAGAACTGGGGGCTAGGCCACGGAGCGGTCGACTTCGCCGGGTCGGGAGTGGTGCATGGCATGGGCAGGATCATCTCCCTGGCGGCTGCATCGTTCTAGGGCCCCGCGTCGGCAAGTATGTCAACGGAAAAGCCCAGGCGCTGCCGGGTCACAATATCCTGGCCGTGATTATCGGCACCTTCATTCTGGCCTTCGGTTGGTTCGGGTTTAATCCCGGTTCGACCTTGGCTGGCACCGACCTGCGCATCGGCATGATCACGGTCAACACCATGTTGTCCAGCTTCACCGGCGCGCTCGGGGCGATGTGCGGAATCTCGGCGTTCGCCTCCCTGATCACCATCACCAACGCTTGGTCGACACGGGTTCAGAGAGATGCCTGCTGGCGCAACTATTGCGGATACATGAAACGGACGGGCGGCAATTCTCACCCCACGGAGGCACCCTTTTAGGGAGGATTCGTCGTGGGTCGTGCTTGGGTGCCCCTGGCGGTGCCACTGCCGATGGGTCGCGGTTTCCGGCACTGGCACAGCCTGCGGCACTCGTACCAGGGTTCGTTGAGAATTCGTCAGAAGACTGCCAGGCCGGCACGGCGTCGATAAACTCGGACGGGCATCAAACCAATTAACTTTCGGCTGCCCGGCGGCTGCCGCTTGACACGCGTGATCGTTCCAATTCTACTACCGCGATAGCGGGCCCCCCTTAACTTACCTGCCACGGCTCTTTCTGTCTTTGCGCCCTGGAATTATTTTGGATTCGAGGCGCCGACTAACCGAAGGGCTCCCGCTGTTGGCAGGCCAATTTCCTCTGGGAGAGAACATCCATGAAGAACGTGTGTGCATTGGCGCTGTGCGCTGTGGCGGTGTTGGGCACGACGGTGCTGGTCCAGATCCAGCCGGCCCAGGCCCGTCCTCCGTACAAAAAGCAGTTCGACGCCAAGTATGTGAAGAAGGATTCCAGCGACCCGACCGAAAAGAAATTCGCCGAAGCCGCCGAAGCTGCCAAGTGCCTGATTTGTCACGTTGGCGAGAAGAAGAAGGACCGCAATGACTACGGCAAGGCCCTCTCGCAGCTCCTGAAAAAGGGAGACGAGAAGGACATTCCCAAGATTGACGGCGCCTTGGACACCGTTGCCAGTGAAAAGTCCCCGTCTGGCCCGACCTACGGTGAACTGATCAAGGAAGGCAAGCTGCCCGGCGGCTGATACGCGTCTCTTTGGTTTTTGCAGATGAACCCAGTCCGGAGCGCGCAGCGCTCCGGGCTGGGATTTTTGCACCGAGTTCTCGTTGCCCGGGTTGAATGCAGAAGTCGGAATGCGGAATGATTTAAGCTCTCATTCCGCATTCCGACTTCCGCCTTTCATGGGGACTCACCGGCCGCTCGCTTCCGGGCCGCCGCCGTTTGATGGCCCGTCCGCAAGCATTGCGAGCCGTTGCATGCGGTCGACCGCGCTGCACATCAGCAGCACCACGACGGCCATCGTCATCGCGCAGCGTCGCACGTTTTTAGCGGTGCTGTCTCCCAACGACAGGCCGGCAAGTTGCTGCAACAGGAGCATGGTCAGCAGGATGCCTCCGCCGACCAGCAGCAGCACTGCAAAGTCTCCGTTCCACAGGGCGCTGCTGCCGGCCCGCGCAGCTCGAACAGCACCCACAGGCCCACGGGAAGCTGCGCGAGCGACGCGACCAACGCCCAACGGGCGCCGGCGGCGGCGAGCGGGCTCGCTGCTGGCCCATCGCTGGGATTGGCCAGGCGGCTGGCCAACAACATCACGGCCACGCCGGCCGTGGCCAGGGCGGCCAGCCATACGTGCAGCACTCGCGAGATCACTTCCGGGTCGATCAGCAGGGAGTGGTAGAGTCCGCGATCGAGCGTGCGGCCCCATAATTCCGGCCGATTGCTGATGACGGCCAACATGGAGAACAACGCGGGAAAGTGATACATGAGGTTGCTGGCCGCGGCGAGCGCCAGCACGCGGCCTAGCCCGCGCCGCGACGGCTGTCGGCCGGCCTGTCGCCGCCGTGCGAGACGGCAGTACACTCCCTGACAGATGACGTAAAACAGCAGCTCGCTGCCGGCGAATGCCAGGCGATCGGCCGGCAGCGTGCGTACCGCGGCGAAATAGGGCCCGGCGTCTGAGAGCCACAACAGGCCCAACAACATGGCTCCGAGCAAGACTCCGAGGCCGAATCCCGCCAGCGACCAGCGCCAGCGAGAGGTCGACGCGGCGAGCCAAGGGATCGCCCCCCCGGGCATCGCGCCATTCCAGCCAGATGCACAGCAGCGGCCCAGCCATCGCGAGGTTCACCGCGAGCAAATGAGCGGCGAACAACAGGGTGGTGGCGAGCGAAAGGAATGGCTGCATGGTTAACAACAAAAGAACGGGTTGATTCTATGCGAGCCGGATGCGTCCGCTTCCGGATGATCGCGTTACGTTCGGTATTCGCGCTTGCTTGCGGATTATAGGCAACCGCTGGCCTAGCTGCCCACGGGGGCGCCAGATCGGGTCACGACCACGAGTTGACAGCCGCGTTGCGCGGGGACTAGGATTCGGCTGGTCCTTTAGCTGACAACTGGCTGGGGATTCCGGGGCGATTAGCTCAGTTGGTTAGAGCGATGCCCTTACAAGGCATAGGTCCCCAGTTCGAGCCTGGGATCGCCCATTTAAGTCAAAAAACCCCTAGAAAACCAGGGGTTTTTTGCATTTCTGGACTCGGCAAAAATTCTTTCAGAATGTGCCAAAATGTTCCTCGATTGCCCCCAATAACCCCAGTGTAATTTCCTGGGAAATTACTTTCGCCAGATTGTTCGGAACGCCGTGAAAAACTCTTGAGACGGCAACGTTCGACCTACACCAGCTAAGGGCATCGTTCTAACAAACCGTCACCCCGAAAAGACTGCGCCATCACGGCGTCAAACACGACTGCCAAATGACACCGTTAAAGGGGACGCTAAACCCCTTGAAGATGCCAGCACCCGCAGGGACAATGTGGGGCAAAGCGGTCAACCACGCTTGCGAGTGAAGGAACAGCATCATGTCCGTAGGCAAAGGTTTCGCAAGCGGTTTCGGCGGGTGCATCGGCGTAGGTTGTGCGGCAATTGTCGTCTTGGTGAGCGTTCCACTTGGTTGCACGATCATCGCAGGACTTGGAATTAGCACGGCGGCACGGCAAGCCCAAGAGGCCGCCGAGCGTGCAAGACAGCAACAGAATCTTGCACCCCCTCCAGAAAAGGCAGGGGATGAGATAGAGATAATGCCCAGCGTTGATTCGCAGCCAGCCCAACCGCCAGCCGCCGTGAGCGGCGAACAATCCCTTAACGACGTTGAACAATCCATCAATCGCATTGCAACGCAAGGTTCGCCGCTTCCCGCAAAAACGGCCACGCAATCCAAGACCGAGCCGCCTAAAGCCTCCCATCGAACTGACCTAACTGAGGTGGACCCCAAGCGCTGGACAGTTTTCAGCCTTGGATAAGATGTAGCGTTGTTAGGCTGGCGGCCCGTGAGCCCCCTCAAAGGGCTCGCGCGGCCGCTACGGCTGAGTACGTTTCGGTTTCAGAGAAGACTTGCCCTCCCCGTAGCGTGGCGCAGCCAGGATTTTTAGCGCCGCAATTTGCTTTCGTTGTTATCGGCCGTTTACTGCCTCGCCGTACACTTCTGCAGGCGTGCGATAATCCAATGCCTGATGCACGCGGCGATGGCAGTAGAAACGGAAGTACGCCATCAATGATCGCTCCGCCTCCCAGCCATCGCCGTAGTCTCGCAGGTACACCTCTTCGTATTTGACGCTCCGCCAGAGCCGCTCCACGAACACGTTGTCCAAAGCTCGACCGCGGCCATCCATGCTGATCGCGATACCACGCGATTGCAGCCGGCCGGTAAACGCCGTGGCCGTGAACTGGCAGCCTTGATCGCTATTGAAAATCTCCGGCTGACCAGCGGCCAGCGCTTCGTCCAAGGCTTCCAGGCAGAAGCTTCCTTCCAACGTGTTCGACAATCGCCACGACAACACGTAACGACTGTACCAGTCCATCACGGCCGTCAGGTACATGAAGCCATGACGAAGCGGCACGTAAGTAATGTCGCTACTCCAGACCTGGTTCGGCTTGGTGACCTCCACATTCCGCAGTAAATAAGGGTAAATCTTGTGTCCCGGATTACGCTGCGTCGTACGCGGCTTGCGATAGATCGCTTCCAGTCCCATCACCCGCATCAGCCGCCGCACGCGCTTGCGATTCGCCGAGAGTTCGACCGCCATCTTACGACTGCCGTAAAACGGCGTTTCCAAATACTGGGCATCGATCGCCCGCATCAGCGCCAGGTTCTCCTCCGTCTCACTTGCCGCCACGTAATACCGGCTGCTGCGTGCCAGACCCAACAGCTCGCACTGCCGCGACACACTCAGGCCGGTATGGCCCACCTCGATACAACCACGCTTGCCGTCAACCGAGCTCGGCAGATTTTTTTTTCAACCACTCGACCTCCATCTTCAGGCGGCCGATCTGCTCGTACAGTTGCTGTTCGTTCGCGGCCCGCTCGTCGGGCCGGGCTCGGCGGCCGTCCTCGAACAAGTCCGTCGCTTGCTCCAAGAGCTGCTTCTTCCAGGCCGTCACCTGGCTCGTATGCACGCTGAATTCCGACGCCAACTGTGCCGTCGTCTTATCCCCACGAATCGCAGCCAAGGCCACCTTCGCCTTGAACGCAGCCCCAAATACTCGTCGCTTCCTGCTCACTCGGACACCTCCTGATGATTCACTCCCCTGGGGGGAAGCTACATCTTATCAGGCTGTCCAGTTTTCGGGGTCCACCTCAAACAGTATCCGATGCTGCCGCAATCTATGCGTTTTATGAGAAGAACGAAGTCAAAGCCGACAGCGAACTGAAGAACAGATGGCTTGCCGTGAAAGGCAAGATCGACAAGATTGGCAAAGACATTTTGAACACGCCTTATGTCGTTCTAAGTGCGGAAAAGCAATTTTCCATCTTCGCTGTTCAGTGCATGTTTACCCAAGCCGATGAAGCCGCTCTTGCCAATTTAGAGCCAGGACAAACCGTAGTGATCGGGGGCAAGTGCGTCGGCAAATTGGGAAACGTCTTGATTAAAGAATGCTGGTTCTACGACGAAAGTGCCGCCGAAAGAGAGAAAGCCGAAGTGGCAAGAAAGGAATTTGAAGAAAAGCGAAAGCAGGAGCGGATTCAAATAGAAGAATGGCAGGCAAAGGAAGCCAAGCGGCAGGCAAAAATTGAGGAAGCCAAATGGCACTCATGGACGAGTGCGGATTACAAACGCCATATAGAGGGGAAATTTTTGAAAGCGATTGGCGATACTGTGCATTTGGAAAAAAGGGACGGCACGATTGTCAAAATGTCACGGGAACAACTCTCTGACGACGATTGGAGATGGATCAAGAATAAAGGTTGGACTAACCCTAATCAGTGAGCGGGCGTTGCCCAATGAAGCCAGCCAAAGCAAAAACACCAGACACGATAGACGGATATCGATACGAAGTGAAAGGGGACCAGTTGCGGCGCACGAAAGTAGGGGCATTCACCCCCGATGAATTCGTTAGCTCGTCCCTCCACGCTGGTTTCATCCTCAGACAGTTGCGGTTAAAGCACGGGATGCCAGAGAACGGGTAAGGGGAGAAATGTGGCGGAACAAATCAAGCTTTACCATGTTACCGAAAAGGCAAATGTGGAATCGATTGTCAACCACGGATTAAAGGGCGGGACTAATGCAAGAAATAGAAGCAACAAACCCGACAAGCCTTCAATCTACGTACTTATCAGCGACGACATTGGCCTTTGCGAGCGTGTCGCAATCGATCAGATTTGGCCGCACGATGATATCGAGGAATATGCCGTTATTGGCATTGACCTTGAAGGAATCAGTGGCCCAATCGAATTTGACCACGTTGACGAATCTACGGCGGTTTACCAGCGGGTTATCGTGCAGGATTGGATCGCACCGCAATTTCTGAGATTGCTATTGGTTCGACCATTCGCCTTTCCAGGCAAGAGACTTTCGGAAATCGTCAATGCAATCGCCGAAAGACAATTGACCACGGAAGAATGGGAGTTGGCAAACAAGTATTATCCAGGGCGTTGGCCCAAGCCGAAGGGGACGAGCGATTGACTCCTAGCAAAAAAGCCTCGTCCGATAAACTTCGGACGAGGCTTTTTTCTGCGCCGTGGGATTCCTAGAACGGCACCTTGCCGTTGCTGATCGTTTTGGCCAGCGTCAAAATCTTAATGGCGTTGTCGATGCCCCCACACTCTTGGATAAACGCCGTGGCACTAGTGAAGGCGTGTCCGTGGGTTTCTTGACCAAAGGTTTCGATCTTGGCTTTCGGGGGCCGTCCGCCTTTACGTTTGGCGGTTGTTCCGCCCGCCTTTTTTGCCAAAGCTTTTCTAACCGCCGAGATATTCGAGCCGCTGACCGTGATTCCCTTTTCT
Source organism: uncultured Planctomycetia bacterium (assembly GCA_963807715.1). Classification (GTDB taxonomy): domain Bacteria; phylum Planctomycetota; class Planctomycetia; order Pirellulales; family PALSA-1355; genus CAWECK01. Next base: position 444,690 of record CAWECK010000016.1, read on the forward strand.
TTGAGCGCCGCAATCACGTCCCTGTCTCGTGCCCCGTCATGTTCCCCGATATAAGCCCGAATTGCATCGGCTTTGAAACCACGCTTTTCAGGCGTGGCGGTTGACGCCGTTTCTGGCGTATCCGTATCGTTTATCAGAACGCCATTTCTCGTTGGCAAGATCGCTGTCGGCACTGTCTACAATGGCCTCACGACCTGTCAGATTCCGAAGCGGAATGAAACAATACGGTTTTAATACTTCGTCTATGCTGAGACGGTTACGCCGCTTAACTGGTGGATTCATGTTACGCCTTCAGTTTGAACGGTAAGAATTGTAGGACTCTTGGGGATTGACGGGGTTGAAATCCATCGCCAGCCGATTTTCGACCAATGGGCGATGGGCTTCAACCCCGCCCAACGTTGAACCTACTGTTCATAGGTCACCAACACAACCTAACTACTTGTGTGGCAGTAGGTTGCGTAATCGATAGCCCCACGGGAAATAACAAACGGGAAATAAGGGCGTCCATACGCACTCAGTACCTACCCCGTCAACAGTCCCCACGGCACCGATAGAACACCACGATAAACCGCTCTAAATCGCACGGTAATGCGTTCGTTTGACGTTTGAGGGTGAATGGGCGTTGGACGAGGATCGGCGGGTTTACGGCGTGGATTCAAGCGGAGCCAGGGGGGCGGCTTTTTATTTCGGTTTCGGCTCGGCGGCGGGTCGGCATGACCCCGATTGAAAATCAAAATTCTGCCGCTCGTGGATGAGGCCCGCCGAGCGTACAAGCACCACGGATTGAGCGACGATTCACGGTCTGCGATACTCTAGGACTTGGTGACGGTCTTTTCTGTCTGCGAGGCAAGCGAAATGATCTTTGGTTTTATCGACACGAATATCTACATCAAGATTGCCTCACAAGGGAATCCAGGCTGCGAGCGCAAGCATTTTGATGACCTAAAAACGATGGTGTCGGGCGGCGCAATGAAGTTGCTTGTGCCGGAAATAGTTTTGCTCGAATTGCGGAAGCAATTTCCCAGAGTAATCGCCAAAATGGCAACGCAGTTCGACCAATATCACTGAGGTGGACCCCGAAAACTGGACAGCCTGATAAGATGTAGCTTCCCCCCAGGGGAGTGAATCATCAGGAGGTGTCCGAGTGAGCAGGAAGCGACGAGTATTTGGGGCTGCGTTCAAGGCGAAGGTGGCCTTGGCTGCGATTCGTGGGGATAAGACGACGGCACAGTTGGCGTCGGAATTCAGCGTGCATACGAGCCAGGTGACGGCCTGGAAGAAGCAGCTCTTGGAGCAAGCGACGGACTTGTTCGAGGACGGCCGCCGAGCCCGGCCCGACGAGCGGGCCGCGAACGAACAGCAACTGTACGAGCAGATCGGCCGCCTGAAGATGGAGGTCGAGTGGTTGAAAAAAAAATCTGCCGAGCTCGGTTGACGGCAAGCGTGGTTGTATCGAGGTGGGCCATACCGGCCTGAGTGTGTCGCGGCAGTGCGAGCTGTTGGGTCTGGCACGCAGCAGCCGGTATTACGTGGCGGCAAGTGAGACGGAGGAGAACCTGGCGCTGATGCGGGCGATCGATGCCCAGTATTTGGAAACGCCGTTTTACGGCAGTCGTAAGATGGCGGTCGAACTCTCGGCGAATCGCAAGCGCGTGCGGCGGCTGATGCGGGTGATGGGACTGGAAGCGATCTATCGCAAGCCGCGTACGACGCAGCGTAATCCGGGACACAAGATTTACCCTTATTTACTGCGGAATGTGGAGGTCACCAAGCCGAACCAGGTCTGGAGTAGCGACATTACTTACGTGCCGCTTCGTCATGGCTTCATGTACCTGACGGCCGTGATGGACTGGTACAGTCGTTACGTGTTGTCGTGGCGATTGTCGAACACGTTGGAAGGAAGCTTCTGCCTGGAAGCCTTGGACGAAGCGCTGGCCGCTGGTCAGCCGGAGATTTTCAATAGCGATCAAGGCTGCCAGTTCACGGCCACGGCGTTTACCGGCCGGCTGCAATCGCGTGGTATCGCGATCAGCATGGATGGCCGCGGTCGAGCTTTGGACAACGTGTTCGTAGAGCGGCTCTGGCGGAGCGTCAAATACGAAGAGGTGTACCTGCGAGACTACGGCGATGGCTGGGAGGCGGAGCGATCATTGATGGCGTACTTCCGTTTCTACTGCCATCGCCGCGTGCATCAGGCATTGGATTATCGCACGCCTGCAGAAGTGTACGGCGAGGCAGTAAACGGCCGATAACAACGAAAGCAAATTGCGGCGCTAAAAATCCTGGCTGCGCCACGCTACGGGGAGGGCAAGTCTTCTCTGAAACCGAAACGTACTCAGCCGTAGCGGCCGCGCGAGCCCTTTGAGGGGGCTCACGGGCCGCCAGCCTAACAACGCTACATCTTATCCAAGGCTGAAAACTGTCCAGCGCTTGGGGTCCACCTCATATCGCCCGAAGTTACTCACCGTCGGCATAACGAAGAAAATTGTATCGGAAGTGCCCTCGGTTGATGGTCGCATTGCCGCGGGACGTGGCGGGCACTTCGGATACAATTCGTTGAACGAAACCGCACGCTTGACGTTGCTATGGGAATTTGATGCGCTGCGGGTTCCGAAGTCGCGCGTCGCCGGGCGAACCGGGGAGTCTCCAGACGGCGTGGCGAGGGGCGCGGAGGACTGTTTGCGAGAAGGGAGCGTGGTAACAGGGCGAGTTTTGCATTGGAGGCGAGGTTGCCACGGTGGTTGGAACGAACTCCACCCAGGACACGCGATTGCGAGTCTGCGCAGCGGAGACCGGAAGAATCTGGCGAGCGGTCATTCTTAGGATGTGTCCCACGGCTCGATGAGCTTCTGGTGCATAGGAACTGGGAAACCTTTGCCGCGTTCTGGCAGTAGCCTTTGGACCAGCACCATCCGGCCTTGTTTGCAGGCCGGGCAGCATTCGTCGGACTCGCCGTCGGCGGACAAAACCTGGGGGACAACTGGCTGCGCTGGATCGTCCGGCGGAGGAGTCGGACGCACGTCGAGCAGTTGCGCGCGAGGCTCACCATCTCGCGACGATTGCGATTGGCCAGAAAGCCGTAGTGACGGATCTTCATGAAGCCGGTCGGCAGCACGTGGAGCAGAAATCGCCGGATGAATTCGGCCGCGTCGAGCGTCATCGTTTTCTGGGCGTTGCCGTGCGGCGTAGTCCTTCCAATGGAAGCGAACTCGGCCGTCTTCCAGTGCGATCAGGCGATCGTTGGAGATGGCGACGCGATGGGTGTAGCGAGCCAGGTATTTCAGCACCTGCTCGGGACCGCCGAAAGGCGGTTTCGCGTAGACCACCCATTCGGTTTTGACCGTCGCGTCCAGCCAACGCTCGAAATGCTCGGGCTCTTCCAGGGGCTTGAGTTCCCCGTAGAACCGCAGCTTGCCTCGCTGATACGCTTTGCGCAGGAGGCTCAGAAACTTCCCGCGGAAGACGCGACTCAGGATGCGGACCGGTAGAAAGAAGCCTTCGCGACAAGGAATCCAACGCGAACCATCCGGTGAAAGCCCGCCTCCCGGCACGACACAGTGCAAATGGGGATGATGCATGAGGTTCTGGCCCCAGGTGTGCAAGACGGCCAAGAAGCCGATCTTGGCTCCCAGACGCCGAGGCGTGGCGGCCACTTCCAGCAGCGTCTCGGCCGCAGCCTGGAACAAGATGCCGTAGACTGCTCGCGGGTTTTGCAGTGCGAGTGGGCCGATCATTTCCGGAAGCGTAAAGACCACGTGGAAGTAGGGGACCGGCAACAGTTCCGCCGCGCGCTCCTCCAACCACTTCGCGCGCCGACGCCTGGCACTTCGGGCAGTGGCGATTGCGGCACGAGTTATAGGAGATCCTGCGATGACCGCACTTGTCGCACGCTTCGACGTGTCCGCCCAACGCGGCCGTGCGACACAGCGTGATCACCTTCAGGACGCGACGCTGATCACAGGAAAGGCTGCTTCCCCGGTCTTCCAAGTAACGTGGTCCGTGGCTCCGGAAAACATCGGCTACTTCGAGCCGATGTTCGGTCATGGCGTTAGCTTGGCCTCCGTGGGTACGTCGAGGAGATCCAGCGGGCTGGTTGTCGCCACCACCGTCTTCATCGACACCGAGGTGTAGAGCGCCGTCGTGCTCAGGTTGCGGTGTCCCAGCAGCGCTTGAATCGTGCGAATGTCGACGCCTGATTCAAGCAGATGGGTCGCGAAGGAATGGCGTAACGTGTGCGGGCTCACGACCTTGTTCAACCCTGCCCGACGCGCGACCCGTACGCACGAATTCTGCACGTTCCGCCGGTTCATCGGTTGCTGGGGATTTCGGCCAGGGAACAGCCATTCGGTCGGCCGGGCAATCTTCCAATACGCGCGCAGTTCCGCCAGCAACTTCGGCGACAGCATGACGTACCGGTCTTTCTTCCCCTTGCCTTGGTGAACGCGGATGACCATCCGTCGACTGTCGATGTCACTGACGCGCAAATGCACCGCCTCCGACACGCGCAAGCCGGCGGCGTAAATGGTCATCAGGACGGCCCGCGCCTTGGGTCGTCGTGCGGCGCTGAAGAACTGGGCGACTTCGTCACGGCTGAGCACGACCGGCAGCTTTTTGCCGGTCTTGGCGCAACTGATTTCCTCTAGCGCGAAGCTCTGTTTGAGCGTGATGCGATAGAAGAATCGCAAGGCGCAGCGGGCTTGATTGTAGAGGCTCCACGACACATGACGCTCGTGGATCATGTGCAGCAGGTAAGCTCGCACCTCGCCCGGCCCTAACTGGTCGGGCGATTTGCCATAGTGCTTGGCAAAATGCGCGACGGCGCGGACGTAGCACTCCTGAGTGTGGGGCGATAGGTTACGCATCTGCATGTCTTCCAACATGCGTTGACGAAGCGGGGTCATGGCTTGCTCCTGAATGAAAGGACGTGAAGGTGAAACACGTGCCTTTCATCGTGAGCAATCGCCGGGCGACATCCCACAGCCACTGTCAAGTCGGCCAAAACGGAACGGCTTTTGGCTTTAGGAAGGGCTCCTTACTCGCTTCGGTTAACATAAAGTGCATAATGTTAACCCAGAGTTGCAGGAGGAAAACCGCTCCCCTTCTCGGGGCTTGCGGACAATCCGTGCGCTGTTGATCGAACCCACCGCGCAGCGGTTTAGTTCAACATCGTTTTTGAGATTAGTAAACTCCTCGATGCGTGCCGCCGATGCAAATCGTGGGATGACCATAGCGAAGACAAGCTCTTCAGTTGGATGGAGTACGAAGAGGAAATTCTTCTTCCAGCTTTGGCAATGCCAAAGCTGATCCGTATCAAGGACAGTTTAGTGCAATACCTTGACATACACAGAGAGATGGATAAGAAAATGGCTCACGACGGTTAGGCTGTCTTGGCTTTCTCTTGCCGTTGCTGGTTCAAAGCTTCCATTGCAATGTCGGTAAGTTTGTATTTTGACGGAGCTTGGTATCGGCGGGCGTAGTTCTCCCAACCTGATTCAATCATCCCCGACCGTACAAGCAAGGTCTTGTACCGTTGCTGAGTCTTTCGATTACTCACGTCCCCGACCCATTGATTGATAATTTTCCAACCAATCGACCGTTCCCCCCTGCCATTGTTGTAAACGTGACCTATAAACTTGGTTGCAAATGACATAAACCGTTGTCTGGTTTGTGCATAACGCAGGTTTGCAGCTACTTTTTCAAGACGAGAAATAAGAACTTGCGGCAATTCTTGGTCAAACTCTCCAGTATCCACTTCCAATGAATCAGAAAGAGAAGAGCAATCAAAAGAGGAAAGCTCCGCACTTTGCCGCATGAACTTGCTGATTAGCTCGATACGGTGTGGGTAATAGCAATCTTCAATCAGGACAGCCCGCCAGTATTGTTTGATACCCTTGAAGGTTTGAACGTCCAGACTGTCAACGATCCTTGATATGGTAGCGGTCAAATCCGCCGTACTTCGGCTGACGTTTCCATTAACCGTGGTTGAATTGCTCGCGCCCTTCTGGGACTTCGCCGAGCAGTATTACCAAAAGGACGGCAAGCCAACGAAGGAGATCAAGATCCTGCGTTGCGCTGGAGATTGCTGGCCATTAGCATCCGCGGCAGCACCAAGCGTGGGTGTTGGCGGAGTGGGAGAAGTCGCCAGAGTGGAAGGTTCCGGCGCCGCCGAAACCGCATGAGTCGGGCGGTCACAACAAACGCCCCAGTCGAAGCGGCTTGCATCGGGTCGGCTGTCGAATCGCGAACGGGACTCACTTGCCGCAAGAGCGACCCCCAGCTAGGCGCAATTCATTGCTTGAGGCCTTCGACGTATTCGTGTACCTTGAGTGTACGCAAATCAAGTGTAATCCTCGCGATTTTCGAACCAGTGGTTGCTTGACGATCCGGGCGGCCATTCATATACTCGACCGCGCGTCCTGACCAAGCTCAATACCGATCGTGAAAGTATCGAGGCTGTCGATGGAAAAACGAATAATAGCTTGTCTAGCGGTAGTTTTCGTCGCATTTTCATGGGGCGCTCACGAGTCTGCAGCCCAAGATCCACGCGGCAAGACGTCAACCGCCGCAAGCTGCTCGACCCCCGTTGCGTACAAAGAAGTCGAACAAACCCTATTGGTTCCAACGCTCGTTACGGAAGCTCGTAAGGTCTGTTCGCTGGAATTTCGCACCGAACAGCGGCAGCAGACATTTACCGTTTGCCGCCCCGTGTTCGAGACCAAGAATATTCAAGTAACCTGTTGTGTTGGCGTGCCTGAATGGCGGACCCGGACAGAGAAGTGCTTGGTCTGCAAACCCGTGACGCGACAGGTGACCCAAGAATACACTGTGCCTGGGTGCAAGCCCGAAACGCGCACCCGCACGGTCTCCGTGTGCGACTTCGTCTCCGAAGAGCAGTCTCGCGAAGTGAAATACCTCGTGTGCGTACCGCAACTACGCACACAAACAGTTCCAGTGACGACTCTCATCAGACTCGTTCCGGAGCAGCGAACGATAACGTGCACAGTGGCGATCCCCTACATGGCGGAAAAGGATGTCCAAGTGCAAGTTTGTAAGTATGTGCCGAAGACGATCAAAGTGAAGGTCCCGGTGCAGCCTCCATGCAATCCGGGACCGGCTCCGTGCCGTTCTTAATGTGACGCCGAGCTAAAGACTCGCAAGCGGTTGGATAGACCAGCCGCTTATCTTCTTTCAGGGCGGTGCCTTTGAGTTTGACGGCCGGACCATCGGCCCCGAATCTGGCTGGTGCCGACTGCGCGCTTCAGCCGACTGGCGCTTTCGGCCGGAGGTGTGATATTTAGCTCGTTGCACCGAGATCAGTGCCATTCGGATTAAGTCACCGCTGTGTGTTTGTCGTTCGGCCGGGGTCGGGTTCTGACCAAATATTCTTCATAGCTGCTCCGACAATTATCGCGATGGATACGGACCGACCGGGTTGTGATGGCGGCAAAGCCCGAGGCAAGCAACGAGATACGCACAAAGCAGAGGTCGACAGAAGCGGATCGCTCGGAGGACCCAGTAAGAGCGTAAAGGCGACTCGCGAGATTGTCGCCCACAGTGCAGTGAACACAACGGCGGTTCGAAATAAACGCATCCGTTGATAATTTCGGTCAGCTCGTTTTGCGGCCTCGTGGCGCAGCTGCTCGGCCGACGTTTCGGGCAAATGGTTCGGTATATCGCTGGACAAGAAAACTCTCCTGGTTGTGAAATCGCGGCTTAATGGCAAAACGGCTATTTTCGTCTCGAAGCTGACGGGTGGCAATGGTTATGCCCGGGCCAAAGCTGCGGGAAGGTGCTTTGCGAGCCATCTCGAATTGGAGATGCTTCGCGGGCAGGTTTTGCAGGCTCGCAATGTATTGCCGAACGGCTGCCCGTCTTGGTCGATTCCAGCAATGCCGCCGATGTCTCGGCTACCGCCCTTTGCCGCGCCCATTTTTCGCTCCCATCGACCAGCTTGGTTCCCAAAAAACCAGCCCCATTGGCTGTCATAATGGCCAATTTATTCTTCTCTCGACCCTCTGTGGGCCTGCTTTGCCGAGCAATCGCCGTACTATCGATGCTATCGATAAAATCTCGTGGATCGATCTTCAGGCGGTGCATGATTTGCTTGTCCCGTTAAGCTCATTCTGAGCGTGTTTGGCGGGCATGCGGAGGAGAAGATGCGCGTGCATCTTCAACGGTCGATCGTTCCCGAGATGGAGGAAATTGCACATGCGACAGCGAAATTGGTGGACCTTGACGTGGGCACTGGTCTTCGGAGCAATGTTTACCCTCGTCAATGCCGGCTTCGGCGATGACAACGAAAACTCGAGCTCCAAAAAATCGAATAACAACACCGCCGGCGACCAGGCCACGAATCGTGACCAAGACCGCCAGCAAAACGGGCGCGAACAGAGCCGCCGCGCCGACGATGACGACGACAATGTCCAGCATCATGCTGCTTTGGGCGTCTCGCTCAACGAGTCCGACGGCCATGTGAGAGTCATCGCCGTGGCGCCTGGCGGCCCGGCTGCTAAAGCGGGTTTGCGCGTCGGAGATGAGATCCGCTACGTGGGCGACGAGCGCATCCGCACGGCCCAGGGTTTGGCCGAAGAGATCGCCGACTATCATCCCGGCGAGAAAGTCGACTTGTCGATCCGCAGAAACGGCGAGCGTCAAACGGTTCAAGCGCAATTGGCCTCGCGCGAAACGGCCTTCCGATCGATGAACCAGAATCAGAACGACGATCAAGGCGCTGCCCGATCGAACCGCAACGGGCAGGCGAACCGGTCAGACATGCAGGCCAATCGGTCAGGCATGCAGGCCAGCCGCGGCCGAAATGCTTACTCGTATGGCCCCAACGACGACCAATCCGAACGGAACCAGCACTTGCAACACCTGCACCAATTGCAACAGCAGGTTTGGCAGTTGCAGCAAGAAATCAACAGCCTGCAAGCGTCGCTGGGCCAGTCGCCTAATCAGGGCAACATGAATGCCAACCAGAACTCCAACCAGCCCAGCGGCAATCGCACGCAGACTGGCGTCCAAGGTGGTTATTATGGCGGTCAGCAGACTCAGTTCTTGGATCGAACGAATCAGCGTTATTCGAACCGAGGCTTCAGCCGAGACCACGGCCCCCGCGAGACCCCGTCGGGCAATACCGCGAATGAAGATTGATCGCGGCGAATGAGAATTGGTGTCAAGCGTCGACAAAACGCTCGACCTACATAACACGCCTCGCCCGCACACCGGTGCGGGCGAGGCGTTTGTTTTATTGGGATTGAACTTTGGCCTCGCCGCCTGAAAAATTCCAATCGGCGGAAATCACAGCAGCCAGCAGGAGATCGGCAGAGCGATCACGGTTCCGAGAATCGCGCCGAACACGAGATCCGACGGGAAGTGATGACCGCTCGATACGCGCGACCACGCAATCAGCACCCACGCGAAGAGGATGGCAGGCATCATGTGCGGCACGCCGATGGCAAGCGGAATCGCCACGGCCGTGGCCGCCATGCAATGACCGCTCGGGCAGGAATAATAATCCAGCGGTTTCGAGGTCGCTTGGATCGATGCGTCGATGCAGAAGGGCCTCAGCCTGCGCCACTCGCTTTTTCAGCATGGGATACGCGGAGAAGCAAATACCGGCGGACAATCCGCCGGCAATCAGCAGACGCAGGGCAAGATGCGGCTCGACCCCAAGCAATAACAGCGCGATCGCCGGGTAGAGCCAACCATTGCCGAGCCAAGTGACCGAACGGGTGAGTGATTGCAATCCGGGCCGGCTCGAAAAATCAACAATTCTGCGGACCAGGCAAATTTCAGCACGGTCGAGTCGCTCGAAGCAGCGCTATTCCCGCGGCGGCATCTTCCTGAAATGTCAGAGTGTCCGTTTCAGCCGTGAAGTGCGCCATCTCCTCTTCCGCGTAGATGACTTCTTCGGCCACACAGGTTGAATGCATAGGCGAGGTCTCGTGACCGCGATAACCAAGAGCACGCAGGCGGGAATGATCTCCAAGTCAAACTACCACGAACAGACCCGAAAAACAAGGATTTTTGGTCGTGCGCGAGTCCGCAAAGGCCCTTGGTAACGATTCAGAACTGCCAGCAGGAAGCCGCATGCAAACCACCTCCAACTGAACGTAGCTATTGGTGACCAAAGGCTTTGCCGACGAGACGCTGTCGAGTTCAATCGTACTCGCCGCTCGTCATTTTCCTTACCCACGAGGTATAAATTTAATCGTCCGCGCCGTCGTGTTTTTGTGAATTGCGGACGAAACATTTCAAAGCCATTAGGAATCTAACTCGCGACGAACGCATTCCCGGCATAACGTGTTGCGAGCTTCAATCCGCATCGCTGATGCCTCGCTCGTTGCTCCAGGTCGAACGGCAGGGCACAATGGTGGGTAAGTTGAGTTGCTCCGCCGATAACGCGGCTTCGTGAACCATCCCGCCGAATTCTTGAAGGACTGTACCCCGATGGCGCACGCACACCTGTCTCGTTGCATTGACGGCGACAACATCTCTGCTGGTCGCGAATTCCCTGCTGGCCGCGGACAATGCCGCCTCGGACTCCAAGCCGGCCCCGTCCGCCGCTGCCCCGGCCGCTACCGCGCCGCCAGCCACCGCCGAGAAGCCCAAGCTGCAGATCATTCCCGGCAAGGTGATCGTTCCCACCGACAACATGCGTCGCCCCTGGGGTGAGTTGATCAGCCTGGATCTTAAAACGCGCACCGGCACCTTCCGCAACGAATCGACGGACCAGGTCCAAGCGTTCATCGTGATGCCCTACGCGGAACTGTGGCACCATGCCACGCGCGGCGACCTGCAGGATTACCGGGTCGGCGAGCGGGCCATCTTTCGTTTGCATCCCAATGAAAAAGATGAGTGGGTTTGGCTCACTTACATCCAGGATGAAATGAACTTTCTGAATGGTCACAAGGAATATTATTGGGTCGATTCGATCGATGCCCCCAACGGCAAGATCGAGGTCACCGATGCCAACGTCGACAAGTCGTACGTGCGCACGAAAGGGATCATTCTCGAAACGGATGCCGACACGCGCTACTGGCGGCAAGGCGAACCGGCTTCGTTCAAAGACATTCAGGTGGGGACAAGCTGCGCACCAAGTCGCACGGCGTCGGCAAGGGAAAGATCCGTCGCTGTTGGGAAGTTTTCCTCGACGAGGCCAGCCTGCTGAAATTTCAAGAGGAGCAGAAACAAGTTCACGGCAAGCGAATGATCGCCGAGGGGGTGCCAGGCTACGTCGACAACGCGGAAGCGGACCGCGTGCAGATCGCGCTCTTTCCTGAAGGAGCCGAGTTGTTCGCCAAGCTCAAGGTGGGCGGCCACGTGCGGGTGGCTCCGGCCGGGCCGGATCGCAAGCCCTCGGCCGAACCGACAGGGGCGGTTATCGAAGACATCAAGCCGACGGGCCAGACCCGGACCGTGACGCTGAAGCTGGAAAAGCCGACCGGCAGCGCATTCCACGCGACCGGCTTGGCTCGCGTCTGGAGCGAGTAGTCGCGGCACGCAACGATTTATTAATTACGGAACAGGACGAAGAGGTTTTTATAAGGAAGGCAGGAAAGTAGGAGCAGAGCAGGCGGTCGGCGAGATATTCTTCCCTCTGGATATATTAGAGCGGTTCGACAAGGCTGCGAAATTCCTTCGTTGTTCGGAATTCACTCGCCGCCCTTTCCTTTTCTTCTGCTCCTGCTTTCCTGCCTTCCTTAATAAAAAAATCGTTGTCCCGTATGAACTGCTTATTTCGCGGCTGGCACCGGAGTGCGCGGTTTTGGCTTGGTGCTGGCCGGGTCGCCGTTGAGTTGCGCGACGAGCCAGTCGAGGCCGTCTAGATTGTCGGTCAGGCGGGCCTCGGCGTCGTCGGACGTGTGGCCGATGATGCCAATCGGTCCTCGATACCCGCTATCGCGAATCGTGCGCAGCAGCGATACGTCAAGTTCGCCTTGTCCGAGCTGCAGGATTTTTTGCCCATGCTTGTCGCCGCCGCGCGTCATGCCGTTGAGGTTGATGACGTACAAATGGGGCAGCATCTTCGCGAGTAGTTCCGCAATGCGGTCCAGATGCTCGTGGCCGTGATGCAGATTGTAGACGATGCCGACGTTCGGCGAGTTGAGATGTTCGAGCAGCGCGAGTTGATTCTCCGGCTCGCCGAACCAGCCACCGTGGTTGTAGAGTCCGACCTTCATGCCCTGGGCCGCCGCCGCTTCGATAATTGGCCGCAGGCGGGCCGACTCTTGTTCCACTCGCTGCTTTTGTTCGTCGGGTGAGTTCGTCGGCCCGCCGCCGCCGGTGACCCATAATTGCGGCTGGATCTGGTTGCTTCGGCAGACCTCGAGGATGTGCTTCGCTTCGGCGTTGAGCGTGCCCGGAAACCACCAGGCATCCAGCGAAACGCCGTGTTGCCGGCAGGCGGCAATCTCGGCGTCGAAGGTCGGCACGTGTTCGGCCCGGTAGTCGTAAGCGAAATGCTTGAACCCGAGCCGCTCCAACATGACGGCCCGCTCCTCCGGTCCGCGCTTTGCCGAATCGAACGGCACGATACACCAGGCGATCAGGTTATCGCGACGAAACAAATCCGCGCCGGCGATCGATGCCGACGGGGCGACCGCGGCATCGGGCTCGGCCGAAATTGCTTTGGCGGCGGACAGTGCCGCCAGGCAGACGAGAAGTTTAAGAATGCTCGTGGTTCGGGTACTCATGGTTGTTGTGGCCATTTTCTTCGTCCTGGGGGATTTGGTTCTTCTCCGTGTGGCACACCCTGAGCCCCGCGAAGGGCGTGGTGAATCGGCCAGCGCATGGCCGTGGCTACCACACCCTTCGCGGGGCTCAGGGCGTGCCACGCAAGCCAAGCTTGTGCCAGTGCGGAAAACAGTGCTGATTCTACACTGGCAGAGCCACGGGCACACGCCATCTGAGTCGATCGATGGATACTTCGACGGGTTTCGCTTTTCTGCGCGGCTCCGGGTTGTTCTGGGTTCTTCGGCCGGGTAATCTGCGGTTTGTGTCCTCCCGTCTGTCGCCGGTTTCCAAATTAGCATATCTCTTGATTGGCAGTTCGTCCTATGAATAACTCAAAGTCATTGATGGTCGCGGCACTGTTCATTGCCGGCCTTGCTAGTTCGGCCCTTGCCGCTGAGACGCGTCCGAACATCATTTACATTTTGTGCGACGATCTTGGCTATGGAGACGTTCAATGTCTCAATCCGGCCGGAAAGATCGCGACGCCGAACCTCGATCGGCTGGCGCGGGCGGGATGATCTTCACCGATGCCCACTCCGGTTCGTCGGTTTGTTCGCCGACGCGGTACGGCATCATGACCGGCCGTTATGCTTGGCGCTCGCGGCTCAAGTTGGGAGTGTTGGGGGGACTTAGCCCCCGGCTGATCGAGCCTGGCCGAATGACCGCCGCCTCGCTGCTCAAGCAAAACGGTTATCGCACGGCCTGCGTCGGCAAGTGGCACCTGGGGATGGATTGGGTCAAGCTTCCCGGCAAGAGCATCACCGAGTTGGGTATTGAAACACCCGACCAGGTCGCCAGTGTGGATTACTCGCAACCGACGACCAATGGGCCGAACTCGGTCGGCTTCGACGAGTACTTTGGCATCAGCGGCTCGTTGGACATGGTTCCTTACGCGTTCATTGAAAACGACCACGTCACCGAGCTCCCCAGCGAGTCGCGCAAGTTTCCCATGATGTTCGGTCGCGATCGCGCGTTTACGCGCGAAGGCCCCGCCGCGCCGGGCTTCGAGGCGGCCGACGTCTTGCCCACGTTCACGCAAAAGGCGGTCGAGTTCGTCAATCGGCAAGCCGAGGCCGCCAAGCGTGGAGAGCCGTTCTTTCTCTACCTGCCATTGGCCTCGCCCCATACGCCCATTGTGCCAACTCCCGAGTGGCAGGGAAAAAGCGGGCTCAACCCCTACGCCGACTTTGTCATGCAAACCGACTGGAGCATCGGCCAGGTGCTGGAGTCGCTCGACAAACAGGGCTTGGCGGAAAATACGCTGGTCGTGGTCACCAGTGACAATGGTTGCTCGCCCCTGGCCGACTTCGACTGGCTGGTTGCGCACGGGCACAACCCGAGCTACAACTTTCGCGGGTACAAGGCCGACATCTACGACGGCGGCCATCATCTGCCGTTTATCGTGCGTTGGCCCGGCAAGGTGGCCGCCGGCACGCGTAGCGACCAACTCATCTGCCATTCCGACCTGCTGGCCACCTGCGCCGAGATTCTCGGCACCAAGCTGCCCGACAACGCCGGCGAAGACAGTGTGAGCATTTTGCCCGCGCTGTTGGGCAAGGCGGACAAACCGTTGCATGAAGCGGTCGTGCATCATTCGGCTCCAGGCGCCTTTGCCATTCGGCAGGGCAAATGGAAGCTGGAGCTTTGTCCGGGTTCCGGCGGTTGGAGCTATCCGAAGCCCGGCAAGGACGACACGAGCCAGTTGCCCCTCGTGCAGCTTTACGATGTGGCCAGCGACGTCGGCGAAACAACGAACTTGCAGGAAAGCCAGCCGCAGGTCGTCGAGCAGCTTACCCGCTTGTTGGAAAAATACGTCGCTCTCGGTCGCAGCACCCCGGGCACTCCGCAGGAAAACACGACCCCGGTCGACATTTGGCGCGAGGGCAAAGCGGAGCATCAGCCGTTGCCGCCGAAGAAGAGGCGCAGCCGAAAGGTGCTTAGACCCTGGGGCTTGCCGCTTAGCCGCGCGATTTGGGTTTGCCGCGAGCTTGTTTGCTGCCGATCGTCTCGTTGGAAATGGCCATCGGGTGTCCTGTCATTTACAGCCGAAACGCTACGCATATTTGCGCATAAAATCGACCCTAGCCCATGACTACTCCCTGGACCGCAGAACAAGCCGTGACCGCCGGCCTGGCCCAAGAGTTGATCGAGTCGCAATTTCCGCTGCTGGCGCCGGCGCGGCCGCAGTTGCTGGGAGTGGGTTGGGACAACACGGCGTTCTTGCTGAATGACGCGCACGTCTTTCGCTTTCCGCGGAGGCAAATTGCCGTCGACTTGCTCCTGGCCGAGGCGCGCGTGCTGCCGGCCATTGCCCTGCGCTTGCCGCTCAATGTTCCGGTCCCAATTTTCCAGGGGCAGCCGGAGCAGCGCTTTCCGTGGCCGTTTGCCGGCTATCGAATGCTTGCGGGCCGCACGGCTTGCCGAGCGGACCTTGACGAGTCCGACCGTGCGAAGCTGGCAGAGCCGTTGGCCCGCTTTCTTGCGGCCTTGCATGGGATTCCGGCCGGCGACGCGGTTGCCTGTGGCGCTCAGCCTGATGGCTTGGGGCGGCTTGACGTCGATCGGCGAGCTCCCCAGATTCAGGAGCGGCTCCGCCAGATTGTCGGGCTGGGGTTAGTCGGAGACATCAGACCCTGGACCAGGATTCTCGACGAGGCTGCCGCAGTCGATCGTAAAACCAGGGCCGAACAGCCGGCTGCATCGAACACGCTCGTTCACGGAGACTTGTACGCACGGCACTTGCTGGTTGACGACGCACGCAGACTGTCCGGCGTGATCGATTGGGGGGACGTGCACCTGGGGGACCCGGCAATCGATCTGTCGCTCGCCTGCGGCTTTCTGCCGCCGGGTGCCCGGGATGCGTTTTGTGCGGCGTACGGGCCGGTCGATCCGGCGACGTGGCGCCTGGCACGCTTTAAGGCCTTGCTCACGGCAGTCATGCTGGTTGTGTACGGGCACGACATTGGTGACTTTGACCTGCGGCGTGAAGGACTGACGACGCTGGGACACCTGGAACGGGCGTGACGGGGCTGTCTGGTTGAGATCGCAAAAAAAGCCCAGGGATTGCATCCCTGGGCTTTATGATGAATGTGGTGAGTTAGTGAGTGTGATGGGCTTAGTGATTTAGGATGAACTCGTTGGAGTTCAAGATCGCCCACCACACGTCTTGTAGAACACCCAAGGCGTCGCCGCCGCGAACAGCCAGCAGGTTATTGGCCGCGCTGAGCTCGCTGCTCGTCGGAGTCCGGGCCAGGCCGGATTCGAACAGGTAGTTGATTTTGCCGCGGTTGTCCAGCTTCGGATTCGAGGCGACGTTGTGCAGGAAGCCGCCTTTCTCCATGTTGACGGCGTTCTTGGTCAGTTCGCCGTTCATCATCATCAACACCTGGGGAATGGTGCCGTTGAACGAGGTGGTCTCGTCGTTTTCATCGGTGCCGAAGGCGGTGACGAAGAAGCTGAGCCACTCCGTCTTGAGTTTCTCCTGCTCTTCGTAATTCCCTCTCGACTTTTGCGCCTCGGTGGCGACGAGCAGCGATTGATAAAGTTCCTCGGCCCGCATCTGCCGCAGATAGAAGTGGCTGAACATCGGCTTTTCGCCGAGCGAAGGATCATCCATCTTGTTCTTTTCGATGAAGCGGCTCGAAAGGCCATAGGCCTCGCTCAGCGTGATCCAGCGGATGAGTTTCTTCAGGTCGTAGCTATTCGTGCGGAAATCCTTGGCCAGGGAGGCCAACAATTCAGGATGCGTCGCCGGATTGTGCGGCCCCATGTCGTCGATCGGCTTGGTAAAGCCAAAGCCGAGGAAATGCGACCACATGCGATTGACGATGGCCGCCGGCATATAGTCGGAATTGACCATCAACTTCGCCAACTCCTTGCGGCGGTCGATGTCGGTAACGTAGCCGCTCTCGGTCTTCAATTTCGTGCCGTCCACGAACACCGGATAAGCGGCTTTGGTAATGCCGTTGCGCAGTTCATAGAACAGCACCGCTTCCTTGGGGTTCTTGTCCTCGCCGTCGAAATTGTGATTCGACAATTCCGCGTTGGGGATCTCCATCCGGTTGCGACGATCCGAGAGCAGCTTGCCCTTGGTCTGGCGGAAGAAGGCGTTCATCTCCCAGAACTGGTTTTGCTTCCATTCGTTGAACGGATGGTTGTGGCATTGCGTGCAGCGGATCTGCAGGCCGAGGAAAATCTGAGCCGAGCGGGCCGTGGCCTCGACGCCGTTCTCCGTCAAGTTGCCGACCAGAAAGTTGATATAGCCGTTGTAATTCTGTTCGCCGGGTTTGCCGACGCCTTCGGCCGAGATGACGTCGTACACCATCTTGTCGTAGGAGACGTTGCGCTGAAACGTCTTGCGCAGGGCTTGCTGCATGCCGTCCCGATTGATCAACGTATTGCGCTCGGTGCCCCCTTTGCGGCCGATCAGGACATTCGTCCAGATCGTGGTCCAGTTGCGGGCATAATCTTCGATGTAATCCTCGCCCAACAGGGTGTCGACGAGTTTGACTTTCTTGTCGGCGGACCGGTCGTTGTCGAATTTATTCAGTTCTTCGACTGAGGGGAGGCGTCCCAGCAGGTCCAAATAGAGCCGCCGGCACCATTCGTTTTCCGTAGCCGGAGGCGATGCCACCAAGGCGTGCGCGTTCCAGCCTGCCCGGATTTGCTGATTGATGAACTCGACCTGCGGAATGCCATAGCTGCCTGCGGACGTTTTCTTGCCGGACGTCGACTCCGGCTTTTCCGACTTCGTGGCGGCTGAGACAGTTGCCCCCAGGACTGAAATGCCCAGGCCCACCGCAAGTGCCAGCGGCAAGTACGGGCCCAAAGTTCCTCGCACCTTCGACTGCGACGAGCACGCGCCTGTCATGCGGTGAGCTCCCATAAATAGAGTTTCAAAGGGAATATGGAAATGATCAGTGGTTTGCAAACTTGCGAAATCGGTAGCAGCCAAAGCTACCCATAATCTACCCAGGAAAACGGCCGACTGACAGCCCCAGAGTCGTGCGATCGATTAACTTGTGCTTTGCGGCGACCCTGGTGGACCGCCACGATTCGGAAGGTTAACGATGCCGACCTGGTTGTGCCGTTTTTCACGGCGGAGTCCTTAAAACTCTCAACCGGCTGCCGGCTGGCGACTGCCGAACACCACGGCTTCTGACAAGGCAATTCGTTGGCTCGGGTCGAATTTATTCAACCTGGCAGACTTCCGAGTCGGAAATCTTAGGCGGCCGCACGCGAAGACGGGGGTCGGCCCGCCATCGGACGATACCCCTGGCCGCGGAACGCGAAGATTATTCTTGTCGTAAAGTATTCAAATATATTGGCTTATACACTTACTTGGGCTGTGCGCAAGCCCCGGTTTGGGAAAATGACGCGATCTGGGTAGCCGACACGGCTATGGCCGGGCTCGGTCTACTCACCCTCTAGTTTTTCAGCACACGGATAGCAATAGGGCGTATAGGGAATCGCCTCCAACCGTAGCGGAGCGATGGGGCCTCCGCGGCGCTGGCAAAGTCCGAAAACTCCGCCGGACGCTCGATCCAAGGCTTCATTCACCGCGACCAGAATTTCCGCTTGCTGCTCGGTCGTCGCCATGACGGCCCCGCTGTCCTGGTCCGCCGCGTGCGTTGGCAGGTGAGAGCCATCCGCCGCGACCTGGGCCGCCGCGACGATCGACTGCTCGCCACTATGGACTTCAATGGTCAGACGCGTCCGCAACGCCTGCAACTCGGCCAGGCAGGCTTCAAGAATGGAACGGTCCACTAGACAACTCCTGATTTGGCAGCCAGGTCCCAGCGACCTGGCTGGCCGGTCCACGTGCCGGTTCGGGGGCCTAAGTTCGCAAATACCGGGGGCATTCCCCCCGAAATTCCCGAGACTTTTACTTATGGCAATCGCGAGTCGTTTCCACAAGCGCGATTAAGATGTAAAAACCGCATTATCACCGCATGCGGTTGGCGAATTGCGAATGGTCTCGCTGCCGGCGACCGGCCTCGCCGATCAGGCCACTGCGGGCACTGGGCGGCGCATCCCTACCGTTGCGGCGCGGCGACGGACGGCTGCCGGTAGGCGGCTTGGTCGCTGTCCGCCGTACTGGCACTGCGTTCGGCGGCCCGCTCGCCAACCTGGGTTGCCATGGTGGCGAATTGTTGTCGCACTTCGGGCTCGGTCGCCGTCAGTTTAGCCGCCAACCGCACCATGCCGCGAGAATTGCGTTCTGCCGTCTTTGAGACCATGCTGACAAACGCCGCCGTCTCGGAGAAGTTGTAGTCGGCGCTCTTGGTCACCAAGGGTTGGAACGTCTTGGCAAGCAGGTCAATGCCCATGTTCTCGATGTGAATGAAGGCATCCATGCGGCAGGTCACGTAGTCGCGATGATTGGCCTCGCGCATGTAGGCCGACTTGAGCAAGAGGACGCAGCGAGCCGCAGCGGGCGAGTAAACAATGGTCCGTCGTATGAGCCCTCGGCGTAGATCAGGTGGGTGTCGTTGTTGCTGTAGCAAAAGTGGACGCTGCCGCGGCTCCCGGCATGATCGGAGGTTTCAAACGTCGTCGGCCCGGTCCGCTCCATCGTTACTTTGCTGATGCCCATCAATTCCCAAATGTTTACGATCACCTCCGGGTTTCGTATCAGAAACAGATACAAATCCGGATCGCAATCGATCACTTGGACCGGCAAGCGGCGAAAAATACCTGCCTGATTGGCGACAGAGCCGACTTTGGCTCGGAAATCGTCATCGAGTTTGTCGAGGGGGATGTTTTTGATGGCATCTTGCCGCGTGGATTTGGCAGACGACGTCAGGGTCATCTGAGCTTGAGCCAACGCCGGCGCGGCCGACAGGGATCCGCAGATCGCCAGGCTGCCTAGGAGAATCCCTGCCCAAACCTTCCGGACGCGACGCGAACCTCTTGCGAAGCGCAAGAACTGGCCGAACCAGCGAACGTAGCTAGCCATATCCCCCCCTGAGCCAAGTCCCCCCGCCGCCACCCCAACCACGCGGCACGCAGGCTCCCCGCAGGGCTCCGACGAACCGCTCAGTGGCGGACTCTTCCGATGTTAGGGATAGTTCGGCAAGCGTAAGTCGCTAAGGACAGTCAAACTTTGAAGCGTCCGCGGACTTTCGCCGCGCAAAGAGATCTAAGCGCATTTCATGAAACAACATGCGGCACGAGAGCATGTCGCCGAACTGACCTTGTCCGGGAGGCCCGCAAGCGCGGAAAATGCCGCTCGCCTGGGTCTGTCGAAGATTCATCCTCTCGGCGACGTAAACGGATGCGCTGGTTTCGTTTCTTACTGATTGCCGGATTGCTGGCCGCAGCATTGCTAGCACTGTGGCCGCAAGTACGTTCCTACGTTCCAGCCACGCTGGCCGGTTTTCGGCGCAATCACCTTTTGAATGCCCAAGACGACGACGTGCCTCGCCTGCTGCTGGAACTGACCTCCCTCGGGGACGACGGGTTGCCGGTGTTGGTGGAATTGATTGGCTGCCAGCGGGCCGCCGTCAGTCGTCCGGCCCGTGCGCTGCTGACGCGAGAAGTCGACCGCTGGCTGCGAATGCCGCCGGCCGAAGCCGGAACCCACATGGCGGCTTTAGCCAAAGCCCTGGCTGCGAACATCACGGACTTTGGTCCATCGGGCCGCGAATACTCCGAAGACCTTGTCGACCGTTTGGTGGCTGCCACAGTCGATGGCCGCCCGCTGCTTTCGGCTAGCGCCCTGCCCGATTGCCAGTACGTGCTTCAGGTCGCTGCCGCGGACCATCGTTTGAAGTGGGCCCAGCGAGACCCGAACGGCGCGGACGCGGAGCAGTTCTTACCTCCCTTTGACGATTCTCCGGAGGTTGATGAGTCGCCCAGTTCAGACAGGCGCACCGAGGTTGGCAACCGTCAGCCGGCGGAAGAGCGCGTGACACAGCGCGGAGCGGCCGAAGCCAACGCGGTGGAGCCGATTCGCGTCTCCCCCAACCCAGCTGGGGCGGAAGCGATCCCGCCGCAGCCTCTGGATTTGGAAACAGATCCCCTGCGCGAAATGCCCGAAATGCCACCGGCCCGCCCGCACGCGGAGTTTCGCTCGACCCGGCTGGAACAGCCGATCGAAACGAAACCGGCGCCAGCGGGGGGAGGAGCTGCGCGCGGAAGACGAAGATGCTCGCATCTCCGCCTGGATGCACCAACTGCACAGTTCGGACAAGATCATCGTGAGTCACGCCGAGGCGAATTTAAACGCAGCGGGCTTCGGGCCAGCCCAGTTGGAATTGGCGCGAAGCTTGACCTCGCCAGATCCGGCGGTGCGGGAGCAACTGGCCGAAATCCTGCCCCAAGTGCCGGGGATCGACGCTAAAACGTGGCTGCTCAGGCTCAGCCGGGATCCCAGAGCCGACGTACGGCTGGCAGCCATTTCGGTGATGGCGACGATCAGCGATCCGCTGTTGCTCAAGCGGATCCGGGAAATGGCCAGGAACGACCCCGATCACCGCATTCAGGAACAGGGGCAACGCCTGATCGGCAGCAGCGGTGCGACGCGTCGTTAACGGCACGTTCATTACGCGGTTGCCGTACAGGAAACAGCGGCGTGCCACACGGACTTGGCGCAACGCCCTACGACACCCCGGTTCATTCGCCTGCCGTCGCCTCACGCAGGGCCCGTCGGAACCGCACCCGTCGCCATAGCTCGCGCAGAACGCCCCGAGAATTGCCGAAGCCGGCCTGAGCCGCCGCTGCCACCAGCGAGCGCCGAATGTCTTTCGGCCAAGTTTCCACAACATACAAGGAAGAAGAATTTGGCCGCAAATGCACGCGAATTCACGCAAATGAAAGACATGGGAACGACGCCAGTCCCGTTGCCTCCTCCTGCTCTTATTCGGGGCTATTTGCGTACATTCGCGGCCCTTTTGCGCGTTCCGTACCGTAGTAGGTCAGGCACTCCCGTGCCTGACAACCGTTAAGGCATGTCAGGCACGGGAGTGCCTGACCTACGCCTGCTACTTTATATCGCGCAGGGCTCCGCCCGGCGAAGAAAAAAACGAAGAAAGAGTCGAGTAGGAGAGGAGCACCACACGGTGCTCCTCTCCCCTCATCAAACCGGACTTGCGAATTTGCCGCATCCGGCTTACCCAAGAACGGTCAGTCACGGGCATTCGCAGGCAGCTTTTGCGGCGACGAACTTACTAGCTGCAAGCCCAGGGCTTGCAGGTGGGCACAGTACGTCTTCCCGGCCGGGGGGCGGCAGGGGCGTTGGCTGCGACGTCGTAAAAGACGAGTGAGACGATGCAACACGAAGCAGTCGATCCCGCGAAACGCTTGCAGAGGATAGCCCCGAGAAAAATAATTTCTCCAGCCCCGCAGCCAAACATTCACCTTCGCGATCACCAAGGTGGTCGGCGCGAAACACCACCGCGAGGCGGTGAGTTCACGCAGCTTCTCCCGGGCGCGGGCTTGGGATTTCCGCGAGGGAAACACGTTCAAGTAGCGGTGGTCACGACCTTTCAGGTCGCGATCGTACCGGAACGTGTAACCTAGGAAATCCAGGCTCGCACCAACTTCACGCAACTGCACGACTTTCGTCTTCTCACGATTGATCGTGAGTTGAAACCGTCCTTCGATTAACGATTCGATCCACGCGGTCAGCCGTGGTCCCACGTAGCGAGCCAGCACGACAAAATCGTCGGCGTACCGAACGAGCTTCGCTTTGGCCCACGTGGCGGGACCCTGTGGGCCATGAAACGCCTTCTCGAACCAGTGCAGGTAGATATTCGCCAACAGCGGCGAAATCACGCCGCCTTGCGGCGTGCCCTGCTTAGAACGAGAGCCGGTCGTGCGGCCTTGGTCGTCGGTTTCCAATACCGGCGATTCCAGCCACTTCCGGATCAGGGACAGCACGCTGCGATCCGCGATACGACGTTCCAGGCATTTCAGCAGATTCGCATGAGGAATCGTGTCGAAGTAACTCTTCAAGTCCGCGTCGTATACCTCCCGGTACCCGTCAGCCAAATAGCCGCGAATCGCCTCGATGGCTTGATGAGCCGAGCGGCCGGGCCGAAAACCGTACGACGAGTCGAGGAAATCGGCCTCGAAGATCGGTTCCAGTACCAGCAGCACCGCCATCTGCACCACGCGATCACGAATCGTGGGAATCCCCAGCGGGCGTTGCCGTCCGTCAGGTTTGGGAATGTACACACGCTTCACCGGCAGCGGTTGATAGGTCTTAGCCCGCAGCCGTTCTTGAAGTTCGTTCAAGAACTCAGCGACGCCGCCTGCCGAAGCGATGACGTTCCGAATGGAGACGCCATCGACCCCCGGAGCACCGTCGTTCTTGCGGACCAATTCCCATGCCGCCGTCAGCACGTCGAGCCGATAGACGCGGTCGTACAGAGCGTAAAACCGATATCCCGGCTCCTGCTTGGCCTTGTGACCCAGCTTCCACCTCAAGTCGGAGACTTTCGGCGGCAGTCGGACGCCCGACTTTACCTCCGGTTCAGCCGGCGGCTGGTCTGCGTCTGCTACCGCGTGTGCCGTAGTGGGATGTCCCAAGCGGATCTCTTTCTCTCTTGTGGAAACATGTTCTTGGCAGGGCTCCTTCGCTCCACCGGAGTTACCCGGCTTCGCCGCTACTATGAGCCCCTCCGACTCCCGGAGCGAGCACGTGAAGGTTATGGGTTCCCTCCACCTGTTGAGACTGCGGAACCCGCCGCAGCCTCCCTCGAACCGGGTCTCCCAGGTTCCGACGCGATCCTTACGCACCCGCCATCCTCAGTCACCCCGGAGAATTCGTCCGGTGCATTTGCTCATGACTTCCCGAACGATACTGGCTTCGTCATCTCTCAAAGCTTGGCCATTCCCGTATCTGTAACGAGGCTGAATCAGGTTCACTTGCGTTATGGCTGATGCGTTCGCTCGGCGGGGCTTCGGACGCAGGGTCGCCCCTACGCCCGCCCGCTTCGCTTCATGGTCCACGAGCACTTACCATGACCAGTACCTTTCAACTAATGGGATCGCGCCAGCTTCGCCTGGCGCACGAGAGTAACAGAGGACAGAGTATCAGCGTTCAGCGAATCAGAGCGTCAGAGTACGACGACTGGACGCAAGGGCCCTAATGCACCAAGACGCATCGAAAGCCGTAGTGGCTGGCACGGGTCGACGGCGTGCCGCTGTAGCGAAAAGCGCCGCGACAGTGGAACGCGTAGGCGTACCAGCTGCCGCCGCGGATCACGCGATAGGAGCCGGCGGATGCGCAAAATGGGTCATTTAGGGGACTTGTGTCATACCACTTCGCGTCGTAGAAATCCGAGCACCATTCACGAACGTTGCCTCCCATATCGTACAGTCCAAACGGATTGGGTGATTTGAGTCCCACGCCCCGAGCGCGGCCTCCGGCGTTTTTGTGGTACCATTCGTGCTGCTCCAGTTCGGCCACGTCGTCACCGAACCAGAACTGCGTGGTGCTGCCGGCTCGGCAGGCATATTCCCACTGGGCTTCCGTTGGCAGTCGATAGCCGTTGGCTCTTCCCAACAAGATCCAGTTCTCGGCATCCTGCCGGTAGCACGGGGTTAACTTTTCTTGCTCGCTGAGCCAATTGCAGAACCGTGCGGCGTCGTTCCAAGTGACTTGCGTCACCGGCGAATCGTCTCCCACGGCGTAGCCTGGCGTCCGCCAGGTGCGCTCTTTCTGTTGCGCCGTGACTTTGTCGGATAGCGTCTTTTCCCCGCTGTCGCCGAACCCGTATTGCTCCGCCTCAGTCACGTAGTTGGTCGCCTCGACGAACTTCTTGAACTGGCCGATCGTGACTTCGGTCGTGCCCACAAGAAACGGCTTCGTAAGCGTGACGCGATGCTGTGGCATTTCCTCTTTCAGTCGCTGAAATTCCCAGTTATCCGACTTGACCTTCGCATCCTCGGCCATCTTCACCCCCACGGCGTTCTGCTCGGGGGTGCTCCCCATCAGGAACTCGCCCGGCGGGATCAGCACCAGCGTCATGCCGAGCGGATTCCGTTGTTCGACGGTCGTTTTGAGATATTTGGCCCAGGCTTCCTGACCGGCGTGGGCCTGCTTGGCGTCGAACGGGGCCACCAGCGGCTTGGGCGGGCCAGCGGGCTCCGGCTCGGCGGTTGCCGTGGCTGCCGGTTTGTCGGGACGTACTTCGATTGAGTGATTGTCGGGAACTTCGACCCGTTTGACTTCTTCTCCCTTTTCGTTCCTGATGATGATCCAAACTGCCAGTAGCACCAACGCGAAGCCGGCGGCGCCTGCGCCGATAAGCATGCCGCGGTTGCGGTTCGGTGGCTTAGCAGGGGGCTTACGTCCCCCGCTCGTTCGAGCGCGTGCGACGAATTGCTGTGAGAAGACGTCGCTCTTAGGGTCGGTTTCGATTTCCGCTTGGAAACTCGTTACAGTGCCGGGCTCCGCCGGCGTGGCGGCGGAAGGCGAGTAGTCCGCCGTCAGGTCCGAGACGGCATCTGCCGATTTGACGCCACTGCGGGTCGTGGAGCGGCACCCTTCCAGCGCGGCGACTACTTCGTTCATCGTCTGGTACCGCTCCTCGGGCTTTTTGGCGACCATGCGGTGGAAGACCGCATCGAGCCCGGGCGAGACATCCTGGCGCTTCGCCCGCAGGTTGGGGATCGGCGCTTCGCGATGGGCCATGAACTTTTGCACCAGGGATTCTCCTTCGTACATGTTGCCGGCAACCAGCAGCCGATAGAGCGCGCAGCCCAGCGAGTAGATGTCGCTGCGCGCGTCGGCGCGCTTGGTGTCGAATGCCTGTTCGGGGGCCATGTAATCGACGGTGCCCATCACCTGGCCCGATTGGGTCAATCCGTCTCCCACGACCGCGGCCGCATCGTCGATGCGGGCCAGCCCCATGTCGAGAATCTTGATTGTGCCCTTTTGATCGAGCAACAGATTCGCGGGCTTGATGTCACGATGGATGACCCCTTCGCCGTGAGCGAAAGCGAGTCCGCGCGCGGCCTGCGTAATGTAATTCACCGCTTCATCCACGGGCAGCGGGCCGCGCTCCTTGACGATGACCGCCAGATCGCGTCCGGCCACGTACTCCATCACCAGATAGTTCAACCCGTTGGCCTGCCCTGCATCATGCGCGATGACGATGTTGGGATGCACTAGTGTAGTGCTTCACTGTTTCGGGAACTTATTTGGTTGCTTGTGCGTCGAAGGGTTCATCAGGAGGATGAACCTATGCGGATCGCACCAGCCATTGTAGTTTCGGAGGAAGATCGCCGGACCTTGCAGCGCTGGTCGCGAGGCCGCAGCACGGCGGCGCGACTCGTGCTGCGAGCCAAGATCGTTTTGCTGGCCGCTGCCGGCAAGTTGAACAAGGACATTGCCACCGAGTTGAAGACGGGCATGAAGACCGTGTGCCAATGGCGGAGTCGCTTTGCCAAGCAGGGGCTGGCAGGCATCGAGAAGGACGCCCCGCGTGGTGCTAAGCCGGCCAGCACCACCGCGGCGCTGGCTGCGGAGATCGTTCGTAAGACCACGACAGAAAAGCCACCGGCCGCGACACATTGGAGTACGCGTACGCTGGCCGAAGAATTGGACACGTCGCCGTCGATGGTTCAGCGCGTTTGGAAAGCCCACGGCCTGCAACCGCATCGCACCAAGACGTTCAAGCTGTCGAACGATCCGCAGTTTGCCGAAAAGCTGATCGATGTCGTGGGCTTGTACCTGAACCCGCCGGAGCATGCGATTGTCCTCTGCGTCGACGAGAAGAGTCAGATTCAGGCCCTGGATCGCACCCAGAAGAGTTTGCCGATTTATCCGGGCCGCCTGGGGACGATGACCCACGACTACAAGCGAAACGGCACCACGACGCTGTTTGCGGCGCTCAACGTGGTGGAAGGAATTGTCATCGAAGCATGTATGTCTCGGCATCGACATCAGGAGTGGATCAAGTTTCTGAAACACATCGACACCGCGACTGACCCGGCAGCTCAACTGCATTTGATTGCCGACAACTATGCAACCCACAAGCACCCCAAGGTGCGACGATGGCTGGCGCGCATCCGCGATTTCATATGCACTTCACACCGACCAGCAGCTCTTGGCTTAACCTGGTGGAACGCTGGTTTCGCGATCTCACGCAGAAGCGGTTGCGGCGCGGCACGTTCACCAGCGTCCGTCAACTGCAGGAGGCCATTTTCGAGTACGTCGAGCATCACAACGACCGGACTAAAGGTTACCTCTGGAAGGCCCTGCCCGATGCAATCCTGGCCAAAGTTCGCCGCGCCCGAGCCGTTCTCGATAACTCCCCAACAACTTGAAGCACTACACTAGCTTGGCGGCGGCTTCCACCTCGCGCTGAAAGCGTTTGACGTTGTCGTCGCTCTTGAGGGCCGCGGCGGTAAGCAGCTTCAAGGCCACGATCCGCTTCATGCGGCGATGCTGGGCCTTGAACACCTGGCCCATGCCGCCGGCGCCGATGCGATCCAGAATCACGTAATCCCCCATCACCAGGGCCTTGGCTTTGCCCGCCAGAACCTGGTTGGCTTGGAACTGCGTCAGCTTGCCCGCTTTGACCAGCCGAGCGGCCAGCTCTTGCGCATCTTGAGGCGGTTTGCCAACGGCGGCCAACTGGTCGTTGACGGTACGCAGGTCCTCCCCGGCCAAGAAACCGGCTGCGGTGAGCGCTTTGAGAAGTTCTTCGCTGGTCATGCCGGCAGCACGAAAGGATAACCCCGCGTCTCCAGGAGAAGACGCAAGTATAACCACCCAAGAGTGCGGGAAGCAAACCGAGCGTGCGAGCGCGGATCAGAGAGTCCGCTTCTGCTCGATCAGCGCGACGTGTTGCACGCTGATCAGTTGCTTTTGCGTGTCGGTCATGTAACTGCGGGGACCGTTCACGCCAATCTGCTTGTTTACGAACGGCCGCAGATTGACTCCCGGCGCAGGTGTAATGAAATGCGTTACCGCGCCGTTGGCATCCACCAGGGCGTACGTGGGAGCGCCAGCGCGGCTGGACGCGACCGGCGATAAACGGCCGCTGCCGTCAAAGCGGGGTTCGATCGCTCGCCGTTCCGGCCCGCTCGCCAGCAGTTGATTCTGGCGATCGGTCCCTTGTTGTACGCGGTGCATCTGGTCGTAACGCAGCTTGATATCCTCGAAACGAGCGAGCTTGTTGAGGAGCAGCCGCGCCCGGCCGCGCTCCGTTCCTGCTTCGGCGTCGTCGAGCACCACTTCGGTCTGCCGTTTCAGGTCATCGAACGACCAGGCGGAAATGTCTTCGGCGACCATGGCGGACAACTGAAAGTCCAAGCGGCTAAGCTCTCGATCGGGCGAATAAGGGACCGATTTGGCCGTGCGATTGCCAGCGCGCGGCCGGGGCAAGGATGATGCCGTCGGTGTTCCGCCGTTTTCCGCGTCGCCGCCGCTCGAACCGGCACGATGGCGCTCTGCCGGTTCGCGCGAGTCACGGTTGCCGTCGGAGGCCGCGAAATTCGCTTCGGTGTGCCGCACACGCTGCAGGAATTTGACGGAGATCCAGCGAAACTCGCCGGCCGGCGGAGCAATCTTGTACCAACCGCTGCCGGATCGGTCGTCGGGATCCGGCGCAGCCAGAACTTCGACCCGTTCGCGGCGCTCGAGACGCACCTGAATGACCTCGCGAATGTCACTGAGCGAACTGCCGACGCGCACCTCGACGCGGTCTTCCGTGGCGGCGGCCAGTCCATCCTCGACGGACGTCAATTTTTGGGCGGCGACCCAACTGAAACTGTTGCGGGGTGGGCGAATAGCGCACCAGCCTCCCGGATCTTGCCGATAGATCTCGACCTGGTCCCCTCGTTGCAATTTCGCGGTGGGATAATAGTTCGCTCCCGGACCGCTACGAATGTAGACGTCCTCGGCCGTGACCTCCGCGGTGTAGGGGAACTCACTCGCGGTAATGGGTCCGACCGCGGTCAGGCTCAGCAGTAGAGCCGTCCAACAACACCCAGCGCGCATCGCAAGCCTCCCGCGGCGGCAAAGGAACTAGAGCTATTGCCAAGATGAGACGAATGTCAGCCTAAGAATAGGCCGCGACTTGTACTGCAATTCGCTGCTCGACTCAAGAGCAGTTGACCCAAAAAAACGGCGAGGGCGCGGGTCAATTCGCGGCCGGCCGTTCTTTTTCCATGATCACGACGTTGCCGATCTCATTGTACTCGACGCGGGTCATGTAACTTCGCATGAGCAGAATGCCGCGTCCGCCGGGCTTGCTCAGATTCTCAGGCGTGGTTGGGTCGGGCACCTGGTGCGGGGCAAAGCCGGTCCCCTCGTCGGCGATTTCCAAGTAGACCCGCCGGTCGGACAACTTACAGATCACGCGGACCCGTCTGGCTCGATCCGAGCGATTGCCGTGTCGAATGGCGTTTGCGAGCGCTTCTTCGAGTGCCAACTGCACGCCGTGGATTTCACGCTGGGACCAGTGGTGCTGGTGCAGTCGCGTAGCGACCTCTTCGAGCACCCGATGACTGGCCTCGCGCAGGCTGGGGATTCGTTGATCGCGGCTCCAAAGCCACCGCTCGTGCAACATGCGTGACCACTAGAAACTGGATATGGCGTCGGCTTCGTCGTCCTTGATGTCAAACAACTTATTGAGCTTGGTGATGGCAAAGACTTCGTAAATCTCCGGGCGAATATTGCTCAGCTTCAGCTTGCCCTTGTGGGCTTTGACCTTCTTGTCCAGCGTAATCAACTTGCCGAGGGCAGCACTCGACAAAAATTCCACCGACGAGAAGTTGAGCAGCAACCGACTTTGATGGTCGGTTTCCACCAGGCGGAACAGCTCTTGTCCCAACTCCTGGATATTTGCTTCATCCAGGATCTTTCGGTCGACGAAACGGACCACCGCAACGTCACCCACCTGGGAAACCTGTATCCGCCGGTTGTTGGCCATGATTCGCTCTCGTTCCTGGTAATCGAAGGCAGGTCAACGGGTTAACAGAACTGCCTCGCTTTGCCTACCCCGCAGAAGAGCCATCCTAACCAGATCGTGCTGAGTGTCAAGTTTGTTTGCTGGCGGGCTTCCGTGCGACCCCCACGCCATACTACGCCAATTTTCCGGGTATCAGCCGGCTAACGCCGGCCGCTCGTGCGGGCTTTTAGCGGCCGCTCGTGTTCGCTTTTAGCGGCCGCTCGTGCTGGCTATTGGCGGCATGTTAAGATGGGATTCGATCGTCCGGCACCCTCGCTTTTTCCGTCCGTCTCGTCTCAGAGATCCATAATGAAAGCCGTCTTCCGCTTTGCCAGCACCCGCCCCCGCCGCTACTTCGCCGGAGCCTTGTTCGCCGCTCTCGCGTGCGGGTCCCTGCTTGCCGTCGTTGCCGCCGAGGTGGCCTCCAAACGGGTGCCGGTGAATCTGGCGATTGGAAAAAAGGCCATCGCTTCGAGCCAGCAGGCTGGCAACGACGTTGCCCGCGCCGTGGACGGCAACAAGGGAACTCGCTGGTGCGCCAGTGGCGGCTCCGTGCCCCAGTGGTGGCAAGTCGACCTGGGCGCGCCCGAGCACCTGACCGGCTGCCGGCTGGACTGGGAAAACCGGGCCGGCAAATACCGCTACACCGTCGAAGGCTCCGCCGATGGCAGCACGTGGAGCGTGCTCGCGGATCATACCCAGGAGAATCCCGAGTCGAAATTCAGCCACGAGTTCAAGGCCGACAATATCCGGTATGTGCGGATCAACTGCATCGGCACTCAGCCTGGCAATTGGGTCAGTCTTTGGGAGGTCAACGTCTTCGGCGATCAAACGGTCGAAGTCGCGCAAGACGCCATTGTCTCCGAAACCCAACAGAAGCTGCTCAAGGAATACGCGGTTCCCGAGGGCTTCGAGGCCACGCTGTTTGCCGCTCCGCCTGTGGTGAAATACCCCGTGTATGTCGCGGCCGCGCCCGACGGCGTGCTGTATGTTTCGGTCGATAAGAACGGCTCGCTCGATCGCCAACCAAATCGGGGCTCGGTGTATCGGCTGCGCGACATCGACGGCGACGGCCGGGCCGATGAGACCAAGCTGTTCGTGCCCAACGTCGATTCGCCCGCGCGGACTGGTATGGGATCGCGACCGACTCTACCTGATGCACCCGCCGCATCTGAGCGCCTTCATCGATCAGGACGGCGACGGCCTGGCCGACGAGGAGCAGGTGCTGGTCAAGAACATCGCCTTCGGCTTCAAGGATCGGCCGGCCGATCACACCTCGAACGGCGTCACGCTGGGCATCGACGGCTGGTTGTATCTGGCGATCGGCGACTTCGGCTTCATGGAGGCCGAGGGGACCGACGGTCGCAAGCTGCAATTTCGCGGCGGCGGCGTGGTGCGAGTGCGGCCCGACGGCACCGGGCTGGAGATCTATTCTCGCGGCACGCGCAACATCCTCGAAGTGGCCGCTCGATCCGCTGCTCAACGGCTTCACGCGCGACAACACCAACGACGGCGGCGGCTGGGACATTCGGCTGCATCATTTCACCGGCCTGGAGGATCACGGCTATCCGCGGCTGTTCAAAAACTTTCAACGACGAGATCATCCAGCCGCTGGCCGATTACGGCGGCGGCTCGGGCTGCGGAGCGCTGTATCTGGACGAGCCCGGCTTTCCCGCCGGGGCGAGCCCAGCCGTCTACACGGCCGATTGGGGGCGCAACTGCGTCTTTCGCCATCGTCTGGCAACCACGCGGCGCGACCTTCACGGCCGACCAGACCGAGTTCCTGCGATTGACCCGCGTGACCGATCTCGACGTCGATGCCAACAGCCACCTTTACGCCACCAGTTGGCACGGGGCGACGTTCACCTATGTCGGCGAGGACGTGGGCTTTATTATCCGGCTGACGCCCAAGGGTATCAAGCCCGAGCCGCTGCCCGACTTTGCGCAAGTCATCCGAACCAGCTCCTGGTGCGGCTGTTGGAATCGCCAAGTCATCGCCGTCGTCTGGCGGCGCAGCGTGAGTTGCTGCATCGCGGCCTGAGCCAACCGACCGTGGACGCGCTCCGGCGCATCGCCGCCAGCGAAAAGGCGCCGCTGGCCTCGCGCGTGGCGGCTCTGTTTGCACTCAAGCAAGGGCTAGGCACGGCCAGCCATGTCCTGTTGGCGGAACTATCCAGCGACGAGGCGCTGCGGCCGCTGGCCATCCGTGCGCTCGCGGATCGCTGGGACCAGTTAGACAGACATGCCGGTGGAACCGCTATTGGCCGGCCTCGAAGCCGCGCAGCCTCGCACGCGGCTGGAAGCCGCCGTGGCCCTGGCCAGGTTGGGGAAGACCGAGCATGCCGCCGCGATCTTGCCGTTGGTCAGCGATGAGGATTCGGTAATCGCGCATACCGCCGTGCAAGCATTAAGTCGGCTAAAAGCCGCCGACGCCTGTTTCAGCATCGTCGATCGTGCGGACGCGGCTCCGACCGCGCACTCCGGCGCCCTGCGAGTCTTGCAAGGGCTGCACGAGCCGGCGGTTGTCGACGGTCTGATTACCCGACTCGACAATGAAACGGACGTTGCCCGCCGCCAAGGTCTGCTCATCGCCCTGTGCCGGTTGTACAACCATGAGGGAACCTGGACCGGGACGAGTTGGGGTACCCGGCCCGATACTCGCGGGCCTTACTATCAACCCGAGCCGTGGGCATCTTCAGAGAAAATCAGCACCGTGCTCAAGCGGGTGCTCGATGGGGCCGCGGCCGGTGAAGCGAGCTTTCTGCTGGCTCAGTTGAATCGGCACCGCGTGAGGCTCGACGGCACGCTGGATCGGTTGTTGGCCATGGCTGCCAAAGACCCCGCGCTGCATGCCGCGGCCGTTAACGAACTGGCGCTTGGCGACCGGGTGCCGGCGGCGGCGCTGCCGCTGCTGCAGGGCCTTGCTCGCGCGGCGGATACGCCGGTCGACGTTCGTTCGCAGACGCTCATCGCTCTGCTGAAGAGCGACGATCCCGTCGCGTTTCAGGCTGTGTTGGCCGCGGTGACGCCTCTTTCCGGAAAACTAGCCGCCTCCGAAGCCACACTTCGGGCGCGGAACGCCTTCTTGAACCCGGGCACGCTGGGCCGGCATGCCGAGCCCTTGTGCGAGCAGGCCGAAAAACTAGACGGGTCCCCTTCCGTTTGGGCCGAGGGGGGCTTGCTGCTATTGGCCGCCGGCAAGAACACCTCGCCCGAAGTGCGAGCCCTGGCGAACAAGTCCATCGACGCCGGATGGGCGCAGCCGCGGCGCCGTGTGCAGATCTTGCAGGCGGCCTTGCTGGCTAATGACCGCAGCTACGAAGGCAAAGCACTTGCTGCCGTCAACGAATCCGATGCCAAAGTGGCCGAGGCCGCTCGAAAAATCGTGAGCACTTGGAAGCTGGAGAAGCGCACCAAGCCGCTTGGTCCGCTCGTGCAGTCGCTTAAGCCCGAAGAGGTGATCGCGCAGGTCGTCAAGCATCCCGGCGACCCGGCTCGTGGCGAACAGCTTTTCATCCGGCTGAACTGCGCCAAATGCCACACGGTCAACCCCAATGAGCCGCAGCGCGGGCCCTTCCTGCCGCAAGTGGCCAAAATCTACAAGCCCGACCAGATTGCCGAGTCCTTGCTGCTCCCCAGCAAGTCCATCGCACAGGGTTTCGTGACGAACCTGTTCGTGCTCGACGACGGCAAGACGATCACCGGCTTCGTCACCGGAGAAGCGGCCGACGAGATCACGCTGCGCGACGCCGAAGGCCGCGAGATCAAAATCGCCACCGCGCACATCGAAGAGCGAAGCAAGCAAACCGTCTCGATTATGCCCGAGGGACTGGTGAAGGACCTGTCCGTGGAGGAGTTCAGCGCGCTGGTCGCGTACGTGGACTCGCTGGCGGACAAGGCAGTCAAGTGATTTTACCGAGCCGGATGCGTGAGCGTCCGGCTTCCTCGACTACTTGGAAGCCGCCGTTTTGGGGGCCGTGCGCTCGGGTGAGTTCTTCGAGGTCGAGGGCTTGCTCTTGAGCAGCGCGCAGGGTGACGAGCAAATAGTTCGTGCCCCGATACTCGGTGACGGTGCCGGTTACGCTCCACAGCAATTGGTCAGGACTTTCGCTGACGGCGATCGCCACGCGCTCGAGATTCAGATTTTCCAGTCCGGTATAGCGACCGGTTCCGTCGGCGGTGGTGAAGAGCGCCCGGTCTCCCGAAACCTTGAAATAGCCGGTCGCGTCCAGCACGGCACCCTCGCGGACGCGCATCATCGGCTGGTCGCCGTTTCCCGCGGAGGCCTCGTTCGGGTCGCGACCGGAGCCGGGCCGCTGAGCAGCGCCCGAGTGACTGCCCGGCCAGGCCGCGCAGATTGTCATGACCAACGCCCAAGCTGCCAAACACCAGGTTCGCCGACGCACCAACGTTTGTTCCAAGGTCATCCCGTCATCTCCTGCCAGATTCCGACGCGGCCCGCTCTCCTAAATTCGGAATAGGGCTGCCGGAAAGCCAACGTATTTTGCCCGCACCCAATGACCGTTTTGACAAGTGTAGACCGAAGTTTGCCGCCAGCGGCGTTTCCCGGCACAAACGGAAATCACGAGTGCAACTGCACGTAAGACTCGCAGGCGCGACGGCTAAGACTGGACAGGTTCGCGGTGACCGCTGCGCTCCCTGGCCGTTGCCCCTGTTGGACCCGTGAACCACGGGACCCACGAGCAACGGAGCTAGTACCTGAAAATCGCTGAGGAGACAAGATCACAAGCCAAGGGACCATGTGGCGTGGCGGCAACACGGGGCGTTTTGACAACGCCCCGAGGCACCGCGGAAACCGTGTCGCGACGCGTTGACAACCGCTTGGCAGGCAACCAGTAGCGCTCAGTCGAGCACAGTGTGGACGGGGCCGGGCACGTTGTTTGCGTTGGGAGATCCGGAAACTTCATGCTCTCCATTCCCGGCGATTCCATTATGCAACGCTTCAGCCTTTCCTCCGCTAGGATATCCCCGTTCAACGTTGCAATGCGTTGCCGGCTTGCGGCACCCGTCGGCGCTATCCTGATCCTGGCGAGTGCCGCGGCCCAAGCACAGAACCCGGGCGAACTGGCAGATCAGGTGACGGTCACAGTCCAGAGCGGCCGCCAGTTTCGGGGTCAGGTAAACGCTCGCACCACGGCCAAGCAACTCTGGCTGCGAGCGGGGAGCGATACCGCTTACGTATTACGGCCCATCGATTGGGGGCGAGTAACCGAAGCGGAAGGGGCCGGTCAAACCTGGTCGGCCGGCGATTTCAAACGGGTGGCCTTGGCAAAAATCAGGGGTTTCGGTGAGGATCCCTTTCGAGATGACCCGCGGCCGCCCAGCAGCAAGCCTACCGGTGGCCCGCCACCCAAAGCACCCCACCCGACCGACAACCCGGCGGCCGAGACGGTTCGGGCCGTGGACGTGGCCGCCGAATTGGGCCACTGGTCGGCGGGCGTCGAAGCGGACGGCTTGCTTGTTTCGGTCACTCCCAAGGATGCGACCGGCTGGCCGACCGCCGTGGACGGGACGTTGGAACTGAGTCTTCTGGGGCAACGATTCGTGCCACTGCTGGCCAACGCCGATCAATTTCCGGAGTTGGCCCGCTGGACGCAGGTGGTGACGGCCGGAGATTTTACGGACGGCGTCGCCGTGTATCGGCTCCCGTTCCAGGCATTGCACCCCGACTTCAACGTCGACTTGGGAAGCCTGGGCCTGGTCCATGCGCGACTTGCGGTGCCCGGGCAAGGCGTATTCGAAGCCACCACCGGCGCCACGCCGATCCGGCAGCTCAATCCGGTGCGAGATCGCCTGCAACAGCAAATCGGCCAGCGCTACTGGCCCGCCGAACGAACCGACCGAGGCAAGACCACTCCACCGGCGTACTTTTCAGCTCAGCCGGGATCCTACTAAAAGCCGGCTTATCCTCCCGGCTTTTTCATGGCGAGGCTGTGCAGGACGAGCACCGAACCGCAGGACATGAGGGCCCAGCCGAGCCAGGCGGGTGGGTGCAATGTCCGGTGCGGATGAGGACCGATGGCAGCCAGGATCGGCGTGTCGTGCCCGCCGCCGGCGCTCTTGGCCCGTTCGTCCAGAAAATGGCTCACTTTTTCATTGAGCACCACCGACTCGACCAGCCGGAATTGGAGGCCGAGGAACAAGAGCAGAATGCCAGCCATGAAGTAGTGATTGCGATTGAATTCCACGGCCGTACCTGGTTTGACCCACGGGATGCGCCTGGGGGGGCGCGTCCTGCATTCTGTTGCAAATCGATCTTAAGATCTCGCGGTCGCCCGCATGGAAAGCGCAGGGGACCGTCGTCGGGGACTACTGTTCTGATATCGGGCAGCCGACCGAACCGACTTCATACCACCATGCACTCGGACCGATTGTGTCCGCGACAGCAGTCCTGCCTGTCGAGCCCGACCTGTCGGTCATGCGCGGCAATTGCATCGTGACGATTGCAGGGTGGGGGACGTGTGGCACGATCGTGCCACACGAGGAAGACTCAGAGCGTGCCACACCGTCCGCGCTCATCCCGGCATGGGACGCCGGTTCGACGTTCGTTACTCCTCTTTTCGGTTTTGCACGGCATACTTCATACTTCAGGAGTCTCTTTATCTCACTAAGGATGGTCGATGCCGGACACGTTGCTGGGCCGCGTTTGGTTCGTGATCCGCGAGACTTTGACTCGCTGGAGCCGCAATGACGGGCCGCTGTTGGCGGCTGCGATGTCCTATTACGCAGCCTTGTCGTTTTTTCCGCTGCTGCTGGTGCTGATTTCCGGGCTTGGCTATGCGCTGCGATTCTCGGCCGGGGCTCAGAATGCGCAAGATCAGTTGATCCAGATGCTCGATCGCAACACGGCCCCGGCGCTGGCCAAGAGCGTCGAAACCATTCTTTCGGAGGTTAAAGTCAATGCCAGCGTCGGCGGGCCCGTGAGCCTTTTGACCCTGTTGTTCAGCGCGATCGGCATATTTCGCAATTGGACAATGCCTTCGGCAGGCTGTGGCACGACGAGGCGACCCGCGCCCACGGCGTATGGCCGGTGATCCGCGACGTGCTCGGCAACCGGCTGAAGGCATTCTTAATACTCTTGGGACTTGGCCTGCTGCTGGTGGCGCTTTTCTTTTTCGGCATGGTCTTGACGGTCATCCGGGATCGAGTCATGGACACCCCCATAGGCGAGTGGGGTTATCGATACGTCCAAATTGCGGCGACCATGCTCGTCAACGGGTTGGTTTTCGCCACGCTATACAAGGTTTTGCCGCGCCCAAGCGTACATTGGTTGCATGCGCTGGGAGGAGGGGCCTTCGTGACCCTGGTATGGGAGTTGGGCCGGCTGGTCCTGGCTTACATTATTGTGCGGAGCAACTACGGCGCTTATGGTGTCATCGGCGCCTTTATGGCCATGATGGTCTGGGTTTACTATGCCAGTACCTTGCTGTTCCTCGGGCGCAAATGGTGCAAGTGCTTGGACACGTCCGCAATGGAATGTCTGGCAACCCATCGGCCAGTGAAGCCGCGGCGAATCCATCCACACCGTAAGCGCGATCTGACTCACCCGTCTTTTCGCTGCACGCGGCACATCCGCCATGTCCGTTAACGGGGGAGCGATGAAAGCGGAACCAGGAAATCCAGCGGGATTGCCGTATAAGGCATCCGCTCCCCCAATTTTGCGACTAAATTGTTATCAGCAACGATAGAGCCCGAGTCCGGAATCGATCATGGCCGAAATTCTGTGGTACTACGCCCACGACCAGCAGCAATTGGGACCGGTCTCGTCGGCCGAGCTCAAGCGATTGGCGGTTGTGGGCCTGCTCTTACCCGACGACCTGGTGTGGCGGGAAGGGATGGAGGAATGGGCGCCGGCGGTGCGAGTCAAGGGGCTCTTTCCACCGCGCGAAGCCGCCGAAGCGGGAGCGCCCCCAGCGGGCCCCCAGGGGCCGACGGAACTACCCGGCGCCGACTTCTGACGTCCGTCTCGCCGGTTCTTTCCCGCCGCCGGCCTCGCCGCCGGCCGGGGCGTCTGCGGCCCCCACCGTCCCGCCGCCACCCGTGGCGCCGAATAACAGTCTGCTGCTCGAGTCCTTGCCGCAGGATCACCTTGGGCCGGGATTGCGAATGGTCTTGATTCTCGCGCAAGCCGTGCTGTGGGCAACCTGCGTGATGGTGGTGATCCTGGGTGGGCTGCTTTTCATGCTGGGGACAGTCAAAGCCAAGAGCCCAACCGATCAGGCCGCATCGGCCGCGATTTCCTGTACGCTGTTCGTGGGCAGTTATGTATTGGCCCGCTCAGGCGAACACGTCGCCAGGCTGGTCGAACAGTTCTTGCAGGTTCGCCGGAAGTGAAACAAGTTGACCTGGCTGCCGTGGCACCCTGGTCAGCGCTGGCCCTGCTGGCGGACATCTTCCCAGGCAGCGACAAATGCGCCATACGCGCCCGGTGAGAAAAGGACGAATCGCACCAGCGGCGGCTGGCCATGTTCTTCCAGGAACTCCTTCACCGTGCCCAGCGCGATGCGGCTGGCCTGGTCCATGGGAAAGGCGTACGCTCCGGTGCTGAGGGCCGGCAGGGCGATACTCTCGCAGCCGTGTTCGACGGCCAGTCGCAGCGCAACGCGGTACGCGCTGGCCAGCACATCGGCCTCGCCTTGGAATCCGCCGGCCCAAATCGGTCCGACGGCGTGAATCACATGCCTGGCCGGGAGCGAGCCCGCGGCGGTAATGACGGCCGAGCCAGCGGGACAACCTTGAGGATAGAGCCGCTCGGTTTCCGCCATGATCGCCGGCCCGCCACGGCGATGGATCGCGCCGTCGACGCCGCCCCCTCCGGCCAGGCGACTATTGGCCGCATTGACGATTGCGGCAACCTGTTGAGCCGTAATGTCACCTTGAGCTAGTTCCAGAACGGACTCGTTGACAATGACTCGCATGATTTCGGCCTCACCCTCTGCTTCGGAGCGGCTGTCCTGCTTGGTGGCAATTTCCGCCGGTCGAGCAAAGCATCGAATATCGCGTTTGCCGGCATGCTACAATTTAAGGCAATCCGGACGCTTACGCATCCAGCTCGGGACGCTCTTCATGAAACTCTGCTGCCTCACCCTGTTGGCCTGTAGCGTCTTGCCGTCCACGATGGTTCTGGCTGCGCGGGACATTTACGTAAACAACGTGGAGGGAGATGACCGATCGACCGGCGACATGCAGAATAACTCGACGGTCAAGATGGGGCCTGTGCGAACGATTGCCAAGGCGCTGCGGCTGGCTCGGCCGGGCGATCATGTGGTGCTGGCCAGCACGGGGCAGCCTTATCGCGAAAGCGTCAGTCTGTCCGGCATGCGTCTGAGCGGCGCCGGCGACGACCTGCCGGTGGTCATCACCGGCAATGGTGCGGTCCTCGACGGATCGGTTCCCGTGCCGGACGACGCCTGGGAGCACTACCTGGGCGACATTTTCCGGTTTCGTCCCAGCCGCGCTCGGCCACCAGCAATTGTTTATTGGCGACCGCCCGGCGGTGCGTCGCCCGGCGACCTCGCTCGACCTGAAAGTGCCCGACCTGGAGCCGCGCGAGTGGTGCCTGGTCGGCGGCGTATATTTATTTCTGCGTCGAACCAGGCAAGCTGCCGCAAGATTATCAGCCGACGTATGCCGCGCTGCCAATCGGCATCACGCTCTATAAAGTTCACGACGTGGTGATCGGCGACCTGACCGTGCAGGGCTTTCAGCTCGACGGCATCAACGCCGCCGACGGAGCTTTTGACGTGCTGCTCAGCGGAGTCACCTGCCGCGGCAACGGCCGCAGCGGCCTCTCGGTCGGAGGTTCGTCGCGAGTCGTCGTGAAAGACAGCGTGCTCGGCGACAACGGCTCGGCCCAAGTGCGCACCGAAGGCTATTCGCACACGACCGTGGAAAACACACAGTTGCTCCCCAACACGGCGCCGGCGGTGATGCAGCAGGGTGGCGAACTGACGATCGACGGCAAGCCGGCGGCGACGGAAGACGCCCAGGCGGCCCAGTGAGTTGCCGCAGTCGAACTCAAGCCGCCGATTCGTGACCAATCGCCGGATTGCTATAGACCATGCTCGCCGGCTCCTCCGCGTTTTCTTCGTCCTGTTCGGTTTCGGCCTCGTGCATGGCGTCCGAGAATTCGCGGCGGCTGCCGAGGTAATAACAGGCGCCGATCATTGCCACCAGGATCGTGTTGGCCCGGTAGCCGAATGTCACGATGACACCCATGTTGCTGCCGGCGATTTGGACGTAGAGATAGTCCATCACGTTCTCCACCGCTCCCAAGGCGCCCAGCGGTAGCGGTAAGATTCCCGTCAGCATGCCCAGCGGCACGATGACAAAGTGCTGGGCCAATGTGGGATGCTCGCCGGGCAACCCGGACGCGACGCAGAACAGCGACAAGACGGTCAGCCCATGCACGACGATGCCCAGCATCAGCGACAGCACGAGCACGGTGTACTTATTGCGATACATCCGGATTGCGCAGACCAGCCGCCGCAGCAGTCCCCCCACGATCGGCGCGCTGCTCGGCCCGGCGTTCGATCGCGCTTGCCGGTGACGGCCGGCACCATCAGCAGCAGCATGCAGATCGTGCCGATCGCGGTGCATGCCAAGGTGCCGTCCGCGATCGGTTTGACACCCGCGGGCAAGTCGACAAACAGAACTCCCAGCGACGCCGACGAGCATCAGGCAATAGAGTCCCAGCAGCCGATCGATGATCACGGTAGCGACCGCTTCGGTCCGGTGTCCGTGCTGCTCGCGGGCAATGAACACGGCCTTAAACAAGTCGCCGCCGACACTGCCGAGGGAGACGAAGTTAAGCAGATAGCCCAGGAAGCCCAGTCGTAGGGCGTCTCGCACGCGAAAGGGCAAATCGAGTGCCCGCACCAGCAGGTACCAGCGATAGAAGGAGACCATCGCGGAGCCCAGCAGCAGCAGGCAAGCCAGCAGCAGCAATCCCCAGTGCTTGGGCTGATCGCGCAACTGGGCAAAGCTGGCGTCTTGTTGGGCCTTGACGATGACGTATCCCAGCAAAGCGGCGGAAATGCCGAATTTGCAAAGCGTCAGGAGCAGTTTTTTCGAATGCACGGGTGTCTCTCGTTCGATAATCCTCTCACGAGCCGCGGCTGTCCGCCAAGCGAGGTTCTCCTTGACAGTCTGCGGCGGCAGTGATAGTTTCTGTAGTTCCCCTTAAGACGTTGGGCTCAGGCTCTTAGTACAAGATTTGAGCGTTATTGGGGAGTCCAACTATATCGGGGAACTGATTACTCTAGTGGCAATCTGGTCGGCGGCAAGTGCCGTGCGGCTGGCAATCTCGGGGGATTAGCTCAATTGGGAGAGCGTCTGGCTGGCAGCCAGAAGGTCAGGGGTTCAAATCCCCTATCCTCCACTTTTTAAGCCATTTTAGGATCTTCCTAAAGTGGCTTTTTATAGTTACGTAGAACTATTTGCCCGCCAAAGGTGTCCCAGTTTGGCATTCACCACGTATAAAATGGGATTCTAGCCCGCACCGCAAGCAAGGGACCCTTCTCTGCTGCCTTGCGAAAGGCTCTCTCACGCCGGACTTTCGACGGCCGCCGGCGCGGCAGGTCCTTTTGGCTCTTCGGGCTGCGGGTTGCTGAACAGCAGCAAGAACAGCAGCACGGCGACGGCCGACCCGATGGCCGGCACGAGCCAGAAGGTGCGCCAATCGGTGACCCGTTCGATCTCGCCGGTGTCGGGATTGGTGACTTCGCGAGTCAGTTTCTGATTGAGCCAACCGGCCCCTTCGGTGCCGAGATACATCCCCAAGCCATAGGTCACCACGCTGAACAGTGACTGGGCACTGCTGCGGATGTCGGCCGCCGCGGCGCTATCGATATACATGAACCCGGCCGCCAGGAAAAAGTCGAAGCAGAGACCGTGCATCGCGATGGCCAGCACAACCATTGCGAACGGTTTGCCAACGGCAAAGATGGCGTAGCGTGCCGCCACCATGAACATGCCTAGAGCCAAGATGATCTTGAATCCCCACTGCGGAACCAGTTCTTGCAAGGCATACATGCCGCCGATCTCGACCCATTGGCCCAGCGTCATGAGGGGCCCCGCGTTATCGGACCGCACCCCGATGCGCTTTTCCAAGTAGAGCGCCGTGAAAGCGAAGTAGAACGCGAACCCGGCAGAGACCACGAACGATGCCGCAAGAAAAACCACAAACGACGGGTTATGGAACAACTCGAACCCGCGCGTCATCGAAGCCTCGGACGAATGCGGCGGCGTGTGGGGTAGCCAGAAGCTGAAGACTCCCAACGCCAACGACAACAGGCCCGCCAGGAGGATTGGCCGGTTGTTGACGGGCTGACCCGGCTTTAGCAGCAGCTTGAGCGCTGAGCCGGCCGCGATCCACCCAATCGTCCCCAGCACGCGGATCAACGGGAAGTCGCTGCCTTGCGCATTCGCAAACACGATCGCATTGGCTAAGGGAATTGTGGGGGAGTACATGAAGGCGTAGAGCAGGGCGACCCAATAGAAGGCCTTCTCGTCGCGGATACGCGCCAGAGACAACAACAGGGCCGCGCCGACGAGATGCAAAACGGCCAGCACGTGTTCGGCGGCAAAAAAGCTGTCGGCCAGCCAGCCGGTAAGTAGCGGCGTGACGATTGAGCCGAGGGCCATCGTGGCGTAGACGCGGCCGATTTGCTTGCGCGTGAAATTCAGCGTCTCGAGGTATTGGCCCAAGACGACCCACCACGCGCCCCAAATGGCGAACTCCAGGAAGTTCATTACCGATAGCGGAATGCGGACTTCCAGGCTCAAGGCAGGCGTATTGGCGGCGGCTAACAAAAATGGGCTGAGGTCCACGGTGCGGGCTCCAGAGGGGTGATGGAACTGGTTGGCGATTCTAACCGGCCCCAGGACCGCTGTGAAGCAAGTTCAGGCGGGAATCCCCTTGAAGCTTGGGTGCCATACGAATCTCAGAGGTTGCCACCCTGAGCTATAGTTTTAGTGGCCTTCGCCTCGATTTCGTACGCCAGGACTTGACCATGTCTGACGCCTGTTCCCCTACCGGTTTTGCTCGACTCACGCGGCTTCAGGCTGCGCTGGTGCTGGGGCTGACCGGTGGGGCCATGCTGCTGCTGGTCGGCGTCAGTCTCTCGCCGCTGAAAAGCGGTTTTGCCAATGCGCCGGATCGCGGGCCCGGCGACGTGCAGTTGTACAACGCCGAGATTGCCCGCATGCACCAGGGGCAGGGATACTATGCCGCGGCCGCCGCCGAGCTGCGCAGCGCGGCTATCCGACTCGGCGAGTGTTCAACTGGCGAACGCCCCTGCCGGTCGGGTTGATCGGGATGCTGCCCGACAAAACGTTAGGGCAGGCGTTACTGGGCGGGGCTTGCTTGCTGTTGGTCTTGTTCTCTTTCGGCTGGTTATGCCGCGAGGCCGGCACTCGAGCCGCGCTGGGGGCAATGGTGCTTTTGAGCGGAGCCCTGCTGCCGATCGCGCTCGACGAGCTGTTCGTCATGCCCGAGTTGTGGGCCGGCGTGCTGGTGGCGCTGTCGATCGCCGCTTATGCCCAGGATCGGCCGCGCTGGGGTATTGCGGCTGGTCTGGCGGCAATCTTGTTTCGCGAACTGGCGGCCCCCTATTGCTTGCTGTGCGTTGTGCTAGCCGCACGCCGGCGACGAGGGAAGGAACTCGCCGTTTGGCTGGCCGGTTTCGTGGTTTATGGCTTGTTTTACGCGCTGCATGTGCGCCACGTGCTGACGCTCATCCATGCAGACGATCTGGATCATGTCCACGGTTGGATCCGTTTCGGCGGCACCGGATTCGTCATTTCCACGGCCCAGATGAACGCGTACTTGCTCCTCTTGCCCCAGTGGGTCACGGCCCTGTGCGTGCCGCTCACCCTGCTTGGTGCCGCGAGTTGGAACACGCCGGCCGGAGAACGATTGGGACTGACGCTTGCCGGTTACTTGGTGGGGCTGAGCATCGTAGGTCAGGATTTCAATCAATACTGGGGCTCGATGATCGCGCCCCTATTTTGCCTTGCGGCGGCCCGTTTTCCGGCCGCCTTGTGCGACCTTCGCAGGGCCCTTCGCTCCGGTAACGTCCTTCGCCCCGGCACTGCTGCCAGCGGCACCGGCGCTTGCGGCGCCGCTTCCGGCGGCATCTGAGTTTCGCCGTGTGGGCCCGTTTGGGATTGCTAGTTCAACCATTTCGAGCAATTCGCCGGCCTGGCGGGCTACCATCTCTTCGCTCGTCACATCGGTGGCGCGAACCGTTGGCTGTTGGCCGTTGGCGGCGGTTGTTGATGTTGCCGTGGAAGCCGCGGAGTGGCTGACCGTGCGGTCGACGATGTACATCGGCCGGCCGCGAACCTGGTCGAAGATCCGCGTCACGTATTCGCCGAGCATGCTGATGCCCAGCGAATTCACCGCGCCGAAGAAACTGGCGATCAGCACCTGCGAGGTCCAGCCGGGCACCGCCAACGACGTGAACAACCGGCAAAAGATCGAGAATCCGCTCAACGTGGCAAACAGGGCCAACGAGGAATACCCGATCAGGTAAAAGATCGTCAACGGGAACGACGAGAACGAAAAGATCGCCGTCTTGGCCAGTCGCCACAGGCCCCACAAAGAAACTCGCGGCTTGTTGTCGTAGCGCGGATTGCGGCGCACCGGAACGCCCTTCTGCCGAAAGCCGACCCACGAGCGCAGCCCCGGCAGATAACGATCGCGCTCTCCCAATTCTACGATCTGGCGCACTAGCCGGGCATCGATCAGGCCGAAGTTGCCGGCGTCCGGCGGAATGCGGACCGACGCGATCGCCGCGAGCGTGCGATGAAAGGCCGCGAACAAACATCGCTTCCACCATTGTTCCGGCCGCTCGCTACGAATCGCATAGACGACGTCGTAGCCGGCTTGCCACTGGTCGAGGAAGCGGG
The DNA here is from genome assembly GCA_963807715.1 of uncultured Planctomycetia bacterium. Classification (GTDB taxonomy): domain Bacteria; phylum Planctomycetota; class Planctomycetia; order Pirellulales; family PALSA-1355; genus CAWECK01. The sequence goes on from CAWECK010000016.1 coordinate 489,272, forward strand.
CGATGGCCTCCGGCTCGTCTTGCATGTCGGAGTCCATCAGCACCACGGCGTCGCCGTGGGCATGGGCCAGCCCGGCTTGCACGGCTGCCTGGTGGCCGAAATTGCGCGAGAAATGGATCACGCGGACCTGCGGATTCCGCTCGGCCAATTGATCGAGCACGCGCGGGCTGGCGTCGGTCGAACCGTCGTTGACGAAGATGATCTCCTGCCGCACGCCGGTCTGTCGCAGAGCCCGATCGACTCGGCTGCAGCAATTCGGCCAGCACGTGCACCTCGTTGTAAACGGGCAAAACGACGCTAATCAGCGATTTATCCAGAGGCGGACGTTTCATGCGAGATTGATCCAGCAAGTTTGCGAATGCAGCGCGTTTGCCAATAGCCGACGCTTGCGGCTTAGCAATTCGCTCGGCCCCGAACCGATTCCCGGCGGTTAACCACCCAGCAGCCACATACAAACAGGCCCAACAAGCTTAGGCCACAGCCGCTTAGCAGCCGTCCGACCAGAAGGCTCCGCGGGCTAAAAACCCACTCCACGCGATGTTCGCCGGCCGGTACGAGGCAGCCCAGGAAATCCCCGTTGACTCGCATAACCAGCACAGGCCGACCGTCGACGGCGGCCCGCCAGCCCAAATCGAAGCCCTCATTGAGTGTCAGAAGCTGGCGCCGGGCGAGCGACCGTTCGCACTTCCATGCGACCGGGACGATCGATCACGAGTTGCGTTTCGCCGGGTCGCCTGACGGGCAGGCACGAGCCCTTTTCCAGCGGTTGGTCCAAGATGGCGGTATGGTCGATGTCGAGGCCGGCCAGATCCGGCGACAACGGGCCCACCTGAATCTGTGTCAGAAGTCGCGCTCGGGCCAACGGGCGTTCCACCGATGCGCCAGCGTTTGGCCGTGGCGGAAGACACCAAGGCAAGTTCGGCTTCAACGGGCACATCGGAGCTGAACTCGACGCCGGCGAGCCGGAGCACCTTGTCGGCGTGATAGTCGAGGCGGCGCTTCGGCTCCAGGCCGGCATAGCCGTCCGCCAGGGCGAAACCGGCCAGCAACCAGCGGTCTCCCGTACGAAACTGGCTTTCCGGTGGGCTGGCGACAATCCGGCGGTTGGCTGCCGGAGGCGGCAACGGCCGAGCGGCGGCAAAAGTATTCAAGTCGGCCGTTTCGCGATAGGCTCCGGCGCTGAAACCGTAGATGCCTTGATCGACTGCGGCCAACAGTAACAGAGCCACCAGGGCCCAACTCCGGCCATGCAGGGCCGCGAATACGAGCCACGCTGCCAGGCAAACCAATGCCGGCCCGCTTGCTACTAACAGAGGATCGGCCGTAAACTGCGGCCATAACAAGGGCCCCATGAGAGCCGCGGTAGCCGCGATCGCGCAGAGGACCAGCAGGGGTTTCGGGCGTCGTAGTGATTCGCCCACTCGCCCGAGGGGTGTTCGCGTCAGTCGCACCCAAGCCACTGCCGTCAACACAGCCACGGCCAACTGCACGAGCACGATCGCCCGGCAAGGAAAGCGAAACCGATTGACCAGCGGAAAATAACTTTGCAGCGCGTACAGGCAGCCGTGCTCGCCGAAAGCGCATCAGCAGACTGCAAAACGCCCAGCCATGAAGCCGCCGTGATCAGCGGCGTATAAGCGTCTCCAAATGTTTCGGTTGACCAGCAGCCAGACGCACAGCACCAGCGGCACCGCCCCGCAATACAACCCCAACTCATGCGTATTCTGGCCTACGACGCGCGTGCGAAACAAATACGGCGACGACCAGTTGCAGCAGATTCAGCGGATGGAGCGAGCCCGAATTGGCAAAGGCCGCGTCCGCCGCGGCGCAAGTCGAATTGCCGAGGGCGTCCAGCGTCGGCAGCAACTGCTGGGCACCGATCAACAGCCCGCAGCCTTTAGCGGCTAGCAACCATGCGGCAACTGGCAGCCAACTGGCCGGCGCCGATAATTTCGCGAGGCCTGCGGATCTGAGGGCCGCCAGCCGCCAGGCGGCAAAGGCAGTTTCGGCGAGGAGCGAAAACCAGACATATTGCGGATAGCCCAGCAGCACTTGCGAGCCGGTCAGCAAGGCCACGGCACGACAGACCCGGCGCCGATTGCCGCCGCGTTGGGGCGCCGCGGCCAGATCAATGGCCCACAGCAGCCAGGGGATGATGGGCCACGATAGCCACGGCGTTTGGATGGACGAAATGCAGCAGGCAGAAACCAGAGAACGTGAATGTCATCGCACCCAACAGCGCCGCGTCCGGTTGCCGCACCAACCGCCGCAGCAGCAGATACGTGCCGGCCAACAAGCACGGATAGCTCAGCAGCAGTTCCCAGTCGAAGGCCGCCCCCAAGGGCAAGCAGTGATACAGCAGCAGATGCAACGGATGATAGGCGCCCAATTGTCCTTCACCGGTCACGTTGAAGCCGCAATAGAGGGACGGCATCCAGTCAAACGGTTCGCCGGCGGCCAATTGCCGGGCATAGAAGTCGCGCAGCGGCAGATGGAACGCTCCCAGGTCGTCGGCTGTATAGACGAGTCCGACGAAGAAGGGGCCTGCCAGGGCCGCCATCAGTCCCAGGCAAATCAGCAGCAGCCAGGCGCGGCGCAGCCTTGATCGCTCGGGACCATTCGAACCGGGACGACCTTGAATGCGGCCCGGGCGATGCGGCGGAATACGTTGCCGGTCTTCGTTGGTTGGGGCGTCATGAAACCAACGCTCCGGGCGGCCGCCGTAATTCTTGCAAATGCGGCTTGTCGAGAATCTTGAACGGGCTGACTAGCGGCCGCCAGGCTTCGCCACGCTGATCGATGGCGTCGTCGTTCACCGGGCCCAAATGGTCGGCCGCCAATTGCAGGTAATTCATGCGCGTGGGGTCGAGCCCCATGATGCGGCACAGCGTCGCATCCACGGCCGTCGGATTCGTCCCAATCGCCAACAGCCCCATCGCTTTGGGGGTCCCCATGATCGGGCCGTCTCCTTCCATGGCGACGATACCGTCGACTATGGCGATGGTTTTCGGCAGCGAGGCATTGATGTCGTAGACGGTCTCCGGAATGCCCGCATGGTGGAGCACATTTTTGGGCCAGCCATACTTGATGCCGGGAATGGTGCCGTACAGGTTCTTGAGCGCGCCGGTATAACCGACCCAGTGATGAGTTTTCATTTTCGGCATCGACACAATCAGGTCGGCCTCGACAACGTGCTGCGGAAAGTAAAAACCCGCCAGCCGGCTGGCCCGGCCCCGATTGCGGAGCCAGGCCACTTGTTCGTAATTCAGGTCGGCGAATTCCAAGTCGGCGCCGTCCAGCGAGTCTTGCACGCCGGACTCGATCAGGGCCATCTCGGTGTCGCGGACATGACCGGGACCTTCGCCGACGATCACCCGGGCTCCCCAGCCACGAAAAACTTCGGCGGCCGCCACGATCACCGCCGGGTGCGTGGTCATTTGCGGGACCCGCCGCGAGGGTTCTACGAGGTTCGGCTTGAGCAGCACGCGTTTGCCATGCACGCTAAGGGGCTCGAATCCGGTGGCCAGCAGGCCGTCGCGGATTGTTTGCGCCAGGGGGCCGTCGTAACGCTGGTTGCGGGCCAGGAACACGGCCGATCGACCGCGGAGCGCGGCGCGAACATGAGGATACGCCAGCCAGCCGGCCAGCGCCTGCGCCGCCGGCCAGCAGCGCGCGACGATCGAATTTACGAGCGCCGGCTTTGGAGCAGTGCCCGGCTTTGGCGCCGGTATCCGTTTTGGCGCCGATCGCGGACTTGGCGTCAGCCGCTGCTTGGGGACAAACGGCGCCGGTTTTTTTCTGCGGGCCTTCCGAGGATTGCAGTTCAACGCTCATGGCAGTTTGAGGCTCGCGGCAGGGGAGGGAGGTTTTCGGCAGGAGACGTTCACGGCAAGACCGTGGAAAGGGGCGCAAAGTTTTGCGTCGGAAGCGTGTCGGGCACAAAGGGGCTGCCGGAATGCTGCGCGGCCAAGGCCAATAGGGCCAGGCGGTATGCGACCGGCGTCCGGCGCAGCGTCCGCTCGGCGGCGCTGGCCAATAAACTTTCGGCTTTCGGCGGCCGGATACCGTGCGCGGCGAGGCCCAGTAGCCCATAGCTCAAAGACGCCGCGGCCTCTTGCGTCACGATCTCTCGGGTCAGATAGTCGCGCGTGCGTTCGATGCGGCCGTCGGCGTCCGGTTCTCCGGCCAGCGCCCAAAGGCACAAGCCGCTGGGTTCAATGTGGGACCGCAACGTTTGTCCCAGCACTGACGTGTTACCGTAATTGCAGCCGCCGTCGGGCAGCAGGCGGTCAATCAACAATCGCACTGCTTCCAGCGTGCGGGCATGAGCTTGCTGCCCGGTCGCTTTAAGGGCGAGCACCGCCATGGCCGTGGGCTCGATCCAGGAATGGGTTCCTAAGACCCAGGGCCAACCGATCAAGGCAGAGTTGTGCCCGAGGTCTAAGCTTTTTGGCAGTGGCTTGCCGCGGGTTTCCAGCAGCCAGTCGGCTCCGCGCTGGGCGGCTGCCCGATGGCTGTTGCCTTGCGTATCGTCGCCGGGTGAGTCGTCGTGAGAACGGTAGCCCGGTTGAACGCCAGCCGCGGCTTGCCAGGCCAGCACGGACCAGGCCGTGGGCCAGGCCGGATCAGGATCTCCCCCGAGGACTCCGACGCCGCCATTGGCCGCTTGCTGGCCATGCAACCATTTGAGTGGGGCTTGCGCGGCGGCGTGCCGACCGTGGGCCGTCAGCGCCAGGGCGGACAGGGCGGCAGGCTCGGCCGCCGTCGGGCCAGCGACCAGATAACCCCACACCGTCGCATCACTCAGCCGCGCAAGTACGGTATCAAGCCACGCCATGAGACATCGATGCCTGGGGAAAATGCGGCCGGAACGAACAACGCGGCGAAACGGCGCTGGGCGTTTTTGGCGGCTGCCCGCGCGATTTGGCGCACTGGCGATTCAGGCGCGCAGCGCTGGCCCTAAACACGGAGTGCGACATCAAAACCATAGCTTTCATTCCTGAGGTAGGCTTGGAAGTTCGGATAATAGGCGCTTGCTAACAAAATGCCGCTTATGCTAGCAACAGAACGAGCGATCACCTGCCGGCCAGCCAGGCCACGGACACGGCGCGCCTGGAGCTTTCCGGCCGCCGCGCTGGTAACAATGAATGTCGCGGTTCTGCTGGCGGTTGCGGTGGGGTTGCGGTTATGGCAATTGGACCGTTTGCCCGGCGTCAATGGGGACGAAGCCTGGTACGGGGCCCTGGCCCAGCGGTGGCTTGATGGTGAATCGATCGGCTGGCGGACCCCGACGGGCAATCCGCTTAACCCGTTCTTCCTTTTTCCGTTGATTCGTGCTGCACGGGTGCTCGGGGCCGTCGATCGCGTTGTTGCGCCCCCGGCCGTAGTCAGCGGTTTACTGGCGTGCGCGGCGAACTGCGTGCTCTGCCGCAGTGTCTTCGATCGTCGCACGGCGATCCTCTCCACGGTGCTGTTGGCCGTGCTGCCAATTAATCTGGCCTACAGCCGTTTTGCCTGGGATGCCAGTCAGTCGCTGCTACTGACGGTGTTCGTCCTCTACGCAGCATATCTGCGGCCGTCGCGCGCGGGCTCGTCGCCGGGATAATTGCCTTGGCCGCGGCGGTTTGGGTGCATCCGACGAATGTTTTTGCCGCCCCGTTGGCGCTGCGCCTTGGGCCTATGATCACCGCCGGGCGCTGAGCGATCGATTTCGCGCCGCGTGGCTGAAATATCGAGATCGCCTGGGGCTGTTGTGCGGGGCTTGTCGGGGCGGCGATGATCGTGGCCCCGGTCGGTCTCTGGCTTTTCTGTTGAATTACTTGCGGTTGTTGTCGGGCGCCAGTGTGTATCGGTTTATTTCCGGCGCGTTGCCGGACACGGTTGAATTGCCCGGCTTGTGGGACATTGACGTCTTCGACGTGGCGGCGCTTTTGGTCTTGGCTTTTGCCCTGGTTGGTTTCGTGCAGTTGGTGCGCCAGCGGCGCGAACCGGCCGATATCTGCCTGGCGTGGGGCCTGGCCGCGATGCTGGCCGGTTTTTTCGTGGTGGCTGGTCCGGCGGGCTTGCAGCCGCATTTCGAGCGTTACGGAATCGTGTTGGTTGCACCGACGGTGCTGGTGGTATCGCGCGGCGCCGGCTGGTGGCTCAGCGGCGAGCCGCGACGACGCGCGAGCATGCACCTGGCGGTTGCCGCCTGCGGTTGGCTGCTGTTGGCAACTTTTTGGGTCAACTATTTCCGCTGTTTCCAGGTCACGGGAGGAAATTCGCATCTGACGTTTCACACCGCGGCCGTCGAGCCGAAGGCAAAAGCGTTAAAAATCATACAAGCGCAATCCTCGGCAGACCGGGCGACGTGGGTCGTCGCCGACGAGTGGTGGCTGTTCTGGCCGCTGCGCTATCTGGCGGGGCGTGACACGAACTTGCATGTCGTCGGGTCTGGCAATTTGCCGGCCGAGGTGCTCAACGATGAATATGGCAAGGACGCAAACTTATGGTGCGTGCAATTCGTGGATGGCGCGGAGCCCGCCGTGAGCGCGAGGCTGCGGCAAAGCGGCCGCGTGGAGGATCGCCAGGTGATCTGCGACCGACAGGGACGACCGTTGATTTCGCTAGTTCGGCTGCGACCCGCGCCGGAACTCGGCTCGACTCCAAAATTCTCTCGCGAATTTGTCAAGAATCTGGAATTCCACGACGACGCGGATTTGACAACGGTTGCAACTGACCTAGGGTTCTTACAGAGGAATGACGCGAGGGCGTCACCCTGAAAGACATGCGAGTGTCTGATGCGTGAGTAACATAGCGGCCGGATATCCCACCGAACGATCCTTCGTTTGTCTTCGGCGTATGAACATTCGCGTTAAGGGTCTGAGAACTCCTGATCCCCCGAAAAAGGCAAACCGGCTGTAAAGCCGGGCGCAAAGCCAAGGACCGCGTAAGGAAACGAGCGCGGACGCCTGGTTGCCGAAGGGATGTTAGCCGCCTACCGCGAATGCAGGGGCGGCAAACAATCACTTCGGGCCGCAAGCGGCACACGCCCTGTGTGGTCGCCTGCGGCTCGCCGGTCGGGCAGAACCCCTTCTGCACGAGTGGTGGTTGAGATGGGACAAGGAGCAACGTGATTGTTTGTCGTTTTGTTTCGGGCCGAACTAGCTGTTAAGCAGATGCCAGTCGTGTGATTGGCCGGCAGCGGAAGGTTCCACCCTGTTTTTCGGTTCGCCTCGAAAGCTCGCCAGTCCGGAGAGATCGAGACGGCCGCTGACTTAGGAGAGGATACACATGAAGAGTTTCACCAAGAAGTTGCAACGTTTCCTCACATCGGAAGACGGCCCCACAGCGGTTGAATACGCCGTCATGTTGGCCCTGATCGTGATCGTGTGCTTGACCGCGATCCAGTCGGTCGGCACCAAGGCCAGCACCACGTTTAGCAACGTTGCGGCTTCGATTGCCGGCACCTCCAGCTGATGTGGTTTGATGGTTCAGGCGTGGGGGCTGCCGGCTCGTACACTGGCGGCATGGATAGTACTCAATTCGCCCCTCGGCGGCCGACACCGTGCGGCCGCCGAGGGCGGCGTTTTCAACAATGTTCGGCCAGCGAGCTTTTCGGTTTCAGGTTAAAGTCTATGTACCCACTGTTTCCCATCGAATCGCTTGGCCGGCGTTTTTGAGGCGTGTGCTATTTTTCCACGATCCTGGTCGCCGTGATCGGTTGCCTGTTGACGCGACCGGCTTGACGAAAGCCATGCCCGACGGGATTGGGCAACGGAATCGGTCCCCAGGCGTCCGCTCGCGCGCACCGAGGACCTGTTCCCTTGATCAATCCCCCGCGTACCGGCCGCTGAACCCGGCCTGTTAAGCCCGCCTAGGTAGTTTCAGGAAATTCTTATGGTCGACGTAGCGACATTGAACCGGGCACTTCACGAAAACTGGCACGTCTGGCTGGTCACTTTGACCCTCATCGTGGCGGCCGTGATCGACGGCTACAAACTCAAGGTGCCGAACTGGATTACCTTTCCGATGATCCTCAGCGGCTGGGCGTTCAGCTATTTGACCTACGGCTGGGCCGGGCTCGGCTGGAGCCTGGGGGGCACCGCCATCGGCCTGGGCCTGCTGTTGCCCGCGTATGCCATCGGCGGTATGGGCGCGGGAGACGTCAAGCTGCTGGCTGGCGTGGGAGCCTGGGTTTGGGGAACCGTGACGCTGTACGCCTTCTGCGTTTCGGCGGTCGTGGGCGGCCTGATCGCCGTGGCCATGGTGCTGTACCGCAAGGCCTGGGAAAAACACAACAATCAGTTTTGGATGATCTGGAATGAAATGTTGACGATCCGCGACGCGGAACAACTCTCGGCCATCGCGGCCGACCGAAAAAGTTCGATGCTCCTGCTCCCCTATGGCATCCCCATCGCCTTGGGCACCATTGCCTACTTTGCCTGGAACGGCATGCTGCTATGACAGCAGCCGGCACATGCCCAGCGGCGGAACCGAGATTCGCGGGACGTTATGAGGTCAAATTGGAGAGCCTCTGCCGGTTATGCCGAAGAAATCGATGGCGGTGACGTTGGCGGTGACGGAGTGTTTGGCAAATCAATTCGAGCGGCGTTTGGATCCAAGGAAAAGCTGCCGCACCTGTAGCGATCCTGCCGGTTGATCCGGCGGTGGGTCGCGAGGATCGTAGCGGTCAGTACTCTTGTGCCAGAATCGCGGCTTTTGGCGTTTCGTTTAACGATGCCGGTAAGGTGTCTTTGTATCAAGTCTAACGGGTAAATCGGCCAATCTTGATGATAATGCCACGATGGCGTCCGGATGCGTGCTGCACCTCGGTGTCGTGGCAGTAGGCGGCGCTCGGGGCCGGCATGTCAAAGTCCTTGCCGGCCGCGATCGCGGGGGAGCTAGACGATGAAGCCAAAATCGCTTGTTCTGGTGCTGCTTGCGGCCGGTTGTGGCCTGGTCGCAACGATCGGCATCAGCCAGATCCTGGAACACAGCAATGCTCCTCCCGCCAATACTGGCGAAATGGAACCGATTTTCGTCGCGCTGACCGACATCAACGTCAACGATCTGTTGACCGCCCAGGTTCTCAAGCTCGAAGAGTGGCCCAAAGGCAAAGTGCCCGCCGGCGCACTCACCAAACTCGAACAGATCGAAGGCAAACGCTGCAAGCAACGGCTGTATGCCGGCGAGCCGATCTTGGCTGGGAAAGTTCGCGGAGCCGACGACGATACGCTCCCCTCAGACGGAATTCCCAAGGGCTTTCGCGTCGTCAACGTGCGCACCGATTCCGTCAGCGGCACCGGCCTGATCGTGCCCGGAGATCGCGTGGACGTGCTCGTTTTTCTCAATAAAAACACCAGTACGGGCGTGAAGGAGACCAGCGCGCGAACGATTCTACAAGACATCAAAGTCTATGCAGTAGACAGCACCTTTGTCGGCAAACAGGAACACGATGGTCAACTTGTCACGGGTAAGACGATCTCGTTGCTGGTCACGCCGCAACAGGCCGAAAAGGTGACTCTGGCCAGCGAAATGGGAAGCATCCGCCTGATCATCCGCAGCCCGGAAGACAATGCGGAAGCGCCCACGGAAGGGGCCAGCGTGTCCGACATCGTTGGCGGCGGAGCCGATAAAAATTTTCGCGAGCAGGAACAAAAGCCGGCAGATGACGGTAAAGGACTCAAGGACTGGATGAATCAGCAACAGCCGCCGGTGCCCCCCACGGCCGCCGTGCCGGTTGAGGCGCCGCCGCCACCGTGGAAAATGATCATCTTGGAAGGAAGCACCATTCGCGACGTGTCCTTCCCGCAAGACGACGAGCTGCCAGTGGTGACGACAGTCTCCGACCCTGGCGCGGTTCCGCCGGCCGCCAGCGGTAACCCGCCCCCCGGGACGCAGCAGGAGCCCAAGAACTGATACCCTGTCCCTGAGCGAGGACGCTCCGGGGGTGCAACACCCTACGCAAAATTTGGCTATTGCCCAGTCAGCGCCAGTACAACGGAATGTAAGGAAGCACACGGATGTTCATCACCTCTTTGACGCGCGCCTCGCGCCTCCAAGCCGCCAGCGTCACGATCCTGCTGGGCGTCTGGGCTTGTTTGGCTGGCATTGCCCGGGCGCAGTTGCCGGCCGGCCCGGCGTCGATCGTCCACATGGTGCAGTCGAATAGCGACCGGGTGGAATTGACGATCCACTCCAGCCGCATGCTGACGCTGGATCTCAAGATACCGCGAGCACAGGTGAACAATCCCGACCTGCTCGACCTGACGCCGATTTCGGCCAAGCAGGTGCAGATTTACGCCAAAAAGGCCGGCGTCACGCAAGTCAATTTGTGGGACGAAAAAGGGGACATCCACTCGATTGACGTCGTCATTTACGGCGACGTGCGCGAGCTGATGATGACCTTGCAGTCGCAGTTTCCCAACGCCTCGATCAAGGTATTTCCGACGGCCACGAGCGTGATCTTGTCGGGCTACGTCGATCGGCCTGACCACGTCACCAAGATCATCCGCATGGCCGAAGATTATTACCCCAAAGTCATCAATAACCTTACGGTCGGCGGTGCTCAGCAAGTCATGCTGTATGTGAAAATAATGGAAGTGTCGCGAACCAAGCTCCGTGCCTTGGGGATCGACTGGCTCCAGATGTCTTCGAGCGACTTCGTGGCCAGCACCGTGAGCAACATTCTTACCCGATCGAGCGCCACGACCGACGCCGCGCGCAACGCCACCTCGTTCGCCACCAGCGGCAAGGAAACCTTGCAATATGGGGTGGTGGGCGCCAACGCATCGTTCTTCAGCTTCATCCAAGCCCTGCAGCAAAACAACTTGATCAAGACTCTGGCCGAGCCCACGCTCGTTACGGTCAGCGGCCGGCCGGCCTATTTTCTGGCGGGCGGAAGCATTCCCTACCCGATCCCGTCCGGCCTTGGCACGACGAGCGTCGCTTTCAAAGACTATGGCACGCAGCTCGATTTCGTGCCCATTGTTCTCGGCAACGGCAACTGCCGCCTGGAAGTCCGGCCCCAAATCAGCGCCATCGACTACTCGAACGAGCTCACCATCAATGGCAGCACCGTGCCGGCTTTCCTCCTGACGACGGCCGACGTGGGGGTCGAGTTGAAATTCGGCCAGACACTGGCTCTGGCGGGTCTGCTCCAGAGCCGGATCGAGTCGTCGAAAAATCAAATTCCCTGGATTGGCGACCTTCCCGTGATCGGCACGTTGTTTCGCAGTGTGAGCGAGAGTAACAACGAGATTGAGTTGCTGATCATGGTGCGCCCGGAACTGGCGGAAGCGATGGAGTGCGACGAGGTGCCGCCGCTCGGTCCCGGCCAGAACTCCGAGCAGCCGAACGACGTCGACTTGTATCTCAACGGACACTTGGAAGTGCCTCTTCAGAAGCAGTTGGGGGCCGGTCCGGCGGGAGTCGGGCCAGGCGGCGCTCCGACGGGGAATTATCCGCAGGGTGCCAAGGGAATCGAAACCGTACCCCCCGGTCAGCCGACGGTTCGGCCGGACTCTGAGCTCCCTGTGCCCGACACGACAGGCGACTCCGCCGCGGTCCGCGGTTCCACCGGCTCCGTGGCCAGCTTGCCTGGAAACGGACGCTCATCGACGAGAGCCGCGTCCAGCCGTGCGGGCGCAGACCGTCGAACACCGGCGGCTAATGCCATTTTCCCTCCGCCGGTTTCCGGCAGCCCCTACAATGCTGCTAAACCGAATGCGCGACAGGGCGGGCCGAAAAAAACCAGCTCAGACCCTCCCGGCTTCATTGGCTCCACCGGCTATGACGTAACTAATTAAGTGGCGCGTAGTCGCGCCTAAGAAGAGACGTCGGCTACGCGGGAATTGGTGGTTTGCCAATCGTCTGCGCACTTGGAGAGTCAGTATCAAGCAATGAGCAATGTCCTGCGATTGGCGATTGTCGATCCGAACGACTTGGCACGCGACAACTTGAAGTCGACGCTGTTGGGGATGGACATGGTCTGGCTCGAGGCGGAATGCTCCCGCTACGAGTTCTTCGCCGACGTTGTTGCGCAAACGCACCCCGACATCGGGATCGTGGCCCTTGACCACAATCCAGAAAAGGCGTTGCAGCTCGTCACCCAACTGCACGACGTATCGCCCGAGTGCAGCATTCTGGTAATTAGCTCCTCGACCGACGGCGCTCTGATCTTGCGAGCCATGCGTGCCGGCGTAAAAGAGTTTTTGCCCCAGCCCGTGCGGATCGAAGACCTGGTCTCCGCGCTCGAGCGCATTAGCGATCATCGCTTCGGCCGCGGCGACCGCGGCTCGCGCACCAGCACGGTCATCTCGGTCGCCGGGGCCACTGGCGGGGTTGGCACGACCAGCGTGGCGGTGAATCTGGGCTGCGCTTTGGCCGCCGACGAACGCAACAGCGTGGCCCTGGTTGACATCGACATGTGCTTGGGGGACGCCGACGTCTTCCTCGACACGATTCCCGACTACACGCTCGTGGACGTTGCGCAGAACGTCACTCGGCTCGACTTCACGCTGCTCAAGCGATCGCTCACCAAGCACGCTTCGGGGTTGTACCTGCTGCCCCGTCCGGTGCAATTGGAGGACGTGAGCCTGATCACGCCCGACGATCTGCGGCGCGTGATCGGCCTGTTGAAGGCCACGTTCACGCATGTGATCCTCGACCTGTCAAAAAGCTACAGCAAAATCGACATGGTCGCGCTGGAGATGTCGAATCACGTGCTGCTGGTCACCCAGCTCGATTTGCCCTGTTTGCGGAACGTCGTGCGGCTGCTGATGTCGTTCAGCCAAATGGACGCCATCAAGGATAACGTGAAGATCATCGTCAACCGCGCCGGGATGGACAACCTGATCGGTCTGAAGAAGGCCCAGGAAACGATCGGCCGAGAGGTGTTTTGGCAGTTGCCGAACGATTATCGCGTAATGGTCGAAGTGCGCAACAACGGCGTTCCGCTCATCGAGCAGGCGCCCAAGGCGGCCATCACGCAATCGGTGCTCGGATTGGCCGAAGTGCTGTGCGGCGACCGTAAGACCGAAGCGCCCGCCGAGGCGGCGAAAGTAACGGCGTCAGGGCGTTGGGCGTTCTGGCCGGCCAAGCCCAAGAGCGCGGGTTCCAAGTAAGCTTCCCGGCCCGGGTTGCTCGTCCGCCGCTTCGCACGTCGCCGCGCAGATCCCTGCACTCTTGAGCGTGCCCCATGAGCCCGTTTCTTTGCCGCATCAGGCTGACGGCTGCGGTCTGGAGCCTGCCAGGCCGTTTTTCTGAGCTATGTTTCCTTTAGACCACGCCGGTTCGCAATTGCTGCGCGGAACCAACGGCGACACCGCCAAACCTACCCGACCCTTGTTTCGACTTTGCCGAGCGGCCGTACGACGACGTTCGGCTCATTGGCCTCGCGTTAAGGAAACGATCATGAAAGGTGGCCCCACCCTGCGTCCCACGGAAGATTCCAAGGCGTCTGAATTCGAGGCGCTGAAACGACGCATCCATAGCAAGCTCGTCGATAAGCTCGACATGTCTCGCGTCGGCGAGTTGGCCGGCGACGTGTTGCGCCGCGAAATTCGGCTCGTGGTTGAACACCTCTGCGATACCGAGGATACGCTGCTCAACCGGGGCGAACGCGAGCGGTTGGTGGACGAGGTGCTGGATGAAACGTTTGGCTTGGGACCGCTCGAGTTGCTGCTCAAGGATTCGACGATCAGCGACATCTTGATCAATGGCCCCAAGAATATCTACGTGGAACGTCGCGGCAAGATGGAAAAGACCGCCGTGTGTTTCCGCGACAATAATCACCTGATGCAGATCATCGATCGCATCGTGTCGAAGGTCGGCCGCCGCGTGGACGAAGTCTCTCCGATGGTAGATGCCCGCCTGCCGGACGGCTCCCGCGTGAATGCGATCATTCCGCCGCTGGCTCTGGACGGCGCGTGCGTGTCGATTCGTCGCTTCGGCGCGAATCCGTTGAAGCTGGAAGATTTGCTGAATTACAAGGCTTTCACGCCCGAGATGGTGATGCTGTTGGAAGGGGCCATGAAAGCCCGGTTGAATATCATCATCGCCGGCGGCACCGGTTCGGGCAAAACGACGTTGCTCAACACTTTGTCGAGCTTTATTTCGAATAGCGACCGCATCGTGACCGTTGAAGACGCCGCGGAACTCCAGTTGCAGCAAGAGCACGTCGTACGGCTCGAGACGCGTCCGGCGAACATCGAAGGCAAAGGGGCCGTCACCGCCACCGACCTGGTGCGCAACGCCCTGCGCATGCGTCCCGAACGGATCATCATCGGCGAATGCCGCGGTCCGGAGACGCTGGACATGCTGCAGGCCATGAACACCGGCCACGAAGGATCGTTGACCACGGTCCACGCCAACACGCCGCGCGACGCCATCGCGCGCATCGAAACCATGATCACCATGTCTGGCTTCGACCTGCCGCTCAAGGCCATGCGCCAGCAGATTGCCAGCGCCGTCGACCTGATTATTCAGGCCAACCGTTTGCAAGGCGGCCCGCGCAAAGTCACCCACATCACCGAGGTTGTGGGCATGGAACAAGACACGATCGTTATGCAGGACATCTATCATTTCGAGCAGACAGGTATCGACGAGAACGGCCGGGCCCACGGCAAGTTCATGTCCACCGGCATCCGGCCCACCTTTATGGATCGCTTGGAATCTGCCGGAGTGCGACTACCGTCAAGTGCCTTCCGCCAACGCGTCATGTTAGAAGACTGAGTCCCCGAACCCCGAACATAAGCCCCCGAGCCCCGGCTATATGCCCGGGGATTCCAGAATCCAGACGCGGTACGAGGATCTTATGGGATCGATGCTGATATTAATGGCCGTATTCGTATGCGTCACCACCCTCGTCGGCGGCGGCGTCTTGCTGTTTCGGACCAACTCGGAAACGACGGTCGAAGACCGTTTGGCGATGCTCACCGGCGCGACCGACGGCAAGCATTCCAAAGAATCGCGGATGGGAAAAAGCGTGTTGGCTCGTCCTCTGGACACCGGCACCGGCTTCCTCGAGTTGTTCTTCGCGCGATTCAAGAATTTCACGCTGCTGTTCGAGCAGGCGGACACGACGCTGACGCTCTCCCAGTTTTTGGCCATCTCCGCCGGCATGGGCATTGTTGGCCTGTTGATCCCGGTCGTGCTGCAATTGCACATGGCGTGGGGGCCGGCGCTGGCCGGGGGATTGAGCCTGGTGCCCCTGACGTGGCTCTGGTTTCGTCGTGCACGCAGGCTCAAGGCCTTTGGCAAGCAACTGCCGGATGCTTTGGAATTGATGTCGCGGGCACTGCGGGCGGGCCACAGCTTGTCGGCGGGGTTCAGCCTGGTGGCCGAGGAATCGATGCCGCCGATGTCGACCGAGTTCGGCCGAGTCTTCGAAGAGCAGAACCTGGGCATTCCGCTGGATGAGGCGCTGAACAATTTGACCGATCGCATTCCGAACTTGGATCTGCGATTCTTCGCCACGGCCGTCATTCTGCAACGGCAGACGGGAGGCGATCTGGCTGAAATTCTCGATAAGATCGGCTACCTGGTGCGTGAACGGTTCAAGATCTGGGGCCAGGTGCAGGCTCTTACGGGCGAAGGCCGCATCTCCGGCGTCGTGCTCTTGGGTTTGCCGCCCGCCTTGTTCGTCGCGGTCTGGAGATTAAATCCCGACTATGTAATGCCCCTGTTCACCGACCCCCTAGGCAAGAAAATGCTCGTGGTTGGGTTGATCATGCAAACCATCGGGGCGTTGGTAATTCGCAAAATCGTCAACATCAAGGTGTAATACTGCCATGCTGTTCGCCGCGATTGGAGCTAAAACACTGATTTCGCTGGCCGTTTTTGGCCTGATTGGCCTGGCAACCTGGTGGCTGCTCGAACTTATGGCCACGAGCAAGCCGAGCGCTGAAGATCGCTTGGACGAAATGGCCAATCCGCGTTCCCGCCGGCGCCGCGGCGATGCCCAAGTCGTGACCACGTCGCAGGCCATGGCAAACGTGCTAGCCAAGGCTTCGCCCGCATTCGCCAAGCCGTTGCAGCCCAAGACCGCGTTGGAAGCCAGTCGCCTCAAATGCCGCTTGAGCCAGGCCGGTTTTCGCCACGAAGCGGCGCCCAGCATCTATTTGGGAATGAAGACCGCCATGCTCGGAGCCGGTCTGTTCTTCGGCGGCGGTACGGCGCTGGTCAACAGCGGCTTGTCGCAGCAGACGATCGTTACCACGGTTGGCGTTGCCGGCGTCATGTTCTTCCTGCCCGACGCCCTGCTCGGATACCTGGGAATGAAGCGGCGCGAAGCCATTTTCATGGGCTTACCCGACGCGCTCGACCTGTTGGTGGTGTGCGTGGAAGCTGGCCTTGGGCTCGATCAGGCGATGCGCAAAGTCAGCGAAGAAATGAAGAAATCGACCCCCGCCGTGTCCAACGAGTTTGCCTTGTGCAACTTTCAACTGCAAATGGGCCGGGCTCGCAACGAAGTGCTGCATGAACTTGGCCAGCGCACCGGCGTGGACGATCTGCGAAGCTTGGCGGCTATCTTGATCCAGGCCGACAAATTCGGCTCCAGCATTGCCCAGGCCCTGCGCGTGCAGAGCGATTCCATGCGCACCCGCCGCAAGCAAATGGCCGAGGAAAAGGCCGCCAAGACGGCGGTAAAGCTGATCTTCCCGCTGGTGCTGTTCATCTTTCCGGCCATCTTTGTCGTGCTGGTTGGCCCCGCCGCGATCACCATCGTGAACGAAATGTTCCCGATGATGCAGGGAACAAAGTAGGGTAACTGGGAAGTTTGACGCGGTTCTCGCGCCCCCCGCTTAGCCTTCCTTAACGCCGTGTCGATAAGGAACGATGACGTGCTGCACGCGAAGCTGGCAGGTGGCGGATGAGCGCCCGGACTCACGCCCCGACACCCTTACCGCCCCGAAGGGAGTACCCGATGCGGTTTCTCATGCGTAGTTTGCTGCTCTTTGGAATCGCGCAGGCCGCCACGGTGCCGGCCCAGGCCCAGTGGTTTGGGGGCGTCGTCGATTATTCGAAGCAGATCTTTCACAACAACAACGCCTGGCCCAAGCCGTTTATCTTTTCGGACCGCGCGGCGGTCGCACAGCCGATGTTGCTCATGGCCAACAACGGCTGGCGACGGCAATGCATGCTTTGCGACTACCATTTCGAAAACGACACCGCGAAGTTGACCACGGCCGGAGAGCTGAAACTTCGCTGGATTTTGAACCAGGCGAACCCCGAACACCGCACGGTCTACCTGCAGCGTGCCGGGCAGCCAGACTTAACCACGGCGCGGATGGAATTTGTGCAACAATCCGCGGCTGGAATGTTGCCGCGGGGCGAACTGCCGCAAATTGTGGAAACCAGTCTGGAAACGCCGAGTTTTTCTGCTGAAGCCGTGGACACCACCACAGTCCAATTCAATGGCAGCGCTCCCATCCCGCGCTTGCCCTCCAAAAGCGGCGCTGCGTCGTCGGGTTCCGCTTCTAGCGGTTCTGGCGGTGGCGGTTCTAGCGGTTCGGGCCGCTAGCAGAGCGGGTCGGATCGAACTATCGAACGTCGCAGAATGCTAGCTGACCAGCCTGAATGCTCGGAAAAGTCTGTACAACCGTCAAGCTCGTCAAGAATCCTCCAGGCGTTTAATTGGAATGTAGGATGCCGTCGCCGCCAGACGATGAATGGATTGAAGGTCGCTAAGAGCTAACCCGTGATAGACCGTTGAATTCCGGCGGATCGCGAAACAGAATCACTTGACAAGGACGTTGAGGAGTTTGTGCGGACTACAAAACTCCCTTTTTTGGCCCTGGCGCTCGCATGGTCCATGGTGTTGGGCTGCGCAAGCCTGAGCCCATCCAAATCGTCCCAATCTCTTGGGGCGTTGGGTGGCCCGGCTGCTTCTGCGACGTCTTTCACCGACAAGCTCACGGCCTGGTTCAAGGGTGACAAGCCGAAATCGCCGGCCATGCCCAGGGTGGACTCGTCGGATTCCGCGCTATCGCTGAGCAGCAAGACCAAGCCCGGACCCGAATTGAACGTGGCCATGGCCCAGATGGCCGAGAGTGCGGGTAAAGTCGACGAGGCCGAGAAGCAGTATAGGAAGGCTTTGGAGCTCAAGCCGCAGCATGTGCCGGCTCTCCTGGGCCTTGCCCGTCTTAAGGATCGCGCTGGCCAGCTCGAGACCGCCACGAAATACTACCGGAAGGCGACGGCGGCCAATCCGCAGGATTCCCGCCCGTTTAATGACCTGGGGCTGTGCTATCACCGCCGCGGCATGCCCAAGGAATCGGTCGAATCGATGCAAAAGGCAATTGCCCTGCATCCCGATCGGAAGCTCTACCGCAACAACCTGGCCGCCGTGCTGGTCGATATGAACCGGCCTGACGCTGCCCTTGAACAATTAGTGGCGGCTGACACCCAGGCGGTGGGGCATTACAACCTGGGCTACCTGCTGATGAAAAAAGGGGATGAGTCCGCCGCGCTAGCTGCCTTCCGAGCGGCGGCGGCGGAAGATCCGGAACTGGAAGCCGCTCAGCAATGGGTTGCCCGATTGTCGAAGCCGGCTGGCAGGCAGGACATTCAAGTCGCCAGGCAGTCGCCCCCGCTCAAGAATGGGCGTGCCAAGCCGAATTCCGGATCGGCCGAGGAGCCGATTGTCGATTCGGCCGCGGTGCAAGCGCCGCCGCAACAATCTTCGCGATTGCTGCAATTACGCCGCGCCACCCCGCCAGCCGCGAATACGCCGATCGCGGTGATGGCCCCTCCGGAACCGCTGGACTCATCGGCAACGCAAAGCGGCGAAGAATCGGCACAGGTAGTCAATACACAAGGTGCAGTGCCGCAGGCTGCTAAGACTCGAACCGTGCAGTATCCGCATTCCGCCCTGGAAAGCGAAAATCCTGCGAATGCAGCGATCGCCCCCGTTCCAACACAACCTTCCCCGGCTGCTGTTGCCGGTGAAACCGCCTCGGACGCGCCGGCAACTCCCGAGCCCGACAAGAGCGGCACGTTATCGCCGGATACGATCGGGCCGCAACTCGGTCCAAGTGCGCGCCGTAACGCGACTGCCCAGTCGCGTTAATGCCCCCCCGGTGATGAATCGGCGTTGTGGGTTGCTTTTCCAAGCCAATCGATGCCAGTTGGCGCCGGCCCCCCCGCCCCGAATGGCCGAAGTCGCTCTTTCTGCTGGTGCCGCTACCGGTTAGACTCGTCGGCTAGCGAACTGGCCTCGTCGGATTCCAGCCAGACTTTCGCACATTTTTTGCATGCCCGTGATGGATGACCAAGGAGGGTTCCATGTCCAACGTGCCGGCCGGCGACCGCCATCCTCGCCTCTCTGTCGCCCTGATCGTGCGTGATGCGGAATCGGTGTTGGCCCAGACGCTCGCCAGTGTGCAGGGGCTGGCTGACGAAATCATGGTGCTCGATACGGGCTCGACCGATCACACCATGGCTTTGGCCGCAAATTTTGGAGCTCAAGTTTTTTCGTACTCGTGGACCGATGATTTTTCAGCGGCCCGCAATGCCTTGTGGAGCCGGTTGACTGGCGACTGGATCTTGTGGCTTGACGCCGGGGAGCGGCTAACTGGCCAGTCAGCCTCGGAACTGCGCGATTTTGTTCGCAGCCAGGCCGATCACCGAAAAGCGTACATGATGCTGATCGCGGTCCCGGCCGCTGAAGGTGAGGTGTCCGGTGAACAGGTGGGCCGCATCCGGCTCGTGCCGAATCGTTCGGACCTGCGGTTTGCGGGACGAGTGCGCGAAAGCGTGCGACGGACCGTCGATGCTGCCGGCATGGTCGTCGAGGGCATTCCCTGGCGCATTCTCCGCGCCTGGCCGGAATACCCGCCGAACGTCAAGTTGGCCCGCGCTCGCCGCGACTTGCGGCTATTGGAACTGGAATTCGCGGAACAAGGGCCGCAACCGCGGCTGGAAGTGGCCTTGGGAGAGACCCAGATAAATCTGGGGGACCGCACCGCCGCCGCGGCTGCGTTCGCGAGAGGCTTGCGCATGGCACCCCCAGGTTCGACGGCGCAGCGCGAGGCGTTTTACGGGATGTTAACTTGCTTGGATGCCGGCGGAACAGAGCGGCGGCAGCAAATCAACACCTGCCTGGCGGCGCTGGAGATATTTCCGCTGGATGCCCAACTGCTTTGTGCCATCGGCGGTTATCTGCAAGCCGAAGGCCGCCTGGACCTGGCGATGCGGTCCTATGAAACAGCCTATAATCACGGTCAAGTCGATCCCGAATCGTGGCACGTGCCGGATATTCGTGAGATTGCCGCCGTCTGTTGGAGTCTAACTCTGCAACTGCAGGATCAGGACGAGGCAGCCCTGGCTGTTTTGGAGCAGGCTTTGAAACAGACACTGCAGCAGGGTGGCGGGGCAATCCGGATCCGCCGGCATAGCATTGATTTGTACATCAAGCACAACCGTCGGCAGCAGGCGCTGGCGCAAATCGATCAATTGCCGGCCGACACCCCGCATCGCGAGGCCCTGCGCAGCGCGGTGCGCGGCGCGTGCCTGGCCGCGAAGCAGGATTGGCCGGCGGCTCTTACCTATTTGCAAACCGCTCACCAGGCCGGTTGTCGCGATATCATCTGCCTGCGCTGGCTGGCGATTACGCTGATGGCGATGGGCAACAGCGCCGCTGCTGAAGAGATCTTGCGGCAGTGGAACGCGGTTGATCCGCGGAGCAGCGAGTTGCATACGTACATGTCGGCGGTCGGAGCGGCTCCTGCCCCTCCGGAGCGGATTCCGGCTTTTCAGGCCGTTCAGCAGAGTCGGCGTTTGCGAATTGATGCGGCCGCGGTGGCTGCCGGCACCGCAATCTTGTCGAGTGGGACCGCGCCTCACTTGTCCAACGGTTCCAGCGCGAGTGGTCTGCTTCGGCCGGCTTCGGATCGCTAGCAGCATGTTGAAGTATCCGTCGATCCACTTTTAGGCGTGTGCCAATCTGGCTGTGAATTCTTCAACAAACTGCTAAACCAGCCGGCTGTAGTAGTCACACAGCCCTGTTTGGCGCCTCGCCCTGCTTGACAAAGCCGGTTGCGTGGGATACCAAGCGTTATGCACGTCTCGCGCTGAATTGCCATAAGGACCCCTTTCTGTATGACCCTCAAGTCTGAACGTAACGGATTTGCGAGCAAGCCCATCGCATTAGTCGACGAAACTATCTGCGCCCCGCTGTCTTTGCCCTGCGAGCAGGCGACCGTACCGACGATCGTCGCCATTGACGAAGACGAGGACGACGACCTGGAGGAGATCCCTGTCGAGGAATTGCCAGTCCCGCTCGAGCCGGTTGACGACTTTGAAGAAGACGATTTTGACGATGAGTTTGACGACGACTTCGAAGAAGAACTCGATGAGGAGGAAGACCTCGACGAAACCGTCACCGAAGCCGACCTGGGCTGCGAGGATCAGTCGGACAAGGACGGCGTCGGGTTTGACGGAGAATGATGGTGCGTCCTCCGGTCACGGTAGCGCCCCCCGGCTTTCTGTTCGTTACTTGTCAGGTCGGGGCCCAAGGGGCTCTGAAAACCGAACTAGCTCGTCTCCATCCCCGCGCGCACCTGGCTTTTTCACGCCCTGGCTTTTTGACGTTTAAGTTGCCGGTGGATGAACCGCTGGCAGGCGAATTATCGGCAGACCAGGGCTGGGATGGCGCCCAACGGCTGGAGCTGGTCTTTGCTCGCAGCCAAGGCTTCTCGCTCGGTAAAGTCGTCGGTGCTAGCGTCGACGAACTGGCCGCTGAGGTTTGGCGATTGGCTGGCGGTCACTCCTGGCAGGCATTGCACGTTTGGCAACGCGACAACGTGCCGACCGGTCATCACGGCTTCGAGCCGGGTATAACTCCGCTGGCGGTGGATGCCGCCGCCGCATTGCGGAAGGCCGCGCCAGCCGATGTGCCGCCGGAGGTTTTCGCCAATCCATTCGTCCTCCCCTCGCGCGGGCGGCCGGTCGACACGTCCTGGGTGCTCGATTGTGTAATCGTCGAGCCGAACCAATGGTGGATCGGCTACCATGCGGCCGTCGGACCGGAAAGCTGTTGGCCCGGCGGTGTGCCGGCGATCGAACTTCCCGAGCGCGCGGTTTCCCGTGCCTACCTCAAGATGGAAGAAGCGCTGCGCTGGTCGCAATTACCGATCCGCGCCGGCGACCACTGCGCCGAGATCGGCTGTGCTCCCGGCGGAGCCAGTCAGGCCCTTTTGGATCACGGGCTCAAGGTGCTGGGGATCGATCCGGCCGAAGTCGACCCGCGCTTGTTGGCCGAACCCGGGTTCACGCACTTGCAAATGCGCGGCGCCGACGTGCGTCGGCGCGTGTTTCGCAATACACGCTGGCTGACGGCCGATATCAACGTTGCGCCGCAATACACGCTGGACACCGTGGAGGCGATCGTTACGCACCCGGCGGTCAACGTGCAGGGCATTCTGCTCACGCTCAAGCTGAGTGACTGGCATCTAGCGGATGAACTGCCGAATTATCTGGATCGCATCCGCCAGTGCGGTTTCTCCCGCGTGCGGGCACGGCAATTGGCGTTCAACCGGCAAGAAGTTTGCGTCGCGGCCTCGCGCGATTTGCCGCGCCGTGGCCAGGCGAGACAATCGGCCGCCAAACGGCACGTGCCCTCGCGATTGGCGGTGAGGCGCCGGTTGAATTTCTAGGCTCCATCAGCCATGCCGCAGCGCACCGGAATATATCCTCTGCATGCCGGCGGCGGTGTCCAATAGCAGAGCCCCGTCCGCGCCGATCCCCAGGCAGCGGCCGGTCGTTGAGTTGCCGGGGGATTCGACGGTCAATTCCCGGCCGATTTGCAGGCATAGCTGCTGAAAGCGCCGTCCGAGCACCGGCGGATCTTGAACCGACAACCTCAAGGCTGCGTCCAAGTGCTCGAAAAAGCTCATCAGCAGCAACGTGTGATCCAATTCGCGACCGAGTAATTCGGCTAACGAAACGGCCCGGGCGCGCACATCCGGCGGCGCTCCGGCAAGCGTGTTGTTGGTATTCAGTCCGAGGCCCAATAGATGCCGGTCGCTGGGGAGCACGTCGATCAAGATGCCGGCCAGTTTGCGCTGGTCGACGAAAACATCGTTGGGCCAATGCAATCCGATGTTATGGTCCGCCAGCAACGGCGCGACCGCATCCACCAAGGCAACGCCGGCCGCCAGCGAACGGGCCGGCCGGGCCGGGCGCTCCAAGCCGTAGGTTTCTGGATCGAACACGAGGCTGAATGCCAGGCTTCCCGACCCCGTCCACCAGCGGTTTTCGCCCCGCCCGCGTCCGGCCCTCTGCTGGTCGGCGACAATTAAGTACGGCAACCCATCGGCCGGCAATTGGGGAGCAATGGCATGCGCGGCGCGTCTGCGTGGAGTCGATCTCCGCATGATGCTCGATGCCGGCCACGACCCCACATTCCAACAAACGTGCAATGTCAATCGATGGGTTCACGGCGAGCCTGCCGAAAGATGAAAAGAGCTTTTATGAGGAAGGCAGGAAAGAAGGAATAGGAGGGGACGGCGAAGTGCGCACATCCTCCGACGTTGACTCGCCGGTAGCCCGCGCTGCCGCGATGATACCCTCAATGACTTCGGTTTTTGCATCCGCATAAGCGTTCATATCGGGCCACGACTGAGCGGCTAAACTCCGCTTTGTTGTCTCATAGCGCTGCCGCTCGTGAGCGTTTCTCCGTAATCGGTCGCGAAAGGTCAGATAACGCTCGATTTCCGGAGATCCAGGCGAAAAAACGTGAATATGGACATCTCTTTCGGGAGTCCTCAACATGCGATGTTCGTGAAAATCGGGTTCGCGCACGCGAAGCACATAACCAGCGGCCTTCAATTTAGGAAGATAAGAAGCCTCATTCCCGGAGTCTTCAACCATGAGAAGCATGTCGATAATTGGTTTTGCAGCCAACCCGGGGACGGATGTCGATCCAATATGCTCGATTCGTAATGCCACGTCACCCAATGCATTGGCAATGGTATGCTTATGCGCTTGATATTTGTCCTGCCAACGCGGATCGTAGTCCAGGATTACAATCTCTCGCTTTTCAAGGGCACCGATGAGGCCCGTTTTCGCTTCGTCAGTTTCCATGTAAATACCCGATGGGACGAACAAACGGGACTGATCCGATGCAGGTGGATGCGAATTCGACTCGGGGCCTTATTCACCCGAGGGTGAAATTAAAAAGAAATGATAACCTATTCGGTTATCGCCCCAAAATCGATCTTCTCCGCAACCACCGCCGGCGCCTCGTGGAACACCGCCGGCTCGTGGCGGCCGTCGCCGTCCCAGTCGCCGGCCGCCGGGCTGTCGTCCGCGCCGCCCAGCTGAACGACTTCGTCCTCGCTGTCCAACTGGTGGTTGCCGTTGCTGTCCAGATACCAGGTGCCGTTGCGATAAACGCCGATGTCGGACACCCCGTCCCCGTTCCAGTCGCCCACGACCGGCTTATCGCCGGCTTGGCCAAACTTGATCGACTCGTCCGAGTTGTTGACCTTGCCGTCGCCGTTCGAATCGAACCGCCAGGTGCCATTGCGGAAAACGGCGATCGTGGATGTCCCCTCGCCGTTCCAGTCGCCCGCCACCGGCACGTCTTGCGGAGTGCCATAGAGGAAGACGTGATCGATCACGTCGGCCCGCGATTTGGCTTCGCCGCTGACCTTCATCGTCCGCTTTTCGGGGACGGCCTCTGAGGGCCCCGGAGGGACGTTCTTCTTCGTGTCGGTGTTCGGATTGTGCGGATCCGGCAGTCCCGGCTCGCGCGCAGCGCTCGCGGGTCGCCGCGCCAGGCGGGGCCGTAGATGCCGATGTCGGTCTTGCCGTCGCCGTCCCAATCGCCGGTCACAGGCTTGTCGCCATGGCGGCCGAGCTTGGCGTACAGGTCTCCCTTGTCCCACACGCCGTTGCCGTTGAGATCCACATACCAGCGGCCGTCGATGAACACGCCCACGTCGGAAATCCCATCGCCGTCGAAATCGCCGCTGATCGGAATGCCGCCGCGAACGCCAAACACCAGGCGGCGGGCCGCGGCTTGCCGTGCTTCGCGAGTTGCCGCCTGCCAGCACCCATTCGCCACCGTCGGTCTTGTCCGCGATTTCGGCCAATTGCTCCGGCGTGGCACTGATCAGCATGGCGACCGATTCGTCCTCGGCGTTCATGCCGCGGGGCTGACCGGCATCGACGACGCTCAAATGCCAGGTAAAGTTCAGCGACGAACTGCTATAGATCGTCGGGGGCGCTGCAAGCGGCGGCGTTGTCGGCGGTTGATAAGCCACGAAAGCTGCGGTCGGATTGATCACCAGAGGCTGTAGCGGCGACGGGGTTGCCGCTGGCGTCGTTGGAACGAAAATCGAATGCGGTGCTTCTTGTACCTGCGGTGTCGGTGGTACGACGGCGACGAAAGTCGACTGTGGTGCTTCTTGTACGAGGTCGACGCTGAAGTTGTTTTGGACCGATTGGGCGCCGGCCGGCAGGTTGATGCCGATAATGGCGTCGGTGAGCGGCGGATTCGTCAGTTGGGCAAGGATCTGCTGCGAGACAGTGGAGTAGGCGTCGAGCACGATGCCGCCCGTGGAGCCCGCGGTGTCGATCCCGGTGATGTAACCGCTCGGCGAGTCGATATAGACGGCATAGTTGCCGGGTAGCAATCCCTTGAAAACATAGTTGCCGTTCTGATCGGTGGCGGTCGTGATGGGTTGGCTGGCGTTGTAATAGCCCGCAAGTGCCTGTGAGCCAAGGATCGGCGCCCCGGTCACGCCGTTGTGCAATTCCAGGATCACTCCGTCCAGCAGCGGGTCGCCCGGCGCCAGAATGCCGGTCCGCACGCTCGGCACATTGACAAGTTGATTTCCGCTGACGCTAATCGGCGGACCGTCCTGGAAAACGGTTCCCGAGAGTGCAGCTGCCTGTTCCAACCAGAAATTGTAATTCGTGCCGGCCATGCCCGAATTCAGCATCACGGAATCGATCAGCGTGGCGCTTTCGTCCGTGCCTCCGGCCGAGCCCGGCAGTGAATCTTCCAGAGCATAGTTGGCCGACTGGATCTCGTTGATGCCATAAGTGCCCGGTAGCAAGCCCGCAAACGAATACGCCCCTTGGGCGTTGGTCGTGGTGGTGCCGATCACGGCGCCTTGGGAATTGAGCAACTGAACGGTGACGCCGGGCACGACCGGGTCGGTTGTTGAATTCGCGTGGTTCGCGTTCGCGTCGAGATAAACGACGCCGGCGAGGCTGACCGGCTGCACGTCGTAAAAGTTGTACTGCTTGGCATTGGTGCCCGCCGCGACGACGATCGAGCTGATCAGGCTTGCCGTGCTGGTATTTCCGCCGACGCTGCCGGCGAACTCGTCTTCATAGGAATAGCCTGACGGCACGATCTGGTACACCTGGTAACTGCCGGCCGTGACGCAGTCGAATTCGTAATAGCCGTTGATGTCGGTCGAAGTTGTCTGCAACACATTGCCCGAGGAATCCCGTAGTTCCACCGTCGCGCCCACCAGCGGCGGATGGGCGGAATTGTTCTGATGATCGTCGGTCGAATCGAACCGCACGTAGCCCGAGATGGTCGGCGGCGACACCTCGTAAAAGTTGTACTGAGTCGCCTTGCTGCTGTCAGAGAGCGTGATGGAACTGATGAGATTGCTGGTTGCCGTACTGCCGCCGAGACTTCCGGCAAACTCGTCGTTGAAATCATCGCCGTTGGGCACGACCTGCAAAACACTGTAAGTGCCCGGCCCAGGCCCGTGAATTGATACTGCCCCTGGCTATTGGTTGTCGTCGTTGCCACGACGGCGCCGGCGGTATTGAGTAACTGAATCTGCACTCCGACTAAGGGCGGATCGCTGGTGTTGTTCTGGTGATCGTTGTTGGTGTCGAGCCCCACAAACCCGCTGATCGTGCCGGGCAGGAGCTTGCCAAAGTCGTTTTCCTGTGAATTTTGACCGCTGGTCAGCGTGATGTTATTGATCGTATCGCCCGGGTTCACCGCGGCGCCCCCCAGCGTGCCGGCACGCGCGAGGCCGTCCAAATAGCCCGCCGGCTGCGTGGTTTCGACGATGCTGTAAGCCCCCGGCACCAGGCCGGAAACGCTGTACGAACCATCCGCGGCGGTCGTCACGGAAATCGGCGCTGTCGCGATTCCGGAAATGGTTTTTATCGGCTCGATCAGGAGTTGAACTCCTGCGATCCCCTGCTCGCCGGGCTCGCGCTGCCCGTCGTCGTTGCTGTCGTGATAGACGTAACCGGATATCGTGACCGGTTGAACCAGGGCAAAATTGTTTTGCACGCTGCTGTCGCCCCCCAGCACCGTGATCGCACTGAGCACGGTGGGCGTGGTGGCCTGTCCATCCGGAGCTCCTCCGTCGTTGCCCGGCCTAGCGCCTTCGGCTAGATAGTTCGTGGGAGGTGTCTCGACGACCTGATACTTGTTGGGCGAAAGATTCGCAAAGTTGTAAGTGCCGTTGGAGCTGGTGACCGTCCCAATGCCGGTGTCGACGTATTGAGTGCCGTTCCACTGCCAGAGTTCCAAGTGGACGCCGGCCACGCCCGGTTCGCCGGACTCCTGGATCATGTCCTGGTTGTTGTCCTGATAAACGGTGCCGGCGATCGTGGCCGGCAGCGCCACTTGCTGGTTGACCGCCACGGCCCCCGCCGTCCAAGTCGACTCGTCTTCAACGGTCGTCCAATGCTGCGGCGGCAGGTTAAGCGTGCTGCCGCTGGTCTGGTCGGCCGCCGCGAAGTTTGCGTCGTAGTCGTTGTAGAAGGTATTGCCGAGCGTTGTGCCTTGGTAATGCGGGGCAGTGAAGCTGGCCGTAAAGTGCGAGCCCTGAAAGTCGGCACCGTCGACAATCGCATTCATGGTGGTCGCGCCGGTAGCCGCGTTGACCGACAAGACCCGGTCGGTGTTCACATGGAATTCCAGCAAGTCGCCGGCGGTGAAGCCGGACAGGTTGATAATCAACTGCGTCGAGTTGGCGTTCTCCAGGATGCTGTTGACCGTGAAGCCGGTGTCCGAAACGATCGAGAGGGGGCTCTTCGTGCCCGGCCCGCCGCCACCAACCGCGTCGAAGAGAATGTCGTCCGGCTGCAGCGAGCCGTCGAGCTTACTGCCGTCGATCACGACCTGGTTGAGTTGCGTGCCGGCCGCTCCCCCTGCGAACGAAATTTGCACGTCGCTAGGCGTGTTGGTGCCAAAGCAACCGCACGCCGGGTCCCACCAGACGACGCCCACGTGTAGCGGCGGAGCCGTAGAGGATGGTTCCGCCAATGGGCTGACAACCGACGTCGTGCCCGGGGTGCCGGTCATCAACTGCCGCTCTTCCATTTCTTCGAAGCGGCAGACGCGCAGGCTGTTGCTGGTCGTGTGCGGCTCGTCGAGGCGCAGCTGCTTAGACCAACGTTGCCCGAACCGCGCTAGGTTGCCAAGAAGCCCCACTTTCGATCCTCCGATAGGGGAGAAGAGGTGACGGGGTGACAAGGCATGCACCCGGTCGCCTCGTAGCCCCGTTCACCTTGTCACCCCGTCACCTTGCCTAAGCGGCCATACGCGGACCGTTGTGTCATAGCTGGCTGAAACCAGCACGTCTGTCGGGGCGTCGTAGTCGAGCGCCGTCACGGTTCCCGTGTGACCCGTGAGTTGGAATTCCTCGATCTGCTGGCCGGTGTCCCAGATGCGCACGAGATTGTCCGTGCCGCCACTGGCCAACCTGGCGGGTCCGCAGAATCGAATCGCCATCACTTTGGCCTTCTTGCTCGACAGGCGGCCCAAAAGTTTTCCCCCTTGGGTTTCCCACAAGGCAATCGAACGACCGTCGCCGGCGGACGCCAGCACATCGCCGGAGGGCGAATACGCCAGTGAACGAATGCGTAGCGAGTCAGCCGCGATATCCAACCAAGGCTGGCCGTCGGACAGCGACCAAATTCGAATCTGTCCGTTGCGGCCGGCCGTCGCCAGATACTTTCCATCCGGCGAAAAGGTCACGGCCCGCAATTCGTTGCAGGGCCCGGCAAGATGCAACAACTCTTGGCCGCTGGGGACATCGTAGACGCGCACCGTGGTCTCGAAGCCCACGGCGGCGAGCCGTCTTGCATCGGCGCTCAGCGCCAGACTGTAAACTACCTGGTCATGACGCGGATGAACTCGCTCTGGCTGTCCGGTGGCCAGGTTCCAAACGATGATGCAATGATCATCTCCCGCCGAAAAGAGTTTGCTGCCATTCGGCACGAACAGGACGCAGCGCACCCAATCCTGATGGCCAGAGAGCGTTTGCAGCAGCTTGCCGTCTTCGTGATTCCAGACGCGCACGCAATGATCGTCGCCGGCCGTGGCAAAAAGCTTGCCGCCCGACGACACGGCCACACTGCTCATCACCGGCGGTTTTTCCGGATTCTGAACCTTGGGGTTCGCCCCGTTGCCTCGCAGGTCCAGCACTTGCTTCCCTTGTGCGCTGGTCAATTGATCGGCGGCCAGCAGCGGGCTATGGCCCAGCAGCGAACCTTGAGCCAGCGCGGCCAATCCCGCGGCAACAAAGTCTCTCCGATCGATTCGCAGCGTCACGATGCCTCCCGCTCTAGGTGGGTCGGCCCTGCCCACGACGGCACGCAAGGCGTCAGCATCTTGTATCGGTTGAAACGTCCCTATGGCCGCACGGGATCAACGCGCGCCCGGAGACACCGCCAAGTCGCTTCCGATTAGAGAGACTGGCGAGACTTTGCGGGGGGCTTTTGGGTGGACGTTGCGGCGGAATTGGGGGCATGCCCGCCGCGCGCTCTGTTCGCTCATGACCCGCCCATTCTTCAATCTGGACTCTCAGAGAGTACGGGTCAGCGGCGAGCGTAACGTCGTACGGCTACGAACCAGGTCCAAAATGGTTCCGCGGTGATCGCGGGAAAACTGTCCGTGCGGAACGGAGAAGCGGGCAGCCCGGCCCCGTTCTCGAGATTGCAGGTCGGATTGTCCGCCCACGCATAGCGGACGGCGATCGGATGAGGCACCTGGTTCGACCAAATCACCACGCTGTCGCCGTCAATCTTCGCGTCGGCCCAAACCCAATGACGGTGTTCTCCGCAGATGGAAAATCCCTCCAAGTCGCTGCTGGGACTGTTCCGAGTTAGCACGGCGATCTCGCCGATCTTGGTAATCACGTCGTAGCTGGGCTGAAGTGCTTTTGCGACGAGGCCCCCTTCCGCATGGCTGAATTTGACGCGGACCTTGTCCTCCTCGACGGTCATCGACTCATAAACCGGACCGCTGTAAACGACCTTCTTGCCATGCAACTTTGCCAACGTAAGGCGCGCGAGCCGCTCGCCAACGTCCTGCTTGTTGCGAGGATGGATATCTCCCGATTCTCCCAGGTCGATCAGGACGGCCTCGCCCGTGTTCGGCAAATGGAGCCGCCAACGATTGGGCTTCACGCAGTTCGGCCCACTCGCTCTCCGCGGGGGTGGTCCGTTTCGGCCCGTAGCCGGCTAACTGGCAGAAATAGAAGGGCAGGTCTTCTTGTCCCCACTGTTGCCGCCAATCTTTGATCAGCAGCGGAAAGGAGTTGCGATATTCAAAGGCACGGCCCGTATTGGACTCCCCCTGGTACCAGATGACGCCTGATAGTGCGTAGGGGATCAGCGGATGCACCACGCCGTTGAAGATGCCGCCGGCCATCATGGCAGGCGGCCGGGCGGGAGCCGCGGGAACGGTGGCCAGCACACTGGGCGATAGCGCGGGCAACTCATACTCCGCCTTCGCGAGCCATTCTCCCGCGAGACTGGTGGGGCCGGCTTTAAACACATTGGGAGCAACCGCGATGGCGGGAGAAAGAGTCGGCGCGTAGATCCGGATCGCAATCGTATTTTTCCCGATCCTCACCTGCTGAGCGGGAATGCCGAAATACCGGTTATATCCCACACCGGGATATTTGTGATAAGGCGTTTCCGACACCATTGTTCCATTCCAATACACCCTCTCAAACCCTGCCAATTGGCCGAGGAAGACCTTGAAGTCCTGACCCGCCGTGACCGCGCCCGGAGGGACGTCGATATCCCTTCGGAGCCAAACGACCCCATTGGCGGGCAGTCCCGCAGCTGAAATCGCGCCTGGCAATTTCAGGCTGGTCCAATCCGTGGGCGCGGCTTGTTCCCCGGCGAAAACAGCAGGGTCGGAGGGCAGTGTGTCCTCGCGCCTGGTTGGCCTTCAGCCAGGCGGCAAATTCGGTCACGAACGTCTGCTTTTTGCCGGGGTATTCGGCCATGACCGTTCGCCGCTGCTCCTCGGCGGATTGAAGACTCTCCAAACTATTGATGGCATCCATGCTGGTCCACGCCTCGGAGAAAGTCCCTCCCCACGAAGCATTCACGATACCCACCGGCACGTTGAGCGTCTGTTGCAATTGCACTGCGAAAAAGTAGCCGACCGCCGTAAAGTCTCCGGCCGTGTCGGGGCCCGCGACTGTCCACGTACCACGGCAATCGTCCGCCGGCTGGGGGCGAACGACTTTCTGCACGCGGAACTGGCGCAGCCGAGGGTTTGCGGATTGCGAGATTGCGCTCGGCGCCCGCGGCCGTTTTTAGCAAGAACTCCATGTTCGATTGGCCCGCAGCGAGCCAGACCGATCCGATCACGACATCCGAAACCGTGATCGCATTCTTTCCTTGAACGACCAATTGAAAAGGTCCGGGACCGGACTCTTTCAGGTTCAGCCGGGCGATCCATTTGCCATCCTGCCCGGCCGTTGTTTCGGCGGTCCGTCCGTCCAGCGCGACGGTCACCTTCTCTCCCGCGTCGGCCTTGCCCCAGATCGGGACGCATTCCGATTTCGTCAGCACCATATGATCGGAGATGATTGCCGGAAGCTGGACGTCCGCTCGCAGGCAATATGGCTGGACGAAAACGAAGAGAACGGCCAGACGGAAGTAGAGGGCTTTCATAACGCTTGGTGGATCCTGATTCGTGCTGCTTGGCAAGCCACCCCGCGGGAATGGGTGGAAATTGATAGCGTCGCGTGTTGCTTGCGCAGCAAGTACGCGACTGCGCGGCAAAAGATAACTCGCGGCGGCGGATTACGCCCGGCGAGGACCTACTTGCGCTTTTCCAGCGGCGGCACTTCGCGCTTGGTCGGCCCGATGTAGATCTGGCGCGGGCGACAGATCTTGGTCGTCGGTGAGGCGTGCATCTCGATCCAATGGGCAATCCAGCCCGGCAGCCGGCCGATGGCGAACATCGGCGTGAACATCTGCACCGGAATGCCGATGGCGCGATAGATCACGCCGGAGTAGAAATCGACGTTCGGATACAACTTTCGCTCGATGAAGTACGGATCGGACAGGGCCACCTGTTCGAGCTTCTGCGCGATCTCGAAGATCGGATCGTTGATGTGCCGTTTGGCCAGCAGCTTGTCGCAGGTGCGTCTTGATGATCGTGGCCCGCGGGTCGTAGTTTTTGTAGACGCGATGGCCGAAGCCCATCAAGCGGAAGCCGCTGTTCTTGCTCTTGGCCATGTCGACGTATTTGCCGACGTTGCCGCCGTCGGCCATGATTTGCTCCAGCATTTCGACGCAGGCCTGGTTGGCTCCGCCGTGCAGCGGGCCCCACAGGGCGCTGATGCCGGCCGAGATCGAGGCGAACAGGTTCGCGTCGCTGGAACCTACCATGCCGCACGGTGGACGTGCTGCAATTTTGCTCGTGATCGGCATGTACGATCAACAGCAGATTGAGGGCTTCGACGAAGTCGGGGTCGATTTCGTACTCTGCCGTCGGCACCGCGAACATCATGTGCAGGAAGTTTTCGCAGTACGACAGCTTGTTCTTGGGATACATGAACGGCTGTCCGATCGATTTTTTGTACGCGTACGAAGCGATCGTCGGCAGCTTGGCCAGCAGGCGGTGCACGGAGATTTCGACTTGCTGCGGGATCGTGCGGATTGAGCGAATCCTGGTAGAAAGTCGACAGCGCTCCGACGACCGAACTGCAGATGGCCATCGGATGCGCATCTCGCGGAAAGCCGTTGTAAAACGCGCGCATCCCCTCGTGGATCATGCGTGTGCTTGCGCAGCGAATCGCGCAGAGCGTCAAGCTGCGTGGCATTGGGCAATTCGCCGTAGATCAGCAGATGGCAAACTTCGACGAAATCGCACTTCTCGGCGAGCATTTCGATCGGGTAGCCGCGATACCGCAAAATGCCTTGCTCGCCATCGAGATAGGTAATGGCGCTGGTCGTTGAGCCGGTGTTTACGTACCCTTCGTCCAGGGTGATATAACCGGTTTGCGATCGGAGTTTGGAGATGTCGATGGCCGGTTCATTTTCGGTCCCGACGACGACCGGTAAATCGATTTCCCGATTCCCAAGCCGTAACTTGGCCACCTCACTCATCGACGATTCCTTTGCTGGCGGAAATTGGCGAAAAGCAGCCGGCGCAAGCCGGGCCTCATCGGCGCTGTTCGCAAGTGCCGACCCGCCTTGACCTGCCGCACACCGGCGCCTCGACCTGCAACGCTCCGGAAACCAGCTAATTTCCGTAAGTAGAGGCCTCCAGAGAACGCATAACGATCAGTCTAGCCGGTAGCTAGCTGTTCGACAATTGGCACTGCTGTGGGGACCCGGCATGAATGCCAATGGCGGTACCGTGCCACGGCCTGGCGTGGAAATGCTGCTTCCGCAGAGGCTCGCGATCCAGCGTGCCCAGGCTGAGCAGGGGGGTGGCAACGGGAGTCCCTACCGTTGTCCCCGAGTGCCGGGGCCGCTCGCCACGGTCGAGTTGGGCCCGGCGTCAAAGATGGTCCAAACGGGCGTTTTCGCTCTTAGCTTCTCCACGTAACGCTCCATTTGCCCGGAAGCACGTTCTTTTTTGATTTTCTTCTTGATCTCAACTTGGGCCTCGCTGAACGGTTCGCGCGTGAGTTCCTTGCGCTCCACCACGCGAATGATCGAGAACCCATGTTCGTCCTCGATGATCGGACTAAGGTTGCCCACCGGCAGCCCGAAGATCGCTTCGTCGAGGGGTTTATAAACCAGGCTCCCCTTGGTGGTCCAATCGTGCAGGCCCCCGTCGGCCGCCGAAGAGTCTTCGGAATGGGCTTTGGCGATTTCGGCCAGCGGTGCGCCATGAAAAATCTGGTTGCCCCATTGGGCCAGAAGCTGAAAGGCCTCTTCTTTCGTTTCGTGCTCGCTCAATTTCACCAGGACTTGTTCCCAGCGGGCTTTGGGCGGCGTCTCGTATTCCGCGATGTGCTCGCGGTAATAGGCCAGCATCTGGTCGTGGGTGATTTCGCTTTCGTCCTTCACCGTTTGATGCAGATATTGGTTGCCGACGCCGCTTTCGAAGAACGCGTTGCGGGCGGCGTCGAGCGAGGTGCCGTGCTCGTGCAGCTTGGCATCCAGTTCGCCGCGGGTTTTTACTTGATACCCGGACATCAGCCGTTTACATTCGTTCTCCTCAAAGATTTTATTGGCGTGTTCCTGGACCTTTGGCAGGTTGTCCTTGGGGATTTTGCGGCATGCTTCCGTAAACAACATCTTGGTTTCGATCGCCCGATTCAATTGCTGTTTCATCGCGACCAAACGTGCCGCGTCGAGTTCGTCCCGGGGAACTCTTTCAAGGTTTTTCCCATCGCCTTCGCTCGGGCCTCCAGCCCCTCGTCGATCATCGGCAACAAGTCGCCGGCCAGAATCGGACTATTGCCGACCAAGGCAATGACCTCGGTCCCGGTAAAATGCAGCACGCCATTGGTGGCTTCGAGGGGCGCGGATTGCATCGAGAAAGGGCTGGGGGCTTTCGGGCGTCGCGGCGGAAAATTGACTAATGGCGGAGTTGAGCCCCCACCCATTTGCGGTGCTGACGGGGAAAATGCGGAAGGATCCGCGCCACCGCTGGCCGACGTTGTGGGATAAGCAGCTACCGGATTCGCATACGTCGCCTGATTGGCTTGCGATGGGTTGGTTCCCGCAGGCGGTAAATTTCCGGGCACCGCATTCCCAGGAACAAAACTCCCCGGAGTCGCAGTTTGTGGATACCCGCCTTGCGAGTCTGCGTAGCGCGGAGCTGCCGGTGCGGAATAACCGTTCGGTGCTCCCGGAGAGTAAGCCGAAACGGGGACCTGCGAGTAAATATTCTGCGGTTGCCCGTTCGGGTTCAGCGGCGCTGGACGGGCGCCGGCCGTGGTGGTGGCGGATCGGCGGTCCGGAGGACTGCCGGGCCACGAACTGGGCCGCGTCGGGGCGCTGGGACGGGATGGCGAAGACGGTATGTAGTTATTAAAGCCGGGAACATTTTGAGTTGAGCCGGTGCCGTATCCGCCCATGCCCCCCCCGTAGCCACCCATGGGGGACTGGCCCATGCCAGGGCCAGCGCCATAGTTATTCGGGTCTCCAGGATTCTGCTGGGCCCAGGCCATGCTTGAAATCGCCAGAAGACTCGGCGCAAGAGATTGCGGCGAGCGGGACAGTGAGCCATCGGCGTTCCCGGAACGGACGCTTCACGGAGCGGTATCTCGAAGCTGCTGCGAGGTAACAGCCGGAATCACATGAGTCCGACTGCAACTCGCCGGTTTTGGTCGGCCAAACCAATGTTTGCCGTTCCCAGCGCTTGACCGCCCAGATAACCACGTGGCTCAGCACCCAACCGACAGGACCGCGGCTCAGGCTCGCAGGACAGGCCGCGCGGTATGCGAACCCCGGCGCGGGGCGGATTATAGGGAGGCCTCACTCGGGCCGCAACAGCGATTTAATCTCCTCGATCACGCGCCTGCAGGATCAGCAACTCCCTTGTTGATCGGCAGATAGGCACTTAATTCATCAACCACCCGCAACCGCTTTCGGCTGCGAGCGACAAGCAGTTCGATCTGCTTGCGATCGGTGTAATCGAAAACGATGAAGCCTTCTTCCAAGTGGATCGCCGAAATTTTCCAGAAATGGGCCCAGATCCGCATCTGTGCTAGCATCAGCAAGCCGTTCGACTTCCGCCGGATATGCGCCGAAGCGGTCGACGAATTCGACCGTCAGTTCGTCGAGTTCGCTTTGCTTGGCTACGCGAGCCAGCCGGCGGTAGAGGTCGATCTTCGTCCGCATGTCCGGCACATACGTGCGCGGAATGAAGGCCTCGATCGGCAGATCGAGCGTCACGTCGAGCGATTCCTTGGGCGGCAGTTTCTTCAGCTCCGCGGATGGCCTTCTCCAGCAGATCGCAATACAGCTCGTAGCCCACCCTGGCGATGTGCCCGCTTTGCTGGGTCCCCAGGATGTTGCCGGCGCCGCGCAATTCCAGGTCGCGCATGGCGATCGCGAAGCCGGAGCCCATGTCGCTGAATTCCTCGATCGCCCGCAGCCGCTTGGCGGCCGTGGTCGAGAGATGCCGCTCGGGGTTCGACCAGCAGATAGCAATAGGCCCGATGCTTGTAGCGGCCCACCCGGCCGCGCAATTGGTGCATGTCGGCCAGGCCGTAGCGATCGGCCTCGTCGATGAAAATCGTGTTGGCGTTGGGGATGTCGAGCCCGCTTTCGACGATCGTCGTGGCCAACAGAATGTCGTAGCGATGGGCTACGAAGTCGAGCATCACGTCTTCCAATTCACCTTCGGGCATCTGGCCGTGGCCGATGCGCAAGCTGGCCTCGGGCACGATCTCGCTCAATTTGTGCGCCACGGCCTCGATGTCGTGAACGCGGTTGTGCACGAAGAAGATCTGGCCGCCGCGGTTCAGTTCGCGCAGCACGGCGTGGCGAATCAGTTCGGCATCGAAACGCGTGACGCGGGTTTCGATGGCCAGCCGATCGTCCGGCGGCGTCTCCAGATTCGAGATGTCGCGCACGCCCAGCAGCGACAGGTGCAGCGTGCGCGGAATCGGCGTGGCGGTCATCGTCAGCACGTCGACGATCTGCCGCAGCGCCTTGAGCCGCTCCTTCACTTCCACGCCGAAACGCTGCTCTTCGTCGATGATCACCAGCCCCAGGTTTTCAAACTGCACATCGTGCTGCGCCAGCCGATGCGTGCCGATCACGATATCCACGCCGCCGGTGGCCAGGCCTTCGAGGATCTTGCGCTGTTCCTTCGGCGTGCAAAAGCGGGACAGCGAGGCGATGGTGAACGGAAACGCCGCCATGCGAGCCGTAAATGTCCGCAGATGCTGTTCGGCCAGGATCGTCGTCGGCACCAGCACGGCCACCTGGTAGCCGGAATCGACGGCTTTGAAGGCGGCCCGCATGGCCATTTCCGTCTTGCCGAAGCCCACGTCGCCGCACAGCAGCCGATCCATCGGACGCGGCTGCTGCATGTCGCGTTTGATGGCGGCGATGGCGGTCAGTTGGTCGCCCGTCTCCTGGTAGGGAAACGACGCGTCGAATTCCTGCTGCCAGGCGGTGTCGGCGCCGAAGCTGATGCCCGGCCGGGCCGCCCGCGCGGCTTGCAGATCGAGCATGTCGGCGGCCAGGTCGCTGACGGCCTGCTCGGCCGCTTCCTTTTGCCGCGTCCAACTCCGGCCGCCGATGCGGGCCAGCGTGGGCCGGCTCTTGCTGCCGCCGACGTATTTCTGCACCAGCTCGATCCGCGAGACCGGCACATAGATCTTCGTTTCGCCGTGGAATTCCAGGATCAGATGCTCTTCGACCTGCTGATCCTTGGCCAGCAGCTTGAGCCCCCGATAGCGGGCAATGCCGTGCGACAGATGGACGACATAGTCCCCCTCGCGCAGTTCGAGGAAGCTGTCGATCACCCGGCCCAGCCGGCGCCGCGACGGACGATTCAGATCCGTGCGATGGAACAGCTCGTTGCCGCTGAGCAGCGTGATTCCCTCGGGCACCAGCCGGAAGCCGGCCTTGAGCCGGCCGATCGGAAAGTGCATTCGCCCGGCGGCGGCCAGCCGCGTCGGAGCGAAAATCTCGCGCAGTGCGCTGGGCTTCGGCTTCGGTCTGGCAGGCGATGAAGACTTCCTGCTCGCGGCCGTCGCTGGTCGGCACGCCGAGCGACGAATCGAACTCCTCGCGCACTTTTTCCAGTTCGCCGGAAAATCGCTCGACCGATTCGATCTTTAAATGCGAGTTGGTATCCAGCGAACCCGGCCGGAATGCCCGAAACCACGAGCGACGGAAATTGATAAACCTGCCGCAGCGTGGCGCTGACGCCATGAAAATCCTGCGGCTTGTCGAGCCGTTCCAGGTAATGGCGGCCTTCTTCTTCCAGGTCCCCCGGCTCGATCAGGACGAACCAGGTGGACGCCGGCAGATAGCCCGTGAAATGCTCCCGATCGTCGTCGCTGGGCGCGAGCACCGTGATTTCGATCTCGTCGAACGTGGCGAGGCTGCGCTGCGTGGACACGTCGAAGCGGCGCAGCGACTCGATTTCGTCGCCGAAAAACTCGATCCGCACCGGGTCGAACCAGTCGGGGGCAAAGACGTCGACGATGCCCCCGCGCACGGAGACTTCGCCGGGCAGTTCCACGGCCGAAGTGTGATGAAAACCCCGCTCGACGAGCCACTGGGCCAGTTCGGTGACCGGCAACGCCTCGCCCCGCCGCAGCCGCCGGGTCTGCCGGGCCAGCGTTTCGCGCCGCGGCACCGGCTGCAAGAGGCTTTGAATGCTGGTGACGATCAGCCGCGGCGGTTCGGCGTTCTCAAGCTGTTTGAGCAGCCGCAGCCGTTCGCCGTAGATTTCGTCGTACGCGTTCCGCTCGCTGGGACTGTTTTCCCAAGCCGGAAAGCGTTCGGCCGGCTGGCGGGCAAACAGGGCGAGATCGGAGATGAAATCGTCGATATCGTCGCCGTGGGGAGAGACCACCACGAGCGGTCCCGGGGCCAGCGGCAGCAATCCGGCCGCGACCAGCGCACAGCTCGATCCCCAGACGCCGCCCAGCGTGGCCCCGCGGCCGGCTTGCAAGCTGGCCGCCACCTCGGCGAAGCCTTGCTGCGCTGTCAGCCGCTCGACTAAGGAAAGCAACTGTTCAGATGCGCTCGATAGACTCTCAGTCGCGGTCTTCATTCCGAGAGGATTGTAGGGACCAATCGGGCCGCAAGGAATACCGGTCGAAGAAGTCGGCCGCAAATGCACGCGAATGAGGAGAGGACAAATTCCTTGTTTCCTTCTTATTCGCGTGGATTCGCGTGCATTCGCGGCCAAATTCGTCTCTTCGTCGCTGAAACCGTCTCATCCCTTCGGCCTCCAGCCTATTTGCAAGCTCTGCGCCGGACTCCTATGATCGAGGTCCAGCGTCCGCCTCGGATCTGTGTCCTCACTCGATCGATCGGCCATGAGCATCCGCCGGGGTTTCAGTCTGCTCGAATTGCTGGTCGTGATCGTCATCATCGCGCTGTTGCTATCGCTCGTCCTGCCGGCGGTGCAAAGTGCCCGGTCGGCCGCCAGGCGCTCGAACTGCACTTCGAATTTGAAGCAAATCGGCCTGGCGATGCAGTCGTTCCACGACGTCAAGCGAGCGCTGCCACGCTACCGCCTGTGTCCCGCGCCGTGGATGAACGGTGCTGACGTGTACTGCCAGCAGTTGACTTCGCCTGGCGCGTACACCGGCCCGAACGAGATCTGGTCGGCGCCGTACGATAGCCGGGTTGCGCCGACGGACGCGCCCCTGCCGGACTTTAACGCCCAGCGCTTCCTGCTGGCCCCTTTTTTGGCCGCCACGACCGGGGTGTTTCAGTGTCCCGACGGTTTTGACCGCACCCCCGGCAGTGCCACCTACGGCGCGACCTATCAGGTGAGTTACGCCATGAGCAAGATCATCGGCGGGCCGAGCGGCATGAAGCTGGGCACGATTTCCGCCGGCAACGGCACCTCCAAGGTGCTTCTGGCCTGGGATCACGACAATACGCCCGGCTGCTCGGACGACGTCGGCGCGCCGGTATTCCCCTACACGAATGCCGATGCCCAGCCCCATTATCCCGTCGGCCGGCATCAAGGCGTGTTCATGGTGCTGTACTGCGACGGACATATCACCGGCATGGAACAAGAAGACCTGCAACAAACGTTCTTCTATGCCAAGTGATCGTGATCCCTCGGCTTCAAACACAAGACGCCTAAAGATACGGTGGTGAAAATGGTGGTCAAATACATCGACTCCACGCGGGCGCGGCACGAATCCATTGCCGCCGCCATCGTGCTTGCCTGCTTCCTTGTGACCTGGTTCACAAACTTCGGCGTTCCTGCTGCACACGCCGCTGAACCACAAAATGTTCCGGCTCCGGAAGCGCCGCCGGGTTTCCGCCCGCTCTTCGATGGCCAATCACTGTGGGGCTGGCACCCCGCCGCGCATCGGCGTACCACCGAAACCGATTCCGGCGAGCAACTCCGACCAATCGCCCAAGCCGCGGCCCATAGGCCCCATCTCCAAGGCGCAGCAAAACTCGAAAGCCCGTTGGGACGTGCGCGAGGGAACGATTGTTGGAGCGCAGGACGACTACCGAATCAAGAAGCCCGAGACGGGCGAGGATTGGGGTTTTGGCAGTTGGTTGATGACGGACGAGACTTTCGGCGACTTCGAATTGTTGGTCAGCCGCGCCCCGACTGGCCCTGCGACACCGGAATCTACGTCCGCAGCACGCCGCTCGGACAGGGCTTTCAGGTTCTGCTCGATCATCGGGGCGACGACACGTCCGGGGTCGGCGGGAGCATTGGGTTCCTGTACCTGCGCGGCGTCGGCGGCTTTCTTGTGAACCCGTATAACTTCCGCTGGACGGTTGGCGACGACGGCGTCCCTCACGACCTGCAATTGGCTCCGGCCAATCCGCCAAAGACGTTGCCCGAGTTTGCCGCCACAAGCGACGACTTCCGCCGTGCGTGGCGGATGAACGACTGGAACACGCTTCGCATCCGCGTCGTGGGAGACCTGCCGCGGATTACCACCTGGATCAACGATGTGAAGATTTGCGAGTGCGACACGGCGGCCATCGAGCATGCGGACTATGATGCTGCCGGGGTGAAAGAGCTGCTCGGCCCGCGCGGCCACATCGCCTTCGAAGTCCACGACGGCCCGCCCTGGCGCTGGGGCGTCGGCAAGGTGGCCCGCTGGAAGAATATTTATATTAAAGAGCTTTGAGTCTCGTAGAGCCAGCTGTGCCGGCCGCAGCCCCAAGGGAGCGCGCCGACGTTTGGGCTGCGGCAAGGTGTTTTCGTACCCTTGCCGCTAGAATCACTTCGCAGGACGCAGTGCGCTTTTCATCAGAATGAACTTTCTCTGCCCGGCTCCGGCGGCAAAGGCCACGGTCGCCTGTCGCCGTGGCCCCGTCCCACTGAGGGCGACGATTTTCCCCAGGCCGTATTGCGGATGCGAAACCACCATATCCTGATGAAAAACGTCCGGCGATACTGCGGCCGGCTCGGACTGCGGGCCCCCGTCGAGCTGTGCCGCCGTGGTTAATCGCAGCGAAGCGACGGCCATTCGCGCGGCCGATCCCCCCGCTTCGTGCGCGTCTTCAATTTCGTCAGCTTCGTCCGCCGATGCCGAAATGGCGCTCGCGGCGTTGCCCAGCACTTCTTCCTTATGCACTTCGTCGCGCCGCGACTCCCCGTGCGCGTGAACCTCTTCCTCGACATGCTCGTCTCCGACGAATTCTTCCAGCTCGGCCTGGGTATGCTCATCGACGACCGACGCCCAGGTCGACCGGGCGACCGACTCGTTCACCTGCATTTCGCTCCGCGGCAGTTCCATGAGGAAGGCACTGGGGATCGAACGGCGCCGCTGCCCGCGGAATTCTCGATAAACGGCTAGGCTCAGGGCCAGCTCTTGTTCCGCCCGGGTCATGCCGACGAATAGCAGCCGCCGCTCTTCCTCCAACTGGTCGTTGTCGCTGCGGCTTCGTTCGTGCGGCAGCAGGCCCTCTTCCAGGGCCACGATGAACACCACCGGAAATTCGAGCCCTTTCGAGGCGTGCAGCGTCATCAGGGTCACGCGATCGTCGGCTTCGGCCCAGGCGTCGGTGTCGTTGACCAGGCTGGCCTCTTCCAGGAACTCCTCCAAGTGGCCTTCGCCCGGATGCTGCTCGTCGAACTGGCGGGCCGCGGTCAGCAATTCCTCGATGTTGGCCAACCGTTCCTCGTCTTCTTCGTCGTCCGAATCGCGCGAGGAATTGTTGGTAGCCCGACTCGCTGAGCACGTGGCCCAGGATCTCCTCGATCGGCGCCGCGGCCACGAGGCACAAGCGGTCGTAAAGCGCCACGAAACGGGCGATCGCCACGGCGGCCCGTTTGCCCAGCGATTCGACCAGGCCCGCCTCGCGGGCCGCTTCCAACAGCGACAGCCGGTATCGGCCGGCATGCTCCGCCAGCCGGGTCGAGCGAGGCGCGTGCCGATGCCGCGCGGCGGCACGTTGATCACGCGCAGCAAGGCGACGTCGTCGCGCGGATTGTTGAGCAACTGCAAATAGCCCAGAACGTCCTTGATCTCCTTGCGCTGGTAAAATTCGAGCCCCTTGACCATCTGATAGGGAACGCCCTGGTCGCGCAGGGCAAACTCCAAGGCCCGCGAGAGGGCGTTCATGCGATAGAAGATGGCGAAGTCTCGCGGGCGGCGGCCGCCCGGCGTGAATTTCCGTGGCAATGCGGGCCGCGATCGATTCGGCCTCGGACTGCTGATCGGCATACGCATTGAGCTGCACCGGCGAGCCGGCTTCGTTTTCCGTGTACAGGGCCTTGGCCTTGCGGCGAACGTTGTGGGCGATCAGATCGTCGGCCGACCCGCAGAATGTTCTTCGTGCTGCGGTAGTTCCGCTCCAGCTTGACCACGCGCACCTCGGGAAAATCGTGCTCGAAATCGAGGATGTTTTGCAAGTTGGCCCCGCGCCAGCCGTAGATCGACTGATCCGGGATCGCCGGTCACGGCCAGGTTCGGGTGGTCGATCGATAGGGCCCGCACGATGGTGTACTGGGCCAGGTTGGTGTCCTGGTACTCGTCGACCATGATGTAGCGATAGCGCTCGTCGAGCGCGGCGCGGATTTCCGGGCTGTCGCGCAGCAGGTCGGCCACGTGCAGCAGCAGATCGTCGAAGTCGACCGCGTTCGATGCCAGCAGCCGCTGCTGGTAGGCCGGATAAACCTGGGCCACGATGCTCCCCAGCGGATGGCCCGGCCCGCGGTTGGTATTGCTCCGCGGTGATCAGGTTGTTCTTGGCCCAACTGATGCCGGCGGCGATCCGGTCGGGCGTGTAATGCGTCGTGTCGATCTGCAATTCGTCGAGCGTGCGCTTGAGCACCTGGCGGCTGTCTGACGTGTCGTAAATCGTGTAGTTTTCGTTCAGGCCGACGTGGACGGCGTACTGCCGCAAGAGCGCGCGCAGAAGCGATGGAAGG
Source organism: uncultured Planctomycetia bacterium (assembly GCA_963807715.1). Lineage (GTDB taxonomy): Bacteria > Planctomycetota > Planctomycetia > Pirellulales > PALSA-1355 > CAWECK01. Next base: position 532,521 of record CAWECK010000016.1, read on the forward strand.
TGCTGGTCCAGACCGGCTGACCCGGGGCCAAGCTGCCCGACGCGGGCCCGCATCTCGTCGGCGGCCTTGTTGGTGAACGTGAGGGCCAGGATGCTGCGCGGCCTGACGCCATGCCGCAGCAAGGTTGGCAACGCGATGGGTGACCACGCGCGTCTTGCCGCTGCCGGGCCCGGCCAGAATCAGCAGCGGGCCATCGATGTGCTCGACCGCCTCGCGCTGGGTCGGCGTCAAAGAATCAAGCCAATGGGCCAAGGAAACTCACCGTCGAAAGGAGCGAATGGGGCGGCGACGCAAACCTTCAGTATAGGGAATTGCCGACCAGGCGGGAGAGGCGGAGCGATGGGCGATCCATCGTCATTCAGCCGTCGCCGGCGGCAAAATCCACCCCGTCCGGATGGCCTCCACTTCGATTGCATGCATGGGGTCTGCTGTCAAGGCCCTGCTAGCGTTCGGCAATTTTTGGTGGAAAGAGTGTTGATATTCGCGGGAGTTGCGATATTATGTGCCTTGAAAAGCGGCTAATAGGAGGCCGCAGTTCGGCGATGCCAGCCGATCCACAATCATTCGAACTATGAGGGAGGGAGCCCGCCATGACACGCATTCCGTTGCCAGCAATCGAGAACCAGGCCGAAGACCTTGCCAGCCGCCTGGAAATGAGCACCGCTGAAATCGGTCTCTCGGTCCGCACCACCAACTGCTTGGAGGAGCGGGGCATCTTCACGGTCAATGATCTGTTGCATTGCACGCGCGAAGATCTGCTGGGCATTTCCAACTTCGGCGAGAAGACGTTGGAAGAAGTTTACAAGGCTTTGGAGAGCGTCGGCTTTTTCCGCAAGCAACGGCGCTCGATGGCCATGCAGGCTTGAGGCCGGCATCGATCCAATAAAAGCCGGCGAGAACCGGCCGCGCGCAACAACGATAAAGTGCCATGCCCACGGTTTGCGTGGGCATGGCACTTGGTTTTTAATGCCGGCGGGCATTGCAGAATTCAGAATTATTCCGGCGAGATCGCGTCGATGCTCAGGGCGACCAATTTGCCGCCTTGCCGCGAGACCTTGATATCGACGATATCGCCCTGCTTTAGATCTTCGAGCGATGCCCGCTTTTCGTTCCGCGTAATCTTGGCCGAAGCAGGCACGCTGAGGGTCACGTTGTCCCCGTCCTTTTCGACGATCTCCAGTTTGCCGTCTCCGGCCCGCACGACCTTGGCTTCGTGAATGTCCTCATCGGCAGCCAGCGCGCACGGCAGGCCGATCGCCGAAGTCATCACGAAAAGAAACAGACACCAGGCCAGTCGATTCATCGTCAGTCGTCGCATAACGCCTCCTGCAAGGGTCGCGCAAACGCAGCGCGTTCATAAAAGGTTGCCGACAAAGACGCCGCCTGCCGCCTACTTGGCCGCCGATTTGAAGTGCTTGTCGTCGAGCTTGTTGACCGACCACAGCAGGCCTCGGGTAACCAGATCGAGATAGCGCACGTCGGCCACGGTTGCGTTATTGTGCCCCAACGTGGTGGCGAATATACGGGCTTTGCCGTTGTAATTGTTGGTCCACGCTACCACGCAGTCGTCGTTTCCTTGCTTGCCTCGGGCCAGCGGATGAGCCGTGTCCAGCACGCCGCCGGCAAAGTTATTATACAGCTCTTCGTTCACGGTGGTCCAATCTTCCAGCCCCTTGGTGATCGGGTGGTCTTTATCGACAAAGCCGACGTCGATCGGCAGTTGCTTGCCGTGACCGGTGGAAGGGAGGCCGGTGAACTCAAACCAGGGAGTCACTTCTTTAGGGTAGCCCTCGCTGCGGAAGCAGTGCATGCCGCAGTGCAGGATGACGGCGGGGAAGCCCTCCTTATGCGGCTTGAGGACTTGCCCGATGAACGCCAGGTCCTTCACCGCCGAACAGCACTCGTCATGTACGACGACGTCATAGTCCTTGGCCCAGTCCGGATTCTCAAACACCGACATCCTGTGATCGGTCTTGGGGTCTCCTTCGTGGATGATCGTCCATACGACATTGGCCCGGGCGGAGATCCCCTCCGAGAGGATCGCCTTCTGCTTCGTGTAATCGTGGCAGCACCCGCCGAGCACCAGCAGGGCCTTGATGGGCTTCTCATCGCTGGTCTCGTCGGCTCCTCGAAGCGAAACCGGGCCCTGGAGCGAGACAACGACGGCGGCACACAAAATCGCTGCCAGAGCAACGTATCGACGGCGTAGCAAAATCATGGGAGGCGACCTTTCATTAAGTTTGCGCAGGTTGTGAATTCTTGGGGGGATCGGAAATGCGGAAGTCGGAATGCGGAATCAATAAAGACCGCATTCCGCATTTCAGCATATTCTGCTTCCTAGCTAGAGCCGCGTCTACGGCCCTTTGCCCGCGGTTTATTTGAGCGGCTTACCGGCGATCGGCTGGCCGTTGGTCGTGAGGATCTGAAGTTCGTGCGCACGGTGTTTTCCTTCGTACTTCCAGACGATTTGCTTGTCGCGCGTGATCTCGAAGACCTTGATTCCCTTTTGAGCGTGGTAGCTGGCGATCACCGTGTTGCCATTGGGCAGCCGCTGACAGCCACACGGATCGTCGAACGGCTTTCCGGCAAGTCGTCATTCGTCACGAGCCAGACGACCTTGCCCTGCGGATCGAGTTCGACGACTTTGTTGCCGTGCGTCAGATCGACGAGCGTGTTGCCGTTGTCGAGCCGGATGGCGGTGAACGGCCAGTTCTCGCCCTTGCGGCCGCCTAGTTCCGGCAAGTCGGTCGCGAATTGCGCCACGATCCGGCCCCCTGGGGCGTGTACTCCTTCACCTTGAAGGCCAGCAGATGCGGCACCAGGTAATTGCCGCTCGCCAGCTTGCGTGCCATCCGCGTCTGCATGTGGGCATTGTCGGTCTCCGGCTGCAAGGCGAACTCCACGAGCCACCTTCCCCTCGGGCGTCAGCTCCATCAGCCGCGGCTTCGCGCCCAGCTCGGTCACCAACGTGTTTCCGCCGGCCAGCCGTTCGACCGTGCCGATCTCGCGGTTCTCGGCGCTCTTCGCATAGCGAAAAACGACCTGTCTTGTCGCGCGTGAACTCGCTTCACTCGTCGCTCCAGGCGATGAGCACGTTGCCGAGGGTAGGACCCAGCCGTCGCGCGCGGCGGGCTTGCCCGAATCCCAGGCCTCGCTGGCCGTCCTCGTCGATGATCCCCGTGAAGTTCGGGCCGGCGACGAAGAACGAATGGCGGATCTCCTCGGCCCGGAGCGGGGCACCGGAAAGAAACGCCGAAGCCAGGATCAAACCCGGAAGTGACAGAAACCGCAATCGCATGGTCATGAAGAACCTCGTTGGGTGATAAGTCAGAAATGTTTGGCAAAGATTAAACGCGCCGACACGCTTCTCAGGGGAGAATTGTAACCAGAGACGGCGCGGAACACAAAAATAACCCCAAATCGGCGATATTGGCATGAGGAGCGACATATTGCCGCATTCTGAATTCCCGTCCCCCTGGCACCCGCGACACGCCTTTACCAAATTTCGCCCGTCCGCCTAACATACGCCAGGAGGACTAAATCAGCGTATGGCTGTGCTGCTGCAAATCAAAAACGCTCACAAGAGCTACGGCGACCAGGTGCTGCTCGACGGCGCCGAGGCGACGATCATCGACGACGTCAAGGTGGGCTTCGTCGGCCGCAACGGCGCCGGCAAAGCGACCCTGCTGCGCATCCTGCTCGGCGACGAAGAACTCGACCGCGGCGAGGTGATCCGCCATCCCAAGCTGCGGCTGGGCTATCTGCGCCAGCACGATCCCTTTCTGCCCGGCGAAACGGCGCTCGAATTCCTGATGCGCGACAGCGGCCAGCCCGACTGGAAGTGCGGCGAAGTGGCCGGCCAGTTCGAGCTGAAGGGGGACTATCTCGACGGGCCGGTCGCCAAGCTCTCCGGCGGCTGGCAGACGCGCGTGAAGCTGGCGGCCCTGCTGCTGCACGAGCCGAATCTGCTGCTGCTCGACGAGCCGACGAACTTCCTCGACCTGCGCACGCAGATTCTGCTGGAGCACTTTCTTGCGCAATTTCCGCGAGGCCTGCCTGATCGTCTCGCACGATCGGGCCTTTCTGGCCGCCACCTGCACCCACACGCTCGATCTGTCGCGCGGCAAGCTGACGATGTTCCCGGGCAAGATCGACGCCTTCCTGGAATATCAGCAGCAGAACGCGCGAACACGACGAACGCACCAACGCCGCCGTCGCTGGCCAAGCGGCGGCAACTTGAAGAGTTCATCGCCAAGAACAAGGCCCGGGCCAGCACGGCCACGCGGGCCAAGTCGAAAGAGCAAGCAGCTCGAACGCCTGCAAGTCAAAGAGATCGCCGGCGACGAGCCGACGGCCAACATCCGGGCCCCCGATCGTCGAGCCGCGCAAAGGGCCCGGCCCTGCGCTGCCGCGGACTTGGCGATCGGCTATCCCGAGCGCAGATCGCCAGCGGCATCGACCTGGAAATCGAACACGGCTCGCGGGCGGCGATCGTGGGCGACAACGGCCAGGGCAAGACGACGTTTCTTGCGCACGATCGTCGATTCGCTCAAGCCGCTGGCCGGCGAAGTCCGCTGGGGCTATGGCTGCCAGATCGGCGTCTATGCCCAGCACGTTTACACCAGCCTGCCCGAGCAGCAGACCGTGCTCGAATATCTGGAATACAACGCGGCGCCGGGCACGAAGAACCAGGCGATTCTCGACCTGGCCGGAGCCCTGCTGTTTCGCGGCGAGCAGGTGAAGAAGCATATCTCGGTGCTCTCCGGCGGCGAGCGGGCCCGGCTGTGCCTGGCCGGCCTGCTGCTCAGCCAATACAACATCCTGGTGCTCGACGAACCGGGCAACCATTTGGACGTCGACACGGTCGAAGCGCTGGCCGAAGCGCTGCTCGAATACAAGGGGACGGTGATCTTCACCAGCCACGACCGGCACTTCATGAAGCGCGTGGCGACCTGCATCATCGAAGTGCGCGACGGCCGCGTGGTCAACTATCGCGGCGACTACGAGGCCTATCTGTACTCCGTCAACAAGGAGATCGACGACGGCGAGCGCGAACAAGCGGCCCGCGGCCTCGGCCCTCCGACGTCGAGCAAAGCGACCGGCCAAGCCGACGGACAAAGCGCCGCAAGTCGGCCCACCGCGCCGCGGCGCAGCGAGCGGGAAATTCACAAGGAAATCACGGACCTTGGAGCGGACGATCGCCCGGCTCGACGAGCAGAAGCGGCAGGCCAACGGCCAAGCTGCTGCAATCGACCGATCCGACCGAAGCCTTGCGGCTGCACAACGAAGTGCAGGCCCTGACGCCGCAACTTGCCGACGCGGAAGAGCGCTGGTGCCGGTTGCAGGAAGAGATTGAAGAACCGCAATGAGCGGATGACAATAATCGTCAGCTTGTCACCGAGTCACGCTCCCAGCCCCGGTTAGAAGACAATGAGACAGGATGAACAGGATTGAAAGAAGATCCTGTCAATCCTGTCCAACAACTGCCCGCTTCAACCGCCCATCGCACTCCCTCCACCGCCAACAAAAAAATCCGCCTGACGGCCCCTTGAGGCACATCAGGCGGATCAGTGGCGTGGGTCTCCGGTTAACCCGGGGTCGCTTTGGTATTTTGGTTCACGGAGGGCTTGTCGGCGGCGACATCAGTTAGCCGGGCGGGGTGCTGCTCGCCAGCCGGTGTCGTCGAGCATCGCCGGCTGCATCGCTCCCGCTTGCAGCACGGGATCGGCCAAAACTGGTCTGTAAGCCGTGGTCTGGCGAATCGGCCGGGCAGTCATGCGATCTTGCGGATCCATGAGCCTTGGTTGTTGCAGGTTGGTCTTCTGGCCGTCCACGCCGCTGTCCTTCGATTTCGGCGCGGTGTCATCCGGGCTGCCCGCTGGGTTGCCGACGCCGTCGGGTCCGTTGGCGCCAGGAGCGGCTTCAGGCTTAAAGCCGGTTGGCGGCGGTGCAATGTCGGGAATGACTGCGCAGGCGTAAGCGAGATTCCGGCGCACCGCTGCCGGACGGATTGGCCGAGGCGGCAGAGCCTGCTCCGGTGGCGCCTTGAGTGGTTGATCCGTTGGTCGTGCCCGCGGCCGGCTGGTTTGAGAAGGTCGCGCCTGGCGGAGCCGCATAGTTGGCCGACGGAGGGCCGATGATCGTGCTTGCCGCGGGAGGAGGGAAGGTCGTGTTGTATTGAGGGTATGGCGCGTAGGGGCTGCCCCGGCGCTCCGTTCAAGCTCGGAGGAGCGTTGATATTGGGCAGGCCCAAACTGGGCACTGAATTCCCCGGCATGCCGGGATTGATGTACGTGGAAGCCGGTGGTCCCGCGGCACAACCCGCGCAGGGGCCGGCAACGGAGGGAGCGAACGGCGACAGGGCTGAAGTCGCCATCTGGCTGGGAACCAACGGAACCCCCACGGCGCCGCCGCAGGGACTGCAGGCCTGAGCAACCGGGGCATAGGCCGCGACAACCGACGTGACTACGGGGCGGTAGGTTGTATACGGAACAAGTTGCGGTCGCAGGGCGTAGGTCGTCACCGGTCGCATGACCGTCGTCGCGCCGCCGCAAGGACCGCACGCCGCGACCGGCTGATAGGTTGTCACGGGCATGTTGGTGTAAACGGTGCGATAGGCCGTGTAAGGCATGTAGTTCACCGTCTGCGCGGCCACCGGGACCGGGGCAGCAAACACCGGTCGATAAGAGATGATCGGTGCCACCGGCGCTGCAATCGCGGGGCGTCTGAAGCAATTGCACTGGGCATTGCACTCAGCGCGCTTCCGGCCAGCGCCAAGCACGCGGCCAAGCTGGCAAGCACGAATTGTAATTTACGACCAAACATCGTGGTGTCTCCGGTAAAAACGGGCCTGCCTTTTCTTAGACCGGCTGCGTCCATAGATGTCAATATCCCGCGAGTCTCTTCAATCTATTTGGAAGAAAATACAGCTAGCATCGTAGTTGCCGTCTGCGTAAGCCTTGCCGGACAGGTAGTCTTTTCCTGGCCTGCGCTAGCCCGCGCGTCGAAGCATCCAAGGATCGATTCTTCCGTGCCTATGCAATAATTTAGGACACGATTCGGCGGCCGGCTGACAAACTGCTAGCGGATGTGCCCTCTGCGCCGATTGTTCCGCGACCTCGGCTTGCGATGCAAAGGGCGGGCCGAAGATATTGGCCCAGGAAAAAATTGCCCAACAAGAGCTCGGCAACCACAACCATTGCTAGCACGTTTTCAAGATCGCCGTTGCATCTCATACAAGTCATACAGATCGAACAAGACTTCGCGAACGTCCCCTCGCCGCTCGGCAAAACTCCGCCCAGCCGACTCACGCCACTTGGGCGAAAGTTCGTCGCCGAGCAAGCGGGCAATCAGGCGGTTCACAAGTTCCGGCGTGGGACGGGTGCAATAGAGCGTCGGCAATCCGGTTGGTTGATGCGAAGTGACCAACAGCCCCAAGCCGCGCCTGCGGCAAAGCCGTGCCAGGTGCCAGCGCGCCAAGGCGCTTAATTGTTCGTAGCCATCGACGGCCAGAAGATCGGCTCTCAATCGGGCCGCTTCACGCCGCCGGCGATGGGTTCAAGCGTCGTTCCCCGTCGTGCAGGCGATAGACCAGCGTGTTGTGCCCTTGGCCGTGCAGCTCTGCCAGCAGCGCGGCGAGCAGAGTCGACTTGCCGCTCCCATGCGGCCCGACGATCGCCCCACGCCAGCCGCTGGCCGCCAGCCGCGTCACGAGTTCGGCGGTTGACTGGCCGACGGCAAACTCGAAAGCCAGCGCCCGGGCTTGACGAACCGCGTGGCGAACGGATTCGTGCCGGCTTCGATCCGCCCAGTGGAGTTCATGTTGCCACCACTTCGGCTGCCGGCACATTGCCTAGTTGAAACGAAATCTCCTCGGTCGCATCCTTGCTACGCCGCATAAATACGCGCAACCGCACACACCAGCGGATTTTGAGAATCACGCCGTCATAGCTAAGTGGGCTATTAGGGAGACGCGTGCTGAAGGTTTGCGGCTGCCCCATTTGACGCCACTCGACGCCGCTGGGCTCAAATCGCTGGAAATAATGGACGGCCATGTCCTCATCCCCTTTTCCCTCGGTATGCCAGAGGACTGATAGTTCGACGGATCTGACGTCCTCCAAGTCGCCTGGACCGATAGAAAACGTGCCCGTCAGCATATCGCCGGGCTGGTAACTCGCCTGTTCGTGCGTGAGCGTCAACTGCGGGCCGTTTGTCGCCATCATGCACTCGGGGCGCCGGCTTGGGGATAGACGAACACGGGGAATTCTCGATCAAAGTTCGGCCAGCCCGCCACATCGCCGCGCACGATCAATTTCCAGTTGATCTCGTTATGGTCGGTTTTGAAAGAGTGCATGGCATCTCGGGGAATCTCCAGCGGGCAGCGGCTTTCGAAGGGCACGCCAGGGTGGATCCCGAAACTCTCGCGGCGAAACACCGGCCGGATGCAGACGCGCCGAGATTCGGTGCGCGTGTCCGTCCCTTGACGGTACGTGGCCCATTCGTCGCAAGCCAGCAGCACTTCCAACGAGTTGATCGACAACCGCCCGGCTTGCGCAATCAGGATTTCGTAACGTTCGCCCGGTTTGAGCGGGTGATCGGAGATCTCAATCCGCGTGGCGCCAATGCCCGTGGTGACGAAAAGCTGCCGTGCCAGATAGATCATCAGACCGATGCCGATGAGCACGAAGGGCGCCACAAACACGGTCAGGCCCCAGTCCGGCTCATTCCGCCGATGCCCTTGAATGACCATGACGACGAACATCGCCACGATTCCGTTCCAGAACACGCAGGCGGCAAGGGCCAGAAAAAGGGCCCAGCCTGGTTCCACCGCCACCGGCAAACGATAGGCCAGCGTGGTGCCGGGGCTGTTGGTCAGATTCGCGTCGCATGGGATCGCCGGATACTGGTCCTGCTGCTGATCGTTAGTCTCGAAGACGTCGATTCGCGCGGCCTGCTGGGCGAGCGATGCGCGGCGCTCGGCCGAGGTGCCCCAATGCGAAATCGTGTAAATCAGGCCCCCTCCGCCAATCACGATGAATGAGATCGGCACCAACAACACGACATAGACGAAACCGCTGTAGCCGCGCACCAATACGGCGGTGGCCGGGTTCATGGTATCGTACCAGCAAGGATATTCGCGGCCGGCGACAAACGGTTCCGCCCGGGTTTCGGCCGCCGCGCGGCTGCTGTACGTATCCCGCTGGATGTTGTAAGTCACCGTATCGTAGCGGGTGCCCCCGACAGTGTAATGGATATGGATGTCGGGCCGATAAACGATGCCGCCGTCGGTGCCGTCGCTTTCATGGATGACCACGCGATCGACAACGCAGGGCGTTTCGGCGAAAAACCGATTGGCGCTCCATTCCGGGATCACCAGATTGGCAAACATGATGGCGAAGAACACGGCGCCGGCGAGGAGAAAGACGCTGAAGAATAGCGCCTCGCCCAAGCTGGCAAACTGCTTGGACCCGGTGCGCCGGTCGCCGCGCTTCTTTTCGTAAAATCGAAACCATCGAGACAAGACGAACGACTCCCGGAATCCGCGCCGACGGTCTGTGAAATTGTGCGTACACGGCTGCAGTTCGACGCGCTGGGCAGGTATTGCTTGGCCGGTCGGCAAACTATAATCGGCCGGATGCAACGATTGGAACACGTCCAGGCAAGCAACCGCGCCGCTTGGCCGTTATTTTGGCCTTAGGCAGGCGAAAGGACAACCACATGGCGAGAGATGCCCGGCCTTTTTGGTCTTTTATCTGGCACTTGCCGTACCTGCCGCACGGTGAATTCAGGCACTGCGAACCCAGCTGGCTATCCCGGCTACCAGGGTTTTTTCCGGCGTTGCTGCTGGCTTTGGCGTTTATCGCCGCAACGGCCGCCGCCGGTGATTGGCCGCAGATTCTGGGTCCCCATCGCAATGGAGTTGCGGACGATGAGCACCTGGTTCGCAGCCTGCCGGAAGCCGGACCGAGCTTGGTCTGGCAGCGGTCCGTCGGTTCGGGATACGCCGGTCCGGCGGTGAGCAGCGGCCGGCTGATCTTATTTCATCGTGAGGATGCCGAAGCGATTGTGCTGGCCCTCGACGCTGCGCACCGGCAAGAAGTTGTGGCAGGTTCCCTTTCCCACGCACTATACCAGCGGCATCGCGCCGGACGACGGTCCGCGCTGCGTGCCGGTGATTGCCGGCAACTCAGTCTTCCTGTTTGGCGCCGGCGGCGACGTCCACTGCCTAGCGTTCGACACGGGCAAGACCCGTTGGTCGCGAGATCTTTATCGCGAGTTCGGGCGCCGGAGGGCTATTTCGGTGCCGGCAGCACGCCGATCGTCGAAGACGGCAAGCTGCTGGTCAATGTCGGCGGCCGGGGAGCCGGCATCGTGGCCCTCGCCGTGATCGACGGTTCAACCGTTTGGAAGGCCACCGACGAGGCCGCCAGTTACTCGTCGCCGATTGCCGCCACCATCGACGGCAGGCGGCAAGTGATTTTCGTCACCCGATTGAACGTGGTGTCGGTCAATCCGGACAACGGTGGCATTCGGTTTCGCTTTCCCTTCGGCATGCGCGGACCGACGGTCAATGCGGCCAATCCCGTGCTGCTGGACAATCACCTTTTCGTCACCGCCAGTTATGGCGTGGGAGCCGAACTGGCGACTATCAGCGCGGGCGGGGCTAAGCGAGTGTGGGCAGGCGACGACGTCTTGTCGAGCCAGTTTACCACCGGCATCTTTCACGGCGGCACGTTGTTCGGCATCGACGGGCGGCAGGATGCCGGCATCGCGCGATTGCGAGCTATCAATCCGCTCGACGGTCGCGTCCTCTGGACCCAAGAAGGCTTCGGCACCGGCACGCTGATCCTGGCGGACAATGAGCTGCTGATCATGAAGACGGACGGCACGCTCGTTCTGGCCGATCCCGTGGCCGCCGAATATCGCGAACTGGCAAAGTCGCAATTGTTTCCCACCACGGTGCAAGCACTGCCCGCGCTGGCGGACGGCTTGTTCTATGCCCGCGACACGCGGACGTTGAAGTGCTTCGACCTGGGCGCGAAGACCGGCGACGGTGGGAAGCCAGCAAAGCCGTCGCCGTAGGTCAGGCTCTCCCGTGCCTGACAAGAGTTCGAGAGTTCTCGTCCGCTCTCCAAAAGTGATCGCTGTTGCTAGCACAACAATAGCGGCGATCATCAGGCATGTTCGCCCAGTTAATCAATGTCAGGCACGGGAGTGCCTGACCTACTGGCTGCTGGCTTTGCCCGTACCCTTGCTTCGTCACAAACTGCCGTTCTGCTGATCGCCGCTTTGCGATATAAACCCGCCTCGCACAGGTTGCCGCCTTTCGCCCTAAATTGTTCTGCCTTTCGCCGGAGCTACTCATGGAACGGATCCGCTATCGACGCTCTTCTCTGCGGACTCAGCTTGGCGTCACGCAGGAAGAAAAAAAGATCAAGCGAGAGCTTGGCATTACGGCCTTGCTCCGGCCATTTCGTTGGTGGGGCAACGAAAAGCGGGACATCAAACGGGAATTGGGCTACTATTCGCCCGACGTTCAATTGGCGCGGCATGTTTTGCCGCACTCGGGGCACAAGCTTTTGATGATCGCTCTGATCTTGCTGGGAGTTCCGTTCGCATTGGGCTGGTGGCTCAAGGCGGCCGTGACCAATCCACAGCAAGGGGGCGCTGCGGCCCCCGCGCAATCGGCTCCTGCCGAATCGGCGCCAACCACCGCCGACCGCGAGCCTGAGCGGTTCCGCTAATCGCCCGGCCGCCAGGCGAACCCTTAATAAAAGCCCCCAACCGGCTTTCTTCTTGCGCTGGCTGCCCGATCAGGGAACTTACGGCCGGCAAAGGCGTCTAACATGAGCCTGAAACGGCCCTTGCACGCCGGAATTCAATAGTATCCTTTATGCGTGCCTTTCGCTGCGCGAGACCCGCGGATGCAATCCGTGGGCTTTAGAATGGATGTGCGCGATTTGGCACATCCCTTTTCCCCTCGCACTTCTGAGGCGTCTTGTATGACTCGTAAGCATATTGTCGTCGTCGTTTTTCTGATGGTGCTGGCTCTGTGCGGCGGCGCGAGCGTTACGCTCGCCGGAGAAATCGGCTGGCTGGAAACCTTTGCATTGGCCACGGATCGGACCACGGCACTTCAGCAGCTCATTCCTGGCACCGAGGATTATTACTACTATTACTCCCTCCATTACCTGAACACCGAGCAGTGGGAAAAGTCCGACCAAACGCTGAAGGTTTGGGTCGATCGCTACAACTGGACGCCGCGGGCCATCGAGATTTACAACCGTCGCGCTTTGCTCACGTACAATCAAGATCCGCAGCGCGGTCTGGACGTGATTCGCCAGCGGCTCAACTTGCATTTCAGTCATCAGCGAGAGGCGCTTGACCGGAAGCCGAATTTGCCCACAAAGCTCGATCCGGCCCTGTTGGCTCGCGAGCGCCTTAATCAGCAAGCGTTCAGCCAGTTTCCCAATACGCTGCAAGGTTTCGAAGACTCGGCCTTGGACTGGCTGGTCGGCGCCGAACTGAACCCCGACCAGCGGCGCCAGCTCTTGTCGCGCTTGCAGCGGCCCGACCATGCGAACCCCGACCGTGCGAACCTGGTCAAGCTCATCATTGCCGACTTGAATCATCCCCATAGCGGCGGCTTCGGCCAATTCCCGATCCATCACCGGTTGCTGCTGGCCAGCTCGATGAATGCTTGAAGCTCATGCCCGATTTGCGCAACCAGCGCAGTTCGTCAACACGTATCTCGTACGGCTGCAACCTTCGAACGACGTGAATTGGCGACAGGATCCGCCGGCCCTCTCGGTGTATCTCCAGCGGCAGTGGGACTTCGTCAAGACTCTCTCCCCCGCGCACAACTCGCTCAAGGCCCACGTGCTTTATCAACGGCTGCTGCTGGATCGTTCCCGGGGAAAATACAGTCCCGAGCTGTTCTTGGAGTATCTCAAACTGCCGAAACACGTCGTGTACATCCAGGCGAAGTTCATGCAACGGGTCGAGCAACAGCCGGTCGCGAATTTGCAGCACGATTTCAGCCAAGCCACTTTATTGCCGCCGGTCGGCGACGACGAACCGCTGGTGCGCAGCTACCTGCTCCATTTTCTGGTCGATGCCGACGACTTCAAGGTCTATGCGCCGTACATCCATGATCAGTATTTGAAACAGGTGTTCGCCGAAGCCAAGATCTCAAGCGGCTTGGGAGACGCGGAAAAGTGGGTTTCGCTGATGCCGCCGGCCGTTTACCAGCAACTCAAGGAACGAATCGATCTCGACTTTGCCTTCACCAACAAGACCGAACTCACCGCCGGAGAACCGGTGTCCCTCGACCTGCACGTCAAGAACGTCGAGACCCTGCTCGTCAAAGTCTTTGAAATCAACACGCAAAACTTCTACCGTCAGAATTTCAAAGAGATCGGCCCCGACATCAATCTCGACGGCCTGGTGGCCAACGAGGAGACGACCCACCATTACCAGGAACCGCCGCTGCGCCGTACTGGCCGGCACTTCGAATTCCCCAAGCTCAGCCATCGTGGCGTCTACGTAATCGACTTCATAGGCAATGGCAAGGCCAGCCGGGCCCTGATTCACCTGGGAAAGCTGCGTTATCTCGTGCGCACCGGCATTGCCGGACAGGTCTTCACGGTGCTCGACGAGAAGAACGCAATCGTGCCGGATGCAACCCTGTGGCTGGCCGGCACGCTTTACCAGCCGGACAAGGATGGCACGATCGCGGTCCCCTTCACCAACCAGCCTGGCCGGCAACCGCTGATCCTTTCGGCCGGGGGCTTTTCGTCCCTCGAGTTCTTTCAGCAGGAAGCGGAGAATTATGCCCTCTCAGCCGGGTTCTACGTCGATCGGGAAGCGTTGATTGCCCGCCGCAAGGCCGAGTTGATTTTGCGGCCCCAGTTGTCGCTCAGCGGAATTCCCGTGTCGCGGAAAATCCTGGAAGACATTCGGCTCACGATCACGTCCACCGACCTGGACAACGTGGTCACGACCAAGGATGTGCCAAACTTCGAACTGTTCGCCGACCGCGAAACAACCTACGAGTTCCAGGTTCCCCAGCGGCTGGCCACGATCCGCTTTCAGTTGAAGGCCAAAGTACACAACCAAAGCCAGAACCGCAAAGTCGACCTTGTGGCTGAGCAAATCTTTGCCCTCAACGAGATCGATCGGACCGACAAAACCGAGGATCTGCATTTTGCCCGGATCGGCGACGATTACGTCGTCGACCTGCTGGGCAAGACGGGCGAAGTCAAACCCGATCGTCCGCTGCAAGTCGCCCTCAAATTGCGCGATTACATCCAGCCGGTCGATTTGTCGCTACAGACCAACGAGCGTGGCCGGGCCGTGCTGGGGCCACTGGCGGGCGTGGCAACGGTCACGGTGACGGGGCCACAAGGGACTTCGCGCTCCTGGCCGATCCGCCACGACGCGCACACCTATGCGGAATCGGTCCAAGGGGAGGCGGACCAGCGGATCGAAGTCCCTTACATGGGCAAGCAGCAAGCCCCGGATCGCTCGGAGCTTTCGCTATTGGAGCTGCGCGGCGACAACTTTGTGGCCGACCGGTTCGAAAACCTCTTGCTGGACGGCGGACTGCTGGCGATCGGCAAGTTGCCGCCGGGGGATTACTCGCTGCTGCTCAAGCGGTCGAACACGCAGATCCGCTTGCGGCTCACCGAAGGCCCGCGCCGTGCCGGCTATGTCCTGGGCAACTATCGCAAGCTCGAAGTGCGTAATGATCGGCCCTTGCAGATAAAGCCTGTCGAAGTGACCAAGGACACGGTCCGAGTTCAATTGCAAAATGTCACTCCGCTAGCCCGGGTCCACATCTTCGGTACCCGTTTCGAGCCGGCGTATCACGCTTTTCATAGCCTCGCCGGAGTCGTCCTGGTCGAACCTTACTCGATCATCGCGCCGCGGCCTGAATCGCAATTTGTCGCCGGCCGGGACATCGGCGACGAATATCGTTACATCATCGACCGCCGGTTCGCCCACAAGTATCCCGGCAACATGCTCGAGCGGCCGAGCTTGCTGCTGAACCCCTGGGCCATCCGCAGCACGGAAACGGGCCAGCAAGAGGCGCAGGCGGGCACTACGTTTGCTGGTGGCGTGGGGAAGGGGGGCCAAAATGGCCTTCGCAAACTGGCCGAAATGGCTGCCGCTTCGTCGCCGGCAGACTTCGCAGATCTCGATTTTCTGGCCGCCAGTTCGCTCGTGGTGGCCAACGTGCTGCCGGATAAGGATGGCGTGATTGAGCTGAAACGGGCCGATTTGGGCTCGCATCAGGAATTGCTCGTCGTAGCCGTCGACCCGCAGAACACGGCCAGCCGAATCGTGGCGTTACCGGAAGTGAAGGCCGATTATCTCGACCTCCGGCTGGCCAAGGGGCTGGATCCTAAGCAGCACTTCATGCTGCAGCGCCGCATCAGCGTCGTGCCGGCCGATGGCAAATTGGCGGTGGCCGATATCGGCAGCACGCGGTTTGAAGTCTACGACAGCCTGGCGCGAGTCTTCGCCCTCTATGCCGCGCTGAACAACGATCCCAAGCTGACCGAGTTCCGGTTCCTGCGAGATTGGCCGGCCCTCAAGCCGGAAGAAAAGCGATCGCTGTATTTAAAGTACGCCAGTCACGAGTTGCACTTCTTCTTGGCCCGGCACGATCCCGAGTTCTTCAAAACGGCAATCCGGCCTTATCTGGCGAACAAGAAGGAAAAGCAATTTCTCGACCGCTGGCTGCTGGGAGAAGATCTGACAAGCACTCTCAAGCCGTGGAACTTCGCCCAGCTCAACACGTTCGAGCGGACGCTCCTGGGCTTGCGCATCGAGGGGCAACATGCGTCCCTCGCCCGGCTGATCACGGATGAGTTTCATTTGCTTCCGCCGGATCCGGAGCGATTTGAGCACTTATTCAACACGGCACTGCAAGGGACGGCGACTCGACCAGGAAGATCAACTCGGCCTGCGCAACGCCGAGAACAAGGCCACTGAGCAAAAAGTGCTGATGGATGGGGTAAATGCCAGCCCCGCGTTGGGATTCGCAGCGGGCGCGATGCCGGCGGCCTCCCCTGTACCCGCGGCGGGGGAGGGTCTCGCAGAAGCAAGATCGGCAAAGGCGGCCGGAAAACCGCAGGCCACACTTGCTGCCCCGGCCGAGGCGGCCAAGAGGCTGAAGCAATCGCTGGGCCGACGTGCCGCACGTGGCGACGCCAAGGACGCCGACATGGCGGCCGACGCAAACGCCGACAAAGCAATGGACGAACTCGAGTTTGCCGCTGCCGACGGACCGCGGCGCCAGCTCATGCAGCAATACTATCGCAAGCTGGACAAGACCATGGAATGGGTCGAAAGCAACTACTACCAATTGCCGCTGGATCAGCAAAACGCCGCGCTGATCGCGGCCAATGCCTTCTGGAACGAGTTTGCCAATCACGATCCGGCCCAGCCCTTCTTTCCAACCAACATGGCCGAGGCCACGCACAGTTTCCCGGAAATGCTGACTGCCTTGGCCTTGTTGGATCTTCCCTTCAAAGCGGCCGCGCATAAGACCGAGTTCCAGGGGAGTCAGATGACCCTCACCGCCGGCAGCCCGCTCATCGCTTATCACGAGGAGATCCAACCGAGAGCCAAAGTCGCACAGAATGCGCCGGTCCTGGTGAGTCAGAACTTCTTTCGTCAGGGAGACCGTCATCGCCTGGAGAATGGGGAGCAGGTCGACCGGTTCGTGACGGAAGAGTTCCTGGTCGACGTTGTGTATGGCTGCCACATCGTGGTGACGAATCCCGGCTCGTCGCGAAAAAGTGCGATGTCCTCTTGCAAATCCCCGCCGGAGCCATGCCGGTGGCAGGCACTCAGCCCACGCGCAGCGTCCACCTGGATTTGCAGCCTTATCACACGCAAACGCTGGAGTACTATTTCTACTTCCCGCTGGCCGGCAAGTTTGCCCATTATCCGGTTCAGGTCGGCGGCAATGACGAAATCCTGGCCTTTGCCGCTCCCTTCGTGTTCAACGTCGTGGAGGAGCTGACCAACATCGACAAGCAATCGTGGGACTACCTCTCGCAGCATGGCACGCCGGAAGACGTGCTTAATTTCCTGCGAAGCGAAAACCTGCTGCAAGTGAATCTCGAACGGATGGCCTGGCGGATGCAGGACAAGACGTTTTTTCTGGCGGCGATCGATCTGCTCAATGCCCGGCACGTGTACAGCCAGTTGCTCTGGTCGTACGGCGTCAAGCACAACGACGTCCCTTCGATCCGGCAGTTCTTGCAGTTCGCCAATGAGTTTGTCGGCCAGTGCGGCGAATCGCTTGATAGCCCGCTGCTGACCATCGATCCGATCATGCGCCGGATCTACGAGCAGATGGACTATCGTCCGCTGGTCAACGCTCGGGTCGGTCAATTGGGCCGTCAGCGCCAAATCCTGAACGACCGCTTCCTGGCTCAATACCAACGGTTGCTCAAGATTCTGAGCTATCGTCGGCAACTCAGCGACGTCGAGCTGATGACCGTGACCTACTACTTGCTGTTGCAGGATCGCGTGGAGGAAGCCGTGACGTTCTTTGGCCGCGTGGATGCCGGCCAACTGGCCACGCAATTGCAGTATGACTATTTCAACGCGTATCTCGACTTTTACAAATCCGAGCCCAAGCTGGCACGGCAAATCGCCGCCCGCTATGCCGACTACCCGATCGAAAGCTGGCAGAAGGCGTTTGCCAACATTCTGAATCAGGCCGAGGAGATCGAGCGGAACGAGGTGCGGATTGCGGACAAGGAAGACCGCACCCAGCAGCAGACGAGCGAGGCGGCCGCGACGCCGGCCTTTGATTTCGCGGTCGAAGGCAAAACGGTGAAGCTGAATTTCCAGAACATCAAGCAGGTGCGAGTCAATTATTACCTGATGGACGTCGAATTGCTGTTCAGCCGCAACCCGTTCGTCCAGGGAGATTCGCGGCAGTTCTCGAACATCCTGCCAAACGTGTCGCAGGGTATCCAATTGCCGGCCGCAGGGTTCGACCTTCGAATTCCCGCTCCCCGAGTCGCTCGTCAACGGCAACGTGCTGGTCGAAATCGTGGCCGCTGGGCACACGCAATCGCAGCCCTATTACTCAAGCGCGCTCAAGGTGCAACTGGTCGAAAACTACGGCCAGGTGCGCGTCACCGACGCGCGCCCAGGCCAGGCCACTCGCCAAGGTCTACGTGAAAGTCTATGCCCGCATGCAGGACGGCCGCGTCCGGTTCTACAAGGACGGCTACACCGATCTGCGCGGCCGCTTCGATTACAGTTCGCTAAGCACCAATGAACTCGATTACGTCGACAAGTTCTCTCTGCTGATCCTCAGCGAGGAGCATGGAGCCGTGGTGCGGGAGGCAAAACCGCCGAAGCAATAGCCCGCCTACAGCCGCCGGAACCAGATGTTGCGGTAGCGCACTGGATTGTGATGATCTTGCAGCCCCAGCGGGCACTCGACTGCCGAGCCTGGCACCTCGACGCCGTTTTGCACTAGAACTCCGTTCAGAAAAACCGTGAAGGTCGCCGCTTTCACCACGTGTCCTTGCTCCAGCCGCGGCGCGACATAGATGATGTCGTAAAATTGCCATTCACCCGGCTTGCGGGTCGCATTCACCAGCGGCGGATAAAAGCCGTAAACGCCCGAGGCCTGGCCGTCCGGGTAGGTGTCGTTCTGGTAGGAATCGAGCACCTGGATTTCCGGGTGTCCGTGGATGAAGATGCCGCTGTTGCCGCGTCCCTGTCCGCTGCCTTTCACTTCGGCCGGCGCGGCCCATTCAATGTGGAGCTGCGCGTCGGCGAACTTCTCGCGGGTAAAGACCATTCCGCCTCCCGGTGCGACCTCCATGTAGCCGTTCTCGACCTTCCACTTGGCATCAACGGCCGGGTCGCCACCCTTGTCCTTGGTGCCAAAGCACCAATTCGAGAGGCTCTGTCCGTCGAAGAGGACCACGGCGTCCGAAGGCGGAGTGCCCGGTCGTTCCTGCGAACTCGGCGCCGGCGGCGTAATGGCCAGCGGCGCGCGGACGATTCATGTCATGCTTCTTATAGCGGCCTCCTGGGGCCAGCGGTTCCGGGGGCGCCACGGCCGACGGCTGCAAAGCCGATTTCTCGCCGAACACGCGGGCCTCGCGCAGCGCGGCCCAGCCTGCCGGATAACAGCCGAAGAACGTCACGCGGAGATAACGGGCCGAATCGCTAAAGTCATGCTTTGCGGTGCCGGCGTCTTGCTCTTTGGCACCCTCGGCAACCGGCTTCCAGGCCTGGCCGTCGTAAGACGCGTCGACCCGATAATGGAACGCGCCGGTCGGGGCCTCCCAATCAAACTGGCAGCCGGTCAGCTTTCGTTCTTCGCCCAAGTCGATTTGCCACCATTCGTTTTCGTGCCCGGTCGAAGCACACCACAGCGTCTCGGCTTCGGCATCGATGGCCCCGGCGGCCACATTGCCCCGATCAGCCTCGTCGCTCGAGGCGCTCGCTTGTCCGCCGAGCGCCAAATTCGGACGGCCATCGCCCGACCGCAAGCCTGAGCGGACCGTCAGGGTTGTCAATCGCCACTGGCCGTCGGCTTGCGAAAGGGGCAGCCGAATGCTCCCCCCATTTTTGAAGGCCACGTTCAGGGCCTTATTAATTTGGCCGGACCAGTGGGATTTCGCGAGTTTGGCCTCCTGATCCCATTTGCCGCGGTCCTCCTTCGACACGTCGACGACCGTGACGCCGTCCAGTTCGCTCTCCGTGAGGCGAGCCAGCAGGGCGGAGGTCAATTCCGCGGCCTCGGTCTTCGGACCGACCAGCCGCAACCCATCCAGAATCTTCGCGTCCTTCTTCTTCAAACCGTGCGCGAGTCGAGCGGGCATGCTTTCCAGGTTCAGGTCTTGGGCGTCGGCGGGCAGCGGGGTCTCTTCCGGTTTGACGAGGCCGCCGGCCGGCAGCTCCTTGAGCAGAATGTCTTTGAACATCACCTTCATCGGCGCGCCTTGATGCAGTTGCAGCGCGATGAGGCCCTTGAGCGCTCGCTTGTCGGCCTGGTGGTCGACGAGCTCCAGCATCTTGACGCCGTTCAACTCAAAAACGATCCGATTGCCCACGCAGCGCACCACGGCGTCGTTCCAGTCGTCGCGCCGCGTGTCGCCGGCCAGGTCTGCGGCCTTGGCGATTTGCTCGGCCAGCATGCGGGACCCATTGGGCAGGATGACGACCTTTTGTCCTTTGGATGCCACGATCCCGCGCTGCCGTTCTTCGGTGAGGGTCGCGGTCAGGTCGCCATCCCAGCTAAGATCATACTGGTATCCGGCGATGGTCCAGGGGGAACCGTCCGGGAGAAGCCGGCTGCGAAATTGGATGCCCGAATTATTGGCGTGGTCGATGAACCGGTATTTCACGCTGAGCTCGAAGTTTTCCGGCTCGCCCCCTTCCCAGATCAGGAAGGTGTTCCCTTTCTTGAGTGGCTTGTCGCGCGACGTGCTGCCGACGATGGCGCCGTCTTCCACCGCCCAATGGTCCTTGTCCCCTTTCCATCCGGTCAGGTCTGTGCCGTTGAAAAGGGCTCGCGGCGCGGGTTCCACCAGTGCCGGCTTGACGGCGGTTTCCGGTTTGGCGGCGGCTTCCGGCGTGGCGCCGGGCTTGGCCGGTTCTGGTTTCGCGTCCGGTTTTGCACCCGCTTCTGGTTTGCCCTCCGGCTTCGGCGCCGAGGCGTCTGGCTTGGCTTCCGTCGTCGCCGCCGGTTTCGCTGCTGCTTCCTGAGCCCGACTGGAGGCTGAGAGTGCGGCCAGTGTCAACGCAACCAAAAAACTTCCGCCGAAAATGTGCTGTCGTAGGGTCATCGGTCTGTCCTGAAGGGGATTGGCTGGTGGCAATCTTGATGTTCCTGACAGTTTGATCGCTCGGCGGCTCCGACGCTAGTTTTAGGAACCGAGAAGTGGCGAAAAAAAGGGCCGAAAAATGCTTCCGCCGGGGGGCGAATGGCAACATAGACTTGTGTGGGCGGCCAACCGCGGTTTTTGCCGCAAAGTGGCCCCATTGTAGGGTCGGCTGTGCCGGCCGCTCTTTCGTCGCGCGGGCATCGGACCGGCCGTTTTCACAAATCCAAACGCCGAAACTGGCCGGCACAGCCGGCCCTACGGAATTGTTCGCGTCATGAGAATCCGACCGTTTATCTGCCTGCTGTTGCTCTGCGGAACGGCCGCGGCTCCCGTGGCGCCGACGTTGGCCGGCGTGCCGGACTTTGAGTTGCCAGACTGCCGCCAGGTCGCCCATCGGCTCAGCGAGTTGGCCGGCAAGCGGCTGGTCGTGATTGCGTTCATCGGCATCGACTGCCCTTTGGCAAAGCTCTATGCCGGGCGTCTCAACGAACTCGCGGAGCGCTATCGCGATGGCGACGTGGCCTTCCTCGGCATCAATTCGAACGCTCACGACACGCCGGCCAGGATCGCCCGCTTCGCCGACGAGCATGGCTGCCCCTTTCCAATTCTGAAAGACGACGGCCAGCGGATCGCCGATCGTTTTGGGGCCAGCCGCCAACTCGAGATCTTCTTGCTCGACGAAAATCGCCAGATCCAATACCACGGCCGAGTCGACGACCAGTATGGGCCTGGCACACGGCGGCCCGCGCCGCTGCGGCGGGATCTCGCGGAAGCCATCGACGAGTTGCTGAGCGGCAAGCCTGTGTCGCTGCCGGAAACGGAGGTTGCCGGCTGTTTCCTGGATCGCGCGGAGCCGGGCCTCGCGGGCGAAATCACTTACGCGAGTGACATCGCCCCGCTGCTGAAGCGGCATTGCACCGAGTGCCATCGGCCGGGCCAGGTCGCTCCGTTTTCTTTGACCAGTTATCCGGACGCCGTCGCTTGGGCCAAAACCATGCGCGAGCGCGTCGCCGACGGAGTCATGCCCCCTTGGCACGCCGATTTGCGCTACGGGCACTTCAGCAACGAGCGCCGCATGACGGCCGACGAAAAGCAGTTGCTCTACGATTGGATCGACGGCGGTCTGCGCGGGCAAAACGCCAGGCACAGGGAAGCCGCCAGACACGCGTTCACTTTCGCCGCCGCCAGCCGAAACTGCGCAGGTATGGCGCATCGGCAAGCCGGACAAGATTGTGACGGTGCCCGAGCCGATCGAGGTGCCTGCTCAGGGAATTGTCGATTACATCACGGTGGAATGCGATCCTGGTTTCACTGCGGACACCTGGATCCGCGGCACCGAGATTCGGCCCGGCAACCGCGCGGTGGTCCACCATTGCAACGTCTACATTGGTCCGCCGAGCGGCGGCGATGTGGCCAAAGCGGAGCAGCGCGGCCTGCAGTATTTCGCCGACTTTGTGCCCGGCCTGACGCCCACCGTGCTACCGGAAGGGCTGGCCCGCAAAATCCCGGCCGGCTGGCACATTTATTTTCAATTGCATTATGTGACCAACGGCGCGGCCACGACGGACCAGACAAGCCTCGGCCTGACGCTGACGCACGATGTAAAGGCCGCGGTCTACACGGGCAACCTGCTGCGCGAGGGCTTTGAGATTCAGCCTTTCGAAGCCAACAAGCAGTTGGAACAAAGCTGGACCACGACCGAAGACGTGCTGCTCCTGTCGCTCTTCCCGCACATGCACTTGCGCGGCAAGTCGTTTCGCTACGAAGCCATTTATCCCGACGGCCGGCGGGAAGTGTTGCTAAGCGTGCCGATGTTCGATTTCATGTGGCAACACCGTTACATCCTGTCCGAACCGAAGCTGCTGCCAGCCGGCACCACGCTGCGTGGCGTGGCGATCTACGACAACTCGGCCGCCAATCGCAGCAATCCGGATCCCAGCGCCACGATAAAATGCGGCCCGCAGACGACCGACGAGATGTTCAACGGCTATTACGATTTCTGCCCGTTGGGCTCGGGAGAGTCGCCGCGGAGATACGGGTTGCCGCTGGCGGCCGTTGGGTTGTCAATGGCGCTGCTGCTCATAAGGACGCGGCGACGATCGTCCCCGCCGGAGCAAAGTAGGGCCGGCTGTGCCGGTCGCTCATCCGGCATCACGCCTTCACTTTGAACGTCACCGCCTCGATAATCGAATGCCCTGATTTACGGAATGGTCGCGGCATCGGTTGGGCGAAGCCTTTCTCGTCGATCGTTCGGCAGCGCAGCGTGTAGTCGCCCGCGGGCAGGCCCGGCAGAACGGCCGCCCAGTGGACTTTGGCCAGCCGCAGCGGCCAGGAGCGCGGTTTGCCGGCGGCGTCGAAGCCCAGCGTCTCGGCCGGAATGCGCCCCTCGGGGAGCGCGCCCCAGTGTTCGGGCGGCGAGAGAATTTCGGCGTCGCTCCACGGGGCCTTGGTGAAGTGCGGATCGCCCTCCGGCTGCTGCTCGGCACTGGATTGCACCCAGACCTGCACCTTCGACAGGCCCGAGATGCCAACCTGCGCGTAGCCGCTCACCGGAATTGGCTGACCTGCCGACGCATCGTTGGGCACCGTCAGGGTGGCGGCGAACGTTTTCAGCGGACTGTCGACGTCGTTGTCGGCGTCGGCATAGGTGTCGTTGGCCTGCGCCAGGTTGGTCAGCACGACGTGCGTCAGCCATTTAATCGACTTGAAGCCGTAGTGCTCAGGCACGACAACGCGCACCGGTCCGCCGCGCTCCGAGTCGAGCCACTCGCCGTTGAGCTTGTAGCACAAAATGACCGGCGGCAAATCGAAAGGGTCTTCGAGCACCCGGCCGATGGGTAGGGAGCTGCGGAACATCTGCTTCGGATCGTCGTTGTGGTAGCCGTAATAAAAGACCCGCCGCACTTTATCGCGGGGCTTGGTGAGCCACACGACCTCGCGCAGCGGCACTCCTTCCCATAGGCCCATGCCCAACGGGCAGCCGAGGTTGAGGCACGTCATCACCTTGGGAAATCGCACGGCGTGTTGCTTCCCGAGTTCGAGCAAGCCGGCAAAGTCGAGGGCCGTGCCATCGGCCTGCGTCAACGGCTTGCCCAGCTTGGCCGGGTGCTCCGGATCGGAAATGACTTCGAGCTTCCAGGTGTCGCGAGTCAGACCAACTTCGCGCTTCTTCTCTTCCGACAGCGTATAAGGCAAGGGCTTGCCGCGCGAGACATCCTGGAAGTCCTCGGCCGGCGTGAAGTACGGGTCCTGCTTGGCTCCGGCCTTGTTGGGCTTCGAGTGCTTGGCGGGCTTCACGGGCTCCGGAGGCGTATCGGCCGCCTGCACGGCACGCGACGGCAAGATCGCCGCCGCTGCACCGACCGCGCCCAGGCGGAGAAAGTAACGTCGCGTCAACTGGCGATGTTCAACGAGAAACGCCCGGTCCAGCATGGCTGACTCGCTGTGAAAAGAAAGGCGTGTGGCCGCGACGGGAATACTATTCTACGACGCCTGTGATAGGCTGGTCCAGAAAATATTTAGAGCCCGCAAGTATGGGCGTCAACCGCTTGCCAGTCGAGCCGCCCGTTTCCAAGGGCCTTCTGCAGCGTCGGAGGCGATCGAGCGATAGATCGTAGCGGCGGCTTGCATTTCGCCGAACCCATGCAAGGTTTCAGCCAGTCGAATGCGGGCTGCCTGAGCTCGGCCGCGCTCGCGCGGCGTGCCCGTTTGCGTGGCCGCTACGAACAAGGTGTCGTTGGTGGCTTCCGGAAAATTGGCCAGCCCTTCCAAGGCGGCCAAACGCACTTCGGGGTCCGGGTCTTTGGCAAGGCGCACGAGCGTGACCATCGCCTCACGCCAGCGCTCGCGACCAAGCGCGTTGATCACGCCGATGCGGAACTCGGGTCCCGTTTCCGCCAATCCCTTGAGCAGGGCCATCGTCGAAACCAGCGTGGGAATGCTTTCGAGCACGCAGCGCACCGCGTCGCGAATTTCCAAATCCGCCAGCAGCGGGGCCAGCTTCGGAACCTCCGGGTCGCCGGCGATCGGGTTCAACAACTGGCATACGAACCGGCGCACAGCGGCCGAATGCCTCGGCACCGGCGGCAGCGGCTCGGAATCGGGCACGTTCGTGACCCGTGAACCAGGCGCGGCAACTACCGTTGCGGTTAGTTCGGTCATCAACTCTTCGGCCAAGGCATTGCGCCGGCAAGTTTCTGCGGATCGTTCACTCGATAGGCTGCGCTGCGCAATTGTTGCCGGGCCTGCGAGACTTGAACCTGGTCGTCGCTGCCCAGTTGCGCCACGAGTTCTGTGACACTTGCCATGACGTTTGCTCACCTTACACTGGAAAAAAGATCGGCGCACCCGTTACAAATTCGCCCACTCGTTACAAATGCCACGTGCCGCGCATCGGCCGCGACAGGAACCGGTTTGCCGGCTCGTCGTCGACGAATTCCTCGCGCTGCGGATTCCACTGCAAGGGCCGGTCGAGCCGAATCACAATGTTGGCTAAATGACACAGCGTGACGGCGCGATGGCCGATCTCCACGTCGCAGCGCAGGCCGCTCGCGCGAGCGAATGCAATCGAGCCAGTTCGCGTGATGCGCGGCGTAGCTCTCCGTCAGCCGGTTCTGATAATCGACCGCAGCGGCATCCGCGGAGAGGATCTCGGGATGCTCGGCTTGCAAGCGACGCCGAGAAACGGAGAGCCAGCCTTTGCTGCCGTAGATTTCCACGGTGTTCGAGCGAGGCGATTTCTCCGTCGTGAGCTGAAGTTGAACATCCTGGTGCTGGCCGTAGGTAAAGTCGACCTGAAACGTGATAGCCACGTCATGCGGAAGATCGGGCCGAAACGTGCCGCTGCCGGCTACCCGGGTCGGACCCGAACCGTCGGCGCCGATGATCCACTGGGCAATGTCGCAATGGTGAGCGCCGTGATCGGTGATGATTCCGCCCGAGTAATCGGAGTACCAGCGGAAGAAGTAATGGCACCGGTCGGGCGTGTAATCGGCATAGGGGGCCGGACCGAGCCAGAAGTCCCAATCGAGTCCCTGCGGCGGAGTTCGCGGCTGCTGCCAATTGCCTGTTGGCGCTGAGCGGATGTGCAGCACCACGCGCTCCACTCGCCCGATCGCTCCGCTGCGAACTAGGTCGTGTGCCTGGCGAAAGTAATAGGTGTCGCTGCGCTGCTGGCTGCCGGTCTGGAACACCGTGCCATAGCGCCGCGCCGCCGCCACCATCGCGCAGTCCTTCGGCCACGGTAAACGACAGGGGCTTCTCGCAATACACGTCCTTGCCGGCCTCCATGGCCGCCACGGCCAGCAGGGCGTGCCAGTGGTCGGGCGTGGCGATCAGCACGGCCTCGATATCGGGTCGATCGAGCAGGTCGCGAAAGTCCTTGTAAACGGCCGGCGGCTTTTTGGTGCGAGATAGTACGTCCTGCGCAGGCGCTGCTGCGGTGCAGCTCGTCGACGTCGCAGACCGCTGCTACCTGAATCCGCGGATTGTTCAGCATCAGCTTCCGCAAGTGCTGCCGACGGCCGAAGTCACCGCAGCCGATCAGGCCCACCACCGTCCGATCGCTCGGAGCGGGTTCGGCGGCTCGGCCAAGCACACCGGGTGAGAGGACCCACGGGGCGGCCAGCAACGATGCGACACCGGTCGTGCGTTGAACGAAACTGCGACGGGTGAAGGTGGGGCGATTCATGGGTGTTTCTCAACCGAAGTAAGAAGAGATCGGCAGCTTTAGGATCTTGAGCCACGTGAATCCAAATGTGTACGTGCGGACTGCCCCGAAAAAACCACGTGAGCACCGGCCCTTCCAGCCGCCAGTTGTCCCAAACCCCGTCGTTGCCCATGTCGCGCTCCTGGTAAAACGCCAGAGAGCAGGCTTGCAGGCCGCCTTGTTGCTTGAGGCAATCGAACACCTGGTCTTGATATTCCCGCCGGTACGGTTCGAGCAAGCTGGCCAGGGCCGCATCGAGCGCTGCTGCGCTGCTCACTGCCGAACTGTGCGACGCTCAGGCCCAGCGACGAATCGCCGCTGCGACGAAAGCGAATGTCCTGCTCGCGGCGCGGCGCAGTCCCAAGGCGTGTCGGGCACGATCACCGTGCGATCGACTTCGCCCAGGTATTGAAAGCTCGGCAAGTTCTCCTTCACCAGAGCTTGCCGTTGCTGAGGGGCGTCGAGCAGCTTGTAAACTTCGTTGGCCAGCAGCGATTGCTTCCAGAAGAAATTGCCAGGGTGGTTAAACTTTTCGTAGAACCCGCTGGGTTGATGGCCATGCGTAATGGCTCCGCCAAAGGCCGCTAGGGGGTTGGTCTCCGTGGTGGCGCGCACGGTGAGATGAAACCCGGTGATCGAGCATTGGCAGGCCCCGTGCCCCGGCTTGCCAAAGATGGCGAGGGCCTGATCGCCGCCCCAGGCAACTCCGCTGTCGTCGCGCACCTGTTGCTTGAGTTTGTCGATCCAGTCGGGCGCCATCGTGGTGCGGAGCACGTCGAGAATCAGTTCTCGCTGCTCGTCCGTATAGAATGTGCTGCCGATGAGTTGCGGCGTGATGCGCCATGCGTTGGAGACGTGTGTGCGCAGCAGGATGCCCTGCGGATCGGGCCGCCAGAGCGGCTTGCGACCGTACTTGATGTCGACGCGAAAGTCCCAATCGAAGCAGACCGCGGCCCGTTGCTCCGGGGTGAGCGATTGGTAAAGGGCCGTGATGGCGCGCTCGGAGTCGGACTTCCTGGCAGGTTCGGCGGGCGCTCCCCAGCCGCGGCCGGCCAAGAAACCTAGCGCGGTGCCGGCGGCGGCCGTTTTCAGCAGCGCACGTCGCGGCACGACGTGATTACGGGGTGCAGGAGTCATGGTCGGTAATCTCCGGGACGATTGCCGGGCGGGTGGGGACACCGGCGGGTCTTGTGCTTGGTTTGACGGTGCGCATTGAGAATATCCGACATGTGCCGGAAGTCAAAACAAGTGGTTGGCAAACACTAAGAAAAAAAACACGCCCCGGCGCTGCCGCGCGGGGCGTGTTCGCAATCTGCCGTTAACGTGTTTCGCGATTAACGATGCTTGAAGACGTCATGCCGGGGGACCTCGATCTTGACCGCGGCCGCCGGTGGTCGATACTCGCCGGGGAAGAAGCCGACCCGGCCAAACAGTTTGTCGAACTGGTAAACCGCCCATCGCGTGCCGTCGTTAAAGTACCAATGAAGTCCGTCGGTGTAGTACCAGCGACCGTCTCCTGCGTGCCAGTAGCTCCAGTGTCCGTCGTGAAAGCGCCAATGATCTCCCGGCCCTTTTTCCTGTGCCACAACGGTTTGGGAATCGCCCAGGTTCATCACCGCGGTTGCCCCGCCGAGCGCTGCAATGAGCAGAGCCCCCAGCAACCATTTCTTCCATGCCTTCGCACCCTGCATGATATACTCCTTTGGGAAGTTCTCGTAAATTCAGCGCCATCTGATTGCGCCGCTCTAGGGAATTTCTAACAGTTTTCGTGGCGGCAGACGAGGCCGATCCGAGGCGCATCCGCAGGTCAAGCACGGGAGTGCCTGAGTTACTTCTTCTCGTGCTCCAGACAGATCCTCAGTTGGTTATGGGCTGCCTCGACCGCCTCGAGGGCCTCCTTGCGGTGACCGCCGAAGTCGTGGGGCGCCCCCCGGAGTTCCTCGGCCGCCTTCATCAGGGCGTGCATGGCCTGCCGGATGTGCGGGTGTGATTCGGCCTCGTTCAGAGGGGAGTTTTTCGGCGACTGGGCCACGGCAGGCAGTGCAATCGCACCTGTCCCGAAAGCCAGTCCGCTCAGGACCAGCATTTCACGCCGCGTCGCTGTCATAAGAGTCATTGCGATGCTCCTTTTTATTCTGACAACCAGATGCTCTTTTTTATTCTGACATCCAAAGGTGAAAATCTTAGCATAGTCAAAAACCCGGTCCGCGGCGGAAAGTTCCGCGGTTCGGGTCCGAATCAAGCAACATCTTTTCTGAAAATGCCTCTGGTCGGCCAACTTTGCCCGATATCAGCGACAAGCCCGTTGTAGACCGACCGTCCTTGGATGTCATGCCAGAAACGCATCTCGTTGGCTATCGGCCCTCGCATGAATTTGCAGGATCCCTAAACAGGGCGCACCATGATAGCCCAGGGCAAGCGCAGCGCCGCCCTGGGTCCAGTTTCGAGCCACGGCAGCGCAGGCCACTATTGTGGATGGATCGAGTCGTCGACGGAAATCTGGTCGGCCGGTATCCAAATGACGCGGCCGTCTTGCCATCTGGCCACGGGATTGCCGAGCCGCTTGTGCTTCAACAGAGCCTCGCGAACCGATTCGCGAATGGCGGCTAAGACTGCGGCCGATTCTGCAAACAGCTTCTCGAGGCGCTGCTTTTCGTTTTCGTGAGTGTGCATCATGGCTCTTGGACTCTGTCAAGAATGGATTGCCAAGTCAAGGGGCCAGTGCCTGACCTACCTGGCTTACGATTAACCTGCGAGCCCGCTCTCCCAATCACTTCGCCGCCGGTGCCGTCTTGTCTTTCAAGCTTTCCAAAAACGAAACAATGTCCGACACATCCTGCAGCGACATGCCCGTGTTCAGTCCGTCGGGCATTAGCGAGCGGGCACCTTCTTTGCGGTCGTCGATGGTCGACTTCGGAATCACTTGTTTCTTCCCTTCGGCGTCGACCAGCGTCAGGCTGTCATCGCTCTCGCCGCGGACGATGCCGTTTTTCACCGTGCCGTCGTCCAGCACGATCGTCGTTTGGCGATAGCCGTCGAGGATTTGCTTCGACGGATAGAGGAGCGAATCGACGAGTTGCGCGCGGCTGTACTTCACGCCCACTCCGAGCAAGTCGGGGCCCACGTCGCCTCCCGCGCCCCGCACTTTGTGGCATTTGACGCACGCCACTCCTTTCACGTCGGAGAACAACTGGCGGCCGTGCTCCGCGTCGCCGGGATTCTTCAACGCGTAGGTGGCGTACGTGGCGGGCTCGATTTGTTTGGCGACGATCTCGAACAGCGCCCCTTGCGCGGCACCAGGTAACCGACGGAAAACTCCCAGCCACCGCTGAATTGCCCGATCTTGGCCAGCAGCACGTTCTTGCCGGCTTGCAGTTTCGCATGAATATGAAAATCGTCGGCCTTGTAGCCACGGCTGCCGAGCGCCTCGAAGATTTGCTGACCATTGAGCCAGAGCGTTAACGAATCGTCGCTGCCGGCGACGAAGTCGACTTCGCTCGCCGCCGGAGCATGGATCTCGGCCAGGGCATACGCCGTGGCGTCGCTGCTGACGCCGTTCATCTGACTGGCCAGGTTCACGTGGCCCGGCGGATTCTTGCTGAGTTTCGCCGGCTTCCAGCGCGTCATCTGGCCACGGGAGTCCTTGAACTGGGCGTTCAGATCGACCTTGGTCACCGAGAACGGTTCTTGCGTCGGATTCGGCAGCGGGCCGAGCAGGCTCCAGGCAGTGATCGGCTGCCGCTCCGAAAAGATTTGCTGGAGCGTCATCACGACCTCGGGCGGCGTTTTGCCGTTGAGCCGGGCCTCGACCAGCGGTAAGGCCTCGATGCCGACCTTCGCAATGGCCCGGGCCGACAAGTCGCGCAGCTTCGTGTTCTTGCTGGCCAGGCCGTCCATGTAGATGTCGACGGCGCTAAGGTCCGGAATCTCCGCCAGGGCTTGCGAGATTTCGAAGCGGGAATCTCCCTTGCGATACAAGGCCAACAGGCGGGGAACAGCATCCCGGGCGTGGAGCGAGCCCAAGGCTTGAATCGCGGTGCGGCGCACCGGGGCCGATTTGTCGTCCAGCATGCCGATGACTTCGCCGCTCGCTTGCCCGCCGCCGATGGCCACCAGCGTTTCCAGCGCGGTCTGCCGGACCAGCGCGTCGCTATGTTCGAGCCGCTTTACCAGGGCGGGAATCGCGGGCTTGCAGCGCAGCTTGCCCAAGGCCGTGAGATCGGCGATCAGCACGTCGTTGGCGACGTCACTGCCGGCGGCATCCTTGCCGGCGGCATCATTGGCGGCCAGCGCCAACAAGGCTGCCTGACAAGCGGGAGTGGCAAACTGTTCGGCGGCGCCGACGGTCTCCAACAGCAGATCGGCATTTTTGTCCGGAGCTTTTAATACGTTCAGAACCAGTTCTTCGCCGCCGGAGCTTTTGGTCGCGGCCAGGAAGCGGAAGACGGCACGGCGGACTTCCGGGTTGGGGAGCGCGAGAAGACTTCGAGCACCTTGCCGGCCGAACCTGTGTCCTTGGCCGCTTGCAGGCCGAGAACCGCGGCCTCAAGAACCGACGGTTGGCTATCGGCCAGCGTACTGCGCAGCGCGGCCAGCGCCGTGGAGGTGCCGGACCAATCTTCAGTCCGCGACGGACGAGGCGACTTCACCGGTTGCGTGCCCCACCATTTGCCGTCCCAAGGCTTGGGCTGGCGCGCCAGATCCGACAGGACGCCGAGCGCCGCGGCCCGCGCTTCGGCCGGCTGATCACCCGCGGCTGCGTAATCGGCCAACGCTTTGACGACCGGTTCCTCGAACGTTTCGCGCAGCGCGAACAGGGCTCCCTCGCGAACGCGCGGGTCGCTGCTGCGGAGCCCCACGGCAATCAGGGGCCAGGCTGCCCGGTCCGCGCGGCCGATGCGGTTGAGAGCCGTGAACACGGCATAGCGGGTGAACAGGTCCGGCTCGCCGAGTTGCTTGAGCAACGGGCCAACGGCCTTGACGTCTCCAATGCGGCCCAGCGCGGTGGCGGCTTGAAAGCGAACCGAGGGGTCGGCTCCCAGGGGCGAGTCGCTGCCCAGCAGACCGATCAAGGGCTCCACCGCTTCACCGGCGTGGCGCGTGCCAAGTTCGCGTGCGGCCTGGCGGCGGACCGAAGGCTCGGGGTCGGCGAGCGCCGCGAGGATCGCATCGCGGCCGGCCTTGCCGCCGTCCATCGCGTCGAGCGTCCAGATGGCGTTCCAGCGGCTGGTGGCCGGGGTTGTCTTGTCGGCCAGCAGGCGCGTGAGCGCGGCGGTTGCCTCGGCGCCTCGTTCGGCCAGGCGGCGCTGGGCCACGAGGCGCACACTTTGAGCCGGATGCGAAAGGCCGGCAATGAGGTCGGCAACCGAGGCATCGAATTTCCTGCCCGTCGCGGCCGGGACGTACCAGGCGGGCTTGGCCATGGCCTGGCTCGCGCCGGTGTACGCGACTTTAAGCAGCCGGCCGGCCGGTTCGTTACGCTTCCAACCGCCGAAATTCCAATCGGTCACCAACAGGCTCAGGCCGTCGGGCGAAACCGCCAGCCCGACCGGGCGGAACTCCGCCGTGCCCGGGGTCAGGAAATCCTCCCGCTCGGCGACCTTATAAGAGCCCCCTTCGCGGGCCAACGTGAGCCGGAGCACTTGCTTGCGAGCCCAATCGCACACAAACGCATTTCCCTGATAGTCAGCCGGCAGCGCATCTTCATTGTAGGCAATGGCACCCGTGCCGGAGCCGGAGCCGTAATCGGTCATCATCCACAGGGTATAAGGACGCTGGGGCTTGTAGTCGTACGGATAACCGTAGAACCCACCGTCGACCATGTGGGTAACGCGAGTCCACCAGCCATTGCCGTCGTCGGTGTTGTCGTAGGTGAAAATCTCGTCTTCGCTGTTGACGGCCACATCGAGATGGTTGCGCGTGCCGGTCGAGTAGACCTCCAGGTCGGTGCCGTCCGGCCGCATGCGAAACACGCCGCCGCCGTAGATTTCGGCCGTCTTGCCGTCTTTACCCACCGCGCCGTACACCCCTTTGTCGCCGGTGCTCACGTACAGAAAGCCGTCCATCGCCAGGCGGCAGTTGGCTGGGATGTGGTCGTTGAAGCCGGGAGCCGGATTGGGATTCGTGCAATCGATCAAATCGATCCGATCGCGGCCCACGCCGTTGTCGTCCGTGAACACGCTGAACTTCGGCACGTGGTGGACATACAGCTTGCCGTCGATGTATTGCAAACCAAAGACGGCATGCAGACCATCGGCAAACACCGTCACCTTGCCATCCGGGAACAGGCACAGGATCCGATCGGTGGGTTTCTTGGAATCGCTGCCCATATCCATCGGGTCTTCGCCCAGGAAGATGCGTCCGTCAGGCGCGCAGCAGACCACCGAGGGATGCAGGATTTTGGGGGTTTGGGCGATCACGTCGACCCGCCAATTGGCTGGGCATTTGGGCAAGGTCGGATCTGGGGCAGCCTCTTCTGCCCGCAGCGGGGTCGTCGACAACAGCAGGCCAGCAACCAATAGCCAGCCCCAGCAGCGAGAAATCTTCATCGTTGGTTGTCTCATTTGAGAGAAAATGCCTAGCAATTGCCAATATTATGTCTGGCCCGTGAGGCTTCGGCAAATGGCGTTCCTGGGGCAAGGCCCGCCCCTGGTCGGCAGCCGACTTTGGCGGCTGCCGACGATTATCTTAAGGGATTTGGACAAACACCTGTCGCTAAGCTGAGGGTTTCTACGTTTAATCATACTGAGTACACAGTCAGTTTGCGGCATTTAGGATCCGTCCTATTTTCGGCACCGGCGGCTGCGCTCCCATCTCGCGGGTGGATCTCGATTCAGCCGTCGGCCGTTTCCTTTCTCGGAATCGCATTTATCTGGGAAGATTGAGGCAGTTATGAGAAGCAACAGGCGGATGAAAAACGCATTGACGTGGGGCTATTTAGAAGCCCTCGAAAGTCGGACTTTGCTCTCGGGCCTTCCGCTCAGCGCGGGCCTCACCTCGACGACGAGCAGCGAAGCGGCCGTTATTCCCGTCAATCCCATTCCCGTCGCGCCGGCGAATCCTGGCCTTCTCCTGACGGCGCAGCTATCCAGCGCGAGCTCCACGCCAACCGCAACGGTCCAGTTCGCGCAGAATACAGGAAATGGCGGCACGAACACCTGTGTTTGCGTTGAAGTGCAGGGAGCCCCGGCGAATGACTCCGTCAACGTGAGCCTCGACGGCGTTGTCGTGGGGTCGGTCACCACGAATGCCCAGGGAGGCGGCGTGTTGGCTCTTGCCAGCAATCCTCAAGGACCGCAACTCGCGCTTCCGGCAAACTTTCCGACCGGCGTGCAAAGTGGCACGGCCGTGAGCCTGTCCGATTCCTCGGGCGCCGTGGAATTGAGCGGTACGCTAGCGGCCGTCCCTGCAAATCCCAATCCGCCGGCTCAGCCTCCCGCGGCAAGCGCGACCGTGCTGAACGCGCAACTTACCGCCATGGGCTCGATGGTCACAGCCTCGTTCCAATTCACCCAGGCCACTGAGGGCGGGACCACTTACACCTTGTTGGCGGTGCGGGTTTTTGGGGCCCCGGGCGGGGACACAATTTCGGTTACCGTTGACGGAGTGTCGGTCGGGCAAATCACCACCGGCCCCAATGGCAGCGGCGGCCTGCTTCTTTCCAGCAACCCGCAAGGGCAGCAGCAGGCGTTGCCGGCCGACTTCCCGACCAGCGTGGTAGCTGGCACGACCGTAAGTGTGTCCGATTCCAGCACCCTGAGCTTGTCCGGTACGCTGGTGAATCTGCCGCCGGCTCCGACCGGAGCACTGCTGACGGCTCAGCTGACCGGCACCGGCTCGACCGCGACCGCGTCGGTCCAACTCGAACAATATACCGCTAACGCCTCGACGAACACCTTGTTTGCCGTCCAAGTTCAAGGAGCAACGGCTAGCGACACGCTGACGGTTACCCTGGCCGGAGTTGCGGTGGGCCAGGTCACCACAGACGTTAACGGCAACGGCATGCTCGTGCTCTCCAGCAATCCTCAAGGCAACCAACTGGCGCTGCCGGCGAATTTTCCGACCAGTGTGGCCAGCGGGGCGGCCGTAAGCGTGACCGATGCGAGCACTCTCAGCTTGACGGGCATGCTGGCATCGCCGCCTAAGCAGGTCCCTCCGGGTCCACCAATTCCGCCGCCCTCCGCACCGGCCCCGCACGCCACGGTGTTGGTGTCAAAGCTGACCGGCACCGGCACGTCGGCGACCTCCTTGGTGCAGTTCACGCAGGACAGCTTCAACAGTACGACGTACACCTTGTTGAGCGTGCAAGTTCACGGGGCACCGGCCAACGACACCCTTATGGTGACGCTGCTGGGTACAGCCCTTGCCGAACAGTTCACGACCGATGCCAACGGCAACGGCCAACTGATTCTCTCCAGCAATCCTCAGGGTACGCAACAAGCGCTGCCGGCCAATTTTCCGACCAACGTGGCGAGCGGAGGGGCCGTAAGCATCACCGATAATGAGAGCATCCCCCTTAGCCTTACCGGCACGCTGGCGGCCCCCAATCCGGGTTCCATTGGCACCATCTTGACCGCGCAGCTCACGGGCGTTGGAACGTCGGCAACAGCCACGATCCAGTTCATGCAATTCAACATCAACGGTACGCCTATGACCGTACTGGCGGTTCAAGTCCAAGGAGCCCCGGCCAGCGACACGCTAACCCTGGCTCTGAGCGGATTTACCTCGGCCGTGGGAACAATAACGACTAACGCCAACGGCAACGGCGCCCTGGTTCTCTCCAACAATCCTCAAGGTCAGCAACAGCCTCTGCCGGCGGGCTTCCCGACCGGAGTGACCAGCGGAGCTACGTTCAGCATAACGGATGGCAGCGGCCTGAGTCTGACCGGAAACCTTGGGGCCCTGACAAAGCCGGTCAACCCGCCGCCGCCACCGCCGCCACCACCACCACCGGGTTCGCCGCCGCCGGCGCCCAACGGCACCATCTTGACGGCGCAGCTCACCGGCACAGGCACCACGGCGACCGCGTCGATCCAGTTAACCCAGGACACGATCAGCGGTCTGACCTACACCCTGCTTTGCGTCCAGGTTCACGGAGCCCCGGCCAGCGACACGCTCAGCTTGAACGTCGGAGGGGTGGTATTACAGCTCACCACGAACAGCAACGGGAACGGCTCGGCGATTTTTTCCAGCACTCCGGTTGGCCCTCCGGCTGGTTCCCAGCAGCCGCTGCCGGTGAAGTTCCCTGCCAACGTGCCAAGCGGCGCACCGGTGAGCATTACCGATTCGAGTTCGCTCAGCCTGAGCGGCATGCTGGGAAATCCCACGCCGGCACCTCTCGGAACGCTTTTAACGGTGCAACTGACCGGAGTGGGGACGACGGCGACCGCGGGAGTTCAATACGCGCAATTTACCGCCAACGGCACGGCTACTACGTTGCTTGCGGTTCAAGTCCAGGGCGCACCGCCCACCGACACGCTCACCGTGACCCTGGGCACATTCGCCGTGGGCCAAATCACCACGGATGCCAACGGCAACGGACTGTTGGTTCTCTCCAGCAATCCACAGGGTCAGCAACAACCGCTGCCGGCAAACTTCCCGACTAACGTGGCGAGCGGTGCGACCGTAAGCATCACCGATGCGGGCACCTTCAGCCTGACCGGCAAACTGGCAACTCCGTTGAAGCCGACGCAACCTGCTCCGCCGCCGCCGGTACCGGTCGCAAACGGCACGGTCTTGATCGCGCAGCTCACCGGAACCGGCACCTCGGCGACCTCGTCTGTCCAGTTCACGCAGGACACCGTCAACGGCACGACCTACACGTCGTTCTCCGTTCACGTCAGCGGAGCACCGGCCAGCGACACGCTGAGCGTGTCGATCGGCGACGTTGTCGTGGGGCAGATCACCACCGATGCCAATGGCAACGGCACGCTGTGTCTATCAAGCAACCCGCAAGGCCAGCAACAGGCGGCGCTGCCCGCGGGCTTCCCGACCAACGTGGCCAGTGGATCTGCCCTGAGCGTGACCGATGCCAATGGCCTGGATCTAACCGGCACGCTGGCCGTACCCGCCCCCCCTGCGCCAACGCCTTGGCACAATTCGTCCAATCCGCTGGATGTCATCGGTACGGGGGGGGCGATCGTACCGTTAGATGCCTTGATTCTGATTGATTTTTTGAGCACCCAAGGATCGGGCACGTTGCCGTCCGCACAGCCCGTTGGCTCCTACGATTTGGACGTTTTGGGCAACAATTCGGTAATACCCCAGGACGCGCTGAAGATCATCGACTACCTGAGCACTCCTCAGAGCGGGAGCGGCGAGAATTCGTCCTCAACCGCTACAGCCGTGACGTCCGCCGCCGTCAGCAGTAGCGTGGTTACGCCGCAAGTCACGGGCTCGACCGGCACCGTGTCGACAACGGCCGGGCCGCAACTCGCCATTGGCGCTGGTTTGACATCCGGCAGCAACAGCGCGGGCAGTGCCTCAGCCGCCACGCTGACGGCCAACTCGACTTCGGGCTCGTCGCAGTCGTCCGCAACAACATCGAGCACGGCAGTACAGTCGTCTTCGAATTCGTCGACCGTTGGAGCGGCGGTGACGACGGTCGGAACGACCTCTGGAACTGGCTCGGGGTTGAACGAGGCTTCCATCGATGCCGTTCTTTCGGACCCACTGTTCGATTATTAAAAATTGTACGACGGAAATACGTCGCGTTTGGTTACTTGATCATTGAATCCGCCAGCGGGGCAGGATAAAGAAACGCGATGAAGCATATCCACGCAAAATTGCGTCTTGCTAGGGTTGGCAGCCCAGCTCTGATGTAGTCGCGTGACAAATTGCGCCCAAGGACGACGGCCGACGTAGCGGCGCCTGCGGTTCATTTCAAAAACAGATCGCGGCGGCAATGTCGGGCCGATTGGGCGTTCTAACACGATCACTTCGCAAGTCGTTCGGAACGGGTCTCCGGCGGTTGTTTGCACAATCGCCAGACCTTTCAGCTTCATTTCTCGGCATTTACTGTTGAGCACGACAGTAAGCTCGTAATTCACCTCTCTATCGCGAGGCTTCCTAGGAAGATTTTTCGCCTGGAGAATCTCATGGAAATCGATGAGCGGTTTGGGAAAGACCTTGGCCAACCGCGCCGCCAGAGCACTATTGGAACGAGTCTCCGCACCTGCGGGATCACCAGCAGACGCAGCCTGGTTATACTTCCACGGCGGAAGACTCGCCGCAAGAGGTTGACCCGCAGTCGGTCGACGACCTATGGAAAACAGTCACCGTTGCTGCGGTCGGTGGTCCGCCGTTCACGGATAGCATGCGGCGGCGAAGCGCCGACCTGCCAGAGCAAATCGGCAATTATCGGATCTTGGAAAAGTTTCCCGAAAGTGGGCAAGCAGAGGTCTTCCGTGCAGAACATCTGAGCCTTCACATGCCGGCGGTCGTCAAGTTGAGCCGCGCTCGCACTTTCTCTGGGGAAAACGAGGCGAACGGATTTCTGATGGAAGGCCGGTTGCTTGCGGAGTTAGTGCATCCGAATCTGGCGTGCGCCTACGACTGTGGAACGCACGATGGTCGCTTGTACCTGGTTATCGAATATGTGAGAGGGCAAAACCTGCGCCAAAGCGTGACGCAGAGAACTCGAAGTCATCTGGAAATCGCCGTGATGCTTGCCAAGGTTTGTCGCGCTTTGGCAGTGCTGCACCGCCGCGGAATCACACATCAAGACATCAAGCCCGACAATATCCTCGTCAATGATGCCGGCGAGCCCAAAGTCATCGACCTGGGACTGGCGCGGCTTGCTCATGCGTGGTGCGAGCACTCGGTCGAGCCCGGGAGCGTCAGTGGCACGGCGCAGTACATGGCTCCGGAACAGGCACGCGGCGAGACCGAACGAATTGGCCCAGCCAGCGATGTCTTCGGTTTGGGAGCGGTGCTCTATTTCTGTCTAGTTCATAGGCCGCCGTTTACCGTGCAGCAGGGATCGAACCTGGCGACGCTGTTGGAACCCGCCAGAAACTGTCACTTAGACCGTTCGTCGCTTGACGCTCCGCAGATCCCGCGAAAACTCAAGCAGATATGCCTGAGAGCCATGTCGGTCGAGCCGCAAGACCGATATCCGACCGCGGCGGAAATGGGCGATGAATTGGAGCGATTTATAGCCGCGTGTCGCCGACGGCTGGTCTTGCCGCTGGCGGTCAGTGCCTGTTTGGCAGTGCTCGTGGTGGCAGTCGTGTCGCAGTTCCGAGGGACGGCGCCGCCGACCCTTAGTGAATCACAACCGCTGACTGCCACGCCCAGCGTTCGCGTAGAGCGGAATGGCAAGCAGTACAACGACCTGCCGCAGTCCGTTCCTTGGATGCATGGCGATAATCTGGAAATTCAGTTCAATGCGCCTAAACACATCCAACTGTTGCTATTCAATTTCGATAACCAGGAGCAGGTCGGATCCTAAACGCTACAACTGCTCGGAATATTCCTCCGACGGTTATTTGCGGAAGATAGTACTTTCTTATCCATTTCTCGCAGCTTGCTGTTGACCTTGAATTCACATCTCAGGGTTTGCCGTCGGAAAGAACGGCAAGCTTACGTTTCATTTCTTTCGCATACGGAGGTGTCGGTATGGCGACTTCTCATTCTTTTTTCGTGCAAGGGCGCCGGCGCAGTGTCCCCGATTCCTCGGCAAGGATGCTGAAAAGGCTTCAGTTCGAGCCTCTCGAAGCGCGCCACATGATGTCAGCCTCGTCTGGCGTTCTGGGACCTCTTCCGTCGGAGCCGATCAACGGGGTCGGAAATAATATCGCCAATCCAACCTGGGGAGCTGCCGACACGGATTTTGCCCGGATTGCCGCCGCCAATTTCGCGGATGGAATTTCAGCGCCCAATGGCCAGGCGCTGCCATCTGCCCGCGTCATTTCGAACTTGATCGCCAATCAGGACATTGCCGGCCTTGAGCAAGACATGAACAACAATCGAAGCATGTCCGACTTCGTCTATGCCTGGGGCCAGTTTATCGACCACGACATTGATCTGACCGAAAGCGGCTCAGTTGCCATGAACATTCCCGTACCCGCTGGCGATCCGACGTTCGACCCCACGGACCAAGGCGACCTCTCCATTGCGTTCGACCGCAACCAAATCGCGCCTGGGACCGGAACCAGCACAAGCAACCCGGCGCAATTCGTCAATCAAGACACATCGTTCATCGACGGCTCGATGATCTACGGCTCGGACGCCGCGACGGCCGCGGCCTTGCGTACCTTGACCGGCGGTCAACTCAAAACCAGTGCCGGCGACTTGCTCCCGTACAACACCCTCGGCCTCGACATGGCCGACGACATTGGCGTGCCGGAGGATACCTTGTTCGCGGCCGGAGACGTTCGCGCCAACGAGAACGTCGAATTGACGAACCTCACCACGCTGTTTGTTCGCGAGCACAACTACCAGGCGTCACTCCTAGCCCTTAACCAAGCGTACCCGGCGCGGCTTTTGGCGAAGAAGTTTTGAGAAAACGAAATCCCTCGGCGTTTTTGCGGTGTTTCAGAAGTGTCAAGCTCTGCAACATCACAACCGCGGAGGGATTTCGAGTGAACGCCAAGATACGCCGTCAACTGCGGGCTCGCAAGCAGCGGATCGAGCGACGCCTGGATAAATCGAAACTGGGCGATTGCACGCAGCCGGTCATGTCCGCTGCCAACATTCAGTTCGACGTTGCCGAACGGACGCACGGCATGAGCTACGGCGGCCTGGGCGCGATGGTGCTGTTGGTCCGGCGATTGGGTTTGGCCGAGGCCATCGATCGACGACTGCGCCTGCTGAAGATTCATCTGCCGTATCACGAGAGCGACCACGTGCTGAATCTGGCCTATAACGCGCTGTGCGATGGTCGCTGTCTGGAAGACCTCGAACTGCGCCGCAACGACGAAGTGCATCTCGACGCGCTGGGCGCGGCGCATCCCCGACCCGACCACGGCCGGCGATTTCTGCCGCCGCTTCGCGGAGCACGACATTCGGGTGTTGCAGGACATTTTCGACGAGACGCGAAAGAAGGTATGGAAGGAGCAGCCGCCGGAGTTCTTCGACGAGGCCCGCCTCGACATGGACGGCACGTTCGTCGTCACCGGCGGCGAGTGCAAGCAAGGCATGGACATCAACTACAAGAATCAGTGGACCTACCATCCGCTGGTCGTGTCGCTGGCCAACACTGGCGAAGCGTTGTCGATCGTCAATCGCTCGGGCAATCGGCCCAGCCATGAAGGGGCGGCCGACGAAGTCGATCGCCTGCTCGACGTCTGCTTTGCCGGTGGCTTTCGCAAGGTCCTCTTGCGCGGAGACACCGACTTCTCGCAGACCAGGCATCTGGATCGCTGGAGCGCGGACCCGCGAGTGCGTTTCATCTTCGGCATGGACTGCACCGCCAACTTGCACATTCTGGCCGACGATCTGCCGCTGGCGGCCTGGAAACTGCTGAAACGGCCGAAACGTCACCAGGTCAAGACCAAGCGGCGCAAGCGGCCCGCGAACGTCAAAGCCGCCATCGTGCGCGAGCGCGAGTTCGAGAACATCCGCTTGGAAAGCGAGGAGGTGGCCGAGTTCGATTACCGGCCCACGGCTTGCAAACGGACCTATCGCATGGTGGTGGTGCGAAAGAACCTGACGCGTGAGAAAGGCAAGCAGCGATTGTTCGACGACTATCGCTACTTCTTCTACATCACGAACGATCGGCGACAGTCGGCCACCGCGATCGTGCTGGAAGCCAACGATCGTTGCGATCAGGAGAACCTGCACGCGCAACTCAAGGGGAGCGTGCGGTCCTTGACCGCGCCGGTCGATTCGCTGTTGAGCAACTGGGCTTACATGGTGATGACCTCGTTGGCCTGGAACTTGAAGGCGTGGTTCGCGTTGTCATTGCCGGAAACGGGCGCGAATGCCGAGCAGCGTCGCAACGAGAAGCGAACCGTACTGCGGATGGAGTTTCGCACGTTCGTCAACGCCCTGGTGCGTCTGCCATGCCAGATCGTGCGAACTGGGGGCCGATTGGTCTATCGTTTATTGGCCTGGAATCGATGGCAAGAAGTATTGTTCCGCGCGGTCGACGCGCTGCGTCATCCGCTACGCTGCTGAGGCCTGAGCACTGCGGGCATCGCGCGGCCGTTGCTCGCAGCGACGAATCGAAACCGGAGTCCGGATGCTCCGGTCCGCCGCGGCCCCTGAGTGCGAGAAAGAATCCTGCCGATGCCCGATCCGACAACCTGAAGAATTACAACGCCGCGCGAGCCGGCCGCGCTCACGCTGCGCTGACACCGGCAGAAAAAAACTCCAGGCGAAACCCTTCCGCGTTCGCTTGTTTGAGGCCTAGCTAAGGAGCATCCGACTTGGACGGACGAGCAACTTTACCAAGGCGCCAGACAAATCGTCATCGGCGAGATTCAGTCAATCACCTACAACGAATGGTTGCCGGCGCTGATGGGTAACACGCGCTGACGCCCTACACGGGCTATAATCCGAACGTCAATCCGTCGATCGACGACGAGTTCTCAAGTGCCGCGTTTCGACTGCACACACTGCTCGACGACGACGTTCAGTTTCTCGACAACAACGGAAACCCAATCACGAGCATCGAAGGCGGCGACTTGCCTCTGGCCGACGACTTCTTTCAACCGGCAATCGTCGCCATATCCGGTGAAGTAGCCGGGAACCTGAAATATCTCGCGACCGACAACGCTCAGGAGGTTGACGAGCAAACTGTCGACGGGTTGCGCAATTCTCTCTTCCCGGATGCGCCGGTGGTGAGCAACGTCGAGGTCGGGGCGAGCGATTTGATTGCGGACGACATCCAGCGCGGCCGCGACGAAGGCGATCCGACCTACAACGAAATGCGCATCGCGATGGGTGAAAAGCCGGTGACTTCGTTTGCGCAGATTACGTCGAACGTCCAGTTGCAGAATGAGCTTCAACAGATTTACGGAAACGTCAACAACGTCGAGCTGTTCGTCGGTTTGATGGGCGAGAACCATTTGCCCGGCTCTTCCCTGGGCCCGACAGAACAAGCGATCCTGGCGAAGCAGTTCGAGTCGCTGCGCGATGGCGATCGTTACTTCTACGAGAACGCCGACCCGCCATCGC
Organism: uncultured Planctomycetia bacterium; assembly: GCA_963807715.1. Classification (GTDB taxonomy): domain Bacteria; phylum Planctomycetota; class Planctomycetia; order Pirellulales; family PALSA-1355; genus CAWECK01. The sequence continues at coordinate 575,229 of CAWECK010000016.1, forward strand.
TGGTCAATCAGTTGAACGACACAACCTTGGCGCAGATCATCGAGCGGAACACCGACATCACGAATTTGCAGCCAAACGTCTTCTTTTTCTACAACAATATTCAGGGGAACGTGGAGGCCGGCGCAACGACGGTCGCTCCCAGCCATTCTCAACCGCCGCCGTCGCCACTGGCCGGCGCCACGGTTGAATTGATCCAAGCCGGCAGCATTGTCGCAACCACTACGACCGACAGTCACGGGAACTACCAATTCATTGAAACAGGCGCGGGCCAGTTTACGGTGGACGTTATTCCGCCTTTCAAAATGGCCTCGATGACAAAGAGCGTCGACATTACCGAAGGGCAGCAGCCTGGTGATCCGGCGGTTGCGAATTTCCAGTTCGCTTTGGGTGGCGACGGTCGTCAATCTTCGGCGGTCACGAATTTTACTGCCTCGTTTGCCGACTCGCACGGCAATGCAGGCACGGTCACTTACCAGGCCGGCGACCTGCTCGGCACGGCCGAATCGATCATCACGGTCAGCGGCGACACGGCTGCCGCGGGAACCGGCGTCGCGGTGACGATCAACGGCGCGTCGGTCGGCACGGTAGCGATCAATAGCAGCGGCACTGGCACTTTGATCGTGCCGACATCCAGCCTACCGACCACTGTCGTGGCAGGCAGCACGGTCACCGTCGGCGCGCTCAGCGGCACGTTTGCGCCGATCAACGTGCAGGGCGATGGCCCGGGATCCGGACCGCACGGCGATCCACCGCCGGGAAACCCGTCTCCTCCTCCGATTGGCGGTCCACCAAAGCTCCCGCCGCTAAGTAATCCGTTGAGACAACCGGGGCAATAAACTGTCAATGCCGTGCGAGCGATTAAGAACCGCTCGCGCGGCGTTCCAACTCGCCAATCCGTTCGGCTGCCTCTTTGCCCGCTGGCGAATCGGGTGCGTCGTCGCGCACTTGTTGCCAAAGCTTGAGTGCGCCGCGAAGCATGTCGGCCCGCTGTTTTTCGTATTGCGGCGGCAAGGTTCCGGTGCCGTAACGATCGAGGGCCCGGGCCTGGGCAATCAGGAAACGCCGCTGCTCGGCAATGTCGTCTTTTTCCCAGGAACGTTCGGTTTGGCTGTCGTACTCGGCCAGCAACTTGCGAGCGGCGGCTGCGGCGGGCACGTCGGGCCAGCGCGTGCTTAACCCGTGCAACTGCATCAGGCCCGAGAACAGCGTCGCCGGTTTTTGCAGACGTTGCTGCGATTCTTTCAACAAGGCATCGGCCCACTCGTTTCGCGAGGGGACATCGCTCGTGGCGATGCGCATTGCCGGCCACTGCCGTGCCGCGCGCTGCCGCTCGGCGGCTCTTTCGTCCAACCACTTGAGAACCGCCGTCGCCACCTGGCTGTCGGGAATCGCATGGCCCATGTGGGCAACGGTCCAGACTTTGGTCCGGACGCCAACCTCGGAGAGCATCGGTCCGCGCAGCCTTTCGAGTTCGCCGCGATTGAAATCTTGTTCGCCGGTGATCAAGGCCACACTGAGCCGATCGGCAACTCGCAGCCGCAGCCACGATTCCTCTCGCAAATCTTCCGCTCCGCACACGCCAATGGTCCCACCAAAATACTCGGGCAGAGCAAACGTCACGGCGCAAGCCACACGCGCGCCCCCTGAAAAACCTGCCAGGTAAGTACGATCGGCATCGACCGTGGTGCGACGACCAATGTCGTCCAGTACGTCGAGAACGATGCGCACGCGGCGCTGCATCGACCTGCCGTTCCCCGCGCCAAACGGACTCGCAAAGATGAATCCAGCTTGATTGCAGGCCGCCTGCCACTGGCTCCAGCCGGCCGGATCGTCGCCGGCCGAAACGAACAAGACCAACGGCGCCGACTTGCGCGATTTGACGTTCGGCGGCACGAACAACTCGTACTGCGTGGCGGCCGAATCGTAGTCGGCGAGCCAGGCGGCCGGCGGCGTGGCTGGACTTTGATTGGCGACGGCAAAGACCCAGTCGAGTCGCGTTACCGCCTGGACCGACATTTTTGCGTGGTAACCAGTCAATGGCTCAGCGGCCGCGGCCTTCATCGCGGGCACTGCGAAGACGACAATCGCAAATAACCAACGGCGATGTACCATGGGGTCTCTGGCTGGCGTGGTTTCGTGTTGCAAAAACAAAAACCGATCAGCCGGGCGGACGCAAAAGTCGCCCGGCTTTCGCAATGCCGCCTTGCAGCACGGCGATGAAGCGCGTGCGGTCTTGCAGAACGCGAATGTCGCGCACCACGTCGCCGTCGACGACCAGCACGTCGGCCAGTTTGCCGGCTTCCAGCGTGCCCAGTTCGTGGCCGCGGCCGAGGATTTCGGCGCCGGTCTTGGTGGCGCACTTCAGCACTTCCAGCGGCGTCAGGCCGACGTACTCGACGAAGAAACTCAACTCTTTGGCGTAGTCGCCGTGCGGGTTCCAGGCGAAGCCGTAGTCGCCCCCCATGCCCAGTCGGCCGCCGGCGCGAAGGATCCGCCGGGCACTCTCGGCGCCCCCTTCGAGCGTCTCCTGGTGGCCGTCGATCATCCGCTGCGACATGCCGAACTGCGGACCGAGCTCGATGCTCGCCGCCTCGAAATAAAGTGCCGGCACGCAAGGCACGTCGCGGGCCAGCAGCAGCTCCAGCGCCTCGTCGTCCATGAACGTGCCGTGTTCGATCGCGTCGTAGCCGGCCCGCAGCGCGTTCTTGATCCCCTCGGTCGCGCGGCAATGGCCGGTCACCTTCAGGCCGTGATTGTGGGCCGTCTGGACGACGGCGTGCATTTCCTCGAACGTCATGCAGAGCGTGTGATGGTCGTTCGCGTCCGGCGCGGCCGCGTCGCCGGTCGGATAGGTCTTGATCCATTCGACGCCGTCCTTGACCAGCTTGCGCACGGCCGCGCGGGCCTCGTCGGCGCCGTTGACGAGAAGCACCAGGCCGTCCATGCCGATCTTGCGGAAGTCCGGGTTCCAATCCATCAGGCCGCCGGCGCCGCAGATTTCCCGCCCGCTCGCCGCCAGACGCGGGCCGGGCATCAGATCCTCTTCGATGGCCTTCTTCAGCCAGACGTCGATATTGAACAGGCTGCCGCCGCTACGGGCCGCCGTGTAGCCGCACTCCAGGGCCAGCCTCGCATTGCACGAAGCGAGCAGCGTGACGTACTCGACGGGGTACTTGATGTCGAGGTCTTCCAGGTGCGCGACGTCGAAGTACGTCGGATGAAAGTGGGCCTCGACCAGACCGGGCATGATCGTGCCGCCGCGGGCATCGATCGTCTTCGCGTGGGGCGGAACCCGCGGCGCCGCGGCGGCCAGCCCGGCGTATCGAATGCGTCCGTCTTCGATCACGAGGGCCGCGTCGGCAACCGGCGGCGAACCGGTGCCATCAAAGAGTTGGCCATGCTGAATCAAGGTCACTCCGCTCGCGTTTTTCATGTCTTCATCCTGCGATTGCCAGCGAGGAATATTTCCAGCGATGCGTCTCTCCAGTGGACCATGCTTGTTTATATAACGGATTGGGCGGGCATTGCCAGCAAAAGTCTTCGCTACAGTGATTCCAGGTGCTCGTTACAGCGATTCGAGGAAGCCCAGCACATAGCGAACGGTTTGTTCGATGAACTGCCAGTGAATCAAGTGGCCGGCCCCGGGGGGCTTGATGAGGGTCGCCTGGCTCAGAGCGCCGGCCATTTGTTCGGCGTCGCCGTCGCACATCATACCGCCTTGAAGCTGGCTGCCGCCGAGGAGCAAAACCGGACAGCGCACGGACTGGAGCAGGGATTGGTATTCATATCCCTCCAACCAGCGGCCCGCAAGCAGCGGCGTGAACACGCCGGGATCGACGTGTTGCAACGAGCGGGCACTGAACCGGAGCGAAGTGCCATCTCGCAAGTCGCCCAATCGCTTTACCCCATCGGGAAATCCGATCTGAGTCGCCGCCAATTCGGCGGCCATCTGGCCCGCGTCCTGGTTGCGTCCTGCCAGGCGTTGCATGGCGCTGAAAATGGCCTGGTAGGGCGAAGCGGGCAGACGCTCCAAGAACTTTGCAGACGGCGGCTCTTCCAGCACGATCGCGCGCACCTTGCCGGGTACGCTCGCCGCCGCATGCAGCGCCGCCAAAGCGCCTAAGGAGTGCCCGTAGATGATTACCGGTTCCGGGGGCGCATGGCGTTCCAGCCAGGCGATGATATCTTGTGCGTAGTCGACGACCAGGTAGCGGCCCGGCGCACGATCCGAGAGGCCGTGGCCGCGATGATCCCAACCGAATACTTGCCAACCGGACAACAGCCAGGGAAGCAGTGGCCGGAAGTCGCGCCAATTTCTGGCTACGCCGTGGAGTAGCAGCAGGGGCGGTCCATGGGACGGCCCTACGGCCACGTGGACGTTGGAATCGGAGAGTGCGATTGTCTCGGACTTAAACACGCGAGCAGGGCCTTTCTGGTGAAGGGTTTTTAGTGCGATTGTGCCTCTGAATTCGGCAGGACGCCCCACAGGTCCACCACGTCTTTCCCGGTGGGAATGACCAATTGTTTGTAGGCACTGTGGGGCACGCCCACAATGATCACGTCGCAAGTGCGCACCAACTCTTCCTTGCTGACGAACGTTTCGTGCCGCGCGAACTCGTCTGAACAGACCACTTCGGCCTCGTTGAATCGAAGGACTTTCGCCAGTTTGAAGGAAAGCGAGTCGCGAGTGTCATCCACGTCCTTTTTGAAGGCCATGCCCAGGATCCCCACTTTCACTCCGGCGATCCGCCGCCGGCCCATGATGCGCTCCACCAGGAAGGCCGGCAGCCCCTCGTTGACCATCATGGCCGCATGACCCAGCAGGAAGCCTCCTTCGGCGGCGGCCAATTGCATCGTGTCCTTCAGCAGGCAGGGGCCGGCGGCAAAGCCGGGACCGGGGAGTGTGTTGGCCCGCTCGTAGCCTTTGAGCATTGCCTGGCGAATGCGATGGAAGTCGGCCCCCATTTGCGTGGCGGTCATGTAAAACTGGTTCGCCGCCGCAAACTGGATGTACCGCCAGGTGTTCGTAAACAGCTTGGCTAGTTCGGCCTCCTCGACCGAGAGGGACAAAGTCTCGGGAGCAATCCGCGCGAAGAGTTCCGTTGCCCGCTGCAAAGCCTCGTCCGTGAATCCCGAAACGATCTGCGGTAGTTGCCGCAATTCTCGGATGGCATAGCCCTGGGCGATCCGCTCGGGGCAGTAGCACAGATTCCAGTGGTTGCCGTCCGATTCAAGATACCGCAGCAACTGCCGGCATGAGCCCGGGTACACGGTGCTGCAAATGATAATGGTCTGACGGGGATTCAAATGCGGACGCAGATCGCGGAACAACTCCTGAAACACACGGAACTTTGGCGACAAGTATTCGTCCACCGGCGTGCCAATGGTGACGATCACGTAATCGGCCGCGGCGACTTTTTGCTGGTCGTCGGTGAAGTGCAGGGTATCGTTGGCCAGGGCGCGCCGCAGAACCGGCTCGGCGTCATACTCGAGAAAGGGCATTTCGCCGGCCGCGAGCTTTTCGAGTGCCTGGCGGTTGACGTCAACCAGCAAAACGCGCTGCCCAACGTCGGCCAGCACCAGCCCTAACGGAAGCCCGACATGTCCCGCACCTCCCACGATGCACACGTCGTAGCGCTGGGGTGATTGCCCGGTGGCAGTTGGCTCCGACATAGGTTTTCGAGAGTCCAAGGCTCGGAGTCCAAAGTCCAAAATCTCGGGAGCGGCCGCAAGCGACTTTGATCGGCGAAAGAAATGAACAAGGCTCGTGCGGCGGGGAAAAGTCAAATATATTCGTCCCGTGTGAGAAAGCAATTGCGCGGAATTGCCGCGAGAGCCATCGGCATGCGGCTCCACGAACACGAAGCTTTGACTGACTGCCCGAGTGTAAGCAATCGCACGGGTTTGTGATACAGCGTCGTCTCGGGTTATAATCAATGGGCCGAAGCGGCTTTGTGGCAAGCCTGGGGCCGATCCCTTCTACCCGCGGTGGCTGCCGCCCTTCATCGTGGCGAAACAAATTGTTAATCGAGCTTTAACCGACTGGCGCTCCCATACCTATGCTGCAGACCGACGCAGCGGCACGGAATCTGGCGGAACTTGAGCGGGGCCTGCGCGACCACTCGGCGACCGTGGCCTTGATGGGCCTGGGCTACGTCGGTCTTCCTTTGATGCAGGCATTTGTCGACGCCGGGTTTGCCACGCTCGGCTTCGATACCGACATCGCCAAAATCGAGCGGCTCAAAGCCGATCACCGTGGAAAAAAACCAGGCGGAAATACCGCGGGCAAATTCGAGCCAACCATCGACATGCGGCGTTTGGCCGAGGCGGACGCGATCTTGATTTGCGTGCCGACTCCGCTGACCGAAACCCGGGCCCCCGACCTGACTCACGTCGAGGCGGCGGCTCGACTGATCGCCGCCTCGCTTCGACCAGGGCAACTCGTGGTGTTGGAAAGCACCACGTATCCGGGTACCACGCGCGATGTTGTTTTGCCGATCTTGCAGCAGTCGGGTTTAGTGGTTGGCAAAGATTTTTATTTGGCCTACAGTCCGGAACGGCAAGACCCTGGCAACGGGCAATTCCCGGTGCGCCGCATTCCCAAGGTCGTTGGCGGCATGGAACCCGGCAGTCTGCGGCTCGCCACGGCCCTTTATCAAGAAGCGGTCGAGCAGGTCGTGCCGGTCTCAAGCTGTGAAATTGCCGAGGCCTGCAAGATTCTGGAGAACACGTACCGTTGCGTGAACATCGCCTTGGTCAACGAACTAAAAATGCTTTTGGAGGGACTGGGAATCGACATCTGGGAAGTGATTGCCGCCGCCAGCACCAAGCCGTTCGGCTTTCAAGCGTTCTATCCCGGGCCCGGACTGGGCGGCCATTGCATTGCGATCGATCCGTTTTACCTGAGTTGGCTGGCCGGCCAACGCGGCTTACCGGCGCGGTCTATTGAACTGGCGGGCGAGTTGAACGCCCAGATGCCGTGCTACGTGCTCGACCGCGTCGCGCAGGCGCTGAACGATCACAAGAAGCCGATCCGCGACAGCAAGATCGCGCTGCTCGGGGTCGCTTATAAAAAGGACATCGACGATCCGCGGGAAAGTCCAGCGCTGGTGCTAATCGACTTATTGCGCCAGCGGGGTGCCTTAGTGAGCTATAACGATCCGCACGTGCCGGCGATCGCCGCTAGGAGCAATTCTAACTTTCCGGACCTTACCAGCTCGCCCCTCACTGCCGACTACCTTGTCGCCCAAGACTGCGTGCTGATTGCGACCGACCATTCGGCCTACGATTACAACTTCATCGTGGAGCACGCGCCGCTGGTCGTCGATACACGCAACGCTACGCGCAACGTGACGAGCGGCAGGGAGAAGATTCGCAAAGCATGACAAGCTGACCTTCCCGAGCCAGATGCGTCAGCTTCCGGGTTTCTGAATGCATGCTGGGGCGTTGGCTTCAATTTAATCCGCATAGATGAAGATGAATGAGATGTTGGCAAACGCAACATTAAACGTTAAGGACATTCAAATGAAGAAAACTGTGTTGCCAGCGCTTTCAATTCCCCCAACAGATCGCGTCTACAGCTTCAAAACGGACAATTTGTGGGGCATCACAGACCCGGACCGGTTTAAGGATTTGATGGAGGAGGCTGCCAGCTTGGTTGTCGCAGGGTGGTATCTTGGCGACAATCTGTTTACGTGGATGCGGAATAACTCCGCGCTAGATGACAACGCCTTCATGCAAGCTTGGCAATCCAATACAACGAACGCTTCCGATAAGGCGATCTTATGGCGTCGATACATTTTATGCTGCGCTGCTTACCATTGTGTTCAGTTAGAAGGCGATTTCGTGGAATGTGGGGTTCTTTTCGGTACGGGCGTGAAAACCGTCATTGATTTTTTTGGCAGAGACAATTTTGCGAAAAACTTCTGGGCCTATGATACTTTTGACACCAACCCAGTTGACAGCCATTCTTTTGAAGGTCAACGGCTCGGCCTGTTCGAAGAGGTAAAAGCACGATTTCTCGGCTATGATAATGTCAAGCTCGTCAAGGGCTTCTTGCCAGACTCATTAGAGGGCAATGCTCCGGATCAAATTGCCTATCTGCATATTGATTTGAACAAAGCGGAGTTTGAGATTGCAGTTCTTGATCGGCTCTTTGACAGAGTAGTGCCAGGCGGGATTGTCATCATGGATGATTACGAGTGGTCAAGCGCGTATCGTGAGCAGAAAATCAAGGAAGATGTTTGGTTTGACGCGCGGCGCTATCGCATCTTTCCCCTTCCAACCGGGCAAGGGCTTGTACTGAAGCGTTGAATCGCACCCTCACTGAGTCTGCGATTCAACGTCCTACCTCGCGCAATTACACCCAGAAGTGGATGCCTGCGGCTCGAAGTACTCAGCCCGTCGCGTCCGTTGCCATATTGCATCGCCTGCAATAATCGGCAATCTGTTTCAGAAAATCCTCTCCGTATTGCGCTCTTCCGCTCGCCGATGCCATGCACCTCCAGCAGGCTCTCTGGCGTTGAAGGCCGCCGGCGGGCCAGGTCTCGCAGCGTGGCGTCGCTGAACACGATAAACGGCGGCAGGCCCCGTTCGTCGGCTTTCCGTCGGCGCAGCGTTCGCAGTTCTTCGAACAGCCCCCGGTCGACACCTTCCCAGCTTGTCAGCACGGCTTTTTGTTCACGCGCTTCGCGCCGCTTCCGGTCGGCCGGCTTGAGTAGTTGCGGCGTCACTTCCCCCTTCAGCACCCGGCGACCGCCGGGGGTGACATGCAACACCGGGTATTCGTCTTCGCTTCGTTGCAGAAACTGCTGATCGACCAACTGATCGATCCAATCGCCGACGGCCCGCTTGTCGAAGGCTTTCAGCAGGCCCCAGGTGCTGAGCTGGTCATGGCCGTTCTCCAAAATGCGCTGATCGCGAGATCCGGTCAGCACCTGCGACGTATAACCGAGGCCAAACGCTTCTTTGAGCCGCAGCACGCAGGAAATGATTTTTTGGGCAATCACCAAAGAATCGGCGACCAGGTCGAGTTCCGCCAGGCACACGTCGCAGGCCTTGCAACTCTTCGCGTCGAGTTGCTGGCCGAAGTAACCGACGATCGTCTGATGGCGGCATTTCATCGTGCCCACGAACTTTTCGATTCCGGCCAGCACGTTCATGGCGGCTTCGAGGGCCTGCGGCGGCAAATCTTGCTGCAATTTGCGCCACGTTTGAAAGTCCGCCGCCGAGTAAAACAGACAACATTCGGCTTCCAAGCCATCGCGTCCGGCGCGGCCGCTTTCCTGTTGATAGGCCTCCAACGATTTGGGAGCCGCGGCGTGGATCACGTAGCGCACGTCGGATTTATCGATGCCCATCCCGAAGGCCACCGTGGCCACGATGATCCGGACACGGTCGTTGATGAACGCGTCCTGATTCTTCCGCCGGTCGTCGTCAGCCATGCCGGCGTGATAGGGGAGAGCCTGGCAGCCGTCGGCGGTCAGGCTCGCGCAGATTTCTTCGACGTCGGCCCGGCGAATGCAGTAGATAATCCCCGAGTCGCTTTTATGGCGGTCGATCACTTCGCGGATCTGCCGCAACCGGTCGCTACGGCGCTGGACGCGATACACCAGGTTCGGCCGATCGAACGAGCCGACCAGGATTTCAGGATCCGCCAGCCGCAGTTCGCGGACAATATCGTCGCGCACCCGCTCCGTGGCCGTGGCGGTATAAGCGTGCAGCGCGATTCCCGGGAAATGGTCTTTCAATTGCCGCAGCGTGCGGTATTCCGGCCGAAAGTCGTGTCCCCAATCGCTGATGCAATGGGCCTCGTCGATGGCGATGAACGACAGCGGCACCTGCTGCAGGAATTGCAGCGTCTGTTCCGTCATGAGCCGTTCGGGAGACAAATACAGCAGCTTCAATCGCCCGGCCCGGATTTCGTCCGCCACGCGTCTGCGCTGATCGTACGCCAGGGTGCTGTTCAGGCAGGCCGCCGCGACGCCGCAATCGGTCAGCGAGTCGACCTGGTCCTTCATCAGCGAGATGAGGGGCGAAACCACCACGGCCAGTCCCGGCATGGCCAGGGCCGGGGCCTGAAAGCAAAGCGACTTGCCGCCGCCGGTCGGCAGCACCACGACGGAATCGCGGTTGCTGATAACCGCGCGCATGGCCTCGGCCTGCAAGGGACGAAAATTGTCGTATCCCCAGTATTTGCGAAGAATGGCGCGAGTTGTTCCAAGGGGCAATCCCTGCGGGGCGGTTTCCTCTCAGGGATGTATGATACGAACTGGCAGGGCGCGCGAAGAGGGGCACGCCAGCATGAACCCAAGCGGCGTTAACCGAGTAGGGTCCGCTGTGCGGACCGATTACCCCCAGTGTCCTGCAGGGCTCGATTGTCCGCGGTGCCCCTGCTGGCCGCAATCCCAGTCGCCGGATAGCCGCATTTGGTCCGCAAAGCGGACCCTACCTGGCTACCTGGTTCGAGTACTTTTGTGCGGTCCGAAGAGGAAACGTTGAACGGAGCCCGCTGTCTTAGTGCGTCTCTTGCGGGGTCTTCTTCTTGGCAGGCGCTTTCTTTGCCGCTGTCTTCTTCGCGGCTGCCTTCTTCGGCTTGGCCGCCTTTGCCTTCGGGGCCGCTGTCTTGGCGTTCCGTCGGCCGGCCTTCTTGACTGGCGGGCCGAGCGCTGCCCGCGCAGCCAGCAATTCAAGGGCCTCCGGCAAGGTCAACGTGGCCGGGTCCGCTCCCTTGGGGAGCGAGGCATTCGTCACCGTGTCGGTGAGATAGGGTCCATATCGGCCTTCCAGCAAATGCACGGGCTGGCCCGTGATCGGCGACGGCTCGAAAACCTTCAGCGGCTCCTTCTTGGCGCCAAAGCCGCGTCGGGCCGCCTTGGGCTGAGCCAACAGTTCCAGCGCGTGCTCCAGCGTCACGTCGATCGGCGACACGCCGGCCGGCAGGCTGCGGGTATCGTCGCCGCACTTGATGTAAGGCCCGAAGCGACCGTTCGAAGCCACGATTGGCAGCCCGCTCGCCGGTTGGACGCCCAATTCGCGCGGCAGTGAAAGCAGCCGCAGCGCGACTTCCAGAGTCACGTCTTCCGGTTTCATGCCTTTGAGGAGCGAGGCGTTCTTCGGGCGCTCTTCATCCTCGGTGTTGCCGCGTTGCACGTACGGCCCAAAGCGCCCGACCTTCAAGTACACGGGCTTGCCGGTTTCCGGGCAGTTTCCGAGGGGCTCTTCGGCCACCGACGCCTGGTCGAGTATTTCCAGGGCTTTTGCAACCGTGACTTCGTCCGGGCGCCATGTCTTCTCGCAGGCTGGCGCGCCGCTCGCCTTGTTCCAGAAAAGGTCCATAGCGGCCGACACGTACCCGGATCGGCTCGCCGCCTTCCGGCTGTCCGATGAAGATGCGGCCGATGTCGCGGGCATCGATCTCGGCGGATTTGTTCTCTAATTGCTTCTTGAGGCCGGCCCGCCCATTGCCGAAATAGAAGTTGTTCAGGTATTCCAATTGCCCGGCTTCGCCGCGGCTGATGGCATCCAGGTCGTCTTCCATCTGGGCCGTAAAGCCGTAGTCGACCAGGTTCGGCAAATGGGCTTCCATCAACTGGGCAACGGCGAACGCGACCCAGGTGGGCACCAGCGCCGTGCCCTTTTTGAAGACGTACTCGCGGGCCAGAATCGTATCGATAATCGACGCATACGTGCTGGGCCGGCCGATGCCCATTTCTTCCAGGGACCGGGTCAGCGCCGCTTCGCTGAAACGGCTCGGCGGCTGCGTCGTGTGGCTCTTGGCCGTCAGATCGCTGCAGTCCAATGCCTCATCGACCACGACGCTGGGCAGCACCACATCCTTGTCGGCCAGGTCGGCCGCCGGGTCGTCGCTCCCTTCGACGTAGGCCCGCAGGTATCCGGCGAAGTCGATCGTCTTGCCGCCGGCCTGAAAGATTGCCTGATCCCCTTCGATGGTCACGGTCATGCGCCGTCCGCGGGCATCGGCCATCTGGCTGGCCACGGTGCGCTTCCAGATCAGATCGTAAAGCTTGAACTCGTCGGCATTCAATTCGCCGCGCAGCTCTTCGGGAAACGCAAAAGGATGACCGGCCGGGCGAATGGCTTCGTGCGCTTCCTGGGCATTCTTGACTTTGGTCTGGTAGGTCCGCGGCTCAGCCGGCAGATACTCTTGGCCGTACTGCGACCCAACCAGGTCGCGCGCCGCGTCGACGGCCACCTTGGCCAGGTTGGTCGAGTCGGTACGCATGTAGGTAATGTGGCCGTGTCTCGTACAAGCTCTGCGCCACTTGCATGGTACGGCGGGCCGTGAAGCCGAGTTTGCGATTGGCTTCCTGCTGCAGCGTGCTGGTGGTGAACGGCGGATAGGGCTTGGAGGTGAACGGCTTTTCCTCAAGGTTCGACACACGAAACTTGGCCCTGCCGAGCCGCTCGTTGAGCTGCTGGGCGGCGTCGGCATCGAGCAAAAGCAGCGAGCTGTCTTTGAGCTTGCCGGTAGCGGCGTCAAAGTCTTTCCCCGAGGGAACCTTGCGGCCATCGACCGAGACGAGATCGGCTTGGAACTCCTGGCTGGCCTCGTTGGCAAACGTGGCCACGAGATCCCAATACGTGGCGGAAACGAACGCCATCCTCTGCCGTTCGCGCTCGACGATCAGCCTTACGGCCACGCTTTGGACTCGGCCGGCGGACAGTTTCGGCCGCACTTTTCGCCATAGCAAAGGCGATACCTCGTAGCCGAACAGCCGATCGACAATGCGCCGCGTTTCTTGAGCGCGCACCAGATCGTTGTCGATCGAGCGAGGATGGGTCAAAGCCTCTTGGATGGCTTCTTTCGTGATCTCGTGAAACACCAGCCGATGCACCGGCACCTTGGGCTTCAGCAATTCATGAAGATGCCAACTGATGGCCTCCCCTTCGCGGTCTTCGTCCGTCGCCAGGTACAGGTCTTTGGCGTCTTTGAGCAAGCCCTTCAATTTTTTGACCTGGGCCGATTTTCCGGGCGGCACGATATAGACCGGATCGAAGTCGTGGTTGACATTAACCCCCAAGTAGGCCCAGTCCTCGCCTTTGAATTCGGCCGGAATCTCTTTGGCCCCCTGGGGCAAATCTCGGACGTGGCCAATGCTGGCCTCGACCGTGTAGCCGTCGCCCAAAAACTTGCCAATCGTGCGGGCTTTGGCTGGCGATTCGACGATCACGAGCGATTTGCCGTCTCGGGGAGCTGATTTTTTAGCCATAACGTAAATGCAATCTGGGTGGTCTGGGTAATCTTCCAGGTATCTATCTGGTTTTGTTCTACTGCTTCCTGAATCCATGCGCGAAACGCCGGACGACCGCTTTCTCCGGCTTCCCACGAAGCCTTAAATTCCGCAAAAGGCGTGCGATCCGCATGATTGCGCCGTTCGCGCAGCGCCCCTTCGTGTCCGTGTCCGGCATTTACGGCGGGACTGCCACGACCGGCAAAGTTAGCCCCCGCACTTAGCCCACGCAAGGCCGGAGATCGGCCTTTCAAGGAGAAATGGGGCCGCTTCGGCACTGGGCCGAACACATTTCAGGACACGATTGAGACCCTCGCGACAGGGCGCTTCGCCCATCGGCGGCGGACGGTGTTTCAACCGCATCCGCCCCGTCGCTCAATAATTCCCGTTACTTAATAGAATTGACGCCCAGCTACGGCCGTTGAGCCGCAATCCGGACTCCTGTTTGGGATTGCATTTACGTTCAGCAGTCATAAAATCACCACGATCTTGCGGTGGCAGTGCTTGCGACCGCCAGACGTCCATTCATTAATACTCTGCAGCGACGGCTGTCAAGCCGTCTTCCAGGCCGCCAACCCGCCAGACGAAGGGATTTCATGGCCAGTCCGTTTACCATTTTTCGTCGTAATCAAAAGGTCATGTTGGCCGTGGTTACCGTGGCTGCCATGTTCGCATTTGTCTTTTTGGACCCCTTGATGCGCTACGTCGGCCGCAACACGGGGCGAGCCGATTCCGTGGTGGTCGAGACCCGCTACGGAGATTTGCACGAGAGCGAACTTAGTATCCTGCGGCAGACGCGCAAGATCGTGGAAGAGTTTGTCCGGCGGCTGGTCGAAACGGCCGTTATGGGACTGGTCGAAAAGAAGGTGGTCGACCCTCGCCAGATCAATATGGAGCTGGAAATCAACCAGGCGCTGCTTTTCAGTGTTCGCTCGAAGCCAGGTGCGGAAGAGGCCGCCGTGGAAACGTTTGTGTTGGCCAGGCGGGCTGAGCAATTGGGCATCGTCATTTCTGATAACACCATCAACGAGTTCCTGAAACGGATCACGTTTGACTCGCTCACCAGCAATCAGATCGCTCAGATCATTGTGCAGTTGAAGCCGCAAGGCATGTCGATGAGTCAGGGTCGCTTGTTCGACGCGTTGCGGACCGAACTGCTGGCTGCCCAGTACACTCAGATGTTCCAGGTCGGCCTGGCTGCGACGCCCCCCGCCCAGCGGTGGGACTACTTCGAGCGGGTCAACCGGCGCGCCACGGTTGAATTGCTGGCCGTGCCGGTCGCGAACTACCTATCTGCAGTGTCCGATCCCAAGGATGCGGAACTGCGAAAGTTTTTTGACAAATACAACGACCAGCTCCAGCAGCCCGGTTCGCCGGAGCCGGGATTCAAGCAGCCCAAGAAGGCTGCATTTCAATATTTTAAGGCGGACTACGATAAGTTTGTCGAGCGGGCGGAAAATCAAGTGACCGACCAGCAGATCCAAGAGTACTACGAGAAAAACAAAGACACGAGATTCCGCGAGGCCCAACTGCCGCCTGAGTCGGATACGCCGGAGAGCAAGGATGCGCCAGCCCCCGGCAAGGAAAATGCAGCCCCCGGCAAGTCCGAAGCGCCTTCCGCGTCCCCTGCCTCCCCTGCGGCCGCGCCGGACACGAAGCCTGCTGCCCCCAGCGCGCCGCCCAGCGCAACTCCCGCCCCCAAAGTTGACGCTCAGCAGAAACCAAAATCAGCGGCAGTTCCTCGCGCAGGCGGCGCCCATGCAACTGATCAGCGCCCCGGATACCCTCCTCGCCCAAGCGACACCACCGGCAGCCCCGCCTGCCGCAACGACTCCGACCGCGCCACCCGCTGAAAAGCCAACTGCAGAAGCGGCGCCAGCGAACCCCGCTGCGTCACCGGCGGCTCCGGCCGGCGAAAAGCCAGCCACAGACCAGACGAAGACGGAAGCACCGGCCGTAGCGGTCAAGTACGAGCCGCTGGAGAAGGTAAAAGACGTCATCCGCAAAGATCTGGCGCGGACGGAAGCACGGCGGCAGATCAACAAAGCTTTGGAGGAGCTCGATTCGGTCATGCGGCTATACGCCGACGACCTCGTTCTCTACGAATCGCAGGGCGATTCAAACACCAAGGGCGATCCCCCCGCACGGCTCGACTTTGCGGCCCTCGCGAAACAATACGGTGCCACGGCCCACGAGACCGACTTGATTTCGGCGGAAGAGGCCCGCGACGCAACGGACATCGGCAGGTCGTATGTTCGGGTTCCCGATCCCCGCTCGCGATTTGGTGAACGCTTGCAGTTCTTTGACGAGTTGGCCTTCGACGACACGCTGTTGAAATACAAGCCGGTGAAGTCCGAAGACATCAATGCCAATTATCTGTTCTGGAAGACGAAGTCGACGGAAGAGCAGGTTCCCGATTTCGACAAGGTTCGTCCCCAGGTGCTGCGGGCCTGGAAAATGATCGCGGCTCGCAAGATCGCCCAAGAGAAGGCCGAAAAATACATGGCCGAGGCCAAACGCGACCAGGCGACGCTGGAAGAAACATTCGGCAAGCAACCTGAACTCAAGGTGATCAAGCCGCCGATGTTCAGTTGGATGACGCTGGGCAATGTGCCCCGCGATCCCTCGGCCAATCGTCCGCGGCTGAGCGAGGTGCCCGGCGTCGACCAGCCCGGCGACGAATTCATGAAGACTGTCTTTGGACTCAATCCGGGCGAATTTGGCGTGACGATGAATCATCCCGAGACGGCGGTCTACATAGCGCATTTGCTGAGCTTCGACCGGGCACTCGATCCGCTGTTCGAACAATTTGCCCGCGAGCCGTTTCAGATGTACCGTGTGGTCGGCAGCAGCGACATGGAGAAGGCTTACCGAAGCTGGATCAGCGGTTTGATGACCGAAGCGAAAGTACACTGGGAGCGTGAACCGGCCCTTGAACGCAACCGCTCGTAGCAGCGAAACAAAGGAGAATTTATAAGGAAGGTAGGAAGACAGGAAAGGAAGAAATCAGGAAACGATGCAGTTGGGCGCACCCCGAGCCGAAAGCCCTTCCTTGCTGCCCTCCTTCCCTTTTTCTTTTCCTACCTACCTGCCTGCCTTATAAAAAAACCTGTCCTTTTGCGTCTGTAAGTTCGGCCTGGGTGGTTGGGGGGAGTTGCCTTATCGCTGCGCCCGCACCCGTTTCGCCGGTTCCTGACTCCGCATCGACGGTCACGGGGGAACCGTCGGACCGTCATGCCCCTGCCGGTGCCTTCATCGGTCTGACGACTCTCTTCGGTGTCTTCTATTTCATGCAGGGAATCTGCGATCCGACCGAAGGCCTCCTCGCGCAGCCGGTCCGCTCGCTGCTCAAGAGCTGGGACTGGAACACGCAGCAAATCACAAGTTTTGCGGGCCTGCTGGGTCTTCCCTGGGCCATCAAGCCGCTGTATGGGCTGCTGACGGATTTTGTGCCGATTGCCGGTTACCGTCGCAAGGTTTACCTGGTCTGCGCGAGCGGCGCCACGGCCGCCTGCCTGATTGCCCTGGCCGTCTATCTGCCATCATCCGACGACGCGCGGTGGTTGTTCTGGCTGCTGCTGGCGGGTTGTGTCGGCGTGACGTTCAGCGACGTCGTCGTTGACGCGTTGATGGTCGAGACGGCCCAGCCGCGCGGCCTCACCGGACGGTTTCAAGCCGTGCAGTGGGGCGCCCTCTACGGCGCCGGGATTCTCACGGCCACTCTCGGGGGCTATCTGAGTCAGCACCATCGGCAACGCGCCGGCTTTGTCATCGTCGGCAGCATGGCCTTGGTGACAACCTTATTGGCCTACTTCGCGGTACGCGAAGAACGTCTACCGGCGCATGGCGGCCAGGGGCCGCGCCGCTCGGCGCCCCTCGGCAGCGCCGTCCAGTCGCTCTCAGAAGCCTTGCGAACTCCCGGCATCTTGGCCGTTGGCGGGTTCCTGTTCCTGTGGACTTTCAATCCGTTTTCCTCGGCTGTGCTGTACATGCACATGACGAGCGTGATGAAGTTCAACGAGCAGTTTTTCGGCAATACCGAAGCCTTGTCGTCCGTGGCCCAAATGATTGCCAGCGTGGCGTACGGTTTTTATTGCCGGCGGCTCAAAACGGCCACGTTGATCCACCTGTCGATTTTCCTGGGAGTCGTGAGCACGTTGGGCTATTGGGGCATGACCGGGCACCGTTCCGCCTTGATCGTCGGCATGGGAGTGGGTTTCACCTCGGCCACGGCCGTAATGATCCAACTCGATCTCGCTGCCCGAATTTGTCCGCCGCGCACGGCCGGAACGGTGTTTGCGCTGCTTATGGCGTTGTCGAATATGGGAGTCTCGGCCTCCACGGTCTTGGGCGGCTACTGGTACGACGCGTGGAGCCGGCAGTTCGGCCACGTCGCCGCCTTCAACCTGCTGGTCGGCGTCGGAGCCACGTTCACTGCCGCCTGCTGGCTGCTGATGCCGGCACTGAAGCGAGCCCTTTGCGAGGGTGACAGAGTGACATCCCCGAGCCGGTTGCGTTAGCTTCCGGATTTCCCGGATAGCGCGCTCGCCGCCCGGTCATCCAATTGGTTCTCATCAGATCCAAACTCCTAGTTGAGTTGGCTTGCCGGATCAGTCATAATAATGGGTCACGGGTCGACTTGACTGCAGTACCCGCCCCCCGCTTCATTCCTACCTTGCCGGAAGGCGCCCTGATGTTGCGGCAACGATTTCCCCGCTTTGAGCCGTGCGTGATTGTTTGCTGGGTCGTAGCAGGTCCTTTGCAGGGCTTGGCCGCCGAGCCTCCCCAAACGGTTCCCGCCGCCAATCCGGCAATCGCCGCGTCCGACGCGGCTGGCCTGGAACTTTTCCGCGGCCCTGTGCGAGATTTGCTCTCGACGCATTGCATCAAATGTCATGGCGGCGAAAAGACCAACGGTGAGTTCGATCTGACCACCCGCGAAGGCCTGCTGAAAGGGGGCAGTCAAGGGTCGGCGATCGTGCCCGGCAAGTCGGCCGGCAGCCTGTTGTATAAACTGATCACGCATGCCGATGAGCCGGCGATGCCCGACAAGGCGCCAAAGCTGCCGGACGAAGCCATCGCCAAAATTGCCGCCTGGATTGATGCCGGTGCGCCGTACGACAAACCGCTGCAAAGTGATAATGGGCCGGCCGTGGCCAAGGCCCGTTCCGGCCGAGCGGCGCGACTTCTGGTCGTTCCGTCCGCTGATTCGGTCTCCTTTGCCCGCGGTCAGCCATGCGGACTGGTGCCGCAATCCGATCGATCACTTCGTGCTGGCGAAGTTAGAGGCCCGCGGCATGCAGCCCAGCGGGCCGGCCGAGCGCCGCCGCTTGATCCGCCGGGCCAGCTTCGACTTGCTCGGGCTGCCCCCCACCGTCGAACAAGTCGAGGAGTTCGTGGCCGACACAAACGCCGCGGCTTACGAACGGCTGGTCGACAGGTTGTTGGCGAGCCCCGACTATGGCGAGCGTTGGGGCCGGCACTGGCTCGACCTGGCCCGCTTTGCCGAAAGCCACGGCTACGAGCAGGACTACGACCGGCCGAACGCCTACCACTATCGCGATTTCGTAATCCGGGCCCTCAACGACGATATGCCTTACGATCAATTCGTGCGCTGGCAAATCGCGGGCGACGAGTTGGCTACGGGCCAACCGCAGGCCTGGATGGCTACCGGCTTTCTGGCGGCCGGAACGCACGCCACCCAAATCACGGCCAACCAGGCGGAAAAGGAACGTTATGACGAACTCGACGACATGGCCGCCACGATCGGCACGGCTATGCTCGGGCTGACCATCGGCTGCGCTCGCTGCCATGACCATAAGTTCGATCCCATCAGTCAGCACGATTACTACCGCATGTTGGCGAATTTTACGACCACGGTGCGCTCCGATTATGACTTCGACCTGAATCCCGAGGCCACGCGAATCGCCAAGCAAGCGTTCGACGCCGAGCACGCGCCGCTGGCCGCGGAGTTGCAGAAGTTCGAGTCGGCCGCACTGCCGGGCCGATTCAACGACTGGTTGGCGAGCCGTCCGCAACTTCCGTCGCCCGAGTGGCTGATCCTGGATTTCGACGCCACCAAATCGACCGGGCGGCGCGAAATTCGCCCATCAAAAGGACGGCTCGTACCTGGCCAGCGGAAACACCGCCAAATTCGATACCTACACGTTTACGACGCACCAGGCGCTGCCAGTCACGGCCGCGATTCGCCTGCAAGCCCTGGCCGACCCGTCATTGCCCAAGACGGGGCCGGGGCGTGCAGAAAACGGCAACTTTGCCCTGACCGATTTTCGCGTCACGGCAACGGTCCCTGGCGGCCAGCGGCCCCCGATTGAACTGCGGCTGCGGAATGCCCGGGCAACGTTCGAGCAAGCCAATTTGCCGGCAGCCGCGGCCATCGACGACGACCCCAAAAGTGCCTGGGCGGTCGATCCTCAAGTCGGCAAGAGCCATGCGGTCGCTTTCGAAGTGGCAGAGTCTGAGGCCTTCGAGCCGGGAACCGAATTTACGTTCGCGCTGAAGTTCGAAAACAACAACCAGCACGCGATCGGAAGGCTCAGGCTGTCGATCAGCACGTCGTTCGATTCGCCCCCCCTGGACGGAAGCAGTTTAACGCTGGCGAAGGCTGAGGAGTTGCGGACCGTGCTAGCCAGTCCGCCCGATCGTTGGACCGGTAAACAGCGCAAGCGCGCTCGTTGCCTGGTATCGCGACAACGATGTCGATTGGCGGCGGCTGCGCAAGGCCGTCGACGAACACTTGCTGAAGGAACCGAAGCCGGCTCTGACGAAAGCATTGATCAGCAGCGAAAAGGTGGCTGCGGTTCGACTGCATACCCAAGGACCGGACTTTTACGAGGAGACTTTCTTCCTGAAACGGGGCGACTTGGCTCAGAAGCAGGGGCCCGCTAGCGCCGGGTTTTTGCGGGTCCTGGAGAGAACGCCGGACGAAGAACAGTTCTGGCAAAAACTACAACCGGCCGGCACGCGCACGTCGCATCGCCGCGCCGGCCCTGGCCCAGTGGATCACCGATTCCGAACAAGGGGCCGGCCACCTGCTGGCCCGCGTGATCGTCAATCGGCTCTGGCAGCATCATTTCGGCCGGGGCATCGTGGCCACGCCCAGCGATTTTGGCTCTCAAGGCGAGCGACCGACGCATCCGGAGTTGCTCGACTGGCTGGCGGCTGAACTGATTCGCGGCGGCTGGCGGCTCAAGCCGCTCCACAAACTGATGATGACCAGCGCCACGTATCTCGAACAACCAGAAATCGACGCGGACCGCTTGCGAGCCGACCCTGACAACAAATTGCTGTGGCACTATCCGCGGCGGCGGCTGGAAGCCGAATCGCTGCGCGACGGCATGTTGGCCGTCAGCGGCCTGCTGGATCCGCAGATGTTCGGCCCTGGCACGCTCGACGAGAACGGGCGACGGCGAACGATTTATTTCACGATCAAGCGCAGCAAACTGATTCCCTGGATGGCCAATTTCGATTGTCCCGAGCCGCTGCAAGGGGTTGGCCAGCGCTCCATCACGACCGTGGCCCCGCAGGCCCTGGCGCTGATGAACAACCAGACCATCCTTGATTGCGCAGCGAACTTTGCCCGAGGGCTCGCCGCGCAAGGCGGTTCGACGGTCTCCCAGGTCAGGCGGGCCTACCTCTTGGCGTTGTCTCGCCCGCCCGAGGCAGAAGAGTTGGCGGACAGCGTCGAGTTTCATCGATCAGCAATCGGCGAGCTATCGCGCGGCGGGCAAGGCGAACGGGGCGGAGTTGGCCCTGGCCGACTTTTGCCAGGCCCTGTTGAGTTTGAACGAATTTGCGTATGTGGATTGATGGCTAGCATCCCCGAGCCCTCAGCGTAAGCTGGGGATTCCCGCCCCAGGCACCGGAATTGGAGTCGGAAAAATGTCCCACTTGCCGCACCTGTTTGGCACGCCGCACCGTGCGTTTGATTCGCGGCGCGAGTTCCTCCGTCGCGCTGGCGCCGGCTTTGGAACAGTGGCGCTCACCGCCCTGCTGGAGCAAGAGGGCCTGTTGCAGCGCGGCCGAGTCGGTCGCCGGCGGCGCCAATGCCGGCGAAGCGGCCGCCGCCAATCCCTCGCTCAATCCGCTCGCGCCGCGGCCCAGCCATTTTCCGGCCAAGGCCAAGAGCGTGATCTGGCTGTTCATGAACGGCGGGCCCAGCCAGGTCGATACCTGGGACTACAAGCCGGAGCTGGAGAAGCGCGACGGCAAGGAACTGGAAGGCTTCGACAAGAACACCGGCTTTTTCACCGGGCAGGTCGGCCCGCTGATGAAGTCGCCCTTCAAGTTCGCGCAGCACGGCCAGTCGGGCGCCTGGGTCTCGGAGATCTTTCCGAACATGGCCGAACACGTCGACGACATGGCGTTCATCCATTCCTGCTACACGGACACCAACAACCATTCGCCGGCCCTGTTCGAGATCAACACCGGCATGAGCCGCATGGGCTTTCCCTGCGTCGGCGCGTGGGTCACGTACGGCCTGGGCACCGAGAATCAGAACCTGCCGGCCTTCGTCGTGATGTACGACACGCTCGGCCGCGGCTTGCCCAAGGGACACGCCCAGAACTGGGGCACCGGCTTCCTGCCCGGCGTGTTTCAAGGCACGGCCCTCAATGCCCAAGGCGCGCCGATCAACAACCTGTTGCGCAGCCCGCGACATGACGGGCGACCAGCAGCGGGCCCAGCTCGACCTGCTCAACCGGCTCAATCGCCGCCATCTGGACCACAGCCCGCAGGAGGCCGAGCTGGCGGCCCGCATCGAAAGCTTCGAGCTGGCCTACCGCATGCAGATGGCCGCACCCGAGGCGCTCGACGTCGAGCTCCGAGCCGGAGGCGATCCAGCAGCTTTATGGCTTCGACAATCCGAAGTGCACCCACTTCGCCCGGCAAGCGCTGACGGCCCGCCGGCTGGTCGAGCGGGGCGTGCGGTTCGTGCAGATCTACAGCGGCGGCATGGAGAACGAGCGGAGTTGGGACGGCCACGCCGACATCGCCAAGAACCACGCGGCTTCGCCGGCGAGACCGACAAGCCGATCGCCGGCCTGCTGACCGATCTCAAGCAGCGCGGCCTGCTGGATTCGACGCTGGTGATCTGGTGCGGCGAATTCGGCCGGCTGCCGATCGTGCAAAAGGGAGGCACCGGCCGCGATCACAACCCGCACGCCTTCACCACCTGGCTGGCCGGCGGCGGCGTGAAAGGGGGCGTCCACTACGGCGAGACCGACGAGATCGGCCACAAGGCGGTCGTCGACCGCGTGAGCATCAACGATCTGCACGCCACGATCCTGCACCTGCTGGGCATCGACCACGAGAGGCTGACCTACCGCTACAACGGCCGCGACTTTCCGCCTGACCGACGTGGCCGGCAACGTGGTGAAGAAGATCCTGGCCTAACAGTGGATCTCGTCCAAGGTGTGTGGCACGCCCTGAGCCTCGCGAAGGGCGTGGTGAAGCGGCATACGCGTCGCCGGTCGATGCATGGCATACGTATCAGGAAACTTATGAAGGGGCCGGGTTGATGCGGTATTTTTTGCGAGCCGAGCCCAAATGGTCGTTGAACCAATTTGCCATACTGATTTTGCTCGCCGCGTCCTCGGCCCTCGCGAAGGAACCCTCAATCGTTCGGCGCCCGCCGGCCTCGTCACCGGCGACCGATCCACTTGCCGATCGCATCGTGGCGTACGGTTGGCAACTCATCAAGACATTTCCGAATTCAAGCTACAATCACAAAACGCATATCGATACGGCTGAGCCCGTGTGCGAAGTCGATTGCTCGGGCTTCGTGTCGAACGTGCTGGCCGAGCTTTCGCCGCGGCATGTCGCGGCGATTCAAACGCTCAAGAAGCGCAGCCGTCCCCTGGCCGAAGATTTTTACAGCACGTTCGCCGCGGCACCAAGGGCTCGGTGAGCGGCTGGCGATACGTTCTCGTGGCTGAGGCCCGCCCGGGCGATGTCATCGCCTGGTGGAATGAAGAACACGAAAAGGGGGAGGACACCGGCCACGTGATGATTCTCGCCGAATCACCGGTGCTCGATTCGCCCGGCAAATATCGCCTGCGGATTCTCGATTCGACCAAGAGCCCCCACGCCGACGACACGCGACCGGCAGGCAAAAGCGGCCTGGGTTCCGGCACGATTTGGCTCGACGTGGATCGCGCGGGCGAAATCCTCGGCTACCATTGGAAATCGGCTGGCGGCACACTCAATGCGCATCCCGTCGCGATTAGCCGCGCGGTTGCGTTCTAACGAACCGTTTTGGGCTCAACCAAGTAGGTCAGGCACAGAAGCCAAGTAGGTCAGGCACTCCCGTGCCTGACATTCATTAAGTTGATGTCAGGCACAGGAGTGCCGTGACCTGCTAGTCAAAGCCCCAACGGGGGCTCGCTACGGTAGCCCAGGGCAGACGCAGCCCGGGTAACGCTCAAACAGCAGCCGCGTGCTGCTGGAGCAATTTTTCGAGGGCGGCGGCATCTTCGGCCGAAAGATTCCAATCGGCCGCGGCGGCGGTTTCTTCGATCTGCGAAGGCTTTCGCCGCCCCCACGATGGCCGCGGTCATTTCCGGCACGGCGCAGCACCCAGGCGATGGCCAGTTGCGCGGCGGTCTTGCCGTGCCGGTCGGCGATTTTTTTCAGCCCTTCGGCCAACGCCAAATTGGCCGGTCAGGCGCGGCTCTTGGAATTGCGGGTCGTTGCGGCGATGATCGCCCGGCGGAAGTTGCTCGACCCAGCCGCGGGTGATCTTGCCGGTCAGCAGTCCCTTTTGCATGGGGCTGTAGGCGACCACGCCGATGCCGTGAGCCGCGCAGTACGGCAGCAGTTCCTTTTCGACGTCTCGCTCGCAGCATGCTGTACGGGGGCTGCAGCGACGCGATCGGATGGATCGGCCGAATCCGTTCGAGCTGCGCCACGCTGAAATTGCTGACGCCGGCATGGCGGATTTTGCCGGCGCGGACCGCCTCGGCCACCACGCCCCAGGCTTCTTCGATGTCTTCGTCCGGCTCGGGCCAATGGACCTGGTAGAGGTCGATCACATCGACGCCGAGCCGCCGCAGGCTGGCGTCGAGCTCGGCGCGAACGCTCTCTTTCTTCAGCCGGGGGAACATTTCCCGCCGCTCGTTCCAACATCGCCCGCACTTGGTGGCGATGATCGGACGCTGGGCCAGTCCCTTGATTGCTCGGCCGACGACTTCCTCGCAGTGCCCCAAGCCGTAGGCCGGGGCCGTGTCGATCCAGTTCACGCCCAGTTCGAGGGCCCGGTGGATGGCCCGAATCGATTCGGCGTCGTCCTGCGGCCCCCAGCCGAACTTCCAGCCTTCGCCCCCCATCGCCCAGGTGCCGAGCCCGACGCGCGTCAGTTGCAGGTCCGTGGATCCGAGGGCTTTGGTTTGCATGCGAGTTGTTCTTGATCCGCGGCGACTACCGGCGTGGTTTGAGCATCAGGGCTCCCAGGGGCGGAAGCGTGAGATTAATCGAATACGGGCGGTCGTGCCAGGGGATGCATTCCGCGCATCACGCCGGCGCCGTTTCCCACGTTGCTCCCGGCGTAGTACTTCGAGTCGCTGTTGAAGATCTCCTCGTACCAGCACAGTTCGGGCACGCCCAGGCGATAATTATGACGCGGCACGGGAGTGAAGTTGCAGCAGACACTCACCGAATCGCCGGGGTTCTTGGCCTTGCGGAGGAAGCTCAGGACGCTTTGCTCCCAGTTGTGGCAGTCGATCCACTCGAAACCGGTGTAGTCGAAGTCGACCTGGTGCAAGGCGGCCTCTCGGCGATAGACCTTGTTCAGGTCGGCCATCAACCGTTGCAAGCCCTGGTGCGATTCCCATTGCAACAGGTGCCATTGCAGGCTGGTCTCGTAGTTCCACTCGTTCCACTGGCCGAACTCGCAGCCCATGAACAGCAGTTTCTTGCCCGGATGGCCCCACATGTACGTGTAGAGCAGCCGCAGGTTGGCGAATTTCTGCCACAGGTCGCCGGGCATCTGGTCGAGCAGCGAGCCCTTGCCGTGGACCACTTCATCGTGCGAGAAGGGGAGGCAGAAGTTTTCGCTGAAGGCGTAGATCAGGCTGAAGGTCAGCTCGTTGTGGTGATACTTGCGATGGATCGCGTCGTGCCGCATGTAGCGCAGCGTGTCGTTCATCCAGCCCATGTTCCATTTCAGGCTGAAGCCCAGCCCGCCCAGGTAGGTCGGCCGCGAGACGCCGCCGAAGGCGGTGGACTCTTCGGCAATGGTCAGCACGCCGGGATACTGCAGTGGCGTTTGCTCGTTGAACTCCTTGACCAACGAGATTGCCGCCAGGTTTTCGCGGCCGCCATATTCGTTGGGGAGCCATTCCCCTTCTTTGCGGCTGTAGTCGAGGTACAGCATCGAGGCCACGGCGTCGACTCGCAGGCCGTCGATATGGTACTTGTCGAGCCAGAACAGGGCGTTCGAGACGAGGAAGTTGCGGACTTCGTTGCGGCCGTAGTTGAAGATCAACGTGCCCCAGTCGGGATGCTCGCCCTGGCGGGGATCGGCATGCTCATACAGGTGCGAGCCGTCGAACAGTCGCAAACCGTGGCCGTCGCGAGGGAAGTGAGCCGGCACCCAATCGATGATCACGCCGATGTCGTTCTGGTGGCAATGGTCGACGAAATACATGAAATCAAGCGGGCTGCCGTAGCGGCTGGTGGCCGCGAAGTAGCCGACCGTCTGGTAGCCCCAGCTTCCCGAGAACGGATGCTCGCTGACCGGCATCAGTTCGAGGTGGGTGTAGCCCATCTCTTTGCAATAGTCGACCAGCTGATGGGCCAGTTCGCGGTAGGTCATCCAGCGGGTGGGATCGTCGCCCGGCCGGCGCCAACTGCCGAGGTGGACTTCGTAGATCGAGATCGGCGCGTCGAGCCCGTTGTGCGTCAGCCGCGAGCTCATCCAGCGTTCGTCATGCCAGCGGTAGCGATTCAGGTCGACAACTTTCGAGGCGGTGCGCGGCGGCAGTTCGGCGGCAAAGCCGTACGGGTCCGACTTCTCGAATACCTGGTCGCGATTGCGCACCTGAAACTTGTAGAGCGTGCCTTCGCTCAGGCCCGGCACGAACAGTTCCCAGATGCCGGACGGAATGTGCTTGCGCATCGGGTGGCGGCGAGCTGTCCCAGGAGTTGAAGTCGCCGACGATGCTGACGCCGGTGGCATTCGGGGCCCACACGGCGAAGTTCACTCCTTCGACGCCGTCGACCGTTGCGCAACTGGGCGCCCAGCTTTTCGTAGCTACCCCAATGCCGCCCTTCGCCCAGCAGGTACAGGTCGTAGTCGCTCAGCAGCGGCGGAAAGGCATAGGGGTCGTGCAGCATGCTCTTGCGTCCCGCTCTGGTCGGCGACTCGCAGCATGTAATTATTTGAAGTCTGATCTTTGGGCATAGGACAAATCGCTTCAAAAAGGCCAGCCGGGTGAATTCGACGCATCGGTTGCAAACGGGTATGGGCCTGATCCACTACCCAGGCTTGCTGCGAATGTGGCAAAAAGGCGCGCACCGCCATCGCCGGTCGCCCGTCGGCAACGACTGGCATGAGGCCCCAAGACTTCAAAGGGGTTCTCAAGCTGGCCTTCGAGCAGCGGGATGACTTTCTCTAATTCCACCGAAGTGCGGACACTCATCGCAGAAAGCCTTTTCCGATTGTGAGTTAAGAGACGGCCTGTCGTCTCAGCGCTAAATAGCCCAAACTAACAATTTTCGCCGCCTGCCTGGGACTGGCGGATACCAGCCGCCGCGTCGAGATTCCGTCCCGCCGCCACCTTTTACCCCACCCGCAGCCGAGGCATCAGCCGCCCGGCCACGAGCGCCAACCGCAACCGCAGCGCACACAATCGCCTGCCCAACCAGCGCTCGCACACCGCGCCCGTGTGCGACCCTGGTGAGGTTGCCAGTCGCAATCGCGGCTTCAGCGGCTCCACCGGCGTGAGTGCCGACGGCGAGTCCGAGCCCATCGACCCAGCGGCCTGGCTGCCGGCCGACGGTTCGGCGGCGAGCTGGTCGCTGTCGGCGGTCACGGCCGCATCCCAGCGCCACGGCTGAAACTCCAGCTCGTGGACCGTCATGGCATGGGCCAGCCGTTGCCACAAGTCTCGATTCTTGACCGGAACCATCTGGCCGAAATGTTCCCACGACCAGCCGTTGGTCCGCCATTCTTCCAGCCCATATAATAAGCCGCGGTGTACGTACTTGCTGGGAGTTACCAGCGTTACGCGCGAGGGCTGATCCAGCGCCTCCAAACCACGTACGACGGCCAACAATTCCAGCCGCTCGCCTTGCACCTCGGGCTCGGCGTCAGCGGCTTCGAGTTGTTCCGTTCCATCGACGGCTTGTAGTAAGAACCTCCATTGTCCCTGCCGCTGTTTCCGACTCGATTCGGAAAACAATAGAAAATGCGGAGCGGGTACTTTCATAGGCAACAGTTCATAGGTGCTTTGGGTTCTTGGAGATCTGCCGATAATTGCCGGTAGATGAGGGCTGGACGTTCAGGTGATTATCGTCATCGGGTGCAAATTCAGTGAATTCCACCGGCATGCTTTACTTATCGGCAGCAGCAACCTAGATTCTCCAATTTAGGCCATCGCACCATTCTTACAGAGCGACTGTTACACCCCGCAGTCCTTTGTACCCGACGCCTAACACCCATGACGAAGAAAAAAATCCTTCTGTTGGCCGGCGATTTCGTGGAAGATTATGAGATCATGGTCCCGTTTCAAATGCTGCTAATGGTCGGGCATCAGGTCGATGCCGTTTGTCCGGATAAGGCAACGGGCGAAACCGTGGCCACGGCGATCCATGACTTCGAAGGCCAACAAACGTATAGCGAAAAGCGGGGGCATAACTTTCGTTTGAACGCCACGTTTGCCGATATCCGGCTCACTGAATATGACGCCCTGGTCATTCCCGGTGGGCGAGCCCCGGAGTATTTGCGTTTGAATCCGCGGGTGCTTGAGATCGTCACGCACTTTGCCAAGGCCAACAAGCCGATCGCCGCGATTTGCCACGGTCCGCAGATTCTGGTGGCAGCCGGCATCCTCAAAGACCGGACTTGCACGGCGTATCCGGCAGTACGGCCGGAAATCGTCGCGGTCGGCGGGCACTGGGCCGAGCCCAGCGTCGGGATGGATAGTGTTCATGTAGACGGCAACTTGGTCACGGCGCCAGCCTGGCCGGCTCATCCCGCCTGGATTCGAGCCTTTTTGCAAGTGCTTGGCACGCCGGTCGGTGGAAGGCTTTTTTCCCACGAGCCCCCGCCGTGAGCCGGGGGTTTCTTCGCCGGTCGCCAGGATCGCAACCGCTCTCAAATCGCTGTGCGCAACGTCACGACCGGTTGATGTTTCGCCATTTCGCGGACGAGACGCAACCAGTTCTGGGGCGAGCCTGGCGTTAGCCGCCCTAAGACTCGCGGCACTTGCACGCCAGTGACGGCGGTCGGGTTCCCGGGAACCTGCTCCAGGTATAATTGAGCCATAATAGCGACCGCTGCCGGCTCCAGTCCGCCTGGCGATAGGCCCGCGTCGGCTTCCGACAAGAACGCCACTCCGGGCAGTTGGCGGCCACATTGCTGCAAGAGCAGGCCGTCGCGACGATTCGGGCCGATGAACACGATCTCGGCCAGCGGCGGCGTCCCAGGAATTCCGTGAGTAAGACGGCCGGCAATCGCCGTGACTATCAAATGCGTAATCGTACACATCGCATCGGCCGCGCTGACCGCGCCGCATGTGACGGCCTTGACGATCTCCGCGGCCAGGTCCTTTTGCGGAATACCGTGCGGATGCCAGACTTCAGACGCGCTGGCAACCGCCGGGTTGGCTGACCACGCCGCTAGAAGATCGGCCCGCAAACAGCCTTGCACGGCCAAATGGCCCGGCGAGACCGCACGGCCAGGATCTGAAACTTGCGTCGCCACCGAGCCCAGCAGCCGCGTGCCAGGTCCGACATCGCAGGCCATCACGCGGCTGACCCCGGCGGCATCTCGCGAAGCTGGCAGATAAGTGATCCGCGTAGTCGATTCCAGGTGAACGATCGCCCGGGGCCGATCGACATGGTGCAGCAGCAGCCAATAAGCCCCGGCCAACAACGGTCCGCCTTGTCCGCCTTGGGCCAAATCGCGGGCGGGCAGGGCGTCGAGCACGTTTAGCCCGCTAAGCTCCGCGAGTCGTGCGGAATCGCACAAGCTCAGATAGGATCGATCGGCAACCGTTTCGCCGCACCACAGGCCCGGGTCGTGGACTGCCAGGCAGAGGGCTTTTTCGCGCAGGGAAGGTTCTTTCGCCATCATTCGATGAAGAACCGCAGATTGCACGTCGGCTAGTTCGCCGGCCAAGACGCTCGCTAGGGTCGCGCGGCCGCGCGGCCGTCCGGCAATCAGCTCGCGAAACAGTTGACGTGACGCCCGCGGGACTCGGGCTCGCGCGACGGTCATGACCTGCGCGGGCCTCAAAGCCGGAGCCATGCGCTGCGACCGCAGCGCCACAAACCTCGCGGCAACCTTCTGTCACAACCAAGCCAGCAGTCCAGCGGCGGCGGTCGAGAGCCATAGGTGCAATGCCGGATTTGCCGATGGTCGAATGGCGGATTTCAGTTCGTGGACTTGCAAGGCATCAATAGCATCCGGCAGGGTGTTGAATCCCGTAGGGCCGGCACAGCCGGCCCTACGGGATTGCATTCAGGCAATCCCATTAAAAGTCTGCGGCGGACAGCCTCGTCGCTTAGCCCGAGGCTGTTCGCGCGCAGGAAATAGCCTTAAGCCACGAGCCTCAACTCAGCGACTTCGCCGGTGATGCCGTAGATGAACTCCTCGAAAATGCGCATGTCCAGCGCCGAGGCCGAGCTTGCTTCGGGGTGGAACTGCGTGCCGAAGGCTTGCCAATCGGTGACGCTCTCAATGGCCTCGACGACCCCGTCCGGACAGCGGGCCGTGATGCGGAATCCCGGGGCCACCTCGTCGACGGCCATGTGGTGCATGCTGTTGACGCGGATTTCGCCGTCGCCGTAGACCCGTTCCATGAGCGAACCGGCCACGACTTCCAAACCGTGCCGGTGCGAGGTATCCATCGGATCCATGTGGGGCAGCGCCTTGGGCATGTCCTCGGGAACGTGCAGCAGCAGGTTGCCCCCTTGCGAAACATTGAGCATTTGCATCCCGACCCCGATACCGAACACCGGCATGCGACGCCGGGCGATGAGCCGCATTAACATGCGGTCGTAGTCTTCTCGACGAGCATCCAACGAACGCACCGTCGGGTGCAGCATAAACCCGTCGCGGCGCGGATCAAGATCGGCTCCGCCGACCAATACCACGCCGTCCAACAGATCGAGCACGCGATTCAAATCGTCCTCGTCCGCCAACGGCGGCAGGACCAGCGGAATCGCTCCCGCCTCGATAATCGAATCGTAATAGCCTGCGCAGATGAACGAGTAGGCCGGAGAATCCTTCTTGGCGCTACGGTAGTCGGCGTTCAATCCAATCAATGGCTTCGATCGCATAGGGAACTCCTTTGTGACACATCCTGTGTCGGCATGCGAAAACAACGGGCGGGTTAATGAAGAGGCGACGCGGGTGCAGGTCGCACGATGAGAAGGGCCTACCGAGAGCAGGCGGAAAGGCCGGCGGGGTGCCGACCGGTTTCAAGAGGAATTGGAGCGAGGAACGATTGGTGTCTTACGACAGGCATCGTCCCTGATGCCAACTGCTCGCTTGAGCTTCCACCCGCTCCAAAGTGTCCCGTCCTGGGCACTACACCGGAGCGATGTCCGTATCGTTCGGCCTCGATTTCCTCTCTACGGCTTAGCCGTCACTCAGACGAGGAACGCAAATCTGCGAGGAGTCTATTCAATACCAAAACAGTTGCAAGAACCGCCACCCATTTTGGAATGCCCCGCCTCCGCTAGCACAAGATCCTGTGATATCATGCGGGTTTCCGTACTAGGCCAAACCCTGGCGCGGGGCCAGGGCGCCTTTACCCATCACCGGGCAAATCGTAAGCTGAAGGCATCCGATGCCTCATGTTTCGCGAGGGTGCATGCGATATCAAAACGTTTGCCTGGAAGCCTTTGGGTACACACTGCCGCGGGAAATCCTGACTTCCGCCGAGGTCGAAGCGCGGCTTGAGTCCGCTTTACGAGCGGCTGCGCCTGCCGGCCGGACGCCTGGAACTGATGAGCGGAATCCGTGAGCGCAGGCTCTGGGAGCCGGGCGTCTTGCCGGGCGACATGAGCGTCGTTAGCGGAGAACAGGCTCTGCAAGCGGCCGAAATCGATCGATCCGAGATCGGCGCCCTGATTCACGCTTCCGTCTGCCGCGACCATCTCGAACCGGCCACGGCCTGTGGCGTTCATCATCGGCTGGACTTGCCGAAACGATGCCTTGCGTACGACGTGTCGAACGCGTGCCTCGGCATTTTGAACGGCATCCTGCAAGTTGCCAACATGATCGAGCTGGGCCAAATTCGGGCCGGACTGGTTGTGGGGACCGAAGGGAGCCGGCAGATTCTGGAATCGACGATCCATCACCTGAACCACGATCCCACGCTGACTCGCGAGACGGTGAAGTTGGCCGTGGCCTCGCTCACGCTGGGTTCGGCCAGCGCGGCGGTCCTGCTAACGCACCGCGATTTAAGCCGCACCGACAACCGGCTGCGGGCCGCGGTCGCGATTGCCAACACCGACCATCACGAGCTTTGCCACAGCCTGCAAGACGAAGCCATGGGCGAAGGGGCTCGGCCGCTGATGCGCACCGACTCCGAGCGACTACTGGTCGCCGGCGTCGCAACGGGAACCGAAACCTTTCACGCACTGCTCGATGAATCCGGCTGGTCCCGGCAGTCCATCGGCAAAGTCTTCACGCATCAGGTCGGGGTGGCCCATCGCAAGGCGATGCTCAGTGCCTTTGAACTGGATCCGTCGATCGACTTCACCACCGTCGAATGGTTAGGCAACACCGGCGCCGTGGCCCTGCCGATCACCGTAGCGCTGGGCATTGAAGCCGGGCGATTGGCGGCCGGCGATCAGGTGGCCTTGCTGGGCATCGGCTCCGGCATCAACTCGGTGATGCTGGCCGTCGATTGGCAGCGCGGCCTGGTGTTAGGAACCGATCTGGCTGTGGACGGGTGCAAGTCGAAATAATCCACGCTCATGCCGGCGGCCACGACTCCTTAGTCTCGCACATGCGCATTGCAGGAGCCCCAAAGGGGCGCGCCATGACAGCCCAGGGTGGAGCGCAGCGCAACCCTGGGAATACCCCGCGCTTCCCGTTGGAAGCCCTGAAGGGCGCGCTAAGCACGAGGTCGGCGGCAAACAAAGAATGGCACGCCTTTACAGGGCTTGATGAATTTCAGGGTGCCAATACTCAGGGTTGCGCTTCGCTCCACTCTGGGCTGCCCTAGCATACCCCGTTGGGGCTCACTCCGGCCGCATCGCCCTGCGCACTAAATCCCGGTCGAAGTAATTCACGCTCATGCCGGCGTCCACGACGATGTTCTGAGCGTTCACGCCGCTCGAACGCGGGCTCAGCAGAAACGCGGCCACGGCCGCGGCCTCTTCAGTCGCCACGGCCCGTTTGCGCAATGTTGCCTGTTCCGCGAACAGGTACGAGTCCACGTAGCCGGGAATGCCGGCCGACGCTGACGTTTTCAGCAGCCCCGGCGCGACGGCGTTGAACCGCACCCGCGAAAACTGGCTGAAAGCCTTCGCCAGAAACACCAGCGTGGAATCGAGCGCAGCCTTGCAGGGGGCCATGTAGCCGTAATTTTCACTGGCCATGCGCGTCGTCGAGATCGAAACGGCAACCACCGCCCCGTCCGGATCGAGCAAGTCCTGAAAGGCGCGAGAGAGAGCCGTGAGCGAGTAGCACGAGATATCCAGGGCCCGCAGAAACTCGCGTTTGCCCGTTTCGTGAAACGGCTTGACGCCACCCTCGTAGTCGGCGAAGGCGATCGAATGCACCAGGCCATACAGGCGCGGATGGTCGTGCCTCACGGCCTCTCGCAGGGCGGCGATCTGGTCTTCGAACTCCACGTCGCAAACGTACACCGGGGCTGGCGCAAGCAGCTTGGCGACAGCCGCCTGCCGGGCCGGTGATCGCACTGAATACAGCACCTCCGCGCCGGAAGCCGTTAGCACTTGGCCGATTTTGTAGGCCACGCTCTTGCGATTGGCCACGCCGGTGACCAGGATCGGCTGTCCGGTAAGTTGCAAAAAGTCGAACGTCATGTGAAAGACGCTACCGGCGCAAGCGTGGCCGTGAAATCGAACCGCACCGCAAGCTGGTTCTCGCAAGTCACCCGCGCTCGCATGTAAAACGCGTCTTGCAGCCGGTCGGTAATTTCAACTTCCAGCAGAATTGTGTCCCCTGGCTTCACCATGCGTTTGAAACGGACGTCTTGCATGCGAGCCACTACCGGCATTCGGCCGTCCTTGGGCAACTGCGGCGCCACCAGCACGGCTCCGGCCTGCATGGCTGCCTCGCACAACAGGACTCCCGGCGTGATCGGAAAGCCCGGATAATGTCCCGCGTAAAACCACTCCTCCGGCCGCCACGTCTTGCGACAAACAATCCGCTGGTCGCTCCGCTCGACGATTTCGTCAATCAGCAGAAACGGCTCGCGGTGCGGAATGGCGGCGGTGATTTCGTCTTGGGTCATGGCAATACCGCGGGGGTCGGCGACACGTGAGCAGACTTCATCAACAGGGCATCGACGTCGTTGGCCACGATTACGCCGTAATTTACGGCTCCTAGCCAGCCGGACATGATAATCCCCACGCTGCCGGCATGATATAGGCCCCGCACCTGTTCCGGAATGGCCCGGCTGACGGCCAACCCTTCGAACTTCGTGCCGAAGCTCGCGCCGTTTAAATGCTTCGTGTAATGCTCGAAAGTTCGCGGCGTGGAGGCTTCGGCATGGTCCAATCTCTCGCGGATGTCGGGCACATAGCGGGCCAGCGCGTCGAGCGTGGTTTCGACCAAATCCTGCTTGCTGTCCGCATAATCTTCTTCAGAAAGAGTCGCCCAATCTGCGTAGTTTGCATTCGTGCTGGAGACGATCAGGCAGCGATCGCTCCCGGGCCGCGTCCGCGGGTAATAAAACGAATAGGTACGGCTGGTCACATCCCGGCTCAATAGCGACTCCGTGCGGAACAACGGGGCCGTCGAGCTGAATAACAAATCGCCATGGCTTTCCTCGATCAGCTCGCCAGGTTTCAGCGCCATGTAAACCTGGCAGCTCGAATTATTGAGCCGCACGGCCTGGGCATCCTCGACGAATTTTTTGTCGAAGTGCTGCGAGCCCACCAAATCAAAGATCGTGGCCTTGAGGTTCGCGTTGGAGACGATGGCCCGGGTCTTGATGGTGCGACCGTTCACTTGAACGGCTGTCACACGGCCGCCGTCGACCATAATTCGCTCGACGTCGCAGCGGATCCGCACGTCGACGCCGCTCTTCAGCAATTCCTCGTGCATCAGGCGAATGAGCCGGTCGGTCCCGCCTTCGAACGTGTAAACCCCCTTGGACATGAAATTGGAAAACACGATGCCATACGAGATGGCCGGGTCTTCCAAGGTCGATCCGTTGGCATACGTGATCGGCTCCATCAACAGCCGGATGACGTCCTCGCGGCCGGGAAAAAACCGTTCGAACAATTGCCCGACGGTGATCTGCTGATCGTCGTAAAAGTTCATTCCGCGGGCCGCATCGAAGAAGCTCTGCACGGTTTCCGGCGGCACCTTGAAGTGTTCGACCAGTTGGCGAGTGAAGTCGGCTCGGTCGAACGAGGTGGTGAGCGAGAACATCGGGTTATCGAAGCGGATGTTCTTCAACTGCACGATCGATTCAGCCAATTCGCTGGTCCAGTAACGGCGGCAACTCTTGATCATGCCGACCGGAAAGCCGTGCAACGAGATGTCGAAGATGTGCCCGCCAGGGCGTTTGAACCAGGTGGCCATGCCCCCCAGCTTGTAATGCTGTTCGAGCAACAAGACCGAGTGGCCCGCGCGGGCCAGCGTATTGGCGGCGGTCATACCGGCCAGTCCGCTGCCGATCACGACACAGTCGTATTCGTCGCGAGCGCCTCGCAGAAAGTCTTTGGGCATAATTTCAGTTCGTTCTCATAACCCCTCTCACTCTGGGAGAGGGCAGGGTGAGGTTCGTCCGTAAACCGCTCCGCTTTGGAGCTTGCAGAAGAATCCGTCAATTGTAGGCAATTTGTGCGAAGGCGTCGATTCTGCCCAAAAGCGGGTAATGATACCAATTGAACCGGTGTCAAATGAAAAACTGACCGCCCCCGGTAGTGGACCAGTTTGAAATCGGAATTCCCGAAAGCGTTCCAGGACTCCTCGGTGGCACAGTCGGGACAGATCGGATTCCCACTAGCGAGTCAGTCTGAAATCAGGGAATGTGCTTGCCAAAAAACATCTCTGACCAAGGGTTGCGCATCTCTAGATAGCAGCGAATGCCCCAGAGCAGCATTGCGCAAGCGAATACCGCGAAAAACAAGGTCTTGAGGTTAAACTTCCACGACCTGACATTGGGGCGCCCATTAACCACTAAATCGGCGGCAAGCCCGATTACTGCACCCCAGATCGCAAACCGGATTGGGCGAACCGCAGCGTTCTCGCGGACTAGCGCTGCGCCACCAGCCACTCGCCTCTGAATTCTCGTGCGGCATGGAGAATGCGACTCCGACCAAGGCTCCGAGAATGGTGCCCGCTAAGACCAGTCGCTTTTGTTTCGGCGTTTCGCCCATCCCGCCATCATAACCGACTGGGATTACAGGACGCACCTAGTCAGCGCATAAAAAACCCCGCAGAGAGCGCGGGGTGGAGTTTAGCCGAGATTGTTATTTGCCGCCCGCCATCAGGTCGTCAAAGTTCCAGAGCCGATCCGTGACGCCGGCGGCCATTGCCGAGGTGACTCGCATCGTGCCCGGCCGCCAGCAGAAATTGTAGTACGCCATGTGAAGGTTCACGGCCGCTTCCAGGTTCTCGAATTTCTTGGAGAAGCCCAGAGCAAGCCGCGTGAACCGCTTCATGAAGGTGCGGATCGTCAAGTTGTTCCGCTCGATGTGCGAGGTACATATCGTGCTTTCCTCTTGCTCGTTTATCCCGATGACGCCCCGTCGTTCGGTGCCGACCATTTCTGACGGCGTATAGGTCATCGTCGCGTTGCGGTACTGCTTTATAATCACCCCGAACTTGGCGTAGGGTCCGAAAGCAAGATCGACCGCTTCCGGGTAGGCTGCGAAGCCATCAGTGCTAATCTGGATGATCGGACGATAACCGCCGGCCTGGAAGTGCCGCGCGTCCGATTCGGTCACCTTGGGCCACGCCAGCCGGCTTGCCAAGTCCATCATGAACCGCCGCGCCATGTCGCCAGTTCGCTTGCCCAGCATAAACGTGGGCATCAACTTGGTGTCTTGGTCGATGCCAGTCCAGAGATAAACGTCGCCGATCCGACCGCACAAGGCCCGTTCGTCAAGCGTGAGCCGGGCCTGTTTCTTGGCAACGAAAGTCCAAATCTCATCGCATTCGATATGCGTCAGCTTGAGATTCTGGAAGTATTGATCCATCAGGGTCCGGCAGTGGCCGCCAGCCCAAACCAGTTGCCGCAAGACGCCGGGAATGTTCGATTCCATCAGCCGCGCCGTGCTGCGGATCGAATTCCCTTCGACCAGCAGCCGCAAGATCGTGTTCCGCTTCTCTACGCTCATTACGTTTGCCATCGCAAAACCCCTTTTGTCTGGGGCGGCTTCGCGTGGTAGAATGCAAGTTCTCAGGGAGCATTCTGGCGCTAAGCTGCCGGATTTGTTCTTGCCCCGAAGTGGCCCGCCAAGGCTGCTCCGGGGTTTTTTCGTTGGATTCACTCGTTCCCAACGTGATTTATTGTAGCAACATTTAATCGGCGTGCAATAGGCTTGCACAAATATTTTTTGTTGCTATCGTAAATGTCATGGAAACTACATTGCGGGGGCGTCCACCCAAAGAACCGGACGAACGCAAAAGCGCAGAACTGCGCATTCGCCTTACAGAGCAGGAACGCGCCGAGTTGGATGCCGCAGCAGGCGGCAATACGTCCACTTGGGCACGCGAACTGTTGATGAAGGCCGCACGCAGAAAACGCTAGGCGGAAGGCGGGGGAATCGAACCCGGCGGCGCATGGCCGTTCCTAGCGGGGCTTATAAGACCCCGCTGCCAAAGCGCGGACCGCTCTCCGAATGGAGATGGAAAGCGGTAAATCGAAATACTGGATGCGAAATGCTCATGTCTAAAGGATGCGAGCACGGCGTGCGCGGTTCACAATGATCCCTCTCGAATATCTAAAATATCTCTACCTCCGAAAAGTCGATGACGTGCGTCAGCGAGTGGCAGCAGACGATCACTATGACATTATCATGGCGTCGGCGATCTTAAGGCATTTGTTGTTCGATGACCTGCCTTTAATTCATCGGGCCAATTCGGATTTACGGCTCAAGCTCACCTTCGCAATATTTGAGCCTAGGGTTGGTCGTGCTGGTGTCGTGGCATCCATTCCACCGATAAGCCATCAGCGCGATTATCCTGCCTCTTTCCGAGGGCTGGAGTTGACCCGTCTAAGCGGGCAACCGTTCATGTCAAACTAGTGTAGTGCTTCAAGTTGTTGGGGAGTTATCGAGAACGGCTCGGGCGCGGCGAACTTTGGCCAGGATTGCATCGGGCAGGGCCTTCCAGAGGTAACCTTTAGTCCGGTCGTTGTGATGCTCGACGTACTCGAAAATGGCCTCCTGCAGTTGACGGACGCTGGTGAACGTGCCGCGCCGCAACCGCTTCTGCGTGAGATCGCGAAACCAGCGTTCCACCAGGTTAAGCCAAGAGCTGCTGGTCGGTGTGAAGTGCATATGAAATCGCGGATGGCGCGCCAGCCATCGTCGCACCTTGGGGTGCTTGTGGGTTGCATAGTTGTCGGCAATCAAATGCAGTTGAGCTGCCGGGTCAGTCGCGGTGTCGATGTGTTTCAGAAACTTGATCCACTCCTGATGTCGATGCCGAGACATACATGCTTCGATGACAATTCCTTCCACCACGTTGAGCGCCGCAAACAGCGTCGTGGTGCCGTTTCGCTTGTAGTCGTGGGTCATCGTCCCCAGGCGGCCCGGATAAATCGGCAAACTCTTCTGGGTGCGATCCAGGGCCTGAATCTGACTCTTCTCGTCGACGCAGAGGACAATCGCATGCTCCGGCGGGTTCAGGTACAAGCCCACGACATCGATCAGCTTTTCGGCAAACTGCGGATCGTTCGACAGCTTGAACGTCTTGGTGCGATGCGGTTGCAGGCCGTGGGCTTTCCAAACGCGCTGAACCATCGACGGCGACGTGTCCAATTCTTCGGCCAGCGTACGCGTACTCCAATGTGTCGCGGCCGGTGGCTTTTCTGTCGTGGTCTTACGAACGATCTCCGCAGCCAGCGCCGCGGTGGTGCTGGCCGGCTTAGCACCACGCGGGGCGTCCTTCTCGATGCCTGCCAGCCCCTGCTTGGCAAAGCGACTCCGCCATTGGCACACGGTCTTCATGCCCGTCTTCAACTCGGTGGCAATGTCCTTGTTCAACTTGCCGGCAGCGGCCAGCAAAACGATCTTGGCTCGCAGCACGAGTCGCGCCGCCGTGCTGCGGCCTCGCGACCAGCGCTGCAAGGTCCGGCGATCTTCCTCCGAAACTACAATGGCTGGTGCGATCCGCATAGGTTCATCCTCCTGATGAACCCTTCGACGCACAAGCAACCAAATAAGTTCCCGAAACAGTGAAGCACTACACTAGATGAACTACTTGCCACCCGCTGCATGAGCCTTGATTTGGTTGATTATACGGTGAAAGATTTTCTTGATGCATGCGCCCACATAATGGGCGGCGTGCATGTCGGAAATCCTACGCCAAAAGAGGCCGAGATCCTAAGATTTAGTTGGGGGCCTGATGGCCATAGTCCGGTCTCAATTCACGTAATGAAGGAGATTGCGGCGGTCGTGCTGGCGGGTCTTCAACCGCTTACCGATGCGGTTGCAGCGCAACTCAACTACAAGAAATAGCTGCGGGTGGGACTTTAACCCACGGGTTTTATTCTATCGGGCTGCCTACCATAGCGATTGACAGGCACGCTTGCGCGTTGCGGGCCGCTACCCCGCCAAGCCTCCGCAGCAAAGGGCACGAGGCCCGATATCCGTTTTTTCTTGTTTTTACCGGAAAAAAATAACGTTCATCGAAATGGTATCACTACCCAAAAGCGGGTAGTGGGTCAGTCTGAAATCACCGAATTCGCTTACCGAAAAACAGATCTGACCAAGGGTCCTGCATCTCTAGGTAGCAGCGAACACCCCAGAACAGGACTGCACAAGCGAATACCACGAAGAACAGGGTCATGAGATTTAACCGCCGCGACCTAAGAACGGGCCGCCCATTAACCATTAAATCGGCCGCAAGCCCGATCACTGCACCCCAGATTGCAAACCGAATTGGGCGAAGCACGGCGTTCTCATGGACGAGTATTCTCAACCAGCGGCTCACCTCTGGATTTTCATATGGACTGGAGAATGCAGCTCCCGCCAAAGCCCCAAGAATGGTGCCTACTAAGAGCAGTCGCTTTGGTTTCGGTGTTTCGGTCATCCCCCCATCATAACCGACCGGGATTGCAGGCCGTAGGCCCTGCGTGAACTAGGAACGCATGGTGTAGACGATTCCGAGAATGGTCCAGAGAATTCCGAACGACCATGCGGGAAGAAAAAACAAACTTCCGCCCTTGTTAGGCGTTAGCCAGTGCCCTTCTTTTCTGAGGAGTCGGTACGCCAAGTCGGACAGGACAAAGGGGACGCAGGATAGGACAAAGGGGACGCAGCTGCTCTGTAGAAAACCTGTCTTCGTCTAAGAATCATTACATTGTGAGTGATGGCTCGCAACAGGATTTCGCGGCATCGGCTCCAATAGTTGCGGGCTCGCATCGCGGAGCCGAGCAGCCGTTTCAGCATGCTATTTACGGTTTCTATTTGCCATCGTTGAGTATAGCGAGTGAGGTGAAGGCGTGATCGCATCTGCCGACGCCAAGGAATAAAAGGGGTCGGGAGTGCTCTGTAGAAAAGGTGTCTTCGTCTAAGAATCATTACATTGTGGGTGATGGCTCGCAAGAGGATTTCGCGGCATTGACTCCAATAGTTACGGGCTCGCATGGCGGAGCCGAGTAGTCGTTTGAGCATGCTATTTACGGTTTCTATTTGCCAACGTTGAGTATATCGAGTGAGGTGAAGGCGTGACCGCATCTGCCGCCGCCAGTAGTCGCGCAGAGGTTTGGCAGATGGCCGGCCGATCTTCGCTGGGATCAGCGAGCGCACCCCACGTTCGTTGGCGCGAAGCGGTGTGCATCCTTGGAATCGTAGCCGGCGTCGAAAGCCGCCGTGTCTAACCGCACGCGCCGTAACGCCTGGTCGAGCAGCGGTTGGAAATGCTTGATGTCAGGACCAGGGCCTTGGCCCGGGACGACGGACAGGATCAAATGGCTGGCACAATCGCACAACAGGCCAGCCTTGGGAAAGCGTGCGTAGGTGGTTTTTTGCCAGAATTTCGAGCAACTTGCGCGTCGTTTCACGTAATAGTGGCTGACATGGTGCGACTCGAAGCCGGTGCCGTCGCCAGCCGCGAGCGCGATGCGCGAGGGAATCCGGCCCGAGACTTTCGCCAAGTGAATGGTCTTATCGAGCAGTCGATTAGCCAGCGGCATTCGCAGGAGCCGACGCGCCGCTTTTTGAAACGTGGTGAAATGCGGCACGATTGCCAAGTCGATTACGTTGCAGAGATCCGGACAGTCGACTAACAAGGCTGCCAATTTGCGGTAGTCAAGTTGCAGGAACTCCTTGAGTGCCAGACAGGCGAAGAGTTGCGGCTGCGTGAACTTCTTCGGGCTCGACCGGTGCGCATAAAGCGGCAAAGACAATTGACCAATCAAATGGGCTGCCTTCAACACTCGTCGCGGAGACTTCGTCGCACTGCTCATCTCCCTTTGTACGATCCGCATCAAGCTAGCAGGTTAAGCTAGCGTCCGTTTTCTACAGAGCAGGTCGGGAGTCATTTTAAATGACTCCCGATCCCCCTTTTTCTGCCCTAGCTCGGCTTACTTACTTTTTAAAGTACTTTTCTTTCTTGTTGCCCCGTGACAACACGTAGGCCACCAGGTCCAGCACTTCGTCCTGATTAAGCTGCTTGAGCAAGTCTTTCGGCATCAGCGAAACCAGTGACGGCGTCTCTTCTTCGATCTCCGACTTCGGGATCGTCACCAGTTTCGTGGAATCCTCGGGATCAATCAGGAGTGTCACGGTGGTATCGGTGAGCGAGACCACGCGGCCGCTCAGGTTCTTCCCTGACGTCGTGGCGATGATCGTGGTCTTGTACTGGTCCGACACAACTTTGCTCGGGTCGACGATCGATTCCAGCAAATCCTGAGTGCTGAACCGGCCAGCGGCTTGCGTCAGGTCGGGTCCGGTCGCGCCACCGTCGCCGGCGAACCGGTGACAAACAATACATCGCGCAGCGGCGAACGTTTTCTTGCCGTTTTCGAAGTTGCGGTCTTTGAGATGCGAAGACGTCAGAGAAACGAGCTCGTCCAACCGGTATTCCTTGCCCGGACCTGCCGGCTTAGGGAGTTCCGGAGCCTTGTAGGGCTTCCGTCGCCGGTCCCTTCGACGAACACCTTTTCAGCGTCCGTGAGATTGTCGAAGGCCTCGTTGTCGATGTTCGTGAGGCAGCGTTGCAAGCTGCTGCCGCCGCGCCAAGTCCGGGCCTTTTCGAACCACGCGAAATAGGTCTTGCGAAGTTCATGATTCCAGCCGGTTTGCAGGTTCCGCAGATGAAGCGCGATGTGAATCTGCAATTGGTCCGGTTGATTCTGCGGCATCGCCTTGCTAGAAGCGCCGTTGCCGGCGTTTTGAGACGGCACTTTGACCCCATCGGGCTGGGAACCGCCCCGTTCGAGAGCCAGCACCGGCACGAGGATCTTGGCCGCGCTGGGAGATTCCAGCGCGATCATCAGAACGGCCAGCTCGCGATTGACCAGTTCGTTTGGGGACGGAAAGAACTGTTCGAAGTATCCGCCCAACGCGACAGTCTTCGGTCCAGGCAGCAGCTTGGAACCGCTGACCATTGTCGCCGGAGCGCCGGCCGGGGCGGGAACCGTCATTGTCGCACCGGTCGCCAGCGTGCCGGGGCCATCGGGCAGGCCGGTGCGAATCAGGACCAGTTCATAAGCCCGCAGGAGTTCGACCTGCTGGGTCTCGGTCAGTTTTTTGAAGTCGAGTTGTCGCAGCCGAGCGATGAGTTTCGGACCGTCTTCCGCTTCCACCGTGCGGGCCAGTCCGACGATGCCGGTGATCACCGTGTTGACGTCCTTGGAATCGAGCACGGTCTTCATCCAGTGCTGCACCGGAATGTGTTCGAGACCCACGCGGGCCGCGTAGCGGATGAAACGGTCGGGGCTCGCCAGGTGCTTGACCAGCAGCGGGACCGCGTTGGCGGGCTCGGCTCCCGATCGATGATACGTTTCGATCTCGCGCCGCAAAGCTCGCTGCTCGGCACCCTGGGTCTGCCGGTATTCGACCGGAGCGGTGGATTCTTCCCCGATGTAGGTCACGCGATAGAGTTCAGATTGGTTCCCGCGGCCGCCGACCGTGAAGTACAGCGCCCCGTCCTTGCCGATCACGGCGTCGGTGAGCGGCAGCGCGTTGCGGGAAAGGAACGGTTCCTTCACGCCGGTGTAGGTGGAACCGCTCGGCTCCAGGTGTACGGCGTAGATCGCGCCAAGAGTGAAGTCGCACAGGAACAACGCCCGCTGATACC
The DNA here is from genome assembly GCA_963807715.1 of uncultured Planctomycetia bacterium. Classification (GTDB taxonomy): domain Bacteria; phylum Planctomycetota; class Planctomycetia; order Pirellulales; family PALSA-1355; genus CAWECK01. The sequence continues at coordinate 618,354 of CAWECK010000016.1, forward strand.
TGGCCGGAAACCTGGCTCCATAGCCGAATTCCACGCCGACCGGCGAACCGGGACCGATGTCGACCACTTCGGGCAGGCTGTCGACAAAGTAGGCGGGCCAATTGCCACTTCCGCTGCGCCAGCCAAATTCGCTGCCGCTGGTCGCATGCGAAACGCGCGTGGGTCGATACCAGGGAGCGCCGATATCCGGTTCCATGTCGGCATCGTACGCGAAGATTTCGCCGTCGGCGTTGAGGGCGATGTCATACTGGTTACGCAAGCCGGAGCTGATCAACTCCCACTCTTTGCCATCGGGATCGGTCTTGGCGATCCAGCCCCCGGGAGCCAACACCCCCACCGCGAAGCCGCCCGAGTCCCATTGCCGCAGCGTCAGCAGATCCTCATCCCAATTCGGAATCAACCGACTGCTTGCACCCGCGGGCAGCGTGGCATGCAATTGCTGGGGACGCACGCCGCCCATCGTCTGCACGGGACCGTTAAGAGTGCGATCAAACGGCGTGTGGGTGCCATTTCCCGCCACGAACAAAATCGACTTGCCATCGGGCGACAAACGCAGCGCATGCTCGCCGTGCTCGCCACCACCTCGAATCGGTTTGAGTTGGACGACTTCATCGTATTGATCGTCGCCGTCGGTGTCCTTCAGACGAAACAGCCCCTTGCCGTTGCGCGAGACGTACAACGCCCCGAACGCCTGCAACATCCCCTGAGCCGCGCTGATTTTGACGTCCAACCGTTCGACCCTGGTCGGTTGATCACTGCCGATGGCGGGCGGCGTGATCCGGCAGAGTCCCGCGTCCTTCTGGTCGCTGGCAATGATCCGGCCTTGGTCGTCCAGCGCGATGCAGACCCACGAACCGAGTTCCGACTTGGGGACCGTGAACAGTCGTTCGACCTGAAAACCCGGCAGCAGATTGAATTCGTGATTGAACGAGGCACCGCTACCGGAAAGGACGTAATTCCAAGGGCCGTCGCCGTACTTCGCCACTTTGCGGACCGCAACCCAGCCGTCCAAGTCCGCCGGTTTGACAGCCGGCTTCTGCTCGGCGACCTGCCATGATTCATCGGAAACGATGTAACGGTTTGTCCCATCGGGGGCGGTCAAACTTAACTGCAATACAAAACCAGCGCCGCCGCCGTGATTGCTGATCTCGGCGAGGATCGTGTTCTCGCCATCCTGCAGATGCTCTTGAATGTCGACGTCGACCAAGTTGTGCCAGTCGTCGCTGGACCCGACTTGCTTACCGTTGACGAACAGTTTGACCGCGTTGGCTGCGGTCGCCTTCAATTTCGCAGCCTTCGCCTTGCCGGTGAAGGCTTTGCGGACGACATAGTTCTTTTTGTCGTCGGCTCCCCAGATCCACAACGGCGTCAGGCCCGTTCTTGACGGTTCGGACGAGATCACCTTCGGTATCTTCGGTTTTGGAGCGGGGCGACCGACGGCTGGCGCTATTTCCGGTATTTGTGTGTAGTGTCTTTCGTCGGTGGTTTCCGCGCCCAGGGCCACGGAAGCCGACAGGCATACGAACAACAAACCAAGGTGACGCATCATCGGAGGCTCCAATTCAACTGCTTTCAACCAATCGGCCCAACGGATGTTTAGAGGTCAATAAAGTCATCGCCGCAGCGATCGCCAGCAAGTTTCAGTTTCTGCGCTGGTCACAGGCGACACGAAAGCCGTTGCCCAGATCGCGTCGGCTGGCCCGCGTCAGGTCGCGGTTGGCCGAACGGCAATTTCGCACGTCGAACCACCAATCGCCGCCGCGGACGACGCGTCCGGTGCCCGAGGAGGGGCCGGGCGGGTCCACGGCCGGGCAATCGCGGTAATAGTCGTAGCAGTAGATGTCGGCGACCCATTCCCACACGTTTCCGTGCATGTCGTACAATCCCAAGGCATTCGGTTCGTAAGAGCCGACGGCGACGGTGCGGCCCAGTTCCCGGCGGGGCGCCGCGTCGCCGACATTGGCCTGGCGCGGCGAGAGCAAGTCGCCGGTATGAAAGCGCGTCGCCGTGCCGGCGCGGCAGGCATATTCCCATTCGGCCTCGGTCGGCAGGCGGTACACGCGGCCGGCCCGTTGCTCGTCGGGAAGCCGCGACAACCGTCGGCAGAATTCGATGGCGTCGTCCCAGGACAACATGTCGACCGGATGGCGGTTGGTGTCAAGGCCGAGCACTTGCAGTCGTCCCGGTCCGGTGGGCGAAAACCAACTGGGGTTTGCGCCCATCACGCGAGCATACTCGGCCTGGGTCACTTCATAAGCGCCAAGGTAAAACGGCCGGCTGATGCGCACGCGATGCCGCGGACGCTCGTCGTCCTCGGCCTGGGCGTCGTCGGCCGGCGAGCCGGCCGAAAAGTCGCCCGCTGGAATCGGCATCAATTGCATCCCGATAGAGTTGACTAGCGGGTGGCGCTGGCTCAGCCGCAACCGCCGACGCGGCACACGACAAGGAGAAATACCCGCACGACGCAATGCGAAACTCGAAGCCAACTCGACATTCGTCGGTCGAAGGCTCGTGCCCGCGCTTCGTTTCGACCTTTCGCCATTGCTTTCGTCATGCCGGCATCGTCAGTTTTACAATTCTTTGACCAGGATATTCTTCCAGCGGCACTTGGCGCCGACCGGCCAACTCTTGCCGCCGTGGACCTGGACAGCGATGCTGCCTTTTGCGCCGAGCAACTCCCGGACTTTGGCCGGGTCGTAGTTCTTGGCCTGAAACGTGTTGCCGTTGAACTCGCAGACCTGAGTGCCGTTGATCCAAGTGGTGACGACCACCGGATCGCCGACGACGCGCACGCGAGCCGTGTTCCAGTCGTTGACGTGCCAGACCTTGAGCCAGTCTTCGATCGAGATGCTTTGGCCTTGGGGCGGCGTGTCGTTGGGTTTGGCCGTCAGGGCAGTCAACATGTTGTCGCTGTAGACGCCGAAGATGTCGAAGGGCCGATTGGCGAACGCGCCGGTTCCTTCGCCGTAGATGTGTCCGACATTCCCGCGCCTCATGATAATCGACCATCATTTGCAGACACTGGCCCTTGTCGGTGCTGCGGAGGAACAAGCCGCTGCATACACCCCAGTCGGGCTTCAGGTCGATCCGCAGCTCGAAATTGCCGTACTGTTTGTCGGTCAGCAGGATGCCGCCGTTGCCGCTGCCCGGCGGGTCTTGTTCGCCGGTGATCGCGCCGTCCTCGACGAACCAATGTCCGCCGGTGCCGTGGCCGATGCGTTGCGGGTTCTTGTGCCAGCCGTCCAATGTTCGGCCGTCAAAGATTGGAACGAAGCCGCTCTCGGCGTCGTCCGCACGAGTGGACGATCCGCCTCGGTCTACCAGTATTAGGCCAACCACGGCCAAGACCACGACGAAACGCGAGAAACGGACGGAGCGGGTGGGCATGAGCGAACTCCTTCAAAGCAGCGTGGCAGGGTGGGGTGGGGGCAAACGACCGGCCGAACGCACGGGCCCGGCAGGGGCCCTCTAATCCGATCGTTCCCATTTGGCTTGAGGCTGGACCCGATGCAAGCTCGGGCAGGTTGCCATTGTAACAACGCGTCCCCCCCTCGCGTCCAGCATGGAATCAATTTTCATCGTTTTCTTTGCTACGATTCCGTTTCCTTAGGTTACTACGGCCGGATTCAAGCCGGGAACACCGCCCTTGCGGTGGTGCCGCACTGCGATTTTTCGGAAGGCAGCGAGCAGTTCGACGATTGAGGCGTCGAATGCGCCGCCCGTTGGAAGTGATTCCCCCCGGCAAGCCAGCGAGAAATCAGGCGGTCATATCTCCCGCTTGCTGGCCTTGGAAACGTGCGGGCCCGGGCAGATGCCAGCGCCGATGAGAGTAACGACAGCTTGGCCAGACGTTTTGAGGCGGCAACAACGCGAGTGGGATTTCGTAAGACGAGACATGTGCAGCCCCCCACAAAGACGCCAAAAACCGTATCTACGATTTTGGCTTTCAGGAAACAGGCCGCACTACCGACCGTCGGCAGGTAATCTAATGCTTGACTTCGGCTGACTTTGTGTTCAATGGGCGGCACAGGACTCGAACCTGTGACTTCTACCGTGTGAGGATAGTGCTCTAACCAACTGAGCTAGCCGCCCGGATCGTCGCTTGCCGCCGCATACCGTCGATGGTGCCTAGCTTCTCCAGGGCTATCACCCTTAGAACAGGGCTGCGACCCTAAAAACTAGCACCAAATCCAACGCTTTGCAGAGGCTGGAAGTCGCCCTGGTTGGGCTAAACTCCCGCGAGGTCCAAGTTTAACAAATCGTTTACCCCTTGGTAACCCTCCGGAATCGCAGGCCTTGCATGGTGATCTCCCAGTCGCCAGTCGTTGGCACGGCGTGCCCGGAACCACTACATTGGACCCTGCACTTGAAAGCCGATCCCCGCAGCGACAGGCTCGTTCCGTGGCGCCTGTGCGGGTCGTGGCGTTTACGCCGGCTCGCGGGCCGCCTGCGGCCGGGCATGCCGGGTATCGCTCTAGAATCTTCGCCCGGCACTCCGATGTTAATTTGAACCGAATCCGCTGAGTTTGATTCCGATCTGACTTCTGATTTCCGACATCTCTCTGATTCGCACGACGCACGCTGTTCCCGCGACCTCCTTTTCGGTAGCCCCTCTGCATGTCTGATCCCCACAAGATTTACGACCAGCTTTGCCGCCATGCGCGCGAGACCGCGCTGCTCGTTGCCGCCGAGAGCGCCTTGGGCTGGGACGAGCGGACCTTGTTGCCGGTCGAAGGGGCTGAATTTCGGGCCGAGCAGGTCACCTTGCTGGCCGGCATGATTCATCAACGCCGCACCGATCCGCGGCTCGGACGAGTGGCTCGGCGAACTGAGCGGCTCGCCCTTGGCCGCCGATCCGCATAGCGACGCGGGCACCACCATTCGCCAGCTAAAACGCGAGTTCGACAAGCGGAGCAAGCTGCCGCAGTCGCTGGTCGAAGAACTGACGCACACCACTTCGCTGGCGCAGCACGTTTGGGCGGAAGCTCGCGGCAATAACGATTACGCGACGTTTCGCCCCTACCTGGACAAGATCTATCGGCTGAAGCGGCAGCAGGCCGCGGCCGTCGGGTTTGTCGAGGGACCTTATGACGCGCTGCTGGATGATTTCGAGCCGGGCGAAGTCACGTCGCAGGTCGCCGCGGCGCTGGCCGGTTTGCGAACGGCCCTGGTGCCGCTGGTGGCCGAGATCGCCGACAGCGGCCGCCGGCCCGATTTGGCGGTCCTCAAACGCCGTTATCCGGTGGCCACGCAAGAATGGTTCGGACGGGCGGCGGCGGCGCAGATCGGTTTCGATTTTCGCCGCGGACGCTTGGACACGACCGTCCATCCGTTTTGCTCCAGCCTGGGCCCGCACGATTGCCGCATCACGACCCGCTACGACGAGCATTTTTTTCCACGGCGCGTTTTTCGGCATTTTGCACGAGGCGGGGCACGGCATGTACGACCAGGGCCTGCGCACCGATCTGTACGGCTTGCCGCCGGCGGAGGCCGTGTCGCTGGGGATTCACGAATCGCAATCGCGGATGTGGGAGAACCTGGTCGGCCGCAGCCGGGCCTTTTGGGAGCACTTCTTCCCCGCGGCCCAGCAGGCGTTTCCCGAGGCGCTGGCCCACGTCAAGCTCGACGCGTTTTATTTCGCGATCAACGACGTGCGGCCGTCGCTGATCCGCGTCGAGGCCGACGAAGCGACGTACAACCTGCACATCCTGATTCGCTTCGAACTGGAGCAGGCCCTGCTGGCGGACGATCTGCAGCGTGGACGATCTGCCGGCCGCCTGGAACGACAAGTATCGCGAACTATCTGGGCATCGAACCGCCCAACGATACCGAAGGCGTGCTGCAAGACATTCACTGGAGCGCCGGGCTGGTCGGCTATTTCCCGACCTATTCGCTGGGCAATCTGTACGCGGCCCAGTTCTTCGCCCAGGCCGACGCGGATCTGGGCGGGCTGGCCGAGCAGTTTGCCCGCGGCGAGTTCCAGCCGCTGCGCGATTGGCTGCGCGAGAAGATCCACAGCCAGGGCCAGCGCTACACGGCGGCCGAGCTGGTCCAGCGGGTGACCGGCAAGCCGCTGAGCCACGACGCCGCTGATCGCCCATCTGCGCCGCAAGCTGGGGCCGCTGTACGGCTTGTGAGCCGGTGAGGCTGAGGCGCGACGTCTTAGACACGAACCAGCAGCATGCACAATTCCTAATGCCCCTGGGTCTGTCGACGTCTTCCCGCACGTTGACGAACCCCATTCCCCTGCCTTATAACTACTCGGTTTAAGTCCGTGCCACGCGGGTGGTTCGGCATGGTTGTCGCCGACTCGTTTGGTTTCTGGCCGACAGTCTTGACCCAGAGTAGTCTGGCATGAGCATCGGCGAAGGAACAGGGACTGGTTTTTCGACGATGCGGGGGCGCAATTATCCGTCGATTCGCCAGTTCACGGTGTTTCTGGAGAACCGCGTCGGCCAATTGCTCGAAGTGGTCCGCCGTTTCGAGGGGAGCCGCGTGAAGATCGTGGCCCTGTCGATCACCGATTCGTCCGAATGCGCCTTCGTCCGCTTTCTGCTGAGCCATCCCGAGCAAGGGCGCGAGATCCTGGAGCGGGCCGGCCTGGCGCTGATCGAAAGCGACCTGATCGGCGTCGAGCTGCCGGAGGGCACTCAGCCGCTGCTGCAAGTCTGCACGGCCCTGCTGCAGGCCGAAGTGAACATCATCCAGGCCTATCCGCTGCTGGTGCGGCCGCGCGGCCGGCCGGCCGTGGCGCTGATGGTCGACAACATCGAAATGGGCATGGAGACCCTCGCCACCAAGGGCTTCACCATGATCACCGAAGCCGACTTGCAGAGCGAAGAAGACTGAGACGCGCTCGCCGGCGCTGCCCGCGTCACACTTCCACCAGCATCCGCATCGGCTCTTCGATCACGTCTTTGATGCGCTTCAGGAACGTGACCGCTCCCTGGCCGTCGACGATGCGGTGGTCGTAGGTCAGCGCCAGGTTCATCATCGGGCGGATGACGATCTCGCCGTTGCGCGGCACGACCCGGTCCTGGATCGCGTGCAGGCCGAGAATGCCGCTCTGCGGCGGATTGACGATCGGCGTCGAAAGCAGCGAGCCGTAGACGCCGCCGTTCGAGATCGTGAACGTGCCCCCTTGCAGCTCGTCGAGCTGGAGGCTGTTGTCGCGGGCTCGGGTCGCCAGGTCGGAGATCGCCAGTTCGATTTCGGCGAAGCTCATGCGGTCGGCGTCGCGGAGGATCGGCACCACGAGCCCTTTGCCGCCGCCGACGGCGATGCCGATGTCGTAGTAGTTGTGGTACACGATGTCGTTGCCGCGGATGTAGGCGTTCACCTGCGGCACCAGCTTCAGGGCGTCGATCGAGGCCTTGACGAAGAACGACATGAAGCCGAGCTTCACGCCGTAACGTTCCTGGAAGCGTCTGCTTGTGCTCGTTGCGCAGGGCCATCACGGCCGACATGTCGACTTCGTTGAACGTCGTCAGCAGCGCCGCCGTGTGCTGGGCTTCGACCAGCCGCTGGGCGATGCGGCGGCGGATCGGGCTCATCGGCACGACTTCTTCTTCCCGCGCCCTTCGAGCTTTGCTGGCCAGCGGCAGCGAAATGGTCTCGGGGCCGGTGCTGACTTGCGTCGAGGGGGCGGTCGATTCTTTGAGCCGCGGAGTTTCGGAGCTGACGACCAGCGACTTTTCGCTCACGCTCGCTGGCCGGAGCTTCGCGCCGGCGCGGTTCGCTCGTCGGGGCCTTTGCGGCTCCGTCGCGACGCGCGTCGGCCTTGGCCGCTCCACGCGTCTGGGCTGAAGTCTCGATCGACTTGGCCGTCTGGGCCTGTACGGCCGCGGCCACAGCCTGGTCGATCGCGAGCGCTCGACGTCCGCGGACCCGCTAGGGGCGGCCGCGGCGCCGCTTTTTCCGTGGCAACTGTCACCTTCTTCCATGTAGCCGATCACTTCGCCGACGGCGGCCGTCTCGCCGTTCTTCTTCAGCCACTTGGTCACGGTGCCGGTGACGGGGCTGGAATCTCGACCGTGGCCTTGTCGGTCTCGATCTCCACGAGGTTCTCGTCCTTTTCAGCCCGTTCCCCTTCGCGCTTGCGCCATTCGCCGATCTGCACTTCGGTGATCGACTCGCCAACTTCGGGCACTTTCAATTCAACGGGCATTTTCGGTGGAAATGACGAATGACGAAGCCCGAATCACGAAGAATGACGAAGCCGAATCACGGGTTCGCTACTCGTTCGTCATCGTGATTCGTCATTGATTCGTCATTCGAGCTTCGTGATTCGTCATGGTCGTTCATTAGATGCAACCAAAGGCCTGCATCAGCAGTTCCTTCTGTTCCATCTTGTGGCTGCTGGCCGAACCGGTCGCCGGGCTCGAGGCACAGCGGCGATAGATTCCAGAGAACGGTAGTCTATCAAATAGCTCGGTCCCATAGCGAGCCAGCAGGAACCGCCAGGCCCCCATGTTTTCCGGATCCTCCTGCACCCAGTAAACTGGGGTGCCGTCCGGGTAAGGGGCCAGGGCCGCCCGCAACTCTTCCATCGGCAGCGGATAGATCTGCTCCATGCGGACAATGGCCACGTCCTCGCGCCCCAGCTCTTCCCGCTCTTTTTCCAGCTCGAAATAGATCTTGCCGGCGCACATCAGCACCCCTTCGACATTGGGCCGATCGGGCCGCACGTCCGGAATGACGCGGCTGAAGCGGCCGATGGTGAATTCGTCGAGCGGCGACACCACGCGGCGGTCCCGCAGCAGGCTTTTTGGGGTCATCACCACCAGTGGCTTCCGCCAGGGGCGAATCACCTGCCGGCGGAGCAAGATGGAAGTATTGCGCCGGCGTCGTGGGATGGACGATCTGCATGTTGTGGTCGGCCCCCAATTGCAGGAACCGCTCCAGCCGGGCCGACGAATGCTCGGGGCCCTGCCCCTCGAAACCGTGGGCAGCAACAGCACCAGGCCGCTCAGCCGCCGCCATTTGGCTTCGGCGCTGGCGATGAACTGGTCGATGATCACCTGGGCCACGTTGACGAAGTCGCCGAACTGGGCTTCCCACAGCACCAGCCCGTCGGGGCAATCGAGGCTGTAGCCATATTCGAAACCCAGCACGCCGATCTCGGAGAGCGAGCTGTTGAAGATCTCCAGCGGTGCCTGATCCTTGGCCAGATGCTGCAGCGGCATGTAGCGGTGGCCGTCGAGATAGTCGTGCAGCAGGGCGTGCCGCTGACTGAACGTGCCGCGGGTGCTGTCCTGCCCGCTCATGCGGACGCGGTGTCCTTCGGTGCTCAGCGAGGCAAAGGCCAGGGCTTCGGCCGTGGACCAGTCGAGCGGCTCCTTCGCCCGTGGCCATGCGGCGCGGGCTTCCCGGAGCTTTACGATTTTGGGATGCGGATGGAAATCCGTCGGCAACGCCGTCAAGCGTTCCAGCAGGGCTGAGGCCTGCGCTCGGCGGGATGCCGGTGTCGGACGTCGGGCGACTTCGTTTTCGCGGCCGCCGACATAGCCTTTCCAAATGCCGGCATTGGCTTGGGTGTCGCGGAGGACGTACTTGTCGCTGCGGGCCACGGTCAGCTCTTGTTCGAGCTCGTTCGGTCAGTTCGGTGACGATGGCGTCGGCCTTCTTGCTTGGTGATTTCGCCAAGTTGTAGCAGCCGCTCCAGGTAGGCGTCGCGGACGCTCTTGTGCGTGCTCGATCGCCCGGTACATCAGCGGCTGGGTGAAGGACGGCTCTTCCCCCTCGTTGTGCCCGCGGCGGCGATAGCAGTACATGTCGATCACCACGTCGCGCTTGAATTCCAAGCGGAAGTCCATCGCCAGGCGAACGACCTGGGCCACGGCCTCGGCGTCTTCGCCGTTGACGTGGAATATCGGGATTTGCAGCATCTTGGCCACGTCGGTGGCGTAGGTGGTCGAACGGCCTTCCTCCGGCGGGGTGACGAAGCCGATCTGGTTGTTGATGACGACGTGAATCGTGCCCCCCGTGGTGTACGCCTCGAGCTGGCTCATGTTGAACGTTTCCTGCACCACGCCTTCGCCGGCAAACGCGGCGTCGCCGTGGATCAAGAGGGTCATGGCCTTGTCGCGCTGGGCGTCGTGCGACTGATCTTGCTTGGCGCGGACCCGGCCCAGGGCCACCGGGTTGACGAACTCCAAGTGGCTGGGATTGAAGCACAGCGACAGGTGGACCTTTTGCCCGGCTTCCGTGGTCCAATCGCTGGAATAGCCCAGGTGGTATTTGACGTCGCCGCGGCCCAGGTGGAGCTTCGGGATCCATGTCGGCGAATTCGCGGAAAATATCCTGCGCGCTTTTGTGCATGATGTTGGCCAGCACGTTCAGCCGGCCGCGGTGGGCCATGCCCAGCACGATTTCCTTGATGCCCTGATCGCCGGCCTTTTCGATGGTCAGGTCGAGCAGCGGAATCAAGCTTTCGGCCCCTTCGAGCGAAAATCGCTTGGTGCCGATGAAGCGCTTCTGGATGAATTCTTCGAAGATCACGGCACTGGTCAGCCGCCGGAGAATCCGCAGTTGTTCCTGGCGTTTGAGGACGAGGCGGTTTTCGCTCCCTTCCATGCGATCAAGCAGCCATTGGCGGACGCTCAGGTCGTCCATGTGCATGAATTGCACGCCGATCGACCGGCAATAGGTATTGCGCAGCCGCTCGACGATCCGCCGCAAAGGCAGCACGTCAGGACCGCGGATCGTGTCGGCCGAAAAGCGGCGATCCAGATCGGCTTCCGTAAAGCCGTAATATTCCATGCCCAGCTCCGGCTGCGGGGTGCGCTTCATGCCCAACGGATCGAGATCGGCCACCATGTGCCCCCGCACCCGGTAGGCTCGCACCAACTGGTCGGCCCGGTCTTGCAGCAGGGCCATTTCCAGATCGTGTCGTCCGGCAGTGCCGTTGGTGCCGGGCTTCGAAGGGGGATTGAAGAGACTGGACGGGCGAAACGACGGCCCTGTCCGCGGCGGCGTTCCGTTCCGCTGACCCGTGGCTAATTGCTGAAAGTACTGGCGCCAATCGGCGGACACCGAGGACGGATCCGCCACATAGTCGGCATACAGCCCTTCGATAAATCCAAGGCTTAAGCTACTTGGTGACGCCTCCGGCTCGGATTTGGGAATATTCAACATTTACGCAATCCCTTCGGGCATTAGTTCTCAAACTCGTTCAATTGTACGTCGCCTGCCGATGAGCGTCGGCTTTCCCATTGTGTCGATTGCGAGATTCGACGGGGTGGGACGGTGGGGCCACCGTATTGGCGGAGGGGCCCGTGGGACCCGTATTCGCCGAGGGGCCCGTGTTCGCCAATCGACACGACAGGCCAAGGCCTAAATTGGCTCGCGAAAATCGCGGCCACCGCAGGCGCATCGACAGAACCCCACTTAAGTGGCAGGTCGAATTTCGCTCGTCACGGCATGTTCGGCGTTCTAGGTCACGCCGCTGGTCCCTTCGCCTGTTCATTACGCCTGAAAGACTACCCCAATTCGGAGTTTTTTCCAAACTCAATTCCCCGCCATTCGGCATGTTAACGCAATTCCGGCCTAACCAATAGTGGCATCTTTGCCAAACTCGGCCGGTCCAACATCGGCTGGCCTGGGGTTTGAATAACCTTGTGGACGCCCCGTTGTAAAGCACCGCCTGGCGGTGAATAATGACGGCTTATCCGCCGACTTTTCACATCGCCAATCCGGCAAGTCGACTTCGTCCTTGAGGACATCATGGCCGGCAAGTTTAATGCCTTGCAGCAATGGCTGGGGATTCCGCCACAGGAGCAGCCGCCGAACTACTACCGCGTGTTCGGTTTGAAATTGTTTGAGTCCAACCCGGAAGTAATCGAAGCGGCGGCCAGCCGGGTCATTAAGCTCATTCAGGGCCATGCCGACGGACCGCACGACGAGCAGGCTAAAAAGCTGCTTCCCGGACTCCTCGCGATTCGCAAGTGCTTGCTCGACCCGGCGACACGGGCAGTCTACGACGCCAAGTTGCGGACCTCTAATCCTGCTGCTGGCACAAGCCCGCCGCAGGCGGTCGCGCGATCGGCTCCCGCCGCACCGCCGCAGCCTTCGGCCGGCAAAGCTGGATCCGCAGGCGTGGCAAGGGCTAAGCCGATCGCGTCCCCCCCACCCCCCCCACCGCCAGCCCCGGTTCCACCTCCGGCCCCTTTTACACCGCCAAGCGCGGCGCACGAGATTTCCGCTGCCGCCGAGGCCTCGGATTTCGCGGCGCTCGCCGACTTGGAACCGGCGCCGTACAGTCGTAAGCACTCCGCCAACAAGGGGTCCAAACGAGACCGTCAGGCCGCAAAAGACAAGCCCACCAAAGACGTGGGCCGGAAACAGGGAAATGGCAAACACCAGCCCGACGAGGAAGACGCGGAAGAAATCCCTGATCGCCGCCGGAAGAAGGGCCGGGGGAAAACGCTCGTATTGATTGGTTTCGTCGCCATCGGCGCCTTGGCGGCCTTGGTTACGGTTGGATTTGCGCTTTACGGCCCAGGAAAATCATCGACGGCTAAGGCGAAAATCGTCGCGCAAGCCAGCGAGAAAACGCAGCCGGAGGAGGCCGACTCTCCCCCGGACGCGGCGACCGATACCCATGCCGCTCCCGCAGCCTCCGTAGCTTCTGACGCGGCGTCTGACGACAAGCAATTGGCCAGCGCCGATCGAAGGGATGCCAAAGCAGGCTCCGGCATGGCCTTGAAAGGAACCTCAGCCGATTTAGCGGAAGATGCTGGCGCAGCCGCCGAAGCCGCGGCCGCTGAACCGCTGCTGCAATTGGCCCGCGACGGTGGACCCGTCAAAACGGTGCATGAAATGTTGGCTGGCGGCGCGAAGGTGGATACCGCGGATTTGGGGGGCCGTTCGTTGCTGCGACTCGCTGTCATGGGAGGTCACATCGACCTGGTGGACGAACTGATCGAGAATAAGGCTCAAGTGGATTCGGTCGACCTCTTGGGACAGACGCCGCTGATGTCGGCAGCGCAAAAGGGGGACGTGCGGCTGGTGACGAGACTGCTGGACGCGGGCGGCGCAGCCCGATCTCCGTTCACGCATCATGCCGGCGGACGACAGCGGCGGACTGACGGCTCTGCTGGTTGCCGTACGGCACGATCGTCTTGAGGTGGTGAAGCTGCTGCTGGAAAAAGGGGCGGACCTGAATTTGCCGAACGGACAGGGAGTCAACGCCTTGATGATCGCCTGTTGGCAGGCTAATTCGCCGATCGTGGAAACGCTGCTCCTCAAGGAACCCAAGATGGACGCGGTCGACATCGAAGGCCAGACCGCGGTGATGTACTGCGTTGAAGGGGGCAGCGAAGATATCCTCAAGCAGGTACTCTTTAACGGCGAATCCCGCGTCACCACCAAAAGCAAGACTGGCGCAACCGCGCTGGGAATTGCTCTGGCGCAAGTCGGCGCCGATGGTCGAAATGCTCCGCAAGGCCGCGAAGACCGAGGCGCCGATGCTTGACTTTTGATGCGCAAATCCACGGCTTACTCGCGACACTTTGCTAAGAGCGGGGGACGTTAGTCCCCTGATCCTCGGAACTCGAGTTCACGCCGCGCGAAGCTTCGCCGCGTTACTTCGCGACGGGGAGGTCCATGACCGGATCGGCCGACCGTGCGGCAGCAGGTTTGACCACTCGTCGGCGCACGGCGGCATGGCATCCAAGGCGGCAAGCAACTCTTTGGTCACTGGCTGATCCACGTTGAAGTTATCCTGGATCTTTAACCGGGCATTGGGCGGATCCTTGTCCTGCCGGAGGCCGCCCGGTCCGTCCGCCGCATCTTTGTCCGCCGCGGCATTCATATCGTCGGCCGTGGCTTCGCCTTTCGGCATGGCAGCTTTTTTCGACTTGAGAGGCGCTGCCAAAACCACGTTCCAAACCAGCGAGCCGGCTACGAACGTCAGCACCGCAAGGAATGAAAACCGCCGCAAATCAGGCCAGGAGCGATGCCCCCATTTGCCCCTGCAAATGTCACTCATGAACCCATCGCGCATGGTTTCGATCCCCGCCGTTGAACGGCCATGAACCTGCAAAGAACCGCAGCTCTTCATTGTGGCAGGCTCCCTGGTCGCGTCAAGTTTTATCATGCCGATTCCGGCGGATTGCGAACAGCAATTCCGGGGCTATCAGCCGGCCTACACCGGCCGCTCGGCGTCTCTTTCCTGCCGCACCCGGGACTGCCACTGTTCAAGCAATTGCAAGGCCGCCAGTGGCGTCATCGCATTGAGATCCAATTGCCGCAGCTCGCCGACGAGCGGATGCTCGTCCGGTGCGAACAGGGTCAGTTGCAAATCGCCGCTGCGCTTCGTCTTGCCGTGACGCACGAGTTTCGGCTGCCCCTGGCCGTCCAAGTCCTGGTTTTCCAGTTGGGCCAGGATCTGCTTGGCACGCTCGATCACGCTGCCCGGCACGCCGGCCAGCCGCGCTACGTGGATGCCATAGCTCTTGTCGGCTGCGCCCGGCAGGATCTTATGCAAGAACACGACCTGATCCTGCCACTCGCGCACCGCGACGTTGTAGTTCCTCACGTCCGCGAGTTGGGCGGCCAAGGCTGTCAGCTCATGGTAATGCGTGGCGAACAGAGTCCGGCAACGGGTCTGATCGTGCAAGGCCTCGGTCACACTCCAGGCTAGTGACAGCCCATCGTACGTGCTCGTGCCGCGGCCAATCTCGTCGAGAATCACCAGGCTCCGCGAGGTGGCAAGGTGCAGAATGCGCGAAGTCTCCGTCATTTCAACCATGAACGTGCTCTGACCGCGGGATAACTCGTCGCTCGCCCCTACGCGGGCAAAAATGCGATCCGCGATGCCCACAGTGGCTGTCCGCGCCGGCACGAAGCTTCCCACCTGGGCTAGCAGCGTAATCAATGCCACCTGGCGGATGAACGTGCTCTTGCCGGCCATGTTCGGGCCCGTGATGATCAGCGTCAGACCATCGTCGCCCCCGAGCAGTGCGTCGTTGGGCACAAAAGTGCCGGCCGGCGCCAGGACGTCCAGCACCGGATGCCGGCCATCGGTAATGCGCAGGACCGGCTCGTCCACGATGGTGGGTCGGCAATAACCGCGTTGCCTGGCCAGATCGGCCAAGGCCACCAGCACGTCCAGTCTGGCAAGCACGCCGGCCGTGGCTTGCAGCCGGCGAGCTTCAGCGGCGACCCGCACGCGCAGCTCGATGAATAGTTCCTGCTCCAATTGCTTCGCTTGATCGTCGGCCGCCAACACCTTTTCTTCGTACTCTTTCAACTCGGGCGTGATGTAACGCTCGGCGTTCTTGACCGTTTGCTTGCGAATGTAATGTTGCGGAATCTTGGCGCTGTGCGCGTTGGTGATTTCCAGGTAATAGCCAAAGACTTTGTTGAAGCCGATCTTGAGGCTCGAAATGCCTGAGCGCCCGGCTTCCTCGGCCTGATAGCGGGCGATCCATTGTTTGCCGCCGGCCGCCAGCTCGCGCAGTTCGTCGAGCCGGGTGTTGAAGCCGGCCCGAATAAAGCCTCCCTCGCTGCTGATCAGCGGGCAGTCTTCGACCAGGGCGGCTTCCAGCGGCCCGCGAATTTCCGGACACAAATCCAACTGCTCTTCCAACTGCCCCAACAAGCGGCTCTGGCGGGCGGTGATCTTGGCCTTCATCTGCGGCAACATCCGCAGCGTTCGGCCGATGAAGCTCAAGTCGCGCGGACTGGCGCGGCCCGTGGTGACCCGGGCCAACAGCCGCTCAAGGTCGTACACGGCCCGCAGCATCTCGAAAAGTTCGGCGGCGAGGCTCGACTCATTTACCAGCTCTGCCACGGCACCGAGCCGATCGTCGATTGTCGCCCGATCCGTGAGCGGGTTGGCCAACCACTCGCCCAGCAGGCGCGAACCCATGGCCGTGGCCGTGCGATCGAGCACCGCCAGCAGCGAGCCTTCGCGGCGTCCTTCCCGCAAGGTTCGCGTGATTTCCAGGCTGCGGCGCGTCGCCTCATCGATCTCCAGCGTGCTCCCCGCGCTGTAACGGGCCAATCGATCGATGTGCGGCAGCGCGGTTTTCTGAGTTTCGAGCAGATATTCCAGCAACGCGCCCGCCGCGCGCACGGCTGGCAGGTCGCCCTCGTCAAAGCCAAAACCTTCCACGCCAGCGGTGCCAAAATGGCGGGCAAGGACTTCATGGGCCGATTTTGCGGCGAACACCCAAGCCGGACGCCGGGTCAACATGCACCGCTCGCCGGCTCCCAGCGGCGACGGATCCTCTTCCGGCAGCAGACACTCCACGGGACTGATGCGGGCCAATTCATCGGTCAGTCGTTGCGATGGAAAACAAGCGGCCTGAAACCGGCCCGTGGAAAGTTCCACCCAAGCCAGTCCGACTGGCTCACCGCTGGCCCCAGCGTGCAGAACGGCCGCGAGATAGTTCGCCGAGTGCGGGTCGAGCAGCGCGTCATCGGTCACCGTGCCCGGCGTGACAATCCGCGTGACCTCGCGCTTCACCAGTCCCTTGGCCTGCTTTGGGTCTTCCACCTGCTCGCAAATGGCCGCGCGATATCCGGCCGAAATCAGCTTCGCCAGATAGCTTTCGAGCTGATGGTAGGGAAAACCGGCCATGGGGATGGCGTTCTCCCCTTTCTCACGGCTGGTCAACGTAAGATTGAGGACGCGGGCAGCCGTCTTGGCGTCTTCCTGGAAGAGTTCGTAGAAGTCGCCCATGCGGAACAATAACAGCGCATCCCCGCATGCCGCTTTGGCATCGAGGTATTGCTGCATCATCGGCGTGGCGGCCATGGGAGCGGGCCTTCTTGAGCGTGAAAGCCTCGCATGCTAGCAGCAGGATGACACGGTGACAAGCTGACGGGGAGACAAGGTGACCGGGCCTTCAAACGTTTTTTGCGAGACTCCTCAACTCAGCTAGAATGGACGGAGTAGTCCCCTGAACGTGCTATCGAGAATGGTGACGTAGGCATGAAAATCGGTTCTTCACTCGCATCGCTAACTTTGAATCGCATCGAGTTTGACGCAATCGGGATTCGCGCCTCCGTAAGCGTGATTGCGGACGGATTCGCCGGCGATAACGAAGTCTGGTTCGATTCGCAGTCTGCCACGGAATTCATCGCGGCGCTCGACCAACTCGATGCATCGCGGATTGGATTAGTAACAATCCAGGCAATGAGTCCGGACGATTGCACCTTGCAGATTTCATCAATCGACCGCTTTGGTCACTTATCAATTGACGCGACCATTTCGCGGGTTGTTTTTCTAGGTACAATCGCGCGTCGGAACCAATGTCGCGTAATCTTCGAGTTTGACGGTGGCCGATTTCGCGAGTTAATCGACGGGCTTCGCGAAGAATTATTTCCCAGTGAAAAGCTGGCCGAGTGACAAGGCATGCACAGGTTAACCCTGGCGCCCTGTCGCCTTGTCACTGAATAAACTCCTCGGCCTCTTCGTTGGCCTGCAGGCTGATCTCCCCGGCGTCTTCCAGGCGACGCACGATGTCGACGATTTGTTGCTGCATTTGTTCGACGCCCGACAACCGAACCGGTCCCAGGTATTCCATTTCTTCGCGAAGCATGTCGGCCGCACGCGTCGACATGTTGCCGAGCACGTTGGACTTGAGCTCTTCGCTGGCTCCTTTGAGAGCCATCGCCCACTGCGACGTCTCGACGTTCTTGAGCATGGTCTGAATGTCTTTGGCCGTGAACTTGTTGATGTCTTCAAAAACGAACATCAGGCGGCGGATTTCCTCGACCAGGTCGGGGTCTTCCTGGGCCAGGTTCTCGAGCAGGTTGCGCTCGGTCGCCCGATCGGTGACGTTGAGGATCTCGGCCACGGTCGGCACGCCGCCGGCTTTTTCGAATTGCTGGCTCATCACGCTCGACATACGGCTTTCTAGTCCGCGCTCGACTTCCTGAATGATCTCGGGATTGGTCTGACCCATGGTCGCCACCCGGCGGATCACGGCCAATTGCCGATCGCTGGGCAGGCCGGCAATGATCTCGGCGCCAAACTGGGGCGGCAGATGCGACAAGATCAAGGCGATGGTCTGCGGGTGCTCATCAATGATGAAAGTGAGCAGGTTTTGACTGTCGACCCCTTGCAGAAAGCCGAAGGGCAAGGCCTCGATCGATTGCCGCACGTTGTCGATTGTGCCGCTGGCGTTCTTGCCCAGCGCCTTTTCGACCAGGCTGCGGGCCACGTCCATTCCGCCGGCCCCACCGGCCATTTGTTTGGGATCGACGTCCGCAAACTCGGCGATCACCGCGTTTTGCTCTTCGCCGCCGACGTTGCTGATCTTGGCAATTTCGATCGATACAAACTCGACCTGCTTGGGGTCGAGCTTCGCCATCAATTGCGCAGCCTGCTCCTGCGGCAGGCTCATCAACAGCACGGCGGCTTTGCGAACGTCAATCCCGGACACGCGCGCGACCTTCGTAGGATTCTCGGCCAAGCCAGTACTCCAATACGCCGACAACAGCCTCGGGCCGCCCCCAAAAGGCATTCGTCAGCCGTGCTAGCTGTTGCCGCTGGCGGTCAGGTGACGGCTGACCGGTGAACCGATCGAGAACTGAATCGAGACCATCCGACCCGGAGTGCATGCAGTGGCCTGCCAAGAAAAGCGATGACGAGCGAGAAGGGCACTCGCTCGGCTTATCGGCCAAGCGTCGGTCAAGACTTGAAACAGAACCGGCAAAACTACCCGGTTTCCTCCCCCACGCCGCCACCGCCGACAGCCAGCACGTTCAAGGCAAGACATCCAACGTGCAAACCGCCATCTGCCCGAAACACTCGTCGACTTCCACGCGCACCTGGGTTATCTTTTCGCCCCCCAGGCCCGGCAGCGCCTCGACAATGCGGCCGGCAATGTAGCGGGCCAGCAGTTCGGAAGTGGTGTTGGGGACCGGCAGCAGCACGCAGTCGCCGCGCGGAAACACCCAACGGCGATCTCGAAACCGCGCCTCTACCTCATGCTCGTCGGCCACCACGCGGATCAACGGATGGGTGGTCGGCAGTAGCATGTGATGGTCTAGTTCGTCGACCACGCGCTGCAAATGCTGACGTAGAGCCACGAAATCGACGACATAATGATTCGCATCCAACGGACCGGCAACCTCGGCCGCGACCCGGTAATTGTGCCCATGCAGCCGCTCGCACACATCTCCGTTAAAAGTGATGAAGTGCCCGGCGCTGAACACCAGGTGGTCTTTTGTAATGCGAACGCGATAGAGCTCAGCCAAGGTTGACTCCCGGAGGCGACGACGAATTCAAGCCCAGCGAAACGGTGCTGTAATTATGCCATCCCGCAAGGCTGCGAACAAACCGGCCGCGAGCATGTCGGCGGTCGTGCCGGGGTTGCGTCGATGCCCATCGGATCGGAGCCAAAAGTCCAGATCGGCTCGCGCGTCTTGATATTCGTCGCTTTCCGGTGGACCGGCTGCCAGCACGACGCCGGCGTGCGCCGCCGCGGTCGTGGCCACCGGCAGGCCACACTTGCGAGCAATCAGGCTATCGGGATGCCGGTGCATCGTCTGCAAATGGACGTGGACGATCGTTTGCCACAGCGGCCAACCGGCGGCGAGCCCCGCGCCGAGGGCCGGCACGACTTCGTTCAGCACTTCGGCAAACCCGTCGACATATTGACGGGCCACAAGGTCCCGGTCCGCGGCCGCGCGCATGGCGGTGAGCAGATCGGCCGGAGGCGCATCGAGCACGTCATGCGCGTCGGTCTGGCCAAGTCCGCCCGGCTGGGCGTGCCGTATGGCGGCGTACACGTCACGGGCATCGGCTTCGGTCAAGCTGTCTAGCACTTGGGCGATTCCAAGGCCAAGGGGCTGGTCGCGAGGCACGCTGGCCAACGGCGCCAGCAGCAGAATGGCCCCGAGATTGACATTGGTACCCACCGCGGCCCGCGTGGCGCGGACCGCGGCTAATACCGTTTCTCCGAGCGGCTTGGAGCTAGCCGCTTCGAACAGTGGCGCCGTCACCGCGGCGGCATTGAGGAAGTCGGGATAGACGAGGTCTTCGAAGTCCGCCCCGCGATGGACATTTCCCGGCTTCGGCGCAGTGGCTTCCCAAATGCAAGCCAAGAGGGCACACTGCCCGATGGAAAGCTGCCCGATGGATGGTTGCAAGCCTTCAGACGCCGCATTGTTCATTCGCTAATTACTCCAGCCGCTGGGCCAGGGCCCGACTGCCAAGCGGCTGCCCGGCCAGGAACTGTTCGACAAGGGGGATGATTCGTTCATACGCGTCTTCGATCACGTAATGGCCCGCGTCCGCCAGGCGATGCACTTCGGCGCTGGGCACGAATTCCAAGAACCGCTCAAGAAACCGTGGCGTAAAGCACCAATCGCGCAGGCCCCAAATGAACATCCACGGACTGCGCGGCCAGCGTCGTCAGTTTGTCTTCGATGTGCCGCAAGGTCTCATAGCTGGGTGCGCTGCTGTGCATCGGAATGTCTTCGACGAAGCGATAGATCGCTTGCCGATGATCCCAGTCGTCGTACGGCGCAAGGAGCCCTGCTCGCACGGCCGGCGTCAGCCGCTCCGGATGCGACACCGCCATCGTGAGAGCCGCCCTGGCAAATGCGTTGACTCCTTGCACGGCCAGACGTCCCAGCAGAGGGGTGCGGCAGATGGCGATTCGCCACGGCATTTGCCGTGAACGAAAGGCGGCCGTATTGAACATGACGAACCGGGCGAAACGATCCGGGCGCGCCACGGCACAGCCCAAGCCAATCGCGCCGCCCCAGTCGTGCGCGAGCAAGGTGATATCGCGCAGATCCAGCGATTCCACCAGGTGGCCAAGGTTTTCGACGTGCTGCGCGAGCTGATAGGGGTAATGCAGAGGCTTGTCGCTCAAGCCGCACCCGAGATGGTCCACCGCGATCACGCGGTACCGCTCACGCAGTCCGACAATCAGATTTCGCCAGTAAAACGACCAAGTGGGATTTCCGTGGACCAGCAGCAGGACATCCCCTTGCCCCTCGTCGACGTAATGATAACGGTGACCTCCGACCGCCAAATACCGCGATTCAAACGGATAAAGCGACCGCCAATCAGCGGTGGAACCTGGCATAACGTTCGGATAATCCTCTCCAGGGTGATTCAGCAATGTTAGGGGCAGGTTCACCTATTCTGCCGTGCCCTACTGTCCTCTCCAAGCCTGTAGTAGAATTTAATCGACCGCCCTTTGGAGCGTTACTACCAATTCGCCGC
Source organism: uncultured Planctomycetia bacterium (assembly GCA_963807715.1). Lineage (GTDB taxonomy): Bacteria > Planctomycetota > Planctomycetia > Pirellulales > PALSA-1355 > CAWECK01. The sequence continues at coordinate 639,550 of CAWECK010000016.1, forward strand.
CTTGCCGCAAGAGGTATGAAACTGCCGTGACGGAAACAACCTTTAAAGCCGAGCAATTCATCAACCGCGAACTTAGCTGGCTGGAATTCAATGCCCGAGTCCTCGAAGAAGCCGAGGACCCCACGAATCCGCTGTTGGAGCGGGTTAAGTTTCTGGCCATCTTCAGCTCGAATCTGGATGAATTTTTCATGGTCCGCGTGGCCGGCCTGCGCGAACAGGCCTTCGGCGACGGCGCTCCGCAGGACTATTCCCCCGATGGCATGCGGGCCAGTACCCAGCTTCAGCGCGTCGCGCAGCGCACCAAGGAACTTGTCGAGGGCCAATATCGTTGCTGGAACGAGCAGGTGTTGCCGCAGTTGGTCGATCATGGAATGCAATTGCTGGGCTGCCATGAACTCGACGAAAAGCAGCAAGCGGCACTGGATCGATTCTTTCATGAGCGGGCCTTCCCGATCTTGACTCCGATGGCGGTCGACCCCAGCCATCCGACGCCCCATTTCCATAATCGTCAACTCTATCTGGCCGCGCTCCTCAGGCGCGACACGGGTCTCGGACCGCGGCAGCTCTTCGCCGTGGTGCAATTGCCGCAGATGTTGCCCCGCTTCGTATCTCTTGGCAATTCGGAGAAACCGCAATACATCCTGCTGGAGCAGGCGGTGGCGGCGCGGCTGCCGGAATTGTTCGGCGGCTTCAGCGTGCTGCACTGGACCACCTTCCGGATCAGCCGCGACAGTGACATCGAAATGCTGGAACAAGAGTCGGACGACATGCTCCGCCTGATCGAGGAGCGTCTTAAAACCCGCCAGCGCGGCGAAGCCGTGCGGCTGGAAGTGGCCGTCGACGCCGACGAATCCCTGGTCCGCCGCATTATCGAGGAGGAGTCGCTGCGCGAGCCCGACGGGAATGCGCCGGACGCTTATAGCGAGGTCTATCACATCCCCGGCCCGCTGGACCTCACGGCGCTGATGGAACTCCAGCAGATCCCCGACCGCAGCTTTCTGCGGCGCCGGCGTTTTCGCCGCAGCCGCCGCGCGGGCTGCTGCGCGGTCGCGGGGACGACCTGTACGCGAGCATCGGCCGGCGCGACATCCTGCTGCATCATCCGTTCGACTCGTTCGATCCGGTTGTGGAATTCGTAAGCACGGCGGCCAGAGACCCCAAGGTGCTCGCCATCAAGCAAACCCTGTACCGCACCAGCGGCGACTCACCGATCGTGCGAGCCCTGATTCACGCGGCGGAACATGGCAAACACGTCACGGCGCTGGTGGAGCTCAAGGCCCGCTTCGACGAAGAGCGCAACGTCGGCTGGGCGCGACAGATGGAGCGAGCCGGCGTTCACGTGGTGTTCGGCTTTTTGGACCTGAAGACGCATTGCAAGGTCTCTTTGGTGGTGCGTCAGGAAGGCACCGTGCTGCGGCGCGATGTTCACCTGGGTACCGGAAACTATAACCCCAGCACGGCCCTAGCCTACACCGACTTGGGGCTCTTCACCGCAAATGAAGACATGGCCGAGGATGCTTCGGCCCTGTTCAACCTGCTGACCGGCTATTCGCAAGGGCATGCCTGGCGAAAAATGGTGGTCGCTCCGGAACACCTGCAAAATACGACCCTCGCGCTGATCAACGAGCAGGCCGACCGGGCTCGTGCCGGCTTGCCGTCGAGGATCTTTGCCAAGCTCAATGCCCTGGTGGACTACCGGGCCATCGAAGCCCTTTATCGAGCCAGCCAGGCCGGCGTGCCGATCGACCTGATCGTGCGCGGCATTTGCGGCCTTCGTCCAGGTTTGCCGGGCATCTCGGAAACGATTCGCGTCATCAGCATCGTGGATCGCTTCCTGGAACATAGCCGATTGATGATCTTCGGCGCGGACGCCGAGGCCCGAATATTCCTTTCCAGCGCCGACTGGATGCCGCGCAACTTCCATCGTCGCGTGGAAGTCATGTTCCCGGTCGAGACCCCGGATCTAAAGCAACGTATTCTTAAGGAAATCGTGCCGATGTATCTGCACGACAACACGCGGGCCAGGCTGCTGCGGCCCGACGGCAGCTACGAGCGGCTGCAGCCCGCCCTCGGCGAGCCGGCTCACCGCGTCCAGGAAGAACTGCTGGCGCTGCGGCCAGGATTCGCCGTGAATGAGGCATCCGCCACGACCTCGACCAACGGCGACGCGACGGGCCATGCCAAACCTGAAGCGGCCACGAGCGGCTGACAACAAGGCGAAGCGTGACGCAGCCGTCGCCAGGCGATTCGATAACGATTCAGAAAGGGAGAACACGTCCCATGACTCGCAGCACAGGGTTCAACGGCGCGTTTGTCACCGGACTGCTGAGTTTATGGCTTGTCAGCTCGGTAGCCGAGGCCCATTTCATCTGGGCCGACGTGCAACCGCGTCCCGATGGCACCTCGGAGGCTCGGTTTTACTTCGGCGAGTTGCCCAGGCCCGGCGAACCGGAACTCATCGGCAAGATCGCCAAGACGCGGGCCTGGATGCGTGGCCCGGACGATCGTGCCACGGCCTTGAAGTTGGCCCGCTCGAGCGATGAAACCCTGGCGGCACTCGTCGCCGGCCTGGCCCCCTCGCAATCCGCCTCGCTGGAAGCCACCTGCGACTACGGCGTTTACCAGCGGGGGCCGGCAGCCTTATTGTTGCAGTATTACGCCAAGCATCTGCCGGACGATTGGGCCCAGTTGGACGAAAAGCTGACCCGGTCCGAAAAACTGCGGCTCGACATCGTGCCACGATTAAGCGGCGACCAGTTGTTCCTGCGCGTGCTTTACGAGGGCAAGCCCGCGGCTGGCCGAGAGGTTATTGTCTTGGATCCCAGCGGTAAGCAGCACGAGTTGAAAACGGACGAAGAAGGCCGTGTTGCCATGGCCGTGGTGCCCGGCGGCAATTACGCGGTGCGAGCCGCCCACGTCGAGCCTGAGCGCGGCGGCGAGCGTGACGGAAAGGCCTTCTCGCAAACCTGGCACTATTGCACGCTGACCCTTACGGTGCCCAAGGCGGCAGTACCCGCGGCGGCGAAGGGAAACGAGATTACCGCGGCGGATTTGTTGGTCCGCGCTCGCGCCGCGCGCTCCGTGTGGCAAGATTTCCCCGGCTTCTCGGCGGACATCAACGTCAACCTGAATGGCCGCCAGGCAGCCGGCCGGCTCGTCATTGAACCTCAGGGAACGCTGGCGCTCGAACTGCAGGATCCCGTGCTGCGCGAGTGGGCCGAGGAGCAACTCAACTCGCTGGTGCAGCACCGCATGCCCGAGGACAATCTGCCACAAGGCAAAGTCAAATATGCCGACAACGATCTCACGCATCCGCTGGGACGCAAAATCGACTTGGGAGACCCGGAACTCGGCAGCGTTTATCGCATTAAAGACGACGTGATCATGGAAGTTAGCCGCAAAATGGGGAAGACCCGGTTCACGATCAGCATGCTGGAAGTGACGCGCGACCCAGACAACAAATATCTGCCTCGCTCGTTCACGATGAACTTGTTCGATGCGGCCACCAGTGAGCTGAAAAGCAGTCTCGGCTTCTGGAACGACTGGCAGCGCGTGGGCAAATTCGATCTGCCAAAGATCATTACCGAAGTCGTCACCCACGACGGCGTCGTCGAGACGAAGCAAATGACGCTGAGCAATTGGCGCACTGGGGAAGGATGACGGGGTGACAAGGTGACGGGAAACGATTCTGAATGGGGAATGCTGAATTCTTGCATTCCCCATTCAGACTGCAACATTTCCTTGTCACCCAGTCATCCGATCGATCGCGGTGTTGAGCAACTGCGGCAAGGTTTTCAGTTCGCGCAAGTCAGCCGCGACTCGACGATGGGCGAACAGCCGCACCCGTTTGACGTAGTCGTCGAACTGCTGGTGGGCCAGCGTCCGCACCACCGGCGAAACCTCGCCCAACGGCCGATAGCGGCCTTCTTTGGGAAAGAAGACGTCGATGTTGAATTCCACTTCGCGGTGAACCGGCGGCGCGTCGAGCAGAATCTCTTGCGGAGCGACGATACGACCCAGCGCCGTACTGGCCAACGTGGCGAAGTGCTGCGAACAGGCGACCAGCCACGGATAGGGTTGGCGGGCCAGCCGCTCATAGATGGCCCGCTGCTCAAAGTAACTGCATTGAGCCACGCGCTTGTACAGCCGCCGCGTGGGGCCGAACAGCCCGTCCAGCAAATCGCCGGCCGGCGTGCCGTCGGCAACCCGCCGCAGTTGCTCGATCATCGGCGCTTCGGTCAGGCGGAACAGCGCGTCCAGATCCAGCATGCCGTGCAGGAGATAGAATGCCCGTTGCAGCATGGCCGTGGCGGAGCGCACCCCGTGATGCCAATAAACTTCGCTAAACATCACGTAACGGGCAAAAACCATCAGTTCGGCAGCCGTCTTGCCTTTGTCCGTGATTGCCAGGCCGTCTCCGGCCGCATTCAAACATAAGCTGCCGATCAGCCGCCCCTGATCAAAATTGCGACCGTAAGGAACCCCCGCATGCAGGCTGTCGCGGGCCAGATAATCCATCTTGTCGATGTCGATCGGGCCGGAAAGCATGCTGGCCAGAATCTTCGTCCGTTGGTCGCGCGGCTTTTCTGAAAGCAGCGCCACGAGGTCGCGCGGATTGATCTGCCAATCTTCGCGCAGCGCGTCGGCCATTTCACCTTCCAGCAGAAAGCTGTTGGCGAACAACTCGTGCTGCGGCACGCCGGGAAGATGAATGTCCTCCAGCGGATGGCAAAAAGGCCAGTGCCCCAGGTCATGCAACAGCGCGGCCACCAGGAACAGTTCGGCATCGGCCGGCGCGATGGCCGCGTTGAACCGCTCGTCGTAGGACATTTGCCGCAGAAACATCAGGGCCAGGCGATACACCCCCAGCGCGTGTTCGAAACGGGTGTGGATGGCGGCCGGATAGACCAGCGAAACCAGCCCCAACTGACTGATATGCGCCAAACGGCGAAATTCGCTGGTGTCGATGAGGGCGCGCACGCGAGGTGTCAACGGCACATCGAGTTCGGGCGGAATGCGCATCGAGCCCGCCCCGGCCGTCCAGGCCGGCAACTTCAGGAATCTCGCGCAAGGCGAACGACATTTCTCGCGGTTCCCTTAGTCATTCGATTGCCCGGTGCCGACTGGGTACAAAACAATTGCAGCATGAATTCGGCGATGCGTTCGGGATCGCGCTGGGGCCCTAGCGCCTCCAGTTCCAGCCACAAGCGCTGGCCAATGTTCAGGGTTTGGCCCAGGTGCGGCGGACAGGGGACCTGCCAATCTTCGTTCAGCGGATGCACGGCCAGCTTGGCGGCCAGGGCTTCGCCCAGTTGCTCGATGTCGCCGACGAGTTCAAAATTCGCCGGCCCGACCACCAGCGGATTGTCCCGTCCGGCGATCGCGCTGCGGGCATCCTCTTTGAAGACGACCACGGGCTTTCCGAGCATCCAGGCCATCGTGGCTTCGGCAACGGCCCCTTCGTCGGGCACGCGGCCGTTCATATTGAAGACCAGCGTCCCGCAGCCCACGACGACCTGGTACGTGTCCAGCGCGAAGATCGCGGCGTGCAGCCAATGTCCAACTTGCTCCCCGCAGTGGCCGCGAGCGATCATATAGGGGCGTACCTGGGCGAACTCCATCCCGTCGGCGTGGGGCACAAACGGCTGGAAGCCGGCGCGAGAGAGCACTTCCGCGATTTGGAGCATTTCCTGCCGTTCGGCGGCGTTGAAGAGTGGCCCGGCACAGTAGACCCGCCGCAGATGCCGCAGAGGAAATAGTTGCTCCATGCGGTGATGAATCCTTGAATCAAGCGGAGGTAATGACCCAAATGGGCGGCAATCCCATCGCCGCCCGCAGTAATAGCGTGACTATCAGGTAGAAGCTGTAATGTAGCGAAGCGGTGCCGAAATCCAAGTCGAACAAGGCGTAGGCGGCGGCTCCACCGGCGCCGATGAAGACCGGAGCGACGAACAGCCATTGCCAAATTTCGCCCGGCAGGAGCGGCGACAGCGGGTAATAAAGTCCCCACAAAACGGCGTAAGCCAGGCCGCAAAGGCCGGCTCGCATCCACAGCGGCCGGCCCGAATAAGGTTCCAATTCATCGTCGCGCAGGAACGAATAGCCCAACACGGCGACCGGCGACGAGATCACGAGCAATCCCACAATGATCGCGGCGAATTTAGTGGTATCGGGTAGCCAGCGGAGCACGAAGGCGAGGATCAGCACCAGCAGCGATCCGCCGATAATCATCGCCCAAGTCGTTGGGGTGACCTTGGTTTCCGTGCGCGATGGGCTTGCCGACCGGAATTCCCTTGGCGTTCTTGCCCCCCGCGGCAAACGGCTCCGGTTCGGCGATCTTGATTTCCGGGGCGGCAACGGCCGGGATCGTGATTTGGGCCTTGCATTTCGGGCAAGGGCCAGTCTTTCCGGCAAACTTGTCGCTTACCGAGAAGCGAGCTTTGCAGCCAGGACAAAGTACTTCAATCGGCATCAAAGGACTCGCAGAAGTGCGACACGGCCAAGAATGGTGCGAAGTCATTAGTTTTGCATAGGCCTCGCGCAAGTTCAAGCCGCACGCGAACCCGCGAAAATCGAAACGCCGCGGCGCGGGTTAAAATCAGGCTGGCGGCCGAGCCCGCCCGATGCCGTACTTTCTCAGATCCACCTGAACCCCCCTGGCAACGCGCAACGCAGTGAGTTACCATCGCCAACAGGCGGCTCTCGTTTCCGCGCCCGCGCTCTGGACCGACATTTTCTATGGCTATCGAATTCCGCTGTCCCAACGGTCACCGGCTTAGCTGCCCGGACGACCGAGCAGGCAAGCCCGCTACGTGCCCAAAATGCAATACCACGTTTACCGTTCCGACGCCCGACGCTGCGGCGGCCGCAGGTGCCGGCTCGGGCGGCTCCGTGCCGGCAATGGCCGACACGGGAGCCATTAGTTCGATCGGCAAGGGAGGCAAAATCGAGGCAGCCCCGGAACAGGGCGGCCCCCCGGCAGGCGACGTGATCGTGTTCCTTTGCCCGAACGGACATAAGCTCAACTGCCCGCCAAATATGCAGGGCAAACCCGGCAAATGTCCCCACTGCGGAGCGAAATTTCTGATTCCGCAATACAGTGTCGAAGACGAAGCGGCGGTGAGCGACGAGGAGGAACCGCCGTCCGAAGCGGACATCGAACTTGAGGAGGCCGAGGAGTCTGCGGCCTCCGAATCCGCTCCGCCAGCGAATTCGCCGCCGGAATTGCCATTCGACTTTTCCATGGGACTCGGCGGCACGCCGGAGCCCAGCAGCGTGCTGCCCAGTATTTTCAACGAGCTCTGGATGCACCACGACCAGACCCTTGTGATCGAGGTCCAGTTGCGCAGCGGCGCCACGATCACGCCGCACCACTACTCGCTCAATTCCTCGCGCGACGGGTACGCGATCTTCGCGGTCAAGGAGCCGCACGGCGCCTATACGCTGTCGGTAGTAGCCTGGGACCAGATCGAACGCATCACGGTCCGCGGCATGTCCGAGTTGCCGCCGGAATATTTCCCGTGAACATGAATCTTGTCGCGGCCTGACAGAAAACAAATCAAGAGATGAAACAAGACGATCTTCATGAGGAAGACAGCATAAGGACAGGAAGACTCGCAATCCAAAGCCCAGGGATTGCATCCCTGGGTACTCAAATAACCCAGGGATGCAATCCCTGGGCTTTGGCTCAAGCACCCCCTCCCTTTTCTTTACTGCCTCCTTAAAAATTCAAATTCCTGATGGGGTGCAAATCATCCCGGCAGCACGGACGGACCTTGTCCCGCCGGCATGAGGAAGTTGAGCGCCCGCGGAGTCTGCCTGCCAAGTGGCGACCCAGCGTTGCCAGGAGATCGGCTGCCAGGCGAATAGCAGGGTCCGGCATTCCGCCTCGGGCATCAGGATCAGCGGCCCTTCGGCCATTTCATAAAGATCTGCCTCGGCTTTACCGAGAGGGTAGAACTTGGCCGGACCTCGCCCGTCTCTGGGCCGCACCACCAACCCCTGTTCCATGATCTGATAGGTCACGGCGCCCAGTGGCAACCGGGCGTCCAATTGTTCGCGCACCAGGTCCACGCCGGCCATTTTGTAGAATCCGGCCAGCGCATCCTGCAAAATATGCCGCGTGGCAGGCGAAAGCTGATCGAGCCAGCCGCGCTCGGCCACCGCCGCCACCAGCACTCCGTTGCATTCATCCAATTCCAGCCACAGGCTGTGGGCAGACAACTCGGGACAGTACAGCTCGATGGTGATGCGGTTCGATCCCAGGTGAATCTCGCCGGTGGCGATCTCATTGTACGGCCAGCCGCGTCCCTGTTTGAGCAGGGCCAGCAACTCGCGATCGACGAACCGCCGCAACTGCTCCTCCACTTCATGCAGCGATTCTAAATACTTGCGGCTCACGCGCCAGCGGCCGGACCAATAGCCCTTGCGGTTGGCTCGCCGCAGCTTGGCATAGAGCTTGGGAATGGTGCCCGAGCGGAAGCCCGGCCGCAGCAACTGCAACACCGTTTCGCCGTGGTGCCCGATGAGAATGGGTTCCAGGTTCGTGGGTCGATTGGCGGCATACAGCCGCCAGTTTTCCTTGAGCTCCCACACCAGAAAACCGAAGGCGCCCGGGCAGCTAGCGTAATGACAACGGCGGTTGCAATCGGGGCCCACACCGGACCAAGTGGGGTGGCCAGCAGCGATGCCAAAATTGGATACAAAACCGGCCCCATGACCTTGTGCGACACCGTCACGACCGGAAAATGCTTGATCGGGTTGATCTGGGGCTCGATCAACATATTCACGCACATGCGCACCACGTAATGAATAAAGGCCCAGGCGATTCCCAGCACCGTCTTGCAAGCGGACGTCAGCGGACCCTCGCCGGAGCGGAATCGCAGCCATTCGTCGACGGTATAAAGCAATCGCTCGATGGTCTCCAAAAATCGGTTGAAGATGTCCATCACGAAGCGAAACATGGCGGCAATCACGTGAATGCGAAAGCGGTGCCACGTTTGCACGACAAAGTCGGTGACCATTTCGTCGACGTCGCGGCCCAACCGCGAGTTAAGCAATAAGTTGGTCGCCAGGAATAGCCCAAAGGTGCCCGCGGGCGTGGGCCAACTCCGCAGCAACGAGTCCATGGCCGCCAGCAACAGGGCACTGAGCAGCAAGGGTTTCAACGCAAACCTGACACTCCAGCGAAACGCGCGGCTATTGACGATGGCCCGCACCCAAGGCAGTTGCAAAAGGCGGCCGGGCCAAACGACCAGCACCGCGTGCAGCGACCGCCCAATGGTCCGCAGAGCGTCGCGGCACATGCGGCGGAATCGCGGCTGGTACATCAATCCCAGTAAAAAGCTGCCCAATAGGCCGACCAATAGCCAGCGAGCCCATTCCAGCAGCGCGACCTCTTCGATGTGCAGAATGTATTTGCGCACTTCGTTGACAAGGTACTGCAAGAACTCGACGACCAGAAACGCGCCGCCAAACGGCAAAGCCACGTAGCGGGTGAAAAACCGCCCCACGGGCCGCCCGAAGGCCAGTGAACTGAGCCGCTGCGGCCAGCGCAAGTAGATTTCGCCGCGGCGATAGACACCGTCCAGCGTCTCGGCCAGCAAGGCGTCGGCCTGCAGTAATGGGTCGCCGTAAATGAATTGGTCGAGGCTCGCCAGGTCCGGCAGTTTGAGATTATTCCGCGACAGGCCGTCCCGCAGATCCCCCATTGCCAGAAAGCCGCGTTGGCTGACGCGGTCCAGCAGCTCATCCACCAGTTTCTGCTGCGCGACCCGGTCCGGAACGTTCTTGGGAAGCAGTTCCACCCGGTCCAGGGCCGCTTCAATCTTGGGGCGAAAACGGTCCCGCAAGTGGTCTTCCGTCCTGTGAATGGCCGCTTGCAAAAGGCTGTCGAGCCGAGTGCGGACGCGGCCCGAGAGCCGCACGGCACGCAGCCGTTGGGCGGCGGCCGCCAGATGCTTGGACATCAGCACGTCGCGCTGGCCGGGCAAGGGGCGCTTCAGCGGCGCTCGGCCCAGCGAAAGGAGCCAGCGGGGCAAGTCGAGCGCATAAACGCCCCGCTCGTGATCGACGCAGACTTTTTGCAGGTCGTAGAGCATCCGGGCCTCGGGGGTCCAGATGCCGCGGGAAGAGACATCGAGGAGCGAAATCAACGATTTCGACCAATCTTCGGCCTCGGCATTGGAAAAGCCCAGGGCTCGTTGCAGCCGGTGAGCGAGCCGATTCAAATCGGCCCGCGCGTCGGCCCGACTCTGACGGGCTTCCGCCGAGGTTCCCAACCGCGCGGCGCGCGTGCGAAGGATGGCCGCCCGCACCAGATTACCCACCGCCGCGGCATTGGCCGCCCGGCGCGACAGGCGCCCGGAAACGGTACGGAGACGGTCGCCTGAGACGGCCCAGCGGTGCAAGTTTGCCGCCGGCCAATTCGAGTTCGCTGGCCTCGCGTTCGCCGGCCAGGTCGCCGCGCCAAGGGGTGTCAGGAGCGCCGACCGGCCGCGTGGCTTGAAAAATCCATTCCGCGTCCAGATCCTCGCGCAGCACGTCGTCGACCCGGGCAAAGTCCCGAATGTCCGCGAAATAGGCCGGCAGGAACGACTCGGCGAAGTACCGCAGTTCGAGATACACGGCGGCAAATTCGACATAGGTAACCAGGTCGCTCTTCGGCGGCACCAGCAAATCTTCTTGCCGCAGCACGCTGCGGATTTCTTGGAATTCGATGATTCCCAGCCGGGCAATCCGCTGCGCGACGCCCGCGGCGGTCAAGCGTCTCTCGCCGACGGCCTGGTCGAGTGTCTGATGGACCTTGGCGTGGAACAGCAGCCGCCAATACTTCGACAGCATTTGCTCAACCGTAAGTTCTTCCAGCGCCTCCGGCGACGGCTGCGCAAGCAGGATCGCTGTGTCCGACGGCTCGCTATGCGCGGGTAGTTGCAATTCGTCCGCATCGACAATCGACAGTAACCGCGCTGCGCACGATCACGAACGTCTTACGGTGCGGGACCCGCAGGCCGATGCCGCTTATCCCTGTAGCCTGCTTGATCACCCGGCGCAAGATTCGCGACGGGACCAGGATCGCCGCCGGCTCGACGGCGTGCAGGGCCTGCTCCAATTCGATGAGGGTCAGTCGCCTGGCGGCTTCATCGGCATTTATTCGCGGGGTCAAACGGACCATGCTCTCGGTCGCCACCGTCTCCGGTAGGAGGAGTTTCCGTGGGCCAGGTTGCCTAACCCCTCTGGCTCAAGTATGGCCGACCGACGGCCGGCGTGGCAAGCCGGGTGGATCACCGGTAGTATGCCGTTGGCGACGATTTCCTGCTGACGTGGCTGGTGTCGAACGTATCCCGTCTCATGAAAAGGTTTCACACCGGCTCGCGATCGCCCCGCAGCGAATGCCCGAACAACGAATACAGGGCCGGAAATACCAGCAGCGTGAGCAGCAGCGAACTGATAATCCCGCCCACGACCACGGTGGCCAACGGCCGCTGCACCTCGGCGCCGATGGCCGTCGCCAGCATCATCGGCACAAAGCCCAAGGCGGCCGTGGCTGAAGTCATTAGCACGGGTCGCAATCGCAACACGCCGGCTTCGAACACGGCCTGATCGAGCGGCCGGCCATCTCCAACCAACTTGCGAATGTAGGAAACCAGTACCAAACCATTGAGCACGGCAATGCCAAACAGGGCCACAAAGCCGACTCCCGCGGAAATTGAAAACGGCATTCCGCGCACGTAGAGCGCGATCACGCCCCCCACCACGGCAAAGGGAACGCAGGTGTAAATCAGCAGCGCATCGCGGACCGAGTTGAACGTGGCATAAAGCAGGATGAAAATCAGCAGCCCCGCGAGCGGGACCACGAACATCAGTCGCCGTTGGGCCCGCTCCATGTGTTCGAATTGGCCGCCCCAGGTCGCGTGGTAGCCGGCCGGCCAGGAGCGCGACAAGCGTTCGATGCGCTGCTTGCCCTCGGCCACGAACGAACCGACGTCGCGACCGCGCACGTTGCACTGCACGAGCATCCGCCTTTTGGCCCATTCGCGGAAGATAATGCTCGGTGTTTCGACCTTTTCGATGTGCGCAAGCCGAGCCAACGGCAGTCGGGCTCCGACGGGCGTGAGCACTAGAATCTGGCCGATGGCGTCGGGGTCTTTGCGGTATTGCTCGGCCAGACGAACGACGATCGGAAAGCGGCGCTGGCCTTCGCGCACTTCGCCCACTCGCGGCGTTCCCAGGGCTTGAATCGTGCTCAACACGTCGCGACGTGGAATCCCGTAGCGCGAGATGGCGTCCTGGTCGACTTCAATTCGGAGCACGGGCAGCCCGGCGACCTGATCGGTCCCCACGTCCGACGCCCCATCGATAGAACGGAGTTCGTCGGCGACCTGTTCGGCCAGCTTCACCAACTGGCCGAAGTCGTCGCCGAAGATCCGGATGCCGATGTCCTCGCGGATGCCGGCGATCATCTCGTTGATGCGCTGCTCGATCGGCTGGGTGAACATCATGGCAATGCCCGGAACGCCGTCCAATTCCTCCTTCATCCGCTCGACCAGCTCGTCCTGCGTCTTGGCCTTGGTCCATTTTTCGGCCGGGGTGAGGATTATAAAAACGTCCCCCTGGTCCCAGCCCATCGGATCGGTGGCCACTTCGGCCGTGCCGTGCCGCGTCCAGATGTGCTCGATTTCGTCGGGAAACTTTTTGAGCAACTGCTGCTCGATCACCGTGCCATGCCGCACGGCCTCGTCCAGCGTGATGCTGGCCAGCCGTTGCGTGGCGATCACGATCGCGTGCTCGCTGAGCCGGGGAATGAATTCCGTGCCGAGTTCCGTCGCCACAATCCCAGCCGTCGCCAAAATGGCGGCCGCCACGAACACGACGTTGAAGCGATGGGCCAACACCCAACCCAGCACGGGCCGGTAGCAAGCCTGGCATTTGCGCACGACCCACGGTTCACGGTCTTCCGCCCGGCGGGGCAAGAACCACGAGGCAAGCGCGGGCATCACGGTCAGCGACAAAACCAGCGAGCCCAACAGGGCGAAGAGGACGGTTTCCGCCATCGGGCGGAACAATTTGCCTTCGACCCCTTCCAGAGTCAGGATCGGCAAATAAACGATCATGATGATCAGCTCGCCGAACATCGTCGGCTTGCGAACTTCGACGCAAGCCTCGCGCACGACGTCGGTGGCCGAGCGGCCGGGGTGGGCTTCGGCCAGGTGCCGCATGGAGTTCTCGACCATGATCACCGAGCTATCGACAATGATGCCGAAGTCGATCGCCCCCAAGCTCATCAAGCTGCCGGCGATGCCAACTTGCAGCATCATGCTGCTGGCGAACAGGAAGGAAAGCGGGATGGAGGTGGCCACGATCAAACCGGCTCTCAGCCCGCCGCCGAGGATGAAGAGAGCCGCCACGACCAGAATGGCCCCCTCGAACAGGTTTCTCTTGGCGGTCTGGAGAACCTTGTCGACCAGTGTCGTGCGCACCAGGGCTTCTTCGATGATCACGCCGGGGGGAAGCGTCTTTTTGATTTCTGCCATCTTGGCCCGCATCCGCTCCGTCACTTCGCGGCTGTTTTCTCCGAGCAGCATGAAGCCCAGGCCAAGAACGACCTGGCCCCGTCCCATCGTCGTGACGGCGCCGGATTGGATCTCGTGGTTGATCTCGACTTTGGCGACGTCGTTCACGCGGACCGGCTGGCCTTCATGGTGCTTGAGTACGATCCCGGCGATGTCGGCCGTGCTGGTGAGCATGCCCACGCCCTGAATCAAGCGAACCTGGTCGGCCTGCTGCACATTGCCGCCGCCAACATTGCCGTTGTTGGTCCGCAGCGAGTCGAGGACGTCGTTAAGCGTCAGATCATACTTGGCCAGCAGCGACGGATCGAACAGGACATGATATTGTTTTTCGTATCCGCCCCACGAGTTGACTTCGGCCACGCCGGGCACGGTGCGCAGTTGCGCCTTCACCAGCCAGTGATGAATGGTCCGCAACTCGGTCAGGTCGTAGCGATCTTTGCCGTTCACCTGGTCGCTGCTGACCAGATAGTGATAGACTTCGCCCAGGCCGGTGGCGATCGGGCCCAGCTCGGGTTTTTGCACGCCGGTCATTTCGGGCAGTTCGGCGTTGTCCAGACGTTCTTTGACCACCTGCCGGGCTCGCAGAATATCCGTGCCGTCGGCGAACAGCGCGGTCACCTGCGACAGTCCGAATTTCGACAGGGATCGGACTTCCCTCAGCCCGGGCAATCCGCCCAGCACCTGTTCCACGGGATAGGTGATTTGCGTTTCAATGTCTTGCGGTCCCAACGACGGCGCGACCGTATTGACCTGCACCAGCACCGGACTCGTGTCGGGGAAAGCGTCGATCGGCAACCGCTCGAAAGACCACAGACCGGCAAGAAACACCGCCAGCGCCAACAGCATCATCAGCAGCCGCCGCTCGAGCGCAAAGCTAATGATGGAGTTGAGCACGCGTCAGCATCCGAAGTCCACGTTGTCCGAAGTCCAGGGTCATTCAACTTTGCCGAAGGCGTCGTTTTCCAGGTTGGACTTCAGCAAGAAACTGCCGGTCGTCACCACTTGCTCTCCCAGGGCGAGTCCCGACTTGACCTCCCAGTAATCCGCACCCTTGATGCCGATTTCGACGCTGCGCACGTCGAAATGCCCCGCATCCTTGGGCACGAAGACGATGTTGCGATTGTCGTGGAATTGCACCGCCTCGGGGGGCACGACCAGCGAATCGCGCGAGCTCTGCACCACCAGCCGGCCCTTGCCGAACATATTGGGGCGCAGGCGCTCCCCCTGTGTTGGCCACTTCGCCGCGGACGCGGATGGTCCGCGTCTGCGCATCCACTTCGGGGCTGATCCAGGTCACCTTGCCGGTAAAACTCTGGTCGGGGAGACCGTCGGGAACGAAATTAAGCGGCTGGTCTATATGAATTGTCGCAGATCGCTTTCATAGACGCTGAGCTGCACCCACATCGTACTCAGATCGGCAATGGCAAACACCGGCACGCTCCCCGATACGGCCTCCCCCTCCACGGCATGCCGCTGTACCAGCACGCCATTCCAGGGGGCCGTGATCGTTAGTTCCGCATGCGTGTCGTTTTCGGCCACGAACTTGTCGATCTGCTCCGGCGTGAAGCCCAGGTTCACTAATTTCTGGCGCGCGGGCCACGTCCAATTGTTGTTCCTGGAGCATGTGCTCCATTTCAAAGAGCGTTTTCGAGGGGATGGCCTGCTGTTCGGCCAGGCGGCGGAGACGCTCGCAGTAGGTTTCGGTGTACTTGACGTTGACCACGGCATAGACGAACGACGCTTTGTATTCGCCGAGGGTCGCGGAGTCGACAATCGCCAATTCGTCACCCGCGTGAACGATGGCTCCCACGTCGAGATGGATATGACGCAAAATACCGTCCACGCGGGGGCGGATTTGGGCGTAACGGTTCTCGTTGAAGCTCACCGAGCCATTGGCAGTGATTTCGCTGCTGACCGGTCGCGACTCGATCGTGGCCAACTGCATGCCGGCCATGTCGCGCGGCGATTTTCTCCGATACCGCGAGGAAGTGCGGATCCTTCGCCGCCGGCGCAGGCTTCGCATTCGCCTGGTGCGCCGCAACGGCTCCCGGCAACCACCCGATCAGCCCCGACCAGCCCTTTACGACCAAGGCAACGAACACCACGGCGACGAGCACCATGATCGGGAATGCGAACCACGGCAATCGAGCCAGCCGGGCCGGCAATTGCTTTGTTAGGGGGCTAACCTGGCTCACGCGCGGTCTCTTGAGTTGAGTGGAATCTCGATCGTAAGCATCATGAATGGCGCCGACTTTAGCTTCTGTTGAAGAATATTCAGCACACCGGTCAGGTGCGAGAAAGTTAAGGCTGGCAATCACTTAAACGATAGGTCGCTCGTCCGTCGATTGTCAAGCTGGCGACGGATTAGGCAGTCGATTTGCACGATTTGCCCTATGCGGAGTTACTTGGCCACCTTCGGTTTAGCCTGTTTATCGTCCAACCCGACCCCGGTAGCCGCCAGGGAACGAATGACAAGCAATAACAGTCCAACAGTCGCGACCACACCAAGAAAGGCCTTTACTTGTTCCCATCGGTCGGAGGACACCTGGATTTCGCTCGGCGCAGCGGCGGTGTGCGCGTCGGAGAAGCCAGCAGGCGGCCCCGCCGAATCCGCAATCGGCTCGGCCACGCCTTTGCCGACACTGGCGACTTGCAGCGGCCGCCCGGCTTCCAGCCTCTCAGCCGCCCGGGCGTCGGACCGTCCCGCGGGCGCTTGATACCCAATGTCGGCGGTCGAACGCCATGGCTGGGGAACACTCGCAAGCCCTTCGGCGGGCGATTGGAGCGGCAGTTTCTCACTGCGGGGGCCAGGTCTCGCCTGGCGGCGACAAACTCTGGCTTCGCGGCGGCCAATCGGAGGCGAGGTTGCTCTGGCTGGGAACGTTGTCCAGCGGCCCTCTCGCGGTCTGTCCGTTGAGAGTCGATTGCGCGATCATCGTATTGGTGGCGGATTCGACGGCTCGCTGGCCCATTACCGAGTCGAGGAACCACTGCACTCGACCGCAATAGCTGCCAGCGGTCCGACCCTGGCCTTCGCCGAACAGAACGCCGGCTAATTCGCCTCGACTGTTGAAGATCGGTCCGCCTGAGTCTCCCTGCCGCGCTGCCGCCGACAATTCAACCATTTCAAAGGGAAACCGCTCGCCGGGTGCCACGTACTGGGTACATTGGCCGCTGACAGCGCGGTACTTACCCGGTCCGTAGCCGGCGATGGTTAGCAGTTCGCCTCGCTGCGGGGCCTCGCGAGCGACCGGAACTGGAGCCACTTGCGGCCGCCAAATGGCGAGCGCCGCGAGGTCCCAGTCGCGATCCACCTTTTGGATGGTGGCGGGAGACTCAAAGCCGTCGGGAAACTCAACGGTGACCTGACCGGTGGCCTCGTTGATGACGTGCCAGTTGGTGATGACCAGACCGTGCCGCTCATTCACCGCCACGAGCGAGCCCGACCCATACGAGATGCTTCCGCGGCCCGGCGCCACGACCCGCACGACCGCCGGATGCGCCCCCGCCTGACTGGCGAAGGGCTGACTGGAGGGCCGCCGGACAGGCTTGGCACGGTCGCCCCAACGCCACCCGGCGAATGCGCCACGCAAGCCGGGCGCAATCTGGCCGTATTGGCCAAATGCCAACCCAGCCGACGCACAGACGCAGGCGATCACGCACAGCAGCTTCGGCCGGTTCACGGTTTCACGATTTGGCGGCGTTCCTGCTCGCGTTTGAGGATCATCTGCAGCAATTGCTGGCGCAACTGTTCTTTGTCGACGGGCCGGGCAGGTGTAGCTAGTTCTTTGGACATGGCGACCTTGATTGGTGTTGCCGCATACGGCTGGCACCGCATCTCGAGCGATGGTTGACTAGGCGGTCCAAGGCATCCGGCCGGACTGCGCCCAATGGATGTCTGTCAGGCGGCAATCGGCCGCCCGCCCTTCAAGTCAGCGGTGCGGAGCGGAAAGTCGCGGCCACCGTTGTATTGTTGTTTCAATCGTTCAAGTTCAGATTTGAGAGCGTTCTCCGCCAATTTTGTCAGCGTCAAGCGCGCCGGGTAACCGGCCAGGTGCACGGCGGCGTTGCGGGCCTGTTCCAGCACGTCGGCTGACAGATACAACGTGGCTCGTACTTTGGGTGCTTCTCGGGCGGCGGACATAGCCAATCATTCCTTCGCGCCATCAAGTCACAAGGAGAACGCTTCTCCCTACAAAACCTCGGACGTTTGCGCACGTTTACTGAAAGGCGACGCAGCCGGGCGCCAGGGATTGCCCGAGCACTTCGACCGGGGCGACCCGCATGGCTTGCCTCGTCAGATTGTGCGCTTTTCGTCACCGTGCACCGGTAAAGTCAGCCAATCCGGCAAAGCCGAATGCTGCCAGGGTGCGGCAACGGCCATTTAGTTGCCGCCGGACGCGAGCGAGTCACGCGAATTCCTGGATCGAGGGGCGTCCGCTAGAGAGATGGGGAGACGCAAGATGCCGCCACGGAAGCGGCGGCAACGTCAGCCTAAACCGCGGAGTTGGACATTCGCCAAAGCCCAGGGACTGCCGTCCCTGGGCTTTGGCGAATGAGTGATTTGAGGGGCGCGGACAGCGATGGCTCGCCAGCGCTACTTGCCGGCTAGCGGGGACGCGATGTCACCGAAGACTTCAATTTCCGCCGTGCCATGGGGACCTAAGTCGGTTTCGATGCGAATGCGGCGGACGACCTTGCCGGGCTGGCTGTCGGCCGTAAACGTCACCGGCACCAGATGCACTTGTTTCGCTTCGTCCTGGGCCGGCTTAAAGCTGAAAGTCCCCTCTTCCGCATGCAGGCCCGTCACCTTGAACGGTCGCTTGGCGCGAATCACCAATTGCTTCGTGACGGTCTGACCCGGCTGCATCATCCCTAGCATCAGGGCCGACGGGCTGACCGTGAGTTCGGGCGTCACACGTCCTTCGACGATCACAGCCAGTTCGGGCGAACGACGATCGTTGGTCACGAGCGTAAGTTGGTCTCGCAAGTAGCCTTTGGGGGTTGAATCCGCCAGCCGTACCACGACCTCGTACGAGACGCGACCCGCCTCGCGGCGAGTTTCCTTAAGAGACGCGGTCACCGTGGGCGATCCCGGCTTGAGTTCGAGAATCTGCCAGTCCGGCCGGCCGGCATAATCGACCGTGAACTTGTGCTCCGCCTCGACCCCCTCGTCGATGGTGCCGAAGTTCACCTGGCCCGGATCGACAACGACGTCCGTGCGGATATAGCCTTTGACTTCCAAATACACTTCGGCGTACTGCGGCCGGTCGATCGTGACCGTCAGGTGCGCGCCATGTTGGCCCAAAAAGGCACGGGTATTGAATTCGGCGATGATCGAACCGTGCTCTTGAGGCTTGAGCGTGTCTTTCTCGACTCGTGGGAGCGTGCAGCCACAGCTCGAACGCACGCCGGCGATATGAACCTCTTCCTTGTAGGGATTGGTGATCGGAAACGCGAATTCGATCTTCGCCGCCCGGGGCACGGGTCCGAAGTCATGGACCCGCTGAGCAAACATTTTGTCTGCCCAAGTGTCGGCCAGCACTTGCCCGGTCATTCCCAACAAGATGGCGATTAGCCAACTAGCGCTGTGCAGCATGGCTCACCTCCCGCCTCCAACAAACGAGTCCCAGCCAAATGAACCGACTGCCTGAGCGAAATGAAAAAAACCCCTGTCACGTGCAAGGCACGCGGGGGCTGTCAGAATCAGAAGAATCCGCCGTTCATATAGTAGACTCATATTCGAGTTTACTCGTCCAAAGCCAAAAGTCAAATCGGCCAGGGATGCGTTTTGATAATCGTTTACGTCTGCGGTGTTGAATCGGTGAAAGCCGGCCGCGCGGTTCTGGAGCAGGAGTAAAACCACCTCGGCCCAGCCCGTCGAATTGTGCAACTTTTAACTAAAGATTCTCGCGCTATCCGTCGACAAGCGGGTTCCCGCGAACGGCCGGCAGTTACGCTTGAGTACGACGGCGGCGGCAACGATTATATCCGCTTGGTGGCAACGGATTCTGAGGTTGCAAAGAAGCACGACAGGGTCGAAGGGTCGGAGTTTTGGGAAGAAAAAGAAGGCCCGGAGGATGACAAGGAGCCCGAACAGGCCGAAGTCAAGCAAGTTTCACCAAGCTCCCTGACTCTCTGCGTGAGCCCCCTATGCCATTGGCGTCTCTGCCCCTGGCTGGCATTCGCCCAGTTTCCAATCTCCCCCGCCAAAGTTATATTAAAGACTTCCACGCTGTTGACTTCCCTCGCTCAGGGCCCGCATGCTGTCCGTCGGCCTCTTTATCCCCTGTTACGTCGACCAGCTTTATCCGCAGGTCGGCATGGCCACGGTCGAGATCCTAGAACGCTGCGGCTGCCGCGTCGAGTTTCCCCGGGCCCAAACCTGCTGCGGCCAGCCGATGGCGAATACGGGCTGCACCGAGGACGCGCGGCCGCTGGCCGTGCAGTTCGTTAAGATCTTCAAAGACTTCGACTATGTCGTCGCGCCGTCGGGAAGCTGCGTCGCCATGGTGCGGCACCACTATGAAGAATACTTTCACGAGGGCGATCCCTTCACCGCCCAGTACGCGGCGCTACAAAAAAAAACCTTCGAGCTCTGCGAGTTCCTCACCGACGTTGTAAAGCTCGATCGGCTGGACAGGCAGTTTCCCTACCGGGTCGGGCTGCACCAAAGCTGTCACGGACTGCGGGAACTGCGGCTGGGCAGTTCGAGCGAGTTGGTCATCGACTCGTTCAGCAAGCCCAGAGCGCTGCTGGAACTGCTCGGCGGGATCACCCTCGTTGACCTGGAGCGGCAAGACGAATGTTGCGGCTTCGGCGGCACCTTTGCCGTATCGGAAGAGGCCGTGTCCTGCGCCATGGGACTTGACCGGGTTGCCGATCACGAACGGGCCGGCGCCGAGGTCCTTACCGCCAACGACATGTCCTGCCTCATGCACTTGCAGGGACTGATTCTCCGGCAGCGCAAGCCGATCAAAGTCATGCACATCGCCCAGATCCTCGCCGGGCACCCCGTATGAACCATCCCACCGACGCCGCTCTGTTTCTGGCCGATCGACCACGGGCCGCATGGCACGACCAGACGCTGTGGTTCGTCCGCGTCCGGCGCGACAAGGCCGCGCATAGTCTGCCCGAATGGGAAACGCTGCGTGACGCGGCCTCGCAAATCAAGACCCACACCATGTCGCGGCTGGCCGATTATCTGGAACAGTTCGAAGCCCGCGCTACGGCCTTGGGAGCCCAGGTCCATTGGGCCAACGACGCGGCGGAGCATAATCGCATCGTGCTCGAAATCTTGCAGCGTCACGCCGTAAAGCGGCTTGTCAAGAGCAAGTCGATGCTCACCGAAGAATGCCATCTCAATCCGTTCCTGGAACAGCACGGCATCGAAGTCGTCGACAGCGACCTGGGCGAACGGATCGTGCAATTGGCCGGCGAAGCCCCCAGCCATATCGTGCTGCCGGCGATCCATAAGAAGAAAGAAGACGTCGGCGAGCTGTTTCACAAACATTTGGGCACCAAGGCCGGAGCGACCGATCCGCAGTACCTGGTCGAGGCCGCCCGCCAGCACCTGCGCGACTGCTTCATGCGGGCCGACGCCGGGCTGACCGGCGTGAACTTCGCCATCGCGGAAACCGGCGGCATCGTCGTTTGCACCAACGAAGGGAACGCCGACCTGGGAGTCTCGCTCCCCAAGCTGCACATCGCCTGCATGGGCGTCGAAAAGCTGATTCCCCGCGTCAAAGATTTGGGCGTCTTCACCCGGCTGCTGGCCCGCAGCGCCACCGGGCAGGCGATCACCACTTATACCTCGCACTTCCACGGGCCCATGCCGGGCGGCGAACTGCATATCGTGCTGGTGGACAACGGCCGCAGCAAGATCCTGGGGAGCGATGAATTCCATCGTTCGATGCACTGCATTCGCTGCGGCGCGTGCATGAATACCTGCCCGGTTTATCGCCGCAGTGGCGGCCATAGTTACCATAGCTCCGTACCAGGTCCCATCGGGTCGATCCTGGCTCCCGCGCGCGATCCGGGAGTCTATAAGAGCTTGCCCCACGCATGCAGCCTGTGCGGCTCGTGTACGGACGTGTGTCCGGTAAAAATCGATCTGCATCACCAATTGCTCACCTGGCGGCGCGAGTTGGCCCAACAGGGACTGTTGGCGCCGTCAAAGCGGCTCGGCATGAGGTTGGGTTCGCTGGTGTTCCGCAATCCGCATCTCTACCGGGTCTTGGGTAAACTGGCCCGCACGGTGGTTCCCTGGCTGCCCAGGTTTTTGGTTTACAACCGCCTGAACCCGTGGGGCAAACAGCGCGAATTGCCGCCGATGCCGCGTCATAGTTTCAGCGAGCAGTTCAAGCGGCGGAACGGGAAGTGAGGATCTGAATTGTAGAAATTGGGAATTCAGATTTGATAGGATTAAGAGGATGGACAGGATTGGAAAAAGAATTGGAAAGGCATCCTGTCCATCCTCTTAATCCTGTCTAAATGTCCGTCTAATGTGTTAGCACGAGAAGAGTCTATGACAAGTAGGGACGCCATCCTGGCAGCGATTCGCGCTCAGCATCGTCCGACGACCGAACTACCGGATCTCCAGCAGAACTGGATTGCTTACGACGATCCGCTCGCGCAGTTCACAACCCTCTTGCAAACCGTCGGAGCACGCTGCCACCGAGTCGCCGACGCGGCGGCCATCAACCAGGTCCTGGCCGGCATCCCGGAAATCGCGACGGCCCAGCAGAGCGTATCCCTGGTGCCCGGGGCCGGCACGGCCAATGTCGATCTCGCGACCATCGACGATCCTCACCAGCTCGAAACGATCGACGTCGCCATCCTGCCCGGCGCGTTTGGAGTCGCCGAGAACGGGGCGATTTGGGTCACCTCCGCGGGGGTGAAACATCGGGCACTGGTTATCATCGTGCAGCATCTGGTGCTCGTCATTCCCGCCGGAGAAATCGTGCAAACCATGCACCAGGCCTATGCACGCCTCACGCTGGACAGCGCCGACTGGGGCGCGTTCATCGCAGGCCCCTCGAAGACGGCGGACATCGAACAGTCGCTGGTCGTGGGAGCCCACGGACCGCGCTCGTTGAACGTGTTTTGCGTCGGTTGAGCCCGGCGGCTGATTTTCGCGACGTCGTACGCTAGATTACTCCTAGCGGAACGCTCAAACAAAAATAGCTGACTGCCCCCAAAAAAGCGGCGGGCTGCTGAAACACGAATTCTCATGGCAACTCGACACTACAAACCTCTCGTGACGACAATACTTTTGGCTGCCTGGCTAGCGGCATCTCTGGCCGCCGCACAGACGGCAGCCGACCAGTCGCACAAGTCGAGCGCAGTCACGGTCACCGACGCGAGGCGAACCAACGGCAAGGGAAGCGTGATTAGCTGCCAGATCACCGATTGCCTGGAGGCCACGGTGACGCTGACCATTAATTTGACGAACTTGCGGGCAATCGAGCCGCTACCGGGGACATTTGTGGCCGGCGAGGGGACGCGCCACTGGGAACTGGTTCCTATCGATCCCAACAAGCATTGGCACTTTGACTACAAGACGCACTGGCGCGGCGGTGGCATGACCGCGCATCAAGATCACAACTATGTCTACCAGTTGCCGTATCCCGACTCGGAAAGACGCCAGGTGATCCAAGGAAATTTCGGCAAGCACAGCCACGGGCCGGGAACCGGCGACGAATACGCCACCGACTGGGGAATGCCGGTCGGCAGCCCGGTCTGCGCAGCTCGCGCGGGAATGGTCGTGGCGATCCGGCAGTACTCGGACAAGCAAGGCGTGGGGCCCGAGTTTTCGAAATTTGGCAACTACGTGGTGATTCGCCACGAAGACGGCACCTTTGGCCAATACTTGCACTTGCAGAAAGACGAGGCGCTGGTGGAAATCGGCCAGCGGGTCAAAGCCGGGGAGCTGATCGCGCGGTCGGGGCACACCGGCAACAGCACCACTCCCCATCTGCACTTCGCCGTGTTCGTCAACAAAGACGGCAGCACCAAAACTTCGCTGCCGATTCGCTGGAAAACGCGAGATGGCGTCGTGGAGGCCCTGACGCGCGGCCAGTGGTATTGAAGGATCGAAGCCTTCGCGCGAGCTATTCTTTCGCCGCCGCGTCCGGCTTCTTGGGCTCTTCCGTAATCGGGTGGCGATCCTTTTCGGCGATGAAGTATCCGAGCTTCAGAAAGCGCAAGGTGTACCGCTGGATGTCGCTGGCATGCAGTTGATTATAGTGCAACGCCGGTACGATGATGAAATCGCGAGCCCCCACGAGCCTGGTGCTGGCGACGGTCACCAGGCCATCGTTGTCCCCTTCGAGCACGGGCAGTAATCCATTGGAAGTGCCGCTGCCACCGGCGATGATGCCGAACTCGCAGGCCGGCGTGGCCAGGTGCGGCGCGAGTTCCGGCCACTCCTTGCCCAGTTGCCGGCCTGACTCGCCCAGGAGTGTGGCGATCAGCGGATTGTTGCCAAACTTCGCGGCCAATTCAGCGCCGTTGTTGGGGGCCCCAATCATCACGATGCGCTTGATACGGCGATCCGTTTTGCCATCCGCCTCGGCATCGGCCAGGTAGTGGCGGATAACCAGGTTGCCCATGCTGTGAGCGACTAGGTTGATTTCTTCGACCCCGTCCAAATGCTCGACGACGCTGGCCAGAGACTTGGCGTGGCTGCCGATATCGTCGTACTGGCTGGGATACGACAGACAGAAGCTCAGGTAGCCGCCGTTTTCGTGCAGGTAATTGGCCATGTCAGCGGCCAACTGGCGCACGCCGCCGAGTCCGTGCAAAACGAGCACCGCCTTGCCCTTCATCGGCGGCAGTTTGAGCTCGGTTTTTAACTTATCGAGGGCAGCCTGACACGCCTCGAAAGTGCCGCTGGCGCGCCGCCGGTTGTTGCCGTCCAACAAGCGATAGTTGTCGCTGAAGGCGTGTCGCTGAAGGCGCCAGTCCTGAAAAACAAGCTGGTCGGCCCAGAACACCTGCCCTCCGAAGGTCATTTCACCAGGGGGCATAAGGACGGGCAGCTTGATGCCGGGAGGCACGATCTGCGGCAGCGTGAAGCCGCGAGGGGCTGGCGGGGGCGGATTGTCGTCCGGCGGCGGTTCGGCAAAGACGAATGCCGCAGAGCCGGCCGAAATGCAGAGCAGAAAAATGAGCACGCGAGCAGTGCGTGGGAATGGTCTGGTCATGGGCGCCTCCGGCGACGACTTTCGTTGCCGCAGCCATCCGGAATGTCGGGCGATTCTAAAACCGTGAGCCAGCGTGACCGGGCGGAACCTGGCGGCTGCCCCAACGCATTCTGTTCCATTTCGAGGCGCTCGTCCATGCGAGTTCCGTGCTGCCATTGCAAGCTTATGCGCGGTCCGGACGAATTGTGGTTAGACTCTGGCAAAAGAGCCGCTATGGTTGCACAAATCTCGCTTCGGGCGGCTTTCATTTTGCGCCGGGAACCGATTTTGCTAGAGTGGGGGGATGAACCTTGATCCGTACTCCAAGCGATTTGCCGACAGGTTCTTCAGGCGTTACCCACAATGGCGTGGGTACGCTGCAACGAGCAAAGCTGATCCGTGCCCTTGGTTGCTTTACTTAGAGATACCAGCGGCTAACAAAAATGCGGCGTGTGGGATGCTGATCGAGACCGGCAACAACTCGATCACTGTTGGATTCGACCATTGGCACACGCACTTTGAGCAAATTGAAGAGCAAACGTTCGAGCTTGCAGAAGTGCTTGTCGCCGACCTGCTAGCCGAAAAAATCGTTGTCGTCAGCTACTTCGAGGGGAATCGGTAGTGCGGCTCGTTTGGACAGCGTTGGGATGGACAGACTTCAATGCTTAAACCGGGCGAAGCCCGGCGCATTCGCTCATGGCTTAGCACGTTAGACAGCGATGTGAGTGGTTGAGGAATCCATAATTCTCAGAATTAGACCGCCCTACTTGGCCGCTTCCGAACATCTTGATTTCATACTGTTCCACCGCCAAATTATGCGATCGGTGGCACAACTCGTCATCACAGGATACGCTTAGGATTGCAGGAATCATTTCCACGAAGCGAGGCTGATTCGGTGGCCCACGCAAATCAATTCCGACTAGACCGCGACGCCAATATAACGCGGACTGTCCCCACGCGCCGCGACGTCCTATTCGGTTTGGGCGCTTCGCTGGGCAGCGTGGCCCTCACGGCGCTCTTGGGCGAAGATTCACCTGCCCGGGCCGAAACCGCGCCCAATCCGCTCGCTCCCAAGCCGGGCCACCTGCCGGCCAAGGCCAAGCGTTGCATCTTCCTGATGATGGAAGGGGGCCCGAGCCACATCGACACGTTCGATCCCAAACCGGATCTGGCGTGGCTGCATCTCAAGGAGTTCACGCGCGAAGGGCAGATGAAGTCCGCCATGGAAAGCGGCAAGCGTTACTACGTGCAGTCTCCGTTCAAGTTCCGCAAGGCGGCGCATCCGGCGCCGATATCGCCGAAAACTGGCAACATTTGGCTGGCTGTGTCGATGACATCTGCTTTTACCGCGGCTGCCAGGTCGATTCGGTCAACCATCCGACCGCCATGTACCAGATGAACACGGGCAACCGTTTCGGCGGCGATCCGGCCCTCGGCGGCTGGGTCACGTATGGCCTGGGCTCGTTGAATCAGGATTTGCCGGGTTTTATCGTGCTGCCGGAAGTTTCCTATCCTCAAGGGGGAACGGCCAATTGGGGCAACGGCTTCTTGCCGGCGGCGTATCAAGGTACCCCGCTGCGTGCCAAAGGCTCGCCGATCCTCGACCTCAATCCGCCCGCCGGCATCACGCCCGAGCATCAGCGGGCGAATCTGGACTTTTTGGCGGCAATGAACCACGGCGCATCAGGAGCAACACCCCTGGCACGATGAACTGTCGGCCCGCATGAACAACTATGAACTGGCCTTTCGCATGCAGATGCAAGTGCCGGGGATTTTGGATCTGGGGAGCGAAGACGAGCACGTCAAAGAGTCCTACGGCATCGGCCGCGAACCGACCGACTCCTTCGGCCGCAAGTGCTTGCTGGCCCGCCGGCTAATCGAAAAAGGGGTCCGCTTCGTGCAGTTGTTCCACGGTTCCTGGGATTCGCACGACTTCATCGAGCGGGCTCACGGCAACCTCGTGCGCCAGGTCGATCAGCCGATCGCGGGACTGCTAACTGACCTGCGCGGCGCGGGCTGCTGGAAGAGACGCTCGTCGTCTGGTGCGGGGAATTCGGCCGTACGCCCGACAACGGAGTGCGTGGCGGCACGGCTTACGGGCGCGATCACAATCCCAAGGGGATGACGATCTGGCTGGCCGGCGGCGGCATCAACGCCGGGCACACCATTGGGGCCACCAGCGAGACCGGCGCCGAGGCGGTGGAATGCGTGCATCACGTGCGCGACCTGCACATCACGCTATTACGCTTGCTGGGCCTGGACGACAACAAGCTGACCTATTACCACGCCGGCCGGTTCAAGCAACTTTCGCAATTCGGCGGCCAGGTGATCAAGGAATTGCTGGCCTGACAGTGGCAGGTACTTCGTGTGGCACGCTCTGAGCCCTGCGAAGGGCGTGGCGTCCAGGCGCAGAGTCTGTTGCCTTCACCACGCCCTTCGCAGGGCTCAGAGCGTGCCACACAGAGCAGAAATGGCACACAGAGCAGAAATGGGGCGATCTCGCAGGATCATCGAGCGGCAGGCAGTCGCGACAAACCAAAGATGATCAGCACGAATGCCGCGATCGGTATGACCGCCAGACCACAGCTCCGCAATTTCGGCGAGGCGGCAAGCACTTCGACGATTTGGAAAGCTTGGCTGCCAGCGCGTTCATCACTGTCGAGACTGTCCGGACTGTCGAGTCCTGTCCCTGGGGTGGCATTGTCCCCGGTCTCCATCGAGCCGATCAGGACATACTCCGCGTACGTGTCTTGGCTCCGTCCCAGCACTAGCCAGCCGGCAGCCGCGATCAGTAAAAACGCGGCCGGCGCAAGGCCTTCTCGCAGCCAACCCATGCGACCCCCTTGCACGTGTTTCTGACGATGGCTCAGCCAGGCACATGCCACCGCTACCAAAGCGGCCAAAGTGCTTAACGGGGTGATCTGAAAGCAAGTCGCGCCCAGGCAGACCAGCAGCGCGACAACGGCGATGTTGAGCGCATTGGTCAATTTGTGCTGCGGCAACTCGTTTTCCGGCTTCGCGAACAATTGCGAAAGCAGAATCACGCCCATCACTCCGCCTTGCCAGGCGAGCACCACGCGATACTCATAAGCGAGCCATGCGAATTTGCCGCATGCGACACTGAGCAAAGCAACCGCTCCAAGAAGGACATAGGCCCCGCGGCGCAACAGCCAGGCTCGGTGAGGCTCGAACCGGCGCTGCCCGAACTCCACAAGCGCCACGCACGAGGCGGCCCAGATGGCCACTTGCAGTCCGCTCGCAATCCACGAAGGACCGACCAACACGGCAAGCAGATCGGTCCAGACTGCCGCCCCTTGCGTGATACCCAGCAGCGCCAGCCACAACCAGATTTGTCGATTTTCTGCCTTGCGCCATGCCGCACGTTGCCGTGCCGGCCATCACGAAGAGCGCGAGCCCCGAAAGAAACTGACAGTACGTTAAGTCGGCGCCGGCCATACAGCACTTGTAAAACTTAAGAAACTGGGATTGGCATCAGCCGCAAGGTGCGCGTTTTCCTGAAAGTAATCACCAACACCAGCAATTGAGGGTGGGATTCTGGAAGGTTTTGACTTTCGTTCCGACCAATAAAGAACCATAGCTCACCCCGCGCCGGGGTTCCGAGAAATCACGGAAAAGACGAGGGCCGTGATCCCCCGCGTCGATTTTCAATGCTATATACCGACAGGGCGGTTCAATCCTCGGATAGCCGCCGTTTTGGTCTCGGGACAGATTGCGGACAAGCAGGGTAGGAGATCATGGTAGTCATCATCGGAAGTATTGTCGTCACCGCGGCGGTCTTGGCCGGCTTCGTGCTCTCTGGCGGCGAGATCGGCGGCGCTGATTCATCCCACGGAGCTGCTGACGATCGGCGGCGCCGCGCTCGGTGGCGCTGATCATCATGTCGCCGGTCAAGGTGCTCAAGGACCTGGTGCGCGGAATCCTGGCAACACTCAAGGGATCTCCGTTCGGCAAGGAGAGCTATGAGCGAACTGTTCAAGCTGCTGTACGACTTGCTGCGGGTCGCCCGCCGCGACGGCTTGGTGATTCTCGAAGCGCATATCGCCGACCCGCACCAAAGCGAAATCTTCAACAAGTACCCGCGCATCGTCAACAATCATCACGTCATCAGTTTTATTTGCGACGCGCTGGCGCCCGTGATCGAAGGCACGGCCAATCCGCAACAACTGGCCGCGCTGCTGGAAACCGAAATGAAGGTGATCGAACTGGAGCATCACGCGCCGCTCAGCGCATTGACGAAGACCGCCGACGCCCTGCCCGGCTTCGGGATCGTGGCGGCGGTGTTGGGCATTGTCATCACGATGGGCGCGATCGACGGACCGGTGGAAGAGATCGGCCACAAGGTCGGAGCCGCCTTGGTCGGCACGTTTCTGGGCATCTTGGCATCGTACGGATTCATCGGGCCGCTGGCCGGCCGCATGGAGGGGCTTGGCGAAGAGGAGATGGCTTTCTTTCGCACGATTTCCTCGGTCATCTTGGCTTTTGCCGGGGACGCCCCGCCCAAGGTCGCAATCGATCAGGCCCGCCGCGGCGTAGGGACCGAAATGCGACCCACGCGCGGCGAACTCGACCAGTTATTCAAGGCCGTTGACGCGGCTTAATGCAAAAGGAAACAAGCCGACATGGCGGGCAAAGGTGGTGGTGCTTGGAAGGTGGCGTACGCGGACTTCGTGACCGCGATGATGGCCTTTTTTCTGGTTATGTGGATCGTTGCCCAAAGTAAGCCCACGAAAGTCGCGATCGCCAAATATTTTACAGATCCCTACGGCAAATCGAGTCAGCCCGGCCGATCCAATTCTCTGCTGCCAAATCAGAGCGGCGGGCCCGTGCCAAGCGCCAAGGGTCCGCCCATCGGCAAGTTGAAATCTCAGGCCGGCCGCGCCGCGGCGGAACCGGGGAACAAACCACGCGACGAGGCCGAGCAACGCTCGCGAAGCCCCGGCCGAGCGGGCATGCAGGCCCTTAACAGCAACGACCGCGTTGCGGGCACGCGGGTCCCCTTTGAGGAAGATTCGGCCTCGCTGGATGATCGCGGCAAGCGACTAATCGACCAACTGTTGCCGGAATTGCAGGGAAAAGCCTTCAAGATCGAAGTCCGCGGGCACACGTCCGGTCGTCCTATCCCGCCGGGTAGCTCGTTTCAGGGCCCATGGGAACTTTCCTATGCCCGCAGCATCGCGACCATGAAATACCTGGTGGATAATGGGATTCAACCAAGGCGCATCCGGCTTAGTCAGAGCGGCCCGTTCGATCCTGATGCTACCGGCAAGGACGACGGCCTGACGGCCGCGCCGTCGCGAGTCGAAATCTACGCGCTGAACGAGATGGTTTTCGAACCGACGCAAAAACCAACCGAACCGGCCAGCCGCATCAAGAAGCCGGATCTCAAACGCATGCTGCATCCGCAGGGGTCGACGGCTGCCAATTCGGAATGAGCGGCTGCCGATGCATGCCGGCGCGACATCTTGAGATTTATAAGGAAGGCAAGAAAGCAGGAGAAAGCAGAAGACGAACTCAATAACGTCATCGAGCGATCCCGGCTTGTTTCCTTTCCTCCCTTCCTACCTTCCTGATAAAAACCCTTGCGTTTTGCCGCGGCTCTGCCACGCTGCGTTGCTATCTTGCCTGCGCTAGCTCCGTGCTGCTATTGCGGCGCCGGCCGACCTGCCGTTCTAATGCCGCCGCTTGCTCCCTTTTCCGGCGCATAAATGGTGCTACGGCAATGTTTCGGTCGACCCTGATTGGCTGCCTGCTTGTCGTCGTCGTGCTTATCGTCGACGGAGGATGCACGTCGCTTCGGTTTCCGGGAATCGGAAAAAAGACCCCGGAAGAAACTACCCGAAACAACATGGTCGACACCTTTGCGCGCATCCGCGAATACATGGTAAAGCACCGCGATTATCCCAAGGATCTCTCCGTGCTTCCCAAGGTGGACGACCGGTCGGATGAAACGACCGACGGTTGGGGCCGGCCCTTGATCTTTTCCGTGGACCAAAGCGGCATCATCACCTTGAAAAGCCTCGGCCGGGACGGTAAGCCCGGCGGCAAGAAAAAGGCCGACGCGGACATTCGACGCCGCTATTGGACCAAAAACAGAGACGGATCGCTGAACGTCGACGACGAATTCTGGATCGTGACCAAAGCGATCGATCTCCCCAACGAAGAGAACGGCAACGTGGACCCTGACATCAACGAAATACCCGTCGTCGACGATCGAAAGACCGATCGCACCCGAACACCCTAACGGCAAATTCAATGGCGGGCCGAAAACGTCGCCCCGTTGAATTGGCGCTGGTCGTAAAGCGTGTTGAACTAAACCGCTGCGCGGTGGGTTCGATCAACAGCGCACGGATTGTCCGCAAGCCCCGAGAAGGGGAGCGGTTTTCCTCCTGCAACTCTGGGTTAACATTATGCACTTTATGTTAACCGAAGCGAGTAAGGAGCCCTTCCTAAAGCCAAAAGCCGTTCCGTTTTGGCCGACTTGACAGTGGCTGTGGGATGTCGCCCGGCGATTGCTCACGATGAAAGGCACGTGTTTCACCTTCACGTCCTTTCATTCAGGAGCAAGCCATGACCCCGCTTCGTCAACGCATGTTGGAAGACATGCAGATGCGTAACCTATCGCCCCACACTCAGGAGTGCTACGTCCGCGCCGTCGCGCATTTTGCCAAGCACTATGGCAAATCGCCCGACCAGTTAGGGCCGGGCGAGGTGCGAGCTTACCTGCTGCACATGATCCACGAGCGTCATGTGTCGTGGAGCCTCTACAATCAAGCCCGCTGCGCCTTGCGATTCTTCTATCGCATCACGCTCAAACAGAGCTTCGCGCTAGAGGAAATCAGTTGCGCCAAGACCGGCAAAAAGCTGCCGGTCGTGCTCAGCCGTGACGAAGTCGCCCAGTTCTTCAGCGCCGCACGACGACCCAAGGCGCGGGCCGTCCTGATGACCATTTACGCCGCCGGCTTGCGCGTGTCGGAGGCGGTGCATTTGCGCGTCAGTGACATCGACAGTCGACGGATGGTCATCCGCGTTCACCAAGGCAAGGGGAAGAAAGACCGGTACGTCATGCTGTCGCCGAAGTTGCTGGCGGAACTGCGCGCGTATTGGAAGATTGCCCGGCCGACCGAATGGCTGTTCCCTGGCCGAAATCCCCAGCAACCGATGAACCGGCGGAACGTGCAGAATTCGTGCGTACGGGTCGCGCGTCGGGCAGGGTTGAACAAGGTCGTGAGCCCGCACACGTTACGCCATTCCTTCGCGACCCATCTGCTTGAATCAGGCGTCGACATTCGCACGATTCAAGCGCTGCTGGGACACCGCAACCTGAGCACGACGGCGCTCTACACCTCGGTGTCGATGAAGACGGTGGTGGCGACAACCAGCCCGCTGGATCTCCTCGACGTACCCACGGAGGCCAAGCTAACGCCATGACCGAACATCGGCTCGAAGTAGCCGATGTTTTCCGGAGCCACGGACCACGTTACTTGGAAGACCGGGGAAGCAGCCTTTCCTGTGATCAGCGTCGCGTCCTGAAGGTGATCACGCTGTGTCGCACGGCCGCGTTGGGCGGACACGTCGAAGCGTGCGACAAGTGCGGTCATCGCAGGATCTCCTATAACTCGTGCCGCAATCGCCACTGCCCGAAGTGCCAGGCGTCGGCGCGCGAAGTGGTTGGAGGAGCGCACGGCGGAACTGTTGCCGGTCCCCTACTTCCACGTGGTCTTTACGCTTCCGGAAATGATCGGCCCACTCGCACTGCAAAACCCGCGAGCAGTCTACGGCATCTTGTTCCAGGCTGCGGCCGAGACGCTGCTGGAAGTGGCCGCCACGCCTCGGCGTCTGGGAGCCAAGATCGGCTTCTTGGCCGTCTTGCACACCTGGGGCCAGAACCTCATGCATCATCCCCATTTGCACTGTGTCGTGCCGGGAGGCGGGCTTTCACCGGATGGTTCGCGTTGGATTCCTTGTCGCGAAGGCTTCTTTCTACCGGTCCGCATCCTGAGTCGCGTCTTCCGCGGGAAGTTTCTGAGCCTCCTGCGCAAAGCGTATCAGCGAGGCAAGCTGCGGTTCTACGGGGAACTCAAGCCCCTGGAAGAGCCCGAGCATTTCGAGCGTTGGCTGGACGCGACGGTCAAAACCGAATGGGTGGTCTACGCGAAACCGCCTTTCGGCGGTCCCGAGCAGGTGCTGAAATACCTGGCTCGCTACACCCATCGCGTCGCCATCTCCAACGATCGCCTGATCGCACTGGAAGACGGCCGAGTTCGCTTCCATTGGAAGGACTACGCCGCACGGCAACGCCCAGAAAACGATGACGCTCGACGCGGCCGAATTCATCCGGCGATTTCTGCTCCACGTGCTGCCGACCGGCTTCATGAAGATCCGTCACTACGGCTTTCTGGCCAATCGCAATCGTCGCGAGATGGTGAGCCTCGCCGCGAACTGCTCGACGTGCGTCCGACTCCTCCGCCGGACGATCCAGCGCAGCCAGTTGTCCCCCAGGTTTTGTCCGCCGACGGCGAGTCCGACGAATGCTGCCCGGCCTGCAAACAAGGCCGGATGGTGCTGGTCCAAAGGCTACTGCCAGAACGCGGCAAAGGTTTCCCAGTTCCTATGCACCAGAAGCTCATCGAGCCGTGGGACACATCCTAAGAATGACCGCTCGCCAGATTCTTCCGGTCTCCGCTGCGCAGACTCGCAATCGCGTGTCCTGGGTGGAGTTCGTTCCAACCACCGTGGCAACCTCGCCTCCAATGCAAAACTCGCCCTGTTACCACGCTCCCTTCTCGCAAACAGTCCTCCGCGCCCCTCGCCACGCCGTCTGGAGACTCCCCGGTTCGCCCGGCGACGCGCGACTTCGGAACCCGCAGCGCATCAAATTCCCATAGCAACGTCAAGCGTGCGGTTTCGTTCAACGAATTGTATCCGAAGTGCCCGCCACGTCCCGCGGCAATGCGACCATCAACCGAGGGCACTTCCGATACAATTTTCTTCGCTATGCGAATGGGTGAAATGTTGGTTCGTGTAATAGCGGCCGCCGTAGTATCGAGCGCCACCGTAGTGCGAGTCCCCCGCGGCAGCGTATCGCGGAATGCTTGGGGCGACTCGGCCCGGATCGTACCCGTTGGAACGCTGCGTGAATCCGGACTGCAACTTGAAACCAGCCGGCGGATTGAAGTGGAAGACCTGGCCCATTGACGGCGAAACCTGAGCCCGCGCCGGTGAGCCGGCAACGAGCGAGCCGACCGGAATCGCCATCGCCCACACCCCGCACAGCCAAGCGGCGCAATGCCCCGCGACGTAACGCGACATGGTCCGTTTCCTCGATTGCCACACGGCGACACGATTGGGCCGGGTTTCCACCCTGGCTTAACACGCAGGCCTATCGCCGACCGGGGCAGTCGCAGTTATTATCGGTGGTTTGCCCAATAGGAACAAGCCTGGCGCTAATACTCCCGCTTCACTGACTTTCCGGATGCAGCCCTCGTGACCGATAGCCACCCAATGCAACCCGTCTCTGGTCCGCTTAACGCCACGGTGCGGCCACCCGGCTCGAAAAGCCTGACGAATCGAGCCCTGGTCTGCGCGGCGCTGGCAGACGGCTCTTCGACCTTGACCGGCGCCCTCGACAGTGAAGACACGCGCGTCATGGCAGCGGCGCTGGCTCAGTTGGGCATCTCGGTTCAGCCAAACTGGCTGCAGCAGCAGATCGATGTAACCGGCTGCGGCGGACAATTGCCGACCAGCCAGGCCGAACTTTACGTGGCCAATAGCGGCACCACCGTTCGGTTTCTCACGGCACTGGTGGCGCTCGGCAACGGCCGCTTCCGGTTGGACGGCACCGAGCGGATGCGCGAGCGGCCCATCGACGATCTGCTGGCCGTGTTGGCTCAGCTCGGCGTCGCGGCGCGCAGTCAGCACGGCACCGGATGTCCGCCGGTCATTATCGAGGCGGCCGGACTCACCGGCGGCATGGCCACCGTGCGGGGCGATGTGTCGAGCCAGTTTCTGAGCGGTCTGTTAATGGTTGCTCCTTATGCCCGGGGCACCCTGGAACTTGCCATCCAAGGAGAGTTGGTCTCTCAGCCCTACGTTCACATGACGCGGGCCGTCATGGAGTCGTTTGGCATCAAAATCGAAGCCGCCGCCGATTTGCAACGCTTTAAAGTTCCGCCGGCGCATTACCAGGGGCGAGATTATTCCATCGAGCCGGACGCTTCCGCCGCGAGTTACTTTTGGGCGGCCGCGGCGATCTGCGGCGGTTCGGTGACCGTTTCCGGCTTGGGCCGGGACAGCCTCCAGGGGGACGTGGCCTTCTGCGATTGCCTGGAACAGATGGGCTGTCGCGTTACGCATGTGCCCGCAACGATGTCCCCAAGCGAAACCACGACGTCCCCAAGCAATATTACAGGGCCCGGCGGCATCCAAGTCACCGGCGGCCCGCTGCGCGGCATCAACGTCGACATGAACGGCATCAGCGACACTGTGCAAACCCTTGCGGCAGTGGCCTTGTTTGCCGCAGGCTCCACGACCGTGCGCGGAGTTGGGCACATCCGCCACAAGGAGACCGATCGCATCGGGGCCCTGGCCACGGAACTTCGCAAACTCGGCGCGCACGTGGACGAATATGACGACGGCTTGCGAATTGTGCCCGGCCAACTCCGTCCGGCAGCGATCGATACTTATCGCGACCATCGCATGGCGATGAGCCTGGCACTGGTGGGCCTGCGGCAGCCGGGCGTCATCATTAACGACCCCGGTTGCACGGCCAAGACGTATCCGCGATTCTTCGACGATCTGGCACGTGTCTGCCGTCAGGGGCCTTGAACGGATTGCTGCCACCGCCGTATGCCACTGGCCCTGGCCAGTACCAGACGCAAAGTCCGGTACTGGGTTGCGAGCAATAACAGCAATCGAGCGCATTCAGCGCGGCCGCGACTTGCGAGCTTCGACTGACTCAAGCAGCTCTTCAGCCCGCCTGAGTAGATCCAAACCGGAATCCGAGGGTGGATACACGGCACTCGCCGGATCGCACGCTTCGAAATAGGCGTGGCAATGCTGACAGACCACGCGCCGGCCGAGATACTCGACTCGCACTTGTAGACTGCGACCGCACGTCGGGCACTCTTGCACGAAGTACGTTTTAGACATGAATCGGCACCTCCATTTTGCCGGCCGCCCGACGTGACCGTTGTCGAGACGTTCGTAATGGTAACCAACGCCGCAACTCAATTCAACTAGAAGCTGCGGAAGATCGTTGCTTTATACTAGCGACGACATGCACATTATCTGGCTTTCCCGCAGTCGGAGGAAGCCGGGATCGGTTACATCTCTGTAAGCATCTTATCTCAAAGCACTTGTGGTCAAATTATGATCTCATTTCTGGCCTGTTTTTGGCCAGCCCATGAATTCGTGGTATGCCCTCCGACATAGCCCGCCGCCCGGCAGGGGAGGCTTCTTTGGCAAATCGCCAATTACAGTCTGATTGATCTTGGGGGGATGCTTGTGCAAATACTCTTATTTTGATCGACTCAATTTCACCCTCATGAGTCGGCGGGGCCGGACACCTGGATTGATCCCAGAGGCAAGCGCCGTTATACCCAAGCCGGCCGCCAGGGAAAGTCGCGCACCAGGCTACCGGATCACTCATTCAACGCATAGCAACGGCGTGCACGGAGGCCAACATGGGCAAAACGGCACCAGAATCATCCGCTGCGGTCCCGCCGAACTTGGACCGCCTCGTATCGCTGGACGCTTATCGTGGACTGACCATGCTCCTCATGGCCTCCGGTGGGCTGGGGCTGGCCGAGGTTGCCAAACGTTTTCCTGACAGCCGTTTGTGGCAAGCGGTGAGCTTCCACGTCAGCCACGTTCCCTGGCAAGGCTGCTCCCTATGGGACTTGATCCAGCCGTCGTTCATGTTCATGGTCGGCGTCGCGGCCGCCTATTCATTCGTCAGCCGCAAAGCCGCGGGACAATCCTACGGTGCCATGACTTGGCACGCCTTCGTCCGGGCGGCCGTGCTGGTGCTGCTGGGCGTGTTTTTGCGTCGCGCAATTCGCAGCAAACGAACTTCACGTTCGAGGACGTCGTCAGTCAAATCGGGCTGGGATACTTCTTTCTCTTCCTGCTCTGCGGCCGCTCGCCGCGCGTGCAGTGGGCCGCGGCCGCCCTGATTCTGGCCGGCTATTGGCTTCTGTTCCATGAATATCCGGCGCCGCAAGGCTTTGACAACGCCTCGAACAGCCTGCCGCACGACTGGCCGCGCCTCGAAGGCACCGCTGCTCACTGGAACAAGAACACCAACGCGGCCGCGGCCTTCGACCAGTGGCTTCTGAATAAGTTCCCGCGCCAGCGGACGTATCACTACAACCCAGGCGGCTATCAAACGTTGAACTTCGTTCCCGCGCTGGCCACGATGATCTTCGGCCTGCTGGCCGGCGGCTGGCTGCGCGGCCACGCAACCGGGCGACAAAAATTCGCCGTGCTAGTCGGCATGGGCCTGCTGGGAATCAGCGTGGGCTACGTATGGCAACTCACCGGCACTTGTCCGATCGTAAAAAGGATCTGGACGCCGAGTTGGACCCTCTTCGCCGCCGGCTGGACCAGCCTGATGTTGGCCGGCTTCTACCTCATCATCGACCTCGGGGGCTGGCGCCGCTGGACCTTTCCGCTGGTGGTGGTCGGAATGAACTCGATCACGATGTACGTAATCACCATGCTTCTGACCGACTGGATCGCCGGCCGCTTACGAGTCCACGCCGGCCCCGGCATCTTCTCATTCGCCGGCGAGACCTGTCAGCCCCTGATCCAGCACGGCGCCGTGCTGGGCGTGATGTGGCTGATCTGCTACTGGCTCTACCGCCAGCGGATTTTTATTCGCATTTAAGTGCTCACCCGAGAAGCACGAGCCATCGACAATCCCTTACGCCCAACGAGCCTGCAAGGCGACTTAGCGCAAAGCGGCGGTAGCTGCAACAGGCCGGCGGCCCCGCCGCCTTTTTATCGCGTGTCCCGCTTTCTTCGTTCCTCGATTCTTTCCTCGTTCCAATTCCCACTGCTTTCCTGACTAAAGCCAAGATGTGGAACCATCACCACCGTTGAATGACGCATTCTCGTACAATTGTCAGGCACGGGAGTGCCTGACCCACGGCTTGCCGCCTCTTACCATTTCCACCCAGCCCGCAAGTCTCGATTCACCACATATTCCTCAGGCCAGCGGCCTTCATGCAGTTCGACGATTGCCCGGGCCGCCGCCACGCTCATGTCGAGCACGGCTTGTTGGTCGACGCCCGCGTTGTGCGGCGTGAGCACGGCATTGTCGAGCCGGCACAGGCGGCTAGTGGCCGGCAACGGCTCGGTGACAAAGGTGTCGAGCCCCGCGCCCAGAGTTGGCCGCTTTCCAAGGCATCGGCCAGAGCATCTTCGTCGACGAGTCCTCCGCGGGCCGTGTTGATGAAGACGCTGCCCCGCTTCATCTGGGAAAATCGTTGAGCGTTGAACAAGCGGGCTGTCTCGGCCGTGCCCGGCAAGTGCAAGCTTACGATATCAGCCTGAGCCAGCAATTCGTCGAGTGAGCAGAGCTTGACCTCATGCTGTCTGGCAAACACCGTGTCGGGATAGGGATCGTAGGCGATGACCGTCAGTCCCAGGGCTTGGGCCCGCGTCGTAATGGCTTTGCCAATGCGTCCGAGCCCAACCAGGCCCAACGTGCGACCAGCGAGCCGCGGCACGATTTGCCGCTGCCATTTGCCGGCGCGAACGTTGCGATCTCGCAAAGCTACGTTGCGGAAAACGCCCAGCAGTAAAGACAACATGTGTTCGGCCACGGAAATCTGGTTGGCTCCGGCGGCGATGGTCACCACCACGCCATGGTCGGTGGCGGCCGGCACGTCGATGGCGTCGTAGCCCACTCCGAAACGGGCAATCGCTCGCAGCCGGGTGCTCGATAGGACGCGCCGCGTGAAAGGCTCCATGCCGGCCAGCATGGCGTCGACCCCCTGCAGGTGCGAAATCAAGCGGTCTTCGTCAAACAACCGGACCCCTTCCGGCGGATAGACAATTTCCATGCCGCCGGCGCGCAGCACTTCGTGGCAAGGATCGTCAACGCGAATCATTTCCGGCACGGTCACCATCACACGCGGCATGGAATCACACCTTTGCAAAGAAAAACAGCAGGAGAGCGGAGGGAAAGCACAGCATTATGACAAAGGGACTGCTCACGCCGAAAGGCGGAGCGTTAAGAAAACATGAGGTTTCCGTGTGGCCATTGACAACCGGTGGTCAGCCGCGCAAAAACGCAATCATGGCCAAAATCCGTTCCGTCCGCACGACCCGCATTCGCATGGAGCTGGTCACCAATCGGGTGAAGGCCCGGCTCGGACACGGGGCGCTCGGCTCGCACGCGATGCAATCGCACGGCTACGTCGTCGTCAAGAAGGCCCATCCGGCCTACGTCAAAGCACTTCTGTCCAGCCTCCGATCCACGTTCGATGACTTCGACTTCGACCAAGTGAACTACCGCGACCGGATCGTCGTAAGATTTCGCACCGTCGGCAGCAGCGGCTGGTACGAACAAGGTTAGCGGCGGCCGAAGAAATAGCGAGTCCCACACTTGTCGTATCCCGTAGGGCCGTCTGTGCCGGACATCACTGCGTGATGAATCCCGCCACCCATATGAACTGCGTCACGAACCCCGCCGCGGCCGGTGCAGCCGGCCCTACGTGAACGGTGCGACAAATCCCGCGGAAGAGCGCGTTCGACTTGACATTGAAAGTAGGCCTCCCCAAAAATGCTATGGACAGATTCAGGGGCCTTCGGAGGAGTTCTCGGCCATGTCGGTTTCACAACGTCCGCGATTGCGGGCTGTCGAGAGTTTTCCCGTCACCCAGCCGGACGGCGAACTGTGCATGGCGCTGCGAGACCCCTCGGGCTTTGCTAGTTCCGTAGTGCTGCCGCGCGAGGCGGCAATCGTGGCGGCGCTGATGGACGGTTCGCGCGATCTGGTCGAAATTCACGATGAGTTTGAGCGGCAGTTCGGCGAGCCGTTGGACCCGGTCGAACTGGAAGGGCTCATCGAACAGCTTGACAGGCGCTATCTTCTCGAAAACGATGCATTTCGGGCTCACTGGAAGGCCGAGGTCGAAACGTATTTGAACGCCCCGGTGCGGCCGGCAGCCCATGCCGGCGCCGCTTACGCCGGCGGCAGCGCGGAACTTACGATCCAGCTCGACGGCTTATTCGTCTCGCCCAAGGGTCCTGGCGCCTACGGTCCTCCCGGCTCACGAAGCAACGGTCGCGGCCCGCTGCAGGGAATCCTCAGCCCGCACATCGACCTGCAGCGTGGCGGCCCGGCGTTCGCCTGGGCTTATCGGCGGTTGGTCGAGGAAAGCGACGCCGATCTGTTTGTGATCTTCGGCACCGCGCATCAATGGATGCGCAACTTGTTCTCCGTGTCAAAGAAGCACTTTGAGACGCCGCTGGGAGTCGTGCAAACCGACAAACAATTCGTGGGCCGGCTGGGGCAGAAGCTGGCCGCGCAGCCCGGTGGCAAGGAGTTGAACCTGTTCGCCGACGAGTTGGCGCATCGGCCGGAACACTCAATCGAATTCCAAGTCATTTTTTTACAACACTTGCTGGGCGAGCATCGCGAGTTCAAGGTGGTGCCCATCCTGGTTGGCTCCTTTCACGAGTTCATCCGCCAGGGCTGCCAACCGGCCGAATCGCCGAAGATGCGGGCGTTTACGGCGGCGCTGCAAGCCTGCGTGGCCGACTATGCCGGCAAGGTCTGCTTCATCAGCAGCGGCGACTTGGCCCACATCGGCCAGCGTTTCGGCGACGAGAAGCGACTAACGCCGGCCGCTCTCGAGCGACAATCGCAAGACGATCAGCAGCTCCTGGCGACCGCAGGCCGGGTCGACGCGGCCGGATTCTTCGAGCATGTGGCCGCCCGGCAAGACCGCAGCCGAATTTGCGGCTTGTCCCCCACCTACGCGATGCTCGAAGCGATGCGGCCGCGGCGCGGCGAAGTGCTGACCTACGGCCAGGCCGTCGAGCCGGACGGCACAAGCTGCGTCAGCTTCGGCAGCGTGGCGTTTTATGCCGAATGAATTCGGCACGCTTTAATGAGAGCGGCACCGCGGCCCAGCCAGGATGCTTTGGCTAGCGTCCGAACCGCCAATCGAGTCGGATTAGACAACCCCTCCTGCTATCCCTTAGAATTCGGGCTTACCGCGATCGATTCCTAGAGGAGGCACCCGTACCTTGGCCAGCGCCCGCAAGATTCACATCATCGGTATTGGCGACGACGGCCTGGACGGCGTCACCGCCATCGCGCGGATACTAATTCAAGAGGCCGAGCTGCTTGTGGGGGCCGAAAGCACGCTGGCCCGCGTGCCGCACGGCCCGGCCGACCGGCTGGTGCTGGGGAGCAACCTGCCCGAAGTCGTCGAGCTGCTGTCCAACGACGCCGACCGTCGCATCGTGGTGCTGGCCTCGGGCGATCCGTTGTTTTACGGCGTGGCCCGTTATCTGTGCGACAAGTTGGGCAAAGATCGTTTCACGGTCGTGCCGCACGTCAGCAGCATGCAGTTGGCCTTTGCCCGGGTGAAGGAGAGCTGGGAAGAGGCCTTCCTCACCAATCTGGCCGGCCATTCGGTCAATCAGGTCTTGGAAAAGATCCGCATTGCCGCGAAGGTGGGTCTGTTTACCAGCGAGACTTGTCCGCCGAGTGCCGTGGCCCAAGCCCTGCTCGACCACAAAATCGATTACTTCTACGCCTATGTCTGCGAGAATCTGGGTTCGCCCGACGAGCGGGTCACGCAGGGAGAACTGCGCGAAATCGCGTCGCAGGATTTCGCTTCCCTGAATGTCATGGTGCTGGTCCGCAAACCGAACGTGCCGGACCGCCCCAGCGAGTCGATCGGTCGCCGGCTGTTCGGCAATCCGGATGAAGTGTTTCTGCAATCGAAGCCCAAGCAGGGACTCCTCACGCCGGCCGAAGTTCGCGCCCTGGCATTGGCCGAAATGGACCTGGGACCGCGCAGCATCGTCTGGGACATCGGCGCCGGCAGCGGGTCGGTCTCGGTCGAAGCAGCCCAGATCGCCTCGGGCGGGGCCGTGTATGCCATCGAAATGGATGCCGAAGATCACGCCTTGATCACCTACAACGCTGAACGATTCGGCGTGACGAACCTAGTGCCGGTTCTAGGCCGCGCCCCCGACGCCTGGACCGACCTGCCTGAACCCGACAGCATCTTCGTCGGCGGCAGCGGCCGCGAAATCAGCCACGTCGTGGAACTGGCGTATGCCCGCTTGCGCCCAGGAGGCCGGCTGGTGACGAACGTGGCCGACCTGGATCACCTGGCGGCCGTCCACGAGGCGCTGCAGCGTCTGGCTGAAGACGTAAAGGTGTGGCTGGTGAACATCGCTCGCGGCACTTATCAACTTGAACGCGTACGCTTCGAGGCCCTGAACCCGACGTTTCTTCTGTCCGTGGTAAAGCCGCAATAAGCAGTTGGCCCGTAGCCCGCGGTTATCCCGTAGGGCCCGGTTGTGCCAGCCGTGAATGTGCTGAGAGCGCCGACCAATGATCTCGCATAAGTATCCGCAGTTGGATGTGATCGCCGTCGGGGCGCATCCCGATGATGTCGAGATCTCCTGCGGTGGCACGCTGGCCAGGCTCGTCAAGCAGGGGTACCAGGTGGGAATCATCGACCTGACCGACGGCGAGCCGACGCCTCACTCCCCCGGCCCCGACGTGCGGCTGGCCGAAGCTAAGGCGGCCGCCGAAGTGCTTGGCGTGGCGGTGCGCGTGCAGCTCGATTTGCCCAATCGGCGGCTGTTCGACACCTTCGAGGCGCGGGTCATGCTGGCGAAGGAGTTCCGCAAGTACCGGCCGCGGCTAGTCCTCGGCTTCGGCGAAAAAACGCCGTTGGCTTCGCCCGACCACTGGCAAGCCATGCAGATCACCGATGCCGCCGTGTTTTACTCCCGGCTGA
Organism: uncultured Planctomycetia bacterium; assembly: GCA_963807715.1. GTDB lineage: Bacteria > Planctomycetota > Planctomycetia > Pirellulales > PALSA-1355 > CAWECK01. The sequence goes on from CAWECK010000016.1 coordinate 682,324, forward strand.
CGAAGTGGGACGAACACTTCGATGGGTTGTCGGTCCATACGGTGCCGATGCAACTTTATTACTCGCTTGTATTCGGAACGCTGATGCCGCCGACGGCTCCCGGCTATTTCGTCAACGACATCAGCGATGCGCTCGACGTGAAGCTGGAAAGCGTCCGCTGCTACAAAACGCAATTTCCACCGGAAAAGGATCATGTCTTTGACCGCATCCGCGCCGTAGCCTTGCAGCACGGTTTGGCGGCAGGCTTTGCCGCCGGCGAGTTGTTCGCCAGCCCACGGACGCTTGGCACCAGCGACCTGGTGCAATTCATTTTCGGGCCGGGGTCGACGGAAAAGTCGCGAAAGACGTAACACCGTGGTCGCCTGTCCTAAGTGGCACGCTCTGAGCCCTGCGAAGGGCGTGGTGAAGGCAACATGATCCAGCGACTGGCCGCCACGCCCTTCGCAGGTCTCAGGGCGTGCCACACGGAGAAGAGCCAGGGCTCAGCCGACACCAGTCTTATGAGCACCCCAGCCCTACGATGACTCACTCAGGCAAGGTTCAAGGGTTTCCGCCGGCGGCGTTGGCTTTTCCATGGGCCGTCCCTTGCAACGCAGTTGCCGCAGGCGCGGCCACCAATTCTTATAGGCGTGAAGTGCCAGCCGCCCCGACCAGCGGCCCGGCGCCATGATTACCCGCCCCAGCACATATTGGTCGTTGGCCCACAGCCCGGTCGCGCGCGTTCCAGGTCCGATAAAATCGATGGCCTGGCACCAATCTTCTTGATGCAGTTGCTCGAAGAGCCGCCAGCGAATCAATTGGCCTGGAGTCAATTCGGAAAAGGCTTCGTCATAGCCGATCTTCACCGCCTGGTAGATCCCCTTGCTGAGCCAACCATACTCGAAGGCTATCGGTTGCCCGTGGTGTTCCAGAAAGGTCAGTTGCAGTTGTCGCCAGGCGGCCAGTTGCCGGGCCTGCGCCAGAAAGAAATCGAACATGCCGGGCGTGCTGAGCACCGAGGTTCCCTCGCGCCCCTTCCAGCTTCGGTCTTCGACTTCAAAGCCGCGCCGCAGGAGTGGTTCGATTTCGTCCGGCCGCGCGTCACGAACGACCCGCAATTCAATGCCGCCCATTTGACTTGCCTTTTTCTCGGCGCGTCGCATCTGCCGCCGGTGGTTACGGGAAAGGCTCTCCACGTACTCCGACCAACTGCCTTTGATGCGCAGCAGCGAGATCGGGAAGCGATCGCGAGCGGAATAGGCCATGCCGTGCCGCTGTAAGGCCGCGAACCAGTTTTGCCAGCGTTCGGGACGGTAATCGACCGCTTGAAAATGAACCATCGCCAAAGATGAACGCTGCAACTCGGCCACAAGCAAGTTGGTTGCAGTCTCGCAGTCGGCCCGCGGATCGAGCAGCAGATCGGCCGCTGGCGCCGAATAGTTGCCGGTCAGCTCCCCCAGCTCCCAACCTGGAACCCAAGACTGGCCCACCAACGGCAACGCGGCGATCAGACGACCGTCGTGTTCCACCGCCAACATCCGCACGCGAGCCCGCGGCATGAAATGTTCGATCCACAACGCCAGCAGGTCCGCACGCAAGGTCGGCAGCACGGCCTCGCTGTTCTTCCAAAGCTCGTCCCAGCGACCGGCCAAAGACCGCAATTCGGCGGTCGAATGGATGGTAATCAGACCTGGAGCGGTCATCGTCGTCCTCGTTCACCCGGGATTAGCCGCCACGGATTCCACCGCCGGCGCGGCGGTCCGTATAGAAAGCATAGGTCGGAAACGGGTTTCGGCGTTTCGAGCCGAGCCTGCGAAGCCTAGAATTGGAGAGGCATTCCCCGCTAAGTTACGATTTACCCCTTTCACCGGTCGTTTACCGCCTCCATCGGTTGTCAGCCGCACAGAAACCCCCACCCCCCATGTTTCGTTATCGCCAGGTGATCGTGCTCGTTTGGGTGGCTTGCCTCGCCGGCGCCGGCTACGGGGTCATTCGACTGGTGCCTCGTTTGGCGGCTGAATACCGCGAGGCCGCCGACTTTCATCCAGTTTGGGGTTATGGCTACCTGGCCGTCACCATTCTTTGTGGCGCCAGCATTATCGCCCTGATCGTGGGAACCGGCTGGTGGTTGGTGGCCAACACGCGCCGCAAACTGCGCTCGGCGAGCCGCCTCTGGCCGCAGTCCCAAACAAATGACGGAGGCCGAGCGCGAAGCCGAAATCCTCACGAACGTGAAAGACATCCGTGCGCTGGTCGAGGATCCTTCGTTGCCGGCGGAAGTGCGGGCACCGCTGCGCGAGGGGCTCCATGAGTTGACTGCCAAGCAGGTTGGTCAAAAACTGGAAATCGTCGCCTGCGGCACGATTTCCAGCGGCAAGTCGTCGCTGTTGAACGCATTGGCCGGCCGCGAGATCTTTCGCTCCGATGTCCAAGGGGGCACGACCCTGCAGCGCAATGCGGTGCCTTGGCCGGGCCAGGACCAGGTGGTGCTGGTCGATGCGCCTGGGCTGGCGGAAGTCGGCGGCGACGATCGAGAAACGGCCGCGCGCCTCGCAGCTCGCGACGCGGACCTGGTGTTGTTCGTATTAGACGGACCGATTCGCGACTTCGAATATCGTCTGCTCGATCAATTAGCCGGCCTGCAAAAGCGAATCCTCGTCTGTTTGAACAAAGAAGATTGGTTCCGACCTGCTGACCGCGAGCTGTTGTCGCGAGCAGATCGCCCAGGCCGTAAGCAGCCTGGTGCCTGAGGAAAATGTGATTTTCATTCGCTCCGGACCCGCCGCTCGTCTGCGGGTGCGCGTGCTGCCAGACGGAACGCAAGTGGAGGAACGGGTCGAAGAGCCGCCGGACCTGGGGACGCTGCCCCAAAAGCTCCTGTCGATCGTCGCCCACGACGGCCGCGATCTGCTGCTGGCCAATTTGTTGCTCCGATCGCGAGGACTGGCGGCCGCTGCCCGTGCCGAAGTGCAAAGCGACCCTCGATCGCCGTGCCCAACAGATCGTCGACCGCACCATGTGGCAGTCTGGAGCCGCCGCCGCGCTGAGCCCGCTGCCGCTCGTGGATCTGGCCGCCAGCCTGGCCTTGTCGACTAAAATGGTCGTCGAGTTGGGCAAAGTCTATCGGCAGCCTATGGATCTGGATGCCGCCAGCCGGCTGATCAGCCAATTGGGCAAGCATCTCTTGTCGGTCCTGGGAACCAGTCTGGCGACGCCCGTCCTCGGGACAGCGGTAGCAACGATGCTGAAAACCGTGCCCGGGGTGGGCACGCTTGCCGGAGGCGTTCTGCAGGGTTTGGTGCAGGCCTTGGTGACGCGTTGGATCGGCCAGGTGTTTATCGTCTACTTCCGGGCCGAAATGCAGGAACCGCCCCAAGGTTGGGCCGGCTTGGCGCGCGAACAATGGGCAGCGCTCGACGCGGCCCGCAGAGCTTGCTCAGTTCGTGCGAGCGGGACTTAAAACGGCTGGGAGGAAAGCAGCATTGAGCACTGACGCGTTTGCCAAACCCGATCCTGCCGCCGACGATGAAGACATCGCCGACCGCCACATCGCCGACGCTCTGGGAAGTCTGCGGCAAGCCATCGATCGATTCTCCGGCTGTACCGCCGAAGAAAAAGAAGCCCTGCGCCGCGAACTGGCGGAGTTGCAGGCGATGGATCGCAAGCTGCGCGAAGGGCGCGTGGAAATCGTCCTGTTTGGCGAGATCGACACCGGCAAGTCGGCCCTGATCAATGCGCTGGTTGGCCGCACGGTGGCCGCCGTGGATGTGCGAGGCGGCTGGACCAAGGAAGTCTGGGACGTTCCCTGGGAGGCCCACGGCGTTTGCGTTCCCGGCCTCGATCACTCGCAGATCGTGCTGCTTGATACGCCGGGCATCAACGAAGTGGCCGGCGAAGAGCGGGCCGTCCTGGCCCGCAACGCCGCCACCCGAGCCGACCTGGTCTTGTTCGTCACGGATTCGGATTTGAACCAGACGGAATATGCCGCCTTGGCCGATTTGGCCGCCTGCCACAAGCCGATCTTGCTGGTGTTCAACAAGACCGACAACTACACGCCCGAGCAGCGGGCCACGCTGCGGGCCACGTTCGCCGACGGCCGGCTTGCGCGGCATTGTCGAGACGGACGACATCGTCGAAACGACGGCCGATCCCGCTGCCGCGGGAATACATCATCGAAGCGGCCAACGGCTCGGTCCGCAGCGAGTATCGGCAGCCCGCAGCCGAACGTCGAAACGCTCAAGCTGCGGATTCTGGAAGTCCTGGCGCGCGACGGCAAGGCGTTGCTGGCCCTGAATGCCGCCATGTACGCCGCCGACCGTAGCGATCGCATCGCCACGGTGAAAGTCCGCATGCGCGACGAACGGGCCAACGCCATCATCTGGAGTTACGCGGCGATGAAATCGGTCGGCGTGGCGGTGAGCGCGGTCCCCGTGGCCGACATTGTCGGTGGCAGCGCCCTGGATATGACGATGGTAGTAACGCTGGCCCACGTCTACGGAATTCCCCTCACCTGGGTCAATGCCCAGCGAACTGATCACGTCGATCGTCAAGGCGGCCGGCTGGGTCATGCTCAGCGAAGCAGCCACACACCTGGCGGCCTCGGTCTTCAAGGTGCTGACCTTCGGCGCCGGCCATCTGCTCGTTGCCCTGCCGCAAGGGGCGGCCGCCGGATACGGCTCGTACATTGTCGGACAGGCCGCAAAGTACTACCTGGAGCACGGAGCCAGTTGGGGCGGCGAAGCGCCGAAGAGCGTCGTGGCCCGCATTCTGGCCGCGACGGACAAACAGTCCGTCGTAGCGCGGCCTGCGCGACGAAATCCGCAACAAGCTCAACTTGAACAAGCATGCCGGCAACAAGTGAAGACGACGGCACGCGAACTTCGTCGAAATGGATCAAGACCCAGGGCGTGGAGTTCGCCCAATTTGCCTGGCAGGCAGGTTACGGAGCGTTCGCAGTTTCGCAGAAATTACCCAGGGCTACTGCTCAAGAGCCCCCTTAGGGCAGGCAAGCTGCCTGTCGTACCCGGCGCCGAACCCGCCGGATTAATACCTCGGCAAGCTGGAATCGATCTCCAGCGACCAGGCGTCGATCCCTCCGGCCATGCTTTGCACGCGCCCAAAGCCTTGCTCTCGAAGCCACCGGGTTACCCTCAGGCTGCGGCCGCCGTGGTGGCAATGCACGACGATTTCGTGATCGCGATGGCTTTCCAGCTCGGCGGCCCGTTCGGCCAATTCGCTCATCGGCAGCAGCAGGGCGCCCGCGATATGCACCCGGTTGTATTCGTCCTGCTCGCGGCAATCGAGCAGTAGAAAGTTTTCCGCGGTCTCTAGCTTAGACGCCACGGTGCGGACGTCGGTTTCCAGAGGCAAGGGCGACGATCCAGATGAGAAAGATCCCGCTGACATGGCGAGGGCGCCTCGTGTTCAGGTGATGCTCGAAACCTAGGTGTGCCGCACACAGATTCTAGGATGCCCGGGCGTGTTGAGCAAATGTGCCGCCGTTGCAGCCGCCGGCGTTGAGCTAAGCCCAACGGAATCCGCTCCACCAGCGAAAAAAACTGCTCCGGCGCTGGTGAGCGCCGGAGCAGTCTGAATAGCAGAGCAATTCGAGTGGCGGGGACTATTCCATGCCTGGCGGAACCACGGGTTCTTGGCCGGCCCGCGTAATCAACTGGATGTAGGTTGACGGATCGATGTCGTCGGTGACATTGCGCACGCCGCCATCGCCATACAAATGGATCACCACGCCGCCGCTATGAAAGCTGCTGGGTCCCCATTGCCAGTAGCCGGAAGGTTGTTGCACGCTACCGCCTTGGACGTACGAGGGAGCGATGGCGTTTTGGTTAACCTGTGAGGTCATGTAAAAGTTAGTATTATTCGGCACCGGCCCCTGGTTCAGGGCACTAGAGCCGCCCGCCGTCACTTGCCAAAACGCGAGTCCGGTCGTCGACATTTTTGATATCATGGTGTTGCTGTTTGTAGCAGCGCCCACCACCCAGTTCACGGTCCCGTCATACCAGGCTGAAAAACCGGGCTCCCTTGTCTCGCACACCATGATGGTCTTTGACAATCCGTCGGAGATGGTCTTGAAATTCAAACCCTTTCCGCCCGTGGTCGAAGTGTTGGGAATAATGACGCCGTTGGGCGGCTCGGCGGCAGGGGCCGTGCCGGAGGCTTGCGCCCTGCTGGGCGAGGTAGCTCATGCACGCCAGATGAGACGCCGCCGTCGCCGCGTAGTTGCCCACCGCTGGGCCGCTGTAGGTGTTTCCCAAATTGTCTGTGTAAAAGAATATGCCGCCGCTTGTGCTACCAGTAAGATAAGCGGTCGCCTGTGAATTGGTCGCATCGGCATAGCTGGGGCAACGCAGGGGGGCGAGCTGCGTCATCGAAAGGTGCGGAACCGTGGCCTGAGTGGCTCCGCTGGAAGTAACCGTAGGATTGTTACTCCCCGCTGCCAAGTATCCGCCGCCCGCAACAGGGTACGCGGTAATGGTGTTCAGAAAGGCGGAATTAGCGAATTTATTCGAAGCCGCGGAGATCTGATTGTAGAGCACCACCTCTTCCATGAACGGCAGGATCTTTACAATCCAACTGTACCCGGCCGGCGGGGTGCTTGTCGTCGAACCCGGCGTAGACATCATGGGTGCGTAATACGGCTGCGTGGTGCCGTTGTACGGGCCGCTCGACACCAACGGCAAGAACTTCCGCGCGTCGTGGTGTCCGTGCAGTGCCAAGCCCAACTGCTTCAGGTTATTCGTGCATCCGTTGCGTCGTGCTGCTTCGCGGGCGGCTTGGATCGCCGGAAGCAATAACGCGACCAACATGCCGATGATGGCGATTACCACCAACAGCTCGACGAGGGTGAACCCCCGTCCTTTTGACTTGGTGAACATGCGTCACCTCCAGGGGAAAAAAAGAAATGAAGAAAATAAATTAGCGGCAATCTCGCCGCATCATTCCATATCAAAAGAGCCCCGCCGGCAGGCATGATGCCCACCAAAGAATTAAGCATGAATCTATAGCAAGCATTAAGCAATGTCAAACTGTATCCTCATAAACCGCAATGCATTGCGGGCGTGCCAGAACATCGCTGGAAACAGACAATTGGGGCTTGCTTCCCTTTGGCGGGGGATTGCCGCTCCGCCGGCGAAACGCCTAGATTAACGAGTCGCCATGAAAACCTGGGGTTAATGCCACCGTAGGGCCGGCACCGCCGACCCTTAAGAATGCCAAATAGTCACCAAAACGGAGTTGGGCAGAATTGGCGGCGCATGTACGGCTTGTGACCGGCCCCTCCGGCAGTGGAAAGACCGACTTCCTGCTCGCCGACTTTCGGCAAGCTTTGGCAACCGGGCTCGTCGGCGGCGCGCTCTGGTTGGCCCCCGCCCGGAGAAATGTCGCTCAATTGCGTTCCCGCTTGCTGGGCAGCGGCTTGACCGCCTGTTTCAGTCCCCACTGTTACACATTCGGACAATTGGCCAGCCGGATCTTGGCGGCATCTCAGCGGCCGATCCGCCCTCTGAGCCGCTTGCTGCAACGCGAGATTCTGCGCAACCTCGTGCGGCGCTCAGCCAGACGGACGGCTCCCTTATTTCGGCCCCATCGCCCATACCCCCGGCTTCCTGGATCTGCTGGTCCGTTTCATCCGCCAGCTCAAACGCCTGGAAATCTGGCCGGAAGCCTTCGACGCGGCCCTCGACGGCGACCACCGGCAAGCCCAGGGGTCTTCAGCTGGGAGACATGCCCGCATGGCGGTCGCTTTCCCGCAGGGTGAACCTTCCAAACAGCGCGAGTTGGCCGGCTTGTACGCCGCCTATCAGGACGTGCTCACGCGCCACGACTTGTACGACACTGAAGGCCGCTTCTGGTCGGCGCGGCACCTGCTGCGCGAGGGACAAACGCGTCCCTTCGATGCATTGCGATGCGTTTATGTGGATGGCTTCACGGATTTCACGCGTACCGAACACGAAGTCCTGCAGATCCTCGCCGACCGCGTCGAAAGCTTGGTTGTGACTCTGCCTCTCGAGCCGCAGCCCAGACGCCGCGAACTGTTCGCCAAAACGGAGCGCACGCGGGATGAGCTCCAGCGGCGGCATCCCGGGCTCGCCGTCAGCGAAAGGCCGCGCCCCGCGGTAGACCCTTGGCCGGCGCTCGGCCATTTGGAAGCCAATGTCTTCCGTTCGCCGCGCCGTGTGCCGCCGGCTCCGCCGATGGCGCGAATTGAGATCGCGCCGGCCGCCACTCAGCAGGCGGAACTCGAAGCCGTGGCCGCCCGCGTCAAGCGATTGCTCGTGGAAGGCGACCCGGAGCTTGAATCCCGTCCGGTTGGGCCCAGCCAGATCCTGGTGGTGCTGCGGTCTTTGCAAGGAATCGACGAGCTGATTGCAGAAATCTTTGGCGAGTTCGGGATTCCGCTGGCGTTGGAAGGAGGCCGATCGCTCGGCCGATCGGGCAGTCTCTCCGCCCTCACATCGCTCGTTCAACTCGAGTTCGAAGACTGGCCCTATCGGAAGCTCTTGCAGGTGCTGGGGAGCAATTTTTTTCGACCGGCATGGCCCGAGTGCCCTGTCGACGAAGCGCGCGAAGCGGCGTCACAACTGGTGCGCTCGCTGCAAGTCCCCGCAGGACGAAAGGAGTTTTTGGCCCAGGCGGCAGTGTCCCAGACAAAACTGGCAAAGCATGCCGCCGCCAAGCCGCCGCTGGGGCTAAAGCTGTTGCGTCGCCTGGCCGTCGCGCTCGATGCGCTCCCCGAGCGGGGCACTGCCAGCCAGTGGTCAGCGGCGCTGCGAACTTTGGCGGCTGACATCAATCTTTTTTGCCAGGATAACGAGGGAACTGCTCGCGAAACGGCAGCTTGGGATGCGGCGCTGGCAGTTTTCTCCTCCAGCGAGCGGCTCTGCGCTTGGGTGGGCAATTCGGCCCGGCAGTTGGACCGCGCTGAGTTTTGGGAATTCTGGCAAGACCTGCTGCAATCTGAACCCCTGCCTGATAATCGTGACGAAGTGGGCCGCGTACGCGTGATGAGCGCGACAAGTGCCCGTGGGCTCACGGCCGACTACTTGTTTCTGGCCGGCCTCAGCGAGCAATCGTTTCCGGCCGCGCAGGCGGAGCACGGGCTGTTGAGCGAGGCCGAAGTGGCGGGGTTGATTGCCGCCGGTTTGCCGCTGCCGACGCGCTCCGAGCACAACCAGGATGAAATGCTGCTGTTCTACGAAGTCCTCACTCGGCCTACCCGGCGGTTGATCTTGAGCTATCCGGCCCTCGACGCGGCAGCCCAGCCGCTGACGCCGAGTCCCTATTTGTACGAGGTCGAGCAAATTTGCGGCGAGGCCTGGCCAGCGGCTAAGAGCGGGCCTTTGAATCTGAGTCCGCTGCCGGCCTGGGACTGCGCCAATGTCTCCGCGCGATCTGCGGCTGCTGGCTGTTTCTCAGGCACAGAATGGCAGCGCCACGCATCTGGCGGAGCTTATGCGGCGAGGCAACGAGCTCGCCGGGCTGACCGGCAATATCACGGCCGGCCTGATCGTCGCCGAAGAGCGGCAGCGGAAAGATCAGTTCGGGCCGTTTGAAGGTCTGGTGGCCGGCGCGGCCGCCAGAAAGCTTTTGGCGGGACGTTTCAAGTCCGATCAAAGATGGAGCGCCAGCCAGTTGGAAGCGTACGTTTCATGTCCCTACGAATTTTTCTTGAGCCGCGTTTTAAAGTTGAAACCGCTCGATGACCTGGAATTGGCGGTCGATTATCTCAGCCGCGGCACCCTGCTGCACGACACGCTGGCGGCCTTGCACCGCCGGTTGAACGATCGCGCCGGCGGGCCTGCGTCGCCGGCCGACTATGACGACGAAGAGTTGCTGGCCGAAGCGACCGAAATCCTCAACCAATTGTGCCGGCCGCCGCGCGGAGATACACCGCTACGTCAGGCCTTGCGCGAACTCGATCGCCGACTGGTGGTCGCGCTGCTGCAAAGCTATGTGAAGCAGCATCGCAAATATGACGCCGGGCTGGCTGGCACGGGGAGTCCCTTGCGGCCTGCCCACTTTGAAGTGGCATTTGGCCGCGCGGCGGACCACGCCAGTGACGAAACAGCGATGGCTGGCGCAGCCAGCGACCCGCTGTCGACCTCGACCCCGTTCGCCTTCGACTGCGGTAAGGAAATCGTGCTCCTTTCAGGACGCATTGACCGCATCGACATTGGCGACGCCGCCGGATCACCGGTATTTAACATCGTCGACTACAAGAGCGGCAGTTCGCGCAAATACAGCGCCAATGCCGTGCATCTCGGGCACGTGCTGCAATTGCCCCTTTATACGCTGGCTGCCACGGATTTGCTTATGGCGAGTCGCCAGGCGACTCCATTGCAGGCCGGCTATTGGTTTCTGAAAGACGCGGGCTTCAAAGACGCGATCGCTTGCTTCGATATTTCGGACGGCGAAGTGCGGCCCACGAGCGAGTGGGAGTCGTTCCGCGCGCAATTGGCCGAGCGGGTGCTGGCCGCCGTGAGAGGCATTCGGGCGGGATATTTTCCCGTTACCAGCGTCGATGACAAGTGTACCAGCACCTGCCCCTACAGCACCGTTTGCCGCATCAATCAGGTGCGGGCACTCGAAAAGGTCTGGCAGCCGCCGGCGGAGGACCAGCCATGACAGCCGCCGCTACGACCGCCTCGCCGGGCGCTACTGGCAGCTCGTCCGCCAATGCCGGCCTTGCGCCCAACTTCACCGACGAGCAGCGCCGCGCCCTGGAAACACGCGGTGTCTCGATCGCGCTCTCCGCCGGAGCCGGCTGCGGCAAGACGTTCGTGCTCACTCAGCGCTTTCTCGGGCACTTCCAAGCGGGGACCACGGATGCCTTGGGAGCGGAGGCTATTGGGCAGTTGGTGGCGATCACGTTTACCAATGCGGCCGCGCGCGAAATGCGCGACCGCATCCGCCGCGCCTGTTATGAGAGATTAAGAGCGGCGGACGATGAAGAAGCAGACTACTGGTCCGCGATCATCCGCAGCCTGGACACCGCGCGGATCAGCACCATCGATTCGTTCTGCAGCTCGCTGTTGCGGACCCATGCAGTGGAAGCCGGGCTCGATCCGCAGTTTACGCTCCTCGAGGCCGCTCAAAGCGGCATCCTGCTCGCGGAATTCACCGACGACGTGCTGCGCCAGTTGCTGGCCGCGCATGATCCGACGACGCTCGATCTCGCCGAGCAGTTCGGGCTCGAATCGCTGCGCGACATGCTGCGTCTGCTAGCCGGACACCGTGACGCCGGACAGTTAAGCTCCTGGCTGAGCCGCACACCTGCGGACCAGGTGCGGTGCTGGGCCGACTTTCATCGCGATGAGATCATTCCGTCGGTCATGCGGCGCGTCGCTGAAAGCGAAATCGCCCGGCAAATTTTGACGTTCCTCGCCCAGACCGTGCCCAGCGAGCCAACCGTACAGGCCCAGCGATTGGCAATGCTGGATATCTTGCAGGCCTGGCAGGCGGGCACGAGCGTCAGCGGCGATCCGCGTGCGGACTTAGAGATGCTGCGCGACAACGCCAAGATCAAGAAGCGCAGCCCAGCCACGTGGCCCAGCCCGGCCGATTACGAAACGTTCCGCGATGTTTGCAAGGAACTGCGGGAACGGGTTATTGACAAAGTTTCGATCGCCCTGGCGTTCGACGCGACGGCGGCCTTGCCGGCGGCCGAAGCCGGACTGCGCGTGCTGCCCCTGGCCGTTCGAGTCGTCGAGCGGTACGAACAGGCCAAGCGACAAACGGCGTCGCTGGATTTTCGCGATCTGTTGGCCCGGGCCCACGCCCTGCTGACATCGCCGCAGCAGGCCGCCTTGCGCCGTCGCGTGGCCGATCAGATTCATTTATTGATGGTCGACGAGTTCCAGGATACCGACCCGGTGCAGGTCGACCTGATCAAAGCTCTTTGCGGCGACGGGTTGCAGGCCGGCAAGCTGTTTTTCGTCGGCGATTACAAGCAATCGATTTATCGTTTCCGCGGAGCCGATCCGCACGTCTTCCGTCATTTGCGCGAGAGCGTTCCGAACGAAGGGCGATTGCCGCTGACCCTCAACTTCCGCAGTCAGCCGGCGGTTTTGCACTTTGTCAACGCCCTGTTCGCTGACATTCTCGGCAAGGGTTACGAGCCGCTGCGCGCGCATCGCCAGCAGGTTGGGAAAGGCCCTGCGATCGAGTTTCTGTGGGCGCTGCCGGATGAACCGTCCGACGCCAAGGAAACGGCAGACGACCTGCGCCGCCGCGAAGCCGATTGGATTGCCAGGCGGCTACGGGCCATGATTGAAAGCGAAACGCCGCTGATCTGGGACGCCGCCGCGGCCAGGCTTGGCACACCGGCCGCGCGAGCCGTGCGGCCGGGCGACGTGGCCATCCTGTTTCGGGCTCTTTCCGACGTCGCCTATTACGAGGAAGCACTGCGCAAGCATGGGCTCGATTATTACCTGGTCGGCGGGCACGCCTTTTACGCCCAGCAGGAAATCTTCGATCTGACCAATCTGCTCCGCGCCGTTGCTTATCCTGCGGACGCGATCAGCCTCGTCGGGGCGCTCCGCAGTCCGCTGTTTTGCCTCGCGGACGAATCGTTGCTGTGGCTTTCCCAACATCCCGACGGTTTGGCGGCCGGCCTGTTTGCCGATCATTATCCGGACGAACTGACGGGCGATCAGCGCGCAGCGCGTCAACCACGCCGCCGAAACTCTGCGAACGCTGCGCTGCCGCAAGGATAGCAGCACGATCGTCGAACTCATCGAGGACGCGCTGGCCAGAACTGGGTACGACGCCCTGTTGCTGGCGGAGTTTCTAGGCCGAGCGCAAGCTCGCCAACCTGCGCAAGCTGATCGACCAGGCTCGTCGCTTCGAGCAAGGTGGGATGTTCAGTTTGGCGGACTTCATCGTGGAATTGAGCGGACATGTCGCTGAGCAGCCGAAAGAAGCCCTAGCCGCCACGCACGCCGCCGATACCGACGTCATCCGTCTGATGTCGATTCACCAGTCCAAGGGGCTGGAGTTTCCGGTCGTGGTGATCGCCGACTTCGATCGGTCCGTGCAAGCGAGGTCCGCCGCTGCCGAGTTCAGTTCAAAGCTGGGTCCCCTTGTCCGCTTGCCCGACCGGGTCGACCAACCGGCGCCGGTCGGCGGTTACGACTTGTTCAACAGCCTGGCGGCCGAAGAAGACCTGGCCGAGGCGTATCGACTGCTGTATGTCGCGGCGACGCGGGCCGGCGATCACTTGATTCTGTCGGCCGGATTGCCCCATTTAGACAAAGCCCAAGGGCCCTGGGCCAGGCTTTTGCGGCGGCTATTTGACGTGGAGACCGGCAAGTATCAAGGGCCCGCTTTGCCGGACGAAAACGTGCCGCACGTTGCCGTGATCCGTGAAAGGCCCGAGTGCGGAGCCGCCAACGGGGCGACCCGGCGAGCCGACTGGCAGCAGATCATTGATCGAGCAAGCCAGCTCGCACGAGCTAACCCGGCCAGTCAGGAGCGGCTGGTCGATGCGGTGCCGGTCGCCGCGCGCGAGCGCCGCGAGTTCTCGTTCTCCCGGTTGCACGGAAATATGCACGCACGGGTACGGACCGCCGAAAGGCTCGATGCTGAAAAACTCGACGAAGAGTCGGAGACAATGGACCCGCCTCGCGAAGAAATCGACTCGCGGGGCTTGGGCACCTTGGTCCATGCCGTGCTGGCCGAGATCTCACCCGGGGGAGCCCATTGACGTACCGTCTCTCGTTGGGCGTCATGCCGAACAGCACGTGCCCCCTGACGGCGACGAACGAAAATTGGCTGAAAGCCTCGTGCGGCGGTTTCTCGCGTCGCAGCGAGCCAAAGCATCTTGCCACGGCCAAAAGCGATTTTGCCGAACTCGAATTTCTGTTGGCGTGGCCGCCAGGGGAGCGCACGCACCGACCGACTGCAACTCACCGGCTTTATAGATCGGCTCTACGAGGACCGCGACGGGCAGTGGCACATTCTCGACTTCAAAACCAATCAGGTGGATGCGGCCACGTTGCCGGCGGTGGCGGCTAGCTACGAACTGCAGATGCTCGTCTATGCATTAGCCGCGCAGCAGGTGCTGGGTCGGCCCCCAAAAAACCTGACGCTGCACATGCTACGCACCGGCGACGAGTTTGCATTTGCCTGGAACGACGCAGCGCGAGCCCGGGTCGGCAAAATGGTCGACGAAGCCATTGCCCAACTGCGCGGACCGGTCGCATAGCTGGCCTGCGCTGCGGAACTCATAATGCGCTCCGGAGACAGGTGAACGAATTACCCATTCTTCCCTTCCAACCGCACGGAACCCAAGCCCTTGCCGGAACTTGATCCTACGCAGCAGCGTCAATTCGCCGCCGAGGTTGTGCAGCGTCTGCGCGAGGCGGGCTTTGCAGCCTATTGGGCCGGCGGCTGTGTGCGCGACTGGCTGCTCGGCCAAACGCCCAAAGACTACGACGTCGCGACCAGTGCTCGACCGCCGGAGATTCGGGCTCTCTTCGGCCAGCGGCGGACGCTGGCGATCGGCGCCGCATTCGGGGTCGTTACCGTGTTGGGCACGAAAGCGAGCGGCCAGATCGAGGTGGCTACGTTTCGACAAGACATCAGCTACAGCGATGGCCGACATCCGGACAAGGTCGCTTTCAGCACCCCGGAGGAGGACGCGAAGCGGCGCGACTTCACCATCAACGGCTTGTTCTTTGATCCGCTGACCGACGAGGTGCTCGACTTCGTCGGCGGACAGGCCGACCTGGAACAGCACCTGCTCCGCGCGATCGGCGACCCCTTCCAGCGATTCGACGAGGACAAGTTGCGGCTGTTGCGAGCCGTTCGCTTCACCGCCAAGTTTGGTTTTCGGCTGGCAGACGAAACCCGGGCAGCCATCCAGGCGATGGCGACGCAAGTGACCACCGTAAGCCCCGAACGAATTGCCGCGGAAATGCGGCAAATGCTCGTTCACTCCGAGCGGGCCACCGCCGTGCGACTGCTCGACGAGATTGGCTTGCTGGCTGTGCTTCTGACGCCAGGGCCGGATGCTGGCGAGCCATTGATTCCCACGCTCGAAAGTCCCGCCGGACAACATGCACTGGCCAACCTGGCACGACTAAGGGAGCCGACGTTTGCGTTGGCTTTCGCGGCGCTCCTCGGCCAGTTTGTCGCGGCCGAGGCCATGGAAGCTTTATGCCGGCAGTGGCGGCTTTCGAACCACGACCGCCAGCGCTCCGCGTGGCTGGTAGCTCATCAAGCAGACCTGACGGGAATACGTCAGCAGCCGTGGCCTCGCGCGCAACGGTTGCTGATTCATCCCGGGATCGAAGAACTGTTGGAACTGCAAACGGCAGCCGATACCCTGGGGCCGGAAGATTTGGATTTTTGCCGTGCCTGGCTCTCGCGGCCGAGGGCTGAGTTGGATCCGCCGCCGCTGATTACCGGCGACGATTTACTAAGGCATCGTCTTCCACCCGGCAAGCACTTTCAATGGCTGCTGGAAGCCGTCCGCGACGCACAATTGGAGCACAAGATTGCCAGCCGTGGCGAGGCTTTGGCGCTTGTGGATACGCTATGGCCGCCTGGAACAGGCGAGATGGAATCCCCGCAAGCTTGACTTCGATGTGTTCTGACCGCTGGACAAATGCCCGGTGCCGCGCTACCATCTGGCTGCCCGGCTGTAGATAGTTGTTGTTCTCAGCTTGCAGAAGTGTTTCCGCTCTTAGAGGATCATCGACGATGAATGCGTTGGACGTACTAGGTCTCGTGATGCGTTGGACGCACATTTTGGCGGCCATGACGGCGGCTGGCGGAACGATCTTTGTGCGGTTCGCCCTGCTGCCGGCACAAGAGGTGTTGTCCGTAGAGCAACGCCAGGCGTTGCACGCAGCCTTGCGGGCGCGCTGGTCGAAGGTGGTGATGCTGTCGATCGCCGCCCTGTTGATCAGCGGCCTTTACAACATCGGGATGATCGAGGCCAAGACCACTGCGCCGCAAGCTTATGCCTGGTACCGCCCGGTCTTCGGCGTCAAATTTCTACTGGCGATGGTCCTATTCATGATCGCCAGCCTGCTCGTCGGAAAGACCACCGCCGCCGAAAAGTTTCGCAAGAACTCGGCCCTGTGGTTGAATGTCAATCTGGCGTTGATCGTCGCCATCGTCCTCTTGTCCGGGGTGCTACGTACCGCGGTAAAAGATCCGAAACCAGCCGCAAGACCGCCAGCGGCGGCAGTTCCGGAGACGAAAACGGTGGCGGTTTCCCAGGTTATCCGCTGAAACGGCCCGGTAATTCTTTGAATTTCAGCGGCAAATCTTCTAGGGCGGGCTGTAATTTCGTAGGGCCGGCTGTGCCGGCCACCGCGACGTTTGTTGCCCGTCCGCGGCCGGTTCTGCGGGCTGCAAACCCGGCACAATCCCCCCAAAACCTGGGCCACCGCAAATTTTTTTGCGTTTTTCGATAGCTTTGAATAAGCTGAACCTTACGGCTGACTTTCTAAATTGGTGCCCTCGCGGCCGTCTCGATTTGGGCCCACGTTTGTCCTGAGTGTTGCCAACTTATGAACCCGCGCTCCGAAGCCATCAACATTCTACAGCAGGCGCGAGACCTCCTGGCCGAGCGCTTAACCGAACGCATTCGTGACGCCCATGAGCAAATTCTGGAGGATGCCGAGGGGCATTCCTACCTGAGCGAAATCGAGCAGATCTACGAACAGATGGGAGGCCGGCTGGCGCATCTCAATGCCATGCTGTCGAATCTGCCGCCGGCTGAAGAACCACAGACGGTCGAGACGACAACGCATGCCGCTTCGCCGGTGTTTACCGACGTCGCTGCCGCTTCTTTCCCCTCGACGATTGACGCCACGCCTCCATTTCCGGTCGACGAGCCGTTGGCCCTGCCGGCCCCGGATCAGCGAACCGTCACGCTGGCGACCCCCGCCACTTTTCAGGGGTTTGCTCTACAAATTCATGCGTCCGATTTAGACGCGGCCGGACGGTCGCTCGCCGAACTGTTCGCCGTGGATGCCACCCGCGGCCGGCGCTGTGCGGACGTCTTCTCTGCCCAATTGGCGGTGAATCCCGATTTGTTCGGCAAGGCCATGAAGCTGCGTTCCGATCTGGAAAGCGGCAACGTCAACGGCGCGTTGATGTTGTTGTGGGAATGCTTTGGCTTGCAAGGCCTGGAGTCGCTGGGGGTCTTGCAGACGCTGAAGACGAGATTCGGCATCGCGGGTGATGCCCACGCGGCTTAACCAGGTTTCTCGCCTTTTCAGGGAATTCGATGGATAAGAAGGCCAAGAAGAAGATCGACGTGCTGCACCAACGTTTGCACAAGCTCCAACTGCAAGTGGCGGGAGCCAAGAAGCAGATGGATGATACCGAGGAACTGGCTCGGCTGGAGCAGGAATTGTCCTCGGCGATGGCGGAGTTGGACAAGCTTAAGGCCAGCTGATCGTCGACCGGCCCAATGCCAAAAGCAAGCTGGCAAAAGGCCAATGCTTGCAGTCGGGTGTTTTACGAAACGCCTTTCGGAAGGCGGCCGGGGCGCTGGCTTCAAGGTTGCTTGCATCCCGCGGCTTACGCAATTCTGGGTGACGCGCCAGCAGAAAACGATCGGGTCGCCTATCGGCATTTCTTCCGTCGGGCTTGACTCGTTTTTTGTTAACTGGTATTAATCGCGGCCCTAAATTGCCCTTCTTTGCGAAATACCTCGCAGTTAACAGCAGCTTCCCCTGATAGTTGAGGGCGTTCGCTGAATATCAATGTCTGTTGGCGCGGCCTCGTGGCCGCGCTAATTATGCTTGCTTCCGGTCCAATTTGGGCTCAGCGAGTGCAATTTCCGACGATGGTCACGCCGAATCAGGCGGATGGCAGCACTGCGCCCCCCGTCATTACAGCGCCCCTGACGCCGGTTCCCTCGGGCGCCACGTTCGATCCCTATGCGGCTCCCGGCTCGCAGCCGGCTTTTAGCCTGGCTCAGGTGCCGCCAGCCGCCGCAGCTCCGGCACCGTATTCGCCTTACTCGCCTTCGCCTTATGCGCCCCCGCCAGGTTATTCAACGCCGCCTCCCTATTCAGCGACGCCGGGTGCGTTGTATCCGGACGTGGCGCACGGCCCAGGCGAATCCGATGTTTCCGCCGGGCACGCAGTTTCCGTCATTCGGCCAGCCGTTGCGATTGTTGCAAGGCGTGTGGCTGCGCGACACTTACCTGTTCGGCATCGGCGGCAGCAACGCCTTGATGGTCAATGACACCGAAACGTCCGCGACGTTCGCCGTGCCGATCGTCTTCAGCCAGCCGCCGTTGCTGATTACGCCCGGTTTTGGCGTCCACTTTTTCGGCGGCCCAAGCACGACGCCAACGCAGCCCGCCGATCTGCCGCCGCGGACGTACGACGCCTATCTCGACCTGGCCTGGCAGCCGCGCGTGAATGAGTGGCTCAGCTTCAATCTTGGCGCCGGGCCGGCATCTATTCCGACTTTGACGCGGTGAATTTTCACAGCATTCGCGTGATGGGTCGCGGGCTGGGCATTGTCGCCGTCACGCCGACGCTGCAAGTCGCGGTTGGGGTGGTGTACATCGATCGTAATCTAATTAAACTGCTGCCGGCCGGCGGCTTCATCTGGACGCCCAACCCCGACACTCGCTTCGAGGTCTTGTTTCCGAATCCGAAATTGTCCCATCGCTGGACGACGATCGGCACGACCGATTTGTGGTATTACATCGCCGGCGAGTACGGCGGCGGGGCATGGACCGTCAAACGGGCGTACACCGGCGCTGACGACGACATCGATTACAACGACATTCGCGTGATGCTCGGCCTGGAAACCTACGGCGTTTCGCGGGTCCGCGCGATGGCCGAAACGGGCTTCGTCTTCAACCGCCAAATCATCTACCGCAGCGGCACTCCTCAATTCGACCCCTCGGACACGGTAATGGTCCGTGCGGGGTTGACTTACTGAGTTCGGATTTCGTTGTTTATCTTCGGCGATTCCGCCCAGGGTCCGGCCTTCCGCCGCTTGTTGCCCGCCGGATTCCGGCCTAATATGGCCCTTGGCACGCCGCGCGGCTTTGCCGACAACGCCGCGTTTTGCCTGCAATTTTCCTGCCTATTGGTCTTCCGCTTGTTCCCGTCGGACATTCCTCCATGTTGAAAAACATGCATTGCACACGACTTTCAGTGCTCCACGCGATGCTTATCGTCATTTTTACAATCGCTAACCTGCGAGTTGCCACGGTTCGGCGCAAAACGTTGCGGTCACGGAGCCGCTTGCTGCCGAAGAGCAGCTCAAGAAATTTCATTTGCCGCCGGGATTTGAGGTTCAGTTAGTCGCCAGCGAGCCGGCAATTCAGAAGCCGATGAATCTAAACTTCGACAACCGCGGGCGGCTGTATCTAACCGATACGGTCGAATATCCCTACCCGGTGAAGGCGGACCAGCGCGGGCGCGACACCGTCAAAGTGCTGACGATTCGCGAGCAGGACGGGCATGCCCAGCAAGTGACCACGCTCGTCGAGGGCCTCAATATCCCGCTTGGCGTGACTCCGGCACCGGGGGGCACCCTGGTGTACAGCATTCCTTCGATCTGCCGCTACACCGATGCAGACGGCGACGGCCGAGCCGAACAGCGGCAAGAACTGTACGGAACATTCGCCTCCGAAGACACTCATGGAATGACGAATTCGTTCACCCGCTGGCTCGACGGCTGGGTCTACGCTTGCCACGGCTTCAAAAACACCTCAAAGGTGCAAGGCTCCGATGGCCAGGCCATCACCATGAACTCGGGCAACACCTACCGCATGCGGCTCGACGGCTCGCACGTCGAGCAACACACCTGGGGCCAGGTAAATCCCTTCGGCCTGGCCTTCGATCCGCTGGGCAACCTCTATTCGGCCGACTGCCACACGCTGCCGATCTACCAGCTGCTGCGCGGCGCCTATTACCCCAGCTTCGGCAAGGCCGACGACGGGCTCGGCTTCGGTCCCACGATGATGACCCACAGCCACGGCTCGACCGGCATCGGCGGCATTGCCTATTACGCCGCCGAGCAGTTCCCGCCCGAGTATCGCGACACGATCTTCATCGGCAACGTGGTCACCGGCAGGGTCAATCACGACCGGCTCGAAGCGCACGGCTCGACCTACAAGGCGATCGAGCAGCCCGACTTCATGACCTGCGACGATCCCTGGTTCCGGCCGGTGAATCTGCTCGTCGGCCCGGACGGGGCGCTGTACGTCGCCGACTTCTACAACCGCATCATCGGCCATTACGAGGTGCCGCTCAATCATCCCGGCGCGACCGCGAGCGGGGCCGAATCTGGCGCGTGGTGTACACGGGTCGCGGTGTTGAACGGGCCACCACAACCGAGCCGCCACATGGACCGGACGGAATGGATCAGGCTCCTTGCGACAAACTACTCGCGACTGCTGGGGCACAACAATCTTACGGTTCGTACCCTGGCGACTCATGAGTTAGTAGACCGCATCGGCCCGGCCGCCGTGGAGCCCCTCAAAACGCTGCTGACGTTTGACGGTTCGAGCCCCTGGCAGCGAGTCCACGGATTATGGGCCCTGGAACGACTGGAACCGATCTCGGATCCGCTCGTGCGGCAACTAGCCGCTAATCGCGATCGAGCGGTTCGCGTTCACATGCTGAAGGCCCTGGCCGAACGAGCCCATTGGACATCCGCCACGTCAGAACTGGTGCGAGAGGGACTCTCCGACAGCGATGCGTTTGTCCGCCGAGTGGCTGCCGACGGCTTGGCCCGGCATCCCCACGCCGACAACATCCGGCCGCTGTTAGCTCTCTGGTCGGCCACCGCTACGGACGATACCCACCTGATTCACACGGTGCGGATGGCGCTGCGAGACCAGTTGCGCGGGGCCGACGCTTACACGACATTGGATAGTGTTCTGCAAGCCGATTCGTCCGCGCGGGTACCATTGGCCGATGTCAGCCGGGGAGTGCCGACGACGGCGGCGGCTGAATTTCTCTTCAAGTCCCTGCACGACGACGCCAAATTACCCGAACGGCCCGCGACTCTGCACCAGGTCGTCCGTTACATTTCGGCCGACCGTCTGGGGGATGTCTATGCGTTTGTCTTCGCGCTCGAAGCTCAGTCCCCCAAGGAACGGCCGAAGTTCGTCCGCGAAATCCGCAAAGGGGCCCAAGAGCGTGGTTCCGAGTTGCCCGCTCAGGTCAAGGCTTGGAGCACGGATGTCGCCCGGCAGTTGCTTTCGTCGACGACAGAATCCGATGTGCAAGCCGGTTTGGAATTGGTCCGCGAGGTGCCAGGCTTGCCGCTGTTCGATGAATGCGCAAGCCTGACCGATCCGCAGAGCAAGTTCAGCGGTCTTCGGTCGGCTGCCCTCGAAGCCTGCGTGGCCATCGAAGGCCCGCGATCCGTTTCATTGCTCGCCGGCGTTTTGCACGATGGTAGCGACCCGCTCAACGTGCGTCAGCAGGCCGCCAACCTGTTGGCCAAGATCAACAGCGACGCCACTCGGAAAATTCTGGCCAACGAACTGGCCGCGGCTCCCGCAGGCCTGGCCGTGACGCTGGCCACGGGCCTGGCCCAAAGTCCGCAGGGCGCGGAAACGCTGCTCACCGCCATTCAGGCCGGCAAGGCTTCGCCCCTGTTGCTGCAAGAGCGGGGCGTGGTCGAGCGAGTTCGCAACCGCGGCATTCCAGACGCCGAGCAGCGCATCGAGGCGTTAACCGCGAAGCTGCCGCCACGCGACGAAGGGATCAAGCAACTGATCGACGCCCGCCGCAAACTCTTGGCCAAGGCCGAGCCGGACCCTCGGCAAGGCCAAGCGGTGTTCAAAAAGAACTGTGCCAGTTGTCATCGGATTGGAGACGACGGTGCCCGAATCGGCCCGACGCTCGATGGCATTGGCGTCCGAGGTTTGGACCGCCTGCTGGAAGATATGCTGGACCCGAATCGCAACGTCGATCAGGCCTTTCGCACGACCCAGATCGTGACAACCGCCGGCACGATTGTGTCAGGGCTCGTGCTGCGCGAAGAGGGGGAGATCGTCGTACTGGCCGACGCCCAAGGCAAGGAAGTCCGCGTCTCGGTTGCGGAAATTGACCAAAGGAGCGTCAACTCGTTGTCCCTGATGCCGGGCAACCTGGCGCAATTGATTCCGGAGCCGGAGTTCGTCCAACTGGTGAGTTATCTTTTGTCGCAGCGGCAAGCTCCCGCGGACGCCAAGAGTAACGCGGCGGCGGCCAAGTGATGGGCGGCGCGAGTGACGGGGCACGCTGGGAGTGTTGCTACGCCGCAAGCGCGGGTAGCACCCGCGTCACAGAGGACGTCCCCGTCATTGACGTTGCTGTGGGCTAGCTCTTTTTCCGCCGCGCGATCGCGCCTGAACGGCCGCTCCCATGTCCGCGGGACTTTCGGCCACTTCAATGCCGGCCGCTTCGAGGGCCGCGATCTTTTCGGCCGCAGTCCCTTTGCCGCCGGAGATAATCGCCCCGGCGTGTCCCATGCGTTTGCCCGGGGGCGCCGCGCGGCCGGCGATGAACGCGGCCACCGGCTTGGTGACATGGTCGCGCACAAAGGCCGCGGCCTGCTCTTCGGCCGTGCCGCCGATTTCGCCGATCATCAGGATCGCCTCAGTCGCAGGGTCGGCCTGGAACATCTTGAACAGATCGATGAACGACGTACCGACGATCGGATCGCCTCCCAGGCCCACACAGGTCGACTGTCCCAGCCCCAAACTGGACAACTGCCAGACGGCCTCATAAGTGAGCGTGCCGCTACGGCTCATCAATCCCACTGGACCCTTTTTGTGAATGTAGCCCGGCATGATGCCGATCTTGCACTCGTCGGGCGTGATGACGCCGGGACAGTTCGGCCCGATCAGCCGCGACGAGCTGTGTTTCACGACATTCCAGACGCGGACCATGTCGATAACGGGAACGCCTTCGGTAATGGCGATCACCGTTTTAATGCCGGCGTCGACGGCTTCCAGGATGGCATCGGCCGTAAAGGCCGGCGGGACGAAGATCATGGTCGCGTCCGCGCCGGTTTTTTCGACGGCTTCTACAACCGTGTCAAATACCGGCAGGCCTTCGATTTTTTCGCCGGCTTTTCCGGGCGTCACGCCGCCGACCATCTTGCTGCCGTATTCCAAACAGCCCTTGGTGTGGAACTGGCCGACCTTGCCGGTGATTCCCTGGCAGATGACCCGGGTATCCTTATTGATCAGAATGCTCATGGGAAGCGATCACTTTGCGTTGAATGTTTAGAGCCTACGGCGAGCACGCCGTGGGCTGGTTCGTTATTGGCCGGCCGCGGCGACGACCTTCTTCGCGGCGTCGGTCAGTCCGGTTGCGCTGATGATGGCCAGTTTGCTATCGGCCAGCATCTTGCGGCCCTGTTCCACTTCGGTACCTTCGAGCCGCACCACGAGCGGAACATTGAAACCCACGCTTTGATACGCTTCCAGGATGGCCGAGGCGATGGTGGTGCAACGCATGATCCCGCCGAAGATGTTCACCAGTACGGCCTTAGTGTTCTTGTCCGACAGCAGAATGCGAAACGCCTCGGTTACCTGGTCGACATTGGCGCCGCCACCCACGTCCAGGAAGTTGGCCGGCTCGCCGCCGTGCAGCTTGATCAAGTCCATGGTGCTCATGGCTAGGCCGGCGCCGTTCACCAGGCAGCCGATGTTGCCGTCGAGCTTGACATACGACAGGCCGGCCTTGGCGGCCCGCACTTCAGTCGGCTCTTCCTCGGCCAGGTCGCGCAACTCGGTCAGGTTCTTATGACGGAACAAGGCGTTATCGTCAAAGGTCATCTTGGCGTCGAGCGCGATCAGGTCCCCCTTGCCGGTGACCACCAGCGGGTTGATCTCGACCAGACTGCAATCGCGGTCGACGAACACCTGGCAGAGCCCCTTCATAAATCCTTCGGCCGCGCGAACCGCCGGGCCTCTGAGTCCGAGCTTCTGGGCCAGCTTGCGGGTTTGGAATCCTTGCAGGCCGGAGTCGGGCTGAAAGGGTTCGCGGAAAATACGCTCGGGCGTGTGGGCGGCCACCTCTTCGATATCCATGCCCCCTTCGCTGGAGACCATCAGCACCGGACCGGATGCCGCCCGGTCGACCACGATTCCCAAGTACAACTCGCGGGCAATGTCGCAGCCCTCTTCGACGAGCACCTGGCGAACGGTCTGGCCTTTGGGGCCGGTTTGAATGGTCACCAGCGGCTGGCCGAGCATGTTGCCAGTCGCCTCCTGAGCAGCCGCCGCGCTTTTGACGAGTTGCACGCCGTGCTGGCTGGGCTTGGTCGAAATTGTGCCCTTACCGCGGCCGCCGGCATGGATTTGCGCTTTGACGACGGCGATCGGCCCGCCCAATTGCGTAAAGGCTGCCGCCGCCTCGGCCGCCGAGTGCGCCACAATGCCGCGGGGCACGGGGACGCCGGCCTCGCGGAGGATCTGTTTCGCTTGATATTCGTGGATTTTCATGCTGCTCTCACCAGGATTTAGCCTCGGGCTGCTGGCCAGAGACTAAGTAATGACGCACATGGGCCGGATTATAGGGCTCGTGCGCCGATAGGGTCAAGCGGCCGAGTTTCTTGACCGTTGTCACTAGAGGCCATATAGTTGCGTTGATGGTTCCCACTCGTGATTCCCACCCCGCCCCGGCCCTTGTCTTGTCGAGTGCCGCGCGCTGAAGTACGCCATGCCCTGGAGGCCGTGGGCTCCCGGTACACAGGTCAGCGGGGCGTCGTGTTCGCATATCTGGCGGGCACGGATTCTCACCCGACGGCCGAGGACGTCTATCAGGCCGTACGGCACGCGATGCCGCGAATCAGCCTGGCCACGGTTTATAAGGCGCTGGAAGCCCTGGTTGCGGCCAGGCTAGCCACCAAAT
Source organism: uncultured Planctomycetia bacterium (assembly GCA_963807715.1). Lineage (GTDB taxonomy): Bacteria > Planctomycetota > Planctomycetia > Pirellulales > PALSA-1355 > CAWECK01. The sequence goes on from CAWECK010000016.1 coordinate 707,170, forward strand.
TAACCAGCGGCGACGCCTCGGCCCGCTACGATTGCCGCGGCGAAGACCACTATCACCTCCGCGACGTGGCCACCGGCGAAGTCCGCGATCTGCCGGCCGAATTCGATTCCGACCTGCTTAAGAAACTTGATCCGACGCTGATCGATAAACTGGCCGAGGCCGGCTTTCAAGTGACAGGCTACCGCTTGGAAGTTTTGGGACATAGCATCCCGAGCGGCCGGCGTAAGCCGGCTGATGGAGTTCGCCGCGTGCGGTAAGCAAGCGGTCGGCATTGCGTATCGAGTGGCCTGTGTGAGCCGGCTGATAAACCGGTGCGTCGATGTTCGGTTATAGCAGACCCACGGATGCAATCCGTGGACTTTAGTTTAGGGGTTCGCCTTCCGCCCGATGATTTTTTTCATTTCCGCCCACGGGCGCGTATTGGCCACGTCCTGCTTCGTCAGTCCCGCACGGCGGGCTTGCAGGATGCCGTAACGGAGCACCGAGAGGCCGTCGGTGCTGTGGGCATCCGTTGATATCACGATCGGAATGCCGTACGCCTTCGCCGCGGCGCAGGCGACGTCGTCCAGGTCGAGGCGGGCCGGATTTGCGTTCAATTCCAGCAGCTTGCCTTGTTCGCGAGCGGTGCGGAACACGGCCTCCAGGTCAACCTCGTACGGCTTGCGCCTATTGATCAGCCGGCCGGTCGGATGGGCGATTGCCGAGACATGGCGATTGGCCAGTGCCCCGAGTATGCGGTCCGTGATCTGCTGGCGCGGCTGGTTTTGTCCGTAATGGACGCTGGCCACGACCCAGTCGGCTTCGGCCAGCACGTCGTCCGGCAAATCCAGGCCGCCACGTTCCAGGATGTCGACCTCGATTCCTTTGAGGACGCAAAAATCTTGCAGCCGCTCGTTGAGCCGAGCGATTTCGGCCCATTGCGCCAGCGCGGGACGGCGTCAGGCCATTGGCCATCGAGACCCGTTGAGAATGATCGGTAACGGCGATGTACTTAAGCCCTCGGGCCTGCGCGGCGGCGACCATGCCTTCCAAGGACGCTTTGCCGTCCGTGGCCGTCGTGTGCATGTGCAGGTCGCCTTGGATGTCCTCTATCGTGATCAACTCGGGCAGCGCTCCGGCAGCGGCCCACTCGAATTCACGGCGTGCTTCGCGCAGCTCGGGCGGAAAGCAAGGCAGGTCCAGGCAGGCGTACACTTCGGCTTCGGTCCGTCCGGCGATCTGCTCTTCTTTGCCATCGGAGACGCGATAGACGCCGTACTCGTTAATTTTCAGTCCGCGGTTCTTGGCCATGCCGCGCAGCACGACGTTGTGCTCTTTCGAACCGGTGAAATACTGCAGCGCGGCGCCGAACGACTCGGCCGGCACGACCCGCAGGTCGACTTGCATACCGCCCCCCAGACGGACGCTCATCTTGGTATCGCCGCGGCCCAGTACGGCTGCAATGTTGGGAAACTGGTCGAAGCGTTCCATCACGGCGGCCGGATTGTTGGAAGCAACGAGGATGTCCAGATCGCCGATGGTTTCTTTGCCGCGCCGGTAGCTGCCAGCCACTTCGGCCTGATCCACCTCGGGCGCCGCACGCATCCATGCCAACAGTTCTTGGGAAAATTGGTCAGCTTCGGCCCAGAACATACGAACGTCGGCCGACGCGGCCAAACCGATGCCGGCCAGAATGGCCTGTTCCGTCTTGGCGGCAAAACCCTTCAAGGCCCGCACGCGCTGGGCCTCGCAAGCCTCGCGCAGATCATCGAGCGTTTTGACGCCCAGTTCCTTGTAAAGCACCGCCGCCTTCTTGGGGCCCAGCCCGGGAATGCGCAGCAGCGTGAGCACGCTCGCCGGCAGCTCCTTTTGCAATTCCACCAGCAGCGGCAATTCGCCGGTGGCCACGAGCGTGGCAATCTTTTCGGCCAGGTCCTTGCCGATGCCCGTGAATTCGGTCAGCGACCGGTTCGGTTGTTCCAGGATGGCGGTGACCGGCTCGCTCAAGTCATGCACCACGCGCGCTCCATTGCGATAGGCGCGCACCCGAAACGGGTTCTCTCCTTTGAACTCAAGCAAGTCGGCCAAGGTATCGAGCGTGGCGGCAATCTGAGCGTTGTTCATACCCTTAATATAAATGCTGCCCGCCGTAATATAAGCGGACCGCAGGCGCGTCGTTGGGGGCTACGTAAAGCGAGAACACATGCGCTTGCGGCTTCACCGCCAAACACTGGCGGAACCCCGCAGCCCCCAAACAGGAGAATAGCAACCCCGTGCTAGCATGCAACTTACACGGCTGGCCAAAATTGGCGGCATTTGGTACTTTTCGCAACCCAAGAAACTAACTATCCGGACACCTCGGATTTTGTACCCGGAGACCTGCGTCATGTTGCGGCCTTGCTTGTGCGGTTGGATTCTTGTCGCCGGTCTCTGCGTCCCTCTCCGAGCGGACGACGACAGTTCCGCCGCCGCTTCCATCCAACTGCCGCCGGGCCATCCCGTCACCGTGTCGGTAGGCGTCGAGCTAGTCGAAGTTTCCCAGATCAATGATCGGGATGAAAAGTTCGAGCTGGAATTCTATGTCTATTACACCTGGAAGGATCCGCGATTCGCGTTTGATCCGGTCAAAGAAGGAACCCAGCGGAAACTGATCCATGTCGACAGCATCTGGAATCCCGATCCTCAGTTGTTGGACGAACTCGACGTGACGGTGCGCGGCGGCAAGGTGGTGCATTCCTATCCGGACGGCACGCTCTGCTATAGCCGCTACTACCGCGGCACGATTGCCGGAAACCTCGATCTGCACGAATTCCCCCTCGACAAGCAGGTGCTCGAGGTCGATCTGGAAGAGTCCGGCTTCGAGATTGACCAGGTCGTGTTCGTGCCGGACGAAGTGCGGGCCCTTACGCCAGAGCGCGCCTTGCCTAACGGCTGGTTGCTCAAGGGGATGTCCAGCGAGACGAAGACGTCGAGCTATTCGAAGACGGGCGAGAAATACACCATGCTCCGCGTGATCCTGGCGATCGAGCGCGATCCGCATTTCTATTTCTGGGCGATCGTGCTGCCGCTCATTCCCATCGTGGCCGCGGCCTGGGTCGTGTTTTGGATGCACCCCAAGGAGTTCAGCTCGCAGATTAGCGTGGGCATTACGGCCATGTTGACCGTGGTGGCCTACCGGATTGCGATCGACAGCAGCCTGCCGCCGCTGAATTACATGACTCGGATGGATTACTTTTTATTGGCCTGCCAGGTGTTCGTATTCGGCGCGTTCATCGTCGTGGTCGCGATTCACGTGCTGTACTCAATCAACAGCAAGGAAACTCGTGCGATCGCCGGACGTCTGACCGTGCAATGCCGTTGGCTATCGCCGGTATTACTGCTCATCGCTTCGCTGCTGCTGACATTCCTGCCGGCCAGTTGCGGAGGCTGGATCATGGGCGGCGCCGGGTTGCTCTTCGTCGCTTGGATCATGCCGTCTCCCGGAAATTTTCACGTTTGGTGGGGAGCGTTGGTCCATCCCGAAAAAATGGCGCAGCAAGCCGGCGGTGCCCATTCGATGGAACATGCTGGCGCCGAGGAAAATCACGCGCCGCTGCGTATCAAGAGCAACCGGCAATCCTCGGCGGCGTGAGTGGCACACGCTACTCGTCACGCCGCGGGCTGTTTTTCCGGGTGCAGATACACAAAGCTCTTGCCGAGCCGCCCGCCGTAGTTGCCGGCCGAGATTTTCACCAGGTCCGGCGTGCCAACGCTCGCGTCAATGGCGACCCGCGTAGCTGCGACGATGGTCGGCAGATCGCGACCGTTAATGATGATTTCCTGAATGGAAGCGATGCCTGGCGGGACGCGCGATGCCGGTCCGAGCTTTTCGCGCAGAGTGGGACAGAACTCGGCGTACGTGCTCGCGATAGTGAACGAATACCGGCTGCCGGCCTTGGAGCCGCTGGCCGCCACGCCGCCCGGAAAGGGCAGGATCACGCCCGGCGTGGCCGCGGCGGCGCGGGCCGCGCGCTGGGCCGCTTCGAGCGCCGCGTCGGCCGTGGCTCCGAGGAACCACAGGTTGCCTCCCATCAAACCGTCCTGATGGCCGAACCGCCGGTCGATCGTGAACTCGCCGGAAAGAATCGGCACCACCCATACCCGCCGTCCGTAGCGCTCGTCCCGAAACTGGTGCCCATCGCCGAAAAACGCCAGTTTGCGCCCCAGCTTGAAATATTCCTCGGTATCCAGCAAGTTGAAACAACTGGCGGTCGGCGCCGTCAGCACGTTCTGACTGAGACGCACCAGCAGCGATCGCTCCAGCGCCGGCAGCCGGTCTTTGCGAAAGCGGGGGACGTGAAACTGCAGGACCGCTCCCGGCCGACCATCCGGGGTGGCGAACGATGCATCACCGCCGGGGCCAACATAGCGGTCGAGACCCGCCTCGCAGTCGCAGAGGATCGTGCTGGAGGCATTGCCGGTCGCTGCGTTGACCGCGCCGTCCAACCAGTGACGATCGCGGGCCGTGACCAGCACTTCAGCATAGATGCTGCGAAAAGCCTCGGCATACGTGTCTTCGATTTCAGCCATCGCCGCACCTATCCTGTTCGCCGGCCCTGGCCGGGATACACGGCCTGCTCCGTGATGATCTTGTCCATGAAGACATCGTGCGATTGCATGGGAACCTCGGGAAATAGCTGGCACTCGAACGCCAAGGCCACCAGCGGCGTATCGGCACGCGCATGTTCCAGCAACTTGTCGTAGTATCCCTTACCGTGCCCCATTCGACCGCCGCGGTGATCGAAGGCCACACCCGGGACCATGACCAGATCGAGCTGGCGCACGTCGACCCGTTTGTTCGCTAGGCTGCGCAATTCGCTCCGCGGTTCGAGGATCTTGTACATGCCGACTTCCAACTCGTCCATGTTCTCTAGCTGGAAGAGCTCTAGCTCGCCGTCCACGCAGTAGGGAACGACGATCCGTTTGCCGTGCTCGAGCGCCGTCGGCAAATAGTGTCGCGTGCGCACCTCGGCTCGCACGTCGAGATAAAACAGCACGGTCTGGGCCGCGGCGTATTCGGTCAGGGCCGCGAACGTTTCGCAGATCCGTTGGCTAAGGGGGTCTTTGTCCGGCTGGTCGCGGCGATTGGCGTGGGCCTGCTCGCGCATCGCTTGCTTATGCTGCTGCAAGGTTTCGAGTTCGTCAGAGCTCATTCCGGGCACCCGTCGTATGAACCGCAATGATTGGCTAGAACCCAACGCAGGCCGAGCCGCCGATATCGTACTGGCTTTTTTGCAGAACGCAATCGCCGGCTGGAATTGTACATTTCGGGAGGTTGACGCAATACATACTGCCCAGTGCCGCCTCTCGCGCTGCCAGTGCCAACGACACAGATTCCGATCCAGCCTATAATCTTCTAGTATTACTCCGTTAACTACGGCGGCTGTGCGGCGATAAACTCGGGGACGGCTTGTCCACAGAGGAGGCATCGGCCGCACCAACACGCCAAGAGAGTTTGCAATTGTTCGCGGAGCAGCGGCAGCGTTAGGCGGAGACCCCTTTTTTTGCGCGGCGGCGACGAACGTCTTGGAGAAAAGCGTAGGACAAAAGCACCAGCACGACGTGATGATGCCAGCCACGCCACGACCGCCCTTCAAAATGATCCAGTCCGAGTTCGTCCTTCAGTTCCCGATAGCTATGTTCGATCCACCAGCGACTTTTCGCCGTGGCCACCAATCGCTTCAGACTCGTGGTGGCTGGCAAGTTGCTGAAAAAGAACTTCGCTGGATGATCGGAGTCTCCTGGCCATTCCACCAGCAACCAGCACGCTTCCAGTGGCTCTTTGCCGGCTGAGAGTTTGTGTGCCGGTCGGACTGCGCCAGGCAGCGAAGCGCCCCGCCATTTTTCCTTTCGTTCCCTCTCGCCAGGTCACTTTGCGGAAGTCGGCAGCATGTACGACAGCCCATTGCTTGACGCTCGGCGACTTTGTTCCGGCCCGAACTTTCAGCGGTCGCGTCGGTGGTTGGCCACGTCCGGAATATTCCGGCACTGGTCCGAGGTCGGCATCAGCGGCAATCACCTTTAAGGTTGAATCGATGCCGACACAGTAGGCCCAACCATTGGCGGCCAACTGTTGTCGAAATTCAGTCACGGTGCCGAACAAGCTGTCGGCTAATATCGTGCCGCTCAAACCATTGACGCGGGCGCGGCGCAGCATTGCCAGGGCCAATTGCCACTTCGGCTGGTACGGCACGTCGGCTGGAATGCCAGATTTCTCACAACGTTCATGGTCGTCGGACCAAGCTTGGGGAAGGTACAACCGAGCATCCAGTCCGAGCACCTCACGATTGGTCGCTAATTGGAGAGTAACGGCGACCTGACAGCTGGCCACCTTGCCCAAAGTCCCCGTGTACTGTCTGGCCACGCCGACCGAATGCTGCCCCTGCTTCGGAAAACCGGTGTCATCGAGAATCAGGTAACCGTCCGTGCCAAATTGCCGCCCAACCCAGGTCTGCAAGCTGTCGAGCACCGCTTGCTCATCCCAAGGGCTCTGATTGATGAACTGTTGCAACGCCTGTTCGTAGTCTTCTTCGCCTTCCTCGATCTTCTTCAATCGAACCGCCATCGGCTCGATACTCTTGCGTTGCCCGTCGAGCAGCACGCCACGCACATAAGCCTCGCACCATCGTCGGCGTCGCGCATTACCCAATGTTCCGACCACGACGTCCAGGAACGCCGCCAAATCCTTCCGCAGCTTGCTCAGCTTCCGTGCATCCATGCCACCGATCTTGCCAGATGCGGCGGAATCGGCCAAGATTAGTTAACGGAGTAATACTAGGGGGACTTCTCGTAAGTGTCGATCGGTCACCGGAGTTCATTTCATGGCTCACGCGTATCTCTTGGCGGGCTGTCGCACGCCGATCGGAAAATTCATGGGCACCCTGGCCAGCCTGCCGGCGACCGGTTTGGGAGGTCTCGTCGTGGGCGAGGCGCTCCGGCGAGCTCAATTCCCGGTCGGCGCCGTGGACGAAGTCATCCTAGGCAATGTTTTGTCGGCCGGCCTCGGTCAGGCGCCCGCCCGGCAAGCGGCATTGTTGGCCGGCTTGCCGCCGACCGTGAGCGCCGTGACGGTCAACAAGGTCTGCGGCTCCGGCCTCAAGGCGGTGATGTTGGCCGACCAGGCGATACGCGCCGGTGACGCGGAACTGATCGTGGCAGGGGGCATGGAAAGCATGAGCCGGGCGCCCCATTTGATTTTGGGTGCCCGACAAGGCTGGAAATTCGGCGATCAAAAGGTCATCGACTCGATGCTGCACGACGGACTGTGGTGCGCATTCGAGGACCAGGCCATGGGCGTGCAGGCGGACTATATCGCTGCCAGTCGCGGGGTGAACCGCGCCGACCAGGACGCGTTTGCTGCCGAGAGCCATCGCCGTGCGCTCGCGGCGGCCATCGTGAGCGCGGCCGAGATTGTACCCGTCTCGATTGCCGTTGGTAAACAAACGGTCACGGTGGCTTGCGATGAGGGGCCGCGCGGGGATACGAATTGCGAGGCGCTGTCGCGGCTGCGGTCCGCCTTCGGCGAAGCCGGTACGGTCACTGCGGGCAACGCGTCTCAACTTAGCGACGGCGCGGCCGCGGTGGTTGTGGCGACGAAACGCCTGGCGCTTGGCTGCAACTCGCCGATCAAGGCCCGGATCATTGCCGCGGCCACGTCGGGAGTTGCCCCAAAGGAGATTTTCATTGCCCCGGTCAGCGCCGTCGAGAAGGTGCTGGACAAGGCCGGATTGAAGCTCGCCGATATCGATCTCGTCGAACTCAACGAGGCCTTCGCGGCGCAGTGCCTGGCCTGCATGCGGCCCTTGGGCCTCGACGCGGCCAAGACCAACGTGCGCGGCGGCGCGATTGCGCTGGGACATCCCATCGGGGCCAGCGGAGCGCGCGTGCTGGTGACGCTGCTGTATTCCCTGGCGGAACGCGGACTTCACCGCGGGCTCGCCGCGGTTTGCCTGGGAGGCGGAAACGCCGTCGCGATGATCGTCGAGCGGGTGTGAGTTGCTTCTCGAAAGCCATGTGTCAAAAAACAGCAGCGATGGTGCGCCGTTGGATAGGCGCGCACCGCTGCCGTTGAACGCTTGGAAGAAGTCCGCTTGCGTCTGGCGCCGTGGCGTGTTCTTGGTGTGGCTCGCGGGTAACGAACCCCCGAGCCACGGGTCTCTTGGTCCGCCCAGAGGCGTCGATGACTCCGCGGACCTGGTGACCCAAGCGCACAGGGCTTGCGGCCGAATCAGGTGCAAACAAAGGGGGACGCAGCTAATTTTGCCACGAGCTGTGTCCCCTTTGGTTTGCCGCCGGAACAATCTATGACCGCGGCCCTGGCCGTGTCCCCGAGAGGCAACAGTTGACCGGACAAACGTCGTGGCTTGGGCCGTTAGGACCGAGTGCCGGACGCTCCTGGCTGTGCGTCACCCGTTCGGCGATCAGGTCGCGGATCATGCGAATGAACGTCGGATGGTCTCCCACGGTGGCTGCACGAATCATGGTCAGCCCAAGTTCGGCGGCGTGCGCCTTGGCTTCCGTATCCAGATCGAATAGCACTTCCATGTGATCCGACAGGAATCCGATCGGCGCCACGACAACGTCGCGAGTCAACCCCTTGGCGGCAACCTCGGTCAGATGGTCATTGACGTCGGGCTCCAGCCAGGACTGGCCAGGACCGCCGCTGCGGCTTTGAAAAGCGAGCGACCACGATTCGCGTCCGACGGCGGCTGTAACCAGCCCCGCCGTTTCCTCAAGCTGGGCCACGTAGCGGCAATTGTCGGCCATCGCGGCGGGGATGCTGTGCGCCGTGTAGATCAAGGCCGCCGAGTCGCGGCGCTGCGACGGAATCTTCGCCAGCGCATCGGCCACACACTCGGCAAGCGGCTCGATAAAGCCAGGATGATTGTAGAAGACTCGGAGCTTATCGACGGCAGGCGCGGCAGGACCGACCGCTTGCTGGGCCGCGGCAATGTTTTCGCGATACTGCCGGCACCCGGAGTAGGAACTGTAAGCCGACGTGAAATACGCGATCGCCCGGCGAATGCCGTCGCGGGCCATGGCGGCCAACGTATCGGCCAGCAGCGGATGCCAGTTGCGGTTTCCCCAGTAAACCGGCAGTTGCGGCCCGTGGGTCGTAAGTTCGCGCTCGAGGGCCGCAATCAAGGCCCGATTCTGCGCATTGATAGGACTCACACCGCCAAAATGCTGGTAATGTTTGGCAACTTCGAGAAGCCGTTCGCGAGGCACGGGTTTGCCTCGCAGCACGTTTTCCAAGAACGGAATAACGTCGTCTGGTCCTTCGGGTCCACCGAACGATACGACGAGCACCGCATCGTAGGGCACTGCTTCCGTGGGCGCGATGTCCGTAGGCTTGAATTCTGCTGATCTTGAGTGATCTGACGCAGATGAGCCATCCGACGCGGACATGCAGAGTGACCCCGACGGGATTTGAACCCGTGTTATCGGCGTGAAAGGCCGGTGTCCTAGACCAGGCTAGACGACGGGGCCGCGCAGCTACGCTCCGGTGACCGCAAGCGTGCCGACCCGGTGTATAATAGTCAAATGGCACATCCGTCAAGGGCTGCCAACGTCGCTAAGGCAGGAAGGAACAGCGACGTAACGCAAAAACACGGCACACGCGCGCCGCAACAGGCGGGAAGATTGCAGGCAGGATCAACTCGTGCTGGGAGTGCCGTTGACGTCACCATCGTTAGCGTTCCGCTCGGCCGTGGGCAATTTATCCCCTTCGGCCAATTCGTTTCGCCGGATAGCGTCATACACTTCGCGGCGATGAACCGGCACTTCCTTGGGAGCTTCAACTCCCAAGCGCACCTTGTCGCCGCGAATCTCCACCACGACGATCGTGATGTCATTGTTGATGACAATACTCTCGTTCTTTTTTCGTGATAGCACTAACATGGCCATTCCTTCGCTTGTTTTCTCAGGGCAACGATTCCTAGTGTCGCCCCGGCATGAACCCGGTTACTCGCGGATGAGTTTTTTGACTCCCAGGTCCGGCTGCTTGTGTGAGCCCAACAAAGAGCCCAAAACCCAAAGCGCAATTGCACTTCCTCCATTCACTCTACGACCTAGAAGGCGTCAGTCAAGCTTCCCAGAGCCAGTCGCAATCGCTTTTGCCAAGAATCTTATACCTGTTTGGCACAAAATTGGTGCCCCGTTTCACGTCGTCCCCCGCTGGACCTAAAAACGCCGTGCGATCGTTCTCAATCAAATTGTACGCAAGTCCATTTTATAGAGCAAGTTACAGCTTTCCATCCCGGCCACGCCCGAGTTGGGGCCGCCAAGATTAGGCTATACGCCGATCCACGAAACCCGGTGACACCCGCTGGCTTGTGGAAAACCGCCAACAACCTGTTTTTTCCAGGAAATTCCGCGTTTTGCCCCTGCTATCCTCGGTTTTGCCTCGCTATTCTGCGTACCCGGCACATTCTAACTCCGACAGCGCCGATGCGACGACCTCCATGTTTTAGGCTGGTCGCGTCGTCAGCCAGACACCAATCCCTGGTGCAAGGTTCTGTCCGGGTTGCGGCACACCGTGCATTTTGTCCCCCGTCGATCCGCTTGCGAGGCCGTTGAATCGCGAATCTCCGAGCTTGAGTGGAAGCCGCATGTCCAAGGGCGAGGAGTCGCACCGGATGACTTCGAACGTCGCTTGCGGACTTGGGTCGCCTGTCTATAATTCAAGCAGCAATCAACGAATGCCGTTTTGCCCCTGCTGGGCACTCTTGCATTGACTGCCCGCAATGTTGGAGCGAGGAATCCGTTCATTGGCACCAGTGAATTAGGGTCAGTTCTTCAGGGATAAACCATCAGGGATTGATCCATGCTTGTTTGGCTGCGCAACATTTGGGAAGCCGTTTCCACGGTATTCCACGGTATGTGGGTGACCATGCGCTACTGGATCATCACGTACCGACCCGAGCGCAAGACGTTTACCGAACACTTTGAGTATCCCGAGCTTCCGGTGCCGGTCGCGGCCCGCTATCGGGGTTTTCATCGCTATGATCTGACAACTTGCATTTCCTGCGATCAGTGCGCCAAGGCTTGCCCGGTCGATTGCATCTATATCGGCAAGGAACGGGTAACGACGGGTAAAGGGTTCAAGATCACAGGTTTTACGATCGACTACTCGAAATGTATGTTTTGCGCGTTATGCGTGGAACCCTGTCCGGTCGATTGCATTTTTATGGGGGCCACGCACGACTTGAGTTGCTACAGTCGTGATGGATGCCTCGTCGACTTTGCGCGATTGCCGGTGGATGTTGCGTGGGGGCGGGCCACGCTCAATCCAACGGCCGTTGCCGCGTCCAAGGTGATTGTCGAGCCAGTGCATGGCGGGCCGAACCAATAACAAACGGGATACCGGCCTCGAGTCGAGGCCTAATCGCCCCTAGGGAGGCCACAGTGTCATCCTCGCATCAGCCCTCAGATTCTCCGACCACCAACTATGACCCGAAACGGCTGTTTACGCTGGAGCAAGCGAACGCCATTCTGCCGCTGGTGCGGGCGATTACTACGGACCTTGCGAACTTGTCTCGCGAGGTCATCGAGCGCCGCGAACGTCTTTCGCTTTTGTCCGCCCGGCGTCCAGCCAGCTCACGGGACTTGTATAGTGAAGAACTGGCCCAAATCGAGGAAGAGTTGGAAAAGGACGGCCAGCAATTGCAGGGGTATGTCCAGGAGCTGCGCGACTTGGGAGTCGAACCCAAGAACGGTCCCAAGGGATTGATTGACTTTCCATCGCGGATGGACGGCCGAACCGTCTATCTCTGCTGGAAGCTGGGGGAGCCGGAAGTGCTGCATTGGCATGAACTCGATGCCGGTTTCCGCGGACGTCAGTCGCTGGTGGCCGGAAGCGTCTAAATCCTGCCGCCTGCCTAAAATTGTGGCCGGCTGGGTCTTCGCTTTCGCGCCCGTGTCTTTTTATTTTCGCGCCCGTGGTGCCGGCGAATCGTCGCGGCCGAAAACGCCCTCGAACCATTTTCTCACCGCTGTTCGGATCGACCAGTGGCCGATATACTGCGATGTTGCGGGCGCAACCATTTCGGCCCTGCACAGTTACGGCCAATTTCCCCGGATAACCGTCCCAGCTTATGCCGAAATATGTTGTGCGGTCGGGGGTCATGCGCACCCTCGGCGTTTACTCCACCAGTCGCGACGAAAACTGCGGACGAAGCGCTGCCGTGATCGTGCGGAGCGATCGGGGGCTTGAGGTCGGCGAGGTGCTGTGCGAGGCGACGGAGGCCGCGGTGGAGCAGATCAAAAGTCCTACCTTTGGGCAAATTCTTCGCCGGATGACGCCCGATGACGAGCGTGAAGCCGCCCGCCTGCATACCAAGCAGCGGGAAGAGTACGAAGTTTGCGAGCGGATCATCACCGAAGAAGGGCTGGACATGCGGCTGGTAGATGTCGAGCACTTGTTTGGCGGTGAGCGGGTGGTGGTTTTTTATCTGTCCGAAAACCGGGTGGATTTTCGCGAGATCGTGCGGCGTTTGGCCGCCGAGTTTCAAACGCGCGTGGAAATGCGGCAAATTGGCGTCCGCGACGAGGCCAAGTTGCTCGCCGACTACGGCGATTGCGGCAAACCGGTCTGCTGCAACACGCATCTCTCGGAAATGCCCCCCGTGTCGATGAAGATGGCCAAGATTCAAAAGGCCACGCTCGACCCAACCAAGATTTCCGGCCGCTGCGGACGATTAAAGTGCTGCCTGCGTTATGAGTACGACACCTATGACGCCTTGCAAAAAGAAATGCCGCCGATAGGCTCTGACGTGGTGACCGGTCGTGGTCGGGGGCGGGTGCTGGCCCAGGAAATCCTGGCGGGACAGCTTTTAGTGGAGACCGAAGACCGCCGCCGAATTCTGATCGATGCCGGCGAGGTACTTACCGTGCTCAAACGCGGCAGCGGCGGCGCATAATCGGCCAATCGCAGGGTTCTTTTGAGTTCCTTTACCAATGCTTGATCCGTCCCATCCAATTGCAAAGCTGGTCAAGGAAGACCGCCGCTACAAAATCGATGCTTACGCATTCGTGTTTGATGCGCTGCACTTCGCCCATAACCAATTGGGGCTAGGCTCCGAACGTTCCGCCGAAAGCGAAGAGGAAGCCGATGAAACCGAACCGCGCGAATCCGAACGGCATCTGACGGGTCAGCAACTTTGCGAGGCCATTCGGCTGTACGCCCTGGAACAATACGGCTACATGGCCCAATGCGTGCTCAATAGTTGGGGCGTTTATTCGACCAGCGATTTTGGTGAAATTGTGTTCAACTTGATCGAGATTGGGCACATGCGCAAGACCAAGGACGACACACGCGAGGATTTCGATAACGTGTTCGACTTTGAAACCGGTTTGCGGCAAAGTTTCAAGATAACGCTCCCCGAGAGTTGAACCATCCGCAACGCCGAGCCGCCCAGAAATGCCTCAGCCGCCAGTCCGCGTGACGACCAAAAGCGGCTCCTCACCGCCGCAGAACTCGCTGCCCCCCTTGCCACCGCCGCGGCGCAATAAGTTCTTGCTGGCCTTGAGTGCCGCGGCTCTCCTGGTATGGCTTGTGTTCCTCGCCTATCTGGCGCTGGCAACCTGAAGCAGCGGGGGGCATTCCGCATGGCACCTTGCCAGACGCCTCGTGGCTTGGGACAATTCACCGAGTGGCGGCTCGCAATTCTGGAGGTTAACCGATGGCTTTTCATCTGCAACGGCGTTTTTCGCGGACACTGCTTTTGGCCGCTGCACTGGCGTCTCCTTTCGTTTTGCACGCGACGGCTTTGGCGGCGCCCCCGGCGCCGGCTGGCGAAGCGACCGCCCACGACCTGGCGGAGGCCGTGACCAAAGCGATCGGCTACCTGCAAACCAAGGGCCAGGCCGCCGACGGCTCTTTTAGCGCCAAGCTAGACCCGGCGGTAACCGGCCTGGTCGCCACCGCGATGTTGCGCAACGGGCGGACTCCGGAAGATCCCGCGGTGGCCAAGGCCCTTAAGTACCTGCAATCGTTTGTGCATGAAGACGGCGGCATCTATGTCACCGGTTCGGGCCATGAAAGCTATGAAACCTGCGTGGCCATTCAGTGCTTCGCGGCGGCCAATCATGACCATCGCTACGACGAGCTCATCAAAAAGGCCGAGGCCTATGCCAAGGGCTTGCAATGGGACGCCAAAGAGGGCCACGACCGTTCCAGCCCGAATTTCGGCGGGGCCGGTTATGGACACTCCAAGCGGCCGGACCTTTCGAACACGGCGTTCCTAATGGACGTTCTCAAGCAGACGGGGAGCGGCCCGGATGATGAGTCGGTCAAAAATGCGCTGATATTCGTCTCACGCTGCCAAAACCTGGAGAGCGAGAGCAATACGACTCCCTTCGCCGCGAAGAATCCCGACGGCGGTTTCTACTACACGCCCGCAGGGGGCGGCGGCAGCCCGGGCGGCACCACGGCCGAAGGCGGGCTGCGGAGTTACGGCTCGATGACCTATGCCGGCCTGAAGTGCATGATCTTTGCCGGCGTCGGCCCGAACGATCCCCGCGTCAAGGCGGCCCATAACTGGATTCAAAAGCACTACACCTTGAATGAAAACCCCGGCCTCGGCGGGTCCGGTCTGTATTACTACTACCACACGTTCGCGAAAGCTCTTGATGCGCTGGGCCACGACGAGATCGAGGACACCGACGGTCAAAAGCACAACTGGCGTGCGGAATTGGCCAGCGCGCTTATCCAGCGCCAACGGCCGGACGGTTCTTGGGTCAACGACGATCGCCGCTGGATGGAAGGGGACCCGAACCTGGTGACCAGCTATGCCCTGTTGACGCTGGCTTATTGCAAGCCCCACAAGGCGATTAACGGCAAGTGAGGATGGGGACTTCCCAGTGTTGCACGCTCAGTAAGTGTGGCACCCTCGTAAGTGTGGCACGCTCAGAGCGCAGCGATGGGCGTGGCAGCGCCGGAGAACGCATGGCCATGTCACCACGCCCTTCGCGGGGCTCAGAGCGTGCCACACCTGCATTGCTCGCTCCCGAGTTTTTCCGCCGGCCCGCGCTGCGGGTTGCCCGCGATCTGCTGGGAAAATCGCTGGTGCGCCGGCATGCGGATGGTCGTCTTGAAACGGCGATTATCCACGAGACCGAAGCCTATATTGGTCCGCACGACAAAGCCTGCCACGCGGCCAAAGGCCGCACTCAGCGGACCGCCGTGATGTTTGGCCCGGCCGGTTATTGGTATGTCTACTTTGTCTATGGCATCCATTGGATGCTCAACGTGGTGACCGGCGACGAGGGGTATCCGGCCGCCGTGCTGCTGCGGGGAGCGGGCGATTGGGTCGGCCCGGCTCGTTTGACCAAGGGGCTCGCGATCGACAAGCAATTCAACGGCCTGCCGGCCGCGGATTCGAGCGGCCTGTGGATTGAAGACTGGGGCATCGTGATACCGCGGTCGGCGGTCCGACGCACGGCGACGCATCGGAGTGGATTACGCGGGCGAGTGGGCCGCAAAGCCGTATCGTTTCGTCGCGCGGCCGGATTTGCCCGAGTTTTCAATGCAGGTGAATCCCGCGGTAAATCGCCCCAAGTAAAGCCGCCAGTAGGATGTGTGAGCGTCAGATTGGTGGTGAGTTTGGGTTAATTGGGGTGGCCGCGCCAGAATGCCTCCCATTGACCGGGTTCGCTCAGGTAGAGGGCGCGAAGATGGCAGACCGCGTCGGAGCCATCCTCGCCCCAACGCATGCCGCCGCCTTTGAGGCGATTGCCCACTACGGTCTTGCAGGCGCTTTCCACGGGTCCTGAGCCGATTTGCCAACCGTTCGCCACGTAGCGAGGGTAGTCCATTCGGTGTTTCTGATTTTGGAAGTAGCCTGCGTGTTCGGCGTGCGCTTGCCGGGCAGCGGCGGAGCAATTGCTCAAATCCAAAGCTTGTAACTCCCCCAACAACGCCTCGCCACCCTCATGTTTCAGCCGATGGCACCAGCCAGCCACAACGTTCTTGCGTTGGTCCTCGTCGTCGTACAAGGCCAACCCAAGTTCCGTCAGGTGCTCCGAAGCATGCCAGAAATCCAGAATGCATTCTGCCGCGGAAAGTTCTTGCGAAAGAATTCCTCCAAGCCATTGCCGCCATCAGAGAGAGCGATCTGTTGCTCCGCTTCGTCCCAGCCGACTTGGGCCGCTTGTCGACGCAACTCCCTTCCCAAGTCGTCGAACGAATAAAAACCCGCTAAATATCGCATTTGATGCGGTTTGACGGGCCGATCGTCGAACTCGCTGGACGGATTGTAGATCATGCCCACGTTGACCATGCGGCCCTGGGCACGGGCACCATCTTCGCCTTGCTGCGGCACGCCCGTGGCGTCGGAGGCGACATAAGCGCACGTGCAACCGCGTGCATCGCGATGCCAGTCCCAGTGCTGATTTTCACCGAAAGTTACCTTCTCCGCGAGCAACCGTGCCAAACGTTCGCCGGCCTCTTCCGTGACGCGTTCCACAGTCGATTCGCTAAACCGTAGTCCACACAACTTCTGCAAAGTAACCTCGCTGGCTTGAGCAAAGCTCGTTTGCACTCCGGCGATGCTGGCCACTTCAGCGGCCGCTGGCGTGAGGTGCGAAGCATTCAAGCCCAAGCTATTGTCCCGCGGGAAGTGCCCCTGCCGACATGCCCGGCAATGGTAATAATGCCGCCGCACGTGCAGGGGCCCCAGCAGGCTGTCGATCCTTTTTTCCCGCAGCCCGACACAACGCGCATCCCCGCCACAATATGGACAAACGCAGCTAGCTCCTTCGTATCCGTCCCTTTTTTTGCCGCTCATCCGCGGCCGCTTCCAGGGCGTGCGCTCCCAAGGCATGCACACGATCGCGCAATTCGAACTCCGTTTTTCCGAACAAGGGCGAGTCATCCGTGCCGGCCAGCACCTTGGCCATCCGTCGCAATTCGTCGTCGGCCAGTGCCCCTAAACGCTCGTAAATCCGCTGCTCCTCGGCGTTCAATTCCAACGGTTCCCGTTTCGAACGTTCCATAAATCCCTCCTTGATCGGCGGAAAATAGGCAATCTCGAACCACCGACTACCAGCAGAGCAGATTTTCCACCTACTTTCGAGACGCTCACACCAGTAGGATCGTTAACAGGCAAAATCGTTGACGGGCTCGGCCGCACGGCCTACGCTGAGTGAATGCCTCGCCCCGTTCCCGCCCATCGCTCTGCTGCCGGCTGTATGCTCGTCATCAGCGTTTGCCACGCCTTGATGCTGGCGATGCCGCTGTCGGCCGCGGTCCCCGAGCGCGTGCGATTCAATTTGCACGTGAAGCCCATCCTGTCGCAGAACTGTTTCTATTGCCACGGGCCGGATGAAAAGCATCGCGAGGCCGAACTGCGACTCGACGTGCGCGAAGCAGCCCTGGCCGATCTGGGCGGTTATGCCGCGATCGTGCCGGGCAAGCCCGACGTCAGCGCCCTGATCACGCGCGTCTCGTCGCATGACGACGACGAGTTGATGCCCCCCCCAAGCAGCAAGAAGCCGCGGCTGTCGGCCGATGAGGTTGCCATTCTGCGGCGCTGGATCGAACAAGGGGCGGAATATGAAGGACATTGGGCCTTTCTGCCACTTGCGCATGACGAACCGCCCGTGGTGAAAAATGAATCCTGGGTTCGCAATCCGATCGACCGGTTTATTCTGGCGCGGTTGGACGAAGCGGGGCTGACACCGTCGGGCGAGGCTGACCGGGCGACGCTCATCCGCCGGGTCAACCTCGACCTCTTGGGCTTGCTTCCTTTGCCCGGAGACGTCGAGCAATTCGTCAAGGACGAAGATCCGCACGCCTATGAAGCGCTCGTGGACCGCGTGTTGCAATCGCCCCACTACGGCGAGCGTTGGGGACGCTACTGGCTCGACCAGGCCCGTTACGCCGACTCGAACGGTTACTCCATCGACGCCGAACGCGAAATGTGGCCCTACCGCGATTGGGTGATTCAGGCCCTCAACACGGACATGCCGTTCGACCAATTCACGGTCGAGCAACTCGCCGGCGACTTGCTACCCAATCCCACCAAGTCGCAACTTGCGGCCACGGCCTTTCATCGCAACACCCTGATCAATCAGGAAGGGGGGACCGACCGGGAACAATTTCGCGTCGAGTCGGTGATGGATCGGACCAGCACGACCGGGGCCGTGTGGCTCGGCTTGACCGTCGGCTGCGCGCAGTGTCATGCGCATAAGTTTGATCCGATTTCGCAGCGCGAATATTACGAAATGCTGGCCTTTTTCAACTCCACCGAGGATATCAACGACCGCGGGCCCACCGTGGACGTGCTGCGCGGCGAAATGTTTGGCACGCCCGTGTCGGTCGAAGCGGTGCCGATCGATAAATTGGATCCTGTTCAACGACGCGCCGAATGGGAGAAGGAAGAATTGGCCCAACGCGAGGCCGTGGCCATTGCCGCGACCACAACCCGAGTCACCTGGTTGCCCGCCCAGTACGTTCAGTATGGCACTGACTCGAACGCCGGATTCCAGTTGCTGGACGACAATTCGCTGCTCAGCGATGGGGCCGCTGCGTTTAACGACACGTATCAGATCGACGCGACGACAACGCTCAGGCAAGTTGCGGCCGTGCGGTTGCGCGTGCTCACGCACGAATCGCTCCCCAGCCAGGGGCCCGGGCGGGCCGGTAATGGCAACTTTGTGCTGACCGATTTCAAACTGAGCGCAAGCGGCCAGGAGCAGATTTTTCGCGCGCCTCGGCCGACCATGAGCAGCCGGGCTATTCAATCGCGGCGGTGATCGACAAAGACAATAAGACCGGCTGGGCCATCGACGTCGCGCCCGGTTCCACGGCCAAGATGAATGCCGACCACGAGGCCGCCTTCGTGCTGAAGAAGCCCCTTGCTGCCGCCGGTGAAACCCTACGGATTCGCCTCTTCCACAACGTCAATGAAAACTATTTGATCGGCCGCTTCGCGATCGACTTTGCGGATACTGCCCCGCCTGCCGCGCTCACAAGCAACGACGAAGCGATGCTGGTGGCTTTGCGCACCGCGGCGGCGCAGCGCTCGCCGCTTCAGAACAAACTTCTGCAAGAGGCCTTCGATCGTTCCAAGCCGCGCCCGCCCAAGAACCCGGACTTGGCGCAGCTGATGGTGATGCGCGATCGCAAGGAGCCGCGACAGACATTCGTGCTGACCCGCGGCGACTTCACCCGGCCTGACAAGTCCGCCGGCCCGCTGGAGCCCGGCCTGCTGCACGCGGTGCCGCCGCAAGCTGCGCCGCACGACAATCGCCTCACCCGCCTCGACCTGGCCCGCTGGCTCGTGCATCCCGATAACCCGGTCACGCCGCGGGTAACGATGAACCGGATTTGGATGCGATACTTCGGCCGCGGGCTGGTGGAAACGGAAGAGGATTTCGGCTCGCAAGGCTCCGGGCCAACCCATCCGGCCCTGCTCGATTGGCTGGCCGGCGAGCTCATTCGCGGCGGCTGGAGCCCCAAGCACATGCACCGGTTGATCGTCACCAGCGCCACCTATCGGCAATCGTCAAAACAGCGCGACGAATTGTTGCAGCGCGACTCACGCAACTTGCTTTTGGCCCGGCAGCAGCGGCTACGACTCGACGCCGAGGTGGTGCGCGACGCCGCGCTGTGCGCCAGCGGCCTGCTGGATCGAACGATCGGAGGGCAAAGCGTTCATCCACCCCAGCCCGACGGCGTCTATGCATTCACTCAGGTCGCGCGGCAATGGAAAGCAGATTCCGGGCCCAACCGATATCGCCGCGGGCTGTACACGTTTTTCTTTCGCAGCGCTCCGTATCCGCTGTTCACCACGTTCGACGCGCCGGACTTTCAGGCGGTCTGCACGCGGCGGCCCCGTTCCAACACGCCCTTGCAGTCGCTGACCATGGCCAACGACGTGGCATTTGTGGAAATGGCGCAATCGCTGGCGCTGCGACTCGCGCAAGAAGTGCCCGGCGATGCCGAGCAGCAGTTGATTGCCCGCATCAACCGCGCGTTCGAACTGAGCCTTAGCCGGCAGCCGTCGACCGAGGAATTGACGGTGCTGCGGGCTTACCTTGGCAGCCAACGTGAAGCATTCTCGAAAGATCCTGACGCAGCCCACAAATTGGCGACGCCGGCGCTGACGTCGGCAATCGCTCCGGCCGATGCCGCGGTGTTAGTTTGCCTGGCCAGGGCATTGCTGAACACGGACAATTTCATTACGCGCGAATAGCGATTACAGGCCGAGCATTATGAGCGACACGCGATCGAATGAAGGGCGGCTAGAGGCCACCTTGCGCGACATCACGCGGCGGTATTTCCTCAATCAATGCGGGATCGGGCTGGGAGCGATCTCGCTGAGTTGCCTCTTGGCCCAGGAAGGCATGGGGGCCGACAAAGTGCAGTTGGATGGGGCCAATCCGTTGGAACCACGCGAGCCCCACTTTCCGTCCCGCGCCAAACGCGTGATTTATTTGTTCATGGCCGGCGGGCCGTCGCAGTTGGAATTATTCGACTACAAGCCGAAGCTGGGAGACCTGACCGGTCAGAAGCCGCCGCAAAGCTTGATGGCAGGCAAGCGATTCGCCTTCTTGAAAGGGAACGAAACGCTACTCGGTCCGACCCGAAAGTTCGAGCAGTACGGCCAGTGCGGCATGACGCTCAGCGAGTTGCTGCCGCATCACCGCGGCATCGTCGACGAGGTCTGCTGGCTCCAGGGCATGACCACCGACGTGTTCAATCACGGTCCGGCCAAGCTCTTCATGAACACCGGCTTTCAAGTGCCGGGCCGGCCGAGCATGGGAGCCTGGGTCACCTACGGACTGGGCAGCCCGGCTCGCGATCTGCCGGGATTTGTGGTGTTGCAGAGCGGGCCCCGCGGGTCCGCGGGCCGGAGCGTCTCTGTGGAGCAGCGGCTTCTTGCCGTCGTCGTTTCAGGGCGTTCCCTTTCGCGGCAAAGGGGATCCGATCCTGCATTTGCACAGTCCGCCGGGGCTGGACCGCGAGCGGGAGCGCGAGTTCTACGACGCGGTGAACGGGTTGAACCGCGCCCGGCTGGATGAAACCAAGGATCCCGAGATCCTGACGCGGATCAACGCCTACGAGATGGCGTTTCGCATGCAAACCAGTGCGCCGGATTTGATGGACTTGTCGCAAGAGTCGTCCAATACGCTGTCCGCGTATGGCGTGAAGCCCGGCGAACCTTCCTTTGCAGCGAATTGCCTGCTGGCCCGTCGACTGATCGAACGGGGTGTGCGCTTCGTGCAGCTCTACCACACCAACTGGGACAGCCACGGCGGGCCGGGCGAAAACCTGAATGCCGATTTCGAAAAAGTCTGCCGCGACGCCGATCAACCCAGCGCGGCCTTGGTGTTGGATTTGAAGCAGCGCGGATTGCTGGACGACACGCTCGTGGTTTGGGGAGGCGAATTCGGCCGCACGCCGATGGGGGAAAATCGCGCTACTCTGGGCCGCGATCACCATGTGGACGCCTTCACCATGTGGATGGCCGGCGGCGGCGTCAAAGCCGGCATCATCCACGGCAAAAGCGACGAACTGGGGTTTGGCGTCGAGGAAGGGAAAGTCCACGTGCATGATCTGCACGCCACAATCCTGCATTTGCTGGGATTCGATCACCAGCGGCTGACCTACCGCTCCCAGGGACGGGATTACCGGCTGACAGACGTGCATGGGACGGTGATTAAGGAAATTCTGGCGTGATTTGACGATCGGGCTGGAACGGGCGTCACGGGTTGCTGAGCCGCAACCGCCCCTTGGGCCGGCTCCGTGCGGGCGGCTCTCAGCCTTGTCAATGCTGGCTGCCGGCGCTTAGAATGCCGTCTTACCTTTGCCAATCGAACACCGCGGATTCAGCGCAATGGCTTCACCGACGATGATCGTGGGATATCTGGCCTTGTTTTTCGGGGCCGGGATCTCGTTTTTGTTCATCAATTTGCTTGTCGGCCATTTCATTCGTCCCAATGCTCCCAACAAGGAAAAGCTCGAAGTTTACGAGTGCGGCGAGCCCACGATCGGCTCCAGCTTCGTGCAGTTCGATCTGCGGTTTTACGTGGTCGCCCTGCTGTTTATCATCTTCGACGTGGAAGTGGCGTTTTTCTTTCCGTGGGCAGTGGTTTTCGGCAAAGCGACGCATCTGATGGACCCGCAATTGGCCGTGGTTGCCCGTGAGTCAGCCGACGCCAATCTGGCCGCGCCTTCCGCCGCCAAGTTGGTACAGGGCCCGCTCACGACGTATGAAGCGGACCTTTATCGTGAATTGGGCGTTCCTAATCCCCAGACGCAGACTTTGGCCCCGGTTAAGGGCCCGTCGAGTTGGGATCAGGATCGCGAGCGCGTCCGGGAACAAGCCCGCGGTATTGCCACCATGTCTCTGGTGGACATTGCCGCATTTTTCGCGGTGCTGCTGGTAGGATTCGCCTACGTCTGGAAGCGCGGCGACTTGGATTGGGTCCGTGCCGTTAGCCGAGAGCGAACCGCGCAGCCTGCTCCGCCTTCAATCCTGCTGGAAGACGAGCCGGCCCTCAGTGCTTAAAATGCCTTGGCAAAACACAGTCACCATGCCCCCACAGGCATGGTGCCCGGGGGCCCAGCCTGATAGACGGCCAAACCGACGACACTACGAACCCAAGCACGAAGTAACCCGAAGAACACCGTAACCTGAAGAGCCTCCCATGAGCGGCCAGTTGTTTTTAGATCGGCTCAAAAGCCGCTTCGGCGACCTGATCACCGGGGCCAATTTAGAGGCCCTGGATCCCTGGATTGAGGTCGCACCCGCCGGCCTGGTGGAGGTTTGCACCTTTTTACGGGACGAGCCGGATCTGCGGTTCAATTTCCTGAACCTTGTCAGCGGAGTCGACTACTTCGAAGGCGATCCGAAGAAGGCGGCTAAGGTAGATTTCAAGCCGCACACGGAGGTGGTCTACCATCTCTGGAGCCTCCCCTTCAAACGGAGCCTGGTGCTCAAGGTGATGCTGCCGCGCTGGAAAAACGACCAGCCGGGGCAGTTGCCCGAAGTGCCCAGCGTGTCGGGCGTGTGGCGCACGGCCGACTGGCATGAACGCGAAGTTTACGATCTGAGCGGCGTGATGTTCACCAGCCATCCGGATCTCCGGCGCATTTTGTGCCCGGAGGATTGGGTCGGACATCCGCTCCGCAAGGATTACGAAATGCCGCTGGAATACCACGGAATCCGAGGCCGGTGAAAATTCAATCGCCGAACAGAAGTCAGCTCGAGAAATAGAAGTCAGCACACAGAAGTCAAACGCATGAGCACGCAACTGGACGATCCGCGGATTATCGAATTCGATGTCCGCACCGATGAAATGCTCGTTAACATGGGCCCCCAGCATCCGAGCACCCACGGCGTGCTCCGGCTGGTGCTGCGGACAGATGGTGAAATCGTTTCCGAGGTGACGCCGCACATCGGATACTTGCACCGCTGCGCCGAAAAAATCGGCGAAAACCTTACGCCGAGACAGTGGATTCCGTACACCGACCGCATGGATTACCTGGCCGGGATGAACATGAATCTCGGCTGGGCCTTGACGGTCGAAAAGCTCATGAAGCTCGACTTGCCTGAAAAGGCAAAGCATTTGCGGGTCATCATCGTCGAGTTGGGCCGCGTCGCCAGCCACCTGGTGGGCATGGGGGCCTACGGGCTGGATCTCGGCTCCTTCAGCCCGTTCCTCTATGCGTTTCGCGAGCGGGAAAGAATCCTCGACTTGTTTGAAGAAGCCTGCGGCGCCCGGCTGACCTACAGCTATCTCACGGTGGGCGGGGCCACGGCCGATCTGCCGCTGGGTTGGTTGCAAAAGTGCGAGGCGTTCCTCAAACAGCTTGAGCCGATCATCGTCGAGTATCATGCCCTGCTGACGACCAACGCCATCTTCGTGCGCCGTACGGCCGGCGTCGGGGTGATGACGCCCGAGATGGCTATCGACTACGGCTGCACGGGCCCGGTGCTCCGCGGCAGCGGCGTCGACCAGGATCTCCGCCGCGACGGAGAGGAACGCTACACTGAGATGTACGACGGTTACGCCTTCGAGGTCATCGTCGAAAAGAACGGGCACTACCCGAACGATCACAAGTATCCGGCCGTCCCCACCTCGGCGGTGCTGGGAGACTGTTGGCACCGGTTCTACGTGCGAATGCTCGAAGTGATGCAATCGATCGACCTGATTCGTCAGGCCATCGATCGTTACAGCGTCGCAACCGGCTCCTTCGGCGAGCCGGTGAAATTGACCGAAAAGCTCCCCAAGGGGGAAGTTTACCTGGAAACCGAAGCGCCCCGCGGGCAAATGGGTTTTTACGCGGTGAGCCTCGGCAATGGAGCGATTCCCTGGCGGGCGCGGGCCCGCAGCAGTTGCTTCTGCAACCTGTCGGTGACGCACGAACTGTGCCGTGGCTGCCTGATTGCCGACGTGCCGGCAGTGGTTGGCTCGCTGGACATTGTGATGGGCGAAATCGACCGCTAATTCGGAGGCGTGCTTCCTGGAAAGTTGTCGCCTGAGGGGGCTTGTATTCGCTCCCTACTTTGTGCCATATTTCACAAACTTAATGTTGCGATCTGGCAGCCATGCGTCGGGTCGCGCCGCACGTATCGGCACAGGCGGCCGCCGCGGAGTGTCCGAAGGATTAACTATCAGTGGCTCAATACTTTAGTGGATACCTGCCGGAGTCCTGGCAGTGGCTAGCTTATGTGCTCGCCGGGCTCATCCACTGCGCCTTGCTGCTCAATGTGGTCGCCGGTGGCGCGCTGGTCTTCATTTGGCTGGAGCGGAAGATCGCGGGCCGCATGCAAGACCGCCTGGGACCCACGCGGGTCGGTGGCAAGTTTGGTTGGCTGCAGACCTTGGCGGATGGCATCAAGCTGATCGCCAAAGAAGACCTGATGCCGGCCGGCGCCGATGGGCTGCTGTTTCGGGTCGCGATCTATGTCAGTTTTTGTGCGTCATTCGCCGGCTACCTGGCGTTGCCGTTTGCCGATGACTGGGTGGGTGTGCGGCTCAATGTGGCCGTGTTCTTCATCATCGCCGTTTTGGGGCTGGAAGTCTTCGGCGTGATTCTGGCCGGGTATTCATCCGCCTCGAAATGGTCGCTGTTCGGCGCCATGCGCGAAGCGGCTCAAGTGGTCAGCTACGAAGTGCCGCTGGGCATGTGCGTGGTGGTGCCGGTGATGCTCGCGGGCAGTATGGACCTGGTGACCATCAGCCAGATTCAGCACGGCTGGTTTACCAATTGGTACGTGCTGCACGACCCGTTCACGTTCCTGATCTTCTGGGTCTTCTTCACCTGTGCCACGGCCAGCGTGAACCGCGCACCGTTTGATCTGGCCGAAGCCGAAAGCGAACTGGTGGCAGGCTTTCACACCGAATACTCCGGCCTGCGGTGGAGCATTTTCTTCATGGCCGAGTACGGCTCGATGTTCGCCGTCAGCGGCCTGGCGGCGATTCTATTCTTCGGCGGCTGGAATGGCCCGGTGCCGATCACCGAATGGCTGGGCTGGGCGACGACGACCAATCCCTGGTTTCACTACCTGGGCAACCTGTTGGGAATGACCAACTTTATCGGCAAATGCGTTTTCGGCGTGATCTTCATGATGTGGGTGCGCTGGACGTTGCCCCGCTTGCGGATCGACCAGGTGATGACCACTTGCCTTAAATATTGCACCCCGCTGGCCGCATTTTGTTTCCTGGGTGCGACACTCTGGACGTTGGCGCTGCCCGGCGGGCTGCTGCTGCCCGCGGCGACTCCGCCGGGGACGATTCGCGAGGGCTGGCTGCCCGTGCCGCCTACCGCAGAAAAAGGGCCCGGCGATTCTGCTGGGCTAACCGAGGCGGAGCGAGTCGCGCTCGGGGCTGCCCCGTTTGGAAAGGACCGGTAACGGCGTGGACCCGATCAACTGGCATTCGTGCTTCTTTTTGCTGTTCGCGCTGCTGGCCTGCGTGTTCGCGCTGGCCGTGGTCGTGTCGAGCAACATCGTGCGGATGGCGTTTTACCTGGTGATTTCGTTGGCTGCCACGGCCGGTTTGTTCTTTCTGGCGGGAGCGGATTTCGTCGGCTCGATGCAGATCATGATCTACGTCGGCGGCACGTTGGTGCTGCTGGTCTTCGGCGTGATGCTTACGGCCCAGGGGCCTTTCATTTCGATGAAGACTCGCGGGGGCGAATGGATTTTGGGTCTCGTGGTTGGCGGCTCGCTGCTGGGGCTTCTTTTGCAGGCCGCTTTCCAGGTGCCGGCCTGGCGGGCCAGCGGCCACGAACCGTTGCCGGCGACGAGCCCCGTCACGGCGGCCCGGCTCGGCTTGGGCTTGTTGGGCGCGCGGGTGGATCAATTGGAAACGTCCGAGGCTCAGACGCGTACGGGCATGTCGGGCTATTTGCTGCCGTTTGAAATTGTATCGGTGCATTTGCTGGTGGTACTGGTGGGGGCGGCCTATTTGGCCCGGCCCAAACGGCGCTGGCAGCCTGAAGCTGCGGAGACTACTAGCGGGGCGTAAAGGTTTGGGCCCGCGATTGGATTTTGGATGACGGATTGGGTAGCTCGCCACCTGACCCCGGTGATTCGCCGGGGGCTCAATGACTTGGAACTTGGACCGCGTCGATGAACTTGCTCACCGAACCTGTTGGGGTCACGCATTACCTGGTGGTGGGCGCGTTTCTGTTTGTCACCGGCGCCGTGTGCATGGCCACCAAGCGCAACGCGCTGGGAGTGTTGATGGGCATCGAATTGGTGCTTAACGGAGCGAATGTCAACTTCGTGGCTTTCGGCAGCGAGTATTTGCGGCCGGCCGCAGGGGGCATTGGTCTGGACGGGCAGTTGATCGCGCTGTTCGTCATTGTGCTGGCGGCGGCCGAAGCCGCGGTGGCCCTGGCGATCACGCTTAATTTTTACAATAACCATTCTACGGTCGACGTTGACCGGGCCGACGAGCTCAAAGGCTGATGGACGCTGCGACCCTATTACCCAAGTTGCTGGCGGCCGCTTGGTTGCTGCCCTTGGCCTCATTCACGCTGATCGTGTTTTTCGGTCCTCGCATGGGCAAGGCCGGCCGACTGGCAGGAGTGCTCGCCACGGGAGCGATTCTCACTTCGGCGCTGCTGTCGCAGTTCGCCCTGTGGGCAGTCTGGCTGCCGCAGCATCATTGGGGCCAGCCCGGCATAGGCGAATCGCCGGCGGCGGGCGTCCACTCTTCAGTGCCGCGCGGCGCGATTCCAGTGTGTTTCAGCTAGCCAGCTATGCGGCCAGCGACGATAAAGCCGCCGCCGACAAGCCCAGCGACGACAAGCCGGCTGAAGCCGCGGCCAAATCGGCTGAAGACACGCCGCACGCAGCACCTGCCGCTGCCGCGGCCGAACACGCAGCCGCGTCTCATGGAGAACATGGCGACCACGCTCCGCATAAGGTCTATCCGCCGGTCTATTATTCCGGCGACTGGTACACTCTCGGGCAATTCGGCAAGCTGCGCGTGACCATCGGCTACTACATCGACTCGTTGACCGTGTTGATGTTTGCGATGGTCACGTTCATCGCGACCTGCATTCATTTCTACGCCAACGGCTACATGCACGATGAGCTGCACGAGGTGGTCGACCACGAGGTGACCGTCCACGGGCACCATTTGCATCGGCCCGGCCGCTTCCATCGCTTTTTTCAATATCTGTCGCTGTTCTGCTTCAGCATGTTGGGGATCGTCATCGCCGGCAACATCGCGATGGTGTTCGTGTTTTGGGAATTGGTCGGTATTTGCTCTTACTTCCTGATCGGCTTCTACATCGAGCGGCAAGAGTGCCTCGACCGCCGCGAACAAGGCCTTCATCGTCAATCGCATCGGCGACTTCGGCATGATCATCGGCTTGATGGCCTTGTTCGGCAGCCTGGGCACGTTTTCCTTCGGCGACTGGCGTGACGACGATGGCAAGCTGCAACCCGGACTTCTTCAGCCTCGTGCGGCCGGCAATGCGAACCAATTGGCGGCTGACGGTGCCGGATGGCATGCTCGACCGCCGCCGGCAAGCAAAGAAGTTGCCCGAATCGTGCATGAGCACATGGCCGAAGGTGCCATCGACCAGTCGCCGGGGCCGATGTCAGCCGACCCGGACAACACCGCGCCTGGCAAGAACGTGCCCGCCGGCCTGGCTGCCGCGACCTCGGAAGTCGAGGCTCGCCTGGGCGAATGGCGTGACGACTGGAGCGAGGATTCGTACGGCCGTCAGGCCTATTGGCTGTTGGTGATCGCCGGGCTAGGGATCTTCTGCGGCTGCGTGGGCAAAAGTGCCCAGTTTCCGCTGCACGTGTGGTTGCCCGATGCCATGGAAGGGCCGACGCCGGTTAGCGCGCTGGTCCATTCGGCCACGATGGTGGCGGCCGGCGTTTACCTGGTCGGGCGATTTTATCCGGTGTTTGCCCCCGAGGTGCTGCTGGTCATCGCGATCATCGGCTGCATCACGCTTGTTCCTGGCGGCAACGATCGCCATCACGGCCACCGACATCAAGCGGGTGCTGGCCTATTCGACGGTGAGCCAATTGGGCTACATGATGCTGGCCCTGGGAGCCGGCGGCTGGGTGGCGGGACTGTTCCACCTGATCACGCACGCCTTCTTCAAGAGCCTGCTGTTCATGTGCTCGGGCTCGGTGATTCACGCGGTGCACACCAACGAGATGCCGCAGATGGGCGGCCTGCGGCACAAGATGCCCTGGACGGCCTACACCATGCTGATCGGCTGCATGGCGATCGCCGGGGCGGGCATTCCGTTCGTCATCGGCTTCAGCGGTTATTACTCGAAAGACTCGATCATCGCCCAGACGCTGGCCTTCCGCGACAGCAATCCGGCCTGGGGATTCCCGTTTTATGCGGCTTCGATCAGCGCCGCGATCACTTCGTTTTACATGTTCCGCCTGTGGTACATGACCTTCGCCGGCAAGCCGCGCGATCACCACAAGTACGACCATGCCCACGAATCGCCCAAGGTGATGGTGTATCCGCTGGTGGCATTGGCGGCGCTGGCGATCGGCGTAGGGTGGCAGATCGGGCCGGTCGGCGTGGAGAATCTGCTGGAGCAAGCTCGTCCGGCCGGCACCGGGCTGGCCTCGGAAGGGGCGTTGCTCACCACGCTGCACTATCCGAGTGAATATCGACGCCCATCATTTCCATCACCTGGCGACGATCGTGGCGAGCACGATGGCGCTGACCGGTTTCGTGCTGGCCACGTTGTTTTATGGTCTGGAGATGCTCGATCCCGGCCGAGGTGCAGCGGCAGTTCGTGCCGATTTACGCTGCTGCGGAACAAGTGGTATTTCGACGAAATTTACGAACGTGCTCTTCGTGCAGCCTTGCTTGTTCGTGGCGCGGCGGGTGGCGGAATTCGACAAGCAGGTGATCGACGGGTTTATTCACCGGCTGGCCCGCGGGACGCGTGCTCGATCTCGCGGCTGGACGACCTGATCGACCGTTACGTTGTGGACGGCGTGGTGAATTGGTTCGCCAGGTGGACCTACGCGATCGCCGTCGGGCTGAAGAGCGGCCCAGACCGGCCAGTTGCGGCAATACATTGTGTTCATTGTAGTGGCCACCGTGGGGTTGTTCGTGCTGATCAGTATCGGGCTGGCGGGATCGTGAACAAATGAAGCCCAGCCAAGAGCGGGGTCAATAGGAGTTTGGTGCTTGTTGAAGACAGTTGGCGTCTAACGGGTTGCCTGAATTTGTCATACGGAAGCGACCGAGTTTCGGGCGGGCTGAAGAATCGTCTACGAAAGTGAAGTCGACATGAAGAATCACGTATATCGCCTTGTTGAGCTTGATCGTCTTTTTGCCGGCCCTGGGCGCGCTGGTGTTGGCCTTCTTCCCGCGCGAGCAGGAAGAGCCGATGAAGGTGTTTTCGCTGGCCGTGACGGTCGCCGTGTTCGCCCTGACGCTGTTGATGATCTTTTCGCAGCAACAGCGACTGGCAGTTCAAAGCGGCCGACGGCCGACTTGCAGAAAGGCGTTTTCGCTTCCCTGGATTCCGTCTTTCAACATCAATTACTTCATGGGCTTGGATGGCATCAGCTTCCCGCTGGTGGTGCTGACGGCTTTCGTCAGCATGCTGTCGATGGCGGCCAGCTGGCCGATCACCAAGCACGTGAAGGCCTATTGCATCCTGTTTCTCCTCCTGGAAACGGGCATGCTGGGCGTGTTCATGGCGCTCGACTTCTTCCTGTTCTACGTGTTCTGGGAAGTGATGCTGCTGCCGATGTACTTCCTCATCGGCGTATGGGGCGGTCCGCGGCGCGAATACGCGGCCATCAAGTTCTTCCTGTACACGCTCTTGGGCAGCGTGTTCATGCTGATCGCCATTCTGATGCTGTATTTCAACAGCGACCTGCGGCCGTTGAATGACGACCAACTGATGGCCACCCACGCTGCCGATGAAATTCTGTCTGCGAACGGCCTCACCGTGAGCTCAGCCGCTGGCGGAGCGGGCGTCGGCCGTGGCGAAGATGCGCGAGTCAACCAGCCCGGTCCACACGTTCAACATCCTGGCGCTGCAGGAAATGGGCCAGCACACCGACCTGTTCGAACGCCCATGCTGTTCGGCAAAACGCTGCAGTGGTGGGCCTTCGTCCTGCTGTTCGTCGGCTTCGCGATCAAGGTCCCCTCGGTGCCATTGCACACCTGGTTGCCCGACGCGCACGTCGAGGCCCCCACGCCGATCTCGATGATCCTGGCCGGCGTGCTGCTTGAAGATGGGCGGCTACGGCATCATCCGCATCTGCTATCCGATCTGTCCGGACGCCGGCTACGATCTGGCCTACGTCGTCTGCGGCATCGGCGTGGTGAGCATGGTTTACGGGGCGTTCGCCGCGTTGGCCCAGAAAGACTTCAAGCGGCTCGTGGCCTATAGCTCGGTGAGCCACATGGGCTACGTGGTGCTGGGCATCGGCGTGTGGAGCGCCGTGGCCGGCAGCGAGTTCAATGCCGACGCCTGGAAGATGGGCGTGAACGGCGCGATGTTTCAGATGATCGCCCACGGCATCAGCTCGCCTGGCATGTTCTTTATGGTGGGCGTGGTCTACGAGCGCGTGCACCACCGCAATCTCGATCAGTTCGGCGGCTTGTTCGCCAAAATGCCGGTTTATTCCGGTCTGGCGATGGGAATCTTCTTCGCCGGCCTGGGGTTGCCTGGCTTGTGCGGGTTCATCGGCGAAGTGTTCGTGACGCTATCAGTGTGTGGAACTTCAGCCAGGTGCTGGCGTGCTTTTCGGCCGCGGTGGTGATCCTCACGGCCGCCTACATCTTGTGGACTCTGCAGCGGGTTTACCTGGGACCCGAATACAAGGGCCCGCACGGCGACCATCTGACGCCGATGACGCCGCGCGAGTTCGCGATCGCGGCCCCGCTGTTGGCGCTGGCGATCATTTTCGGCGTTTATCCGCAAGCCATCTTTCACTACATGACCCCCACGGTAAACAAGACAGTCAACCAATTGGCCGATTGGACCCGCGACGTCAAAGAGCCGCGGCATCGGACCGGAGGCCGTGGAAATGACCAAGCTTGGATGACCCGGGAAAGAGGAATTAGCTCTGGCAACCAATATCCCCGCTGATTCATTGCCGACCGGCGAGAAGAACCTAAGCTTGCCGGCTTAGCCGCACGAAACAACAGCCATCCTCCGCGAAACATGAAAACACGCGCCAAGCCAGCGGCTGGATACCAAGGACTACGACAAACGTGAACTCTGCAAGAAATCTTCGAGCACTTATACGCGGACACGCAGGCGAGCCTGGATCTTGTATTCAGGCCCGAGTTGGCGCTGTGCGCCGCGATCGTGCTGATTCTGCTGCTGAGGATTATCGGCCCGACCAGCCGGATCGACTCGTTTTACGTGGCCCTGTTCGGCGCCGCGCTGGCGCTGTGGTGGTCGTTGCCAGCAGACCATGCTAACTGCCCGAGCACGATCACGAGCCGGCCTTTACCGGAATGCTGGCCTATGACGGGTTCTCGGTGTACATTCGCGGCTGGCCGTCATGCTGTTTGCCGTGCTGTTTTGTGTCTTCACGCGCATCTCCGGCATTCCCGATCGCGAGGCCGCGCCGGACATTTACGTCCTGGTGCTGGGGGCTACGCTGGGCATGTGCATTATGGCCACGGCGAATCATCTGCTGATGATTTTCCTGGGCGTCGAAATGGCCAGCGTGCCGTCCTACGCCTTGGCCGGCATGCTCAAGGGGCGCCGCAAAAGCAGCGAAGCGGCCCTGAAGTACGCCGTCTACGGCGCCGGCACCGCCGGCGTCATGCTGTACGGCATCAGCCTTGTTGGCGGGCATGCTCGGTTCGGTCCATCTGCCGACAATGGCGTTCGCCTGGCCGAGCTTATGTCCGGTCCTGACACTCACCGGCGGCACGCAGATGGTGCTGGCGCTGGGAGCCCTGATGGTGATGGTCGGCCTGGCCTTCAAGCTGTCGGCCGTGCCGTTTCATTTCTGGTGCCCGGACGTGTTCGAGGGGGCCACGGCCGAAGTGAACGCGTTTCTGTCGGTCGCGTCGAAGGCGGCGGCTTTGGGATTGCTGGTCCGCGTGGCCTTGGCGTTCAGTTATATTCCGGTCGCATTCCGAGGATACGTTGGCGGCCGAAGATGCGGCCGACGATCCATGCAAGCCGGCTCAGTGAGCCACGCAGCCTCGGCTGCCCATGCAGTCCAAAGTGCCGGCCCGGCGGTTGTCTTCCAGGCACGCCGAGGATGCCGAAATGCGCACGCGAGCCTGATTGCCACGGATCCGGTCCTCTCAAACAATTCGCCCCTCTCAAGCAACGCGGTGACTATCCGGCCTTGCGTCCTGTGCGCGACTTTCTGGCAAAGCTGCTGGCCTTCATCGCCGTGATCACCTGCACCTTCGGCAACCTGGCCGCTTACGGCCAGACCAACATCAAGCGGCTGCTGGCCTATTCGACGATCGCGCATGCCGGCTACATGATCATGCCGGTGGCGGCGGCGCTGCTGCTGGTGGAACGAACATCCAGCCGCGGCCGAGGCGGCCATTGCGGCGCTGGCTTTCTACATCGGCGTTTATTTGTTCATGAACCTGGGAGCCTTCGCCATCGTGGCGTTCCTACGGAATACTTTGCGCAGCGAAGAAATCGCCGACTATGCCGGACTGATCCGTCGCATGCCGATCGTGACGATTTGCTTTGCGATGATCCTGGTAAGCCTGATCGGCTTGCCGCCGTTGGCCGGTTTCGCCGGCAAGTTCTTGATCTTTGCCGCACTCGTCGACGCCAAGCTTGTGGACGGTGCTGGTGATCGCCGGTTTGAATACCGCCATCTCGCTGTTCTACTATTTGCGGGTCGTCAAAGATCATGACCATCGATCCCGAGCCGGAAAACCGCTTGCCGGTGAGATTCGCGATTATCCCAGGAACTTTCGTGGTGGCCATGACGGTGCCGGTGGTGGTGTGGGGCATGTGGTGGGACAACCTGAACCTGTGGGCAACGCCGCCGCGGCGCACCTGTTTTAAAAAAAGACGCAGATTATTTTGATGCCGCATAAAAGTTCCCAAGACGCACTGACTCGCCTTCTGGCCGTGCAGTACCGCTCGTTGGCGATGTACCTGCACGACGCCGTCGCCCTGGACGCATCCCGGCGACGAGCACGCGGTGGAGACTCTCGGGCACATCGTTGCCGATCAGCGCGGCCTATGCACGCGGATCGCCGATTTTCTGATCGATCGCTACGGCCGCATCGACACCGGCGAGTATCCCCTGGAATTCACCGGCCTCAACGATTGTTGGCTCGACTACCTGTTGCTGGAACTGATCGCCGCCGAGAAACAGATCAGTTGCGTCATCGAGCGGAGCGTCCACGCGTTGCAAGACGACCGGGCCGCCCTGGCCCTGGCCGAAGAATCACTGGGCGCCGCCCGCGGCCATCTGGAATCGCTTGAAGAAGCTGTCGTCGCAGCCGGTCAAGACGCAGAGGTCTGAAGGCATCGGCAGGGTCCTAACTCGTCGGCAAGGTGCTGTGCCGGCGTTCGAGCTGTCGACCGGCACCTGCGGAAGTGACTTTTCCATGCCGCTTATCGATACCCATGCCCATCTGGACGACGATGCTTTCGACGCCGACCGGGCCGAGGTGATCGCGCCGGGCCCGCGCGGCCGGCTTGCAAGCCGTCGTGGTGGTCGGCTGCACGGCCGAATCCAGCGCCGCTTGCGTGCAATTGGCCGGCCAGGATTCGCTGTTGTTCGCTGCGGTCGGCATTCAGCCAAACCACACAGCCGAGGCTGTGCCCGGCGACTGGGAGCGAATTGTCGAGTTGGCCGGCGACAGCCGGGTGGTGGCCCTCGGGGAAACGGGGCTCGACCGCTATTGGGACCGCGCCCGCTGGCCGTGCAGCAGGACTATTTCGACCGGCATCTGCGGCTCTCGCAGCAGCTCGACCTGCCGTTCATCGTTCACACGCGCGAAAGCGACGCCGAAGTGCTGGCGATGCTCCGCGAAGCGCGAGCCCGCGGACCGCTGCGGGGCGTGATGCACTCCTTCACCGGCACGGCCGAAACGGCGGCCGAATGCGTCGAGTTGGGCATGTATATCAGTTTTGCGGGCATGGCGACCTTCAAGAACGCGCAAAACCTGCGCGACGTGGCCAAGACGGTGCCGGCGGATCGGATTGTTGGTCGAGACCGACAGCCCTTATCTTTCGCCCCACCCGTTGCGAGGCCGCCGCAACGAGCCGGCAAACGTCGCACACACGGCGGCGGCGCTGGCCGCGGTGCGCGGGCAAACCGTCGAGGAATTTGGCGAGTTGACGACCGCGAATGCCCTTGCCCTGTTTCGACTCCCCAGTTAAAAGCCTGGCCGTAGGCAGGGCCATGCTCCTCGATGCCCGCTTGCCGATCTCGGCGTCAATCCAGTCGGTATTCTTCGGTTGGGTGGCTATTTCCGCACGTTTCGACCAATTGGCGCGCCACCGATCGAATGATCCAGCGCCGCCCTCCGCATCAAGGCCGCCGCCGAGCAAAAAGCAAGCAGCAACCGAGCAGAATCCGAACGTGTGCAGTCACCACCAAAATCACTACCAACCGCGGTTACTGAGTACTATGCTTATGTGCCTGGGCTGTGCGCTCGGCGGAATCGATTATCGGACTCAAGCCGCGCTCCAATCCTCGTTTGCGGAGTATGTAACATGACCGTCGTTTTGCTCGTACGCCGCTGCCTAGCGGTCGGCGTCGTTGTGGTTTCGTTCATCGCTACCAATGTTCGGGCCGAGTTTACGCCGCTGGTTGGCTGGGACCAGCAGCTTTTCCCTTCTTACCTGGTCGCCACGGCAACCGTGCGGTCGGCGAAGAAGGCACCGAAGAACGATACACAACTAGGGGATCCGCGGAGTGATCGGCATTGTCGTGGTCGCTCCTTCGGACGACTGCTCGATCAAGGTCACGGTCTCCGGCGAGCCGGCTTTTGAAACGAGCACATTTTCGGGCGAACTGCCGACCAAGGGGACAAAGTACCGCATCTTTCCGCGGATCAAATACGACTATTCGGCCTTGGCACAGAACAAGCAATCGGTGCCGTTGACCGTCCACTACAGCGTTGAAATCGGGGAAGACGACGCCGAGGAACAGACCGTCACGGGGACGCTCCGCTCGATCAACGATTGCCCGTTTACAATCGGGCAAGGCAAAGATGCCGTCGACGTCAGCTTCACGTTTGCGGCTTATGTCAACGAGCAGCATCCTTACGTCGAGAAGATTCTGCGCGAGGCGCTCGACCTGGGCATTGTCGACAGCTTTACCGGCTACCAGTCGGGCGATCCGAAGGAGGTCTATCGTCAGGCGTATGCCTTGTGGGATGCGCTGACAGAACGTGACGTGCGCTATGCCGATATCACGGTAATGGCGGCAGAAAATCAGGTGGTGTCCAGCCAACACGTGCGGCTGATCGACGAGTCGATCAACAATGCGCAGGCGAATTGCGTCGATGGCAGCGTGCTCTTGGCATCGCTGCTGCGGAAGATCGGCATCGAGCCCGTGCTCGTGTTTATTCCAAGGCACTGCTATCTGGGTTTCTATGTCGATGGCGACGGCAAGCAACTTGCCTTGATCGAAACCACGCTGCTGGGAAGCCAGCCCCCCGACGAACTGCCCAAAGTCGCCGCCCTCAAGGGAGTGGTGGACGCCGAACATAAAGAGTCGGACTCGTGGGGAACGTTCGTGTCGGCGATCGCCACGGGGACGGCCGATTTTGCAGCCAACCGCAAGAATTTTGCCGCGGCGAACGACCCGGATTATCAATTGGTGCCCATTGCGCCGGCTCGGAAGCAAGGCATTCTGCCCATCGCGTTTGAGGCTGGAGAAGACTTCGTGCCGGCCGAGAAGCGGGGGGCACGCGGGGCGGCAGCGGACGACGACAAGTAGACGCGGATCCTACCTCACTCGGTTCGCGGTGGAGTTACTTGACACTGGCCAGTGCCGTGCCGGACAATGGTGGCTCGTTGTCGGCGAGAGCGTGGTAGGCGCGCCGGCCGCATTCATGAGTCAGGCGAGTCTGCCGATTCGTGGCTCGCTCCGTCGTTTAGAATCTCTGGCTGTCCGCAGGCATTTCCGCATGGTTGCGATTGCAGATGCGAAACGTTATGCCGCGGCTGTTTCGCGCCGTCTCAAGGCAGCGTATCCCAATGCCGTTTGTGCGCTCAACTTCAGTTCCCCGCTGGAACTCCTCATCGCCACGATCCTGTCGGCCCAGTGTACCGACGCGCGGGTCAATATCGTGACGAAGGAACTGTTTCGCAAGTACCGTTCGGCGCAGGATTATGCGGACGCCCCACAGCAGCAACTAGAAAAAGTCGTGCAGAGCAGCGGCTTTTTTCGCATGAAGGCCAAGAACATCAAAGCGTGTTGCGCCCGCCTGGCGGCGGAGTTTGGGGGCGAGGTCCCGCAGGACTTTGATGTCCTGGTAACGCTGCCCGGCGTCGGCCGCAAGACGGCGAACGTCGTGCTGGGCACGGCGTTCGGCATCGCCAAGGGCGTGGTGGTCGACACGCACGTCACGCGGCTGAGCAATCGGCTTGGTCTCACGCGGCATGAGAAGGACGCGGTGAAAATTGAACGCGACCTGATGGCCGAGCTGCCCCGCAGCCAGTGGATTGATTTCAGTCACCGGATGATTCACCATGGGCGAAAGATCTGCGTGGCCCGCAAACCGAAATGCGACGAATGCCCGCTAGGGGACATCTGCCCGCGAATTGGCGTGAAAAGCTCCTAACTAATTCAGAAGAGAAGAGTTTTCATAAGGAATGCAGGAAGTCAGGAAAGGAAAAGAAGGAAATTTGGTCGGTTAGTCCCATGCCATCATTAAAAGCTGTTATTTCCTGTTTCTTATTTTTCTAGTTCCTTAATTCCTTTTTTGCATTCCTGCATTCCTCAATAAAAACTCTTTCTTATTCGCCTTCTTGCCTTGTGTCCTGCGTTCCTTTTTGGCTACGAAACAAACTCCATTCGCGTAGTACGGCATGATTCTTTCCGGCCATGAGATTCGTGCAAACCTGGGCAAGGACATCATCATTGAGCCGTTCCAGCAGTCCAATCTCAATCCGAATAGCTACAACCTGACGCTGCACAACGAGCTGATGACCTACGAGGAAGTCGTGCTCGACATGGGCAAGCCGAATCGGGTGCGCCGGATCACCATTCCGCCGGAAGGAATGATCCTGGGGCCGAGCCAGTTGTATCTCGGCCGAACGGTCGAGCGAACGGAGACGCACAACCTGGTGCCGATGATCGAGGGCCGCTCCTCGATCGGCCGCTTGGGCCTGTTCGTCCATGTGACGGCCGGCTTTGGCGACGTCGGCTTTTGCGGCTATTGGACTTTGGAAATGTTCGCCGTGCAGCCGGTGCGGGTTTATCCCAACGTGCAGATTTGCCAGATCTTCTATCACCAGATCCACGGAGAGGTGACGGAGTATCAAAGCAACAAGTACCAGGATAACCACGACATCCAGCCGAGCCTGTTGTTCAAGGAATTGAATCCGGGCTCTGATAAAGACCCGCAGTTGAAGCTGAACTTCGGCATGGAGCGGTCGCACTGATGAGTTCGAACCCCACGACGGTGGATCCCCTGGGCGATCGTTTGTTGCGGCTCTTTTGCGCAAGCCGGCCGAGACGCTGGCCGAGCGTGCCCGCCGGCGCGTGAGCGTGCATCTGATCCCAGTCCTGTTCTTCCTTTATATCCTGGCCTACTTGGACCGGGTCAATGTGTCGGCGGCCCAACTGAAAATGCAGTTGCCGCTTGATCAACAGGGACTGGGATTTACCCGTGAGATCATCGGTTTTGGCGCCGGCCTGTTCTTCTGGGGCTATTGGATTCTGGAAATCCCCAGCACGCTCTCGGTAGTGCGCTGGGGGGCCCGCTGGGTGTTTTGCCGGATTCTTGTCTTGTGGGGCGTGTGCGCCACGTTGGTGGGTTTCATTGGCTTGCCGCTTGCCGCGCGATGTTTGGCTGGCTGCCCGTGCTGCCCACGGATTGGCCAGGGTGGCTGGCTAGCGTCGCGACTTACGTCAACGATCTGCCGACGAATCCTGAGAACCAATTCTATTTCTTTCGCTTTGCGCTGGGATTTTTCGAGGGGGGCTTCTTTCCCTCGGTGATCGTTTACTTGACCTATTGGTTTCGCGCCGAGGACCGGGCCAAGGCGGTCGCCAGCTTCATGGCTGCGATTCCATTGTCGAGCGCGTTTGGACTGCCGATCTCGGGTTTGCTGCTGCCCGTAAATTGGTTCGGCCTGTCGGGTTGGCGTTGGATCTTTATTCTCGAAGGGCTGCTACCGATTGCGGCCGGAGTGGCGGTGCTATGGTTTCTGCCGAACCGTCCCAAAGACGCCAGGTGGCTCCCCGAGGACGAACGCGAATGGCTGCAAGCCGAACTGGATCGCGAGCACCGCGCAAAGCAAGGCCACTTCGAATGGGTGCATCATCTGGGAATGGTGGCACTGCTCACGGGCGTCTATTTTTGCCTGAATGTCGCCAGCTACGGCCTGTCGATGTTCATGCCGGCAATCATCAAGTCGCAATTGCATAGCACGAACGACACGCTGGCGACGATTGTCGCCTCGCTCCCTTACTTCATGGCCCTCATCGGGATGCTGGTCAACGGTTGGCATTCAGACCGCACGGGCGAACGCATCTGGCATGTGGCGACGCCGCTGGCATTCTCCTCGCTGGGCATTTTTCTGGCAGCCATGTTCGACGGCGTGCCCGTGGTGCCCGTATTGCTGATGATCTTCGTGGTGGGCACCTGTCTTTATGCCCACCAGCCTGCGTTCTGGCCGATCCCCAGTGTGTTTCTGGGCGCCGCCGCGGCCGCTTCGGCCATCGGGTTTATCAATATGTTTGGCAACCTGGGTGGCTTCTTCGGTCCGAACATGGTCGGATCGGCGAGCGACGTGGTGCCGGTTAGCGCGCCGGCCGACAAGACATCCGTGGGGGGCAAAGCGGACGACAAAGCAATGCAGACGCCCGACAACGGGAAGCAACCGTTCACGCCGTCTCCACTTGAAAACAGCGGAGGACCGCTGGCAAGTTCAGGTCAGGGCGCCGGCAAAGGGCCAGAAGCCAACAAAACCGTAGAGCCGCCGCGATTTCGCACGGCGCTGTTGCGGCTGGCCCCCTGGCCGATCACGGCCTCAGTCGTCATTCTGATTGTCGGCTATGTGCGTCGGCGGCGTTTGGCGGCGCCTCCGCCTGACGATCGGGCCGCTTAAATCTTGGATCATCGAACGGTACTCCTCGCCGCATTGAGCCGGGCTGCTACAAGAGCTGTATGATTTGTGCCCGCACCACCACGTGCTGCTGACGGAAGCGGATTTCCAGGCTTCGGCGATAGCCCGACCACCAGTTCGTATCGAGATGCTGCGTCATCACTTCGTAAATGACGATGTCGTCGCGGCTTGGCTCGGTCGTCCCCTCGCGCCATAGCCCTTCGGCCGGCGCCTGCGTGTAAGCCGTCAGTCCTCCGAACTTCTCGCTAAGCTCGTTGCGCACGGCGTCGAATAGTTCTCGCGGCAAGTCTTCGTGGGCATTGTCGTAGAGCGGCAAAAGTATTTGAACCATATGTGTCGGGGTCATCATTCAACCTGCTTTCCCTGGGAGCCCGGGCCCGCCAATTGCGATCCTGTTCATCTTAAGTTCTCAATTCCGAAGGACAATCCAAGGAATTCTGGTACCATTCAGGAAAAATAACGTGTGCCCGCTTAGCACGAAATTTGCCGCTCCTCCGCAGGTTTTAATGGAGCCTCAAACAGGGATTGGCGGCGTTTTCACACTGACGAATCAATGACCTAGACTTGAGAATAGGGTTCATCTGAGGGATTGGGTCGATCGGCGGTTCAGCCGCATTGGAGGCAAGACGCCTTGCAACTGTCAAGCACGCTAGAAAGGTTTGCCATGAGAGCTACCAACGGACGCAATTTGCTCGCCGGTATGTTGTTGTTCGGTCTAAACGTGCTGCCGCAGGACGCCAGTTTCGGGGCGGATCAGCCGGCGGCGAAGGAGCCCTCGAGTCGGGTTGAGTATGCCCGCATTTCTGTCCAAATAGCGCGGCTCAATCTGCAAAGCGCGCTGCTGATTAACCAGCGGAATCCGAACACGTTGCCAAAGGCCCAAATCACGATCTTGCAAGAGCAAGTGGCGCTGGCCGATGAATGGGCCGCGCGAGGCGGACGACGCAGCCGCCGGGAAGGTCCATAACTCGCCCGTCGCGGTGTCGGAGATCTTGCTCAAGGCTGCGGAGGCCGATTACGCGAACGCCTTGAAAGTCAACCAAATTGCGCCCCTATCGGCCGCTGCCCTGGAAAAAGTGCGCTTAAATTCGAACTTGCGAAGTTGCGCCTGGCGATGGCCAAGCAGGTTGATGCCACGTCTCCCCTGGCGGTGTTGCAGTTCCAACTCGACCGTTTGCGCGAAAACATTTCGGAGTTGGCGACGCAGCAGGTCAGGACCGTCGATCTGGATTGAACGCGGATCTTGCGGCGGATTCGACTTGGTTGGAACTTCTTTCCGATAACCGCCCGGCGAGGCAAGCAGGGCTCGTCCGCGTTTCGCGTGGCTCATTGCCAGCCTGGATGCTGGCTCAGTGACCAGGGAAGCGCCGCGAAATCTCGTAGGCGAAACCAATGGCCATGTGGATTGAGAGCCGAATTGACCGACTAATCGAACAATTAAGCGAGCATTGGCGTTTTGCCATCCGCATGGCTCGAAATTTGCTGTGCTGGTGGGGCGCATTCCGCCTTAAAGCTTACTACTTTTCAATTGGCGACCGACAGGGAACGTCCTGGGAGGGCTGCTTTGACGGACAAGTCGCGGCTTAGTGAGGTACGCATTTTGGTTGTGGACGATGACGACACGATCCGGGACGTGCTGAAAAAACTCCTGGAAGACCAAGGAGCCCGCGTAACAACGGCCGCGTCGGCAAAGGAGGCCCTGCAGGTATTCACCACTGCCGATCCGCATGTGTTGATCAGCGATATCGGCATGCCGGAAATGGATGGGTACGAATTCATCCGACAAGTGCGGGGCCGAGGGATCCGCGTGCCAGCGGTGGCGGTTACGGCCTTCGCTCGGGCGGAAGATCGCAGGCGGGCATTGTTCTCGGGCTATCACACCCATCTTGCCAAGCCTGCCGCGGCTCCAGATTTGATTGCCGTCGTTGCCGCCCTGGCCGCTCGTCGAGTGGACGCCTATTGAGGACGATCTCAAAAAAAAATGCCCCCGGAAAGGAGTTGTCCCAGGGGGGCAAAGGACAACAACCTTTTCCGGGAGCGATTGGACGCTGCCGCGGATTCATTCCGACCGCGAACGACCTCTAATAAGCGAAGCGTACTGCCGACATCCTTGTCAACAGGAACCGCTTCGTGGTCCGCAGGAACCAAAGCCAACAGCTTTAGTTCCCAGGTGCAGACCGACCACTTGTGGATTTCCTCGATATTGTTTGTCGCGGAGTTCTGCAAGGGGCGCTTGGTTAGTCCCTTCGGCAACGCTCGCGGCGACATGTGTGTCACTCGTGAGGCGGGAAGATATTGAAATCGCTTGGGACGGTCAAGGGCGATTTAGCCGCTTTTTCAGCCGCCATTTTCCCGCGGTCCGCCGGTCCGTCGGTCCATTTGCAGCATGCAACCCTTGCCAGATCCCTGGTTTGTGACGCGATTCGAAAAGTCGAGTTTCCATCCCGTGCGAACGACGCCTGGGAGACTCCGTAAGCATGCATGCGGTCGGTTTGAAATTCGTAACGCGGGCCGCGTCGAATACGCACCGCATTCAATACACGTAGACGAATTCGTTCGCGTTGAAGATCACGAGGCACACTTCGGCCAGCCCGCGAGTTCGTAGATCGACGTCCGTGAGCTTCGCGTCGGGTACAAAGTCCGCGTACGCATCCAGGCGTTCGACAAACGTAAATTTGCCGCCGCTGTTTTCTTCGACCGCCTCGCGCAGCACTTCTCGCGGATAGCTGGGGGGTTCCAACATCCGTTGCGCATGCCGCGCTGTCATCCGGCGCCAGTGAGCCAGGGCGACCGTTAGTTCCTCGGGTGTCGGCGCACAGGCCGAAGGCGCGCCGATAAACCTCCTGCAGCGCGGCTTCATCGTTCTCTTTTTCGCGCAGCACCGTCGAGGCCAAAGCCACGGCCCGATCGTAACTGGACTGGCCATTGAACAGGCTGAAGACCTGGGGCGTAATGGTCGACGCCTCGCGCCGCTCGCACGACAGATCGGGGTTCGGCTCGTTAAATACTTCGCAAAACGGATCGCGCAGCCCGCGCAGCTTCAGGGCATAGATCGACCGACGATGACGGTCGCTGGGCGACGGGCTGGGGGTCCACGCTGCGGCGAACGTGCCCATCACTTGCCGCGGCTGCAGCGCTGCCTCCAAGTTGATTTCCGGACAGACCGGCACGCCGCCTAAGGCCGGGTTCAGTTCTCCTGAGACCAACAGCATGCTGTCTCGCAGTTCCTCGGCCGTTACGTGGCGCGGCCGGAACGTGGCGTAGCTTGTGCCGGCCGGGTCTTGCTGGGCGACGGCTTTATGGTCCGGATGGTCGTAGGAACGGACGTAGGCGGCTGAATTCATGATGACCCGATGCATGGACTTGACGGACCAGCCGCGCTCAACCAAGGTGGCGGCGAGCCAATCGAGTAGTTCGGGATGCGACGGCCGCTTGCCGGTCGCGCCAAAGTTGTTTGGGTTGCCGGCAATGGCCTGGCCGAAATGCCACAACCACACCCGATTGACAATCGCTCGAGTCGTGAGCGGGTTGCTCGGATCGGCGATCCAGCGGGCCAAAACTTTACGACGGTCTTCGATCACCGGAGCCGTAGCCGCTCTAAGTTCCGCCACCGTGAGTTGCGCTGCTGTTTGTGTCGTGTCGGTCAGGCTGACGCCGATCGCGCTCAAAACACCCGGAGCGACCGGCTGCCCCGGCGAAAATGGGTCACCCCCGGTCAGGATACAAGTCGGTTCCATCTCGCCTTGCGGCATGGGCATTGCCGGCAGCCGCTGCGGCGCAACGACGGCGGCCACGCTGGGCGTGCGTCCGTCGTACACCGAAAATGCAAACGGCTCGTATTGTTGCAGTTCCCATACAAGCCGTTCGAGTCCCTTGCGAGCGATGCGGTC
This sequence comes from uncultured Planctomycetia bacterium, assembly GCA_963807715.1. Taxonomy (GTDB): domain Bacteria; phylum Planctomycetota; class Planctomycetia; order Pirellulales; family PALSA-1355; genus CAWECK01. The sequence continues at coordinate 750,814 of CAWECK010000016.1, forward strand.
GCGACCCATGTCCTCGGGCACCAACCCCGCGTAACGGGGTGGAATCCTTTCTTCAGGGACACCCCGTTTCAGCAGCATGCCGCGAGCTTGCTCGTAATCCCCTCGGCCAATTCCCTTCGATTTCTTGTGGGCCACCGTTTCTACGAAAGCCTTCTCGAACTCCGCGGGGTCGAGTTCCTTTTCGACAAACCAATGCCGGGCGGCTTCTATCGAGCGGCGGCTTAGCTCGGCGAGTTCTTGTGCGTGCCGCTCTTGGCGGGCCTGCAAATAAGACCGTCCCTGCATGCCGTCCTTGGTATTCTCTTGTGGCAGGAATGGGGCCGGCCGCTCGGCAAATTGCGTCGTGGCGAAGCAGGCTTGAATCGAGTAATAATCGCGCGTGGGGATCGGATCGAACTTATGGTCGTGGCAGCGGGCACATTGCAGCGAGTGTGCCAGAAACGTCTCTCCAACGCTGTTCGTCACGTCGTCGAGAAATCGCTGCCGGGCGACCTTCGGCACCTCCATGCTCGTCAGTTCCCAAGGGCCCATCCTCAAGAAACCCACGGCCACGAACAACTCTGAGTTGTCCGGGCCACCTTGGTCGGCGGCAATTTCGTCGCCAGCGATCTGCTCGCGAATGAATTGGTCGTAGGGCTTGTCGCCATTGAACGCCCGGATCACGTAATCGCGGTAACGCCAGGCATTACCGCGCTGATAGTCGTTGGCAAAGCCGGATGAATCCGCGTAGCGGACCACATCGAGCCAATGCCGGGCCATTTGCTCGCCATAATGGGGCGAGGCAAGCAGCCGCTCGACGACCTTGGAAAATGCCCGATCAAGAGGATCCGGATCACCCGCGAATGCGGCAATTTCGTCCGCCGTGGGGGGCAAGCCGAGCAAATCGAAGGTTGCCCGGCGAATCAGCGTACGGCGGTCGGCGGCCGGTGCCGGATCGATGCCCAACCGGGCCAACCGCGCGTTTAAGAAGGCGTCGATCGGGTTCGCGACGCTGCTCAGCGGAGGCACGGGCTTCTTGACTGGCTGGTAGGCCCAAAGGTCGTCAGGTTTATAGCGGCGGTTGGTCCAATCGGCCGATAAGCCGCCGCTAGTTTTCACGGCGACCCCGGACGACGGATTCCAAGCAGCCTCTTGGCTCAACTCAGCAGTTAACTTTGCCAACCGGTCCGCCACAGGCCACGGCGCACCGGCGGTGATCCACTGGCGAATGGCGGCGACCTGCTCGGCGGAGACTTTGTCGTTCTCCTTCGGAGGCATGACCAGATCGGGGTCTTTACGCGTCACGGCCAGATACAACAAGCTCTTGTCGGGCTGGCCGGCGACGAGCGCTGGTTCTCCACTTTCGCCGCCGCGCAACAAGGTCGCCGCAGTGCGCAAATCAAGATTGCCGCCGATGTTCTCCTGATCGTTGCCGTGACACGCGAAGCACTTGGCCTGCAAAACCGGCAGCACCTGGCCGACAAATAGTTTTTCCGCCGGCGCTGCGGCGCTATCGTCCGCCACGGCCGCGGGCGCAATGTTCAACAACAGGCCCGCCAGAATCAGGAGTAAACCGGCGAAGCACCGCATGGTTGTTTCCCACTGGTTGGCTTAACTGGCCGCCACGTCCAGGTAGAAGACCCGTGTCTTCGGACCTGCCACCAATTTTATGTCGATCTCATTCGCTCCGGCATGCAGAGAACTGGCTCGCACCGTCCAGGCGCGGGTGCTTTCAGGGCTACTCAGCATCGCGGGGTACGGATTCGTGTAGGGTTCGCTCATGTCGGCGGTCGGTTCGAGTTCAATGCCGTTGAGCCGGATTGACCAGGAAGTGCCACTCAGTTCACCTTCTGATTGTAACCGCAAACGCCCCCCCTGTTGCCATCCGCCCGTCGGCGGCGCGGCATTCAACGTGAACTGGGTCGTCCGGCCCAGAGAAATGTCGCGTGGCGGCAGCAAATCCTTTACATAGGGCGAGCGCCAGCCGGGGGCCAGGAAATAATGCTGGGGCTGCCTGGCCAGCCAAGCGGCGTCGCCCAGGTGCTTGAGCACGTCAAACGGCGGTTCGCTAAAGGGTCCACGGCCATTGCTGCCGTGCTCGCGGTAATACGCGAAGTTGAACAGACTTACGCCATCCGCCCCCTGCGAATAGGCCAGATGAGCCGTGGTTTGGAATTGCTCCGGGGTCGTGCGGCGGAAGGGAAAGTCGTCGTAGCCCGCGCCGATCGGCTGGCCATTCCATGTTGAGTGGCACATTTCGGCATAGAGCCCAGCCTGGGGTACCAACTGGCGGATGGCGGCCAGGTCGGTCTTTTGCATGGTGAAATAGTTGGCCGAGGCGTTGACCATATCGACGCCCGCCGCAGTCAGCTCCGGCAGGTCCAGGCCGAGTGGATCAAGGGCCGCAATCAGGCAGGGGACCCGGACAGAGAGCCAACGCCGTCGACCGCCACGAGCCGTGCGATCGAGCAACCCGCGAACGCGACCGACGAACTCGGTCATTATCGCGGAGCGCTCTGCTTTTGAGGTCTTATCAACCTGGAAGAAGCTGTAATAGCGAAGAAAATCGAGTTCGAGCCCATCCAGATCGTAGTTTTCGCACAGTTCTTCGAGCAGCGCATACTTGTGTTCGCGCACCGCGGGAATGGCCCAATTGAGCACCTGATTTGCCGCCGAGCCCAACTTCGGGCCGATCCGATACTCGGGGTGTTCGCAGTAGAATCGCGTGAGTCCTTGCGAGGCGCCACCGCCGATTTTGTCGCCCAACTTGGCATCCGCATATTCCTTGCTGTGGGCATCGTTCAGGCGAAAGGAGATGAATGGCGTCTGGCCCCGTTGGCGGCAGCGATCGATAAACACCTGCACCAGGTCGCCGCCAGCCAGCACATAGCGGCCGAAGCTGTCGGGATTCAAGCCGTATCGCTGTTTAAGCCATTCGTAATGCTCGGCGGCCGGGTAGACCTTGCTCGGCCACCAGGCAACGCAGCACAAGCCGGGCTGCAACAGATGCACATCGACCCCCAACCCAGCCACTTCATCGACGGACGCTTCGAGCATCTCCGGGCGAAAGGGTTCGCCTTTGCGGTGGTAAGGACTGACGCAGCTTAGGATGTTCGTTGTGTCGTTGCTGTATAGCAGACGAAACGGCGGCTTCGGCCGGTCCACGGCGTTCTCGCAGCGGGCGGTACGGCCGGCTAGCAAGAACGCGCCCGTGGATGCGCCGAAGAATTGGCGACGGTTCAGCATGATTTCAATTTCACGCGTTGCCAGACGGCAGGCAGTTAACCGCGCGGAACGTTTGCTTGGGTGAATGCCCGGGCCATGTTGGCGTAACAGATTTTAGCCGCGGCCGGCGGGTCGTAGCCGGGTTGACTCGATACCATGGCACTTACTTCGCAGCAGAAGTCTCCGCGATAGCCGCCGGCGGCGAACTGGCGGAACAATTCGGCATAATCGAACGTGCCACTTTCGCCCGGCAAGCGAAACACGACTTTCTTGTCCAGTTGTACGGCGTCTTTGACTGCCACATGGGCCGTATAGGGCAACGACTCGCGGACGGTAGCTTCAAGCGGCATATCGCGAAAGGCATAATGGCTGTAATCGTAGACCATTTTCAATCTCGCTGGCTGACCGAGCTGCTCGATCAGCCAAATCGCTTCGGATGGCCGCGACATGGCGCCCCCGCGATGGGGTTTGATTGCCAATACCACTTGAGCGTCGTTGAACACCGCCAGCCAATCGCCCAAGCGATCTCGGAACAATTCCTTGCGCTCTTCCCAAGTGCCGCCACCGAGAACCGTTTGCACTAGCGGCGGTCGCTCCGGATTCAACTCACGGGACAATGCCACCACGCGACGTAGTCGGTCCAGTTGGTCCTTGTGCTGAGAATCGGCCTGAGCCGGAGGAAGGTTTTCCATCAGCGCGGTTAATTTCAAGTCGCGTGCCTGCAGTTGCTCGCGCACGCTGCGTCGACGATCCGGCGTTAACTGGGTCGGTTCGCCATCGAAGGGGGGCGCCACGGCGATTTCCAGTCCGTCATAGCCGATGTCCGCAATCAACGTGATGGCGGCTTCGAGCGGAATGCCTTTCAGGCTATAGGTGCCGATGCTCAGCGTGCAGGCCTTGCCAGTTTCGGCAGCCAAAACCCGGCCCGAAGCAGCGCCAACGACGGCTGCGGCCGCCAGGCGTTGCAGGAATCTTCGTCGGTTCAAGGGCATCTCGAATTCCCCCTTCATGGTTCGATTAGCTCGCAGCCGTCTCGCGCGACCGCCAGGCGGCGAGCAATTGCATGAACTTGGGCATGGCCGATCCATAATCGTGCCAGGTTCGGGCGGTCACCAGGTTGCCGTCCGCCACCATCGGCTGATCGATGTACTTCGCACCCCCTTGCGTGACATCGAGGGCACATTTGGCAACGGTGGTCGCAGTACGACCGTGAATGACGCCGGCGGCGCTGACGATTTCAATGCCGTGGCAGACGACCAGGACCGGCTTGTTGGCTTCGAAGAAGTGCCGGGTGATCCGCATCAGGTCCTGGTCGTAGCGCAGGTATTCCGGCGCACGACCGCCGGAGACGAACAGGCCCGCGTATTGCGTGGGGTCGACGTCGCGGAAGGCGATTTCGGCCTGGATGTGATAACCGGGACGTTCTTCGGTGATGTCCCAGGGAATGGCGGCCGACGGCGGGACTTCATGCAACACCATATGATACTTGCGGGCCTCGGGGCCGGCGACGACGGCCCGATAGCCGTCTTCAGCCACGCGAAAAAAGGGATAGAGCGTGTCCACGACCTCGGTTGCGTCACCGATCGGCATGAGGATTTTACCGATTTCGGCCGGCATTCCGTTTTTTCCCCCGGCGGTCGTTTCATTAGCCAACGCACTCATGGCAACAACTCCTATACCCAATAAGGTTAGCGCATCACGACGACTACACGACGGCTGATAGCGTTGTGAGTCGTAAGGTTTTTCTTCAATCGATGTGTAATCTAACGCGCTGGCAGCGTAAGGTCTTCAGCTATTTGCCGGTACGAAAGGCGCTGGGTGCGCAACTAGCATTTCAAGTGAGCGATCGAACCGCCGACAATTAAAGTCGGAGTGACCAGCGATTCCGTTTCTGCGAACTCGCCGGGATAGCAAATGCGGGTCGTGAGCTGACGAACGGCCAAATGCCCGACCTCGCGGGCGTGGGCGTCGAAGGTAGTCAGATGCGGATGCAGTGCGGCGATCAAGGCGGCGTCGTTGTTGCCGGAAATCACGCTGATCTCCCGCCCTACCTGTAGATTCCGCACCGCCAGAGCGCGATAGACCAGTGCGGCAATGCTATCTGCCACGGCGAAGATGGCCGTTGGTCGATCCTTCGAGTCGACCAACGCATCGACCAAGCGTTGGATGGTATCGAACCCTTTCGGCGCCGAAAGGGGCAAGGACGTGTTTGCTTCCTCCGGTTCGCAAAACGCTTGTACGTTCGCGGAAAGACGATGGGCGGCGGCGACAAATCCGTCTTCGCGGCGACGGAACAACAACTGGTCCGGTCGAGAATTGACGATCGCCAAGCGGCGATGTCCTTGGCTAACCAGGTATTCAGCAGCCATCCGGCCGAGTTGAAAATCGTCCACGCCAACCGAGTCGCCCCAGCCACCGACCGGACGTCCCAACATCCAAACCACGGGCATGCCTCGCAGCCACTCCAGCAAGTCAGCCGAGGCGCTGGCCAGCAAGGCTCCCTGCAGGGCGCCCGTGATAATGACGCCACGCAATCGCTGCTTCAACAAGCTGGGCTGCGGAATTTCAGGGTCCGGTATGTGAGCGAAATGGATGTTGGCTTCAGCGTCCGCCAGAGCTTCTTCGGCGCCGGCGATGGCCATGGCAACGGTGGGGAGGGCCGTGAGCGATCGTTCCATGCCCAAGGTCAACAAGCCGATCTTAGCGGTCGACAAATAGCGTCTGGAATCGGGCCGGCCATGCGAGCGGCGATGCTGATATTGAAGCGTCTCGGCGATTTGGCGAACGCGTGCGGTGGTCTCAGCACCAATGGCGGTATGACCGTTCAGTGCACGGCTCGCCGTGCTGACCGAGACGTTGGCTTTGGCGGCGATGTCGCGTAGTGTCTGGCTCATGCAGCATGTTGTTGCAAATTTTCGTGATAGTGTCAATAATTTGCACTAATATATAACCTCGACTTTTTGTGCAAATTTGCACTATCAAAGGAAAGGCCGGCCGATGATGCCAACTCGAAGTGGAAGGTCTTGTAGGTTCGGCCTTTGCAAGCCGAGGTTACGGCCTTGAAAACACTTGTCACCGGGGCTGCGGGATTCCTCGGTCTGTATATCGTCGAGCAGTTGGTTGCCCGCGGGGACCATGTACGGGCTCTGATCCGTCGGCCTGTTGACGCGCTCGAGCGATTGGGTGTCGAGGTCGTGTACGGTGACATTCGCAGCGCGGCCGCGGTCGAAGCGGCATGCGCGGACCGAGATGTCGTATTTCATGTGGCTGGTGTCGCGGGTATTTGGGGGGCTTGGGAGCATTTCTTCGGCGTCAATACGCTTGGCACGCGTCATGTGCTCGCGGGATGCCGTCGACACGGGGTGTCCCGGCTGGTTTACACCAGCAGTCCCAGCGTGACGTTTGCCGGGGACGATCAGGTGGGGGTCGACGAGTCGGCTCCGTATCCGACCCGTTGGCTGTGCCATTACCAACACACGAAGGCGCTGGCCGAGCAGGAAGTGTTGGCCGCCAACGGCACCCAATTGGCCACTTGTTCGCTGCGGCCACATCTGATTTGGGGGCCGCGCGATCGGCATCTTGTGCCGCGGTTGATCGAGCGGGCACGGCGAGGGCAGTTGCGCCGCGTCGGCGATGGCACGAACCGCATCGACATGGTGCACGTAGAAAACGCGGCCCGAGCGCATCTGCTGGCGGCTGACGTCCTCTCACCAAGCTCCATCGCGGCGGGCAAGGCTTACTTTATCAGTAACGGTGAGCCGGTGAATTGTTGGCAGTTTATCGACCAACTGCTGGAGCGGGCCGGACTGCCTTCGGTGCGCCAATCGATTTCGATGGTGGCCGCCTGGCGAATCGGCGCTATGATGGAATTGGGTTATCGGTTGCTGCGTTTACCGGGCGAGCCGCGAATGACCCGCTTTTTGGCAGCGCAACTCGGCCGGTCGCATTGGTTCGACATAACTCGGGCTCGCAAAGAACTGGGGTACGTGCCGGACGTATCGATGTCCGCGGGATTGGAACGACTGGCAATTTAGTTAGACCGCTGCTCGCTGTGAGGAAGTGTAACGGATGCCTGTGGTTATGGCGGGGGGGAACTGCCTGCGATGCTGTCGGGTGAGCGGCTTGCCAACCCTAGCTCGGCCCGCTAACCTGAACCGCTTAACTTAGCGGTAATAATTCTGCATTTTCGACCGTGCAGAGCCGGCGGTCGTGTCCCTACCGGCAACCGTCCCTTTGTACCACATTTGACATTTAATTGAGCTTCATCGTGGCAAGTCCAGGGATCGGGACATGATTTCACGTAGTTCACCCGCGGGCCAGACTTGTGATCGGCCGGACCACGACCGGATTGTAATCACCGGAATTGGACTTACGGCTCCCAACGGCAACAACCTGGCCGAATTTCGCGATAGCCTGCTGGCTGGGCGAAGCGGTGTGACGGACTACGAAATCCGGTACGTCGGCCGAACCGTGGCGGGAATCTGTCGCTTCGACGAGCTGCGCTATCAGAACCGCAAAGACTTGCGTCGCGGCACGCGGCCGGCAGCGTGGCGATTTATTGTGCGCACGAGGCAATCGCCGACGCCGGCCTCGATTGGCCCAATGTCGATAAGAGCATGGTCGGGATTTACGTCGGCGTCACCGAACACGGCAACGTCGAGACCGAAAATGAAATCTACGAGCTAAAGGGCTTCGACTACGACACCAAGTTCTGGTCGCACCATCACAATCCCCGGACCGTGGCCAACAACCCGGCAGGCGAGATTTCGCTGAGCCTGGGCATCACCGGCCCGCACTACACGATCGGCGCCGCCTGCGCCGCCGGCAATGCGGGGCTGATCCAGGGCGCGCAGATGTTGCGGCTCGGCGAGTGCGACGTGGCGCTGTCCGGCGGCGTGTCGGAGAGCATTCATACCTTTGGCATCTTCGCCAGCTTCAAAAGCCAAGGCGCGCTCGCCTCGCACGACAACCCGGCCAAGGCTTCGCGGCCCTTTGACATGCACCGCAATGGCATCGTGGTTGCCGAGGGAGGCTGCCTGACCGTGCTCGAGCGGCTTTCGGACGCGCAGCGTCGCGGGGCTCGAATCTACGGTGAACTGATCGGCTACGCCATGAACAGCGATGCCACCGACTTCGTGCTCCCCAATCCGGTGCGGCAGGCCGAATGTGTCCGACTGGCGCTCAAGCGAGCCGGCATCGGGCCCGAGCAAATCGATATCGTCAGCACGCATGCCACAGGCACGGGGCTGGGGGACACGCAGGAATGCGCCGCCCTGCGCAGCGTGTTCGAAGGCTCCGAGCGCACGCTGTTCAATAATGCCAAAAGCTTCATCGGCCACACGATGGGGGCTGCCGGCGCGCTCGAGCTGTGCGGTAATTTGCCGGCTTTTAACGACGGCGTCTGCCATGCCACCATCAACGTCGACGAGCTCGATCCGGAATGTCAACTCGACGGGCTGGTCATCAATCAGCCGCGGGAGACGCGCCGCGTCGACACCATCCTGAACAACTCGTTTGGCATGTTGGGCATCAATTCAGTTGTGATCATTAAGCGATTTTGAACCGCGGAGATATGCCGGCATGACCCCCGTCGAGATTAAAGCAGCCGTCAAGGACATCCTCAGCGATATTGCGCCCGACGAGGACTTGAGCGAGCTTAAGGACGAAGTCCCTTTTCGCGAGCAATTGCAGTTGGACAGCATGGACTTTCTCGACATCGTGATGGAGCTGCGCAAACGCTATCGCGTGCAAGTGCCCGAGGATGACTATACGGCCCTGGCTTCGATGCAGAGCACGGTGAATTATCTGACGCCGCTGATGAAGGACGTGCAGCCGTAATCGGACAAAGCGTAAGAGGGGCAACGAAGGCTGCTTGGCATGCCATGTACGACACCATCATCATCGGCGCTGGTATGTCCGGACTGGCGGCCGGCATTCGGTTGGCTCATTACGATCAGCGCGTGTGCATCCTCGAGCGGCATACGACCATCGGCGGCCTGAATTCGTTCTATCGGCAGGGCGGACGCAACTACGACGTCGGTCTGCACGCGGTGACGAATTTCACTCCCAAGGGAAGCAAGAAGGGGCCGTTGGCGCGTTTGCTGCGGCAATTGCGTTTTTCCTGGGACGATTTCTCGCTGTCGCCGCAGGTGGGCTCGGCGATCATGTTCCCGGGCTTGACGCTGGAATTCAATAACGACTTCGAGTTGTTCCGCGCGGAGGTGCAGCGCCACTTTCCGCGGCAAAAGGATAACTTCGAGCGATTAGTCGGCAGTATCCGCGACTACGACGAATTGGAATCGCTCAGCGAGGGCCAGTCCGCTCGCCAGGTCGTGGCCGAGCACATCACCGATCCGCTGCTCGTGGAGATGCTCTTCGCGCCCTGATGTTCTACGGCAGTGCCCGCGAACACGACATGGATTTTGCCCAGTTTTGCATCATGTTTCGCAGCATTTTCATGGAGGGCTTTGCCCGTCCCTTCGCCGGGGTTCGGCTGATCCTGAAGAACCTGGTGCGGCGATTCAAGGAGTTAGGGGGCGAGCTCCGGCTGCGGGCAGGGGTCGATCGTTTGAATGTTGAAGAGGGGCGCGTGGCCAAGGTCGTGTTGAACGACGGCAGCGAGGTGTGCGCCAACCGCGTCCTTTCGTCGGCCGGCTGGGTGGAAACGATGCGGCTCTGCGATGACGTGAGCCGAGCGGAGTGCCGGCAACCGGGCCAGCTTTCGTTCGTGGAAACGGTGTCCGTTCTGAACGCCCAGCCTAAGCAGCTTGGTTTTGGCCGCACGATTGTTTTTTTCAACGACAGCGAGAAATTTCACTGGCAAAAGCCGACGGAACTGATCGACGTGCGCAGCGGCGTCATTTGTTCGCCGAATAATTTCGACTACGCCGAACCGTTGGGCGAGGGGGTGGTGCGGATCACGGCCCTGGCCAACTACGGGCTGTGGCAAGCCTTGCCCCCGGAGGAATATCGCCTGGCCAAGCTGCGCTGCTACGACCGGATCGCGACGGCGGCGGCCCGTTTCATCCCCGATTTTCGTCATGCCGTGATTGATACCGATACGTTCAGCCCCACCACGATCCGGCGTTTCACGGGTCACGACAATGGCGCCGTTTACGGGCGCCGGAGAAACAATGGGACGGCACCACGCATTTGAAGAACCTGTTCATTTGCGGGACAGACCAGGGATTTGTCGGTATTATTGGGGCTATCGTAAGCGGGATCGCGATGGCCAATCGCCACTTGTTGCCAACCGGCTCCGCGGGGGCGCCGGCCGGGGCGTGAGGATCGAGTGATCAGCAGCCTTGTTGTTGCCGACGCATGGGCGTTTTTCTTGCGGTAACATTGTCGGCTTCAGCGACATGCACGAGAACCCATATCGCCCCCAGGCTCGTCCTAAAAAAAGACAAAAACGGTTCCGGACATCTTTTCAGGCCCCTTTGTTTCCCCCAGCTTATTGGGTAGTGGGTGGTCAGTGTGTTGCTATTTTCTCCAGCAATTCTAACACGGTCCAGGTGTGATCGGTCAATCCCGCCGCTTTGGCCGGAGTCGATTTCAGCGTCATGTGAACACGGCAGTAGTTGTAAAATGCAAACCAAAGAGCCAGTGCGGCTTCATGGTTCTCGCGCTTCTTGCTGTGGCCGTTCGTGAGCCGAGTCAGCCGCCGCATTCCCATTCTCATCGAAAGGTTGTGTCTTTCGACGTGCGAGGTACAGATATTGTCAACGTCCGGGTCGCCAAGGATCGGATTCTTTTCGCAGCTTGATACCGTGGCTGGCGAGTAGCGGCGTTGATCCTTCACATCGGGAGTGGCATAGTTCTTGACCACTTGTCCGAAGTCTACCCGGCCGCCCATGATCCAGGGAATCGCTACCAAGTACGGCCCATAGCCATCGGTCGATACCTGAAATCGTCCGCTTGTCGCAGCATTTAGCTTGTGAATGAATCGCTCTGTATCACTCGGGCACCGCTTGCCAGCGTGCCAGGTGACGAGCAACTTTGTGTTACGCTCAAGAGCGGTGAACGTGTAGCAATCGCCGAACTCCGTCCCCTTGTCGAGCCGCTCGCGAGTCCGTTCCTTGCAGCCGACAAACGACCAAATTTCATCGCACTGAATATCTTCGACCGGCAACGCGCGATGCGTGACCCGCATGAACCGGGCGCACTGCTCGCCGATTTCAACCAGCAAGCCGATGATCGCATTCTTGTCGGTTCCGGTGAGCCGCGAAGTGCTGCGGATCGAAGTCCCTTCCAAGATCATGCGCAGGCACATAACGGCCCGATCGATGGGCAAGCGGCTTTCGCCGATCAGCTTCACAGTGGGTTCGCTGAACGTCTTTCCGCAGACCAAGCACTTGTACCGCTGGACCCCATAGCGGTCCCGGCCGTGTTTCTTCGTTTCATTGTGCTGGCAGGCGTTGCTAATCATCTTCCGCTCCCTTTTGTTGTCTACTGAATTGTAGACAGTAGGGCGATGATTGTCAACACATTGGTAGACATCAAAAAGAAATCTTTTGCCCTACGGCGGGAAGTCGGTGGCGACTAGAGAAGGTCGCTTAGCGGCCTTTTGACGGCCTTGGCGAACGCTATGAGCGTCGTCAGGCGGGGGTCATAGTCAGAATCGGCTTTGAGGATGCGGGACACGGCCTGGCGTGCCCCGGAGGCGCTGAATCCCATTGCCTCGCCGATCTCCTGCTGAGTCAGGCCGCTGTCGGCGGCTGCCTCTCGCAGCTTGTTGCGGATTGCCTCTATTGGCGTCGGCGGCTTGGATTTTGTGACCATGCGGCAAGTCTACGCATCTGTAGCAGTAAAGGCAACCTGTCCACAATATGCAGAATCAGCTAAACTGCCGCCCGCACCGAACCAGCGCCGAGACAAAAAGCGAAAAAATGGGGGTTTTTTGTGAAGATGTGGACGATATAATTCAAGGTTCGGACTGACTACTAGCGCAATTCCGGGCAGAAAGCCGCCTCGACGGGCTCGACAGAATGCAAATGAAACTGCCAGATTTCCGCGGGTCCCACTGCACAGGCATTAACGTCTGTGGCTGGACCGCGGATAAAGGCCTACGAAAGCTCGCCTCGCGCGGGCCGATCATCACTTCATATGGCAACCGCAAGAGCCTCGCATTTGTTCACGCATTTGCAAAGCGACGGAAGCCCGAGACCCATATTCATGTCGACGTAATTCGAGGCAGCTACGAAGGCAGCGTGTCTCAGTCATCGCGAGATGACCTTAACGCATTTTTCGATCAGTTTGACGGAATGACTGTTAAGGCGGTTGTCTCAGCATATTTTCTTGCCGAGATGCAAGAGGTTAGAATCGATGGCATTACGGCCGGATTGGATCGTCGCGAGGTAGGCGACGGAGACGATACGGTTCTCGTAAGAGTTACCGGGCTTGAGGTTGTCAGGCCGGCAGAGCCTCGATGGAGAGTTGCGTTTCACATTGACGAAGATAATTGGCTGTCAGCAGAAATTCGCGCGCTGCGAGAGCTAGTGATTACTGAGACCTATTTAGTGGAGGCAATGACATACATTGAAAACTCCTTCAAAATGCTCTTCCTTAAACCGGATGCCGACGAAGAGGTTAGCGCACGCATGCCGGTTCAGCACTCATTATCAGCCGGGACCAAAGCGGTCACCGACTGAGGCCAAAAAATATCAGGAAAAAGCCAGCCTGTACCTAACCGAGTCTAAGGTTCACTTGGTTGTGGCAGGCGAGGCATTTGCTACTACACCAAGAGTAGTTGCGTCTCCTAGCCTGCTTGCGTGGATTGGCGCAGGTGGCCACGCCACTGCGCTCGAACAGCTTCAGTTGCGACTGACCAGTAGTATCGCTGACGCTGTTAGGGTAATGCTATCAAAGGAAAGCCCACGGAGTCGATTTGACTCGCTAATGCGACGATGGACCACCGAGACGTCTCACGTATCGCGGCTAGACGCGATCTACCTTCATGAGGCATATCAGCAAATCATTGGCATGGGAGAAAAGGCGCTCCCGTTTATTTTCAGCGAACTACAGGCGAAGGGTGGCCGTTGGTTTTGGCGCGAAAATCTATTACGCAACACGAACCGTTCAAGGGTCAACGCGCAATTCCGTATGAGCAAGTGAGGCAAGCTTGGTTGGAATGGGCCAGAACAAATGGATACGCCTGAAGCGCGTGCAAATCTTGAGAATATATTTTCTGGCCTCGCCGCCGCAGGGTATCAAATAAGCAGCGAGGCCACGGAAGGTCACAATTGCTTCGCTTATGCTGCTTACGATGAAAGAATTCCGTGGGACCCGTTTAACGAGCCGGACACATTTTGGCCTGATGGAGCCACGCCGGACCTGAGAATTGACAGTGTGATCGGGGCATACGAAGCGGTCGGATTCAAGGCATGCGATGGAGCAGACTTTGAGCCTGGCATTCAGAAAATAGCGATATATCGACAGCCTAATGGCGACGCTGGGCATGCGGCGAGATTGCACGCGCCGGAGTATGGAAAAGCAAACTCGGAATTCTGGAGGACATCGAACATAGTTCACTAGACGCAGTTTACTGCGAGGCATATGGCACTCTGCATTGCTTTATGTCAAGGCCCGAGCCAGTGGCGTAGCGGCGGACGCGCCGACTCAATGGGTTGTCTATTTCTGGTGTTTTCAGCAACACACTGACCACCCAGTACCGCTTATTGACACGTACTAAAGAATGAGCTGCGTCCCCTTTGTCCTGTCCCATTGTAGCCGAGCGGCGGGGTGGGGTTCCCGTTGCACTCCACAATTTGTAACGCGCCGCCGCAAGAGAAAGAGCCACAGGGTCGTGACTCCTTGATTTGCCTGAAAGTGCGAAACGGAGCCAAGCCTGGTAGGTCAGGCACTCCCGTGCCTGACATGCGTACGAGAACGCGTGCCATCGAGAGTGAATAAAGAAACAAGCCACCCAGCGATACAGTAGCGGCAATAGTTCGACATGTTCGCCTGGTTAGGGAATGTCAGGCACGGGAGTGCCTGACCTACACGGCTGACCCCTTTGATGAGCCCCACGAAAAAAAGGCAGCGGGCGGGCCCCGCGTAGGGCGGCGCACCGCTGCCTGGAAAACGCTTTGTCTCGCGGCGGCGTTCGCTTTAGCGCCGTAGCGTGTTCTTGTGGCGGACCGAGGGAACAACCAGCCGGTCCGCGGGTAGCTTGGATCCGCGGCAATTTCCCGCGGACCCCTTTGACAGACTCAGGCCCGAAGGCCAGGACTGTCGACCACGGCGCTTACTTGCGAAGCCGCCAAAAAACACTGGACGAATATCTCGACAGCAAGTGCTTACCCCGCCGGAACGCCCGAGTTAATCGACGACTTTTCGCAGCAGCTTTTAGGATTGTGAAAGACCCTAAAAAACACTGCCCGGGTTTTACGTCACCCACCCTGGCCGTCGACGTTTGACGAACCGGCTAGCGGCATACCGTCGCCAACAGAGCCGGAGGTAGCGGCTGTCCAGCCGTGACACGGGTCTCTGCGAGCCAAGCATCCAACCGGGCTCGCAAAGCTGAGGTTGTTAGTGAAACGCGGGGTCCAACAACGCGGCAAGCCAAGAACTTAACTCCACCGCTCCTGAACGCGACTGGTACTGGGTACTAGTAAACCCGTCCGATTACGTTCGTTCCTGTCAGCCCCCTCCTCGATCACGACAAATGCGACTATATGCCAAAGGTGGACTACTTTTCAACGAATTAGTGGGCCAGTCGGTGAAAAAAAACAAGAAAGACGAGGCGAGTTATTATGAGAAAGGCAGGAAGGCTGCTAAGGCACATCCTCAATCCGCACCTGCTCGGCCAGCTCTTGCACGCGCTGCGGGTCCAATCGCGCCGGCAGCAGTTCGCCGGCGTTTTCGGCGGCAGCGGCGATGCCCAGCCGTAGCGCGTCCAAGGGCTCGCGCCCGACGGACAATCCCCAGGCAATGCCCGCTGCAAGACAGTCGCCGCAGCCGATGGGGTTCACGGTTTCGACCGATAAGGGTTGCAGGCGAAACGCGCGGCCTTCGCCCCGCGCCCAGAGCGCTTCGCGGCCGCTGCTGACCACGACCCAGGCGGCTCCCTGATCGTTGATTTCCCGCATCGCCGCCAAGAGATCGCTATCGCTGGTCAATGGTCGCCCCACCGTTTTTGCCAACTCTTCGCGATTGGGTTTTACCAGGAACGGCCGCCACGGGAGGGCCGCCAACAGCTCAGGGCCACGCATGTCGAGCAGCGTGCGGCAGGAGACGCGGCCTAGCAAGTCGCGATAGAACGTCTCGGGAGTGCCTGCCGGCAGAGAGCCGGTGAGCACGACGACGTCGGCATCGACGCTTACCCGCGCAAACACGCTGGTAAACTCTGCCAGCTCTTCCGCGGTCACGGGACCGGCGTTCTCCACCAGTTCCGTCGTGCGACCGGTAGCTCGATCGAGCAGCGTCGTACAGACGCGGGTCGACCAATGCGCGGTCACCAGAGAATGACGCATGCCCAGGCTGGTAAGTTCGCGCTCGATGGCCTCGCGCGGCGGTCCGCCGGCCAGGGCCACGGTCTGCGAGTCGGCTCCCAAGTGCGCGAGTGCCACGCCCACGTTGAGCACTTTGCCGGAGGCGCACCAGTGAGCCTGGCGGCGCGGTTCACCTCGCCCAGGTCCAGGCGGTCGAACACCAGGATCTGCTGCCAGGCGGGGGTCAAACCAGCGGCCACGATCATAACGCCTCCTCGAGCAATGCGGCCAGTTCTTCATCGGACACCAGTCGCGGATTCCCGTCCATGCTGTTGCCCGCGAACTTCTGACCAGGTCGGGAATCTGCTCGCGCCCCACGCCCAGGTCCGCCAGGTGGGAAGGCAAACCGACTTCGCGGCACAACCGCTGGATCAGATCGACGAAACTGTCGGCAGCCACCGCCGGCGACGGCTCCGTTGGCAGGCCCAAGACACCTGCAAGTTCCGCGTATTGGGTGGTGCATACCACTCGGTTTACTCGCAAGGCCCAAGGAAGCATGACGCCGCAGGCTAGTCCATGCGGCACGCGGCAATGGACGCCCAGGGCCGCCGCCACGCCGTGCGCCAAGCCCAAGCCGCTGTTGGCCAAGGCCATGCCGGAGAGCAAGGCGGCATGAGACATGGCTTCGCGGGCCTGACGATGATGGGGCTGGCGCAGCGCTTGCACCAGCGCCGGCACGGCCATGCGCAACCCTTGCAGCGCGAGGGCCTGCGGAATCGGCCTTGCGCGGCGCGAGAGGTAACTTTCGATCAACTGCGTGATGGCGTCCATGCCGCTCTGAGCCGTTATAGCCGGCGGCATGCTGATAGTCAGTTCGGGGTCGACGACGACGCAACGCGGCAGCAGCAGTTCGGACCGCAGGCTCTTCTTGAACGGCGGGTCGTACGAGGAGATGACCGCATTTTTGGTCGCCTCGCTGCCGGTGCCCGCGGTGGTCGGCATGACGACCAGCGGCAAGGGCGGATGACTGATTTCCAATCCCCGGCCTACCCCCTCCAGATAATCCTTGACGGTCGCGCTCCCCCGGTTCGTGGCCAGCGCGGCCACCGCCTTGCCCAGGTCCATGGCCGAGCCGCCCCCAATGGCCAAAATCACGTCATGCGCACCGGCCCGATGATCGTGCAGCGAATGAGCGGTCGCGTCAACGTCTTCGATCTCTGGTTCGTGATCGATGATCGTCAGGCGAACCACCTCCAAGCCGGCGTCTTGCAAGCCGCTGAGAATCTCGGCTCCCACGCTGGAAGCCGCCAGCGTTCTTGAGCCCCAAACGACGAAGCAGCGCCTTCCCATACCGCGCATCAGGCTGCCGATTTCGCAGCGGCGTCCCCAACCAAAGACGATCTTCGTCGGCACGACAAAGTCGTAGTGAATTGCGGGTTGCGGCTCCATAGTGCTTCCTCGGTGCGGGCTCGTCGTGCTAATTTGGGAGTTTGGGAAACTCGATCCACGATGTTAAGATAACGCCTATGAGCGTTCTCGGCACCCGGCGAATCATGGAAACCACGAGTCCTGAAACCGCCAACTATTATTTGCGGTTCGGCTGGAGGCTACTCAACCAATACACGGTGCCGGCGACCCCGGACACTCCCGAAAAGGTCCGTTACGTTTTGGCCTCCGTGGTGGGGGTGGAAGATACGCGTCGGCTGATAACCCTGCGCGACACCGACGAAGTAAACGCCTACCTGGAGTTGGGTTGGCGGCTGATCGAAAAGTATGTCACCACCGACGAGAACCTCCAACGACGGCAGGAAACGCTCCATTTTATCCTCGCCTGGCAACGGGACGAAGATCCTCCGCTGCCGGGCCCTGCGGCTCCCCGGCTGCGAAAGGAGTATGTCACGAAATTCGACGCGTCGGAGGAGATACCGCTTGAGCCTTGAGTCCGTGGTTCTGCGTTGAATCCGGTTTTTAAATGACGAGTTCCAGAGTTTTCAGGATATCTTCCATGCATGATGAGATTGACCGCCGCGGTTTACTCGGCACGTTGGCAAAGGGTGCGGGAATGGCAGGACTAGCTCAACTGGCGGCGACGCAAGCGTCGGCTGCGGCTCCCGGCCCGGGAGCCCCGGTCGGGGCTGGTTTTCATTATTGTTTGAACACGAGCACGATTCGCGGACAAAAGCTGACGTTGCCCGCCGAAATGGAGATCGCCGCCAAGGCCGGTTATCACGCGGTGGAACCTTGGATCGGCGAGATCGACGCCTACGTCAAAGAAGGAGGCTCGCTCAAGGACCTGGGAAAACTCATCGCGGACCTCGGGCTCACCGTCGAAAGTCTTATCGCCTTCCCGGAATGGATCCTCGACGACGACGCACGGCGGGCCAAGGGGCTCGAAGAGGCGAAACGCTGCATGGACCTGGCCGCACAGATCGGCGGCAAACGGATCGCCGCCCCGGCGGCCGGGGCCAAGGAGACAAACAACCTGAGCCTGCCGGTTGTGGCCGAGCGGTATCGGGCCGTCCTGGAGTTGGGAGATTCGTTCGGCGTCGTGCCCCAGGTCGAGTTTTGGGGGCATTCGCAGACTCTTAGCCGGCTTGGCGAAGCAACGTATGTGGCGATTGAAGCCCGGCATCCGAAAGCCTGCGTGCTGGCTGACGTTTTTCACCTGCACAAGGGCGGTTCTGACATCAGCGGGCTGCATCTGCTGGGCCCGCAGGGCATGCACGTGATGCATCTCAACGATTATCCGGCCGAGCCGGGTCGCAAGGATGTCAACGACTCGCAACGCGTTTATCCCGGCGACGGCGTGGCTCCGCTGAAAGAGATCTTTCGCATCCTGCGCAATAACGGCTTCCACGGCTATTTGTCGCTGGAGCTGTTTAACCGCAACTATTGGCAGCAGGACCCTTTCGAAGTGGCTCGCACCGGGTTGGAAAAAACCCGCGTGCTCGTGCAAGCCAGTTTGGAATCTTGAGGGCGTATTGCTAATCCGCAAGCGCGTGGGTGATGAAGCGGCCGCGAGTGCGCGATGCGCCGGGGTCTTACGCCCGCACAACGTACGGCTCGGCATACTCGACTATCCCGTCCCGCATGCGAATCGTGCGATGAGCCTGGGCCGCGATGTCCGGCTCGTGAGTGACCATGATGATGGTCTTGCCGGCTCGATTCAGGCTTTTAAGCATCTCCATGATTTCTTCGCCCGTGGCCGTATCGAGGTTGCCCGTGGGTTCGTCGGCCAGAATCACTTGTGGGTCGTTTACCAGGGCCCGGGCGATGGCCACGCGTTGCTGCTGTCCGCCGGAAAGCTGCGTGGGGCGATGGTCGAGACGATCCCCCAGTCCGACCAGCTTGGCCAGTTCAACGCACCGCTGTCGATCGGCCGCCGTGACGTGCCCCTGGTACTGCAAGGGCAGCTCGATGTTCTCCACCACGGTCAACTGCTGGATCAAGTTGTACGACTGAAAGATGAAGCCGAGATAGCGGCTGCGAATTTCCGATAAATCATCATCGGCCAGCCGCGATACATCCTGTCCGGCCAGAATGTATTGCCCGGTCGTCGGCCGATCAAGGCAGCCGAGCAGATTCAACATCGTGCTCTTACCCGAACCCGACTGGCCCATGATCGCCAGGAAGTCTCCCTCCGGCACGTCCAGCGAGACGCCGCGCAGCGCACGCACGATCACGCCGCCGCCGAGACGGTATTCCTTGGTGACCTCGATAACCCGGGCGGCCATTTTCATAGCGGTGCTGGAAGCCACTGGCGAATCGCCGGGGCGCTGAAAAAGGAAACTTGGGTTATTCGTGCCGCAGAGCTTCGATGGGATCCATGCGGGCCGCGCGTTGGGCCGGATAAAGGCCAAAGACGACGCCGACACCGACCGAAATTAAAAACGACGCGACCACCGACCAGGTGGCGATGCGCGGTTCGAGTTGTTGAATATTGCTGGGGAGCGAGTTGATCAAATCCGGCAGCAGAAATTTAGCCGTCCAACGCACTCCAGAGACGACCGGCTTGCAGGCAAAGCCGGCAAGCACGCCCAACAGCCCCCCCGCTCCGGATAGCACTACCGTCTCGCTCAGAAACTGCTGCACGATGTCGCGACGCTTGGCTCCCAGTGCTCGGCGAATGCCGATTTCACGGGTACGCTCCGTGACCGTGGCCAGCATGATGTTCATGATGCCGATGCCGCCGACCAAGAGAGCAATGCCGGCAATGAGCACCAACAGCACGTTAAACATCATTTGCAACACTTCGGCCTGCCGCAGCAACTCCTTGGGCACGGTGATCGAATAGTCGACCTGTTTGTGAAACTTCTCCAACAAAGACTGGATGATGCTGGCCGTTTCGTCGACCTGGTCTAAATCGTACACCGTCACCGTGATCTGGCTGAGCTCGACAATTTCGCCTTCGCGACTGCCGGTTCGCGAGCTCACGACCGAATCGCCGATGCGCCCATGCAACGTGTTCAGCGGAATGTAGATGTCGAGATTGTAGTTTTGAGAGGAAAAGCTGCCGCCGATATTGCCAGTGGCCATGCGCTCCGCGGTTTGCCCGATGATGACGTAAAAATCCTTGTCGATCTGAACCGCCTTGCCGATCGGATCCTGGTAGGGAAAGAGCAACTGTGCGGCGCGGTCGCCGATAACGGCATAGTTTTCTTCCTTGATTTCATCTTCCGCGGTTAGAAACCGGCCGCGGGCCATCTTGAGGTTGTTGATCTCGGAGTATTCGGGCGTGCAGCCGACCAAACGGACCGTTGCCGAACGGTCCAAGTAACGCGCCTCACGGGCGATCTCACGCATCGGCACAGCTTGTTTGACCGTGGGGATGCCGCCCACGATCCGCTCGAAATCATCTCGCAAGAGACCATAGCGCAGAAAACTTCGCCCTCCGCCCCCTTTCGAACCTTCCTGGGGCGGCTTCATGTTCCGCACGATGATGTTCGTGGCTCCTAGGTCTTTGATTTGCTGTTGCGCCTGGTAGCTGACGCCCTCGCCCATGGCCACCAGCCAAATGACGGCCGTGACACCGATGAAAATGCCCAAAATGGCCAGACCCGAACGCAGCTTATGCAGCAGCAGGCTCTTGAGCCCAAGTTGCAAGGACTTGAGAAAGCGGGATCGGGCTAACACGGAAGTGGCAATCAGTTCACGAATGGGGTTGGTGGGGATACCGTGTATGCTGAGCGCCGGTCGCTGCTGACTGGGTCGTTGCGAAGCCGCAAGCACTGGGTCCAAAGGATCAATGCGGGAGAGAAGCCGTCCTCGCGTCAGCCGGGCGGTGGTCCGCCGCCCCCTTCCGCCTCGCGTTTTTTGCGGGCGGCCGCAGCCGCGGCGGCTTCCTTGGCGTCTATAAAGCCGTCGTGATTTTGATCGATGTTGTCGAAGAATTGGGCCATCCGTTCGGGTGCCTCTTCACGGCTGACCTTGCCGTCCTTATTGGCGTCGTACTGCATCAGATTGCCCCGGCCGCCGCCAGACTTTCCGCCGGGTTTTCCGCCGGATTCAGACGACGCTTGCGGCCCGCCAGCGCCCGAACCATCGCGACCTCCCGAGCCACGACCGTCCGTACCCGGCCCGATCTGGGCTCCTTTCGGCTGTTCGCCGTAGCGCTCCTTGACATTGATCGTCCCGTCCTTCTTGAATTCCGCGGCCAGGTCACTGGCGAATCGCCGAGGATTGAGCAGCACGACGTCGTTCTCCATAAGACCCGATTTCACTTCGATCATGGTGGTGTTGTTGAGTCCCAACTGGACCTCGCGACGTTCCGCACCGTGGCCAAACTTGACCCAGCAGAACGCCTTTTCACCTTGTTCCAGCACGGCCTCGATCGGCACGCTAAGCACGTCCTTGCGATCTGCCACCAGGATTTCGACCGAAGCGGTCATGCCCGGCTTCAGTTGCCGGATTCCATCGTGAGGAATTTCTTCGTCGTCGATTTTGACGATGGTGGCGAACTCCTTGACCGCCGCGGCCCAAAAGCTGGACGGCTCCGCCTGGTTGGCGATCGTGGCCACCGTGCCCTGGTAGTCTGCATCCTGGATGTGAATGCGAGCCCGCATGCCGGGGCGCAGTTTTTCGACCTTCGACTCGTGGACCAGGACCTTGACTTGCATGTGATCGAGATCCGGCAATCGCAGAACCGATTGACGTTCGCGCACTGCGGCTCCTTCCTCGATCGTCACGCTCTGGGAGCCAGGGCGATTGCTGGTTTCATTCGCGTAAATCACCATGCCGTCGCGCGGGGCCTCGATCGTGCATTTTTCCAACAGGCCGGTAAGCCGCTTGAGCTTACCTTCCTCGAGGGCAAATGCGGCTTCCTCGGCGCGCATTTTGGCTTCGGCCGTGTCACGCTTACTCTCCAAATCCTCGAGAGTTTTGGCGCGGGTGAATTTTTCCAACACGGTCTTGGCCGTTCGGGCAGTGGCCAGGTCCAGCTTTGCCCGTTCCACCGCAAACGCCTGCGAGTCGCGTTGGAGCGAAGGCACATAACCCTTGCGCATCATGCGTTCGGTGTAATGGTAGGTGTTTTCAGCGGCGCGAAGGTTTTCCAGCGCGATCGTGATGTTGGCCTCGCAGATCTGCAACTGCTGGGAGTAAGTGCCTTCGATGAACTCCTGCACGGCGATTTTAGAAGCCGAAAACGCCCGCTCGGCTTCGATCCGCGTCGCCTGGGCTTTCTCATAAGCAATTTTTTGCGTGTTGACCTGCTCTTCAATCAGGGCGGAGTCCAAGCGAACGAGCTCTTCTCCCTGATTGACATGGGTGCCGTCTTTGATCAGCCATAAGATAGTGCTGCCGCCGGCCACTTCGCATTTGATATCCAAGTTGCTCGAGCTTTCCAGATTGCCGTCTTCCGTGACGGTGACCACCAGGTCACTCCGTTTCACCTCCTGCGTGATGGCGTCCGAACTCGCCGGGGGGTTGCTGCGCAGGTACCCTTGCTCCCAGGCGAAGTACGCACCGGCTGCCGTCACAGCCAGGATGAATATCAGCATCAGGCCCCGCTTCACCGCAGCCCACAACGCTCCGGAACGGGGCGAGGGTGGGGGGGCCGTGGGCTGACGGAATGGAACGCGACTGGCAGGAGGTTTTTCGATCGTCGACATACGAGGCATTCACCCGAGGTCCGGTCCAGAATCGAACACGTTCCGCCAGGGCACCAAGTGAGAAAATCAGAGGGTGGGAGGGCCACAAGCAAGACCCGTTGCGGACGGTTCCTGCTCCGGTGATTGCGGTACTTAATTGTTGTCCGTATCGTCAACGAATTCAAGCTCGAACCGGTCATTCGCCCAAGGAGCCTCAATTTCGGCAACTTCTTACGAACCGTTAATTTAGGCCTACACCGAATGGCATAGTCTGATTGGGGCTTCGGCCACGTTTTCTTACGCGGCTGACGCGTTTTATCACCGGCCAGCCCAGCGGCAAACCACGCGGCCCCTCGGATTCGAAAACACGCGGTCGGCCAGTAAACCGGACGCATCTTCGCTGGTTTCCGATCAAGACCCAGGCCCGGCGTTTATTCGGTGACCATTCGACCGGTTCGTCCGGCGGTAAGCCGAGGGAGGCTTCCTTGTTTCCGGCTGTTCCGTTACGGGTTTGATTTCCGGTTCCGTCGGCGATGCCTCGGGCATTGGCGTCTCCGGCAGTATTTCGGTATTGCTCACCCGCATGATCCGGTGCGCGGAACCCGAGTCTATCGACCAGCCGTTCTCGCTGCCGACCACCCGGGAGTCCGTTTCACCGGTCTGTACCGCTGGATTGTCGTCGTCGGTTCCGGCTTCCTCGGCTTGCGCTCGATGGTCTTTGCGCTCCGTTTTATCGATGCCTTCGGCCAGCAGTTTTTTGGCGGTCTCGTCATCGACGCCTGCCAGGCGAAACCACTCGGTAGGCACCGACGGCGGCATATACACTTCTTCTTCTTCGTTGAATTCGATTTCCGACAGCGGCCGGTCGATCCACAGCCCGTCTTTGTCAAGCTCCATGAGTCCCATTTCGCGCATCAGGATCATCCGCTGCGCGTAGTGATTGAGCCAGACGCTCATGAAATTGTTCTGTGCGTTGCGCAAGTCGGAGAGGGCGAACAACAGGTTTTGCGCAGCCGTCGGGCTGAATTGGACGACCGCGCCGCCGGGCATGGCCGGTTCCGGCGGCTTGTTGAGCAGTTCGCGGGTCTGGTCGACTCGCCGCACGGCGATCACCACGGCGCGACGTTGGATCTCCAGGTTGTTGTCCAGTTGTTTCAGCGTTCGCAATATACGCCGCAAGGTTTGGTTCACGCCGTCGTAGTATTGATACAGGTCGCGGCGAGCCTGCTGATAACTGATCAGAGACGAACAGAAATTATTGCGTTCGAGCCGGCGGGTAAGGGGAGGATCGAACTGGACTCCCACCCTGAGCGCGCCGGTGGTGCCCGAGTATTTTGCCGGGTTGTTCCCCGTGGTTCCCAGGTCGCCGGAGAACGTGAGGCTGAAGTTCGAGAGCAGTGCGTTGGCGTTATAGGCGATCAATCGCCAGGTATCTACCAACTGCGCGCGGTTGTTCATCCAATCCAGGCGGTTGGCCCGGGCAATGGCAAAAGCCCGCTTGGACTCGAGTTCGACCCGTTGAATAGTCACGGATTCGACTCGCGCCCTGGCTTGCACCAGCGATAGTTCCTGGGTGAGGCCCGAAATGCCGGTGGCCAGATCGACAAGTTCGTCCGTGGAACGGTCCAAATTATCGGGTTGGAGCCTTATGCGCAAAGCTTGCAGGCGTTCATCGGAAGCGATGAAACGGATCTCCAGGTCGGTGAAAGCCTCCCTGAGTTTGGCCACGTCTTCGCCAAATGTTTTTGCTTTGGCCGGCTCCATTTGCTGTTCGCGTAGCGGAATAGCCGCTTTGAGCTGGGCGAGGTCGCCGCGCACTTTTTCGAAAATGTTGGCGACCGGCTTGCGAAGCTTCTCCAGGATGTCCAAAGCGTTTTCGATCTCGTCCAACGTGGGGACTTGGGGCAGATCGCCGATAAGCTTGACGAAGTCTTCGATGGCAAACTGCGCTTGGCGCGTTTCCTGCTCGATCAGGCGGAACCGACGGATGAGCGTGTCATCCAGCGCCATTTCCACGTCGGGAGGAAACGTAAGCAGGCCGACCTTGAAATTGTCGAGCGCGTTGGCCAAGGTGGTTTGGGCCGCCAGAAGGTTGGCCCGCTCCGACTCGATGTTTTGTCGGAACTGATCCACCTGCGAGAGATCGATCAGCCCGGCTTGCTGATTGGCTTCCAAAAGTCCCAGAGTGCGTATTTGCAGGCCCAGGCTGTCTTGGGTATTGCGTATTTGTTGGAGCTGTTGGACGAGCCCCAGAAATCCACCGACGGTGCCGGCGCCGCCGCCGGCCAGTCCCGCGGTGCCGTATTGAGCGGCAGCCCCGCTGGGCCCCGCCGGCACGAGGGACCCGCCGTAATTCGTAACCTGACCCACGCCGCCGAGGCCGGTAATGCCCTGGCCGGTGAATCCGGTGAGGCCGGTGCCGCCCAACAAACCACCGCGGCGACCTGGTCCAACGACGCCGTTGTTATCGCCGACGGCAATATTGGTATACAGGCCTTGCCGATAGCGTTGCATGGCGCGGAGGTTGTTCAGCAAGGTGCGCTCGACGATCGTTAGTTGTTCGAGGGCCACGATGCGACCGGCTCCCCGCAACAACGGTTGCACCAGGCTGAAATTGATGAGCGAGTTGTAGTTGCTCTGGTCTTGCCCCGCCACGGTCCAGGCAAAGGAATTCATCAGTTCCACCACGAACTGCCCACCCGTCGCAAAGAACTTTTGCGCTTGCAGCGAGGAGTTGGTTAACACGCCGTTGGACGGACCTAATGCCGACGCGATAGCGGAGCCCGTTGTTCCGCCCGTTTGCGCCGCGGTTCCGGCGGGCAAATTTATCGCCCCGCCGGAAGGGTTGGTTTGGGCGCTGCTGGGCGTGGGAGCCGACGCGCTTACGGGATTCTTGCCTTGATGGATGAAGTCGGTGGCCGTATTCCCATAGAATTGCGTCACGAAGGTAAACCGCTCCGTGCTGACGTCCAGCGCCGAAAGGTAAATTGTCTCCAAAGAAATGCGGTAATTGTCCGAATGCAACCGCGCCAGTTTGACCGCGTCGTCAAGTGTCAGCACGACCTCGCCTTTTTCGTTCACCTGGACATAGTCGCCCAGATCGGCACGCCAAGTGGGGTTTTCGATGAACTTCTGGTCCCCCCATTTGTGCCACTTCGGCGAACCTTTATGGCCCGCAACAAAATGCATAAATTGGTGGGCTGCTGGGTCGTCGCGCGGCATGGGGGGCTCATCGGCAGCCGTTGGGTCGAAGTAGCGGGCGCGGGGATCCATTTCGAGCGTGTAGTCCAGCATGACCCACCGCGGGTCATTGGACTTTTCTGTTACCAGCGCTTTGACCTCGTTATTCGCCCGTATGCGGAAGGCCGTGCGCGAGCATCCCCCCGCCAACGGCAACAGCAGGCAAAGTAGTGCCCACAGAGCCCCTAACCGCGAGTTAAGCAAGCGAAGTCCGGTCACAGGCAGATTGTCGCGTGGTGTTGCGTGCGAAGTTGAACCAACCGCTGACGGCGGTGCGCAGTTGTCGGCGCATGGACGCCTAGGACAAACTTCGACGAACCAACGTGGGCGACTTTAACGATTGGGGCGAGTTTGACGGCCGAATAGCCAGCAGTGCTGGCGAAGCAGCGTATGCGGGCCGTCGAATTTGCCAACCAGGGGCTGAAAGGTTCCGCGTCACATGCCGCAATTTGAAGTCGTAGATCTCGAAGACCCGCGGATTGCCGTTTTTAGAAATCTCAAACAGACCAACGCCACGCGCTGGGCAAAGACGTTCGTCGTTGAGGGCGACAAACTGGTCGCGCGGCTCCTCGCCAGCCCTTATCCGGTGGAGAGCATTCTGACCGCCAAAAACTGCCTGGAAAGCCTCCCGGCGCCGATTCCGTCCGACGTGCCGGTCTATGTCTTGCCCAGCGGCCTTGTCGAGCAGGTCGTCGGGTTCAATTTCCATCGCGGCGTGTTGGCTTGCGGACGCCGACTGACGAATCGACCCTTGGCAAGCCTGAGCGGCTCGGCCGGTGCCTTGACGCTGGTGGTTTGCGTCGACGTGCAAGATCCGGAAAACCTGGGATCGATCTTCCGCAGCAGCGCTGCCTTTGGCGTCGACGGGGTTGTGCTGGCCGGCCGCTGCGCCGACTCTCTGTTGCGCCGCGTGTTGCGCGTGTCGATGGGGGCGGCCCTCAGTCTGCCGTTTGCGCAGATTCCCGACTTGTCGCGGGCCATTGAACTACTGCGTCGCGACTGTGCCGTCAAGTGCTGGGCAACGGTGCTGGACGATGCCGCCGCGCGGTTGGGTGACCTCCAGAGGCCGGACCGGCTGGCGATCCTGCTGGGCAACGAAGCGCATGGGCTGGCTGCCCAGTGGCGGCAGCTTTGCGACGCTGCCGTGACGATTCCGATGCGCGGCGGCACAGATTCTCTGAACGTGGCTGTCGCCGCCGGGGTTTTTCTTTACGAGATCTGCGGCAGACCGCCGGGGAAGTCCCGGCCGTAAATTCTAGCCACCGGCTGATCGCAATGATCCAACCAGCGATCACGCCTTCCATTCACCATAGAAATAATAGGCCGCCAACGTCAGGCCAATGGCCACGACCGCTGCGCGAACGAGCGTGCGATTCAGCCTTCTGGCAACCCGGCGCCGCCGTACCCTCCGATCACGGCGGCCACTGCCATCACGCACACGAGCCGCCAATCGATCTGCCCGTAGGCAATGAACACGATCACCGACACACCATTGATCAGCGAGCCCAACAACGACTTCAGGGCATTCATTTCATGAATGTCGCTCAAGCCCATGAAGCCCAGGATGCTGAGCATCAGGATGCCGATGCCGGCGCCGAAATAGCCGCCGTAGATGGCGACGAAAAACTGAATGGTCACCGCCAGTACAATTTGCCGCCGCTTGTTCTCCGCCGGGCCCGACGCGACGCCGGTCCAACGGGCGATCTGCGGCTGCAGGGCGAACAAAACGGCGGCCGTTAGAATCAGCCAAGGGACCAAGAGTCGAAACGTCAGCGGCGGCAGCAGCACCAACAGCAGCGACCCGATCAGCCCGCCAATCAGGCTGGGTACGATCAAGATCAGCGTCCAGCGGGGCAGTCGACGCATTTCTCCGCGGTAGCCCCACGAGCCCGCCAGCGAACCGGGAACCAGCGCCGTGGTGCTGGTGGCATTGGCGATGACGGCAGCGGCGTCGCTGCCACCGAGTGCCGCAAAGAGGGCGGGAAATGTGAGCAGCGTTCCGCCGCCGGCGATTGAATTGATAGCTCCGGCAGCCGCTGCGGCCGCGCCCAGCACAAGCAGGTTTTCCACGATGTTCCGACTCAACCAGGGTAGATCGATGATTAGTAGACCGCAGGCACGACTTTACCCACACAGAGGTCAAAACACAAAATGCCCCCACGGTCAGGCGCTGGCGACCCTAGCGTCGCTCGGTCCAGAAGAACCCTGGGGTTTTGTCGCCGGCCTCAACTCAGCCGAAGGGGCCGCCGGCCTTGATCTGCATCGAATCATGGGGCAGAATGACCGATTATTACTTTCGGCGTCGTTGGCTCACGGGCAGGTTATGTTCGACCAGATTGAAAAACTCAAGCGGGAATATACGGACAAATATGTGGTCGTCGACGCCCAGCGGCCGGAACTGGCCCGCTTCGCCGGCCACACGGGCCAGGTCAAGACGGTCAATATGTCAGGTCGGGCGCTGGTGGAATTCGACGTCTGGAACAATATCGGCTGGTACGATATCGACGTCAGTTTCCTGACCGTGGTCCCCAAGCCCGATCCGGCGGCCGCCAAGCCCGAACCCGCAAAACCAGCCGCAAAGCCGGCTGCCGCCAAACCGGCCGCGGGCGAGAAGAAGGCTTCGGCCGCCGAGCTAGCCCGGGCCCAAGGGGCGGCGAAACCGGCCGCAGCCGCCGGCACCAAGAAAACCAGCACGGCCGATATTCTGGCAGCGGCACGGGCCGCCAAAGCCGGCGGCGCAGCGCCAGCCGGCAGCGCAGCTCCAGCCACGACGGCAAAGCCGGCCCCGAAACCGGCGGCAACCGCGGCACCGTCGCCAGCCGAACCGGCCGTTGCTGATCCGGCTTCTGTGCCGCACGTCACTCACGAAGTCGGCACTGAAACCTCGGCGGCCTCGCCTGCGAGCCGCACGGCCGCAGGAGGCCCACTGCCGACGACCACTGCGGAAAAAATCGCCTGGTGCCGGCAGCACGACACGCACTAAGCGGGCCGGACGACGCAAGGTCACACTTTCGGCGCTCCTTTTAACGTCGCGAGATTTTCACGGACGCGATTGTCTGCATACGGCTCCAGCGACACGCGCGGTTGCATGCTGGCACATCGTAGCGGGTAAATAGAATAAGGCCGCAGCCCTGTTGAACAGTGCTGCGGCCTTTAATAACTCAAACCCCCCCAGCCAATTGCGACGGTGGAGTCGCTGCGAGAAGAGCGAGGTCTGGCCGTGCTAGGCACTAGCCGTTTGTGACCCGGCCCACGCATAAGGTTAGGTCCCTCCGACGGAATTTTGGCTTGAACGGGGGTTTGAATGTTTCCTGGTGACTTTGAATATTTTCTGGTAACTGTCTGCTTGAACCGCTATGAAGATCGGCAATTTGTCGGCCCGAGTTCTGCCAAACTTGCCGCCTGCGATTAATACTAGTATACCCTGCCTTCGCCCGAATGCATGAGCCGAGGCGAAAAAATTCGCCGACAGCAACGTGCCCCATGGATCGACCGGGCCAGTTGATAGCTTGAACCCGTCGAACGCCTGGCAATTCAAGACACTCCACCGCAGAGCGGGGACTATCGGTGTCGCACGCTTTGGCAATCTGCGACGCAATCGGGCGCGACGCTACCGCGGCAGCGAAGCGTGCTCATGGCTGCGGGTCAGTTCCATCGCATCCTCTTCGCCCCACAGGCACGCATCAACCGCGTCTTCCAGCATCTCAAGCGAATCGAAAGTCCGCGACGTGATCAGCCGCTTGAGCTCGGCGATCTTCGCTTCCTGCGCGTTTGCCTCGGCAGAACGGACCATGGTAAATCCTCCATTGCCTGCTCTTGACGAAACCAGCTCCGCTGGGGGCGCTTTAGGCCATGCACAACACTGCAATACGTGACAGAGCCCAATGCGGCGACCACCATGCTAGCAAAAGGCTGGCGAATTGAAACCCGTAGCGTCCCCCCTGGTGGCTAATCGAGGAAAATGGCGGCAAAGCTTGGCCCGCGTTTCAGCCCTCGGGGGTGTAATCTGGCCCGAAACAGCAGCAAAAAAAAGATCTGCCGCCGGGCTTCGTCGCAACCCGGCGGCAGATCGTGCTTGGTAACTTTGTGGATATTGTGTCGTTTGCGTTACGCCGGCCCCAAATTCCGGGCCGAAAGGACTGTCAGGACTTCTTTTCCACGACCCAAATATTGCGATAAGTCACCGGGTTGCCGTGGTTTTGCAGTTGAATTCCTGTCTTTTCCGGTCCCTCGCCAACGCCGCCGGGCGTGGCTGCGGACAGCTCAAGATCGTCGTAAATCACTACCTCATTGTGCTTAATCGTCACTCGGGCGTTCTTTACCTTCTTGCCGTCTTCCCACCGCGCGGCGGTAAAATCGACATCGTAGGTCTGCCAGGTGAGCGGTGGCAGGCACATGTTCACCTTCGGGGATGACTGTTTGTAGATTCCGCCGCACTCGTTGTCTTGCCCTTCCAGGCCAAAGGAATCGAGCACCTGCACCTCGTATCGATTCTGTAGGTACACTCCGCTGTTGCCCCGTCCCTGACCGCGAGCCTTGGGCATAAACGGAGTGCGAAACTCGAGATGCAATTGAAAGTCTTCAAACACCGGCTTGGACAATGTGCCTGCTAGCAATAGGTTGTCTTCGACGATCTTGCCCCCCTTGAACTGGTCGGCATTGCTGCCGTCAAACAGGATCACGGCGTCGGCCGGGGGCTTTTCGCCAAGTGTGGGACTCTTGCGTTCGGTCTTTCCGAGCGTGCCTAACGCCTCGCCCCCGGAACCGGTGACGGCAATTTTGCCGTCGGCAAGCGTCACGGACCATTTTTCGGTCTTGAAGGTGGTCACACCGTCGACCGTCTTGCCGGTGGCCTTTTGACGTTCATCACCGCGCTGCCAGCCGTCGCCCGGCAACCCGCCGGTGAACACGACCGCTTCGAAAGCCGCATCGCCCAATGCGATCACCTGGACACCGTACTTTACGGTCTTATCGCCGCTTTTGATGTCAC
The DNA here is from genome assembly GCA_963807715.1 of uncultured Planctomycetia bacterium. Classification (GTDB taxonomy): domain Bacteria; phylum Planctomycetota; class Planctomycetia; order Pirellulales; family PALSA-1355; genus CAWECK01. The sequence continues at coordinate 781,767 of CAWECK010000016.1, forward strand.
CTACATACTCCCCCTGCACCTGATAATCCGGCCCGGCCTTGGCGGGATCGGTGAATGCTTCGCCATGGTCCGCCGCACAACTCATGCTCGCCAGAGCCGATAGGCTCACGGCCAGGGCACAACAGAACTTCAACGCGCGCGTCAGAGTCGATTGACTGGCAGTACAATATCGCATGGAATACGATCTCCTCGGGGGGGGCGGAACACTGGAGTCATTAGGCGGGCAGAACCCGGCGAAACCGCGCGGGAGGTCCCTCGCGGGAGAATCCATTGTGATCGCCGCATCGGCCGGCCGCAAGCTAACGACATCCGTCGAAAGTACACGCCGTTTATATTCTGCGGATGCGGTTTGAATTCAATTGAAATGTCTCTCCAAATCGGTAATCATAAGGGCAAGCTAATCCCTGCCTGCTTTTGCGTTTACCCCAAACGTACTTCGTCCTGCCGCGTGTTCCTCGCCAACCGCTCGTGCTCGACCGCACCGACTGAGCCCCTAGATTCCGTCCCGCGTTTCCTTCCGCCGCGCCAACTGGGTGAGCTTGCCATGCTTCGCTTGCTCGTTTGCTTTGCATTGGTCGTCTTCGGGGCCGCATCGCGGCTCAACGCCGCCACGCCGGGCCCGATCACTCCCGGAGCGCTCACGTTCGAACACGACGTCCGGCCGATTCTCAAGGCCCACTGTTTCCTCTGCCACGGTGAGGAAGAAAAGCCCAAGGGGGAACTCGATCTGCGGTTGGTCCGGTTGATGATGCACGGGGGCGAGTCCGGGCCGGCCATCGTGGCGGGCAAGTCGGCGGAAAGCCTGCTGCTCCAACGACTACGCGCCGGCGAAATGCCCCCCGGTCCCAAGAAACTGTTGGCGAAGGAGATCGACACCATTGCCCACTGGCTCGACCAGGGAGCCGCAACCGCCTTTCCCGAGCCTGCCGATCCGGCCGCGGCCGTATTCACCGAAGTCGAACGTTCGCACTGGTCGTTTCAGAGCGTAGTGCGGCCCAGCCTGCCGCCGGTTGCCCAAACGGAGCTCGTCCGCACGCCAATCGACGCCTTCCTGTTGGCAAAGCTGGCAGCCGAAAAGCTGACGTTCTCCGCCGAGGCCGATGGACGAACGCTGATCCGCCGGGCCTATTTTGACTTGCTCGGCCTGCCCCCCACGCCTGAACAAGTCAACGAATTCCTCGCGGACACGGCCCCCGATGCCTGGGAGCGCTTGATCGATCGTTTGCTGGCGTCGCCGCATTATGGCGAGCGTTGGGGGCGGTTATGGCTGGACGTGGCCGGCTATGCCGAAAGCGACGGCGTGAGCGAAGTCGACCCCGTGCGGCCATTTGCCCATAAGTATCGCGACTACGTCATTCGCTCCTTCAACGCCGACAAGCCGCTGGATGACTTCATTCGCGAGCAATTAGCCGGCGACGAGATGCTAAAGCCCCCCTATACCAACCTGACGCAACAGCAAGCCGACCAGATGGTGGCGACCGGTTTTCTGCGCATGGGCCCCGACGGCACCGGCGTGGCCGCCGCAGACCCGAACCTGGTTCGCAACGATGTCATGGCCGAGACGATCAAGATTGTTTCAACCTCGTTGTTGGGCCTGTCGGTCGGCTGCGCCCAGTGCCACGCCCATCGCTTTGATCCGATTCCACAGGCCGACTATTACCGGTTGCGGGCCATCTTCGAGCCGGCGTACGACGTGTCGAACTGGCGGCCGCCGCAGGCGCGGCTCGTGTCGCTGATGAGCGATGCCGACCGCAAGCTGATGACCGAAGTCGATGTCGAAATCAAGCGGATTGCCCTCGAGCGCCAGACCGCCTTCCAGGCAATGGCCGATGCCATCTTCGCGGCAGAAGTGAGCAACCTGCCCGAGGAACAGCAGGAGGAATTGCGGGCGGCCTACGCGGCTCCGGCGGATAAACGAACGCTGCAGCAGCAAGCGATGTTTAAGGAGCGTCCCACCTTGAACGTGACCACCGGCAGCGTGTATCTCTTCGATCAAAAGTGGGCCGCCGACGCGAACAAACGCTTCGCGGCCCTGACCGAGGCGGCAACAGCCCGTCGCCCGAAGGAAGAATACGCCCAGGCTCTGACGGAAGTGCCCGGCAAGATCCCGCAAACGCACGTGTTCTATCGCGGCGACATCACGCAGCCGCGCGAGGCCGTCAAGCCGAGCGAATTAAGCGTGCTCATGTCCGCGGATACGCCCGCCATTCCGGACGATGATCCCAAGTTGCCCACCTCCGGCCGGCGCGCGATTTATGCCCGCTACCTCACGGGCGGCAAGCATCCGCTGCTGGCGCGGGTTTTGGTCAATCGCATCTGGCTGAATCATTTTGGCCGCGGCATTGTCGGCACGCCGTCTGATTTTGGCCTGGCCGGGGAGCGTCCCTCGCATCCGGAGTTGCTCGATTGGCTCTCTGGCGAGTTGATGTCCGGCGGCTGGCGCGTGAAACGAATGCACAAGTTGCTGATGACGTCGAACGCTTATCGTCAATTGTCGCGCCGCACGCCGCAGTTGGATGCGGTCGATTCCGAGAATCGCCTGTTGGGGCGCATGTCGGTCCGGCGGCTGGAAGCCGAAATGCTGCGCGACGCGGTCCTCACCGTGTCGGGCAAACTGAATTCGAAGATGTTCTGCGCCTCGGTGCCCGTCATGCCCGATGAAGTGGGGCAGATCGTGATCGGCATCGACACGCGCGACTCGGCGGGGCGTCCGTCGGGCAAGGCCGTGTCGTTGGGCGATGAGGTGTATCGCCGAAGCGTTTATGTGCAGGTGCGCCGCTCCATGCCGCTGTCCATGCTCGACACGTTCGACGGTCCGCGGCTGTCTCCCAATTGCGAGCGCGTAGCTCTTCCACCGTGGCGCCCCAGGCGCTGTTGCTCATGAACAATGAGTTCGTGGTCGACCAGGCGCAAGCGTTCGCCGAGCGCGTGCGCCGCGAGGCCGGCGCCGACGCGGTGGCTCAGATTCGCACGGCCTGGCAATGGGCGTTCGCCGAAGATCCGACGGCGGCCCAATTGGCCGATGCCAAAGAGTTTATCGCGGCCGAAACCAAGGTCTTTGCCGATCGTCAGTCGGCCGAACCCGCCGCCGTTGCCCCGGCCTCGCAGGTTCCGGCAGCGACGCCGCAGAAAGCACCCTTGTCGGCAACGCGCGTTGCGCTGCCAGCCGCCGAACAATCGCTGCGCACGTTCTGCCAGGCCCTGCTCAGTTCCAACCGCTTTCTGTATGTCGATTAACACGATTACCGAGCATGTCCACGCAAGGCCACGTCCCTAAGAGACCCTCCGCATGAATCCCAACTTCGCTTCGCGGCGGCATTTTTTGGCCACGCAGTCGATGACGATCGGTTCGTTGGCACTAGCCTGGTTGCTCAAACAGGACGGCGTGGCCGCCGAACCGTCGCAGCCCCAGCTCGAAGCCCCCACGTACGATTTGCTGCCGAAGAAGCCCCCGGCTGAACCGCAGGCCCGGGCCATGATTTCGATGTTCATGCAAGGCGGGCCGAGCCACGTTGATCTGTTCGACCCCAAACCGGAACTGACAAGCGGCACGGTCAGAAATACACGGGCGACATGCAAGCTCGACAATGTTGCCCAGGCCACCAGTCAACTCTTTGGCAGCCCTTGGAAATTCGAGAAGCACGGCCAATGCGGCATGGAATTGAGCGAGTTGCTGCCGCACCTTGGCAGCGTGGCCGACGATATTTGCTTGATCCGCTCCATGCATTCGGGCGTGAACAATCACGGCCAGGCGATTTTCGCCCTCAACTCGGGTCGTCCGCTGGCCGGGCGCCCGGCGCTCGGCTCGTGGGTCACGTACGCGCCTGGGGACCGAGAATCAGAATTTACCCGCCTTCGTCGTGCTGACCGATCCCACCGGGCTGCCGGTCGAAGGGGTGCATAATTGGGAGAACGGCTGGCTCCCGTCGTTGTATCAGGGGACGGTTGTGCGGCCGCGCGAGCCGCGGATTCTTAACCTCGATCCGCCCGGCGTACCTGCGCGGGCCGCCGCAGGAACAGCTCCTCTCCTACCTCGGCAAGCTGAATCGCGAGCATCTGGAAGAGCATCCGGGCGAACAAGATCTGTCGGCCCGGCTGGCAAGCTACGAACTGGCGGCGCGGATGCAAACCGCGGCCAAGGAAGCGCTCGACATTTCGCAGGAATCCGCCGAGACGCGGGCCCTGTACGGCATCGACGCGAAGGAGACCCAGGACTTCGGCACCCGCTGCCTGATCGCCCGGCGGTTGGTCGAGCGCGGCGTCCGGTTCGTGCAGATCTTTACCGGCAACCAGCATTGGGATCACCACAACGGAATCCAGACGGCACTCCCCAAGAACTGCAAGGTTGTCGATCAGCCCGCGGCGGCGCTGGTGGCCGACCTTAAACGGCGCGGCCTGCTGGACACCACGCTGGTCCACTGGGGCGGCGAAATGGGGCGCCTGCCGGTCATCCAGAACGAGAAAAACATCGGGCGGGACCACAATACCTACGGCTTCAGCATGTGGCTGGCCGGCGGCGGCGTGAAGGGGGGCCTCGCCTACGGCAACACGGACGAAGTGGGGCACAAGGCGGTCGAAAACATCGTCAATCACTACGATTATCACGCCACGCTGCTGCACCTGTTCGGGCTGAATGCCGAGCAACTGGTGTTCAAACGTCCCAACGGAGTCGGGTCGCTGGTCGACGGCCAGACGGCCCGGGTGGTGTACGACATCCTGAAAGCGGGCCAGCCGGCGAAGGCCTCGTAGCGATACGCTCGGCAGCTTTTGCCTTGGAGCGGCCTATTTCGCCAGACGGAATTCGTAGGTACCATGCTTACTGCTGGCTAAACGGAGTTTAATGTCCACCCATACGGAGATAGCGCAAGATGATTTCTCGCAGACAGCTCATTGTGTCCTCGGTCGCCGGCCTGGCCCTTGGCGAATCCCTGTTGCAAGCGGCCGATCCAAAGTTGCCCAAGTGCGGTATGGACATCACGGCCGACGGCAAGCCACTTGGCCGGATCGTGATCCAATTGCGTGCGGACGTGGTGCCCAAGACGGCTGAGAACTTCCGCGCGTTGTGCACGGGCGAGAAGGGTTTCGGCTTCAAGGGAAGTTCATTTCATCGCATCATCCCGAATTTCATGTGCCAGGGAGGCGACTTCACCAATGGCGACGGCACCGGCGGCAAATCGATCTACGGCGAAAAATTCGCCGATGAAAACTTCCAACTCAAGCATACCGGCCCCGGCGTGCTGAGCATGGCCAATGCCGGCCCGAACACTAACGGCTCGCAGTTCTTTCTATGCACCGTGAAGACGGAATGGCTCGACGGCAAGCACGTGGTGTTCGGCAATGTTGTGGAAGGTATGGACGTGGTCAGGGCAATAGAAGGTTACGGCACGGACTCCGGCCGGCCCAGGGCGAAAATCGTGATTGCGACTTGCGGCCAGCTCTAGAGAAAGCAACCACTGAAGAAGGGGTATGATTACGTCCCCAATACAAACGCTGCTGGCGCTCATTGCCATGCTGGGTTTGGCGCCTTCTGCCGAACCGGCAGCCAAGCCGGCCGAACAAGCTACCGCTGTTTCCAATAGCTCTGGCGGCGCTTCAACCAGCGCCAATTCCGCACTGCCGGCGACGCAACCGCCCCAAGCGAACACGACCGACACGAGCCGCGAGCGGCCCGTCAGTGCTCGGGTCCTGTTCATCACGACGAAAGATTGCCCCCGCTGCGAGTTTGAGTTGGCTCGCTTGCGCAAGGCTGGGGGCGATTTTGAAAAAATGCGGGCTCGCGGGTGGAAGGTCGGCGACGGCGACGACAATCATTTGCAAATCGTCGACCGCGAAGCGGTGGCCGAACTGGTCGAACAGCTCAAAGTGCGGCAATTTCCGACGGTGGCCGCCGTGAGCGACGGACAAATCGTCCGCTCATTCCAGGCAGGCTGCACGACGCCGCTGGACGCCTGGACGTTTGGGTTTCTCGCCAAGGGGATTGACGAACGGCCCCCCGGCTCGGTTCCCGAGGCCGCGCGCGTTGAGACTACCGGCAATTACCCGCTGCGCGGCAATCACTGGTCGATCGATGAAGAGTGGAACCCGTCGCGGGAAAAAGTCGTGAGCCATCTACGCGGCCCAGTTCACGGCGGCCAGACCGCGAAGTACCCGAATCTCGAAAGCTGGTCGTACGAGGAGCTCCGTTCTTTGCACGACAATATTCACGAGCAAGAGATGGGGGTATTAGTTACGGTGGTCGCTCGGCCCCCGGCAGCGATCAATTCAGTGCCGGCCGGAAAACGCTGGGGCATTAGACGGCTCGCACGATTTAGTTAGGAACGGCCGATGCGACCCGACTTAGCAATTGCGGTTGTCATTGCATTAGGCTTCGTAGCCCTCGCTGGTAAGCGAATAATAATGCGACGACTGGCTCGCCGCCCTAGGTACCCTTTAATCCCAGCAGATGATAGACGGTTACCAGCCGCAATAATCCTTTCGATATTTGTTGCGTTATCGCTTGCATCGTTTGGCCTGATGATGGTTCTGCCGGAGCGTTGGTTTTGGGCCGCTATGTTATTGGCAATTCTCAATACGATGTGGTGGCCCCCTCTCTGTTTGTATTTGCACACAAAAAATCCAGCAAAATAACCGCTGTGATGGTATCACTCCCTGCTGCCGATCCTTCCTTCCCCTGCCGCAATTCACCGCCGCACACCGAAAAGGATAACTGCGATGAGCGACCATCTCACTACTTTCAGTTTGGGTCGGCTATTGTCCTTCACGCGGCGCCGCTATCTGGCCGGTGCCCTCGGTGGGCTGGCCGGCTTCGCCACGCGCTGGTTGGCTGGCGGTGAGGCGTCTGCCGCGGGCAATGGGCCGACGGCCGCCGAGTCGGCCGGCACTCGCTGCCCGAACCTCATTCGCGAAGAGAACAGCAAACCGGGTTCGACCGATTGGCAATTAACCCGGGTACGGCCCGATAGCAGCACCTACCGCTCCCCTTGGGTCGAAGGCTATTGCTCACGGCAAAGCGTCCTGCCGGGCGAATCGATCGAGATCATGGTTTCCACCGATCCGCCACAGCCCGTGGAGATCGAGATCTTTCGCATGGGCTATTACGGCGGGCGCGGCGCACGGCTGATGACGCGGCTGGGGCCCTTCGCCGGGAAAGCCCAGCCGACTCCGACCCCTGGCGCCAAGAATATTCATGAATGTGCTTGGGAGCCGACCGCAAAACTGGCGATTCCCCAGGACTGGCCAAGCGGCATTTATCTCGGGCGGCTTTCAACGCGGCCCGCGGACGAAGCCAAGGCGTACTGGCAAAGCTATGTCGTCTTCATCGTGCGCGACGAGCGGCCGGCCGACATCCTGTTTCAGTGTTCGGACAATACCTGGCAAGCTTACAACACCTGGCCCGGAAAGTTTTCGCTCTACACGCATCCGAAGGGAACGTTGGGCCCTTGGGCCGATGTGAGTTTCGACCGTCCCTATGCCCGCGAGGCGCAGTTCGTGGGGGTGGTGAATGATCCACTGGCTTTCGGCTCCGGCGAATTCTTGCCCCTGGAATTTCCGCTGGCCTATTGGCTCGAACAGCACGGATACGACGTCAGTTACTGCTCGAACAGCGACATGATCACGCCCGATCGGGGCTTGAAATGCAAAGCCTTCATCAGCGTGGGACACGACGAATATTGGGACGTGCGGCAATACTACAGCGTGGAGAAAATGCGCGACGCCGGCGTCAATCTGCTGTTCCTCTCGGGCAACAGCGTCTGCTGGGTGACGCCATTCCGCTCCAGCAGCGACGGTCGCCCGAACCGCATCATTTTTCGCGGCGGCCTTCGGTCCCGACGATTGCTTTCTCAAGCAACGCGGCCCGGAATTCGAGCCGCAACAGACGCCGCTGGGACCGGACGAAGGTTATCTGATGGGGGCCCGCAATATCGATCCGGTCAACGGCGGCGGCGATTGGATCGTCACCAGGCCGGAGCACTGGATGTTCGCAGGAACGGGCATCAAGGCGGGAGACCGCATCCCGGGCCTGATCGGCTGGGAATATCACGGCGATCCGCCGGACATTCCCGGGCTCGAGATCGTCGCGACGGGCACGGCCTGGCAAGGGGGCGATCGACCGCAAACCTGGACCGCCACGATCTATCCCGGCCCGCAAGGGAAACTACGTGTTCAACGCCTCGACGATTTTTTGGGCTCAAGGGCTTTCGACACCGCCGGGGCACGTGCTCCCCTGGTCGCACTGGTCGCGCCCGCATGGCCCGGACGAACGGGTGCAACAGATCACGCACAACCTGCTGCGGCGAGCGATCGGGCAGAAGGCATAGTGCCCCCGAGCCCCCAACGTAAGCTGGGGATCGGCAGCGCTAGCGATTAGAATTAGGGGAACCTGGTGATGGATGACCTGGTCGTGTGCATCGCGTCGCACGATGAGCTCAAGCGGCGCGGCGAAGCCGTGCTGAAACGCTCCTTGGACAGTCTCTCCGCGTCGATGGCCGTGCTTGCGAAGACCGTGCCGGGCGTCGATGTTTATGTCGCTTGCTGCGATGATGCGTCGACCGATGGCACGGCGGACTACCTGGAGAAATACTTTCATGGCAGAACCTGGTTTCGGCTGGTGAGAAACGGGGTCAATCGTTATGCGGGTTTCTCGCGCAACGTGGCTGCCTCGCTTTTCCCGGCGTCGTTGCTCTGCTTTCTCGATGCCGACGACGAGTATAAACCGGATCACCTTGCCCTATGCTACCGCGGCATGAGCAAGATCGTTTCCGCCGCCGGCAAGAAGTTCGCCATGGCCACCACCGGCGTCGAATTCAGCGTGCCCGTGCATGCGGACTGGGTGGAGACGCTAGGGGCGGTGATTCCCATTACCAAAGCGGTGAGGCGAGAAGCGTGGGAGTTCGTCGAGGGGATGCCGATGGAACAAGTTTTTCGTCATACGACCTGCGAGGATCAGTTCTTCATCCAGAAGATCGCAACTTTCTTTCCCGTGCTCCGCTTCAAAGACGCCACCGCAAAGCATTGGTGTTATCCCGGTTCGGCCCTCGCCCGCCAACTACCGATATTTCAAACGCCCCGATCGCAGTGCAAGCCGGAAGACGTCTACACCGCCGAAGAGCTGACCTACCATAGCTTGCGGCAGCGGTGCGAAGATGCCTTCATGGATTATCTGCGGGACAAGCTCGAACTAACGAGCTGGCGAGAGAGGCTGTTGGAGTACTCGCTGAACATCGCTCCAAATCACGGGAAGTTAAACCACGCGGATCGCTCGCGCGTCATGTTTTTTGATTCCTCGTGAGATGTTGGTGCGGCGGTTGAAGCCGCGGCTCATGGCATTGGCAATAATCTGCCGGAAAAAAATAAAGGAGCAGTTCGGGCTTAAGCAATCACGTCCTTCGCCACGTTGCCGGCCAGGTCGGTCAGGCGGATCTCGCGGCCGCTGTATTGGTAGGTCAGCTTCGTGTGGTCCAGGCCGAGCAGATAGAGCATCGTGGCGTGCAGGTCGTTGATGTGCATCTTGTTTTCGACCGCGGCGATGCCGTGCTCGTCGGTCGCGCCGTGGCGATAGCCCCCTTTCGACTCCGCCGCCGGCCATCCACATCGAGAAGCCTTTGTTGTTGTGGTCGCGGCCGTCGTTGTTCTGGGCCGCCGGGGTGCGGCCGAATTCGCCGCCCCACACGACCAGCGTGTCTTTGAGCATGCCGCGCTGTTTCAGGTCTGCCAGCAGCGCGGCGATCGGCTTGTCGATGGCGTGGGCGTTCGAGGTGAGCTTTTCGCTTGCAGATTGTTGTGCTGGTCCCAGCCTCCCATGCCCAGTTCGATGAAGCGGACCCCTTTTTCGGCAAATCGCCGGGCCAGCAGGCATTGCCGGCCGAAGCTGTCGGTGCCCTGCTCGCGAGATGCCGTAGGCCGCCAGCGTCGCTTCGCTTTCGCTGGAAAGATCCATGATCTCCGGCACGGCCCCTTCCATGCGAAAGGCCAGTTCGTACGATTCGATGACGCCTTCGAGCTCCGGGATTCACCTTGTCCTTTCCAGTTGCTGTTCGTTGAGCGAGGCCAGCAAATCGAGCTGCTTGCGCTGCAGCTCGGCCGAAAGCTTGGGGTTGTCGATGTTCGCGATCTGGCTCTTTCCCTTCTCCGCCGACTCCGTCGATGCTTGGTCGCCTGATACGAGGCCGGCAGGAACGAGCTGCCGTACGTTCTCGGCCCCGCCGGCCGGATCGATGGTCAGAAAGCCGGGCAGCTCCGTGTTTTCGGTGCCCAGTCCGTACAGCGGTCCAGGCCCCCATCGACGGACGCGGGAAGCGAAAGTTGCCCGTGTGCAGCTGGATGGTGGCCTGCGGATGGACGGCCGCGTCGGTGTACATGCTGTTGAGCAGGCACAGGTCGTCGGCATGCTTGGCCAGGTTCGGAAAGATCTCGGGGAACCACAGGCCGCTCTTGCCGCTGCTGGCGAACTTGAAGGGCGACTTCAGCAGCTTGCGGCCGCCGCTTTTGCCGTCGACTGTTTTGCCGTCGTCGGCTTGCAACTTCGGCTTGTAGTCGAACGTGTCGACATGCGAAGGGCGCCCTTGCATGTACATGAAGATCACCCGCTTGGCCCGCGGCTTGAAATGCGGGCGCCTTCGGAGCCAGCGGATTGGTCTGTTCGGCCGCGGCGGCCCGGGCGCAGAGATCGGCCAGCGCCAGGTAACCGAAGCCGCAGGCCGTGGTCTTGAGCAGTTCGCGACGGGAGAGCATGGCGTTTAAGAAGCCGTTCATGATGGGTCGGCCCTCGATTGGAAAAACTAACCAAAGCCCAGGGATTGCATCCCGGGTTCATTTGAGTACCCAGGCGATGCAGATCCCTGGGCTTTGGTAATACGGCATCAATACACGTAGCGGAATTCGCCCGCGGCGAACAGGGTTTGACAAAAGTTGGTCCAAGCCGCCAGTTGAGCGTTGGCTTTCTTGTCGTTCCCTTCCAGGCTCTTGCGATAGTCGTTCAGAAAGCTGGTCACCGTGGCTTTTTCGCTCTCCGTCGGTGCGCGGCCCAGGGTCAAACGGTAGGCCAGCTCGATCCGGCCCGGCTGATCGAGCCCTCCATGCGCCAGCACGCGCCGGGCCAATTGCTCCGCTTGCCGCAGCACGAACGGATTATTCATCAAGTACAGGGCCTGCGTCGGCACCGTCGTGACGTCCCGCTTGCCGACGATCAGGTTCGGGTCGGCCATGTCGAACACTTGCAGCGATTCGGGCACCACGCCGCGCAGGATCGGCAGATAGACGCTGCGCACGTTCGAGGGTTTGCAGTCCTCTGCCTCCGCCAGACCGGCTTGTTCGTCAGATCCATGATCGGCTGAGCTTCGGGACGTTCAGGTCCAGCTGGCCGCTGGCCAGCGAGCATGGCGTCGCGGATTTCCTCGGCGTCCAGCCGGCGGCGTTGCATCCGCCACAAAAATTTGTTCGCCGGGTCTTTTTCGTAGTTGTCGTCGTTGTGTTCGCTGCTCAGTTGATAGATCCGGCTCAGCACGATCGAGCGGATCAGTTTCTTGACCGACCAGTTTTCCTCCATGAACTGGACCGCCAGCATATCGAGCAGTGCCGGATGGCTGGGCTCGTTCCCCAGCGCCCCGAAATTGTCGACCGTATCGACCAGCCCCTGGCCGAACAGATGTTCCCAGACGCGATTGACCATCACGCGGGCGGTGAGCGGATTGTCCTTGCTGGCGATCCAGCGGGCCAGTTCCAGCCGCCCGCTGTGGCGCGGCGGCATCTGGCGCCGTTGGCGGAAGTTTTGAGAACGGTCAACACGCCCCGCGGCACTTCCGGCTCCTTTGTTCTCCAGCTCGCCCCGATCGAGCACATTGCAATTGCTGGGCGTTTCCGCGTCGCGCACGCCCATCGCCAGGGGCGCGGTCGGCGATCGGGACGCTCTCCAGTTCGTCGCGGCGGTCGTTGAGTTCCTTGATCTGCTCTCGCGTCTCTTTGGGTCGCGGCGACTTGCTGCCACGAACGGGTTTTGCTTCATGCCTTTGGCTTGCTTTTGCTTCGCCCGCTTCGGGCCGCTGCTTGCCTGGCTTCGGCGGATTTCGCAACTGGCGATTTGAGCTTCGATCTTGGCGATCTCCTCCTGGCGGTCTTTCTCGGCCTGGGCTTCGTCGGGCGAGACCGTTCGGCGCTGGCGAAGCTGGCCAGGGTCGAGCAGGCGGTCATCGACGGCCGTTCTTCGTGCCGGGCGCGATGCCGGAGTAGGTCTGCGTGCTGTGAAAGATGCCGGCCATCGCGTAATAGTCGGTGGTGGGAATCGGATCGAACTTGTGATCGTGGCAGCGGCGCAGGCGATCGTCATGCCCAGCAAGGCCCGGCCGGTGACGTCGATCTGATCGTCGATCTGGTCCATGCGGAATTGCTCGGGCTCTTGGTGTTCACAGCCTTGGGGCCGATCGGCCAGAAACCCGGTGGCAATCACCAGCCGGTCGTGCTCGGCCGCGTCCTTTGCCGGGAGCAAATCGCCGGCCAATTGCTCGACGATGAACCGGTCGTAAGGCTTGCCCTGGTTGAACGCGTCGATGACGTAATCGCGATAGCGCCAGGCATAGCGATACGGCATGTTGCGATCCTTGCCGGTCGACTCGCCAAAGCGGGCCACGTCGAGCCAGTGCCGGCCCCAGCGCTCGCCAAAATGGGGCGAGGCCAGCAGCCGATTGACGACCGTCTCAAACGCGCCGGCGAATTGTCGTCAGCGAACGCATCGATTTCGTCCGGCGTCGGCGGCAGCCCGGTCAGATCGAACGTCACGCGGCGGATCAGCGTCACCCGGTCGGCATCGCGCGACCGGCTTGAGCTTCTCCTTCTCCTGCTGCGCGCGGATGAATCGGTCGATTTCGGTGACGCGGCCAGGCGGTGTCGCGAACCGTGGGCGGCGGACGAAGCTTTGGGCGGCTGGAAGGCCCAATAGCGGCGGGCCTCGGCCAAGTCGATCTTGTTCTTGGGATTGGCGGCCTTGCCGACTGCGCGGATCGGGGCGCCCATGCCGACCCAAGTGACGAAATCTGCGATCACCTCGTCGGGGAGCTTCCCCTTGGGAGGCATTTCCAGCCCTTCGTAGCGAATGGCTTCGATCAGCAGGCTGGTGTCGGCGTGGCCGGCAACGATCGCCGCACCCGAATCGCCCCCTTTGCGGATGCCGTCGTGCGTGTCGAGAACCAAATGCCCCTTGGCCTTGGCCGGATCGCCGGAGTGGCATTGGTAGCAATTGTGCACCAGCACCGGGCGGATCTTGTTTTCGAAGAAATGCGAGCCCTTCCTTCGTTGGGCGTGCTTCCTGCGGCAGAGGACGGGGCTTGCCGCGCACCTTTGCTTTTGCGGCGTCTGGGGCACAGCAACAGCCCCGGCCGTCAGCAGCCAAACGGATAGCAGACCCACGAGCATGCGTCCCGGAAACAGCATGAGCTTTCCTTAGTTTTCGTGGATTGCGGATTTCGTCGATTGCCTGGCAGAACCCAGCTTCCGGCGGGGCCGCTCCCGGCGATCCCGTCACCGTGGTCAGCCGGAAGCCCTCTTCAATAAACACCCGGCCCGGCAAAAACGGTCCGCGGAAATCCCTGACAAATTCGTAAGCCCCAGCAGTCCCTCAAGATGTGCGAGCAGCCACCAGCCTTAAACGGCCGCTTCCTAGCCGAATTTTAGCTCTTTGAACCGTGGATTGCCACATTTCTGGAATTCCCGCATTGCGTCCGCGGCCGCCGGACGTAAAGATGGCGATCTCATATGGGGTATGCCGAATGGCATATTAAAGGAAAATTCGCACCTGGGCCCAGTCAGGTTTTACGGGCAGTGCCGTTTATCGGCAATTCGCGATTTATCAGCCGCCAGGAGATGAGCCGCCGGCCCCGTTGGGCTGTGCGGCTCTTTCTAGTTTTAGGCTAAATAAGGCCCGCGCTCAATACGGTCGGCGGGAAAGTAGGACGAGCGTTGTTACGCATACGGATCCGTCTTGATTTTGAGCATCTGTGGCAGGGATTCGGGGGCGAGATTCGCCACGTCCAAGCTCTTGTCCTTCGCCACAGCCGCGGCGAGGCCGGCGATCTGGCCGGTGGTCATCCAGAGCGGCTCCATGCGCAGCACGCTCATGGCAATATGGGTACTGACGATAGCGCGACCGGCACGAGCAGGTTGTCGAGTTTCTTGGGCAGCATGGCGCCGTAGGGAACCTGACCTGGCTGCGCCGGGCCGAACGGCCTTTTTCGGATACCACAGCACGCCTTCCATCCAACCATCCACCGCAAAGCGCCGGTCGTGGCACGGATGCATGTCAAACGAATGCTCGCCGATGGCGATCGACTGTTCGACCGGCGGTGTGCGGCCGGTCTTTGGGTCGACGATGAAATTGTGTTGCGTGACGAGTGCGCGACCTTCGATGCGGCGCCCTTGGCGGACGTAGATCTGCCACGGCCAGTGCCCGTTGTCTGCAAACTCGTCGCGGTGCAGTCCGACGGTTTTCCAAAGCGCCTGCGATCTTCTCCGGCACGCGCGGCTCGTTTTGCAGCAACCACACGAAACTGGCAGCGTGGTCGACGTGAAATCGTTCCAGCCGCGCGCGGTGATGGCGGCTCGCTTCGGGCCACGTCCAGCTAACGCCGGGACAATTCAAACTCGTGAGGGCTGTCGATACTGCCGTTCGCCTGAAACTTACGGCCCGGCAGCGGCGTGCCCGAGGCCGATACTCTTCACGCGGCCCGCGGCGAAGTCGTCGAGCAGCGGCAGCAAATCGGGCAGATGCTGATCGTAGGAATCGGGTTTTCCAAGGGCACGAGCTTCGCCGGGTCGTCGGTGAAAATGCTGCGCGCACAAAAGGCCTGAATGGCTAGCGACGGCTCGCCGGTATCCGGCGTCTGAATCTGCTACACCGGTCTTCCAATTCATGTAGTGGATGCCGGCCAGCGATTCGCCGTGCTCTTCGCGGCCTTCGCGGCCGACGCGATACGGCACCTTGGCCGCGGCGGCGAGGTCGCCTTCGTACGTGCCGTCGATAAAGGTCTTTGCGATGACGCGCACGTGTTCGCCGGCAGGCGACTCCAACTCCGCCTGCGTTACCTGGTCGCCTCGGACGGTCGCGGCGACGAGGTGATGTTTCCGCCAGAATTGCAGCCGCGTCTCCTGCTGGAGCAACCGGTCGAAGACCCGCTCGGCCACCGACGGCTCGTAGTACCAGCCGTCGTGAATCAACTTCCACTCCGGAGAATCCTCGTCAAGGGTCCGGCGGTATTCTTCCCGCACGCCGTTGACGAACTCAACCATCAATCCGCCGAAGATTTCGCGCCGCACGGCGTCTGTGGTCGATAAGCCGCTCGCCGCCATTCCGCCAGCGTGATTTTGGGGACAAGCGAGGATGACCTGACACCCGCGCCTGGCCGCTTCGATCGCCGCCGCGACGCCGCCGGGCGTCGAACCATAGACAAAAACGTCGCACCTCGTCGCGTTCGCCCCTGGGGGGCGGCCGATGCAACCGCGGCAACGCAGTTCATGAGCAGCGCGGGCACATGGGTAGTCGCGGCGGCGGCGGTTCCAACTTGGAGAAACTCGCGTCGGTTGAGCGGAGTCATGGATTCGTCCTTACAGTAAGCGGAACAACCATCCTTCGGCTTTTACTTTAGGATAACCTCAAGAAGGCAGCGCCGATTGCGACGCCTGATACTTCGACCGGTATTCCGTCGGCGTCTGTCCGAGTTGTTTGTGAAATTGCTTCGTGAAATAACTCTGGTCGTAGAAACCGCAGGCCAGAGCGATATCGGCCACGCTGCGACGGCTTGTGGTCAACGCGTGGCAAGAGGCATTGATTCGCACGCGCAACACGTACTGCATAGGCGTCATGTCATACAGCCGTTTGAAGCGGCGGTCGAACTGGCTGACCGAAAGATGGGTTAGTTCGGCGAGTTGGGCCACTTCGATCGGGTCGCCGTAATGCCGCAGCACGTAGGTGATCGCCTCTTCCATTTCCCGGTACGGGCGGATCATCGACTCGGCTTTTTCCAGGTCGCGCATCACGCCAGCGATGCCGATCACCTGAGAGCGGGCGTTCAATAGCGGAATCTTGCTGGAGATGAACCATTTCAGTTCGTCGCCGCTCCCCGGCACAAGCCAGATCTGGTTCGGCAGCGGCTGGCGGCTGTGCATGACCCGGCGGTCCTCGTCGATGTACTGCTCGGCCAGGTGGTGTGGATGAATATCCAGGTCCGAAAGGCCGATCATGCTGGCCTCGGCGTCGAAGCCCCGCATTTTCCACAGCGCCTCGTTCACTTTCACGAAGCGGCTTTGCCGGTCTTTGACGTAAAAGTACACCTCAGGCAGGTATTCGAACAGCGGTGCTAAGGATAGCCCGCTGGCCAGTTTTTCGAAGAATCGGAGTTGCAGGGGGCTGGGAAGGTTCATGCGCAAATAATACCAATCCGTGCGGAGAAATTCCTAGCTATCCCTGGCGGCTCCGGTTAATTTAAGGAAACTGCCTGCCTGTGGTATCATCGCGGGGCGCCACGCCCCACGATCGTAACCTCATCCCTCCCGCGTCCCAAATATTTCGTCCAGGAGTCGCGCCCATGCTCACGTTCACCGGAAAAGGAAAAGCCGCCACTTGCAGCGGCGTGACCCGGCGCGACTTTCTGCAAGTCGGGCACCCTGGGGGCCATCGGGCTCACCCTGCCGCAATTGATGGCCGCCCAGGCCGCCGGCGCCGTCAAGCCGGAGCATGACGACCGCGCCTGCATCATGATCTTCAACCTGGGCGTCCCAGCAACATGGACCTGTGGGACATGAAGCCCGACGCCCCGGCCGAGATTCGCGGGCCGTTCAAGCCGATCGCCACCAAGGTCGCCGGGCATCCAGCTTTCCGAGATCCTGCCCCGTCACGCCCAAGATCGCCGACAAGATCTCGCTGGTCCGCTCGGTCGCACCACGGCGGCGCGGCGGTGCACGACGCCGGCTGGCAGATGATGCAGACCGGCCGGCTGTTCACCGGCGGGGTCAATACGCCGCACATCGGCTCGGTCGTCAGCTATCTGCGAGGCCGCAAGACCGACTTGCCCCCGTTCGTCGTGCTGCCCGAGCTGATGGGCCGCGGCGGCGGGAACATGCCCAACGGCCAGGCCGGCGGCTTCCTGGGCAAGGCCCACGACCCGTTCGCGCTCAACGCCGACCCGTCGAAGCCGGATTTCCGCGTGCCCGACTTGCTGCCTCCCAAGGAGATCGGCACGGTGCGGCTCGACCGCCGCCGCAAGATCCGCGAGCTGGTGGACGACGCGGTCGAGCAGTTCGAGGCGACCGAGAACGCCGCCCTGCTGGACGGCAATTTCCAGTCGGCGTTCCGGCTGATGACCAGCACCCAAGCGCGGGAGGCGTTCGACCTGTCGAAGGAGCCGGAAACGGTCCGCGAGCGGTATGGCATGATCGCGCTTCGGCCAGTGCTGCCTGCTGGCGCGGCGGCTGATCGAGAGCGGCGTGCGGTTCGTGACGATCAACGCCTTCCTGACCGTGTTCGACGAGATCACCTGGGACATCCACGGCTCGAAGCCCTTCACGTCGATCGAGGGCATGCGCGACATCGTCTGCCCGATGTACGACCAGGCCTACAGCGCCTTGATCGAGGACCTCGACCAGCGGGGCATGCTCGACACGACGCTGGTTTGCAACCTGGCCGAGTTCGGCCGCACGCCGCGAGTGAACCCGGCCGGCGGGCGCGACCACTGGCCGCAATGCTTCACCGTCGGCTTTGCCGGCGGCGGCGTCCAAGGGGGCCGGGTGGTCGGCGCCAGCGACCCGATCGGCGCCGTGCCGGCCGATCGGCCCGTCGAGCCGGCCGACATCGCCGCGACGATTTTTCATAGCCTGGGCCTCGAACCTCGAAACCAAGCTTCCCGGCCCGGCCGGCCGGCCGTTCCCGCTGGTCGATTTCGGCCACCGCGAGATTCACGAATTGTTCTAGCGGTTCGAGCGAGATTCGTCAGCGCCGCAAGCCCCCCAGCCCCAGGCGTGAGCCCGGGGATTCACCAAAAAGAAAAATCCCTCCCCACCGCCAAGGTGATGCGAATCATGCGACCCCACCTCGCTCGCTTTTGCCCTCGTGTTCGCTGCGCAGTCGCAGGCGTTTGCCGATCCGTCGATTGTCCTGCTGCCGACGGAGTGCAAGCTTGACCACTCCGGAAAGCCGCCAGGTACTGCTGGTCCAGCGGACAGCGGGGGGCGAAGTCACTCAGCAATTGACGACCGGCATTGACCTGGTCGAGCAGCAATCCGCAGGTCGCCACGGTCGAAAACGGCGTGGTCAAACCGGTGGCCGATGGCGAAGCCACGATCACCGCCAAACTTAGTGACGAAAAACTTGGCGATCCGACGCCGCCGCGAAGGTGGTGGTCAGCGGAATGGGGCAGCCGGTCGCATGGAGTTTTCGCAATCATGTCGAGCCGATGCTCGCCAAGCTGGGCTGCAACTCCGGAGCCTGCCACGGGGCCCTGGCCGGCAAAGGGGGCTTTCGGCTCTCGCTGCGCGGCTACGATCCGGCCACCGATTACTTCAATATCGTCAAGCAGGACCGCGGCCGGCGCGTCGAACTGGCCGATCCGGGACGGAGCCTGCTGCTCGCGAAGCCCTCCGGGGCCGATCGCGCACAAAGGGGGCGTGCGCTTCCCGACCGACTCGCTCGAATACCGCGTCCTCGCCCAGTGGATCGCCGCCGGAGCCGCGCCCCCGGCGGACGACGATTCCCGCGTCGAACAACTCGAAATCCTGCCGGGCAGGTCGATCCATCGCGTGGGCGAGACGCAGCAGATCCTGGTCCGGGCCCGCTATTCCGACGGCCGGACGGAAGACGTCACCCGGTGGGTCAAGTGGTCGTCCGGCAACGAAGTCGGTCTGCCGCGTGGACGACGACGGGCTGGCCTCGGTCATCGGTCCCGGCGAAGGAGCCATCGTCGCCTGGTACGCCAGCAAGATCGCGATCGCCCGCATCACGGTTCCGTACGTGCCAGTCGCTGGCGAGCTCAGTCGCTGGCAAGCCCTGCGGCTGAGGCGTCAGCGAGCAATTCCGCAGAGCAAGTCGACACGCGCAAGCCGCGCAACTTCATCGACGAGCAGATCGACAAGCAACTGGCGCGGCTGAACCTGCCCGCCTCGCCGGCCTGCACCGACGCCGAATTCGTCCGCCGGGCGTATCTCGACACGATCGGGCTGGCTGCCGACGGTCGACGAAGTCGCGCACCTTCCTCGCCGATTCGTGCGCCGAGCAAGCGCGATGCGCTGATCGAACGCCTGCTTGCCCGGCCCGAGTTCACCGACTACTGGACGTATAAGTGGTCCGACCTGCTGATGCTCAACGGCACGCGGCTCCGGCCCGAGTCGCTCAAGGCCTATTACCAGTGGATCCGCGAGCAAGTGGCGGCCAACACGCCCTGGGACCAGTTGGTGCGCGAGATCATCACGGCCACCGGCGAAAGCGTGGAGAACGGGGCGACGAACTTCTACGCCCTCAGCCAGTCGCCCGAGGACATGACCGAAAACGTCTGCCAGGCCTTCCTGGGCCTGTCGATCGGCTGCGCCAAGTGCCACAACCACCCGCTCGAAAAATGGACGAACGACCAGTATTACGGCATGGCCAGCCTGTTCGCGCGGGTGAAGGCCAAGGGCTGGGGAGGCGAAGGGCGCAACGGCGACGGGCAGGCGGACGCTCTACGTGGCCGAGTCGGGCGAGCTGGTCCAGCCGCGGACCGGCAAGCCGCAGCCGCCGACGCCGCTCGACGGCCAGCCGCTCGGCTTCGACGATCCCGCCGATCGCCGCGTGAGCCTGGCCAAGTGGCTGACCGCGCCCGAGAATCCCTACTTCGCCCGCTCGATCACCAACCGCGTCTGGGCCAACTTTTTCGGCGTCGGCCTGGTCGAGAAGGTGGACGACATGCGGGTCTCGAACCCGGCCAGCAACGACGCCCTGCTCACGGCCGCGGCCGATTACCTGGTCGCAGCAGAAGTTCGATCTGAGAGCCCTGATGAAGGCCATCCTGCAGTCGAACGCCTATCAGCGGTCCAGCCGTCCGCTCGCCGGCAACCGCAGCGAGCACCGCTTCTATTCGCGTTACTACCCGCGGCGGATGATGGCCGAGGTGCTGCACGACGCGATCGTGCAGGTGACCGAGGTGCCGACCAAGTTCGACTCGATCGGCGTTTCCCGGGGGCCGACCGGCAGAAGACCGATTTCTATCCCGTGGGGACGCGGGCCGTCCAGCTTTACGATGCGGCCGTCGAGAATTATTTCCTGCAAGCGTTCGGCCGCAACCAGCGGCGGATCGTCTGCGAATGCGAGCGGTCGGACGAGCCGACGATGGTTCAGGTGCTGCACATCTCCAACGGCGACACGCTCAACGAGAAGCTCAAAACGCCCGGCAACCGGGTCGACAAGCTGCTCAGCCTGCGGCGGCAAGGGATGTCGGACTCGACCTTGCTCGACGAGATTTACCTGGCCTGCCTCGCGCGCTACCCGGCCAAGGCCGAGCGTAGCCAACTGCTGGCCTTGCTTCCGCCGTCGGGCGCGGACGAGGAGCGACGAACGGTCGAGGACATTTTCTGGGGCCTGATGAGCAGCCGCGAGTTCCTGTTCAACCATTAGCGAGTGATTCCATGAGGCGATTCCTGGCGTTGGCAACCAGCGGCATTGGCGGCAGCGGCCGTGATGACCGCGGCGGTGACCGTGATGACGGCAACAGCGGCATTGGCCGAGAGCCCCGCGGCTCCGGACTATGCGTCGCAAGTCGCGCCGATCTTCAAGAAGTATTGCGCCGGCTGCCACAACGACGATGATCGCGAAGGGAAGTTTTCGCTGGAAAGCTACGCCTCGCTGCAAGCGGGCGGAGAGCATGGCCCGGCGCTGCTTCCCGGCGACGCCGACGGCAGCCGCCTGATTCAGCAACTCACGGGCATCGCCAAGCCGGTGATGCCGCCCAAGGATGAGCCCCGCCCGCGCGAGGAAGAGATCGCGGTCATCAAGGCCTGGATCGACTCGGGAGCCAAGGGACCGCAGGGCGAGCCGCCGGATCGTTTCGCTTTGATCGTCCCCAAGATTCCGGCGCACGCCAAGGTCCGCCCGATCGCCGCGATCGACACGTCGCGCGACGGCAAGTCCTTGGCAGTCGCGCGCTACGAGAGCGTAGAACTGTACAAGCCCCCCTTTGACGGACTCTCGCGCGACGGATCGGTCGCCACGGGCAAACCGCAGCGCGTGCTGGACGGTTTTCCCGGCAAGGTGACGGCCGTCCATTTCACTCCGGACGGCTCGCGGCTGGTAACGGCCTCCGGCATTGCCGGGCTGGGGGGGGTCGCGGCCATCTGGAACGTCGAGAGCGGCTCGCTGATCCGCGAATTCGAAGGCCACCGCGACATTCTCTACGACGCCGAGCTGTCGCCCGACGGCAAGACGCTGGCCACCTGCGGCTACGACAAGAAGATTCAACTCTGGGACGCCGACAACGGCCAGCCCCTGCGCACGCTGGAAGGACACACCGGGGCGGTCTACGACGTGGCGTTCAGCCCCGACAGCCGCTTCCTGGTGAGTGCCAGCGCCGACGACACCTGCAAGGTCTGGCGCGTGGACGACGGCATGCGGATGGATACGCTGCCGCAGCCGCTCAAAGAGGAGTATTGCTGCACCTTCAGTCCCGACGGCCGCACGATCGTCGCCGGCGGCGCCGACAACAACATCCGCGTCTGGAAGTTCGTTTCGCGCGACAAGCCGGAAATCAATCCCGATGGTGCGAGCCCGCTTCGCCCATGAAGGCCCGATCGTGCGTCTGGCGTTCACGCCGGACGGCTCGAAACTGGTCTCGCTGGCCGAGGACCGCACCATCAAGGTCTGGGAGACGACCGACTACACCGAGCTGCAATTGTGGGAGAAGCAGCCCGACGTGGCCGCCGCGCTGGCAGTGGCGGGCGACGGCAAGTCGTTTCTGATCGGCCGCATGGATGGATCGCTCGCGAGCTTTGCGATTCCCGCGGTTCGCCCGGATGGGGACGGTGCGCGGCAGAAAAGCCGGTTGCGGCTGTGCCCATGGCCGATGGGGCCCCCCTGACCAAGTTCGCGGAGCAGGAACCGAACAACGCCCCGGCGCAGGCCAACCCGGTCAGCGCGCCCGTGCAAATCACGGGTGCCATTTCCGGCAAGATTGTCGTCGGCAAGAGCGCCGACGGCAAGACGATCGCCACCGATGAGGACGTCGACTTGTTTCGCTTTGGGGCCAAGGCCGGCGAGCAGTGGGTCGTCGAGGTCGACGCGGCACGTTCCAAATCGCCGCTCGATTCGTTCGTCGAGGTGCTCGATGCCAGCGGCCAGCGGATCGAGCGGGTGCTGCTCCAGGCGGTTCGCGATTCGTACTTCACCTTCCGCGGCAAGAACGACAGCGAGACGGGGGACTTCCGCATTTTCAATTGGCAAGAGATGCGGCTTAACGAATATCTCTACGCCAACGGCGAAGTCGTGAAACTGTGGCTCTACCCGCGCGGGCCTGACTCGGGCTTTTTGGTGTATCCCGGCCAGGGAAGCCGCTGGGGCTACTTCGATACAACGCCCCTTTCGCACGCACTAGGCGAGCCCTGCTACGTCGTCCAGCCCCATCCCCCGGGCACGAAGTTGATCGCCAACGGGCTGCCCGTGTTTCCGCTGTACTACGAAAACGACGACGACTCGCATCGCGAATTGGGCAAAGACTCTCGGCTGCTGTTCACCGCTCCGACCGACGGCCAGTATCTGGTCAAGATCAAAGACGTACGTGGAATGGAACAAGCCGACTTCAAGTACACCCTGACGATTCGACCGCGGCACCCGGACTTCCAGGTTGCGATGAACGCCGCGAAACTGGAAGTTGGAGCCGGCAGCGCGGAGGAATTTAAGGTTACCGCGAAGCGCATCGACGGCTACGAAGGCCCGATCCGCGTCGATATCGACTCGCTGCCGCCGGGATTTACTGCCACCACGCCGCTGGTGATCGAAGCCGGCCAGATCGAAGCGCTGGGGGTGATCGCCGCCGCCGCCGATGCCTCCAAGCCGACGCCCGAACAGGCGAAAGCCATCAAAGTTACGGCCTCGGCCACCGTCTGGGATCGCGAAGTCTCGCACCCGGTGAACAACCCGGGCGAGATCAAATTGACCGAAAAGCCAAAGCTGTACTTGACGATCACGGCGGCCGAGGACGGGGCCAAGCCTTTGAGCACGTCGCCGGACGGACCCCCTGAATTCGAGATCTACCCCGGCGAAACCATCATGCTCAAGGTCAAGGTGGAGGCGCCGGCCACATGGGCTCCGTGGCCTTTGGCACGGAAGGTTGCGGCCGCAACCTGCCGTTTGGCGTGATCGTCGGCAATATCGGGCTGAACGGCCTGTTGATTCCGGAAGATCAGCAGGAGCGAAACTTCTTCATTTCGGCCGACCGCTCGGCGGCCGAACAATCGCGCCCGTTCCATCTCATGACAGCCGCCGCGGGGGGAGTAGCCAGCGGACCGGTGATCTTGCACGTGCGACCCAGTAAAATTGAGTCGGAAGACAAGTGATCGTGATCGGGTTCTAAATCGTGTTTTAATTCACCACGTCAATCAGCCGGCTTGCGCCGGCCGCTCGGGGGATTTTCCTATGCCGTTGAGTCTCCTCTGCCTTTTGGCCGGCATGGTCCTTTCGCTGACTTCGCTGGCACTCGCAGCCGACGGGGATAGCCAGCCACCCGGCGCGCCGATCCGCCTGGGCATCATCGGCCTGGACACGTCGCATGTGAAGGCCTTTACCGAAGCCATCAATGGCCCCAAGGCGAAGCCCGAACTGCAAGGGATGCGCGTCGTCGCCGCCTTTCCCGGCGGCAGTGCCGACCTGCCAACGAGCATCGATCGTGTTCCGGGCTTTACCGAAGACGTCAAAAAACTGGGAGTTGAAATCGTCGACTCGATCGACGTGCTGCTGACCAAAGTGGACGCCGTGTTGCTGGAGAGTGTGGATGGTCGCCCCCACTTGGCGCAAGCCCGGCCGGTGATCAAAGCCGGTAAACCGTTGTTCATCGACAAGCCGGCTGCGGCTTCGCTGGCAGACGCGATCGAAATCTTCCGCCTGGCAGGCGAGGCGAATGTGCCCTGTTTCAGCAGTTCGTCGCTGCGATTCAGCCCCGGCATTATTGCCATGCGCGACGATCCGAAGATCGGCGAGGTGCTGGGCTGCGTGGCTTATAGCCCCTGTTCGCTTGAGTCCCACCACCCAGACCTGTTCTGGTACGGAATTCACGGCGTGGAAATGCTCTATACGATCATGGGTCCCGGCTGCGTTTCGGTCAGCCGCACGCACACGGCCGACACGGACGTGGTGACCGGCGTTTGGCAAGACGGCCGCGTAGGCACGTTCCGCGGGCTCCGCGGCGGCAAGCCCGGCTATGGCGCCGTGGTATTCGGCAGCAAGGGAAATGGCCCCAGCGGCAGCTATGGCGGATACGAGCCGCTGCTGGTCGAGATCGGCAAATTCCTACTGACTCGCAAGCCGCCGGTCGCGGCCGCGGAGACGCTCGAGATTCTGGCTTTCATGGAGGCGGCGGACGAGAGCAAGCGTCAAAACGGCGCCGCGGTGACGCTGGAAAGCGTCATGGCCAAAGCCAAAGCAGCCGGGCCATCGGATGCGTCCGGCGCGAGGTGAGGAGGGAAGCAACGAAATTGATTACCCTTCTCATTTCCGTTTATTCGCGTTTATTTCCGGCCAATTTATCTATCCGCTGCTCATCGCCCAAATCGAGACAGTTGAAGACATTCATCTATTGCGCGGCCTGCTTCGCTCAACTCAGCCGGTTAGAGGGCGGTGGCATTTTACTGTTGCCCGGCAGTTGAACCGCCCGGAATAGCCGGGTGTCTGGAATTCCTGCGTATTCAAACTGGCCCGCAACCGGCAGACGACGCCCTAGTTCGGCAGCCTGAAAATCGGTTAAAATGGAAGCGCCAACAAAGGGAGATGTTCAAATGATTAGAACTATTCACGGCGTCGTTCATGGCAAGACCATTCAGCTTGATGAAGACCTCGGAGTGGCCGAGGGCCAGCAGGTCGAGGTTCAGGTGAAGATTATCCAAGCGATTGCGAACGAGGGGGACGGTCTACGTCGGTCTGCTGGAGCGTTGGCGAATGATCCGCATTGGGATGCCATTATGGCGGAAATCCACGAGGATCGTAAGCGAGACACTCGCCGAGAAGTGCCCGAATGAGCTTTCTGCTCGATACTGACACTTGCTCCGCACATATGCGGCGACCTGGCGGGCTGGCTCACCGCTTTTTCCAATACAGTTCCAGTATCACCATACCAAGCATCGTACTGGCCGAGCTTTACGCCGGCGCTGATCGACACCCGGCCCCGACTCGCCTTTTGGCTCTCATCGGGGACCTTCTGCAAGAGGTAAGGGTCATCGATTTCGATGCGGGATGCGCCGAGAAGTTCGGTCAACTCCGAGGCACTTTGCAGTTGCTGGGCATTTCGGTTCCAACGACGGACTTGATGATTGCCTCCGTTGCGCTCGCCCACGATTTGACCCTCGTGACGCACAACCTGTGTGACTATCAAAATGTTCCAGGTTTGCGAATCGACGACTGGTTGGCCCCGTGATGGGGATTTGTTCAGAAGGCTACAGACAAACGAACAAAGGACACCCGGCTGGCCATTTCATTGAGTCGGCCGCCGGACCGCGTTAGAATTGGCTTCGCGCACCGCTCCTGACCTCTGGTGCGCGGCCGCCTCCGAACAAAGATTTTTATCTTATTTCCTGGGAGGAAACCCTGTGAATCCTTTGACGCGTCGAGATTTTGGCAAATCGGCCGCCGCCGCGGCTGCCACCGCCGCCGTCGCCAACCTGGCCCAAACCGCTGCTTCCGCCGATCGCGTGGCCGGAGCTAACGAGAAAATTCGCCTCGGTTTCATCGGCCTGGGCAATCGCGGCGACCAGGTGCTCGATGCGTTTCTCTTGCAGCCGGATTGCGAGGTCGTCGCGGTCTGCGACCTTTGGCAGCCGTATGTCGACTTCGCCGTCAGCAAGATCGGCACCTCTCCCAAGCAGCACAAAGACTACCGCCAGGTGCTCGATCGCAAAGACGTCGACGCCGTGGTGATCTCCACCCCGGATCATTGGCACGCGCTGCAAACGATCCATGCGTGTCAGGCCGGCAAGGACGTTTATGTCGAGAAACCCCTTTCGCTTCGCGTGGCGGAAGGTCGCCGCATGGTGGATGCGGCCCGAGCCGCGAAACGGGTCACGCAAGTTGGTCTGAATCGACGCAGCGCCGCGTTTGTCAAGGAAGCCGCCGAGGTGGTGCAGAGCGGCGTGCTGGGCAAGATCACCACGGTGCGGGCCTTTCACATTCAGAACGAATACCCCTACGGCATCGGCAAGCCGGCCGACGGCAAGCCGCCGGAAGGGCTCGACTGGGACGCCTGGCTCGGACCGGCCCCGCTGGTCGCCTACAACAAGAACCGGACGTTTTATCGCTTTCGCTGGTTCTTCGATTACTCCGGCGGCCAGCTCACCAATTTCGGCGTCCACTATCTCGACGTGATCCATTGGGCCTTGGGTCAGCAGGCGCCGCTGGCCGTGACGGCCATGGGGGGCAAGGTCGCCGACATGGACAATCGCCAGGTGCCCGATACGCTGGAAGTTCTCTGGACCTATCCCGGCGGCACGTTGGTGACTTTCTCGCAATACAACGCGAGCGGCGCGCGGCGGGCGTCAAGAACGGCCAGATTGAATTTCGCGGCACCAAGGGAACGCTTTACTTGCAGGCCAACGGCTACGAACTCGTTCCCGAATTGCTTCCTGCCGGCGAGTTCCCCGTGTTCAACCCGGTCAACCGCAAGGAAGGGATGGCCGAATGGAAGAAACATGAGCCGGTCATCGAAGCCAAAAAGGGGACCGGCGACCAGGACACCAAGCACCATGCCCGCAACTTCCTCGATTGCGTTCGCTCCCGAGCCACCTGCAACTGCGACATCGAGACCGGCCATCGCGACACCTCGGCGGCCCATATCGGCAACATCGCGCTGCGAACCGAGAGCTTCCTGAAATGGGACGGCGAGACCGAGAAGTTCACGAACAACGCGGAGGCGAACAAGCTGCTCGACTACGAGTATCGGGCCCCGTACAAGCTGACGTGACGCCGACGCCCAACGCGTCGCAGCTAGGAGAGCAGAAATGGACAGGATGAACAGGATTTATGGGATGGGCAGGATTTTCACGATTGCCGGGAAGATCCTGTGAATCTTGTTCATCCTGTCTAAAAAATTTGTGCTGCCTCACAGATTGGAAACCCGAGCATGCACCGCACCCTTATCAATTCACGATGCTTCTCGGTTGCCCTGGCGGCAAACGCATTGCTAGCGGGCGCACTTGCCGCCGAGGACTTGTGGGTGGCGAAGCCGTTTACCCCGGACGACGCTTTCACGCCCGGCATTGAAGGGCCGAATTGTGACGCCGCCGGAAACCTCTACGCCGTCAACTATGCCCGGGAGGGGACCATCGGGCGCGTTACGCCGGACGGCAAAGCCGAGGTATTCGTCGAGCTGCCGTTGGGTTCGAGCGGCAAACAGAGCGTCGGCAACGGCATCGTCTTCGATACGGCCGGTACCATGTACGTCGCCGATTATGTGAACCACAACGTCTTGCAAATTGATCCCCAGACGAAAAAGATTCGCGTTCTCGCCCACGACGAGCGGTTTTATCAGCCGAACGATCTGGCAATTGCCCCGGACGGCTCATTGTATTGCAGCGACCCCGACTGGAGCACCGGCAATGGGCAACTATTCCATGTCGATGCGTCCGGCGAGGTGAAGAGCGTGGCGGAGCATCTCGGCACGACCAATGGCATTGAAGTGAGTCCGGACGGGAAAACGCTCTACGTCAACGAATCGAAGCAGCTCGGCGTCTGGGCCTTCCCGATTCTGTCCGACGGCGGGCTCGCCGAACGTAAACTGGTCAAGCAGTTCCCCGATCACGGTTTCGACGGCATGCGCAGCGACATTGACGGCAATCTGTGGATTGCCCGTTACGGCAAAGGGACGGTCGTTCTGCTATCGCCAAAGGGAGAAGTGCTGCGCGAGGTTGACGTGCTGGGCAAATCACCCAGTAACGTCTGCTTCGGCGGAACCGACGGACGAACCGTCTACGTGACCGAAGTCGAACATCGGCGTCTGGTGGCCTTCCGGGTCGAGCGGCCGGGACTGGCGTGGTCGCGCTGGCCGAAAACGAGATAACGGATGCCTCTCCAGACAAGGATCGTCTCTCCAGGTCCGAATAAGCCGCACGTTCAAGACCGCCGATGGCAAGTTGATCCAAGCGCCCGCGGACTGGTCGCGATTAGCACCCGGCGACGCCGCGCTCACGCGACGCGTGAAGCTGTCTGGCCCGACCTGGACGGTGCAGGAGAAGCGCGGCCGGCGCGTGTTTTCGCTGGGGGTGTGGGCACCGACTGAATCGATCGCGGCAATCCGCGCCCAACTGGAGGCCGAGCGGTCGACCGACGCCTACGCCAAACGCCGCACCGCGGATGCCGCTCGCCGGCAGCGGAAGCAAACTGCCTACGTGGAAGACTTTCGCGGAGCGGTCCTGACTTTCCTGGCGTTCGCTCCGGCTCATGCCGAGTTGGCCGCACGGCTAGCCGATGCCGTGGCTGCGCATGCCACGCCGATCGGCAGCGGCACCGTCGCCCGCACCACGCGGATTCCGATCGAGCGGCGGGCCGAGTCGGCCGTGATCGCCTGGCTGCGCCACCAGACGACCGCCTACGACCATATGAAGATCGCGCGAACTAAAGGCAAGCGGCGTGAAGTGCGCCGCAAGCTCGCCGAGGAGTCGCGGCGACTGTTGGAGACCTATCGACGCGGCAAGGCCGTCGGGGCAGAAGCGTGTCTTTTGCGGAGGGCGCTGGGATAGGGTTTCCCGGCGGGTGACGCTGAGCCGCAAGCGGCGACTGGACTACTTCGTGGCGGCCGCCTGCTGCGACTGCGTTTGATCGAAGGCCGCCTTGTCTTCGATCGCGGCCCGCAGCGTGGCCTCGGCGGCAGCCGTGGCGTCGGCGGCGGCTTTGCTGGCTGCCGCTTTGAGATCCCGCGCCTTTTCCGCTTCGGTTTTCGCAGTGGCCGCGTTCTTGGCCTGAGTTTGGGCCAGGGGAACTTGTTTGGCCGCCGCCGGAGCTTGCCCCACGGCGTCTTTTACGCGCCTTTTTGATGGCGGCCAGTTCGAGAGTTTCTTTGTCCAATTGCCGTTGTGCGGCTGCTAGAGCCTCGGCCGCGGCTGTGACGGCGGTCCCTTTGTCGGCGGCCTGCTTTTCGGCGTCCGCTTTTTCCTTGGCCGCCTTTTCGCTGGCCGCGCCAACGGCAGCCAAGGCATCGCCGGCGGTTTTGGCCACGCCGGCTTTTTGCTCGGCAGCCTTGTTCGCCGCGGTCAATAGGGCGGCGGCGGCGCGTGATTCGGCGACGCACTTCGTCAGCTCGTCGCTCATCGACTTGACGGCCGTCTTGGCTTCGGCCACGGCCTTCTCCGCCGTTTCCTTTTCGTCCCCAGACTTGCCAACCAAGGCCTGTTCGGCATCGGCCAGGCGGGCTTGCGCCTCGTCGGCCGCCGCTTTGGCCTTGGCCGCCGCGCCGTCCGACGCCGCTACGGCCGCCGTGGCTTTGGCGAGCGCGTCACGAACGGCATCTTGTTCGGCGGCGGCTTTGTCTGCCGCGAGCTTCGCAGCCTTCAAACGATCTTCAGCCCCGGCAGCAGCCGTGCGGCGCTGAGCCACGAGGCGATCGAGGTTCGTCTGCTCGGATTTGGCTTTCTCCAAAGCAGCCTTAGCCTGGGTCAGCGTGCCTGTCAGATCACGAACCGCGTCGGCTTTCTTGGGAACCAGCGCTTCGTTGGTTGCCTTGGCGGCGGCAAGTTGCTTGACGTTCGTGTCGGCGGCCGCCACGGCTTGATTCGCCGCATTCAGGGCTGTTGTGCTGGCAACCACGTTCGCTTCCGCAGCCGCCAGTTCGCTGGCGGCCTGCTTGGCCGCGTTGCCCGCCGCCGCGACGGCAGCGCTTTGAATTTGGACATTCAATTCCAAGGTCGGAGGATTGTCCGAGAGCTTTCCAACCAATTTTCCATCAGCCACGTCCCAGACGCGGATGTCCCCCAGCCAGTCGCCGGCCACCACGCGTTTGCCTTCCAGAGTAAAAACGGTCTTCAAGCCGATGTCATCGAAAGCTTCGAAGGTGCGCACCACGTTTCCCGCGGGATCCCAGACCTTGGTCAACTGGTCGCGACCCACGGACGCCAGCCGCCCGTCGCGGGCAAAGTTGATGCTTGTAACGCCGCCCGCATGGGCTTGCAGAGTTTTGATGACCGTGCCGTTTTCCATTTCCCATAGTTTGACGGTGCCGTCTTCGCTGGAACTGGCC
Organism: uncultured Planctomycetia bacterium; assembly: GCA_963807715.1. Lineage (GTDB taxonomy): Bacteria > Planctomycetota > Planctomycetia > Pirellulales > PALSA-1355 > CAWECK01. The sequence continues at coordinate 812,192 of CAWECK010000016.1, forward strand.
AGCACGTTCGAATCGAGCCGCCAGCTTACGTCGGTAACCGCCCCCTTGTGTCCGGAAAGATTTTGATACTCGCGGGCCGTGTCCGATTCCCAGACGAACAGTCCGGCACTACGATCGGCAGTCGCCAGCAGTACGCCGTCGGGGCTGAACTCCACGGCGTAGATCCAGTCAGTGTGCTTGCGAATCTCCTGCACCACCGAACCGTCGGCGGTGGAAAAGACGCGCACCACTTTGCTTGGGCCGCCCAGCGCGATCAGCGTATGATTGTTGTTGATATCGGCGGCCAGCACCGCATCCAGTTCGTCTCCGACTTCAAACACGCGTTTGCCGGTGCGAACGTCGAATCCCACCACGCGGCCGTTCTTCGCGCCTTGGCCACCGCCAGCCAACAGGATCGAGCCGCTGCGGCTGAACTTGAGCACATACGCGATCCCTTCGGGGAACGGCAGCACGCCCAGCAGGCGGCCGGTTTCGGCGTGGTACAGGAAAATCTGCTTCTGACCCGCAACCGCCACCAAGGGAGCCCAGGGACTCGCGGCCAACGCCGTGACCGCCGACGAGCGAGACGCATGGCCGAGCGGCTGGCGGCTGATCCCCTCGGGCATCGCCGGCGGACCGGTGGGCTTCGCTGAACCGGCCGTCAGGCTCAAGTCCATGGTCGGCTGTTTCTTGACTTTGGCCAGCGAGCCGGAATTTTCGAGAGCGCCGCCGGTGATCCAGGCTTTGACCAGGGCCAGCTTCGCATCGGGAATTCGGTCCTGATTGGGGGGCATCTTCGGTTCGTCGGCATGGCTGATGACGGCCCACAGTCGCGAGCTTTCGAGATCCCCCGCGGCGATCACTTCGCCGGAAGAAGCGCCTTTCATGGTGCTGGAGAAACTGTCGAGCGCCAGGTCACCCTTCTTCTTGTCCTGGTTGTGGCAACTGAAGCAGTGCTCGCGAAAGATGGCGCGCACATGTTCGTCGTAGGTGATTTTGGCGGCTGCGCCCGTGGCGGGCTTCGCTTCCTCGGCAACTGCGCATTGGGCGGCCAGCAGCGATTGCGCAAGAGCAGCGCCACCAGGAGCGTGGAACGGCCAATCCCAGAACCGTGAACTTGAGCGCCAGTGAACCCGAAAGGAACGGCTACGTGACATGCTGATCACCGGAAAACTTAATGATTGAACAGGAATTCGCGCGAATTCAACAACGCCCAGAACAAGTCGTGCAGACCGTCGGCCCGCGTCGGCTCGTCCGTCATAATGGCTTCGAGGCGTTGCGATTCTTCGGGAGTGGGTCTACGAGATAGGCAGGTGAGATAAAGAGTCGCGATGCTCTCGGCCGGCGCCTGCTTGCCGTCGAGCAGTTGCTTAAACGTCGCGCCGCCACGGATTTTGCGTTCCAGCGTTTCGCCGTTGAGCAGGTGCAATGCCTGCGACAGGGTTGGCTCGGTCGTGGCTTCGCAAGCGCAGACGGTGTCGCGGTCCGAGCGGCCAAAGGTTTTCAAGAAGAAGTTGCCGACTTTTACCATCGGCAATTTGCACGGCCCGCGCCCCCAACGGGAGACCGCGGAATTTATCCGGAATTTGGGTCGCCTGGCTAATACAATCCAGCAGGTTCTCGGCCGGGATACGGCGAATGAGGGAGTGGGCGAAATTCTTTTCGTCGTCCTGATTGCTTTCGTTCAATTCGGAAGCTGCGCTGGTAGGCGTGCGAGTTGCAAATGTCGCGCACCAGTTGCTTGAAGTTATAATTATACGAGGCGAGCTTGGCACCCAACGCGTCGAACAGTTCCGGATTGCTCGGCGGATTGCTCACGCGAATGTCGTCGACCGGCTCGACGATCCCCACGCCGAAGAAGTGGGCCCAGACGCGGTTGGCCACGCTAGTGGCGAAATACGGATTATCCGTGGAAGCCAGCCAATCGGCCAGCACGGCCCGACGATCCTTGCCTTCGACTTTGGCGACCGAACCACCGAGATACTTCGGAGCCATTTGTTGCTTGGTTACCGGATTCCTCATCTCGCCGCCCGCGGCGTTAAAGACGATTGTTTCGCGGTAATCCTCGCCAACCTTGCGGCCAACCTGGCTGAAGAAGGCAGCGAAACTGTAATAGTCGTTCATCGTCCAGCGGTCGAAGGGATGGTTGTGACACTGGGCGCACTGCACGCGAATACCCAGGAACACTTGGGCCACGTTCTCGGCCATCTTCAAGGTGTCGCGTTCGACCTGGTAAAAGTTGCTGGCCGGGTTCTTGAAGTTACCGCCGGTGGCGCCCAGCATCTCTTTGACCATCTTGTTCAAAGGCACGTCGTTGGAAATCTGATTGGTAAGCCATTCAGAATAAAGGTGAACGGCTTTCTCGCTAACCTGGTTGTTGTTCGTCCTGATCAGCAGCAAATCGGCCCATTTCATGGCCCAGATTTCCGAGAACTCCTTGCGCTCCAACAACTGGTCGATCCACTTCGCGCGCTTGGCCGGATCCTGATCGGCGAGAAACGCCTGGTACTCCGCCGGGGTCGGCAGCATGCCGGCGATGTCAATTGTCACGCGACGCAAAAATACTTCATCGCTGCACTGCCCGCTCGGCAGGATGCGGATATTGCGGAGCTTGGCGTCGACCAACTCGTCGATGTAATTCGCCGGCGGCGCGTTGGGAGCCGTGTACTGCAAGTCCTTCGGAAGAACCAAAACCTGGCTGCCCTCCGTAAACGTCGAAAATCGCACCATGACGAACGCTTCGCCGCGGGCTCCGGCGGTCACCAGGCCATCGTCCGAGATCGCGGCTGAATTGTCGTTGTTCGACAGAAACAGGGCCGAACTGGTCACGTCCCGATCGGTGCCGTCGGAATACTTCGCGCGGGCCGTGAACTGCTGGGTGGCGCCGGACTCTAAAACCACCTTGGGCGGATACAGTTCCACGCTCACGACCTGGGCCACGTCCGGAGCGTCTTTGGGCACGCCGGCTTCGAGCCATCGGAGAATGGCATTGTATTGTTCGCTGTCCTGGGCGAAGCGTTTGCCTCCCGTGTGTGGAACGCTGCCGTCACATTTCTCCAGAACCAGGCTTTCACGCGGCGCCGCCAGGTTCACGCGGCGGAAGCCAATTTCGTGGGTCAGGCGAAAATGATCCCCGTCCGGATCGTAACCGAAGAGCGAGAGCATGAAACCGTCCTTGCCGCGCGCGGCGCCATGACAGCTCCCCGTGTTGCAGCCTGTCCGCATGAAAACCGGCATGACATCCAGCTTGAAGCTGATCGGCCGCTCGACCTGGGCCTCTTTCACAACGACCGGAACGGTGACCCGCTGACCTTGATATTCAACCTCGAGCGAGGTGGTTCCGTCCGCGGCGGGCGCAAGCGTGTGCCCCTCGAGCCGCGCCGGAGCCGGGTTCGATAAGTTGACCTTGGATGCCGCCGTGACATCTTCCGTCACGCCGTCGGCACGCGTCGCCATGACGACAAACGCTTGCCGATCGCGAGACGTCTGCAAGTGAACGTCGCCGGGGAAGACTTCCAGTTTGACCACTGGCGAATTGGCCCAAGCGCTGCCGGCGCAGAACGCCAGTCCGAGGAGGCAGTGACACGCTCGTTTTGCATGGCGCTGGATGTTCATGGCTGTTGGGTTCCGGGCTGCGACTGGGGAGGTTGTAAGGTTGGTTTTGGTCTGGCTGATAATTGTCGGACGCTTTTCACCGAACGAAGTTGTTGCGGGACGAAATCCCGCCGTACGCTGATTTCTTCTCGGGCCCTACTGCTTCTTCTCAGGCTCCGTGCGGGCCTGCTCCCGCTCCTTGCGCAGTTTTTCCAAGCGGTTTAAACGCTTGTCGCTGGCAGCCGTGGCGGCCGGTTTCGGCGTGCCGGCCGCAGCCGGGGCCGCGTTTGACTTCGGCGGCAGCGGAGTATCGATCCGCAAGTCGCCGGGCCCCAGCATATGCGTCACGGGCTCCCCTTTTTCAGTGATCACGACACGGGCCAGGAGCGTTTTGTGGCGGCCGGCGGTGGCCGTGGGAATCGTCTTCACCTTGAATTCCAGTTCCGAGGAGTCCTTCGTGATCTCGATGGGCTCGGACGTCGCCCCGTTGGGCATTCCGACCAATTCCACGCGAGCAGACCCTTCGAAGTCCTTGCGCTTTTCCATCTTCACCACAAGTTCGGTTTCCTGCCCCTGCTCGACGGTCGCTGCCTGGAACGTAAATGCCAGGTAAGACTCGGCGACTTCCAGGTTCACGAACCCCGTGGAAGCCAGAACCTGCCCCTCGGCGATGGTGGCCTCTCCTAAAGCGATGATTTGCCAGGTTTGCAAGTCGGCAGCCGCAGTGGCGGTCAGCGGCAGCAGGACCTCATTCTGCCCTTCGGGAATGCTCACCGAGGTGGGCGAGCTGACTCCGGGCGGGTTGTAAAGCATCTTCACGGCGATCGGGCCCGTGAAGCCCTCTTTGCGTTTGGCGACCACTTTCAGTTCCATCGCGCCGCTACGGACTAGCGGCACCTTGGGCTCGACGATGTCGATGGTAAACGGCGATTCTTCGGTCACGACCAGCGGCGTGCGGTCTGCGAAGTAACTCCACATCTCGACTTGATTTTGACCCCGGGCGAGTGACGACCGCAGCCGCAGGTGACCTTCGATCGGCTGCTTCGGATCGGTCGTTCGACCGACAACGTCGACCAAGCTTCCCCCCAGCGGCGCATCGGCTGCGGCGGTAAATAGCATCACGGTCTCGCTCCGATTGCCAGGCATCGGCAGCACTTCCACGGCGATGCCCGGGGGCAAATCCTTGAATTCAAATTGCAAGTCGCCGGAAAAGTCGGTCCGTTGGGCCGACAACATAACTGCCAGGCGGTTACCCTTGGGGACCGTGATGGTCGTATCGTTATACTGAACGCGCTCGGGCAATCCCATAGTCAACGACGGCTTGATCGGCGCGATTTCCACGCGATAGGCATAGTCGAGGCCTCCGCTGCGCAGTTGATCGCGAATTTCCAGAAAGTAATCGTCGTCCTCCGGCACGTTGATTCGCAGAAAGCTATCCGGGCCGCCGCTGTCGTCGTTGGTCCCCAACGTTCCGCCTAGCCCTCCCTTGTTCGCCCGGTGGACGGTAATGACAGAATCGAGCGGCGAGCCCAACGAACGGGCGAAGACGCGAACATCCAGTGTCTGGCCTTTCTTGGCCGCGAACTTGAAGCGATCGATGTCACCCGGTTTGGAAACGATGCCATTGGCCGCGCCGGGGATTTCGAGCACGGTGGCCTGTGCGGGTTCATCATTGGGCTCAACCTCCAGGGCGTTGCCGAATTCGCTCAAACGGAAGGGATTCGCCGTGGGGGCGACCCCCTGGTTATCGTGCGCGTACAAGCCAAAGTTCGCCAAAGGTTCGGCCGACAATTGCACCTTTTCGGTGCGCTCGCCGGCAATGTCGCCGAGCCAGCGGACCTCAAGCGACTCGCCAAGCTTGCCTCCCAGCGGACAAACCGAGGTGGGCCGCGGAAAATGCCCGACGTGTGCCCGATACTTGCAATTGCCGTTTCCGTTGAAAGCCGTCTCGCGAATCTGAACAACATACTGGCCATCTTCCGGTACCAGCAGTCCGCAGGCCGGATCTTGACGCAGCAGCGGGGCGTCGTCGCAGCTCGCGACCTCAAAGCGATCCCGGTCGAGAATCGCCACGGCCGGATCGAAAAACGCACCCGGGTTGGAGCCCAGCCGCAAACCTACGACTTCGACCGAAATCCGCTCCCCCTTCTTGGCCTCGAATAGGAAGTAATCGACGTCTTCGTTGTTGATGACGCCGTTGACCGTGACATCGAGTTCGATGCGCTGCGGCTTGGTGAAATCGTTATTGGGTTCGACTTCCGCCACGTCTTTCATGGCTCCGACGCTGAACACCCGCAAATTGCTGAGACCCGAGGCCGAACGGATCCGAAGTCCATGCAGCCCCAGCCGGCAATCGGGAGCGATCGTCAAGGTCGCTTTGACAGAAGCCGGCGCGGCGACAAGCTCGGCAACCGAAATGCCGGGCTCATAGAACATCACCTCCTGCGCATCTCCCAACCGGGCCCCCTGGAACTCGATTTGGACCTGGGTCCCCCGTTGTCCTCCGAATGGCGCAAATCCGTTTAATTGCGGACTGGCCGACCACGCCGAAGCCGCACTCACCAGCAGCCAGGCCGCGAACACATGAGATGGCACGCGGCAAGCGCGCCCGCCAACGGGGAAGCGAGTATTCATAGTCCACCTCAAGACGGCGAAGAAGAAACGCGTGAGACGGTCCGCCTGGCCGGCGGCAACAAGGTTGCGGTCCGGCAGAAGCCTGTCGCGGCCTGGCAGACCCTGACACCGTGGTTGAGCAGCCAGGTGTATCGATTTAAAGCGGGTATCGATCAAGCAAATCAAAGAAGCGGGTGGCCCGCCAGGGATCGGGCGGGCCACCCGCTGTTGTTATCAAGCCAACAGTTCCTTACGGACTTTGCCCCCGTCGACGATTTCGATGGGGCGATTGCCCGGGGCCATCAATTCCTTGTCGGCGATGATCCCGAGTTGGTAGTAAACCGTGGTGGCCAAATCGGCCGGTCCGATTTCATCGAGTTCGGGTTCCGAGGCGATCGAGTTCGACGAACCGTAAATCAGCCCCTTCTTCACGCCGCCGCCGGCCAGCACCACGCTGAACACCTTGGGCCAGTGATCGCGGCCGGCGTTCTGGTTGATCTTGGGCGTACGGCCAAACTCGCTGGAAACCATGACCAGCGTTTCGTCCAAAAGGCCCGTCCGATCCAGATCGCGAATCAAGGCCGAGAAGGCCTGATCGAACGAAGGGGCCTGCTTTTGCATGCTCTTGGTGATTTGGGTGTGCATATCCCAACCGCCATAAGTGAGCGAGACAAACCGCACGCCGGCAGCCACCAAGCGGCGAGCCATCAGCATGCGTTGCCCGGCTTCGTTGCGGCCGTATTCTTCGCGAATGGCTACCGGCTCGGCGTCGATGTTGAACGCTTCGCGGGCCTGGCTGGAGCTGATCAGGCTGTAAGCCCGATCGTAGAAGGTGTTCATGGCCGACAGCGAGTCGGACTTCTCTTTCTGAGCGAAGTGGTCGTTGACGGCCTCCAGGGCCGACCGGCGACGATCGAAGCGGGCGTTATCGACGCCGGCTGGAACGCTCAGATCGCGAACCTTGAAACCTTGTTTCGCCGGATCGGAGCCAAGGCTGAACGGGCCAAACGACGAGCTCAAGTAGCCCGTGCCGGCAAAATCGTTCGGCTGATTCGGAATGCACACATACGGCGGCAAGTTGTTGCGCGGGCCGTACTCGTGGCTGACGATGCTGCCCATGCTGGGGAAAATCAGGGCCGGGCTGGGGCGATACCCGGTGAACATATTGTGTGTGCCACGTTCGTGGGCCGCTTCACCGTGCGACATGGAGCGAATCACGGTGATCTTGTCCGCGATCTGGGCGGTCTTGGGCAGTGTTTCGCAGAATACTTCGCCGGGGATCTTGGTGGGGATTGTTTTCATATCGCCGCGGTATTCCAGCGGAGCATAGGGCTTCGGATCCCATGTCTCCTGATGGGCACATCCGCCCGGCAGATAGATATGAATGACGCTCTTGGCCTTGGCCGGAATGAAGTCGTAATTCTTCTGTTCCGCCCTGGCCTGCATCTGGAAATAATCGCCCAGGGTCAATCCCACCCCGGTCAATGCTCCGACGGTAAGAAAACTGCGCCGACTCCATGGTTGCGATTGAGCCATATGGTCATTCTCCCTGACGGTTCGTGGGTGCCTGAATTCGGAAAACTCAAAAGGGGCCATCCGCTTCGGCCGTCGGAATTCAACGTTCCCGGAGGCCACTCAAAACAGTCTTACGCATAACCGTTCGTTGATATCAACGAGATTATATGTGTAATGTCAAATTAACCTAGTCGAGATATCCAATAAATCGGGAAGCAATCGAATGCGGGGCGAGCAAAGTTCTTGCGGGCTAACGAGACGCGGCGGGCTGGGGGGAAGGCATCGGGCAGGTCTGCCAGGCCGTGGCCTTGCAGGGGTCCTGGTGTACCCAGGCTAAAGAATTACAGAACTGCAAGCGTTTGTCAATCTTTTTCCCATTTTGTGAAGAAATAGGGGGGGCTGACCGAAAGGGGCGAACATCGCTCCGGCCCGGTGCCCATCTCCGGTAGTCCTATATCGTGGGATCGCCGCCTAATTATTGCACCGGGGCCAGCCCGACTCAAATCTCTGCCCTCGCTGGCATCCCGCACGAGGCCCCCCCGGACGGCAAGACCATGCTCAGACGATCTTCCCCCGGCCTTCGATGGTTATTCGTTCGGGCAGATTGCCGTCCTCGGTCCACCAGGCTGCGTCTTGTAGATTGATGCACGGGCAAATGTGGTTCGGTATCACGGTCACGCGTTCGCCCAGAGCCGGTCGCCGGTCGCATTTGGAAACGTCGACCTGGCCATGCTCTTCGCTGAGCTTGGCGATCTTCGCGTCGGGATATTCGACAATATATCCGTGGCCGCTCTCGCGAGCCCATGCGCACAGGTCGCTGGTGAGGGTCTTGGTGCCGGCATCCAGCACCACCTGGTTGGGCACGGCATTGCTAACGACCGTGCAGATGATCCGCGCAGCACAGTCTTGCAGCGTGCAATAACCGCCGCGCATCGTGTTCGAGTCGTTGTAGATGTATGTGCCTGGCCGAATCTCCGTAAGCTGCGGAATCAGATGCGACTGGAATCCGGAAGGCGTGGAGCCGCCGGAGACGATGGTTGCCACCAGGCCATGCTTTCGCCATAGGTCAATCGTTTCTTGCAGCCGCGCGGCGACCTTCGCCAGGGGCTCCGCCTGCTGATTGGCGGCAATCACGACGTGCCCGGGATAAAACATCAGGCCGCTGAGTTGCACGCCCCCCGTGCGCTCGACATGCTGTGCCAACTCCAGGGCGGCCTGCGCAGACTGGACGCCGGTGCGGCCCATCCCCACGTCCAAGTCAACGAGAATTTGGATCACGGTGCCGGCACTGCGGGCTGCGTCCGCCAAAGCGTCGACGGCCTGCGCCGAATCGACTCCGACGCGCAGCGTAACGCGCCGTGCCAACAAGGCGAGATTCTGGGATCGCCAAGGATCGAGGGCCGGGTAAGCCAGCAGCAGGTCCTCGCACACTTCGGCCATGACCTCGGCCTCACCCAGCTTGGCGACGGTCAGTCCAATCGCTCCTTCCTGTAATTGCGTCTTTGCCACGCGCAACGACTTGTGAGTTTTCGTGTGGGGCCGCAGTTTTAAGCCGTGCGATTGAGCATAGACGGCCATCCGGCTCGCATTTCGCCGCACCACGGCGCCGTCCAAGACCATGGCCGGAGTGGGAATCGTATTGATCGTAAAGTCAGGTTTCATCGCTGTGCTCGATGTCATGGGGAGGTCGTGTGAATGAGTGCGGTTTTTTGAACACTAATCTACTGAACGGCCGGGGGATTGGCAGTCTTCGAGCCCCGGCACTAGCCCGGACTGCTCGTCTCGATCGGACGCGTGGCATTCAGGCACAAGCCCGCGAGTCCGGCCAGCGCAAAGCTGACCGCGCAGGTGGCGAATGCCGCGTTCCAGCCATGAGACTCTTTGATCTGTCTGAGCAACAGGGGCGACGCCGCGGCCCCCAGGTTGCCGCACATGTTGCCAAAGCCGAGAACCGCCCCGACGCGCCGCCCGCCCGTGTCTTGGGCGAACGCCCAAATGGATGGCACGCCGAAGTCCACCATAGCGGCCATGAGAGACAGCGCTGCAACCGCCGCCCAAGCCGACGGCGCCCAGCAAACGCTGGCCGCCAATCCCGAGCCGACAAACAGGGTCAGGCCGATCGGCAGCGCGGGCCCACCGCAAGCCGATCCATCGCACCAGGCTGTCCGATAGAAATCCACCAGCCACCATGCCCAGACAGCCCACGGAAATCATAACGGTCTGCATGAGCCCACGCTGATCCAGCGGCACGTGAAGATCCGTTAAATAATCCGGTAAGAGAGTAATCAAGAACGCCCAGCCCACATTAACGCCAAACTGCGTATAGCCGAACAACCACAGGCTCAAGCTGCCGCCGAGCAACTTCACCAAGGCAAACGGATTTGGGCGCGGTTTCAGTGGAGCGGGCTGCTCGGCAATCCTGGCCCCAGTAGTCGGGTCCGTTTCCGTGGGTAGGCCTAGGCTCGCGGCACTCGTCGAAATTTGCGGCGGTTGATCTCGCACGACGCACCAAAACACCGCCGCCACCGCCAGCCCGATGCCTCCATACAGCCACAGCACGCGTCGCCAGGCCGGCGTATAGACCTGCCGCAGACTTCCCGGAAACGCGGCTTCCAAGGCCAATCTATGTAGCTTGGCAAGTTGTCGAGCACTGCGATCGGACCGGTTCAGTTTCAGAATGTCGCTCGCTTCGCCCGGCAGCCCTAGCGTTTCCACGGCGAGATGGTCGCTCAACCAGGGCGCGGTCGTCGCGGAATCAAGAAAGCTGGCAAGTTGATCGACGTCCGCCTGATCGGCCGGGCTACGGTCAGGGCTCTCGCTGCCGGCGGCTTTGCTACTAGGGGCTTCGGCTTTTGCCAGGCGCTGGGTCGCCTCGCGGGCCGAGTCGGTCAAATGCTCCCCAATTTTTGCGGCCAGCTCCGACGAATCTTTGCCCCCCTGGCCCAACAGCAATTTGGAGATCTGTTCCGGCCGAAGCAAATCACGCGGAGCAATACTCGTGGAAACATCCGCCGGGGTTAACGCGACAACGCACACGGCGGTCAAGACTGGTGCCAAGGCCCCGCCGACGCGCCCCCCGAGAGACACGAAACTGCTGGCCCGACCTCGCTCAGCCAGAGGAATCCATCGCTTCAACAATACGCCGCTCGTGGGATAGGCACCGGCCTGCGATAGACCGCAAGCCAAACGGGCAGCCAATAACGCCAGAGACGAAGTGACCAGTCCGGTCCAAATGGTACACGCCGACCACAGCAAGACGTAAATCGTCAGCATCGTTCGCGGACCAAAGCGGTCGCTAAGCGTTCCCGCCGGAACCTGCCCCAAAGCGTACGCCAAGAAGAAAATGCTCAATGCGCTGGCCCACTGCTGCCCAGTCAGCCCCAAATCCTCAGGCACGTAAGCGCCCAGGATGGAGATGCAAACCCGATCCAGATACATGAGGACCGCGCACAGGCTGGCCAGGCCGACGACGAGAAACCGGGCAGAGCTCTTGGGGGGATCGGCGGCGATGGCAAGGGCGTCGGGCATAGTCGTAAGACTTAACCGTTTGATTTTGGGCGGCAGGTCGCTGGCCGCGTCGGGGCGTGAAGATGGATTCGCGGCAGGCAGGTTTCCCAGCAAGCCGGGTCACTGTCAGTTCGGCAGCACTTCCGTAAAGAATCGAACCCAGTTGCCGTGCATCACAGCGGCAATGTCGAGCTCGGAATAACCTCGTTTTTGCAGCATCGTCGGCAGTTTTTGCAAGTCGGCGATGGTGTCCAGGTCGGCGGGAGTCTGTTCGCTGCCGTAGCCGCCGTCCAGGTCGCTGCCGATGCCGACATGACGCACGTTGCCCGCCATTTGACAGACGTGGTCGATATTGTCGACCACGCGCTCCAAGGTTTCCACGCGGCGGCGAGACGCCCCGCACGTAGCCCTCTTGCAGCATGATGATGTCGCAGGCAATGCCCAGCACTCCGTCACGCTCGATCACGACGCGAATCTGCTCGTCGGCGAACTGCCGCTGCCAGTTGCAAAACCGGCGCGCATTCTGATGGCTGGCCAGCACGCGTCCGTCGAACCGCTCGACCACTTGCCAAAAAGCCTTGTCCGAGAGATGCGTCAGGTCTAAGGCGATGCCGAGCTTGGCGATATTTTTTAGCAGCGGCAAGGCGTCCACGGCCAACCCCACTTCGCTGCGAGTGCCGCCGCCATAGCGATTGGGCCCATAATGGGTGATGCCGATGGCACGCAGCCCTAGCTCGTGCCACTCGAAGATGTTTTCGGGATCGAGCACCGGGTCCGCGCATTCCATGCTCAGAATGAAGCCCGGCGGTCGCAGCGTCCCCTGCTCGTAATCGGCCACGTGCCGCTGCAATTCGCCGCGCGTGCGCAGCAGCCGCATGTGGCCGCCGCGTTCCATGGCGCGGTAATACGCCAGGTGCGACATGGCCACGGCATAGCAAGCCTCGGGCGTCGTGTAGCCCATCGGATGATTGATCGGCACTTCCTGCCGGGCCAGGACCGTTGCCACGCCGATGCCGACTTCGGCCTTCCGCAGTTCGGGAAACGAGACGGTATTCGTGCAGCGGCCTTTTTCGCCGGCCATGCCCAAATGCCGCTCCTGGGCACGAATATCGTCCACGGACTGCCGCAGATCACGATTCCAATCGATGGCGTTCAGGCCCAAGTCGAGATGCGAGTCGAAGATGAGCATGCAGAAGTCTTTCTAAGTCGCGGCGGATCAAAAAACCATGCGAACGCCGCTGAAGAGAGCAGGCTAAGGCAAAAACGTGCGGACAGCACCTACGACAATACGCGGACTACAACACGCCAAAAGTCGCGAACGCCGTTACGGCCCCCATGCCGCCCCGGATCGCGTCTCGTACGCGGTCTTCGGCGTGGGCTTTGTTCCAGGCCCGGGCTATCACGGACGCTTCGATTTCGCGCGGCACGACCACCACGCCATCTTCGTCCGCCAGCACCAGGTCGCCCGGCTTGAAGCAGACGCCGCCGATTTCGACGGGCACGTCGACGTCGATCACCCTTTGTCGGTCACGGCTGTCGTAAACGCAAGTGCCGCGGGCAAAAACCGGAAACTGCATGGCCTGCATGCGGCGGACGTCGCGCACGGCTCCGTCGACGATCGCCCCCACGCAGCCCTGATTCACCGCGGCAGTCGAAAGCAATTCGCCCCAAATGCCCGAGCGTATCGAACCGCCGGCCGCGGCGATGAGCACGTCATCCGGGCGACAAGCATCAACGGCCCGCAACTCCAACTCATACGGCCGAGGATCGACGTGGAACTGATCGGCCCAAAGGCTCGTACGGCAACGCCCGACCAAGGTGCCGGTGGTCGTCAACGGTCGAAATTGCACTCGGGGCGATTGATGGCGGTGCCCTTCGGAATCCAGCGCATCGCACACCAGGGCGCTGGTCAGCGACCGCCGCATCATCTCCAGGGTAATTGCCGGGGGATCCGAGCCGCCAGCAACTCCTTCAGAACTTCGCTCAACGTTCACGGGTACTCCTCATGACGATGCCAAACGAGGAATTTTGATAAGCAAGGCAGGCGTGCTTGCCCAAGCCCAGGGATTGCATCCCTGGGTCATTTTGAGTAACCAGGGATGCAATTCTTCATGTCCTTTTCGATTTTCCTTTCCTGTCTTCCTGCCTTCCTTATAAAATCGTTTCTTAATTTGCCGAGACTTTGCGCTGTTGATTTTGCATTCCGAATTTTGGAACGCAAGTCGCCGCCAAACAAGAAAAAAACGGTGCCAGAGTGACATCCATGCGCAAACGAGTCGGGATTGTCGCGTTGTTGCAGGAATCGAACACGTTTATTCGGCAACATACCACGTTCGACGATTTTCAGCGCGACACGCTTTTGGCCGGCGAGGAAATGCGACGCCGGTTCGAAGCGACGCCACACGAAGTGGGGGGCTTTTTCGCAGGGCTCGAAGCCGCCGGCCTGGAGGCGGTTCCGATCTTTGCGGCCCGCGCCATGCCTTACGGCGTGATGACGACCGAGACCCATGCCGCGCTGCTGGCCCGCTTGGACGAAGAACTCGATCGGGCAGGCCCCTTGCACGGGCTGCTCGTCGCGCCGCACGGCGCAACCGTGGCCGAAGATGAGCTGGACTTCGACGGCTGCTGGGTGGCACGGCTGCGAAAACGCTTTGCCGGCGGCTTTCCGATCGTCGGCACCTTGGATTTGCACGCCAATGTCTCACGGCGGCTCATCGGCGCCGGCGACGCCTGGATCGCCTATCGCATGAACCCGCACCTGGATCAACGCGCCACCGGCTCTCTGGCGGCCGACATTCTGGCTCGCACGCTGCATGGAGACGTGCGGCCCACGACGGCGGCGGAATTCCTCCCGTTGGTCGTTAATATCGAGCGGCAACTGACCGACCAAGAGCCGTGCCGAGCCCTGTACGCCGCCGCTGAGCAAGTACGCCGCGCCCAGGCGTGCTGGCGGTGAGCCTGCTGCTGGGATTTCCCTATGCCGACGTGCCGCAGTTAGGAACCGCCGTGGTTGTGGTGACGGATAACAACCGCGATTCAGCGCAAGAGGCGGCGGCCGAGTTGGCAAGCCGCTGGTGGCAAGGTCGAGAGAGTTTTCGTGGACATCTGATCGAACCGCAGGAAGCCCTGCGCATGGCTTCGCAAGGACCTTGGCCGATCGGCCTGCTCGACATGGGAGACAACGTGGGTGGCGGTTCGCCGGGAGACGGCACGATTTTGGCCGCCGCTCTGGCCAAACAGGAACTGGGACCGGCGCTGGCGTGTCTGTACGAGCCGATGGCGGTCACCCAGTGCAAAGCGGCGGGCGTCGATGGTCGACTGGCACTTACCGTCGGAGCCCATTCGGACCGACTGCACGGCGATCCCTTGGCGGTCGACGTAATCGTGCGCGGCTTGTACGACGGCCGCTTCACGGAGAGCGAAGCACGTCACGGCGGATTGCTGGAATATGACCAAGGCGCAACCGCGATCGTCGAGGCTCGCGGCGGGCTGACGTTGATGCTTACTTCGCGACGGATGGCGCCGTTCAGCATCCGGCAGCTTACAAGCTGCGGGGTCGATCCCGCGTCGTTCCGCTACCTGGTCATCAAGGGAGTCCACGCGCCGGTGGCGGCTTACGCCCCCTATTGCAAGAAGCTGATTCGCGTGAATACGCCCGGAGTAACCACGGCCGACCTGGGTAGACTCACGTTCGAGCATCGAAGGCGACCGCTGTTTCCTTTCGAGGCCGACACCCAGTGGGAGCCGGCACTGGGAGGAACTGAGTGATGCGGCCCCGAGCCCGCGGCGCAAGCAAGGGACACCGAATACCAGTATCCCTTGCTTGCGCTGCGGGCTCCGGGGACTTCTCAATGCCACTCAATCGTCGGGAAGAAAATCAGTCGCTTCCACAACGTTCGGTCCGGCTGCAATAGGACGAACTCCACGATTTCGGCCATTTCTTCCGGCTTGATCAATTGGGAGATGTCGCCGCCGTACTTGTTATCGGAGCCGCGCCACCAGGGTGTGTCGATGCCGCCGGGGCAGAGGGTCGATACGAGAATTCCGTGGGGAATTAGCTCCTGGGCCAGCGAATCGCCAAAGCCCACCATGCCGTGTTTGCTGGCGCAGTACGTAGCCTCGGTCGGAATGCCGCGCGTGCCGGCGACCGACGCGATGTTGATGATCCGGCCGCGTTTTCGCTCCAACATGTACGGCAGCACCAGACGGGTGGCGTACAGCGTGCCTTTGAGATTGGTGTCGATGATGGCATCGATCGATTCCAAGTCGAGCGTGGCGAATTCGCGCGACCGGTTCCAAGCGGCGTTGTTCACCAGGACCTCAATCGGCCCATGCTCACGTTCGATCGTGGCGTACACCGCTTCGAGCTTCTGCGGCTCGCGCACGTCCGCGGCAAACACGTGAATCCCCTTGGCGCGTTCCTTCAGCGCGGCGAGCCGCTGTTCGTTGCGCCCGATGGCGAACACCGGCGTGCCATGCGATGCCAAACGGATTGCAATGGCTTCGCCCACTCCGGAACTTGCTCCGGTAATGACGGTGTTGCCAATAACGCCCTGCGGTGAACTGTTCGGCAAAGCGGATTCTCCTAATGGCACGCACTGCTGCGGCTATTGCACCGTGATCTGGGCCTTGGACCCTTGGGGCTTAATGAATTCGGCCTTCAGCTCCGGCGACGGCCGATCGCCGACGCTTACGCGCACGGTCAGCGTGTGGGTGCCTTTGTCCAAATCAGTGACGAACGTCTGCTGCGGGTCGAACGAGGTTACATCCAGCCAGGCCTGCACTGGCTCTGTGGATTGCAAGCTCACTCCCACCGCGCCCCCTTCCACGACTTCGACCGTGCCTTGCAAGTAAAGCACCGCCGCGCCGGCCAAGGTTTTCACTTCGTCCAGCGGCAATGTGCCCGCGACTTTGCCGAAGGCCGGCAGCCACTGCTCCTCCGGGGCCGCGAAAACCAGTTCTCGCAGGAATTCGATATTCGGCACCTCGGCCGTCAGTTGCGATGCGGGAGATTTGAGCACGCGCCAGCGCTGCACCGTGGGAGTCTTGCGGAGCGAGTAGGGACCCGGCTTGCCTAGCTCCGAAACGAAGCGGGCCAAGTCCAGGAACTCGTCCGCCGTGAGAAACTTGGTCAACCCCTGGGGCATCAGCGACTTCCCCTCGACTTCTTCGTCGATGTCCGCGGTCGGGATGGTGATGATCGCTCCCAAGGCGTTCTTAAGCTTCACCTGCTGGTCGTTCCGATCGACCACGATACCCGAGAAGGTCTGGCCCCCCGACGTGACGATCGTCTTCGTGATATACAGTTCCTTGATCGCCAGGTTCGGATTGAGAATCGAGTTGACCACATATTCCACCGGCGAAGTGGCTCCCAGCGGGCTCAGGTCGGGCCCGACGTTACCGCCGCCGCCGCTCACTGAATGGCACTTCATGCAGCCCACGTCGCCGCGGCGGAAGATAAGCTCTCCCCGGGCCGGGTCCCCTTTTTCGGTCACCTGGGCGATAATGCGAGTCAACTCCGCGCCGGTCGGCGCCGGAGCATCCACCGCGATCCCGGCGGCCTTGCTGAGCACGTCGGAAAGAGACGCATCGCTGTGCCCGGCGGCATACATGGTCCGCAGCGCAAGCTTGGCGACGTCGACGGAGAGTTTCGCCGAGCCTAGCGTCCCGGCCAGCTTCTCGGGCCCTTGCTTGCGATTGAGAAAGGCCTGGATCAACGCCGTGGGATCATCCTGGGGCGTTGACTCGGCCAGGGCGGCGGCGGCGGCCTTGGCGGCGGCGTCCGTGTCGAGGCCGGCCAGGGCCGCGGTGGCCAAAAATCGGACGCGCGTGGGATGCCCCTTGGCAGCTAGCGCCGCGATCGTGGAGCGGCTAGTGGCGTCGCCGATGGTCGCCAGGCCTTCGATGGCCGCTGTTTGCAGTTTCTCGTCGACCTTGTCGGCCGTGGCGATGCGTTGCAATTCGTCGCTGACGCTGGGCACGTGCCACTGGGCCGCAAGCTGCATCACGGCCAGTGCGAAGGCCGGATTCTTCGCGGCCTCGCCCTCGTTGAGCAGGTTCTCGATCTTGGCCAGATCGCCGATCGGTTTGACCTTATTGATCTTGGCCGCATCGGTCAACCAACCCAGCGCCTTCAGCCGCAAGTCGGCCGGGTAGACCGTTGGATCGAGCACCTGGCTGAAGATAAACGACAGGTCTTCGGCGTCGCCCCGTTTGCAAACCATCTCCACCACCGTGGGCTTGCGCTCCGGCGGCACTTTGCCGCTCTGCAACAGCTTGAGCAGTGGGCTGGCCGCGTCGTGCAAGAGTCACCCAGCGCCGCCAGCAGTGTGGCAATCACCAGACACGAAGCGATCGGACGAATCCTGCGCCACGCGTCGAACTCGGCGCGATGACCAACAAAGCATGACAGGCTACTTCTTCCCGTGTTTACTTCTTACCCTTCACGCGGCGATCGAGCGTATTCATCGTTTCCTGGAATACGTACTTCAAATGGTCGTCTTGCGGATAAATCAGCGATTCGGCGGCGATTTCGGTGGCCGTTTGGGCCGACTTCGGTTCGTCGAAGAAGCTCAGCGCCCGGAGCGCTTCCAACCGCACGCGCGGTTGATCGTCGTTGACGCGCTCGCGCAGCAGATCCAGCGGGCCGCTCACTCGATCGCGCCAATAGCAAAGCACGCGCGTGGCGGCGGCTCGGGCATGAAAGTCGGGCGAGGCGAGCATCCGCTTCAGTAGCGGCTCGTTCACCACGTTATGCTGCTGGTATAACCACAGGCCTTCCATCAGGTGATGCTGATACTCGCTGTCTTTCGCATCCAGCGAATCGATCCAACTGCCGAGCGCGGCAATTACCTCGGCCGTCGGGCGACCGCTGAGCTCGATGCGAGCCCGATAGCGGACCCGATTGTCGGGCGACTTGAGCGTCTCCAGCAACTTGGCGACGCTCTGGCCGGCAATCGCCACGGCTTTCGCCGGTTCGCGCCCTTCGCAGCTCACACGGTAGATGCGGCCATGAATGTGGTCGCGGCTCGGGTCGCGCAGATTGTGCTGCATGTGGCCGATGATCGTGTTCTGCCAATCGATGAAATAGAGAGCGCCGTCGGGGCCGATCTCCAAATCCGAGGGACGGAAGTTCGGATCGTCCGAAGACAGAATCGGTTCCTTTTCCGTAGCCTCGAAACCCGCCTCCTTGTCTTTAAGGTCATAACGCAAAATGCCCTGAAAGCCGATCACGTTGCCCACCAGCAGGTTGCCCTGAAACTCTTCGGGAAAATGGCTGCTGGAAAGAATCTCTGTGGCGGGGCACGGCCGCGTCCGCTGTTTGTAAATCGGCTTGTTGCCGCCGTGCTTGTTCGGATAGTCGGTCTGGCCGGAGAACGTGCTGGCCAGGTAGGTCGGAGCGCCGGTGCCGTCGGTCACGAAGTCCTGGCCCCAGCGATCGAATACGTGACCGTGGGGATTAGCGAAGCCATAGGTGACATACACCTCGAACTTCTGCGTGCGGGGCTCATAACGAAAGACGGCGCCGTTGGCGTTGCGCAGAGGCGAGCGGTAGGGAGATTCGACTTGCGAATGGTGGAACGTCCCTTCCTGCATGTAGATCGCCCCGCCCGGATCGAGCACGAAGCTGTTCACGGTATGATGCGTGTCGGCCGTGTCGACTCCGTGCAGAATCCGCTCCTTCACGTCGTATTTGTCATCGCCGTTGGTGTCTTTCAGAAAGACAACGTCCGGCCCTTGCGCGACGATCACGCCGCCGTTCCAGAACTCGAAGCCGGTCGGATTGTCCAGGTCGCCGGCGAAAGTCTTGCAGGCGTCCGCCTTGCCGTCGCCGTTGGTGTCTTCGAAAATCAGCAGCTTATCCTTCAGCGGTTGCTTGGGGGTCCAGTGGGGATAGCTGGGCCAGACGGCAACCCACAACCGGCCCTTGGTGTCCCAAGACATTTGCACGGGACCGACCAGTTCAGGGAACTCCACTTCCGAGGCGAACAACTGCACTTTGAGACCGGCGCCGACCTTCATGTGGTCGATCTCTTCGGTGCCGCTCAAGTAGACGTGTTCGCCGTTCGGGCCCTTGCCGGGCCGGTTCGTTTTCACCGGGATAAACTCCGGCGTATTGCTGTCGTCGACCTTCGCCAGCTGGCCTTGGGCCGCGGCCCAGATCGCGCGATCCCGGTTCGCGGTCATCACGTCCAGAATTCTCAGCTCGCGCTGTGCCACGACGTAATTCGTCTGGCCGCCGGTAAACGCCAAAAAGGCGCGGTCGCCATACGTGCTGAAGCCGTCGGTCGTCCGATAGCGGTGGTACCAGTGGAAATTCTTGTCCTTTACCGCGTCACGCAGCTTGCTCAGTTTTGCCTCGTCTTTGGCGGCGCCACTGGGAGAGTCGCCGAACAAGGCTTTGTCGATGATCTGGGCAACGGCCTTGCCGCCGGCTTCGTTCAAATGGATGCCGTTGATCGTCAACGGGCCGGAACTGGCATAAAGGGCCTTGGTCGGCGTGAACAGATCGACGAACGTGGCGCCGTTGGCTTTGGCGACCTCTTCCATGGCGGCCGTGTACTTGGCTAGGCGGGCATTGTTCTCTTCACCGTTTGGCAGATTGGGATCCTTTAAATCCTGATGGGCGATCGGCGAAAATAGGACCACCTTCGGGGCGCTCTTGCCGTTGTATTGCTGCCCGAGAAGATGCTTGAGTTGGTTTTCCAACTGCGCTTTGAACTGGGACAAGCCGTTCTCGCCGGCGAACGACTCGTTGTAGCCGAAGAAAGCGAAGATCACGTCGGGCTTCGTGCCGGTGAGTTCGAAGCGATTTTCATCGAAGCCCTCGGAGCTGGGCTCCGTGTAATTCTTGCCGGCCGCCTTGGTGCCATGCGGCGGCACCGGGGCCGAGGCCGACAGCCATTCGTCCGGCGTGCCGAAGGCTTTTGACCGCAGCCGCTTCGATTCCTCGACTTCGTCGGCGCTGTAGCCGAGATTCCGGATCACCAACTCTTGCTGTGGGAAGCGGCTGTAGATCAACGTCTCCAGCCAACCGTCATGCTGCGCCCGTTCGGCCAGGGTATTGCCGATAATGCAAATGTGGTCCCCTTTTTCGAGTTTGAGCGCGGGAGCGTCAGCGGCGCACGCCACCGAAACGCCCCAGGCGCCAATCACCAACACGGCCACGACATTGCGGAGTTTCACAGGGGACCTCGGCGAAAATGGGAAGTTAATAGGTTTTAGAGCAAGCGGAAGCGAAAATGCGCCCCCAGGCGGGCCACCGCAAAAGAGCGGATTCATGATTATGGTCCGCCGCTGCCGGCCAATCAAGGACTGCCCATTTTCCTTGGCGCGGAACATTCTTCTCCGCCCCGATTGGCCGCCGGGCGAGAATTTTCTTACAGTGGAAGGGAACTGGCCGCCCGGCGGCCCGCGAAACAGTTCCGGAATCAAACCAAAGGTGAGCCGATGAGCAATTGGATTTGCGAATTATTGGGAGCCGACGGAGAAGAATTACTCAAGCATCGTTGCGGCACGATCGCCAAGGAACAGCTTAATTTGCCGGGCCCAGACTTCATCGATCGCCATTTCGCCCCCAGCGATCGGAGTCTGCGCGTGCTCGGAAACCTGGCCCGCCTGGCCGATCATGGTCGCCTGGCCGGCACCGGCTATATCTCGATCCTCCCCGTCGATCAGGGGATCGAGCATTCGGCCGGGGCCTCGTTCGCGCCTAATCCCGAGTATTTCGACCCGGAGAACATCGTGCGGCTAGCCATCGAAGGGGGCTGCAACGCCGTGGCGTCGACCTTCGGCGTGCTGGGCATTTGCGCCCGGAAATACGCCCATAAAATTCCCTTCGTCGTGAAGATCAATCACAACGAGCTGCTGACCTATCCGAACAAATTCGAGCAGATCATGTTCGGCGAGGTCGAGCGGGCCTACGACATGGGGGCGGCGGCCGTGGGAGCGACGGTCTATTTCGGCTCGGACGATTCGGGCCACGAGATTGTCCAGGTCGCTGAAGCCTTCAGCCACGCGCACGAATTGGGCATGGCCACGATCCTGTGGTGCTATTTGCGCAACAAGGAATTCAAGAAGAACAAAGACTACCACGTGGCCGCGGACCTGACCGGCCAGGCCAATCACTTGGGCGTCACCATGCAGGCGGACATCATCAAGCAGAAGCTGCCGGAAAACAACGGCGGCTACAAGGCCCTCAACACGGGCGGCGTCACCTACGGCAAGTACGACGAGCGGATGTACAGCGAACTTGCGACGGACCATCCCATCGATCTGACCCGCTATCAGGTGGCCAATTGCTACATGGGCCGCTGCGGACTGATCAACTCCGGTGGAGCCTCGGGAAAACACGATATGGCCGACGCCGTCCGCACCGCCGTGATCAACAAGCGGGCCGGAGGCATGGGCCTGATCAGCGGCCGCAAGGCATTCCAGCGCCCGATGAAAGACGGCGTCGAACTGCTGAACAAGATTCAGGACGTTTACTTGGATGCGAGCGTGACGGTGGCCTGAGATAGGGCGAGCTGCCATGACCATGCTCCGGGTGGCACGCCCTGAGCCCCGCGAAGGGCGTGGTGCAGGCCCATAAAGCTTCAGCTCCCGGCCACCACGCCCTTCGCAGGGCTCAGGGCGTGCCACACAGAAGAACCCTCCACACCTCGGAGCTTTAGCCCAAGTTAAAGAGTTTTGACGTTCGGCAAAGGAGTTAGGTGCGATTTGGGCAGGTTTATTTCACTACAATTGGATCATGGTGTCGAGGCGGCGGAGGCGGCGTGGTAGCGAGAGTCCCAGGCGATTGAGCAGAACCGACTGGCCGGCGTCCGGTTCCGTCACGCAGCGCAGGGTGATTTGTCGTTGCTGCCCATGCGCGGGGATCTGGCGGCGAGCGTCACGTCGCCACTTTTGAGTTTCGCCATTTCTTCCAGCAGCGTTCGCGGGGCGTCGCCCAAGCCTGCGTTCCGCATCCAGCCGGCCAGCGTTTTCCACATGGCGTAGGCCAGGAAGCAGACCAGGATGTGGGCTTTTACGCGGTCTTCTTTCTGATGCCAGATCGGGCGGATCGCCAACTCGTCTTTCGTGATCCGAAAGGCCCCTTCGGCTTCCGTCAGTTGGATGTAGCGCTTCCACAACGTCGCGGCGTCGACGCCTTGTAGATTACTGCGCAATAAGTAGCAACCATCGGCAAGCTGCGACCAGTCGCCGAATTTCGCGTTGCGCTGCCAGGTGATGTCCAAGCGTTGCTTGCCGCGCGGCGTGGCCAGTTTCTTGATCTTCACGTCAAAAGCGTGCGACGCGCGCCAGTTCTGCTGTTTCAACCGGCCCAGCCGCTCGCCGGCCGTCGCTTCGTCCTTGAGTCTGCCCGCTTCCGCGGCCGCCTGCATCTTCTGCAATCCCTCGTCCATGCGCGCGGTGAACTTCTCGTGCATCGCCAACTCTTTGGCGCGCCGATCGGCGCTGCGGGCCAGCAGAAACGTCTCGTCTCCGCTCGGGCCAGGCACAAGCTTCACCTCGACGCCCGCCTGAGCCGTCGTCCAGTCTTGTGTGGTCAAGTGCTGCTCGAACTGCCGCAGCATCGCCTTGGGCGTTCCCACGATGTACTGCCCGCCACGCTCGCGCAGAAACTTCAAGTTCGCTTCGCTGACCATGCCGCGGTCCATGACCCACACCCGATTCAGCGAGCCGTGCTTTTTCTCCAGCGATTCGATGATTTCCTGCACCGTCTTCGAATCGTGGGTGTTGCCGGCGAAGACCTCGTAGCCCACGGGAAAGCCCTCCTCCGTCACGACCAGTCCGATGCAAACCTGCGGCCGATCACCGCGGGAATCGCGCGAATAGCCCCGCTGGGCCAGCGGACAGCCATCCATCTCGCCTTCGAAGTAGGTGCTGGTCACGTCGTAAAGCAGCAGGTCGCATTTCAATTCGAACAATTCGCCAAGTCGCTGCCGCAAATGCTTTTCCAACGCTTCCTTGTGCGGGAGCAGTTGATCCAGACCCTTGTACAAGCGGTCGGTGTGAACTTGTTCCGCCGCGACGCCCAGCAACTCGTCCAGCGCCGTGCGGCGATACCATGTGTCGGCGATGTGCAACTCGCTCGACGGTTCGCAGAAACGGGCGATGACCAGAATCGCCGCGATCGTGGCCCACGATACGTCTTCACGCCCCGGCTCGATCAACCGCTCCAGCAGTTGGTCCAACTCCAGCAGCCGCCACAATCCCCAGGCCAGCCAGATATCGCCGAAATCGCGCGTGCGTTCCAGCCGAATGCTGCTGAGTTTCACCAGCAGCGGCTCGTCGTCTCGCCGTTCGTCACGGCGGGGCGGATCGAAGAGCGTCCGTTGCGGCCGCGTTTTCACTTCCCCGTTGAGATGCGAACTGAGCCGCGTCCAGCCGTCCTGCTCGTCCGCACTCAGTTCGCCCAGATAGGCCACGACGCGTTGCCGCGAGCCTTGAGCCGTGCGATACGACTCGGCCAACGCCCAATACGTATGCGGCTTGCCATTCTTCCGCCGCTCGTAACGCCTGAGAAACATGAGCGATCCCTCACTCGCGATCAGTCATCGCGAACAGAATCGCACAGCCTGAGGCCACATTCAACGACCTAGGTCTTCACTACATCGCCTGCCCACGACCCGCACCCCATCAACATTGGACTTACCATCGATTTCGGACTCGAAATTCCGAAAATCGGCCTCCAACTCTTTAACTTGGGTTAGCAGCTTGCCGGTCGTGCTCGCCGGTTGTTGCCTTCTGAGCGCCGCCACGCGGGCCGCCGAACCGGCCGATCCACAGGAATGGAAGAACCTGGCAAAGGACGGGAAATACGCCGACGTGAAATCCGACCTGGCCCAATGGCTGCCGACCGTCAACGTTCCGCAAGACGCCGAAGGCAAGAATGCCGATATGCCAAACGGCAGCAAAAAGAAAAAAGCGGCCAAGACAAAACGCGCCCAAGCGAGTTGAATTCAGGGCAAGCGAGTGACACGCTGTGCCCCAATCCGTGTGGCAAGCTCTGAGAGACTGCGTTTCACCGCAGCGCGTCCTGCGGTTTGACGCCGCGTTTGAACGGGTTCGTCTCTCCGACGATGTCCACGTTGGCCTTCGCGGGGATTTTGTCCTCCAGAGCGACGCACCAATAGGACGCGTTGACCAGTAACCGCCGCAGCCCTTCGTTGTCCCAATCGTGGCTGCCGCTCATCGCGCCTCCCATCGTCGTCGTGAAGACCCGGCCGATCTTGCCTTGAGACCCGGTGTACGTCCGAACCCAGGCCACCGGCATCATCGGGTTGTTCTTGTCCACGACCTGCTTTGTCTTGGGATCCTCCGCCGGGCCGGCGGGCGGGTCGGTTGGGTTCATGCCCGAGAGCACTTGTCCCATCAGCAGCGGCTGGCAATTGTCCGGCAGCGGCAGCCGAACGGTGTAGACGTCGGTCGTGCCCCAGATCTCGCCGTCTTGGATGCCGCGCAGCACGGGATGATCCGTGGCGCCGCTGGCGAGCAAGCCGCGCGTGCTTTGATGGCCGTGATGGCCGTGGTGGTTGATCCAGGTCTCCCCGAGCACCTGCCGACCGAAGCCCCCTTCGTAGTCCGCCCCTTTATAGTTCCAGCCATACTTGGCCAGGGGGCTGTCTTTGGGGAAATCGAAGCCGTGCGTGGCGGTGCGCAGGCCGATCACCGGCCGACCGGAGTCCAGATAGCTGATAACGTGCTTCATCTGCTCCTCTGGGAGCCTGCGGAAGCGAGTGAACTCGATCATCAGATCCGCTCCGGCGAGTTGCTCCAGCCCGGGGATGTTGTCCTTGGCCCCGGGGTCGATCGCGCCGGTTGCGTTATTGATCGCGAAGAGGACGGTACACGTGAAACCATGCCGCTCGGCGAGAATCCGCGCGAGCAGAGGCATGCCTTCCTCGGAGTGATACTCGTCGTCGCCGGTCACAAAGACGATATGCTTGCCCTGGCCGGCACCTTCCTTGCCGGCGAACGTCACCCAGGGCTGCTCGGCCGCGGCGTCGGCGGCGAGAGCCGTTTTCAGCAGCGGAGACGCCAAGACGCCGGCCACGATCAACAGCAGTGCAAGCGCGTATGGGTGTTTTGTCATGATGCTCGTTCTCGAATGGAAGCGAAAAGCGAAACAAAGAATCTGGTGGCTGAGGCATCCGGCTCGGGTTAATTCACTTTCCCACCGGCGCCAATTGCCAGCTATCGTTGAAAAACCCGGCCTCCACGATTCCGCCCGGCGCTCGCGACGAACGCGGCACGTCGACGTTGATTACCGCGAAATCCGGCAGCTTCGGCACCTGACGCGCATTGTTCAGATAATCGTACTCGCGGAACGTGAAGCCGCTGTTGAGAACGACGTAGCGCTGCGGATTCAGCGGATTCGGATAGATCAGGACCGGCACGTGCCCGGCGGTGGAAAACTTCTGCTCGCCCACCTGGATGCTCTCCGCGGTCCAG
Source organism: uncultured Planctomycetia bacterium (assembly GCA_963807715.1). Lineage (GTDB taxonomy): Bacteria > Planctomycetota > Planctomycetia > Pirellulales > PALSA-1355 > CAWECK01. The sequence goes on from CAWECK010000016.1 coordinate 837,857, forward strand.
CGAATCGGCAGCTTGTCGGCGATTCTCGCGAGCACGGCGTTGCTGCTGGGGTCGCCCCAGAGAATCAGATTATGCTGGGCGATGTCGGCGTCGCTAACGTCCTTGTCATTCTTCACTCGGGCCTCGCCGCGGAACTGGCGCCGCCAATGCTCGACGGCATGTTGCAGCTCGGCGCTGGCCCACTCGCCGACTTTTTCGTTCAGCGGCTGTCCCGTCGGCCGGACCATCAGAAAGCTGTCCATGAAGGCATCGTCGATCGGGCCTTGCAGGCCGTGCCGCTTTTGCAGCGCGGCGTCATCGGCCGACTCCACCACCTGCCACTTCCCGTCGCGCTTGCGAAAGTGGGCCGTCCACGAACGGTCCGACAGCGGCTGCGGCGCGTCGAGCGTGGTCTCGTCGATCTCCACGTACGGCTTTTTGAGCATGTCCAGCGAGCTGCGGCCGGCCGGAAAGCTCAGCGTCAGGGCCGAGACGTTTTCGGTCTTGATCTTCGGGCCCCCTTGCTTGCCGGCAAATAGCTCGGCATCGACCCGGGCCCGCTTCCAGTGTTCGCCGAGGCCGTCGACCTCGACCCAGAACGAACGGTTGTAGCGCAGCGTCCAAGTCGTGAAGTGGACGGTGGCCGGCACGCTTTCACGACCTGCATCGACGATGCTATCGATCCGCCGATTGATTTCCACCTTCCCCTCCGGGGTGTATTATGACCGGCGCCGCTGCCGATGATGTGGACCATCTGAATCCCTTCGGCTTCCAGGGCCTTGGCCATCATGTCGGCGGCTTGCTTCTGGCTGTCGTTCTCGCCGCTGTAGGCCACGGTCGGGCAATTGAACAGATTGATGGCGTAGTCGGTGCAGTCGTACAGGTGCCAGAGCTTTTTCTCGTACCAGGTCGGCTGAACCGGTTCATTCTGAAAAACCTTCAGAAAGTCGGCCGTTTCCGAAAAGCCGGCGCCGGGAGCCGCGGCGGCCCACAGGCTGGGATAATGCACGGCGAACTGCCAGCAGGCGGCGCCTCCCATCGAGAAGCCGCGCACGACCTGGCGGTCCTCGTCGATCGGGTAATGCTTCTTGATGTCCTCGATCGCCTCGAGCAGATCGATTTCGCCGGCGAACTTGTTGGCGTTGCAATACCGGCCATACGGATGCACGACAAAGGCGTTGGCCGGGGTGAACTCGCCGGGCGACGTCTGCCGGCCATTGATGAAGTTCAGCTCGCTGAGGTTTTCGCCGCGGCCGTGGCACCAGACGTCGAGCCGGAACTGATCCGGGCGTATTGGCTTGATACGAGGCCGGCACGACCAGGCCATAGGGCTGCACCGAGCCGTCGATCTTCGAGACGTAACCGCGCACGACCAGGCCCGTCGCGCTCGCCCAAGGCGACTTGCCTTCGCGCAGCGCGGCGGCTCGCTCCAGGCCTTGCTTGAGCAGCGCCCGGGCAACCGCGACTTCTTTCACATTATAGAATTCGTTGTACTCCAGCGCGTCGTGCACGGCCTTGTGATAGATCTCGACGTCCGGAATCAACTCCAGCAGGGTCGGCTTCCCCTTGAGAGCCTTGGGCAACTCGGCGATCTCTTTGGCCAATTGCTCGACTCCCAACGCGAGCTCGGTCTTATCCGCGGCCGGCACTTCCACGCCGGGAGGCGGCACGGGCCGCACCTTATCCATCAGGTTGTCAGCCGGACCATCCGCAAACAGCGCGGTCGCACAAAGCACGAAAAGCAAGCAAGCTATCGAGCAACGCATCATGGCTATCCATTTCATCGATTAAAGAAAATTAAGAACCGCTACGCCAGATTCCTATAGCGGTTATGGTACTTCCTGAAAGCCGCCGTGCACGATTTTTTTTCGAAAGCGATCGGACTCGGTACGCGATCCTCAAGAAAACCGTGGACGTGGCCATCGAAAAGCCATAACATATTTAACTTCGTTGATGCGTCTTTTGAGTGGCCTACGACTCCCAACCGCCCTCGCACTCTTATTTGCCTTCATTTTGAAATCGAAAATCGAGGAAACGCGATGAAGAACCACATCGTCTGCGGCCTGCTGCTGCTGTGCGGATTTTGTCAGGCGCAAGCCGCGGAGACTCTGGAGTTTCGCGACCTCTTTAACGGCAAGGACCTGTCGGGGTGGGTCAATGTGAATACCGACAAGGACACCTGGACCGTCCACGACGGCCTGCTGGTTTGCAACGGGCACCCGATCGGCGTCATGCGGACGGACAGGCAGTACGAGAATTTCATTCTGCACGTCGAATGGCGGCACATGGAGGCCGGCGGAAATTCCGGAGTATTCGCCTGGAGCGCCGGCACGGTGCCCGACGGCAAGCGGCTGCCAAAGGGACTTGAGATCCAGATGCTAGAGCTCGACTGGGTCAACCTGCACAAGCAAAAGGACGGCACGCTGCCCCCCATCGCCTACGTGCATGGAGAGCTCTTCGGCGCCAACGGCTTGACGACGATCCCGGACAACCCGCGCGGCGAACGGAGCAAATCCCAGGAGAACCGTTGCAAGGGAAAGGGTGAGTGGAACGAGTACGTCGCGGTCTGTGTCGACGGGGTCGTCAAGCTGTCCGTCAACGGCAAGTTCGTCAACGGTGTCAAAGGGGCTTCGATCAAGAAGGGCTATCTCTGCCTGGAATCCGAAGGGGCCGAAATCCACTTCCGCACCATTCGGATCATGGAATTACCGCCGGGCATCACCAGCGAGGAACAAACCGCGCCGGTCATGGAGAAGTAGCAAGGTCCCCAAAGAAGAGCGAGCCTGCAAGGCGGATTTACGAGAGGCAGCGGAAGCTGCAACAGGCCGGCGGCCCCGCCGCCCCGCCGGAGGCCTCTTCGCAACTTATCCTCCCTTTTTGTTCCCAAGCGTTAATAAAAAAGGGTAGGAGTCGTAGCAATCGGCGTGATCAATCGATTTGCGAACCGGGAGCCGGGTTCAGCACCCCAGTCGATCCTTCCGGTCCTGTCTTGGTGCCGGCCACGCTCCAGAACCAATCCACAGCGCCGGAGTCGAAGAGTTGATCCGCGGCTTGATTGAGCGAAATCGTGGAGGTGTTCAGCGTCACGCCGTCGTCGCCGATGCCGCCCCGCAAGTTGCTGATGCGAGTGGCCAACGGGATTCCGGTGGAACCCCATTCGTTGATGATGCCCGCCAACGCGGCATCGTTGTGATCGTAAATCGTGCTGCCCCCGATCATCAGCGAGCTTCCCGCAGCTTGTTCGCGCGATAGGCCGCTGCCGCCGATGATCAGATTGCTCGCGGCTCCGCCGGTTAAAGCATCGCGGCCGGTGCCGCCGACGAGCACGTCGTCACCGCCCCCCCCCTGAAGCACATCGGTGCCGGAGCCCGCAAAGAGAAAGGCCGGCAAGCCAATTGCGGAGCTCACCGTCAGGATGTCGTTGCCCGATCCGGCATAAATCACGATGCGACCGGTCGGATGATACGTTCCGACCGTTGCGCCGTTCTTCGTCACCGTCACGCTGCCGCCGGCTGCCGGGTTTACCTGGATGTCGTCTTTGCCCGAGACGCTGGTTCCGATCACAAGATCCGTCAGTGCCAGGTTGAACGGGTCCGTTGTCAACATGGCGCCTGCGTTGACTGCCGCAACACCCGTTGACGAACTGTTGTTGCTCGCCACCGGGTCGTAGCTGCTGCTGCCCACGGTCGCCGCGTTGCTATACGTCACGCCGTTGGCCGCGGCGGGGCTGAGGCGAGCCACGATGCTGAATGTCGCGGAACTGCCGGCGGCCAGGCTGGCAATCGTGTCGGTAACGTTGCTGGCCGTGCTGCCCAAGGAGAAGGCCGGGCCGGCTGTCTGAGCCTGCGATACGAAGCTGAAGGCCCCCATCGGCAAGCTTAGCGTCACATTTTGTGCCAAAGTGGGCCCGTGGTTGGTGACTACCACGGAATAGGTGACGTTGCCGCCGGCAATGTCGGTCGTCGAAGACGACGTGAGCGAGACCCCCAAGTCGGCGATCAGCGACACGGTGAGCGTGAAACTCTGGGTGGCATTGGGCAGGGTGCTGTTATGGGCGGTAAACACAAGGTCGTAGGCGCCGGTGGCGGTTGTGGCCGGCGTTCCGGCGAGCGTGGCCGTGCCGTTGCCATTGTCGACAAACGTCACGCCGGCAGGCAGGCTGCCGGACTCGCTCAACGTCGTATTCGTCGGATAATCGTGAGCCGTGGTCACCGTGAAGGTTTGGGCGATTCCCGCGTAGAACGAGACGTTGTTGGCGCTGGTAATATTCGGCGCCTCGTTCACCGTCAGCGAGAACGTTTGCACCGCGTTCGGCGTGGTGCCGTTGGCCGCCGTGATGGTCAGCGAGTAGCTGCCGCCGCTGCCCACCGCGGGCGTGCCGGCCAGCGTGGCCGTGCCATTGCCGTTGTCCACGAATGTCACGCCGCTGGGCAAACTGCCGGTCTCGCTAAAGGCGGCGGCCGGAAAACCAGGACTTGTGGTTATGGAAAACGTGCCGCTGGTTCCTACGGTAAAGGTCGCATTGTTGACGCTGCTGATGGTCGGCGCCTCGTCCACGGTCAGAAGAACCGTTTCGGTAACGTTCGAACTGCCTTCCGATGCGGTAACGGTCAACGGATAGACGCCGCCTGTGCCGGTCGCCGGCGTACCCGACAGCGTGGCCGTGCCGTTGCCGTTGTTTAAAAAGGTCACGCCGGAGGGAAGGCTGCTGGTGGTGGTAAGGCTTGTCGCGCCGGTAAGGTTGTAGGGAGCCGTGACGGTAAGCGTTCCCCCGGTGCCGACCGTAAACGTCGTCTCTTCATCCGCGTTCAAGGTGAAGCTCTGCGTGGCATTCGGCGTGATTCCGTTCGACGCCGCGATGCTGATCGGATAGGCTCCGTTCGTGCCCGCGGCCGGGCTGCCGGCTAGCGTGGCCGTGCCGTTGCCGTTGTCGACGAAGGTCACGCCGCTGGGCAAGCTGCCGGTCTCGGCAAGAGGCGTGTCCGTGGGATAATCATGGGCCGTGGTCACCGTGAAGGTGCCGGCGGTCCCCAGCCCGAACGTCGTGCTGCTGGCGCTGGTGATGTCGGGCGCTTCGTTCACGGTCAATGTGAACGTCTGCGTGGCGGCGGGCGCGGTTCCGTTGGCAGCCGTAATTGTCAGTGAATAGACGCCGCCGCTGCCGGCAGCAGGCGTGCCAGAGAGCGTGGCCGTGTCATTGCCGTTGTTGACGCCCGAGACATTGCCATTGTCAAGAAACGTCACGCCCGCCGGCAGCGTGCCGCTCTCCGTGAGCGTGGTTCCCACGGGATAATCGTGAGCGGTAAGCACGGTGAACGTGCCTGCGGCACCGACCGTAAAGGTCGTGCCATTGCTGCTGGTGATGGTTGGCGCTTCATTGACGGTTAACGTAAAGCTCTGTGTGGCGTCGGGTGCGGTGCCGTTCGAGGCTGTGATCGTGATGGGATAGACGCCACCGGTGGTGTTGGCCGGCGAGCCCAACAACGTGCCTGAGCCGTCACCGTTATTCACAAAGGTTACACCGCTGGGCAGAGTGCCGGTTACCGTCAGCGTCGGCTCGCCCCCCAGCAGCACCTGAGTCGTGACGGCAAACGTGCCGTCCGTGTTCACCGTGAAGGTGCTGCTGTTGGCGCTGCTAATGGAAAGGGCCGGTTGGACCGTCAGCGTGAAATCCTGCGTGGCGTTCGGGGACGCCCCGTTGGCCGCCGTAAACACCAGGTCATAGGTTCCCGCGGAGTGGAATGCGGCCGTGCCTGACAGGGTTGCCGTGCCATTGCCATTGTCAACGAAGGTCACGCCGCTCGGCAGGCTGCCGGTTTCGCTGAACGTGGTCCCGGTGAGTGAACCAGCGTCGGTCGTGATCGTGAAGCTTCCGGCCACTCCCTCGGTGAACGTGGTACTGTTCATACTGCTGATGGAGATATCATCCATCAGGGTGGCGGCATTGCTGGTGGCCGTGCCAACCGCATTGCTAAAGACGGCCTCGTATTCGTAATTGTTCATCGCCGCTGTGGTGTTGGCGATGCTCAGCGTATCGGTGTTCACGCCGCTATAGGTCGCTCCGCCGACGGTGCCATTGGTCAGACTGCTGAAGCTACTGCCGCCGTTGGTGCTTACCATCCATTGGACACTCGGCGTCGGGGACCCGGTCGCCGCTTGCGCAGTGAAGGTCGCTGTCTGGCCCACGGCAACCCTCGTGCTCGACGGCTGGGTGGTCACTTGCGGGGCCTGATCAACCGCGACCGTCGCGGATGCCGTGGCATTCTCCAGCTTGACGGTCGGGACGGTGACTCCTGGAGTGACGCCTGCTAACAAGGTGCTGGTCGCCACGCCATTGCTGATGACGGCCGAAACGGGAGTTACGCTGGTTCCCGCAAGGCTTCCCGCACCAAATGTCACGGTAGTTCCGTCGAGGGCCGTGCCGGCGACCGTGGTTGCACCAGGGCCGTCGGCCGTGTCGTAAACCACCTGCGCCGTAAGGCCGGTCGATCCCGATATGCCGATCGCCGCGCTCGCGGGAACTAGCGACAGGTTCAAACGTTCGGTGACGACGACATCTCCGGTGGTAGTCTCCGCGCTCCCAACGCCGGGGAAATTATTGTCGCCCCACCAATTGTCATTCGCGGTGATCGTCCCCACGCCTTCATCCGCCGCCTGTACGACTCCCGTGAACCCATCCGAACACGTATTCCCGAAAAAGACGCATCCGCTCACGTTCAGACTTCCCGTGGTTTCCATCACGGCGCCGCCGTTGTAAACGCTCGACGTGACCGAATTGTCGATAAAGCTTGAGTCGAGGATGTTCATGCTGCCGTCGCCGACGATATTATCCGCCTCGATCGCGCTGCCGCCGACCGTAGCGGCCGTATTTCCGATGAACGTGCAACTCTGGACCAACAGGTTGCCCGTGGGAGCGTTGCCCTCGGCGTCGGCATTCGTGTTGTCGAAGTCGATGGCGGCGCCAAAGCCGCCGGAACCCACGGTGCTATTGTCCGTAAAGGTGCTGTCGACCACGACCAGCGTACCGCCATTGTTGAGGGCGATCGCGCCCGGGCCGGCATCGTTCGAGATGTTGTCGGTGATAACGCAGTTGCTGATTGTCGTAACGGAGTTATCGCCGTTGCCCACGTACATGCAACTGCCGCCCTCGGTGTTGTTGCTGGGCGTTCTCCCCCCCTCGAGCGTTAAATTATTGAACGTCAATTGCAGGCCGCTGGGCGGGTAAGTCGAGAGGAATATCCGGGTTGGCTGGGTCTGGTCGATAACGACGCTCCCCGAATTCGCCAACCCGCCGCTGGGAGTCGTTCCCTGGATGGTAAGGTTCTCGTCCAGATTAACCGCCGAGTTGCCCAGGGTCATCGCCCCGATCGTCAGGTCGTACGTGCCCAAGTTGTTCGGCATGTCGATCGTGAACGGTCCTCGGTTGTTGTCGGCGTACTGGACCGCCGATCGCAGCGAAATATGGCCACTGCCGTCAACTGGACTCGTTTCCACGTCCACGCAATTCGTATCGGCGGTGGTGTTGACCGTGAGCGTGGTCAGAACTCGGCGAAGTTCCAGGGCCTCGAAGCCCAGGCCTCGCCGCCGCTTCCGCTTGGGCACCGACGTCAATCCGCGATTCAATCTTGAATGCACGCTGCGTTCTTCCATGATTCGCGGCTCCTCAGCCCAGATTCTTGGCTGTTGGCGATGAGTAATTGATGCGGCGACTTTACCAGGTAAATTCCATGCCGGCCGTCGGGCCCTGTAGCAGCACGCCGCCGTTGTGCGCAGCGCCGGCGAGCTGATTGGGAGCAAGCGCCAACCCGGTCACATACAGCAACTGGTAACCACCACGAACCGCGAAGTGATCCGTAACGCGGTACGCGGCGACCGCTGAAAAATCGAACACTCCGGCTACACCCGTGTTGCGGGTGTCGGAGTTGAGCGACACAAAGCCTGTGCCCGGCAGTCCGGCAATGCCGGTGGAGTTCAGATTCGATTGGCTCATCTGCATGAAGTTGGCATAAAGCCCGGCCTTGCCGGTCATGCCGAAACTGAAACGCTTCCAGTCACGGCGCAGGTCTCCGCCGATCTGCCCGCCGACCAGATAGTTGTTCGTGTGGCTGTTAAGATTCTCCGTCACGCCGTAAAATTGATCGGTGCCCGTCAAGCTGAGCGTTTCGGTCCACTGAAAGTAGCGAAACCCGGCCAGGGCGCTGGCCGTCCAGGGACCGCTGTTGAACAGACGGCGCCCATTGAATTCCGCGTTTTGCAATTGTGAACGGTACGTGTAGCCCAAGCCTTGGTCGAAGCCGCCGATCAGCTTGTCGGTTTGGGTATAAGGAGACGTCGCCAGCGTTCCAGCAATGGGATCGGCCTGGATGCTGCTTGACGCCGACCAGTTTTGCAGGCCGAAGTACAGAATCTCGTAGCTGATCTGCTCGTCGATGCGCATGCCCAGCGCCAGCCTCAGGCCCGGCTGGATTCCAAAGCTGACGTCGTTGGCATTCAGGGTATCGATCGCCGGGCCTAGTCCGCCAAGGGATGTTTGGCCCAAAAAGGTCGTGCTGCCGGCGCTGCGAAACAATCCGAGCGCGTCGACCTGGACGCTCCAAACGATGCCGGCACGATTGCTCAGCTTGCCATTGGCGAGATCCTGATCGGACAACGGGGTCGCCGTCGATGAAGAACTCGAAGCCGGCGATTGCCAGGTTCCATACGGTGAAGCATTCGGCAGCGACGGATAGGATCCCGAGGCGGCGTCATCCGTGGGAGGCAGCCGACTGACCGGTTGCGCCGCAGCGGCGGCGGGCGCCATCGTTGGGTAGGACAACTGCGGACCGTCAGCGCCCCCGCCTGACCCCAGACGTTCGTGCAACTCAGCAGAATGATGATTAAGGAACTGCCAACCGTCCCGCGCATAGGCCATCCATCGAAAGCAGCGATGTGCGTCTTCGCACCAACAACTTCGCTTGTACAGATGTGATGATCCGCCAAACCCGCCACGATCGTCGGCGGAGGAAATGCCAAGATTGCAGAGACGGACTGGCGGCCAGGTTCTTGCTTCCGTCGTCTGACAAACTTGGGGGCGGAAGAGTCGCAGAAACTGCCGATGGCGGCAATAGCGAAGCGTACTTTTTGCGGTCGTGGTCCGAACTCGGCGAGGCAGAGTAGCTTGTGTCACGGCGCCAGCTTCAGCCATTGCAAGTGCTTTCGCAATCAACCGCTAGCAATGTCCAGGTACACTGCCTCCCGTTTACCGACCGGCATCTTGTCTCGACCGCTTATGCGCTGCCATGCGTCAAGTGCGGGCACAATTGCATCATCGGTGAAGAAGAGCCGCCCGAGTAACCCGCTATCCGGCCATTATGTGACGTGCGGTTTTGACTATGCCGGATTGCATGCTAAGGTTTCGATACTGTGCTCCCGGTGCTGAACCGGGGGGGTGCGGGCCTTTCAAGTTGCATCTAGCGTTGTCGCGGGGTGGGTTTGAGATCCCCCCCTTTGTCTCCAGGGCACTTACTCGCCTCGCTTTCAACATCTGTCTGAAAGTCTGCCTTCGTACCGAGGAACCTCTTATGTTTTTGGGCACAATCTCGATCGCCCACGCATCGGCCATCGTCATGTGGTCGCTATTGGCCTTATCCGGCGCCGCGGGCGTGATTGCCCTGCTGAGCCCACGCAGATTTTCCGTCTTCGCGCGAGGCGGCAATCACTGGCTCGACACCTCTAGGGCCTTAGCCAAGCTCGACGCGCCGATTGACATCGATTCGCGTGTGCTGCCATACAGCCGCGTTCTGGGCGCCCTAGTGCTGGCAGCGGTGGCCGTACTATCGCTCGGCCTGTCTCGTTGGTAGGTCGCCACTTTTTGTGCAAGTCAAGGTTTTTGTGCAAAGCCGGTTGCCCTCCGCTGGCCGCGACACTGGCGATGGAGCGGCGGGGATCGTTTGAACCGCGGGAGTGTCGGCAAACCTTCGCCAGCCTTCAAAAGACGCCGCGGGATAGCGATGCGTCCGCTTCCTCATTTTTGGAACGGATAGATCACCTTCCAGTCTTTTTTCATGTCCACGACGGTCCAACCCGCCTTCGGGGCCGCGTCGAGGGCCTTGTCGAGCCGGCCGACGAGCGATTTCCGGTCGTACGCCCACTCCCGTTCGGCATCGGTGTGATGGACGATAAGCCCGAATCGCGGTCCGCTTCCTGCCGTCGTCCACTGGAGCATTTCAAGATCGCCGTCTGAGTTGCCGAAGGCCATCACCGGCTGGCGGCCGATGAACTTGTTGATGCCGACCGGCTTGCCCGGTCCGTCATCGATGAAGTCGATCTTCGGCAGCTTGATCAGAACGGGCTTCCCGTCGCGGACCTCGTACTTGGTCTCGCCGCTGCTGCCGACGACCTGCTCCGGCGGAATGCCGTACACAGGGCCGGTCCACGGCCGCATGAACTCGATGCCGCCACCCGAGACGATGTACGTCTTGAACCCGCGGCGCGCAAGTACGCCAGCAATTCGAGCATCGGCTGAAAGACGAGGTCGGTGTACGACCGATCAAACCTCGGATGCTTTGCGGTCTTGATCCAGTCGAGGACGATTGCTTCGAACTCGCCGGTGGTCATCCCGGCATGAGTGGCCATGACCAGTTCGGAGATCGCCTTGTCACCTCCGGCCAGTGTGGCGTTGAGATCGCCAGCGAGAATGCCCTGGAACGGCTGCCGATCTTTCCACTTTGGGTGTTTGTCGGCCAGCACCTTGACCCGATCGATGACAAACGCGAATTGGAAATAGTAAGGCTTCTCCGACCAAAGCGTGCCGTCATTGTCGAATGTGGCAATCCGCTCGGGGACGGGCACGAAGTCCGGGCCACCTTCCTTGGTCACCCGATCGACAAATCCGACGATCGCCTGCTTTGTGGCGCCCTCGTTCCAGGAGGGAAGCGGCTCTTCCGCTCGCGATAGCGCGGCGCTGGCCACTAACCCGAGCAAACCAAGGAGAACATAATGTTTTATCGACGTTTTTCTCATAATAGTCCAAGCTCTTGGCGTTTCCTCGTTCAACCCCGCGGTCACGGCACGAGCTGATAGCCAAACATGTAGGCGTCCTCAGCGATCGTGGCCACTTCGGTTTCGGTTAGCTCTGCCGGTAATGTGTCAGCCGCGAGGGCCGCGACCGCCAGGCAGCCAAGCAAAGCTATGGCCGAAAAGGTCGTGGCCGGGGTCGGTGTACTCAGAAGCATTTGCATGTTGTTTCGTCCCTTGGGGAGCGTCTGGCTGGTGCCGCGACGCTCGCGTTTGGCCACGGTTCAGTCGTTGCTCAACTTCTGCTTCATCTTCTCCACCGCCTGATCGATGCTGAAACTTGCAGCTCGCTGGCGGGGCGGGTACTCCTTGAACGTGGCCAGGAACTCGGCCGTCGCCGTCTGGGCGGCAAAGATCAAATACGGCTGGGAGACCAGCCAGTCGTAGTAAGTGTTCGACGTAATGTCGGCTCGTTCGTACGGATCAGCCCGCAGATCGAATAACTTCGGAAGTCGCAGCGGCGTGAACGGCTCGGCCCAGATCCTCATCGTGCCGGCAACTCGCTGTTCCATAAACACGACCTTCCAATTCTCGATACGCAATGACACCAGGTCGCCGTCGTCGTTGAAGTAAAAGAACCCGCGCCGCGGCGACTTCTCGACTTCACCAGTCAGATACGGCAGTTGATTGTACCCGTCGAGGTGGACTTTGAATTTCTTGCCGGCTGCCTCGTGCCCTTTGAGCAGCTTTTCCTTAATGTCGGACTCCCCGGCGGCGGCCAGCAACGTCGGCAGCCAATCGTGTCCGCTGATAATTTCGTTGGAAATCGATCCGGCCTTGATTTTGCCCGGCCAGCGAATCATGCACGGCACACGGAATGCTCCTTCCCAGTTGGTATTCTTCTCACTACGGAAAGGAGTCATCGCGCCGTCGGGCCAGGTGTTCATGTGCGGGCCGTTATCCGTCGTGTAAATGACGATCGTGTTGCCGTCGATGCCCAGGTCGTCGATCGCCTTGAGCAGCTTGCCGACATGGCCGTCATGCTCGACCATGCCATCGGCATATTCGGTTCGGGCGGTGAGCCCTGGCGGGCTGCGGCGTTCGGCGGCCACATGGGTGCGGAAGTGCATGCGAGTGCTGTTGTACCAGAGGAAGAACGGCTTTTTCGCCGTGCGGACCCGCCGGAGGTACTCGACTGCGGCGTCTGACGTCTCGTCGTCAATCGTCTCCATCCGCTTCTTGGTCAGCGGGCCGGTGTCCTCGATCGTCTGCTTGCCAACGCGTCCCCAGCGCGGTTGCTCCGTCGGATCATCTTTGTCGGTAGCTTTGCAGCGGAGAACTCCGCGAGGGCCGAACATTTCTTTGAACTTAGGATCGCGCGGATAGGTGCCGCTGTTCTGGTTCCTCCTCGGCGTTCAGGTGATAGAGATTGCCGAAGAACTCGTCGAACCCGTGGACCGTTGGCAGAAACTCGTTTTTGTCGCCAAGGTGGTTCTTGCCAAATTGGCCGGTGGAGTAGCCGTGTTTCTTGAGCAACTCGGCGATGGTGGGGTCTTCCTTTTGCAGGCCGACCGGCGAGGCAGGCACGCCGACCTTGCTCAGCCCGGTCCGAAAGGTGCATTGGCCGGTGATGAAGCTGGACCTCCCGGCGGTGCAACTCTGCTCGGCGTAGTAATCGGTGAAAATCATTCCTTGCCTGGCGAGGCGGTCGATATTCGGCGTGCGGTATCCCATCACCCCCATCGAGTAGGCGCTAACGTTCGTTTGGCCGATGTCGTCACCGAAAATGACCACGATGTTCGGCTTCTGCTGTGCGATCGCCTGACGTTCGGCGGCAATCGCTGCGAACGTCATCAGCGCCGCCAACACCGTAGTTGCGACGCAGGACCGAATCGGGGTGGGCGTTGTCATACGGGGCTCTGATGTGAGACAAGGATATGGGCCAAAACGACGCCACATGAGGGCAGTGCTTTGCGGCATCCGATGCGTCAGCGATTTTACTCGTCGCCGTGGCTGGAGTTGAACGGTTTCAGAAGAGGTTCGATTCTGAAAGGATGTGATCCACACAGCAATGTGGCAAGTTGGGGCGTGTCTGCGATCGCAGAAACGTCAGCAATTAACGTCCCCGCATCTGTAATTTGTGGACAAACCGTAAGCGCCCGGTGCGGCCCGTCTTGCCAGGGCCGCGTCAATCGCCGGGCCGCAGAAGCCGGAAATGGCTGAACGACGCCCAGCGATCAGGGGTGTTTTTCGGGCCGTAACCGGCGTGGAGTCCAACGCGTGCCTGGCCGTGGGCCGGCAACTCGCGGCTGCCGGCAACCTGCCACGGCTCTTTCGTCGAAGCGCGGAATCGGCCTTAGATCTTCGCGCCGAGATCCGCCGTGAGCCGTTTGAAAACGGATTCCTCCCGCCAGGAAAATTAAGTAGCGCTACTTCACCTGGTGGAAGACGAGCGTGATGCAGTCGTCGTCCGCGATTTCAAAGTCGGGCGGACGCTGGACGCAGTCCTCGCGGAGACGAATGTACAGCCGATCCTGCTCGATCTTGTAGATTGCGTGAGCATCGGTGTAGTCTTTGTCTTCTCGAATCGTGAAGTCGAACAGCTTGGGCGTTTGCTTGGGATCGAGAGAATAAGTGCCCGTCTTTTCGACCAGCGCCTCGCTTCGGCCCGAAATTGACCTTCAACGATTGCTCCTCGAACGTGAGGACCATCTGTTGGTCGTCGGGCGGGGCGTCGCCTTTGGCGTCGATCTTCGTCTCGACTCCCTTGTGCGTCTTGGAGACAAGCTGCCAAGTGCCGCGGATCTTAGTTTCGTCCGAGTCGTCAGCGCCCCGAGCCGACTGCCCGACTGCCGCTACAAGAACCATCGCGCCGGTGATAAGCATCACGCACCTCATGGCCCACCTCCTAGGTTCGGTTCTGCAAAGAGACTGTCGCAACGAGGGTCGGAGATCAAATCGATCGTAAGCGGCATGAAACATTTTCCATTTCTGTTTTCATATTAGCAAACCGAAGCCCGCAATCCCAGCATCGGACCACAACCGGGGTAAGACGCTTGTGGAATGAGTCGGTCGGGGCGTAAACTTGAAATATGATCATCGCGCGAAGAAAAGGCGAAGAAAAGGGGTCGGGAGTGCTCTGTAGAAAAGGTGTCTTCGTCTAAGAATCATTACATTGTGGGTAATGGCTCGCAAGAGGATTTCGCGGCATTGACTCCAATAGTTACGGGCTCGCATGGCGGAGCCGAGTAGTCGTTTGAGCATGCTATTTACGGTTTCTATTTGCCAACGTTGAGTATATCGAGTGAGGTGAAGGCGTGACCGCATCTGCCGCCGCCAGTAGTCGCGCAGAGGTTTGGCAGATGGCCGGCCGATCTTCGCTGGGATCAGCGAGCGCACCCCACGTTCGTTGCGCGAAGCGGTGTGCATCCTTGGAATCGTAGCCGGCGTCGAAAGCCGCCGTGTCTAACCGCACGCGCCGTAACGCCTGGTCGAGCAGCGGTTGGAAATGCTTGATGTCAGGACCAGGGCCTTGGCCCGGGACGACGGACAGGATCAAATGGCTGGCACAATCGCACAACAGGCCAGCCTTGGGAAAGCGTGCGTAGGTGGTTTTTTGCCAGAATTTCGAGCAACTTGCGCGTCGTTTCACGTAATAGTGGCTGACATGGTGCGACTCGAAGCCGGTGCCGTCGCCAGCCGCGAGCGCTATGCGCGAGGGAATCCGGCCCGAGACTTTCGCCAAGTGAATGGTCTTATCGAGCAGTCGATTAGCCAGCGGCATTCGCAGGAGCCGACGCGCCGCTTTTTGAAACGTGGTGAAATGCGGCACGATTGCCAAGTCGATTACGTTGCAGAGATCCGGACAGTCGACTAACAAGGCTGCCAATTTGCGGTAGTCAAGTTGCAGGAACTCCTTGAGTGCCAGACAGGCGAAGAGTTGCGGCTGCGTGAACTTCTTCGGGCTCGACCGGTGCGCATAAAGCGGCAAAGACAATTGACCAATCAAATGGGCTGCCTTCAACACTCGTCGGGGAGACTTCGTCGCACTGCTCATCTCCCTTTGTACGATCCGCATCAAGCTAGCAGGTTAAGCTAGCGTCCGTTTTCTACAGAGCAGGTCGGGAGTGCTCTGTAGAAAAGGTGTCTTCGTCTAAGAATCATTACATTGTGGGTGATGGCTCGCAAGAGGATTTCGCGGCATTGACTCCAATAGTTACGGGCTCGCATGGCGGAGCCGAGTAGTCGTTTGAGCATGCTATTTACGGTTTCTATTTGCCAACGTTGAGTATATCGAGTGAGGTGAAGGCGTGACCGCATCTGCCGCCGCCAGTAGTCGCGCAGAGGTTTGGCAGATGGCCGGCCGATCTTCGCTGGGATCAGCGAGCGCACCCCACGTTCGTTGCGCGCGAAGCGGTGTGCATCCTTGGAATCGTAGCCGGCGTCGAAAGCCGCCGTGTCTAACCGCACGCGCCGTAACGCCTGGTCGAGCAGCGGTTGGAAATGCTTGATGTCAGGACCAGGGCCTTGGCCCGGGACGACGGACAGGATCAAATGGCTGGCACAATCGCACAACAGGCCAGCCTTGGGAAAGCGTGCGTAGGTGGTTTTTTGCCAGAATTTCGAGCAACTTGCGCGTCGTTTCACGTAATAGTGGCTGACATGGTGCGACTCGAAGCCGGTGCCGTCGCCAGCCGCGAGCGCTATGCGCGAGGGAATCCGGCCCGAGACTTTCGCCAAGTGAATGGTCTTATCGAGCAGTCGATTAGCCAGCGGCATTCGCAGGAGCCGACGCGCCGCTTTTTGAAACGTGGTGAAATGCGGCACGATTGCCAAGTCGATTACGTTGCAGAGATCCGGACAGTCGACTAACAAGGCTGCCAATTTGCGGTAGTCAAGTTGCAGGAACTCCTTGAGTGCCAGACAGGCGAAGAGTTGCGGCTGCGTGAACTTCTTCGGGCTCGACCGGTGCGCATAAAGCGGCAAAGACAATTGACCAATCAAATGGGCTGCCTTCAACACTCGTCGGGGAGACTTCGTCGCACTGCTCATCTCCCTTTGTACGATCCGCATCAAGCTAGCAGGTTAAGCTAGCGTCCGTTTTCTACAGAGCAGGTTAGGACTCATTGTTGGGTTAGGATAAAGGTGGCAGAAAACGAAATCGTGCCGTCCGCCACGGCGAATCATTCAATCGCTGTTTGTTTTGTGCCCTCGGGGCCCTCAGCCCCTTCATCCGAATTCGTCGCCGGCTTGTTCGTCCAACTGAAAGCCCGAATCACGTAAAAGAAAACCGGCGTGAGCAGCAGACCGAACAAGGTCACCCCCAGCATTCCGCTGAAGACGGCCAGACCAAGAGCGCGGCGCATTTCAGCGCCGGCTCCATGCGCGATCATGAGGGGAACCACCCCGAAAATAAATGCAAACGAGGTCATCAAAATCGGCCGCAACCGCAGCCGGCTGGCTTCCAAGACGGCGTCGCGGCGCGATTTGCCTTCTTCCTGCTGCTGTTTGGCGAATTCGACGATCAGGATGGCATTCTTGCTGGCCAGCCCCACCAGCACCACGAAGCCGATTTGCGTGAAAATGTTCACCTCCATGTTGACCAGGCGCACGCCGACAATGGAGCAGAGCAAACACATCGGCACGACCAGGATCACCGCCAACGGCAGCGACCAACTCTCGTATTGCGCCGCCAGGACGAGGAATACAAAGACCACCGCCAGCACGAAGACGTAAATCGCCTCGTTTCCAGCCTGAAGTTGCAGAAAGGTAAGCTCCGTCCAATCCCAGGCCATCGATCGCGGCAGCTCCTGGTTGGCAATTTCTTGCATCAGCGCGATCGCTTGTCCGGAGCTGACGCCCGAAGCGGCGTTGCCGGTGATTGCCGCCGAAGAATACATGTTGTAGTTCATGACCATTACCGGCCCGCTCGTGTCGCGGATCTCCATCAGCGTGCCGAGCCTGATCATTTGCCCCCGGACGTTTCTAACCTGGAGTTGGCGGATATTGGGGACTCGATCGCGGAACTGATGGTCCGCCTGAACGTTTACCTGCCAGACGCGGCCGAATTCATTGAAGTTGTTGACGTAATAGGAACCGAGATAGACTTGCAGCGTGCTGAAAACGTCGCTGACCAGCACGCCCATGGCCGCGCACTTCGTCCGGTCGATATCGAGGTACAGCCAAGGCGTATTTGCCCGGGAACTGCTAAACAGCCCTTGCAGGCCGGGCGTCTGATTGCCTCGATTTACGATCTGATCGCTAAGGCGTTGCAACTCGGCGATTCCGAGATTGCCGCGATCCTCGATGATGAGCTTCAAGCCGCCGGTTGTGCCCAACCCGTCGATCGGCGGAGCGCCGAACGGCGAGACAACGGCGGCACGCACTTCGCGCTTGCATTGCTCTTGCAAAGCTGCCCCAATGGCATCGGCCGTTTGATCGGCGCCTCGCCGCTCGGAGAACTCCTTGAGCATTACGTACATCGAACCCAGGTTGGGCGCGTTGGCGTTCAAAATCAGCGACTTGCCCGCAATGCCCACCGTGTGCGCGACACCCGGCATCTTGCGGGCCACGGCTTCGATGCTGTCCATGGCATTTTGCGTGCGCTCGACCGAGGCGGAATCGGCCAATCGCACGTTGAGCAACAGGTAGCCTTTATCCTGCTGCGGAATAAAGCCCGTGGGGGCATGGCTGAACTCCCACCAGGTCAGCCCCAGCAGACCGGCATACAGAAGCAATGTGACCAGACTTACGCGCAGCAGACCCGCAACGGCGCGCGTATAGATGGCCGTGCTGGCGCTGAAGGATGCGTTGAACAGCAGAAAGAACCAACCCAGCAGCAATCGCAACAAACGATTCAGCGGGTCCGGCCGGGCACCATGCGGCTTGAGCAGGATGGCCGCCAGAGCCGGACTCAGCGTCAGCGAGTTGAAAGCGGAGATCACCGTGGAGACCGCGATCGTGACCGCGAACTGGCGAAAGAACTGACCGCTGATGCCGCCCAAAAACGCGCAGGGCACGAACACCGCCACCAACACCAAGGCCACCGCGATCACGGGCCCGGTTACTTCGTCCATGGCTTTGCGGGCCGCTTCGCGCGGGGCGACCCCCTGTTCCAGCCAGCGATCGACGTTTTCGACGACCACGATGGCGTCGTCCACGACGATGCCGATGGCCAGTACCAGCCCGAACAGCGACAGGTTATTCAAACTGAAACCAAGCACTGCCATCACGGCAAACGTGCCCACGACCGCCACCGGCACGGCGATCAGCGGAATGAGGGCTGCCCGCCAGTTCTGCAGAAACGCCAGCACTACAATGGCAACCAGAATCACGGCGTCTCGCAGCGTGTTGAACACCTCGTTTACCGACTCGCGTATGAACGGGGTCGTGTCGTAAACAATCTCATAGTCGAGCCCGTCCGGGAATCGGGTCTTCAGCTCCTTCATCTTGGCGTACACGCCGTCGGCGGTCTGGAGCGCGTTCGACCCCGGAAGCTGGAAGATGGACAGCGCCACGGACGGCTGGCCGTCCAGCGTGCAGCTTTGATCGTATTGTTGCGAGCCGAGCACGACGTGCGCCACGTTGCGCAGCCGCACCACGCCGGTCGCAGGCGGTGTCTGCGTGCTTTGGCTATTTGAATTAGCCTGGCCGGCGGCGCCGCTTTGCTGACTGGAACTAGGCTGACTGTTCGAACTGTCGGCAGTGGCCTGCCCGGGCGGCCCGCCTGAGCCGGCCTTGAGGATGATGTCGGCGAATTGTCCGGGATCGGTCAGCCGGCCAAGCGTGTTGATGGTTAATTGAAATTGCTGCGCGCTGGCGACAGGGGGCTGGCCGATCTGCCCGGCGGCGACCTGCAAATTCTGCTGACTGATGGCCGTGACCACGTCGGTGGCACTCAGATTCAGCGCCGCCAACTTGTCAGGATCGAGCCAGGCCCGCAGACTGTAGTCGCGCTGGCCCAGGTAGGTGATGCCGGCGACCCCGGGCAGACGGCCCAGTTCGTCCTTGATGTAGATCGTGGCGTAATTGCTGAGAAAGATGCTGTCGTACCTTTTATCCGGAGAGATCAGGTTTACGATCATCATGGTATTGGGGGACATCTTTTTGACGTTGATCCCCTCGCTTTGAACCAGTTGCGGAATGACCGGCAATGCCAGCGAAACGCGGTTCTGCACAAGCACCTGGGCCATGTCGGAGTCCATGCCCAGCTTGAAGGTCACCGTCAGGTTGTAAACGCCGTCGTTGGTCGATTGCGATGACATGTACACCATGCCCTCGACGCCGCTGACTTGCTCTTCGATCGGCGCGGCCACAGTGTCGCGCACCGTCTCGGCATTCGCCCCGGGATAAAGGGCCGTGACCTGAACCGTCGGCGGCGTGACGTCCGGATATTGGGCCACCGGCAGCGTGAACACGGCCACTCCGCCGGCCAGGATGAAGACGATCGACAGGACGGAGGCGAAAATCGGGCGGTCGATGAAGAAGTGCGAAATCACTTACGGTCCTCTCCAGACGTATTGCGATGCGCTGCCGCAGCACGAGCGCGACGATCGCAACGACGATACCGGCGCCACCGCCGAAGATGGCTGCCCACGGCATGCGAACGACGCCGATTCGCGCCAACAGCAGTCCGCATCCGGCTCCCAAGATTCCGGATAACAAGGAACCGGCGAGCCAGACGCGCATTGATGTTCGGAAGCAGCAGCTTTCCGCTCAAACTCTGAATCACGTAGAAGAATACCGGCGTGAGAAAGATGCCGAACAGCGTCACTCCGATCATGCCGCTGAAGACGGCCGTTCCCAGCGAACGCCGCATTTCCGCCCCGGCCCCATCGGCAACCACCAGCGGGACCACTCCCAGGATGAACGCGAACGAGGTCATCACGATCGGCCGCAGCCGCAGCCGCGACGCCTCCTTTGTCGCCTCGAACAGGGGCTTCCCCTCCTGGTGCAATTGCTTTGCGAATTCGACGATCAGAATCGAGTTCTTGCAAGCCAGCCCGACCAATACCACCAGGCCGATTTGTACAAAGATATTGACGACGTTGTGCGTGATCAGGACGCCGATCAGCGAGCAGAGCAAGCACAGCGGCACAACCAGGATCACGGCCAACGGCAGCGACCAGCTCTCGTACAACGCGGCGAGCGCCAAGAAGACACAGACGACCGACAGGGCAAAGACGATCATGGCCGTGTTGCCCGCCCGAATCTGCATGAACATCAACTCGGTCCACTCCGTTCCCATGGAGAGGGGCAGGCTCTGCCGGGACCGGCGGTCGGCGGTCGCGATGGCGTCTCCCGAGCTGGTATCGGTGCGCAGGTTTCCGGTAACCGGCGCCGCGGAGTAAAGGTTGTAACGCACGACGAAGACAGGCCCGCCGATTTCGCGCACGTTGACCAGCGTGCCGAGCAGACACCATTTGGCCGGCATTGTTGCGGACCTGCAACATGTTGATATCCGGCACGCGATCGCGGAAGTTGCCTTCCGCCTGCAGGGTGACTTGCCAATAACGGCCGAAGGCATTGAAGCTATTGACGTAGAGCGAACCCAGGTAAATCTGCAGGGCCTGGTTGATATCGTTGAGCGAGACGCCCAACGACGCGGCCTTCGTGCGATCGATGTCCAGGAAGAGCTGCGGCGTATTCGAACGGAACTGCGTCGAAACGCCGGTGAAGCCGGGTTCCTTGTTCAACTGCTGGATCAGCTTGTCGGTCTCACGCTGCAAAGAAGTCAGGCCCAGGCCGGCCTGGTCTTCGACCATCAGCTTGAATCCGCCGGCCACGCTCAATCCGGGAATTGCCGGCGCACGGAAAGCGATCACTTGCGCGTCTTTGATCTGCTGGTGCCACGCGCGCCGCAGCCTGGCAATGATCGCCGTATCGCGCAACTCGGGAGTCTGCCGCTTTTCAAAGGGGTCGAGGATTACGAACAGCGAGGCAAAATTGGAACTATTCGCCGATTGAACAAACGACAGACCGGAGACGGTGATGGTATCCGCGACGCCGGGCGTGGCCCGCGTGATCTTATCGATCTGGGCCACGGCCTGCTTCGTGCGTGAGAGCGAGGCCGAATCGGGGAGTTGAACGTTGACGATCAGCCGGCCTTGATCCTGCTCGGGGATGAACCCGGTGGGGGCCCGCGCGAAGACCCACCATGTCAGGACTCCCAAACCTCCGTAGCCGAGCAAGACGAGCGGGCTTGCGCGGAGCGAAACCCCCACCACCCAGGCATAGGCTGCCTGGCTCGCGCCGAAGGTGGCATTGAACAAGCGGAAAAACCAGCCCAGAAGCGCGTTGAGCAGCCGGGTCAGAGGATCGCGACTCGCGCCGCGCGGCCGCAGCAGGATGGCAGCCAGCGCCGGGCTGAGGGTCAGCGAGTTGAAGGCCGAGATCACGGTCGAAACGGCAATGGTCAGCGCGAATTGGCGGAAGAATTGGCCGGTAATGCCGCTGATGAACGCGCAGGGGACGAACACGGCGCAGAGCACCAAAGCGACCGCGATGACGGGGCCGGTCACTTCGTCCATGGCTTTGCGCGCGGCATCGCGCGGCGTGTGACCTTCTTCCAGCCAACGTTCCACGTTCTCCACCACCACAATGGCGTCGTCCACGACAATGCCGATCGCCAGCACCAGGCCGAACAACGAGATGTTGTTCAAGCTGAAGCCGAGCGCAGCCATGGCTGCGAACGTGCCTACGATAGCCACCGGCACTGCCAGCAGCGGAATCAGGATGGCTCGCCAGTTCTGCAAAAACACAAGCACTACCAGGCCGACCAGGACCACGGCTTCCAGCAGCGTGTGCACCACGTCGTTGACGGATTCGCGGATGTACGGCGTCGTGTCGTAGGCGATCTGATAGTCGACTCCCTCGGGAAATCGAGTCTTCAGTTCTTCCATTTTGCGGCGCACTCGCTCGGCCACGTCGAGCGCATTCGTGCCTGGCAACTGATGGATGCCGAGGCCGACCGAGGGATGCCCGTCAAACGTACAGGATATATTGTAGTTCTGCGCGCCCATCTCGATTCGGGCCACGTCGCGCAGGCGAACAATTGCCGCATCGGGTGGCTGCGGTCCTCCGCCCGTCGATGCGCCGCCGACCGGTGGCGGACTGAGCGCGCTAATGGACGTACCGCCGCCCACGGACATGGTGCTCATGTTCGCGCCGCCCATGGCCAGGCCGGTTGCAGCCGTAGCGCTGCTGGTGGCGGCGCTCCCGGGGGTGCCCGTCGCCGCGCCGCCGGTCGTTCCTCCGCCGCCGGTTGTGGCGCCTCCGCCGGTGGTGCCGCCCCCGACCGCTGTGGCGCCTCCGCCGGTTGTGGCGCCTCCGCTCAGGCCACTGCTGGTTGTGCCGCTGTTGCCTGTCGACATGTTCGACGTTGTCGTGCTTCCTGAAGTGCCGCTGGTGCCCGCGGTGGTGCCGCTCGCTATCGTTTTCATGGCCGGCAACATGCCGCTCAGCGTCAGGCCGTGCATGAAACCGCTGCCAAGCCCACCTAGAGTCGGCCCGCTGCCGCCGCTGGATGCGCTGCTGCTTGGAACCGGGGCAGCCGCTGTTGCCGGCAGTGGCGGACTGGCCTGGACGACCTTGACAATGATGTCGCCAAACTGCTCGGGCACCGCCAGCCGCCCCACCGTCGCCAGCGGCGCCTGTGAGGATTGACCCGCGGGGGCCGGCGGCGAGCCGATCTGGCCGGCGACCGCTTGCAGGTTCTGGCTGCGAATTGCGTCGGCCACGTCGGTCGCGGCCATGTTGCGCGACGCCAGCTTTTGCGGGTCGAGCCAAACTCGGATGCTGTAATCACGCTGGCCTAGATAGGTAATGTCGGAAACGCCGTCCACGCGAAACAGCTCATCCTTGGCATAGATCGTGGCGTAATTGCTCAAGTAGATGTCGTCATAGCGATCGTTGGGCGAAAGAAAGCTGACGATCAAAAGGAGATCGGGAGTCTTCTTTTTGATCGTGATTCCCTGCTGCTGCACAGAGCTTGGCAGTTGCGGCATGGCTAAGGCCACGCGGTTCTGAACCATCACCAGGGCGGTGTTCAAATCGGTGCCCAGATCGAACGTCACTGAAAGCGTGTAGGAACCGTCGTTGCCCATCTGTGAGGACATATACAGCATGCCCTCGACGCCGTTGACCTGTTGCTCGATGGGTGCCGCGACGGTGTCCGCCACCACCTGGGCGCTGGCCCCGGGGTAATTAATGCTGATTTGCACCGAGGGGGGCGTAATTTGTGGATACTGCGCGATCGGCAGGCTGAACGCCGCAATGCCACCGGTCAACGTAATGACGATCGAGAGAACCGCGGCGAAGATCGGCCGATCGATGAAGAAGTGTGCGATCATGGCCGTCAATCCATCACGGCTTGTTTGCGCGACCCGATTCGCCCGATCCGGACGCCGGCGGGGCATTCGCTGCTGGCTTCGCCGGCTTGCTGCCGGGTTTGGCGGGTTCACCGTTGGGCTTTGGCGGGCTCCCGACCGGCTCGGCATCGGCAACCGCCGACTCAGCCAGAGTGGGCATCGGCATCCGCTCCGGCTGGATGGGCATGCGCGGTCGAACTTGCTGCAGCGCGCCCACGACGACCCACTCCCCCGGCTCCAGTCCGTCCGAAATGACGCGGAGACCGTCGTTTTGCAGCAGTCCGGTCGTAATGCGGCGATACTGAACTTTGTTTTCGGCGTCTACCACGTAGACATACTTCAGCCCCTGATCCGAGAGGACGGCCCGATCGATCACCAGTAGCGCCGGATGCGGCTGGCCAATCGGCAGCCGGATTCGCACAAACAGTCCGGGCGAAAACAGCCGTGTGCCGGAGACCGGTTTCGGATTGGGAAAGACTCCCCGCACCGTGATGCTGCCGGTCATCGGATTCACCTGGTTGTTGATGAAGTTGATGGTGCCCTGGTGCGGATACCCCTCCTCCGCTTGCAAGCCCATCAGGACCGGCACATGCCCCGCTTCGTGGCGCTTGATGCGGCCGTCGTTAATGGCTCGCCGGACTTGCAGCAGGGTCAACTCGTCCATGTCGAAGTAGCAATACATCGGGTCGAGTGAGACCACGGTGGTCAAGAGGGTCTGATCCTGATTGACCAGGTTGCCACGAGTGAGGTAATAGCGGCTAACCTGCCCGTTGATGGGCGATGTCACCTTGGTGAAGCTGAGGTTGAGTTGGTAGACCTCCAGGCTGGCCTTCGCCGCTCTCACGCTGGCCTCGGCTTCGGCCACCGACGCCTTGTCCTGGTCAAGCTGTTGCAGGCTGACGGCACCCGGGGTCTTGGCGATTTGAATATCCCGGGCATACGTGGCATTTGCCAGCGTAAGCTGTGCCTGGTAGAGTCCGACGAGACTCTCCGCCTGGTCGAATTGACTCTGATAGGGACGAGGATCCACCTCGAACAGCAGGTCCCCTTCTTTGACTTCGCTCCCTTCCTGGAACGGCATCTTGACCAGATAGCCTGTTACGCGCGGGCGGATGTCCACGGCTTCCACCGCGTCGGTCCGGCCGGTGAAGTCCACATAATCGGTGACTTCACGCCCGATTGGCTGACTGACGGGCACTACTTGAGACTGGGGCGGCGCGACCTGCGGCGCCTGCGCGCGCAGCCTGCAAGGGTCACCACAAGAGCGATGCGGCATGAAAAGCCAGCAATAGATCGGTGTGCCACGGCCATCCTCCGAAGAAGAATATCCTCTGCGTCTTCTTCCGAGGCAAGGCCCGCTGAAATCTCCTGAGTATCCGCCTATACACACCCGGCCTTATGCCGCCATAATGGCGTAATGCGATCTGCGCATGCATCGCCTACATCGATAGCCTTGCAGTTCCTCATCACCTCCAGCAACGACACGGAAAGAATCATGGGAAACAAAGATCGACGAAAAGAAAAGAAGAAGCCGAAACAGCCGAAGGATAAGCCGAAGACCGCCCCCCAGGGCAAATTGATCGGCCCCAATTTTCCCAAGCAGCAGTAATTAAGCCAGTTCCGCCCGTCGAGCCTGGTCAATCCGAACAACTTTGGGCTCGTGTTGTTCCAATCGGGGCATCGTCCGTTCCCAATATCACAGCGAGTTGTTCGCCTGCGCACGTCTCGCCTGAAATAGTTCAAGCGGCTGTTGGTTCACGGGACCCGGAAACGGTTCCTGGCACCTTTTCCTGACCGCTATATCCGTTATATCGGTAGAGCACTAAACATTGAGGATCCTGCAGTTTTCTTCTTCGAACCGAAGGGGGAGGGTGTTCAGTCATGTCGCCACGACTAACCGGCCAGCGGAACTCGCGGCGACTTGAGGCCGAGGCCATTTTCCCAGGTAGCGACGCCGCATATGCCCCGGAGAGGGGTGAAAGCGATATCCCGTTCTTCTGGACGAAACGCCGCGCTCAACTGACTCTGGCGGCCGAGCCTTCCGACGCGGCTGTGGCGTTGTTTCTCGGAAATCCGGAAGAGGGGCGCATCGCGTACATCAATTCCGAGCCACTCAAGCTGAGGACCGGGTTCGCATATTATGTGGTTCCTGTGCCGGCCGATGCCGGAATTCTCCAAATTGACATTGAAATCGATACGTGGCGTGCGCCTGGCGACTCGCGAGATCTGGGCGTAATGGTTTCCCACGCGATTGTCCTTGCAGGTGGGCCGCAACTCGCCAAATATTTGCTAATCCTGAAAGCCGTCGTACATTACGAGTTGATGCTTGCTGGCACTTCGTACGGCTATCCCTTCGACCGGCGGCAGATCCTGATTGATGAGATCTGCAAACACGTGGAATTCAAATCGCGGAAAGTGTTGGATATCGGTTCATCATTCGGCCATTTCCATCCTCACATCTACGCCCAACAGCCGAGTGAACTGGTAGCCCTCGACTATTACTCGGAAGCGCTCAAGGTCGTGCAGGCGATTGCGGTTGTGCATAATTTCGCGGCGCTGCGAACTGTTCATGCAAACCTGGACTATGAGGCAATCGTGCGGCCGGACATGGTTGGAATGCCGAGTAGTTACGATGTGGTGCTCCTATCCGGGGTGATCTACCATGTGCTGGCGCCGCTTAAAGTGATCCTTGAAGGGTGCGCACTTGTCCGGGAGCAAGGCGTGCTCGTGGTAGAAACGCATCTTCTCACGGAGGCGGATTTACCCTATGCGAAGATCGGGTTTCTGGATGAGTTTGATCATCCAGAAAAAATGAAATGGATGCTGAGCGAGTCGTTATTGCGCGGCCTGCTTGAGTCGCAGGGCTTCAAGATCGAACACACCACCTATTTCACATGGCCGGAGATGAAAAAGGCCTCGCGGGAACGGAGCCAGCGAATTCTGATCATCGCCAGAAAAGAGGCGAGGGGCGAGATTCTGCGCGGCTTTTCTCTTGATTCGGCGGGGCAAATTGCTACCAAGCCAGCCCCACACTGGTAGTATCGAAGGGAAAAAAGAAAAAAGGTTGTCAGGAACCGTTTATGGTCTTCGGAAAGAATCATGGGAAACAAAGATCGACGAAAAGAAAAGAAGAAGCCGAAGCAGCCGAAGGATAAGCCGAAGACCGCCATCCAGGGCAAATTGATCGGCCCCAATTTTCCCAAGCAGCAGTAATTAAGCCGCCTCCGCCCGTCAAACCTGGTCAATCTGAACACCTTTGGGCCCGTGTTGGTCCAATAGGGGCTTTGTCCGCTCCCAATCGGAGCGACCCGCCGACCTGCGCACGTCTCGGGGCATGACTTGGCGAACTCCTTGCATGACAAGCGGCAGAGTGCCAGTCGTTCCTGACACCTTTTTATCTGCCGCAATGTCCACTTTTTATCTGCCGCAATGTCCACGCCTCCTGGTTGCACTTTTCGTCGACGTGCAGTCTACTGTTGCAACCCGTGGCCGACTTCCTCACCGTGATCGGGCGAGAAGCCAGGGATTAATGGAGCTGCGATCGAACGAACCCGAGGCCCAGGATGGCGAAATTGCTCGTTGTTTTCGGGTTGCTGGGCGTCGGCGATACGGCGATTCAGAATGCCTCGATCCTGGATCCGGCGTCTCCCGCCACAAACTCAATCGTCAATCTGACGATTCTTGTGTTCGTGGTCGCCGGACTGATTTTCCTGGTGGTCGAAGGAGTCCTCTTGTATTCGGTCTGGCGGTTCCGTCAGTGCGCGGACGAACCAACGTCCGAACCGCCGCAGGTCTATGGCAGTCAGCCGATCGAGGTCGCCTGGACCGCCGCGCCGGCGATGATCGTTCTGTTCCTCGTGCTGGTCACCACTCGAACGCTCTGGGAGGTGAACCCCACTCCGCCCGAGCCGAAGCCGGACGACCATACGCTGTTTGTCACGGTGGTCGCCAAGCAATGGTGGTGGGAATACCGTTATGACGAGTACAACGGCCGCAAATTCGGTTTCATAACGGCCAATGAACTGCACATTCCGGCGAGCGAGTCGGGCACGCCACGGCCGGTGCATCTGATGCTCCAGGCGGCTGACGTATGTCACAGCTATTGGGTGCCGCGGCTGGCCGGCAAGATGGACGCCATTCCCGGCCATACCAACACGCTGTGGCTGCAATGCGACCAGCCGGGGCTGTACGTCGGCCAGTGCGCCGAATATTGCGGCACGCAGCACGCCAACATGCTGATTCGCGTGGTGGTCGATCCTCCGGACGTTTTCGACCGTTGGCTTGCGAATGAAATGCTTCCGGCGGTGGACGACCCGGCCGTCGCTGAAGGTCGGAAGGTGTTTCTGAGCCAGTCGTGCGTCAACTGCCATCGGGTGCGAGGCACTGCCGCCAGAGGCAGCTATGCGCCCGACCTGACGCACCTTGCGAGCCGGGAAACCCTGGCTGCGGGGATGGTGCAGAACAACGTTGATATTCTGAGGCAATGGATCGATGATCCGCAGAGCATCAAGCCCGGTTGCTTGATGCCTGCCTTTGGTTTGAACAAGCGCGATCGGGATCTGCTGGTCCGATATTTGATGTCGTTGCGTTAACGCGGGGTGTTGGAAATGTCCATCGCTGAACAACCAGCCGCTAACCAGCCCAGCAGCGTAGAGCCGCACGCGGCAGCCACGCTTTCCGTTGGGCCAGACTTTCTGGCCGAATTGCATGCTTGGACCGTAACGGTCGATCACAAGAAGATCGGTATTCTGTATGTGCTCATGAGCCTGGTGTTTCTGGTGATCGGCGGAGTCGAGGCCCTGCTGATGCGGTGGCAATTGCTGGTTCCGCGCAGTTCGTTTCTGGGGCCCGACGTCTTCAATCAACTGTTTACGATGCACGGCACCACGATGGTGTTCTTCGTGGGGATGCCGATCCTGATCGGCTTGGGCAACTTTCTAGTGCCGCTCATGATCGGTGCCCGAGACATGGCCTTTCCACGGATGAACGCGCTGGGCTTTTGGCTGACCCTGTTTGGCGGGTTGCTGGTGTATTTCAGCTTTGCCACCGGGGGCGCTCCGGCGATCGGCTGGTTTGCGTACGCGCCGCTGACCGAGCGGACCTTCGCGCGCACGCGGCCACCGACTTTTGGGCGCTGGGATTGATCGTCAGCGGCATCGGCACGCTCACCGGCGCGATCAATTTCATCGCCACGATCCTGGCCATGCGGGCACCCGGCATGACCTTGCGCAAGGTGCCGTTTTTTGTCTGGACCATGCTGTGGACCGCCGTGATGATTTTGTTTGCGATCCCGCCCCTCACGGCCGCGCTGGTGATGGTGCTGCTCGATCGGCAATTGGGGGCGCACTTCTTCGATACGCAAAACGGCGGCTCCGCCATTTTATGGCAGCACTTGTTTTGGTTTTTCGGTCATCCCGAGGTGTACATCCTGATCCTGCCGGTCTTCGGAATCATCTCGGAAGTGATTCCCGTCTTTTCGCGAAAGGTGCTGTTCGGCTACGAATTCATGGCGGCCGCCACGATGGCCATCGGGTTTATTAGTCTGGGCGTATGGGCCCATCACATGTTTTGTGTCGGCATGAGCCGGACGCTGGACCTGTACTTTGCCGTAGCCAGCCTGCTGATTTCAATTCCCACCGGGATCAAGTTCTTCAACTGGTTGGCCACGATGTTCGGCGGGCGGATTCGCTTCGCGTCCCCGATGCTGTTCGCATTTGGATTCCTCTCGATGTTCTTAATGGGGGGCCTGACCGGCATTATGTTGGCCGCGGCGCCCTTCGACTTTCAGGTCTCGGACACGTACTTCGTGGTCGGGCACTTCCACTTCGTATTGATCGGCGGCACGTTGTTCGGCGTCTTTGCCGGGATCCACTATTGGTATCCCAAGGCCACCGGGCGGATGTTGTCCGAGCGGTTGGCGATGTGGCAATTTTGGCTGTTGTACGTCGGCTTTTTATTGACGTTTGGCCCGATGCACGTCTCGGGCATGCTCGGCATGCCACGGCGCATTTACACGTACGATGCGGACCGCGGTTGGGCCCTGTGGAACCAACTGACCACGATCGGCGCGTTGGTGCAGGTTCCGAGCTTCGCGATTTTCATCTACAACGTCGTCGCTTCCTTGTGGAACGGCAAGCCGGCAGGAGACGACCCCTGGGACGCCTGGACCCTGGAGTGGACCACGACGTCGCCGCCGCCCGGCTACAACTTCGAAACGATTCCCACCGTCCATAGCCGCCGGCCGCTGTGGGACGCCAAGCACCCAGACGATCCCGATTGGCAGTACGAATAGCGGACGAAATCATCATGCCAAACAGCGAAACTCACACCCCGAGCGACCCAACGCCCAGCGGCGACGCTGCGCGAAGCGTCGCCGCTGCGCCGACCGGCCAGCGGGGCAAGGGACAAAACTTCCCAGTGCCGCCGCCGATTTCTCTGGAAAAGACGCTATCCGCGTCGCAATGGGGCATGGTCAGTTTCCTGGTCTCGGAAGTCGCCTTTTTCGGCACGTTGATCGCCGCCTACGTTGCATTTATCGGCAAAAGCGCGACTGGTCCCACGCCGGCCGAAGCGCTCCATCTGCCGCTGGTGATCGGCACGACCGTTTGTTTGTTGTCCAGCAGCCTAGTCATTCATCTGGCTCATCGCGCGCTGAAGGATGGCGAGCGGCGAAGGTTTTGCGCTTGCTGGGCCGGCACCATCGTTTTGGGCATCGCTTTCCTGGCCGGCACCGCCTACGAATGGCACGAGTTGATTACGCGCGAACACTTAACCATCAGCCGCAACCTGTTCGGCACCACGTTTTACACGCTCATCGGCTTCCACGGACTGCACGTGACGGCTGGCCTGATCACGATGCTGGTCGTGCTCTCTCTGGCGCTGGGCCGCAAGATCAGCGAGCAGAATAGCGGCGGAGTCGAATTGGTATCTTGGTATTGGCACTTTGTCGACGGCGTCTGGATCGTCGTCTTTTTGGTGGTTTATGTCTGAAGACGAAACCAGGCCGACGGGACCAACCTGGGTCGAAATGCCCAAGCCCACGGTTGCACCTTTGGTGTTGGCGTTGGGCATCGTGCTGGCTGCCGCCGGCGCCGCCAGCAGTGTTGTTTTGATTCTGGTGGGGGGCCTGCTATTCGTCGTCGGCCTGGGTCTGTGGGTTCGTAGTTTACTCCCCGCCGAAGGTCACTGGCATGAACCGCTCGTCGAGCCCCAGCGCCGTCCGAAGCCAGTCATACCCGCCGCCAGTGCGGTGCAGCGATTGCGAGAAGGCATGCCCGGCTATCGATTTCGGTTGCCGGAAAAAGTGCATCCGATTTCCGCCGGCGTCAAGGGAGGTGTCGTTGGAGGCTTGGTCATGCCCGTGCCAGCGATGGTTTATGGAGTGCTCAGCGGGCACGGCATCTGGTTGCCGATCAATCTACTGGCCGGCATGGTGCTGCCGGGCATCGGCGAACTAAGCCCGGCTGAGTTGGATCGGTTCAACCCTACGCTGCTGGCCCTGGGGGCCTGCATCCACGTGGCGGTTTCGTTGATCCTGGGCTTGATGTACGGCGTGCTGCTACCGGCGCTGCCGGCGATTCCGAAGCCGGTTGCTTGGGGGTCGCTGCTGATGCCGCTGCTGTGGACCGGCATTGGTTTCATTGCGATGGGAGCCGTCAGCCCATTGACGCGGTCGCGCGTCGAGTGGCCCTGGTTCATCGCCTCTCAGTTCATCTTTGGCCTTGTCGCCGCGATTGTTTTCATGGGGGCATCCAAGGGCCGCTCCGCGATCCTGGCCGGGCTGTTCGCAGGCGCTGGCGGCGGCTTGCTCATGCCCATTCCGGCAGTGCTGTGGGGCTGGCTCAGCGGGCATGGCATTTGGTATCCCGTGAACTTGCTATCCGGGATGCTGGTGCGACACTCGAGCGACATGACCTTACCACATCTGGAACAATTTCACGGCCAGTGGCTGGCGGAAGCGGTCGTGATGCATGCGATTCTCTCGCTGAGCTTTGGCCTCGCCTTTGGCCTGGTGCTCCCCAGGGTGCCTCCTATTCCCGGACCGGTTGCCTGGGGCAGTTTGGTGATGCCGCTTCTGTGGATGGCCATGAGTTATAGCCTGATGGGCATCGTCAATCCCGTATTGCAAAAGCAGGTCGATTGGCCTTGGTTCGTGGTGTCGCAATTTGTGTTCGGCTTGGTGGCTTCGATCGTCGTGGTGCGGTCTGAGATGGTGCCTATTCCGCCGGCAGGGCGCGGCCCAAACGACATGTCCGTTTACGAGACTCGATAATGAAGCCAGTCCCGATAATGGATTCGGTTGCGGAACATTTGTGGTCCCCGCGGCAGCCGGCGTGCCGATTTTGCCTTGGCAGTGTTGCGATTGCAGGCGTCTGCGCGTGCATCGCTCTAGCGGGTAGTTGCGACAAGATCCGACTTCACAATACGGCCGAAGTTGCCAACGCGGAGACGGTCGGCGGCGAGCCTGCAACCGCGACCGAAAGGGCACATTTCGATCGGCTGTTTAAGACGAACTGTGCCGGCTGCCACGGGGCCGACGGCAAGCTCGGGCCGGCGCCGCCGCTGAACGATCCGATCTTTCTGGCGATCATTTCTGACGACGAATTGGCGCACGTCATTCAAAATGGTCGACGCGGCACGCCCATGCCTGCATTCGGCGAGTCCAAGGGCGGCTCGCTCAACCCTTTTCAGGTCGTTTCGTTGGCCGAAGGAATTAAGCAACGCTGGAAACCGGCCGAGGCGCCGCCGGCAACCTTGCCGGCGTACGCCGTTGCACAAAGTGACCTCGCGTTGCCTTCGGCCGAGGTCGCGGAGGCAGGCGCTAAGGTTTTCTCACGGGCCTGTGCGAATTGTCACGGCGCCGATGGAAAAGGAGAACCGGGTGGCTCGCCACCCAGAGCGATTCACGAGCCGAACTTCCTGGCGCTAATCAGCGATCAGGCGCTGCGGCGGGTTGCCATCACCGGACGACCGGATCTTGGCATGCCCGACTTTGCCGATAAAAATGGTCGCTCGCCGGACTTTCAGCCGCTGAATTCGCAGGATATTACCAACCTCGTGGCCTTGCTGGCTTCGTGGCGAGCCGCAGGATTGGCAACCGGCGAAGGCCCAGCGAAAAAGTAGATAACCACCAAGACGAATCAGCATGAACAGCCACTCCGAAATCGAGCCACCAGTAGCAATCACGGCGCCCCAGCGGCGTCAGTTCTTTCGCTGGTTGACCGGAATCATTGCCGCCCTGGCCGGCGTAGTCGCTGCGATTCCGCTCGTCGGCTATTTTGTGGAACGGCGCGCCCGGGTGATTCGTTGGGTCGCCGTCGGACGCGTTGAAGAGTTTCCCGAGAACGAAACACGCATGGTGACCTTCGACAATCCCCTGCGACAGAGTTGGGATGGCATCACGGCTCACACCGGCGTCTACGTGCGCAAGGAAGTCGATGCGGAGAATTCGCTCCGAGAATTCCTAGTGCTGGCGGTCAACTGCGCTCACCTCGGCTGTCCGGTCGCCTGGTTCCCGCAGTCGGGGCTGTTCATGTGCCCTTGCCACGGCGGAGTGTATCATGCCGACGGCGAGCGGGCCTCTGGTCCGCCGCCGCGCGGGCTTTTTCATTGCGTGTGGCGCGTCCGTGACGGACAGTTGGAGATTCAGGCACCCCATTATCCGACCCTGCAAGACACGCTAGAAGACACGGCATAAGAGGCACTCATGGCCGATTGGCTGAAGACACTAGGCAGATGGATCGATGTCCGCGTCGGCTTTAGTGATACGCTTTTGCCAATGCTGCGTCATCCGATTCCCAAGGCCGTGGAAGGGCCGATGGGCTGGTGGTACGTATTCGGCAGTGCCTCGATGACGATGCTGATCCTGCAAATCGTCACCGGCATCGGCTTGGCGCTGGTCTATGTCCCGTCGGCCGGCGAGGCGTACGCAACCCTGCTGGATCTCGATCGCAGCCAACCGCTCGGCTGGTTTCTGCGGGCACTGCACTACTACGCCGGCTCGGGCATGGTGGTCATGGTGCTGGCCCATATGACCCAGGTTTTTCTACACGGAGCGTACAAGTATCCGCGGCAGCTCACTTGGGTCGTGGGGGTCGTGCTGCTGCTTTGCACGCTGGGCATGTTCTTCACCGGCCAGGTGCTGCGTTGGGACCCCGACGCCTATTGGGGCCTGGCAGTCGCCGCTTCGATGGCCGGGCGCGTGCCGTACCTGGGGCCGCTGATCGTGCAATGGCTGTTGGGAAACGACGTGATTGGCGGGGCCGCGCTCAGCCGGTTCTTCGCCCTGCACGTATTTGTGATTCCGGGCGTGCTGCTGGCTTCGTTGGCTCTGCATCTTTGGCTGGTGCTCAAGTGTGGAGTCAGCACGCCGCCGAAGCCGGGAAAAACGGTCGATCCGCGGACCTATGACGCCGAGTACCACGAGGAACTTAAACAGGGCGTCCCATTTTTTGGGGACGCTATGCTCAAGGATATTCTCGCGTCGTCGGTCGCAGTCATTCTTGTAGTCGTCGTTGCCGCGGTGTTGGGTCCCAAAGGCCCGACCGAGCCCCCCGATCCGACGTTCGGCGGAGCCAACCCGCGCCCCGAGTGGCCATTTCTGTGGTTATTCGCGCTGTTGTCGATGAGCCCACCGGCGGCGGAGACGTTTATCATCCTGATCCTGCCGGTGATCCTGGTCGCCATTTTGTTTCTTGTGCCGTTTGTCAGCAGTCGCGGCGAGCGGGCTCCCAGCCGCCGGCCCGTGGCGGTGCTTACGGTCATCGTGAGTTACACGATTCTGGGCATTCTAACTTATGAGGGAGTCGAAGCGCCCTGGTCTCCCAAGATGCAAGCTTGGATCGAGGATCCAATTCCCGAGAGCTATGTGAAAAACAGCACCCCGCTAGAACTCGTGGGGGCAGCCATGTTTCAAAACAAGAATTGCCGCAACTGCCATGCGTTGAGGGGCTTGGGGGGCCGGCGAGGACCGGACCTTTCCGGCGTCGGCACTCGGCTGACGCGAGGCCAATTGATCGATCAAATAAGCAATGGCACGCCCGGCGGCGGCAACATGCCGGCGTACGGCAAGCAGATGAGTCCGGCCGAGATGACCGCGGTCGTTGAGTTTCTCGTAAGCCTCAGACCAGAAGGGCAGCCCGCGGCAGCGGCGAACGATTCGCAAACGCCCCCATGAACCCGGCCGTGCGTCACGCAAACCGATTGTCCTCAATGGCTATTTAGCGCATGAGTTCCACCATCGACGCATTAATGCGCTCCTGGCCCATGGAGCCGTTTGTCACGGCTGCGATACTGCTCGCGACCGGCGTCTATCTACGCGGCTGGCTCTTGCTGCGGCGTCGCGATCGGCGCCGTTGGCATGTTGGCCAGCTTGCGGCATTTCTCGGCGGCCTAGCGGCGATATTTTCAGCGATCGCGTCCCCGCTGGAGCCGTTTGCATCGCTATTGCTTCAAGTTCACATGCTACAGCACATGCTGTTGACGATGGTCGCGCCGCCGCTGCTATGGCTGGGCTCGCCCTTTTTTCCTCTGCTGCGCGGGCTGCCAGCGCCGATCCGAACCTATTACGTCGGCCCGCTGGTCGCCGCGCGTTCCCTCCGCCGGCTATTTCAAAGATTGACGTATCCCGGCGCGGCTCTGCCGATTTATGTGGCGGTTACCTGGCTCTGGCACACACCGCGCGGGTACGAATTAGGCCTGCGCTCGGACGATTGGCATCGCGTGGAACATGCCTGCTTCCTCGCCAGCGCGCTGTTATTCTGGTATCCGGTGATCCGTCCTTACCCAAGCCGGCCAAAAGGTTCCACGTGGCTGCTGCTGCCCTACCTGATTTTGGCCGACGTGCAAAATACCCTCTTGGCGGCCTGGCTGACCTTTTCCAGCGTCATTATCTATCCCCATTATGCCCAGGTGCCGAGACTCGACGGGCTGTCGGCGCTCAGCGATCAGGCAATCGCCGGCGTGCTGATGTGGGGGCCGGGCTCGATTGCGTTTTTGCTGCCGTTGTTCTGGATTGGCGTCGGCCTGCTGTTCGATTCCCCGGAGAGCCGACGGCGAAAGGCCAGCATTCGCAACGGCCGCATGCCGCAACGGGCCAGCGCGTTCCTACCGCTTAAAGTGATCGACCCGCGGTTACGCGCCCGCGAGCAACTCACAACAATGGACCGACAGCAGGCAGCCGCGCACAATTTTGATTTGCTGCAACTGCCCGGCATCGGCCGCTTCTTGCGCTGGAAAGGGAGCCGCCCTAGCATGCAAGCGACATTAGGTTTGGCGGCCGCGGTCGTCATCTTCGATGGGCTGCGCGGCCCGCAGCTCAGCCCGATGAACCTTGCCGGGGTGCTGCCTTGGATTCACTGGCGGGGCTGCGTGGTCTTCGGGTTGCTCGTCGCGGGAAACTTGTTTTGCATGACCTGTCCGTTCACGTTACCGCGCACGCTTGCGCGGCGCTGGATGCCGGGCAGCTCGCGGTGGCCGCGCTGGCTGCGAAACAAATGGCTGGCGGTATTATTGATCGGGCTCTTCCTATGGAGCTATGAGGCATTCGCCTTGTGGGACCGTCCGGCGTGGACAGCTTGGATTGCGATCGGCTACTTTGTAGCCGCATTCGCGGTGGATGCATTCTTTCAAGACGCCGCGTTTTGCAAGTATGTTTGTCCGATCGGCCAGTTCAACTTCGTGCAATCGCTGGTCTCGCCGCTGGAGGTGAAGGTGCGGGAGGGGACCATTTGTGCCTCTTGCCGCACGAAAGAATGCATTCGCGGGACGGACAGTCTTCCTGGCTGCCAGACGCAGCTGTTCCTGCCGCGCAAGAGTGGCAATCTGGACTGTACTTTCTGTCTCGATTGCGTGCAGGCTTGTCCGCACGAAAACATCGGTGTGCTCGCCGTGGTGCCGGCTCGGACGTTGTGGAGCGATCCGATACGCTCGGGCATTGGCCGATTCAGCCGGCGGACGGACATTGCGGCTCTGGCCGTGGTGCTCTCCTTCGGCGCGCTGGCCAATGCGGCCGGAATGGTGGCTCCGATGGGCGATTGGCTCGATCGGGCCCGCTTGCTGCTGGGTAGTCCGGCGCCCATAGTCGTGACCAGCCTCTATTATTTCGCAGCGCTGGTGGTCCTGCCCGCTGTGACGATTGGAGTCGCGGCCGCCGTCAGCCGGCATTTCGAGCGGCGCGATGCCGGCTTGATCGAGCTGGCGACGCGATATTCGTTCGGGCTGATTCCCTTGGGCTTCAGCATGTGGCTGGCTCATTACAGCTTTCATTTCTTGACCAGCTTCGCGACGATCGTCCCGGTAACACAGCGTTTTTCCGGTGAGCTTGGCTGGGCTGGATTAGGAAAGCCGCTATGGAGTTGCGCCTGTTGCCGTCCGGCGAGCGATTGGATCTTGCACTTGCAGATCGTGATGTTGGATCTGGGCTTGTTGCTGTCGCTTTATACGGGGCTGCGCATCGCCGAGCGTCATGCCCAAGGAACGTGGCGAGCCCTCGGGGCTTTTGCGCCGTGGGGCGCGCTGACCCTATTGCTGTTTGTTGTGGGGGTGTGGATCGTGTTTCAGCCCATGCAAATGCGGGGAACTTTGGGTGGTGGGGGATGACACGGGGGCGGGTTTGGCGGAGTGTCGGCTGGCGGTGTCGCTAAGCCGCCCGCGATGTGGGTAACCTGGGGCCGATTTTGTAGTGTGTTCAAATGCGACGTTTGGTTTTTGTGGGTATTTTGACTTTGCTGGTGATCGGATCGTGGCAATCGGTCGCCGAGGCCGATGGTGGCACGCTGCGTCTGATAGAGCCTCGCGGCAGCTATCAGATCTCGGTCTTTACCGCGCCGACGCCACTGCGGGCAGGTCCTGTCGATATCAGCGTCCTGTTACAGGATCTATCGACGGGACAACCGATCTCCGATGCTCGCGTGGAAGTTAGTTTAACGTTGCTTGGGGGTCACTCCGCGACGATTGAAGCCACTGCGACGAGCGATGCCGCCACGAACAAACTCATGCAAGCGGCCCTGGTCGAACTGCCAGAGCCGGGGCAATGGGGTGTCGCCGTCCGCTGCGATGGACCGAGGGGACACGCGCACGTGCATTTCGAGATGGATGCTGGGCCCCGATTGCCACGCTGGCTATCGGCGTGGCCTTGGTTCAGTTGGCCATTCATCGTCGTGCTGATTTTCGCAATCGCGCGCTCGCGGACGCGGCTTATAGCAAGCCGCCCTGCTGACAGCGGTCCTGCTCGCTGGTCGACCAGCGCGACGGCGCGACGATCACCTTAATGCCTCAACTCGTCAACCATCGCATTGCTGGCGTGTGTTTTTGACTCACGGAACTCGCCAAACCGCCCCGCTGCCACCCTGCCGTCTTGGGGCCCTATTGGCACATGATATGCATTGGTGCGTGATGAACGCCCGGTACTGGAACCAGGGCGGAACCAATCATTGTAATGGGAGCGAGAACTATGAGATTCTACGGCACGACAGCCTGCGTTTCCTTTTTGGGCCTGCTGGCAACGGCGGCAATCGTCAGCGCGCAGATTAACGTTACGAGCCCACCGCCCGGAACCGTTGGGCCGACTAACGTGCGAGTGGGACCGGTCGATGTGCAAACCACACCGGGTGGCGGCACCAGCGTCAACCTTGGCGCAGGCGTTCCCGGGCCTACCGCAAATCAGATACGCAATGACGAGGCAGTTCGGCAAGACAACCGCATCGAGCGCAGGGAAGAGCGGCTAGAG
This sequence comes from uncultured Planctomycetia bacterium, assembly GCA_963807715.1. Taxonomy (GTDB): domain Bacteria; phylum Planctomycetota; class Planctomycetia; order Pirellulales; family PALSA-1355; genus CAWECK01. The sequence continues at coordinate 875,927 of CAWECK010000016.1, forward strand.
GATCGTAACGCCGCCATTAACAACAACTGGCGTATGCGCAATTACAGCAATCAGTGGTGGTATTGGAACCCGAACAACTCCTGGTCGGTCTATCGCAACAACCAGTGGGTTCCCCATACCGCAAATGGCGCAGCGATTGTCGTGCCGAACGCGGCTGTTGTGCCGAACACGGCAACGAGCCAGCCTGCGACGCAGTACTACTATTCGCGTCGAGGAGCGATTGGAGTACGCCGTCAGGTGACGGGCTATCGAGGTCCAATATCGACCAGCCCACCGGCGACCATGCCGACGAACACACCGGCACCGACTTCCAGCATGTCCATTAACCCAACGGCTCCAGCTCCCGTACCTGCTAACCCGACGACCGACACGGGGGCGGCTCGCCCTGAGGGTGGCACCAACGGGCAGCCCAACGATCCGTTGATCAAGGGCGTAAAATGAATGCCACGCAAACGAGCGGGATTTGGTTCCGCTCGTTGTGCTAAGTCGTTAATCGAGTCGCTAAACATTTGAGCCCGCGAGCCCTGTAAAGACAGGCTCGCGGGCTCAAGTGGTTCCAGGTGCGTGCAAACCCGTGCCCCCACCCTTGTGGGTACCGCTGCATTGCGAAATCTCGACAACGATTTGATTCTGTTCGCTGAGACAGGCAAACTGTAAGCCTGCGTCTGGCCGCCTTCTACCCAATGAAACCCGTGAGCGCTGCTGACGCGCGTTGCCCCACTGCTGGTACTTAGCCCACCGCTTGTCGGCTTCCGTTGCGCGGAGATCTGTTCATGATGTATCGTCACGCCCCAAGTCCTTGCGTCGGTTACACTGCGATCCTTTTTGCTGCTGCCCTGGCTTTGTCGCAAACACACGGAATTGTCGGAGCCGAGCCGCCGGCGACGAAAACGATTAGCGGGCCCCAGTCTCCCACGGACGCGATCCAGCACATGCGGCTTCCGTCTGGATTGCGGATCGAACTTGTGGCGGCCGAGCCGGATGTGATCGACCCGGTGGCGATCGCATTCGACGAGAATGGTCGACTCTTCGTCGCCGAAATGCTCGATTACCCGAACGAGCCGGCAACCGGCAAGCCGCTCCGATCGAGTATCCGCATGTTGCAAGACAAGGATGGGGACGGTCGCTTTGAAACATCGCAGTTCTTTGCCCAGGGGCTTCCGTTTTGCAACGGTGTGCTGCCCTGGCGCGGGGGCGTGATCGCAACCTTGGCCGGCGAAGTAACCTACTTTGCCGACGACGACGGCGATGGCAAAGCCGATCGGCGCGAGTCGTGGTTCACCGGCTTCAAAGAAGAAAACTCGCAACTGCGGGCGAATCATCCCACGCTGGGGCTCGATAATCACGTCTACGTGGCCAATGGACTTCGTGGCGGCAGTGTCGTCGCCGCGCACGAACCCTGGCGCAAAGCGGCCGCGGAACCCCTGTCGATTAGCGGCCTCGACTTTCGATTCGATCCCCGCACCGGCGAATGCGACGCGGTGAGCGGTCACGGGCAGTTCGGGCTGACGTTCGACGATTTCGGAAATCGATTTGTTTGCAGCAACCGCAATCCTTGCATGCAGGTGATGCTCGAAAATCGTTATATCAAGCGCAATCCCTATCTGGCCCTGCCGCGCGTGGTGCATGACGTTTCGCCGGCTGCCGAAGCATCGCATCTGTATCCGCTGAGCCGGGCCTGGACCACGTCGAACATGCACGCCAGCCAATTCACCGCAGCTTGCGGTGTCACGATCTACCGCGGCGACGCGCTGCCGCCCGAGTATCTCGGCAATAGTTTTACTTGCGATCCGACCGGCAATCTCGTGCATCGCGACGTGATGGAATCCCACGGCGCGGCATTCGACGCCCCGCCGAATACGACCCAGGCGGAGTTTCTCGCGACGCCCGACGAATGGTTCCGGCCGGTCAACCTTGCCAACGGACCGGACGGCGCCCTGTATGTTGTCGCCATGTATCGCCCCGTGATCGAGCATCCCGATTTCATGCCTCCCGAGCTCAAGGGGCGGCCCGAGAATTTCCGTAGCGGCGAGCGAGGGCGAATCTATCGGATCGTGGCGACCAATGACCGCGGCGGACGGCAATCAGCCGCGCGGTGCGCAGTCAATCGCGAATTCCGTCGCCCAATCTGTCCAAAGCCACGATTGCGGAGCTCGTTGGCACCTTGGAGCGATCCGGATCATGGTGGCGCGAAACGGCGGCCCGGCTGTTGATTGAGCAAGGCGACCAGGCGGCGGTACCGCGGCTGCGAGAGCTGCTGACCGCGAGCCAGTCGCCGCAAGCGCAGGTTCACGCGCTGTGGTTGCTGCGTGGCCTCGGCTCGCTGCAGCCCGAGAACGTGTTAACGGCGCTGAACAAGGACGATCCGCGAGTCCAGTCCCACGCCGTGCAACTTGCCGAGCCATGGCTGACTTCGCGGGCGGACATTCGCCAACGAGTCCTCGCGCTCGCCGTTGCGGATGACGCTCGACTGCGCTTCCAGGTGGCCTTAAGCCTGGGCGAAATCGCGCAGCCGCAGGGCACGGCGGACGAATCGGAAGCGGTCACCGCTGCGCTGGCGGCCATTGCCCTTCGCGATGCAGACGACCGCTGGACCCGCGCAGCCATCGGCGCATCGCTCAACGGGCGGGTAGCATCGGTGTTGCAAATAGTGCTGCGCTGGGCCGCGGAGTCGGATGCCGCGCGGCCGGGGCTTCCGGACTTGGCTGGCGAGCTTTCGCAAATGGTCGGCTCGCAACAAAATGTGTCAGACATTGCAGCCGCCGTTGACGGCATTGCCGCTTTACTCCCCGCGAACCGTGCGGGAGTCTCGGCTTCCGATAAAGCCGCTGACCGGTTCAATTTGGCCTTGGCGTCCGTCCGCGGGTTAGGGCAGGGCGTGGGGAGGCGCGGCAAGTCGCTGGCGAGTTTCAAGGTCCAGTTAAGGGAAGCCAACCAGCACACGCTCGACGACCTGTTTACTCGCGCCGTGGCGCAAGCCGCAGATTCAACGGCCGATGTTCAACGGCGCTGCAACGCCGAGAAGGTTTTGTCGGACGCCGACTTTGCCGCGGCCGGCAAGACGCTGCTTGATTTGGCGGCTGATAAAAGGGAGCAGGCAGTCCGCCTTGCCGCTATCGAAACGCTTGCCCGCTTCGACGATCCGGCGATTGGCCCGGCGCTGCTCCGCGAGTTTTCCCGGGATACGCCCACGGTGCGGCGCGCGATCCTGGCATTGATGTTGTCCAACCGCCAGCGAACCTCGTTGTTATTCGATGAGATGAGCGCGGGGCGGATCTCCGCGACGGAGCTCCAGCCCGACGAATGGCGGCGCCTCGTGGCGCATAAGGACCCGGAGCTGAAGCTGCGGGCCAAACAGTTGCAAGCCGCGTCGACGCCGGCCGATCGCCAGGAGGTTATCGATCAGTATCGCAAGGCGTTGGAACTGGCGGCCGATCCTGGCCGCGGCAAGGAGGTGTTCGCTAAGAACTGCGCGGCGTGTCATCGCGTGGCCGGAGTGGGGGTCGATCTGGGGCCCAGTATTTCCGATTCGCTCGGAAAACCCCCCGAGTACTATCTGCTAAATATCCTCGATCCCAACCGGGCCGTCGATAATCGCTATTTCAGCTACACGCTCACACTCACCGACGGCCGAGTGCTGACGGGCATCATCGACGCCGAAACGGCTTCATCTGTGACGGTGCGGCAACAGGAGAATAAGTCGACCACGATTCTGCGCGAAGACATCGACGAGATGCGCTCCAACGGCATCTCCTTGATGCCCGTGGGCTTCGAAAAGAATATTTCGGAACAGCAGATGATGGATGTGATCGCGTTCTTGAAGAATTGGCGCTATTTGGAAGAGAATGCGGCCGTGCGACCGTAGCATTATTTGCCACACCATCGGCGCCACACGTCACGGTAAATCGTCTCGACGTTTTGCGCAAAGCGAGGAGCATCCATCAGCGGCGAGCTTTGCATTTGGCCGCGCAGGCTCGCGCAGTTTGCTGAGGCGAGGTAAACCACTGGCCAACTGTACCGCGATCTTGACGAATTGCTCAGGCGACTGAGCGATCAACTCCGGCAGGCCGAGATTCATGAGTTGGCTCAGGCCGGCCCGGCCGACCACGGTTTGCCCAACAAGTGTAACGACCGGCACCCCCATCCAGAGCGAATCGAGGCTTGTGGTGTGCCCGTTGTATGGGAACGTGTCGAGCACGATGTCGATGCGGTGGTAGAGTTTCAAATACTGCGGGCGAGGTTGGTAACCGACGAAGGTCACGCGATCGGGCGCAGACCCCTTCCTGCTCCAGCAAGTCTAGAGTGTGTTGGCGGTGGCTGCCGGCGACGGACAGGATCACGATGCGCGATCGATCGACCAGCTTCAGGACGCTGGCCCACAGCTTGAGCACCTCCGCGTTGACTTTGCAAAAATTATTGAGGCACCCGAACGTGATGTGGCAAGCGTCGGTGGCCGGCAGCGGGTTGACCGCCGGCTCGCTGGTGAGTGGGTCGTAGCACCAAAATGTGTCCGGCAATCGGAGCGATTCCTCGGAGTAATAGTGGTCGCTGGCGTCTTGGTCGTTCAAGCCCGGTGGATCGAGGTAGGGATCGGTCAACCGGTAGTCGATTGCCGTCAGGCCGGTCGAGCCGGGATAGGCCAGCCAACAGATCTGCACGGGAGCCGGCTTGCGGGCAAAGACCAGCAGGTGATTGTCATTCATGTGCATCGTCAGGTCGACCAAGATATCAATCTGGTCCTGACGAACGAGCTGGGTAATCTGCTCATCGCTGAGTCCGACGATATCTCGCCAGACGTCGGCCCACGCACGTAGGCGAGCCGTGGTGGCATCGGGACGGGCCACGTCGGCATAACAAAAGATTTCAAAGTTCTGGTGGTCGTGCGAGGAAAGCAGGGGCACGGTGAAGAAGGCCTGACAGTGGACGCGAAAATCTGGCGAGATGTAGCCGATGCGCAGCCGGCGATCGGCCGAACGATCGTTGGCATGAGGTTGAATCGTCTTGGCCAATGGGGCGGCGTGTCGATCGTTCCAGCGCCGGAGTTCTTCGCAGATTGCCTGGGCGTCGAAGCCGGGGCAAAACCCAAGCAGGTACGCCAGGTTGCCGTGGCATACCGCGAAGCTCGGCCGGAGTTCCAAGGCCCGGCGATTGCAAGCGATGGCCTCTTCCACTTCGCCCCGGTCTTTCAAGACCACCCCCAGATTATGCAGGGCCTCATCGTAGTCGGGCTTCAGGTCCAAGGCCCGTCGAAAGCACGCCACCGCCTGGTCCACGTCTCCGCGCTCCCAGAAGATGCCTCCCAGGTTGCTGTGCGCCTCGGCATAGTCCGGCTTATACTGAATCGCGTCGCGGTAGCAGGCAGCCGCTTCGTCCAGTCGTCCCAGGTCCTTCAGCGTTGCACCGAGGTTATTCCAGGCTTCGACATATCCCGGCTTCACGGCCAGCGCATGGCGATACCAGGCGATCGCGTCGGCAAAGCGTTGTTGCTCTCTGGCGACATTGCCCAGGCGGAAGTACGACTCGGCATCTTTAGTGCCCGCAACTTCGCCGGCAACCCTCTGATGGTCGGCCAATGCCCGGTCCAGGTTATTGCGGGCTTCGACGAAGTCGGGCTTCATTTGCGTGGCCCGCTGATAGCACTGGATTGCGTCGCGCGATTTCCCGAGTGCCTTCCAGGTATTGCCCAAGTTGTTGCAAGCCTCGGGATAATTCGGCTTGAGTCGCAGGGCCTGCTGATAAGCGGCAACCGCCTCCGTGAACCGCCCCTCGTCTTTCAAGGCATTGGCCAGATTGTAATGGAAGCCGGCAATGCCGGGATCCAACTGCACGGCCCGCTGGTAACAGGTAATGGCCGTGGGAGTTTGCCGCAGGGCCCGATACGCTTCCCCCAGGTTGCTGTGGAAGATTGCCCGATCCTCGGCCAGAGAAATCGCCCGCTGGATGGTGCTCACGGCCAATTCGTGCTTGCCGGTCTGGTGGGCGATCACTCCCAACAGATGCCAGGCGGCGGCATAATTCGGGTCGGCAGCAAGAATCCGCCGATAGCCTTGCTCGGCCTCAGGCAGCCGGCCGGCTTGATGGTGCTGAATGGCGGCCGCGAGTTGGTCGGGAATGGTTGGCATGCGATTATTTTGGGCGCCTCTGCCGGGTCATGGCAAGACTTCGCTGACGCGCGGAAATCTCAAGCTGGATTCCGCTGATCCAGCCGCGGCTTTGCGGCGCTAGTCGCATTTGTGGTAAAGTTCATCCTCGATTGCTTCGTGCGGAATGGTGACTGGGACTTCTCTCTTGGATTTGGAGGCGGACGATGCGACCGTTGAGTAAGATTGCGCCGCAGTGGTGGGATTATACGACGCTCGATCCGGAGCTTCTAAGCGACGCCGCTCGGCTTTCGGCGGACGACTTGCCGCGGCTGGCCCGCGAAGGGTTCAATATTCGCTTCTATGATACTCGCGAAGATTTTTTTCTTGCCGAGGCTCTCGAATACATCACCGCCTGGCAGCAGGCCACCGAGGAGCGCCCCGCCGGCATCTGCGGGCCAATCGGCCCGACCGAGCAACTGCCGTTGGTCGCCCGGCTGGTTAATGAGCTGAACTTGAACCTCAAGCACGCTCATTTTTGGGGCATGGACGAATGGGCCGTCGACGGCAAAGCCGCGGGGATCGATTTTCCGCTCGGCTTCGCCAAGGCGGATCTGGATCTGTGCTTCCACCGCATTCGCCCTGAATTGAGAATGCCGGCCAAGAACCTGCACTTTCCCACGCACGACGGGGGAGACTACAGCGCCAGCTACGACCGAGTCCGTTGCCTGGTGATGCAGGGAGGGCAGGGTGAAGTGAAGCACTGGGCCTTCAACGATCCTCCGCGCCGCGCCGGCAAGTGGCAGGATGCTCCGCCCCCGCCGGCCGAATACCGCAAGTTGGGCACGCGACTCGTGGATCTGCATCCCATGACGATCATTCAAAACGCGCGCACCTCGGGGGGCGGCGTGGTTTCGGCGGTGCCGTCGCAGGCGATCAGCGTCGGGCCGGTGGAAACCTGGAAGGCCGAGAAAGTGTCGATTTGGCATCCGGGCTGGCACGACAACCCGTTCGGCCTGCGTTTGACGACGCTCATGATCTCGCGGCGGATTCCCGATAGTTCGGTGCCGATGTCGCTGTTGGCCGAGCATCCACACGTGCAGTTCAATTTTTTGCGATCGGGGATCGGAACCTGCGACGTGGAGATGCATTGAACGGATTGTCGGATCCTTGTGCCATTTTGGCCGTACCCGAGATCGATTAGCTCATCCAGCCGAGTGGATTGCACCTTATGAAACGCGCATTTGCCATTGCCGCCCATCCGGACGATATCGAGTTTGTCATGGCCGGCACGCTAATCCGGCTCAAACGGGCCGGTTACGAGATTCATTATATGAACGTGGCCAATGGCTGTTGCGGCTCCAAAGAGTGGAGCGCGGCCCATACGGCCGAAAAGCGGGCCCGCGAGGCGCTGGCGGCGGCGGATCTGATCGGCGCCAAGTTCCATCCGAGCCTGGTCAACGACATGGAGGTGTTCTATGACGACCACTCCGTGCGGCGCCTGGCGGCGGTGTTCCGCGAAGTGGCTCCGGAAATAGTGCTCACGCATGCGCCGGCCGATTACATGGAAGATCATGTGAATACGTGCCGGCTGGCGGTGACGGCGGCTTTTGCCCGCGGCATGCCCAATTACATCACCGAGCCGCACCGCCCTCCCTCGGACAATCCGGTGACGGTCTACCATGCCCAACCGCACGGCAACCGCGACCCTTTGGGAGCCGTGGTTGTGCCCGAAATCTTTGTCGACACCACGGACGTGCTGGATGAGAAAGTTCGCATGCTGGCCTGCCATGCCAGTCAGATGCGATGGCTCGATCAATCGCAGGGCATGAATTCCTACTTGCAGGAAATGCAAGACCTGGGCCGCGAGGTGGGGCGAATGTCCGGCAGCTTTGCCGTAGCCGAAGGCTGGCGAAAGCATCTCTATCGCGGCTTTTGCGCCGCGGACGATGATCCCCTGGCCAAAGCCCTGGCAGAGCATGTTCGGGTCCGCACGCTGAACTAACCGCGGTCCCTCCTTGCCGCTACGGGCGGTTTGCACCACAATTGATCTTATAAATCCATTCCTCCGGCTTCCCCAGCCGTTCCCCACAGCCTTTTCACGGTAGTCTCAATGCACGGTCACGGGCAATCTTCCGAGCGCATTCCCGTCAAAGTCCATGGCACCGCCGATGCGGTCGCGGCCGCCGTCGCGGCTGAAATTGCGGCGTTGATCCGTCGCCGCAAGAGCGAGGGGCGCCATTGCGTTCTGGGACTGGCCACGGGCTCCACGCCGACGGGCGTGTATCGCGAATTGGTGCGCCTCCACCGTGAAGACGGACTTTCCTTTGCCAACGTCATTACCTTTAACCTGGACGAATATTGGCCCATGCAGCCCGACGGCCTGCAAAGTTACGTGCGGTTCATGAAGGAACATTTGTTCGACCATATCGACATCGACCCCAAGAACGTCCATATCCCCAACGGCACGCTGGCCGCCGCGGAACTGCCGGCTTTCTGCGAATCGTACGAGCGGGCCATCGAAGCGGCCGGTGGGATCGATCTGCAACTGCTGGGCATCGGACGGACCGGGCACATCGGATTCAACGAGCCGGGCTCGCCGCCGGACAGCCGCACGCGCGTGATTTGGCTCGACCGGATCACGCGACTGGACGCCGCCAGCGATTTTTTCGGCATCGAGTTTGTTCCTCGCCGGGCGATCACCATGGGTGTGGGGACGATCGCGGCCGCCCGCCGTGTTTTACTGGTAGCCTTGGGCGAGGGAAAGGCGCCGGTTGTGGCCCGGTCGGTCGAAGGTTCCATCACTGCGGAGGTCGCAGCCAGCTACCTTCAAGAGCATACGGATGCGTGCTTCGTGCTGGACGCGTCGGCGGCGGCCCATCTGACGCGCAGCATGGCTCCCTGGCTGGTCGGCCAGGTCGATTGGACGCCGGCCCTGATTCGCAAAGCCGTCATTTGGCTGGCCGAGCGCTGTGGCAAGCCGATCCTGAAACTGACCGACGAAAACTACAACGAGCACGGCCTGCAAGAACTGCTGGCGGCGCACGGCCCGGCCTATGACATCAATATCGAAATCTTCCGCCAATTGCAGGAAACGATCACCGGCTGGCCCGGGGGCAAGCCCGCCAATGCTCGACGCGCCACGGATACACCGCGCCCGCAGAGACAACCTGTTTCCCAAGCGGGTGCTGATTTTTTCGCCGCATCCGGATGATGACGTCATTTCCATGGGAGGCACGCTGATCCGCCTGGTCGACCAAGGGCACGAGGTGCATGTCGCCTATCAGGTGTCGGGCAACATCGCGGTGTTCGATCACGATGCGGTGCGATTCGCGGATTTCGTCGCCGACTTCGCCGCGTTATCGGGCGCCGATGCGGGCCAATTTGCCGAAACCGCACGGCGGATCGAACGCTCGCTGCAAGACAAAAAGCCAGGCGAGGTGGACGCGCAGGAAGTGCAGGCTTTGAAGGGGCTGATCCGGCGCGGCGAGGCGAAAGCTGCCGCGCGGCATTGTGGGGTGCGGATGGAACATCTGCACTTCCTGGACATGCCCTTTTACGAAACGGGCAAAGTGCGGAAGAAGCCGCTAGGCGAGGCCGACATCCGGCTGATCCTCGACCTTCTGGAAACCATCCGACCGCATCAGGTCTACGCCGCCGGAGACCTGTCAGATCCTCACGGCACGCATCGCGTCTGCTTGTCCGCGATTCTGCAAGCTGCCGGCCGTTGCGTCGACCGGCCTTGGATTAACGACTGCGAGATTTGGCTTTACCGCGGCGCCTGGCAGGAATGGGAAACGGAAAAGATCGAAATGGCGGTCCCCCTCAGCCCGGACGAATTGGCCCGAAAACGGGAGGCGGTCTTCCGTCACCAATCGCAGAAAGACCGGGCCCTTTTTCCGGGCACCGACCAGCGCGAATTCTGGCAGCGGGCTGAGGATCGGAACCGGGCCACAGCCAAGACCTACGATCGGCTCGGCCTGGCGGACTACGAAGCCATCGAGGCGTTCGTCCGCTGGTCGCCCTAGGGATGGCCGAGCAAGACTAGCCCTTCAGGACTTATGACTCCTCGCGAGCAATCTCCTCGCGCACGGTTTCATAAAACGATTCCCATCCCTTGGGGCCCGGATAGGCGTCCTCGTAGAGATCGCGTTCGTTCGGCTTCAGCGAACGGAAATAACGCAGCCACCTGGCCCCGTGCTCCGCCCAGCCCGAGGGGCGGGAGTGCGCAGTCGGATTGCAGCCTGGAAACTCTCGCCACGGTGGAGCTATAAAGTCGCGTGCAGTCATGGGCTCATCATAGCAGGCTGAAGTTCGAAATCCAAAGTCCAAAGCCGAGCAACCGCGGACTTTCGAGCGGAAAATTCTTTACTTCTTGCGTTCCTCCGCCTCTGGCACACGGTCAACCAGTGCGCCGGCATGCCATTCGATCGCCGCATCGCTGCCAGCTGGAATGAACGACAGTTCGACGATCGCCTCGTTTCCCACGAGTTCTTGCAAGTCCACGGCGATCGGCCGCAACCAGCCATCGGCGCGGTACTCGGGCAAAACCGCCGTGCCGACCAACTGACCGTTTACGCGCGCTTCGCACCGCACCGCACCCATCCGATCTGATGATTTTGCGGCCAGTATCATGAGGTTCGTCGCCCCCGGCCGGACGTTCAGCGAGCGCGTGAGTCGCAGCGGTCCGCTGAGGGGACGAATTGCGAGGCGAAAACGGGGTGCCGGACGTTCTTGAGACCGGGCACTGTTGACCAACTGCCAATCGCTTCCGGCGGTGCCGTGGATTCGCCAGCCCGCCAGCCCAGGCAGCGCCGCCTCCGCATGCCGGGCCAACTCGGCATCCAGCGGCTGAGGCGCCAATTCGACGATCGGCTCCAACCAGTCGAAGACATCGCGAATATCCAACGGATCGGCGCCGGAGGGGCGACCCGACCACACGGCATCGGCGATTAATTTCAACCGAGCCGACTGGCCGTGAGAGTTGGCCAACGACAGTCGACCCGTGTCGACGTTCGCAGCCGATCCGATGAGGTCCTTGCTTTCAAAGAGGGATTCTCCGCCCGTGGGGCCGGCCAAGATTCGGCCGACGCGCAGCCTCCGTTGCCGGCGGCCTGATCCAAGCCCATCTGGGTGCGAAAGGCCCCGGCGCACGGCGGCAAGGGATATTCCAGCGCGTGCTCCGCATGGACTCCCAGCCCCCAGCCACCCGCCAGACCGGCGTTGATGAGCGGCTCTCCCTGCACATTTGCGTTCACACGGTACCGGCTCCAGGCCGCCGAGAAGACGGCATGGTGGCTGCTAGCCGCGGGTTCAATCCACGTCAGCGGCACTTCTTGCGCCGCGAAAAACGTCCATTGTCGGACTTTGCGGTGGGGCACAAAAAAAGCATCCAAGCTCCAGGAAGGTTGGATCATGTGGACCCAGTCTCCGGCATCGCCGCCGCGAACCACGGAATGGGCCTGAAGGCGGCCCAGCGAGGTCGTGGCCACCATGCCATCGGCGGACTCGATTTGCATCAATCGCCCGGTCCGGTCCGGCGCGAGGACTGCCAGCCGATTGAAATGAGCTTCCCAAGAGTCTTGCTTCGGAAAGTGCAACTCAGCTATATCGCCGAATGCCGCCGACACGAGGCCGTCGGTCGTGAGCAGCTTCACGCCTTCAGGCTCCCAACGGAGCGAGCGAAACGCCGTCTCCCGACCACTGCGAAAAAACACCGTGCCGGGCCGCAATGGCAGATCAGCCTGCCGCTGCCACACCACCCGCGTCAAAAACGCAGGGAGGACGCGCAAGCTGTCGCGAGTCGTCATGCCGGCCAGATCCAGCCGCAACGCAGGAAAAAACACCAGGTGCGCGGGCTCCGGATCGGCAGGCAGTTCGGTGGCCGCCTGGTAGTTCGTAACGGAGCCGGGTAGGCAATCGCCGCCGACAAATTCGACGCAGTGTACCGGCAGCGGCGATGGCCCAATGGTATTGTCCCTCAGCCAGCGGACGGGATGCGCGGGATCGAGCAGCTTTTGGCCGTTCATTGCCGGCTGCGCAGTCGGGGGTGTTCCAGGGGGTGAGTTCGTCGCCGCGCATGATGGATCCGTCAATCCAGCGGGCCGTGTAACGCGGTCCTTGGGGCGCGGAGGGCGCGGCCGGAATGGCTCTCCCTCGCCCTCCAACTTGCCCCCGCTGGGGCCCTGGACGCGGAGCCTCGGGCGCTGCACGGCGCTGACAACGCAGAGCGTGCGAGAGAGAAAAGCTCAAACAGCAGCAGCAAAAGGCAAACAGTGCGACGGATTCGACTCACGTTTCAAGTCCCAGGGGCGGGGGATTGCAATGCGGGCGGTGCCATGCGGAGTGGTGCTGCGGCTGTACTTCCATTGTGACTCATACCCGGTAGCGACAGCAAGCGGCCAGCCATGTGGGATCCGCTGTGAGGACCGATTACTCCCCAACGTCCTGCAACGTCTTGATTGTCGGCGGTGCCTGCTGGCCGCAACCGCAGCCGCATTTGGTCCGCACAGCGGACCCTGCTTGGCTTTCGAGACGATCACGTTTTTTCGTCAGGCGTTATACAATTTTTCCGCTATTCGTATTATCCTGAGCCGTGGGCAATTAGAATCGGACGAGAGTCCGCCGGTGTTCCCGCCCAAACACGCCCTGCCCCCTGGCGTAACGCATAAATCTCAGCCGTTTTGGAGTCCTATCGTATGATCGCACGAGCATGGTTGCCAGGTTTCGTCCACATAGTGGTGTTGACCTGCTGTTGGTCTCTGGCCGCGCCAGCTTCTGCCGCCGAAACAAAAACCGAGCCGCAACCCGAGCGCAAGCTTATTCACGCAGGTTCCCGAGATAGCGCCGCAGCCGGCCAGACGGAAGTCGCACCCAAGGCAGTCGCCCCGCAGGCAACGGGGTCCAAGCAGCCGGATTGGGCCGCCGGGCCGGTCCCCAGTTGGATTTGGGGCGCCGATGCGAATAAGAACTATGTCGTCCGCAAGACGTTCCAGGGAGGTTCCAAAGACGCCTGGCTGATCGCCTCGTGCGATAACGTCATGCAGGTGTTCATAAACGGTCAATCGGTGGCATCCGACGACTCCTGGAATTCCCCCTCCGAGATTAATGTCCAAAAGTTCATGAAGGACGGCGAGAATGTCGTGCTGGCGGAAATCTCCAATCAGGGCGCCATTGCGGCCTTCGTGCTGAAGCTGGCTCTGTCCGGCGCCGATGGTCAGACTCGTTACGAGGTCAGCGACGATAGCTGGCAAGTGGCCGCATCGCGAGACGCCAAAGACTGGGTCCCGGCCAGGGTCGTTGCGAAATACGGAAGTCAACCCTGGGGCACGGTGTTCTCCAACGGCGCAAAGGTCGCCTCATCAACCGCGGCGAGAGACATCTTCAACGTGCTGCCCGGCTTTCAGGTCGAGCGGCTGTTCACCGTGCCCAAGGAGGAACTCGGCTCGTGGGTCTGCCATCACGCTCGACGGCAAGGGCCGGATCATCGCCAGCGATCAGGGACCGACAAGGGCCTCTGCCGCATCACGCCCCCGCCGATCGGCAGCCAGGAGCCGACGAAGGTCGAGCGGCTGGACGTCAAGATCAGCTCGCGCCCAAGGGATGCTGTGGGCGTTCGACAGCCTGTACGTCATCGGTCAACGGCGGCTCGCGGCAGCGGACTGTATCGCCTCCGCGACACCAACGGCGACGACCAGTTCGACGAAGTCGTGAAGCTCGAAGGAGATCCGCGGCGGCGGCGAGCACGGCCCGCACGCGCTGCGGCTGTCGCCCGACGGCAAGAGCATCTTCGCGCTGGCCGGCAACCACACCAAGCCTCCGTTCGAACGCAAGCTCGACGCGCCCGTGCAAACGATGGGCGGCGTCCGGCCCGAGCAGCTGCATGCCGAGCTTGCCCGAGGGCGCCGCCAGCCGCCTGATGCCCAACTGGGACGAAGATCTGCTGCTGCCGCGGCAATGGGACGCCAACGGCCACGCCGCCGGCATTCTCGCGCCGGGCGGCTGGATCGCCAAGACCGATCCCGACGGCAAGAACTGGGAAATCGTCAGCACCGGCTATCGCAACGACTACGACATGGCGTTCAACGCCGACGGCGAGCTGTTCGCCTACGACGCCGACATGGAATGGGACTTCGGCATGCCCTGGTATCGCCCCACGCGCGTCAACCACGCCACCAGCGGCAGCGAGTTCGGCTGGCGCAGCGGCACCGGCAAATGGCCCGCCTATTACGTCGATAGCTTGCCGGCGATGGTCGACATCGGGCCCGGCTCGCCGGTCGGCGTCGAGTTCGGCTACGGGACGAAGTTCCCCGCCAAGTATCAGAAGGCGCTTGTTCATCTGCGACTGGACCTTCGGCACGATGTACGCCATTCACATCGAGCCGGCCGGGGCCAGCTACAAGGCCGTCAAGGAAGAATTCCTCTCGCGCACGCCGCTGCCGCTGACCGACGTGGTCGTGGGCCGCGACGGCGCGTTGTATTTCACCGTCGGCGGCCGCGGGACGCAGTCGGAATTGTTCCGCGTGACCTATGTCGGTCAGGAATCGACGGCCCCGGTCGATGCCGCACGACGCCGCCAGGCCGAGCTGCGAGAGCTGCGCCATCAGATCGAAGCCTATCACGTCGACGGGGCCGATCCGGCCAAGGCCGTCGGCATTCCTGTTGCCGCATCTCGGCCACGCCGACCGGCACATCCGCTACGCGGCGCGCGTGGCTCTGGAGCACATGCCGGTCGATACTGGCAAGACGCGGGTGCTGGGCTCCAGCGATATCGAAACCGTCATCACCGGCGTCGTCGGGCTGGCCCGCCAGGCCGAGCCTGCGCTGAAGCCCAAGTTGCTCGCCGCACTTGGCAAGCTCGACTTCGCCAAGTTGACCGAAATGCAGCAGCTCGAATTGCTGCGGGCCTACCAGCTGGTGTTGATTCGGCTGGGATTGCCCGAGGAAACGGCGCCGGCGGCGCTGGCGGACAAGTTCGAAGCCCTGTTTCCGGCATCGTCGGAAATGGTCAATCGCGAATTGGCGATCCTGATGGTGGCGCTCGGCTCGCCCGAACGCGGCTCAACAAGTTGGTTCCTGCCCTTGACGCGCGAGCGCGTCATGATCGCCCAGGATTACGGCGACGTGCTCACCCGCAACGCCGCATTACGGCGGCGCGGTGGCCGCCGTGCAAGCCAATCAGCCCGATGCGCAGCAGGTCGCCTACGTCTTCGCGCTGCGAAACCTGAAAACTGGCTGGACACCGGATCAGCGCAAAACGTATTTCGCGTGGTTCGAAAAGGCCCGCACATGGAGCGGCGGGAATAGCTACCAGAAATTCCTAACGAACATCGAGAACGACGCGTTCGCCAACTGCCACCGATGCCGAGCGACTGCTGATCGAATCGAGCGGTTGGCGAAAACCCTACAAGGCACCCGAGCTGCCGAAGCCGAAAGGCCCCGGCAAGGATTACACCGTCGAGGATCTGGTTGCCCTGTCGGCGACTCAGTTGCAGGGCCGGAACTTCAAAAATGGCCAGAAGATGTTCGCGGCCGCTCGTTGCGTGGTCTGTCACCGCTTCAACAGCGACGGCGGCGCGACCGGGCCGGACCTTACGCAACTGGCCGGCCGCTTCAACGTCAAGGATCTTGCGCGAAGCCATCATCGATCCCAGCAAAGTCGTCTCGGATCAATACAAGACCACGGTGATGCAAACCAGGACGGCAAAGTCTACACGGGTCGCGTCATTTCGCTGGACGACGACTCGATGACGCTGCTGATCGACCCGGAGGACGCCAGCAAAGTGGTCGTGATCAAGAAGTCCGACATCGAGGAACAACAACCTTCGCCCGTTTCGCTGATGCCCAAGGATCTGCTGAAGCAGCTCAACCAGAACGAGGTGCTCGATCTGCTGGCCTATCTCCTCTCGCGCGGCAACCCGCAAGATCCGCTGTTCAAGAAGTAAACACCGGTGGAGGGGGAAGCAGCCGGGGACGCGCTCAAATCGACGGTCCGCCGGGAGCGAAAGAATTGGAGAAACACCGAACCGTCCGTTCGCGGCCGACCTCGACAGTGTCCTTCAACGGCGACAAACTGTCATTTCGCGTCGCCGGCTCGTCTTAAGACCGCGGCATGAACTCGGGCCACGTCTCCCATGTATCCGTTGTCGGCGTACTTGTCGGCCGCCAAGCGGATGTGTTGCTGCGCCGCTTCGGCCTGACCGGCCGCCTCCAGATACAGCCCAATATACAGGTGGGCGTAGAACAGCCGTTGTGCCAGTTCCGCTTCGCCGGGATTGCCGGCTTTCGCCGAATTCAAGACATCGTCCGGTGTGGCCTTGCCTTCGAACATCGCGTAAACCTGCATCATCGGAATACGCCCGTCGCTGCGAATCGGGATCAGTCCCTTGCGGGCCTCATCGATGCCTGCCGTACGCGCCACGCACAGATAATGCCATACCGCGTTCTCGACGTCTTCGGGATTGACCGTCTTATGAGTCTCGAACTGCTTGGCGCCCCGCTTGAACTCACCGGCGTAATACAGCGAAATGCCCCGTTGCCAGTGGTAGGGCTCCCGAGACGGTTGCAACTCGATCACTTTATCGAAGTCGGCCACCGATTCCGGGAAATGCCCGAGCCGAAATTGGTCCTCCCCGCGCCGTTCGTGCGCGACGATCGAACCAGGCGACAGCTCGATCAACTGGCTGTAATCGTCCACCGCTTTGCCAAACTCGCGCCGCGCTCATCAGATTGCGGCGCGAGCGGCGTAAGCGGCGGGATCTTTGGGATCGCTGTCCACGGCCTTCGAAGCGAGGCTGAGCGCTGCGGCGATGTCCCCCCGTGCCAGAGCCTGGCGCACCGCGAAAATCGCATCGTCTGTCGGCGAAGCGGCCAGCGCTGGAACGCGAGGTCATCACCGCGGTAATTAACATGAGACGGGCGTATTTCACAGGCCGACTCCGGTGTGGGATCGCTGGCAAAGTTGCAAGATAGCAGAAAAAAAGAAAAGTAGGAGTACGAGGCGATGTGACGGAAGATCCCCGGGCTGACAACCGGGGTTCGGGGATTCTTGAGTTGGAAGCGGCAGCTAGCATTTCCTGCGGAAACTGCGATTTCCTGCGTTTTAAAATCTCGCTACTATTTCGCCACCCAAGGGAACCCTTATGAAGATAAATCGCTGGTGGATCCTGCTGTTTGTGGCGATTGCCGGCTGCGGCCCGGTCAACTATTGGGCCGGCAGCTACACCAGCGGTTTGTTGGATGCGTTTCCGTTTCTGAAGCCGGCCACTGCTCACTACAAGTATCCACCGGGCTATGACCCGAATCCTCCGGTTCCGCGGTCGGGCGCCGTGCCGAAGAAACCTCGTCCCCCCGAGCCGTTGCCGGGAACCGAAGCCGAGACTCCAGACGCCGCGACGTCAAGCGCCGTGGCTACGCCTGCCGTCGGTTTAACGACTTCTGCGCCAAAACCATAGGCTCAAAAGATCTTGTGGCGCGTCCCTGATCCCTGCGAAGGGCGTGGTCAAAGCGTTCTCGGCCGCAGGCTCGCCAGAGGCAATCTCGCGCAAAGCGCCTAACGTCCGTGACGCATCCAAGTTTGTTGACGCGTGCCGTTGGTAGGCGCATAATGAGCTCCCCCCGCCGGTCAGGGTCGCACTTGACCCAGGCCCTGCTCCCCGCCCAATTTCCGCAAAGGTCAAGCCGTGCCGTCACGCCTGCAAACGATGCTCACTCGCCACCGCTTATCGCATTCATTTCTCACTCTCGTCCTGATCGCAACGGTCAACCTAGCGTCGATTACGCGCCTCTGCCGAGCGAGTCAGCTTCTCGCGGCAGATCGCCCCGCTGTTGCTCGACAACTGCCAGGCTTGCCACGGACCGAAGCGGGCCGAAAAGCGCGTATCGCGTGGATACCTTTGAGCGAACGTTGCACGAGGGGGAGTCGGCCGATCCGGCCGTCACTGCCGGCAAGCCGAAGGAGAGTGAACTGCTGCGCCGCTTGATCAGCACCGATCCCGACGAGCGGATGCCCAAGGACGGAGACCCGTTGCCGCCGGAGCAGGTCGCCCTGGTTCAGCGTCGGATCGAAGAAGGGGCCCAATACGATGGGCAAGCGCCTCAGACGCCTCTGGTCAACATCGTGCCGCCAGTCGACCATCCGCCGGCACCGCAGGCTTATGTACGGCCGATCCCCATCACCGCGCTGGCCTTCTCCGCCGACGGTCAGGAATTGTTCATCGGCGGCTTTCACGAGATCACGGTCTGGAATCCGGCAACGGGTGAACCGCTGCGCCGCATCGGCCGCGAAGGCCAGCGGACGTTTGCTTTGGCCCTGACGCACGACAACAAATATCTGGCGGCTGGCAGCGGCTTTCCCGGCCGGTTGGGCGAAGTTCGGCTCTTCGATCCGGTGTCCGGCAATTTGGAAAAAGTGCTCACGCGAACCACCGACGTGGTGTACGACGTGGCTCCCTCGCCGAAGGACAATCGGCTGGCCTTGGCGGCGGCTGACAACTCGGTGCGGATTTTCGACCTCGATTCGGGTCAGGAAAAGCTCACGGTGGGAATCCACTCCGACTGGGTCTTTGCGGTCGCCTGGAGTCCCGACGCCACCAAGTTGGCTTCCGGCAGCCGAGATAAAACCGCCAGGGTTTTCGATGTCGCCACGGGCGATAGCCTGGCAACCTATTCGGGCCACACGGATGCGGTGCGCGGCGTCGCCTTTCATCCCGATGGCGCTCAGGTTTATAGCTGCGGCGCCGACAAACGGATCAATTTGTGGAAAGCCGCCGATGGCACGCGGACCAGCGAGTTCAACAAGCTCGCTGGCGAAGCGTTCAAGCTGGCTGCCGCCGGCGAGTTTTTCTTCGTCCCGTCGGCCGACAAAACGGTGCGGCAATTTCCGCTGGCCGAATTGAAGCTCGCGCACGACTATCCGGGCAGCTCGGACTGGGTGCTCTGCGGCCAGCCATCCGGGTTCAAACCGCATGGCCGCCGGCTGTTTTGACGGGTCCGTGCGCGTTTGGGATGTTTCCGATGGGAAGCTGGTGAGCACGTTTGTCGCGGCGCCGGGGTATGTGGCGTCGGGAGGGAAATAACCCAGGGATGTAATCCCTGGGCTTTTGGGGAGTTGCAACCTCAGCTCAGGATGGGCCGGATGATTTTTGCCGCCTTCGACGCCGGTCAGCTTGGCGTCGAGCCCTTGGAACTTGACGGTGAAGCGGGCATCGTCGACGCCGAGCAGGTGCAGCATCGTGGCGTGGAGGTCGTGGACGTTCACCACGTCCTTCACCGCCGCATAGCCTAGCTCGTCGGTCTCGCCGTAGCAAATGCCGGGCTTGATGCCGCCGCCGGCCAGCCAGATCGAAAAGCCCTTGTTGTGGTGGTCGCGGCCGTCGCCCCCCTGCGACATCGGCGTGCGGCCGAATTCGCCGGCCCAGACGATCAGGGTGTCCTTCGAGCATGTCGCGCTGCTTCAGATCCGTGATCAGCGCCGCGCAGGCGCGGTCGATCTCCTGGGCCTTCAGCTCGATGCCGTTCTTCACGCCGCCGTGGTGGTCCCAGTCCTTGTGATAGAGCTGGATGAAGCGCACGCCGCGCTCGGCCAGCCGCCGGGCCAGCAGGCAGTTGGCGGCAAACGAGCCGTCGCCCGGCTTGCAGCCGTACAGATCGAGCACGTGCTGCGGCTCGCTGGTCGAGTCCATCAGGTCGGGCACGCTGGCCTGCATGCTGGAAGGCCATTTCATACTGAGCGATGCGCGTGGCGATTTCCGGATCGTCCACCAGCGAATTGAACTGACCGTTGAGCGCGTTGACCGTCCCGACGACGTCCTGCTGCCGCTCGCGCGAAACGCCGGGCGGGTTGCTCAGATACAGCACCGGGTCCCCTTTGCCGCGCAGGTGGACTCCCTGAAAAAGGCTGGGCAAAAAGCCGGCGGACCACTGCCGGGCGGCGATCGGCTGGTTCTGCCCGCCTTTGCCCAGCGACGTGAGCACCACGAAGCCGGGCAGGTCTTCCGCCTCGCTGCCCAGGCCATACACGACCCAGGACCCCATCGACGGCCGGCCCGCGATCTGCGAGCCCGTGTTCATGAACATGTGGGCCGGATCGTGATTGATGGCGTCGGTGGTCATCGAGCGGATGATGCAGATTTCGTCGACCACCGAACCCAGATCTGCGGAACAGCTCGCAGATTTCGGCCCGCATTTGCCGAAACTTCTTGAACTTCGTCTGCGGGCCGAAGCAGACCAGCTTCTTGCCCTGCAGTTGGGCGATTTGCTGCCCCTTGGTCATGCTCTCGGGCATCGGCTGGCCGTGCATGTCGGCCAGCTTGGGCTTGTAGTCGAACGTTTCCAGATGCGACGGGCCCGCCGGCCATGCGTCAGCCAGATCACGCGCTTGGCCGCGGCGCGAAGATCGAGCGGATTGATCACGCCGTGCGCGCGATTGATCGTGGTGTCGCTCGCGCCGCGCGCCGATGCCGAGCAGCGAACTCGAGCGCCGCCATGCCCAGTCCCGCGGCGCTGCTCGATAAGAACGTGCGGCGATTGAATTGCAACGGCACTTCGCCGCGAACGTTGATTGCTGGTGATGGCGTCATAGAGGTCAATTCCGGGTGATGGTTTCGTGCAGGTTGAGCAGCACGCGGGCCGCGCTGGTCCAGGCCGCCAGTTCCGCCGGATCGATACCGGCTGGGCGCGGCAGCTGGCCGACCTTCAGCAGATCGGCCGCCGCAGCTTTGTCTTCGCGATACACTGCCAGCTGCTTGTCGACCAGGGCTGCGCAGCGGTGGCCATTTCCTCGGGCCGGGGCGACCGCTGCAAGGCTTGCCGCCAGGCCCAGGTGATGCGCGAGCTGCGGATCGCTGCCCCCTTCGGCCACGATGCGAGCGGCCAAGGCCCGGGCCGCTTCGACATACTCGGGTCGTTCAGCAACACCAAGGCTTGCTGGGGAATGTTGGACCGGGTCCGGTCGGCGGCGCATTCCTCGCGCGTCGGCGCGTCGAAGGCCAGCAGGCTGGGATGCAGGAAGCTGCGTTGCCACCAGGTGTAAAGTCCGCGGCGATATTGGTTCTCGCCGTTGTCGGCCTGGTAATTGCGCGTGCGGAAAATTCAGGTTCTCCCAATACCCGTCGGGCTGATACGGCTTGACGCTCGGCCCGCCGATCTTGCGCACCAGCAGGCCGGAAATGGCCAGAGCATTGTCGCGAATCAATTCGGCATCGAGCCGAAAGCGGCTTTGCCGGGCCAGCCAGCGATTGTCGGGATCGCGGGCCAGCAGTTCTTTGGAGCCGGTCGACGCCTGCCGATAGGTCCGGCTGGTGACGATCTCACGCACCATGTGCTTGACGTCCCAGCCTGAGTCCATGAACTCGCAGGCCAGCCAATCGAGCAGTTCCGGATTCTGCGGCCATTCACCCTGCGAGCCAAGATCGTCGAGCGTCTGCGCACAGTCCGATGCCAAAGAATTGCTTCCACAGCCGATTGACGAACACGCGGGCCGTGAGCGGATTTTCTCGTGCCACGAGCCACTGAGCCAGATCAAGCCGCGTGAGCGGCGGCGAGGCGGGCGCCGAGGAATTCGACGGGGTGTTGCTGCTTGTTTCAGTTTTAGGAACGGCGGTGGATGCCGCATCGGACTTGCCCATTGCAACCAGCAGATACTGCGGCAGTGCCGGCAGAACGATTTCGCCCGATTCGTTTTGCCAGTTGCCCCGAGGCAGAACGCGGACGATGCGCGGTGGGGCAGCCGCAGAAACCAGGCACTTCGGCAGTGACTTGTCGTAAGCGCCAAGAGCTTGGCTAGCACTGGCCAATTGGAGCCGCAGCGGCACCAGCTGCGGAGCGCGGAGACGGAAATAATCGCCAAGCTTCTTGGCTTGGGCAGCCGTGCGCGCGGCCGCCTCGACTTTGACGATGTCGAGGATGTCCGCCGGTGGCACCGCGACCGCCGGAGCACGAATCGGACGTGGCTGCGTCGTTGCCGCCAGGCGGAATCGCCCTAAGACTTGGTCGCCGCCGGCCTGTTGCCGCAACGTGAAGGACAGCGCGACTTCGTCCTGCAGCGGCCGGATTGCCGGGCGGCTCGGACGGTTTTCCGGCCGGGGCCTGCTGTTTGGCCGCAGCCTCGGCTTTTGGTGGCGCTACTTCAAAGCTAATAACTTGGTCGGTCCCCTGCATGCCCGAGATGGCCCAACCGCTGCTCTTGTCGGATTTTCCGTCGATGGCAGACGCGGCCGGATGGCTGGGCAGCTCATAGCTCGCCTCGGCACGCGTCAGCTTCAATGGCTTGTCGGCCTGGCTGACGCTGAACTCGGTGAGCACGAAGCTTCCGTCCGCCGCTCGACCTGGTCCCTGAGCCGGCAATTGTGGCTGGCTGAGTGCTTCCAGCCGGAAACCGGTGATGTCGGCCAGCTTGGTCTTCACGATGATCTTGTAGGTGTCAGCTCCTCCGTTGGGATTGCGGGTGGCAAGGACCGAATGATCGGCTTCAATCTTGAACTGCGTCCCCTTTTCGGCGCTGACCTTGTCGGGGTGCAGCACGATCCAAGCCGGCGTTGTGGCTGAATCTGCGACCGACTCGGCTAGCACGGAAGTTTCCCAAGCCTGCCGATCGGCCGCCAAATCCGGTGGATCGGCCGTGAGAGCTTGTTGTGCCCGCTCTACCTCGCCCGTCGAGCCGGGCAAGTTCGGCGGCTTGCTGCTCGTCGGGCACGTTCATGCCATCTTCGCGTCGGCCAATGATCGGTTCCTTGATGTCGGCGAAGAACGCGCCGAGCGAGTAAAAGTCGCGCGTCTTGAGCGGGTCGAACTTGTGGTCGTGACATTGGCAGCAGCCGATGGTTTGTCCCAGCCAGACGCTGCCGACCGCGCGAACCCGATCGCCCAGCATGCGGGCTTCGTAGTCTTTGGCCTGGGCGCCTCCTTCTTCGGTCGACAGCAGCAGCCGATTGAAGCACGAGGCCACCTTTTGTTCCAGTCCGCTATCGGGCAGCAGGTCGCCGGCCAATTGCTCGACCGTGAAGCGGTCGAACGGCTTGTTGCTGTTGAATGCCCGGATCACGTAATCGCGATACGGCCAAACGTTGCGGGGGGTGTCGGAGTGGTAGCCGATCGTGTCGGCGAAGCGCACCGACGTCTAGCCAGCCGATCGCCATCCGCTCGCCGTAATGAGGCGAAGCCAGAAGCCGGTCGACCAGCCGCTCGTAGGCGTCCGGCGACTGAATCGGCCACAAAGGCGTCGACTTCTTCCGGCTTGGGCGGCAGGCCGACCAGATCGAGATACAGCCGGCGCATCAGCGTGCGCCGGTCCGCCTCGGGGGACGGCTGCACGCCCAACTCTCTTCAATCGCCGCCCGACCAAAACATCAATGGCATTGACGCCGGCCGACGTCTCGGGCTTTTTGGGGAGCACATAGGCCCAGTGTCCTTGGTATTCGGCTCCTTCGGCGATCCAGCGCTTGAACAACTCCTTTTCGCGCGGCGAGAGTTTCTTGTGCGAATCCGGCGGCGGCATCAGCTCGTCGGGGTCGTCGCTGAAGATGCGCTCGACCAACGAACTGTCGTCCGGCTTACCGGGCACAATCGCCTTGGCTTCGATTGCCGCCTCACGCGCGTCGAGCCGCAGATCGGCCTTGCGTTGGTTCTTGTCCGGACCGTGGCAGAAAAAACACTTATCCGACAGAATCGGCCGAATGTCCCGATTGAACGAAATCGCCGGAGCCGGAGCGACGGTCGTTTCCGCATGGGCTGCCGCCGACAGCCAGTTAGCGGCCACAAGCGTCAGCAGGGGCAAGTATCGAACGGAAGTCATCGTCGATCGACCTCTCGGGCGTGCTCGGGGAGGGTTTTTGGGGCGTCACCAGGGTGGGACTTCTATTAAAACCGAAAAAAAGGCGTCAGGGAAGCATAGCACCCCGACGGGTGCCCACGGGGCAATCGGACGCGCGAATCGCGTCGGGCCGAACTGGCGGAAAGGTTGAAAAAAGTCGCATGTTTTCCGCTATTCGTCTGCAACCACGATCGTGGCGGCGTGCTTCATCGCTGGGCTCTTGATGATCCGGAAGCTCTTGCGGTCGGGACTGATCACGCGGAGCAACGCCGAATGGCATTCCGACACGTAAATCGTGCCGTCGGCCAGACGCGCGAAGCCCGAGGGCCAGTTCAGTTGTTCTTCTTTGGGGGCGTCAGCGCCGCCGTACTTCCATACGGTCTGGCCTGCCGAGTCGACCTCGATCAGAAAGGAGCCCTTCTGTCCGGCCCCTTCGCCGCTGGAAATCAGCGTGTTGCCGTTGGCCAGTCGCTGGGCCAGGTAAGGAAACGGCAACTCGTATTTCCACACGACCTGTTTTTCAGGGCTGACTTCCAGGACGACGTGACTGGTCGAAGCGCAAATCAGGGTGTTGCCGTTGGCCAGGCGGCGCACCTGGCGCATGCCCGCCTTGTTGGGGACCTCATATTTCCAGACGACTTCCTTCGTCGGCGTGACGTCGATGACCGTGTGGGCGCCGTTATCGGCGATCATGGTGTTGCCGCCAGGCAACCGCTGGCATGCTTCGGCGTTCAGTACGATCGGCTTGCCAACTTCCCAAACGATCTCCTTGGCCGGCGAAACTTCCTGCACCGAGCCGGGATTGATGAGCACGTTGCCGTTGGGGAGCACCTGCACATCGTGAGCGTTACGGTTAGGGAAATCCCACAACAGCGTGCCGTCCTCTTTGAATTTGATCACTTTGCCGGTGTTGTGGTCAGCGGCGTAAATGTGGATCTCGGCTCGAGCCACTGCGCTGGACCCCAGCAGGGCGACGCAGCAGAGTAATAGGCGCTTACGCATTTTGCTTCTCGTGATGTCTAGTTGGCCACGAATTCAGGTTTAGTTGGCGACGAATTCAAGGATCCGTGCGGCGTGGCCTTTGCTGGTTGTCTTGTCGCTGATCCGTAGCGTCAACACATGCCGGCCCGGCCGAAGGTCGGTTCCGAGCATCACCGTGCGCGGATAATGCAGCCCGGTGCTAAAGCGATGGTAGAGGTTCACATTGGTCGCCGGACCGTCATCAACCCGGGCGTCCAGCGTACCGGCATCAGGCCCGGCCAGCACGTATGCTCCGATGGCAGTCCCCTCGAATTCCAGCGTCAACTCGTCGCCGGCCGTTTCCCCACAGAGCAAAGTAAGTTCGCGGAATCGCTCGCGGCATGAGCCCGGCAATTGCTTCCAGGCTGGCACTTGCAGTTGCCAGCCTGGCTTCAGCATGGCTTGTTTGGGATCAATAAACCGGCCCTGGCTGTAGTTGAGCGGATCGAGCGGATCGGGCAGCTTATGTGCCACGATACTGGCGCCGGCCGAGAGGGGCTCTTTCCAGGTCTGATCGAACAGTCCGTCGATCATCTTGGCGCAGATGGCATTGCCGAACGGGGCCGGATGCGTGCCGCCGAATTGCTTCCAGGTGAGCCTGCCGGCCGTGATTTGCTCCGCCACTTCGCGGGCCAGATTGATCGTCGATACTCCGTAGTGCTCGGCGACCAGTGTGTGGGTCTCGAGGGTAAGCGGCGTCTGATCATGCTGTAGTTGGGCGAGAATGTCTTCGTTGACGAAGTAGACGATCACGAGGTCCATGTCCGGGTTTTTCGTCAAGGCGTGCCGCACAATGCCTTCCATGCCGCGGATACATTCCGTTCGGGTATGCCTGGCATCTTGATCGTCGTTGACGGTGAACTCGACAAAGAATAGGTCGACGGGGCCCTTATCGAGCACGTCGCCTGCAAGCCGAAAGGCGCCGGTAGTGGAACAGGTCGAGGCGATTCCGGCATTAGCGAACGTGAATTCGGTCTGCGGAAACCGCTTCTTGAGAATCTCGCAGACCATCGGCCGGTAGCCATTCATCTCGGTGATCGAACCGCCCATGAAAGCGACCTGACCCCGCTTGTCGCGTTCGAATTTGATGCGGGCATTGTCCAGCGAGTCACGGAGTTGCACGTTCGCGTCGGCGACAGGATCGGCGGCTTGCGCCGCTGCGGTGAATGCAGTCGTAGCCAAAACAGTAGCCGCGATCAGCAGCGCAATGCGGACAACGCTTTGCCGCAGGGCGAATTTCAGCAACATCTCGAAGCTCCTCAAAAAGGTGTCTCAGGAGGCGGGAGCGGCCGGTTGCTCGCTGCGCTGCGTTTGCCACCAGCGTAGTACCTTGGTCCTACCTTCGGGCTGTTTGAAGCGGTAAGGCGTGACGCCCACCGATTCCAACACGCCGTCGTCGAGCGGATCCAGTTCGAACCATTCGTCAGGCACGCCGTGCCGCCACACCAGCAGCGCCGCCGCCGTGGCTCCCAGATCGGCTTTCTGACCCTTGGGCATGACAAACTCGATTTCCTTGCCAATCAAATCCGCCAACCAGTCGTCAACCGCCGGCCAGGGATCGCAACGCGCGATGGCCAAGCTGGCGACGCGCCAACCGGCATGGCGTTGTTGTCCGTTGCCCGGCGGGCCGCCGCCTCGCGCTCGAGTGCCGGTTGGGCCGCCCGGGTGCCGATACGCGCGTACGCGCGTAACAGATGGCGTCGTGCTCGGTGATCTGGCCGATCAGCCGGTAACTAGCGGGGCAAGGCGCCTGATCCGGAACGGCGGCGAAATAGTCTCCGACAAACTTGGACACGATCTCCGGGTCGAGTTGCGCGAGCATGCCGATCTCGATCTCGCTGAGATGGCGTTTGTCAGCCAGAATCGCTGTCACCGAGCGGCGGGTTATTTCGGCAAAACGATCCTCCTGCGGCCGCTCGGCAGTCAATTCGTAAACCATCCGTCGCCTGGGCGTGGGCAAATTGATGAGGTGGAATACCACCTCCTGGCCTGCTGGATGGGGAATCGCCACCCCGACCGGATAATCGCCCGGCTGGAGCGAGTTACCGGTGACACAATGTGCCGTATGATCGTCGATACGGTCGAACTGCGTCGCGCGGTTGCTTCCCTCGGGCACCTGGGGAACCCCGATCAACAAGTGCTGAATCGTGGTATGCCTCCCGCCGGACCAGCATTCGGCGACCATGGCGGGCCGTGTCCAATCGAAGAGTTCCTGGAGCCGAACGGCCCCTTCCGGATCCGCGGCGGCATCCTTAGCCGCGCTGATCAGTGCGGTAGCTTTCATGCGATAGGTCTCGCGGGCCAGCAAGTCCAGGAGTTCGCATTGGGCCGCATCTTGCCGGAAGCGATCAGCGACCGATTCGGGAGTCGGCCCGCCGACCAGCGCAAGCCAATCGCGAATTTGCGGCTCTAATACCGGCGGCAAAAGCCTATCCAACCCATCATCGATCAACCACCGGCGGCGAGCCTTGTTTAACAGATTCTTCACCATCGGTTGGCGCATTGCGGGTCGTCAACGGATCGGCCAATGCGGCTTTCAAGGGAGCAAGCATTCGGCAGGCCAGTTTGGGCTCTGCCACATACCAGCGGAGTCTGGCCTCCGCCGCCGAGCGCGCCCGGTCCGTGTCCCCATTCAGCAGACCAATCGTGGCGGCGATCTCGTCAGCCGCCAGGTCCAAGGGAGGAGCCGGTGGATCCAGATCGGGAAACTGCTCCAGAGTGGCTTGCAATTGCACGCGTAACTCAACCGAGCTGGCGGGATCCAACAGGATGCGGTACACGGCATCGGCGAGTGCCGCACCTTGTAGCTTGTCGCCAAGCAATTGGCTTAACCGAGCGCGGGCCCGATGACGTGTGGCAAAATTCTCGCTATCGAAGCCCTCGAGCAACACGCCAAGATTACCATCCGCTACGGCTCGGGACGGGTTCCCCGGCGGCGCAGGTTCGGCGGCCGGCGTTTCAAGCTGAGCGAGCAACGCCCAAGCAAAGATGAAGACCGGCAAACCGAAAGGGGCGAACGCACGGCAGACGTCTGGCGAGCGGTTGCTCAAGTTCGCGTTTCCGCTAAAGCTGGTCAAAAGGTGCAAAACCAATGACTCCATGATAAGCAAGCGAGTGCTGCAGTTCCAATTGCAACCCCATGCTGACCAAGTCCGACGCCGCCCCCGCACGGCCCTTCTCCACGGACGGGAATCAGTAACTGACAAATCCCGCAGACCTTGCATGCTGCGCAGTCTCAAGTGTCGACGAGGCTGAACGGAGTCCAGGCCCGGCAATGGGGGTTGATTTCGGGCAACTTGCCAAGACCCCTCGCGGACTCGCCCCTGCTGGCAAGCCGGAAAAACGGTAAGCCGTCAAGCCTCCGGTCAAGCCGGCAAGCGGCCTTGTCGAGTTTTTCGGCTTCGGATACAAGGCTTTTTCCATTTTCAGCCAAAATCTGGTAGGCGGAGGCCCCTTGATGAAAGCGCCAAATCTGCGTTACGCCGTCCTGGCCGGTGTGGCCATTCTGATGCTGGGAATTAGCTCCGCCGTGAGCAATGCCTGGGGTCAGGGAGGGAGCATTCGCCAGGGGGGCCGGACTTACAAACCACGCTCGAAAAGGGTCTCAAGGCCCGCAGACCTGTGGAATTCCAGTTTATCGCCCAAGTGGTGGAACTCGTGGACAACGGGACGTTGCCAAGTTCGGTGGTCATCACCTCATTCCTTTGGGCCCGCCGCCATCGGCCTTTTCCATACCCCTATTTCGAGTTCGGACTGAGAAATCAGGCTGCGCAGATCGGAATCGCACTATAGGGCAGGGGTCGCGAACAGGCGGACTCAAGCTGTCGTTCAAAGGATTACGGAGTTTGCTCGCCTATTGTCGCGGTGATAGACTCACAGCAGTGGAATCGCGACTCCATTGGTTCAACGACTCTGTTCTCGCTTTCCGTCGCTCCGCGTGGCGAATCATTTAGCCGCTACCGGGGTTCACTAGGACGCCCCGTTAGGCGTTTGATTCTCGGCTGTCGTTCGGTTGGTCAGCGGCAACGAGCAGGCGTTTGGGTGATCGTCCCATCAGTTCTCGCAATCCTAAGTTCTAATCTTGTTATTTCCAGATTATTATTGTTAATTCCAGCCGCGCGTCGGTGCGCGGCTTATTTGTCAGACGGCATTTAGGGGACCAGTCTTGAAGAAGCCAACCCCGCTTCGTTCCAAGTCGTTTAGCACGTCGACGGTTCACGTCCCCGCACCCGATTGGAAGAAGCATCGCCGGCGGCCCAAGGGAACCATGGTTGCCGTGGGCCTGCTGATCTTGTTTCACCTCGTCGTACTGTTCATGTTCACGTTGCCGGACCGGCGTTTGCCGATATTGATCCAGCGGCTGGTAGCCGTGGCTGACGCCGCCCTGGCCGCATCGATTGTCCTGATCGCGGTGAGCGAGATTAGCAAGAAGCACAAAAAGTTCACTTACTTCCAGGGTCATCAAGCCGGCACGGGACCGGTCGGAGGGGTCCTCGCTTTCGCGCTGGTTCTGGGGCTTTGGTTCACGCCCCTGGCTCCCATCAAGGTCGGCGTGCCGGCAGCCGAGGATCTGGTGAACTGGCTCAGTAACGAAGTGATGGTGGTCACGCTGGCATTGCCCGATCCCTTGTTGGCCACAATCGAATTGCCGGCGGCTGCCGCGGCAGGCCATTGTCGCCGCTGCCCAGATTCCGATCGACGACCGTCCGTTCGCCCAGGCCATGAAGGCCATCGCCGAGGCCCGTTACGCGGACGCTCAAAAGTTTCTGGAACAGGTCGAGAAATCGACCGACGTGGAGCCGAAAAAGTGGCATCTGGCCCGTGGGCAACTGGAGCTTTTTGCCGGCCGCTGTTGGAATGCGCCGCAATGGTTTGAAAAGGCAGTGGCCGATGCGCCGACGGACCTTGAAATTCTGTGCCAGGCGGCCTCGGCCTGGGCTCTGGCCGGCAACTATGCCAAGGCTTCGGAAGTCGGCCAGACGTTGCTGGAACGCGCGGAGTCGAATGGGACGCTGGCCTCCAGCATGGTGCCAGTGGCATACAACCTGCTAGCCGCAGTGAAGATTTGTCAGGGGCATTTTCAAGACGCGGAAGTCTTTTCGCAAAAATCCCAGGCAATTGTGGAAAAAGCGGGCGCTGCGGATGCTTGGCCGCAGGCAGCCACTCACCTCGCGGCCAGCCGCAATAACCTGGCCGTGATGTATGCCATGCACCCCAGCAAGTATGCCGGCGCCGAATCGCAGTTTAAAGCCGCGGACGACGCTTGGCGCATGGCTTACGAAAGGGAAACAAACTCCCGCCAGGCCACGGGACAGGCCAATTTGGCCACGCTGTACCTGGTCGAAGCAAAATATGCTCTGGCCGATCGCACGTTCAAAGAAGCCCTCCGACAACAGCGCAGCGTACTCCCCCCCAAACATCCCAACCTTGGCATGACCATGGTCGGACAGGGCACGCTCGCGTACACGCTCGGGCGTGATGCTGAAGCCCAGCGACTGGCCGCGGAAGCCGATGAGTGTCTCGACCAACATTTAAGACTGCGAACGGCGATCGCATTGCGCTTGCGGGGACTGCTCGACCTTGCGGAGGGACACTACACGTGGGGCAATGGCGACATTGGCACCGCCGCGAAACTCGCCCACGAAGTCCTACCCGCGGATCACCCGTTTTTTGCAGGCCTGCTGTCCGTAGGCGCGCGGTTGGACGTTGCTCGCGGCGATTTTGCACAAGCCGATCTTACCTGCAAGCAGGCAGTCGATTTGCTCACCACCAGGCTCGGCAATCAACATCCGGAACTGGCTTGCATCGATAACACTTGGGGGCAAGCCTGCCTCTTCCAGTCCCACGGGGCCGACGCCCGGAAGCATTTTGAGCAAGCCCAGTTGGTACTCAACGCAATGGAAAAAGATACGAAAACGAAGTCTACGGAAGCAGCGAGGACCATCGCCGGGCTCGCCTCATTGGCCAGAAAAGGTGGTTGGCGCGACGCGGCGACAAAACTCCGCGAAGCGATTACCCTGGACAATGCGCTATTAACTCCGCTGGCGCCGGCGCCCACCCCGGAAGCTCCCGGCCCTCCGCCGCCCCATCCGGATGTCGCCGGGTACAACCAGTTGTTGGGGACTCTCTACGCCAATTTCGGATCGACGCCGGCTGACTTGGACCAGGCCGCGTCCTACTACCAGCAGGCACTCGCGCAACGCGAGACGCAACTCCAGCCAAATCACCCGGAAATTGCCGTCGTGCTTGAGGAGTACGCCACCTTGCAGCGCAAACGGGGTGACGACAATCAGGCCGCAACCTTGGAAAAGCGGGCCCAACAAATCCGCGCCAAGATCAAGTCGGAAGGCGATATCCAGCCGGACAGACCAGCCAAAAAAGAGCCGGCGGCTGAGACCGAGAAATAATCCAGTTCACCACACGGACGGGTACCGGCGGTTTTTGTCCGCCTGAGGAGGATCCTCGATGGCTGTTGTTGCACTGTTGCTGTTGCTGATTCCGGGCGCGACTCCAATCGATACAGTCGTCGTCTGTCCGCCGGAATTTCGGTCGGCCCTCGTACCTTGGGTTGAATTCCGCCAGTCTCAGGGACACGCAATCGCCTTTGCTTCCGATCACACCAGCGCGGCAGCCATCCGCCACGACATTCGCCAGTTCGCCGCTCGGCAACCACTGCGCTATGTGCTGTTGGTGGGCGACGCGGAACTAGCCCTGTTGCACAATCCCGAATTTCGTGCCCGATGCGTCCCCACGCATCATGCCGCGGCGCGCATCAACATTTGCTGGGGCTCGGAACCGGAGATCGCCGGGGACAATTGGTACGCGGACCTGGACGATGACCACATCCCGGACCTTGCCATCGGGCGGCTGACGGCCGACACGCCCGAGGAACTGGCCCGCATCGTCGCCAAGATTCTTGCCTATGAGCGCAGCCGAGACTTTGGTCCCTGGCGGCGACACGTGCAATTCGTAGCCGGACTGGGGGGCTTGGGAACGCTGGCAGACACGGCGGTGGAGTTGGCGGCGAAGAACGTGATTACCGCGGGCGTGCCGGCCGCCTACAGCACCGCCATGACCTATGCCAATCCGCGCAGCCCATATTATCCGGATTCGAGCCGCTTTCAGGAATCGGCCCTGGCCGGTCTCACCGAGGGTTGTTGGTTTTGGGTCTACCTGGGGCACGGCCAGCGGCGCGGTCTTGACCGCCTGCGGGGGCTGGACGGCCGCTGGCTGCCGATCCTGGAAATCGACGACGCCGCGCGGCTGCGCTCTCAGCGAGGCCCGGCCGTGGCTTGTCTGTTCGCTTGTTACACGGGAGCGTTCGACGGCGTCGAAGACTGTCTGGCCGAAGAACTTCTGCGGTCGCCAGGCGGTCCGGTGGCTGTTGTGTGTGGGTCGCGGGTGACCATGCCTTACGCGATGGCAGTGCTCGGCACCGAGTTGCTGGAGCAATGTTTTGTCGCGCGACAGCCGACCTTGGGAGCGGCCATTTTGGCAGCAAAACGAGCCTCGGTCGCCGCCGGAGCGGTTTCCGAGCGCCGCACGACGCTCGACGCCGTCGCGAGCCTGTTAAGTCCGGAACCGGTCGATCTGGCCGGGGAGCGCGAGGAGCACGTGGAACTCTTCAATTTGTTGGGGGATCCGCTGTTGGGACTGAAGCATCCCCAGCAAATCCGACTGACGGTCCCGGGCAAAACCAAGGCGGGGGAAATCTTGGAAGTGACAGGCGTCTCGGCCATGTCCGGCAACATGCTGGTTGAACTGGTCGTGCGCCGCGATCGACTTCGCTTCGAGCCTCCGCGCCGCGCGGATTTTGCCGAGGCGGGCCTGCAAGCGGAGGAGATCGCCGACACCTATCGCCGGGCCAACGACTCTTGCTGGACGAGCACGAGCGTGCGGGTCCGAGCTGGCGAGGTGTTCAAAGCGCGGCTCACGGTGCCGCGAGAAGCTCACGGCGCCTGCCACGTGCGAACGTTTGCCAGCGACGAAACGGGATTTGCTGCCGGCGCGGCGGATATCGAGATCGAAGCGACGGCCAGCCGTTGAGCTTGACGATTCTCAGCCAGTCGTTGAAGTAGGCGATTCTCAAATCGCCGAGTGCTTCTTGGATTCGGCCAGCATCGGCTCGAGCTCGTCGACAAAGTCGCGCACGTCCTGGAATTCGCGGTAGACGCTGGCAAAGCGAACGAACGCCACCTGGTCGAGCTTACGAAGGTGGTTCATGACCAGTTCCCCCAAGACGGTGCTTTCCACCTCGGCATCGGACTTGGCACGCACCTCCTGCTCGATGGACGTGACGATCGCTTCCAGTTGCTCGTCGCTGATCGGCCGCTTCCAGCAGGCTTTTTCCAGTCCGCGCCTTGATCTTCTGCCGCTCGAACGGCACGCGTACGCCGTCTTTCTTGACGACCTTCAGCGTCCGCTCCTCGCAACGCTCGAGCGTCGTATATTGCTGGCGGCACGACAGGCACTCGCGCCGCCGGCGCACCGCAAAGCCTCCTTCGCTGGTCAGGGTCTCCAACACGCGGTTGTGGTCGTCCTGACAGAAAGGGCACTTCACCGGATCGTCGGAGCGTTCATAGGTGTTGTAACGCGTCTGGCAGCCCAGACACTCGCGCCTCCGGCGAATGGCAAGACCATCGTGACTGGCTCGGGAGTCGATCACCCGATCGTTATCGACACCGCACGTCGGACATTTCATAGAGAACCGGCTGAGGTCAAAGGCCCAACACCACGCGACCAGCGAGATGCATTGGATATGCGAATCGCGAACCCGCAATTGCCACTATACACCAAGATGCTGGGGTTCGCCCAGACGGCGTTACTAGATGTGGGTCAGCAACCCGGCGGCGCGGCCATCCGGCGGAGTGCAATTCCTCCTATTTGTCCGATAGGCACCTCGTTGTAAATCGCCGGAAATGCCTGGACAAATCTCCGTATTTCCGCTCGAGTGACTAAAATAACCGCATGGCCGAAACACCTTCCATGCTCCGTCGCCATCTTGTCCGCTTCAGCTTGCGAGACATGCTGCTGCTAGAGGTCGCGACCGCCGTGCCGCAGGGGTGGCTTGGTTGGGAGGTGAACAAGGTGCGGCAACAGCGAGTCGCCGCGGCTGAATTAGAAAAAATGGACTGCAATATCGAGTTTAGCTATGCCACGAACGGACTTGACGGGTTGATGAAGGCGTTGGGTGAGGACGAGCCCGAGGACGTGGAATATGTAACCACTTAATATGTAACCGGGAAAGGATCGCAAGTCACTGACGCTGAACGGATCACTCCGCGAGACCTGACTCAACTCAAGAGTTTGAACCCCTGTGACACTCCGGTGACTGACGCCGGGTTCGACATCCGGGAAAGCACCCTGACTGTGATGCGATTTTCCAGATTCGAACGACGCATTTCAATCTTTGAGCCATTTCAGCCGTCGAGCCACGCGCTCGGCGGCCTGAGAATACTCCCGGTGATTGAGCAAATGGCCGCCGTACACGAGCGCGATCAGCACGGCCTTGTTGTCGACCGTTTTGGCGGCGCCGGAGCGCCCGTTTCACTGGTGACGCGCGTGCTGCCCGCGACGTCGATTTGCCCCTCGGCGTCGATTTTCGTCAGCTCGTACTTTAAGCCCCGCGAAAGAGTGGTGGCAATTGATTTTCGCAGCGACGGATCGTCGCAGACCGTGTAATAGCGGGCGGCGAACATCAAGCCGACCGCTTGGTAACTGACGTCGAAGCCCCCTTTTTCCGGATTTACCCCGTCGGCTTGCTGCAGGGCGACCCCGTCGCGCACCAAGCGGGCCGACGCGGCGGCGAGCTCGGTGTCGTCGGTGACG
Source organism: uncultured Planctomycetia bacterium (assembly GCA_963807715.1). GTDB lineage: Bacteria > Planctomycetota > Planctomycetia > Pirellulales > PALSA-1355 > CAWECK01. The sequence goes on from CAWECK010000016.1 coordinate 910,664, forward strand.
CGGCCTGCCAAGCCCCAGGCGGCCGCTACCAGCCAGCGGCGATGCGTGTACGGCTCGTTGTTCTTGAGTCCGGGCTTCAGCACATCGGGGCGCAGCATCCAGCGGGCCGCCGCAGCGAGTTTCGGCCGGTAGTGCTTCATGCGCTTGGCCGCGTCCGGAGATTTCAGTTGCCGGTCGATCAAGAGCAGCGCGCGAGGCCGCTTCCACGAAAAAGCTGGTGCTATGAAAGGGATCGCCGGTGTCGGCGAAGCCGCCGTCCGCGGCTTGCCGGGTGAAACCCCAATCGAGCATCTTCCAGCCCAATTTCGTCAGGCTGTGATCGTTGCACAGCAAACCGGCCTCGACCAGGTCGCCGCCGTAGCGCTGTCCCTCGATGAACCATTTGTCGGTCTTGCGCTCTTCGAAGTCGACGTTGCTCGACGCCGCGCCGGAGGGGGAAAACCGCACGACATGCTCGGGCCGCTCGACCAACCGCTCGAAAACGGCCCGCTGCAAGAGCGCATTGCCGTCCAAGTCGACCAGCGTGGGCTCCGCAGCAACGATGGAAAATGTACTGCAAGGGAGCATTACCGCGCAGAGCAATACCGCCGCAAAATGGCGCCGCAACGCTTTCATTCGATCTTTCCTATTTGGGCGGAGCCTGGAGCCGATCCAAGCTCGAATAGGTCGCCATTTTAACAACGCGTCCTCTTCTCCGTGCCCAACCCTTAAACAAGTGTACCCGGGCAGGACATTGGGGAGTAATCGGTCCGCACAGCGGCCTCTCCTTGGCTACTTGGCTGCACTCCGGCCACGGTTGCTTTTACTCTTCGCTGTCGGCATCCGTCGGCTCATCGGCCGGGGCATTATTCGCGGCGCCGGTCACAAAACCGTTCGCGACGGTTCCGTCCGTTTTCGGCGGGCTGGCGGCGCCCCAATCGCGGCGCTGGCGCGAACTGGGAATGCTCATGGCCTTGCGATATTTGGTCACCGTGCGGCGAGCCACGGTCAGCCCGTGCTTGGAGAGCTCTTTGACCAGTTCGTCGTCGCTGAAGGGATGCTGCTTGCTTTCCGCGTCGATGATTTCCTGCAGCTTTAGCCGCACGGCGTCCCAGGCGACTTCCTCGCCGTCGGCGCTTACGGTGCCGCCGCAAAAGAACCGCTTGAGCGGGAAAATACCCCGCGGCGTCTGAATCCATTTGTCGTCGACGGCCCGGCTCACCGTGGTCACGTGGACCTTCACCTTGTCGGCGATCTGCTGCATTTTTAGCGGTTCGATCGCTTCCGGGCCGTTCTTCAGAAACTCCGTCTGATGATCGACGATCGCCTGTGCCACGCGGGTCAGCGTGTTCCGCCGCTGTTCGATCGATTCGATGAGCCACTGGGCCGAGTTGATCTTGCGTTTGATGTATTCGCGGGTTTCGGCATTGGTGTCGCCGCTGGTCAGCAGCTTGCGGTAATAGGGGCTGATGTACAAGTTGGGCGTGCGGCCGTCTTCCAGCCGGACTTTGTACACGCCGTCGTCGCCCATTTCGACGAACACGTCGGGCGTGACGTTCGGCACGAAGCTGTCGCCGAAGTTTGGCGCCCGGCTTCGGGTTCAACTTGCGCAGCTCGGCCAGCGCTTGTTGAATCAGCGCGATCGAATACCCGGTGCGGCGTTCGATCAGCGGCAGCCGGTTGTGTTCCAGATCTTCCAAGTGATTGCTGATGAGCGTCTTCAGTTGTTCATAATAGGGCATGCCCGGCAAGAGTTGCACCAGCAGGCATTCGCGCAGGTCGCGAGCGGCGACGCCGGGCGGGTCGAGCTTTTGCACGACGGCCAAAGCCCGCTGGGCCGCCGCCAGTTGTTCCGGGCCGGCGTCGGGGTCGATCAGGTCTTCCAGGCGGCCTTGCAGATAGCCGTTGGCGTCGAGGTTGTAGATGATGCGGTCGCACATCTGCCGCAGCGCCGCGTCAATTTCAAACCAGCCGAGTTGATCGTGCAGGTAGTCTTGCAGCGATTGCGGCCGGGCGACCATGTTGGCCATGGCGTCGTGCTTGCGCTGGCCCTCTTCTTCCAGTCGGGTGCTGGAAGGCCGCGTCCGTTCTTCGAAGTGGTCGGGCCACTCCTCGTCCATATTGAGCAGCCGCTCGAAATCGTCCTCGTTGTTCTTGGTCTCATCGACGACCAACTCTCGCTCTTCGGACGTGGGAGCGTCGGGATTGACGGCTTCGGCGGGCTCTTCCGGCAGGTCGAGATCTTCCTCCTGCAAGTCGAGCACCGGGTTTTCCTGAATCTCCTGCTCGATGCGTTCCTGCAGCGCCATGATCGGCAGTTGCAGGATCTCCATCGACTGGATCATGCGCGGTGCAAGCACCTGCTTCTGCACCAGCCGCATTTCTTGACCAAAGGACAGTCGCATGGCTGCTCAGTTGGGAACTGATGATTGGGTTGTTGTTCGCGGCCACGACAGCGGGGCGCTACTGTTGCTTGGCGGCTCTGCAGCTTCGGCAACTTGCTGCCGGCTGAAAACTTCGACGTGTACCAAAGTGGCGTTCATAAGCTTTTGCCGGCCGGACAGGGCGTCGGCAAGAATTTCCTTATTAGCAAATTCTAGCACGCTGCCGGTCGTGAGCCCCCGCGCCAGGCGAGTCAACTCCACGGGAACGTCCGCCAACAGGCTCGAAATGTAAAGGGCCGTGCCGTCCCCTTCCAGGGTCGGATTGGTGCCCATGATCACTTCCCGAAAATTGCCCCCACGGACTCGTTCCACCAGGGCATCGATCGTCAGTTGTTCCGGTCCGACCCCTTCCAACGGCGCGATCCGACCTAACAGCACATGGTACAGACCGTGATAACGTGCCTGTCTGTTTCGAGCGCGATCAGGTCGCGCGGTTGTTCGACTACGCACAACAGGCCCTCGTCGCGCCTGGGGTCCTGGCAGATAGAGCAACGATCCTGCTCGGCCAGGTTGTAGCAAACCTGGCAGTGCCGCACATTTTCCTTTACGTCTGCGGATCGCTTCGGCCAGGGCCAGGGCTTCGGTCTTATGAACGCGCAGCACATGGTACGCCAGGCGCTCCGCCGACTTCTTGCCAATGCCTGGCAGCTTGGCGAATTCGTCGACTAATCGGGTAACTGATTCGCTGATCACCGGGCCACTCACACTTCCTGCCATTGAGCGTTCAAAGATTTCCCGCAACGGACTCTTTCTCGCTACTGACTCTGCGACTTGATTCCGGGATCTTGCGGCTCCAAGTTCAACATGTCCTTAATGGCCGAAAGATCGAAACCTTCGGCCATTCCTTGCATGGCCTGGGTCTGCAAGCCCTTGGCCTTCGCCAGGGCTTGATTGATGGCGGCCGGCAGCAGATCCTCCAGAAGCTCGCGATCCTCACCGGTCGCCGCCGACGTGAGCAAAGTCGGCTCGATGCGGCAACTGATGACTTCTCCGGTTCCATCGACCTCCACGGTTACCAAACCGCCCCCGGCCGTTCCGCTGGCTCGCTGGCTCTTGAGCTGCTGGTTGAAGTCCTGCAGCTTGCTTCCCATCTGCTGGGCTTGCTTAATCAGAGAACCCAGATTTGCCAGATTCCCAAGGCCCTTTAGCATCCCTCGACTCCTCGATTCCTACAAACAAAGCCTGCTCGGCGCTACTCCGCCGGCGGGTCTGCCCGAAACGGCGTCGCCCCGAAAATCTCAGCCACCTGCCGTACGAATGGTTCGTTCGACTTCTCCGCCAACCACTGCCGCCCGGTGGCCGAAGTTTTGACGGGTTGCTGGACGACCGGTCCGTTGCTGCCTTTGTCACATGCGAACAACGCGAACTCGATTTGCACGTGACCGCCTGCTGCTTCGCTCACGGCCCGTTGCAGTTGCGATAACTGCTCCGGTCGCTCGCAGACTGACTTGTGAAAATTATACCGCTCTGGAAAGCTAACTACCAGTCGATTTGGCGCAGAAGTTGCAATACGCTCAGCGTACGCCGCAGAACCGGCCAAGATTCCACCGGATAAGCTCGCCAAAGCCCTTTGCCAAACAGCACTTGCATTTTCGGAAGTGATAGTTCTCGGCGACTCGCTTGCGGTCGGCGAGTCGGTATCCGAAGAGGAACTTTGCTCAATCAGCCCCGCGTCGAAACGCACGAGAGGACGTTCAGCCCGGTCGGCCGGCCCACCGCCGCCGGCAGGTATAGGAACCGAAGTTGTCGCGGCTGACACGCCGTTGGCGGGAGGGCTGCTGGCGAGGCCTAACGGGTCCCGGGGGCGGATCTCGGCAGGGCCATTTTCCGTGAGGACGTTTTCCGCAGGGACGTTCAGTTCAGCTTTTTTTTTTGAGTTGCTTGGGTCCGAGTCAGCGGAGGCTTGGGGTGAATCTTGCCTGGCGGCCGGCGCCCCGGTCCGCGGTCGATTCGCGGCCGCCTGCGGGCTGCTGGCTCCCGGAGGGCTAGCCAGCTCGCTTCCGTCCTGAAGTTGGCTGAGCAGACTCGACAGTGCGTCCAGATTTTCCAGGTAGCAGATGCGCACCAGGGCAGTCTCGGCCAGCGTTCGTCCTTGCGTGCTGTAGCGCATGCGGGCCAATGTGTGATCGATGATTTGCAAGATGGCCAGGATCGTCTCCAGCCCCAGCGTCTGGCCGGCTTCGGCCACCAGGTCTTGCTCTTCGACCGACGTGTACAGAAACGATTCCGCGGGACAGCCCACGGCCGCCGCCATGGCGTCGCGGCAGCATGCTCAGCAGTTGTTCCAGCAATTGGCCGACGTCGACCCCTTCGATCAACGCGGCGTCCAGGTCTCCGAGCGCCGCCGCCGCGTCGCGGGCGACCAGGTGCGCGGAGCAATTGCGCCAGCCGCGCGTCGCCGGCAGTGCCCAGCAGAGCGTGCACGTCGGCGGCCAGAATCGTGCGGCCGCCGAAAGCCAGCAATTGCTCCAGCAGCGACTGGCTGTCGCGCATCGAGCCGTTGGCCCGGCGGGCGAGCAACTCGAGGGCCGCCGGCTCGGCTTCGACCCCTTCGGCCTCGGCAATCTGCCGCAGCCGTTCGCGGATCGACGGGGCCCGAATGCCGGCAAAATCGAACCGCTGGCAGCGCGAGAGGATGGTGATGGGGATCTTGTTGGCTTCGGTCGTGCAGAAGATGAACTTCACATGCTCCGGCGGCTCTTCCAACGTCTTCAGCAACGCGTTGAAGGCCTCGCGGGTGAGCATGTGGACTTCGTCGATGATGTAGATCTTGAAGCGGGCCCGGCTGGGCCGGATGCCGACGTTTTGCCGCAGCTGGCGGATCTCGTCGATGCCGCGATTGCTGGCTCCGTCGATTTCCAGCACATCGACGTCGTTCCCCGCGGCAATGCTCTCGCAGATATCGCAGTGGTTGCAGGGCGTGGGGGTGGGGCCATGCACGCAGTCGAGCGCCTTGGCCAGAATGCGGGCCGCCGAGGTCTTGCCGACGCCGCTGGCCCCGGTGAACAGATAGGCGTGCCCCACGCGGCCGGTGGCGATGGCGTTCGATAAGGGCCCGGGCGACGTGTTCCTGGCCGACGAGTTCGTCAAACGTTTGAGGACGATAGCGTCGGGCGACTACCTGATATTCGCTGCCGTCTTGTCCGCGGGCGGCCCGCGCCGCGTCCGCGGGGCGTGAAGGGGCCGGCGGCTCGCACTCTAAGGGCAGCAGGCTGGATTCCGGAGAGAGCATCGGCTGGTGATCCACACGGACCGGGGCGTCGGCTGCCGATGAGAGACCCACCGCACGAAGGGCTGACTGCTTATGGCTGCTGACTTTCGTCCCTGACCAGGTTCACAGGGCCCCACTGTGGGGGCCTCTCATCGGAAGCCGACGCGACTTGGCAAAGCGTCATTTGTACGGTGCGCTGGAGCGGCGCGTCAAATCGGGTGCGATTTGGATAGCATCGACAGGAAAGCCGGCTCCCCTGCGTAATCTCTTTCTAGATCCCTTCGCGTGTTGCGCGAACTTCCGAGAAATGAAATCAGCAAATAGTGGCCGGAAATGGACGCGAACCAGCGGAAATGGGAATCACAGAAACGCTGCTCCGGGCGTCGGAAGTCTGCAATACGCCCGAGATTCTCCTGTCTATTTGTGTTGTCCCGTTCCTGGCGTGTGTGCATTCCTCATTTCCGTTCATTCACGCCCATTTTAGGCTGATTCTTCTTTCTTTGACGGCTGCGCCTCGCAAAGTTTTTTCCGGTCCAGAATTGGACAGGCGGGTCGATTCGCGCACAATAGAGTTGCGATTCAAAATTGCCATTCCTGCCAAAGGAGAGAAGCGGTATGCAGCGCATTGCAGCAGTGATGATCGTTTTGACGTCCCTTTCGATGGCACTTGTTGCCGGCTCCGGCAACGCTGTGGCCCAAGTGCCCATTCTTGACGACCTCTTGCCGCAGGCCCCCACCACAGTAACTCAGCCTGGCGCCGTTACAGATTTCGCGGGGCAAGGCGAACTCGATTTCAAGGCCGGCCGATATTCGGCCGCCGTGCAAAACTGGCGGCATGCGCTGATCGATGACCCGCGTAACGGCGGGATTGTCTTGATGCTCTCGCAAGCCCTCTTCCAAACGGGGCAGTTTAATGAGGCGGCCGGCGCGGCGCAAGCCGCTCTGCGAATGTTGCCACCGGACAAATGGAGCGTGGTGGTCGCCAACTACAAAGAGCTATACGGAAAGATCCAGGATTACACCAACCAGCTTAAGGTCTTAGAGAAGGCCCGCGATGCCAAGCCAGACGATCCTGGGAATCATTTTTTGCTGGGCTATCACTTTGGTTTCCTGGGTTTTTTCAAGCATGCGGTGAAAGAGTTCGACAAAGTCATCGAGTTGGAGCCGAAGGATGAGGTGGCCGTCAAGCTTCGCGATTACTTCAAGGCCAAGCTTGGCGACGCCGGCCCTCCGAAGCCGCCGGCTCCAGCAGCCACCGACGAAAAGCCGGCTGCCGATGCGACCCCTACCGAAAAACAGGCGTCCGAGAAAACCACTTGAGCAGCAGGTGCCCATTTTTGCCGCAGATGCAACAGCCGTTTGACAAACGGTAAGTGTCTAGTTCAGCACCCAGCGGATTGTTTGAGTGGCAGCCGGCAAGAAAGCTGTCGCCGGGAAGGCCGAACATTAATAACTCGACAGATTGAACATTTTTCGACGCCCGAGATGGTCGGGAATCGAGAACTCTTCGTAGAATGGTTTATGGCGTGCGACGGATGTTTCGCGAAGGGGGAGGAACTATACATGAGACTCAGTATGTGGCTTAGGTCGGCGGCGCTGCTCACGGCAGCGCTATTTATTCCCGTTAGCGGTGCCTGGGCTCACGGCGGCGGCGGTGGCGGTGGCGGCGGTCATGGCGGCGGCGGTGGCGGTCATGGTGGTGGCGGCTTCCACGGCGGCGGCTTTGGCGGCGGCGGCTACCACGGCGGCGGAATGTACGGCGGCGGGATGAACCATGGCGGAATGTATGGCGGCGGTATGTATGGCGGCGGGATGAACCGTGGCGGTATGTATGGCGGTGGGATGAACGGCGGCGGCATGAACCGGGGCTATGCCGGAGGCGCTAATCACAGCAGCTTTGTCAACCGGAATTTCGGGGCCAGTGGCATGAACCGTGGCGCTGGGAGTAGTTTCGCGAACCGAAACTTTGGAGCTAGCAGCTTAGCCGGCCGTGGCGCGGGGATGAATAATAACAGCTTCGCGAATCGAAATTTTGGCAATACCCGCATCAACAATTCCAGCTTCACCGCCAATAACTATGGCCGTGGGGGCTACGGAGGCTATGGTGGCTACGGAGGCTATGGTGGGTACGGAGGCTATGGTGGCTACGGACGTGGTTACGGTGGCTACGGCTTCGGTTTTTATCCGTTCTTCGGTTATGGCCTGTTCGGTGGCTATGGCGGGTATGGTGGCTACGGCGGGTATGGTGGCTACGGCGGGTATGGTGGCTACGGCGGGTATGGTGGCTATGGCGGCTATGGTGGTTACGGCGGGTACGGGAACGGCTACGGCTACAACTCGTACGCGTCAACCACAAATCCGAACGCCGCTCCGTCGGCGGCCTCGCCCTCTGGCACGGACTTCGCCGCTCTCGGCGAAACCGATTTCCGGGCCGGCCGCTATCAGGCGGCGGCCAAGGATTGGCGGCATGCCTTGGTGGATGATCCGACAAACGCTGGTGTTGTCATGATGCTTAGCCAAGCCATGTTTGCGACTGGAATGTATGACGAAGCGGCAGGAGCCGTTCAAGCGGGCATGAATACACTGCCGGAGGACAAGTGGGGTACTGTGGTGTCGAACTACACCCAACTCTACGGGAATATTCAGGACTACACGGATCAGCTCAAGGCCCTGGAAAAGGCCCGCGACGCAAAGCCCGATTCGCCGGCTTTGCGATTCCTGCTTGGCTACCATTACGGCTACCTGGGCTACCCCAAGCAAAGTGTGAGGGAACTCGACAAGGCGATGGAGCTTGAACCGCGCGATCCGATGTCTCGCAAACTGCGCGACCTGTTTGCAGCCAAGCTGGGCCTGCCGCCAGCTCCGCCGGCAGCCAATACGCCGCCGGCGCTGCCGAATCTGAATGGCGCTCAAGGCGGCCCGGCGATTCCAGGGCTTCCCGCGCCGCCGCCGGCTTCTGGCACATCAACCTGAAGTCAAGCGACCTGAAGTAAAACAGATCCCGTCCGGAACGGGTCCGACAGAACGCCACAGCCTCGCAAGAGACGTGGCGTTCTGCTTTGACGCTCTGACAAAAAGTAAAAGAGATCGGAAAGTTTTTTTGAAGGAATGCAGGAAGACAGGAAACTGGGAGCAACATTGCTCCTTTGAAGAACTTGTGCGCTGCAAATAACCATTCTTGATGACCGCTTCGTCTCCTCTTCTCCCTTCCTTCATAAAGAATATCTTCGAAATAAAAACCTGTCGTCGTTTTCTGTTGCGCGTCTATTTCTCGGTCCTGGTAACCAGGATTTTCTCGGCCGCTTCCCGTCCCAGCGTCGTCTGCTGCGGGCCGATTCCTGTCGTCCCGGTTTCAATGGTAACCGTGCCGGCTTCGACGTGATTCGCCAACAGCCGGCCGGTCGTGCCCAAAGTCAGCCCCGAACTGCTCAGGAACCTTAGAAACTCGGGAGACTGGTCGACCACGCGCGACAAGCAAAAAGTGTCGCCGGCCTGGCATTCGCCCAGCGTGAGCCGCGGCGGCATGGCCAGCGTCCCGTCGGCTCTTGGAATCGGATCTCCATGCGGGTCGGCCGTCGGGATGATCCAGAAAGGCGTCAATCCGGTCGATCAGCCGGTCGCTCACGGCGTGTTCCATGTGCTCGGCCTCTTCATGGACTTCGTCCCAGGCAAGATGCAGAGTCTTGACCAGGAACAGCTCGATAAGCCGGTGCCGCCGCACGACGCGCAGTGCCAGCGCATTGCCGGCCGGGGTCAACCGCACTCCTTCGTAGGGCGTGTAGGTGGCCAGGTTGCTTTCGCTCAATGTCTTCAGCATGCTGGTGACCGTGCCCGGCGAGACCGAGAGGGAAAGAGCAATCTGGCCCGTAGCAGCCGGTTCGCCCCGGTTGGTTGCGCAGAGTTGGTATATTGCTTTGACGTAGTTTTCAACAGTGAGGCTAGGCAAGCTGGCACCTGACGGCAGGGTGATGGGAAACGCATGTCAGCCGGCATTCTAGTCGCTCGCTCATGACTGGTGAACTGGGGTGCTGTGCGGTTATCCTGTCGCTGGCGGCTGAATCGGGTCACAGTCGCCGAATTCACCAATCTGTTAAATCCACCAGGAGCTGATTGACGTGCTGCTAAACGCCGCCGCTGCCTCGGTCTGCGACCGACTCATGGAACATGCCGAGCGGCTGCGCATCGGCGTCAGCACCGCCCCTTGTGGCACTCGCCTGCTGGACTGCGGTCTCAAAGCCGCCGGCGGTTTCGAGGCCGGATTGGCCATGACCGAGGTCTGTTTAGCCGGACTCGGGCGGGCGAGCCTGGTGCCGGCAAACAGCGACCTCGGGGGCGGATTGGCGGTGCTGGTGGCCAGTGATCATCCAATTGCCGCCTGCATGGCGTCGCAGTATGCCGGCTGGAAAGTCAGCAGCGGCGATTATTTCGCCATGGGATCGGGCCCGATGCGGGCGGCGGCGGGCAAAGAAGCCCTGTTTGACCGCATCGGCTGCCGCGAGCGCCCGGAATCGGCGATCGGCGTGCTGGAAACGCGACAGTCGCCTCCGGAGAGTGTCTGTGTCGATCTGGCCCGGCAATGTGGCGTTGAGCCGGATCAGTTGACGCTCCTGTTTGCTCCCACGGCGAGTCAGGCGGGCACGTTGCAAATTGTGGCCCGGTCGTTAGAGACGGCCCTGCACAAGCTGCTGGAGCTTGGTTTCGATCTCAACCGAGTGGAAAGCGGCTGGGGACTGGCTCCATTGCCTCCCGTGGCGGCCAGCGATCTGGTGGCGATTGGCCGCACGAACGACGCGATTCTGTACGGCGGAGCGGTGACGCTTTATGTGCGCGGCGATGACGCTGGCATCGAGTCATTGGGCCCACGCGTGCCGAGCGGCGCGTCGCCTGATTTCGGTCAACCGTTTGCGACGATCTTCGAACGTTACCATCGCGACTTTTATCGCATCGATCCCCACCTCTTCAGTCCGGCGATGATAACGTTCGTCAATCTGGACACCGGCCGGGCCCTGCGATTCGGTCATCTGGTCCCCCGGGTGATCCACGAATCCTTCGACATTCGGCAAGTTGGGCCGTAGGAAACGCCCGGCACGTCGGGCCGTAGGAAACCGCCAATGCGCATCGCCGTGCTCTGCTCACTGGATAGCTGGTACCTGGACGACCTGAAACGGGCGGCTGGCGACCGGCACTCAATCGCGCCTCTGGCGTTCCGTCAGCTTGCCGCCCAACTTGGGCCAACCAATTCGGGCACATTAAGTTGCGGCCGGAAGTTGCTCACCGATTTTGACGCACTGTTGGTGCGAACCATGCTCCCTGCGCCGCTGGAGCAAGTCGTCTTTCGCATGGACCAGTTGGCCCGCTGCGAGGCGGCAGGCGTCGTGGTCGTCAATCCCGCCAAAGCCATTGAGGCCGCGGTCGACAAGTATCTGACCACGGCGCGCCTGGTAGCGGCGGGGCTGCTCGTGCCCCGAACCGTGGTCTGCCAAACAGTCGAGGACGCGCTGGCCGGTTTTCACTCGCTCGGCGGAAACGTCGTGCTCAAGCCGCTCTTCGGGGGCGAAGGACGGGGCATTGCCCGGCTGAACGATGAGGCGATGGCCCAGCGGGCGTTCAGCTTACTGGTTTCGTTGGGAGCGGTGATTTACTTGCAAGAGTTCATCGACCATCCTGGCTATGATTTACGGGTGCTGCTCGTTGGCCGCCGCAGTTGGATGATCCGCCGGCGCAACCAACTCGACTGGCGAACGAATTTGAGCCGCGGAGCTTCGGCCGAGCCAGTGGAGCCGACACCGGAAATTCTCGACCTGGCCCGCCGGGGCGCGGCTGCCGTGGGGGCGACCGTGGCGGGCGTCGATTTGTTGCCGGATTCGAACGGCAATCTGTATGCGATTGAGGTCAACGCGGTGCCCGGCTGGAAGGCCACGGCCGCCGCCCTGGGTGTGGACATCGCCTCCTGTCTATTGGACCATGTCGCTGAATTGGTCGTTCAGCGCCGCGCCGGCGCGTGAGTCCTTTGGCGATCATGAAATCATGAATCCTGCATCAAACACCGACGCGCCGCACCAGACCGAGCCGGTCGCATCGTTTAATGTGGCTCAGCGGCTCTCAGCCATGGCTCGCTTGCGTCCCGACGCCACGGCAATCGCATTCCCGGGCCGGCGTTTGCCCAATGGGCGGCGAGATTATCAGCAAATCACTTTTGCGGAACTGGATCAACTCAGCAATCGGCTCGCGAGCGGACTGCACGCGTCCGGCGTCGTCGCGGGGACGCGGTTGGCGCTGTTGGTGCCGCCGAGCATTGAGTTCATCGCCATCGTGTTCGCGCTCCTCAAAGCCGGGGTGGTAAGCATTCTCATCGATCCGGGCATGGGCCGCAAAAACCTCGTTGCCTGTTTGGCCGACGCGCGCGCCGCAGGGCTTCGTTGGCATCCCGCTGGCCCAGGTTATCCGTCGCCTGTTGCGGCGACGATTCCCGGCAGCCCGCTTCAACGTGGTAGTAGGCCGGCGACGCTGGCCGCGGGACGTGATCACGCTGGATGAGCTCGCCGAGCGGGGTGACCCCAACAGTTCTCCGCTGGTTGTTGCCGCGGCAGATCCGGCGGCGATCATCTTCACGACCGGCAGCACCGGCCCGCCGAAGGGGGTCCTCTATCGGCACGGCAACTTTTTCGAGCAAGTCAGCCAGTTGCAAGAATTCTACGGCATCGAACCGGGCGAAATCGACCTGCCCGGGTTTCCGCTATTCGGGCTGTTCAATTGCGCGATGGGGGTGACGACCGTCATTCCAGACATGGATCCCACGCGGCCGGCGAGGGTCGATCCGCGCAACATCATCGAGGCCGTAAACGATTGGCAGGTGACCCAGGCCTTCGGGTCCCCCGCGATTTGGAACCGCGTCGGCCGCCACTGCGAAGCGCTCGGCGGAGTCCGCCTGCCGACGCTCAAGCGCGTGCTGTCGGCCGGCGCGCCGGTGCCGGCGCATGTCCTTTTGCGCATGGTCGCCTGCATGGCGAGCGACGGGGATGTTCACACGCCTTACGGGGCCACCGAAGCCCTGCCCGTGGCGTCGATCGCGGCCAGCGAGGTGCTGAACGAAACCAGCGAGCGAACACGACACGGCGCGGGCGTTTGCGTGGGCCGCCGCTTTTCCGGCATCCAGTGGAAAGTGATCCAGATCGTTGACGGGCCGATTGCCAAGCTAAGCGACACGGTTGAATTGCCGCCAGGAGAAATCGGCGAGCTGATCGTCCGGGGGGCCGTCGTGACGACCGAGTATGCGACTCGCCGCGAAGCCAATCGCCTGGGCAAGATCCTGGACGGCGAGCGTGTGTGGCACCGCATGGGAGACGTCGGCTATTTGGACGACCGAGAGCGATTCTGGTTTTGCGGCCGCCTGGCCCATCGCGTGTTGACAGCCGCCGGTCCGATGTACACGGAACGCTGTGAGGCGATTTTCAATAATCATGCGGCAATTTACCGCTCGGCCCTGGTGGGCGTGGGACCTGCGGGAACCCAGCGGCCGGTGATCATTTGCGAACCTTGGCCCGGCCGCATGCCAAAGAACCGGCGCGGCCGCCAGCGATTATTGAGCGAGCTGGCGGAAGTGGGGCGCAGCTCACCTCTCACCGAGTCAATCCGCGACTTTTTCCTGCACCCCTCGCTGCCGGTGGACATTCGCCATAATGCGAAGATCTTTCGCGAAAAACTGGCTCCTTGGGCGGCACGGCGTTTGTGAGCCCGCAGCGTAAGCAAGGGACATTAGAACCGACGAACCCTTTCGGAAAACGGCCTGGCGGAAATTGGCATGCGTAGTGCCGCGGGCGGCAGTATTTGTAAAATGTCCGTAGCGATTGTTCGGTGAATTAGTCTCGAATTATAGAGTAAAATGGCGCACGCCACGTATCCAAATCTGACCGAGTTTCTAGACAAGGCTCTTTACCAGGGAGCCGCTCTAAGCTTTAAAGAAGCCATTGAATCGTGGAAGGTATGCGGTAAGGAAGCCGTTAAAAATGCCGTAATGGAAATTGAAGAACTCCTACGTTCTCCTATGTCAGACGACGACTTGGAAAAGTACCTGACTGAGCATTCCGAGTACGCTATTTCCAATGACCCACGAGAGACGTTTCAATTCATTCTCCACACGTAAGAACGCAGCGCCCCCGAAAAATAGCGTCGTGGTCTATTCTTCTCGCCAGGCCGTGGATGGCGGGTTGTGTTCGGGCCCTTTTTCGGGGGTGTTCGTCGTTTCTGGTGTCCCTTGCTTGCGCTGCGGGCTCCAGGAGCGTCCAAAAAATTGCCCCGTCGGCACCTATTCTTTTCACCCTGCCGGCAAAGTAAGCTACGGCTCTGCGGATCGTTCTCGCCACAGCTTCTCGCTCTGCTTTCAACAACACGTGGATGCCATTCATGAGAATCTTCAGCTGCCTTGTGTCAATCGGCGTTGCAATGTCCTTAGTAGCCGGCGCGGTGCGTGGCGGCGAATCTTTGCCGCCGGTCCTCATCTGGCCGCAAGAGGCTCCGGGCGAAAAGGGAGACATCGGCGAAGAAGCGGAACAACCGCTGAAACCTGGCGACAGCACCATCCGCACTGCGAACGTGACCAAGCCCACCTTGACCATCTTTCGTCCCACTCCGGAAAAAAACACCGGCGCGGCGGTCATTATCTGTCCCGGTGGCGGCTACAACATCCTGGCCTTTAACAAGGAAGGGACCGAGGTCGCCGAGTGGCTCTCGTCCATCGGCGTAACGGGGATCGTGCTGAAATATCGAGTGCCTGCCCGCAAAGGACTGGAAAAGTACACGGCGCCGCTGCAAGACTGCGCAACGGGCCGTGGGGTTGGTTCGCCATCGAGCCAGTGAATGGAATATCGACCCGAAAAAGATCGGCGTGCTGGGTTTCTCGGCTGGAGGGCACCTGGCTGCAACGCTGAGCAATAACTTTAAAACACTCACGTATGAGCCGATCGACGAAGCGGACAAGGTAAGTTGCCGGCCGGACTTCATCCTACTCATTTATCCGGCGTATCTCGTCGACAAAACCAATACCATGTCGCCCGAAATCAAGGTGACATCCGAAACGCCAACCACCTTTATCGCAATGACCGAAGACGACGGCGTGCGGGCCGAAGGGGCCTTATTTTACTACCTGGCGCTCAAGAACGCCAAAGTGAAGGCGGAGATGCACCTTTACCCGACGGGCGGCCACGGCTACGGCTTGCGACCTTCGGAACATCTCGTCGCCACGTGGCCCCAACGGGCCGAACAATGGATGAAGTCGTTGGGCGTGCTGGATAAATAAATCGCACCTCCCTTTCAACCACCCGAGGATATCTCTCATGAAAATCGTCAGTTCCCTTGTTTCGTTCAGCGTTGCGTTGTCCTTGATAGCCGGCGCGGTGCGTGGCGGCGAGCCGTTGGCCCCCATCTCCATCTGGCCGCAGGTTGCTCCGGGCGAAAAGGGGGACATTGGTGAAGAAGCGGAACAGCCGCCGAAGGGAGACAACATCATCCGCACTTCGAACGTGACCAAGCCCACCTTGACCATCTTTCGTCCCGCTCCGGAAAGGAACACCGGCGCGGCGGTCGTTATCTGTCCTGGCGGCGGTTACGGCATCCTGGCCTTTAATTTGGAAGGGACCGAGGTCGCCGAGTGGCTCTCGTCCATCGGCGTAACGGGGATCGTGCTGAAATATCGAGTGCCTGCCCGCAAGGGACTGGAAAAGCATACGGCGGCGCTGCAAGATGCGCAGCGGGCCGTGGGAGTGGTTCGCCATCGAGCCAGCGAGTGGAACATCGACCCGAAAAAGATCGGCGTGTTGGGATTCTCGGCCGGTGGGCACCTGGCCGCGACGCTGAGCAACAACTTCGAAACACGCACGTATGAGCCGATCGACGAAGCGGACAAGGTAAGTTGCCGGCCGGATTTCACCGTACTCATTTATCCGGCGTATCTCGTCGACAAGGCCAATGTCATGGCCCCCGAAATTAAGGTGACCTCCGAGACGCCAACCACGTTTATTGCAATGACCGAAGACGACAGTGTGCGAGCCGAATGCGCCTTGTTTTACTACCTGGCGCTCAAAAACGCCAAAGTGAAGGCCGAGATGCACCTTTACCCGACCGGCGGCCACGGCTACGGCTTGCGGCCGTCCAAACATCTCGTATCCGCATGGCCAGAGCGCGCTGAGCAATGGATGAAGACGTTGGGTGTGCTGGATAAATAAATCGCTCCGCCAGCCTGAAAATAGCCTCAAGCAACTCGCTGGGGGCTAAAGCTTAACAGCCGGTATCCCACCGGAATCAGCAGTCGCGTAAGCAGCATGTTGGTCGTCAAGCCGCCGATCACGGCGATGGCCAACGGCTGCTGCATTTGCGCGCCCGGCCCAAGGCCGAGGGCTAGCGGCACGAGTCCAAAAATAGCTGTAAGGCTGGTCATCAAGATGGGGCGAAAGCGGACGCGGCCAGCCCGCAACAGGGCTTCGTTCAAAGGCGCGCCCGCGCTACGCAGTTGACCAATGTACTCAATCAATAAAATGCCGTTCTTGACATCGAGACCGATTAATAAAATGGCCCCCATGAAGGACGACACATTGAGCGGCGTATGCGTGATCCACAAGGCGAACAGAGCGCTGGCCAGCGACACCGGCTGAGTCAAGAAGATCAACAGCGGCAACGTAAGGCTGCGGAACTGGAAGCCCAGCAACAGGAACACCAGCGCGGAAGCCAATAGCAACACGCCCAGCAGACTGGCGAACGATTCCTGCTGTGCCTGATAATTGCCGGCTAGCTCCCAGCGATAGCCGGCCGGCAACTTCAATTCGGCCAGTCCGGCTTGCAGGTCGCGGTTCACGGAGCCCAAGTCCCGATTGGCGATCTGGGCCTCCACGGTGATGACCGGCTGCTGATTTTCGCGGGTCAACTCGTTCGGGCTGCGGACGACCTCGATTTTGGCTAATTGCCCCAGTGGCACAAAGGCTGGGGCTGAGCCGGGCGCGGCGGTCGCGCTGAGCGCCACGGGCAGACTGATGGGCAAGTTGCCCAGGCCATCCTTGTCGAAACGGACGCGGTCCGAATAGCGGACGCGGATTTTCGTCATGCGGTCTTGTTCCGGCACGGTGCTGGCCACCTGGCCGTACAAGGCCGCATTGAGCTGGATCTCGATGTCCATTTCCGTCAGGCCGACGCGCGCGGTCTGCACGCTATCCGGCCGAACGACGATGTCCGGGTTGCCCAGCAGCACGTGGGCATTAACATCCTTCGCCCCCTCCACGTTTTCGACCACCTTGGCAACTTTCATGGCGGCGCTCCGCAAAAGCCCCGGATCGGGGCCGAACACTTTTACTTCGATCGGCGACGAGACGCCGACCAGATCGTCAATCTGATCCTGGACCAAGGGAATCAGCTCGATCTCCATCTCCGGAACTTCGTGTTCGAGCTCTTCGCGCAGCGAGTCGAAAATTTCGCTGGCTGGCCGGCGCTGGCTGGCCGGCTTTAGGCTCACCAGAATGTCGCCGGTATACGATTCTGTGGCAAACAACCCAAGTTCCGCGCCAGTCCTCCGGATGTAACCGGCGACGTCGGGGGTGTGCAGCAGCACGTTTTCCACTCGCCGCACAACTTTGTCGGTCTGCGCCAGCGATGTGCCAACGGGCAGGTGGTAATCGATCACCAGCGCCCCTTCGTCCATTTCGGGCATGAAGCCGGTTTCCAAATGGCGGAAGATCCACCAGGCGGGAAGCACGGTCAGCAAAGCCAGTGCCACAGCGAGCCCCGGAAACCTCAACCCCACGCGCAGCAAACTCTCATAGCGATCGGCCAAAAAGTTATAGATCCGGCCCGGAGCCGGCATCCCGCCGCTCAGATAACGGGCAGCCAGCACCGGGATGATCGTCAAGCTGACCACCATCGAAACGAGTAGGGCCACGGTTAACGACAGGCTCAACGATTGAAAGAATTGTCCAACCACGCCCCGCACCAACGCCAAGGGGAGGAACACCAGGATCGTGGTCAGTGTTGAACCGATGACGGCCCCGCTGATCTCGCGGCTGGCGGCGTCGACCGCGGCGTCCCCCCTTTGCCCTTCAGCCAGATGGCGGGCAATATTCTCGACCACCACCACAGTGTCGTCGATGATCAATCCGATGGCGACGGCCAGGCCCCCCAGCGACATCAAATTGAGCGTGTCGCCGGTCAAATGCAGAAATACAAAGCTGATGACCAGGCTCAGCGGAATCGACAGCGAAGCCAGCAGCGTAGCACGCCAACTTTTCAAGAATACCAGCAGCACCAGCACGCTCAGGCAACCGCCAACGATGATCGCGTCGCGCACGTTGGCGATGGCCGTGCGGACCAGCAACGCCTGATCGTAGATCGGATGAATGACGACTCCGGCCGGCGCACTCTTGGACGCGTCGGCCAAAACGTGCTCGAGGTGATGCGATACCGCCAGCGCGTTGCCACCCAGCCGGCGAAAGACGGTCAGCGCCACGGCGGGCTTGCCATTCGCGCTGATGGCCATGGTGCGATCCTCGTGCGAGATGCTGACGCGGCCGATGTCCGAGATCCGTAGCGGTTGCCCGTTTTTTTCCGAAATGACGCGGTACTCCAAATCCGCGAGGTTCACCGCCTGGCTATCGACCAGGACTTGATATTGCAGCTTTTCCCGGTCAATACGTCCGACGGCCTTGAGCCGATGTTCTTTGCCCAGGCGGTCCGCCACGTCGGCGATCGACAATCCCGCGGCCACCAGGGCCTGCGGATCGACCTCAATCAGAATCTCGCGCACGTCCCCCCCTTGCACGTTCACATACGAAACATCAGGGATACGGCTGATGCGGGGTCGTAGATCGAAGTAGGCATAGTCGTGCAGCGACGCGGGATTGCGGCCGCCGGTCACCACGAAGGAGATGATCGGAAAGACCGAAGGGGTCTGCCGCTCGATAATCGTGCTGGTGCCAGCCGGCAGTTGCGAACCGACTTCCGCTATGCGTGCCCGAATGTCGTTTAAGGCCTGGATCATGTCGGTATCCGGCGCGAAATCGATCTCGAGTTGTGCGGCGCCGCGGACCGATTTCGCGCGTACCCGGGTCACGCCTAGCACGATTCCCACGGCTTCTTCGATCGGGCGCGTGACCGCGACTTCGACATTTTTTACCGCCAGGCCGGGAGACTGCGCAATGACGACGATGCGCGGAAACGCGACCTCCGGATAGATGCCGCTCGGCATCCGCAACATCGACATCAGGCCGTAAACGGCCAGCAGGCCGGTGGTGAGCACGATCAGGCCGAAATAGGGCTTGGCCAGCGCGACCAGGTTTCGCGAGCCGGGCTCGGTCATCGTGCGGCCTCCGCCACGGCCGAGTGGCCGGCACTCTCCTTCACGGGAGTCTCCTCGGGCAAGTTGAAGCCTCCATCGACGACCACCGGTTCGCCCGGCTTGAGGCCGGTTCCGGTGACCATCGTCCAACCACCGTGTGTAACGGCAGACTCGGGGTGCAAATGTACAACTTTGCCCTCGTGCACGACGATCAGTAGCGGTCCATCGCCCAAATCGAAGACGGCCGTGGGAGGCACGACTAGAACGTTTTCCATCTCCGCCACCATGATCGAGAGGGACACGGTCTGGCCGACCGCGATTCGCCCCTCGGCATTGTTGAACAGTAGCCGGACCGGAAGGTTGCCGGTCTGCGGGTCGACGATGCGACCGACCGAGGCGACTTTGCCGACTGCCGTCCGATTGTCCGCTTTGCCATCAGCCTCAGCAACCGCGGCGGGGGGCGCGGCCGAGGCTGTGCCGTCACCCACAATAATCGTACCGGCTTGTCCTGGTTTGATTTTTTCGGCAGAGCGCGCCGGCAACCAGACGGTAACGTAAAGCTCGCTGGAGTCTACGACTTCGGCCACGACGGTCGCTGCGACAATCGCTTGACCCGGATGGCAGTTCAAGCTGTCGACAACACCATCGATGGGCGACCGAAGGTCGTGCAGAGCCAGGTGCTCACGCGCAACGGCCAGTGTTTGTTCGGCAGCGGCCAGGCGTGCCTTGGCTTCGATCACGGCCTCCGGGCGCGGCCCGACTAACAGCAATTGCAATTGTGCCTCGGCCGACTGCCGCTGCAACTTCGCCTCGGCCAGAGTTTGCTGAGCGTCGAACCATTGAGCTTCGGAGATTTCTTTGCGAGCCCGAAGGGGCGTCAATCGCTCCAGCATGGCCTCGGCGCGAGCCACCGCGACTTTGGCCTGCTCGACCGCGATTTCTGGCGCTCGCCGGTCTTCGGTTCGCGGTACGGCGACGAGCAGGTCGAGGGCCGCCTTGAGCGTGTCTCGCTGAGCCTCTTTTTCCGTCACGTCGGCAGTGGCGACGACTGAATTCAGCCGAACGATCGTGTCGCCACGGTGTATCGAATCCCCCACGTTTACCAGGATCTCATGGACGTGCCCCGCCACGGCTGGCGTCAAGGTTACCAACCGGTTTGGCAGCGCCTCGCTACGGCCGATCGCACGGACCACTTCTTCGATCGTGCGCTGCTCGGCGGCAACGGTTTGCACCTCGATGGCGGGCGCCTCCTTGACCGTCCCCTCTTTCGTTTTTTCTGCGGAATCTCCGGACGGATGACTGCATCCGAATAGCAGTGCAGATAACAGCAACAGCACGAACCGGCTCGGTGGAAGATGGGGGATTCCCGCTGACATTGCGGCTGCCTCTGGCGCGGTGGTGTGTACTGCGGTCGATGTATTTGCGCGATACAGACTCGATACAGATAGGATAGCCGGCAAAGTTTCGTCTCGCTGCACAGTCAACGACAAATCTTTAATCGCAGCAACGCTTTAACCGTTTGTTCTGCCGATTCTCTTATTAGCCCAAGTTAAAGAGTTTTGACGTTCGGCAAAGGAGTTAGGTGCGATTTGGGCAGGTTTATTTCACTACAATTGGATCATGGTGTCGAGGCGGCGGAGGCGGCGTGGTAGCGAGAGTCCCAGGCGATTGAGCAGAACCGACTGGCCGGCGTCCGGTTCCGTCACGCAGTCGCAGGGTGATTTGTCGTTGCTGCCCATCGCGCGGGGATCTGGCGGCGAGCGTCACGTCGCCACTTTTGAGTTTCGCCATTTCTTCCAGCAGCGTTCGCGGGGCGTCGCCCAAGCCTGCGTTCCGCATCCAGCCGGCCAGCGTTTTCCACATGGCGTAGGCCAGGAAGCAGACCAGGATGTGGGCTTTTACGCGGTCTTCTTTCTGATGCCAGATCGGGCGGATCGCCAACTCGTCTTTCGTGATCCGAAAGGCCCCTTCGGCTTCCGTCAGTTGGATGTAGTGCTTCCACAACGTCGCGGCGTCGACGCCTTGTAGATTACTGCGCAATAAGTAGCAACCATCGGCAAGCTGCGACCAGTCGCCGAATTTCGCGTTGCGCTGCCAGGTGATGTCCAAGCGTTGCTTGCCGCGCGGCGTGGCCAGTTTCTTGATCTTCACGTCAAAAGCGTGCGACGCGCCAGTTCTGCTGTTTCAACCGGCCCAGCCGCTCGCCGGCCGTCGCTTCGTCCTTGAGTCTGCCCGCTTCCGCGGCCGCCTGCATCTTCTGCAATCCCTCGTCCATGCGCGCGGTGAACTTCTCGTGCATCGCCAACTCTTTGGTGCGCCGATCGGCGCTGCGGGCCAGCAGAAACGTCTCGTCTCCGCTCGGGCCAGGCACAAGCTTCACCTCGACGCCCGCCTGAGCCGTCGTCCAGTCTTGTGTGGTCAAGTGCTGCTCGAACTGCCGCAGCATCGCCTTGGGCGTTCCCACGATGTACTGCCCGCCACGCTCGCGCAGAAACTTCAAGTTCGCTTCGCTGACCATGCCGCGGTCCATGACCCACACCCGATTCAGCGAGCCGTGCTTTTTCTCCAGCGATTCGATGATTTCCTGCACCGTCTTCGAATCGTGGGTGTTGCCGGCGAAGACCTCGTAGCCCACGGGAAAGCCCTCCTCCGTCACGACCAGTCCGATGCAAACCTGCGGCCGATCACCGCGGGAATCGCGAATAGCCCCGCTGGGCCAGCGGACAGCCATCCATCTCGCCTTCGAAGTAGGTGCTGGTCACGTCGTAAAGCAGCAGGTCGCATTTCAATTCGAACAATTCGCCAAGTCGCTGCCGCAAATGCTTTTCCAACGCTTCCTTGTGCGGGAGCAGTTGATCCAGACCCTTGTACAAGCGGTCGGTGTGAACTTGTTCCGCCGCGACGCCCAGCAACTCGTCCAGCGCCGTGCGGCGATACCATGTGTCGGCGATGTGCAACTCGCTCGACGGTTCGCAGAAACGGGCGATGACCAGAATCGCCGCGATCGTGGCCCACGATACGTCTTCACGCCCCGGCTCGATCAACCGCTCCAGCAGTTGGTCCAACTCCAGCAGCCGCCACAATCCCCAGGCCAGCCAGATATCGCCGAAATTGCGCGTGCGTTCCAGCCGAATGCTGCTGAGTTTCACCAGCAGCGGCTCGTCGTCTCGCCGTTCGTCACGGCGGGGCGGATCGAAGAGCGTCCGTTGCGGCCGCGTTTTCACTTCCCCGTTGAGATGCGAACTGAGCCGCGTCCAGCCGTCCTGCTCGTCCGCACTCAGTTCGCCCAGATAGGCCACGACGCGTTGCCGCGAGCCTTGAGCCGTGCGATACGACTCGGCCAACGCCCAATACGTATGCGGCTTGCCATTCTTCCGCCGCTCGTAACGCCTGAGAAACATGAGCGATCCCTCACTCGCGATCAGTCATCGCGAACAGAATCGCACAGCCTGAGGCCACATTCAACGACCTAGGTCTTCACTACATCGCCTGCCCACGACCCGCACCCCATCAACATTGGACTTACCATCGATTTCGGACTCGAAATTCCGAAAATCGGCCTCCAACTCTTTAACTTGG